>OZ252296.1:1697500-5368377 GCA_965250245.1 Inquilinaceae bacterium | reverse complement strand
TTGTTGAAGATGCAACCCAGCGCGCCAGAGCCGGCGCGCGTGACGTTGGCTAAGAGGTGGCGAGATTGGGCCCTTAAGTCAATGACTTTTTTGACTTTCCTTGCCGGATTCCGATTCCGACAACACCCCGAAACACAGCGCCGGCCAACCGGCAGCAATCGGTCCCGGAAAGGCCGCTCCGGGACATTCGTGATCGTTCGTGACCGTCATGCCGGCTGACGTCTCGGTTTCACGGGACCAGATCATCTACACGCAAGACAGGAAACGGAGTCATCGACCATGCCTATCCCCAAGGTCGCCGCCCTTCTGGGCCTGGCCGCCGCGAGCATGCTCGCGATGCCGGCGGAGGCCGCGAACCGGGCCGGCCGCTGCGAGCCGGCCGTCGAAAGCGAGCTCAACCGCCTGAACGTCGATCCCGGGCGGGTCGGCGACATCTCGCTGCAGATCCGCAGCTACAACAATCGTGAGGACAACACGCGGGTCAGCGGCGTGCTCGGCTGGGTCGGGCTGACGGACTGCCGCGGCCGCCTTGTCGTGGACATGACGCCGCGCTGCCGGGTCAAGCAGTCCTACACGACCGGCGCCTGCACGGTGACCGGGGTGCCGCAGTTCTAACCGGCGTCGCCGTCAGGAATCGGTGCGGGTCGGCCAGGGGATGCGGGCGAAGGACACGCCCTCCTCGGCCAATTCGTCCGCTTCCTCGGCGGTCGCCTCGCCATAGATGTCGCGATGCGGCGCCTCGCCATAGTGGATGCGGCGCGCCTCCTCGGCGAAGCGGTCGCCGACCGGGTCGCAGGTCTCCTCGACATGCCGGCGCAACGCCTCCAGCCGCGTGCGGATCTCTCCGCTGACCATCATGGTCGATCCAGCCGGGCCGGATTGGGACGGGTCGGGCCGCGGTTCCGCCGGCGGCCCGTCTCCGATCGGGCGTTTGGCGATGCGCGGCGCCATCGGCGCCTTGGCGACCGCGGTATCGCCACAGATCGGGCAGGCGATTTCGCCGGCGGCGGCCTGCGCGTCATAGGTCGCGCCGTCGCGGAACCAGGCCTCAAAGCCATGGCCGTCCTGGCACTTTAACTCATACAATATCATCGCTGACCGATCGTCCCCTTCGGCGCCATGTCATACTATTGAAATCTTGGTTGCGAAATCAGAAACGACAAGCGCCGGGCCGTGCGGCGCGCATCACCGCATGGGCGCGCCATCGGCCTGGATCGCCCGGTTTGCGCCACTGGTGCGCCGGTCCGGCACGGTCCTGGATCTGGCCTGCGGCGGCGGCCGGCATCTGCGGCATTTCCACGGCCTCGGCCATCCGGTGGTCGGTGTCGACATCGACACGCGGGGCGTGAACGACCTCTCCGGAACGGACGGGGTGGAGATCGTCGCCGCCGACCTGGAGGGCGGTCCGTGGCCCCTCCCCGGCCGTCACTTCTCCGCGATCGTGGTCGCCAATTACCTGCACCGGCCGCTGTTCGACGACATTCTGGCCGCGCTGGAGCCACGCGGCCTGCTGCTGTACGAGACCTTCGCCGTCGGCAACGCACGGTTCGGGCGCCCATCCAGTCCGGCCTTCCTGCTGCGGGCCGACGAGCTGCTGGAGCTGGCGCGCGGACGGCTGCAGGTGGTGGCCTACGAGCATGGCGAGGTCGCCTCGCCCAAGGCGGCCGTCGTGCAGCGGCTGGCAGCCATCAACGACCTGGCGCCGGCGGCGGACCTGGACGGCGATCCGGACCCCGCGCCATTGCCGGCGCCATAACCGCAATTCCTGGGAGGCATGATGAGCAAGATCCGTTGGGGCGTATTGAGCACGGCGCGCATCGGCTGGGAGAAGGTGATCCCCGGCATGCAGACCGGCACGCTGTGCAGCATCGACGCCATCGCCTCGCGCGACATCGACCGCGCCAGGCAGTGGGCGGACAAGCTGGGCATCCCCAAGGCCTACGGCTCCTACGAGGAGCTGCTGGCCGATCCGGAGATCGACGCGGTCTACAACCCGCTGCCCAACCATCTGCACGTGCCCTGGACCACCAAGGCGGCGGAGGCCGGCAAGCATGTGCTGTGCGAGAAGCCGATCGCCATCACCGCGGCGGAGGCCGAACCGCTGCTGGCGGTCCGCGACCGCACCGGCCGCCACATCCAGGAGGCCTTCATGGTCCGCACCCATCCGCAATGGGTGAAGGCCAAGGAGATCCTGGACTCCGGGCAGATCGGTGAGATCCGGGCGATCCAGGGCTTCTTCAGCTACTACAACGACGATCCGGACAACATCCGCAACATGGCCGAAATCGGCGGCGGCGGCATGCTGGACATCGGCTGCTATCCGACGACCACCTCGCGCTTCATGCTGGACGCCGAACCGCTGCGGGTGATCGCCCTGCTGGACCGCGATCCGAATTTCGGCACCGACCGGCTGGGCAGCGCGATCTACGAATATCCCAATCGGGTGCAGGCGAGCTTCGTCTACTCCACCCAGCTCGTCGCCTATCAGCGCATGCACTTTCTGGGCACCAAGGGCCGCATCGAGCTGGAGATCCCGTTCAACGCCCTGCCCGACCGGCCCAGCCGCATCTTCGTCGATGACGGGTCGAGCCTGAGCGGCGACGGCATCGAGACCATCGAGATCCCCACCTGCGACCAGTACGGCGTCGCCGGCGACGCCTTCTCGCGCGCGATCCTGGACGGCACGCCGCAGCCGGTGCCGCTGGAAAACACCCTGGCCAACATGCGGGTCATCGACGCGGTGTTCCGCTCCGCCGAAACCGGCGCCTGGGAAACGCCGTAATCTGGGGCTATCAGCGGGATGTCCCTGCCCACCTCCCGCCGAGACACTCCCACATGGCTTTTTCCCCAGACCCCTTGACGCAGGGTGCTGAAGACCGGCATCCAACACCCCGTCCGCCGCGAGATGCCGCCAGAGTCATGATCGATCCGACAACCGAAGAGGGGCTGCGCCAGGCCGGCTATGACGGCTTCGTCACCATCGGCGCGCTGCGCGAGAATGGGTTCGGCGGCATCCCCGACGATCCGGGCGTCTATCTGGCGCTCTATCCGGTCGACAACCCGCCCCGCTTCCTCCCCGTAAGCCCGGCCGCGACGCTGGGCAAGGAGCTGCCGACGATCCCGACCGGCGAACTCGAGGACGATTGGATCGACGACGCCTATGTCCTCTATGCCGGCACCGCTGGCGGCAAGGACAAGCCGGGGACCTTGCGCACCCGCATCGAGCAGTACCTCGATTTCGGCCGCGGCCAGAAGGTGCGCCACCGCGACGGCCGCGCCATCTGGCAGATCGTGCGCTCCAGCGCCCTGGTGATCTGCTGGCTGGCGACTCCGGGCGCCGACCCCTGGGGCAAGCGCAACACCCTGCTGACGGCCTTCAAGGAGCACCACGGCTCCGCACCCTTCGCAAATCGCGCGGGCCAGTCGCCTTACTGAGTGGCAATTCGCCGCGTTGCGATCGGGCGATTCCGGCTGGGTGTTTGTCGGTCAGCCGGCCATCGGCCATGCACCTGGCCACGGCTCCTCCACCGAATGACGTATTACGGCCGTTCCGCTTGATCCCGTTTGGCCGCCACCAGCTTGGCGAGCATGCGGGCGAAAGCCTCTCGATCCGCCGCGTCCAGGGGACGGAGCAGATCGACTTCGAGATCGCGGATGCCGGCGCTGACGGCGTCTCGCGCATCGCGGCCCTTGGCGGTCAGGAAGATCCGTGTTGCGCGCCCGTCCTGTTCATCGGGGCGGGTCGTGAGGAAGCCGGCTCTCGTCAGATTGTGAACGTGCTTGGTCAGGACCGCGGCCGTCACGCCCAGACGGCTCGCGATGTCGCTCGGCCTCTGGCCATCCGCTTCCCATAGCGCCCCAAGGACGAATTCCTGCCCCGTCCGGATTCCGGCCTCTTTCAGAACCCGTTCGCCTTCCAGCCGATTGATGCGGGCGATCTGGACCAGGAGCGCGCTCACACCGTCGCAGACGCTGCGCAAGCTTTCCATTTACTTTACCGGTTAAGCAAATTAGTTTACCGGTGAAATTCTAGCAGGGATGACGTGATCACGACATGGGCGCGGCCGACAGGAAGATCGTCGTCTGCGGGGCGACCGGTCGACAGGGACGCGCGGTGATCGACGCGCTCCGCGAAGCCATCGGTCCGTGGAAAATCAAAGCGCTGACCCGAAACCCGATGTCGAGGGGCGCCCGGGCTCTGGCAGCCCTTGGCATAGACATCGTCATGGGCGACCTCGACGCGCCGGACACGCTCGCCCGTGCTTTCGAGGGAGCGCACGGTGTCTATAGCGTGCAGGCCAACTTCGTCAAAGACGACGGACGAGAGGTCCGGTTCGGCAGGAACGTCGTCGACGCGGCAGTTCAGGCCGGAGTCGCCCATCTGGTCTACGGCTCGGTGGGTGGCGCGGAGCGCGACTCCGGGGTGCCGCATTTCGAGGCCAAACGGCAGATCGAGCTGCACCTCTTGGAAAGCGGCCTTCCGGCAACGATCCTGCGGCCGGCGTCCTTCATGGACAACTTCGCCGTATTCCCCATGCGCACCATCGTGCTGTCGATGCTCAAGACGTTCCTGTCGCCAGCCACACGGCTGCAGCTGGTCGCGACAAAGGATATCGGAAGGTTTGCGGCCCGCGCCTTCGAAGAGCCCGACAGGTTCGTCGGCAAGCAGATCGAGCTTGCCGGGGACAGCCTCACCGTGTCCGAAATTGTCCGCACGCTCCGGACGGGCGGAGTCCGACCGACCCTGGCCTTCGACCTGCCGAACGCCGTCGTGAAGAGGCTTCCGGCGGATTTCCCCATCATGGTTCGATGGTTCGAGCGGCACGGCTTCCAGGCCGACATCGATGCACTCAGAAGAGAACTGCCCGCGCTGCGCTCCTTGCACGAATGGACGCGAGGTCCCTGACGAGCTGAAAGAGCTCCGTCTCAGCCACGCTCGGAAGGAAGACTTCGGATCTGTCGAGGTCGTACGCCGACTGCCCGGCGGTTATTCCCCCGCCATCCGCAGCGCCTCGCTGTCCGGCGGTGCGAAGCCCCGGTCATGGCGTAGTGCCGGCACCGCGGTACGGGCTTCTTCCACCCGGCCCAAATCGATCTCGGCGGTGACCACGCCGACCTCCTCGCCGGCATCGGCCAGCACCTCGCCCCAGGGGGCGACGATCAGCGAGTGGCCGAAGGTCTCGCGGCCCTGGTCGTGGGTGCCGGTCTGGGCCGGGGCGATGACGAAGCAGCCGGTCTCGATCGCCCGGGCCCGCAACAGCACATGCCAATGGGCCCGGCCGGTCTGGCGGGTGAAGGCGGCGGGCACGCTCAGCATCACGGCGCCGGCCTGGGCCAGCGCGCGATACAGATAGGCGAAGCGCAGATCGTAGCAGATGGTCATGCCCAGCCCGCCCCAGGGGGTCGGTGCCACCACCGCCTGCTCGCCCGGCCGGTAGGTCGCGCTCTCGCGGTAGCTTTCGCCACCGGCGAGGTCGACGTCGAACATGTGCATCTTGTCGTAGCGCGCCACCACGGCGCCGCTCGGATCGAACAGGACGCTGCGATTGGCCACCTGCTCGCCGCCGGGAAGCGCGATGGTCATGGAGCCGACCAGGATGGTCGCACCGGTCTCCCGTGCCAGATCGGCGAAATACGGCACGCCCGGATGGCTGTCCTCAGGCCTGGCGCGTTCCAGGGTCCGTTTGCGGCCGAACACGATGGCCGTCACCGTTTCCGGCAGGGCGATCAGATCGGCGCCCTGATCCCGCGCCCGCCGCACCAGGTCGCCGGCGGCCTGCAGGTTGGGCTCGACCTCGGTGCCGGAGTTGGTCTGGACGCAGGCGGCGGTGAAGCGGTCGGTCATGCCGCGCCGTTGAGCATGGGTTGCAGCTTGCCGGCGCTGTCCAGCGCCATCAGGTCGTCGCAGCCGCCGACATGGGTGTCGCCGATGAAGATCTGCGGCACGCTGGTGCGGCCGCCGGCGCGCTCCACCATCTCCTTCTTGCGCTTGGGATGCATCATCACGTCGATCTCCTCGAACTCGGCACCCTTGTCCTTCAGCAGCCGCTTGGCCATGAAGCAGTAGGGGCAGAACGGGCTCGTATACAGGACGATCTGCGGCATCGGCGAAAGGCTCCTATCACTCCGGCTAGGGTGTCATATGGGGGCGGATCGGGCCAGCGCCAGCCGATCACGCGTCCCCGAGACAGACGCCGATGTCGCGGGCGGCCTGGACCCAGACATGGTCCGGCGGCACCAGCTTCTTGCGGCCGACGACCTTTTCCAGCGGCACCGGCTCGGCGCCGTCGCCGCGTGAGGCGACCATCACGCCGGACACGCCCTCCTCGATCAGCGAGGCGCAGGCGGTGCCCAGCCGGGTCGCCAGCAGCCGGTCGGCGGCCGACGGCGTGCCGCCGCGCTGCAGATGGCCGAGGATGGTGACCCGGGATTCCAGCCCGGTCAGCTCCTCCAGTCGCTCCGACAGATGCATCGTGTTCCCGCCCAGGGACTCCTTGATCTCGGTCACCTTCGCCTTGGCCTGTTTGCGCTCCTCGTCGGCCTTTTCCTCCCCCTTGCGCATCTTCAGCGCCGCCAAATCCGCCTCAGCCTGGCGGAGCGCCTGCGCCTGGCTGGCGGACATGGCCCCCTCGGAGATGGCGACGATGCTGAACCGGCTGCCGGTGCGGCTGCGGTGCCGGATCGACTCCGCCACCGTCTCGATGTCGTAAGGGATCTCGGGGATCAGGATGACGTCGGCGCCGCCAGCCACGCCGGCCCCCATGGCGAGCCAGCCGGCATTGTGGCCCATCACCTCGACAACGATGATCCGGTGATGGCTGTGGGCGGTGCTGTGCAGCCGGTCGATGGCGTCGGTGGCGATGCCCAGAGCCGTGTCGAAGCCGAAGGTGATGTCGGTCTCCGCGACGTCGTTGTCGATGGTCTTGGGCAGGGTGACGACGTTGAGCCCGGCCTCGTGCAGCCGGAAGGCATTGCGCTGGGTGCCGCCGCCGCCCAGGCAGACCAGCGCGTCCAGATGGTGCCGCTTGTAGGTCTCGACGATGACCTCGGTCATGTCGAGGGTCTTGTTGCCGACCTGCATGCGGTGCGGCTTGTCGCGGCTGGTGCCCAGGATGGTGCCGCCGATGGTGAGGATGCCGGACAGCTCCGGCCGGGTCAGCGGCACCGACCGGTCCTCCGCCAGGCCGCGAAAGCCTTGCTGGAAGCCGATCACATGCATGTCGTAGCGGCCGATCGCCGCCTTGCCGACCCCGCGGATGGCGGCGTTCAGGCCAGGGCTGTCACCCCCGGCGGTCAGGATGCCGATCGATTTGGGCATGACATGTATCCCTTCGGGGCGGGAATGGTGTCGGCCTTCCGACCGCCGTCGGTCCTAGTACCCACCATCATGAATGGATGACCCGTATGATCGTGTCTCGCGTCCGCCGGGCAGGAAGCGTCGCGCCGGCGATGCAGCGCATCGGCATGCGGCGCTGACGCCCTCCGGCGGGCGCGGGACGCGACCCTCCGGGCGGCCTTGCAGCCCCTTCGGGCGGCGTCGCGCGGCCCTTGCGATGCGCTGCATCGCAGCGGACCACGCTCCTGGCCGAAGGGGCTGCAAGGCCGTCATACGGGTCATCCATTCATGATGGTGGGTACTAGTGTTTGCCGGTCCGGCGGCGGGGCCGTCAAGGTCTTTACAGCGATCAGGACGAGACCGTCGGCCGCACCACCCGGGCCAGTGTCACCACGTCGACCCGCGCCGCTCCGGCCCGGCGCAGGACCCGGGCACATTCGCCGACCGTGGCGCCCGTGGTCAGGACGTCGTCGACCAACAGGACCGAACGATCGCGCAGTCGGTCCCGATCCCGCGATCGCATCGCGAAAGCGCCGCGCACATTGGCAATCCGGCCGCTGCGGCTGAGCCCGCCCTGGCTGGGCGTCGGCCGGCGACGGGCGAGCAGCCGCGCGGAAACCGGCTTTCCGGCCGCCCGTGCCAGTGCCCGGGCCAGCAGTGCCGACTGATTGTAGCGGCGGCGGAACAGGCGCCAGCGATGCAGCGGCACCGGCACCACCAGATCGGCCTCCCGCAGCAATTCGCCGGCCGCCTGCGCCATCCAGCGCGCGAAGGCCGGCGCGGCATGGGTGCCGTCGCCATGCTTGAAGGCGAGGACCAGCGGGCGGCTGGCATCGTCGTAACACAGCGCCGCCCGCGCCCGGCCGAAGGGCGGTTCCGCCCGCAGGCATTCGCCGCACAGCGCGTCCGGAGCGACCTCGAAGGCGAAGGGCAGCCCGCAGCAGGCGCAATAGGGCGCGGCGATGAATGCCAGCCCGGCCCAGCAGGACGGGCATAGCGCGCCCTCTCCCGCCACCACCGCGCCGCAGGACAGGCAACGCGGCGGCAGGACGGCATCCAGCGCCGACCGGGCGAAGCGGGTCAGCATTGCGGTCATGGGCGGCGCGCCGGACATGGCTGCCATGCTGGCACCGGGCCCGGCGGAGTCAATCGCCCGCACCCGTGCAGGGGTCCGGATGACGCCCTATAGTCCGCCCATGACCGGCGACAGCCATCTCGTCTTCGACCGCCGCCTGGTGCGGCGCCATCGCGACCGCGCCGCGCCCGGGCTCGACGCCCATGACTTCCTGTTCCGGCACGTCGCCGAGGCGATCGGCGAGCGCCTGGACGACGTGGCCCGGCGGTTCCCAACGGTGCTCGATCTCGGCTGCCATGGCGGCGAGATGGCGGCGGTGCTGACCGCGCGGGGCGGGATCGACCGGATCGTGCAATGCGACCTGTCGGAGGCCATGGCCCGGCGCGCGGCGGCAAACGGCTGTCCCACGGCCGTTGCCGATGAGGAGTACCTGCCCTTCGCCGAGGCCAGCTTCGACCTTGTGGTCAGCAATCTCAGCCTGCACTGGGTGAACGACCTGCCGGGCGCGCTGATCCAGATCCGCCGGGCGCTGAAGCCGGACGGGCTGTTCCTCGGCGCCATGGTGGGGGACGGCACGCTGGCCGAACTGCGCGAGGCACTGATGGCGGCCGAGCTGTCGCTGTCCGGCGGTGTCAGCCCGCGGCTGTCGCCCTTCGCCGATCTGCGTGATGCCGCCGGCCTGCTGCAGCGCGCCGGCTTCGCCCTGCCGGTGGCGGATATGGAGCCGGTGGAGGTGGACTACGAGAGCGCGTTCCGGCTCTTCGCCGATCTGCGCGGCATGGGGGAGACCCACGCCGCCCTGGCCCGGAACCCGGCCCCGCCGCCGCGGATGCTGTGGGCGGAGACGGCGCGGCGCTACGCCGAGCGTCATGCCGATGCGGATGGCCGGGTGCCGGCGACCTTCCGGGTCATCCACCTGCTGGGCTGGGCGCCGCATGAGAGCCAGCCAAAACCGCTGCGGCCCGGCAGCGCGGCGACCCGGCTGGCCGACGCGCTGGGCACCGAAGAGCAGCCGGCGGGAGAAAAGGCCGGCCCCGACCGTCGCGGACCTAAGGGTTCTTGACCTCCGCGGCGAATTCCGCCGCCAACTCCTCCTCCATGCGCACCAGGTCCTCGGGCAGCGGCATGCCCATGGCGCGCATCTGATCCAGCACCTGTTGGACGCGCAGGAAGATTTCGTGCCGGTCCCCCCATTCGCCTTCCATGTCGTCCAGCAGCAGCGACACCGTCGCCTCGATCTCGTCGCGATCCATCGCTCAGGCCCTCACATTCGGCTGCCGACAGGATAGGCGCGCCGTGCCGCCGGTACGAGGACAATCGGGCGGCCCGCGACTGGCGCAGATTGACTCGGCCGCCCGATCTGCTAATGAATGTCCGACCTTGACGAGGGGCGAGACGTGAAAACGGTTCTCCGGTCTCAGATGCGACGACGATGCGGGGCGCGACCGCGCCGCGCCGACTGACGACCGCGCTCGGCCGCGGTCCAGTCGGCCTTCCCGCTCCCTTCAGGCATCTTCGTCAAGGACTGGACACCATGTTTGTCATCTCCGCCAAGCGGCCGGCCGACGGGCCCGCCATCAAGACCCTCCTCGACCTGGCCTTCGGGCCCGACCGGCATCGCAAGACCGCCTATCGCTATCGGGCGGGCGTCGCGCCGGTGGCCGGGCTCGAGCTGGTGGCCCGCGATGCCGGGGCGGACGGGGCGGCCCCGCTGGTCGGATCGATCCAGTACTGGCCGGTCGCCATCGGTGACGGCACCGGGGCGCTGCTGCTGGGCCCTCTGGCGGTGGCGCCGGGGCGGGCCGGCGAAGGCATCGGCCGGGGCTTGGTGAACCGCTCCCTCGATCTCGCCCAGGCCGGCGGCCACCGCATCGTGCTGCTGGTCGGACCGATGGATTATTACGGCCAGTTCGGGTTCCGCCCGGCGACGCCGCACGGCATCGCCATGCCGGACGAGGCGCCGGAGCGACTCTTGGTCGCAGAACTGGCGCCCGGCGCGCTGGCCGGCGTGTCCGGCGCGGTCGAATCCCGGAGGTGGGTTCGCGGAAACCGGCGCAATAGGCCCGATCGGCGCACGGCGCGCGATGCGGCCTAGCGACGCCGCCGATTGAGCCCGATGCCCGGTGCCGGTTCGGCCATGCTGCACTGCACGGCTACCGGGTTGACGGCCGATCCAGACAGGCGCACGCTGTCATCACGTGGTCGGTTAGCCGGCGACGATCAGAGCCGCCGCAGTGCCCTGTGGCGACTTCCGACGGAACTCACAACCGCGGGTGGGCATCGTCGGGACACACCGAGAAGCGGGAGCCGTCATCGCCAGACCGGCTCCCGAACTCGTTTCTGGGCCTTGCCGTTCCCGGTCCGTGGTGGCTAGCTAGCGGCATCGCCGCCGGCGCCGGAACACACGACATGGCCCTCACAGACTCACAGAAAGCCGATTTCGATCGCGATGGGTTCCTCGTCATCGAGGGTTTCGCCGATGCCGGCCAGTGCGACGCGCTGATTGACCGCGCCGGCGCGCTGATCGACGGGTTCGATCCGGACTCGGTGCGCTCGGTCTTCTCCACCACCGAGCAGACCCACACCACCGACGACTACTTCCTCACCTCCGGCGACAAGATCCGCTTCTTCTTCGAGGAGGAGGCGCACGGGCCGGACGGAAGGCTGCTGCGCGACAAGGCGCTGTCGATCAACAAGATCGGCCATGCGCTACATGACTTGGACCCGGTCTTCGCGGCGTTCTCGCGGGCGCCGGCCCTGGCCGAGACCGTGTCCGATCTGGGGATCGCCGAGCCGCTGCTGCTGCAATCCATGTACATCTTCAAGCAGCCGCGGATCGGCGGCGAGGTGATCTGCCACCAGGATTCGACGTTCCTCTATACGGACCCGCCCAGCGTCATCGGCCTGTGGTTCGCGCTGCAGGACGCGACCCTGGAGAATGGCTGCCTGCAGGCCATCCCCGGCGCCCACACATCCGGGCCGAAGCGGCGGTTCCGGCGCGACGGCGCCGGCGGCGTCACCTTCGACGACTACGACCCGACGCCCTTCCCGGAGACCGGTATCGTGCCGCTGGAGGTGCCGCGCGGCACTCTGATCGTGCTGCACGGATCGCTGCCGCATCTGAGCGGGCCGAACCGCTCCGACCGGTCGCGCCACGCCTACACGCTGCATGTCATCGACGGCGCCTGCGACTACCCGGCGGACAACTGGCTGCGCCGGGACCCGGCCATGCCGGCGCGCGGCTTCGCCTAGCCCACCGTCACGGGCGTCCCCACCGAGAGGCCGTAGGTCGCGGCGGCATCGCCCTGGTTGATCGCGATCTCGGCCAGGCCGAGGCTGTTGGCGTACCAGAACCCGGTTCCCTCCGGCACCGCGCCGAAGGTGCGCGCGTTGCGGACCGCCTCGCCACCGACCGTCAGCACCGTCCCGTCGCTCAGATCGGCAGCGTCGAGCCCGGTCATGGCGTTGCCGTAGCGGTCGCAATAGATGATTTCCGCCCACGGGTTGGGCAGGTCGGCCCCGACCAGGTCCGACGTCGCGATCTCGCTCCGCTCGAAGCGCAGCCCCTGCGACAGGAGCGCGGCCACCGGCGCGAACAGGTCGCGGCCGTGGAAGCTGTCGGAGAGCGCGTCGGGACGCCAGTCGATCCGCCAGGCCCGGTCCGCCGCGCCGCCGCCCGCCGCGGCCAGCAACCCGTTGTCCGGCCCGACCAGCAGACGTCCGTCCGCCTCGACGATGATCGGCTCCCGCTCGGTGCCGACCCCGGGATCGACGACCGCCAGCACCACCTCGGTCTCGCCGGGTCCCGGATGCGCCGTGGTGCGCAGCACGGCCCGCAACAGGTAGCCGGCCGCGGCCGGCCGGAAGGCCGGAAGGTCGTGCATCAGGTCGATCACGGCGACGCCGGGCGCCTGGGTGGCAAGCACCGCGTGGACCTGGCCCACATAGGGGCCGTCATGGCCGAAATCGCTCGCGAACAGGATCATGGCGGCCAGTATAGCGCCACCGGGCCGTCACCGGTCAGGCCGCGAGCGGCTCCGGCTGTCCTAGCGCCGCCGCCCGGTCGGCGATGTCGCGGATGACGGCGTAGTCGCCGATCTCGAGCACCTCGGCGCCGGCGAGGCGCAGCGTGTCGCGATCCCGGTCGATCGCCGGGTCCTCGAGCATGGCGAAGACCGCCCGGCGCAGGCGCGCCACCAGGTGGTCCGCCGCGTCGGCCGAGGTCACGAAGGGCAATCCCGGCGCCGGTTCGGTCCAGGTCAGCACCCGAAGGGCCTGTGCCACCGCCGGCCGGTACCGCCGGATATGGGCCCAGCAGATGGCGTCGATGGCCGCGATGTCGGCCTCGCCCGCCGCCACCGCGGAGGCGCTGTCCAGGTGGCTGCCGGTCAGCCGGGCGCCGCCGAAGAACCGGCATTGCCGGGACAGGGGTGCAGCCAGCGCGGCCAACGCCTGCCACCCCGACAGCGAATCCCAGCTGTTGACCGCGCAGACCGCGCCACGGCAATCGTCCAGCGTTTCGAACCCGGCGGAGTGGCGCACGACCACGGCGCTGCGATAGCGCGGGCCGTCGCACCCCTCCACGCGATAGCACGGCGTCGCCACCGGCCGCAGCCGGCCGGCGAAGCCGTTGATCAGCGGATAGCCGCAGGTCTGGCTGAACAGCAGCGCGCGATCGCGCCAGAGGTCGCGCGGCGGGCTCCAGGACAGGCCCGTCGGCACGCCTTGCACGCCGCCGGCCCGCAGCGAGCCGGCCATCGACCGCCAGACCGCCTCCGCCGCCGGCCGCAGCTCCGGCAGGTCGTACATCGGCAGGCTGGCGGTCATCGCCATTGCGCCGCCTCCGCCGCCGCCGCTCCCGCGCGCCGCACCGGATGGTCGATCGGCCGCAGCAGGTATCGCCGTATCAGCGCGCCATATCCGGAATAGAGCCCGGCGCCGCGCTCAGCCTGGCGGTCGCCGCCGATCTGCCGGTTGAAGTCCGGCAGGTGGTACCAGGCCAGCGCGGGACGGGCGTGATGGGCCACATGCAGATTGTTGTTGAGATAGAGCAAGCCGAACAGGGGCCCGGCATGCACCACCGCGGTGCGCTCCGCCGGGTCGGGCGCGGCCCGATGCTCGGCGAAGGAGCGCAGCAGCGTCAGCGCCGCGCCCGGATAGACGAAGCCGAGCACATAGAGCCAGACCGGCAGGCCGCAGATCACGCCGACCCAGGTGAGCACTGCCGCCACGCCCAGCCCGTGACGCAGCCAGATGCCGGCGTGGCGCAGATCGCCGCGGGCGACGCGGCGCGCCTCTCCGGCCAGGAACCCGCCGATCGCCAGGACCGGACCGAGCACGAGCCGTCCCAGCAGCGTCTGGTTCACAAGATAGAGCGCCCGCCGCACCGGTCCGAAGCGGGCCCAGGTCTCCGCCGTCAGGTAGAAGCTCTCCGGATCGGCGTCGGGCTCGGTGAGCTGCCGGTTGTTGTGATGCAGCAGATGGGATTCGCGGTAGATCGCATAGGGCAGCCAGAGCCCGAGCGGCGGCCAGCCGAGCGCGGTGTTGAGCCAGCGGCGGCGGGTCGGGTGACCGTGGATGGTCTCGTGCTGCAGGGAGCTGTGCCAGACGATCAGCATCCCGCCGACCGGTACCAGCAACCAGGTTGGAATCGCGGCGTGGAACCAGGTCACCAGCCCCCAGCCGCCGTAAACGGCGACGATCACCGCCCAGGTGGGCGCTTCGGGAAGGAGCTGGCTGAGGGTGCGGCCGGATTGTCCATGTTGTTGATTTCGTTTTGTCATTGCTGACATTTCAACGCAAATCCCACCGATCGACAACGCGGGAACGCGCACAAAACGACGCGTTCGGTCATCAAATCGAGCAGATGTTGACTTTTCACACAATCTGTTGCGTTACTACGACATCGCTGACATTTGCAGCCGAGCCGCACCATGGATCGCCGCGATTTCCTGGAACAGTTCCGCGAGAGGCTGGAGACGGTGATCGCCGAATCCGGCATGAGCCGGAGCGCCTTCGCCACCGAGGCCGGCATGGACCGGTCGACCCTGTCGCAACTGCTCTCCGCCTCGAACGACCGGCTGCCCCGGGTCGAGACCCTGGCCGCCATCGCCGCGCGCTGGCAGGTCAGCATCGACTGGCTGCTGGGGTTGAGCCAGCAGGGACAGCTCGGCGCCGACATCATGGAGGAGCAGATCAGCATCCGCCGCGACGCCCTGTCGGCGGCCGACGAGATGCTGCTGGAATGGCATCGCGAGGCGATCGGCTACAAGATCCGCTACGTGCCGTCGAGCATCCCCGACCTGCTCCGCGCCGAGGACGTGGCGCGCTACGAGCTCGGCTACTTCGCCACCGCCCGGCCGGAACAGGCGATCGAGAAGGCCGCGGTGCGTCTGGCCTATCAGCGCCGGCCGGAAACCGATATGGAGGCCTGCAGCTCGCTGCAGTCGATCTCAGGCTTTGCCCGCGGTGAGGGCATCTGGCGCGGCCTGGATCGCGACGCGCGGCGTCGCCAGCTCGACCACATGATCGAGCTGGTCGAGGAGCTCTATCCGACCTTCCGCTGGTTCCTGTTCGACGGGCTGCAGCGCTACACCATCCCGGTGACGATCTTCGGGCCCCTGCGCGCCGCGGTCTATGTCGGTCAGATGTACATCGTGTTCAATTCCACAGAGCACATCCGGACCCTGACCCAGCATTTCGACGACCTGATCCGCGGCGCCGTCATCCAGCCGACCGACGTGCCGACCTATCTGCGCACCCTGAAGGACGAGCTGGCCGGCTGAGGCGGCCCCGGCACCGGGCCGACCGCCTCGGTCCACAATGTCGACCGGTGGTAGCGGGCCAGCGCGCGGACACCAATTCCAAGAAGCACCAAGCCGGCAACGAGATACAGCCAGTTCAGGAACAGGGGGAAGGTCATGGTGTCCTCCCGATGGACGCTGGCGCGCGCGTTGACCCAACGCGGTGCGCGCCGGCTCACGAAACGACGACGCGCTCCACCCTGCCGTTGGCCGAATTACCCGCCGGTTAATGCGCCGGTCCGGTGCGCCCCATGAGAGGCTCCGGGCCGTGGCCGATGCCGCCCCTGCGCGCTAGAGTCGCGAGAGCAGCAGCGCGCGAACAGGGTTGGCGACAACCGGCAACACGGGGAGGAAGGCATGAGGCTGGCAGGCAAGGTGGCGATCGTGACCGGCGGCGGGTCCGGGTTCGGCGAGGGCATCGCCGAGGCCTATGTCCGCGAGGGGGCCAAGGTCGTCGTCGCCGACATCGACGCCGACAATGGGCAGCGGGTGACCGAGGCTATCAACGCCGGCAGCCCCGGTGCGGCGGTCTTCGCCGAAACCGATGTCGGGGACGACGCCTCGACCGCCGGCATGGTCCAGGCCGCTTCGCAGGCCTTCGGCGGCCTCGACATCCTGGTGAACAATGCCGGCGTCAGCCATATGAACAAGCCGCTGCTGGAGATCACCGAGGTGGAGTTCGACCGGGTCTTCCAGGTCAACGTCAAGGCGATCTTCCACGCCATGCGCCATGCGGTGCCGCTGCTGGCGGCGCGTGGCGGCGGCTCGGTGATCAACACCGCGTCCACGGCGGCGCTGAGACCGCGCCCGGGCCTGACTTGGTACAACGCGTCGAAGGGCGCCGTGGTCGTCGCCAGCAAATCCATGGCGGTGGAGCTTGCGCCGCAGAACATCCGGGTCAACGCGCTGTGCCCGGTGCTGGGCGACACGCCGCTGGCCGGCACCTTCATGGGCGGCGACACGCCGGAGAAACGCGAGAAATTCGTCGCCACGATCCCGCTCGGCCGCATGAGTACGCCGGCCGACATCGCCGGCGCGGCGGTCTATCTGGCCTCGGACGAGGCGGGGTTCATCACCGGCGCGGCACTGGAGATCGACGGCGGCCGCTGCGCGTAGGCCACAGCGGCTATTTTGGATCGGCCCGCCAGCGCGGCGATTGGCGCAGGGCCAGGCCGTCGCGCAGGTCCGCGGCCTCTCGGGGCATGTCCAGCCTTTCGTAGAGCCTGGCCATCTCCCAGACCAGCGAGGCGCGCCGCTCGGTCATGCAGTTGGGCAGGGCGATCTGGGCGTTCATCAGCCCGGCCGCCTCGGCGAGCGTGTCGATCGCGGCCGCCTTGGCCTGCCCCTGCAGCAGGGCGGCGGTGCGCCAGCGAACGAAGACCCGCGCGTCCGTGGCCGCATCCGACGAGTCCAGCGCCAGCGCCTCCTGATAGGCGTCAAACGCGCCATGTTGCGACCCGGCGCGTTCCCGCAAGGCGCCGCGACGGGCATGCAATGCGAAGGCCGGTCCCGGCGCCGCAACGGACAGGTCCGCGACAACCGGCGAGGCCCGCTCCGACGCCGCATAGGCCGCCAGCATGCCCTGCCTATGCTCCAAACCGGTGATATGGCGGTCGATCACGTCCAGACGTGTCGGCGGCGACTGGCCGTCCCGGCCCGCCAGGATGGCCTCGTAGGCCTCTTCGGCAACCGGCGCGGCGGGGGCCGATCCGGGGGATTGCGGCCAGGTCTTCGCCAGGTCGACCGACCGCAGGAAGTCCTCCGGCGCCTCCGGCAGCAGGCGGCGATCGTCCAGCAGCGCCAGGGCGCCCGCCTGGCACTCCGCGGAGAAATCGAACATCGAGGCTTGCCGGTCCCGGTCGGCAATGCCCGCTTCGGCGAGCAGATGGCCGCCGATCAGCAGGAAGGCCACCAGACCCGCAAGGAACGCCCGATCCCGAAGCAGTCGCCTGAACATGGCCCAAGCCTGCCGGAACCGGCCCGGTAGAGTCCAGGCGCATGGCGCCGGACAGGCTTCGCACATCCGGCGGCCGGCAAAGAAAAAGCCCGGGCCGCGAGGGCCCGGGCTCTTCCGGAGTTCGAACGCCCGGCGGCGCTAGTCGCGCATGATGCCGAGCAGGTGCAGGATCCAGACGAACAGCGTCACGAAGCTGCCATACAGCATGAAGGCGCCGAAGATGGCCTTCTGGCTCTGAACGGCGGTGCCGTCGTTCTGGCTGTACCAGTTCTTGATCTCCTGGGTCTCATAGGCGGTCAGCCCGGAGAAGACCAGGATCACGCCGATGGTCAGGATGAGGTCGAAGCCTGCCGACTGCAGCAGGAAGATGTTCACGAACAGCGCGATCAGCAGGCCGAAGGTGGCCATGCACAGGAACGCGCCCATCGGGCCGAGGTTCTTCTTCGTGGTGTAGCCGAACAGGCTCAACCCGGCGAACGCCGCCGTTGTGATGAAGAAGGCCTTGGCGATCAGGTCGGCCATGCCCGCCATGTTGTAGGCAAACAGCATGGGACCGATCAGCCCGCCCCACATGCCGGCATAGACCCAGAAGCAAAGCTGCGCCATGGCGGCGTTGCCGCCGGTCATGATGCGCGGTGCGAAAAAGCCGAGGCCGAGGATGCCGGCAAACAGCACCCATTTGATCGGCGTGGCGGCAATCGCGTAGGTCAGCTGCGGGTTCAACGCCACGATCATCGAGATCGCGCCGGTGAAGGCCACGCCGAGCGCCATATAGTTGTAGACCCGCAGCATGTAGCGCCGCAGGCCCTCGTCGATCGCTGCCCGGTCTACGGCGCGATCGCCGGTATAGGCTGCCGCGCGGTTTTGCGGATCGAATGCCATGATGCTCCTCATACGTCATAAGCAAAATTCACCGGTGATATTGGCCCAACACAGGGTCAGGTCAAGCCAAATCGGGGGCGTTTTGCGCCGCTCACGGTTAAACCTTGGTTACGAATTTCGCTTATTCGTTGCGCAGCAGCGGTGCGGCCTTCTGGCTCAGGGCGCGCCAGGTGCCGAAGAAGCCGAAGGCGATGGTCACCACGGTGCACAGCACGGTGGTCAGCGCCACCGCCTCGGGGATGAACACCCAGTCGACCTCCATGACCCATTTCAGCACCGCCCAGGCGGCGACCGAGCCGATCAGGGCGGCGATTCCGGCGGTGATCAGGCCGAGCAGGCCGTATTCGATGAGGAAGGCGCGCAGCACCGTGGCGCGGGTCGCGCCGAGCACTTTCAGCACCACGGAATCGTAGACCCGGCGACGATGTCCGGCAGCGATCGCGCCGGCCAGCACCAGCGTGCCCGCGACCAGGGTGATCCCGGCGGTGGCGCGCACCGCGGTGCCGATCTTGCGCAGGATGTCGTTGACCATCTCCAGCGCGTCCTTGATGCGCACCGTGGTCACGTTGGGGAATTGCCGGGTGACCGCCCGCTGAACCTGCCCTTCCACCGCGTCGCTGGCCTGGATGGTCGCCAGGAACGTGTGCGGCGCGGCGTTCATCGGCGCGGGCGAGAAGACCAGGACGAAGTTAATCTCCATTGTGCCCCAGTCGATTTCCCGGACATTCGCAACCTCTGCCTCAATATCGCGCCCTAGGACATTGACGGCAATGCGATCTCCGATGCCGATGCCGAAGGCCGAGGCAACGTCGCGGTAGATCGAGACCAGAGGCGGCCCCGCGTAATCCGCCGGCCACCATTCCCCCTCGACCACATTGTGCTCCGGCCGTGCCTCGGCGGCGAAGGTGAGGCCGCGGTCGCCGCGCAGGATCCAGGCATGCTCGCGATTGACCAGCATGTCGCGGGCCGGCTGGCCGTTGATCTCGACGATGCGTCCGCGCAACGACGGCACCCGGTCGAGATTGCCGGTGCCCTCCATGCCGGTGACCATGTCTGTGAACGGGGCCATCTGGTCGCGCTGGATGTCGACGAAGAAGAAGGCCGGCGCCTCGTCGGGCAGGCTCTCGGTGATCTGCTTCGACATGTTGCCTTCGATCAGGGCGATGGTGACCAGCACCGTCAGCCCCAGGCCGAGCGACAGCACGACGCTGGAGGTCGGCGCGCCGGGCCGGCAGAGATTGGCCAACGCCAGGCGCAGCCCCGGCTGTCGCGGCCGGCCCAACCGGCGGGCGCCGGCGATGACCAGGCCGGATGCCAGCCTGAACAGCAGAATCGTGGCGGCCGCGCCGATCACGAACCAGATGGCGAACACCTGCTCTTCGGCCGTGGCGATGGCCAGCCCGGCCAGAACCAACGCCGATGCGGCCGTGGCGATGACGAAGGGCGCCCGTGGCCAGCGCCGGGTCGGCGCCACAACGTCGCGAAACAGGTCGGCGGCGGAAATGTCGCGTGCCCGGGCCAGCGGCCAGAGCGAGAACGTCAGGGCGGTCAGCACGCCGAACGCGGTCGCGGTCATCAGGGCCTCCGGATAGAGGCCGACGCGGGCGGTGACCGACAGCAGATCGGAGACGACCTGGTTGACCAGCAGTGGCGCGGCGGCGCCGATGGCCAGTCCGATGGCGATCCCGACCACGGACAGGATGCCGATCTGGGTCAGATAGGTCTGGAATACCAGCCGGCCGGAGCCGCCCAGGCATTTCAGGGTCGCGATCGTGGCGATGCGGCCGTCGAGATAGGATTTGACCGCATTGCCGACGCCGACGCCGCCGACCAGGAGCGCGGTCAACCCGACCAGTGTCAGGAACTGGGTCAGGCGCCGTACCGTGCGCTCCAGCGAGGGCGCGGCGTCGGTATAGTCGCGGATGCGCCAGCCGGCGTCGGGGAACCGCTCGCGCAGGTCGGCCACATAGGCCGGCACGTCGCCGCGATCGGCCAGCCGCAGGTTCATGTAATAGTAGATCTGGCTGCCCTCGGTGACCAAGGCGGTCTCGGCCAGCGCCTCCGGCGTCACCATGACCCTCGGGCCCAGGCTGAACCCGCCAGCGACCCGGTCGGGCTCATGCTCGATGACCGCGCGGACCTCGAGTGACGCCTCGCCGACCCGGATGCGGTCGCCGATATCCACCGCCAGGCGGGTCAGCAGCGTCTCCTCGATCGCCGCCCCCCACACGCCGTCGCGCAGGGCCAGCACATCGGCCAGGGTTCCGCCGCCAGCCAGCCGCATCTCGCCGTAGAGGGGATAGGCGCCATCGACCGACTTCAGCTCCACCAGCGTGGCGTCGTCGCCATCGGTTCGCGCCATGACCCGCATCTCGGAGTTGGCCGAGAAATCCGCCGTCGTCTGGAAATGCGCCAGTTCCGGCCCTTCCGCCGGCCGGTAGATGCGGCGGATCGAGATGTCGCCGCCCAGGATCGCCTGGCCGTCATTGCGCAGCCCCTCCATAACGCCGCTGGAAACCGATTGCACGGTGGCGATCGCCGCCACGCCCAGGGTCAGACAGGCCAGGAAGATGCGAAAGCCGCCAAGCCCGCCGCGCAGCTCGCGCAGGGCCAGGCGAACCGGGATCGGCCAGGCCATCAGCCGGCCGCCGCCGCGGTGTTGGCGGGCGTGCCGTGATCGACGATCAGGCCGTCCACCAGGCGGATCTGCCGGTCGCAGCGCTCGGCCAGGGCCGGGTCATGGGTGATCAGGAGCAGGGTCGCGCCCTTCTCCCGCGACAGGGAGAACATGAGGTCGATCACCTGCTCGCCGGTATTGCCGTCCAGATTGCCGGTCGGCTCGTCGGCCAGGATCAGCGACGGCTCGGCGGCGAAGGCCCGGGCCATCGCCACGCGCTGCTGCTCACCGCCGGAAAGCTGGCCCGGATAATGGGTCAGCCGGTGGCCGAGGCCGACCGCCTTCAACCCTTCCTCGGCCCGCTCGAAGGCATCCCTTCGGCCGGCGAACTCCAGCGGGATCGCGACGTTTTCCAGCGCCGTCATGGTCGGCACCAGATGGAAGTTCTGGAACACGATGCCGACATGGTCGCGCCGGAACAGCGCCAGCGCGTCCTCGTCCAGGGTCGGCAGATCGAAGCCGGCGACGCGGGTTTCGCCGGAAGACGGCCGCTCCAGCCCGCCGATGATCATCATCATCGTGGACTTGCCGGAGCCCGACGGGCCGACCACGCTGACCCGCTCGCCGCGGCCAACGGAGAGATCGATTCCGCGCAGGATATTGACCGGCCCGGCTGCACTCTCCAATTCTAGGTGGACGTCCTTCAGGACGATAATGGCATCACGTTCACCGGCGAAATCGGGCACGGCATGGTCCTCTGGCAACCTGTCCTGGCATCAAGCGTAGATGGCGCAATGGCCGGGCATGTCAACAAATCCCTTGTAACCAAATATGTCAGCCGTTTGGCGGCCGGCGTCCTGATGCTGCTTTTCGCGGCGGTTCCGGGCGCCTCGGCGGAGCCGATCCGGCTGCTGGCGATCGGCGACAGCCTGACGGCAGGATACGGTCTTCCGACCGACCAGTCCTTTCCGGTACAGCTCGAGATCGCGCTGCGCGACCGCGGCTACGAGGTGGCGGTGATCAATGCCGGGGTCAGCGGCGACACCACGGCCGGCGGGCTGGCGCGGCTGGACTGGGCCCTGGCGGACGAGCCGGACCTGGTGCTGCTGGAACTCGGCGCCAATGACGGGCTGCGCGGCCTGGACCCGCACGACACCCGGAAAAACCTCGCGGCCATGCTCGAACTGCTGTCCCAGCGCGGCATGCCCACCCTTCTGGCCGGCATGTACGCGCCGCCCAATCTGGGCCGCGAATACGGCGAGGTGTTCAACGCCCTCTATCCGGAGCTGGCCGAGCAATACGCGGTGCCGCTCTATCCCTTCTTCCTCGACGGCGTGGCGGCGGTGGCGGATCTGAACCAGGCCGACGGCATCCATCCCAACGGTGCCGGCGTGGCGGTGATCGTGGAGCGCATGCTGCCGTCGGTGATCGCGCTGATCGAATCCGCCGGGCTGGCGCCCCGGGGCTAGGGTCCGCTAGCCTCTGACCGGGCGGTTCCGTCGGCGGCGAAATGCCGCTATACCGTCCGGCCGTTCCGCATGATCGCCGGCCTGCCGGTCCGATCCCGACCGACCGAAACACGCGGAGTTCCCCCATGCAGTACCGCCCGCTCGGCCGCACCGGCCTCAATGTCAGCGCCGTCTGCCTCGGCACCATGACCTGGGGCAACCAGAACAGCGAGGCCGAGGCGCATGAGCAGCTCGACTACGCGCTGGACCAGGACGTCAACTTCATCGACACGGCGGAGATGTACGCGGTGCCGGTCTCCGCGGAGCATTACGGCAAGACCGAGCAGTACATCGGCACCTGGCTCGCCGCCCGGAAGAACCGCGACAAGGTCATCCTGGCCACCAAGGTGAGCGGCCCCTCCAACCGCCCCTTCGTGCGCGGCGGCACCTCGCGCCTGGACGCCAAGAACATCAACGCCGCCATCGACGCCAGCCTGGCGCGGCTGCAGACCGACTATGTCGACCTCTACCAGCTGCACTGGCCGGATCGGAACACCAACTTCTTCGGCAAGCTCGGCTTTGTGCATGCGTCCGACGAGGACATGATCCCGCCGGAGGAGACCCTGGAGGCGCTGCATGGTCTGGTGAAGGCCGGCAAGGTGCGCCATGTCGGGCTGTCCAACGAGACGCCCTGGGGCGTCATGGAGTTCCTCAAGATCTCCGAGACCCGCGCCCTGCCGCGCATGGCCTCGGTGCAGAACCCCTACAGCCTGGTCAACCGCACCTTCGAGGTCGGCCTGGCCGAGCCGGCCCTGCGCGAGGATTGCGGCCTCTTGGCCTATGCGCCGCAGGCCGCCGGATGGCTGTCGGGCAAGTACCTGAACGGCGCCCTGCCGGAGGGCAGCCGCAAGGCGGTGTTCAACCAGAAGAGCCGCTACGACAACCCGCGCGGCGAGGCCGCCATCGCCCGCTATGTGGCGATCGCCCGGCAGTACGGGCTGGACCCGTGCCAGATGGCGGTCGCCTTCGTGCTGTCGCGGCCGTTCACCACCGCCGCCATCATCGGCGCCACGACCATGACACAGTTGCGCACCGCAATCGGCTCCATGGACGTGACCCTGCCGCCGGCCGTGCTCGAGGAGATCGAGGCGGTCCACGCCGACAATCCCAACCCGTGCCCCTAAGGCTATGCCATGCCACGCCTGTTCGTTGCCCTGGAGATTCCCGGCCCGGTCCGGGAGCGGCTGGCCCTGGTGCAGGGCGGGGTGCCCGGCGCCCGCTGGGTGCGGCCGGAGAACCTGCATCTGAGCCTGCGCTTCATCGGCGAGGTGGATGAGCACGCGGCCGCCGATCTGGACGCCCAGCTCGGGCGAATTACCGCGGCCGGCTTCGACCTGAGGATCGCCGATGTCGGCAGCTTCGGCCCCGACCGCAGCCCGACCGTTCTGTGGGCGGGCGCGCCGCGCAACGACGCCATGCAGCACCTGCGCGACAAGGTCGACCGCGCCGTCGTCGCCGCCGGGCTCTCCGCCGACGACCGCAAGTTCAAGCCGCATGTCACCCTGGCGCGGCTGAAGAACGGCCGGCGCGACCGGGTGCATCGCTGGCTGTCGGACAACGCCTTCCTGTCGACCGCGCCCTTCCCGGTCGACCGCTTCGTGCTGTTCCGCAGCCACCTGAACCGCGACGGCGCGATCTACGAGCCGCTTGCGGAATACCCGCTGACGCTGCCGGTGGTCCCGCAGGCGGGCGGTTTCGATGGCGCCTGGAGCGGTGCCCCGGCGGAAGGCGCTTCGGACTAGAGCGCCTCGCCCTTGACGAGGCGCGGCACGGTGCCGCTGAGGCCCATGGCGTCGTGGAAGATGCGGCGCTTCAGGCCCGGCAGGCGGTTCAATACCGCCAGGCCGACATCGCGGGCGGCCTTCAGCGGCGGCACGGAATTGGCGAACAGGCGATAGAAGCTGTCCGTGCTGGCGATGGTCGTCATCACGTCGACCCGCCGCCAGCGCTCGTACCGGCGCAGCAGCCCGGCATCGCCGATATCCAGGCCCAGCCGGCGGGCATCGGCCACCACCTCGGCCAGGGCGGCGGCGTCGCGCATGCTCAGGTTCAGGCCTTGCGCTGCGATCGGGTGGACGGCATGGGCCGCCTCCCCCATCAACGCCAGCCGGTCGCCGACATAGCGCCGGGCGTGCAGGCCGGAGAGCGGATAGGCGAAGCGCTTGCCGACCTGGGCCACGGTCCCGAGGCGGTTGCCGCAGCGCCGCTGCAGCTCCGCGTCGAAGGCCGGCTGCGGCAGATCCAGGTAGAGCGGCGCGTCGCGCCGGCGCTCGCACCAGATGATCGCCGTGCGATGGCGGCCGTCCGGCAGGTCCGGCATCGGCACCAGGGCGAACGGTCCCGACGGCATCACGTGCTCGACGGCCACGTTCCGATGCGGCTTGTCATGGGCGACCACGCAGGCGATGGCGGTCTGGTCGTACTGCCAGTGCCGCGTCCGGATGCCGGACCACGCCCGGGTCGGCGACTGCCGCCCGTCGGCCCCGACCAGCAGCGACGCGCGGACCCGGCGGCCATCCTCCAGATGCACGGCGATCCGGCCGTCCTCGCGCTCGAAACCGGTCACCGGCGCCGGCGCCAGATGGGTGACCGACGGCATCTCCTCCAGCCGGTCCAGCAACGCGGCCCGCAGGTCGCCGTTGTCGACGTTGTAGCCATAGGGGTGGTCGCCGATGTCTTCCGGGTCGACCTGCAACACAAGCGGCGACCAGTTGTCGGCGATGTGCAGCCCGGTGATGGCTGCTGCGCTGGGCTCGACCCGCGGCCACGCACCGACGCCTTGCAGAACCCGGATCGATCCGTAGGTCAGGGCCGTGGTGCGGTCGCCCTCGCCTGGCGCGGCGCGCACCGCCGGCGCCTCCCGGTCGATCACGACCGTCGGCAGCCCGGCGGTGCCCAGGGCGGCCGCGAGGGTCAGGCCGGCCGCCCCGCCGCCGACCACCACGATCTCGGTCTCCAGCGGCGCATCGGCCGCGGTCTTGCGCTGTTTTTCGCTCATGCAGCGAACATTGTCCGCCGCGCCGCGCTTGTCCAGCCCAACCACCCGAGTGTAGGTCGCCTAATTCTTAGGCACTGCATAATCTTTGGGCAGTATTGCGCCTGCGAAATAGGCCACCGCCCAGGGGCCCACCTCCTAAGCACCTGAAATCATTCTACTCTTGGAGAAATTCGCCGGCCGGCACGGAACTTGAAAAGCATGCGTGGGTTCGCCGATGGGGCGAGGGATTTCGCATGGCCGATTTCCCGGGCGACCGAAACAGGCAGGGGACAAGACATGAAGCTGGTCATGGCCATCATCAAGCCGTTCAAGCTGGACGAGGTGCGCGAGTCGCTGACCGCCCTCGGCCTGCAGGGCTTGACGGTCGGCGAGGTCAAGGGATTCGGACGGCAGAAGGGCCAGACCGAGATCTACCGCGGCGCGGAGTACTCGGTGAGCTTTTTGCCCAAGGTCAAGATCGAGGTCGTGGTGACCGACGATATGGCCGAGCGGGTCGTCGAGGCGATCCAGAAATCGGCCAACACCGGTCGCATCGGCGACGGGAAGATTTTTGTTCTGGACGTTCCGACCGCTGTGCGGATCCGGACGGGAGAGACCAACGCGGAGGCGCTGTAACGATGAGCAAGTTAGTTTCGATGAGGACGCTGGGGGTCGCCGGCGCGGCGCTGGCGGCGTCGCTGGTGGCCGGCCCGGCCATGGCCCAGGCGGTCGGGGTGTCGGCGGAGACCGCCTTCGTCTTCAACACCTTCGCCTTCCTGGTGAGCGGCTTCCTGGTGATGTGGATGGCGGCCGGTTTCGCCATGCTGGAATCCGGCCTGGTGCGCACCAAGAACACGGCGGCGATCTGCCTGAAGAACATCGCGCTCTATTCGATCGCCGGCATCCTGTACTACCTGATCGGCTATGACCTGATGTACACCGGCGTCGACGGCGGCTACATCGGCAGCCTGTCCTTCCTGTACAACCCGGCCGAAGCCGAGCTTGCCTTGCTGGAGCTGGTCGGCGCCGACGAGCCGGACGCAGCGGCGATCGCCGCCGCGACGGCCACGGTCGTCGACAACGGCTACTCCTCGATGTCCGACTGGTTCTTCCAGATGGTGTTCGTGGCGACCGCCGCCTCGATCGTCTCGGGCACGCTGGCCGAGCGCATCAAGGTCTGGCCGTTCCTGGCATTCGTCGTGGTGCTGTGCGGCATCCTTTACCCGATCCAGGGCTCCTGGACCTGGGGCGGCGGCTGGCTAGCCGAGATGGGCTTCAGCGACTTCGCCGGCTCGACCATCGTGCATTCGGTGGGCGGCTGGTGCGCGCTGACCGGCGCCATCATCCTCGGCGCCCGCAAGGGCAAGTTCAGCCCGACCGGCGCGGTGCATCCGATGCCCGGCGCCAACCTGCCTTTGGCGACCCTGGGCACGTTCATCCTGTGGCTCGGCTGGTTCGGATTCAACGGCGGCTCTCAGCTCGCCCTGGGCTCGGCGGCCGACGCCTCGGCGATGGCGATCGTCTACGTCAACACCAACCTGGCCGCGGCCGGCGGCGTGGTGGCGGCGATGGCACTCAGCCAGATCATGTTCAAGAAGATGGACCTGACCTTCGCCCTGAATGGCGCCATTGCCGGCCTGGTAGCCATCACCGCCGGGCCCGATCTCAGCAACCACCTGATGTCGATCATCATCGGCGCCATCGGCGGCGCCCTGGTGGTGGTCGCGGTGCCGCTGATCGACAAGATGAAGATCGACGACGTGGTCGGCGCCATCTCCGCCCACCTGGTGGCCGGCATCTGGGGCACCCTGGCGGTCGGCATCTTCGGCGGCGGCGACCTGGTGGTGCAGGTCATCGGCATCCTGGCCATCGGCCTGTTCATGGTGGTGACCAGCACGGTCATGTGGACCCTGCTGAAATTCACCGTCGGCATCCGGGTCACCGACGAAGAGGAAGAGCTCGGCCTCGACAAGGCGGAGCTCGGCATGGAGGCCTATCCGGAGTTCGGTCAGGGGTCGCAGCGGGTCTGACCTGCGCGGCCTCGACCGCTGGCGGCGGGCGGCGCCGGACCCGAACCGGCACCGTCCACTTCCTCCCGCGACTTGGGCGGACCTCAGGGTCCGCCCTTTCTTTTTGTCGGGCGCGTTAAACGAACCTTGGAGGATTCGGTGCAAACTGACCGGAATCATTCCGAAAGCCGGCGCCGCGCATGGCCTTGTTTCCGCCATCGGCGGGACATAGGATCGCGACCGCCCGCCACGGGGTCATCAACGACGCGAATCATTCGATCATGGTGGCATCGCCGCTTATCAACCACCGGCTGGGGAGCCTGAAGAACTATCCCTTCGCGCGCCTGCGCACGCTGCTCGACGGCATCGATCCGCCGGCCGGCGCCGAGCCGCTGGCCATGTCGGTGGGCGAGCCGCAGCACGCCGCACCGTCCTTGATCGGCGAAGCCCTGGCGGCCAACGACCATCTGTGGAACCGCTACCCGCCCATCGCCGGGACCGAGGAGTTCCGCGACGCCGCGGCTGGCTGGCTGGAACGGCGCTTCCGGCTGCCATCGACCCTCATCGACCGCGTTCACGGCCTGCTGCCGGTCTCCGGCACCCGCGAGGCCCTGTTCCTGACCGCGCAGCTTGCCGTTTCCGCGCGCGACGACGGCGTCAAACCGGCGGTCTGCCTGCCGAACCCGTTCTACGCCGCCTATGAAGGCGCGGCCGTGATGGCCGGTGCCGAGCCGGTATTCCTGGACGCCACCGCCGAGACCGGGTTCCTGCCCGATCTCGACGCGCTGACGCCCGAACTGCTGGACCGCACCGCGCTGGTCTATTTCTGCAGCCCGTCCAACCCGCAGGGCGCGGTGGCGGATCTCGACTACCTGCGCCGTCTGATCGGCCTGGCACGCCGGCACGGCTTCATCCTCGCCATCGACGAGTGCTACGCGGAGATCTACGACACCGCCCCGCCGCCGGGCGGGCTAGAGGCCGCCGCCGGGATCGATGGCGGCGCGCTGGACAACCTGCTGGTGTTCCACTCCCTGTCCAAGCGCTCCAGCGCCGCGGGACTGCGTTCCGGCTTCGTCGCCGGCGATCCCGCGCTGATCGCCGACTTCGCCCGGCTGCGCGCCTTCTCCGCAGCCGGCATGCCGCTGCCGGTGATCGCGGCATCCGCGGCCCTGTGGCGTGACGATGCCCATGTGGAGGAGAACCGGGCCCGCTACCGGGCCAAGTTCGACCTGGCCGACGCCGTGCTCGGCGACCGGCCAGGCCATCTCCGGCCCGCCGGCGGCTTCTTCCTGTGGCACGACCTCGGCCCCGAGGGCGACGGCGAGGCCGCGGCGCGGATGCTGTGGCGCGAGGCGGCCATCAAGGTGCTGCCGGGCGCCTATTTGACCCGGCCCGGCGCCGACGGTATCAATCGCGGCAACCGCTATGTCCGCATCGCCCTGGTGCATGACGAATCCGTGCTGGCCGACGCCCTGCCCCGCCTCGCCGAGGGCCTGGGTGCGGCGGCCCGATCCGCGCCCGAACCCGCCCTGACGAGTCTCAGGAGCCTATGCGAGTGATGCTTATGGTCAGCACCGCGTTTTCAAGGGCTTGGGCTAGGACGTCGTCGCGTGGCGATGCTGGATGCATCGCGAGCGGCGTCGGACGACGATCCAAGCCCTTGAAAACGCGGCCCTGCGGGTCGACCAGGGAGGCGCGGGTGCTGCGTCGCGAACGCTGGTCGATGCTGACCGTAAGCATCGCTCGCATAGGCTCCTAAGGAACCGCAGATGGCATCCACAAGCTCCAGACGCCGGGGCAGCGCGCGCCAGACCTCGTTCCTGCCGAGCGGCGCCAGCCGGTTCCTCAAGCGCCGCATGGTCGAGTTGCTGGGCCTGGCGCTGGCCGCGCTGGGTATCGCGGCGCTGGTGGCCATGGCCAGCTACGACCCGTCCGACCCGTCCTGGAACACCGCGGCCACTGCCGGCGTCACCAACAACCTGCTGGGCCCGCCGGGCGCCGTGGCCGCCGATCTGATGCTGCAATGGGCCGGCGCGGCCGCGGGGCTGTTCGCCATCGCCCTGATCGTCTGGGGGCTGCGGGTCCTGCGTCATTACGATCTCGGGCGCCTGTGGGTCCGGGCGGTCGGAACCGTACTGGCCATCGGCCTCGCCGCCATCGCCTTCACCGCCATCAGCCCGCTCGCCGCCTGGCCGGTGCCGGCCGGCATGGGCGGTGCCGCCGGCACGCTGTCGATGGACTGGATCACCGCCATGGCCGGACCACGCCTGGCGCCGGGCCAGGAGATCTGGATCTCCGCCGGCGCCGGCCTGTTAGCAACTGTCGCGTTCCTGGTCGCCCTCGGGCTCAGCCGCGCCGACTGGGCGGTCGCGTGGGGCGGTGTGACCAGCCTGGGCGGACTGCTCGAGCGCGGGGTGCGCGCCGCCGGCAAGGCGAGGCCGCGATCCTGGAACACCACGCCCGGCGCCGCGGCGCAGCGAGCGGCGGATGAGCGGGTCGTGGCCGAACCGGACCTGCCGCCGCCGCCGCCCCTGGCCGCGGAGGACATCTTTGACGGCCCCATCGGCATTGCCAAGCCGCCCGCCGAGAAGCCCAAACCCGCCAAGGCAGAACCGCTGGTCGCCACCAAGGCCAAACCGCCGGCCCAGGGCCGCCGGGCAACGGCCGAAAAGCAGACCAAGCTCGGCTTCGCCGACAGTGACTTCAAGCTGCCGCCGCTGGACCTGCTGCACCCGGTCGACGCCTCGGCCCGGCCACAGGCGCTCAGCCCGGACGCGCTGCGCAAGAACGCAGAGATTTTGGAAGGCGTGCTGGGCGATTTCGGCGTCAAGGGCGAGATCGTCCGAGTCAATCCCGGCCCGGTCGTCACGCTCTACGAACTGGAGCCGGCGCCCGGCACCAAATCCAGCCGGGTGATCAACCTGTCAGACGACATCGCCCGCTCCATGAGCGCGGTGTCGGTGCGCGTGGCCGTGGTGCCGGGCCGCAACGTGATCGGCATCGAGCTGCCGAATGCCGAGCGCGAGATGGTGTTCCTGCGCGAGCTGCTGTCCTCCAAAGCCTATGAGCGCGACAGCGGCACCCTGTCGCTGCTGCTTGGGAAGGACATCGCCGGCACCCCGGTCACCGCCGATCTGGCGCGCATGCCACACCTGCTGGTCGCCGGCACCACCGGCTCGGGCAAGTCGGTCGCCATCAACACCATGATCCTGTCGCTGCTCTACCGGCTGCCGCCGCAGAAGGTGCGCATGATCATGATCGACCCGAAGATGCTGGAGCTCAGCATCTACGACGATATCCCGCATCTGCTGTCTCCGGTGGTGACCGATCCGAAGAAGGCGGTGGTGGCCTTGAAATGGGCGGTCCGGGAGATGGAGGACCGCTACCGGTCCATGTCCAAGCTGGGCGTGCGCAACATCGAGGGCTACAACCAGCGCCTGCGCGACGCCCGCGCCAAGAAAGAGACCCTGATGCGCCGGGTCCAGACCGGCTTCGACCCGGATACCGGCAAGCCGATCTTCGAGGACCAGCCGCTCGACCTGACCGAGCTGCCGCATATCGTCATCCTGGTCGACGAGATGGCCGACCTGATGCTGGTCGCCGGCAAGGAGATCGAGGCCGCCATCCAGCGCCTGGCCCAGATGGCCCGTGCCGCCGGCCTGCACCTGATCATGGCCACCCAGCGCCCGTCCGTCGACGTCATCACCGGCACCATCAAGGCCAACTTCCCGACCCGCATCAGCTTCCAGGTCACCAGCAAGATCGACAGCCGCACCATCCTCGGCGAGATGGGCGCGGAACAGCTCCTCGGCCAGGGCGACATGCTCTACATGGCCGGCGGCGGCCGCATCACCCGCGTGCACGGCCCGTTCGTCAGCGACGAGGAGGTCGAGCAGGTGGTGGCCCACCTCAAGGCCCAGGGCGTGCCGACCTACGACGAGTCGATCCTGGAGGAGGAGGAAGGCCCGGTGATTGGCAACGGGCCGGGCGGCGGCAATGGCGGCGACGAGCTCTATGACCAGGCAGTCGCCTTGGTGGCCCGCGAGGGCAAGGCCTCGACCAGCTTCATCCAGCGCCACCTGCAGATCGGCTACAACCGCGCCGCCCGCATCATCGAGCAGATGGAGCAGGACGGCGTCGTCAGCCAGGCCAACCATGTCGGCAAGCGCGAGGTGCTGATCGGCAGCGGCGGCTAGGCCGCTGCCCTCCCCCCTTGCTACCTGCGTCGTCCCCGGGCTTGACCCGGGGACCCATATGTCCGCCGGCGCGGCGTACGTAAGGAACGCACTTGCTTCGCCATGGGTCCCCGGGTCGAGCCCGGGGACGACGCAGGTTTGTGGCGGTGATGCTGCTCCCATGCCGCACTTCCGCCAAAGACGGACGGCATTCCTGGAGCCATGAAGACGGTTGGGACCTTCTTCGGCGCCGTGCTGGCAGCGCTGCTGCTCGCCGGGCCGTCATCCGCGCAATCCACCCTCGCGCCGCAGGACGCCGAGATCGTCCAGCGCGTGGAGGATTACCTGGAAGCGCTGACCACGGTGCAGGCGCGCTTCGTGCAGCACAGCCAGGCCGGCGGCTTCGCCCAGGGCACCTTCTACCTGTCGCGTCCCGGCCGCATGCGGATCGAGTACGACCCGCCGATCCCCTTCCTCTACGTCGCCGACGGTTTCTGGCTGACCTTCTGGGACGACGAGCTGAAGCAGCGCACCGACGTGCCGCTGGGCTCGACCCTGGCGGATTTCCTGATCCGCGAGGATGTCTCGCTGTCCGGCGACGTGACCGTGCGCGACGTCCGCCGGTCGGCCCAGTTCGGCGAGGTCGAGCTCGACCTGATCCAGACCGACGATCCGGGTGCCGGCATGCTCACCCTGGTCTTCGCCGAGCAGCCGATGGCCTTCAAGCGCTGGACGGTCCTGGACGCCCAGGGCCTGTTCACCGAGGTCACGCTGAACGACCCGACCTATGGCATCGACTTGGACCGAAGCCTGTTCCGCGCGCCGCGTCCGCCCCGCCGCGACCGCGACGACTAGAACCCGCCGTCGGCATCGCTGGTCGGGAGCCCAAAAGAAAACCCCCGCTCCGGTGCTCGGAGCGGGGGTTTTCTCGCGAATGGCGGTGCAGGCTATTTCCGCCAATCCGATGACATGGACTGCTCGACGGTGCGGCCTTCCCTGTAGGCCTCCACCCGTTCCTTGAGCAGGTCGTATTCGTCGCAGCCGAAGAAGCAGATGCTGTCGAGCGCATCCAAATGCTCCTCGGCCTTCTCCAGATTGCCGGTCTCCAGATAGAGCTCGCCGATATACTCATGCGCGCCGCGATGGCGGGAATCGAGCGACAGCGCCCGCTGGTAGTGCTCCAGCGCCACCGTATAGCGCTGCAGCTTTCGATTGGTGTAGCCGAGGTAGTTATAGGCGTCGGCGTTGTCCGGGTCCTTCTCCGCCACCGACAGCAGCAGCGGGATGGCCGCCTCGTAGTCGCCGGCCTCGATCTTCTCGACCGCCCGCGTGTAGTTCGGGTCGACGCTGCTGCTCTCGTCATTGTCGCCGCCGACGGCCAGGGCGGAGCCGGAGGTGAAAGCAAACGCCGCGGCGGCGAGCAGGGTCAGGGCTGACTGTCTGATCGACATGGGATCCTCTCAATTGCCTGGCGGTCGCTTTGCCGCCTGTGGGTGCGATCTCGTTTCGGTTCGGTGCGCGGCGAAGCGAACCGGCCCGGGGCCGGCCGCTCCACAGCGTCACAGCTATCTACGAGATGTCACTTGCATCCGGTTTCAGATTATTCCCGTATGGTGTGGCATTGCCGCGGCGACATCGTCCGGCACATCGTTCCGGGAGCCATCCGGCTCCGTCCCTCCAACGAGTAATCATGGCGCAAGAAACACCCTCTGACAGGCTGGTTGCGCTCCTTCGGCGCTGTGCTGCCGAGGATCGCCGCGCCTTCGACAGCCTGTACCACGCCACGGCGCCGAAACTCTTTGGTGTCGCATTACGTATATTGGGGCGTGACAGTTGGGCGGAGGAAGCGCTGCAGGACGCGTTCGTGAATATCTGGCGCCATGCCGGGCGCTATGATCCGGCGCTGGGACGGCCGATGACCTGGATGATCAACATCGTCCGCAACCGCGCCCTGGACCTGCGCCGCGGCGCGCTGTACCGCACCGACGAGGTGGAGTGGTCGGCGGAGGCCGACCAGCGATTGAGCGGCGACGATCCCGGCCGGCAGGCCGAGACGAATCGGGAACTGGCGCGGGTGCTGCGCTGTATGGAGGAGCTTGAAGTGCCGCAGAGGCGTTGCATCCTGCTGACGTACCATCGCGGCTATACCGCCACCGAAGCGGCGCAGCGGCTCGAGCTGCCGGTCGGCACCGTCAAGACCTGGTGCCGCCGCGGGCTTATGGCAATCCGGGATTGCCTGGCGCGATGAGATACGACGATCCCGAGTTGCAGGACCGGCTGGCGTCGCAATACGCGCTTGGCGCGCTGAGCGGCCCCGTCCGCCGGCGCTTCGAGTCGCTGATGCGCGACCGCCCGGCGCTGCGGGCGCGCGTGGCCGCCTGGCAGGAACAATTGGCCCCGCTGGCCGACACCGCGCCCCCGATCGTGCCGCCGGCCCATGTGCTCAACAGCCTCCACCGACAATTGTTCCACGGCCGCCAGCCGCGCCGGCGGCCCGCCTGGTGGGACACGGCGGCACTCTGGCGCTGGACCGCCGGTGCCGCCCTGGCCGCGGCCGCGGCCCTGATTGCCTATGTGGTGGTCGAGCCGGGCCTGCTGGACGCGCCACAGGAGATCGCGGAGCGCCAGGTCTCGCCGAGCTATGTCGCGGTTCTGGCCGACGAGTCCAATACGCCGGGCATCGTGGTCACGGCCTTCAACAAGCCCTGGCGCCTGGCCGTCGAACCCCTGGAGGGCCTGACGGCGCCGCAGGGCGCGGTGCTGCAGATCTGGGCGGTGGAACGGGACACCGGCACCACGCGGCCCCTGGCCAAGGTGGCCGACCGGGCGCCGTCCCAACTGGCCATGTCCGAGGCCATGTGGACGATGGTCAAGAACGCCGAATCGCTGGTCGTCAGCCTGGACGAGGCGGATGCGGACGCGCCCGGGCGGATCCTCTATGCCGGGCTGTGCATCCGCCTGGATGGCCCGCCCGAGCTGCAGTCAGGCTCGCCGCCCTGGCCGGAACGGGCGAACAACTAGGTCCAGCCAGGCGCGTTCCGGCAGCCGCTCGACGCCGATCGCCATGTCCTCGGTCCGCCTTGTGCGGCTGCGCGAGCCGAACAGCGGATCCCAGAAGCTGAACAGCGTGCCGTAATTGCTGTCGGTGTCGGACCGCACCGCGTGGTGGTGCACCCAGTGGATCGAGGGGGTGATGATCACCCGCGACAGGGCACGCTCCAGCCCCGCCGGCAGGCGCAGGTTGGAGTGGTGGAACAGCGCGGAGGCCAGCACCACCGCCTCGAACACCACCACAGAGGTGAACGGGATGTCCAGCAGCACGATGATCACGGCTCTGGCCAGGGCGCTCAGCAGCACCTCGCCGAAGTGGAAGCGCACCGCACTGGTGGTATCGAGGAAATGGTCGAGATGGTGGATCTCGTGGAACCGCCACAGGAACGGCACCACGTGGTTGGCCCGGTGCCACCAATAGATCAGGAAATCCAGCACAGCCAAGTCGACCAGCAGCGCCGGCCAGCCATCCCAGCCCGCCGGCCGCCAGCCCAGCGAATGCCCGGCGGCCCACAGCGAGACCGGGATGACGATCAGCGGCGACAGCCCGGTGTTCACCAGCCACAGCCCGGCATTGCGCAGCAGCCGTTTCCAGCCCCAGCGGCCGTCGCCGCCCGGCGGCACGGCCGCCGGCATCGCCCGCTCCAGCACGAACAGCAGCGCCAGCCAGGCGAGAACCGCCGCCCCCTTGTAGCGAAGCAGATCGTCGGCCGCGTTTTCCATGCCGGGTATATGGCCGCAATTCCGCCCCGCGCCAAGCCGGGCGGCAGCATCCTCACGCGTCTGTCAAGCGAAGTGGGTCAGGCGCCGACCCGACGCAGCAGCGCGATCAGGGTGGATTGCTCCGCGTCGCTCAGCGCCGATGCGATGGTTGCCTCGTGCTGGCGCAGGCGCGGCAGGATGTCGGCCATGACCTTCTTGCCATGGGTGCTGAGCCTGAGCGCATAGGAGCGGCGGTCGTTGGGCGACGGCGCCCGGACCACCAGGTCCCGGCCTTCCAGCCGGTCGATCACCGCCACCATGGTCGAGCGGTCGATGCCGAGCGCGGTGCCCAGATCGCTCTGGCTCAACCCCTCGTTCTCGTTGATCAGGGTCAGCACGCCGAACTGCCCCGGGGTGAGGTCGAACGGGGCCATGGTGGACTGGAAATTCTGAAAGACCTTGAGCTGGGCCCGTCGCAGATTGTAGCCGATCAGCGAGGGCAGCACGCCATAGTCGATCTCGGCGCCCCGGCCGCGTCGCGGGCCGTGGGAGTCGGACGGATCGGGTTTGGACACGGCGGAACCTTTGTTTGGAATTGGCGCACGGGGCCTGTTTTTCACAACTATAGTGAATCTTCCGCCAACACCAAGGGGTTAGCGCGCGGTCCGGGGAGCCTTCTTCAGGCCAGCAGCCGCACCAGGCCCAGCGTGATGACCGGAAACGCCACCAGGATCACCACCCGCACGACGTCGGAGATGAGGAACGGCAGCACTCCGCGGAAGCTCTCCAGCATCGGAACGTCGCGGGCGATGGCGTTGATGATGAAGACGTTCATGCCCACCGGCGGGGTGATCAGCCCGACTTCCACGACGATCACCGCGATGATGCCGAACCAGATGGCGGTTTCCTCCGGCGTGAGGCCGAAATCCATGCCGACGATGATCGGGAAGAAGATCGGCACGGTGAGCAGGATCATGCTCAGGCTGTCCATCACGCAGCCCAGCGCCAGATAGGCCAGCAGCATCACCGTCAGCACCAGCATCGGCGGCAGGCCGGTGGCGCCGATCGCCTCCGACGCCGTCTGGGGAAGCTGGGTCAGGGCCAGGAAGACATTGAAGATCGAGGCGCCGAGCAGGATCAGGAAGATCATGCCGGTCGCCGTCGCCGTGCCCTTCAGGCACTCGACCAAGCCGGACAGCCGCATGCCGCCATGAAACACCGCCAGCAGGCCGGTGCCAAAGGCGCCGACCGCCGCCCCTTCCGTCGGCGTGAACCAGCCCAGATAGATGCCGCCGATCACCACCAGGAAGATCGCCAGCACTGGCAGCACCTCCGGCAGGCTCGCCAGCCGATCCAGGAACGGCACGCGTAGCCGCGCCGGCCCGTCCTCCGGGTAGATCCAGACATAGACGGCGATCGCCAGGATGTAGCCCAGCGCCGCGAGAAACCCTGGGATGAAGGCGGCGATGAACATCTTGGCGATGTTCTGCTCGGTGAGGATTGCGTAGATCACCAGGATCACCGAGGGCGGGATCAGGATGCCCAGGGTGCCGCCGGCGGCCAGCGATCCGGTCGCCAACGCGCCGGAATACTTGTGGCGGCGCATCTCCGGCAGGGCGACCTGGGCCATGGTGGCCGCGGTCGCCAGGGACGAGCCGCAGATCGCCCCGAACCCGGCGCAGGCGCCAACGCCAGCCATGGCAATGCCGCCGCGATAATGGCCCAACCAGACATTGGCGGCGTTGAACAGCGCCCGGCTCATCCCCGCCTTGGTGGCGAACTGGCCCATCAACAGGAAGAGCGGGATGACCGAGAGCGAATAATTGGAGAACTGGACGAAGGTCGCGGTCTTCAGATAGGCCAGCAACGGGGTCCAGCCACGAATGAAGACGTAGCCGCCGATGCCGACCACCAGCATGGCCACGCCGATCGGGATCCTGAGCGCCAGCAGGACCAGCAGGATGGCGAATCCGATGGCGCCGATCTCGATGCCGGTCACGGCCGCCCCTTCGCCGCGCCGAGGCTTTCCAACGCGCGGCGCCAGGTGGTGTAGGCGCAAACCAGCGTCAGCAGAACCAGGGCCGCCACCGAGGGCACATAACCCCACCAGACCGGCACCCGCAGCACCATGGTGGTCTCGCCATAGCGCTGCAAATCCTCCGCGCCCAGCACCAGGCGCCAGGTCAGCACCGCCGCGATCAGGGTGAACGCGGCATCGCCGATCATGGCCAAGAACGCCTTCAGGCGCGCGCTGGCGCGGGTCGTGAAGAAGTCCACCAGCACGTTGCCGCCGACGATCTGGCAATAGGGCAGGAAGGCGAAGACGGCGACCGCACAGCCGAGCTCGACCAGCTCGAAATCGCCGGTCACCGGGCCGGCCCAACTGAAGGGCGGGATGTCGCGCAGCCAGTCGGTGCCGGCGATCTGCCGGCCGATGATGCTCCAGACGGTCATGATGGTCAGCGCGACCAGCACCAGGCCGCCGACAACGGCGACCGCCTCGCAGATGCGATAGAGCACCCGGCCGACCGGATCGGACGGCCGGGCACCGCCGGTCTCGAATTCATCCATGGCGGGCCGGGGTCTCCCGGAACCGCCCCGCGATCAGTTGCCCTCGCTGTATTTCGAGACGAGTTCCCGTGCCTCGTCCAGCAGGGCGGCGCCGTCCAGGCCGCGACCGTCGGTCTCGGCAAGCCAGTCGGCGATCACCGGCGCCGTCGCCAGCTTCCAGCGCTCGATCTCCGCCGCGCTCAGCGATGCGAAGCTGTTGCCGGCCTCCTCTGCGGCCTGACGCCCCGGCACTTCCGCGGCATCCCAGACGCCGCCGATCTCCTTGGCCAGCGCCAGCCCGGAATTGGCGTCGATCACCGCCCGCAGATCGGCCGGCATCCCCTCATAGACGCCCTTGTTCATGGCGAACAGGAAGACCGCCGTGTAGAAGCCGCGCTCGCCCTGGATTTCGGTATGGTTGTCGACCAGTTCGGCGACCCGTAGCGGCCGCGCCACCTCCCAGGGGATGACCGTCGCGTCGACCACGCCGCGCGACAGGGCCTCTGGCACCTGCGGCACTGGCATGCCGACCGGCACCGCGCCGAGCCGCTCCAGGGCGCTGTTGATCACCCGCGTCGGCGCCCGGACCTTGAGCCCGTCCAGGTCCTCGAGTCTTTCCACCGATTGGCCGTTGATGTGGAAGACGCCCGGCGCGTGCACATGCAGCATCAGCACGTGAACGTCGGCGAACTCGTCGGCCAGGTTGCGCTCGTAGAATTCCTGGACCGCCTGGCTGGTCGCCTCGGCGGACGCCGCCATGAAGGGCAGCTCGAACACCTCGACGGTCGGGAACCGGCCCGGCGTGTAGCCCGGCAGCGTCCAGACCACGTCGACCACGCCGTCGCGGACCTGGTCGAACAGGCTCGGCGGGGCGCCGCCCAACTGCATGGCCGGGTAGATCTCAACGGCGATGCGGCCGTCCGACTGGGCCATCACCCGCTCCGCCCAGGGGGCGATGAATTCCGCATGCGCCACGGAGGGCGGCGGCAGGAAGTGGTGCACCCGCAGCGTCACCTCCTGGGCCTGCGCCGTGCCCGCGACCGTGGTGCCGAATGCCAGCGCCGCCAGCCATGCTCGTGTCCTGGTCCCCAAATGCACTGCCCTGTCCTCCCCTCGCAATCCCGCGCCCGGCCCCGCGTTGGACGGCCGGCGGTGTTGCGCTATATAGCCATCCCGCTTCACCGGCGCGCAACCGTGGCGATGCCGCCGGCCCTTCCCTTTTTCGACGCAGGCCGAACCCGCATGACCGCCCTGGTGACCATCGAGCAATGGCCGCGACCGGTCGCGGTGCCGGCCGGCCGCACGATCCTGGAGGCCGCCATGGCCGCGGGCGTGCCCTACCCCCATGGCTGCCGGTCCGGCAATTGCGGCGCCTGCAAATCGCGCCTGATCTCCGGCGACGTCACCTTGGCGCCCTATTGCGATCGCGCGCTGAGCGCCGGGGAGCGGGCCGCCGGCATGATCCTGGCCTGCCGCGCCCGGCCCGGCGGCGACTGTACCGTCGCCTGGCGTGGCTTCAACCTGTCAGGAGGAACCCGTGCCCGGCAAACCTAGGATCGAGCCCGCGGAAACGATCCGCTAGACTGCCGGCCCCGCCATCCGAATCGGACATCCCCCCTTGCGCATCGCCACCTGGAACATCAATTCGGTCCGCCTGCGGCAGGACCTCGTGCTGCGGCTGATCGACGAGTTCGCCCCCGACATCCTGTGCCTGCAGGAGACCAAGTGCCCGGACGAGCTGTTCCCGCGCGCGCCGTTCGAGGAGAAGGGCTATGCCGACATCGCGCTGGCCGGCATGAAGGGCTACAACGGAGTCGCAATCCTGTCGCGCCTGCCCATCGAGGCGCAGGAAGTCCAGCATTGGTGCGGCCGGGAGGATTGCCGGCATGTCATGGCGCGGCTGGCCGGCGGGCTCGAGGTTCACAACCTCTACGTCCCGGCCGGCGGCGACATCCCGGACCCGGACAAGAACGACAAGTTCGCCCACAAGCTCCAGTTCCTGGACGAGATGACCGCCTGGTGGCTGGCGGCGCGGGAGTCCGCCACGCCGATGATCGTGGTCGGCGACCTGAACATCGCGCCGCTGGAGAACGATGTCTGGTCGCACAAGCAGCTCCTCGACGTGGTCAGCCACACGCCGATCGAGGTCGAGAAGCTGACCGCCATGCAGAAATCGCTGGGCTGGGTCGACGCGGTGCGCCACTTCGTGCCGCCGGAGGAGAAGCTGTATTCCTGGTGGAGCTATCGTGCCAAGGACTGGGAGGCCTCCGATCGGGGCCGCCGTTTGGACCACATCTGGGTCACGCCGCCCCTGGCCGGCGCCCTGACCCGCGCCAGGATCGAGCGCGACGTGCGCGGCTGGGACCCGAAGCCCTCGGACCACGCCCCGGCCTGGGCGGATCTGGAGATCTAGGGCTCGCCCGCCCGGTAGAGGAAGTAGCGGCCCGGCTTCACACCGTCCGGCTCCGGTAGCTGGGTCCAGCCTGCGACGGCCAGCTCGTGGTTTGCGACCACGATGCCGCCGGGCGCCATCAGAGCGGCCAGCATTGGGCCGATCTCCTCGGCCAAGGCGGCGTTTGCTTCCGCATCCCCGGTCCCCAGATCCGTGTGCAACAGCACCGCCGTGCGACCCAACGCGTCGGCGGCGCGGGGCAGCGTCTCGGCCGCCTCGCCCAGGAACATGCGGTCATCAGGCGGGATGCAGGCCGGGTGCGCCTTGATGCGCCGGTCGAAGACGTAGATGTCGCGGTCGGGCAGGATCTCGCGCAGGTGGTCGTAGGTGCGGCCGTTGCCCAGCCCCAGCTCGAGCACCGGTCCGGGAAGACCGGCGATGGCGTCGGCGGCCCAGTTCAGGCAGGTCCGCTGGGCCTGCATGCGGCGAATGAAGCTATCGAGCCGGCTCATGGGCGGGCAGGTCCTGACGTAACGGATGGGGATGGGCTGGCATTGCCGTCCTCATCCTTCGACGGGCTCAGGATGAGGCGTTCTATTGGACGAGAGAAAGGCCCTCATCCTGAGCCTGTCGAAGGATGCTGTCGACGCCCTGTGGATGGCCTGAGGCCGGGGAGCGCTAGCCGCTGGCCTGCTTGTACTGCGCCAGCTCCTTGGTCGTCGCCTCCAGGCGCTGGGCCAGGACGCGCATGATCTCCACCGCCATCTCGGGAAATTCGGTCACCAGGCGGAAGAACAGATCCTTGTTGATGCACAGGGTGGTCATGTCGGTCTTGGCCTTGACCGTCGCGGTCCGCGGCACGTCGCAGAGGATCGCGATCTCGCCGACGAAGTCGTTCTTCTGCATGGTCGCCACCGTCAGCGGCCCGGACGGGGTGTTGACCACGATGTCGGCCTCGCCATCCATGATGATATGGGCCGAATCGCCCATCTCATCCTGGTTGAACAGGGTCTCGCCGCCCTTGTAGCGGATTCGCTCGCTGGTGAAGGCGAGAAGCTTCAGCTTCGACACCTCGATGTTGGCGAACAGCGGTATTCTCTTCAGCAGTTCTACTTCTTCGGCAAGGCTCACCGCATTTCCCTCCCATTGGCAGCGGCACTACTCCGCTGCGATCAGCTCCCGCAGGACGCTCCCGTCCTTGTCCAGCGAAGCGAAGTCTCCTTCGGCCGCCACCCGGCCCGACTTGATCACCACGATCCGATCGAAATCCGAGGCGATGCTGGGCCGGTGCGGCGCCCAGATCAGCCCCCGACCCTCCATCATGCGACGCATATTGGCATGCACCCGGGTCTGCGCCGAGCCATCCAGCGCCGACGTCGCCTCGTTCAGCACCAGCATCTGCGGCTGCTTCAGCAACGCCCGGCCCAGGGCCAGCTTCTGGCGCTGCACCGAAGACAGCCGCGCCCCGGCGACCCCGACGGAATGATCCAGGCCGACGGCGCTGATACGGTCGCGCAGATCGAACTGCGCGACGGTCTCGCCGATCAGGGTCTGGACCGTCTCCGCACTTCCGGCCGAACCGTATCGGACCTTTCCGAACAAAATGTTATCCTGGATCGTTGAAGCGGCGTTGTAACTATCCGCGTCGAAGAATTCGACCGCCGGCCGGAGCGCGGCGGGCAGTTCCGCGGCGAACACCCGGCGCGCCTCCAGGATGCGTTCCTGCAACGGCCCCTCGACCAGGCCCAGGCGGTGCCGCGACGGCACCAGCTTGAACGGCAGCGCCAGCAGGCGCGCCCGGTCCTCCGGCTTGAGGCTGCCGACGCCCTCCTTGGAGAAGCGCGTGACCAGCGGCTGGAAGTCCGGCAGCTCGTCGGAGCTGATGAAGCTGAACTGCTCGAAGAACTCGTGGCCGGGCGGCAGGTCGGCGAACAGCTCGATCATGGTCTCGGCGACCTTGGCGCCGATCTCCAGGAAGGTCTCGGTCAGCTCGACCTTGTCCAGGACCTCGAGAACATAGGGCTGCTCCGCGAGGCTCTCCAGCGAGAAGGTCTTGCCGACGGGCGTGCCGAACAGCAGGTTCTCGGCCACCGTGGCGCTCTCGTTGTAGCCCTCGTCGTCGAACAGCTCGACCACCCGCGCCAATTGCGGGTCGCGCAGCCGCTCGCGGATCGCCAAGCGGGCCTGCAGGATGGTGTCGGCCATCTCCGGCTTGACCGCCGGGTCGATGGTGCCGTTCAGGCCCATGCGGTAGATGTCCTCGGCCATGTCCACGGCCCGCAGGACGTCCAGGGCCCGGTTTTCCAGCTCGGACGCATCGGCCACGCCGGCCGCTTCGTAGTCGATCCAGTCGGCGTTGATGTCGAAATCGGTGTTGCCCGAGGCCCGGGCGTCGGCCAGCCAGCGGTTGTAGGCGGCGAGGTCCGCGCCGGTGTAGTCGGCCGGCGTCAACGGGCGGTGCTTGAGGCCATAGTAGAGATTGGCGCGCAGCGAGTCGGTGAACATGTAGCTGTCCGGCCCGACATAGCAGATGTCCCGGCCGACCACCGATTCCGGCAGGTCTTCGTAGTCCTTCTCGCCGAACTGGATGCTGCCGCCGCTGGGCACCAGCAGCCGGCCGAGGATCTGCATCAGTTCGTGACGGCCGCTTCCGGCCTGTCCGACGATCGCGGTCTCGCCGGTCGTCGGGAGGCTGACCGAAACGCCGTGAAGGATGGGCAGCGAGTCCTCCTCGGCATATTGCACGCTGTGCAGGTCGAGGCGCTCCGGCAGCGCGCCCTCCCATTCCTCGTCGGAATCGAGCTGCTCGAGCGGGACGATGTCCTCCGGCTGGAACTGCTCGATCACCTGCTCGTACTTGATCCGGACATCCTCGACCCGCTGGTAGTAGTTCAGCAGCTCGCGCCAGGGCCCGGACAGATCCTTGTAGGCGGCCAGCACCGCCACCAGCGCGCCGAAGGTCAGGTCGCCCTGCAGCACCAGGTAGCCGCCGATCGAGTAGAAGAAGAACGGCGTCAGCTGGTTGAGGAAGTTGTTGAGGAACTTGATGAAGAACTTGCGGCGGAAGATGTCGTAGCGGATCGCGTAGATGCGGCCGAGCCGGGAGGAGATGTCGGCCCGGTGATAGGCGGTGGTGTCGTGGGCGTGGATCTCCGGCGCGCCGGCGACGGTCTCGCCGATCCGGTCGGCCAGCTGCCGGGTGGTGCGCACCCGCTCCTTGCCGAGCTGGTTCACCTTCCGCTGCAGCTTGGGGATGATGTAGGCCTGCAGCGGGTAGAGCGAGATGGCGGCGGCGCCCAGGATCGGGTCCTGGATGAAGATGAAGACCACGTAGACCAGCAGGGTGCCGCCCTGGAACGCCGGCAGGCCGAACGCGTCGCCGACGAAGCCGCCAAGCGGGTCGACCTCGGCGGTGATCATCGGGATGATCTCGCCCTGGGACATGCGCTTGAAGCGCGGCAGGCGGAACCTCAGGACCCGGCTGTAGAGCTCGTAGCGCAGGCGCCGCAGCATGCGCTCGCCCAGCTGGCCGCGATAGACGTTGATGTAGTACTTGAAGCCGCCATTGACGAAGACCAGCGCCAGGAAGACGCCGCAGAGCGTGAACAGGTAGGGCACCTGCTCCAGCTCGAATCCGAGGCCGAGATAGTTGACCGGAAACTCGGCCCCGCCGCCGATCGCCTCGTTGATGATTGTCTTCGGCAGATCCAGCGAGAAATACAGAAACGGGAAGGAGATGGCCGTCAGCACGATGATGAACAGCTGCTCCCGCTTGCTGAACCGCAAAACAAACCGAAAGATGCTTTTATCCATACTTGGCGGAGCTCGCTGGAAGGCCGTGAAATGGCCGGTTTGGGGCTTGTCGACGGTCGCCGAACCATATCGCCATTCGCCAAGCCCCGTAAACGGCATGGTTTTACGAGTCCGGTTCGTGATATGAGTCGCCGCTCTGGACGGCCCTTCGACCCTGAAGGGCTGTCTTCCCTTTGGCGGCACTACGGAGCGTCATGGCGAAACGCCCGGGTCAGACCCGTGTTCTGATCTACAGCCACGACTCCTTCGGGCTTGGACACCTTCGTCGTTGTCGGGCGATTGCCCACGAGCTGGCGAAGCAGAACCGGGACATGTCGGTACTGATCCTGTCGGGATCGCCGATCATTGGCAGCTTCGATTTCCGCAATCGGGTCGACTTCGTGCGCGTACCCGGCGTGATCAAGCTGCACAATGGCGAGTACACCTCGCTGAACCTGAACATCGACACCGACGAGATCATGGCCATGCGGGCCTCGATCATCGAGCACACGGCGGCGATCTTCGATCCGGATTTGTTCCTGGTCGACAAGGAGCCGCTGGGGCTGCGCGGTGAGGTGCGGGGCACGCTGGAGATCCTGAAGCGCCGCGGCACGCCGCTGGCGCTCGGCCTGCGCGACGTGATGGACGAGCCGTCCCTGCTGGCCCCGGAATGGGAGCGCAAGAACGTGCTGCCGGCGCTGGAAGATCTCTACGATTCGATCTGGGTCTACGGCCTGCCGCAGATCCACGACCCGCTGGAGGGCATCGACCTGCCCCAGGGGGTGCGCGACAAGATGGTCTATACCGGCTATCTGCGGCGCGAGGCGACGCCCAAGGCACGGCCGGCGATCGAGACCGTCGACCGGCCCTATTTCCTGGTCACGCCCGGCGGCGGCGGCGACGGCGAGAAGATGGTCGACTGGGTGATCCGGGCCTACGAGACCGGCGCGGAGATCCCCCACCCGGCGCTGATCGTGCTGGGCCCGTTCATGCAGCGCGAGGCCCAGGACAGCTTCATGGCGCGGGCCGCCGAGCTGGACGACGTCGACATCATCACCTTCGACGCCCATCTGGAGAACCTGATGGTCGACGCGGTCGGGGTGGTGGCGATGGGCGGCTACAACACCTTCTGCGAGATCCTGTCCTTCGACAAGCGGGCCCTGCTGCTGCCGCGCACCAAGCCGCGGCTGGAGCAGTACATCCGCACCTCCCGCGCCGAGGAGTTGGGGCTGGTGCGCATGATCGACGACGCGAAGGCGCCGGACCCCGCGCCCATGGTGGAGGCGTTGTGCCACCTGCCGCACCAGAACGTGCCGTCGGAGGTCATCGTGCCCGGGCTGCTGAACGGGCTGGAATCGGTGAACGCGCTGGTCTGCAACACGGTGAACGCACCGGGTCCCTTTCGGTTCCGCGCCCGCCAGACCGCCTGAGCCCGGTCCGGCGGAGATGACCGCAGCATCCGCCGGCGGCCGCACCGCGATCATCGTCAAGGGCTATCCCCGGCTTTCGGAGACCTTCATCGCCCAGGAGATCCTGGGGCTGCAGCAGCGCGGCCAGCGCCAGTTGATCGTCTCCCTAAGGCACCCGACCGATCGCGCGGTGCATGCCATCAACCGGCTGATCACCGCTGCCGTTCTCTATTTGCCGGAATACCTGCATGACGAGCCGGGCCGGGTGCTCCGCGCCTGGCGCTGGGCCCGCACCCGGCCCGGATATCCGGCGGCCCGTGCCGCCTTCCTGAAGGATCTGGCGGGTGACCGTACCCGCAACCGGGTGCGCCGATTCGGCCAGGCGCTGGTGCTGGCCCATGAGCTGCCGGGCGACGTGGACTGGCTGCACAGCCACTATCTGCACACCCCGGCCTCCGTCACCCGATACGCGGCGATGATCCGCGGCCTCGGCTGGAGCTTCTCCGCCCACGCCAAGGACATCTGGACGACCGGCGCGGCGGAACTGGCCGTGAAGCTCGCCTCGGCCGCCTGGGGCGTCACCTGCACCGCCGTCAACGCCCAATACCTCAAGAAACTGGCGCCCGAGCCGGAGCGGGTCGAGCTGGTCTATCACGGGCTGGATTTCTCCCGGTTCCCCAAGCCGAGAACCCGGCTGGCACGGGACGGCCGCGACGCGGATGATCCGGTGCGGCTGTTGAGCGTCGGCCGCGCGGTCGCCAAGAAGGGCTACGACCTGCTGCTCGCGGCGCTGGCCGCCCTTCCGACGGACATCAATTGGCGGCTGATCCATATCGGCGGCGGCGAATTGCGCGCGGCGCTGAAGGCCCAGGCGGACGCGGCCGGTCTCGGCGATCGCATCGACTGGCGCGGCGCCCAGGACCAGGCGGCGGTGATCGAGGCCTATCTGGAGTCGGACCTGTTCGTGCTGCCGTCGCGGATCGCCGAGAGCGGCGACCGGGACGGGCTGCCAAACGTGCTGATGGAGGCGCAGGCGACCGGCCTTGCCTGCCTGTCGACCCGCGTTTCGGCCATCCCCGAGCTGATTGCCGATGGCGAGACCGGCCGGCTCGTCGAGCCGGATGACGTCCCGGCGCTGTCCGAGGCGCTTGCCGCGATGATCGGCGATCCGGTCGGGCGGCAGAGGCTTGGCATGGCCGGCGCCGAGCGGGTCCGCCGGGACTTCGCCTTCGCGCCGGGGCTGGACCGTCTGTCGGAGAAGTTCGGCCTGCCGGACCTGCCGCTGCCGCGACAGGCATGAGGATCGCCTTCTACGCGCCGATGAAGCCGCCGGACCATCCCGTGCCCTCCGGCGACCGGCGCATGGCGCGGCAATTCATGCAGGCGCTCAAGGCTTCGGGGCACGATGTGGTCCTGGCCTCCCGCCTGCGAAGCTGGGAGGGCCAGGGCGATCCGCGGCGTCAGGTGCGCATCCGGTCCGACGCGGCCCGGGCGGCGGAGCGGCTGATCGCCCGTTGGCGCGACGACCCCGATCGCCCCGGCCTGTGGTTCTCCTACCACCTCTACCACAAGGCGCCGGACCTGCTCGGGCCGCCGATAGCGCGGGCCCTGCGGATCCCCTATGTGGTTGCCGAGGCGTCCTACGCCGCGAAACAGGCCGGAGGGCCCTGGTCGGAGGGGCTGGACGCCAGCCGCGACGCTCTGCGGCAGGCTGCCGCAGTGATCGCTTTGTCGGCGGTCGATCGCGACGGCCTGGCGGGGATCGTTGAGGACCGCCGGCTGCATCGCCTGGCGCCGTTCATCGACGGAGCACCTTTCGCCGCCGCCCGGGATCGCCGGGACGATCATCGCGACTGGTGGTGGCGCGGCGAACCCGGCCCGTGGCTGCTGGCGGTCGCCATGATGCGGCCCGGCGACAAGCAACGCTCCTACGCGGTCCTGGCCCAGGCGCTGTCGCGGCTGGAGGATTTGGACTGGCGGCTGGCGGTGGTCGGCGACGGGCCGGCGCGGGAGGCCTGCCTTGCCGGACTCGACCCGGCGCGGCTATCGGTGCTGGGCGAGCGCGATGCCAAGGCGCTCGCCGCCCTCTACGCCGCCGCCGACATCTCCGTCTGGCCGGCGATCAACGAGGCCTACGGGCTTGCCCTGCTGGAGGCCCAGGCGGCGGGCTTGCCAGTGGTCGCCGGGCGCAGTGGCGGCGTTCCCGAAGTCGTCGCCGATGGCGAGACCGGCCTGCTGACGCCGCCCGGCGATGCGGTGGCCTTCGCCGACGCGGTGCGCATGCTGCTGCAGGACCCGGCGCGGCGCCGGGCCATGGGCGAGCAGGCGGCCGAACGGGTGCGGGCGACGCTGGACCTTCGCCACGCGGCGACAGCGCTGGCGACGATCATCGACGAGGTCGCGCGGTGAGCCGGCTGTTCGTGCTGCGCCACGGGCCGACCGACTGGAACGCCCGCGGCCTGATCCAGGGTCGCGCAGACCCACCGCTCTCCGCCGACGGCCGGGACATCGTCCAGTGCTGGCGCCTGCCGCCCGAGTGGGAACCGGCACGATGGCTGTCGAGCCCGCTGATCCGCGCCATGGAGACGGCCCGGCTGATGGGCGCGGAACCGCGCCCCGAGCCACGTCTGGCGGAACTGGACTGGGGAGCCTGGGAGGGCCGCAGCCTGGCCGACCTGCGCGCCGACCCGGAGGCGCGCATGCCGGAGCGGGAGGCAAAGGGCCTGGATTTCCAGCCGCCGGAGGGCGAGTCCTACCGCATGGTGCAGCAGCGCCTGGCGCCCCTGTTGCAGGACTGTGTGGCGGATGGGGCAATGACGGTCTGGGTGTGCCACAAGGGGGTCATGCTGTCCCTGTATGCCCTTGCCGCCGGCTGGATGATGACCGGGCCGCCGCCGGAGAAGTTGCGGGATGGGTGCGGCCATGCGTTCCGTCTGGACGCCGCGGGGCAGCCGCGGGTCGACCGCCTGAACCAGCCGCTGGCGCCATGAAGATTCTGTTCTACGTCCAGCATCTCCTCGGCATCGGCCATGTCCGCCGCGCGTCCCTGCTGGTCGACGCCCTGGTCGAGGCGGGAGCGCGGGTCACGGTGGCATCCGGCGGATTTCCGGTGCCCGGTATCGGCTTCGCCGGCGCCGAACTGGTTCAATTGCCTCCGGCCCGGGCGGCGGACGCAGCCTTCTCGGATGTCCTGGACGAGTCCGGGACGCCGATCGACGCGGATTGGGAACACCGCCGCGCCACGGCGCTGATGGCCCTCTACGACACCGTCCGACCCGACGCGTTGGTGCTGGAAACCTACCCGTTCGGCCGGCGCCGCTTCCGCTTCGAGCTGGAACCGCTGCTGGATGCGGCGCGCCGTCCGGACGGACCGGTGATCGCCTGCTCGGTCCGCGACATCCTGGTCGGCAAGGAAAACCCCGCAAAGGAGGCCGACATGGCGGACCGCGCCCGGCGCTGGTTCGACCTGGTCCTGGTGCATGGAGACCCGGCGCTGGTCCCCTTCGAGGCCACATTCCCCTTTGCCGACCGCATCGCCGATCTGATTGCCTATACCGGCTATGTGACCGGGCCCGGCCGAACCGCGTCCTCCGACAAGGGCGACGGCGCCGGTGAGGTGATCGTATCGGTCGGCGGCGGCGCGGTCGGCGCAAACCTGCTGCGGACGGCACTGGCGGCGCGGCCCGGGACTCCGTTGCACGACGTGACCTGGCGCCTGCTGCTGGGCCCGGACGTGCCCGAGGACATCGCGGCCTCCCTGCGCGATGACGCGCCGCCCGGCGTGATCGTCGAGGCGGCCCGCGGCGACTTTCCCGAGATGCTGGGCCGCTGCCGGCTGTCGATCAGCCAGGCCGGATACAACACCGTGCTCGACATCCTGGGCGCCGGATGCCCCGCGGTCCTGGTGCCGTTCGCCGCCGGCGGCGAGTCCGAGCAGTCCATTCGCGCCCGGCTGCTGGCCGATCGCGGCGTCGTTCGCGTGGTGGAGGAGAACAACTTGACCGCAGACAATCTGGCCGCGGCGATCCGTGCCGCGGCATCCGAGCCGCCGGCAAAGCCGCCTGCGATCCGCATGGACGGCCGCGAGGCCTCCGCGAAACTGATTTTCGAGCGGGTTCGGCGGCGAAAACCGTCCAAAGGCGGGCATTCGTGAGGACGGGCTCGCGAATTGCGCTCAAATGCCGGTGATTCCGGCCAGTTGGCTTGTTCCCAATTGCCGGTACGGATTTATAATGGCTCAAAAATCCAACAGGCGGCCATGACTCATATCGGTTCCCCCCCTTCGGCGCGGCTTGCCGCCCGCGATCAGTCGCGGGCGCCCGATTGGGCTGCGCTTTCAGCGGAACTGGACCGTTGGGCGGCCGCGGGCCGCGTGGCGACGTTCTGGTGGCGCGACGACGATGCCGTGACGGCCACACCGGCGCTGGACACGCTGCTGGCGCTGGCCGAACGTCGCCGGGTGCCGCTCGCCCTCGCCGTCATTCCCGACGGTGCCAAGCCGGCCCTGCCCGAGCGGCTTTCCCGGTCCGCCGCCGAAGTCTCCGTCCTGCAGCACGGCTTCGCCCATGCGAACCAGGCGCCGGCCGGCGACAAGAAGGCCGAGTTGGGCGACCATCGCGCGGTCGATGCCGTCGCCATCGAGCTTGCCGGCGGATCGGACCGGCTGACGGAACTGTTCGGCGATCGATACATGCCGGTCATGGTGCCGCCGTGGAACCGGATCGGCCCGCGGCTCGCCGCCGCGCTTCCCGCGCTCGGCTATCGTGGCCTCAGCACGTTCGGACCGCGTCCGTCCGGCCGGCATGCCCAGGTGAACACCCATATCGACATCATCGACTGGCACGGCAGCCGCGGCTTCGCCGGCGAGGCTCTGTGCCTGGGCGCGGCGCTGGCCCATCTGACGGACCGGTTCGACGGCCGCTGCGACGCGGACGAGCCGACCGGGCTGTTGACCCATCATCTGGTCCATGACGACGCAAGCTGGCGCTTCATGGACCGATTCCTGACCGAAACATCCGGACACGACGCGGCCCGTTGGGTCGCCGCGCCGGACGCGTTCCGGGGATCGCCCGGATGAGCGTGCACAGCTATCCGGCGGGTGTGCAGCGCTCGGACCTGATCCGGGGCGGGGTCGGGCTGCTGCTGACCGCCGGGCCGCTGATCGCGCTGCCGATGCATTGGGCGGTCGCGGTGCTGTTCGGCGCCGCGGCGATCCTGTTCGCCCTGTTCACCGCCCGCATCGTGCAGCGGGCGCTGACCCGTTACGAATTCGGCGAGCAGGGCATCATTGCTCATGGGCCGTTGGGAGTCGCCATCGCCTGGGACGAGCTGACGGAGCTCAAGCTGCAGTTCTTCTCCACCCGGCGCGACCGTCAGAACGGCTGGATGCTGCTGGTGCTGAAGGGCGGGAACAGGACATTGAAGCTGGAATCGACCCTGAGCGGCTTCGACCAGATCGTCGACCACGCCGCGGAGATCGCCAAGGCCAAGAAACTGTCGCTGACCGACGCGACGACCAACAACCTGCTGGCCATGGGGGCGCCGGTGGCGGACGACCAGCCGGCCGAGCCGATGTTCTCCGGCCGCTCACCGGCGTCCGAGAACGACGAGTCCAGCGGGGAGCGCCGCGCATGAACGATCTCCTGCAGGTGAAGGACCTGAAGGTCGAGTTCACCGTGCCGGGCGGCACCATCGACGCGGTGCGCGGTGTGTCGTTCCGGGTCCGGCCCAGTTCCACCGTCGCCATCGTCGGCGAGAGCGGCTCGGGCAAGTCGGTGGTCTCGCAATGCATCATGGGCATCCTGCCGCGGGCCGGGAGGATCACCGGCGGCGAGATCCTGCTCAACGATCCGGACACGCCCGGCGGGCCACGCGACCTCGCGGCGCTGGACCCCAGCGGTCCGACCTATCGCAGCATCCGCGGCGGGCGCATCTCGATCATCTTCCAGGAGCCGATGACGTCGCTGTCGCCGCTGCACACGGTGGGCAACCAGATCACCGAGGCGATCCGCCTGCACCGCACGGTGTCGCAGAAGCAGGCGCTGGAGATCGCCGCCGAGATGCTGGGGCTGGTCGGCTTCCCCGATCCGGTGAAGGCGATCCGCACCTATCCGTTCGAGCTGTCCGGCGGCCTGCGGCAGCGGGCGATGATCGCCATGTCGCTGGCCTGCCGCCCGGCCCTGCTGATCGCCGACGAGCCGACCACCGCGCTGGACGTCACCATCCAGGCGCAGATCCTGATGCTGCTGAACGATCTGCAGCGCGAGCTCGGCATGGCGGTGCTGATGATCACCCATGATCTCGGCGTGGTGGCCAACATCGCCGAGGAAATCGTGGTCATGTACAAGGGCGAGGTGATGGAGGCCGGCTCGCTGGACCACATCTTCCGCGACCCCAAGCATCCCTACCTGCAGGCCCTGCTGAAGGCGGTGCCGCGCTTCGACATGGATCGCGGCGAGCGCCTGGTGCCGATCCGCGACATCCCGCACGTCAAGGGCAACCTGCTGCGGGAGAAGGCGCCCTGGCCCGAGGATGCCGACGCCGCCGGGCCGCTGCTGAAGGTCGAGGGCGTCAGCAAGACCTTCACCATCCGCAAGAGTGGTCTGGGCGGCGATGACGCATCCTCCAAGGTCCTGGCGGTGGAGAATGTCAGCTTCGAGGTGCGGCGCGGCGAATGCCTGGGCCTGGTCGGCGAGAGCGGTTGCGGCAAGACCACGCTCAGCAAGATCCTGATGCGGGCGCTGTCGCCGGATACCGGTAGCGTCACCTTCAACGACCACGGCTCGCCGGTTGACGTCCTGGCGCTGCGGAACCAGGAGCTGAAATCCTTCCGCCAGCGCATGCAGTTCATCTTCCAGGACCCGTTCAGCTCGCTGAACCCGCGCATGACGGTCCTGGACATCGTGACCGAGCCCCTGGTGATCCACGGCATCGGCGACAAGGCGTTCCGGCACGAGGTCGCCAAGGAGCTGATGGGCGTGGTCGGGCTGGACGTGCGGGCGCTGCAGCGCTACCCGCACAGCTTCTCCGGCGGCCAGCGGCAGCGCATCGGCATCGCCCGGGCCCTGGCGCTCAGGCCCGACCTGCTGATCTGCGACGAGCCGGTCTCCGCGCTGGACGTCTCGATCCAGGCGCAGGTGCTGAACCTGTTGAAGGATCTGCGCGACGAGCTTGGCCTGACCTACCTGTTCATCAGCCACAACCTGGCCGTCGTCGACTACATCGCCGACCGGATCATGGTCATGTGCAAGGGACGGCTGGTGGAGATCGCGCCCCGCGAGACGCTGTTCCGCAACCCCATGCATCCCTACACACAGGCCCTGCTGAGCGCGGTTCCGCACCCGGATCCCGACGCGCCGCTGGACCTGAAGGCGCTGATGGACGGCCGCGCCTCCGACCCGGAGGCATGGCCCGTTCCCTACAGTGCAAGGACTGATTCACCCCTTTCTATGATAAAGGTCGGGGACGGGCATTTTGTCCGGGCCCACGATCAGGCAGGTCAGTTGGAGGTCGCGTCATGATCCGTACCGTTTTCCGCCTTGCCCGGACCGGCGTGTTGGCCGGTTTGGCCGGCTGCCTCGCCGCGGCTGCCGGCGCCCAGGAGCTGGTGGAAACACCGATGCTGGAGGCCGCCGTCGCCGACGGCAGCGTTCCGCCGGTGGCCGAGCGCGTCCCCGATGAACCGGCGATCGTCGATCTGGCGGCCCTGGGCCGCATGCCCGGACAGCCCGGCGGCGAGATCTCCTGGTTGGCGCGACGCGCCCGCGACATCCGGATCATGAACGTCTATGGCTATTCCCGACTTGTCGCATTCAACCCGGATTTCGAGATCTTCGCCGACATCCTGAAAGACATTACAGTCGATAACGGTCGGATCTTCACGCTTCACTTGAGGCCCGGGCATCGTTGGTCGGACGGGGCGCCGTTCACCACCGAGGATTTCCGTTACGCCTGGTACGACATCTACCTGAACGACGAGCTGAAGCCGTACGGGCCCGACCCGCGGCTGCTGGTCAATGGCGAGCTGCCGACGGTGCAGATCCTCGACCAGACCACCATCCGCTACAGCTGGTCGGCGCCCAATCCGGAATTCCTGCCCGCTCTGGCCGGCGCGCGCCCGCTCTACCTCTACGCCCCGGCGCATTACCTGCGGCAGTTCCACGCCGGCTACGCCTCCTCCGACGAGCTCAACCGGAAGGTCGAGGCGGCCGGGGCGCGCAACTGGGCGGCGCTGCACACCCGCATGGGCAATCTCTACGAGGCCTCCAATGTCGACCTGCCGGTGCTGCAGCCCTGGATGAACACCACGCCGCCGCCGGCCGATCGCTTCGTGTTCGAGCGCAACCCCTACTACCACCGGGTCGACGCGGACGGGCAGCAGCTGCCCTATCTCGACCGGGTGGTCGTCAACATCGCGGACAGCGCGCTGATCCCGGCCAAGACCGGGGCGGGCGAGAGCGACCTGCAGGCCCGCAGCCTGCGCTTCGACAACATCACCTTCCTGAAGGAAGGCGAGACCCGGAACAACTACACGGTCCGGCTGTGGCCGACGGCGCTGGGCTCGGAGATCGCGCTCTATCCCAACCTCAACGCCAGCGACGACGTCTGGCGGGAACTGAACCGCGACGTGCGGTTCCGGCGCGCCCTCTCGCTGGCCATCAATCGCGAGGAGATCAACGCGGTCATCTATTTCGGGCTGGCGACCGCCGGGAACAACACCGCACTGGCCGCCTCGCCCTTCTTCAGCGAGGAGCGGCTAGGCCAATGGGCGACCTTCGACCTCGAGCAGGCCAACGCCCTGCTGGATGAGATCGGCCTGACCGAACGCAACAGCGACGGCATCCGCCTGCTGCCCGACGGGCGGCCGCTGGAGATCGTGGTCGAGACCGCCGGCGAGCGGACCGTCGAGGTCGACGTGCTGGAGCTGATCCGCGACACCTGGCAGCAGATCGGGGTCGGGCTGTTCACCAACACCTCCCAGCGCGACGTCTTCCGCACCCGGGTGTTCTCCGGCGAGGTGGTGATGTCGATCTGGTTCGGCATGGACAACGCCCTGTTCGGCCCGGAATCGGTGCCGAGCGAGCTGGCCCCGGTGGACCAGAACTGGCTGCAATACCCGAAATGGGGCCAATACGTGCAGACCGGCGGCGAGGCCGGCGAGCCGCCGGACCTGGATTTCGGCGTCCGCCTGATCGAGCTCTACGACGCCTGGCGCACCTCGGTCGACCGCTACGAGAAATCCGCCATCATCGAGGAGATGCTGGATATCCAGGCCGATCAGGTCACCTCCATCGGTATCGTCCAGGGCGTGCTGCAGCCGATCGTGGTGAGCAACCGGCTGCAGAACGTGCCGGGCGAAGGTATCTTCAGCTGGGACCCCGGGGCGCATTTCGGGATGTATCGGCCGGACACGTTCTGGCTCAATAACTAGACCAAGGGGCCGGTTGACGCCCCGTGCCGGGAGGGCATGGGGTGACTCGGTCTGCAAAAACACGATTAAGGGCCGGGGAGGCCTCACATGCTGGGTTATGTCGCGCGGCGGCTGCTGATCATGATGCCGACGCTGTTGGCGGTGAGCGCCATCAGCTTCGTCATCATCCAGCTTCCGCCCGGCGACTTCCTGACCACCCAGATCAACGAGCAGCTCAGCCGCGGCGAGCGCGCCGACATGGCGCATATCCAGTTCCTGCGCGAGACCTATGGCCTCGACAAGCCGCTCTGGCAGCAATACTTCACCTGGATCGGCGGCATCCTGCGCGGCGATTTCGGCTGGTCGTTCGAATATGAGCTGCCGGTCCAGGACGTGGTCGGCGACAAGGTGTTCCTGACCATCGTGGTGACCGCCGCGACCACCGTGTTCATCTGGGTCGTCTCCTTCCCGATCGGCATCTACTCCGCCACCCATCAGTACAGCATTGGCGACTACGGCCTGACATTCCTGGGTTTCATCGGCCTGGCGACGCCCAACTTCCTGCTGGCGCTGGTGCTGCTCTATTTCGCCAATGTCCAGTTCGGGACCTCGATCGGCGGGCTGATGGACCCGGAATTCATCGACCAGCCGATGAGCTGGGGCAAGTTCAAGTCGGTGCTGGAGCATCTGTGGATCCCGGTGATCGTCATCGGCACCTCCGGCACCGCCTCGATGATCCGCCGCCTGCGGGCCAACCTGCTGGACGAGCTGCAGAAACAGTATTTCGTCACCGCCCTGGCCAAGGGCCTGCCGCCGCGCCGGGCACTGATCAAATACCCGCTGCGCATGGCGCTGAACCCGTTCATCGCCGATATCGGCAGCATCCTGCCCGAGCTGCTGTCCGGCGCCACGATCGTCTCGGTGGTGCTCGGCCTGCAGACCACCGGGCCGATCCTGCTCTCCGCGCTGCAGAGCCAGGACATGTACCTGGCCGGCTCCTTCGTGCTGCTGCTTGCGGTGATGACGGTGATCGGCGTTCTGATCTCCGACCTGGCGCTGGCCGTACTCGATCCGCGCATCCGGCTTGGCGGGGGGGCGACGCGATGACCGCGACCGTCGGAGGCGATCGTCCGCCCGGGGGAATGACCCACTTCGTCAACGCCGAGGATTGGGATCCGAACGTCGTCGAGACGCTGACGCCGGAGCAGGAGAAGTACTACCTCGCCTCGCAATGGCAGATCATGTGGTGGAAGCTGAAGCGCCACCGCCTCGCCGTGATCTGCGGCTCCTTGCTGGCCTTCTTCTACATCTCGATCCTGTTCGTGGAGGTGCTGGCGCCCTACGAGATGAGCTCGCGCCACACCACCCACATCTACGCCCCGCCGCAGCAGGTGCACCTGTTCCACGAGGGCAGCCTGATCGGTCCGTTCGTGTACGGCTACAAGTCGCAGCTGAACATGACGACCATGCAGCGCGAATACGTGCCCGACACCAGCGACATCCAGCGCATCCGCTTCCTGTGCCTGGGCGAGGAGTACGAGTTCTGGGGCCTGTTCCCGGGCCGGTTCCACATCATCTGTCCGGCGGAGGGCGGCACCCTGTTCCTGTTCGGCACGGACCGGCTGGGCCGCGACATGCTGAGCCGGATGATCTATGGCGGCCGCATCTCGCTGACCATCGGGCTTGTCGGCATCGCCTTCAGCTTCGTGCTCGGTATCACCATCGGCGGGCTGGCCGGCTATTACGGCGGCTGGGTCGACAACGTCATCAACCGGATCATCGAGATATTCCAGAGCTTCCCGCAGCTGCCGCTGTGGATGGCGCTGTCGGCGGCGCTGCCGGCCAATTGGAGTCCGATCCTGATCTATTTCGGGATCACCATCATCCTTGGCCTGGTCGACTGGACCGGGCTGGCGCGGGCCGTGCGTTCCAAGCTGTTGTCGCTGCGCGAGGAGGATTTCTGCGTCGCCGCCCAGCTGATGGGCGCCAGCCCCGGCCGCATCATCGGCCGCCACCTGATGCCGAGCTTCATGAGCCACCTGATCGCCTCGGCGACCCTGTCGATCCCCGGCATGATCCTCGGCGAGACCGCGCTCAGCTTCCTCAATCTGGGCTTGAGGCCGCCGATCACCAGCCTCGGCGTGCTGCTGAACGAAGCCCAGAACATCAACGTCGTGGCGCTCTATCCCTGGCTGATGGCGCCCGTCGCCCCGGTCATCCTGATCGTGCTGGCATTCCAGTTCCTCGGCGACGGCCTCCGCGACGCTGCGGACCCGTACAAGTAGGTCAGCGCCCCAAGATCACCAGATCGATCGGCTTGCCGACGCCGCCGACATCGCAGTCCGCGACGATCTCCTGCTCGCCCGGTGGCTCGTAGCCCTGCTCGCGGGCCAGAGCCAGCGTCGCCGATGTCGTCAGCCCGGCGACGCGGAGGTCCTTGTTGTGCTTCTCGAGCTTGGCGGCGAGGTTCACCGCATCGCCGATGACGGTGTATTCCAGCCGCGTCTCGTCGCCGACCGCGCCATAGACGACCGGCCCGGACGCCACGCCGACATTCACCGTCATGACGGTCGTATAGCCCTCCTTGGCGCGGAACCCGTTCCACGCCCGGGCCGCCTCGAACACCGCATCGGCCGCCCGCAGGGCGTCCGCCGCCTGGGTCTCCGACGGTTCGGTCGCCCCGAAGGTCGCCATGATGCCGTCGCCCAGGAACTTGTCGATGGTGCCGCCATGGGCCTGGATCACCGGCACCATATGCGATTGGTAGCCGGCCAGCAGGCGGATCACGTCATCGGCCGGGATGGTGGCGGCGAAGGTGGTGAAGCCGCGGATGTCGATCATCATGATCGCGGCCTGGCGGGTTTCGCCCTGGCCGGCGGCGATCTCGGTCTCCGCGCCGGTGATCTGCCGCGCCGTCTCGGGCGCGAAGAACCGCTTCAGATCATCGGCCGCGGTGCCCTCGCGCACCGCGGTGACCAGCAGATCGCGGGCCCGCCGCAGGGCGACCGTCAGGATCACGGTCACCAGGAGGATGGTGACGATCTTGTCGACCTCGGCGCCGATCAGGATCTTGTTGCCGGTCAGATAGGCCACGTAGTTGCTCGTGACCATGTCCACGTCCTTGCCGTAATCCACCGCCACCGCATAGGCGACCAGCCCCAGCCATCCGAGCATGGCGGTGACCCCGGCGGTCAGCACGAAGCGGTAGTCGAAGCGCAGCGCCCGCAGCGAGATGAAGATGAAGACGTACATCAGGGTCGGCGCCTTCAGATAGAAGGACGGCGGCTGCTGGTACTGGATGTGGATGCTCCAGATCAGCCCGATCAGCAGGCTCATGTCGACCACGATCGTGCCGGCCAGGAACCAGGACGGGGCGAAGCGCCGATAGGCCAGCCACAGCCGGATGACGGCGAAGACAAAATAGACCCCCAGCACCCAGGGCACCGGCTGGAACGCACCGGTCGGGATGTCGGTCGGGCGCGGCGCGACGATGTAGAGCGTGCCCAGCGTGACAACGATCAGAAGCTGGACCCAGCCGATGACCCGCTCGCTCTCCTCCTCGCGGGCGAGGATGGCCGACTTGACCCGCTCCGGCAGCGCGTCGACGGGCACAGTCCTGCGGCGGTCGACCTCTGTCCGCTGCACCGTGTCACTTACCGTCATCGTCCGGAATCCGCCCTATCGCTCGCCTGCCGCAGTCTAACCGGCCCGTGCGGCCACGAAGCGTCAAGCCTGCGTGATATCCATGCGAGCGGTCAAACCATCGGCCCGAGGGGTGCGGCGGTCTTCTCCAGCCACAGGCTGGTCTCCGGCGTCCCCGGGGCGAATGGCAGGCGGCCCGCCACCGAAACGGCCACGCGGTCGGCCATGCGGCTGGCCACGTAATGGCTGGCGAAGAGCGGCCGGAAGCCGCCGCCGGCCAGCAGGGCGGCCGCGGCCTGCTGCTCGTTGTACCCGCGCCAGCGCCAGGCCGCCGGATAGTCGTCGGGCAGGCAGATATCATGGATGTGCACCAGGACACCGGCCGGCAGGGCCGGCAGCACGCGCGCGAACAGGAAGTCCACATCGGTTCCGGGCATGGCGATATGGCTGGAATCGATGATCAGCATGTCGCCGGCGTGAAGCGTCGTGAAGACGTCCAGGCCGGCCGACTGGACCGTCTGCCGGATCACCGTGACCGGCAGCCCGGCGAGATCGGCGCGCGGCGCCGGATCGATGGCGGTGATCGCCGTGTCGAGCCCGCCATCGGCCGCCGCCCGCGCCAGGAAGCGCGTCGAATGGCCCGAGCCGACCTCCACGATCCGGGCAGGGCGCCGGTCCCGCACCATCACATAGGCGGCTGCGCCGTCCAGGCGCGCAAACCATTGCTGGGTCCAGCGCGGCGCCGGCGGATCGCCGCCCAGGGCGGTCAGGTCGTCGGCATGGCGGTCCATGCTGTCCAGGACGTCCTGGAATTGCGTCGTGCAGGATGCGAACAGGGCATCGATCGGCCGGTACGGCGCGGTCGGCGCCCGGGTGCCGGCGGCGTAGCGATAGGGGATGAAATAGCCGTGTGGCGCGAGGCCGGTTACGGTGGCAAGTCCCATCCACAGCCTGCGCAGTTGCGTTCTCAGGGACATTCGGCGGGCGGCCCGTCGGACCTCACAATGTCAGAACCATGCCTTCCTGGGCGACCAGCGTGCCCGGCCGCGCGGCCCCGGCATCGGCCGCGACCTGGTCCATGAAATCATCGTCATGGGAGGGGTCGTGATGGAACAGCACCACCTGGCCGACACCGGCCGCATCGGCGACGCGCAGGGCCTCCTGCCAGGTCGAATGGCCCCAATCCTTGTGGGCGGGGTACTCCGCCTCGGTATAGGTGGCGTCATAGATCATGATGTCGGCGCCGCGGACAAAGTCGACGATGGTCGTGTCCAGCTCGCCGGACCGGTGCTCGGTGTCGGTGATCACGCACACGCTCTTGCCGTCGTGATCGATGCGGTAACCGCAGGCGCCGTCCGGATGGTTCAGCGGGCAGGTGTTCAAGGTGACCTTGCCGAGCGCGATGGGCTTGGTGCACTCGAAATCGTGGTAGTGGCAGGTCGAGAAGACATGGATCGGGATCGGGAACAGCGGCGGCGTCATCATCTGGCAGAGCACGTCGCGCAGGCTGGTGGTCTTGGGCAGATGGCCGGCATAGAAATGCACCGCCGATTCCTTCACATAGGCCGGCTGGAAGAACGGGATGCCGCAAACATGGTCGAAATGGGTGTGGGTCAGGAAGAGGTTGATGCGCTCCGGCCGTTCCTTGGCCAGTTGCAGCCCCAGCCCGCGCACGCCGGTGCCGGCATCGATGACGATCAACTCGCCGCCGCAGCGGATTTCCAGACAGGTGGTGTTGCCGCCATAGCGGACGGTGCTGGGACCCGGGACGGCAATGCTTCCCCGCACACCCCAGAATTTGACGAGAAACGCTTCCCTGTCGCTCATACGTTGCGTCCGGCAGCCCCTGCCCGGAATCGGTTGGCGGCACCGGGTCGGGCCCGGAACGGTCCCCGAATCTGGCAGGCCGGGAAACCCAAGTCGAGACAAAACGCCACACGGGGCTTTGAGGCGGCCGTCATCGCCTTCGGCGGCCGCGGCGGATTTCCGGCGTGACGGAGGTGCATCCGAGTCGCCCGCGGGCTGACCCATCCGGCGTTGCGTTCGGCGCCCTGCTCGCGGTGCTCGCGGCCTATCACCAGTTCAAGTTGCCGCCGGTGCTGCCGCTGCTGATCGACCAGTACGGACATGATCCACGGGTGGCGGGCGGCTTCATGTCGGTCTATGCGCTGGCCGGCCTCGCCTTGTCGCCGGTGCTCGGGCCGCTGATCGAGCGCCATGGCATGGCCGGGTATCTCTATGCGGCCTTTGCCCTGTTCGCCGGCGGTGGCGCGCTGGCCCTGGGCTGGCCGGAATCCGGTCTGGTCATGCTGGTCTCGCGGAGCCTGGAGGGGGCCGGGTTCGCGGTCCTCGCCATCGTCGGGCCGGTGCTGGTCACCGGCCACGCCGGGACACGGTTCCTGGCCCTTGCGATCGGCGTCACCGCAACGTGGATCCCCACAGGTCAGCTGATCGCGACGGTCGCCGCGCGCCCCATCCTGGCGGACGGAACATGGGAATTCCTGTGGTGGGGCGGCCTTGCCGGGACGGCGGCGATGGCGGCCTGGACAATGATGCGCGGCCGCGCACGCAAGCCGGCCAGTGCGGCGCCATGGCAGGGGCGCCGGGATGCCGCCGAGGCCAGGGGCGATCGGACGCGGCGGACGCTGCTGTTGGCGGCCGCCGGGATGTTCTGCCTGTGGTCGACGCAGTTCATCGCCTACATGACCTGGCTCCCGAGCTATCTGGTCTCGGTCCACGGGCTCGACCCCGGCGATGCGGTGCTCGGCTACACGGTACCGATCGTCACGTTGCTCGTCTTCAACCTGCTGGCCGGCTATGCGATGAACCGCGGCGTGCGGGTCGGGCCGTTGCTGACGGTGGCGCTGATCGGTCAGGCGGCGGTCTGGGCGATGCTGCCGGTGACCGGGGCGGGCTGGACCGGCATCGTTTCGCTGGTCGCCTACGGGATTGCCGCCGGGATCGTGCCGACCTGCCTGTTCGCCCTGCCGAACGCCATCGAGGGGGCCGGCCGGCCGGGCGCCTTTGCCACCCTGATGACCGGGCGTAACCTCGGTGTCCTGGTCGGCCCCCTGCTCCTGGGATGGCTGTTCAGCGTCACGGCTGATTGGAACAGCGCGGGACCGGTCTTCGCCGGCAGCACGTTGCTCGCGGCCGTGGTCTCCGCGCTGGTGGCGCGCACGCTGCGCCGCCGTGAATCCGGCTGATCCGCGCTACCGCCCGGTGGCGGTGACGCCAGAGATCAGGGATTCAGGCGGTAGCCTCCGGGCTCGGTGACCAGGATCTCGGCATTGGAGGGATCGCGCTCGATCTTCTGCCGCAGCCGGTAGACATGGGTTTCCAGCGTGTGCGTGGTGACGCCGGCGTTGTAGCCCCAGACCTCGCCCAGCAGCACGTCGCGGCCGACCACCTTGCTGCCGACCCGGTAGAGGTATTTGAGGATCGCCGTCTCCTTTTCGGTCAGGCGGACCTTCTGGTCCTTCTCCTCGTCCACCAGCAGCTTGGCGCTGGGCCGGAAGGTGTAGGGGCCGATGGTGAAGACCGCGTCCTCGCTCTGCTCGAACTGGCGCAGCTGGGCCCGCAGCCGGGCCAGCAGGACGCCGAGGCGGAACGGCTTGGTGACGTAGTCGTTGGCGCCGCTGTCCAGGCCCAGGATCGCATCGGCATCGGTGTCGACGCCGGTCAGCATGATAATGGGGCTGCGCACGCCGTTGCGGCGCATCAGGCGGCAGAGGTCGCGGCCATCCATGTCCGGCAGGCCGACATCCAGCAGGATGCAGTCGAAATAGGTGTTCTTCACCGCCTCGAGCGCATCGGCGGCATTCTCCGCCTCGCTGGTCGCGAACTCCTCATGGAGGTGCAGCTGCTCGGCCAGCGAGTTCCGCAGCGCCGCATCGTCGTCAACCAGAAGGATCTTCTTGTTGGATGTCATCCGATCACTCTCATTCGCGCCCTGATCCAGCAGCCCCGCCTGCTTGGGGCCGGAGCGAATTGTACCACGCGCACATTGCGTTTTCGACGCCATCGGCCGGCTGCCTTGTCGCAGCACGACGATCGCGGTTGGACATCACATAGGTGAGCGGATGCCTGGAATAAAGGCACCGGCGGCGGTCGCGGCCGTCGGTTGCAACGGAACCCCCTCCGCTGGCAGGAACGGTGCTAGACTTGCGCCATGAGCAAACTGGACAAATCCGCCAGCGACGAGCCCGCCCCTGTCTCCCGGCGGCAGGCCTCGCTGCGCGCGGTCGATCGGGCGTCCGGCGACCTGCGGCGCGGCGATTTCGTGCTGGTTCGGCCGGATTCCGGACCGGCCCTGCTGATCCAGGCCTGCGAATCGGCGACCGAGGACAGCCTGGCGCGCATGGCGGCGCTGTCGGGCGTCACGCCGTCGGTCATCGTGACCCGGCAGCGGGCGGCGGCGATCGGCCTGTGCGAGGATGTGGACGGGGTGACCAAGCTGGAGCCCGGCGACCGGCTGAATGCCGAGCTCGTCCGCAGCCTCAGCGACCCGGAGACGGCGATCGACGTCGCTTCGTTGGACGGGATCCCCTGCCGCACGATCGCCGGCGACAGCCGAGACGGTGCGGTTGCGGTGACCCGGCTTGCGAAACTGGCGAGGTTGCTGCCGGCGGTGGTCGCCGCCCCCGTCGAGCGGCCATTGGCCACCGACCGGCTGGTCGCGGCCAACGACATCCTGTCGGTCAGCGCCTACGACATCGACCACTACGAGCGACACGCGGCCCGCAGCCTCTACCGGATCGTCGATGCCGGCGTTCCGTTGGACGGTGCCGAGGCGACCCGCATCGTGGCCTTCCGTCCGACCGATGGCGGACAGGAGCATCTCGCCATCGTCATTGGCGAGCCCAAAGGCGACACACCGCCGCTGGTGCGGCTGCATTCGGAATGCTTCACCGGCGACCTGCTGGGATCGCTGAAATGCGATTGCGGCCAGCAACTGCGCGGCGCGATCGCCGAGATCGCCGCGGAAGGCGCCGGCGCCCTGCTCTACCTGGCCCAGGAAGGCCGCGGCATCGGGCTGGTCAACAAGCTGCGCGCCTACCGGCTGCAGGACAAGGCCTATGACACGGTCGACGCCAATGTGATGCTGGGCTACGACGCCGATGAGCGGATCTACCAACCGGCGGCGGAGATGCTGCGCCAGCTCGGGTTCGAGCGAGTCCGGCTGCTGACCAACAATCCGGACAAGGTCGATCAACTCGCTCGCTGCGGCATCGAGGTGGTCGAGCGGGTGCCGCACTCCTTCCCGGCGAACGGCCACAACGAATTCTATTTGCGCACCAAGAAGCAGCGCACCGGGCACCTGCTCTGAACCGATGGTGCCGGAGCTCCGGGAGATCACCGTATCGCCGGATGGCTGGCTCGAAGCCGGTGGGCAACGCTGGCGCTGCGCCCTGGGGCATGGCGGCATCCGTGCCGACAAGCGCGAGGGCGACGGCGCGACGCCGGTCGGCAGCTTCCCATTGCGCCGGCTGCTGTACCGCCGCGATCGGATGCGTGCCGCTCCGGCCACCGCCATAGCCGGCGATGCGATCGGCCGTGATGACGGCTGGTGCGATGATCCCGACGACCCGGCCTACAACCGGCCGGTCCGCCTGCCCTACGCGGCCGGCCACGAGAAGATGTGGCGGGAGGACGGGCTCTACGACGTCGTCGTGATCCTGGGGCACAACGACGATCCGCCGGTGCCGGGTCTGGGCAGTGCCATATTCCTGCACGTTGCGCGGCCCGATTACGGACCGACGGAGGGCTGTGTTGCCTTGGCCCTGCCGGACCTGCTGGCGCTGCTGGAGCGGTGCGGGCCGGAGACGGTGCTGACGGTCCGGCCGCCGCCATCCTGACCGCGAACCGCGCCTAGGGTCTCGGCGGCCGGGCGCCGAACAGGGCGGTGCCGACCCGGACCAGCGTCGCGCCATGGCGGATCGCGGTCTCGAAATCGCCGCTCATGCCCATGCTCAGAACCGGCAGATCATGACGGCCGGCCAGCTCCGACAGCAGGGCGAAATGCAGGGCCGGCGGCTCGTCGAGCGGCGGGATGCACATCAGGCCCCGGATCGGCAGACCGAGCTCGGCGCGGCACAGCGACAGGAGATCGGACAGCCCGTCCGGAGCCACGCCGGCCTTCTGCGGCTCCTCGCCGGTATTCACCTGGATGAGGCAGTCCGGCCGGCGTCCGCTGCGCGCCATCTCCGTGGCCAGGGCCCGCGCGAGCTTCGGCCGGTCAACGGATTCGATGGCGTCGAACAGCGCCACCGCATCCTTGACCTTGTTGGTCTGCAGCGGGCCGACGAGGTGGAGCAGCAGGTCCGGATAGTCCGCCCGAAGCGGCGCCCAGCGCGCCTGTGCCTCCTGGACGCGGTTCTCCCCGAACAGCCGATGGCCGGCATCGAGCGCCGCGGTCACCCGGTCCGCCGGCTGCATCTTGCTGATCGCCACGAGCCGGACCGCGCCCGGATCGCGGCCGGCGGCACTTGCGGCTGAGTCGATCCTCGACCGGATCGCGGCGAAATTGTCCTTCACCGACGTGTCCACCGGCTGATCCAGGTCATTGTCCCGCGTCGCTGCCATCGGTCCCTTCTCACATTCCGTACGGCCCGGCGCAAGACCGATCGGATCGCTCGACGCGATTGACTCAGCCCTGTCGATAGCCCCAGAAGAAGACCCTGAAGGAGACCCGAGATGAGCAAGCCGATCGACAGCCTGGCGGACCTGCTGGCGCCGATGAGCGTGGAGGAGTTCCTTGCGGACTATCGCGGAAAGAAACCGCTCCATCTTCCGGGCGCGGCGGACAAGTACGCCGATGTGATGTCGTGGGAGTCGCTGACCGGCCTGATCAACCAGACCAGCATCTGGTCGTCGGCCTCGCTGCAGTTGGTCATGGATGGCGACCGGGTAGCGCCGCCGGATTACTGCGCCCCGGCAACCGGCCGCGATGGCGGCAAGATCATGATGCCGGACACCGATCGCGTCCGTCAGTGGCTGCAGCGCGGCGCCTCCCTGCTGCTCAACGACATCGACCATCTGAGCCCGGGACTCAAATCGGCGGCGGCGGCGTTGGAGACCGGCCTGGGCGGCAAGGTGCAATGCAATCTCTATTGCTCGTGGAAGGCCCATCCGGGGTTCGGCTCGCATTACGACACCCATGAGGTCTTCGCCGTCCACATCGCCGGCGAGAAGACCTGGCGGATCTACGAGTGCCCGACGCCGGACGTGATCCGGCATGCCCGCTTCCTGATCGACGACGATGCCTTCCATGACAAGAACAAGGGCAAGCTGACCGACGAGGTCACGCTGAAGCCCGGCGACCTGCTGTACATCCCGCGCGGCTGGTACCACGACGCCCTGGCGAAATCGGAGGCGACGATCCACGTGGCGATGGGGCTGACCTGCCCGATCGGCCTCGACCTGATCGGCATGCTGTTCGACCGCGCGGTCCAGGATCCGACCTTCCGGGCCGTCGTGCCGGGGCCGGAAGCAGCCGACGGATCCGCGGACGTCGCCGGCCACCTGGCGGCGCTCGGCGAACGGCTGGCGGAGTTCACCAAGGAGCCGGAGGTGGTCAACCAGTTCGCCGGGTTCATGGCCGGCTTCCGCTATCCGCGCGGGTCCGTCAACCTGCCGGGCGATGCGGTCGACCAGCGCTTCAAGCGGGTGTCGGGCAACATCCGCCTCGCCCAGCACAAGGGCGTCTGGCACATCACCGACGGCCGGCAGGGCGCACCCATTCCGCAAGGCATGCGCGAGCCCATCGCCTGGATCCTGGAGCGGCCCGATTTCGCCGAAGGAGAATTCGCCAGTGCCTTCGACACCATGCCGGACAATGCGCGCAGCAAATTGCTGACCGATATGCAGAAGATGGCGGTCATCGCCCCGGCCTGACCAATTCGACCGCGGATTCGATCTCGCGATACTGCTCCGAACCGTCCGAAACCGCCGATTTTGCTAACCTTTTCGTAAGGAATAGGGTCGGAATCCCCTGTTTTGTTGCACAACGGCCACAGCTTTGGCCGATTGTTGCAGCAAAGCCGCATTTGACGTTGCTCACTGACAAGGCCGGAAGTAAGAAATTACTGGGTTCCAAGGTGTTTCGGGGCATTTCTGCACGCCTGGAGCCATCACGTGAGGTTCCATGTCAGGGGCCGCCAGGCCCGATCTTTGGAGGTTGAAGGATGAAGAAGGTTCTCTTGGGGAGCACGGCGCTCGTCGCGGCCGGCCTGATGGCCGGGCCCGCGTTCGCGCAGCTGGAGCTCAGCATCTCCGGTTCTGTCGATGTCCACGCTGGTTACGCCAGTGAGGATCTCGACGCCGACCGGAACGAGTACGGTATCACCACCGACACCACGCTGAACTTCAACGCCGACGGCGTTGCGGATAACGGCCTGGAGTACGGTTCGCGGATCAACATCGACGACAGCTCCACCGCTGGCGGCGATTCCGAGTTCCGCATCGACGAGACCTATGTGTTCCTGAGCGGGACCTTCGGTGAGGTTCGCCTGGGTTCGACCGATCCGGCGGCTTCCGAGCTGCGTTTCGCGATCCCGACGGTCGGTAACGGCCAGGCCGACGGCGACTGGCAGCGTTATGTGAACGACGCCAGTGACGGCGAGGTGTTCGGCACCGACTTCGTCCACTCGAACGACGCCAACAAGATCGTCTACATCGGCGAGTTCGGCGACTTCTCCGTGGGCGCCAGCTTCACTCCGTCCGACGACGCCATCGGCGCCGAGCCGGATCAGGATGAGAGCAACGACGAGCTCCGCGACACGTTCTCGATCGGTGGTAACTACCAGGGCGAGTTCAACGGCGTGTCCGTCGGCGTTTCGGCCGGTGCCAACTTTGGTGACTTCGGTGAGACCACCGCCACTAACGGTGGTGACCACACCGAGTACGGCTTCGGTGCCGAGGTCGGCTTTGGTGCCTTCACGGTCGGCGGCTTCTACATCACTGCCGATCAGGAAGACAACGCCGGTAACGACAATGTCGAGCTGGATCGCTTCGGCGTCGGCGCGACGTTCTCGACTGGGCCGTGGAGCTTCGGCGCCAACGCCCTGCTGGCCGAGGACGACAACAGCAACGAGGAAGACACCATCTACGGCGTTGGTGTTGAGTACTCGCTGGCTGACGGCCTGACCCCGTATGCTGATCTGGTGTTCTTCGACAGCGATCAGCCCGGCTCGGGTAACGACAACGACGGTACGGTGTTCCTGGTGGGCGTGACCGCGTCCTTCTAACCGGAAATACCGCACTTTCGGTTTTAGGGGCGGTGCTTCGGCACCGCCCCTTTCCTTTGGCGGGACGCCGCGCGGCGCTACAAAATTGCGTTTGACTGGGCCGGCGGCGCGGCCATAGTCGGCCGATGGCTGACACCAAGACTTCGACGGAAGCCGGCGCGGAGACGCCGGACAGATCGCTGCTCCGGATCCTGGCGAAGCACGGCCACGACCGGTCGATGGCATCCGGCCTTGCCGTCGACGCCCGGGGCCAGGCCCTGCCCATGTACACCTATCCGGCGATCGAATACCTGGCGTCGCTGGATTTCTCCACCCGCCATGCCCTGGAATTCGGATCCGGACAATCCACCCTCTGGTGGTCGCGGCGCGCCGGGGCGGTCACCGCCGTGGAGCATGACGACGACTGGGTCCGCCGGCTGGAGGAGGCTGCGCTGGCCAATGTCACCTGCCTCTTCGCCAAGCGCGAGGACATCGCGACGGGCCGGGACTACCTCGCCGTGTTGCCGGCCGAGGAGCGATTTGACGTCATCGCGCTCGACGGGCTGCACTACCATGACTGCGCCGCCGCGGCCCGGGACCTCCTCCGTCCCGGCGGTCTCATCGTCTTCGACAATGCGGACTTCTATCCCGCGACCTGCGCGCTGCTGCGGGAACGGGACTTCCTGCAGGTCGACATGGCCGGCTTCAAGCCCTGCCACGTGGATGCCCAGGTGACGTCGCTGTTCTTCGACCGCGCCTTCGACGTGAAACCGCGCGGGCGGCAGCCCCTTCCCTGCGTCGGCGGCAAGGACAAGATCTCGCCATTCGACAAGCCGCGCAGGATCGCCATCCGCAACGGCAAGGCCGTGATCTACTGAATTCCGGGCGGCGGCCGGACGATCGCCGATTCGGATGTCCTTGCGCCCGGCCGGATTTTTCGATTTATTGCCGGCCATGATTTTCCGTCGCCGCAAGACCGTATTGGCTGCCGTTGCCATGGCACTTCTTGTTGCCGGATGCGGTGGCGCCAACTTCCAGCCGTCCGAAACGTCCGAGCCGCAACAGGATCAGGATGAGCGGTACGCCGCGCGCCCGAGCCTGTTCGGGCCGGACGGGCTGAGCTTCAGTACCGATCCGTCACGCGCGGCGCCGGAGGGCGGCGGCGGCATCGGCGTCAACAGTTTCCTGTGGCGGGCGACGCTGGATACGGTGGTCTTCATGCCGGTGAGCTCCGCCGACCCGTTCGGCGGCGTCATCCTGACCGACTGGTACACGCCGCCCGGGTCGCCCGGCGAGCGCTTCAAGCTGAATGTCTACATCCTGGACCGGCAATTGCGGGCCGACGGGCTGCGCGTTGCGGTGTTCCGGCAGATCCGCGACCCGTCCGGCGAGTGGATCGACGCGCCGGTGAACGAGCAGACGCCGACCGCGCTTGAGGACACCATCCTGACCCGCGCCCGCGAGCTGCGCGTCATCAGCACCGCCGCAGCCCAATAGCCGGCCTTTCCCGCGCCGGCTGACGTCTCCCAGCAGCAGGTCCCCGGATGTCCCGGTACAACTTCAAGGAAACCGAGGCCAAATGGCAGGCGATCTGGACGGATCGCGGCTGTTTCGCTGCGCGTGAGGACGACAAGCGTCCGAAGTACTACGTGCTGGAGATGTTTCCGTACCCGTCCGGCCGGCTGCATGTCGGCCATGTCCGCAACTATGCCATCGGCGACGTGGTGGCGCGGTACAAGCGGGCCAAGGGCTTCAACGTCCTGCACCCGATGGGTTGGGATGCCTTCGGCCTGCCGGCGGAAAATGCCGCCATCGCCAACAAGGTGCATCCGGCGACCTGGACGGAAGAGAACATCCGCGTCATGGGCGAGCAGCTGCGGTTGATCGGCCTGTCCTACGACTGGGACCGTGAGCTCAACACCTCCACGCCGGACTATTACCGCCACGAACAGAAGATGTTCCTGGATTTCCTGAAGGCCGGCCTCGCCTACCGGAAGGAGGCCTGGGTCAACTGGGATCCGGTCGAGCACACGGTCCTGGCCAACGAGCAGGTCATCGACGGCCGCGGCTGGCGGTCGAACGCGCTGGTGGAGAAGCGCAAGCTGTCGCAGTGGTTCCTGAAGATCACCGAATACGCCGACGACCTGCTGGCGGCGATCGAGGGGCTGGATCGCTGGCCCGACCGGGTGCGGCTGATGCAGGCGAACTGGATCGGCCGGTCCGTCGGCGCCCATATGCAGTTCGACATCGTCGGCCGGGATGACCGGCTGGAGGTCTTCACCACCCGGCCGGACACCATCTTCGGCGCCAGTTTCTGTGCCTTGTCACCGGACCACCCGCTGACCGAGTCGCTGGCCAAGGACAATGCGAAGCTGGCGGAATTCGTCGCCGAGTGCCGGCGTCTGGGCACCAGCGAGGAGGCGATCGAGACCGCGGAGAAGGTCGGATTCGATACCGGCCTGAGAGTGCGCCACCCGTTCCGCGACGGTGTCGAGCTGCCGGTCTATGTCGCCAACTTCGTTCTGATGGACTACGGCACCGGCGCCATTTTCGGCTCGGCCGGGCACGATCAGCGCGACCTCGACTTCGCCCGGAAATACGGGCTGGAGGTCATTCCGGTGCTGTGGCCGCCCTCGGCCCGGATGCTGACCGAAGCGGAGTTCTCGGCGCTGCCGAAGAACGTGCAGGCGCGGTTCGACGAGGACCCGCACCAGACCCTGGACGACCTGGGCGAGGTCTTCTACGTCAACGCCACCGCCTATCTCGACACGGCCCTGCCGGCCTATCGCTACCGGCTGGAGACGCTGGCCAAGGACGATGCGCCGAAATCGGTCGAGGATGCCAAGCACATCGTCATCGCCGCGCTGGAGGCCAAGGGCTACGGGGCGGCGGCGGTGCGCTACCGGCTGCGCGACTGGGGCGTATCGCGGCAGCGCTACTGGGGCTGCCCAATCCCGATCATCCATTGCGCGAAATGCGGCGTGGTGCCGGTGCCCGATGCCGACCTGCCGGTCGAGCTGCCCACCGATATCGATTTCGACGAACCGGGCAATCCGCTGGTGCGGCATCCGAGCTGGAAGCAGGTGGATTGCCCGATATGCGGCGGCCCGGCCGAGCGCGAGACCGACACCTTCGACACCTTCTTCGAATCCTCCTGGTACTTCGCCCGCTTCTGCTCCCCCCACTCCGAGCAGGCCTTCGAGCGCAAGGCGGTGGATCACTGGCTGCCGGTCGACCAGTACATCGGCGGCATCGAGCACGCGGTGCTGCATCTGCTGTACTCGCGCTTTTTCATGCGCGCTCTGAAGAAATGCGGCTATCTCTCTGTGGAGGAACCTTTTGCCGGGCTGATGACCCAAGGCATGGTGGTCCATGAGACCTATACCGACCCGGATGGGGAATGGGTCTATCCGGAAGAGGTTGAGTTCAAGGACGGCAAGCCGTTCCGAACGGCCGACGGTGCCACGTTGAAAGCCGGCCGGCTGGAGAAGATGAGCAAGCAGAAGAAAAATGCGGTGGGCCTGGAGAAGGCCGTGGATGCCTATGGGGCCGACACCGTGCGGTTGCTCTCCCTCTCAGACAGCCCGCCGGACCGCGATCTGGAATGGAACGATGCCGGCATCGACGGGGCCTGGCGCTACCTCAATCGCTTGTGGCGCCTGGTCAACCGCCCGAAGGGTCCCGTCGCCGAGCCGAACACGCCGATTCCCAAGGATCTGCAGCAGCTCTCGGCCGACGCGGAGTGCGTGACGCTGTGGCGCGACCTGCACAAGACCGTCGCCGGGGTGTCGGAGGATTTCGAGCGGTACCATTTCAACAAGGCGGTGGCCCGCATTCGCGAGTTCACCAACGCCGTCGAGGATTTCACCGCCGACGGTGCGACCGCCGCCTGGCTGCGCCGCGCCGCGTTCGAGACCCTAGCCAAGCTGGTTGGACCGGTCATGCCGCACCTCTCCGAGGAATTGTGGCAGAGCCTGGGGCAGGAGGGATTGCTGATCGACGCGCCCTGGCCCGAGGCCGACCCGGCGCTTCTGGTGGATGAGACGGTGACCGTGGCGGTGCAGGTCAATGGCAAGCTGCGGGCGACCGTCGCCTTGCCCCGCGACGTCGACCGCGACGAGGCCGAGAAGACGGCGCTGGCGCAGGACGGGGTGCAGAGGGCGCTGGATGGCAAGCCGGTGCGCAAGGTGATCGTTGTGCCGAACCGGATCGTCAATGTGGTCGCGTAGCGCCTCGCCGCGGATCGTCGGCGCACTGGCGGCAGTTCTGCTGCTCGTGGCCGGCTGCGGGTTTCGTCCGCTTTACGCAACCGGCGGCATCGCGGATGCATCGGCTGAGCTGTCCCAGGTCGAGGTCGCGGTGATCCCCGACCGATCCGGGCAGATCCTGCGCAACTACTTGATTCAAGGGATCAATTCCGATGGCCGGCCGACTGATCCGACCTATCGGCTGAACGTCGACCTGCGCGAGCGCCAGGAAGATCTCGGCATCGACAAGACCGACAGCGCCCAGCGCGCCAATCTGGTGATCACGGCGCGGTTCTCCCTGCGCACCGCCGCGGATGATCAGGAGGTGTTGAACCGCCGGGTCGGCATCATCACCAGCTACAACATCGTGCTCGATGAATACGCAACCCTCAGCGCTCAGGATGCCGCCCGCGACCGCGCCCTGCGACAGCTCGGCAGCGACATCCGGACCCAACTGGCGCTGTATTTCAGCCGTCCCGGCTGACCGCGGCGCGCGACGATGGTGAAAGTCGCCGCCGGGCGCGTCGACTCCCTGCTGGACAGCCCTGCCGCCGCCACGCCGGTGGTGCTGATCTACGGCCCCGACAGCGGTCTGGTGCGCGAACGCGCCGACCGGGCCGCGGCCGCGGTGGTTGGCGACACCGATGACCCCTTCCGCCTGGCGATCCTCGCTGCGGTCGAGCTGGCCAAGGATCCGGCCAGGCTTGCCGACGAGATGGCCGCGCAGTCGTTGATCGGCGGGCGGCGGGTGGTGCGCGTCCGCGGCGCCGCCGATTCGCTGACGGCGGCCCTGAAGCCGATCGTCGAGGCGCCGCGCCCGGACTCCAACCTTCTGGTCCTGGAAGCCGGCGAGTTGGGGCCGCGCTCGACCCTGCGAAAGCTGTGCGAGGGGTCCAAGGCAGCGGCCGCGATCGCCTGCTATCCGCCGGAACCGGAGGCTGTCGCCGCGCTGGTGCGAGGCCTGCTGTCGGAGGCCGGGATTTCCGTCAGCCGCGACGCCGAGGCCTTTCTCGCCGAGCATCTGGCGGCCGACCGCTCGCTGGTGCGCCGCGAAGCCGAGAAGCTCATCGCCTATGCCGGCGACTCGGACGCGATCGACCTGGAGGCTGCGGCGGCCTGCATCGGCGACAGCGCGGAACGGAGTCTGGACGATTTGGTCATGGCCGCGGCCGACGGCCAGGCGGCGACTGTGGACGGTGCGACGCGGAAGCTCTTCTCGGAAGGTCAGTCGCCGGTGGCGATCCTGCGGGCCGCGCAACGGCATTTCGGCCGCCTGCACCTGGCCAATTGCCGCGTCGCGGCCGGCGACAGCCCGGACAATGTCATGGCCTCGCTGAGGCCGCCGGTCTTCTTCAAGGCCAAGCCCAGGTTCCGCCGCCAACTGGATGGCTGGCGGCGCGATCGGCTGCAGGAGGTGCTGACGCGGCTGGCCGACGCTGAGGCCGACTGCAAGCGGACCGCCATGCCGGCCGAGACGATTTGCGCCCGCACCCTGCTGCAGGTCGCCAGCTTGGCCAGGGCACGCCGCTAGAGCGCAAAATCCAGGGTCTAGTGTTGATCCCGGCCGAGCCCAAGCCGCCGGAGCAGATCGTCAAACTGCTCGAGCGACTGGTAGCGGATGGTCACCGCCCCGGCTCGTCCGTCTTTTGCCGGGTCGATCGCCACGCGAAGCCCGAGCCGATCGGACATCTGCTGCTCAAGCGCCTTCAGATCGGCGTCCTTGCCCGAGGCTCGTTCGGCCGCGGAGCCGCTGCCCCGCCGGCTGCCGGCGCCGCCTTCGCGGGCCAGCTTCTCGGTCTGGCGCACGTTCAGGCCGCGCGACACGACGGTCCTGGCCGCCGCCGCAGGGTCCGGACAGGCCAGCAGCGCCCGCGCATGGCCGGCGCTCAACGTGCCGTCATCGACCAGGTCCCGGACCGGCTCCGGCAATTCCAGCAGGCGCAGGGTATTGGCGATGTGGCTCCGGCTCTTGCCGACCACCTGGCCGATCTGCTCCTGGGTATGGCCGAAATCCTGCTGCAGGCGGCGATAGCCGTCCGCCTCCTCCATCGGGGTCAGGCTTTCCCGCTGGATGTTCTCGATAATGGCGATCTGCAGCGCGGCGGAATCGTCCAGATCGCGCACCACGACCGGGACTTCGTGCAGTTGCGCCCGCTGGGCCGCGCGCCAACGCCGCTCGCCGGCGACGATCTCGAACAGGTCGGGCAGCTTGGGCGACGGCCGCACCAGGATCGGCTGCAGCACGCCCTGTTCCCGGACCGAGGCCACCAGATCGTTGAGGTCCTCATCGGCGAACCGCCGGCGCGGCTGCTTCGGATTGGGCCGGATCAGCTCGACCGGAAGGCTGCGCCCGGCGCGCTCGCGTCCGCCCGGATCGAATGTCGCCTCATCCTCACCAAACAGCGCGTCGAGCCCGCGGCCGAGATTGGTGCGCCGCTTTCCGCCTACGTTCTCGTCGGAGCCCTGGTCGATCATCACGCCGCATGTCTCCGTTCACGGCGCAGGACCTCGCCAGCGAGATGCATATAGGCCTGCGACCCGGCGCAGTTGATGTCGTAGAGCAGCACCGGCTTGCCGTGGGATGGCGCCTCGGAGACGCGGACATTGCGCGGAATCACCGTCTCGTAGACCCGCCCGCCAAGATGGCTGCGCACATCCTCCGCCACCATGTCGGAGAGGTTGTTGCGCCGGTCGAACATGGTCAGCACGACGCCCTGGATCTCCAGGCTGGGATTGAAGGCCCGCCGCACCCGCTCGATGGTGGTCATCAGGTGGCTCAGCCCCTCCAGCGCGTAGAATTCGCACTGCAGCGGGACCAGGACCGCGTGGGCGGCCGTCAGGGCGTTCAGGGTGAGCAGCCCCAGTGCCGGCGGGCAATCGATCAGCACGTAATCGTAGCCGGTGATGTCCCGGATAGCCTCGCGCAGCCGGAATTCCCGGCGATGGGTGCCCACCAGCTCGATCTCCGCGCCAGAGAGATGCACGGTGGAGGGGATCACCGACAGCCGCGGGATCTGCGATTCGACGGCCGCCTGGGCCACCGTCGCCTCGCCGAAGATCACCTGGTAGGAGCCGATGCCCCTCCGGGCCTGCGGAATGGCGAGGCCGGTGCTGGCATTGCCCTGGGGATCCAGGTCGATCACCAGCACCTGTTTGTTGACCGCCGCCAACGCGGTTCCGAGATTGATCGCCGTGGTGGTCTTGCCAACCCCGCCCTTCTGATTGGCGATCGCGATGATCCGGGTCTGCCGCGCTGGGGGTGTCCCGGACTCTGTCCTGCCTGAGAGCGTGAAAAAGTCAGACACGTCTGGTCCCTGTCAGTCTGATGATGATGCCGGACTCATGCGCGCGGCTGGGCACGAATTCGGGGTGCATAGTCGTATGTTTAGTAGATTCGGTCAATTCCCTATCTACATCTTGTCCCTTCGGGAACAGCATCACCGTCTTCTGGTCGGCAAACGGCGCCGCCAGATCGAGCAGTTTTGCCAGGGGCGCGAGCGCCCGGGCCGTGACCACATCCGCGACAAATGGCCGGACATCTTCGATCCGCGCGACATGGATCTGGGTCGGCGTCGATGTTTCACGTGAAACTTCTCGGAGAAAAGCGGCCTTGCGGCTGTCGCTCTCGATCAGGTGGACTTCCGGCACGCCGAGGATGGCGAGGACCAGGCCCGGAAACCCGGCACCGCTGCCCAGGTCGACGAGGCATCGCGCGCCGTCGGGCAGCAGTGGTAGCAGCTGGGCCGAATCCAGCATGTGTCGGCGCCAGAGATCATCGAGGGTCGATCGGCCGACCAGGTTGATCCGCCGCTGCCATTTGCGGAGCAGCGTCTCGTAAATCCGGAGCCGGTCGAGCGTTTCACGTGAAACACCGGTCTGCTCGCGAAAGCCCTCCAGGTCCAGGGCCGTCGGGCTCACGCGCTGATCCGCTCCTCCCGGCGGCGGACATGACGCAGGAGCGCGACCAGGGCGGCCGGCGTGACGCCGGAGATCCGGGCCGCCGCGCCGAGAGTCGCGGGCCGGGCGGTTGCCAGCTTCTGACGGACCTCGTTCGACAATCCGCCGACGGCGCCGTAGTCGAGCACATCGGGAAGGACCAGGCCTTCGTCCTTGCGGAAGGCCCGAATGTCCGCTTCCTGCCGCTCCACATAGCCGGCATACAGGGCGTCGATCCCGATCTGCTCGGCCACCGCGGGCGACACCGCCGCCAGTTCCGGCCAGCACGCCGTCAGGCGCGCCCAGGTCACATCCGGATAGCGAAGCAGGTCCGCCGCCGATCGGCGCGCGCCGTCCCGACTGGCCGGCAGACCGTGATGCGCGGCCTCCGGCGGGGTCACGGACAGTTCGGACACTCTCTGTCTGACCGCCACCAGCTCCGCCGCCTTTTCGGCAAACGCCTTGGCCCGTTCAGCCCCGACGATGCCGACCGCCCTGCCCTTCTCCGTCAGCCGCAGATCGGCATTGTCGGCACGCAGCAGCAGCCGGTATTCGGCCCGGGAGGTGAACATGCGATACGGCTCGCTGGTGCCGCGCCCGATCAAGTCGTCGACCATCACACCGATATAGGCGTCCGCCCGGTCCAGCACGAAGGCGTCACGGCCGCCAATTGCCAGGGCGGCGTTGGTGCCGGCCATCAGCCCCTGGGCCGCCGCCTCCTCATAGCCGGTGGTGCCGTTGATCTGGCCGGCCAGGAACAGCCCGGGCATGGCCCGCACTTCCAGCGCCGCCGTCAACTCGCGCGGATCGACGTAATCATACTCGATGGCATAGCCGGGCCGGATGACCCGCGCCCGCTCCAGGCCCGGGATCGTCGCCAGCATCGCCCGCTGGACCGACTCCGGAAGTGCTGTGGAGATGCCGTTCGGATAGACGGTCCGGTCGTCCAGCCCCTCCGGCTCCAGGAAGATCTGGTGCCGGGCCTTGTCGGCGAAACGCACCACCTTGTCCTCGATCGACGGGCAGTAGCGCGGGCCGGTGCTCTCGATCTGGCCGCTATACATGGGCGAGCGGCCCAGATTGTCGGTGATCACCTGGTGGGTCGCCGCGTTCGTGTAGGTGATGTGGCAATCGATCTGCGGTGTCGTGATCCGATCGGTCATGTACGAGAACGGCGGCGGCGGATCATCGCCCGGCTGGACCTCCAGACTCGACCAGTCGATGGTGTCGCCATCGAGCCGTGGCGGCGTGCCGGTCTTCAGACGACCCATGCGCAGGCCTGCGCCATGGAGCGAATCGGCCAACGCGACCGCCGGCGCCTCGCCGATCCGCCCGGCCGGGATTCGCTCCTCGCCGATATGGATCAGGCCCTTCAGGAAGGTTCCGGTGGTCAGGACGACGGCGCCACTGCGTACAGTCTCACCGGTGCCGAGGACCACGCCACGGACCCGCCCATCGGGCTGCCGCAGGAGATCGTCCACCGACCCGGCCCGGATCTCGAGGCCGGCCTGTTCCCGCATCAGCGCCTGCATGGCCGCCCGGTAGAGCGCGCGGTCGGCCTGGGCGCGCGGCCCCCGCACCGCGGGACCCTTGCTGCGGTTCAGGATGCGGAACTGGATGCCGGCGCGGTCGATGGCGCGGGCCATCAGTCCGTCCAGCGCATCGATCTCGCGCACCAGATGGCCCTTGCCCAGCCCTCCGATCGCCGGATTGCAGGACATCTCCCCGATCTTGGCCGGGTCATGGGTGACCAGCAGCGTTGCCGCACCGGCCCGCGCCGCGGCGGCGGCCGCTTCGCATCCGGCATGGCCGCCACCGACCACCACCACGTCGTATTGTGCGTCAGCCCTGCTCATGGCCGGGACCCTAGGAATGCGGAAGAGCAAAGTCAAAGGCCGAACACGACCCGGGATGTTTCACGTGAAACACCGGCACCGCCCAGCTGGCCGAATTCATTTCCCGATGCAGAAGTCCCGGAAGATCACGTCCAGAAGGTCCTCGACGTCGACCCGGCCGGTGACCCGACCGAGGGCGCGCACCGCCAGCCGAACATCTTCGGCAGCCAGCTCCGCGTCCCTGGCCGTGGACGCTCGCTCAAGGCAATTCCGACAATCCTCCAGGGCAGTCCGGTGGCGCGAGCGGGTCAGGGCCGGTGCGGCCGAGGCCGAAAACCGGGCCGCCACGGCCCGCCCCAGTGCCGATTCCAACGCGGCGAGGCCTTGCCCGGTCTTCACGGAAATCGGCTGGGCCTCGATCCCCGCGACCGAACCGGGCGCGTCGTCGTTCGCAATGAGATCCATCTTGTTCCGGGCGACGACGCTGTCGGCATCGATCATCGCCACGACCGCCGGGTCGGGATCGTCCGACGCGTCTATTACGATGAGCTTCAAATCCGCAATTTTCGCCCGCTGCCGGGCCCGGCGCACCCCCTCCTCCTCGATGGCGTCGCCCGCCTCCCGCAGCCCGGCGGTATCCGACAGGATGACCGGCAGGCCGCCGAGGTCCAGATGGACCTCGATGACATCCCGGGTCGTTCCCGCCCGCTCCGACACGATCGCCGCGTCGCGCCGGGCCAGCGCATTGAGCAGGCTGGACTTTCCGACGTTCGGCGCGCCCAGGATGGCGACCTGGACGCCGGCCCGAAGCCGTTCCCCGCGCCGGCCATCGTCGAGATGGGCCGCGATCTCCGCCGCGAGCCCGGCCATGTCCGGTGCGAGACCGGAAACCAGGTCGTCGGGCAGGTCTTCGTCCGGGAAATCGAGGGCGGCCTCCAGATGTGCCAGGCTCCGGACCAGCCGCTCCCGCCAACCATCATAGAGGCGACCCAGCTCGCCCTGCATCTGACGCAGGGCCTGGGCCTGCTGGCTTCGGGTCTCCGCCGCCACCAGGTCGGCGACCGCCTCCGCCTCCGTCAGGTCCAGCTTGCCGGCCTCGAAGGCGCGGCGGGTGAACTCACCCGGCTCCGCCGGCCGCAGGTCCGGCATGGCTGACAGAGCCTCCACCACACTGGCCGACACAGCGACACCGCCATGGAGATGCAGCTCCGCCACATCCTCGCCGGTGACGCTGTCCGGGCCGGGAAACCAGAGCACGAGACCCTGATCCATCGCGCCACCATCGTGCGGATCGCGCAAGGTGCGCAGGGCCGCTTGTCGCGGCTCCGGCATATCGCCGGCCAGGGCCGCCAACGCCTTTCCCGCCGACGGACCGGACATGCGGACAATCGCGATGGCGCCACGACCGGGCGGCGTGGCCAGGGCGAAGATGGTTCGGCGCATGGCCGGTCCAGTCAGGATTTGTCCTTGCCACCCGGCGGTTTCGTCGCCGCGGACAATTGCGACCAGAAGGCCTTCTGCATCTGCTCGAGGCCCTGCAGACCCATCGGCATCCAGGTCTTGATCATCGTCTCCGGGTCCATCGCGGCCAGGTTCGCCGCCATGCGCTCCTGAAGCTGGGCGATCAGCGCCTCCTGCATCGGCTTCACGTCGGGCAGACCGAGGAATGTCCGCGCCTCGTCGGGCGTGCAATCGATGTCGATCTTGATCTTCATGGCAAAAACCACTGGTTCTTTGGGGTTGCACGGGCGGACCGGGTTCGCACTATAGCCGCCTAGAGCGGTGCACCATAGCGGCGCGCCCGGAACCCCAGGACATCCCATGGCACCCAACAGGCTGTCCCGCGAGACCAGCCCCTACCTGCTGCAGCATGCCGACAACCCGGTCGACTGGCACCCCTGGGGCGCGGAGGCGCTGGCGCTGGCCAAGTCGGAGCAGAAGCCGATCCTGCTGTCGGTCGGGTACGCTGCCTGCCACTGGTGCCACGTCATGGCCCATGAGAGCTTCGAAGACCCGGATATCGCCGGGGTGATGAACGAACTCTATGTGAACATCAAGGTGGACCGGGAAGAGCGCCCCGACCTCGACACCATCTACCAATCCGCCCTCGCCCTGCTCGGCCAGCAGGGCGGCTGGCCGCTGACCATGTTCCTGACGCCGGAGGGCGAGCCGTTCTGGGGCGGCACCTATTTTCCGCCGATCGCCAAGTTCGGCCGGCCCGGCTTTCCCGACGTGCTGCGTGGGATCAGCGCGACCTATCATCGCGAGCCGGACAAGGTCGCCAAGAATGTTGGGGCGCTGCAGGAGGCGCTGGGCAAGCTGGCGGCCAACGCCCGCGGCGATGCCATTCCGCCCGAGGCCTTCGACCGCATCGCCGACCGCCTGGCGAGCGAGGTCGATCCGGTCCATGGCGGGCTGGGCGGCGCCCCGAAATTCCCCCAGCCCTCGATCTTCACCCTGCTGTGGCGCGCCTATCGCCGGACCGGCAATGAGGCCTACCGGCAGGCCGTGACCACGACCCTGACCGCGATGTGCCAGGGCGGCATCTATGATCACCTCGGTGGCGGCTTCGCCCGCTATTCCGTCGACGCGGAATGGCTGGCGCCGCATTTCGAGAAGATGCTCTACGACAATGCCCAGCTCGTCTCGCTGCTCACCCTGGTCTGGCAGCACACCCGCGAGCCGCTCTACGAGACCCGGATCCGGGAGACGGTCGACTGGATCCTGCGGGAGATGATCTCCGAGGGCGGCGGGTTCGCCGCGACCCTGGACGCCGACAGCGAGGGTGAGGAAGGCAAGTTCTATGTCTGGACCGCCGAGGAGATCGGCGCCCTGCTCGGTGACGACGCCAAGCGCTTCGGCGCCGCCTATGACGTGACGCCCTCCGGAAACTGGGAAGGCAAGACCATCCTCAACCGCCGGCGCGGCGTGGACATCACGGCAGAAGACCTGCCCTTCCTCGCCAAGTGCCGGGCCATCCTGTTGAAAGAACGGGATAAACGCATCCGGCCCGGCTGGGACGACAAGGTGCTGGCGGACTGGAACGGTCTGGCGATCGTCGCCCTTGCCGAGGCCGGCTCCGTCTTCTCCGAACCATCCTGGATCGCCGCGGCGGAGACCGCCTTCTCCTTCGTGCGCGACGAGATGAGCGTCGATGGCCGGCTGCACCATTCGGCCAGGGCCGGCAAAATCCGCAACCTGGCGATGCTGGACGATTACGCCAATATGGCCGCGGCGGGCCTTACCCTGTTCGAGGCGACCGGCGAGGCCGGATATCTGGAGCAGGCGAAACGCTGGGTCGAAGAACTGGACCTGCGGTTCTGGGATGCCGGCGCCGGCGGCTATTTCTTCGCCGCCGACGACGCGGAGGACCTGATCGTCCGCACCAAATCGGTGCACGACAACGCCGTGCCCGCCGGCAACGGCACCATGCTCGCCGTCCTGGGGCGGCTGTTCTACCTGACCGGGGAAGAAACCTATCTGCGGCAGGCCGAGGCGCTGCTCGCCGCCTTTGCCGGCGAGATCGGCCGCAACTTCTTCCCCATGTCGACCTTCGTCAACGCGGCGGAGTTCCTCGGCGGCGCCCTGCAGATCGTGATCTCCGGCCGGCGTGGCGACGCGGACGCGGATGCCCTGGCCCGGCAGGTCCTGGATCTCTCGCTTCCGAACCGGATCCTGACCATTGTCGACCCGGATACCCGCCTGCCCTCCGGACATCCGGCGGCCGGCAAGGGACCGGTCGACGACCGGCCGACCGCCTATGTCTGTTCCGGCTTGACCTGCGGCCCGCCGGTGACCGATCCCGAGGCCCTTCGCGCAGCCCTGGAAGACGCGGTCCGGCCGGCCGCGGCTCAGTGACAAGCGCCATCTGCCCGGCTATCGTCCCGTCACATCACCGCCAATCGATCAGCTGGGGAGGAATTCGATGTCGAGCGTGACCATCAACGCCGCGGATGGGGGAAGTTTTTCCGCATATCTGGCATTGCCGGATCAGGAGGTCGCTCCGGGCCTCGTGGTGATCCAGGAGATCTTCGGCGTCAACAAGGTCATGCGCGACCTCTGCGATGGCTACGCCGCCCAGGGCTATGTCGCCATCTGCCCCGACCTGTTCTGGCGGCAGGAGCCCGGCATCGACATCACCGACCAGAGCGAGGAGGAATGGAACCAGGCCTTCTCCCTCTATCAGGGATTTGACGAGGCGGCCGGTGTCCAGGACCTGATCGCCACCCTCGCCTTCCTGCGCGAGCATCCGCGCTGTGCCGGCAAGGTCGGCAGCGTCGGGTTCTGCCTCGGCGGCAAGCTGGCCTATCTGATGGCCACACGCTCGGATGCCGATTGCTCGGTCGGGTACTACGGCGTGGGCATCGAGTCCGCGCTGGACGAGGCCGGCAATATCGGCAAGCCGCTGATGCTGCACATCGCCGAGAAGGACCAGTTCTGCCCGCCGGAAGCCCAGTCGAAGATCGCCGCCTCCATGGGCAGCGTGGACCCGGCGACGATGCACAGCTATGCCGGCGTCGACCACGCCTTCGCCCGCATCGGCGGGGCCCATTTCGACCAGGCGGCCGCCGACCAGGCAAACAGCCGCACCGCCGAATTCTTCAGCCAGAACCTGCGGTAGGCAGGCCCAAGCCTCTCTAGTGACGGCCTGCGATCAATCGGATTCGTCCGCGATCTTTCGAGGTACAGCTCTCTTTTCTGGGTCCCCGGGTCAAGCCCGGGGACGACGCACGAATAAGAACTGATTCCCAACCAAGCGCCATAGGCATGGACCAGGTCTACTTCGTCTACATCCTGGCAAGCCGCCGAAACGGAACAATTTATGTGGGATCGACCAATGATCTCATCCGGCGCATCCATGAACACCGAACTAGAGCAATTCCAGGATTCACTGGTCGATACAACGTGACCCGACTCGTTCACTTCGAGCAGTTCGGACACCTATCTGCAGCTATTCAGCGAGAAAGGAATATCAAGCACTGGTCCCGTGCCTGGAAGATCGCCCTTATCGAGACGGAAAACGCTGATTGGCGTGACCTGTACGATGAAATCGCCAGTTAACGTCCTGAATTACCAGAAAGAATTGCGTCGTCCCCGGGCTTGACCCGGGGACCCAGTGTACGCGGTGTGCCGGAAAGGCTACGCGGCTACAGCGCTATTGATTCATGCTCTGGAAGAAATCGTCGTTCGACTTGGAGACCTTGAGCTTCTCCAGCAGGAACTCCATCGCGTCGGTGACGCCCATCGGCATGAGGATGCGGCGCAGGACCCACATTTTCGACAGGGTGCCTTTGTCGACCAGCAGCTCCTCCTTGCGGGTGCCGGACTTGCTGATGTCGATCGACGGCCAGGTGCGGCGGTCGGCGATCTTGCGGTCCAGCACGATCTCGGAATTGCCGGTGCCCTTGAACTCCTCGAAGATCACCTCGTCCATGCGGCTGCCGGTGTCGATCAGCGCCGTGGCGATGATGGATAGGCTGCCGCCTTCCTCGATGTTGCGCGCCGCGCCGAAGAAGCGCTTGGGCCGCTGCAGGGCGTTGGCGTCGACACCGCCGGTCAGCACCTTGCCCGAGGACGGCACCACCGTGTTGTAGGCGCGTGCCAGGCGGGTGATGCTGTCCAGCAGGATTACCACGTCCTTCTTGTGCTCCACCAGGCGCTTGGCCTTCTCGATCACCATCTCGGCAACCTGCACGTGGCGGGCGGCCGGCTCGTCGAAGGTCGAGGAGATCACCTCGCCCTGCACCGACCGGTCCATGTCGGTCACCTCTTCCGGCCGCTCGTCGATCAGCAGCACGATCAGATAGGCTTCCGGATGGTTGGCGGCGATGGAATGGGCGATGTTCTGCAGCATCACCGTCTTGCCGGTCCGCGGCGGGGCCACGACCAGGGCGCGCTGGCCCTTGCCGAGCGGCGCCACGAGATCGATGACGCGGGAGGTGAAGTCCTTCCCGTCCGGCTTGTCGATCTCCATCTTCAGCCGCTCATCGGGATAGAGCGGCGTCAGATTGTCGAAGTTGATCCGGTGGCGGACGCTGTCGGGGCTGTCGAAATTGGTGGATTCGACCTTGGTGAGGGCGAAGTACCGCTCGCCATCCTTCGGCGCGCGGATCTGCCCCTCGACGGTGTCGCCGGTGCGCAGGGCGAAACGCCGGATCTGGTTGGGCGACACGTAGATGTCGTCCGGACCGGGCAGGTAGTTGGCCTCCGGCGAGCGCAGGAACCCGAAGCCGTCGGGCAGCACCTCCAGCACGCCGGACCCGAAGATCAGGACGTCGTTCTCAGCGAGCTGTTTCAGGATGGCGAACATCATGTCCTGCTTGCGCAGGCTGCTCGCGTTTTCGATTTCGAGATCCTCGGCGTACGCCAATAGCTCGGCGGGCGTCTTGATCTTCAACTCTTGCAGGTGCATGGAAATGCCCAACTATGGGAAAGCAACTGAGCGCCCAAAAAAGACGGACGCGGAAGGTGGGGAGGTGAGCCGTTGAAGACCGCCGGAGAGTGCGGCCTGGGGCGATCATCCGGCGACCCGGTAGCCTCGGCCCTAGATGGATAGATGGTTATTCCAAGCCGCGCAACAAGTCAATTGAGTGACTTAGCAATCCATCTTTTCCAGAAAAGTGAGCCACCGCGACGGCATCAGGCTACCGCATCAGGCTTACCCGCTCGTTAATGCCGGCCGAAACGCCGATGATCGCCGGTATTCGTCGGGCATTGCACCCTTAAATCATCGCTAACCGGTTGTGTGGGATTGGAAGGCGCCGCCGCTCCAGCCTTGCCGGATTGATCGATGCGTTCCTACGTCGTTCCCTGCTCCTCCGGATTCCGGGATGCCGTCCGCGACCTGGCCGCACGGCGCGGCCTGACCGCCACCGACCTCGCCATGAGCGTGTTGACCCTGGTCGACCCGCCGACCATTGCCGCGATTCCGGATCCCGGCGACCCGCCGCCGGACGATCGCGAATGCGTCGAACTGAAATCCGGGCCGCGCAAGGGCCGCACCCTGACCCGTAAGCCCCGGCTGCAGCTCCGGTTGCCAAGCGCCCTGAACCACGCCGAGGTCCGCCGCGCCCTGTCCTTGGCGATCGACATCGATGCCGGACGCCGGACCCTCAACATCGGCGCGGCCGATGAGGCATCCCGGCAGGCGGCCGAGCTGGAGACGCATCGTCAGGCCCTGGAGAGGACCGAGCGCGCGCTGGCGGACATGCGCGCGACGGTGAACATCATCGCCTTCGACATCGAGGACCTGTCCATAGACTCCATCGCCCAGGCCAAATACGTCCTGGGGCTGCCGCCTGACCTGCCGCTCAACCAGGAGCTCGTGAAGTCCCGGTTCCGGCAGCTCTCCCGCGTCTTCCACCCGGACCTGCCGAACGGCGACACCGTGCGGATGAGCCGGATCATCGAGGCGATGCGGTTTCTTGAGGCCCGGTTGCCGCGACCGTTCGAGTTCAAGCCGGTGGCCGGCTGACCGCCGCGTTCAGAACGGCTTGACGATCACCATGATGACGATGACGACCATCACCAGGGCCGGCACCTCGTTCATGATCCGGAAGAACCGCTCGCTGTGGCGATTCCGGTCGGCGGCGAAATCCGACCGCCACTTCGCCAGCGCCATGTGGATGCCGGTCATGACGACCACCATCAACAGCTTCACATGCAGCCAGCCCTGGCTCATCCAGGACGGCTGGGCGGCGATCATCGCCAGGCCCAGGACCCAGGTGACGATCATCGACGGCGTCATGATGGCGCGCAGCAGACGGCGCTCCATGGTCTTGAAGGTTTCCGCCGCGTGCGAGCCGCTTTCGGCACCGCAGTGATAGACGAACAGCCGCGGCAGGTAGAGCATCCCGGCCATCCATGAGATGACCGCCATGACGTGCACGGCCTTCAGCCAGAGGTACCAGTCGGCCAGGAGCGCCGTCACGCCGATACCCTTTCCCCCTGCGGACAGCCGCGCCAGCCGGCCGGACACAGCCGATCGCCCTGCTGCGAGCACATGGTTCGGTCGCCGGCCACGGTCTGGCGCACCAGCCGCGCCAGGCCATCGATGAATTCCGCGTTCGTGCCGACGGTCGGAACCCGCCCGTAATACGGGACCTTTTCCTCTTCGGCGAGATGCCGGTATTCGATGTCCAGCTCGACCAGGGTTTCGGAATGCTCCGACACGAAGGCGATGGGCACCACCACGACCGGCACCCCGTCCCGGCCGGCACGAGAGATCTCGTCATCGGTCGACGGCCCGATCCACTTCAACGGCCCGACCCGGCTCTGGTAGCAGCTGACCCAATCCAGGCCATCGATCGCCAGCAGGTCGACGATGGCGGCCGCCGTCTGCTCGCACTGCCATTGATAGGGATCACCATCGCGGACGACGGATTCCGGCAGGCCGTGGGATGAAAACAGGATCCGCGGTGTGCCGTGACTGCGTGCGGTCTCGTATTCGTGCCGGATCATCTGCGTGTAGCCGGCAATCAGCCCGAGCTCGACCGGATAGCAGCACACGACCCGCGTGGGGCATTCGAAATCCAACGCCAGGGCTGCCTCACGCCAGACCCGCAGCGATGAGGCCGTCGTGGTGGTGGAGAATTGCGGATAGAGCGGCAGCAGGACGACCTCGTCCGGATCGAAGGCCTGCACCGCTTCGACCGCCTCCACACTCATCGGATGCCAGTACCGCATGGCGATCACCACCTTGACGGTCCCGAGATCGGACAGCCGTTCCTGCAGCGCTTCCGCCTGGGCGACCGTGTTGGGCAGCAGCGGTGATCCTCCGCCCAGCTCATCGTAGATCTTGGTCGCTTCCGGGGTCCGGCGGCGGGAGATCAGGCTGGCCAGGACCATGCGGAACGGGTTGGGGAGCCGGATGATCGACTTGTCGTTGAACAGGTTGAACAGGAACGGCCGCACCGCTTCCGGGCGATCCGGGCCTCCCAGATTGAACAACACGACCGCGATCTTGCGTTGCGACGTCGTCTCTTCAGCCACCTTCGTATCCTCTGCCACGCCCGTCATGATCCGCCACCGGCCTCGCGCAGGACGGCCATCAGTTCCGCCACATGCTCCGGCGGCGTGTGTTGCAGCACGCCATGACCGAGATTGAACACGAAGGGCCCGCCGGCAAGGGCGGAGAGGATCTCTTTCGCGGCCTGCCGCAGCCCATCGCCGCCGACCATGACCATGACGGGGTCCAGGTTGCCCTGCACGGGCAGCCCGGATTGCAGCGCCTGCGCCGCCGCCATCGGGACCGTCGTATCGAGACCCAGGGCTGAGACACCCGTCGCCTCGGCATAGGTCGCATACATGTGCCCGGCGCCGCGGGGAAAACCGATGATCGGGGTCGACCCGTGCGTTGCCCGGAGCCCGTCGACGATGCGGCGGGTCGGCTCGATGACCCAGCGCCGGAACTCCGGCTCCGGAAGAACGCCGGACCAGCTGTCGAAGAGCTGCACCGCCTCGGCGCCGGCGTCGATCTGGCTGCGCAGATAGGCCACGGTCGAGTCGACCAGCAGATCGATCAGTGCCTGGAAGCCGTGCGGATCGCCATAGGCGAACCGCTTCACCTGGGCGAAGTCCTTGCTGCCGCCGCCCTCGACCATGTAGCAGGCGACGGTCCACGGCGAGCCGGCGAAGCCGATCAGCGCCGCGCTATCGGGCAGGTCCGCCTTGACCCGACAGACGGTCTCATAGACCGGGCCCAGGATTTCCTCCAGCCGGTCCGCCGACAACCCGTCGACTCCTGGCCTGTCCCGAACCGGATCCAGCTTCGGCCCCTCGCCCTCGACGTATTCCAACGGCTGGCCCAGGGCGTGCGGCACCACCAGGATGTCGGAGAACAGGATCGCCCCGTCCATCCCGTATCGTCGCAACGGCTGCAGCGTCACCTCCGCCGCCAGCTCCGGTGAATAGCAGAGCTCCAGGAAGTCTCCGACAGATGCCCGGATCTTCCGGTATTCCGGCAGGTAGCGTCCGGCCTGGCGCATCAGCCAGACCGGAACCCGGTCCGCCGTGCCGCCATTCAGTGCCTGCAAAAGGGGTTTGTCGGTGTCTCGACTGTCGGTGCTCACGAATTGCCCGCCGGGCTCAGGGAAGGGTCAGCGCAGGCTTAGGCCATGGCGCCCTCAAATAATAGATTTGATTCTAAGAAGATGTAGTGGTGGTGGAGGGGGTGGAAAGCCGGGGATTATCTGTCGCCAACACCTTGTCCCCAGGCCCGGCTGCTATCTGGAGGTGTTCATCCCGGGTTGGGGATAGCCGGCCGTGAGGCCGGAGCCGGCCGGCATTCCACGTCGGATCGATCCGGGGATAGCTGCGCGCAACCAGCTGCTATTCGCATTATGGCGGGGCGCTGGATGAATTCGTGCCCATGGGTGGCGTTTCGGGCGTGATCTGTGATGCGATCGAGACCCTTCCGAAATCCCTTCGATCGTCCCCGAAGCCCGACTCCCCATCCACAGGCTTTCCCGTGCCAAGCGCCGCTGTGCCTGCTATGTGTACCGGATGACGGACTCGAACACCTTTCACCTACATCTGGTGTCTGACGCAACTGGTGAGACTATCCATAGCGTTGCGCGAGCCTGCCTGGCGCAATTCGAGGATGTCGAGCCGGTCGAGCATTTCTGGAACATGGTCCGGACCGACCGCCAGCTCGACCTCGCCCTGCAGGAGATCGAGGAGAAGCCGGGCATCGTCGTGTTCACCCTCGTCGACGATGATCTGCGGCGCCGGCTGCAGGAGGCCTGCGCAACGATCGGCGTGACCTGCGTGTCCGTCCTGGACCCCGTCCTGGCCGCCTTCGGACATCACCTTGGAAAGGAGAGCCAGCGCCGGCCGGGGCACCAGCATGCGCTGAATGCCGAGTATTTCAGCCGGATGGAAGCGATGGAGTTCGCCCTGTCGCACGATGATGGGCAATCCACCTGGGACCTGCACAAGGCCGATGTGATCCTGGTGGGCGTGTCGCGCACATCGAAGACCCCGACCTGCCTCTACCTGGCCAATCGCGGGCTGCGGGCTGCCAATGTGCCCTATGTGCCGAACTGTCCGTTGCCGCCGGAGATCGAGCAGGTCAGCCATCCGCTGATCGTGGCGCTGACCAAGGATGCGGATCGGCTGGTGCAGATCCGCCGGCAGCGGATGCGGGCCCTGAACCACGGCGAATCCACGACCTATGTCGACCCCGAGGTCGTGCAGGCGGAGGTGACCGAGGCCCGCCGGTTCTTCGCCCGCATGGGCTGGCCGGTGATCGACGTGACCCGGCGGGCCATCGAGGAGACGGCAGCGGAGATCTTCCTTCTCCTGTCCCGCCGGGACCAGGCGGACTGACGCCGGTGGCCGGGATCGTGCTTGCGTCCGGCAGCCCAACCCGGGCTGAGATGCTGCGGAACGCCGGGCTGGACGTGACCGTCGATCCGCCGGCCGTAGACGAGTCCGAGGTCAAGACGGCCCTGAAGGCCGACGGCGCCACGGCCGGGGACGTAGCCGAGACACTGGCCGAATTGAAGGCCATGCGGGTCAGCCGCAACCATCCCGGCGCATTGGTGATCGGGGCCGACCAGATGCTGCAATGCGGCGATGTCTGGTTCGACAAGCCGCCCGACCGTGACCACGCCCGCGCCCAGCTCACCGCGTTGCGCGGCCGGGCGCACACCTTGATTTCGTCGGCCGTCGGGGTGCGGGACAACGCCCGGCTTTGGCACCACACCGATCGCGTGCACTTAACCATGCGGCCGTTCAGCGACGAATTCCTGGATGCCTATCTGGACCGGTGTGGTGGTGATGTCCTGGGGTCGGTCGGCGCTTATCGGCTGGAACGACTCGGCGCACAGCTTTTCCACAAGGTGGACGGCGACTACTTCACGGTGCTCGGACTGCCCCTGCTGCCCCTGCTGGACTGGTTGCGCGCCCAGGGGATCCTGAACTCATGAGTGTCACGGGCAAAGCGCGGCTCGCCGGAGTCATGGGATGGCCGGTCGGCCATTCCCGGTCACCGCAGCTGCATGGACACTGGCTGCGCCGATACGGGATCGATGGCGCCTATGTGCCGCTGGCGGTGCCACCGGAGGGGCTCGAGGCCGCCCTTCGCGGCCTGCCGGCCATGGGGTTCCGGGGCTGCAACGTCACGATCCCGCACAAGGCGGCGGCCGCGGCACTGGTCGACACACTCGACCTCATGGCGGAGCGGATCGGCGCGGTCAATACGGTCGTGGTGGCGCCCGACGGCTCCCTGGCCGGCAGCAACACCGACGGCTTCGGCTTCATGGAGAACCTGAAGCAGGGCGTGGCGGACTGGAGTGCCGCGGCGGGGCCGGCACTCGTCGTCGGAGCCGGCGGGGCGGCCCGCGCGGTGATCGCGGCACTTCTCGACGCCGGGACGGAGCGGGTCCTGCTCTGCAATCGCACGGCGGAGAAGGCCCAGGCCCTGGCCCACACCCTCGATCCGGGCCGGATCGAATTGCCCGGCTGGGCCGATCGGGCCGATGCGGTCGGCGCGGCCGCTCTGGTGGTCAATACCACCAGCCTCGGCATGACGGGACAGCCCGCCCTCGACCTGCCGCTCGACGCATTGCCGCCCGACGCCGTGGTGACAGATCTGGTCTACGCACCGCTGAAGACGCCCCTGCTGGTCGACGCGGCCGCACGGGGCAATCGCACCGTGGATGGGCTGGGCATGCTGTTGCACCAGGCCCGGCCGGGATTTGCCGCCTGGTTCGGCGTCGAGCCGGTGGTCGACGCCGCCCTGCGCCGGGCCGTTCTCGAGGATTGATCCCGCAGCATGGTGATCCTCGGACTGACAGGCTCGATCGCCATGGGCAAGTCGACGACGGCGGCGATGCTGCGCCGGATGGGCATCCCGGTGCACGATTCCGACGCCGTGGTGCGGGCATTGCTCGCGAAGGACGGCGCCGGAGTCGACCCTGTGGCAAGGGTTTTCCCGGACATGGTGACCGATGGCCAGGTCGATCGGCATGCTCTGGGCGCGCGCGTCTTTGCCGACCCCGCCGCGCTCAAAACATTGGAATCCCTGCTTCATCCGCTCGTTACCGCGCGGACGCTCGCCTTCCTGAGGCGGGCCGCGCTGACCGGAGCGCCGCTCGTTGTCCTGGACATTCCCCTGTTGTTCGAGACCGGCGCCGACCGTCGCTGCGATGCGACCATCGTGGTCTCGGCATCGGCGCTGATCCAGCGCCAGCGGGTCCTGTCGCGGCCGGGGATGGACGCCGCCAAGCTCGCCGGCATCCTGGCGCGGCAGATGCCGGATTCCGAGAAGCGGCGGCGGGCCGATTTCGTGATCCCGACCGGTCTTGGCCGCGGCGTCGCGTTGCGCGCGCTTGCCGGCGTGTTAAGACTGGCCCGGACCATACGCGGGCGGCATTGGCCGCCTTCCCCGCGCCATTGGCGTCAGGATGGGGGGCACCGACATGCGTGAGATCGTGCTCGATACCGAAACCACCGGCCTCAGCCCGGAGGACGGGCACCGCATCGTGGAAATCGGCTGCGTCGAGTTGATCAACCACGTCGTCACCGACAAGCCCGACGGCAAGCGACAGTTCTACATCAACCCGGAGCGCCCGATGCCGGCGGAGGCGTTCGCGGTCCATGGGCTGTCGGACGAGTTCCTGGCCGAAAAGCCGGTCTTCGCGGAGATCGCCGGGGATTTCCTGGATTTCATCGGCGACGCGCCGCTGATCATCCACAATGCCGAGTTCGACATGCGGTTCCTGAACGCGGAGCTTCGCAAGCTCGGCCTTGCCGCTCTGCCGAGGGACCGCGCGATCGATACGCTGGCCATCGCCCGCAAGCGCTTCCCCGGCGCTCAGGCCAGCCTGGACGCGCTGTGCAAGCGCTACGACATCGACAATACCGGCCGCACGCTGCACGGCGCATTGCTCGATTCGACGCTGCTGGCGGAGGTCTATCTGGAGCTGATCGGCGGCCGCCAGCCCGGGTTCAGCCTGGCCGAGGAGGCGCGCGCGGCCCAGACCCAGGCGGCGGAGGCCCGTCGCACCCCACGCCCGGCGCGCCCGCACGAGCCCAGCCAAGCGGAACTGGACGCGCATGCGGCCATGCTCGACGGGCTGGCCGATCCGATATGGCGGAGCTGACGGCCCCGGCCCAGGCTGTGGTCAGCCGGTTTTCTGCTGCGCCTTCATGGCCTCGACCTGGCGGCGGAACAGGTCGGTGAAATCGATCGGCTGCACCAGCATCGGCGGGAAACCGCCATCCCGCGTCGCCTCGGCGATGACCGCCCGGGCGAAGGGGAACAGCATGCGCGGCGCCTCGATCAGCAGCAGCGGCGCCACATGCTCCTTCGGCACGTTCGGTGACAGCGAAACCACGCCGCCATAGGACAGCTCGACGATAAAGGCCTGTGTGTCGCCGGTCTTGGCGTCGCCCTTGATGTGCAGCACCACCTCATAGGTGTTGTCCGCCACCTGCTGCGTGCGCACATCGACATTGACCGAAACCTGCGGCGCCGGGGCGCCACCCTGCACGGATTGCGGTGCGTTGGGGTTCTCGAAAGACAGGTCCTTGACGTATTGCGACGCGATCTGGATCGCCGGCCCGCCGGCGGGCTTGGCCGCTGCGCCGTCGCTCGGCCCCTGCTTGGTTTCGGACTCTGCCTTGGCCTTCTTGTCGGCCATCAAAACCTCCTGGATAACCGTCCTCATGACCGCCGCTCCTCCGGAGCCATGGGACGATCATTCCGACAAATGCGTGAGCGGATGTCCTGTATCACTCCGCCGGCCGGCGGATGTCGGCAACATCTAGCTGGTGGGCGCCTTGGCTAGCACGGAAGCCGGAACCGGACAACCATGCCGAACGAACCGCCGGGCCTATCGGCCGTTGCCGTCCCGGCCCCAGCGGGAATCGGAGGCCGGCGGCAGGATCTGCGGCCCGCCGGATTTGCCGTCGGGCCCGTCATCATCCTGGTCGCTGACATCGCGATAGGTGCCGTCCACCGTGCCACCGCCCAGGTTCATGTTGACCCGCACCGAACCCCGGGCCTGCATCCATTGCCAGATGCGCCAGCCGATCAGGGCGCGCAGCGGCGGGACCAGCAGCATGAAGCCGATCGAGTCGGTGACGAATCCGGGGGTCAGCAGCATCGCCCCGGCGATCAGCAGGAAGAAGCCGTCGAACAGCTGCTTCAGCGGCAGTTCCTGGCGGTTCATGGCCAGTTGCGCCTCGCGATAGACACCCATGCCCTGGCGGCGGATCAGCGCCGCGCCGATGACCGCGGTCGCAAGAACGGCCAGGATCGTCCACGGGGCGCCGATGACGCTGCCGATCTCGATCAGGAGGTAAAGCTCCAGGATCGGGGTTGCGACCAGGGCGATCAGGAGGAGTGCCATGAGTTTTCCTTGCCGTTCGGCTGCCAGCGGCCTATCTACCGATCATGTCCTGTGACCATGGCGGCACGGCCTGTTGATGCAATGTTGCCGTCTTTTAATTGCTTTTAAGGAGAGACGGGTCGATCTTTCAGGTGGTGTGGGACGCCCCCGACTTCCAGCATCGCATGAGTCGGTCGATCCGATCGGCAGCAAGGACTAGATGACCAACGGAACCCTCTTCGAAATCGTCATTCTGGCGATGATCGCGCTGTTCCTGGTTTGGAAGCTTGGCAGCGTGCTTGGCCGCCGCACAGGACACGAGCGGCCGCAGGACTCCATATTGGGCGCGGAGAAGCATGAGCGGCGCGCCAATGGCGCGGCGGACAACGAAAAAGTCGTGCCGCTGCCAGGACGCCAGGGCCCCGACTCCGCCACCGATATCCCGGCGCCGAAGGTCGAGCCCGGCATCTCGCAGGGCGTGACCCAGATCCGGATCGCCGATCCCTCCTTCGACCCCGGCAGCTTCGCGACCGGTGCCGGCACCGCCTTCGGGATGATCGTGACGGCCTTCGCGGAAGGCGACACCGCCACGTTGCGGCCGTTGCTGAGCGACGATCTCTATGACGAGTTCAGCGAGGCCATCCGGGCCCGGATCAACGAGGGCGACACCCTGGACAACACCATCGAGGCCATCAAGTCGACGGAGATCGTCGATGCCCGCATGGAGGGTCGGACCGCCTTCGTCACCGTGAAGTTCGTGTCCAGCTAGATCAACGTGACCCGCGACGCCGATGGCGAGGTCACCGACGGTGACCCGGAGACGGCGACCGACGTGACCGATCTGTGGACCTTCGCCCGCAATACCCGGGCGGCCGATCCCAACTGGACCCTGGTCGAGACCGACACCCCGACCTGACCGCCCTCCCCTTGCCAGGCCGGGCCGACCCGGCCATGTTGATGGCGCGGCGCCACCCGGCCGCGTCAAGGGGGAGAATGTGGGCGTGACCAACGCCGAGACCGGCCGGCCAAGGGTCGGCTTGTTCGTCACCTGTCTTGTGGACCTGTTCCGACCGACCGTCGGCTTCGCCGCGGCGAAGCTCCTGGAACAGGCGGGCTGCGACGTGGTCGTTCCGCAATCCCAGACCTGTTGCGGCCAACCGGCCTACAATTCCGGCGATCGTGGCAACGCCACCAAGATCGCACGGGACGTCATCGCCGCTTTCGAAGGCTGCGACTATGTGGTCGCGCCGTCGGGGTCCTGCGCCGGCATGCTCTCGCATCACTATCCGAAGCTTTTCGGCTCCGAACCGGCCTGGGCCGAACGGGCCCGCGCCCTGGCGCGCCGGACCTATGAGCTGATGGCCTTCCTGGTGGATGTGCGCGGCGTGGAGGCGGTCCGGGATGTCTCGTATGACGGCCGGGTGACCTATCACGACAGCTGTTCGGGCCTGCGCGAGCTGAAGGTCAAGCAGCAGCCGCGCCGGCTGCTCGACACCGTATCCGGCCTCGACCGCACCGAGCTGCCGGATGCGGAGGTGTGCTGCGGCTTCGGCGGCACCTTCTGTGTCAAATACCCGGAGATCTCCGAGCGGATGGTATCCGACAAGACGGCGCAGATCATCGCGACGGGCGCCGATACGGTGCTCGCCGGCGATCTCGGCTGCCTGCTCAACATGGCCGGCAAGCTCCGGCGGGACGGTGCGTCCATCGAGGTCCGGCATGTCGCCGAAATCCTCGCCGGGATGACCGAAACGCCGGCGATCGGCGAGCCGGCGAAGGATTGACCGCCATGCAGCCGACCAGCCACGCCTTCGTCGAGAACGCCCGCCGCGCGCTCAACGACACCCAGCTGCACAAGGCCCTGGGCCACATGAAGGCCGGGTTCCAGGACAAGCGCGCCGCCACCATCGCGCGCCTGCCGGAATTCGAGGAGTTGCGGGACCAGGGCCGGGCGATCAAGAACCACACCCTGGCCCATCTCGACGGCTATCTGGAGCGCTTCGAGCGTTCGGTGACGGAGTCCGGCGGCACGGTCCACTGGGCCCCGACCGCGGCCGATGCCCGCGAGGCGGTTCTGGCGATCTGCCGCGCCGCCGGTGCCCGCACGGTGACCAAGGGCAAGTCCATGGTCGCCGAGGAGATCGGCCTCAACGCCCATCTGGAGGCCAACGGCGTCGAGCCGATCGAGACCGATCTCGGCGAGTACATCATCCAGCTGCGCGGCGAGCTGCCCAGCCACATCATCGCCCCGGCGATCCACCTGGTGAAGGAGCAGGTCGCCGAAAGCTTCTACGAGCACCACCAGGAGTTCGACCCCGACCGCTCCCTGGACGAGCCCCGGGCGCTGTGCGACGAGGCCCGGGCGGTCCTGCGGCAGAGATTCCTCGGCGCCGATGTCGGCATCACCGGCGCCAATTTCCTGATCGCCGAGACCGGGTCGACCGTCATCGTGACCAATGAAGGCAATGGCGACCTGACCCAGAACCTGCCGCGCATCCATATCGTCGTCAGCTCGATCGAGAAGGTCGTGCCGACGCTGGAAGACGCGCAGACGATCCTGCGGCTGCTGGCCCGCTCCGCGACCGGCCAGGAATACAGCGCCTACACCACCTTCTCCACCGGGCCGAAGCGGCCGGGCGACCTGGACGGGCCGGACGAGTTCCATGTGGTGCTGGTGGACAATGGCCGCTCGGCCCTGCTCGGCACGCCGGCACAGGAGGCGCTGCGCTGCATCCGCTGCGGCGCCTGCATGAACCATTGCCCGATCTACGCCTCGGTGGGCGGCCACGCCTATGGCTGGGTGGTGCCGGGGCCGATCGGGGCGGCCCTGGACCCGGGCCTGATCGGCCTGGAGGAGGCGGGCCACCTGCCGAACGCCTCGACCTTCTGCGGCCGCTGCGAATATGTCTGCCCGATGCGCATTCCGCTGCCGTCGATCATGCGGCACTGGCGCGAGCAGCAGCATGAACGCCGATTGTCGCCGGCGACCGTGCGGTTCGGCCTCGGGGTCTGGGCCTGGTTCGCACGCAGACCGGCGCTCTACCGGCTTGGCACCCGGCTCGCCGCCACCGCCCTGGGCTGGTTCGGGCGGAAATCCGGGCGCTTACGGCGGGTGCCGCTGGCGAGCGGATGGACCGATGTCCGCGACCTGCCCGCGCCTGAGGGCCGGACCTTCCAGCAGATGTGGGCCAGCCGCCAGGATTCGGGGACGGGCCGATGAGCGGCGGTCGCGACACCATCCTGTCGGGCATCCGCACCGCACTCGGCCGTGGACCCTTGGACAGTGAGGCCCAGGCCGAGATCGATGACCGCATTGCCAAGCGGGCGCGCAACCTGATCCCGCAGCGGGCCCAGCTGCCGCCCGCGGAGCAGGTCGATCTGTTCGTCTCCATGGCGGAATCCCTGGCCGCCACCACGGACCGTGTGGACAGCCTGGACGATGTCCCGGACGCGGTCGCCGGCTATCTCGCCGGCCTGAACCTGCCCTCGGCGGTGAAGGCAGCGCCGGACCCGGCATTGCAGGCGATCCCTTGGGAAAAACGGCCGACCCTGGAGGTGACGACGGGCCGGGCGGAGGATCCGGACCTCACCAGCGTCACCGCCGCTGCCGCCGCCATCGCGGAGACGGGCACGCTGATGCTGGCCTCGTCGGAGCATTCCCCCACGACCCTCAATTTCCTGCCGGACAACCACATCGTGGTGCTGCGGACCGGCCAAGTCGTCGGCGCCTATGAGGATGGTTGGGACCTGCTGCGCGCCAATGGCGGTATCCCGCGCACGGTGAATTTCGTCTCCGGCCCGTCGCGTACCGGCGATATCGAGCAGAAGATCCAGCTTGGCGCGCACGGGCCGAGGCGCCTGCACATCATCCTGGTCGACGAGGGCGGCTGAGCCGTCTCGGCGCGCGCAGGAACCGCCAGCCGAAGTTATGAGCAAGTCCCGCAAGCCGCCGGCGGACGAAGATGCCCTCTGGCGCGAGGTCACCCGGACCGTCACGCCCCTGCCCGGCCGCCGGTTGCCGCCGGAGCCGCCGCAACCGCCATCCGCCGTTCAAAAGTCGCCCCCCGCCGCGGGCGATCTGCGCCGCAAGGCGATGCGCGCGCCGTTGCCCGTCGCACCGGCGCCGTTGCCCCAGCTCAAGACCGGAACCGCGCCCGGCGTCGACCGCCGCACCTCCGAACGGGTCCGCAAGGGCCGCATGGCCATCGATGGCCGCATCGACCTGCACGGCATGACCCAGGCCGCCGCGCACACGGCGTTGAACGGTTTCATCCATCATTCCCATCGGCAGGGCCGGCGGGTGGTGCTGGTGATCACCGGCAAGGGCAATATCGGCCAGGGCGGTGGCGTGCTGCGCGCGGAGGTCCCGAACTGGCTGAACCAGGAGCCGGTCCGCGAGAAGGTGCTGGCCTTCTTCCCGGCCCAGCCGAAGGACGGCGGCGCCGGGGCGCTCTATGTCCTGTTGAAACGGCAGCGCGCGCAGCCAGGGTAAGCGCCGATCACCGGCCGCTGGCGCAAGCGTTATTGGGCGGTGATCGGCCGCCGACCTATCTTCTCCTCATCGCATCCGCTTCCGAAGGCATCCGATCATGAACACCCTCGCGTTCGACCGCCGTGTCCTGGCCCGGATCGGCGTTTTCCTGGCGCTCACCGCCGCCACGCTGCTGTCCTGGCAGAGCGCCCAGGCCGGCTCGCCGAACCTGATCGGCGGGTTGGCGCTTGGCGGTTACGATGCCGTCGGATATTTCGAGTCCAACGACGCCATCCGCGGCGACTCGCAGTATTCCTATGAGTGGAACGGCGCCACCTGGCAATTCGCCAGCGCCGCCAACCGCGACACCTTCGCCGCCAATCCGGAGGCCTACGCCCCGCAATATGACGGCTATTGCGCCTGGGCCGCCGCCCGTTCGTACAAGGCCAATGGCGACCCGGAGGTCTGGGACATCGTCGACGGCAAGCTCTACCTGAACTTCAGCACCCGCATCCAGCGCCGCTGGGAGCAGGACATTCCGGGCTTCATCGCCCAGGCCGACTCCGTCTGGCCGTCGGTCAACCCGTAAGGCCTCGCCCGTTCACCGTCATTGCGAGCCGAAGGCGACGCAATCCACTGTCTGCCGAGAGAGTGGATTGCCGCGTCGCCTCCGGCTCCTCGCAATGACGGAATTGGCAGTGGCCGGCTATTTGCCTTTACTGCTCAGGCATAGGAACTGGTAGGGCTCCAGCAACAGCCCCTCATCGTCGAAGCTGACGGACTCGCCACTGACCAGGTCGGTCCACGGCGACGGACCCAGCAGCGCCACCAGCCCCCAATCGCCGACCCGCTCCACATGGTCGTTCATGTTGGCCAGCACGGCGACCGGCGCCGCGTCGCCGCCGCGCCGGAAGGCGAAGACATGGGCATTGGCCAGCGGCAGGATCTCCATCTCCTGGCCGCCGAACACCGGATGGGACTTGCGCAACGCCACCAGGCGGCGGATCCCGGCAAAGACGTTGCTGGCCGGGCTGTCCGGATCGTCCATCTGCAGCGCCCGGTCCGGCCAGTCGGTCGCCGGCCGGTGCACCCAGCGATTGTCGTGCCGCTTGGCGGCGTCCTTCAGGTATTCGTGGTCGTTGAGCTGGGCCACCTCGTCGCCGAGATAGAGCAGCGGGACACCGCCGATGGTCATGATGATCCCGTGCAGCATCAGGATGCGGCGCACCGCCATGTCGACCGCCGCCGGATCGTCCGTCTCCAGCGCCGATTCCAGCCCGGCCAGGCTGGCCGTGGTGCCGCTGATGCGGCAATCGCCGGTGCGGGGGTTCTCCTGGAACGGCAGCCCGCGGGCAAAGCTGTAGGCGAAGCGGCCGGTAAAGAAGGCGTTCAGGAACTTCCGGTGTTCGCCGCCCTCGATATACATCTCCTCCGCGTCCTCGTCGGCGAAGCCCCAGCCGATGTCGTCATGGCCGCGCAGATAGGTGATCCAGGCGCTGCCGGCCGGCAACGGGAACCGCTTGATCAGCGTGTGGCGCAGCAGCCGCGTGTCCCGTGACGCCAACGCTTCCCACAGCAATACCATCAGCGCCGGAAAATAGCTGAGCTGGGCCTCGTCGGGCCCGACATAGCGCGCCACCTCGTCCGGATGCACGATGGCCTCGGATTTGAACGCCAGGCCCGGTGCCGCGATCGCCGCCAGGGCGTTGAAGGCGCGCACCAGGCGGTGCGCCTCGGGTTGGTTCTCGCAGTTCGTGCCGGCCCGCTTGCCGATGAACGGCACCGCATCCAGCCGCAGGACGTCGACCCCGCGATTGGCCAGGAACAGCATCTCGGCCAGCATCTGCCGGAACAGCGCCGGATTGTCGAAATTCAGGTCCCATTGATAGTGGTAGAAGGTGCTCCAGACCCATTTCTTGAGCTCCGGCACCCATTGGAACGGATCGCCGCCGCGATCCGGGAAGATCTCCCGCAGCATCCGGCTGTAGCGCTCGGTGTCGGCCCGATCGTCGAACATCCGGTAATAGGCCTGCTTGTCGCGGTCGCCGGCCTTGGCCGCCTGGGCCCAGACATGGTCGTCGGCAGTGTGGTTGATGACGAAATCCAGGCACAGCCGGATGCCGGCCTCGTGCAACGCCTCCGCCAGCCGCTCCAGCTCCGCCATGGTGCCCAGCCGGGGCTCCACGGCGCGATAGTCCGAGACAGCGTAGCCGCCATCATTTTCTCCGGCCCGCGCCTTCAGCAGCGGCATGAGATGCAGGTAGCTGACCCCCAAATCGCGCAGATAGTCGATATGGCCCCGCATGCCGGCCAGATTCTCGGCAAACAGGTCGACATAGCAGACCGCGCCGATCTCCCGATGGGATGTGAACCAGGGGTCGCCCTCGGTGGCGGCGGCGTCCCTCGCCTTCAGGTCCGGCGGCCGGTCACGCCAGCCGCGCGCGGCGGTCAGCAGGATCGCCTCGAGCTGCTGGTCGAAGCGGGGATCGGCCCCGTAGAGCGCGTCGAGCTCGGTCAGCAGCCGCGGAAACGTCGCATCCAGCCGTGCCCGGAAGTCCGGCCAGTCCGCTTCCTGGCCGGCGAACACCGCCTCCAGGGCCGGAGTCAGCCTTTTCAGGAGTTGTTGGGGCGCCGTTTCCAACCCGTTTGCCTGCGGCATGTGTCCGCCGTCTTGTCCCGTCGCGCCGAAGATTGGGCAGTAAGCCCGGCCAATCCGCCTTCCGCAATGGTTGATTTCCGAAAGCGCGTTTCGACCGGGCGCGGGTTGCGCCTGCCCAAATCCTGGCCGATTTGCCCGGTTGTCTGTAGAAGGGACTTCAAGAAGCGCGCGGAAACCTGCGGTCCATTCGCCATGACGACGCCCATCTCGCGGCTCGGCACACTGCTGTTCGCCGTCTTCTTCAGCCTTTCATCGCCCGCCTGGGGCCAAGGCCCGGCCCGGATCGGAACCGTCGTGCAGCAGTTCGGCAGCGTCACCGTGCTGCGCGGCGCGGAACCGGCGGCCTTGCGCCTGGGCGCGCCGATCTTCGAAGGCGATCGCGTGATCACCGGGTCGGACTCGCGCATCCGCATCGAGCTGGCCGACCGCAGTGTGCTGGCGATCGGCGCGGAGACGGACATCGCGCTGACGGAGCAGGTGTCCGATGCCGGCGGAAATCCGATCAGCAACGCGGTGTCGTTGCTCTACGGCATCGTCCGGGCGACCGTCCTGAGCGTCGGCCCACGGCAATCCTTCGACATCGAGACGCAATCGGCGATCGCCTCGGCCCGATCGACGGACTGGCTGGTGGAGGCCGGGCCGGACCGAAGCGCGGTGTTCGTCATGGATGGAGAGGTCGCCGTGACGGCACGGACCGGCGGATCGGTGCTGCTGACCCCGGGCCTGGGGACTGACGTGGAGGGCGATACGCCTCCGACTGTGCCCGCGGCCTGGCCCGCCGCCCGCCGCGACGCGGCCCTTGCCCGGACACAGATCCCGTAAGGCACCATGAGCACCGGCCGAACATCCGGGCTGGCCGCCATCCTGGCGGCGGTGGCGCTGACCCTGCTGACCATCCTGGTCTACGTGACGGTCGGGCGGACGCCGGTCATGCGGTCCGTGGAGGCCCAGACCCTGGATTGGCGGTTCGCCCTGCGCGGCGCCATTGCCCCAGGGCCGGAGACGGTGCTGTTGACCATCGACGACCGATCCATGGTGTCTCTGGGCCGCTGGCCGATGCCAAGGCACCTGCTGGCCATGGCGGTGGCGGCCTTGGCCGAGGACGGCGCCCGGGTCATCGCGTTCGACCTGCTGTTCACCGAGCCGGAACCCAGCGTGCCCGCGGAAGGCGAGGTCTCGATCCTAGCGGCGCGGGAACTGCTGATCGCCCAGGTCCCGGCGCTGGCGCCGCGCATCGACGCCTTGTTGGCGATCGAGGATCCCGACCGGGCGCTGGCAAAGGCGATCGCCGATGCCAATGCGGTGATCCTGCCCTATGCCTTCCGCTTCGCCGCGGCCGATGTGTCCGGCACCGAGATGCCCGAGGCGGTCGCGCGGTCTGCCTACCGGCTGTCCCGGGTCCCGGCCGGCTATCGCCCGGCGCTGGCGGAGCCGGCGGGCGTGCTGGCGCCCTTGCCGACGCTGGCGGAGGCGGCGGCGACGGCGCATGTCAACCTGGTGCTGGACGATGACGGCTCGGCCCGCTACGAGCATCCGGTCATCGCCTACCGGGACGGCTTCTTCCCCTCGCTGCCGATCGAGGCCGTGCGGCTCTATCTCGGGCTGGGCCGCGACGCGGTGACGCTGCGCCTGGGCGACAGCGTGATGATCGGCGACCGCCTGGTGCCGACGGCCAGCCGCATGCGGCTTCCGGTGAACCATTACGGCCCGGCGGGCAGCTTCGAGAACCATTCCCTGGTCGACCTGATCGAGGGCCGCATTCCGGCAGGGACCTTCACCGACCGGATCGTGGTGATCGGCGCCAGCGCGGTCGGTGTCGGCAACACCTTCATGACCCCCTACACTCGGACCCTCGCCAGCGCCGAGCACCACGCGACGGTGATCGACAACATCCTGCATGACCGGTTCATCGTGCAACGCGCCTGGACGATTGTCCTGGACGTCCTGGCCATTGTCGTGGCCGGGCTGGGCTCGGCATTCCTCACGGCGCGGCTTGCCCCGATGCCAGCCCGGCTGGCAGTGACGGTGCTGTTGGGGTTGTGGTGCCTGGTGGCCTTCGCGGCCTTCACCTGGTTCGGGGTCTGGCTGACCTTCCTCTACCCGGTGCTGGCGATCGCCCTGAATGTCGGCTGGTTCACATTGACCGGCGCCATCGCCGAACGCCGCTCCCGGACCGCGGCGGAGCGCCAGCGCGGCAATCTGGCCCGCTATGTGCCGCAATCGGTGGCGGACTCCCTCGCCGACAGCGACCGGCCCTTCGCGCTGGACCGGACCCAGGACGCGGCGGTGATGTTCGTCGACATCGTCGGCTTCACCGCGCTGAGCGAAGGCCTGTCGCCGCAGGACTCCATGGCCCTGCTGCGCGAATTCCTGGCCCGGGTCGAGCAGGCGGTGTTTGCCGAAGGCGGCACGCTGGACAAATTCCAGGGCGACGGCGCTATGGCCAGCTTTGGCGTGCCCGAACCGGGCCCGCAGGATGCCATCGGTGCGTTGAAGGCCTCCCGCGCCCTCGCGGACGACGTCGCCGCCTGGAACCGTGAGCGCGCGGCGGCCGCGCTGCCACCGGTCCACATCGGCATCGGGCTGCATTTCGGCCAGGTCCTGGTCGGCGCGCTCGGCGGGACGCGGCAATTCCAGTTCACCGTTGCCGGCGACACGGTCAACGTGGCCAGCCGGCTGGAAGCGTTCACCCGGACCTGCGGCGCGACCATCGCCGCCTCCGACACGATCGTCGCGGCGGCGCGGGCGGCCGGCGGAGACCCGGCCCTGGACGGCTTCGTCGCCCTGCCCGACCAGACCCTCCGCGGCCGCGCCCAGCCGATCACCATCTGGGCCTGGCCCGCCCCCGACCGCGCCGTCAGCGACGCCGCCTGACGCTTGACGGAGGGGCCTGCCACCCTCACCTACTGGAATGCCGCTCGATCCCAACCGGTGATGCAGCGGCCCGCCCTGCCGCCCGTCGCCATAGGAGACACGCGATGGCCGGCAGCAAGGTGAAGATCTGGAAGCAGGATCCCTCGGTCACCAGCCCTGGTATCCGCACTGCCTATATCCCCACGGACATAGAGGCCGGCCCGGCCGATCCGGAGATCGTAATCCGTGGCATGCCGGACGTGCTGCCGACCAATGACGACCGCGACTTCCTGTTCGCGCCGCAGGAAAACCCGTTGGAGTTCGACGCCGTCCACACCTTCACAGTCGTCCGGCAGGTGCTGACGATGTTCAAACGGGCCCTGAACCGCACCGGCGTGACCACCGAGTTCTCCTGGCAATGGGGCCCGTCAGCGCCGATCGCGGTCTATCCGCGCGCCGGCATGGACGCCAACGCCTATTACAGCCGCGGCGAACGGGCACTGCGCTTCTTCTATTTCCATCCGGAAAACGACGAGTCGCGGCCGCTGGTCTTCACCAACCGCTCCTTCGACATCGTCGCCCATGAGGCCGGGCACGCCATCCTGGACGCGCTGCGCCCGGGCTATTGGGGCAGCTGGCGGGCCCAGACCGGCGGCCTGCACGAATCCTTTGGCGACCTGACCGCCATCCTGACCATGCTGGCCCAGATGGACCAGGTCGAGGCGATCATCGCCGAATCCAAGGGCGACCTACACCGCAAGACCTTCTTCCCGGCGGTCGCCGAACAGTTCGGCGGCGCCCTGCTCGGCCACGACCTCGGCCTGCGCAACGCCGACAACGACCTGAAACTCAGCGAGGTGTCGAACCAGGTCCACGAAATTTCCCAGGTCTTCACCGGCGCTGTCTACGACATCCTCGCCGACATCTTCGAGGACTACCACAAGCCGGAACAATATGATCAGGCCGAGACCCTGTTCCGGGTCGGCAAGCACATGACGTCGCTGATTATCCTGGCCATCATCCAGGGCCCGGATCAGAACGCCACGTTCCGGGACATCGCCGAGAAGATGATCGAGATCGAGCCGGTCGAGCGCTGGAAGACCTTCATCCGCGACCAGTTCACCCGCCGCGAGGTGCTGGGCGGCTCCATGGCCATGGCCTCGGACCCGCCCCAGCGGCTGGATTTCTCCCACTGCTCCGGCACCCTGCGCACACAGGAATGGATCGACGCGACCGATGCGGCGGTGACGGCGGCGATGAAGAAGTCGGGGACCTAAGGGCGGTTCCTTCCAGCCCGTCATCGCGAGCGAAGCGCGGCGATCCACTCTCTCGGCTCGCAGTGGATTGCCGCGTCGCCTGCGGCTCCTCGCAATGACGGTGTGGTTTGGCCGGTGCCGGCGCTACAGAATAAACTTGCTCAGATCGGCGTTCTTGGCCAGCTCGGTGACCCGCTCGCGCACGTAGTCGGCATCGATGGTGATCGATTCGCCGCTGCGGTCGCTGGCGGTGAAGCTGATCTCGTCCAGCAGCTTCTCCATCACCGTGTGCAGCCGGCGGGCGCCGATATTCTCCACCGTGGAATTGATCTCCGCCGCCAGGGAGGCGAGCTCGTCGATGGCGTCCTCGGTGAAGTCCAGGGTCACCTCCTCGGTCTCCAGCAGCGCCTTGTACTGCTTGACCAGGCTGTGCTCGGGCTCGGTGAGGATGCGGCGGAAATCGTCGCGGCTCAGCGCCGCCAGCTCGACCCGGATCGGCAGCCGGCCCTGCAGCTCGGGCAGCAGGTCCGACGGCTTGGCCAGGTGGAAGGCGCCGGATGCGATGAACAGGATGAAGTCGGTGCGCACCGTGCCGTGCTTGGTGGTGACCTGGGTGCCCTCGATCAGCGGCAGCAGGTCGCGCTGCACGCCCTCGCGGCTGACATCGGCGCCCATGCGTTCAGAGCGGGCGGTGATCTTGTCGATTTCGTCCAGGAACACGATGCCGTTCTGCTCGACCGCCTCGATGGCCTCGGCGACCACCCGCTCCTGGTCCAGCAGCTTGTCGGATTCCTCGGCGATCAGATAGTCGTAGCTCTCCTCGACGGTCATCTTGCGCGGCGTGGTGCGGCCGCCCAGCGCCTTGCCGAGGATCTCGTTGAGATTGATCATGCCCATCTGGGCGCCCGGCATGCCGGGAATGTCGAAGGTCGGCAGCTGGCCGGCGCCGGATTCCTGGACCTGGATCTCGATCTCCTTGTCCGCCAGCTGGCCCTCGCGCAGCATCTTGCGGAACTTCTGGCGCGTCTCCTGGGTCGCCCGGTCGCCGACCAGGGCGTCGATCACCCGGTCCTCGGCCGCCAGCTCGGCCTTGGCCTTGACCTGCCGGCGCAGCCGCTCGCGGGTCATGGTGATGGCGATCTCCACCAGGTCGCGGACGATCTGCTCCACATCCCGGCCGACATAGCCGACCTCGGTGAACTTGGTCGCCTCGACCTTGAGGAACGGCGCCTCGGCCAGCTTGGCCAGCCGGCGGGCTATCTCGGTCTTGCCGACGCCGGTGGGGCCGATCATCAGGATGTTCTTGGGCAGGACCTCGTCGCGCATGTCTTCCGGCAGCTGCTGGCGGCGCCAGCGGTTGCGCAGCGCCACGGCGACGGCGCGCTTGGCGTCTTCCTGCCCGACGATGTCGCGGTCGAGCTCGGAGACGATCTCGCGGGGGGAAAAGGAGGTCATTCGGTGTCCAGGCTTTCGACGACGAGGTTGTTGTTGGTGTAGATGCAGATATCGGCGGCGATCCCCAGCGCCCGGCGGGCGATCGCCTCGGCGTCCATGTCGTCGCGGTCGATCAGGGCCCGGGCGGCGGCCAGCGCGAAGGGCCCGCCGGAGCCGATCGAGATCAGCCCGTCATCGGGTTCCAGCACGTCGCCGGTGCCGCTCAGCAAGAGTGATGCGGATTTGTCACACACCGCCATCATGGCTTCCAGCCGGCGCAGATAGCGGTCGGTGCGCCAATCCTTGGCCAGTTCCACGCAGGCGCGGGTGAGTTGGCCCGGGTGCTGCTCCAGCTTGGCCTCCAGCCGCTCGAACAGGGCGAAGGCGTCCGCGGTGGCCCCGGCGAAACCGGCGATGACCTTGCCGCCGGCCAGTTGCCGCACCTTGCGGGCCGACCCCTTGACCACCGTGTTGCCGGCGGTCACCTGGCCGTCTCCGGCGACGACCACACGGCCGCCCTTGCGGACCGCAAGGACCGTGGTGCCCCGCCAATGGGATGCGTCTGTGCTGCTCATAGGCTTCCAGGAGTAGGGAGATGTCGCAAATTCGACCTCCGGTATGTGGGCGTCCTTGGCGTAGCGTCAAGACTGCCGGCAGGTCTGCGGAGATTCTGTCGCGGTAGCATTCAACAACGCTTCTCCGCCCATTACAGTTCATCCGATGCCACGAAAGCCACGACGATGACCGCCGCCGCCTCGCATTTTACCGTCAAAATGCTCCAGCCGGGGGACTGTGCGGGCTTTCTGGCCATCGCGGAACAGGTGGATGCACTCCATTATCAGGGGCTTCCTCACCTGATGAAGCCGCCGGAAGAGGCGAAACGGACGGAGGCGGAATTCCTCTCCATGCTCGGCCAACCGGATACCTGGCTGTTCGGCGTCGACCATGAAGATGCGTTGATCGGCCTGATCAAGGTGCGGCTTCTCACGCGTCCCGAAGACGTCGCCCACCATCCATCACGAACGATGATCGTCGATGCGCTGGCCGTCGAGGAGGGCTGGCAACGGCGCGGTATCGGACGGCTGCTCATGGAGCACGCAATGGACTGGGCGAGGTCGCATGACGCGCAGTCGATCGAGCTACGCGTCTTCGAGTTCAACACCGATGCCATCGCCTTCTATGAGAGCATGGGACTGCGGACGCTGACCCGGAATCTGTCGCTCAGACTCTGACCGTCGCTGGCCGGACGGAGGCGCCGTCTCCCATACCGCGCGCGTACCGCTGCCATCGGACCGGTTGTTCCGGCCGGGCCGCATTCTCGGCCCCTATGCGTACATCCCGTCGCGCAGAATGATGCCGTGCTCGAGATAGGCCTTGAGCGAGCAGAGCACCTGCATCCAGCCGTTGCAATTGCCGTAGGACGCCTTGAGGCCCCCCTCCGTCTGGCGCCAGCCTTCCTCGGAGATCGTGACCAGGGTCCGGCCATCCTCCAGGGCTTCGAACTCCATGGTCACCGTCGTGTCGTAGCCCTCCGGCGCGGTGTCATCGTCGGCAGCCCACCGGAACACGATCCGCCGGTTGGTTTCCACTTCCACCACCTCGACCGGAAACTCGCCGGGGACATCATGGAAATCCCAATAGACCGTCACGCCGGTCTCCATCCGCCCCTTGGCGCCACCGGTGGTGAAGTAGCGGGACAACGCCTCGGGATTGACGACGGCCTCGAAGACTTCGGCCACGGGTTTGGCGATCCGACCGGACACCGTGAACTTCAATTCCATGGCCGTCCTCCTTGTTGCTCAGGCCATTATGTTATAAAATCATAACATGTCAACCGACGACGGTACCGACCGGATTTTCAAGGCCCTGTCCGCCCCGACCCGTCGCGCAATTCTCGATGCGTTGAAGGACCGTCCGCAGACCACGGGCGCGCTTTGCGCGTCTTTTCCGGCACTCGACCGCTGCACGGTGATGCAGCATCTGAGGGTCCTGGAAGACGCCGATCTGGTGATCGCGCGGCGTAAGGGGCGCGAACGGTGGAACCACCTCAATCCGCTCCCGATCAAGCATATCCACGACCGCTGGATCGGCCCCTACGCCGCCCACGCAGTGGAAATGCTGGATCGGCTGAAGACCGATCTGGAATCCGGGCCGGAACGCTAGGGCCGCGGCCGCCGGAGTGCCGGTCGGCTATACGGCGCGGGTGATGCCACCATCGGCGCGGATGTTCTGGCCGGTGATGTAGCCGCCGCCGTCGGACGCCAGGAAGGCGATCAGAGCGGCGATCTCCTCGGTCTTGCCATAGCGCCCCATCGGGATGCGCTCCCGGAACTGCGGCTTCTCGGGCAGGCTGTCGATGAAGCCCGGCAGCACGTTGTTCATGCGGATATTGTCGGCCGCGTGAGCGTCGGAGAACAGCTTCGCGAAGGCTGCGAGCCCGGCGCGGAACACGCCGGAGGTCGGGAAGACCGGGTCCGGCTCAAAGGCCGCGAAGGTCGAGATGTTGATGATCGACCCGGATTTCTGCTGCTGCATGATCGGCGTCACCAGCCGGGTCGGGCGTACCGCGCTCAGGAAATAGACGTCCATGCCGGTGTGCCAGTCCTCGTCGGTCAGCTCGAGCACCGGCGCCCGTGGCCCGTGCCCGGCGCTGTTCACCAGCACGTCGACCCTCCCCCATGTGTCGGTCGTCTGGTCCACCAGGCGCTTCAGATCGTCATTCGACTGGTTCGACCCGGTGACCCCGATGCCGCCAAGCTCGTTGGCCAGGGCCTCGCCCTTGCCCGAGGAGGAGAGGATCGCGACGTGGAACCCATCCGCCGCCAGCCGGCGCGCGGCGCCCGCGCCCATTCCACTTCCGCCGGCGGTGATGATGGCGACTTTTCCCGATGTCATGTCTGGCTCTCCCAATTCAGGCTGGCGGCGAGGTTCACCATGATCTTCCCCGCACGCGGCCGCGTTGACTAATCAGAATTCGCGGCCTATGCCTGTAGAAAATCTACTGCCTCAGGGAGCGATCCGCTGTCCCGCTTTCCGCCATTGAAGGCGCTCACGGCGTTCGAGGCGGCCGGACGCCACCTCAATTTCCGGCTTGCGGCCGAAGAGATCGGCGTCACCCAGGGCGCCGTCGCGCAGCAGGTGCGCGGGCTGGAGGCCGATCTCAGGGTCCGCCTGTTCGACCGGCTTCCCCGCGGGTTGGCGTTGACGGAGGACGGGCGGAAATACCTTGCGCCCGTGCAGCGCGCGCTTCGGCTGATCGCGGATGCGACCGACGACCTTCGCCCGCGCCAGGCAGTGCTGACGATCAGCGTCACGCCATCCTTCGCCACAAAGTGGCTCGTGCCCCGGCTGGGCCAGTTCACCGACTGCAATCCCGAACTGGATGTGCGGGTCGTCGCCTCCCAGGGCCTGGCGAATTTCCAGAGCGACGGGGTGGACATTGCAATCCGTCAGGGCCGGCCGCCATTCGGCCCGGGGCTGAGTTCCGAACTCCTTTTCCCCTTCGCGTTCTTTCCGGTGTGCAGCCCGACGCTGCAGGCCGGCGAGCATCCGATCCGCAACCCCGAGGACCTCGCCCATCACGTGCTGCTGCACGACACACACGGGCTCTGGCCGGTCTTCCTCGAGACCGCCTGCGGCGGCCGCCCTCAACCGGTCTCCCGGGCGCTCAAGTTCAGCCAGACGTCGTTGGCCATCGACGCCGCCCTGGCCGGCCAGGGGGTCGCCCTGGCCAGCGACCCGATGGTGGAGGACGATCTGGCGGCGGGCCGGCTCTGCCGGCCGCTGGACATCACGATCAGGAGCGAGATCGGGTTCCACGTTGTGACGCCCCGGCAACCGCGCAACGCCGGACCGGTCGCGACGATGCACGCCTGGCTGATGTCGCAGAGCCGGATCGATGCGTCCGGAGTGCCCGGTTAGCGTTTTCGGCAACGGCCGGTGCTGCGCCTTGCCGCTGGCAGCCCGGAGGGCTTCCTGATACAACCCCGCGCATGGATACCAACCCGCCTCCCGTCCTGCGCAAGGGCCGTGCCGATCGCACCACCAAGGAGACCAAGATCACGGCCTCCGTGGTGCTGGACGGCAGCGGCAAATACGATGTCAGCACCGGAATCGGCTTCCTGGACCACATGCTGGAGCAGCTCTCCCGGCACAGCCTGATCGACATCAAGCTGAACGCCGAGGGGGACCTGCATGTGGACTACCACCACACCACCGAGGACAGCGGCATCGTGCTCGGACAGGCGGTGGCCAAGGCGCTCGGCGACCGCACCGGCATCTGCCGGTTCGGCGAGGCGACGGTGCCGATGGACGAGACGCTGAGCCGGGTTGCGCTCGACATCTCCGGACGGCCCTATCTGATCTGGCGGGTGGAGTTCACCCGCGACAAGCTCGGCGAGATGGACACCGAGCTGTTCCGGGAGTGGTTCCAGGCCTTCGCGCAGGCTTCCGGCTTGACCCTGCACGTGGAATGCCTATACGGAACCAACAACCACCACAGGATCGAAAGCTGCTTCAAGGCGCTGGCGCAGGCCCTGCGGCGCGCCGTGGCGATCGACCCGCGACAGTCGGGCGCGGTGCCCTCCACCAAGGGGACCATCGGCGGCCATTGACCGGTGATACCGGCACCCTGGCTTCGCAACTCGACCCTGTACCGAGATTTTTGGACGTTCCATGGCCCCGACCTCGTCCGTCGCAATTATCGACTACGGCTCCGGCAACCTCCGCTCCGCCGCCAAGGCGTTCGAGCGGGCGGCGCGGGAACTGGGGCTGTCCGTCGACATCCTGGTGACCAGTGCGCCGGAACAGGTGCGGACCGCCGACCGCGTCGTGCTGCCCGGTGTCGGCGCCTTCGCGGACTGCAAGGCCGGCCTCTCCGCCCTGCCCGGCATGACCGCGACGCTTGAGGAATTCGCCATCGGCGCCGGCCGGCCCTTCCTGGGAATCTGCGTGGGCATGCAGCTGATGGCGTCGGTCGGCCGCGAACATCGCGACACGCCGGGCTTCGGCTGGATCCCCGGCGAGGTGGTGCCGCTGACCCCGGCCGATCCGGGCCTGAAGATCCCCCATATGGGCTGGAACGACCTCGTGGTCCTGGACTCCGGCCACCCGGTGCTGGACGGCCTGTCGGAGGGCGCGGAGACCTATTTCGTGCACTCCTACCGGATCATCCCCGACGACCCGGCCCAAATCCTCGCAACGGCCGACTATGGCGGCCCCCTGCCGGCCATTGTTGGCCGTGATAATATCGTCGGAACCCAGTTCCATCCCGAGAAGAGCCAGTCCGCCGGTCTGCGGCTGATTTCGAATTTCCTGAAATGGACGCCATGAACCAGAACGCCCCTCCTCCGGTGACCTCGGTCGAGCAGCTCAAGCGCTTCCGCGGGGCGGATTTGCACGATCTGTGCGATGCCGCCGAGCTGGCGATCCTCGACGGTGGCGGATTCGGCTGGGTCGACCCGCCGGAGCGCGAGGTGATGGAGCGCTATTGGCGCGGCGTGCAGACGGTGCCCGGCCGCTCCCTGTTCGTCGGCCGGCTGGACGGGGTGATCGCCGGTTCGGCCCAGCTGGTGCGGCCGCCGCCGAACAATGAGGCGCAGCGCTTCGCCGCCTCCCTGACCACCTTCTTCGTCGCGCCCTGGGGCCGCGGTCACGGCCTGGCGCGGGAGATCGTCGAGGCGGTCGAGGAAGAAGCCCGCGCCGACGGCTTCGAGATCCTGCAGCTTGACGTGCGGGAGAGCCAAAAGGCGGCGATCCAGCTCTACCTGGCGCTCGGCTTCACCCATTGGGGCACCAACCCGGTCTACGCCCGGGTCGGCGGCCATACCCTGGCGGGCCAGTATTTCTACAAGCAGATCAATGGCCGTGCGGGTTCGTCGTGATCCTGTACCCGGCCATCGATCTGAAGGACGGCGCCTGTGTGCGCCTGCTGCGCGGCGACATGGAGGCGGCGACCGTCTTCAATGACGATCCGGCCGACCAGGCACGTCAGTTCGCCGTCTCCGGCTTCCGCTGGATCCATGTGGTCGATCTGAACGGGGCCTTCGCCGGCAAGCCGGTCAACGCCGAGGCCGTCGACCGGATCATCGAGGCGACCGATCTGCCGGTGCAGCTCGGCGGCGGGATCCGCAGCATCGAGACCGTGAGCCATTGGCTTGAGAGCGGCGTCAGCCGCGTGGTGCTGGGCACCGTGGCGCTGAAGAACCCGCCCCTGGTTCGCGAGGCCTGCGATTTGTTTCCCGGGCAGATCGCTGTCGGCATCGATGCCCGCGGCGGCATGGTCGCCGTCGAGGGCTGGGCGGAGACCAGCACCATGACGGCGCTGGACCTGGCCCTGAAGTTCGAGGATTGCGGCGTCGCGGCCATCATCTTCACCGACATCGACCGGGACGGCGCCATGGCCGGCCCGAATGTCGAGTCGACCGTGAAGCTCGCCTCCGCCCTGACAACGCCGGTCATCGCGTCGGGCGGCGTGCGGTCGCTGCACGACCTCGCCGCCCTGAAGGCGGTCGAACATGCCGGCATCTCCGGCGTGATCAGCGGCCGGGCCCTCTATGACGGCCGCATCGATCCGACCGAAGCGTTGGCCCTGCTGGCCGGCGAGGCCGCGCCATGCTGAAGATGCGCGTCATCCCCTGCCTGGACGTCAAGGACGGCCGGGTGGTCAAGGGCGTCAACTTCGTCGACCTGGTCGACGCCGGCGATCCGGTGGAACAGGCGCGGCTCTATGACGCGGCCGGGGCGGACGAATTGTGCTTCCTCGACATCACCGCCTCGCACGAGGATCGGTCGATTCTCTACGACGTGGTGCAGCGCACCGCCGAGGAGGTCTTCATGCCGCTGACCGTCGGCGGCGGCGTCCGTCAGGTGGAGGATATCCGCAAGCTGCTTCTGGCCGGCGCCGACAAGGTGTCGATCAACACCGCGGCCGTGCACCGCCCGGATTTCGTGCGCGAGGCGGCGGAGAAGTTCGGCACCCAGTGCATCGTCGTCGCCGTCGACGCGAAACAGACCGGCGACGAGAAATGGGAGGTGTTCACCCATGGCGGGCGCAACGCCACAGGCATCGACGCGGTCGGCTGGTGCCGCCGCATGGCGGTGCTGGGCGCCGGCGAGATCCTGCTGACATCGATGGACCGCGACGGGACCGGCGACGGCTTCGATATCGCGCTGACCCGCGCGGTGGCCGATGCGGTGCCGGTACCGGTGATCGCGTCGGGCGGCGTCGGCACGCTGGATCATCTGGTCGAGGGCATCCGCGACGGGCATGCGACCGCCGTATTGGCTGCCTCGATCTTTCATTTCGGGACCTATTCCGTGGCCGAGGCGAAACGCCGGATGGCCGATGCCGGGATCCCGATGCGAGGATTGGATGACTAACGACAAGTGCAATGCGAAGGTCCTGGATCGGCTCTACGAGGTGATCGCCTCGCGCCGGGACGCGGACCCCGAAAAGAGCTATACCGCCAAGCTGTTCTCCCGTGGGACCGAGAAGATCGCCCAGAAGGTTGGCGAGGAAGCCGTCGAAACGCTGATCGAGGCGGTGCGCGGCGACAAGAAGGCGCTGACTGAGGAAAGCGCCGACCTGCTGTACCACCTGCTGGTGCTGTGGGCGGATTCCAAGGTCAAGGCCGCCGATGTCTGGGGTACGCTGGAGATGCGCTTCGGCGATGCCGGCGGCATCGACGAGAAGAAGGCCTGGCTGAAGGACTAGGCGACACGGGCAATCCGGAAAGGGAGCGGAATGGCATACGATCCGGAGAACATCTTCGCCAAGATCCTGCGCGGCGAGATCCCCTGCGACAAGGTCCTGGAAAACGAGCACGTGCTGGCCTTCCGGGACATCAACCCGCTGGCGCCGACCCATGTGCTGGTGATCCCCAAGGGCGCCTACGTCTCGATGGACGATTTCACCGCCAATGCCGGCGATGCCGAGATCGCGGCCCTGTTCCGCGCCGCCGGCGACCTGGCCCGGGAGCTTGGCATCGCCGAGGACGGCTACCGCATCCTGTCGAATTGCGGCGGTGACGGCCATCAGGAGGTGCCACACCTGCATGTGCACCTGTTCGGCGGCCGGCCCCTGGGGCGCATGCTGTCGCGACCGGCCGGCTAGGCCGGGGACCCGCCTTGGCCGTCGATCAGGCGGAACGGCTTGCATCGTCTCGGCGCGTGCTGGGGGTGCTGCCGGTGCCGCGCCATATCTCGCTGTCGGTTACGCTGGCCACGGGAATCGGCGGTCTGCTGTTCGTGGCCATCCTGCTGGTCCTGGCGCTCAGCATCACCGCCAATCAGAAGAACACGCTCGGCCTGCTCGGCGACAAGGCGGAACTGCTGCTGGAGTTGGCGGAATCGCAACTGCGGAATCACCTCGACCCCGCCGAGGACCAGGTGACCCACCTCGCCCGCATGATCCGCGACCGGTCGGTCAGTCCAAGGGATGCCGAGCAGTTGGAAACGGCCATGACGGCGTCGATGGGTGCCGCGCCGCAGGTTCTGGGCATGGTGTATTGGGATGGCAGGGATACCAAGATCGCCGTTGCCCGCTTTCCCGACGGCCGGGTGGTGCGAATCCCCGATGCGCTGGATTCTCCGGGCGAAGAGGCGGAGTTCGCTGAAAGCCTGCAGGGCAAGACCGAGGCCTTCTGGGGCCAGATCATCCATATCGACGAACGCCAGGGCTCGGCACTAAACCTGCGTTTTCCGCTGCGCCCGCCAGACCGCCCGGTCGGCGGGATCGCAGCGGTCGTGTCTACCGCCGAACTGACTCGCTTCCTGGCCGATCTGGATGGCGGAGTCGAGGGCGCGGTGCCGTTCATCCTCTATGGCGACAACCAGGTGCTGGCCCATCCCAACATGGAGATCGGCTTCGCCGAACTGTCCGACGAAAAGCGCCTCCCGACTTTGTTCGATATCGGCGATCCCCTGCTCGTCGCCTTGTGGACACAGGGCGAGAAGACGGTCGTCGAGGACCGTGACAACGTGGTGGCCGCCTACATCAATCTCGACGGCAACGAACAGGTGATGCTGTACCGCCGCATCGAAGGCTATGGCAGCCAGCCCCTTGTGCTCGGCATCCGCTTTCCCGAGGCCAGCGTCAACGAGGAGTTGGAGCGGGTGGCGCATTCCGCCCTTGCAGGCCTGGTGCTGCTGATCCTGGCGGTCCTGGCCGGGATCTTCATGGGCAAGCGCATCGCCCGGCCGGTGATCCGGCTGGCCAACCAGGCGTCGCGTATCGCCGGGCTGGAATTCTCCAAGACCGAGCGCCTGCCGGGCAGCGTCTTCACCGAGCTCGACGATCAGGCCAATGCGTTCAATCGCATGCTGGCCGGGCTGAAGTGGTTCGAGACCTATGTGCCGCGCACCCTGGTTCGGCGTCTCATGGCCAAGCAGCACGATGAGGACGTGCGCTCCGTGGAACGCGAGTTGACCCTGCTGTTCACCGATATCGGCGGGTTCACCAGCGCCTCGGAAGGCATGCCGGCGGCGGCCACGGCGGATTTCCTGAACCACCATTTCGCGCTGCTGGCCGCCTGCATCGAGGCGGAGGGCGGCACCATCGACAAGTTCATCGGCGATTCCGTCATGGCCTTCTGGGGGGCGCCGGACCGCCAGCCCGATCATGCCGAACGCGCCTGTCGCGCCGCCCTGGCCATGGCCGCGGCGGTCGGTGTCGACAACGACCGGCGGGCCGCGGAGGGCCACCCGCGAGTGCGAATGCGCATCGGCATCCATACCGGGCCCGTTGTGGTCGGCAATATCGGCGCGCCGGGGCGGATGAACTACACCATCGTCGGCGACGCGGTGAACACCGGCAACCGGCTGGAACAGCTCGGCAAGGAAATCGGCGGCGGCGACGAGATCACGATCCTGGTCAGCGGCGCCACCAGGGACATGCTCGGCGACGGTTTCGACCCGGAACCCTGCGGCAGTCAGGCGGTGCGCGGCCGCCAGGAGGGCATCGAGGTCTTCCGGCTGGCCTAGCGTCGGGCTGCTGCCCTTCCCTATCAACGTCGTCCCCGGGCTCGACCCGGGGACCCATCCATCCGCCAGCCCAGGCCATGCCAAGGAAGTGCGATCCGAGACACCATGGGTCCCCGGGTCGAGCCCGGGGACGACGCAATGTTGGATGACGGCGGGTTGGACCCGCGGCTCAGCCCGCCGCCGCCGGCTTGTATTGGCGGCGCAGGACGGCGTGGGTGCTGCGGAGCTGATCCATCAGCGCCTGGGTGGGGAAGCCGTCGGCCGGGCGGCCCACATCGCGCTGGAAGCCGCGCACCGCGGTCCGCGTCAGTGGCCCGACGATGCCGTCGATGGGGCCGGTCTCGTAGCCCAGATCGGCCAGCAATTGCTGCAGCTCCAGGCTCTCCGTCCGGGTGAAGGCCGGCTCGTCCACCGGCCAAGTGCCGCGGAACGCTCCGCCGCCGGCGATCCGGTCGGCCAAATGCCCGACCGCAAGGGCGTATTTGGTGGAGTTGTTGTAGTCCAGGATGGCCCGGAAATTGGCCTGCACCAGGAAGGCCGGTCCGGTATGACCGGCCGGAAGCAGGAGCGCCGCCAGCCGGTCGCTCGGCCCCGGCAGGGTGCCGTCGGGCCGGCGGATTCCCATGGCCCGCCACACCGCCATCGGTCGCGCGGTGTCGGCCCGCCTTGCGTCGAGATCGGCCAGCCGCCAGTCGAAATCCGGCGGCAGCACCACCTCCTCGCCCCAGGGCTCGCCGGGGCGCCAGCCCGCCTCGATCAGGTAGTTGCTGGTCGAGGCGAAGACGTCCGGCAGGCTGTTCCAGATGTCCCGCCGCCCGTCGCCGTCATGATCCAGGGCGCGGTTCAGGTAGGTGGACGGGATGAACTGGGTATGGCCCATGGCGCCGGCCCAGGACCCTTCCAGCCCGCCCAGCGCCACGTCGCCGTTCTGCAGGATCGAGAGTGCCGCCAGCAGCTCGCGTCGGGCGAACGCCTCGCGGCGGCTGTCATAGGCCAGGGTCGAGAGCGCCTCGACCACGTCGAATCCGCCGAAAGTGGCGCCGTAATCGGTCTCCATGCCCCAGATCGCCACCAGGATCTGCCGCGGCACGCCGAACTCTCGCTCGATCGCCTGCAGCAGAGCGCGGTGCTCGGCCATATGGCGGCGCCCCCGGACGATTCGGGATTCCGAGACCGCGCCGCCGAGATAGGCCCAGACGGTCTGGGTCAGCTCCGGCTGGCGGCGGTCGCGCTGCAGCACCGTGTCGTTGAGGGTGACGCCGTCGAAGGCGAGATCGACCACGCCGGGAAAGATGCCGTTCTCCACCGCGTCGGCCCGGAAAGCGGTCTTCCAGGCGTCGAACGTCGCCGGACGCTCGACCGCCGGCGTCAGCACCGGCGGCGGCGCGGGATCCGCACAGGCGGCAAGAACCAGCGCCCCGGCCAGGACTATCGAACGCGATTTCACGGGTTGTGCCTCCCGCACCGAAGAGACTTTTGCAGCGCTGCCATCATCCGGTGAAGTCCCTTAAGCAATCGTATCGAAGCGATGCTTTGGGGCAGGAATGCGGTCCGTAGCGGCTTGAAAAACAAGAAGGGCGGCCCTCGTGGCCGCCCTTCCGTCTCCCAGAATGACCCGTGACCTTATCCGGCCTGCTTCAGGTCCTCGCCCGTCTCTTGATCGACCGCCTTCATGGACAGCTTGACCTTGCCGCGATCGTCGAAGCCCAACACCTTGACCTTCACGGAATCGCCCAGCTTGACCACGTCGCTGACTTTGCCGACCCGCTCCGGCTTCAGCTCGGAGATGTGGACGAGGCCGTCCTTGCTGCCGAGGAAGTTCACGAAGGCGCCGAAATCCATCAGCTTCACCACCTTGCCGGTGTAGATCACGCCGACCTCCGGCTCGGCGACAATCGACTTGATCCAGTCGATCGCGGCCTGGCTGGCCTCGGCGTCCACCGCCGCGACCTTGATGGTGCCGTCATCCTCGATGTCGACCTTGGCGCCGGTGGTCTCGCAGATCTCGCGGATCACCTTGCCGCCGGTGCCGATCACCTCGCGGATCTTGTCCTTCGGGATCGAGATCACCGTGATGCGCGGGGCGTTCTGGTTGACCTCGCTGCGGGCGGTGCCGAGCGCCTTGGCCATCTCGCCCAGGATGTGCAGCCGGCCGTCGCGGGCCTGGCCTAGGGCGACCTGCATGATCTCCTCGGTGATCGAGGTGATCTTGATGTCCATCTGCAGCGAAGTGATGCCCTCTTCGGTGCCTGCGACCTTGAAGTCCATGTCGCCGAGATGGTCCTCGTCGCCCAGGATGTCCGACAGGACGGCGAACTGGTCACCTTCCTTGATCAGACCCATGGCGATGCCGGCCACCGGCCGCGACAGCGGCACGCCGGCATCCATCAGCGCCAGGCTGGTGCCGCACACGGTCGCCATGGAGGAGGAGCCGTTCGACTCGGTGATCTCGGAGACCAGCCGGATCGTGTACGGGAAATCCTCCTTGCTGGGCAGCAGCGGGTGGATGGCCCGCCAGGCGAGCTTGCCATGCCCGATCTCCCGACGCCCGGGCGAGCGCAAGAAGCTTGCTTCACCAACGGAGTATGGCGGGAAGTTGTAGTGCAGCATGAAGTGTTCGCGGTACTCGCCTTCGAGCGCGTCCACGATCTGCTCGTCTGAGCCGGTGCCGAGCGTGGCAACCACCAGCGCCTGGGTCTCGCCGCGGGTGAACAGGGCGGAGCCGTGTGAGCGGCCGAGCACCTTCACCTCGGCGGAGATCGGCCGGACGGTCTTGGTGTCGCGGCCGTCGATGCGCTGTCCCGTCTCCAGGATGTTGCCGCGCACGATGTCGCTCTCCAGGCCCTTCAGGATGCCCGGTGCGGCGGCCGCCGCCGGCTCGTCCTCGTCCAGGAATTCCACCGCCTTCGCCTTGGCGGCGGCGACGGCCTCGACCCGGTCCTGCTTCTTGACGATCTTGTAGGCCTCGCGCAGCTCGTCGCTGACGCTGGCGGCCAGCTGCTCGCGCAGGGCCTCGACCTCGGGAGCCGGCTCCGGCACGTCCCAGGGCTCCTTGGCGCACATCTCCGCCAGCTCGATGATCGCGTCGATCACCGGCTGCATGGATTTGTGGCCGAAGGAAACGGCGCCCAGCATGACCTCCTCGGACAGCTCGCCGGCCTCCGACTCGACCATCAGCACGCCCTCCTGGGTGCCGGCGACCACCAGGTCCAGGCTGGAATTGCTCATCTCGTCGAGCTGCGGGTTCAGCACGTACTCGCCACCGATATGGCCGACCCGGGCACCGCCGATCGGTCCCAGGAAGGGCAGGCCGGAAATCGTCAGCGCGGCGGAGGCGCCCACCATTGCGACGATGTCGGGGTCGTTCTCCAGATCATGGCTCAGCACGGTGCAGATGACCTGGGTCTCGTTCTTGTAGCCCTTGGCGAAGAGCGGCCGGATGGGCCGGTCGATCAGCCGCGAGGTCAGGGTTTCCTTCTCGCTGGGCCGGCCCTCGCGCTTGAAGAAGCCGCCGGGAATCTTGCCGGCGGCGAAGGTCTTTTCCTGATAGTTCACGGTCAGGGGGAAGAAATCGATTCCCGGCTTCGGCGTCCGCTGGCCCACCGCGGTGCACAGCACGACGGTCTCGCCATAGGTCGCCATCACAGCGCCGTCGGCCTGGCGGGCGACCTTGCCGGTTTCCAGGACCAGCTTGCGGCCGCCCCAGTCGATCTCTTTTCGGTACAGGTTAAACATTCACTTTTCCTTCCATCGGACACCCCTGCCCCGGATTGGGCAGTCGGGTCGGAGCTCTATCCGGTGCTCCTTGGTGTTGCGTTCGGCCCGCGTCGCGAGCCTAACCGCGCTCAAACGCCGACAGCCGCCGGCCGGGTTCGGCCGACGGCGCACGCAGCGTCATCGTTTTGTGGACGGACCGGCCGCGGATCGGCCGTGTCCGGTGATGCATTCGGTCGGGCGAGCCCATGGGCCGCGCCTCGTGCGGTCAGCGCCGCAGCCCGAGCTGTTTGACGATGTCCTCGTAACGGCTCTGGTCCTTGCGTTTCAGATAGTCCAGCAGCCGACGCCGGCGGCCGACCATCATCAGCAGGCCGCGGCGGGAGTGGAAATCATGCTTATGGGTCTTCAGATGCTCGGTCAGATTGCCGATGCGCTCGGAGAGCACGGCGACCTGGACCTCGGGGGAACCGGTATCGCCCTCGGTACGGGCGTGCTCGGTCATCAATTCCTGCTTACGTTCCTGAGTGATCGACATCGAGTACTCCAAATCTAGAGATTGAGAACGCGCACCGGATGCAGTTCGGCCCCGTCCAGACGGGCCAGCGCCACCGGCCGGTCGCCTTCGGGCGATCGCAGCACGGCCAGAACGACAGGCTCGCCGGAACCGGTTTCCGCCGATGTCGCCTCCCGCCCCAGCCGGTCGAGCCGGTCCCGGTCGGACCGACGCAACAGGGCGACGCAGTGGCCACACCGCATCCGCTGCGCTTCCGTTTCCGTCAGGGCCACAGCCGGGATGTCGTCCAGCGGGGTCTCGACAGGAAGCAGAGCGCTTTCCGCGGCGGTCTTTTCCGCCAATGCGGTCAATTGTTCAAGTGTTATTGCATCCTCGAGCGAAAAAGGACCCACGGAGAGCCGCCGAATCGCGGTCAGATGCCCCACCGTGCCCAGGGCGCGGGCCATGTCCCGGGCCAGCGCCCGGATATAGGCGCCCTTGCCGCATTCCGCCTCGAACACCGCGTGATCGGCGTCGGGCATGTCCGCCAGGCGCAGGCTGTCGATCCGCACCGGGCGCGGCGCCAGCGCGACGTCCTCGCCGGCGCGGGCAAGATCGTAGGATCGCGCCCCGTCGACCTTGATGGCGGAATACCGCGGCGGCACCTGGTCGATCACGCCGGTGAAGTCCGGCAGCACCGCCTCGATGGCCGCCCGGTCGGGCCGCACATCGCTGGTCTCGGTGATCTCGCCCTCGATGTCGTCGGTGTCGCGCGCCTCGCCCCAGCGCACCGTGAAGGCATAGGTCTTCCGGCCGTCCATGGCGTAGGCGACGGTCTTGGTCGCCTCGCCGAAGGCGATCGGCAGGATGCCCGTCGCATTCGGGTCCAGGGTGCCGCCATGGCCGGCCTTTGCGGCGTTCAGCAGGCGCCGGGTGCGGCCGACCACCTGGGTCGAGGTCATGCCGACCGGCTTGTCGATCACCAGCCAGCCATGCACCGGCTGCCCGCGTTTCTTACTGCCCATCGCCGTCCTCGGCCGCCTCGGCCTTGGGCCGGGCCGCCTCTTCCAGCAGGCTGGCGATGTGTTCGGCGTGGTCGAAGCTGCCGTCGTATTGGAAGCTGAGCGTCGGGGTGAATTTCAGCCGCATGGCCCGGCCGAGTTGGCCGCGGATGTAGGGCGCGGCCCGGCGCAGCGCCGCCAGCACCACCTCTCCGTCACGGCCGCCGAGCGGCAGCACGAAGGCGGTGGCATTGCGCAGATCGTGGCTGACGCGGACCTCGCCCACCGTGATCGACACGTCCTGGAGGTCCGGATCGCGCAGGTCGCCGCGCGACAGGATGGCCGACAGGGTATGGCGCATCTCCTCGCCCACCCGCAACTGCCGCTGCGACGGCGCCCGCTCGGCCCGGCCTTTGCTCACGCTGATCTCGCTTTCCCGTCGATCGCCGGCCGCCGCATTAGGGGGCCGGCGGCAGGCGCCCCTAGAGCGCCCGCGCCACTTCCTCGGTCTCGAACGCTTCGATGAAGTCGCCGATCTTGATGTCGTCGTAGTTCTCGAAGGCCATGCCGCATTCGTAGCTCTCGCGCACTTCCTTCACTTCGTCCTTGAAGCGCTTGAGAGTCTTCAGCTTGCCCTCGTGGATCACCACGTTGTCGCGCAGCAGGCGCACCCCGGCACCACGCTTGACGATGCCCTCGGTGACCATGCAGCCGGCCACCTTGCCGACCTTGGTGATGTTGAATACCTCGCGGATCTCGGCATTGCCGATGAAGCGCTCGCGCAGGGACGGGGCCAGCATGCCCGTGAGGGCGCCCTTCACATCATCGATCACGTCGTAGATCACGCTGTAATAGCGGATCTCCAGCCCGTCGCGCCGCGCCATCTCCCGCGCCTGCGGGTTGGCGCGCACGTTGAAGCCGATGATCATGGCGCCGGTGGCTGCCGCCAGGGTGATGTCGCTCTCGTTGATGCCGCCGACCGCGGAGTGCAGGACGCGGACCTTCACCTCCTCATTGTCGCCGGCCAGCTTCTCCAGGTTGGAGGCGATGGCCTCCACGGAGCCCTGCACGTCGCCCTTCAGGACCACCGGCAGCTCCTTGGTCTCGCCGGCCTGGATCTGCGAGAACATCTGCTCCAGCGAGCCGCGGCCGCTGGCGACCTGGGTCGCCTCGCGCTTCTTGCGGCTGCGGAACTCGGCGATCTCGCGCGCCCGTGCCTCGCTGTCGACGATGACGAAGTCGTCGCCGGCCAGCGGCGTGCCGTTCAGGCCCAACACCTCGATCGGCAGGGACGGCTCGGCGCTCTCGACCTGCTCGCCGCGGTCGTTGATCAGCGCCCGCACCCGGCCCCATTCGCTGCCGGTGACGAAGATGTCGCCGACATTGATGGTGCCGCGCTGGACCAGCACCGTCGCGACCGAGCCGCGGCCGCGCTCCAGCTTGGCCTCGATGACCACGCCCTCGCCGGTGCGGTCCGGATTGGCCTTCAGCTCCAGCAGCTCGGCCTGCAGCAGGATCGCCTCTTCCAGCTTGTCCAGGCCGGCCTTGGTCTTGGCGGAGACCTCGACCGCCAGCACGTCGCCGCCGACATCCTCGACCACGATCTCGTGCTGCAGCAGGCCGTCGCGGACCTTCTGCGGGTTGGCGTCCGGCAGGTCGCACTTGTTGATCGCCACGATGATCGGCACCTCGGCCGCCTTGGCGTGGCGGATCGCCTCGATGGTCTGCGGCATCACCGCATCGTCGGCGGCGACCACCAGGACCACCAGGTCGGTGGTGTTGGCGCCGCGCGCGCGCATCTCGGTGAAGGCGGCGTGGCCCGGCGTGTCGATGAAGGTGATCCGGTCGCCGGACTGCAGCTTCACCTGATAGGCGCCGATATGCTGGGTGATGCCGCCGGCCTCGCGGCTGGCCACATCGGTCTCGCGCAGGGCGTCCAGCAGCGAGGTCTTGCCGTGGTCGACATGGCCCATCACGGTCACCACCGGCGGTCGTGCCTGCAGGTCGGAGTCCTTGTCCTCCGAACCGGTCAGGCCGATCTCGACGTCGGATTCGGCGACGCGCTTCAGGCGGTGGCCGAACTCGCCCACCACCAGCTCGGCGGTGTCGGCGTCGATGGTCTGGTTGATGGTCGCCATGACGCCCATCTTCATCAGCGTCTTGATCACGTCGGCGCCGCGCTCGGCCATGCGGTTGGCCAGCTCCTGCACCGTGATGACCTCTGGGATGACGACGTCGCGGATGATCTTCTCCTGTGGCTGCTGGCTCTCGTCGCGGCGCTCCTTCTGGCGGGCGCGGCGGACCGCGGCCAGGCTGCGCGTCCGCTCGGTATCGCCGCCGGTCAGCGCCTGGCTGACGGTCAGCTTGCCGCCGCGCCGGCGCTGGTCGCCGCGTCCCCGGCCGGCCGGGCGCCGCGGTTCGGCGACACGGCCCGGCTTGCGGCTGCGGCTCGTGTCCGGCTCCTCCGGCGTGGTGGTGGTGGCGCCGACCTTGGCGACGGCGGCCCGTGCGGTCCGGTCGGCGACCTTGCGGCGCTCGTCCTCGTCGGCCTTTTCCGCCTCGCGGCGCTTGGTCTCGGCCTCGCGGCGCTGGCGCTCCACCTCTTCCAGGCGCTGCTGTTCGTCCTCGGCCTTGCGGCGCTCGTCTTCCTCGATCTTGCGCAGCTCGTCCAGCTCGCGCTGGCGCAGGGTCTCGGCGTCCAGCGGCTCGGGCTCGGGCTCCGGCGCCGGGGCTTCGACCACGTCCTCGACGGCGGGCGGCGGCGTCGCCGGCTCCTGGACCCGGCGCGCTTCCTCCTCGCGCAGGGCCGATCGCAGGGCGCGCTCGCGGGCCTCCCGCTCCGCCTTCGTCAGGGTGCGGGTGGCGCGGGCCCGGCCGCGGACGGTGGTGGCGGCGCCATCGGGCGTGCCGGCGCGCTGATCGCCGGCATCGGCGGCCGGCGCGTGCTCAAGCGCCAGCTTCTTCCGCCGGACCTCCACCTGCACCGTCTTGGTGCGGCCATGGGAGAAGCTCTGGCGCACATGGCTCGTGTCGAGCCCCTTGCGCATTTCCAGCTTGCCCCGGCCACTCAGGCTCAAGGTCGTCTTGCGGTCCTGGTCTTTGCTTTCGGTCATTCTGTTCTCAGCGCACCCGCATCAATGCCGTGTCGGCCGACGGCGTCGCGCCGTCTTCGTTTCGTTGTCCGCCGCGGCCCCATTGCCGCGGACCCCCGCCAATCGCTCCAACTCTCCCCGCAACCGGTCGGCCAGCCCCCCGGCCGTCAGCGCGGCATGCACCGCATGGTCGCGACCGAACGCGCCGCCGATCTGCGTCGCGTCCAGCAGATCGAAGACCGGCACGCCGGATCCCAGGGCGCGCAGCTTGCCCCGTCCGTCGGCGGCGCCGTCCGACGCCGCCAGCAACACCGCCGCGTCCCCCGACCGCAGCGCCGCGCGGGTCTTCTCATAGCCAGCCACCGCCAGCCCGGCCCGCCGGGCCAGACCCAGCAGCTCGATGCAGCGGCGCACGAGCATCGCCTCGACCTGGTCGACCAGGCCGTCCGGCACCGTCACGGCGCGCTTCGCGGCCCGGGCAAACTGCCGCTTCGCGACCGCCTGTTCAAGCGCTTCGCGCCGTGCCGACACCCACAATCCGCGCCCCGGCAGCCGCCCCGCCAGATCCGGGGTCACGGTGTCGTCCGGTCCGACCACGAACCGGATCATCGTCTCCTTGGGCTTGACCGCCCGGGTCACCAGGCAGCGCCGCGCCGGCCCCGACGACCGCGGTGCGGTCGTCGATCCGGAATTCGGTGCGGTGCCGGGTCCCGTCATCATACGGTCGCGTGCCCCTCTACTCTCCGGCGACCGGCTGTTCGCCGGCCTCTTCTTCCGCTTCCGACGCCTCGGCGGCCGGCTCGTCCGCCGGCTCCTCATCGTCGAACCAATGCGCCCGCGCCGCCATGATGACGTCGTTGGCTGTGTCCTCGCTCATGGCGTCGGCGCCGACGATCTCGATCAGCTCGTCGCTGGCCAGATCGCCCAGATCGTCCAGGGTCTTGACCCCCTGCTCGCCGAGCTTCACCAGCATCTCCGGCGACAGCAGCTCGATCGCCGCCACGTCGTCGGCGACGCCGAGCTCGCGGGCCTTCTCGGTGTTGATCCGGCCGAGCTCCTCCAGATAGCCGATGGCACGCTGCTGCAGCTCGTGGGCGATGTCTTCGTCGAAGCCCTCGATGGCGGTCAGCTCCTCCAGGGCGATGAAGGCGATCTCCTCCAGGCGGGCGAAGCCCTCGGCGACCAGCAGATGGGCGATCACGTCGTCGACATCCAGCGCGTCCATGAAGAGCTGACTGCGCTGGCGGAACTCTTCCGACCGGCGCTCGGACTCTTCTGCCTCGGTCAGGATGTCGATCTCCCAGCCGGACAGCATGGAGGCCAGCCGGACGTTCTGGCCGCGGCGGCCGATGGCCAGCGAGAGCTGCTCGTCCGGGACCACCACCTCGATCCGCGACTGCTCGTCGTCCAGCACCACCTTGGTCACCTCGGCCGGGGCCAGGGCGTTCACCACGAAGGTGGCGGGATCCGGCGACCACGGGATGATGTCGATCTTCTCGCCCTGCAGCTCGCCGACCACCGCTTGGACGCGGCTGCCGCGCATGCCGACGCAGGCGCCGACCGGGTCGATCGAGCTGTCATGGGAGATGACGCCGATCTTGGCCCGGCTGCCCGGGTCGCGGGCGACCGCCTTGATGTCGATGATGCCGTCATAGATCTCCGGCACCTCCATGGCGAACAGCTTGGCCATGAATTGCGGATGGCTGCGCGACAGGAAGATCTGCGGCCCGCGCGGCTCCTCGCGCACATCGTAGATATAGGCGCGCACCCGGTCGCCGACCTTGAAGTGCTCGCGCGGCAGCAGCTCGTCGCGGCGCATGATCGCCTCGGCCCGGCCCAGATCGACGGTGACGTTGCCGTATTCGACCCGCTTGACCAGCCCGTTGACGATCTCGCCGACCCGGTCCTTGTACTCCTCGTACTGGCGCCGGCGCTCGGCCTCGCGGACCTTCTGGACGATCACCTGCTTGGCGGTCTGGGCGGCGATGCGGCCGAAATCGATCGGCGGCAGCGGCTCGATGATGAAGTCGCCGACCTCCAGCGCCTTGTCGCGGTGCTTGGCCTCTTCCAGGGTGATCTGGGTCGCCTCGTCCTCGACCGGATCGGCCACCTCGATGAAGCGCTTCAGCTCGATATCGCCCGACTTGCGGTCGATATGGGCCCGGATGTCGTGCTCCAGCCCGTATTTCGAGCGGCCGGCCTTCTGGATGGCCTGCTCCATCGCGACAAGGACCTCATCGCGCTCGATGCTTTTCTCGCGGGCTACCGCCTCGGCAACTTGCAACAGTTCCATGACGCCGACTGTCTAACCTCTTCTCGTCCGTTCAGCCCGCGGCGCGCTGTTCAGCGGCGGCCGCGGTCAGCAATTCATCGGTAATGATCAGCTTGGCGCGGCTGATCTGGTCGAAGGGCAGCAGCACGCTGCCGTCATCGTCCAGGTCCAGGCGCACCTGCTCGCCCTCGATGCCGGCCACCGCACCGCGAAAGCGCTTGCGGCCATCGATCGGCACCCGTGTCTCGACCTTCGCCTTGTGGCCGGCGAAGCGTTCGTAATCCTTCAGCGCCACCAGGGGCCGGTCGATGCCGGGCGACGACACCTCCAGCGAGTAGGCACCGTCGATCGGGTCTTCCACGTCCAGCAGGGCGGACACCGCGCGGCTGATCTCGGCACAATCGTCGACGGTCATGCCGGCGCGATCGGTCCGCTCGGCCATGACCTGCAGCACCGGCGCACGGCCGCCCATCAGCTGCACGCGCACCAGCTCGTATCCCATCGCCGCAATTGACGGCGCCACGATCTCTGCGACCCGCGCAGATAGATCCATTCTCACCCAGCCTTCCGCTGCGTTTAAGTGTCAATCCCAAGCCCCCGGCTCAAGCCTTTGATCGGGAACAAAAAAGGCGGGCCCAGGGCCCACCCTTCTACCGGCATCGCCAGACATGCGGCACACCGTATGGGATGTTCGCTGCGCAATATAGTCATTCCGCTTTCGCAGGCAACCATTTTCGCCGGAATTCGGCGACTTAGCGGCCGGTCCGCCGGCCTTCGCAAATCGGTGTCAGCGGCGGAGGCGCCGCGCCGCCAGATAGCAAGGCCGGCCGTGCAGCGCTTTCGATTCGTAACGGGTCTCCGGCCAGTCCCCGGGCCGGGTCCGCCAATCCGCGGCGCGCTGCGCGGTCCATCGGAATGCCGGATGACGGCGCAGGTGGAACAGCATCCAGTCGATCAGCCCGGCATCGTCGCTGGCCAGGCGGAATTCCGCGTCATCGGCCAGCACCCGGGCCAGCGCATCCAGGGTCGCGGGCTGGACGAACCGGCGGCGATGGTGCCGCGCCTTGGGCCAGGGGTCGGGAAACAGCAGGAAGCAGCGGGCGATGGCGGCGTCGGGCAGGCTGTCGATCAGGGGCCGCGCGTCGTCGGCATGGATGCGGATGTTGTCCAGCCCGCCCTCGTCGATCCGGCGCAGCAGGCTGGCGACGCCGTTGACGAAGGGCTCGCAGCCGATCATGCCGATCCGCGGATGCCGCTCCGCCTGCAGCGCCAGGTGCTCGCCGCCGCCGAAGCCGATCTCCAGCCAATAGGCGTCCATCGGCTGCGCGAACAGGCGCTCCAGGTCGATTTGCCGGCCGCCATCCGGGATCGGCACCGCGATGTCGGGAAGCAGCCGGTCGAGCAGGTCACGCCGGCCGGCGCGCAGCTTGCGCCCGTGTCGGCGGCCGAAGGACCGGATCGGCGGGTCGCCGTCCCGACTCCCGTCGCGCCCGCTCACCCGTGGGCGGATTTCAGCGGCTCGACCAGATCGGTGTTCTCCCAGGAGAAGCCGCCATCGGCCTCCGGCGCCCGGCCGAAATGGCCGTAGGCCGAGGTCCGGGCATAGATCGGCCGATTGAGGTGGAGATGGGTGCGGATGCCCCGCGGGGTCAGGTCGACCAGCTGCTGCAGGGTCCGGGACAGGGCGTCCTCGTCTACATTGCCGGTGCCATGGGTGTCGATATAGACCGAGAGCGGGTGCGACACGCCGATGGCGTAGCTGAGCTGGATGGTGCAGCGCTCGGCGAGCCCGGCGGCGACAACGTTCTTGGCCAGGTAGCGCGCGGCATAGGCGGCGGAACGGTCGACCTTGGTCGGGTCCTTGCCGGAGAAGGCGCCGCCGCCATGGGGGGCAGCACCGCCATAGGTGTCGACGATGATCTTGCGACCGGTCAGCCCGGCATCGCCGTCCGGCCCGCCGATCACGAAGCGGCCGGTCGGATTGACATAGAACTGCTCCTCCTCGCACATCCAGTCCTCGGGCAGCACGTTGACCACGTGCGGCCGCACGATCTCCCGGATGTCCTCGATGGGGATGTCCTCGGTCGTCTGGGTCGAGACGACGATGGATTCGGCGCGAACCGGCCGGCCGTCCTCATAGCGCAGGGTGACCTGGCTCTTGGCGTCCGGGCCCAGCATCGGCTGGGCGCCGGAATGGCGCGCCTCGGCCAGGCTCTTCAGGATCGAGTGCGAGAGGTGGATCGGGGCCGGCATCAGCGCCTTGGTCTCGCGGCAGGCATAGCCGAACATGATGCCCTGGTCGCCGGCGCCCTCGTCCTTGTTGCCGGCGGAATCCACGCCGACGGCGATGTCGGGCGACTGCTGGTGCAGGTGGACATCGACCTCGGCGGTCTTCCAGTGGAACCCGTCCTGCTCATAGCCGATGTCGCGCACCGCGTGGCGGGCCAGCTCCTCCAGCATGGCATGGGTGATGCTGGCGGGGCCGCGGACCTCGCCGGCGATGACGATTCGATTGGTCGTACAGAGGGTCTCGGCGGCGACGCGCGCTTCGGGATCGGCGGTCAGATAGGCGTCGACGATGGCGTCGGAGATTCGGTCGCAGACCTTGTCGGGATGGCCTTCCGCGACGGATTCGCTGGTGAAGACATAGCTGCCCTTGGGCACGGTCGATCCCTTGTCAGTGAGTCCGGAACGGAGGTCCGGGTCGGCATGAAGGGCCGGCCAGGCATGCAGCGCCCGCCGACCGATCGGGGTTTCTGACAAGGTTCGTCCAGCCGGTCAATAGCGCTTCGCCCCAGTCGCCGGCTGGACAGTCTCTCCGGCCGCCGCGCGGCAGCCGGAATGTCTGGTTGATTTCGAGGATCGGCCGGCGCGGGCCGGCCGTGTCCGATCAGAGAGAGAACCGCCCGGTGTTGGCGATCGACTTGGTCAGTTCGAACAGCCGCTTGCGGACCGCCGGATTGGTGATCCGGTAGTAGGCCCGAACCAGCTCCAGCGTCTCGCGTTTCGCCATCGGATCCGGTTCGAAGGGTGCCGCCTCCTCGTTCAGCTCGAGGCGGCGCGGCGCGGTGTCGGTGGCCGGCGCGTCGTCGAAGAAGAACGACACCGGCACGTCCAGCACCCGGCTCAGATCGAACAGCCTGCTGGCGCCGATACGGTTTGCCCCCCGCTCGTATTTCTGAACCTGCTGGAAAGTGAGACCGATAGCCTCGCCCAGCTTCTCCTGACTCATCCCCAGAAGAGTGCGGCGTAGCCGCACCCGGCTGCCAACATGCACGTCGATCGGATGGGGCTTGCCCATCTTCGGACGTCCAACTGGCCTCTTCGTTTTGGTTGTTTCGTTCACCTGTAGCCTCTCAAGTCTATCCCGCTTTTCGTTTCCATCGTCTAGCGCGGCGTTAAGCGGTTCACGGCGCCTAATTTGTAGGGGTGTTCAACCATTCAGACCAGTAAATTGCGTGCCCTGGAAGCAATTTCTTTTGAAATCGAATGACTTGTAGCATTCTGCTACCATGCATGGTCGAAAATTGCGGCGTATGTCGCAATTGTCACGACCCGCGGTCGAAACGCCCCCGAAGTGCCGTCGCCGACACAAGCATAAGTGTAATAGCCCAGAACGGGACATTCCGCCAGCGGGCGAAGGGGGTTGGTTCCGCAAGTGCGTTGGGCAGCGGCGAGTCGACAACCCCCTGAACGCCCAGGGGCAGGCTGGCGACAACCCGGCCATACGGGTCGACCACGCCGCTGATCCCGGTCGTCGCGACGCGGACCAGCGGCATGCCCTCCTCCACCGCCCGGGTCCGGGTCATGGCGAAGTGCTGGTACGGCCCGGCGGTCTCGCCATACCAGGCATCGTTGGTCAGGTTCAGCAGCCATTTCGGTCGGCCGTAATAGGCTTCCGGGGTTGTGACCCTGCCTGGAAAGATCACCTCGTAGCAGATCAGCGGGCTGACCGGTGGCAGGCCGGGCAGCGACAGGGTACGGGGGCCGGGACCCGGGGTGAAGTCGAGGCGGCCGGGGGTGATCTTCTCGATCGGCAGGATACCCCGCAACGGCACGTATTCGCCGAACGGCACCAGATGGAACTTGTCGAAGGTCCCGACGACGGCGCCGGCGTCGTCGATCGCCGCCAGGCTGTTCCAGATCTGCCGTTGCGGCGTTTCGACGATCCGCGGGGTCCCGGTGATGATCAGCCCGCCAGGCGGTGCCGCCTTGGCGATCTCGTCGCGGACCGCCGGGATGTGGCCGACGGCATAGGGAACGGCCATTTCCGGCCAGATGATGTGGGTCACCGGTTGCGGGCCAAGGCGGCGGCTGAGCTCCAGGTGCAGGGCAAAGTGCTGCGAAGCCAGCTCCGGGTTCCATTTGTCGACCTGGGCGATGTTCGGCTGCACCAGGCGCAGGCGCACATCCGCGACCTCGCCGGCCGGCTCGGTGAGGCGCACCGCGCCGGCGGCGGCCATACCCCCGAACAGCAGGATGGCGACGAGGCCGGCGACGATGCCGGAGCGGGACCAGCCCAGGCCGGCGCGGTCGACCAGGGCCGCCGGCAGCGCGGTCGCGGCCACCGTCAGAAGGCTCAGCCCATAGATGCCGATCACCGAGACGCTCTGCAGCACCGGCGCCCAGGCTACCCAGCCATAGCCGACCAGCTGCCAGGGAAAGCCGGTGAACAGGTGGCCGCGCAGCCATTCCGCCAGCCCCCACAACACCGCGAACCCCAGCACCCGCGGCAGCCCGGCCAGGGGCAGCATGTGGAGCGCCAGTGTCGCCAACCCCGTGAAGATCGCCAGCACGGCCGGCAATCCGGCGACGGCGAAGGGGATCAGCCAGAAGAACGCGGCCAGATCGACGGTCAGGGCAAAGGCGATCCAATACAGGCCGGGTACGAAGAAGCCGAAGCCGAACGCCCAGCCGACGGCGAAGGCGCCGCGCCGGCTGCGAACCCCGTCAAGGATCCACAGCAGTCCCGGAAATGCCACCAGCAGCACCGGCACGGCATAGGCCGGCGGGGCGGACAGCGTCGCCAACGCGCCGAACCCGGCCGCCGCGAACAGGCGCCGCCAACCGGTCAGGCCGGCAAGGGTTGCGGAAACGGCCGCCAGCCGGCCCGGGATGCTGCCGCTGGCCGCGGCGACGGCGTCAGCCTGCGTCACGCTCGCCTTCGGGCTGGGCGTCCGGATCGACCCGGCGGACCCTCAGCCGGCGGATGCGGCGGGGGTCGGCGTCGACGACTTCGAATTCCAGGCCGATCGGGTGGCGCAGCAGCTCGCCACGGGCCGGGATGCGGCCGGCGATGGAGAAGACGAGGCCGCCCAGCGTGTCGATATCCTCCCGCTGGTCGTCGTCCAGGACCGGGCACAGGGCCTCCTCGAATTCCTCGATCGGCAGCCGGGCATCGGCCAGGTAGGAGCCGTCAGGGCGCTCGGCGATCTGCGGCGAGACGTCGACATCGTGCTCGTCCTCGATCTCGCCGACGATCTCCTCGACCAGATCCTCGATGGTGATCAGCCCGTCGATGCCGCCGAACTCGTCCACCACCAGCGCCATCTGCTGCCGGGTCTCGCGCATCTCCAGCAGCAGGTCGACCACCGGCATCGACGGCGCCACGATCAGCACGTCGCGCAGCAGCTCCTGGATGCCACGGCGGTTGCCGTTGGCCAGGCTGGCCAGCAAATCCTTGATGTGGAGCATCCCGACGATCTCGTCGAGGCTCTCGCGATAGACCGGCAGCCGGCTGTGGGCACGCTTGGACAGCAGCGACAGGACCTCGTCAACCGGGGTCTCCACTTCCACCGCGACGATGTCGACGCGCGGGATCATCACGTCGATCGCCGTCAGGTCCTTGAAGCGGAAGATGTTGGTGAGCAGCGTCCGCTCATGGTCGGCAACGTGGGGCTCTTCGGCGCCCGGCGTCTCCTCGATCAGCTCCTCGATGGTGTCGCGCCAGCTCGCCTCCGACTTGCCACGGAGAGAGGCGCGCAACCAGGTGCGGAAGAGCCCTGAGAGTGACTGCTGTGTTTCGTCGGCCCCGTTCTGACGGGGCGATCTACTGAAGGATGTATCTGCCATGTATGTGGGGCGTTATCTACGCCGGCGGTGGCCTTTCCAAATAGGGATCGGCGATATCCAGATCCGCCAGAACCCGTGTCTCCATCCGCTCCATCACCCGGGCTTCTGCCTCGGAACCGTGATCATACCCCATAAGGTGTAGAACGCCATGGACTACAAGATGCAATGCGTGATTGCGCTCGGATTTCGACTGTTCCCGTGCCTCGCGCGCCACAGTGTCGAAGGCCAGGACGACATCGCCCAGCATGACCGGCCCGCTGGCCGGCGCCGGCTCGCCCTCGGTCAGGGCGAAGGACAGGACATTGGTCGGGCTGTCCTTGCCGCGATAATCCCGGTTCAACTGGCGGACCAGGGCATCATCGCCCAGCACGACGCTGATCTCCGCGGCCGCCGCCTCCAGCCCGGCATGGCCGATCGCCGCCCGAACGGCGGCATCCACGGACGGTTCCAGCGCGGCATCGACCGCGGCCCATCGCGCGTCGGGCATGGCGATGTCAATCGCCAGCACGGCGTCGGGTTCCGGCTGCAGCGGGGCCGCCCCGGCGGAGGTCACGATGCCGGCTCGCTGTCGGATTTGGCCTTGGCCCGGTCGAACGCCTCATAGGCGTCGACGATCCGGGTCACAAGCTGGTGGCGGACCACGTCGCGCTTGTCCAGCCGCACGATGCTCACGCCCTTGATGCCGTCCAGCACCTCCATGGCGTCGCGCAGGCCGGACCGGGTTCCGGCCGGCAGGTCGATCTGGCTGGGATCACCGGTCACCACCATGTAGCCGTTCTCGCCCAGGCGAGTGAGGAACATGCGCATCTGCATGGCGGTGGTATTCTGCGCCTCGTCCAGGATGACGAAGGCGTTCGACAGGGTGCGGCCGCGCATGAAGGCCAGCGGCGCCACCTCGATAACGCCGGTCTCCAGATGCTTGGTCACCTGCTCGGCGGGCAGCATGTCGAACAGCGCGTCGTAGAGCGGCCGCAGATAGGGGTCGACCTTGTCGCGCATGTCGCCGGGCAGGAAGCCGAGCCGCTCGCCCGCCTCCACCGCCGGCCGCGACAGGATGATCCGGTCGACCCGGCCCTCTGTCAGCATGGCGACGGCCTGGGCGACCGCCAGATAGGTCTTGCCGGTGCCGGCCGGTCCCAGGCCCAGAACCAGCTCGGTGCGGCGCAGCGCCTCGACATAGGTGGCCTGGTTGACCGTGCGCGGAGTAATCAGCCGCATCTTGGTGCGGATGCCGTTCTCCGGCCGGTTGAAGCTCTCCAGCGCGGCGTCGGCGCTGCCGCCGTCCGGCGGCGCGCAGGCGATATGGACGACCGCGTCGACTTCCGCGCCGCCGACCACCATGCCCTTCTCCAGCCGCTCCCACAGCGTGTTGAGCACCGCGACCGCCTTCTGGGCGGCGGCGTCGTCACCGCGGATCGTCACCCGGTTGCCGCGTGAGGACAGGGTGACGCCGAGCTGGTGCTCGATCCGGGCCAGGTTGGAGTCGTGTTCGCCGTAGAGCAGAGGGACAAGCCGGTTGTCGGCAAATGTCAGCGCAACGCTGCGGTCCTGAATGGCGGTCAAGCGCAAACCCCTTCCGGGTGCTGGTTGCTGCCGGCCGGCGCCGCGGTTCCGTCCGCGACGAGGTGCCCGGCGAGGCTGTTGGCGTGAGCGGCTTCGATGGTCACATCCGCGATCTGTCCATACAGCGCATCCATGGCATTGGTATGAACGGATTGCATGAAGGGCGTGCGTCCGAGCATCTGGCCGTCCCGGCGGCCGCGCCGGTCGAACAGCACGGGCAGGGTCCGGCCCACCGCCGCCTCGTTGAAGGCGACCTGCTGGGCGTTCAGAAGCTGTTGCAGCGCTGCCAGGCGCTCGGATTTGACCGCGTCCGGCACTTGGTCCTCCAGGGACGCGGCCGGCGTGCCCGGCCGGGCGCTGTATTTGAAGCTGTAGGCCTGGGCATAGCCGATCTCGGTGACCAGCCGCAGCGTGTCGGCGAAGTCCCGGTCGCCCTCGCCGGGGAAGCCGACGATGAAGTCCGATGACAGCGCCAAATCCGGGCGCGCCTCGCGCAGCCGGCCGACGACCGCGCGATAGGAATCGGCGCCATGCTTGCGGTTCATGGCCGCCAGGATGCGGTCGGAGCCGCTCTGTACCGGCAGGTGCAGGAAGGGCATCAACTGCGGTACCGCGCCATGGGCGGCGATGAGCTCGTCATCCATGTCGCGCGGATGCGAGGTGGTGTAGCGGATGCGGTCCAGCCCGTCGATCTCCGCCAGCGCCCGGACCAATCGTCCCAGGCCCCAATCCGAGCCGTCCGGCCCCTCGCCGTGGAAGGCGTTGACGTTCTGGCCGAGCAGGGTGATCTCGCGGGCGCCGGTGGCGACCAGCCGTCGGGCCTCGTCAATGATCTGCCGCGCCGGCCGCGAGAACTCCGCCCCGCGGGTATAGGGCACGACACAGAAGGTGCAGAACTTGTCGCAGCCCTCCTGCACCGACAGGAAGGCGGACACCTCACGGCTCGCGGTCTCCTCCGGCAGGCTGTCGAATTTCGAGACGACCGGGAATTCCGTGTTGAGCACGCCGCCGGAGCCGCGCTCGGCGCGCGCCACCATCTCCGGCAGGGTGTGATAGGTCTGAGGCCCGAACACCATGTCGACATAGGGCGCGCGGCGCAGGATCTCCTCGCCTTCCGCCTGGGCGACGCAGCCGGCGACGGCCACGATCGCGCCGCGGTCGCCGTCCCGCTTAAGGCCGCGCAGCCGGCCCAGCTCGGAAAACACCTTCTCGGTCGCCTTTTCGCGGATGTGGCACGTGTTGAGGATCACCATGTCGGCGTCGTCCGGAACCGGTGTCGGCCGATAGCCGAGTGGCGCCAGAACGTCCGCCATCCGTGCGGAGTCGTAGACGTTCATTTGGCAGCCCCAGGTCTTAATATAGAGTTTCTTGGCCACGGGCCCGGTCCGTTCGCGAGTCGACAAAGCCCGCGGCGGCCACTCCGCCCGGGCAACAACGCCTACAGATTCGGCCAATTGGCCGCGAAATCAAGGATTCAAATCGGCGACCGGCATCGCGTCCGGCGGCGCGGCGGCATCGATCAGGGCCGGCACCGGCATACGACCGGCATTGGCGTCCTCCACCGACTGCGCGACCACCTTCCAGCAATGGGCGGCCAGCGCCTTGCGCGACCCGGCCTCCGGCAGCGTCGTGGTCGGGTGGAAACGGACCGCCACCGTCATGCGCCCGAGCCCGGCCATGCCCCAGAGATGGGGCAGCAGGTCCATGTCGCCATACCAGGAATAGAACGGCCGGAAGCGGCGGCCGATCGGCATGTCGTCGAGCGACGTGCAGGTGATCGAGACCGGCTGGACGGTGATCGGACGGTCGCCGATGGTGCCGCCGGCGGTGGCGAACAGCGCGCTCTTGAACGGCAGGGTGCGGTTGCCGTCGCTGGAGGTGCCCTCGGGGAACAGGATCAGGTTGTCGCCTGCCACCAGGCGGTCGCGGATCTGATCCTGATGCTCCCCGACATTGCGTGCCCGGCGGTCGACGAAGACGGTGCGCTGGAGCTTGGCGAGCAAGCCGAAGAATGGCCAGCCGGCCACCTCGGATTTGGCGACGAAGCAGCCCGGCACCAGCGCCGCCAGCACGATGATGTCGAGATAGGAGGAATGATTGCTGATGAACAGCGTCGGCCGGCGGGTGTTCAACGTCCCGGAGACCGACACGTCGAGCCCCATAATCCGGCAGCAGGCCCGGTGATAGAGCATGGGTATGCGCTCCGCCAGGCGCGACCGGGTGGCCAGGGCGGCCATCTGCAACGGGATCGCGGCGCAGGTGAACAGGAAGTAGACCAGCAACCGGCCGGCGGCCAATGTCCGCGACCCGGTCATGTGCAATGCCGGAGGCTGGCGTTCATGGCGATCTGACGGTCCCGGGCTGCGCGGAGGGTGCCAACGATCATGCCAGCAAAGCCGGGCCCGGCCCGGCCGGCAAGCGAAATCGCGGCGGGATCAAGGATGTCCGTTGGCGGGTTCCGGCCGGCGCTCCTGGAGCTGGTAGTGCCGGTGGTACTTCTGGGTCACCAGGTCGGTCTTGACGACCACGCAGACATCGGTGGTGTGGAATTGGTGGTCGATCACCGCCCCGTCGCCGACGAAGCCGCCGAGCCGCAGATAGCCCTTGATCAGCGGCGGCAGCGCGGCCAGCGCCTGTTTCGGATCGAGGTCGTCGGCGCTGATCCGTCGCATGGAGGTATAGCGCTCCGGCAAGGCGATCGGGCGCAGGTGCTGGGGCGCCAGATGGTAGTGGTAGAGATACGACAGCGGCAGGTCCAAGGCGTCGGGATCGACGCCCGGCAGGCTGGCGCAGCCGAACATGATCTCGATGTCGTGGTGGTACACATAGGTGGCGATGCCGCGCCACAGGAGCTGCATGGTCGAGCCGGTGCGATAGGTCTTGTCGACGCAGGACCGCCCCAGCTCCAGCACCTCGCCCGGATAGGCGATCAGCTTGCCGATCTCGTATTCGTCGGCGGTGTAGAACGACCCTTTACGGGCAGCCGATTCGCGGCGGATCAACCGATAGGTGCCGACGACGCCCTCGGTGGAATCGATCACCAGAAGGTGGTCGGCGATGTCGTCATAGCCGTCGAAATCGCGGCCTTCCAGCGCCATTTCCGGCGTCGGCCGGGCCGCCATCTCCTGGTAGAAGATCCGATATCGCAGGCGCTGCGCCGCCCGGATTTCCTCCTCGCTTACCGCGAGGCGGACCGCGAGATTACCGGCGCGGATGCACCAGGCCCCTCCTTCGTCAGGCATCGGCTGTGCCATTGTCGAGCTCCCTGGGACGCTCGGATGGTCGGGCTACGAAACAGACGAGGCGCGTTGAGCGAAGCCGCTCGGGCATCTGCTCGACTCCGTTTGCGGCCGGAATGTGGCATTTGTTCGGCAGCCGCCGGGCGCGGCCATCCGACCATGAACCACAAATGCGCCGATCATGCCAGGACGTCGGACCGTGCCGCGTCGATGCTGTTGGGTGGGATCAGCGACCGCGGCGGGCCTTGGTGCCAAGGCCGATCTGCTTGGCCAACTTGCTGCGCTGCTTGGCGTAATTCGGGGCGACCATGGGGTAATCCTGCGGCAGGCCCCAGCGCTCGCGGTAGTCCTCGGGCGTCATGTCGTAGGCGGTCTTCAGATGCCGCTTGAGCATCTTCAGCTCCTTGCCGTCCTCCAGACAGACGATGTATTCCGGCGTCACGGATTTCTTGATCGGCACCGCCGGCTGCGGGCGCTCGGGCGCCTGCGGCGTTTCGGTTCCAACGCCGGACAGCGTCTTGTAGACTTGCGCGATCAGGTTCGGGAGGTCCGGAAGGGCGACGGTGTTGTTGGAAACATGCGCCGAAACGATCTGAGTGGTCAGCGACAACAATTCGTTCTGCGGGGTCTGGCTGCTCATTCCTGCGGCTCCCTAATTTTGTCCCGGTATATGTCGCCGAAGATGACTTTGCAATGTCGATGCCCGTCCGGCTAAGAGAAATTTAATGAGCCATCAAAGAGACGCAGATTACTACCTGGACATCACACAAGAGGTCTGTCCGTTTACCTTTGTGCGGACACGCCTGCTGTTGGAGAAAATGCGGCCCGGCGAAATCGCCGATATCCTGCTCCAAGGAGTCGAGCCGCTGGAAAACGTCCCCAATGCGGTGATGGAAGAAGGCCACGATCTGCTCAGCATGACCCCGGTCGAGGCCGACAAGGCACATGGCCCGCACGTGCTGCGCATCCGCCGCTGCTGATCACCCCGGACCGCGATCCTCGCCGTCCAGGTCGCGGCGCAGGATGAGCGCATCGGCCGGCTTCGGGCGGCCGCCATAGTAACCGGGCCGACGGCCGACGCGGCGAAACCCGCACCGTCCATAGAGCGCCAGGGCCGCCGCATTGTCCTCGGCCACCTCCAGATAGAGGGCGTCCGCCCCCATCGCCAGGGCCTGGCCGGCGGCGGCCTCGGTCAGCGACCGGCCATGGTCGGCACGGCGGTGGTCCGGCAGCACGCCGATGGTCACGATTTCCGCCTCTCCGCCCGCGCCGCGGCCGATCAACAGGCCGACCGGCTCGCCGTCTTCCTCTTCCGCCACGAAGGCGAAGACGCCGGGCGTGCCCAACAGGGTCGCGATCGACTCCTGATCCCAGACCTCGCCGCCATCAGGCGCGAAACACCGCTCGTGCAAGGCGGCCAGCAGCGCCACCTCGGCGGACCCGGCGGGTTTGGCAGCCGGTCGGGCCACGATCCTTATCCCCGGATCGGCCGCGGCGCCGGCGCGGGCGTCGCATCCGGCGGTCGAAGATAGAGGGGCGCCGGCGCATCGCGCCCCGCCTGATCGGCGCGCTCGTGGGCGAGCGTGGCAACGACGGCCGGGTCGGCCGGGCCGGCGCCTTGGAACACCGCGACGCCGTCACGGCCACGTTTTGCCACGAGCGCCTCGGCGGCGGTCTCGGCTGCGTCGCCGGTGACCAGGACCGGCCCGTCAGGCAGCAGCGCAGGCAGATCTCCTGGCGGCAGGCACGCCGGCTCCGACACAGCAGAGTGCGCGGCGACGAAGGGCTGGGCGAACAGCTCCGCCCGCCGGCTGTCCAGCGCCACCAGCAAGGTCTTGCCGGCGATCGTCTCGGGCGGGACCGCACGGGCGGCGACGTCCAGATTGCCGATGCCGATGATCGGCCGGTCGGCGGCCACGGCGAGGCCGGCGCAGGTGGCGATGCCGATCCTGAGGCCGGTAAAGGCACCGGGCCCGATGGTGACCGCGAACAGGTCGATGTCGGACAGCGACAGGCCCGCCTCTGACACCACGGACCGGATCATGGGGACCAGCCGCTCGGCCTGGCCGCGGCGCATGCCCTCGGACCGCGCGGCGACGGCCTCCGCATCACGGGTCACCGCCACGGAGCAGGCCGACCCGGCGGTATCCACCGCCAGGATGATCACATCACGATCCGCCGCGTCGGGTCAGAGGATCTGGCAAACATCGTCGAAGGTGAAGCGCGGGCTGCGCGGGAACAGGCCCTCGGGGTCGCCGTGGCCGATATTGCAGAGGAAATTGGCCTTGTAGCGCCCGTCGGGGAAGAATTCCGCGTTCAGCTTGGCCGCGTCAAAACCGGACATCGGCCCGCAATCGAGGCCCAGCGCCCGGGCGGCGATGATCATGTAGGCGCCCTGCAGGCTGCTGTTGCGGAACGCGGTCTCCTGGATCAGGGCGTCGTTGCCGTCGAACCAGGATTTCGCGTCGGTGTGTGGGAACAGCGTCGGCAGGTGCTCGTGGAACTTCGTGTCGTAGGCGATGATCGCGGTGGCCGGCGCGGCCATGGTCTTGTCCGCGTTGCCGGGGATCAGGCAGGGACGCAGCCGCTCCTTGGCCTCCTTGCCGACCACGAAGACCACCCGCATCGGCGAGCAGTTGGCGCTGGTCGGCCCCCATTTCGCCAGATCGTACACCGCCTCCAGCAGCACCTCGCCGACCGGCTTGTCGGCCCAGGCGTTCTGGGTGCGCGCCTCGCGGAAGATCAGGTCGAGGCCGTCATCGGGTAGGATCGACATGGACGCGGTTCCGTAGATGGAAGGGGAATGGAGCGGAAGCGGCGGCCGCGCGGCGGCGGCCGCCTGACGGGGCGGGCCGCGCGCTGGCGGCCCGGGATCACATGACCGGACGGACCTCGACGACCTCGGGGATGTAGTGCCGCAGCATGTTCTCGATGCCGGCCTTCAGGGTCATGGTCGAGCTCGGGCAGCCGGCGCAGGCGCCGCGCATATGCAGGTAGACCACGCCGTCCTCGAAGCCCTGATAGACGATGTCGCCGCCATCCTGGGCCACTGCCGGCCGCACCCGCGTGTCCAGCAGTTCCTTGATCTGCGAGACGATCTCGTCGTCATCCTCATGGCCGGTGTCGTCCGGCGTGGCGGCATCATCCAGCAGCACCGGCCGTCCGGCGGTGAAATGCTCCATGATCACGCCCAGGATCGAGGGCTTCAGGAGGTACCACTCCCGGCCGTCCTCCTTGGTGATGGTGACGAAGTCCCGTCCCAGGAAGACGCCGGTGACGCCCTCGATCTCGAACAGGCGCTCGGCCAGCGGCGAGCGCGCGGCCGCCTCGCGATTGGGGAAATCGGCACTGCCGCCTTCCACCACGGACCGGCCGGGCAGGAATTTCAGGGTCGCCGGGTTCGGCGTCTGCTCGGTCTGGATGAACATGTCTCAGGCTCCTTTTCGGCCCGCTCCGCGGGCCCGGACTCCTCCGCAAGGTGGGCGGATGCACGGCCAAGATCAAGCCTGATCAGGCGATGCGGTCGATCTCCTCGTCCTTCAGCCCGCCGGGCAGTATGGTCACCGGAATGCGCAGCCGGCCCATCGCCTTGGTGGTGAGATACTGGATCAGCGGTCCCGGCCCCTCGGTGGAGGTGCTGGCCCCCAGCACCAGGATCGAAATCGAGGGCTGCTCCTCCAGAAGGTTGAACAGCTCCTCGTGCCGGGTGCCCTCGCGGACATGCAGCTCGGGCATGGTGCCGGTCTCGTCGTTGACCTGCTTGGCGACCTTCTGCAGCAGGCGCTCGGCCTCCTGCCGGCGCTCCTCGCGCATCACCTCCTCGACCGACATCCAATGCTGGAACTCGGCCGGCTCGATGACATGCAGCAATGCGACGCGGCCGCCGGTGTGCAGCGCCCGGCGGCACACGAAATGCAATGCCGCGTGCCATTCCTCCGTATCGTCGACGACGACCAGGAATACCCGGTCCTTGTCGAAATTCGACGGATCGCTGGTCTCAGTCATGTCGGCTCCATGTTACCTGCACCAGGATACCACAGCCGCGGGTGCGCGGGCACGCCGACGCGATTTCCCGGGCAAACTTCCAATCATAGAGGGTGGTCGCCGATCCGGCGGATCGCGTCAGCTCCGGCGGAACAGCAGGCTTGTCAGCCACCCGGCCAACACCGCGACGATGATCGCCGCCAGCCCGTAGGCCGCCGCGAAGTCCCGCGCGAAGGCGAAGACCAGCGAGCCGATGCCGATCTTGCTGACGAACAGAGGTGTCGTCTGCGCCGTGACCACGCTGCCGTCGCGGATCAGGAAGACCCGGATCAGGTACTGGCCGGTCGGCACATTCGCCGGAAAGGACACGGTCGTGCGGAACAGCAGGGTCTGGCGGAAGCTGACCTGCCCGGTTTCCGTCGCGTAGAGCTCCTCGCGCTGCTTGGCGCGGACCAGGGCGTCGCGGAACTCGGCGATCTCCTCCTCCGAGGCGTCGCCGGCATCCGAGGGCACCAGCCTGAGATAGTCGAGCCCGATGCCTTCCCGTTCCAGCAGGCGCTCATCGGCGAAGGTCTCGATCGCCCGCGTGGTGGCGACGGTGTAGAAGCTCGGCACGCCGTCGAAGGTCATGCTGGCCCGGTTCATCCAGATGCCTGCGACCTGGGCCTTGCGCCGCACCACCACCTGTTCCGACGGACCCTGGACCACCACCGCCACGTCGCCGGGCTCGGCGATGGCGCCGAACAGCACCACCTCGGTGCCGGTGAAATCGGTGGAGATGGCGATCAGGTGGCTCGACAGGTCGGCCTCCAGCCCCTGCCCCCACACCGCCTGGGGTGCGGAGACGATGGCCACGGTGACGGCCGCTGCGGCGATCCGGACGATCATCGGGCGAAATCCGCGACTTCGATGCTGAAGATGTCGACCGGCACGGTGACCAGGTCGAAGGCCAGCTTCATGCCGACCAGCAGCACCAGGCCGGCCAGCAGCGCCCGCGCCTGCTCGCCCTTCAGGGTGCCGGCCGCCTTGGTGCCGAACTGGGCGCCGAACACCCCGCCGGCCAGCAGCAGCAGGGCCAGCAGCGCGTCCACCGTCTGGGTCGTGTAGGCGTGCAGGAAGGTCGCGATCGCGGTGGTGAAGATGATCTGGTAGAGCGACGTGCCGGCGACGGCGGAGGCCGGCATGCCCAGCAGGTAGATCATCGCCGGCACCAGGATGAAGCCGCCGCCGATCCCCATGATGGCGACCAGCAGCCCGCCGAGCAGCCCGATCGACAACGGCAGCAGCGCGGAGATGTAGAGCCGCGACTTGTGGAACCGCATCTTGAACGGCAGGCCGTGCAGGGCGTTGTGCTTGTGCAGCTTGCCGCGCCCGGAGCCGCTGCGGCCGCGACGGAACATGGCGCGCAGGCTCTCCACCAGCATCAGCGAGCCGATCACGCCCAGGAAGAAGACGTAGCAGAGCGAGATCACCAGATCGATCTGGCCCAGGCGCTGCAGGATGCTGAAGATCCACACCCCGATCAGCGTGCCCACCGAGCTGCCGGCGAGCATCACCGTGCCCATCTTCACGTCGACATTGCCGCGCCGCAGATGGGCCATCACCCCGGACACCGAGGCGGCGACCAGCTGGTTCGCCTGGGTGCCCACCGCGACGGTCGGCGGGATGCCGATGAAGATCAGCAGCGGTGTCATCAGGAAGCCGCCGCCAACCCCGAACAGGCCGGACAGGAATCCCACGGTGCCACCCATCACAAGTATGACGAATGCGTTCACCGACAGTTCGGCGATCGGCAGGTACACTTGCATGGGGCCAGCGAAATCAGTCGCTTGAGGATGAACGCGACCAGCCTAACCCCTACGCCGAGTGGGGGAAAGGCTTTCCGGGCCAAAATCGGTGCAGAACGGCAACAGCGTGTTCAGCCGGCCACTCGGCGGCCGGCCGGCATGAATCGCCAAGTGCCGTCAGGGCTTTAGCAGCCCCATGATTCGGTGCACTTCGCCCAATGTCTCGTCGGCGATGGCTCGGGCCTTCTCGCCGCCTTCGCGCAACACCTGTTCCACATAGCCGGGATCGGCCATCAGCCGGTTCATCTCGTCGGCGATCGGGGCAAGCGCGGTGACCGAGACGTCGGTCAGCGCCCCCTTGAACACCGAGAACGACGCGTCGCCGAACTCCTGCAGCACCGCCGCCGGCTCCTTGTGGGTCAGGGCGGCGTAGATGTTGACCAGGTTGGCGGCTTCCGGCCGGTCCTCCAGCCCGTCGAGCTCCGTCGGCAGCGGCTCCGGGTCGGTCTTCGCCTTGCGAATCTTCAGCGCGATGGTGTCGGCATCGTCGGTCATGTTGATGCGCGAATAGTCCGAGCTGTCGGACTTGCTCATCTTCGAGGTGCCGTCGCGCAGGCTCATCACCCGCGTCGCCGTGCCGAAGATCTGCGGCTCCGGCAGCGGGAAATACTCCTCGCCATAGCGGTGGTTGAAGCTGCCGGCAATCTCCCGGGTCAACTCCAGATGCTGCTTCTGGTCCTCGCCGACCGGCACGTGGGTGGCCCGGTAGATCAGGATGTCGGCTGCCATCAGCACCGGATAGGCATAGAGCCCCAGCCCCGCCTTGTCGCGATGCTTGCCGGCCTTGTCCTTGAACTGGGTCATCCGGTTCAGCCAGCCCAGCGGCGTGATGCAGGAGAACAGCCAGGCCAGCTCGCTATGGGCCGGCACCTGGCTTTGGGCGAAGACGATGCTGCGGCTCGGGTCGATGCCGGCGGCCAGCAGCACCGCCGCCAGTTCCCGGGTCTGCGCGCGGAGTTCCTCCGGCTCCTGCGGCAGGGTCAGCGCATGCAGGTCGACGACGCAGTACAGCGTCTCGAAGCTGTCCTGCAGCCCCACCCAGTTGCGCACGGCGCCGAGATAGTTGCCGAGATGCATTTTGTGGGTCGGCTGGATGCCGGACAGGATGCGGTTCATGGCGGCGCCACCGGGCGAAGGATGGTGAGAATTCAAGGAGGGCCGGTTATTGCCGTCCTGCCCGATGCGGTCAAGCCGAAGGTTTGCGCAGCACGGTTTTCAGGTCGCCCAGCCGCGCCGCGCCGATCGCGAGCGCGACCAGGAAATAGACACAGGCCCCGATGGCGACGATGACGGCCAGTGCCGGGACCTGCTGCCAGAAGGTCCCGAACAGGTATCCGTCGAATTGCTGCGCCAGCCACCAGACCGCGACCCCCATGGCGAGCGCCGCCAGCACCAGCCGCGGCGCCCGGCCCAGCAGACGGGAATCCAGCCGCAGATGACCACGGCGATACAGGATCAGACCCAGCAGCCCGGCGTTGAGCCAGGCGGTCAAGGCGGTGGCGAGCGCGATGCCGACATGCTGCAGGATCTGCATCAGGCCGATCGCCAGCGCGATGTTGGCGATGACCACCACGACAGAGACGCGGAGCGGCGTGACGGTATCCTCGCGGGCAAAGAAGCCCGGCGCCAGGGCGCGGGTCAGAATGTAGGCCGGCAGGCCGGTCGCAAAGGCGGTCAGGGCGTGTGCCGTGGCCAGGACCTTGTCCGGGGTGAAGTTGCCGCGCTCGAACAGGGTGGCGATGATCGGGTGGCCCAGCACGATCAGCCCGACCGCCGCCGGCAGCGAGAACAGCAGGCCGGCCTCGATTGCCCGGTTCTGGGTCCGCATGGCCGAGTCCGCCTCGCCGGCCCGCAGTTGCCGGGTCAGCATCGGCACCAGCGCGACGCCGATGGATACCCCGACCACGCCCAGCGGGAGTTGATTCAGGCGGTCGGCGATGAATAGGAAGGTCACCGACCCTTCCGCCAGCAGCGAGGCCAGGATGGTGTCGACCAGCATGTTGATCTGCATCGCCCCCTGGCCGAGGATTCCCGGCAGCATCAGCTGGAACAGGCGCCGGACGCCGGGCGTCAGCCGCGGGCTTGGCAGGTGCGGCAGGATGCCCGCCTTCCGGCAGGCGCCGGCGACCCAAACGAATTGCAGGATGCCGGCCAGGGTCACCGCCCAGGCCAGGGACTGGCCCGGCAGGCCCAGCCAGCCGAAGGCGAGCAGCCCCAGGGTGACGAGGAAGGCGACGTTCAGCAGGATCGGCGCGGCCGCCGCGGCGGCAAACTTCTCCAGCGAATTCAGCATCCCGCTGGCCATCGCGGTCAGCGCCATGAACATGAGGTAGGGGAAGGTCAGCCGGGTCAGCTCGACCGTGAGGGCGAATTTCTCCGGATCGTCGGCGAAGCCCGGCGCGATGCCGTACATCAGCCAGGGCATGGCCGCGGTGGCGACGACCGTGAAGGCCAGCATGCCGGTCACCATGATGGATGCCACCTCGCCCCCGAAGCGGCGCGCCTCGGCGATGCCATGCTTGGTCAACCGGCCGGCGTAGAGCGGCACGAAGGCGGCGTTGAAGGCGCCCTCGGCGAACAGCCGTCGGAACAGGTTGGGGAACTTGAACGCGACGAAGAAGGCGTCGGTGACGGGGGTCGGCACCAGGCTGGTGATCAGGATGTCGCGGGCGAGGCCCAGCACCCGGCTCATCATGGTGAGCGAGCCAATGGTGGCGATGGCGCGACCGAGAGACATGAAACCGAGAGCTAGCGGGACTTCGTGGCGGCCGGAAGGCGCAGGCTATTCGCCGGCCGGGGCCGATTTGCGGGCCGTTGCCGCCTTCTCCGGCGCGCGGGGCGGCCGGCGCCTGCGGCGGCGCGGCCGGGGTGTGGGCAGCGGCCGTGCGGCGCAGTCCGGGTCGGTCAGGGCGGCCAGCAACCCGTCGCGGATCTGATTCAGCTTGCCCTCATGGCTGATCTTCAGGCCGAACACGTCCTTCACGTAGAACACGTCCACCGCTCGCTCGCCATAGGTCTGCACCTTGGCGCTGGAGATCTGCAGGCTGAGATCGGTCAGCGCCCGGGTGATGTCATAGAGCAGGCCCGGGCGGTCGCGGCCGTTCACCTCGATCAGGGTGTGGGTGCGGCTGGCGTCGTTGTCGATGACGACGCGGGGCTGGACCCGGAAGACGCGGGTCCGGCTCGGCTGGGCGGCGCGGCGCTTGCGCAGCTCCGGCCCGGGCTTCAGCCGGCCGCTCAGGCTGCGGTCGATCAGCACGGACAGCCGCGCCAGCTTGTCCGGCGCGTCGAAGGCGCCGCCAGAGGTGGCGTCCTGGATGCTGAACACATCCAGCGCCATGCCGTTGGCCATGGTGAAGATCTTGGCGTCGGCGATGGTCGCGCCGGCCACCGCCAGGGCCGCCGCCAGCCGGGAGAAGACGCCCGGATGGTCGGCGGTGTAGACGGTGAGCTCGGTGGCGGCACGGACACGGTCGATGCGGGTATCGACGGTCAGCGGCCGGTCCTCGCGCTCGGCGTCGCGGACCAGCCTTGCGTGATGGGCGTGCGACTCGGTGTCCAGGGACAGCCAATAGGGCGGGTAGCCCTTGGTGATGAAGCTCTCCAGGTCGTCGGCCGACCAGTCCGGCAGGGCCTGGCGCAACGCCTCCTGCGCCGCCTCGACCCGGCGGCCGCGCTCGGCGACGTCGAAGCCGCCGGTCATCAGCGCCTTGGAGCGGTGGAACAGGGCGCCCAGCAGGGTCGCCTTCCAGCCGTTCCAGCGCCCCGGCCCGACCGCGCGGATATCGGCGGTGGTCAGCACCAGCAGCAGGCGCAGCCGCTCCGGGGATTCCACCCGCGCCACGAAATCCTGCGCCGTCTTGTCGTCCTCGACGTCGCGTTTCAGGGCAAAATCGCTCATCAGCAGGTGCCAGCGGACCAGCCACTCGACGGTCTCGGTCTCTTCGTCGTCGAGGCCAAAGCGGGGGCAGAGCTTGCGCGCCACCCGGGCGCCCAGCACGGAATGGTCGCCGCCGCGCCCCTTGGCGATGTCGTGCAGCAGCACCGCCACGTAAAGCGCCCGGCGCGAGGCGATCTTCGCCATCACCCGGGTGGTCAGCCCGAGCTCTTCCTCAAGCTGCCCGGTGTCGATCCTGTGCAGGATGCCGACCGCGAACAGAGTGTGCTCGTCGACCGTATAGACGTGGTACATGTCATACTGCATCTGCGCCACGACCCGCGCGAAATCGGGGATGAACCGGCCCAGCACCCCGGCCTCGTTCATCCGTCTCAGCGCCATCTCCGGGTCGGTGCGCGAGGTCAGGATCTCCAGGAACAGCCGGTTGGCCTCAGCGTCCGCGCGCAGCGCCGGGTCGATCAGCTTCAGTGAGCGGGTGATCAGCTTCAGGGCGGCGGGATGGATATCGAGCCGCTCGGCCTGGGCTAGGTGGAACAACCGGATCATGTCGACCGGCCGCTCGGCGAACTGCAGCGGGTCGGAGACGTTCAGCCGCTCGCCCTCGACCACGAACCCGTCCAGCGCCTTGCGCGCCGCCCCCAGCAGGCCGAAGGCGCGGCGCGGCGGTCGCTGGCTCTCCGCCTCCAGGGCGGCGCAGAAGATGCGGGTCAGATCGCCGACATCCTTGGCGATCAGGAAATAGTGCTTCATGAACCGTTCGACGCCGGTGGAGCCGGCGTGATCGGTGTAGCCCATGCGGCTGCCGATCTCGGTCTGGACGTCGAAGGTCAGCCGTTCCTCCGGGCGCCCGGCCAGGAAATGCAGGTGGCAGCGCAGGGTGATCAGGAAGGTCTGCGCCTTGGCGAAGCGCATTGCCTCGCGCTTGGTCAGCACGCCGCGCTCGACCAGCTCGGCGACCGAGTTCACCCGGTACAGGTACTTGCCGATCCAGAACAGGGTCTGCAGGTCGCGCAGCCCGCCCTTGCCGTCCTTGATGTTGGGCTCCAGCACATAGCGGCTGTCGCCCAGCCGGCGGTGGCGGTCGTCGCGTTCCGCCAGCTTAGCCTCGACGAAAGCGGCACCGGTGCCGGCCACCACATCCTTGTCGAAGCGCTGCCGGAAAGTCTCGTAGAGCTGGTTCTCGCCCCACAGGGCGCGGGATTCCAGCAGGCTGGTGCGGACCGTGATATCGGCCTTGGCGCTGCGGACGCATTCATCCACCGAGCGCACCGCCTGCCCGACCTTCAGTCCCAGATCCCAGAGCATGTAGAGGATGGTCTCGACGATCTGCTCGACCCTGGCGCTGCTCTTGTAGGGCAGCAGGAACAGCAGATCGATGTCGGATTGCGGCGCCAGCCCGCCGCGGCCATAGCCGCCGACCGCCACGATGGTCAGCTTCTCGCCCATGGTCGGGTTCGGCAGCGGGTAGAGCCGGTCGACCGCCGTCACTGCCAGGGCGCAGATCAATTGGTCGACCAGATGCGCGCGCTCGGCAACGCAGTCATCGCCGCTGCTCTCGCCGTCCTCGAACCGGCGCCGGATCTCTTCCTGGCCGGCGGCCAACGCATCCTGCAAGACCGCCAGCATGGCCGGCCGCAGCTTGCCGCCTTCAGGCCCGTGCTCCCGGACCAGCCCGCTCAACCGTTCGGTCAGATCGGCGCCGTCGACGATCTCGGACGGCGCACGCACCGGCCGCGCCGGCACGGGCGCCGGCACCGGTTCGCCGCTGGCGGCGGTCCTGAATCTGTCGAACACGGCCATGCCGTCTAGCTGCTCCGACTGTCTGGTCGATTGTTACAGAGGTACGCCCTGGCGACAGTCGCGTCCATGGTTGCGGCAGGCGCGTCGACCTTTCCAAGAGCCGTCATTCCCGCGAAAGCGGGAATCTAGAGGGACAGCGTGCATGCGGCTCTAGATTCCCGCCTTCGCGGGAATGACAATCCCGATGGGTTGCCTGTCAGCCGGGACTGGATTTCTTCAGATAATCCAGCACCGCCATCATGACCGGCCGCAGCTGGTCGTCGCGGGCGGCGTCGCCGTTGGGATGGCGCAGCGATTCGATCAGCTTGTGCAGGGCGGCGAGTGAATCCTGGGTTTCCGTCAGCAGCGTCGCCGTCGCGCGGGTCTCCTCGGCGAGCGCGCTCGTTTCCTGGCGCAGGGCCGCGACCTCGGCCAGCAGGACCTCGATGGTGGCCTGCTCGACATCCTGTGCCGCCTTGGCCCTGTCCTGGACATCCTTGTCCAGGATCACCCGCCAGGTCCCGTCTTCGGCCTTGTAGCCCGCGATGCTGCCGCGCTGCAGGCGTTTGCGCAGGGTCTCGACCTGGACGCCCAGCAGGCGTGCGGCGGTGATTATGTCGGTTCCGGACTCGCCATCCGCAGCGGCCGCGGCCCCGGAGTCTGGGCTGCTCATGACGATAGTTTTATTACCGAATCGGCGGGATTCGGCAAGGACACGGGAAAGACGTGGCCCGGTCCCGGCCGGCGCAACCCGCGTGTCACCGTGAGTCACTGCCCCGTGTCCCGACGATCCGGCATCGTCTGAGCGTCGGTTGCGACCCGGGATGCCTCCCGCCCCTGCCGCAGCCGGCCGGCCGCCAAGACCTCCGGCGGTCGAGAACCCCAGCCTCACCTGGCGGCGCGGTCTGCCCCGACCCGCCGCCTCTTCTTCTCCCGGGCGCCGACGCCGTGAGTCACGGTGTGAAACGTCCGCCGCGGCCGCCGCATCGGCACAGTGGCGCCACCTTCACACACAGGAGCGCAGGACCCATGAGAGGCCATCGTTTCGAACGCACACTCCGTATCGTCAGCGGCGCCGGCCTGGTCGTCGGCATGGGCATGATCCTGGTCGCCGGCCTGGTCTCGATCGCCTCGGCCCAGCAGCAGCTGGCGGCCGTGCCACAGCCCGCCATGGAAGACTACGGCGCGGTCAAGGATGGCGGCCTGGACCTGCATGTCCCGGACATGCCGTTCGCCCAGCGGCCCGGCGCCGCCAAGAGCGTCCGGCCCGACCGCTGGGCCTGGATCGAGGGCTGCCAGCGGTTCGTCGAGGCCCGGATGGCGCGCGATTCGGCGATTGACTGGGAGATCGGCCGTCCCACCACGCGAATTGGCGGCGACGATGCGTCCTATCGCCAGCGGCACATGCTGGCGGACTGCCTGGCCCGGGCCAATCGCTAGCGCGCCGGCGTCAGTCGAGCTTTGACCGCAATTCGTAGAGCAGATCGAGCGCCGCTCGCGGCGTCAGCTCGTCCGGATTGACGTCGGCCAGGGCGGTTTCCACCGCCGAGGGCTTTGCTTCGGCGGGCCGGTCGGGCGCCTTGCGCGCGGCGCTGAACAGCGGCAGGTCGTCGGCCAGGGTCGCCACGCTGCGGCCCTGCTCGCCCTGTTCCAGCGCCTCCAGCACCTCGGTCGCACGGGCGATCGCGGCGTCCGGCAGGCCCGCCAGCCGGGCGACATGGATGCCGTAGGAGCGGTCGGCGGATCCAGGCGCGACCTCGTGCAGGAAGACGATGTCGCCCTGCCATTCCTTGACCCGCATGCAGTGGCAGGACAGGCCGTCCAGCTTGGCCGCCAGCGCCGTCAGCTCGTGGTAGTGGGTGGCGAACAGGGCGCGGCAGCGGTTGACCTCGTGCAGGTGCTCCACCGCGGCCCAGGCGATCGACAGCCCGTCGAAGGTGGCGGTCCCGCGCCCGATCTCGTCCAGGATCACCAGGGATCGCGCGCCGGCCTGGTTCAGGATCGCCGCCGCCTCGACCATCTCGACCATGAAGGTCGACTGGCCGCGCGCCAGATCGTCCGACGCCCCGACCCGGCTGAACAGCCGGTCGACGATGCCGATCTCCGCCGAATCCGCCGGTACGAAGGCGCCCATCTGCGCCATCACGGCGATCAGCGCCACCTGGCGCAGGAAGGTCGACTTGCCGGCCATGTTGGGGCCGGTCAGCAGCCAGAGTCGGCTCTCCGGTGTCAGCGCGCAATCATTGGCGATGAAGGTGTCGCCGTCGCCGGCCCGGGACAGCGCCGCCTCGACCACCGGATGCCGGCCGCCGCCGATGTCCAGCGCCGTGCCCGCATTCACCACAGGGCGCACATAGCGCCGGTCCACCGCGAGGTCTGCATGGGCCGCGGCGACGTCCAACATCGCCAGGGCCCAGGCCGTTTCGGCGATCGAGTCGCCCTGGCGGCCCACCAGGTCGACCAGCTCGGCGAACAGCGCCAGCTCCAGGGCCAGCGCCTTGTCCGCCGCCTCGCCGATGGCGCCCTGCAGCCGGGTCAGCTCGGCGCTGGAGAACCGCACCGCGCTGGCCAGGGTCTGGCGGTGGATGAAGGTGGCGTCGTGCGGCGGCCGGGTCAGCTTGTCGGCATGGGTCGGGGTGACCTCGATGTAGTAGCCGAGCACGTTGTTGTGGCGGATCTTCAGGGTCTGGATGCCGGTCTCGCCGGCGTACCGCCCCTGCAGCTCGGCGATCAGCCGGCGCGACTGGTCGCGGAGCGTGCGCAGCTCATCGAGCTCGGCGTGAAAGCCGGCTGCGATGAAGCCGCCATCGCGGGTCAGCACCGGCAGCTCCTCGGCCAAGGCTCCGGCAAGCCGGTCGTGGAGCGCGCCATGATCGCCGAGACCTTCGGTCGCCTCGACCACCAGGGCCGGCGGCGGCGTCAGCCCGCCTTCGGAGAGCTGCTGCCGGATCGACGTCGCCTGCGCCAGCCCGTCGCGGATCGCCGCCAAATCGCGCGGGCCGCCGCGGCCCAGCACCAGACGCCCCAGGGCCCTTTCCAGGTCCGGCGCCCGTCGCAACAGGCCGCGCAGATCGGCCCGCAAGGCGTCCTGTTCGGCGAAGAACCCGACCGCGTCGAGCCGTCGGTCGATGGCGCCCGGATCAGTCAGCGGCGCGGAGAGATGGGCCGCCAGCAGACGGGCGCCGGCGCCGGTCACCGTCCGGTCGATGGTCGCCAGCAGGCTGCCCTGGCGCTCGCCGGACAGGGTGCGGGTGAGTTCCAGGTTGCGCCGCGTGGCGGCGTCGATCTCCATCACCGCGCCGTCGGCTAGGCGGCGCGGCGGGGCCAGGCGCGGCAGCCGGCCCTTCTGGGTCAGGTCGATATAGTCGATCAGGGCGCCGGCGGCGGCGATCTCGGCCCGGTCGAAGCGCCCGAAGGCGTCCAGGGTGCCGACCTTGTAGAGCGCCAGGAGCCGGTTCCGGGCGTTCTCGCTGTCGAAGCGGCTGTTCGGCTGGACCGTCAGCCGGTCGCGCCATTCGCCGAACAGCGGGGCGAGCTCCGGGGACTCGGCCAGCCGATCCGCCGTCAGCAGCTCACCGGGGTCCAGTCGCGCCAGGGCGGCCGGCAGCCGCTCCGGCGTCACCGGCTCGACGGTGAGCGCGCCGGTGGTGATGTCGACGGCGGCCAGGCCGAGTCCGCTTCCGGCCTGGGCCAGCGCCACAAGGAAGTTGTTCGACCGGGCCTCCAGCAGGGTGTCCTCGGTGACCGTGCCCGGCGTCACCACCCGGATCACGTCGCGGCGCACCAGGGTCTTGCCGCCGCGTTTCTTGGCCTCCGCCGGATCCTCGACCTGCTCGCAGATCGCCACCCGGAAACCCTTGCGGATCAGCCGCGCCAGATAGCTCTCATGGGCATGGGCCGGCACCCCGGCCATAGGGATGTCGTCGCCGTCATGGCGGCCGCGCTTGGTGAGGGTGATGTCCAGGGCGGCCGCCGCGGCGACCGCGTCCTCCATGAACAGCTCGTAGAAATCGCCCATGCGAAAGAACAGCAGGCAATCCGGATAGGCCGCCTTGGCCTCCAGATACTGCTTCATCATGGGCGTGGCCGGCGGGTTGGCCGGCGTCTTCGGGGCGCTGTCGGGCACGGCGGATGGACCGGGGTTCGCAGGACCCGGGACCTTAGCAGGCCGGGGTGCGCAGCGCACGATGTCAAACCGGGATTCGCGGGGCGGCGCCAGGTCGGCGCCACCCCGCCCTGCTCACGGATCGACTCCGATGTCGCGTCGGAGATGCGGGCTCAACCCCAAGATCGGCAGGGGTTTGCCGCGGGGCCGTCGGCGCTGCGGGAGAACCCGAGCCACCAAACGCGCCACGCCATCGAACAGGTCGCGGATCCGGATACCGAACCGTGCGAACGAGAGTACCAACATGACCGTGTTCTCCTGTGTTTGCGGTCGACGAAAGTGCCCTCCGGCGACGCCGAAGGACGCGAAACGGCGGGCCCGGAGGCCGGCCGGATTCGGTTGCGTTGGGGCGGGCGAACGGCCCGCTGGACTGAGAGGCAGAGACGCCTTCACCCGACCGAATCGGTCGGCGGGAAGAGTGTCAGGAACCTATGGGATGTGCCGGATCGCAGGGTCCGGACGCAGAAGGGCTGCCTGTCGGCGCGAGCGTGTCAGCCGCCGGTGATATGAAATCCGATAAGAGTCATCATTGCAGTCCCCTCCTCCTTTAGAGGAATGTCCCGTATTTTAGGGATTCCTCGCCATCGCTCAAGGCAGATTTCGCTGATGGGTTGCATTCGCAAGGCTGTTCCGCTCTGCTCTCACAAGGCGCAATTTGCCTGCGCGGCGGGCCGTTCCGCCACCCGAATGTTGCGCTGCCGAACGTCCGGGAGTCGGCGATGACCGGGGCCGCAAAGGCGCTCACCGGGTTGCGCAATCTCGGCCCCGCGACGGCAAGGCGGCTCGTCGAGTTGGGCGTCGCCGACGGAGCGGCGCTCCGGCGGCTGGGCGCTGTCGCGGCCTATCGCCGATTGAAGTTCGCCTACCCGCGGGAAACGTCTCTGGTCGCCCTCTATGCCCTGCACGGCGCCCTGACCGACACCGACTGGCGGGCATTGCCGGAGGACGTCAAGCGGGACCTGCGCGAGGAGGCTGCACGCGACGCTTGTGGATAAGTGCCCGGACATGGCCTCCAGGGTTGACGCGATGCCGCTTGTCCGGCCCACTTGACCGCGTGCGCGGCCTGCTTCGGCCGCCGCCACCGAGGCGAGGAAAGCCATGCCCAGCAAGTCTCTCGACAACGAGGCGCTCGACCTGCATGCCCGCGGTCGGCCCGGCAAGCTCGAGATCACCGCGACCAAGCCGCTGACCACCCAGCGCGACCTCTCCCTCGCCTATTCGCCCGGCGTCGCCGCGCCCTGCCTGAAGATCAGCGACGACCCCAGCCTGGCCTACGACTTCACCGCCAAGAGCAATGTGGTGGCGGTGATCTCCAACGGCTCCGCGGTGCTGGGCCTGGGCGATCTCGGCGCGCTGGCGTCGAAGCCGGTGATGGAGGGCAAGGCGGTCCTGTTCAAGCGCTTCGCCGACATCGACGGCATCGATCTGGAGGTCGACACCCGCGACGTGGACGAGTTCGTCAACTGCGTGCGCTTCCTCGGACCCAGCTTCGGCGGTATCAACCTGGAGGACATCAAGGCGCCGGACTGCTTCATCATCGAGGACCGGCTGCGAGAGTTGATGGACATCCCGGTGTTCCACGACGACCAGCACGGCACCGCGATCATCGCCGCCGCCGGGCTGATCAACGCGCTGGACCTCACCGGCCGCACGCTCAAGGACGTGAAGATGGTGATCAACGGCGCCGGGGCGGCGGCGATCGCCTGCGTCGAGCTGATCAAATCCATGGGCCTGCCGCACGACAACGCCATCCTCTGCGACAGCAAGGGCGTGGTCTATCAGGGCCGCACCGAGGGCATGAACCAGTGGAAATCGGCCCATGCCGTCGACACCAAATGCCGCACCCTGGCCGAGGCCGTTGATGGGGCGGATGTCTTCCTGGGTGTGTCGGTCAAGGGCGCGATGACCCAGGATATGGTCAGGTCGATGGCGGACAAGCCGATCATCTTCGCGCTCGCGAACCCCGATCCGGAGATCCTGCCCGAGGACGCCAAGGCGGTGCGCCCGGAGGCAATCGTGGCCACCGGCCGCTCCGACTATCCCAACCAGATCAACAACGTGCTGGGCTTCCCCTACCTGTTCCGCGGGGCGCTCGATGTGCGGGCGCGCACCATCAACGACGAGATGAAGATCGCCGCGGCCGAGGCCCTGGCGGAACTGGCGCGGGAGGACGTGCCCGACGAGGTCGACGCCGCCTATTCCGGGCAGCGGCTGCGCTATGGGCCCGACTACATCATCCCGGTGCCGTTCGACCCGCGGCTGATCGGCGCGGTGCCGCTGGCCGTGGCGAAAGCGGCGATCGACTCCAAGGTGGCGCGCAAGCCCATCGAGGACATGAACGCCTACCGCCAGGAGTTGCGCTCCCGCCTCGATCCGACCGCCGACAGCCTGCAATCCATGTTCGAGAACGTGCGCGCCGCGCCCAAGCGGGTGGTCTTCGCCGAGGGCGAGGAGGAGCGCACCATCCGCGCCGCCATCGCCTTCCGCAGCGCCGGCTATGGCGAGCCGGTGCTGATCGGCCGCGAGGCGCGCATCCGCGAGACCATGGCGGCGGCCGGCCTTGCCCATGTCGACGACCTGGAGATCCACAACGCCAAGGTCAGCAAGAACAACGCCCGCTACGCCGAGTTCCTCTATGAGCGGCTGCAGCGCCGCGGCAGCCTGCAGCGCGACTGCCAGCGCATGGTCAACCAGGACCGCAACATCTTCGCCGCCTGCATGCTGGCCAATGGCGACGCCGACGCCATGGTGACCGGCCTGACCCGCTCCTTCGCCGTCTGCTTCGACGAGATCTCCCGGGTCATCGACCCGCTGCCGGACCATGTGCTGTACGGGTTGTCGATCCTGGTGGCGCGCGGCCGCACGGTGTTCATCGCCGACACCACGGTGAACGAGTTTCCCAGTCCGGTTCAGCTTGCCGACATCGCGGTGCAGACCGCCACCAAGGCGCGGCTGATGGGCCACGAGCCACGGGTCGCCTTCCTCTCCTTCTCCAATTTCGGCCAGCCGATGCGCGAGCGCGCCCAGCATGTGCGCGACGCCATCGCGCTGCTGGACGAGCGCGATGTCGGCTTCGAATACGATGGCGAGATGTCCGCCGACGTGGCCCTGGATTTCGAGCTGAAGCAGCGCCTCTACCCGTTCTGCCGCCTGTCCGGACCGGCCAACGTGCTGATCATGCCGGCGCTGCACGCCGCCAATATCGGCGCCAAGCTGCTGCAGAAGCTGGGCGACGCGACCCTGGTCGGCCCTCTCCTCATCGGGCTTGAGAAACCGGCCCAGGTGGTGCAGATGGGGGCGACGGTGAACGAGACCGTCACGGCGGCCGCGATCGCCGCCCATGACGCGATCCAGGCCGAGCGCGGCGAGGCGCCGGCCGCCGTGATCGAGCACAGGGCTGTAAGCGCAGGGCGCCGCTAGGGCCGTCCACGGTGATGCCGATACCGCCCGGGACGATCGGTCGCTTTCTCGCCCTGACGGCGCTTATGGCGGGGCCCGGCATCGTGGCGGTCATCGTCCTTGCCGCCTTCTCCGGCTGGCGCGGCCCTCCGGTCGCGATGGCGATCTTCCTGATCGTCGCCTCGGCCATGCTCGTTGCGGCGATCTATCTTCGCGATCTGGCCACCCTGGCGCGTTACGTCCGCGGCCTGGGTCCCGCGGCAGGGGAGAGGGAGCGTCCGCCGCGGCCAATCGGCGAAGCAGGGCGCTGGCTCGCCGGCCTGATCGCCAAGCTGCAGCACCGCTGGCGCCAGCACGACCGGGGCCAGGCACGCCGCCTCGACGACGCCCGCAGCATCATGGAGGTGATCGGCGATCCGCTTCTGGTGCTGACCGCCGACCGCGCCGTGGCCAGCGCCAACGGCGCCGCACTGCGCCTGTTCGGAACGCGCACCGAAGGGCGCGATCTCGCGGCGGTCCTGCGCCAGCCGGAGGTTCTGGCGGCGGTGGACCAGGTGCTGGCCGGCGGCGAGCCCAAGACCATCGCCTATACCAGCCCGGTGCCGGTGGAGCGCGTCTTCGAGGCGCATATCAGCCCGTTCTCCTCCGCCACCGATGGCGAACGCGGCAATTCCACGGACCCGGCGGTCCTGGTCAGCCTGCACGACATCACCAAGATCAAGCGCGCCGAGCAGATGCGGGCCGATTTCGTCGCCAATGCCAGCCACGAGCTGCGCACCCCGCTTTCCGCCCTGACGGGCTTCATTGAGACCCTGAGCGGCCCGGCCCGCGACGATCCCGACGCCCGCGACCGCTTCCTGGCGATCATGGGTCAGCAGACCGAGCGCATGTCGCGGCTGGTGCACGACCTCCTGTCGCTGTCGCATATCGAGCTGGACGAGCACACGCCGCCCCAGGCCCGCTGCGACCTGCGCCGCATCATCGGCACGGTGATCGCGGTGCTGGAGATCAAGGCCAAGGACCGGCAGATGACCATCATCGTCGACGGCCCCGACGACCTTCCCGAGGTGCCCGGCGATCCCGACCAGCTGACCCAGGTGTTCCAGAACCTGTTGTCGAACGCCATCACCTATGGGCGCACCGGCACCGACCTCACCATCCATTTGCGGCCGGCGTCGACCGCCGGCATTGCGCGCGGCGTTGCCGTGTCGGTCCGGGACCGCGGCGAGGGCATTCCCGGCGAGCACTTGCCGCGGCTGACCGAACGGTTCTACCGGGTCGATCCGGCGCGCAGCCGGGCGCTCGGCGGCACCGGATTGGGCCTGGCCATCGTCAAGCACATCGTCAACCGCCATCGCGGCCGGCTGACGGTCGAGAGCGAGGTCGGCGAAGGGACCACATTCACGGTTTTTCTTCCGGCCTTCGCCGACCCGCCGCAATCCCGTGAATCCGGCGGAAGGGCGCGGCAGACGGCGCGCAAGCCGGCGAAATCGGCGCATTAAACCGGCCGTCACTGTCAAAAAACTGCAACAGAACTGTCGTAAATGGATGTCGTCGACGGCGGTAGCGTCGCCGCGCATTTCCATATCTCAGAGGCGTCCAAGTCATGAAGAAGACACTCGCGGTAGCCGCGATCGGCTTCGTTTCGATTGCCGGAGCAGCCGAGGCTCGCGATCAGATCAGCATCGTCGGTTCCTCGACGGTGTTTCCGTTCACCACGGCCGTTGCCGAGCAGTTCGCGCGCGCCGGCAGCTTCCAGGCACCGGTCGTCGAGTCGACCGGCACCGGCGGCGGCATGCGCATCTTCTGCGGCGGCGTCGGCGAGAGCTTCCCGGACGTCACCGGCGCGTCCCGGGCGATGAAGTCGTCGGAGTACGAGAACTGCGTCGCCAACGGCGTCGACAGCATCACCGAAATCCTGGTCGGCTATGACGGCATCGCCATGGCCGGGTCCCGCGAGGGCATCCAGTTCGACATCTCCAAGGCCGAGCTGTTCGCCGCCCTGGCGGCCGAGGTCGAGGTGAATGGCGAGATCGTCGCCAACCCGCATGTCCGCTGGAGCGACATCAACACCAACCTGCCCAGCATCGAGATCCGCGTGTTCGGCCCGCCGCCGACATCCGGCACCCGCGACGCCTGGGTCGAGTTGGTCATGGAGGCCGGCTGCGAGGAGTATCCCGCCATCGCCGCGCTGGAGGACAGCAACGAGGACCGCTTCGAGGCCGTCTGCCAGACGATGCGCGAGGACGGGCCCTTCATCGAGGCGGGCGAGAACGACAACCTGATCGTGCAGCGCCTGACCTCCGATTCGGGCACCTACGGCATCTTCGGCTTCTCGTTCCTCGACCAGAACGCCGACGTGTTGCAGGGCGTGCAGGTCGCCGGTGTCGAGCCGACCTTCGAGGCGATCGCCGACGGCGCCTATCCGGTGTCGCGGCCGCTGTTCGTCTACATCAAGAACGCCCATCGCGGCGTGATCCCGGGCCTCGACGAGTTCGTGGCGGAATACACCAGCGACCGGGCGATGGGCGATGAGGGCTACCTGATCGACCGCGGCCTGATCCCGCTGTCCGATGAAGAGCGCAACAAGGTCCAGATGGAGGCCGCCGAGTCGATCCATCTGAGCCGGTTCGGCTCGTAAGGGACGGCACCGTTCGTACCGGCTGACGAGGCCGGCGCCGCCCGACGGCGCCGGCCTCCGAGGCCCAATGACAAGGATCCGGGTGAACCGGGCCAAGGACGCATCCACGCGGGGCCGCCATGTTCTTCGTCGTGCTCGTCACCGTGCTGCTGGCGCTCTCCGCCATCGGCTATCAAATGGGACGGAACCGGGCGCTCGCGACGGTGTCCGGCCGGACGGCCGATCTCCATTCGGTGCCGGGCTACTATGGCGGCTATGTCGCCTTGTGGTGCGGGCTGCCGGCGCTGATCGTGGTGGTCGCCTGGATCGCCCTGCAGCCGATCTTCATCGACCAGATGGTGATCGCCTCGTTCTCGGCCGAGCGCATCGCTGCCCTGTCGGAGGCGGAAGTCCAGCTCCTGCTGGCCAGCGTCCGCAATATCGCACGGGGGGTCGGCTTCACCAGCGACGACCCGGCGATCACCGCCGCCGCGGCGCGCCTGCAGAGCCTCTGGTCGCTGGCCGACTGGGCGAAAGCGGTGGTGGCGCTGTCGCTGGCCCTGGCCGGCCTCTACTGGGCGCGCCAGAAGATCACGCCGAAGATGCGGGCGCGCAACCAGGTCGAAAAGACCATCCGCGTCCTGATGGTGATCTGCTCCACCATCGCCATCCTGACCACGATCGGCATCGTGGTCTCGCTGTTCTTCGAAAGCCTCCGCTTCTTCGCCCGCTACCCGCTGTTCGACTTCCTGTTCGGCCTGAAGTGGAGCCCGCAGACCGCGATCCGCGAGGACCAGGTCGGCTCCTCCGGGGCGTTCGGCGCGATCCCGGTCTTCGCCGGCACCATGCTGATCAGTGCCATCGCCCTGATCGTCGCGGTGCCCATCGGCCTGCTGACCGCCGTCTACCTGGCCGACTACGCGCCCAAGAAGGTGCGCGCCACGGTCAAGCCCATCGTCGAGATCCTGGCCGGCATCCCGACCGTGGTCTACGGCTTCTTCGCTGTCCTGACCGTTGCGCCGGCGCTCAGGAACCTCGGGCTCGAGGTCGGGCTGACGGTCGACGCCAACAGCGCGCTGGCGGCCGGGCTGGTGATGGGGATCATGATCATCCCCTTCGTCTCCTCGCTGTCCGACGACGTGATCAACGCGGTGCCGCAATCATTGCGCGACGGGTCGGCAGCGCTGGGCGCCACCTCGTCGGAGACGGTGCGCCAGGTGATCCTGCCGGCGGCGCTACCGGGCATCGTCGGCGCGGTTCTGCTGGCCGCCAGCCGCGCCATCGGCGAGACCATGATCGTGGTCATGGCCGCCGGACTGGCCGCCAACCTGACCGCCAACCCGTTCGAGGCGGTGACCACGGTGACGGTTCAGATCGTCACCAACCTGACCGGCGACCAGGAGTTCGACAGTGCCAAGACCCTGTCCGCCTTCGCGCTCGGCCTACTGCTGTTCGTGATCACCCTGTGCCTGAATGTGATCGCCTTGCGCATCGTCCAGAAGTACCGCGAAAAGTATGACTGACATCGCAGCCATAGACCGCGTCGCCATCCATACGTCGCCGGCCGCCGCTGAGCGGCTCCGCAAGCGCTACGCCGCGGAGCGCCGGTTCAAGGCCTACGGCATCGCCGCGGTCGCGGCGGCGCTGGGCATGCTCGCCTTCCTGCTGGTGAGCATCGCATCGAAGGGCTACACCGCCTTCGTCCAGACCGAGGCGACGCTGGAGATCGCCTTCGACGAGGAGACCATCGATCCGGATGGCGCCCGCGATCCGGCGGTGCTGGCCGGGGCCAACTATCAGCGTCTCATCAGCCAGGCCCTGTACGACCTGTTCCCCGAGGTCACCGATCGGCGCGGCCGCAGCGCCCTGCGCAAGCTGGTCAGCACCGGCGCGCAGTACGAGCTGCGCGACCTGGTGGTGGAGAACCCGGAGCTGATCGGCACCATCCAGGCCGTGCCGATCCTGCTGCACAGCGACCTCGACCAGCTCAACAAGGGCAATATCGACCGCGACGTGCCGGAGAACCAGCGCAAGGTCACCGACCGGCAGATCGCCTGGTTCGACCAGCTGGACGAGGCCGGGATGATCAGCGCCCCGTTCAACACCCGGCTGTTCGCCAATGCCGACAGCCGCGACCCGGAGATGGCCGGGCTGTGGGGCGCGGTGTCCGGCTCCTTCTTCACCCTGGTGGTCTGCCTGATGCTGAGCTTCCCGATCGGCGTCGCGGCGGCGATCTACCTGGAGGAGTTCGCGCCGAAGAACAGGGTCACCGACCTGATCGAGGTGAACATCAACAACCTGGCGGCGATCCCGTCGATCATCTTCGGGCTGCTGGGACTGGCCGTGTTCATCCAGATCTTCGGCCTGCCGCGCTCGGCCCCGCTGGTCGGCGGCATGGTGCTGTCGCTGATGACCCTGCCGACCATCATCATTGCCGCCCGCGCGGCGCTGAAGGCGGTGCCGCCCTCGATCCGCGAGGCGGCGCTGGGCATGGGCGCGTCGCCGGTGCAGACCGTCTTCCATCACGTGCTGCCGCTGGCGATGCCCGGCATCCTGACCGGCACGATCATCGGCATGGCCCAGGCGCTCGGCGAGACCGCGCCGCTGCTGATGATCGGCATGAACGCCTTCATCGTCAGCGCCCCGGACGGGCTGACCAGCCCGGCCACGGCCCTGCCGGTCCAGGTCTATATCTGGGCCGACAGCCCGGAACGCGGCTTCGTGGAGCGGACCTCGGCGGCGATCCTGGTCCTGCTCGGTTTCCTCATCGCCATGAACGGCTTCGCCGTCTGGCTGCGCAAGAAATTCGAAAGAAGGTGGTAGCGATGTCTGTGGATGTGACTTCCGCCGTCGGCAGCACCGAGCGGCGCGACGAGGCGCCGGTCCTGGAGCCGGTCCCGGTCACCGGCCCCAACAAGATGACGTCCCGCGGCGTGTCGGTGTACTACGGCGACAAGCTGGCACTGAAAAGCGTCGACCTCGACATCGTGGAAAACGAGGTGGTGGCCCTGATCGGTCCGTCGGGCTGCGGCAAGTCGACCTTCCTGCGCTGCCTCAACCGGATGAACGACACCATCGACGTGGCCCGGGTGACCGGTGATATCACGCTCGACGGCCAGGACATCTACGACCGGGATCTGGACGTGGTGCAGCTCCGCGCCCGGGTCGGCATGGTGTTCCAGAAGCCGAACCCGTTCCCGAAATCGATCTACGACAACATCGCGTATGGGCCGCGCATCCATGGCCTCGCCGGCAGCAAGGACGAGCTCGACAGCATCGTGCAGAAGAGCCTGGAGGGCGCCGGCCTATGGAAGGAGGTCCATGATCGGCTGGAAGACCCCGGAACCGGCCTGTCCGGCGGCCAGCAGCAGCGCCTGTGCATCGCCCGCGCCATCGCGGTCAGCCCGGAGGTGATCCTGATGGACGAGCCGTGCTCGGCGCTCGACCCGATCGCAACCGCCCATGTGGAGGAGCTGATCGACGAGCTGCGTTCGCGCTACACGATCGTCATCGTGACCCACAACATGCAGCAAGCGGCGCGGGTCAGCCAGAAGACGGCATTCTTCCACCTCGGCGAGATGGTCGAGCACGACGTCACCGAGAACATCTTCACCAATCCGCGGGACGAGCGGACCCAGGGCTACATCACCGGGCGCTACGGCTGATCGGCCAGTGCCGCTTGCGTTCGGCCAGCCCGCCTCATAAGGAGTCCGGTCCATGACGACCGACCACATCGTCAAATCCTACGACCAGGAGCTGGAAGCTCTGCGCGGTGCCATCGTCCAGATGGGCGGCATCGCCGAGAGCCAGCTCCAGGTCGCCATCCAATGCGTGATGAAGCGCGATTCCCACCTCGCCGGGCAGGTCGTGCAAGGCGACGAGCGGCTCGACGAGTACGAGGTGCAGATCGATGCCGATGTGGTGCGCATGCTGGCCCTGCGCCAGCCCATGGCGTCCGACCTGCGCGAGATCGTCTCGGCCTTGAAGATCGCCGCCGATCTGGAGCGCATGGGCGACTACGCCGCCAATGTGGCCAAGCGGGCCATCGCGCTCAGCCAGGTGCCGCCGGTCAAGCCGGTCGCCGGCATCCCGCGCATGGGCCGCATGGTTCTGGAGATCATCAAGGACGTGCTCGACGCCTACACCGAGCGCGATCTCGACAAGGCGCTGGCGGCCTGGCACCGGGACGAGGAGGTCGACGATCTCTACACCAGCCTGTTCCGCGAGACCCTGACCTACATGATGGAGGATCCGCGCAACATCACGCCGTGCACCCACCTGCTGTTCACCGCCAAGAATATCGAGCGGATCGGCGACCATGCCACCAACATCGCCGAGAACATTCACTTCCTGATCGAGGGGCGGCCGATCACCGACGCCCGGCCCAAGGGCGATTCGACCAGCTTCGCGGTGGTCAAGGACGTCAAGGCGGCCGGCGGGGAGAAGGGCAAGGCATGAGCGAGACCCGGTCCCGCATCCTGGTCGTCGAGGACGAGGCCGATCTGGTCACCCTGCTGTCGTACAATCTCGAACGGGAAGGCTACGAAGTCCTGGTCGCCGGCGACGGCGACGAGGCCCTGCTGATCGCCGAGGAGGAGAGCCCGGACCTGATCCTGCTGGACTGGATGCTGCCGCACCGGTCCGGGCTGGAGGTCTGCCGCCAGCTCCGCCGCCGGCCGCAAAGCCGCAACGTGCCGATCATCATGCTGACCGCCCGCGGCGACGAGACCGACCGGGTGCGCGGCCTGGACACTGGCGCCGACGACTACGTCGCCAAGCCGTTTTCCATGTCCGAGCTGATCGCGCGGGTGCGGGCGGTGATGCGCCGCACCGGCCCCGCGACCGCGCCGGACGAGCTGCTGCGCTATGCCGATGTGGAGATGGACCTGGCCGCCCATCGGGTCCGCCGCTCGGGCCACGAAATCCATCTGGGGCCGACCGAGTTCCGCCTGCTGCGCCACTTCCTGGAGCACCCGCAGCGGGTGTTCAGCCGCGAGCGGCTGCTGGACGCGGTCTGGGGCCGCGACGTCTATGTCGAGCCGCGCACCGTCGACGTGCATATCCGCCGCCTGCGCAAGGCGCTCAATGACGGCGCCCGCACCGACCTGATCCGCACCGTCCGCTCCGCCGGCTACGCGCTGGACGCGGCGCCGGCGTAAGGCGGCGGCTGGTCAGTGGCAGCCCTCACCCTCCCGCCGCTTCGCGTCGGGGCCCTCCCTCTCCCAGAGGGAGAGGGCAACTTAGCCAAACCTGAGCGGTGAAACCCTCTCCCTTTGGGAGAGGGTGGCGAGCCTTAGCGAGCCGGGTGAGGGCAGCGCAAGACCTGAAGCCGAGGCTGTCAGCTCCCGTCATCCCGCAGCCGGATCGATACGTGCACCACCCCGGGCTCGTCCTCGGACTGGCCGCGGGTGAAGCCGAGGTCGTCGGCCATCTTCAGCATCGTGGTGTTCTCCCGCAGCACCTCGCCATAGACGGTGCCGACGCCGCGCCGGCGGGCATAGCCCAGGATCTCGGTCATCAGCAGGTGGCCGAGGCCATGCCCCTTGATGTCCGAGCGGACCATGATGCCGTATTCGGCGGTCTCGTTGTCCGGGTCGGCGGCGATGCGGACCACGCCCCAGATCGTGTCGCGCCCCTGCTCCGGGTCCGGCGCCTCGGCGACCAGGGCCATCTCCCGGTCGTAGTCGATCTGGCTCAGCCGCGCGGCCACCTCATGGGTCAGCCGTTTCAGCGGCGTGAAGAAGCGCAGCCGGATGTCCTCCGTGGTGGAGTGGTCCAGCATGTCCTGCAGCAGCGGCTCGTCCTCCGGCCGGATCGGCCGCAGCAGGAACTCCCGCCCGTCGGCCAGGCGGACCGATTTCTCCAGCGCCCGCGGGTAGGGCCGGATCGACAGGCGCCGGGTCCCGGGCGGCGGCTGCACCTTGATCCGGGCGTCCAGGGCGATGACGCCGGTCTCGTCGGCCAGCAGCGGGTTGATGTCCAGCTCCACCAGCTGCCGGCAATCGGTCGCCAGCTGCGCCAGCCTGACGAGGGTCCGCGCGATCGCGTCGCGGTCGGCTGCCGGCCGGCTGCGGTATCCGCGCAGCAGGCGGCTGACCCGGGTCCGGGCGATCATGTCGCGGGCCAGGACCATGTTCAGCGGCGGCAGGCCGATCGCCTTGTCGCGCAGCACCTCCACCGCGGTGCCGCCGGCCCCGAACAGCAGCACCGGCCCGAACACCGCATCGTCGGCGATCCCGACGATCAACTCGTGGGCATCGCCGATCCGCGCCATGCGCTGCACGCTGAAGCCCTCGATCCTGGCGTCCGGCGCGGCCTTGGCGATGGCCGCGTGCATCTCCTCCGCCGCCGACTTGACCGCCGGCCCGCCGGTCAGGTTGAGCCGGACGCCGCCGATATCCGATTTGTGGGTGATGTCCGGTGACAGGATCTTCAGCGCGGTCGGTCCCCCGAGCCGGTCGGCCGCCGCGGCCGCGCTCTCCGGGTCATCGACGCTGACCGTCTCGACCACCGGGATGCCATAGGCCGCCAGCACCGCCTTCGCCTCGGGCTCGGTCAGCCACTCCCGGCCCTCGGACAGGGCGGCGTCCAAGAGCCGGTTCGCCGCCTCGGTATCCGGCGCCTCGTCCTCCGAAACCGATGGCGGCGTCTCCATCAGCAGTTCCTGGTTCCGCTTGTAGGCCACCAGATGCATGAAGGCGCGGGTCGCCTGGCCCGGCGTCTCGTAGGTCGGGATGCGGTGCTCGGCGAACAGCCGGCGGGCTTCCGCCGCCGCCCCCTCGCCGAGCCAGCTGGTCAGGACCGGCGCCCGGCGGCGCTTCTCCAGGGCCGACACCACCGCCTCGGCCGCCTCCAGGCTGTCGGCGACGGCGGTCGGGCAATTCATCACCAGCACCGCGTCCTTGCCCGGCTCCGTAAGCAGCGCCTCCAGCGCCGCGGCGTAGCGCTCGCCGGTGGCGTCGCCGATGATGTCCACGGGATTGCCGTGCGACCAGGTCGGCGGCAGGACCGCGTTCAGCGCCCCAAGCGTGCCATCGGAAAGCTCCGCCGGCACGCCGCCATGGTCGACCAGGGATTCGATGGCCAGCACGCCGATGCCGCCGCCATTGGTCAGGATCGCCAGCCGCTCGCCGCCGATGCGCAGGCCGCTGGCCAGCGTCTCCAGCGCGTCGAACAGCTCCGCCAGGCCGTAGACCCGCAGCATGCCGGCGCGGCGGAAGGCGGCGTCGTAGACCGCGTCGGAGCCGGCCAGCGCCCCGGTATGGGAGGCCGCCGCCCGGGCCGCCGCTTCGTTGCGCCCGGACTTGATCACGATGACCGGCTTGTTCCGGGCCGCCGCCCGGCCGGCCGACAGGAACTTGCGCGCGTCGGTGACCGCCTCGATGTAAAGCAGGATGGCGCGGGTGTGCTGATCGGCGGCCAGGTAGTCCAGCATGTCGCCAAAATCCACATCGGCCATGTTGCCGAGCGATACGATGTGCGAGAAGCCGATCCCGCGATGGGTCGCCCAGTCGACGATCGAGGTGGCGATGGCGCCGGATTGGGTGACGAAGCCGATATCGCCCGGCAGCGGCGGCACGTGCACGAAGCTGGCGTTGACGCCATGCGGCGGCACCATGATGCCGACGCAGTTCGGCCCGACGATCCGCATCAGGTGCGGCCGGGCGGCGTCCAGCATTCGTTGCTTGAGATCCGTCCCCTCGCCGTCGCCGCCCTCGCCGAACCCGGCGGTGATGACGACCGCAGCCTTGGTGCCGCGTTTGCCGAGTTCGGAGATGATCTGGGGCACGGTGTGCGGCGGCGAACAGATCGCCGCCAGGTCCGGGGTCTCCGGCAGCTCGGCGACGCTGTTGTAGACCAGCATGGATTCGATCGCCCGCTCATGCGGGTTGACCGCCATCACCGGCCCGTCGAAGCCGGCCTGCATAAGATTGCGGGTCAGCACCGCCCCGACCGAACGGGTACGCCGGCTGGCGCCGATGACCGCGATCGATCGCGGGGCGAACAGCCGGTCCAGGTTTCGAACGCTCATGCCGATACGGCCCTTTCGGGTAACGGGCGGACAGCCCGACCAGCCCGGCGCGGGCGGTCAGGCCAGTTCGGGGAGCGCGCTCTTGTAGTGTTCCTCCGTTTCCGAATCGAAGCAGACGAAGACGATCCGGTCCATGGACGTATTGTCCGCCAGGAACTCCCTGGCCACCCGGCTGGCGATCTTCGCCGCTTTGTCGGGCGGAAATCCGTAAATGCCGGTGCTGATCGCCGGGAATGCGATCGAGCTCATGCCCTTTTCGCCGGCCAGCTCCAGGGCGGAGCGGTAGCAGCTTGCCAGCAGCCCTTCCTCGCCGCGCTCGCCGCCATGCCAGACCGGGCCGACGCAGTGGATGATCGCCTTGGCCGGCAGGTCGAAGGCACCGGTCATCTTGCACATGCCGGTCGGGCAGCCGCCCAGCTCGTTGCAGGCCTTCTGCAAATCCGGGCCGGCGGCACGGTGGATGGCGCCGTCGACGCCGCCGCTGCTGCGCAGCCGCTCATTGGCCGAGTTGGCGATCACATCGACGTCCATCTTGGTGATGTCGCCGACGAAGATCTCCACCCGGCCCTTGATGTCGACGGGCGCAGGTGCATCCGGATCGGGCTGCGGTGCCAGCCCGGCCGCCACGATCGGGTCGACCTTCGGCGCGGCGGGCTCCTTGGCGACCGGCTCCTCGGCGACCGGCTCCGGAACCGGTTCGGGGACGGGCTCGGGAGCCGGCTCGGGGGCGGGGGCTTCCGCCGCGGCCATCACCGGCTCCTCGATGGGCTGCGTCTCCGGTTCCGGGTCGCCGCGACCGAACAGCTTGCTGGTCCATTTGGTGACGCCGCCGGGGCTCTCGACCGACTCCTCGGCGGCGGCCGGCTCGGGCTCCGGTTTCTTCAGGATCGACGGCTTCGGTGCCGCGGCCGGCTCCGCCGCAGGCGCACGCTCGGCCACGTCGCCGCGCTCCCGCGCCCGGGCGACACCGGCCATGATCATGGCGCCGGCCTCCTCCGGCCCGCCCCAGCGCAGGATCCGGGACCACTTGCCCTTCTCCAGATCCTTGTAGTGGGAGAAGAAATGGCTGACCTGGTCCAGCAGGATCTGCGGCAGGTCCTGATAGCTCGCAACGTCGGTGAAGTAGGGATGCAGCCGGTCGACGGGCACCGCCAGGACCTTTTCGTCCTCGCCGGCCTCGTCCTCCATGACCAGCACCCCGACGGGGCGCGAGCGCATCACCGCGCCCGGCATCACCGGCACCCGGCCGACGACCAGGACGTCGACGGGATCGCCATCGCCGGACAAGGTGTGCGGCACGAAGCCGTAATTCCCCGGATAGTACATGGCGGTGTGCAGGAAGCGGTCGACGAACATCGCGCCGCTGTCCTTGTCGAGCTCGTACTTGACCGGATCACCGCCCAGCGGGTTCTCGATTATGACATTGATTTCCCGTGGCGGATCGTCGCCGACCGGGATCTTGGAAAGTGGCATATGGCGCTCGGAACTGTCGTCGCAGGACTGTCGACGGGGCGGCATAATAGGGGAACCCTTGTGCCAACTCTATGACATAGGCCCTGGACTCGACCCAGATTAGGCCATGATTTGGCCGCAGCGTGACCGTTGCCGAGTTTCCCTTGGCGCCGGCCCGATTCGCGACGGCATCCCGCTGCATGCCGGGCCGCCCCTCCAACTGCCGGACACCTCCGACCATGATCCACCGTCAGCGCCCCCTCACCGCCCTTTGCGCGATCCTGCTGATGACCGGACTTGCCGGCACCGCCCCGGCCCGGGCCGAGGACTCGACGGTGGCCCACGCCATCGCCATGCACGGCGATCCCAAGCACGGCGCCGATTTCACCCATTTCGACTTCGCCAACCCGGACGCGCCGAAGGGCGGCACGCTGATTCGGGCGGAGATCGGCAGTTTCGACAGCCTGAATCCGTTCATCGTCACCGGCGATGCCGCGGCCGGCGTGTCGGCTTATGTCTTCCCGACGCTGATGACGCGGAATTGGGACGAGCCCTTCACCATGTACGGCTATCTGGCCGAGGAGATCGAGACGCCGCCGGACCGCAGCTGGGTCACCTTCCACCTGAACCCCGATGCGCGCTGGCATGACGGCACGCCGATCACCGTCGACGACGTGGTCTTCTCCATGGAGACCCATCGCGAGCAGGGCACGCCGGGCAAGCGGCAATATTACCAGCGGATCGAGACCGTCCAGCGGGTCGGCGCTCACGCGGTGCGCTTCAACCTGAGCGACGACTCCGACCGCGAGACCCCGCTGGTCCTGTCGCTGATGCCGATCTTCAGCAAGGCCTACTACACGGCGAATACCTTCGACGAGACCAGCCTGGAGCCGCCGCTGGGCGGCGGCCCCTATCGCATCGCCGATGTCGATCCGGGCCGCCAGCTCACCCTGGAGCGGGTCGAGGACTGGTGGGGGGCGGAACTGCCGGCCTTCCGCGGCCAGTTCAATTTCGACACGCTGCGCTACGACTACTACCGCGACGCCTCCATCGCGCTGCAGGCCTTCACCGCCGGCGACTACAACTACCGGCTCGACTTCAACCTGGAGCGCTGGGCCACGGCCTACGACTTTCCGGCGGTGCAGAGCGGCGAGGTGACGCTGATGGACGCGCCGCATGGCCGGGCCCAGGGCATGCGCGGCTTCGCCTTCAACGCCCGCCAGCCGATGTTCCGCGACGCCCAGGTCCGCGAGGCGCTGACCTACGCCTTCGATTTCGAATGGGTCAATCGCAACTACCTGCGCAGCCAGTACCGCCGCATCGACAGCTTCTTCGCCAACTCCTCCATGGCCGCCGGCGGGGCGCCGCAGGGGGCGGAACTGGCACTCCTGGAGCCGCATCGCGCCCTGGTGCCCGCCTCGGTGTTCACCGCCCCGCCGGCCCTGCCGACGACCGATGGCGACGGCAATATCCGCAGCAATCTGCGCCGTGCCGGGCAACTGCTGGACGAGGCCGGCTGGGTGGTCCGTGAGGGCACCCGGGTCCATGCCAGCACCGGCGAGCCGCTGGCCTTCGAGATCCTGCTGCGCAGCGCCTCGGATGAGCGCATCGCGGCCAGCTTCGCGGAAAATTTGAAGCGGCTGGGCGTGGAAGCCCGCATCCGCCTGGTGGAGAGTGCGCAATACTCCGCGCGCATCGAGACCTACGAGTTCGACATGATCATCCACCGCTGGGGCGTGTCGCTGTCGCCGGGCAACGAGCAGGTGAACTATTGGGGCAGCCGCTTCGTGAACACGCCGGGCAGCCGCAACTACGCCGGCGTCAACGATCCGGTGGTCGACGCCCTGGCCGCGGAGGTCGCCAATGCCACCGATCGCGACGCGCTGGAGGCGGCGGTCCGCGCCCTGGACCGGGTGCTGCGGGCGGGGCACTACATCATCCCGCTCTACTTCTCCGACATCGACCACATCGCCTATTGGGGCGATCTCGGCTATGTCGACTACCAGCCGCTCTACGGCATGATCTCCACCGTCGACGCTTGGTGGTCGAACGACTAGCCGCTGTGAATCCGGGGGTTGGGGCGTGTTCCTGGCCGGCGGGCCGGCGGTCGACCGCGCGGTCGATCTGCTGCCGGCCGACCTGATCGCGCGGCTGGAACGCCGGCGCGGCCGCGCCTACGCATTCGAGCACGTGGAGCCGGCAGCCACGGCCCTGGTCGTGGTGGACATGACCAATCTGCATGTCGGCGACGACCCGAAGCCCCTGGCTGCGGCCGACCGCATCAACATCGCGGCACAGGCCGTGAGGGCCGGCGGCGGCAGGGTCCTCTGGGTCCGGCCCGCGCCCACCACCGATCCAGACCTGGCCGCGCGGATCCTGGGCGACGAACATGCCGCACGGTACCGGGCGGCGGCCTTGGACGAAGGCGGGCGCAACGCGCTGCATCCGAGCCTCGCCGCGGAGCCCGGCGACCTGCATGCGCGGAAGACTGGCTACAGCGCGTTCTTCCCCGGCCAATGCGATGCGGCGGCGCAGCTCAGGGAATGCGGCGTCGACACGGTCCTGATCGCCGGCATCGTCGCGAATGTCTGCTGCGAGGCCTCGGCGCGGGATGCGCATTCCTGCGGATTCCGGACGATCCTGTTGGCCGATGCCGTCGTCGGGTCTTCGGAGCGGGCGTGCCTGGCCTCCTTCGCCGCCATCCATCGCAATTTCGGCGATGTCCGGCTGGTCGGCGAGGTCCTCGAGATGCTCGCGGCGTCGGATTGAGAGTCAGGCCGGGATCAGCTCGGCCAGCGAGACCTGTGGCCGCGGGCCGACATGGCTGATCACCTCGGCGGCGGCGATGCTGCCCAGGCGGGCACATTCGGCGAGATGCCGGCCCTGGGTGAAGCCGAACAGGAAGCCGGCGGCGTAGAGATCGCCGGCGCCCGTCGTGTCCACCACCTTGGCCACAGGTTCCGCTGCCACCTCATGAACGTCTCCGCCGGCCATCACCAGTGAGCCATGCTCGCTGCGGGTGATCACCGTGATCTCGCATTCACCGCGCACCCTGTCCATCGCCTCTTCCAGGGTCGCGACCTCGTACAGCGCGGTGATCTCGTGCTCGTTGCCGAACAGGATGTCGACCTGGCCGGAGATCAGCGTCTTGAAGCTGTCCCGGTGGCGGTCGACGCAGAACGAGTCCGACAGGGTGAGCGAGACGCGGCGGCCGGCGGCATGGGCGATGTCGGCGGCCTTGACGAAGGCCTCCTTGGCCGTCGGCTTGTCCCACAGATAGCCTTCCAGATAGGTCACCTGGGCGCTTTCGATCAGCGCTGCATCCACATCCGGGGGCCCCAACTCAACGCACGCGCCCAGCATGGTGTTCATTGTCCGGTGGCCATCCGGGGTGATCAGGATGAAGCTGCGCGCGGTGGGCGGGCTGCCTGTGAGCGGCCGGCTCTCGAAGGTGACGCCGGCGGCGCGGATGTCGTGGGTGAACACCTCGCCCAGCTGGTCGTTGCAGACCTTGCCGATGAAGCCGGCGGTGCCGCCGAAGGAGGCCACGCCGACGGCGGTGTTGGCCGCCGAGCCGCCGGACATCTCCACCGCCGGGCCGGTGCGCTCATAGAGGTCGGCGGCCCGTTCGGCGTCGATCAGGTTCATCGAGCCCTTGGCCAGCCCCTCCGCTTCCAGGAACGAATCCTCCTCATGACTCAAGACGTCGACAATGGCGTTGCCGATGGTGACAACCTGATGGTCAGCGGGCATGGGAGGCAGCACTCGCGCGGATGGGCTTGGGCGACGGCGGCGGAGTATAGCGGCTGCCCGCCGCCCGGCAACCGTTCCTGCCGGGCCATGCGTGCCGCATCGGCGCTTGCGGCCGCACCTCCGGCACCCTATGTCTCCCACGCCCCGCAATTCGGAGCCCAAGCCGCATGGTGACCGCCCTTTCCCGCGCATTCGGACAACTCGGCGACCCGGCCATCCAGCGGGTCCTGTGGATCGCCGTCGCGGCCGCCCTGGCCCTGATCGTCGGCCTGACCGCCGGGGTGACCTGGGCGCTGACCAATATCGAGATCGCCGGGTTCTCCTGGATCACCGATGTTCTGCAGTGGCTTGGCGGCTTTGCGGCCCTGGTGGTGTCGATCTTCCTCTTCCCCGGCGTCGTCGGTCTGGTGTCCAGCCTGTTCCTGGACAGTGTCGCGGAGGCCGTCGAGGGCCGGCATTACCCGGCGCTGGGCACCGCACGGCGTCAGGGTGTCGGCGAATCGATCGGGACGGCGCTGAAATTCCTGCTGGTGCTCATCCTGTTCAACCTGCTGGCGCTGATCGTCTCGCTGATCGTGCCGCCGCTCAGCCTGTTCATTTTTTACGCCGTCAACGGCTATCTGATGGGCCGGGAGTATTTCGAGCTGGTGGCCCTCAGGCGGATGGAGCCGGCGGCCGCCGCGGCGCTGCGGCGGCGGTTTCGCTGGAGGGTGGTGATGGCCGGCGTTGTGATCGCCATTCTGGTCTCGATCCCGCTGGTCAATCTGCTGGCCCCGGTCCTCGGAACCGCCTTCATGGTCCATGTTTTCCAGGCACTTGCGGCGCGATGACGCGCCCGGCCCGCGCGGCTTCTGGCGGTGCCATAAAATCGTGCTAGTGTTCGGCCATGGTTAACGGACGTCCGGTTCCAGGGCCGGATCCGCAGCCGTAAAGTCAACCCGATCAGGTGCCGCTTCCCAGCCTTCCTGCCGCAGTCCCGGTGCCCGTGTGCCAGCGCCTCACGGAAGATCGGTCTGCTCATGGCCCGCCCCCCATGATGAGGACCCAGCCCCATGCCCAGCGACCCACGCCACCCGCCCACCCATACCAGGACCGAGCTGCCGCGCCGCTTCGTCGACGTTGCCGGCGCCGCGCCGCGCCGCGCCGGCGCCGCTCCCAGCAGCAGCCGGCCTGAGCCCGAGCAGCGCCAGCCGGACCGGCGGCTGATCGTCGGCCTGGGCATCTCGCTGAACGGCGAGATCCGTTCCTGCGACCACCTGATCGTCGAGGGCACGGTGGAGGCGCAGTTGAAGGATTGCCGCGCCATCGACCTGTCCGGCGACGGCACCTTCAAGGGCAGCGCGGAGGTCGACGACGCAGTGATCGCCGGCCGTTTCGAGGGCGACCTGATGGTGCGCGGCCGGCTCGTGCTGCGCTCCAGCGGCGTGGTCTCCGGCACGCTGCGCTACGGCGAGATCGAGATCGAGACCGGCGGCAAGGTGATCGGCACCATGGAGCCGCTGGAATCCGTCGTCACGCCGATCCGCGACCCGGCCAAATCACCCGAATCGGTCCGCGAGGGGGCGGGATAAGCATGGCGCGACGCTGGTCCCTTCGCCGCTTCGCAACCCCCTGTTCCGCCTCTCTTCTCACCGTCCTGCTGGCCGCCTGTGCCTCCGGCGACGGGCTGATGAAGAGTGCCAACTCCTCCGTCTCGGAGGACCCCAACGCGTTGATCGGGCTGGAGCCGCAGCAGATCGCCGAGCGGCTGGGAACGCCGGAGCTGCAGCGCAGCGAGCCGCCGGCGGAGGTCTGGCAGTACCGCACCCGCGCCTGTGTCTTCGATCTCTACATCTACGATGAGGAGGACGGCCGCCGCGCCGTCCACTACACCGCGCGCAGCCGCGACAATGGCGAGGTCGACGCCGGGCAATGCCTGGGCTCCATCGTCGAGCGCTACCGGGTCGCCGCAGCCGAGGAGGCCGAAGCGGAGGAGCCGGCCCGGCTCTGATCGTCAGGCCGGTGGCGTCTTGGCCTTGTAGGCGCACAGATCGGCCACCGTGCAGGCCGGGCAGTCCGGCTTGCGGGCCTTGCAGACATAGCGCCCGTGCAGGATCAGCCAGTGATGGGCGTGCAGCTTCCAATGCGTCGGGACATAGCGCAGCAGCTTGCGTTCCACCTCGTCGGGTGTCTTGCCGCGGGCCAGGCCGGTGCGGTTGCCAACCCGGAAGATATGGGTGTCGACGGCGATGGTCGGCTGGCCGAATGCGACGTTGAGCACCACGTTGGCGGTCTTGCGGCCGACCCCGGGCAGCTTGACCAGCGCGTCGCGGTCCTTCGGCACGGTGCTGCCATGATCGCGGACCAAAATTTCCGAAAGCGCGATGACGTTCTTCGCCTTGCTGTTGAACAGCCCGATGGTCCGGATATGCCGTTTCAGCCCCTCCTCGCCCAAAGCCAGCATCGCCTCGGGCGTGTCGACCTGGGCGAACAGGTCCTTGGTGGCCTTGTTGACGCCGACATCGGTGGCCTGGGCGGACAGCACGACCGCGACCAGCAGGGTGTAGGGGTTGTGGTACGCAAGCTCACTCTGCGGCTCCGGGTTGGCGGCGGACAGGCGGCTGAAGAAGGTCTCGACATCGGCGGGTTTCATGGCCGGCACTGTAGCCGGCGGGCGGCGTGGCGCAAGCGCCCGCGTTGCGCCCCGGCGGTCGATCGATGAGCGCGGCGAACGCCGAATCGGCGCCGGTGCTGTTCGACGCCATCCTGCACCCCAATGCCAGCCTCAGCCGGCGCGGCTTTGCCGTGCTGATGACCGCCGTTGCGGCGATCAGCCTGACCATCGGCGGCATCTTCTTCGTCAGCGGCGCCTGGCCGATCCTCGGCCTCTACGGGGTGGACGTGGCGATCGTCTATCTGGCCTTCCGGGTCAACTACAACGACGCCAAGCGCTACGAGAAGGTCCGGCTGACCGCCGAGACGCTGACCGTCGAGCGGGGCGGGCCGTCGCGGGTGCCCAAGACCTGGTCCTTCCAGCCCTATTGGCTCACCGTCTCGCTGGACGATCCGCCGCAGCATCACAGCCAGCTCACCCTGTCCAGCCATGGCCGCTCGCTGGTGGTCGGCAGCTTCCTGTCGCCGGACGAGCGGCGGGACTTCGCCGCCGCGCTGCGCCAGGCACTGGATCGGGCCCGGCAGCCCGACCCCTTCCCCGCCTGATCGGCACCACAAGAACCGGGTGGGCCGATACGGCCGAGGCCGATAGAAACTGGCATCCCTTGCAGGAGTGCCGGACAATGAATTACGCCATGAGCACCGCCACCGACAAAGACGAGTTCGAGCGCGCATCCGCGTCCTCGGACAGCCCCGCGCCCCACTACCCGATGGTGGCGGCGGCGATCCGCTACCTGGTCGAGCATTACGACGAACAGCCGAGCCTGGACGAGGTGGCGGCCATTGCCGGCCTGCACCCGCACCACTTCCAGCGCATCTTCAAGCGCTGGGCCGGGATCAGCCCCAAGCGATTCGCCCAATACCTCACCGTGGAGCATGCCAAGAGCCTGCTGGCCGACGACGAGAGCGTGCTGGGCACGGCGCTGGATGTCGGCCTGTCCGGCCCCAGCCGGCTTCACGACCTGTTCGTCGCCTGCGAGGCGATGACACCCGGGGAATACAAGGCGCGGGGGCGCGATCTGGTGATCCGCTATGGCGTGCATGACAGCCCCTTCGGCCCGGTGGCGATCGGCCTGACGGATCGCGGCATCTGCTGGCTGGGCTTCGCCGACGACACGTCCGATCCCGCCGCCACCCTGGCCGCAGAATGGGGCGAAGCGACCCTGGTCCGCGACGATGCCGCGGTGGCGCGAATCGCCAAGCGGCTGTTCGAGGGCGGCCAGACGCCTGCCGAGCTGCCGCCTCTGCTGCTGCGTGGAACCAACTTCCAGGTCAAGGTCTGGCAAGCGCTGCTGCGCATCCCGGCCGGTCATGTAGCCAGCTACCAGCAGGTTGCGAACGCCATCGGCAGCCCGGCGGCGGTGCGCGCAGTCGGCCAGGCGGTCGGCCACAACCCGGTTGCGGTGATCATTCCCTGCCACCGGGTGATCCGGAAATCCGGCGCGCTGCACAACTACCGCTGGGGCGAGCCGCGTAAGCGCGCCCTGCTGGCCTGGGAGGCCGGTCAGCGCGAACAGGCCGGCGCGGCTTAATCCTCGGCCGTCATTGCGAGGAGCCGAAGGCGACGCGGCAATCCACTGTAGGCCGTTAGAGTGGATCGCCGCGCTTCGCTCGCGATGACGAACAATGAGATTTGGCTGGATTAGGCGGAATGCAAACGGCCTAAAGCCCCAGCACGTCGGCCATGCCGTAGAGGCCCGGCGGCTTGCCGTGGCCCCATCGGGCGGCGCGCAGGGCGCCGCGGGCATAGATCTCCCGGCCGCCGGCGCGATGGCTCAGCTCCAGCCGCTCTCCGGGGCCGCCGAAGATCACGCTGTGATCGCCGACCACGTCGCCGCCGCGCAGCGTCGCGAAGCCAATGTCGCCCGGCTCGCGGGCGCCCGTGTGACCGTCGCGGGAGCGCACGGATCGCTGCGCCAGATTGACGTCCCGGCCCTCGGCGGCGGCGCGTCCCAGCGCCAGGGCGGTGCCGGAGGGCGCGTCGACCTTGTGGCGGTGGTGCATCTCGACGATCTCGATGTCGAACTCCTCGTCCAGCACGCTGGCGACCTGCTTGACCAGGGCAAACAGCAGGTTGACCGCCATGCTCATATTCGGCGCGTAGACGATTGGGGTATGCCGGGCGGCCTTGCGCAGCGCCTCCTCTTGTGACTCATCCAGCCCGGTGGTGCCGATCACATGCACGGTCTTGCCCTGGGCCGCCAACGCCGAATAGCCGACGGTCGCCGTCGGAACGGTGAAGTCGATCACCGCGTCGGCGTCGGCGAACAGCGGCACCGGGTCCTCGCCGATGCGCACGCCGCACGGGTCCAGCCCGGCCAGCATGCCGGCATCCATGCCCTGGGCCGGGCTGTCGTGCTGGGAGATCGCGCCGATCAGCTCGCACCCCTCGGCGGCGACGACCGCCCGCACCAGCGTCTGACCCATGCGCCCGTCGGCGCCGACGATCCCGATCCTCATCCTGCCTCTCCGACCCCGCCTGTAACCGTCGGCGATATAAGCACATCCAGGAGGGCGGCGCGCCAGAAGTTCCGGTTGCCCCGGCCGCGGCCGTCCGCCATGGTCTCGATGTCGGATTTGGGGATTGGAATTCATGGCGTCGCCCGTGCCCGCAATACAGTCGACGGCCGCACCGCTGGTGGCGGCGCACGGGCTGACGGTTCGTCTCGGTGACCGGGACATCCTGTCCGGCGTCGATCTGGCGGTGCGGCCGGGCGAGATCGTAACCCTGATCGGGCCGAACGGCGCCGGCAAGAGCACGCTGGTCCGGGCGCTGTTGGGCCTGATCGCGCCGGCCGCCGGGCGTGTGGAGCGGCAGAAGGGCATCACTGTCGGCTATCTGCCGCAGCGCCTGACCATCGATCCGACCCTGCCGCTGACGGTGCGCCGCTTCCTGCGCCTGTGGGGCCACGCCGACGACGCGACCCTGGCGGCGCTGCTGGAAGAGGTCGGCGTGCCGCAGGTCGCGGACCAGCCGGTCCAGGGGCTCTCCGGCGGTGAGACCCAGCGGGTGCTGATCGCCCGGGCGCTGATGCGCGAACCCGATCTGCTGGTGCTGGACGAGCCCAACCAGGGCGTCGATGTCGGCGGCCAGGCGGAGATGTTCCGGTTGATCGACGCATTGCGGGCCCGACGCGGCTGCGGCGTGCTGCTAATCAGCCACGATCTGCACCTAGTGATGGCGGCGACCGACCGTGTGGTCTGCCTGAACGGCCATGTCTGCTGCGCCGGCCATCCGGAAGACGTCTCCCGCCACCCGGAATACCTGGCCCTGTTCGGGCCATCGGCGGCGGGCGCCCTGGCCGTCTACCAGCACCACCACGACCACAGCCACGACGTCCATGGAGACGTGGTCGACGCCGAGGGGGCCGGCGCGGACAGCCGCTAGAGCCCGGTCAGTCCTTCAGGTTTTCGAAGAATTCCTTCGCCCGGGCGAAGAAGCCGTGGCTTTCCGGGTGGGTCTTCTCGCCGCCCTGGCGCTGGAATTCCTCCAGCAGCTCGCGCTGGCGCTTGTTCAAGCTGACCGGGGTCTCGACCTGGACCTGGACGTACATGTCGCCGCGCGACTTTGAGTGCAGCACGGTCATGCCCTTGCCGCGCAGGCGGAACTGGGCGCCGGCCTGGGCGCCGGCCGGGATGGTGACGTCGGCCCGGCCGCCATCGACCACCGGAACCTCGACCGGGCCGCCCAGGGCGGCGGTGACCATGGGGATCGGCACCCGGCAGTAGATGTCGGCGCCCTCGCGCTGGAACAGCGGGTGCGGCCGCACAGTCAGGAAGATGTAGAGATCGCCGGCGGACGCGCCATGCATGCCGGCCTCGCCTTCCCCGGCGAGACGGATGCGGGTGCCGTCCTCGACGCCGGCGGGGATGCTGACCTGCAGCGAGCGGTCTTTGCGCACCCGGCCGGACCCGCCGCAATTGCGGCAGGGATCGGTGATCACCCGGCCGGCGCCGGAACAGCTCGGGCAGGTCCGCTCGATGGTGAAGAAGCCCTGCTGGGTGCGCACCTTGCCGATGCCGCCGCAGGTCCGGCAGGCCGCCGGTTCGGAGCCTCCGGCCGCACCGCTTCCCGAACAGGGCTCGCAGGTGACCGAGCCGGGGACGCGGATCGTCGCCTGTTTCCCGGAGAACGCGTCTTCCAGCGAGATCTCCAGGTTGAAGCGCATGTCGTTGCCGCGGCCGCCACGGGCCCGGCGCCCGCCCATCACGTCGCCGAACATCTCCTCGAAGATGTCCGCGAAGCCGCCGCTGAAGTTGAAGTCGAAGCCGCCGGGCCGGCCGCCGGCGCCGTTCTCGAAGGCGGCATGGCCGAAGCGGTCATAGGCGGCGCGCTTCTGGTCGTCCTTGAGGACCTCGTAGGCCTCGCTGACTTCCTTGAACTTGCGCTCCGCCTCTTCATCCCCCGCGTTGCGGTCGGGATGGTACTTCATGGCCAGCGCGCGATAGGCCTTCTTGATCTCGGGAAGGCCGGCACCGCGCTCGACGCCGAGGAGCTCGTAGTAGTCCTGCTTGCTCATCCCGTCCATCTGACCTTGCGGGACCCAGTCCCACTCCTGGTCGGCGGCGCGCCGCCTTGCTGCCCGTTACAACGCGCCCCGGCCGCGCCGTGAGGGCGGCGGCCGGGGCTGTTCACATGATCGGTCGGACCAGAGGCCGGCGCTTAGGCCGAGCGCTTCTCGTCCTGATCGTCGTCGTCGACCTCCTCGAAATCGGCATCGACCACCGATTCGTCGGAACCCTCGGCGGCCGGCTCGCCCTCGCCCTCCGGCGCGGCTGCGCCCTCGGCCTCCTGGGTGGCGCGGTAGATGGCCTCGCCGATCTTCATCGACGCCTGGCCGAGCGTGTCGGTCTTGGCGCGGATGTCGGCGACGTCCTCGGTCTGGACGGCGGCCTCGAGCGCGCTGAGCGCCTGCTCGATCTCGGCCTTGTCGCCCTCGGCGATGTTGGCGCCGTGCTCGGCGAGCTGTGTCCGGACACCGTGCATCAGGCCATCGGCCTGGTTGCGCGCCTCGATCAGCTCACGCTTCTCCTTGTCCTCGGCCGCATGGGCTTCGGCGTCCCGGACCATCTGGTCGATGTCGGAATCCGAAAGACCGCCGGAGGCCTGGATGCGGATCTGCTGCTCCTTGCCGGTCGCCTTGTCCTTGGCAGAGACGTTGACGATGCCGTTGGCGTCGATGTCGAAAGTGACCTCGATCTGCGGCATGCCGCGCGGTGCGGGGGGCAGGCCAACCAGGTCGAATTGACCGAGCAGCTTGTTGTCGGACGCCATCTCGCGCTCGCCCTGGAAGACCCGGATGGTGACCGCGGTCTGGTTGTCCTCGGCGGTGGAGAAGACCTGGCTCTTCTTGGTCGGGATCGTGGTGTTGCGGTCGATCAGCCGGGTGAACACGCCGCCCAGGGTCTCGATGCCCAGCGACAGCGGGGTCACGTCCAGCAGCAGGACGTCCTTGACCTCGCCCTGCAGCACGCCGGCCTGGATCGCCGCACCGATCGCAACCACCTCGTCCGGATTGACCCCGCGATGCGGCTCGCGGCCGAAGAATTCCTTCACCGTCTCGATGACCTTGGGCATGCGGGTCATGCCGCCCACCAGGATCACCTCGTCGATCTCCGACGGCACCAGACCGGCATCCTTCAGCGCCGCCTTGCACGGGCCGACGGTGCGCTGGATCAGCTCATCCACCAGCTGCTCCAGCTTGGCGCGGGTCAGCTTGATGTTGAGGTGCTTCGGACCCGACTGGTCGGCGGTGATGAAGGGCAAGTTGACGTCGGTCTGCACCGCGGAGGACAGCTCGACCTTGGCCTTCTCGGCGTTCTCCTTCAGGCGCTGCAGCGCCAGCCGGTCGTCGCGCAGGTCGATGCCCTGCTCCTTCTTGAACTCGTCGGCCAGGTAATCGACGATCATCTGGTCGAAATCCTCGCCGCCCAGGAAGGTATCGCCGTTGGTCGACTTCACCTCGAAGACGCCGTCGCCGATCTCCAGGACCGAGATATCGAAGGTGCCGCCGCCCAGGTCGAACACCGCGATGGTGCCGGTCTGCTGCTTCTCGAGCCCGTAGGCGAGCGAGGCGGCGGTCGGCTCGTTGATGATGCGCAGCACCTCCAGGCCGGCGATCTTGCCGGCATCCTTGGTCGCCTGGCGCTGGCTGTCGTTGAAATAGGCGGGGACGGTGATCACCGCCTGGGTGACGTTCTCGCCGAGATAGGCCTCGGCGGTCTCCTTCATCTTCTGCAGGATGAAGGCGCTGATCTGCGAGGGTGCGTATTTCTCGCCGCGGGCCTCGACCCAGGCATCGCCATTCTCGCCCTCGATGATCTTGTAGGGGACAAGCTCCTTGTCCTTCTGGGTCATCGGGTCGTCGGCGCGGCGTCCGATCAGGCGCTTGATGGCGAACAGCGTGTTTTCCGGGTTGGTGACCGCCTGGCGCTTGGCGGACTGGCCGACCAGCCGTTCGCCGTCATCGGTGAACGCGACGATCGACGGCGTGGTACGCGTGCCTTCGGCGTTCTCGATGACCTTGGCCTGGCTGCCTTCCATGACGGCGACGCACGAATTCGTCGTCCCGAGATCGATACCGATTACCTTGGCCATGAATTCCTCGTTTCTTTCCGGCAGATCCCCGAAAGCCCAAAGAGCGGCACCTTGGGGTCCCCTGACACTGGCAAATGATCCATGCGGCGATGTGCCCCGATCGGACACGATGCAGGACTAACGGGAGATATAGGCGTGGCGCGGCGGGCCTGCAACCGCCGCCGGCGGCCTTTCCTTACAACCGGTAAGGATATTTGTAAGCCGATTGTCACATTCGGCTATGAAGAAAGGATTTCAGGCCTCAGACGGCGCCGGTACGGGGCGTGGCGGCCATCCGAGCAGCACGCCGGCAAAGAATCCGCCCATATGGGCGTCCCAGGCGACCCGCGCGCCCATGTCGAAGAGCGCCGGTCCGATCAGCGCGATCGCCACGCAGGCCACAACCATCCATTTCACCCATGCCATGCCGCGCCGCGCCGGCCGGACCGAGCCGCCGATCAGCGGGCGGATGATGGCGCCCATGCATCCGAAGACGGCCCCGGACGCGCCGAACATGATGACCGGCATCTGCCAGTCCACGGCGAGCTTTGCAAAGGCGCCGGCGATCGCCGACACGATCAGGATGACGACCAGCCGGCGTGGCCCGAATGCCCGCTCGCACAGGGTTCCGAAAGCCAGCAGGAAGGCGACGTTCAGGCCGATATGCATGCCGTCGATATGGATCAGCGCGTGGGTGAGCAGCGACGCCGCCGCCAGGACCGGCCGCCCATGCACAGGATCGTGCAGGGCGAAGGCCACGCGAAGCGGCCGGACGGAGAACGCCTCGACGACCGACGCCGTCCAGGACACCGGCATCAGCGTCAGGACGCCGAACACCGCAACCAGAACGGCCGCAGCGGCCAGGGTCACCGGCGGCACGGTGAAGGCGGCCGGCCGTCGCGGCGGTATCGTTTCGCCCTGTCCGGCGGGCGATGGCGGCGTGCCGGAATCGGTCATCACCCCGATAGTGTCTCACGGCCGTTAACGAAAACCCGACCTCCGGCCGAGCCATCGCGGCGGGGCCGGCATGCCGGTGATAGTCTTACGGAAGATGTGAAGCCGCCGAGTCCCAATTGAATGATCGTATCCGCCAGCTATCGGACAGATATTCCAGCATTCTATGGAGATTGGTTCAGAAATCGGTTGAAGACAGGATTCTGCCGTGTGGCCAATCCCTATGGCGGGCCGGATTATGAGGTGCCGCTGACCGGGCCGTCGGTGGATGGGTTCGTGTTCTGGACCAAGAATGTCGGGCCGTTCCTGCCGGTGCTGGCCGGCCTGCGGGAGGCCGGCCGTCCGTTCGTCGTGCAGTACACGATCACCGGCTATCCGACCGTCCTGGAACAGGCGGTCACCGATGCCGAGCGGGCCGTCGCGCATTGCCGGGCGCTTTCGGCGGATTGCGGCCCGCGCGCCGTGGTGTGGCGCTATGACCCGATCCTGATCACCGATCTGACGCCGGCGGATTGGCACCGGGCGACATTCCGACGGCTGGCGGCGGCGCTGGCCGGCCATTGCGACGAGGTGGTCACGTCCTTCGCGCAGATCTACCGCAAGACGGAGCGCAACCTGGCTGCGGCGACCGAACGCCACGGCTTCGCCTGGCGGGACCCGGCCGACGAGGAGAAGCGGTCGCTGTTGTCCGATATGGCGGAGATCGCCGCCGGCCACGGCATGGCGCTGACACTATGTACCCAGCCGCATTTGCAGGTGGACGGCACGCGGCCCAGCCGCTGCATCGACGCCGAGCGCCTGTCCGACGTGGCCGGCCGGCCGATCGGCGCCCGCGAGAAGGGCAACCGGCCGGGCTGCCTGTGCGCGGAAAGCCGCGACATCGGCGCCTACGACACCTGCCCCCATGGCTGCGTCTATTGCTATGCGGTGCGCCGCCGCGACGTGGCGCGGAGCGCCTACAAGACCCATGATCCGCTGGCCGAAAGGCTCGCGTGAGATCGCGCAGGCGGCCCGGTCCCCATGCTTCGACAGGCTCAGCATGAGGACCTCTTTCAACGCCAGGAGGACCTCTTGCAGCGGCAAAAAGGCCTCATCCTGAGCCTGTCGAAGGACGAGGCCCGGGCCGACAGCGCCGAGGCGCAATCTGTCTAGGCGGTGGTGTCGACCTTCTCGGCGGTGCCGGCCTTGGCCACGCCGACCAGGGCCGGGCGCAGCAGGCGGTCGTGGATCATGTAGCCTTCCTGGACCACCTGCACGATGGTCCCGGCGGGCTTGCCGGAATCCGGCACCTCGAACATCGCCTGGTGGAAGTTCGGGTCGAACTTCTGGTCCAGCGACTCGATCTTGGTGATGCCGACCTTCTCGAAGGCGCTCAGCAACTCCCGTTCGGTCGCCTCCACGCCCTCGTTGAGGTTGGTCAGCACCGCGTCCTGGCCGATCGCGTCGGCCGGGACGGCGTCCAGGGCGCGGCGCAGATTGTCGGCCGGCGACAGCAGGTCGCGGGCGAAGTCGGTGATGGCGTATTTGGCGATGTCCTGGCGGTCACGCTCGGCCCGCCGGCGGGTGTTCTCGACTTCCGCCAGGGCGCGCAGCAACTGGTCCTTCATCGCGGCCGCTTCTTCCCTCAACTGCTCGAGCTCGGCGGACGGCTCCGCGGCCTGTTCCGCGGGCTGTTCGGAGGCCGGTTCCGCCTCGGATCCGGCGGCCGCCGGCTCGGGGTCCGGCTGCTTTTTCAGGATCGACGGCTTCTTCTTCAGAATCGACGGTCTCGGCGTCGCCGGCTCGGCCGGCGGCTCTGCGTCGGCCGCTGCCGCGGGCTCCGGTTCGGCCGAGGGCGCGCAGGGGGTTTGCGCGGACTCGGTCTTCTCCGCCTCGGGCGTCGGCCCGGCGGGCTTCTGGTCGGGTTGGTTCATGCTGCTTGGGGGTCGCCCTTCTTGTTCCACAGCAGACGGCCGACCACCTTGGCTGTGTAGTCGACCATCGGGACGATGCGGGCATAGTTCATCCGGGTCGGGCCGATCACGCCGATGGCGCCGACGATGTGCTCGCGTTTGTCGGTGAACGGCGCGATGATCATCGAGCAACCGGTGTGGTTGAACAGGTTGCTCTCCGCGCCGATGAAGATCTGCACACCCTCCGCATGGCCGGCGGCGTCCAGCATCTTCAGCATGGAATCCTTGGTCTCCAGGATCTCGAACAGCGACCGGATCCGCTCCAGATCCTCAAGGCCGGTCACGTCGTTCAGCAGCCGCGACTGGCCCTTGACGATCAGCGTGCCGCTGCTGGCCGGCTCGCCGGACCAGGTCGCCAGGCCTTCCTTGACCAGCTTGGCGGTCAACTGGTCGAGCTGGCTGCGCTGCTGCTCGATCTCGGTCAGGATCTCCGCCCGCGCTTCCGCCAGGGTGCGTCCGACCAGCCGGGCGCTCAGGTAGTTGGAGGCCGACATCAGGGACGCCGCCGGGATGCCGGGCGGCAGCTCGACCACCCGGTTCTCGACGATGCCGTCCTCGTTGACCATTACCACCAGGGCGCTGCCCGGGGACATGCTGACGAATTCGATGTGCTTCAGCGGCCGGTCGGCCTTCGGCGCCATCACCAGCCCGGCGCAGCTCGACAGGCCGGACAGGGCGCTGGTCGCCTCCTCCATGACCTCTTCGGGGTTGCGCCCGACCGAGGCGCATTGCGCCTCGATGTTCTCCCGCTCTGTCTCGGTGACGTCGCCGACTTCCATCAGGGCATGGACGAACAGCCTGAGCCCCGCCTCGGTCGGCAGCCGTCCGGCCGAGGTATGCGGCGAGTACAGCAGGCCGGTTTCCTCCAGATCCGCCATGACATTGCGGATCGTGGCCGGAGACAGGTCGAGTCCCAGCTGCCGTGAGATGGTGCGCGAGCCGATCGGTTCGCCGGTCTCCACGTAAGCGTCGACGATATGACGGAAGACCTCGCGAGAGCGATCGCTGAGTTCGGCGATCATGTCCTTGGGAGGGTGCAGAACAGGTCTCTCGAAATCCATGTGAAGCGCTACGCTATTTGGGGAGTTTAGCACAACGCGTCAACCAAACGTTTACCGAACGCTTATGCCTGCCCCTAGACCAAGATGACGTTCGGTCGACTCGACCGCACGTCTGAATCTTGGTCTACCTCGTTGGATTAGAGCGGGATTCAGACATGAAGTCGATTCGACTTCATGTCATCCCGCTCTAGGCGCCGGCGCACTGGACGCCGGTGGGTGCGGAGGATAGCTTGCAGCGCGGCGAACACCAATGGAAAGCGGCGTCATGCTCCGATCCGGGCGGTCTCCGGACGCACTCCGGCCCGTTACGCTTGAACTCGATGTGAACAAGTATGCCGAAGGGGCCTGCCTGGCGAAATTCGGCGACACCCATGTGCTGTGCACCGCCTCGGTCGAGGACCGGGTGCCGGCCTGGCTGAAGGGCGGCGGACGGGGCTGGGTGACGGCGGAATACGGCATGCTGCCCCGGGCCACGGACCGGCGCACCGATCGCGAGGCCAGCCGTGGCAAGCAGACCGGCCGCACCCAGGAGATCCAGCGCCTGATCGGCCGCTCCCTGCGCGCCGTGACCGATCTGAAGGCGCTGGGCGAGCTGCAGATCCGCGTCGACTGCGACGTGCTGCAGGCCGATGGCGGCACCCGCACCGCCGCCATCACCGGCAGCTTCGTCGCCTTGGCGCTCAGCCTGCGACACCTGCACGACATCAAGGCGATCAAATCGGTGCCGCTGACCGACCATGTCGCGGCGGTGTCCTGCGGCCTCTGCAGCGGCGAGGCCCGCCTGGACTTGGACTACGAGGAGGACAGCACCGCCCAGGCCGACGCCAATTTCGTGCTCACCGGCTCCGGCGGAATCGTCGAGATCCAGGGCACCGCCGAGACCGAGCCGTTCTCGGAAGCGGCGTTCGGAGAGCTGCTCACCCTCGCCCGCAAGGGCATCGCCGAGTTGGTCGAAATTCAGAAGGCGGTGCTTGCCTGACGGGCCTCAAACCAACGTTTGATCACCACCATGGCACCAAGAGTCACGGTTGGTCGCGCCGCAGGCGCATCGAAAAAATTCTCACCACAGAGACACAGAGGCACAGAGATACCGTGCCGGCGGTAAGGCTCCACACCGCTGGTAACTCTGTGTCTCTGTGCCTCTGTGGTTGCCCTAATGCGCCTACGGCGCGACCCACTGTGACTCTTGGTGCCTTGGTGTCTTGGTGGTGAAAAATCCTGTTGGTTAGTTCTGGTCCCGCAGGATTTCGATCAGGCTGGAGGTGTCCCAGCGGTTGCCGCCGCGGGCCTGGACGGCGGCGTAGATCTGGTCGACCAGGGCGGCCACCGGCAGCCGGGCGCCGTTGCGGCGGGCCTCGTCGAGGCAGATCGAGAGGTCCTTGCGCATCCAGTCGACCGCGAACCCGAACTCGAACTCGCCGCGCAGCATGGTCGAGCCGCGATTGTCCATCTGCCAGGACTGGGCCGCACCCTTGGAGATCACGTCGAGCACCCGCTCGCCGTCCAGCCCTGCCTTCTGGGCGAAGTTCAGCCCTTCCGACAGCGCCTGCACCAGACCGGCGATGCAGATCTGGTTGACCATCTTGGTGAGCTGACCCGCGCCGGCCGGCCCCATCAGGGTGCAGGCCTTGGCGAAGCAATCGATCACCGGCTTGGCGGTCTCGAAGACGGCCGACTCGCCGCCGACCATCACCGTGAGCTGGCCGTTCTCCGCCCCCGCCTGGCCGCCGGAGACCGGCGCATCCAGGAAGGCGAGGCCTTTCTCCTTGGCCGCGGCGTCCAGTTCGCGGGCAAGAGACGCCGAGGCGGTGGTGTGGTCGACCAGGATCGCACCGGAGGCCATGCCGGCGAAGGCGCCCTGCTCGCCATAGATCACGCTGCGGACGTCGTCATCGTTGCCGACGCAGACGAAGACGATCTCTGCACCCGCCGCCGCCTCGGCCGGGGTCGCGGCCGCGGCGCCGCTATGGGCCTTGGTCCAGGCCTCGGCCCTGGCGGCGGTGCGGTTGTAGACGGTGACGTCGTGGCCGGCGGCGGCCAGATGGCCGGCCATCGGAGCCCCCATGACCCCCATGCCCAGGAATGCGACCTTCATGCTGTGCCTCTTCTCGTTCGGTGCGTGTCGATCCAGCCGGCGACATTAGCGTGCCGGCCGCGGGCTGGCCACGCCTTGCGCATGCATTGTTCGGCCATTGTGGTCGCTACGTTTGACAACGCCGCCATGATCGTTAAGTAGCCGGCATGGCCAGACACTTCTCCGGCGACACCCTGGTGATCGCCAGCCACAACCCGGGCAAGGTGACCGAGATCGCCGACCTGCTGCGCGGCCGCGTGCAGCACTTTCCCTCGGCCAAGGAGTTCGGGCTCAGCGACCCGGAGGAGACCGGCGACAGCTTCGTCGCCAATGCCGATCTGAAGGCGCGATTCGTGGCCGAGGCGACGGCCATGCCGGCGCTGGCCGATGACAGCGGCCTGGTGGTGCCGGCGCTGGACGGCCGGCCGGGCATCCATTCCGCCCGCTGGGCCGAGCGGCCCGACGGCAGCCGGGATTTCGGGTTCGGCATGGAGAAGCTTCAGGCGGCGCTGGAAGAGCGTGGCGTCACGGACCCTGCCGCCTATTTCGCCTGCGCCCTGGCGCTGTGCTGGCCCGACGGCCATTGCGAGGTGGTCGAGAGCCGGGTGCAGGGCCGGTTGGTCTGGCCGCCGCGCGGCGATCGCGGCTTCGGCTACGACCCGATGTTCGAGCCGGAGGGCCACGCCGTCACCTTCGGCGAGATGGCGCCGGCGGAAAAGCACGCGATCAGCCACCGGGCGGATGCGTTCCGCCAGCTGTTGGCGCTGTGCTTCGAGGCATGACCGGAGCGCCGCTCGGGCTCTACATCCATTGGCCGTTCTGCCGGTCGAAATGCCCCTATTGCGACTTCAATTCCCATGTCCGGGAGCAGGTCGATCACGACCGCTGGCGCCGGGCGTTGCTGCGCGAGCTCGACCACTTCGCCGACGCGACCGCGGGCCAGGCCGTCGGCTCGATCTTCTTCGGCGGCGGCACCCCGTCGCTGATGCCGCCGGACATCGCCGGCGCGCTGATCGACCGGGCGGCGGAGCGCTGGCGCGTGGCCGACGATGTCGAGATCACCCTGGAGGCCAACCCCACCTCGGTCGAGGCCGGCACCTTCGCCGGCTTCGCGGCGGCGGCGGTCAACCGCGTGTCGCTCGGCGTGCAGGCCCTGGATGATGCCGCTCTGGCCTTCCTCGGGCGCGGCCATACCGCCGCCGAGGCGCTCTCGGCCGTGGCCGGCGCGGCCCGCCACTTCGACCGCTTCAGCTTCGACCTGATCTATGCGCGGCCCGGCCAGACGGTCGCGTCATGGACCGACGAGCTGGGCCGGGCGCTGGACCATGCCGATGGCCATCTGTCCGTCTACCAGCTCACCATCGAGCCCGGTACGGCCTTCCATACCTTGCATGCGCGCGGCGCGCTCCCGGTGCCCGACAGCGACGCCCAGGCGGATCTGTACGCCGCCACCCAGCAGGTGCTCGGCGGCGCCGGGCTGCCGGCCTACGAGATCTCCAACCACGCCCGGCCCGGCGAGGAGTCCCGCCACAACCTCGTCTATTGGCGCTATGGCGACTATGTCGGCATCGGACCGGGCGCCCATGGCCGCCTGACCCTGGAGGGGGAGAAATGGGCGACGCGGACCCATCGCGCGCCGGAGGTCTGGCTGGAGCGGGTCGAGCGGGACGGTCATGCAGAGAAGCCGCGCGAGCCGGTGCCGGCTCCGGACCGGCTGGCCGAAATGCTGATGATGGGGCTCAGGCTGCGCGAGGGCGTGCCGCTCGACCGGATCGAGACGGAGACCGGCAAGCCGCTCGCGGCGCAGATCGACCCGGATCGGCTGGACAGCCTGCTGGATGGCGGGTTCGTCGCGGTCGACGCGGATCGCATCCGCGCGACCGACCAGGGCCGCCAGCGGCTCGATTCGGTGTTGTCGACCCTGCTCGCCTGACAGCGGCGACCTAGGTGCCGGCCGCGAAGCTCCTGGCGGCGGGGACCCGCACGACCGAACCGTCCGGCGTCACTTCCAGGATCGCCTGGGCGCGGTCGATGACGCCGTCCTGGCCGAAGCGGAACACGCCGTCCAGGCCGGCGAAGCCGCTGGGATTGGTCAGCGTCAGGGTGTCGAATCCGGGCTGTCCCGGCATCCGGCTGAGCGCTGCTGCCAGGGCGACGGCGTCATAGGCCAGGGTCGCCAGGCGCCGCGGCGGCTGGCCGAACAGGGTGCGATAGCGCTGTTCGAATCCGGTTCTCAGTTCCGGCTGCGGCGCGGCGTACCAGCCGCCGACCAGGTCCGGCTCCAGCCCCAGCTCGGCGCCGTCCCAGATGCCGGTGCCCAGGATCTGCACATTGGTCACGTCGAAGAAGGGCAGCATGGCGGCCAGCGCGCGCAGCTTCAGCCCGGTCTCCGGGATCAGGATCGCGTCGTACTCCACCGTGCCGAACAGGCCGGGCTCGGCGATCGCCTCCACATTGGCCGACTGGTCGGCGGAGTTGGGGTCGTAGAATTCGACCCGCTGCACGGTGGCGCCGACCGAGGCGGCGGATTCCTCAAGCGCCGCCACGACCGTCTGGCCGTAGGGATTATTCGGCGCCAGGGCGGCGTAGTTGAAATGCCCCTGGGCGGCGCTGTAGCGGACGATCTGCTCGACATCGCCGGCCGGCACGAAGCCCATGACGAAGACGTTGCGTCCGGCCACCGTCCGGTCGCTGGTAAAGGCGATGACGTTGACGCCGGCTGATTCGGCCACGGTGCGCACATCCGGCACCGAGGTCCCGAAGAACGGCCCCAGGATCAGCTGCGCGCCGTCCTGCAGGGCCAGGCTGGCCGCCTCCGCCGCGCCCTGCGGCGTGCCGCCGGTGTCGCGCGGGACCAGCTCGAAATTGTCGTCGCCGGCGTCGAACACCGCCATCTGGGCGGCATTCAGCAAGTCCTGGCCGATATCGGCGCCGCGCCCGGTCAGCGGCAGCAGCAGGGCGACCCGGGTGCGGTTGGCGTTGCTGCGGCCATAGGGGTCGATGACCGGCTCGACCGGCCCGATCTCCGGTTCCCGCAATTGGACCGGATCACCGGTCCCGGCTACTCTCGTGCCGTTGCAGGCGCCCAGGGCGACCGTCAGCACCAGCGCCAATACGGCGATCCGCGGCATCGAGTGTGGTTCAGCGTTCCGACGTGACACGACAACCCCCACGACAGCGTTTTGCCTCGGACCCGGAGCCGGCCGAGGCGGACCCATCCACCCGGCACCGGGCAGCGCAGGGCGAACCTAGCGGCGGTGCCTGGGCAAGTAAACCGACCGGGCCTCTGCCGCCGGGGCTGTACCTCACGGCGGTTCCGATCGGCAATGCCCGAGACATCACCTTGCGCGCTCTCGACACGCTTGCGGCGGTGGATGCGATCGCGTGCGAAGACACGCGCGTGACCGGTAAGTTGTTGCGCCTTTATGGCATTTCCGGGTCGTTGATTTCCTACCACGACCACAATGCCGACAAGATGCGACCCGCCCTGCTGAAGCGCATCGCCGATGGGCAATCCGTCGCCCTGGTGTCCGATGCCGGCACCCCGCTGATCTCCGATCCCGGCTACAAGCTGGTGCGCGCCGCGCAGGAGCAGGGGCTCGCCGTCACCGGCCTGCCGGGGGCCAGCGCGCCGATCGCCGGCTTGCTGCTGTCCGGCCTGCCCAGCGACCGCTTCCTGTTTGCCGGGTTCCCGCCCTCGCGCCCGGCGGCCCGCCGCGCCGCCCTCGCCGAACTGGCGCCGGTCCCGGCGACCCTGGTGTTCTTCGAATCCGCCAAGCGCCTGGCGGCCAGCCTGGCCGATCTGGCCGCGACGCTGGGCGACCGCGAGGCGGCGGTGACGCGGGAACTGACCAAGCGGTTCGAGGAGGCCCGTCGCGGCACCTTGGAGAGCCTCGCCGCCCACTATGCCGAGGCCGGACCGCCCAAGGGCGAGGTCGTCGTCGTGGTGGCCCCTCCGGACGCCGCCGAACCGGCCGACGATGCGGCGGTCGACGCCATGCTCCGCACCGCGTTGGAACGGCTCAGCCTGCGCGATGCCGTGGCGGAGGTGACCGAGGCTTCCGGCCGTCCTCGGCGCACCGTCTACCAGCGGGCCCTTGCCCTGGGCGCGGATGGCTGAGGAGCGACGCCGCCGGGCCGAGGGCTGGGGCCGCCGGTCGGAGGATGTGTGTGCCTGGCTGCTGCGGCTGAAGGGCTACCGCATCCTGGCGCGGCGCTATCGCTGTCCGGCCGGCGAGATCGACATCGTGGCCCGGCGCGGTGCCGTCCTGGCGATCGTCGAGGTCAAGGCGCGCCCGAGCGTGACCGCGGCGATGGAGGCGCTGACCGCGCATCAGCGCGCCCGGCTGGAGAAGGCGGCGCTCGCCTACCTCGCCGGCGGGGCGGCCGGATTTGTGCCGCAATCGGATTTCAGCTTGCGCTTCGATTTGATGGTGGTGACGCCGTGGCGCTGGCCGCGGCATCTGGCGAACGCCTGGCAGCCGGAGATCCCGGCACGGGGCCTGGGCGTTCTGTGACGGAGGGCCTGGGTGTGACGAATTGGGGCAAGGGGCGCGCGGGCATCGCCGGCCTGGCCATGCTGGCGGTCGGCGGCGGCCTGACGGCCGGCTGCGCGACGCCGGTCGTGCTGGCGGGTGCGGCGACCACCGGCGCGGTGGTCGTGGCCGAGGAGCGGTCGACCGACGACGTGGTCGATGACACCGGCATCAAGCTGGCGATCAACAAGGCCTGGCTGGAGACCGATACGGAGATCTTCTCCAACCTGAACACCCGGGTGAACGAGGGCCGGGTGCTGATCACCGGCGTGGTGGCCGATCCGGAGCAGCGGCTGGAGGCGGTGCGCATCGCCTGGCAGGTCGACGGCGTGCGCGAGGTGATCAACGAGATCGAGGTCGCCGAGCCCGCCGGCTTCAGCGGCTTCGCGCGCGACACGGCGATCTCGGCCCAGATCGAATCGCGGCTGCTGTTCGACACCTCGATCCGATCGATCAATTTCACCATCGTGACCGAGAGCCGCGTCGTCTACGTGATGGGCATCGCCCAGGACGATGGCGAGCGTGCACGGGTCATCGACCACGCGCGCCAGATACCCTATGTTCGGCGGGTGGTCGACTACACCCGCCTGAAGACGGACACCACCACGACCACCACGGCGGCGGGGGCGGAATAGGAGGCGTGGCATGGGCGAAGACATCCACCGCATCCTGCGGCTGGCCGGGTCGCAGCCGGATGATGCGCTGGATCTCGCCGAGACCGCCCTGGCCTTCGCCGCCCGCGAGCGGGCCTGCTCTCCGGATTGGTATCGCGAACACATCGCCCGGCTGTGCACCGAGGTCGGCGCCGAGGCGGCCAAGCGGGACCCCGGCGGTGTCGAGGGGCCGGCGGCCGCCCTGGCGGCGGTGATCGCCGACCGCTACGGCTATTGCGGCGACACCGCGACCTACGAGGATCCGCAGAACGCCAACCTGATGCGGGTGATCGACCGCCGCAAGGGCCTGCCGGTGGCGCTCGGCATCCTCTATATCCACGCCGCCCGGGCCCAGGGCTGGGACAGCGCCGGGCTGAACTTCCCCGGACATTTCCTGATCCGCATCGACCGCCATGGCGAGCGCGCCATCCTCGATCCGTTCGATGGCGGCCGGCCGCGCGGACCCGCCGATCTCCGGGCCCTGCTGAAGGCGGTGCTGGGCCAGGACGCGGAGTTGCAGCAGGGCCACTACGCGCCGGTGGGCAACCGCGCGGTGCTGCTTCGTTTGCAGAACAATCTGAAGCTCCGGCACATCAATGGCGGCCGCTATGCCGAGGCCGCCAAGGTCCTGGACGGCATGGTCGCCATCGCGCCGGACGAGCCCGATCTGTGGCGCGAATCCGGCCTGGTCCGGGCCCGACTTGGCGAATACGGCGCCGCGATCGAGGCGCTCGACCGCTTCATCACCGCCGCCGACAACGACCACGCCCGCCACGAGGCCGCCACCCTGCTCCAGCAGATCAAGGCCCGCCTGAACTAGGGCAGTTGCGGCCTCCGGCCAGCTTTCATCAGACCCCTCACCTTCCCGCTTCGCGGGCCCCTTCCTCTCCCACAAGGGGAGAGGAGCTAGGGACAAAGCACCGCTATCCACGCCTCTCCCCTTGTGGGAGAGGGAGGGGCCCGACGCGAAGCGTTGGGAGGGTGAGGGGTCCAACGAAACCTTGGCCGAAGGCCGCCGCTTTCCCATGTCCGATGGAATGCGCTAAGACTGCGCGCCGCACCGTACCTTTCCGCCGAGGACCGCCCGCATGAGCCTGGCCGTCGCGATCCAGATGGACCCGATCGAGAGCGTCGACATCGCCGCCGACAGCACCTTCGCCATGGCGCTGGAGGCGCAGGCCCGGGGCCATGGGCTCTACCACTACCTGCCGCAGCACCTGTCGTTCCGCAACGGCCGCGTCTATGCCCACGCCCGGCCGCTGTCCGTGCGCCCGGAGCAGGGCGACCATTTCAGCCTCGGTGCCCCGGAGACCCTGGACCTGGCGGCGGTCGACGTGGTGCTGATGCGCCAGGATCCGCCCTTCGACATGGCCTACATCACGGCCACGCACCTTCTGGAGCATGTGCATCCGGCGACCCTGGTGGTGAACGATCCGGTCGAGGTGCGCAACGCGCCGGAAAAGCTGTTCGTCACCCATTTCGCGGGCCTGATGCCGGAGACCCTGATCTCCTCGCACAAGGACGACATCCTCGCCTTCCGGCGCGAATACAAGGACATCATCGTCAAGCCGCTGTTCGGCAATGGCGGTGCCGGCGTGTTCCACGTGACGCCCGACGACGAGAACCTGAACGCGCTGTTGGAGATGTTCACCGAGCTCTACCGCGAGCCGGTGATCGTGCAGCGCTACCTGCCGGAGATCCGCGAGGGCGACAAACGCATCATCCTGGTCGACGGCGTGGCGGCCGGGGCGGTCAGCCGCCTGCCGCCCCAGGGCGAGGCCCGGGCCAACTTCCACGCCGGCGGCAAGGCGCTGAAGACCGCGCTGACGCCGCGCGAGCAGGACATTTGCGCCGCCATCGGCCCGACCCTGAAGGATCGCGGCCTGATCTTCGTCGGCATCGACGTGATCGGCGACTACATGACCGAGATCAACGTCACCTCACCCACGGGCATCCAGGAGATCAACCGCCTGGACGGCGTCAAGATCGAGGCCGATATCTGGAACGCCATCGAGGGCCGGATCAGCCGGATGGCCGGCTAGCCCGGGAATGCCCGGGCCGGCGGCCCCCTCGAACATGCGCAGGAAGTCATCGGTGATGGCGCGCGGATCCGACCAGTCGATCGCGCGCATCAGCGCGTTGATCTGCTGCTGGCGCAGCACCCGCTCGGACCGCGGATAGGTGTGCCGAAATTTCACCGCATGGCCGTCGACGAAGAACAGGTTCAGTTCCGACGAGACGGGCTGCTCGATCCCACCGAATACGGTCGTGTACTCGAACCGGGCCCACAGGCCCTCGGCCTCGTTGCGGCCGGTGACGGTGATCCCACCGGACTCCGCGACCGTGATGTCGCCCTCGACGTAGTACGCGATCCCCGCCGCCGAATCCTCGAAGTGACCGTCCAGCGTGTGCATCGGTCCGGGCGGGAACATGTCCAACGCGTAGAAATAGACGGTCGAGAACAGGTGCAGCCGGGAGTCCTGGACGTAATAGTCGACGGAGAAGTCCCGGACGCTCTCGCCATAGGCGGTGGCGCCGCCTCGCTCGTATCCGCCGATCGCCCGCGGCAGCTGCGGGTACGCGCCGATATCACTGATCCTGAGCAGGCCGTCCGGGGTGCTGGTCACCGCGGGCTGCGGGGGTTCCGCCGTGCCGGCGCAGGCCGCCAGCGCGGCCGACCAGGCGGCGAGCATCAGGGCGCGAAGCCCGCGCGTCCGTAGCGGGGTCTTGCGGTTCTTCCGGCCCGTTGCGGGATCGCCGGTCATCAATCCACCAGGGTCAGGTCCGGCAGGATCAGCCGTTTCTGCGGCTGGTCCTTGGTGCGGGACAGGGTGAGGACGACGCGCGGGCCGGCACCGGCGGTGCCCAGCGAGAGGAGGCCGGTCTCGGCCAGCGCCTCGAAGGCCGGGGCCGGGATCACGCCCGGCGGATAGTCCAGCCGCAGGCCGACGATCTCGGCCAGGCCGATCGGCCGCTGTCGCGCGCCGGCGCGGAAATCCGTCCAGTGGTCCGGGCGCTCGCCGCCGCCGGGCGGGGCGAACAGGAAGGGCTGGTGCGGGTCCTCGCTGGCCAGGGCCACCGGGATGGTGGCGCCGAACGGCGCGGCATAATCCCAGGTGGCGAACGGCAGGGCGCCGTTCAGCCCGCCGCCGCGCACCGCGATGCCGAAGGGCGAGGCGCGGTAGGATTCCCACTGCGACCGTTCCGCCAGCCGGGTGCGCTCCACCGCCGGCGAGCTGATCTCGTCCCAATCCTCGACCCAGACCAGCTCCAGATACGCGTTGTCGAAGGCGTAGCAGACATTCGCCGTGCCCTGCCCGGGATGGCGCCGCCGATAGGCCTCTCGGAACCCGAGCCGCGCCAGCGTCCCGGCCTCCCGCCCGCCGGGCGACCGCACGAAGAGAAAGACGTGATCGATTTCCAGGTCCATTGTCATCGCGATGCCCGCAGTCTTGTTTGCACCAAGATGGCATCGCTTCGGCGCCTGCGCGAGTGCCATTTGGCCCCTGCGGCACCGGTGATTGGACGGTGTGCTGCCGGCAACGGTCGCACCGGAACACCAAGTCAACGGTGACGCCGATTCTGCCATATAGGCCCGAAAGGCCAGGTGTCGGCGGTCGCTTCGCCTGTCAGTCGGGAGACCTACCGCGATCTCCCATTCGATCCGAAGACCGTCATCGCCTCCGCGAAAATCGGCAGGGATCGCTCCACCATCTCGTCGCTGGCGGTCAACGCGATCCGGAAATAGCCGGGCAGTTCGAACATGGTTCCGGGCAGGACGAAGACATCACGGTCGCCCAGCCAGTCAGAGAAGGCCCGATCGTCGGCGGACGGGGACTCCGGCAGAAGGTAGAAGGTTCCCTCTGGCTGCGTCAGCTTGTAATCGGCGCCCATCAGGCTGCTGATCATCCGATCGCGGCGTCTTTCGAGAGCCGCAACGTCGATCGACAGTGCCTCGAGTTCGCTGATCGCATATTGCATCAGCGCATTCGGGAACTGCCAGCCGCAGGCCATTTGCACGTCGTGAAATCGGTCGCGGACCTCCGAGCGCGTTTGGCAATCGGGCGCGACCGCCAGGTATCCGATGCGCTGGCCGGGGGCCAGCAGCTTCTTGGCGTAGCTGTACGCAATCAACGTCCAGGGATAGGCGGAAGCCGGGCTGGTGAAGGCTGACCCTGAAAACACCAGCTCGCGATACGGCTCGTCGGACAGGATCCAGATCGGCCGTCCGTGCCGGTCCGATGCTTCGCTCAGGAGCGCGGCGAGGCGCTCCAGCATTTCAGGCGGGTAGACGCGACCAGTCGGATTGTGCGGCGAGTTGACGACCACCACGCGGGTGCGCGGTCCGATCATTTCGGCAATAGCATCGAGATCAAGGTCGAAGCTGGGCACTGCCAGCGGAACCTTTCTCGGCACGAGGTCTGCCATCAGGCAGATCGGCTCGTAGTTAAACCAGGGCGGTATCGAGAACACGACTTCGTCACCGGCCTCGCAGACGAGGTGCAAGGCGCAGACGATGGCGCTGAAGCCGCCATTCGTCAGCGCGATGTCCTCGGGCTCGAACGGCAGGTTCAACTTGTCGCGCAAAGACTGCGCCACAACCCTGCGCGGCTCGGGTTCGCTTCCCTTGTAGGCAAACCAGTCCTTGTTCCGAGGTTCGAGGTGCCGTTGCAGCGCGCCGACTAGGCCGGGCAGCGGCATTTCCTGAGGGTTGCCGAAGGCGAAATCGCAAGCCTGAGGCGCTGAATGGCGGTCGCTCCAACGAGATTGTTTGAAAAATGTCTGAACCGGCCCGCTGGCGGCTGCCACCAGATCGATCCTTCCGGGTAAATGACCCATGGTGGCCTCCCGTGTCGCTGGCTGACGGCTGACAGTACTACGAACCGGATGATCCTTGATAGGCGGCCCTGCGCCGCCGGTATTGCCGTGGGCGCCCGCCGCCCCTACCCTCTTGGCGCTTGAATCTAGGTGGGGCGGTCGATCCTTGGTTGCGCGGGTCAACACGGTGGCGTTCCAGGGCATCGACGTGCTGCCGATCGACGTGCAGGTGCAGATGACCGGCGGTATGCCGGGCTTCACGGTGGTCGGCCTGCCGGACAAGGCGGTGGCGGAGAGCCGCGAGCGGGTGCGGTCCGCGCTGCACGCGCTGGGCCTGGCGCTGCCGCCCAAGCGCATCACCGTCAACCTGGCGCCGGCCGACGTGCAGAAGGAAGGCAGCCATTTCGACCTGCCCATCGCGCTCGGCCTGCTGACCGTGCTCGACGTGCTGCCGGCGACCGAGATCGCGGGCTATTCCGCGCTCGGCGAATTGGCGCTGGACGGCGCGATCAGCCCGGTGGCCGGCGTGCTGCCCACGGCAATCAACGCGGCGGCCCGGGATCTGGGATTGATCTGCCCGTCAGGCTGCGGGCCGGAGGCGGCCTGGGCGGCCAATGACGGCGGCCGGATCGAGGTGCTGGCGCCGGCGACCCTGCTGTCCCTGATCAACCATTTCAAGGGCAGCCAGGTCCTGAGCCCGCCGGAACCGATGGTGGAGGATGCCTTCGAAGCGCCGCTGGACCTGAAGGACATCAAGGGCCAGGAGACGGCGAAACGCGCCCTGGAACTGGCCGCGGCCGGCGGCCACAACCTCTTGATGATCGGCCCGCCCGGCTCCGGCAAGTCGATGCTGGCGGCGCGGCTGCCGGGCCTGCTGCCGCCGCTGACCCCGGCCGAGGCGCTCGAGGTCTCGATGATCCATTCCGTCGCCGGCCTGCTGACCGGCGGCCGGCTGCTGCGCAACCGCCCCTTCCGCGACCCGCACCATTCGGCGTCCCTGCCGGCCCTGGTCGGCGGCGGGCTGCGCGCAAAGCCCGGCGAGATCTCGCTGGCCCATCGCGGCGTGCTGTTCCTGGACGAGCTGCCGGAATTCGCCCGCGCCACGGTGGAGTCGCTGCGCCAGCCCCTGGAAAGCGGCCGTGCCGTCATCGCCCGGGCCAACACCCATGTAACCTATCCCGCCCGGGTGCAGCTCGTCGCGGCGATGAACCCCTGCCGCTGCGGCCATCTCGACGACCCGGCTCTGGCCTGCTCCCGCGCCCCGCGCTGCGCCGCAGACTACCAGGCCAAGATCTCCGGCCCGGTCTTCGACCGCATCGACCTCCACGTCGACGTGCCGGCCGTCAGCCCCGCCGACCTCTCCCTGCCGCCGCCGCCCGAAGGCTCGGCGGAAGTCGCCGCCCGCGTCGCCGCCGCCCGCGCAATCCAGGCCGAGCGCTACGCCGCCATCCCGGAGGACCGCCGCCCCGCCACCAATGCGGAACTGGACGGCGAACTCCTGGAAGACCTCGCCGCCCCGGACGACCCTGGCCGCACCCTTCTAACCGAGGCCGCCGGCCGCCTGAAACTCTCCGCCCGCGGCTACCACCGCGTCCTGCGCGTCGCTCGCACCCTGGCCGATCTCGACGGTGGCGGTGGCGTGACCAGGGTGCATGTGGCCGAGGCGCTTAGCTACCGGCGCGTGGCGCCAGGCCGGTAGGGAGCAGCCGATGGTCGAGCGGGCCTCGAGGCAACTGGTGGAGCAGAGACTCCGCAATCGGCAGATCGAGTACTTCGAGATGGCGAGCAGAGAGGTTGAGCTGCTCGATTATGAAGCCAGTGTTCCGGTGAACATCTTCGCTGAGCTGTTAAATCAGTGGGACGACTATCTGCCCTACCCGCGTCGAATACCAAAGAAATCCTGGTTCTCTCGGGTGGTCTATTCCGAGGAGGAGATAGAGGAAATCCTGAGGTTTCATGCGGTTTGGGAAGACGTTTCAAAGTCAACTCCAAACGGTATCGACCGGATCCCCGATTTCCTTGAAATGCCCGAATGGCAACAGCTGAAATCGGCCGCTCAGTCGGCACTTACCGTCTTTTCGAAGCGCGGAAGGCTGTCGGAAGACGATGAAGTGGTCGCGTGAACCAGGAATGATTCGCCGAAGCGCTGAGCTATCGCCGGGTCGCGCCCGGGCGGTGACGCCGCGCCGTCGCTTGCCCTGACCTCCTGTCCAAGGAATACTCGGGCGGGGCTGGGAAAGAGGGGCGGTCGCCATGGGGTATTGCACACCGGATCAATACAGGGAGCATGTGCGATCGGTGCGCGGCGTGCAGGTGCCCATCCGGGTGCCGAAGGAGCGGACTGAGCCGCCGAGCACCGAACAGTTCCGCCTCATCCTGCGCACGCTGGAGCTGGTCCCCTTGCCGCATCTCAGGCTGTTTTCGGTTCCGCGCGCGCATATCCAGGTCTCCCGGCGCGGCTGCGCGCCCATGCGCGGCGGCGGCAGTGGCGGTGAGGCGCGCTGGATCCGCTTGAGCGCGGCGTCCCTCGGCGCCCAACACAACCGCAACGTCAATGTGACTCTGCTGCACGAGATGGGCCACATCGTCGACACTGCCTATCGCGGCATGCGCTGGCTGGAGCAGAACGATCGCGCGGGCTATCGGCTGCTCGCCGACACGGGCCATGACGGCGCCACCGATTTCGACGGCGAGCGGTTCGCCGATTGCTACATGATCTTCCTGGTCACCCAGGTGGCCGGCCGATCCTACAACCACCCGGCCGATCCCCGCGCCTATCGCGGCGCCCAGGCGACCCGGCGGTTCGAGCTCCTGCTCAACACGCCGGCCTTCGAGGGCTGGACGGGGCCGCTCTCCGAGCTCAGGCGCGACCCGGCGGCGGCGACGCCAAGCCGGACGCCCGGCGGGCCTGGCCCGCAGCCGATGCCGCTCTAGGGGCCGTGTGATGCTAAAACTGGATGGCTCCTGCCATTGCGGCGCGGTGCGATTCTCGGTCGAGACCCACACGCCGGTCCCGTATATGCGCTGCTATTGCTCGATCTGCCGCAAGACGGCGGGCGGTGGCGGCTATGCGATCAACCTGATGGGTGAGGCGGAAACGCTGACGGTCGAAGGCGCGGAGAACATCACGGCCTATGCCGTGCGCCGCTCGGCCGACCCCGACGCCCATTCCGGCGACGCCCAGCGCCATTTCTGCAGGCATTGCGGCAGCGCGCTCTGGGGCAGCGACACGCGCTGGGCGCAATGGATCTACCCCTTCGCCTCGGCCATCGACTCCGACCTGCCGGAACCCCAGGACCGCACCCACATCATGCTGGGCTCAAAGGCGAGCTGGGTCGCGGTGCCGGGGGCCGGCCCGCACGACGCCCATTTCGAGGAGTACCCGGACCGCTCCGTCGCCGACTGGCACAAGGACCACGGGGTCTGGGAGGAGTGAGGGTTCAAGATCTTTGGAACCACAGAGACACAGAGGCACAGAGAACCAAATCCAAACCCCATCGTCATTCCCGCGAAGGCGGGAATCCAGGTTTCCGTTCCCTGACGCGGATAGGAAGGTGCCGACTGGATTCCCGCCTTCGCGGGAATGACGATCGGGGAGCGTAGGCGAAACTGGCCGCCAGGATGGACGGTTGGGAACAGCGTTCAGACAGGGCGACAAAGCACAGAAATCTCTGTGCCTCTGTGTCTCTGTGGTGAACCTTCCTTGGTTCCCGCGACCGCCTACCGCAGCGCCAGCGCCCGTTCGAACGTCGACACCGTGATCGGCACGGGCACGCCGCTGCGGTCGGCCAGGGCGCGTTCGACGACCAGCCAGTCGACGCGGTCGGCCTGGTCGCCGGCCATGGTCAGAACCAGGGCGCCGATGCCGATCGCCGGGACCGGGTCGAAATGGCCTTCGGCCTCGATCTGGTCGGCCTGGGCGCGGGTCGGGTGGACCTCGAGATAGAGCTCGCCGTCGGACCAGCCGATCTTGACCGGCTCGTCGACCACCTGCACCGGCGTCTCGTCCGGCACCATCTCGTAGAGCGCGACGATGTCCTCCGGATACAGGCGGATGCAGCCGCGGCTGATCCGGCGGCCGATGCCGTAGGGCTCGTTGGTGCCGTGGATCAGGTATTGCGGCCAGTCGAGATAGAGCGCGTGGGTGCCCAGCGGGTTGTCGGGGCCGGCCTCGACGACGGCCGGCAAGGTCGGGTCGTCGCGCCGGGCCGCGGCGGTGGGATACCAGCTCGGCCCTTCCTTGCGGCGCACGATGCGGGTCTGGCCGAGCGGCGTCTCTAGCCCCTCGCGGCCGATGCCGATGGGGAAGGTCCGCGGCGCCTCGCCCTCGGGGTAGTAGTAGAGCCGCTGCTCCGCCAGGTTGATGACGATGCCCTCGCGCGACGCCGACGGCAGGATGTGGGCATGCGGCACCGTCAGGCGGGTGCCGTCGCCCGGCAGCCAGGGATCGACCTCCGGATTGGCCGCCACCAGCTCGGTGTAGCCGACGCCGAAATCGCGGGCGAGGCCGATCAGCGTGTCCTCGTGTCGGGTGTCGTAGCGGTCCAGGGAGCCGACAAGGTCGCCCTCGAACGGCGCCGTGCCACAGGCGCCGAGCGCCAGCGGTGTCAACACCACCAATCTGGGAATCCAATCGGACAGGACCGCACGCGCAACCATCGGGATGGACTGTTTCCCCCAAGTTCTTCAGCGCGGCAGGGCAACGATAGCGCCGTTTCCCGCCGCGCGGCCATGCCTGGCGGATCACACTTGCGTGCGGTCGGACCGGCCGGCAGTTTCGTGCTATAGCCGACATTCCTTAAGCCATTGGAAATGATCGCTCGGATGCCCGATTTTCCGCCCCCTCCGCCGGTCATCGGCCACCGCGGCGCAGCGTCGCACGCGCCGGAGAACACCCTGGCCGGCATCCGCAAGGCGGCGGCCCTGGGCGTTACCATGATCGAATTCGACGCCAAGCTGACCGCGGACGGCGAGCCGGTGCTGCTTCATGACGACCTGCTGGACCGCACCACCAGCGGCAAAGGGCCGGCGCGGGACGCGACCCTGGCGGTGATCCGCACGCTGGACGCGGGAAGCTGGTTCGGCGACGCCTTCACCGGCGAGCCGGTGCCGACCCTGGCCGAGGCGCTGGAGCTCTCCGCCTCGCTGGGCCTGGCGGTCAACATCGAGATCAAGCCGTGCCGGGGCCGGGAACGCGAGACCGCCGAGCGCTCGCTCGCGGTGGCCCGCGAGGTCTGGCCCGCCGACCGGCCGCCCCCACTGGTCTCCAGCTTTGCCCAGGATTCCCTCGAGACGGCGCTGGCGGTGGCCCGGGACTGGCCGCGCGGGCTCCTTTTCGACCGCATGCCGGGGGACTTCGAGGCGGCGGTCGCGGCCTTGGGCCCGGCCACGGTGAACACCGCGCACAAGCGGCTGACGGAGAAGACCGTGCCCGGCCTGAAGGCGGCTGGCCTGCCCTTGCTTGCCTACACGGTGAACGATCCGGACCGGGCGGCAGCGTTGTTCGCCATGGGCGTGGACGGCGTGTTCAGCGACGTGCCGGATGCGATCCTGGCGGTGGCACCGCCCTTGGATTGACCACCAAGACACAAAGGCACCAAGCGAACGGGCTCGCCGCGCCGAAGGCGCATTTTCCTAATCGATCGTGCCAATCGTTCAGCGATGCGGAGCAATGCGCCTACGGCGCAACCAACCAAATCGCTTGGTGCCTTGGTGTCTTGGTGGCGAAAAAGTCCGACCCTTAGGCCCCGCCGTTTTCGCCGTTCTTGGGCGCGCCGGGCATGCCAATGGCGTGGAAGCCGCTGTCCACGTGGTGGACCTCGCCGGTGACGCCGCCCGACAGCGGGCTCAGCAGGTAGAGCCCGGCGCCGCCGACCTCGTCCAGCGTCACGTTGCGGCGCAGGGGGGCGGCGTTCTGGTTGAACTTGTAGACGTAGCGGGCGTCGGCGATGGCGCTGCCGGCCAGGGTCCGCATGGGCCCGGCGGAGATCGCGTTGACCCGGATACCGCTCGGCCCGAGATCGTTGGCAAGATAACGCACGCTGGTCTCCAGCGCCGCCTTGGCCACGCCCATGACGTTGTAGTTCGGCATCACCCGCTCCGCCCCCAGATAGGTCAGGGTCAGCAGGCTGCCGCCATTGGGCATCAGCCGCTCGGCACGGCGGGCCAGCGCGGTGAAGGAGTAGCAGGAGATCCGCAGGGTACGGCTGAAGTTCTCCGCCGTGGTGTCCAGATAGCGGCCCTTCAGCTCCTCCTTGTCGGAATAGGCGACCGCGTGGACCAGGAAATCGATCTCGCCCCAGGCCCCGTCGAGCTGCTCGAAGACCGTGTCGACCGAGGAGTCGTCCTCGACGTCGCAGGGCAGCACGATCTCGCTGCCCAGCGACTGCGCCAGCGGCAGCACCCGGCGCTGGAAGGCCTCGCCCTGATAGGTGAAGGCCAGGGTCGCGCCCTGCCCGTGCAGCGCCTGGGCGATTCCCCAGGCGATGGAATGATTGTTGGCAACGCCCATGACCAGGCCCTTCTTGCCGGCCATGAGTCCCTGCTGTGCCGTCATCGGATCATTGCCCCGTAATTCCCCCGCACGGAAGACGGTCAGTCGCGATAGCGTTTGAAGGCGAGCGCGGCATTGGTGCCGCCGAAGCCGAAGCTGTTCGACATGACGCAGTTCAGCCCGGCATTGTCGCGCCGCTCGCGCATCACCGGCATGCCCTCCGCCTCGGGGTCCAGGGTCTCGATATTGGCCGAGGCGCAGATGAAATCGTGTTCCAGCATCAACAGCGTGTAGATCGCCTCCAGCACCCCGGCCGCCCCCTGGGCGTGCCCGGTCAGCGACTTGGTCGAGCTGAGCGGCGGCGCCCGGTCGCCGAAGGTGTCGCGGATGGCGGCCAGCTCGCGGGTGTCGCCCACCGGCGTGGAGGTGCCGTGGGTGTTGATGTAGTCGACCGGGCAGTCCAGCGTGTCCAGCGCCATGCGCATGCAGCGCACCGCGCCCTCGCCGGAGGGCTGCACCATGTCGAAGCCGTCGGAGTTGGCGCCGTAACCGGCCAGCTCGGCGTAGATCTTCGCGCCGCGCGCTTTTGCGTGCTCCAGTTCCTCCAGCACCACCACGCCGCCGCCGCCGGAGATGACGAAGCCGTCGCGGTCGGCGTCATAGGCGCGGGAGGCGCGCTCCGGCGTCTCGTTGTAATGCGAGGACAACGCGCCCATGGCGTCGAACAGCACGGTCAGGGTCCAGTGCAGCTCCTCGCCGCCGCCGGCGAAGACGATGTCCTGTTTGCCCCATTGGATCTGCTCCGCGGCGTTGCCGATGCAATGGGCGCTGGTCGAGCAGGCCGAGCTGATCGAGTAATTGATGCCCTTGATCTGGAACGGCGTCGCCAGGGTGGCGGAATTGGTCGAGGACATGCTGCGCGGCACCATGTAGGGGCCGACCCGCTTCGGCCCCTTGGTGCGTGCGATGTCCGCAGCCGCCACGATGTTCTGGGTCGAGGGGCCGCCGGAGCCCATGACGAGGCCGGTGCGCTCGTTGGAGACGTCGGACGGCTCCAGCCCGGCATCGGCGATCGCCTGCTCCATGGCGACATAGTTGTAGGCGGCGCCGTCGCCCATGAACCGCTTCAGCTTGCGGTCGACGGCCTGGTCCAGGTCGATGTCGATCGAGCCGTGCAGATGGCAGCGGAAGCCGAGCTCCCGGTACTCCTCGACGAAGACGATGCCCGAGCGCCCGTGCCGCAGGCTCTCGACCACCTCGTCCTTGTTGCTGCCGATGCTGGAAACGACACCCAGGCCGGTGACGACCACACGTCGCATCAGGGACCTCTTCTCAGGTCAGGCCGGCGAAGCGGCGAACAGGCCGACGCGCAGATCCTTGGCCTCGTAGATCGGGCTGCCGTCGACATGCACCGATCCGTCAGCGATGCCCAGCACGACCTTGCGGTTGATGAAGCGCTTGATGTCCAGCCGGTACTTCACCAGCTTGGCGATCGGCAGCACCTCGCCGCTGAACTTGACCTCGCCGACGCTCAGCGCGCGGCCGCGGCCCGGCGCGCCGGTCCAGCCGCAGAAGAATCCGAGCAACTGCCACAGCGCGTCGAGCCCCAGGCAGCCCGGCATGACCGGGTCGGATTCGAAATGGCAGCCGAAGAACCACAGGTCCGGCTTGATATCCAGCTCCGCTTCGATCTCACCCTTGCCATGCTCGCCGCCCTTGTCGGCGATTCGGGTGATGCGATCGAACATCAGCATGGGCGGCAATGGCAGGCGCGCATTGCCCGGGCCGAACAGCTTGCCATGGGCGCATTGCAGCAGGTCCTGATAGGAGAAGCTGCTCTTCTCGCGCACGGCCGCGCTTGCCGGCTGCTGATCTTGCTCTTTGATATCCATGGGGGCGGACTGTACCCGATTTCAGGTGGCAGACAAGGCATCATTCAGTGTTGCAGAATGCACCGATTATTCCTTTACACGTGAATTTTTTCTTTCAACCGTGCACCGGTCCACCCTATATGTGCACGGTTATGCGCACACGACCCTATTCGCAGGCACTGCAGCGCCTGCAACAGGCCAATCTCCGGCCGACGCGGCAGCGGCTGGCGCTCGGGCGCCTGCTGTTCGACGGTGTCGACCGGCACGTCACGGCCGAGCAGCTGCATGCCGAGGCCATGGCGGCCCGGGTCAGCGTGTCGCTTGCGACCGTCTACAACACGCTCAACCAGTTCACCCGCGCCGGCCTGCTGCGCGAGGTGGTGGTCGAGCCGGGGCGGTCCTACTTCGACACCAACACCGACGACCACCATCACTTCTTCCACGAGGACAGTGGCAAGCTCACCGATATCGAGGGCGCCGAGCTGACCGTGGTCGACCTGCCGAAGCCGCCGTCCGGCGCCAAGGTATCGCGGGTGGATGTGGTCATCCGTCTGGTGGACGACGCCTGACCGGCCCCTCAGGCCGACTCTCTCCGAACGATCCCGGTCGATTGACCCTGCCAGGCGGCGGTGCAATACCTGCCGCTCGATACGCCATGGGCTGGCCTGTGAACGGCGGGCCCGAGGGGCCGAAGCGACGGGATACGCACGCATGTCGATCAAGGGCAGCAAGACCGAGGCCAATCTGATGGCCGCCTTCTCCAGCGAGAGCCAGGCCAATCGCCGCTATCTCTATTTCGCCCAGAAGGCGGATATCGAGGGCTACAGCGATGTCGCTGCGGTCTTCCGGGACGCGGCGGATGGCGAGACCGGCCACGCCCACGGCCATCTGGAGTTCCTTGAGGAGGTGGGCGACCCGGCCACGGGCGCGCCGATCGGCGACACCAAGGAGAACCTTCTGGCGGCCATCGCCAGCGAGACGCATGAATTCACCGAGATGTACCCCGCCATGGCCCAGACCGCCCGCGAGGAAGGCTTCGACGACATCGCCGACTGGTTCGAGACCCTGGCCAAGGCGGAGAAGTTCCATGCCGGCCGATTCCAGCGGGCGCTCTCCGACATCGCCTGAACGGGCGCCGCCCCCTGCTCCGACGCTAGTCGACCTCCTCGCCGGAATAGACGCCCCACAAATCGCCGCGCGGCATCCAGCCGCGATAGCCGGCGATGTCGATGTAGCACCAGCCATTCTCGGGCACGGAGTCGGTGGGGCAGCGCAGCAGCCGGCCGATGACGCCGGGCTCGGCGCGGGCCACCACCGGTGCCGCCGGGTCCGGATCGAGCCGCAGGTCACGGACCTCGCCGCCCAGCACCAGGGCGCCGCGGCGGCCGGACAGCAGGGATTGGTGCACCCAGCCCTCGATCCCCTCGAAATCCCGGATCTTGCGCCAGGTGTCGAACTCCGCCACCACCTCGACCGGCATCGCCTGGCGCAGGAACACCCAGTTGATCGGGTAGCGCCGGCCGGGCCCGGCCCGCACGTTGACCTCGTCGCCCTTCAGGGTCACGAAGCGCGGCAGCGGCAGGCCGCTATCCGCCGTCGCCTGCCAGGCGGCGATTGCGAGGAGCAGGGCAAGCGGTGCTGCGATCAGAAAGCGACTCATGAGCGTCGTCGGACAAAGGTCTGATTCGATGGCGACTCTTTATCGGATCGACCGGCCGGCCGGTCAAGCGGCGCCATGCCGCGGACACTGGACAAGCGCGCGGGCCGCTTGCTAAGGCCATGCGAGGGACGGCCCCGGACGCACGGGCGCTGCGCCCCACTCCGCCTGCCGCGAAAGGCCCACCGCCGATGCCGGACCGCAAGAAGCCCCACGTCATCGTCACCCGCAAGCTGCCGGACGTGATCGAGACGCGGATGATGGAGCTGTTCGAGCCGCGGCTGAACATCGACGACGCGCCCATGGACCGCAAGGCGCTGGCCGCGGCGATGAACGAGGCGGACGTGCTGGTGCCGACGGTGACCGACCGCATCGACGCCGACCTCATCAAGGGCGCCGGCGACAAGCTCAAGCTGATCGCCAGCTTCGGAACCGGCGTCGACCACATCGACATTCACGCCGCCAAGGCGCGCGGCATCGCCGTGACCAACACGCCCGGCGTCCTCACCGAGGACACCGCCGACATGACCATGGCGCTGATCCTGGCGGTGGCGCGGCGGCTGGTGGAGGGCGAGGCGCTGGTGCGGTCCGGCAAATGGACCGGCTGGAGCCCGACCGGCATGCTGGGCCACCGGCTCTACGGCAAGCGGCTGGGCATCATCGGCATGGGCCGCATCGGCCGGGCCGTGGCCCGCCGCGCCCGCGGCTTCGGCCTGTCGATCCACTACCACAACCGCCGCCGGGTGCGCGAAGAGGTCGAGGCGGAGCTTGAGGCGACCTATTGGGAGAGCCTGGACCAGATGCTGGCCCGCATGGACATCATCTCGGTCAATTGCCCGCACACCCCGGCCACCTACCACCTGCTGTCGCCGCGCCGGCTGGCGCTGATGCCGCGCCACGCCATCCTGGTCAACACCTCGCGCGGCGAGGTGGTCGACGAGAAGACCCTGGCCAAGGTGCTGGAACGCGGCGAGATCGCCGGCGCCGGCCTCGACGTTTTCGAGCACGAGCCTGCGGTCAACCCCAAGCTGCTGAAGATGCCCAATGTCGTGCTGCTGCCCCATATGGGCTCGGCCACCCTGGAAGGCCGCATCGACATGGGCGAGAAGGTGATCATCAATATCCGCACCTGGGTCGACGGCCACACCCCGCCGGACATCGTGCTGGAAACGGAGTTCTAGGCCGGACTTTCGACGCACCGGCGGCTCTGGCCTCAAATTCGAACCACAGAGGCACAGAGACACAGAGAACCAACCACCCACTCAGGATCGTCATTCCCGCGAAAGCGGGAATCTAGAGAGGCTCGCTCCGCACTCCATCGAGATTCCCGCCTTCGCGGGAATGACGGCGATGGGGTTGGTTGGTTCTCTGTGCCTCTGTGTCTCTGTGGTGACCCGTTGGTTGTTTCCTGGGCATGACGCGGCACCACCCTCCGCCCGCGTCGCTTCATCGTTAGCCAAGTTGACTTGCGGTTTCGTATCCTGAACCGGATTTAGCTGATCCAAGGGACAGGACCGCGAACCACTCTGCTTGGGACGGGCGCGCTTCGGGCGCGGCCGCAGGCCGGACATGATGTCATCCACGGGAACCCAGAACCTCGCGGCGGCGATCGCCGGCAACGCGCTGTTCGCCAGCCTGGACGACGTCGTCATCACCTCGATCCTGGAGCAGATGGAGTGGTTCAGCCTGCCGGGCGGGCGCAAGCTGTTCCGCCAGGGCGATCCGGCCAACGCCCTCTACCTGGTGACATCGGGCTGCCTGTCGGTGGTGATGCGCTTCGTGGACGGGCGCGAAACCAAGGTGGCGCAGGTGCATGCCGGCGAGACCGTCGGCGAGATGGCGCTGATTTCCGGCGAGCCGCGCTCGGCCACGGTCATCGCCATGCGCGACAGCTCGCTCCTGCGGATCTCCCGGGAGGCTTTCGAGGCGCTGATCCGCCGGCACCCCGATGCCATGTTCCACCTGTCCAAGCAGCTCGCTGCCCGCCTGATCTCGGCAAATCGCGCGTCCCAGGCCACGACCAGCGCTAAGACGATCGCGCTGGTGCCGACCGAAGCCGGCATTGCCTGCGAGACCGTGGCGCGGGACCTGTCGGATGCGCTGGCCGCCTGCGGCAAGCGGGTCTTTGTCCTGGACACCGGAGCGGTCGGTCGCACGGCGGAGTGGTTCCACCGCCTCGAACAGGCCCATGACCTGATCCTGTACTGCGCCGAGCCGACCGCCACGTCCTGGACAAGACTCTGTCTGCGCCAGGCCGACCGGGTGTTGCTGATCGCCCGCGCGCGGCCGGACCGGGACGGCACGGGCCCGCCGGAGGGGCTCGCCGAGATTGCCACGCAGCGGCGCTGCGACCTGGTCGTCGTGCACGAAGCCGAGGACCGCACGGCCGAGCCGCTGGCAGAGGACTGGCAGGCCGTGCCGGTGGACCTGCACTGCCATCTGCGGCCGGGCAACGACGGAGACCTCCAGCGCCTGGCCCGCATCCTGACCGGCCGCGCCGTCGGCCTGGTGCTGTCCAGCGGCGGCGCCCGGGGCTTCGCCCATGTCGGCGTCGTGCGGGCACTGCGCCAGGCGGGCGTGCCCCTCGACCTGCTGGGGGGCACCAGCATGGGTGCGGTGGTGGCGGCCAGCGTGGCGCTGGAATGGGATGACAAGGAGATGGAGGACCGGCTGCGCCGGGCCTTCGTCACCGCCAAGCCGCTGCGCGACTACACCCTGCCGCTGATTGCGCTCGCCCGCGGCCAGAAGGTGACCCGGCTGCTGCGCGAGCATTTCGGCGAGTTGGGCATCGAGCAGCTCTGGCGGCCCTGCTTCAGCGTCGCCTCCAACCTCACCACCGCCACCACCCGGGTCCACCGCGACGGTCCGATCTGGCGGGCGCTCAGGGCCAGCGTTGCCATCCCCGGCCTGCTGCCGCCGGTCATCGAGGATGGCGAGGTGCTGGTCGATGGCGGGGTGATCGACGGTTTCCCGGTCGGTATCATGCGCGCCCTGCACCAGGGGCCGCTGGTCGGCGTCAACGTCTCCACCAACCGGGCGCTGGACGATGTCTCGGAATGCCTGGAGACCGGCTCGCCCTGGTGGAAGATCAGTCATCGCGGCGGCGATGCGCCCGGCATCGTCAGCCTGCTGATGCGTGCCGGAACGGTCAGCAGCGAGGCCCAGACCCGGGCCTTTCGCGAACAGGTGGATCTGCTGCTGGAGCCTCCGGCCGACAGCGTCGACCTGCTCGACTGGGGCGCCTTCGACCGCGCCATCGAACTCGGTTACGCCTACACGATGCGGGCGCTGGAAGGCAGCGATCTGACATCGCTGCGGCTGTGAGGACTGGCCGGCACAAACAACCCAAACGTTGCCATTCCCGCGAAGGCGGGAATCCAGCGGACGCGCCGGTGAAGCCGGAAATCTGCTGCAGACTGGATTCCCGCCTTCGCGGGAATGACAACAGGAGTGAGTCGGGCTGATCCCGGCGTGTCAGATGAACACCATCGCACCGGTCTTCGGGGCGTCGCCCAGGAATGTGACGACGCCGGCGATCTCGATCGGCAGGTCCGGGTCCAGATCGGCCTCCGACATGCCCGCCGCCCGCAGGCCCATCTCACAGGCGATGAAGCGCACGCCGAGGTCGCGGCAGGCCTCCAGCAGGGATTCGAAATCGGCCACGCCCTTCTTCTTGAACCCGGCATCGGTGGCCTCGGGGTCGCCATGCAGCCGGCGCCAGCCGCCGCGGGCCAGGGCCGGCAGGGCATGGCCGGTGAAGAACAGGGTGGCGGCGCGGCTGGTCGCGGCCGCGGCGCTGGCCATCACCAGGGCGTAGTGGACCCGGTCGAAGCGGCCGTCGAAGACGATGATCGAGAGCTTGTCGGGGCCGTCAGCCATGGGCGGACAGGTCCGTGATGGTCGCCTGCGATCCGCACAGCGCGCAGTCCGGGTCACGCGGTACCGTCAGCTTGCGGACCTCGCCACCGAGCGACTCGATCATCATCAGGCGCCCGGACAGCCCCTCGCCGATCCCCAGCAGCTCCTTGACCACCTCGACCGCCTGCAACGAGCCGAGCATGCCGGCCAGCGCACCCAGCACGCCGGCCTCCGAGCAGCTCGGCACCAGGCCGGGCGGCGGGGCCTCTGGAAAGACGCAGCGATAGCAGGGATGCGGCGGCCCCTCATGGGCCTTGAAGGTGGAGATCTGCCCGTCGAAGCGCAGCATGGCGGCGGCGACCAGGGGCCGCCCGGCCAGGTAGCAGGCGTCGTTGACCAGATAGCGGGTGGCGAAATTGTCGCTGCCATCGGCCACCAGGTCGTAGCCGGCGACCAGCTCAAGCGCGTTGTCGGCGGTCAGGCGCATGTGATGGCGCTCGACGGTCACGTCCGGGTTCACCGCCGCGATGCGGGCGGCGGCGCTGTCCACCTTGGGCACGCCGATGGTGGCGGTGTCGTGAATCACCTGGCGTTGCAGGTTGCTCAGATCCACCGCATCGTCGTCGATGATCCCGATGGTCCCCACGCCGGCGGCCGCCAGATATAGCAGCACCGGCGCCCCGAGCCCCCCGGCCCCGACCACCAGCACCCGCGACCCCAGCAGCCTCGCCTGCCCGGTCCCGCCGATCTCCGGCAGGATGATGTGCCGGGCGTAACGCTGGATCTGGTCTTCGGTGAAATCCATGGAGTCCGTTGCGGTCGCTGAAGTGTGGAGCTTCCAAGTCGGTAGTATTCACCACAGAGACACAGAGGCACAGAGAACCAACAATCAAAACCCAGCTTGTCATTCCCGCGAAGGCGGGAATCCAGTGATCCGGCCCGCGCCGGCGTCAATGGCCTGAAGACTGGATTCCCGCCTTCGCGGGAATGACAATCTGGCTTTGGTTGTTGGTCCTCTGTGTCTCTGTGCCTCTGTGGTTCACCTTACGCCGGTTGTCCCACGAACCGCCTTGCGGCGGCGCCGATGCTGGCGCCCTGGACGATGACCGAGAAGACCACGATCACGTAGGTGGCGGTCAGGATGGTCACCTTGTCCGGGCCGGCCGGCAGGGACAGGGCGAGCGCGATGGAGATGCCGCCGCGCAGGCCGCCCCAGACCATGATCGGGTAGGCGCCGCGGGTGAAGGGCGCGAAGGGCGTGATGAGCAGGAACGGGAAGCCGACCGCGACCGCCCGGGCCGCCAGCACCAGCACGATGGAGACCACGCCGACCGACAGGTGCCCCGGATCGGTGGCGATCGCCACGATCTCCAGCCCGATCAGCAGGAACAGCACCGAGTTCAGGATCTCGTCGACCAGAGACCAGAAACTGGTCAGGTGCCGGCGGGTGCTCTCGCTCATGGCGAAGCGGGTGCCGTGATTGCCGATGATCAGGCCGGCGACCGCCATCGCCACCGGGCCCGCCACGTGCAGCCGGTGCGCCAGGGCGTAGGCGCCCATGACCAGGGCCAGGGTGATCAGCACCTCCAGATTGTGCTCGTCGATGGAGCGCATGGCGCGGTAGGCGATCCAGCCGACGATCAGCCCGAGCAGCGCGCCGCCGCCGGCCTCCAGCAGGAACAGCTCCGCCGCGTTGGCCAGGGAGAATTCCGCCCCGCCGACCGCCGCCGCCAGCAGGATGGAGAACACCACCACCCCGACGCCGTCGTTGAACAGGCTTTCGCCGGCCACCTTCGCCTCCAGGGACGGCGGCACCTTGGCGGTCTTCAGGATGCCCATGACGGCCACCGGGTCGGTCGGGCTGATCAGCGCGCCGAACACCAGGCACCAGGCGAACGGCACCGGAAAGCCGATCCAGCCGGTGATCAGGCTGAACCCGGCGGCGATGATCACGGTGGAGATCACCACCCCGACCGTCGACATCAGCGCGACCGCCCATTTGCGTTCCAGGAGCTTGCCGAGATCGACATGCAGGGCGCCGGCGAACAGCAGGAAGGACAGCATGCCGTTCAGCAGGGTGTCGGAGAAATCCAAGTCGGCGACGAAGTCGCGCACCGACTGCCCCAGCCCCAGGCCGGGCATCAGCGCGTCGAGCCCGACCACGCCCAGGGACGCCACGGCGCCCATGATGGTCAGCCCGATGGTGTGCGGCAATCCGATCAGGCGGTAGTTGACATAGCCCAGCACGGCGGCCAAGACGACCAGGGCGGCGGCGGCATCGAACGGGTTCACGGCAGCGGGCTCGCGAATGGTGGACGCTGGCGGCGGACCATAGACCGCAATCCGGGCCCGGCCAATGCCCGGCGCCCGAATGCCGGGCCGTGGCCCTTAACCTGCTCGAAAACATCCCGCTTCCAGAATGGGGTCCGGCGCGTTCGAGGCAACGAGACCGGTCCGGACCGAATCATGAACGAAACACCCAAGCGTGAGCGGGAGGCCCCGTCGCTGGTCCAGCGATGGCTGGAATTCGGCCTGCGCCATTCCAAGGTGGCGGCGGTGGTCGTGTTCGTGCTCGGGGCGTCCATCCATGCGGTGCTCAGCCACGTCTTCGAAACGGCCTATGCCGAAGAGATCGAGATCCTGCTCGACGAGCTCTACGTCTTCCAATGCGTGCCGTTGGAGCCGGTGGAACGGCCGGCGACATTGACCGGTCGTCCGAACCCCACGCCGCTGGCCAACCAGCTTCGTGAGCTGGACGTCACCAGCGTCCGGGTGATCTTCATCGAGCGCGCGGTGGAACGGCTCGGCCGGCACCTCGACGACGCCGTGCCGGTGGTCGCCGATGTGTTGCGCTACGACCAGGACCTGAACGCCCGGGCCGGCGCGGTGCTGGCGCTGGCCTATATGGGCGCGGGCGCCCGCCCGGCGGTGCCGGAGCTGCTGGACACGGCGACCGATGTCGACGAGGACATCCGCCTGCGCCGCCTGATCCTGGACAAGCTGCCGGAGATCGATCCGGCGCCGGAGACCGTGGGCCCGGTTCTCACCGCCATGCTGGATACGGCGACGGATTCCGAGCTGCGCTCCAAGACCATCAAGGCCCTTACCGAACTCGGGCTCTAGGCCCGGCCGTCAGACCGATCGCAGGTGCAGCCGTCCGTCGGCGGCGACCTGGCGGGTGCTGATCCGGCGGCGGTCGACGTCGCCGTGCAGGGTCTCGGCCAGGTCCTTGGCGAACACCCGGTCGCCGATATGCCAGGAGTGGTTGAAGGTGCCCGAGAAGGTGGCGGTGTCCTCGTCCAGGGTCTGGAAATAGTCGCCGCAATCCACGTCGACGCACTTGTCCGGCGCGTCGTCGGGCAGGCCGACCCGGCCGACCCGGGGGCGCACGCCGATCCGCTTCACGTTCGACAGCTTCAGGATGCTGTCGAACGGGTTCAGGTAGTTGGTCAGCCGGACCGAGTGCCGGTAGAGCGACGAGGTGGCGCTGCTGTCGCCGCGCATGGAGTGGCTGGAGACGTCGGCGCCGATGAAGGCGACCTGGCTCACGGTCCAGTTGCGCGCGGCGATCTCCGCCCGGTCGTCGGCGTCGTCGAAGGCCTCGCGGACAAGGAACGCGCCGGTGGAATGGCACAGCAGGTGGACGTTGACCTCGCAATCCGGCCGCTGGAACTTCGCGAACCGGTGGATGACGCCGGTGACAAGCTGCAGGGCCACCGCCCGGGCGTCGCTGCGGTCCTCCAGGTAATTGATGGCGCTGGTGTCGCTGGGCCAGCCGAAGGTGACGACGACCCCGCGGAAGCCGACCGCGCCCAGATCCCGCTGGAGCTGGCGGTGGCGGGTCATGACGTCGTCGAAGCCGTTGTTGTAGCCATGCACGAAGACCAGGATGTCGCCGGACTTGCCGTCGTCGCTCTGCGCCATCGCCCGGCCCATGGCCTCGTCGAACCAGCGCGCGCCGGCCACCTGGTGGTCGGGGGCCGGAAGCTGGTCCGGCGGCACGAGCAGGTATCTGGTCGGTCCCGGCTCGGCCTCGAATCGCGCCGGCTTGCCGCCGCCCGCCCGGCGCACCTTGCGCGCGCACACCACCAGGTCCGTCATCCCCGCACTCCATATCTGTGGCCGCCGTGCCCGGGTGGGCCGGCACCCTCTATTCTTGTCAGATTTGAAATAAATGCAATCTAAAAGCGGCAACCGAGACGTGCCGGTCGCATCGGATTGACACGGCCGGTCCGGCGCTCGACACTCGCATCCGTGACATGGGGTGCCCGCCGCGGCGGGCTGAGATCACACCCACCGAACCTGATCTGGGTCATACCAGCGTAGGGAACCGTCACGACACCGGCGCGATCCGTATCCCGAATCCCGTTGGTGGTTCCCGAAGCTGGCAGCAGAGGGAACCACAATGGCCGACGCCGTCAGCAAGACCTTGTCCCGGGTGCGCGACGCCGCACCGCTGGTCCACAACATCACCAACTACGTGGTCATGAACAGCACGGCGAACGCCCTGCTGGCGGTCGGCGCGTCGCCGGCCATGGTGCATTCCGCCGAGGAGGTGGAGGCGTTCGCCGGCATCGCCGCCGCCCTGGTGGTCAATATCGGCACCCTGTCGCCGGCCTGGGTGGCGGCGATGAAGCTGGCCGCCGCCCGCGCGGTCGCCCGGCCGATTCCTTGGGTGCTCGACCCGGTCGGCATCGGCGCCACCGGATATCGGACCCAGGTTGCCCACGCGCTGGCAGGCCTCCGGCCGACGGTGATCCGCGGCAACGCGTCCGAGATCCTGGCCATGGCGGGTGCTGCGACGGGCCCCACGAAGGGCGCGGACAGCACCGACAGCGCCGATACCGCCATTGACGCCGCCCGCGCCCTGGCGCGGGACCGGGGAACGGTGGTCGCGGTCACCGGCGCGGTCGACTACGTCACCGACGGGGAGCGGCTTGCCGCCGTCGCCAACGGCAATCCGTTGATGACCCGCGTGACCGGGACCGGCTGTGCCGCGACGGCCCTGATCGGCGCCTTCCTGGCGGTGGAGCCCGACCCGCTGACAGCCACGGCCCATGCGCTCACCGTCTTCGGCGTGGCCGGCGAGTTGGCCGCCGAGACCGCCTCCGGTCCCGGCTCGCTGCAGGTGGCGATGCTCGACGCGCTGCATCGGCTCGACGGCGACGACCTCAATCGCCTGGCGAGGCTGTCATGAAGCGCTTCGACCCCTCCCTCTATCTCGTCCTCGGCCCGGAAGACTGCCCGGGCGGCCGGATGGAGGCCGTTGTGGACGCGGCCGTGGCCGGCGGCGTCACCATGGTCCAGCTCCGCGACAAATCCGCCGCCCGCCGGGACCGGATCGAGCGCGCCCGCGCCCTGGTGTCGCGGCTCCGCCCCAGGGCCGTGCCGCTGATCGTCAATGACGACCCGGAGGCGGCGGTCGCCGCCGGTGCCGACGGCGTACATGTCGGCCCGTTCGACCGTCCGGCAGCGGAGGCGCGGCAGATCGTCGGGCCGGACGCCATTCTGGGCCTGTCCGTCACCACGCTGCCGGACATCGCCGACCTTGATCCGGACCTGGTCGACTATGTCGGGCTGGGGCCGGTCTTCCCGACCCTGACCAAGCCGGACGCCGCCGAACCCATCGGCCTCGGGGGGCTGAGCGCCGGCTGCCGCGCCCTCTCCGTTCCCGTCGTGGCAATCGGCGGAATCCAGGCCGGAAACGCCGCGGATGTCATCCGCGCCGGCGCCAACGGCATCGCCGTGGTCTCGGCGATCTGCTCGGCGATCGATCCGCGACCCGCAGCCCAACACCTGGCCCTGCTCGTCCGGCAGGCCCGCGCCGACGCCTCGGAGGCCCTGACATGATCGCCAATGTGCTCACCATCGCCGGCACCGACCCCAGTGGCGGCGCCGGTATCCAGGCCGATCTGAAGGCCTTCTCGGCACTGGGCGCCTATGGCACCAGCGTGATCACCGCGCTGGTGGCGCAGAGCACCGTCGGCGTCGCGGAGGTGCTGCAGATCGCGCCGGGTTTCGTGGCGCGCCAGATCGACACCCTGTTCGACGATGTTCGCATCGACGCGGTGAAGACCGGCATGCTGGCCGAACCGGAGATCGTCGAGGTCGTGGCCAGCGGGATCGAGCGCTACCGGCCGCCCCATGTGGTCGTCGACCCGGTCATGGTGGCGAAAAGCGGCGACCGCCTGCTGTCGGAGGCGGCCGTCGCCGCGGTCCGCGACCGCCTTCTGCCGCTGGCGACGATCATCACGCCGAACCTGCCGGAAGCCGCCGTGCTGGCCGGCGGCGACCCGCCGCGGGACGTCGCTGGCATGCGCGAGATGGCGGCTGTGCTGCACCGGCTGGGGCCGCGCCATGTGCTGCTGAAGGGCGGCCACCTGACCGCGGGCACCAGCCCGGACGTGCTGTTCGACGGGGCCGGATTCACGGTGCTGGACGCCCCGCGCGTCGATACCGGAAACACCCATGGCACCGGCTGCACCCTGTCGGCGGCCATCGCCGCCCTGCTGCCGGTCAGCCCGGACCTGCCTTCGGCGGTCCGCATGGCCAAGGGCTATCTGACCGGCGCCCTGATCGCCAGCGAACGGCTCTCCGTCGGCCGCGGCCATGGGCCGGTCCATCACTTCTTCGACCTCTGGTCCGCCACCGGAAAGGAATTCGCCCGATGACCCCGTTCTGCGACGATGCCTGGGACGCGACCGCCGATCTCTATCGCCGGACCCTGGACCTGCCGTTCAACCGTGAGCTTGCCGCCGGCACGCTGGCGCCGGAGCGGTTCCGCTTCTACGTGATCCAGGATGCGCTCTATCTGAAGGAATACTCCCGCGCCCTGTCCGCCGCCGCCGTCAAGGCGCCGGACCCGGCCGCCATGGAGCAGTTCAACCGCTCCGCCCATGGCGCCATCGCCGTGGAGCGGACCCTGCATGGCGGATTCCTGGAGCAACTCGGCGTCGATCCGGCCGAGGCGGCGGCGGCCGAGCCCTCGCCGACCTGCTACGGCTACACCAACTTCCTGCTGGCGCTGGCCCAAACCGCGTCTTACGAGGAACTGGTCGCCGCCATCCTGCCCTGCTTCTGGATCTACTGGCGGGTGGGCACCCACATTGCCGGCGAGGCCCAGCCCGGCAACCCCTACCAGCCCTGGATCGACACCTATGCCGACCCGGCATTCGGCGAGGCGACCGAAGCGGTCAAGGCGATCACCGACGCGGCCGCGAACGCCGCGCCGGACAAGCGCCCGGCCATGCTCGCCGCCTACCGCCGCTCCGCCCAGTTCGAATGGATGTTCTGGGACAGCGCCTATCGGAGGGAGGCGTGGCCGGTGGCCGTCTGACCGCGCCCTACTCCAGCCCCTCGAACAGCGCCGTCGACAGGTAGCGTTCGGCGATCGAGGGGATGATGGCGACGATCTGCTTTCCGGCGTTCTCCGGGCGGGCGCCGACCTCCAGGGCCGCCGCGATGGCGGCGCCGGAGGAGATGCCGCCGGGCAGGCCCTCGGTCGCGGCCGCGTGCCGGGACATCTCGAAGGCGCGCTCGTTGGAGATCTGCACCACCTCGTCGATCATGCCGGTGTTCAGGATGTCCGGCACGAAGCCGGCGCCGATACCCTGGATCTTGTGCGGTCCCGGGGCGCCGCCGGACAGCACCGGGCTGTCCTCGGGCTCCACGGCGATCGCCTGGAAGCCCGGCTTGCGCGACTTGATCACCTCCGACACCCCGGTCAGGGTGCCGCCGGTGCCGACGCCGGAGATCAGGATGTCGACGCCGCCATCGGTGTCGCGCCAGATCTCCTCCGCCGTCGTGTTGCGGTGGATCTCGGGATTGGCCGGGTTCTTGAACTGCTGCGGCATCACCGCGTCCGGGTTGTCGGCCAGGATGCGCTCCGCCTCGGCGATGGCGCCCTTCATGCCCAGCGCCGCCGGGGTCAACCGCAGCTCGGCGCCCAGCAGGCGCAGCATCTTGCGCCGCTCGATCGACATGCTCTCCGGCATGGTCAGGATCAGCCGATAGCCCTTGGCCGCCGCGACGAAGGCCAGCGCGATGCCGGTATTGCCAGAGGTCGGCTCGACCAGCACCGTGTTCGGGCCGATCTTGCCGGCGGCCTCCAGCGCCTCGATCATGGCGAGGCCGATGCGGTCCTTGACGCTGGACAGCGGATTGAAGAACTCCAGCTTGGCCAGGATGTCCGCCTGCACGCCGAATTCGGCCGTCAGGCGCTTGATCCGCACCAGCGGCGTGGCGCCGATGGTGTCGAGGATGGACTCGTAGATGCGTCCCCGGAATTCCGGAGCGGAGGCCGTTGTCAGGCTCGGCGCTGCCATATCACACTCCTGAAGGTGTATTTTGATCGGTATTTACACAGTCTCGCACTAGATAGGCGCGAACAGGGCCTCGCGAAAGGGCCATGGCATGCGTTCGATCGATGGAAGGGCCACACCACACCCGATTGTCATTCCCGCGAAGGCGGGAATCCAGGGTTCACAATCGTGAGGCCATCAATATCGGGCAATCTGGATTCCCGCCTTCGCGGGAATGACAAAGGTGATTTTGGGCTGCAAGGGTGGGTAGAACCTCGCCAAGGACGCTCCTTCCCGCCCCTCAAATGCAGAAATCGATCGCCGTGTCGGTCTCGCGGGCGAGGCCGGCCTCCTGGGCCTGGCGGCACAGATCGTCGACCGTCACCTCGTCCAGCCGGCGCATCATGTCCTCCTGCACCTCCTGCCAGAGAGGCCGCACCACCCGGCGGCCGAGGTCGGAGCCGGCGGCGTCCTCCAGCGGGTCGCCAGCGGTGTCCATGGTGCGGATCACCCGCACGATCTGGCCGATGGTGATGCGCCGGCGCTCCCGCGCCAGGCGATAGCCGCCGCGCGGGCCGCGCACGCCGCTCAGGATGCCGGCGCGGACAAGCTGCTGCAGAACCTGCTCCAGATAGCGCCGCGGGATGCCCTGTCGGCGAGTGATCTCGCTGCTCTGCACCGGCGTGCCGCCGGCGTTGTAGGCGATGTCGACCACCGCCTCGATGGCGAACAGCAGCTTTTTCGACAGGCGGAACATCAGCCCGCCTCCGCCACGTGCAGGCCGGTGGAGCCGAACCCGTCCGCCCCGCGATCGGTGGCGTCGAGATCGTCGCGCTCGTCCCAGGCCACGGTCGCATGCGCCGCGACGACCAGTTGGGCGACGCGCATGCCGCGGGTGATGGTGACCGGCTCGGCGCCCAGATTGGCCAGGATGACGCCGACCTCGCCGCGATAATCGGCATCGATGGTGCCCGGGCTGTTCAGCACCGTCACGCCGTGCCGCAGCGCCAGTCCGGAGCGCGGGCGCACCTGCGCCTCGTATCCGGGCGGCAGGGCGAGTGCGATGCCGGTCGGCACCAGGGCACGACCGCCGGGCGCCAGCTCCATTGGTGACTCGATGGCGGCCAGCAGGTCCATGCCGGCGGCATGGGCGCTGGCATAGCCGGGCAGCGGCAGGTCGTGGCCATTCTCCAGCCGGATCACCGGCACGGACACGACGCTCACGAGCCGGATCCGTTCAGATGGTCGGCGATCGCCGCGGCGAGCCGGTCGCCGACCGACTGCTTGGACATGGCGGGCCAGTCCTCGACACCGTCGGTCCGGATCAGGTGCACCGTGTTGGCGTCGCCGCCGAAGGTGCCGGTGGCGGCCGAGACGTCGTTGGCGACGATCCAGTCACAGCCCTTTCGGGCCAGCTTCGCCTGGCCGTGCTTGACCACGGATTCGGTTTCCGCCGCGAAGCCGACCACCAGGGCCGGCCGCCGGTTTCCAGCGCCGCTCAGGGTCGCCAGGATGTCGGGGTTCTCGACCAGCTTCAGCGCCGGCGCCGCCTTGCCGCCCTTCTTGACCTTCTGCGCCGCCTCCTCGGCCACACGCCAATCGGCCACCGCGGCGGCGCAGACGGCGATGTCGGCCGGCAGCGCGGCCTCGCAGGCGGCCAGCATGTCGCGGGCGGTCACCACGTGGGAGACGGCGACGCCCGGCGGGTCCGGCTCGACGGTCGGCCCGGTGACCAGCTGCGTCTCCGCGCCCAGCCGCGCCAGGGCGGCGGCGATGGCGTGGCCCTGCTTGCCGGACGACCGGTTGGCGATATAGCGCACCGGGTCGATCGGCTCATGGGTCGGGCCACTGGTGACGATGGCCCGGCGGCCGGAAAGCGCGCCGCCCTTGCCGTCCAGCAGGCCGGCGATCGCGGTGACGATCTCATCCGGCTCGGCCATCCGGCCCGGCCCGTATTCGCCGCAGGCCATGTCGCCCTCGTTCGGGCCGACCCGGTGCACGCCCCGCTGTTCCAGTAGCGCCATATTGGCCCGGGTGGCGGCGTGCTCCCACATGCGCACGTTCATCGCCGGGGCCACCAGCACCGGCGTGTCGGTGGCCAGCAGGATGGTCGAGGCGAGGTCGTCGGCCAGCCCGTGGGCCATCTTGGCCAGGATGTCGGCGCTGGCCGGCGCCACGACCAGGAGGTCGGCGCTGCGCGAGAGCTGGATGTGGCCCATCTCGGCTTCGTCGGTCAGCGAGAACAGCTCGCTGTGCACCGTCTCCTCCGTCAGGGCGGCCAGCGACAGCGGTGTCACGAATTGCGCCCCGCCGGCGGTCAGCACGCAACGCACCGCCGCACCCCGTTCGCGCAGCCGCCGGATCAGCTCGAGCGATTTGTACGCCGCGATGCCGCCGGAGACGATCAGCAGCAGCCGTTTTCCGTCCATTGTCGGTGAAATCCTGAGATTAAACAGCCCATGGCTGTGGAATGAAGATAGGCACCTGCCGGTCCACCCGCAAGCAATAGGACCCGCCACCGGCGGGTCCTTGAATTCCGTCCTGGAGTCCGGGCCGTAAGCCCGTCGGCCTCAGCCCTTGGGCTCCTCGGCCGGCGGCGTGATCGGCAACACCGGTGCCGTCGTCTGGGCGACCACGGGCGGGTTGGTCTGAGCGGTCTGCTCCATATGCCCGAAGGGGCATGCGGATGCCGTTGCCGCGATGGCGCTGGCAAACGCGAAGGCGACCGCACCGGTCACAATCCTACGCATGGACACTCTCCTTGAAGGGTACCCCCGCAACGGACGATGGGTCAGGCCGGGGGTGGTGTCAACGATCGCCACCCTTCAGGGGGCAATACGCAAGTTTATTGCAGTGCGTCCTCGACCGCCTCGGCGCCGCCCTCGATGTCCCGGCCGATCCCTTTGACCGTGTTGCAGGCGGTGGCGGTAGCCGCGACTCCGATCAGCGCGGCGAGCAGGACCGTGATGCGCAGGATTGATGACATGCTTAAGCGCCCCGTTCGTTTCAAAGCCGGTTCCGCCTAATGGTCGAGCGTGGCGACAAAATGGCGCAGCGGAGGGTTGTTCCAACCGGCACCGGCCCGCTCCCCCGCCCCCGTGAGCGGACGATTGCGTCAGGTTCGCCAGCCGGTGTGGATGGCGGCGATGCCGCCGGACAGGTTCTGCCAGCCGGCCCGTGACAGGCCCGCTGCGGTCATGCGTTCGGCCAGGGCAGGCTGGTCGGGAAACTTGCGGATGCTCTCCACCAGGTATTGGTAGCTGTCGCGGTCGCCGGCGACCAGGGCGCCCAGGCGCGGGATCGCGGCGTAGGAATAGGCGTCGTAGAGCCGCCGCAGCACCGGCAGCACCACCCGGCTGAATTCCAGGCAGAAGAAGCGGCCGCCGGGCTTGAGGACCCTGCGGGCCTCGGCCAGCGCAGGGTCGATGCGGGTCACGTTCCTGAGGCCGAAGGCGATGGTGTAGACGTCGACGGAGGCGTCCGCCACCGGCAGGGATTCCGCGTTGCCGACGACGAAATCGAGCCCGGCGACCCGGCCCCGGTCGATCGCCCGGTCACGGCCGACCCGCACCATGTCCTCGCTCAGATCGCAGATCGTCGCACCCGCCCCCGGACCGGCCGCCGCCAGGAACTTCAGGGAGATGTCGCCGGTGCCGCCGGCCACGTCCAGCAGCCGCTCTCCGGGGCGCGGCCGGATGGCGGCGATCAGCCGCGCCTTCCACAGCCGGTGGATGCCGCCGCTCATCAGATCATTCATCAGGTCGTAGCGGGTGGCGACGCTGGAAAAGACGCCGCGGACCAGCGCGGTCTTCTCCTCCGGCTCAACCGCGCGCTCCCCGAACCAGCGGGATTCGGGCCCTGCGCGCGCCTCTGACTCGGTCTTCTCTTCTGCCATGGCGCGGACCATAGCGCCGGCCTGCGGGAGTTGCTAGCGTCCCGCCATGCCTGAACTCCCCGAGGTCGAAACCGTCTGCCGCGGCCTCTCCGCGACCCTGGCGGGGCAGGTCCTGCGCCGGGTCGACCAGAACCGGCCGGACCTGCGGTTCCCGCTGCCCGAGCGCTTCGCCGAGCGGCTGACGGGCCGCCGGATCGATCGCATCACCCGGCGCGCCAAGTACATCCTCGCCCATCTGGACGACGGCATGGTGCTGATGATCCATCTGGGCATGTCCGGCCGCATGATGGTCTCGCCCCCGGACCAGGCGAACGGCTTCGCGCTCCAGGCCCACGACCACGTGGTGTTCCACGCCGGCAACGGCGCCGTGGTCGCCTTCAATGACGCCCGCCGGTTCGGCATGATGGATTTGGTGGCCGCCGACGACCTCGACCGCCACCGGCTTCTGGCCGATCTCGGGCCCGAACCGCTGGGCAACGCCTTCAACGCGCCCTATCTGACGGCGCAGCTGGCCGGACGGCGGACGCCGATCAAATCGGCGCTGCTGGACCAGCGCGTCGTCGCCGGGCTGGGCAACATCTATGTCTGCGAGGCGCTGTACCTGTCCGGGATCTCGCCGAGGCGGCTGGCCGCCAGCGTCGCTGGCCGGCGGGCCGAGCGGCTCGTGCCGGCGATCCGGGAGGTCCTGACCGCGGCCATCGCCGCCGGCGGCTCGTCACTGCGCGACTATGTCCAGACCGACGGCGAGCTGGGCTATTTCCAGCATGCCTGGACGGTCTATGGCCGCGAGGGCGAGCCCTGCGGCGACTGTCACTGCGCGCCGGAGCGTACCGGCGGAGTTCGCCGCCTGGTTCAGGCCGGCCGCAGCACTTTCTATTGTCCGTCGAAGCAGAGGTGATGCTATAGCAGTGCCGCCGCGACGGCGGCGCCGGCCCGCACCGACCGGGTCCGGTGTCGCCGCCCGCCCGTCGGGCCCATCGGCCCACGGCGGAAGCCGGCGGCGTCAGCGCCGGCCGGCGCGGCGACCGACATCCAGGACCTCCCGGGAGTTCGCCCAGCATGCCTTATGAGACCATCATCGTTGAGACGCGCGGCAAGACGGGGGTGATCACCCTGAACCGCCCCAAGGCGCTGAACGCGCTCAACGATGCCATGATCACCGAGCTGGCCCAGGCGCTGGACGCCTTCGAGGCCGACGAGGCCGTCGCCTGCATCGTCCTGACCGGCTCGGAGAAGGCCTTCGCCGCCGGAGCCGACATCAAGGAGATGGCCGACAAGACCTTCATGGAGGCGTTCAGCGGCAACTTCATCGACGACTGGCAGCGCCTGTCCAGCACCCGCAAGCCGGTGATCGCCGCGGTGGCCGGCTATGCGCTGGGCGGCGGCTGCGAGATGGCGATGATGTGCGACTTCATCATCGCCGCGGAGAACGCCAAGTTCGGCCAGCCGGAGATCACCATCGGCACCATTCCCGGCTCCGGCGGCACCCAGCGCCTGACCCGCTTCGTCGGCAAGTCCAAGGCGATGGAGATGTGCCTGACCGGCCGGATGATGGACGCGCACGAGGCCGAGCGCAGCGGGTTGGTCAGCCGGGTGGTGCCGACCGCCGAGCTGCTGGACGAGGCGGTCAAGGTCGCCGACCGCATCGGCGACATGTCCCAGCCGATCGTCCTGATGGCCAAGGAGGCGGTGAACCGCGCCTACGAGACCAGCATGACCGAAGGCATCCTGTTCGAGCGCCGGGTGTTCCACGCCACCTTCGCCACCGAGGACCAAAAGGAGGGCATGGCCGCCTTCGCCGAAAAGCGCCAGCCCGACTTCAAGAACCGGTAGAGGGAATCGGGGACAGTATACTTAACTCATAATATGGGGACAGTATATCTAACTCGCGACTGAGTTGGATATACTGTCCCCATATTATGAGTTAAGTATACTGTCCCCGATTCTGGCGGGCGGGGGAGCGGGCCGGCGCCGCGGCCAGGACGACTCTTCTTGACGCCCGGCAGGGCCGCGACTATAAGGCCCGCCTCTTGAAATTCAGGCGGGCCGGCCGCCACGGACACCACGCATGGCCAATCATCGTTCAGCAAAGAAACGTATCCGTCAGACAGTCCGCCGCACGGCGGTGAACCGCAATCGCATCAGCCGCATCCGGACCTTCGTGAAGCAGGTCGAGCTGGCGATCGAGAGCGGCGACAAGGAGGCCGCGGCGACCGCCTACCGGGCGGCCCAGCCCGAGATCCACCGCGGCGTCACCAAGGGCGTTCTGCATCGGAACACCGCGGCGCGGCGTCTGTCCCGCCTGTCGCGGCGTATCCGCGCACTCTAGCCGGCACCGAACGGGAGGCCACTGCCCGGACCGCACCGCAAAGCGGCGCGGCGCCTGGAAAACGTGGCCGCCGGCCACGGCTTCGATCGCGAACGATTTGTGCTTTTTTCCGCCGGTCCTCTTTTGTTCCGTTGTCAGCCGTAAACGTCGCGCCTATGATGTTCGGATGAGTTCGCCAAACAGAAATCCATGGCGAAGTAACAAATCGCCGCCAGATGGATCGAAGGCCACCAGATACGATGGGGTGAATGCTTTAAGTCGCTAAGCATTCACCCGGCCAGCGGGCGAAGAATACCAAAGTACAACTTAAATCGGGTTGGGGAAGGTCTTATAAGACCCGAGAAGGACTTGTATTGCCTTGACGTGGGCCAACAATAACGCCTGGACCGGACCAAAACCGGTTGGCAGAACACTGTAAGGGGGCGGGGCATCGCATAGTCAAAACGGCGGTTCGATCGAGCCGGGTTGTGGCGTCCCAAAGCGGTCGTGGGTCGACGCTGCGGAAGTGCGGGCGGTTACAGGGAAGGTTCAGATGTCCACGGGTACGGTAATCGATCAGCAATGGGCGCGTGTGCGCGGGCGCTTGCGGGAGGAAGTCGGCGAGGCTGCGTATCGCAGCTGGCTGAAGCCCCTGACCCTGGCGGACGTCGATGACGGCGCGGTGCGGATCTCGGTGCCGACCCGGTTCATGCGCGACTGGGTCCTGGCCCATTTCGCCGACCGGCTGCGCGCCCTGTGGTCGATCGAGAACAGCTCCGTCCAGGCGGTGGAGATCTTCGTCGCGTCCACCAAGAGCGCCATGTCCCGTGCCTCGGGCGATCGTCCGTCCGCGCCGGCGCTTGCCGCCGGGGCGTCCGCCGGGATCTCGGCCATGGACGCGCCCATCGACGAACGGGAGATCGGCGCGCCGCTGGACCCGCGCTTCGCCTTCGACAATTTCGTGGTCGGCAAGCCGAACGAGTTGGCGCACGCCGCCGCCCGCCGGGTCGCCGAGGCCACAAGGGTCACCTTCAACCCGCTGTTCCTCTATGGCGGCGTCGGCCTGGGCAAGACCCATCTGATGCACGCCATCGCCTGGCACATCCGCAAGCAGCAGCCCGAGCGCCGGGTGCTGTACCTGTCGGCCGAGAAGTTCATGTACCAGTTCATTCGGGCGCTCCGGTACAAGCACACCATGGGCTTCAAGGAGATGTTCCGCTCCGTCGACGTGCTGATGATCGACGACGTGCAGTTCATCTCCGGCAAGGAATCCACCCAGGAGGAGTTCTTCCACACCTTCAACGCCCTGGTGGACCAGAACCGCCAGGTGGTGATCTCCGCCGACAAGTCGCCCTCGGACCTGGAAGGCATGGAGGAGCGGCTGCGCTCCCGCCTCGGCTGGGGCCTCGTCGCCGACATCCACCCCACCACCTACGAGCTGCGCCTGGGCATCCTGCAGGCCAAGGCCGAGCGGCAGTCGGTGCGCATCCCCGACAAGGTGCTGGAATACCTCGCCTACAAGATCACCTCAAACGTCCGCGAGCTGGAAGGCGCCCTGAACCGGCTGGTCGCCCATGCCGAGCTGGTCGGCCGGCCGGTGACGCTGGACTCGGCCCAGGAGCTGCTGCACGACCTGCTGCGCGCCAATGACCGCCGGGTGACCATCGACGAGATCCAGAAGAAGGTCGCCGAGCACTACAACATCAAGATCGCCGACATGCATTCCGCCCGCCGCTCGCGCTCCGTCGCGCGGCCGCGCCAGGTGGCGATGTACCTCGCCAAGCAGCTCACCGCCCGCTCCCTGCCGGAGATCGGCCGCAAGTTCGGCGGCCGCGACCACACCACGGTGATGCACGCGGTGCGCAAGATCGACGAGCTCTGCTCCGGCGACCGCTCCTTCGCCGAGGATGTCGAGCTGCTCCGGCGGATGCTGGAGAACTAGGTCGCGTCAGGCCCTTCGATCGTCCCGAGCCGGCCGCTCGGCCTGCGACAAACTGTCCGGGTCAGTCTCCTGCCGGCCTCGGTCAGCGATCGCCCGGCACCCCCGGAGTCCGCTTGTCCGAGAGCGGCGGATATAACATGAGCTGATTTCGATCCAACAAATTCTGATTTGACTGGCGCGACAACTCTACTGATAGTTGCTTGGGCGCTCCATCGGAAGTCCATGCCATTCTCGGGGGGCGCATTGATAATCCGTCGTTCTCAATGGGGTTTGAGGCGATGAATCAGCTCTTTGTTTCAGCATTTCCGTAACAAGATCGCCGGAACCGCGCCGTCTCGCCTGTGAGGGCGCGGAACGCGACGTCACGACCTAAGCCAGTTTTTTCGACCGGAGCTGGACACAGCTTGGCCGGGCAAGGGGGCATTATGCGCAATCCCGCTGTCGTTCTTTTCACGGGTCTGATCGTTACCGCCGTCATCGGCATCGGCATCAGCAGGCACGACGACTGGGGGGCCGGCAGCCCGGGTGGCTGGACGGCCTGGGCGCAGGGATCGCCGAACCAGCCGCCGGTCGCGGATGCCGGGCGGGACAGAACGGTTCAGGCCGGCGACACGGTCGTGCTCAACGGCGGCGGCACCTACGATCCGGACGGCGATCTCGTCACACTCTCCTGGCAGCTTGTGACCGCCCCGCCTGGCAGCCTCGCCGCGCTGACCGGCCCGACCCTGGTGAAGCCGAGCCTGACCGTGGATGTGGCGGGCGACTACGTGGTCGAGCTGGTGGCCGATGACGGGACCACGGCCAGCGCCGCCAGCACGGTCCGCATCAGCACCGTCAACAGCGCGCCGCTGGCCGATGCCGGCCCCGATCGCAAGATCGGCCCGCTCGCCGGCGAGACCGTCGAGTTGGACGCCACCGGATCCACCGATTCCGACGGCGATTTCTTGAGCTATCAATGGGTGCTTGTCAGCCGGCCGGCGGGCAGCGCTGCGGTGCTGGACGACCCGACCAGCGCCCGCCCCAGCTTCTTCGCCGACATCGCCGGCACCTATGAAGCCGAGGTGACGGTCGGCGACGGGCTGACGACAAGTGCGCCGGACCAGGTCACGGCGAGCACGGACAATCTGCCGCCGATTGCCGAAGCCGAGCCGCCATTCGCCATCAATCCGTTCATCGCCAATGCGGTCCTGGATTCCGAAGGTTCGGGCGATCCCGAGGGCGCGCCGCTCAGCTTGCGCTGGACGATAGTTGCCAATGAAGGATTCGCCGGCATCTCCGACGCAACCCCTCCATTCTCCGGCGGCAGCCCGGCCCCGGCGATATTCGATCAGCGGAGTTTCCTCGCGACGGCAGGGGCCGGCGCCTTCGTCGTGCAGCTCACGGCGACGGACCCGGCCGGGGCTTCGTCAACCGACACGATGGTGGTCGACACGGTCAATGCCGCGCCGGTCGCGAATGCCGGTCTCGATCAGGCCGTCACGATCGGCAGTCCTGTCATGCTTGATGGTGCCGGGTCCAGCGATCCGGACCGCGATGAAATCAGTTTCCGCTGGGCATTGGTCCATCGTCCGGCCGGCAGCGTGGCCACCCTGTCCGATCCGGCCGCGGTCCGGCCGCGGTTCACGGCCGATGTGGCCGGAACCTATGTGGCGCAGTTGACGGTTTTCGACGGCGCGGAGCCCAGCGAGATCGACACCGTCGTGCTCAGCACCGACAATGTTGCGCCGATGGCGAATGCCGGTCCGGATCAACTCTCCGCGGCTGCCCCGACGACGATCACGTTGGATGCCGACAGCTCGCTCGATTCGGATCTCGATCCGCTGACCTATCGATGGTCGGTGGTGCATGCACCGCCCGGAAGTACCGCTCAGCCGGACGATCCGAGCCTCTCGGTGACCACCATGGCTCTCGACGAGCCGGGCCTCTATCTGCTGCAGCTGGTGGTCAACGATGGCTTCGTCGACTCCACGCCTGACCATGTGGTTGTGGGCACCTTGGATGTGCCTGGCGGCCAGATTGCCGGAATCCCTCTTGGTCCGATTGACAGCAATCTTCGCCCGGTGGCCGAGGCGGGCCCTGTCGCGACCGTGTCGCCGGGAGCACTGGTGCAGCTGGATGGCTCCGGTTCATCCGATCCGAACGCCCAGCCCGGCAGCAAGTTCATCCACACATGGTCGTTGCTGCACAAGCCGGTGGGCAGCACGGCGTCGATCCCGTCGGCACCGTCGATCGACCCAACGGCGACCTTCACCGCCGACATACCCGGCATCTATCTGGCTCAGCTCACCATACTGGACACCATTCCGCCGGGATTCAGCTTTGCCGGGCTCCCCGGCCGCCCCGCCATTGCGGTCGTCATCGCCAACAACCGGCCGGTCGCCGATGCCGGCCCCGACCAGACGGTTGGCACGGGCGTTCCCGTCACCCTGGACGGCTCGGGCTCGAGCGACGCGGATCTGGACCCGTTGACCTTTGCCTGGACGCTCGTCTCCGCGCCCGCCGGCAGCACCGCGGCGCTTACCGGCACGGCCACCCCGACGCCGGAGCTGGTGCCGGACCTCATTGGCCAATACGTCGTCGAACTGGTGGTCAATGACGGGCTTCAGAGCTCCGACCCGGACCAGGTGGTGATCGATGCGTCTGTCCCGCCGCCCTTGGCCGATGCAGGGCCGGACCAGCAGGTGCGGGCCGGTGCGCGGGTACAGCTCGATGGCAGCGGCTCCAGCGATCCCCAGGGCGAACCGCTCAGCTTTGCCTGGAGCCTGGTCACCGTGCCGCAGGACAGCACCGCGACGCTGGTCGATCCATCGCTGTCCGACCCGTCCTTCGTGGCCGATCTCGAAGGCGTCTATGTGGCGCAGCTGATCGTCAGCAACAGCGGGGCCGCCTCGGCGCCGGATACCGTGACGATCACGGCGGTGGCCAACCAGCCGCCGGTCCTCGATCCGATCGGCAATCAAAGCGTCGACCTCGGCACATCGCTCGCCTTCACGCTGTCGGCCACCGACGGCAATGGCGACATCCCGACATTCGCGGCATCTCCGGCGCCCCTACCCGATGGCATGACCCTCAACGCCGCGACGGGCGCGTTCAGCTTCACCCCCGGCGAGAGCCAGGTCGGCGACATCGCCCTCACCTTCATCGCCAGCGACGGCGTGCTGACGGACTCGGAATCCGTCATCATCACGGTGGTCGGCGCGGCACCCGGCGGCATCACGGCCCTGTCGGGCCGGCTTCTGGACACCAACGACTTCGTCGACGGCGTCGAGACGCCGATCGTCGGCGCGACGGTCAGCCTGCTGAACACCGGCATCAGCGCCGTCTCCGACGCGGCCGGCAATTTCGTGCTGTCCGGCGTGCCCAGCGGACAGCAGGTCTTCGACATCGACGCGTCGACCGCCAACCCGGCGCCAGACGGCTCGCCCTATGCCGGCTTCCGCGAGGCGCTCACCCTGCTGGCCGGGGTCACCAACGCGGTCGAGCGGCCGTTCTTCCTGCCGCGCATCGCGACGGCCAGTCTGACCACCGTGGACCCGCAGGTGGAGACGGTGGTGACGAATGCGGAGCTCGGCGTCACGCTGACGGTCGCGCCGTTCTCGGCCTTCGGCCCGGACGGCGACGACTTCACCGGCCAGTTGTCGATCTCCGAGGTGCCCTTGGCCCTGGCCCCGGCCGCCCTGCCGGAGTTCCTGGAGCCCGGCCTGCTGATCACCATCCAGCCCGTCGGCGTCACCTTCGACCCGCCGGCGGCGCTGACCATGCCCAACACCGACAATCTGACCCCGGGCAGCATTGCCCAGACATGGTCGCTGGATCCCGAGCGCGGCGAATTCGGGGTCGTCGGAATCGGTCGTGTCAGCACCGACGGAAGTGTCACCGAAACGATCGCCGGCGGCATCGTCGCGGCCGATTGGCACGCCAGGCTGGCGCCCGCAACCGACGGGAAGGGCTTCCTCGCCGAGAATTTCGAAACCTGTTGCGACAAGCTTGTTGGTTCGACCATGGCAGTCGGTACTGGTGGTCTCACGGTCACCCATGAACTGGTCGGATACACGTCGTTCGGCGAGACACGCAGTCCTGAACTCACCTACGACAGCCTCACCGCAGATCCCCAACCTGTGGTGATTTCGGACACCGTCATCGTGCCGATTGCCGCCCGCGCCACTGCGTATTCGACGCGTCTGCGGGTCGGAGGCATCGATCGCGGCGAGGAGCTCTTCACGAGGGGAACGGGGATACCCGACGGTCTCGCCACGATCAGGCAATCCGTGCAATTCGATGCCAGCCCGTTTGCGTCCGGAGTCTATCCGTTCCAGTTGCTCAAGACGAGCAACTACCAGGTATCTCGACTGACCTCATCCCAGCTCGGCGAGGTCATTGTCAACAATCAGCAGACCAGCCCGTTCGGCGCTGGATGGAACATTGACGGTTTCGATCGCCTGGTTGCGCGCGGCACACAGGCGCTGCTGCTGCGAGGGGACGGGTCGATGTTCCGCTATCCCGGCATCACCCTCAACGAGCAGCCGGAATTCCGGGACTTTGACTACGGCTCGATCGGTGAGGCACCGATCGAGGATTTCGTGTCGCCCGCGGCCGACTTCAACGGCGACGGCATCAGGGACTTCCTTGTCTCATTTGCCGAGGAAGGCGATATCCCGGACACCGGCGAGAGCTTCGTGCGCCTGTTTCTGGGCGACGGGGACGGTGGTTTCCCGGTCAATCGGGTCCTCAAGACCAGCGACACGGTGAGTTGCGGCGAGGGCTGCGAGGCGACGACATCGGAAGTCATTCCCGGTGACTTCAACGGCGATGGCGTAACAGATGTCCTGGTCTCGGACGTCGGGGTCTCCGAGCTCAAGTTCTTTCCCGGATTGACCGCCGGATTCTTCGATGCGCCGACCACGATACCGGTCAGTGCGACCATCGGTTCGGCAGTGATCAAGGCCGCCGACTTCGACGGCGACGGCATCGACGACATCGTCCTGGCAAGCCGTTTCTCCGCCGGCATAACGTTGCTCCTGAGCGACGGCAGCGGGGCCTTCCCGATCGAACGCGACATCTCGAATGTCACCGGGGAGAGCGTCATCAACCTGTTCCCGGCAGACATCAACAACGACGGGGCGGTCGATCTGGTTGTCCATGAACTCGTCACCCAGGGTTTGCGGTCCAGCTTTGCCGTCGCGCTCAACGATGGGCTTGGCAATTTCACGCCGGTCACCGGTCCCTTTAGCGGCGTCGCGCAGGACAGCCTCACCAAGCCCGTGGACGTCGACGGTGACGGCAACCTCGATCTGGTCGCGATTGGCGTCTCGACGCAGGCTGCTCTGCAGTACTATTGGGGCGATGGCGAAGGGAATTTCGCGCGCGATCTGCCCGATCGACCCAACCTGGCGATCATTCAGGACAGCTCCCTCCCCGGCGACTCCGGCGATTTCATCCTTCAGGATGCGACCGACATCGACGGCGACGGCGACGGCGATTTCGTCGTCTCCTATCGGTTCAATTTCGGCCTCGCGACCGTTCTCCTCTATTTCAACGACGGCGTGGGCAACGTGCCGGATCGCCTGGACGTGCCGACCCAGTTCGGCGACATCGACGAGCTTCAGTTCGACGACATCGCCGGTGACGGTCTGAAGAATCTCTTCGTGCGCGGAGACGGGATGTCCAGCACGATTCTTGTGAGTTCCCTCGCCGATGCGATCGGCACAGCGGCGGGGACCTTCTCAACACCCCAGGGCGATTTCTCGAGATTGACCCGGAGCGTGGGGGGCACCTTCAGCCGCCGGATGAAGGATGGCACGACATTCAATTTCGACACCGACGGTCTTCAGACCTCGGTGGTCGACCGCAACGGCAATCAGACGACCTATGGCTATGACGTGGCCGGCCGTCTGACGACGATCACCGACCCGGCAGGATTGGTAACGACGCTTACCTACACGGGCGGATTGATCTCCAGCATCGAGGACCCGGCAGGGCGCTTCACCTTCTTTGAGCATGACGCGGCCGGAAACCTGATCAAGATCACCGATCCTGACGGCAGCATTCGGCAGTTCGCCTATGACGAACGCCATCGAATGATCTCCCAGACCTCGAAACGCGGCTTTGTCACGCATTACGAATACAATTTCGCAGGCCGCGCGATCGGTGGCCGCCGCGCGGATGGCTCGCTGGTCCGGCTCGCTCCGCGGGAGCTTGTCGGGGTCGTCAATCCGATGCAGGGCATTGGCGGAAAGACAACCCCGGCGCCATTCGAGGTGCCGGAAGACGCGATTTCCGTCTTCACCGACCCCAACGGCAACGAGCTCCGCTTCACGCTCGATCGATTTGGCGGGGCGACGGAGGTCACGGACGGGCTTGGCCGGCTTGTCGGCATAGAGCGCAACGACGACGGCAGGCCGACCCTGGTCACCTCGCCGCGCGGTTTCTTCCGGTCGGCGGAATACGATCTCCTCGGCAATATCCGTGAGCGACGCCTTGCCATCGGGCAACCTGAGGAGCGTGTCATCACGTTCGAACATGAGCCGCTCTTCAGCAGGCTCATCCGCGTTTCCGATCCCAGAGACGGCACCATCCTTCTCGACTACGACCAATCCGGCAATCTGATCGAGTCCATCGACGCGGACGGCAACCGAAGTGAATTCGCTTACCAGGACGCGGCCTGCCCGGGATTTCTGACCCGGGTGGCCGCGGCGGTCGGGACGGCGCAGGAGGTTGCCCGTACCGTGGGCTACGATCCCGTCACATGCCGAGAGACGCAATCCACGGACAATCTCGGCAACGTGAGAATCAGCTCCTATGACCCGGCCGGCAATCTGGTCACGATCACCGACCAGGCGCTGCGCGTCATGCGGTTTGAATATGATCAGATGAACCGGCTCACCAAGCTGGTGGAGCCGACCAATACGGATCCGGCGCCGCTCTGCGGCACACCGGGCGTGACCTGCCTGGACTACGACATTGCCGGAAACCTGCAGTTCGTCACCGACGGCAACGGCAATGTCACCGAATTCGTGTTTGATGAACGGGATCGGCTGATCCAGACCATTGACCCGCTGAACCTGTCGGAGTTCAACACCTATGACGCCGCAGGCAACCTGCGGAGCGTTACCGACCGGCGCGGTCGCCGCACCGAGTTCGAGTACGACGCGGCCGATCAGATCGTTCGGCAGATCTTCGATGCCGGCGCGCCGGGGCAGACCGTTCGCACCTACGGCTACGACCAGGACGGCAATCTGACATCGGTGAGCGATGTCGACAGCGCGCTGACGATAGAGCGTGACGCGATCGGCCGGGTGAGGCTCGTCTCGACGTCCGGGTCCCCGGCGCAGCCGGCGGTCGACCTGGTCAGCACATACGATTCCAATGACAATCGATTGACCTTGACGGACCCGACGGGAGTCACGGTCTACCAGTACAGCGCACGCAATTTTATGGAGAGCGTGCTGCCGCCCGGCCTGGCCTCGGCAATCGTGATTGCATACGACGAAGCCGGCCGCCGGTCGGGAATCACCCGGCCGAACGGCATAGCGAGCGTCTTTGGATACGATGCCGCGTCACGCCCGGACCTGATCGAGCATGGAGCCGGGGCTTCGATCCTGGCGAGCTTCGACTACGACTACACGCCGGCGAGCCGGGTTGACCGATTGACCCAGACCCGATCGGATCTGGTCGTGGAGGCGGTGCTGGACTATGGCTACGAAGCGTTCGACCAGTTGGTCACCGCAACCCATCCGGTGCCCTTCACGCCGGCGGAGTCGTTCGCCCACGATCCGGCCGGAAACCTTCTGCGTTGGCCGGGGCAGGCGGTCGACGCGACAATCGGAGCGGGCAACCGCCTGCTCCAGGACGAGGTCTATTGCTACGACTACGATGCCAACGGCAATCGGGAAAGCCGCACACTGCGCGATCAGGCCGGTGCCTGCACCGGAGCCGTGACCGCCTACACGCACGACGCGGAAAACCGGCTTGTTCGGGTTGACTTTCCGGACGGCACGTTTGCCGCCTACCGGTACGACGCGCTGGGCCGGCGGATCGAGAAGGACGTCAACGGCGTCGTCACCCGGTATGTCTACGACGGTGAGGACATCTTGCTGGAGTATGACGGGTCCAACGTGCTCAGGGCGCGGTATACTCACGGCCCCGATATCGACGATCCGCTGTTGATGCAGCGGGATGTCGATGGTGATGGACTCTTCGCCCTGACGGAACAGTTCCACTATCATACCGATGTGCTCGGCAGTGTGGTGGCGCTGACCGACTCCGCCGGTGAGCCGGTGCGCTCCTACCTCTACACCGCGTTTGGCACCGTAGCGGACGAATTCGGGCTGCTTGAAAACCCGTACACCTTCACGGGACGGGAGTTCGACGCCGAAAGCGGGCTCTATTTCTATCGTGCCCGACACTATGACGGTGTCGCCGGGCGGTTCCTGCAGGAAGATCCGATCGGATATCTGGGCGGCGATCCGAATCTCTATCGATATGCCCGCAACAGCCCAGGCAATTTCACCGATCCGCTCGGATTGGAGCTGCTCTTGGTGGCCGGCGTCGGAACGAGCGCTGTGGGTCCAACCGGCGGATTTGAGGGCAGTGCTGGAAAGGCGGTTTCCTTCAATCTGTTCTGTACACAGATTGCCGACTTCAACGCCTTCGGCGCGGGTGCCGGCATCAACGCATCAGCCGATGCATTCGTGGGAGTTTTCAAGGGAGACAGGGTGACGGACATCGCCGGACATACGGGCAACGTCAACGTTAATATTGGCCCTATCAGTATTTCGGTGTTCCTTACTCCAGGGACTCTTGACTTCGAGGGTGTGACGGCCGGGGTCGGGACGCCATTCCCAGCACCCGGGGGTCTTACCCTTAGCGATACCAACGTTGACGAAAACAGCATTGAGAACACCGGGCCTTGTTGCCATGCCTTGTAGGCTCGATCGCCACATGCGGTGTTCGCGTCCCGGTCCGCCAACGGTAGGGCGGGGCGCGGTCGACGGATCGCACCGGCGATGGACTTGGCGTTGCCAAACGCTTGTCCGAAAGCGGCGTATGCACCCGGTCCACCGCCATACGCAGCCGCGGGCCGGCACCCTGTTCTGATGCTATGGCAGAGGCGGCGATCCGATTGAATGCCGCCTTCGCCAGTTTCGTGTGGCCGATCTCGACGGCTCGGATTCGGCCAGCGATGGGGTCTGTCCCTTGACTCCCCTTCCCGTCTCCCGTACATCGACCTCCCCCCGAGGCCGTTCCTCGGGACCGTCACTTTCAGAGGCAAGCGCATGCTTGTGAGCGACACGAGATTGTGGGGCATGACGCCCGTCCGTGTCTGGACTCTGCCCGCGCGCTGACGCGCGTTCGCCGGGTCGGACCCGGCGTCGTCATCCCCGACAGACCTTTATGAACCCGGTCCCCGGGCTCTTCGGCATTGCGTGGCATCGCCGCGCCCGCCGGCATTCCGCGGACCCGAAAGGTTGGATGACCGATGGGCAGTTTGATGCTGGTACGGCGCATCCTGCGCCTGGTGACACAAGAGGCCGTTGAGGGATCGCCGATCGCCGAGGCGGTCCTGCAATGGTGCCGGAGCAATGGCGGCCACCTGGGCCTGCCGCTGCCGCCGGAGGAGGATGACGTGGCGCCGCCCCCGCCGGCGCCGCGCGGCTGGTCGTTCCTGCGCGCCCGGCCGCGGGCGGCCGACGGTGCCGTCGTCGCCGTCGTGTCGCCGTGGGACCGCCTCGTCGCGGTCCTGTCCGATCCCGATCCGGAGACCGCGGAGCGGCCCTCGCCGCTGCTCGCGCTGTGCGGCCGGCTGGCCGACCTGCTGGGCCTGGCCGAGGACGATGCGCGGCTGCTCGAGGCCGTGGTCGGGATCAACCGGCTGTCGCTGCCGGCGTCCCTGACCCGCCGCCTGCGGTCGGATGGGCTCGACTTCGTCGCCCTGATCGGCGCCCTGTCCGGCGTCCCGTCGGCCGGCGCGATGGTGCAGAGCCAACCGGTGCGGCTCGGCCTGATCGAGCTGTCGGCCGGCCGCAATGGCGAGCTCGACGTCTACCCCACCGAGGCCCTGCATCGCGCGCTGGATCGTGTGCCGGCGGATGACGAGGCGCTGATCGAATGCCTGGTCGGCGCCCGCGCCCGGCCGACGCTGACGCTTGCCGACTTCACCGAGCATGCCGACGCCGTCGACCTGCTGCGCCGGACCCTGTCGGGCGCCCTGCGCGGCGGCGTGGCCGGCATCAACATCCTGTTCTACGGCCCGCCCGGCACCGGCAAGACCGAGCTTGCCAAGGTCCTGGCCGAGGCCGCCGGCGCCCGGCTCTACCAGGTCGGCGAGGTCACCGATGACGGCGAGGAGCCGAACCGCTGGGACCGGGTGACGGCGCTGAAGCTGGCCCAGCGCGTGCTGGCCGGCAGCCGCGACGCGGTGCTGCTATTCGACGAGATGGAGGACATGGTCGGCGACGCCGCCATCGATGTCGTGGGCGGCCGCCGCAAGGGCTCGAAGGTCTTCGTCAACCGGCTGTTCGAGACCAACCCGGTGCCGACCGTCTGGACCTCGAACAACATCGCCAATGTCGATCCGGCCTTCCTCCGACGCATGAGCTTCGTGCTGCGCATGGACCTGCCGATGCCGGCGGCCCGCCGCCGCATCTTCCGCCGCATCGCGCGTGAGGAGAACCTGCGCCTGTCCGACGCGGCGCTGCTGCGGCTGGCCGACACCGCGCCGGAGGCGACCACGGTCGCCCGCAACGCCGTGCGCACCGCCTGCCTGGCCGAGGGCGGCGAGGCCGATGCGGAGCGTGCCGTGGACGCGCTGGTCTCCGGCATGCGCCACGGCCGTCCGCGTCCGCCGGCGCGCTCCGGCGGGCGGGCGCTCGACCTCGGCCTGTACGAGGCCGACGTGTCGATCGCGGCCCTGGTGGACAAGCTGGCGGCCGACGACGCGCCGCTCGATGTCTCGCTGCTGATGACCGGCCCGCCGGGCACCGGCAAGACCGCCCTTGCGCGCCACATCGCAGACCGGCTGGACCGGCCGCTGGTGGTCAAGCGGGCCTCGGACCTGCTGTCCAAGTGGATCGGCGAGACCGAGCAGCAGATCGCCCGCGCCTTCGCCGAGGCCGCCCAGTACGGAACCGTGCTGCTGTTCGACGAGCTGGACTCGCTGCTGTTCGACCGCGGCATGGCGCAGCGGAGCTGGGAGGTCAGCCAGGTCAACGAGCTGCTGACCTGGATGGACCACCATCCCCTGCCCTTCATCGCGGCCACCAACCATGGCGGCAAGCTGGACCCGGCGGCGCTGCGCCGCTTCGTCTTCAAGATCGAGCTGGCGGCCCTGTCGCCGGAAAAGGCGGCGCGTGCCTTCACGACCTTCTTCGGAGCGCAGGCGCCGGCGGCCCTGGACGGCATCGCCAACCTGACCCCCGGCGATTTCGCCGTGGTCGCCCGCCAGATCCGCTTCGAGGACACCCGGCCGGGACCGGACGCCCTCGTCGAGCGCCTGGCCCGCGAGGCTGCCGCCAAGCCCACCGCCCGCGGCCGGATCGGGTTCTAGAGCGCCCGATCCGGCGAAGGCGGTCCGGATCGCCCCAGCCCGGAACACCAATGTTCAAACAATGGTGAAAAGGCCGGGCGCCTTGGCAACGATTTGGAGGGCTGCGCTTCGGTAGCCCGGAAATCCGCCATTTTCCGGCACATACAGGGCGTCGGCCCGGCAGCCGGCGCCAACCTTCCATTAACGATATCTGCAGGTCCGCGACCCTAGTGTCGGGACGGCTGCTGTCGCCGCATCGGGTCCGTCGGGCGCATTTCGCCCGGCCCGATCAGCAGGCCCCGCCGTTCACAGCACGAGGTCATCCATGCGTACCGGTCCCGCCCTGACAGTGCCGCTGCTTGTCCTGATCCTCGCCGGTTGCGCGGCGACCGCGCAGTCCACCAAGGTGACCCATTCCGGGTTCCTCGCCGATTACAGCCTGCTGTCTCCGGGCGACGAGGACGACGCAGCGTTCCGCTATTGGGAGCACGACATCGACTGGTCGGCCTATGACAAGATCCTGCTGGACCCGGTGACGCTGTGGGGCGCGCCGGCGACCGCGGAGATGCCGAACGAGGATCTGCAGCGCCTGGCCAACAACCTGTATGGCCTCATGTATCAGGAGCTGTCCAAGGACTACACCATGGTCAGCGAGCCGCAATACGGCACCCTGCGCATCCAGTTTGCGCTGACCGGCGCGGAGCGGTCCAACCCGGCCCTGGACGTGGTGTCGACGGTGGTGCCGTCGGCCTTCGTGCTGTCCTCGGCGGCCCAGTTCGTCACCGGCGAGCCGACCTTCGGCGGCGACGCCATGGTGGAGGCGCGGGTCACCGATTCCGTCACCTCCCAGACCCTGGGCGCGGTGATCGACCGGCGCGTCGGCGGCAAGGACCTCGGCGGCTCCCACGACAGCTGGGACGACGTCAACGCCGCCTTCATCTTCTGGAGTCAGCTCACCCGCTTCCGCCTCTGCGACCTGCGCGGCGGCGACGACTGCGTCCCGCCGGGCTAGCGCGACTTACCCGCTCGGCTCAGACACCCGGACAAGCTGCTTGCCGAGATTGCCGCCCTGCAGCATTGCCATGAAGGCTTCCGGGGCGGACTCCAGGCCCTCCGCCACCGTCTCCCGATAGGTGAGGCGGCCGTCGCGGAGGTAGCCGCCGACCTCCCTGGCGAATTCCGGGTAGCGGTGGAAGTGGTCGAAGATGATGAAGCCGTTCACCGACAGGCGGTTGACCAGGATGGTGCGCCACATTCGCGGCAGGCGGTCGCCGCCGGGCTGCTCCCCGGCCCCCATCACGCCGCGATTGTACCAGGCGATCATGCCGCAGACGGGGATGCGGCCGCCGATGTTCATCAACGGCACGACGGCTTCCAGGGTCTTGCCGCCGACATTCTCCCAATAGATGTCGATGCCGTCCGGGCAGGCCTCGGCGAGTGCGGAGCGCAGCGCCCTGGCGTCGGCGGCGGCGCGGTGGTCGATGCAGGCGTCGAAGCCCAGAGTCTCGACTGCGTAGGCGCATTTCTCCGCCCCGCCGGCGACGCCGACGACCCTGAGCCCGTGGATCTTGCCGAGCTGGCCGACCATCGACCCGACCGCGCCGGTGGCGGCCGAAACGACCAGGGTCTCGCCCGCCTTTGGCCGGCCGTACTCCTTCAGCCCGACCCAGCCGGTCAGGCCGGGCATGCCCAGCACGCCCAGCGCCGTTGAGATCGGGGCCAGCGACGGGTCCAGCTTCTGCAGGGACTTCGCCTTGGCGACGCCATGGCTGGCCCAGCCGAACATGCCCATGACGATGTCGCCCGGCTTGAGCCCGGGATCGTTGGAGACCTCCACCTCGGCGACGCAGCCGCCCTCCATGGTGCCGCCGATCTCCACGGCCTGGGCATAGGATTTCGCGTCGTCCATGCGGCCGCGCATATAGGGGTCCAGCGAGAGATAGAGCACCCGCGCCAGCACCTCGCCTTCGCCCGGCTCGGGCATTGGCGCCGTCTCCAGCCGGAAATTCTCCGCCGTCGGCGCGCCCTCCGGCCGCTTCGCCAGCACGATCCGTCGCATTTCCGAAGTCATGGGTGATCCTCCCTGTCGCCGACAAGGGGCAGTAGAGCATTGTCCGTCTGCCGGCGACAGGATGGGAATCGCCCAATGTTCGAATTGGCGCGTCACAAACCGCCGGGCCCGATCGTCAAGGAAGCAGGACCCCGAAACGAACACGGCCGCGATGGCCGATGACGAGAGGACTCGACGCGATGCAACACCCGAAGGAAATCTCCGATATCATCCAGGCGCTGGGCGGCGTGCACCAGGCCATCGACGGCCACGGCCTCGAACGCGGGCTTCAGCATCTGGTCTGGCTGCGCGCGTCGCAGATCAACCGCTGCGGCTTCTGCGTGGAGATGCACACCCGCGAGGCGCGGGAGGACGGCGAGACGGCCGAGCGTCTGGACCAGGTCATCGTCTGGGACCAGGTGCCGCTTTTCACCGAGCGGGAGCGCGCCGCGCTGGCCTGGACCGAGGCGCTGACCGGGCTGGACCCCCATGTCGAGCGCGGCCCGTTGCGCGACCGGCTGCAACGACACTTCTCCGACGAGGAGATCGCGGTGCTGACCGTGACGATCGCCATGATCAACCTGTGGAACCGCATCAACATCGCGAGGCACTGACATGGCGCCGGCGGCCGATGCCCGGACCTTCGAGGAGGCGCGGCCGCGCCTCCTCGGCCTGGCCTACCGCATCCTCGGCTCCCTGGCCGATGCCGAGGACGCGGTGCAGGACACTTATGTCAAATGGTCCGGCACCGACCCGCGCCGGATCGACAACGCCCAGGCCTGGCTGACCACGGTGTGCACCCGCCGCTGCCTCGACCTGCTGCGGTCGGCCAATCGCAGCCGCGTCGACTATGTCGGCGCCTGGCTGCCGGAACCGGTGCAGACGGCGGAGCCCCCGGAGGCGGACGCTGCGCTCGCCGGCTCTCTGACCACCGCCTTCCTGCTCATGCTCGAGCGGCTGACGCCGAAGGAGCGGGCCGCCTACTTGCTGCGCGAGATCTTCGACATGCCCTATGGCGAAGTGGCGGCCACCCTGGAAATCGAGCAGGCCGCATGCCGCAAGCTGGTCTCCCGCGCCCGCGCCCATGTCGGACGGGCGGAAATCCGGCACGTCGCCCCGCCGGACCGGCAGGAGGCGCTGCTGGCGGCGTTCCGCTCCGCCGTGACCAGCGGCGATGCCGGCCCGTTGGCGGCCCTGCTCTCCGGCGAAGTGCGGTTGAGCACCGATGGCGGCGGCCGTGTCCCGGCCCTCCTCGAGACCCTGGAGGGCAAGACGCCCGTCATGGCCTTCCTGTCCGATCGCCTCAGCCGATACTGGATGGACTTCGGGTGGCGGCCGGCCGACATCAACGGTGCCGGCGGCTTTGTGCTGGAGCAGGATGGGGCGACGGTGGCGGCGGTCACCTTCGGCTATGACGTGGCCGGTCTGGCAACGGACATCTTCATCATGCGCAATCCGGACAAGCTGGCGCGGCTGGTCGCGGTGGCCATTCGCTGAACCGCCCGCCTCAATCGCCGCTCTGGGCCGCTTTCTTCGCCGGATCGTGGAACCGGTTGTCCGCCTCCCGGCGGCGGGCGACCTCGTCGAAGCGCTCCTGCAGTTCCGGCACCCGCTTGGCCAGGTCGCGGAAATCCGGCGCCTCCAGCACCAGGAACTGGCAGTGGGACAGGGTGCTGATGGTGGCGTTGCGGCGGTCCAGCCCGAACAGCAGCGACATCTCGCCGAAGAACTCGCCCGGGCCGAGCTGAACAGCGCCATGGGGCAGCTCCACCTCGACCTGGCCCTGGACGATGAAATAGAGCGCCGAGCCCTCCTCGCCCCGGCGCACCACGGTGTATCGGTTGGGCGCGGTGACCGGCGTCAGCAGGGCGGCGATCTCCGCCAGGATTACCGGATCCAGCCCGCTGAAGACCGGGACCTTGGCGACGCGGGCGACCGTGACGACGAAATCCTGCTTGCCCAGCTCGCGGGCGAATCCGGCCGCCAGGATCGCCGTGGGCAGGGCGAAGATGCCGATGCCGAAGATCGTCACCATGGCGCCGAACACCTTGCCCAGCGGTGTGACCGGGGTGACGTCGCCATAGCCGACCGTGGTCAGGGTCACCACGCCCCACCACATTGCCTGGGGGATGCTGCCGAACACGTCGGGCTGCACATGCCGCTCGAGGATGTACATGACCGAGGAGGCGAGCAGCACCGCCATCATCATCAGCATGACGGCGCCCAGGATCGATCGTGATTCGGCCTTGAACACCGCCCCCAGCGACCGGAGCGCCGGCGAGTAGCGGGTGATCTTGAGCAGCCGGATCAGCCGCACCAGGCGCAGGATCCGCAGGTCGAACGGGATCAGGAAATAGAGCAGCGAGGGCAGCACCGCCAGCAGGTCGACCAGCGCCAGCGGCGTGACCGCATAGCGCAGCCGGCCCTTGACCGGGTGGCGGTAATCGTGCCGCCGGTCCTCCACGCAGGACCAGATCCTCAGGCCGTATTCGATGGTGAAGATGGTGATCGAGACCAGTTCGATGCCGATGAACCAGGCGCCGTAGCGCTGCGTCCAGCCAGGCAGCGTCTCCAGCACCACAGCCGCCACGTTCAACAGGATCAGGGTGCACAGCACCACGTCGGTGGCCAGGAACAGGCCGCCATGCTTGCGCTGTCCGTCCAGCATTTCATGGACGTAGAGTCGGGTGGAGATGTGCATCTGGATGGTGCCCGGCCGCGGCCGAATTCAGGGGTCCTGCGCTTGCTTCCCGCACCGCGAAAACTGTTAGGGGACGCGGCGCTTTGGTCTATACTAGCGCCCCGCCCGGTTCGGCGGCCAAGAGTATCACAAACAAGCGAAAAGCCGGCGCGGCGACCAATCCGGCACGAGATGCGATGGCCGCCCTCCCAACGCCGAAGATGATGAAGCACTCCACATGAAATTGACGATCGAACGCGCCGCTCTCATGAAGGGACTCGGGCACGTGCAGAGCGTGGTCGAGAGGCGGAACACCATCCCCATCCTGTCCAACGTGCTGATGCGCGCCGAGGGCGGGACATTGGGGCTGACGGCGACGGACATGGATGTGGAGATCGTCGAATCGGTGCCCGCCGAGGTGCACACCGCCGGCGCCACCACGGTGCCCGCCCACACCATGCATGACATCGTCCGCAAGCTGCCCGACGGCAGCCAGGTCGAGCTGGAGGTCAGCGGCGACAGCGGCTCCATGACCCTGCGGGCCGGGCGCTCGACCTTCCGGCTGGGCTGCCTGCCGGTGGAGGATTTCCCGTCCATGGCCGGCGGCGAGCTGCCGGTGCGATTCGCCCTGACCGCCGGCGATCTGCGCATGCTGGTCGATCGCACCCGCTTCGCCATCTCCACCGAGGAGACCCGCTACTACCTGAACGGCATCTACCTGCATGCCGGCGAGGCCGAGGACGTCACGGTCCTGCGCGCCGTCGCCACCGACGGCCACCGCTTGGCGCGGGTGGAGATGCCGCTGCCGGCCGGGGCGGAGGAGATGCCCGGCGTCATCATCCCGCGCAAGACGACCGCGGAGCTGCGCAAGCTGGCCGACGAGACCGCCGAGGATATCGACGTCCAGCTCAGCGACACCAAGGTCCGGTTCGCCTTCGACAGCGTCGTGCTGACCTCGAAGCTGATCGACGGGACCTTCCCGGACTATGAGCGGGTCATCCCGTCCGACAACGACAAGACCATGGAGGTGGACGCGGAGACCTTCGCCGCCGCGGTCGATCGGGTCTCGACCATCTCGACGGAGAAGAGCCGGGCGGTGAAGCTGGGCATCAACGAGGGCATGCTGGTGCTCTCGGCCACCAGCGCCGACCAGGGCAGCGCCGACGAGGAGGTCGAGATCGTCTATGGCGGCCCGTCCTTCGAGATCGGCTTCAACTCCAGCTACCTGCTCGACATCACCCGGCAGATCGAAGGCGACGGCGCCCGCTTCGTGATGAAGGATGCCGGCTCCCCGACCATCATCCGCGATGTCGCCGACGGCAGCGCACTCTACGTGCTGATGCCGATGCGCGTGTGATTGCCGGCCGCCACCGGCGCCCATGGGACACCAGGCTCAGATTGCGACGATGACCGAAGAGGCGGGCGCACCGGCTCTGGCGGTCCGCCGTCTGACCGTCACCCAGTTCCGCTGCTATGAGCGGGCGCGGGTGGAGAGCGACGGCCGGCCGGTGGTGCTGACCGGGCCGAACGGCGCCGGCAAGACCAACCTGTTGGAGGCCCTGTCCTTCCTGGCGCCGGGGCGCGGTCTGCGCCGTGCCGCCCTGGCCGATGTTGGCCGCCGACAGGCGCCGGCCGGCACCGCCTGGGGCATCGCCGCGGAGATTCAGACGCCGGCCGGCACGGTCTCGATCGGCACCGGGCTCGATCCGGCGGTTCTGGAGAACGGCGGCAGCCGCCGGCTGGTGCGCATCGACGGGCGGCCGGCCGACAGCCAGGCGGCGCTCGGGTCGCATGTCACCCTGACCTGGCTGACGCCGCAGCTCGACCGGCTGTTCCTGGAAGGCTCCGGCAACCGCCGGCGCTTCCTCGACCGGCTCGTGTTCAACTTCCATCCCGACCATGCCGGCCACCTCACGGCCTATGAGCAGGCGCTCAGGGAACGGGCCAGGCTGCTCAAGGATGGCCGTCCCGACCCGGCCTGGCTCGACGCGCTGGAAGACACCATGGCCGCCGACGCCGTCGCCATCGCCGCCGCCCGGCGCGAAATGGTCGAGAGGCTGCGCGCCGCCGAGAGCATCGCCGAATTTGGCGGCGCGGCCGGCGACGACCTGTTCCCGCGGGCCGAGCTCGCCCTGTCCGGCGCGGTGGAGACGTGGCTCGGCGACGATCCGGCACTGGCGGTCGAGGACCGCTTCCGGGCCCGGCTGAAAGAGACCCGGCCGGTCGACGCGGTCGCCGGCGGGGCCGCCGACGGGCCCCATCGCGGCGACCTGCTGGTGCGCCACGCCGGCAAGGACCTGCCCGCATCCGACTGCTCGACGGGCGAGCAGAAGGCGCTGCTGATCGGTATCGTCCTGGCCAACGCCCGGCTGCTGGCGGCCGAGCGCGGCGCCCCGCCGCTGCTGCTTCTGGACGAGATCGCCGCCCATCTGGACCGCCGCCGTCGCGCCGCCCTGTTCGAGGAGATCGTGGCGCTCGGCGCCCAGGCCTGGCTGACCGGCACCGACCCGGAGCTGTTCGCGGCGCTCGGTGACCGGGCGCTGCACTTCACCGTCGAGGACGGCCGGATCGGCGGCGCCGCATGAAGTTGAGTGAAGAATGAAGCCTGCAATTCTGGATCCTGACCACAACCACCAGATCGTCATTCCCGCGAAAGCGGGAATCCAGGAATCCCGCCGGCGCGGCTGGCACATCGGGAACTCTGGAGTCCCGCCTTCGCGGGAATGACGACAGGGTTTGGTCCAAATTCGCTGGCATAACGTTCCTTGGCCGTCCTCTCAGCGGCGGCCTGATGTGAAAGAAAGACTCCATGGCTGACGAAACACGCGATTCCGGCGAAGAGGCGGAATACGGCGCGGATTCGATCAAGGTGCTGCGCGGGCTGGAAGCGGTGCGCAAGCGCCCGGGCATGTATATCGGCGACACCGATGACGGCTCGGGCCTGCACCACATGGTCTACGAGGTGGTCGACAACGCCATCGACGAGGCCCTGGCCGGCCATTGCGACCGGGTCGAGGTGACCCTGAACCCGGACGGATCGGCCACCATCACCGACAATGGCCGCGGCATCCCGGTCGGCATCCACGAGGAGGAAGGGGTCAGCGCCGCCGAGGTGATCATGACCCAGCTCCATGCCGGCGGGAAGTTCGACCAGAACTCCTACAAGGTCTCCGGTGGCCTGCACGGGGTCGGCGTCAGCGTCGTCAACGGGCTGTCGGAATGGCTGGAGATGACCATCTGGCGCGACGGCAAGGAATGGCACATGCGCTTCGAGGACGGCGTCGCCGTGGCGCCTTTGGCCGAAGCCGGCGCTGCCAAGGACCGCACCGGCACCGGCGTTACCTTCCTGCCGTCGAAGGTCGTGTTCAGCATGACCGAGTTCGACTTCACCCGGCTGGAGCACCGGCTGCGCGAACTCGCCTTCCTCAACTCCGGCGTCACCCTGGTGCTGACCGACGCCCGCGAGGCCGAGCCGCGCACCGTGGAACTCGGCTACGAAGGCGGGCTGGAAGCCTTCGTGCACTATCTCGACCGCTCAAAATCGGCGCTGCACGAGCCTGTCACCCTGAAGGCGGAGAAGGACGGGCTGACCGTCGAGGCCGCGATGCAGTGGAACGATTCGTTCCACGAGACGGTGCTGTGCTTCACCAACAACATCCCCCAGCGCGATGGTGGCACCCATCTCGCCGGCTTCCGCGCCGCGTTGACCCGCCAGGTCAACGGCTACGCTACGGAAAGCGGCATCGCCAAGCGGGAGAAGGTGACGCTGTCCGGCGAGGATGCTCGCGAGGGGCTGACCTGCGTGCTGTCGGTCAAGGTCCCGGACCCGAAATTCTCCAGCCAGACCAAGGACAAGCTGGTCTCCTCGGAGGTCCGGCCGATCGTCGAGAGCGTGGTCAACGAGGCGCTGTCGAACTGGTTCGGCGAGCATCCGAACGAGGCCAAGAAGATCGTCCAGAAGGTGGTGCAGGCCGCCGCCGCCCGCGAGGCGGCACGCCAGGTGCGCGACCTGACCCGGCGCAAGGGTGCGCTGGACATGGCCTCCCTGCCCGGCAAGCTTGCCGATTGCCAGAGCCGCGACCCGGCGGAATCGGAGCTGTTCCTGGTCGAGGGCGACTCGGCCGGCGGCTCCGCCAAACAGGCCCGCGACCGCCGCATGCAGGCCATCCTGCCCCTGCGCGGCAAAATCCTGAACGTGGAGCGGGCCCGGCTCGACAAGATGCTCGGCTCGGCGGAGATCGGCACCCTGATCACCGCGCTGGGCACCGGCATCCGCGACGATTTCGATATCTCGAAGATCCGCTACCACAAGATCATCATCATGACCGACGCGGATGTGGACGGCAGCCATATCCGCACCCTGCTGCTCACCTTCTTCTATCGGCAGATGCCGGAGATCATCGAACACGGCTATCTCTACATCGCCCAGCCGCCGCTCTACGGCATTTCCCGCGGCAAGTCCCGGGTCTACCGCAAGGACGACCGCGAGTTGGAGGAACTGCTGATCGAGCAGGGGGTGGAGGGCGCCACCTACACCCAGGCCGACGGCACCCAGATCGCCGCCGCCGATCTGGCCGACAAGGTGCGCCAGGCGGTGCAGGCAAGGGCCCTGATAGAGACACTCGCCCGCCGGGTCGGCAGCCAGGACGTGGTCGAGCAGATGGCGATCGCCGGCATGCTCCGGCCCGGCGCCTTCACCGAGGACGCGGCCGCGGCGGAGGTCGCCACCCGGCTCGATGCGCTGGCGCCGGAGCTGGAGCGCGGCTGGCAGGGCCGCGCCACCGACGATGGCGGCGTCGAGCTTACCCGCACCCTGCGCGGGGTGACCGAGAGGCGCGTGGTCGTCGGCGATCTGCTGCGCGGCAGCGAGGCCCGGCGCCTGAACGGCATGGCGCGGGACCTGACGACGTTGTACGGCGACCCGGGCGTGCTGACTCACAAGGAGACCGAGTATCCGGTCACCGGGCCGGTGGCCCTGGCCGACCGGGTGCTGGAGATCAGCCGCAAGGGCATGGCGATCCAGCGCTACAAGGGCCTCGGCGAGATGAACCCGGATCAGCTTTGGGAGACCACGCTGGACCCGGATGTGCGCTCGCTGCTGCAGGTCAAGGTCAGCGACATGGCCGATGCCGCCGACGTCTTCTCAACCCTGATGGGGGACATGGTCGAGCCGCGCCGCGAATTCATCCAGGAGAACGCGCTGAAGGTCGCAAACCTGGACGTCTAGCCGGCGCGAGGCTCACACCGGCATAACGGGTTCGTGAGTCGCCATTCATCCGTTTGTTGCCGATCATCGGTATCCTGGGCTGTCCGGTCGTCCGATGGGCGGATGCGCATGGGCGAGCGGAATGGATTCGCGCGGCCTCACCCGGGGCGTCGCGCGGCGCCTGGCCGAATGACAATGACGGACGACAACGTCACACAGAGCGGGTCGGAGGACCGCACCGCACCCTGGATCGCCCGCATGGTCGGGCTGTGCCTGGCGTGCGTGGTCGTGCTGGGGCTGCTTGCCTTCGCGCTCTGGCACGCGCTCGACCTGGGCGATGTGGAGATGTCCCTCGACACGATCGAGGCGCTGATCCGCTCCTGGGGGATGTGGAGCGCCGTCGGCTCGATCGTCATCATGATCCTGCACTCCTTCGTGCCGCTGCCGGCGGAGATCATCGCCATGGCCAACGGCATGGTGTTCGGTGGCTTCTGGGGGATCGTGCTGACCTGGGTCGGGGCCATGCTGGGCGCGATCATCTCCTTCGCGCTAGCCCGCTGGCTCGGCCAGCCGCTGGTCCGCCGGGTGGTGCCGGCACGCCACTGGGACGCGCTGCAGAACTGGGAGGCGGACCAGGGCGCCATGGCGCTGCTGATGGCCCGGCTGATCCCGGTGATCTCGTTCAACCTGATCAACTACGCGGCGGGCTTGGCCGGCGTGAAATGGCCGGTCTTCCTGTGGACCACCGCGGTCGGCATCCTGCCCCTGACCATCCTCAGCGTCCTGCTCGGCCACCAGCTCGTGGACGCCCCCCTCTGGGTCTGGGTGGTCGTGGCGATCGCCCTGGTCGCCATGTGGATCGCCACCCGCCGCTGGCGCCGCCGGACGGCCTGAACCGGCGCCACCCCATCCCGTCATTGCGAGCCGAAGGCGAAGCAATCCACTCCATCGGCATTCAGTGGATTGCCGCGTCGCTCCGCTCCTCGCAATGACATCAAGGGGTTGGCGCGGAAGGCGCTCCGGTTTCTTCAAATCGCCGTAATTCTCCACAAGATTGCGCGGAATTCATAAGACCATAAAGGTCATGGGGACCCGTCGAACAATGGCATCACGTACCGGCTCGCTGTCGCGTCGCGCACGACGCGCCGTCAGCCGCACGATCAGCCGCGCCAAGCCCGGCCCGCGCCGCTCCTCGCGCCGCGGATCGTCCCGGCGTGGCCGGCGGCGCGGGGCGACGCCGACCTGGCGGCGGGTGCTGAAATGGGGCCTGTACGCCGTCGGCGCCGGCACCACCCTGCTGGTGGCGATCACCGCCTGGCTGGTCTTCACCCTGCCCGATTTCGAGGATGCGGTGGTCCCCGACCGCCGGCCGGTCGTGATGCTGCTGGCCGCCAACGGCGCGCCGGTGCATCGCTTCGGCGATTTGCAGGGCGACCGGGTCGGCCTTGAGGAGATGCCGGACCATCTGATCCAGGCGGTGCTGGCGACGGAGGACCGGCGCTTCTACTGGCATCCCGGCATCGATCCGATCGGCATCGCCCGGGCGATGGTGGCCAATATCCGCGCCGGACGGCTGGTCCAGGGCGGCTCCACGATCACCCAGCAGCTCGCCAAGAACCTCTTCCTGACGCCGGACCGCACCCTGCGCCGCAAGGCCCAGGAGGCGCTGCTGGCGCTGTGGCTGGAGCTGCGTTTCAGCAAGGACGAGATCCTCGCCGCCTATCTGAACCGGGTCTATATGGGTGCGGGCACCTATGGCGTCGATGCCGCCGCCTGGACCTATTTCGGCGTGCCGGTTACCGATATCAGCCTGGAGCAGTCGGCGATGCTGGCCGGCCTGCTGAAGGCGCCGTCCCGCTACGCCCCGACCCGCTCGCCGGAACTGGCCCAGCAGCGCGCCGACCTCGTGCTCGCGGCCATGGTCGAGGAGGGCTATGTCAGCGCCGACCATGTGGAGCGGGTGCGCGATCTGCCGCCCCTGCCCCGGCGCCGGCCGACCGATGGCGGCGGCGGCCGTTACTTCGCCGATTGGGTCGCCGAGCGCATGTCCGATTTCGTCGGCTTCGACCAGGGTGACCTGGTGGTGCGCACCACCCTGGACCCGGCCCTGCAGAGCGCGGCCGAGCGCATCGTGAACAACTATCTCGACCGCGAGGGCGGGCCCGCCAGCGCCGGCCAGGCCGCGCTGATCGCGCTCAGCCCCGGCGGCGAGATCCGCGCCATGGTCGGCGGCCGGTCCTACGGCACCAGCCAGTTCAACCGCGCCGTCCAGGCGCTGCGCCAGCCCGGCTCGGCCTTCAAGCCGATCATCTACCTGGCGGGCCTCGAGCGTGGCCTGCGGCCGGACATGCAGATCCTCGACGCGCCGATCGACATCGCCGGCTACACACCGCGCAATTTCGACGACACCTATCGCGGCTACATCACCGCGCTCGACGCCCTGGCGAACTCGGTCAACTCCGCCTCGGTGCGGGTGCTGGAGGAGACCGGAGTCGACAACGCCATCGACGTCGCCCGCCGGCTCGGCATCACCGCCGATCTGCGCCGCGACCTGACCCTGGCCTTGGGCTCCAGCGAGGTGACCCTGCTGGAGCTGACCGCCGCCTATGGCGCCCTGCTGCGCGAGGGGCGGCCGCTCTGGCCCTACGGCATCTCGGCGATCGAGAGCATCGACGAGGGCACCACGGTCTATGTCCGCCAGGGCGACGGGGCGGCGGAGATGATCCGCCCCTGGCATGTCTGGGAGCTGAACCGGATGCTGGAGCACGTGATGCTCTACGGCACCGGCCGCGGCGCCCAGCTCGACCGGCCGGCGGCCGGCAAGACCGGCACCAGCCAGGACAACCGCGACGCCTGGTTCGTCGGCTTCACCGCCGATCTGATCGTCGGGGTGTGGGTCGGCAATGATGACGGCTCGCCGATGAACGGCGTCTCCGGCAGCGGCCTGCCGGCGCGCATCTGGCGCGACTTCATGCTGTCGGCCCATCGCGGCGTGCCGCCGCACGCGCTGCCCGGCGTCGGCCCGCAAACCCCGGTCGCCTCGGCCGAGCCCGCCAGCAGCGGTGGGGGCGGCATCGGCGGCCTGCTGGACCGCCTGTTCGGCGGGAACTGATTAGGAACCGCAGAGACACAGAGACACAGAGGGTCTTGGTACCGGCCGATGTGCTTCCCCTCGAATCGCCGCCGACTCTACCAGAGCAGCGCCAACCCCCTTTTTTTGTCATTCCCGCGAAGGCGGGAATCCAGTGTTCACTGTGGCCCCGATGTCGAGTTCCGGAATTCTGGATTCCCGCCTTCGCGGGAATGACAAAGAGTTTTGAGACTTCTATCGGCTGATTCTCATCTTGAATATCAAGATTCTATCCATCCGCCTCGCAGCGCCTCCTTTGTGCCTCTGTGGTTCACCCCAGTTCCCTTCACAACCCCAGTCGGCTCAGTGTCGCCTCGATCGGCCGGGCGTAGGCCACGTCCCAATAGCGGACATGCACCAGCAGCGGGTAGATGTTGTAGAGGTCGCGGCGGATCTCGAAGAAACCCGGCTCCAACGGCGCCAGTTCCCGATAGCGCCGGAAGAACGGCGCGCCGAAGGTGTCGAACAGGGTCGCGAAGGCCAGCTCGATCTCCGGATGGCCGCAATAGATCGCCGGGTCGATGAAGCCGGCGATGCGGTCGCCGTGACTCAGCACGTTGCCGGTCCATATGTCGCCATGCAGCAATGCCGGATGCGGCGGCTCGTCGATGTAGTCCTCCAGCCGCCCCGCCAGCGCTTCCAGCCGGCCGCGCAGGCCGTCCGACACCGTGCCCTCGCGATGCCCTGCCTCGGTCATGTGCAGCAGCCGGTGGTCGCGGAAGAAGTCGACCCAGCGATCGCCCGGCGGGTTGGGCTGCGGCAGCTGTCCGATCACCGTGTCCTGCTGATAGCCGAAGCGGTCCCGGGGCTCGGTGTGCAGCGCCGCCAATAGCTCCGCCGCATGCGCCTGCGCCGCCGCGCCCGGCGCCCCGCCGTCATGGGCGATATGGCTCATCAAGAGCAGCGCGTCGTCGCCGTATAGGACCTCCGGCAGCGGCAGGTCGCTCAGCCGTGCCAGCTCGTCCAGCATGAAGCGCTCATTGGCCAGATGCCCTTGCCCGGCCTTGACGACGATCGCCTCGCCGCCCTCCAGCACGACCTTGAGGACCGCGACCGTCGAACCGCCGGACAGGGGCTCGGCGGCGACCGGCCGGCGCCCGATGGCCGCCTCGATGCGGTCAGCGAGGTCGGGTGTCAGCATCCGCCGCCAGCGCGTCCAACAGCCCGTCCACCCCGGCCTCGATCAGGTCGAGCGCATGCTCGAAATCGGCCGTGCCGCCATACCAGGGGTCGGGCACGTCCTTGGGCATGCCGTCGCCGGCGTAGTCCATGAAGAGGCGCAGGCGGCCGCGGGCATGGTCCGGCGCGATGCGTTCCAGCCGGGCCAGATGGCCGCGATCCATGGCCAGGATCAGGTCGAAGTCGGCGAAATCCGCATCCGTAACCCGGCGCGCCGCGCGGTCCGGCAGCGACACGCCACGCGCGTCCGCTGCCCGCCGGGCCCGGGAATCCGGTGGATTGCCGTGTTCCTCGCTGCTGGTGCCGGCGCTGTCCGCGGCAAGCTGGTCGGCCAGTCCGCGCAAAGCGGCGCGGTGCAGGAAGACGCCCTCGGCGGTCGGTGAGCGGCAGATGTTCCCGGTGCAGACGAACAGGACCTTCATGGGCGTTCCCGGCGGTTGGAGCGGCGGAGGCGGAACCATAGAGCCCGATCCGCCTGGGCGGAAGCCGATCCCGGGCGCGATCGAGAAGTTCGAGTAATTTCAATCCCTTGGCAGGTTTCGGCCGGCGGATCGTCTAACCCATCGGACCCACCAACCAGGAGAGATCCGATGTCCAAAGTCGAAATCCATGGCTTCGCCCAGAGCACGTATGTCCGCACCGCCCGCATGGCCTGTGTCGAGAAGGGCGTGGGCCACGAACTGGTCCCGCTCGACTTCCGCTCCGACGCCCATCGCGCCCTGCACCCCTTCCTGCGCATGCCGGTCATGAAGGATGGCGACGTGCTGCTGTTCGAGAGCCTGGCGATCGTCACCTATCTCGACGAGAGCCGCGACGGCCCGGCCCTTCAGCCGGCCGACCTGCTGGGCCGCGCCCGCATGCTGGCCTGGGTCACCGCCTCCACGGATTACGTGCACGGCACGCTGTTGCGGCCATTCCTGGCGGCCGACGCGCTCTCGGATGAGCAGATGACGGCGGCGCGCGGCAATCTGGAAATCGTCGACAAGGCGCTGTCAAAGGGCCCGTTCCTGCTGGGCGACAGCCTGACCCTGGCCGATCTCTACCTGGCACCGATGGTCGCCTTCGCCGAGGGACAGGCGCAGTTCGGCGAGCTGACCGGCGGCCTGGACGGGCTGCTGCGCTGGCGCGAGGCGGTCTGGACCCGCGACAGCTTCCGGCAGACACTGGCCGGATGAGGCAGACCGACGATGCCGGCCTGGTCGACCGCGCGCGTGCCGGCGACCAGGCCGCCTTCGAGACCCTGGTGGACCGCAATCGGAGGCCGCTTCGGGCGGTCATCCGGCGGCTGGTCGGGGTGCCGGAGGACACCGATGATCTGGTCCAGGAGACGCTGCTGAAGGCCTGGCAGGGCATCGCGTCCTTCCGCGGCGCCTCCACCTTCGGCACCTGGCTGTGCGCGGTCGGGTCGCGGCTGGCGGTCGACCATCTGCGCCGCCAGCGCCGCTGGCGGGTCGAGGCGCAGGTCATCTACGGCAATGAATGCTACGCCAATCCGCACATGACGGCGGAGGTGGTCGGCGCGATCGGCCACCCGGACTTCATGTTCGAGGCCCGTGAGCACATCGCCTATTGCCTGACCTGCGTCGGCCGCTCGCTGCCGCCGGACCAGCATGCCGCGCTGACCCTGCGGGACATGGCCGGCATGACCAACCGCGAGGCGGCGGATGCGCTGGGCGTGACCCAATCGGTGCTGCGCCACCATTTGGCGGCGGCGCGGGAGACCATGACCGAGGCCTTCGAGGGCCTGTGCTCCTTGGTCAACAAGGAGGGCGTCTGCTACCAGTGCAAGGGGCTGCGCGAGGCGACGCCGGAGCCGCAGCGCGGGCCGCCGATCCCGGCCATCGATTCCTTCCTGAAGCGCATCGAACTGGCCCGCGGCGCCGATATCGACAGCGGCTGCAGCCAGGCCATGCACGACGTCTTCTGGCGCCGAACCGCCGAGCAGGAGGAGACCGGCGCGGGGTCCGACACACCGCCGGCGGAATGCGGGCGGGGGGACGAGGCGTAGACGGCGGCTCTGGCGTTGCCACCTTCATCCTTCGACAGGCTCAGGACGAGGACTTAGTGTTGCAGGCCCGTCCCCAAAGCGCCTCACCCTGAGCGTGTCGAAGGGCGAGGATGGCAACGCCCGAGAGCCGCGGACATGGCAACCGACATCGACCCGAAGGCCAGCATCGTCATCCTCACCGGCGCCGGCATTTCCAAGGAATCCGGTCTCGACACCTTCCGGGACGCCGACGGCATCTGGGCCAAGGTCGATCTGGAGGATGTGGCGACGCCGGAGGCGTTTGCCCGCGATCCCGTCCTGGTGCACGGCTTCTACAACACCCGCCGCCAGGGGTTGCTGGACCCGGCGGTGCAGCCCAATGACGCCCATCGGGCCCTGGCGCGGCTGCAGCGGGACTGGTCCGGCGACGTGCTGGTGGTCACCCAGAACATCGACGACCTGCATGAACGGGCCGGCAGCACGACGCTGATCCACATGCATGGCGCGCTGCTGGAACAGCTCTGTGCCCATTGCGAAGCGGTGTCCGAGTGCCGCCACGACCTCTCGGTGAATCAGGGCTGCGCGTCTTGCGGCCGGACCGGCGGCATGCGGCCGAACGTGGTGTGGTTCGGCGAGATGCCCTACCAGATGGAGCGCATCTATACGGCGCTGGCGGAATGCGGGCTGTTCCTGTCGATCGGGACGTCGGGGACCGTCTATCCGGCGGCCGGATTCGTCCGGGAGGCAACGCTGCATGGCACGCCGACGGTGGAGCTGAACATGGAGCCGTCCGACGGCGCCTCGCTGTTCGACGTGGCGGTCCACGGCCCGGCGACGGAGGTGGTGCCGGCCTTCGTCGACCGTCTGCTTGAGACCCGGGCGATCCAATGACGTCTGAGGCCGCCCTGGCGGCCGTCATGGCCGAGGCCCGGGCCTGCCAGGTCTGCGCCGAGCATCTGCCGCTGGGCCCGCGACCGGTGCTACGGGCCAGCACCACCGCGCGGCTGCTGATCATCGGCCAGGCCCCGGGAACCCGTGTGCACGAGACCGGCATCCCGTGGAACGACCCGTCCGGCGACCGGCTGCGCGACTGGCTGGGGCTGGACCGCGACGCCTTCTACGACTCCGGGCGCATTGCCATCATGCCCATGGGCTTCTGCTATCCCGGCGTGGACAAGAATGGCGGCGACAAGCCGCCGCGCACGGAATGCGCGCCCCTGTGGCACGACCGGCTGCTGGAGCTGATGCCGGCGGTCGAATTGACCCTGCTGGTCGGCATGTATGCCCAGCGGCGCTATCTGGGCCGGCGCCGGAAGCGCACCCTGACCGAGACGGTGCGGGCCTGGCGCGACTACCAGCCGGACTACCTGCCCCTGCCCCATCCGAGCTGGCGCAACACCGCCTGGCTGAAGAAGAATCCGTGGTTCGAGGCGGAGATCGTCCCGGTCCTGCGCCGATCGGCGGAAATTCCCTAAAAACGGGAACAATTTTAGCCTTCATAATCGGTTAAGGCGAATCTGGCCATAACCCGGCTCTTTCCTCACAGCGGGAGTATGTCTCATGGGCTCCATGAGCTTCACGCAGTTCCTATTTTCCTTCGAGGGCCGCATCAACCGGTCGGCCTATTGGCTCAAGTTCAACCTGCCTGTGCTGGTGATCTACATCGTCCTGGCCGTCATCTCGGCCATGATGGCGCCGGCGATGGATGCGTATGGCAATCCGGTCGAGGTGCCGGGCGCGGGCTTCATGGCCATGCAGGCCATTGTCGGCATCTTCGGCCTGGTGATGCTGTGGCCGAGCCTGGCGGTGGCCGCGAAGCGCTGGCACGACCGCGACAAGTCGGGCTGGTGGACGCTGATCGTGCTGGTGCCGATCATCGGGAGCCTGTGGATGCTGATCGAATGCGGCTTCCTGAAGGGCTCCGACGGCCCGAACCGGTTCGGCGACGACACGCTGCAGTCCGGCGGTGGCTATCAGGCGGCGATGGAGCCGCAGGCCTGACGCCAGACGGCGAACCATCCGGTTCCAGCAAGCCCGGCGCGGGGAGACCCGGCGCCGGGCTTTCGCTGTCAGGGGATGGCAAAAATAGATTGCATTTGATATAATTTTGCGGATCGAGTAGAAAGCGCGTCGGCCGGCGTCCTGTCGAGCCGTCAAAATCCATCCCACGGAGCCATCCCATGAACGGTTCGCCCAGCATGACCGAATTCCTGTTGTCCTTCGAAGGCCGGATCGGCCGCCAGACCTTCTGGTTGAAATTCGTCGTCCCCGTCATCGTCATCGGGATCATCGTCGGCGTCATCGACGCCGTGGTCGGCCTGGGCGGAATCCTGGGGCTTGTCTTCCAGCTCGCGATCCTGTGGCCGAGCCTGGCGGTCTATGCCAAGCGCTGGCACGACCGGGACAAGTCCGGCTGGTGGACGCTGATCATCCTGATCCCGATCATCGGCGGCATCTGGATGCTGGTCGAATGCGGTTTCCTGAAGGGCACCGACGGCGCCAACAAGTTCGGCGCCGATCCCCTCGCGGCCTAAATCCCCAGTTGATCCCCAGGGGGCGGCCGTTCAGGCCGCCGTCACCCGATAGGCGCAGCGGCGGGCGCCGGCCAGGATGTGGTCGGTGCGCTCGATCGCGACGTCCGGGCCCAGCACGGCCCGGAAGACCAGCAGCTCCGCGGCGCATAGCCCGGTGCATGCGGCCGCCGCGCGGCAGATCGGGCAATGGTTCTCGATCAGCAGGAAATCGCCATCGGCGGTTTCCTGCACCTCGGCCATATAGCCTTCCTCGGTGCGGATCTTCGCAAGCGCATCGAGCCTTGCCCGCAGGCCGTCGCGCTCGGCCATGCGCTTGGCATAGGCGTCCGCCTGCTCGCGCCCGCGCACCGACAGCAGGCGGTTCAATCCGGCCTCGCCGAAGGCGTGGCGCATCGACTCCAGCAATCCCACCGTCAGCTCAGCATGGGCATCGGGGAAATAGCGGTCCGCCGCCTCCGTCAGGCACCACAGCTTGGCCGGCCGGCCGCGCGGCCGCGCCTCCTCCACAAAGGCGATCAGCCCCTCCTCCTGCATCGCGTAGAGGTGCTGGCGCACCGCCATGGCCGAGACGCCGAGATCACGTGACAGATCGGCCGCCTTGCGCGGGCCATGGCGCTTCAGCACGTCGAGAAGGGCGCGGCGGGTGGGCTGCTCGGTGGCCCGGGTGACGGAGTTATCTGGCATTGTTTCTAAAGTTGTTCCTTGAAAAAAGACTCCGACCGGCGTAGCGTCGACTTTCTAAAGCATTTCCTTTAGAAAAGAAAGCGCCCGCGCCACCGCCGCCGAGGGAGGGGTCCATGCCCGACATGCACGAACAGGGTCTGGTCAAGGTCGGTTCCCTGAAGGAGCTGGCGGAAAAGGGCCGGCGGATCGTCAAGGTCGGGGCCAAGCAGATCGCCCTGTTCCACGATGCGGGCCGCGTGCACGCCTGCAACAATCGCTGCCCCCATGAGGGCTATCCGCTGTCGGAAGGCACCCTGACCGATGGCTGCATCCTGACCTGCAACTGGCACAACTGGAAATTCGACCTCGAGGGCGGCGAGACCCTGGTCGGCGGCGACACCCTGCGCCGCTACCCGGTGCGCATCGACGGCGACGACATCCTGCTGGACGTCACCGACCCGCCGGCGGCGCAACGCGCGGCCACCGCGCTGGACAATTTGCACCGCAGCTTCGACCGCAACGACTATCGCCGCATGGCGCGGGAGATCGCGCGGCTGCAGCGCGCCGGCGCCGACCCGCTGGACGCGGTCCGCGGCGCTGTCGCCTGGACCCATGACCGGCTCGAGTTCGGCACCACCCACGCCCATGCCGCCGCGCCCGACTGGCTGGCGATCCGCGACGCCCATGCCGGCAGCGACGGTGAGGCGCTGGTGTCGGTGCTGGAGGTGGTCGGCCATCTCGCCGACGACACCCTGCGCGAGCCGGAATACCCCTATCCGCTCGACATCCGCGCCTATGACCCGGATGCGCTCATCACGGCCATCGAGGCGGAGGACGAGGCGGCGGCGGTCGGGCTGGTGCGCGGCGCCCTGGCCGAGGGCCTGGACCCGGCGGGACTGGAGCGCCCGCTGGCGACGGCGGCCCTGGCCCATTACCAGGATTTCGGCCACGCGCTGATCTATGTGCTGAAGACCGGCGAACTGATCGCCCGGCTCGGCCGGGAGAGTGCCGAGCCGCTGCTGCTGGCCCTGACCCGCTCACTGGTCTATGCCCGCCGCGAGGATCTGATCCCGGAATTCCGCGCCTATGGCCCGGCCCTGGCGAGATGGGACGGGACCGGCACAGCACCGATCGCCGCGTCCGACCTGACCCGCCTGTCGGTGGCAAAGGCCCTGGACCGGGTGCTGCAATCCTCAGCCGACATCCCGGCGCTGTTCGACGCGCTGTTCGAGGCGGCGGCCTGGCAGTTCCTGCATTTCGACCTGGACCGACAGGGGCGCACCAGGCAGCCGATCGCCCAGAACGTCTCCTGGCTCGACTTCACCCATCCGATCACCTTCGGCAACGCGGTGCGCACCCTGTGCGGCCGGTACCCGGAGCTGTGGCCGCATGGCCTGCTGCAGATGGCCTGCTTCCTCGGCCGCAACACCGGCTTCACCGATCCGGATTACGACGCCGCCGAATGGGCGGTGCCGGACGCCGACGCATTCTTCGCCGACTGGTTCCCGCGCCTGTTCGACCATGGCGAGACGCAATTCATCGTCTCCTGCCATCTGGTCAAGCTGTTGAGCGCCGTCCGGACGGAGGTGGAGGGCGCGCCGGATGCTCCCTGGGTCCCGACCCTGCTGGCGGCCACGAGGCGGTTCCTGGAATCGCCGCTGAAGATGAAGCATGCCCTGCGGACGGTGCGCCAGGCGCTGGACTTCACCGCCGTGGAGGGCTGAGCGCGGGAAATCCTTTCGCCGAGGCCGCGAAATCGCCATATCTAGAGCGGATGCGCCGCGCGAAGGCGCCGGCCTGCATTGCCTTGGGGACGATCCGTGCTGCAGTTCTTCTTCTCCTTCAACGGTCGCATCAACCGGTCCAAGTATTGGCTGTACCTGGCGATTTACATTGTGACCTGGCTCCTGATGGATCGGATCGCGGTCCTGCTGGAGAGCACGACGGCAACCGGTCAGCCGGTGGTCTCCGGCATCGCGGGGATCTTCGTGCTCCTGCTGTCGCTCGCCTATGTCGTGGTGGTGACGTGGTCCTACCTGGCGGTGCATGTGAAACGCTGGCATGACCGCGACAAGTCCGGCTGGTGGGTGCTGATCGGGTTCATCCCGATCATCGGCTTCGTGTGGACCTTCATCGAATGCGGTTGCCTGAAGGGCACCGAGGGCGACAACCGCTTCGGACCGGACCCGCTGGGACCGGAACTGGTCTCGGTTTTCGACTGACGCCCGGGCGACATCCCACGGTTGACACGGCCCGGTTCGGGAGGCCTCTCTTCGGCATTCTCCCGCGCTGATCTGGGCCGCCGCGATGAACCCGCGCTTTTCCATTCTGAATTATCTCTTCTCCTTCGAGGGGCGGATCAACCGCGCCAAGTATTGGGCCTTTATCGGCGTGTCGATGCTGCTCGTCCTGGCCTTCACGACAATCGGCGCAGTGCTCGGCATCGCCCTGGCCGATCCGAAGGACCCGAGCGCCGCCCAGATCGTCGGCACGATCCTGGGCGTGGTGCAGTTGATCCTGTTCTTTCCCTACATGGTCGCCTCCTTCGCGATCGGCGTGAAACGCTGGCATGACCGCGACAAGTCGGGCTGGTGGGTCCTGATCGGCTTCATCCCGCTCATCGGCCCGATCTGGACCTTCATCGAATGCGGCTGCCTGAAGGGCACCGAGGGCGACAACCGCTTCGGACCGGACCCGCTCGGCCCCCGGTTGGAAGCGGTGTTCGAATAGGCGCGGCGGCGCATAGGAATTCTTCACCCCGTCCGGGTAAGACCGTGGGCGATCGAGACGTCCTGGACGAGGCCGCCCGTGAACCGGTCGCAGTTTTCCGTGTTGTGGTACCTGTTCGCCTTCGAGGGGCGGATCAACCGCACCCAGTTCTGGGTGTTCGTCGGCCTGGTCTTCTTCCTCGTCCTGCCGGCGCTGCGCGCCGTAGCCGGGCTGCGGGACGCGGTGGCGGGGCTGGACGACCCGATCACCGTCCGGGCGGTGGAGATGGGCGCCGCGCTGTTCACGACGGCCATCTTCGTGCCGCTGGTGGTGTCGGTGTTCGCCGTCGGCGCCAAGCGCTGGCATGACCGCAACAAATCCGGCTGGTGGGTGCTGCTGAACCTGGTGCCGGTGATCGGCCCGATCTGGACCCTGGTGGAATGCGGCTGCCTGAAGGGGACCGAGGGCGACAACCGGCATGGTCCCGACCCCCTGGCGCCGGCGGCCGAAACCGTATTCGAATAGGCGGCCCGGCTCGACGTGAGGCCGGCGGATTGATGGGACCCTGGGGATGCGCCAGCCACGCGGATCACTGTTCTGGTTTCTGTTCTCCCCGCGCGGCCGGATCAGCCGCATCGAGTTCTGGGTGTTTCATCTGGCGACGATCGTGATGGGGATCGGCGGCCTGATGGCGATCGGCATGATGGCCGGATTGTTCGAGCGGACCTCCGCCTTTGCCGGGGAGACGGTTGGTCTCCTGTTCCTGTTTATGACGCTCGGTTACCTGTTGCTGGCGACCGTGACGGCTGTCGCGGTCTGGGCGAAACGCTTCCATGACCGAAACAAGTCCGGTTGGTGGTCACTGATCGGGCTGGTTCCCGTGCTGGGCACGGTGTGGATCCTGGTGGAATGCGGCTGCTTGAGCGGAACCCGGGGGTCGAACCGGTTCGGCCCGAATCCGCTGGGCGTGCACATCGACGATGTGGGCAGCGTCTTCGACTAGAGCGGATAGACTAAGGGGGCAGGATAAATATGGGGACAGTATACCTAACTCAATGAGTTAGGTATACTGTCCCCATATTTATCCTGTCCCCTTACTTTAGTCCCCTTAGTCTATCCGCCCTCCTCCGCGTCGGCCTGCTGTTCCAGGGCCTCCATGTCGTCGTCGGAGAAGCCGAAATGGTGTCCGATCTCGTGGATCAGCACGTGCCGGACGACATGGCCGAGATCCTCGCCGGTCTCGCACCAGTAATCCAGGATCGGGCGCCGGTAGAGGAAGATCAGGTCGGGATGCTGGGCCGATTCGGTGACGCTCTTCTCCCCGAACGGCGTGCCGACATACAGGCCCAGCAGATCGAACGGGCTCTCCAGCTCCATGTCGCGCACCGTGTCCGCGTCGGGAAACTCCTCGACCCGGATCGCCACACCCTCGACCATGGCGCGCAGCTTCGCCGGGATGCGGGCGAAGCCCTCTTCGGCCATGGCGACGAAATCGTCCAGGCTGGGCGGAGATGAGAAGCGCGGCTTGGCATCGGTCATGGCCGCGATCCTATTCGCCGGTTGACGCGCTGGCCATATCCGCCCTCCATGGGCTCCGGACCCCGATATCAGGAGCCAAGGACATGGTCGAGAAGCTGACCGGCGAGGCCCGCGCGCAGGCGCTCGCCGGGCTGGAAGGATGGCAGCCGGTGGACGGCCGCGACGCGATCGAGAAGCGCTACGCCTTCAAGAACTTCAACCAGGCCTGGGCCTTCATGACCCGGGTGGCGCTGAAGGCCGAGCAGATGAACCACCATCCGGAATGGTTCAACGTCTACAACCGCGTCGAGGTCATCCTGGCCACCCACGATGTCGACGGCCTGTCGGAGAAGGACATCAAGCTGGCCACGTTCATGGATTCGGTGGCGTAGGCTATCGGTTCGTTCCGGCGGCCCGGCCTTCGTCCTTCGACAGGCTCAGGATGAGGGCCTCTTCCCGTGAGTGTTACCCCTGTCCGCCAAAGAGCCGGCGCCGATGGCACCATTGGAGTGCCTCATCCTGAGCCTGTCGAAGGACGGTGCCCGGGCCGCCGGCGCCCTTACCGCGGCGCCAGCCGGACCGCGCCGTCCAGGCGGATGACCTCGCCGTTGAGCAGGCGGTTGGCGCAAATGTGCAGCACCAGGTCGGCGTATTCCTCCGCGTGGCCCAGGCGCTTGGGGTAGAGCGTGGTGGCGACCAGGCTGTCCTGCACCTCCGGGGGCAGGCCGGTCATCATCGGCGTGGCGATCAGGCCGGGCGCGATGGCCATCACGCGGATGCCGTGCCGGGCCAGTTCGCGGGCCGCCGGCAGGGTGAGGCCGACGATGCCACCCTTGGACGAGCTGTAGGCGGCCTGGCCGATCTGGCCGTCATAGGCGGCGACCGACGAGGTGCTGACGATGACGCCGCGCTCGCCGTCGTCCAGCGGGTCCGCCGCCGCCATGTCGGTGGCGGCCAGCCGCATGATGTTGAAGCTGCCGATCAGGTTGATCTCGATGGTGCGGCGATACAGCTCCAGATCGTGCGGGCCGTCGCGGCCGACGATGCGGCCGCCGGTGGCGATGCCGGCGCAGTTGACGGCGATGCGGGCCGTGCCGTGGGCCTCCCGGGCCGCGGCGATCGCCTGCTCCGCCGCCGCGCCGTCGCGCACGTCGCATTCCAGCGCGATGCCGCCGATCTCCTCGGCCACGGCGCCCGCTGCCTCCTTGTTCACGTCCAGCAGCGCGACCTTCGCGCCCGCCGCCGCCAGCGCCCGGCCGGTCGCCGCCCCCATGCCCGATCCGCCGCCTGTGACGATCGCCGCGTGGCCCGCTACATCCATGATCCTGGTCCTCCCTGAAGAATCGACGCGGCTGGATAGCAGATCGGGCGGCGCTTGGCGACGGGCCGCGCTTGCCGCCGCCGTCAGACGTGCTATGTGGACACCGTGCAATCGGAGGACAAACAGCGCGTCGCGCGATATCTGGGCTTTGCCGGGCTGATTCCGTTCTACGGGGCGGCGATCGGCGCGCATTTCGCCGCCGATCCGATCACCTTGGCCCTGCTGGCGCAGACGCAGCTGATCTACGGCGCGGTGATCGCCAGCTTCCTCGGCGCCGTCCATTGGGGGCTGGCGATGGCGATCCCGGAGCTGCCGGCGAAGACCTTCTTGCTGAGCGTGCTTCCGGGCCTTGCCGGATGGGCGATCGTCGGGATGTTCAGCGGGCCGGCGACCCTGTTGGTGGCCTTCGGTCTGTTCATCATCCTGTTCGGATGGCTGTACCTCCACGACCGCGACGCCGTGCGGGAGGGGCGTGCGCCGCAGTGGTACGGCGCCCTGCGCGGTCCGTTGACCGGCCTCGTCATCCTCGCCTTCGTGATCAGCATCGCCGCCGTGCTGTGAGGCACCCTAGTCCGGCGACGGGCCGGATTTCGGCGGCGCGCCCAGGCGCGCCTCGCGGCGGGCGATGTAGATGGTGCTGGCGACGATGATGCCGGCGCCCAGGATCGTCCAGGAATCGGGGAACTCGGCGAACAGGGCGATGCCGAAGCCGGTGGCGAACAACAGCCTTGCGTAGTCGAAGGGGGCGATGGCGGTCGCCTCGGCGACGCGGTAGGCGCGGACCACCGCCGCCTGCGCCGTCACGCCGATCGTGCCCATGGCAATCGCGATGCCAAGCGTCGCGGCATCGGGGGCCGTCCAGACCCAGAGTGCGGGCGGCAGCGTGACGATGGTGGTGAAGGCGGCGGTGAAGAACAGCACCGTCACGTGCTTCTCCTCCGGCGGCATGCGCTTCAGGAAGACGACGATCAGCGCCGCCGCCAGCGCCTGGCCCAGCGCGACGAACACCGCCGGGTCCAAGGTGCCGGCGCCGGGCCGCAGCATCACCAGCACGCCGACGAAGCCGACCAGGGTCGCCGACCAGCGCCGCCAGCGCACCGGCTCGCCCAGCAGCAGCACGGCGATGATGATCAGGAACAGCGGCCGGGTGAAGGTGATGGCGGTCGCGGTCGCCAGCGGCAGATGGGTCAGCGCGTAGAAGCCGCACATCATCGCTACCGCGCCGGTCGCCGAGCGGCCGAAATGCAGGCCCGGCACCCGGGTGCGCAGCACGCCCCAGCCGGCCCGCATCACCAGCGGCATCAACACCGCCAGACCGACCACGCTGCGGAAGAAGGCGATCTGGAAGGCATGCAGGGTCTCGCCCAGATGCTTGGCCAGCACCGCCATGGTCGAGAACCCGACCGCCGCCATCAGCACCCAGATCGCACCGCGCGTGTTGACCGGCAGCGCCTGCCAGCGCGCCTGCAGGGCGGCGGATGTCACAGCTTCTCGCGGGCGGCGCCGGTGGCGACCGGTCCCGGATCGTGCGGCCTGCGTTCGCGGGCCACGATCGCCTCGCGGCGGGCGATGTAGAGGGTGGAGGCGATGATGATCGCCGCCCCGGACCAGCTCCACAGATCCATGCGCTCGCCGAACAGGGCCCAGCCGAACAGCGCGACCAGCGGCAGCCTCAGATAGTCCAGCGGGATCACCGCCGAGGCGTCGGCCAGGTGCATGGCATGGGTGAAGCAGAGATGGGCCACGGTGGCGAGGCCGGCCACACCCACCATGAAGCCCAGGACCGGCCAGGTCGGCCATTCCCAGACGAACAGCGCCGGCACCAGCGACATCGGCGTCAGGAAGATGCCCATATAGGCGACCATCGCGGTGCTGGGCTCGGTGCGAGACAGGGATTTGACGAACAGCATCGAGACCGCGGCACCCAGCGCCGACAGCAGCACCAGCAATGCCGGCATCGACACCGCCTCGACCCCCGGCCGCACGATCACCAGCACCCCGAGGAAGCCGATCGCCGTCGCAGACCAGCGGCGGGCCCGCACGATCTCGTTCAGGAACAGGGCGGCACCGATGGTGGCGAACAGCGGCGCGGTGAAGCTGAGCGCCACGGCCTCGGCCATCGGCATCATCGACAGCGCCAGGAACCAGGACAGCATGGCGACCAGCCCGGTGATCGCCCGCCAGGTGTAGTCGCCCAGGCGCCTGGTCTTCAGCGCGCCGAAGCCCGACCGCAGGACCCATGGCAGGATGAACAGCAGCGCGAAGGCGTTCCGGAAGAACGCCACCTGGAACGGGTGCAGCGCATCCGTCGCCAGCCGGATCAGCACGATCATGCCCGAAAAGCACACAGCGGCACCGGCCATCCAAAGCGCGCCCTGAGCCGGTGCCGACAGGGTCGCGGCGGAAGCAGAGATCGGTTTCATGAGAACCCAAACGGGGTGTGCTCATATTGTAGGATGGATGACCGGCCCGCGCCAGGGGCGGGGTTCGCGGCATTGAGACACGCGATGGCCGAGGGAGACGGGTCAGATGCGGAAATCGTCGGGGGAAGCGCTGTCGCCCAAGGACATCGAGTCACTCGAGCGGCAGATCGTCGAAGATGCCGAGGCGGATCGACCCGATGCCGCCAGGCAGGGTATGGAGGCACTGCTCAAGGCACAGCCGCGTCAGACGGAGGCGGTGCTGGCCCTGTTCCGGATTCTCGACAAGGAATGCTTGGGCCGGGATGTCGCCGTCGAGGTGGTGTCAGCGCTCGCAGACGCCCATGCCGATAGTGTGAAGGTGACGATCTGGCTCGGCGACATCCTTGAGTGCGTTCTCGATATCGACGATCTGAACCGGCCCCCGCCCCCGAATACCGTGTTTCGGTCTTTGGTCGAGCGCCTGAAGGCCTTCGCAGCCGACCATGCCGGACAGGCGGATGAGGAGGCCATCCTCATGAGCCTGTCGACCGCGGCGCGACTGATTGGCCGACAGGAGGACGAGATAGCCGAGCGAAGCTATCGGCGTCTTCTCGAGATCGATCCGAAATCGAGCCGGCACCACTACAATCTCGGGCTCTTCTGCAAGACCCGCGGCCGGTTCGAAGAGGGCATGAAGGCAAACCAGGCCGCCGCCGATCTGGTGGATGAGCCCCAGGAAAACCATCAATGGAACCTCGGCATCTGTGCCACTGGCGCCGGGCATGGAGAGGTTGCCCTGGAGGTCTGGAAGCCGATGGTCAATTCGATCGAGATGGGGCGCTTTGACCTCCCGGAGGGGCGGTTTCCGCAAACCAAGGTCAAGCTTGCGCAACGGCCATTGGCCGAGCGCACGGCGGAGACCGACGATCCCGGATCGGAAGAATCCATCTGGATCGAACGTCTGAGCCCCTGTCACGGAATCATCCGCAGCGTGCTCTATCAGGATCTGGGCGTCGACTACGGCGACGTCATCCTGATCGATGGCGCCCCCATCACGGAGCACATCTATGGGGATACCCGGGTCCCGGTCTTCCCGCACCTGGCGACCCTCATCCGGCGGAATTATCAGGTCTTCGACTTCGCCGGCACACAGGGCAGGCCCCGCCAATTGGCCGACGCCAGCATCGATCTGGACGGCGACGCCATCGTCTATTCCCACACCGAGAGCTTCCAGCACCTCTGCGCCGCGTGCTGGCGCAATCCCGATATCGACCATGAGCGGCACGAGCCGGTGGAGAAACACGTCGTCACCGGGCGGATCGCCGCGCCGGAAGATGTCCGGCCAGCCGATCTTCTGGCGCAGCTCGACGAGGCGATCGCGAAGCGGGAGCCATCCTCCCTCTATACCCCCGATCTATGTCTGGCCGCGGGCCAGGACCGCCGCGCCGCCATGGAGCGCCGGCGGTTCGACATGCTGATCGGGAGCTAAACCTGGAATGCAATGGCGACTGCGAGGCCTGCAATGGGGAACTTCTATATCAATGTGAGCGTCAAGGGTCCCACGCAGGACGATCTCGTCTCCCATCTGACGAAATCGGGTTGCCGGGCCTATGTCTCACCGACGGTCGACGGCGTGACCGCGATCGTTGCCGACCAGTGCGACCCCATGGGCGGCGGCGATTTCCTGGCCTTTGCGACAGAAGTGTCGGAAGCCCTGGAATGCCCGGCATTGCTCGTGATGAATCACGACGACTCTATCCTTGCCTACTGGCTATTCGAGTGCGGCACGCTTCGTCACGAGTACAATTCGGCCCCTGGCTATTTCACTGGCGGCGACGATGACGGGCCGGAGGGCGGCGATGCTAGTGCACTCTGCGCTGCCCTTGGGTGCCCCGGGGATGCCGACGCCGTCGAGCAGGCGCTTCGGCGGCCCGGCGCCGAAGCCGATGACGGGTTCGTCTTCGCACTTGATCGCCACCAGGCCGTCCTTGATGCCCTTGGCGTGCCCAGTCACGCCGTTGGGCTGGGCTGGTCCTATGCCGAAGCGGATGAGTTTCCGGTCGGTACGACACAGTCCGATTTCGTCAAGATCTGACGGGCCGCAACCCGAGCGTCCAGCCGGCGACCTCACCCGTAGCGGTGCAGCCCGGCCCCATGCGCCCGCAGCCAGCGGCGGGCCGTGTCCATGTCCGGATGCAGGCGCTCCACCAGGGACCAGAAGCGGGGGCCGTGGTTCATCTCGTGGAGATGGGCCACCTCGTGGGCGACGACGTAGTCCAACACAGACTCCGGGGCCAGGATCAGGCGCCAGGAGAAGTTCAGGCGGCCGGTGGCGGAGCAGCTGCCCCAGCGCGAGCGGGTGTCGCGGATGGTGATGCCGGAGATGCGGCGGTGGATGGCGGCCGCCTTGTCATGGGCGCGGGCGGTGATCTCGCGCCGCGCGGCGGCCTTCAGGTAATCGGTCAGGCGGCGGGCCAGGTGGTCGACCTGGCCGCCGACCAGGAAGGTGCCATGGGCCCGCTCCACCGGCCGGCGACGGGCCGGGTCGTGCAGCACCCGGTGTTCGACCCCCAGATAGGGCACCAGCGCGCCATGGGTGAAGGGCCGGCGGGGCGGCAGCGCGGCCAACCGCGATTGCACCCAGTCGGCGTTGCGGGCGACGAAGCGGGCGACCTCCGTTTCGTGGACGGAGCGCGGCACCACCACCCGGACCTCGCCGGAGCCGCTGTCGATGCGCATCGACAGCCGTTTCGCCCGCGGGCTGACGGTCAGCGCCAGCGGCGCGTCGATGCCGTCGACCAGCAGCGGCCTGGAGGGCATTCGGGACATGGCGGCGCGACTCCAATTGGGCGCACGAATCGGGTGCAGGATAGCGCAACGCCCGGAGGCCGGGTTTGAACCCTCTGTGAATTTGGCGGGAAAGCCCCGGGGTGGCCTTCGCGGCGGTGTCTGGAGTGTACCCGGCGCCGGCCCTACTGCGTCGTCCCCGGGCTCGACCCGGGGACCCATCGCAAGGATTGCGCTTGGGTTTCGGACGGAAGCATTGGCGGGGCCATGGGTCCCCGGATCACGTCCGGGGACGACGCCGGATGGAGGTGGCCAATGTCCGCCATCCGGTTGACGAGCGGCGGGGCGGCTTCCCATTATCGGGCGCAACCAGAACATGTCCAACGGGAGGTCCGCCTTGGCCGCCAAGTCCCATGTCCTCGCCATCGATCAGGGCACCACGTCCAGCCGCGCCATCGTCTTCGACGCCCAGGCGCTGCCCGTGGCATCCGCCCAGCGGGAGCTGCAGCAATTCTTCCCCGATGATGGCTGGGTCGAGCATGACCCGGAGCACATCTGGGCCGACACCTTGGCGGTGTGCCGCGACGCGCTGTCCAAGGCGGGGCTGGAGGCCGGCGACATCGCCGCCATCGGCATCACCAACCAACGCGAGACCGCGGTCATCTGGGACCGCGCCACCGGCCGGCCGGTGCACAACGCCATCGTCTGGCAGGACCGGCGCACCGCGCCCTGGTGCCGGCAGAAGGTGGCCGATGGCTGTGAGCCGGAGGTGCAGGAGAAGACCGGCCTGCTGATCGACGCCTATTTCTCCGCCAGCAAGGTGGTCTGGATGCTGGACAACGTGCCGGGCATCCGGGCCAAGGCGGAGGCCGGCGAGCTCGCCTTCGGCACCGTCGACAGTTTCCTGCTCTACCGCCTGACCGGCGGCAAGGTGCATGCGACGGACGCCACCAACGCCTCGCGCACCATGCTGTTCAACATCCGCACCCAGGATTGGGATGACGGGCTGCTGGAGATGTTCGGGGTGCCGCGCAGCCTGCTGCCGGAGGTGATGGACAATTCCACCCATTTCGGCGATTGCGACCCGTCGCTGTTCGGCGCCGCCATCCCGGTCACCGGCATCGCAGGCGACCAGCAGGCGGCGACCGTCGGCCAGGCCTGCTTCGAGCCGGGCATGATCAAGTCGACCTACGGCACCGGCTGCTTCGCGCTGATGAATATCGGCGAGACGGCGGTGACCTCGCAGCACCGCATGCTGACCACCGTCGCCTACCGGCTGGGCGGCCGCACCACCTATGCCATCGAGGGCGCCATCTTCGTCGCCGGGGCGGCGGTGCAATGGCTGCGCGACGGGCTGAAGGTGATTGCGCACGCCGCCGACTCCCAGAAATCCGCCGAGGGCCTCTCCGACACCGGGGGGGTCTATCTGGTGCCGGCCTTCACCGGGCTGGGCGCCCCCCATTGGGACCCGGACGCCCGCGGCGCCCTCTTTGGCCTGACCCGGGACAGCGGCGTCGACCATGTGGTCCGCGCGGCGCTGGAATCCGTCGCGTATCAAACCAGAGATCTCATGGAGGCCATGGCCAGCGATGGCGGCTTCACCCCCAGCGACATCCGGGTCGATGGCGGCATGGTGGCGAACGACTGGCTGTGTCAGTTCCTGGCCGACATGCTGGGCCTGTCGGTGGAGCGCCCGGTGGTGACCGAGACCACGGCGCTCGGATCCGCCTATCTGGCGGGCCTGGAGGTCGGCGTCTATGACAGCCTGGAGGCGGTCAAGAAAGGCTGGAACCGCGACCGCCTGTTCGAGCCTCAGATGGACGCCGCCAAACGCGACCGCCTCTACGCCGGTTGGCGGGACGCAGTCCGGCGGACCCTGTCGCAATCCTAGGGATGGCCATACGAGGGCACCGTCGCCAACGGCCAGGATTCGGGCAACCTGGCGGGATGCGCCCAGGTTCGCTGATTGCGGCGTTCGTCGCGTGCCTCGTCGCCATCGCGGCGCAGCCGGCTGACGGCGAAGTCACGGACGTCAAATGGGACGAGTGCAGCTACTACGATTCCGGCCTGTTTCGTCCCGTTCGTTGCGGTCACCTGTTCATCGGAGACCCGACCACCGCCGGGCTGCCATTTGCCGTTATCCAGAGCGATCTGGAGGAGCCCAGCGATACGGCGGTCCTGTTCCTTCAAGGCGGTCCCGGAATATCCTCCGGACTCGATCCATTGGAATTCAGTTGGCAAAACTGGGCGGAGGCGGCCCTGCTGCCGGTCGACCTCGTCGTCTTCGATCAGCGCGGAACCGGCATTGCGTGGCCTGCCAGCGGCTGTGTCGAGTACCACGACGTCGTTCGTCCGGCCCTGGCCGCGGGCATGTATTCCCGGCGGGCCACGGATCTCCTGAGGGCCGCGAAGGCGGGTTGTCACGATCAGCTTGTCTCGTCGGGATTCGATCCGACGCAGTTCACAGTCCGTCACATGGCGGATGACGCCCTCGCGTTGATGGACTCCCTCCCCTATTCGAGCTGGACGATCTGGGGCACTTCATACGGTTCGCGGGTCGCGCTGGAAATCATGCGCGACCAGCCGGAAGGGGTGCGCAGCGCGGTGCTGGATGGAGTCGTGCCGCCCGACGTCGATCTCTGGCTTGCGGAGCCGGTGCTGCTGGACAGCGCCATGGCGATGATCGACCGGGTGTGTCCCAGATGGCGCATGGAGAGGCCTTCATGCCACCGATATGCCGGCGATTTCCTGGGCAGCCTCGAATTGCTGCTGGCGGACCTTGCCGAAAATCCGCGCTGGATTTCGGTCGACGACTGGTCCGGGTTGAGGCCGTACAAGGTCCGCGTCGAACCGCCCGAGCTGCTCTACACCCTCTATGTCGCCGCGAGCGTGACCGATGGCGCCAATTTCGCCCGAGACGCGGTCGTCGATGCGGCCCATGGTGACTTTGAGCTTCTCGACCATCTGCTGCGTTCCTGGGCTGCTGGGCAGACGGATCTCAGCATGAACGAACCCACGCACTTCTCGGTGGCCTGCAACTTCAGCGGTGCGAGGACACAGGAGGAGTTTCTTCGGCAGGTTCCGCCGGCGCAATTCTACGGCCGATACATTGGAGGACCGCCCTACGATCATCCCTGCGAGGACTGGACCATAACGCAGGCGCCGGATCGCATGCGGCAGCCGGTCGTCTCTTCGATCCCGACACTGTTGATATCCGGAGAGTACGATTGGATCACCCCGTCATCCTGGGGAGATCGGGTTGCCGCCAATCTGGACCATGGTCGCCATTACGTCATTCGGCGCGGCGGGCACGGCGTGCTGTTCGACGATGGCTGTGCCTTGCGGATTTTCGGAGCGTTTCTGGCCGATCCGAATACGGAGCCCGACTCGGCGTGCATTGACGAGACGCTGCCCGGAATACGTGATCCGTAGTAGCGGACAGGCAAGAGCAGGCCGCCCCGACGCCAAATTCGGTTTAACAAATCTGTCACAAATCTGTCAGACTGCCGCAAAGCCCCCTCGCTCAATGTCCGGGGCTTGCAAGGGAAATGGGAGGTATCTTCGATGAAGTTCAGGATTCTGCAGGCCGTCTCCGCCGCCGCCTTGATCGCCGGCGCGACCCCGGCCCTGGCGCAGACCGAGATCCAGTGGTGGCATGCCATGGGCGGCGCGCTGGGCGAGAAGGTTGACGAGATCGCCGCGGGCTTCAACGCGACGCAGAGCGACTACGCTGTCGTGCCCGTCTTCAAGGGCAACTACACCGAGACCATGACGGCCGCCATCGCGGGCTTCCGCACCGGCCAGCAGCCGCATCTGGTGCAGGTCTTCGAGGTCGGCACCGCCACCATGATGGCGGCGGAGGGCGCCATCTATCCGGTGCACGAGCTGATGGCCGATACCGGCGAGCCGTTCGACCCCGACGCCTTCCTGCCGTCGGTGACCGGCTACTACACGACGACCGACGGCGACATGCTGTCGATGCCGTTCAACAGCTCCACGCCGGTCATGTACTACAACAAGGAGGCGTTCGCCGCCGCCGGGCTCGACCCGGACAGCCCGCCCCAAACCTGGCCGGAATTCGCCGAGGCGCTGAAGGCGACCCAGGCGGCTGGCTATCCCTGCGGCTTCACGACGGCTTGGCAGAGCTGGGTGCAGATCGAGAACTATTCGGCCTGGCACAACCTGCCGCTGGGCACCCAGTCCAACGGTTTCGGCGGGCTGGACACCGAGTTCACCTTCAACAGCCCGGGCCATGTGGCGCATATCAACGCCCTGGTCGACTGGTCGAAGGACGACCTGTTCCGCTATGGCGGCCGCCGCGGCGACAGCCAGGCGCTGTTCACCTCCGGCGAGTGCGCTGCGTACTTCAACTCCTCCGCGGGCTATGCCGGCATCAAGCGGACGGCGGAGTTCGACTTCGGCATCGGCATGCTGCCCTATTGGCCGGAGGTCTCCGACCAGCCGCAGAACAGCATCATCGGCGGCGCGACGCTGTGGGTGCTGCAGGGCCATGATGGCGGCGACTACGAGGGCGTGGCGAAGTTCTTCTCCTACCTCTCCTCCGCCGAGGTCCAGGCCGACTGGCACCAGTTCACCGGCTACCTGCCGATCACCATGGACGCCTATGAGCTGACCAAATCCCAGGGCTTCTACGACGAGAACCCGGGCACGGAGACGGCGATCCTGCAGATGACGCTGAACGACCCGACGGCCAACTCCAAGGGCTTGCGGTTCGGCAGCTTCGTGCAGATCCGCGACATCATCAACGAGGAGCTGGAGGCCATCTGGGCCGGCGACAAGACGGCCGAGGAAGGGCTGAATACCGCGGTGGAACGCGGCAACAGCCTGTTGCGCCAGTTCGAGGAAGACAACTCCTAGACGCGCGCTAGGTCCGCGGGCCGGGGCGGCATCCGCCGTCTCCGGCCCGCCTGCCGCTCATGGAAAAGCGCGTCACCTTCAACAACCGGATCCTGCCCTATCTGCTGGTCGCGCCGCAGATCGTGATCACGGTCGTCTTCTTCCTGTGGCCGGCGGCCCAGGCGATCTACCAGTCGCTGCTGCGCCAGAACCCGTTCGGCACCTCGGTGCGGTTCGTCTGGTTCCAGAACTTCGGCAAGATCTTCACCGATCCGCTCTATTTCGAGGCGCTGGAAGTCACCTTCCTGTTCGGCTTCCTGGTCGCCTTCCTGTCGATGGGCGTGGCGCTGTTCCTGGCGGTCATGGCCGATCGGGTGATCAAGGGCGCGACCGCTTACAAGACCCTGCTGATCTGGCCCTATGCGGTGGCCCCGGCGGTGGCCGGCGTGCTGTGGCTGTTCATGTTCGCGCCGACCGTGGGCATCGTCGCCTATTTCCTGGACCAGCTCGGCTATCTGTGGAACTTCCGGGTCGATGGCGAGCAGGCGATGGCTCTGGTGGTGTTCGCCGCGGCCTGGAAGCAGATCAGCTACAACTTCCTGTTCTTCCTGGCCGGGCTGCAGTCGATCCCGCGCTCGCTGATCGAGGCGGCGGCGATCGACGGCGCCGGGCCGCAGCGGCGGTTCTGGACCATCGTCTTCCCGCTGTTGTCGCCGACCACCTTCTTCCTGCTGGTGGTCAACGTGGTCTACGCCTTCTTCGAGACCTTCGGGATCATCCACGCGGTGACCGCCGGCGGGCCGGCCAACGCCACCACGACGCTGGTCTACAAGGTCTTCAATGACGGCTTCATCGGCCTCGACCTGGGCGGCTCGGCGGCCCAGTCGGTGGTGCTGATGGCCATCGTCATCTCGCTGACCGTGGTCCAGTTCCGCTTCATCGAACGGCGGGTGCATTACTGATGGTCGAGAACCGCCCCATCATCACCTTCATCAGCCACGCGGTGATCTGGCTGGGCATCCTGATGGTTGCCTTCCCGATCTATGTGACCTTCATCGCGTCGACCCACAGCCTGCCCGATGTGCTGGCCTCACCCATGTCGCTGCTGCCGGGCGACCATCTCTGGGACAACTATTCGACGGCACTGGCGGCCGGGTCGGATGCGGTGTCCGGCGCCACGCCGGTCTGGTTCATGATGTGGAACAGCCTGGTGATGGCCCTGGTGATCGCCGTCGGCAAGATCGTCATCTCGATCCTGTCGGCCTTCGCCATCGTCTATTTCCGCTTCCGGTTCCGGATGGTGTTCTTCTGGATGATCTTCCTGACCCTGATGCTGCCGGTGGAGGTGCGCATCCTGCCGACCTTCGAGGTCGTGGCGGAACTCGGCATGCTGAACAGCTATGCCGGTCTGACCATCCCGCTGATCGCTTCGGCGACCGCGACCTTCCTGTTCCGCCAGTTCTTCATGACCGTGCCGGACGAGCTGGCCGAGGCGGCGCGCATGGACGGGGCGGGGCCGATGCGGTTCTTCAGGGACATCCTGCTGCCGCTGTCGGCGACCAACATCGCCGCCCTGTTCGTCATCCTCTTCATCTTCGGCTGGAACCAGTATCTCTGGCCGCTGCTGATCACCGACGATCTGCAGACCATCGTGATCGGCATCTACAGCATGCTGAACGTCGGCGACAACGAGGCCGAATGGCACATCATCATGGCGACCACCATGCTGGCGATGATCCCGCCGGTGCTGGTGGTGGTGCTCATGCAGCGCTGGTTCGTCAAGGGCCTGGTGGAAAGCGAGAAATAGCATGGCGACGGTGGCGATCAGCCAGGTCCGCAAGACCTATCCCGGCCACGATATCGAGGTCATCAAGGGCATCGACTGCGCGATCGCCGATGGCGAGTTCCTGGTCATGCTGGGGCCGTCGGGCTGCGGCAAGTCCACCCTGCTGCGCATGGTCGCCGGGCTGGAGCGCATCAGCCAGGGCGAGGTGATGATCGACGGCAAGGTGGTCAACGAGCTGGAGCCCAAGGACCGGGACATCGCCATGGTGTTCCAGAACTACGCCCTGTACCCGCATATGTCGGTCTACGGCAACATGGCCTATGGGCTGAAGATCCAGGGCCTGCCGAAGGACGAGATCGACCGCCGGGTGCGCGAGGCGGCGGAGATCCTGGAGCTTGGACAGTTCCTGGAACGCAAGCCGCGCAATCTGTCAGGCGGCCAGCGCCAGCGGGTCGCCATGGGCCGCGCCATCGTGCGCGAGCCGGCCGTCTTCCTGTTTGACGAGCCCTTGTCCAATCTCGACGCAAAGCTGCGCACGCAGATGCGGGTTGAGATCAAGAAACTCCAGCAACGCCTTGGAATCACGAGTCTCTATGTGACGCATGACCAGGTCGAGGCGATGACCCTGGCGGACCGGATGATGGTCATGAACGGCGGCGTGGCGGAGCAGATCGGCACGCCGCTGGAAGTCTATTCCAACCCGGCGACCCAGTTCGTCGCCGGCTTTATCGGCTCGCCGGCGATGAATTTCCTGACCGGCACCGTGCTGGACGACGACACCCATGTGGAGCTGCCGGGCGGCCACCGGCTGACGACGCCGAAGGCGGTCGGGCATGCCGGCCGCGAGGTGACGGTCGGGGTGCGGCCGGAGCACCTGCACCTCGCCGGCACCACCGATGCGGAACGCCGAATCACCGTGCATGTGGAGCTGTTGGAGGCGCTGGGAGCCGACACCGTCGTGCATGGCCGCATCGACGGCCAGGGCGACATGCTGATGGCCCGCCTGCCGGGCATCGTCAGCGCCGGCCAGGGCGAGCCGATCACACTCGCCGTCGACAACGGCCAGCTGCACCTGTTCGACACCGACTCCGGGCAGTCCCTGGCGGCGGGGTGAGAAGCCCTCACCCGGCTCGCCTATACTCGCCACCCTCTCCCAGAGGGAGAGGGAACCAGAAACCGCCACATCAAACCCTCTCCCTCTGGGAGAGGGTGGGCTGCCAAAGGCAGACCGGGTGAGGGCGGCACCGCTCTAGCAGTCGCCCCGGCAACCGCCCCCCGGACCCCGGGTTCGGTAGTCCAGGACCGTCCCCCATTTGTCCGTCTCGACCGCGCAGCAGCGCAGAACCGCCTGCTTGAGCTTGGCGCGGCCGCGCTGGACGCGGGACTTCATGCCGGAGACCGACAGGCCGAGACGCTGCGCCGCCTCCGCCTGGGTCAGGCCCTCGACCTCGGTCAGCGTCAGCGCCTCGCGATAGCGCGGCGGCAGGGCGCGGATGAAGGGGAGAAGGCAGCCGGCGAATTCGGCCGTGTCCGGGCGATCGGCCGGTTCTGCCGAGCCGGGCTCATCCGGCGCCTGGGCGGCGTATTCGGCGATCGCGCGGTATTCGACCGCCCGCCGCCGGTGATGGTCGGCGACGGCGTTGGCGGCGACGCGCAGCATCCAGGCGGTCGGGTTCTCGGCCGCCTCCAGCGCCGCCTGATGGCGCACCAGCCGCAGCAGCACGGCCGCGACCACGTCGTCCACCGATCCCGGATCGACCCGCCGGCGCACATAGTCGGCGAGGCGGGAGCGGAAGCCGGCCCAGGCGTCCGGCGGCAGGGCGGACGCCTGGCTCATCGGTCGCCGCTCACCCGCAGCCGATGCCGGCCTGGCCATTGGCGCCGGTGCAGCAGGTCTTGCCCAGCGTCTCCCGTGCGGCATCCGGCGTGTCGTCGGTGATGCGGTACCATTCCCAGCTCAGCCCCTGGGGCTCCTTGGACCACAGCTTGTCCTGGGTCGCATGGCAGCATGTGGTGTCCTGCTCCACCTTGTCCAGGATGCCGGCGGCCGACAGCCGCTCGGCCTGGCCGTCGATGTCGCCGGGCTCCATCACCTCGACGCCGAGATGGTTCAGCCGTTCCGTGGCGTCCGGGTTCTCGAACAGGGCCAGCTTGAGCGGCGGCTCGGCGATGGCGAAGTTGGCGTAGCCCGGCCGCCGCTTGTGCGGCTCGGCCCCGAACAGCTTGCCGTAGAACGCGACCGCCTCGTCGATGTCGCGGACATTGAGTGCCAGTTGAAGGCGCATGGGTTCGACCCTCCTTGCGTTTGCGTCACCCGGTTAGACGCAGGCGGTCGCCGGGGGACGCAGATATTTTGCAAGGAGGGCGCACCTTCCCCCGTCGTCCCCGCGAAGGCGGGGACCTCGAGACGCAATCAGTGACGGTCCATCGAGGTTCCCGCTTTCGCGGGAACGACGGAGTGAATGGCGACTACCGGCAGACCCGGTAGCTGTCGCGGTGGTGGTCGACCATCAGGTCGACGAAGGCGTCGAAATCGGCCTGTGTGAAGTCGGTGGCCGTGTAGTACTGGTCGCGGCGCAGCCGGCAATAGGTCGGCGCCGTGGCAGCGGCGACCAGCCGCGATTCGGCGTTGGCGACCTCGGTCTGGTAGGTGTCGTAGAGCCGGTTTCGGTTGCCGGACCGGTAGCGCGCCAGGAATTGGCCGATGGTGTCCTGGGCGGCGCCCAGCCGGCCCTGGTGATCCACCGTGAACTGCTGGTAGCGGTCGAACAGGGCCGGCTCGCGATAGAAGTTATGGCAGGTCAGGCCGGTCACCATCATGGAGGTGTGCAGCCGAATGGCCTGCTCGGCGGCCATCTCGTCCTCGGTCATGCAGGCGCCGTCCGGATGCCCGATCGGCGCGAAGGTCACCGGCTCCGCCACCGCGGTCCGATAGCTCGGCGGCGCCGGCGGCTGGGCCGCGGTCGCCGTCGATTGGCGCGGCGATTTGTCGGTCTGGCAGGCGGCGGCCAGGAGGGCGGCCGCGAGCAGAATAGCTAGACGTCGCATGGATTGCTGATCCCCCAACGCTGAGTATGCCGAAGTGCTTCCCCGCACGATCCCGGCTCTCAGCGATGATGCGGCAGGGCACCCTAACGGGGCGTAAACGGCGTGTTAAGGGCCGGCTCGCGCGGCCCTTTGTCACGGCGAACGCGCTATGGCTTTGAGGTCACAGTGGCGCGCAGGGACGCCGGGATGCCTGTCGCTTCAAGGCCTTGGCCCCAGGGCTAGCGCGCCGGCCAGACCGGGTGGTGCAGGTCGATCACGAAGGCATGGCGGTGCCGGGTCGGGGCGTGGCGGTGCGGATGGCTGTGCGGCTCGGGGCCCTCCCAGCCTTCATGCTCATGCTGGTGGTGCTCGTCATGCACGTGCAGGTGCTCGTGGTCCAGGCCGGGATGCACGTGCTCCAGCTCGACCGGGTCGCGGACCGGCCACAGGCTGCCCGCCACGGCCGCGGCGGCCAGGGCGATGACGGCCAGAACGGCAAAGGCGGCGGTCAGGCCGAAACTGCTGCCGACCCAGCCGGCCAGCGGATAGGTGACCAGCCAGCAGGCGTGGGACAGGGCGAATTGCGCCGCGAAGACCGCCGGCCGGTCGCCGCCATGGGCCGATCGCCGGAGCAGCTTGCCGGCGGGGGTCTGGACCAGCGACGAGCCGACGCCCAGTACGAACCAGATCGGCAGCATCACCGCGAAGCTCGGCGCGGCCGCGCCCAGACCCAGGCCAATCACCAGCAGGATCGCCCCGGCCAGCATCGGCGGCCGTTCGGGCAGTCGGTCGAGCAGGCGCGGCAGCAGCAGCGCCGCGACCATCGACCCGGCGCCGGCGGCGGCGAAGGCCACGGCGGTATCGCTGTCGCTGCCGCCGAATCGCTCGCGCACCACGACCACGGTGTTGACGATCACCATGGCGCCGGCGGCGGCGACCGCCATCGACAGGGCCAGCAGTCCGCGCAGCCGCGGGGTCGCCAGATAGACCCGCAGCCCGTGGGTGATCTCCGCCCAGAGGCCCTTTTCGCGGGCCTCCCTTTCGGGCTTCGGCAGCACGACGGACAGCACCAGCAGAGCCGAGATGCCGAAGGCGACGGCGTTGGCGGCGAACAGCGCATCGAACGCGAACACCATCAGGGCGGCCGCGGCCAGCAACGGGCTCAGCAGGTTCTCCAGATCGTAGGCCAGCCGCGACAGCGACAGCGCCCGCGTGTAGCGTGCCTCGTCGGGCAGGATGTCGGGGATGGTCGCCTGGAAGGTCGGCGTGAAGCCGGCCGAGCAGGCATTCAGCAGGAAGATCAGCAGGTAGATCTGCCAGATCTCGGTGACGAAGGGCAGGCAGAGGACCAGGCCGGCCCGGGCACAGTCCAGCGCCACCAGAAGGCCGCGGCGCGGCAGCCGGTGCGCGAAGGCCCCGACGATCGGCGCGATGCCGACATAGGCCACCATCTTCAGCGCCAGCGCCGTCCCCAGCACGGCGCCCGCCTCGCCACCGACCAGCTCATAGGCCAGCAGGCTGAGCGCGACCGTGGACAGCCCCGTGCCCAGCAGGGCGATGACTTGTGCGATGAAGAGCCGCCGATAGGTTCGGTCGGCAAGCGGCGAAACCATGGCCCCAGGATATCGCCTATGAGCCGGTTCCGACAGCGCCGGTCAGACGGCGCTGTCGGCCCGGACGGTGTTGCCTAGCGCGGCAGGGCGGCGCTCAGCGACGCGGATTGCGGGTTGGAGAAGCGGCCGGAGAGGATGTCCCGGCTGTTGGCACCAGCGCCGTAGTAGACCTGGTTCCACGCCTCCTTCTCGGAGATCACGCCGCCTTCCAGCGCGCCGCCGACGAACAGCCCCTTGCCGCGGGAGAAGGCGTACATGTCGGCATTGGTGTCGAAGGCGGTCTGGGCCTCGACGCCGGCGCCGACGACGAACAGGGCGGCGCTGACATCGGCGCCGATGCGGCCCTTGTTCTCCAGGATCGCGTTCAGCCCGTCTTCGGTCATGATCGACAGGACCATCTCGGAGACCTCGCCGCCGATCTGCAGGCCGATCGACCCGCTGGCCAGCAGCATGAAGGAGGGGTCGCTCCAGCTGCCGTCGGGGTTGCGGGCCATCAGGACGCCGTTGCCGCCCTCGCCGCCCAGGATGAATCCGCCCTTGACCAGATCGGGCACGATCAGGACCGCGTGGGCGTTCTGCAGCGTATTCTGCAGCGGCGCGTAGTCGGGATCGGTCAGCATGGACTGGACGGTCACCCGGGCGCGCTCGACCAGCTCTTCCTGGTCGGTCAGCGCCAGCGCCGGCGTGGCGGCGCCGAGCCCGAGGGCAAGCGCCGTGACGATGGACATGATGCGATTGCGCAGCATTGCGCGTGCTCCTTGTTGATGCGGCGGCATTCCGGCTCTTTGATGACTGGGGTAACCGGAGATTACGTCGGTTTGGCGGCGGACGCACCGATCGCGTGCAACCGCCGGTCAGCCCGCCAGCGCCGCCAACGCCACCAGCACGGCGATCTCGACGCTCTGCTGCGCCGCGCCCAGCACGTCGCCGGTGTAGCCGCCGATCTGCCGGAAGACGAGGATTCCGAGCCCCGCCAGGACGAGCGCCGCCACCACCAGCGCCAGCAATGCGTGGCCGACCGGCATCACCAGCACGGCCGCCAGGGCAGCCGTCGCCAGGGTCGCGATCAGCCGGTCCGCCGGCTGCTGGCCGTGCGAGGCCGCCAGCCCGTCGGCACGGGCCGGCGGCAGCCAGGCCATGATGGCCAGCCAGCTTGCCCGCGAGATGGCGCCGGCGGCAATCAGCGCCGCGATGGCCGGCCAGCCGTACGGGATCGCCGCGATGGCGGCGACCCGGGCGAGCACCGCAATGACCAGGGCCAGGGCCCCGAAGCTGCCGATGCGGCTGTCCCGCATGATGGCGAGCTTGGAATCGCGGCTGTCGCCGCCGCCCAGCCCGTCGGCGAGGTCGGCCAGCCCGTCCTCGTGCAGCGCGCCGGTCAGCAGCATCTGGCCGGCCACCGCGATCAGCGCCGCCGCCAGGGCGGGAACCCCGGCCCAGGCCATCAGCACATAGAGCCCGCCGGCCAGCAGGCCGATGGCCGCGCCGACGACCGGGCCGGCCCTTAGCGAGCGCGCCGCCAGGTCCGGCGGCATCTCGCCGGGCCAGCGGATCGGCAGGCGCGTCAGGAAGATCGCCGAGGCATGGATCTCGTCGCGCCAGTCGCGCAGCTCGCGCATGAGGGACCAGTGCCGGTCGGACGGGTCCTCGCCTGATTCGGTGGGCTCTCTCATGGCTGATGGGTAGCGTCGCGGCCGCGCCGCGACAAGCCCCGGCGCAAGCGGTTTTGACCGGCGGGCGCATTCATGGCACAGAGCCGGACCCGACCCGCAACCGGACCCCCGCGATGACCGAACCGAGCGCCGCCATCAGCTTCGACGAAATCCGCGACCTGGCCCGCAACCTGCCGGGCCCGGACCTGGAGGCCGGCACCGCCGCCCGGCATCGCGAGGCGCGGCTGACCAAGCCGGCCGGGTCGCTCGGCCGGCTGGAGGAGATCGCCTATTGGATGGCCTGCTGGCAGGGCCGCCACCCGCCGGAGCTGCGCCATCCCAGGGTGGCGGTGTTCGCCGGCAATCACGGTGTGGCGGCGCGCGGCGTGTCCGCCTTCCCGGCCGAGGTGACGACCCAGATGGTGGCGAATTTCGGCGCCGGCGGTGCCGCGGTGAACCAGCTCTGCGAGGTCGCCGACAGCGATCTCCGGGTCTATGAGCTCGACCTGGACAACCCCACCGCCGATTTCACGCAAGGCCCGGCCATGGACGAGGAGGGCTGCGCCCGCGCCATGGCCTACGGGATGATGGGCGTCGACCAGGGGCTGCACCTGCTGTGCCTGGGCGAGATGGGGATCGGCAACACCACCGCCGCATCGGCGCTGTGCACCGCCCTGTTCGAAGGCTCGGCGGCGGATTGGGTCGGACCCGGGACCGGCGTCGACGAGGCCGGCCGGGGCCGCAAGGTCGCCGCGGTGGAGGCCGGCATCGCCGCCAACCGCGATGCGCTGGGCGATCCGCTGGCGGTGCTGCGCTGCCTGGGCGGTTATGAGCTGGCGGCCATCTCCGGCGCCATCCTGGCGGCGCGGCTGGCCCGCACCCCGGTGCTGCTGGACGGCTTCGCCTGCACCGCCGCCGCGGCGGTGCTGTGGGCGCTGGATCCCAAGGCGCTGGATCATTGCCTGGTCGCGCATGTCTCCGCCGAGCCGGGGCACCGCCGGCTGCTCGACCGCATCGGCCGCGAGGCGATCCTCGACCTCGGCCTGCGGCTCGGCGAGGCCTCCGGCGCGGCGCTGGCGATCAACGTCGTCAAGGCCGCCGTCGCCTGCCATGACGGCATGGCCACCTTCGACGAGGCCGGGGTCAGCGGCAAAGGCTGACCGCCCCGACGCACGGGCTGCCGATTCCCCGTCAACCTGGACGGGTATCCCGATGCCACTTCCTAACGGTTGAAATATGGGGCAGAATTGCGCGTGAAGCCCCGGCGGAGGGCGCAAATTCGAAAACCTGGGTCGTCACGGTTGTCATACAGCCTGGAAGACCTACCCTTGGTGAAGGGATAGGGTTGGCGTAATGGACACGCGAAGCGAAGTGCGAGCGCAGGCGTCCGATGTCCTGCACCAGAATTTGCTGGTCCTCGACGACGATATCGGGTTGCGCAACTGGTTGTGCCGGGCGATGGAGCGGCGAGGCTTCGCTCCCTATTGCGCCGGCTCGCTGGCCGAGGCCACCGCGCTGCTGCGCCGGGTCGCGCCGGGCTATGCGGTCATCGACATGCGGCTGGAGGACGGGTACGGGCTGGACATCGTCCCGGTTCTCCGGGACGTGCGCCCGGACGCCCGCATCGTCGTTTTGACCGGCTACGGCAACCTCGCCTCGGCGGTCGCGGCGATCAAGGCCGGGGCCAACGACTACCTGGCCAAGCCGGCCTCGGCCGACCAGATCGCCGACGCGCTGCTCGCCGTCGACGACACCTCCCTGCCGCCGCCGCCGGACTCGCCGATGTCGGCGGACCGGGTGCGATGGGAGCACATCCAGCGGGTCTTCGAGCAATGCAGCCGCAACGTCTCGGAAACCGCGCGGCGGCTGAAGATGCATCGCCGCACCCTGCAGCGCATCCTCAACAAGCACGCGCCGCGACGCTGAGCGGGTCGGCGACGGCCGGTCAGTGCGCCTGGCGGGCGGCCAGCAGCGTGTCGATGTGGCGGCCCTGGAACAGCGAGATGCCCATGTTGTAGCCGATCTGCAGGGCGGTCTGGCTCTCGCAGCGGCACATGATGATGCGCGCCACCCCGGTCGACCGGACCGCCTTCTCCAGCGAGGAGATGGCGTCCTTGCTCATGCCGCTCATCAGATCGTCGCTGCACTGCATCTTCAGCAGGTCGATGCCGAGCTGCTCGCGGTCGACGAAGGGCAGGGTCATATGGTTCAGCCCGTCCAGGCAGATGCGGAAGCCGAGCTCGCGCAGGTATTCCCGGGCAAACAGATACGCCGCCATGTCCGAGAAGATGTCGATCTGCTGGAACTCGATGATCAGGCGGCCCCGGGCGCCGGCCCCGAGCGCCTGCTCGAAGCGGCGGAACTCCGGCGACAGCACGGTGGCGACGTTGAGGTTCAGGCTGAACGCCTTGTCGGTCCGGGCCTGATCATGGGCCACCTGGCGCAGCACCCGGTTGTCCAGGCTGCGGGTCAGGCGCTGGAACAGCCACGGGTCCGACGTGATGGTCACGCCCGGCAGCAGGTTCCGGCCGAGATCGTCGATCGAGACATACATCTCGTGGAACACCACCTCCGGCGGGTCGTCCGGGGTGACGGCGCAGATCGGCTGGTTGCGCATGAGCGCGGAGAGGTCGGCGTTGGTCAGCGCCTCCTCCAGCTTGCCGAGCTGGGACGGGGTCAGGGCGCGGCCGCCCGACACGCCGGGCCCGGCGGTGGCGTCCTGCAGCTTCTGGTTCTCCTGGCGATGGGCCTCGCTGATCTCGAACAGGCGTCGCGCCAGGGCGACGAATTGCGGGTAATCCCGCTCCAGGATGTACCAGGTGCAGAAGCTGCTTTCGGGATCGTCGTCGGTGCGCCGGGTCAGCGGATCCTCGGCGAACATCTGGCGCAGACGCAGCACGGTCGCGTCCAGCGCCTCGATGCGGCTGTCGTCGCAGATGTAGATCAGGTCGCCGGCGAGGGTCTTGTAGAGCTGGCCCTCGAAGCCGGCGATCCGCTCCTCGAAATGATCGAGCGCGGTCGTCATCTGCTGTTCGCGGCGGCTCTGGCTGCTCAGCCGCGACAGGTGGATGTGCAGCGCCAGGCGGCCGGCCAGGTTGCGCTCCAGCCGGACCGCGTGGTCCAGCAGCGCGTATTCCTGGTGGCTGACAGGCGGCGGGCCGGTGTCCTGGGCCCCTTGCAATTGTGCGGCGGCGGTCATGGTTCCCAACCCTTATGCCCTGGTCGACGGCGCCGGATGCCGCCGCCGGTCGGCGGCACCTGGGCGCATCTTCAGGTCACCGCAAAATCGTTAAAGTGGGCTGAATTACAATTTTTTCCGATGCAGCGCCGGGGCTTGGCCGGACGGGCCGCTCACTCCAATCCCGGGTCCTCGTGCCGGTGCAGGCGACCGGCCGCGGCGGCGGCGAAGCGCAGCAGGACGGCGCGCCGGCGGGCCGCGTTCAGGGCCTCTTCCGGCGCCTCGCGCAGGATCGACGCCTCGTAGGCGTCGGCCACCATCAGCCCGCAATCCTCGGGGATCAGCTCCAGGGGAAACCCGGCCGCGACGGCGAAGTAGAACAGGTCGCAGAACTCCCGGTACTCGGGCCATTTGCCGTCGGCCCGGAAGTCCGCCACCGAGCTCTTCACCTCGACGATGGTGAACCGGCCCTTGCCGTCCATGGCGACGATGTCGGCCCGGCGCCCGCCCTTCAGGGTGAACTCGGTCAGGCTCGTCAGCCCGTGAGCCGCCAGCATGCGGCGGACTCCCCGCTTGATCTCGGCGGCCCCGTCGCCCCCCGGCTTGGTTAACGGCGCGGGCGTTTCAGGCGTTCCCATCGGCCGGATGTTCCGTTTTCGTTCCGTTAACGGACAATTTACCAGACCGGAATTCTGCTTTCCAGATCAGTGACATTTTTAGATTGCCAGCATTTGATACGAATTTATATAATAGTAATGGAAAGAGTTAACGCATCGTCGTGTCATGCAATGCGGCGGGCAGCCAGGAAGGCATAACAAGAATGCGCAAAGCCCCATACGTTAAGACGCTCGCCGCCGCGTTCTCTATTACCGCAATGCTGTTTTCCGTCTCTGCCCTGGCGGAGAGCGCGGACCGCAAGCTGCACGCCCTCTTCGGCAAGGATGACAGGATCTTCGTGGTGCCGGAAGGCATGCCGTGGAGTGCGGTCGGCAAGCTGACCTTCCGCGGCGCCGGCCATTGCTCCGGCGCCATGGTCAGCCCGCGGGTGGTTCTGACCGCCGCCCACTGCCTGTTCACCGAGCGCGACGGCGCCATGCTCGACCCGCCGGTCCAGTTCCTGGCCGGCTACCACATGGGCCGCTACGCCGCCCAGGCGGAGGTGGTGTCCTACTGGGTGTCGACCGACTACGACTACATGGCCTTCCTGAACACCTCGGAGATGGACGGGCTGGACTACGCCTTCGTGCTGCTGGACCAGCCGATCGGCGACCAGGTCGGGCACTTCTCGGTGCACGAGCTGATCACCGAGGAGATCCGCGACGCGGTCGGGCGCGACTGGGACAAGATCACCCAGGCCGGCTACAGCGGCGACACCGAGTACCAGCTCTCCGCCCATGTCGACTGCCTGATCGTCGACTACTACAGCGACAACACCATCTCGCACGAATGCGACACGCTGCCCGGCGACAGCGGCTCGCCGATCTTCATCGAGCGCGATGGGGAGTACAAGGTGATCGCCCTGGACTCCGCCGTCTATGCCGGCGCGCGGCCGAACAACATCGCCGTCGACAGCCGCGCCTTCGCCCGCGACCTGGCCGATTTCATCCGGCGCCACGAGCCGATCACCGATCTCGCCCTGTGGCCGGCGACGCAGTAATGCCGATGACGGTGAGGGCGAATCCGGCCTAAGCCCTCAGAATTGTTGGGAAATGCCCAAGTACATTCTTGACAAATTAGAGTCGTCATTGAATAATCGTTAACGAATTGTTAACCGTGACTCGGGCGCGTGCAGGCAATTCGCAAAACATGGTTAATTGTCTGTTCGTCAACACCTGGGGAGGCGGTTGGCAATGTCTGAGTTGGCAATCGATGCGGTTGCGTTTGTCACCACGATTACCCTGTTGCTCTATTTCCTGGTGATCGCGATCCAGGGTGCGGCGCTGGTGGCCCAGAGCGTGGTCAGCCGAAGCCTGCCTCCGAAAATCTACTTCTCGGATGTCTGCCAGAATCTCGGCGTCGCGGTGCCGATCACCGGCTTCCTGTTCGACTCCCTCGATCTGATGGTGGTGGGGGCGCTGCTCCTCGCCATCGGCATCCTGACCGGCGAGGTGCGCTACCGCGCCAACCGGGTCGTCGACCTGTCGCTCAGCGTCACGGCCATCCTCAGCATCGGCTCCCTGGGCATCGCCAGCTCGATGATCTGACGGCGCGCCGCCGTTCGGCCTAGCTCACTGTTCTTGTCATTCCCGCGAAGGCGGGAATCCAGTGGTTCCCGGATGTGCGGATTGCGCCAGCGGGATTTCTGGATTCCCGCCTTCGCGGGAATGACAACGGCACTGGGTTGTTGACCTAAGGAAGAGCCCCCTACCCCAGATCGTCCTCGATGAAGGCGCGGATGATGCTTTCCACGTCCGGGTCGGCCTGGAAGCCGAGGGCCAGGCCCTGGGCCGGGTCGAACCAGCCGGGCCAGCCGGCGACGATGCTCTGGATCAGCGGGTCGGGCTCGAAGCGGATGCGGCCGACCGGCTCCTCGCCAGCCACCGTCCGCAGCGCCTCGATCATCTCCTCCACGCTGGCGCTCAGCCCCGGCAGGTTGACCGACCGGCTGACGCCGAAGCGGTCCGCCGGCAGTTCGGCGGCGCGCAGGAAGGCGTCGACCACCCGGCGCGGCGACAGGATCCACATGGTGGCTTCCGGCCCGACCGGGCAGAGGCTCTCCTTGCCGGTCAGCGGCTCGCGGATGATGCCGCTGGCGAAGGACGAGGCCGCCTTGTTGGGCTTGCCCGGCCGCACGACGATGGTCGGCAGGCGCAGCGCCCGTCCGTCGATGAACCCCTTTCGGCTGAAATCGTTGACCAGCAGTTCGGCGGCCGCCTTCTGGGTGCCGTAGGAGGTCAGCGGCGTCAGCGCGCTGTCGTCCCGGATAATGCGCGGCATGTCGCCGCCGAACACCGCGACCGAGCTGGCGAAGACCAGCCGCGGCGGCGTCGGCAACTGCCGGCAGGCCTCCAGCAGCAGCCAGGTGCCGTCCAGATTGACCCGCATGCCAAGGTCGAAATCGGCCTCGGCCGCGCCGCTGACCACGGCCGCGAGATGGAAGACGAGCCCGGTCGAATCGTCCAGCACGTCGGCGAAGGTGGCGGGATCGGCGATGTCCCCGGTCGCCACGGTGAGGCGCGGGTCGTCGGGCATCGGCGGGTCCGGCGCCACGGCGTCCAGCGCCACCACCTGCTCGATCGGCTCGACGGACCCGGAGGGGCCGGTGATGCCGTCGCGCGCCAGCAGGGCCGATACGATCCGCCGGCCGATGAACCCGGTGCCGCCGGTGACGACGATCTTCATGCTTTCCTCCCCGCGCGCGCCGGATGTTTGCGCCGGCTTCAATTCCTCCTACCATATCGGCAATCACATCGGAGAGGCACCATGTATCCAGGACCGGCAATGGGCGGGCGCCCATGACCCTGCGGCTGACGACCGAATCGAGCCTGCCGCGCGCGGGGCTTGCCGGCTCCCTTGTCGGCCGCGTCTGGCTGCCGGGCGAACCGGCCGGCCCGGCGGTGGTCCGGCTGGATTCCGACGGGGTCCGCGACATCAGCCGGTCCCTGCCGACCATGGCCGACGTGCTGAATGCCGAGGACCCGGCGGCGGCTGTCGGCAGTGCCGATGGGCCGGTCATCGGGGACCTTGCGGACATCCTCGGCAACACCACGCCGGACGAACCGGATGAATCGCGGCCCCGGTTCCTGGCGCCTTGCGATCTGCAGGCCCTGAAGGCGAGCGGCGTCACCTTCGTGGAGAGCCTGCTGGAGCGGGTGATCGAGGAACAGGCCCATGGCGACCTGGCTCGGGCCGAGGCGATCCGCGGCCGGGTGATGGACACGATCGGCGGCGACCTGAAGCAGATCCAGCCCGGCTCCGAGGGCGCGATGCGGCTGAAGGATTTGCTGATCCAGCAGGGCGCGTGGTCGCAATACCTGGAGGTCGGCATCGGCCCGGACGCGGAGGTCTTCACCAAGGCGCAGCCCATGTCGGCGGTCGGCACCGGCGCGGAGGTCGGCATCCATCGGGACTCCGCCTGGAACAATCCCGAGCCGGAGGTGGTGCTGGCGGTCGGCGCCCATGGCCGCACGGTCGGCGCCGCGCTGGGCAACGACGTCAATTTGCGCGACGTGGAGGGGCGTAGCGCCCTGCTGTTGGGCCGGGCCAAGGACAACAACGCCTCCTGCGCCATCGGCCCGTTCGTGCGGCTGTTCGACGACAGCTTCGGCATCGACGACGTCCGCGGCGCGGTTTTGACCATGACGGTCGAGGGCACCGACGGCTATCGCCTGGCGGGCACCAGCTCCATGGACCGGATCAGCCGCGACCCGCTGGACCTGGTCGGCCAGACCATCGGGCCGAGCCACGCCTATCCGGACGGGCTGATGCTGTTTCTCGGCACCATGTTCGCGCCGGTCGACGACCGCGACACGCCGGGCCAGGGCTTCACCCACAAGATCGGCGACATCGTCACCATCGAGACACCGGCCCTGGGCGCCCTGGTCAACCGCGTGACCACCAGCGACCGGGCGCCGCGCTGGACCTTCGGCACGGCCGCGCTGATGCGCAACCTCGCCGCACGCGGTCTTCTCTAGGGGCCGTGGCGCCGCCGGAAAGGAACAACGCAATGGCCAGACCCGTCTACCATGACTACGACCAGCCGGCCCTCGACAGCCAGTACAACAATCGCGGCCGAGTCCCCGAGGCGGATGACTTCCTGGCCGGCTATGTGTCGGATAGCGCGGCGGCACGCGCGGCCCTGGCCTCGCGGCTGGACGTGCCCTTTGACGACAGGTCGCCACAGACCCTCGACATCTTCATGCCCGCCGGCGAGGTGCATTCTGCGCCGCTGCACATCTTCTTTCATGGTGGCTATTGGAAATCGCGCGACAAATCCGAGTTCAGCTTCGTCGCCGGTCCGATCGCCGCCGCCGGTGGCATCGCCGTGGTCCCGGATTACGGTCTGATCCCTGCCATCACCATGGACGAGCTGGTGCGGCAATGCCGTGCCGCCACCGCCTGGGTCCACGCCAATGCCGCAAGTTTCGGCGGCGACCCGGCGCGGCTGACCATCTCCGGGCATTCCGCCGGCGGCCATATCGTGGCGATGGTCGCCGCGACGGATTGGGCCGGCGAGTACGGCCTGCCGGCCGATGTGGTGAAGGGGGGCGTGGCCATCAGCGGGCTGTTCGACCTGGAGCCGATCCGGCTCAGCTTCGTCAATGACGACCTCCGCCTCTCCGAGGAGGTCGCCCGGCGCAACAGCCCGATCCATCTGGCGCCGCCACCCAACCTGCCGCTGGTTGTTGCCTATGGCGCGGATGAGTCGGAGGAGTATGCCCGGCAGTCGGCGATCTATGCCGAGTATCTGCGGGGGCACGGGCTGGCGCCGGAGCTGCGGCCGATCGCCGGCCGCAACCATTTCAACATCGCCGCCGATTTGCGCGATCCGGACAGCGAGATGAGCCGGATCATCACGGCCCAGATGGGCCTCCCGACGCCGGGCTGACACCCGGCCGTTCAGGCCGACGAAATTTCTTCGCAGGGTTTTTCCACGTCCGGCGTGGAAGGGACATCGCCTGTCGGTCGACGGGCGTCCATCCGGGCTCGCGAATGACCGCCGCGGTCCGACCGGATAGCTGAAGCGAAGGAGTTCGCCCATGTTCGATGTCCGCACCCTCCGCGCCGGCGTGATCGCCAGCGCGCTCGCCCTCACCGTCACCGCCATGCCGGCCCAGGCCGGGGATGGCGTCTGGCCGGATATCCGCGATGCGCGCCAGGACTATCGGGCCGACACCCGCGACCTGCATCAGGAGTTCCGGGTGGAGCGCCGCGAGGATTTCGTCGATTGGCGCAATGGCGAGTATGACGGCCGGGGCGAGCTGTACCGCGACCGGGCCGGCGACCGCAGCTCGGTGCGCCAGCAGCACCGCATCGACCGTCGCGATTTCCGCCAGGACGTCCGGCAGATCGTCAACTAGGCCTCCCTGCCGGGGAGGGCCGGTTCCTGGAGCCGCGCGGCGCAGGAACCGGCCTGATCCGCCCCGGGGTGCGCGAAAGTTTCGCAGGGTTTTCAGATCTGGGGCGTAGAAAGGTCTGAGGATGATCGGCTCCGGCGGGAGCCGGGGAGCGACGGGGCCCATGCATTGATGGAGGACGCCAAGCCATGGTCCACCGAGACGGCATCGCAGGCATCGGACGACGACGCGCTGATGGGCGCGGTCGGCCGCGGCGCGCGCGACGCCTTCGCGGTGCTGATGGACCGGCACCTCGATCGCACGCTGGCCCTGGCCACCCGCATCACCGGCAATCGCAGCGTAGCCGAGGAGGTGGCCCAGGAGGCGTTCCTGCGGGTCTGGAAGTCCGCCGCCAGATGGGAGCCGGGCCGGGCCCGTTTCACCACCTGGCTGTACCGGGTCACGGTCAATCTGTGCCTGGATCTGCGGCGCCGGCCAGCCTTCGCGCCGCTGGAGCTGATCGGCGACCCGCCGGACCTGAGCGAGGATGCCGTCTCGGCGATCGAGCGTCGCCAGCGTGCGGCACTACTGGAGCGGGAGATCGCGTCGCTTGGCGACCGGCAGCGGGCCGCGCTGGCATTGTGCTATTCCGGCGGGATGAGCAACGCCGAGGCGGCGGAGGTCCTGGAGATCAGCGTCGGCGCGCTGGAGGGGCTGCTGGTGCGGGCACGGCGCAAGCTGCGCGAACGACTCGCCGGCCGGCTGGAGGCTTGAGACGATGAATGTGATCGAGTTCCAGACCTTGCTGGACGGGCGCGGGACGGAGATCGCCCGCTGGCCAGAGGCCGATCGCGCCGCGGCCGAGTCCCTGCTGGCGACATCGGAGGCCGCGCGGGCCGCGCTGGCGGAGGCCGAGGCCCTGCACCAGGCCCTGGAGGCGTTGCCGGAGGAGCCGGCCAGCCCGCTTCTGCGCTCCGCCATCCTCGACATCCCCGAGCTGCACGACCAGGCGCCCGAGGCGGCATCAACCGGATGGTCGCCGCGGCGCCGCGGCATCGCCGCCGGCTGGACCGCGATCGCCGCGTCCGCCGTGATCGGGTTCGCCGTCGGCGCCTGGTGGCCGGTCGAGCGGCCGGTCTGGGAGTCGGAGGATCTGTCCACGCTGGTCTATGGGCTCGGCGGATTTGACGAGGTGCTGCGATGACCCTGTCGGGACGCACCGGGACGGCGGTGGTGGTCGCCCTCATCCTTTCGGTCTGCCTGAACGTCTTCGTCGCCGGGCTGATCGCCGGGCGGGTGACCAGCGGCGCCGGCACTCCGGTCCGGGCCAACAATGGCGGCGGTCTTGAGCGGTTCATGGCGACGGTGCCGTCGGAGGCGCGCCCGGTCCTGCGCCGCGCGTTTCGGGAGAACCGTGGCGGTCTGCAGGGCATGGTCGCCGCGGTCCGCGAGGCCCGGCAGGAGGCCGCCGCGATCGTTGCCCGCGAGCCCTTCGACCAGGCCGCCTTCGAGGCGGCGATGGCCGCCGTGCGCGGCCGGTCGGAGGAATTGCAGGCCGCCGTGCATGGCATCATTGGCGAGGCGCTCAGCGACCTGTCGCCCGAGCTGCGCGGCGAGATGGCCGAACGCTGGAGGGGACGCCCATGAGCACCATCGACGCCGTCATCGCCGCCAATCGCTTCGGCTTCGGCGCCCGGCCGGGCGATCTCGCCGCCATCGCCGGTGACCCGCGCGGCTGGCTGACCGGCCAGCTCGACGGTGCCGGATCCCTGCCGGCGGAACTCCGCGGCACCGACGGCAGCGCCGAGCGCGCCAGGCGGTTCCTGGAAGCCCGGGAGGACGGGTCGGAGGCGGTCGGCCGGCTGCTGCGCCGCGACATGCGCGATGCCTTCCAGGCCGACTCGGCGGCCCGTACCCGCACGGCGATCGCCAGCGAACAGCCCTATGTCGAGCGGCTGGTGCAGTTCTGGTCCAACCACTTCACCGTCTCGGCTCTCAAGCCGGTCGTGCTCGGCGTGGTCGCACCCTATGAGATCGAGGCGATCCGCCCGCATGTGACCGGGCGCTTCGTCGACATGCTGAAGGCGGTGACCCGCCATCCGGCGATGCTCGCCTATCTCGACAATCTCGGCTCGATCGGCCCCAACTCCCGGGCCGGCCGGCGCCGCGATGCCGGTCTGAACGAGAACCTGGCCCGCGAGATCCTCGAGCTGCACACGCTGGGGGTCGATGGCGGATACACCCAGGACGACGTCCGATCCTTCGCCGCCATGCTGACCGGCTGGTCGATCGGCCGGCTGCGCGACCGCGACCCGGGCACGTTCCGCTTCCACCCGGCCGCCCATGAGCCCGGCGACAAGGTGCTGCTGGGTGTGCGCTATCCGGAATCCGGCGAGGCGGAGGCGGAAGCGGCGCTGGAGGCGCTGGCACGGCATCCCTCCACCGCGCGGCATGTCGCGACCAAGCTGGTCCGGCATTTCGTCGCCGACGAGCCGCCGGCCCCGGCGGTAGAGCACGTCGCCAACGTCTTCCTGTCCTCCGGCGGCGATCTGCGCCGTGTCTCCGAGGCGCTCGTGGAGCTGCCGGATGCCTGGGACCGGCCCCTGCCCAAGGTCCGCACGCCCAACGACATGGTGATCGCATCCCTGCGCGGGCTGCAGGTCCCGGTGGATGACGAGAAGCTGGTCGGCTCCCTACATCTGCTGGGGCAGGTGCCGTTCCGCGCCCCCTCGCCCGCCGGCTGGCCGGACACGGCGGAGGAATGGCTGGGCCCGGACGCGCTGATGAAGCGCACCGACTGGGCGGTCGCCGTCGGCGACCGGGTCGGCCGGCTGGTCGATCCGCGCGAGCTTGCCAAGCAGAGCATCGGCCCGGTCGCCACGGACTCGACCATGTTCCTCATCAACGGCGCACCCAGCGCCGCCGACGGCGTGGCGATGACCCTGCTGTCGCCGGAGTTCCAGAGGCGGTGATGGCCGAGCGATCCCATCCGCGCGGCGTCCGGGCCGCGTCGCTCGCCCTGCTGACCGTGGCGCTGGCCGCCTGCGCGCCACAGAGCCAGGCCCAGACCACGCCCCGGCAGCCGGTGGCGCTGGCGCCGCCCGGTGCGGGGAGCCTGGGCGTGTTCGACCCGTCCCTCGCCTCGGCCGGAGACGGTGCGGTCTACATGGCCTTCTCCGCCGTCGATCCGCCGGCCTATGGAGGACGGCCGTCCGAGCGTGTCGTCTCGACCTATCTCGCCCGCACCGGCGACGGCGGCGGCCGCTGGGACCCGGTCGGCGGCGTGGTCAATCCGGCGGTTCCGGTGACCCTGGGGCCGGCTGCCGGCGGCGGTCCGGCGACATGGCACAACGAGGTGCCGGCTCTCCTGCACGATCCCTTCGCCCCGCCGGCGCAGCGCTGGAAACTGCTCTGGCATCATTACCTGGTCGCCGGCGAGCGGCGGCTGTTCGAGCATGGCTGGATCGGCTACCGGGCGGCGGCGGTGCCGGAAGCCCTGGCCGGTGCGCCGGAGGTCAAGCTGTTCGGCGCGCTGGGCTATGACGGGGTGAACGACATTCCGAATGGCCCGACGCGCAGCCCTGTCGCGGGCGCCCCGCGGGTGCCGCTGCACCAGCGGGCGCCGGCGCTGGCGCGCTGCGCCGCCTTTACCGAGCCGGCCCTGGCGGCGACGCCGTCCGCCGTGCTGCTGGCGATGAACTGCGCCGAATTCATTGCCGGCCGGATCGAGCCGAAGATCGTGCTCCTGCGCTGCGACCGGCCCTGCCGGATGGCGCGGCCGGAGAGCTGGCGTTACGTCGACACGCTGCTCGACACGGGCGATGCCGGTCATGTCCGGGCCGACAGTTTCTCCGCCTCGGCGTTCCATTCCGACGGCGCGGCGCATTTCCTGATCGTGTCGCCGACCTCCGACCGGCCGTTTCCCGACGCCTACAATGGCTGCATCGCCTTCCGCTTCACCGATGTGGAGCGCGGCCAATTGCTGCGGGACGGCGCAGGCCGGCCGGTTCCGGCGCAGAGCGCGGCCGGCCTGCCGAACAGTTTCAACGGGGCCTGTTCCGCGGATGCCGGCGCGTATGGCGGCCGGCTGCTGCTGGGCGAGGTGGCGATCCGGGGCGGCCGGGCGCATTTCGGAATCTTTGTCACCGATGCGGTCGTGCGATGACCGGCCGGGGAAGGAGGGTCAAATGCTGAGACTGACGCGACGGAGCCTGCTGGGCACGGCCACGGCCGCCGCCTTCACGGCCGCCGGAGGCCGGCTGGCCCTGGCCGATGCGGTGACCGACCGGCGCTTCGTGCTGGTGATCCTGCGCGGCGGCCTGGACGGGTTATCGGCGGTCGTGCCCTATGGCGATCGCCACTACCGGTCGATCCGCGACACCCTGGCGCTGGACGACCCGATGCGCGGCACCGGCATGGCCGATCTGGACGGGTTCTTCGGCCTGCATCCGGCGCTGGAGCCGATCGCGCCCTGGTACCGTTCGGGCGAACTGCTGCCGGTGCACGCGGTCGCCACGCCCTATCGCGAGCGCTCCCATTTCGACGGTCAGGACCTGCTGGAAAACGGCACCGACCGGCCGCGCGGCGCCCATGACGGCTGGCTGAACCGGGCCATCGGGTTGCTGGATGGCGGCGAGCGCCGGCTGGGACTGTCGATCGGCCAGACCGTGCCGCTGGTCCTGCGCGGCGATCAGCCGGTGGCCTCCTGGTCGCCGGCGGTGCTGCCGGAGGCGAACGACGCCTTCCTGGAGCGGCTGGCCATGCTCTACCGGGACGATTCCCTGTTCGGACCGCTGCTGGCCGAGGCGGTGTCGGCGGACGCCATGGCCGACAGCGCGCTGGCCGGCATGGACCGGCGCGGCGGGCGGGGCGGCGCCAATGCCTCCGCCCTGGCGCAGGTCGCCGGCGGCATGCTGGCGGCGCCGGACGGGCCGCGCATCGCGGTGCTGGAAGTCGGCGGCTGGGACACCCATGCCGGCCAGGGCACCGAGAGCGGCCGGCTGGCCCGCGGGCTGAACGGGCTTGCCGAGGGCATGGTGGCACTTCGCGACGCGCTGGGGCCGGCCTGGAGCGAGACGGTGGTCGCCGTGGTCACAGAATTCGGCCGCACCGCCGCGCCCAACGGCACCGGCGGCACCGATCACGGGACCGGCGCGGCCGCATTGCTGGCCGGCGGCCGGGTCACGGGCGGACGGGTGCTCGCGGATTGGCCGGGTCTCGCGATGGGCGCCCTCTACGAAAGCCGCGACCTCGCCCCGACCCTCGACCTGCGCTCGGTGCTGGCGGCGCTGCTCCACGAGCACATGGAACTGCCCGCCGACGCTATCGACCGCGTCGTATTTCCCGGACAGGCGGTGCCGCCACTCTCCGGTCTGACGGCCTAGCCAGCGGCGCCATAGCGATTTCTTAACGGGGCATTCGCAGAGTCGGGCGATCCGATCGGTATTCGAGACGCCCGGCCCGAGTGCAATGACTGGCAGCCCTGCGATGGCGCCCGCCGCCTGCGATGAGCGGGTCGGACAGCTATGTCCGGCGGCTGGACGATGATCGCGTCGCTGCTATGCGTGGTCTGGTTCGCCGGGGCGTTGGCCATGCTCGGCGCCGGATACCTCGCCGTCTCGCTGCATGTCGCAATCGGCCAGCCGCTCGGGGTCCGGATGGTGCTGACCATTATCGCGGTGCTGACCGGGCAGTATCTGGTGGGGCTGGGTCTGCTTCTGCTCGGCCTGTTCGGGGCACCGGCCCTGATCGCCGTCTTTCTGGCATCCGCCGCCTTCCTCTGGCATGCGATGCAGGCGCCCGGGTCCCGGACCCTCGTCGCGGCGGATCTGGACACGCTGCGTGCGCTGTTCGGCGGCCCGTCCACGGCCGGCAAGGCCATCTGGCTGTTCGCGGTCCCGGTTTGCATCGCCTGGATGACGATCATCCGTGCGGTGGTGTCGCCGCCCATGGATTGGGACTTCCTCACCTATCACGGACCGCGGGCCGCCTTCTGGGTGCAGGAGGGGACGCTGGTCCATGGCTACGATGCGGTGGGAAGCTGGCAGGTCTACCAGGCCTTTCCCATCGCCGGCGATCTGCTGTCGGCCTGGTCGATGCTGCTGCCGTCGGGCGATGCGGCGGTGGCCCCGACCTGGATCGCGGTCTGGCTGGCGATCGGCCTTGTCGCCTATGCCACCATTCGCTGCCTGGACGGGTCGAGGCTGCACGCGGCGCTTGGCGCCGCCGTGGCGGTGACCATCCCGGGCGTCTTCCACCACATGTCCTCGGGCTATGTGGACAATGCCGTCGCGTTGGCCCTGCTCGCCGGCACCTATTGCTTTGCGCAGGCCGAGAAGACCCGCACGCCGGCCCTGGCCACCGCGGCGATGGTGTCGTGGGCGCTGGCGGTGGCGATCAAGTTCACTGCGCTGCCCTTCCTGGCGCTGGGGTCGCTGATCTGGGCCTGGCTGCATCTGCGCGACCGCGCGCATGTGCCGATCGGATGGACGGCGGGTGGTGTCGGGCTGATTTGCGCGACCGCCCTTGCCTGGCCGCTCTACCTGTTCGTGACCCTGGGCAACCCGCTCTACCCCTTCTGGTTCAGCCTGTTCGGGGTCACCTTCGCCGGGGCGACGGAGCCGGCGCGCGAGGTCGTGGAGGCCGCCGAGGGGCTGTCCTTCGTGCAGGCGGCGGTGTCGTTCTTCTGGAACGGCTTCTACCGGGAGCCGCTGCTGCACAACGGGTTCGGTCCCGGCGGCCTGCTGGTCGTCCTGGTTGGGGCCATCGGCCTGGTCTCGAGGGGCCTCGGCGGCCGGCTGGCCTTCACCGCGACGACAGGCGCCGCGCTGGCGTTCCTCGGCTGGATCCTCGCCACCCGTATCAACTATCCGGGGCTGGACGAGGCCCGCTACATCGTGGCGGCGCTCATCCTCGCCACCATCTCGGTGGCGCGGCTGAGCGGGCGGCCGGTGAGCGGCCTGCTGGTCGCCGTGCTGGCGGTCAACCTGGTCTACGCGCTGCCCTGGCGGTGGAGCGTGCTGGACGCGGTGATGGTGCCGCTCTGCCTGGCAACCGGGGTTGCTGCGGCCTTCATCTGGAGGCCGAAGCCTGGCCGGTCGCCGTGGCAGCCCGCCGCCGCCTTCCTCGCCGTCAGCCTCATCACCGCCCTTACGATCGCCTCCCATGCGCGGGAGATGTATTTCATCGGTCTTGCGCGCGACCAGCATTTCAATTCCGGCCCCGTCGCCTTTTCGGCCAGCGCCCAGGCCTATCCGATCTGGAACGCGATCGCCGAGGACGGGCCGATGGTGGTGGCCGTCACCGCCGGCACCTGGACCCGGCCGACCCATTGGTACGTCTACCCGCTGCTCGGCAGCCGGCTGCAGCACACGCTGCTGCATGTTCCCACGGGGCTCTACTACCCGGATGAGCGGGACGCGGCGACCATGGCCGAGATCGACCGGGCCGGGCGGCGCTGGCTGGCCGCATTGGAGGCGGCGGGCGCGGACGCGGTGATGGTCTACGCGCCGGACCCGGTGGAGCGCGGCTGGATCGACGCCAATCCGCTGAGCTTCGATCTGGTCGATCAGAGCGAGGATGGGGCATCGGCGCTGTTTCGCATCCGGCGGGACGGCATGGCCGCCGTCACGCCCGCCTCGGCGGAGCCGCCACAATGAGCCTGTCGGACATCTTCAACGCACCGAGGCGTCGGTCACCGGCCCGGATCGCCCCGTTTGCGCTGCTGGGGTTCTTCCTGGCGGTCGCCTACGCCGCATTCTACGCCTTCACCGCGGACGACGCGCTGATCGTGGCCCGCTATGCCCGCAACCTCGTCACCGGCAACGGGCTGGTCTTCAACATCGGCGAGCGGGTGTCGGCCCTCACCTCGCCGGGCCATGCCCTGCTGCTCTCCGCGCTGACGCTGCTGCCGGGCACGCCCTATCTCCTGTACAAGGCCCTTGGCGCCGGTCTGGTGGTGTCGGTGCTTGTCTGGATGAGCGTCAGGCTGTTCGACGACGACTGGCAGAGCTTCTGCTTTCTCGCGCTCACCGCGGCCTCGCCCTTCGTCATCCTGTGGTCCGTCGGCGGCTTGGAGACGCCGCTGCTCATCGCCGTGCTCGGCGCGTTCCTTGTCGCCGCCTGGCATCGGGACGGGGACGATCGGATTGCCCCGGTCGCCGTCTACGGGCTGGCCGCGCTCGCATTCCTCATCCGGCACGATTCCGCGCTCCTGACCGCGCCGGTCGTGGCCCATCAGATCTTCGTCTACCGGCGCGATGCCAGGCATTGGGCCTGGTTGTTCGCGGCAGCGGCGATTCCGGCCGGATGGCTCGCCTTTGCCTGGGTCTATTTCGGCGACATCCTGCCGACCTCGTTCTATCTGAAGACACCGAGCCTCGGGCCCGACCTGCTGCGCGGCGCGATCTACCTGATGGGCTTCCTGGTCATGACGGGTGCGGTCTTCGCCGCATTGCCGATCTGGGGGCCGGCGCCGGCCGGCCGACTGCGCCGAAACCTGCCGGTGCTGATCGGCCTGCTGCTGTTCGCGGCCTATGCGATGACCGCCGGGACCAAGCACATGATGTTCTCGTACCGCCTGCTGGTGCCGGCGATTCCGGCCGTGGCGCTGGCCGCGATGGCGGCCGGGCGGCTCGCCGGCCGCCGGGCGCTCGCCTTCGGCGCCGTCGCGCTGATCGTGCAGGCGGGGCTGTCGGTCTGGGTCTATGCCGGAACGCTGAACCCGACGCCGATGCACGCATTCGGCCCCGGGATCAGCCGCATGTTCGAATACTCCCAGCAGAGCCTGAACGGCTACGCCGTCGACTTCGTGCCGGCGATGCGTGCCAATGCGGAGGATACACGGACCGATTGGGAGGCGCGGCGGCTCGAGGCGCGGCCGCCGCGGGTGCACACCTTCGGCGCCGGCGTGCTGCCCTATCTGTACGAGGAGGCCTATGTCCTCGACAGCCTGGCCGGCTATCGGCACGACTGCGATTTCGACTGGGCCGACTGGCGACGGGCGGCCGACTACATGCATGTGATGTGGCCGATGCACGGGACGCTGGAGGAGCAACTCGGCCCGCTGGCCGCGCGCGTCGAGCTGGTCAGCCGGCAGGTGATCCAATTCGACGGTCGCACCCAGCATCTCGACGTCTATTACAATCCGCGCCCGCTGGCGAAGCGGCAATCGGACCGCGTCGACCGGCCATGCCCCTAGGGATTTCTTTACGGCGCCGCCCCACAGTCGCGCCATGCGACGGGATCGTTGAAGCAGGGCCGGGACCGGCATGACCATCAGCAAGGGAACGATGCGGGCGGTGATTGCCGGGCTGCTGGTGCATGCCGGCTGGCTGGTCGCCGTCAGCGTGTTCCGGCTGAACACCGGCGCGCCGCTGCAGCTCCTGGACTTCTCCTCCTTCTTCTACGCCGCCGACAGCGTGTTCAACCTCGGGCAATCGCCGTATTCGGCGGAACTCGCCGCGTCCTATGGCGAGCGGTTCGACTTCAAGGTCTACCCCTTCGTCTATCCGCCCAGCGCCCTGCCGGTTTTCCTGCCCTTCGCGTTCCTCAGCTACGATTCCGGCGCGGCGGTGATGCTGGCGGCCAATTGCGCCGCCTTCGCCTATTTCACGATCAAGCTGGCGGACATGCTGATCGGCCCGATCCCGTCGCGCCGGATTGTCATCCTCTGCCTGGTGATCCTGGTGGTCTTCGACCCGATCACCCGGACCTTCTGGAACGGCCAGATCAACCTGTTCGTGGCGATCCTGATCCTGCTGGCCTGGGAGCGGGCGAACCAGGGCCGGTCTTTATGGGCCGGCGTCTTCCTGGGCCTGGCGGTGGTGCTGAAGACCTATCCGGCGGTGCTGTTCCTGGTGTTCCTGATCCGGCGCGACATCCGGGCGATCGCCGCCGGTGCCACGACCGTAGGCGGCTTCATCGCCGTGTCGCTGCTGGTCCTGCCGGTCGAGTATTGGCGCGAGTGGCTTTTCGCGGTGGCGCCGACGGCCGACTATACCGACACGCCCTTCGAGCTCGTCTTCTCCGGCCACCCGAAGAACCAGAGCTTCAACGGCCTGTTCTCGCGCCTTGCCGCCGATGCCGGGCTGGCCAAGAGCCTGGCCTATTCGGCCTCCGCCCTGGTCCTGGCGGCGTCGGCCTGGTGCCTGGTACGGCTGCGGCAGCTCGATCCGGCGCGCTATCACGGGATCGGATTCAGCGTGCTGATCCTGGCGACGATCTTCATCGCGCCCTGGTCCTGGCTGCATCACTACGTGTTCACGCTGCCGGCCATGATCTTCCTGCTGGCCTATGTCTTCGACCCGGAGAACGGCTTCGCCGCGCCGGTCCGGCGCATCGCGGTGGCCCTGGCCTGCCTGAACGCGGTGCCCTGGCGGCTGACGGTGACCGAGATCGACCACGTCAACAACCTGCCGATCGTCCCGGCCCTGGGCATGTGGCTGATGCTGGTGGTGCTGCCGATGCTGCGCCAGCGGCGCGCGGCGCCCGAGGCGCCGGTACCGGCCTAGGCGGCGGAGCTGCGGTCCTGGTAGTCGCCGGGCGGGCCGCCGACCGGCCCCAGGCTGGCGATGACGTCCACGGTCTCCCGCAACAGCGCCTCCAGCGCGGCGTCATCCTTTGCCTCGCCGAAACGCTGGACGAGATTGTGATAGTCGTCCTCGTTCTTCAGCGCCCAGCTCCAGAACAGATCCGTGTCGTCCGGCGGCAGCACGGTGCGCAGCCAGAAGCTGAACCGGTCGGCATCGCGCCAGGCACGCATCAACCGGTTGACGCCGCGGGTACGGCCGTTGGGCTTGCCGCCGGCCAGGCGGATCGCTTTGCGCTCTGCGCCGCCTTCGGGCTCGAGAACCAGACGGTAGGTCCACAGCCGGTCATCCTGGGTCGCCGACACGTAGCGGGCCTCGGCGAGCTGGGTGCTGAAGCGGCCGATATCGTCCGGCGTCAGGCCGACCTCGGCCGCCAGACGGTCGACCTCAAGCGTGCACTGCCCGTCGCCATCGGCGTTGCAGGCGATGGCGATCAGCAGGCGCAGGGCGCCGGCCGGCAGGCTGGTATCGCGCACGGCGCGATACGGCACCTTGCGAAATCGGGCCGGCATCCCGGCCAGCGGTTCGGATTCCATCCCCGCCCCTTGATTGCACCCCATGCCCGCGAATCAGTTCGCGATTCGTTTGAGTCTTTATTCCCACGGACCGCGAGTCGGCGCAAGCGCCGCTCCGAGACACCGGCCTCCGCGCTGCCCGGACGGTCAGGCGATGCGGCGGTCTTCGGTCTCTTCCGCCTGCCGTTCGGGCAGGCCGATCAGGGTCAGCAGCTCGTCGATCTCGCGCATCGCGGTGCGATGGCTGCGGCTGCGCGCGATGCCGATTTCCGGATTGTCGAGGTCCAGCACGGTCAGGCCGCTGGTGAAGAGCTGGCGGAAGATCACCCGCTCGGAAAACCCGGGCGCGACCCGGAACCCGATGCGCGGCGACAGGGTTTCCAGCAGCCCCTGCATCTGTCGCTTGTTGCGGCTGTCGAGCTGCGACAGCCGGTTGCGCATGACGATCCAGTCCGGCGTGCCGCCGCCGAACGCCGCCCGGCGGGCCGAGCCGTCGGTGACCATCACGCTGTAGGCGCTGGGCCCGATGATGCGCTCGCCGTCGACGTCGATGCGCACCAGCGCGTCGAGGTCGAGGAAGCTGTCGTTCAGCGGCGTGATCAGGGTATCGGCCAGGATATGGCCGCAGCGCGACAGGAAGGTGTTGTCACCGGCGATGTCGATGACGATGAAGTCCTTGTCGCGGAATCGCTCCAGCACCTTGGCCAGCCGGGATATCTCGTCCTCGCCCGCCTTGCTGGCGGTGTCGTGGATCGACCGGTACAGGCCCTGGTTGTCCGGCAGCGGCAGGGAGATTTCCGAGGCCGTCAGGAAGCGCTGACGGTTGCGCATGAACCGGGACAGGGTGCCCTGGCGTTCGTCCAGGTCGATGCTGCCGACGGAAAACCCGTGGCGCATCAAGCCGATGACGAGATGGATGGCGACCGTCGACTTGCCGACGCCGCCCTTCTGGTTGCCCAGTGCCAATACATGCGGCCGGTTCCGATCCGTGAACCAGGACCGCAGGACCTTCGTCGTCACAATCTCCGCCCCCCAAGACTGATCGCCCGCAACTCCGGTCCGGGGCCCTGGACCGGCAATCCGAACATCGCCCCTGTGTGCCGACGCTCGCGAAGGCAAGATACCACATGTTGTCGGTCAATCCGAAGAGACTTACTACAGTTCGTGTGATTTTCTTTTTTCTCCTATATTTCGGAGTCCTGTGCGAACGTCGGCACTACCTATTCATGTGGCCCGAAAATTGGCCGAAATGGACAATCACCGCTAGAAAGGGCGGCCCGCTGCACGTATTCATGGCGAGGGACGGAACAGCACCGACTAAAATACGAGGATCGATCAATTTTCCTCTGGATGCTATTCTTAACCTGATTTCGGTAAGAACGCGGCCGCAGCGTGGGCCGGAATCGCGGCCGCGCATGATGGCGCCCCGGCGCCCTGCCAACAGATCAGTACGCGGATGACGACGCAGTACGATACGGCCGCAGAGGAAGACGAGGCGGAGGCCGGCTCCGCCGAGGCGTTCCGTCCGAGCTTTTCCGAACGCATCCGGCCCTATCTCGCCGGCGCCGCGGTGCTGCTCTTCGGCTGCGCCATCACCCTGTTCGTCTTCATCGATGTGCGTCGCCAGCACCTGCAGCAGCTCGACGAGGAATTCCAGGACGAGGCGGCGGAGATCTACCAGCTGCTCCAGCGCACCATCGACTGGCATGTCGACGTGCTGAACGGTCTCTCCGGGCTGTTCCATTCCTCCGTCGTGGTGACCGAGCAGGAGTTCGAGACCTTCGTGGCGCCGTCCCTGGAGCGGCAGCCGCACATCCACATGCTGGGCTGGGCGCCGCGCCTGTCCGGCGACGAACTGCCGCGCCGGGTCAACGAGCTGCGTGGTCGCGGTATCGCCCAGATCATCGATCCGCAATCCGGCGGCCCCTACCAGTCGGTGCCGGAGCGGGACCTGTTCCCGATCGTCTTCGCGCGGCCGCTGCCGGCGGATGGCGTGACCCGCGGCTTCGACCTGGCCGGAAACCTCACGTTCCGGACCGCCATGGCCTGGGCCCGGGACAGCGGATTGCCGACCGCCTCACGGCCGCTGGAGCTGATGGGCAATGGCGACACCGGCCGGGGCATCCTGATCTTCTGCCCGCTCTACGCCCGCGGGTCGGATCCGATCGACTATGTCGAGCGGCGGCAGGCGCTGACCGGCTTCGTGGTCCTGGCGCTCAGGATCGACGACATGGTCGACTGGGCGGTCGACCACCTGCCGGAATTCGACCTCGACATCCGTTTGAGCGACATCGGAACGGCGCCGGCCAACTCGTTCATCTACCAGTACGACGCGGAGCGCCGCCGGACCCTCACGGGACCGGCCAGCTGGACCGACGACGGCCGCTTCGTCTTCGACCGCACGCCGCTGCAGGTCGCGACCCGGGCCTGGAATGCCGACTTCGCGCCGACCGAGCGGTTCGTCGGCCGGTTCGCGTCGGTGCAGCCGGCCATTGTGCTGGTGATCGGGCTGCTGCTGACGGCGCTGCTGGCCTTGTACGCCCAGCGCGAGTCGCGCAACACCGAGCGGATCAAGGCGCTGGTGCGCATCCGCACGACGGCGCTGGAGGAGGAGGTCGAGAAACGCCGGGCGGCGCAGGGGGCGCTGCGGCACCGGGTCGAGGAGCTGGAGGACATCCGCGACCGGCTGGAGCGCCAGGGCGAGCAGCTGGCGGAATTCGCCCGCGACCTGGGCCGCGCCCGCGACAAGGCCGACGCCGCGAACGCCGCGAAATCCGCCTTCCTGGCCACAATGAGCCACGAGCTACGCACGCCGCTGAACGCCATCATCGGCTTCTCCGAGCTGATCCGCGACGAGCTGGCCGGCGACATCGGCGACCGCAAATACTGCGACTACGCCCGCGACATCCATGCCAGCGGCCAGCACCTGCTGGCGCTGATCAACGACATCCTCGACGTCTCCAAGGCGGAGGCCGGCAAGCTGGAGATCAACGACGAGACCGTGGATGTGGCGGAAGCGGTACGCTCCTGCATCAGGCTCTGCCGGGCGCGGGCGGATTCCGCCGGGGCCAAGTTGGTGGAGGATCTGCCCGCCGATCTGCCGCAGCTGCGCGCCGACCGCCGGCGCCTGAAGCAGATCCTGATCAACCTGATCACCAACGCGCTGAAATTCACCGGCGGCTCCGGCACGGTGTCCATCCGCGGCTATATCGACGACGAGGGCCGCATGGCAATCGAGGTTCGCGATTCCGGCATCGGCATGACCGAGCGCGAGATCGACAAGGCGCTGGAGCCCTTCGGCCAGGTCGACACCGCGATCAACCGCCGCCATCCCGGCACCGGCCTCGGCCTGCCGCTGACCAAGAGCATGGTCGAGGTGCATGGCGGCAAGCTGGTGATCGAGAGCAAGGTCGGCCAGGGCACCATGGTGCGGGCGGTGTTCCCCAGCGAGCGGGTGATCCGCGACCCGGCGCTGTTCGAGGGCGGCCGCCGCGCGGTCGGCGGCCCGGCCGAATAACCGCATCGTTACTTGAGAGACTGATTCACGTTCCGCGCCGGCGCGGCGCGAAGCGATCAGGCTCTAGCGAAAACTCCGCGGCAGCAGGTCGAAGGCGATGCTGACGCGCCGGTCGTCGCCGGCGAACGGCACCGTGCTGTGGAACAGGTAGGACGGGAACAGCACCAGCCGGCCGACCGCGGGCTCGACCAGCCGGGTCGCGATCCCGTCCGGTTCCGGCAGCCCGTAGCCGGGCCGCCCGAACTCGATCCAGCCGGCCTGGCTACCGGCACCCGTCGCCGCCGGGAGCTCGGCGTAATAGACGCCGCTGAGCCAGGCGGAGGCATGGATGTGCGGCAGTTGCTGGCCGCTCTCCTGCAGCACGGTGCCCCAGATATTGAGCACGTAATCGTCCGGCCGGCGGCGGAAATGTGGGTGGCCCTCATGCGCCGGCAAGTCGTCCAGCACGCGGTCGATCGCCGTTCGCAGCGCCGCCTCGAAGGCCCGGATCGCCGGTGTCGGCTGTTGCAGCAGGTCGCCGGTCTGGGCGCCGCCGCGCGTGGTCTTGCCGCCGGGCTCCCAGACCAGGGTCGGATGCTCGGTCACGTCGGCGATCAGCGCGGCGTTGAACGCGTCCAGGTCGGCGAAGCCGTCGGGCGCCGGCAATTCGGCCACCGTCACCTGGCTGTCCGGATCGGCGATCGCCAGCGCGTCGTCGTGGCGGCCGGCGGCGGTCAGCGCGATCGCCAGGTAGCAGAGCGCCCGGGTCGGCATCGGCCCGGCCGCAACGGCCTTTTCCAGCGCCGCCACGGCCGCGGCGGGGTTGTCCAGCTTCAGATAGGCGGCGCCCAGGCCGGTCAGCGCCGCGGGCTCGGCCGGTTCGATCGCCAGCGCCGCCTGGAAGCTGGCCACGGCCTCGTCGATCCGGCCGACCTCCTTCAGCGCGGTCCCCAGATTGGCGTGAGTCCGGGTCAGCCGGCCGTCCTGGGCCAGGGCGGCCTGGAAGGCGTCGATCGCCCGGTCGAGGTCGCCCTCCTCGGCGAGCAGGCTGCCCAGATTGCTTCTCAGCATCGCGTCCTGGGGCCGTTCCGCCACGGCCTGGTCGTAGCAGTCGATGGCCTCGGACCGCCGGCCGAGATCGGCCAGCAGGTCGCCGAGCCGGATGCGCGCCGCCGTCAGGTCGGGTTTCGCTGTCAGGGCCCGGCGATACTGGTCGACCGCCTCCAGCGGCCGGCCGGCGCCGGCCAGCGACGCGGCCAGGGCGGCCAGGGCCGGCGGATTGTCCGGCGCCGCCTCGACCGAGCGGCGCAGCAGCCGGATCGCCTCGTCCAGATGCCCGGCCTCCGCCTCGATGACCCCGGCAAGATGGGCCGCGCCGGCATGGTCCGGGAGCTGGGCCAGCAGCCGCCGACAGATGTCCAGCGCACCGCGTCGTTCGCCGGCGCGGTAGCGGCGCACTGCTTCCGCCATCGCCGCGGCGGGATCGGCCGCTCGGCCGCTCATCGTTCCAGGATCGTCCGGATCATCGCCGCGCCTGTATAGCGTGGCGGTGGCTGGCAGGCTATCCGGGCAGGAGCCCTTTGAGGGTCGCCAGGGTCGTGCGTCGGATCAGGTCGTCGATGTCGGTGCCGGGCGACACGGCACAGAAATCCTTGTCGATCTGCAAATAGGAGGTGCCGTGCACGATGGTCCACAGCGGCAGGGCGACATCCAGCGTCCCCATGCCGGTCACGCCGTTGCGGGCGATCCAGGCATCGACCGCGTCCAGCAGCACCTGGAAGCAGGGCCGGCCATCGTCATGCGCGCGGCCGACCGGCTGCACGTCGGGATGGGCGCCGAACATCAGCTTGAAGACCGCCGGCTCGTCGGTGGCGAAGGCGACATAGGCCTGGCCCATGGCCACGATGCTCTCCTCGGTGCCGGCGGGATGGGAGTCGCGCGCGGTCGCGGTGCGTTGCCGCAGCATGCCGAATCCGCGCTCCGCCACCGCCATGATCAGCGCCCCGCGATCGGCGAAGTGGCGGTAGGGCGCGGCGGTCGAGACCCCGGCCAGCCGGCAGGCGTCGGCCAAAGTGAACCCTTCGGGCCCCTTGTCACGTAACAGGGTGTGGGCCGCGTCGATCAGCGCGTCCCGCAGGTCGCCATGGTGATAGGACGCCTTGCGATGCGGCCTCTTGGCCTTGGTTGCGATACCGGGCTCGGTGCTCACGGGTTCTCCGATCACGAGATTTTTTTCGATTCGGCTCTTGCATGTTAGCAGGGCTAACATATGTTAGTTGCCGTAACATTGATGTAAGGATGCAGGCGATGGAAGGCAACAGCAATTCGTCGAAACCGTCGGCCGGACGGCGCATCGCGCGGGCGGCGGCCAGTCTCGGCGTCGCGGCCATGCTGCTGGCGGCCATCGGAGGCGGCGCCAGCATCCTGCATCAGCGCGCCGCCGCGCGGGTCGGAACCGTCGATCCCACGCCGCCGCTGCCCGTGGCCTCCCGCCTGCTCCAGGTCGAGGACTCCTACGCCGTCACCGACCGCTATGCCGGCCGGCTGGAGCCGGCACGCGAAACGCCTCTGTCCTTCGAGCGCGCCGGCCTGCTGGTCGCGGTCGCGGTGGATGAAGGCGATCGGGTGGCCGCCGGCGAACTGGTCGCGCGGCTGGATGTCGAACCGCTGCTGGTCCGGCGAAGCGAGTTGGAGGCCGAGCGCCGGCAGCGCGAGGCCGCGCTGGAGCTGGCCCGCCTCACCACCGAGCGCCAGCAGACATTGCAGCGGCAGGGCCATTCCTCCATGCAGCGATACGACGAGGCCCGGCTTGCGGCGGAGGGGCTGGTGGCTGAGATCGCCCGCATCGACGCGCAGCTTGCCGCCCTCGACATCGACATCGAGAAATCCGAGATCCGGGCGCCCTTCGCCGGGCATGTCGCCGATCGCTTCACCGATGAGGGCCGCGTGGTCTCGGCCGGCGCGCCCGTCGTCCACCTTCTCGAGACCGACCGGGCCCAAGTCCGGATCGGCGTCGCGCCCGGTGCCGCCGCACAGCTTGCGCAGGGCGACCGGGTCGCGCTGACCAGCGGTCCGCTGGAGCTGCCGGCGGTCGTGGCCGCGCTGCGGCCGGACCTGGCCGGCGGGACGCGGACCGTGCCGGTGCTGTTCGAGCTGGCGCAGGCGCCTTCCCTGCCCTTCGGCGAAATCGTTGAGCTGGCGGTCGAGCGCCGGGTTCCGGCGCGCGGCGCCTGGCTGCCGCTGGCGGCGCTGAGCGAAGGCCCGAAGGGGCTGTGGGTGATCACCACCATCGTCGAGGGCGAGGCCGGGCCGGTCACCGCCCGCGAGGCCGTCGAGGTGATCCATGTGGCGGCGGGCGAGGCTTATGTGCGCGGCACTTTCGCCGATGCGACCCGGGTGGTGGTCAATGGCGGCAATCGCACCGCGCCCGGCCAGCGCGTCGCCCTGCTGGCCGAGTGACCCGGAATGGGTGCCTTCCTCTATCGCCAGAAACGGTTCTTCGCCCTGGCGATCGCCATGATCATCGCCGTGGGCACGGCCGCCTTCATCACCATCGGGCGCCAGGAAGACCCGAACATCACCAACCTGTTCGCCACCATCATCACCCCCTATCCCGGTGCCGATCCGGCGCGGGTGGAGGCGCTGGTCACCGAGAAGATCGAGGAGGAGCTGCGCGAGATCGAGGAGATCGAGGAGATCCGTTCCACCTCGCGCACCGGGATCTCGGTCATTAGCGTGGAGCTGTCCCAGTTCATCGCCGACTCCGAGATCGAGCAGGCCTGGTCGGAGGTCCGCGACGCGCTGGCCGACGCCACCGTCAACCTGCCGGCCGGCGTGCCGGAGCCGGATTTCGACAACGACCGCACCAGCGCCTACACGGCGATCAGCGCCATCGTGGCGCGCGATGGCCGCGCCGTGCCGGCGACCGTGCTGGGCCGCTATGGCGAGCTGCTGCAGGACCGGCTGCGCGGCGTCGGCGGCACGAAGACGGTGCGGCTGTTCGGCGCCCCGGACGAGGAGGTGCTGGTCGAGGTTGACCCGCTGCGGCTGGTCTCCATCGGCCTCACCGTCGATGCGGTGGCCGCGGCCATCGCCCGCGCCGACGCCAAGGTCGAGGCCGGCCGGGTGCGCGGCACGGCCGACGACTATCTGATCGAGGTCACCGGCGAGATCGACTCCCTGGACCGCATCCGGTCCGTGATCCTGAGCCGTGGATCGGATGGCCCGCTGGTGCGAGTCGGCGATGTCGCGACGGTCAGCCGGGCCGTGCGCACCCCGGTCGAGACCAAGGCCTTCGCCGATGGGACCCGGGCCGTCGTCGTGGCCGCCCGGATGGAATCGGACCTGCAGGTCGATGCCTGGATGGGCCGCGTCCACCGGACACTCGCGGAGTTCGAGGCGGAGCTGCCGGCCGGGCTGGAGCACCGGCTGCTGTTCGACCAGAGCACCTACACCGCCGACCGGCTGGGCACCCTGGCCCAGAACCTGGCGATCGGCGTCGGGCTGGTGGTCGCCGTGCTGTTCGTCACCCTGGGCTGGCGGGCCGCGCTGGTGGTCGCCCTGATGCTGCCGCTGACCAGCCTGCTGTCGCTGGCGGTGCTGCAACGCCTGGGCGTGCCGATCCACCAGATGTCGGTCACCGGGCTGATCGTGGCGCTGGGCCTGCTCGTGGACGCGGCGATCGTCATGACCGACGAGATCCGCCGGCGCATTGCCGCCGGCATCGGGCGGGCCGAAGCCCTGGCGGCAGCCTCCCGCCGCCTGGCGATCCCGCTGGCCGCCTCGACCGCCACCACGGTCTTCGCCTTCATGCCCATGGCAGTGCTGCCCGGCCCGGCCGGTGACTTCGTCGGCGCCATCGCCACGGCCGTGATCGTCATGCTGGTGGTGTCGCTGCTGCTGGCGCTCACCGTCACCCCGGCCATGGCCGGCTTCCTGCTGCCGCGTGGCGATGCCCGCCTGGCCTGGTGGCGCAACGGCGCCCGCTCCGGCCTCCTGGGCCGTGTCTTCGCTGGATCGCTGGACCTGGCGCTGCGCCACCGGGCGCTGGGCATCCTCGCCGCGCTGGCGCTGCCGCTGATCGGCTTCGCCGCCTTCCCGACGCTGACGGCGCAGTTCTTCCCCGGCGTCGAGCGAGACCAGTTCTACGTCCAGATGAAGCTGCCGGACGGCGCCAGCCTGTCGGAGACCGAGGCGACCATGCAGGTCGCCGACGCGATCCTGCGCGGCGAGCCCGACATCCGCACCGTGCATTGGTTCCTCGGCGAGAGCGCGCCTGCCTTCTACTACAACATGACCGCCGACCAGGACGGCGTGCCGAGCTTCGCCGAGGCGCTGGTCACCACCCGGACCGAGGAGGCCGCGGAAGCCGTCGTGCCGCGGCTGCAGGCCGCCCTCGACCGGGGACTGCCCCAGGCCCAGATCATCGTGCGCGACCTGGTCCAGGGGCCGCCTGTCGCGGCACCGGTGGAGATCCGCCTCGTCGGGCCGGACCTGGAGACCCTGCGCACCCTGGGCGAGGAGGTGCGGCGGATGATGGCGGCGACGCCGGAGGTCACCCATACCCGCGCTACGCTGCTGGGCGGCGCGCCCAAGCTGGTCTTCGACCTGGACGAGGACCGGGTGCGCCTGGCCGGCCTGTCCCTGGCCGAGGTCGCCCGCCAGCTCCAGACCCTGACGGAGGGCGCCACCGGCGGCTCGTTGATCGAGGGGTCCGAGGAACTCCCCGTCCGGGTCCGGGTGCCGGAATCCGGCCGCGTCGGCGCCGAGACGGTCTCCGGCTTCCAGGTCCTGCCACCGGGCGCGTCGGTGTCGGATGCCGAGTGGCCCGGCATCCCGCTGTCCGCGCTGGGCACCGTGCGGCTGATCCCGTCGGACAGCCCGATCGCGCGGCGCAACGGCGAGCGCATCAACCTGGTCCAGGCCTATCTCCAGCTTGGCGTGCTGCCGGAGGAGGCGCTGAAGCAGATCCAGGACCAGCTTGCAGCAACGCCGCTGTCCCTGCCGCCCGGCTATCGCATCGAATATGGCGGCGACGCCGATGCGCGGGCCGAGACGGTGCGCAACCTGGTCGGCTCGCTGGGGCTGATCGTGGCGCTGATGGTCGCGTCCATCGTGCTGACGTTCAATTCCTATCGGCTGTCGCTGGTCACTGGCGTGGTCTCGCTGCTGTCCATGGGGCTCAGCATCCTCGCGCTGGCCGTGTTCGGCTATCCCTTCGGCATCCAGGCGTTGATCGGGGTCATCGGCTCGATCGGCGTGTCGATCAACGCGGCCATCATCATCATGACGGCGCTGCAGCAGGACCCGGCCGCCGCCGCCGGCGACATCCGCGCGATCCGCAACGTGGTGATGGAATCGAGCCGGCACATCGTCTCGACCACGCTCACCACCTTCGGCGGCTTCCTGCCCCTGATCCTGGGCGGCGGCGGCTTCTGGCCGCCCTTCGCCATGGCGATCGCCGGCGGCGTGCTGCTGTCGACCGTGGTGTCGTTCTACTTCGTGCCGCCGATGTTCAGCGTGGTGGTCGGCCGTCGGGGCAGCCGGGCGGTACCGGAATCCGGTGGCGAGCCCGCGCCGACGCTTCGCATCGCGGCGGCCGGGTGAGCGCGCGTCTCCGCCAACACGGCAATATCCAAAAAGCAGAACTTCAAGAGAACGCCCACTCGTATTTTGATCTGCTTTTGGGAATGCTCGGATTGCTTCAATTGAACCGAGTATTAAGCCAATGATCACTTGGCCGGATTATCGTCCCTCGCAATCCTGAATTTCCCGGCCCGACTCCGGCATTCAATCGCCTTCCCGCCGGGCCGACGCCAAGGAGTTGCGAACGCATGAAAGGTGTCATTTTCACCAAGTTCATGGAGATGGTGGACGAACACTTCTCTCCCGAGATGACCGAGCAGATCATCGAGGACGCCCAGCCGCCCTCCGGCGGCGCCTATACCAGCGTCGGCGTCTACGACCATGGCGAAATCCTCGCCCTGGTGACCGCGCTCAGCCAGCGCACCGGGGCGGAGGCTGGCGATCTGGTCCGGGCCTTCGGGCACTATCTGTTCGGCGCGCTCGGCAAGGTGCATCCGGAATACATCGAGGGCGTCGGCAGCGCTTTCGACATGCTGGAGAAGGTGCACGACCACATCCATGTCGAGGTGCGCAAGCTCTATCCGGAGGCCGAACTGCCGTCGGTCATCTGCGAGCGCCGGGACGACGACACCCTGGTGGTCAATTACAGCTCGCCGCGCCCCTTCGCGGCGGTAGCGGAAGGGCTGATCGCCGGCTGTGTCGACTTCTTCGGCGACCCGATCACGGTGCGCCGGGCCGAGGCCAGCGCGGATGGCTGCAGCGCGGTATTCGAGCTGAAGCGGGCGGCGTGACGCCATGGATGCGACGGTCCTGGAAAAGCGGCTGGCGCGCGAGCGGCGGGCCCGGGAGGAGGCCGAGCGCATCCTGGAAGAGAAGAGTCGCGAGCTCTTCCTTGCCAACGAAAGCCTGAAGGCCGCCACGGCCGCGCTGGAGCGCCAGTCCGGCCAGCTCACCGCCATCCTGGAGAACACCCGCGCCGGCATCCTGCTGGTCGATGCGGAGGGACTGATCCGCCACGCCAATCGCGGTGCGGAGCTTCTGTTCGGGCTCGACGCGGACGGGTTCGACGGGCGCGCGGCGGACGGGCTGACCGAACGGGCCGATGCCGAGGCGCTGCGGGCGGCGGAAGCCCCGACCGCCGCGCGGGCCTTGAGCCATGCCCGCGACGATGTGATCGGCCGCCGCGCCGACGGCACGACCTTTCCCATGGAACTGGCTGTGGCGGCGGTGGAGATCGACGGCGCGTCCCATGCGGTGTGGATCTGCCGCGACATCACCGCCCGCAAGGAGCGGGAGGCCGAGCGCGCCGCCATGGAGCGGGAACTGGCCCAGGCCCACAAGCTGGAGGCCCTGGGCACCCTGTCCACCGGCATCGCCCACGAGATCAATACGCCGGTGCAATATGTCAGCGACAACGTGCACTTCCTGAAGGAGGCCGCCGGCGACCTGGAGTCGGTGCTCAAAGCCTATGCGGGGCTCGTCACGGCGGCCGAGGCCGGCGGCGACACGGCGACGGCGCTGGCCGCCGTACGGTCGGCGGAAGCCGAGGCCGATCTGGACTTCGTCCGCGAGGAGATGCCGCAGGCGCTGGACCAGGCGCTGACCGGGTTGTCGCGCATCACCAAGATCGTCACCGCGATCAAGGTCTTCGCCCATCCGGGGCTGGCCGAGCGCACGATGCTCGACCTGAACGAGGCCATCGACACGACCGTGACGGTCAGCGCCAACCAGTGGAAATACATCGCCGAGCTGGACTGCGACCTGCAGGCGGACCTGCCGCAGGTGCCGGGCTATCCCGGCGAGCTGAACCAGGTGTTCCTGAACCTGATCGTCAACGCCGCCCAGGCGATCGAGGAGGCCGAACCCGACGGCAAGGGCCGCATCACCATCACCACCCGCGCCGAGGGCGACTGCGCAATCGTCACCGTGCGCGACACCGGCTGTGGAATCCCGCCGGAGAACCAGGCCCGCATCTTTGACCCCTTCTTCACCACCAAGGAGGTCGGCAAGGGGACCGGCCAGGGCCTGTCCCTGAGCCACGGCATCGTGACCCAGAAGCATGGCGGCCAGATTTCGGTGCGTTCGGAGCCGGGCGACGGCTCGACATTCACCGTGCGCCTGCCGCTCCAGGCCGGCGCGGCCGAACGCGCGGCCTGACGCCTGCACGGCCAGGCGCGGCAGTTCGCAATTGACAATCATTCGCAATTAGTGGATTGTCGCCTCATTATCGTATGAGGCGCTTGATGTACGTCTGTCTTTGCAACGGCTACCGGGAAGCACAGTTGCTGCAGCTCGCCTGCAGGGGCGTGACCTGTGCCGAGGAGGCGTATTCCGCCCTGGGCAACGGGCCGAATTGCCGTCAGTGCCTCGATTGCGCGCAGCAGATCATCGACGACTACCACGACGGAATCGCCGCAAGTCCGGTGGCCGCCGAATAGGCCGTCGCCGGTGACGCGCGACCCGGTGCAGGCCGGCCCTACCCCATCTGCGACTGTATGTAGTTCTCCAGTCCGGTCTTTTGGATCAGCCCGAGATTGGTCTCCAGCCAGTCGACATGCTCCTCCTCCGCGGAGAGGATCTCGCTGAACAGGTCGCGGCTGACGAAGTCGCTGACGGATTCGCAATGGGCCACGGCCGCGCGCAGATCGGCGATCGCCGCCATCTCCATCGTCAGATCGCATTCCAGGATCTCGCGGACATCCTCGCCGATCCTCAGCTTGCCGAGATCCTGCAGGTTCGGAAGACCTTCGAGGAACAGGATGCGCTCGATCAGCTGATCGGCGTGCTTCATCTCGTCGATGGATTCCTCGTACTCGTACTCGGAGAGCTTCTTCAGCCCCCAATCCTTCAACATCCGGGAGTGCAGGAAATACTGGTTGATGGCCGTCAACTCGTTCTTGAGGACGGTCTGCAGATGCCCGATGACCTTGGCGTCACCCTTCATGCCGGAGTCCCTGCCTTGTGCGGTTTTGACCGAGGATCGTGATTGGCTCTCACTAGCACGCCAAACCGCGCATAGACAGCCGATATCTCAAGGGTTTGGACGGCGGCGATCGCGTCCGCCGGCCGGTGTGTGCGAATTCAAGGGAGAGGGGGCGCCGAGCGCCACCCGGGTCCTTCAGATTCCCGGGATCGCCTCGAAACCCTCGAAATTCGGGTGGCCGAGATAGATGTCGCGGGTGCCCCCGGCCTGGCTGTGGGCCTTGCGGAAGGCCTCCGACCGGGTCCAGTCCTCGAAATGGCCGCGGGACGCCCAGGTGGTGTGGGAGGCGTAGAGCGTGTGGTCCTCGGCCTCCGGGCCGCGCAGCAGATGGAATTCGATGAAGCCCGGGACCTCCTTCAGGTGGGAATCGCGCTCGCGCCACACGGTCTCGAATTCCGATTCCTGGCCGAGTATCACCTTGAAGCGGTTCATGGCGACGAACATCCGGGTCCTCCTGTCCTGAGATTGCATCCTGTCGGTCCGCGCATGCGGTCGGCACGGTGCCGATGCATGGCGGGCCGACGGTAGCAGGCGTGAGAACCGTTCTCAACAATCTTGCAAATGCGAATCATTCGCGATACATCAGGTGACGTCGCAGGATGTGACCTTGGCCACCGCCGACGTCCAACGCGGCGGATGGGATGACGCAAGGCTCATGGATAAGGGGAAGACAGCACCACACGATCAGGCCGCGCCGATGAGCGGCGTGGAGATCGTCAGGGGCGAGCGGACGGTGAGCAGCGCCGAACTCTTCGGCGGGGGCAGGCACATCGTCATCGAGCACGAGGGCGAACGCTATCGCCTGCAATGCACCAGCAAGGGCAAGCTCATCCTGACGAAATAGCGCCAGAAGCGAGGCAGGGGCAGGCGTTCAGGACGCGCCGCCGTTCCGGCCTCCGGCGACATACGAAATCTACCGATCGTCTCAGCCAGCCACCCAGGGGCCCCGTTCCCCAGGCAGCCAGCCCGGACATGAACCGAGCGCAAGGCATGCGGAAAGGGGGCCTTTTTTGGTTGGCAGGGGCATCGGGCGAACGGCAGCCGCCGTCGCCACTTGGGTCGTGCTCGCCGGCGGAGCGGCGGCGCAGACCTCAGACGAAGAGAACGACCCGGGCACCCTGGGGGACTCGCGTCTTCTGGAGACGATCACGGTGACGGCGACACGCAATCCGATCGAGGCGTTCCAGTATCCCGGCATGGTGACCGTGATCGGGCGGGAGCGGATCGAGACGCTGCAGCCCTCCACGCCGGATGACGTGCTGCGGTTCGTTCCCGGCGTCGAATTCACCGGCGGGCCACGGCGCACCGGCGAGGTGCCGAGCATCCGGGGCCTGGATGGCGAGGACGTGATCGTCCTGTTCGACGGCGCGCGGCAGAACTTCAATTCCGGCCATGACGGCCGCTTCTTCATCGACCCGAGCCTGCTGCGCCAGGTGGAGGTGCTGCGCGGGCCCTCCTCCGCCCTCTATGGCAGCGGGGGTCTCGGCGGCGTCATCGAATTCCGCACCGTCAGCGCAAGCGACTTCCTGACGCCGGGCGAGACGGTCGGTGCCTTCGTCTCGACCGGATACCAGACGGTCAACCGGGAGGTCGCGGGCACCGTGACCGGCTATGGCCGGCCGGTGGACGGCCTCGACCTGCTGGTCAGCCTGACCGGCCGGTCCAGCGGATCGATCACGCTCAGCGATGGCACCGAGCTCACCCCGACCGATGACGACATCCTCTCGGGCCTCGCCAAGGCGACCTACGACTTCGCGGATTTCCACTCGGTCGACGCGTCCTTCTTGCGGTTCCAGAACGACGTCACGGAGCCGAACAACGGCCAGGGCCTGAACACCGACAATCTGGCGGACAAGGACATCGTCAGCGACACCTACCGGATCGCCTATTCATACAGCAATCCGGCCGACACTCTGTTCGACCTGGACGCCATCGCCTACTACACCGACATCCAGGCCGACGAGGAACGGCTGGTCGCATCGTCCCTGGGGCCGGCCGGCGAAGAGCTGCGGCGGGACCTCGATACGATCGGCTTCCGGCTCGACAACCGGTCGCGGCTTCGCCTCAACGACAGCCTGATGACCACCTTCACCTATGGCGGCGAGGCCTACCGGGACGAACAGGAGGGCGCGGCCGGATCCGCCGAGCGTGCCGGTGTTCCCGATGCCGAAGCGGAGTTCTACGGGATCTTCGCCCAGGCCGAGATCGCCATCACCGAGCCGCTCGGCATTGTTCCCGGCGACGTTCTGGTGATCCCGGGCATCCGCTACGACGATTTCGAGTCGAGCAGCGATATCGCCGCCGACAATTCCGACAACGAGATCTCGCCACGGATCGGCGTCAGCTACCTGCCCACCGAGTGGCTGATGGTGTTTGGCAACTACTCGGAGGCCTTCCGGGCGCCGAGCTTCGACGAGCTGTTCCAGGAAGGAACGCATTTCTTCGTCGGGCCGTTTCCCAACGTCTTCGTGCCCAATCCGGACCTCCGTCCGCAGCGCACCCGGACCTGGGAATTCGGCGGCGGGTTCTCGTTCAACGATGTGCTGGCGCCGCGCGATCGGTTCGAGATCAAGGGCTCCTATTACGAGACCGACGGCGAGGATTTCATCGACACCGAGGTGATCGTCAACCCGCCGGTCCAGAACGAGACGCTGACCTTCAACGTGCCCAACGCCAAGCTGCGCGGGGCGGAGATCGAGGCGTTCTACGAGAGCGACCGGTTCCTGCTGTCGCTCGGCTTCTCCCGCATCGATGGCGAGAACGAGGACACCGGCGAAAAGCTCGGCGTGCTGGCCCCGAACCAGTACACCGCGGATTTCGCGGTCAAGCTGCCGGAATACGACTCGCTGGTCGGCTGGCGCCTGCTGGCCGCGGAGGAATTCGACAAGGTCGATGCCGGCGATCCGACCGTGCCCGGCTACGGGGTCAACGACATCTACTACGCCTGGGCGCCGTCCGACGGGCCGCTGCAGGGCCTGCGCCTCGATCTCGGCGTCGACAACGTCTTCGACCAGGAATACCGGCGGGTGACCGGTGGCGCCGGCGTCGTGGAGGAGGGCCGCAACTACAAGGCGTTGATCAGCTATCGCATCCAATGGTGAGCGGGCAATGGCAGGGAGCAGGGACATGACCGACCGATGGACTCCGGAGCGCGACCTCCGCCTTTCCGCCATACAGCGGGTGCGCCGGACCCTGCTGTGCGTGCTGTCGGCCTCGTTGGCGGGCCTGCTCGCCTTCGTGCTGCTGGGCATCGACGCGGCGCGATCGGAAACGCCGGTCGTGGATGCGACCGGGACGACCGTGCAGGTGCCGGACGCCGGACCGGTCGTGTCGGTCGGCGGGTCGATCACCGAGATCGTCTACGCCCTCGGCGCCGCCGATCGCATCGTCGCTGTCGACTCCACCAGCCTCTATCCGGCCGAGGCGCGCGGCAAGCCGGATGTCGGCTATATGCGGCAGTTGGCGGCGGAACCGATCCTCGCCCTCGAGCCGTCGATGGTCCTGGCGGTCGAGGATGCCGGTCCGCCGGCGGTGCTCGACCAGCTGCGCGAATCCGGCGTTCCGGTGGTCATCGTGCCGGACGACCCGACGCCGGAAGGCGTGATCGACAAGATCGGGATCGTCGCGGAATCCCTCGGTCTCCCGGAAAAGGGGCAGGAGATCACCGACCGGCTGGCGGCGGATTTCCAGGCGCTGAAGGATGCCATCGCGACGACGGCGGACCGCCCGCGGGTGCTGTTCCTGCTGTCGGTCGGCGGCGGGGCGCCCCTGGCCGGCGGACGCGACACCTCCGCCGACGGCATCATCACCCTGGCGGGCGGCGAGAATGTCGCCAGCGGCTTCGAGGGCTACAAGACCTTCTCGCCGGAGGCGGCGGTGACCGTCGCGCCCGAGGTGATCCTGGTCACCGACCGCACCCTGTCCCGGCTCGGCGGTCCGGAGGGCTTGCTGGCGATACCGCAACTGGCCCTGACACCGGCCGGGCAGGGCCTGCGCATCGTGGCCATCGACGGCCTCCTGCTGCTCGGGTTCGGGCCGCGCACCGGCGAGGCGATCCGGACCCTGTTCGCGGAGCTGCATCCGGGCCTGGCCCTGCCGGACGCCGCCGCCGGCCGATGACCGTGTCGACCGGCAGCCTGGGACGCGATACCGCCCAGGCGCCGCGGCGGCGACGGCGGCACGCGGTCGTTCTGCCCGGGCTGGCGGTTCTGGTCGGCCTCGTCTTCGTGGCTGCGGTCGGCTGGGGGGCGGTTTCCATCTCTCCCGGGCAGGTGCTGTCGATCCTGGCAGGCACGGTCGGCCTCGAGCTGCCATGGACCTACGGCCAGCGCGAGGAAACGGTGCTGATGGCGATCCGGCTGCCGAGAGCCGTGCTGGGCGTCGTCGTCGGCGCGGCCCTTGCGGTCGCCGGTGCCGCGCTGCAGGGCCTGTTCCGCAACCCGCTGGCCGATCCGGCGCTGATCGGCGTGTCGTCCGGGGCGGCGTTGGGGGCCGGCGGCATCATCGTGCTGGGGCCGGCCCTGCCGCTGGCGATCTCCGTGGCCCTGGGGCCGTTCCTGCTGCCGTTGGCGGCGTTTGGCGCCGGGCTGGCGACCATGCTGATCGTCCATCGCATCGCCACCCGCGAGGGGCGGACCGAGGTGGCGACGCTGTTGCTGGCCGGGGTCGCGATCAACGCCATCGCCGGTGCCGGCATCGGCCTGCTGATCTTCATCAGCGGCGATCAGGAACTGCGCGATCTCAATTTCTGGCTGCTCGGCAGCCTGGGGGGCGTGACCTGGAAGACGTTCCTGCCCGCCCTGCCCTTCATCGTCCTGCCCGCCCTCGCCCTGCCGCTGCTCGCCCGCCATCTGGACGCGATGCTGCTGGGCGAGGACGAGGCGATGCATCTCGGCTTCGATGTCGAGCGCACCAAGACGCTGCTGATCGCCATGGTCGCGCTGTCGGTCGGGGCCTCGGTGGCGCTGACCGGGGTGATCGGATTCGTCGGTCTGGTGGTGCCGCACCTGGTGCGGATGATGATGGGGCCGGGGCACCGGCTGCTGCTGCCGGCGTCGATGATGGTCGGATCGATCCTGATGCTCGGCGCCGATCTCGTCGCGCGCACCATCGTCCTGCCGGCCGAGCTGCCGATCGGCATCCTGACGAGCTGTATCGGCGGCCCGTTCTTCCTGTGGATGCTGATGCGCCGCCGGGCGCCGGCCGGGTGGTGATGCTGACGGCGCAAGACATCGACGTCACCATCGGCGCATCGCCGATCCTGCGCGGCGTCTCGCTGACGGTTGCGCCGGGCGAGGTGGTTGCCGTGCTGGGCCCCAATGGCGCCGGCAAATCGACCCTGCTGCGGGTCATGTCCGGCTCGCTGCAGCCCGCCGGCGGCCGCGTCACATTGGACGGGCAGGCGCTCTCCGCCTGGCCGCGCCAGGGCCTGGCCCGCCGCCGCTCGGTGCTGCCGCAGAACGCCTCCCTCACTTTCCCGTTCCGGGCGGCCGACGTGGTGCAGCTTGGCCGCAGCCCGCATGCCGGCCTGACCTCGCGGGACGAGGACCTCGCCATCGTCGATCGCGCCCTGGCGGAAACCGAGGTCGGGCACCTCGCCGAGCGTGACTACACCAGCCTCTCCGGCGGCGAGCAGCAGCGCGTGCACATGGCGCGGGTGCTGGCACAGATCTGGCCTGAGGGCGGGTCCGTCGGGCCACGCTACCTGCTGCTGGATGAGCCGACGGCGAGCCTGGACCTGGCGCATCAGCACGAGACCCTGCGCATTGCCCGGCGCTTCGCCGAGCGCGACACCGGCGTGGTGGCGATCCTGCACGATCTGAACCTGGCGGCGATGCATGCCGACCGTCTGTGCGTCTTGAAGGACGGCGCCGTCGCGGCCGAAGGGTCGCCGGACGACGTCCTCACGGAGGCCGCGATCGCGGCGGTCTTCAACCTCCCGGTCAGCGTCACCCGCCACCCGACCCGCAACTGTCCACACGTGATCCCCGCCTGAGGACGCCATGTGTTCGATCGAACAGCACAGCTTCGAGTCCGTCGTCAGCCCGAAGAGCCTGCGCCGCCGCAAGCTGTGGGAGATCGACGGGCGCCTGCACTGCTCCATCGTCGGAACCTGCCTCAGCATCGCGGAGCTGAAGAAGATCAACGCCCGGCTGAACCGCCGCATCCGCAAGGGCGTCGAGGATTACGACCTGCATGTGGACAGCGTCCGCATGGCCGGCCAGCCGGGCGACATGTCCAAGCTGATCAACAAGTTGCTCGACCGGAAGTATCAGAAGGCCATCCGCCGCTACGGCCGGGCCGGATCGGAGGAGGCGCTGCGCGCCCTGTGGGACGAAAGCGTGGCGGACGGCGATATTCCCGGACCCTATTGGGCGATCATGAGCCACCCGCTCGCCTCCGACGAGCTGGCGGCGCGGGCCTTCGGGTCGGTGCATATGCTGTCGCACCTGGTCGGGGCCGCCAACCGGGCCGACATCCGGCGGCTGCGCGACCTGGAGCAGGAGGCGGCGGACCTGCGCGACGACCTGGAGAAGGCAAGGCGCCGGTCCGCTTATGAGCGGTCCGCCCTGCGCCGGGAAGTCGAGACCCAGGCGGAGCGGATCTCGGAGCTGACCCAGCAACTGGCCGCCACGCGCGACGACTCGGACCGGCTGGAGACTCTGGAAGGCGCGCTTCGGGCGCTGGAGGACGGAACGGAGATCGCCGAGCTACGCCGGACCGTGGAGGCGCTGTCGACCCGGTTGGAGGAGAGCTCCGCGCGGGCCGAGCGCCTGGCGGAGTTGTCGATGCAGCAGTCGATGCGGATCGAAGCGCAGGATGCCGAGGCGCACGCCCTGTCGGATCGGCTGGTAGAGGCGGAAGCGGATCGGGATCGGCTGGAGGCGATCTGTGCCAGCCGGTCCTGGGCACCGGGCGAGGCCGACTCGGATCTGCCGTCCGATGTCGACCTGCGTGGTGGGACGCTGGTCTATGTCGGCGGGCGGGCCCGGCTGGTCCCGTATTTCCGCGGCCTCGTCGAACAGGCCAATGGCCAGTTCGTCCATCACGACGGCGGCCTGGAAGAGAGCAGCAGCCGCCTCGGCGAGATCCTGTCACAGGGCGACGTCGTGCTGTGCCCGATCGACTGCGTCAGCCACGCCGCCTGCCGCCGCGCCAAGCAGTTCTGCAAGCGCTCGTCCAAACCCTTCCTGCCGCTGCGCAGCGCCGGGCTCTCGTCCTTCGTGGGCGGGCTGCGCGATGCCGCCGAGGCGCTCGGTCCGAGGGCGCTTTGACGCTGCCCTCGAAAGCGCCGGTCACGTCCCGTTTGCCGATTGATGCGTGGGAGGCACGCCCATGACCATGGTCCCGAAGCGCTATGACAATTGCCGTCTGAACGACGTCAGCTTCCCCTCCTGCCTCGTCGTCTGGGCTCTGCGGCGATGCCTGCGTGAGCCTGATGTCGGTGAGATGATGTCGCGGACATTTGTGCACGCCTTCGGCCCGGACAGGCTCGGACAAGCCATGGCCACCTTCGACCAGATGATTGGCGCCTTGCGGCGCGGTGCCCGTGCGCCGCTGGACGTCCGTGCGGTCGAGGACGACATGGTCTCCAACCACGAAGCGACCGTGCTGGCGATCCTCGCCGCGTTCCAATCGGACGACGCCGGGCAGGCGTCCTGGCTGGTCGACACCCTGGTGCATCGTTGCGAACGGCGGGCATTCGCCGGCGGCGCCTATGGTTTCGCAGGGGCCCTCGCCGAGGCCGGCCACCGGCTTCCGCCCGATGGCCGGCGCGCACCCCGCACGGTCGACGCCAAGCCTTCGCTTCCGGCCGAGCGGGCGCAGCCACATGCCCGCGAACTCTCCTTCCTGTCGGCGGGGGAGCAGACCATCATCGCCGGCATCCGGCTGTGGGTGCACGTGCTCAAGCGCCAGGGCGACGCGATGGCGGCGCTGCGAACCCACTTCGAATTCCACTGCATTCCCGACGCGGCTGTGAGCCTGCACGCGGTTCTCGATCACTCGCGGCTGTCGGCGACCCGGTCGATCGATGTGCGCTGCCCGAAATGCCCGGGACTGTCGCCGGACGAGGCCCGGATTCTGCATTCGGTCGCGCTGCTGCAGCGGGATGATCGCGCCGCGGCGTCGGCGGAACTGTCGTCCTGGCTGCCGCCGCCGGTCGTGCGCCTGACGCTGTTCGCGGTCGACGGTCTCGCCCAGGCCCTGGCCGCGGCGCACACCCGGCTTCCGCTGCGCAATTGGCGGTTCGAGGAAGACGCCTTTCCGGCGGGCGAGTCCGCATCGGAGTCTTCCGTCGTCGCGCCGGCGACGCCGACGCTGCACTAGCCGGGCCAAAGACGTCGTCGCATACGGAAGGTCCAGGTAGGGGGTCAAGCCATGCCGCAGTCAGACACGATCGATCCGACGGCCATCCAGCGTGCGCTGGACCTCCTGGCCACAGGCGGTCTCGTCCTCCATGTGATCGCCGCGCTCTCGGTCCTGGCGCTGGCCATCGTGCTGCTGAAGCTGGCCCAGTTCGTGGCCCTGCGGGTGTGGTCGCACGGCTTCGTGGCCCAGATGTCGGCGGCCTGGCGCACCGGCGAGGTCCGCCGGGCCCTGGGCCTTGTTGCGGCGGCGCGCGGACCGGTGGCGCGGGCGATGGAGTTCGCCGCCCGGGAGACGCTGAAGGGCGGCACGCAGGACGCCGCGCGGGAAGAGAAGGTCGCGCGCCATAGCGCTGCGCTCCTCGCCGATCTGCAGGGCTATCTGCGGACCCTGGCGCTGATTGCGACGCTGTCGCCGCTGCTGGGCCTGCTGGGCACGGTGATCGGCATGATCGACGCGTTCCAGGCGCTGGAGGAGGCCGGCTCCCGGGTCGACCCGTCGGTGCTGTCCGGCGGCATCTGGCAGGCCCTGCTGACGACGGCGGCCGGCCTGTCGGTGGCGATCCCGGCAACGGCCGCCCATCACTGGCTCGAGGGCGTCATCGACCGCGTGGCGGCGGCGATGGAAGACGCGGTCAACGCGGTGCTGGAGCCACCGGGGTCGGGGCCGGCGGCGGGGCCCGTCGGCACCAAGGCGGTCCCGGCCGGACCGGCCGCCGCGCCCGCCTAGACCATGGTCGCGATTGCCCGGCCGGTCAGGACCCGGCCGTCGATCAGCCTGACACCGCTGATCGACGTCGTCTTCATCCTGCTGGTCTTCTTCATGCTGGCCTCCAGCTTCCTGGAGTGGCGGGCCCTGGAGATCCAAATCCCGACCTTCGGATCGTCCGCGTCGGAGGCGGAGGGGCCCCTGCGCGTGCGGATCGGCCGCGACGGCGCGGTCCGGATCGACGACCGGGCCTACGAGCCCGAGACGCTGGATATGCGGCTTCGCGACCTGGCGGCCGAAGACGCGTCCCGGCCGGTGATCGTGATCGCCGAGAGCGGGGTGCCGCTGCAGCGGACCATCGCCGTCATCGACCGGGTGGGCGCCCACGGTCTCTCGAACGTGTCCCTGTCGTCGGAGCCGTAGGCGGCCGGCATGCGGATCACACGACCGCGGAGGGCGCAGGTTGCCGAGTCGGTTCTGCCGATGATCAATGTCGTCTTCCTGCTGCTGATCTTCTTCATGCTGGCCGGTGCCCAGACGACGGCCGACATATTCGAGATCGAGCCGCCGGAATCCGACAGCGCCGATCCGGCCCGTCCCTCTCCCGCCCTGCTGCTGCTCTACGCCGACGGGCGCCTCGCCCTCGACTCGGTGATCATCGACGATCGCAGCCTGACCCATGTGATCGCCGCCAGGCTCGAATCGGAGCCGGACACGGACCTGCACCTGAAGGCCGATGCCGACGTGCCGACCGAGCGTGTGGTGGCGGTCATGCAGGCGCTGCTGGACGCCGGAGTCGACACGGTGACGCTGAAGACCCTCGCGCCGGACCGATGACCGCCGTCCGCCGAATCCGGCTCCCTGCGGCCCTCGCCGTCGCCGCCGCGATTCATGCGGGCCTCCTGGTCGTCCTCACGCAGCCGGAGGAACGAGGTCTGGCCGCCGCGCTCGGCACCGGCGGCGTGACGATATCGCTCGGACCCGCCGGCCGGGCACCGGGCAGCGTCCCGTCGGACCCGGTGGCATTGGAGCCTGAGGTCGCACCGCCCGAACCGCTGGAGCCTGTCGCCGGCCCGGCGGTTGTCGCGGAGGCCGAGGTCATGGATCTGGTCCGGGCGGTGACGATGACGGTTACGGAGGTGAGCGATCCCGCACCGCCGGCGGTCACCCGTCCGGCGACGGATCGGCCGGCGGTCGCGGAGGAGCCGCGCCTGGATTTCATCGAACCACCGGACAGTGTCCCGCCAATCCAGGCGGCATCCGCCCCGCCACCTGCGGCTGTCGAGGACGTGGTCGAACCGCCCGCCATCGAGCCGGAGCCGGCGGTAGAACGGATTCAACCCCTCGACCTGCCTGAACCTGTTCAGGGGGCGCGGGCCCCGCCCGCCGCGCCCCTGCCGCCGCGCCGGCCAGAGGCGTTGGCCGAGCGTTCGACCCCTGCTCCGGGGGCCGCACAGCCGCCGGGGCAGGGCGGCGTGTCCGGCAGCACCGCCGAGTCCGATCGCGGCAGCGGCGACTCATCCTCCGGCGGTGGCGCGGTCGGCACGTCCGAAGACTATGACGCCTTGCTGCTGGCATGGTTGGAACGCCACAAGACCTATCCCCGCCGCGCCCGGATCCAGCAGCGCCAGGGCACCGTGCTGGTACGCTTCGTCATTGATGGCGACGGCGCCCTGATCTCCTCCGGCATTGCCCGGAGTTCCGGCCATGAGATCCTGGATCGCGAGGGCCTCGAGACGATCCGCCGTGCCGCACCCATGCCGCAGCCGCCACCCGAACTGGCCGGCACGCCCTTGGAACGGGTCGTCCCGATCGCCTTCAGCATGCGGTAGAGCACCTTGCGTCTGCGGCCAGGCGGGTGACCGCGCCCTGGGCAATTCGGGAGGAATTCGTTATTGCGAATGATTATGCGAATCAGTTGCAGTTCGTACATGAGGCCATTAGGCTGCCGGCGGCAATTGGGGAGAAGTTTCGATGAAGACCAGGACAGTGACCGGGCTGGTGGCGGGGGCCGCCTGTATCCTATCGGGTGGCGCGCAGGCCGCGGGGCACGCATCGGGCGTGCTGGAGACCTATGCGGACATCGCGCAGGCGATCTATGAGGACTCGCTGACATCGGCCACGGCGATGCAGTCGGCGATCGGCGATCTGGTCGCCAACCCGTCGGCGGCGACCATGGCGGCGGCGCGGGAGGCCTGGCTGGTGGCCCGCCAGTCCTATCAGCAATCCGAGGTCTATCGTTTCGGCAATCCGGTGGTCGATGACTGGGAAGGCCGCGTCAACGCCTGGCCGCTGGACGAAGGCCTGATCGACTATGTGAGCGTGGGGGCATACGGCACGGAGAGCGACGAGAACCTGCTCTACTCCGCCAACGTCATCGCCAACACGACGCTGACCTATGGCGGCAGCACCATCGATGCCTCGAACCTGACCAAGGCGCTGCTGCAGGACGAGCTGCACGAGGCCGACAACATCGAGGCCAATGTCGCCACCGGCTATCACGCCATCGAGTTCCTGCTCTGGGGCCAGGACCTGAACGGCACCGGGCCCGGCGCCGGCAACCGCTCCCACACCGATTACGCCACGAGCGGCTGCACCAACGGCAACTGCGACCGGCGGGCCGCCTATCTGACCGCCGCCGCAGAGCTTCTGATCGATGATCTGGAAGAGATCGTCGCGGCCTGGGCCGAGGGTGGCGAGGCGCGCGAGGCGGTGACCGGCGGCGCCGAGAAGGACGGTCTCGGCGCGATCCTGACCGGCCTGGGCAGCCTGTCCTATGGCGAGCTTGCCGGCGAACGCATGCAGCTCGGCCTGCTGCTGCACGACCCGGAGGAGGAGCATGACTGCTTCGCCGACAACACCCACAACTCGCACTTCTACAACCAGGTCGGCATGGTGGCCGTCTATCAGGGCTATTACCGGCGCGCGGATGGCAGCGTCGTGGAGGGCGAGTCCCTGTCCGATCTCGTGGCCGCCGCCGACTCGGGCCTGAGCGGCAAGGTGATCTCGGCAATGGCCGCGACGTCGGATGCCATGGATGTGATGGTGGCCAAGGCCGAGGCCGGCATCGCCTATGACCAGATGCTCGGCGAGGGCAATACCGAAGGCAACAAGGTCCTGCAGGACGTGATCGATTCCCTGGTGGCCCAGGCCGGCACCTTCGAGGAGGTGGCCGCCGTGCTTGACCTGGATATCGGCGATTTCGAGGGCTCCGACAGCCTGGACAATCCCACGGCCGTCTTCCAGTAATCGAGCCGATCGCCGTTCGGGATGAGGGCAGGTCTGGCCAGGCGGATTAGCGGCAAGGGCGGCGTGCTGCGCGCGGCCGCCCTCATTCTGTCCCTGCTCACCATCCCGGCGGTCGGCGCCGTACTGGAGGTCACCCGGCCGACAACCGATTTCAGCAAGGCCGAGGCCTATGAGCTGAACGCCGGCGGGGCGGGCACGAACCGCAATCCGTCGGGCCCCAACGCCTATTCGATGCCGGCGTCGAACCTGAGCTTCGCCGACCGGGCGCAGTTCAACATCGGCGATGCCATCTTCCGCCGGGTCTGGGTCTCCGCCCCAGCCTCCACCGAGGCCTCCGACGGTCTCGGCCCGCTGTTCAATGCCCGGGCCTGCCAGCGCTGCCATCTGAAGGACGGGCGCGGCCATCCGCCGTCCGGCAACTATCCCGAGGACACCGCGGTGTCGTTGCTGATGCGATTCAGCATCCCGCCGCAATCCGACGCCGACCGCGCGCTGCTCGCGTCCGGCCGTGCCAACGCCATCGGCGATCCGGTCTATGGCGGCCAGCTCCAGGATTTCGCCATCCAGGGCCACCGTGCGGAGGGCCGCATCCATTCGGTCTGGCAGGAGGAGACGGTCGAGCTCGCGGGCGGCGAGGTCGTTTCGCTGCGACGTCCGACCTACTCGATCACCGATCTCGGCTACGGCCCGCTGCATGCCGAGATCATGATGTCGCCCCGGGTCGCCACACCGATGATCGGTCTCGGCCTGCTGGAATACATCGACGAGGCCGACATCCTGGCCAATGCCGATCCCGACGACGCGGATGGCGACGGCATCTCCGGCCGGCCGAACACTGTGTGGAGCGTGCCGGATAACGGCCTGAGGCTCGGCCGCTTCGGCTGGAAGGCGAACCAGCCCAACCTGGCGCAGCAGAACGCCCATGCCTTCGCCGGCGATATCGGCCTGTCCAGCGCCATCGCGCCAGACCCGTGGGGCGATTGCACGCCGGGGCAGCCCACCTGCGTCGACACCATCCACGGCGACTCCCCGCAATACGGGAACCTCGAGGCGCCGCCGGAGGTGATGGAGGCGCTGCTGTTCTACACGCGCAACCTGGCGGTGCCGGCCCGGCGAGACGTCGACGACCCGACCGTGCTGGCGGGCAAGCGGCTGTTCTACGAGATCGGCTGCGTCGCCTGCCACACGCCGAAATTCGTCACCCGGCGCGACGAAAGCCAGCCGGCGCAGTCCTACCAGCTGATCTGGCCGTACAGCGACCTGCTGCTGCACGACATGGGCGAGGGCCTCGCGGACAACCGGCCGGACGGCCAGGCCGATGGCCGGGAATGGCGCACGCCGCCGCTCTGGGGCATCGGCCTGACCGAGGTGGTCAGTGGCCATACCTTATTCCTGCATGACGGCCGCGCCCGCAACCTGACCGAGGCGATCCTCTGGCATGGCGGCGAGGCGCAGGCAGCGCGGGATCGTTTCGCGGCGCTGTCGCCGGCCGATCGCGAGGCCGTCCTCGCCTTCCTCGGATCGCTCTAGGAGCACGAAATGGCGCTCCGCACCGCCCTTGCACTCTGCCTTTGCGTCGCCCTGCCGGTCCCGGCCAAAGCGCAGGACGGAAGCCTGCCGGCGACGGCCTACGACCGTCTCAACCTGGACGTTGTCGCCCGGCGGTTGATCCCGGACCATCGTGCCTTCGAGGCGGCGGCCGGCGACCTCGCCTCTTCGGCCGAGCGCTACTGCGCGGCGTCCGACCCGGCCTCCCTGGATGACCTGCGCCAGCACTACCACGCCGCCGCGGATGCCTGGATGGCGCTGCAATGGGTCGGTTTCGGCCCGTCGGAATTGGATCAGCGGTCCTTCCGCATCCAGTTCTGGCCCGACAACCGCAACAACGTCTCCCGCCAGCTCGGCGGTGTGCTGGCCGAGCCGCGACAGGACCTGCTGGACCCGGCCGTCCTGGCCGGCGCCAGCGTCGCGCTGCAGGGTTTCCCGGCCCTGGAGCGGCTGCTGTTCGGCGACGCGGCACCGGGCGACGATGCCTATGTCTGCGGGCTGACGGTTTCGATCAGCCGGAACCTCGCCACGATGTCCGCGGACCTCGCGGCCGCATGGGATCCCCAACCGGGCGATCCGGCCGCCAGCGCCCGCCAGGCGCTGGACGGCATGCTGGGTCTCGAGCCCGTCGCCATGACTGGCGAGTTCTACCAGTCCATGTTCGAACTGCTGGAAGCCATCGCCCGGCTGAAGCTGCAGCGGCCCATGGGCGGCAGCGTCGAGGAAGCCCGCCCGCGGCGCGGCGAGGCCTGGCGCAGCGGTCGGTCGATGCGGAACATCCGGCTGAACCTGATCGCCATCCGTGCCGTGGCGGAGAACGGCGAGGCGACCGGCTTCGCCGACCTCCTTCGGGACGACGCGGGACAGGCCCGAGCCGCTGACTCGCTCCTCTCCGTTCTCGACGACGCCATCGCGCTCGCCGAGTCGCTGGACGGCCCCTACGAGACGACTCTGGTCGATGCCGACCGGCGGGACGGCTTCGAGAAGCTGCTGGTCGCCGTCAACCGGACGCGCGATGTCTTCGGTGGCCCGATGGGTCGGGGCCTCGGATTGCGGATCGGCTTCAACAGCATGGACGGCGACTGACCATGGTCTCGCGGCGGGCGTTGATCGCCGGCCTGGCGCTGGGGGTCCTGGCGACACCCCGTTCCGCGCGACCCGCTGATCCTCCCGAGGACCGCCAGACACACTATCTGAGCGGCTGGAGGTCCGGCTCCGGCACAGATTTCGTGGCCGGTATCGACCAATTTGGGAGCGCGGCGTTCCGGACGCCCCTGCCCGGCCGCGGCCACGCGGCGGCGATCCATCCGGGCCGCAAGGAGGCGGTGATGGTGGCCCGCCGGCCCGGCCGGTTCGCTGCCGTGCTCGACCTCCACCATGGCCGCGTCCGCCACATGGTCGATGCGGTCGACGGCCGGCATTTCTACGGCCACGCCGCCTATTCCGCCGATGGCCGGCTGCTGTTCGCGACGGAAAACAACCTGCGCAGCGGCGACGGGGCCATCGGCGTCTATGACACGATCGATTCATACCGTCGCGTCGCCGAGTTTCCCAGCCGCGGGATCGGCCCCCACGATATCGCGCTCGGCGCCCTGGGCGATGCGCTGATCGTCGCCAATGGCGGCATCCAGACCCATCCGGATTTCGGCCGCGCCAAGCTCAACCTGGATACCATGTCGCCATCGCTGGCGATCCTCGATACCCGCGACGGCAGCGCGCTCCGGACGCTCACGCTGCCGGCGGAGCTGCACCAGCTCAGCATCCGCCACCTCGCGACGCGCCCGGACGGCCTGATCGCTGTCGCCATGCAGTATGAGGGGCCGGCATCCGACCATCCGCCGCTGGTCGGACTCTGCCGCCCGGGCGGCGCCATCACCCTGCTGTCCGCGCCCGATGCGGTGCAGCGCCGGATGGCCAATTACTGCGGCAGCGTCGCCTTCGACCGCTCCGGCGAGGTCATCGGCGTCTCCAGCCCCCGCGGCGGCCTCTTCACCTTCTGGTCGGCCGGGACCGGGGACTATCTGGCGTCTGCTGAGGTTCCGGATGGCTCGGGGCTTGCGGCGGACGATGTCACCGGCGCCTTTCTGCTCTCCAGCGGCGACGGCAGCCTCTGGCGCTACCAGATCGGCAACGGCCAACTCGAGACGCTGTCAGGCGATCGCGCCGCGAGCGGCCATTGGGACAACCACCTGACGGCGCATGCCGAATGAGGCCGCCGACCGCCGGTCAGCGATGTTCGTGATCGATTGGGAAGTGTTGGAGCGGGCGATGGGATTCGAACCCACGACTTCAACCTTGGCAAGGTTGCGCTCTACCCCTGAGCTACGCCCGCATGTCCGCTTGCCGATTTAGGCGCCCGGCGGCGCCCCGTCAAGGGCGCGGATCATACGCAATGCGGCCGCCAATGCAAGCCCGTTCGCATGGCGGTTTTCGCCTGCCGCGCACGGCCGTCGCGCCGGTCAATACGGCGTGCCGTCCTTGTGTCGGAACCAGAAGACGCCGTCCGCCACTTCGACCGCCATGTCGATGTCGGAGTACTCGGCATACTCGCTGGCGCTGCGTGTCCCGACCTCCAGCACCCGCGCGGGTTGGGACGACTGGTTGATCAGGTGATGCCCGTCCTCGCGCCCGGCCGGGAACCCGGCCGCCATGCCGGGCGTCAGCGTCTGCCGTCCGGCGTCGGTGACCAGGACCACCTCGCCCTCCAATACGTAGACGAACTCGTCCTCGTTGCGATGCCAGTGGCGCTGCGACGACCAGGCGCCGGGCGGCAGGGTCATCAGGTTGACGCCGAACTGGGTCAGGCCGACGGGGTCGCCGAGGGGCTGGCGTTCCCGTGTCTGGCACGCCGCGTCATGCGGTGCGGGATAGGCGGAGCCGATCTGCCGCATGACGGTCTCCGGGTCCAGGGCGGGCGGTCTCGGGCGCTGGCTCATGACGGCCTCCGGTCGATGGCGGGATTTCGAGGGTGCCAGAGACTATAGACCGCCGCTGACAGCCTTGTGTCAGCAGGTTTGCCGGGCCGGTCAGGCGCGTCTTGCGACTATGATCGTCGGGTCGATCTGATGGGCGTCCAGGGCCTGGACGTAGTTGGCGAACTTCTCCGGACCGTTCGGCCCGGTGAGCAGATGCAGGCCGAGCGGCGGCGGGCCGTCCGCCTCCGCCGCCTTGGCGAAGACCGCGCGGAAGAACGCCTGCGCCATATCCCGCTGGCTGGCGACCGCCTCCACCACGAAGCCGGCCGCGTCCAGCAGGGCGCCGGTCTCGTCCGGGGATCGCAGGAAGCTGGTCACCGCAGTCTCGGCCCAGGGCACCGGATAGACCATGCCGCCGGTCGGGCCCTTCATGACGTCGAAGAGGCACAGCGGCCCGCCCGGCCGCACCACCCTGGCCAGCTCGCCATAGAGCCCCTGCCGGTCCTCGATGTTCATGGCGACGTGGAAGCTGACCGCGGCGTCGAAGGAGGAATCGCCATAGGGCAGGTCGGTGGCGCTGCCCACCTCGAAGGCGCAACGCTCCGAGAGGCCGAGCCGCTCGGTCAGCATGCGCGCCACGTCGACATATTCCGGCGTCAGATCGATGCCGGTGACCCGGCAGCCATGCTCGACCGCCAGGCAGCGCGCCGTGCCGCCGATGCCGCAGCCGGCATCCAGCACATGCATGCCGGTTTCCAGCGCGGTCATCGCCAGCGCCGTCAGGGTGGCCTGGCGCCCGGCGGTGTGGAACTCGTCGACCGGCGCCAGATCCTCGATCGTCAGCGCGTCCGGGTCCAGCCCGGCGGCCGCCACGCCCTCCAGGATCCGCTCCGCCAGCCCGCCGCGGCCGTAATGCGCCGCCACCGAAGTCTCCAATGTATCCGTCATGTCCTGCCTCCCCTGTTCGCCCCCGGCCCAGTATCCAACCCCGCTCGCGTCACGAAAAGCCCACAGGGACGCCGGCAGGGACGCCACGCTTGAGCCGACGGCCCCGGGGCGCCTATAACACCCGCCTTATGCCGGACGACCAGACCGAAACCGCCCGGGCCACGCCGCCTGCGACCCCGGAAGACCTCTTCGCGCGCTTCGACGCGCTGGGGATCTCCGTGACGACCCACGACCATGAGCCGGTGTTCACGGTGGAGGAGTCGCGCCACCTGCACGACATGCTGCCGGGCGGCCATTGCAAGAGCCTGTTCCTGCGCAACAAGAAGGGCGCGTGCTGGCTGGTGGTTTGCGCCGAGGACACGCCGGTGGACCTGAAGGCCCTGGGTTCCAGGCTCGGCGCCGGCCGGTTCTCCTTCGGTTCGGCCGAACGCCTGATGCAGTATCTCGGCGTCACGCCCGGCTCGGTCACGCCCTTCGCGCTGATCAACGATCCCGAGGCGACCATCCGGGTTGTGCTGGATCAACGCATGCTGCGGCACGACCTGTTGAACTACCATCCGCTGGTCAACTCCCGCACGACGGCGATCGCCCGCGACGATCTGATCCGGTTCATCGAGGCCGGCGGCCACGCCTACGAAATCATCGATATGGACGGGCTGTCCGAGGGGACCGCCGGGGAATAGCGGGGGCCGCGCTTGCGGCGCGGTGACCGCGATCCATACTTACTGGATGCAATGCAGGAAGGATTCATGGAGCCGATCGTAGGTGCCGCCGGGCCGGATGCCGGCGAGGTCGTCAAGGACACCGACACCGCCGGCTTCGCCGCCGATGTGATCGAGGCGTCCATGGAGACGCCGATCGTCGTCGATTTCTGGGCGCCCTGGTGCGGGCCCTGCAAGACCCTGGGGCCGGCCCTTGAGAAGGTCATCCGCGGCACCCGCGGCAAGGTCCGCATGGTCAAGGTCAACATCGACGAGAACCAGCATCTCGCCGCGCAGATGCGCATCCAGTCGATCCCGGCGGTTTACGCCTTCCACCAGGGGCGGCCGGTCGACGGCTTCGCCGGCGCGCTGCCGGAAAGCCAGCTGAAGAGCTTCGTCGACAAGCTGGTGCAGCTCGCCGGCGGTGCCGACACGGCTCTGGAGGACGCGCTGGCCCGGGCCAAGGAGGCCTTGGACGCGGACGATTTCCATGGTGCCGCGGCGGTCTACAACCAGATCCTGCAGGCCGAGCCCGAGCATGCCGGCGCCATCGCCGGCCTGGCCCGCTGCCTGATCGGGGTCGGCGAGATCGACCAGGCGCGGCAGGTGATCGACGGGGTCGACGCCGAAATCGCCAAGGACCCGGAGATCGTCGGGGTCAGGCGCACCATCGAGCTTTCGGACCAGACCGCCGGGGCCGATGGCGACATCCCGGCGCTGATGGAGAAGCTGGCCGGCGATCATGACGACCACCAGACCCGTTTCGACCTGGCCATGGCGCTCTATGGGGCGGGCAAGCGGGAAGCGGCGGTGGACGAGCTGATCGAGATCGTCCGGCGCGACCGCGAGTGGAACGACCAAGCCGCACGCAAGCAGCTGGTGACCTTCTTCGAGGCGTTCGGCGCCACCGATCCGCTGACGGTCAGCACCCGCCGACGCCTGTCGACGATCCTGTTTTCGTAAGTCCGATGCGAGGTATGCACAATTGACGGGGCCATTCACGACCGAATTCGACGAATTGCCGCCGTCGCTGCCGATCTTCCCACTGAACGGCGTCCTGCTGTTGCCGCGCGGGGTGCTGCCGCTGAACATCTTCGAGCCGCGCTACCTGTCGATGGTCGACGCCGCCCTGTCCGGCCATCGCCTGATCGGCATGGTCCAGCCGACCGACGCGGAGTCCGGCCATTCGCCCCAGGGCCAGCCGCCGATCTACCGCACCGCCTGTTCCGGCCGCATCACCTCCTTCGACGAGACCGAGGACGGCCGCTACCTGATCACCCTGACCGGCGTGTGCCGCTTCCACATCACCGGCGAGACCCTGGCCAATGGCGGCTACCGGGTGGCCGATGCCGACTGGTCCGCCTTCGCCGGCGATTATGGCGACTGCCCGGTCGATCTTGACCGCAAGCGGCTCGCCGCCGCGCTCGGCGCCTACTTCCACCAGCACGAGATCTCCGCCGATTGGGAGGCGATCGACGAGACGCCGGATGAGCGCCTCATCACCTCCCTGTCGATGATCTGCCCCTTCGGCCCGACCGAGAAGCAGGCCCTGCTGGAGGCCCCGACCCTGGCCGAGCGGGCCGAGATGATGATGAGCCTGGTCGAGATGGCGGTGCATTCCCCCAACGGAGACACGCCGGCGCGGCATTGATGGGCCCGGATTGCCCTCCCAAGGGCGCACAAGGCGATTTATGATCCACATCGACGCGGCGGCAGGTCCGCCGCACGGGACGAGAGAGCGCCGCCATGAACGAAACCAGCCCTGCGGGCACCGCCAAGGTCGATCCCAAGCTGCTGGAAATCCTGGTCTGCCCGCTGACCAAGGGCCCGCTGCGCTATGATTCGAGCGCGCAGGAGTTGATCAGCGACCAGGCCCGGCTGGCCTATCCGATCCGCGACGGCATCCCGATCATGCTGGTTGACGAGGCACGGCCGCTCGACGCCGACGCCGAGCGCTAGTCCGGCCATGCCATCCGATGGCCCCGGCACCGAATTCTGGCCGGTCGAAATCCGGCTGAAGACCGCCGAGAAGCGGCTCGAAGTCGATTTCGACAATGGCGCCCGGTTCTCCTATCCGGCCGAGCTGCTGCGCGTCGAAAGCCCGTCGGCCGAGGTGCAGGGCCATGGCCCGAGCCAGAAGCAGATCGTCGGCGGCAAGCGTGATGTCGGCATCGCCCGGCTGGAGCCGGTCGGCAATTACGCGGTGCGGATCGTCTTCGACGACGGGCACTCCACCGGGCTGTTCTCCTGGCAGTACCTCTACACGCTGGGCCGCGACCAGGACTCGACCTGGGAGGCCTATCTGAAGGCGCTGGAAGAGCGCGGGCTGGGGCGAGACCCGTGACCGCCGACCCGCGTCCGGTCTGCGACTGGCTGATGGACCGGGCACTCCTGGCCACGCCGGTCGACATCCTGCTGGAAGGCTGCGCGGACCGACTCGTCGAGATCGGCATTCCGCTGCTGCGCGGCCATATCTCGGCCACCACCCTGCATCCGGAATTCGCCGCCGTCGGCTTCACCTGGCGGCGCGGGCGGGGTCTGGAAGCCCGGGACCGTTACGAGCACGACACCGACCAGCGTCCGATTTGGCAGCAGAGCCCGTTGCAGCCGCTCGTTCGCGGTGAAACAGGATTTATTCGGCACCGCCTCGACGACACCACCGATGTCGCGACCTATCCGGTCCTTGGCGAGTTCCGCGAGATGGGCGGCACCGACTACATGGCGCAGGGGTCTCTGTTCGGTTTCGGCGGGGGCGCGCCGTCGCAGGTGAAGGCCGGGATGCCCGCCAAGGCCGGCATGCTCGCCTCCTGGGTGACGGACCGGCCGGGCGGCTTTACCGAGGCCGACATCGCCGCGCTGAAGCAGGTGCAGCCGGCCTTCGGCCTCGCGGTCCGGACGGCCCTGGATGTCGAGATCGCCCAGACCGTGATGGCGACCTATCTGGGGCCGGATGCCGGCGCCCGGGTCCTCGATGGCGAGATCCGTCGCGGCCATGTCCAGGTGATCGACTCGGCGATCCTGTTCGCCGATCTGCGCGGCTTTACCGCTCTGTCCGACACAGTCGATCGCGCCGCGCTGGTGCCGATGCTCAACGCCTATCTGGCGGCGCTGGCCGACCCGGTCGACGCCAATGGCGGTCAGGTGCTGAAGTTCCTCGGCGACGGCCTGCTGGCGACTTTCGCGCTGGGCGAGGACGGTCCCGCGCCGGCCTGCGCCCAGGCCCTGGCGGCGGCGGCACAGGCCTTCGAGGCGAACGCTTCATTGAACGCACAGAGATCGGCGGACGGTCAGCCGGTGATGACGCTCGGCATCGCCCTGCATCTGGGCGACGTGCTGTACGGCAATGTCGGCTCGACCCGGCGGCTGGACTTCACCGTCATCGGCCCGGCGGTCAATGCCGCCAGCCGCATGGAAGCCTTGTGCGGCGCCCTGGACTGCCCCTTGCTGATCTCCGGTGCCTTTGTCGAAGGGGCCGGGGCCGCGGCGGAGTTTCGGTCTGTCGGCCGTCACCGCCTGCGGGGCATCGGTCAACCGCAGGAGCTGTTCACCGTTGACGCCGCCATCGCCGGTCGGGTCGTGGAGAGCATGCGTTACTAGGACGGTGTGGCCGGACCGTCAGAAGGTCTGCGCAAGCTGGACGGTCTCCAGCTCTTTCTTGAGCTGCTTGTTAAAGATGGCCGGCCCGACCCAGGTGTAGATCGCAAATCCGATCCACACCAGGCTCATGCCCAGCGCCAGGAAGGGCGCGTCGGTCTCGGTGGCATAGACGGTGCCGATCCGATAGCCGACGAAGGCCAGCAGCAGCACCAGGATCGCCCGCGTGGTGCCCATCTTCTCCAGCCAGGAATGGTAGCGCCACCACAGCCCGAAGAGCAGGCTCTGCCGGGTCTTGACCGCGACCAGCAGGTAAAGCGCGCCAATATCGTTGGGATCCTGGCAGAGCGCCGAGACGGCGTGGGAGCGGGCGTCCTGGATGTCGCCGCGATCCAGCGCAAGACGGCCCATGAGCACAAGCGCGCTCACCGATTGCGCGTTCAGCCCCAGCGCCTGGCGCGCCAGCGCGTCGGCGGCCTCGCGATTGCCGTTGCCGCGGTGATGCTCGCCCAGAGCCGCCAATACCTCCGGGTTGTCCGGCTCATAGCCCAGCGCCGTCTCCAAAATCGGCAGGATCTCCTGGTGCCGACGGGTCGCCCGTGCGATCTCGGCCAGCAGCAGGTAGGCCTCGACATGCTCGGGATTGGCCGCCAGGACTTCCTCCAGATGGCGCCAGGCGGTGCGGAACTCGCGCTTGCCGAAGGCGACCAGCGCCGCCGCCATGTGCGCGAAGGGCTCCGTCGGGTCGGCGGCCAGCGCCAGCATGGCCTCGTGGCCGGCGGCGTGGAGGCGTTTCTGGTTGTAGAGGCAGGTCGCCAGCAGGGCATGCGCCATGGCCCAGTCCGGGTCCAGGCTCAGGCAGTGGCGCAGGGTCTCGATCGCCGCCGGGACGTTGCCGTGGCGGAAATGGATCAGCGCCTGTTCCATCAGCCGGTCTGCGTGGTCGCCGTTCATCTTAAGACACCAGGACCTGGAGGCTGCCCGAGGGCAGGAATTCCAACAGCGGCCGGCGCAGCAGGTAGCCGATGAAGACGAAGGGCATGCCGTTCTTCACCAGGCCGCCATAGTACTCGTAGATCTCGAAGGTCTGGGACTGGGTCACGTAGAGCCAATAGCCCATGGCGATCTTGAACACCGGGAAGACCAGCGAGACATAGGGCGCGTTGCTGTGGGTGATCACGAGATTGCCCGCGAGGAAGCTGAATGCGGCCAGCAGGATTCCGGTGCCCAGCACCGCGGCGACCACCAGACCGATGGTCTTGAACCGGCTCGGGCTGCCGGTGGCGAAGCCGTTCAGGATCCACCAGGGGTAGGCCAGCCAGGCGCCGGCGAACATCAGCGCGAAGAACGGCCAGACCGGATTGACGGCGAACTTCGCCAGCCCGCTGGGGGCCGGCTCGTCGATGATGCGATAGGTGGCGCCGGGCATCAGGACTTCCCGTGCTTGTCGAGGAAGGCGAGGACATCGTCATACTGCCCCGCCTCGTTGGCGTAGCGGGCGTAGTTACGCGCCGTGCTGAGCCATTCCACCGTGGTCGGCTTGACCTCCTTCAGGGCGCGGCGCAGCAGCGTGTCGTCCAGCGGCACCTCCGCGCCCGCATCCAGCGAGGCCTCGATGGCCAGGTCGGCGGCCGTCTCCACCACGTTCTCAAGATCGGCGCCGGAGAAGCCCGAGGTCTGGTTCACCAGGAAGCCGGTGTCGATCGTATTGGCCAGCGGGCGGTCGGCCAGCAACAGCCTCAGGATCGTCTCACGGGCCGGACGGTCCGGCGGCGGCACGAACTGTACCCGGTCGAACCGGCCCGGCCGGCGGAAGGCCGGGTCGACGGCCCAGGGCACGTTGGTGGCGCCCAGCACCAGCACGCCCTTGTTGTCCTGGGCGAATCCGTCCATCTCGGACAGGAATTGGCTGACCAGCTTGGACGAGGTGCCCTCGCGGGAATACTGCCGCTTGCCGCCGAGCGCCTCGAGCTCGTCGAAGAACAGCACGCTCGGGGTCTTGGTCCGGGCGCGCTGGAACAGGGCGTGCAGCTTGCGTTCGGACTCGCCGATATACATGTCCAGCACGTCGGAGATCGCGACGTTGAGGAATTCCGCCTCGCATTCGCCGGCGGTCGCCCGGGCCAGCAGGGTCTTGCCGCATCCCGGTGGCCCGTACATCAGGATGCCGCCGCCCAGCCGCTTCTTGAAGCTCTTGAACAGCGATGGTTTCTGGTAGGGCAGGATGATCTTGCGGCGGATCTGCTCCTTCACCGTGTCCAGACCGCCCACATCGGCGAAAGTTGCCCGCGGCTGCGCCGGTTCCAGCACCCGGTCGAGCTCGTCCGCATCGGTGTCGTCATTGGAGATGACCCGCAGCCGCGGCCCTGACGGTCCCGCGGATTCCGCGACATTGGCGAACAGCAGGGCGCGCAGCTCGCGGTCTTCCAGCGTCGGGTTGCGCGCCACCGCGTCGGTATAGGCGTCCCGGCCCTCTGCCTCCCGTTCCAGGGCCAGCAGGCAGCGGGCCCTCAAGATCCCGGCCTCCGGCGAGTCGCCGCCGGCGAAATCCAGGCCGCGTTCTGGCTCATCGGCCTCCAGGCAGGCGCGGGCGGCGGCCAGCCGGTCCTCCTCCGACGTCAGATCACTGGCCGCGATGTCGCGCACCAGATCGAACGCGCCATCGGCGTCGCCGCGGTCGAGCAGGGCGCCGACCAGCACCAGCCGGAGACGCTGATTGTCCGGCGTTGCCGCCAGGGCGTCCTTCAGCGATTGCAGCGTTGCATCGTCCATCAGGTGGTGGTCCCGAGAGCCCTGCCGGTGATCCCCCGGCCCGCAGGCTTACTAGCACGGCGCCCGGTTGCAGACACGCCAAACGTCACAGCGGATCGCGGTCAGGCCTCGGCGGCGATGTCGCGCAGAATGGTCGGCAGTTCGTAAACGCTATCCAGGGTGCGGAAGCTGTTGGCGGCAGCGGCCAGCGGGTCGGCGTGCTCATGCTCCCAGGTCACGTGATAGGGGATGTGCACGGCCCGGCCGCCGATCTCCAGCACCGGCAGGATGTCGGACCGCACCGAGTTGCCGACCATTAGGAACGCCTCCGGGTCGATGTCGTGGCTGGCCAGGACGCGGCGATAGGTCTCCGGGTCCTTCTCCGAGACGATCTCGATCTTCCAGAACTGCTCGGCCAGGCCGGACCGGGCGATCTTGCTCTCCTGGTCGAACAAATCGCCCTTGGTGATCAGCATCAGCCGGTAGACGTCGCGCAGGGATGCTACGACCTCCTCCACGCCGTCCAGCAGCTCGACCGGATGGTCCAGCATCGCCTTGCCGTGATCGATGATCGTTTGGATTTCCGCCGCCGTGACCCGCCGCTCGGAGACCTCGATCGCCGTCTCGATCATCGACAGGGTGAAGCCCTTGATGCCGTAGCCGAACAGGGCGAGGTTGCGCTTCTCCGTCGCCAGCAGCGAGCCGTCGATATCCGCCTCGGCCACATAGGGCCGCAGCAGGGCGCGGAATTTCTCCTGGGTGACCGAGAACAGCGTCTCGTTGTGCCAGAGCGTGTCGTCGCCGTCGAAGGCGATCACATCGACCATGGGGGCCTCCTGATTCGGCCCGGTTCCTGGACGCCGACACCATACGCATTCCCTCGCGGAATGCCAGCGGGCGGAATGGCGGAAGCCCCGCGAGCGGATGGTCCAGCCCCGCCCTCACCCGGCTCGCGTCCGCTCGCCACCCTCTCCCAGAGGGAGAGGGTTGTCGCGGCCGTCATTCATTACCCTCTCCCCCTGGGAGAGGGTGGCGAGCGAATGCGAGCCGGGTGAGGGCAGAGCGGACCTGGGAGAATGCGCTACCCTGCGATGCCCGAGCACGATGAGGCGCCCCGATGACCATCGATTTCGGCCGCACCGCCGGTGATTACGCGCGGCACCGTGCCGGCTTTCCGGACCGGTTCTTCGACCGGCTGATGGCCGATGGCGTGGTGCGCGCCGGCGACCGGCTGGCCGACCTCGGCACCGGCACCGGGACGGTGGCACGCGGCTTCGCGCTGCGGGGCTGCACGGTGATCGGCGTTGACCCGTCGTCGGCATTGCGGGCCGAGGCGGAAGCTCTGGACCGGGCCGCCGGCGTTTCAGTGCGCTATGTCGAAGGTCGGGCGGAGGCGACCGGACTCAAGCCGGGCTCCGCCGACGTGGTCACGGCCGGGCAGTGCTGGCACTGGTTCGACGGCGATCGCGCCGCCGCCGAGATCCGGCGGGTGCTTGTCCCCGGCGGCCGGCTGGTGATCGGCCATTTCGACTGGCTGCCGCTGCCGGGCAATGTGGTCGAGGCGACCGAACGGCTGATCCTGAAGCACAATCCCGGCTGGGCCTTCGCGGGCGGCGACGGGTTTCACTCCGAGTGTGCCGGCCCCGTGGCGGCGGCCAGGTTCGGCGACATCGAGACCTTCTCCTTCGACATCCCCGTGGCTTACGACCATGCTGGTTGGCGCGGGCGCATCCGTGCCAGTGCCGGGGTCGCGGCCTCGCTGCCGCCGGACGCCGTCGCCGCCTTCGATGCCGAGCATGCCGCGATGCTGGCCGCCGATTTCCTTGAGGAACCACTCGCGGTCCCCCATCGGGTCTGGACCCTGACCGCCCGGGCGCCCTGACGCCCTGACGGCCCCGTCACGCGGACGTGGTTGTTGCGTGTGTTGCGCGGTTGGCTAGGCTGGCTCAGATCTATCGTGCCCCCGCCGACCGCCGCCCAGCCGAAGGAGTGCGCGCATGTCGTCACCGTTGTGGACGCCGTCGCCGGACCGTGTCGCCGCCGCCAATCTGACCGCGTTCAAGGACCGCGTTGCCGCGCAGCACGGTGTCGACCTGCCCGACTATGAAGCCCTTCACGACTGGTCGATCGGCAATCTGGAGGCCTTCTGGACGACGCTCTGGGACGAATGCGGGGTCATCGCCGAGACCCGCGGCGAGCGGATTCTGATCGATGGCGGCAAGATGCCCGGCGCCCGCTTCTTCCCCGATGCGAAGCTGAACTACGCGGAGAACCTGTTGCGGCGCCGGGACGATGCCGACGCGATCGTGTTCTGGGGCGAGGACACGGTGCGTCGCCGGCTCACCTATGCCGAGCTCTACGATACGGTCAGCCGCCTGTCGCAGGCGCTCAAGGCGGAGGGCGTGGGCCCCGGCGACAGGGTCGCCGGCTATGTGCCGAACATGCCCGAGGCGATCATCGCCATGCTGGCCACCGCCTCGCTGGGCGCCGTCTGGTCCTCGGCCTCGCCGGATTTCGGCGTCCAGGGCGTGCTGGACCGGTTCGGGCAGATCGAGCCCAAGGTGCTGGTCGCCGCCGACGGCTATTTCTACAACGGCAAGACCTTGGACAGCCTGGGCAAGCTCGCCGAGATCCAGGCCGCCATGCCGTCGGTCCGGCGCACCGTGCTCATCCCCTATGTCACCGAACGGCCGGATGTCGCGCGGGTGCCCAACAGCATCGTGCTGGGCGACTACATCGCGCCCTTCGCGGCGGGCGAGATTGACTTCCACCGCCAGGATTTCAACGCGCCGCTCTACATCATGTTCTCCAGCGGCACCACGGGCGTGCCGAAATGCATCGTGCACGGTGCCGGCGGCGCCCTGCTGCAGCATCTGAAGGAGCAGCGGCTGCATTGCGACATCCGGCGCGGCGACCGGGTGTTCTACTTCACCACCTGCGGCTGGATGATGTGGAACTGGCTGGTCTCGGCGCTCGCGTCCGAGGCGACGCTGCTGCTCTATGACGGCTCGCCCTTCTATCCCGACGGCAACATCCTGTTCGACTACGCCGACGCGGAGGCGATGACCCTGTTCGGCACCTCGGCGAAATACATCGACGCGCTGGCCAAGCAGGGCTACCGCCCCATCGACACGCACAAGCTCGACAGCCTGCGCGCCCTGACCTCGACCGGCTCGACCCTGGTGCCGGAAGGCTTCGACTACATCTACGAGGTCGTGAAATCCGACATCCAGCTCTCCTCCATGTCTGGCGGCACCGACCTGATTTCCTGCTTCGCGCTCGGCAACCCCACCGGCCCGGTGTGGCGCGGCGAGGTCCAGTGCCGCGGCCTCGGTATGGCGGTGGAAGTGTTCGACGATGACGGCCGGCCGGTGCGCGGCGAGAAGGGCGAGCTCGTCTGTACCCGCCCCTTCCCGCCCATGCCGCTCGGCTTCTGGGGCGACGCGGATGGCCGCAAATACCACGACGCCTATTTCGACCGCTTCGCCAACACCTGGTGCCATGGCGATTTCGTAGAGCTGACCGACCATGGCGGTCTCGTCTTCTACGGCCGCTCGGACGCGACCCTAAACCCGGGCGGGGTGCGCATCGGCACGGCGGAGATCTACCGCCAGGTCGAGGCGCTGGACGCGGTGATCGAGGCGCTGGTGATCGGCCAGGACTGGGACAACGACGTCCGGGTTGTCCTGTTTGTGCGCCTGCGCGACGGCCTCACCCTGGACGAGGACCTGGTCAAGACCATCAAGACCCGCATCCGCTCCGGCGCCTCGCCCCGCCACGTACCGGCCAAGGTGGTCCAGATCGAGGACATCCCGCGCACCAAGTCCGGCAAGATCACCGAGCTTGCCGTGCGCGACGTGGTCCACGGCCGCCCGGTGAAGAACCAGGAGGCCCTGGCCAACCCGGCGGCGCTGAAGCTCTACGAGGATTTGCCGGAGCTGCGGGAGTAGCGAGCCCAAAATTGATCCCGGCCGCCGCCGGCCCCATCTAGAATGGACAGCGCAGGAACCAGAGAGGAGCGCCGAGGATGGATTACCGCGACGTCTCTCTTCCGGCCGGGACCGTGATCGGCGTGCGGGCCGGGGTGATCGAGCATGTCGGGATCGTCACCGACCAGCGCATCGACGGCATGCCGGCGGTGATCTCCAACTCCTATTCCCATCGCGGCGTGCGCGAGGAGACCCTGGCCGATTTCGCCGGCGGCCGCGCCTTCCGCATCCACAAGCGGATGAGCAAGATGCCGGGCGAGGAGGTGGCCCATCGCGCCCGGCGCATGATCGGCCGCCGCTACGACGCGCTCAGCTTCAACTGCGAGCATTTCGTGCGCATCGCCCACGGCCTGAAGCCGCGAAGCCCGCAGCTCCACGGCGCCCTGGCGCTGGCCGCCGGCGCCCTGGCCGTCTGGCGCCTGGCCCGATAGCCGCACCGTTTGTCGCCACACAATTCGCCCCTTACCGCCCGACGGCCCGGCTGATACTCTCGCCGGCCGGGCACGGGCAGGGATAGAACGACCGATGGACAACCGCGTTGTGACGCCGGATCTGATGCAGAGCCTGCGGCCGGCGATCTCAGGATTGCCGGAAAGCGGCATCGTCGAGGTCGTCAATTATGGCCGCGAGAAGCCCGGCCTGTTGCAGCTGTGGATCGGCGAGGGCGACCAGCCCACGCCGCCCTTCATCGGCGAGGCGGCACACAAGGCGTTGCTGGACGGCGAGACCTTCTACACCTGGCAGCGCGGTATCCCGCCCCTGCGCCAGGGCATCGCCGATTACCTGAACCGGGCCTACGGCACGACCGTCGATGCCGAGCGCATCTTCGTCACCGTCGGCGGCATGGGCGCGATCCTCGTGTCGCTGCAGGCGATCATCGATGCCGGCGACGAAGTGGCCATGGTCTCGCCGGTCTGGCCGAACATCTTCGAGGCGGTGCAGGTGGTCGGCGGCATTGCGAAGCCGGTGGCCATGACCCTGACCGACGCGGGTTGGACGCTCGACCTGCAGCGGCTGTTCGAGGCCTGCGGCCCGCGCACCAAGGCGATCTTCATCAACTCCCCGGGCAACCCGACCGGCTGGACCCTCAGCCGCGAGGACATGATCCGCATCCGCGACTTCGCCCGCGAGCGCGATTTGTGGATCGTCTCCGACGAGGTCTATGGCCGGCTGACCTACGAGGCCGACCACGCGCCGTCCTTCCTCCAGATCATGGAGGCGGACGAGAAGCTGCTGGTGGTCAACACCTTCTCGAAGAACTGGCACATGACCGGCTGGCGGATCGGCTGGATCGTGGCGTCGGAGCAGTTGGGGCAGGTCTTCGAGAACCTGATCCAGTTCAACACCTCCGGCGTCGCCAGCTTCCTGCAGTTCGGCGCCATCGCGGCGATCAACAGCGACGAGACCGTGGCGGCGCTGCGCGAGAGCTGCCGGGTCGGCCGCGACATCGTCTGCGACGCGCTCGCCGAATTGCCGCGGGTGCGCTTCCACCGCCCGACCGGCGCCTTCTACGTCTTCTTCTCCGTCGATGGCGAGCCGGACAGCCGGGCCCTGGCCATCCGTCTGATCGACGACGCCAATGTCGGCCTGGCCCCGGGCAGCGCCTTCGGCCCCGGCGGCGAAGGCTATTTGCGCATCTGCTTCGGCGGCTCGCATGATCTGTTGCGGCGGGCGATGGAGCGGCTGGTGCCCGCCCTGAAGTAGGGGCCATGGCGGCGGTCGACCTTGGCCTGCTCGGCCGCATGGCGGGGAATGTCATCGCCGTCGGCCGCCGTGGTCGCAGCGCCAGCACCGTAAGCGATTTCGAGGCCTTCCTGTCGCCGGGCAGCCGCGACTATTTCATGAGCTTCGCCGTGCCGAGGCCGCCGCCGCGGGACGCCGACGGGCGGCCGGCCACCGGCTGGACCGAGCCCCTGGCGCGGCTTTCGCAGCATTTCTCCGAGCAGGATCGGCGCCTACGGCTGGAGTTCTTCGCCGAGCTGTTCCCGAACCTGCCGGCCGCGCTGGACATGGCCGCCATCGGCCGGGACAAGAGCGCGCCGGTGATGGTGGCCGCACCCGACGCCTTCCGGGCGCCGCGCCGCACCGGGCTGGAGATGATGCTGGTCGAGTCCGGCAATACGGTCGCGGTGGAGCGGTTCATGGCGGTCCAGGGCGACGCCTTCGGGGTCCGCATCGATTCCGGCCCGACCGGCTGGCGGCCGATCCTGGAATCCGGACTTGCGGATGGCAGCATGATCGCGGCGATCGGCGAGGTCGGCGGCAAGGCCTGCTGCGGCGCGGTACTGATGATCGGCGGCGGTGCCGCGGAGCTGGCCGGCGTCGGCACCCTGCCCGCCTATCGCCGCCACGGCTACGCCGCCGATTTGTGCGGCCGGCTGCTGGACGGGTATTTCGAGCACACCGGCGCGCCGGCCTGGCTGTCCGCCGATGATGAAATCGCCGAGGGCCTATACGGCGCCCTTGGCTTCCGGCGGATCGGCACCCAGCTCAATTACGGCCGCCGCCGCAAGGGCGCTTGAGGGACCGCAGCGATGTCGCATATTTCCAATCCGCCCTGCGAAGACGCGATCATCCAGTCGGCGCCCTGCCCGCCGCCCTGTGCCGCGATTACCGGGCGTTGGGTGCTGGCGGCCTCGGTCACCGGCTCCAGCATGGCCTTCATCGACGGCACGGTGGTCAATGTGGCGCTGCCGGCATTGCAGCGGGAGCTGGGCGCCGGTGTCGCCGAGCTGCAATGGGTGGTCGAGTCCTACATGCTGCTGCTGGCCTCGCTGATCCTGGTCGGCGGCGCGCTCGGCGACCGCTACGGGCGCCGCCGGCTGTTCGCCATCGGCACCGTCGTGTTCGCGGTGACCTCGGTCTGGTGCGGGTTGGCGCCGGATGCCGGCCAGTTGATCATCGCCCGGGCCGCCCAGGGCATCGGCGGCGCCATGCTGGTGCCGGGCAGCCTGTCGATGATCAGCGCCACCTTCAGCGAGGAGCAGCGCGGCCGCGCCTTCGGCATCTGGTCGGCGGCGACGGCGCTGGCCATGGCCTTCGGGCCGGTCCTAGGCGGCTGGCTGGTGGACGCCGTCTCGTGGCGCTGGATCTTCTTCATCAACGTGCCGCCGGCCATCGCCGTGGTCTGGATCCTCTATGCCCGGGTGCCGGAGAGCCGCGACGAGTCGGCGCCGGCGACGCTCGACTGGCCGGGCGCGCTGCTCTGCACGGTCGGGCTTGGCCTCGTGATCTACGGTCTGATTGAAGCGGGCCTCGTCGGGTTTACCGCGCCGGTCGTCTTGTTGACCCTGGTGGCGGGGGCCGCCGCGCTGGCCGGGTTCGTGGCGGTGCAGGCGCGCAGCGCGGCGCCGATGATGCCGCTCGACCTGTTCCAGTCGCGCAGCTTCAGCGGCGCCAATTTGATCACCCTGCTGCTCTACGCGGCGCTCAGCGGGGCGCTGTTCTTCCTGCCGTTCAACCTGGTGCAGGTGCATGGCTATTCCAGCGCCGCCGCCGGTGCGGCGATGTTGCCGCTGATCCTGATCGTGTCGACCCTGTCGCGCTGGTCCGGCGATTTGGTCAGCCGGCATGGCGGCCGGCTGCCGCTGATCATCGGCCCCGCGATCGCCGCCGCCGGCTTCGCCCTGTTCACCCTGCCCGGCACCGATGGCAGCTACTGGACCACCTTCTTCCCGGCGATCACCGTGCTGGGCTTCGGCATGGCGGTCAGCGTGGCGCCGCTGACGACGGTGGTGATGGGGGCGGTGGAGACCCGCCGCGCCGGCATCGCCTCGGCGATCAACAACGCGGTCTCCCGCATCGCCGGCCTGCTCGCCATCGCGGTGATGGGCATCCTCGTCGCCGGCAGCTTCAACGCCGGGCTGGATGACCGCCTTTCGGAGATTCCGATCCCGGCCGCTGCACGGTCGGAATTCGACGCCCAGCGCATCAACCTTGCGGGCGCCGAACCGCCGGCCGGACTGGACATGGCGGTCCGCGACGCCCTCGTCCGCGCCATCGACGACTCCTTCGTCGACGGCTTCCGCCTCGCCATGATCACCGCCGCCGTGCTGTCCCTGCTCAGCGCCGTCATCGCCGCCGCCGCGATCGAACGCAAGCGCGCGGACTAGTGAAGTCAGGGCAATCAGCACCTCTCCCCTTGCGGGAGAGGTCGGATCGCGTCGCGATCCGGGTGAGGGGTCGCGCGGCGTCCGCCGCGCACATGATTGTTCGTTAGACCCCTCACCCTCCCAACGCTTCGCGTCGGGTCCCTCCCTCTCCCGCAAGGGGAGAGGGGCAAATCAACGCAATCCAGAATTCAGCCCTGCACCGGCAGCATCCAGACGCCCATGGGTTCGATGCGGTTGCGCAGGGCTTGCGGGGAGCCGGCGACGAAGCCTTCCAGCGGCGCGTCGCCGGTTTCCTCGTGTACCCGCTGGGCCAGCGGGTCGCTGGCGATGATGGCGGCGTCCAGGCTGCGGGTCAGCGCCTCCAGTCGGCTGGCCACGTTCACCGCGTCACCGACGACGGTGTATTCCAGGCGACCCTCGCCGCCGATATCGCCCAGCACCGCCGCTCCGTAGTGCAGTCCGATGCCCAGCGCGATCGGCGGCTCGCCGGACGAGGCGCGCTCCCGGTTCCACTCGGCGATCGTCTCGGCCATGTCGCGGGCGCAGGCCAGCGCGTCGCTGGCGTCGGAGGGCCCGGCGCGCGGCGTTCCGAACGTCGCCATGATGGCGTCGCCGATATATTTGTCGATGGTGCCGTTGTGGCGGAACACGGCGCGGCTCAGCCGACCGTGGCAGCCGCGCAGCAGCGCGATCACCGCCTCCGGCGTCATCGATTCCGACAACCGGGTGAACCCGACGATGTCGGCGAACAGCACCGCCACGGGCTGGGCCCGCACATCGCCCAGCGGCTGGTCGGACCGGGCCAGCTGGTCGACCATGTTGGGCGAGAAATAGCGCGCCAGATTGGCCCGCTCCCGGGCCGCGGAGACCTGGCGGCGGACCAGCCGCCGCGACCGCGCCGCGACGCCGGCCAGGATGCCGGCGACGATCAGCATGACGGCCACTTCCTGGATGACGACATTCACGTCGACGAAGCGGGGATCGAGATATTCGGCCAGCGACTCCTCCGGGTTGCCGACGATCTCCGACAGCGTGGCGTCGAACCAGGTCAGCGTGTCCGGCCGCAGGATGATCGACAGGGTGCCGACGATCCAGCAGCTGGCGGCGGCAAGCCCCGCCCAGATCATCAGGCGCGGGTTGAAGCTGAACGCATAGCCCGCGAGGATCATGAAGAAATAGATGGAGTTGCCGGGCCGCAGCTGCATCTGCGGCGCCGATGGCAGGACATCGAGCGGGTTCGGCACCACGAAGATGAAGGTCATCAGCGCGAAGTCGAGCGCGATGAAGACGAACCGATGCCAGGGCCGGCCCCAGGACGTGCGCGCCACCCGGTAGTCGGCGAGACCGATCGCCACGAACAGCACCAGGGCGCCGTGGTAGTAGAAGACCTCCGGCGGCGGGGCGAGCAGGAACAGCAGCACGGCCACGACCGAGAGCGAGATGACGCGGCCGCGCGTGGCAAGCCGGAGGCCCTCCAGCTCTTCGTCGCGGAAGGTGGTATCCAGCCCGGACGGACCGCTTCCGGCGGCGGTCCGCAGCGTCGGGCCCGCGGCGGCCATGGTCATCGCATCGACTCCTCGGCGACAGGGTGGCGATGGCGACGATACCCCGGCCGGACGCGGCCGGCGACCGCTAGCGTCCTTCAGCCGTCGTTGTCGTCCGGCGCCGACTGGGCCAGCAGCCATTCGCGGAAGGTCTTGATGTTCGGCCGGTTGGCGGTGCGTTCCGGGCACAGGATGTAATAGGCGTATTCCGCCGGCAGGGCGAAATCGAAGGGCCGGACCAGCCGGCCGGCCGCCAGGTCGTCCAGCGCCAGGGCGCTGCGGCCCAGCGCCACGCCCTGGCCGTCGACGGCGGCCTGCAACACCATGCTGGAATCATTGAAGGACGGGCCGCGGCGCGGGTCGACCCCTTCCACGCCGGCGGCCAGCAGCCACATCGACCAGTCCATGCGCATGTCGTCATGCAGCAGGGTGTGGTCGCCAAGCTGTTCGGGCCGGTCCAGCGGCAGCCGCTGCAACAGCGCCGGGCTGCAGACCGGGAACAGCTCCTCGGTCAGGAAGCGGTCGGCGTGCAGGCCGGGATAGTCGCCGCGGCCGTAGCGGATCGCCACGTCCACATCGTCGCGGTCGAAATCCGCGAGCCGGTCATCGGCGGAGACCCGCACCTCGATGTCCGGATGGTCCTCGCGGAACCGGGACAGGCGCGGCACCAGCCAGCGCGCCGCGAAGGAGGGCAGTACGCTGACCGTGATGGCGCCGCGCGCGTCATCCTCCAGCAGCCGGTCCGTCGCCGCGGTCAGCTTCTGGAAGGCCTCGCGCACTTCCGGCAGGTAGGCCTGGCCGGCATCGGTCAGCAACAGGCCGCGCGGGCCGCGCCGGAACATGCGGATGCCGAGCTGCTCCTCCAGCGACTTGATCTGGTGGCTGATCGCCGCCTGGGTGACGTGCAGCTCCTCCGCCGCCCGGGTGAAGGACAGGTGCCGCCCGGCCGCCTCGAAGGCCCTCAGCGCGTTCAGGGTCGGCAGCCGCGCCATGTCAGATCAGTCCCTCGGAATGAGAATTTCTAATGTCGGGCATGAGAAATGATCCATTGAGAATGGCCGACGAAACCACGATCTTATCAAATACATCATACAGTTATCGCAACCCGACGGCCCGTGGAACGGCTGTCATAGAGATAAGGTATACGAATATGGCTGGACTGCACAACTCGACCCGTGGCCACGCCGCACCGGACCTGGCCAACTCCGTCCTCTTCCTGGCCAACCGCGCGCTGGCCGTCGTCTGGGACTGGCAGTTCCGCGCCCGCAGCCGGCGGCAGCTCGCCCGGATGGACGCGCATCAGCTCCGCGACATCGGGATCGACGGCCGCACCCGCGACATCGAGACCGCCAAGCCCTTCTGGCGGGTCTGAGACCTCAACTACCGGCCGGCCGCGAGATCCGCGGTCGGCTGGTAGCGCTCCAGTCGCTCGACCTCGACCCAGTCGGGGCCTTGCGCGAAATCGAGCCGCTCGATCACCACGCTCAGGATTTCGGTCCTCACCCGTAGCAGCCCGGAAATCCGGTTCAGGTCCGCATCCCGCCGCCATGTCGGCGCGTGCGGTGGTGGCGGGTCTTGCGGATAGGCGAAATCGGATTCGACGGATGCCGGCGGCGCCGGGTTGGTGTCCCACACGGGCTCCCAGCTGTCGCCGCCATCGGACGTCTGGTAGGCCGCCCATTCCTGACCGAACGGCGCGTCGCTGAAGACGATAAGGCCGTGGTCGCGGTCGAAGAACCGCAGCGACTCCGTGGCACTTAGGGTCGTCATCCCCCTCAGCGACAGAGCGCACCAGGTCCGGCCGCCATCGCGGCTGCGCAAGATCGCCTGGGCGAGTTGCAGCCCCTCCACACGGAATTCCACGACCGCCCAAGCGGAGTCCGTTCCGATCGTCGTGAGATGCCCAATCGCCGCACCGGCAAAGGCGAGCGGTATCTCCGTCCAATCGCTGTCGGTCTCGCCCTTGACCAGGAGGGCCGGGTGCACGGTCTGTGCCCCATCGTGATACTGGCCGCCCAGGATGATCGTATTGCCGGGAAGCGTCGCGATCTCCGAGGCGACGAGTTCGACCTCAGGGAAATAGCCGGCATAGTCGAAGCGGTCCGGCGGTGGCACGCAGGTCTCCGCCATCGCCGTGGGCGCGGCGACCAGCGCCGCAAGAACCGCTGCCGTTGCCAGCCTTGCCGCCATGGGACTCCGGTCTTGATCTGCCGTGCGGCCGGTCAGCCGCCCGGAGTGCCATCAAAGTCGGAAATAAAGGCAAAGCTGTGCCCGGCGGCCCGCAGCAGGTCGATCAGCCGCTCCAGCTTGCCGCGATCGTGGTTGGAGGCGCGGAACTGCACGTCGTGGGCCAGCAGCACCACATGGCCGGCCTTCTTCACCGACCCGGCGGCGGCCATCCGGTCGATGCGCTGCACCACGGTGTCGGCCGTGCCCACAGGCCGGCCTCGGGACGCCTGCCATTCCACGTCCCAGCCATAGACCCGGTATCCGGCCCCGGCCAGCAGGTCGGCCGCGCCGCCGCTGTCGCCGCCATTGGTCGGGTCGTTGTGCACGATGCTGCCGACCCGCCAGGTGTTGCGGCCGGGCAGCCGCGCCGGGATCGGCCGTTGGGTGATGCGCAGGGTCCCGGTGGCCCTCTGGAAGCCCTCCAGCACGCCGCGTGGATTGCCGTAATAGTCGCGATACTCGCCGCCGGCATGGGTGGAGCTGTGATTGGCGACCTCGATGAACTCGCTGCTATGGGCGGCGTCGAGCAGCCCCCGCCGCCAGTCGCTCGACACATGGTCGCCCACCAGGAACAGCGTGCCCTTGACCCGCTTATTGTTCAGCACCGCGATGACGTCGTCGGTGCCGCCCAGCGGCCCGTCGTCGAACGTCAGATAGACTACGGCCATGGGCGGCTCTCCGGAGTGGCGAAGACTGTGCGGGTAAAATACAGATAAAATTCAACTGATAGCCTAAGGCACTGGGATTGCTGGTGCAAGGCCGTTGGGGAGGGAGAGGACGCTGTGCTGGCGCTCGCTATGCGCCGGTCCCCGGATCGCGCAGGAACAGCTTGCCGACGCCGTTCATGGTCCAGAACAGCTGGTCGAACTGGCGCTTGAACGCCTCCCAGGCCAGGCCGCTGCCGCCGGCCTGCGCGATGTCGCGGTGCAGCGCGTCCAGCGACCGGACCCCGTCGATGCGCGACAGCATGGCGCCGGCGAGCGGCGGCAGGGGCAGCGGACCGGAAAGTCCTGGCATCTTCATCGAGATGCCCTTGCCCGGCTTCAGCCCGCGCGCCACCTCCGGGCCGTCGCGGTCGCGCAGCACCGGGACCATCGCCGGCCGGTCCGCTGTCGCGCGCGCCTGCGCGGCCCGGGCCTCGGGCACGGCGTAAAAGGTGTGGGTCTTGACGACCCCGGAGACCTCCTCCGCCAGGGCGGCACGCTCCAGCGGCGCCAGCGGCTCGATCGCCCGGCGCACCCGCGGGTCGTGCAGATAGACGGCGGGGTCGTACCGCAGCGGCTGGACCAGCCCGGTGATGGCCAGCCCGGCGCCCGCGGTCAGGGCGGCCAGCTCCGGCACGGTGTAGGCGCGGTCCTGGCTGTGCAGCAGCAGGTCGTACAGGCCGGCATCGCTGGTCTTGTGATCCTGCAGCAGCGGGTTGCGGCGGAACCAGTTGGTCTCCGGCAGCGCCGCCAGCACCCGCCTGGCCAGCGCGACCCGATCGCGATCCGGCATGTCCCCACCCAGCCGGCGCAGCGCGCTCTGCATCGGGTAGACGCCGGTCCGGCCATAGGCGCCATAGACCATCAGCCCCATGCCGCCGGTCGGCGCCAGTTGGGCGGCCAGCGCCGCCAGCCCTGCATCCGGGTCGGGCAGGTGGTGCAGCACGCCGCAGCAATCGATGTAATCGTAAGGGCCGGGCGCCAGCGACCCGACCTCCAGCAGCGACCCGGTCAGGAAGCGGATCGATTTCAGGCCGCGGATCTCCGCCCGCGCCTCGGCCACGGCGCGGGAGGCCGCTGAGAGGTCGAGATAGGTGAACTCCGCCGGAACCCCGGCATCGGCGCAGTTCTGCGCCAGCATGATCAGCGCGTCGCCGGTGCCGCCGCCGGCCACCAGCACGCGGAACGGCGCGGAGACGTCGAGCCCGCCGGCGAAGACGTAGTGGTTCAGCTCGTCGAGATTGCTTGGGGAGCCGGTGATCAGCCGCTTCAGCTCATCCCGCGGGTCGCGCGCCGGGTAGGGGTAGGCCTCGTACTGGTCGCGAACCCGGTCGCTCATTCCGGGAACCCGTCGGCCGGCCGGATCTCGCCGGCCTCGAAGCCCCGCCGTGATTGGACCGGCGGCCGAAGCTGCTCGGACAGCGCCTTGCGGACCTTGTCGTCGAGCGCCCCGACATGGTCCAGCAGGGCGGCGATGGCCACCTCCGCGGCGCGGCCTGCGCCATCGTCGATCTTCAGCGCGATCCCCAGGCCTTGTTTCGGCAGGCAGGCGCAATAGACGCCCTCCGCGCCGGTCTTCACCAGCACTTTGCCGCCGGTCGCCTCCATCAGGGCGGTGTCGAAGCGGCCGGTCCCGGCGACGTAGAACGGATGCCCGCCCCAGGCCCGGCGGATGCGCAGCACCGCGTCGATGCGCCGCTCCGGCAGGTTCTTCGGATCGGCCATGCGGGCCATGGCCAGGGCCAGGGCGCCGACGGGAACGGCGATGGTCGGGATCGAGCAGCCGTCCAGCCCGCGCGGCGCGTCCCCGAGCTCCTGCCCGGTCATCTGCTCCAGGATGCCCAGGATGCGCTGCTGCACCGGATGGGTGAACAGGCGGTAGTCCCGGGTCGGCTCGCCGAGGTGCCTGGCCGTGGCCAGGAAGCCGGTATGCTTGCCGGAGCAGTTGTTGTGCAGCGGCGTCGGCTGCATCCCGGCCCGCACGATCGCCTCGGCCGCCGGTGCGTAGGTCGGCACCTGCGGGCCGCATTCCAGATCGTCCACCGAACAGCCGATGCGCGCCAGCCAGGCGGCGACGCGCTCGGTGTGGCCCGGCTCGCCGCCATGGGAGGCGCAGGCCAGGGCCAGTTCCTCGTCGCTGACGTCGAAGGCGTCCGCCGCCCCGGACTCCACCAGCGCGATCGCCTGCAATGCCTTGATCGCAGAGCGCGGATAGACCGGCCGCTCGAAGTCGCCCCAATGGGACAGCACGTTGCCCGTGGCATCGACGATCGCCGCTACGCCGCGATGCCGGCTCTCCGGCACCGGGCCGCGCGTCACCTCGACCAGGATGGGGTCGTCGTCTTGGGGCCGGGTCCCGGGGGATGTCAGATCGGCCGGTTGTGCCATGGCGCAAATCCGTTCGCGAAGAGACGGCACCTTGCCCCGCCGCATCGGCCGGTGCAAGGTTCCGCGCCGGGCAGCGGGGGAGACGGATTTGCGTGGCTATTTCGCGATCGGCGTGGAGGGGATCAGCAAGCCGGCCAATGTCGGCGCGGTGATGCGCACGGCGCACGCCTTCGGGGCCAGCTTCGTCTTCACCATCGCGCCGGTCACCGATATCGACGCCTTCCGGGCCTCAGACACCTCGGAGACCGCGAAGAACCTGCCGCTCTACACCTATCCCGACGTCGCCTCGCTGGACGTGCCGAAGGGCTGCGACCTTGTCGGCATCGAGCTGATGGACGAGTCGGTGGACCTGCCCAGCTTCCGCCACCCGCGCCGCGCGGCCTATGTGCTGGGGCCGGAGCGCGGCGGCCTGTCACCCGAGCTGGTCGCCCGCTGCAGCCACGTCGTGAAGATCCCGACCCGCTTCTCGATCAACCTGTCACTCGCCGGCGCGCTGGTCATGTACGACCGCCTGATCAGCCTGGGCCGCTTCGCGCCGCGCCCGGAGCGCCCGGGCGGCCCGGTCGAGCCACTGGCCCCGCACGTGCACGGCCCGCCGCAGTTCAGGCGGAAGACACCGGCGGAGGACTGAACCGGGTCAGGATCCGGTGGCCAGTCGTTTCAGGTTGGACAGCATGGCCCGGCGGAGCCCGGCGAACCTCCGACGCAGCATCACGGCATTGACCAGCCTGCCGGACAGGCCGCGGGGCGCGTAGTAGGTCTCAAGGGCAACCCGTGTCGCGCCGCCATCGGCCGGCTGCAGGGAAAACGTGAACCCGAAATCCGACAGCATCCGGCCGAACCCGACCGTGTCGTGCACCAGCATGTGCGACAGCGTCTCGTTTGGCCGGCAGACGATGCACCGTTCGACCACCTCGCCGGGGCGGCCATTCATGTCGACCCGGCACCGCCTGACGGCGCCGACGCTTTCGCGCTGGCCTTTCGGCGTGTCGACCGATCGCACCATCGGCGCCCAGTCCGGGATGCGCTGCGGGTTCGAGAGGATCTCCCAGATCGCCTCCCGGGACGAGGCGATCAGGATGTCGGTTCGGCCCTGTCGCGGGACGTGGCTGCTCATCGTCGGCTTCTCCTTGCCGGCGGCCGGCCAGATTGGCCGGTTCCGCCCTGGCAAGGAGGGAGCGTAGCGGCGGCCTGCTGCCACCTCTGCGTCAGCAGATCACCCGCTCTCGGCGGCCGCTACCGGACGCTGAAGACGCCTTCGACCTCGGCGGCGACGTTGTAGGGAAGGGCAGCGACGCCGATGGCCATGCGAGTGTGGCGGCCGGCCTCGCCGAACAGGTCGAGGAACAGGTCGGAGGCGCCGTTGGCCACCTGGGACTGGCCGTGGAAATCCGGGTCGCAATTCACATAGACCGCGATCCTCAGGCATTGCGCGACCCGGTCCAGGTCACCGTCCACGGCCGCGCGCAGATGGGCGACGACGTTGAGCGCCGCCAGCCGGGCGGCCTCGCGGCCCGCCTCCAGGTCGAACTCCCGCCCCACCTTGCCGATGAAGCGGCGCTCGCCGTTCCATTGCGAGAGCTGGCCGGTGATCAGCAGCGTGTTCCCGTCGCGGATGAAGGGCACGTAATTCGCGCCCGGCGTGCTGGGCTCCGGCAATTCGATGCCAAGCTGCTTGATCCTCGCCTCGACCGTGCCGGTCATTTCCGCCTCCCCGTCTTGCACGTGCGCAGGGGAGTATCGGGGCAGGCGGCGCCGTACGCCACGGCAAAGCGAAAGGGCCGCGACGGATGCGCGGCCCTTCGGGACGACGGATCGGCCGTCGGCCTCAGAACTTCACGAACGGGTTCAGCAGGCGGCCGAAGCGGCCGGTCAGCTTCAGGGGCGCCTGGGTCACCGTCAGGCAGATGCAGTCCTCGTCGGCATCGGCGACGGGCGTGTGCTGCACGCTGTCGTCGGTGATGTCGATGTCGCCGCGCACGAAATGGCCGCGCTCGTCGGAATAGCCGCCGGTCAGGACCAGCGTGTATTCCTGGCCGTGATGGGTGTGCTCGGGCATCGGCGTGCCGGCCTTGATCTTCAGCAGCCGGGTCTTCAAATCCGGCCGACCGGTCGGCACCTCGAAGACGTGCAGGCCACGCATGGTGCGCTGCCAGTTGACGCTGTCGAGCCCGCCGCCGAGATAGCTGCGCAGCGGCTCGGGCACCCGGATCGCGTCGTCATCCAACGCCGGGCGCTCGACAACCGGCGCGGGGGGCGCCTCGCCTTCGATCCGCGCCATCACCGAGGCCAGGGCGTCGTCGGACACCGCCTCGGGCGCGACCTCGTCCAACAGGGCGCCGCCGACATCCTCCATGCGTCGGACCATGTCGCGGCATTGCGGGCAGAGGGCCAGATGGGTCGCGATGATCAGCGATTCGGGCTCGCTGGTCGCGCCGGCGGCGTAGTCCATCAACAGCGCCTCGTCGATATGATGCGACGGCGCCTTGGCGGTCTGGTTGGACGTTAGGCTCATCATCTCAACTATCCTTCAAGGTCTTGCGCAGCCTGGTCAGCGCAAGGCGGATGCGTGATTTGACCGTGCCGAGCGGCATGTCGCAGCGTTCCGCGATCGCGCTGTGGGGCAGGTCCTCGAAATACGCAAGCCGCAAAATCTCCTGTTGCTCGGCCGGCAGGACGGTCATCGCCGTCCGCAGCCGCTCTGAGTCCTGTGCCGCTTCCACGGCGCGATCGGCCGCCGGCTCGGCCTCTGGTCTGAGCGCCGGATCGTCGGGATCGATCTCCGGCCGGCGCTCCCGGCGCACCATGTCGATGCGCTTGTTCCGGGCGATCGTAAACACCCAGGTGCTGGCGCTTGCCTGGGACGGATCGAAGGTTTCCGCCCGGCGCCACAGGGTGACCATGACCTCCTGGACCACCTCCTCCGCCGCCGTCGCCTCGCAGCCGCTGCGCATCAGATACGCCTTCAGCCGCGGCGCGAAATGCGCGAACAGACCGGCGAAGGCCACCCGATCCTGGCGGCGCCCCACCGCGACGACCATGTCGCTCAGCGAGGGCGCGGCGCCGTCACCGGGAGGGTTCGCCGTCGTGGTGGTGGCTGACATGGCGCCATTCAACGCCATGCCGCGCTTTCCGACAACCCGCGGCACCATGCGACGGGGCGTCTCGGCATATGCCTGGACGTGATCCATTTCACGGTCTATACGCGAAGCCATGACTGGTGGATCACCGGTTCCTCAAAATCGTCAAATTGACGCTCTATCCGAACGAGACTGACACCTGACGTCATGCCCGGTAGCGCCGGGCCAGTGTGGGAAAAAACGTCGAATCGCAGGTTGGCTCAATGAAGATCCTGTTCCGAACCGCCGTCGCCATGGCTTTCGTGCTGCTGATCCAGGCCGGGCACGGCGTGGCCCCCGCCCTGGCGCAGGAGCCGCAACATCTGGACACCCATCGCGACTGGCACACCTACACCTTCCAGGAGAACGGCAACCTGGTCTGCTACATGGCCAGCAAGCCCACCAACGAGGAAGGCGACTACACCCAGCGCGGCGACGTCTACATGCTGGTGACCCACCGCCCGGCGGAAGCCTCGCGCGACGTGGTCAGCGTGATCACCGGCTATACCTATGGGCCGGAGACCGATGCGGTCGTCACCATCGGCGACAAGCTGTTCGAGCTGTTCACCAGCGAGAACACCGCCTGGGCGCGGGATTCGACGACCGATTCCAGCCTGGTGTCGGCCATGAAGGCCGGGTCGAGCATGATCATCAAGGGCACGTCGTCGCGCGGCACGCTGACGACCGACACCTACAGCCTGCTCGGCTTCACCGCCGCCTACAACGAGATCACCCGCACCTGCGGACTCTAACGCCGACAGCCTGAAAGCCGAATTGACCCTCTCCCGCTGGGAGAGGGTGGCCTGCCGCTGGCGGGCCGGGTGAGGGCCGCCGCCAGTGTCTTCGCCGGACGCCGCACCCCAATCTCCAAGACTGCCCGCGACAAGGCAGGGCTGCGCAGCGATCGCCTCGGAAACTCGAACCATCGCGGCGGCGTCCGCCCTCACCCGGTCGCCGCTGCACGGCGCCCACCCTCTCCCATCGGGAGAGTGTAATCGCGGCTGAGCCGCAATGCTCAGACATGCCAATGGCGGTGCGGGCTGCTATAAGGCGGCATGAGCATCGCCAGCCATGCCGCGGTCTTCGCCGCACCGACCTCTGAGGACGGCCGCACGCCCCTGATCGGGATGAGCCGCGGGGCGTTGGCTGCCGAGATGGCGGCGCTGGGCGAGAAGCCCTTCCGGGCCCGCCAGCTCTGGCAGTGGATCTATGCCCGCGGCGCCACCGACTTTGCCGCCATGACCAATCTGGCCAAGGATTTCCGGGCCCGGCTGGCGGAGCGCTACACGCTCGATCGGCCCACGGTTTCACGCGCCCTGAACTCTGTCGACGGCACCTCGAAATGGCTGCTCAGGCTCGCCGACGGCCAGGAAGTGGAGATGGTGCACATCCCGGAGGCGGATCGCGGCGCGCTGTGCGTCTCCTCCCAGGTCGGCTGCACCCTGACCTGCCGCTTCTGCCACACCGGCACCCAGCGGCTGGTGCGCAACCTGGAGGCCGGGGAGATCATCGGTCAGATGATGCTGGCCCGCGACGCGCTCGGCGAGTGGACGATTCCCCACGAGGAGCGGCTGTTCACCAATGTCGTCATGATGGGCATGGGCGAGCCGCTCTATAACTACGAGAACGTCGCCCGGGCGCTGACCATCGCCCTGGACCCGGACGGTTTCGCGCTGTCGCGGCGGCGCATCACCCTGTCGACCTCCGGCGTGGTGCCGATGATCCGGCAATGTGGCGAGGAGCTCGGCGTCAACCTGGCGATCAGCCTGCACGCGGTTACCGACGAGCTGCGCAACGAGCTGGTGCCGCTCAACCGGCGCTACCCGATCGCCGAGCTGCTGCAGGCCTGCCGCGACTATCCGGGCTCCAGCAACGCAAGGCGCATCACCTTCGAATACGTCATGCTGAAGGGGATCAACGATTCCACCGCCGACGCTCACGCCCTGGTGCGGCTGCTGAAGGGCATTCCGGCCAAGGTCAATCTGATCCCGTTCAATCCCTGGCCGGGCGCGCCCTATGAATGCTCGTCCAACAACGCGATCCGGCGCTTCGCCGAGATCGTGATGGCGGCCGGCTATTCCAGCCCGGTGCGCACCCCGCGCGGCCAGGACATCATGGCCGCCTGCGGCCAGCTCAAATCCGACAGCGTGCGCCAGCGCCGGCGGATCAGCGAACCGACAGCCTGAAGGTCCGGCGCCGCAATCAAGGTCGAAATGATCTTTCTGGACAGGATGAGTGCGTGCCGAAGGCATGTTTTTTGGTCTCGGCCAATGGATACCGCCTTCGCCTCTTCAACCTCAACGAATCCTTAAATCCATGAAGTGAAACTCGCGCTGAATTCCATTGCGAGTCTTCGCCAATGCCGAGCCAGGTCGCCAAGAAGACCGCCAGACGGAGCGACCCGAGCTTTCTTCTGCGCGGGCTGAGTTCCGGGATACTCTCAACAGTCGCTGTCTTCGTCGGCGGCTTCGCCGCATTCGGAAGTCGTCCCGACGGAATGCTGTCGGGACTGATCCTGGGGTTTCCGATGATGGCAGCCCCGGGTCTCATCTTCGGACTCCTGATCGGTCGTGCCATCGGCATTGGTCTTGGCGCTGGTGACCGTTTTACGATCGGTTTCCCTGCTGCCTCGACAGGATGCTGCTGGGTAGCGTCCCTATTCGGCACATTCCTCCTTGGTGCGACGATGGGCGATACATCGGCGGTCCATCCTATCGTCCGCCCTCTTGCAATCCTCTTGCCCGAAGGATGGATGATCGGGGCGTTTTGCGGTCTGATCGGTACGAGCGCCCTGGCGGTCATTACCCGACGCCTCCTGCCCGATACCTGGGAATTCAAGCGCTGGCTGCCCATTTCGGTTTGCACGGTTTGCGGAGCGATGTTCGTGCCGCTGATCCTGGAGGTCCCGTTTCTTGGGATCGTGCTTGCCCAGGTGGGATACCATGTGGCGTTTGCGGTCAGTTTCGGCGCATCCCTGTGGGAGCGCTAGACAGCGGCGCTGGCGTTCGACGGCTCCCCATTCCCTGTCGATCGGCCAAGCCTTCCGCGCGCAATCGGGTGACGTCGGTGCGATCGGCCTGTCGGATTTCATCCCTGCGCATGTGACGGCTTCGAGCCGTTAGCCTCCACTGCCCAGGTTCGTGGTGCCGGGACGTCGTGCAATTGCTCCGACGTCAGTCCTGCGTGATTCCCGGTCGGGTTGGCCAAATCACGATGGAGTCACGTGGTCCCGTCCAGTTTCGCACCGCTTTTCGATCAAGCGGGCCCTTCGGACTCAACCGAGGGGCGGACCACACCACACAGGATGCCGCCATGCTGACCGCCAACGCCTCAATCCGCCCGGTGCCGCTCTTCGCCCTGCTGGGCGCGGCCTCCGGCATCGCCACGGTGGCGATTCTGATGCTGAAGCCGAACTGGCACCTGACCATGCCCGGCGGGGTCAACATCTGGCCGCTCTCGGTGGTGCCCGGGCTGGTATTCGGCTTCGTGATCGGCCTGGCGCTCTATTACCGGGGCCGGATTTCTCCGGCGGCGTTCGTCGGCTATGTGCTGGCGGCGACCCTCAGCAACTACGCCGCCGTGACCCTCACCACAGAGATCCTGGTCGATCGGATCGACGCAGGCTGGCTGGCCGGGATCGTCGCCGGGCTGTTCGGCGCCGCATGCCTGACCGCGTTTACGCTGGCGCTGCTGCCGGCGACCCGCAAGCCGCGCCCGATCACCTTGACGGTGCTGGCCGGCGGGGCGCTCGGCGCCCTGTTGGGCCCGGCCATCGGCAGCGAAGGCCTGATCTGGTGGTTCGTCTTCTACGGCCTCTGGCAATCCGCCTACGCCGCCGGTCTTGCAACCGCCCTGCCGCGGCGCTGAGCTGCAGGCCAGATATCGGTCGAACCGTCGGATGGCCGGTCACAGATAAACGTTAAGCCGATCCTGGCAGTGTAGCGGTGGCTCATGACAAGGAGCGTCCGCATGACCACAGATCGTGTCGCGCGACCCCACTGGTCGATGCCCTGGGTTCTGGCCGGCGTCGGGGCCGTTTCCGGCGCCCTCAGCATGGTCTTGGTGTTCTTCCTGGGCGCTCATGGGATGGGAGACCCGGGGGCGGCATTCATGTTGCCGGCAGCGCCGGGCGTGGTCTTTGGACTGTCGATCGGATACACGATCGGCAACCGGCATTATGCTGGCGCCGGTTTCGATCTGGGTTTTGCCGCCGTGTCGCTGGTTGCCAGCTTCGCTGCCATCTTTCTCGGGATGTTGATGACCATGGCAGAAGGGGGTGGCAGCTCGTACTACAGGAGCCTGGCGCGCTACTACGACAAGTACTGGCATGTAGGTGCTGTCTGCGGCTTGCTGGGTTCGGCGTTGCTGACCGCTTATGCCGTCAAGTTTCTGTCCTACCCGCCCGGCCGGTTTGGTGCCGCCTTGATGATCCTCACGGGCACGGTGCTCGGCGTAGCGCTGACCCCGTTGGCCGTCGGCATTCCCATCATTGGATTGGCTTACCTGTTCGTCGGCTGGCAATGCGGTTTTGCGGCCAGCCTGGGGATTGCGCTGAGACTGCGGCCGGCACCCGGACGCTCACCGCCGCCGCTTGCCGTTCCGCCGTCGCCGCCCTAGAGTGCCGCGCTTTCCAGGCGGGCATGGGACAACAAGAACATGAGCGGCGACGTCAAGCGGGTGGTGCTGGCCTATTCCGGCGGGCTGGACACCTCGGTCATCCTCCGCTGGCTGCAGGAGACGTATCAGTGCGAGGTGGTGACCTTCACCGCCGACCTCGGCCAGGGCGAGGAGCTGGAGCCGGCGCGGGCCAAGGCCGAGCTGCTCGGCATCAAGCCCGAGCACATCTATATCGACGATTTGCGCGAGGAATTCGTCCGCGACTTCGTCTTCCCGATGTTCCGCGCCAACGCGCTCTATGAGGGCACCTACCTGCTCGGTACCTCGATCGCCCGGCCGCTGATCGCCAAGCGGCAGATCGAGATCGCCCGGGAGGTCGGCGCCGACGCGGTCTGCCACGGCGCCACCGGCAAGGGCAACGACCAGGTCCGCTTCGAGCTCGGCTATTACGGGCTCAAGCCCGACATCACGGTCATCGCGCCCTGGCGGGAATGGGACCTCAACAGCCGGACCAGGCTTCTGGCCTATGCCGAGGAGCGGCAGATCCCCATCGCCAAGGACAGCCGCGGCGAGGCGCCCTATTCCACCGACGCCAACCTGCTGCACATCTCCTATGAGGGCAAGGCGCTGGAGGACCCCTGGGTCGAGCCCGACGAGGACATGTTCACCCGTTCGGTCAGCCCCGAGGCCGCACCGGACACGCCGACCTATGTGGAGATCGATTTCGAGTCCGGCGACCCGACAGCGGTCGACGGCACGGCGCTGACCCCGGCGGCCCTCCTGACCCGGTTGAACGAGCTCGCCGGCGCCAACGGCATCGGCCGGCTCGACCTGGTGGAGAACCGCTTCGTCGGCATGAAGAGCCGAGGCGTCTACGAGACCCCGGGCGGCACCATCCTGCTGGCGGCCCACCGGGCGCTGGAATCGATCACCCTGGACCGCAATGCCGGGCATCTGAAGGACGAGCTGATGCCGCGCTATGCGGAGCTGATCTACAACGGCTTCTGGTTCTCGCCCGAACGCCGGGCCCTGCAGGCGCTGATCGACGAGACCCAGCAGCAGGTCAGCGGCACCGTCCGCCTCAAGCTCTACAAGGGCAACGTCACCGTGGTCGGCCGCAAGAGCCCGCACAGCCTCTACAGCATGGAGCACGTCACCTTCGAGGAGGACGCGGTCTACGACCAGCGCGACGCCGAAGGCTTCATCAAGCTCAACGCCCTCCGCCTGCGCCTCGCCGCCAGGGGGCGGGACGAGGGCTGAGCGGCGGGGCGGTGGGCGGCCTCCCGGACTCTCCCGTTCCAAACCAACGGTCATTCCCGCGAAGGCGGGAATCCAGAATTCCCGACGGTGAGACTGACACGGCGGTGATCGCCTGGATTCCCGCCTTCGCGGGAATGACAATCTAGGTGTGTCTGGAGTGACGTCGCTCCGATTATCGCTTCTGCCGCCCGCATCCGCTAATCTCGATCATAATTCGAGATAGCAAGCCGGAGGGACCCCATGGAATCCACCGATCTCAGGGTCTTCGCCGCGGTGGCCAGCGCCGGCGGGATGAAACGCGCGGCCGAGCGGCTTCACACCGTCCAGTCCAATGTCACGGCGCGGATCCGCAAGCTCGAGGATGGGCTCGGCGCGCAGCTCTTCAGCCGCAGCAGCCGTGGCGTCGCGTTGACCCCGGCCGGCGCACGGCTGTTGCCCTTCGCCGAGCGCATGGGCCGGCTGCTGGACGACGCCCGGCGGGCGACGCTTGACGACGGCACGCCGACCGGGCGGCTCGTCGTCGGCTCGTTGGAGACCACCGCCGCCCTGCGCCTGTCTCCAGGGCTGGCGGGTTTCGCTTCGGAGCATCCGGCGGTCGACCTGGTGCTGGAGACCGGTACGACCGAGGAGCTGATCGGGGCGGTTCTTGCGCACCGGCTGGAGGGCGCCTTCGTCTGCGGCCCGGTGGACCATCCGGAGCTGGACGAGAAGACCGTGTTCCGCGAGGAACTGGTGGGCGTCACCGCGCCGGGCATCGGAGATCTTCGCGCCCTGCATACGGTGGCCGATCCGAAGATCGTGGTGCTGCGGGCCGGCTGTTCCTATCGCCAGCGGCTGGAGGACATCCTGGCCCATCGCGGTGTGGTCGGCCTGCGCCGGTTGGAGTTCGGCACCCTGGACACGATCCTGGCCTGTGTCGGCGCCGGTATCGGGGTGACCCTGCTGCCGCGGGTGGTGGTCGAGGCGGCGGCGCGGGCCGGCCGGGTCGCGCTCCACACGCTGCCGCCGGCCGAGGCCATGGTGGACACGGTGTTCATCCGCCGTCACGACGGCTATGCCTCCAGCGCCCTGCAGGCCTTCGTGGCCGGCGTGGCGGGGACGGCCGAGGACCGCGACCGGGCGGCCTGACCGCGCTATCGCCCCGACAGATCGCCGCTATCACGGAAAAGCGTTTCCCGCCGCGCGCCGGACGCCCTAGCGTTCCCGGCGATGCAGGGTGATCAGCACGGCGCCGGAAATGCCGCCGCCGCCAGCCATTGGCCGGCGGTGCTCGCCGGGCTGTGCGCGACGCTTGTCGGCATCGGCCTGGCGCGCTTCGCCTACACGCCGCTGATCCCGGCGCTGATCGCCGAGGGCTGGTTCACGCCCTCTCAGGCCGCCTATCTGGGTGCCGCCAACCTCGCCGGCTACCTCGCAGGGGCGCTGCTGGCCCGCCGCATCGCCGGCGCGTTGTCGGCACGGTGGGCCTTGCGGGCGATGATGTTGCTGGCGACGGCGGCCTTCTTCGCCTGCGCCTTTCCGGTATCGGTGCCCTGGTACACCGCCTGGCGTTTCGCCGCCGGGCTGGCCGGCGGCGCGCTGATGGCGCTGGCCGCGCCGACGGTGCTGCCGATGGTGCCCGCGCGCCGGCAGGGCGTGGCCAGCGGTGTCATCTTCACCGGCGTGGGGCTGGGCATCGCCGCCTCCGGCACGCTGGTGCCGCCGTTGCTGAACATCGGGCTGGCGGAGACCTGGCACGGGCTTGGCCTGGTCGCACTGCTGCTGACCGGTGTCGCCTGGGCCGCGTGGCCGACGGAATCGGTGTCTGCCCCGGTCGCCCCGGCGGCCCGGCCGAAGGCGAGCCTGGAGCTCAAGAGCCTCTACCTGGAATACGCCCTGGTCGCCGCCGGGCTGGTGCCGCACATGGTGTTCCTGGTCGACTTCATCGCCCGCGGCCTGGGCCAGGGCATCGACACCGGGGCCGGCTACTGGGTGCTGTTCGGCGCCGGTGCCATGGTCGGAGCCGTCGCGACAGGCGCCGTCGCCGACCGCATCGGCTTCGCCGCCGCGCTGCGCCTCGCCCTGGTGCTGCAGGTGGTCGCGGTGGCGTTGCTGACGGTGACCACCGGCCCGGCCGCCCTTACCCTGTCCAGCATCGTCATCGGCGCCTTCGTGCCGGGCATCGTGCCGCTGGTCTTGGGCCGGGTGCACGAAATCCTGCCCGCCGGCGAGGGCCGCAAGGCGGCCTGGAGCCTGGCGACGGCGGCGTTTGCCGTCGGCCAGGCGGTGGCCGCCTACGGATTCTCGTTCCTGTTCCAGCAGACCGGCGGCGACTACGCGCCGCTGTTCGTTCTGGGCAGCGCGGCGCTGGCGCTGTCGCTGGCGGTCGATCTGGCCGTCTCGCTGGTCGCCCGCCGCCGGGCCGCGGCTTAGACGAGAAAGGCCGGCACGCCGAAGATCCAGCCGTGGAAATGCATCAGCAGGCCGTAGGCCACCACGGTCACGGCGATTCGGATCAGGCCGATCTCCTGGAACGCGGCCCCAAGGCTCTGCCGGCCCTGGACGATCGCCAGCAGCGGCAGGTTCGAGGTCGACAGCTCGAACGGGGCGTACACCGCACCCTTGTCGCGGCGATAGCGGTGGTCCAGCAGCAGGGTGCCGAACAACGACAGCACCGCCAGGGTGCCGAACAGCACCACCGTGTTGAGATCGCCATTGGCGGCCAGATGGCCGATCGCCCACAGCCCGATCCCCCATTGGATGGGGTGGCGGGTGATCCGCAAGGCGCCCGTCGCCGGATCGGGGTCCTCAAGGCGCTTCTCCGAGCCGGCATTGGTCGGGTTGGCCGGGCTGAGCCCGCCGATCAGCAGCAGCAGCGCGATCGGCATCAGGATCAGCGGCACCACCGCGCCGACGCCGCCGAGATCCCAGAGCAGCGGGCCGAGCGGCGCCCGGTTGAAGGCGACCACCAGCCAAACGATCGCGGCCAGGGCGATCAGCGAGAACAACCCGCGATACGGCCCCTCGCCGATCCTCTCGACCAGCGCACCGCGCAGCGAGGTGCTGGCGATCCCGTAATGGCTGGCCAGCAGGAACAGCCCCGCCGCCGCCAACTCCGTCATCGTGCCGGTCATTGGAAATCGCCCCCCTGGAAAGACCCGAAACCCGCGTGCCCGTTACCGGATGTCGGCCAGCCAGGCCTCCAGGTCAAGGCGCAAACGTGTCGGATCGCCGGCAATATGCAGGGTCTTGCGCCGGGACGTCGCGCCGGACGTCACGGTGACGGCGCTCCTGGCGAGCCGCCATTCCTTGGCCAGAAGCTTCACGAGAGCCGCGTTGGCCCGGCCGTCCTCCGGCGGGGCCGAGACGGCAACGCCGATCAGCAGGGCGCCGTCGGCATCCCGGACGAGGCCGGTGACCTTGGTGCGGGAGGCTTTCGGGGTGACCTTGACCGCGACCGTCAGACCGTCGGCGACGGCGCGGACCGGCGTCTGCTCAGAACGCCGAACGGTGGAGCGAGGCAAGGATGTTGGCCAGCACCTGCTGGACGAACCAGATCGCCAGGAACAGCACGATCGGCGACAGGTCGATGCCGCCCAGGTTCGGCATGAAGCGCCGGATCGGCCTCAGCGCCGGCTCGGTCAGCCGGTTCAGCGCGTTGCCAACCATGTAGACATAGCGGTTGCGCATGTTGACGATCTCGAACGCCACCAGCCAGCCCAGCACGATCGAGACGATGAGGAGCCATTTGTAGATCTCGAGGCCCATGATCAGGACCTGGATGAGCGGATCGAGAACGATCATGTGGCCGTCCGTAGCTGGGAATCACAGGCGGGGCGCCGCGGGCCGCATACCCTAGTCCCGGCTCCGGCGCCGGGCAAGGCGGTCGGATCGGGCGGCGTCCCTGCCATGCTTGACAGGGAATACCCGCCGACACATAGTGCGCGCCCGCCGCCCGGGCAAGCCCCGGCGCGGTCCGGTTGTGGGGCCGTAGCTCAGTTGGGAGAGCGCTAGAATCGCACTCTAGAGGTCGAGGGTTCGACTCCCTTCGGCTCCACCACTCTTGGCCATCCCGGCTTCGGATGGCAAGCTGCCTTCAGTCATGAAACGAAAGTGTCCGTCCGCCGAATTCGTCGCGGCCGCCGACGGACTCAATCCCCGATTCCACTCCGGAATGATGGGTACATGGACAATGACGAAAGGGGCCAAGGCATGACTGACGTAATTCTCCATTCGCATGGCAGCTGGGATCCCAGCAAAGGCTATTTCCAACTTCCGAAAGGGTGCAGCGTCCGCTTCTTCACGCATTTCGCGAAGACGCTGATGCCGACGGACGCGAAGAAGATCATCGACGGCAGCTACGGCGGGCCGATCGAACGCGAAGTCGGCGAATACAAGACCATCCCGAACATGGGCGCGTCGCCGCTCTCCAACTCACAACTCATCAAGGCGCAAGGCTGGCTGAACGGCGGAACGCGCGGAGGCGTGGCCTTCTATTCGACGCCGGTCCGGCGAACGCTGTCCGAACTCGTCGAGCTTACCAGGAATGCCCTGGGCAGAGATGGCACGTACCGCTTCGACTGGGTCTGCTGTCAGGCGCTCAAGTTGGAGAAGACTCCGCTCGGAGGAACGGTCGGCGTCAATGCGCGCCACTATGCCGAGAAAGGGGAGTTCATGTTCGTGGACCGATTCGGTGGCGGCAAGAAATACCTGGGCAAGCACAAGTCCGACAGCGTCCTGTGAACCGATGCCGTAGCGGCCAACGGGCAGAGGGACATGGAGCCGGGCTGAGCCGACGTCCCTCTCGCCAGGCGGGCAGGTCGTCCCGAAATCACCTTCCGGGCAGCACCAGGACCTTGCGGTATGGCAGGGTCAGCCGCGAGAGGACGACCGACGGCTCTTCCAGCAGGATCGGTTCATAGCGGTTCTCGATCAGGCGCAGGAATCGGTCGAGCGATCCCAGCGTGAAGTAATGCATCGGCACGACCACGTCCGGATCGATCTGGTCGATGACCTCCAGCATGTACTCCTGCGCCATGGTCATGCCGCCGTCGACCGGGACCAGCAGCACGTCGATCTCGCCCAGCTCCGCCAGGTGCACGTCGGTCAGCACGTGGTGCAGGTGGCCCAGATGGGCGATGCACAGCCCGCCGGCCTCGAAGACGAAGATCGAATTGCCGTTGTAGCGGGTGCCGCTGCCCTGGCGGACATTGGTCGGCACGTTCCAGACCCTGAGGTCCTCGACGATCAGGTCATGGGCCGCCATGCCGCCGCCCGGGTCCCAGCCGCGCAGCACCTCGTCGATTTCCGGCCGCACGAAATCGGTGAAATGGGTGCTGTGGGCGTTGTTCATGGTGACGATGTCGGGCGGTGACGGCGGCCGGTTGACGCCGTTGTAGTCGGTCACCGCCGAGACCCCGGCGGGCGTCTCGATCAGGAAGCTGGAATGGCCCAGATAGGTCAGCCGGACGCTGCCCTCCGCCGGCAACGCGGCCAATATGATGCCCGACGGCATTCCGGCCATCGGCAGGCATTTGGCGACGGCCCCGGTGCTGGCCGCGACGGCCAGGAGAAACGCGCCGATCCAGGCCAGGACCGGCCGGAACCGCATCGATGATTGGTCGGCTCTATCCCCGCAAATAGCGCCCTCCGCGTGCTAGCCGCCGGCGATGAAGCCGCGCAGCGCCTCGGCCTCGTACTCGACCTCTTCCAGCCGGTACTTCACCACGTCGCCGATGCTGATCATGCCGCACAGCCGGTCGTCCTCGGTGACCGGCAGGTGGCGGATGCGCTTCTGCGACATGGTCTTCATCAGCTCTTCCATGCTGTCGTGCCGGGAGCAGGTGAACACGTCCCGGGTCATGGCGGTGCTGACCGGTTTGCCCAGGGCCTCGGCGCCGGCTTCGGCGACGGCGCGAACGATGTCGCGCTCCGAGATGATGCCGTCGACGCTGTTGCCGTCGCCACTGACCACCAGCGCGCCGATCTTCCGGCTTGCCAGCTCGCCGGCCACCTCGGCCAGGCTGGCATCCGGCTTCGTCGTGGCGACCTCGTTGCCCTTGGTCTTGAGAATGATCTCCACATTCATGGTCGTTCCCCCATCTGCGCCTCCTACCGACAGTCGGTCGGTCATGCGCCCGGCGGGTCGGAACCGCCGGGCGGCGGCACCTCGGGTAGCAGTGTAACCATGCTTTCTCCCGGCGGCCAAGGCCCCAGAGATTAACGGCTTTCCCTTTCCCGGATCATCATCAGGGCCGGCCCGTCCGGCGTGGTGACTTCGCCCCGGGCGATGAAGCCCGCCTTCTCGAATGCGCGCACCGATCCGCTGTTTTCCGGGGCCGGATCGGCGGACAGGCGCGCGACCCCCGATCGCGACAGGAACCAGTCGCCAAAGGCCTTGAGATAGCCCGAGCCGTGGCCCTGCCCGATGGCGTCAGGCGGCCCGATGAAGGTGTCCAGCCCCCAGGTGCCGGGCGGCTGCTTCGGCCATTCCGGGCCGGCGCCGGCGGCGTCATAGGCCTGCAGATAGGCGATCGGGCGGCCGTCGGCCTCGACGATGAACACCTCCGCCCAATCGGCGGCCATCAGGTCGGTGACCATCTCCAGCTCGTGGTCCTGCTCGCCCCACCAGCGCCGCACATGGCTCTCGCCGAGCCATCGCCGCAGCATCGGCAGGTCGTCTACCGTCGCCGGCCGAAATCGATAGGGGGTGCCGGCCGGTCCCTCAGATATGGAGTCAGTTGCCATTCCGCGTATTTGATCGCCCGGGTGACGAGGAAGTTTATCGACAGGTATATGGCCCCGGCGACGATGAAGATCTCGAACGGCGCGAAGGTCCGGCTGACGATGGCCCGGGCGATGCCGGTGATCTCCATGATGGTCACGGTGCTGGCCAGCGCGCTGGCCTTGACCATCAGGATCACCTCGTTGCCATAGGCCGGCAGGGCCTGGCGGAAGGCCGCCGGCAGGATGATCCGGCGATAGGTCTGGATCGTCGACATGCCGCAGGCCCGCGCCGCCTCGACGCTGCCATGGGGCACCGACTGGATGCCGCCGCGGATGATCTCGCTGGTGTAGGCGGCGGTGTTCATGGCCAGCGCGATGATGGCGCACCAATAGGCGTCGCGCAGCACCGGCCAGGCGAAGCTCTCGCGCACCGCCTCGAACTGGCCGACGCCGTAGTAGATCAGGAAGATCTGCACCAGCAGCGGCGTGCCGCGGAAGACGAAGACGTAGCTGTAGGCGAAGCCGGACAGCAGCGGGTTGGCCGACATCCGCATGGTCGCCAGGCCGACCGCCGCGATGCCACCGAACAGCAGCGACAGCCCAACCAGCCCGAGGGTGATGGGAATGCCCTCCAGGATGTCGGGCAGGCGGCTGGCCATGAGGGCGAAATCCATGTCAGCCGCGCCTCACGCCGCGATTGTAGAACTTCTCGGCCTTCTGGAAGAGCACCGTGGAAAAGGTCGTCATGACCAGGAACAGCAGCCCCGCGACCAGGTAGAAGATGAAGGGCTCGCGGGTCGAACGCGCCGCGACGCTGGATTGCCGCATCAGCTCGGCCAGCCCGGTCACCGAGATCAGGGCGGTGTCCTTCAGAGTGAGCTGCCAGACATTGCCCAGTCCCGGCAGGGCGAAGCGCATGATCTGCGGCAGCATGATGCGGCGGAAGATCAGCCAGCGATGCATGCCGACGGCGCGGGCCGCCTCGATCTGGCCGGCCGGAATGGTCTGAATGGCGCCGCGCAGCACCTCGGTGGAGTAGGCGCCGGAGATGATGCCGACGGCCAGCACGCCGATGACGAAGGGCTCGACCCGAATCATGCCGGTGTAGCCGAAGACGCTGGCCACCGACTGGATGGCGCTATCCAGCCCGAAGAACAGCAGATAGATGACCAGCAGCTCCGGCACGCCGCGCACCACCGTCGTGTAGACGTCGGCGCCGCCGCGCAGCACCGGGCTGTGCGACAGCTTGGCGCCCGCCCCGGCCATGCCGATGACGACGCCGCTCAGGAAGGAGAGAACGGCGACGAGCACGGTCATGCCGGCGCCCAGGAGGATCTGGTCGCCCCAACCGGTCTCGCCGAAGCTGAAGAGCTCTAACATGGCGGCAAACGCGAAAGCGGCCGCCCGCCTAAGCGGACGGCCGCACTTCGGTTACAGAGTGTGTGCGGTGTCGGACACCACGATCAGAACATCGTGATGTCGTAGCCGAAGTACTGGTTGGACAACACGGTCATCGTGCCGTCTTCCTTGAGCTCCGCCAGGGCGGCGTTGACCCGCTCCAGCAGCTCGGTGTCTTCCTTGCGCAGGCCGACGCCCACGCCCTCGCCGAACACCGGGTACTCGGAACCGGTCAGACCCGGGCCGAACACGTCGTAATCGGCGCCGTCGGGCTTCTCCATGAAGGCCCGCCAGGCGGCAAAATCGGCCAGCCCCGCGTCGATGCGGCCGCTGGTCATGTCCAGCTCCATGTTCTCCTGGGTGTCGTAGAGCCGGATCTCGACCAGATCGCCCAGCTCCTGGTCGATGAAGTTCTGGTGGATGGTCGCGGTCTGCACGCCGACCACCATGCCGTCGATCGCCGCCCTGATGTCGTCGACCGTCTCGGCGTCCTGCAGCGGCGAGGACTTCGCGGCCAGGAAATAGGCCGGCTCGGTGACGTAGCCGGAGCTGAAGCTGATGCGCTCCTTGCGCTCCGCGGTGATCGACATGCCGGCCATGATCGCGTCATAGCGGCCGTTCATAAGGGCCGGGATGATTCCGTCCCAGTCCTGCGCCACGAATTCGCAGGTGGCGTTCATCTTCTCGCACATGGCATTGGCCAGATCGATCTCGAAGCCGGCCAGCTCGCCATTCGCCTCGGTGTAGTTCCACGGAGGGTAGGCGCCCTCGGTGCCGATCCGGATCACGTCGTCCTGCGCGGCGGCTGCCGTCACGGTCATCGCCAGGGCGGCGCCAGCGAGTGCTGAAACCCATTTGTTCACGGGAAACCTCCAGTTTTGCGTTGTTCTTGTCTCAAGCCGGCCGCCGGGGCGGCCGCCGGATTTGCGGCATTTCGGCGGGAAACGCCGCGTTGGTCAAGTCGAATGCCACAACCGTCGCAATTCGTCACCCGATTTCTCGTGCAACACATCAGAAAGACAGTCTAGCAATCTGAAAGACATAAATTTTTCCTCGACACGATCGTATTCGAACGGCCTCGGCCCGAAAGACGAATCCCGTTTTTCAATTGTTCTTCAGAATGATAGACAGCATTCCTCAGATTTGGTCTGAGCAATCTCCAATCGGTCAGCAGCGGGCGCTCAGAAATTCGTCGCCAGGAACTGCCGGCAGCGATCCGACTTCGGATTGTCGAAGACCTGGGCCGGCGGTCCGGCCTCTTCGACGCGGCCCTGGTGCAGGAACACCACCTGGGACGACACCTCGCGGGCGAAGCGCATCTCGTGGGTCACCAGCAGCATGGTGTTGCCCTCCTCGGCGAGCTGGCGGATCACCCGCAGCACCTCGCCCACCAGCTCCGGATCGAGCGCGGAGGTCGGCTCGTCGAACAGCATCACCTTGGGCCGCATGGCCAGCGCCCGGGCGATCGCGGCGCGCTGCTGCTGGCCGCCGGACAGGTGGCTGGGATAATGGTCGCGCTTGTCGGCGATGCCCACCTTGGCCAGGATCTCCAGGGCGTGTTCCACCGCCTCGCCGCGCGGCACGCCGAGCACATGCACCGGCGCCTCGATGACGTTCTCCAGCACGGTCATATGGGCCCAGAGGTTGAAGCTCTGGAACACCATGCCCAGCGAGGCCCGGATGCGGTCGACCTGCTTGCGGTCGGCCGGCGCGGCGCTGCCGTCGCGCAGCCGCTTCATGCGGATCAGCTCGCCATTGACCAGCACCCGGCCGTCATCCGGCGTCTCCAGCAGGTTGATGCAGCGCAGGAAGGTGCTCTTGCCGGAGCCCGACGACCCGATCATGGAGATCACGTCGCCCTGATGGGCGGTCAGCGACACGCCCTTGAGCACCTCCAGGTCGGCGAAGCGTTTGTGCAGGTCCTCGACCTCGATGGCCGGGACGCCGCCATTGCCGGTCGCCGGCAGCCCTGTTTGCTCCGTCATCCGCGCTCCCCCTGCCAATCACGGCAAGGACGAGTGTAGAGACAAGGTCTGCCGCGTGGAAGGGCGCTGGGCCACGGCTACGACCCGGATAACGTCACCCCCGTGCTGCCCTCACCCGGCCTGCCTGCGGCAGTCCACCCTCTCCCAGAGGGAGAGGGTAAACCTCGGCCGGCACATGTAACCCTCTCCCTCTGGGAGAGGGTGGCGAGCGCAGCGAGCCGGGTGAGGGCTGGACCGTGCCGGCCTATGGATCAGGGCTCGTCCGGGCTCACCGAGGCCAGGAAATCCTGCACCGTCCGGTAGGCCTCGGTGCCGGGTTCGAGCTGGTCGAGAAGCCGGCCCCACAGGGCCTGCGCCTCGTCCGGGCGGTTGTCGGCGAGCGCCCGGGCGCCCAGGAACCACAGGGCGCGGGTGTCGTTCGGGTCGAGGGCCAGCAGCCGGTCCATGACGGCGATGAATTCCGGCGACAGGTCGCGGCCGGCCGGGGTGTCCAGCATCGCGTCGCTGTAGGCGACCAGGATTTCTTGGTCGTCCGGCGCCAGCGCCGCGGCGCGGGACAGGGCGGCGACCGCGTCCTCCGCCTGCCCCAGTACCCGATAGGCGGCGCCGAGGCGGATCCAGCCGGTCAGGTCGTCGGGCGTGTCCTCCATGCGGCTGGCCAGCCCCTCGACCATGCCGCGGATCATCGCCTCCTGCTCTTCCGGCGACATGGATTGGGCGGCGGCGATATCGGCCGCGGTCGGCCCGCGCGACGCGGTATCGGCCGCCAGCGGCGCGGGCACCGCCTCGTCGGGATCGAGGCCCAGGCGCTCTGCCATGCGGCGGATCTGGGCCTCGGTGGATTGCAGCCAGGGCGCGTCGGCCGGGCTGGCGGCGGCCAGCGCCTGCCAGCGCGCCAGCGCGCCGGCCTCGTCGCCCGCCTGGGCGCGGGCCAGGGCCAGGTAGTATTGCGCCCGCGGCTCGTCGGGCTGCCGTTCGAGCGCGGATTCGAAGGCCCGCACGGCGTCTTCGGTGACCACGCCGCTGGCCGCCTCGACCAGAGCCTCGCCATAGAGGACGGTCACGATCGGATCGCCGCCGGTGAGGCCGATGGCGCGGACGAAGGCCGGGATCGCCTCGGCCGGCCGGCCGAGCTGGCGATAGCGCTGGCCGAGCTCGACCCAGCCGACGGCGTCATTGGGATTGTCGACCAGCGTGGCGGCCAGGGCATCCGCCTCGCGCAGCGCCGCCATCATCGCCTCCTGCCCCGACTGGTCGCGGGCCGCGAAGGGCTGGGACGGCAGATCAGGACTGCCGGACGGCAGGTAGAGCGCCAGCGCGGCGGCTGGCAGCAGTGCCACCACGCCCAGGCGCAGCCACTGCGCGCCGGATCGGCTCGCGCCACCCGCCCCTTCGGCACGGTCGGCGGCCGTCAGCATGCGGCGGGAGATCTCGGTGCGCGCCGCCTCCGCCTGGCCGGCATCGATCAGGCCGCGCTCGGCGTCGCGCTCGACCTCCGCCAGCTGGTCCTTGTAGACGGCCACGTCGTAATCGCCGGCATCCGCTTCCGGCCCGGGGCGCCGCTGCCACAGCAGCAGGCAGACGACAGACGCCGTCATCACGGCGGCGGCAAACCACAGCATCACGACGCGCCGTCCCTGCCGTCCGGATTGGCCTTCTGCCGCAGCAGCGCGTCGACCCGCCGGCGCTCGTCCGGGGTCAGCGGGTCGGGCTCGGTGCGGGCGCCGGCGCGGTTGCGCATCGCCAGGGCCAGGCCGATGGCCACGATCACCGCGATCGCCGCCGGCCCGAACCACAGGGCATAGGTCTCCGGCTTCACCGGCGGCCGCAGCAGCACGTAGTCGCCATAGCGCGTGGTCACAAAATCCAGGACTTCGGCATCGCTGTCGCCGGCGACCAGCCGCTGGCGCACCAGGACGCGCAGGTCGCGGGCCAGATCGGCATTGCTGTCGTCGATCGACTGGTTCTGGCAGACCAGGCAGCGCAGCTCCTTCGACAACTCCCGGGCGCGCGCCTCCAGCACCGGATCCTCCAGCCGCTCGTCGGGCTCGACCGCGCCGGCCGCGCCCGGCCACAGGCCGAGCGCCAGGACCACGACCGCCGCCATCCTGGCAAGGGCGGTCACTGCGACAGCTCCGTGATCAGCGGCATCAACTCGTCGCGCACGATGTCCGGGGTCAGCGGGCCGGCATGGCGGTAGCGGATATGGCCGTCGCGATCGACCACGAAGGTCTCCGGGACGCCGTAGACGCCCCAATCGATGGCGGTGCGGCCATCGGCATCGGCGCCGACCCTCTCATAGGGATTGCCGTGGCGGTCGAGCCATTCGGTGGCGTCGGCGGCGGCGTCCTTGTAGTTGACGCCATAGACCGGGATGCCGTCCTCCCGCGCCAGGCGGGTCAGCAGCGGGTGCTCCGCCAGGCAGGGCACGCACCAGCTTGCGAAGAAGTTCACCAGTCGCACCGAGCCGGCCAGATCGTCCCGCGCCACGCCGCCCGGAACGCCGGGCAGGGCCGGCAGGGCGAAGTCGGGTGCGGGGCGGTCGATCAGCGCCGAGGGCACGATGCCGGGATCGTCGCCGCGGATCAGCGGCACCGCCATCCAGATCGCGACGGCGGCGAACAGCAGCAATGGCAGGGCGAAGGCGAAGCGCTTCATGTCGCTTTCGGTTCCTTGGCGTGACGCCGCTTCATGGCCTCGGCGGCGCGCAGGAAGGCATCCCGATCGATGGTCGTCTCGGCATCCTCCAGCAGCACCGTCAGCACGTAGTTGTTGCCAAGGCCGGTCGCCTCGGCGAGGTCGCGCAATGTCGCATAGGCCGGCTCGCTCAGCCGCGCGGCGAACCGCTTGGGCAGCGGCTTGTGGTGGCGGGGGACAGGCTCGTTCATCGGCTGGCTTCGGTCATGCGGTGCGCGCCATCAATCCCGCGCAGGATTCGTTGTCCTGCGCTCCAAGCCCTCACCCGGCTCGCTGATGCTCGCCACCCTCTCCCAGGGGGAGAAGGTTCATCGGGCAGGCTCCGGATTACCCTCTCCCCCTGGGAGAGGGTGGCGAGCGGAGCGAGCCGGGTGAGGGCTTCGCGCTGGACGTCGGAAAGACGCAATTCCCGTCCTCTTCAGATCGTCAGGTCTATTCCGCCGGTTGCACCGCGGCCGGCGCGGTCCGGCGGGCCCGGGTCGGGGCGCCGACGCGCAGCCGCCGGTCGCTCAGGCTGACCATGCCGCCCAGCGCCATGATGATGGACCCGGCCCAGATCCACGGCACCAGCGGGTGGTGCCACATCCGGACAACCCAGCGGCCCTGGGCATCCGGCCCGTCGCCCAGCGCGGCGTAGAGGTCGGCGATCAGCGTGGTGCGGATCGCCGCCTCGGTGGTCGGCATGCCGGCGACCGGGTAGAAGCGCTTTTCCGGCTGCAGCACGGTCACGAAATCCCCGTCCCGGCGGACGGTCAACAGGCCGCGCTCGGCGACATAGTTCGGTCCCTGGACCTGCTCGACACCGTCGAAGGTGACCTCGTAGCCGGCCACGGCGATGTCCTGGCCGGGGGCGAGGGATTCGATGCGCTCGGTCTTCCAGACCGAGGTGCCGACCATGCCGGCAATGGCGATGCCCATGCCGGCATGGGCGATGGTCAGGCCCCAGGCGCTGCGCGGCAGCCCCTGAGCGCGCCGCCAACTATCGCCCAGGGGGATGCGGAACAGGCGGATGCGCTCGGCGAATTCGGTCAGGGCGCCGAAGAAGGCCCAGGCGGCGAAGGCGATGCCCAGCGGTGCGAGCACCGGCCCGCCGGAATAGGCGTAGGCCGATCCCAGCGCGACGACGACGGACAGGACCGCGGCGATCTTCAGCCGGCCGATCGCGCCGGCGAGGTCGCCGCGCTTCCAGGCCATCATCGGCCCGATCGCCATGACGCCGACCAGCGCCGTCGCCAGCGGCAGGAAGGCGGTGTTGAAGAAGGGCGGTCCGACAGAGACCTTGCCGCCGCCGATCGATTCCAGCAGCAGCGGATAGAGCGTGCCGATCAGCACCACGGCGGCGGCGATGGTCAGCAGGGCGTTGTTCAGCACCAGCCCGCCCTCGCGGCTGATCGGCGCGAACAGTCCGCCGCCCTTCAGCGACGGCGCCCGGATTGCGTAGAGCGTCAGTGAGCCGCCGATGGTGAGGGCCAGCAGGGCCAGGATGAAGACGCCGCGCTCGGGATCGACGGCAAAGGCATGCACCGAGGTCAGGATGCCGGAGCGCACCAGGAAGGTGCCGAGCAGGCTGAGGCCGAAGGTCAGGATTGCCAGCAGGATGGTCCAGCTCTTCAGGGTGTCGCGCTTCTCCACCACGATTGCGGAGTGCAACAACGCGGTGCCGGTCAGCCAGGGCATGAAGCTGGCATTCTCCACCGGGTCCCAGAACCACCAGCCGCCCCAGCCAAGCTCGTAATAGGCCCACCAGGAGCCAAGCCCGATGCCGACGGTCAGCGCGCACCAGGCGGCCAGGGTCCAGGGCCGGACCCAGCGCGCCCAGGCGGCGTCGACCCGGCCCTCGATCAGGGCGGCCACGGCGAAGCTGAAGGCCATGGAGAAGCCGACATAGCCGAGATAGAGGAAGGGCGGGTGGAAGGCGAGGCCCGGGTCCTGCAGCAGCGGGTTCAGGTCGTTGCCGTCCAGCGGTGGCGGATCGACCCGCAGGAACGGGTTGGAGGTCAGCAGGATGAAGGCGAGGAAGCCCAAGCCGATCATCGCCTGCACCGACAGCACCCGGGCCTGCAGGCGCGGCGGCAGGTTGTTGCCGAACACCGCCACCATGGCGCCGAACAGCGCCAGGATCAGCACCCAGAGCACCATCGAGCCCTCGTGATTGCCCCAGACGCCGGACACCTTGTAGAGCATCGGCTTGGCCGAGTGGCTGTTGGCCACCACGTTGGAGACGGTGAAGTCGGAGACCACGAAGGCGTACATCAGCGCCAGGAAGGCGAACAGGATCATGGCGAACTGGCCGACCGCCGCCGGCCGCGCCATAGCCATCCAGTCGGCATCGCCGCGCGCCGCGCCTACCAGGGGCACGAAGGACTGCACCGCCGCCAGCAGCAGTGCCAGGATCAGCGCGAAATGCCCGAGCTCCGGGATCATTGCCCGTAATCCCCGCCGCGCCACTCGCCGCTTTCCCGCAGGGCATCGGCGACCTCGCGCGGCATGTAGGTCTCGTCATGCTTGGCCAGCACGTCGGAGGCCACGAACACGCCGTCGGTGCGCAGGCTGCCCTCGGCCACCACGCCCTGCCCCTCGCGGAACAGGTCCGGCAGGATGCCGCTGTAGACCACCGGCACGGTGTTGGCGAGGTCGGTGACGGTGAAGGCGACGGTGATGCCGTCCTCCAGCCGCTCGAAGCTCTCCTCGGCCACCAGCCCGCCCAGGCGGAACCGCTGGTCGACAGCGACCGGCTTCGCCTGCAGGTCGCTGGGGCTGTAGAAGAACAGCAGATTGTCCTGGAAGGCGGTCAGGGTCAGCGCCGCCGCCACGGCCAGGCCGGTGAGCGACAGGCCGAGCAGGTAGAGCCGGCGGCGCTTGCGGGTCATCGGGTTGCTCCGGGGCCGCTCTCGGGCACCGCGCCCGCGGGGGCCTCTTCCCGCCGCCGGCCGCGCGCCTCTTCCAGCAGGCGCACCGCCTGCTGCTGGCGGCGCAGGGACCGCAGCGATGTCAGCAGCATGGCGACCATGACGATCGTCGCCACGGCATAGGCCGACCAGACGAACGCGGCGTGGCCGCCCATGGCGAGATACTCGCTCATTGGCCGGCCCGCGCGAGCTGCATGACCTGGACCCGGCGGTTGAGGATCTCCGCCCGGGTGCGGACCAGCGCCAGGGTGACGAAATAGGCGGTGAAGGCGGCCGACATGATCAGCAGCGGGGTCAGGATGCTGGGATCGATCGCCGGCACGTCCAGGCGGCTGACCGAGGCCGGCTGGTGCAGGGTGTTCCACCAGTCCACCGAGAACTTGATCACCGGCAGGTTGACCGAGCCGATCAACACCAGGATGGCGCCGGCGCGCAGGCCCCGGCCGGGATCGTCGAAGGCGTTCACCAGGGCGATGTAGCCGAGATAGAGGAAGAACAGGATCAACACGCTGGTCAGCCGGGCGTCCCAGACCCACCAGGTGCCCCACATGGGCTCGCCCCACAGGCTGCCGCTGATCAGGCAGATGGCGGTGAAACCCGCACCCAGCGGCGCCACCGCCTTGCAGAACAGCTCCGACAGCGGGTGGCGCCAGACCAGGCCGATGAAGCTCGCCACCGCCATATTGGCGTAGACGAACATGGCCATCCAGGCGGCGGGCACGTGGACATACATGATCCGCACCGTCTCGCCCTGCTGGTAGTCGGCCGGCGAGTTGAACAGCGCGTAGTACAGCCCGACCGCCAGCAGCACGACCGTCAGGCCTGTGCTCCATGGCAGGATGGCGGCGCTGATGCGCTGGAACCGGGCCGGGTTTGCGTAGCGATGCATATCAACCGGTTAGATAGGCGATTGCGGCGATCTATTCCATGACGATGGCATGGACATGGCCACACTCGCGGTCAAATGATCGTCAGGGCCGCGCATATGCGCAAAGTTGCCCTTGCGGCGGAGGCTCGGCCTTGATCGATGTCATTGGAGTTACGGAACACGCCTCCCTTCGGTTTCGTCGTCCCCGGGCTTGACCCGGGGACCCATTGTGCCGCCAGCGCCTCTCCCGGCATGGGTCCCCGGGTCAAGCCCGGGGACGACGCGGGAGGGGGCGTTGATTGACTGCCTAACTCAGCGCCTGACGGATCGCCGCGGCGGCGGCGATCGGGGCCAGCGGCAGGGCGGCGGCCAGCATGCCGGCGAGCAGCAGCAGATGCGGCCGGGCGGATACACCGGTGAGCGCCGCCTCCACGGCCGTGGCGCCGAAGATCAGCACCGGCACGAACAGCGGCAGCACGAGCAGCGACAGCAGGACGCCGCCGCGCCGGGCGCCCAAGGTGAGCGCGGCGCCGGCGGCGCCGATCAGGCTCAAGGTCGGGGTGCCAAGCGCCAGGCTGGCCATCAGCACGACGAAGCCGTCGGCCGGCATGTTCATCAGCAGCGCCAGCACCGGGGCGGCGGCGATCAGCGGCAGGCCGGTGACCAGCCAGTGCGCCGCCACCTTGGCCAGGGCGCAGGCCTCCAGGGGCAATGGCGACAGGGCCAGCAGGTCGAGACCGCCATCCTCGTAGTCATTGGCGAACAGCCGCTCCAGGGACAGCAGCGAGGCCAGCAGGGCGGCGACCCAGATCACGCCGGCGGCGACCCGCGACAGCAGCGTCGCCTCGGGCCCCAGCGCCAGGGGAAACATGACCACGGTCACGACGAAGAACATGACCGCGGTGGTGGCGTCGGTGCCGGCCCGCAGCGACAGTTTCAGGTCGCGCAGGATCAGGGCGGCGAAGCGTTTCACGCCAGCCCCTCCGCGACGGCATCGGCTTCGGTCTCGTCCAGTGGCTCGGCCACCGGCGCGTAGTCGGAAACGTGCAGCCGTTCCGAGCCCGGCAGCGGCAGCGCGGCATGGGTGGCGACGATGGCGATGCCGCCGCCATTGCGGTGGCGCGCGATCGCCGCGCCCAGCCGGTCGACGGCATCGGTGTCCAGGGCGACGGTCGGCTCGTCCAGCAGCCAGAGCGGGGCGGCGGAGACGAGCAGCCGGGCGATCGCCAGGCGCCGCCGCTGGCCCGAGGAGAGGTATCGGCCGGGCAGGTCGGCCAGTGTGTCGATGCCCAGCTCCTCCAGCGCGATCCGGGCCCGGGCGGCGGCCTCGTGCGGGTCGGCCATCGCGGCCCAGAAGCCCAGGTTCTCGGCGACCGAAAGCGCCGGCTTGATGGCGTCCTGGTAGCCGAGGAAGGCGAGCCGGCCGGCCGCCGGCGTGTCGCCGCCGTGCAGCGGCTGCCCGTCCCAGGTCAGGCCGCCGGTCAGGGGCCGGATCAACCCGGCCATGAGCCGCAGCAGGGTCGACTTGCCGCTGCCGTTCGGCCCGGTCAGCACCAGCGCCCCGCCGGGCTCGACGCGGAAGCCGAGGCCGGTGAACAGCAGCCGCGGCCCGCGTGCGCAGGACAGGTCTTCACCGGCGAACATGGGCGGGGCGGCGTGCTTGCGGTGGCGGGAAGGGGAACGGGAAACCGGGTCCGGTCATGGCGGCTGCTATAGCACAGCCCGGCGCACGTCCAAGCAAAAGCGCTCTGCGGAATTCGGGCGGCGGAAAAAAGGACGGCCGCCGCGGGGGCGATGCGGCGGCCGTCTCTCAGTCCGGTGCCGCGGCTGGCGGAGGCTAGTGCCGAGGCGTCCGGTTCTCTGGGGAGTTAACGGAACGCTCGTGCGGTCCGCCTGGTCACAGGACCATTTTATTAAGGATACGTTAAGACCCGATCGTGGCGAAACTAAGATGATTCCTTAACGGGGTTAGAAAGTTTCGGCAATTGGACAAGTTACCGCACCCCATCGGATGCTAATCGGAATTGCTTTTGTCTCGAACTATAGGCGTGGCGGAGCATGCTCCGGCTCGCTTCTTGGCCGTTTCTGGCCAGGCACCGGATTTCCGCCGTCTCGGGCGTGCCGGATGCAACCGTCCGGGGAAGACGCGCCGGCGCTATTTCGGGCAGCTCTCCTGGAGCCCCAGGCCGCAGGCCTTGCGATGGAAGGTGCGGGACAGCGCCGGGTTCGACTGCACGCCCAGGCCGAGGCTGTACATCTCGCCGAGATTGGCGCAGCCCTGGGCGCTGCCGCCTTCGCAGCCCTGCAGGTACAGCGCCGCCGCCTCGACATAGTCGCGCGAGACGCCGCGCCCTTCGTCGTACAGGAACCCGAGATTGGTGCAGCCCTGGGCGCTGCCGCCGTCGCAGCCGGCGCGGAAATGCTGGGCCGCCAGAGCGTCGTCCTGCACGACACCGCGGCCATTGGCGTATTGCCGGCCGAGATTGGTGCAGGCATAGGCGATGCCGCCGTCGCAGGCGCTCTGGTACAGGCCAACGGCGGCCACGTGGTCGACCGCCACGCCGGCGCCGGTTTCATAGGCGCGGCCCAGGCTGTTGCACGACAGGGTGTCGCCGCCCTTGCAGGCCTGGCGGTACAGCGTCGCCGCCCGGCCCGCATCCGGCGCCACGCCCAGCCCTTCCGCATACAGGCCGCCGAGATTGGCGCATCCGAGCGAGTCGCCGCCGTCGCAGCCTTCGCGGTACAGGGAGGCGGCCTGGCCGAAGTCCTGCGGCGCCCCGGTGCCGCGGTCGTACATCACGCCGAGATTGGTGCAGCCATTGGCGTTGCCCTCGTCGCAGGCCTGCCGGTACAGCGCCACCGCCTGGGTGAAGTCCTGCGCGACGCCCAGACCGTTCTCGAACAGCGAGCCGAGATTGGAGCAGCCCAGCGCGTTGCCGCCGTCGCAGCCCTCGCGGTAGAGGGCCGCCGCCTCGCCGAAATCCTGGGCCATGCCGTCGCCGGATTCGGCCAGATAGCCGAGATTGGTGCAGGCGCGGGGGTCGCCATCGTCGCAGGCCTGCCGGTAGAGCGTGGCGGCCTGTGTGAAGTCCAGCGCGACGCCCTGGCCGCGGGTGTAGAAATAGCCGAGATTGGTGCAGCCGATGGTGTTGCCGCCCTCGCAACCGCGCCGGTAGAGCGACGCGGCCGTGATGATGTCCTGGGCGACGCCCTCGCCGGTCTCATACAGGTAGCCGAGATCGGTGCAGGCTTCCGGCTGGCCGCCGTCGCAGGCTTGGCGGTAGAGGATCGCCGCCTCGACCCGGTCCTGGGGCACGCCGATCCCGGAATCATAGAAATAGCCGAGATTGGAGCAGCCGCGGGCGCTGCCGCCGTTGCAGCCCTGGCGATACAGCGATGCCGCGGCGACCGGATCCTCCTTCACCCCGCGGCCGGCCTCGTACATGTAGCCGAGATTGGTGCAGCCCATGGAATCGCCGCCGTCGCAGGCCCGGCGGTAATAGGCCACGGCATCCTGGAGGCTCTCTCCCAGGCCGATGCCGAATTCGTAGAGGTAGCCGAGATTGGTGCAGCCATCCGGGTCGCCGCCGTCGCAGCCCCGCCGGTAGTAGCTCGCCGCCTGCTGCGGGTCGACGGCGACGCCGTAGCCGTTCTCCAGGTCGATTCCGGCGCGGGTGCAGGCGGCGGCATCGCCGCCGTCGCACAGCGCCGCGTCGCCGGGATCGGCCTGGGCCTGGAAAACCGGGCCCGTGGCCATGGCCGCCAGAACGGCGAGGCCGGCGAGTACGGCGCGAGCGCCGCGTGACCGGCCGCGGTGCGTTTTGTCCAAGACGCGCGCTTCAGTCATAGCTGCGGACATCCTCGATGACCTTTCCGTCGTTCGGCAGCGTGCCGGGTGCGGCGATCTCAACGCTGCCCCGAAGCTTGGTGACCGCCTGCAGGGTCTCCGACAGCGCCGCCGCCAGGCCGGGATCGTCGGACGCGGCCTCGACGGTCAGCACCATGGTGTCGCCGTCCCCCGCATTGTCCACCACCAGCCGCCCCCTGGCCGCCTCGGGATGGCGTTTCAGCACCTCGGCGATCTGGCCCGGATGCACGAACATGCCCTTGACCTTGGTGGTCTGGTCGGCCCGGCCCATCCAGCCCTTGATGCGCATATTGGTGCGGCCGCAGGGGCTGGTCCCGGGCAGCACCGCCGACAGGTCGCCGGTGGCGAAGCGCAGCAGCGGGTATTCGCGGGAGAAGCCGGTGACCACCACCTCGCCGACCTCGCCCTCGGCGACCGGGTCGCCGGTGCCGGGCCGGACGATCTCGACGATCACCGCCTCGTCGACGACCAGTCCCTCGCGGGCCGGGGTCTCATAGGCGACCAGGCCGATATCGGCGGTGCCGTAGCTCTGAAAGGCGGCGATGCCGCGCGCCTCATAGAAGTCGCGCAGCGGCGGCAGGAACGGTCCGCCGGTGACATGGGCCAGTGTCAGCGAGCCGCAATCCAGGTCCAGTTCGTCAGCTTTCTCAAGGATCACCTTTAGAAAATCCGGGGTGCCCACATAGGCCTTCGGGCGGATATCGGCGATGGCCCGGGCCTGCAGCTCGGTGTTGCCGACGCCGGCCGGCACCACCGCACAGCCGATCGCATGGGCGCCGGTCTCGAACATCACCCCGGCCGGGGTGAAGTGATAGGAGAAGCAATTGTGCACGATGTCGCCGGGCCGGATGCCGGTGGCAAAGAGCGCGCGGGCCGAGCGCCAATAGTCGCGGCCGCCAGGGCCCTTGCCCTCGGCGTCATAGATCGGCCCGGGCGAGGCGAAGATGCGGTGCAGGCCGGCCGGATCGACCGAGGTGAAGCCGCCGAAAGGCGGGTTGGCGCGCTGCAGGTCGGGCAATTCCGATTTGCGTGTCACGGGCAGCCGGGCCACCGCCGCGCGGCTGGTCACCGCCTCCGGCTCGATATCGGCCAGCAGGGCCGAATAGGCCGGCGCCCGCCGCTTGGCCAGCGCTACCTGCTCCGGCAAGGCCGCCATCAGCGCCGCTTCGCGAGTCTCCGCGTCGCGGGTTTCCAGCGCGTCGTAGAAGCCTTCGGTGGCGGTCATGGCGGCGTGCCCCGTGTTGCCCACGCTCTTGGATAGCGAAGGCGTCGCGGTTGCGCCAGTGCGGCGTCTCATTCGCGCCAGGGGAGGGGCGCGCCCGGTCTGTGACGAAACCGTGACAGGGGCGGGTCGTGATGGCGTGCTGGGCGGCGCGGCTCCCGTACCGACAACCCCCGGCAGAATGGCTGCGGAGGCTCCCATGTTGGACACGCTCGGGATTCTCATCGGGTTCGTCTCGGTCATCCTGGTCCTCAGCCTGGTCACCACGTCGCTGGTGCAAGCCTCGTCTTCGCTGCTGCGCCTGAGGGGGCGGAACCTCGCCCGCGGCCTGGCCATTCTGCTGGATGCCGCAAAGCCTCCGCCGCCCGAGGAGGACACCTCAGGCGACGAAGATCCGGAGGAGGACGCCATGAATTCCAAGGACCTGGCTGAACGGATCGTCACCGCCCCGGAGCTGATGAACCTTGGCCGCGACATCATGCCCGGCTTCGTGCCGGCCTGGCTTCGCTCGACGTCACAGACATGGATCGACAAGGACCGGCTCAAGACGATCCTGGAGAACATGGACGACTCGACGAAGGACCTTGCAGGCAAGTTGGACGACCTGTTCCCGCAGTTCGAGAAGGTCACGGCCAGGCGCTTCGCATACTTCATGCGGATCAACTCGCTGATCTGGGCGCTCGCCGTCGCGGTGCTGTTCCAGGTCAGCACGCCGGACCTGCTCCGGACCCTGTCCACCGACGATGCGGTTCGCGCGCGATTGGCGGAGTCGCTCACCGATCTGACGGAGTATCCGGACGTGGCCGGCCAGGCGTTTGAACGACTCAAGACCGCGCACGAGGACCTCAAGGATGTCGAATGGTCGCCCGAGACCGCGGGCACCTCGCGGCAGGACATCGTTGCAAGCCTGCGCACCGCGCTTGACGGCAAGAACGACATCGATGCCAGGGTCGCGGAATTCGAGGACGGCCTGGACGCGCTCTATGTCGACCAATTGAAGTCGTCGGTCACGCAGCTCGGGGAACTCGACATCCGACCCTGGGGCAAGGGCCTCGACTTCTACGTCAGTGGCGGAAAGGTCGATTGGGAGAACGTTCTCGGCGTGCTGATCACCGCGGTGCTGCTGACGCTCGGCGCGCCATTCTGGTTCCGGGCCCTGAAGAACCTGTCCGGTCTGCGCGACCTGCTGTCGCCTCCGGACACGCGCGGCAACAAGGGCCAGGGGCAAGGTCAGGGCCAGGGCCAGGGCCAGCCGGGGCAGCAAGGCGCCTGACCGGGCCGGCGGGCTGAGGGGAACCGGAGGCGATCATTCCATGCTGCTGGACCGGATCGACACGCTGATCGGACTGGTGACGGTGCTGGCGGTGCTGTCCTGCCTGGTGACGGCCCTGGCGCAGGCGACGCAATCGATGCTGCGCCTGCGCGGCCGCAACCTGCAGCGCGGCCTGGAGGCGCTGCTGTGCCAGGCCATGGTCGCGAACCAGAAGCCGGGCAAGCGCAAGCCGATCGGGCTGCTCGTGGTCCATGGCGTCGGCCGGCAGGAGGCCGGCGCCACGGTGCAGGCCGTCGTCGACGGTCTCCGGCTGGCCTATCCCCATGCCCGGTTCGGCAATGACGGCGATGTGGCGGTGATGACCCTGAGCGAGCGCCAGGTCCGCTTGTACGAGGTCCATTGGGCGCCCGTGCTGTCGGGGGAGAAGATCCATGGCAGCTTTCGCATCGACCGGCTTCAGCAGCTGATCTGGTTTCCGCTGCTCAATCACAAGCACCGCGACGGATTCAGGGATCGCTACTCCTGGCCCCTCGTCCGCCGATGGACGCGCATCCTCTATCCGGCCAGCGTCGTCGTCAGGGCCGTCCATCTGGTGCTCATCGCGGTCGTCCAGATCCCCCAGAACTTCGTCAGGCGTGTGAAGGAACCGCGCGGCGACTCCGGCAAATCCAAAACGCCGATCTGCGGATCCAAGGCCCCGACAAGTTCCCTGGACGATTGGCTGGCCGACCGGTTGGGCGACGTCTTCAACTATCTGGATTCGCTGGTGGGCGTGAAGGAGGCACCGGTGCCGGACGCCCATGACGCCATCAACAAGATCTTCTGCGCGACGCTGGCGCGGGCATCGGCGGAATGCGGGGAGGTGCAGATACTGGCGCACAGCATGGGTTCGTTGGTCACCTATGACGCCCTGAGCCGATACAAGGCGCGGGTCGAGGCGTACCTGGCCCCAGATACCAAAGCAGACGAGGCCGCTGATGCGGATGACCCGGGCGATCCGCGTCCGAAACTGACGCAGCTCTACACGATCGGAAGCCCGCTGGAGAAGATTCTGTTCTTCTGGCCGAAGGCGATCTCCGGCGAGCGTGGCTGGCCATCGGCGAAATGGCACAACTTCCGGAACCGGTGGGACCTGATCTCCGGCAGGCTGTATAGCGACAGCCTTGGTTCGCTGCGCAATCACACGGTCACCGGCGCCGGCGGGCTGCTCACCGCCCATACCGGCTACCGCACCCACGCGACCTTCCTGAGAACCTTTGGCCCCCGGCTGACCAGGATACCGACCGTCCTCTCGGCCGGCCGAGCGTCAAAGTGCTTCAGGACGCTTCGCGACTACGGCGAAAGCGCCATCGTCTATCTCCTCATAGCCGGCGTGGCCTGGCTTGGTATCTGGGGCGTGTATCGGATCGGAAAATCGATCCGCGAGTTCCTGGACGCGCCACGGTTCTCGTGGTCCGCGGTTTCGGAGCAGAGCCTCGCGGATCTGATTCTCACCTTGCTGCCCTATGCGGTCGGAACCGGGCTCGTCATCGGGGTGATCCTGCTGGCCCCGTTGGCCGTCCGACCCGCCAGCGAGGCCAGCCACGACAAACACTGGCGACGCGATTAGGCGGGGCGGGGGTCAATCGCCGGCCGTTTGACCGCGTACCAGTCGATGTTGCGGGTCACGAACATCACCGCGCCCAGTGCTGCGAACAGGGCGACCGAGCCGAACAGCAGGGCGAAATCCTCCAGCCCCATCAGGATGAACAGCCCGCCATAGAGCGCCGCCAGCAGGGCGCCGATGGCCGCGCTGCGCTTGAGCGAGGCCAGGACCCTGGCGGTGTAGAGCACGATCTGCCCCACCACGGCGGTGGCGCCGATGCCGTAGGCGGCGGCGAAACCCAGATGTTCGGCCAGGGAGATCAGCAGCAGGTAGAACAGGCACAGCGACATGCCGACCAGCCCGTATTGGAAAACGTGGATGCGCAGGCCCGCCACCGTCTCGAACAGGAAGAACACGGCGAAGGTGAAGATGATGAACAGCACTCCGTGCTTGGCGGAGCGTTCGGATTGCAGATAGGCGCTGACCGGCTGCACGAAGCGCACGCCGAAGTGTGAGTTGCGGATTTCGTCGAAGGTCTGGCGATTGGCCGGTGCGGTCCGGACCTGGGGATAGGGCCGCGCGTAGTACGACACCGTCCAATCCGCCGCGAAGCCGGCCTCGGAGATCTCGCGGGTATCCGGCAGGAAGGCCCCAGTGAAGCTCGGATCCGCCCAGTCGGAACGGATGGAGGCCCGGCTCTCGCGGCCGAGCGGCACGAAGGTCAGGCTGTCGCTGCCGTTCAGGGTCAGCCCGGTCTCGAAGGCGACGGTCTGGCCCATCAGGGACTCCGCGTCGGGAACCGGCGCGCTCATCCGGCCGTTGATCACGTTCTGCAGCGCTGTTGCGCCGGGCTCGAGCGGCACGGTGCGGCCGTTCCAGTCGATGGTGACGAGCCCGTCGAGGCTGCGCAGGTCGCTGGCGCCGAGGATCAGCGTGGCCTCGTCCCACAGGATCTCCGACTCTTCGTTCGCCCATTCGGTCCGAGGCGGCACCGCGAACGTGCCCGCCAGCAGGATGTCGGTGGTGTAGACCACGGTCTCGAAGATGCCGCGCCGGCGGATCTCGGAGCGGACATCCGCGCCGACGTCATAGCGGTCGGGCAGGAAATAGGCCTTGCGGCTCCGGTAGTGGGTCTCGCCGTCGCGGTCGTCGACGTAGGGGGTGCGATACGGCACGACGAGGATCGGGCCGACGATGTTCTGCTGCGAGCCCCAGACCTGCCCGATCTCATGGATGACCGATTGCTGCCGGTGCTGACGCTCCTGGATCACGTCCCGGATCATGGCCAGCGGCACCAGGAAGCCGAGCACCATGATCAGGATCAGCATCACCTTCAGCACCGGCGCGCCGGACGCCGACGATGGCAGCATGTCCGGCCAGCCGGATTTGGCCGGCGCCGGTTTTTCGGACGCCGTGTCGCTCATGTCCCCTCTCCCCCGCGCCCCGCCTCATCGGCCGGCGGGATGCCGGCGGCGGTGGCGTGGAGGGAGGGATAAGGAAACTTTGCGACCGCTTCGGGCTGCAATTGCGAAACGATCAGGGCGGGGGCGCGCCGATTTCGTCACAATTGTTGCGATGGCCGCGATGCCGGGACCCAGCGGCCTCAACGTGCTGTCATTCCGGCGACAGTCGCCGGCGTCCGTCCAGCCGGCACTGCACCGAAGACAGCCAATCGCCCGGCAGCGCCTCGCTGAAAGGCCGCAGCGTCCAGCGGCTCAGACTGAGCTCGGTAATCCAGATGAGCGGGTCCTCGAACTCCTCCGTGCCGGCGCTTCGGGTATTGGGGGCGGAGAGAAGTTCGTCCAGGAGGTCATCGCGCAACCAGATCTCGCGCGCCTCGGGGAACTTGATCTCCTCGATGCTGTTGTTCCACGGCTCGCCGTCATGGGTGCCGTGGCAGTAGTGCCGGAGCCAGAGGATCTCCGAGCGGGGGTCCTCGCCGCAGATCAGCAGATGCGGACCGACCCGGATGAAGCGGGTCTCCTCCGGCAGCCGGCCCCGAAGGATCAGGCGGTCGTGGGTGTCCAGTTCGGTCGGGCTGGCGGAGTCGAAGATGATGCCATGGAAACTGTTGCCGAGAATGACGGTATCGCCGCCGCCATGCGGCAGGAACAGGCTGAAATCCCGCAGCGCCTTCAGGGCGTTGTCGTCTTTGGCCGGCCCGCACGCCTCGGGCCGTTCCACGGTCACGCCCCGGATTGGCTCGTGCCTGTCGGGCGGTGGCGGGCCGGAATCGATCAGGCGGTCGATCTGCCACGTCAGCGCCGCGATCACGGCGGCGCCAAGGACGGCGCCCGCCGCCGCCACTCGTCTTGAGAGCATGGCGCGGGTCCTGGATTGTCGAGACCGAACGTCGAACGACAACCACTAGGGGCAATTCCTTGCCAAGCGATAAACCGCGCTGCCCGATTTAGCCGCCGTCGCGATCAGGGCCAGTCCTTGGCGTTTTCGGCGAAGTCCGGCCGCTGCGGGTTGACGATGCAGAAGCGGTGGCCGGTGGGCGCCTCCATGACCACCCAGCGCTTCACGTCGCCGATGCGCCTGGCGCCGAGGGCCTCCAGGCGGGCCACCTCGGCCTCCTTGTCGTCGGTCTCGATGTCGAGGTGGATGCGGCTCGGATGGTCGACGGTCTGGATCAGCAGCTTGGGTTCGCCGTCCGGCGTCTTCAGCTCCGCATACTTCTCGTCGGATTGGCCGAGAGGAAGGCCGAGGGCGGCGCTCCAGAAGCGGTTGGCGTCCTCCAACGCGTCGGCCTGGCAGTCGATCACGAAGACGCCGAGGCGGCTCTTATGCATGGGCCTCACTCCTGTCCTTCGACGATGACGATCTCGGAGTCCGAATAGGCCTGCCGCAGCTTGGCGGCGGCCTGGTATCCCGGCGAATTGTAGCAGGCCAGTGCCTGCTCGTAGCTGTCGAACTCGACCACCACATGCCGGTCCCGCGCCGGGCCTTCCGGGGCGGTGCTCTGACCGCCGCGCACCAGGAACCTGGCGCCGAAGGACTCCAGCACCGGCGTATCGGCGGCGACGTATTGCGGGTAGTTGTCGGCGTCGGTCACTGTCACGTGCACGATCCAATAGCCCTTGGCCATCGGTTCTCTCTCATGTGTGGTGAAGCCAGACGGGACAGTACGCCCCATCAGTTTCCGGAAACAGTCTTGGCGGCCATCCTCGCCCTTCGACAGGCTCAGGGTGAGGATGAGCATTCATGCCAACTAGAACCTATGGACCAACAAACGCACCTCATCCTGAGCCTGTCGAAGGATGACCGATCGGCCGGCACCGGCCCTCATCCGTGGTCCGTCAGAGCCAGCGCTTGCGGCGCTTGTAGAACTTGACGTCACGATAGCTGCGGCGGCCCGAGCTGCCGAGTCCGAGATAGAATTCCTTCACGTCCTCGTTGGAGCGCAGGGTCTCGGCATCGCCGTCCAGCACCACCCGGCCATTCTCCAGGATGTAGCCGTAGGAGGCGTATTTCAGCGCAATGTTGGTGTTCTGCTCGGCCAGCAGGAAGGTGACGCCCTCGCGCTCGTTGAGCTGGCGGACGATCTCGAAGATCTCCTCCACAAGCTGCGGCGCCAGCCCCATGGAGGGCTCGTCCAGCAGGATCATGCGCGGTCGCGACATCAGCGCCCGGCCGATCGCCGTCATCTGCTGCTCGCCGCCGGAGGTGTAGCCGGCCTGGCTGGTGCGGCGTTCCTTCAGCCGCGGGAAATAGCCGTAGACCATCTCCAGATCGTCGGCCACGGCGCGCCGGCCCTCGGTCCGGGTATAGGCGCCGGTCAGCAGGTTCTCCTCGACCGTCAGATGCTCGAAGCAGTGACGGCCCTCCATCACCTGGATGACGCCGCGCGTGACCAGATCGTTGGGAGTGAGCTGGTCGACCCGCTCGCCCTCGAAGGTGATGGTGCCCTTGGTGACCTCGCCGCGCTCGGCGCGCAGCAGGTTGGAGATCGATTTGAGCGTCGTCGACTTGCCGGCGCCGTTGGCGCCCAACAGCGCCACCACGCCCTTCGGCGGCACGTCGAGCGAGACGCCCTTCAGCACCAGGATGACGTGGTCGTAGATGACCTCGATATTGTTGACGCTGAGGACCGGCGCCGTCTGCGCCGCCGCATCGCCGGCATCATCGCGGATCGCGGCACTCACCATGCCAAGGCTCCGGTCCCGTTCCGTTTGAACCGTCTATCGGAAGCGCCCAAAGGGCCCCGCCGAAGCGGGGCCCGTCAGGCGGATTTGCCGTCCGATCAACCGCAGGAGCGGGGCGTGATGCCCTTCTCGGCGGCATAGGCGGCGGCGGCCTCCTCGATCATCGGACGCAGCAGCCCGGACCGGTTCGGCTCGATCCATTCGGAGACCGAGTTCCACTGCTCGCCGTCCCATTGCTGGACATAGGCGCGGCCGGTGCCCTCATGGTCGGCGCAGCTCACCTGGATCGCCTCCATGAAGCCGGTCAGGCCCATCTCCTCCAGCCGTGCGGCGTCGATGTCGAGATTCTCGAAGCCGTCGCGGATCTGCGCGCCGGTCAGCGGCGTCTCCCCGTGCATGCCCTGGGCGACGCGGATCGCCTCGACGATGATCGCCGCGTTCATGACGCCGCGATTGTAGAGCACGCCGCCGACCCCATCGCGCTCGCCGGTGCCGTTGCCGGCATCATGGACCTCGGTGAGGATCGCCTGCAGCGCCGGGAATTCGGTGCCGGTGCCGTTGAAGTTGAGGGACTTGTACCCGACGGCCTGGTCGCCGGCCGGCAGCACGTCCTGTTCCGCGCCGGACCACCAGATGCCGACGAACCGGTCCATCGGATAGCCGACCGCGGCCGCTTCCTTGATGGCGGTGGAGTTCATCACCCCCCAGCCCCACATCAGCGTCCAGTCCGGCCGGACCTGCCGGCCGATCTGCAGCCAGGTCGCCTTCTGCTCCAGGCCCGGATGGGCCACCGGGAACAGGTGCAGCTCGAAGCCGTGCTCGGCGGCCAGCGCCTCGAGCGTCGGGATCGGTTCCTTGCCATAGGCGCTGTCGTGATAGACCAGCGCGATGTCCTTGCCGGCCAGGGCGTCGTAGCCGCCCTCGTTCTGCGAGATGTAGTTGACGATGATGTCGGCGCCCGACCAATAGGTCGCCGGCAGGGTGAAGACGTAGGGGAAGACGGTCCCGTCGGAGCCGGCCGTGCGGCCGTAGCCCATGGACAGCACCGGGATCTCGTCGGCGGTGGCGCGCTCGATCAGGGCATAGGTGATGCCGGTCGACAGCGGCGTGATCGCCGCGGCACCCGGGCGCTTCAGCCGCTCATAGCACTCCACGCCCCGGTCGGTGTTGTAGCCGGTGTCGCATTCCTCGTACTCGATCATCACGCCGTTGATGCCGCCGGTGGCGTTGACCATCTTGAAATAGTCGTGGAACCCGTCGGCGAACGGAGCGCCGTTCGGGCCGTAGGGGCCGGAACGGTACATGAGGCCGGGCACGAATTGCGTGTCCTGCGCGACCGCCGGGATGGCGGAGGCCATGGCCAACGCCGCGGCGGCGGCCGCGGCAAGCCCTAGGGTCTTAAACTTCATGATTGGGACCTCCCATTTCAGGTTTGTTTTCGTTCGGTTTTCGAATGGCGGTGAGCCTATCACTCCGAATTGTCGCCCGCCAATACCGGCTCAATAGGGGAACGGCCACAGCCTCAGCTTCTCCTTGGTGATCTGCCACAGCCGCGCCAGGCCGTGCGGTTCCACGATCAGGAAGAACACGATCAGCGCGCCGAAGATCATGAACTCGATATGCGAGACCACGGCGGTCGACACGGTCGGATCGATCGCCAGCAGCAGGTTGCTCAGGAAGATCGGCAGCAGCACGATGAAGGCCGCACCCAGGAACGAACCCAGGATCGAGCCCAGCCCGCCGATGATGATCATGAACAGCACCTGGAACGACCGGTTGATCTCGAAGGCGAGGGCCTCGACGGACCCGGTGTAGATGAAGGCCCACATCGCCCCGGCCACGCCGATATAGAACGAGCTGATGGCGAAGGCCGAGAGCTTGGCCATGAGCGGCCGGATTCCGATGATCTCCGCGGCGATATCCATGTCGCGGATTGCCATCCAGGTGCGGCCGATGCGGCCACGCACCAGGTTCTTGGCGATCAGCGCCAATACCGCCACGAACACCAGCAGGAACAGGTATTTGGCGAGCGGCGTGGCGTCGATGCCGGTCACGAACACGCCGGGCAGCACCTCGCGCGGCGGCGCGGAGATCACGCCGGACGGGCTGTAATTCACCCACCAGGGGAACTTGTTGAACACCCAGAGCAGGAAGAACTGCGCCGCCAGGGTGGCGACCGCCAGATAGAAGCCCTTGATCCGCAGCGACGGGATGCCGAACAGGATGCCCACCACCGCCGTGCCGAGCCCCGACAGCAGGAAGACCGCGACGATGTTCATGCCCGGGAAGCTGGTCGAGAGCTTGTATGCGAAGAAAGCCCCGCAGGCCATGAAGCCGCCGGTGCCCAGCGAAAGCTGCCCGCAATAGCCGGTCAGGATGTTGAGGCCGATGGCGGCCAGGGAGAACACCAGGAACGGGATCAGGATGGTGCCGAGCCAGTATTCGTTGGCGATCAGCGGGATGAGTCCGAAGGCGATCGCCAGCATGACAGCGACGCCGATCCGGTCCTGGAAGATCGGGAAGATCGCCTGGTCGGCGCCGTAGCTGGTCTTGAACTGCCCGGTCTCGCGATAGAACATCGTCAGTACGCCTCCGACCGGGATCGAATTCGGTCACCACCAAGACACCAAGGCACCGAGGGGCCTTCCGCCTTCCCCACGTTCTCGTCATTCCCGCGGAGGCGGGAATCCAGGATGGGTCTGGACTGACTGGATTCCCGCCTTCGCGGGAATGACAACAGGGAGCGGACGATACGACCAATCTCATAGGTCGTCGTTCCCGCGAAGGCGGGAACCTCGATGGATCTTGAGCGCCGGCGGCTCGAGATTCCCGCCTTCGCGGGAATGACGAAGCAGTGGTGGCGCGAGTCGGGACCGACCCGGTGCCTTGGTGTCTTGGTGGTGAACATCCAGGTCACACCCGCTCGATGATCTTTTCGCCGAACAGGCCCTGGGGGCGGAACAGCAGGACGACCATGGCCAGCATGTAGGCGAACCAGTCCTGGATGGCGCCGCCGAAGAAATGGCCCAGGAAGATCTCCGCGAGCTGCTCGCTGGCGCCGATGATCAGGCCGCCGACGATGGCACCGGGAATCGAGGTGAAGCCGCCCAGGATCAGCACGGGCAGGGCCTTCAGCGCGATCAGCGCCAGCGAGAACTGCACCCCGGCCTTGCCGCCCCACATGATGCCGGCGACCAGCCCGACGATGCCGGCGACCGACCACACGATGGTCCAGATCACCTTCAGCGGGATGCCCACCGACATGGCCGCCTGGTGGTCGTCGGCGACGGCGCGCAACGCTCGGCCGGTGCGGGTGTACTGGAAGAACAGGGCCAGGGCCGCGACCAGCACGCCGCCGGTGATCGCGGCGATGAAATCATACTGGTTGAGCAGGATGCCGCCCTCGAACAGGCCGCCCAGGATGAAGAGCGGGTCCTTGGGGATGCCGATGTCGAGCACCTTGACGTCCGACCCCCAGATCATCTGGCCGAACCCGTCGAGGAAATAGAAGATGCCGATGGTCGCCATGAACAGGATGATCTGCTCCTGGTTGACCAGCGGCCGCAGCACGACCCGCTCGATCGCCATGGCCACGACGACCATGATCCCGCCGGTGGCGATGAAGGCGATCGCCCAGTAGAGCCCCATCTCGATCAGGCCGACCATGGTGAGGGCGGCGAACAGCACCATCGAGCCCTGGGCGAAGTTGAAGATGCCCGACGCCTTGAAGATCAGCACGAAGCCGAGCGCCACCAGCGAGTACATGACCCCCTGCAACAGCCCGGCCAGCAGCACCTCCAGGAAGTAGCCCCAGGCGAAGAAGAAGCCGGAGTCGATCAGGGCGACGCCTTGCAGCAGCAGGCCGAGCGCGGCGATCGCCAGCGGCGTGCCGAACACCCAGGCAAGGGCGATCGTTCGTGTGGCCATGGTGTCCGTCCCGCTCCTACTCCGCCGCTTCGCGGTCTTCGTCGTCGTGGCTGACGCCGAGATAGGCGTCGATGACGGCCTGGTCGGCGCGGACCTCGTCCGGGGTGCCGTCGGCCAGCTTGCGGCCGTAATCCAGCACCACGACCCGATCGGAGATGTCCATCACCACGCCCATGTCGTGCTCGATGAGCGCGATGGTGGTGCCGAACTGCTCGTTCACGTCGAGCACGAAGCGGCACATGTCCTCCTTCTCCTCGACATTCATGCCGGCCATCGGCTCGTCCAGCAGCAGCAGCTCCGGCTCCGCCGCCAGGGCCCGGGCCAGCTCGACCCGCTTCTGCAGCCCGTAGGGCAGCCGGCCGACCGGCGTCTTGCGGATGTTCTGGATCTCCAGGAAATCGATGATCCGCTCGCAGAACTCGCGGTGTTCCATCTCCTCCCGCTTCGCCGGCCCCCAATAGAGCGCCTGCATCCAGAATGGCTGGCGCATCTTCAGCAGGCGCCCGGTCATGATGTTGTCGAGCGTCGACATCCCCTTGAACAGGGCGATGTTCTGGAAGGTGCGGGCGATGCCCTGGGCCGCGGCCTCATGCGGGCGCATCTGCGAGCGGGTCTTGCCCTTGAAGGTGATGCGGCCTTCCTGCGGGTGGTAGAAGCCGTTGATCACGTTGAGCATGGAGCTCTTGCCGGCGCCGTTCGGGCCGATGATCGCCAGGACCTCGTGCTCGCGAATCTCGAAGGAGACGTTCGACAGCGCCCGCACGCCGCCGAAGGACAGGCTGATATCCTCGACCTGCAGGATCGGCGGGCCGATGTCGGGGCGGCCGGTCATCGCGGGGTCATTCCGCCGCCGCCCGCGTCTCGGCCGCGTCCGGCGCCAGGTCGATCACCTTCAGGCTGGTGCGGATGCGCTGCTTGCTGCCGTCCTGGAAGCTGATCTCGGTGTCGACCGGGATCGACTCCGTGTCGGTGTACAGCGCCTCGATGATGTCGGCGTATTTCTCGCCGACGACGCCGCGGCGGACCTTGCGGGTGCGGGTCAGCTCGCCGTCATCGGCGTCGAGCTCCTTGTAGAGCAGGACGAATTTGCGGATCCGCTGGGCCGCCGGCATGGAGGCGTTGACCTGCTCGACCTCCTTGCGGACCTGGGCGTAGACCTGGTCGCGGCTGGACAGGTCGGAATAGGTGGTGAAGGCGATGCGCTCCTTCTCCGCCCATTTCGACACGATCGAATAGCGGATGCAGATGAGTGCGGAGAGATAGGGCCGCTGGTTGCCGAGGATCACCGCCTCGGCGACGAAGGGCGAGAATTTCAGCTTGTTCTCGATGAATTGCGGGCTGAAGCGGTCGCCGTTGGAGGTGGTGGCCAGGTCCTTGATGCGGTCGATGACGACCAGATGGCCGTTGTCGTTGAAATAGCCGGCATCGCCCGTGTGCATGCGGCCGTCGCGCAGCTCTTCCTTCGTCGCCTCTTCATTGTCGAAATAGCCGGCGAACATGTTCGGGTGGCTGGTGATGATCTCGCCGACGCCATTCGGGTCGGGGTTCTCGATCGTCACCTCGACCGTATCGTTCAGCGGCACGCCGACGGTGTCGTAATCGACGTCGCTGGCGGTGTGGATGGTGTAGGCGCCCATCAGCTCGGTCTGGCCGTAGAGCTGGCGCAGCGGCACCCCCATGGCGTTGAAGAAGCGGAAGGTGTCGGGGCCCATGGCGGCGCCGCCGGTGGCCGCCGAGCGCAGCCTGCCGAAGCCGAGCCGGTCGCTGAGCGGCCGCAGCACCGTCAGGTCGGCGAACCAGTTGCGCTTGCCCACGTCCAGCGCCTTCAAGCCGAGTTCGGTGCCGTAGTCGAACAGCATGTTCTTCAGGCGCGAGGCGTCCATCATGCGCGAGCGCACATCCGCCGCGATGCCTTCCCAGACACGCGGGGCCAGCACCAGGAAGGTCGGCCCGATCTCCCGCATGTCGTGCATCGCGGTGTCGGGTTCTTCCACGAAGCTGACCCGCATGCGGGTCAACTGGGCCCAGCCCAGCGCGTAGACCTGCTCCATGATCCAGGGCAGCGGCAGCACCGAGACGTATTCGTCGTCCGGCCCCTTGGGGTCCACCGCCAGATAGGCGGCGCAGTGGCGGATCAGCCCGCCGCCGGTCAGCATCGCCAGCTTCGGATTGGCGGTGGTGCCCGAGGTGGTGCAGAGCACCGCCACGTCCTCGCCCTTGCTGGCGGCGACCAGGCGGTCGTAGAGGCAGGCATCGGCGGCCAGGGCCGCCTCGCCCTTGGCCACGAAATCCTCGACCGAGATCAGCCGCGGATCGTCGTATTTGCGCATGCCGCGCGGGTCGGAATAGACGATGTGCGCGACGCTCGGTGTCTTGTCGCCCAGGCGCAGGATCTTGTCCGCCTGCTCCTCGTCCTCGGCCATCACCAGTTTCGCACCGGCATGGTTGACCAGATAGGCGACCTCGTCATCCAGCGCGTCGCGGTACATGCCCAGGCTCATGGCGCCGACCGCGTGGGCCGCGATCTCGCCCATCACCCAGTCCGGCCGGTTGTCGCCGATCAGCGCCACCACGTCGCCTCCGCCCAGGCCCAGCGCGTGCATGGCGCAGGCGAAGGAGCGGGTCCGTGCCTGGTATTCGGCCCAGGTGATGGTGTTCCAGATGCCGTAGTCTTTTTCGCGCAGGGCGATGTCGTCCGGCCAGTTGGCCGCGTTGTACGCCAGCAGCTTGGGCAGGGTGTCGTGCGCCGCGGTGTCCGGCAGCTGCATCGGCCGCATCGCCATCAGGCGCCGCCGTTCCGCCATTGCCGTGCTTGGCGCGCGGCCGGATGCCGGTCCGTGGCCGGCACTGCTCCGCCTTGGGCGCCGTCGCCCATCATCGATCCTCCCTGGAGGCGTTGCCTCTTTTCTTGGCCCGGAATACCGGGCAGATGGGTTGTAGCCGGTTCCGGCGGCGGGTGGCAATGCCGCAGGAGATTTTCCCGGTGATTCCAGTCCGGTGCGGGGTGGCAGCGGCCGGATTCGGCTGCTATCACGCGGCATGGAGTCCACCGATGCAGCCGCCGTCACGCGCCGCGCCTTCCTGCTGGAGGCCGGCGATGTGCGCTTGAATGCGCTCTGGCTGGAGCCTGACTCGCCGCGCGCTGGTGCGGTGCCGCTGGTCTTCCTGCATGAGGGGCTGGGCAGCATCACCCAATGGACGGCGCGCGGCATCGACGCCCCGGCGCAACTGGCCGCCGTGACGGGATCTCCGGCGCTGGTGTTCGAACGCCAGGGATACGGCCGCTCGGACCCATTGGGTGCTCCGCGCCATCCTCGCTATCTCTACGACGAGTCCTGGGAGGCCCTGCCGCGGACGCTCGACGCCGCCGGCGTCGACCGGGCCGTGCTGATCGGACACAGCGATGGCGGGTCGATCGCCCTGCTGTTCGCGGCCCGCTTCCCGGACCGGACCGACCGGCTGGTCAGCGAGGCGGCGCATGTGATCGTCGAGGACGTGACGCTGGCCGGCATCCGCGACGCCAAGGCCGCCTACGATGCCGCCGGCAGCCGCCTGAAAGCCGCCCTGCAGCGCCACCATGGCGACAGAACCGACGCGGTTTTCGCCGCCTGGGCCGATGCCTGGCTGGACCCGGTCTTCGCCGGCTTCGACATGCGCGACCGGCTTGCCGGCATCACCGCACCGCTGCTGGCGATCCAGGGCGACGGCGACGAATACGGCACGCCGCGACAGCTCGAATTGATCGCAGAGGGCGTCGCCGGACCGGTGGAAACCTGGCTGGTGCCCGACTGCGCCCATGTCCCGCATCACCAGGCCGCCGACCGAGTGCTGCCGCGCATCGCTGCCTTCGCTAAAGAAGATTTCACGGAAAGTGAAAAAAGTTCTTGATTTGTGGCATGGCGACGACCACCTAAAGGGTGTTCAGAGTTGGGAATAAGTCATCATCTCTAGACCTGCATATGCAGGTCGAGGGAGGTTCAAGAACCTCCTACCGCTTTTGCCATGAGCGCCGCCGGCCTGTGATCGCGGGCGGGGGCGTCGGCGAAGCAGACGCGATCGATGACAGATCGCGTCTGGCACTAGGGTGAAGTCGCTGCTTCCCGCTCTCGTTGGAGATGACCCCTGCGGAATGGTCCGCAGGGCCAACGAGAGGAGTAGCAAATGGCTACAGAAGATGCTGAACAGCAGCGACGGCGATCGAAGAGCGAGAAGCGGCGGCGGTCGAGATATCGACCATGGCCAAACTGGCTTCGCAATTCTCGCCTGCTTCGATTGTCGATTGCAGTGGGCCTGTTGATCTATCGCCTTTGGCGCCTGATTGATGAGCTTCGCAATTGGTTTGATGGCTAGGTCGCTAACCCAATGTGTCTTTAACAAGTAGGGGATTGCCGGTGTTAGCAGAAGCTCTTAGGTTGATTCGGGTCTTTCATGACCTAAAACAAGCGGAACTGGCTGAACGATTAAATCTGTCAGTCTCGTATATTTCAGAGATCGAAAACAATAATAGAACGCCATCGCTTGACGTAATTCAGAGATATTCGGACGAGTTCAATATTCCAGTGTCGTCAATTTTGTTTTTTGCTGAGCAGTTGGTATCAAATGATCCAGTCGAATCTAGAAGGGGTCGAGCAAAGAACGCAATCGCAAAGAAAGTGTTGAACTTTCTTAGGATAATTGAGGAGAGAACTGAAAGGGATGTCGAAAAAGCCTGTTAGGCGTCATCAACTCACTGATAGTGCATTATTCAAATGTCGGTCAAAGCGTCGATTGGCTAGTCTGCTTTTCACATCTCCGGGAAAGATAAAGGAACTCACAGGTGGAGTAGATCCCTATAAGGAGTGGAAAAAGAAAAAGAAGAGCAGTGGAGAACGATTAATCGAAGCGCCTCGTGAAGACATTAAGAAAATTCAAAGGAGGATTGCTGATCTGCTCCAGAGGATAGAGGTTCCTGACTATCTGTACTATCCAGTGACTGGTCGATCCTATGTCGACAACGCTTCCCACCATTCAACAAGTAATGCGTTTAGACTATTGGATCTCGAAGATTTTTTCCCAAGCTGTCGTTCTGCTCGCGTTGCATGGTTTTTTGGCAGACTCATGGAGTGTTCAGTTGATGTCACTGCCATTATGTGCGGGTTGACGACGCGCAATGGTCATTTGCCCCAGGGTAGCCCATGTAGCCCAATACTTGCCTATTTTGCATACTTAGACATGTGGGAGGAAATTAACTCGATTGCTGCCGAACATGAATGCAGGATTAGTGTATATGCGGATGATGTTACGATCTCAGGAGAAGTGGTTCCTGAGGAAATGATCTGGCGCATCAAGAGAGTACTGCACAGGTTTGGTCATCGGTACCAAAGAGACAAAGACTGTAGCGTGATTGGTCGACCTGTAGAGATTACGGGCGTAATTGTAAGGGATGGGCTGCTGCTGTTGCCAAATCGTCAGCACCTCAGGCGGCACCAACTGAAAAAGGAAATCCGAAACTCGCAGTCAGAACAGCAAAGTTCAATTCTCAGGCAGAGGCTGCGCGGACGAGAGGCGCAGGCGAATCAAATATTATTGCATCATGATTCGGTTGATCTTCCGAAGTCATAGTTCTTTCCGCTTTGGGCTGATGATTGTGTAGACATCTACAATGATATTGATCGCTGCGAATCGCAGTTTGAGCGGATTTGAGCGCGACATATAGTGGGTCGCTTCGGCCGACAACGAGTGCCAAATTCTGCCGGTAGAAGAAATCTGGAACTGTCGGTTCGATGTCCATCGCCTGCCCCGGTTTCATCGCCGCCATCGATCCGAGGCTCTGCCGCGCGGTCGATATCTATTGCGAGCGGACCAGCGAGGCCTTCTGGTCGGAGCCGATCAACGCGGTCACCAACGCGGCGTTCCTGGTCGCCGCCTGGGCCGCCTGGCGGTTGCAATCCAGGCATCCGGACAATCCGGCTTCGGGGCTTACCCGGGCGCTGATCGTCGTCGTCGCCATTGTCGGGCTTGGCAGCTTCGCCTTCCACACCTTCGGGACCGCCTGGGCCGGATGGCTCGACGTGATCCCGATCCTGGTCTTCATGCTGACCTATCTGTGGATGGTGCTGACCCGGGTGATCGGCTGGCCTCTCTGGGCCGCGATCCCCGCCATGCTTGTGTTCTTCGCGGCGACCTTCTCCATCGAGGCGTTCCTCCCGGCCGGGCTCCTGTGGGGCGGGGCGTTCTATCTGCCCTCTATTGTCGTGCTGCTGATGTTCGGCTGGGTGTTCTTCCGCAAGGTCGGGCCGGCCGGCGGACGGGCCTTCGCGATCGCGGTGGCCGTGTTCATCCTGTCCTACGCGTCGCGGACCGCCGACCCGGCCGTGTGCCCGGCGGTGCCGATCGGCAGCCATTTCATTTGGCATCTGCTGAACGCCGTGTTTCTCTATCTGCTGCTGCGCGTGACGATCGTGCACGGGTCAAAAATAAGATCAAACGCTTAGAGGCGATTCTTAATTCAATATGGCAGGTATGGGCCGGCTGTCGGGTTGCGGTGTCGCGCTGCGTCTAGTGACTGGAATGCGACGGTTGCGGCCGGGTTTCTGGGAAAGGCGTGAGAGATGAAGCTGTACCACCACGAGATCTCCTCCAATTCGCGCAAGGTCTGCGCGCTGGCCAAGCATCTGGAGCTCGACGTCGACTACGTGCTGGTCGATCTGACCAAGGGCGTGCACCGGACGCCGGAGTTCCTGACCATCAATCCGAACGGCAAGCTGCCGACCATGGTCGATGCGGGCCGGACGCTGTGGGAGTCGAACGCCATCCTCTGCTACCTCGCCAAGAAGGCGGGATCGGATTTGTGGCCGGCCGACGACGAGCAGAAGATCGATGTGATCAAGTGGCTGAACTGGGAGCAGGCCCATTTCACCCGCCACGCCGGCACCCTGTTCTTCGAGACGTTCATCAAGAACGCGCTGAACCTGGGCGATACCGACCAGGATGCGGTCAAGGAGGCGACCGGTTTCCTGCACCAGTTCGCCACGGTGCTGGATACCCACCTTTCGAGCCGCGACTATCTGGTCGGCAAGGGCCTTACGGTGGCGGATTTCGCCGTCGGCGTCGTGATCCCGCTCGCCGCCGACGCCCAGGAACCGCTGGACGGCTATCCCGGGATCGCGCGCTGGTACGAGAAGCTGAACGCCCTGCCGGCATGGCGCGAGCCCTGGCCGGCGAACAGCGAGAGCCTCGCCGCCTGAGGCCCGTTCCGGGCCGACGGAGATCGGTGTCCCTGTCCGCCGTCATGCCTCACGATCGAAGCCTGAAAACCGTGTGTCGGAATTCGCATCGCGCCCGCGTCTAGGAGTCGGGAGGCGGGGCAGGCCCGTCCATCCGACACTGACGAAAGGCACGATCGATGAGGCTCTACTACAGCGAGTTATCCTCCAACGCGCACAAGACCTGCGCGCTCGCCAAGCATCTCGGGTTGGACATCGACTATGTCTCGGTCGACCTGACCGCCGGCCAGCAGCGATCGCCGGAACTCCTGGCGATCAATCCGAACGGCAAGATCCCCACCCTGGTCGATGGTGACCGGGTGGTCTGGGAATCCAACGCCATCCTCTGCCATCTGGCGAAGGCCGCCGGTTCCGATCTGTGGCCGGCGGACGATGACGGCCGGATCGACGTGATGCGCTGGCTGATCTGGGAACAGGCCCACTTCACCCGCCATGCCGGGACGCTGTTCTTCGAGAATTTCGTCAAGCCGAAGCTCGGCCGCGGCGAGACCAATCCGGAGACCGTCGCGGAGGCGACGGAATTCCTGAACCGCTTCGCCGGCGTGCTGGACGGGCATCTGAAGGGTCGGGACTTTGTGGCCGGCAACCGGCTGTCGGTTGCGGAATTCTCCATCGGCAGCGTCATCCCGCTGGCCGCCATCGGCGGCGTGCCGCTTGACGGCTATGCGGAGATCGCCCGCTGGTACGCAACCCTGAACGCCCTGCCGGCCTGGCAGAGCCCGTGGCCGGAGAAAGCCGAAAGCCTGGCCGCCTGAGCCGCCCGTGCTGCGGGCCGCCGCATTGGCGGCCCGCAGCATCGGCTCATCCGTGTGCGGCCTCCGCCGGCCGCCACAGGGGCAGCACGAAGAGCAGCAGGAAGCCGACATTGAGCGCGGCGTTCAACGGCGCTCCGGCCGCGACGGACCCGACGCTGTCGACGATGAACCAGGCGCCGGCACTGGTCAGGATGATCCCGCGCGCCAGGGCGGGCTCGCGCGGATAGAGGCGGGTCGCGACCAGCCAGATCATCGCGCCCCATCCGACCAGCAGCCCGCCGGTGATGGCGCAGAGCAACCGCATCTCGGGGCTCGGAATGCCTTCCGCGCCATTCACCGGCCAGAACACCAGATCGACCAGAAGGCCGGTCGGCCCGGAGGCCGCCGGTATGGAGGCCGGCGCCATCAGCAACCCGAAGGCGATCACCACCGCCGAGGCGGCTTTCAGCCACGTCACCGTTGCCTGATTGGACATCGTGCACGCTCCCGCGTTGTTGCGATGGCGGGAGGGTGCCGACGGGCATGACGGCCGGCAATTATCCGGCAGGTAATTGCCGGCCGTGCGTCCGATTTCGTGCGCCGGCGCGCCGCACTCAGCCCTCTTCGTACTTGAACGACACCTTGACCTTGGCGCGGTAGGTCTTCACCCGGCCGTTCTCGATCGCCATGTCGAGGTCGGAGACCTCCGCGACCCGCAGGTCGCGCAGGCTCTCGCCGGCCCGCCCGACGGCGGCCGCGGCGGCCTTCTCCCAGGACTCGGTGCTGGTTCCGACCAGTTCGATGACCTTGTAGACACTCTCAGCCATGGCGTCCTCTCGTCGTGTTGCGGTTCCGGGCCCGCCCGGCCGGGCGAGCCAGCACGCCATTAGACGCCCTGCGGCGGCAAAGCGCCATCACGGTGCGGCAAAGTGCGGTGATCGGGTTGGAGGGTCAGTCGGGCGCCGGCCTGTTGCCGCGCAGGCGTTTCAGGGCCCCGCGCCGGGTCTTGGCATCGACCCGCCGCCGCTTCACCGCCTTGCTGACCCGGGTCTTGCGGCGCGGCGTCGGCCGCCTTGCCGCCTGCCGCAGCAGCTCCACGAGCCGGTCCACGGCATCGTCGCGGTTGCGCTCCTGGGTGCGGAAGCGGTTGGCGGTGATCACCAAGATCCCGTCCTTGGTGAGCTTCCGGCCGGCCAGCCGCTCGGCCCGCGCCCGCACCTCCTCCGGCAGCGACGGCGAGCCGCGCAGGTCGAAGCGAAGCTGCACCGCGGAGGAGACCTTGTTGACGTTCTGCCCGCCCGGCCCGGCGGCGCGGATGAAGCTCTCCTCGATCTCGCCGCGGTCGATGGCGATCTGGTCGGTGATCTGGATCATGCCGGTCTTTATGCGCCGCTCGGTTGAGGGCGTCACCTTAGGCGTCATCGCTTGACGGTTCGTTGCCGAAATGCGGCGCGGCGGCCGCCGGTCGGGAACGCGTCCCTCCCTATTCGTGGCGAAGCGGATTTGAGCCCCTATATCTCGACGGCGCATGCGGGATGCATGGCGGGGGAGCGGCGATTGCGCTTTTGGCGGAAGGACAAGGCGAAGCCCAGGGTATTCCTGGGAACCCTTGCCGTTGTTCCGCGCGAGGACCTCAAATGGGTGCTGGAGGACATGCTCGGCGATCCCGGCAGTGAGATCGAGGGCGCCCTCCATGCCGAGCTTGAGGAAATCTTCGCGCTCGCTCCGGCCTCCTCGGCCGACCCGGTGCTCAAGACCGATCTGTGCGTCGACGTCTTCATTCCCGGATACCATACGGGCATGGCCGAGACCTTCGAGCTGCCCGGCTGGACGATTCCGCTGATCTGGCGTCCGAAGATCGAATTGAAGGCCCGGCTCTACCGATTGCACGACCGCAAGCTGATCAAGACATTCACAGTCAAGGAGCGCCCCACATACAAGGAGTGCTTTGCGGCCGCGTTTTCCTGGCGCGCGGTGTTCGGCTTCGGCCCGCCGGTGAACGACGGCGACATGGCGTACCTGCTGAACCGGGCATCCCTGCGCCTCCTCAGGAAAATCGCCAAAGTCGCCTACGCGTGATCGGCGCCGGGTTCGCACGCCGCGGGCCTGCCTGCGCGCGTATCCGCCGACCGACCCCCGTCATCTTAGCGTGAGCGGTCGTGGCCGGCGGCTCCCGCCATTTGATCCGGGCGGCAAAACCCACTACATGAAGGGCGAATTTCCCGCCCGTTCCGCGGCATGCCGATTTCGCCGGTTTCTAGAGCCGGCGCGCCCTCAGGAGGACCCAGCCTTGACCGTCACCGGACATGACAGCCTGAACACCCGCAAGACCCTGACCGTGGACGGCAAGGAGTACGACTACTTCAGTCTGAAGGCGGCCGAATCGACCCTTGGCGACCTCTCCACCCTGCCCTATTCGCTGAAGGTGCTGCTGGAGAACCTGCTGCGCTACGAGGATGGCCGTTCGGTCACCCAGGACGACGTGAAGGGCGTGGCGGAATGGCTGAAGGAGCGGCGCTCGACCCGCGAGATCGCCTATCGCCCGGCGCGGGTGCTGATGCAGGACTTCACCGGCGTGCCGGCGGTGGCCGACCTGGCGGCGATGCGCGAGGCGATGGCGACCCTGGGCGGCGACCCGCAGCGCATCAACCCGCTCTCCGCCGTCGATCTGGTGATCGACCACTCGGTGATGGTCGACGAGTTCGGCACCGCCATGGCCTTCGAGACCAATGTGGAGCGGGAGTTCGAGCGCAACCAGGAGCGCTATGAGTTCCTGCGCTGGGGCCAGACCGCGTTCGACAATTTCCGCGTCGTGCCGCCGGGCACCGGCATCTGCCACCAGGTGAACCTGGAATACCTGTCCCAGACCGTCTGGACGGAGGCCGACAAGAGCGAGGGCGGCCGCATGGTCGCCTATCCCGACACGCTGGTCGGCACCGACAGCCACACCACCATGGTCAACGGCCTGGCGGTGCTGGGCTGGGGCGTGGGCGGCATCGAGGCCGAGGCGGCCATGCTGGGCCAGCCGATCTCCATGCTGATCCCCGAGGTGATCGGCTTCCGCCTGTCCGGCGGGCTGAAGGAGGGCGCGACCGCCACCGATCTCGTCCTGACCGTGACCCAGATGCTGCGGGCCCGCGGCGTTGTCGGCAAGTTCGTGGAGTTCTACGGGCCGGGCCTCGACCAGCTCACCCTGGCCGACCGGGCGACGATCTCCAACATGGCGCCGGAATACGGCGCCACCTGCGGCTTCTTCCCGATCGACCAGGAGGTGCTGCGCTACCTCGCCTTCACCGGACGAGACGACCATCGGGTCAAGCTGGTGGAGGCCTATGCCAAGGAGCAGGGCATGTGGCGCGACTCGTCGGTGGAGCCGGTCTTCACCGACACGCTCGAGCTCGACCTGGCCGATGTGGAGCCTTCTCTGGCCGGTCCGAAGCGGCCCCAGGACAAGGTGTCGCTGTCGACCGCCGCCGCCGCCTTCAAGAAGGAGCTCACCACCACCTTCGGCGCGGCGGGTGCTGCCGCCGACAAGACCACGCCGGTGGCCGATGCCGACCACCCGCTGGCCCAGGGTGACGTGGTGATCGCGGCGATCACGAGTTGCACCAACACCTCCAACCCCTCGGTCATGGTGGCCGCCGGGCTGGTCGCCCGCAAGGCGCGGGAGAAGGGCCTGCAGGTCAAGCCCTGGGTGAAGACCTCGCTGGCGCCGGGGTCCCAGGTGGTGACCGACTATCTGGAGAAGGCCGACCTGCAGGACGATCTGGACGCGCTCGGCTTCAACCTGGTGGGCTATGGCTGCACCACCTGCATCGGCAATTCCGGCCCGCTGCCGGGCCCGATCGCCGAGGCGGTGGAGACCGGCGACATGACCGTCTGCTCGGTGCTGTCGGGCAACCGCAATTTCGAGGGCCGGGTGAACCCGCATGTGCGGGCGAACTATCTCGCCTCGCCGCCGCTGGTGGTCGCCTATGCCCTGGCCGGCAACATGAAGCGCGACATCACCACCGAGCCGCTGGGCAAGGGCACCGATGGCGAGCTGGTGTATCTGAAGGATGTCTGGCCGACCAACCAGGAGGTCGCCGACGTGGTCGCCGAGTGCCTGACGCCGGCGATGTTCCAGGAGCGCTACGCCAACGTCTTCGAGGGCCCGGAGCAGTGGCGCAAGATCTCCACGGAGACCAGCGAGACCTACAAATGGTCCCCGGGCTCCACCTATGTGAAGCTGCCGCCCTTCTTCGAGGACATGAAGCCGGAGCCGGAGCCCGTTGCCGATGTGCACGGCGCCCGCGTCCTGGCCAAGCTGGCCGACAGCGTCACCACCGACCACATCTCCCCGGCCGGCTCGATCAAGTCCGACAGCCCGGCCGGCAGCTACCTGACCGAGCACCAGGTGCGGCCGCGGGAATTCAATTCCTACGGCTCCCGGCGCGGCAACCACGAGGTCATGATGCGCGGCACCTTCGCCAATATCCGCATCAAGAACGAGATGGTGCCGGGCATCGAGGGCGGCGTGACCAAGCATGTGCCGTCGGGCAAGAGCCTGCCGATTTACGAAGCCGCCATGCGCTACAAGGCCGAGGGCGTGCCGCTGTTGGTGTTCGCCGGCAAGGAATACGGCACGGGATCTTCCCGCGACTGGGCCGCCAAGGGCACGCGGCTGCTGGGCGTCAAGGCGGTGATCGCCGAGAGCTTCGAGCGCATCCACCGCTCCAACCTGATCGGCATGGGCGTGTTGCCGCTGCAGTTCTCCGACGGTGACAGCCGCGAGGGGCTGGGCATCACCGGCGACGAGACCTTCGATCTGACCGGCATCGAGGAGGGGCTGGCGCCGCGCTGCGAGGTGACGCTGACCATCCACCGCGCCGACGGATCGTCAGACACCGCGGCGCTGCTGTGCCGCATCGATACGCTGGACGAGGTCGAGTACTTCAAGAACGGCGGCATCCTGCAATACGTCCTGCGCAACATGATGGGCGAGGCGGCGTAGGGTCGCGGCTGGCAGCACCTGCCTGCACCGTTCCTGCAATCGGCCTTCTTCATCATCGTCGTCCCCGGGCTTGACCCGGGGACCCATCCGACCGGTGGAACCGACCGCCGCATGTCTGACTCGGATGAGCCGTGGGTCCCCGGGTCAAGCCCGGGGACGACGACAAGAAGGATGAGCACCTTACCCGGTGGCCATGTCGCGACTGCGCAACGGTCCGGCATTCACTGATCGCCCGACGGTCCCGGGCCGGGGCAGGATGCCGGGCATCGACCGCGGAAATCCAACCTCTCGCCATCTTCCGGCCACCATGATTGTGCCACCCTGTCGCACCGACACGTCCCGCGTGTCATCGAAGCAACGCAGAGGGCGGACATGCGGCAGTTCCTCACCGCGGCCCTGACGGTCGCCCTGCTCTGGTCCGCGAACGCCATGGCGCAGAACGACGCCGCCGCGCCCATGACCATCGAGCGGCTCGACCAGTTGATCACCGCGTTGGACGGGGTCGAGGGCGAGATCGACTCCCAGGGCGGGGCCTGGCGGTTCGTCTATCGCGGCTACCCGGTCTACATCTTCACCGATGTCAGCGCCGATCGGATGCGGATCATGGTCCCGGTGGTGGAGTCCGAGGCCCTGCGCAAGGACGTGCTGTTCCGCCTGCTGCAGGCGAATTTCGACACCGCCATGGATGCCCGCTACGCGATCGCCCAGGAGATGCTGTGGAGCATCTTCCTGCACGAGCTGTCGCCGCTGAGCGACGACCAGTTCCACTCCGGCTTCCTGCAGGCGGTAACGCTGGCTGCCACTTTCGGAACCGACTACAGTTCCGGCGCCTGGCGATTCGGCGGCGGCGACAGCACGGCGCAATAGCCGGCCGGGCGCCGGCGGCAGTCATCGCGGTCCCGACATGCAGCGCCTTACCGTCAAGCACGTCACCACCTATCGCTATGCCCAACCGGTGCGTTTCGGCGCCCACCGGCTGATGTTCCGGCCGCGCGACAGCCATGATCTGAGGCTGGTGTCGGCGTCGCTGTCGATCAGCCCGGCCGCCAAGGTGCGCTGGCTGCACGACGTGTTCGGCAACTCCATCGCCATCGCCGAGTTCGACGGGGATTCCGACGCCCTGTCCTTCGAGAGCGATATCGCGGTCGAGGTGTACGGGCTGGAAGGCCCGGACTTTCCGCTGGAGGACTACGCCCGGACCTACCCGTTCGGCTATCCCAGCGAGGAGGTGCCCGATCTCGGCCGCACCATCGAGCGGCACCATCCCGACCCGGAGCGCAAGGTCGATCTGTGGGCGCGGCAATTCGTGGCCCAGACCGGCGAGACCGGGACGGCCGACATGCTGGCGGCGATGACCGCCGCCATCCACGGGCAGTTCAGCTACCAGCGCCGCTATTCGATCGGCATCCAGGACCCGACGGAGACCCTGGCCCTGGGCAGCGGCAGTTGCCGCGACCTGGCGCTGCTGATGATCGAGGCGGCGCGCTCGCTGGGGCTCGCCGCCCGGTTCGTCAGCGGCTATCTCTACGATCCGGCGCTGGACGGGGCGGAGAGCGGCATCGTCGGCGCCGGCGACACCCATGCCTGGGTGCAGGTCTACCTGCCCGGCGCCGGCTGGGTGGAGTTCGACCCGACCAACGGCAAGGTCGGCGGCAGCCACCTGATACGGGTCGCCGTGGCCCGCGACCCCTCCCAGGCGGTGCCCCTGTCGGGCAGCTATTTCGGCCCGGCGGAGGCGTTCCTGGAAATGGCCGTCGATGTCCAGGTGCACGCCGAATAACGCGATCTCCGATCGAGTCATTTCGAAGACCCCTCACCCTCCCACGGCTTCGCCGCGGGCCCCTCCCTCTCCCACAAGGGGAGAGGGGTTCCAACCAGAGCCAGCCCTACTTTCCCCTCTCCCCTTGCGGGAGAGGGAGGGACCCGCGCGCAGCGTGGGAGGGTGAGGGGTCTCAAGAAGACTCGCTGCGACAGCCGTGCGTCGTCGCAGTGTGCTCCGCGACGGCCAAAGATCCACTGGCCCGTATTTCCCAACGCCGCCAGGGGGTTAACGTCCGCTTCACCCAGCTGTGAAACGCTGCGATGCATTGTGAGTCGCCTATCGGCGACACTCCCTGCATCCTTGCGACCATGAAAATACGCACCAGTCTGTTTGCCCTCACGGCCATGCTGCTCCCGTTCGCGGGGCCCGCCGAGGCGGAAATCGCGGTCGATTCGCCGACCGTCGTCGAGTTGTTCACCAGCCAGGGCTGCTCGTCCTGCCCGCCGGCCGACCGGCTGCTGGAAGAGCTGGCCACGCGCGATGACGTGCTCGCGCTCGGCTACCATGTCGACTACTGGGACTATATCGGCTGGGCCGATCCTTTCGCCTCCCGGGAGTCGACCATGCGCCAGCGGCTCTACGGCCGCGCCTTCGATCTGCGATCGGTGTTCACGCCGCAGATGGTGGTCGACGGGTCCGTCTCGGTCGTCGGCTCGCGCCGCCGCGAGGTCAGCCGGGCGATCGAGGCAGCACCTCTGCGCCGCCCGACCAGCGTAACCGTCGCCGTGGAGCAGCCGGACCCGAACCGCTTCATCGTGTCGCTGGGCGCGGCGGATTACGATGGCGCGCCTGCCGACATCATCCTGGTGCGCTATGACGATGCCCATGTGACCGAGGTGGCGCGCGGCGAGAATCGCGGGCGCACGCTGACGGACGTCAACGTGGTGCGGCAGTTCGACGTGATCGGCCAATGGCGCGGCGAGGCGATGACCATCAGCGCCAGTCTGCCGGTCAGCGACATCCCCGGCGGCTGCGCGGTGCTGGTGCAGATGCCCGACCATGGCGCCATCCTCGGCGCCGCCCGGATCATGGTGCAGCCGGGGACCTGAACGGCGGACGTTTCCGAGTTTCCCTCGGTCGATCCTCGGATCGACATCTGGCCGGCCTTCGTGGGCCGGCCTTTTTCTTACCTGGCGGGCTAGCCGTCCAGGCTGCGGGTCAGGGCCTCGGACATGCGGCGGGAGAAGGCGGCGGCGTCGGGCACCGGCTCGCCCTCGGCGATGCGCGCCTGGTCGAGCAGCAGGAAGGCCATATCGGCGATGCGCTCGTCGCTTCCGGCTCCGGCCATCGCCGACAGCCGCTGGATCAGCGGGTGGCCGGGATTGACCTCCAGGATGCGCTTGGCGCCGGCGTCGAGCTGGTTGTGCTTCATCAGCAGCCGTTCCAGGTGCATGTCCATGTCGCCCTCATCGGCGACCAGGCAGACCGGGCTGTCGGTCAGGCGCTCGGAGCTGCGCACATCCTTCACGTGGTCGGCCAGCGCCGCCTTCAGCGCCGTGATCAGCGCATCGGCGGCGGGCGTGGCCTCGGCCGCGTCGTCGCCGGACTCCTCCGATGGCTTGATCTTCGCCAGATCGGCGCCGCCCCGGGTGACCGATTTGAACGGCTTGTCCTTGAACTTGGCGATCGCCGGGATCCAGAACTCGTCCACCGGATCGGTCAGCAGCAGCACCTCGATGCCGCGGGCCCGGAAGCCCTCCAGCTGTGGCGAGGTCTTCACCATCTCCAGATCGTCGCCGGTGATGGTGTAGATGGCCTCCTGGCCGTCCTTCATGCGGTCGAGGTAGTCGGCCAGGCTGATCCAGCCCTGGCCGTCGTCATGGGTGCTGCGGAAGCGCAGCAGCGACAGCAGGGTGTCGCGATTGTCGTAATCCTCGTAGGCGCCTTCCTTCAGCAGGGCGCCGAACTGGGCCCAGAAGTCGCCATAGGCGTCCGGCTCCTTGTCGGCGCGCTTGCCGATCTCGCCCAGCACACGCTTGGTCAGGCCCTGGCGGATCTTCGCCACCACCGGGTTGTTCTGCAGCATCTCGCGGCTGACATTGAGCGGCAAATCCTCGCTGTCGACGATGCCGCGCAGGAACCTGAGATAGGGCGGCAGCAGCCCCTCCGCCCGGTCGGAGACGAAGACCCGGCGGACGTAGAGCTTCACCCGGTGCTCGCGGTCGGGATGGAACAGGTCGAAGGGCGCCGTCGACGGCGCGAACAGCAGCGTGGTGTACTCGATCTTGCCCTCGGCCCGGTAGTGCAGGCGCAGCCAGGGCTCGTCGAAGGCATGGGCGACGTGGTGGTAGAACTCCTTGTAGTCGTCGTCGCTGATCTCGTTGCGCGGCCGGGTCCACAGCGCCGAGGCGCGGTTCAGCGTCTCCTCTTCCGCCGCCGCGCCGTTCTCCGACGCGCCGGCCAGGACCACGGGGATCGCGATGTGGTCGGAATGGGTCTTCACCACTTGGCGCAGGCGCTCGGGCTCCAGGAACTCGTCCTGGCCCTCGGCCAGGTGCAGGATCACCCGGGTGCCGCGCGCCACGCCGCCGGACTCCGCGATGGTGAACTCGCCCTTGCCGTCCGACAGCCAGCGCCAGCCCTGGCCCTCGCCGGCCTTGCGGGTCATGACCGCGACCTGGTCGGCGACCATGAAGGCGGAATAGAAGCCGACGCCGAACTGGCCGATCAGGGCGACGTCGTCCTTGGCCTCCTTGCCCAGGGTGTCGAGGAAGGCGGCGGTGCCGGAGCGCGCGATGGTGCCGAGATTCTCCAGCAAATCGTCGCGGTTCATGCCGACGCCGTTGTCGGCGATGGTCAGGGTGCGGGCCTGCTTGTCGATCGTCAGCGTGATCTTGAAGGCGCCGTCGCCATCGGCGATCAGGTCGGGCTCGGTGAGGGCGGCGTAACGCAGCTTGTCGCAGGCATCCGACGCGTTGGAGATCAGCTCGCGGAGGAAGACCTCCTTCTCGCTGTACAGGGACTTCGCCACGATCTCCAGCAGCCGGCTGACCTCGGCCTGGAATTGCAGACGTTCCTCGCTCATCGCGGACCCGGTTCGTGCAGGTGGACCAACGCTGTCGCAGATATGTGTGAGCGGCCGCGGCGGTGCAACCCCGCCGCGGCGAAACCGCCCGCCCGCCGGCCGGGCGCTACTGCATGGCGCCGATCAGCGGCATGATGTCGGAGCCGTTGAGCAGCATGGTTCCGGCACCGTCGAGGCGGAACTCGTAGGTCCGCACGCTGCGCCCGTCGGCATCCGGGGCCTGCGCGCCCAGGGTCTGCATCAGGGTCAGCACCTGGATGGCCTCGTCGTCGCCGCCGATGGCTTGCAGCTCGGCGATCAGGGTGTCCAGGCCGGTCGCCACCATGTCGGCCTCGCCGACGACGCCGAAGGGCGAGGACGCCTCGGGCCGCAGCTCGCCCTCCAGGTCGATGCTGGAGGTCGCCGACGCAATGCGGATCGGGCCGATCTCGACGGTGCTGTTGGCGGTGGTCAGCGATTGCTGCAATCCGCCGCTGGCCATCAGCATCGCCATGGCCGGATCGGTGGTGCCCATCGACCGCATGGTGCCGATGGCGAGCTGCACCAGCTCGCTGTTCGGCAGGCCGGTCAGCGCCAGCCGGAAACGGGACTCCCTCGGGAACAGCTTGGCGACCTCCGGGTCGCTGACCTGCATGCCGTCGGCCCCGAAGGCGATCGCGATCTCCGATTGCTCCTGGTCCAGCCCGTCCAGGTTCATGCTGAAGGAGCCGCCATCCATGGTGAACTGGTCGCCATAGTCCTGGACGGTGATCTCGCCGAACCGCATCTCCATCTCGGCGCCGGCCAGGAGCGTCGGCATGGATTCGATCAGATCGGCGAAGGAGGCGATGGCGGCGTTGATCTGATCGGGATTATTGGAGCCGTCGATCTGCAGGGTCAGCGCGTTGGACTGGCGCTGGAACTCGGCCAGTTCCGCCAGACGGCCGTCATCGCTGACGACGGTGACGACCGCGTCCGTCAGCTCGAAGCTGTTCCGTCCTTCATTGGCGGTGAACCGCACCCCCTCGATACGCGACGTCGATTCCTGGTCGAAGATGCCCGGGGACACCTCCTCGGATTCCGAGACCGCGGTCACCTGGTCCACGGTCAGCCGGCCATCGGAGTCGGTGTCCGTGACGACGATGTCGATGAGCGCCATGTCCATGCTCATCATCGTCTGGAAATCCGGTGCGAACACCCCTTCTCCGCGCTGATCGCCGATGGTGACGACACCCGACGGCCCGTAGGTGTGGTCGAAGCGGAAGGTGTCGGTGACCCGCCATTCCGCCTCGTACCAGCCATTGTCCAGCGGGGTCAGGTCCATGGTGGATGCGCCGTACTCGAAGCTGCCGTCGCCGTGCATGTCCGCGCGCCCGCCCGGCAAGGTGACGCGATAGACGTCGCCATCGGGCACGACGGTGATCTGGCCGTCGAGCTCGACCGTGTAGCCGGCCGCGTTGGACTGCACGTTCTGGCCGATCCAGACCTTCAGCGCCCGGCGGATCTCGTCGGCGGTCTCCGCGTTTGCCTGCGCCTGCGCGTCCGGAGCAAGTGCCAGCACCAGAGCGGCGGTGGCGGCATAGGTCAAAAATCGCATCTGAAATCCTCTGTTCGACATGGCCAGGCCCGATCGCCGCTGGAATGGCCGGACGGCCCGCGACGTACGGTGAACTTGCCCTTCACATAGCCTCATCCAGCCGCGCGCGGCAACAGGGGTTGCCGAGAACGTGGCGGGAATTGCCGGATGGCGGCAAGACGGAGACCGGCCATCGCAGGCGGCCGCCGCGACCTGGCCGAAGCGGAGCCGGCCCGCCGGACCGCCCGCTATCGCCGGCCGCCGATCAACGGCCTGATGTCGGAGCCGTTGAGCAGCATCGTGCCTGTACTGTCGAGGCGGAATGCGTAGGTGCGCACCGATCGGCCGTCCGTCTCCGGCGCCTGCGCCCCGAGGGTCTGAACAAGGGTGAGGAACTGGATCGTGTCCGGATCGCCGCCGGTCCTCCGGATGTCGCTGATCAGCGCATCCAGGCCGGCCGCCACCATGTCCACCTCGCCGGTGAACCCGAGGGGCGACAGGGCATCGGGCCGCAGCACGCCTTCCAGTTCGACACGCGCATTATCCGTGGCAAGCAGGATCGGTCCGATCTCAAGCGTGCTGTCCGCGCTGCTCAGCGCCTGCAGCACGCTGTCGCTGGCAATGAGGAGCACCATCGCCGGATCCACAGTGCCCGCCTCCAGCACCCCGAGGCTGATGTCCATCAGATCACGATGCGGCAGATCGGTGATGGCCAGCCGGAAGCGGGTATCCGTTGGAAGCAGGGGCGCGACGTTCGGGTTGCTGAGAACCGCATCATCCATCCGTGCCGCAAACGCGACCTGGGTGCGGTTCGGATCTTCGGCATCGACGGATACCGTAATCGCGCTCTCGCTGACGTCGAGCGTGTCCGCGCCCAAGCGGTACCAGAAGGGTCCGTGGCGGGCCTCGATCGCGATCCCGGTGAACAGCGACGGCATGGCGTTGATGAAGGAGGCCAACGCCTCGACGTCTGTCCTGACCTGATTGGGGTCCTGGGCGCTGTCGATGCTTCTGGTCAGTGCCTCGAGCTTTCTGTCCAACTCGGCCAATTCGGCAAGCCGCTGGTCCTCGCCGGTGAAGCCGATCTCGACATCGCGCAGAACGAATTCGCCATCAAACGCCGGGCCCTTGGCGACCAGATTGTCCAGCCGCAACGTCGATTGCAGGTCATGGACTCCGGGCGCGACCTCCGTGGTTCGTTCGACCAACGTGATGCTGTCTATGGTGAGGACCGGCGCGCCCTCGGAGACACCGACAATGACCGTCTGTAGCTCGGCGTCGACGGACATGAACGCCTGATACTCCGGGGCGAAGATGCCATGGCCTGATTGGCTGCCGATCCTGACCTCGTCACCGGGGCCCTGTGCCGGCTCGATCCGATAGCTGTCCGGCAACTGCCAACGCGCGTCGTACCAGCCATTGTCCATCGGCGTCAGCGCGATGCCCGTCTCGCCAAAACGGAAGGTGACCTGGTCGGGGACGACGACCCGCCCGGCGGGCAGGCTTACACGGTAGGACGGGCCGTCCGGCACCACGGCGATCTGACCATCCAGTTCCAGCATGTAGGTGCCGGAGGCGCTGTGGAGGTTCTCGTCGATCCAGGTCTTTATGGCGCCGCGGATCTCCTTCGCCGTCTGCTCATTGGCCTGCGCCAGGGCGCCGGACGGCAGAGCGAGCGCAATGGCGATGGCCGAAGCGAAACGTGCGAATGGTCGCATCGGAAGCCCCCTGTTCGAACCCTCACGGGAAATGTGTCCGCCGCGCCGCAACCGGCGCGTTTAGACTGACATAGCCCTAGAGGGCACGGTGCGGCAACATCGCCCGTCGCGATCACAGGGGAATCACAAGAAAAGCCGCAGGCGGTCCTGAGCCGGGCCGCCTGCTTCGGGTCTATGGCGCGGCGGTCGCCAGGGCCGGCAGCAGGTCGGCGCCGTTGAGCAGCACCTGTCCCTGCTGGGTGATCTCCAGCGCATAGCGCAGCGCCGGTGTCCCGTCCGGATCGCGCCCCGCAACCCCGACGGCCTGGAGCACGGCAAGCTGCTGCACGGTCTGCCCGGCTGCGGGGTCCGCCTGGGCGGCGGCCAGCATGCCGGCGAGGCCGCTGATCGACATGTCGAGCTCGGCCACCAGTCCCAGCGGTGCGGCATAGGTCGGCTTCACCGTGCCTTCCAGGCGCAGCCGGGCGTCGTCGGCGGTGAGCAGCACCTCGTTGATGGCGATGCGGGCGCCGGAGGTCATCATCGTGTCCTGGAGATACAGGCCGAACATCGCCAGGCTGTTGTTGGACGGCCCCAGCCCGGCGCCGGCGGCAACCGCGGTCAAGGCCTCGAACAGACGGTCGGTGGGCAGGCCGCTGATCTCCAGGTCGACGGCCATCTCCCGCGGCGTCAGCGGCCCGATCGCCGCCGGCAGGTCGATATCCGTCAGGGAGAATGCGATCGCCAGGGACGAGGCGCCGGAGTCGAGGCCGTCGAAGGAGAAATCCAGGGCGCCGTCGCCGATGGTCAGCGGCCCGTCGCCGAGGTCGAAGCTGGCGTCGCGGATGCGGTGGTTGCCCTGGTAGGAGTTCAGCAGCGCCGGGCGGGCGGCGGACTCGGCATAGTTCACGCTCGCCTTCGGGCGATGGCCGAAGGCTGTCTGGAGCGAGGCGCGGAGGTCGCGCCAGGCCGCCAGATCGATGCCGCGCGCGCCGCCGGACCAGGCGATCGACGCGATCCGCATCGCACTGGTGCCGTCGGCCTTCAGGGCGGCGAGACCGCCGATCTGGAGCTCGGTGATCTGGTCGAACATCCCGGCGGCGACCGCGTCGTAGCGCAGGCCGGCGGCGAGCATGTCGAGCGCCAGGTGCGGCGGCCGGCCGGGGACCGCGACGGCGATGTCGCGCAGTTCCAGGTCGGTGGAGACCATCAGCGCCAGGTCCGGCGAGAACAGGCCGTGCCCGGACCGCTCTCCGAGGGTGATCGTCGCGACCGCGTCGTTGGGGCCGTGCATCTCGACCTGGTCGGGCAGCGTCCAGTTGGCTGCATAGCCGCCGCTGACCAGCGGCTGCAGGTCGACGTCGACCGACTCGATGACGAGGTAGGACACCGCGGCCGATCCCAGCATCAGGCGGATCGTCGGCAGCTCGGCGCGGTAGCCGGCGCCGTCCGGGAGGACGACGATGTCACCGTCGAGAACGGCGGTGAGGCCGGCGCGAGACTGTGGCAGCGCGTCGGCGAACCAGTCCTCGAGCCCGGCGCGGATTTCGTCGGCTGTTGCGGCGGCGGCGGCCGTGGTCCCGAGGGACCAGGCGGCCGGCCCGGCGCTCAGCAGGGCGGCCATCAGGATGGCCTTGGTGGAGCGGCAGCACATCGGCCGAACCCTCCTTTGGTTGCCGGCCGTTGCCGGCCCAACATCCCAGAGTGGAACGAGCCTGCCGGGGAAATGGTTAACAAAAGGTCACCGCCCCGACGGGGACAGTATACTTAACGTCTCGAGTTAAGTATACTGTCCCTATAATAAATGGGACGCTGCCCGGCTTGCATCGCCGGGTTAAAACCTCAATCTTCAGAGCATGCGATCGACTGTGGAGCGGCATCGGCTGGTGGCCGTCCTGGGCCCCACGAACACCGGCAAGACCCATCTGGCGATCGACCGGATGCTCGGCCATGCGACCGGCATGATCGGCTTTCCGCTTAGGCTTCTGGCGCGCGAGAACTACGATCGGGTGGCCCGGATCAAGGGTGTCGGACGGGTCGCCCTGGTCACCGGCGAGGAGAAGATCGTCCCGCCCAACGCCGACTATTTCGTCTGCACCGTGGAGAGCATGCCGCTCGACCGGCCTGTCGATTTCCTGGCCGTCGACGAGATCCAGCTTTGCGCCGATCCGGAACGCGGGCACATCTTCACCCATCGGCTGCTCACCGCCCGCGGCACCAGCGAGACCATGTTCCTGGGCGCGGAGACGATTCGCCCGCTGCTGCGCAGGCTGGTGCCCGAGGCCGAGTTCGACCAGCGCGCGCGATTCTCCAGCCTGACCCATATCGGCCACCGCAAGCTGACCCGCCTGCCGCCGCGCAGTGCCGTCGTCGCCTTCTCCGCCGCCGACGTCTACGAGACGGCGGAGCTGATCCGCCGCCAGCGCGGCGGCACCGCGGTGGTGCTGGGCGCGCTCAGCCCGCGCACCCGCAACGCCCAGGTCGGCATGTACCAGGCCGGCGAGGTCGACTACCTGGTGGCGACGGACGCCATCGGCATGGGCCTCAACATGGATATCGACCATGTCGCCTTCGCCCGGCTGTCCAAGTTCGACGGCCAGTCGGCGCGGCGGCTCAGGCCCGCCGAGGTGGCGCAGATCGCCGGCCGCGCCGGCCGCCACATGGCCGACGGCACCTTCGGCACCACCGGCGAGGCGCCGGCGCTGGACGAGGAGATCGTCGCCGCGGTCGAGACCCACAGCTTCGACCCGCTGACGGCGCTGATGTGGCGCAACGCCGATCTCGATTTCCGCGATCCGAAGCTGCTGCTGAAGAGCCTGCGCGAGCGGCCCGCCATGCGGGTGCTGCGCCGGGCCCCGGAGGCCGACGACCAGATGGCGCTCGGCGTGCTGGTGCGCGACCCGGAGATCCTGGCGCTGGCCCGCCATCCGGCGGCGACCCGGCTGCTGTGGGAGGTCTGCCAGATCCCGGATTTCCGCAAGATCCTGTCGGACGACCACACGAGGCTGCTCGGCCGGCTGTACCGCCAGCTCGCCGGCGACCGGGCCGCTCTGGACGCCGATTGGGTCGGGCGGCAGGTGGCGCGGCTGGACCGCACCGATGGCGACATCGACGCGCTGGTCACCCGCATCGCCCATGTGCGGACCTGGACCTATGTCGCCCATCGCGGCGACTGGCTGGCCGACCCCAGGCACTGGCAGGAGCGCAGCCGGGCGATTGAGGACAAGCTGTCCGACGCCCTGCACCAGCGCCTGACCCAGCGCTTCGTCGACCGCCGCGCCACGGTGCTGGTGCAGCGCCTGGCCGAGGGCGGTGAGCTGACCGGCGCGGTCACCCGGGCCGGCGACGTGCTGGTCGAGGGCGAGTATGTCGGCCGGCTGAACGGCTTCCGCTTCGTCGCCGATCCGGGCGTGCAGGGCGAGGAGGCGCGGGCGCTGTTGAGCGCGGCGCGGCGCGCCCTGCGCACCGAGATCGCCGCCCGGGTGCGGCGGATGGAGGAGGAGGACGACGACGCCTTCGCGCTGGGCGACGACGAGGCCGAGCCGCCCGGCGCCATCCTGTGGGATGGCCATCCGGTGGCGCGCGCCGTGCCCGGGCCGGAACTGGTGGCGCCGCAGGTGCGCGCCCTGTCGAGCGACCTGGTGGAGTCGGCGCTGCGGGATCGCATGGCGGCGCGGCTGCAGGCCTGGATCGACCGCCGTGTCGCCGCCGATCTGCGCCCGCTCCTGGCGCTGCGAGATGCCGAGCTGGCCGGCCCGGCGCGCGGCGTTGCCTATCAGCTCGTCGAGCGGCTCGGCTCCTGCCGGCGCGGCGATCTGGAGGCGCTGCTCAAATCGCTGGCCCGTGCGGATCGCAAGGCGCTGACGGCGCTCGGCGTGCGGATCGGCGTGGCGCATGTCTTCCTGCCCGCGCTCCTGAAGCCGCGGGCGGCGGCGATGTGCGCCCGGCTCTGGTCGATCGCGCTGGGCCGGCCGCGCCCGGAATTGCCGACGCCCGGCAGCCTGTCGGTGGCTCGGCAGTCCGGGACGCCGGACGGCTTCTACCGGGTCTGCGGCTATTGCCCGGCCGGCCGGCGGGCGGTGCGGCTGGATCGGCTGGAGGCGCTGGCCGGCGCCGCCGCCAAGCGGCATCGCGCCGGTCCGCTTGCCGCCTCGCCGGAGCTGGCGCGGCTGGTCGGCGCGCCGCCCTCGGAGCTGCCGGCGATCCTGTCGGTGCTGGGCTACACGGCGGCCCGGGACGAGGACGGCGCGGTGACCTTCCGCCCCGGTGCCCGCCGCAACCGACCGCGCCGCCGGCGTGGCAACCCGGACTCGCCCTTCGCGCAGCTGCGCGGCCGGGCCGGGACCGGGGACTGATCCCGCCATGGCCGACGATCCCTCGCCGCGTCTCGACAAGTGGCTGTGGCATGCGCGCTTCTTCAAGTCGCGCACCCTGGCCACCGCGCAATGCGCCGCCGGCAAGATCCGGGTCGACGGCGCCATTGTCGGCAAGGCGCACGCGACCGTCCGGCCCGGCCAGGTGCTGACCTTCGTGCAGGGGCGCCATGTGCGGGTGGTCAAGGTCCTGGCGCTCGGCAAGCGGCGCGGCCCCGCCAGCGAGGCGCAGGGGCTCTACGAGGACCTCTCGCCGCCGACCAAGGAGACCGCCATGCCGCGCACGGATGGCGGTGCGGGGACGCGGGATCGCGGTACCGGCCGGCCGACCAAGAAGGAGCGGCGCAGCACCGACCGGCTTACCGGCCAGGAGTGACGCGCGGGCTTCACGGGGCCTTGTCCGGGCCGGCAAAACCCCCAGATTCCGTAGGGTTGCGACCCGGGATTTGGAGTGCTACGGAAGCCCATGATGAACCGCCTGAAGGCGCTGTTGACCGCGCCGCCCGAGCCGGATGGCGCGGCACATACCGAAGACGAGCTTCATCTGGCCGCGGCGGCGCTTCTGGTGGAAGCGGCCCGCATGGACGAGACGGTCGACGCCGACGAGCTGACGCGGATCGGCGAGCTGGTGCGGTGGCGCTTCGCGCTGAGCGAGGAGGAGACCGCCGACCTGGTGGCCGAGGCGGAGCGGGTGACCGAGGACTCGGTCCAGCTCTACCGCTTCACGCGGGTCATCCGGGACGCGTTCGGCCAGGACGAACGGGTCCAGCTGGTCGAGATGCTGTGGGATGTGGCCTGTGCCGATGGCGAAGTGCATGACCTTGAAGCGAGTCTTCTCCGCCGCATCTGCGGGCTGCTGAACGTCAGCGACCGGGACAGTGGCGCGGCTCGCAAACGGGCGCTGAGCCGGCACGGAATCCACTAGTCCGTCGGGCCACCGACAGGGTACAAACGCCGGCCGCGGGCCGCGCCCGGCAAAACGAGGATCTGGAGGGCATCGTGCCTTACGTGGTGACCGAGACCTGCATCAAATGCAAATACACCGACTGCGTCGAAGTCTGTCCGGTGGACTGCTTCTACGAAGGCGAGAACATGCTGGTCATCCATCCGGACGAATGCATCGATTGCGGCGTGTGCGAACCGGAATGCCCGATCGAGGCGATCAAGCCGGACACCGAGGGCGACGCGGCCGAGAAATGGCTGGAGATGAACCGCGAGTATTCGGAGACTTGGCCGAATATCACGCGAAAGAAGGACCCGCTGCCGGAGGCCGATGACTGGCAGACGGTACCGAACAAGTTCGAAAAACATTTCAGCAGCAATCCGGGCGACGGCGATTAATCCGGCCGCTATTCGGGACGCTATGTTGCGCAGTTAACCGAATTCGATCGAATTCAATCGCAACCCTTTATAACGGCGGCATTTTACGCTATATTCAGTGAACGTGCCGGTCACTAGGCCTGACCGGCCCCTTTATATGGCGGACCTGGTCCCCCTCCCCGAAGTCGGCTCCCACGCCGGAGCTGCGCCGCGGTCGCCGCGGAGGGTGAGGGTCGTCCTAATGGTTGGGTGCGCCGCGATGCAGCACCGGACAGGGGCTGATCGCATGGCGCCCGTTGGCGTGGGCGCGCTTGGAGAAACTGTGGGGCAGAGATTACAGGAATGTCGCATCAACTCGAATACAGCGTCGGTGATTACGTCGTCTACCCGGCCCATGGCGTCGGGCGCATTGCCGGCATCGAGACCCACCGGATGGGCGATATGGAAGTTGAGCTCTATGCCATCAACTTCGACAAGGAGCGCATGACGCTCAAGGTCCCGACCGGTAAGGCCAAGAAGGCCGGCCTGCGCAAGCTGAGCTCCAAGGACCGCATCAAGACGGCCATGGAAACGCTCAAGGGCCGCAGCCGCGTGCGCCGCACTATGTGGAGCCGCCGGGCCCAGGAATACGAGGCCAAGATCAACTCCGGCGATCCGGTGTCGATCGCCGAGGTCGTGCGCGACCTGCACCGCGCCGCCGATCAGCCCGAGCAGTCGTACAGCGAGCGGCAGATCTACCAGGCGGCGCTGGAGCGCCTGTCGCGCGAGCTGGCGGCGGTGGAGAAGATCGACGAGGTCCGGGCCACCGAGCGCCTGGAGCAGGTCCTCACCAAGGCAGCCTGACGCGCCATTGCCGGCACGCCGGCATTGGGATACACAGACACAAGCGGCCGTCCGGTCCCCGGGCGGCCGTTTCTTCTAGGGACAGTGCGGCCCGGCTTTCCCGGGCGGCCCTGAATTGCCGCTTCTTCCATCGTGGGTTCCGGCTACACTGCCGCGATTCGCGAGGGTTCATACCAAGGAGCGGTGATAATGACCCATTTGACCGGGTTCCCTCGACCGCCTGTCAGACGCGGTTCGCGCAGCGGTGCAGCGCACCGTAAGCGGAGCGCAACGCAGCAGGCGGTCGAGGGAACCCGGCCAGCGGTGGCGCGCGGCGGCCCGCCGGGTGCGTTGCGGACCTTGCCCGATGCGCAGCATCGCGCCGCGGCCCGCGCCTGCCCGGCGGGCCGCCGCGCGCCATCAAATGGGTCATTATCACCGCTCCTTGGTATCGTGACGAATTGGCGATAAGCGGCAGACGGTTTGAATTCCGACAGCGCAAAGTTTGCCCCGCTCGGGCGGCCCGGACGCATCTGGGCGGTTTCCGCGGTCCATGCCCAGGCCGACCGGCTCGGCGTGCTGCACGACCACCTCGCCAGCCAGTTCGCCGTTGGCGACCGGATCATCTATCTGGGCAACTTCGTCGGGCGCGGCATGGCGGTGCACGAGACCATCGCCGAGATGCTGGAGTTCCGCCGCGACATGATGGCGATCCGCGGCGTGCTGGCCGACGATCTGGTCTATCTGCGCGGCGCCCAGGAGGAGATGTGGCAGAAGCTGCTGCAGCTGCAATTCGCGCCCAATCCGAAGGACGTGCTGGCCTGGATGCTGGACCAGGGGGTCGAGCAGACGCTGCGGGCCTATGGCGGCGAGTCCGGGGCCGGCATGGCGGCGGCACGGGAGGGGGCGGTCCAGCTCACCCGCTGGACCAACCAGCTGCGCGCCGCCATGCGGGCCGCACCCGGTCACAATAATTTGTTCGCCGCGCTGCGCCGGGCCGCCTTCACCGAGGACGGCGCGGTGCTGTTCGTCAGCGCTGGAATCGACCCGGCCCGGCCGCTGCCGGCCCAGGGCGACAGCTTCTGGTGGGGCGGGGCCGGGTTCGCGGATCTGTCCGAGCCCTATTTCGGCTGCCGCAAGGTTATCCGCGGCTATGACCCGGCCAATGGCGGGGTCGCGGTCGGGGACGTCACCGCGACGCTGGACGGTGGCTGCGGCCGTGGTGGCAAGCTGATCGCCGCCCAGGTCGGCGGCGACGGCCAGATCCTGGAGCTGATCGAGGCGTAGATCGCACCGCGAATGTGACAGATTTGTTGCATCGCACAAATCGGTGCTGTCACTTTCTTTAGAACCGTTTTAAATTATGTGGGGTTCGGGAAATCCACCCGGCCCGTACGACCGTATCACCTTTAGATGGGGAAGGCCGGCGGCGTCCCGCCGCGGCCGACGATCGGGAGGCCGAGATGGCGCACATAGACGGTTCCGAAACCCAGCGTGCGAACCTGGCCTTCATCAAGCGCTCCATGCGCGAGCCGCTGCTGTCCCGCGACCGGGAGTTCGAGCTGGCGCGCCGCTGGCGCGAGGAGGATGACGAGGCGGCCCTGCACGAGCTGGTGCGCGCCTACACCCGTCTGGTGATCAGCACCGCGTCCCGGTTCCGCAATTACGGCCTGCCGATGGGCGACCTGGTCCAGGAGGGCAATGTCGGCCTGATGCAGGCGGCCGCACGCTTCGAGCCGAGCCGCGAGGTGCGTTTCTCGACCTATGCCGCCTGGTGGATCCGCTCGGCGATGCAGGATTTCGTCCTGCGCAACTGGTCGATCGTGCGCACCGGCACCACGGCGGCCCAGAAATCCCTGTTCTTCAACCTCCGCCGGCTGCAGGCGCGGATCGAGGAGGCGTCCTCGACCCGCCTGACCCATGACGGCCGCGAGAAGGTCGCCCGCGAGCTCAACGTCAATGTCGGCGATGTGGAGTCGATGGAGATGCGGATGTCCGGCGGCGACCAGTCGCTGAACACGCCGATGACGCCCTCCGGCGACCTCGACTGGCAGGACACCCTGGCCGACGACCGCCCCTCGCCGGAGCAGGTGGTGATCGGCATGCGCGACGGCGAGACCCGCTCGCGCTGGCTGGCCGAAGCCATCGGACAGCTCAGCCCGCGGGAGCAGACCATCATCCGCCGCCGCCGCCTGCAGGATGACGGCGACACGCTGGAGAAGCTGGGCGAGCAGCTCGGCGTCAGCAAGGAGCGCATCCGCCAGCTCGAGCACCGCGCCCTGCTGAAGATGCGCGCCTTCCTGCGCACCCGCGTCCGCACCGCCGACGAGCTGATCGCCGAGCAGTAGCGGCTGGCGTTTTCGGTCTCGAGCAAGAGCTCGAGAAGCATTACGCGAGACCCCTCACCTTCCCAACGCTTCGCGTCGGGCCCCTCCCTCTCCCACAAGGGGAGAGGGAATTGGAGACAGCGCCGAACCCTTGCCCCTCTCCCCTTGTGGGAGAGGGAGGGACCCGCGCGTCAGCGCGGGAGGGTGAGGGGTCTGAAGACCCCTTGATCGAAGATCGCCTTCGACCCTGGCTACTGGACGATCAGCTTCATGCGTTGGCCTGCCTGCAAGGGTGCGCCGCGGTCGAGGCCGTTGAGGGCGAGGAACCGCTCCTCCTGGAAATCGTCGAAGGCCATGCGCCGGGCCAGGGCGGACACCGTGTCGCCGCGCCGCACGGTGACCACCTGGATGCGCCGCGGACGCAGGGCCGAGCGCTCCCGGGAGGTCAGCGGCCGGAAGCTGAAGGTGGTGCGCTGCAGGGCCGGGGCCGCCTGGGCGGTGAGGTTCGGCGGGGTGAAGAAGGCGAAGCGGGCGATGCGGTCCTGGTCGCTGCGGATCACCACCAGCCGGGCATCGCGGACGCCGGCGCTGGTGTTCAGGCGCACGGTGCCGGTCGCGGCCGGAAAGCCGTTGACGTCGATCGTCTCCAGCCCGCTGAGCGCCACACCCCGCGCCCACTCGCCGGTGAGATAGGACCTGGGCGCCGGGCTGCCGCGCGGCGTCACCACATCGAAGGCGATCACCGTGCCCGAGCGGTCGCGGCCGACCACCCGCCCGCCGCTGTGGTCGAGCTGGAAGCCCGGCGGCGCCTCCCAGCGGATGCCCTCGTCCCGATGCGACAGCACCGTCCCGTCGATGAAGCCGTTGCGGCCGCTGTCACCCCAGGCCATGCCGTCGATGGCCGAAAGATAGGCGTCGCGGTTGCGCAGGGTCGACTGGCCGGGTGCCTGCGCGGCCAGAGCGCTGGCCTGGCGCACCCGATCCTCGGTGCGCGGATGGGTCGACAGATAGGCCGGCAGGCTGCCGCCCGGGGAGCGCCCTTCCAGGCGGGCGTCGAGACTGCTGTCGCGTCCGAGCTGGCTGAGGAAACTGCTCATGGCGAAGGGGTCGTATCCGGCTCCGGCGAGATACCGGATGCCCACGGAATCCGCCTCGGATTCCTGGTTGCGGCTGTAGCTCAGCAGGTAGAGCTGGGCGCTGGTGCCGAAGGCCTCCGCCAGCTCGTTGCTGCCGGTGGCCGAGCCGAGGATGCCGGTGGCGAGCTGCGCCAGGGTGGTCTGGCTGTAGCGCTCGGCGCTGTGCCGGGCGGTGACATGGGCGATCTCATGGGCCATCACCCCGGCCAGCTCGGCCTCGTCGTTCATCAGCGCCAGCAGGCCGCGGGTGACCGAGACATAGCCGCCGGGCAGGGCGAAAGCGTTCGGCAGGTCGCTTTCCAGCACCGTGAAGCTGTAGGGCTGCCCGGCGGTGCCGGTGGCCTGCACCACCTGCAGCCCGACGCGCTCGACATAGGCCTGCACCGCCGGGTCGCCGTACTCGCCGCCGAACTGCTCCACCAGCCGGGGGAATTCCTGCCGGCCGATCGAGGCCTCCTGCTGCGGGCTGAGCAGCGAGAATTGCTGGCGGCCGGTGGCCGGGTTCACCGCACAGCCCGCCAGGGCTGTCAGCAGGGCGAAGGCGGCGGTCAGGAAGCCGCCGATGCGCGTCCAGGTCCGTCGGGTCATTCGAATGGCTCGAGCAGCTCGATCTGTTCGGGATGGGTGGCGTCGATCATCGGCCCGTTGCGCTGATAGAGCCAGCCGCGCACCCGCACCCGTTGGCCGGCAAGGTCCAGCGGTTCGAGGCCGGCGGCGCGAAAGGCGCGGACATGGTCGGGCGCGATGCTCACGGTGAAATCGTCGCGCCAATCTGGGCCGAAATTAAGGTAGACGCGCCGGCGCACCTCCGCGGCATCCAGCACCACGGCCTCGACGATCTGGAAGCTGTCGAGCAGTCCCGGCGTCTCGCCGAGCGTCCGGATCGCGTAGAACGGATGGCCCCAGATGCCGCGGCCCTCGGCCCGGGCGCGCCGTTCCGCCGCCAGCATGGCGTCGACGGCGATGCGGTTGTCCTCGAAGCTGTAGACCCGTGCCAGACCGGCCTCCAGCATGGCGCCCTGCACCCACAGCCCGTCCTCGCGGACGAGATGCGCCAGGGCCCGGCCGTGCCGGTCGATCCGCCGCCCGCCATAGCCCAGCGTGACACGCCGCCCAAGGACCAATTCGGCGAGCCCGTCCCGGGCCGCGTCCGCCAGCGGCCAGTCCTGGAAGTCGCGCCGGCCCAGCGCCAGCTTGGGCGCCTGCAGCCCGACCAGCCGGATCTCCGTGCCGTCCTCCAGGAACAATGTGTCGCCGTCGACGACCTCCGAGACCACGCCCGCGCCATCGGCCACGAGGCCGTCCGGCATGGCGGCCTGGGCGGCGCCCGCAAGCACGGTCAGAATGAGGATTGCGAGGCGATGCATCGCCTTCTTGTAGCCGATGGTCGCAGCGATCGCAGGAGGTTTTGCGTCCGCCCCCGGGACTGCATACACTCATATCCGCGCCGCCCGTCATGACGGGTAGGAAAGACCCCCGGAGCACGAACCGCATGCCGCGCGACGCCATATTCCCGCCTGTCGAGCCGTTCCAGACCGGCACGCTGAAGGTCGATTCCGTGCACCAGCTCTATTGGGAGCAATGCGGCAATCCCGAAGGCGTGCCCGTGGTCTTCCTGCATGGCGGGCCGGGCGCCGGCGCTTCGCCGGTGCATCGCCGGTTCTTCGATCCCGACCACTACCGCGTGGTGATCTTCGACCAGCGCGGCGCCGGCCGCTCGCGGCCGCTCGGCGAGATCGCCGACAACACCACCGATTTGCTGATCGAGGACATCGAGGCGCTGCGCCGGCAGCTCGATATCGACCGCTGGCACGTATTCGGCGGCTCCTGGGGCAGCACCCTTGCGCTGGCCTATGGCGAGGTGCATCCGGAGCGCTGCCTGTCGCTGACACTGCGCGGCATCTTTCTGATGCGGCGCAGCGAGATCGACTGGTTCCTCTACGGCATGAAGGCGATCTTCCCGGAGGCCTGGGAGACCTTCAGCGGCTTCCTGCCGGAGGAGGAACAGGACGATCTGCTGGAGGGCTATTACCGGCGGCTGATCGACCCGGACCCGACGGTGCACCTGCCGGCGGCGCGGGCCTGGAGCATGTATGAGGGCGCCTGCTCCACCCTGCTGCCCAACCCGGACACGGTGGCGGCGGCCGGCGAGGACGCCCACGCGCTGGGGCTGGCGCGGATCGAGGCGCATTTCTTCCGCAACAACCTGTTCACGCCGGAGGACCGGCTGCTGGCCGAGATCGACCGGGTGCGCGACATCCCCGGGACCATCGTCCACGGCCGCTACGACATCGTCTGCCCGATCGCCAGCGCCAACGATCTGCGCCACGCCTGGCCGGAGGCGCGTTTCGTGGTGGTGCCGGACGCCGGCCATTCGGCCATGGAGCCGGGCATCCGCTCCGCCCTGATCGACACCATGCGGCGCTATCGCACCATCGAGCCCTGACCGGTCGGCGCGTCGCGCATCGCCGATACGCTCGTCAGACGATCTCGATCCAGGTCACCATGCCGCCGGCCTGGTGTTCCAGCATGTGGCAGTGAAGCAGCCATTTGCCCGGCGAATCCGCCACGAACGCGATGGTCGCGCGTTGACCCGGGTCAAGGAGTTCGGTGTCCCGCCAAGGGCCGCTATCGACCGGCGTGCGGTCGCGCCGGATGACCGTGAAATGCGTGCCGTGCAGATGCATGGCATGGGGCCAGCGCGTGTCGTTGACCATGTCGATCGCCACCGTCTGCCCGGTTTCGGCGCGCAACAGCGGCTGCTCCGGCATGCCCGCCACGCCGTTGAAGGCCCAGACGCGGCCGGCGGTGACCAGCTCCCGCATGGTCAGGAAGCGCCCGTCCAGCGACGCGCCGGCCATGCGGCCCATGGCGCCGCCCTCCATGACCAACTCCGCCGTCACGGCGCCGGCCATGTCGAGGTCGGTGCGGATGGGATTGGCGGGCAGCGCCGTTACCGGAGGCAGCGAAGGCCGGTCGTGCGCGGCCTCGGGGCTGTAGGCAAACCGCGCCACGGTGACGGTTTCCCGGCCGCCGACTTCGAGAATCGGTGTTTCGGAACCGGACGCCAGGCCCATGTCGATCATCAGGTCGACACGCTGGGCGGGGGCGATGCGCAGCCGTGAGCCGGCCGGCTCGAACGGCTCCACCGGCTGGCCGTCGAGTGCGACCACGACCGGATCGTGCTTGGGAAACATCAGGGTCGCGATCCGCGCGTTGGCGGCATTGAGGATGCGCATTCGGATGCGATCGCCGGCCCGCGCCGGAATGCGAGGCTCCGATTGGCCGTTCACGGTCATCCAGTTGCCGAGCCGGCCGGCATGGGCCCAGTCGCGGATGTCGCCCAGGCTCGCCTCGTGGATCGCGCCCGACTGGTCCAGCCGCCAATCGTCGATGACGAAGACGACGTCCTGATCGATCGGCGGCGGCTCCACCTCGTCGACCACGAGGACGCCGTAGAGCCCGCGCGCCAGCTGCTCCCAGGACCGGTTGTGCGTGTGGTACCAGTAGGTGCCGGCGTCAGTCAGCGGGAATTCGTAGTCGAAATCCGCGCCCGGCTGTACGGCGTCCTGGGTCAGCCCGGAGACCCCGTCCATCGCGTTGGGGAGCCGCACACCATGCCAGTGAATGCTCGTTGGCTGCGGCAGTCGATTGGCCAGCCGGACATTCAGCGTTTCGCCTTGCCGGGCCCGCAGCAATGGTCCCGGCGAAAGGCCGTCATAGCCCCAGATCGCGGTACCCTCCGCGGCGCCGGCATGGATCGGCGCCCGTCCGGCCCTGGCGGTGAGGATGCGCGGACCGTTGGCGGACGCGGCGGGCCGGACGCCGGCGATCGCGAAACCGGCCGCGGACAGGAGGCCGGCCTGAATGACTTGGCGCCGCCGCATCTCGATCCTCCCCTGGTTGTCGTCCTGAAACGGCTTGCCGGCCGGCAAGCCGGGCGTCAATCCTCCTTGCGGAAGTCGGTGTGGCAAGCGCTGCAGACCCGGCCCAGCCGGGCGAAGGCGGCGCGTGATTGTGCCGACGCCTCCGACGCCGCCGCGTCGGGGCCGGCAGCGGCCGCGAGGGCGGCGGCGGTCACCCGCAGATCCTCCGCCAGTTCGCCAAAGCGCTCCCAATCCTCCCAGATCTCCGGCTGCGCCTCGCTCGGGTGATGAAGGCTGCCGGGCGGGAACAGCGCCGTCATCCGCTCGCCGCCATGGCGGCCGATGGCCTCCGCGGCGTCACGGACGGCCGCCGCATCATAGGGCGCGCGGCCTCGATACATGGCCGCGAGGCCTTTCATGGCGTCGCCGAGCGACTCCATGGCTTCCATGCGTTCCGCCACCACGCCGGTCGCGCCCTCATGGGCCGAGGCGACCAACGTCGCGCCGGCGGTCAGCGCCGTGATGACCGCGAGAGCCATGGCCTTGCTGGATGGGCATCTTGCATGCATGGGGGAACTCCGGCATCGGCGCCCGGGGGCGCCGGATGGTCAGGTTTGCGGACCTCGCCCGTGCCGAATGTCCGGCACGGCAACGCCGTCCTGCGGCCGCCCTCCGGGCCTTGAGATTGCAGCGAACCGGCTTGCGGCTCCGACAAAAGATGACGATTCCAGCAACTGGAAGGTCAAGGCACGATTTCGGCCGAATCGGCGAATCGCCGGAATGTGGCTCAGGCGCCATCCAGCCTGCCGCATTGGGGCAGGAAACCCGCCAAAAACGGCGGGATTCCGGCGGCCCAGGTTACAAACCAGCCGCAAATGCGCCATATTGGCGGGCAACCTTCGATGCCGGCAAGGAGTGTCGTTGGGGCGCCTTCCCGCATCCATCCGGTGATGGCGGGCGGTTGAACCCCGCATCGAAGGAAGGAGCGCTGCCGTGGCTCAAACCATCGCGCTGGTCGACGACGACCGCAATATTCTCACCTCGGTGTCGATCGCGCTCGAGGCCGAGGGCTTCGACGTGCGCACCTATGCCGATGGCGACGAGGCGCTGCGCGGGCTGACCTCGCGGCCGGCCGACGTGGCGGTGCTGGACATCAAGATGCCGCGCATGGACGGCATGGAGCTGCTGACCCGGCTGCGCAAGGTGTCCCAGGTCCCGGTGATCTTCCTGACCTCCAAGGATGACGAGGTCGACGAGTTGCTGGGCCTGCGCATGGGCGCCGACGACTACATCAAGAAGCCGTTCTCCCAGCGCCTGCTGATCGAGCGCATCCGCGCCCTGCTGCGGCGCGGCGAGCTGGCGGTGTCGGACGCCGACGCCGACCCCAGCGCCGTCGTGGTGCGCGGCGAACTGGTGCTGGATTCCAACCGCCATGCCTGCACCTGGAAGGGCAAGCCGATCGAGCTGACGGTGACCGAGTTCCTGCTGGTCAAGGCGCTGGCCATGCGGCCCGGCCATGTGAAGAGCCGCGACGTGCTGATGGACGCCGCCTATGGCGAGCACATTTACGTGGACGACCGCACCATCGACAGCCACATCAAACGCATACGCAAGAAGTTTAAAGCGATAGATGGGGATTTCGGCCAGATTGAAACCCTGTATGGTGTCGGCTACCGGTACAAGGAGACCGCCGAGGCCGGATGAGGCTTGATACCCGCTCGGACCTGAGGGCGCCGGCCGACCTGGCGTCCCCCGCGGCGCCGGCTGACGAGATCCGAAAGCCGCACGCGCCGACAGGATCCGTGTGGTCGACCGAGGAGTCCAAGGACTCCGCCGAGGCGCGCGAGAAAGAGCGCGCGCTCCCGAAAATTCGCAGCCGCTGGAGCTTCTCCAAGCTCACCGCAAGGGTGCTGGCGATCAACCTGCTGGCGCTGATGATCCTGGTCGGCGGGCTGCTCTATCTCGGCCGCTACGAGGAGCGGCTGATCCAGGCGGAGATGGAGAGCCTGCGCACCGAGGCGCTGATCTTCGCCGGCGCGCTGGCCGAGGGCGCCATCGTCGGCGACCCGGATATCGGCCTCGACCTGGACCCGGAGCGCGGCCGCCAGATGGTGCGCCGGCTCTACGAGACCACCGACACCCGCACCCGCCTGTTCACCACAGACGGCACCCTGTTGGCCGACAGCCGGCTGCTGATCGGCGGCGGGGTGATCGAGATCGAGCTGCTGCGGCCGGCCGATGACAGCGTCTGGCTGCGCGACGCCTTCGATTCGGTCTATGGCTGGATCACCCAGCTGGTGCCCGAGCGTAAGGGCTGGCCGCTCTACACCGAGCGGGCGCAACAGCGGGCCGGCGACTATCCGCCGGTGCTGCGCGCGCTGACCGGCAATATCGGCCAGCAGGTCTGGTCCGACCCGGATGGCGGCAAGATCCTCGGCGTCGCCGTACCGGTGCAAAGGCTGCGCGCGGTGAAGGGTGCGATCCTGGTCACCCGTGACACCAGCAAGATGGAAAAGGCCATCCAGTCGGTGCGCGAGGACATCCTGAAGGTCTGGGGCGTGGCGCTGCTGGTCACCGTGGCCTTGTCGCTGTATCTCGCTGGCACCATCACCCGGCCGATCCGCCGGTTGGCCGCCGCTGCCGAGGGCGTGCGCCGCGGCCATGGCCGGCAGCAGCTCATCCCGGATTTCTCCCGCCGCCGGGACGAGATCGGCGAGCTCTCCGCCTCCCTGCGCGACATGACCTCGGCCCTGTGGACCCGGATGGACGCCATCGAGCGCTTCGCCGCCGACGTGGCCCATGAGATCAAGAACCCGCTGACCTCCCTGCGCAGTGCGGTGGAGACCGTGTCGCGCATCAAGGACCCGGAGCAGCAGCGCCGGCTGATGGCGATCATCCTGGAGGACGTGCAGCGCCTGGACCGGTTGATCACCGACATCTCCGATGCCTCGCGCCTGGATGCCGAGCTGTCCCGCGCCGAGGCGGAGGAGGTCGACATGGCCTCGCTGCTGAAGATGCTGGTCGACCTCTACGAGACCACGCTGGAGGAGGACGGGCCGGTGCTGCGCCTGACCCTGCCGCCCTTCAACACGCTCTACGTGACGGGCATGGAGGACCGGCTGGTGCAGGTCTTCCGCAACCTGATCGGCAACGCCATCTCCTTCTCCCCGCCCGGCGGCGTGATCGCCGTCAAGGCCCGGCGCGAGGGCGGCTATGTCATCGCCGAGGTGGAGGACGAAGGCCCCGGCATCCCCTCGACCAAGCTCGCCGCGATCTTCGACCGCTTCTACACCGAGCGCCCGGCCGGCGAGAAGTTCGGCACCCATTCCGGCCTGGGCCTGAGCATCTCCAAGCAGATCGTCGACGCCCACAACGGCACGATCTCCGCCGCCAACCGCGAAGACCGGACCGGCGCCCGCTTCACGGTGAAGATCCCGGCGCGGTAGTTCCTTTGCCCCTGGCGCGGCCTGATGAGCCGCAGCGCCATGGTGCTGCCCTCCGACCTAGTCGAGGGCGGGAAACTCCACGCAGGTGCCGATGAACTCAAACATGCCGAACACCAGTTTCAGGCGGACTCTCGTCTTGTATCGAGTCTCGACCCGGACAGTCCGCTCCAGCGAGAGCGGGCTCGCCGGTGCCGCCGGGAGAAAGACGTGATCCGTTGAGGGGTCGACTTCGAGAATCGCCCCGGTGCTGGTGTCGGTCAATTGGCTGATCGGCGGATAGGCCAGATCGGGCCGCGGCACGTATTGGCCGCGGCGCACCTCGGTGTAGTGGAACTCCTTCTCGACGATCTCTTCCTCATTGGAGAGAAAGCGCCCTTCGGCGTCCTGCGGGACCTGGCACCAGCACGGGTCGACACATGGATTGCCTCCGGCGGGGAGCCAGATCTGGTCCGCGGATCCGAAGTGCAGCGCGTTGCGAAGCCCGAAGAGCAGGTAGCCGCTTAGCTGATCGACCGGGACTCCCTGTGCGGAATTCGGCTTGGGATCGCCATAGGTGTCACTGGCCTGGTCGTAAAGCAGGGGCTCTCTCATTGCCTGGATGATGGTGACATCGTCCCAACCGAGCCGCTTCCGAAGCGAAATGCACGGATTGCCGCAGGGCACATTGGAACTGCCTGGATGAATATGCGGTTCTGGCGGTGTTCCGCCCCTTTTCTTCATGTCTCCCGTCCCTTCTCGCGAGCATTGAGGCCCGATGATCACGCTTCGTCCCGTTGCGCACGGATTGCTTGGAGATCACCGCAATCGGCGCTGACCGAATGTGCGCCCGGCCAGTATGTCCCTTTGAACAGGCCCCTGAAAGAGACCCTCTTCCGCCGTTCAAGGGCAAGCTGTCTGCCGCGCTGTGATCGACTCGTGACGTTCCCTTCTAGACAGGGAGGATGCTCAGGCCCGATCCCCGTTTGCTCCAAATCCGCAGGAATGAACCGGATGGCCCGGGCCGGCGGTCGATGGTCGCGAGGGCGGCGGTCTGGGCCGGGGCGGTGCTGCTGTTGCTGCTGGGGCTGACCTGGGGGCTGCAGTTCACGCTGCTGAAGATCGCGGCCGGGTCGTCGCTCAGCGAGCTGGCCATCCTGACCGGCTCGATGGCACTGCTGGCCGTTGCCTACCTGGCCACCCTGGCGGCGCGGCGGGAATGGTTCCGTCCTACCTGGGCCCATGTGCGGTTCTTCATCATCAGCGGGCTGTTCGGTTATGTGGTTCCGCTGGGCGGGGTGCTGTGGGTTGCCGACCAGCTCTCCGCGGGGCTGATCGTGCTGTACACCGAGGCGCTGGACCCGGTGTTCACCCTGGCGATCGTCCTGGTGCTGCGGACCGAGCGCGTATCGCGCCGCCGGCTGGTTGCCGTGGCCATCGCGATCGCCGGCGTGGCGGTGGCCATGTGGCCGGACGTCGTGTCGTCGGCGGATGCCCGCGCCTACGGGCTGCTGATCGTGCTGATCGTGCCGCTGGCCTATGCGATCGACGGCGTCTATGTGTCGTCCTGCTGGCCACAGGATCTGAGCGCCTTGCAGGTGGTCACCGGCGAGGCGATCGCCGGGACGGCGATGCTGCTGCCGATCTGGCTGGCGCTTGAGGATTTCGCCGGACTGCCGACGGGCATGGGGCCGGCGGAATGGGCGATCCTGGCCTTCGTGCCGGTGAGCTATATCGAGGTCTATCTCTACTTCTACCTGCTGAAGACCCGCGGCGCGGTCTTCGTCGCATTCGGCTGCTTCGTATCCTTGTTCGCCGGCTTCTTCTGGGGCATGGCGCTGCTGGGCGAGCGGCACGGGCCGCTGGTCTGGGTCGCCGTCGTGCTGGTGTCGGCGGCGCTCTACCTGATGACCGTCAGGCGCCGGGTCAGCGCTGCCGTCCCGGCCGCCTCGGAGCCCTGAGCGCCGGAGAGCCAACGGCCGATCCCGCGACGGGTCCGCCGAACCAGCCAGACGAGGGCGAAAACCGCTGCCGCCAGCGCCTCCAGACCGCTGACCCAGAGGCCGCCGAAGGCCGGGTCCCAATGGCTGAAGGGCCCGCGGAGTCTCATCGCGCCGTCGAGCGGCCACAGGAGCAGAGGTCCGTCGGTGACATGCGAGGCGATGTCGGCCAGCGCGTGGGTCATCGCGCCGATGAGGAACGCCAGTCCAAGCGGCCGGATAGTGGTCCCTCGCCGATCCAGCAGGCAGAGCAGCAGCGCCAGCCCGGCCAGGCTGACCGGCGAATGCAGCAGGCTGTGAAGGGCGCTGAGCCAGGACTCGGAGAAATAGACCTTGTCCATCTCGACCTGGATGGCCGGCTGGTGGAAGCGGCCGTCGCGCAGGGTGACGGCGGCGGCGATCCAGCTCCAGACCACCGCGACCGGCAGGTCCGGCGCGATCGCGCCGATGACCAGGGCTGAGCGCATCCGGCCGCGCCAGCCGAGCAGCCGGGCGCAGCCATAGCTGATCAGCGCGTGGGTCGGGGTCTTCATGCGCCGCCGCCTAGCCGGCGAAGGCTTCCGGATCGCCGGGCACGATCCGGCTGATCACGCCGCGCTTCTCGCGGGACTGATCCAGATAGGCGAAGCAGCCGGGCGTGTGGTCGATGTGCCAGTCGCCGGCCGGCCCGTCCTGCCAGGCGACGTGATAGCCGTCCTCTAGATACGACCAGCGCCCGGTCATCTGCGGCCCGCCGGGCAGGCGCATATGGGAGGCCTGGTCGGCCCCGTAATGGATCACCGCCTCGCCGCCATCATCGAGGATGACGTAGTGGGTGTTGCCGGGCAGCAGGGTCTCCAGCGCGGATTTGGCCAGGATGGTCATGATCGTCTCCGTCGGAAGGTGCCGGGCGGCTTGCCGAATCGGATCGCCCGGGCTATTTTGTCAAGTAACTTGACTATTAGCGTGGACGGGGAGTTTGGTCAAGTCACTTGACGATTCCGGAGAGTCGGCGGCGAACCCGCCGCTCCTCGACCATGTCGGCTGGCGGCTCTGGCAGGCCGGCCGGCTATGGGTAGAGCTGTTCATTGCCGGCATGCAGGAGGCCGGCCATGGCTGGTTCGGCCTGGCCCAGGCCAACCTGCTCGGCTGCTTGCCTCGGTCCGGAACCCGCCAGGGCGTGCTGGCGGAGCGCACCGGCCTCAGCAAGCAGGCGGTGCAGCAGCTGGTCGACGACCTTGTTGCCGCCGGCATCCTGGTGCGCACCCCCGACCCGGCCGACAAGCGCGCCCGGATCGTGCGCTACACCGAGGCGGGGCTGGCGGCAATGGCCGACGGCAACCGCGTCAAGCTGGCGATCGAGGCGGAGTTCGCGGGCCAGTTGGGCGAACGCGACCTCGAACGACTGAAAGATATCCTCACGAAGCTCGCGGTGTCGCGGGCCGGCACCGGCTGGCCGGCTGACCCGAAATAGTTGGGCATCGCGCCAGCCCTCACCCGGTCGCCGCGTCGCGTCGCCCACCCTCTCCCAGGGGGAGAGGGTCATACGCCGCCGCCTCTGAAACCCTCTCCCCCTGGGAGAGGGCGGCGAGCGCAAGCGAGCCGGGTGAGGGCAGCGCGATGGTTGGGCCAGATGCACCCTTCGACGCTATAGCCTGCCCGCGATTGACAGGCCGTCCGGGCGCCGCCACCTTGGCTCCATGGGCTCGGTTCATGCCACCTGTGTTGCCGTTGACGGTGTGGGCGTGATGTTGCGCGGCCCCTCGGGCAGTGGCAAATCCGACCTGGCGCTGCGCCTGATCGACGGCGGCGCCCGGCTGGTTTCCGACGACCAGGTGCGGCTATCGCTGGGCAAAGGCGACGAGGCCGGCTGCCTGATCGCCAAGGCGCCGCGGGCGATCGCTGGTTTGCTGGAAGTGCGCGGGATCGGGCTGCTGCCCGCCCCGACGGTCCCATCGGCGCTGGTGGCGCTGGTGGTCGATCTGAAGCCTGGCGAGGAGTTGGAGCGCATGCCGGAGCCTGCCCATTGCGCCTATCTCGGCATCCGCCTGCCGCTGATCGCGCTCGACCCGTTCCGGGCCTCGGCGCCGGCGGCGCTGCGGCTGGCCGTGGCGGCGCTCAGGCAATCGGCCGGTTACTGGCCGATGGCGGAGGGCGGCTGACCGATGGAGGGCCGCGACGCCAGCCACCGCCGCATCCTGCTGGTGACCGGCATGTCCGGAGCCGGCATGTCGTCGGCCCTGGCCGCCCTGGAGGATCTCGGCTACGAGGCGGTCGATAATCTGCCGCTGTCGCTGGTGCCCGCCCTGGTCGCCCAGGGCGACCTGTCGAACCGGCCGATCGCCATCGGCATCGACAGCCGCACCCGGGAATTCAATGCCGAGCGCCTGCTGTCCCAGCTGCGCGAGCTGCGCGAGGACGACACCCTGGAAGTCGGGCTGGTGTTTCTCGACTGCGACGACGACGTGCTGCAGCGGCGCTATACCGAGACGCGCCGTCGTCACCCGCTGGCGCTGGACCGTCCGGTGGCCGACGGCATCGCCGCAGACCGCAATGTCGTCGGCCCGCTGCGCGACCATGCCGAGCTCTTGATCGACAGCACCACCCTGTCGATCCACGACCTGCGCCGGCAGCTTGAGGGCCGCTTCGCCGTCGGCGGCGAGCCAGGGCTGTTCGTACAGGTCACCTCGTTCTCCTTCCGGCGCGGGCTGCCGCGCGAGGCGGATCTGGTCTTCGACGTGCGCTTCCTGGACAACCCCTATTGGAACGCCGAGCTGCGGCCGCTGACCGGCCTGGACGAGGCGGTGCAGCAGGCGGTCGCCGCCGACCGCGACTTCGCCGAATTCTTCGACCGGATGACGGGGCTGCTCAGCCCGCTGCTGCCGCGCTACAATCAGGAAGGAAAAAGCTACCTGACGATCGCCATCGGGTGCACCGGGGGGCGGCACCGGTCTGTCTTTGTCGCCACCCGCCTGGAGCTCTGGCTGCAGGATCAGGGCTATCGCGTGGGCCTGATGCACCGCGACCTGCCGGCGAGCGGATAAGAGCAGATCAGGAGGACCTTGGCCCCATGGACGCCCAGCCGATGATCGGAATGGTCCTGGTGACCCATGGCCGCCTGGCGGAGGAGTTCATCGCCGCGCTGGAGCACGTCGTCGGCGAGCAGGAGAACATCGCCGCGGTCTGCATCGGCCCCGACGACGACATGGAGCAGCGGCGCCTGGAGATCCTGGAATGCTGCGCCCGGGTCGATACCGGCCGCGGCACGGTGCTGCTGACCGACATGTTCGGCGGCACGCCGTCCAACCTGGCGATCTCGATCATGGACCAGGCCAAGGTCGAGGTGATCGCCGGCATCAACCTGCCGATGCTGATCAAGCTGGTGCAGGTGCGCGGCAGCGAGAGCATGGCGCAGGCGGTGTCCCACGCGCGCGAGGCGGGGCAGAAGTACATCAACGTCGCCTCGAGCCTGCTGGCCGAGGACAAATGAGCCCGGCCGACGACAGCGCGCGGCCTGCCACCGGGACCGCATCCGGCGCCGCCCCGGTGGTGCGGGCGGCAACGATCCTGAACCGCCGCGGCCTGCATGCCCGGGCGGCGGCCAAGTTCGTCAAGCTGGCCACCACCTTCGACGCCCGCATCCGGGTGACCCGCAACGGCATGGAGGTGGGCGGTGATTCCATCATGGGGCTGATGATGCTGGCCGCCAGCCCCGGCAGCACCATCACCCTGATCGCCACCGGCCCCGAGGCCGAGGCAGCGGTGCGGGCGATCGTCGACCTGATCGTGCGCAAGTTCGATGAGGATTAGGTGGGAGTTCGGTCGGCGCTGGCCGACGGGTCATCCTTCGACAGGCTCAGGATGAGGTGTTTGAAATTGCAACGAGCGGAGAGGCTTCACCAAAGCTCACCCTCATCCTGAGCCTGTCGAAGGACGAGGGTGGCGGCTAGCGCGTTTGCGAGAACCTGCTGGAGCTGAAAGAGAAGACGTCATGGTCGATGCCGCACAGACGGATCCGGGCGAGACCGCCGAGCCCCGGCGGGTCGGCGGTCTGGGCGTCTCGCCGGGCATCGCCATCGGCCCCGCCCATGTGGTCGAGAGCGGCTTCGAGCAGGTCCCGGAATACGTCGTCATCCCGGGCGAGATCGAGGCCGAGCGCGAACGCTTCGAGACGGCGGTGGCGAAATCCCTGCGCCAGATCCGCAAGCTGAAATCCAAGGCCGCGGCCCTGCCGGAATCGGCCGCGGAGGACCTCGACTTCCTGCTCGACGCCCATCTGGCGATCCTCAGCGGCTCGCGGCTGATCCGCGGTGTGGAGCGGCGCATCACCGAGGACCGCTACAACGCCGAATATGCGGTGCAGGCCGAGGTCTCGTCGATCGCCCAGCATTTCGCGGCCATGGACGACGCCTATCTGGCCGGCCGCATCCAGGATATCCGCGACGTCGGCGCGCGCCTGATCCGCAACCTGTCGGACCGCAAGTACCAGGCCTTCGCCACGCTGCCGGAGGGCACCATCATCATCGCCGAGGAGATCACCCCCTCGGACACCGCGCTGATGGACCCCAAGCGCGTCGCCGGATTCGCCACCACGCTGGGCGGGGCCGAGGGGCACACCGCGATCATGGCGCGGTCGCTGGGCCTGCCGGCGGTGCTGGGCGCGGTCGGGCTGATGGACGGCTCGGCCTCGGGCAAGACGGTGATCGTCGACGGCACCTCGGGCCTGGTGATCATCGATCCCGACCCGGAGACCCTGGCCGACTACGCCGCCCGGCGCGAGGCCATGGAGGGCGACCGGCGGCGCCTGCGCGCCCTGATCGGCCAGCCCGGCCTGACCCGTGACGAGGTCAAGATCGCGCTCGCGGTGAACCTGGAGCTGCCTCGGGAGGTGAAGAACGCGGTGGAGATCGGCGCCGACGGTGTCGGCCTGCTGCGCACCGAGTTCCAGTTCATGAACCGCGACGACCTGCCCAGCGAGGACGAGCAGTACCGCGCCCTGCGCACCATCGTGGTGGCCATGGCCGGTCGGCCGGTGACCATCCGCACGCTCGACGTCGGCGGCGAGAAGCTGGCCACGTCGCTCGGCGACCGCTTCGGCGAGAGTGCCAACCCGGCACTCGGCCTGCGCGCCATCCGCCTGAGCCTGCGCGAGCCCAAGCTGCTGGAGACCCAGCTCGCCGCGATCCTGCGCGCCGGGGCGCACGGGCCGATCCGCATCCTGCTGCCGATGATCTCCGGCGTGGCGGAGATGCTGGCGGTGCGCGAGTCCCTGGCCCGCGTCGCCCAGCGCCTGAAGCGCCGCAAGGTCCCCTTCGCCGACCCGATCCCGCCGCTGGGCGCGATGATCGAGATCCCCGGCGCGGCGCTCGCCGCCGACGCCCTGGCCCAGGCCGCCGACTTCTTCGCCATCGGCACCAACGACCTGATCCAGTACACGCTCGCCATCGACCGCGGTGACGAGCAGGTGGCCGATCTCTACAACCCCCTGCACCCGGCCGTCCTGCGCCTGATCCAGTTCGCCACCGAGGCGGCGCTCCGCGCCCGCATCCCGGTCAGCCTCTGCGGCGAAATTGCCGGCGATCCCCGCTACACGGCGTTGCTCGTGGGCCTAGGCCTGCAAGAACTCTCCATGTCCCCCGCCAAGCTCCTCGCCGTCAAACGCCGCGTCCGCACCCTAGACACCGTCGCCGCCGCCCGCCGCGCCGGCATGATTATGGACCAGAGCGACCCGGGCCGGATCGCGGCGCTGCTGGACGACTTCAATGAGGGGGAGTGAGCGCAGCGTTCGCATTTGGGGATTTTGTAATCTATCACTGTAATCCACTCGCCGGTGCCAGAAGGCAATATTGCCCCCCTCCAAATGCGGCCGGATTCGCGCCAGAAACTGATTTCTGATACTGTGACATAAAATTGCACGGGCAGTCTTGGCTCCCTGATTTGCAAGCCAAACCGTTCTGCGTTGATCGCTCAAGTTGCACGCAACATGTTAGATATTACTGAATTTTTGACTAGCAAACAGGCTGTCCTCTTTTCTTGCGTATTTGTGGGTGCATTGGCGCTACTTCTCTTCAATCGCGAGACCAATAAACAGCTTTTTTCGGTTTGCAGAGCAATCAACATCGATGTCGGTCACAGTGCACATCCGATTGTAATTGTCGTCGATGTGTTCATAACCTCGGTCATTGGAGCGACAGTTGTAATGCTTATTGCTGAGCCGAGCACACCCACACAGGCAACAGTTTGCGGTTTTGGCATGACCGGCATACTCTCGGTGAATGCGAAACCAGTAGGGCCCTAGTGTTTAGACCAACAAAACTCCTTGTGTCAGCTGACCAAGAAGTGAATTAAGCAGATAAGTCCACAATTAGACAGGGAACAGCGTGACTGCGATATCTGAAGGCATCTTCGCTAGAGAAAAAGCCCAAAGGCCGGAACCGAAGCCTCTCTGGGCATTGCTGGCCCAGCGGAAACGCCTCCGACGCAGGGGCGTGATCTATTCGCTGTTTTTCCTATCTCTACTGTTAGTCGTAGTGCTGGCGGGTCGTTTTATCTTCGATAGTTCTCTCTGGTATATAGACAATAGAATATCAATCGGCGGTATATTTCTTCTCACATTTATTCTTTTGACAATATTCTATTTTTCTCTGAAAAGAAAGCAATATAACTATAGTGAGATAAATCACTCTATTGATAGAATCTCGTATGTTTCTTCTGAAAAGTACTCCCTTTTCTCTCGTTATCTGCTTCCGAATCTCCTAATCGAGATAAGAAGTTATTCTGAACGAGAATTTCAGAAAGATTATAATCCCAGAGAGTTATTGGAAATACTTGGAGAGGATCGCCTTGAATATGATGAGGAAAGAACTTCGCGCATTCTAAGGAAAATTCATTCGATAATAGAAATTCAGTCCAGTTTACATTACAATATTACTCGAATGAGTTATCTTGAACAAGAATCAATATTTGATTACATTGAGCACTACAAACTAGTTCCCGAAAGCTATCAAAAAGAGCTCAAAGGAATATTTGGTGAACAGCTATCTGACTACGTTATTCTCAAAAATGGTGTTGCTGTTCTGCTCACGGGTGATACCGGAGTAGACCAGAAGATCGAACGCTTGGTTTATCAGATCTGGCATCGAATGGATGAGATGATCAATCTCTTTAAACTATACGGACTTGGATATCCGGTTGAGGACTTCCTGGAAACAGAAGTGGAAAACCGATCAAGCAACCCCTAAGTGCATTCATACTGCGAATTGTCTCTGTTGAACTGAAGAAGAAAGTTCAACCCAATACACTGAATTCCCTCTCGTAAATGTCCTTCGCTTCGACCCCGGCCGCCACCGTCGCTCCTCCCGGCCCGTCACCTGGTCCCACTCGCCGGCGCCCGGCAGGATGCATTGAGCAGAATGTACTGATCGGCCTCGGCCCATCGACTCCGTTCGTTCTTCTCCGGCTTCGGGTTGTCGATATTGGAGCCGGGGATGTTCTGCTTGCAGAACCGGTAGCCCGCGGCGTAGGCGTGCCGGGTTTTACTCAGCGTCAGGCAGATCAGCAGGCTCGGGATGTGCCCGTCGATCGTCCGCGTCATCGGGATCCGTATCGCCTCGAACAGCGGGGACAGTTCGTTAGTCGGGGGCCGAGAAGATCGGGTGATTGATCAGGTTGCCGACCGTCTCGTACCAGCCCAGCTCGCCGTCCTCCTTAGTCGGCGCAACAGGTCGACGAGGGATCGTAGTAGAAATCCCCCAGCGGTATCCCGTCGAATCTCTCTTGGAGTGTCATGTTGATCAGCTCGCCGAACCAGTTCGGCCCGGTGATCGTGTTCGGCACGGTCACCAGCTCCTCTAGCTTGTGTCACTGCCCGTTCGGCATCGGCCATAAATAGCCGGCAGCCGGCACCTTGCCACTGTTGCATGACTGGTGCGCCAAATTCTATATATAAAGAAATCTTTATGCTTGCTGCCGTACCCTGCGGCTGGTACATCGGAGCCAATTTCCAGCCAGAGTGATGAGGGATTTCGAGATGCCGGATGCCGGTGGGTTTAGCGACTGCAAGGTGGCGGATATCGCGTTGGCCGATTGGGGCCGCAAGGAGATCGCGATCGCCGAGACCGAGATGCCGGGGTTGATGGCGCTGCGGGAAGAGTATGCGGGGAAGAAGCCGCTGAAGGGCGCGCGGATCGCCGGGTGCCTGCACATGACCATCCAGACGGCGGTGCTGATCGAGACGTTGATCGATCTCGGGGCCGAGGTGCGCTGGTCGTCCTGCAACATCTTCTCGACCCAGGACCAGGCGGCGGCGGCGATCGCGGCGGCCGGCATTCCGGTTTTCGCCTGGAAGGGCGAGACCGAGGAGGAGTTCTGGTGGTGCATCGAGCAGACTATCGAGGGCCCGGACGGCTGGACGCCGAACCTGATCCTGGACGATGGCGGCGACCTGACGCTCCTGATGCATGACGAGAAGTACGCCCACCTGCTGAAGGACGTGAAGGGCCTCAGCGAGGAGACCACGACCGGCGTGCACCGGCTCTACGAGATGGCCAAGAAGGGCACGCTCAAGGTGCCGGCGATCAACGTCAACGACAGCGTCACCAAGTCCAAGTTCGACAACCTCTATGGCTGCCGCGAGAGCCTGGTCGACGGCATCAAGCGCGCCACCGACGTGATGATGGCCGGCAAGGTCGCCGTGGTCTGCGGCTATGGCGATGTGGGCAAGGGCTCGGCCGCCAGCCTGCGCAGCCAGGGCGCGCGCGTCATGGTCACCGAGATCGACCCGATCTGCGCCCTGCAGGCCGCCATGGAGGGGTACGAGGTCGTCACCATGGACAAGGCGGCGCCGGTCGGCGACATGTTCGTCACCGCCACCGGCAATGTCGACGTCATCACGCTGGACCACATGCGCGACATGAAGGACCGGGCGATCGTCGCCAATATCGGGCACTTCGACAGCGAGATTCAGATCGAGGCGCTGCAGAACTACAAATGGGAAGAGGTCAAGCCGCAGGTCGACGAGGTGGTCTTCCCCGACGGCAAGCGCCTGATCGTCCTGGCCAAGGGTAGGCTGGTCAATCTCGGCTGCGCCACCGGCCATCCGAGTTTCGTGATGAGCGCCTCCTTCACCAACCAGGTGCTGGCCCAGATCGAGCTGTGGAACCATTCCGATCGCTATTCGATCGACGTGCACGTGTTGCCCAAGGCGCTGGACGAGAAGGTCGCCAACCTGCACCTGAAGAAGCTCGGCGCCACGCTCACCGAGCTGACCCCGGTGCAGGCGGATTATCTCGGCATCGAGTCAGCGGGCCCGTTCAAGCCGGAGCACTATCGATACTGAACGAGATGGCTGCTGGGGCCGCGATTGGCGATTTCCGGCTTCCCCCTTTTGCCCTGCGATGAAGGGCCTCGGCTGGGAAGCGATGGTTCCAATCAGCGGCCTCGGTTAGCCGATCTCGGTTGAGGCTTCCAGCGAGAACCATTCCTCCTTTCCCTTGGGCCCTCTCACCACCCCGTATATCTCTGCGGTGATGGTTTCCTTTTGCGTGGGACGATAACGAATTCCCAGCCAGCCCCAATTGTCATCCTGCGTCTGAACGCTCATGGAAGAGCGGCGATGATCAATGTGGTCGCAGAACTCCTCGTAGCCATTGTCCAATCTGCCGATAGTGGCCGAGATGTATCCGCTCGGACGCGTGACGAGCACAATCCAGTTTGCCTCCAGCATCTGCGTGCGAGGATCGTAGGTCAGTTCCCATGTCTTGACTTTCACTGGACTGTCGCCGCTCCGGGCGGCTTCCCGGACGCCAGCAAGGAATTCGCGATCGCCGTGTTTGAAGGCCTCTAACGCTTTGTCTAGTGGCGGAGCATCCATCAAATGTCCTCCGAATAGGCGGCACGGGTGGCGCACTGAATCGTGAGTCGAGGGTGCAAGACCCGCCCGTTGCCGGTGAGTGGATTCACGGAATCAGATTTTCAGATTCGCGACCGGCGAGGTTCGAAAATACCCGCTTGCGGTTCGCTGGCTTCAATTAATGTCTGGACTATGATCTACACCCTCTACCAATAGACGATACAACTTCCGCGCGCAACCTCGCTTTGCAGTAATACCATTGCGCAGGGTGTCCGGATCCTGCGTCGACCGAGCATCGCGCCAATCCCGACGATTCCGAGAGAGGAAGCCGAGCGCCTGCCGTTGGCTAAGCATTTGCCGCAAAGCCGCCTTGTTTGTGCCGCGCGAGCCACGGTAAGTTGGCGGCCGTGCACTGTTCATTACCGAGAGCCAGTCAGGTTCGGATGACGCCCTCCTGGCCGCTGCGGCTTTTCGGCCCAACGATGATCCTGGTCCTGCCCGCCAATGCCGCGGTGAGTCAGACCGTGGAGTCGGATATCGGCCCCGCCGGCTATCTGCTCGGCGGCGGCATGGCCGGCTTCCTGATCGCCGCGACAGTGGCGCTGGTGGTGCTGGCGTTGCTGCGCCGCCGGGTGAAGGACGAAACGGCGCGGGCCGGGCACTTCGCCGGCGAGACCCTGCGGCTGGAAGCCTTCCTGGATGCGGCACCGCAATCCTGCTGCGGCTGGGACACCTCCGGCGCGCTGGCCGTGTCCGACGGATTCGTCCGGATGCTGGGTGTCGATTCGGTGCGCACGCTCGAGGACATCGAACTGGCGCTCGACAAGGACGACGCCGAGGGGCTGCGCCGCGCCTTCGTGCGCCTGCGCAATGACGGCACCGCCTTCCGCCTGACCGTGAAGACCGCCGCCGCCCGCCATGGCGGCGAGGTGAAGACGCTGCGGATGACCGGGCGGCGCGGCCGCGCCTATCACGGCGACTCCCATTTCGACGTGCTCTGGGTCTCCGACGTCACCGATCGCGAGGCGGCGGCGGCCCATGACGCCGATGCGCTGGCCCGCGCCATCGGCCAGGAGGCGACGTTCTGCGGCATGCTCGAGGCGCTGCCCATGCCGGTCTGGCTGCGCGACGCGGACCTTGAGCTCGTCTGGGTCAACACCGCCTATGCGGTGGCGATGGATTCCACGGTCGAGGAAGTGCTGGGCAGCCAGGGCCAGATCGGCGCCGGCGCCATCGACGAGGGCGGCCGGGCGCTGGCGGCCCGGGCCCGGTCCGAGGACGGCGCCGTCTCCGAATCGCACCACATCGTGATGGCCGGAGAGCGCCGCTGGATCGCGCTCACCGAGATGCCGCTGAAGCTGGAGGCGCCGCTGCCCGACGGGGCGGAGGCGGTGCTGGTCGGCTACGCGGTCGACCTGACCAACCAGGAGCTGGCCGAGGCCGAGCTGCGCCGCCATGTCGACGCCCATGCCGAGGCGCTGGAGCAGCTCAAGACCGCCACCGCCATCTTCGGCCCGGACAAGCGCCTGACCTTCTTCAACCAGGCCTATGTGTCCCTGTGGGGGTTCGACGAGCGCTGGCTGGATTCCCAGCCGGCCATGAGCGAGGTGCTGGAGGATCTGCGCGAGCGCCGGCGGCTGCCGGAATACGCCGACTTCCCGGCCTTCAAGAAGGGCCAGATGGACCTCTTCACCTCGCTGATCGAATCCAGCGACGACACCCTGCACCTGCCCGACGGCACCACCCTGCGCCAGGTCATCACGCCGCACCCGTTCGGCGGCCTGCTGTTCATGCAGGAGGACGTGACCAGCTCGCTGGCGCTGGAGCGCAACTACAACACCCTGATGGCGGTGCAGCAGGAGACGCTGGACAATCTGGCCGAGGGCATCGCCGTGTATGGCAGCGACGGCCGGTTGCGGCTCAGCAACCCCGCCTTCCTGGCGCTGTGGAACCTGACGCCGGACGATGTCGGCGGCCAGCCCCATGTCTCGGAGATCATCGACAAGACCCGGGTGTTCTTCGATACCGGCGAGGACTGGTCGGGCCGGCGCGAGGAGATGATCTCCCGGGCCTTGGATCGCGACGCCGGCACCGGGCGCATCGAACGCAGCGACCAGACGATCCTGCACTACGTCACCGTGCCGCTGCCCGATGGCGGCGTGCTGAACAGCTATCTGGACGTGACCGACAGCGCCCGGGTGGAGCAGGCGCTGCGCCGCATCAACGACGCGCTGGAGACGGCCGACCAGCTCAAGACCGAGTTCATCGCCAATGTGTCGTACCAGCTGCGCACGCCGCTGAACGCGATCATGGGGTTCGCGGAAATCCTCAATCACGAGTACTTCGGCAAGCTGAACGTCCGCCAGTCGGAATACACCCGCAGCATCACCGACGCGTCGGAACGGCTGCTGGCGCTGATCAACGACATCCTGGACCTGGCCACCATCGAGGCCGGGTACATGTCGCTGAACTATCAGCAGGTCGACGTGAAGGCGGTGCTGCAGAGTGTCTACGACCTGACCCATGAATGGGCCGGCAAGCAGAACCTGACCATCCGGGTCGACCCGAAGGTGCGGGCCAGCAAGATCCAGGCGGATGAGCGGCGGCTGAAGCAGGCCCTGCACAACCTGGTCAGCAACGCCATCAAGTTCACCCCGGCCGGCGGCGTCATCACCCTGTCGGCCAAGCGCGACGGCGACCGCATCTGGCTGTTCGTCAAGGACACCGGCGTGGGCATCGACGAGGCCGAGCAGGGCCGCCTGTTCGGCCGCTTCGAGCGCGGCTACGGCCACCACGACCAGGGCGTCGGCCTGGGCCTGGCGCTGGTCAAGAGCCTGGTGGAGATGCATGGCGGCCGGGTCGAGATGGACTCCCAGCCCGGCGAGGGCACGACGGTCAGCTGTGTGCTGCCGGTCCGCTCGCCGCAGTCCGAGCCGGCCGAAAAGGTCGCCCCGACCCTGGACCACGCCGCCGGCGACTGACGCTCCTAGCCCGGTGTCCCTGCCTGCCGGCCGGGTGCCGGCACCATCAGCGCCAGCCCGCCCAGCAGCAGCGCGCCGCCGAAGGCGACGGCATAGCCGGCCAGGGCACTGGCGATCGCCGTGTCCCAGGCGGTGCCGGCCAAGTTGAGCGCCGTCGCCCAGGCGGCCTGGGACGGTCCCAGCCCGGCGATGCCGGTGATCGGCAGGGCGAAGGCCAGGTTGGCCGCCGCGCCGGCGGTGACGGCGGGGGCGAGCGCGATGCCCGGATCGATGGCGATCATCGCCAGCCAGGCCATCGCCGCCTGGGCGACCCAGATCGCCAGGGTCAGCAAGATGGCCGTCAGATAGGCGCCGGCCTGTCGCAGTTCCATGCCGCCGGACATCAGGCCTTCGGTCAGCGCCTGCACCCGCGGCCAGCGGCCGAGCCGCGGGCCCAGGACGCGCCGCATCCGATCGCCGGCCAGGGGCAGCGAGATCAGCGCGAGGAACGCCGCGCCGCCGGTGATGGCGAAGGCCGGGGCGTCCCAGCCCCGCAGCGGCGAATCGAAGGCGGCGATGGCGCCGGCGCAGAGGACCGCCACGACCGCGCAAGCATCCATCAGCCGGACCAGGATCAGAATCCCGGCCGCACGGCTGTAGTCCATGCCGTAATGCCGCTTCATCAGGATCGGGAAGCTGGCCTCGCCGACCCGGAACGGCAGCAGGTAGTTGAACAGGTTCAGCAGCGCCGCCGTCCGCAGCAACGTTCGGTCCGGCTGGTGCAGCGACCCGGACATCAGGAGCCCGAAGCGCCAGGCGCGCAGCCACTGGATCAACGGCACCGTCAGGAGTGCGAGTGCCAACGGCCCGAGCGCGGCGGCAGCCAAGCTGCGCCGCAGGGCGGCGGGATCGGTCAGGGTCAGCAGGGCATAGACGACCAGTGCGGTGACCGCGGCCGCCAGCAGCGTCGCGCGGATGCGGGCGGCGGTCACGCCCCTGCGTTCTGGTCCTGGAGGGATGCGCGGGACGCGCATCGAGGCATGCGCACTTGGCGGCCTCCGATCATCGGGTCGACGAGCCGCTATCGCCCGATCCTGGTGGCAATGCAAGCCGCATCTGCCGCGTCCCTGAATACACACCGCCGGGAAGCGCCACCTCCATGCCGCCGGGACCCGTCGGCGATCTCTGGATTTCGCCTGTCATATCCACTAAGAACCAGACGCCCGGACCGCCGTCGAACAAAGGCCATCGATCCCATGAAGCATCTGCAGGAACGCGTTCTGGTGACCGGAGGAGCCGGCTTCATAGGGTCGCATCTCTGCGAGCGGCTGGTGGAGGACGGGCACGATGTCATCTGCCTCGACAACCTCTTCACCGGCACGAAGGCGAACATCGCCCATCTCCTTCCGCGACCGAACTTCGAGTTCATCCGGCATGACGTGACCGAACCGCTGCTGCTGCATGTCGACCAGGTCTATAACCTTGCCTGCCCGGCCAGCCCGCTCCACTACCAGCACGATCCGGTGCAGACCGTTAAGACCTCTGTGCATGGCGCGATCAACATGCTGGGGCTGGCCAGGCGATGCAACGCCCGCATCCTGCAGGCGTCGACCAGCGAGGTGTATGGCGACCCCACCCAGCACCCGCAGCGCGAGGAGTACTGGGGCAACGTCAATCCGATCGGGCCGCGCGCCTGCTATGATGAAGGCAAGCGCTGCGCCGAGACGCTCTTCTTCGACTACCATCGGCAGCACGGCGTCGACATCCGTGTCGTGAGGATCTTCAACACCTACGGTCCGCGAATGCATCCATCGGACGGACGTGTGGTGTCGAACTTCATTGTCCAGGCGCTTCTCGGCCGTGACATCACCATCACCGGGGATGGCTCCCAAACCCGGTCGTTCTGCGCGGTCGACGATATGGTCGCGGCGATGACCACCTATATGAACCGTGAGTCGGCGCCGACGGGCCCGATCAATCTCGGCAACCCGAACGAGATCACGATTCGCGAACTGGCCGACATGGTCATCGACCTCTGCGGATCGGCGTCCAAGGTGGTCCAGGTCCCGTTGCCCCGGGACGACCCGACGCGCCGCAGGCCCGATATCACCAGGGCGATGGAGATTTTGGATTGGGAGCCGAAGGTGCGGCTGGCCGACGGGCTCGCCACGACCGTTGCCTATTTCAAACGAATGCTGGGAGAGATCCCGGCGTCGCGGATCAAAGTATTCCAGCCATGAGTCAACGCCGGCACTGGACCGTCCTGACGCCGGTCTTCGAGGACCGGGACTCCTTTGCACAGCTCTGCCGGGAAATCGCCGAGGCGGGCCAGGGTCTGGACCTGCGGATCTGTGCCGTCGATGACGGCTCGGTGACAGCGCCACCGGACCCGAGCGCGATCGCCGAGGTCGGCTTGCAGGGCGAGGTGATCCGGCTGCGGCGCAACGTGGGGCATCAGATGGCCATCGCCATCGGCCTGAACCACCTGGCGGCGGACGACGATCTGGACGGGATCGTCATCATGGACAGCGACGGCGAGGATCGGCCGAGCCGCATTCCCGAACTCATCGCGCGGCTGGCCGACGACGGCACGAACGGCGGCGTCGACATCGTTGTCGCATCCCGGTCGCGGCGTTCGGAGACGCTCACATTCCGGGTGTTCTACGTCATCTACAAGATGTTCTTCAAAATCCTGACCGGCAGCGTGATCCGTTTCGGCAATTTCATGGCGATTTCGCAGGTCGCGTTGCGGCGGCTGGCGGCAATGCAGGAGGCCTGGACCCATGTCGCCGGCGCGGTCGTGAAGTCGCGGCTTCGCCGCGTGGAACTGCCGATCGATCGCGGCCGACGCTATTCCGGCCAGTCGCGCATGGGCTTCGTGTCGCTGGTGCTGCATGGCATCCGGTCGGTCATGGTGTTCGGCGACGCGGTGCTGACACGCATGGCGGTTGTCTTCGGGCTGTCGGCGGTTTGCACGGTCGTCGTCTTCGCGATCGCCGCGTTCCTGAAGATCTCCGGCCAGGCGACGCCTGGATGGCTGACCACGGTCACCGGCTTCATGCTGGTCATCTTCATGCAGACCGGCGTGCTGACGTTGATGACACTGATCATGAGCGGGCTGGCGACGGTCCGCTCGCCGCGCACCATCGCCGAAGATGCGCAATCCTTCATCCAGAGCATCGATGTCGTCGACGCCAAGGCCGAGGCTGCCGCCTGAGGTGTCCAGCCCGGCCCGCTTTGTCCTCAATGGTCTGCTGGCGACGGCGGTCCACTACCTGACCCTGGTGCTGCTTGTCGAAGGTGCCGAGCTGTCCATCGTATGGGTGGCCAATACGATGGCGACGGCAGTCGGCGTCGGCGTGTCGTATCTGGGTAACCGCAGTTATGTCTTCCGGTCGGCGGCGCCGCATATGAGCGCGCTGCCGCGGTTTCTCGCCAGCTACGGCATCGTCTTCGCGCTGCACGGCGCGGGCATGGCGGCGTGGGCCGACTGGGCCGGGCTGAACTACTCCATTGGCTTCGTGATCCTGACCGGATTGTCGGCGGTCGCGACCTACCTTTTGAACCGCAGTTTCGTGTTCCGCGTCGGCGGGCCGACGGATCCGGAACCGGGTTGAGCCCCGTGCGCCCTAGCCGCCGAGTGGCGGCAGGATCACGTAGCTGAGGCTGATCGCCGGGTCCTGCGGATCGTCGGACCAGCGGAATTGCGCCTCGGCGGCCACGCCGCTGGCGATCCTGTCGGACAACGCCTGCGGTGGTGTGCGATTGCTGCTCCACACCACCAGCATGGCGGCCTCACGGGCCTCGTCGACGGAAATCCAGTGCGACTTCACCGGATCGCCGTCGATCAGGACGGAGGGCGCCTGCGCCGTCCCGGTCGCCACCAGCCCGGCCTCCCAGATCGGTCCGGCGACGATCTCGGGGTAGGATCCGGTCTCGGCCCGAAAGGCTTCGAGCAGCAGGGTGGCGATTTCCTGCTGCGGCCAATTTCCCCGTTTCGGACGGTCGCGATAGTCGCCGGCGAAATGCACATGCGCCGCGTAGGCCGCCGGCACGATCGCCAGAAGGCAGGTGGCGAAGATCGCGATGCGGCGCAGGGACGACCCGCCGAAGCGGCCGGGCAGCAGCGCGACGGCCAGCAATCCGGAGAGGTTGAACATGGGCGTGCCCCACATGTCCTTCAGCCCGGTTCCGGTGATCGCGGCGAGGAGCACGGTGAGCACCAGCGGGCCAAGGCCGAACACGATCAGGAACCGGCGGGCCCGGGTTTCCGGCCCGTCGGTGACGGCGAAGGCGCCGCGGCCGAAGAGCCCGGCCACCGCCACCATGATGATCATCATAAGGTGGCCGGCCATTTGCGCCGGCAGGAAGCCGATCCAGTGCCCGGCGCTGCCGCTTGAGCGGGCCTGGGCATAGCGCAGCGGCAGGAAGTCGCTCTCCACCAGGAACAGGACCTGGGGCGTGGCCACGGCGGCGAAGGCGGCGAGCGCCAGCCAGGGTCCCGGCCGGCGAAGCTGTGCCCGCGCCCTGGAATCCGCGAAGAGCCACATCAGGCAGATCAGCAACAGCACGGCCGCGAAATACTTCGCCCACAGCGCCAGGCCGCCAAGCACGCCGAGCCCGAGCCACCAGCCGATGCCGCCGCGTTCGACGGCCCGCCACAGGAACAGGATCACCAGGGCCCAGAGCGGGATCTGCGCCACGTTGTGATTCATCTCCGGCGTGGTCCAGGAGTAATAGTAGATGCCGGTCAGCAGCAGCGTCCCGGCGAGCGCCTTGGGGGCGCCGAGGAGGTCGCGCCCCAGCAGGAAGACGGCCACATAGGCCACAATCACGCAGATCTGCGACACGGCGAATCCGGTCCAGACCGTCGAGCCAGTCACCGACCGGGCCGCCTCGAGCAGCAGGCCCGGCAGGTTCGGATGCTTGAACGTCGCCACCACCCATTCCTGGCCCCAGACGTACATCTCCACCATGTCCAGCGGCATGGCGTCGTGGGTCAGGGCGGGCGCGATGGTCCAGAGCAGCAACTGGGCGATGCAGAGGGCCAGCAATCCCAGTTCCGGCCGTGCGGTCAGTCTTTCAGAGAGCGTCACGCTGGCTGTCTCATCGATGGGGAACAGGATTGGTCAGGCCGGGCCGCGGTCCGATCGGCCGCCGGACAGGTACTGCGCCGCCGCCAGGATGATCACCGCCGGGATCGCGAGCTCCACGCTCTCTTCGACGATCCCGACCGCGTTGATGTCGAAGGTGATTTCGAAGCCCAGCCCCTTGGCCACGCGGCCGAAGGCGTCGAGCGACTTCGTCGCCGGCAGAAGCAGGATCGCCAGCGCCGCCGATATGGCGGCAGGCGACCGCAGGGTCAGCCCGTCACGGAGCCGGCGCCAGTTGCGCAGGTAGCGGATCACGATGACGGCAAACACCAGCAGGACCAACCCGGCGACGATCTTTTCCGTCACGCCGGCGTGGTCGCGGAAGAAGAACCGCGTGGACAGCACGCTGTCGGAGGTGAAGGCCTTGTGCAGGTCGAGCTCGCGGGCCAACAGGAGCGCCACGACGAACGCGGAGTGCACGAAGAACCGCCCGTCCTTGCGCCACAAGGCGAGGAGCAAGAGGGTGGCGATCCCGTAGAGGATGGCGGTCGCCACCTCGATCCATCCGGTCTCCCGCGTCAGCGCGGCAAGCCGCTCCGCGGTGAACGGGTAGGCGGACAGGATCGCCGCCGCCGATATCACGATGGTGATCGCGACGGCGAGGTAGGGGCGCCGAAGGGTTACAAGCAGGGTGTCGCGGCTCATCGGTGCGGTTTCGAGCGTCGATGGGGGAGAATCGGCCTATGAAACGGGAACGCCGTGCCTGCCGCAACCGAAACCTGGGGTGCCGCCTGGGATTGGGCCCGGCCGTTCCGTAACCCATTGAACCGGGACAATACTCCGGTTGCACAGCCGGCCCTGGGGCCTTAGCGTCCGCCTCCCCGAGCGGACCGGAGCCATGCCCAACGCCCTCATCTACCTGACGACCGTGCTGATCTGGGGATCGACGTGGTACGTCATCACCCTGCAGATCGGCACCGTGCCGCTGGAGATGTCGGTCGCGTACCGCTTCGCGCTGGCGGCGTTGATGCTGCTGGTCTTCGCCCGGTTGCGCGGCCTCAGGCTCGGCTTCTCAGGCGCGGAGCACCTGCGCATGGCGGCCCAGGGGCTGCTGAACTTCGGCTGCACCTACACGCTGGTCTACCTGTCGGCGCAATACCTGACGAGCGGCCTGATCGCGGTCGCCAACAGCAATGTGGTGTTCCTCAACATCCTGTTCGGGGCGCTGCTGTTCGGCCAGGCGCTGAAGGCCCGGGTGGCGCTGGGTGCTGCGATCGGCTTCGCCGGCATGGTGCTGATCTTCGCGCCAGACATCGCCGGCGTGGAGCTGACCGGCGACACCGCCATCGGCCTCGCCCTGGCGCTCGGCTCGACGGTCACCACGTCGCTCGGCAATCTGATCGCCGGCAGCAACCAGCGCGCCGGCATCCCCATCGTGCAGAGCACCGGCTATGCCATGGCCTATGGCGCGGCGGCGGTGTTCGTCCTCGCCTTGCTGCAGGGCCATATGCCCGCGATCGAGTGGACCGCGCGCTATCTCGGCTCGCTGGCCTACCTGACGGTGTTCGGCTCGGTGATCGCCTTCGCCGGCTACTACACCCTGCTCGGCCGCATCGGCGCCGACCGGGCGGCCTATTCCATGGTGCTGTTCCCGGTGGTTGCGCTGGCCATCTCGACGGTCTTGGAAGACTACGTCTGGACCGCCGAGGCTTTGGTTGGCGTGGCGCTCGTCCTGCTCGGAAACCTGCTGGTCATCGCCCGGCTGAAGCGGCGGAAGGCGGTAACGGCTTAGCCCTCCGGAGGGCTGAGTTGTTGTCCCCTCTCCCCTTGCGGGAGAGGGTTAGGGGTCCTGAAGAAACTTGCGCGGCTCTGCCGCGCGCCCCCTCACCCGTCTCGCTTCGCTCGCCGACCTCTCCCGCGAGGGGAGAGGTGATGGCCAGCGGTGCCGAGAGAACCCTAGGCGTTGTTCTGACGCCGATGCCGCCTGATCGCTCCCAGAACGGCCGCGAGCAGCGCCACGGTAAGTCCCAGGCCGCCGATCGCCATGCAGGCCATCATCAGCATGGCCTGGCCGATTCCGGTCGCCGGGCCCTGATAGACCGGCGTCCAGGACCAGCCGACGGCGAACCCGACCGCGCTGATGCCGGCGATGATCAGGCCGGCATAGGCGGTCCGGGTGTAGCCGTCGGCCCGGCGCGGCACTACCAGCTGCCGGTGTTGCCCATGGAGGCCCAGGGTTCCTGGCTCGGCAGCGGGTCGCCCTTCTGCAGCAGCTCGATGGAGATGCCGTCGGGGGAGCGGATGAAGGCCATGTTGCCGTCGCGCGGCGGCCGGTTGATGGTCACGCCGTTGTCCATCAGCGACTGGCAGAGGTCGTAGATATTGTCGACCTCATAGGCCAGATGGCCGAAATTGCGGCCGCCGGTGTACTCCTCCGGGTCCCAGTTGTAGGTCAGCTCGATGACCGGCGCCTTGACCTCGCGCGCCGCGCCCTCGTCCTCGTTGGTGGTGAGGAAGACCAGGGTGAAGCGGCCCTTCTCGCTCTCGTGCCGACGCGTCTCGGTCATGCCGAGCTTGTTGCAGTAGAAATCCAGCGACGCCTCCAGATCGGTGACGCGGACCATGGTGTGCAGATACCTCATGGCGACTCCTGATGACGGATGAATGGCCGGGTTCCGGCCCCGGCTTGGGAAGTAGGCCCGACGATACCGAAGCCAAGCGGCGGTAGGAAGCGGCGTGGGGAGAAGATGAGGGCCTGCGGCCCAACCCTTCGTGAGCCCCCTCACCCGGCTCGCTATCGCTCGCCACCCTCTCCCACGCTGGGGAGAGGGGTAGCCGGTCAGCGCAGCCCCAAACCCCTCTCCCCTTGCGGGAGAGGGTGGCGAGCGTTAGCGAGACGGGTGAGGGGTCTGAAGACAGGTTGGGCCGTCAGGCCCTCCGCTTTCTTTTCCCGTCAGCTCGCCTTCTTCGTCTCCACCGCGCCGGCCGCGACCGTGCTGGCGGCGCTCGCCACCGCCTTGAGGGAGGCGAGGGAGATGTTGGAGTGGCGGCCGACGCCGAACACCGTCTCGCCGTCCTCGGTCACTGCCTCCACATAGGCGACGGCGGTGGCGTCCGCGCCCTCGCCGACCGCGTGCTCGTGGTAGTCGGCGACCTTGATCCTCACGCCGCAATCCTGCTTCAGCGCATCGACGAAGGCGGCGATGGGGCCGTTGCCGGAGCCCTCGATCTCGCGCTCCTTGCCATTTTCGCGGATGGTCGCGGTGATGCGGCGCACCTCGCTGGCATGGGTGTCGGGCACGGTGCGGTGGTCGAGGATGGCGATCGCCCCTTCCGACAGATATTCCCGCTCGAAGGCCTGCCAGATGTCCTTCGACGTCAGCTCCGAGCCGGTCAGTTCGGCGATCTCCTGCACCACGCCGGAGAAGGCGATCTGCAGCCGGCGCGGCAGCTGCAGCCCGTAATCCTGCTCCATCACATAGGCCACGCCGCCCTTGCCGGACTGGCTGTTGATGCGGATCACGGCCTCGTAGTCGCGGCCCAGATCGGCCGGGTCGATGGGCAGGTAGGGCACCTGCCACAGCGGGCTGTTGGCCTGCTTCTGCGCCGCCATGCCCTTCTTGATGGCGTCCTGGTGGGAGCCGGAGAAGGCGGTGAACACCAGATCGCCCACATAGGGGTGGCGCGGGTGGATCGGCAGCTGGGTGCAGTATTCGGCGGTCTTGGCGATGGCGTCGATGTCGTCGATCTCCAGCCCCGGCTCCACCCCCTGGGTGAACAGGTTCATTGCCAGGGTGATGATGTCGACATTGCCGGTGCGCTCGCCATTGCCGAACAGGGTGCCCTCGACCCGGTCGGCGCCGGCCATCACCGCCAGCTCGGTGGCGGCGATGCCGGTGCCGCGGTCGTTGTGCGGATGCACGCTCAGCACATAGTGGTCGCGGTTGCGGCAGGTGCGGGCGAACCATTCGATCTGGTCGGCATAGATGTTGGGGGTCGCCATTTCCACGGTGGCCGGCAGGTTGAGGATCATCTTGTCCTCGGCCGACGGCCCCCAGGCCTCCATCACCGCCTCGCAGATCTCCACCGAATAGTCGAGCTCGGTGCCGGTAAAACTCTCCGGCGAGTACTGGAACTGTATTTCCGTGCCTGAACCGTCCATGGCGTCGGTGCATTCCCGGCACAGTTTGGTGCCGGCGACGGCGATGTCGGTGATGCCGGCCCGATCCATGCCGAACACCACCCGCCGCTGCAGGGTGGAGGTGGAGTTGTACAGGTGCACGATGGCCCGCTTGGCGCCGGCGATCGCCTCATAGGTGCGGCGGATCAGCGGCTCGCGCGCCTGTGTCAGCACCTGGATGGTGACGTCGTCGGGAATGAGGTTCTCGTCGATCAGCAGGCGCAGGAAGTCGTAATCGGTCTGCGAGGCGGACGGGAAGCCGACCTCGATCTCCTTGAAGCCCATGCGGACCAGCAGGTCGAAGAATCGGCGCTTGCGCTCGGTGCCCATGGGCTCGATCAGCGCCTGGTTGCCGTCGCGCAGATCGACCGAGCACCAGATCGGCGCGGAGTCGATCACCGCCGACGGCCAGCGCCGGTCGGGCAGATCGACGGGGGGAAACGGACTGTACTTGTCGCCAGGAGTGACTCGCATGGCTCTAAAACTCCTCATCGGCCGCCGGCGATCCTACCCCTGGAGGGTCGCGCCGGGCGGCAAAAATCTCGTCATCGGGTGGGTTGGGGCGCTGCCGCGCAAACAGCCGCCGGCCGGCCGCCTAGAGCCGACGGCCGCCGATAAGTCGCGCCAGGGTGCCGAGCGGGCGCAAGCGGCGCGCGCTCAAGGCGGCGCGCTGCGCGAATACGGCCGGGCGGACGGAACGATACGGAGACATGGCACAAACTCGACGATCAACAGCAGGGCAAACGCACGAAAACCGGTGCCGGTTCAGGACACCGGGGCGGTAAGTCGAAGCCCAAGCTGCTGGTCACGGGTGCTCATGGCGAGGGACGGTAGCTGTGCAAGCTGTCTTGGTCAAGTGAGAGAGCGACGGAAGGAGACTTCCAATGATGTAGAATATCTAGGTCCAATCGCCTACGCAGAAAGACCTTGCTCGATGTCACCATGGAGATCGGCTCGGACCGTCCCCTGCAAACCGATGTGTCGGGCAAGCTGCAGCTCGATCTTTTGGATGCCGTAATGATGTCGAAGATACGCGACCAGTGCTTTACCCGGAGCAACCCTTAGTGGAAGGTCAGGAAAAATCTCATCGCCATCTTCCTGGCGAAATCTTGCAATACATCCGATGAATTCATCAAACTGTTCGTCAGAGTATCTCTCCCCAAGGCAATTCCTCACCTTTTCCTTAACGAGTTCGAGGTATCCATCGCTATCGCGCTCCTCAAATATGGTTCCGTGCGAAATTGCCTGTTCTCCATGATCGTGTACGGTGCAATTTGCAGCATTCAAGTGCAATGAGCGGACCAATGCACCTCTGATCCTTCGCTCAAGATGAACAACCGATTTTCCAGAATCTGCCACCACCATCGTCACTACATCAGGGACAAGCAAATAATTCTCAACCTCCCAGAATGTTAAAGGAATAATACCTTCTGCAAACGGGTTCGCTTTACGGTATTCAAGATCATCGGTTTCGAAAAGAAGATCCCAATTCTTCAGTCTCAAAAATATGTCCCGATCGACAAATCCGATGCATCGATCAGGGTTTGAACGATCTGCTCTTTCCTGGGTTACTCTTGCTATAACCGCCATACAACCTTCGCCAGAACTGGATTCCTCTTTGGCAGTTGAGTCAGCTGGCGAAAGGAATTTTATCTCACTCTCTCTATTTGGAAAAAGCCGCCTAAATATCTCAACATCGCTCGACCCTTCCACGAAGACAATGAGCCTATTAATATATATGTTTGCAGCACTTTCGGCGTCGGAGACATTTGACAAATTAGCCATCCCCTAACTCCTCGTATTCGATTATATGTCCGCCCTTTCGAAGGCCTTCTTCTACTCGATCATGCGCATATTCGCGTATGATTTCCGGAGAATGTGTTGTGAAGATCACGCTAACTGAACGTGTCGAAACGATCCGCTTGAGTGTCTCAAGAAGCCCAAGGCTCCAGTTCGGATGAAGATGTAGTTCCAACTCGTCAATTAATACAATTGTATTTCCCGTCATATGCATTGCGATTCGCGCGAGAATCTGAAAAATAGAACGCTCGCCATGACTCAGCCGATCAAGTCTATGAGGGTTCCCTGCTGAATTATGGATCAACGGCATGAGAGTAGGCCGGTTTACCGGCCCAAGGATCTTACTCCTCTTTCTGTCGGTCAATACAGATTTCTCGACTAAGTCTTGAAGTTCTTCGTATCTTCCGTCATCTAGCCAGTAGAGCCACAAAAGCACATTTGAAAGCGAAGCCTGCCAGTCGACACCGTCATAGTCGAAAACCTGCAATGGCTTGAATCCGAAGTCCGGTGGTCGAACGATCGACATTCCTTGCTCTGGAGGTCGGACGACACGCCGAGTCGCCGGAAACGAAAGCATGGTTGGCAATTGATGTTCATCGTCAAATAGACGAGATGGGCTTGTACCAATTCCAGCCTCAATATGCCGAAGGAATGCTCTGCCGATGTCGTCGCTAGATGCAGAACTTGATCCTTGAGAAAAACGAATGGTGGAAAATGATTCAATCCCGTCGGTTATGTCATTGTCTAGGCCAATCGGATCCCAGCTAAATGCGTTCACTCGACGACCGCAGCAGATGCTAATCCCAATCGTCGAGAGCTTGTCGCCGATCTCCAAGTCTAAAATTGCATCAAGCTGAGCAAAGCCTCGTCCAGAATTCAAATCTTCTTGGAGAAAAGTTCCATCAAATTCGTAAAAGCATTCAAACACAGACGAAAGAGTAACTAATAGTGTAGTCTTTCCTAGGCCGTTGGGCGATGCCAACAGAAAAATGTTGCTAGGTGAGCCCGATGTATCAATAAAATTAACAGAGAATGGTTCGCTGAACTGACCAACCCCTGACACCAATAGCCTCGCCGGCTGCAATCGTATTATCCGCGATATTTCGACGATTTGGGCTTTGTCTTGCGACATCTCTTCCGCCCTCAGTATGAATTAGCCAAGTTTGTACCCATGGACCCTAGCCAAAGGCATTCCTGCGATTTTGACTAACATGTCACCGCGCCCGAGCAATTTTTCAGCACCCGGTTCGTCAAGTATGATTCTTGAATCTGATGCAGAACGAACGGCAAGAGCAATGCGGCTCGGAATGTTTGCACGGAGCAAACCCGGAAACGTCTCTGCATCTGGACGCTGAGTAGCGAGAACTAGGTGAATGCCAACCGCCCTAGCTTTTTGGGATAGCCGAATGAGGTAATCGACTGATTCCGTGTTTGCCATCACCAAATCAGCAAGTTCTTCAATTATAACGATAATGTACGGGATATTCGAACCTCTTTCGCGCGCATCTGCCAGATTAGTGACTTTAAGTTTGGCCAGTGCAGATTGGCGGGTTTCCATTTCTGCAACGAGATGTTCAAGAAGTCCAATCGCATCGGAGTTTGACGTGACAACTTTATTGTCAAACAACTTCACGTCTTCTGAATCCTTGTACCTTGTAAATTCGACCTCCTTTGGATCAATTAGTGCAAGAACAGGTCTCGTCGTCGCGGCGGTCAGGGAACGAATAACTGCATGAACACAAACACTTTTGCCAGAGCCGGTTTGACCGGCAATAAATAGATGTGGAGCGATCAGAAGGTCAAAGACGAGCGGGCTACCGTCTGCAGTAACGCCAGGTGAAACCGGCAATACTCCGCTGGATTTTTGCACCGCGACCAAGCCGTCTTGAGCGGACGGTGAAATCCAAGAAGCTTGTGGTCGGGGTAGATATAGCGAAATTCTCCTTTCCCCTCCGGCAATCTCGAATGTCGCGCCATGGCCCTGCCCAAGCTCAAATGGCAGAATATCGATTGCCCGCTTCATACGTCCAAGGTCGCCAGAAGAACCGAGTTTCAGTGTCATGATTGTCAATCGCGGACCCTCGGTTGATTTCTCCAACTGCCCAGAAATTCCCTGGTCTGAAAGAACCTGGAGCAACTTGTCTGAGTCAACAGGTCCTCGGTTCTCAGAATCGAGTGACGAAACGAAAAGTTCCTGATCAACGAAGTCGAAAAAATCATTTCCCACCCGCCAACCCGCCTCTATCTCAGACAGACCTCGGCGTAAGTGTCGTTGTAGGACCTCAACAAACCGGTCTTCATCGGCAAAAAGATCTTCTCCGTGATGAGCCGAGATCAATGCTTGAAATACCGACGATAGATCAGGACCATTAGGGTTTGTGCCAATAACCTGTCCTAGCCGCGGCTCCGCCTTCGTTGTAGTGGAAGTAGAATACTCCTCTCCCGGAACATCAGGCAGTCGAAGTGACAGAGCGAGCGCAATTCGAAGTACGTACCACCAGTGTCCGCCAGAGGTGCCACCTGCTCGGCCGACAGCAGTTTGCTGAAAACGAAGTCCATCAACCAGCACTCTCTCCATCAGCGCCCTCTCGTCAGCGCCGAAATAGACTTTTCGAAGCTCGAGGGTCATGTCGTCCCTCCATTAAGTATTCTCGGGGAGAATGACGCTGCATCGCCGTCTTTATTCTCAATGTCAATGATCTTGCCAACGCGGTCCGCAATAAGTGAGAGTTTCCGATCGTCAAGCTCAGAGTCAGTTGCCAAGAGTACAACCTGTTCACTAGTGCCAGGATAATATTTTACTAATAAAGATTCTTGATTCTCGCGATCAAGCCTCGCCAGCGGGGTGTCAATAAATACAGGCATATGATACCTTGATTGTTCAGTGAGACTCCACAGTAGAGCAGTGGCCATTAATTGCCGCATGCCATGAGAAACACCTAACAACGAAATGCTCCGTTCTTCTGTCCCGTAGGCCCGAATTACAAAATCATCATCGACTGATAGCTTTGAGATATGCCGATGACCTGAGAACAGTTGAATAAATCTTGCATTTAGCCGTTCCTCAATCTCGGCTCGATGACGCCGCCGCTTCTCGATTCGGTATGCGTTCACCATATTGCTGAGCTCGATGGCCAATCGAGCTTTGACGTCATTCTGAATGCTGTCATTAAGTTGCTTGTCCAACCGACGTCGGTTCGACTCTAGTCTTTCCCTACGCCGCTCGAGGTCCTGAAGGCCGTTCTGAAGTGCACCAAGTTCCCTCGACTTCTCTTGGATCTCTGACGATTTCGCTCGTCGGTCGCTTTCGAGTTGCTGGACTTCCTCCCGCTCCGACTCCCTTAGCGCACTCATATTCAGTAGAGCATCCTCCTCCTCCCTGATTGCCCGAATGCTACTACTTAAGTCCGACAGGATCGTAGATACTAACTGGCGATCACGACGAATAGAATGGGCCATGCCAATCAATTGATCGAACAACTCATACGACCTGTCGCTACCAAGTTGCCAACGTGGCAAATTCGAATCGTCTAGTTCACCTATTACAGATTGCAGATAGTTGACCAACTTCGATTGCAGCAGCTCGCGCTGACGCTGGGTAAGTGGGGGTGTAGGCATTTTACCTTTCTCGAATACCCAAACGGGGGCATCCTGGATCATTTCCTGAACAATTCGATCAATACTCTGCCTGTGGCTCTCATAACTTTCGCGAGCGTTATCGACGGCCAAATTCAATGTCAGTTCGTTGCTGACAATTGGTAATATAGATAGAAAAGATTCAAAAAACTCGCTGCGACGAGATTCGAAACTATTCCTAATCTCTTCTATTCGGGCGTTTGTTTGGGATACGCCAGCATTAGCAGCCCCGCGTGTAATGTTCTCGATTCTCCGAATTAGCGTCTCCTCCTTGTCTCGCAGGCGGCCGATATCGACGTTTATCTCCTCAATGCTCGAATTGACTCGTCGAATCTCAGCTGCGACCACCTTGAGCTCACTTTCGGAGATTTCTAGTTCATTCCTTACATTGTTCTGAAGATGAGCTCTGCCCAGATCATTCGAAATGGTGTCTAATTGCTCCTGAAAGTGAATTGCATGACGAAGGCCTAGCAGATACTCAATATGTTCTGTCCTTTCGGAATCGCGACCCTCTGCGATTTCCTGGATTTGTTCGCCATCAAAGAAGAAGTATGGAATGACAGCCCGAGGGAATCTTCTGAGCAGAAAAGCGTCGGCGTCATCGTCAATGAGTAGCTGATCTCCTATCTGGACACGAAGGGCTCCGGTGGGCCCGTCTACATCTGACGTCCAGTACCGCTCTATGGTTGCCTTTGTCCCGTCGTCTTCAGTTATTAGAGCGGTAATTCCATATCGGCTGTTAGGATTTTCTCGTGCACGCGTGTTAAACGCGCCTTGGTACCGCTCGTCGTCTGTACCCCACAATACCTGTCGCCATCCGATGGGATGCGCCCGATATCCGACGGTCCTAAGAAGTCTGTGTTCTGGGCCGAGGAAAAGTAGCCATAATGATTTTAGCAGACTAGTCTTTCCGTAGCCATTCCTACCCATTATGACGACTATGGGCAGTGTTTCGGAGGTTCCAGATAAATCAAGTTCCTGGCGGCCAGAGTATGCGAAAAGATTTTCGATGGCCAGCTGTACAATCTTCATGAGGAGAGATCAGAGTTGTCAAATTGCTCGGCGACGCGGTCGATCATAGAACGAAGTTCCCGCTTGATCTCCGATCTCACACCAAGAGCATCGAGATTTGGGAAACGATCTTCAAGCTTGAACAGCTCCCACACTAGGTCCTCTTGGAGCGCATATTCTCCAATCAAGCGTCGTACTAGCCGTTCGTCTTCTTCGTCTAGGGGCATTTCTATTTCGTCCCCGATATCACGCCCGAACTCTCTTGCAATCATGACTGCTGATCGCCGGAGATCGAACTCCTCTGTCCACAATGATTGAATGTACGATAGTTCTTCATCTGTTATTAGCTGGGAATGGTCAAGATGAGATCGCATTTCCTGATCCAGTCTCAATAGCTCTCGAAGAATGATCACTCTAGCATTTGGATTGAAGGGTCCAGGGCCTATAGAACCGTCTCGACGACGAGACTGACGGAATTCTGGGTCTTCGCGAATGCGTTTTAGCCAGTTCCTAAATTGATTGAGCGGGCGCATCCATTCTTCGCCGGTCTCAATGAACCCCTCCATCGATCGATCCATCTTTACAACGGTGCAGGTCCAGCACCCGAAGCGGCTACCTCCGCATGAAGGAGTGTTCAGGTCCATTACCACCGGACATTCGCCGCCGCTAGCCTGTCGGTAAAGTCCAAGCAACTGATCATGGGACCGGTCCCATGGTGGTGGATTATTCTCAAAGAGGTACTCCCAAACATCATCGTTGGTCCAATCGGCTATTGGTGTCGCGACAAATGCATTTGGGATCTCATGGTGGAGATTTAGGCCAGCAGAGTTTCTATTTCGTGCTGCCATCCGTTTGCGCCGATCATCGCTTTCGTCATAGCGCGAGCCGAGCAGGAGGATTGCGCTACCGAAGTTCGCTGTAATGCGGTCAATCGCACGTCGGCTCGGCTTGATCTTCATATTAGTTGTGCACCAGCGAAACCAACGTGTTGGGGGTGGGTAGCCGAGGCCGACCAATTTTACCCAGAACGACTCGTTTACATTCGGCCGGACAATCTCCGTGGATATGGGCAAGGAATAAGCTGTGGAATGTCGATCAATGGAATTAAGGACATCCTCAATATAGGAGACTATATTCGGTGCTTCGACACGCGTGTCCGAGGAAACGACAAAAACTTTTTTTTTCGCCGATGGCCCCTTTTCCAGGATCATCGTATAAACAAGCTGAAGTACCGCTGTAGAATCCTTCCCGCCGGAATACGCAACTACCCAAGGCCGGTTGTCGCGTTCGTATAGCGAATGCAGGTATTCGAACGCTCTAGAAGCATATGGTGCAGTTTCGTTGGACTGGTCGCGAAGGATGCGCAGTTCGTGATCAATTGCCATCTCGTGCCAAATGTAGTCAGTTTCGGAACGTCTGTTTTTGGGAACCGATGTGTTCGATCTGGCGAAGTGGGATCTGCGGAGCCAACTGCATCTGCGGATGTTCAGACAGGACTCAACATAGACAGTCGCGATCTCGGCATCGAAACAAAGCGCTGACAACTTGCACCAGATCGTTGCTTCTGCCAAAGGACAATTCACGCTTCTCTCAGCCTTTCACCGCCCGCCGTCAGGCCGAACGCCAACCACCGCTGCGCCACCAGGAAGACAACGGTGCTCGGCAGGCCGGAGAAGACCGCGGCGGCGGCGAGGTCGCCCCAGAGGTTGTTTTGTTATTAGGGGTAGAGGCGGGAGCCGACGGCCAGGGTCAGCCTCTCCTCGGTATGCAGCAGGATCGATCCCACCCCCTCACCCCACCTGCACCGCCAGCATCGAGATCGAGCCGCCGTCGACGCCTTCGACGGGGAAGGTGATCGCGTCGCCCTGCTGGGCGGCGCCGAGGACGTAGAGCAGGGGCAGGTAGTGGTCGGGGGTGGGGATGGAGAGGGCGGCGTCGGGGCCGAGGGTGTCGTAGGCGATGAGGGGCTTGTGGTCGCCGGCGCGGATGAGCCGGCGGGCGGAGCCCTCGAAGCGGATGGCCCAGTCGTAGGGGTCCTGCGGGTGCCGGCCCCAGGCATAGGTGCGCAGGTTGTGCACCAGGTTGCCGCTGCCGACGACCAGCACGCCCTCCTCGCGCAGCGGCGCCAGGCGCTGGCCGATCTCGAAATGGAAGGCGGCCGGCCGGGACTCGTCTATGCTGAGCTGGACGACGGGCACGTCGGCTTGCGGATAGACATGGGTCAGCACCGACCAGGTGCCGTGGTCGAGGCCCCAATCGGTGTCGGAAGTCACCTCCAGCGGGGCCAGCAGGTCCTGGACCCGGCGGGCCAGGGCCGGGTCGCCGGGGGCCGGGTACTGGACCTGGTAGAGCTCGTCGGGGAAGCCGCCGAAATCATGGATCGTGCGCGGCGCGGTGGCGACCGTGACGCCGGTGCCGGGCACGTACCAGTGTGCGGAGATCGCCAGCACCGCCTTGGGCCGCGGCGTCTCCGCCCCCATCCGCCGCCAGGCCTCGGTATAGCCGTTGGACGTGACGGCGTTCATCGGATTACCGTGTCCAAAGAAGATCGCGGGCATCACGGTGGTCATGGCGTCGGGGCTCCTGTTCCGAGGCGCGGGACGCGCGCTGCCGGTCGCGCCGGCAGCAAAGACCTAGCGCGTGCGGAGCTCCGGGGCCAATCCCATGTCGCGTCGGCCCGGTCGCCCCTCTCAGGGGCTAGTCGTCGTCATCGCCGCCGCCGCCGGTCAGCGCCGGGCCGTGGGCGCGGATGACGAGGTGGATCTCCGCCCCGTCCTCGATGCCGTTGGCGAAGTCCGGCGCGAAGGGGATTTGATCCTCCCCGTCCGGCGTCTCGCCATACTCCAGATTGGCGGCGAAGGTGGCCGTTCCGAGCGCGTCGGTGACGGCGCCGGTCGCCCAGATGACGCTGTCGGTCGCCGCATTCAGCGTGTCCGCGTCGCAGTTGCACGCGTCGACGCAGGGGTTGTCCGGATTGAATCCGACCCACCACATCGTGTAGGGCGCATTCGGTGCCAGTTCCGTCGTGGTGAGGGTTGTCGAGACCCCGTCGCTGTCCCGGATCAGGGTCGACGCGCCGCCGGCGATGGGCGACGGATCACCGGGAGCGGCGAACTTCCGCACCGTGCTGAGGTAATAGACAATATTCACGGTATCGGACAGCACCAGGCCGACCTCGGCACTCGGTCCATTGAAACAGAGGGGCGCGCGGTGAATGGAGAACTGCACGTCGATGCACCCGCCCGGTTCGTCCACCGGGTTCGGCGGGCATCCGCCGTTGAACTGCGTCAACTGCTCGAGCAGCGGATCGCCGGCGGGATCATCGTCGGCGCCGGCGCCCGGAGAAACCAGCAGGGCTGCGACTGGCAGCATCACAATCAACGTTGGCAATGATTTTCGGGTTTTCATGGTTCTTCCCCAAAGGGCAGCCATGCTCGAAGGTCCCGTGGCGGGCACGCGGAAAACGATACGGGGTCCTGTCCGCTCCCTCGTCAAAACCAGACAGAAAAGGCATCGCGGGCCGCCTCTTCAGACCAGGCCGACTGCCTGTTGAAATGGATTTCGATCAACTCGCCACGCACCAGAGAGTGGCCGTGGCGTACCTGCCCCCAGAGTCAGGCTCGGACTCGGTGAGGCTGAACGCGCACAGCCTAGCACGCTGCCGGGAGAGTGCGATCGGATTCCGGCGGGGAACACCCAACCTTTACAACCAATCTGCGGTGACGGTTTCCCTGACCCCGTTTCTCGGCAAGTCCCCCGGCCTCGGCTGAAGGCCGCGACACGGGCGGAACCCGTGAACCGTCGCCGTGATCCGCGCGTCAGGACGCAATCGATGGTTGGGCGGTCGATGCCGCGCCGAGTGCGTGAAGAAGTTCAACCTCCGTTGACCCACACGCGCATGCGATCGTACTCTGCCGTCGGTCGTCAAGGCCCGATAACATGGGACAAGAGGCGAGATCAGACCCCGCAACGGATTTCGGCCAACGCCTGGCGCAAACAATCCAAACACAACCGATGGGAGAACTTCGATGGCGGTTCTGTGGCGTAGCATGGAGAACAAGGGCGTCATCGACGCGCGCTACCGAGAGGACAGCGACGCATCTCCCAGCCTGACCGGGAAGGTGAGCCAGAAGAACACCTTCCTGGAGAAGCATCTGCGGATCTGCGATCCGCTGCCGTCCGAGATCGACATGAAGGCGATCGTCAAGCAGGTCTCCGACGACCGGCAGAAATCCAAGAACTCGACTGTTCCGAGCGTGACGGGCGTGACCGACAAGACGAAGAAGGATCTCTACGGCAGCCTGAAGCCCGGCGCCAACACGACGCTCTTCATCGGCCTGGCCGGATTCCAGGAGACGAATGCCTGGATCGAGAAGAACGTCACCGCCAGCACGCATGCCGAGGTGCCGATCCTGGGCAACGGCGTGGTCGTGACCTATGACCGCACGACGTCCACCTACTCGGTCGTCAAGTCCGGGAAGCTGAAGCTGTCCATCGCGGTCGGCAACGAGGCGTCGTTCACGCCGAACGAGGAGTCGACCTTGACCGGGCAACTGACCATGCAGAGCAAGGTCGTGTACCACTTCGGCGGCCTCGCGTAGCCGGCCTGAGGGACGGCGAGGACCGGGTCGAATTGCGGTGATGACGACGTCAGTGACAGTCTGCTGAGGCCCCATTTCTCCGATCGTCAGAGCGCCGCCTACGGCCATTCAGCGGTCTGCCGCTGCAAGTTCCACATCGCCCGCCGTGCCGAATTTGCGGCGGCCTCACCCCACTTGCACCCATAGCGTCGGGATCGAGCCGCCCTCGCTTCACGAATGTGACCTGCCGAACGGTGGCTACTGACAGTACCGTGTCAGTAGGCGTCTTGTAGAAGAACCCGAAACCGGGCAGGGAGACGCACGATGATCCGCTTCGAACGCACCCTCGATATCGATGCCGCGCCTGAGGCCGTCTGGGCGGTTCTCGGCCGCTTCATGCATATCGACGAATTCGCGCCGCAGGTGACATCGGTGGAGGCCCTCACCCAGGGCGAGGACGGGCCGGGGTCGAAACGGCGCTGCCACTTCGCCGATGGCGGGTCCGTGGTGGAAGAGGTGACCGCGTGGGACGCCAACCGCGGCTATCGTGTCCGCCTGTCCGAGATGTCGGCGATGCCGCTGCATGAAGCCCAGGCGGACCTGGCCGTGAGGCCGCTGGGCGACGGGCGGTCGACGGTGATCTGGGGCTTCGACTATCGCGTGAAGTTCGGTCCATTCGGCTGGGTGCTGGGCCAGACCCTGATGAAGATGATGATGGGCAAGGTCCTCGACGGAAACCTGCAGGGGCTCGCCGACAAGGTCCGATCAAACCAGCGCGCCGCCGCGCAGGCGGCCTAGGTCGGCGCTATCCCTTCACCGCCCCCGCCGTCAGGCCGGAGACCAGCCAGCGCTGGGCCACCAGGAAGACCACGGTGATCGGCAGGCCGGACAGCACCGCGGCGGCGGCGAAGTCGCCCCAGAGGTAGTTCTGTTCGTAGAGGTAGAGGCGGGAGCCGACGGCCAGGGTCAGGGTCTCCTCGGTCTGCAGCAGGATCGAGGCGACCGGGTATTCGATGATCGTGCCGATGAAGGCGAGCACGAAAACGACGGCCAGGATCGGCACGCTGAGCGGCAGGAAGATGAAGCGGAAGGCCTGCCAATACGTGGCGCCGTCGACCCGGGCCGCCTCCTCCAACTCCGAGGAGAGCTGCTCCATATAGCCCTTGATGGTCCAGATATGCAGCGCGATGCCGCCGGCATAGCTGAGCACCAGCGCGCCATGGGTGTTGATGTCGAGCCAGGGCACGTATTCGCCGATCTGGTCGAACAGGGCGAAGATCGCCACCAGGGTGAGGACGGCCGGGAACATCTGCAGCACCAGGATGGTGGACAGCGTGAACCCCTTGCCGGCGAAGCGCATGCGGGCGAAGGCGAAGGCCGCCGTGGTCGACATCGCCAGGATCAGCGCCGCCGACATCGCCGCCACCTTGATCGAGTTCCACAACCACAGCAGCACCGGGAAGGGCGGCGGGACGATGGTGCCATCGGCGCGCTCATACGGGATGCCGAGCGCCAGGGACCAGTGCTCCAGGGTGATGGTCTCGGGGATCAAGCTGCCGACCGCCAGATTGCCCTGGCGGAAGGAGATCGAGACGATCATCAGCAGCGGGAACATGGTGACCACGATGAAGGCGATCAGGAACGCATGGGCGGCCCAGACCCGGTAGCGCGCCGCTTTCGATTCGACCATGGCCATGGGCGCGCGCTCCTCAACCGTCCCAGGGGGAATGACCGCCCGAGGGGCGGGTGCTTTCGTGGGTCTTGGTGCTCTCCCATATGATGGGGCGCGACGGCGACGGCGCGATGCCGCTCCTGCCGCCACCCCCGTTGTCATTCCCGCGAAGGCGGGAATCCAGTCCGGCACTGCGCTCGCTGGATTCCCGCCTTCGCGGGAATGACAACAGGAGGTTGGGGAAGAAACGGCTGAGCGCCAGCGACATGGGTTTGTTCCTCTCCCTTAGTCCGTCATTCCCGCGGAAGCGGGAATCCCGAGAGATTCCGGGTGCCGGCGGCTCGAGTTTCCCGCTTTCGCGGGAACGACGGCATGTGTGGGCGCTGGCGCCGGCTTCACCTTCTCCGCGTCGTCACCGGGCTTGACCCGGTGACCCATGGAACGGCCGGTGCCGGCGGTTGGATGGGTGCCCGGGTCATGCCCGGGCACGACGCGGAAGGAGGGCGCGGGGCGGGTTATCGGTGGGCGTGTCGGCATACGGGCGCCTATCCTTCCCTCTGTACGAATCTCAGCTGCACCAGGGCGATGGCGGCGACCATGAGGAAGATCAGGGTGGCGATGGCCGACGCCAGGCCGAAATCCTGGCCGGAATCCAGGAAGGCGATGCGGTAGGTGTAGCTGGCCAGAAGGTCGTTGCTGCCGGCCGGGGTGGAGGCGCCGATGATGTCCGGGCGGCCGTCGGTCAGCAGGCGGACGATGACGAAATTGTTGAAGTTGTAGGCGAAGGACGCGATCAGCAGCGGCCAGAACGGCGTGATGATGATCGGCAGGGTGATCCGGAAGGTGTTGGCGATCGGCCCGGCGCCGTCCATGGCCGAGGCCTCGTAGAGGTCCTTCGGCACCGCCTGCAGCAGGCCCATGGCCAGGATCATCATGTAGGGAAAGCCGAGCCAGATATTGACGATGATCAGCATGGTCCGGGCCAGCCATTCATCGGTGAACCAGGCGGGCTTGATGCCCAGCAGCGCCTCCAGCAGCAGGTTGATCTCGCCGAATTCCTGGTTGAACAGGCCGCGGAACACCAGGATCGAGATGAAGCCCGGCACCGCGTAGGGCAGGATCAGGAACAGGCGGTAGACGCCGCGGAAGCGCAGCTTCTCCCACTGCATCAGGCAGGCGAGCACGAAGCCGAGCAGGAAGGACAGCAGCACCGACAGGAAGGCGAAGGCGACGTTCCACACGAAGATCTGCAGGAACGGGCCGCTGACCCCGGTGTCGGTGAAGGTGCGGACATAGTTCTTCCAGCCCACGCCGACGCGGTAGCCGGGGGAGACCGGCTGGCCGTCGCGGGTCTCGAAGAAGCCGGTGTCCGGGTTCGGTGTCAGCAAGCCGCCGTCCTTGTTGTCGGTCAGGGTGCCGTCGGCGTTGAGCGTGTAGCGGTCGGCGCGGGCGGCGAAGGCGCGCAACCCGCTCATCACCAGGGTGCGGCCGGTGGGCAGGATTGCGGTCAGGGCGCCGAGGGCCTGGCGGTTCTGCACCACGGCCCGGCGGGAGAGGGCCTCGCCCGCGTCTTCGGGTGCGGCGATGGGGTCCAGGCGCACGGACTGCTCGCCGGCGGCGAGGTCCAGGGGCGGGCTGGCATAGAGCGTGCCGTCATCCGGGTCGGTCAGGACCAGGCGCGGGGACTCAGGCGGCCCGTGGAGGGCCAGCGCAAAGCTGCCGGCCTCGGCGAGATAGGTCTGGTCGAGGAAATAGGCCTGGGCCCGCTCGAAGCTCAGCAGGTTGCGGGCGCTGTAGTTGGTGAAGGCGATCGAGGTGGTGAACAGCAGCGGGAACAGGATGAAGACCGTGATGCCGGCCAGCCCCGGGAACAGGTAGCGGTACACATAGGCGCGGGCGCTGGAATAGACGTAGACCCCGGCCGTCGCGACCACCAGGGTCAACAGCCCGATCTCCACCTGCCCCGCGCGGTACATGATCGAAGTCAGGTAGGCGGCGGCCATCCACACCGCCGCCGCGATGCCCCAACGGATCAGTGTCGCCGGCGCGGTCCCGATGCCCGCCCGCTCCGCCCGCCGCGCGATCGGCGCTGCGACGGCATCGGTCATGGGGAGCGGCGCCCCGATTGCATCGGCGCAAGCTTGTCTCGGGACCCCTCACCCTCCCACGGCTTCGCCGCGGGTCCCTCCCTCTCCCACAAGGGGAGAGGGGTGAATTCTAGCCACTGTGCAGGCGTTGTTTCCCTCGCCCCGGCGTGGGAGAGGGAGGGTGAGGGGGCTAGAGAAAGCGTCCGCCGTTCAGGCGGTCCGCCTTCCATCCGATCGGCCCCCAACCGCATCGCCCGGAACCCGGGTCAGGTCACGAGCCGCCTCGCAGGATGCGGTCGGCGGCGGCGTCCAGGGCGTCCTCCGGCGACTGCCGGCCGGAGGTCAGGTTCTCCAGCGCCACCTCCATGGCGGACCAGAAGCGGCCCATCTCCGGGATGTTGGGCATCGGCTCGCCGGCCTCCGCGCTGGCCAGGGTGCCGGCGATGTTGGAGTCGCCCTTCAACTCCTCGAAGAAGGCGGCCGAGGCCGGGGCGCCGAGCGGCACGTCGGCGTCGATGGCGCGCAGACCGTCCAGGGTCAGCACGTAGTTCTCCAGGAACTCGACGGCGAGATCCTTGTTCGGGCTGGCGGCGTTGATCATGCCGCCCAGCACGCCGACGAAGGGGCGCGAGGGCTGGCCGGCGACGGCCGGGATCGGCGCCACGCCGAAATTGATGCCGTTGTCGCGCAGGTTCTGCCAGGCCCAGGGACCGTTGATCATCATGGCGATCTCGCCGCTGGAGACGCCGGCCTCCATGACCGAATAGGTGGCGGCCTCGGCCATCACGCCGTCGGCGATCATCTGGCGGATCAGGGCGCCGCCGGTCTTTGCCCCGGTGGAATTGACGCCGGTGACGTCGGTGTTGAAGCCGTCGGCCGTCTTCTCGAAGACGAAACCGCCATTGGCGGCGAGGATCGGCCAGGTGAAGTAGGTGTTCGTGTAGTCCCACAGGATGGCGCGGGCGCCCTTCTCCTGCAGCTCGGCATCGAGCGCGATCACCTCCTCGAAGGTGGCCGGCGGCTCGGGTACCAGATCCTTGTTGTAGATCAGGCTGATGGCCTCGACCGAGATCGGATAGCCCCAAAGCTGGCCGTTGAAGGTGAAGGCATCCCAGGCGAGGTCGATGACGTCGGCGGTGACCTCCGGCGAGGGCTCGATCGGCGACAGCAGGCCGGCGCCGGCCCATTCGCCCAGCCGGTCATGCGGCCAGAAGAAGATGTCCGGCCCCTCGCCGGCGCTGGCGGATTGCTGGAACTTGTTGGTGGCGTCGTCCGGGTGCTCGACGATCACCGGGATGCCCAGCTCCTCCTCGAACAGGTTGCCGACCTCCTGCAGGCCGTCATAGCCCTTGTCGCCGTTGATCCACACGCGCAGCACGCCGTCCTCGAAGGCGGCCGCCGGGCCGGTCGCGAGCAGCGCGGAAACGGCGATCAGGCCGATGAGTGTCTTCATGGTGGAGAGCCTCCCTGAAAGGCCTGTGTTGGTGTTCGTGCAACGCGCCGGCATCCGCGCCCGCCCGGTTGGCGAAACTGTTGCACAGGTTGCAAGGCTCCGCCACTGCCATCGCGATGCGGGCACAAGATATGGGGACAGTATACTTAATTCAGGGCGGCGGATGCGGATATCGGATGGTCCCGATATCCGCATCCGCCGCCCTGAATTAAGTATACTGTCCCCATATCTTGTGGTTAACGGTTTGTCTACGACGATGGCCGAGGATGGGTCGCCGCGACACCCACGAGCGACCCGACGAGCCAGCCCATGTCGACGGAAACCCTGATCCTGATCGCCGCCATCGCGCTGACCATCGTCGGCGTCGGGGCGTTCGGCCATTATTTCGTGTGGGTCGGCACCTGGCCGCGCACCTCCGGCAAGGTGGTCGGCAACGACGCGCGCAAGAGCGGCCATCATCAGCGCGACCAATGGTCGTACTTCCCGCGGGTCGAATTCATCGCCGCCGACGGGCAGACCTACGAGGTGCGCGGCGATGTCGGGCGCAATACCGAATGGCCGCTCGGCTGGATCGTCGGGGTGCGCTATCGCCCCACCAACCCGAACCACGCCAGCATCGCCAAGGACTGGCAGCGCCTGCTGTTCGCCGGCGTGTTCATCGGCTTCGCGATCGCAAGCTGGGTGGCGGTGCTGCGATAGGCCGGGGCGGCCCGCCTGGGACGACGGTATCCGGATACCCCGCCGTCTGGTCGGCAAAGTATCGATTCAGTTTTCAACCATTAGATGTCGACCGAATTGGCTGGTTTGACAATGGATTGCCGGTGCTTAAATCTAGGGGTGAATAAACAAGCGAAAACGGCCGCATGCCCCCTAATCCCGGCGACCGAAGCTTTTTGGACGATACTTCCGATCTCATTCGCGAAATATTCGAATATTGGGAGTCGGCCTGCGGGCCGCGGAAAATGCCGCGGCGGCGGGATTTCGACCCGGTCGACCTGCCGGCCCATCTGCCCGGCATGCTGCTGGTCGACGTCGAGGGCGTCGACGAGTCGGGGATCGGCCGTTACCGCTATCGCGTCGTGGGCACCGCCGAGGTGGCCAATCGCGGCCACGATCCGACGGGCAAGCTGGTGGTCGAGGGATATTTCGGCCCCAGCCTGGAAGAGATCCTGAGCTCCTACGAGGCGGTGCGGCGAGCCCGGACCTTCCTCTACGAGCCGCTGCATTTCGTCGCCAAGGACCAGCGCGTCATCGACGAATACTCCGTCCTGCTGCCCCTCTCCGAGGACGGCCGGACGGTCAGTCAGATCCTCGTCTTCTCCGAACGGCGGGTGCGCCGCAACCGGCGGCGCTAGCCGGATCGCGCGGTCTCAGGCAGCCTGGGCGAAGCCGCGCAGCACATTGGCGGTATTCAGCCCGATCTCCGGCACGCCATAGCCGCCTTCCATGCAGAACAGGGTCGGCAGCCCGGCGCGGCCCAGCGTCTCGCCATAGCGGGCGAAATCCTCGGCTTTCAGGCGGAAGAAGCTGATCGGGTCCTTCTCATAGGTGTCGACGCCCAGCGAGACGACCAGCGCCTCCGCGCCGAAATTCCGGATGCGGGTGAGCGCATCGTCCAGCGCCTCGGCCCAGCGGTCATAGGGTGTGCCGCGCGGCAGCGGGTAGTTCGTCGTGAAGCCCTCGCCGGCTCCGGCCCCGGTCTCGTCGGCGAAGCCCAGGAAATGGGGGAAGGCGTCCTTCGGATCGCCATGGATCGACAGGACCAGCACATCGGCGCGGTCGTAGAAGATGTCCTGGGTGCCGTTGCCGTGATGGAAATCGACGTCCAGCACGGCGACCCGGCCGGCCCCGGCATCGCGCAGCCATTGCGTAGCGATGGCGGCGTGGTTCAGGAAGCAGTAGCCGCCAAACAGGTCCCGCGCGGCGTGGTGGCCCGGCGGGCGACACAGTGCGAAAGCGCTGCGCGCACCGCCGTGAAGCTGCTTCGCCCCGGTCAGCGCGCACCGGGTCGCGGCCAGCGTCGCCTCCCAGGTGCCGGCGCAGATCGATGTCTCCGAAGCGAACGCGTAGTAGCCGAGCAGCCCGTCGACATCCTCCGGCGGCCGTTGCGCCATGCGGCGGGCGGGGAAACAGGTCGGGATCGCGTCGCCGGCATAGCCCTCGGCGGTCCAGCGCTCCCAGATCGTCCGCAGGAACTCCACGTAGCCGGGCTCATGCACCGCCAGCACCCGGTCCAGGCCGAAGGCCTCGGGCTCGACGACCGGGCCTAGCCCGGCCTCACGGACCGCCTCCAGGATCAAATCGGCGCGGAACGGCGATTCGAACGGCGTCACCAGCTCGCCGCCAAAGATCTCCCCCTTCGGCGCGTGCAGCCGGTGCGCGTCCGAATAGACGGTGATCATCCGCCCGGCAGGCCCTTGGTGGTCGAATACTCGAAGTGCAGCACCTCGTCCGGGTGGACCAGCGGGAACATGGAATGCGCCGCCGCCGCCGCCTCGGCGAAGCCGGTCAGGATCAGCTTCAGCTTGCCGGGATAGGTGGCGATGTCGCCGATGGCGTAGATGCCGGGCACGTTGGTGGCGCTGGTCGACTGGTCGATGGTGATGTGGTTGCGGTCCAGGTTCAGGCCCCAATCGGCGATCGGCCCGAGATTCATCGACAGGCCGAAGAAGGGCAGCAGGGCGTCGGCCTCCAGCCGCCGCTCGTCGCCGTCCAGGGTGCGCACGAGGACGGCGGAAAGCTGGGCGCCGTCGCCCTCCAGCCCGGCGAGCTGGTAAGGCACCACCAGCTCCACCTTACCGGCCTCGGCCAGGGCGTGCAGCTTGGCGACGCTGTCCGGGGCGCCGCGGAACTTCGGCCGGCGATGCACCACCATGACGGAGTCGGCGATGTCGGCCAGGATGATCGACCAGTCCAGCGCACTGTCGCCACCGCCGGCGATCACCACCTTCTTGCCGCGGAACGCCTCGCGCTTGGCCACCATGTAGTGGATGCTGGTGCCCTCATAGCCCTCGATGCCGGCCAGCGGCGGCCGGTTCGGGCCGAAGGCGCCGACGCCGGCGGCGATCATCACGCAGCGGGCGTCGATCTTCGTTTCGGTCGAGGTCTGCAGCAGCCAGCGCTCATTGTCCTGCCGGGTCAGGGTCTCGACCCTCTGGCCGAGATGGTAGACCGGGTCGAAGGGCCTGGCCTGCGCCTCCAATTGCTCGATCAGCCCGGCCGCCTCGATCACCGGATATCCCGGAATGTCGTAGATCGGCTTCTCCGGATAGAGCGCCGCGCATTGCCCGCCGGCCACGTCCAGAACGTCGATGACATGGCACTTCATGCGCAGCATGCCGCATTCGAACACGCCGAACAGGCCCACCGGCCCGGCCCCTACGATGGCGACATCGGTCACATGCGGTGCGTCGGTCATGGGCGGGATCTCGGGAGTGCGTCGGGAAGGTCTGAATGGCAGATCGGCAACCAGAGTTCAATCACGGCCACCGGGCGATTCCGTGGCAGCAGCGCTGGCCCTCACCCGGCCTGCCTGCGGCAGTCCACCCTCTCCCAGGGGGAGAGGGTCATCAGCGCTGACCCGACCAACCCTCTCCCCGTGGGAGAGGGTGGCGAGCGAAAGCGAGCCGGGTGAGGGCTCGCCAGTGCTGGCCCATGAATGAGTTGGGGGACACGGACCCCCGTGTCCCCCTCCCCAGATCGGCGCTAGTGCACCTCCGTGACGAAGCCGGCGCCGACCGTGTGGCCGCCTTCGCGCAGGGCGAAGCGCATGCCGGCCTCGAAGGCGACCGGGCGCTCCAGGGCGAAGCGCACGGTCTTGCGGTCGCCCGGCATGACGCCGGCCGCCTCGTCGGCCTCGGCCAGCGAGACGGTGCCGGTCACGTCGGTCAGACCGAAGAAGAACTGCGGCTTGTAGCCGGACCGAAACGGGGTCCGGCGGCCGCCTTCCTCGGCCGTCAGCACATAGAGCTCGGCCTCGCCGGTCGTGCGCGGCGCCACCGAGCCAGGCGCCACCAGCACCTGGCCGCGCTGCACCTCGTCCCGGCGCAGGCCCCGCAGCAGAAGCCCGACATTCTGTCCGGCCTCCGCCTGCGAGATGTCGCGCCGGAACGCCTGCATGGCGCTGACCACGACGGTGCGGATACCGCTATCCGCATCCGTCAGCCCGACGATCTCGACCGGGTCCTGCGGCCGCAGCACGCCACGCTCGACGCGCCCGGTGCACACCGTGCCCCGGCCGCCGATGGTCATGACGTCCTCGATCGGCATCAGGAACGGCCCCTTGAGATCGCGCCTCGGGTCCGGGATGCGGGTGTCCATGCAGGCCACCAGCGCCCGGATGGCGTCGACCGCCGGGTCGTCGATCCGGCCGGCCTCCGCCGCCTCCAGCGCCTTCAGCGCCGAGCCGCGCACGACCGGGGCGTCCGCGTAGCCAAGGCCGGCCAGCATCTCCGTCACCTCCAGCTCGACGAGCTCGAGCAGCTCCGGATCGGCCATGTCGACCTTGTTCACGAACACCACGATGTGCTCCAGGCCGAGCTGACGTGCCAGCACGACGTGCTCGCGGGTCTGCTCCTGCGGACCCTGGGAACCGTCGACCAGCAGAATCGCCCCGTCCATCTGGGCCGCGCCCGTGATCATGTTCTTCACGTAATCGGCGTGGCCCGGGCAGTCGATATGGGCGTAGTGCCGGGTCGCGGACTCGTACTCCACATGGGTGACGCTGATGGTCACACCGCGAGCCCTCTCCTCCGGCGCCATGTCGATCTGATCGAAATCCATCGGGGTGCCGCCGTGGAGGGCCGCCATGATCTTCGTCAGCGCGGCCGTCAGCGTGGTCTTGCCGTGATCCACGTGGCCAATGGTTCCGACGTTCACATGCAGCTTGGTCATTTTCTCCTCCATTGAATGCCTGGCTATCGCAGGCCCAAAAACGCCGAAAGCCCCTTCCGGCGGTCCGGAAGGGGCTTTCGGCGAACGATGCCAGTTGCGGCAGTCAGTTCACATCAGCACTCCGAACGCGCACGACTCATGGCCCGGGTTCGCTGGCGAGCCCAGGTCTGGCGCAAAGGAAGCTGAAGTAACAATCTGTCGCGTCATGGCGGCCGGAACATAGGGACGGCCCGGTTCGAAGTCAATGTGCGGGCGTAGACCGGGATAGCTTGCGGCCTGCGCCGCCGGCCCGGACAATTGCCGGCGATGACACGAAAACGCGCCATGCCGACCACCGGACCCCGGACCCTCGCCCTGCCAAATGAGGCAGCGACGGAGGCCCTTGCGGCGCGGATTCAGCCGGTGTTGCGGCCGGGCGACGTGGTTGCGCTGGGCGGCGATCTGGGTGCCGGCAAGACGGTTTTTGCGCGCGCGCTGATTCGCGCTGCCGCCGGAGCGGAGGTCGAGGTGCCGAGCCCGACCTTCACGCTGGTCCAGGCCTACGAATTGCCGGACGCCACGATCTGGCATTTCGACCTCTACCGGCTCTCCGGCCCGGACGAGGTGATCGAGCTCGGCTGGGACGAGGCGCGGGGCGAGGGCATCGCGCTGGTGGAGTGGCCGGACAGGCTCGGGCCGTTGCTGCCGCGCGACCGGTTGGACGTCACCTTGTCCTACGGCGACGAATCCGGGTCCCGGTCGGCCACGCTCAATGGCCTTGGCGATTGGGGTGAACGCCTCGGGCTGCTGCCGGACCTGAATCCATGACTGGACCCGCCTTGTTCACGATCCCGGCGGGCCTGCCCTTCGTCGATACGTTGGCGGCCGGGATCCTCGACCGGGCCGGGGGCGATCCGATGGCGCTCGGCCGGATGACGGTCCTGCTCCCCACGCGGCGGGCCTGCCGCAGCCTGCGCGAGGCATTCCTGCGCATCGGGCCGGGCGGCGACGCGCCGGCCCTGCTGCTGCCGCGCATGAGCCCGATCGGCGATATCGACCCGGAGGCGCTGGACCTTGAGATCGAGGCCGTTCCGGGCGTCGAGGCGCTGGATCTTCCGCCGGCGATCTCGGGCACCCGGCGGCAACTGCTGTTGGCCCGGATGATCCTGAAGCGCGGCGACATGGATCTGGCACCGGGCCAGGCGGTGTGGCTGGCGGCGGAGTTGGGCCGGCTGATCGACCAGGTGGCCACCGAGCGGCGCGACTTCGCCGATCTCGCCCATCTGGTGCCCGAGGAATTGGCCGAGCACTGGCAGCACACGCTCCAGTTCCTGGAAATCGTCACGGCGCAATGGCCGGAGATCCTGGCCGCCGAAGGCGTGATCGACGGCGCGGAGCGGCGCAACACCGTTCTGGATGCGCGCGCCGAATCCTGGCGCGCGGCCCCGCCGTCCGGGCCGGTGATCGCCGCCGGATCGACCGGCTCGATCCCGGCCACGGCGGCGTTGCTCGAGGTGGTCGCCGGCCTGCCCGAGGGGTCGGTGGTGCTGCCCGGGCTCGACCGCGAGATGGACGGGGAGAGCTGGGACGCGGTCGAAGAGAGCCACCCGCAATTCGGCATGAAGCATCTGCTGGGACGCATGGGCGTCGACCGGGATGCGGTCACCGACTGGCCGGGCGCGGCATCGACCGCGCCGGAGCGCGGCCGGCTGGCCCGCGAGGTCATGCGTCCGGCGGCGACCAGCGAGCATTGGCGGCGGGTCGCGCCGCCGGCCCGGCGCGCCTTCGACGGCATTCGCCGGGTCGACTGCCCGACGCCGCGCGAGGAGGCCGGGGTCGTGGCACTGATGATGCGCCAGGCCCTGGAGACCCCGGGCCGGACGGCGGCGCTGGTGACGCCGGACCGCGGGCTCGCGCGGCGGGTGGCGGCGGCGCTGGCACGCTGGGGCATCCGGGTCGACGACAGCGGCGGTCGGCCGCTCGCCGACACGCCGGCCGGAACCTATATGCGGCTGCTGGCGGAATGCGCGGCCGGCGGCATCGCGCCGCTCGACCTGCTGGCGGTCCTGAAGCACCCGCTGGCCGCCGGCGGCGAGCCGGTCGGTCCGTTTCGCGCCCGGGTCCGGATGCTGGAACGGGCTGTCCTGCGTGGCCCACGGCCTGCCCCCGGCTTTTCCGGACTGTCCGCCGCGGTCGAAGCGGCCGAGGACGATCGGTTCGACACGCCCGACGATCGGGTGGCCCTGTTGACGTGGTGCGACGGGCTGCAGGCGCTGTTCGGGCCGCTGCTGGCCTTTGCGGAGGGCGATGCGGATGTGACGGCCCTGCTGGGCGCGCATCTGGCTGTCGCCGAGGCGCTGGCGGCGACCGAGGATGCGCCGGGTTCGGCGCGGCTCTGGCGGTTGGACGACGGTGAGTCCGTCGCCGCCTTCGCCAGCGAGATGCTGGTTGCGGCGCAGGACTTCCCGTCCCTGTCGCTGGGCCAGTATCCGGCGCTGCTGGAGGCGCTGATGGCCGGGCGCGTGGTGCGCCCGCGCTATGGCGACCATGCGCGCCTGTCGATCTGGGGGCCTCTGGAGGCGCGGCTGCAACAACCCGATTTGCTGATCCTCGGCGGCCTCAACGAGGGCACCTGGCCGGCGGAGCCGCCGGCCGATCCGTGGATGTCGCGGCCCATGCGGCGGCAGTTCGGCCTGCCGTCGCCGGAACGAAGGATCGGCCTCGCGGCCCATGATTTCGCCCAGGCGCTGGCCGCCCCGGACGTGGTGCTGACCCGGTCGGAGCGGGTCGACGGCACGCCGACCGTGCCGTCCCGCTGGCTGGCGCGGCTCGATACGGTGGCGCCGGCCGACGTCATGGAGGAGATCAAGGCGGAAGGCGCCTGCTGGGTGGCCTGGGCCGAGGCGCTGGACGCGCCGGCGGCGGTGCGGCCCTGCGACCCGCCACGGCCGGCACCGCCGGTTGCCGCCCGCCCGCGCCGGCTGTCGGTCACGGCGGTCGGGACCTGGATGACCAATCCCTACGCCGTCTATGCCCGCTATGTCCTCGGCCTCAAGCCGCTGGAAGCGATCGAGGCGGATGCCGGCGCGGCCGAACGTGGGCAGGTCATCCACGATGCGCTTGCCGCCTTCATCCGGTCGGGCGGCGCCGCGGCGCCGGGCGACCCGTTGCAGGCGCTATTGGTACATGGCCGTGACGCTTTCGCGGCCCTGGATGCGTGGCCGGAGGCCCGCGCGTTCTGGTGGCCTCGCTTCGAACGCATCGCTGCATGGGTGGTCTCGCGGGAACTGACGGGAGCGAACGCGGCACAATCCGCCACCGAGGTCGCCGGCGAGCTGTCGCTGTCGGGACCGGCGGGCGCCTTCCGGTTGACCGCGCGCGCCGACCGCGTCGATCGCGGCGATGGCGGGCTCGACATCATCGACTACAAAACCGGCGCGGTGCCCACCGACAAGCAGATCATCGCCGGCTATGCGCCGCAACTGCCGCTGGAGGCGCTGATCGCTGCCGGGGGCGGGTTCGAGGACATGCCCGCCGGCCGGGTCTCGACCCTGGCCCATTGGCGCCTCTCCGGGGGCGATCCCGCCGGGGAGGTGAAGATCCCGAAGATTGCCGACACGGCAACCTTGATGGCGCAGGCTGAGCGCGGCCTGACCCGACTGATCGAGCGCTTCGATGCGCCGGATACGCCCTATCTCGCGCGGCCGCGGCCGGATTTCGTGCCGCGCTTCGACGATTACGCCCATCTGGCCCGGGTGCTGGAATGGTCGGCTGGCGGCGGAGAGGCGGAATGAGCGGCGCGGCCGACCGGCTCCAGCCGGAGATCGCCCAGCGTCGGGCCTCCGATCCGGCGGCCTCGGCCTGGGTTGCGGCCTCGGCCGGCACCGGCAAGACCAAGGTGCTGACCGACCGGGTGCTGCGGCTGATGCTCGCCGGCACCGCGCCTGAGAAGGTCCTCTGCATCACCTTCACCAAGGCCGCGGCTGCGGAGATGGCGATCCGCATCAACCAGACGCTGGGCGGCTGGGCGGTGATGGAGGATGGCGACCTGGCCCTGGCGCTGGCCGACCTGACGGGTGAGCGGCCGGATCGCGACACCCAGGACCGGGCGCGGCGGCTGTTCGCCCAGGTGCTCGATGCGCCGGGCGGGATGAAGATCGAGACGATCCATGCGCTCTGCCAGTCGCTGCTGCGGCGCTTTCCGCTGGAGGCCGGCCTGCCGCCGCATTTCGACCTGCTGGACGAGCGTAGCGCCGCCGAACTGCTGGCGGAGGCGCGGCTGCGCATCCTCCAGGATCCGACCCTGTTCGTGGCGCCGGCCCTGGCCGAGGTCGCCGGGCTGGCGAACGCGGAGGCATTCGGCGAGTTGATGGGCGCGCTCTCCCGAGAGCGCGGGCAGCTCGCGCGGCTGCGCGACCGCCATGGCGGGGTGGAGCCGCTGGTGGCGGCGGTGCGGGAGCATCTGGGCCTGGCGCCCGACGAAGATCGCAGCGCCATCCTGGCCGCGGCGTCGGAGGCCGCCGCCTTCGACCGCCTGGAACTGATGAGCGCGGCGGAGGCGCTGCTGGACGGTTCCAAAGCGGATGTTGGTCGCGGCGGCGCGATCGCAGACTGGCTGGCCGCCTCTCCGGAACACCGAGCCGCGGGGTTCGAGGCCTACGCGACGGCGTTCCTGACGGCCGAGGGCACCATTCGCAAAACCCTGGTCACCAAGAAGACCGAGGCGACCTATTCCGGAACCGCCGATGCGCTGGCGGCCGAGGCGGCGCGCGTGCTGGCGGTCATGGAGCGGTGCAAGGCGGCGGCGGTGGCCGACGCCACCGGGGCCCTGCTCATGGTCGGGACGGCGCTGGTCGATGCCTATGGGGAGGAGAAGCGCCGCCGCGCCCTTCTGGACTACGACGACCTGATCCTGCGCACCGCCGCCCTGCTGAAGAAGCCCGGAATCGCGCCCTGGGTACTCTTCAAGCTGGATGGCGGGATCGAGCACATCCTGATCGACGAGGCCCAGGACACCAATCCGGAGCAATGGGACGTGGTGGCGGCGTTGAGCGAGGAGTTCTTCGCCGGCGGCGGTGCGTCGGAGACCGTGCGGACGATCTTCGTGGTCGGCGATGACAAGCAGTCGATCTTCAGCTTCCAGCGTGCTGACCCCGCGGCCTTCGCCGACATGCGCGCCGAATACGATGCCCGGATCGCCGCCGCCGAACAGGCGCTGCGCAAGGTCGCCCTGTCGATCTCCTTCCGGTCCACGGCGGCGGTGCTGGATCTGGTGGATGCGGTGTTCTCGCGCGGCGAGGCTGGCGACGGGGTGGCGGACCAGTTCGGCGGCGCGATCGAGCACCTGCCGTACCGGCGCGGTGCCGGTGGCCTCGTAGAGCTCTGGCCGCCGGTCGGCCCGCAGGCGGTGGAGGAGACCGAGCCCTGGTCGCCGCCGACCCGGCAGGCGGTCGGCGACGACCCGGCCGCACGGCTGGCGGTGCGGATCGCCGATACGGTGCAGGGCTGGATTTCCCGTGGTGAGAGGCTCGAGGATCGTGGCCGGCCGATCCACGCCGGCGACGTGCTGATCCTGGTGCGCACCCGCAACCGGTTCTTCGTGGAGCTGGTGCGGGCGCTCAAGGCGCACGGGATCGACATCGCCGGTGTCGACCGCATGGTCCTGACCCGCCAACTCGCCGCCATGGACCTGATCGCGCTCGCCGAATTCCTGCTGCTGCCCGATGACGATCTCACACTGGCGACAGTGCTGAAGGGCCCGCTCATCGGGCTGTCCGAGGAGCAGCTCTTCACCCTGGCCCATGGCCGCAAGGGCCGGCTGTGGCCGGCGCTGCGGGATGCCTCGGGGCGCGATCCCGCCTTCCGCGCGGCGGCGGAGTATCTGTCCGGAGTGTTGGCCGAGGTCGATTTCCGGCCGCCCTATGAGCTCTTCTCCCGGGTGCTGGAATTGCCGTGCCCGGCCGATCCGGTCAGCGGCCGGCGGGCCATCCTCTCGCGGCTCGGCGACGAGGCGGTCGATCCGCTGGACGAGTTGTTGGCCCTGTCACTGGCTTTCGAGATCGGACAGCCGCCCTCGCTGCAGCGCTTTCTGCACTGGCTGGCGGCGGGCGACGCCGAGGTGAAGCGCGAGATGGAGCAGGGCCAGCTTCGTCGGGTGCGGATCATGACCGTGCACGGCGCGAAGGGGTTGCAGGCGCCGATCGTCATCCTGCCCGACACCATGTCGGTGCCGCGCAAGAGCCCGGCGATCCTGTGGCCGGACGAGGACCTGCCGGTGCCGCTCTGGCCGCCTCGGCGCGCGGTGGAGGATCCGGAGTCACAGGCGGCCCGGCAGCGCGCCAACCGCCGGCGCGATCAGGAATACCGGCGGCTGCTCTATGTTGCGCTGACCCGTGCCGAGGACCGGCTCTACATCTGTGGTCATCACGGCTCCCAGGCCCCGGCGGACGGGTGCTGGTTCAACCTGTGCCGGGATGCGTTCGCGGGGCTGGACGGCGTCGAGCGGCGGGCCGTTCCGGGCTGGGACGGCGAGGTGCTGCGCTATCACCTGCCGCAGACCCGTCCGGTCGCCGTCGCGACGGTCGATGCCGCCGCGCCGGCACCCGAACTTCCCGATTGGGCGCGCAGGCCGCCGCCTCCGGAACCGGAGCCGCCGCGGCCGCTGGCGCCGTCGCGGCCTGCCGCCGAGGAGCCGGCGGTGCGCTCGCCATTCGGCCAGGACGGCGCGCGGTTCCGGCGCGGCCTGATCGTGCATGCCCTGCTGCAGACCCTGCCGGACCTGGACGCCGTTGCCCGCCGTCCCGCCGCGGAGCGCTTCCTGGCGCAGGAGGCCCATGGGCTGACCCCGGAGCAGCAATCCGAGATCGCAGACGAGACCCTGGCGGTGCTGGACGGCCCGGATTTCGCCGCCCTGTTCGGCCCGGGCAGCCTGGCCGAAGTGCCGGTGGTCGGTTTGGTTAACGGGCAGGCCGTTTCCGGCCAGATCGACCGGCTGCTGGTGCGCGACGACGCCGTGTTGATCGTCGACTACAAGAGCAACCGGCCGCCGCCGGAGGCCGTGGAGTCGGTGCCGCCGGTCTATCTGGGCCAGATGGCCGCCTACCGCGCCGTGCTGCGCAAGATCTATCCGGACCGCCCGATTTCGGCGGCGCTTTTGTGGACCGACGGGCCGCGGTTGATGCCGTTGCCGGATGCGCTTCTGGAGCGGTGGGCGCCTTGACCTTTGCCGAACGCGACCCCTAATTTAGCGTCTGTCCACGCCCGAAAGGGCCAGCCGCTGCCCACGGAAAGCGCGGCGCTGGAGTTTGAAGGAACGCAAATGAGCAGCCCCAAAGCCGTTAGCGATGACAGCTTCGAGACCGACGTTCTGGAGTCCGATACCCCGGTCCTGGTCGATTTCTGGGCCGAATGGTGCGGCCCCTGCAAGATGATCGCGCCGGCCCTGGAAGAGCTGGCCGGCGAAATGGGCGAAAAGATCACCGTCGCCAAGGTGAATATCGACGACAACCCCGGCGTGCCGTCGAAATACGGCGTGCGCGGCATCCCGACCCTGATGCTGTTCAAGGACGGCCAGGTCGCCGCCACCAAGATCGGCGCCTTGCCGAAAAACGCGTTGTATCAGTGGGTTGAATCGGTTCTTTAAGACTAAATCTTAGAAACTGGCGGCCGGTTTCCGGCCGTCAGGCATGTTCGGTCAGGACCTGGCCGGCAAGATAGAGCGATCCCGAAATCAGGATTCGGGCCGGCGTGGGATTGGCCCTGAGGATGGACTCGACCGCGTCCGGCAGTGTTCCGGGCGCGGTGGCGAACGGGTCGTCGGCCTGCAGGATCGCGTCAACCGCGTCCTGTAGCGAGTCCGCCACGGCGACATTCGGGACCCCGACCTCGCGCGCCGCGGCGGCCAGGTCTTCCGCGCCCAGGGTTGCCGGCTCACCGGGGATCGCGATGGCCTGGAGGCCGGCGGCGAAGGGCGCCAGCGGGCGCAGCAGGTCGCGCGGGTCCTTGGTCGACAGGATGCCGACCACCAGATGGGTGGGTCGGCGGTCGAGACCGCCCAGCCATTCGGAGACCACTTCGCCGGCGCTGTCGTTGTGGCCGCCGTCCAGCCAAAGCTCCCAGCCCGCCGGCAGCCGGTCGACCAGCGGCCCGCGCGACAGTTGCTGCAGCCGTGCCGGCCATTCGGCCGATCCGAGGCCGGTGGCCAGGGCGCTTGCGGGAATGTCGAATCCGTCGAGCTGGCGCAGGCAGACCACCGCCGTCGCCGCGTTCTGTTCCTGGTGGGCGCCGGCCAGATTCGGTCGCGGCAGCCGGATCTCCTCATCCCCGATCCGGACACGCAGCGCATCGGCGTCGGTCTCGTAGTGCCAATGGCGGCCGAAATCCACCAGCGGCGCCCCGATCTCGGCGGCGCGGGCACGGATCGTGCCGAGCGCCTCGCCCGACCGCTGCGGCGCCAGGACGACGGGCACGCCGGGCTTCAGGATGCCGGCCTTCTCCGCCGCGATCTCCGCCAGCGTGCCGCCCAGGAACTGCATATGGTCCATGGAGATGCGGGTGATCGCGGTCGCCACCGGCCGGTCGACGACATTGGTGGTGTCGAGCCGGCCGCCCAGCCCGGTCTCCAGCAACAGGACATCGGCCGGTGTCTCGGCGAAGGCCATGAAGGCGGCGGCGGTGGTGATCTCGAAGAATGTGATCTCGGCCCCGGCATTGGCGGCCTCCGCCCGCTCCAGGATGTCGATCAGGTAATCGTCGGAGATCAGCGATCCGGCCAGCCGGATGCGCTCGTTGAAGCGCACCAGATGCGGCGAGGTGTAGGCATGCACCCGATACCCGGCTGCCTCCAGGCAGGCGCGCAGGAAGGCGACGGTCGAGCCCTTGCCATTGGTGCCGGCGATGTGGATGACGGGGGGCAGCCGGTGCTGCGGCCGGTCGAGCTTGTCCAGCAGCCGCTCGATGCGCTCCAGCGACAGGTCGATGCGCTTGGGATGCAGCGTCAGCAGCCGGTCCAGAACGGCATCGACGGCCGGCGCGTTGCTCTCAAACTGTACGGATATGGCGCAGCCCTCGTCCCGTGCCGTATCGCATGGAGGTACGGCGGACGCCTGATTACACCGCGAACCCCATCCGGGCCACTAGAATATGGCCGGCTGCGTCACTCGGCCGGCGGCTGCTCGGTCGGACCGGTCACCTGCAGGGTGGCGGCTGGCGCGTCGCCGCGGGCCTCGTCAACCGGCAGGTCGACGATTTCCGCCGGCGGCAATGGCCGACGCAGCAGGTCCAGCACCCGGACCAGCGTGTCGCGCAGCTCGCTGCGGCGCACCACGATGTCGACCATGCCGTGCTCCAGCAGGTATTCCGCGCGCTGGAAGCCTTCGGGCAGGGTTTCGCGGATGGTCTCCTCGATCACCCGGGCGCCGGCGAAGCCGATCTGCGCCCCGTGCTCGGCGATGTGGATGTCGCCCAGCATGGCGAAGGAGGCGGTGACGCCGCCGGTGGTCGGGTCGGTCAGGATGACGATGTAGGGCAGGCCGGCTTCCTTGACCTGCTGCACGGCGATGGTGGTGCGGGGCATCTGCATCAGCGACAGGATGCCCTCCTGCATGCGCGCGCCGCCGGATGCCGGCACCACGATCAACGGTGCCTCCTGCAGCCGCGCCAGATTGGCCGCCGCCAGCATGCCCTCGCCGACCGCCACGCCCATGGAGCCGCCCATGAAGCCGAAATCGAAGGCGGCGATGACCGAGTTCATGCCGCCAACCGTGCCATGCGCCACCATGATCGCATCCTGGTGGCCGGATTTCGCCTGGGCGTCGCGCAGCCGGTCCGTGTAGCGCTTCGAATCGCGGAATTTCAGGGGGTCGGTCGGCGCCTTGGGCAGTTCGATGGTCTCGTACTTGCCGTCATCGAACAGCATGGCCAGCCGGTCCTCCGGCTTCAGCCGCATATGGTGGCCGCAATGCTGGCAGACATGCAGGTTCTGCTGCAGGTCGCGATGGAAGATCATCGCCTCGCATTTGGTGCATTTGTGCCAGAGGTTGTCGGGCACGTCGGGCTTGGCGACGAGCGCGCGGATCTTCGGGCGAACGAAGTTGCTCAGCCAGCTCATGGATACCTCCAGCGATGACCCTTGGTACGGGATTCAGGCGCGGGCGCCACGCACCCCTTCGGCCAGTTCCTTGACCAGATCGAGGACGCTATCGGCCAATTGCGGCAGCGCTGTGCCGGTCTCGTCGAGATTGTCGGCCACCCGCTTCACGATCGCGGTGCCTACGACGGCGGCATCGGCGACGCGGGCGACGGCGGCGGCCTGCTCCGGCGTCTTGATGCCGAAGCCGACGGCGATCGGCAGGTCGGTGTGCCGGCGCAGGCGCTCGACGGCGGCGGTGATGTCGGCGTCCGCCGCCGAGGCAGTGCCGGTGATGCCGGTGATCGAGACGTAGTACACGAAGCCGTTGGTGTTGCGCAGCACCGCCGGCAGCCGGGCATCGTCGGTGGTCGGTGTCGCCAGCCGGACGAAGGCGACACCGGCGTCGAGCGCCGGCAGGCAGAGCTCCTCATCCTCCTCCGGCGGCATGTCGACCATGATCAGCCCGTCCACCCCGGCGGACTTCGCATCCGTCAGGAAGCGGTCGACGCCATAGCTGTAGATCGGGTTGTAGTAGCCCATCAGGATGACCGGCGTATCGCCGTCCTCGGCCCGGAACCGGCGCACCATGTCGAGGGTCTTGGCGAGCGTGATGCCGGCCTTCAGCGCCCGCAGGCCGGCTTCCTGGATCGCGGGGCCGTCGGCCATCGGGTCGGTGAAGGCGATGCCGAGCTCGATCAGGTCCGCGCCGGCCTCCGGCAGCCGGCGGAACAGTTCGTATCCTGTCTCCAGGTCCGGGTCGCCGGCGGTGATGAAGGCGACCAGCCCGCCGCGGCCCGCGTCGCGCAGGGCCTGGAACCGACGATCCAGCCGGGAGGCCCCGTTGGCGCTCATATGGAGACCCCGAGCGCGTCGGCGACCGTGAAGATGTCCTTGTCGCCGCGGCCGCACATGTTCATGACGATCAGATGGTCCTTGGGCAGGTCCGGTGCGATCTTGGCGACATGGGCCAGCGCGTGGGCCGGCTCCAGCGCGGGGATGATGCCCTCCATGCGGGCGCAGAGCTGGAAGGCGTCCAGCGCCTCCTGGTCGGTCGCCGAGACGTATTTGACCCGGCCGATATCGTTCAGCCAGGCGTGCTCCGGGCCGATCCCGGGATAGTCGAGCCCGGCCGAGATCGAATGGGCCTCGATGATCTGGCCGTCATCGTCCTGCAGCAGATAGGTACGGTTGCCGTGCAGCACGCCGGGCCGGCCGCCGGTCAGCGAGGCGGCATGCTCGCCGGTCTCGATGCCATGTCCGGCGGCCTCGACGCCGTGCATCTCGACCTCGGTATCGTCGAGGAAGGGATGGAACAGCCCCATGGCGTTGGAGCCGCCACCGATGCAGGCGACCAGCGTGTCCGGCAGGCGGGCCTCCGCGTCGATGATCTGGTCGCGCAGCTCCTCGCCGATCACCGACTGGAAGTCGCGGACCATGGTCGGGAAGGGGTGCGGGCCGGCGACGGTGCCGATCAGGTAATAGGTGTCCGCGACATTGGTCACCCAGTCGCGGAGCGCGTCGTTCATCGCGTCCTTCAGCGTGCGGCTGCCGGAGACCACCGGCTTCACCTCCGCGCCCAGCAGCTTCATGCGGAACACGTTGGGCTGCTGCCGCTCGATGTCGACCTCGCCCATGTAGACGGTGCAGGGCATGTCGAACAGGGCGCAGACGGTGGCCGTGGCCACGCCGTGTTGGCCGGCGCCGGTCTCGGCGATGATCCGGGTCTTGCCCATCAGCCGGGCCAGCAGGATCTGGCCCATGCAGTTGTTGATCTTGTGGGCGCCGGTGTGGTTCAGCTCGTCGCGCTTGAAGTAGATCTTCGCGCCGCCGAGATGCTTGGTCAGCCGCTCGGCGTAGTAGAGCGGGCTGGGCCGGCCGACATAGTGGGTCAGGTAGTGCTTCAGCTCGGCATGGAATCCGGGGTCGTTCTTCGCCCGGTCATAGGCGCGCTCGACCTCCAGGATCAGCGGCATCAGGGTCTCGGCGACGAAGCGGCCGCCGAAGATGCCGAAATGGCCGGACTCGTCCGGCCCGGCGCGGAAGGTGTTGCGCTTGGGGTCGCTTTCAGGGACGGCTGCGGTCACGATGGGCCAATCTCACTCCGCCGCGCCGGTTTCGGCGCGGTACCATTCTTGGTTTCATGGGCCTGGCAAGGAACTATCCCGCCCTGTCCCGGACAGGTCAACGCCTGCCGGGAGGCCGCCGGTTGGATAAGGGGGGCGGGCCGATCCGTCAACGGCGTCGTAAGGGATTTTTTGCTATACGCTCGAGGTGTCACACCCATAGGGCGCGCCCGTGCGCCCATTTCGTCCACCATCCGTTGGGTCCATGGCCAGCGTCTATGATCTGAAGCCGGCGTTCCAGCGCCTGTTGCGGCCCGCCGTTGGCGGTCTGGCGAAAGCCGGCGTGACCGCCAACCAGGTGACGGTCGCGGCCCTGCTGCTGTCGGTCGCGGCCGGCGCCGCGCTGCTGCTGTGGCGGGAGGCGTGGGTCCTATTGCTGGTGCCGGCGGTTCTGTTCGTGCGCATGGCGCTGAATGCCGTGGACGGCATGTTGGCCCGCGAGCACGGCATGAAGAGCCGGCTCGGCGCGGTGTTGAACGAGCTGGGCGACGTGCTGTCCGACAGCGCGCTGTACCTGCCGCTCGCGGTGGTCTGGCCGGCCCCGTCCTGGATCATGGTGGCGATCGTGCTGGCGGCGGTGATCGGCGAGATGACCGGCGTCGTGGCGATCCAGATCGGGGCGGAGCGCCGCTATGACGGGCCGATGGGCAAGTCCGACCGCGCCGCCGTCCTGGGCCTGCTCTGCTTCCTGGCCGGGCTGGGCGTGCCGCTGTCCCCGTGGATCGACTGGGTGCTCTATCTGGTGCTCGCGCTGTCCGGATTGACGATCCTCAACCGGGCCCGCCGGGCCCTGGGCGAGAGCGATGATCCCGTTCGTTAGCGCCGTGCCCGAGAACGTGATGTGGGCGCTGGCGGCGGTGTTCGGCGTGCTGATCGCCGCCTCGGTGATCGTGTTCGCCCTGGTGCGGGCGCGCCCCGCCAAGGACTACCGCGAGCTGGTGCTGCGGGTGCGGTCGTGGTGGGTGATGATCACCATCTTCGCCGTGGCCATCGTGCTGAGCCCGGTGACCTCGCTGGTGTTCTTCGGGTTCGTCAGCTTCCTGGCATTGAAGGAGTTCCTCTCCATGGTGCCGACCCGGCGGGCCGACCGCCGGGTGCTGCTGTTCGCCTATCTGGCGATCCCCCTGCAATACGTCTGGGTCGGCCAGGAATGGTACGGCATGTTCATCATCTTCGTGCCGGTCTACATGTTCCTGCTGCTGCCGGCGCTGATGGTGATCCAGGGCGAGACCACCGGTTTCCTCAAGGCCGCCGGGACCCTGCATTGGGGGCTGATGACCTGCGTCTTCGCGGTCAGCCATGCCGCCTATCTGCTGGTGCTGGACGGCGAGGACCCGGCCGACGGCGCCGGGCTGCTGCTGTTCCTGATCTTCCTGACCCAGGCCAACGACGTGGCGCAGTACGTCTGGGGCAAGATGCTGGGCCGCAACAAGGCGGCCCCATCCGTCAGCCCGAACAAGACGGTGGAGGGCTATCTGGGCGGGTTCCTGACGACCGGCGCCCTGGCGCTCGCGCTGGCGCCCTTCCTGACGCCGATGGGCTGGAAGCACGCGCTGGTCGCCGGACTGCTTATCGGCTTCGCCGGCTTCATGGGCGACGTGACCATCTCGGCGATCAAGCGCGATATCGGCGTGAAGGACACCGGCAGCACGCTGCCGGGCCATGGCGGCATCCTGGACCGGATCGACAGCCTGACCTTCACCGCGCCGCTGTTCTTCCACTACGTCTACTTCTTCTTCTACTAGGCGCAGGCCATGAACCGGCTTCTCAGATGGCTGTTCTTCGCGCTGGTGGTCCGGCCGGTGGTGCTGATCGCCGTCGGGCTGAACGTGCGCCACCGGCACCGGCTTCCCGCCGCCGGGCCGGCGATCGTGGTCGCCAACCACAACAGCCATCTGGACACACTGGCGCTGATGAGCCTCTTTCCGCTGGGGCTGCTGCCGCGCCTGCGCCCCGTCGCCGCGGCCGACTATTTCCTCAGCAGCCGCCTGTTCAGCTGGTTTGCGCAGACCATCATCGGCATCCTGCCGATCGAGCGGCAGGCGCGGGGCAGCAACAAGGACCCGCTGGCCGGATGCTCCGAGGCGCTGGAGCGCGGCGACATCCTGCTGCTCTATCCGGAGGGGTCGCGCGGCGAGCCGGAGGTGCTCTCCGGCTTCAAGAAAGGCATTGCCCGGTTGGCGGAACGCCATCCCGAGGTCCCCGTCACCCCGGTCTTCCTGCACGGTATGGGCAAGGTGCTGCCCCGGGGCGACTGGCTGCCGGTGCCGTTCTTCTGCGACGTCTTCGTCGGCAAGCGGATTGCCAAGGCTGAGGATCGCAACGCCTTCATGGCGGCGCTAGAGACCGGCATCCAGGACCTTGCCGCCGAAGGCAAATTCCCGGCGTGGGAGTGACGGCATGACGGGCGCGGTCATTGCCGGCATCGCGCTGGCCTGGGGGTTTGCGGAGGCGACGCTGTTCTTCATCGTCGTCGACATGCTGATCAGCTATGTCACCGTCTATTTCGGCCTGCGCCGGGGGGTGGAGACGGTGTTCTTCGCCACGCTCGGCGCGGTCGCCGGCGGTGCCGCCATGTATCACTGGGGCAGCGACGATCCCGGCGGCATCGTCCGGTCGCTGGACGGGGTGCCGGCGATCAGCGGCGCGATGATCGAGGAGGTAAGGCGGGAGCTTGCCGGCGACTGGCAGTCGGCCCTGTTCGGCGCCGCCTTCACCGGCGTTCCCTACAAGATCTTCGCCGGGCTGGCGCCCTCGGCGGGCATCGCCCTGCCGATCTTCCTGGCGGTCAGCGTGCCGGCCCGTGCGGCGCGCTTCCTGGCGCTCTGGCTGGTCGTGGGCATCCTGAGTCGGCTGGTGGCGACGCGCCTTGGCAAGCGCCAGCAGGTCGGCCTGCTGACGGTCATCTGGATCGTCTTCTACGCGCTGTACTGGCTGTCTACGCCGGGCTAGCGGCCGGATCGGGAAGCGACGCGGCGCGGTCCAGGAAGGCGGTGACCAGTGCCGGGTCCTTGTGCCCCGGCCGATCCTCCACGCCGCTGGCGACGTCGACGGCGGTGGCGCCGGTCGTGCGCACCGATTCCGACAGGTTCTCGACGGTCAGCCCGCCCGACAGCATCCAGGGCCTGGCCCATTGCCGGCCCGCCAGGATGGTCCAGTCGAAGGGCACGCCGTTGCCGCCGGGCAGCGCGGTCACGTTGGGCGGCGGCTTGGCGTCGAACAGCAGCATGTCGGCGATGGCCTCATAATCGGGCACCGGCTCCAGATCGGCGGCCGTGGCGACCCGGATCGCCTTGATCACCGGTGCGGAGATCGCGGCCTTGATCTCCGCGATACGGCCGGGCGTCTCGCCGCCATGGAGCTGGATCATGTCCAGCGGCACCTGTCCCAGGACCGAATCCAGCAACTCGTCGTCGGGCTCGACGAACAGCCCGACCGTGCGCACGCCGGTCGGCACCCGGCGCGCCAGCGCCGCCGCCTCCACCGGCCCCACGGCGCGCGGGCTGGGCGAATAGAAATTCAGCCCGACATAGCGGGCGCCGCCGGCAACCGCCGTGTCCATGGCCTCCGGCGAGCGGATGCCGCAGATCTTCACCTCAAGTGACATGGGTCAAGAATGGACCTGTAGCAGGTCCGCTTCAATATCCGCCGCCGCCTTGGCCGAATCGGCGGCGCGGGTGATCGGCCGGCCGATCACCAGGTGATCGGCGCCCAGCGCCATCGCCTCGGCCGGGGTCATCACGCGCTTCTGGTCGCCGCGATCCGCCCCGGCGGGCCGGATGCCGGGCACCATCAGGGTGAAATCCGGGCCGCACAGGGCGCGCAGGCGGGCGATCTCCTGCGGCGCGCAGATGAGGCCGTCCAGCCCGGACTCCCGGGCCAGCGCCGCCAGTCGTCCCACCTGGTTGGAAACGTCCGCATCCTGGCCCACCGCGGCCAGATCAGCGTCATCCAGGCTGGTCAGGACGGTCACCCCGAGCAGGCGCGGGCGTGTCACCCCATGCTTGTCGGCGGCTTCCGTGGCCGCGTCCGCCGCCGCGCGCATCATGGCGCGGCCTCCGGAGGCATGGATGGTGATGAAGGCCGGCGCCAGCGCCGTCGCCGAACGGATGCCGCCGGCGACCGTGTTGGGGATGTCGTGCAGTTTCAGGTCGAGGAACAGCGGCTTGCCCAGCGCGGTGACCGCCCGGACGCCGTCCGGGCCGTTGGCGTTGAAGAACTCCAGCCCAAGCTTTAGCCCGCCGACATGGGGCGCCACCTGACCGGCGAGGGCGGCGGCAATGTCGAGATCCGGCGTATCGATCGCGCAGAAGACCGGATTGCCCCGCTGCGAAGTCATGACCTGCCTCCCGGTTCGGTGGATTGTTGTCCGGACCGCGCGTCACGGCCTCTCTCGCAGGCGCGGTGGTTGGCGCACATGCGATAGTCGTCTGCGCGGGGTTTTGCCAGCGATTTTTCAGACCGGACACCGGCGGTTGGACCGTCTGTCGGCACAAAGAATGGTTGCGCTTCAATGTGGCGGATGGTTCATTTTCGAGTATTGGTCGCGGGATGTCGGGTGGAGGCCGCATGCCGCTAAGGACAAAGTCAATTTGCTTGGGGGCGATATGGATTTCTGCCGGTCGATTGGGATTCCGGACGCTGTGCTGCGTGCCGCAGGTAAGGCAACGGGTTCGACGCTTCTCCTACTCTCGCTGGTCGTAGCCGCCTGCGCGCCCGGTCCGCTTGTCAGGGGCGGCGCCGGCCTTACGACGGTGGAATCGTCGCGGGTTCTGCTCATGCAGCCCGACGTGGAAATCTCGGAATTGACCGCGGCGGGTCTGCCGGAGCCGAACGCCGCGTGGACCGCCACCGCACGCGCCAACATCGAGCAGGCGCTGGACGCCTTCCTGGCGGAAAAGGGCGCGAGGCTGATCGCCCAGGGCGATACCGTCAACGATCCGCGGGAAATCCAGCTCGTGAAGCTGCACGAAGCGGTCGGCGCGTCGATCCTGGTCCACACCTATCTCGAACAGGCCGCCCTGCCGACCAAACCGGATTTCGACTGGACCCTCGGGGAAGAGGCCGCGGTCCTGAGGCGAAACCACGGCGCCGACTATGCGCTGTTCCTGAACTTCCGGGACAGTTTCTCAAGCGGCGGGCGCGTGGCCTTCATGATCGCCGCCGCCGTCTTCGGCGTGGGCGTGCCGGGCGGCCAGCAGACCGGATTTGCCTCCCTGATCGATCTGAGGACCGGCGATGTCGTCTGGTTCCACACCATGCTGAGCTCGACCGGCGATTTGCGGGAGCCGGAGGGCGCGCGGACGGCCGTGGAAACGCTTCTGACCCAGATACCACTATGACCGCCGGGCGCGCCGCCGCCGCGCTGATCGCCGCCCTGATGCTGGCCGGTTGCGGATCGACCGGTCAGACGGTCGACATCGCCCCGGGCGAGACACCCGATATCAACACCGATGAAGCCGGCCTGTGGATGCGTATGGAGCGGGCGGAGACGGCGATCCTGACATCCGGCCGGGTGGTCGAGGACCCGGCGTTGAACGCCTATGTCAGCGACATCATCTGCCGGCTGGCTCCGGACCATTGCACGGACCTGCGCATCTATGTGCTGCGGGATTCCGCCTTCAACGCGACGGCGGGCCCCAACGGTGCGCTGTATGTCTTCAGCGGATTGCTGCTGCGGGCCGAATCCGAATCGCAGCTTGCCTATGTGCTCGGCCATGAGATCGCCCATTACACACGGCGGCACTCGTTGCAGCGCTGGCGTGATGCGCGCGCCAAGACCGATGCCGTGGCCGCGCTGCAGGTGCTGTCGGCCGCGGCGCAGGTGGCGACCGGCACCTACATACCGGTCGGCGATGCCGTGGCGATCAGCATGTATGGCAGCATCTTCGCGTTCTCCCGGGAGAACGAGCGGGAGGCGGACGCGGTCGGGCTGAGAATGATGGCGGAGGCGGGATATTCGGCCGCCGATGCCGCCGGGATCTGGGAAGGGCTGCTGGCGGAACGGGAGGCCTCGGACGACTCCGAGCCGCCGCTTTTCTTCGCCACCCATCCGGCGATCGAGGACAGGATCACCGCGCTGGACGCACTGGCGGATGATGTCGATCCGGCCCGGCAGGCCGAGGACCGGCACCTGCGGGTCATCGCGCCGTTCCGCGGGGACTGGCTGCGCGACGAGCTGACGAGACGCGATTTCGCCGCGACCGAGGTCCTGCTGGACCGCCTTGCGGAATCCAGCCACCAGGACGGGGAGATCGCTTTCTTCCAGGGCGAACTCTACCGGCTGCGTGGCGAGGACGGCGACGACGACCGGGCCGTCGCGGCCTATCGGAAGGCGGTGAACTGGGGCGGGGCGCCGCCCGAACTGCACCGGTCTCTCGGTACCGTCCATTACGCGGCCGGGCGCCGACAGGCGGCCCGCCGGGCCTTCGAACGCTATCTGGAAGAGGCTCCCAATGCCGGCGACCGCGAGATGATTCGCTTCTACATCGATCAGATCAGCTGAGGAAATCCATGGGACGATTGTCAGCCCTGTCGGCGCTCTTGCTCTATCTCGCCGGCTGCGCCGCCTACTCGCTGGTCCCGCCGTCCCGCTATGCGGTCGGAGAGGCCTATTCGGTCGACCCGCAGATCGCCTGGAGCAAGCTCTCCCAAAGCGACGTTGAGATCTGGACCGTCGACGGCCCGCTGCTGCAGTCCCTGAGACTGTATGCGGGAATCGAGGACGGTGAGGCGCTGTTCCAGGATGACACCGAGGATCTGCCGGTCTTCCGGGACGATATGCTGGCCGGAGAGGTGGTCGAGCTCATCGTCGACAGCATCACCCGCGAGGGCGCGAGCGGCGTCAGATCATCGAACCTGCGGCCCGCCCCCTTCGGTGGCCAGCCGGGCTATCGCGTGGATTTGGAATTCGTCTCGGATACCGGCCTGGAGATGCGGGGGCTCGCGGCGGGGGCGGTGACCGATGGCCGGCTCCATCTCATCCTGTATGTCGGCACCGCGTCCCACTACTTTTCCAAGCATGAGCGCGCAGTCGACCGTCTGATCGATTCGGTGGCGTTTTCCAGCGAGCCGGTTGCCCTCTGATCCGGCGAGCAGGCCGACGGCGACCGACCGTCAGTCCTGATAGCCGGCGGCCCAGCGGCCCAGCGCGCTGGGCATGCGTTCGCCGGCCAGGGCCTCCACCATGGCCTCGCCCAGCAGCGGGCCGAACTTGAAGCCGTGGCCGGAGAAGCCGGTCATCACCCAGGTGGCGTCGCCGACCGGCTCGACGATGAAGCGCTCCTCGGGCTCCACGGTGTAGAAGCAGGTCTTCACCGGACCGCGGCGGAAGCGGTCGAAGCCGGTCAGCCGGCTCCCGCAGCCGTCCAGCAGGGCCTTCGCCTCGTCCTCGGTGGCCTCGCGATCGCAATCCGGATCGCCGGTGAGGGTGAAGGTGTGATCACCGACCTTCATCCGGGTGCCGCCGACCGGCGGGACCAGGTAGAAGCCGAAGGCGGGATCGATATCCAGCACCATGGGCATGCGGCTCCAGGCCAGGGTCTGGTCCACCGGCGGCTCGACATAGGCGACGAGCTGCCGCGACGGCGTCACCCGCTGTTCCATGCCCGTCAGGAGGCGGCCGACCCAGGGGCCGGCGGCGACCACCAGCCGGTCGGCATCGATCGCCCGCCCGTCGGCGAGGCGCACCGTGGCGCGGTTGGGGTCGATGGCGATGGCCTTGGACTTGGTGCGGATCGGCACGCTGTGGGCCGCCAGGTAGCGAGCCAGGCCCTCGATGATCGAGTTGGCCAGCAGCACGCCGCCGCCGGACAGCCAGAAGGCCTGGTCGCGATCCTGCACATGGACCAGGGGGAAGCGCTTCTCCATCGCTTCCCGATCGAGCCATTCCAGCTCCATGCCCAGGCCCGCCAGCACCTCGGCGCTGTCCTGCAGCCAGCTATGGCCGGTCGCGCCGACGCACAGGGTCCCGGTCTTCACGAAGAGGCTGCGGCCGAGATCGGTCCAGACCCGGTCCCAGGCCGCATAGGCGTCGTCGACCATGGCCGCGTAACCGGCCCTGGCGCCGTAGGTATGGCGGATCAGCCGGTGCTGGTCGACCGACGATCCCAGCGTGTTGGGCACGTCATACTGTTCGACGACGGTGACAAAATGGCCCTGCCGCTTCAGCGCCCAGGCGGTGCTGAGGCCCATGATCCCCGCGCCGACGACGGTCACGCGCATCGCAGCCAATGCAGTAACTCCCCAGTGTTCTGCGCGGCAAAACGGATGTGCTGGTCAATTGCGGCCGATGGCGCGGAGTCTATCAGGTCCGGTCGTCGAATTCGTTAAGACGACGGTAACGACTCCAGATCGCGATAGCCGGCCTCGTCCGCGCCCAGAACGCGCAGCACCTCGGCGATGCAGAGGAACAGGTGATAGAGGGTGCTGGCCGGGATGTGGTCGGACAGGACGCGGCCGTCGCGGGACAGCCGGTCGCGCCAGGTCGGGTCGTCGGCGCCGAGATAATGCTCGAACATCATCGCCAGGTGCAACCGGGCGCGGTCGCCGGCTTCCATGTCGCCGATCAGCTCGTGGCGGGCCAGGTGCGCCTTGATGGCCTCGGTCTGCGGCCAGAGCCGCTTTCCAGGCTCGACAACGGCGCCCGTCCGGTCGACCGCATCGAGGGCGGCCGCAATGCCCTCCGGCGGCCCGTCGAGGCCGGATTGCAGCGCGGTCCAGTAGAGGCGGTCGGCCGGGCCGACGACACTCTCATCGCCGGTCAGCCGCCGGTAGTGGAGCAGCAGCCAGACCCATTCGAGATGGTGGCCGGGTTCCCGCAGCATGCCCTCCGCCCCGTCGGCCGGCTGCCAGTCGGCGGTGAAGAACTCGCCCAGGGTGCCGGTTTCCGCGTCGAAGAAGTGATCGTGGAAGAGGGCGATGATGCCCTCGGCCCGGCGGCGCCAATCCGCATCGCCGGTCGCCTCGAACAAGGCCAGACACGCCTCCAGCAGGTGCATGTGCGGGTTCTGGCGGCGCGGCAGGCGGTCGGTCGCGCCATCCGGTGCCAGTTCCTCCCAATAGCCGCCGCCCCTGGGATCGGCGAGGCAATGGTCGAGGAAGCCGATCGTGCGCTCCGCCCAGTCGAGCGGGGCATCCTCGCCCGTCGCCCGGTGCAGCCAGGCCATGGCGTAGAGCACGAAGGCGTGGTCGTAGGTGTCCTTGCGCCGGTCCTTCGGTTCGCCCGCGCCGGTGAGCAGGTGATGCCAGCCGCCATCGGTGTCCCAACCGTGTTCGGTCAGGAAGCGGAAACCCGAGCGCGCGGCCTCCAGCGCCCATTCCGGCGCGCCAAGCAGGTGGCCGTGGCTGAAGACGTAGATCTGCCGGGCCTGGACCCGCAGGCGCCGGTCCGCGTCCGGCTCGGGGCGGCGGTCCAGATCGAGCCGCTCCACGAAGCCGCCATTGCGCGGGTCGATGCCGGCCTCCGCCCAGAACGGCAGGACCGTGTCCAGAAGCCAGGGCCGAAGCGCGGGCACCGGCATGGGCGTCAGACCACCTGGACCGCGAGCTGGGCGGCGGCCAAATCCTCCAGCGCGGTGCCGACGGATTTGAACAGGGTGATCTGGTCGTAGAACCGCCGGCCGGCGCGCTCGCCCCGAGTCAGTTCAAAGAGGTCGCCGGCGATGTCGTCCTCGGTGATCACCCCGGCCTTCAGCGGCTGCACCACATCCCCGGCCTCGTTCAGCGCGCCTTCGCGGGTGTCGACGAAGACCCGCGCCTTGGCGACCGCCGCGTCGTCGGCCTCGCGCATGTCGGGGGTGAAGCCGCCGACCAGGTCGAGATGAGTGCCGGGCTCCAGCCAGTCGCCGAGGACCAGCGGATCGCTGCTCATGGTGGCGCAGGAGATGACATGCGCGCCGCGCGCCGCACCCTCCAGATCGGTGGTGGCGGCGACCCGGAAATCCGGGCGGTCCAGCCGGCTGGCCAGCTTCTTCGCCTTGTCCGGGTTGCGGCCCCAGACCAGCACGTTGCAGATCGGCCGGACCGAGGCATGGGCCAGGATCAGGTGTGGCGCCAGCGCGCCGGTCCCGACCATCAGCAGCCGCTCGCAATCCTCCCGCGCCAGGTATCGGGCCGCCAGCGCCGACGCCGCCGCGGTCCGACGCAGGGTCAGCGACGGGCCGTCGATGAGGGCCTGCGGCTGGCCGGACTTGCCGTCCAGAAGCAGATAGGCGCCCATGACCGAGGGCAGGCTGGCCTTGGCGTTGTCGGGGAACACGGTGACCAGCTTGACGCCGATATGCCGGCCGGTCTGCCAGGCCGGCATGATCAGCAGCGTGGCGTCCGAGTCGCCATGGGTCGGGATGGTGTGGTGATGGCGCAGCGGGACCGCGCAGCCGGAGCGGAACATCTGCCGCAGCCGTTCCGCCAGGGTCGGGTAGTCCAGGGCGGTCTCGACCTCGATGGCGCCGATGATCCGCATGGCCTCAGGGCCCGCATACGGCGCGGGCGGGCGCGCCGGCGCTCATCGGGTGTCCGGCGACGCCAGCGCCTGGGGCGCGGCCCCCGCCTCCTTCAGCGCGGATTGCTCGGACGCCTGTTCGGCGGCGGCCAGACGATCGGCTTCGCGCTTGCGGGTCTCGGTCTCGGACTGCTCCGCCTCCCGCGCCTTCAGCGCGTCGGCCTCCGCGCTCAGGCGCCGCAGCTTGTTGTTCTGGCGCCGCGCCAGGCGGCGGTAGCGGCCGCCGGACCACCAGGCGACGAACCCGCCGGCGACGAAGCCGAACACCAGGGCGCCCAGCACCGGCAGGAACACCGGCATCTCCAACTCGAAGGGCAGCGGCCAGAGCTTCAGGACCGCCGGGTCCCGGTTCGAAACGGCGAACGAGATCACCACCGCCGCGAGCGGCACCGTGACGATCCAGGACAGGTAGCGCAGTGGCTGTTTCATCGAGAGCCGCAATCCGGTCGCGAGGCGAGTCCGGAGAGTCGCGCAAATGCCGCCCCCAAATCAAGCGGCCATCACCGCATGTCGCGCCGGGTCGCCCCGGCGCCCGGGCCGCCGGATCGGCGTCAGAAGCCCGGCGGGCAGGGCGGATAGGTGACGATGTATTCCTGGTCCTCGTAATTGTCCGGATCGCCCGGGTCGGGGATCCCGTCGAGCGTGGGGCCGCAGCCATTGACGATGTGGTTGATCGTCCCCGGGCCGCTGAGGTTGTTGGTCATGATGTGGTTCAGCCGGACGCCGGGGCTCGCCGGCACCTCGTACCCGTTCTCGGTAACGATATCCGGGTTGTTCCGGTTGAAGATGTAGACCCCGGCGCCCCACAGCAGGTGCTCCTCGACGTCGTCGTCGACCTTGTACGCCGCCCATCCCAGGGTGCCGTCATCCGCCGTCCAGTCCGCCTGGGTCGGCGGGTCGTAGGGCAGCTCGTTCTGGTACAGGTAGACGCGGCCGCGCTCGCCGTTCCAGATCGTGTTGTATTCCTGGAAGTGCTCGACGAACAGGCCGGTCGCGGTGACGTCGTCGCCATTGATGACGGCGCCGACGCGGCCGATGTTGGTGTCCCACCGGATGTCGTCGCCGAGATAGCCGTCGATGCAGTTCTCCGGATCGAGGAGATCGCAATTCGCGTCGAAGCCCTCGATGCCGTGGTCGGCGCGCCACACCCAGGTGTGGTCGATCAGGACGTCATCGCTGTTGACCTCCAGCGCGATGTCGGTCTTGCCGATGTATGGGCCGCCGATGCGGAAATAGACGTCGCTGAGCGTCGTCGGGTTGATCCGGTCGCGCCCTCCATCGTCGTCGTCATCATCGCCGTCATCGTCCTCGTCGCGGCGTTCGTCGCCGTCGTCGTCGTCGCCATCATCATCATCATCGTCGTCGTCGTTCCGCCGGCCGACCTGCAGCAGCACCGGAGATTCGACGCTGCCCGCGTCGACCGTCACGCCGGCGATGACGATCCCCGGCCGGTCGGCGACTTTCAGCGGGATGGCGCCGTCGAATGCGGTGAGCGTCGCCAGGCCCATGCCCAGTACGACCGTGTCGGCGCGACGCACGGAGATGCTCCGCGCGACGTCGTACACGCCGGGGGTAAGGATCAGGTGCATGCCGCGGGCGAGCTGCCGGTTGATCCGCCGGATCGAGTCGGAGGGGTCGGCGACGTAGAACGCGGAAATCGGGATCGTCCGGCCGGGCGTCATGCCGTCGGCCCAACTGATGCCCCGTGTGTCGGTATGCGCCGACGGGACACGCACGTTGAGATCGCCGTCCTCGTCGACGAACAGGTAGGGCTTCTCCCGGCTCAGCGGGGTGGTGTCGAGGGTGGTGTAGGGCGGGTCCGGGAAGGTGGCGTCGTCCGGGGCGCCGACCACGCCGGTGAAGACCTGGTTCCAGACCGCGTTCGACCAGAATTCGATCTCGCTGTTGCGGGTCAGCCATTGCTGCTGCCCGCCATTGATCACGCCCCCTGGCCGCGAATCCGCGATGAACCCGCCGCTGGCGAAGCCGGGCCGTTGCAGGCAGGCGTCGAAGAGAAAGAGCTCGGGGATGTCATCGACGCCGTTGATGTGGACCCGGCGCAGCGAGACCGCCTGCGACACCGCCCAGGTGTTGAAGGGAAGGCCCGCTTCGCAGGCGTACCATTCGGCGGGGTCCACCGATCCGGGAACGACGTTGATCGTCAGGTTGGACATGCCGCGCCAGAAATTGTTCAGCGCGAAGCACTGGACGTCCGGATTCGACAGGTCGTAATTCGGCCGGTCGGGCGCGTCGAAGCAGCGGTTGTAGGCCTCGATCTTGCCGTTGATCTGCACGTCGCCCGGCGATGCGCCCAGCCCGGCGACCTCGGTGTAATAGCCGACACGGCCCAGCAGCGGCTCCTCGGCCGAACCGTACTCACCCGGCAGGAAGAGCAGGCTGTAGCGTCCGGAGCCCATCTCAGCATCGCGCTGCAGCTCCCAGACCTCGTCGAACCGGGCCTGGATCTCCGCGGTCGGCATGCTTGGGTCGAAGATCGTCACATTGGGCCCGAAATACTCAAGCGCCTGCGCCGTTCCGCTCTGCCCGATCGCCAGCGCCAGGACAAGACCCGGCAATGCCAACAGGCGGCGCCCTCGATCGCCAAACTGACCCCGGCTCATGCTTCCCCCCGGTTCGAATGGATCGATATGCAACGAAGATCGTCGGCCGAACGGCCGGGCCGCAGGATGGTGACTTCACGGCCGTCACCCAATTTGGGTATGCGCACCATGATGTCGTCAATCGGGCCCGATGTCACAGGCAAACCGCACCGGATGCACGATTTTGCTGCGAATATTTCAAACGACGGTAGAGGCGTAATCGGCGGCAGAGCGGGAGGGCGCCGGCAATTGCCGAGCGGGCGCTATGCGGCCGACACACGATCCGGACCGCCGGAACCCCTCCGCCGGTCGGCAACGGCACGATGGCGGGCTGGAACTCAGCCCGTGTTCAGACGTTCGCGCAGTTGCTTGCCCGTCTTGAAGAACGGGATGAATTTGCGCGCCACGCGGACCGCCTCGCCGGTCCTGGGATTGCGCCCGACCCGGGCGCTGCGCTCCTTCACCGAGAAGGCGCCGAATCCCCGCAGTTCGACACGCTGGCCGCGGGCCAGCGCTTCCGAGATCTCGTCGAAAATGGTTGTGACGATCTTTTCCACGTCGCGCTGGTAGAGATGCGGATTCTGCTCCGCCAGACGCGTAATCAGTTCCGATTTCGTCATTGCTGACTGCCCCCAGGACGGCTGCGATTTTCCGTTCTTTTTTGGGTCCGCCGATACGACCGGAAGGCGATGCCCTGCCCCCGCGGCTGTGGCCTGTTCTGGCCTTCTGCGATCGCCGGTCTAACGCTGCCTGTCGTTCCCCAACCCCCGTTCGTCGCCGGCAAAGCCGACACGACACTCGATGGTGCCAGAGAGATTTTTCAAACGCAAGGATAAGCCCCTCAGAAAAAAGGGGTTTTCCTGAGTCGCCCAAGGATTGGAGGAGGTTGGAGAAAAGAAGAGGCCGCCACGACGCATCGTGGCGGCCCCAACGGGTCGAATTTTCGAAGTCGGCGTCAGGCGTCGGCGTCGTCGCCCGACTCGGCCTCGTCGTCGGCCGCCTTGGCCTTGGACTTCTTGGTTGAGCCCGACTTCTTGGTCGTCGTCTTTTTCGCTGCGGCAGTCTTTTTCGCAGCCGCCTTCTTCGGCTTCGGCTCCTCGGCTTCCGCCTCTTCCGGTGCCTCGGCTTCGGCCTCGACCGCCGCCTCCGCTTCGGCCTCGGCCTCCGGGGCCTCGGCCTCAGCCTCGGCTGCCGGTTCCGCCTCGGCTTCAGGTTCGGGCTCGGGCTCGGGCTCGGGCTCCGGCTCCGGTTCGGCCTTCGCCTCGGCCTCGGCCGGCTCCTCGGCCGCCTCCGGCTCGCCATCGGCGTCCTTGGTGGCTTCCTGCGCCTTCTTCAGCGCCGCACCCAGGATGTCGCCGAGCGAGGCGCCGCTGTCGGACGAGCCGTACTCGGCCATCGCCTGCTTCTCTTCCTGGACCTCGCGGGCCTTGATCGACAAGGAGACCTTGCGCGACGCACGGTCGACCTGGGTCACCTTGGCGTCGACCTTCTCGCCGACGGCGAAGCGGTCGGGCCGCTGCTCGGAGCGCTCGCGGGACAGGTCGGACTTGCGAATGAAGCCGATCAGCCCCTCGTCGCCGACGCTCACCTCGATGCCGCCATCGGTGATCTGGCTGACGGTGCAGGTGACCACGGCACCCTTCTTGACCGTCGTCGCCGACTTCTCGAAGGGGTCTTCCTCGAGTTGCTTGATGCCGAGCGAGATGCGCTCCTTGTCGATGTCGACGTCGAGCACCTTGACCTGGACCTTGTCGCCCTTCTTGTAGGTCTGGATCGCCTCCTCGCCAGATTGCGACCAGGACAGGTCCGACAGGTGGACCATGCCGTCGATGTCGCCCGGCAGGCCGACGAACATCCCGAACTCGGTGATGTTCTTGACCTCGCCCTCGATCTCGGAATTGACCGGGAAGCGCTCGGCGAAGCCGTCCCAAGGATTCTCCAGGCACTGCTTGAGGCCCAGGCTGATCCGCCGCTTGTGCGGGTCGACGTCCAGGATCATCACCTCGACCTCCTGGGAGGTGGAGACGATCTTGCCCGGATGGACGTTCTTCTTGGTCCAGCTCATCTCCGAGACGTGGACCAGGCCCTCGATGCCCGGCTCCAGCTCCACGAAGGCGCCGTAATCGGTGATGTTGGTGACCCGGCCCTTGAACTTGGTGCCGACCGGGTACTTCGCCTCGACGCCCTCCCACGGATCGGCCTCGAGCTGCTTCATGCCCAGGCTGATGCGCTGGGTCTCCGGGTTGAAGCGGATCACCTGGACCTTGACGGTCTGGCCGATCTGCAGAGCCTCGGTCGGGTGGTTGATGCGCCGCCAGGCGATGTCGGTGACGTGCAGCAGCCCGTCCACGCCGCCCAGATCGACGAAGGCGCCGTAATCGGTGATGTTCTTCACCACGCCTTCCAGCACCTGGCCTTCCTTCAGGTTGGCCACCAGCTCCGAACGCGCCTCGGCCCGGCTCTCCTCCAGCACCGCGCGGCGGGACACGACGATGTTGCCCCGGTTGCGGTCCATCTTGAGGATCTGGAAGGGCTGCGGCGTGCCCAGCAGCGGCGAGATGTCCCGCACCGGGCGGATGTCCACCTGGCTGCCCGGCAGGAACGCGACGGCGCCCGACAGGTCGACGGTGAAGCCGCCCTTGACCTTGCCGAAGATGGTGCCGGTCACCCGATCCTGGTTGTTGAACGCCTTCTCGAGCTGGGTCCAGGCCTCCTCGCGGCGGGCCTTCTCGCGGGACAGCACGGCCTCGCCGTTGCGGTCCTCCATGCGCTCGACGAAGACCTCGACCTCGTCGCCGGGCTTCATCTCCGATTCCTGGCCCGGTGCGGTGAATTCCTTCAGCGGTACCCGGCCCTCGGATTTCAGGCCGACGTCGATCAACGCCATGTCGTTCTCGACGGCGATGACCGTGCCCTTGACGACGGTCCCTTCGAAACTCTCGGTCTTGCCCAGCGACTCCTCCAGGAGCGCGGCAAAGCTCTCCGCGTCCCCGCCAGCCTGGGCGGCTGCAGTATCTGTCATGAATGCTCCTCGAATGATCTACCGGAGGCCCGCCGCGGGTCGTCCCGCAATGGAAAGCGTGTCGCCGGCTCGCCGGGCTGGCCTCTGTGCCATGCTGCCCGGCGTCGATCCTATGTCATGTCCCGTTCGGAACCGCCGCGCCACTGGGCGCGACTTTCGCAATGAACCCCAGCGCCGCCTCGAAGGCCTGATCGGCCGTCATGTCGCTGGTATCCAGGACCTTTGCGTCATCGGCGGGCTTGAGCGGTGCCACCGCCCGGCCGCTGTCGCGTTCGTCCCTCTGCGTCATATCCTGCAGGACCGCGGGGTATATAACGTCATGGCCGCGTTCCCGCAACTCTTTGAACCGGCGCTCGGCCCGCGCCTCCAACGAGGCGGTGAGATAGAATTTCGCGTCCGCATCCGGGCACACCACGGTGCCGATATCGCGCCCGTCCAGCACCGCGCCCGGCGCCCGATGGGCGAAATCCCGCTGGAACTGCAGCAGCACGTCGCGGACGGCCGGCATGGCCGCGACCTTGGAGGCTGCCTGGGCTACCTTGTCGGCGCGCAGGTCCGGCGTCTCGAGATCCTCGGGCCTCAGCGCCCGCGCCGCCGCCTCGGCGGCCACCGCGTTCGATGGATCGCTGCCGGACCGCAGCACCGCCAGCCCGACGGCCCGGTACAGCAGGCCGGTATCCATATGCCGCAGGCCGAAATGGTCCGACAGCCGGCGGCCCAACGTGCCCTTGCCGGACGCGGCGGGCCCGTCGATGGCGATGATCATGCCGCCGCCTTCGCCGGCGTGACGGAAGCGCCGAGCCCGTTCATCAACGCCGCAAACCCCGGGAAGCTGGTCTCGATGGGCCGGGCGTCGTCGATCGCCACCGGCGACCGGGTCGCCATGCCCAGCACCAGGAAGCTCATGGCGATGCGATGATCCAGCTCGGTCGCCACGGTGGCGCCGCCTTCGGGCATGCCGGCCGCCTGGCCGGCGCCCTGGACAGACAGGCTGTCGCTCTCGGCATCGACCGTAATGCCGCAGGCATCCAGCCCCGCCGCGGTCATGGCCAGCCGGTCGCTCTCCTTCACACGCAGCTCGCCGACGCCCAGCATCCGCGTCGTGCCCTCCGCGCAGGCCGCGGCGATCCCCAGTACCGGGTACTCGTCGATCATGCTCGGCGCGCGCTCCGGCGGCACGTCGATGCCGACCAGCTCGCTGCCGCGGACGCGGATATCGGCGACCGGCTCGCCGGCCACCTCGCGGCTGTTCAGCAGCTCGATGCGGCCGCCCATCTCGATCAGGGTGTCGATCAGGCCGGTGCGCCGGGGATTGATCCCGACGCCGGTGAGCGTGATGTCGGAGTCCGGTCGGATCAGCGCGGCGACGATCGGAAAGGCGGCGGAGCTGATGTCGCCGGGCACGGTGATCCGGCGGCCGGTCAGTTCCGGCTCGCCGGTGATGGCGATCGCCTGGCCGCCCTCCTCGGTCTCCTCGATCGCGATCTCGGCCCCGAAATGCCGCAGCATGTTCTCCGAGTGGTCGCGGGTGCCGTGCGGCTCGATCACCGTGGTGACGCCGGGCGTGTTGAGCCCGGCCAGCAGGACCGCCGATTTCACCTGGGCCGAGGCGACCGGCAGCGTATAGGTGATCGGCACCGGCGAACGGGTGCCGACGACCGCCATCGGCAGGCGGCCGCCCTCGCGGGTCACGAATTGCGCGCCCATGCGGACCAGCGGCACGGTGACCCGGGCCATCGGGCGTTTGACCAGGGAGGCGTCGCCGGTCATGAACGCGGTCAGGCCGTGCGTTGCCAGCACGCCGGTCAGCAGCCGCGCCGCGGTGCCGCTGTTGCCCATGTCCAGCACCGACGCCGGCTCGCTCAAGCCCCCGACGCCGACGCCGTCGACCCGCCAGCGGCCGTCATCCTCGCGGACCGCATCGGCGCCCAGCGCGTTCATCGCCGCGGCGGTGCACAGCACGTCCTCGCCTTCCAGCAGCCCGTCGATCTCGGTCCGGCCGACCGCCAGCGCCCCCAGCATCAGCGCGCGATGGGAGATCGACTTGTCACCCGGCACGCGAATCGTGCCCGTCAGTGCGCCGGTGGCATGCGACATCAACGGTTGCATCGATCGATCCCGGTCCTGGTGTTCTGGAATTCCGGCGAGGGCCATAGCATAGCCGGCCGTTCCGCGAAAGCGGAGCGCGCCGGACCGCGGCGAATTGCGTTTAGGCTTTGACAGCGGAGCGGCTCCGTGGCAAAGGCGCGACTGGAAGCGGCCCATCAGAGGAGAGGAAGGCGTGCCGAAGCCGGAATGGGGTTCCAAGCACATCTGCCATAATTGCGGAGCGCGCTACTACGACCTGCGGCGCGATCCGATCGTCTGCCCCAAATGCAACACGCAGTTCGATCCCGAGGCTTTCCTGAAGTCGCGGCGCTCGCGGACCGCCGCCGTCGAGGAAGTCGCCGTCGCGGCGCCGGCGGCGAAGGCCAAGAGCCCCAAGCCCGAAGCGCCGGCGGAAGAGCCGGAAGAGGTCGCGGAAGTCGAGCTGGAGGCGGACGACGAGGCCGCCGGGCTGGAGCCGCTGGAAGCCGACGCGGAGAGTGACGACACGGCCGCCGATGACGAAATCGGTACCGAGGTCGAGGATGCCGACGACGATGACGAGGGCGATTCCGACGTGCTGATGGAGGACGCGTCCGAGCTTGGGGACGACGATGTCGACGAGGTCGTGGACATCGCCGAGAAGGACGACCCCAACGCCTGATCCGGTCGATCGCGTGCCGGCCGTCTCGATTTTTCGTTTGTGCCGGGCAGGCGCCCTTGATAAATAACCCGCCTGCCGCGCCGAGGGGTGCGGCAGCCCGGTGGGGCCATAGCTCAGTTGGGAGAGCGCTACAATGGCATTGTAGAGGTCAGGGGTTCGACTCCCCTTGGCTCCACCAAATCGATCTTCGTACGGCCGGGCATCGTTCCGGCCTTTTTGCTGTCTGCGGCAGGAGTGGACATGCGGTCGGCCCATCGCTATGCGATCTACTATGCGCCGCCGGCGGCCAGCAGCCTGGCCCGCTTCGCGGCCTCGTGGCTGGGTTGGGACCCCGCCTCGGGCGAATCGGTGCCCCATCCGGACGCGCCGCCCCTCAGCGCCGACGACGTCGCGCGGGTCACCGCGTTCCCGCGCCGCTACGGATTCCATGGAACCTTGAAGGCGCCGTTCCGCCTGGCGGAGGGCAGCGGTTATGACGATCTTGCCGCGGCCGTGGAAGACTTTGCCGCGACCCAGCCGCCGGTGACGATGCCCGGACTTGCGCTGAGCCGGCTGGGCCGATTCATCGCGCTGACGGCACAGGGCGATGCATCATCGCTCAACAGACTTGCCGAGCGCGTCGCCGTCGATCTTGACCCGCTCCGGGCGCCATTGAACGACGCCGAACTGGCGAAGCGCCGCAAGTCCGGCCTCACGGACCGCCAGGACACATACCTGCAGCGCTGGGGCTATCCCTATGTGCTGGACGAGTTCCGCTTCCACCTGACGCTGACCGGTCCGCTGCCCGCCGAGGATGCGGAAAGGGCGGAGGCGGCGCTCAGGCCCCTGGTGTCACGGTTCGAGCCGGAGCCGTTCGTCATCAACGAGATCTGTCTTTTCGCCGACCCCGGCGACGGCAGCAGCTTTCGGATCGTCGCGCGGTTTCCGCTGAGCGGTGGCGCCTAGGCGATCCGTTCTCCGCCGCGCCAGACGGCGCGGATCAGGGGATGGAAGGGCGTGTCGCGGACCCGGACCAAATCGGCGCGCTGGCCCGGGGCGATCTCGCCGCGATCGTCCATGCCGGCGGCGCGGGCCGGTGTCAGGGTTACGGTTGCAATGGCGGCCGGCAGATCGAATTGCTCCACGGCATCCGGCAGCAGCATGGCGGCGTGGAGCAGGCTGGCCGGCGCGTAGTCGCTGGAGATGATGTCCAGGTATCCGGCCTTGGCCAGCTCCAGGGCCGAGACGTTGCCGGAATGGGAGCCGCCGCGCACCAGGTTGGGGCCGCCCATCAGCACCGCGAGTCCCTGCTCGTGGGACAGCCGCGCCGCCTCGACGGTGGTGGGGAACTCGGCGATGACCATGCCGTCGGCGGTGGCCTCGGCGACATGCTCGGCGGTGGCGTCGTCATGGCTGGCGATCGGCAGGCCGTGCCGCCGTGCCTGTTCCACCACATGCCGGCGGTTGGCCTCGCCGCAGCGCTTCTGTACCTCGACCCGCTCGGTGATCAGCTTCTCGACCTCGGTGTCGCTCAGCCCGTAGGTGCCCTGGTAGTACTCGCGATATCTCTCCAGCGAGGCGAACTGGCGCTGGCCCGGCGTGTGGTCCATGACCGAGAGCAGGCAGACATGCTCGGACTCCACCAGCGGGTCGAGCATCGCCGGCATGCCGAGATGGCCGACTTCGCAGCGCAGATGCAGCCGGTGATCGGCCTTCAGAAGGTCGTGCTCATGGGCGGTGTCCAGCGCCTCGATCATGTGCTGCAGCCGCTGCAGGCGCAGGCTGTCGTTCTTGAAATCGCCGATCGCCACGGCATCCAGCACGGTGGTGATGCCGGAGCCGGCGATCTGGCTGTCATGGGCGGCGACCGCGGCGATCGACGGCCAGTCGGCGCCGGGCCGCGGCCGCATGTGCTTTTCCAGATTGTCGGTGTGCAGCTCGACCAGACCGGGGATCAGCAGGTCGCCGTCCAGATCCACCGCGCCCGCGACCGACGAGCGGCCTTCGCCGACATCGGTGACGCGCCCGTCGGCGATCGCCACGGTGCCATCGATCACCCGGTCGGCGAGAACGACTCGCGCGTTGGAAAAGACCGTTTCCTGCATCGCCCCGTCCAGGGTTCGGATATGGACTACGCGGCGTCCTTGAACTGCGCCACGTCAAAGGTCCGGGTGCACACCGCCTCGCGGGTCTCGGCGTCGTGGAAGATGCCCAGGATGGCCGCCCCGCGATCCCGCGCCTCGGTGATCAGGTCCAATACCACCTGACGATTGCGGCGATCCAGCGACGCCGTGGGTTCGTCCAGCAGCAGCAGAGGGTACTCCAGCGCGAAGCCGCGGGCCAGGTTCACCCGCTGCTGCTCGCCGCCGGAAAAGGTGGTCGGCGACAGCGACCACAGCCGCTCCGGCATGTTCAGCCGCGACAGCAGCGCAGCCGCCCGCTCGCGCGCCTGCTCCACCGCCACGCCGATGGCGCGCAGCGGCTCGGCGACCACGTCCAGCGCCGGCACCCGCGGGATCACCCGCAGGAACTGACTGACATAGCCGACCGTGTCGCGGCGCAGCGCGATCACCTCGCGCGGGCTGGCCGAGGCGAGATCGACCGGCTTCTCGGCCCGGCGGATCAGGATGCGGCCTTCCGGGCAGGCGTAATTGCCGTAGACCATGCGCATCAACGTGCTCTTTCCGGAGCCGGATTCGCCGGCCAGGGCCATGCACTCCCCCGCCTTCAGGCTCAGGTCGAGCCTGGTGAAAACCGGCAGCGCGCGGCTGTCCTGGTTGTGCATGACGAAGGTCTTGGAGGCCTGCTCGATGCGCAGCATTTCGGTCATGGGCACGGTCCTCACGGCTGCAGGATCGATGAAACGAGAAGCTGGGTGTAGGGGTGCTGCGGGTCGTCCAGCACCTGGTCGGTGAGGCCGGTCTCGACGACGCGGCCATTCTGCATGACCATCAACCGGTGCGACAGCATGCGCGCCACCGCCAGATCGTGGGTCACCACCACCGCCGACAGCGACAGATCGGCGACCAGCCCGCGCAACAGGTCCAGCAGCCGCGCCTGCACCGAGACGTCGAGGCCGCCGGTGGGCTCGTCCATGTAGACGAGGCGCGGATTGCTGACCAGGTTGCGGGCGATCTGCAGGCGCTGCTGCATGCCGCCGGAGAAGGTGGAGGGCAAATCGTCGATGCGGCCGGTATCGACCTCGGTACGGGCCAGCCAGTCGATCGCCGACCCCCGGATGCGGCCGTAATGCCGGTGGCCGACCGCCATCAGCCGCTCGCCCACATTGGCCCCGGCCGACACGCCCATGCGCAGCCCGTCGCGCGGGTTCTGGTGCACGAAGGCCCAATCGGTGCGTTCCAGCATGCGCCGCTCGGGTTCCGAGATGGCCCGGATGTCGACCGGCCCTTTATCGCGGGTGTCGTAGAGCACCTGACCGGTATCCGGCTCCAGCCCGCCGGACAGGCATTTCAGCAGGGTCGTCTTGCCGGAACCGGATTCGCCGACCACGCCCAGCACCTCGCCGGGCCAGAGGTCGAAGGTGACGTCCAGGCAGCCGACATGTCGGCCATAGGTCTTGCCGACTCCCTGGGCCTGCAGCAGCGGCGCGTCGGTCTCCATCATCGTTATTGCCCCTGGGTCAGTTCGCTCGGCGCGGTGGCGCTGGCCGAGCCGGTATGGCCGGCCGCGCGACGGCGGCTGCAGTAGTCGCTGTCGGAGCAGACGAACATCCGCCCGCCCCGGTCATCCAGGATGACCTCGTCCAGATAGCTGTCCGTGGCGCCGCACAGCGCACAGGGCTCCTGCCAGCGCTGGATGTCGAATGGGTAATCGTCGAAGTCGAGGCTCTTCACCTCCGTGAAGGGCGGTACCGCGTAGATGCGCTTCTCGCGGCCGGCGCCGAAGAGTTGGAGCGCCGGCATCTGCTGCATCTTCGGATTGTCGAACTTTGGCGTCGGTGAGGGCGCCATCACATAGCGTTCGTTGACCAGGACGGGATAATCGTAGGTCTTGGCGATCCGGCCATGGCGGGCGATGTCCTCATACAGCTTGACGTGCATCAGGCCGTATTCCTCCAGCGCGTGCATCTTGCGGGTCTCGGTCTCGCGCGGCTCCAGCCGGCGCAGCGGCTCGGGCATCGGCACCTGGTAGACCAGGATCTGGTCCTCGGTCAGGTCCGTCTCCGGCACCCGGTGGCGGGTCTGGATGATGGACGCGTCTTCGGTCGTCTCCGTCGTTTCCACGCCGGCGACGCGGCGGAAGAAGTTGCGGATGCTGACCGCGTTGGTGGTGTCGTCGGAGCCCTGGTCGATGACCTTCAGCCGGTCGTCGGGCTTCAGCACCGAGGCGGTCACCTGCACGCCGCCGGTGCCCCAGCCATAGGGCATCGGCATCTCCCGGCTGGCAAACGGGACCTGATAGCCCGGCACCGCCACAGCCTTGAGGATGGCGCGGCGGATCATGCGCTTGGTTTGCTCGTCCAGATAGGCGAAGTTGTACTCGCCGTCCCCGTGCGGGACTGCTTCTGCGGTGGCGGCGCTCATTCGGCAGCCTCCTTCTGATCGGACCGCTCGGCGATCTCCCGGCGCATGCCACGCAGCATCTCAAGCTCGGCCTGGAAGTCGACGTAGTGGGGCAGCTTCAGATGCTCCACGAAGCCGGTCGCCTGGACGTTGTCGCTGTGCGACAGCATGAACTCCTCGTCCTGGGCCGGTGCGGCGCGGACCTCCTCGAACTCGTCGGCACGCAAAGCCCGGTCGACCAGCGCCATGGACATCACCTTGCGCTCGCAATGGCCGAAGGCGAGGCCGTAGCCGCGGGTGAATTGCGGCGGCACCTCGGACGAGCCCTTGAACTGGTTGATCATGTCGCATTCGGAGATCTCGACCTCGGCGATTTCGATGGGAAAGCCCAGTTCCTCCGGCTCGAACTCCACCGCCACGGTGCCGAGCCGGATCTCGCCGGCGAAGGGGTGGTTGCCGCCGTAGCCGCGCTGGGTGGAATAGCCCATGGCCAGCACGAAACCCTCGTCGCCGCGCACCAGGTTCTGCAGCCGGATGTCACGGCCGGCCGGGAATTCCAAGGGCGCGCGGGTCAGGTCGCCCGGTTCCTCGGCATCGTCGAGTTCGCTTTCCTCGATCAGGCCCTCGCGGTTGAGGATGTCCAGCACCCGGGGCGGCGCGCCGTCCTCGGGCTCCGCGCCGGTCGCCGGCTCCGGCGCCTCGCCGTCGGCCGCCAGCCGGAAATCGAGCAGGCGGTGGGTGTAGTCGAAGGTGGGGCCGAGGATCTGGCCGCCGGGTATGTCCTTGAAGCTGGCCGAGATGCGCCGGTCCACGGCCATGGCCGAGGTATCGATCGGTGCGGAATAGCCAAAGCGCGGCAGGGTCGTGCGATAGGCGCGGACCAGGAAGATCGCCTCGATCAGGTCGCCGCGCGCCTGCTTGATGGCCAGTGCGGCCAGATCCCGGTCGTAGAGCGAGCCCTCGGTCATGACCCGGTCGACCGCCAACTTGAGTTGCTCACGGATCTGCGGCACCGACAGCTCGGCGATATCGGTGTCGCCGCGCCGCTCCTCGGCCAGCAGGCGATGGGCATTGGCGATGGCGGCCTCGCCGCCCTTGACCGCGACATACATCGTCAGACCTCCGTCTTGCTGCTGCGCGGCACCGCGGCCAGTCGCCCGGGCGCGGCCAGGACCACGTCGATGCCGAGGGGGAACTGTGTGTTCACCGCTGCCAGCGCCGGCCAGAACCCGGCATCGTTGTCGCCCATGGATAGGCGTGCGCTGCCGTTGACGCCGGGGCCGGTCAGTGTGGCGCCGCCTGTATCGGACAGGTCCGGCGTGAGGAGGATCGCGGTGGCGGACCGGTCCGGGTATTCCGGCGTGCCCACCGACAGCCGTCCGAGGGTTTCCTCCGCCTCGGCAATCGTCATCACCGCGAAAGCGGCATCGCCCGGCATTTCGACCACCGGGGCGCCGGTGTGGAAGGCGATGTTCTCCCGCGCGGCCGGCGTGTCGCAGGTCGGCGAGAGCCAGACCGGGGTGTCGGGATCGCACAGGGTCATGACGACGGCGAAGGCGACCGGGTCCAGCCCGTCCGGCGCCGACGGCAGGACCGGGCAGTTCTGGATGCGGCCGGGGCGCGCCATGGCGTCAAGCACGGCCCGGAAGACAGCGCCGGCGTCGAAGACCGGGTCGTCGAACCCGGCGATCAGATCGGTTGCCGCGGACATCGTCAGTTGTCTCCCCGGACCATGGTGAAGAAGTTGACCTTGGTGGCCGCGGCCTTGGCCGCCCGGTCGCGCCGCGCCGCCTCGCGGGCCGCGGCGAGCGGCGCCAGGATGCGGGCGCGGATCTCGGACGCATGCGCCTCGGTCTGCAGCATGGCGTCCAGCACCGCCGCGATCTCCGCGTGCCGTGCGTTGCGGCCGGGGACGTAGGCGTGGCCCAGCGCGCCGTCCTTCAGGCGTGCCGTGCAGCGGGTCACGGTGACCTCGCCCATGTTGAAGGCGGCCCCTGAACCGCCGGCCCTGCCGCGGACCATCACCGAGCCGCGCTCTGGCGGACGGACCAATGTGTGCGCCGGTGTCTCGTCCAGGGAGCCCCACAGAGTCTCGAGCTGCCGCGGGTCGGCCTTGGCCAGGGTCGCCATCCAATCCCGGCGATTCTCGATCGCCGATTGGGAGGCCGGAGGGGACGGGGCGTGCGTCGCCATGTCAGGTCCTCGACAAATCGCAAATTCATCTAGATGTCTAGATAATTCTATGCTACAGGTACGGCATCATCGCCGGGATGTAAACCGTCCGGGCGTGAAGTTTCGGTGACAGGGGAGCGACGCCGGTGGCGTGGGCGGAGGGCCTGGCGATCTGGCGGCAGATCGCCCAGACGATCGAGGGGGAGATCGAGTCCGGCGTCTACGGGCCCGGCGACCGGCTGCCCACCGAGGCCCAGTTGGCGACCCGGTTCGGGGTCAACCGGCACACTGTGCGGCGGGCGGTCGGGGCGTTGAGCGAGCAGGGACGGCTGCGGGTCGACCAGGGGCGCGGCACCTTCGTCCAGGAGGCGGTGCTGACCTATCCGCTGGGCCGCCGCACCCGCTTCACCCAGAACGTGACCGCCGACCATCGCACCCCCGGCCGCAAGGTGCTGCGGGCGGAGATCGTCAAGGCCGACAACCGGGTCGCCCGCAATCTCGGGGTCCGCAAGGGGGCCAACGTGGTCCTGCTGCAGACCCTGGGCGAGGCCGACGGCCGGCCGGTCGTGGTCGGGCACAACTACCTGCCCGCTCGGCGCTTCGCGAGCATCCTGGAGCCGATGCGCGAGACCGGATCGATGACCGAGGCCTTGCAGCGCATCGGCGTCACCGATTATCGCCGCGCCTCGACCCGCATCACCGCCCGCCTCGCCAATGCCGAGACGGCCCGGCACCTGAGGCTGCCGCCGCACAGCCCGGTCCTGCGCACCGAAAGCATCGACGCCGATCTGGATGGCCGGGTGGTCAAATACGGCATCGCCGACTTCGCCGCCGACCGGGTGCAGCTGACGGTCGGGCCGGGCGGCGAGACCAAGGCCCGGTAGGCCCGCCGCCTAAGCATGGCAGCCATGCGGCCTACATTTGTCGGTTGATCAAGCGGGTAGACGTGCTAAATCAACGCGCCGCCGATCGCCCGGACCGCGCCCAAGGCGCGTCGTCATGCGATCGATCACCAGACAGCCGATCTGCGACCTCGCGTCGAGACGATCTCCCAGTAACGGGAAATCATCCGGCGGGCCAGGCAAATCCGGCGAAATGGTCCGAAGGATCCAAGCCCCGCCGTTAACCAGAGTTCTTAACGATCTGTTAACCAGTCTTTTGGACAAGAATCGCTTTAGCTAAAATTTTCTTGAAAATAGAAGTTAATATTTCGATAATGCTGTCAACGAAGGAATAAGCAGGAGGCAGGTATGTCGACACCGATGTCGATCCTTATCGCCGTGATGGCGACGTTTGGCGCGCCGACCATGGAATTGGACCCGGATGAGGTCTTCTGCCTGGCGCAGAACGTCTATTTCGAGGCGAGCATCGAGCATCGTGTCGGCAAGAGCGCCGTCGCCCACGTCACCCTGAACCGGGTCGACAGTGCCCGCTATCCGGATTCGATCTGCGAGGTGGTCTGGCAGCACCGCCAGTTCTCCTGGACCCAGGACGGCAAGTCCGACCGCATCCCGCTCTATGACGGCGCCGGCATCGAGCGCCCCTGGGCCTTCGATGCCTGGGTGGAGAGCGTCGAGGTCGCCATCGAGGCGATGACCGGCGAGTCCGAGGATTTGACCGACGGCGCCGATTTCTACTATGCGCACCGCCTGGTGACGCCCTACTGGTCGCGCTCCTTCACCGTGGCGGCGATCATCGGCAACCACACCTTCATGCGCGGCCCGGCGGGCTCGTAACCGCCGCCGCGGCGCAGGGTCAGTTCTTCGCCGCGAGCAACCGGATTCCGGGCTTCAGGTTCAGCTGGAACTTGATGAGCGACATGCCGTGCCGCTCGACCATCAGGGTCAGCGCCCGTTTGGTCAGGTGGAAGATGTGGATCGGCGGCTGGACCTCTCTCCAGGCCATGAAGTCCTTCGGGACGCGCGGGTGACCCGCATCCGGCGTAGTCAGGTAGAGCAGCCCGCCGGGATTCAGCAGCCGTGATGCGGAGGCCATGAAGCCGTGCGGGTCGAGCGTGTGCTCGATGGTCTCGGCGGTGTAGAGCAGATCGAAGGTCCTGCCGGCGTCCGCGAAGGCGTCGATGGTCACCGCCGAGAAGCGATCGCTGCCGAACGAGTCCTGCGCCATCTTCACGGTCACCGGGTCGATGTCGATGCCGTGGGCGTCCAGGCCCATCTCGATCGCCGCGGCCACCGTATATCCCAGGCTGCAGCCGACATCGAGGAAGCGGTTGCCGGGTGCGTATTTCCTCAGCCTGGCGATGCGGCGGCGCGAGCGGCGGACCTTCTTGTCCCGCTTGGACATGTAGCGGTCGGTGGTCCGGTACCGCGAATAGACCTCATCCAGCGTTTCGGGCGTCGGCAAGGGCTCGATGACCACGGTGCCGCAATGCAGGCACTGGTGGAATTCATAGCCGTCACGATGGCCGCGCCAGACGCTCTCGGTCCGATCGCAAATCCGGCATCGGAAGTCTGCCAGGTCGGCTGTGGCTGATGTATTGGCGGGCATGGCGTGGTCTCTTTTGTGCGCAATGGTAGTGGCCGGACCGCCCGAGCACAACGGCCCGGGCGGCCGAGCGGGCCGCCTAGACCCAGAGCTGCTCGATCCAGGGAGCCGGCAGGGTGCGCTTGCGCCAGCCGGCCTCGTAGCCGCCGACCGCCTCGTCCGGATTCGGCCGCCCGTGGAAGACGACGATCCGCGCGCCTGTCGGGATCCGCGGGGCCTGGATCAGGTTGAACGGCGTGGTGGGGATGCAGTGCCGCTTGAAGCTGCGGCACCAGTCCTCGGGCCAGAAGGTCATCTCGCGCACCGCCTCGGACAGGAAGACCTGCGGTGCGGGATAGTCGTTCGTCGCCCGCTCGATGTTCTCGTTGTAATAGTCGAGGATGTAGGCGTGCTGGCCGACGGTGAAGCGGAACACCGAGGAATTGCCGATATGCGGCCGCGGCCGGAACAGCGCTTTGCGGCGCTCGATCCAGTTGTGGATGATGCAGAATTCGCCCGGGTACTCGAAGAAGCAGTCGATCGAGTCGGCGATGATCATGTCGAGGTCGAGGAACAACGTCGGGCCCTCGAGGTCGAACAGGGTCTCCGCGAACAGCGATAGCTTGCGATGCGCCGAGTTGGGCCGGCTGGGCAGCAGCTCGATCGGCGGCAGGGGCAGGCATTCGGCCGGCGGCTCGACCCCGGCCGGGTCGTCGGTGAAGCAGACGAACCGGAACGGCAGGGTCAGATTGCGCGCGACCCCGCGATACAGCCGGTTCACGTAGTGGGAGCCGTAGACATCCCCCCACTTCAAGCAGACGACGTTGACCATTGGTTCTTGTCCGGAAACGGCCGCCAGACGCGGCGACTCGGCGCGGCGACGCTAAACCATTTTCCGGATGCTTGAAACCGACACCGATCCTTCGATCGTGTGACCAGCCGGCCGCCTGGCCTGGCCGGACCAGGCCGGCTACGACCGGTCCGTCAATGGACTGTCATGGATCCGGCCCAGCCGGACCGCGCGGCGCCGCCGTCGAGCACGTAGCGGCGGGTCGGCGACGGCCATATGCGCAGGCGCAGCCCCGCCTCTGACAGGATCCGTGCCAGCCGGTCGATAAGCCCGGCGGTCGCATCCGCCGCCCCCGGGGTCAGGAAGGAGCGCAGCATCAGCGGCGTCTCCAACGTGTCGCCGGCCTGGTACAGCGCGATCACGTCCATGATGCAGCGTTCGTCGACGCTGATCCGATCATGGCATACGCAGGAGATGTCGATGGTGCGCGCGGCACCGCCGGCAATCACCGCCATCATGTTGTCCAGCACGGGGAGGGCGGCGGGCACGCCGCAGCGGGCGAAGGACCCGCGCAGGACCTCGTCGACGGCGATCCGCTCGCGGGCGCCCACGACCCAGACCCGCATCGCCCAGACAATCAGCTTTTCCGCGCGCTGCAGGTTCTGCACACGCACCGGTTCGTCACCGTCCGACATCTCATCCGCTCCATTCTGGCTGACCCGGACGACGACCGTAATGATAATCATTCTCATTTGCAACATGATCGAGAATGTGCCCCGGCCAATCGAGGGCGCACCTGCCGGGTCGGCTTCGCGGAGTCCGGGCAGAGGTTGAACCGGATCACCGATCTATGGTTATTGCGGCGCACAAGTCGATCCCATGGCCGATCCCCGGAAGGACGCCGATGGTCCCGCTGACCGCGATTCGCGAGTTTCTCAGGCTTGAAGCGGCGGGCGGGATCGTCCTGGTCTGCGCCGCCGCCGTGGCCATCCTGCTCGCCAACTCGCCGCTTGCCTGGCTGTATGACGGCCTGCTGGCCACGCCGGTGGTGATCCAGGTCGGCGCGCTCTCCCTCGCCAAGCCCCTGCTGCTCTGGGTCAATGACGGGCTGATGGCGGTCTTCTTCTTCCTGGTGGGGCTCGAGATCAAGCGCGAGGTCCTGGAGGGCGAGCTGTCGTCCTTCTCGCAGACCGCGTTGCCGGCGGCCGGGGCGGTGGGCGGCATGGTCGTGCCGATCCTGATCTACCTGGCGCTGAACCTGGATGGCGGGCTGGCATTGCGCGGCTGGGCGATCCCGGCCGCGACCGACATCGCCTTCGCACTCGGGGTGCTGTCCCTGCTCGGATCGCGGGTGCCGGCCTCGCTCAAGGTGTTCCTGCTGGCGCTGGCGATCATGGACGATATCGGCGCGATCCTGATCATCGCGCTGTTCTATGCCGGCGATCTGTCGCTGCTGTCGCTGGGCCTGGCGCTGATCGGCATCGCCGCCCTGGTGGTGATGAACCGGCTCGGCGTCACCAAACTGGCCGGCTATATCCTGATCGGCATCGCGGTCTGGGTCTGCGTGCTGAAATCCGGGATCCACGCCACCCTGGCCGGGGTCGCGATCGCCTTCTGCATTCCGCTCGGCCGGGGGCGCTCCGGCGACCATTCGCCGCTGAAGGAACTGGAGCACGCCCTGCATCCCTGGGTTGCGTTCGGCATCCTGCCGGTCTTCGCCTTCGCCAATGCCGGGGTGTCGCTGGTCGGGCTGACGCCGTCGGCCCTGTTCGCGCAGGTGCCGCTGGGCATCGCCGCCGGCCTGTTCGTCGGCAAGCAGCTCGGCGTGTTCGGCTGCGTCGCGGCGGCGGTGCGGCTCGGCTGGTGCCGCCTGCCGTCGGGCGTCAATTGGCTGCATGTCTACGGGGTCGCGCTGCTGACCGGCATCGGCTTCACCATGAGCCTGTTCATCGGCACCTTGGCCTTCGGCGGCGCCACCGAGACCGCCTACGCGGCCGAGGTGCGGATCGGCGTGATCGGCGGGTCGCTGCTGTCGGCCGCACTGGGATACGGCGTGCTGCGGTTCCTGGCCGACAGAGGCTGATTCGGGCGCGGCGCGGTTGCCCCGGGCGCCGCTTTCGGAGACCCTGTCGCCATGGCTTTGCTCTTCGTCACCGATTTCGACGACCCGCAGGATTGGGTGCCGGCGCTGCAGGCGGAGGTGCCCGGCCTGGATGTCCGCGTCTGGCCGGAACTCGGCGACCCGGCCGACATCCTCTATGCGCTCGCCTGGAACCCGAAGCCGGGCCTGCTGGCCAGCCTGCCCAATCTCAAGGCGATCTTCTCGCTGGGCGCCGGGGTGGACGGCATCCTGGCCGACACCACCCTGCCGCGCGGGGTGCCGCTGGTGCGCATGGTGGACGACAGCCTGACCGAGGGCATGGTCGAATACGTCGTGCTGCAGGTGCTGGACTGGCACCGCCAGGGCGCCCTCTATCGCGGCCAGCAGCGCAAGGCGCTGTGGCGGCCCCGCCGCCAGAAGCTGGCGCGGGAGCGCGGGGTCGGCGTGATGGGGCTCGGCACGCTCGGGCAGGCCGTCGCCCGTGGCCTGGCGGCACTCGATTTCGACGTCGCCGGGTGGAGCCGGTCGGAGAAGGCGATCGACGGGGTCACCTGCTTCCACGGATCCGGCCAGGGCTTCGGCCATTTCCTGGCGCGCTGCGAGATCCTGGTCTGCCTGCTGCCGCTGACCGCGGAGACGACCGGCATCCTGGGCGGCAAGACCTTCGCGCGGCTGCCCAAGGGCGCCTATCTCATCAATGCCGCGCGGGGCGCCCATCTCAACGAGACCGACCTGCTGGCGGCGCTGGGCAGCGGTCAGCTCTCCGGCGCGGCGCTGGACGTGTTCGTCGATGAGCCGCTGGCCCGAGGCCACCCCTTCTGGCGCGACCCGCGCATCACCATCACGCCCCATGTCGCCAGCGTCACCCATGCCCGCACCGCGGCGAAGAGCGTGGCGGCGAACATCCGGCGGTTGGAAGCGGGCGACCCGCTGGAGAATCTGGTGGATCTGGACCGGGGCTACTGACCCAAGCCGATCCGCCGGACGCCGGTGATGCCGACGCCGTTCGCCTGACCTTTCACGATCTCGACCACATTCGACAGCGGGTCGACCGACACGCACATCGCCGTCGCGTTGGCGTGGACGATGTCCCGCGCGTCGACCATCAACCCGCAATGGTCCGGAAAGACGATGAGGTCGCCGCGCCGATAGGGCCCGTCCGGATCGACAGCGTCGCCGACGGCGTCGATCTGCATGTAGCTGTCGCGCGGGCAGGCGATCCCGGCCCGGGTCAGCGCGACCTGCACCAGCCCGGAACAGTCGAGCCCGAGCGCGGATCCGCCGCCCCAGAGATACGGGACTCCGAGAAAGCGCAGTGCGGTGGCGACGAAATCCGGCTCGGTCGCGTCCAGCGGCGCCAGCGCCACCTGATGCACCCAGCCGCCATCGGCTAGCCGGGCATAGCGGCCCGATTTTTCAGCGACAGTGACCGGCGATCCGAGACTGAGCGCGTCGATCGGCACGGACTTCAGTTCGGGCTCGGAGAAGACATGCGTCCGCAGCGCGCCGATCCGATGCGTCGGTTCAAGCGGCTCGGCGCGCAGGTCGTCGGACCGGGCATAGCCGACATAGTCGTCGTCGACGCATTGGCCCCAGGCCCAGCCGTCCTTCTCCTCGAGGACGACGAACTCCTCTCCGAACAGCAATTCGGAGACCTGACGGGCATCGGGCGCCGGCGCGTCGCGCAGCGGCACCGTGCCGCGGCGGGCCTGGCGGCGCTCGCCCTCGACATAATCCGCCGCCTCGACGATGCCGCGCAGCCGCGTGGAGGCGAGGTCGGGGCGGTAGGCGTTCACATTGGGGTCCGGCAATGCGCTCATGAGGGCGTCCGGGTCTGTCCGGCGGATAACATCGCGGCGAAGTCCTTAAGATAGGCCGAACCGGCGGCGGTGCGTCCGATCAGCACGTTGCGCCGGTCCATCACATCCGCCGCCCGGCGTATGTAGCCGAGCCCCTGCAGCCGGTCCAGCGCCCGGGTCACCGCCGGCTTGGAGATGTTCAGCGCCTGCGCCAGCCCGCGCACGGTATGCGGCGGCTGGGTCAGATAGACAGTCAGCAACAGCGCCATCTGCCGGGCGGAGAGGTCCGGCGTCTCCCGACGCACCGACTCCACCAGCGCGTGCCGCCAGTCCTGCAGGACTGGTGCGATATCCATGTCTTTCGTCATATGGTCCCGTTCCACCACGGAAACGAGCATGCGGCCCTCGGTACAGGCGGGGCCGTCCCGTCGGGTCAGGCGCCAGCGAAGCGCTCTTCGATCATTGCAAATACCGCCCGCATCGACATGGCCTCGCCGCCCTTCGGGCGCCCGGGCCGTACGGTCGGGTTCCAGGCAAACACATCCAGATGAATCCAGGGGATGGTCGACGGCACGAACTTCTCCAGGAACAGGGCGGCGGTGATCGCGCCGCCGAACGGGCCGTCGCTGACATTGTTCACATCCGCCACCGCGGAGCGGATGTTCTTGGCGTAGGGCTGCCACAGCGGCATGCGCCAAAGCGGGTCCTCGACCCGCGCGGCGGCGGCGACCAGCGAATCGGCCGTCGCGTCGTCATTGCAGAACATGGCCGGCAGGTCCGGGCCCAGCGCCACCCGCGCCGCGCCGGTCAGGGTGGCGAAATCGACCATCAGCGCCGGCTCCTGGTCCACCGCCTCGGCCAGGGCATCGCACATGACCAGCCGGCCTTCCGCGTCGGTGTTGCCGATTTCCACGGTGGTTCCCTTGCGGGTGCGGATCACGTCCATCGGCTTGAAGGAATTGCCCGAGACCATGTTCTCCACCGCCGGGATCAGCACCCGCAGGCGCACCGGCAGGCCGGCCATCATGATCATGCGCGCCAGGCCCAATGCATGGGCGCTGCCGCCCATATCCTTCTTCATCAGCAGCATATTGCTGGAGGGCTTCAGGTCCATGCCGCCGGAATCGAAGCACACGCCCTTGCCGACCACGGTGACGCGGGGCGCGTCGGCCGGCCCCCAGTTGATGTCGATCAGCCGCGGCGCCCGGCTGCTGCCGCGACCGACCGCGTGGATCGTCGGATAGTTGTTGGCCAGCAGCGCGTCGCCGGTCAGCACCGTGATGTGCGCATCGAATTCGCCGGCCAGCTGCTCGGCCGCCGCCGCAAGCTGCTCCGGGCCCATATCCTCCGCCGGCGTGTTGACCAGATCGCGGACCAGTCCGGTGGCGCTGGCCGCACCGGCCACCGCGTCGCGGTCGGCCGCCTCGGGCCAGGCCAGGCTGGCCGGCGCCCGTCCGGCCTTGCGATAGCGCTCGAATCGATAGCAGCCCAGCGCCCAGGCCAGCGCGGCCTTGGTCGCCCGTTCCGGGTCGTCCGCATCGGTCAGCCGGTAGGCGCCCGGCGGCAGCGATTTCGGCAGTCCGGCGAGGCCCCACAGCCCGGCGGCCGCATCCTCGCCGACCAGTACCGCGGCGAGCGCGCCGTCGGATGACGGGATCAGGGAGGTCTGCCCGGCCTTGGCCTCGAATCCCGTGCTCTCCAGCCAGGCGCCGATGCGCGGCTCCTGTCCGGCCAGCCACTCCGCGTAGCCCTTCTTCGAGAGCACGGTGATCGGGACGGTATCGGCGCTGTCCGAATCGATGAGGTGGCTCAGCACGTCACTTGGCTCCTTGTCGGCCGGGCTGGCCGACGGTAACGATGCGGCAAAGCCTCGGCTTTGCCAAGCATGGCCGGCGGGTATCCGGAATGTGAGGACGAACCGTGACCGATCTTACCATCGTTGTCGGCAACAAGGCCTATTCCTCTTGGTCCCTGCGCGGCTGGCTGATGCTGGCGGCGACCGGCGCGGAGTTCACCGAGATCGTCATCCCGCTGGACCGCCCGGAAACGGCGGCGGCGATCCGGGCGCACTCGCCGGCCGGCCGTGTCCCGGTGCTCAAGGCCGGCGACCTGACCGTCTGGGACAGCCTGGCGATCGGCGAGTACCTGGCCGAACGGTTCCCGCAGGCCGGTCTGTGGCCGGAGAATCCGGCGGCCCGTGCTGTCGCGCGGTCGGTGTCGGCGGAGATGCATGCCGGGTTCGAGGCGCTGCGACGCGACATGCCGATGGATCTGAAGCGCGACCGGCCGGGCCACGGGCATACGCCGGAAGCGCTGGCCGATGTAGCCCGCATCGCCGCGATCTGGGCGGAGTGCCGGGCGCGATTCGGGACCGGCGGCCCGTTCCTGTTCGGCCGGTTCTGCATCGCCGACGCCATGTTTGCGCCGGTGGCCACCCGGCTCAGGACCTATGCGGTTCCCTGCGACGACGTGACCGAGGCCTATGTGCAGGCGATCTTCGACTGGCCGGCGCTGGGGCGTTGGAGGGATTCGGGCGCCGCCGAACCCTGGGTGCTGGAGACCCCTTAGCGGGAGACCCGCTCTTCCAGGGGCAGGAGGCCGATCTCGCGGTAGTAGCGGGCCGCGCCCGGATGCAGCGGCACGGCGAGGCCGCGCAGCGCATGTTCCAGCCGGATCTCGGCACCCCGGGCATGGCCGTTGTCGAGCAGGATGCGGGTGGTCGGATGCCACAGGGCGCGGGTCATCCCATAGACCAGTTCCTCGTCCAGATCGGCGGAGGTCAGCCAGTCGGCCCCGACGGCGATGGTCTCGACCTCGTCGACCCCGGGATAGGTGCCTTCCTGCACGGTCGTGGCGGAGAAGAAGGGCTGCTCGCCGAGCAACGCTTCGGCTTCCGGCCCGCTGACCGGCAACAGGCGGATCGGCATGCGCCGCGCCAGATCCTCCACCGCCAGGAACGGCGCGCCGCCGACGATGAAGAAGGCGTCGAGCTCGCCGCCGAGGATCATGTCCGCCGACGGTTCCGGGCTCAGATAGGAGGCCCGGACATCCTCGTCGCTCAGGCCATAGGCGGCCATGACGATGCGGGCGTCGATCAGGGTGCCGGACCCCTCCTTGCCCAGGGACACGCGCAGGCCGCGCAGGTCGGCGACCGACTGCGCGACGCTGTCCTCGGGCACGACCACGTGGATCAGCTCGGCATAAAGGTGGGAGATCGCCCTCAGCTCGGTGATCGGCTCGATGTTGGCGTAGAGCCCGGTGCCGGTATAGGCCCAGAAGGCGGTGTCGGATTGGGCGAGGCCGGAATCGATGGCCCCGGAACGGATGTTCTCCAGGTTCTCCACCGATCCGGAGCTGGCCTGCGCCACCGCGATCAGGCCGGGGACGCCGCAGCTGCCGCCGCGCTCGCAGGGCGGGGCGCCGGGCGGGCCGGAGATGGCGCTGGCGATCATGCCGCCGATCGGGAAATAGGTGCCGCCGGTGGAGCCGGTGCCGATGCTGAAGAAACGCATCGTCTCGGCCTGTGCGCCGACCAGTCCGACGCCGGTGGCCAGCATGGAGAGAGCGATCACGGCCGGCAGTGCGGACCGGATCACGGTTCTGCGCGTAGCGCTCATTCGGTGCGGATCGGGCCTCATCGCCGGATCGCCTCCTCTATCTCAACCATTACATCACGAGCGTCCGCTTCCGCCCAGTAATCTCATCGTGATCCCCGTTCATCACAAGGCCTGGACGAGCAGCCAGGCGCCGCCGAGGGCGATGATGCCGCCGAACACCCGCACGCCCCGGGCCGACGTGGCATGCACGATCATCGAATCGAAACCGATCCCGGCGGCGAGCGCCGTGACGGTGCCCACAGCGAAGCCGGCCCAGGTGGAGACATCGCCGCCGCGCGGGCTGACGGCGCTGCCGTGATAGACGAAGACCGCCGCGGTGGCTGCCAGGGCGATCCAGGCCACGACCACCACGTCGAGGGCGACCAGGGCGCCGAGCGCGACGACGGAGCCCGGCAACACCCAACCCGGATAGGGCAGCGAGATCCCCGTCATCGGCAGCAGGGCGCCGGCGGCAAGCCCGGCCAGCACCGCGACCGGCATGCGCCATTTCTCCTTGCTGCCGAGCAGGGCGATCCACAGGCCAGTGGCGATCAGCGCCAGCAGCGTCGCCGTGGCGGAGAACGGAATCATGAACGCGCTTGCGAATGATCCGCTGATCATGGCGGTTGCGGTCCCCCAGGTGATGCGGCAGTCCGGACCTCGTCCGCACGACCGGCATCGATCAAGGCCGGAGCGACTCGCGAATGCGATCCGATCCGACCATACCCAGTATCCAGTCAGAATCTGAAGGAATCGTGTCGGCCTACCAGACGCCGATCAGAATCCCGCGTTTCTTTGCGTTGCCGGTGCGGGCGTCCACGGCCGCGTTGTCGATGGTGCGGCGGGTCCGGCGGGCTCTCAGCCAGGCGAAGAGGCGCTCGTGGTGCTCGGACCGGGTATCCGCCAGCGCCGGGTCACGTCCCAGGTCGACCCGCTCGGACGGGTCGTTGCGCAGGTCGAAGAGCTGCGGCGGGAAGCCTTCGTAGAGCACGTATTTCCAGTCGTCGGTGCGGATCATGAAGGCGCGCGCCCGGTCGGCGGCGAGGCCCAGCGCGCGGCGGGCGGCGCGGAACGCGTAGTCGGCCTCGCTGAAGACGGCGTCGCGCCAGTCGTCCGGCGGCGACCCGCGGAGCAGCGGCATCAGCGACCGGCCTTCCAGCCGGGCGTCGCCCGGCGCGCCGCCGGCGGCCTCGATGAAGGTCGGGATCAGGTCGATGGCCTCGGCGAAGGCGGGCTGTGCGGTGCCGCGTGTGGCGTCGGCGCCCGGGTCGGGGTCGTAGACGATCAGCGGGATGCGCACGCTCTCCTCGTGGAACAGCTCCTTCTCGCCCAGCCAATGGTCGCCCAGATAGTCGCCGTGATCGCTGGTGAAGACGATCAGCGTGTCGTCCATGCGGCCGCGCGCCTCCAGGAACGCCAGCAGCCGCCCGACATGGTCGTCGATCTGCTTCACCAGGCCCATATAGGCCGGCACCACCGTGCGCCGGACCTCGTCGCGGGCGAAGCTGCGGCCCTCCTCATGCTCGGTGAAGGCGGCATAGACCGGGTGCGGGTCGGTCAGCTCGTCCGGGTGGCGGTTGGCCTCCATGACCTGGTTGGGGCCATAGGCCTCGTGATAGGGCGCCGGCGCCACATAGGGCCAGTGCGGCTTGATGTAGCTGAGATGGGCGCACCAGGGCTGGTCCCCGGCCTCGTCGATGAAGGCCATGGCGCGGTCGGTCATGTAGGCGGTCTCGGAATGCTCCTCCCGGACACGGGCCGGCAGCCTTGCGTAGCGCATGGACCAGCCGCTGAGGATCTCGCCATCCGGCCCTTCCGCGGAATTGGCGTAGTCGTGCCAGGGGTTGTCGCCGGGATAACCGTTGGCCCGCAGATAGGCGTTGTAGGCGAGGTCCGGGTCCACGAGCTGGGTCGGATGCAGGCCGTCATCGCGCTCGAAGGGCTCGAAACCGCATTCGGCGATCAGCCGGCCATGTGCGCTGTCGTCTTCCAGCCCGACCCGGGCCATGCCCACCGTATCGGCCTTCATGTGGGTCTTGCCGATCAGCACGGTACGCAGGCCCAGCGGCCGCAGATAGTCGCCCAATGTCAGCTCGGCGACGTCCAGGGGCACGCCGTTATAGGTGGCGCCGTGGCTGAACATGTAGCGGCCGGTATAGAAGGACATCCGCGACGGGCCGCAGACCGGCGCCTGGCAATAGGCCCGGTCGAACCGCACGCCGCGCGCCGCCAGCCCGTCGATATGCGGTGTCTCCAGCGTCGGGTGGCCGGCGCAGGACAGGTAGTCCGCCCGGAGCTGGTCGCACATGACGAACAGGATGTTCCGCACCGCGCCCAAGGCGTCCTCCCTCGCCCGCGCCGCGGCGCGGGTCCTCAGCCAAGCTCGTAGTAGCCGCGCTCCCCGTGGGCATTGAGGTCGAGGCCCTCGATCTCGGTCTCGGTGTCGACCCTCAGCCCAGTCATCGGCTTCAGCACCTTGATGATCGCGAATGTCGCGATGCCGGTCCAGGCCACGACGGCCACGACGCCGAGGAGCTGCACGAAGAACTGCGAGAGCATGGTCGCGCCCTCCGGCAGCCCGCCGCCGCCGAGCGACTCATGCGCCAGGAAGGCCGTCGCCAGGGTGCCGAAGATGCCGCCGACGCCGTGCACCGCGAACACGTCGAGGGAGTCGTCGATCTTCACCAGGTTCTTTACCCAGCCGACCGCGAACTGGCACAGCAGGCCGGCGACGCCGCCAAGCACCAGGGCGCCGAGGGGGCCGACGAAGCCGGAGGCCGGGGTGATCGTCGCCAGTCCGGCCACCATGCCGGTGACGATGCCGACCAGGCTCGGCTTGCCGTAGCGCACCCATTCATATCCGGCCCAGGTCAGCGAGGCGGTGGCGGCGGAGATATGGGTGACGGTCATCGCCATGCCCGCACCACCATCGGCGGCGAGCTGGCTGCCGGCGTTGAAGCCGAACCAGCCGACCCACAGCATCGCCGCGCCGATCATGGTCAGGCCGGGATTGTGCGGCGGTTTGAGCTCGGTCGGGAAGCCGCGCCGCGGCCCCAGCTCGCGGGCGATCAGCAAGGCCGAGATGCCGGCCGTCGCGTGCACCACGATGCCGCCGGCGAAATCCATGATGCCGTTGTCGGCCAGCCAGCCGCCGCCCCAGACCCAATGGGTCACCGGCGCGTAGACGATCAGCAGCCACACCGCGCTGAACGCCAGCACGAAGGGAAAGCGCACCCGTTCCGGATAGGCGCCGACGATCAGAGCCGGGGTGATGATCGCGAAGGTCATCTGGAACATGAAGAACACGGTCTCGGGAATGGTGCCCGACAGCGCGTCGCGGCCGACGCTCAGAAGCGCCGCCTTGCCGAAACCGCCGAAGATCGCGTTGGCCCCGCCGCCATCGCCGAAGGCGAAGCTGTAGCCCAGCAGCAGCCAGAGGATCGACATCAGACAGGCCAGCGCGAAGCAGTGCATCAGCACCGACAGCACGTTCGACGCCCGCACCAGCCCGGCATAGAACAGCGCCAATCCCGGCAATGTCATGAACAGCACCAGCACCGTGGATGTGAGCATCCACGCCGTATCCGCCCCACTCATAGCGTCCCCCTGCTCTTGTCCCGGTCCAGGCCGGCTTTTGCAGGGACAGGTTCATAAGCGCGACCGGGCCGGCGCGGCAAGCAGGAATGTCGGAGGGGCACCGCGGGACGACCGCGTGGCGGCTTGCGGTCCGACACTTCGCGAACGGCCCATAAAGCCTCTCCGACGTCGCCTTGGTGTCACCCCTGGATCGGCAAGTTGAACGGTCCAGTCAGCACCGCTGCTATGTAGAATTTATCTAAAGTTCGCCACACCCCATTCAGTCGACGCGGAATATTTATTGCGGATTCATGCTCCGGCCGGCTTTCAGGTTTGCAACGGGCACTCCGACTGGTGCACCATTGTGCATACGTAAGAAAAACAACACCAACAGGAGGAAACCGACCCATGTGCTACGTCTTCGCGGGACAGGATCCGGAAACCTACGCCTATCACACGCGCTCGGTTCGCCTCGCCGGCCACAGCACCAGCATCCGCCTGGAGTCGAAATTCTGGACCATCCTGGAGGAGATCGCGGCGGCCCAGGACCTGCCGATGTCCAAGTTCCTGTCGCAGCTCTATGACGAGGCGCTGGAGATCCACGGCGACGTCAGCAACTTCGCATCGCTGCTGCGCTGCGCCTGCCTCATCTATCTGAGCGGCGAAGCCAAGGGGCGGATGCTGGAAAGCGCCGCCGCTTAGAAAGACCGGTTCCGGCCGGCGGCGAGGGCGGATCGTCACCGGCCTGTAGTATCCGGATAACACCACTTGGCACCTGGAAAGCGATAGGCTTTCGGTCGGTGCGGTGGCCAGGCCCCGATGCGGTCCGGCCCCGCCCGATAACGAGCGGCCGCCGGCCCCGAGACTCTGCCCGAGCCCCGACCGGCATCAGCAAAACGCCGCCGCCGAAACGGGAGGGTGCCGATGGCCAAGGCCATTCACACCATGATTCGCGTCCTCGATGAGGACCGCTCCGTGGCGTTCTACCGCCGCGCCTTCGGCCTCGAGATCGCCGACCGTTTCGCCTTCGACGGATTCACGCTGGTCTATCTGCGCAATGACGACGCCGACTTCGAGGTCGAGCTGACCGTCAACCACGGTGAGACCGAGCCCTATACCCATGGCAGCGGCTACGGCCATCTGGCGGTCGCGGTCGGCGATTTGGACGCCGAGCACCGCCGCTTCTCGGAACTCGGCCTGGAGCCGGCGCCGGTGAAGGAATTCCACCGCGACGGCGCGCTGATGGCCCGCTTCTTCTTCGTCCAGGACCCGGACGGCTACAAGATCGAGGTGTTGCAACAACATGGCCGCTACCGCTGAGCGGCGGCCGACAACAAGAAACCAGGGAGGAGACCATGCGAGAACTGGACAAGGGGCCGTCGGTCCCCAGACGCACATTCCTGGCGGCCGGCGGCGCCACCGCCTTCGGCGCCATGATGCTGTCGGGCACCACGATCATCGGGCCGAACGCGGCCTGGGCCGTCGAGGTCAGCAATCTCAAGCCCGAAACCATGGCCACCCTGGTCCAGATGGCCCGCGACGTCTATCCGCACGACCGGCTCGCCGACCGTTTCTACGTTGCCGCCGTCATGCCCTATGACGCCGCGGCCGCCGACGATGCCGGCTTGAAGATGATGCTGGAAGAGGGCGTCGCCGTGCTCGATTCCACCGCGTCCGGCCGCTACGACCGGTCCCGCTATGTCGAGGTCGGCTGGGAGGCCGACCGGGTCGCCATCCTGCGCGACATGCAGTCGACGCCCTTCTTCCAGAAGGTCCGCGGCGACCTGGTCACCGGCCTCTACAACAACAAGGAGGTCTGGCCGAAATTCGGATACGAGGGCTCGTCGGTTGAATTTGGCGGTTACATCGACCGCGGCTTCGACGACATCGACTGGCTCGACCAGGCGTAGGAGGGCCGGATCATGACTGCACCCTACGACCTGACCGACGACAGCGTGGTCGTCATCATCGGCTCCGGCGCCGGCGGCGGAACCCTGGGCAACGAGCTGGCCCAGAAGGGCATCGACACGGTGATCCTGGAGGCCGGCGGCCGGCACGAGATCGCCGATTTCGAGAACGACGAATGGCCGATGTTCGTCAAGACCGCCTGGCTGGACAACCGCACGACGTCCGGCGACTGGCGCGTCTCCCGCGACTTCCCCAACCTGCCGGCCTGGATCGTCAAGGGCGTCGGCGGCTCAACCGTGCACTGGGCCGGCGCATCCCTGCGCTTCCAGGAGCACGAGTTCAAGGTCCGCACCCATTACGGCGACATCGCCGGGGCGAACCTGCTGGACTGGCCGATCGACCTGGCCGAGATGGAGCCCTACTACGCCCGCGCCGAGGACAAGATGGGCGTGACCGGCACCAACGGCATCCCGCGGCTGCCCGGCAACAACAACTTCAAGGTGATGGCCAAGGGCGCCGAGAAGCTCGGCTACAAGCAGGTCCACACCGGCAACATGGCGATCAACTCGCAGGCCCGCGACGGGCGTGCCGCCTGCCAGCAGATCGGCTTCTGCTTCCAGGGCTGCATGTCCGGGGCGAAATGGTCGACGCTCTACACCGAGATCCCCAAGGGCGAGGCCACCGGCCACCTCGAGGTCCGGCCGCAATCCCAGGTGCTGCAGATCGAGCATGACGACACCGGCAAGGTGACCGGCGTGGTCTATGTCGACGCGTCGGGCGCCACCCAGCGCCAGAGGGCGCGGGCCGTGGCGGTTGCCGGCAACTCCATCGAGTCGCCCCGGCTGCTGCTCAACTCCGCCTCGTCCATGTTCCCCGACGGGCTGGCCAACTCCTCCGGCCAGGTCGGCAAGAATTACATGCGGCACATGACCGGCAGCGTCTACGCGGTGTTCGACAAGCCGGTCTACATGTATCGCGGCACCACCATGGCCGGGATCATCCAGGACGAGTCGATCCATGATCCGTCGCGCGGTTTCGCCGGCGGCTACGAGATGGAGACCCTGTCGCTGGGCCTGCCCTTCATGGCGGCGTTCCTGGACCCGGGCGCCTGGGGGCGGGAATTCGCCAGCGCCATGGAAGGCTTCGACCACATGGCCGGCATGTGGCTGGTCGGCGAGGACATGCCGCAGGAATCCAACGCGGTGAGCCTGCATCCCGAGCTGAAGGACCAGCACGGGCTGCCGATTCCCAACGTGCATTTTTCCGACCATGACAACGACATCGCCATGCGCGAGCACGCCTATCAGCAGGGTGCCGCGGTCTATGACGCGGTCGGTGCGGTGCGGACATTCCCGACCCCGCCCTACCCGTCGACCCACAATCTCGGCACCAACCGGATGAGCGAGAACCCGGCCGACGGGGTGGTGAACCGTTGGGGCCAGGCGCATGACGTCGCCAATCTGTTCGTCTCCGACGGCAGCCAGTTCACCACCGGTGCCGCGGAAAACCCGACCCTGACCATCGTCACCCTGGCGATCCGTCAGGCCGATTACATCGCCGAACAAATGACGGCGGGAGAAATCTGAACGGGCCCGGCCGGACCGGGGTCAACTGGCCGGCGCCTTTACTAACGGCCGCCTTCGGGCGGCCGTCTTCTTTTGTGGTCGATCATTGCGGTCCTGTCGGGAACCCGCGGGCTCAATCGTCTATCCTGTGTCGACCAGAGGACCGGCGGGAGGGCGCCCATGCTGTACACCATGCTGATCTACCAGGCGGCGGAGGCCGCCGAGGCCGTCACCGAGGAGCTCCAGCAGGCCTGCTATGCCGGGCATCGCAAGCTGCAGGAGCGCAGTAAGGCCAGCGACGCGTTCCGCGCCGCCAACGAACTGGTCTCGGTCGATGCCGCCACGACGGTGCGGTGGGAGAACGGCAATGCCGCGATCATCGACGGGCCGTTCGCGGAGACCAAAGAGCAGCTGATGGGGCTCTATGTCATGGAGTGCGAGAGCCTGGATGAGGCGATCGACTACGCCAAGGCCATCCCGCTGGTCGGCGATGGCTGCATCGAGATCCGCCCGATCTCCTATTTCGAGGGGCCGCCGCAGCGCTGATCCGCGATGCAGAGCGAAGCGGCAACCCTGCGGGCGGCGCAACCCAAGGCGCTCGCCACCCTGATCCGCCTCCTCGGCAATATCGACACGGCCGAGGACGCGCTGCAGGAGGCCTTCGCCCGGGCGCTGGAGGTCTGGCCCAAGCGCGGCGTCCCCGACAACCCGGTCGCCTGGCTGGTCACCACCGGCCGCAACCACACGGTCGATCAGATCCGCCGCCGCTCCCTGGAGGCGCGGCATGTGGAGGAGGTGCGGTCGGTCGCCCCGCAGCACCTGCCGGGCGACCATCCCGAAGACCTGCTGCGCGGCCATGTCGAAGACGACTTGCTGCGGCTGATCTTCACCTGCTGCCACCCGGCCCTGGCCCCGGACGCGCAGATCGCCCTGACCCTGAAGACCGTGGCCGGCCTGTCGGTGGACGAGATCGCCCACGCCTTCCTGACCGCGCCGCGCACCATGGAGCAGCGGCTGACCCGGGCGAAGCGCAAGATCAGCGTTGCCGGCATCCCCTATGAGGTGCCGCCGCCGGCCAAGCTGCCGGAGCGCCTGGGCACCGTGCTGGCGGTCGTCTACCTGATCTTCAACGAGGGCTACAGCGCCTCGGCCGGCGAGAACCTGATCCGCACCGAACTGTGCAATGAGGCGATCCGGCTGGGCCGCCTGCTGGTGCGACTGTTCCGCGCCGAGCCGGAGGTCGAGGGGCTGCTGGCGCTGATGCTGCTGCATCATTCCCGGCGCGGCGCCCGGTTGGACGAGGCCGGCGACATCGTCACCCTGGACCTGCAGGACCGCGGACTGTGGGACGGCGTCGCCATCGCCGAGGGCCGGGCCCTGACCGAACGGGCGCTGCGCCGCAGCCGGCCCGGGCCTTACCAGATCCAGGCGGCGATCGCGGCGGTGCATTGCAGCGCCGCCAGCGCGGAGGAGACCGACTGGCAGGAGATCGCGACGCTGTACTCGGCGCTGGAGCAATTCCAGTCCTCGCCGGTGATCACCCTGAACCGGGCCGTGGCGGTGGCCAAGACCGATGGGCCGGAGGCCGGCATCGCCCTGCTGAAGACCCTCGAGGGCTCCGCCGATATGCAGCGCTACCCGTATTTCCACGGCGCCGTGGCCGCACTGCTGGCCGAATGCGGCCGGGTCGACGACGCCGAGGCGGCCTATGACCGGGCGCTGGAGCTGACCCAGAACCCCAGCGAGCAGGCCTTCCTGCGCTCAAAACGGGCGGCGCTCAGATAAATCTTCGCCGGCCGAGTCGGGATCGGCCCGGACAATCCGTCTAGCTGTATCGGCGTCGTTTGCCGCCGGAGCCGATCGCCGGCTCCCGGGACGAAACCGACGAGCAGGGTTCAATCCGAGTCACAAGGGAGAAGACCAGATGAGCGATGCGATGCAGACCCAGGGGGCCTTCAGCTGGTGCGAGCTCAGGGCAGCCGACGCCGACGCGGCGAAGTCCTTCTACACCGAGGTGCTGGGCTGGGAGACCGAGGCCATGGAGATGCCGAACGGCGTCTACACCATCCTGAAGGCCGGCGGCGCGCCGGTCGGCGGCATCATGGCCAACCCGGTCCCGGGCGCGCCGGCCCACTGGATGAGTTATGTCACCGTCGATGACGTGGACAAGCGCATCGAGGCCGCCCAGGCCAAGGGCGGCGAGCTCCTGATGCCGGCCATGGACGTGCCCGGCGTCGGCCGCATGGCCACCATCGCCGATCCCGGCGGTGCCGCGATCTCGATCATCACGTACGAGCGCAAGGACGGCTGACGCCGAGAGCCCTCACCCGGCTCGCGTTGCTCACCACCCTCTCCCAGGGGGAGAGGGTTTACCGAGGCGGCGTTGAGTCCCTCTCCCTCTGGGAGAGGGCGGCGGGCGAAGACCCGCCGGGTGAGGGCCTGGGCCTCGCAGCGACAATGAGGAGTCGATCCATGACCATCGCCCTGTCCGGCGGCTGCGCCTGTGGCGCCGTCCGCTACGAGAGCCCCTCCGAACCGATGGTTTGCGGCCACTGCCAATGCCGGGCCTGCCAGCGGGCCAGCGGCACCGGCCATGCCTCGCATGTGATGGTGCCGAAGGACTCGCTGACGGTGCGCGGCGAGGTGCGCTATTGGGACTCGCCGGCCGACACCGGCAACATCGTCGGCCGCGGGTTCTGCCCGGATTGCGGCTCGCCGGTGCTGTCGCGCAATACCGGTTTTCCGGACCACATGTTCCTGCGCGCCGCCAGTCTGGACGACCCCGGCAAATTCGTGCCGACGCTGGTGGTCTTTACCGGTACGGCCCAGCCATGGGACCGGATCGACCCGGAACTGGTATCGTTCGAGACCCAGCCGGACGCGATTCCAGGCTCCTGACGACACTGACGGCGGAGGATGCGGATGAGTGGTTTCTCGGGGTTTTCCAAGGATTATTTCGCCTTCTTCTCGGACCTGGCGAAGAACAACAACCGCGAATGGTTCACGGAAAACAAGCCGCGGTACCAGAAGACCGTGGTCGAGCCGATCTGTGCCTTCATCGAGGAGATGGGGCCGCGGCTGGCGAAGATTTCGCCGCACTACGTGGCCGATCCCCGGCCCAATGGCGGCTCTATGTTCCGCATCTACCGCGACGTCCGTTTTTCCAAGGACAAGCGGCCCTATAAGGAGCACGGCGCCTGCCAGTTCCGCCACGAGGCCGGAAAGGACGTCCACGCGCCGGGCTTCTACGTGCATATGGCGCCCGACGGCGTGGTCTTTGGCGGCGGCACCTGGAAGCCGCCGAAGCCCGAGCTTGAGCGCATCCGCCGGGCCATCGCCGACGATGCCGCCGGTTGGCGCGGCGTGGTCGAGGACAAGGCGCTGGTCGACTGCTTCGGCGCCGTCAAGGGCGACGGGTTGAAGCGCCCGCCCCGGGGCTTCGACCCGGACCACCCGCATATCGAGGACATCAAGCGCCAGAGTTTCTTCGCCATGCACCACGGCGAGCCGGCCGAGGCCATGCGACCCGATTTCGCCGATCGGGTCGAGCACGCCTTCTGCTCCGCCACCCCGCTGATGCGGTTCCTCACAAAGGCGCTGAACACGACGTTCTAGCCGAGCTAGGTCTGGCTGACTTGCCCCTCTCCCCTTGTGGGAGAGGGAGGGACCCGCGCGTCAGCGTGGGAGGGTGAGGGGTTTTCGGAACCAACGTCGCGCGGCGCTGCCGCGCGCCCCCTCACCCGTCTCGCATACGCTCGCCGACCTCTCCCGCGAGGGGAGAGGTGGAATTGGCCAATCCGGGTTTATCCCGCGACCAGATAGTGCACGCTGAAGAGCTTGTCTGGGTCGGTCCAGACGCGTTCCGCCTGCCAGCCGGCGGCGCCGGCCAGGGCGTGGAAGCTCTCCACCGTGTATTTGTGGGAGTCCTCGGTGTGGATGGTCTCGCCGTGCTGGAACTCGAAGGTCCGGCCGGCGACCGATGCCGTCTGGTGCCGGCGGCTGATCAGGTGCATCTCGATGCAGGCGCGCGCGGCGTTGTAGCAGGCGTGATGGGCGAAGCCGTCCAGGTCGAAGTCGCCGTCCAGCTCGCGGTTGATGCGGGCCAGCAGGTTCAGGTTGAAGGCCGCCGTGACGCCCTGGCTGTCGTTGTAGGCGGCGTTCAGGATTGCCTCGTCCTTCTGCAGGTCGACCCCGATCAACAGGCCGCCGCCGGTGCCGAGCAGCGACGCGACCTGCTTCAGGAAGGCGGCCGCCTGGGTCGGGGCGAAATTGCCGATGGTCGAGCCGGGGAAAAACCCCGCCAGCCGGTGGCGCGACACGCCCGGCGGCAGCACCACCGGTCCGCTGTAATCGGCGCAGACCGGCACCACCGCCAGGCCGTCATAATCATCGGCCAGGGCCCGGGCGGCGGCGACCAGATGGTCGCGGGAGATGTCGATGGGCACATAGGCGGCCAGGGTCGACAGCGCGTCCAGCAGGATGCGGATCTTGACGCTGGAGCCGCTGCCGAACTCGACCAGCGTGGCGTCCGGGCCGATCGCCTGGGCGATCTCGCCGGCAAAGCGGCTCAGGATGCCAATCTCGGTCCGGGTCGGATAATACTCCGGCAGGCCGCAGATGGTGTCGAACAGCCGCGAACCCTTGGCGTCGTAGAAGAACTTGGCCGGGATGCGCTTCTGCGGCCCGGCCAGGCCGTCCCACACGGCGGCGCGGAACTCCTCCACCGCCGGTTCCAGGTCGTGAAAGCCCCGCAGCGGCCCGAGATCGATCGCCGGCGCGCCGCCCATCATGCGTCCTCCGCCAGGCGCAGCCCCATGAACTGCCAACGCTGATGCGGGTAGAAGAAGTTGCGGTAGGTGGCCCGCGTATGGCCGGCCGGGGTGGCGCAGGAGCCGCCGCGCAGGACCATCTGGTTGCACATGAACTTGCCGTTGTATTCGCCGATCGCGCCCTCGGGCGGCTGGAAGCCGGGATAGGGCCCGTAGGGCGTCTGGGTCCATTGCCAGACCTCGCCATACATCTGGCGCAGGCCCGTGCCGCCGGTATCCGGCAGCGGCCGCAGCAGGCCGCCGGGAGCGAAGTTGCCGTCCACCGGTATGCCTTCGGCCGCGACCTCCCATTCGGCCTCAGTGGGCAGCCGGTATCCGGCCCAGCGGGCGAAGGCCTCGGCCTCGTAGAAGCTGACATGGCAGACCGGCGCGTCGGCCTCCACGGGGCGCATGCCGGCCAGGGTCATGGACTGCCAGCCATCCTCGTCCCGCTCCCAATAGCCCGGCGCCTGCCAGCCCTCTCGCTGCACCGTCGCCCAACCGTCCGAGAGCCAGAGCTGTGGCACGCCATAGCCGCCATCCTCGATGAAGGCGATCCATTCGGCGTTGGTCACCAGCCGATCGGCCAGCCGGAACGGGCGCAGCAGCACCTCGTGGCGCGGCCCCTCATTGTCGAAGGAATAGCCGGACCCCTGGTGGCCGATCTCCCGGATCCCGCCGTCGAAGGCGGTCCAGGTCAGCAGGCCCTGGTCGCCGGCCGCCGCCGGGCGGTATGGGCCAAAGGCCGGCCGGATCGGATTGCAGGAGAAGGCGTGCAGGATGTCGGTCAACAGCAACTCCTGGTGCTGCTGCTCATGGTTGATGCCCAGCTCCACCAGTGCGGCGATTGCCGGCCAGTCGGCCGTACTGGCGCCCAGCATGAGTTCCGACATCGCCGCCGTGACATGCCCGCGATAGACCATGGTCTCGTTGACCGATGGCCGCGTCACCATGCCGCGGCGGGGCCGGGCGTGCCGCGGGCCGGCGGTCTCGTAATAGGAGTTGAACAGGAAGGCGAACTCGGCGCTGAACGGGCGGTAACCGCCGGCGAACTCCGCCAGGATGAAAGTCTCGAAGAACCAGCTGGTATGCGCCAGGTGCCACTTGCTCGGGCTGGCGTCCTCCATCGACTGAACCACCTGGTCCTCCGGCGCCAGATTGGCGGTCAGGGCCTCGGTGTCGGCGCGCACCGCCTGGAATCGCCGAATCAGCGAGTCGCGGTCCGGGGAGGCAGCCGGACGGGCCGGCTCGGACGCGGCGGAAATCTGTGCCATGTGGGAGAACTCCGTTGCGCGGCTGGCCCCGGCGAATCGCGGCAGCGCAGCCATCGGCTGTGAGCGGCGGGCGAATGCTAGTCAAAGGCCAGGTGAGGTACAACCGCACATTTGTTGCGCAATGTAAGCGAACATGCCAGCGATGGTGATAATACGCCCGGAATGTTGCGATTTCGCGACAGCCGGCGGGAGATGGCGGAACGGCTGATCCGACGCCCCGTGATCACGCGGAGAAGCACCGTGTTGGGCTATGATGCGGCGGAGACTGGCGGCCGCTTATGGTTTTCCTGTGGCCGGCATGACCCAGGGGGAGGCCGCGATGAAACGCTCGCAGATCAACGCCATCATGCGCGACACCGAGGCGTTCCTGGCGGAACAGAATTTCCACCTGCCGCCCTTCGCGCGTTGGGGCCCGGCCGATTGGGACGGCAAAGGCGATGAGATCGCCGAGATCATCGACCACCGGCTTGGCTGGGACATCACCGATTTCGGGCGCGGTGATTTCCGGCGCAGCGGGCTGGTGCTGTTCACCATCCGCAACGGATCGCCGGAGAACGTGAAGACCGGGACCGGCAAGACCTATTGCGAGAAGATCGCGGTCATCGAGAAGGATCAGGACTGTCCGTCCCACCACCACTGGGTCAAGGTGGAGGACATCATCAATCGCGGCGGCGGCACGCTGGCCGTCCAGTTGCACAATGCGGCCGAGGACGGATCGTTTGCCGACACCGACGTGACCGTCAGCATGGACGGCGTGCGCCGGACCGTCGCCGCCGGCGAGACCGTGCTGCTGGGCACCGGCGAGAGCATCACCCTGATGCCCTATTGCTACCACCGGCTCTGGGGCCATGACGGCCGGGTGCTGTTCGGCGAGGTCTCTGTGGTCAATGACGATGCCGCCGACAACCGCTTCCACGAGCCCGTCGGCCGGTTTCCCGAGATCGAGGAGGACGTTCCGCCCTATCGCCTGCTGGTCGGGGACTACCAGCGCTAGCACCGCTCAGGGCCGATGCCCTTATGCACGGCGGAGAAATCCCATATCCTTCCACGAACGGCCGCAAGGACGCCGGCCGGAGCGACGGGAGGACAGCAATGAGATCTAAGATTTGGATGGCCGCGGCCGTGGCCGGGCTGACCCTGGGCGGCGGCGTCGCCCAGGCGGCGGACCTGACGTTCTGGAGCTGGCGGCAGGAGGACAAGGCCGCCTATGAGGAGATCATCGCCGATTTCCAGGCGGCCAATCCCGGCACCACGGTGACCTTCGAGGCCTTTGAGGCGCAGAGCTACGCAACAGTGCTGTCGACCGCGCTGGCCGGCGGCGGCGGTCCGGATATCGCCCATGTGCGCGCCTATGGCGCCATGGAGGCGGTGGCGGCCCCCGGCTATCTGCGGCCCATCGCCGATGGCGAGGTGCCGGCGCTGGCCGGCTTCCCCGACGCCGCGATCCAGGCCGAGACCATGCGCTCGGACGGCCAACTCTACGCCGTGCCCTTCGCGTCGCAGACCCTGGTGATCTACTACAACACCGACATCCTGGCCGAGAACGGGCTGGAGGCGCCGGAGGATTGGAACGAATTCCTGGCGACCCTGTCGGCGCTGAAGGATGCCGGGGTGATCCCGATGGCCAACGGCACGGCGACGGCCTGGCAGAACGAGATCCTGGTCGGCACCGTCGTGCCGAGCTTCTACGGTGCTGAGTTCGAGGCCGACATCGTCGCCGGCACCGCCACCTTCGAGGATGCCCGTTTCGTCGGCGCCCTGGAGAAGCTGCTGGAGATCCGCGATTACCTGCCGACCGGCTTTACCGGCATCGACTATGGCAGCGCCCAGCAGCTCTTCCTGACCGGCCGGGCCGCGATGTTCGCCGGCGGATCGTGGGAGATCGCCAATTTCCGGCGGCAGAACCCGGACCTCAACTTCGACATCATGCCGAGCCCCGCACCGGCGGCCGGGGATCCGCGGCTGGTCTCCACCTTCTTCGACGGCGGCTATGCCATCAACGCCAACTCGCCGAATGCGGAAGCGGCGCTGGCCTTCCTGAACTATGCCGCGTCGAAGCCGTTCGGCGACAAGCTGGTCTCGCTGCTGGGCAACATCTCGCCGATCCCCGGCGTGACCTTCGACGACCCGCTGCTGAGCAAGATCGCCGAGTTCAACCAGAGTTCGGCCTCCTACCTGATGCTGGTGCATTTCCGCTACGAGGAGCCCAGCGGATCGACCCTGCTGCAGGCCGCGGTGCAGAAGATGATGGCCGGCGAGGCGACGCCTGAAGACGTCGCCGCCGTGGTGACCGAGGGCATCGCCACCTATCACGAGCCGTTCCGCAAGTGACCGGCCCGGCGGCGGCCGAAGCGACCGAAGGCTGACGGCCGCCGCCATGCCCAGCCGCCACCGCCTGATCCGGGGCGCCTGGATCGCGTTCCTGGTCGTGCCCCCGATGGCGGTGATGGTGATGTTCGTCGCGGTGCCGATGGTCAGCGCGCTGGCCTACAGCCTGTACGACTGGAACGGGCTGGCGCGGGGCGACTTCGTCTGGCTGGAGAATTTCCGGCAGATCCTGTTCCAGGAGCCGTTCAGCGACTGGACCTGGAACGCCTTCCGGCACAACGTCATCGTCTTCGTCGCCATCATGGTGGTGCAGAACGCGACCGGGTTCTTCCTGGCCTATGCGATCTTCCGTCGGCCGTTCGGATACCGTTTCCACCGCAACGCGGTCTTCCTGCCGGTCATCCTGTCGACGGTGATCGTCGGATTCCTGTGGAAGCTGTTCCTGCACCCGCTGTTCGGCATCGTGAACCAGGCGCTGCTGGCCGTCGGGCTCGATGCCCTGGCACTGCCCTGGCTCGGCGATCCGCGCACCGCGCTGGGCTCGCTGATCTTCGCCAATGCCTGGCACTTCGTGGGCTTCCCGACGCTGATCTACCTGACCGGCATGCAGCGCATCTCCGACGATTTGATCGATGCGGCAAAGCTGGAGGGTGCGGGGGCCTGGGGCATGATCCGCTACGTGATCTGGCCGCTGGCCGCGCCCAGCACGACGATCATCTTCGTGCTGACCTTCATCGGCGCCTTCAACTGGTTTGAATTGCCTTACATCATGGCCGGGCTGGACGGCTCGCCCTTCGGCTCGACGGATGTGCTGGGGCTGTATTTCTACAGGACGGCCTTTGGAAATCAGAGCGCCGGGCTGCAGGATTTCGGCAAGGGCAGCGCGCTCGCCGTGCTCATCTTCGCCTTCGTCCTGGTGGTCGCCACCGCCTGGGTCCTTTATCTCAGGCGCCGGGAGGTCGAGCTGTGAGCGTCGCCTATGCCGGCGCCGGGCAGCCCGTACGGGCCGTGCCGAACCTGGCCGGGCAGCGCCTGCGGGCCGGGCTGGTGCAGGTGCTGCTGATCGGCAACTCGCTGCTGATGCTCTACCCGATCCTGGTGATGGTGCTCTCCGCCTTCAAGCCGACCGCGGAGATCTACAACAGCCCGTTCTCCATCCCCGATTTCCGTGAGCTCGGCAATTTCGCCCGCATCCTGACCGAGACCAGCTTCCCGACCTATATGGCGAATTCCGTCCTGGTCACCGGGCTCTCGATCCTGTCGATCCTGACCCTGGGCAGCATGGCGGCGTACGCGCTGGGCCGGTATCGATTCCCCGGCGCGGCCTTCATCTTCCTGTTCTTCCTGTCGGGCCTGATGGTGCCGCTGAAGCTGGCGATCATTCCGCTGTTCATCCAGTTCCGCGAGATGGGGCTGCTCGACACCCGGCTCAGCCTGATCCTGCTCTACACGGCCATGGGCCTGCCTTCGACCGTGTTCATCATGACCGGCTTCATCCGCACCCTGCCGCAGGAGCTGGAGGATGCCGCCCGCATGGATGGCGCCAGCGAGCCGCGCATCATGCTGTCGATCATGCTGCCCCTGACCCGGCCGGCCATGGTGATCGCCGCCATCCACAACGCGGTGCCGATCTGGAACGATTTCTTCTTCCCGCTGGTGTTCATCCATACCGACGGTCGCAAGACCCTGCCCCAGGGCCTGACCGTCTTCATGGGCGAGTTCAGCACCGATTGGGGCGCCCTGTTCGCCGGTCTGACGCTGTCGGCGCTGCCGATCATCGTGGTCTACCTGATCCTGTCGCGGCAATTCATCGCCGGGCTCACCTCGGGCGCCGTCAAATGAGTGCGGCCATCCCCAGGGGCGGCCTCGTCGTGTCGTGCCAGGCGCGGGAGGACAACCCGCTGCACGGACCGCAGTTCATGGCCGCCATGGCGCGGGCCGCCGAACAGGGCGGCGCGGTTGCGATCCGGGCCAATGGCGGCGCCGACATCGCCGCGATCCGGCTGGTGACGGCGCTGCCGCTGATCGGACTGGTCAAGCGCTGGCGCGACGACGAGGCGGTCTACATCACGCCGGACGCCGCCGCGGCCAGCGAAGCGGCGGAGGCCGGCGCGGACCTCGTCGCGCTGGATGCGACCCGGCGGCCGCGCACAGGACCCTCGCCCGATGCGCTGATCCGGTACATAAAGGAGGAACTCGGGCGGCCGGTCTTGGCCGACATTGCCACCGAGGAGGATGCGGAGATGGCCGTTGAGGCCGGCGCCGATTATCTGGCGACCACCCTGGCGGGCTATGCCGGCGACACGCCGGCCGGGCCCGGGCCGGACATCGATCTGGTGCGGTCCCTTGCCGCCCGCATGCCGGCGCCGGTGGTGGCCGAAGGGCGCTACGGAACGCCGGACGACGTGCGGGCGGCATTTGCCGCCGGCGCCCATGCCGTGGTCGTCGGGACCGCCATCACCAATCCGCGCGAGATCACCCGGCGCTTCGCCGCCGCCTGCCCCGGTGGGGACGCCCCGTGACGTCGCTCGGCCTCGACTGCGGTGGCGGCGGCAGCCGCTGGCACCTGCTGGATGCGGCCGGAAAGGCTCTTGCAGCGGGAACCGGCCCGCGCCTGTCCGGCCACATCTTCGATCCGAACGAGCGCGAGGCGGCCATGGCCGCGCTCCGCGCGCTGGGCCAGGAGATCGGTGCCGCCGGTACCAAGATCGAGGCGGTTGTCGCCGGTGTGACGGGGCTGTCGCCGGACGGGCCGGAGGGCCGGGTGCTGGCGGACACGCTGGCCGCGCTGCTCGCCGTGCCGGTCGACCGCATCATCGTGCGCGATGATCTCTGGCTGGCCTATCACGCGGCGTTCCGGCCGGGCGAGGGCATCCTGGTCTATGCCGGGACAGGCAGCGCCGCCTGCCATGTCGACGGCGCCGGCCAGACCGTGCGGGCCGGCGGCCATGGCTGGCTGATCGACGATGCCGGCTCCGGTTTCTGGATCGGCCAGCGGGCGCTGCGCTGGCTGATGCGGCGCGTGGATGCGACCGGCGGCATGCCGACCGGTGCGCTGGCTGACGCACTGCTCGACCGGATCGGCGGCCGGGATTGGGAGACCATCCGCGGCTTCGCCTACACCGACTCCCGGCACCGCCTCGCCTCCCTGGCGCCCGCCGTCGCGACGGCGGCGGAGGCCGGCGATCCGACGGCGACCGGGATCATCGCCGCCGCCGGCCGGGCCTTGTCCGAGCCGGCGCTGGCGCTGATCGACCGCGTCGGCCTGCGGCCGGTCGTGCTGGCCGGCGGCGCGGCCCGGCTGCACCCGCTGCTGTTCGAGACCTTCGACCGCTCCCTGGCGGTGCCCGATTGCCGGATCGTCGACATCGAGCCAGCCAAGACCGCCGCCCGGATGGCGCTGGAGAGCCTTGGCGGGGCCGCTCCGGAGACCGAAACGGGGGCCGGTTCTGCGGTATAAGGGGCTGTGATCGGACAAGGCAGCGGCATGGACGCGCAGGACATCACAGTCGGACTGACCGCCGTCATCCTGGCGGTGACGCAGGAGGTGCCGCGGGTGCTGGTGGTGCGGCGGATGCGGCATCCGCTGGCGACGGCGGCGCAGCAGGTCTCGGCCGGCGCCGATGGCGATGGGATCGACGCCCTGCCCTTCGGCCCTTTCGAGCCGGGGCAGCATCGCACGCTGGAGCTCGGGCTGCGGCATTGGGTCGAGGAGCAGACCGGGCTCGGCCTGCACTATGTCGAGCAGCTCTACACCTTCGGCAACCAGTACCGGGACCTGCAGGAGCTGCGCGGCGGGCCGCGCGTGGTCTCGGTCGCCTATCTGGCGTTGACCCACGAGACGCCGGTCGCCGGCAGCGGCGACGCCCATTGGCATGACTGGTACAGCTACCTGCCCTGGGAGGATTGGCGCGACGGCGAGCCGGAGATCATGGCCCGATCGATCCGGCCGGCGCTGCGCCGGTGGATCCGTCAGGGCGGCGGCCGGGCTGGGCGTGCCGAGCGGGAAGACCGGGTATGCCTCTGCTTCGGCCTCGACGGTGCGTCGGAATACGACCGCACGCGCACCCTGGAACGCTATGAACTGCTCTACGAGGCCGGGCTGGTGCCGGAGGCCCATCGCGATCGGGTGGCGCTTGGCGATGAGCAGGGCGATGACCCCGAAACACCCGCCGGAGACACGGTGCGGTCGCTCGGCCCGCCCATGGCCTTGGACAATCGGCGTATCCTGGCCAGCGCGCTGGGCCGCATCCGCGGCAAGCTGGCCTATCGGCCGGTCGTGTTCGAGCTGCTGCCGGAAGACTTTACCCTGCTGCAGCTCCAACGCGTCGCCGAGGCCATCGCCGGCACCCGGCTGCACAAGCAGAATTTCCGCCGCATGGTGGCGGCCGGCGACCTGGTCGAGGCCACCGGCCGCATGGAAAGTGCCGGCCGCGGACGCCCGGCGGAACTCTATCGCTTCCGCCGCGACGTGATCCTAGAACGCGCCGCCGTCGGCGTCGGCCTGCCCGGCGCCCGCGCCGCGGAGTAGGCCGCCCCCGCCCCATCGTCATTGCGAGGAGCGGAACGACGCGGCAATCCACTGCATCCGTCGACAGTGGATTGCCGCGTCGCCTGCGGCTCCTCGCAATGACGGATCTGAGTGACAAACCTGCCCCTTGATTATGCTCACATCGAGTATAATATATACTCAACTTGAGCATTAAATCAGCTTCCATCCCGAGGAGATCGGCATGCCCGAATCGCTTCCCAGTCTGGACGTCGCGCTTGCGGAGACCGCGCCGCTCTATGAGCGGGTTAAGCGGGTGATCCCCGCGATCGAATGGTCGATCCACGCGCCGCAGATCGCCGCCATCAACCGGCTGAAGCGCCAGCGCAACGCGGTGATCCTGGCGCACAACTATCAGACGCCGGAGATCTTCCACGGCGTCGCCGACATCGTCGGGGATTCACTTGCCCTGGCGCGGCGGGCGGCGGAGACCGATGCCGACGTGATCGTCATGGCCGGGGTGCATTTCATGGCCGAGACGGCGAAGCTGCTCAATCCGGGCAAGACCGTGCTGATCCCCGATCTGAGGGCGGGCTGCTCGCTCGCGTCGTCGATCACCGGGGCGGATGTGCGCCGACTGCGCGAAGCCTATCCGGGCGTGCCGGTCGTCACCTATGTGAACACCTCCGCCGAGGTGAAGGCGGAATCCGACATCTGCTGCACGTCGGGCAACGCGGTGGCGGTGGTCGAATCCCTCGGCAGCGATCGGGTGATCTTCATCCCGGACGAATACCTGGCGAAATACGTCGCCACCCAGACCGATGTGGAGATCATCGCCTGGCACGGGCACTGCGAGGTGCATGAGCGCTTCACCGGCGACGAGATCCGGCGCTACCGGCGGGGCATCGACGGGCTGGCGGTGATCGCCCATCCGGAATGCCCGCCCGACGTGCTGGAGGCCGCCGATTTCGTCGGCTCCACCGCCCAGATGGTCGATTTCGTGACGACCCGGCGGCCGCCGCAGGTGCTGATGCTGACCGAATGCTCAATGAGCGACAACGTCGCCGCCGGTTTGGACGATGTCGAGTTCGTCCGGCCCTGCAATCTCTGCCCGCACATGAAGCGGATCACGCTGGAGAAGATCCTGGCGTCGCTTGAGACCCTCGAGCCGGCGGTCGAGGTGGCGGCGGATGTGGCCGACCGGGCCCGTGCAGCGGTCGAGCGCATGCTGGCGGTCGGGCGCGGCCCGGGACGGCCGGTATGAGTGCCGCGACCCCCATTCCAAACCGAGAAGTCCCCGCGATCGTCGTCGGGACCGGTGCCGCGGGGCTGGCCTGCGCCCTGGCACTGGCGCCGATGCCCGTCGTCGTCCTGACCAAGACGGCGCTTCCCGCCAGCGGGTCGAGCCGGCTCGCCCAGGGCGGGATCGCCGCCGCGCTTGGCGCTTCGGACAGTCCAGGACGGCACGCCGCCGACACGCTCTCGGCCGGCGCCGGCTTGGCCGACGGCGACCGGGTCGAGGACTTCGTGCGCGACGGTGTCGACGCAGTCACCGACCTGCTGTCGGACGGCTTTCCGGCCGACCGGGATGCGGCGGGCGGTGTCTCGCTGGGCCGGGAGGCGGCGCATTCGACCGACCGCATCGTTCACGCCGGCGGCGATGCGACCGGCCAGGCGCTGGTGTCAACGCTGCTGACCCAGGCTGCCGCGACCCCGTCGATCGAAATCGCATCCGACATGCTGGCCGTGGATCTGCTGGTCGAGGATGGCCGGGTGGCCGGCTTGCTGGCCTATGGCCGCGAGACGGGGTGGTCGGTGCTGCGCAGCCCGGCGGTGGTGCTGGCGACCGGCGGCGCCGGGGCATTGTGGGCCGAGACCACCAATCCGGAGGAATCGACGGCCGACGGCGCCGCGATCGCGGCCCGGGCCGGCGCGAGGCTGGCCGATCTGGAATTCGTCCAGTTCCACCCCACGGCGCTGGCGCCGGCGACCAAGGCCGGCAATGGCCAGATGACGCTGTTGACCGAGGCGCTGCGGGGCGCGGGGGCGCGGCTGGTCGACCGGCGCGGACGCCCGATCATGCGCGGCGCGCATCCGCTGGGCGATCTCGCACCCCGGGACGTGGTGGCCCGGACCATCTGGAACCGGCGTGCGGCCGGCGAGCCGGTCTATCTCGACCTGCGCCCGGTGATCGCCCGGCGCGGGGTGGACGCCTTTCCCCAGGCAATGGAGGCCTGCCGCACCGCCGGCTTCGATCCGGAAGCCGGCCCCGTACCGGTGGCGCCGGCGGCGCATTACCACATGGGCGGGATCCTCACCGATCCGCGCGGCCGGTCCTCGATCGACGGGCTGTGGGCCTGCGGCGAAGCGGCGGCCACCGGCGTGCATGGCGCCAACCGTCTCGCCAGCAATTCCCTGCTCGAGGCGCTGGTCTTCGCGCGGCGGGTGGCGGCGGATGTGAAGGCGGCCGGACCTTCCGCCGGTCCGGCAGCCGCGACGGGCGCGCTATCGCCGGCCCTTCCCGAGGTGCGGGAGGCGTTTCCCATCCTCAGGACCAGCCTGCGCGCCACGATGTCGCGCCATGTCGGGCTGGTGCGCGACGCCAGGAGCCTGTCCCGCGCCCTGGTCGCGCTGGAAGCCCTGCAGGCGCAATTCGACTCGCTGCCGGTCCGGACCGTGGCCGACGACCGGCCGGATTTCGATGCGATCCGCCGTTGGAGCGACCTGCGCAACATGCTGCCGGCGGCGCGGCTGATCACGCTGGCGGCCTCCCGGCGACCGGAGAGCCGGGGCGCTCATTACCGATCCGACACGCCGCGAATGCGCCGCGACTGGGCCAGGCACCAGGTGCTGATCGCCGACGATCTCGCCGAGACCGCAGCCGCGGAATTGGCCGTCTGAAGCAAAGAAATCCCAAGGAAAGACCGTCATGACAAAGACCCTGTTCCCGACATTGGAACCGATGTTGTACCGGCCGATGGTGGAGACGGCGCTTGCCGAAGACCTCGGACAGGCCGGCGATGTGACCAGCAAGGCGACGGTGCCGCCGGATCTGCGCATCGATGCGCGGCTGGCGGCCCGGGCGCCGGGCCGGGTCGCGGGGCTGCCGGCGGCCATCGAGGCGTTCCGCGCGCTCGACCCGTCGATCGACATCGACGTGGTGCACGGCGACGGGGCCGATGTCGCCGCCGGTGCCACGATTGCGCATCTCACTGGGCCGGCGCGCGCCATCCTCACCGCCGAGCGCACCGCGCTCAACATCCTGACCCGGCTGTCGGGGATCGCCACCGCGACCCGGGCCGCGGTCGCCGATGTCGGGCCCTACCCGGCGCGCATCGCCTGCACCCGCAAGACCACGCCCGGCCTGCGGGCGCTGGAGAAATACGCGGTCCGGGTCGGCGGCGGCATCGACCACCGCTTCGGCCTGTCGGACGGCATCCTGATCAAGGACAACCACATCGCCGCCGCCGGCGGCGTGGAGCAGGCCATCGACCGCGCCAAGGCGGCGACCGGCCACATGATGCGGATCGAGGTGGAGGTCGACACCCTGGACCAACTCGACATGGTGATCCCCTCCGGCGTCGACGCCGTCCTGCTGGACAACATGGACCCTGAGACGGTCGCCGAAGCGGTGCGGCGGGTTGGCGGCCGGATGACGACGGAGGCGTCCGGCGGAATCCGCCCCGACGCGGTCCGGACTTACGCCGCGACCGGCGTGGACATCCTTTCCCTCGGCTGGCTGACGCATAGCGTCACCGGCCTGGACATCGGACTGGACGTCGAAGTCAGTATGGCCGGCCGCCTCGTGGCCTATAGCGGGGCAAGGTCCAGTTGAAGGCGATGCCGCCGGCCCGCACCAGGAAGCCGACGGGAATGCTGATCAAGGTGGCCCAGAGCAACGGGACGTTGAGTGCGGTCAGGCCGACATAGGCGCAGGCCGAGGCCAGTGCGGCGGTGACATAGACCTCCTGTTTCAGGAACAGGGGCGTCTCGCCGCCGACGATGTCGCGGGCGAGGCCGCCGAAGGTGGCGGTCATCACGCCCATGATCAAGGCCGGTACGGCGCCGAGTCCTTCAATTCGCGCGATATGGGCGCCGAGGACCCCGTATGCGGCGAGGCCGACCGCGTCGCACCACAGCAGCACGATGTAGCGCCGCTGGATCAACGGGCCGAACAGGTAGACCGCCAGGGCCGCGGCCAGGCAGACGATCAGATAGGTCTGGTCCGCAATCCAGAAGACCGGCCGGCCGATGATCAGGTCCCGCAAGGTGCCGCCACCGATGCCGGTCAGCGAGGCCAGCAGTCCGAAGCCGATCAGGTCGAGCTGCTGTCGGCTGGCGACCAGGCTGCCGGAGATCGCGAAGACGGCGACGCCGAGCAAGTCGAGGATGTAGGGGAGATGAGGTGTCATCGGTTCATTATCTCATTGGCCTTGGCTCACGCAGCCGGAGTCTACGGCAACTCCGGCGCTCCCCCTCACCCTCCCACGCTTCGCGTGGGTCCCTCCCTCTCCCCAAGGAGAGGGGAATCGAAGGATGTTCCTGACAAATCCCTCTCCCTGGGGAGAGGGAGGGACCCGCGGCAAAGCCGTGGGAGGGTGAGGGGGACGTGCTGGCCCCGACGCGGTTCAAGCGGTTCGATCAAGCCAGCCGGCAAGCGCGGCCGTCGTCGCGGCCGGGTTTTCCAGCGTGGAGAGATGCCCGGCGCCGGGCACGACGACGAGGTGCGACCGGGGCAGCAGGTCTGCCATCTCGCGATGGCGCTCGAACGGGCACAGCCGATCGTGCTCGCCGCACAGCACCAGGGCTGGAAGGTCCGCGACCTCCAGCACCGCGCTCTGGTCCGGCCGGGTTCGCAGCGCTTCGGATTGCCGCGCGAACACCTCGGGCCCCAGATCCAGAGCCATGTCGAGGGCACAGGTCAGGATGGTCTCGTCGTCGCGGTTCTCGGGCGCCAGATAGAGCGGCTTCATCTCCTCGATCAGCACCTGGCGCAGGGCGCCGTCGAACACCCGCTCGACCTGCGGGCCGCGCAGGGCCTGACGGTCTGGCGTCTCGGCCCGGTGGTTGGTGTCGAGCAGGGCGACCCGCTCGATCCGGTCCGGCGCCTGCCGCAGCATCTCCATCGCCACGATGCCGCCCATCGACAGGCCGGCCAGCGCGAAGCGTGGCGGCGCGTCGGCCAGTACGAGGCGGGCCAGTTCCGGGATCGAGTCGGCATCGGTGATCGTTGCGACCTGAATCGTGCGACCGGCGGACAGGGCGGCGATCTGCGGCGCGAACAGCCGCGCGTCGCACATCATGCCGGGGATGAGGAGGAGCGGGGTCACTTCGGAACTCTACGGCAGCGGAATCTCCCCACCTTCGTCATTGCGAGCCGGAGGCGAAGCAATCCACTGATGCGGCCCGAGAGAGTGGATTGCCGCGTCGCCTTCGGCTCCTCGCAATGACGATGGAGGGTGGGTACCGCCACCGTGCCGTCGGCGTCTGGCGTCACACCCGCTGGCTGGCCAGCGCCGCGCCTTCGGACAGGGCCGCGAGCTTGGCGTAGGCGATCTCCGGATCGACGGCGCCGAAACCGGCGAAGGTGCCGAAACCGCAATCCGACCCCGCGATCACCCGGTCGGCGCCGACGATGTCGGTGAAGCGCGTGATGCGCTGGGCGATCAGCTCCGGGTGCTCGACGAAATTGGTGGTGGTGTCGACCACGCCGGGCACCAGCACCTTGTCGTCGGGGATTTCCGATCGACGGTCGCGGAACACGGTCCATTCATGGCCGTGGCGCGGGTTCGAGGTCTCGAACAGGATGTGCCGCGCCCGGGTCTTCATCAGCGTCGCGAACACCGTGTCCATGGCGATGTCGCAGACATGTGGGCCTTCGTAGTTGCCCCAGCAGATATGAACCCGGATGTGCGCCGGGTCGATGTCCCTGAGCGCGTGGTTCAGCACCGCGATGTGGCTCTCCGCGATCTTGACGAATTCCGCGTCGGACAGGTTCGAGAACAGCATGTGGCGCGACAGGGCGAGGTCCGGGCAGTCGAGCTGCAGGTCGAGACCGGCGGCGACGATGGCCTCGTATTCGCCCTTCATGACCTCGCCCAGCGCCTCCAGGTAGTCCTCGCGGCTCGCATAGTGCTGGTTGGGCAGAAACAGCGAGATGACCCCCGGCGACGCGGCGTTCATGAAGCCGCGGCCCGCCCCATGGGCCGCGATGCCGGCCGTGAGGTTGGCGATGTCGGCCTTGAGATCGGTGTCGTCCTTGGTCGCCACCGGCCCGGTGCAGCAGGGTCGTGCGTATTGCGGCGTACCGCCTTCCTTGGCCAGCCGCTCCAGGAAGGTCGGGAACTGCTTCAGGTCGGCCGGCGGGTTGCGCGGGCTGTCGCCGGAGAAGCCGGTGTAGCGGTCCTTCACATAGGTGGCGTAGGAGATCTTCGAGGTCTCGCCGTCGGAGACGATGTCGATGCCGGCCTCGACCTGGCGGCGGACCGTCTCGGCGCACTCCTCGGCCATGCAGGCGTCGAAGGCCGCCCGGTCGACCGGCTCGCCGCGCTCCCGCGCGAAGATGAAATCGACCGTACGCTGGCTGCGCGGCAGCGATCCGACATGGGTGGTGAGGATCTTGGTCATTGGCGGAGTCCGGTAGGCTATGTGTGGTGGCTCGCGGCGGCAGCAAACGGCAGGCCTATCCCCCGAGCCGTCATTCCCGCGAAAGCGGGAATCTCGAGCCGGTCGCGCGCAGGTCCATCGAGATTCCCGCTTTCGCGGGAATGACGGCTAAGGGAAGGGGCTGCGGCTGACCGCACCATCACAGACTTATCCGCTGCTGGCTGCCGCCGTCGAAGAAGTAGGTCTTGGCGACGTCGAACTGAACGCCGATCGGCGTGTCGATGGCCTCGCGGTAGTCCTTCGAGCCTTTGATGACGACGGAGTCCTTGTTGGGCAGGCGGATAGTGGCCTGGGTCGTCTCGCCGAGCAGTTCCAGCGAGAAGAGCGGGCCGGAGACGTGCGCCCCATTGCCCGGTGCGCACAGACTCAGATCCTCGCAGCGGGCGCCCAGCACCACCTTGTCGCGGGAGCCGCCGCCAACGCCGGGGATGCGCACGCCCGGGGCGACGAAATCGCCGTCCTCGACGGCGCCGTGGATCAGGTTCATGGCCGGAGAGCCGATGAAGCCGGCGACGAACAGATTGGCCGGCTCGTTGTAGATCTCTTCCGGGGTGCCGACCTGCATGATCTCGCCATGGCTCATGACCACGACCCGGTCCGCCAGGGTCATCGCCTCGATCTGGTCGTGGGTGACGTAGATGGTGGTGACGCCGAGCTCGTGGTGCAGGTGCTTCAGCTCCGCCCGCATGGAGACCCGCAGCTTGGCGTCCAGGTTTGACAGCGGTTCGTCCATCAGGAAGACCCGCGGCTCGCGCACCAGTGCGCGCGCCAGGGCGACACGCTGGCGCTGGCCGCCGGACAGGGCCTTGGGTCGCCGGTCCAGAAGCTCGGTCAACTCGACCCGGGCCGCCGCCCGCGCCACCCGCTCGTCGCGCTCGGAGATCGGCATCTTCCGCAGGCGCAGCGGGTAGGAGATGTTCTCCCGGATCGTCATGTGCGGATAGAGGCCGTAGTTCTGGAACACCATGGCGATGTCGCGGTCCTTGGGCAGCAGGTCGTTGACCCGCTCTTGGTCGAACCTGAGATCGCCTTTCGAGATTTCCTCCAGCCCCGCGACCATGCGCATGGTCGTCGTCTTGCCGCAGCCCGACGGCCCGAGCAGGACCAGGAACTCGCCGTCCGGGACGTCGAGGTGGAAGTCCTTCACGGCGTGGAAATCACCGTAGTGCTTGTCGATATGGTCGAAGGTGATCGTTGACATCAGCGGACCGCCCCCATGGTCATGCCCTTCACGAAATGCTTCTGGATCAGCAGGGCGAGGATGAACATCGGCGCCATGGCGATGACGCCGGCGGCCGACAGGTATTCCCAGCGCACCCCCTGCTCGTCGGAGAACAGGGCCAGCGTGATCGGCCAGGTGCGCATCTCCTGCTGGGAGATCATCAGCGCGAACAGGAATTCGTTCCACGACAGGATGAAGGCGAAGATGGCGGAGGTGATGATGCCGGGCGCGGCCATCGGGATGACGATGTCCTTCAGCACCCGCCAACGGCCGGCGCCGTCCACCATGGCGGACTCCTCGGTGTCGAGCGGGATGCCCTCGATGAAGCCCATGATCATCCACACCGCGAACGGCGTGACGATCGCCAGGTTGATCACCACCAGCGTCAGGTGCCGGTCCAGCATTCCGAAGTCCCGGGCCAGCAGGAAGAACGGGATGATGATCACCACCGCCGGAACGAACTGGGTCGCCAGCACCGAGAAGAAGGCGGCGCGGCCGCCGACCATCCGAAAGCGCACGAAGCTGTAGGCGGCCATGGTGGAGATCGGGATCCCGATGGCGATGGTCGAAAAGGAGACGATCAAGGAGCTGACCAGCGCCCCACCCAGCCCGAATTGCGGGTTGGTGAAGATCTCACCGAAATTCTTCAGGGTCGGCTTGAAGACCAGCGACAACTCGTAGACATCGATCTCCGATTTGAAGGCGGTCAGGAAGACCCAGAAGATCGGCAGCAGGACGAAGACCCCTGACAGGATCACCAGCGCCGTCGCGCCATAGTCCCAGAACCTTTGATTGCCGTGCACCATGGCCGTCACGCCTTGCGGAAGACGAGGCGCATGTAGAGCCACGCCATCACCGCCATCGGGATGATGAGGATCAGCGACATGGTCGCCGCGCCGGACGCGTCGCTGTATTTCTGGGCGGTGTAGTAGATGTAGTAGCCCAGCGTCTGGGTGCCCGGCGCGCCCTGGGTTAGCGTGTAGATCTGGTCGAACATCTTCAGCGCGAAGATGGTTTTCAGCACGGCGCAGATCATCAGCACGGGCAGGATCGACGGCAGGGTCACGTCGCGGAACACCTGCCAGCCATTGGCCCCATCGACCCGCGCCGCCTCCTGCGCCTCCTGCGGAACCGCGGCCAGCCCGCCGATCAGCACCAGGCACAGGAACGGCGCCCAGTTCCAGACGTCCGACGCGATCAGCACCGCCATGGTCAGCACCCGGTCGTTCAGCCAGTTGGCGTCGGCGAGGCCCGGAACGAAGTCCAATGCCTCGGCGAACAGGCCGAAATCGTTGTTGAACATGAAGCGCCAAGTGTAGCCGACCAGCGCCGCGCTCATGGCGAACGGCAGGATCAGGGTCGAGCGGATGGCGATCCTGAGCGGCCCGCCCGATGCCAGCAACAGTGCCATGCCCAGCGCCACCCCGACGGTCAGGATCACCGACAAGACAGTAAAGACGATCGTGACCCAGACCGCCTCGTGGAAGCCGGGATCGGTGAAGATGAACTCGAAATTCTCCAGCCCGACGAACTCGCCATTGCGCCGGTTCGGTTTGGTGCTGACGAAATAGACGGCGTTGGCCAGCCCCTGGATGACCGGGAACACGGCCGTCGCCAGCACCGCCAGCACGGCAGGTGCCACCAGGATGTATTTGATGTGCGCGTCACGCATGGCAGGGCGGAGGATGTGAACACAGCAAGATCGAGATGGCCGAAGAGCGTTCCGTAGCCGCCGGGCAGCGCGCGCACCGAGCGATCTGCATTGGCCGAGGGATACCCCTCACCCTCCCACGGCTTCGCCGCGGGTCCCTCCCTCTCCCACAAGGGGAGAGGGGCAAGAAAGCAGCGTCGCAGCAATTAACCCCTCTCCCCTTGCGGGAGAGGGAGGGGCCCGACGCGAAGCGTTGGGAGGGTGAGGGGTGCGTCTCAGCCCACATGACGTCTGATCCAAGGTCAGGCCGGCGCCGCCCTCGGCGGACGGCGCCATCCCTAACCTACCGATATCCAGCGCGGCGCAGGATGCGCGTCGCCTGGTCGGCGGCGTCGGTCATCAGCTCCTCGACATCGCCGCCGGCCACCGCCTCGGCGATGGCCTGGCTCAGCAGGTCGCCGATCTGCGGCCATTCGGCGATCTGCGGCATGATGTCGGACCCCTTCAGGGAGTCGTAGGCCGCGTAGCCGATATTGTCGTTGGCCGCGTTGACGTCCGGGTCGGTCAGGTTGGCGTTGTGGGTCACCACATTGTTGATGATGGTGGTGCCCGCCACTTCGCGCTCGGTGGCGTTGCGCTTCTCAAGGTCCGGATTGGACAGCCATTTCAGGAACTCCCAGGACGCATCCTGGTGCTGCGAATAGCTGGAGATCGAATACGGCATCGAGATCGCATAGGTGCGCGCCACATCGCTGTCGCCATAGGTCGGCATGCCGGCGAACCCGACCTGCTCCTTGCTCAGCGTCGAACTGTCCGGATTGGTCATCGGTGAGTAGGCCCACCACCAGACCGGCATCATCGCCGCCTTGCCCTGCTGGAAGGCGATGCGGGCCTCCTGCTCGACCCAGCTCACGGCCGACGGCGCGGTGACGCCGTGTTCGGTGTGCAGGGCGACGTAGTCCTTGGTCGCCTGGATCGCCTCGGGCGTGGTCCAGCCCGGCTGCCAGTCGTCGGTGAAGACGTCGGCCCCCGCTCCCCAGAGGAAGTTCAGCCAGATGAACAGGTTCTGGCGGTTGCCGTCGGCGCCGTAGTAGAGCGCCAGCGGGTCGACATCCAGCCCGGAAGCGCGGATCGCCTCGCCGGCGGAGACGACGTCGTCCCAGGTCGCCGGTGCGTCCAGGCCGAGATCGTCGAAGATGTCCTTGCGATAGAACATGAGCTGGGGATGGGCCCGCAGCGGGAAGCCCTTCACCTCGCCCTCGAACATGGCCGAGCGGGCGAAGGCCGGCGGATAGCGGTCCATCGAAATGCCGTCGCGCTCCAGCAAATCGTCGATGGTGAGCAGCCAGTCGGAGTTGGCCGGCCCCCAGGAATCCAGGTAGTTGACCACGTCGAAATTGCCGTTGGCGGCGATGCCGACCGAAGCGACCTTTTCCTGCAGGGCGGTAAACGGCACTTCCGTCCACTCGACCTCGATGCCGGTCAATTCGGTGAACTCCTGATCGCGCAGGGCGATGCCGGTGAACTGCGGCGTGACCACCGCCAGCACGTTGATGGTGGTGCCGTCATAGGGCTTGCCCGGCAACAGGCCGTAGGGCGGGTCCTCCGCCATGGCAGGCGCGGCGGTCAGCAATGCCGCCCCGAGCCCGAGCGCACCCAGGGCGCGCCGTGTGAATGTCGTCATGTTCTCCTCCCTTCGTTTCGCGGACGATTGGTGTTTTGTCCGCATTGCCCATCCGCGCGGTGTCGGCCGCGCGATCGTCTAGTTCGGACGGCCGGCGGTGGGTCCCGCCGGGTCGTCGGTGTTGCGCACCAGGAACAGGGCGGTCTCGCCGGTCATCGTCGGTTTCAGCGACCGCTCCAAACCCGGCGGCACGGCGCAGGTGTCGCCGGGCGCCAGGGTCGCGGCGCCGCCCGGCCATTCCAGTCGCCAATGGCCACGATGGACCAGCAGCACCTCATGGCGGTCGGTGGTGTAGGGCGTCCCTTCGCCCTCATGGCCGCCCTGCAGGAAGTCGACCTCGAAGCCGGGCCGGTCGTAGATCATGGCACCGTTGGAGCCGCCGATGACCTGCACCGGGTGGCGGGCCGACATCGCCTTCATGTCCAGGTAGCGGCGGATGTAGCCGGGCACGACCGCGGTCGCCGGGACCTCCGGGAATGCCTCGAGCTCGTCGGCGGTCAGCAGCGGCATGGGCGACACGCCGTCGGGCAGGTGCTCGCCCTTCTTGGTGTCGTAGAGTCGGCCGGTCTCGGCCAGCACCAGGCCGTGGGCCCGGGCCTCCTCGATCACATGCGGCGCCCAGATGACGCCGCCGCCGGCATCGTCGCCGCCGAGGATGGCCATGATGATCCCGTATTCGGTGCCGACATTCTCGAAGCCGCGGAAGATGCCGGTGGGGATGTTGAAGAGGTCGCCTTCCTCCAGCACCACCTCGCCGGCGGTGCCATGCAGGCCCCAGAAGAACCGCCAGCGGCCGGACTGCACGTAGAACACCTCCGCGGTGCGGTGGGAATGCAGCGAGTTGCGGCAATGGGGCGGCTGGCCGGCCGCGCCGATGTTGAAGCCAGGCGTCTCCTTGATGTGCACGTGCTGGTCCGGGCTTTCCGACACCCCGCCGCCGATGATCGTAAAGTTCTCCTTGCGGTCGGAGCCCGGCGTGTGCGCGTCGATGAAGGCGGTCTTGCAGGGTACGAGGTCGCCGTAGCGGACGATCCTGGCTTCCATGTCCTTGGGCGTCATCATTCCCGTCACCCGGTGTGCATCAGGATCTGCTTCCAGATCGCCGTTTCGTCGATCACCACGTATTCGCGCCTGAGACCCCAGGGGCCGAATTCGGCATGGCTCAGCCCCATGACGTAGACCTGGGCGCCGGTCGGCTCGCCGAAGGCGCCGCGGCCGTCATGCTTGCCCCACAGGCTCCAGCGCAGCGCTGCGCGGGGCGCGAAGTCCGGATCCCGGCGGCCGATCTGGTGGTGGATCTCGAAGACGGCGTCCGGGAACGAGGCGCGCAGCCCGGTCCAGAACCGGTCGGCGTCATCCGGCCCGTGGCCGGTGACCCCGCCCGGCAGTTCCAGATGCGCGGCGCGGTCGTAGACATCGGGGATCGCGGCCAGGTCGGCGCCCATGATCCGGGTGAGCAGCTCGGCATATCGGCTGCCGGTCGGGTCGTCATTGCCGCGCTCGGTATAGGGGCCGGCGATGTCAGTCTCCGGCGTGAACGGCCTGACGCAGGAATCGATGCCGCCTTCCGCGACGATGCGTTCCTCGGCGTATTGCCTTGGATCGAGGCCGAGTTGGCGGACGATGGCGCCCTGGTCGCGGATCAGCCATTCATCGTAGACCTGATCGTCGCGGCAGGCGCAGTCGGCGATGACCCGGTAGACCAGCTCGGTGCCGGTCGCCATGCCGTAGACGCCGTCATGCTCATGGGTCGCGGTGCACAGCAGGCGGTGGGAGGACAGGAAGCCCTGGGGCGCTTCCGGCGCTCCGGACCAGATCACGTCCTCGCCGAGCAGTTGCCGGTCGGGAAATTCGGCCAGGGTCGCCAGGGTGGCGGCGATCACGCCCTTGTTGCCGACGACAACAGAGGCCGGCGAGCGCACGACGATGTCGTCGGTGTACCGGTGCTCCAGCGTCTTGACGCCGCGGTCCTCCCAGATTTCCCGGGTGATGCCCAGGATGAAATCCGGCGGGTCGGCGTATTTCGGATCGAAGCCCTTCATGTGCGCTGGTAGCCCTTCGGAATGCGGGCGGAGCCGCGGATCATCAACGGTCCGGCGAAGGCCACCCGGCGTGGCTGGGTGTCGCCCTCCTCGATGCCGGCAAGCAAGGCCTCGACCACCGCATCGACCATGCGGTTGGTGGGCTGCCGCAAGGTGGTCAGGTCATAGCTGGGCCAGGCCGCTATCGGCACGTCGTCATAGCCGACCACGGACACGTCCTCGGGGACCTTCAGGCCCAGCTCGTGGCGCAGGACATCCATCGCCGCGATGGCCATATGGTCATTGGCGATGAAGACGGCATCCGGCGGATCGGCGCGCTCGAATAGGCGCCGTGTCGCCGCCTTGGCCTCTTCGAAATCGTAGTCGCCGACCTCGCGGGCGTGCAGCTCCTGCCCGGCCTTGGCCAGCCCGGCGCGGAAGCCGGCCTCGCGGTCGCGCTGGGTGGAGGCGCCTTCCCAGCCGGCGATGTAACCGATGCGCCGATGGCCGCCGGCGATCAGGAACTCGGCCACGGTCCGGCCGCCGGCCTCGTTGTCCGACGTTACGGCGGAAAAGCGGCCCTCATCCTGTGACCGGTTGAACAGGACGACAGGGATGCCCTCCTCCGCGCAGCGGTAGGTCAGGTCTGACGACATCGAGACCGAGGCCATGACGATGCCGTCGACCTGGTAGCCGAGGATCTCCTGCAGCACAGGCTCCATGTCGGTGGAGGTCTGACGGGCCATGAAGACCAGCACGTGGTAGCCGCGCTCCTGCAGCGCGTTGGACAGGCGCTCCAGGGCCACCGGGTAGTACTGGTTGTCCAAATAGCCGACGACCAGCCCGATGATCCGGCTACGCCCGGTGATCAGCGAGCGGGCCAGCACGTTCGGCCGGTAGCCGAGCTCCTGCGCCGCCGAGAGCACCTTCTCGCGCATCGGGCCGGAGACCGAGGCACCCGGCGTGTAGACCCGGCTGACGGCGGACTGGCTGACCCCGGCGAGCCGCGCCACGTCCAGGGAGGTGACGAGTTCGCGGCCCATCAGGCGGCCGTCCATCCGCCGTCGAGCATCAGGGCGGAGCCGGTCATCAACGCTGAGGCGTCCGATGCCAGGAACACCACCGGACCCATCAGATCCTCAAGCTGGCCGACACGGCCCAGCGCGATCTTGTCCTCTATCACCGCCCGCATCTCCGGGTCGTCGAAGGTGACCTGGGTCAGCTCCGTCAGCACGAAGGTGGGGCAGATCGTGTTGACGCGGATGCCGTGCGGCGCCAGTTCCAGCGCCATGCTCTTGGTGAAGCCCTCGACGGCGAACTTGGTGGCGCAATAGACCGACCGCTTCGGCCCGCCGACATGGCCCATCTGCGAGGAGATGTTGATGATCGAGCCGGCGGTTCCGGACTCGACCATCTGCTTCGCCACCGCCTGGGCGCAGAACAGCGCCGCCTTGATGTTGAGATCGGCGATCGTGTCGTAGTCCTCCTCGGTGATGTCGAAGAGGTGCTGCGGAGTGTTGGTGCCGGCATTGTTGACGAAGGCGTGGAACGGCCCCGTGCGCTCGATCAGCGCCGCAAAGGCGGATCGGTCGGTGACGTCCACCGCTGCCGCCTCGGCGCTGAAGCCGGCCTCGCGGATCGATGCGGCGGCGTCCTCCACCTGGGACTGCGTTCGGGCCGTCAGCACGACATGCGCGCCCGCCTCCGCCAGGGCCGACGCCATGGCAAAGCCGAGCCCGCGCCCGGCGCCGGTGACCAGCGCCCGGCGGTTATCCAGCCGGAAGGACGGAGTCTGCGGTGGTGCCATCACGCCTCCGCCTTGAGCCGTTCGGCGGCGGAATAGGGCGGAACGTTGCGGCCGCCATAGCGGCGGACCCGGATATTGGCCTGCTCGGCATGGCCGGCGAAGCCCTCCAGCATGCACAGCCGCGAACAGTATTCGCCGACCATGGCGCTGGCCTCATCGGTCAGCACCTTCTGATAGGTGCAGGTCTTCAGGAACTTGCCGACCCATAGCCCGCCGGTGTAGCGCGCGGCCTTGCGCGTCGGCAGGGTGTGGTTGGTGCCGATCACCTTGTCGCCATAGGAAACATTGGTGCGGGGGCCGAGGAACAGGGCGCCGTAATTGGTCATGTTGTCCAGGAACCAGTCGTCCCGGCCGGTCATCACCTGGACATGCTCCGAGGCGATCTCGTCGGCCTTGGCCAGCATGTCATCGTAGTCGTCGGCAACGATAACCTGGCCGTATTCGTCCCAGGCCTGGCGGGCGATGGCGCCGGTCGGCATCTGGTCCAGCAAACGCTCGACCTGCTCCATGGTATCGAGGGCCAGTTTCTCGGACGTCGTGAGGAGGACTGCCGGAGAATTCGGCCCGTGCTCGGCTTGGCCCAGCAGGTCGACGGCGCAGATCTCGCCATCGACGGTCTCGTCGGCGATCACCAGGGTTTCGGTCGGTCCGGCAAACAGGTCGATGCCGACCCGGCCGTAGAGCTGGCGCTTGGCTTCGGCGACAAAGGCATTGCCCGGTCCGACCAGCATGTCGACGGCACCGATCGAGCCCGTCCCGATGGCCATGGCACCGATCGCCTGGATACCGCCCAGCACGTAGATCTCGTCGGCGCCGGCCAAATGCTGCGCGGCGACGATCGCCGGCGCCGGCCTGCCTTCGAATGGCGGGGCGCAGGTCATGACACGCTTCACGCCGGCGACCTTGGCGGTGAGGACGGACATATGCGCGGAGGCCAGCAGCGGATATTTGCCGCCCGGCACGTAGCAGCCGACCGAGTTCATCGGGATGTGCTTGTGGCCGAGGATGACGCCGGGAAGTGTCTCCTCCTCCACCGGCCGAATGGAGGCGAGTTGGATCTCGGCGAAGTTGCGCACCTGCTTCTGGGCGAAGCGGATGTCCTCGATCTCCTCCGCGCTCAGCTGTGCGACGCAGGCCTCGATCTCCTCGGAGCTCAGCCGGTAGTCGTCGCGGTCCCACTGGTCGAACTTGACCGACATCTCGCGGACCGCGGTGTCGCCGCGCGCCTCGATATCGGCCAGCGCGGTTTCGACCACCGACCGCACCGTGGCATCGATCGCCGCGGCCTCGTCGACATCCTTGCCGTCTTTCAGATATCTCGCCATCTCTGCACCGATTCCCGACGGTTATTCCGCGGCCCGAACCTTGGTATCCGGGCGCGGCGGGGTCGCGCGCCCCTCGTCATAGTTTTCCCAGCCATGGCCGCCGAACGGGTCGACGCCAAGCTGGCGCATCACATGGGGGAAATCGACCATTACCCAGTTGTCGACGATTTTGCCGTCGACCACCTTCCAGAAGTCCATGTAGCGGATCTCGACCCGCTTGCCGGTGGGCGGGATGCCCATGAACTCCCCGGAATGCACCGCGTGCTGGGCGCCGAAGCAGGCCCCCCATTCGCCCTGGTAGAGGCGCGCCTCGTCGATGCAGACCTTGTTGGTGAACGCGGCCTGGAACGGCCTCTGCCAGTTGTCCTGGAATTCCTTCAGGCCCTTCTTGGTGCCGCAGCCGGCATTGCCCATCCAGCGGAATCCGGCGGCGAAGAACGCCTCCATGCCGTCGATCTCATGATCGTTCAGCCCGTCGACCATGCCCTCGATGACGGCCCGCGTCTCCCCGGTCTTGGAGAGGTCGTTGTCGCGGGTGAGCGCCGCCTGTTCGGGCCGGGATCCTTTCATCGACGCTAGCCCTTCACCGCGCCGGCGGTCAGGCCGGAGACGATCTGGCGCTGGAACACCATCACCAGCAGGAACAAGGGTGCGGTGATCGACACCGCCGCCGCCACCGCCTCGACCTGGTCGGTGGTGGTGGTCTCGCGGTTGAAGTAGCCGGCGATGGCCGGAACCATGGTCTGGTTCTGCGCGTCCAGCAGCAGCGAGGTCACCAGGAAGTCATTATAGGCCAGCAGGAAGCTGAACAGCCCGGTGGTGATCACCCCCGGCCACATCACCGGCATGATCACCCAGCGGAAGGCCTGGAAATGGGTGCAGCCGTCGACCCGGGCGGCCTCGTCCAGATCCATCGGGATGTTCTGGAAGAAGGAGCGCAGCATCCAGATCGTGAAGGGCTGGTTGATCGAGACCAGCACCGCGATCACCGCCCAGGGCTTGCCGTAGAGCGTCGGCGCCGCGTCGCCCAGGATCGGCCGCAGGATCTCCGCGGAGTTGATGAAGGGCGGCAGGTAGCCGGCGACCAGCACCGAATGCGGCAGTGCGCGGAACACCAGCGCGATCACCAGCAGCCAGAAGGCGAGTTGTGAGCCGGAGCGGGCGAGGCCGTATCCGGCCAGCGTGCCAACCGTCAGCGAAATGGTGACGACGCCGGCGGTGACGATCAGCGAGTTGATGAAGTTCCGATAGAACTCGTTGTCGACCCAGACCGCCTGGTAGTGCTCGGTCGTCAGCCCGATGATCGGACTGCCGAGCGGCCCCAGGATCGAATTCAGCCCGTTGAGGATCGGCGGCAGCGCCCCGAAGAAGATGACGATGAACACGAAGCCGAACAGCAGCGAGCCGGCGATCCAGCCGAACCAGATCTGCCCGAAGGGCGAATAGCGCGCCACCACCCCCGGCAGCCAGCGCACCGCAAGGCGCACGGTGAACCAGAGCGCCGCGATGCCGACAATGATGTCGAGCACCGACAGGCCCTTGCCGGCGGCCCGGGTTTCCGGCCCGAAGATTACCGCGAACGGGTTCGAGGCGAAGGAGTCCACCGGAACCTTGAAGCTCATCACCCCGATCCAGAACAGCGGGAAGGCGGCGAGCAGGCACCAGAAGGCGAGGAACCCGGCCGAGGTCAGCTTCAGCGAAAGCGGTTGGCGCATGGCCCTTGGGATTACGTCGCTCACAGCCTGCCCCTCCGATGGTCGCGCCAGGTTCGCAGCAGCAGCGGGTAGAGCAAGATCACGATGCCCACCATGGTCAGCATGGCGCTGGCCGAGGCGCGCGAGATCGAGCGGTTGCCGCTGTCGTCCGGCGTCAGGAAGTCATAGGTCAGCCATTGCAGCGAGATCACATGGGCCTGGCTGGAGAAGCCGACGATCTCCTCGAATACCCGATAGGCATCCATCAGGTGGATCAGCGAGATGAAGATGATCAGCGGCATGAGATGCGGGATGACGACATAGCGCAGTCGCTCCCACCGGCTGGCGCCGTCGATGATCGCCGATTCCAGGGTGTCCTGGTTCACCGTCTGCAGCCCGGCATAGAAGATCACGAAGGCGAACGGCGCCACGTGCCAGACCCGGTAGAACAGCATCAGGATCTCGATGGTCCAGCCCTGGGCGAACATGGCGATGTCGCGGCTCAGCCACCATTCCAGGAAGGCGGTTAGGATGCCGTCGCCGATGAACAGCCAGCGGATCGCCAGCGCCCCGATGACGGGCGTGATGATGAAAGGCAGCAATGAGACGAAGATCACCGGACCGCGGATCGCGCGCACGGTATTGTTCACCACCACTGCGATCGCAAGGCCCATGCCGATGGCCAGCGGCAGAGTGATCATGGTGAAGGTCAGCGTGAAGCGCAGCGCCTTCCAGAAGTCGATGGTAAGCAATTCCGAGATGCTGCCGGAGGCCAGCGCGGCCAGTGCGCGGTCCGGTTGCAGCACGTTTAAGAAACTCTGCAGTCCGACGAATTTGGTCTCGGTTATAACCTCGCCGTTCTCGTCGAGGATCGGCCGGGTCTTGGTCTCGGTCGTGCAGATCTGCGCCGCGAAGCCGGGCGTGCAGGTCTCCACCTCGACGGATTCGAACTGTTGCTGGGTGACGTAGAAGCTCTGCGCGAAGACGCTGACCAGCGGCGCCGCGATGAACAGGAACATGAGGAAGAGAGACGGGCCGACAAACGCCGCGAACGTCTTGAACTTCATGTGTCCCTCCCCTGTCTTCGGTGCGGAGCCGGAGGGCCGGGCGGCCCTCCGGGATCATCCGTTTTTATTGGACCAGCCCGGCCTCGCCGGCGGCGGTCAGGTACTCGGCCTCGATGTCGGCCAGCGTCGTCGCGGCGTCCTTCGCACCGGTCAGGAAGTCGGCGACGTTGTTGCCGAGCGCGGTGTGCATCAGCCCCATCTGCGAGCTGGCGGCATAGGGCACCGCACCGTTCATGGCGGTATCCATGGCGCCCTGGGACAGGCGCCCCGGCGTGAAGCCGTCAATCAGCCAGACCGCGACGTCGTTGTTCTCCTGGACCATGTCCCGGTCCATGCCTTCCATGGCGACGCGGAACGCGGCCGCCGCTTCTTCGTCGGAGATGTTCCGGGCGATGACGATGCCGTCCCACCACAGGGTGGAGGCCGGCCGGCCGCCGGCGACCGCTGCCGGCGCCGAGGCCATGGTCACCTGGCCGACGACCTGGCTCTCGGCCGCATCGTCCATGGCGCCGGCGCGGCTGGCCCACAGATTGGCGATGGCGATCTTGCCCTGCTGGAACTGTTGCTGGACGTAGGTGGAATCGGAAACGAGGTATTCCGGATCCATGTACTCGGTCAGCCGCTTCATCATCTCCAGCGCCGAGATGCCGGTGGCGTTGTTGATGGTCGGCGTGCTGTCGTCGGCGAAGAACTCGCCGCCGAAGCCGAGATACATGTTGATGAATTCCTCGCCGAGGTTCCAACCGGTCTTGTAGGTGCCGCCGAGCGGATACTCGACGACGCCGGCTTGGCTGATGGTCTCCGCGGCGGCCAGCACCTCGTCATAGGTGGTCGGCACGGCGATCCCGAGATCGTCCAGAATGTCCTGCCGGTACATCAGGTGCTGGGTATTGACCATCATGGCGATCGCCATGATCTGGCCGTCAACCTTGATCAACTGGTTCGGCGTCAGGTTCTGGCCGTATTGCGCCACCAGATCGTCGAGCGGGCGAATGGTTCCCTCGTTCAGAAGCGGCACCATCGTCCCGTTGGACACGCCGCCGATCTGATAGAGCGCGGGATTCGTGGCGAAGGCCGACGGCTGTTTGAGGCGGAATTCCTGGTCAAGCTCGACCTGGACGTTGCCGCATTCGGCCATGGCGTCGGTGACGGCCTTCCAGGCCTCGAAGCCGGCGGTGAGCGACTTCACCGGCACGTCGTTCTGGAACGCGCAATCGGCGACGGCCGCCGACGGGACCAGCATCATTGCGCCGGCCAGTGCGATGGTCTTGAGATTCATTGCTCTTATCTCCCTGTTACCGTTATCCGGCAACGGCGCGTCCGCCGTCGCCGCAATGCTCTCCTGCCCCCTCTACGCGGCGATGCGCGCCCCGGTCGACCGGTCGAACAGATGGCAGATCTCCGGGCGGATCTCGAAGCCGACCCCGTCGCCGATCTCCGCCCGGTATTCCTTGTCGGCCTTGACCGACGTCAGAGCGCCGCCGGCGCGCACGGTGACCATGGTCGCCTCTCCCAGAAGCTCCACGGAGTAGATCGGCGCGGTGATCTGGGCGCTGCCATTCGCCGCCACCTGCGCGTCCTCGGCGCGGTAGCCGAGAGTCACCGGGCCGGAATGGCCGTTGCCCAGCCCCTCGATGCGGACCTGGTCGGCGGTGAACACACCGTCCGCCAGCTCGCCATCCAGCAGGTTCATGGCCGGGGACCCGATGAAGCCGGCAACGAAGGTGTTGGCTGGGCGGTCGTAGATCTCGGTCGGGGTGCCGACCTGCTGGATGATGCCTTTGTTCATCACCACCACCCGGTGGGCCAGGGTCATGGCCTCGATCTGGTCGTGGGTGACGTAGATCGTGGTGACCTTCAGCTCGTGCTGCAGGTTCTTGATCTGGGCCCGGGTGGAGACGCGCAGCTTGGCGTCCAGGTTGGACAGCGGCTCGTCCATCAGGAACACGGTCGGCTGGCGCACGATGGCGCGGGCCAGGGCGACGCGCTGGCGCTGGCCGCCGGACAGCTCCGCCGGCTTGCGGTGCAGGAATTCGGTCAGCTCGACCATCTCCGCCGCCCGCATAACGCGGTCGTCATGATCGGATTGCGGCACCTTCCGCACCTTCAGCGGGAAGCGGATGTTGTCGTAGACGTTCATGTTCGGATAGAGCCCGTAGCTCTGGAACACCATCGCCACGTCGCGATCCTTGGGATCGAGCTCGTTGACCACGCGCTCGCCGATCTTGATCTCGCCGTCGGACGGGTCTTCCAGACCGGCGATCATGCGCATGGTGGTGGTCTTGCCGCAGCCCGACGGGCCGAGCAGGACCAGGAATTCGCGATCGGCGATGGTCAGGTCGAAATTGTCGACGCCGACGAAACTACCCCAACGTTTACAGACGTTCTGAAGCCGGATTTCGGCCATGGCTCCCCCCTGTCGCGAGCCTGCGCAGCTCTGGATGCATACGCTTGCAAAAAGACTAGACACGGACGCAGGTTCTTTGCAAGGATTTTTGCAAGCGTATGCAAAATTCTTTCCGGAGCCCGACATGTCGGACGTCCGCGCCCTGGCGCATGGCCTCCTGAATCGCCTGATCGCGGCCCCGGAGGATGAATCGGCGGCCCTGGCGAGAGAGACCCTGGCGCCGGACACGGTTTGGGATGTGGCGTTCCCGATCAACCGGCTCGAAGGCGTCGACGCGGTTCTGGACGGCCTGATCCGTCCGCTGCGGACGGCCCTGCCGCATGTCCGGCGCCGCGACGAGATCTTCATCGGCGGGCAGAACCGGCGCGGCGGCGGCGAGTGGGTCGCGGCGGTGGCCCACTATGTCGGCAACTTCAAGTCACCCCTGGTCGGCATCGCCCCGACCGACAGCCTCGCCTTCCTGCGGTCCGGCGAGTTCTACCGCATCGAGGGCGGCCGCATCGCCGAGGCCAGGCTGATCATCGATTTCCTCGACCTGATGCGCCAGGCCGGGCGGTTTCCGCTGCCGCGCATGCTGGGCACCGAGATGCTGTTCCCCGGCCCCGCCACCCATGATGGCGTGCTGCCGGGCCATCGCGAACGCGGCGAGGCCACCCTGGATGTGGTCGAGGCCATGCTGGCCGACCTCACCCATTACGATCCGGAGACCTTCCTGTCGGAGGGCCAGACGGGCCAGGGAGGGTATTGGAATGAGGACATGCTGTGGTACGGCCCGGGCGGAATCGGCTCCAATTACCGCTGGTCCGGCTTCGTGAAGGACCATCGCGAGCCCTTCCTGGTCGCCTTCCCCGACCGGGTCGGCGGCAACCACTATTGCCGGATCGGCGATGGCGATTACGCGGCGGTCGGCGGCTGGCCGTCCATGAACATGACCCATCAGGGCGATTATCTTGGCGTGCCGGCGACCGGAAAATCGCTGACCCTGCGCGTGATGGACTTCTATCGCTGCGCCGGCGGACGGATCATGGAGAACTGGGTGCTGCTCGATTATCTGGAGTTGTTCCACCAGATGGGCGTGGACCTTGTTGCCATGGCGGCCGAACTGGAATGACCATCAAGTCGGCAATCGTCGCTTGAGACCGGAGGACCCATGAGACTGGACTCCCACCACCATCTTTGGGACCTGTCCGCGGTGTCCTACCCCTGGCTGGAGGCACGCGGCGTCCGCCGTTTCTTCGGCGACCCGACACCGATCCAAAGGGATTACCTGGTCGAGGAGTTCCGACGCGACGCCGAGGCCGTCGGGGTCACCGCCTCGATCCACGTCCAGGCCGGAACGCCCTTCGGGCTGGAGGAGGCACACTGGGTGCAGTCGGTCCATGATGGCCCCGGCGAAGGCCGTTTCCCGGCCGCCCAGGTCGCCCATTGCGACCTGGCGGCAGACGATGTCGAGGCGCAGTTGGAGGCCCTCTCGGATCTGTCCACGGTGCGCGGCATCCGCCAGATCGTCGGCCGCTCGGCCGAAGAGGACCTCAAGACCGGCACCGGCTCGCTGCTCGACGACCCCGCCTTCGCACGCGGGTTGGGCCTGGTCGCGGCCCGCGGCTGGTCGTTCGATCTCCAGCTCCTGCCGGAACAGATGGCCGCCATGGCCCGCCTGCTGGAGCGCATGCCGGACCTGCGCGTCGCCCTCTGCCACGCCGGCTCGCCGCACGATCGCTCGGCCGAGGGCCTGAAATTCTGGGCCAGCCAGCTCTCGCCGCTCTCCGCCAACCCGAACTTGGTCTGCAAGCTGAGTGGCCTGGGCATGTTCGAGCCCGGCTGGACCGCCGAGTCGGTCGCCCCGATCGTGCACACGGTGCTCGAGCAGTTCGGCCCGGACCGCTGCATGATCGGCTCAAACTTCCCGGTCGACAGCCTGACATCCGGCTATGCGGAGATTTGGCGGGCCTATGAAAGGCTGCTCGCGGATCTGGACGAGGATCAAATGGCGGGGGTGTTCGGCCGGAACTGTGCGGCGTTCTACGCGGTGTGATCGCACCCGCGGCGGGCATGGCACGGCAATTTCGATGACATCACACCAAATCCTGCGAAGCACGTTGCGCGAAGCAGGATGGCGGAGGGAGCGGGATTCGAACCCGCGAGGGGTTGCCCCCAACACGCTTTCCAGGCGTGCGCCTTAAACCGCTCGGCCATCCCTCCGCAGGACGGGCACGCGAAAGCGGCGGCACGATACTGATGGGACCGGCCTTCCGCAAGAATTGCGTGGCGGGAATTTGCCGCCGGGCGGTCGGAGGCGTTTTGCAATGGCCGCGCGGCTCATGTCTAATGCGGCCGAGTCGCATTTCGTTGGGGGCGGGACGATGGCGTTCCTGCGCGGCATCGGTTGGGTGCTGCTTCTTCTTGCCGCGCTGGTACTGATCTTTGCCGTGGTGCTGCTGATCGGCGGCACGCCGATCTTTTCCGAGACCGGCGGCGAGTACTGGTTCAAGGCCGACAAGGACAGCCTGAACCTGGCCCAGGCGATCACCCAGCGCTACTTGCACCCGGCGGTCTGGGATCCCTTCGTCGTCAACATCCTGCTGTGGCCGATCGCCGGCGGGCTCGGCGTCGTCCTCGCCGCGTTCGCGGTTCCGGGCCTGCTGATGGTCAGCCTGTTCCGCCGCCGCCGCCGCCGTTTGATGCGCTGACCGCGTTCACCGGAAGACCCTTCGACAATCCGGGAATAGGACGGCCGTCCCGGCCGTTGTCATCTACGGCGTCGACGCAGGTCACGCCATCATGATGCGACGATCGGGGTTTCCGCATATGGGTGTTGTTCGCGCAATCGGCTGGGTGCTGTTGTTCCCGGCGATCCTGGTGCTGTCCTACGGCATCGTCGCCCATATCAACGGCGTGCCGGTGTTCGATGTGTCCGCCGCCGACTACCTGGCCGGCCGCGTGACACAGGATTTGGATTTCGTCCAGCAGGCGGCCCGGCGGCACATCCCTGCCGCCCTGGCGGACCCGCAGACGCTGGCGATCCTGCATTATCCCCTGGCCGAGGCGCTGGCCATCCTCGCCGGCGTCCTCGCGGTTCCCGGGATCGTGTTGCTGGTCCTGTTCCGGCGTGGCTGGAGCGGCGCCCTTATCCGTCGCGAATACATGCGCAAAGCCGCGCCAGCGCGTCATCGATAAGCGCCAGGTCGGCGGGCCGCGACAGGCGGTGGGCGCCGTCCTTGACCAGCTGCAACTGCACATCCGTCGAGGCGATGCGCTCGGCCAGGCGCAGGCTCTGCTGCCAAGGCACGTCGGCATCCGCCATGCCGTGGATCAGCCGCACCGGCACCTCCACTGCGACCGCGCCGCCCAGCACCAGATGATCGCGGCCCTCCTCCACCAGCCTCAGGGTGATCGGGTCGGGTGCGTCGTCATAGTCCGAGGGCCGCAGCAGGATGCCGTCGCGGGTCAGGGTTTCACGCTGCGCCTCGGGCAGCCGGTTCCAGATCAGGTCCTCGGTGAAGTCCGGCGCGGAGGCGATGCCGAGCAGGCCGGCCACGCGCCCGGGTCGGGCCAGGGCCGCCAGGGTGGCGATCCAGCCGCCCATGGACGAGCCGACCAGCACCTGCGGCCCTTCGGTCAACTGGTCCACCACCGCCAGCGTGTCACCGAGCCAGCCGCCGATCGTGCCGTTCTCGAAGCGGCCGGAGGAGGCGCCGTGGCCGGTGTAGTCGAAGCGCAGGAAGCCCTGGCCGCGCGCCCGGCAGCGCGCCTCCAGGTATTGCGCCTTGCCGCCGGACATGTTCGAGCGGAAGCCGCCGCAGAACAGGACGCCCGGCAGGCCGGGTTCGGTTGCCGGGCTCTGCCGAAACGCAATGCTGGCACCGTCCGCGAGAGATAAGGTATTAAAGTCGGCCGATTCGCCCATGCGGGAGACCCTCTTGTTGCTGCATCATCGCGCAGCGGCGCGACGTTAGCACCGTGACCAGCACAGACAAATCGAACGGCCCGGTGGTCCTGCAGGTGCTTCCCAGCCTGCAGACCGGCGGCGCGGAGCGCGGCTGCATCGATGTGGCCGCGGCGATCGTCGCCCATGGCGGCACGGCGCTGGTGGCGTCGTCGGGCGGCGCGATGACGCGCGAATTGCCGCGGGTCGGCGCCCGGCACATCGAGCTGCCGATGGACAGCAAGAGCCCGTTCCGCATCCGCGCCAATGTCGGCCGGCTGGTCAAGCTGATCCGCGAGGAGGGCGTCGACCTGATCCACGCCCGTAGCCGCGCCCCGGCATGGAGCGCGCTGTCCGCCAGCCGGCGCTGCCGCATCCCCTTCGTGACCACGTTCCACGGCGTCTACGGGGCCAGCAACCCGCTGAAGAAGATCTACAACTCGGTCATGGTGCGCAGCGACCGGGTGATCGCGATCTCCGACTACATCGGTCAGCACATCCAGCAGACCTACAACGTCGACGCCGGCAAGGTCCGGGTGGTGCCGCGCGGCGTCGACCTGGAGATCTTCACCCCGGAGGCGGTCAGCCCGGCCCGGGTTATCAAGCTGGTGACGGAGTGGCGTCTGGAGGACGGCATGCCGGTCATCCTGATGCCGGCGCGGCTGACCCGGCTGAAGGGCCATGTGGTGCTGATGAAGGCGCTGGCCGAGCTTGGTCGCACCGACATCCGCTGCCTGATCGTCGGCGACGACCAGGGCCGCACCGCCTATCGCCGCGAGCTGGAGGGCCAGGTCGCCAAGCTGGGGCTGCAGGCGGTGGTGCACCTGACCGACCATTGCGACGATATGGCCGCCGCCTACAAACTGTCCGACGTGGTGGTCAGCGCTTCCGTCGAGCCGGAAGGGTTCGGGCGCACTGTGGTCGAGGCCCAGGCGCTGGGCCGGCCGGTGATCGCCACCAATATCGGCGCCACGGCGGAGACCATCATCGATGGCGAGACCGGCTGGCTGGTGCCGCCGGACAACCCGGCCGCCCTGGCCCAGGCGCTGACCAAGGCGCTCGATCTCAACGAATACCAGCGCAGTTCCATGGCGCAGCGGGCGATCGCCCATGTGTCGGCGAATTTCAGCCGCGAGCGCATGTGCGCCGACGTCCTGGCGATCTATGACGAGCTTCTGACCAACCGGGCGGCAGAGACGGCCAAGGCCGTCGCATGACAAGTTTCTTACCTGACTTGACTCGGCCACGGGCGGCCATAGAGTGCCGCCCGCTGAGGGACATGACATGAACGACGCCGCTACGGCCAAGGGCGGGTCCGCTGGTGCGGGCGCCCCTGTGACCATCACCCTGCCGGATGGCAGCACACGCAGCTTCGACGGACCGGTTACCGGGGCGGAGATCGCCGCCGATATCGGCCCGGGGCTGGCGCGTGCCGCGATCGCCGTGGCCATCGGCGGCGCGGTGAAGGATCTGGCGACCCGCATCGACGCCGATGCCGAGGTCTCGATCATCACCCGCAAGTCGGAAGAAGCGCTGGAGCTGATCCGACACGACGCCGCCCATGTGATGGCCGAGGCGGTGCAGGCGCTTTATCCCGGCACCCAGGTGACGATCGGCCCGGCGATCGCCGACGGCTTCTATTACGACTTCGCCCGCGACGAACCCTTCTCCACCGACGATCTGGAGAAGATCGAGGCGGAGATGGCCAAGATCATCGCCCGTGACGAACCATTTGTCCGCGAGGAATGGGAGCGCACCAAGGCGATCGCGCATTTTGAGATGCATGGCGAGCACTACAAGTCTGAACTCATTGCGGATTTGCCAGAGAGCGAGGTCATCTCGATCTATCGCCAGGGCAAGTGGCTGGACCTCTGCCGAGGCCCGCACATGCCCTCGACTGGCCATGTCGGCAAGGGCGTGAAGCTGATGAAGGTGGCCGGCGCCTATTGGCGTGGTGACCACCGCAACGCCATGCTGCAGCGGATCTACGGCACCGCCTGGCGCGACGAGAAGGAGTTGAAGGCCCATCTGCAGCGCCTGGAGGAGGCCGAGCGCCGCGACCACCGGCGTCTGGGCCGCGAGATGGACCTGTTCCACCTCCAGGAGGAAGCGGCCGGCAGCGTCTTCTGGCACCCCAAGGGCTGGACCCTCTATCGCACCGCCGAGGAATATGTACGCCGCCGGGTGAGCGACGCCGGCTATGAGGAGGTCCGCACGCCGCAGCTGGTCGACCGCACCCTGTGGGAGCGCTCGGGCCACTGGGACAAGTTCCGCGAGGCGATGTTCGTCATCCCCGACGAGGACGACAAGAACCTCGCCCTGAAGCCGATGAACTGCCCCTGCCATGTCGAGATCTTCCGCCAGGGCATCAAGAGCTATCGCGACCTGCCGATCCGCATGGCCGAGTTCGGTTCCTGCCACCGCAACGAGCCGTCCGGCGCCCTGCACGGGTTGATGCGGGTGCGGGCCTTCGTGCAGGACGACGCGCATATCTTCTGCACCGAGGACCAGATCACCGGCGAGAGCATCGCGTTCTGCAAGCTGCTGATGCGCATGTATGCCGATTTCGGCTTCGACGACGTGCTGGTCAATTTCGCCGATCGGCCGCCGGTGCGGGCCGGCGACGACGCGACCTGGGACCGCGCGGAGGCGGCGCTGAAGGCGGCGGTCGACGCCAGCGGCCTGGAATACAAGCTCAACCCCGGCGAGGGCGCCTTCTACGGGCCGAAGCTGGAATTCGTGCTGCGCGACGCGATCGGTAGGGAATGGCAGTGCGGCACGCTGCAGCTCGATTTCGTGCTTCCCGAACGCCTGGACGCCACCTATATCGGCGAGGACGGCGCCAAGCACCGCCCGGTCATGCTGCACCGGGCGATCCTGGGCTCGCTGGAGCGCTTCATCGGGGTGCTGATCGAGCATTACGCCGGCCGCCTGCCCTTGTGGCTGTCGCCGGTGCAGGTGGTGGTGGCGACCATCACCCAGGACAGCGACGCCTATGCCGAAGAGGTGCTGGCGGCGCTGGAGGCCGCCGGCATCCGCGCCGAGGCCGATCTCCGAAACGAGAAGATCAACTACAAGATCCGCGAGCACAGCCACAAGAAGATCCCGGTCATGCTGGTCGTCGGCAAGCGCGAGGCCGATGAGCGGACGGTCGCAATGCGGCGTCTGGGCGGCAAGGCACAAGAAATCCTTGCCCTGGATCAGGCGCTCAATACACTTCAATCCGAGGTGCGGTCCCCGATCGATGCGCCGATCGCGGGGACGTAGGGCACCATTTCCAGAGGAGTACCCTTTTTATCGCCAGACCACCCCATAACGCACCCCCGACCCGGGAAGGGCCGCGGGTCAATACCGAGATCGATGTCACGCAGGTGCGTCTGATCGACGCTGATAACAACATGGTAGGCGTGGTGCCGCTGCGCGAGGCGCTGTGGGCCGCGGAGGAAGTCGGGCTGGACCTTGTCGAGGTGTCGCCCGGCGCGGAACCGCCGGTCTGCAAGGTCCTTGATTACGGCAAGTACAAATACGAGGCCCAGAAAAAGAAAAACGAGGCCCGCAAAAAGCAGAAGACCGTCGACGTCAAGGAGATCAAGCTCCGCCCCAACATCGACAGCCACGACTACGAGGTGAAGATGCGCAACGCCCGCCGGTTCATCGGCGAGGGCGACAAGGTCAAGGTCACGCTCCGCTTCCGCGGCCGTGAGATGGCGCATCAGGAGCTCGGCATGAACGTGCTTGTCCGGGTCCGAGAGGAGCTCGACGAGATGGCCAAGGTCGAGCAGATGCCGAAGATGGAAGGCCGCCAGATGGTCATGGTGCTGGCCCCGCGCTGAGCGGGGCGGCCGATCCGGCCACCACTCAACTACCTGCTCGCGCTTGTGCCTCCGGACCAAGCCCCGAGGACGACATGAAGGAATCGAGAATACGCGGAGCACATCTAGCCGAGGGTCAGCTCGGTCCCCGCCAACGTCAGAGCGACTAATCGTCAATTCCAACACCATTTTCTACGGTCGCATGCCAAGCCGCAACGCCATCTCGTCTAGCTCCGCGTGGGGGCCAGGATCAATGTGTCGTCCGGGACTAACATCCGAATGCCCCAGTAAGGTCGTAATGCTGGCGTAGTGATCACCAATAGCTTTAACAACTTCTTCAAGTGTACGTAGTTGGACCTCGGTATAGCGGACCCATGTACGTGGCTCGCCATTTGAATCGGGTAATGTCACAACAAATTCGTCTGGAACAACAGCACCAAACCAAGTTTTCCAGTTGCCAGGCGTACCCTCTACCGTCCCAGCGTTGATCAGTTCTATACCGATCGAGTGTCTATTCAGCCCTTCCAAATCTCCCCACCGGCTCCTTCCCGCATGAAATGCCGAGTGGTTGAATCTAACGAGCTGAACAATCTCTCCAGATCTGCCGATCAATAAATGTGCAGAAATCTTACGCGAAGGATCTGATAACGCCCTTCTAGTTGATTCGATCGTCGAGCTTGAAGTGTAGTGAACAATTATCAAAGTTGGGTCGATCATTTCACCTCTATTTGGGGACTCTAAGAACTGAATGCTACCACTTCCGTCGACTAACCGGTCCTCCTGTATCGAAAACTCAAAATTCTCGCGAGCAGGCTCTGACGATAACAAGAAACGGGGGATATCTGTGTCCAATCTTGCAATTGTCGGAAAGCTTTCGTCCGGTAAGGCTAAGAGTTTTTCGCCAATGTCTCCAGTTATGATGCCAATTTCCGCATAAGAACGCAATATTCTGCGCTGCTCTTCTTCGTTCGCATCGCCCTCAAGCACCTTAAAGATTGCCTCGCTAGTAAGCTCACGCTCATTCATATTGAATTCATGCTCAAACCGTTGTCTCTGAAGGCTTAGTTGGGTGTCTCTTTCCGCTGCAACGCGATCAATCGTGGACAGATAACCAAAACCGGACCCAACCATGGTGCCAATCAGTGTCAGGATTCCCACAATAATAGTGGTCCTCGACGTGATGTGAGTTTTCGCGTTTTCTTTGTTGTCATTTTGTTCCGTGGATGGCATCAACACGCTCCATCAATCTATAGATTTCAGTTTTCGGCCAGATTGCACAAAGTATTATCTAGAAATTCATATGGCTTTTGCATATGCACTCTCGAGTGCGCTGCACTTTGGGCCACTGAGATTACGTTTACAGTAAAACGTATTCCGGGGCATGGCCCTGACAGCACCGGACATGATGAAAATCGGCAACGACGGCGGGTGACGGCCCGGCGCTACTGCGCCGGGCCGGCCAGTCACAGCACGCCGATTTCCCTGTAATAGCGTGCCGCGCCGGGGTGCAGCTCCATGGTCCCGCGCTTGGCCGCCGCGTAGGCGGGGTCCAGGGCCTTGGCCCAGGGTGCGTCGCTCGTGATGCTGTCCAGGTTCTCCCAGAACGCCTTGGTCATCCGGTAGACGAGGTCCTCATCGAGGTCGGCCCGCACGCCGATGCCGACGGAGGTGTCGTTCGACATCACCGGTGCCGCGTTGAGCTGGTTTTCATACAGCCCGGCCGGGATTTCCGCGCGCTGCCGGAACTGGCCGAGGAAGGCGTCGACCGCTTCGCCTTCGTGGCTTTCCGGTCCGATGAACCGCACGGTCTCGGTCTCGGTGAAGCGGATGAACTGCTGGCAGGGGTCGAGGCAGCCGTTGACGTACATGTCGATCTTGTCGTCGAGAAAGGCCTGGTAGCCGGTCTGCCAGTTGGCCGTGATCGCGTCGTAGTCCTCGCCCGCGACGAGCCCGGTCGTGGCCTCGATCCAACCCTTCGCGGCGTTGTAGGCCCCGCCGCCCTGGGGTCCGAGGAATACGGTCGCGCCCTCGATATCGTCGAGCACTTCGATGTCGCTGTCGCCCCGCACGGCGAAATGGTACTGGCCGTAGGGGAACCACATCAGAAGCTGGACGTTCGGCGCGAGAGCCGGCGCGTCGGGCTCGTTCGCGTACATCGCCCGGCCATTGGTCATCAGGATGTGGATGGTCGGCGACACCATCGACATATCGAGATTGCCGCGCCCCACCTCGAGCATGTGCAGCGTTGCCGCGCCGCCGCCGGCGACCTCGATGGCGACGCCGTCGAGCTTGTCGGTCACCACATTGGCGAACGTCGCCATGGTGATGGCCTGGCCCAGGCTCGGCGCGATCGTCTGCATCTTCAGCGTCTGATCCTGGGCGGCCGCCGTGCCGCCGACGAATGCGGCGATCGACGCCGCCAGGATGATGAGTCTCACGATCGTTCCTCCCTACATGATTGGCCTACATGACTGGTCGCGTCTTCAGCCTTCCGGCACCAGGCGGTCCCGCAAGGGCGACCGATGCACGGCGATCAGCAGCAGAGCCGCGCCCAACGCCGGTACTGCGACGGTCATCTGCGGTGCCAGCGCCATCAGACCGAAGGCGACGCGCGCGATGCGCCCGGCCGGCCCGATCCGATGCCGGTCGTGGCCGGCAAGCGCCGAGGCAATGCTCCACATGGCCACCGCGAAGGCCAGAATGATCCACAGGAAGCCGCCCCAGCCGATCGCGGCGCTGGCCGGCAGCGCCGGATTGTTCGGCGCCTCGCCGCCGAGCCACACGAACAGGATGTGGAGCTTGTACAGCACGGCGGGATGGAACACGAACACGAAGGGGATCAGGAACCCCGCCACGCCCAGGCGGGCCGCCTCGAACCCGGTGCGGATCGGATCGGCGCCGGCAATCGGGGCGGCCGCAAAGGCCGCCAGCGCCACCGGCGGCGTGACGGTCGACATCACGGCGAAGAAGACCACGAACAGGTGCAGCGTCAGCGCCGGCACGCCGACGGCCTCGATGCCGGAGCTGAGCGCGATCACGATGATGAAGTAGGTCGCCCCGGGCGGCAGGCCCATGCCCAGCACGATGGACCCCAGCGCGACCACGATGAGCACCACGACCAAGGGCCCGCTCGCCAGCTGCGTCAGCAGAAGCGCCAGCCGGCCCGAGAAACCGGAGACCTGAATCAGCCCGACGATGAGCCCGATGGCCGTGACGATCACGACGATCGAGGCCGCCATGCGGCCGGCGCTCACGAACGCGGCCCAGATCCGGGTGGCGGACCGGAATTCGGGGAACAGCGCCAGAGACGCCAGGAAGGCGGCGGCGAAGCCGTAGAAACCGGCCTTGGGCACCGAGGGCTGGGTGAACAGGAAATAGGTCAGCACGCCGAGCGGGATCACGAAGACCAGGCATCGCACCCAGTCGGACCGGGTCAGCGGCGGGCGCGCCTCGACAGGCAGGGTGCCGATCCCCTCGCGGCGCGCCTCGAAATAGACCGTCAGGAAGGTACCGAAGTAGTAGAAGATCGCCGGGAGGATCGCCGCGACGACGATGTAGCGGTACTCGAGCCCGATCTGGCCGGCGACGAAGAAGGCCACCACGCCCATCACCGGCGGCATGACCTGGCCTCCGGTCGATGCCGCCGCCTCCACCGCGCCGGCAAAGGCCGGACGGAACCCGGATTTCTTGATCACGGGAATCGTCATGACCCCGGTGGACACGACGTTGGAGATCGCGGCCCCGGAAAGCGTGCCGAACAGCGCCGAGCTGGCGACGGCCGCATGGGCTGCCCCGCCGGTGAGGCCGCCGGTCAACCGGTTGGCGATCTTCATCAAGAGGTCGCCGGCGCCCGACGCCATCATGACAGCTCCAAAGACGATGAAGATCAGCACATTGCCCGAGACCACCTGCAGCGGCTGGCCGAACATGCCGCCGGTCTGGGCCCAGAAGTTCAGCACCATGGCGCGCAGGTTCTGGGCGATCGTCGCATCGGAACCGGCGAAAATGCCGGTCCAGTCCGGCAGGGCGCCGCGCAGGAAGAAATAGGCGATCCAGAACAGGCAAAACCCCACCACGAAGCCGCCGAACAGACGCCAGGTCAGATAGAGGGTGATCGCCGTGGCCACCGGGAACATCACGAAGTCCAGGGGTTGGGCCGACGGCAGGGCGCCGGCATCGGTGGCGAACAGCTTCACGATCCAGGAGATGAAGGCGGCGACGGCCACAATCGTCAGCGCCTGGTTCAGCCAGCGTCCGCGCCGCCCCTTGTGGAGCGTGATCAGCGAGATGACGAAGGCGAACAGGATCGGCAACCCGAGGATGAGGCCGGTCGGCAGGAGCAGGGACTGCTCGAAGGCGCGATAGCTGCCGCCGAGCCAGTGGCTGAGAAGCAGCATGCGCTGGTCCCGGCGAGACAGGGCATCGAAACCGTCTGTGGTCGCTTCGATGAACCACCGCACGAATTCGGAAATCGGCCCGGACGCCGCATAGACGAGGATGACCGCCGCGAAGCCGACGGCGGCGATCTCGGCGATCCGGTTGTCGATCGATCGGGCCCCCGCCGATGGTGTCCCACGGCCGTCGGCCGCGTCGCTCATCGCGTGCGCCCGGTAGGCCGCGCACGATCGCGGGATTTGGTAGCGGGACACCCCGCGCAGATCGGACGATCGATGTGCCGCCGGTCATGCGGGATGAACCTGGTGTTCATCATGGCCTCCCATCGCTGGCCGCTCTTCGGCGACCTCACGACCGAGCTTAGCGTCGGCGCGCCCCGAACGACAACCAACCAGGCCAGCCAGGTCGCCACGATCGAACGTCGACAGGCCTGGCCGCTTGTCAGCAGGACCGTCACTCTGGCCTAATCGACTCCTGACAATGCGCAGGCCGAGGGGTGATCCGGTGACCATCGAATATCTCGCGACATCGATCATCGTGATCCTGCTGCCGGGCACCGGCGTGCTCTACACGCTCGCCTACGGGCTTGGCAGCGGCTGGCGGGCCAGCGTTCTGGCGGCTGTTGGATGCACGTTGGGGATCGTGCCGCACATCGCGGCCAGCGTGGTCGGGCTGGCGGCGCTGCTGCATGCCAGCGCGCTGGCGTTCCAGGTGGTGAAGTATCTCGGGGTCGCCTACCTGCTCTACATGGCGTGGGGCATTCTGCGGGATGGCGGGGCGTTGCAGGTCTCCGGGCGCGGCGGGTCGGTTTCCGCTCTCCGGATCATCCGCAACGGCTTCCTGCTCAACATCCTGAACCCGAAGCTGTCGCTGTTCTTCCTGGCCTTCCTGCCGCAATTCGTCCCGGCGGAAGTCGCCGGCGCGACGTCCTACATGCTGGGGCTGGCCGGCATCTTCATGGCGCTGACCTTCATCGTCTTCGTCGGCTACGGCGCCTTCGCTTCGGCGACCCGGCGCTACGTCATTTCCCGGCCGCGGGTGATGCTGTGGATGCGGCGCGGCTTCGCCGGCGCGTTCGGCGCGCTCGGGCTGCGGCTGGCCCTGGCGGACCGGTGAGCTGGCGGGACCGCCGCCGGCCCTAGCCGCAATCGGCGCTTGGCGGCTTGACCGATCGCTTGCCCTGGCGATCGGCGCGCTCCAGCGCCTCCAGCTCGGCGCACATGTCGCCGAGCCGCTGCATCAACTCCAGCAGCTTGCGTCGGACGCTTCTGGTCTCGATCCGGTGATAGGCGTCGACCAGATCGGCGGTGAGCTGCTCGTCCTGCCGCTTCTCGCCGGCCGGCACCAGGCCGCCGGACGCCGTGTAGGCGGCGCGGCGCGAGCGTGTGTTGGCCGGCGGACGCAGTGCGATCGAGGCCGGCATGCCGTCGAAGAGATAGGTGACGGTGACGCCGACCAGCCGGGCGACGTCATGCAGGCGGCTGGCCGCCATCCGGTTGGTCCCGTTCTCGTAGCGGCGGTACTGCGCCAGGCTGACACCAAGGCCGTCGGCGATCTGTTCCTGTGATTTCCCCGTTCTCAGCCGCCTTTCCCGAAGGCGGCGGCCAACATGCACGTCGACCGGGTGAGGAGCGGTGACGGGGCGCGCCTGACTCATGGTGAGGTCTTTCTTATGTTCGTTGTCCAGTTATCCGTAGTCGCCGTGCTGACGGCCCTGTCCGGCTGCCCACGGCGGCGCCATCCGGCAGGCCGCCGGACGCACCCGACTTTCTTGCAACCGTCCCGAATCCGGCGCCGGATCCATGAAGGCACTCCTCACGCAGCCGGCGGCTGGGCCGGATGCGGTTCGCTCAAAGTGGTGGTGGTCGCCCACCATGCAGGGTTGGTCGCGGGGCCGAATCCCGCACCGACGCGGCCAAGGTCCGCAAGATCTCTGGTCGGCGCTTGAGCCGGAACAAATGGTTCATCGACGCGGCCGCGACCGCGCCAATCCATATTCGGCGAATCAATCGCTGTTGTTCAAGTAGCGGCCCCTTACAACCGTACCGAACCGTAGAAATAGAGATGTCTTTGATGTCAAAGGATTGTTTCTGACAGCCAGTCTTGTGCCGCCGCCAGCGCGGCGACGACAAATGGGTGGAGAGATTCAGGTAGATGAGAAAAAAACGTCAATGCGGCGAGTTCTTCGTGAACTCAATCACGCAATGGATGCCGGGGAACGCTGGCGTTTCACCATATGAACAATCTGGTCTGTGTACTGTTATGTGAACGATATGTACCGGAATGTTATATTTTGTAACGACCTGCGCACCGACCAGAGCCTAACCAGGCGTTAATCCTCAATTTGTATCCTGTTTGTTCCCGGCTGATGGGGAAGCCGGCAATTGACGGTGGATGACGACGCGATACGGCATGTTTTTCGACATATTCATGTCTGCTGCGGTTTTTTCCATGGTGCTCGTCGCCCTGGTCCACGTCCTGCTGACCCTTCTCAACGCTCCCACCGCCGACATTTCATCGACCAGCGACGGCCTCGCGGCATCGATCCTCATCGGCTCGGTCTTCTCCACCGTCGCGCTGGCGTTCCCGGTTATCGTCTATGTCATGGCCGACAGCCCCGGCAGGCTCATTGTCAGCATTTGGGAGGATCGCAGCGTCCTGACCTGGCTCGCGGTCTGCTTCCTGGCGTCCCTGGCGCCCGGGACGGCGTACCTGGCCCACGGCTACCGTCCCCATTGCCGCTGAAGCCGCGGCTTTGCCGGCGTCGGGCCGGCCGTGCACCGCGCCCTTGCGCTTGCCCGGACACGTCGCTATAACCCGCGCTCCATATCGGTGGTGAGGCCGGTCGACGCGACCCATAGGGCATGCCCAGCCGCCAGAGCACGAAGGACGCGAAAATGCCCAAGATGAAGACGAAGAGCGCTGCCAAGCGGCGCTTCCGGCTGACCGCGACCGGCAAGGTCCGGTTCAATTCCGCCTACCGCCGGCACCGCCTGATCAGCAAGACCAAGCGGGCGAAGGAGCGGAACCAGGGCACCTCGATCATGTGCGATGCCGACGCCCGCAAGGTGCGGCGCAACATGCTGCCGAACGGTTAGCGGGAGGGCCGAAGACATGGCACGAGTCAAGCGGGGCGTCACCAACCACGCCCGCCACAAGAAGGTCGTCAAGCTCGCCAAGGGCTATCGCGGCCGTTCCAACAACACCTTCAAGGCCGCCGCGCGGCGGGTCGAGAAGGCGTTGCAATACGCCTATCGCGACCGCCGCAACCGCAAGCGGTCGTTCCGGGCGCTGTGGATCCAGCGGATCAATGCCGGCGTGCGCGAGCACGGGCTGACCTATTCGCAGTTCATGCATGGCGTGTCGCTGGCCGGCATCGAGGTGGACCGCAAGGTCCTGTCCGATCTGGCGGTGCGTGAGCCGGATGCGTTTAAGGCCTTGGTCGATCAGGCCCAGGCCGCGCTGAAACAAGCCGCCTGACCGCCGCCCGGCACGGTGATGCCGGACACGGATCAGGGCGAGAGATGAGCGAGGGGCCAGGCCTGACAGCGTGGCCCCTTTTGCATGACCGGGGCCGGCGTATCGAGCGGAGGCCTGCCATGGAAAGGCAAGGGGACCGGGCATGGAAAATCTTGAGGCGCTGAAAAGCGAGCTGATGGGTGCGGTCGAGGCGGCCGGCGACCTGGCGGCGCTGGACGCCGTGCGTGTCAGCGCGCTGGGCAAGAAGGGCCGCATTACCGGGCTGATGAAGACCCTGGGCGGCATGGATCCCGAGGCGCGCAAGGCGGCCGGCGCGGCCTTGAATGAGGCCAAGGAATCCCTGGCGGACGCGATTGAGACCCGGCGCCGGGATCTGGAGCGGACCGCTATGTCCGGCCGGCTGGAGGCGGAGCGGGTCGACGTGTCGCTGCCGGTCCGGCCCGAGCGCACCGGCCACGTGCACCCGATCACCCAGACCATCGACGAGCTGACCGCGATCTTCGCCGAGATGGGCTACACGGTCGCCGAAGGCCCGGACATCGAGGACGACTTCCACAACTTCACCGCCCTCAACATGCCGGAGGAGCACCCCGCCCGGCAGATGCACGACACCTTCTACCTGCCCCATCGCGACGGCGCGGAGGGCGGCAGCACGGTGCTGCGCACCCACACATCGCCGGTGCAGATCCGCACCATGATGAGCACCACGCCGCCGATCCGGATCATCGTGCCGGGCCGCACTTACCGGTCCGACTACGACATGACCCACACGCCGATGTTCCATCAGGTCGAGGGGCTGGTGGTCGACGAGACGACCCATATGGGCCACCTCAAGGGCTGCCTGATCGATTTCTGCCGCGCCTTCTTCGATATCGACGACCTGCCGCTCAGGTTCCGACCCTCGTTCTTCCCCTTCACCGAGCCCTCGGCGGAGGTCGATATCGGCTGCAAGCGGAGCGGCGGCGAGCTGGTGCTGGGCAATCACGGCGACTGGCTGGAGATCCTCGGCTGCGGCATGGTGCATCCCAACGTGCTGGAGATGTCGGGCATCGATTCCAGCCGCTATCAGGGCTTCGCCTTCGGCATGGGGATCGAGCGCATCGCCATGCTGAAATATGGCATCCCCGACCTGCGCACCTTCTTCGAGGCCGATCTGCGCTGGCTGCGCCATTACGGGTTCGTGCCGCTGGACATTCCGTCCATGGCCCAGGGCCTGACGCGCTGACCGGGAGACGACGATGAAACTCACCCTCTCCTGGCTGAAAGAGCATCTCGACACCGGGGCCGGGCTCGACGCGATCGCCGAGCAGCTCACCGCGCTCGGCCTCGAGGTCGAGAGCGTCGAGGACAAGGCCGCCGCCTTGGCGCCCTTCACCGTCGGCCATGTGGTGCGCTGCGAGCAGCACCCGAACGCCGATCGGCTGAAGGTCTGCCATGTCGACACCGGGTCCGGCGAGGTCCAGGTGGTCTGCGGCGCGCCCAATGCGCGGCAGGGCATGAAGGGCGTCTTCGCGCCGGCCGGGACCTACATCCCGGGCACCGATATGACCCTGAAGAAGGGTGTCATCCGCGGCGTCGACTCCAACGGCATGCTGTGCTCGGAACGCGAGATGGGCATGTCGGACGAGCACACCGGCATCATCGACCTGCCGGAGGATTCGCCCGTCGGCGCGCCGTTTGCCGAAATCATGGGGCTGAACGACCCGCTGATCGATATCGGCCTGACGCCGGATCGCGGCGACTGCGCCGGGATCCGCGGCATCGCCCGCGACCTCGCGGCCTCCGGCATCGGCACCCTGCGCGACCTGCCCGCCAACCCGATCCCCGGCGGTTTCAAGAGCCCGATCGGTGTCACGTTGAAGCTGCCGAAGGGCAAGGAGAACGCCTGCCCGATGTTCGTCGGGCGCTATCTCCGTGGCGTGAAGAACGGGCCCAGCCCGCACTGGCTGCAGGACAAGCTGCGCGCGGTGGGTCTCAGGCCGATCTCCACCCTGGTGGACATCACCAACTACTTCACCATGGATCGTGGCCGGCCGCTGCACGTGTTCGACGCCGATACCCTCGCCGGCGGCATCCACGTGCGCCTGTCAAAGTCCGGCGAATCCCTCGACGCGCTGAACGACAAATCCTACACGCTGGACGACGAGGTCTGCGTCATCGCCGATGATGACGGCGTGCTGGCGCTGGGCGGCATCGTCGGCGGCACAGCCTCGGGCTGCACCGAGGAGACGGTCAACGTGTTCGTCGAGGCGGCGCTGTTCGACCCGGTCCGCACCGCTGCGTCGGGCCGCAAGCTGCAGATCGACTCCGACGCCCGCTACCGCTTCGAGCGCGGCGTCGATCCGGAAGCCGTGATCAGCGGCATGGAGCAGGCCACCGCCCTGATCCAGGAGCTGTGCGGCGGCGAGGCGAGCGAGTTGGTGGTCACCGGCGCGGTGCCGGAATGGCGCCGGACCCTGCCGCTCAGGCCCTCGCGCGTGGAGCATCTGGGTGGTGTCGCCGTGCCGCTGGACGAGCAGGTGCGCATCCTGACGGCGCTCGGATTCACCGTTGCCGAAGACAAGGACGGGGTGCTGCAGGCCGAGGTCCCGAGCTGGCGCAGCGACGTGCATGGCGAGGCCGACCTGGTCGAAGAGGTGCTGCGCGTCAACGGCTTCGACAACATCCCGCCGGTCTCCATGCCGCGGCTCGGCGCCCTGACCCGGCCGGCGATCACGTCCAGGCAGCGGGCCTCCACCCAGGTTCGCCGGCTGCTGGCGGCGCGGGGCATGGAGGAGGCGGTCACCTGGTCGTTCATGGAGTCCGGCCTGGCCGCCCGCTTCGGCTTCCAGAACACCGATCTGAAGCTTCTCAACCCGATCGCCAGCGACCTCGACGCCATGCGGCCGTCGATCCTGCCGAACCTGATCCACGCCGCCGCCCGCAACACCGATCGCGGCCTGCCGAACGCCGCCTTGTACGAAATCGGGCCGGTCTATCGCGACACCTCGCCCAAGGGCCAGAGCCTGGTCGCCACCGGCGTCCGCGCCGGCGAGATCGGCGAGCGCCATTGGGCCGGCAAGCCCCGGCCCGCAGATGCCCTGGACGCCAAGGCCGACGCGGTCGCCATCCTGACGGCCGCCGGCGCGCCGGTCGGCAACTGCCAGGTCACCACTGACGCGCCGGACTGGTACCACCCGGGGCGCTCCGGCTGCCTCCGGCTGGGTGCCAATGTGCTGGCCGTTTTCGGAGAGATCCATCCGGCCGTGCTGGCGGAGATGAATGCGCCGTCGCCGGTCGCGGCCTTCGAGGTCTTCCTCGACAATGTGCCACAGCCCAAGGCGGCGAAAAAGGGCACCGCCAAGCCGCTGCTGAGGCTGTCGCCCTTCCAGCCGCTGGAGCGCGATTTCGCCTTCCTGGTCGACCAGTCCGTGGCCGCCGACGATTTGATCCGCGCCGCGCGGGGCGGCGACAAGACGCTGATCGCCGATATCGGCGTGTTCGACCTCTACCAGGGCAAGGGCGTTGAGGACGGCAAGAAGAGCGTCGCCATCAAGGTGACCCTGCAGCCGGTCGACGCCACGTTGACCGACGAGCAGATCGAGGCCGTCTCGGCCAGGATCGTCGCCAATGTGGAAAAACGCACCGGCGGCACGCTGCGGAGCTAGCGGTCAGGCGCTCAGATTGGCGCCGGCAGCCCGAGTTCGTGGCGCGCCTGATCCACGGCGTCGGCGAAGATGCCGAGCAGCCGGTCGAGACCCTTGCGGTCGCAATCGGGGCACCACAGGAACTTGCGGCCCTTGAGGAACATCTCCTTCTTCATGGCGCCGCACTTGCCGCACAGTCCGAAGCTGTCGCGCAAGGGGTAGTCGTCCAGGTCGAGGAGCTGTTCCAGGAAGAACGGGTGGGCGGCGGCGACCTTGGCCACCTCCTCCATGGGAAAGTCGCGGGCCCACAGGTCGAGCCATTCGAGACTGGCCATCCTGGCGACCGGCGTCAGGTCGACGCCGCGCCCGTCGATCCCGCGCAGTTGGAGCTTCCTGAGCCCGGTGAGCCGTTCGATCCCCTCGAGCCCATCGGTCTCCTGCTTGGTCCAGATGCCGCCCGACAGGTAGAGCGCGGTCAACGCGGGCAGGGACCGGAGCGGCGCCAGGCTCTGCAGCCGCCCATTGTCGTTGAGCGCGAGCTCTTCCAGCTCGGCGGCGGACTCGATCCCGTCCAGGGAGACCAGCTTGTTGCTTTGCCAGATCGTCAGGGCCTTCAGGCCCGTGGGCGGCCGGAACCCGCGCAGGTCCGGTTCGCTCCAGAACCGCAGGTTCAATCCCTCCAGCCGCAGCTCGCCGAGACGCTGGACCTTGGGCAGGTCACGGGGGCGGATCTTGTAGACCTCAAGCGATTCCAGCTTCGGCAGGGTCTTGAGAATGTCGACATCGACGGCCTCACCCCAGATCAGCAGATGCTTGGCGCCCTTGCCGACGCCGTCCAGGTCGATGATCGCGCCGTCACGCTCTTTCACGCGCTCCTCCCAATGCCGATCCGGGCTGGCGTCGGCGCAGCCTAATGGGCAATGGTTGCCAGAGCGTCACCTGAACCGGAATCGAGTTGGGAGTCGGCTCATGGAACTCTACGCGGTACGGATATTCGTCCGGCAATGGCCGGAAGCCTGCGCCTTCTACGGCGAGACCCTCGGCCTGACCGAGCGCTTTCGCAGCGACGATATGGGCTGGGCGGAATACGATCTCGGCGGACCGGCATTTGGCGTCGAACGTGTCCGACCCGGCGATTCTGACGGCGAGGCGCTGATAGGGCGGTTCGTGGGCGTTTCGCTGCGGGTGGACGACATCGATGCGACCTACGAGGCCCTGAAGGCGAAGGGCGTGGAATTCACCGCGCCGCCCGAGAAGCAGCCCTGGGGCGGCGCGCTGGCCCATTTCAAGGACCCGGACGGCAACGAGCTGACCCTGCTCGGCTAGCCGCTCCCGTCATCGCGGTTCCGTCGCCGCTTGCGCACGGGCCGCCGCGATGCCGAGCAGGTTCAGCATCATGAAGGCCGGAACGACGACGCTGGGCGCCAGCACCATCGGGAAGTCGAACATGGTCTCGGCCGTCGGCGGCTCGTGGAAGAGCTGCAGTGGTCCGGGCAGGCCGGTCTGGATGGAGGCCGGGCCGGCGACCACCAGCAGCAGGATGCCGACCGCATGCCAGATGATCAGCGCGTCCGATGACAGCCGCCCGGCCCGCGCCAGCGGATAGATGAACAGCGCGCTGATCCCGTAGGCCAGGTCGGGCAGGCCGATGGCGATCTCCACATGGTGCGGGAACTCGTTCTGCAGGGAGCGGATCAGGGTGCCGAGTGCGGAGATGCGCAGGACCTGGATGCCGACCAGCCAATGGGCCGGGGTCCCGCGCACGATCTCGCCGAGGCCGATGCGGACCGGCGGCACCAGAAGGATGAGGAGTAAGACGATCGTCATGGAGATGGTCGTGATCCACAGCCCGGGCAGGAGGCCGAGGAACGCGTCGCTGTCATAGACCCCGGACAGGGCCAGCCAGCCGCTTGCCACGCCCCAGGCCAGCAGGGCGCCGCCGACCGCGACCGTGGCGGTCATGGCGTGGGATGGCCGCGGCCCGCCGGCGGCGGCCCGACGCGCCGCCGACGCCAGGAACAAGACCTGCGCGAGGAACAGCAGCGGAATGGAGGAAAACCAGTTCATCGTCCAAACTCCCTATCTAAGTGCATATGCACCTTTGTTGCGAAAAAAACTCAGCGGCCCCGGACGCTCTCGGTCGTTGCCGTCAGGTCCGCGAGGAGCCCGGACCAGCGCTCTTGTCCAAGCGCGCGATGGACCCGCGCCTGGGCCCCTTCCCAATAGGGTCGCGCGGCCTCCAAGGCCGTCCGGCCGGGTTCGGTCAGGACCACCTTGCGCACGCGGCGGTCATCCTCGTGGTCGATCCGGACCAGCCCATCGCGCATCAGCGGCTTGAGGTTTCGGGTCAGGGTGGTGCGATCCATGACCAGGGCCTCGGCCAGCCGGGTCAACGGCACGTCGCCCTCGGCCGCCAGGGTGGCCAGCACGGTGAACTGGGTGGCCTTCAGCCCCGATGGTTGGAGCGCCGCGTCATAGGCCTGGGTGACCACCCGCGCCGCCTTGCGCAGATTTGCGCACGTGCATTGGGTCAGGTCCATGGCATCGCGCGACCGGGCATGTGATGCGTTCGTCATAAGAGTGTATATGCACATAAAATCCAGTACGTCAATGACATTTGCATGGAGTTTGTGGTGCCGGGCGCCCATGTCGGCAAGGCCTTCAACATGGCCCAGGCCCGAGTCTGGGAGAACCCGGACATGGGCTTCGACGGCCGGACGCTGGAGAGCGTGTTCACGGCCACCGACACGATTTCCGGGCTGATCGCCGATGTCGGCTCCGAGCCGGTCCGTCTCGGCGGCAATGCCCACGCCTACCAGCTGGAGGCCGCGGCGGCGATCGTCATCAAGTTCCTGTTCTCCGGCCGCGTGCCCGAGACGTTATTCAACGTCATCCAGCCGGAGGTGAAGCCGGTCCGCTAGCGGTCCGGCTCACGCCTCGCGGGTCAGCGCCACGCCTCGTCCAGCGTGGCGTCGGCCACGTCCAGCTCCTGCCTCAGGTCGAGCATCATCTGCTCGACATCGGCGACCAGGGCCAGCGCCGCCGCATTGCGCGCCTCCTCGCCGAGCTCGGCGGTGGCCGACCAGCTGCCATAGGTCGTCGACAGGGTGTCGCGATCGACGACGGTGTCGGCGGTGCCGTACGGGTAGCCGTTGCGCACATCGACCAGCAGGGCGGAGGCGAAGGCGGTCGCCTCGATCGACTGCCCCGGCAGCAGGAAGGCGCCGACGATGGTCCAGTCGGCGATCGACAGGGCGTTTTCGGCTGCGTCGGCGGTGTAGTGGGTCTGGTAGATCAGCACCGCGTCCAGATGCTGGCGCGCGGCGCCCAGCCGGATCTTCTCAACCACATGCCGGAGCTGCCGCAGATGGGAATCCCCTTCGCTGACCGCCGGCGCGAGCATCTCCGCGACCAGCCGGTTGACCGGCACGAAGGTGCCGAAGCCGGGACCCAGGCTCTGCGCCGCCGCCGCCCAGGCCTCCGCCTCGGCTGCGGGGATCGGCGCCATGCGGCCATTGTCGATGCGGGCAAGCCCGATCCGGGCCGGGAACCGCAAGGTCGGCTCCACGGCCGCGACCTCCTGCACCCGTTCGTCGATCAGGCGCTCGCTTGCGAGATCCGCGTCGGAATAGCCGGACAGGTAGTCGGCTCCGGATGATGTCTGAACGGTGTGGCCGCAGCCGGCCAGCGCCATGAAAAAGGCGGCCAGCACAGCCAGTGAGATACGCGTCGACGGCATCGAATGTCCCCCTATCTGCCCCAATTCGATGGCCGTCAGGGTCGCATTCGTTTGTGTCGGCCGGCGGGGATGAAACAGGGCGATCCGGTGACATCCCTGTGGCGATCATCCCCGCCGGCGGTACCCGTCTTGGTTAAGGTGCGCGCCAGGCGCCGGCCACGGGCGTTGCCGCGGCGTCCAACTCCTCCTTCAGGGTGACGAACATCTGCTCGACATCGTCGACCAGGGCGACGGCCGCCGCCGTGCCGGCATCCCGGCCCAGCTCCTCACTTATCGAAGCGGCCGCCGCCAACGTGGCGATCCGGTCTTCGTCGACCGATGCGTTGGCGGTGCCGTAGGGATAGCCGTTGCGCACATCCACCAGCAGCGCCGATGCGAACGCGGTCGCGTCGATCGACTGGCCGGGCAGGAGGAACGCGCCGACGATGGTGAAGTCGGCGACCGAGAGGAAATTGTCGGTGGCGTCAGTGATGTAGTGGGTCTCGTAGATCAGCACCGCATCGAGATGCTGCCGCGCCGCCCCAAGGCGGATCATTTCCACAGCCCGGCGCAGCCTGGTGCTGCCGGGGCCGGGTCGGCTGGATTCCGGCGTCACCATCTCGGCAATCAGCCGGTTGACCGGCACGAAGGTGCCGAATTCCGGCCCGAGCCGGCGCTCGGCCGCGATCCACGCCTCCGCCTCGGCGGCCGGGATCGCCGACAGCATTCCGTCGTGGATGCGGGCGAGGCCGATCCTGGCGGGAAACCGCAGCGTCGGCTCGACGGCGGCCACCTCGCGGACCCGCTGGTCGATGTCCGTTTCCTCGATCAGCCCCGACCTGGGATAGGACGACAGGTAGTCGATACCGGACGTCGTCTGCACCCCGTTGCGGCACCCGCCCAGCGCCAGCGTGAGGATCGCCAGGGCGGCGACGGCATGACGAGTTGCGATCATCTGATCTCTCCAAATGCGTTCAACCGAGTTATTGAACAATGTTCAATTTAATCTCACGAAAGCGGCAGGTCAACCGGGCCGACCGGTGCACCTTTGATGACACATTCGTCAGGAGGGCCGCATTCCGCGCCGGTTCGCGCCGCCACGTTCTTGCCAAGGCCGATGAATACGCTACGGTTGTCAGGTAGCTCAACGTTGGGAGTGCAGCATGTTGAACAGTACCGCGCGCCCGGGCCGCAGGCCGGCACGGCGCCTTTCTCGTTTGCTCGGCCAGGTCGCCGTTGCCGCCGCACTGGCGAGCCCGCTGGCCCTGGCTTCTACCAACGCCCAGGCCCAGGACGGGGCGCGGGTGTTCAATCAGTGCAAGGCGTGCCATTCGCTTGATGCCGGCGTGAACCGCGTCGGGCCCAACCTGGCCAGCCTCGAAGGCCGATCGGCAGGGGCCGTCGACGGCTTCCGCTACTCCGATGCCCTGAAGAATTCCGGCATCACCTGGGATGCCGATACGCTCGGCGCCTATCTCGCCGACCCGCGCGGCTACATCCCGGGCAACCGGATGGCCTTCCGGGGCATTCGGGATGAGGGTCAGCGCAGCGCGGTCATCGAATACCTCTTCAGCCAGTGACCGGGGCGGGCCGCCGCCGCTGGGCGGCGTGCCTGGGTGCCCGACCGATTCAACAGCCGGCTCACGCCGGCTGTTAATCCTTCCGGCCGGCGCCGTGTTCCGTGCCGGCCGGTCCGGTCCCAGGGCGCCGATGGCGCCAGGAGCCCGGAGCGACGGGATTCCCTGGGGTTTCGAAGCCGCATGCGGCCCCATTGAGGCCCCCGTCTCAGGCATGGCCGCTTAACGGAATCTTTTCTAAGATTAACGCTTCGTTTTCCAGGATATGCGTAGATGTGCGTCCGGCCGGCGTCTGCGGGGGCGCCATTTGCCTCTCCCGCTCGCCACCCCCACATTTCGGCGAACATGGACAGCATACGGCGGATGACAAAGGGAGCCACCGGACTCGGGGCGGCACTTCTGCTGGTATCGGCCCTGGCCTGGGCGCCGGCGGCGGCCCAGGGCATCGCCCAGGACGATCTGTACCGGTTGAGCCGCATGGTAGTGTTCGGGACCGAGGGCCAGAGCCGCGAGGCCCTGTTTCGCCTGCGCCAGCGCGGCGATCAGGATGTCGTGCCGGCGCTGATCCTCGCCCTGCGCTATGGCCAGAACCGCACCGCCATCGACCAGACCCTGGCCGCGCTCACCGGCGACCGTGGCATCCGTGGCTGGGATGACTGGATGGTCTGGCAGCAGGGGCGCCAGGACCTGGTCGCCGAGGACAGCTATCTCAGGCTCAAGCTCGACGTCCTGACGCGCATCGACCGCCGCTTCAACCGCTTCTTCAACCGCCCCGGACTGGCCCATGAGATCCGCCTGGAGGAGGTCGCCTGGCGCGGCCTGCCGGTGGACGGGGTCGGGGCGCTGACCGATCCGACGATGGCGCCCGCCGCCGTGGCGGATGCCTATCTGATGCCCGACGAGCTGGTGCTGGGCGTTGAACTCAACGGCGATGCCCGGGCCTATCCGCTGCGCATCCTGGACTGGCACGAGGTGATCAACGACGTCATCGGCGACACCCCGGTGACCGTCGCCTACTGCCCGCTCTGCGGCACCGGCGTGCTCTACGAGACGGTGGTGGAGGGTCGCGAGGCGCCGATCGAGTTCGGCTCGTCCGGGCTGGTCTACCGCTCGCGCCAACTGGTCTACGACCTGCAGACCGACAGCCTGTGGGACCTGTTCTCCGGCCGGCCGGTGGTCGGGCCGCTGACCGGGTCCGGCATCGAGCTGCAGACCCTGCCGATCGTCATGACGCGCTGGGCCGACTGGCAGCAGCGCCACCCGGACACCACGGTGCTGTCCCGGGACACCGGCTACGACCATCCCTACATCCCGGGCGCGGCCCATGCCGGCAACGCGAACAGCCCCGACCCGCTGTTTCCGGTGGCGGTGACCGACTACCGCATGGCGCCCAAGGAGCTGGTGTTCGGCATCCGACTGGCCGAGGGCGACAAGGCCTGGCCGATGGACAGCTTCACCGGCGGGGTGGTCATCAACGACAACATCGGGCCGGTCGACGTCGTGCTGATCGGCGATTCGGACAGCCGCACGGTGCGGGCCTATCGCCGGGACGGACAGGTCTTCTCCGCCTCCGCCTCGCCGCGGGTGCTGTACACGGAGGATCAGCAGGTGTGGCGGGTCTCCGAGGAGATGCTGCTCGGCCCGAACGGCGCCAAGCTGCCGCGCCTGCCGGGGCTGACCGCCTACTGGTTCGCCTGGTCGGGCTATGTCGGCCAGCGGGCCGCGCTCTACGCGTTGGACAGCGTCCCGACCGACTGAGCGGTACACCAACGGCGGCGTTGCGCGGCGCTGTCCCGGCCCCTATTTTCCGCGCGACCCAGCAACCCGGTATTCCCACGGACGGCGATGGCCACCGATCTTTCCCATATCCGCAACTTCTCGATCATCGCCCATATCGACCATGGCAAGTCGACCCTGGCGGACCGGCTGATCCAGCGCTGCGGCGGCCTGGCCGATCGCGAGATGAAGGAGCAGGTGCTCGACTCGATGGATATCGAGCGCGAGCGCGGCATCACCATCAAGGCCCAGACCGTGCGCCTGACCTACACGGCGGGCGACGGCGAGACCTATCAGCTGAACCTGATGGACACGCCGGGCCATGTGGATTTCGCCTATGAGGTCAGCCGCTCGCTGGCCGCCTGCGAGGGCTCGCTGCTGGTGGTCGATGCCAGCCAGGGTGTCGAGGCGCAGACCCTGGCCAATGTCTACCAGGCGGTGGACGCCGACCACGAGGTCGTGCCGGTGCTCAACAAGATCGACCTGCCGGCCGCCGAACCGGAGCGGGTGCGTGAGCAGATCGAGGAGGTGATCGGCCTCGACGCCTCCGACGCGGTGGAGATCTCCGCCAAGACCGGTGTGGGCATCGAGGACGTGCTGGAGGCCATCGTCACCCGCCTGCCGCCGCCGTCGGAAGGGGATGCAGAGGCGCCGTTGAAGGCGCTGCTGGTGGATAGCTGGTACGACGCCTATCTCGGCGTGATCATCCTGGTCCGCGTGATCGACGGGGTGCTGGAAGTCGACCGCAAGATCCGCTTCATGGCCACCGGCGCCACGCGGGAGATCGACCGGGTCGGCGTCTTCACGCCCAAGGCGACCATGACCGGCCGGCTGCAGGCCGGCGAGATCGGCTTCATCACCGCCGGCATCAAGGACATCACCGAGACCAAGGTCGGCGACACCATCACCGACGAGCGCCGCCAAGCGGATGCCCCGCTGCCCGGCTTCAAGCCCAGCGTGCCGGTGGTGTTCTGCGGCCTCTACCCGGTCGACACGGCGGATTTCGAACGCCTGCGCGACAGCCTGGGCAAGCTGGCCCTGAACGACGCCAGCTTCCATTTCGAGGCGGAGACCTCCGCCGCGCTAGGCCTGGGCTTCCGCTGCGGATTCCTCGGCCTCCTGCACCTGGAGATCATTCAGGAGCGGCTGGAGCGGGAATTCGACCTGGACCTGATCGCGACGGCCCCGTCGGTGATCTACAAGATCCACATGACCGACGGCAGCCTGATGGAGCTGCACAATCCGGCCGACATGCCGGACGTGGTCAAGATCAGCGCCATCGAGGAGCCGTGGATCAAGGCCACCATCCTGGTGCCGGACGATTATCTCGGCGGCGTGCTGCAGCTGTGCACCGAGCGGCGCGGCGAGCAGATCGAGCTCACCTATGCCGGCAACCGCGCCATGCTGGTCTACCGCCTGCCGCTGAACGAGGTGGTGTTCGACTTCTACGACCGGCTGAAGTCGATCAGCCGCGGCTATGCAAGCTTCGACTACCAGATGGACGGCTATCTGGAAGGCGACCTCGTCAAGATGTCGATCCTGGTCAATCACGAGCCGGTCGACGCGCTGGCCACCATCGTCCACGCCAGCATGGCCGAACGCCGCGGCCGCGCGCTCTGCGAGCGCCTGAAGGATCTGATTCCCCGCCAGCTCTTCAAGATCGCCGTCCAGGCGGCGCTGGGCGGCAAGGTCATCGCCCGGGAGACCATCTCCGCCCTGCGCAAGGATGTCACCGCCAAATGCTACGGCGGCGACGTCAGCCGCAAGCGCAAGCTTCTGGACAAGCAGAAGGAAGGCAAGAAGCGCATGCGCCAGTTCGGCAAGGTGGAGATCCCCCAGAGCGCCTTCATCGCGGCACTGAAGATGGGGGACGAATAGCGGCCCTGGGCCTGTCCGGCTGTCTCCCTACGTCGATCGCCTGGTCAGGGCGATCACCGAATCGCTGACCACGGCTTCCTGCCCATCGGGTCCCTTCGCCTCCCGCTCCGATGAACCGACGAATGTCCGCAGCCACTTGTCCGTGTCGAGCGTCAACTCGGCGAATGTCTCCTCGGCGGTGGGAAACCGCTCGTCGGGATCGGACCAGGACCAGGGCGGGACGGAGGCGTGCGCGACGATGAGCAGCAGGCCGCCCGGCGCGACGGCCCGGGACGCGCGGCTCAGGACCTCGGGTCTCGGGAAATCCACCGGCGACTGAAGAAAGAACGCGGTCACGAGGTCGAACGCGCCCTCCGGAAACGTCTGCGACAGATCGTGGCGCTCGAACCGCGCGCGATCGGCGAAGCCCAGGGACTCGGCCCTGGTGGCCGCCCGGGCGATCACGGTCTCGGAAATATCGACCCCTGTCGCCTGCCAGCCTCGCCCGGCGAGCCAGAGCGCATCGTCGCCATGGGCGCAGCCGAGGTCGAGGGCGCGGCCGGGCTGACGCATCTCGGCGAAGTGGACAAGCAGCACGCTCGGCGTGCCGGATGAGCCCAGCTTCTTCGTCGCGTAGTGGGTTTCCCAGAATTCGGCGGGCGGCAGGTTGTTCGGATTTATATCGTTCACGCGAATGCTCCCATTGCTGGATGGCGCGTCTCAGGCGAGGCGTCATGTCATGTGACTTTTGAAGTATCGTGATTTCTCGGCGTGGTCAACACTCACGTGACTTCAAAAGGTGCAAAAGTTAGTCTGGGGCGAAAGCCGAGGAGCCGATGCGACAGAACAGCCGCCTTGCCCGCCTGCTGCATGTGCTTCTGCACATGGCCGAGAGCGACGGTCCGCTCACCTCGGACGCCATCGCGCGGATGCTGCGGTCCAACCCGGCGGTGATCCGGCGGATCATGGCCGGGCTGCGGAACGCGGGCTATGTCCGATCGGAAAAAGGCCATGGCGGCGGCTGGACGCTGGCGCGGCCGCTGTCGGACATGACGCTGCTCGACATCCATGCCGCGCTCGGGGAACCGGAGCTCTTCGCGGTCGGGCTTGCCGATCCGGCGCCGAAATGCCTGGTGGAGCAGGCCGTCAACGCGGCCGTCAGCGGCGCGCTGCAGGAGGCCGAAGCGGCCCTGTTGACGCGCTTCGGAGAGGTCAGGCTGTCCGACATCGCCGACGATTTCCGCGCGCGGTACGCGACCGCAAAGGGCCAATCGGGCGCGGAGTGCGGCTCAGGTGCGCGGTCGCCAGCCGGATGACAACCCCGGCCAGCGCCTTGTGTTTACGAACGGCGCAGGGCTACTCCGCCGCGACGGTCTCTCGAGTCCACTCGCTGACCACGTCCTCCAGCGCTGGTCGCGGCCGCTCTGACGGCGGCTCCACCGGCGTGCCGATATAGATGAAGCCGATGATCTGGTCGGTTTCCGGGTCGTGGCCCAGGGCGCGGGTGATCTCCGGGCGGTAGGCCGGCCATTCGGTGAGCCATTGGGCGCAGAAGCCGAGCGCGTTGGCGGCGATCAGCATGTTTGTGCAAACCGCGCCGCCGGAGAGGAGCTGTTCCAGCTCCGGGATCTTGTGCGGCTTGGTGATCTTCGCGGTGACGACCAGCAGCACCGGGGCGCGTTGCGGCCGCTGGCGCTCGAATTCGATCTGCTTCTCGTTGGCCTCAGGAATCTCCTTGGCGAACAGGTCGGCAAACAGGTCGCCGAGCCGGCTCTGGCCGTCCTTGCGCAGCACCTGGATACGCCACGGGGTGAGCTTGCCGTGGTCGGGAACCCGGGTGGCGGCGCGCAAGATGGTCTCCAGCGCATCGGCATCCGGGCCGGGCTCGGTGATGTTGGCGGCGACGACGGAGCGGCGCTTCAGCAGCAGATCGATGGTGTCCATTGCGGATCCTGATTATTCGGGCGGCGCTGTTATATCAAGATCCGTAGATATTGCGAACGGTTCGCATTTCCAGGGGAAATCGCCGGTCAGCGCGCCGAAAGGCGCCCCGGTCAATCCGGGGCGTCGAGGACCAGCCGGCCCGGCGTCAGGTTGAAGGCCTGCAGCCGGGCCTTCATGGCGCCGTTCTGCCGCTCCGCCGCCAGGACGCTGAGGCTTGCCGGCGCCACCGGCAGCACCTTGGCCGGTGGTAGGTCGAGCAGGATCTCGCAGGCCGCCCGGATCACCCCGCCATGGCAGACGATCAGCGGACGGTCGCCGTCGTCGCCGACCAGCCGGTCCAGCGCGGCGCGGATGCGCTCCCGGAAATCCGGCCAGCTCTCGCCGCCCGGCGGTGTGCGCGTGCCGCTGCGCCAGTTCCGAAAAGCGGCCGGGTCGGCGGCGGTGATCTCCGCGATCGGCCGGTCGGACCAGTCGCCGACGTCGATCTCGCGCCAGGCCGGATCGATCTCCGCATCGGCGTAGCCCAGGATCGCCGCGGACTCCCGCGCCCGGACCAGGTCGGATGAAACGGCGCGGTCGGGCTGCAGCCACCGGATCATCGGCTCCAGCATCTCCGCCTGTTGCCGGCCGGCCTGGGACAGCGGTGAATCCGCCTGCCCCTGGAGCCTGCGCGTAGCATTGCCTTGGGACTGGCCATGTCGGACCAACAGAAGCTGTTTCATCCGATGCGGTCGCCCTTGTCGTCGAAGATCGCCGCCGGGGTGTCCGGGAGTTGCACCCAGAGCGGCGCGCCGGGTGCCCCGTCCACCAAGCGGTCGGTGACGATGGTCAGTCGGAGCCCGTCCTCGCGCAGGCCGGTCACCATGGTCCGGCCGGCGATGGGCGTGACCTCCGCCAGACGGCACTCCAGTCGGCGCTGGCCGCCGCCATCGGCGATCTCCAGCGCCTCCGGCCGGTAGAGCAACTGCATGCGGCCGGCCGGCGATCCGGCGGCCTCGACCAACGGCACGTCGCCATGCCGCAGCAGCCGGCCGTCGCTGTCGGCCGGGATCAGATTGCCGGGCGGGGTGCCGACGAAGGTGGCGACGAAGGCGGTCAGCGGATCCTCGAGCAGGGCGCATGGCGGGCCGAACTGCTCCACCAGCCCGTCACGCATGACCGCCACATGGCTGGCCATGGTCATGGCCTCGACCTGGTCATGGGTGACGTAGACCGAGGTGGCGCCGCTGGCGCGGTGCACCCGCATCAGCTCCGAGCGCATCTCCAGCCGCAGCTTGGCGTCCAAGTTGGACAGCGGCTCGTCGAACAGCAGGATGCTGGGCCCCGGGGCGATCATCCGTGCGATGGCCACGCGCTGCTGCTGGCCGCCCGAAATCTCGCCCGGATAGCGCTCGGCGAGGTCGGTGATGGCGAGCAGGTCCAGCACCTCGGCGATGCGCCGGCGGCGGTCGACGCCGCGCCAATTCGCCACCTTCAGCGGCCAGTCGACATTCCCGGCGACGGTCATGTGCGGCCACAGCGCGTAGGACTGGAAGACCAGCCCGCAATCCCGCCGGCTGGCGGCGGCGATCACGCCACGCGATCCGTCCGACACCACCTGGTCGTTGAAGGCGATCTCGCCCTCGCTCGGCGCCTCGAGTCCGGCCAGCATGCGCAGAGTCGTCGACTTGCCGCAGCCGGACGGGCCGACCAGCGTCAGGAAGGCGCCGGGCGGCACCGCGATGTCGATGCCGCGCACCGCCTCCACGTCGCCGAACCGCTTGACCAGCCCGCTGACGCGGATGGCGGTGGTCGGTGCCTCGGTGGCATGCGTGTCGGGCGGGGGCTGCATGGCGGCAAGCGCGGTCATGAGGTCATCCAGGGTTGTACACGGTGTTGCAGGCGCTGGGCGATCACCGTCGCGGCCACCGAGATGGCCAGGATGATTACCGTGATGGCGTTGGCGAATTGCAGGAATCCTTCCGAGGCGTATCGGTAGGCGACGACGCTCAGCACCGGCGTTGCAGGGGTGAACAGCAGCACCACCAGGGACAGGTCGCGCAGGATCTTCACGAAGACCAGCAGGGCGCCGGCGATCACCCCGCGCGCCGTCAGCGGCAGGAAGATCGCCCAGAGCCGGCGCGGGAAGGAGGCACCGGTCATCCGGGCGCTGTCCTCCAACTCGCCGCCGACCTGGCTGACCACCGAGCGGCCGGACTGCACCGCGAACGGCAGCAGATAGGCGGTGGCGGCGATGACCAGCAGGGCGAAGGTGCCGTAGAGCGCCGGGAACGGGCCGATCGGCCGGCCGAACAGGGCGATGTAGGCCGCGCCAAAGGCGATGCCCGGCACGAACAGCGGCATGAAGCTCAACTGCCCGATCGTCTCGGCCAACAGGCTGCCGCGCCAGCGCGCGACGAACAGGGCGATCACCAGCCCCAGCGCGGTTGCCAGCAGCGCCACCACCAGCCCCAGGCCGATGGTCGTGAACAGGGCGCCGACGATGGCGTCGTTGTGGATGATACCCGGCTGACCTTGGGCAATCGCCGGGTCGGAGGCGCCGACCCAGAAATGCAGGGTGTACTCGCCCAGCAATGCCCCTTTGCGCGCCGTCAGGCTGGAGGCGACCAGGATCGCCATCGGTACGATGGTGGTCAGCAGGCAGATCGATGCCGCCACGCCGAACAGCGGCCAGCGCCAGGCGCCGAGTTGGAAGCGCCGGCTGCGGCCGCCCTTGCCAGTGATGGTCGAGAAGGAGCGGCGGCCGGCCAGCAGCCTGTTGCCGATCCAAAGGAACACGCCGGCCACCCCGATCAGGATCAGCGACAGGGCGAAGCCGCGCAGGGTCTGGCCGGTCTCGATCATGCCGAACAGCCGGGTCGACAGGGTCTGCATGCGCACCGGCAGGCCGAGCAGGGCCGGTACCGCGAAATTGCTGACCGCGCTGGCGAAGGCCAGAGACGCGCCGGCGATCACCGCCGGCGTCACGATCGGCAGGGCGACGCCCAGAAGCACCCGCCGCTTCGAGGCGCCGGTCATCTGGGCCGCCTCCAGCAGGTCGGAATTGATCGAGGCCAGCGCCGCGGCGATCAGCGCGAAGACCAGGGAATAGTAGTGGGCGGTCTGCACCGCCAGGACCGGCCCCAGGCCCCAGGCGAGCGCATCGGGCACGGCGAATCCGAGGTCGTGGAAGAAGCCGCCGCCGCCGACCCGTCCGTTGCGGAACAGCACGCTCCAGGCCAGGGCCACCGCGAAGCTGGGGATCATGAAGGGCAGGGTCGCCAAAACGGCGATGGTGCGCCGGAACGGCACGTCGGTCAGCACCACCAGCCAGGCGAGGAAGCCGCCGATGGCGATGGTGCCGATGGAGACGCCGACGCCGAGGATCAGCGTGTTGGCCAGCGGCTTGTAGAGCAGGTTGGGCGACAGCCGGCTGGCGACCACCTGCGCCCACACCGCGCCGCCGTCTGTCGCCACCGTCTTCCAGGCGATGTTGGCGAGCGGCCCGAGGATCAGCAGGCCGAGCAACACCAGCAGCGGCACGCCTCCGGCCAGCAGGCCGGGGCGGGCGGACCGTCCGATCCGCCCGACCACATCGACGACGGCCATGGCCGTTCCTTTCGACCCTTGGAGCCTGACCAGCGATTATTGCAGGGTCAGCACCAGATCGGCGACATCGCGGCGATGCGCCGCCGTCCGCGCCGGATCGACGCGCCAGGCCCGGAACTCGTCCAGCGGCACGGCGTCCGGATGCGGCGTGATGTCGGTCCGGGTGGCATAGTCGCCGGGCACATAGAACGGTGCGAAGCCCGGCCCGCCATCCGCGCTGCCGTCGCCCATCAGGAAGTCGATGACCAGCCGGGCCGCCGCGGGGTGCCGGGCATTTTCCAGGATGCCGACCACGGCCGGGAAGATGATGCCGGGGGCCGGCTCGACCGTATTGGCGACCTGCAGTGCCCAGCCCTCTTCCTCGTTGTCGCGACGGTCGGAGTAGCTGGTGAAACCGATCGGCGGGTTGTCCTGGCCGATGGCGCCGACCGCGGCGTTGACCGCGTCGGTGTTGGACACCAGCACGACATCGTTGGCGAACAGATCCGCGATCCACTGCTCGCCGGCTGAACCGATGCCGCCATCAAGTTCGATCGGCCGACCGAAATGGGCCTGGTAGGCGGCCGCCATGGCGTCCGACTGCAGCACCGCCTCCGTCATCAGGTCGAGATAATCGCCGCGCTGCAGCGGGTCGACCATGACCACCCGGCCTCGCCACTCCTCCGTGGTCAGGGCCCACAGATTGTCGACCGGCGGGCCGTCTGGATTGGCCTCCTCGTTGTACATCAACACCTTGGTCGACAGGCGCTGCGCCAGCAGCGGCGTCTGATAGGCGGCGGGCACCAGATCGGCGACCCGTGCGGGCACATGGCGCTGCACCCAGCCGGGCTCGACCAGCTCGGTGAAGACCACCGCCGCGTCGGAGGTATAGGCGACGTCCGCGTTGGCGATGCCGGCCACCATCTCGGCCGACAGCCGGGCGATCTGCTCGGTGGAGCTGATGTCCAGGCCGATCAGGTCGATGCCGGGATAGGCCTCCTCGAAGGCCGCCTCGACCTTGAAGATGCGCGAGGTGAAGGAATAGACGGTCACCTCGCCTTCCGCCTCGGCGGCCGCGACGAGCTCGTCATGGCTCATGCCGTCCAGATGGCCGTCGGCCAGCGCGGCCGGCGTCCACAGCGCGGCGGCCAGGACGGCCACAACCGCGCGATGCCCCTTGGGCCCATATCCTGTCATTGGTCACTCCCTCAAGTTTCTTGTCGTTTCTATTCGAAGGCTTCGATCAACTCTCCCAACCGGTCGAGCGCCTCGATCGACCGGGTCCTGTTGCGCTTGGCGATGGTCAGCACCAGCGCGTTGCAGATCGCCATCGGCACGGTCAGCGTCTGGAACTCGTCGTCGGCGCCGCGCGACGCCCACAGCAGATGATCGGGCTGAGGCTTGAGGCGCGGGCCGATGGTGTCCGCCACGACGATGGTCGCCGCGCCGCGCTCGGCGGCGTGTTGGCACAGCCGGCCCAGCCCCTTCGGCCGGCGATGCATGGCGAGGGCCAGCACGGCATCGCCCGGCTGCAGGCCGAGCACGTGCTCGGCCATATCGCGGCCATCGGCCGGCAGCGGCACGGTTTGCCAGCCGAACCGGCGCAGCCGCCGGTCCAGCAATGTGACGATCGAGGTGGCGTGCCCACGGCCGAACAGGAAGATGCGGCGCGCCGCGATCAGGCGATCGGCCGTCGCGTTCAATTGCTGCTGATCGATCTGCCCGGCCAGGGCCTCGAGGGTCCCGATCTCCCGGCGCACAAGGTCGCCGATCAGGTTGTCGCCTTCGACGGCATCGAGCTTGCGGCTCATCCGCCCCGCCGGCTCGGAGCTTGCCCGGACCTCGTCACGCAACGATTCCCGAAGCTGCGGATAGCCCTTGAAGCCGAGCTTCTTCGCCAGCCGGGTCGCCGCCGCCTCGTGGACCCTTGCGCGCGAGGCCAGCTCGGCGCCCGAGAGGAACTGCGCGGTGGCGGGATCCGCCACCATCACGTTGATCAGCCGTTGATCGGCATCCGTCAAAGATGGCGCCTTGCCGCGCAAAAGCACGGTGAACGGCCGCCCTCTACCATCGCCACGCATCGCCGTCTCGCAAGTGATCTTGCAGCTACTATAGAGCGTGCAAGATTTCCTGCAAGATCGAAATTCGATGCCAGAGCCGTCTAGAGGCCTGCGGCCAGTTGGGCGGCGAGGCCGTCGCGGTAGCTCGGATACATCAGGGTGACGCCCAGTTCGGCCTTGATGCGGTCATTGCGGACCCGCTTGTTGTCGGCATAGAAGCTGCGCGCCATGTCCGAGAGTTCGGCCTTCTCGAACGGCACCAGCGGCGGCGGCGCGACGCCAAGCAGCACGCAGGCGTGGGCAATCACGTCCTGCGGCGGCGCGGCGTCGTCATCGGCGCAATTGTAGGCGGCACCGGCGTTGGGATGGGCGATCGAGGCCTGCAGGATGGTGGCGATGTCGTCCACATGGATGCGGTTGAACACCTGGCCCGGCTTGTCGATGCGCCGCGCCCGGCCGCGCCGCACAGTGTCGAGCGCGCTGCGGCCCGGCCCGTAGATGCCGGACAGGCGAAAGAGCTGCACCGCCAGGCCGGTCTCCTCGCCCAGGGACAGCCAGCCGCGCTCCGCCGCCAGCCGTCGCCGGCCGCGCTCGCCGGTCGGCGCCAGCTCCGACTGCTCGTCGATCCAGCCGCCGTCGCGGTCGCCGTAGACGCCGGTGGTCGAGAGGTAGCCGGCCCAGCCCAGCGGCCCGCCGGAGACGGCGGCGGCGATGTCGTCGGCGTGATGGTCCAGCACCGGGTCGCCGTCGGCATCCGGCGGCACCGAGCTCAGCAGATGGGTGGCGTCGGCGAGCGCCGCCGCGGAATCGTCCAGCGGCCGGCCGCGGTCGAACAGATATGCGGCAATGCCGCGCTCGGCCATCCGGGCGCGTTTCTCCTCCGACCGGCAGGTGCCGGCCACCGACCAGCCATCGGCGATCAGCCGGTCGGCCAGGGCCATGGCGGAATAGCCGAGGCCGAAGCAGAACAGGCGCGACATGGGCGCTGCACCCTTGCATTGCTGCGTTGCGGCGGCGACTGTACGGGCGCCCATGCCGAGCCACAAGACACTCTCCCGATCGCTCGCCGCCCTTGCTTTCCTGGCTGCCGGCGCTGCGTTCGCCGAAAGCCGGATCGACCACAGCGCGGAATACGACGCGTGCATGGTCCTGGCTGCCCGGGCACCGTCGGATGCGCTGGCCTCGGCGCGGAGCTGGGAGGAGGTCGGCGGCGGCAACCCGGCCCGCCACTGCGCCGCCATCGCGCTGTTCAACCTGCGCGACTATGCCGAGGCGGCGGTGCGGCTGGAGGCCATCGCGATCGAGGTCGGCGCTGTCGACCGTCCGTTGACCGCCGGATTGTACGACCAGGCGGGGCGGGCATGGCTTCTGGCCGGCGAGCCCGCTGCGGCGGCGGCGGCGTTGGCATCGGCGATCGCACTGACGCCGGCCGATGCCGAACTCTATGTCGCGCGATCCTACGCACATGCCGCGCGCGCCGATTACGCGGCGGCCCTGGACGACCTGACCCGGGCCGAGGCCCTGGCCCCCGGCCATGCGGAGATCCATCTGCTGAAGGCGGCGGCGCTGCGGTTCGGCGGCGATGCGCCGGCCGCGCTGGCGGAGGCCGACCGTGCCGTCGCGGCCGCGCCCGGCAATCCCGACGTCTTCCTGGAGCGCGGCAACATCCGCTGGCAGCTGGAGGATGTCGAGGGCGCCCGGACCGACTGGACGCAGGTGCTGGCGTTGGCACCCGACTCCGCCGCCGCCCAGTCCGCCCGGCGCAATCTCGGGCGCCTGCCCTGACGCCACGGCAATGCGGCCGGGACATTCGCCGGTGACGCACTACATGTTGGCAAGGAGCCAATGCCGGTCGTCAGGGAGTTCGCCATGCCCCGCATCCTTGGAGTGCTGATCCTGAGTGCCGCGCTGGGCGCCTGCGCGCCGGCCGAGGCGGTGGACCGGGTGTTTCCCACCGAATCCGGGGACATCCGCGTCTCGACGGTGGCCGAGGGGTTGTCGCGACCCTGGGCGCTCGACTTCCTGCCGGACGGGCGCATGCTCGTCACCGAGCGGCCGGGGCGCCTGCGGCTGGTGGACCAGGATGGCGGCGTCTCCGCTCCGATCGCCGGGGTGCCCGAGGTCGACGCCCGCGGCCAGGGCGGGCTGTTGGACGTGACATTGCACCCGGATTTCGCCGAGAACCGGCTGGTCTATCTGACCTATGCCGAGCCGGGTCCGGACCGCACCAATTCCACCGCCGCGGCGCGCGGCCGGCTGAGCGCCGATGGCACCCGGCTGGAAGAGGTGGAGGTGATCTTCAGCCAGGAGCCGAAGCTCGCCGGCACCAAGCATTACGGATCGCGGCTGGTGTTCGACCGCGACGGCTACATCTTCATCACCACCGGCGAGCGCTCCGACCGGGAGTACCGGGTCCAATCCCAGGACCTCGACTCGCATCTGGGAAAGATCGTGCGGCTCAACGAGGACGGTTCGGTCCCGGCGGACAACCCGTTCGTCGGCCAGGCCGGCGCGCGGCCGGAGATCTGGTCCTACGGCCACCGCAACATCCAGGGCGCCGCGATCCATCCGACAACCGGCGAGCTTTGGGAGATCGAGCATGGCCCGCGCGGCGGCGATGAGATCAACATCGCCCGGCCGGGCAGCAACTACGGCTGGCCGCTGGTGTCGCACGGGGTGAACTACAGTGGGACGCCGGTCGGCACCGGCCGCCAGAGCGCGGAGGGCATGGTCGACCCGCTGGTCACCTGGACCCCGGTGATCGCGCCCGCCGGCATGATCTTCTATGGCGGCGATGCCTTCCCGGACTGGCGCGGCGATCTGCTGATCAGCGGCCTCCGCTCCGAGGCGCTGGTCCGGCTGGAACTGGACGGCGAGCGGGTGCTGCGCGAGGAACGGCTGCTGGAGCCCTTGGGCCAGCGCATCCGCGACGTGGACGTCGGGCCGGACGGCGCGGTCTACGTCGTCACCGACGAGAGCGACGGTGCGGTGCTGCGGATCGCACCGGCTGGCTAGCGGCCCGTGGAAGAAGGGCCGGTCCTGGCCGAGCCGTCATCCTTCGACAGGCTCAGGATGAGGTGATTTGTTTGCAGCGGATTGGAAAACCAGCAATCGTTCACCCTCATCCTGAGCCTGTCGAAGGACGAGGGTGGCCGCCAGCACATTTCGGCTGCCGGCTAAAAATCCAGATCGGCGTAGTGGCGCGGCGGCGGGACGCCGGGGATGAGGTCGCCTAGCAGCGACCGGAAGCTCGGCCGCGACTTGATGCGGGCGTACCACTCCTTGGCTTCCGGATGGGCGGTCCAGGGCACGTCTCCGATATAGTCGACGACCGAGAGATGGGCGCCGGCGGCGATGTCGGCCAGGCTGAACGCGTCCCCGGCCAGCCAGTTCCGCTGCTCCGACAGATAGGCGATGTAGTCCAGGTGATAGTGGATGTTGGCCTGGCCGGCGCGGATGGCATCGGAGTTCGGCTGTCCGAGGCCGAGGAAGCGCTTCATGATCTTCTCGCCGACCAGGTTCTCGGTGACCTCGGCGGAGAACTTGCGGTCGAACCAGGCCAGCAGCCGGCGGGTCTCGGCGCGGCCGACCGGGTCCTGGCCGATCAGCGTCGGGTCCGGGTGCACCTCTTCCAGGTACTCCGAGATCACCCAGGCGTCGGTCAGCGTGGTGCCGTCCGGCTCGATCAGCACCGGCACGTCGCCGGCCGGGTTCAGGGTCAGGAACGCGTCCCGGCGTTCCCAGACCTTTTCGACCTTCAGATCGACCTCGAGCCCCTTCTCGGCGAGGGCGATCCGGACGATCCGGCTGGGCGCGGACAGCCAAAGATGAAACAGGGTTCGCATGGCGCGGCACTTTAGCAGCGCGCGCCGTCCGCGCCATGCGTCACGAATGCGGTGGTCCGCGGTGGCGGATCTCTTAGGCCTCGCAGCCGCAGCCCGGCGTTCCGGTCATCCGGTAGGGGCGCACGAAGGCCCGCTCCACGATGTGCAGGACGGCACGTCCGAACGACGCGAAGAGGGCGATCGCGGTGGCGGATCTGAGCTGACGGCCACGCCGCATGTGCTGCTCCACGGCGCCGGGCGGGATGCTGGGGATGGTCTGCATGATTCCGATCCTTCCGGTATCCGGAGGCGGGTCTTGCCCCGGTCTCATGCAGATCTTACTCTGGTCTGAGAATATGATAATCGGCCAATTGGGAACAAGATTTGTGAGCCGAGCGCAATAATGGCATCCATCGGCACGCTTGCCGGTCTCCCGGTCTTCGCCCAGGTCGTCGAGAGCGGCGGATTTTCGGCCGCCAGCGCCGTGCTCGGCCTGACGCCGTCGGCGGTCAGCCGGCAGGTCAGCCAGCTCGAGGATCGGCTCGGCGCCCGGTTGCTGAACCGGACCACTCGGCGCATCAGCCTGACAGAGATCGGGGCGGCCTATTACGAGCGCGCCCGTGCCGCCCTCGACGCCCTGGCGGAGGCGGAACAGGCGGTGCTCGACCTGAGTGCTGCGCCCAGCGGCGTGCTGAAGATCAGCATGCCCTCGATCTTCGGCAACATCCATGTCGCGCCGATCCTGCCGGGCTTCGCCCTCCGCTTCCCGGACATCACCCTGGACGTGTCGATCAACGACCGCTTCGTCGATCTGGTGGAGGAAGGCCGCGATGTCGCGGTCCGGGTCGCCGAGCTCCGGGATTCCAGCCTGGTGGCACGGCGCATCGCACCGTTCCGGCGCCTGGTCTGCGCCAGCCCGGACTACATTGCCCGACACGGCCGGCCGGATACGCCGAAGGATCTGGGCGACCACAATTGCCTGGTGCTGACGTCGTACCAGCCGCGCAGCCATTGGCAGTTCGGCGCCGGCCGGACGCTGCGCTCGGTGCGCGTCGACGGCGGCATGGAGTCGAACAGCGCCGACGTGCTGCGGGAGGCGGCGCTGGCGGGCGTCGGTCTCGTCCAGCTTCCGTCCTACGTGCTGTCCCAGGACATCAAATCCGGCGCGCTGGTGCCGCTGCTGACCGGGCATGAGGCCGACAACCGCGACGTCTATGCGGTCTATCCGGCAAGCCGGCACCTGTCGCCCAAGGTCCGCGCCTTTGTCGACTATCTGGTGGAGACCCTGGGGCGGCCGTCCTATTGGGAGAAGGCCGGCCTGCAATGAGCGGCCGCGCCGTCAGCCCAGCATGTCCTTGATCCGTTGCAGCAGCGCGCGCGGGCTGTAGGGCTTGGCGATGTAGTCGTCGCAGCCCGCCTCGCGCGCCCGGGTGTCGTCGCCGGACATGGCGAAGGACGTGACGGCGATGATCGGGATCTGCGCCAGGTCCGGCACCCGCTTGATCTGGCGGGTGATCGTGTAGCCGTCGAGCCCGGGCAATTGCACATCCATCAGGATGAGGTCGGGCACGTGCTTGTTGACCCGGGCGATCGCCTCCTCGCCGGAGGACGCCTCCTCGGTCAGGAACCCGGCGTGGTTCAGCATGTCGCGGATGACCCGCCGGTTGTCCTCCTGGTCTTCGACGATCAGGACCCGCTTGCTCATGCCGCCTCGATCCGGCGATCGGCGCGCAGCGGCACGGTGAAGTGGAAATCAGCGCCCTGGCCCAGGGTCGATTCGACCCATAGCTGCCCGCCATGCATCTCGATCATGCGCCGGGCGATCGCCAGCCCCAGCCCGGTGCCGCCCTGCTGCCGGCTCAGCGATCCGTCGACCTGGTAGAAATCGTCGAAGATCGCCTGCAGATCCGTTTCGGCGATCCCGGGGCCGGTATCGGACACGGTCACCCGGAACCAGTCGCCATCGGTTTCCACCCGCACCGTGACGTCGCCGGCCTCGGTGAACTTGATCGCATTGCCGACGAGGTTCATCAGCGCCTGGGTGATCCGGCGCGCATCGCCCCAGCCGGGCGGCATCTGCTCCGGCACGTGGCAGGACAGATCGATCCGTTTCTCCTCCGCCAGGGGGCTGAGCGAGGATTCCACGGTCCGCACGACGTCGGCCATGTCGTAGCGGCCATGGGACAGGGTCAGACGGCCGGCCTCGATCTTCGACAGGTCCAGCACGTCGTTGATCAGCCCCAGCAGGTGCTGCCCGTTGCGCTCGACCCGCTCCATGGCCTCCAGGATGGCCGGCGGGACCTTGCCGTAGGTGCCGTCGATGACCAGCTCGGTGAAGCCCAGGACGGCGTTGAGCGGGGTGCGCAGCTCGTGGCTCATATTGGCCAGGAACTGGGATTTGGCGTCGTTCGCCTTCTCCGCCTCCTGCTTGGCGCCGATCAGCTCGTCCTGGGTCTGCTTGATCCGGGTGATGTCGCGGAAGACCCAGACGCTCGAGGTGCCGCCATCCTGTCCGCCGGTGAGATCGGCGCTGGAGACCAGCACCGGCAGGATGCTGCCGTCCCGGTGGCGGCCGGTGCCCTCCCGCGGCTGCTGCAGGTCGCTGGTCGGCCGCTCGATCTCCAGGAACCGGGTGATCGGCTGGCCGATCAGCTCGCGCTCCTCGTAGCCGAGCAGGGTGCAGGTGGCTTCATTGACCTTGCGGATCGTGCCGTCGGTGCCGGTCACGACCAGCCCGTCCAGCATGCTGTTGAGGATGCCGTCCAGATAGGCGTTGCTGACCGTGGTGCGCCGCAGATTGTGGGCCATCGACACGAAGGACGCGGCGAGGTCGCCGACCTCGCCCGGGCCGCCGACAATGTCCGGCACCTCGAAATCGCCATGGCCGACCCGCTTGGCCAGCACCGAGAGCGAGGTGATCGGCCGGCTGAGGCGCCCGCCGACCAGGAACGCCAGGACCAGGCAGACCACCGCGGCGGCGGCGGCGACCTGTGCCGAGGTGCTCAGCACCCGGCGGACGGCGTCGGAGATCTGCCGGTCATGGGCGCTGCGCGCGGCTGCCAGCTCCTGCTGGATCGGCATCAGCGACACGCTCAGCACCACATGGCCGATCGTCGAGCCGGCCAGTCGCACCGGCGTCGAGGTCACCACGTCGTTCTCCTGGAACTCGACCAGCGTCGAATCCGGCAGCCCGTCGGCCGCGCTCCAGGCCGCGACCGCGGATTCGTCGGTGGTGAAGCCGGGAATGTTGCCCTCGAGATAGAGCAGGCCCGTGGTGTCCAGCACCGCCACGCCGGCCACGTCGGGCAGGGCCGACAGGCCCGAGGACAGGGTCGCGATCTCCTCGACGTCCAGCCGGTAGACCGCGTTGACGACGCTGGTCGACAGGGCGGTCGAGAGCCCGACGGCCCGTTGCTGGTATTGCCGCAACAGGGTCTCGTCCAGCGATGCCGCCGTCGACTCCCGCAGATCGTCCGCCGCGGTGCGGAACTCCAGGAACAGCGCGACCGACAGGGCGACGACGACGGCCAGCGTCATGCCGACCAGCGTCAGGGCGTATCGAGTCTTCAGGCGCAGGCGCATGGCGGTCGGTCAGCAGCCCGCCCGCCGGGCTCGCAGGCCAGGCGCGCTGAAGATCGGCAAGCCGGCCCGGCCGGTCATTCGGATTGGTCCCAGTCCGCCGTGCGGCGCAGTACCTCACGGACGAATTCCAGCCCGCCCGGCTCTGCCGCCTCGATCGGATCATAGCGGCTGACCCGGAAGTAGCGCTGCAGGGCCCGGCGGCCGGCCTCGGTCTCGTGCATGCCCAGGAGGATGTCCGAGATCCGCTCCTTGAGCACCGGGTCCAGATCACTGCGCATCAGGAGGAGGGACCGGATGATCGGCGGGGTCTCGTGGATGATCGTCAGGTCGTCCTTCAGGAAGGACGGCGTCTCGTCCTCGTTCTCCCAGTCGAGATTGCTGACGACGCCGGCATCGGCCAGGCCGCGATGCACCCAGGCGACGATATTGATCTCGCCTTCCGCGAACACATAGCCCACCCGGTCATCGGGAACCGGCGCGCCGGGCTGTTCCAGCGGCGTCAGTTCCATCCCGGACAGCTCCAGCGTGACACGCGGAACCAGATAGGCCGAGGTGGAGCCGGGGTCCTCGAAGGCAATGGAATGTCCGGTCAGATCGGCGATGCCCGCCAGGCCGGAATCGGTACGGGTGAAGAACACGGTGTGATACTGCGCCACACCCTGCTTCCATTCCCGCAGCGCCAGCTCCGCGACGCCGGATTCCACCAGGGACAGGCCCATGAACGCCGTCTCCGAGACGATATCCACGCGGCCGGTCGCCATCAGCTCCCGCATTTCGTCCAGGCTGTCGACCAGGACCACGTCGACGCCCGTCACACCGTGGGCCTCGAGCGCGACCGCCAGGTGATCGGCAAGCGCGCGCATGCGGGTGAAGTGCTCGCGGGGCTTCTCCGAAATCCGGCCAATGACCACGCGCAGGCTCTCGCCGGCAGCCTCCCGCGGCCCGCCGAGCGCGATCAACGCGGCAAGAAAAACAAGTGAAAGCGGACGTAGTGGCCGCGCGACCCGCACAGTGAACACGGGTATCTCACTCCCCATACGATGCGGATCGACCCAAAGTCGGGCATTGAGGCGACCCAGAGTGTCGGCGGGCGTCGCTGTGCCCAACCGTGACACCGATCCCTGCAAAGCGGCCGGTGCAGGAATCCATACACTTTAGCACAATAGCAAATTACCGGCGTGGTGGCCCTGAAATACAGTTCTGGACCAACGCTTCGATGACCGTTGGCATGAGCGGGCGGTCAGCTTCGCAGTGTCCGGTAATGGTAGTCATAGGCCGGCGTGAATCCGACCGAGGCGTAGAGCCGCAGTGCCGCCTCATTGTCCGCCTCGACCTGAAGGAAGATCCCGGAACACTGCGGCCGCGCCCATTCCGCCAGGGCCATGACCAGGGTGCGCCCGACGCCGCGCCTGCGGAATGCCGGTCGGGTGTGGACCGCCGTTATGCAGGTCCAGCCGGCATCGGCATTGGCCAGCGCGCTCCCGGCCGGCATCCCGTCGATATGCGCCAGGGCGAAGGCCCTCGGACCGGCAATCCGCCGCACGATGGAAATCCAGCGTTCATCGTCGGTGTGGCCCGGCCAGTCGCACGCGAGCCATTCCGGCGTCGCCTCGGCGAGCAGGTCCACCGTCCCGTTGGCCGGACCCGGTGCGGGAGGTGCCATGGTCAGCACAAGACTGTGGCCTTCGGCCCGGTATCCGCGCCGGTCGAGCCGCGCGTCCAGATCGCCCGGCAATGCCGCGCGCGTCATTTTGAAGCAGGGGTCCAGCCCGTGATCGCGATAGCACCGCTCGACCGCGTCGATCCGCTCGCCGATCGCCGGTCCCTCGTCGTCGCCGACAGGCAGCACGGAGTTGGCGCGCCGGGTCACGCCCTCGTCGATCGACAACAACCAGCCATGCCGGCGCTCGGTCTTCCGGGCCGGCCAGGTCCTGGCGCCGATCTCTTCCAGCCGGCGTATCTCGGATTCCAATATCGACAACGCGCCGCCTCGACACGCCAAACGGAGTGACAAACGCAGTGAGCTCCGAACCCTGCCGAGGCATGATCCGGAGCTCACAGTCTACGTCAAGGGCCGTACCGGCCCTCGCGGCGTTCGGTTGCCGGCGGTCAGAAGCTGCGGAACGTCTCGTGCAGCGCCCGGGCCGTCAGCAGGTTTTCCAGTGCCGGTCCCTCGATCCGGTCGAACCGTGCCACCTTCCAGTACTCGCGAAGGGTCTCCAGGCCAACCTCAGACTCGTGCATCTGCTCAAGCACGGCAGCGATGCGGTCCTTGATCGCCGGGTCCAGCGACCTGCGCACCAGCATGATCGACCGGATGATCGGATCGGTGCTCTCGATCATGACCAGCTCGCGCCTGTCGACCTCGCTCACCTCGTCCTCGTCCGCCCAGTCGAGATTGCTCATGACACCCGCATCGGCGTATCCGCGCAAAACCCGGCCGACGACATTGTTTTCATCATCGGCGAAGGCATATCCGACGGAACCGCTCGGCGGCGGCGCGAGGGGATCGTCCAGCTCGACGAGATCCAGCCCGATCTGAGCCATATGCGCCCGAGGCACCAGATAGGCCGAGGTCGATCCGCGATCCTCGAAGGCGATCGTACGTCCGACGAGATCATCGAGATCTTCGATGCCGCTGTCACGTCGCGCGAAGATCACGGTGTGGTAATCGGAAACACCGCTCTTCCATTCGCGCAACAGCATTTCCGCGCCACCGTTTTCCGTCAGCTCGATGGCTGCGAAGGCGGTCTCCGACAGGAGGTCGACCTCTCCGGCGATGAGGAGTTCGCGCATCTCGTCCATCGTGTCGACCATCCTGATATCGACGCCGGCGACGCCGTCCGCCGCCAACTCGGCGGCCAGGTAGTTCGCCATCGCCTCAAGGCGCGGCCAGTGCTTGCGCACATTGGAGGAGATCCGGCCGATCACCAGCCGGTTGTTCGCGGCCAGCGCAGGCACCGCCGGCAGCTCCACCGGGCTCGGCACCGCCGCGACGGTCGCTGGCGCCGCGGCGGGTTCCGGGCGCACCGTGGCCGGTTCGGTGCGCGCAGTCGAGGGAGCGCTCGGGCGCACACTCTCGATCACAACGGCGCGCTGCGAAGTGCTGTCACTGTAATTCGTCGCGACAACAAAGATGACCGCCAGCCCGATCACGGCGGTTGCGGCGGCAAGGACAAACCTCATCATCAGGAGACCCATTGCGTTGTTCTAAACATTCGCGAAATTGCAGGATAAATTTTCCAAGTTAATTGCAGGTTAGGGCGTTAAGAAATTTTATTTCGATTTCGCCAACTCTCTTGTGCCAAGACAATCTCGACTTTGCCCGCATCGGACTCGATACCGGGCTCGCCGGCGCCCGCCGTCGAGGAACGATCGAATGCTTCCCGGATTGCAGGGAGTCGGGGCCGGCGCGGGAACGGTCTTCCTGCGCGCCGGCAGCGGGCGGATCCGCCAGGCGCTACTCGGCCGGTTCGCGAACGGCCAAGTCGTCCTCGCCGCGGATCGGATGTTCCAGCCGGTCCACCATCTCAAGCGGCACCACCTGCCAGAAGCGGCCGCGCACCAGTTCCCAATCCGCCAGCAGTTGGTCGGCGAAGCGGGACTGGGTCTCCGCGACATGCTCGCGGATCAGCCCCAGTGCCACATCCTCGTAATGCGGAGTCTCGATGCGCTGGAACAACACGCTGTCGGTGTTGATGCGATCGGCGAAGGTGCCATCGGAATCGTAGACGAAGGCCATGCCGCCGGTCATGCCGGCGGCGAAGTTCTCGCCTACCGGGCCCAGGATGACGGCGGTGCCGCCGGTCATGTATTCGCAGCCGTTGGAGCCGCAGCCCTCGACCACCACGACGGCACCGGAATTCCGCACCGCGAAGCGCTCGCCGGCCTGGCCGGCTGCGAACAGCCGGCCGCCCGTGGCGCCATAGAGGACGGTGTTGCCGATGATGGTGTTGTCGTTGCTTTCCAGCGGGCTCGACGTCATCGGCCGGACCGTGATCATGCCGCCGGATAGCCCCTTGCCGACATAGTCGTTGGCGTCGCCGAACACCTCCAGCTTCAGCCCCTGCACCGCGAAGGCGCCGAGCGACTGGCCGGCCGAGCCGCGCAGCCGCGCGGTGACGTGGCCCGGCTGCAGCCCGGTCATGCCGAATTTGCGGGTGATCATGGAGGACATGCGGGTGCCGATCGCCCGCATGGTGTTGCGGACGGTATAGGTGAGCTGCATCTTCTCGCCGTCCTCGAACAGCGGACGGGCGTCCTCGATCATCCGGGCGTCCAGGGTGTCCGGCACCGGGTTGCGGCCTTCCAGGGTGCAATAGGTCGCCGCACCGCCGGAATCCGCCTGGGTCAGCAGCGGGTTCAGGTCGAGGTCGTCGAGATGCTCCGCGCCGCGGCTGACCTGGTGCAGCAGCTCGGTCTTGCCGATCACCTCGTTCAGGGTGCGATAGCCGAGCTGGGCCAGGATCTCGCGCACCTCCTCGGCCATGAAGGTGAATAGGTTGACCACCTTCTCCGGGGTGCCGGTGAAGCGCTCGCGCAAGGCCGGGTCTTGGGTGCAGACGCCAACCGGGCAGGTGTTGGAATGGCACTGCCGCACCATGATGCAGCCCATGGCGATCAGCGAGGCGGTGCCGACGCCGTATTCCTCCGCACCCAGGATGGCGGCCATGACCACGTCGCGGCCGGTCTTGATGCCGCCATCGGTGCGCAGGCGCACCCGGTGGCGCAGCCGGTTCAGGGTCAGCACCTGATGCACCTCCGACAGACCCATCTCCCAGGGCAGGCCGGCATATTTGATCGAGGTCTGCGGGCTGGCGCCGGTACCGCCAGAATGGCCGGAGATCAGGATGTTGTCGGCATTGGCCTTGGCGACGCCGGCGGCGATGGTGCCGATGCCGCTGCGCGACACCAGCTTCACCGTCACCTTGGCGGTCGGGTTGATCTGCTTCAGATCGTAGATCAGCTGCGCCAGATCCTCGATCGAGTAGATGTCGTGATGCGGCGGCGGGCTGATCAGCATGACGCCCGGGGTGGAATGCCTGAGCTTGGCGATCTCCACCGTCACCTTGAAGCCGGGCAGTTGGCCGCCTTCGCCGGGCTTGGCGCCCTGGGCGACCTTGATCTCGATCTCGCGGCACTGGTTGAGGTATTCCGCCGTCACGCCGAAACGGCCCGAGGCGATCTGCTTGATCGCGGAGTTCCAGTTGTCGCCGTTGTGGTCGGGCTTGAAGCGGGCCGGGTCCTCGCCGCCCTCGCCGCTGTCCGATTTGGCGCCGATGCGGTTCATGGCGACGTTGAGTGTGCCGTGCGCCTCGGGGCCCAGCGCGCCCAAAGACATGCCCGGCGTGACGAAGCGGCGGCGGATCTCGGTGATGGACTCGACGTCGTCGGTCGAAATCGTCGGGCGGGTCGGCTGGAAGTCCAGCAGGTCGCGCAGATGGATCGGCGGGCGGCTGTGCAGCGCCTCGGAGAACTTCTTGTAGGTCGAGTAGCTGTCGGTCTCCACCGCGCTCTGCAGCGTGTGGATCATCCGGCCCTCATAGGCATGCAGCTCGCCGCCGCGACGATAGCGGTAGAAGCCGCCGACCGGCAGCGCGATGACCTCCTCGTCATAGGCGCGCCGGTGGGCCTCCAGCACCTTCTTCTGGATGCCGGACAGGCCGATGCCGGAGATGCGGCTGGACATGCCGGGGAAGAATTCGGCCACCATCGATCGGGACAGGCCGACCGCCTCGAAATTGCAGCCGCCGCGATAGGAGCTGATGATCGAGATGCCCATCTTGGACATGATCTTCAGCAACCCGTCGCCGATCGCCTTGTTGTAGCGGGCGACGCAATCCTCCAGCGCCATATCGCCGAACAGCCCGCGACGATGGCGGTCGGCGATCGCCTCCTGGGCCAGATAGGCGTTCACCGTGGTGGCCCCGACGCCGATCAGCACGGCGAAGTAGTGCACGTCCAGGCACTCCTGGCTGCGCACGTTGAGCGAGGTGAAGGTCCGCAGCGATTGCCGCACCAGATGCGTATGCACCGCGCCGGTGGCCAGGATCATCGGCATGGCGATGCGGTCCGGCCCGGCGATCTCGTCGGTCAGGATGACATGGGTGGCGCCGCCGCGCACCGCGTCCTCGGCCTCGCGGCAGACCCGGTTGAGCGCCTCGCGCAGGGCATTGGGGCCCGCCTTGCGGACGTCGCAGGTGCAGTCGATGACGGCGGCGGTATCGCCCATATGGGCGACCATGGCCTGGTATTCGGCGGTCGACAGCACCGGCGATTCAAGCTGCAGCAGGTCGCATTGGGTCTCGTCCTCGTCGAGGATGTTGCCCAGGTTGCCGAGCCGGGTCCGCAGGCTCATCACCCGGCGCTCGCGCAGGCTGTCGATCGGCGGGTTGGTCACCTGGCTGAAATTCTGCCGGAAGAAATGGTGCAGCCCGCGATAGGCGCCGGACAGCACCGCGATCGGCGTGTCGTCGCCCATGGAGCCGACCGCCTCCTTGGCGTCCTCCACCATCGGCTGGAGGATCAGCTCCATGTCCTCCATGTTGATGCCGCAGCTCAACTGCCGGCGGCGCAGCTCGTCCTTGTCGAACAGCGCCGGTTCGCCGCCGCCATCCTGGATCAGCGAGTCGAGCTCCTTGATCCGGCCGACCCAGTCGCCGAATGGCCGCTGGCCGGCCAGCCGATCCTTGATCTCGCGGTCGAGGAAGTGGCGCCCGGCGGCCAGGTCGACGGCGATCATCTGGCCCGGCCCCAGCCGACCCTTGCGCACCACGCGGGTCTCGTCGACCGGGACCATGCCGGTCTCCGAGCCGACAACCAACAGGCCGTCGCCGGTCAGGGTGTAGCGCATGGGGCGCAGCCCGTTGCGGTCCATGGCGCCGATCACCCAGCGCCCATCTGTCGCCGCGACCGCGGCCGGGCCATCCCAGGGCTCCATCACGGCATTGCAGTAGCTGATCAGGGCGCGATGGCTGTCCGGCATGTCGGCGCTGTCCGACGAGGCCTGCGGGATCAGCAGGGCCTGGGCCATCGGCGCGGCGCGGCCGCCCTGGCACAGCACCTCGAACACCGCGTCCAGCGCGGCGCTGTCGGAGCTGCCGTCCTGGATCACCGGCAGCACGTCGTCGATGTCGTCGCCGAACGCGTCGGCCGCCATGCGGGTCTCATGGGCCCGCATCCAGTTGACGTTGCCGCGCAGGGTGTTGATCTCGCCGTTGTGCGCGAGGGTGCGGAAGGGCTGGGCCAGCCGCCAGGTCGGGAAGGTGTTGGTCGAGTAGCGCTGGTGATAGATGGCGAAGTTGGAGACGAAGCGCTCGTCCAGCAGGTCCGGATAGAACGCGGTCAGCTGCTCGGCCAGGAACATGCCCTTGTAGATCACCGAGCGGCAGGACAGCGAGCACATGTAGAAATCGTTGATGCTGGCGTCGCGCACATCCTTCTCGATGCGCCGCCGGATCACGTAGAGGTCGCGCTCGAACTGGTCCTCCGGCACGCCGCGGGTGTTGGCGACCATGATCTGCTCGATCTCGGGCCGGGTGGCGTTGGCCTTCTCGCCGATGATGCCGATGTCGATCGGCACCTGCCGCCAGCCATAGATGTAGTAGCCGAGCTTGAGGATCTCGCCCTCGACGATGCAGCGGCAGCGCTCCTGGGCCTCGAAATCGGTGCGCGGCAGGAAGACCATGCCGACGGCCAGCCGGCCGGCCTGGGGCTCATGGCCGGTGCGCGAGACCACTTCGTGGAAGAATTCCTGCGGGATCTGCACATGGATGCCGGCGCCGTCGCCGGTCTTGCCGTCGGCATCCACGGCGCCGCGATGCCACACCGCCTTCAGCGCGTCGATGCCGGCGACCACCACCTCGCGCCGGGGAACGCCGTCCACCGAGGCGACGAACCCGACACCGCAGGCGTCATGCTCGTCGGCCGGGTCGTAGGCATGCGCCGCCTGCAGCCGGGCCGCGTTGCCCTGGTAGTCGGCCACGAATGTCGTGTCGGGCGATGTCACGTCGTCGACCATGGGACCCTCGTCAAATTCCGCCGATTGGCCAGCCGGGCTCAATTCGGTGTCCTGTATCCCCGCGACCGCATCAGGATATTGGCGCGATCGTAAGCTTCGGCGGCCACCTGTCGGCCGAATTCCTGGCCCGCCAATGTCGCCTTGGAGACGATGGCGGGCAATTCCTCAAGCATCCGCTGCCCGAGGGGAGAGCGATAGAAGGTCAGGAGGTCCGCCGTCTCCTGCGCGGTGAAATGCTCATCGTAGATGTCCACAAGCACCTCTTCGAATTCGCGGGACCGCTCGTCAAACACATCACGGAATTCGTTCTGCAGAATCGCGACCAGGGCCGGTCCCTCCTCCGGGTTCAGATGCTCGTAGACCGCTGCTAACTGCACGATCGTCGAATCCAGCATCTGGTCGGTTATTTCCATCGTCCCGGCCAACCGCATGATCTCACGGATCTGCTGGCGCTTGGCGGCCTCTCCGTCGCCCGTCTCGGCGCTCGATGGCGCGCTGGCGACGAGCGTCGCCAGGAGGCAAACCGCGAAGGCCGGCCGGCAATATCGGGCAACAGCGTTTCCAACCATTCCGGCGCCTCAGCTGGCGATCGCCAGTTCCGAGTCGGCGTCCACGCGCTCGGCCAGGTATTTGTGGATCGACGCGGCGGCATCGCGACCGTCGCGGATCGCCCAGACCACCAGCGACGCGCCGCGCACGATGTCGCCGGCGGCGAAGATGCCGTCGATGTTGGTCATCTTGGTCTTGTAGTCGATGGTCACGGTGCCCCAGCGCGACACCTTCAACTCCGGACAGCCGAACAGGGTCGGCAGGTCTTCCGGGTCGAAGCCCAGCGCCTTGATCACCAGATCGGCGTCCATCGAATAGCCCGACCCCTCGACCGGGATCGGCGTCTGCCGGCCGGTGGCGTCGGGCACGCCCAGCCGCACCTTCTGCGCCTTGACGCCGGCGACGGCGTTGTCCTTGCCGGTGAAGCCCTCCGGCGCCGACTGCCAGACGAATTCGACGCCCTCCTCCTCGGCATTGGCCACCTCGCGCACCGAGCCCGGCATGTTGGCCCGGTTGCGGCGGTAGAGGCATTTGACCGAGGTGGCCCCCTGGCGCACCGCGGTGCGCACGCAGTCCATCGCCGTGTCGCCGCCGCCGATCACCACCACCCGCTTGCCCTGGGCGTTCAGGTCGCCGCTGTCGAAGGCCGGCACCGCGTCGCCGAGGCCCTTGCGGTTCGACGCGGTCAGGTAGTCCAGCGCGGGCACGATATTGCCCAGGCCGACGCCCGGCGCCTTCAGCTCGCGCGCCTTGTAGACGCCGGTGGCGATCAGAAGGGCGTCGTGCCGGGCCCGCAGCTCCATCAGGCTGGCGTCCCGGCCCACCTCGTAATTGGCGTGGAAGTGGATGCCGCCCTCGGCCAGCAGGTCGGTGCGGCGCTCGACCACCGGCTTCTCCAGCTTGAAGCTGGGAATGCCGTAGATCATCAGCCCGCCCATGCGGTCGTAGCGGTCGTAGACATGCACCTGGTAGCCGCGGTTGCGAAGCTGTTCCGCCGCCGCCAAGCCGCCGGGGCCGCCGCCGATGATGCCGACCGATTGCTCCCGCTCCACCTTCGGGGCCGGCGGCTTGACCCAGCCCATATCCCAGGCCCGGTCGGTGATGTACTTCTCCACCGAGCCGATGGTGACGGTGCCGTGGCCGGACTGCTCGATCACGCAATTGCCCTCGCACAGCCGGTCCTGGGGGCAGATGCGTCCGCAGATCTCCGGGAAGTTGTTTGTCGCCTGGCTGACCTCGTAGGCCTCTTCCAGCCGTCCCTCGGCGGTCAGCTTCAACCAGTCCGGGATATTGTTGTGCAGCGGGCAGTGCACCTGGCAGAACGGCACGCCGCATTGCGAGCAGCGGCTGGCCTGCTCCTCGGCCTTGGCCTCGATGTACTCGCCATAGACCTCATGCCAGTCGCCGCGCCGCTCTTCGGCGGCGCGCTTGTCCGGCATCTCGGGGCCGGTGCTGGTGAATGTGAGCATGCGCTGCGGCATCGCGGACAGACCCTGGATTTTGGTTGCTTGCCCGGCGCTGGCATTCCGGGGACGCCTGTCATAGGGCATTCGGCGCGGTTTTGCGAGCGGAAACGACCTGTTATGTCAATAATACTGACATTCTGCGATCGATATGATGGCGGAGGATGCCCGCCAAAGTATAGGAGCAGGCGCGTCGCGGAAAAATTTAGTACCATAATGAGACTAATTTGCCCGGGCGGCGGATTGTAGTTCTGCCACATTGCCGATGATATAAGCGCGGCCTCCGATCCGACTGGCCGAGTGACCGTGCCGTTCCTTCACATCGTCGTCCTGGCGCTGGTCCAGGGCATCACCGAATTCCTGCCGATCAGCTCAAGCGGGCACCTGGTGCTGGTCCCGGCTTTGACCGGCTGGCCGGATCAGGGCGTCGTGATCGACGTGGCCACCCATGTCGGCACGCTGGTGGCGGTGCTGATCTACTTCCGGCGCGACGTCGCCGAAATGGCAGCCGGCTTCCTGGCCCTTGCGGCGCGCCGGCTGGATGCCGGCGGGCGGCTGGCGCTTCTCGTCGTGGTTGCCACGGTGCCGACGGTGGTCGCCGGCGCCGTGCTGCACGAGCTGGGGGCTGACCTGTTCCGCAGCGCCGCCATCATCGCCTGGACGACCCTTGGCTTCGGCATCCTGCTGGGCATTGCCGACCGGGTCGGCGCCACCTCCGGGCGGATGGAGGATATCGGCCTCCGGGGCGCGCTCATCTTCGGCTTCGCCCAGGTGCTGGCACTGGTGCCCGGCACCAGCCGCTCCGGCATCACCATGACCGCCGGCCGGTTCCTCGGCCTCGGCCGGGAGGCGGCGGCTCGGTTCTCCCTGCTGATGTCGATCCCGACGATCCTGGGAGCGGGCACGCTGGCCGGATGGGACCTTTACCAGGCCGGCGACGTCTCGCTGGGTCTCGATGCGGTGCTGGCGGCGGTGCTGTCCTGCCTCGCGGCCCTGGCGGCGATCGCCCTGATGATGCGCTGGCTGCGCCGGGCGAGTTTCCTCCCCTTCGTCGTGTATCGGGTCGCGCTGGGCATCGGTCTGCTGATCTGGCTTTACACCTGACCGCAACTTCCCGGTGAGGCGCGGCCTGCGCTGTGCTATTCGGGGGCCTGCGTGACAACTCAGCGACAAGACGACCATGCGCAAGGACCGCTCCCACCCCGCCGGGACCCTGCACCGGCTGACCTTCGACAGCGCCCTGCTGGCCGGCAACCTGCTCGGCGATCCGACAGAGCGGGTCGTCGACGTCTATGTGCCGGATGGCCAGGACGGGGACGGGCTGCCGCTGCTGGTGGACCTGGCGGGCTTCACCGGGAGTGGACTTGGGCACACCAATTGGAAGAACTTCGGCGAGAACGTGCCGGAACGGCTTGACCGGCTGATCGGCGCCGGCGACATGCCGCCTGTCGTCGTCGCCTTCCCTGATTGCTTCACCCGGCTGGGCGGCAACCAGTACATCAACAGCGCCGCCATGGGGCCCTGGGAGGACATCCTGATCGACGAGGTCCTGCCGCTGGTCGAGGGCCGGTTCGGCTGCGGCGGCGCCGGTCGGCGCGGGGTGTTCGGCAAGAGCTCCGGCGGCTACGGATCGATCGTGCACGCCATGCGCCGGGCCGATGCCTGGTCGGCGGCGGCCTGCCATTCCGGCGACATGGCCTTCGAGCTGTGCTACCGGCCGGCCTTCCCCGGCACGCTGCGCGCCCTGGCCAAGAAGGACGGCTCGATCGAGACCTTCATCACCGATCTGGAGAACGCCAACAAGCCGGGCGACAAGGACATCCACGTGCTGATGGACCTGGCCATGGCCGCCACCTACGACCCCGACCCGAGCCAGTTCCTGGGCATCCGGCTGCCGGTCGATCCGGAGACCTGCGAGCTGATCGAGGAGCGCTGGGCCAATTGGCTGGCCTGGGATCCGGTGCGCATGGTCGATGCCCATGCGGACAATCTGCGCAGCCTGAAGGCGCTGTACATCGATTGCGGCGATATCGACCAGTACGACCTGGTTTACGGCGCCCGGCGCATGCATCGCGCGCTGGAGCGCCTGTCGGTTCCCCATCGCTACGAGGAATTCCCCGACAACCACTCGGGCATCGATTACCGCATGGACCAGAGCCTGCCGTTCCTCGCCAGGGCGCTCGGCGAGGACTGACCCTAGAGGGCGTCGATCGGCAGCCCTTCCCGGGTGGTGGAGTGTTGCGAGTAGAGCGCGTCGCTCGACCGCAGCCGCTTGAAGCGCAGCTCCCCGTCCTCGATCCACAGCGGACCGACGACTTCCTCGAACGCACCGAGGCTGACGGCGTCCACCGGCCGGATCGTGCCGTCCATGTCGACGCTCAACAGCGCGCCGCCGACCCTGTCGCGCCGGGTCGTGCGGACGAACAGCAGCCGGTCCTCGGTCGGGTGCCAGATGAACCAGCGGGTCGCCTGCTCGTCGTCCGGGTCGCAGGACAGGCAGCGCAGCTCGCTGCCGTCGCCGCGGGCTGCCCACAGGCCGATCGGCTCGTTGTAGACCGCGCGGTCGAGGAAGACGACGTGACTGCCGGACGGCGACCAGCTGGGCTGCCATGGATAGTCGCCGACCGGCGAGACCGCCGGCGATCGGCCATCGGTCAGGGCGATCACCGCGCGGGTGCCGAGCGAGGCCACATGGACCGCCCTGGCATAGACGAAGGACAGCGACGTGCGGTCGGGGGACAGCCTGGCGAGAATGACCCGGGGCAGGACCGGCCAGAAGGGACGCTCGGCGCCGAATGCGTAGACCTCGTGGAGCCCTGAGCCGTCGCGGATCCACAACGCCGTCGGCGTGATGACGAAATCGCCGTCCCTGCCGGACACGACCCGGACCGGCGCCTCGACGACCGAGGCGCGCTGGCCCTGCGCCGCGGTGAATTCATCGCCGAAGGCCCGCGCCGCCTGGCGGTCGGCGAACGCCCCGATCGCCACGTGGAACCAGTCCTCGCCGTCGATGCTGAGCTCGTACGCGTAGGCCAGGTACCCCTCGTCCTTGAGCGCATCGAGCCGGGCGAGCCCGCGCGCGCGCTCTTCGATCGGAAACGCGCGCAGTTGGATGGAATAGGCCGGGAAGGTGCCGTCGGCCCGCGGATTGCCCTCGGCGCCCATGGCCAACGGTGCTCCCGACAGGGTCAGGAGAACGATCGGGATGATCCGTATGAATATCTGCCGCATCGCTTGCCCGGATTGCTCGGAAACCTGGGCCCAAGCCTATCGCGGCATGGCTAACGGGCGGTTACCCGGCGACGCGGCGCCCGGCGAAGCGGCCCCCGACCCGGAACCGGTCGAGATAGGTCGGCAGGATGATCTCCGCGGCGGTGGCGCCAACGCCCAGATCGGCCAGGGTCAGCGCGCCCTCCGAGACCACGTTGTCGGTCTTGAGCTGGGCCAGCTGGTCGCGGGTCAGGAGCGGCTTGGGCAGCAGGCCCAGGAACGCCGCCTGAATCCCGGCGATCGACCAGGGCACCGGGACCAGCGCCCGCTCCCGCTCGATCGTCTTGAGCAGCAGCTGCATGAGCTCCCGGAAGCTGTAGACCGTCGGGCCGCCCAGCTCGTAAGTCTTGCCCTTGCTGTCCTCGCGATCCAGGCAGGCCAGCATCGCGTCGGCCACGTCGCCGACATAGACCGGCTGGAACCGGGTGCGGCCGCCGCCGATCAGCGGCAGAAACGGGGAGACGCGGGACAGCGAGGCGAACAGGTTGAAGAACCCGTCATCGGGGCCGAAGACGATGCTGGGGCGCAGGATCGTGGCGTCGGGGAAGGCGTCGAGGACGGCGCGTTCGCCGGCGGCCTTGGTCCGGGCATAGCGCGACCGGGATTCCGGTGCCGCGCCGATTGACGAGATCTGGATCATGCGGCTGGCGCCGGCCTGGCTCGCCGCCCGGGCGATGCGGCCCGCGGCCTCCTCATGCACCGCCTTGAAGGTCTGGCGGCCGCTTTCGTAGAGGATGCCCACCAAGTTGATGACGATGTCGGAACCCGCGACCGCCGCGGCGACCGAGTGGTCGTCGCGCACATTGGCGAAGATCGGCACGATCTGCCCGACCGCCCCCGCCGGTTTCAGGAACAGCGCGTCGCTGGGATTCCGGGTCGCGATCCGGATGCGCCAGCCGCGCTTGGCCAGGCGCTTGACCAGATGCCGGCCGAGAAATCCGGCCCCGCCGAACACCGTGACCACCCGCAAGGCCATGGCCGTTGCCCACCCGTCAGTTGTCCGTCCGCGCCGCGACTCCGCGCGCGTCCCCTCGCTTATAGTCAAGCCGGCGGCGCGGTTCCAGAGCGCAGGCACGCGGGGCGCGGATCGGGGCCGCAAACGCGGTTGACAGAACTGTCCGCCGCGCCTAGTAAATCGGCCCGCGTTGCCCAGGTGGCGGAATTGGTAGACGCGCAGGTTTCAGGTACCTGTGGCCGAAAGGTCGTGGAAGTTCGAGTCTTCTCCTGGGCACCAACCGGCCTCGCGACGCCGGACGGACGATCAAGAACCCGCTTCGTGCGGGTTTTTTTTGTTCCTTAACGCGAAGGCGCGTAGAACGGGCGCGCAAACTCAGGGAATCTGACCAGTGCCCGCGCAACCGACGCTTCATCACGGCGACCTGCCGGCCGATCTCGACCTCGGCGGCCTCGTCGCCGTCGACACCGAGACGATGGGGCTGGATCCGGCCCGCGACCGGCTCTGCCTGGTCCAGCTCTCCAGCGGCGACGGCAGCGCGCATCTGGTCCAATTGCCGAAGGGCGCATACGACGCGCCGAACCTGAAGCGCCTGCTGGCCGATCCCGATGTCACAAAGTTGTTCCACTACGCTCGTTTTGACATCGCGGTCATCCGTGCTTATCTCGGCATCGTCTGCACGCCGGTCTATTGCACAAAGATCGCATCCAAGCTGGTCCGGACCTATACCGACCGGCACGGGCTGAAAGATCTGTGCCGCGAAATGCTGGGAGAGGACATCTCCAAGCAGCAGCAAAGCTCGGACTGGGGGGCGGATGCGCTGACGCCGGAGCAGTTGAACTATGCCGCCGGCGACGTCTTGTATCTGCACGCCCTGAAGGCGAAGCTGGATACGATGTTGGAGCGCGAAGGGCGGACAGCGCTGGCCGCGGCCTGTTTCGCCTTCCTGCCGACCCGGGCGGACCTGGATTTGGCCGGCTGGCGCGACGAGGATATCTTTGCCCACTGAGTGGGATAGGAGCCGGATGGCGGCGGGCCGCCATCTAATCGCCTTACGGGTATGATCAGACACGCGGTGCCAAGTAAGCCATGACCGTCAAAGCCTCCCGAACTAAGGCTGATTCCGAGCCGCTGGACGACAGCCTCGACCTCGATCGCGAGGTCGCGGAGCGGGTGCTGCGCGCCGAGGCCGACGCCCTGACGCTTCTGGCCCGCTCGCTCGACTCGGCGCTGCCGCGGGCGATCAACTTGATGATCGCCGCAAGGGGCCGGGTGGTGGTGACCGGCATCGGCAAGAGCGGCCATATCGGTCGCAAGGTCGCCGCGACCCTGGCGTCGACCGGCACGCCGTCCTTCTTCGTCCACGCCAACGAGGCCAGCCACGGCGATCTCGGCATGGTCGCGCTCGGGGACGTGCTGCTGGCCCTGTCGAACTCCGGCAAGAATTCCGAGCTGGCGGACATCGTCGGCTACGCCCGCCGGTTCGGTATCCCGCTGATCAGCATCACCTCCAATGCCGGCTCGCCGCTGGCCGAGCAATCCGACGTCGTCCTGCTGCTGCCCAAGGCGGAGGAGGCCTGCTCCATCGTCGCCGCGCCGACCACCTCCTCGACGATGATGCTGGCGCTGGGCGACGCCCTGGCGATCGCGCTTTTGGAACGCCGCGGCTTCTCGCCGGACGAGTTCCGCGACCTGCACCCGGGCGGCGCCCTGGGTCGCCGGCTGGTCAAGGTGTCCGATGTCATGCATGCGGGCGACGAGATTCCGCTGGCCGGCCCGGACATCCCGACCTCCGAGGCGGTGCTGGTGATGACCGCCAAGGCCTTTGGTTGTGTCGGCATCGTCGATGGCGCCGGCAAGCTGCTGGGCATCGTGACCGACGGCGATCTGCGGCGGCACATGGATTCCGGGCTTCTGGAACGGCCGGTCGGTGAGATCATGACCGCCAACCCGCGGACGATCCGGCCGGGCGCCCTGGCCGCGGAAGCCCTGCGGTTGATGAACACCGCCGACAAGCCCTTCACCAGCCTGTTCGTCGCCGAGAACGGCAGGCCGGTCGGCATCGTGCATATGCATGACTGCCTGCGGGCCGGGGTGGTCTAGGCGCATGGCGCTGGATCGCGACATCGCGGCCGCCCCGGACGGTGCCGCGCCGCCACGGCGCACGGTCACCCTGAAGGTGCGGCCGGGCCGGCCGATCAAGACCGTCGGCCGTCGCTACAGCGCTTTCGTCGGGGTGATGAAGTTCGTGCTGCCGCTGGCCGCGGTCACCCTGATCGTCATCATCGCCGCCTGGCCGGCCTTCCAGGACCAGGAGCAGCCGATGGTCGAGGCGCTGGAGAAGCAGCCGGACCTGTTGCAGGTGACCGGCCCCGTCCTGGTCGGCACCGACCAGGAGGACCGGCCCTACAGCATCGCCGCCGACCGCGCCAACCAGGGTGCCGAGGGGCCGCACATCGTGGAGCTGTCGCGGCCCGAGGGCGCGATCGGGACCGGCGACGGCGCCCGCATCAGCCTGAACGCCGATCTCGGCCGCTACGACCGCGAGAGCAAGCAACTGCATCTGCTGGGCGACGTCGAGCTGTCCCGCGACGACGGCCACCGCTTCGCCACGGACGAGGCCTTTGTCGACATGGAGTCCCAGAGCGCCTGGGGCGACAGCCCGGTCGAGGGCGAGGGGCCGATGGGCGAAATCCGGTCGGAGGGATTTCGTATCGAGGAGAACGGCGCTAAAGTCGTCTTCACGGGTCAGTCGCGCGTGGTGTTGAGCGGTGCGTCCGCCGAACCCGACGCAACGGAAGGCGCTCCGATTGACGGGGCGGCCGGCAATGAAAACTAGTTTCTTGACCATACTTGCGGCCGGCACGGTGCTGTTCGGCCAGATCATCTTCGCCTCGGCGGCGGCGCAGCTCAGCACCCAGGCGATCGAGATCGAGGCATCGCAGAGCCTGGAATGGCTCAGCGAGCAGCGCGCCTATGTCGCCCGCGGCGATGCTCGGCTGCGCCAGGGTGACGTCACGGTTTCGGCCAATACGCTCACCGCCAACTATCGCGAGAGCGGCGACGGCAAGACCGAGATCTGGCAAGTCGTCGCCGACGGCAATGTGCTGATCGCCACGCCGACCCAGCAGGTCCGCGGCGATCGCGGCGTCTATGACATCCGCACCGACGTGTTCACCCTGACCGGAACCGACCTGCGCCTGGAGACCGAGACGGAGGTCATCACCGCCAGCGACAGCCTGGAATACTGGAAGGGCGACCAGGTCGCCGTTGCCCGCGGCAATGCCCAGGCGCTGCGCGGCGCCGACCAGATCAACGCCGACGAGTTGAAGGCCGAGCTGAGCGAGGATGCCGATGGCAATCTGCAGATCGAGAGCCTGGCTGCGACCGGCAACGTGGTGATCACCACGCCGACCGACATCGCCCGCGGCGACCACGGCATCTACGACCGCCAGACCAACACCGCCACCCTGAGCGGCTCTGTGCGCCTGACCCGCGGGCCGAACCAGCTCAATGGCGATTTCGCCGAGGTCAACCTCGACACCGGCGTCAGCCGCCTGCTGTCGCAGCCCGGGTCCGACGGGCGCGTGCACGGCATCTTCACGCCGGAACAGTGAGCGCATCGTGAGAGACGGAACCCTGCCGGCCCAGCCGGAGGCGCATGCCGGGACCAACCCGCAGGACGCCTCCAAGCCGCGCCTCGTCTCCGATGCCGCTGGGCTGGTGGCCGAGAAGCTGGGCAAGCAGTACCGCAAGCGGCCGGTGCTGCGCGACGTCTCGGTTAGTGTCCGCCGCGGCGAGGCGGTCGGCCTGCTGGGGCCGAACGGCGCCGGTAAGACGACCTGCTTCTACATCATCACCGGCCTGATCGCGCCCGACTACGGCAGCATCTCGCTGGACGGCCACGACGTGACCAACCTGCCGATGTACCGGCGGGCGCGGCTGGGCATCGGCTACCTGCCGCAGGAGGCCTCGATCTTCCGCGGGCTGACCGTGGAGCAGAACATCCGGGCGGTGCTGGAGGCGTCGGAGAAGGACCGCGACGCCCGCGAGATCATGCTGGACGACCTGCTGGCGGAATTCTCGCTGACCCATCTCAGGCGGGCCCCGGCCCTGGCCCTGTCCGGCGGCGAGCGGCGCCGGGTGGAGATCGCCCGGGCGCTGGCCTCGCATCCGCACTTCATCCTGCTCGACGAGCCGCTGGCCGGCATCGATCCGGTGGCGGTCGGCGACATCCGCGACCTGGTGAGCCATCTTCGCGATCGCGGCATCGGCGTGCTGATCACCGACCATAATGTGCGGGAAACTTTGGATATTGTGGATCGTGCCTATATCCTGCACGACGGTGCCGTCCTGATGGAGGGAGACCCTTCGGAGATCGTTGCCCACAAGGACGTCAGACGCGTTTACTTGGGCGAAAGATTTAGTCTTTAGAAGACTTTAGCCATGGCGCTGACCCAACGCCTCGATCTCAGACAGTCGCAGTCGCTGGTAATGACGCCGCAGTTGCAGCAGGCGATCAAGCTGCTGCAATTGTCGAATGCCGAGCTCGCCGAGTACGTCGAGGGCGAGATCGAGCGCAACCCGCTTCTGGAAATGGACGAATCCGAGGGTGCCTCCGTGCCGTCGGACGACGCGCCCGGCGCCGATACGCCGGCGGATGCGAGCAGCGACCTGGTCGGCACCGACCAGCTGGCCAATTCCGAGACCCTGAAGTCGGACGCCGACGGCCCCCTCGACACCGATTACGACAATGTCTGGACCAGCGACGGCGCCAAGGAGGCCGGCGAGCCGCCGCAGCCCGAGTCGGGCGGTTTGTCGGATTGGGGCGGACCGAACCGCGGCGGCAGCTTCGACGGGCCGTCGGAGTTCGACCTGGAGCAGGTGCTGTCGGACACGCTGACCCTGCGCGACCATCTGCTGCAGCAGGTCAACACCGAGCTGGCCGATCCCACCGACCGGCTTGTCGGCGCCTATCTGGTCGATCTGCTGGACGAGTCCGGCTACATGACCGCGGCACCGCAGGCGATCGCCGAACAGCTCGGCTGCAAGGAGGTGACCGTGGTGCGGGTGCTGCGGCACCTGCGACGCTTCGACCCGGCCGGTGTCTTCGCCGCCGATCTGGCGGAATGCCTGGCGCTGCAGCTTGCCGAGCGCGACCGGCTGGACCCGGCCATGCAGGCGCTGCTGGACAACCTCCCGCTGCTGGCCAAGCGCGACTTCACCGCGCTGTGCCGGCTCTGCGGCGTCGACCGGGACGACTTGTCCGAGATGGTCGCGGAGATTCGGGCCCTCGATCCCAAGCCGGCCCAGGCCTACGCCCTTGAGGTGGCGCAGACGGTCACGCCGGACATCCTGATGCGGCAGCAGCCCGGCGGCGGCTGGCTGGTCGAGCTGAACGCCGACACCCTGCCCAAGGTGCTGGTGAACCAGCGCTATTTCGCCGAGGTCAACGCCACCGTGCGGACCAAGTCGGAGAAGGAGTACCTGTCGGACTGCTTCGCCTCGGCGAACTGGCTGGTCAAGTCGCTGCACCAGCGGGCGACCACCATCCTGAAGGTGGCGACAGAGATCGTGCGCCAGCAGGACCGCTTCTTCGCGCACGGCGTACAGTTCCTGAAGCCCCTGATCCTGCGCGACATCGCCGAGCGCATCGGCATGCATGAAAGCACTGTCAGCCGGGTCACCACCAACAAGTTCATCGCCACACCGCGCGGCGTGTTCGAGCTGAAATACTTCTTCACCTCGGCCATCCAGGGGGCCAATGGCGAGGACGCCCATTCCGCGGAATCCGTGCGCTTCCGGATCCGATCACTGATCGAGGCGGAGGCCAGCGACAAGATTCTGTCCGACGACCGGATCGTCGATATCCTCCGCTCGGACGGCGTCGACATTGCGCGTCGCACCGTGGCCAAGTATCGTGAATCCATGCGGATCCCGTCATCGGTCCAGCGCCGCCGCGAAAAGAGCATGCGGCTCTAGCCAGAACCGAGGGATTCCGCCCGTCCGACGGCAATGCCAGTCGGACCGACATGGACGAAGTCGGGAGGAGTTGTTGACAACTTCGACAACCCGCACATATGTTCCGCGCCCTCCGGTTCTGCTGCGCCGCCGGGGCGATGTCGACGACCAGGCGCAGAGACATTCTTCCGGACAGTTCGAGCAATGCAGCTCACCGTCAAAGGGAGGCAGCTCGACGTTGGCCAAGCCTTGCGCGGCCATGTCGAAGACAGCCTGAGCGCCGTCGCGGCGAAGTACTTTACGAATCCGATCGAGGCCACCGTCGTGTTCTCAAGGGAGGCCCATCTCTACCGGTCGGACGTATCCGTCCATGTCGGACGCAACATCCTTCTGCAGGGCAATGCCGAGGCCGACAGCCCCTATGGGGCCTTCGACCAGGCCGCCGACCGGGTGGCCAAGCGGCTGCGCCGTTACAAGCGCCGGCTGAAGGACCATCACAAGAACGGCGCCCAGGACGAGCCGTGGCAGGCCCAGTCCTATGTCCTCGAGGCCGAGCCCGAGGAATCCCCGGAAGAGCACGACGAGCCCACCGATCACGTTGTCATCGCCGAGATGACGACCCATATCGACGCACTGACGGTCAGCGAGGCGGTCATGCGTTTGGATTTGGGAAACCTCAAGGCGCTAATGTTCCGCAACTCGGCCCATGGCGGGCTGAATGTGGTCTATCGCCGTGACGACGGAAACATCGGCTGGATCGACCCGCAAGGAAGCACGGAGGCCGGCACCGTATAAGCCGGCAGAAATGCGAGACATGCTAGAATTCTTGAATTCCGACGGGATCATTCCCAACCTGCGCGCAACCAGCAAGAAGCAGGCCCTCCAGGAATTGGCCAGGCGCGCCGCCGGGCTGTCCGGACAGCATGAGCGTGCGATCTTCGACACGCTGCTGGAACGGGAAAAGCTCGGCACGACGGGTGTGGGCCGGGGCATCGCCATTCCGCATGGCAAGCTGACCACGCTGGATCGGGTCTACGGCCTGTTCGCCAGGTTGGAGAAGCCGATCGACTTCGATGCTGTGGACGAGCAGCCGGTCGACCTGATCTTCCTGCTGATGGCGCCGGAAGCGGCGGGCGCCGACCATCTGAAGGCGCTGGCCCGGGTCTCCCGCCTGCTGCGCGATCAGAAGCTGTGCGAGAAGCTGCGCGGCTGCGACACCGCCGACGGCATCTACGCCCTCATGAACGAGACGGAGGCCGCGGCCGCCTGACCGGCGGCCCGCAGAGCCTTCTCACGGCGCCCGTCCGGGCGCTTTCTTTTGGCGAATCGCCGGGTCAGTGGGCGCTGACCGGCTCCAGATCGTTCTGCACGCAGACCGCGAAAGCCTCGTCGCGGCTGTTCATCACCGTCAACGGCGTGCCGTCGGCGGCATGCACCGCATAGGCGGCGGTCCCGTCGACCTGGGTCTGCTTCACATAGGCCATGTCCTGTACGCCCAGCGCCGCGAAATCCGCCGGCGACAAATGGCGCAGGAATGCGTTGATCGAGGTGTTCATACGTCCTGTCCTCCGCGATCAGTCGTCGCCCTGCTCGGGCGTGACGTCGAGCGTCTGGGCTTTCTTGCCGGATTTCTTGCGAATCTCGATGTTGCGGACCTTGTTGGCCGGGATCGGGCGCTTCAGCTCGATGTTCAGCAGCCCGTTGTCCAGGCTGGCGCCGGACACCTCCAGCCCGTCGGCCAGCACGAAGGAGCGCTGGAACTGCCGCGCGGCGATGCCGCGGTGCAGGTAGACCCGGTCCTTGTCGTCGTATTGCTTGCCCCGCACGATCAGCTGGTTGTCCTCGACCTGCACCGACAGCTCATCCTCGCCGAATCCGGCGACGGCCAGCGTGATGCGCAGGCGGTCCTCGCCAAGCTGTTCGATATTGTAAGGGGGATAGCCGTCGGACGACGCCTTTGCCACCCGGTCCAGCGCGCGCTCGAACTGGTCGAATCCCAGTAGCAGCGGACTGTTGAGCAGCGACATTCGGCTCATCTGCCAATCTCCTCCTCTGAGCGAGTGGCCAATCTGGTTGTCTAACGACCCGGTCTCCCGGCGACGTCACAGCGGCCCGCACAACGGCACCGCCCATGCGATTCAGATGGTGGCCTGTGCCCCCGGAATCAAGAGCGCTGGTCGGCCGGACGCCGGACCATCCGCCGGTTTCCCGGCCCCGACGCGCTGTGCCAAGATCACACCGGCCGTCACACCAGCGACACCGGGCGGCCGGGGAGGCAGGATGAACCGTATCGATCTGGAAGGCCGCCGCGCCATCGTCACCGGAGGTGCCCAGGGCATCGGCAGGGCGATCGCCGAACGGCTGATGGCGTCCGGCGCGTCGGTCAGCCTGTGGGACCGGGACGCGGACATGCTGGCCGGTGCGGTCGATGCGCTGGCAGCGCAGGGAACCGCCCATGGCCATCCGGTCGACGTGACCGATGCCGCGGCGGTGGCGGACGCGGCGGAAGCCAGCCGCGCGGCGCTCGGAGGCATCGACATCCTGATCGCCAATGCCGGGATCGCCGGTCCCAGCGCCACGCTTTGGGAGTATCCCGTCGATGCCTGGCGCCAGGTGATCGACATCGACCTGACCGGCGTCTTCCTCACCTGCCGCGCCGTCGTGCCGGGCATGATCGCGCGGGATTACGGGCGGATCGTCTGCACCGCCTCGATCGCCGGCAAGGAGGGCAATCCCAATGCCGGGCCCTACAGCGCCGCCAAGGCCGGCGTGATCGCCCTGGTCAAATCCCTGGGCAAGGAGCTCGCCGGCCACAACATCGCGGTCAACTGCATCACGCCGGCCGCGGCCGAGACCCGCATCTTCGACCAGATTTCGCAACAGCATATCGACTACATGCTGTCGAAGATCCCGCGCGGACGGTTCGTCGACGTGGAGGAGATCGCCGGCATGGTCGCGTGGCTCGCCTCGGAGGAGAACTCGTTCACCACCGGCGCCGTCTTCGACCTGAGCGGCGGCCGCGCGACCTACTGACGGCCGCTAGAGGCTGCGCAGCCCCTCACCCAGCTACGGCTAGGGCTCGACTTTCAGCCTCGCCAAGCCTCCGCACCCTCTCCCCAAGGAGAGGGGTCAGGGAACTCGCTGTTTGTTTCCCTCTCCTCGGGGAGAGGGTTGTGAAGGCTTGGCGAAGCCGCAGGCTGAGCCTTAGCCGAAGCTGGGTGAGGGGGATTGCCCGGTGGACACCGGCCGAAGTCAAAGGCTGCGCAGGAAGGCGAGCAGGGCCTCCCGGTCGGCCTTCTCCATCGCGACGAAGGCCGCCTGCGCCGCCTCCGCCTCGCCGCCATGCCACAGGATGGCCTCGGCCAGGGTCCGGGCGCGGCCGTCATGCAGGAAGTTGGAGTGGCCGTTGACGGTCTCGATCAGACCGATGCCCCAGAGCGGCGGTGTCCGCCATTCCCGGCCGTCGGCCAGGAAATCCGGTCGCCCATCCGCCAGCCCCTCGCCCATATCGTGCAGCAGCAGGTCGGTGAAGGGATGGATGGTCTGGCCGGACAGGGCCGCCACCGGATGGTCGCCGGTCAGCAGGGTCGTCAAGTGGCACGAAGCGCAGCCAATCTCGCGGAACAGTGCCTCCCCCCGGTTCACCGCCGGGTCCAGCGCGTCCCGGCGGTCGGGCACGGCCAGCACCTGGGTATAAAGCGTCAGGCGATCGACACGCTCGTCCGACAATTCCGGTTCCTGATGAGTCGCGGCCGCCAAGCAGGCGTCCTGGCCCGCCGTGCAGTTGGCATCCGGAAACAACGACGACGTGATGCCGATATCGCCGAACGCGGCGCCGGCATTCTGCTGCTGCAGGGTCGCGGTGTTGGCCTTCCAGCCGAACCGTCCCAGTGCCTCGGTGCCGGTGACCGGGTCCCAGACCCGATTCGGCCGGCCGGAAATGCCGTCGCCATCCGCATCGTCCGGATCGGCGAGGGCCAGGATCAACGCCTCCGGCACCGCCTCCAACAGCCCCAGACCGATCACCGCCGGCGCCACCCGCGGCGAGATCAGGATGTCGCCGTCGATCGGTCCGAATGCGAGGCCCGCGAAGCGGTATTGCGGACGCCGCAGCGTGTAGGGCTCGCCGTCGCCGTACTCCCCGGCGATTTCGGTGTAGCCGATGACCACCCGCCCCTCGGCCGGCACGCCGGGGATGGCGCGGTCGCTCAACTGGCCGCCATAGGCCGGGTGCGGCGATGGCCCGCCGGTCTCCGACCTGCCGGGCGCGCTGAGATGGACCACCAATGACGCGGCTGTATGTCCATCGCCCGGCGCGCCGCGGCCGTTGACCGGATGGCACCCGGCGCAGGACGGCTGGTTGAACAGCGGGCCGAGCCCGGCGAAGTCACCGCCCTGCGGCTGCCAGACCGCATTGAATAGGGTCTTTCCGGCCAGAAACGGCTCCAGCTCGCGCGCATCCAGATTGGCGGCCGGAAAGGTGAAGGCCTGGTCGTCGCGCAGGGGCCGCGAACCGCTGCCGCCGAGATCGATGCCGATCGGCCGGGCCAGCAGCGACTCCCGCTCCGTGACGGGCAACTGCGTCTCGGCCGATGCGAGCGATGCGGTCGTCAGGACTCCCGCCAGGGCTGCCGCAAGGACAATGCCGCGCGGCTCGCCGTCAGGACTCACTAGGTGCTGACCACGCCCGGTTCGGAGGTGGCGATCTCGAAGGCGGCCTTGAGCAGCGCCTTGGTGTAGGGCTGCTGCGGGCTTTCGAAGATCTGCTCGCGGCTGCCATGCTCGACGACCTTGCCGTTCTTCATGACGATGACCTCGTCGGACAGGGCGCGGACCACCTTCAGATCGTGGCTGATGAACAGATAGGCCAGCCGGTGCTTCTCCTGCAGGTCGCGCAGCAGGTCGACGATCTGCGCCTGCACCGACATGTCGAGCGCGGAGGTCGGCTCGTCCAGCACCACGAAGCGCGGTTTCAGCACCATGGCGCGGGCAATGGCGATGCGCTGGCGCTGGCCGCCGGAGAATTCGTGCGGGTAGCGGTGGCGGCTGTCGGGGTCGATACCGACCTCCTCCAGGGCGGAGACGATCATGTCCTCGCGCTCGCCCGTGCTGGCGCCGATATCGTGCACGTGCAGGCCCTCGGCGACGATCTCCGACACCGACATGCGCGGGCTGAGCGAGCCGTAGGGGTCCTGGAAGACCACCTGCATCTCGCGCCTGAGCGGCCGGAGATCCTTGAACTGCAGCCCCTGGATCACGTCGCCGCGGAACTGGATGTCGCCCTCGGACGAGATCAGCCGGAGCAGCGCCAGGCCCAGGGTGGTCTTGCCCGAGCCGCTTTCCCCGACCACGCCCACCGTGTGGCCCTCGCGCACCGTCAGGTCGATGCCGTCGACCGCCTTCACGTGATCGACGGTGCGGCGCAGGACACCCTTCTTGATCGGGAACCAGACCTTGATCTCGCTGCCGCGCATGACCTCCAGGGCGTCTTCCGGCGGCTTCGCCGGATTGCCCTTGGGCTCGGATTCCAGCAGCTTGCGCGTATAGGGGTGCTGTGGGGACGAGAACAGCTGGTCGGCATTGGCGTGCTCGACGATCTCGCCGCCATTCATCACGCAGACCCGGTCGGCCATCTTGCGCACCACCCCCAGATCATGGGTGATCAGCAGGATCGCCATGCCGAAACGCTGCTGCAGATCCTGCAGCAGTTCCAGGATCTGCGCCTGGATGGTGACGTCCAGGGCGGTGGTCGGCTCGTCGGCGATCAGCAGCTCGGGCTCGTTGGCGAGCGCCATGGCGATCATCACCCGCTGGCGCTGGCCGCCGCTGAGCTCGTGCGGGTAGGCGGTCAGCCGCTTCTCCGCCTCCGGCAGCCCCACCAGCCGCAGCAGTTCCAGCGTGCGCGCCCGTGCCTGCACCGGGTTCAGCCCCTTGTGGATGAACAGGACCTCGTTGATCTGCTTCTCCACCGTGTGCAGCGGGTTCAGCGAGGTCATGGGTTCCTGGAAGACCATCGAGATGGCGTTGCCGCGCACCTTGCGCAGGCTGCGCTCGCCGGCCCCGACCATCTCGGTGTCGCGGAAGCGGACGCTGCCGGTGGGATGGCTGGCCACCGGATAGGGCAGCAGCTGCAGCACCGACAGCGCCGTCACCGACTTGCCCGATCCGCTCTCGCCGACCAGCGCCAGGGTCTCGCCCTGGTGGATGTCGAAGGAGACGCCGCGCACCGCGTTGACGGTGCTGCCGGGCATGGCGAAGTCGACCGACAAGTCCTTGAGCGACAGCAGCCGCTGGCCGATGGTCTTGGACGGTCTTGTCGTGTCCATGTCTGTCACGGGATCGCTCATTCCGCCGCCGCCCGGGTTTCCGATGCCCGCACCGCTTCCGCCGCCGGCCCGGTATCCTTGCGCCCGATTGGCCCGACCGCCTTGCGCGGGTCGAAGGCGTCGCGCACCGCCTCGCCGATGAAGACCAGCAGGCTCAGCATGATGGCGATCGAGAAGAAGGCGGTGAAACCGAGCCAGGGCGATTGCAGGTTGGCCTTGCCCTGCTTCAGCAGCTCGCCGAGCGAGGGTGAACCCGGCGGCAGGCCGAAGCCGAGGAAGTCGAGGCTGGTCAGGGTGGTGATCGAGCCGTTGAGGATGAACGGCATGAAGGTCACCGTCGCCACCATGGCGTTGGGCAGCACATGCTTGAACATGATCACCCGGTCCGGCTGGCCCAGCGCGCGCGCCGCCCGGACGTAGTCGAAATTGCGGGCCCGCAGGAACTCCGCCCGCACCACGCCGACCAGCGCCATCCAGCTGAAGAACAGCATCAGGATCAGCAGCGGCCAGAAGCCCGGCGTGATGATGCTGGCCATGATGATCAGCAGGTAGAGCGTCGGCATGCTCGACCAGATCTCCATGAACCGCTGGAACAACAGGTCCACCAGCCCGCCGAAATAGCCTTGCACCGCGCCGGCGGCGATCCCGACGATCGAGCTGAAGAAGGTCAGCGTCAGGCCGAACAGGACGGAGATGCGGAAGCCGTAGATCACCCGCGCCAGCACGTCGCGGCCCTGATCGTCGGTGCCCAGCCAGTTGACCGCGTCCGGCGGCGAGGGCGCCGGCTGCGACAGGTTGTAGTTGATGGTGTCGTAGGAGAACGGGATGGGCGGCCAGACCATCCAGCCCTTCTCCTCGATCAGGTCGATCACAAAGGGATCGCGGTAATCGGCCTCGGTCTCGAACTCGCCGCCGAAGGCGGTTTCCGGATAGAAGGTGAAGACCGGGGTGTAGACGCCACCATCGAAATAGACCAGCAGCGGCCGGTCATTGGCGAGGAACTCGGCGAACAGGGTCAGGCCGAAGATCACCAGGAAGATCCACAGGGCCCAATAGCCGCGCCGGTTGGCCTTGAAGTTGTGAAGCCGCCGCATGTTCAGCGGCGTCAGCGTGATCCCGAACCGGGCGAGGCCGCGCGCCGGAGCGGGGCGGGCCGTGGCGGCGCTCTGTGTGTCCTGCGGCGCCATGGTCACACCTGCCGCGCTTCGAAATCGATCCGCGGATCGATGATCGTGTACATGATGTCGCCGACCAGGCTGAGCAGCAGCCCCAGCAGCGAGAACATGTACAGCGTGCCGAACATCACCGGGTAGTCGCGGTTGATCGCCGCCTCGAAGCCCAGCAGGCCGAGCCCGTCCAGGGAGAAGATCACCTCGATCAGCAGGGCGCCGGTGAACAGTATCCCGATGAAGGCGCTGGGGAACCCGGCGATGACGATCAGCATCGCGTTGCGGAACACGTGCCCGTACAGCACCTGCCGGCTGCCCAGGCCCTTGGCCTTGGCGGTCAGCACGTAGACCTTGTTGATCTCATCCAGGAAGGAGTTCTTGGTCAGCATGGTCAGCGTCGCGAACCCGCCGACCACCATGGCCGTGATCGGCAGGGCGAGGTGCCAGAAATAGTCGGCCACCCGCGCCGGCCAGCTCAGCGTGTCCCAATCGTCGGAGACCAGGCCGCGCAGCGGGAACCAGTCGAAATATCGGCCGCCGGCGAACAGCACCACCAGCAGCACCGCGAACAGGAAGCCCGGGATCGCATAGCCGACGATGATCGCGCCGCTGGTCCACACGTCGAAGCGCGAGCCGTCGGTGACCGCCTTGCGGATGCCCAGCGGGATCGACACCAGATAGACCAGCAGGGTGGTCCACAGCCCCAGCGAGATCGAGACCGGCATCTTGTCGATGATCAGGTCGACGACGGCGCGGTCGCGGAAATAGCTCTCGCCGAAATCGAAGGTGGCGTAGTTGCCCATCATCAGGAAGAAGCGCTCATGCGCCGGCTTGTCGAAGCCGAACATCTTCTCGATCTCGGCGATGAATTCCGGGTCGAGACCCTGGGCGCCGCGATACTTGCTTTCGCCGCCGCCGCCGGAGTCCAGGGCGGTCGGGTCCGGCGCCTGTTCGAAGTCGCCGCCACCGCCGGTGAACCTCTCGGTCGCGCCCGTGGCGGTGCCCTGCAGTTCGGCGATCAGCTGCTCGACCGGGCCGCCGGGGGCGAACTGGATGATGACGAAGTTCAGCACCATGATCCCGAACAGGGTCGGGATGATCAGCAGCAATCGCCGGATGATGTAGGCAAGCACGGGTGCGGGTCTCGCCTATCTGCGGCGGCCGGGCCGGGACGGCGCCAGGGGCAGGACGTCCATCACCGGTTGCCCCTCTGCGCCTGCGGGTTGGACTCGTCGAGCCACCAGGTGCTCAGCACGCCGAGGCCGAAGCGCGGCCGGGTCTCCGGCCGGTCGAACATGTCCCAATAGGCGATCCGGTCCTTGTCGTTGTGATACAGCGGCACGGAGACGTGCAGGTGCCGCAGATAGCGGTCGAAGGCGCGGGAGGCGGCGACGCGTTCGTCCCAGCTATTCGACCGCACGACCAGCTCGATCAGCTCGTCCAGTACCTCGTCGCGGATGCCCGAGAGGTTCTGGCTGCCCTCGCGATCGACCGTCGCCGAGCCGAAGAAGTCGCGTAACGATCCGCCGGGCGGGTAGAGCGCGGGCAGGAAGCCCAGGATCATGTCGTAGTCGTTGTCGAGGAAGATGTTGCCCCATTGGGCGCCGTCCACGAACCGCACCCGTGCATCGATGCCGGCGCGTTCCAGGTTCTGCTTGTAGGCCAGCAGCATGGCCTCGGCGGTCGGCGAGCCGTAGACGATCTCGAAGGTCAGCGGCTGGCCGCTGTCCATGTTGACCATGTCGCCGTCCCGAACCTCCCAGCCGGCATCGCTCAGCAGCCTCAGCGCCTGGCGCAGGCTGGCGCGGATGTTGCCGTCGCCGGCAGTGACCGGCAGCACCGGCTCCTCGGTGAAGACCTTCTCGGGGAGACGGTCGCGGAACTGGTCCAGGATCTGCAACTCGCGCCCCTCCGGCAGGCCGCGGGCCCCGAATTCGCCGTTCGGGAAGTAGCTGTTGGTGCGGCGATACTGTCCGTAGAGCGTCGTCCGCTGCACGGTCTCGAAGTCGAACAGCACGCTCAGCGCCTGGCGGACCTGCACGTCCTGGAACAGCGTCCGGCGCGTGTTCATGAACATCGCCTGGTAGAATTGCGGCTGGGTGGAGTCGAACGCCTCGAGGATCAGGTCGCCACGCTCGTACCCGTCGATCCCCTGGAACCCGGTGTTCCACTCCTTGGCGTCGGTGACCGACAGGAAGTCGAACCGACCGGCCTTGAAGGCCTCCCGGCGCACCGTGTTGTCCAGGTAGTACTCGTAATGCACGCGCTCGAAATTGTAGGTGCCGGCAGTGCGCGGAAGCGCCGCGCCCCACCAGTCGTCGACCCGCTCATAGGTGATCGAGCGGCCCTCGTCGATTTCGGCGATGCGGTACAGGCCGCTGCCCAGCGGCGGTTCCATGGTCAGCCGGTCGAACTCCCGATCTTCCCAATAGTGTTTCGGCAGGACGGTCAGCCCGGCCAGGAATTGCGGTGACTCGGGGTTTTCCGCCGAGGTGAAGCGCACCCGTACGGTCTTGTCGTCCAGCGCCTCCACCGTGTCCACATCGGCGAAGAGCTGGATGCGATAGGACGGGCTGCCCTTGTCGAGCAGGGTCTCGTAGGAGAAGACCACGTCCTCGGCGGTGATCGGGTGCCGGTCGTGGAAGTAGATGTTGTCCCGCAGGTTGATGATCAGGGTCAGCCGGTCATCGGACAGCTCATAGCTCTCGGCGAGCTGGGCGTAGGTCGAGGTGACCTCGTCACCGCCGCCGATGCCGAGGCTCGAGTAGATCAGGCCGAGCCCGGCGGCACGGTCGCCGCGGGTGGTGAACTGGTTCAGCGTGTCGAAGCTGCCGAAGGCGCCGACCACCAGCTCGCCGCCGGAGGGCGCGTCGGACTCGACGTAGTTCCAGCTCTCGAACCCCTCCGCATAGAGCGGCGGGTCGCCGAAGGTGGTGATGGCGTAGGTCGGGCTCACGCGGGCGATGTCCTGCGCCGTCGCCGGCCCGGCAAGCGACATGGTCAGGCCGGCGCAGGCCGCCAGGAAAGTCGCGGCAATACGGGAAGTCACGGGCTATCGGGCCTCCGTCAGCATCAGGTCCTTCTCCGGATCGATCCACCAGGTCGGCTGGAACGCGATCGTGTTCGACAGGCCGAAATCGTAGATCGGATGGGTCTCCGGAAATCCGAACCGGTTCCAATAGGCGATCCACGCGGTGTCGTTGTGCCAATGCGGGATCGTGTAGTAGCCGCGCATCATGACCCGGTCCAGGGCGCGGGCCGTGGCCTGCTTGGTCTCCAGATCCGGCGCCTCCACGGCCATCTCGATCAACGCGTCGACGACGGGATCGCGGATGCCGATCAGGTTCGCCGAGCCGTCGATGTCCGCCGCCGCCGAGCCAAACCGCGAGTGCATTTCGGTCCCGGGCGGTGGGAAAAACGTATAGGCGAAGCTGATCATATCGAAATCACGATCCTGATAGCGCCTTTGGAACTGCGCGGAATCGACGATCCGGATCGAGGCTTCGATGCCGACCCGCTCCAGGTTGCGGACCAGCGGTTGGGTATGCGGCTCCAGCGACGGCGAGCGCAGCATGATCTCGAAGGAGACCGCCTCGCCGGTGGCGGTGTCGACCATGGTGCCGTCCACCACCTCCAGACCGGCCTCGCGCATCAGCGCGATGGCGGCGCGCAGGTTGGAGCGGTTGATGTTGGGTTCGCTGTTGGTCGGAAGCTGGAACGGCTCGGTGAAGATCGCCTCGGGAATCTGACCGCGGAAACCCTCCAGGATCTCCAACTCCTGGCCCTCGGGAAGCCCGGAGGCGGCGTAGGGCGAATTCGGGAACCAGCTATCCGTCCGGTTGTACAGCCCGAACATCAGGTTCGTGTTCACCCATTCGAACGGGTACAGGTGCTGCAGCGCCTCGCGGACCCGGATGTCGTCGAACGGCGCCCGCCGGGTGTTCATGAAGAAGCCCTGCTGGCCGCTGAAGCGGATGGTCGGCAGTTCCTCCCGCAGCATCTGGCCGTTCTCGGCGGCTTCGAAATCGTAGCCGGTGGCCCAGTTGCGCGAGGTGAACTCGCGGCGGAAGTCGTATTCCTGCCCCTTGAACGCCTCGAACAGGATGACGCGGTCGAGGTAGTAGTTGTAGACGATCCGGTCGAAGTTGTAGAAGCCGCGCCGCACCGGCAGGTCGGCCGCCCAGTAGTCCTCGACCCGCTCGTAGGCGAGGTCGCGCCCGGGCTCCAGCGACACCAGCCGGTAGGGGCCGCTGCCCAGCGGCGGTTCCAGCGTGCTGTCGGTCACGTCGCGCCCGTCCGAGGTCCACCAATGCTTCGGCCAGATGGTGGTGGCGGCGAGCCGCACCAGCGGCTGCATGATGTTGCGGGTGGACACGTCGATGCGGATGCGCCGCGGTCCCTCGATCGTCCAGCCAGTGACGTTCTCGTAGAAGGATTTCAGGAACGGCCGGGCATGCTCCTGGATCATCTCCAGGGTCCAGGCGACATCCTCGGCGGTGATCGGCGTGCCGTCGTGGAAGCGCGCCTCCGGCCGCAGGTTGAAGACGATCCAGCTACGGTCTTCCGGATACTCGACCGATTCCGCGATCAGCCCGTAATAGACCGACAGCTCATCCTGCGGCTCGACCATCAACGTGTCGTAGAGCAGGCCGATGCTGCGCGGCCACTCGCCGCCCAGGGGGAGCGTGTTCAGCGTGTCGAAGCTGCCGGAGGTGCCGATCGTCAGCCGGCCGCCCTTCGGCGCGTCCGGATTGGCGTAGCCGAAGTGCCGGAACTCCGGTCCGTGGTTCGGCTCTCCGAACTCGGCGATGGCGTGGGAGATGGTGATGCCGTCGGCCGACGCCGCGAGGGGCGTGGCGATGGCGACGGCGGCTGCCAGGGCGGCGGCGGCAAAGCGCATGTACAGGCTCCGCGGCGAGGACCAATCAACCCCCGCTGCAATAATGGGCGACTCTCCGCCCTAATCAAGGGCAGGGAACATGGCGGCAGCAAGGCAAAACCGGCGTCACGCCAGGGCTTGCGGCCTGTGTGCCGGCGGAATTCGGGCTACTGCGGCAGGGGTGCCGGGCTGTCCGACAGGCTGCGCAGCCAGGCGATCAGGTTGGCGCGGTCCTCGGGCTTGCGCATGCCGGAATAGCTCATGGAGGTTCCGGGAGCCCAGTCGCGCGGGGCGGCCAGGAACCCTTCCAGCGCCTCGTAGGTCCAGGTCCCGCCCTTCTCGCCAAGCGCGGAGGAGTACCCGAAGCCGGCCGCCGAGGCGATGGGCCGCTCGACGATGTCCCACAGATTCGGCCCGATCTTGTTGGCGCCGCCATTGTCGAAGCTGTGGCAGGCGGCGCAGGCCCGCGACAGGCCCTGGCCGGCGCCGGCATCTGCGACCTGCAGCAGCTCGCCGATCGGCGGCACTTCCTCGACCACCTCTTCGACCGGCGCGGCGTCCTCGCCCAGATCGACCACATAGGCGTTCTGTTCCAGCGGTGCCGGGCTGACCGTGCCGCGGGCGATGAACCCGCCGACCATGGCGACGATCCCGGCGATGAGCACGGCCATCGACATCTTGGTGAATTCAATGCTGGACATGCTGTTCCTCACAAGGTGGGCGGCCGAAAGATAGCCGCCGGCCGGGCGCTTGTCGATGCCATGAGCGCCTGGACTCCGCCGATTTTCGGCCGGGTGCCATGCGTCGATGGGCCTTGACCTGACCGGCCGATTGGCGCACCAGACCGGGCATGTCCGACCCGACCGCAGAAAACACCATCGTCGTCATCCCGTCGCGCCTGGCGGCGACCCGGCTGCCGAACAAGCCCCTGGCGGAAATTCACGGCGTGCCGATGATCGTCCATGTCTGGCGACGGGCGGAACAGGCCGCCATCGGGCCGGTCCTGGTGGCCGCCGCCGACCAGGAGATCGTCGACGCCATCGAGGCGGTCGGCGGCCTGGCGATGCTGACCGATCCGGACCATCCATCCGGCTCGGACCGCATCCATGAGGCCGTGGAACGATTCGACCCCGGCCGCCGGTATCAGGCGGTGGTCAACCTGCAGGGCGACCTGCCGGCGGTCGAGCCGGAGACCGTCCGGGCGGCGCTCTCCGCCCTGCGCGATCCGGCCGTCGATATCGGCACCGCGGCGGCGGAGATCCACAACGACGCCGACCGGCTATCGCCGAGCGCGGTGAAGGCGGTGGTCGAGCGCGAGCCGGGGCAGGCGATCGGCCGCGGGCTCTACTTCACCCGGACCCCGGCGCCATCCGGCGACGGCCCGCTGCTGCACCACATCGGGCTCTATGCCTATCGCCGTGAGGCGCTCGCCGCCTTCGTCAGCCTGCCGCCCTCGGCGCTGGAGAAGCGCGAGCGTCTGGAGCAGTTGCGCGCCCTGGCGCACGGCATGCGGATCGACGTGGCCCTGGTCGACAGCGTGCCGCTGGAGATCAACACCCCCGCCGACCTTGATCGCGCGGCCCGGGTGCTGGCACCCTGAGCCTTCGCACCCCATCCGACAGGACGTCACCGGACCCAATCCCATGTCTTCCCGAACGATCGCCTTCCAGGGCTGGCCCGGCGCCAACTCCGACCTCGCCTGCCGGCAGGTGTTTCCCGACCACGAGACCCTGCCCTGCACGTCGTTCCAGGAGACCATTGCCGCCGTGCATGACGGCAAGGCCGACGCGGCCCTGATCCCGGTGGAGAATTCCGTCGCCGGACGGGTCGCCGACATCCACCACATGCTCCCGAGCTCCGGCCTGCACATCAATGGCGAGCACTTCCAGCGGGTGAACCATCACCTGCTGGCCATTCCCGGCGCGACGATCGAGGGGCTGAAGACCGTCTACAGCCACGTCCACGCGCTCGGCCAGTGCAAGGCGCTGATCGCCGAGCTGGGGCTCGAGGCGATCGTTCATGCCGACACCGCCGGGGCGGCGAAGATGGTGGCGGAAGCGGGCGACCCGAGCGTCGCGGCGATCAGCTCTGCCCTGGCGGCGGAGATGTACGGGCTGGTCAGCCTGCGCGACGAGATCGAGGACGCCGACCACAACACCACCCGCTTTCTGATCATGGAGCGGGAGGCCAAGCCGCCGCCGGCCGGGTCCGGGCCGACCATCACCAGCTTCGTGTTCGAGGTGCGCAGCGTGCCGGCGGCGCTCTACAAGGCGCTCGGCGGCTTCGCCACCAACGGCATCAACATGACCAAGCTGGAAAGCTACATGGTCGGCGGCCGCTTCTCCCAGGCGCAGTTCTACGCTGATGTGGAGGGCCATCCCGAGGATCGGCCCCTTCGCTTCGCCTTCGAGGAGATCGGCTTCTTCTCCCGGCACTTCCGGATCATGGGCGTCTATCCCGCCCATCCATTCCGCCGCGACCCCAGCCAGGCCATCGGCGACGACTGACCGCCGCTGGCCAGCGAGACACGACATGCCGACAAGCACGTCGTCCCCGGGCTTGACCCAGGGACCCATGTCTACGGCAGCATCAACCAGGTGAGTTGCGCGCAATCGTCCAGATGGGCCCCCGGGTCAAGCCCGGGGACGACGCAAATGGGATGTCGAACTGCAGTGCAGGCGGCGGCACTCCGCGAGGCTCAGCTCATTGAACCGGCGCCACCCGATAGAAGGTGAGCGGCTCTCCGCCCGGCCCGGCGCCATCGATCCGGAACAGGTTGAAGCGGTAGTCACCCGACGCCTCCACCTGCAGCACCAGGTTGCCCGAGCCGCCGCCCCGGTTCAGCCCGGCGGCGGAGAACGGCGCGCCGAAATTGGTCGGGTCGCTCCAGAAGGCGTCGGCGAACTTATGCTCCACCAGGCCGGCCGAAAGGGCGATGGTCCGCCCATAGGCGCCCTGCCCGACATAGTCCATCGGGTCTCCGGTCCCCCAGCCGTTCATGCCGCCGCGCACATGCATGACGACGTTGCCGAAGGGCGCCGGCGCATCTGCGGTTGCGGCCATCGACGCCGGCGGGTCGTCGCCATCGGCGAAGTTGTTTGTCGTGGACAGCGCATGGGCGTCGTTGAGGAACAGCGTCGCGACGAAGCCGGTCGGCCCGTCCTCGGCCGCCGGCAGCACGTCCCGGCGCAGGTCGATGGTGACCGGCACATCGAACGCAAAGCCGTCCGCCTCCGCGCCACTCTCATAGAACAGGACAATCGAGGCGCTGTTGTCCGGCCAGGGGAAGGTCAGCGCCTCGCTGGCCGTCACCGCCGTCGGGAACAGCACCGCGCCGGAGTCGGTGACACCGTAGACGCCGGTGCGGGCGTTGCCGTTCTCGTAGCTCAGCGCCACGGTCGGGCGCTCATGGGCGAGGCGGAACGAGACCTGGGCGACACTCTCATCGACCGGCGGCCGGTCGTCATCGTCATCATCCCCGTCATCATCATCGTCGTCGCGGCCGGCATTGGTCGCGAAGCGGGCGTGCAGCGTGGCCTCGGCGCCGTGCGGGTAGGCCAGCGTGTCGAGGAACACCCGGTAGATGTGCTCTCCGCTTGGACAGGATGTGTTGTCGCCGCCGCGGAACACCGATGGGCTCGGGTCGGCGCCCAGGGGCACCGGCTGGCCATCGATCACCGCGTCGAAGGACACCGCGCCATAGGCAGCCGTCTCGGCGGCCACGCAGATCTCCAGCCGGCCGGTGACCGATTCGCCCTCGCTCGGCGAGGCGAAGCGGATGTCCGGCGCGGCCTGCGCGTTCGGGCGGCCGGATGCCTTGAACACGGCAAGGTCGAAGGCGGGTACGGTGACCGTCAGGGTGCCGTCCTGGCTGCTGCGGGTCGCGCGGCCGCGCGGCAGCAATGGCCGGTAGCGCCGGTCGGCGTTGAGCACCGGGATCGCGGCGGTGCGCGCCTGGTCCGACGAGTTGATCACCACCAGGTACTCGACCGGGTTGTCCGGGTCGATGCGAGAGAAGGCGTAGAGCCCCGGCCCGTCCTCGGAATAGCGGTGGAACTGGTCGCCGTAACGCAGGCCGGGTGAGCGGTCGCGCAGGCGGGCGAACTGCCGGAACGACCGGTAGAGCGGGTGGCGCGGGTCGAAGTTGGACTGCGCCGTGGTCGCCAGGGTCCCGATCAGGTCGTCGTCGTTGTAGCTGGCGACCTGGGACGGGAACATGTTCTGCCGCGCGTCCTGGTCGCCGCCATCGCCGATGAAACCCTGCTCGTCGCCGTAATAGACCACCGGCATGCCGCGCGCGAAGAACATGAGCCCATGCGCCAGCCGGGTGCGGGCCAGCAACTCGGCGTCGTCGGCGTCGGGATTGGCGCGTTGGATGAAGTAGCTGATCCGGCCGATATCGTGGTTGCCGACGAAGGTGGGCAGCAGCCCGGCATCGCTGTCGGCGTCGGTGTAGTAGTCGTCATCGGCGAACAGCCGTCGCAGCACGTCGGTCGGGTTGTTGTCGGCCACCACCGCCTGGGTCGCGGCCTGGAAGCCGAAATCCAGCACCGCCGGCAGCCCGCCCTCGGTGGTGAAGCGCGACAGGAATTGCGGTGTCGAATCGAACACCTCGCCGAACATGAAGAAGTCGGGGATGCCCTGGGCTTCCGCATGATCGAGGATGGCCGGGCCGAATTGCTGCCAGAACTCGATATTGACGTGTTTCACCGTATCGACCCGGAAGCCGTCGATCCGGTAGTCGGTGATCCAGTCCATGAAGATCTCGGTCATCCCGGCGACCACGTCGGGATGCTCGGTGAACAAATCGTCCAGGCCGACGAAATCGCCGTGCAGCGAGTTCTCGCCGGTGAAAGTCGAGTCGCCGCGATTGTGGTAGTAGCGGATGTCGTTCAGCCAGGCCGGCTCCTTGGCGTCGCGCTCGTCGGCCGGCACGTAGGGCGTGAAGGCGTAGCGCATGTCGGTCAGGGCGTCGAAATTGGCCCCGGCCAGCGGTGCGTCGGGGTTCAGGAAACCGCTGTTGATCGGCGCGCCGCCCGGCCCGCCCTCGGTCTCGAACGGGTAATCGAGGATGCTGCGATAGGTGCAGGCGCCGCCGGGCAGCGGGCCGTCGGCATCCAGGTCGTCGGTGCCGTTCTCGCTGCTGTCGGCGATGCCGTCATGGCACTCGTTGTACTTGATCACATCGGCGGTGTGGTTGGTGATGATGTCGAAGAACACCTTGATGTCGCGGGCGTGCGACGCGTCGACCAACTCCTGCAGCTCGGCATTGACGCCGAAATGCGGGTCGATGCGGGTGTAGTCCAGCGTCCAGTAGCCGTGATAGCCGGAGGACGAGCCTTCGATGGTGCCGTCGCCCTGGACCGGCTTGTTGCGGAAGATCGGTCCCAGCCAGATGGCGCTGACGCCCATCCGGTCGAGATAGGGCAGCCGGTCGATCAACCCGGCCAGGTCGCCGCCGTGGTAGTAGGCCTTGTTGTCGGGCAGGAAGCCATGCAGCAGCGCATCGCCGCCGATCCCGGCCTGATCGTTGCTGGCATCGCCGTTCTCGAACCGGTCCGGCAGGACAAAATAAAAGACCCGGTCCTTGACCGAGTCCCATCGCTCCGTCTGCGCCCCGGCGCCGACGGCGCCGAACATCATCACCAGCACGCATGCAATCGACAGCGCGAACGGCAGCCGCATTGCCCCCTCCCCATCTTGGTCCGGTTGATCCCTTGAGCGAACGCCATCCGGGCGGATGCCGATCGGCGGCACGATAGCGCAACCAGTCCGGCCAGACACAGGACAGATTGTCGCCGTTTGCGAGCGTGCGGAATTCCGCGGTTTTTCGCGAATTCAGCCTGTGTTGCGGTTCAGCGCAGCGCCTCGAACGACACCGCGCGGCCGAAGAATCGCGATGCCACCGCGTCGGTCACCGAGCCGGTCCCGGTGGACAGGAAGCGCGGCGGGGCGCCGCGTCCTTCCGGCAGATCAAGCTCGTGATGCCGCTCCAGATAGGCCTCCAGGCTGCGTGCGACGATCGCCGGCTGTTCCAGGATCGGCAGGCCCGCCGGCAGGGCGCGGGCGAAGGCATCGGCGGCCAGCGGGTAATGGGTGCAGCCCAGCACGATCGAATCGAGCCGGCCATCCGGCGCACGGGCCATCAGGTCCGCCACATAGCCGTCGATCATCGGCTGCAGGGCCGCCGCGTTCGCGCCGGCCTCGATCGCCCCGACCAGCTCCGGACAGGCCCGCTGCACCACCTGCACCGACGGCGCGCGGCGGCCGATCTCGAACGGGTAAGCGCCGGTTGCCACGGTCCGGGCGGTGGCGAAGACGCCGACCGTCGCCGGCGGCGTCGGCCGGTCCGACGGCGGCGCCTGCACCTGCCAGGGAACCTGCGTGATCGCCTCGACCATGGGCACCAGCACCCCCAGCACCCGCCGGTCCGGCGCGACGCCCGGCAGCCAATGCTGCTGCAGCCGCCGCAGGGCCACCGCCGAGGCGGTGTTGCAGGCCAGCAGCACGAGACGGCACTCCAGATCGAACAGCCGCTGCACATTGGCGATGGTCAGCCGGTACACCTCCTCGGCCGGACGGTCGCCATAGGGCGCGTTGGCATGGTCGCCGAGATAGGTGAAGCCGCGGTCCGGCAGCGCAGCCGCCAGCGCTCGCAGGATCGTCAGCCCGCCACTGCCGGAATCGAAGACGCCGATCATCGGCGCCCGCCGCCCCTGGCGGACCGATCGGTCGACCGGTCCGGGAGGTCATGCGCCACGGTCATGTCGCACCTTCGGATAAGGGTCGAAGGCGGTTGATGCCTGCCGATCCCGGCAATTGTTCGGCAACCAAATTCGTCCCGACATTGTCACACCGAGGTCCCCCAAGGCGGGTTTACGCTTCGGTCTGCCGCCTCGCTTGGACATGGTCGGGCAGGGCATTCCATGCAAAACGTGCATCCTCCAACCGCCGCGCGCGCGGGCCGCATCTGTCGCGGACCCTTGCTGTGCGCCCTCGCCGGCCTCCTGGCGCCGGGCTGCGATCGGACCGATCCGCCGCTGGACCCGCTGGTGGCCAAGGGCCGCGACCTCTTCTTCAATGAGACCTTCGACGGCAACGGTCGGACTTGCGGCACCTGCCATCCGGCGGAGAACAACTTCGCCATCGATCCGCTCTTCATCGCCACGCTTCCGGACGACGACCCGCTCTTCGTCGCCGAGTTCGTTCCGGCGCTGGCGGAGAACTTCGAGAACCCCCGGCTGATGCGCGAATTCGGACTGATCATCGAAAACCTGGACGGGTTCGACGATCTGGAGACCGTCTTCACGCTACGCGGCGTGCCGCATGTGCTGGCGCTGCGCAACTCAGTCGACAGCGCCGCCGGGCCTCGCACCGGCTGGTCGGGCGACGGCGCGCCCGGCGACGGGACGCTGCGCGCCTTCGCGACCGGCGCTGTCATCCAGCATTTTCCGAAGACGCTCGGCCGGGTCCCGGGCGTCGATTTCCGCCTGCCGACCGATGAGGAACTGGACGCGCTCGAGGCGTTCCAACTCTCCCTGGGCCGGCAGGAGGATCTGCAACTTCCCCTCGCCCTAAAGGGCACGGTCGCCGCCCGCGGTCAGGAGATTTTCCTCGACAACACGCTGGGCAAATGCAACGCCTGCCACGCCAATGCCGGCGCCAACGGCGATCCACAGATCTTCGGGGCCGGTGCGGGAAACCTGAACTTCAACACCGGCGTGGAGGATCTGCCGGACCAGCCTGCCGACCTGACCGGTGAACGGGTGCCGCCGGATGACGGGTTCGGTACGCCGGGCAACGGCGAGTTCAACACGCCACCGCTGGTCGAGGCGGCCGACACCGGACCCTTCTTCCACAACAATTCCATCGAGACCATCGAGGGCGCTGTCGCGTTCTACAACGGCGATGCGTTCAACAATTCCCCGGCCGGGCAGCTTCTCGTGGCGGCGACCGGCAGCGGGATCAATCTGGACGGGACGCAGGTGGTCGAGGTTGCCGCCTTCCTGAGAGTGATCAACGCGCTGGAGAACATTCGCGTAGCGGTCGAGAATCTGGAACAGGGTTTGGTGCGCGCCCGGGCACCGGCGAAGGAGGCGTTGCGCATCGCGCTTGCGGACACCGAGGACGGCATCGCCGTGCTGGTCGGCGGCGGGCTGGAACCCGCGGCCATTGCTCATCTGGAGGAGGCGCGGCGGCTGATCGAACGTGCGGTCGACAGCCTGTTCCGGCGCGACAGGCTGGCGCGTGACGCGATCGCCGCCCTGAGCCGCGCACGGGCCGAACTGCTGGTGGAGGAGTCGTCATGACGGCATGCAGCCAATCGCCAGACCGGCCTGCGATAACGCGGACGTTCACCGTGCTGGTCGCAGCGATCTTGCTTTGGCTGGCCGGCCAGACGGCGGCGGACGGACAGAGGACGACAGAGCAGTTCATTCCCGTTGGACGATCGCCGGGCCTGTCGGGGGTCGTCACCTATCTCGGCGAGATCGTTGCCGTCGATCCCGGCGCTCGAAGCCTGAACATGCGCCGCCCGGGTGATACCGGCGCCGTGACGATCACTGTTGCACCGGACACTCGGATCTGGGTCGACCGCTCGTCCCTGGGGCTTCCGAACGTGACGGGCGGCTTCGGTGACCTGACTGCTGGCGGCATTGCGGAGGTTCATTTCCGTGACCCCGAGGAGCGCCGCACCGCCGTCTGGATCAAACTGCAGGCGCGCGGCCCCGGGTAATGCGCCAGGCCCGCGTCGCCTAGCTCGGGCGCGGCGGCGTCACCCCCAGCCATTCGTCGACCAGCCTCCGCGCGATGCTGTCCTTGCGCGGCAGCCGGAAGGTCTCGTCCTCGGGCGAGGCCAGCAACTGCTCGCGGGTGTACCAGGCCGCATCCTCCAACTCGTCCTGGGCGACCTGGATGTCCGTTGATGTGGCGCGGGCGGTGAAGCCGATCATCAGCGATTGCGGAAACGGCCAGGGCTGGGAGGACTGGTAGCGGATGTCGGTGACGGAGATCCGGGATTCCTCCCAGATCTCTCGCGCCACGGCGAATTCCAGGTTCTCGCCCGGCTCGACGAAGCCGGCCAGGACCGAATGCATGCCCGGAGGCCAGATCGATTGCCGGCCCAGCAGGCAGCGGTCGCCGTCATGCACCAGCACGATCACGGCCGGGTCGGTGCGGGGGAAATGCCGGGTGCCGCAGGCTTCGTTCTGACAGATCCGCTGGTGGCCGGCCTCGATGCTGCGGGTCGGATGGCCGCAGACGCCGCAGAACCGGTGCCGCTGATGCCACCACACCAGGCCCCGCGCATAGGCCAGCAGGGCGCCGGTCTCCTGCGGCAGCAACGGTCCGGTGGTGCGCAGGTCGACGAACTTGCCGGCGGCCGCCAGATGCGGGTCGTCGTCCGGGTCCTCGACCGCGCTGACATCGACCGCCAGATAGGCGGTCTGTTCGACCATTCCGAGAAAAACCGTCTCCGAGGACCGTGACAGCCACCCCTCTTCGGTGGCCGAGGGCAGGCTTGGACGCGGCGCGGCGCGTGGTCCGGTGATCAAATTCTTCGAACGCCAGACCGGCAGCAGCCGGGTGTCGGGATCGGACAGGAAACGCTCGAGAAAGTCCGGCTCGCCGCGCCGTTCGGCCAGCCTGTCCATGGTGCGGTGGATGTAGAAATTTCGGTCCGGCATGGGCCGCGCACGGTGGCATGCAGCCTCCCGGGACGCAACCGGACAAGTGTTTCAGACGGCCGCGGTAACGATGCCTTAAGAGTTTGAGTTGAAAAATAATTTGAGACAATAACCAAATGGGGTGTTGGGACGAGCATGGGCATTTGGCTGATAGCCGCGATTGTCCTGCAACTTGCGTGCGCCGCCTGCGCCGCCAAGCTCGCCCGCCCTGCCGTCTGGCTCCAGATCATCCTCCTCGTTCCCGGTCTCGGCGCGCTCGCCTTCTGCGGGTACGAGATCGCCCGCGCGGTGACACGCGCGTCGAACAATCGGGCGCCGGCCCGAGACCGTGGCGAGAGCCGTCCGGAGAACGCCCTCGGCGGCATCGGCTACCGAGCGGTCTGCGCCCGGACGGTGGAGAGCCGGCGGGCGCTTGCCGAGGAATGCCTGCTGATCGGCCGTCACGCCGACGCCCGGTTGCTCTTCGAGAGCTGCCGCACCGCGAACGACCAGGACACGGCCGCATTTCCGCCGGCCTACGAGCGGCCGGAGATGCCCGTGGCGCGGATCGTCCGCGGCAGGTGACGGTTTTTCGCCGCCCGATTCGGGATTGCCGCGCGGATCAACCTGGGATTAACTGGCGCCGTGTGACCTTCAGCCATTAGCTGTCGATTCACCGGGGGCGATATCGCGTTATGCCGGTTCTCTTTGCCATAGGGCTTGGCCTGCAGGTTTTGTGCGCCATTCATGTATTGCGGACCGGGCGGCCGACCCAGTGGCTGTTCGTGATCATGTTGCTGCCGGTCGCCGGCTCCATCGCTTACTTCGTCCTTGAGATCCTGCCCGAGATGCGTCACAGCCGGGCCGGCCGGCAGGTCGCGAAGGACATCGGCACGGTGGTCAATCCGGATGGCGAGCTGCGCCGCCTGACCAAGGAGGCGATGCGCACCGACACGGTGCAGAACAAGTTCGACCTCGCCAAGGAGTGTCTCAATCGCGACCGCTACGAAGACGCCAAGACGCTGCTGGAGCAATGCCTGGTCGGCATCCATGAGGACGACCCGAACATCATGATGGCCCTGGCCCGTGCCGAGTTCGCCCTGTGCGACTATGCCGCCTGCGGCGAGACTCTGGATCGGCTACGCGAGACGAACCCCGATTTTCAGTCCTCCGAGGGCCATCTGATGTACGCCCGCGCCAAGGAGGGCGAGGGCAAGGATGGCGAGGCGCTGGCCGAATACGCCGTCCTGGCCGACTACTATCCCGGCGAGGAGGCCCGCTGCCGTTACGCCATGCTGTTGCAGCGCACCGGTCAGCACGACCAGGCGGAATCGCAGTTCCGCGACTTGGTGAATGCGGTCGACACCGGCAGCAAGGCCTATTTCCGGGCCCAGCGGGAATGGTACGACCTGGCGCAGGAGCAGCTGAAGGCGCGGTCTCCCGGCGCCTGAGGCGGTTCGATCGCGAGCCCTTGCCAACGGCGGCGGTCGGAGCGATATATAGCGGCAGGGAGGTTGGCGATGGACGGGTCCCTCGCCAACCCGGTCAGGTCCGGAAGGAAGCAGCCGTAACGAGTTTCGACCCGGGTCGTCGTCCAGCCTCCCGCCCCATTTCAAGCCGCCAGACCCGTTTGATCCGGCCGACGGCATCCGTCGCTTGGAGGCCGGGGCGTCGACGCCTATCATCCGCACCGGCATGACAGACAGCACCACGCAAGACGCCGTCTATCGCGTCCTGGCGCGCAAATACCGGCCGATGACCTTCGCCGACATGATCGGTCAGGAGGCGATGGTCCGGACCCTCACCAATGCGATGAACTGCGGCCGGCTGGCCCATGCCTTCGTGCTGACCGGGGTGCGGGGCGTCGGCAAGACCACGACGGCGCGGATCATCGCCCGGGCGCTGAACTGCGTCGGGCCGGACGGCACCGGCGGTCCCACGGTCGAGCCCTGTGGCGTCTGCGATCCATGCCGCACCATCGCCGCCGACCGCAATGTCGATGTCATGGAGATGGATGCCGCCTCTCGGACCGGCGTCGACGACATCCGCGAGATCATCGACGGCGTGCGCTACGCGCCGGTGGCCGCGCGCTACAAGGTCTACATCATCGACGAAGTCCACATGCTGTCGAAGAACGCGTTCAACGCGCTTCTGAAGACGCTGGAGGAGCCGCCGCCGCATGTGACCTTCGTCTTCGCCACCACCGAGATCCGCAAGGTCCCGATCACGGTCCTGTCGCGCTGCCAGCGCTTCGATCTGAGGCGCATCGACGCGGCCGTGCTGGCGGAGTATTTCGCCGGCATCGCCGACAAGGAATCGGTGGCGATCGAAGCCGACGCGCTGGCCCTGATCGCCCGCGCCGCCGACGGCTCGGCCCGCGACGGCCTCAGCCTGCTGGACCAGGCGATCGCCCAGGATTCTGCCGGCGGCAAGATCACCGCGGCTCAGGTCCGCGACATGCTGGGCCTGGCCGACCGCACCGCGATCATCGACCTGTTCGAGGCGCTGGCGAAGGGAGACGCGCCGAAGGCCCTGGACCAGCTTGCCGAGATGTACCGCGATGGCGCCGACCCGCTGGTGGTGCTGCAGGATCTGCTCGACTTCACCCATTTCCTGACCCGCGTGAGGCTGGTGCCGGACGCCGCCAAGGAGGCGGCGGTGGCCGAGGCGGAGCGTGTGCGCGGCGCTGAGCTGGCGCAGTCGCTGGGCATGCCGGCGCTCAGCCGGGCCTGGCAGATGCTGCTGAAGGGCGTCGGCGAGGTGCAGGCCGCGCCATCGCCGCAGGCGGCGTTGGAGATGGTGCTGATCCGGTTGATGCACGCCTCCGGACTGCCGACGCCGGGCGAGGTGATCGCCAAGCTGGAGGCCGGCGCGTATCCCGACCCGAAGGGCGATAGAGAGAATGGCGCGACGCAGAGCCCGCAATCGCCGACGGCGCTTGCACCGGCCGGCGGTTCGGCATCGTCCTACGGCGCGGACCGACCCAAGGTCGAGGCCCAGCAGACCTTCGCCATGACCGCCGCGGCGCCTGCGACGCCCGAACCGATATCGCAACGGGCTCCAGAGCCTGAGGCCGAGACAGTTCCCGTGCCGGCCGACTTCCGGGCGCTGGTCGCGCTGTTCGAGGACCGGGGCGACCCCCGCGTCTATGCCGACCTCTACGCCAATGTCGAGCTGGTGCATTACGAGCCCGGCCGGTTGGAGTTCCGCCCCAAGCCGTCGGCGCAGAAGACGCTGGCAAACCAGGTATCCACCGCGCTCGATGGCTGGACCGGCCTGCGCTGGGGGGTCAGCGTCTCCAATGAGCCGGGGCAGCCGAGCATCAGCGAGCAGGACCGCATCGCCCAGGACAAGGCGCTGGCGGAGGCCGCCGAACACCCCACCGTTCGCGCCGTATTGGACCAGTTCCCGGGCGCCCGCATCGAGGCCGTTCACGACCTGCCGGAACCGCCGGCGGACGATGTGCCGCCCGACCCCATCGAGGACGAGTGAGAGATGAAGAACCTTAGCCAGATGATGAAGCAGGCCCAGGAGATGCAGGGCAAGATGGCCGACATGCAGAACCGCCTGTCCGAGATGGAAGTGGCTGGCGAGGCCGGCGCCGGCATGGTCAAGGCGACCATGAACGGCAAGGGTGAGCTGCGCGGCCTCAAGATCGACAGGAGCCTGGTCGATCCGAACGATATCGAGGTGCTGGAGGATCTGGTGATCGCCGCCGTCGGTGACGCCAAGACCAAGGTCGAGGCGATGGTCCAGGAGGAGACCTCCAAACTGATGGGCGGCCTGAACCTGCCGCCGGGCATGAGCCTGCCGTTCTGAGTTCGCGAGCGAGTGCCGAATTCCGCGAGCCAATCCATCCGTATCGTCATCGCGAGCCGAAGGCGTGGCGATCCACTCTCACGGCAGGCAGTGGATTGCCGCGTCGCTGGCGCTCCTCGCAATGACGGGCTTGGCTGACTGCTGATGATCGGCCCGGAAATCGAGAAGCTGATCCAGCTCCTGGCCAAGCTGCCGGGGCTCGGCCCGCGCTCGGCGCGGCGGGTCACCCTCTACCTGCTCGACCATCGCGACACGGTGATGGAGCCGTTGGCGACCGCCCTGTCCGAGGCCGCCGATGCCATCCGCGCCTGCTCGATCTGCGGCAATCTCGACACCAGCGATCCCTGCGCGATCTGCGCCGATGCCGGCCGCGACGGATCGACCCTCTGCGTCGTCGAGCAGGTCTCCGACCTCTGGGCGCTGGAGCGCACCAAGGCGTTCCGCGGCCGCTACCACGTCCTCGGCGGCACCCTGTCCGCCCTGGACGGGGTCGGACCGGAAGACCTGAACATCCCGGCGCTGATCGACCGCGCCCGGGCGCCGGAAATCGAGGAGGTGATCCTGGCCCTCAACGCCACCGTCGACGGCCAGACCACCGCCCATTACATCACCGACCGCCTGGCAAATTGCGGCGTCAAGGTCACCCGCCTCGCCCACGGCGTGCCGGTGGGCGGCGAGCTCGACTATCTCGACGACGGAACCCTGATGGCGGCGCTGAAGTCGCGCCGGACGCTGTAGACGTTCGCTGAAAGAGCGCCAATTCTGGCCGAGACGTCATCCTTCGACAGGCTCAGGATGATCGACAGGCTCAGGATGAGGTGCGTTTCTCGTGGCATACTAAATGCCTCGCAAATGCTCACCCTCATCCTGAGCCTGTCGAAGGACGAGGGTGGCCGCCAGAACTCTGTCAGAAGCCTGCCAGACCCTATTCCCCGACGACCTTCGGACGCGGCGGTTGCAGCGCTTCCGCGGCGTCGGTTGCCTCGTCGAATTGCAGGCCGTCGATCTTCTCGCCGCGCCGCTTCACCTTGTCGGTGGAGATGCGGATGTCGCGGATGTCGCGGTCGGCCTGGGCGAAATGGGTCTGCAGCTTCTCCACCCGGCCGTCCAGCCGCTCGACGTCCTTCAGCAGGTGCAGCAGCTCGGCCTGGATCACCCCGGCCTGCTCACGCATGTGCACGTCTTTCAGCACTGCCCGCACCGTGTTCAGCGTCGCCATCAGGGTCGTCGGCGAGACGATCCACACCCGGCGGCGATAGGATTCCTCCACCACGTTGGGGAAGCGGGCGTGCAGCTCGGCGTAGACCGCTTCGGAGGGCAGGAACATCAGCGCCGATTCCGCCGTTTCGCCGGGCACGATGTAGCGATCGGCGATGTTGGCGACATGCACGCTGACATCCTTGGTGAAGGTGCGCGCCGCCTGCACCCGCGCCGCCTCGTCCTTGGCCGCCGTGAGGGCGCGGTAGCTCTCCAGCGGAAACTTGGCGTCGATGACGATCGGGCCCGGCGGGTTCGGCAGCTTCAGCAGGCAGTCCGGCCGGCGCCCGCCGGCCAGGGTCGCCTGAAACTCATAGGCCGAGGGCGGAAGGATGCCGGTGACGATGTCCATGAGCTGGACCTCGCCGAAGACCCCGCGGGACTGCTTGTTGGACAGGATGTCCTGCAGCCCGACCACCTCGGTCGACAGCTCCGCGATGGTCTTGCGGGCCTCGTCGATCATCGCCAGCCGGGTCTTCAGATCGCCCATCGTGGTGGCGGTCTGGTTGGCGCTCTTCTCCAGGCTCTCATGCACCCGGGTGCTGACCGCCGCCAGGCGCTCTTCCAGGGATTTGGAGATCTGCCGCTCCTGCGCCTGCAGCCGCTCGGCGAGCTGCGTCTGGGCGGTGGCGCTCTGCTCGGCGATCTGGCGCAGACGTCCGGTGAGCTCGGACTGACCGGCACCCATGCGGGCCGCCGTGTCGGCGAGCTGCATCACCTGCCCGCCCATGTCGCCCAGGGCGCGCTCGGTTGCGGCGGCGCGCCGGACCAGCACGATGATCGTCACGATCAGGGCCAGCAGGACCGCCGTCCCAAGCCCGATCCCGAGCGCCACCAGCACGGCGGGCTCTGTCCGATCGATGATCGAGAGGTCCATTCCGTTCCGTATCCGTTCCGATTCGCGCGTTCGCAACGGTAGCATTTGCCGGGCCGACCGGCGATGCTTGACGGCAACCGGGCCAGGTCATATGTCCAGACCGGCATGGGCAGGAAAACCCGCGCGGTCGGCGCGGGAGTCGGAGAACACCGAAGCGATCAGCATGGCGATACGGGAGATCATCATCGCGCCGGACCCGGTGCTGCGGAAGAAGGCGGCAAAGGTCGAGGCGGTCGACGACCGCATCCGCGCGCTGTTGGACGACATGCTGGAGACCATGTACGACGCTCCGGGCATCGGCCTGGCGGCGCCGCAGATCGGCGTGCTGGAGCGCGTGGTGGTGATCGACGTATCGGCCAAAGACGAGGAGCGCAACCCGCTGCGGCTGGTCAATCCAGAGGTGGTCTGGACCTCGGACGAGACCTTCACCTATGAGGAGGGCTGCCTCTCCCTGCCGGAGTACTACGCGGAGGTGACCCGGCCGTCGGAGGCGAAGATCCGCTATCTCGACGAGACTGGCGCACCGCAGGAGCTGCACGCCAAGGAATTGCTGGCGACCTGCATCCAGCACGAGATCGACCACCTGAACGGCATCCTCTTCGTCGACTACCTGTCGGCCCTGAAGCGCAGCATGATCCTGCGCAAGCTGACCAAGATGAAGAAGGCGAACGCCGCCTGAGCGGTGCCGCAGCCGGCGATCTGCGCTAGAACAGCGGCGATGACCGCCCCCGAATCCCCCCTGCGCCTGGCCTTCATGGGCACCCCCGACTTCGCCGTGCCGAGCCTTGCGGCATTGCTCGACGCCGGACACGACATCGCGGCGGTGTATACCCAGCCGCCACGACCGGCCGGCCGCGGCCATCGCGAACGGTGTTCGCCGGTCCATGAAGTCGCCGATGCGCGGGGCCTTGAGGTCCGCACGCCGGCCTCGCTGAAGGGCGCGGACGAGCAGGCCGCCTTCGCGGCGCTCTCCCTGGATGCCGCGATCGTCGTCGCCTATGGCCTGATCCTGCCCAAGCCGGTGCTGGATGCCCCCCGCCTGGGCTGCCTGAACGTGCACGCCTCGCTGCTGCCGCGCTGGCGCGGCGCCGCCCCGATCCACCGGGCCATCCTGGCCGGCGACCGGGAGACCGGCGTCACGATCATGCAGATGGATGAGGGGCTGGACACCGGCACGATGCTGCTGCGCCGGGCCGTACCCATCGACGATGGGACGACCCTCGCCGGGTTGCACGACCGGCTCGCGGAGCTGGGAGCCGAGCTGGTGGTCGAGACGCTGGCCCGGGCGGCCGCCGGGGAATTGGAGGCGACGCCGCAGCCCGCGGAGGGCGTGACCTATGCGGCCAAGATCGGCCCGGAGGATGGCCGGATCGACTGGTCCGACGCGGACCGGGTCGGCCGCCAGGTCCGGGCCCTGTCGCCGCGCCCGGGCGCCTGGTTCGAATTCGCCGGCGAACGGTTGAAGGTGCATGCGGTCGAGGCCGCCCCCGGCGCGGGCGAAGCCGGCACGGTGCTTGACGGCCGGCTGACGGTCGCCTGCGCGGCCGGCGGGGCGGTGCGTCTGCTCCGCCTGCAGCGTCCGGGCAAGGCGCCGATGGATGCCGAGGCGCTGCTGCGCGGCTTCGCCATCCCCGAAGGCAGCCGGCTGTGACCCGCTACAAGCTGATCATCGAGTATGACGGCCGTCCCTTCGTCGGCTGGCAGCGTCAGGCCAACGGCCCCTCGGTCCAGCAGGCCGTGGAGGAGGCGATCCACGCCTTCGGCGGCGAGACCGCGCGTGTGCAATGTGCCGGGCGGACCGATGCCGGGGTCCACGCGCTGGGCCAGGCGGCCCATGTCGACCTGGAGCGCGACCCGGCGCCCGACACACTGCGCGACGCGGTCAACTATCACCTCAAGCCGCACCCGGTGGCGGTGCTGGACGCGCGGGCCGTCGCGCCCGACTTCAACGCCCGCACCTCGGCGACCGGCCGGTCCTATCGCTACCGCATCGTCAACCGGCGGGCGCCGCTGGCCCTGGATGCCGGGCGGGCCTGGCAGGTGATCCGGCCGCTGGATGCCGAGGCCATGCACACAGCGGCGCAGGAACTGGCCGGCCATCACGACTTCACCAGCTTCCGTGCCAGCGAGTGTCAGGCGAAGTCGCCGGTCAAGACCCTCGACCGGCTGGACATCCGCCGTCTCGGCGAGGAGATCGAGATCCTCGCGGAGGCGCGCTCCTTCCTGCATCACCAGGTCCGCAACATGGTCGGTACGCTGAAGCTGGTCGGCGAGGGCAAGTGGCGCGCCGCCGACGTGGCGCGGGCGCTGGAGGCGCAGGACCGCTCGGCCGCCGGCCCGACCGCGCCGGCCGACGGGCTCTATCTGGTATCGGTGCGCTATCCGGAGGAATGACCGGCGGGCCGGGTCCTAGAGCTTGCCCTCGATGATGGCATAGCTCACATCCCGGATCAGGGCTCCCAGGATGAAATCGGCGCCGGTCAATGCCGCCGCCATGCCGCCGCCGATGTCCAGGGCCGTCTTCTTCACGTACCACATGTAGACCAGCACCAGCGTCATCACGACCAGGATCAGCAGTTCGACGATCGGCTCGGGCAGCAGCTCGAAGCGCTGCAGGAAGATGACCGGAAACCGCACGGCCACCGTCAGCACATGGGCCCAGTTCGCCGCGACGATGAAATCGAACAGGCGGTTCTCACGGTCGATCCACTTGCAGATGCCGATCATCAGCACCGGGAACGCCGTCCAGGCGATGACCAGGTACAGGACCTCGATGGTGAGGACATAGGCCGGCGACAGCCGGTCAAGGTCCTCCCACCAGCGCGTCACGATCAGGAACAGGTAGAACGGGACCAGCAGGCCGGCGGCGTAGAAGCTCTTGATCGCGCCTTCGCGGCTGCGGTCGAAGAACGCCATGCCGCCCGGGTCCCGGCAGGCCAGCCGGTAGGCCCCGAAGACCGCGCTTCCTACTTCATTGACCCTGATCACGCCTTGCGATCCGCTCTCGTTCGACATCTCGGACCGGGATTCAGACGCGGTAGCGCGTCATCCTGGTCGGGGGTTCAGAGCAATCAGGTTGACTCCACAACGGAAAAGAAGTCGTGAAGAACTGCGGCGTAGACCTCTGCTAATTTTTCGATATCGGCTGTCGCGACGTGTTCGTCAACCTGGTGGATGGTCCGGCCCACCAGTCCGAACTCGACGACCGGGCAGAAATCCTTGATGAACCGGGCATCCGACGTGCCGCCGCTGGTGCTGAGCTCCGGCGTGACGCCGGTGACCCGTTCCACCGCGCCGGCGACCACATCGCTTAGCGGGCCCGGCTCTGTGACGAAGCTTTCGCCGCTGCAGCGTAGGGTCAGCTCGTAGTCGCCGCCGACGGCATCGAAGGTGCTCCGGATCCACTCTTCCAGGCTGGCGGCGCTGTGCCGGTCGTTGAAGCGGATGTTGAAGGCAGCCGTGGCGCGGGCCGGGATCACGTTGTTGGCCGTGTTGCCGATGTCGATCGTGGTGATCTCCAGGTTGCTCGGCCCGAAATGCGCGCTGCCCTCGTCCAGGGGCTTCGCGGTCAGCCCTGCCAGCATCGTCGCGATCCGGTTGGCCGGGTTGTCGGCGCGATGCGGATAGGCGGTGTGGCCCTGGATGCCGTTGACGGTCAGCCAGCCGGACAGGCTGCCACGCCGGCCGATCTTGATCATGTCGCCGAGCGTTTCCGGGCTGGTCGGCTCGCCGACAAGCGCCGCGTCCAGCGTCTCGCCACGCCCATCGAGCCAGTCCAGCAGCTTGACTGTGCCGTTGACCGCATCCGCCTCCTCGTCGCCGGTGATCAGCAGGCTGATCGAACCGCCGAAGCCGTCGCCGCGCTGCTCGAGGAAGCGCTCGACCCCGGCCAGGAAGGCGGCAATGGCGCTTTTCATGTCGGCCGCACCGCGGCCATAGAGCAGCCCGTCCTCGATCACCGCCGCGAAGGGGTCGTGGCGCCAGGCGCCGGCATCGCCGACCGGCACCACATCGGTATGCCCGGCGAAGCAGAAATTCGGTCCGCCGGTGCCGAGCCGGGCATGGAGATTGTCGATATCGGCATGGCCCGGCTCGCTGAAGGTGACCCGCTCGCAGGCGAAGCCCAGGCTCTCCGCCGCCAGCCGTACCTCGTCCAGGGCGCCGGCATCGGCCGGTGTCACGCTCGGGCAGCGGATCAGCGCCTGGGTCAGGGCGACCGGGTCGATCTGCGCCATGGGCAGGATCAGTCCCGCAGCAGCTCGTTGATCGAGGTCTTGGAGCGGGTCCGCTCGTCGACCTGCTTCACGATCACCGCGCAGTAGAGGCCGGGGCCGGGCGCGCCGTCGGGCAGCGGCTTGCCGGGCAGGCTGCCGGACACGACCACCGAATAGGCCGGCACGCGGCCGTAATGCACCTCGCCGGTCGCCCGGTCGACGATCTTGGTGGAGGCGCCGATGAACACGCCCATGGAGATCACCGATCCACGCTCGACCACCACGCCCTCGACCACCTCGGAGCGGGCGCCGATGAAGCAGTCATCCTCGATGATGACCGGTCCCGCCTGCAGCGGCTCCAGCACCCCGCCGATGCCCACGCCGCCGGAGATGTGCACGTTCTTGCCGATCTGGGCGCAAGAGCCGACGGTGGCCCAGGTGTCGACCATGGTGCCGCTGTCGACCCGGGCGCCGATATTGACGAAGCTCGGCATCAGCACCACGCCCGGAGCGATATAGGCGGAGTGGCGCACGACCGCGTCCGGCACCGCCCGGAATCCGGCCTCGCGGAAGCGGTTCTCGCCCCAGCCCTCGAATTTCGACGGCACCTTGTCCCACCAGGTCGCACCGCCGGGCCCGCCAGACACGACCTTCATGTCGTTCAGCCGGAAGCTGAGCAGCACCGCCTTCTTCAGCCATTGATGCACCACCCAGCCGTCGGCGGTCTGCTCGGCGACGCGCAGCCGTCCCTCATCCAGCCCGTCCAGGGCCGCCTGCACCGCCTCGCGCACCGCGCCGCCGGTGGTGATGGAGATGCCGTCACGCTCCTCCCAGGCCTGCTCGATGGTCTGCTGCAATTGGCTGTCGGTCATGGCGGCGCGTCTCGTCGGGAATGGGCCGGAAGCCGCGCACCTTGGGTCGCGTCCGGCCTCCTGTCAACCGGCTGTCCGGCGCGCCGCCACTACGGTTTCCAGCCAGTCCGCCAGATCGTCGATCTCCCGGTCGACATGGGTCTCGCCGGGCTTCGGGCCGGTCCAGGCATGCTCGGTCTTCACCCAGACCGTGGTCATGCCCATGGCGTGCGCCGGCACCAGGTTGACGGCCATGTCCTCGACCATCACCGCGGCCGCCGGATCGATGCCATGGGCGTCGATCATGCGGTCATAGGAGCGCCGGTCCGGCTTCGGCACATAGTCCGACGCCACGATGTCGACGATCGCCTCGAAATGCCGGGAAACGCCCAGCCGGTCCATGACACGCTCGGCATGGGTGGCGGAGGCGTTGGTGAAGATCAGCTTGCGGCCGCCCAGCGCCGCCAGGGACTCGTCCAGCGTCGGGCTCGGCGGCACCGCCGTCACGTCGATGTCGTGGACGTAGTCGAGAAACTCCGCCGGCGAGACGCCGTCCACCGTCATCAGCCCGCGCAGCGTCGTGCCGTGCTCGAGGAAGTATTTGCGCTGCAGGGCGCGGGCCGCGTCGATATCCAGGCCGAACCGCTCGGCGATGAAGCCGCCGATGCGCACCCGGACCTGCTCGAACAGGTCGCAGGAGGCCGGGTACAGCGTGTTGTCCAGATCGAAGATCCAGACATCGACATGGTCGAGGGCGGCGGATTGGGCGGGGGAACGCATGCAGAGGGAAGCTAGGGCGCGGGGTCGGGCGGCGCAAGTTTGCGTTAACGTGTTTTAAGCACCGCTTAAGCGCGCAAAGGTAGCTTTCATGGGACGCCCCTGTTCCAAAGGTTTGCCCTGTTGCGTTTGTTCCACCGCCAGGAGAAGGCCTCTCCGGGTCGAAATACCCCACCGCGCGCGGATGTGCCAGACCTGATCGAGCGGCATCCGGGCCTGGCGCTGGTCGTCGCCGCCGATGGCGCGGTCCTGACGGCCAGCGAGTCGCTGCGGCCGCTGGTCGATGCCGGCCCGGCCGGCGACTGGTGGGAGGCGCTCTATGGCTGGCTGACCCGGCCCGCGGATGATGATGGAGCAGTGAAGGTGCTGCCGATCGAGACCGATGGCGGCCCGGCCGTGGTGGAATGGACCGCCGTCGCCCTGCCGGACAACACCGTGGCCCTGCTCGGCCGTGACGTGACCCTGGACACCAATCTGCGCGACGCCCTGGCGGAATCGCGCCAGCGCTTCCGCGATCTGGTCGACATCTCCAGCGACTTCGCCTGGGAGACCGGGCCGGATGGGCGCTTCGTCTATGTCTCGCCGGAAGGCGCGCTGGGCTATGCGGCCGACGCCCTGGTTGGCCACGACCCGGACGACCTGCTGAAGGACCGGGAGTCGGTCACCCGTTCGCCGTTCCAGGCCCGGCGTGCGGTGAACCGCGCCGAGCTCTGGCTCAGCCGCTCGGACGGCGAGGAGGCCTGCGTCGTCGCCTGGGCCCGCCCGCTGCTGGACGAGGACGGCGAATGGCGCGGCACCCGCGGGCTCTGCCGCGAGGTCACCGAGATCCGCCGGCGGGAGGCGGCGCTGGCCCGCGCCCGGACCCGCGAGCAGTTGCTGGAGCATATCCTGCGCACCATGCGCGACGAGGTCGAGCCGGAGCGCATGCTGGCGACCGCCGCCACGGCCATCGCCAACGCCGTCGGGGCGGAGGGCTGCCGGCTCTATCGCCGGGACATCGAGGGTCGGCTGGTGGTGGCGGCCGAGCATGGCCGGGTGGACGGCCGTTTCGATGTTTCCAAGTTTCTGGATCGTCCGGGTGTCGGAACCGGCGCCCGGACTGTCGGATCGAAGGACCGGGGCCTGGCGATCGCTGCCCGCGCCCGTGACGGTGCCAATGGCGCCATTGTCGTCTGGCGGGCGCCGGGCGGCGAGGCCTGGACCGATGAGGACTTCCAGTTGATCGAGGCGGTCGGTGACCAGATCGGCGTCGCCTATCTGCACACGGCCTATCTGGAGCGCCTGCAGGCCCAGGCCGACCGCGACGGAATGACGCGGCTGCTGAACCGGCGCGCCATGATGGAGCGGCTGGGCGAACGGCTGGATGGCGGGACCGCCGGCGCGCTGCTCTACATCGACATCGACAATTTCAAGTCGGTCAACGATGTGCACGGTCACCAGTGCGGCGATGCCGTGCTCACCGAGGTGACGACCCTGCTGCGCGAGACGACCGGCGCCGAGGATCTGCGCGGCCGCATCGGCGGCGACGAGTTCGTGGTGTGGCTGGACGGGGCCGACCCGGATCGCGCGGTCGCTGTCGCCGGCAAGATGGTCGAGCGGGGACGGGCGCTCGCGGCGCACTCCTCGGCCCCGGACCGGCCCGCCGGCCTGTCGGTCGGCGTCGCCATCCGTCCGGCGGACAGCAAAGAGACCATCGCGGCGATGATCGAGCGGGCCGACACGGCGATGTACCGCGCCAAGGCGGAAGGTCGCGAGGCCCTGGCCGGCGGCAAATGGGCCCTGGCCGAAAATGGAGACACAGGATGAGTGGGCAACCGCAGCGCCAGACGGCCGATGACGGCATGCAGGAGGCCAAGCTCCAGGCCCGCAACGCCGATCCCGACATCCGCCAGTCCGTGGCGGCGCGGACCGATGTCTCGCCGGAGCTCCTGTTCTTCCTGGCGGCCGACACCGCCGAGGCGGTGCGCCGTGAGATCGCGGCCAACCCGTCGACCCCTGGCCAGGCGAACGTGCTGCTGGCCAAGGATGGCGACGAGAGCGTCCGCTCGGCCGTCCTTGAAAAGGCGGTCGGCCGGATACCGCCGAACGGGTCGGTCCCGGACGGGCCGTTGGAGAAATTCACCCTCAAGGTGCTGACCATCCTGGCCGAGGATCCGGCGCCGGCCATGCGGACAATGCTGGCGGAGGCGGTGCAGTCGCTGGAGCACGTGCCGCATGCGGTCGTCAGCACGCTGGTCCGCGACGAGGAGGCGTCCGTCGCCGAGCCGGTGCTGCGCCATTCGCCACAGGTCACCGACGAGGACCTGGTCACCGTCCTGAAGACCACGCCGACCCGTGGCCGCGTGGCTGCCATCGCCCAGCGCCCGGACCTGTCGCACCGGGTCGCCGACGCGGTGGTGCGGACCGACGACATCGATGCCGTCGCGCTGCTGCTCGGCAATGAAAGCGCCCAGATCCGCGAGGAGACCCTGGACCACATCCTGGCCAAGGCGCCGTCGCGCAAATCCTGGCACCGGCCGCTGGTCTACCGGCCCAACCTGTCCAGCGCGGCGGTCCGCCGCCTGGCCCGGTTCGTCGCGGTCTCGCTGGTCGAGGTGCTGCAGCAGCGCCACGAGATGGACGAGGAGACCGCCGAGGCCGTGGTCGCCACCCTGCGCACCCGGCTGGGAAAGAAAGGGGCGCCGCTGCCGGATGAGCCGCCGGCGCCGACGGAGGGCGGGTCGGACGGACCGTCCGGCGCCGACAAGGCCCGGCGCATGCACGCCGATGGCAGCCTGACCGAGGTGGAGATCGACGAGGCGATCTTCCGCGGCGATCGCGGCTTCGTGGTCACCGGCCTGGCGCTGCTGGCCGGTGTCTCCGATTCGATCGTCGAGGCGATCCTGAACGCCCACAGCGCCCGCGGCGTCGTGGCGATCGTCTGGAAGGCCGGGCTGGGCATGCGGCTGGCGATGAAGGTGCAGATGCAGATCGCCCAGATCGCGCCCGGCAGCGTGATCAAGGCCCGCGACGGCGTCGACTTCCCGCTCACCGAGGAGGAGCTGAACTGGCAGCTCGAATTCTTCGGCGCCGCCTGATCGCGCGGTGAAGGGCCGGGCGGCGCGCAGCGCGGCCGCCCGGCATACGACAGGGCCTAGCCGCCCTTGACCGAGCCCGCCAGCAGCCCGCGGACGAAATAGCGCTGCAGCGACAGGAACACGATCAGCGGAACGATGATCGACACGAAGGCGCTGCTGGTCAGGATCTCCCAGTTGTCGCCGCGCGACCCCAGCAGCTCCCTGAGCTTCGAGGTCATCACGATCTGGTTGTCCTGCTTGCCCAGGAACACCAGGGCGACCAGCAGGTCGTTCCACACCCACAGGAACTGGAAGATTGCGAAGGATGCCAGCGCCGGCACCGACAGCGGCAGGATCAGCCGGGTGAAGATGTGGAAATGCGAGGCGCCGTCGACCTTGGCGGATTCGATGATGTCCTTGGGCAGGCCGCCGACATAGTTGCGCAGCAGGTAGATCGCCAGCGGCAGGCCGAAGCCGGTATGGGCCAGCCATATGCCGACATAGGATTTCGCCGGCACGCCGAAGGCCTCGCCGACCCCGTTATAGAGCCGCAACAGGGGTATCAGCGACATCTGCAGCGGCACCACCAGCAGCCCGACCACCACGGCGAACAGGAACTGCCGGGCTGGGAAGTCCATCCAGGCGAAGGCATAGGCCGCGAAGGCGGCGATGAGGATCGGGATGATCGTCGCCGGCACGGTCACCGTCATCGTGTTGATGAAGGACTGCCCGAAACCTTCCGACGCCAGGATCTCGCCGTAGTTGGCGAGGCTGAAGATCGGCGGGATTTCGGCGATGTAGAAGAACCGCTTGCCCCGGGCATTGTCGAACGCCACCGGCGACACCCATTCATAGCTGCCGTCGGCATTCAGGGTGAACGTGGTGCCGTCGTTCAGTTCTGCCGTGTCGCCGGCCTGGAACGCCGTCAGGTCGTTCTGCCGGATGCCGAAGGTGGCGACCGATTTCGGGCTGCCCTCCGAGAAGAAATTGCCGGAGATGACGTATTGCCCGCCGCGCTCGACCTGGTCGTCGGCGGTGCCGGTGCGGCCGCGCTCGGCACCCTGGCTGGCGGACAGCGCGGTCCACCAGCCCGAGACGATCAGCTGGTCCTTGTCGCGCAGCGAGCTGATCAGCAGCCCCGCGGTCGGGATGGTCCAGGCCATGACCAGGAGGAACAGGCACAGATGCGTGACCATCCTCAGCGGGTGCATCACCTTGACGCCCATGATCCGCCGGGTGGTCATCGCATGCCCTCCTCTTGCTGGAAGCGGCGTATGTTCCAGATCATGATCGGGATGACCGCGATCATGATGATCAGGGCGATGGTGCTGCCGCGGCCGAAATCGCCGCCGCCGCGGAACATCCAGTCGAACATCAGGTTGGCCAGCACCTCCGTGTCCCACTGGCCGTTGGTCATCGCCAGCACGATGTCGAAGACCTTCAGGACGATGATGGTGATGGTGGTCCAGACCACCAGGACCGTGCCCATGATCTGCGGCAGCATGATCTTGAAGAAGATCTGGAACTCGTTGGCGCCGTCGATCCGGGCCGCCTCCAGGGTCTCCGTGGGCACGCCGCGCAGGGCCGCGCTCAGGATCACCATGGCGAAGGGCGTCTGCACCCAGACCAGGATGACCATCAGGAACAGGCTGTTCCAGAACGGGATGGTGATCCAGGCCTGCGGCTCGAAGCCGAAGGTCACCACGATGGCGTTCAGCAGGCCGATCTGATCCGCATCCGGGCCGCGGTAGTCATAGACGAACTTCCAGATCACGCTGGCGCCGACGAAGGAGATCGCCATCGGCAGGAAGATGAAGGTCTTGGCGACCGTTCCCCAGGCCACCTTGTCGGCCAGCACGGCGACCATCATGCCCATGATGGTGCTCATCGCCGGCACGATCAGCAGCCACAGGATGTTGTTCCAGATCGACTGCAGGAATTCCTCGTCGGTGAAGGCCCAGACGAAGTTCGCGAGGCCGACGAAGATGTCGCCGGAGCGGTCGAACATGCTCAGCTTGGCGGTCTCGAAGACCGGGTAGACCAGATAGATGCCGAGCAGAAACAGGGCCGGGCCGACGAACAGCCAGGGCCGTATCGAGCCGCGGATGCCCTCGCGGCTGACCAGCAGGCGGCCATCGCCGCCCTTGCGGTCACCCAGGAAGGTGTCCAGCGCCCAGTTCGTTCCTGCGAAATAGAGAATACTGACCCCGACGCCGAGGACGATGGCGACGAGGGCACCGAATAGCTGTCCAGCCACGCCGTCGATCTCCGTATTGTTTGGGTATCGACGGGCCGGGCAGAACGCCCGGCCCGCCTTGGCGGTGACGACAGGGAGCGCTTGGCTCTACTTGATGGCGTCCCAGCTGCGTTGGATCGAGTCGGCCACATCCTGTGCCGAACTGCCGCTGACATAGTCGACCATGCCGGTCCAGAAGGACCCCGCACCCACCGAGCCCGGCATCAGGTCGGACCCGTCGAAGCGGAAGGTGGTCGCATCCAGCAGGATCTGGCCCTGCTTGCGCAGGGTCGGATTGGCGTAGGTGTCGATGTTGACCCCGGTATGCGGCGTCAGGAAGCCGCTCTGCGCCATCCAGATCTCATTGGCCAGTGGCGTCTTCAGCCACTCCAGCAGCATGCGCGTCGCCTCGTTATCCTCGGTGATCGCCCACAGCGTGCCGGCGCCGAGCACCGGGTTGCCGAGACTCTCGGACTCGAAGGCCGGGAAGTAGAAGAAGTCGGCGTCCAGCCCGAGCTCGGTGCCTTCCGGGAAGAAGGTCGGGATGAAGCTGGCCTGCTTATGCATATAGCAGCGCGGCGGCACCGCGAAGAGCCCGCCCGGCGCATCGCGGAAATCGGTCGCGCCGACCGCGGCGGCTCCGCCATCGACCCAGTCGTCGTTCTTGGCGAAGGAGCCGAAGGTCTCGATCGCGTTGATGATGCGCGGATCGTTGAAGGCGATCTCGTTGCTGACCCAGCCGTCATAGACTTCCGGTGCCTGGGTGCGCAGCAACAGGTCCTCGACCCAGTCGGTCGCCGGCCAGCCCGTGGCGTCGCCGGAACCCAGGCCGATGCACCACGGGGTGCCGCCATCCTCGACGATCTGCTCGCTCAGCGCGATCAGCTCTTCCATGGTCTCCGGCACTTCGTAGCCGGCATCCTCGAAGTTCTCCGGCGAGTACCAGACCAGGCTTTTCAGATCGACCTTGAAGAAGAAACCGTAATAGTCCGGATTGCCGTCAGGGCCCGGATAGGTGCCCAGATCGACCCAGGACTGGCCGGCGGCGTAGTTGTCCAGGACCCATTGCCGGGTCTCGTCGCCGAGCGGTGCCAGACCGCCCTTGGCCGCCTGGTTGGCGGCGAGGCCGGGCTGCGGGAACACGGCCAGGTTCGGCGGGCTGCCGGCCTGGATGTCGATGACGATCTGCTGCTCGAAGCTGTCGGAACCGGCATAGTTCACGGTGGCGCCGGTGGCCGCGACGAAGTAGTTGAGCACGCTGTTGACCAGATCGCGGTCGGGGCCGAGCCAGGGCCCGAGAACCGAGACCTCCTGGCCGCTCAAATCCATCGCCTCGAAGCGGTCGAGGTCGCTCCAGTTGAAGCGGGAATCGTCGCCGACCGGGTAGATCAGGTTGCTGCCATCCTGTGCCTGCACGGCTCCCGCCGCCAGCAGCGAGAGCGCCGCGGCGCCCAGGGGTATGGCCTTCCGAAGGGTCATGCTTTCAGTACCTCCCAGTGATAACCGTTGCTCTCGGGAACATTAAGCGTCCCGGTTTTCCGCGCCCGCCCCGGCCGTCGCAGTCTTGGCCGCTGCGATCAGGTCCACCTCTTCAGTCTATGGGCCTTTGTTCCCAGATAGCGTCAAGAACCGCGCGAACCGTAGCACTCCGATCACGGGAGTTGAAGACCGTAAAGTCATCTTCGCTCGCCTTAGGCAGCGGAAAAGCAAAATAAAACTTCGTTGGGGACTGAAACCGGTTGCGCGAAAACTGCCTATTTATTGTGCAGCTCGAATAAGTGTTCCCGCACCGCCATCGGTGAATATCTCCAGCAGCAACGCGTGGGCCACCCGGCCGTCCAGGATCACCGCCGCCTCCACGCCACCCTCGACCGCGCCGATGCAGGTCTCGATCTTCGGGATCATGCCGCCATGGATGGTGCCGTCGGCGATCAGCGCCCGGGCCTGTGCCGCGTCGACCTCCGGGATCAGCGCCTTTGCCTTGTCCAGCACCCCGACCACGTCGGTCAGCAGCAGCAGGCGCTCGGCGTTGATCGCCGCCGCGACCGCGCCGGCGACGGTGTCGGCGTTGATGTTGTAGGTGTGCCCGTCATGGTCGAAGCCGATCGGGGCGATGACCGGGATGAACTCGGAGTCCCTGAAGGCGTCCAGGATTTCCGGGTTGATGGTCGCCGGCTCGCCGACGAAGCCCAGGTCCAGCAGCCGCTCGATGCTGCTGTCGGGATCGCGCTTGGTGCGCTGCAGCTTGCGGGCGGCGACCAGCCCGCCATCCTTGCCGGACAGGCCGATGGCGCGTCCGCCGACCTCGTGGATCGCCGCCACGATCGATTTGTTGATCGAGCCGGACAGCACCATCTCGACGATGTCGACGGTGTCGCGGTCGGTCTTGCGCAGCCCGTCGACGAATTCCGACTGGATCTTCAGCCGCTCCAGCATGCGGCCGATCTGCGGCCCGCCGCCATGGACCACCACCGGGTTGATGCCGACCTGCTTCAGCAGCACCACGTCGCGGGCGAAATCCCGGGCCAGATCGGCGTCGCCCATGGCGTGGCCGCCATATTTGACGACGAAGGTGGCGCCGTTGTACCGGCGCATGAAGGGCAGGGCCTCCGACAGGGTATGCGCCTTGTCCAGCCACTTCTCCAGTTCGGCGGCGTCGGCCTTCTTCACTCTCGGTTCGCCCATTTGCGCAGTCCGCCCCTCGATTTGCGGCGCACTTTAGCAGCCCGCGCCGGCAGGTCCACACATGGTCCCGGTCAGCCGCCGGGCCGCTCTGGCGCCGGTGCCGCGAGGTCGGCGAGGGTCGCGCGCAGCGTCTCGATGCCGGCGCCGTCCCGGGCGCTGGTCGCCAGGATGTCCGGAAAGGCGGCCGGATGGGCCTTCAACGCCGCCGTGGTGTCGGAGATACGCCGATCGAGCTCGCCAGAGCGCACCTTGTCGGCCTTGGTCAGCACGATCTGGTAGGGCACCGCGGCCTGGTCCAGCAGGCCCATGATCTCGCCGTCGCCGGGCTTGATCCCGTGCCGGGCGTCGACCAGCACGCAGGCCCGCCGCAGGGTCACCCGGCCCTTCAGATAGGCCTTCAGCAGCCGGGTCCAGGACGCCACCATGGTCTTCGAAACCTTGGCGTAGCCGTAGCCCGGCAGGTCCACCAGCATCAGCCGCGCGCCCAGCTCGAAGAAGATGAGCTGCTGGGTTCGGCCCGGCGTGTGGCTGGTCCGGGCCAGGGTGTTGCGGCCAGTGAGGGCGTTGACCAGGCTCGACTTGCCGACATTAGAGCGGCCGCAGAACGCCACCTCCGGCAGGTCGAGCGGCGGCAGCTGTTTCAGATTGGCGACGGCGGTGGTGAACCGGCAGTCCTGGGCGAATAGCAGGCGTCCGGCCTCGATCTGCTCAGGGCTCGGTTCGTCGGGCATCGCCGCGTGCGGCCGGCGCGGGCGTGAAGGATCAGTTGCGCCGGCGCGAGGCCGAGCGCGACCGCCCCTTGCCGCCGCGCCGCTTGGCGGACCGCCGCGGTGGCGGCGGTGCCGGCGGCGCCTCCGCGGCCTCGCCGTCCTCGGTCTCGGCCTTGGCCGGCTCGCCCGCATCGCCCCCCGCATCGCCATTGTGCAGCGACCGGACTTCCGCCTCGACCGCGCCGTCCTCGGCGCCGTTGCCGGAGCTCTGGGCCTGTCCGCCCTGCGGCGGCGGCGGCGGCTTGACCACGCCGCCGCCGATCTTCACGCCGGCGGACCGCATGATCACGTATTGCTGAATGATCGACAGCAGGTTGTTCCAGGCCCAGTAGATCACCAGCCCGGCCGGGAACGCCGCCAGCATGACGGTGAAGACGATCGGCAGGAAGGCGAAGATCTTCTGCTGGATCGGGTCGGTCGGGGCCGGGTTCAGCTTCATCTGAAGCCACATCGTGAAGCCCATGATCAACGGCCAGGCGCCGATCAGCAGGATTTCCGGCGGCGACCACGGGATCAGGCCGAACAGGTTGAACATCGAGGTCGGATCCCGCGCCGACAGGTCCTGGATCCAGCCGAAGAAGGGCGCGTGCCGCATCTCGATGGTGACGAACAGCACTTTGTACAGCGCGAAAAAGACGGGGATCTGCACCAGGATCGGCAGGCAGCCGGAGGCCGGATTGACCTTCTCGCGCTTGTAGAGCTCCATCAGCTCCTTGTTCATGGCCTGCCGGTCGTCGCCGAACCGCTCCTTCAGCTTCTGCATCTCCGGCTGCAGCGCCTTCATCTTCGACATCGAGCGGTAGGATTTGTTGGCCAGCGGGAACAGCACCAGCTTGATGCCGACGGTCAGGATCAGGATGGCGACGCCGAAATTGCCGACCAGCCCGTTGATATAGGCCAGCGCATAGAAGAACGGCCGGGTCAGGAAGTGGAACCAGCCCCAGTCGATGGTCAGGTCGAAGCGCTGGATGCCCAGCGTGTCGCCATAGCCCTCGATCAGCTGCACCACCTTCGCGCCGGCATAGAGGTGGCTGGTCTGCTCGAAGCGGCCGTCGGGTACGACGATTTCGGCATCGGTGCGCTGCATGGTGGCGAGATAGCGGTCGCGGCCGCCGGAATCGCGATGGGCGAACAGACCGGTGGACCGCGCCTGCTGGTCCGGAACCAGCGCCACCAGCCAGTATTTGTCGGTAAAGCCGAGCCAGCCGCCGACGGACTCCTCGCGGACCTCTCCGTCCTCGACGAGCTCGTCGTAGTCGTGCTCCTGGAGGGTCTCGTCGAAGACCCCGTACGGCCCTTCATGCAGAATGTAGAAGCCCAGGGTGTCCGGCGTGTCGAAGCGCTGCACGCGGCTGTAGGGCGACAGCGAGACGGCGCTGGTGCCGGTATTGGTCACCCGCTGGGTGATGGTGAACATGTAGTCGGCATCGACCGACATGACCCGCTCGAACCGGAGGCCGGCGCCATTGTCCCAGCTCAGGGTGACCGGCTGGTCGACGGTCAGGGTGTCGCTGTCCGCGGTCCATTCGGTGTCCGGCCCCGGCACCGCGACGCCGCCGCTGCCGGCCCAGCCGAAATCGGCGTAGTAGGGCTTCGGCGCGTTGCGCGGCGACAGCAGCACGATCTCGTCGCTCTCCGGATCGACGGTCTCGCGGTAATCGGCCAGGGTCAGGTCGTCGATGCGGCCGCCGACCAGGGACATCGACCCGTGCAGCCGGGGCGTGTCGATGGTGACCCGGGTCTGGGATTCCAGCGCCTCATCGCGGCTCAGGGCCTGCGCGACCGGTTCGCCGGGAATGTCGATGCCGGTCAGCGGGTCGCCGGTGCCTGTCGTCGAGCCCGCGTCTTGGGTCGCCTGCTGCTCTTGCGGCGGCGGTTCCGGCGGCCCGTACAGGTAGCTGAAGGCGAAGATGATCAGGAAGGACAGGGCGATCGCCAGAATCAGGTTCTTCTGGTCGGGCATCGAAGGTCAGGCTCCTAGCGCGATCGGCTGGCGATCAGGTACTGGACCGTCCGGACTCGCGCGGTCCGGCGGCGTCGGTGTCTGTTGGCGCGTCCCCGGTCGGCGGGACCGGGTCCCAGCCGCTGCCACCCCAGGGATGGCAGCGCGCCATGCGGCGAACGGCCAGCCATCCGCCGCGGATCGCGCCGTGCGCGGTTATAGCGTCCAATGCGTATTCCGAACAGGTCGGTCTGAACCGGCATTCATTGCCGATCAGCGACGACAGGCTGTAGCGGTACGCCAGCACCAATCCCTTCAGAACATGGGCAAGCGGGCTCACGATTCCAATTCCGCCGGCTTCGCCTTCGCGCGCGGTGCCGTCAGCTTCGCCAGGCCGGTGGCCAGATCGTCCTTCAGCGCGACGAACGGGCGGTCCAGGGTGGCGGCGCGCGCGATCAGGACGACATCGTATCCGGCGGCACCCGCACCCGGAAGGATTTCCGCCGCCGCGGCGCGCAGCCGCCGCTTGGCGCGGTTGCGGGCCACCGCATTGCCGACCTTGCGGCTGGCGGTGATGCCGTAGCGGATTTCGGTGGCTGGCACGGAGGCGGTGTCCGGGTCACGGCGCCGCGCCTGCAGCACCAGGCCGGGCGCCACCCAGCGGCGGCGCGCGGCGGCGACCGCGAGGAACTCCGGGCGGCGCTTCAGGCGGGACAGGGTGAAGGGATGGCTGGCCGCGGGCGCGTCCCGGTCGCTGCCGGTTCGCCGCGTCATGCGCCGATCAGGCCGACAGCCGCTTGCGCCCCTTGGCGCGGCGGTTCGCCAGCACCCTGCGGCCGCCGACCGTCGACAGACGGGCGCGAAAGCCATGACGGCGTTTGCGCACGATCTTGCTCGGCTGATAGGTGCGTTTCACGACACTCTCCGTAGAAAAACGATGCTGCTCGGAAGCGAGCCGCGCTTATAGGCGGTCATCGGGGCCAAGTCAATCGCCGCGAAGGCCCGAAAACCCCGCGGAACCCGCCGGCTCACGGCCGCTCTCACACCATGGTGACTGGTGGTTGATCGGGTCGATTGCTAGATACCCGCAGTCTGGCAAGGGCGAGGGCCCTGCTGTACACGTTCTGCAACAGGACGGGCGCGTTGGGGGCGCATAGAACATATGGAACAGCAACTTGTATCCGCCGACGCGAAGAAGCCGGCCTCCCCGGTCAAGCGCTTCCTGCCGATCGGCATCCTGGTTCTGGGCCTGATCGCCTTCTTCGCTTTGGGGCTGGACGAGTATGTCAGCCTGGGCGTCCTGAAGGAAAACCGGCTGCTGCTGAAGGACTACGTGACGCAGAACGCCGCGCTGGCCTCGATCGTCTTCCTGCTGGTCTACGCGGTCGCCATCGCCTTTTCCATCCCCGGCGGCGCCCTGCTGACCATCGTCGGTGGCTTCATGTTCGGCATCGTCTGGGGCGCCAGCCTGGTCGTGGTCGGCGCCACCATCGGCGCCACCTGCGTCTTCCTGGCCGCCAAGACCGCGCTGGGCGACACCCTGCGCGAGAAGGCCGGCCCCTGGATGGCCAAGCTGGAGGCCGGCTTCCAGGAGAACGCCACCAGCTATCTGATCACCCTGAGGCTCGTCCCCGTCGCGCCGTTCTGGCTGGTCAACCTGGCCCCCGCCTTCTTCGGCGTGCGCCTGCCGATCTTCGTGATCACCACCTTCTTCGGCATCATCCCCGGCACGGTCGTCTACACCAGCGTCGGCAACGGCCTGGGCGCGACCTTCGACGCCGGCGGAGAGCCCGATCTCGGTATTATCTTCAAGCCGGAGATCCTGCTGCCGCTGATCGGCATCGCGCTGCTGTCGCTGGTGCCTGTGGTCTATAAGAAGTTGAAGGCCCGCAAGGCCTGACCCCACCATCATCGAAGAGGCTGAGCGATGGCACAGCGCATCGATACCGATATTTGCGTAATCGGCGCCGGGTCCGGCGGGTTGAGCGTGGCCGCCGGCGCGGTCCAGATGGGCGCCGACACGGTGCTGATCGAACGCGGCAAGATGGGCGGCGACTGCCTGAACTATGGCTGCGTGCCGTCCAAGGCGCTGATCGCCGCCTCCCGCGCCGCCCACACGGTGCGCACCGGCGCCCGCTTCGGGGTCAATGGCCATGAGCCGGAGATCAACTTCTCCGCCGTGCACGACCATGTCCACGGCGTGATCGGCAATATTGCGCCGCATGACTCGGTCGAACGCTTCGAGGGGTTGGGCGTCAAGGTCATCCAGGATTTTGCGAAGTTCGCCGACCGCAACACGGTCGTCGCCGGCGATTACGAGGTCAAGGCGCGGCGCTTCGTGGTCGCCACCGGCTCCCGCGCCGCGGTGCCGCCGATCCCCGGCCTGGACGAGGTCTCCTTCCTGACCAACGAGACCATCTTCGACAACCGGGTCCAGCCGGAGCACCTGATCGTCATCGGCGGCGGCGCCATCGGGCTGGAGATGGCCCAGGCCCATCGCCGGCTGGGCAGCCGGGTCACGGTGCTGGAGAAGTTCTCCATCATGCCCAAGGACGATCCGGAGCTGGTCGAGCTGGTCCGCGCCTCGCTGGTCGCTGACGGCATCGATCTGCGCGAGGGTGCGGACATCGCCCGGGTGGAGAAGAGCGGCAACGGCATCGTCGTGGTGCTGAACGAGCAATCCGGCGAGGCCCGGCTGGAGGCGAGCGACCTGCTGGTCGCGGCCGGCCGCCGGGTCAACCTCGAAGGGCTGGAGCTGGAGAAGGCCGGAGTCGACTACGCCCCGAACGGCATCAAGGTCGACGCGCGCCTGCGCAGCACCAACAAGAAGGTGTTCGCCATCGGCGATGTTGCAGGCGGCTTCCAGTTCACCCACATGGCCGGCTACCACGCCGGGATCTTCATCCGCAACGCGCTGTTCCGCCTGCCGGCCAAGACCAACACCGCCGCCTTCCCCTGGGTCACCTTCACCGATCCGGAACTGGCCCAGGTCGGCCTGAACGAGGCCCAGGCCCGGGCCGAGCGTCGCGACGTGCGGGTGCTGCGCTGGAAGTTCGACGAGAACGACCGCGCCCAGGCCGAGCGCGAGACCGAGGGCATGGTCAAGGTCGTGACCACGCCCAAGGGCCACATCCTGGGTGCGGGCATCGCCGGCCCGCACGCCGGCGAGCTGATTCACACCTGGGTGCTGGCCATGAGCCAGGGTCTGAAGATCGGCGCCGTCGCCAACATGATCGCGCCCTACCCGACCTTGGGTGAGGTGAACAAGCGCGCCGCCGGCAGCTTCTACACCCCCAGCCTGTTCAGCGACCGCACCCGCAAGGTGGTGCGCTTCCTGTCGAAATTCGGCTGACTGGCCCCTGCGCCGACCGGGCTCCATTCCAGTCGGAGCCCGGGACCGTGACGCGTGGCCGGTCGTTCAGGAGAGTCGGTTGCTGACTTCGACGAGGTTGGCGTCCGGATCCCGGAAATAGACCGACATCAGCGTCCCGACCGCGCCGGCCTTCTCGGCCGGCCCCTCGACGATCTCCACGTCATGCGACCGAAGCCGCGCGATCACGTCCTCGATCGGCAGATCGGTCAGGACGCAGAAATTGCCGCTGCCCGGCACCGTTCTCTCGGCGAGGCTGGGCAGGGACCCGGCATCCTGGAGGCTGATCTTGTTGGATCCGAAGTGCAGCGACCATTTGCCGGCGCGTTCCTCGCGCGCCTCCAGGCCCAGGACGCGCTGATAGAAGTCCAGCGTCGCCTCCACGCTGCGCACGCAAAGGACGATGTGGTCGAAGCCGTAGATATCCATGCCTGAATATTACGCCGTGACGGCATGGCGCCAAAGTGCCTGAGTGGCCGACCCGGGCCGATTGGACCTTTGCGCGCCGGGCGTGCTATGACGATTCCGGGTTTTCGCGAACAAAGGGCCCGGTCGTCCCATGTCGATGCCTGCCTTTACGCGCAGCCTGTCGGCCCGTCTGCTGGTCCTGACGGTGCTGTTCGTGATGGTCGCCGAAGTCCTGATCTACACGCCGTCGATCGCACGGTTCCGGATCGACTGGCTGGACCAGAAGCTGGCGGCGGGCCATCTCGCCGCGCTGGCCCTGGTCGGCACGCCCCAGGGCGTGGTGACGGCCGATCTGGAGGGCGAGCTCCTCGCCCATGTCGACGCCTATATGGTCGATCTGAGGCGGCCGGCCAGCGACAGCTACATCTACATGCTCGGCACCACGATGCCGGAGATCGACCATGAGGTCGATCTGCGCGAGCGCAACTTCATGCTGCTGGTGATGGACGCGTTCGACAGCCTGTTCCAGACCGAGAACCGGGTCCTGAAGGTGTCCGGCTATTCGCCGCGCGACAAGGAGGCGTTCGTCGACGTGATCCTGGACGAGGCGCCGCTGACCGCCGAGATGATCGCCTTCTCCAACCGCATCCTCGGCCTGTCGCTCGTCATCTCCTTCTTCACCGCCGGGCTGGTGTTCCTGTCCCTGCGCTGGCTGATGGTGCGGCCGCTGGCCCGCTTCACCGAGAAGATGATCGCTTTCCGCGACGACCCGGCGGATGCCGAGAACGTCATCGTGCCGACCCGGCGCAGCGACGAGTTCGGGGTCGCCCAGCGGGAGCTGCACGACATGCAGATCGCCGTGCGCAACGCCATCACCCAGCGCAGCCGGCTGGCGGCGCTCGGCACCGCCGTCACCAAGATCAACCACGATCTGCGCAACATCCTGTCGACGGCGTCCCTGCTGTCGGAGCGGCTGACCAAGGTCGAGGACCCGGAGGTCATGCAGACCGGGCCGCGGCTGCTCGGTGCCATCGACCGGGCTGCCGATCTCTGCCAGCACACGCTCGACTACACCCGCGAGGGCGGACCGCCGCTGCAACGGTCGTCCTTCGACCTGCACGAGCTGGTCGACGAGGTGGAGACCGATATGGCGCCGGTGGAGAACGGGCGCTCGCGCTGGGTCAACCAGGTGCCGGATGCCTTCAGCGTCACCGCCGACCGGGACCAGCTGCGCCGGGTGCTGGTCAATCTGGGCCGCAACGCCTTCGAGGCCGGCGCGGAATCCGTCACCATCAGCGCCGAGAACGGCGCCGGTGGCGTCGCCATCAGCCTGTGCGACGACGGCCCGGGCATGCCGATGCGGGCCCGCGAGCACCTGTTCAAGCCCTTCGCCGGCACCGTCCGGCCGGGCGGCACCGGCCTTGGCCTGGCGATCGCGCGGGAGATCGTCGTCGCCCATCGCGGCGACCTGCGGCTGGTGGAAAGCAACGACAGCGGAACGGTGTTCGAGATCGACCTGCCGGCCGCCTGATCAGCCCGCCACCGCCTTGCACAGGACCACCTTGATCACCCGGTGACCCTGCCGGGTGAGATGCCCGTGCAGGGCGGTCGGCCGATGGTCGGACAGCAGGGTGTGGATCGCGCCGCAGCCGTGTCGTTCCGCCATCTCCTCCATCGCCCGGACCAGCGTGCGCGTCGCGCCCTGGGCGTCGAACAGGTCCATCACCGCGAAATTGTCCACGATCAGCATGCTGCTGTGCTGCAGGCTGCGGTCCGGCCAATGGCAGAACAGGCCGCGGATATAGCCGCCATGCTGAGCCGTCATGATGCCGCGGACCGGTTCCGTCGCGGCGATCAGGGCGCGGGCATAGCGTCGCCAATCGTCCATCGCCAGCTCCGGGTGGAGCGTGTGGACGATCGGATAGGCCTGGTCGATTCCCTCCAGGCCGAGTGGGATGGCGGACGGCGTTTCGGGCATCGCACTATCGCTGCGGTTGCCATGCGGATGCTGGACCCCCCTATGGGATGGTGCGATGATGTAGATCAAGGCAGCGATCGTGGTGACCGTGGCAGCGCCGCGTTAATTGCGATTTTGCTAATATTCAGGCAGAGTGCGTGTTTCCCCCGGAGGCCCGAGGACCCCCGACAATGGCGCCAATCAGCATTGCCCCCAAGCCCGCAGCGGCGAGCGATGTGAACCCGTGCAGCGCGTGCCCGATTCGCGAGCTGACGGTGTGCGCGGCGCTGGAGGAGACCGAGCTGTCGCGGATGGCCGATATCGTCCGCGCCCGGCATCTGGCAGCCCAGAAGACGCTGTTCAGCGAGGGTGACGAGGCCAATTGCGTCTACAACGTCACCGCCGGCACCGTGAAGCTCTACAAGCTGCTGCCGGACGGCCGGCGGCAGATCACCGGTTTCCTGTTCACCGGCGATTTCCTCGGCCTCTCGATGCTGGACCGCTACGCCTATTCGGCGGAAGCGGTGACGCCGGTCTCGCTGTGCCAGTTCCCGCGCCGCCAGATCGAACAGCTTCTTGAAGAGTTTCCCAAGCTGCAGCAGCGCCTGTTCACCATGGCCTCCAACGAGCTGGAGGCGGCGCAGGACCAGATGCTGCTGCTCGGCCGCAAGACCGCCAAGGAGAAGGTGGCCTCCTTCCTGCTCGGCCTCTCGCGACGGCTGGAACGGCGCGGCCAGAAGGACAACCCGGTGCCGATCCCGATGAGCCGGTCCGACATCGCCGATTATCTCGGCCTGACGACGGAGACGGTCAGCCGCACCTTCACGGCGCTCAAATCCAAGCAGGTGATCCGGCTGCTGGAAGGCAACAAGGTCGACCTGGTCGACCGCGACGAGCTGCTGGACCTTGCCGAAGGCGGCTGACCGCCGCATGTCCCGCCCGTGATCCGGCCCGGACCGCGCAACCTCATCACCGATATCGACGGCATCCTCGTCGGCAATGCCCATGACGCCGCCGCGCGCACCGGCGCGACCGTCGTGCTGCCGGACCGCCGGGTCACCGCGGCGGTCGACGTGCGCGGCGGCGCGCCGGGGACGCGGGATACCGATGCCCTGGACCCGTCCGGCCTGGTCGATGCAATCGACGCCGTGGTGCTCAGCGGCGGGTCGGTCTACGGCCTGGACGCGGCGTCCGGTGTCGTCGGCTGGCTGGCCGCGACGGGGCGCGGCTATGCCGTCCGAGGCACACGGGTGCCCATCGTGCCGGCGGCCATCCTGTTCGACCTGGACAATGGTGGCGACAAGGGTTGGGGCGACGATCCGCCCTTTCGCCGGTTCGGTGCCGATGCCTGCGCCGCGGCCGCGGCGGAATTCGATCTCGGCAATCAAGGCGCCGGCTGCGGCGCCAAGGCCGGCGGCCTGAAAGGCGGACTGGGCAGCGTCTCGGCGATAGACGACGAGACCGGGATCGCGGTCGGCGCCCTGATTGCCGCCAATCCGGTCGGCTCTGCGGTCATGCCGGGCCAGGACAGCCTGTGGGCCTGGGCGCTGGAACTCGACGGCGAGCTCGGCGGGCAGCCGGTCCCGACGGCGGCCGCACCGCCCACCATCGACCTGCCGGGGCCGCCATCCGCCGATGCCCCCGGCGCCAACACGGTCATCGGCGTGGTGGCCACCAATGCCGGCCTGAGCCGGGCCGAGGCGCGGCGGGTCGCGATCGCCGCCCAGGACGGCATCGCGCGGGCGGTGCGGCCGGCCCACACGCCCTTCGACGGCGACACGCTCTTTGCCCTGTCGACCGACGCGATGGCGCTGCCCGAGCCGCGGCCGGCCGCGCTCGCCCGCATCTGCGCCATGGCGGCCGATGCGGTGGCCCGGGCGCTGGCGCGCGGCGTCTATGCCGCCGACACGCTCGGCGAAAAACCCGGCTATCGCAGCCGGCACGGCCACGCGCTCAGGTCATCCGCCTGAGTATCGGCGGCCAGCTCCCTTGCAATTCAACCGCGTCGTCCCCGGGCTCGACCCGGGGACCCATGGTCCGATTGGGCCCGGCGCATTCGAGTTTCGGGTCGGCAGCGAGATGGGTCCCCGGGTCAAGCCCGGGGACGACGATCCAGGTGAGGAATGGCTGCGTTCTTAGACACCGCAGCTTGCCCGGGGTTGATGCGGCGGCCCGCACCGTCGCACTATTCCGCGAACGGGCCGAAACGCGCCCGACCGCGTACAGGGGAGTATCAGGAGGATGAAGTATCTGCGCCTTCTCACCGCCGCCGCCGCACTGGCCGTGCTGGCCGGGCCGGCCAATGCCGCCAAGGACAGCGTCGTCATCGGCATGCCATTGGAGCCGCCGCATCTCGACCCGACGGCTGGTGCCGCCGCCGCCATTGACGAGGTGGTCTACGCGAACGTCTTCGAAAGCCTGACCCGCATCAACGAGCGCGGCGAGATCCTGCCCGGGCTGGCGGAGAGTTGGTCGGTCTCCGACGATGGGCTGGTCTACACCTTCACCCTGCGCGACGGCGTGACCTATCACGACGGCACGACCTTCGACAGCGCCGACGTGAAGTTCTCCCTCGACCGGGCCCGCGCGGAAGACTCCGTCAACGCCCAGAAGGGCTATTTCGCCGCCATCGCCGCGGTCGAGACGCCTTCAGCGGGCGAGGTCGTCGTGCGGCTGTCGCGGCCGGACGGTCTGTTCCTCTTCAACATGGGATCCGGCGACGCCACCATCGTCGCCCCGGAGAGCGCCGAGACCAACCGGACCAATCCGGTCGGCACCGGCCCGTTCAAGTTCGACCGCTGGGTCGCGGGCGACCGGGTCGAACTGTCCCGAAACCCCGAGTTCCGCGATCCCGACGCGGTTCGCCTGAACACCGTGACCTTCCGCATCATCGCCGATCCCGCCGCCCAGGTGGCGGCGCTGCTGGCCGGCGACGTCGACACGATCCCCAACATGGGGGCGCCGGAGACCCTGGCCCGCTTCGAGAACGACGACCGCTTCGAGGTGGTGGTCGGGACGACGGAGGGCGAGACGGTGATGGGCGTCAACCAGCGCCGCGAGCCGTTCAGCGATGTCCGGGTGCGCCAGGCCATCGCGCACGCCATCGACCGGCAGGAGGTGGTGGACGGCGCCATGTTCGGCTTCGGCACCCCCATCGGCAGCCATTTCGCGCCCCACAACCCGGCCTATGTCGATCTGGCCGACCGCTTCCCGCACGACCCGGAGAAAGCCCGGTCGCTGCTGGCCGAGGCCGGTTACCCGGACGGCTTCGACATGGTCTTCAAGCTGCCGCCGCCGTCCTATGCCAGGCGTGGCGGCGAGATCATCCAGGCCCAGCTCGCCGCCGTCGGCATCCGCGTGGAGCTGGAGCCGGTGGAATGGGCCCAGTGGCTGGAGCAGGTCTTCCGCGGCTACGACTACGACATGACCATCGTGTCGCACACCGAGCCGCTGGATATCGGCATCTACGCCCGCGGCGGGGAGTACTATTTCGGCTACGAGAATGCCGACTTCAACGCCGTGATCGCCGATCTTGACGCCGCCACCGACCCGGCGGAGCGCGGTCGCCTCTACGGCCAGGCCCAGCGCATCCTGTCGGACGACCAGGCCAGCATCTTCGTCTTCCAACTGGCCAAGATCGGGGTGCGCAACGTCAAGCTCGAGGGCATGTGGGCCAACAGCCCGATCCAGGCCAACGACGTCACCGGGGCCTATTGGGTCGACTGACGGCCGCGGAATAGAGAAGGGCGGCCCCTCCCCGTAGGGAGGCGCCGCCCGGCACCGGCCGCGCCGCCATAGCGGCCGGCGCGCAAGATCAGCCGCGGCCGAAGATGGTGACGCTGATGGCGCCGCCGACCTCGCCCAGCCGGCCGCCTTCCATCGGGCCGCCGGTCATGTCGATCTCGCCCTTGGTGCCGCCATGGCAGGACAGGCAGGACTGCATGTAGTACTCCGGCAGCATCAGCCGGTGGGCCAGCTGGCCCTCCCGGGTGGTCGCGTTGAAGACCTCGCGGCCATAGACATGGGCGTCGCTGCGGAACTGGTCCTCGATCACCGCCGACTCCCATGAATCCGGCAGGTTCAGCGGGTTGCGCACGAAATCCTGCGGGCCGGTCAGCTTGATCTCGGCGATCCCGGCGGCCTTCTCGCCGAACCGGTCGGCGACCTGCATGGCGAAGGTGGCGGGCAGGAAGCCCTTGTAGCCGATGCCCTCGACATTGATCACGTCCTGCCACTGCTCGGTGACCTCGGCCGTCGCATCCAGCACGGCCTGGACCAGCCGCCCGTGCAGCGAGTTCGCCGGGATGTCGGCGATGCGGATGCCGGTGTCGATCTCGAAGTAGAAGATGGTCTCTTGGACCACGTACTCGGCCGTCAGCCCCTTATGGCCGATCGACGGGTCGTTGATCACCGGCTGCGCGTCCGAGATCACCTCATGGCCGCCGCGCAGCAGGATCGCCAGGCTGAAGGCGATGTCGCGCATCTCGCTGGACTGCGCGGCGGCGCCCTGCGGGCCGCCGGTCCCGGCGGAAAGCAGGCCGGCGCACAGCGCGGTGGCGAAGAGAACCGCCTTGGCGGCGTGGCGTGTCGAAATCAGTGCAGTCATGGGTCCTACTCCACCTTGGGGCGGCCGTGTCGGCGGCGCCTAGAGGTTCTCGTACATGAGGGAGGTCATGTTCAGCGGGGCGAGCATGCGCGTCGTGTAGCGGGACACGGTCGCGATCGCCCGCTGGTCCGCGCTGCCGCCGGCGGCGACGCCGCTGAGGATCGGCTGGATCTCGCGCCACAGCCGCTCGACCTTGGCCAACTCGGCGCGGATCTCCTCGTTTGCGGCCGGCAGGAGGCGCATCTCGGGGTCGCCGTGGATCAACCCGTGCAGGGTGCGGTCGAACGCGCCGGCCGCCTGGCCCAGCAGGCGACGGTTGTGCTCGGCATCCTGGTGATAGGCGATGGCCAGCAGCTCCCCCAACATCAACTGGGTCTGGCTGCGCAGGTCGACCGAGCCGTTCAGCGTCGTGGTGAGGATCGAATGGGTGTCGCCGCCATGGGAGAAATGCTCGAACACGGCGATCATGCGCGCGACGGTCTCGCTCATCAGCCGGTGCTCGTCCGACAGCTGGCGGATCTGCGCCTCGCGGACGCCGCCGGGGCTGTCCAGCGTGACGATGATGCCCTGCAGCGTCTGGTCGAAGCGCGGCCACAGCCCGTCGACCCGGCCGAGCTGCCGGATCACCTCCGGCTGTTCCGCCGCGATCAGGCCCAGCTCGTCGTCGCCGCGGCGCAGGCCCCGCAGGGTGCGGTCGAACAGGTCGCGTGCCTGGAGCACGTTGCGGATGTTCTGCTCGGTATCGATTCCCAGCGCGGCGAGCATCGCCCCGTTGGTCATCTGCTCGACCAGCAGCGACTGGCGTGCCGCCAGGTTGAGCGAGCGGTTGTAGTCGGAACGGGCATCCGCCGGCTGATCGGCCAGCAGGACGGCGATACCGGCCAGAAGGCCCATGAAGCGCAAGAAGCGCTTGGCGGTCAGCGTGTGCATTGTCCGGTTCCCCAGTTTCCCCGATAGGCGCTGAACGTCAGCGTCGCATCGCCATGGTCCCCTTCCTGCGGTCTTCGGCCTGTCGCCGGCAGCCAGCGTGGCCGTCCGGCGCGGCGGGGCGCGAAGCCCGCGCGGAAGGGCGCGGCATTCGCCGAAAATTTGTCAGGGATTTATGTAAAGACGATTAAAGATGATGATTAAATCGTGTTAATCCAACGCACTATACTAAAGTTCATTCGGTGTTTCTTGTCGATTGAAGTAAAACAGTTTTTAGAGATTCTAAGGTGGCAGTAATACGACACTAACGGCGATGTCGCTCGATCACCTCTTCGTTAGCGCTGCGCCGTGGTGAGCCGTTGCCGCGACTGGCGGAAGGCCTCGGTCGTGTCGTCGATGGCCACGATGATCTGGTCGTGCAGGTCGAACAGCGCCTCCATATGGGTGTCGGCGACCATCGGCTTCCAGCGGAGATCGTGGATCACCGCAAGCATCGCCGCGTCGTAGTCCTGCCACAGGGCCTCGACCCGATCGATCTGCCGCAGCACCTCCGGCGTGCGTGCCGGCTCCAGGCCAAGGCCGCCATTGCCGTCGCGCAGGGCCCGCAGCGTCAGGGCGAAGCGCTCCCGCTCCCGCTCGATCGCGTGCACGCCGCGCACGGTGTTGATGCCCAACGCCGCGAACAGCGCCGTATGGGTCATCTGGTCGACCAGCTGCCATTGCCGGGCGGACACGGCGACCGACCGGTCGGCCGGGCTTGCGGCCGCGGCCGGCGCGGCGACGAGTGCGGTGAGGCCAACGAGCATCGCGGCAAGAAGCGCGCGTGCGGGTCGGTGCTTCGGCGTCGTCCGGTCTGTGTCCATGCGGGGTCTCCTTCGCTGGCGGATCGGCGGCGGGGCGCGCCACTGAATTCCCCAGATCCGGCCTTGGTGCCGGCGAAGTCCGGGACCGAAGGCAATACGGATCGTCCTGTTCTTACGACAATTTGTCAGGCATTTGTGTAAATGAAATTAAAAAACCTGATTAACTTATTTTAATACCTCAAATACCCTCGGTGCCGTGCCGGAGCGAATTCCATGGACACGGTTCGGCAAATCGAGACACTGACGGCCGGACCATGCTCAGCTTCCTGATCCGCCGCTTCCTCTCCCTGCTTCTGACCCTGCTCGCCGCCGCGCTGGTCGTCTTCGTCGTGCTGGAGGTGTTGCCCGGCGACCCGGCGCTGCTGATGCTGGGGACTGAGGCGCGGGACGATACGCTGGCGGCGCTGCGGGCTCAGATGGGTCTCGACCGGCCGGTGGTGGAGCGGTTCGTGGTCTGGATCGCCGGCTTCCTGACCGGCGATCTCGGCACCAGCTACACCTATTCCGTTCCGGTTTCAGAGCTGATCGCCGACCGCCTGGCCATCACCCTGCCACTGGCGGTGATGGCGCTGGCCCTGTCGACGGCGCTGGCCCTGCCGCTCGGCATGCTGGCCGCGGCCCAGCACAACCGGCTCGGCGATTACGCGGTGATGGGCTTCAGCCAGCTCGGCATGGCGGTGCCGAACTTCTGGCTCGGCATCGTCCTGACCCTGATCTTCTCGGTGACGCTGGGCTGGTTCGGCTCCGGCGGCTTTCCGGGCTGGGAGGGCGGCGCCGGCCCGGCCCTGAAGGCGCTGCTGCTGCCGGCACTCGCCTTGGCCCTGCCGGAGGCCGCCATCCTGGCCCGCGTCACCCGCTCGGCGATCCTGGAGACCCTGCGCGAGGATTATGTCCGCACCGCCCGGGCCAAGGGGCTTGGCCGTACCGCGATGCTGTGGCGCCATGCGCTTCGGAATGCCTTGATCCCCGTGATCACCATCATTGGCCTGCAATTCGCCTTTCTGATCGCAGGGGTGATCGCACTGGAGAATGTCTTCTACCTGCCTGGGCTCGGACGCCTCACGCTCCAGGCGATCCATCAGCGCGACCTAATCGTGGTCAAAGACGTGGTGGTGTTGCTGACCGCAGTCGTGGTTGTGGTCAACCTCGTGATCGATCTGCTCTACGCCGTGGTCGACCCACGGCCGCGGTCGGTCTAGGCGCAGGCGTCGACCGATGCTCCGGCTTGCCCGCATCCTGTTTCGTCACCGCAGCCTCGGATTGGGAGCCGTCCTGACAGCTGTTCTCGTTGCCATGGCGCTGATCAGTTTGTTCTGGACGCCCTATTCGGTCGTCGGCATCTCCATACCCGAACGGCTGCAGGGGCCGAGCCTTGCGCACTGGTTGGGCACCGATCACAACGGCCGGGACACCCTTTCGCTGATCATGGCCGGCGCCCAGAACTCGATTGCTGTCGGCGCCGTCGCTGTCGGCATCGGCATGTTGGCCGGCGTGCCGCTTGGCCTGATGGCGGCGGCCCGCGGCGGGCTTTCGGAGCAGGCGACCAGCGGGTTCGTAGACCTGACATTCGCTTTCCCGGCGATCCTCACCGCCGTTCTGATCACTGCGCATTTCGGGCCCGGCGCGGTCAACGCCATCGCCGCCATCGGCATTTTCAACATCGCCGTGTTCGCCCGGGTGGCGCGCGGGGCGGCGGTGCAGATCTACGGCCGGGAGTTCGTGCGCGCCGCCACCGCGCTCGGGCGCAGCCGCTTCGACGTGGCGGCACGCCATGTGCTGCCCAACATGGCAAGCCCGCTGATCGTGCAGGCGACCATCCAGTTCGCCATTGCCATCCTGGCCGAGGCGGCGCTGAGCTATCTCGGCCTTGGCACCCGCCCGCCGCAGCCGAGCTGGGGCCGCATGCTGCTGGACGCCCAGACCCATATCTATGTCGACCCGGCCCAGGCGATCTTCCCCGGCCTCGCCATCGCCATGGCGGTGCTCGGCCTCAACCTGCTCGGCGACGGCCTGCGCGACGTGCTCGACCCGCGCCTGCGGATCTTCCGGGCCGGTTAGCCGGCCTCTTCGTTCAGCCGGTCCCGCACCGCCATCAGCGCCTTGCCCAGCAGGTTCTGCCCGCGCCATTTGGCGGGATCGCGCGCGTCCGGGTCGTCGGCCGCCAGACCGATGCCCCAGATGATGTCCTGCGGGCTGGCCTCGACCAGGATTTTGTCCCCGGTTCGCAGCAGCTTCTTGCGCAGCCCGGCGCTCTGGGAGAACTTGGCGTAGTTGCCGCGGAACACGATGCCTTCGCGCTCCCGCTCCCACACGGCCGTGTCGAAGCCCCGGACCCGCTGGCCCATCATCTTCTGCGCCCGCGGTGTGTCGGCCTTCAGGATGCGCTCGGCCATCTCGGCGTCGCCGAACAACAGCGCCTTGCTGTGCATCATGAACTGCTCGGCGCAATTGTAGGTCACGCCGTCGATCTCGAAGACACAGCGATGCCACTGACTGAGGAACCCGCTCCAGAAGAAGACGAATCGGTCTTCCGCGTTGGCGGAGGACTGGTCGGCTGACGGTTTGGGCATCTGAATTCGAATCCGCTTTCACGGTGCTGCCGCCATCGGCGACGCGTCGGCCTACACGAACCACTGCCAGCCACCAAGCATTGACGGGACGGGGCAGGCGATCCGCCGACAGGTCAATTGCGCCGTCACTCCGACTGCGTCAGGAAGAATGAGAACCGTTCCAGCATGCCGTAAAGGTCGTCGCCGATCTGGGAGGCCGTCTCCAGGCCCGCATCGTCCGATGAAATGTGAAAGAGTTGGGCGAAGACCTGAAGATTGAGCAGCGTAAAGTTCTCGTAGAGGGGGCCGTCGCTCGTCTCGCAGATGGTGATCGCCCGCAACATGACCGACGAGCCGAAGGATACCGCCGGCTCGGTATCCGATGCGAACCGGCCGGGGCACAACAGCCTGGAGATCTCCAGATGGTCTTCCAGCATGTCTTCCGTCGAGGACGTCCTCGGGTCCATCTCGACATAGCTGCCCTGAATGGACCCGGGCGAACCGGGTGCGACGAACTGGTAGTGGCTGAGCCCGTCCGGAGGGACGATGACCTTCGTCGGGACGGAGATGTTGTCTGCGAACAGGCTGCGCAGCAGGTCCAGGGGCACGTTCGGTTCGGCGAGGCTTCGATACTCCGATTCCGGCCGCCGCCCCGGCGGCGTACGGGTATCCTCCCCGGGCCGTGCGGCCAGGTTGCGCGCATGGCACTCCTGAAGCGCCTGGATCGTCGCGTTGGTGCCGTTGAGATCGAACCGGAATGTCTCGTCGGCGGCATTGATGGTCAGTTGGTTGCCAAGGCGAAATGCCTCGACGGCATCGACATCATGTCCGAGTCTGAAATTGATGGCCGTGGTCGAATAGGCATCGCCCGTGACGTCGCGGCCCCAGCGACCGTCGATTGCGGCGAACACGGAATAGCTGGTGCCTGCCGGGAGTTCCCAGTTGTCGTTGTAAAGGCTGAAACTGAAGCCGCTCTCCCGCCAATACAGGATGATGTTCGTGCCGGTGGACGGCAGGGCGCCCGCCGAACAGAAGCGGTATTCGCCGTTCTCATTCGTCTGGGCGCCGCCACGCCAATTGCCGATCGCAATCCGGTCGCGATCCTGGCCGGTCGACGAATTCGCCGCCAGGGTCAGGCAGACGGCGCAGAGCACGGCAGCCAACCGACCCATGCAGACGCTTTCCTTGGCGGTCCATCGACAGAAACGCATGGCCGCGATGATACTGGATGCACGTCCAGGTCGTACAGGGCCGGCGTCCGCTCAGCAATCGAGACTATTTGATCACCAATTCCAGCGGCGCCTCGGTCAGCGGCACGCACCCCTCCGCCGTCACCTCCACCGTCTGGCCGCTGGTCATCGCCAGCCCGGCATCGCTGTCGAAGACGATGATGTGGATGAAGAACACCATGCCCTCGGCGGCCGGCACCGGGTTGCCGTGGAAGAACATGGGCCAGTCCATCCAGTTCGGCGCGTAAGTGGCGCCCAGGCTGTAGCCGCAGGCATTGAGCCGGTGCGGGCCGAAGCCGGCCTCGTCCAGCACGCGTGCATGGGCGTCGAACACCGCGCCGATCGGCCGGCCGGGCTTGAGCGCCTCCTTGGCGGCCGCCAGGGAGTCCAGCGCCGCCGCGTGCATGTCCCGCTGGCGCGGCGGCGGCGCGCCGACGCGGATGGTGCGCATCAGGCAGGCGTGGTAGTGGCGGTAGACGCCGGCGAATTCCAGCGTCAGCTGGTCGTCGGCGTCGAGGTGCCGGCGGCCGGTGAAGTAGCGGCACATCAGCGCGCCGGGGCCGGAGCCGATGATGGTCTCGTTGGCCGGGTCGTCGCCGCCGCCGGAGAACACCGCCGCCTGCATGGCCGCCAGGATGTCGCCCTCGAAGGCGCCGGGCCCGGCCAGCCTGACGGCTTCCGCGTAGGAGGCATCGGCCAGCTCGGCGGCGCGGCGGACATAGGCCAGTTCCGCCGGGCTCTTCACCAGGCGCAGCCGCGACACCAGGTCGGAGCCATCCTCCACCTCGGCAAACCCGTCCAGCGCTGCCCGCAGGCGAAAGCCGAGCGCCGCCGTCAGCCCGTAGGCGTTCCACTCCACGCCCAGCCGCCGGCCCTTGAGGCCGTGTTCCTCCAGGATCTCGACCAGCGCGCCCTCCGGCGTGGCGCCCTCGGTATCCACCCAGACCCGGACATCCTCGATGACGGAGGTGAAATAGGCCTGGCGCATGTCCGGCGCGCGGGTCAGCAGGGTCATCGTCCCGTCGGCGCCCAGATACAGGCACTGGAAATAGACGTAGCCGAAGGTGTCGAAGCCGGTCAGGTAGTACAGGCTCTCCTGGCGGAACAGCAGCATGCCGTCCAGACCGCGCTCGGCCATGGCGGCGCAGGCCCGGGCGCGGCGGCCGTCCATCTCCGCATCGGTGAAATGCAGCGGCATCAGAGGAAACTCGCAATCGCGTCGAGGGGTTTCTTGGAAATGTCCGGCACCGTGGCGTCGGCGGCCGGATAGCCGGCGACCAGGATCATCACCGCGCGCTCGTTGACCGGCCGGCCGAGGATCTCGCCCAGGAACTTCATCGGGCTCGGCGTATGGGTCAGCGTCGCCAGCCCGCAATGGTGCAGGGCCGCGATCAGGAAGCCGGTGGCGATGCCCACGCTCTCCTGCACGTAGTAGTGCTTCACCCGCTCGCCGTCCGCGTCGAGGCCGTAATTCTGCTGGAAGACCACGATCAGCCAGGGCGCGATCTCCAGGAACGGCTTGTTGGCGTCGGTGCCAAGCGGCGCCAGCGCCTCCAGCCACGCGTCGCCCGCCTTGCCGCCATAGAACGCCCGCTCCTCCGCCTCCGCCGCCTCGCGAATGCGGTGCTTGATCTCCGGGTCGGCGACGGCCGCGAAATGCCAGGGCTGCATGTTGGCGCCGGACGGCGCGGTTCCGGCGGCGGCGATGCAACGCTCGATGACGGCGCGGGGCACCGCCCGGTCGGCGAATTCCCGCACGGTCCGTCGCCGGCGAATCTCGGAGAGGAAGCTTTCGGCGCGCGCCTGCATCTCGTCAGGGGACGGGGTCGGCGGCGGGTCGAGCGGGATCATCGGATAGGCGGTCACGATCGGTCCTTGGTGAAAGAGTTCGGTACCGCCACCCTATCGCGCCGGATGGCCGGGAATGAAGCCCCGTAGCCCGGCTTCAGGCCTCGGAACGCGCCTTGGCGAATTCCGGCAGGGTGAACAGCTCGGCGGGCGCGTCGATCCCGCGCAGGGCGTGGGTGCCCAGGCTGGTCATCTCCTGGCCGCCCAGCGCGGCCGCGGCGGCGAACCCGTCGGAGGCCAGCACCGGGCAGTCCAGCGCCTTGCACAGCGGCTCGATGCGGCTGGCCGCGTTGACGGTCGGGCCGATGACCGTGAAGTCCAGCCGGTCCGGGGCGCCGATATTGCCGTAGACCACATCGCCGATGGTCAGCGCCACGCCGAAATCCGGTGCGGGCTCGCCCGCCGCCTTGCGCTCGCCCGCCAGCCCGGCCATGCCGGCCCGCGCCGCCCGGACCGCGTTCAAGGCGGCGGCGGCGGCCCGGCCGGCATCGCCGTCCTCGATCGGGAAGATCGCCAGCAGCCCGTCGCCGATGAATTTCAGCACCTCGCCGCGGAACGCCTTGATCGGGCCGACCAGCCGCTCGAAATGGGCATTCAGCAGCTCGATGGTCTGGGCGCTGGGCAGTTGCTCGGACAGGGCCGTGAAACCGCGCAGATCCGACAGCCACAGCACCGCGTTGATCGTCTCGCCGCTGCCGCGGTGGATTTCCCCGGCCAGCACCCGGGCGCCCGAGCGCCGGCCGAGATAGGTCTCCAGCAGGACGCCGGCGGTCTGCTTGGTGACCAGCGTCTCCAGCGGCCCGGCCAGCGCCGCCGCCAGGTCGGCCAGGGCGTCGATATCGGCGTCGGAGAACCCGGCCGCGGCGTCCGTCGCCCAGGCGACGCGATGGCGCTGCCCGTCGCCACAGACGATCGGGCATGCGAAGGAGTCGGTGGCGCCGGCGGCGGCGAGCGCGGCGATTGCCGGATCGGCCGCGGCCGGCGTGTCCGCCGGGATCCTCGTCCGGCTCGGCCCGTCATCCGCTCCCGAAGGCGCCGGGGCGACAGGGCCGTCGGCGAAGGGCAGCCCCACATGGAAGCGCGGGATCTCCACGACCTGGCCGGTCTCCCGCCACCATTCGAACGAGGATTCCGCCACCAGCGGGTGTAGGGCGTGCACGTCCAGCCGGCCATGGCAGATGCCGCCGGCGGAGTCCGTGGTCAGGCGCCGGCACAGTCCGTCCAGTAGGGCCGGCAGCGTGCCGCCGCGCGTGCCCTCGCAGATCAGCCAACCGACCGCGGATGCCGCGGCGGCGCTCAGTTCCGGTCTGTCCTTCCTATCGGTCATGGCGCCCATCGTCCGGCTTCCGGTCCCGTATCCCGGAGCATAGCGAATTGCCGGCGCCCGGCCTTCGCCAACAACGTAAGTTGACACTTACGTAAGTGAACCCTTACGTTAGTCGGATGGACGAGGCATTGCGGGCGCTGGCCGATGGAAACCGGCGGCGTATCCTGTCGCTGGTCAGCGACATGGAGCGGACGGCCGGAGAGATCGCGACGCATTTCGACATCAGCCGCCCGGCGGTCTCCCAGCATCTGCGGGTGCTGCTCGACGCCGAGCTGGTGCAGGTCCGGGTCGATGGCACCCGGCGGCACTACCGGCTCAACTGGCAGTCCATGCGGGCGGTGCGCGCCGGGCTGGAGACATTCTGGGACGAGCGCCTGGCGCGGTTGAAGGAAGCGGCCGAGGAGGCCGCACGGGACAATGGAGGAACAGCACCATGACGGCAGACAACGGCAGCATCCAACGCGAGGTCTTCATCGAGGCGCCGCAGGCGACGGTCTTCGCCTTCTTCACCGATCCGGACAAGATGAGCCGGTGGATGGGAGTCTCCCATACGCTGGAACCGCGCCAGGGCGGCATCTTCCTGGTCGACGTGCACAGCGGCAATGTCGCCAAGGGCGAGTTCCGCGAGGTCACGCCGATCTCGCGCCTGGTCTTCACCTGGGGGTGGGATTCCGAGGAAACCAGCGTGCCGCCCGGCTCCTCGATCATCGAGGTCAACCTGACGCCCAAGGACAACGGCACGCTGCTGGAATTCACCCATTCCGGATTGCCGGAGCCGGCCGTCGCGCCGCACACCATGGGCTGGGAACACTATCTCGGCCGGTTGACGATCGCGGCCGCCGGCGGCGATCCGGGTCCGGATCCGATGATCAAGAAATGACGCGGGGCGGGGCGGCCGTTAAGGATCGCGGAGTCGCCCCTTCTCCCGTTTTGGTAGAATATCGCCGAGAATTTCGACTTGGCCGGCGGCCGGCCGAGACCCTGCGTGTCGCAGGCTGACCGCCGTCCGCATCAAAACGTTTCCATCCGGCGCGGCGCATAAGACATTCAATTTCGAATGATTCCACCGACGCGATGCAATCGGCCTCGCGGATTGCGGCCGGATTCCGTTGCAAAATGCGAATCCCGCCGGCGCTGTAAAATGGTTGTACAAAATGCGGATTGTTAGGACTTCGCTAAAATTTTTCCGATAGGGATTTGTCAACGAACCTGAACCCACAATCGCCGCGCTGGCACCGACGAGAGTACGAATGCACACAACCCCCGCGCATGCCACAGTCGAGAATCGCGAAGGTCTCATCCGTCTGGCGGACGCGTCCGGTCGCGAGCATATTTTCGCCCCCTACCGTTTGGATACCGCGTTGCCGAAGGCTCCCGGACTGATCGCCTTCGTCCGGCCGGCCCGCGGCGGCCTGTCGAAGGCACGCGGGATCATCAGCCCGCCCTGTTGGGAAGTCCTTTACATCGAGCAGTCCAGCGACGTGTCGTCGCGGGCCGGCGGCTACCTCCGCCGGACCGAGGCGCGCAATCTGGGGGCGACCCTGGTGATGGTCCGCTGGATGCCGGGCTCGGCCGAGGAGGAGCGCCAGGAGATCGAGAGCATGCTGATCCAGGCGCATGATCCGGAGCTGAACAGGCGCCCCGAGAAGGACCCGATGTCGGCGGTGCTGGCGCTGCCCTGGTAGGGGTGCCGCCGCACACTCCAGTTCGGCAGACGAGGCGTTAGCGCCCGCGCAGTTCGGCGATCGGCTGCCGGTATTGCGGCTCGATATCCCAGGGGAAGAAGATCCAGGTGTCCTGGCTGACCTCGGTCACGAAGGTGTCGACCAGCGGCCGCCCGGCCGGCTTGGCGTAGATCGTCGCGAAATGCGCCTTGGGCATCATCTCCCGCACCAGCTTCGCGGTCTGTCCGGTATCCACCAGATCGTCGACGATCAGCCAGCCCTCTGAATCGCCTTCATGGGGCTTCAGGACCCGCGGCTCGCGCTGGTCCTGGTGGTCGTAGCTGGACACGCAGACCGTATCGATCAGCCGCACGTCCAGCTCGCGCGCCAGGATCGCCGCCGGCACCAGCCCGCCGCGGGTGATCGCCACGATGCCCTTCCACGGACCGGCCTCGGCCAGGCGCCAGGCCAGCGCCTTGGCGTGGCGGTGCAGCTCCTCCCACGACACCGGAAAGTTCTTGGTGAATTCCGCCCCTTCGGCCACGACCCCTCTCCTCGACCGCTACCGCCTCCCATCGGCGGCCGACGGACTTATAGACGAGCGGTTTCCGGCCGGCAACGCGGCGGCGAGGAGCGGCCGGCTAGGTCGTCCGGTCGTCGGCGGGGTGCAGGGTGACGCCGCTGATCCGCCAGCTCCCGTCGGGCTGCCGCTCCATGTAGTAATGGGCGATCACCGGCACCCCGTCCGGGCCGACGAACAGGACCCGCTGCGCCAGCTCGCCGCGCTCCACGATCAGGTCGAGGAACTGCACCTCCCGCGGCCGGTAGACGGCGCCATAGCCGGTCCGCACCATCTGCATGAAGCGGTCCGGGGTCTGGAACATCGCCTGGATGCCCGGCGAGGCATAGCCGAACGCCTCGACGGCGCGATCGCCCTGGAATGCCTCCAGCTGGCTCTGGATGACCGAAACGATGGCATTGCCGTCGGCTTCCGACGGTTGGCTCCAGGCCGGAGCCGTGGACAGCGTTGCGATCAGGACGAGGATGGCGGGGAACGGACGGAACAGGGGCATTGGGGGGACCTCACGACGGTGACCGGGCCGCGCGCGGCGGCCTGGGCAGAGACTTGGCGCAATCCGGCGGCATGTCCAGCCCGGCGTCGATCCGGCTCAGCGCACGTAGAGATGCACCTCGGGTCCCACCGCCTCGGGATCGCTCCAGCTGGTCGCGGTCAGCTGGTCGTCCGGAAGGCCCATTTCGCCCAGGGTGCGGCGCACATCCTCGGCGTGGTCCAGGGCCGTGTTCAACTGCGGTTCCGGCCCCACCGCGACCAGCGTGAAGATGGTGTCGGCCCTGCGGTCCAGCGCCAGCGCGGCGGCCCGGTAGAGCGGCTGGGCATAGCGGATGCCGCTCGCGTCGAAGCGGATGACGACCAGCGGGTTGTCGCCGCGCCGGGGCGGCACCGGGCGGTCGACCCGCGTGGTGATGTCGGCGACGGCCCGGTTCGCCAGGCTGATCCCATAGGGTTCGCCATTGGCGATGGCCAGCCGCAGGATCTGCAGGTTGGCGCGCTCGGCGGCGACATAGGTCCGCAGCATCGCCAGATCCTGCTCGGCCTCGGCCTGCATCGCGGCCAGGGACTCCGCCGCGGCGTCGGCATCGCGCGACAGCTCGTCCCGTGCGGTGCGCTGGGAGGCATTCGCCCCGGTCAGATCGATCTCCGATCGCAGCGCCTCCACCGCCTCGCTGGCGGCCTCGCGATCGGCGGCGACACGGTCGACCAGCCGCATCAGGTCCGCGTCGTCGCTGGCCAGCCGATCCAGCGCGGACAGCGCCTGCCGCCACCGCCGCTGCAGAACCGAGTCGGCGGGATCCGGGTCGGCCTGCAGGCCGTCGTCGATGCGGGCCGCCAGGGCGGCATAGGCTTCCGAGCGATCCGCCGCGGCGGTCCGCAGCTGCTGCAGGCGCCGATCGCTGCCGGAGGTGGACCGGGCGATGTCGGACAGGTCGCCGCGAATCTCGCGCAGGGTCGCGTCGACGCGGTCGTCGCCGGCCGGCATCGCCGACAGCCGGGCCGGCTGGAACACGCCGGCGTTCAGGCTGAGCGCCGCCGGCCAGTCGGTCGCGGCCGCCGCCGGCACGTAAGGCGCCGCGGCCGGGCCGCCGATCGGCTCGCCGGTCAGCGCCGGCCACAAGGGTTGCGGATCGGGAACACAGGACGTCGCCAGCAGCACCGCTAGGATTGGCGCACCGGTCGTAAAGGGGAGCAGGCTCGACGCCCGCGCGCGGATCCAGAGGCAGCGACGCATCGCACACCTATATTACCAGAGGGCACGCGGCACCGCAGACGCTTTGCCACACCCCGTGTCCGTCGCGCAACAGTTGCGTTTGCCGCAGGGCAATTCCGCTCTTGCCTCCGACAGGCCGCTCGCGTAGGTTCCCGCATCCTGACGGGCCGGCGCATCCATGCCGCCCGCCCGTCACACCTCCAGCGCCCGTAGCTCAATCGGATAGAGCGTCTGACTACGGATCAGAAGGTTGGGAGTTCGAGTCTTCCCGGGCGCGCCAGGTCTCTCGCAGAAATCGTGATGCCGCGCCGCCGCCGTACAGGCGGGCTACTGAAAGTCGTCGACCGTCTTTGACGGGTAGGCCACCTCGGCGATGAACAGGACCTTGCGGTTCTGCATCAGGCGGTTGCGCTTGGTGATGTGGTCCAGGCCGCCCATGGAGGTGATGTCGTAGACCGCCTCGTAGCCCTCGCCCAGGGCGAGGCGGACATCGGGACGCATCTTCTTGGTGCCGGCGGCGGTCTTCTCGAAACTGGCCGAGAAGGCGTGGTCGTTCAGCTTCTCCGGCGTCTCCAGGACATAGTCGCCGACCTCGTCCTCCTGGATCTTGCGCGGCTTGTCCCAGTATTTCGGCAGCAGGTAATAGGCCTCCTCCTGCACCAGGTTGCCGTAATTGGCGCCCATCACGTTGCGCTTCGTGTTCGTCGTCCGCAGCGCCTTCAGGTTCCTCAGGAAGCGCTGCACCTGCTTGTTGCCGGCGTCGCACTGGAAGATCTCCGCCTTCGGGTTCTTCACCCGGCGCTCGACCAGGCGCACCGCCTCGGCGGTGCAGCGCGACAGCACGTTGAGGAACTGGTGGGCCCACCAGTGGCGGCTTCTCCAGCCGCTGTCATTCTCCGGGTGCCAGTACTGCCCGATGACGTTCTGGTGGATTTCTACGCTGCCATACTGGGCCACATAATATTGCTGGCCAGGTTCTCCGGACATTATTCGATCCTCCCAACGGCGCCGGCGCGCCTTTGGCGGCCGGGAGGGTCATCTGTATCGCTACGCCGGCTGTCCTCGACCCGCTCGGCGGGCCGTCATGCATCTCCCTTGCCACGGCCCGTCGAAATCCGGCCGCCCGTCCGACAGTCTGCGTCCGTCCGGCCGGCGACGCCACAGATTCCTGAGGCGCGCAGGCCAGCGGGCCGGGCCGGGACCGCGCTAGGGCAGCTCCGGGAACGCCGAGCAATTGGCGCCAAGCAGGCGCAAATGGCGGATTTCACCGGTGCTCACCGTCAGCTCCAGCAGGTGAAACGCTCCGGGACTCAGCAGATACTCGACCGTGTACCCGACCCGGGCGTATCCGCTGAACAGGCCGGCCATCAGGACCTCGATCATGCCACCATGGCTGACGAGGATGAGATCCGAGGCGTCTCCGGCCCGCTCTCGGACCTTGGCGCGCACGCGATCGGCGTTGCGCCGGGCCCGGGCGACCTGCGCGTCCGACGCGTCGCCCAGATAGAACCGCTCCCAGAACGCGCGGAATTGACGTCGGAGGCCTTCGGACGCCACCTCCGCGTCGACGGACAGCACTTCCCGCAGCTCGGGCCAGATCTCGACCTCGGTATCGAGGCGCCGGGCGACGACCGCGGCGCTCTCCTGCGCCCGCCGCATGTCGCTGGACAAGACTTTTGGTCGGTTCAGCGCTCCGGCGACCTCGGCGGCAAACACCTCCATCCGGGCGATGCCGTCGGGTGTGAGGGGGTTGTGGTCATCGGCTGGACAGACCGCCGCATCGGGGCCCGCCGCCGAGACGCTTTCCCCATGCCGCAACAGCACGATCTTCATCGGTGACCTGCGATCCATCGGCTTTATGCCGACCGCTACGCGGCGTGGCTGAACAGCCGCAGCCGGATCGACGGCCTCACCGACACGAAGATGCCGCAGGACGGTGGCGACTCGCCGTCATAACGACCGCCTAAGCACTTCGCCGGGGCGAATTCCAGGTGTTCGGCGGCCGGGTCCTTGACGAGCCGGATGCCCTGGCACCCCAGCAGCGTGACGTCGAAAACGGGGTCCGCGACCCCGTCCCGGAATAGGCTGATCGCGACATCGCCGTCATACTGGAAGATGGTGATCTCCAGCCGGAGGCCGTCCCGGGCCACCGTGAAGGCATGCGCTGTCTCGTCCTCGCCCACTTCAGGCAGGACCTCGAGACAGGAGATGACGTCGGCTTCGTTCCAGACCAGCATGGCGCCACGATACGCCCCCGCCTCAGCCGCGGGGCTCCGTGAGGATCAGCATGAAGGCCCATTCGCCGTGGAAATCGGCATGGGCCTCGCGCTGGTCCCGGACGCGGCCGCCCAGCCAGGAGAGGTAGCCGGCGCCGTCCTCCACGAGCGGCCGGATGCCGCCATAGAGCGGTTCGCTGGTGGCGACGACCAGCACGATGTCCAGCCCCAGGGGCGAATCATAGAACAGCCGCGTGTCGCTCTCCGGCCCGCCGATGGTGATCGTCGCATCCGCCCAGTACCGGTTCTCGGCCTGGAAGTCGCTCGGCATCAGGTGCACCACGGTGCCGGCGCTGTCGAAATAGTCGACATAGATGTGCGCGTCATAGGACGGCGCCTGCAAGCTGAAGGCCGCGCGGTCGCCGTGGGCGGCCCGCGGCATGTCGGACCAGGTCTGCGTGCCCACCGCGAGCGGGTCGTTCGTCTGCTCTGGCGACTGCGCAAGTCCCAGCGCCTCGGCGCGCTCCAGCACCGTGCAGTGCGGTGCCGGCAGGACGATCACATTGCCGACGATCCGGGTGTCGTCGCCCAACAGCCGCTGCGCAGAGGCCACCAGGTCGGGAATGATCTCTGCGCTCGGCACATGCCCGCGCAGCTCGATGTCGCCGGTGCGCGTCGCGTCAACCAGCCGCAGCCGGCTGCAGTCGAGCCCGCCAATCGCCGCCTCCAATTGGCGCAGCGCGTCCGTCCGGACACTCTCGGTAACCTCCCCCTCCGCAGCCTCCGCGGGCCGCGCCTCACTGATCCAGATGCTCAAACCGCCATCGGCTCGCCCCTTCGCCGTTCCTGGATCGGCGGCGGTGGGTTCGCAGGCGGTCAACGCGGCGATCGCCGTCAGGCCGGCAAGTACGCTCATGGCGCGAACGGCAGGATTCCCAGCTATGGATGAGCGTTTCATGCGATGCGCCCCAGTGTTGCGGGCAGGATCGCATCGACCCCGGAGGTGCGAGTGTCGACCGCCGGGCTCCGGCGCGATCGCTGCCACGGTGCCGGCAGTGCACCACAAGACTATCTCAAGATCAGTGTCGGTGATCACCCGGCCGGCGCCGGAGACATCAATCCCCGGTGTCGGGAGGCACCAGCGCTCCGCCCAGGGCCGTCTCGATCGCGGGCCTTCGGCTTCAATCGCCCCGACTATCGACCGGTCAGCGCCGTCGGCGTGCCGTGGGGGATCACCATGACGTTGACGTCGCCGTCCTCCACCGCGCGGACCAGGGCGTCGGCGGTCGTCTTGTTGGCCATGGCGCGCAGCAGGTCGGCGATCTGTTCCGGGCTCGGCGAGCGGGCCAGGCCCAGGCTGTCGATCAGGTTGCGCACGCCCTGGCCCTCGTTGCCGCGGCGCACCGCCTCCTCCTGGGCGATCAGGGTGATGGTGCGCTGCCGCTCCAGATCGATCTCCGCCGCCCGCTTCTCCGCATTGGCCTGCAGGATGCGGGCCGGCAGCTCGACCCGGCGCAGCTGGGTCGGCGAGACCACGAAGGCGCCCTGTGCCTCCTGGGTGGAGAAGCCGCTCTCCGCCAGCTCCCCGACCAGCTTGGTGGCGAACAGCTCGGTGGCGCGGGCGGCGACGGCGTCGCGATTGGTGGTGGCAACGCTCTCCGCCGGGAACTGCGAGATGGCGTCGCGCAGGGCGGAGCGGGCGACCGGCGCCACCATCAGATAGAGGTAGTTCGGCCCCATGCGCTGGTGCACCCGTCCGGCGTATTCCGGCGACAGGCGGAACGGCATGGTGGCATCGACCCGGTCCAGCCGCACCCCGTCGGCGCCGACCGCCGGCGCGCCGCTGGCCTCGCCCTGGGCGGCGGTGACGTCGACGCGCTGGCGGCGGACGTCGTAGATGACCAGGTCGATCAGCGGGTTGATCAGGTGCAGCCCCTCGTCCAGCGTCTCCGCCTTCACGGTGCCGAACAGGATCTGCACCTTGACGGTGCCGGGCGCCACCACGGTGACGCTCCAGATGCCGGCCAGCGCCACCGCCGACGCCAGCACCGCGCCGCCGGCATAGCGCAGGGAATTGATCCGCTTGCGCCACCACCAGACCAGCAGGGTCACGCCGATAGCCGCCAGCGACGCCAGGATGAGCAAGGTCGTCATGTGCGTCCCTTCCGAATTCGGGAGCGGCAGGCCGCCGCCGGTCCGCCCCCGGCCAAGGTCCACCCGACCCTGCCGGGTCTCTGCAAAGATTCTGTTAACCACGTTGCCGCCCGGTGCGATCGCAGAATTCGGCAGCCAATGGCGCGTCCCAACCGCCGTTTGACTTCGGCCTCCGCCGGCGGCCTAATCCGCTGGCATCGGCCCGGGGGCCGAGCGCCAATCCGGGAGGTCCGGTTGCCGAGGTTCTGCGCCAATCTGAGCATGCTCTTCTCGGAGCTGGACTTCTTCGACCGCTTCGCCGCGGCCGCGGAGGCCGGATTCGCGGGGGTCGAGTTCCACTTTCCCTACGCCTACGACAAGGACCGGATCGCCGACCTGCTCAGGGCGCATGGCCTCACGCAGGTGCTGTTCAACCTGCCGCCCGGCGATTGGGATGGCGGCGAGCGCGGCATCGCCTGCCTGCCGGACCGGGTGGGCGCGTTCCAGGATGGGGTCGGCGCGGCGATCGACTACGCCGCGGCGCTCGGATGCACCAACGTCAACTGCCTCGCGGGAATTCGGCCGGATGGTCTCGATCCGAAGACCGCCACGGAGACGCTCGTCGAAAATCTGCGGTTCGCGGCCGAGGCCATGAAGGCGGCCGGAATCCGGCTTCTGCTGGAGCCGATCAACACCCGCGACATGCCGGGCTTCTTCGTCAGCTACAGTGCCCACGCGATGGCCCTGTTCGAGCAGGTCGGATCGGACAACCTCTTCCTGCAATACGACTGCTATCACATGCAGATCATGCAGGGCGATCTGGGCCCGACCTTCGCGGCGCTGAAGGACGGCATCGCCCATATTCAGATCGCCGACACGCCCGGCCGTCACGAACCCGGCACCGGCGAGATCAACCATCCGTTCCTGTTCGACTGGTTCGACGTCCAGCGCTATGACGGCTGGGTCGGCTGCGAGTACTGGCCGAGGACGACGACCGCCGAGGGCCTCGGCTGGTTCGCGCCCTATCGCGGGTCCTGAGCGCCGCGAGCTACAGCTCCAGCGCCGCCTGCACCGGGATCGGCTCGATCAGCGCCGGGTCGTCGTTCTTCACGTTGCCGACCCTTGGGCTGACCGGATATGCCTCCATCGCCTCGGCCGGGAACGGCAGCAGCAGCCCCTGGCCATCGGCCGCCTCCGGGTTGAGCCAGAGGTCGTAGGCCTCCGGCGGCAGGATCGCCGGCATGCGGTTGTGGATCGTCGCCATCAGCGCATTCGGCTCGGTGGTGATGATGGTGCAGCTCTCGATCCGCTCGCCGGAAGCCTTGTCCTTCCAGTCTGCCCAAAGCCCGGCGAAGGCCAGCGGCTCGGCGGTCTTCAGCCGGATCAAATAGGGCTGCTTGCCGCCCTCGATCTTCTTCCACTCGTAGAACCCGTCGGCCAGGACCAGGCAGCGCTTGCGCTTGTAGCCGTCGCGGAAGGCCGGTTTCTCGGCCACCGTCTCGGCCTTGGCGTTGATCATCCTGGCGCCGATCTTCAGGTCCTTGGCCCAGAACGGCACCAGCCCCCAACGCACCGTGACCAGCTCGCGCCCGGCCTCGCCGCGCCGGATGATCGGCACCGACTGGGTCGGCGCCACATTGTAGCGCTGCGCCAGGTTCGGCCGCTGATCGACCTGGAAGATCTGCCGGATTGCCTCGACGGGCGTGGTGATGAGATAGCGGCCGCACATCGCAGGACGCCGATCAGCCGTTGTTGGCCCAGTCCCAGGCGGCGTCGGCCTCGGCATGCTTGAAGAAGCGGGAGTCGAATCCCGCATCCCGGACGATCTCGACCATCGGTAGCCACTCCTCGCCGCCGATCAGGGCCATGCGACCGAACTGCCCGGCCCGGCCCTGGATGAAGTTCATGTCGTCCCACAGGACCGCCGGCTGCATCTCGACGCCCTCGGCGCAGATGAATACCACGTTCAATGGCGCCGACTCGTCGAGGATGCCCGCCATCTCCTCCCGGAGCTGCACGAAGTGTTCCTCCTGAATGTCGCCGCCGACCTGGATGCCGATCGTGTGCGGCATGTGACGATCGATGATCTCGTACAAGGCGCTCTCCCTCAGGCGTGTACGCAGGCCGGATCATACCCCCTCGACAGGCGTTTGTAATTCGCCGCGCGGCGCGGTATCGCTGTTGCCATGACACAGCCAATCCGCGTCACCGTCTGGAACGAGTTCCGCCACGAGAAGAGCAAGCCCGTGGTGGCCGAGCTCTATCCCGAGGGCATCCACGGCGCCATTGCCGCCGGCATCGCGTCCGACGGTCTCGCCATCCGCACCGCCACCCTGGACGAGCCGGAGCACGGGCTGACCCGGGAGGTGCTGGACGCGACCGACGTGCTGCTGTGGTGGGGCCACATGGCCCATCGCGAGGTCTCCGAGGAGATCGTCGACCGGGTGCAGCGCCGGGTGCTCGAGGGCATGGGGCTGGTGGTCCTGCATTCCGGCCACCACGCCAAGGTGTTCCGCCGCTTGATGGGGACAAGCTGCGACCTCGCCTGGAGGGAGGCCGATGAGGGCGAGCGGGAGCGTCTCTGGGTGGTCGATCCCGGCCATCCGATCGCCGAGGGCATCGGCCCCTATATCGAGCTGCCGGCGACGGAGATGTATGGCGAGCCCTTCGACGTGCCCGAGCCCGAGGCGCTGGTCTTCATAAGCTGGTTCCAGGGCGGCGAGGTGTTCCGCTCGGGCTGCTGCTACCGCCGCGGCCGCGGCCGCATCTTCTATTTCCGCCCCGGCCACGAGACCTTCCCGATCTACCGCGACGACCAGGTCCTGCGGGTGATCGGCAACGCCGTGCGCTGGACCGCCCCGGCCCACACCGACGGCGCCCGGCCCTCGGTGATCAACCGCCGGGAGCCCCTGGAGCCTGGCGCGCCAGCGCAAACAAAAGACCAATAGGCTTCACCACAGAGACACAGAGGCGCAGAGAAACAACGGGTGCGAGCCCCCGGGTGCCGCCAATCCTTGTTGGTACTCTGTGGCTCTGTGTCTCTGTGGTTCTACTCTTTGGTCAATACACTGCCCGACCGCCGGACAGGTCGAACACCGCGCCGGTGCTGAAGGAGCAATCCTCCGAGGACAACCAGGCGATCAGAGCGGCCGCCTCTTCCGGCTGGCCCAACCGGTTCATCGGCATGCGGGTCAGCACATAGGACAGGTACTCGTCGGTCACCTCCTTCAGCATGCCGGTCTCGATGCCCGACGGGGTGACGCAATTGGCGATGACACCGGTGGTCGCCAGCTCCTTGCCCAGCGCCTTGGTGAAGCCGATGGCGCCGGCCTTGGCGGCGGAATAGGCGGCGTTGTTGGCCGCCCCCTCCATGCCGGCAATCGACGATACGATGACGATCCGGCCGTAACCGTTGCCCAACATGTGCGGCACCAGGGCGCGGCAGGACAGGAACACGCTGGTCAGGTCCAGGCGGATCAGCCGGTCCCATTCCGCCAGCGAATACTCCCAGGCGGGCTTGATGGTCCCGACGACGCCCGCATTGGCGACCAGGATGTCGACCTTGGCGAAGCGATCGAGCGTCGTCCTTGCCGCCTTGTCGACGGAGTCCGGATTGGTCGCGTCCATGACCACGGTCTCCACTGTGCCTTTGTCACCCAGTGCCTGCGCGGCGTCCGCCAGCCCGGATGCATCCAGATCCCACAGGCTCACCGCGGCGCCGGAGTCCAACATGCGCTCCGCCGTGGCGAGGCCGATGCCCTTGGCGCCGCCCGTGACGATGGCGGTCCGGCCCTTCAGGTCGAGTGCGTTCATGAGGTGCTCCTAGGCAAGGATGCGGATGCAACAAAGGCCGTCGTTCCCGCGAATGCGGGAACCTCGATGGGACCAGCGCAGGCCGGTCGAGGTTCCCGCATTCGCGGGAACGACGAGAGAGGGTGTCAGGCCACCCGGTCGCCCGGCTCGCGGCCGGCGAAGACGGCGTCGATATTGTCCAGGGCGCGGAAGCCCATGGCGTCGCGGGTCTCGCGGGTGGCCGAGCCGATATGGGGCAGCAGGAAGACGTTCTCCAGCGCCGACAGGGCCGGGTTGCCGCCCGGCTCGGTGACGAACACGTCGAGTCCGGCGGAGAACAGCTTGCCGGACTGCAGCGCCCGCACCAGCGCCGCCTCGTCCACCAGGGCGCCGCGCGCCGTGTTGACCAGTACCGCCCCGTCCGGCAGCAGCGCCAGGGTGCGGTCGTCGATCAGGCCGGTGGTCTCCGACGTCGCCGGGCAGTGCAGGGACAGCACGTCGCAATGGGGCAGCAAGTCGTCCATGGTCTCGTGGAACACCGCGCCCTGCTCCAACTCGGACGGCAGCCGGCGGCGGTTGTGGTAATGCACCTCCATGCCGAAGCCGCGGGCCCGCATCGCCGCCACCTGGCCGACCCGGCCCATGCCGATCACCCCGAAGCGCTTGCCGGTCACCTGCGTTCCGACCATGAAGGCCGGGCTCCAGAAATCCCAGCGCCCCTCGCGCACCATGCGGTCGCCCTCGCTGCCGCGCCGGGCGGCACCCAGCATGCACAGGATGGCGATCTCCGCCGTCGCGTCGGACAGCACGTCCGGAGTGTTGGTGACGATCACCCCCTTGGCCTTGGCCGCCGCCAGGTCGACATGGTCGACGCCGACCGAATGGTTGGCGATCACCTTCAGCCGTTCCGGCAGGTCGGCGATCACCTCTGCGGAGAAGATCTCCGAATGGCAGGGCAGGACCGCATCGACGGACTGGCAGCGCTCGACCAACTCGTCGCGGCCGAACACCCGGTCCTCCAGGTTCAGGATCGCCTCATAGTCGCGCTCCAGCCGCGCATGCACGGCATCGGTCAGGCGCCGGGTCACCAAGACGGTCGGTTTGTCGGCCATGCTCCGCTGTCCCGTAGGGCTTGGCGATGGTGGCGATCGAGCGTCAGTCGCCGGGCTCGCGCTTCGTGATCAGGGTCTTGAAGAAGTCGTAACTCGCCAGGACCACGCCGATGACGACGACGATCACCAGATCCACTTCCCGGACGAACCACACCAGGATGCCGACGAACACGAATAGGCCGATCAACGCGGCGAGGGCGACGATCTTCTCCGTCTCGGTGTTCATGAGTCCTCTCCTTCCGCATCATCCGCCAGATGCCGCACCAGCCAGTTGGCGGTGCGCAGCAGCCGGGCATCGTCCCCCTTCGGACCGACAAGCTGTGCGCCCATGGGCAGCCCGGCCTCGCCCGTCATCAGCGGCAGGGTGACGGCGGGCGTGCCGCAGAAGGTCCACAGGGTATTGAAGCTGGGATCGCCGGTCGCCCCCAGCCCCTTCGGCGCCTCGCCGGGCGCGGCCGGCGTCAGGATGGCGTCGTAGCGGTCGAACACCGCGTCCAGCCCGCTGTTCAGCACGCTCTGCCAGTTGCGCGCCGCCAGATAATCGGTGGCGGCAACGGCCCGGCCATCGGCGACCAGCGCCTTGAAGGCATCGCTCATCAGCTCCGGCGTCTTGTCCACGTAACGGCCCAGGCTCGCGGCCATCTCCGCCGCCATGATCGCCTTGTGCCAGTCGAACACGCCGTCGAAGGTCTCCGGCAGCGGCACCTCGTCGACATCGCCGATGGCCGCGCACAACTCCTCGAAGGCGGCTTGGGTGGCCGGCTCGGCGCGGTCCCAGGCCGGCGTCTTGACGAAGGCGATGGCCGGACGCACCGGCGGCTCGGCGGTCGCCGTCACCAGCAGGCCGCCCGAGGGCTGGTCGATCGCCGCCGGGTCGGCGCCGTCATCGCCGATCAGCACCTCGGCGGCCAGGGCGGCATCCGCCACGCTGCGGGCGAATATGCCGATGGTGTCCAGATTGGCGGCGGCTTCCATGACGCCGGTGCGCGGAATGGCGCCGAAGCTCGGCTTGAAGCCGACGACGCCGCAGAACGAGGCCGGCCGGATCATCGAACCGTTGGTCTGGGTTCCCAGCGCCAACGGCACGACGCCTGCCGCCACGGCGGCGGCGGAGCCGCTGGAGGAGCCGCCCGGCGTGTGCTCCGGGTTATGCGGGTTGCGGGTCTTGCCCGGATGGAAATAGGCAAGCTCCGTGGTCACCGTCTTGCCCAGGATGACGGCGCCCGCCCGCTTCAGCCGGCGGATGACGGTGGCGTCGTCCCGAGGCCGCCGGCCGGCATCGGCCGGCGTGCCGTTCTCGGTCGGCATGCCGGCGGTGTCGATGATGTCCTTGATGCCGACGGGCACGCCGTGCAGGGGGCCGAGCGGCAGGCCCCGCTGCTTATGGGCGTCGAGCATCCTGGACGCCTTGAGCGCGTGCTCCCGGTCCAGATAGGCCCAGGCCTGGAGGTCCGGCTCGGCCGCGTCGGCTTGGTCCAGGCACGCCGTTACCATCTGCTCGGCGGTCGCAGCACCGCCGGCTATCGCGTTGGCCGCGTCGATCGCGCCCAGGCCCGATAGCGCGGTCATGCCGCCTGTCCCGATGGTCCGCTAGCGCGCGCCATAGAAGAGCTCCGGCAGGTAGAAGGCGATCTGCGGGAAGGTGTAGAGCAGCACCATGCTGAGCAGGATCATGCTGAGGAACGGCATCACCCCGCGGAAGATATCGGTCAGCGCCACCCCGGGCGGCGCCACGCCCTTCAGGTAATAGGCCGCCATGGCCATCGGCGGGGTCAGGAACGAGGTCTGCAGGTTGAGCGCGATCAGTATCCCGAAGAACAGCGGATCGATGCCGAAGATCGGCAGCAGGGGCAGGAAGATCGGCACGAAGATGATGATGATCTCCGACCATTCCAGCGGCCAGCCCAGCAGGAAGATGATCAGCTGCGCCAGGATCAGGAACATGATCGGCGACATGTTCAGGCCGACGACGAATTCGTGGATCAGGCTCTCGCCGCCCATGTAGGAGAACACCGACGAGAACACCCAGGACCCGACGAACATCCAGCAGACCATCGCCGAGGTGCGCACCGTCAGGTAGACGGACTCACGCAGGCCCTGCTTCTCCAGCACGTTCCAGCCGGTCCAGCCGATCAGGCCGAGCAGCAGGCCGGTGTCGTAGGCCCAGGGGCTGTATTCCTGGTAGCGGAACACGGTCTGCTGGTCGATCAGGATGATCACCGAAAGGATCACCCCACCCAGAAGGCCGAACAGGGCGCCGCGCCCGGCGAATTCGAACATCGGGACCAGCGCCTGGGACCGCGGCTGGATCCAGCGCAGCACGGCGATGCGGTCGCCATAGAAGCGCACCATCAGGGCGATGGCCCCGGTCAGCACGATGGAGGCGCCCGGTCCGCCCGGCAGCGCCGGTGCGACCTGAGGCGCGCCGAACATCTTCTCGGCGAGGATGCGCAGGGTGAAGTAGGCGAGGAACAGGCCGGTCGTGGCGATACCGCCGACGCCGATCGAATAGACCCAGGGATTGACCGCCCGGTCGCCGCCGGCCGCCCAATCCGGCGTGATCCGGCCGTTGCGGATCGCCGCGATCCGATAGGCGATGGCCAGCACCAGCCCGCCGATCGCGCCCACCGCCGCCGCCTCGGACGGCGTCGCCAGCCCCAGCAGGATGGCGCCCAGCACCGACAGGATCAGGAAGGCCAGCGGGAAGAACGAGGTCACCAGCATGAAGATCACCCGCCCCAGCGGCAGGCGCTCGAATTCGTCTTCCGGCGGCTTCGGCGCCAGGCTCGGATTGATCCAGGCGCGGCCGACCACGTAGAGGATGTACAGCCCGGCCAGCAGGAAGCCGGGGAAGATGGCGCCGGCATACAGGCGCACGATCGAGACGTTCGACGTCGCGGCATAGACGATCAGCATGATCGAGGGCGGGATCAGGATGCCCAGGCAGCCGCCAGCACAGATCACGCCGGATGCGAAGGAGGTGTTGTACCGGGCCCGCATCATCGCCGGCAGGGCCAGCAGCCCCATCAGCGTCACCACCGCGCCGATGATGCCGGTTGCCGTGGCGAACAGGGCGCAGGTGGCCAGGGCTGCGACCGCCATGGCGCCGGGCAGGTTCCGGGCGGTCACATACAACGTGTCGAACAGCCGGTTCACGATATTGGCCCGTTCGACGATATAGCCCATGAACAGGAACAGCGGGATCGCCGTCAGCACGTCATTGGCCATGACCGAATAGGTCTGGTTGACGAACAGGTCGAAGATCCTGTTGTCGAAGATCGTCTGCATGCGCTCGGCGTCGTAATAGGCGTAGTAGCCGAACGCCACGCCCATCGCCATCAGGGTGAAGCAGACCGGAAATCCTAGAAAGATGGTGAGGATGAAGATCCCCAGCATCAGGATCGCGACTTGGGGATCGGTCATGTGTCCTTGCGCCCGTCCGTATTGGCGTCCGTGAGGGCGCTGGGGGCACCCGGGCTATGCTGGGCCGCCTGTTTCAGCAGGATGTCCTCGAGCTCTTCGACATCCTCCTCATGCTTCGGCCACTCGCCGGAGCGGATGCACAGGATGCAGCGGCACACCTGGGCGATACCCTGCAGCAGCAGCAGGATGCCGGCCGCCACGATGATCGCCTTGAACTGGAAGATCGGCACGTTGGCCGGGCTCATCACGCTGACCTCGGTGTAGCGGAACGAGCGCCCGGCGTATTTCCAGCCGGCCAGGATCAGCGCCAGGATGCCCGGGAAGTAGAACAGGAAGTACAGAACCAGTTCGACCCTCGCCTGGGTCCTGGGCTTCCACAGCCGGTAGATGAAGTCACCCCGGACATGGCCGTCGCGGGACAGGGTGTAGGCGCCCGCCATCATGAACAGGGTGCCGTACATCATGTAGCTGAGGTCGAAGGCCCAGGAGGTCGGGTCGCGCAGCACGTAGCGCACGAAGACCTCATAGCCGACGCCGAAGGTCATGATGATGATGCACCAGGCGAACGCCTTGCCGAACCAGGCGGTCAGCCGGTCGATAAAGGTGACTAAGGATTCCATCGTCTTCCCGGCCGGTCAGGGTGAACAGCGAACGGAGGGGGTTAGTTGCCCCCTCCGTCGACTGTACCGGTCATCGCGATCGGATCGCGACAGCAAACGTGGCTTAGAAGGGCAGTTTGCCCGGGAAGTAGTGGTCGTAGGCCAGCTTGTAGTCCGCCGCGTTCATCAGGTCGTAGAACGCGACCCGCTCGGCCCAGGCCTTCTGGCTGTCGACGACCTTGGCGAAGAACTCGTCTTCCATCAGACCCTCGAGCACGGTGTCCCAGCTGTCGAGCTGGGCCGCCATGATCGAGCTGTCGGTGCGGTAGACGTTCACACCGTCATCGTTGATCAGGGTCTGCAGGTCGGCGGAGTACTTGTCCATGGCGAGGCCGTAATTGGCGGTGTTGGCCGCCTCGGCCGCGTATTCCAGGATCGCCTGATGCTCGGACGGCAGTCCTTCGTAGACCCGCCTGTTGAAGATGATCTCGAAGAACTCGGCGGCCTGGTGGTACGAGCCCATGTGATAGTGCTTGGACACGTCCTGGGCGCCGAACTGGCGGTCGGCGGTCGGGTTGTTGAACTCGAACGCCTCGATGACGCCACGCTCCAGGGCCGGGACGATCTCGCCGCCGGGAAGCTGGGTCACCCGCAGGCCCATGCCCTGCATGATGTCGGTCGCCAGACCCACGGTGCGATACTTCAGGCCCTGCATGTCGGCGGCCGATGAGACCTGCTCCTTGAACCAGCCGAGCGGCTGGGTCGGCATCGGCATCGCGAAGAAGCCGACCAGGTCGAGGCCCAACTTGTCCTGCACCAGTTCCTGATACAGCTCCTTGCCGCCGCCATAGTGGATCCAGGCCAGGATCTGCGAGGCATTGGCGCCGAACACCGGGCCGGTGCCGAACAGCGACGCGGCCTTGTCCTTGCCGTACCAGTAGGCGGTCACGGTGTGGGCGGCGTCGAGCACGCCGTCGGCGCAGGCATCCTGCACCTGGAACGCCTTCACCACGGCGCCGGCGGGCAGGTATTCGATGGTCAGGCTGCCGCCGGACATGGCGCCGACCCGATCGGCATACTGCTTGGCCATGTCGGAGAAGATCGACGTGGCGCCCCAGGACCCCTGCATCTTCAGCACGCGGTTCTGGGCCTTGGCCACATGCGGCGCGGCCACCATGGTGGCGCCGCCGACCGTTGCCGCCGCGGCGCCGGTCAGGAATTTGCGGCGGGACGCGGCCGGCGTCTTGTCCTCAGTCTTCTGCTTTGTCGTCTTGTCCATTGGAACCCTCCCAGATGCTTGTTGCTCCATCCCTGGATCGATTGCTCGGACGTCCGTGGTTCAACCGGGATGGCGGTCGAGAACCGGTCGCCGTTTCGAACTCTAAGGTGTCGTCGCACTATAAGCGTGATTGCCGACGGCCCGCAAACCCGGCCGCGGTCCGCCGCTGAAAAATCACGCTATATCAACGACTTCAATCACCTCCTCGGATGAACCCGACGGTCCGACCCGGCTTCGGCCAAAGGGCGGCCGGTTGCGATCGACGGACCATCCTAGCGAGGTCCGAAGCAAAGGTCCAAGAATCCTGAAAGCATTTCCATATCGTGGAAACAGGGTATTTTCCTGTTGTTTGTCAAATGTTTGTGAGGTCCTGCCCGGCGGCGAGCCGGCCTCGATCGAGCCGGTTGCCGGCAACGGCCAGCATGGGGTGCCGAACATCCGCCCGCGTTGAGCCAGGTCAATCCCCCGGTGGCCGCGCATCGCTACGCTGTGCGCGGACATCGCAGGAGGGACCGACATGCCAGCCGCCATCGACTCTCTTCGGCAGGAGCACGTCAACATGGCCAAGCTGCTCACCCTTCTGGAGCGGCAGGTCGCGATCTTCGACTCCGGGCAGCGGCCGGACTACGACATCATGCTCGGCGTGGTGGAGTATCTGCGCGACTGGTCGGATCGCTGGCATCATCCCAAGGAGGACCTCATCCTCGACCGGCTGCGCCGGCGCGACCCGGCCGGTGCCGAGAAGGTCGGAGAGCTGGAGAAGGGCCACGCGGCGCTGGCCGACCTGACCAACCAGTTCATCGAGACGATCCGCGACGTGCTGGGCGAGGAGGAGTTGCCGCGCGAGCGCGTCAGCGGGCTGGCGGCCGAGTTCATCCGGTCCCAGCGCCGCCACATGGAGGGCGAGGAGGCGGTCTTCCTGCCGGCGGCGGAACGGGCGCTGACCAGCCAGGACTGGGCCGACATCGCCATGCGGATCAGCAACCCCGAGGACCCGCTGTTCGGACGCGAGGTGGAGAAGCGCTTCGAAATCCTGCGCCGCGACATCCTGGCCTTCGACCGCGAGGCGGCGGCGGGCGGCTGACCGCGTCACCGGCGATCCGGCACGGTCTCGAAAGTCCGTTGCATTCAGCCCGGACCGGTCCCGGCGCGATCAATTCGACCAGGGGTCCTGATCGGTACGGGTGTCCCTGAAGTCCGCCATCGGGTCGGTGTCCCGGAGCCCGAGACCGGCCCAGAATGCAAGTTTCCTGTCCTGCGAGAAGCAGATCTCCACGACGTTGAAATCGCCCGGATCTTCCCAGACCTGGCGTCCCATCTTGTACCAGACGCAGGCATCGGCTCCCTGATAGGCGCCAGCGCGTTCGGTCCTCAGCCGCGCCAGGGTCCACACGTCATCCGGCGGTCCGAGGACGCGGATGACCTGGTCATACGGCATCCCGCGTTCGAGAAAGTCGCTCAGCGACCACCACAGCCGCGCCCGCTCGCCGCTCTCAAGGAATGCGGAATACCGCTAGGCCGACATGGCGGCGCCGGACCAGGCGGCGATCGGTCGCTCGGCTTCGCCCTGGTCGGGGCGCAGAGCCAGCACGGCGGCGACGGCAATCAGGCCGGCGGCCAATACCAGCGGGGTGACTCGCATCTCTGCTGCCCGGTCTGAGTGTCGATCGGCGTACGATAGGCATGGTCCCGGCCCGACGGCAATCTGCTGGCTGCTCTGGCGCGGCGCACCGTCAGGCGTCGGCAATACGTCCCGGCGGTCCGCCCGTTGCCGGTGCCACCATCCGGTAGCCACGACCCCGGATCGTGGTGATCCACGAGGCGCCGTCTTCGCCGTCGATCTTCGCCCGCAGGCGGCGGATATAGACGTCGACCACGTTCGTCAGCGGGTCGGAGGAGGCGCCCCAGACATTCTCCAGGATCTGGGCCCGGCTCACCACCTTGCCCGAGGCGGTCATCAACAGCTCGAGCAATGCCAATTCCTTCGAGGTCATCTGGATCGCGTCGTCGCCGCGCCACACCTCCAGGGTCTCCCGGTCGAACACCAGGTCGCCCACGGCCAGGCGGCTCGGCTTGATCGCATAGTCGCCGCCGCGCCGGGCCAGCGCCTCCAGCCGGGCCAGCAGCTCCACGAAGGAGAACGGCTTGGTCATGTAGTCGTCGGCGCCCAGGCGCAGCCCCTCGACCACGTCCTCCAACGCGTCCATGGCGGTCAGCATGAGGATCGGCGTGCGCACGCCGGCGACGCGGAGCTGCTGGCAGACCTCGCGGCCATGCATGCCCGGCAGCATCAGGTCGAGGACGATGACCCGGTAGGCGTCCGACTGGCCGTATTCCAGCCCTTCAGGGCCGGAATTCACGACATCGACCGAATACCCCTTGGAGTCGAGCCCACGACTCAGGAATTCGACGATGCGCTCATCGTCCTCCACCAGCAACAGCCTCATTACGCGGTCTCGACCTCTCCGCCGCCATTGGGCCCGTCCGCCTCCGCCAGCGCCGGCAGGCGCACGGTGACGGTGGTGCCGTCGCCCTCGACGCTGTCGATGGCGATCTCGCCGCCATGGCCCTCGGCGATCGACTTGGCCAGCGGAAGACCCAGCCCCGACCCTTCCGGCGCCATGCGCTGCCCCTGCGCGCCGCGATAGAAGCGGTCGAAGACGAAGGTCAGATCCTTCTTGGCGATCCCCGAGCCGTGATCGGCGACGGTCAGCGTGACAGCGTCGTGGCCGTTTTGCAAAGCCACAGACACGTCGGCCTTCTCCGGCGAATAGCGAATGGCGTTGTCCAGCAGGATCAGCATCAGCTGGCGCAGACGCCGGCGGTCGCCCAGCACGGTGATCGCCTCGTCGTCGATCGCCATGGAGATGTCGATGCCCTTGGGCGCCGCCAGCACGCCGGCATCGCCGCACACCTCCCGGGCCAGCTCCGACAGCGCCACCTCCTTGGCGCGCAGATTGGCGACGCCGGCGCTGGATCGCGCGATCAGGAACAGGTCGTCGACCAATTTGCCGAGATGTTCGGCCTGCTCGATCATGCGCCGAATGGACTCGCGGTATTCCTCGCAGGTGGTCTCGCCGCCGCCATAGAGCGACACCTCGCCCTCGCCGCGGATCACGGTCAGCGGCGTGCGCAGCTCATGGCTGATCTCGGCGAAAAAGTTGCGCCGGATGCGGTCGGTCTGCTTCAGCGTCTCATTGGCGCGGCGCAACTCCTCGGTCCGTTCCGAGACCTTGATCTCCAGCCCACGCTGTGCGGCCTCCAGCGCCCGGCGCTGCCGTTCCAAATCGGAGGCCATGTCGTTGAAGCGCTCGGCGAGCTGCGCGAACTCGTCGCCGCCGCGCACCGCGATGCGGTGCGACAGGTCGCCGGCCGCCAGGGTCCGGGTGCCCTCGGTCAGCGCGTCCAGCGGCCGGGACAGCCCCTTCAGCAGCATGGTGATCGCCAGCACCACCAGCAGCACGCCGACGACTGCCGCGATCTCGGCGAACAGGACCATGCGCCCGGTCAGCCGGTTGGTGGCCGCCTCCGCCGCGTCGACCTGGGCGCGCTCGGCCGCGACGGCCTCGTCGATCAGCAGCCCGACCCGGCCGTCGATGCGCTGCACCAGCACGTCGGACAGGAAGGCGGCGGCCTCGATGCGCTGCCCCGCCTCGAACAGGCGCTGCGCCTCGGCCACGTCGCCCAGCGCCTGCGAGATCTCCTCGGTCAGCGCCGCCAGCCGGGCCAGTTCCTGTTCCTGCACCGCCTCGTTCTCGGCGCTGCTGCCGATGAACGCGGCCTCAGAGGCTATCTGCACCCGCAACTCGCTGATCCGCCGCTCCAGCCGCCGGCGATACTCGTCCACCTCGTCGGTCGCCTCGCCGCCCTCGTCCAGCAGGATGCGGCGGAACTGCTTGAACATGCGATAGGTTTCGGCGGAGAGCGAGAGGTAGGTCTCCAGCTCCATGTGGGCGAGTTCGGCGCGCTCGACCAGCCGGTCAACCTGGCTCATGCTCCAATAGAGCGAGCCGGCCAGCAGCAACAGCATCGCCAACAGCGCGGCGAACGCGGCGGTCAGTTTGGTCTTGAACATGCGTTGCTAGTGTAAGGGCCCCGGCGCGCCGACTCCATGAACGCAGCATTAACGCGCCACTAACAGAGCCTGAACCGCCGGCCCGGCCGATCAGCCGGATTGCGCCGCCACACCCTCGGCAAATGCCTTCAGGAATGCCGCGCTGGACGCGGCGCCCGGATCGATATGGCCGACCGACCGGTCGCCCAGCCGGGCGGCCCGGCCTTTCTTGGCCTGCATGTCCTTGGTGGCCTCCATGCCCTGCCCGGCGGCCTCGGCGCAGGCGGCCAGGCAATCGGCGAGCGGGCGGTCGGCGTCGCGCGCCTCGGTCAGGGCGGCGATGCCGGGCAGCCAGGCGTCCAGCATGGTCTTGTCGCCGGGCTCCGCCTTGCCGCGGTCGCGGATGCCGTTGCCGGCCGCCTCCAGGAACGCCACCAGCGCATCGCGGTCGGCGGCCTCCTTGCCCTTGAGGACCATGCCGCCGCGCATGAAGGCGGTGCCGTAGAGCGGCCCGCAGGAGGCGCCGACGGCGTTCAGGAAGGAGCGGGCGGAGGCCATGCAGATCTCGGCGAAGCCGGTCTCCGCCGGCAGCTCGTCGAGCGCCTCCAGCACCGCGTTCCAGCCCAGTGACAGGCTGACCCCGTGATCGCCGTCGCCGACCGCCCGGTCCAGCTCGGAGAACCGGTCCTTTTCCGCCTCGATGGCGCGCCCGACATGGCGCAGCACGTCGGCGAACTGCGGCGGCGTGATGGTCATGGCGTCCTCCCCAACCCCTGTTTGGCGGCAAGTGTATGCGCATTCGCCGGCGTGGCGAAGCCGCGAGGCGGATTCCCCGTGGCCGGGGAATGCACTAGGCTGGCGGCAAGTCGAACGGCACAATGGATGGGGGACGTGCTGAGATGAAGAAGCTGATCAACGATCCCAACGCGGTGATCGACGAGATGGTGGACGGCATCATCGCCGCCCATTCCGGCCATCTGCGCCGGCTCGACAGCCATCCGCGCGCGGTGGTGCGGGCCGACGCGCCGGTCGCCGGCAAGGTGGGGATCCTGATCGGCGGCGGCTCCGGGCACGAGCCGACCTTCATCGGCTATGTCGGCAAGGGGCTGGCGGACGCGGTCGCGGTCGGCAACGTCTTCGCCTCGCCGCCGCCGGACCCGATCTACGAGGCCTCCAAGGCGATCCATGCCGGGGCCGGGGTCGTCTACATGTACGGCAACTACGCCGGCGACGTGATGAACTTCGATATGGCGGCCGAGATGTGCCAGATGGACGACATCCGGGTCGAGACCGTGCTGGTCACCGACGACGTCGCCTCCGCGCCGCCGGACCAGCGCGCCGACCGCCGTGGCGTCGCCGGCGACGTGTTCGTCTTCAAGGTGGCCGGGGCCGCCGCCGACCAGGGCTACGATCTGGACGCGGTGGTCGCCGTTTCCGAGAAGGCCAACGATGCCTGCCTGACCATGGGTGTGGCGCTGGAGCCCTGCTCGCTGCCCCAGACCGGCGAGCCCAGCTTCACCCTCGGCCCCGACGAGATGGAGATCGGCCTCGGCATCCATGGCGAGCCCGGGGTGCGGCGCGGACCGTTGCAGCCGGCCGACCAGGTGATCGACGACATGCTCGACATGATCCTGGCCGAGATGCCGCTCGGCGCCAGCCACCGGGTCGCGGTGCTGGTCAACGGCCTCGGCTCGACCACCCTGATGGAGCAGTACATTGCCTTCCGCCGGGTGCGCCAGCGCCTGGACGATCTCGGCACGACGATCCACCGATCGATGGTCGGCAGCTACGTCACCTCCCTGGAGATGGGCGGCATCTCTGTCACGATCCTCGACCTTGACGACGAACTCGCCCGCCTCGTCGACCACCCGGCCGACTGCGCGATGTTCTCGCAGGCTTAGCCCACCCATCCGGCGTCATTGCGAGGAGCCGAAGGCGACGCGGCAATCCACTGCTTGCCGACAGACTGGATTGCCGCGTCGCTACGCTCCTCGCAATGACGAATACGGTGAGGCTCACTCCAGAATCGGATAGCTCTCCATCACCTCGATGGTGTGGTCGAGGTCGATGATGCCGGCATCCGACCCCAGCCCCGTCGAGACGAGACCCGCCGCGGCGGTGCCCAGCCGGCACGCCTTGACCGGCTCCCAGCCCTGTTTCAGCCCGGCGATGAACCCGGCGCAATAGGCGTCGCCGCAGCCGGTCGTGTCGGTCACCTCGAAGCGCTGGGCCGGGATGCGCTCATGCCCGTTCGGCGTGGAAAAGTACGAACCCTTCGCGCCCCATTTGAAGATGCAGGCGGCCGCACCGGCATCGTGGAAGAAGGCGGCGATCTCCGCCGGGTCGGAGAGGCCGGAGATCACCTCCGCCTCCTCCATGCTGGGCATGAAGTAGTCGATATGCGGCAGGCAGGGGCCGACGATCTCCATGGTGTTGGGCGTCGGGGCGATCAGGTCGAAGGTGATCGTGCAGCCGGCCGCCTTGGCCTTCTGGAGGAACGCCGCGGTCGGCGGCCCGTCGAAGCGGTTCAACAACCCGGTGCCGCCCATGTGCACGAATTGCCCGTCGCAGATCGGCGGCACGTCGGCATCGTCGATCCACATATGGTCGGAGGCGCCGCGCACGTGCAGGGCCGGCCGGTCGCCATTGGGCCGCACGTTCAGGATGGTGGCCGAGGTCGGCGCGTCCTTGGTGCGCTTGACGGCCCAGGTCTCCACCCCGAAGCGGCGATAGGTGTCGACCACGAAATCGCCCTTCTCGTCGTCGCCCACGGCGCCCACCGCCAGGGTCTTCAGCCCCAGCTTGGCGCAGTCGATGGCGGTGCCGGCGGCCGTCCCCGCCACCGTCAGCCGGATCTCGTCGATGAAGTCGACATTGCCGCCATCCGGGATGCGCTCGACCGGCCGCCCCAGCACATCCAGGATCGTCAGCCCGACACAGGCAACATCATGCGCCATCTTTGCCCTCTCTATTGAATGCCTTTGGCATGCGACTTTATCGAGCCCCCTCACCCTCCCACGCTATCGCGCGGGTCCCTCCCTCTCCCGCGAGGGGAGAGGGGCGGAAATCAGGTGCCTGCGGATTGGTTCCCTCTCCCCGTGTGGGAGAGGGAGGGACCCGCGAAGCGGGAGGGTGAGGGGTCTTCAGAAAGACTTCCCTGGCAACCTCACTCCGCCGCCTCGCGCACGCTGTCGGCGTGCGGGTCGGGGGCCTTGTGGAAGCTGCCGTCCTTCATGATTGCACGCAGCTTGTCCGGTCCCACCAGGATGGACAGATCCTTCAGCGGGTCGCCGTCGACCAGCAGGATGTCGGCCAGCGCGCCTTCGGTGATCAGCCCCAACTCGCCCGGATGCATCATCAGCTCGCCGCCCCATTTGGTGATCGAGACCAGTGCCTCCATCGGCGTGAAGTCCATATGCTCGACCATGAGTGCGAGGTCGCGGGCGTCATGGGCGGTCGGGTTCCAGGCGAAGCCGTAATCGCCGCTCGGCAGCACCCGCACGCCGCGCTTCTTCAGGTCCTTCATGTTCTCCACGCCCATGCGGAACTCGCGCGGCATGCCGAGATGCTCGGCGACCTCCGGGGTGATGCCCCAGTCGCCCGCCTCATAGGCGGTGGCGTAGGTGATGCCCAGGGTCGGCATGACGAAGCACCAATCCTTGGCCTCCTCCAGCATGTCCCGGGCCTCTTCGTCGGCGAAGGTGGCGTGGTTGATGAGCTGGATCCCGTGCTTGAGCGAGAGCTTCACCGAATTGGCGCTGCGGGCATGGGCGGCGATGCGCAGGCCGACCGCGTGGCCGACCTCGGCGACGGCGGCGATCTCCGCCTCGGTCATCACTGTGTGCTCGGCCTTGGCATGCGGCACGAACTCGTCGCCCGACGGGTTGATCTTCAGGGTGTCGACGCCCTCGCGGACCATCACCCGGGCCTCGCGGCGGAACTCGTCGGGGCCGTCGCAGATGATCGCGAAGCTGTCACGCTTCATGTGCAGCAGCCGCACGTCGCCCAGGCCGCTGCTGACCGTCAGCTCCGGCGTCGCCGCCAGCATGCGCGGTCCCGGAAGCTCGCCGTTGTTGATGGCGTTGCGGATCACGATGTCCAGCCGCGACTTGGCCGAGGCCATGGAGTTGATGCTGGTGAACCCGTGATCCAGGTACTTCTTGGCGTTGCGCGCCGAGAGCAGCACATGCTCCTCGGTCGGGATCTCGCCCAGCGCCTCCAGCGTCGAGGTGTTGGCGAAGGTGATGTGGCAATGGGCGCAGACCATGCCTGGCATCAGCGTCGCGCCCATCCCGTCGACGACCTCCGCGCCGTCGGCCGAGATGGCGCCGTGCTCCCGCGAGACGGTCTTGATGCGATTGCCGACGACCAGCACTTCGCCGGCGAACGGCGCCTCGCCCGACCCGTCGATGATCGTCACGTTGGTGAACAGAGTAGCCGACATGATTCCCTCCCTCGTCGACACCTCGTCAATTGCTGGCGAGATAGATTTTGTAGAGTTCGGTGGCGCCCAGCGCGAGCAGGATCACCACGAACAGGATGGTCAGCACGATCAGCCCGGCCTTCACCAGCCCGCGCAGCGGCGCGCCCGGCCGGCACATCGGCACCAGGTTGAAGGCCAGCCCGCCGACGATCACCGCCACCGCGCCGATGCCGTAGAGCGTGATCGACAGCGGCTGGAAGACGAAGATCAGCGCCAGGATGCACAGGCCGATGATCGAGAACTCGATCGTCCGCGCCTGCTTCCGGCTCATGCCCTGCTCGGTCGTCGGTTCGGTCATCAGCGCACCAATTGCCCGGAATTGTCGAAGACATGGGCGCGGCCCTCGCGGCTGCGCAGGTGGACGTGGCCGCCGACATTCACGGCTATCCGCCGATCGACCACGGCGCGCAGGTCGCGGCCGTCCTCCATCAGGTGGATCAGGGTCTCCGCACCCATCGGCTCGACCAGGTCGACGGCGGCGGCGAGCGTCGTGTCGTCGCCCTCCGACGCGAGCTCGAAATTGCGCGGCCGGATGCCGAGGGTGACGAAGCTGCCGGGCGGGAGCTTGGCGACGGCGGGCTCGACGTTCAGCACGATCTGCTGGTCGCCGGTGCGGAACTTCACGCCGCCCTTCTCCGGCCCGTCGATATTGGCCGGCAGCAGGTTCATCTGCGGCGTACCGATGAAGCCGGCGACGAACAGATTGCTGGGGCGGGTGAAGATGTCGTGCGGGCTGGCGACCTGTTCGATGATGCCGTCGCGCATCACCGCGATGCGGTCGGCCATGGTCAGCGCTTCGAGCTGGTCATGGGTGACGATCACCGTCGCCTTGTTCAGCCCCGACAGCACCTCGCGGATCTGCCCGCGCATGGTCTCGCGCAGCTGCACGTCCAGCCGGCTCAGCGGCTCGTCGAACAGGAAGCAGGTCGGGTCGCGGATGATCGAGCGGCCGACCGCCACCCGCTGCTTCTCGCCTTCGGAGAGCTGGTTGGGCTTGCGGTGCAGCACCTCGCCCATATGCAGGATCTCGGCGACGCGCGCGACGCGATGTTCGATCTCCGCCTTGTCCATGCGCTCGGCATGCAGCGGATAGGCGAGGTTCTCCGCCACCGTCAGGCTGGGGTAGAGGGCGTAGAACTGGAACACCATGGCGACGTTGCGGTCGCGGGCGGCCAGATCGTTGACCCGCTCGCCGCCGATCAGGATGTCGCCGGCGCTGGCGAATTCCAGCCCGGCGATCATGCGCAGCGTCGTGGTCTTGCCGCAGCCGGACGGCCCCAGCAGGCAGACCACTTCACCCGCCTCGACCTCCAGATCGACCTGGTTGACCGCGGTCAGGTCGCCGAAGTGCTTGGTCAGCTTGACAAGCTTGATGTCCGACATCGCGGCCGCCTAATTCCGGATCGTGCCGAAGGTCACGCCGCGCAGCAATTGATGCTGGAGCGCGAAAGTGACGATGAAGACGGGGATCAGGAACAGGCTGACGATCGCCGCCAGCAGGCCCCAGTCGACGCCGATCTCGCCGCCGATGGTGCGCGCCATGGCGACCGGCACGGTCCGGGTCTCGGTCCCGGTCAGCAGCAGCGCGAACAGGAACTCGTTCCAGGTCAGGATCAGCGCGAAGACCGCCGTCGCCGCAAGCCCCGCCTTTATCTGCGGCAGGCATATTCGGAAGAAGACCTTGGCATCGGAGCTGCCGTCGATGCGCGCGGCGTCCTCCACGTCGCGGTTCAACTCGTCGAAGAAGCTTTTGATCATCCAGATCGAGAACGGCAGGTTGAACGCGGTGTAGAGGAAGATGATGCCGAAATAGGTGCCGCTCAGCCCGGTCACCCGGAACATCAGGAAGATCGGGATGATCACGATGATCGGCGGCAACATGCGCGTCGTCAGGATGATAAACAGATAGGTGTCGTTGCCGCGCAGCGGGTAGCGGGAGAAGCCATAGGCCGCCAGGGTGCCGATGATCAGCGCCAGCACCACGCTGGCCCCGGCGATGAAGATCGAGTTGAAGAAGAACAGGCCGAAGCCGGTGTCGAAGGCCTGATCAGCGCCGACGGCGGCGCGCGAGAACACCCGCACGAAATTGTCCAGGGTCGGCTGGAAGAAGAATTTCGGCGGCGTCGCCAGCGCATCCGGACGGGTCTTGAACGCCGTCATGATGATCCAGGCGACCGGGAAGAAATAGATCAGGCTGATCACCCCGGCGAAGGCCGTCCAGCCCCAGCCCGCCTTGCCGATCCGCTTCTCGCGTCGTCTCGCCATCACGGTTCCGCCTGTCTGGTCTTGATGATGTACAGGTACAGGTTCGTCAGCACGATCACGACGAACAGCAGGATGTAGCCGAGCGCCGACGCCTGGCTAGTGCGGAAGAACTGGAAGGCCAGCCGATAGACATAGACCGCGATGGTCTCGGTCGATGATCCCGGGCCGCCCTCGGTGATCAGGTAGACCACGTCGAACAGCTTGAAGGTCTCGATGGTGCGGAACAGGATCGCCAGCAGCAGCAGGCTGCGGATATAGGGGAACGTGATGGTGGTGAATCTTCGCCACCACGACGCTCGGTCGATCTCCGCCGCCTCGTAGAGGTATTTCGGCACGCTGACCAGCCCGGCCAAGACCAGCAGCATGACGAAGGGCGACCACATCCAGGCATCGGCGATGATGATGCCGATGCGCGCGCCGGCCGGCGTCGACAGCAGCACGAAGGGCTCGCCCGTGAAGCTGCTGATTGTCTGGCTCAGCAGGCCGAAGGTCGGCTCGTAGAACAGCTTGAAGAACACCCCGACGGCCACGAAGGACAGCATCATCGGGGTCAGCACCAGCATCAGCAGGATGCGGCGCAGCGGGAATTCCTTCTCGAACAGCAGCGCCAGCAGGAAGCCGATGATCAGCTGCAGCAGCACGCTGGAGGCGACGATGACCGCCGTCGTCTGGAACCGCTCCCAGACCGTGTCGTCGGTCAGGATGCGCTCGTAGTTGCGGAACCAGGCGAAGTCGGGCGGCGCCAGCCGGTTGGCCCGGTAGCGGTAGAAGCTGAGTCCGAACGACCACATCAGCGGGAAGATGTTCATCACGAACAGCACGATGATGGCCGGCGCCACCAGATACGGCCCGCGCCGCTCCGGCGCCATCATCCAGGCAAAGAACCCGCTGGCACTCCGGGGCTGTGCGGCGGGCACCCCGACGGCTCTATCGGTGGGCATGCGGCATTCCAGTGCTGGGGGATTGCGGCATCGGCATCAGTCCATCGCGCCGGCATGCCCCGTACGGGCGGAGAGAATCCCCCTCACCCTCCCAACCGGCTGCGCCGGTCAGGCCCCTCCCTCTCCCACGAGGGGAGAGGGATCCAGGCAAGCCGGCTCGATTTGATGCCCCTCTCCCCTCGCGGGAGAGGGAGGGACCCGCGGCGAAGCCGTGGGAGGGTGAGGGGGGTGTATCCATCTTCACCGTCGTAACCGCAACGTGCGCAAGCAACGCCACCAACCGTGCCGTTGCTGTCCTCAAATGATCGGGCGCGGGACCGTTCCGTGGCCCCGCGCCCGAACGAGTTACTCGATGCGACCGGCGTCGCGCAGTACCTCGTCCTGGAACTCGGCTACTGCGTCCAGCGCCTCCTTGGCGGAGATCTGGCCGGTGATCGCCTTGTCGAACTCCTCCTGCTGCTGGGTCAGCAGCTCGAAGAACTCGGGGATGTGCCAGACGTCGCGCTGCCAGGGCAGCATGGCGACATGGGCCTCGTTCCAGGGACGGAACTCGGCATAGTCGTCACGTGCCATGACGCTCTGCAGGCCGCTCTGCCCGCCATTCTGGGCGAACTTGACCTGCACGTCCTCGGACAGCCACCACTTCACCAGGTCCAGCGCCTCGCTGATCACCTCGTCGCTGTTCCAGGTCGTCAGCACGAAGGGCTGGCCGCCGATATTGGCCCAGCGGTCGATGGAGCCGTCGGGCATGCGCCGGCCCGGCGCCACACCGAAGCTCGACACGTCGGCGACCTGCGAGGTGCTGGGATCGAGCACCGGCTCGCCCAGCCCGACCCAGTTGATGATCGCCCCGACCTTGCCCTGCATGTAGAGCTCCTGGATCTGGAAGATGTCCATCTGGCCGGTCTGGTAGGCCGGCGGCGCCAGGCTCAGGATCTCCAGATAGCGGTCGAAGGCGGCCACGTTCTCGTTGGAGTTGACCACGCCCAGCGCCGGTCCGTCAGGCTCCTTGGTCTCGTCCCAGATGCCGCCGCCCCATTGCCAGAAGAAGGCGTTGATGGCCATGGTGGAGAAGTCGTAGCCCTTACCGGCCTGGTAGGCGACGCCGTAGAAATCGTCCTCGGCCACGCCATCGCCCAGCGGCTCGCCGGCCTCGCGCCGGAAGTGCAGGCCGATCATCTCCCAGGTATCCCAGTCGACGTCTTCCCATTCCTCATAGGTGCAGGGCAGGACCCGGCCATACTCGGCCTGGAACGCCGCCCGCTCGCCGTCATGGCAGAACAGGTCGTTGCGGTACCAGGTCACATAGGTGTCCGGCATCTGCGGGAATCCGTAATAGTTCTCCGACCGGTGCGGATAGGTCGAATAGGCCGCCACCAGGGCCGGATGCAGGTCCTCCATGAGCGCCTGCAGCTCGGGATCCTCGTCGATGAAGTCGTTGAGCTTCATGTAGTAGCCGCCCTCGATGAAGGCGCCCAGCCATTGGCTGTCGGTCACCAGCATCTGGTACTTCTCCTCGCCGGAGGTCAGCGAGGCGGCGACCCGCTCGTAGAAGCTCGGCCAGGGGATGAAGTCGATCTCCAGCCGGACGTTGTTGCCGCTCGGCGCGGTGTAGCTGCGATCGGCCTCTTCCTGCAGGAAGCGGGTCGGCGGCCAGTCCGGTGCCGCCATGCGGAGCACGATGTCCTCCGCCGAGGCCGAAACCGGCAGGGCCAGGGCCCCGACGGCCAGCGCACTGCCGGCCAGAAGGGCGCCGGGCAACCGAATGCTTCGAATGGTCATATTTGTCTCCTCCCTTTGTTTCATTCTGTGTATCGCGCCGGTGGCGCGGGTCCCAACTCCGCCGACCGGCGGCATTCTGCCTCAGTCGATGTGCACCCCCGTCTCGCGGAAGAACAGATGCGCGTCGGCCAGCGCATAGCCGACATCCAACTCGTCGCCGACCGAATAGGCGACCGCCTCGTCCTCGGGCAGGACGGTCTTCAACAGCGTGCCGGCGGCGTCCAGATCGAGGATGGTGACGTCGCCCAGCGGTTCGGTCAAATGCACCCGGGCGCGGAAGGTCGGCCCCGCCGCGTCGCCGCGCACCGGCGTCAGGTCATGCGGCCGGATGCCGAAGATCAGCTCGGTCCCGGCGGCCGCGTCGCCCAGCGGCGTCGCCCAGCGTGCGCCGTCCACATCCTGGAAGGGCAGCGCGATCACCGGCCCGCCGCCATTGCGGCCAAGGGTGGCCGGGATCAGGTTCATGGTCGGCGCGCCGACCATGGTGGCGACGAACGGGTCGCCAGGCGACTGGTACAGCGCCTCCGGCGTGTCGGTCTGGACGATGGCGCCGTCGCGCATCACCGCGACCCGGTCGCCCATGGTCAGCGCCTCGAGCTGGTCCGGGGTGGCATAGACCATGGTCATGCCCAGCTCCCGGTGCAGCCGCTTGAACTCCGCCCGGGTGTCGTGGCGCAGCTTGGCGTCGAGATTGGTCAGCGGCTCGTCCAGCAGCAGCAGGCTCGGCCGGCGGATCAGCGCCCGGCCGATCGCGACGCGCTGCTGCTCGCCGCCGGACAAGGTGTTGGGCTTGCGGCTCAGGGTGTGCGAGATGCGCAGCATCTCGGCGATCTCCGCCACCCGGCTTGCCACCGCGCCGCGGTCGTGACCGGCCTCGCGCAGGGGATAGGCCAGGTTGTCGTGGGTGCTGAGATGGGGGTAGAGGGCGAAGGTCTGGAAGATCATCGCCATGTCGCGGCCCTGCACCGGATCGTCGGTGATGTCGCGGCCGGCGAAGTGCACGCGGCCTTCATCCGGGCGCTCCAGCCCGGCGATGCTGCGCAGGGTGGTGGTCTTGCCGGCGGCGCTCGGCCCCAGGATCGCAAAGAATTCGCCGGCCGCGACGGACAGGTCGAGCCCGCGCAACGCGGCGACATCGCCGAAGGACTTGCTCAGCCCGGCGATCCTCAGATCGGACATTGCCCGCCCACGCCGGACCCCGAGCGCTCAGCCGCGCTGGACCCCATTTCGCCTCCCCAGGAAAATCGTTTTTCTTTCATCCTATCGTATGCGGAATCGGCTCGGCTGCGCAACACGCCGCGGTCCCATGCGGCCTCCGAATTCGCCGCGTCCGCCGGTCCGGTGTGAGGGCGATCACAGCAGATCGGGGTGCCGCCTTGCTACCCCTTCAGGTTCCGCCGCAGGCCATGGGGCCGAATGCAGGACCGCAAATGGGGAGAGTCGGCGATGAATGTATGGGAAACGGCCAAGGCCAGCGGAGAGCTGGTCTATCGATTCCGGCAGAGCGAGTCGCCGGTGCTGACGCAGCCGGGCCCCTGGGGCCGGACGCTGCCGAGCCGCATTGCCACCGATGGCGACAACGCGAAGTACAACGGCTACTGCGCCGCCCTGGCGACCCATTGGGCCAGCCTGCGCATGACCGACATGGATTTCGTCTACGACAAGCAGACCTCGCGGCTGGACGGCATCGCCCATTGGCGCGCCAGCAAGGAACAGAGCCTGTACCGCGACGGCGCCGGGCTCAAATCCCTGCTCGCCGCTTACGGCTTCTCCTACAAGCAGTTCCAGAACTGCCCGTTCAAGCCGAACGGCCACGCCATCGCCCAGGCCGCCGCCGACCATGACGGCCCGCTCTACATCAGCCTGAAGCGCAAGGGCGGCGGCCACGGCGTCGCCGTGCACAAGGATCGGGAGGGCGGCCGGGACACCTACCGCTATTTCGACGCCAACTACGGCCATTTCCAGTTTGTCGGCCAGGACCGCTTCGCCGCCTGGCTCGACGATTTCCTGAAATCCGTGAGCGGCTACCACGCCCGCTACGACCGCTTCCTGATCTACCGGCTGAACTACGACCGCCAGCAGCGGGTCCAGGACCTGATCCAGCGCTTCGGCGGGTGACCGTCGCTTAGCCGGCGGCCCTGTCGCCGAATTCGTAGAGGATCCGGACGAAGCCGGCCGACAGCGTCTCGGAAGAGACCAGCGTCGCGGGCCGCGCGAATCCGTTTGGCGGAAACAGAGGGATGCCGCCGCCAAGGAGTTCCGGCGCGATGAACAAGGCCAGGCTGTCCAACGCGCCACGCTCGATGAACGCCTGTTGGAGCCGGCCGCCGCCAACGATCCAGACATCGCCGTCATCCAGCGCCCGGAGATGGTCGACCAGCGCATCCACCCCGTCGGACCAGGTCTCGATGAGCCCTGCCGGCCGTTCAATCGGCCGCGACGTCACCACGATCGCACGCTGCTCGCCATAGGGCCAATCGACGTCGAAGCCGGCGATGGCGTCATAGGTTGCGCGTCCCATGACCACGGTACGGATGCCAGCAATGAACCGGTCATAGCTGAACGCCCCGGCGCCGACGTCGCCGTATTTTTCCAGCCAGTCGACCCCGCCATCGGCAGTCGCGATATAGCCGTCCACGCTGGCGGCGATGTACCCGTGAATCGTGGCCATACGTCCCTCTCCTTGATCCAGTCCCGGTCGAACCCTACGGCCCGGGCGTCCTCCACAGCGCCGTGCCGCGCCTCCGCTGGTTACGGCCGTCGCATCGGCCTGCGGCTGGCAATCGGGCGCGCCTTCCGGTTCTCGCGGGCGAAGACGTAGAGCCCGGCCGCCGCGATCAGGGCGATGCCGGAGAACACCCAGAGGTCGGGCAGATCGCCGAACACCGCCCAGCCCCAGAAGATCGACATCGGCAGGGCGACATATTCGAACGGCGCGATCGTCGCGGCATTGGCCTGGCGGTAGGCCTGCGAGAGCGAATAGCCGATCACCGCCGACAGCACCCCGAGCGCGAGAAAGATGGCGAGGTGCTCCTGCGCCGGCCAGACCCAGGCGCGCAGCAGGAAGATCATGCTCTCGTTCTCGACCCCGGCCAGGAACCGGCCGTCGCCGGTCACCGCCCAGAACAGCAGGCTGACCACGATGAAGGTGGCCTGGATGTAGATCGCCATGGCCGATGCCGTCGCGGTGGCAGCCAGCCGGCGGGTGAGGATCTGCATGCAGGCATAGGCGAAGGCGGCCAGGATCGGCAGCAGCAGGATCGTCCGGTCGGGCACCGGACCGGTCGCGTCGGCGCCCGGACGCAGCATGATCAGCACGCCGACGAACCCGACCAGCACCGCGCCCAGCCGGCGCGGCCCGACCTTCTCCCCGAGGAACGGGATCGACAGCAGGGTGATGAACAGCGGGCCCACGAAGAACAGGGCCGTGGCATCCGCCAGCGGGATCACTGCAAGCGCGGCGAAGAAGGCCAGGTTCGCGGCCACGATGCACAGCCCGCGCAGCAGATGCAGCCAGGGCCGGCTGGTGCGCAGCAGCCGGAAACCGCCCTCGAACTGGAGGATCACGAGGCTGAATCCGATCCCGATCGCCGAGCGCACGAACACCATCTGGTGCAGCGGATAATCCCCGGAGAGCTGCTTGATGAACATGTCGTTGATGGAGAAGCCGGCCACGGCGAGCACGATGAAGAAGATGCCGAGCCCCGGATTGTTCTCGCCTTGATCTGGCATGGGACGGGGTCTCCTTGACGGGCAGGACCGTCATCGCACGTCGCACGGGGTCGGTGACGGCGCGCCGCCGAGGGCACAGCACGGCCAACGGCCGACGACGCCAATTCGGACCTTAAGCGGAGGACTGCCCCGCCGCCAAGACCGCAAGAGTGCGGCAGAGGGCATCGCAGGTAGCGATAGGAACTTAATCTAAAATTCACAACCAGGGCTTGTGTCGGGCCGCAAGGGTGCTGAATACTGTGACTCCTTTCCATTGGTATCGGCAGGGCCTGCGAGGGACCGGTCGGATTAGCGCGTTATCGAGGGGCCGCCGGAGTCATCCTTGGTATTTTTCGTGCTCCGTTGGCCGCGATCTCAACCCCGAGGTTTCGAGCAGGGAGGACGTAGCCATGCTCAATGGACTCAGAGTCTCGAAAGGTGTCCTTGCACTCGCATTCGGCGCGGCGGCCGTCGTCTTGGCCGGCGGCCGGGCCGTCGCGCAGGACATCACGATCGAGACGGTGGCGGTCGAGGGTGACATAGCCCCGGGCGCCGTCGAGGGATCGACGTTCTTCGCCTTCAACGACCCCGGCGCGATCGGAACCGGCATCGCCTTCCGGGCCTTTCTCCGCACCGTCGGGTTCAACGATTGCGACGAGGGTCTGTGGGTCGGTCCGGCGACCGGCCTCGGCCTTGTCGCCTGCGAGGGATTTCCGGCGCCCGAGACCGAGCCGGGCACGACGTTCCTCACACCCGGCGGCGGGTTCCCCGGCACCAGCGTTGCCAACGATGTCGGCCAGGTTGCCTTCCCGTCGAGGCTTCGTGGCATCGGCGTGAGCATTTTCGAGGATGAAGGCATCTGGGTCGGCAGCCCGGACAATGTCCGCCTGCTGGCGCGAGAGGGTGATCAGGCTCCGGGAACGCCATCGGGCGTCACCTTCATCGGTATCCCCCAGTCGGCCATTCGCCTGAACAATGCGGGTCAGGTGGCCTTTTCCAGCGTCGTCAGAGGTGCGGGCGTCACCTCCGCGAATGATCGCGGGATCTGGTTCGGCAGCCTTGCAGCGAACCTGGAGCTCGTCGCCCGCGAGGGAGATCCCGCCCCGGGCACGGACCCGGGCGTGGTGTTTCGCGAGTTCGTCGGCCTGGGCGCGTCTCGTGAGAACGTTGTTCTGAACGATGCCGGGGAAGTGCTTTTCCTGGGCATCATCACCGGCCCGGGGGTGATGTTCGGGAACGACAGGGGCATCTGGATCGGAACGCCCGGCAATCTGAGGCTGGTGGTGCGCTCCGGGGATCAGGTTCCCGGTCAGCCGCCCGGGACGACATATGTTGCGCCGTTTGCTCCGACCTTGAACAACGCCGGTGAGATCGCCTTCCTTTCAAGGCTCTCGACGTCAACCGCGACGCATCTCTGGGTCGGAGACCCGAGCCTGCCGAGTCTGGTCGTGCGGACGGGAGACTCGGCCCCGGGCACGGATCCCGGCGTCAACTTCGCCGGGCTGTTTCCACCGGTCCTCGGCGGCAATGGGGACGTGGCCTTTCGCGCATCGGTCACCGCGCCCTCCATCGAGCAGTTGGGCCTGTGGGCCGGCGGGCCGGACTTCCTGGAGCTGGTGGCCCGCGGGTCCTTCTCATCCCTGGGCGATCATTCGCTGAACGGTGACGGCGATGTCGCCTTCGATCTATCCGGCGGGGTCTGGCTCAAGCCGCGTTTGCTGCCGCCCGTGTCGGTCGCATTGCCGGGCGACCTGATTGAGGTCGTACCCGGAGACCTGCGGACCGTCTCGGCCGCGGATCTGGGCACCGGTGGGGATGCCGGCAACGAGGAAGGTCGGCGCAGCGGTCTCTCCGACTCCGGCCAGGTCGCCTTCCGCGCCTCCTTCACCGATGGCACGCGAGGCCTCTTCCTGGCCGCGCTGCCCGTCGTGAGTGACGATGATGACGACGACGACGATGAGGATGACGACGACGATGACGATGACGACGACGGGTAGGCAGCCCATGGTCCGGCGGAGTTCCGGTCGCCGCGTCCGCGAGCGGCCGGCCGTGTGGTGCTGCCTCAGGGCGGCGTCACCAGATTGGCCATCAGGCGGAACGCGCCGGGCACCAGGAAGTCCATCTGATAATACAGGATCAGGCTGGTGTGGGTGTGCCGGCCGCCGCCGACCGGCGCGCTGAGCAGGGAGCCGGTCAGCGGCGCCTCGCCCGGGTCGGCCATGGACAGGATCGGCGTGTAGTCCGGCGCCCAGTCGGCGGCGAAGTAAAGGCCGCGCTCCTTCACCCAGCCCTGCCAATCCTCCGCGGTGATGGTGTTCGGGTGGGTCAACAGCGGGTGGTCCGGGGCCAGATGGGTCACGGCGGCATTCTGGTCGGTGACCCGCCAGCGCAGCGAGGGCTGGCCGATCTTCAAGAAATGCGGCGGCACCGTCTCCGGGTCCCAATTGTCCCAGGGGCGGTGGTATTGCGTCACCAGGTTGCCGCCGGCGGCGACCCAGTCCTTCAGCCTCGCATTGGCGGCCAGCAGGTCGGGCCGCGCCTTGTAGGCGAAGATGCCGATGACGATGGTGTCGAACTGGCAGAGATCCCCGCCGCTCAGCACGTCGGCGTCCAGCAGCGTGACGTCGCAGCCGAGCTGCGCCAGCCAGCCATGCACCCGGTCCGAGCCGCCGTCGACATAGCCGATGCGCAGGCGCTCGGGCAGCGCCACCGACATCGCCTGCACCGTCACCTCGGCCGGCGTGACCACATGGGTGGCGCGGATATGGGGATGGCGGATGGTGCGCGCGGCCCGCGAGGGCAGGCCATCCACGGTGACCGGCAGGGCATAGCGCCCCGGTGCCAGGTCTTCCGGCGGCGCGATGGTGAACCGGGCCGCTCCGGTGTCGCCGGCATCGCCCAGCGCCAGCGGCACGGCATCCGGCGAGACCTGCCAGCCCGGTGGCGGCGACAGGGCCAAGGCCGCATCGCTGCCGTCGGCGAGCCCGTTGCGCCGGGCCGTGACGCTGACCGTGATCGGCCAGGCGCGGTTCAGGTTGTAGGCGACCGCCGTCGGCTGGGCGCTTGTGGCGACCGGAGGCAGCACTGCCAGCGGTTCGTCCGGCTGCACCACCGTCTCGACCGAAACGCCGTCGACCGCATAGCGCACCAGCCCATGGACCCGGTCGTTGCCGCCATGGGGCAGTGTGCGGAACTGGTAGGGGTCGAACTCCGCCGCGTCTTCGGGAACCGACAGACGGATCGCCGTGGTGGCGCGCTCGCCGGTTTCCAACCGGCCGAGACCGTCGCCGGCCTGCTCGACCCGCCAGCCGCGCGGCGTTGCGATCGACAGCGAGACTTCGTCCAGCGGCACCGGCCCGCCGAGATAGGCCGACAGGGTCACATCGACCGCATCACCTGCCGCGACCACCGGCCGGTCGCAGCCCATCCGGGCCGTCAGCAACGCGGCGCAACGGCTGGCATGGCAGAGTTGACGCTCCTTCAGCGCCAGGCGATGCGCCGCCCTCTCCCGGTCGTCGTCACCGGCCGTTGCCAGGCCTTGCACGGCCCGGCGCACGGCACCCAGGGCGGAATGCACCGCGGCCAGCACGGACGCGTTGTCGGGAAACGCGTCCAGCGCCCAGTCGATATCGCCATGGGCCGCCCGCATCGCCTCGGCGACACCGGCATCGTCCATCCGGTCTGCCAACTCGCCGAGCGTCGTCGGCAGGCCGTCGAACAGGCTGGCCTCGTCCTCCGGCGCCTCGATGGCGCAGTCCAGCCGGTGCAGCGGCACCGCATCCGGGCCTTCGTCGACCCAGTGACCCATGCCCTGGGTGCGGTGAAAGGCGCGCGACCATTGCGCGATCTGGGCATAGGTGGCGCCGTGCACCGGGTCGAAGCCGCCGACCGGCACGGTGATCGTGGCGTTGGGCGGCGGCTCGGTGTCGTCATAGGCGCCACCGGCCCCGGACCAGGCCGGCAGGTACAGCTTCGCCGCCTGCCACGGCGCGAGGCCGTCGCGGCCGTGTTCGGGGAACGCGTCCGCGTCGCCAGCCAGGTGGAACGCCTCCTCGGTCGCCTGGGTGATCGCCCGGTGGTGGCCGTGCTGGCCCGGCACGTCCAGGAAGGTCGGCGCCACCACGTCCGGGCGAAAGGCACGGATCGTCCGCACCAGCCGTTCCACCGTGCGCTCCCGGCCCCAATAGCCGAAGGTCTCCTCCGCCGTTTTGGACAGGCCGAAATCGAAGATCGGCCCTTCCAGCTCCTCGTTCAGCCAGAACAGCTCCATGTCGAGGGTCTCGGCGGCGCGCTCCATCTCGCGGGTGCGCAGCACGCCCAGCACCGCGCGGCTCTCGGTGCCGATATCGTTCTGGCCGCCCTCGCCGCGCACGCCGCAGGCGAAGCCGAGCCGCACCCCGTCCGCCTTGGCCAGCCGCGCCAGCAGCCGGGTCGTCTCGTCGTCGGGATGGGCGCCGGTCTGCAGGAAGCGGTTGACCGACTTGAGCGGCACCAGGCTGTCCCACAGCCGGGTGATGGCGCTGGCCGACGCCTGCGCGGCGATGCGCTGCTGGTCCGGGGTCATGACGCGGGCGCCAGGTCTGCCCGGGCTTCGCCGGCCGTCGTACCGTTTCCGGTCTTGAACAACAGGCTGAAGCTCGGGCTCATGGTGTCGAAGATCGGCAGCGCGGCCGCACCCAGGGCCGTCGCCTCCACGCCGGCGATGGCCTTGGTCAGGCGTGGCGTTCGCCGTCCCTGGCGGGCACTGACCGAGGGCATCAGCGGCTCGAGCCGCTCGATCAGCCTCTGCGCGATCGCCTCGGGCAACTCGCCGCCAATCAGGATCACCTCAGGGTCCAGCAGGTTCTCCACGGCGTTCAGGGCCAGGCGCAGATGCCGTGCGGCGGCCTCGATCCAGTCGGTCATCGCCGGGTGGTTCGCCGCCGCCAAATCCGCCAGGTCGTCGATGGTCCTGGCATCGCAGCCGGCTTCGCGCACCGCCTCGAAGGCGGCGTGCAGCGAGGCGTAGCGCTCCAGGCATCCGGCATTGCCGCAGAAGCAGTCCCGACCGCCGGGCGCCACGACGAAATGGCCGAACTCACCGGCGTTGCCCCAGGCGCCGCGATAGGGCGCGCCGTCCAGGATCAGCCCTGCGCCCAGCCCGATCCCGATATAGAGATAGAAGAAGGTCTTGAGATGCTTCGCCGCGCCGTAGAGCCGCTCGCCCAGCGCCGCCGCGGTGGCGTCGTTCTCCACCAGCACCGGCAGCCCGGTCGCCTTCGACAACAGGTCGGCCGGGTCGACGCCGCGCCATCCGGGCAGGGTGGTCGGCCCGACCGATGTCAGGCTGTCCACGTCGAACGGGCCCGGCATCACCACGCCGGTCCCCAGCACCCGCTCCTGCGGCACATCGGCGCGGCGCAGCAGGCTCTCCACGGTCTTCGCCATCAGGGGCAGGGCGATGTCCGGCGCGGCGCGGCCGATCTCCGAGGACCGGGTCTCGCGCACCTCGCCGGCCAGGTTGACCAGCACGCCGCTCAGCTGGCGATGGTCGAGCTGCAGCCCGACCGTGTAGCCGCCCTCCGGGTTGATCGACAGCTCCACCGGCGGCTGCCCGCGCCCGGTACGCCGCCGGCCGCCACTGCGGATCAGCCCGCCCTCCTGCAGCTCCGAGGCGATGTTCGACACGGTCTGGGCGGTCAGCGAGGTCAGCCGGGCGATCTCGGCCCGGGAAATCGGCCCGTGCCGGCGCACCGCCTCCAGGACGACGCGGCGATTGAACGACCGGGTGTGCTCGATATTCGTTCCGCTCAACAGCATGGGCGAACCGGCAGATCAGCGGCAGGGATCGAAACGATGCCGCAGCAGATCGATTAATTCAATATGATTGATTTATTGACAAGTGGCGGCCGATGGCAAAACATTCCCTCTGGGAAGGTTCCCGAGGTGCCGGCCGGTGGTCTGCCGCACCCGACGAAGGAACAAGGGAGGGTCTGATGAAGCGTAAATTTGCGGCGCTGACGGGTGCCGCCATGCTGGCCGGCGCGACGCTGGCAGCCACCGGCCCGGCGCGGGCCGTCGAGATCGAATACTGGCAATACTTCTTCCAGGGCCGGGTCGACGCGATCGATGCCCTGATCGAGCAGTTCGAGGCCGAGAACCCGGACATCACCGTCGTCCACACCCATTTCCCCTATGCCGACTACCGCACCAAGGTGGCCGCGGCGATCCCGGCCGGCGAGGGTCCGGACGTGGTGCAGCTCTTCTATGGCTGGCTGAACGACTACATCGAGGCCGACCTGCTGCAGCCGCTGCCGACCGACATGTTCAACCCGGCCGAGATCGAGGAAGAGTTCTTCCCGATGGTCCAGGCCATGAACATCAACGGCCAGTATTACGCCATGCCGACCGCGGTGCGCTCGCTGGCGCTGTTCTGGAACAAGCGCCTGTTCGAGGAGGCCGGGCTGGAGGGCCCGCCGGAGACCCTCGACCAGATGGTCGAATATGCCGAGGCGCTGACCCAGCGCGACGGCGGCGGCAATTTGACGGCCGTGGGCATCACCATGGGCATGACCGCGCAGGACCATCACTGGTGGCGCGAGGTGCTGGTGCGGCAGATGGGCGGCGCGCCCTATTCCGGCGACAGCCAGGAGGTCACCTATGACAGCGAGGCCGGGCAGATGGCGCTCGACTTTTATGTCGGGCTGATCGAGGAGCACGGCGTCAGCCAGATCGGCTTCATGGACGAGCCGCAGGCGGCCTTCAAGGCGGGCCGTGCCGGCATGCATATCGACGGCTCCTTCCGCCTGGGCGCCCTGCGCAACCAGCGCGGCCTGGAATGGGGCGTGACCGAGCTGCCGGCCAATGCCGACGGCGAGCGGTTCAACTTCTCCTCCTACTGGGTCAACGGCATCACCTCGAAGGCCCAGGGCGAGCGGGCGGAAGCCGCGGCCAAGTTCCTCGCCTTCATCACCTCGGAAGAGGCGATGCAGCTCTGGCTGGAGACGGTCGGCGAGCTGCCGGCCCGGCAGGCGGCGGCCCTGACGGACGAGAACACCGCGCATCCGGAATACGGGCCGTTCATCCGCGGCCTGGAATACGCCACGGCGACCAAGTTCGTGAACGAGTCGGCACAGCGTCAGATGATGGTCGACATGGTCGACCGCATCCTGTTGGAAGGTGCCAGCACCGAGGACTCGGTCCGCGCCGCGGCCGAGGCCGAGCAGGCGCTGCTCGACGATTTCTACGGCGCCATGTGATGCCGCGATCCTGCGCCGGGGCCCGCCCTCTGTGGCGGCCCCGGCGTATGGTTGTCCGGATTGCCGCTGCGCCTGCACTTGGCCGGATGTGAACCGATGGGTCACCGTCTCCCGCCACCCTCTCGTTGTCATTCCCGCGAAGGCGGGAATCTCGATGGAATTACAGCGGTGCCGGACCGGCTCGAGATTCCCGCCTTCGCGGGAATGACGGCTGGGGGCAACTGACCCCGCCATGCGCGCCTTTTATGAGACGTTGCCGATCGGCAAGAAGCGGGCGGTCTGGGCCTGGGGGTTCCTCAGCCTGCCGATCGTCTTCTACGTCACCATCCGCTTCTATCCGACCTTCGAATCCTTCCTGATCTCGCTGACCGACTGGAACCTGGTCGGTGAGCGCAACTTCATCGGCCTCGAAAACTACACCCGGCTGCTCAGCGACGAGACCTTCGGCAAGGTCTTCGTCAACACCTTCCAGTACCTGATCATCGGCACGCCGATCAGCCTGCTGTTCGCTTTCGTCGTGGCCTATTTCCTGGACCAGGTGCGGTTCCTGCACGGCACCATCCGGGCGCTGTATTTCATCCCCTTCCTGACCACGGCGGTGGCCATGGCGTGGGTCTGGCGCTGGTTCTACCAGCCGGTGCCGATCGGCACCTTCAACCAGATCCTCTCCGCGATGGGCCTGCCGCAGCAGCCCTTCCTGCGCTCCACCACCCAGGCGCTGCCGGCGATCCTGGCGCCGGCGATCTGGGCCGGGCTCGGCTTCCAGATCGTGATCTTCCTGGCCGGCCTGCGCGCCATCCCCGGCACCTATTACGAGGCCGCCAAGATCGACGGCGCCGGGCCCTGGCGCATCCTGTTCGAGATCACCATCCCGCTGCTCCGCCCCACCATCATCTTCCTGGTGGTGATCAGCTCGATCGGCTTCCTGCGCATCTTCGACCAGGTCTTCAACATGACGCCGCAAGGCGATGGCGGGCCGCTCAACTCGACCAAGCCCATGGTGCTCTACATCTACGAAAGCGCCTTCGACGCCTTCGACATGGGCTATGCGGCGGCCCAGACCGTGGTGCTGTTCCTGGTGCTGCTGGTGATCACGCTGCTGCAGATGTACCTGCTGAGGAAGCGATGACCGCCGAGGCCCTCAGCCGCGCCGAGCCGGTGGCCGCCAGGCGCTTCCGCAAGCCGGTCAATCCCGGCCGCATCGTCATGTGGACCCTGCTGGCCATGGGCGGGATCACCATGATCATGCCCTTCGTCTTCATGATCTCGACCTCGCTGAAATACCCGCACGAGATCTACGACCTGCGCCTGATCCCCAACGAGCCGACCCTGGAGAACTACATCTACGTGCTCGCCGACGGGCGCTTTTTCCGCTGGTTCCTCAACTCCTTCCTGATCGCCTTCGCGACGACGGCGTCCGTGCTCTTCTTCGACAGCCTGGTCGGCTACACGCTCTGCAAGTTCAAGTTCCGCGGCCGGTACATCGTGTTCGTGGCAATCCTCTCCACCCTGATGATCCCGACCGAGATGCTGGTGATCCCCTGGTATCTCATGTCCCAGAGCCTGGGCTGGCTGGACAGCTATTGGGGCATCATGTTCCCCGGCATCATGACCGGCTTCGGCACCTTCCTGATGAAGCAGTTCTTCGAGAGCGTGCCCGACGACTTCCTCGACGCCGCCCGCATCGACGGGCTGAACGAGTTCCAGATCTGGTGGGAGGTGGCGATGCCGCTGGTCACGCCCGCCCTGTCGGCCCTGGCGATCTTCGTCTTCCTGGGCAACTGGACCGCCTTCCTGTGGCCGCTCATCGTCACCAACAGCACCGAGCTCTATACGATCCCGGTCGGCCTCGCCTCCTTCTCGGTGGAGACCCAGGTGCAGTGGGAGCTGATCATGACCGGCTCCAGCCTGGCCACCATCCCGACCTTGATCGTCTTCCTGCTGTTCCAGCGCTACATCATCCGCGGCGTCATGCTGACCGGCCTGAAGGGCTGACCCGGATGTCCGGCGATTCCGATACCTTCCCGGCCGCGGTCTACAAGGACACCGTGCTGGCGCCCCTCTTCGAGACCGCCAAGCGGCACCAGTCCGGGCCGCTGATGCGGGTCAACAAGGCCCATGCGGTGATGCTGGCCGAACGCGGCATCCTCGGTCAGGGCGAGGCGACGGCGATCCTGTCCGCCCTGCGCGCCATCGAGGCCGGTTTCGACCCCGAAGCCCTGACCTATGACGGCAGCGTGGAAGACCTCTTCTTCCACATCGAGGGCGCGCTCACCGACAAGCTCGGCGTCGATCTCGCCGGCAAGCTGCACACCGGGCGCAGCCGCAACGACATCGACCACACCCTCTTCAAGATGCTGCTCAAGCAGCGCCTGGCCGGCCTGCTGCGCGGGCTGACCAATCTGGTCGACACCCTGATCACCGTCGCCCATGACAACCGCGCCACCATCGTCGTCGCCTACACCCATGGCCAGCCGGCCCAGCCGACCACCTTCGGGCATTACCTCTCGGCCCTGATCGAGGTGCTGCTGCGCGATCTCGACCGGCTGGCGCATGCGGGCCGCGACCTGGACCGCTGCAGCATGGGGGCGGCGGCGATCACCACCACCGGCTTCGACATCGACCGGGAGCGCATGGCCGTGCTTCTGGGCTTCGCCGAGGTGCAGGAGAATTCCTACGGCTGCATCGCCGCCTGCGACTATGTCACCGGCCTCTACGCGGCGATGAAGGTGCTGTTCCTCAATCTCGGCCGTTTCGTGCAGGATTTGAACCAGTGGACCGGATTCGAGACCGGCCACCTGCACGTGCCCGACGGCTATGTGCAGATCAGCTCGATCATGCCGCAGAAGCGCAACCCGGTGCCGGTGGAGCATCTGCGCCTGCTGCTCTCCACCGCGGCCGGCCATTGCGACACCATCACCAACACCATGCACAACACCCCGTTCACCGACATGAACGACAGCGAGTCCGAGGTGCAGGCCGGCGGCTACGCCGCCTTCGAGGCCGGCGGCCGGGCCCTGGCGCTGCTCGACGGGCTGATCGCCGCGGTCCGCGTCGATGGCGACAAGGTCGCCCGGCACATCGACGAGAGCTGCATCACCATCACCGAACTGGCCGACAGCCTGGTCAGGGTCGAGGGCATCTCCTTCCGCCAGGCCCATGAGGTGGCGGCAACGCTGGCCCGGCGCGTGGTTGATCGCGGCGAGAGCCTGAGCAGTGTGCCGTTCGAGGCTGTCACTGAGGCCTTCGACGAGACCATCGGCCGGCCGCCCAAGCTGTCGGAGGCCGATTTCCGCCGCTTCGTCTCGCCGGAGCATTTCATCGCAGTGCGCGAGCGGTACGGCGGGCCGGGCCCCAAGGCGCTCGCCGCCAGCCTCGCCGGCTACGCCAAGCAGCTCGCCGGCCATGCCACAGCGCTGGCGGTCTTCGAAGACCGCATGGCCTCGGCTGACACGGTGCTGGCGGCCGCTGTCGGCGGATATCTCGGGGCTGCCGGGTCGGCAGCGGCATCGGCAAAACGATAGGTTGCCAAGCGATGATGTTCGTTAGACCCCTCACCCTCCCAATGCTTCGCATCGGGTCCCTCCCTCTCCCACAAGGGGAGAGGGGTGTGTTCTGGCGCTCATTTGAACCCCTCTCCCCTTGTGGGAGAGGGAGGAACCCGCGCGTAGCGTGGGAGGGTGAGGGGGCTTCGGCATGTCCGCCCGCCGTCGGAGTGGGGGGTTCCTGACATGGCCAGCGTTTCCATTCGGAATGTCGTCAAGCGCTTCGGCAAGGTGCAGGTGATCCACGGGCTGGACCTGGAGATCGCGCACAACGAGTTCGTGGTGCTGGTCGGACCGTCCGGCTGCGGCAAGTCGACCATGCTGCGCATGATCGCCGGTCTGGAGGAGATCACCGAAGGCGAGATTCATATCGGCGACCGGCTGATCAACAATGTCGAGCCGAAGAACCGGAACATCGCCATGGTGTTCCAGAACTACGCGCTCTATCCGCACATGACGGTGTGGCGCAACATCGCCTTCGGGCTGCGCGCCGCCCGCCTGCCCAAGCCCGAGATCGACACAAAGGTCCGCGAGGCGGCCCGCGTCCTGGGCCTGGAGGAGCTTCTGGAGCGCAAGCCGGCGGAGCTGTCCGGCGGACAGCGCCAGCGCGTCTCCATGGGCCGCGCCATCGTCCGCGACCCGCAGGTCTTCCTGTTCGACGAGCCCTTGTCGAACCTGGACGCCAAATTGCGCAACCAGATGCGCACCGAGATCAAGAAGCTGCACCAGCAGGTCCGGACAACCGTCGTCTACGTGACCCACGACCAGATCGAGGCGATGACGCTCGCCGACCGCATCGTCATCATGCGCGACGGCTACATCCAGCAGATCGGCACGCCGCTCGACGTCTACCAGAACCCGGCCAACATCTTCGTCGCCGGCTTCATCGGCAGCCCGGCCATGAACCTGGTGCCCGGCCGCATCGCCGCCGCCGGCGACGGCATGGTCTGCGACATCGGCGGCGACGTTCGGGTGCCGCTGCCCGCCAATGGCCCGGACGGGCTCCGCGACGGCCGGCCGGTGGTGATGGGCATCCGCCCGGACGATCTGGTGCTGGTCGACGGCAATGGCGCGTCGCCGGGATGGCAGACCGACAGCCGCATCTCGGTGGTCGAGCCGATGGGCCCGGAATCGATCCTGTTCCTGGACCTCGCCGGGCACGAGATGGTCGGCAAGGCCGAGGGCCGCACGGTTCCGGAGGCCGGCGGCACCGCGACCGTGGCCCTCAACCTCGACCACCTGCACCTGTTCGACCCCGAGACCGAGCAGGCGATCCTCTGATCCCGGGCGGCCCGATCGCGCCGGCCTTCTAAGCGGCGGTCACTGTCGCTAGGATCCGCGCCCAGTCACGAACAGCGGACAAATGCCAGATGAATTCTCTCGACGCGGGTCGCGCCGCCTATCGCGCGGGAGACTATCGTCTTGCGCTGGACATCCTGCTGCCGCTGGCGCGGGAGGGGCAGGCCGAGGCGCAGCGCTATGCCGGGCTGGCCCATATCGCCGACGAGAATCCCGGCCGCAGCGTCTCGGAGGCGGTGCACTGGCTCGGGCAGGCCGCGGATCAGCGGGACGCGCCGGCGGCCTATGAGCTGGGCCGGATCCTGAAGCATGGCGATGACGGGCTGAAACCGGACAGATCCGGGGCGGCCCGGTATCTCCGAACCGCGCTGGACTCATCGGAGCCGGAGGCGGAGACGGGTTCGGCCGAGCATCAGTTCGTGCTCGGCCTCCTGTACTGGAACGGCGATGGCGTGCGCAGGAACGCGAAGCGCGGCCTGCGCTGGATGCGGCTGGCGGCGGAGCAGGGCGATCCCGATCACCAGGCGATGCTGGCAAACCTGCTGTGGTGGGCTCCCGATACCGTCGCCGACATGGAGGAGGCGGTCGCCTGGACCACCAGGGTCGCCGAGCAGGGCCATGCCGGGGCCCAATACCACCTGGCCGCCAACTACGCGGTGGGCGACGACATCGAGCAGGATTTCCGCAAGGCCGCGAAATGGTACCGCCGGGCGGCGAAGCAGGGCAATGCGGAGGCGATCTACAATCTCGGCTGCATGCATCTCGACGGCGATGGCATGCCGCCGGATGCGGAGAAGGGCATGGCGCTGCTCGACCGCGCAGCCGATCTCGGCTTGACGGATGCCATGGGCGTGCTCGGCCTGATCCATGCGCGCGGCCTGCAGGACCGGCCGGCGGATGCCGAACTGGCCGCCGGCTATTTCCTGCGGGCCATCCGGTCGGGAAGTGCCCGGGCGCCGCGCGATCTCGCCGCCGAGATGCTGGAGGGCCACATCTCGGAGGGCGCGGTGGTGGCCGCCCTGCTGCAACTCGCCGGCGACGACGACGTCGATGGGGCGGACGACCTGCCAGGACGGCTCCAGCAGCCGGAGTAGGGAGCGGCGGGCATGATGGCCGGTCGATCGCACCCATGACCGATGCCCCGCCGACGGGCGCTGCGCTGCAGGCGATGATTGCGCGGTATCGCGGCAAGATCCGGGGGAGGCCGGACGCCTCCGAGATCGTCGTGCCGGGGCCGGGCGAGGAATCGGTCTGGGACTATCCGCGGCCGCCGCGTGTCGAGGCGGCGCCGGAGCGGGTCCGGGTGGACTTCGCCGGCAGGACGATCGCCGACAGCGCCCGGGCGCTTCGGGTCGTCGAGACGGCCGGGGCGCCGGTCTACTACATCCCGCGGGATGATGTGGCCATGGATTGCCTGGAACCGGCGGCCGGCTGGTCGCTCTGCGAATGGAAGGGCATTGCCCGGTATTGGGACCTTGTCGCAGGCGACCGGCGGTCCGAGGCGGCCGCGTGGAGCTACCCCGACCCTCTGACGGACCTTGGCCAAGGCTATGAGCGGCTTCGGGATCACCTCGCCTTCTATCCGGGCCGGGTCGATACCTGCTGGCTGGACGACGAGCCGGTGACGGCCCAGCCCGGCGGCTTTTACGGCGGCTGGGTCACGCCGCGCATCGTCGGGCCGATCAAGGGCTTGCCCGGCAGCGAGGGTTGGTAGCCGGCGCGCGGCGAGGCCCGCTCAGAGGTAGGTCTTGGCCGCGCAGTCCTCTTTCAGATGCGCCGCCCCCCGTCTGATCTCCCGGCGCTCGCCGGCATCCTTCCGGTCGAGGTTCGCGATCTGGTAGCCCATGTGGCGCAGGCCCCGGATGCGGTCGCGGTTGCGGTCGAGGAAGTCCCAGTAGAGGGTGGTGACGGGGCAGGCGTCGTCGCCGGTCGCCTTCTTCGGGTTGAAGCGGCAATGGCGGCAATAGTCGCTCATCTTGTCGATGTAGTTGCCGCTGGCGGCGTATGGCTTCGAGCCGACGATGCCGCCATCGCCGTACTGGCTCATGCCGACCACATTGGGCAGCGAGACCCAGTCGATGGCATCGGCATACATCGACATATGCCAGCGATGCACATCGTAGGGCCGCACCCCCAGCAGCATGGCGAACAGGCCCAGCACCATCAGCCGCTGGATGTGATGGGCGTAGGCGTGGTCGATCAACTGGCTAACCGAATGGTGGATGCAGGCCATCTCGGTCTCGCCGGTCCAGAACAGCGCCGGCATCGGCAGGTCGGCATCCAGCGCATTGAGATCGGCATAGCCGGGCATCTCGCGCCAGTAGATTCCGCGGATGTATTCCCGCCAGCCCAGGATCTGTCGCACGAAGCCCTCGACGGCGTTGAGCGGCGCTCGACCGTCCTCGAATGCCGTGACCGCGCCGTCGATCGCGTCGCGCGGGTCCAGCAGGTGGAGGTTCAATACCGCCGACAGCCGCGCGTGGTAGAGGAAAGGCTGGCCGACGGCCATGGCGTCCTGGTAGCGGCCGAATTTCTCAAGCCGGTGCTTTAGAAAATCGTCCAGGGCCGTCCGCGCCTGGTCCGCCGTGACGGGATAGTCGAAGCCGTCCAGCCGGCCCGGCGCGTCGGGGAAGCGTCTTGCGACCATATCCAGAACGTCACGGGTCGTCGCGTCGGGCGCGAAGGCGCGCGGCGGCGGGATGTCTCCCGGTCCCTCCTTGCCGAAACTGCCGCGGTTCTCCTTGTCCAGGTTCCACTTCCCGCCGACCGGCTTGCCGCCCTCCATCAGCACGTCGTGCTCCTGGCGCATGGCCCGGTAGAAGGCTTCCATCAGCAGGTTGCGACGGCCCTCGGCAAACTCGGCGAACCGGTCGCGGCTGCACAGGAAGTGCCGGTCCTCCCGCACCTCCAGCGGCAGGCCGAGGGCCTTCGCCGTGGCGCGGATCGCCTGTTCGACCCGCCAGTCCCCCGGCTGCAGGACGACCAGCCGATCGGGCTCGAGCGCCCTGACCCGCCGTTCGATCTCGCCGGCGAAGCTGCCCGTATTGTTCGGATCGTCGAGCGCCGTGTAGTGGACCGTCCGTCCGGCTTCGCGCAGCGCGTCGCGGAAGTGGCGCATCGCGGAGAAGAACAGGGCCAGCCGGAGCCTGTGCTGCGGGATGTATGTCGCCTCCTCGGCAACCTCCATCATGGCGACCGCGTCTACGGCCGGGTCGAAACCGTCGAAGGCGGCGGAGCCGGCATCGAGCTGGTCGCCCAGGACCAGCACGAGGGTGCGCATGTTCGAGTTGGCGGGCGCGGGCATCGGTTTCCGTCGGTCTGCCGGCTGGCGATGTTGCCTAAGCTAGGGCGGGCGCGCCGGACATCCAGCAGTCTCCGGGACTGATACCAAGGGTCATGGATAATGACCGGTTTCATGGAGCACACGGGCTCTTATGGGCAGGCGCGGTGCGCAGCGCGATGCAGCGCATCGGGCGAGCGCCGCAACGCACCCAGAAGGGCCCGTGTGCTCCACCGAAGGCCACGCTCTTGTGGTTGCCCGCCGCGTTGCGGCCTGCTTGCGGTGCGCTGCACCGCGGCGCGGACCGCGCCTAGCGGGCTACCAAAAGAGCGCGGTGAAACCGGTCATTATCCATGACCCTTGGTATTTGCCATGGGAAAGGAAAGGTTAATCTTTCGGCGCGCAGAGTCGTCCCTGGTATCTGTTTTGGGCAGGGGCGCATATGCGGAAGGTCGAGGAGCGCGAGGCCGCGGAACTCGGGGCGCGGATCGCCGGCATCTATCTCAACGGTTTGGAACGGGCGGTCGGTGTGCCGCCGGGCTTCTGGGACGACCCGTTCGCACTGGGGTTCCTGGTCGGCTGCGCCTTGAAGGCGGTCGGCGCGGCGAACATGGAGGTCGAGGGTTCCGCCCGCTCGCGGGTCGCCGGCATGGCGCTGTCCGCCCTCTCCGGCCACGACGCCCGCACCATGGCCGGCCGGCTGCGCAGCCTGGCCCGCACCTGCGACGCCCATTTCCGCTCCGGCTGGGACAATGCCGAGCGGCTGCTGGCCTATAGCTGGGGCTTCTATCCCGACGACCGCAACGACCCCGACATCGCCGAGGCCCGCAAGCGGGTGGAGCACCTGCGCGCCGCCGGCCTGTTCAGCGGCGAGACCATCTCCGACCACAAGGCGATCGCCGTGGCGCTGCAGCTCCTGCTGTTCAACGACGTGATCGTCGAGCGCTTCGGGATCGAAAGCGTCGACCGCTCCCTCCATTAGGCGGCGAACCCCGGTCAGCCGAGGTCTATCGGGACCGACAGGTCCTTTCACAATCCCCATGGTCGTCATTCCCGCGAAGGCGGGAATCTAGAGACGCTTGCCCGTGGCCCATCGAGATTCCCGCCTTCGCGGGAATGACGACTTGGTATGCGTAGATTTTCGCCGTCCCTAGGGCAGGATCTCAATCGGCGTTCCGTCCGGCACGGCGCGCCAGATCTCCTCGATTTCGGCATTGGTTACGGCGATGCAGCCGGCGGTCCAGTCGCGCGCCCGGGCCAGCGATCCCAGCCAGCCGAGCCCGTTCGGCAGGCCGTGGATCATGATGTCGCCGCCCGGCGGCACGCCGGCCGCCTCGGCGGCGGCGATGTCGTCGGCGTCGGGATAGCTGATGCGCAAGGACAGGTGGAAGGCGCTTCGCGGATTGCGGCCGCTGATGCGGTAGAGGCCTTCCGGGGTCCGCCCGTCGCCTTCACGGGATTTGGGCCCCGGCTCGCCGAAACCCAGCGCGATCGCGTAGGTCTTCAGCGGGCGCCCGTCGCGGAACAGGGTCATCTGCCGGTCGGCCTTGCGCACGACGATGCGGTCCGCCACGGCGCCGGACCCCAGCGGATCCGGGCGCGGTCGCACGATGTAGGTGAGGCCGGCGGCGGCGGTCAGTCCCGCCGCCGAGACGGCGATCAGCGTCCGTCGTCCGATTGAGTCTGCCACGCTTCCCCCGCAAGGCTGGTCCCAACGCTCAAGCAGGCTAGCGCCCGATCGGCGCGGCCCGATGGCGGGATTGCGGCGGTGGCGAGGGATTGCGGAGTCCAAACGCGGACGAGCCCGGCCAGGGAGCCGGGCTCGTCGGAACTGTCGGTCGGTCGGCGGCCGCGGCGCACCGCCGCGGGCCGGTCAGTCGTTGCCGGTGGCGCTCTCGACCGGCTTCAGGGTCGTGACCTTGGAATCGCTGTCGTTCGAAGACTTGCTGCTGTTGCCGCTGCCGTTGGACGACAGCTTGTCGCCCTTCAGGCGGCCCAGCCGGCCTTCCAGGACGGCGCCTTCCTCGACCTCGAGGCACTCGTGATAGATGTCGCCGGTGACCTTGGCAGTCTTGGTCAGGACCACCTTGCGCGCCTTCACGTCGCCGGAGAAGGCGCCGCAGATGCGCACCGTGTCGGCCTCGATCGAGCTCTTGATCTCCGGCTCCTCGCCGAGGATCAGGGTCCGGCACTTGATGTTGCCTTCAACCGCGCCGTCGATGGTGATGTCGCCGGTGCTTTCCAGGTCGCCCTTGATCTTCAGGTCGGAACTGATGACCGAGTGCTGAACCTTCTTGTTCTTGCTGTCGTATCCGGCGCCGCCGTCGGCCCCGTTGGCTTTCTCTTGCTGGAAGATCATGTCCGCGTCACTCCGGTTTCGGTGAGCGGTTCAAGCAGTAGGATCAAATGGTTAAAAAACACGAAACCGGCCGTGCGAGGCGGCCGGTTTCCGGTGATTCTTGCGGTGACGCCGCGACGGCTACGACGCCGCGCGCATGCCGCCGTTTCGGTTCGATGCGGGCCGGCCGCGCAGCACCTGGGGCCGGCGCACCGTGGTGGTGCCGGAGGGGGCCGGGGCCTGATTCCGGCGTCCGAACAGCCGGTCGAGGAAACCGGAGTTGCGTCCGGCGAGCCGGTCGCGCTCCTCAACCAGTTCCTCCACGTCCTCGAAGAGGCGGTTGATCAACGCCCAACGGCCTTCGATCTGCTTGTCGAGCTCGGCCAGCCTGCGGCTGTTGCCGGTCGGAGTGTCGATGCCCATTGCCAATCCTTTCTGGATCTTGGCGCTTGTCGTTAATGTGTAATTTAAGCGATTTTTAACGAAATGTGTAGCGCCATCGGTTTACACAGCTTTGTGAGGAGCTTGCGAGGCGGCGGCCGCCGGCCCCTCACCGCCGCCAAGACTGGCCCGTGCGGCGGCGTCCGGCTGTGACGGCGATCACCCCGAAACCCTGTCAGAGACCCTTCACCGGGGTGTCACAAAAGCGGAACAGATCCGCCCGACCTGCCCGAATCGCGATCACATGGCGTCCGATTGGGCGTGCCAGTCGGCATCGGATTTCTGCAATGCTGCAGTGCAAAAAGCTCGCTGGTTGCCTGGCCGGGTGCCGCACATCTTCCGGTCAATGCAACCGGCGAGATGAACCAGATCGCCTTTCGGAGTAACTGACATGACCAACGTCCGCTTTTACAGCCATGCGTTTGCTGGCGGCACGGTCAACCGTGCCAATGATGTCCCCGGCCCCGTGAACGGCGCCTCGACATTGGGACGGCCTGGAATTCTCAACGCGCTGGCCGGCGCGATGCAGGATCGCATCGCTGTCTGGCGCCTCAACGGCAAGTCCGACCGGGTCCTGGCCGATATGGGCCTGAACCGCGACACCCTCGCCGCCGACGTGAAGGCGGCCCGCCGGGCCTCCGTTCCGGCGGCCGTGGAGCGGGAGCCCGCGACCGGACTGTACGGCGTCCTGGAGGCGGCGTTCGAGGCCGTGACCGGCGCGGTTCGGGATGCGGCCACGGCGCACACCCTGCGCCGCCGGTCCGACCGGGTCCTGGCCGATATGGGCCTGGGTCGCGACACCCTGCGGGCCGACATCGCCGCGCGCCGCCGGGATGCGGCGGCTGCCCGCGGCGCGCTGGTGTCCCAGCGCCTGACCGCCTGGCGCGAGGAGCGGCGGATCTACCGCGAGCTCGCCGGCTACAGCGATGCCGAGCTGACCGAGCTGGGCATGGGCCGGGCCGACATCCGGGCCGCGGCGCGCGGCCACGCCGTGATGCTGTTCCGCGACGCCGGTCTGGTCGACGGCTACTTCTCGACCGACGGCCGGCCGGTGGCCGCCAACGGCGCCCACCTGCGCCGCGTCGCGTAGCGCACAGGACCTCCGCCGCTGGCCGGGTCGGGCCGGCGGGGCTACAAAGAACGGCTCCGGTTCCGCCAGACGGCGGTTCCGGGGCCGTTTTCGCATTCCGGGGGGCGCAATGGGCAGGCCGGCAGCCTCGATCGGACGGGGTCGCGGCCGGCCGTGTCTCCGCATCGCGCTGATGCTGGCCATGGCGGCCGTGATGGCCGGCTGCGGTCTCGACGGCGAACAGGTGCGGCTGTGCCGCTCGCTGATTCCGGCCTTCGAAGGGGCGGCCGAGATCGAGATCCTGCGCGAGGCCGAGCACCCCGCCGTCGCCCATGCGCTGATCATCGACTACCGGCCGGCAGAGGGCGGCGAGGAATGGATCCTGTGCCGCTTCGCCGGCGGCACGCTGGACGCGAACCGGCTGCGGCTGGACGGCGTCGCGACCCGGCAGGCCGGCGAGCTGTCGCCGATCCGGCTGCAGATGCTGCGGGTCTGGCTGGGCGTCTTCGAGCGGCCGACCGCCGCCGGCGGGCGGGCCAGCGGGCGGAACCGATCCCCCGGTGTCGCAGCCGCCTATTTCGTGCAGCAGCTGGTCAACGGGACGGTGATCTCCTGCATCTACGGCCTGCTCGCCGTCGGCTACACGCTGGTCTACGGCATCATCGGGCGCATCAACCTGGCCTTCGGAGAGATGGCCATGGTCGGCGGCTTCGCCGCCGTGATCGGCGCCACCCTGATCGCCGCCCTTGGCGGCGTCGTGCTGCCGGCCGCCCTGCTGTCGGTCCTGTTGCTGGCGATGCTGGTCGGCGCGATCCATGGCTGGGCCACCCAGCGCCTGGTGTTCCGGCCGTTGCGCGGCACCTCCACCCAGGCGCCGCTGATCGCCACCATCGGACTGGCGATCGGCCTGCAGGAATATGTCCGGCTGGTCCAGACATCCCGCGACCACTGGCTGCAGCCGGTCTTCACCCAGCGCGTCGAGCTGATGACGGCGGACGGCTTCACCGCCTCCATCGGCCTCGGCCAGATCGCCATCCTGGGCCTGACCGCGGCCCTGTTCGCCGGTCTCTGGATGATCCTGGCGCGGACCGGGCTGGGGCGGGCCCAGCGCGCCTGCCGCGACGATGCCGGCATGGCGGCGCTGGTGGGGGTGGATGTCGACCGGACCGTCGGCTGGACCTTCCTGATCGGGGCCGCCCTGGCGGCCGCCGCCGGCTTCGTGATCGCCACCTATCTCGGCGGGGTGAATTTCTATGTCGGCCATCTGATCGGCTTCAAGGCGCTGACCGCGGCCATCGTCGGCGGCATCGGCTCGGTCTCCGGCGCCCTGATCGGCGGCGTGCTGATCGGCATGCTGGAGACCTTCTGGTCGGGCTACCTGACCATCGCCTACAAGGACATCGCGGTGTTCGGCGTCCTGACCCTGGTGCTGATCTTCCGCCCGAGCGGGCTCCTCGGTCGAACCGTTCCCATGAGCCGCTGAGCGTGTTTTTGCCGCCCGGGCTTGGCCGGGACGGCGAGTTCGGCCATGTTCTGTCGAAACCCGACCAATCCGGCCCGCGCCACGGGCCGTCGATGCATCGCAAGAGCGGATGGAATGAGCGAGAAGATCACCAAGCCCGAATCCGAATGGAAGGCGCAGCTGAGCCCCGAGCAATACCGGGTGACCCGCAAGAAGGGCACCGAGCGCGCCTTCACCGGCCAGTACTGGGACACCAAGGAGCCCGGGACCTATCGCTGCATCTGCTGCGGCAACGATCTGTTCGACTCCGACGCCAAATACGATTCCGGCACCGGCTGGCCGTCCTTCTGGGCCCCGGTGGCCGACGAGGCGGTGGCGACCGAGGAGGACCGCACCTTGTGGATGGTCCGCACCGAAGTGCTGTGCGCCCGTTGCGACGCGCATCTCGGCCATGTGTTCGAGGACGGGCCGGACCCGTCCGGCAAGCGCTACTGCATGAATTCCGCCGCGCTCGATCTCGTGCCGAAGAAGGACTGACCGGCATGACGGAAGATCGCGGCGGCCGCCTGGCCGGCAAACGGGCGCTGGTGACCGCCGCCGCCCAGGGGATCGGCCGGGCCTCGGCGGAGGCGTTCGCCCGGGAAGGGGCGAGCGTGGTCGCCACCGACATCAATGACGCCGCACTGGCCGCCCTGGGCGAGGCTGTGCCGGCCGTCGAGACCCGGCATCTGGACGTGACCGACGCCGCCGCGATCACCGCGCTGGCGGGCGAGCTCGGCGCGGTCGACGTGCTGTTCAACTGTGCCGGCTATGTGCATCACGGAACCATCCTGGACTGCGAGCCGGCGGATTGGGACCGCAGCTTCGACCTCAACGTCCGGGCCATGTACCTGACGGTCCGCGCCTTCCTCCCGGCCATGCTGGAGGCCGGCGGCGGCAGCATCATCACCATGTCCTCCCTGGCCTCCAGCGTGAAGGGCGTGGTCAACCGCTTCGCCTACGGGGCCAGCAAGGCGGCGGTGATCGGGATGACCAAGGCCCTGGCGGCGGACTACGTGACCCGGGGCATCCGCTGCAACGCGATCTGTCCCGGCACCGTCGACACGCCCTCGCTGCACGACCGCATGCGGGCCCAGGGCGACTACGAGGCGGCCCGCGCCGCCTTCATCGCGCGCCAGCCCATGGGCCGTCTGGGCACGGCGGAGGAGATCGCCGCCCTGGCGGTCTACCTCGCCTCGGACGAGGCCTCGTACTGCACCGGCGCCATCCACGTCATCGACGGCGGCTGGAACATCTGACGGCCCATCCGGCGCCGGATCGGGCGGCGGATGCAGCGGTCACAAAATCGTGAACAGCTAAGCCGTCGTCTCTCCCGGCGGCGCGGCCGGCTTCCCCAGCGGGCCGGTCGCCCCGGCTTGCCCGCTCGGAATCCATCGGAAACCCGCGCCTGTCGCGCCGGGTCTTAGCCCGCGATCCGGCGAATTCAAGCGGCGTGCCCGGTCGGTGCCGGGACCAGGTGCGACATTGCGTCCGCCGTTGATCCGCCGCCGGAGCGCCGCCGTACCCAAGGTCGCAATCACGCAAGGATGGACGCCGCCCCGCCCCGGGTCCGGCGCCGACAAAGGGAGAGCAGTATGAATTCGATCCGCAAGATGGCCCTGGGTGTGGTGGCCGGCTCGGCCATGGCGCTGACCGCCGGTGTCGCGCAGGCCGACGACATCGTCGACATCGCCGTCGGCAATGGCAGCTTCAACACCCTGGTCGCCGCGGTGCAGGCCGCCGACCTGGTCGACGTGCTGAAGAGCGACGGGCCCTTCACCGTCTTCGCGCCGACCGATGAGGCGTTTGCCGCGCTTCCGGCCGGCACGGTGGAGAGCCTGCTGCTGCCGGAGAACAAGGAGCAGCTGATCGCGATCCTCACCTACCACGTCGTGCCCGGCACGGTGATGGCGTCGGATGTGATGAACAAGCAGACCAGCGCCACCACCGTCGAGGGTTCTTCGGTCCGCATCAACGCCCTGCAAGGCGGCGTGAAGGTCGAGGGCGCCAACGTGGTCGCCGCGGACATCGTCGCCGACAACGGCGTGATCCATGTGATCGACAAGGTCATCCTGCCGTAAGGCACAGCCCTTCAACTTCCAGCGGCCCGCAATGCCCCCAAAGGCCGCGCCGGGCGGGACAGTTAGTCCCGCCCTTTTTCTTGCCCGCATGCCCCCTGGTGGATGACAGAGTCCGCGTTGCGGCGTATTCTCATTCGCAGCGGACGCGTCTGGTCACGGCGGTGACCCGGCCAGAGGAGGACCTTGGATGACGGAACTGGAACAGCAATGCATCGATGCGGGCCTGAAGATGACCGGTCAGCGCCGGGTGATCCTGCAGGTTCTGACCGACTCTGAGGACCATCCGTCGGTTGAGACCGTCCATCAGCGGGCCAAGGAGATCGACCAGGCCATCAGCATCGCGACGGTCTATCGCACGCTGCACCTGCTGGATGAGATGAACCTGGTCCAGCGCCACGATTTCAACGACAACTACTCCCGCTTCGAGGTCAATCTCGAGCACCACCACCATCTTATCGACCTGGAGACCGGCAAGGTCATCGAGTTCCAGAACGAGGAACTCGAGGAGCTCAAGGAGCATATTGCCGAGGTGCTGGGTTACGAGCTGGTCGACCACAGGCTGGAACTCTATGGCCGTAAGAAAAAGCGATAAGCCGATCGTCATCGGCCGCCGTTCGGAGGATTGCGGTCCGGGCTCGGACCCGGATGGCTGCTTCTGCCGCTCCGCCGTCGAGCGTGCCTATGCCGGCATGGTCGCCAGCGGCGCGCCGAACCGGGTGGCCATGGAGGCGGCGACGCGCGTCTTCCGCTATCACCACCCGAAATGCTCCTTGCGCTACGCCGAGGACACCGTCGAGAACTGGCTGTTCACCGGCCCGCTGCACTGATCCGCGAACGCTCCGGCCGCTCCATCGCGACCGCCATGGCTTCGCCCGGCGGCGGCCGGCCTCTGCCCCAATGCCGGCGGAGGCTGATGTCGCGCAGCGTGTCCAGCGCCACGGCGACGGCCACCAGGAAACCGGCACCGCCGATCGGGCCGGGCAGCAGCGGGTAAGCGCGGCTGAGGGCTTCCGGCACGGCGTAGATCAGCGCCAACAGGCAGCCGCCCATCAGGGATAGCCGAAGGATGTGGCCGCGGAGCGCGCGTTCCGTGTCCATGCCGGGCGCGCTGCCGGGCAGCACGGCGCCCTTGCTCTTCAGGAATTGCGCGGTCTTTCGCGGCTGGACCACGGCGAGCGCGTAGGGATAGGCCATGGCGATGATCAGGACCGCGATGAGCGTTATCCGGACCGGATGGCCAAACCACAGCCAGGCGAACCACCCCTCGATGACATAGCTGCCATCACCATGCACCGTCACCGTGAGCACATGGAGGAGGAGGGAGAACAGCCAATACGCAAAGATCGCGGGGACGAAGCCGCCGATGATGAACCGCAGGGGAAGGGCCATGGTCGTGGCGGCCATCGTTCTGTCGCCGACCTGCTGTTGCGGATAGCGGACAAGCACGTTTGGGCTGGCGCGAAACATGACCGTGATCAGGGCGACCACCGAGACCGCAAGCACCATCAGGCCGAGCGACACGGCGAACGGTATCGCGCCCGACCAGGTCAGTTCGACGAAGGATTCGAGCCTTCTGGGCAGGTCCGCGGTCACATCCACGAACAGGATCAGGGCGACGCCGTTGCCCACGCCATGCCGCGTGATCTGGTCCGCCAGCCACATGATGACGACCAGCCCGCCGACCACCGTGGCGGTCGCGACCGCTCGGAACGCGACGCCGGATTCCGCGACGACCTGCTCGGAGAAACCGCTGAAGAACTCGAAGCCCATCGCCAGGGGATAGGCCTGGAGGCCCGCGAGCAGCAGGGCCAGGAGGCGCGTTCCGAGCATGATCGTCCGCCGCTCAGACCGGGTGCCGTTCTCCATGTCTCGCAGCCGCGGAAAGACCAGCGACGTCAGCCGCACCAGCAAGGCCGCGGCCAGGTAAGGAACGATTCCAAGGGCGAAGATGGAGAGGAACTGCAGCGACCGTCCGAACTGCCAGAGGAAGGTCCGCGGCATCCGAGCGTCGCCGTCGGCGAAGATTGCGTAATACCGTTCGATATCGACGCCCGGCATCGGGATGTAGGTGCCCAGCGAATACAGGCCGAGCACCGCCAGCGTGATGCAGATACGCCTCTGCAGATCCGTCATCGTCGCTCCTGGAAATCGGACCGGGACCGCCCTTCCCGGCCGAATCTGAACCGGCACTGTGGAATTTCTTCCGACCCGGTGCAACCGGATCGGGTCGGATCCGCGCGGGCGCCGCCGCGCCGCCCGCGTCTTATGACGCCGTTAATCAATTTCCTGTAGCCGGGACTTGAGAGAGTCCCGTTGGCAGAAAAGGCGGTGCGGTGATGGCCGGTCCGAAGCGCTCCAAGCGATCCACCCGGAAATCGAAGGGTTTGTCCGATAAGGACATTGTGACGACGCCCAGGATCGGGCGGCGCCGGGTCATGTCGATGGTCGGAGCCAGCGTGGTCGGTGCAGCGGCGGCGACGGGCTGCGCCCCGACCGGCGGCTATTCCACCAATTCCGGGGTCACCGACGCGGATACCGGCGCCTTTGCGGATGCAGCCGGCGCTGGCCGGGGCGCCGGCCGCGGCGTCGGCGTCACCGACGCCGATACCGGCAGTTACGCCGACGCGGTGGGGGCCGGCCGCGGATCCGGCATCACCGATGCCGACACCGGACGCTTTGCCGACCAGGCCGGAGCCGGCCGTGGCAGCGGCCTGTCGGACAGCGATTCCGGCCGCTATGCGGATCCGGCCGGCGGCGGGCGCGGCAACGGCTTCTCCGACAGCGACACCGGCCGCTACGCCGATCCTGCGGGCGGCGGCCGCGGTCGCGGCGTCACCGACGCGGATACCGGCCGCTATGCCGACGCGGCCGGCGCCGGCCGCGGCAGCGATCCGGTCGACAGCGACAGCGGCTACTACGCCGACCCGGCGGACACCGACTAGCCGACCATCAAGCGCCGGCCCGCCAGGACGGGCCTGGCCGGCACCCTTCAGCGTAGCCCGTGCCAGCGGTGCGCGGGCCGCCGCGTATCAGGTGCCCCGATGTCCGCCCAAGCCTTTTCGCTGCCATGGATCCTCGACCCGGTCAGTCGTGAGGATTTCTTCAAGGCGTATTGGGAGGCCCGCCCGCTGGTGGTCTCCCGCGACGCGCCCGACTACTTCGGACCTTTGCTGTCCCTGGACGAGATCGACCGGGTCATCACCACCCTGAACCTGTCGCATCCGGACCTGCAGCTCGTCAGCTCGGCCGAGGAGATCCGCTCGCACCACTACACCTATCGCAGCGGCATGGTGGATGTGGCGAAGCTCTATCAGTACTTCGCCGACGGGGCGACGATCATCCTGCCGCAGCTGCACACCCGGGTGCCGGCGCTGGCCGCCTTCTGCCGGGCGCTGGAGCAGGAGTTCAGCGCCCGCTTCCAGACCAACATCTACATGACCCCGGCCAACGCCCAGGGCTTCAAGCCGCATTACGACACCCATGACGTGTTCGTGCTGCAGATCGCCGGCAGCAAGGACTGGCAGATCTTCGAGACGCCGGTGGAGCTGCCGCTGAAGGGCCAGCGCTTCGACAGCGCGGTGCATCCGCTGGGCGCGGTGACCCAGAGCTTCACGCTGCACCCCGGCGACATGCTCTACATCCCGCGCGGCCTGGTGCACGACGCCACGTCGCGGGACGAGATCTCGCTGCATATCACCACGGGCGTGATGGCCAATAGCTGGACCGACCTGATGCTGGACGCGCTGTCGGCGGTGGCGCTGAAGGACCCGGCCTTCCGCAAGGCGCTGCCGCCGGGCTTCGCCCGCGACGGCTTCGACCGGGATCAGGCGCGAACGGCGTTCGCGTCGCTGATCGAGCGTTTCGCCGCCTCCGCCGATCTGGACGAGGTGCTGGACCATTTCGTCGACGACCTGGTGTCGTCCCGTCATCCCATGCTGCATGGGCAGATGGGGCAGCTGGCCAGGCTGGAGCGCCTGTCGGCCGACAGCATGGCTGGCGCGCGACCCGGCTTGATCTACCGGCTGACGGAGTCGCCGCAATCGATCCGCATCGACTGCTACGGCAAGGAGATCAGCCTGCCGGCCCATGCCGCGGCCGCGGTGCGCTTCGCGCTGGAGACCGATCGCTTCCAGGTCCGCGACCTGCCGGGCGGTTTGGATGCCGACGGCAAGCTGGTGCTGATCCGCCGCCTGGTGCGGGAAGGGCTGGTCGCCCTGGACTAGCGGGCAGCCGGCCCCCTGCGGTCAGGCCGCCTTGCCCGGCGCCATCACGCTGCGGATGTCCGAAACCGCTGCCGCCTCGTTCTCGTAGATCTTGCCGTCCAGAGCGGCGAGCGCCGGGAGTGTTGTGTAGAACACCACCTTCAGGTCCAATGAAACGAGATCGCCGACTCGCTTCCCATCGATCACGACTGGTCTGTGTCCGAGTGTCATCTCTTCCCTCGACCAATTCCAGAGTCGCCTTGGAGGTACCAGACCCGGCCTTGATGATCGTTGATGTGAGTCATCACGCGGTTCTTGACGCGGACCGCATTGGCATCGGGTGTGCGCCATGATTGTGGCCCGTTTGCGGTCGGCCAGCGGGCTGATCCTGTTCGCCTTTGTTTTCAGTCACTTGCTCAACCATGCCGTCGGGCTGGTCTCGCTGGAGGCGGCCAATGCCGGGCTCGAGGTGTTCCAGGCTGTGTGGGGCAACCCGGTCTCGTCGCTGCTGGTGACCATCGCCTTCGTCGTGCATCTGGTGATCGCCCTGATCACCCTCTACCAGCGGCGCACGTTGCGCATGCGGCCCTGGGAGGCGGCGCAGCTGATCCTCGGGCTGGCGATCCCCATCCTGCTGGCCGAGCACGTGATCGGCACCGCGGGCGCGGACCAGGCTTTTGACGTCCGCACCGACTACACCTACATCCAGACGGTGTTCTGGATCGCCGCGCCGGCCAGCGGCATCCAGCAGGTGGCCGTCCTGCTGATCGCCTGGATGCATGGCTGCCTGGGCCTGCACTATTGGTGGCAGGTGAAGCCCTGGTATCCGCGCGCCGTGCCGGTGCTCTACACCGTTGCGGTGCTGGTGCCGACCCTGTCCCTGGCCGGCATCGTCTCGTCCGGGGTCGAGGTGCTGGCCCTGGCGGAGCGGGTGCCCGACTTCGTCGACCAGGTCTTCGAGCGGGCGCGGTTGACCCGCGAGTCGATCGACTTCGTCGTGACCGGCACAAGCTGGTTCCAATGGGGCTATGCCGGCGTGGTGGCCGCGGTGCTTGGCGCGCGCTGGGTGCCCTATGCGATGCGGCGGATCACCGGCGCGCCCAGCCTGACCTATCCGGGGGATCGCGTGGTCCGCCTGCAGCCCGGATTGACGGTCCTGGAGGTGAGCCGCGCCGCCGGCATCCCGCACGCCTCGGTCTGCGGCGGACGGGGCCGCTGCTCGACCTGCCGGGTGCGGATCGGCGCCGGCGGGGAGCATCTGGAGGAGGCCTCTCCGGCGGAACGCAAGGTGCTGCGCCGGGTCGGGGCGCCGCCGGATGTGCGGCTGGCCTGCCAGATCCGGCCGACCCGCGACCTGGCCGTCACGCCGCTGCTGCCACCCACCGCCAGCGCCCAGGATGCCGGCCCCAAGGCCGACTACCTCTCCGGCCAGGAGCGGGAGATCGCCATCCTGTTCGCCGATCTGCGCGGCTTCACCAGCTTCTCCGACGCCAAGCTGCCCTATGACGTGGTGTTCGTGCTGAACCGGTACTTCACCCTGATGGGTCAGGCGGTGGAGCTGGCCGGCGGCCGCATCGACAAGTTCATCGGCGACGGCGTGATGGCGCTGTTCGGCGTGGAGGCGGGGCCGCAAGAGGGCTGCCGCCGGGCGATCAACGCCGCCCGCGCCATGGCGGAGAGCCTGGCGGAGTTGAACCGCTCCCTGGGCGAGGATCTGCCCGCCCCCTTGCGCATGGGCATCGGCATCCATGTCGGGCCGGTGATCGTAGGCGAAATGGGCTATGGACGCGCCAAGTCGCTGACCGCCATCGGCGACGCGGTCAACACCGCCAGCCGCTTGGAAGGCCTGACCAAGGAGTACGGCGCCCAGCTCGTCGTGTCCGACGCCGTGTTCCGCCGCGCCGAGCTGGAAACCGACGGGTTCGAACAGCGCACCGCCGAGGTGCGCGGCAAGAAGGACGGCCTCACCGTCTGGGTGACCGGCTCGCTCGGATGACGCCGCGGCGGGTCGTCTCGCTGCTGCCCAGCGCGACCGAGATCGTCTGCGCCCTGGGCGCCGGCGACCGGCTGGTCGGAATCAGCCATGAATGCGACTTCCCGGCGGAGGCTGTCGGGCGGCCGGTGTTGACCGCGCCCCGGATCGACCCGGCCCGGCCCTCCGAGGCGATCCACCGGGACGTGACGGCGCTATTGGAGCAGGCGCTGTCGGTGTTCTCGGTGGATGCGACGGCGCTGGCGGCGGCGCGTCCGGACCTCGTGCTGACCCAGGCCCTGTGCGCCGCCTGCGCGGTGAGCCTGGATCAGGTGCAGGCGGCGCTTGGCCAGGCGGTCGCGGACGACGCAGCAGTTCTCTCGCTGGAGCCGGCGTCGCTGGAAGACGTCTGGTCCGACATCCTGGCCGTGGGATATGCGCTGGACGCGGAGGCCAAGGCCGAAGCGGTGGTCGCCGTGCTGCGCGATCGGGTTTCGGCTGTGTCGACGGCCGTCGCCGGCGCGGCACGGCCCCGAGTGGCCTGCATCGAGTGGTTCGACCCGCCGATGATCGCCGGCAACTGGGTGCCGGAGCTGGTCACGGCGGCGGGTGGCGAGCCGGTTCTGGCGGAGGCGGGCGCCCATTCCGACTGGCTGGACTGGGACGACCTGCTGGCGGCCGACCCGGACGTCATCGTGCTGATGCCCTGCGGCTTCGACATCGCCCGCTGCCGCGCGGAACTGCCGGCGCTGGCCGGACGGCCGGGTTGGCCGGACCTGGCGGCGGTGCGGGCGGGCCGGGTCTACGCCACCGACGGCAATGCCTGCTTCAACCGGCCGGGGCCGCGGCTGGCGGAGTCGGTGGAGGTGCTGGCGGAGATCCTGCACCCGGACCGGGTGCCGCGACAGCATGCTGACAGATACTGGCAGCAGACCTGATCCCCCCGCCCCGGCCCCGGTTGCCGGCCGACCCGGACGGTGCCAGTCTCCCGGCCCATGTGCGCACAACCGATGAAGGACGGCCTGAACCGGGCCGTCATCGACCGCGTCGCGGCGACCTTCGCCACCGTCGAGCCGGGCTTCGACCGGGCCGGGTTCCTGGACCGGGCCTGCGACGGCCTGGACGGGCTTGAGCTGAAGGACCGGGTGATCCGTGTCGCCGAGAGCCTGAACGCGGTGCTGCCGCAGCCCTTCCCGAAGGCGCTGGCGGTCGTCCTGAAGGCGGCTGAGGTCTGGCCGGAGCCCGATCGGAAGAATGCGCTGAGCGGCTTTGCCGCCTGGCCGATCATCGATTTCGTCGGGCTGTTTGGCGTCGGCCATCCGGACGAGTCGCTGCCGGCGCTCAGACGCCTGACGCCCCTGTTTTCCGCCGAATTCGCCATACGTCCGTTCCTGATCGAGCACAGGGAGGCCACGCTGGCCTATCTTGAGCGCTGGATCGAAGACCCGGACGAGCATGTCCGGCGGCTGGTCTCCGAGGGCACTCGGCCGCTGCTGCCCTGGGGCCAGCGCCTCCGGGAGTTCCAGGCCGACCCGTCGCTGGCGGCGGCGCTGCTGGAGCGGCTGAAGGACGATCCGTCGGAGTATGTCCGCCGCTCGGTGGCCAACCATCTCAACGACGTCTCCAAGGACCATCCGGACGTGACGCTGGAGGTCTGCACCCGCTGGTCGCGGGATGCCGGGCCCGAGCGCTGCTGGATGGTCCGCCACGCGCTGCGCACGCTGTTGAAGCAGGGCGAGCCGCGGGCCCTGACCCTGCTGGGCTACGACAATGGCGCGGAGGTCACCGCCGACGGGTTCTCGCTGACGCCGAAATCCCTGACGATGGGCGACAGCCTCACCTTCTCCCTGACCCTGACCTCGACCGGTGCCGAACCCCAGGACCTTCTGGTCGACTACGCTATCCACCACCGCAAGGCCAATGGCGAGACGACACCGAAGGTCTTCCGCCTGAAGACCCTCGACATCGCCCCCGGCGCCACGGTGCGGGTGAAGAAGAGCCACCCCTTCAAACCGATCACCACCCGCCGCTACTACTCGGGCACCCACGCGGTCGAGGTGATCGTCAACGGCCGCAGCGTCGCCCGGGAGGCTTTCGAGTTGGAGGTGTGAGTGGGCAAACCCAAATCCCCCTCACCCAGCTTCGGCTAGGGCTCAGCTCCGCCTCGCCAAGCCTCCGCAACCCTCTCCCGCCAGGGGAGAGGGAGCGGGATTTCGCACTCACTTGTTCCCCTCTCCCCTGGCGGGAGAGGGATGAGAAGGCTTGGCGAAGCCATTGGCTGAGCCTTAGCCGGAGCTGGGTGAGGGGGAAATACCTTCACCGGCAAGCGCCCCCTCGCCGCGATCAATCGTCGTCATCGTCATCATCGTCGTCGTCATCGTCGCGGCCGGTTTCGTCCAGCCGGTCCCACGGCCCCCAGATGGCGAAGGTGATGCCGGGGGTCTGGATGTTGACGAAGAGGGTGCGGCCGGTCGGGTCGAAGCAGGCGCCGGCCCATTCACTTCCCGAATAGTCGCCGGGCTCGAACTGGCCAGTGCGGCCCATGCCGTCGATGTCGTCCTGGTCGAGGATGACGTTGTTCTTGGCGATGACGAAGGACTCGCCCTCCGCCGTCAGCCCCATGATGCGCATCGGCGCGCCGCCGCCATCCTCGCAGAACAGGATGGTGCCGTCCGGGCTGACCGTCAGGTTGTCCGGGCTGTTGCCGGCGATGCGGGTCTCCGACACGAACAGCGCCTGCAGCCAGCCGCCGGCGGCAGGGTCGGACTCGTTCGGCCGGTAGCACCAGATCACCCCGTCGCGGTTCGGCCCGCCGCTGGTATCGGCGAAATAGACCACGCCGTCATGGTACCAGCAGCCCTCGCCGCGGGCGAAGCGGGCGCCGCCGCGTTCCTCGCCCTGGCGATAGGGGCCGGAGCGGCCGCCGGTATCGATCGGGTTGGCCACGTCGTCGGGCTGGGCCGTCGGGTCCGGCACGTCGACCCAGGTCGCCTGGAACACCGCCCCCTGCTCGGGATTGCGCAGATCGGCGTTCGGTTCGCCCAGCACGGCCAGCATCTGCAGGCGGCCGCCGGCGGCCAGCGTGCCGATATTGCCGGTGATGTCGTTCGGGAGGAAACGATAGAAGCCGGAGACGTCACCATTGTCCTCCGTCAGATACACGATGCCCGACCAGATATCGACGGCGACCGCCTCGTGGCGCATCAGTCCCATATCGGTCAGGGGCTGGCCGCTCGCGGGCCCGATCCCCGGCACCTCGAAGACGAAACCGTGGGTCTTGCCGCCGATCACCTCGGCCAGCGCGACCACCTCCTCGCAGGTCAGCCAGCTGCCCCAGGGGGTCGGCCCGCCGGCGCAATTGACGATGGTGCCGCCCAGGCTGGGCCGGGCCTCGCGCCAGCGCCGCCGCTTGAAGGTCAGCGTGGTGGTGCCGCCGCCCAGCGGCACGAAGCTGCCGGCCAAGTCCGGATCGACCAGCTCTCCCGGCACCTGCACCGGATCGTAGAGCGGCGCCTCGATGCGCGGGCCGATGGTGACCTCGTGGTTGCGGATCAGGGTGACGGTGCCGTTCGGGTCCCAGCCGACCACGGCCATGCCGTCATGCCGGGCCGGCGTCGGGTTGCCGTCGGCCATGCGGTCGCCGGTCCAGGAGAAGGAGCGGTAGCGGAAGCCGCGCGGCAGCTGCAGCAGCGGCAGCGGGTCTCCCGGTCGCGCACCGGCCGCAGCCGGTCCTCGCCGCCGAAGGGGCCCGGGACCGGCGCGGTCTGCCCGGCGGCGGCCCGCCGCGCGAACAGCGCCTGCAGCGGCCCGGCAATGGCCGCCCCGCCGATCATCGCCCCGCCGGTGCCGATCACCGACCTGCGACTGAACCCCGAACGCGTTCCCCCAGCCATGTCCGATTCCCCCTCTGCAAAGCGATGGGAGGATCAGATCAAGCCGCAATGATGCGGGGATGTACCAGCGATGACACTTGTATGAACGATCGGTGTCGGCCTAGCCGAACGGAAGGCCCTCGAGCGCGTCCAGATCCTCGGCCTCGATCACCCGCCGGGCAAGGTCGTAGGAGAAGCCGGCGCGGGCCAGGGCGGCCAGGTCCTTGTCACGGAACGCGGCGCGGGCATCCGGGTCGCGATGTGGCCCCAGCCGGCGCCGGCGGATCAGGGCGAGGGCGGCTGTGAGGTCGGCGTCACCATTCTCATCCGAAAGCGCTGTGATCGCCCGATCGATGTCGTCGGCCCCGACGCCCTTTTGCATAAGCCGACCGCGGATTCCCCGAGTGGCGACACCGCGGCGCGACAGGCTGTGGGCCAGTGACTCCGCATAGCGCCGGTCGTCCAGCAGGCCGGCGCGGGCGAAGCGCGTGACAATGTCGTCGATCCAACCTGCGGCCTCGTCCGTGTCGATGTCGTGCGCCCTTGCGGATTTGGCCACTCGGCGCCTCAGCACCCGCCGCAGATTCTCCGCCGAGCTGGCAAAGCGCTCGAGATAATGCAGCGCGGCTGCCTCCAGGCTCTTCGGGCTGACCTTGCGCGGACGTCTTGATCGGGAGGCCTTGGTGGTCTCAGGCGTCATTGGGCGTGCCATGGGCTAGGGCCGATCGACAAAGCACTCGAAGAAGCTCCGTTCGCGGAAGACCGGCACGTCTTCGTCGTAGTCCAGATTCGTGTTTTCGGGATCGGCACGCATGTCCACAAGCCGCCCGGACCGGTCGACAAACGCGTGATTGTGGACCGTGACCACATCGCTGAACTGATAGCCGCCAGGGATGTCGAAGAACGCGAAGTTGTAGCTCGATCCGTATGTGAACAAGGCGCTGTCGGCCATTTCCAGGACAAAACCCGTCCACGCCATGACCGTCTCACCCTCGATCTGCTCGAGAATCGGGAGGGGGATGGCAAACCGACTTGGCCGGATGGAGTCGATCTCGTGGAACGAAAGCCGATTGCCGCCGGTCGCCAGGGCCTTGACGAATTCCCTTTGTGGATCGATCCCTCCCGTCGGGTCCATGCGGCCGCGCCGTTCCGCCTCGATTGATTTGATGACGCTGTCAATGAGCCGATCGTTGCGTCGAATGATCACGCAAGGCAGCTCCGTGCCGTCCTTGAGGATCGTGCTGCACCGGTAGCCGTCACCATAGGTCGGGTCCGGCATCGGGGGCTCGCCGCTGTTGATGAACGCCTCGACGGTCTCGTTGGTGTATTTGAGCATCCACTGCGCCTCCGATTTACCCGGTCACCATGTCCGGCCGGGAGCCGGGGTCATGATCGCACGGACCGGTTTGCGGTGCCGCTGCCCGCGCGCTATGGTCGGCGCCGATTTCACATCTCTCTTGGAAGCGATGACGCCCTACCGTTCCGCGCCCCGGACGGTCGGCCCGGTGAACTGGGTCGGCCTGTGGACCTTGTACCGCAAGGAGGTGTTCCGCTTCCTGAAGGTGTTCACCCAGACCATCGCCGCACCGGTGGTCACGACGCTGCTGTTCTACACCATCTTCGCGCTGGCGCTGGGCGGCATCGTGCGCATGGCGGGCAGCGTGCCGTTCCTGGAGTTCCTGGCGCCGGGGCTCGTCATGATGTCGATGGTGCAGAACGCCTTCGCCAACACCTCCTCCTCGGTGATGATCTCCAAGATCCAGGGCAACATCGTCGACGTGCTGATGCCACCGCTGTCGTCCTTCGAGCTGGCGCTGGGCTATGTCGCCGGCGGGGTGACGCGCGGCCTGCTAGTCGGGCTGGCGACCTTCCTGGCGATCCGGCTGTTCGTGCCGGTCGGCATCCACTCGGTCTTCTTCATCCTGTTCCACGGCATCGCCGCCTCGATGATGCTGGCGCTGCTGGGGGTGATCGGCGGCATCTGGTCGGAGAAGTTCGATCACATCGCGGCGGTGACCAATTTCGTGGTGACGCCGCTCGCCTTCCTGTCCGGCACCTTCTACACGATCGACCGGCTGCCGGAGAACTGGCAGTTCATCGCCCATCTGAACCCGTTCTTCTACATGATCGATGGTTTCCGCTACGGCTTCATCGGCCAGACCGACGGCACCCTGATGATCGGCCTCGCCGTGATGACGGCGGTCAATCTCGGGCTCTGGGCGCTGGTGCTGCGGATGCTGTCCACCGGCTACAAGCTGAAGCCCTGATGGTCCCGGTCGCCGCGCCGCGGCCGCCGCGGCCGATCGGATTCATCCATTGGCTGGGGCTGGCGACCCTGCTCAGGCGCGAGCTCGGCCGGTATTTCAGCTTCTGGCGGGTCAGCATCGCCGGTCCGGCCTTCGCCCAACTGCTCTACCTGCTGATCTTCGTGCTTGCCCTGGGCGGCGCGCGCGAGACCGCCGACGGCGCTGCCGTGCTGCCCTTCATCGCGCCCGGCCTTCTGGTCTTCGCGGTGATGCAGCGCTCGGCGGAGAACTGCACCTTCTCGCTGATGTTCGACAAGCTGGAAGGCATGGTGTCGGACATCCTGAACCCGCCCCTGGCGCCGACCGAACTGGCGGTGGCCTATGCGGTCAGCGGCGCCATGAGCGGGCTGATCACCGGCCTGCCGATCATGGCCGGCATCCTGCTGTTCCTCGACATCCCGGTCGGCCAGCCCCTGCTGGCGCTGCTGATGGCGGTGTTGAGCGCCCTGATGATGGCGTCGTTCGGCACCCTGGCCGGGCTGTGGGCGGAGAAGTTCGACCATGTCGCCGCCGTCTTCGCCTTCTTCATCGTGCCGCTCGGCTTCCTCTCCGGCCTGTTCGCGCCCATCGACCGGCTGCCCGGGCCGCTGCAGACGGCGGTCCAGTTCAACCCGATCTTCTACGCCATCGACGGGTTCCGCGGCGCGGTGACCGGCGTGCATGAGGCGCCGATCGGCCTCAGCCTGGCGGTGGTGGCCGGCACCACCCTGCTGCTCTGGCTCGCCGCCAACCGCCTGATCGCCACCGGCTACAAGATCAAGGCGTGAAGGCGATGGCCGGCACGCTGCCCGTTGCCCCACCACGCGCGCTTCGCACATTCGGCGCCTGCAACTGGGTCGGCGTCAGGACGCTGGTGCGGCGCGAGCTGTGGCGGGTGATGAAGGAGTGGCTGGAGAACGTCGTCGCGCCGGCCTTCTCGTCGATCCTCTATCTCGCGGTGTTCACCTTCGCCTTGGGGCCGGACCGCGCCTCGCCGGAGGGGCAGGCGATCCTGCGCTTCATCCTTCCGGGGCTGGTCCTGTTCGCGATCGTCGAGCGGGCGGCGGAGACCACGGTGATCACCCTGGTCTACGACAAGCTGGAAGGCTCGATCAGCGACGTGCTGATGCCGCCGCTGACGGCCAGCGAGCTGGTGGCGGCCTATGCGCTGGCCGGGGCTGCCGCCGGGCTGGTCACCGGCACGCCTGTCCTGGCGGTCGCCATCCTCGTCTTCGACATGCCGGTCGCCTCGCCCGCGCTCGTCCTCGTCTTCGCCGCCGGCGGCTCGCTGATGCTGTCCCTGACCGGCATTCTGGTCGGGCTTTGGTCGCAGAAATGGGACCATACCGCCGCCTTCTTCTCCTTCCTGCTGATCCCCTTGACCTTCCTGTCGGGCCTCTTCGCCCCGGTCGAGCTGTTGCCGTCCCCGCTGTCCGAGATCGTGCAGCTCAACCCGATCTTCTACGTCATCGACGGCTTCCGCGCCGGCGCGCTGGGCATCAACAGCGCCCCGGTGGGGCTCAGCCTGGCCGTCGTCGCGACCACGATCGTGGCGCTCTGGGCCCTCAGCGACCGGCTGGTCGCGCGCGGCTGGAGGTTGAAGCCGTAAGGCGGCACCGGTCATTCCATCCCGATGTAGGCATTGGCCCTGTCGGTCCATTCCCGGTTCAGGTCGCGCAAGAGCCGGTCTCTCGTCTCCTCCGGCAGCATGGTCTCCACCGCCGGCGGGCCGACCGGATCGATCGCCATGTCCGGCTTCGCCCCGATGGCGGCGAGCCGTTCCTGGAGCGGCGGATGGGTCGCGTCCGGCTCGGGGTCTTCCTGAACGATCTCCTTCACGGCCGCTTCGACACTGCCGAGCTCCGTCAACTCGGCGCGCCTTTCCAGGATGCGGTCGAGGGGCGGTTTCGGCGCGACCACAGCACCCAGAACCTCCTTCTCCAGGGGGTCGAAGATCATCGACTTGGCGATGTGGGTGCCCCCTTCCAGGAGAATCTGCGACCGCGCTTCGACGTCAGCACCAAGCCTGTCCGCCGACTGCCGATCAGCCTGAATCTCGTGGATCCTCGACTGGCGGCGGTACTCTTTGTCCAGCCATTGGGCGAAGGGCGGAAAGAAGGCTTCGAGAAACACTTCCACCAGCGGCAGGTCATCGGCGAGATAGCCGTCAAACGCCACATAGGTCATGAGAAACTCGTAGATTCGGGTCAGGCCGGCGGAATGCTTGAGCTCGGCGTGCGCGAACTCATGTTCCAGAACTGCTTCCACGGCTGGCCGGTCGAGCAGGATCAGGAGGCCGAGTCCGAGGACAAGCGTCTCGTCGCGACCGAACAGGCCGGCGAACCGCAAATGCTGGGCCATCGCGGCATTGATCTCCCCATCGACGATGATCTGCCGGCGGACATTCGTGCCCCTCGGGCTGGCCTTGTCCCAGTAATCCCATAGTTCCTGCGCCTCGGCGCGATCAACGGTGATCCCCTCCGGCCGGCGAATGCGGGCGAACAGCATGCCGAGAACGAGGACGATCGTCGCCAGCACGGCGAGCCACAGGGGCACGGCCAGGATCAGGCACAGCACGATGTGATCGTCCAGCGCCCACAGCCAGACCCAGACGGCGAGCACGAGCGGCGCCAGGAGAAGCAGGACGCTGTACCGGCCGAAGAGGGAGATGGTCTTGATGGTCAGGCGTCCCATGGCCCTTCGAATACAACCATTCGGCCGTCCGGGGTCAATGACGGCCAGACACGAAAATCTCGAACCTGCGCATGCCGATTTGAGGCGGGTCGGCAGTATTTTTTGTCGGTCATGGCATCGAAGCGGGTCGTCGCCGGCATTCGGGTGCACAAGCCAATTGCCGAGGGAATGAACCCGATGATCCGTTTGTCCAGCCGCCCGTCGCGGGCCGCCAACGCCCTTCTGGGCGGTGTTTCGATTTTCGCGCTCCTGATAGTCGCCGCCTGCTCCGAGCAGGAGGCGAACCAGCCGGAGGTCTCCACGCTAGAGCAGGATGGGCCCGTCCTGGCCGAGGCCGAGCGGTCGCGCACCGAGGTCCGGGCCGACCGGTGGGTCGACGCGCTCGGGAGCCCGCCGGCCTCCCGGGAGGCGACCCGTGGCACGCGCATCGCGCCGGCGCCCATGGAGGCGATGCAAGGCGGCGCGATCCCGGTTGTCGGCGACTATGCGCCGCCGCCGATGCCGCAGGAATACCGCGACCAATACGAGGATTTCGAGACCAATCCGGTCAAGCTGACCGCCGAGGAGCCGGTCTCGACCTTCTCGATCGATGTCGACACCGCCGCCTACGCCAATGTGCGGCGCTTCCTCAATGAGGGCGTGCTGCCGCCGATCGACGCGGTGCGGACGGAAGAGCTGATCAACTACTTCACCTATGCCTATGAATTGCCGGAGAGCACCGAGGAGCCTTTCGCCGCCGATGTGGCGGTGTTCGACTCGCCCTGGGATGCCGGCAGCCAGCTGATCCGTGTGGGCATCCAGGGTTATGAGCTGGCCGTCGAGGAGCGGCCGCCGGCCAATCTGGTGTTCCTGGTCGACACCTCGGGCTCGATGACCAGCGCCGACAAGCTGCCGCTGCTGAAGCAGTCGCTGATCATGCTGGTCAACGAGATGCGCGACGAGGACACGATCTCCATCGTCGCCTATGCCGGCTCGGCGGGCGTGGTGCTGGAGCCGACGGCGGGCACGGAGCGGCGCACGATCGTCAGCGCCATCGAGCGTTTCCAGGCCGGCGGCAGCACCGCCGGGGCGGAAGGCATCCGGCAGGCCTATCAGCTCGCCGAGGCCAATTTCGACGAGGACGCCATCAACCGGGTGATCCTGGCGACCGACGGCGATTTCAACGTCGGCATTTCCAACCCGGAGCAGCTTGAGGATTTCGTCGCCCGCAAGCGCGAGACCGGGGTCTATCTCTCGGTGCTGGGCTTCGGCCGCGGCAACCTCAACGACTATCTGATGCAGACCCTGTCCCAGGCCGGCAATGGTAACGCCGCCTATATCGACAGCGTCATGGAAGCACGCAAGGTGCTGGTCGACGAGATGGGCTCGACCCTGTTCACCATCGCCGACGACGTGAAGGTGCAGATCGAGTTCAACCCGGCCCTGGTCGCCGAGTACCGGCTGATCGGCTACGAGACCCGGATGCTGAACCGCGAGGATTTCAACAACGACCGGGTCGATGCCGGCGAGGTCGGCAGCGGCCATTCGGTGACGGCGCTCTATGAGATCACGCCGCCGGACAGCGCCTCGCGGCTGGTCGACGATCTGCGCTATGGCGAGCGGGTGGATGTGCCGGAGGTCGAGGCGGACGAGCTCGCCTTCCTGAAGATCCGCTACAAGCCGCCGGGCGAGGCGGAGAGCCTGCTGATCCAGCAGCCGATCCTGGCCAGCGCGGCCACCAGCTTCGACGCCGCGCCGGCGGATGCCCGCTTCGCGGCGGCGGTCGCGGGCTTCGGCCAGCTGTTGCGCAACGATCCCCATGTGGAGGGGCTGAGCTATGGCGATGTCTTGGCGATCGCGCGGGGCGCGCGCGGCGAGGACGCGTTCGGCTATCGCTCGGAGTTCGTCCGCCTGACCCAGCTGGCGGAGACCGCGTCCGCCATGCAGGCGCACAACTGAGCCGGGGCGCGGACGGGGTCGAAAGCATGCAGACCCAGCCCGGCAGGTCGGCAGGGGACGGCGAGCGCCGTCTCCTGTACGATCCTGCGCCGATGCGGGGGCGACACATCGACTGGACGGCGCAGGATTGGGAGGACCTCGTCCCGCGCCTGCTTTTGCTGGCGGTCTCGCGGCTGTCGCGCATGACCTGGCGGGGGCACCGCCGGGGCCCGACGCCGGGCGCCGCCCAGGCCGAGGATTTCGTCAATGACGCCATCGCCAAGACCATGGCCGGCATCCGCGTCTGGGACCCCGACCGCTGCACCCTGTTCCAGCATTTGGCCGGGGCGATCGTGAGCGACATCTCCCACGCCGCGGAATCCTTCGACAACCGGCTGACCGCGGCGCCGGCCGATCCGGATGCCGAATGGCCGCCGGAGACCGCCGATGCCGCCCCCGACCCGGAACAGGCCGCCCTGTGGCAGTCCGAACAGCAGAGGCTGATCGACCATCTCGACGGCGTCGACCCGGTCCTGGCGCGCATGGCGACCTGCATGCTGGTGGAGGACCGCCGCGAGGCCGCCGATCTGTGCCTGGCGCTGGACGTCTCGCCCTCGGAGGTTGCCAATCTGCGCAAGCGGCTGAAGCGCGCGGTGCGGGCCTTCATCGCGGAGGACTCGTCGTGAATTCCGCGCTGACACCGGCCCGCCGGCTGCTGGCGATTCTGGAGGAAGAGCAGGCGCTGGAGACCCGGCCGCTGGACGAGGTGCTGGCCGACCTTGAGGCCCATGGAGTCGATGCCGCCGGACCGACCCGGCTTGCGCGGCGGCTGGCCGAGCAGGGCGGCAGTCCGGCCGCCGCCCTGCTGGGCGCGGTGATCGAGGACGAGGCGGCGGAGGCGGAAATCGCCGCCCTGGAATCCGCCGATATCGATGATGTGCGCGGCCGGCTCGATGTCGGCACGGTCGCCGCCTTGGCCGCCGAGGCGGAGCGTCGCGCCGGCAAGCCGTCCAACGTGGTCGGCCTGCGCCGGCGCCGCAGTCCGGCCTGGGCCTGGGCGGGCTCCCTGGTCGGGATGGCGGCCTGCGCCTTGGTCGTGGTCGCCGTCTGGTGGCCATCCGCCGATCTGCGGTCGCCCGAGCCATCCGTCGTGGCGGTCGAGGTGGCGCCGGCGCCGGCCGATGCGCCGTCTGTCCTGGAGGAGGCCGCCGCGCCGCCGGCCGCGCAGGGACGGATGCGGACGCGGACGGAACCGATGCCCGCCATTACCGAATCGGAGGCGCCGCCGGATCGGGAACCGGGCCTGCGGAACGCGGCGCCCGTCGCCCTGGATGCGCCGCCGGATGCCGGGGCGGCCGCGTCCGCTCCCGCACCGCCGTCCGTGGCCGATGGCATCGCCGAGGCCGATGAGGCCCGGGCGGCGACGATGGGAGGCGCCGGCCAGGTTGCGATCGCGCCACCGCCGCCGCCGACGCCGGCGGAGCGGCAGGCCGCGAACGGCGAACGGATGACCGGCCCGGACGCCCGGGACGCCGGAGACTGGGTCGAGGAGTTGCAACGCGCTGCCGAGCGGGAGGACGCCGGACGCGGCCTGAGCATGGAGGCCTTGCCGATGCTGAGCTCCGGCGGGCCGGTGTTCCCGGTCACGGACGGCGTCGTCTATCCGCAAGCCTTCGGATGGGATCTCGGTGAGGCCTGGTCGGATGGCGCCTTCCCCGTCCTTCAGCAATTCCCCGACGATGTCGGGCGCGATCCCGTCATTGCGCTGGCCGCCGACCCGCAGTCACCGGACTCGGCGCTCGAGGGATTTGCCGTGTCCCAGCCGCTGCGGCCCTTGCCGCTCAACCTGGGGTCCCAGATCGCCCTCGGCGTGAGCAATGAAGCGGACTCCGGACGTGGCTCGCTATCCCTGCTGGAGCGGTTCACGCTCGGTCTCTACGTGATGCTCGCAGACGCCGAACTCGCCGCGACCGGTCCCTGGTCGGGTGACGTGGCCAACCGGCTTCCGGAGGCGCGGCGCCTGGTCGAGGGCCGGCCCATCCTCGCGCTCCTGACCGTCCGGCTGGGTGGCGTCGATGTCGATACCGTCTTGCTGGTGGATGATGGCGGTGATCCGGTCGCGCCGGACCGGCTGATCCGGGCGCCGTTGGCCCGCTGGTTCGGCGACCATGCCGAGGATTTCGCGCACATCGTCCTGCCGATCCGATAGCCGCCGACAGACGCGTACGGACTTTGCCTTGATGCTGCCACTGCTTGGCCGTTCTTTGTTAGGCGACTGATTACGACTGTGCTGTACGACTCCCCACCGATGGATAGCGATTCGGTTGATTGGACGGCGCAGGATTGGGACGACCTGATCCCGCGCCTCATCTTGCTTGCGGTCCTGCGCATGTCGCGGGCGGCGATGGATGACGGCCGTCAGGGCGTCGCCCTGGCCATTGCCGATGCCGAGGACATCGTCGACCGCGCGATCGCGGAGACGATCTCCGGGCAGGACGAATGGGATCCGGGCGACTCTCTCTACGAGCACCTGGCCCGTGCGGTCAGCCGCGGCGTGCTGGCCAAGGCCGGCCTGGTCGCCGGGGCCGGCGATGCCGGCGGGCAGAGCGAGGACTGGCGGTCGGAGCGCCGCCAGGTGCTGGACCACCTCTACGACAAGAGCGACAAGTTCGGCGAGTTGGCGTCGCTGATGCTGCTGGAAAACGTGCATGAGACCGCCGAACTGGCCACGGCGCTGGAGGTGGTGCCGGTGGAGATCGGCAACATGCGCCGGCGCATGAAGGATGAGGTCCGCGAGTACATCGCGGCGCACGGCTCATGAGTGGCAAGGCGTCTCCCGCACGGCAACTGCTGCTCAGCCTTCAGGATGAGGGCGGGGTTGCCGACCTGAGCCTGGAGGAGGTGCTGGCCGACCTGGCGGCGCTGGGCATTGACCCGGCCGCTTCCGTCGCGGTGATCAAGAAGCAGGCGGCGCGCCCGGCGGCGATGCGTCGCCCGGTCCAGCCCATGCAGCCGGCCCCGTCCCTGCAACCGGAACCGGAGCCGGAACTGGCGCCGGAGCCAATTCCGGAGCCGACCCCCGAACCGACGCCGTCACCGTTGCGGGCCACCCAGCCGCAGGTCTTCCGCGAACCCGATCCGCCACCGCCACCGCGGCCGACCGAGGTCAGCTACCGCGCGCCGGAACCGGCCACCGACCTGATGGCCGACATGCGCATCCGGGCCGGCGGCGCGGAAGCCATCGAGCGCGACGAGAAGCCCAAGAAGGGCAAATCGGCCTTCGCCCTCATCGGCACGCTGGCGGTCGTGGCCGCCCTGGCCGCGGTCACCCTGCAGGTCTGGCCGCAGGTCCGCGATTTCGACTTCGCCGCGCTGCTGGCCCGCGTCGAACCAAAGCAGCCGGCGCGGCAGACGGAAGCGGCACCGGACGAGCCGGTGCCGGAATCCGAAGTCGTGATCTCCCGGGTCGAACCGGTGCCACCGCCGGCGCCGCCCCCGGAACCCGAGCCGGAACCGGAGCCCGCGCCGCCACCGCAGCCCGCAGCCGCGCCGGCGCCAGCGCCAGCCCCGGCACCGGCTCCCGCGCCGGCCCCGGCTCCCGAGCCGCAGGCCGTCGCCCCGGCTCCCGCCGCTCAGCCGGCCACGGCGCCGGAGACCTCAGCGGCCGTTCCGGCCAATCAGCCGCCGGCCACCGCCGACCCCAACGCGCCGCTGAACATCGTCCCGCGGGTCGAGCCGGCGCCAGTGCAGGAGGCACGCCTGCCGGAAAACGTGGAGCGGCCCTTCACCGCGCCGCCCTCGATCACCGCGATCGTGCCGGTCGAGCGGCAATTGCTGGCGGAGGCCGGCACCGGCATCCTCTCCAGCGGCGGACGCCAAGGCGGCCGCAGCCGCGATGAGACCCGTCTGTCCGGCCGAATGGAGGAGGCGCAGCGCATCGCCGCCGGCCGCCAGATCGCGGCACTCGTGGCGATGCAGAGCGCGGAAGGCGATTACGACGCGGTCATCCTGAAACGGCCGCGGGTCGACGAGACCCGCACCATCGCCGACGCCGACCCGGCGCTGATCCCGATCCTCGGCGACATCGCCCACCAGTTCGACCTGGTCCGCCTGGCGCCGCGCTGACCCGGCATTTATGGGGCGACGGAGGCGCCGGCGCGCCTCCGCCCGGCTTGGTCACACATTCATCCAGCCGCCGTCGATCACCAGATCGGCGGCCGTCATGTAGCCGGACTCGTCGCTGCCGAGGAAGACCGCGGCATTGGCCATGTCCAGCGGGGTGCCCTCGCGGCCAAGCGGCGCCTGGGCCACGACGGCCTGGATGAAGCCCTCGAAGGCGTCCTCCGGCATGTTCAGCTTCTGCGAGAAATGGGTCCGGACGATGCCGGGGCTCAGGGTGTTGACCCGGATGCCCCGCGGGCCGAGCTCCGCCGCCAGGGTCCGGGCGAAGGAGCGCACCGCCGCTTTGGTGGCGAAGTAGAGCGAGCCGGTCGCGATCCCCTTCTCGTTCACCGCCGAGGCGGTGAGGATGACGCTGCCGCCATCGGGGATCAGCGGCAGCAGCTTCTGCACCGTGAAGAATACGCCCTTCACATTGATGTCGAACTGGCTGTCATAGGCGGCTTCGTCGACATCCGCGATCGGCGCGAACAGCCCGAGGCCGGCATTGGCCAGCAGGATGTCGATGCGGCCCAGCCGGGCCTCGGCCTCGGCGGCCAGCGCATCGAGGTCGCCAAGGCGGCCGACATCGGCGACGAAGCCAAGCGCGCCGTCGCCGAGATCGTTGACTGCCTGGTCAAGGCGATCCTGGCTGCGGCCGGTGATCAGGACCCGCGCGCCCTCGGCGAGGTAGCGGCGGGCGGTTTCGAGGCCGATCCCGGTCGTGCCGCCGGTAATCAGGGCGGTCTTGCCGGTCAAACGGCCCGTGGTGTCAGCGGAAATGGTCATCGTCTGTCCTCCTGTTGCTCGGTGTCGGCACCCGGTCCGGCGCCATGCTTGAACAACTGGTCATGCTTGACTGTCTGGTCAACCATGAAACGATGTGTTATGGGAATGGAAACAGTGACGGGCCGTTGGGGGACGGGCGATGGTTGCGGTCAGGCAGTTCGACGAGGACGCGGCGCTGGGCCGGATCATGGAGGCGTTCTGGCGTGAGGGCTACCAGGCGACCTCGATCGACGACATCGTCGCCGCCACCGGGCTGAAGCGCGGCAGCCTGTACGCCGCCTTCGGCGACAAGGAGGCGATGTTCCTGGCAGCCTACACGCGCTACCTGGCGGCGCATGAGGAGCCGTTGCTGGCCCTGCTGGAGGCGCCGGAGATCCGCGACGCCCTCGCGGCCGTCTTCGATCGGGTGATCGAGGAGCTCGACAATCCCGACATGCCGCCGGGATGCATGATCGCCAACAGCTTCGCCGAGGTCGCCGGCCGCGGCGACGCCATCGAGCAGGCGGTCCGCCGCTCCTTCGCCCGGGCGGAGACCGCCTACTACAAGCGCTTCCTGCAGGCGCTGGGCGAAGGCCAGCTGCCCCCCGGAACCGACCCGCTGGCGCTCGCCCGCTTCTTCGCCGCCACCCAGCGCACCCTGGCCCTGGTCCACCGCCTGACCGGCGACCGCAAGACCGCCGAGGACATCGCAGAAGAGGCGTTGCGGCGCCTGGCGTAGCGCGGGCCGCATCCGAGGCCACCCGGAAGGGTCATGGCAGCAGCAGGGATCGCAAGCCAAAAGACGTAGCCCTCATTGCTCGGCACGACTCTCGGCATCGATCTCGACCAAAGATTGCTGCTATTTCAACACAATGTAACACTGACAAGGCCTGAAACAACCATTAATTGCCAAAATGAGACATATTATGTACTATTAATGCTTTCAAAGTGGGAGGCGAGCCAATGAAGCCTTCATCTAGGAATATTCTGAGTTTGGCAGTGGTCGCGGCCCTTACAGCGTGCGCTCAGGACCAGGCCGATCGGACCGACCGGATAGATCGGTTCGACGCAATCGTAGACACGGGGGAGTTTCCTGAGACGTGGATGGATGTGACACGGCAGCACATGTTTATCGACGTCGATGGAGAGATGCTGAATGTCAACGAAGTGCTCAAAGATGAGCAGAAACTGCTCCGGGCCCTCAGTCAGCAGTTTCCGTCGGTGGCCGGGCCGGAGGAGCGGACGGATTTGAATGCTCTTATCACGGATATCGAGGACGCGTTCGAAGACCCCGATCCGGAATCTGAGGCATTCAGGGGGTTTGGGCGTGTATTGAATCGAACGTTTGTGGATGCGGCTCGACAGACTTTAAATCAAGAGGGAATATTTGATCCACGCTTTCGTGTAAAAATTTATCCATCTGGTCAAATTATCCACTACGAATTTGATCAGGTTAACCGATCTGGAGAGATTCACTCAATCAGTTATTTGACAGTATTAGTTGCACCGATTTTCCCGAATCGCTACGCGGGTCGGAACATTACTTGGACGGATGCTGTGTTGTGGAAGGTCCGAGTTGTTCCGGATCCTGAAGTCGAAGGTAGCGGATTTCAGGTTGTTCAGAGAGACGACGAACACAGAGATGGACCTTTTCCCGGGACAATGGGATTTACCAAAGCGATGATCAACTACATAGACTTCTATGAATACGAATTCAAACTGTGGGCTGAAGGAACAATTATCAAAATTGATGAAGTTCATAGAAAGGACGATGGAGAATCTTCTTTCATGTTGCTTGATCGAAATTCGTCTGAATATGACGAAATTCCAAGCAACTGCATCGACATGCTGTTCCAAAGGCCACCTCCTTCGCGATTGGGCGATATGGAACCGCCGTCATACTGTCTTGGACGCTGCAAGTCGCCCGGGCTGGTGAATACCAATGCCGGCTGAACACTCGGTCAGGCGGCGCTGAGGGCGGTCAGGAGGTTGCGGGCGTCGATCAGGTCCGGGTCCTGGAGGTCGGTGTCGAACGCCTGGCAGATTTTGGTGAGCTCGGCATGGGCGGCGGCCGGGTCGCCGCCCTCCAGGGAGGCGCGCCCGGCGCTGACGGCGGCGCGCAGTTCCAGGGCGCGGGCGCCTTGCTTGCGGGCCAGCGCGAGGGCGCGCGTGAAGGACGCCCGACCGTCGCCGGACTTGCTCTGGCGCCGCAGCTCGCCGCGGATGCGCAGGGCTTCCGGCTCGTAGAACCGGACGTCGGTGGCATTGCCGCGGCCATGGGCGCCCTTCAGCGCCTTCAGCCCCTTCTTGGGCGACCCGGCCCAGCCATGCATCTCCGCCAGCAGGGTGAAGATGTAGGGGACGACCTGGCGCGCGCCGGTGCCCTTGTAGATGTCAAGCCCGCGCCGCACGGTCTTGATCCCGGCCTTCGGCTCGCCGAGCGCCGCCTCGGCCCAACCCCGCATCACCGTCGACCAGCCGAGCCAGTACGGGAAGTCCTGTTCCTTGGCGACCGCGAGAGCGGCCTCGGCCTGGTCCAGCACCGCCCGCGGCTCGCGAAAGACCTGGTGGAGCGAGGCGGCAAGGCTGTGCGCGTAGGCGAGGCTGTACGGATGCCGATGCTCCTCGGCGACTGCGATCGCGGCGGCGATGTTGCTCCTGGCGGCGGAGAACTCGCCGAGGAACCAGTGCGTCCAGGCCAGGATGCTGAGGCTGATCACCGCCGGGTCGGTGCCGTACAGGCTCTGGTTGCCCCTCTCGCCCGATTGGCGATCGTCCGCGCCGCCTTGCCGCAGGTGATCGCGCGCCGCGGCGAAGTCGCCGACCAGGAATGAGCACATGCCGACGAAGCGGTGCCCGGTCCGAAGCAGCGAGACGTCGTCCTGCCCCTCCGCGAGGGCCAGCTCGTCATCGGCCAGCTTCCGCGCCTGCTTGATCTCGCCGCGGAGGATGAAGACGTTGGCCAGGCCGCCCAGGGTCAGCAGATACGTGCGCGTGTCACGGTCCGGCGCCGCGATCTCATAGGCGCGCCGGTAATTCTTCTCCGCCTCGGGCGACGCCCAGCCCTTCAAGGCGCCCAGCGACGTGCCCGCGGCCAGGCGCAGGGCCAGTTCCTGATCGTCGCGGGCCGGCGACCCGGGCAGCTTGTCCAATTCGCGGATGCCGTCCTGCACATGGGCGAGCGTCTCGACATGGGCCGATCGGTCGCTGGCGCGCCTGCTGGCCAGCCACCAATACGCCACCGCCCGCTGCGGCGACCGCGCCAGCGACAGATGCCGCGCCACCACCTCCGGCTCCGCCGCGGCCTGGTCGGCGAAATCCCGCAGCAGCACGTCCGCGACCCGGCCGTGGTATCGGATCCGGTTGCTCCTCAGCAGGGTCCCGTAGGCCGCATCCTGGAACAGGGAATGCTTGAAATAGTAGCGCGCGTTCGGCGGGGTCCCGCGCTGCCCCAGCAGACCGCCCTCCTTCATCGCCGTCAGGGCGCGATCCAGGTCGCGGGTCTCCAGCTCGCTCACTGCCTGGAGGAACCGGTAGTCGAAGGCGCGGCCGATGACCGCCGCCAACTGCGCCAGCTTGGCGGCCTCGCCCAGGCGGTCGAGCTTGGCATTCAGCGGCGCGTGCAGCGACCGCGGCACCTCGCGCTCCCGCTCGCCGCTCTCTATGAAGGATTTGGTCAGCTCCTCGACGAAGAACGGCACCCCGTCGGCCCGCGCGACGATCTGCTCGACCACCCGCGCGGCCAGGTCGCCGCCAATGTCCTCGACCAGCTCGGCGCCCTGATCCCTGGACAGCCGGTTGAGGTGGATCCTGGCGAGATGCGGCAGGTCGACCCATGGCGGGGCGTAGTCCGGCCGGTAGGTGATCACCATGAAGATCCGCGCATCGGCGATCCGCGGCAAGGCCTCGCCGACCAGCGCCTCGGTGGTCGGGTCGATCCAATGGGCGTCCTCCAGCACGAGCAGCACCGGCCGTCGCCGGCTGAGCTCGATCAGCCCCCTGATCAGCGAGTCGATCGTCCGCTCGCGCGCCTGCTGCGGCGTCAGGGGGCGTGCGGCGTCCTCGCGGTCGAGCTGCAGGGACAGGAGCGCCGCGAACAGCGGCGTGTCGTGCTCGATCGCCGGCGACGACAGCCTGAGCAGGCCCCTGAGCCGCTTGAGGCGCAGGGCGTCGTCCGGGTTCGCGGTGAAGCCGATGCTGCGCTGCAGGAACTGGATGACCGGGTGCAGCGTGCTGTTGGTGTGCATCGAGGAGCACTGGAAGCGCAGGCGCGCGTAGGATTCGCGGTGCAGCTCGTCGCGCAGCGCCTCGAGCGTCCTGGACTTGCCGATCCCCGCTTCGCCCGAGAGCAGCACCGCCTGGCCCTCGGACCGCTTCGCCAGCATCCAGCGCTCGCGGATCAGGGCCAACTCGTGCTCGCGGTCGATGAAGCGGGACAGCCGCCCCGGGTGAAGATTGGTGAAGCGGTCCTCGGCGCGGCCGGGGCCGAGGACCCGCCAGGACGGGACCGGGTCGTTGAATCCCTTCAGCGGCAGCGGGCCCAGATCCTCCAGATCGAACGTGGAGCCCACCAGCCGCGCGGTCTGGCCGTCGATCACCAACTCGTTCTGCCGGGCGTGGTCCTGCAGGCGATAGGCCCGGTTGGTCGTCTCGCCGGTGATCGCGTGGGCGTCGCGCGACTCGTCGCCGATCAGGTCGCCGACCACCACCTCCCCCGAGGCGATGCCGACCCGGGCGCTGAGCCGGGCTCCGGCGACGGGCTTGGCGCGCTGGACATTGGCCAGGGCGTCGAGCCCGGCCATGATCGCGCGCACGGCCTGGTCCTCGTGGGCCTGGGGCCAACCGAAGCAGGCCAGGACCCCGTCGCCGAGATATTGGACGATGTGGCCGCCATAGTGATGGATGGGCTTGGCCACGATGTCCCGGTACCGGCGCAGCACCTCGCTCAACTCCTCCGGGTCGAGGCGGACGGAGAGCGGCGTCGATCCGACGAGATCGCAGAACATGACCGACATCTGACGGCGTTCGGGATCCGATCTCGTGGGCAGCGGCGCAGGCGGGATCTGCTGCGCCGCGGCCTCCCGCGCGATGCGGAGGTCGCGACGCCGCCGGTCGATCGCCTTGAGCAGGCGCTTGCGATGGCCGAGCGAAGTGATGCCGATCTTCTCCAGATCGGTCTCGCCCAGCTCAAGGATCAGGTCCCAATCCAGGTCGTTTTCGGCAAAGGACCCCGCGTATTGCTCGAGCCCCCAAGCCCTTAGCCATTCCTCGATATCGCCCGCCATGACGGCCTCGCTCGGACTTGCGTCCAAGCCTAGGCCCTTTGCGGCGTGTCATCCACCGGCACGGGTGGAAATTCTTGCGCTAGTTTCGCGCGCCCTTATCCGTCGTGTGGATGGGCTGACGGCCCTCCGCCCACGTTGACAGCCGCACCGTTCCTTGTGTTTAGTGCCGGTCCAGAGGCGGCGCGCGTTTGGGCGCCGTTTTTGTATTGGGGCAATCGAGAGGCTGAACGATCCATGCCGGTGCGGTATGGATGGAGGCTCGAGCTCCGACGGAACAGATGAAATCGAGTGGACCGGAAAGGCGGTCGTGATGATACCAGCCGTGATGCCAACCTATGCGCGGGCCGATGTTGCGTTCGAGCGGGGCGAGGGGGCGTTCCTCTTCGACACCGACGGGCGACGATATCTGGACTTCGCCAGCGGCATCGCGGTGACCGGCCTGGGCCACGCGCATCCGCATCTGGTGTCGACCCTGCAGGAGCAGGCCGGCAAGCTGTGGCACACCTCGAACCTGTTCCGGGTGCCGGGGCAGGAGAAGCTGGCCCAGCGGCTGGTCGAGGCGAGCTTCGCCGACACCGTGTTCTTCACCAATTCCGGGGTCGAGGCCTGGGAATGCGGGGTGAAGGTCTGCCGCAAATACATGGACCATATCGGCCAGCCCAAGCGCTGGCGGGTGATCACCATCGGCGGCGCCTTCCATGGCCGCACCCTGTCGGCGATCGCCGCGGCGAAGACCGACAAGCTGGTCCAGGGCTTCGGTCCGTTGGTCGAGGGCTATGACCAGGTGGCGTTCGGCAATCTGAACGAGCTCCGCGTTGCGATCACCGACGAGACCGCGGCGATCTGCGTCGAGCCGGTCCAGGGCGAGGGCGGCATCCGCGCCTCGACGCTGGACTATCTGAAGGCGCTGCGGCAGATCGCCGACGAGTTCGGCATCCTGCTCTATTTCGACGAGATCCAGTGCGGCTACGCGCGCACCGGCAAGCTGTTCGCCCATGAATGGGCCGGCATCACCCCGGACGTGATGTGCGCCGCCAAGGGCATCGGCGGCGGCTTCCCGTTCGGCGCCTGCCTGGCCACCGAGGCGGCCGCCGCCGGCATGACCGCCGGCACCCATGGCACCACCTATGGCGGCAACCCGCTGGCCATGGCGGTCGGCAACGCGGTGCTGGACGTGATCCTGGAGCCGGGCTTCCTGGAGGATGTCGACCGCAAGGGCCGCATCCTGTGGGAGCGGCTGTCGGCGCTCGCGGCCGCGCATCCGGCGGTGATCGCGGAGGTGCGCGGTGCCGGTCTGATGCTGGGGCTGAAGCTGGTGCCGCCGGTCGGCGATTTCGTGAATGCCCTCCGGGCAGCCGGGATGCTGGCGGTGCCGGCGGCGGACAACGTCGTCCGGCTGCTGCCGCCGCTGATCGTCGACGACGGCGAGATCGAACAGGCGCTGGAGTGCCTGGAGGGCGTCTGTTCGGGCTGGGCGGCCGGCCATGGCTGACCCGAAGCACTTCCTGGACCTGCACAAGGTCGGCCGGGACGATCTGCGCGGCATCATCGACGCCTCCGTCGAGGTCAAGAAGAACGGCCTCGCCGGCGACGCCGCCAAGCCCCTGGCCGGCAAGACCCTGGCGATGATCTTCGAGAAGCCCTCGACCCGCACCCGGGTGTCGTTCGAGGTCGGCATGCGTCAGCTCGGCGGTGACGTGGTGATGCTGTCGGGGCGGGAGATCCAGCTCGGCCGCGGCGAGACCATCGCCGACACCGCGCGGGTGCTGTCGCGCTATGTGGACGCGATCATGATCCGCACCTGGGGCGAGGAGCGCCTGACCGAGATGGCCGAGGCGGCCACCGTGCCGGTGATCAACGGCCTGACCGACAACAGCCATCCCTGCCAGCTCATGGCCGACGTGATGACCTTCGAGGAGCATCGCGGCCATATCGGCGGCAAGGCGGTGGCCTGGACCGGCGACGGCAACAATGTCGCGCGCTCCTGGATCCGCGCCGCCGCCCAGTTCGATTTCGAGCTGCGCATGGCTTGCCCGGAGGATCTGCAGCCGCCGGCCGACCTGCTGGCCTGGGCCCATGGCGAGGGCGCCCATATCAGCGTCAGCAACGACCCGGATTCCGCGGTCCGCGACGCCGATTGCGTGGTCACCGACACCTGGGTCTCGATGGGCGACAAGGAGGCGCCGTCGCGCCACAACCTGCTGCGCCCCTACCAGGTCAACGACCGGCTGATGAGCCTGGCCAGGCCCGAGGCGGTGTTCATGCACTGCCTGCCGGCCCATCGCGGCGAGGAGGTCACCGACAGCGTGATCGACGGTCCGCAATCGGTGGTGTTCGACGAGGCCGAGAACCGGCTGCACGCCCAGAAGGGAATCCTGCTCTGGTGCCTGAACTGACGGCAGGCACCGATCCGTCGGCGGACGATCTCGTCCAGCCGTTCCAGATCGAGGCGTCGGGCCTGCGCGGCCGTCTGGTGCGGCTGGGCGGCGCGGTCGACGACATCCTGAGCCAGCACGACTATCCGGAGCCGGTGGCGACCCTGCTGGGCGAGGCGGTGGTGCTGGCGTCGATCCTGGCCAGCGCCTTGAAGTATGACGGCATCTTCACCCTGCAGACCAAGGGCGACGGGCCGGTGCCGCTGATGGTGGTCGACCTGACCTCGACCGGCGATCTGCGCGGCTACGCCCGCTTCGATCCCGACCGGCTGGCGGCGACCGAGAGCCGCGCGGTGCCCGCGCTGATCGGCAAGGGGCTGCTGGCCTTCACCGTCGACCAGGGCGATTTCACCGACCGCTACCAGGGCATTGTGGAGCTCAGCGGCGACACCCTGGCCGATTGCCTGCAGCATTATTTCCGCCAGTCGGAACAGATCGACGCCGGCATCATGATCGCCGCCGGCCGGCATGGCGATCGCTGGCGGGCCGGCGGGCTGATGATCCAGCGCCTGCCCGACCCGGCGCGCACGGTGCCGGCGAGCGACCGGGAGGATGATTGGCGCCGCGCCATGATCCTGCTGGGCAGCGCAACCGGCGACGAGTTGCTGGACCCGGCCTTGGCCGCCAACGGCCTGTTGTTCCGGCTGTTCCACGAGGACGGCGTGCGGGTCTTCGCACCGGTGGACCTGCGCGCCGCCTGCCGCTGCTCGCGCCAGCGGGTCGCCGACATGCTGGGATCGCTGCCCCGCGCCGAGGTCGAGGAGATGAAGGAGGACGGCGCGGTCGCGGTGCAGTGCGAGTTCTGCAACAGCACCTATCTGTTCGACGACGACCAACTCGCGGCGGTATTCGCCTGACGGCCCGCGCGCCATCAATCCGCCATCCTGGCGCAGTTCCTTGCCGTCGAAGGTCTTCGGGGGTCCGCTCATGAAAAATCTTGCGATCGCGCGCCTGTCGGCGCTTGTGGCCTGCGTGCTGCTGTTGGCCGCCTGCCCGTCGGCGCCGTCCCGGGTGTTCCCGGACATCACCTTCGCCGCGAGCCCGCGGATCGGGCTGGACGTGGCCCGGATCGAGATCGTGCAGCGTTACCGGCCGACCCTGTCCGACCCCTATGTCGACCACCTGTTTCCCAGGGAGCCGGCCTCGGTGATCCGGCGTTGGGCGGAGGAGCGGCTGGTGGCGCGCGGCACTTCCGGGACCGCGACGCTGATCATCGTCAACGCCGCCGTGACCGAGGAGGCGCTGGCGCGCGACCCGGGTTTCCGCGGCCTGGTGACGATCGAGCAGTCTGAGCGCTACGAGGCGGAGTTCGCGGTGCGGCTGGAGATCGACCAGCCGGCGACCCGCAGCACCGGCCAGACCAACGCGCTGGCGCGCCGGTCGATCACCACGCCGGAGAACCTGTCGCTGGCGGACCGCGAACAGGTCTGGTTCGAGCTGACCGAGAACACGATCCGGGACCTGGACGCCAAGTTCGAGGAAGAGGTCACGGGCGGCCTGCCGCAATTCCTGGTGCGATGACAAGGAACGGGCCGCGGAGCCGGTCGGCTCCACGGCCCGTCGCCGGTTTCGATGGGCGTCGCGCTACTCCGCGGCGAGACCGGGCGTGCCGTTCCCGACATAGCGCTCGGTCAGACGCAGCAGCTGCTCGTTGGCGCGCTCCAGGTCCGCGGTGCGGGCATCGATGCGCTTCTCCAGATCGCTGTTCGCCTTCATCAGGTCTTCGTTGAGCTTGGAGATGCGCGCATTGGCCTCGTTGAGCTGGGCGCCCTTCTGGTTGATCTCGGCGGTACGCTCCTCGACGCGCTGCTCGAGCTCGCCGTTCAGGCTGCGCACTTCCGCCTCCGCCTTGGCCAGCGCCTCGTTGGACTCGGCCATCGCGTTGTAGTCGCGGTTGCGGTCACGGATGTTGTACACGATGACACCGGCGCACACGGCGCCCAGGACCAGCAGCATGCCGACCAGGCCAAGCTGGGCGATGCGGATGTTGCCGTGCAGGATCTCGGCCGCCGCGGTGTTGTCCACATAGACCTCGATGGCGCCCTGGAACCGCCCGCCCTGCATGAAGGGCACATAGGCCTCGCTGACGACCTGGCGGTCGCCGCCGAAGGACTCCTCTTCCTCCAGCTTGGTGAAGGTACCGCCCTGCTGCACGATGCCCGAGAAGTACGGCTTGGTGTTGGTCGCCCCGAGATCGTCAGGGCGAGAGGCGACGACGATCACGCCGTTCGGGTCGAACATCTTGTAGCGGAAGACGGCGCCGGCCTCCTCGGCCACGGCGATGACCGCACGGTCCTCGTCGGTCACCCGGCCCTGGCTGAGCACCCGGTTCAGATCGGTGAAGTTCTCTTCCAGATAGGTCGCCCAGCGGACAGCCTCATCGGTCGCGTTGCGGATCAGAATTTCGCGTTCAAGCTTCTGACCGCCAAACCAGCTCGCGGTCAGCGAAAGGATCGCGACCACCGCAAGTGCGGCGATCAGGATCGTATCTCTGCGGTGCAGTTTTCCGAACATTACAGTTCCCCTCCCGGGTTCGCTTCGACGGCCCAGTCACCGCGTATCCATCCCGATTTCGATACTATGACCTGAGCGTTCGCCGGCGAATTTCATCGAATTTGTTTTAACGTTTGCTAATATTTTCAGTTAATTGTCGTTTACCGATGAGGATTTCTTCTGTCGATTATTCAACAAATCGTGAGTGTCCGAGTTGCAGTCGGATTTTTTATTCAACTATACTTTCGTTTACTGGATTGACGGTGCGGTAGTCTTCTGTTGAACGAAAAAGGCGGGCCGTGTGACCTCCTGACACACGGCCCGCCTCTGACACTCAACATCCCTGGCCGAGGTATGTGCTCGGGGTCAACCTCGGGTGCGGGCTGAGCGCCGCATGGATTCGAGAATCCATCGTCGCGACATGCTGAGTATTGGCAGAATAAAATTGATCAAATATTACTGTCTATTGTAAACAGACGTGAATATTGTTTAGATTGTTATTTGCTTGTTTCAGTTTGTAACAGATTGTAGTCATGGCTCGCCGGGCTGCGGCGGTTTCGCCATGGTTTCGCCGCTCACTGCGACGCCCAGGCGGCGACCTTGCGCAGGAACGCCTCGCCGGCCGCCATCTGCTCCGGCGTGATGAACTCGTTGGGCTGGTGCGCCTGGGCGATATCGCCGGGGCCGCAGATGACGGCGGAAATGCCGGCCTGCTGGAACAGGCCGGCCTCGGTGGCGAAGGCGACCACGCCGGACGCGTTGGCGCCGGTGATCTGCCGGGCCAGGGTCTCCGCCGGCCCGGCCGGGTCCGGCGCCATGGCCGGCACCGTGGCCAGCTCCTCCGTCTCGATCGCCGCCGTCGGATGCCGCGACCGCATGCGCGGCTGCAGGTCCTCTTCGACAAAGGCGCGATAGCGGGCGACGACCGCGTCAGTATCCTCGCCCGGCAGGGCGCGGTAGTCCCAGACCAGGCGGCACTGCCGGGGAATGATGTTCAGCGCCGTGCCGCCCTCGATGATCCCGACATTGAAGGTGGCGTGCGGCGGTGCGAAGCCGCTGGCGGGCGCGGCATGCCCGCGGGCGTCGTCCGCCAGCCGGTCGATGAAGGCGACGATCTCGGCGGCCGCGGAGATCGCGCTGACGCCGAGCTCGGGGGCGCTGGAATGGGCGTCCTGGCCGGTCACGGTGGTGCGGAAGGCGCGCAGGCTCTTGTGGGAGTTGGCCGGTTTCATGGATGTCGGCTCGCCGACGATGACCATGCCGGGCTGCGGCAGATGCTCGCGGATATGGTGCAGCAGGTGGCGGATGCCGATGCAGCCGGTCTCCTCGTCATAGGACATGGCGAGGTGGATCGGCCGGGCCAGCGGGCGGGCCAGGAACTCCGGCACCAGGGCCAGCGCGATCGCCAGGAAGCCCTTCATGTCTGCGGTGCCGCGGCCATAGAGCCGGCCGTCCCGCTCGGTCAGAGTGAACGGGTCGCTGTCCCATTCCTGATCGGCGACCGGCACCACGTCGGTGTGGCCGGACAGGACAATGCCGCCCGGCCCGTCCGGGCCGATGGTGGCGAACAGATTGGCCTTGGCGCCGTCCGGCGACGGCAGCACCCGGGGCTCGACGCCATGGCCGCGCAAATAGTCCGCGACCCAGTCGACCAGTGCCCGGTTCGGGTCGGAGGAGACCGTCGGGAAGGCGATCAGCCGGTCGAGCACCTGCAGCGGGGAGAGCATCTCGCCTGACATCGCGGCCCGGTCAGTTGCGCCAGAAATCCGGCACGATCAGCATCAGCACCGTGAACAGCTCCAGCCGGCCGAGCAGCATGCCGAAGGAGAGCAGCCAGAGGGCCGCGTCCGGCAGGTCCTGGAAGGTGCCGGCAGGGCCGATGATCGGACCCAGCCCGGGACCGACATTGGCGATCGCCGAGGCGGCACCGGACACGCTGGTCAGGAAGTCCAGCCCCAGCAGGCCGAGCCCCATGGCCAGCCCGACAAAGCAGATCACGAACAGGAAGAAGAAGCTCATCACCGATTCCGAGACCGTGTCGGGGATCTGCCGGCCGTTGTAATAGGCGATGAACACGCCGTGGGGATGCATCAGCTTGTACATCTGGGCCCGCGCCGTGGCGTAGCCGACCTGGAAGCGGAACACCTTGATGCCGCAGGTGGTCGAGCCGGCGCAGCCGCCGATGAACATCAGGAAGAAGAAGGCGCCGACGGCGAACGGCCCCCAGGTGCCGAAATCCGAAGTGGCGTAGCCGGTGCCTGTGATGATCGAGACCACGTTGAAGGTGCTCAGCCGGAAGGCCTCTTCCAGGGTGGCCGCCTCGACCCGGTGCCAGACATAGAGGGCCATCACCACGACGGCGACGACCACGATGGACAGGAACCAGCGCACCTGGCTGTCGCGGAATAGCGGCATCACGCTGCCGCGCACGGCCCGCAGATAGAGCGCGAAGGGCAGGCTGCCGAGGATCATGAAAGCGGCGCCGGTATAGTCGATGGCGGCCTTGTCCCAGTTGCCGATCGACTGGTCGGAGGTGGAGAAGCCGCCAGTCGCGATGGTCGTCATCGCATGCGCCAGGGCGTCGAACCAGGGCATGCCCGAGATCGCATAGCTGGCGGCGCACATCAGCGTCAGAGCCAGATAGATCAGGCCGATCGAGGTGGCGATCTGGGCCGCGCGCGGCAACACCTTCTCCGACGTGTCGGAGCTCTCCAGCCGGAACAGCTGCATGCCGCCGACCTGCAGCAGCGGCAGGATCGACAGCGCCACCACGATGATGCCGATGCCGCCCAGCCATTGCAGCAGGGCGCGCCACATCAGCAGACCCGGCGGCAGGCCCTCAAGCCCGGTGAGCACCGTCGAGCCGGTGGTGGTGATTCCCGACATGCTCTCGAAGAAGGCCTCAGTATAGGACAGGCGCAGCTCGGAGAAGGAGAAGGGCAGGGCCGCGAAGGCGGCGATCACCACCCAGGCCAGGGTGGTCAGAACGAAGGCCTGGCGCACTTTCAGGTCGAACGGGTTGCCGCGGCTTGTGATGGTCAGCGCCGTGCCCACGAACAGCGTCGCCGCGGCCGAGGCCACGAACACCTGCCAATCCGGGTTGTTCTCGGCCAGGTCGAACAACGCCGGGATCAGCATCGCGGCCGCCAGGATGCACAGCAGGATGCCGAGGACGAAGGCGATCGGACGGAAGTCGAGCAAGTCTTCCGGGGTCGTTTGTTATTGGAATCGGTCGGAACGACGCGGCGGATGATCGGCCCTATGGGCGGTCTTTGTCCATAGTGGCCGTCATTGTTGGGCTCTCACCACCAAGACACCAAGGCACCAAGAGTCCCAGTGGGTTGCGCCGCAGGGGCATCAATCAAATGATCACCACGGAGACACAGAGGCACAGAGAACCAACCCATCAACGAGCCGTCATTCCCGCGAAAGCGGGAATCTCGAGACGCCAGCGCATGATCCATCGAGACTCCCGCCTTCGCGGGAATGACGGATTGGCGTTGCATGTTGTTTCTCTGTGTCTCTGTGGTGATCACTTTTTTCAATGCGCCTGCGGCGCAACCCACTGGGACTCTTGGTGCCTTCGTGCCTTGGTGGTGAAACCCTACGCCTTCAGGCCGGCCATGGCCTGGAACTCGCGGCGCAGCTGGATGTCGTCGCGGAAGGCGCCGATCATACGGCTGGTGACCATGGTGGTGCCGTCTTTGTGCACCCCGCGGGTGGTCATGCAATGGTGCTCGGACTCGATGATCACCGCGACGCCGCGGGGCTGCAGCGCCGCCTCGATGGCGTCGGCGATCTGGGCCGTCATCTTCTCCTGGATCTGCAGCCGCCGGGCATAGGCGTCGACCACCCGGGCCAGCTTGCTGATGCCGACCACCCGCTGATGCGGCAGGTAGCCCACATGGGCCTTGCCGATGATCGGCACCATGTGGTGCTCGCAATGGGATTCGAACGGGATGTCGCGCAGCACGACCATCTCGTCATAGCCCTCGACCTCCTCGAAGGTCTTCTGCAGGATCTCGTGCGGATCCTGGGCATAGCCGGCGAAGAACTCCTCGAAGGCGCGGGCGACGCGCTCGGGCGTGCCCTTCAAGCCCTCGCGGGCGGGATCGTCGCCGGCCCAGCGGATCATCGTGCGAACGGCGTCCTCGACCTCGGCCTGGCTCGGCCGGTCGGCGGCGGGCTTGCCGTTGCCGCCGGTGCGCTTGCGGAACGGCGTGGGTGCGGCTGTCACTACGACCTCCTTGTCGCGGGGCCAAAACGGCCAGCAGGGGCTCCCTATCAAGAATTAGCTACGTGGCGCGTTGAGAAATGGTTTCAAGCCCGGTGCGGGCCGGCCGTCGCTCAGTTCAACGACGCCGTGTCGTACGGGCTGTCGAGGGAGAAGGCCGGGATGTCCACATCGAACCGGTCGCCGCCGACGGTCTCCATCTCATAGGTCCCGACCATGATGCCCGAGGGCGCGTTGAGCGGCGTTCCGCTGGTGTACTCGAAGCTCTCGCCGGGGCTCAGCACCGGTTCCACGCCGACCACGCCGGCGCCGCGGACCTCCTGGATCTGTCCCCGGCTGTCGGTGATGCGCCAGTATCGGTTGCGCAGCTGGACCGTCTCGCGGCCGTTGTTCTCGATGCGCACGTGATACGACCAGACATAGTGGTTGTCCGATGGCGAGGACTGGTCGTCGAGATAGGACGGCTCCACCGTCACCATGATGTCTCGGGTCACTGTCTCGTACATGCCGACAACCGTTTCCTGGGCTCCGGAACCGGGCCGTCCTGGCCGGAAACCGGTTCCCCTAGATATCGGTTGCCGGCGATCCTGTCCAGCGGCGCCAACCGCTTAGGGCCGGCGCCGCCTGGGCAGGCGCCGGGTCAGCGCAACAGGATCTCGGCGCGCCGGTTGGCCGGCTCGCGCACGCCGTCCGGCGTGACCGTCGCCGGCGCGGTTTCGCCGGCCGCCTCCAGCATGATCCGCGCCCCGTCGATGCCGGCGGTGACCAGCGCCGCCTTGATCGCCTCGGCCCGGCGCATGGACAGGCCTTGGTTGTAGGCTTCGCCGCCGGACCGGTCGGCATGGCCGACCACCGTGATCTGCGGCGCGCCGCCGGATTTGGCGGCGTCGATCAGGGCCGTCAGCGCCTCGCCGGCGGCGGCCGGGATCTCGGCGCTGTCATGGTCGAAGAACACCAGATGCACCGGCAGATCGACGACGGCGGCGGGCGCCAGCTTGTCCTCGATGGTGGTCAGCGCCACCAGGAAGTCGTCGCGGCAGGCGGCGATGTGCTCGGGCTGGTGGTTCTCCTCCTGCTGCTCGATCCAGCAGTCGAACTTGGCCTGGGCCACGGCGGCGGCGTCCGGGTCGAGCTCGCGGGCGCCGTCGTCCAGCACCTTGGCCAGCCGGCCATGGGCCACCGACATCTCCTCGACCAGGGCGGCGGGGATCTGCCAGTCCTCGACGGCCTCCGGCGGCAGCCGCTCGCCGGCGGCCACCTGGGTGCCCTTGCGGGCGAAATAGGCGGCGTCGGTCCAGTCGAACATCTCAGCGGCCTCGAACGCCACGGTCTGGCGGTATTCGGCGGCAAGCCGCTGGGTGAACGGGTCACCGGTCGCCTGCGTGCTTTCGAAGCGCTCGATGGCCTGCCCGCTGCACCCCGCGAGCAGGGCCGCGCCCAGGCCGATGGCGATCGGCCGCGATCCTTGAAGTGTCATCTGCCCCTCCGGTTGTGTCGCGCTTCGCCATGCTGGCCGCGCGTTCCCTGCGGCGGGCGCGGACGTTGTGCCCGTCATGTCCCCACCGCGTCCGTCTGGGCAGGATGCTTGCGGATTCCGGCCCTTTTGCCGGTGGTTTGTGTCGAATCCAGGTTAACTTCTTGACATGGTTAACGGCCGGCTTGGCGGTTCACGAAACAACCGAATTTGAACCACAGAGGCACAGAGACACAGAGAACCAACCAAACCAATAAGCCGTCATTCCCGCGAAGGCGGGAATCCAGGGATCACCATGGCGCCGTCGGCCATTGCCCGCCATCTAGATTCCCGCCTTCGCGGGAATGACACGTGTGTTGGTTATTTGGTTCTCTGTGTCTCTGTGTCTCTGTGGTGACTTTGTTGTTTCAGCCCCCCACCGGCTGTTCGATGACAGGGCCGCCGGTGGCGGCGGCGTCGGCCGGGTCGTGGGTGACCAGCAGGGTCGGCAGGCCGAGCGCCCTGGCGTGGCTGAAGACGAACTCGCGGAACCGGGAGCGGAGCTCGGCGTCGAGCTTGGAGAAGGGCTCGTCCAGCAACAGCGCGTGCGGTTCGGCCAGCAGGGTGCGCATCAGCGCCGCGCGGGCCCGCTGGCCGCCGGACAGGGTGGCCGGGTCGCGGTCGGCGAAGCCGGTCAGCCCGGCTTCCGACAGCGCCGCCTCGACCCGTTCGCGCCGGGCGGCCCGGCCCTTCACCGCGGCCGGCAGGGCGAAAGCGAGATTGTCGCCGACCGAGAGATGCGGGAACAGCAGATCGTCCTGGAACAGGATGCCGACGCCGCGGCGTTCCGGCGGCAGGGCGGTGATGTCGCGGCCGCCCAGGCGCACCGCGCCGGACCAGCCGAACACCGGGTCCAGGGTGCCGCAGATCAGCGCCAGCAGGCTCGACTTGCCGGAGCCGCTCGGCCCCATCAGGGTGGCGATGGAGCCGGGCCGGACCGACAGGGTCAGCGGGCCCAGCAGCACCTCTCCGCCCAGGGTCAGGGTGATGCCGTCCAGGTCGAGGCCGTCGCCGGCCCCGTGCAGCGGAAGGATCTCCGCCGGCGCGCTCATACCTGCAGCCCCCGGCGGTGGCGGAACAGGACGGCCGGCACGGTCAGGGCGACGGCGAAGCCGAGCAGCGGCAGGGCCATCTGGGCGAAGGCGTAGACGCCGAGGATGCGGCGGTCGGCGCCGGAGGCCAGCCCCACCGCCTCTGTGGTCAGGGAAGACAGCCGCCCGGCCCCGGCGAACAGGGTCGGCAGGTATTGCGCGACGCTGACCGAGAAGCCGACCGCGCCGGCGAACAGGATCGGCCGCAACAGCATGGGCACCTTGATACGCCAGAACACCCGCCCCGGCGAGGCGCCCAGGCAGGCGGCGGTGCGCGCATAGCGGTCGTCCAGCTTGCGCCAGGGGTCGGACAGCGCCAGGAAGACATAGGGCAGCACGAACAGCAGATGGCTCCAGGTGAGCGCGATCCAGCGCCCGTCCAGGCGGCCGATGACCAACAGCACCTGCACCCCGAACAGGAAGGCGATCTGCGGCACCAGCAGCGGCGCGTAGAGCAGCCACAGGGCCCGGGTCGTCGGCCGGACGCCGGCCCGGCATTCGTATTCCAGGCAGCCGACCACCAGCGCCAGGGCGACCGCGGTGGAGGCGACGCCGACGGTCAGCGTGGTCGTCGCCGGCTGCGACAGGGTCCAGAAATGCTGCATCCAGTTGTCCATCGTCCAGGTGCCGGGCAGCGCGTCGGGGAAACGCCAGCGCCGGGCCAGGGACCAGATGGCCAGGCTGATCACGCTGAGGGCGGCGGCGGAGACCGCCAGCATCACCGTGCCGCCGCTGGCGAGGCGGAGCAGCCGCCCGTTGCCGCCGCGCCGCCCGGCGGCGATCCACGGCCGGGCCAGGCGCACCGCGAGACGCTCCAGGGCGTACCAGATACCGATGGCGCCGGCGACGATGCCGAATTGCAGGCAGGCGCCGGCGGCGGCCATGAAGCGCATCTGCAGGTCCGGGTCGTTGAACCAGCGCAGCACCAGCGGCGCCAGGGTCGGCGGCGTCGCCGGTCCCAGGATCAGCGCCATGTCGACGACCGACAGGGAGAAGGCCAGCACCGCATAGACCGGCAGGCGGATCAGCGGGTAGAGCTGCGGCAGCACCGTCTTCACCCAGGCCATGACCGGCCCGTAGCCGGCGGTGCGGGCGATCGCCAGGGTGCGGTCGGCGCCGATCTGGCTCATGGCGGAGACCGCGATCAGCAGCAGGAACGGCGTCTCCTTCAGCGCCAGGCCGAGGGTCAGCGCGATGCCGTACGGGTCCTGGACGATGGCCAGGTCCGGCGGGCGCTCCCAGCCGGTGGCCCAGGGTGTGGCGGCCCGGACCAGCCAGCCGCTGGGCATCAGCAGGAAGGCGAGGCCGATCGCCAGCGCCGCATGCGGCACCGCCAGCAGTGGCGCCAGCACCCGCCGCAGCAGCCCGAAGGCGCGGGTCCCGTGCCAGGCCGCCAGCAGCGACAGGGACAGGCCCAGCGCCAGTGCCGTCGACAGCACGCCGGAGGTCAGGGTCAAACGGACCGCGCCGCCCAGGCCGGGGGCGGCGAACAGCTCGCGCCAGGGATCGAGGGTCAGGCTGGTGCCGCCCAGGGCCGGCAGGACGCCGACCGCCGGCGCCCAGGTGCCGATCAGCCCGAGCCCGATGGGAATGAGGAACAGGGCCAGCGTGACCGCCGGGATCGCCACCAGCCGCCCGCCCGGACGGGCGGGGGCCGTGGCGATGGCGGTCAGGTCGCCGGCACGGCCGCCTACTGGCCGTAGCGTGTCAGCCATTCGGTCTCGAGCGCATCGGTCCAGGAGGCGTGCGGCTCGAGCTGCGGCCGGCCCAGCGCCTCCGGCGCCAGCGTCGCGATGCCGCGCGGCAGCTCGGCGAAGGCGCGGGCGTCGGCGTCGTCCAGCCGGTCCATGGACAGCACGGTCGGGTCGCCCCAGACGCTCGGGTCCTCCTTGCGCAGCTGCGCCTCCGGCGAGAGCAGGAAGTTGGCCACGACCATGGCGCCTTCGCGAGCGCTGCTGTTGAACGGGATGGCGACGAAATGGGTGTTGCCGAGCGTGCCGCCGGACAGGACATAAGTGCGGACGGTATCGGGCAGCCGGCCGTCCTCGATGGCGGCGCTGGCGGCACCGGGATTGAAGGTGAAGGTGATGTCGATCTCGCCGTCATCGACCATCTGCAGCGTCGCCTCGCTGCTGGTCGGGAAGGTCTGTCCCTGGCGCCAGAGCAGCGGGTGCAGCTCGTCCAGGAAGGCCCAGAGCGGCGCCGTCACGGCGGCGAAATCCGCCTCCTCCACCGGCTTCAGAAGCGGCTCGCGGTCATCGGCCAGCTCGATCAGCGCCTGCTTCAGGAAGGTCGTGCCCAAAAAGTCCGGCGGCAGCGGATAGGTGAAGCGGCCGGGATTGTCGCTGAGGTAGTCCAGCATCGCCGACATGCTGGCCGGCGGGTCGTCCAGCCGTGCTGTGTCGAAGATGAAGACCAGCTGCGCCATGCCCCAGGGCGATTCCAGGCCGTCGGTGGGCACGGTGAAGTCGACCAGGGTGGTCGGCTTGCCGTCGGTGTCGACCAGGGCGAAGTTCGGCAGTGTGTCCGTGAACGGCGCGCCGAGCAGCCCGTTGCGCTTCATGGCGGCGAAGTTCTCGCCGTTGATCCAGACCAGGTCGACCGAGCCGCCCTCCGTCCGCCCGGCGGTCTTCTCCGCCAGGATGCGGCTGACCACGTCGGCGGTGTCGGCGACCTTGGTGTGGCGCAGCTCGACGCCGTATCGGTCCTGGATCTGCCAGGCGGCCCAGGCGATGTAGTCGTTGATCTGCTGTGAGCCGCCCCAGGCGTTGAAGAACACTGTCTGGCCGCGGGCGCGCTCCAGCACGCCGTCCCAGTCGGTGTCGTCCGCCCAGGCCGTTCCAATGCCGCTGGCCGTCGCCAGAACAAGGCCGAAGACCGCGGCGGCGATGCGCTTGCCGAGGATCATGGGTCCCCCATCCAGTAATTCGGACGCGACCCTAGAGTTTGAGCGCCGCCCTGTCAGCAGCGCAAGCCGAACCTCACGCAGGCTTTATGGCTTGCGAGCGCGAACCGGGAGCGTCGCCGATCGCGCGGCAACCTCAGGCTGCCGGAAGGTGGCGCCCGGCTTGAACCGCAGCCGGCCGATCGCCTATAAACACCGGCGGTGCGGGTGTAGCTCAGTGGTAGAGCAGTAGCTTCCCAAGCTACGTGTCGAGGGTTCGATTCCCTTCACCCGCTCCAGCCCCCTCCCTGCAGTGCGAAATCCGACCGGTGCGTCCGAACGTCCGGATCACGAAAGTCTTACCGGCCGGCCGTTGGTGAGACGTCCCTGGCGGCGCTACGCTTTGTTCGAGCCGGAATTCTTGCAGAGCGATCGCGAAAGGCGGGGCGGTGCCGACCGTCCCCGTGTCCGCGCAACCAAGGGAGGGACCGTGATGCCGATCCGCCGAATGAGCGCTGCCGTCTTCAGTCTCGCGATGGGAGGGCTGCTGGCCGGGCCGGCGGTGGCCGCCGATGTCGAGGCCGGGGCCGATCTGGCGACGCAATGCGCCGGGTGCCATGGGGCGGCCGGGATCAGTACCGGCGACAATTTCCCGAACCTGGCGGCGCAGAAGGCGGGCTATATCGCCGCACAGCTCAGGGCGTTCCGGGGCGGCGACCGGTCGAATGCGCTGATGGAGGCGGTGGCGGCGCAGCTCTCCGACGCCGATATCGAGAACCTGGCTGCCCATTTCGCCGGTCTGTCGGGGGCCGAGCCGGGCATGACGGCGGAGAACCTGTCCGGCCTCGACGGCAGCCTACCCACCTTCCCCGGCGACTTCGAGCAGACCTTCACCCGCTACCAGCGGATCGATTTCGAGGGCCGCAAGCAGGTCCGCTTCTACAGCGCCAACGATGTGGCGCTGGCCGGGGCCGCCGAGGACGGGCCGTTCCCTGTCGGCTCCTACCTGTTCGTGGAGATCTTCAAGGCCGAGGTCGATGCCGATGGCGAGCTGGTCGTCGGCGCGGACGGACAGCTGGTCGTGGGCGACCGGGCCGCGTTCACGGCGATGGAGAAACAGGCCGGCTGGGGCGAGGACGTGCCCGGTATCCTGCGCAATGGCGACTGGCGCTATGCCGTGTTCTCGACCGAGGGGCAGCGCCGCGCGGGCCTGAACGAGGGGCCGTGCCTGGCCTGCCACCAGCCGCTGGACGCCACCGACTTCACCTTCACATACGAGGCCTTGCGGGAATTCGCCCTGGCGAACTGACGACGGCCGGGGATCGCGGAGCGGTCGTGATGGTCGGGCAATCGCCCTGGTAGAGTCAGACGGAAGGATCTATTACTTTCCGTCTGTCCTTCCTCTCCACCGGCTTTGGGGCAATGCCGATGGGTCACGACACGATCCGCAGATTGCGCCGCCGCGCGAACCCCGTGTCGGCGGTGTTCTGGCTTGCCGTCCTGGTGGCCGTGCTCGGCCAGGTCTCGGCGGCCCTGGCGCAGCCCGACTTTCCAAGCCTGACCGGACGCGTGGTCGACGTGGCGGGCATCCTGAGGAGTTCGACAGAGCGGGCGATCAGCGACCAGCTCGAGGCCCACGAGGCCAGCACCACGAACCAGGTTGTCGTGGTGACCGTGAATACGCTTCAGGGCTATTCGATCGCCGAGTTCGGCCGGCGCCTGGGCAATCACTGGGGCATCGGCCAGGTCGGGCAGGACAATGGCGTGCTGCTGATCGTCGCGCCGAACGAGCGGGAGGTGCGTATCGAGGTCGGCCGGCGCTTGGAGGGCGTCCTGACCGATCGCGTTGCCGGGACCATCATCGATGGCGAGATCATCCCGTTTTTCCGCAGTGGCAACCTGGAAGGCGGCGTGCGCGCCGGCACCGACGCCATCCTGGCGGCGCTCGGCGGCTCGTACGAGGTGCCGGCCCGGTCGGGCTCGGCCCGCCACTCCGGGGCGAGCTTCGTCCCGTTCCTGGCGATCGCCGTGTTCATGCTCGTGGCCATCATGTTCGTACGCGACATGGGCGGCGACGGAGATGTCAGGAGCCCGCGTCGGCGACACGATGACGACGACGATGACTGGGACGATCGTCACGACCCCTGGCACCGCCATGACGACGACCGGCCGAGGCGGCGTCGCAGCGGCATTCGCTGGTCTTTCGGCGGCGGCGGCGGGTCCGGCGGCGGGTTCAGCGGTGGCGGCGGAAGCTTCGGCGGCGGCGGCGCGTCGGGGAAATGGTGACATGGCCTTCCTGAGCGACGCGGAGAAGGCACAGATCGCCGAGGCGATCCGGCAGGCGGAGTCCAAAACGACCGGCGAGATCGTCACGGTGATCGCCGGGGCCAGCGACGGCTATGGGTTCGTGCCGCTGTTGTGGGCCGCGATCCTGGCCCTGGTCGCGCCCGGGGCGGCGCTGCTGCTGGACCCGTGGATCGATCCGGTCCTCCTGTATTCCGGTCAGTTGCTGCTGTTCGTGGTTCTGGCGGTGCTGTTCCGCTGGACGCCGGTGAAGATGTGGCTCGTCCCGAACGCGGTGAAGCGCCGCCGCGCCGGACGGCTGGCGCGCGAGCAGTTCCTGGCGCAGGGCCTGCACCACACCGAGGGCCGGACCGGCGTGCTGCTGTTCGTCTCGGTTGCCGAGCGCCATGTGGAAGTGCTGGCGGATTCCGGGATCAACGACAAGGTGGCGTCGGATGCCTGGAGCGGTCTCGTCGACGCTTTCCTCACCAAGGTCCGGCAAGGCGAGGCCACCGCCGGCTTCGTCGAGGCGGTCGAGCGCTGCGGCGCGCTCCTGGCCGAGCATTTCCCACGTGGTGAGGGCGACCGCGACGAGTTGCCGAACCGATTGGTGGAGATCTAACGGCGGGGCTGGCCTCCGTCCTACCGGTAGGGCCGGATCTCGCCGCCGCGCGCCAGCCGGAGGGTGACGTCCTTGCGGCGGCAGCGGGTGCATCGGAGACGCCGGGTCGCGTGGGTGATCGGGGTCGCCTGGGACAGCGCCAGCATCAGCCGGGAGAGCGGCACGATCTTGGCGTGGCCGCACGCGTTGCAGCGGCAATCGACGTCACGCACGCCCTGGCGCAGCAGATAGCCCAGGGTGACCGGCTTCTCCAAATCGGGCATGTCAGTCCACCAGCCGCTTGCCGGACTCCGGATCGGGCGGCCAGACTGCCTTTACCGTCGCGCCCTTGCCGCCGCAGCGGGTGCAGGCCAGCCACGGCTCCAGCCGGGTGACCGGACATCCGGCGCCGAACCGGCTGAGCAGCGGCCGGGCCGGCAGGCTCTCGGTGTGCCCGCAGGCGGGGCACCGGCACTTGAGCACGCCGCCATTGGAGAACAGGTAGCCCAGCGACACGATCTTGCGGATGTTGACCATGGCCATGCCTCCCAACAGAGCCTGGGTCCGTTGACAGGAACATATCAGGAACAAATCCGGGCAACCACCAACCCTGGGCGGAATCTCTCGGCCTGATGACCCGATTTCAGATCAAGGTTCGGGCCGCCGCGGTCACCCCGCGCGTTCGGTCATGCGCCGCTGGCGGTCCTGGATGGATTGCGGCCAGCGGCTGCGGATGAAGGCCAGAACGGCGGTGATCTGGCGGTCGGTCAACTGGTCCCCGAAGGCCGGCATGTTGCTCTGGAATCCCGGCGGAGCCACTGCCTGGCCGCCATACTTGGTGATCTCGAAGAGCTGCTGGTCCGGGTGGTGCCAGGTGTGACCGGTCTCGTCATGGGGCGGTGCTGGCAGGCCGCCGGTCGGCAGCTGCGAACGCCAATTCGGCTGGCCTTCCAGATTGGCGCCATGGCAAGCGGCGCAGTACTCGGCATAGATCGGCGCGCCCTCGGCGGCGAGGACGGCCTCGGCCGGGACAGACAATCTGCTGCCGGGCCCGGGTAGGAGCAGGTAGGCGGCAATGCCTGCCACAATGACGCCGCCGGCGGAGAGCCAGACGGTAGGCCGGCCCAGCCCTTGCCGGAGCCTCACGCGCTCACCGCTTCCCCGGCCAGATCGTCCAGGATCGGGCAGTCGGGGCGGTCGTCTCCGTGGCAGCGCTCCATCAGATGGGTGAGCGCATCGCGCATGGTGTGGAGCTCGGCGATCTTGCGGTCGATCTCCTCGACCCGGTGCTGGGCCAGGGCCTTCACGTCGGCGCTGGCCCGCTCCCGATCCTGATACAGCGACAGCAGGTTGCGGCAGTCGGAGACGCTGAAGCCCAGCCCCCGGGCGCGTTTCAGGAAGCGCAGCACCTGCACGTCCCGGTCGTCATAGTCGCGATAGCCGTTGCCCTGCCGCGAGGCCGGCCGCACCAGGCCGATATCCTCGTAATAGCGGATGGTCTTGGGCGGCAGGCCGGAACGGTCGGCGACGTCGCTGATCTTCATGGGGTCCTCCCGTCGCTACAGGCGCGCCGAGCGCAGCCTGAGCGCATTGCCGATCACCGAGACCGAGCTCAGGCTCATGGCGGCGGCGGCGATCATCGGGCTCAGCAGCAGGCCGGTGATCGGGTACAGCACGCCGGCGGCGATCGGAACGCCGAGGGAATTGTAGACGAAGGCCAGGAACAGGTTCTGGCGGATGTTGCGCATCACCGCGCGGCTCAGCCGCCGGGCGCGCAGGATGGCGGTCAGGTCGCCCTTGACCAGGGTCAGGCCGGCGCTCTCCACCGCGACATCTGCGCCGGTGCCCATTGCGATGCCGACATCGGCGCGGGCCAGGGCCGGTGCGTCGTTGATGCCGTCGCCGGCCATGGCGACCTTGGCGCCCGCCGCCTGTAGCCGCTCGATGGTTCTGGACTTGTCGGCCGGGAGCACGTCGGCCTCGACGTCGTCGATGCCCAGCCGTCGGGCGACCGCCTCGGCCGTCGTGCGATTGTCACCGGTCGCCATCACGATGCGCAGGCCGTCTGCGCGCAGGGCGCGGATCGCGTCCGGGGTCGTCGCCTTGATCGGATCGGCGACCGAGATCAGACCGGCCACGGCGCCGTCGAGTGCGACGAACATCACCGTCGCGCCCTCCTCGCGCAGCGCCTCGGCGCGGTCGGCCAGATCGCCGGGTTCGAGACCGAGCGCGTCGAGCATGCGGCCGTTGCCGATTGCGACGGCCTGTCCGTCGATCTTGCCGGAAATGCCCTTGCCGGCGAGAACGCTTACCTCGGTTGGCGACGCCGCAGCCAGGCCCTGCTGCTCGGCGGCGCCAACGATGGCGGCGGCCAGGGGATGCTCGCTGGCGCGCTCCAGGCTGGCGGCCAGGCGCAGGATCGTATCCTTGTCGCGGCCGGTAACGGGCTCCACCGAGCGCAGCGCGGGCTGGCCCTCGGTCAGGGTGCCGGTCTTGTCGACCACCAGGGTGTCGATTTCCGCGAAGCGCTCCAGCGCCTCGGCGTTCTTGATCAGCACGCCGGTGCCCGCGCCACGGCCGACGCCGACCATGATCGACATGGGCGTGGCCAGCCCCAGGGCGCAGGGGCAGGCGATGATCAGCACCGAGACGGCGGCGATCAGCGCGAAAACCATGGCCGGGTCCGGCCCGACCAGGGCCCAGGTGATGAAGGCGATCACGGCGACCGCGATGACGGCGGGCACGAACCAGCCGGCGACCCGGTCGGCCAGGCCCTGGATCGGCGCCCGGCTGCGCTGCGCCTCGGCGACCATCTCGACGATGCGGGCCAGCATGGTGTCGGCGCCGACATGCTCGGCGCGGAATACGAAGCTGCCGGCGCCGTTCAGGGTGCCGCCGGTGACCTCGTCGCCGACCGCCTTCTCCACCGGGATCGGCTCTCCGGTCAGCATGGATTCGTCGACCGCGCCGCCGCCCTCGGTCACAACCCCGTCCACCGGGACCTTCTCGCCGGGGCGCACGCGCAGCAGATCGCCGGCGCGAAGCGCGTCGAGCGGCACGTCCTCGTCCTGCCCGTCGGCGCCGATGCGGCGGGCGGTCTTCGGCGCCAGGCCCAGCAGGGCGCGGATGGCGCTGCCGGTGCGCTCCCGGGCCCGCAGCTCCAGCACCTGGCCCAGCAGCACCAGCACCGTGATCACCGCCGCGGACTCGAAATAGACCGCGACGGAACCGTCATGCTGCCGGAACGCGAGCGGGAACACCGCCGGCGCCGCCGTCGCGACCAGGCTGTAGGCATAGGCGGTGCCGGTGCCGATCGCGATCAGGGTGAACATGTTGAGGTTGCCGGTGACGATCGACGCCCAGCCGCGCTCGAAGAACGGCCGCCCGGCCCACAGCACCACCGGCGTCACCAGGACGAGCTGGATCCACGGGCTGAGCAGCGGCGGCACCACCCGCTCGACCGGCAGGCCGAAGATGTGGGAGGCCATCTCCATCACCAGCACCGGCAGGGTCAGCGCGCCGCCGATCCAGAAGCGCCGGGTCATGTCGATCAGCTCTTCGTTCGGCTGATCGAAATCGGGGATGCCCATCGGCTCCAGCGCCATGCCGCATTTCGGGCAGGCGTCGGGGCCCTCCCGCACGATCTCCGGGTGCATCGGGCAGGTGTACAAGGTGCCCTTCGGCACCGGAGCGGCCGGCGGTGGGTTGCCGTCGCGCCAGGCGGCCGGTGCGGCCAGGAACTTCTCCCGGCAGCCGGCGCAGCAGAAATGGAAGGTCTCGCCCTCGAACTCGGCGCTGTGCTTCGCGGTCGCCGGGTTGACGGCCATGCCGCAGACCGGGTCCTTGACCGACACGGTTGCGGTCTCCGCTTGGGAATGGGCGGTCATTGCGCGCCGATCTCCAGGGTGGATGGCTTCGGCCGGACTCCTCTTCGCGGCCGTCCCACCCTAGATAAGGTTTCCAGTTACTGGAAGGTCAATGGCCGGAGTGTGCCGTCTCCACCGACATGAAATGGGAAACGGCGTTATCCTTGAGCCCCGAGGGCTGCGTTTTCGAGCCGATGGATTTCCGCGGACGGGAGGGCAGGATTGGCAAAGCAGGACCGTGACATACTCGAGGTGTTCGAGGAGATCGTCGATCTGCTCGAAGAGAACCGCAGAAACCTGGTCAACGTGAAGGGCCTCCTGGTCAAGTACCGGGTGGAGAAAGCGAAGGCCCTGTCCGCGGCGATCGAGCGCCGGCTGGCGGATCAGGAGAAGGGCGAGCGCGCAAGCGCGATCAAGCGGAAACGGTCCAAGGGAAGGTCCCGGTCGGCCGAGAAGAACACGCTCTACTGCTCCTTCTGCGGCAAGAGCCAGCATGAGGTGAAGAAGCTGATCGCCGGTCCGACCGTCTTCATCTGCGATGAATGCACGACCCTGTGCATGGCGATCATCGAGGGCGAGGCCTCGCCGGTCGACACCGGCAAGGGCGAGGGAGGCGACCCGGACGGCGCCTAGCGCCTACCCCTCCGACCGCTCGATCGCCTGGGCCAGGTTGGCCCAGGCGTAGCCGCGTTCCGGCAGAGTGACGCCCCACAGGGTCTCGTCGCGCACCGCGGCCCATTTGCCGCCCATGGCCTCGTAGAAGAAGCGGGCCGGGTTGTCGGCCAGGACCCAGAGCAGGGCCGAGTCGATGCCCTCCCGCATCAGCGATTCGAACAATGCGATCAACAGCTTGCCGCCGACGCCGCGGCCCTGGAAGTCGGGCCGGACATACAGGGTGTAGATCTCGCCGTCATAGGGCAGCCGGCTGTCGCGGGCCCGACCGGCGCTGCCGAAACCGATCATCCCATGCCGGTTGTCGACCGCCACCTTGACCCGGTCATGGGCCAGATGCCGCCGCCACTGCGCCGCGTAGCGGTCCTCCGACAGGCCCAGCAGCACGTTGTCCGGCAGGATGCCGGCATAGGCATCGCGCCAGGTCTCCACATGGATCTCGGCAATGCCTGCGGCGTCGCTCGGTATGGCGGTGCGGACGGTCAGCACGGCGCGCCGTCAGGCCTTGTGCCCGGCCAGCAGGTAGTTGACCTCGAGGTCGCGCTCGGACAGCGACCAGGCGCCGGTGAGCGGGCTGAAGACCATGCCGCGCACCTCGTCGATCTCGATGCCCTGGCGCCGCAGGCCGGCGGCAAGCTCACTTGGGCGGACGAATTTGCGCCAGTCATGGGTGCCGCGCGGCACCCAGCGCAGCAGGTATTCCGCGCCGACGATGGCGAGGCCGAAGCTCTTCGGCGTGCGGTTCAGGGTCGACATGATCAGCGCCCCGCCGGGCCGCACCAGCGCCGCGACGGCGGCCAGGAAGGCGTCGACATCGGCGACGTGCTCGACGATCTCCAGCGCCAGCACCGCATCGAACTGCGCGCCGTCGGCGGCCAACGCCTCGGCGGTCGCCTGCCGGTAGTCGATCTCCAGGCCCATCTGCCCGGCATGCAGGCGGGCGATCGACACCGCCTCCTCGCCGGCATCGACACCGGTGACCCGGGCGCCGAGCCGGGCCATGGGCTCGCAGAGCAGCCCGCCACCGCAGCCGACATCGGCGATCGTCAGGCCGTCGAACGGCGTCGGGTCGCCGGCGGTGCGGTCGAAATGGCGGCACAGCGTGTCGCGGATATAGCCGACACGGGTCGGATTCATGCGGTGCAGCGGCCGGAACTGGCCGTTGCTGTCCCACCATTCCGCCGCGACCTTTTCGAATCGGGCGATCTCGGAATCGTCGATGCTGGCGTCCCGGTCGATGGCAACGGCGGCGGTGCCTTTGGCCGGCATGGTTCCCCTCGCGCTTCGGTTGCTTGAAACCGTCGTTGAGAGTATGGATACGCCGCCTCGCCACGGCAATGCGACAGTGTCGCCAGCCCGTGCCGCGGGGCTTATTATTGCCGGAAATCCGGCGGTTAGGGGTCAGCGACGCCATGGCGCGCATCGTGCAGAAATTCGGCGGCACGTCGGTTGCGGATATCGCCCGCATCCGCAATGCCGCCACGCGCGTCCAGGCCGAGCGGGACAAGGGCAACGAGGTGGCGGTGGTCGTCTCGGCCATGGCCGGGGTCACCAACCAGCTGGTCGAGTATTGCAGCGAGGCCGCGCCGCTCTATGACGCGCGCGAATACGACACGGTGGTGTCGTCAGGCGAGCAGGTCACCGCCGGGCTGATGGCGATGGCGTTGCAGCAGGCCGGGGTGCCGGCGCGGTCGTGGCTGGGCGGCCAGATCCCCATCCGCACCGACGACATGCATGGCAAGGCGCGGATCACCGGGATCGAGACCGAGGAGCTGGACCGCCGCATGGCTACCGGCGAGGTGCCGGTGGTCGCCGGGTTCCAGGGGCTGTCGCCTGTCGGCCGGATCACCACGCTGGGGCGCGGGGGCACCGACACCACGGCGGTGGCGCTGGCGGCGGCCCTGAAGGCGGATCGCTGCGACATCTATACCGATGTGGACGGCGTCTACACCTGTGACCCGCGGATCGTGCGAAAGGCACGAAAACTTCACAAGATCACCTACGAGGAAATGCTAGAAATGGCCTCTCTCGGGGCCAAGGTGTTGCAGACCCGCTCGGTGGAAATCGCCATGAACCACCGCGTGCGGCTGCAGGTGCTCTCCAGTTTTGACGACGCACCGGGTACACTGGTGGTGGACGAGGACGAGATCGTGGAACAGCAGGTCGTAAGCGGCATCGCGTATAGCCGGGACGAGGCGAAGATCACCCTGGTGGGGGTGCGCGACAAGCCCGGCGTCGCCGCGTCGATCTTCGGGCCCCTCTCCGATGCCGGCATCAATGTCGACATGATCGTCCAGAACATCTCCGAGGACGGCAAGGCGACCGACCTGACCTTCACGGTCGGCAAGGCGGAGCTCGACCCGGCGGTGCGCGTCCTCAAGGACCTGGATTCCGACGTGAAGTTCAGCCAGCTCCGGCCGGACAGCGATGTGGTCAAGATCTCGGTGATCGGCGTGGGCATGCGCAGCCACGCAGGTGTCGCGCAGCGCATGTTCAAGGCGCTGGCGGAGAACGGCATCAACATCCAGGTGATCTCCACCTCGGAGATCAAGATCAGCGTGCTGGTCGAGGAGAAATACACCGAGCTGGCGGTGCGCGCGCTGCATTCCGCCTACGGCCTGGACGATTCCTGACATGCCCGGCGTCGGCGATACGACGGCGTTCGCGTCGGAGGTCAGCCCGTCCCGGCGGCTGCTCTCCCGGCTGCGCGACGTCATGGCGGCGTCCGGCGACGGCGCCTCCCGGCTCGACAAGATCGTCCACCTGATCGCAACCGAGATGGTGGCGGAGGTCTGCTCCACCTATGTGATGCGGCCCGGCGACGTGCTGGAGCTGTTCGCGACCATCGGCCTCAATCCCGAAGCGGTGCACCGGACCCGGCTCAGGGTCGGCGAGGGCCTGGTCGGCGAGGTGGCGGCGACGGCGCGCTCGCTGGCCATCGCCAACGCCCCGGCCCATCCCAACTTCGCCTATCGCCCGGAGACCGGCGAGGAGGCCTACCACTCGCTGCTCGGCGTGCCGGTGCTGCGCGGCGGCCGGGTGCGCGGCGTGCTGGTGATCCAGCATCGTGAGCGCCGCACCTACAGCGAGGAGGATGTCGAGACCCTGCAGACCGTGGCGATGGTCGTCGCCGAGCTGGTCGCGGGTCAGCAACTGGCCGCCAGCGGCGAGATCGCCGGCGACGGGGCCGGCGGCGTGCTGCCCTCCCGGATCGAGGGCGTGTCGCTGAACGCCGGCCTGGCCCAGGGCATCGCCGTGCTGCACCGGCCTCAGCTCACGGTGCGCGAGATGGTCGCCGAGGACCCGGCTGCGGAGAAGGCGCGGCTGTGGCAGGCGGTCGACGCCATGCACAGCTCGCTCGACGCCCTGCTGGCGAGCGCGGCCGACAGGCTGGCCGACTCCCAGGACATCCTGGAGACCTACCGGATGTTCGCCGAGGATCGCGGCTGGCTGAACCGCATCACCGACGCGATCACCACCGGCCTCACGGCCGAGGCGGCGGTGCAGCGGGTGCAGGACGACATGCGCGCCCGCATCGTGCACATGACCGACCCGTATCTGCGCGAGCGCCTGGCGGATTTCGAGGATCTGGCCAACCGGCTGTTGCTGCACCTGGCCGGCAAGACGTCGGCGGCGGCCGCCGGCACCCTGCCCGACGATGTGGTGCTGGTGGCCCGCTCGATCGGCCCGGCGGAGCTGTTGGACTACGACCAGCGGCGCATCCGCGCCCTGGTGCTGGAGGAAGGCTCCGCCGCCAGCCATGTGGCGATCGTGGCCCGGGCCCTGGACATCCCCGTGGTGGGCCAGTGCCCGGACGTGCTGTCGCGCACCGAGCCGCTGGACCCGGTGATCGTCGACGGCGACAACGGCCAGATCTTCATCCGCCCCGCCGACGACGTGCAGGCCGTCTTCAGCGAGCACGCCGAGCTGCGGGAACGGCGCAAGCGCGAGATGGCGGGGCTCGCCAAGCTGCCGGCGGAAAGCCGAGACGGCGTGGGCGTCTCGCTGCACATCAATGCCGGGCTGCTGCTCGACATGCCGCATCTGCACGACACCGGCGCGGAGGGTGTCGGGCTCTACCGCACCGAGATCCCGTTCATGGTGCGGGCCGCCTATCCGGACGTGGCGGTGCAGACCGAGCTGTACAGCCGGGTCCTGGACCAGGCCGACGGCAAGCCGGTCGTGTTCCGCACCCTGGATATCGGCGGCGACAAGCGGCTGCCCTATTTCGCCGATTTGCCGCAGGAGAACCCGGCGCTGGGCTGGCGGGCGATCCGCATCGGGCTGGACCGGCCGGCCATGCTGCGCAACCAGCTTCGCGCGCTGCTCAAGGCCTCCAAGGGGCGGCCGGTCAGCGTGATGTTCCCGATGATCGCCGAGGTCTCGGAGCTGGACGCGGCGGTGCGTCTGCTGGAGCTGGAACGCGCGCGCGCCGCCGCCAATGGCGACGAGGCGCCGGACTCCGTCTCGGTCGGCGTCATGATCGAGGTGCCGTCGCTGCTGTGGCAGCTGCCGGCGGTGCTGTCGCGGGTCGATTTCGTGTCGGTGGGCTCCAACGACCTGCTGCAGTACCTGTTCGCCTCGGACCGCGGCAATCCGAAGCTGGCGCAGCGCTACGACCCGCTGTCGCCGGCTTTCCTCAACATCATGCGCGACCTGATCCGGCACTGCACCGAGGCCGACGTGCCGATCAGCGTGTGCGGCGAGATGGCCGGCCACCCGCTCGAAGCCATGGCCCTGGTGGGGCTGGGTCTCCGGCGCCTGTCGGCGGCGCCGGCGGCGATCGGCGGGCTGAAGACGATGATCCGCAGCCTCGACGTGGCCGCGCTGACCCAGTATCTCGAGCTCCTGTGCGCCGGCGAGCAGAAAAGCGTGCGCGACAGCCTGAAGGCCTTTGCCCGGGACCGGGGAGTCGCGCTGTAATGGCCTGCCGCCGGGCCATCCGGCGGCGGTTCCAAATCTGGTAACGATTCGTTGTTGTTAACAACTTTTAAGGATTGCCGGACTAACAATGGCGATGATGTGCGGGACCCTTCCGGTTCGCAGGCCCGCATGCGCCTGGCCGGACCTTTGGGCCGCTGTGCCGTGCCGTCGGCGACAACTAGCGCGGACAGGTAAAGACGACGCAAGATGGCGCAAGGTAGGAAGCCGTTGAACGTGGCCGTAATCCCTGATGAGAAGGACGAGTCGCAGCCGCCCATGACGGCGGCGCTGACCCGCGACCCGGTCTGTCTGGTGCTGCGCCGGGCCCGCGAGGAGGCGGGCTACGACGTCGCCGATATCGCCCAGCTGCTGCGGATCCAGAGGCCCTATCTCGAGGCGATCGAGGATGGCCGGTACAGCGATCTGCCGGGCACCGTCTACGCCATCGGGTTCGTGCGGACCTACTCCGATTTCCTGAACCTGGACACCAACGACATGGTGCGCCGGTTCAAGGAGGAGGCGCAGGAGCTCTCCAAGCGCACCGACTACGTCTTCCCGGTCGCCCCGACCGAGGCCAAGGTGCCCGGTGTCGGGCTGCTGGTGGTCGGCGTCCTGCTGGCCGCTCTGGCCTATGGCGCCTGGCATGTGACCAGCGCCGGCGAGGACGGGCTGGTCAACCGGGTCGCCGATATCCCGGACCGTTTCGCCGAGCTGGCGAGCCGTGGCGGCGAGGCTGCCGAGCCGACGGCGCCGCCTCCGGCGGCCGCGCCGGAACCGACGGCGTCGGAGACGATGACGGACGCCGATCCGGCCGCGTCACCGTCCGCCGCCCCGCCGAATTTCGATGCGCTTGCCGCCCTGGCGGAAACGCGCAACCCGCCGGCCGCAGCCACGACCGACCCCGCCGAGGTCGCGGTGCCGGCCGACGCCGAATCGCCATATGAGGTTTCCGAGGGCGCGCCGCCGGCGCCGGAGCCCGAGCCGGCCCCGGTCGAGACCGTGGCGCCGGTGGTGGTCGCCGAGCCGACACCGCCCCCGACGGAACAAGCGTCGCAGCCGACCGCGGTCGAGCCGATCGAGTCGGCGCAGGTGGTGGAGACGATCCGCCAGGTTCCGCCTGCGGCGCCGGAGCAGCAATCCTTCGACGTCGCCGTCGCGGTGCCGGAGGCGCCCTCCGCCAATGCCCAGCCCAAGGCGGCCACCGAGGACTCGACCACGGACTCCTCCGGGTCCGGGCCGCTGAACATCCTGCCGACTCGCCAGGTTGGTGCCGCGCCGCCGCCGCCGCCGCCGGCGGTCCAGCCCGACCAGCCGCGCCGCGCCGCGCTGGGCTCGCTGAATTCCCGCATCCTGATCCGCGCCACCGAAATGAGCTGGGTGCAGATCACCGATGATCGCGGCAATCTCGTCATGACCCGGGTGCTGGAGCCCGGCGAGACCTACCGGGTGCCGAACAGCGACGGGCTGACCCTGGCCTCCGGAAACGCCGGCGGCCTGGAAGTCCTGATCGACGGGGTGGTCCAGCAGCCGCTTGGCCTGCGCGGCACCGTCGTCCGCAACGTCGCGCTCGATCCGGACAATTTCGGCGCCGACGGCAACTAGCGGCCCCTATCCGTTGCCGGCCGGCCCGGCGATCACCACTTCACAGACAGGGCGGGAACGCCTTTCGCGCCCGATCCGGCTCGCCTATAAAGGCGCGGACGCCGCCTTACTGTCACAACTCCGGTCTATGGTCCCGACATGACCGTCCGAGCCTATCGCCAGATCGATCGCCGCAAGTGCCGGCAGATCCATGTCGGCAAGGTGCCGGTTGGCGGCGACGCGCCGATCGCGGTGCAGTCGATGACCAACACGCTGACCTCCGACGCCGCGGCGACGATCGCCCAGATCCGCCAGCTTGAGATCGCCGGCGCCGATATCGTGCGCGTATCCTGCCCGGACGAGGCGTCGACGGCGGCGCTGAAGGAGATCGTTCCGGAAGTGACGGTGCCGATCGTCGCGGACATCCATTTCCACTACAAGCGCGGCATCGAGGCGGCGGCGAACGGCGCGGCCTGCCTGCGGATCAACCCCGGCAATATCGGCTCCAAGGAGCGGGTGGCGGAGGTGGTCAAGGCCGCCCGCGACAATGGCTGCTCCATGCGCATCGGCGTCAATGCCGGCAGCCTGGAGCGCGACCTGCTGGAACGCTATGGCGAGCCCTGCCCCGAGGCGATGGTGGAAAGCGCGCTGAACCACGCCCGGCTCCTGGAAGACGAGGACTTCCACGAGTTCAAGATCAGCGTGAAGGCCTCCGACGTGTTCCTGGCCGTGGCCGCCTATCAGGGCCTGGCCGAGGCCTGCGACTACCCGCTGCATGTCGGCATCACCGAGGCGGGCGGCCTGGCCAGCGGCACGGTCAAGAGCGCCATCGGCATGGGCATGCTGCTGTGGTCCGGCATCGGCGACACCATCCGGGTCTCGCTCTCCGCCGATCCGGTGGAGGAGATCAAGGCCGGCTACGAGATCCTGAAATCGCTCGGCATCCGGCGCCGCGGCGTCACCGTGATCTCCTGCCCCTCCTGCGCCCGCCAGCAGTTCAATGTGATCCAGACCGTGCAGGTGCTGGAGGAACGGCTGGCCCATATCACCACGCCCATGACCGTCTCGGTGATCGGCTGCGTGGTGAACGGGCCGGGCGAGGCCACCATGACCGATATCGGCTTCACCGGCGGCGGCCGCGGCGTGCACCAGGTCTATGTCAACGGCCTTCCGGACCACCGCCTGAACGACCCCAACATCGTCGACCATCTGGTCGGCATGGTCGAAGCCAAGGCGGCCGAGATCGAGGCGGCCAAGGCGGCCGAAGAAGCGGAAGGAGAGCGGCCCTTGTCGGCCGCCGAGTAGCGGAGCCCGGTTCCTAGGGTTCCATCCGACCGACGACCACGACACCACCCACGTCCAGGTCCCGCGGCGGACGGGACGAGGCGTGGCTGTCAGCGTGGGAATGTAAATCGTGAGTCTGGACGAGAGTTTCGCAAAGGTGCTGGCCCGGTTCGGCGAGCTGGCCGAGATCATGGCGCAGGGCACCCTGTCGCCGGATGAGTTCACCGTCTGCTCCAAGGAGTATGCGGAGCTGGAGCCGATCGCCCAGCGCATCGAGGAGCTGCAGGCGAGCCGCGACGAGATGGGCGACCTGGCGGAGTTGATGACCGAGCAGGACGGCGACCCGGAGATGCGGGCGATGGCGGAGGAGGAGTTCCGCACGCTGAAGGACCGCATCCCGGAACTGGAGCGCGCCCTGCAGCTCATGCTGCTGCCCAAAGACGAGGCCGACCGGCGCAACGCCATCCTGGAGGTGCGGGCCGGCACCGGCGGCGACGAGGCGGCGCTGTTCGCCGCCGATCTGTTCGCCATGTACCAACGCTATGCGGCGATCAAGGGCTGGCGCTTCGAGACCATGGATCTGCACGAGACCGGCATCGGCGGCTTCAAGGAGGCCAGCGCCAGCATCGTCGGATCGGGCGTCTTCGCGCGGCTGAAATACGAGAGCGGCGTGCACCGGGTGCAGCGGGTGCCGGCGACCGAGGCCCAGGGGCGCATCCATACCTCCGCGGCCACCGTCGCGGTGTTGCCCGAGGCCGAGGATGTCGATGTGCAGATCGAGGAGAAAGATCTACGCATCGATACCTATCGGTCGTCGGGTCCCGGCGGACAGTCGGTCAACAAGACCGATAGCGCAGTGCGCATCACCCACCTGCCCACCGGCATCGTCGTCTCGCAGCAGGACGAGAAGTCGCAGCACAAGAACCGCGCCAAGGCGATGAAGATCCTGCGCGCCCGCATCTACGAGCAGGAACGCGCGGCGGCCGATGCCGAACGGGCCGAGGCCCGACGCAGCCAGATCGGCTCCGGCGACCGGTCGGAACGCATCCGCACCTACAATTTCCCCCAGGGACGGGTGACCGACCACCGCATCAACCTGACCCTCTACAAGCTGGACAAGATCCTGGCCGGCGAGGCGCTGGACGAGCTGGTCGACGCCCTGACCGCCGAGGACGAGGCGGCGCGGCTGGCAGCCCTGGCCGATCCGGACGACACCGATGGACCGGATGGCGGCGACCGCCCCGACGCTCGCTGAGTCGGTCACGGGCCTGGCCCGTCGGCTTGCCGCCGCCGGCGTGGACGGTGCGGCCGGCGACGCCCGCCTGCTGGCGATGGCCGCGCTGGGCATCGACCGTGTCGGCCTGCATGTCGATCGCGACCGGCCGCTGACCGATTCGGAACGCACCGCACTCGATCGGCTCGGCGACCGTCGGGCGGCGCGGGAGCCGGTGTCCCGCATCGTCGGGCAGCGGGAGTTCTGGAGCCTGGACTTCGCCCTTTCGCCGGCGACCCTGGACCCGCGGCCGGACAGCGAGACCCTGGTCCAGGCCGCGCTGGACCGGGTGTCCGACCGGTCGGAGGCGCTCTCCATCCTCGATCTGGGCACCGGCAGCGGCTGTTTACTGGTCGCCCTTCTGTCGGAGCTGCCCCACGCCCGCGGCGTCGGCGTCGATCTCAGCGCCGACGCCGCGGCCACGGCGCGCCGCAACGCGGACCGGCTCGGGGTCGGGGAACGCGCCCGATTCGTGGTGTCCGACTGGGCGGGGTCCCTGGGCGCCCGATTCGATCTGGTGGTGTGCAACCCGCCCTACATCACCGAAGGCGACCTGGCCGGGCTGGAACCCGAAGTCGTGAAATTCGACCCGGCAGGCGCCCTGTGCGGCGGCGCCGACGGCCTCGATGCGTACCGCGTGTTGGCGCCGGTCCTGCCCGGCCTGCTGGCCGAAAACGGCTGGGCGTGCCTTGAGGTTGGCCTTGGGCAGGCGGAGTCGGTCATGGGTCTTCTGGGCGCCTCCGGGCTCGTCGATTTGGCGGCTCTGGAGGACCTGAACGGGCGGAATCGCTGCGTTTGCGGGAAAAAAGGATTGGCTTCGCGCCGGTGAAACGGTAGGTTCGTTGCAGCGAAGGACTGGGATACACGCTTCCGGATCGTCGTCCAGCTTCCCACAATTGCTGTGACCTGCGATCACCCAGCCACCGGATGACGGCCGGTGGAGTTCGCCCAAGTCCGACCGGCGGAGGGTCGGCATCACATCATGATGAAAAGCAAGGGTTAGATGAGACAAGGACCGAGCAACAGGCGTGCGCGTGGCAGGGGCAACAACAGCGGACGCCGAGGCAACCTTCCGAATCGAAACCAGACTTTCGACAGCAATGGCCCGGATGTGCGCATCCGGGGCACCGCCTTCCAGGTGAATGAGAAATACCAGGCCCTGGCGCGCGACGCCTCGGCCAGCGGCGACCGGATCATGGCGGAGAACTATCTCCAGCATGCCGAGCACTATTACCGCATCATCGCCGCCATCAACGACGCCCAGAACCAGCAGCAATCCGAAGGCCGCGACGGTCACCGGCAGCGCGACGGCAATCGCGACAACGGCCATCGAGAGAACGGCCATCGCGACGGCGGCCGGCGCGAGGCCAGCGACAACGCTGCGCGGGAAAACGGCCATCAGCCGGACCGGAACGTCGCCACCGATGGCGCGGCGTCCAGCGCGGAGGCGGAGAGCGAATTCGGCAAGGATCCGCGGCAGGACGACGCCCGCGACCAGGCGGCCGAGCAGACCAATGGCGAGGCGGTCATCGAGGTGATCACCGCCAAGCCGGAATCCGAGCCCGACTCCGAAACGCTGGCGGCCGGCAATGGCGCAGACGGGGCGGCCGAGGATCAGCCGGCCCCGAAGCCGCGGCGGCGCGGTCCCGGGCGGCCGCGCAAGTCGGCGGCCAAGGACAACGCCGCTCCGGAGGCCAACACCGACGGCGATTGATCTGTCCGGTCGGTTACGACTGGCTTCAATTCAGGATATCGCGACCGGATCGCCCGGCGACAGCGTGCCGCCGCTAAGCACCTTCACATAGACGCCGCAGTGATGGTGGCCGAACCCGGACACCAGGGTCTTCGGGATGTTCATGTCGCGCTCGCCGCTGGCCGGATCGACGTTGGTCGCCGCACAGCGGCCGATCGGCTCGGCGACCGACAGCGTGACCGCACCGATACTCAGCTCCTTGCCGACCCAATCGAGCTCCTGCCAGGGCCGGCCGCCGGCGATCATCAGATTGCCGCGAAAGCGCAGCGGGTCGACCGGCCGCCGGGTGACCCGCTCCAGGTCGCGCACCGAGTCGAGGCTGATGATCGAGACGAACTTCTCCTTCACGTCGCTGAACATCACGCCGGGGGACTCGACGAGGCGGGGCGACCGGACCGACTCGTCTCGCATGAAGGCGGCGAAGAACTGGTCGATCAGGTCGCGGCCGATCTGCTGGGTGATGTTGCCGCGCGCCACCTGGCGGCCCTTGCGCCGGATGGTCAGGATGCCGCCGTCGGATTCGTACCGCGTCTCCAGCGTCGCCAGCCGCTCATTGCTCATCAGGTTGAGGAAATGGCGCTTCGGCAGCCAGCCGGTTCGGCTCTCATAGCGGTTGGCGCCGTGGGCCAGGGCGAACCGCCGGTCGTCGGGCAGCCCCTCGCCGGGCGCCAGCGTCACCGAGTCCAGCGACTCGGGGCTCAGCCCCTTGACGGGATAACGACAGATTCGTTGCAGTTCGATGGCCATGGCCCGCGGTTATGCGGGCCATGGCGCGCGCTTGTCAATCGGCGGCAGAGGCAGCGCTGACCGGCTGCCGCGACGTCAGCTCACGTTGGCCTTGTCGTTCAGCGACCAGTCGTAGAAATGGCTGGCGACCTTGGTCTTCGAGGCCAGCGCCTCGCGCCGCGGAGCCCGTGCGTGCTGCTTCAGATGGGCGATCACGCCGGCATCGCTGCCGCCGAAATCCTCTTCGAACCAGTTGTAGATGCTGGAGACCCGCAGCAGGCCGTTCTGGATCCGGTGGCCGCGATCATGGTTGACGTAGGCCGCCGCACCCTCGGCCAGCAGGCTCTCGGTGTTGGCGGCCGTGAACGCAGTGGTGGAGAGGTTCGGACAGCCCAGAGCGGCGCAGTTGACGGCGTAGTGGATGCGCGGCTCCTGCCATACCGGCCGCAGGATGCGGTGCTCGATGTCGTCCAGGGTGACGGCCCTGCCTTCGACCTCGAGAAGTTCCCGGCCCCATGGCCCGTTGGCGAACAGCCCGGGCGAGATGTCGATGTCGCGGATGCTGTCGACCGGGTAGTGGTCCAGGATCACGTCGACGGTCAGCGCGTTGTAGAGATTGACCCAATAGGCGAACTGCTCGTCCCGCGCCAGCATGGTCGGTTTGACCATCGCCATGTCGCCCAGATAGGCCTTCAGCGCATCCCGGTCGCCTGGCCGGACGGCGCCATAGGCGACCCGATTGATGCCGTCGCGTGAGGGCATGACGTAGCGCGTCAGGAAGTCTTGCCAGCGGCCATGATCGACCGTCTTGCGCGACTGCGGATCGTGCCCCGACCAGTGTTCCCACAGGTCCGCGGCCGGTCCGGCGATCGCGGCGGAAGTGCCCGCGCCGACCAGCGGAACGGCGGCGGCAAGGGTCAGGAAATGGCGTCGATGCATGGCGGGTCGATCCTCGTCATGGGTCTTACGCGCACACACATATGGACGGATCATCCGGGCGACGAATAAACCCGGTTCGCGACCGCGTGAGGATGTCGTGGGGTCGGCGGAGCGGCGCCGGAATCCGGGCTCAGTCCGCGCCTTTCTTGCCTTCCGCGCGGCGCAGGCTGCGTTTTCGATAGATCGTCGCCGGGCCGATGCCGAGGAAGACGGCGGCCTTGCGCACGTCGCCGCCGCACAGCGCGACGGCGTTCTCGATCGCCTCCCATTCGACCTCGGCCAGGGGCCGGATCAGCTCCGCCAGCCGTGCCATGTCGGTGACTTCGCCCAGCTCGTAGGGCGGCTGGCGCGCCACGTCGGAGACGCCGGGCTGCCGGGGCGCCGTGGCCGGCGGGCGCTTGGTGGAGGTCAGGGTCGACGGCAGCATCTCCGCCGTCACCTCCTCGCCGTCGTTCAGCACCACGACGTTGCGCAGCACGTTCTGCAGCTGCCGCACATTTCCGGGCCAGTCATAGCTGCCGATGATCCGCTCGGCTTCTGGCGACAGGCGCTGGAACCGCTTGTTCTCCTGCCCGGCATAGTCGGCCAGCAGGCTGCGGGCGATGTCCAGGCAGTCCTCGCCGCGATCGCGCAGCGGTGGCAGGAAGATCGGGATGACGTGCAGCCGGTAGTACAGGTCTTCCCGGAACCGGCCCTCGCGCACCTCGTTGAGCGGGTCCCGGTTGGTGGCGCAGATGAACCGCACATTCACCGATTCCACCCGGCTGCCGCCGACCGGGGTGAAGGCGCCGGTCTGGACGAAGCGCAGCAGCTTGGTCTGCAAGAGCGGATCCATCTCGCAGATCTCGTCCAGGAACAGGGTGCCGCCATTGGCCAGGCTTGCCGCGCCGGGCCGGTCGCTGACGGCGCCGGTGAAGGCGCCCTTCACATGGCCGAAGACCTCGCTCTCCATCAGATCCTTGGGGATGGCGGCGCAGTTGATGGCGATGAAGGGGCGGGTGCCGCGCGGGCTGGCCCGGTGGATCGCCTGGGCGCAGACCTCCTTGCCGGTGCCGCTCTCGCCGGTGATGAACACCGTGGCGTCGCTGGCCGCGGCACTCTCCACCATGCGGTAGATGGCCTGCATCTCCAGGCTGGAGCCGATGAAGCCTTCATAGGAATGGCGGTCGATGGATTCCTGGTAGGCCTTGACCACCTGGACCAGCTCGCTGCGCTCCAGCACGTTGCGCAGGGTCACCTTCAGCCGCTCCATGTTGAACGGCTTGACCAGGAAGTCGCTGGCCCCGGCCCGCATCGCCTGGACCGCGGTGTCCAGGGAGCCATGCGCCGTCACCACGATCACCGCGCAGGGCAGCCGCCGGGTCGAGATCTCCTTGAGGATGTCCAGCCCGTCGCGATCGGGCAGCTTGAGGTCCAGCAGCACCACCTGCGGCGTGTACTTCTCCAGTGCGGCAAGCGCGTCGGTGCCGGTCTCCACGTGGCGAATGTCGTAGGGCTCGTCCCTGAGGAACCCCTGATAGGTCCGCGCCAGGGACGGCGTGTCCTCGACCAGCAGCACGGTATGTCGGCGCGTCTGTCTCATGGGCGGATGATCATCCGGTTGCGGGCGTGGCGCGGCAAGACGGTCGCGTGGCGGTGCATCATGCCTTGGCCTCCGCCCGGCTGGCCGGGAAGCGCAGGGTGATGCGGAAATCGCCGTCATTGTCCACGGCCAGCGTCCCGTCATGCAATGCGACGAGCGTCCTGGCCAGCGGCAGACCGATCACATTGCCGTCCTCGGCGCCGTCCGAAGCAACCGGGGCGGCGCCGTCGGCGAGCATCTCGATCGTCGGTGCGCCGTCGGCGTCGACGAACGATCGAACCGACAGGGCGACGCCGTCGGGGGCGCCGCGTGTCGCGTGGCCCAGCAGGATATGCAGGATCTGCCGCAGGCGTCCGGCGTCGCCGATCAGGCGCGGCAGCCCGGGCTCGTGATGATGCTCCACCGCCGGCGGCCGGGCGCCGGCCCGCCCGCCGAAGGTCGCCAGCGTCTCGTCGACGAGCTGGTCGATGTCGACCGGCTCCTCGATCAGGGTGAGGCCGCCGGCCTCGGCCTTGGAGAGGTCCAGCAGGTCGTTGATGTGGTCCAGCAAGACGGTGCCGTTCTCCAGGATGTCCTCGGCGAAGACCCTCAGATCGTCCGACGGAAGCCTCCCGGCATCCCAGTCGCGCAGGATCTCCGCGTTGCCGATGATGACGTTCAGCGGCGTTCGCAGCTCATGGCTGATATTGGCCAGGAAGACCGATTGCGATTCCGGATCCGGGCCGGCGGCCCCCGGCGACGGGTCCCGGTCCGGCCCGCCGGCCGCCTGAAAGACCAGGATGACGCCGGAGCCGGCCGGCGCGCCGAAGCCGCGTATCTGGCAGGTCCGGTCGCGGCCCAGGCCGTCGCGGTGCCGGATGTCGGGGATCAGGACCTCCGCATCCGGGTTTCCGGCCAGGGCGCCCAACCGGTCTTCATGGGCCTTGAGCATCGGCAGGGTTTCCGTCAGCGGTCGGCCCGGAACGATCCCGTCGACCAGCCCGCCCTGGCAGCCAACCACCACCCCGTCGCCGTCCAGCATGACGATCCCCATGGCCTGCCGTTCGACGAGCCATCGGGCCGCGACGGCCGTCGCATCGGTCGATTGTCCGGTCATGGCCGGTCGGTCCCTTCCGAACTCATCCGGCCGGTCCGGGCAGAGGTTCACGGTTCGGACCGGAAAAGCGCGTGCCGCGAGGCCCGCACGGGTCTCGGCGACGGCCAACCTGAGGCATTTGTTTCATTGCGGCCGGATCGTCCGCGGTTTCTTGACCTCGATGGAGCGCTTCCGCACCTGTTCTGCGGCAAGACTAAGCCGGTGCAGGATTGGAGTACCAGCAGATTCACGTCGCACCCCGATCCCGTGCGCGGGCGAACAGGCGGGTGGGGCGCGGTCGGGGGCGGTCCGATGGCGGCGGCAATGCTCCCGGTGGAGAAACGTTTCGATGAAAGAACGCAATTAGCGCAAAATTTTCTTCAATCTAGCGCTCGGTGGAAAAGTGGCGCTATTCTGGCGCCGTGCGGCGCGGCGACGGCTCCGGAGCGGGCGATGATGCCGGGCAGGTAGGATAAGAGGCTTATGTTTGAGTGGCGTACGATGCACCTCTGCGACCAAAAGGCGCACCATTGAGTCGCCGCATCGATTGCCCCGAACGCGGGGGCCGGCAACGATAGAGAGGCCCTGGCATCAACAAGGAACTGGAGATCCTGAAATGAAAAAAACAATAGGTCTGACGTCCACGGTGTGTGCTGCGGCAGTTCTTGCCGCCTGCAGCATCCCCGATGCGAGCATGGCGCCGACCTCGTCCAATGCTTTCAACCAGACACTGAATACCGGCTATGCGGAGCTGGCCTCCAACGAGCAGGCCGAATACGACTGGCGCGACACCCGCCATTTCGCCCAGAAGGCGATTTCCGCCGGTTCGGACGGCGCGGTCGAGCCCGACACGTTCGAGTATCGCGACATCCCGTCGGCCAACCAGGATGAGCTGGGCGAAGCCCGGGTTCGCCTGCTGTCCGCCTATGGCCAGGGCGCGCAGGACGCGGCACCGGTCGAGGTCGCCACGGCGCAGATCATGTTCGACTGCTGGATGCAGGAGCAGGAAGAGAACCATCAGCCCGAGGACATCGCCCGCTGCCGGGCCGGGTATGAGGATGCGATGGACGAGGTCGACGGCATCCTGCTGGCATCGGCCGGCGGCGTCGGCCCCTACAACGTCTTCTTCGATTTCGACGATGCAGCGCTGACGGCCGATGCCGGCTTGCTGCTGTCGACGATCCTCGGTGACATCGCCAAGGATCCGGACGCCAAGGTCCAGGTCGTCGGCCACACCGACACGGTCGGCTCGCAGGACTACAACCTGGCCCTGTCGCAGCAGCGCGCGGATGCCGTCGCGGCCTATCTGGAGGCCAACGGCGTGCCCGCGGGTGCGATCTCCAAGGCGGCGGTCGGTCAGGACGACCTGCTGGTGCAGACCGCCGACGGCGTGCGCAACGCCCAGAACCGGCGCGTCTTCATCGTCGTCCAGTAAGCTGCCAGATGGCCGCGCCCCGCTGCGGGGCGCGGCCGTGCGGCCGGGTCGAGCGACCGTCCATGCGTGGCGCCGCATTCGCAAGGGCGGTGCCGCAGGGCGGCATGCCGTGATCCCCGGACCGCGAGGACCCGGCGGTGTTCGCCGGGCGGATGCCGCATGACAATCGACGTCGCCGACCGGGCTCCGACCGGGCCGGCGCCGGGCGTCGCCGCGTGCAGGGAGAACCACAATGAATGAATCCGTCGCCCAGACCGTCGATATGGCGGTCGGACTGGTCACCGCCTACGGGCTCAACGTGATCGGCGCAATCGTCATCCTGATCGTCGGCTGGATCGCCGCCGGCTGGTGCAGCCGCACGGTGTCCAAGCTGCTGACCCGCAGCGGCAAGGTCGACGCCATGCTGAGCGGCTTCTTCTCCAGCTTCGTGCGCTACGGCATAATCGCCTTCACGGTGATCGCGGTGCTCAGCCGGTTCGGCGTGCAGACCGCCAGCTTCATCGCGGTGCTGGGCGCCATGGGCCTGGCCGTCGGCCTGGCGCTGCAGGGCACGCTCAGCAACGTGGCCGCCGGCGTCATGATCCTGCTGTTCCGCCCCTTCAAGGTCGGCGACTACATCGATGCCGGCGGCATTTCCGGTACCGTCAAGTCGGTGACGCTGTTCGCCACCGAGCTCAGCACGCCGGACAACGTCCAGATCATCGCCCCCAACGGGCAGGTCTGGAACACCGCCATCAAGAACTACAGCTTCCACGACACCAGGCGCGTCGACTTCCTGTTCGGCATCGGCTACGAGGACAGCATCGATGCCGCCATGGAGCTGATCACCGGATGCGCCACCGCCGACGAGCGGGTGCACAAGGACCCGGAGCCGATGGTGGCGGTCGGCGAGCTGGCGGACAGCTCGGTCAACATCATCCTGCGGGTCTGGTGCGCCTCGTCGGACTATTGGGCCCTGAAGTTCGAGCTGACCAAGACCATCAAGCAGCGGCTCGACGCGGAAGGGATCTCGATCCCGTTCCCGCAGCGGCAGATCCACGTGGTGCAGACCGGCGCGGACGTCGCCGCGGCCGCCGAATAGGGTTGGTTTCCGCGGCTTGGACAGGGCCTCTCCGGGCGTTCGGAGAGGCCTGCCTGAGCGTTACAAAAGAGCGCCGGACCGACCATTCCTTTCAAGAACTCTAACATTAATAGAAATTCATCAATAGTGAGACGTTAATAGATAGAAAAACACTCGGAAAACGCGATCGATCGATTTTTACCTATATTTAAACTTTCTCGCCGAGCCTAAGCATCAATCTGCTCAGTATATGAGCGTCTGGCACGGGTTCGGCGGAATGACGGCAGAACTCATCAATCCGAGGGGACGGGTTGACGGTGCCATGGGGATGCCGGTGGGTTGCCGCTCGATGTGGCGCGCTCGGGTCTTGCTCGTGGACGACTCTCCCTCCCTGTCGAGGACCTACGCGGACCAGTTGGGCCGCGCGTCCATCGACACGCGGTGCGTGCAATCGGCCGCGGAAGCGCGCGAGGCGATGCGTCGCGAGCCGCCGCAGGTGCTGCTGCTCGACCTGGAGCTGCCCGGCGGCAAGGCCGAGGAGGTCATGCGCTGGGCCCTGGAGCACCCGGAGCCGATCGGCGTGGTGGTGCTGACCTCGAACGGCTCGGTCAACGCCGCGGTCCGCGCCATGCGGGACGGCGCCCATGACTACGTCATCAAGCCCGCCAGCCGCGCCCGACTGACCGAGGCGGTCCTGACCACCCTCGACCGCCTGAAGCTGGAGGCAGGCCAGGTGAATTCGGCCCCGGGACAGGAACGCAGCCGCTATTACGGCTTCATCGGCTCGTCGGCGCCGATGCAGGCGGTCTATGCGGCGATCGACAGCATCGCGGCCTCCAAGGCCACGGTCTTCGTCACGGGCGAAAGCGGCACCGGCAAGGAAGTCTTCGCCGACGCCGTGCATCGCCACAGCGGCCGGTGCAAGCATCCCTTCATCGCGCTGAACTGCAGCGCGATCCCGCGGGAACTCATGGAATCGGAGATCTTCGGCCATGTGAAGGGCGCCTTCACCGGCGCCATCAGCGAGCGCCAGGGGGCGGCCGCGATGGCCGATGGCGGCACGCTGTTCCTGGACGAGGTCTGCGAGCTGGATGCGGGGCTGCAGAGCAAGCTGCTGCGCTTCCTGCAGTCCGGCGCCTTCCAGAAGGTCGGCGGCAACCAGCTCGAGACGGTCGACATCCGCATCATCTGCGCGACCAACCGGGACCCGCAGGCGGAGGTGGCGGCCGGCCGCTTCCGCGAGGATCTGTTCTACCGGCTGCACGTCGTGCCGGTGCACATGCCGCCCCTGCGCGAGCGGCGCGAGGACATCGGCGAGATCGCCCAGCATCTGCTGAAGCAGTATGCCGAGGAGGAGGGGCGCGACTTCAAGCGCTTCGATGCCGGGGCGATGGAGGCCCTGAAGGCCTATGACTGGCCCGGCAATGTCCGCGAGCTGCAGAACGTGGTGCGGCATGTGGTGGTGCTGAACCACGGGCCCGACGCGACCGCCGCCATGCTGCCGCAGCCGGTCGGCTCCGGCGGGTCCGCGGCCGCGGCGCCGGACGCGAACGGCGCGGCGCACCAGAATGGCGACATCCGGCCGCTGTGGCAGGTGGAGCGGGATGCCATCGAGCACGCCATCTCGGCCTGCAACGGCAATATCTCCAAGGCCGCAGCGCTGCTGGAGATCAGCGCTTCGACCATCTATCGCAAGAAACAGGCCTGGGAAGCGGCCGGCTGAGGCCGGGCCCTGACGACCTGACCATCCGCGTCATTGCGAGGAGCCCCCTTCGACAGGCTCAGGGTGAGGTCGACGCGGCAATCCACTGCCAGCCGAGGGAGTGGATCGCCACGCTTCGCTCGCGATGACGGAGTCCTAGGGCCGGGATCAATTCTACAATTGTAGGCAACAGGAATCAGCCATTAGCCGGCTTCGATGCTCACGGCAGGATGAAGATCGCCGTGCCGTCGTCCACCAGCTGCCAGATCTCCTCGATCTCCTCGTTGGACACCGCGATGCAGCCATTGGTCCAGTCGACCATGGGATGGCCGATCTCGTCCGCGGTGCGGCCGTTCGGCAGCCCGTGGATCATGATCGCGCCGCCGGGGTCATGGCCGGCCTCGCTGGCCAGGCGATGGTCCTGCGGGCGCGGATAGGAGATGTGCAGCGACAGGTGGAAGTCGCTGTTGGGATTGCGCCAGTCGATCAGATAGCCGCCTTCCGGCGTGCGGCCGTCGCCTTCGCGGTTCTTGTGCCCGAACGGGTTGCGGCCCAGCGCGACGTCATAGCTGCGCAGCACCTTGCCGTCGCGCATCAGGTACATGATCCGCCGGCCCTTGTAGACCAGGATCATGTCCGCCGTTTCTGTCCCCAGCACCTCCGGCGCCAGCGATTGCGCGGGCTGCTGCGGTGCCGCCGCCACCTCGCCGGTCCAGATCGCCTCCCCGGCGGTCTCCGCGAGGGCCGGCTGGGCCGTCGCGATCACGGCCATGAAGGCGCCGAAAAGCCACGCCAGAAAGGCTGAGGCGAGCGCCTGGCGCGGGGCCAGCGGATGACGCGGCAATGGGGTCGGTCGTTTCATTCGGCACCGCACAGGCTTGATAACCCAGCATATCATGATCAGGATGGGTCTGATCGACGGGGAAGGTCGATGATACCGGTCAAGCCATTAACTCGACGTATACCGGCGCTGGCAATTGCCGCCCTGCTCGCGCTGCCCAGCCCGGCAATGGCCGCCGACGTGGTCGGCCGGATGGAGATCTACCGCACCGCGTTCGAGGACACGCTGCTGGACGTGGCGCGGGCGCACGATCTCGGCTTCGTCGAGGTCCGGGCCGCCAATCCCGGCATCGATCCCTGGCTGCCCGGCGCCGACGCGCGCATCGTCCTGCCATCGGCGCATCTGCTGCCCGATGCGCCGCGCGAGGGCATCGTGATCAACCTGTCCGAGATGCGGCTCTACTTCTTCTCCGAACCCGGGGCGGAGCCGGAGACGTTCCCGATCGGCATCGGCCGCGAGGGCTGGCAGACGCCGACCGGCACCAGCCGCATCGTGCGCAAGACCGAGGCGCCGAGCTGGTATCCGCCGGAGTCGATCCGGGCCGAGCGGCCGGAACTGCCGGCCGTGGTAGAGCCCGGCGAGGACAATCCGCTGGGCAGCCATGCGCTGTACCTCGACTGGCCCGCCTATCTGATCCACGGCACCAACCGGCCCTGGGGCATCGGCCGCAGGATCAGCAGCGGCTGTATCCGCATGTATCCGGAGGACATCATCGACCTGTTCGCCCGGGTGCCGGTGAACACGCCGGTCACGGTGGTCGACCAGCCGGTCAAGCTGGGCTGGATCGGCGATGCCCTCTATCTGGAGGCGCATCCCACGCAGCATCAGTCCGACGTGCTGGAGATCGACGGCCGGTTCGACCCGGAGGTGCCGACAGGCATCCTGGGGCTGGTCGAAGCCTTCGCGAGCGCGGAAGGCAGCCCTGAATTCGGGTCGGAGATCGATTGGGCGGCGGTTCTGGCCGCCGTGAAGGAGAGGCGCGGATACCCGGTCCGCGTGAGCCGCTAGCCGGGCATCCGCAGCCGGAAGGCTATTTTTGCATCGATTGCTGGAACATCCGCTCGGCGCGCTCTGCGGCGGCCTGTGCCGCTTCCGCCGCGGCCTGGGCGGCGGCCGCCGAGCGTGCCGACCGTTCCGCCGCGGCCTGTGCTGCGGCAGCGCTGTCGGATGCCGACATGCTGTCCCCTTCCATGCCGGTCTCGCAGCCCGAAATGCCGATGGTCAGGACCCCCGCCGCCACCAGCATGCCGATCTTCTTCGTGAAGCCTTGCATATCATTCCCTCGCAGTTTGGACACGCGGCCCATTAACCATTAACAGATCGAATCGGGCGGGCACACGGCAAAACCGCCCGGCGGCTGTAATATTCCGGGGATATCCGATGGACCGGCGCGGCACCGGCGTGCGCGTCAATGGTCCTCGAAGCGGCCGGGCGCGGCGAGCGCGGTCGGCACGACCAATCGGATCGGCGAGGCCAGGATCATGTCCACATCCTCGCCGGTTTTCGACAGCGGCAGGCTCAGCCGCTTGTACTCGTAGCGATGCAGCTCGATCTCGCCGACGATGTGATGGAGCACCGGGGCGCGCGCGTCGACGCAGCTCTGGTAGTGCCGCGTGGTCATCACCGCGAACTCCGTGTCCCGGTAGTCCGACGCCGATTTGCCGGTCATGTCGGTGAGGTCCGGATTGGTGACCCGGCTGCCATAGATTCGGTAGCGAAAGGCGTTCGGGCCCTGCACGTCGATGAGGTGCAGCTGGCCCATATGTTCCTTCAATTCCAAGGGATCGATGTCCGAGCGCGCCGGCATGATCCGGTCGCCTTTCTTTCCGGTCCAATATTCCAGTAACCGGACAAGTCGAGCATCGTCCAATGCCTCGATCGGCAACTGCCTATCGCTGATCAGGCCAAACATTTTTATTGCGAATCACCTTTCACTAATAAAACCAAGGATATCATATGATCCTGCTTCACCGCATTAACAATCATTCCTATCCGCAACTTAAGAGATTTAGTCGAATCGTTCCAAACTTGTTGCACAAAAGGGAAAGAAATTCGCGGAATGCGACATTAACGTGTCGCAAAATTGCGAAAATGACCAGCGTCGCAAAGCCGCAGGTCATGCCTTGTGACACCGGCCGGGGCGCCCACATAAAAGCAGGTGCCCGGCGTCGCGCAGGAGCGGATGTGGGGCACGAGGTCCTCCAGGGATCGCACATGATGTGGGTCAAGGCGAATTCGGGCTTCGAAGAAGACGATCCGCCTGGAAATTGGAGACGGTGATGGATTTCGAGAAGTATACCGAGCGGTCGCGCGGATTCCTCCAGGCGGCCCAGACCCTGGCGCTGCGCCAGGGACACCAGCAGCTGACGCCGGAACACCTGTTGAAGGTCCTCCTGGACGACCAGGAGGGGCTTGCGGCGAACCTGATCCATGGCGCCGGTGGCGATCCCAAGCGGGCGCTCTCCGGGGTCGAGGCGGCGCTGGACAAGCTGCCGACCGTGGAGGGCTCCGGCGCCGGCCAGGTCTATCCGACGCGGGAACTGGCCCGCATGCTGGAGAGCGCGGAAACCCTGGCCAAGAAGGCCGGCGACCAGTATGTCGCGGCGGAGCGCATGCTGCTGGCGATCGCCATGGCCAAGGGCACGCCGGCGGCCAAGGTGCTGTCCGACTGCGGCACCACACCGCAGACTCTCAACAACGCCATCGACTTCCTGCGCAAGGGCCGGCGGGCGGAAAGCGCCACCGCGGAGGATTCCTACGACGCCCTGAACCGCTATGCCCGCGACCTGACCGAGGTGGCCCGGGAGGGCAAGCTGGACCCGGTGATCGGCCGCGACGAGGAGATCCGCCGCACCATCCAGGTGCTGTCGCGGCGGACCAAGAACAATCCGGTGCTGATCGGCGAGCCCGGCGTCGGCAAGACCGCCATCGTCGAGGGACTGGCCCACCGCATCGTCAATGGCGACGTGCCGGAGGGGCTGAAGAACAAGCGCCTGCTGGCGCTCGACCTGGGCGCCCTGATCGCCGGTGCCAAGTTCCGCGGCGAGTTCGAGGAGCGCGTGAAGGCGGTGCTGCAGGAGATCGCCGCCGCCGCCGGCGAGATCGTCCTGTTCATCGACGAGATGCACACCCTGGTCGGCGCCGGCAAGGCGGAAGGCGCCATGGACGCCTCCAACATGCTGAAACCCGCGCTGGCCCGCGGCGAGCTGCATTGCGTCGGCGCCACCACCCTGGACGAGTTCCGCAAGCATGTGGAGAAGGACGCCGCCCTGGCCCGCCGGTTCCAGCCGGTCTTCGTCAGCGAGCCGACGGTCGAGGACACCATCTCGATCCTGCGCGGGCTGAAGGAGAAATACGAGCTGCACCACGGCGTGCGCATCACCGACACCGCCATCGTCTCCGCCGCGACGCTGAGCAACCGCTACATCAGCGACCGGTTCCTGCCGGACAAGGCGATCGACCTGGTCGACGAGGCCTCGTCCCGGCTGCGCATGGAGGTCGACAGCAAGCCCGAGGAAATCGACGAGCTCGACCGCCGCATCATCCAGCTCAAGATCGAGCGCGAGGCCCTGAAGAAGGAGTCCGACAGCGCCTCGAAGGACCGGCTCGGCAAGCTGGAGACCGAACTGGCGGAGCTGGAAGGCAAATCCAACGAGCTGACCGCCCGATGGCTGACCGAGAAGGACAAGCTCTCCTCCGCCCAGAAGGTCAAGGAGCAGCTCGACCAACTCCGCCTTGAGTTGGAGCAGGTCCAGCGCGGCGGCGACCTGGCCCGGGCCAGCGAGCTGAAATACGGCCGCATCCCGGAACTCGAGGCCCAGCTCAAGGAGGCCGACGCGGCGAAGGAATCGCGCATGCTCAAGGAGGAGGTGCGCGCCGAGGACATCGCCTCGGTGGTGTCGCGCTGGACCGGCATTCCGGTCGACAAGATGCTGGAAGGCGAGCGCGAGCGCCTGCTGGCCATGGAGGAGAAGCTGCATTCGCGGGTGATCGGCCAGGACGAGGCGGTCAGCGCCGTCGCCAACGCCATCCGGCGGGCCCGGGCCGGGCTGCAGGACCCCAACCGGCCGATCGGCAGCTTCATGTTCCTCGGCCCCACCGGCGTGGGCAAGACTGAGCTGACCAAGGCCCTGGCGGCGTTCCTGTTCGACGACGAGCACGCCATGGTCCGGGTAGACATGTCGGAGTACATGGAGAAGCACTCCGTCGCCCGGCTGATCGGCGCCCCGCCCGGCTATGTCGGCTATGACGAGGGCGGCGCCCTGACCGAGGCGGTGCGCCGCCGGCCGTACCAGGTGGTGCTGTTCGACGAGGTCGAGAAGGCCCATCCGGACGTCTTCAACGTGCTGCTCCAGGTTCTGGACGACGGCCGCCTGACCGACGGCCAGGGCCGCACGGTGGATTTCCGCAATGTGCTGATCATCATGACCTCGAATCTGGGCAGCGAGCATCTGGCCACGACCAGCGATACGGACGATGTGGTCGCCCGCGAGCAGGTGCTGACGGTGGCCCGGGCCCATTTCCGGCCCGAGTTCATCAACCGGCTCGACGAGATGATCGTGTTCCGGCGGCTGAGCCGCGAGGACATGACCGGCATCGTGGCCATCCAGCTCGCCCATCTGCGCGGCCTGCTGGCCGATCGCGAGATCACCCTGGAACTGGACGACGCGGCCAATGAATGGTTGGCCGAGGCCGGCTACGACCCGGTCTACGGCGCCAGGCCGCTGAAGCGGGTCATCCAGCGCGCGCTGCAGAACCCGCTGGCCTCGATGATCCTGGACGGCCGCATCGAGGACGGCCAGACCGTCACCGTCTCCTCCGGCGAGGACGGCCTGGTCATCGGCGACGAACTGGCCAAGGCGGCGGAATAGGTCCTTCCCGGCCTAATCCCCCTCACCCAGCTCCGGCTAAGGCTCGGCTGACGCCTTGCCAAGCCTTCTCAACCCTCTCTCGCCAGGGGAGAGGGGATTTCAGCAGCGTTGCATCCATACCCCTCTCCCCTCGTGGGAGAGGGTTGCGCAGGCTTTGCGAGGCCGGAGGCCGCGCTTAGCCGGAGCTGGGTGAGGGGGATTCTGTTGAGAAGTTCCACCAACGCAAAGCAAAAGGGCGCGGTGTCTGGCACCGCGCCCTTTCTCTGCGACCTGCAGTGACTGGCCCCCGCGGCCCGTCCCTGCGTCGGATGACCCCTACCTGGGTCCCGATCTCTCAGCCTACGGCGCGACGATGTCGGAGCCGTTGGCCACCTTCTCGGCCAGCTCGGCGAACAGATCCTCGGATTCGCCGATGAAGCCGGAATGGCGGTGTACCGCCGTGATGTCGACCCGCCCGCGGCCCTCGAAGGCCGGCACGCCCATCGCCTCGCGGACCGTGCGCAGCACCCGGGCGGTCATCGCCGCCTCGTCCTCGTTGTAGCGGACGAAGAGCAGCGCGAAGCTGCCATCGGCGAGGGGTTCGATCATCGCTTCCAGGTCGAACAGCCGCCGCAGCAGAAAGCCCATCGCCTCGGCGCCATCGCCGCGGACCCGCACATGGAACAGCGAGATCTGCGAATTGGTGATCCGAAGAAGGGCGAGCGGACGTTCGAACAGCTGCAAGGGGGCCAGGACCGCGTCCGCGGTCGGCAGGGCGGCGCTGACAGTCGCGTCTATGTTCTCGCGGTCGACTGCCGCTGCTTCCAGCATTTCTCCTGCTCCTTTCTCGGCCCCCGAGCCTCATTTCCAGCTTTACTATATGACAGCCGCCTCATCTACAGTTGTGTTAAAGTTGTGACATGACGACCATAAATAAAGTGTACAACTAGTGAAATAGTTAACTGATGATTAAGGGCAAGTTGTCAATGAGTTGTTAAGTCTAAAACTTGTTGGCCGCAAATGCGGTTCAAAATACTCAACAAAATCAACGTGAAGCGAAGCGCACTTTAGAACTGTGACAAAGCCGGGTGGCGATGTCGTGGCGTTATCACAGTCGCGGGATGCAGTCGGCCCGGTGCGACGGGCCGCGGAACTGTTGCAGCCTGCGTCAGACGTTGAAGCGGAAGTGCAGAACGTCGCCGTCCTGGACGACGTATTCCTTGCCTTCCTGGCGCATCTTGCCGGCGTCCTTGGCGGCCTGCTCGCCGCCCAGATCCACGAAGGACTGGTAGTCGATGGTCTCCGCCCGGATGAAGCCGCGCTGGAAATCGGTGTGGATGACGCCGGCCGCCTCGGGGGCGCTGGCCCCGGTCTGCACGGTCCAGGCGCGCGCCTCCTTCGGTCCGACGGTGAAGAAGGTCAGCAGCCCCAGCAGCCCGTAGCCGGCGCGGATCACCTTGTTGAGGCCCGGCTCCTCCAGGCCCAGGGAGTCGAGGAACTCGGCCTTCTCCTCCGGGTCGGCAAGCTGCGCCAGCTCCGCCTCGATGGCGGCGGAGATGACCACGGCATCGGCGCCCTGTCCGGCCGCCATCGCGGCGACCTGCTCCGACAGCGCGTTGCCGGTCCCGGCCTCCTCCTCGGAGACGTTGCTGACAAACAGCACCGGCTTGGCGGTCAGAAGCTGCAGCGACTGGAACACGGCCAGATCGTCGCCGGACGGGGCCGCTGTGCGGGCCGGGCGGCCCTCCTGCAGCGCCGGTAGCACCGCCTCCATGACGGCAAGCTGCGCCTTGGCCTCCTTGTCGCCGCCGCGCGCCTTCTTGGTCGCCGCCTGGATGCGGCGCTCGACGCTCTCCATGTCGGCCAGCACCAGCTCGGTCTCGACCGTCTCCGCGTCGCGGACCGGGTCGACCGAGCCCTCCACATGGGTGACCTCGCCGGCGAAGCAGCGCAGCACATGCAGGATCGCGTCGACCTCGCGGACATGGCCGAGGAACTGGTTGCCCAGCCCCTCGCCGCGCGAGGCGCCGCGCACCAGCCCGGCGATGTCGACGAATTCGAGCTGGGTCGGGATCACCTTGGCCGATTTGCCGATCGCCGCCAGCCGGTCGAGGCGCGGGTCCGGCACGCCGACCCGGCCGACATTCGGCTCGATGGTGCAGAACGGGTAGTTGGCGCTCTCCGCCGCCTGGGTCGAGGTCAGGGCGTTGAACAGGGTCGACTTGCCGACATTGGGCAGTCCGACGATCCCGCATTTGAATCCCACGGTCCGGGCTCCTGTTAGACGGCGTAGCTGGGTTCAGGTCTTGGGCGGCTGGGTCAGTATGGCGACGCGGGTCATGAACTTCTCCGGCTCGCCCTCGGCGATCAGCGGGAAGGCCTCGGCGACGGCCTCCAGCAGCGGGTCGAGCCAGTCCTCCTCGGCCTTGCCGAAATCATGCAGCACATAGCCATGCACCCGGTCCTTGTGGCCCGGATGACCGATGCCCAGGCGCACCCGCCAATAGTCCTGGCCGATATGGCGGTCGATGGAGCGGATGCCGTTATGGCCGCCGGAGCCGCCACCACGCTTCACCCGGCATTTGCCCGGGGCCAAGTCGAGCTCGTCATAGACCACCACCACCTGCTCCGGCGTCAGCTTGAAATAGCGCATCGCCTCGCCGACCGCCTGGCCGGAGCGGTTCATGAAGGTCATCGGCTTCAGCACCAGCGCCTTGTCACCGGCCAGCCGGCCTTCCGCAAGCCGGCCCTGGAAGCGGGCGCGGAACGGCGAAAAGCCATGGCGGTGGACAATGTCGTCCACCGCCATGAAGCCGATATTGTGCCGGTGATAGGCGTGTTCCGGGCCGGGATTGCCCAGGCCCACGACGAGCAGCATGGCTGATCCGCCCCGCTTGGCTTAGGGACGGGGCGGTTACTCCTCGCCGCCCTCGGCGGCCTCGCCCTCTTCGCCTTCGCCCTCTTCGCCCTCGATCTCCTCGCCCTCTTCGCCTTCCTCGGCCTCCTCGGCGGCCTCGGCCTTCACCGCCGACGGGGCGGCGATGGAGGCGACGGTGAAGTCGCGGTCGGTGATGGCGGGGGTGACGCCTTCGGGCAGCTCGATGGCGCTGATGTGGATGCTGTCGCCCAGCTCGGTCCCGGTCAGGTCGCAGACCAGCTTCTCCGGGATGCTGTCGGCGCGGCAGACCACCTCGATGGTGTAGCGCACCACGTTGAGCACGCCGCCGACCTTCAGACCCGGCGACTCCTCCTCGTTGATGAACTGCACCGGCACCTCGACGGTGATGGTCGTCCGCGCGCTGACGCGCAGGAAGTCGACATGGATCACCTGGTCGGTGACCGGGTCGTACTGGACGTCACGGGCGAGCGCCCGGTGGCTCGCGTCGCCGACCTTGATGTCGTAGAGGAAGGTGGCGTAGCCCGGATCGCGCAGCAGCAGCTTCAGGCGCAGCGCGTCGATGGAAATGGGGACCGGCGGCTTCTTGTCGCCGTAGATAACGCTGGGGATCAATCCGGCCCTGCGTGCTGCCCGTGCTGCCCCCTTACCGGCCCGGTCGCGCGCTTCGGCCTCGATCACAATCGTGTCGGCCATGGCATGTCTCCAAGTCACAAAAATCCGGCGCCGACCTCCAGGGGTGTCGGCGCCAACAACCGTTCACAGCAATGCTTGAGACGGAGGGCGGTGATGTAGCAGCGTGTCGACGGTTTGTCCAATGCCGGCTTGCACGACACGGCGAATTTTCCCGGGAGGCCATGCAATGACCAAGAGCATCGTGATCCGAAGGGCCGGACCAGAGGACGCCGACGGTCTCGGCACCTGCCTGGAGGCCGCCTATGCGGCCGATGCCGCGCGCATCCACGACCTGCCGGCGATGGCGGAAGGCTGTGCGGAGGACATCGCCGAGCATCTGGTCTGGGTGGCGGAGGCGGAGGGGCAAATCCTCGGCGGGCTGGTGCTGATCCCGCGCGACGGCTTCATGCTGCTGGCCAATGTGGCGGTGCATCCCGACGGACGCGGCACCGGCATCGGCCGCCGCCTGCTGGAGCTGGCGGAGACGGAGGCCGTGGCGCGGGGCCATGACGAGATGCGCCTCAACACCCATGCGGAGATGGCCGATACGATCGCCCTCTACGCCCGCAACGGCTGGATAGAGACCGGCCGGAAGGGCACAAAGGTCAGCATGCGGAAGGCGCTGGGGCGTTAGCACGGCGGTTGCTCATTCACGCATTAGCCATCTTTTAAGACCGTCGTCCCCGGGCTTGACCCGGGGACCCATTGGCTGGCTACACGGTTTCTCCGTTGCCGGACGCGGCGGCTTCATGGGTCCCCGGGTCAAGCCCGGGGACGACGAGGATAGAGGATGAGGGAGTTCTGGAGGGGCGCCGCTGCCGCGGCTCCTCAAAGACTCTTGCCGGCCAGCTCAGTCGAACAAGCTGGAGACCGAGCGTTCGTCGGAGATGCGGGAGATCGCCTCGGCCATCAGCTTGGCGATGGAGATCTGGCGGATGTTGTCGCTGACCCGCACCGCCTCGGTGGCCATGATGCTGTCGGTGGTGACCAGCGCGTCCAGCGGCGCGGCGGAGACCCGGGCGACCGCGTCGCCGGACAGCACGCCATGGGTGGTGTAGGCGCTGACCGAGACCGCGCCGGCATCCTTCAGGGCCCGGGCGGCGTTGCACAGGGTGCCGGCGCTGTCGACGATGTCGTCGACCAGGATGCATTTGCGCCCGTCGACGTCGCCGATCACATGCATCACCTCCGACACGCCGGCGCGTTCGCGCCGCTTGTCGATGATCGCAAGTCCGGCATCGAGCCGCTTGGCGACCGAGCGGGCGCGCAGCACCCCGCCCACATCCGGCGAAACGATCGCCAGGTCGTCGCCGTTGAAATTCTCCTGGATGTCCTTCACGAACACCGGTGCGGCATAGAGATTGTCCACCGGGATGTCGAAGAAACCCTGGATCTGGCCGGCATGCAGGTCCATCGTCAGCACCCGGTCGGCGCCGGCACGGGTCAGCAGATTGGCCACCAGCTTGGCGGAGATCGGGGTGCGCGGACCGGTCTTGCGGTCCTGGCGGGCGTATCCGAAATAGGGCAGCACCGCGGTGATGCGCCTGGCCGAACCGCGCCTGAGCGCGTCGATCGCGACCAGCAGCTCCATCAGATGGTCGTTCGCCGGATAGCTGGTCGACTGGCAGACGAAGACGTCCTCGCCGCGCACGTTCTCCAGAATCTCGACGAAGATCTCCATATCCGCGAAGCGGCGGATGCTGGCCTTTGTCAGGGGGATCTTGAGCGCGGCGGAGATCGCCTCGCTGAGCGGGCGGTTGCTGTTACACGCGATGATTTTCATGTGGGTCGGGCGTCGTTTGCGGCTCCGTCGCGGGCAGCCCTCCCAGCTCGCGTCGCCGCGGCCCGAGCCGGTCGTCGACCCCCGGGGCGGGAGTCGCGCGTGGATATATCAAGGCGATTTCGACATGTAAACGTCATAAAGCGGAGCCCTTGGGAATCGCGGCCCAGCGGTCAGGCGCTCCGGTCCAGCGCCGCGCCAGGCCCTTGCACGGACGCCGCTTCGCCGCGGAATTCCGCGCTTTCCGGCGCGCCGAATCGATACGCGCTGGCGGCTGCGGCAAGGTCGGCCGCCGACGGGTTGGTCGCCGCCAGCGCGGCGGCGGCCAGCCGGCCGCCGATCCGCCGCGCCTCTTCGGGATCGCCGGTCCCGGCCTGCGCGGAAATCGCCACCGATCCGCCGACGGCGTATTGCCGGCCGTCCGGGCCACGCTGGTAGACATAGGCGATCGGCCCCGCCAGCGAGCCGGCGACGCCGGCATGGGCGGTCTCCTCCTGGCGGACCTGGGCGTCGCGCTGGCTGAGAGCCGCCACCGCGGCACGCTCCTCGGCGGACAGCCGGTCCGGCGTGCGTGCGACGCTTGGCCGGGCCGCGTCGCGGGCGCGCTCCGCCTCGGCCAGTTCGGCGCGCAGGCCGGAGAGGGTATCGCCGGGCCGCGCGGCACCGGCGGCGGATGCCGCGGAACCCTCGCGTGTCTCTGGAGATCGCAAGTGCAGGGCGACGCGCTGCCGGCCCTCCGTGGCGCCGGGCAGCGGGCGCGCATCGACCACCACACCGGCCCCGCCGGTGGGTCCGCCGATCCGTATTGATCCGATGGACGGGATCCCCATCTGCCGCCAACCGCTCCTCAAATCCGCGGTCAGCCTATGCCTGCCAGCCTTACCCGCCTGTTAAGGTGCGGATTCGCCGCGAATGTCCGGCAAACGCCCGGCCGTCGGCAGGGCGGCGTCAGCCCTCGATCATGATGGCCGACAGGCCGCGCCCGTAATCGGTCTCGCCGCGCAGGGTGGCGCGACGGTAGCTGAAGAACAGTTCCTCCTCGGCGACCGTGTCGTGGCCGTCGACCTCGACGCCGGCCAGGCCGATCCGCTCCAGCCGGGCGGCGGCATAGCCCTTCAGGTCGAAATGCGGATGGTCGGGCCGGGTCCCGGGACGGAAGTACCCGTCATTCGCGGCATCGTCGGCGACGAAGCGGTCACGGAATTCCGGGCCGACCTCGTAGGAGTTCTGGGCGATGCAGGGGCCGATGGCGGCCAGGATCCGGGCCGGCGCGGCGCCGATCGACACCATGGCCTCGACGGTTGCCTCCAGGATGCCGCCCAGCGCGCCCTTCCAGCCGGCATGGGCGGCGCCGATGACGCCGGCCTCGGGGTCGCCGAACAGCACCGGCGCGCAATCGGCGGTCAGGATGCCAAGCGCGATGTTCGGCCGGTCGGTCACCATACCGTCGGCCTTCGGCCAATCGCCCGGCTGCCAAGGCGTTTCGACCACGATCGTCTCGGCGCTGTGGAATTGGTAGGCCGTCACCAGGGCTGCCCCGCCATTGGCCATCTCGGCGATGCAGCGGGCCCGGTTGCGGGCCACGTTATCGGGATTGTCGCCGGACCCGAAGCCGCAATTCTTGGCGGCGTAGATGCCGTCGCTGACGCCGCCGACCCGTGTGAAGAAGCCGTGCCGGACCCCTGGCAGACCGGCGAGGGAGTCGACCTGGATCATGGCGTGCCGTGCGACGGGAGGCCGGGGAAGCCGGCTGTCGGTGCCAGGGGCGGCGCGGTGATGGACATGACCTTGAACACCTGTCCCATCTGGTCGTCCGCCGTCAACCGGCGAACCGCCGCGTCGATATCCGCCGCCTGCTGTGCGCTGGCGGATTGGGTGAGCCGTTCCGCGCGCTCCACGATGCCCATGCGGGACAGCCACTCGCCCTGCGTCACGGGGCCGCAGATGGCCGCGCCCGCCTCGCCGGCGGCGGCGGCCAGGGCGGCGAAGTCCACATGCGCCGTCAGATCCGCCTCGCCGGGATCGGCCAGCGGATCGGCATAGCCGTGCCGGCGCACCGCCTGCAGCGTGTCGCCGGGTGCCGGGTGGATGTGGCCATAGTCGATGACCAGCGCCGCGCCGCCCGCCTCCGCGACGCGGGCCGCCAGCTCACCGGCGATCGCCTGGGCCGCGGGGCAGAGTTCGACGATCGATCCCGGCGGTGCCGCGGCCGCGCCCGGTGCCAGCGCGGCGATCGGATCCGGGCGGTCGGAGAGCACGAAGCCGAGTCCGCCGCCGGGGGCGTCCTCCGCCACCAGCCGCTCGCACCAGCCATCGGCGGTACGCTGGAACTGCCGCACCGGCAGCGCGTCGAAGAATTCGTTCGCCACCGCCAGGGTCGGGCCCGGCGGGACGTCGGCCAGCCGGTCGTGCCAGGCGATTTGGGCCACATCCGCCAGCGTGTCGCGCTGCCGATCGCGCAGGGCCGGGCTGGTCTCCACCAGATGCAGCGCGGCGGCCTCGGTGAAGCCCGGCAGGACCCGGGCGGCGCGCAGCGCGTCGCGCATCAGGGTGCCGCGCCCGGGACCGAGCTCGACCAGCCGGACCGGATCCGGCCGGCCCATGCGGTCCCAGCTATCGGCGAGCCAGATGCCGATCAGCTCGCCAAAGATCTGCGAGATCTCCGGCGCGGTGATGAAGTCACCGGCGGCGCCCAGCGGATTGCGGGTGACGTAATAGCCGTGCCGCGGATGGCCCAGGGCCAGCGCCATGTAGCGATCGAGGGGAAGCGGCCCCTCCGCGGCGATCTCCCGGCGCAGGACATCCAGCAGAGCGGTCACGCCGCCAGGGTCTCCTGCCGGCGGCGGCGGGCGTAGACAAAGATGGCGATGCCCAGGAAGATCATCGGCGTCGACAGGAGCTGGCCCATGGTCATGCCCAGGAACACGGTGCCTTCGACGAACTGCTCGTCGGGCTGGCGCACGAACTCCACCGCGAACCGGGACAGGCCGTAGCCGATCAGGAAGATTCCCGACAGGGTGCCGGGCCGGCCGCGGATCTCCGGCCGGCGGGCCAGCGCCGACAGCAGCATGAACAGCACCGCGCCCTCCAGGAAGGCCTCGTAGAGCTGGCTGGGATGCCGGGGCAAGCCGTCGCCGGCGATCGGAAAGACGATCCCCCAGGGCAGGTCGGTGACGCGGCCGTAGAGCTCCTGGTTCACGAAATTGGCGATGCGGCCAAAGAACAGCCCGATCGGGGCGACGGTGGCGACGATGTCGGCGATGGCGAAGAAGCCGGTATCGCGCCTGCGGGCGAAGATCAGCATGGCGGCGATGACCCCCAGCATGCCGCCATGGAAGGACATGCCGCCCGACCAGATCTTTACGATCTCCGCCGGATAGCTGAGGAAGTATTCCGGCTGGTAGAAGAAGACATAGCCCAGCCGGCCGCCGAGGATGGTGCCGATCACCGCCCAGGTGAGGAACTCGTCCATATCCCCGTCGGTCGGCTTGGCGAGCCCGGTGCGGGCCAGTCGCAGGGCGTAGCGCCACCCGAGGATGAATCCGGCGAGATAGGCCAGCGCATACCAGCGGATTGGAATCGTGTCGAACAGGAGAATGGCGACGGGATCGAGGATCCATTCGTCGTTGGTCAGTTCCATGCCCAAAGCCCGCCCGCTGATGCCGATCCCGGCGCCCCATCGCGCCTCGGCCGGCCCTCTATAGTCCCGGCGCCGCCGGTGTTGCAACGCACCACGCGCATCGCCATACTGCGCGCACTTTCCCGGAGGATTGGGGCGAAATGCAGGTCGACAACAAGCTGCTCGACGATCTGGCGCGTGTCGCCGCGGGAGCGGCCGGCGCGGTCTCGGGGCTGCGTGAGGAAGTCGAGGCGCAGATGCGCCAGCGCATGGAGCGCCTGCTGGCGAACATGGACGTGGTCACCCGCGAGGAGTTCGAGGTGGTCCGCGAACTGGCCGCCAATGCCCGCCGGGAACAGGAAGCGCTGGCCAAGACCGTGGCGGCGCTGGAGCAGCGCATCGCAGCCCTGGAGGGCGGTGCGCCGAAGGTGTTGGCCAAGTCTGGGGCCAAGACTGGGACCAAGACCGGGGCCAAGACTGGGGCCAAGTCCGAAACCAAGCCCCGGGCGGCCGCGAAACAGCCGGCGGCGGCGAAATCGCGAAAGCCGGCAAGGAAGGCCGCGACGGCCAAGAAGGACGAAACGCCGGATTAAGGTAAAATACTGCGATTTCCCCGCAAAATTCACTTATTGGTCACGAATACCTGCTGAATTGGTGTTGCAAGGGCCGGAGTACCTGTGACACCGTGCCTTCTGTAGTGGCCATAGCCCGGCCGGCTACCAGATGTCGTATCAAGCTCGACATCTTGTGAAATGGGCGGGCGCAGGTTCACCAATTGCGCGCCCGATCAAGGAGGGCAGAGCATGGCGATAATGTCGGTCGAAGCAAGCAGCTTCACCCAGAACCCTCTGGACATCGTAGAGGAGATGGTCAGCGCCAATGATTGGGCGTTCGAGCGGGCCAGCAATGACGAGATGCTGGTCGAGGTCGCCGGTCGCTGGTGCCACTACCGTATGTTCTTCTTCTGGCAGGACGAAATCAGCGCGATGCAGTTCTGCTGCCAATACGACATGAAGGTTCCGACCGGCCGCGCGCCGGCCGTGCATGAGCTGCTGGCAACGATCAACGAGCGCATGTGGCTCGGGCATTTCGACATCGATTCCGAAGAGCAGATCCCGATGTTCCGCCACACCACCCTGCTGCGCGGCGCCCAGGGCGCCAGCGTGGAGCAGCTGGAGGATCTGGTGGACATCGCACTGACCGAATGCGAGCGCTTCTACCCGGCATTCCAATTCGTCATCTGGGGCGGTAAAACCGCTCCGGAGGCCGTTTCCGCCGCCATCCTGGACACCGTCGCCGAGGCCTGAGCCCCAGCGACCGCATCTTGGCCGGACGCGCCTCGCCGTAATCGCGGCGCCGGCGCGTTCGGGCCAACGTCCCGCCGCCCGCCGCATCCAGACCGGTTCGGGGGAGGCAGATGGCTCATCGCGTATTGCTTGTCGGCTGCGGCAAGATGGGGGGCGCCCTGCTGACCGGGTGGTTGGCCGCTGGCACCGTCGACCGGGTCGACGTGGTCGAGCCGATGGCCGACCAGGTGCCGGACGATCCGGCCGTCATCCGCCATGATCGCATCGAGGATGTCGGGGCGGACGTGACCCCCGACATGGTGATTTTCGCCATCAAGCCACAGGTCGCCGACACGGTCGTGCCGCCCTACAGCCGATTCACCGGACCCGGGACGGTCTTCCTCTCGGTCGCGGCCGGGACGACGATCGGCTTCTTCCAAGAGACCCTGGGAGCCGACGCGGCGATCATCCGCGTGATGCCGAACACGCCGGCGGCGATCGGCCAGGGCATCTCGGTGCTGGTCGCCACCGACAATGTCGGCCAGGGGCAACGCGAACTGGCGAGCCGGCTGATGGCGGCCGCCGGGGCCGTCGAGTGGATCGACGACGAAGGGCTGATCGACGCGGTCACCGGGCTGTCCGGCAGCGGCCCGGCCTATGTCTTCCTGCTGATCGAGACCATGGCGGCGGCCGGCGCGTCGGTCGGGCTGCCACCCGATCTGGCGACGCGCCTGGCGCGACAGACGGTGATCGGCTCGGCGGCATTGGCCGGCCGGTCCGACGAGCCGGCGGCGACCTTGCGGCAGAACGTGACCAGCCCCGGCGGCACCACCCAGGCGGCGCTGGAGGTGCTGATGGCGGCGGACGGCATGCAGCCGCTGTTCGATCGCGCCCTGGCCGCCGCCACGCGGCGCGGCCGCGAGCTGGCGGGCGGAGCATGAGCGCGCCGGGCGAACCGAAATCGGGCGCGGCTCGGCTGGCCGCCGCGCTCGAGGCGCTGGGCCGCGAGCACCAGATCGTGCGATTCGACGAGACCACCCGGACGGCGGCCGATGCGGCGGCGGCGATCGGCTGCACCGTGGACCAGATCGCCAAATCGCTGGTCTTCAAGACCTCCGACAGCGAGCGGCCGGTGCTGGTCATCGCCAGCGGCGGCAACCGGGTCGATGAGCGGCGCCTGGCCGATGCGCTCGCCGGCGCGATCGCCGGAGAGACCATCAAGCGCCCCGACGCCGACTACGTGCGCGCCCGCACCGGCTATTCCATCGGCGGGGTGGCGCCGATCGGCCATGCGGAACCGCCGCTGACGGTGCTGGACGACGACCTGTTCCGCCACGCCACGATCTGGGCCGCCGCCGGCACGCCCAACAGCGTCTTCGCCCTGACCCCGGACCAGCTGGCCGAGATGACCGGCGGCCTGCGCGCCGATATCGCGAAGCGATGATCCGGCGCCGCCGACGCTTTGCGCCGGACCCGCCGCGCGCTACCTTGTAGGCACACCCGCGACCACCGAGCGAGACGATGGCGAAGAAGGCCGAGACCGGACCTCTGGTGATCAAGACCGCCATCGATCTGGCCGCCGAGCATGGCTGGCGCGATCTCACCCTGGCCCGGATCGCCGGTGACGCCGGCGTGCCGCTGCCTGAGCTCTACCGCCACTTCCCGTCGAAATCGGCGATCCTGGACGGCTTCTCCCGCATGGTCGACGAGGCCATGCTCGAGGAGGGCGCGGCCGATCCCGCCGATTCGGCCCGGGACCGGCTGTTCGACCTGCTGATGCGCCGTTTCGACGCGCTGCAGGCCCACCGCGCCGGCGTCACCGCGATCGCCGGCGCGCTGCGCCGCGACCCGGCCGGGTCCGTGGCGCAGCTGCCGCAGCTGGAACGGTCCATGCGCTGGACCCTGGAGGCGGCGGGGCTCGACTCCGACGGCCTGATCGGCCACGCGCGGGTGCGGGTCCTGGGCCTGCTGTATCTCAGCGTGCTGCGGGTCTGGCTGAAGGACGACACGCCGGACATGGCGCCGACCATGAAGGCGCTGGACGGCCGCCTGGCCCAGGTCGAGCAGCTGGCCAACACCGTCCAGGGTGGCGGCCGGCGGCGCCGGGCCGAGGCCGGGGAGGCGACCGAGAGCGATCAGGCCGAGTCCGGTTGAGTTTATGTTGCAATGCAACAAGACAGTCGGTAGATACCCGGTGTTGTAATTTCTGAGCGGCATTGCGCCGCAACATGGCGAGCTCGCCGGCGCGCCATGGCCAACCACGGAAGGGACGATCCGATGGCCGACAAGACTCCGCCAATGTGGGACATGGACATCACCAAGATGATGTCCGATTTCAAGGTGCCGGGCGTCGATATGGACGCGATGATGCAGTCGCAGCGCAAGAACATCGAGGCGCTGACGGCCGCCAACCAGCTTGCCGTGGAAGGCATGCAGGCGGTGTCGCGCCGGCAGATGGAAATCCTGCAGCAGACCATGCAGGAGGCGTCGTCCATGGTTCAGGACATGATGGCGTCGGGCTCGCCGGAAGAGGGCGTCGCCAAGCAGGCCGAGCTGGTCAAGACCGCCTTCGAGAAGGCGCTGACCAACATGAAGGAAATGGCCGAGATGATCGCCAAGTCGAACTACGAGGCGGCGGACGTCATCAGCAAGCGCATCAGCGCCAATCTCGACGAGATCAAGGCCGCCGCGTCGAAGAAGTAACGGCTTGCGGTCCGGCCGCCCGGCCGGTTTATTGTGGCGCCCGCCCCGCCGTCGGCCTTGAGCAGCCGGCGGGCGGGGCGCCTTGTTCCCCTGACCGCCCCGGGCCGCCAATGACCATTTCCTTTGACGATTTCCTGAACGTCGAGATCCGCGTCGGCACCATCGTCGCCGTCGACCCGTTTCCCGAGGCGCGCCGGCCGGCCTACAAGCTGCGTGTCGATTTCGGGCCGGAGATCGGTGAGAAGAAGACGTCCGCGCAGATCACCAGGCACTACCAGCCCGACCAGCTGATGGGCCGCCAGGTCGCCGCGGTGGTGAACTTCCCGCCCAAGCAGATCGGCAAGTTCATGTCCGAGGTGCTGGTGCTCGGCTTCCCTGACGCCGATGGCGAGGTGGTGCTGATCGGCATCGACCACCCGGTCCCGAACGGCGGCCGGATGTATTGAGGTCGGGTCTCCGGCAGGCGACCGCCACCATCACATCGTCATCGCGAGCGAAGCGCGGCGATCCACTCTTGCCGCCAACAGTGGATTGCCGCGTCGCCTCCGGCTCCTCGCAATGACGGCCTTCAGGGTTTCAGTGGTCCCCCGTCACCCCTCGTCGGGCCTCAGCACGTAGCCCTGGCCGCGGACGGTCTGCAGGTAGCTCGGCACCCGCGGGTCCGGTTCGATCTTGCGGCGCAGCCGGGTGACCAGCACGTCGACGGTGCGGGTGCTGCCGCTGATGCCGCAGCGCTCCACCAGCATCTCGCGGGAGAACACCTCGCCCGGCGACCGGGACAGCACGGTCAAGAGGCTGGTCTCCGCCCCGGTCAGGCGGACCGGCCGGCCGTCCTGGCTCAGCTCCTCGCGCTGCAGGTCGTAGACATGGTCGCCGAGGCGGACCGGACCCGACGACCCCGGCGGCGGGCCGACCCGGCGCATGATGCTGTTGATGCGCAGCACCAGCTCGCGCGGCTCGAACGGCTTGGACAGATAGTCGTCGGCGCCGCATTCCAGACCGGTGATGCGGTTCTCCGGCTCGCCCATGGCGGTCAGCAGCAGGATCGGCGTGGTGCGGATCTGGCGCAGCGAGCGGGTCAGCTCCAGCCCGCTCTCGCCCGGCATCATCACGTCCATGACGATCAGGTCGAAATCCAGCGCGCCCAGCTTGGCCCGGGCGTCGGCGGCATTGCCGGCGGTGCTGACCAGGAAGCCGTTATCGGCGAGATAGCGGCGCAGCAACTCGCGCAGGCGTTCGTCGTCGTCGACGACCAGCACATGGGTCTGTTCCTGGGTCATGCCGGCACCCTAGCAACCGTGTCGGATTCGTGCGACGGCGTCGGGCAAGAAGCACGTTGATCCGTCGAAAAGGGATCGGTATTGGCCGAGGGCCAGCCTTCGTCCCTCGACCGGCTCGGGATGAGGAGGCTCAGGATGAGGTGATTTTTCTGCAGCAGACTGTCAATCCGCACATCTGTTCATCCTCACCCTGAGACTGTCGAAGGGCGAGGATGGCGGCCAGCGCTTGTCCTGCGGCTCTCTATCCGGCGCGGCGCGGCCGGTCGGCGCCCTCAAGGGTCAGGTGGTCGAGCCGATCGTCATCCATGATGCCCAGCAGCACGGTGCGGAAGCCCTCGACCGCCGAGGCGCCGGCCCGGCGATAGGCGCGGGCGATGCGCTGGCGCTGGTTCTCGGAGAGCTGGCGCTCCAGCGCCTCGCCCTTGGTCGTCAGCCGCAGCAGACGCTGGCGGCGGTCGCGGGTGCCCTGGCGCTGCACGATGAACTCGCTGCGCACCAGCTCGCCGAGCACCCGGCTCAGGCTCTGCTTGGTGATCTTCAGGATGTTCAGCAGCTCCGACACGCTGATGTCCGGATTGCGCCCGACGAAATAGATCACCCGGTGATGCGCCCGGCCGAGGCCGATCTTGGCCAGGATGGCGTCCGGCTCGGCGGTGAAATCGCGATAGGCGTAGAACAGCAATTCCATGCCCTGGCGCAGTTCCTCCTCGCGCAGGAAGAGCGGGTTCGCCGCAGATTTTACGTCAGTCATATTGACATAATAACGGGTGAATGTTACGACAGCCATCCCCAATCGGGACACAAACGAACAAATTGGATGCATACAAATGTCGATTATTCCATTCGACGATCGTGACGGGCTGATCTGGTGCGACGGCAAGATGGTGCCGTGGCGCGAGAGCACGCTGCATGTCCTCAGCCACGGCCTGCATTACGGCCGCTGCGTCTTCGAGGGCGAGCGGGTCTATGGCGGCAACGTCTTCAAGCTGACCGAGCATTCCGAGCGGCTGATCTACTCCGCCGAGGTCCTGGGCTTCAAGATCCCGTACAGCGCCGCCGAGATCGACGCCGCCACCAACGCGGTCATCGAGGCGAATGGAATCGTCGACGGGTATGTCCGGCCGGTGGCCTGGGCCGGCAGCGAGATGATGGGCGTCTCGGCGCAGCACAACACCATCCACCTTGCCATCGCCACCTGGGAATGGCCGAGCTATTTCGACCCGGAGGCGCGGCTGAAGGGGATCAACCTGACGATCTCCGACTGGGCCCGTCCGGCGCCGAACACCGCGCCGGTGCATTCCAAGGCCGCCGGCCTCTACATGATCTGCACCATGAGCAAGCACCAGGCGGAGGCAGCCGGCTTCCACGACGCGCTGATGCTGGACTGGCGCGGCCGGGTCGCCGAGGCGACCGGCGCCAACATCTTCCTGGTGATCGACGGCGTGCTGCACACCCCGATCCCGGACTGCTTCCTGGACGGCATCACCCGGCGCACGGTGATCGAGCTCGCCCAAGCGCGCGGCTACGAGGTGGTCGAGCGGGAGATCTGGCCCGACGACCTGAAACGGGCCCAGGAGGTCTTCCTGACCGGCACCGCCGCGGAGGTCACCCCGGTGGGCCGCATCGACGAGCTGACCTACACCCCGGGCGAGGTCTGCGAGGCGCTGATGGACGCCTACGCGGTCGAGGTCCGCCGCGAAGTCCCTAGCCTGGCGATCGCCGAAGCCGTCTGACCAGACAGCACTGAAGTATTGAGGCGGGCCGGTTCACGCCGGCCCGTTTTTCTTTCGGCGATCTTCGATCGAGCTTTCTTAAGACCCCTCACCCTCCCACGGCTTCGCCGCGGGTCCCTCCCTCTCCCACAAGGAGAGAGGGGTATCCAAGAGCGGCCTCAAGTTGATTCCCTCTCCCCTCGCGGGAGAGGGAGGGACCCGACGCGAAGCGTTGGGAGGGTGAGGGGGCTAAGGAATGTGTTGCGGTGTTAGCCGCGCCTCTTATTCCGCCGCCTTGGGGTCCGGATTGGACCAGCGGTCGGCGGCGGTGTCGTCGTCGGCCTTGGCCTCGACCCAGTGGGCGCCGTCGGGGCCGTCTTCCAGCTTCCAGAACGGCGCCTGGGTCTTCAGCCAGTCGATCAGGAAATGGCAGGCCTGGAAGGCCGCCTCGCGATGGGCCGAGGCGGTCGCGACGAGGACGATCTGGTCGCCGGGCTCCAGCCGCCCGACCCGGTGCACGATGAGAGACGCCTCCAACGGCCAGCGCCGGTTGGCCTCGGCCTCGATCTCCGCCAGCTTGCGCTCGGTCATGCCCGGATAGTGCTCCAGGGTCATGGCCGACACCGCGGCGTCGCCGGCCATGTCGCGCACCAGGCCGACGAAGCTGACCACGCCGCCGACGGCCCGGTTGCCGCCGGTCAGGGCCGCCAGCTCGGCGGCCAGGTCGAAGTCTTCGGTCTGGATCCGGACCGCCATGTCAGCCTCCGGTCACCGGCGGGAACAGGGCCACCTCGTCGCCGGCCCGGACCGCCTGGTCGCGCCGGGCGTATTCCTGATTGACCGCCACCTTGACCACCGAGTCGTTGGCCAGCGCCTCGGCGAAGACCGGCCCGCGCCCCTTCAGCCAGGCGATCAGCTCCGCCACGGTGCGCACGTCGTCCGGCGGCGACACCTCCTCCTCGGCCATGCCGATCTTGGTCTTCAGCCAGGCGAAATACAGCAGTTTCATGAGGCGGCCATCGTAGGTTCCGGTCACCCTGAGAGTACCGCATTGCACCCGCAGGGGAAATCCGGCCTCACGGGGACTTGGCCGGTGGAGTCCGGGCAGGGCTGTTGCAATGCGACAACGGGCAAGTGTTGCGCCCGGGCATCAGTGGCGAAATCGGCCGACGGGCTACCGGACCGTGGTTTGCCGTGCCCGGATGCATTTATGCGTTGCATTCCTCCCCGGTTTGATTACTTTGTTTGCAAATCATTAACCATAACTGCAACATGGACGAGGTGCATTGGAGAGCGACGGATGATCCTGTTGAACGAACATGATCTGAGCCTGTACGAGCGCATGGCGACCGAGCTGCGGCAAGTGGCCGCCGAGTTGCGCAATCGTCAGAGCGAGCGGGCTCAGAAATCGGGATCGGCCAGCCGCCTCGAAGCTTACGCCTCTGCGATCAACACCAATCTGCGGGTCGAAATGGCCTGACCCGGCCGCCCACCGACCCCTACCCCCTATTCAATCTCAGCGAACGGCAGGAACGGGACGACCGTCCCGCGCTCAAGCCGTGTGACGTCCTCGGCCAGCTCGACCAGCCCGTCCGCCGCCACCATCGAGCTCAGGATGCCGGCGCCGTCGCGCGGGAACTTGGTGGCGACCGGCATGCCGTCGGCGCCGTCGGCCAGGGTCACCCGGACATACTCCCGGCGGTCGCGCTTCTTGCGGTAGTCGAAATCGGCCCGGACCGGATAATGCCGGGGCTCGGTCACCGTGGCGCCGGCCAGGCGCAGGATCAGCGGCTGGGCGACCCGCAGGAAGGTCACCAGCACCGCCACCGGGTTGCCCGGCAGGCCGATGAAGGGGACCCGCCCGATCTGTCCCAGGGCGACCGGCCGTCCGGGCTTGATGGCCAGGCGCCAGGCATGCAGCCGGCCGCCGATCGCCTCGACCGCCGCCTTCACGTGGTCCTCCTCGCCGGTCGACATGCCGCCGGAGCTGATCACCAGGTCATGGCCCTCCGCGGCCCGCGACAGGGCCTCGGCGATGGCGTCGCGACGGTCCTCCAGGATGCCGAGATCGGTGACGTCGCAGCCCAGCCGGCGCAGCGCGGCGGCCAGGGCGTGGCGGTTGGCGTCGTAGATGCCGCCGGGCGGCGCCTCGGCGCCCGGCTCGTGCACCTCGTCGCCGGTGGAGAACAGGGCGGCGCGCAGGGCCGTCCGAACCTCCAGCCGGTCGCAGCCGACCGACGCGGCCAACCCGATGTCGCGCGGCTTCAGGCGCCGGCCGGCGGACAGGATGGTGGCGCCGGCCGCGATGTCCTCGCCGGCATGGCGGTAATTCGACCCGCGCTTGATGCCCGGCGGCAGCCCGACCCGGTTGCCGTCCGCCGCCTCTTCGATCCGGCAGTCCTCCTGCATGTAGATCGTGTCGGGGCCGTCGGGCATCGGTGCGCCGGTGAAGACCCGCAGCGCGGTTCCGCGCGTCGGCGCATCGGCCAGCGGATGCCCGGCCGCCACGCGGCCGGTGACCGGCAGCACCGTCTCCCCAACCGCTACCAAGTCGTCGAAGAACACCGCGTAGCCGTCGACGGCGGAATTGTCGTGCGGCGGCACCGACCGGGTGGCCACAAGATCCTCGGCCAGGAACCGCCCGGCGGCGGCGTCCAGCGCCACCGTCTCGGTGCCGGCCACCGTCACCAGGCGGCGGTCGAACTCCGCCAGCGCCTCGTCGATCGGGGTCAGCTTGCCACCGAAGGCGAAGCAGTCGTCGGTGAGCTGCGCCATCTAGTACCCACCACCATAGGAGGATGATGCGTATGATCGCGTCCCGCGCCCACCGGGTAGGAAGCGTCGCGCCGGCGATGCAGCGCATCGGCAAGCGGCGCTGACGCCCTCCGGCGGGCGCGGGACGCGACCCTGCGGGCGGCCTCGCAGCCCCTTCGGGCGGCGTCGCGCGGCCCTTGTGATGCGCTGCATCACAGCGGACCACGCTCCTGGCCGAAGGGGCTGCGAGGCCGTCATACGCGTCATCCTCCTATGGTGGTGGGTACTTTAGGCCGGCGTCAGGCCGGCATGCCGGATGATGAAATCGGCGATGGCCGGGATGTCGTTCAGGTCCAGCACGGGAACCGGCACCTCCTGCTCCAGCCCGTCGGTCGCGATCGCCACCACGTTGGGGATCTCGCCATAGAGCAGCGGCTTGCCGACCGATGGGCGGTGGACCTCCAGCTTATCATGGGGCTCGGCCTTGTATCCCTCCGCCAGCACCAGGTCGACCGGGGTCATATGCGCCAGCAGGTCGGCCAGCGGCGGCTCCGGCTCGTCGCCGCGGATCTCGTGCATCAGCGCCCAGCGCCGGGCGGAGCCGATCACCACCTCGGTGGCGCCGGCCTGGCGGTGCCGGTGGCTGTCCTTGCCCGGCCGGTCGACATCGAAGCCGTGATGGGCGTGCTTGATGGTGGAGACGGTCAGGCCGCGGCCGATCAGCTCCGGGATCAGGCTGGTGAGAAGCGTGGTCTTGCCGCTGCCGCTCCAGCCGGAGATGCCGAGGACCTTCACCGGGCCGAGCGGAACTGGTCAGGCGGCCGGCTGAGCCGGCTGGGCCGGTTGCGCGGACTGTGCCTCCTGGGCCCGCCGGGCCCGAAGCGCGGCGCGGCGCACCCGCCGGATGTGCAGTCTCTCACCCACATAGCGGCCGAAATAATAGCCGGCGATCGATCCGACAAGGGCGAAGGGCAGGCTGCCTAGAACGGTGATGGCCAGCGGCAGGCCGATGGTGTCCCAGGACCCGGCCCCGAGCTGCCCGAAGCTGGCCATCGCGGAGTCCCAGGAACCGGTGAACAGCCCGGTGAAGTCGATGGCGTTGATGGCGGCGATCAGCGGCTCGATGGAGATCTCGGACGTGTCGCACTGGATCACCGCGCAGCCGGTGAAGAAATAGGCGGTGTAGATCGGCGCGATGGTCAGCGGGTTGGTGACGCTGGTCAGCACGACGGCAAGAGCGAGATTGATCGGCCGCCGGATCGCCCTTCCGACGAGCCAGATCAGGAACACGCCGATCAACTGGATGCCGACACTGGCGGTGAGCCCGAACGCCAGCCCGACCACGGCGGTGCGCCCGACCACGGCCGGGGACAGGCGCATCCGATTGATCGGCCGCAGGAATCTGCGGAAATACTGGCGTTTGAAGAAGCGCACCTTGACTATACCGTGTCCATATTACCGGGGTTTCGCCCGCCCGTTATCGAGGTTCGACACCCCGTTCCGGATCATACATTGAGTGTCGCGTGACAATCGACAAGGCCCGGTAAACGCTCACGGTTTTTTCATGCCTTCCCGACCGTGTCGGCGGCCTGCGGCGACCCGCCCTCGGTCTCCGTCTTGGCCTTCGGTGGCGACACGACCTGTGTCATGCCTTCCTTCACGTACTGCCAGCCGGTGATCAGCGTCAGCACGCTGGCGGCCCAGATGCCGATCACGCCGATCAGCGTCACCGGGATGACGTCCGGCCCGGCATCGCCGACGATGAGGAAGCCCAGTGCGACCATTTGCACCACCGTCTTCCATTTCGCCAGGAAGCTCACCGGCAGCCCCTTGCCGCCGAGCCCGGCGAGGAATTCGCGCATGCCCGAGACCAGGATCTCGCGCATCAGGATGATCAGCGCCGGGATGATCGAGATGCCGCCCAACTGGCCGAAGCCGACCAGCAGCAGCAGCACCGCGGCGACCAGCATCTTGTCGGCGATCGGGTCGAGCAGCTTGCCGAAGGCGGAGACCTCGGCCCGCTGGCGCGCCAGATAGCCGTCGAGATAGTCGGTCATCGCGGCCAGCGAGAACACGGCACAGGCCAGCCAGGCGGCCCAGTCTCCCGGCACGAAGAACAGCGCCACGATGACCGGGATGCAGGCGATCCGCGACAGCGTCAGCATGTTCGGCAGGTTGGTCAGGCTGGCAGACACTTCCGACCCCAACTCCCAGCGGTTTTCGGTCTTTGACCGGTGATTGTTCGCCCCGTGCCCAAGCCACGGTCCGTTGATCCGTGCGGGCAACGAGACAGTCTATCTGTCCTGATTAAAATGATCATAAATCTTTTTCGCCACGGACTTGCTGACGCCCTCGACCGCCTGCAGATCTTCCAGGCTGGCGCGCGCCACCGCCTTGGCCGATCCGAAATGCAGCAGCAGCGCCTTCTTGCGCCGCGGACCGATGCCGGCAATCTCATCGATCGGCGATTGCCCCACCTGCTTGGCGCGGCGGGCGCGATGGGTGCCGATGGCGAAGCGATGGGCCTCGTCGCGCAGCCGCTGCAGGAAGTACAGGACCGGGTCGCGCGGCTCAAGGCTGAAGGGCGCGCGGTCCGGCTGGAAGAACCGCTCGCGGCCGGCATTGCGGTCCGGCCCCTTGGCGATCGCCGCGACCGGCTGGTCGGCGATGCCGAGCTCGGCCAGCACCTCCTGCGCCACGGCGAGCTGGCCCTTGCCGCCATCGATCAGCACCAGGTCCGGCCAGTCGCCGCCGCCACGGTCCGGATCCTCCTTCAACGCCCGGGAGAACCGCCGGCTCAGCACCTCGCGCATCATCGCGTAGTCGTCGCCGGGGGCGACGTCGGATTTGATGGTGAACTTGCGGTAGGCGTTCTTCATCAGCCCGTCCGGACCGGCGACGATCATGGCGCCGATTGCGTTGGTGCCGGAGATGTGGCTGTTGTCGTAGACCTCGATGCGCTGCGGCGTCTGGTCCAGGCCGAAGGCCGAGGCCACGCCCTCCAGCAGCTTGCGCTGCGACGCCCCGGCCGCCATGCGGCGGCCCAGCGCCTCCCGGGCGTTGGCCAGGGCGTGGTCGATCAGCCGCCGCTTCTCGCCGCGCTGCGGCGCCGACAGCGACACCCTGTGGCCGGCATTGACCGACAGCGCCTCGGCGATCAGCGCGCCCTCCTCCAGCGCGTGGCTGACCAGCACCAGCTTGGGCGCCGGCTTGTTGTCGTAGAACTGGCCGATGAAGGCGGTCAGCACCGCGGCGGCGCCGACATGCTTGTCGTGGCTCGGGAAATAGGCGCGGGTGCCGTAGTTGCGGCCGCCGCGGAAGAAATAGACCTGGATGCAGGTCTGGCCGCCGGCCTGGTAGGCGGCCAGGGCATCGGCGTCGCCGATGCGCTCGGCGTTGATGTCCTGGTGCGCCTGGATGGCGGCGAGCGCCTTGATCCGGTCCCGCAGCCGGGCGGCGGTCTCGTAGTCGAGCGCGTCGGAGGCCTGCAGCATCTCGTCGGCCAGCCGGGCCTGCACCGACTGGCTCTTGCCGCTGAGGAAGTCGACCGCCTGGGCCACCTGGGTCGCGTAGTCGGTCTCGTCGACCAGGCCGACGCAGGGCGCGGTGCAGCGCTTGATCTGGTATTGCAGGCAGGGCCGGCTGCGGCTGGCGAACACCGTGTCGGGGCAGGAGCGCAGCAGGAAGGCGCGCTGCAGGGCGGTGATGGTCCGATTGACGGCACCGGCCGAGGCGAACGGCCCGAAATAGGTCCCCGGCCGCTTCTGGGCGCCGCGATGCTTGGCGACCTGGGCGAAGGGGTGGTCGCTGGCGATCAGGATATGCGGGAAGGTCTTGTCGTCCCGCAGCAGCACGTTGTAGCGCGGGCGCAGGCGCTTGATCAGGTTGGCCTCGAGCAGCAGCGCCTCGACCTCGGAGTTCGTGACCACGAACTCCATGGCCACCGTCTCGGCGATCATCTGCAGCAGCCGGGCCGGGTGCTTGCCGGTCTGGGTGTAGGTGGTGACCCGTTTCTTCAGGTTGCGGGCCTTGCCGACATAGAGCGCGTCGCCGGCGGCATCCATCATGCGGTAGACGCCCGGGCCGCTCGGCAGGGTCTTCAGATGGCTCTGGATGGTCTCCACACCGCTGGCCAGCGTCTCGGCGGTCAGCCGCCGGCGTCCGCTGGCCTGCTTGGCCGGCCGGGCATCTTCGGCCGGCTGGCCGGTGGGCGATGCGGTCGGGGTGGTCATGATCGGAATATCGGCCCGGGCGCCCGCGCAAGCAACCACCCGGCGCGGTCCGCCGGTCCCTGTTGCAAGCGATTTCGCTATCCACGAAGGATGTGGATAACTCTGTCGATAAGGTCCGTTGCAAGGCATCGGAGTCGCGCAATCGCGCGGCCTAGACACGTCTGCCTAAAAAACAGGCAAATCAGCTAACTTACTGATTTTTATAAAGAAAACGAATGTCAACCGTTAAGGATTTATGAAAGAACAAAAAAACTGGGATGATCAGAACGTTATGGTGCGCCGACCCGCTCTCTGTGCACAACTAATGCGTCTGTCGCCGATTTTTTGCACGTGTAACGTCCTGGTAACGGCGCCGTGAGGATGAATCCGAACGCCGCCAACCAGTTACCGGTTCTCATTCAACCGGTTTGAAACCCCGATCCGGCTGCGCCCACCCCAGATGCTCGCCGCCATCCAGGGCGATCATCTGGCCGGTCAGGCTGGGCGTATCCAGGATGAAGCGAATCGCCGCGGCGATCTCGTCGGTGCCGGTGCTGCGCCGCATCGGCACGCTCTGCCATTGCAGTCGGAAATGCTCATCGCTCTGGCGGGCGCCCTGCAGGGTCGGTCCGGGGCCGACGGCATTGACCCGGATGCGCGGCGCCAGCGCCATCGCCAGGGTGCGCGTCAGGGTCCACAGGCCGATCTTGCTGACCGTGTAGGACATGAAATAGGGCGTCGGGTTCCAGACCCGCTGGTCCAGGATGTTGACCACGTTGCCGGTCGCGTTCTCCGGCAGGGCCTTGGCGAAGTCCTGGGTCAGGACCGCCGGGGCGCGCAGATTGGCCTCCATGTGCAGGTCCCAGGTCTCCCGCGTGCCCCCCTGGATGTCGTCATGGACGAAGGCGGCGGCGCTGTTGACCAGCAGCGTGACCGGTCCCAGCGCCTCGGCGGCGGCGGGGATCAGGGTGCGGACCGCGCTCTCGTCGGTCAGCTCCGCCGGCAGCGCTGCCGCCCGGCCACCGGCCGCCTCGATCGCGGCGACCGCGTCCTGCGCCTCGTCGGCGGATCGGTTGTAGTGGATCGCGACGGCCCAGCCATGGGCCGCCAGGTCGCGGGCGATGGCGCGTCCGATGCGCCGGGCGGCGCCGGTGACCAGCGCGGTCTTGGGCGGGGTCGTGTCTGTCGATGGGGCCATGCCGGCAAGGTGGCCGAAAAGGCCCGGCTGTCAAGGCCGCGCGGCGGCCACGTCCCAGGGCAGCACGGATTCCACGCCGACGAACTGGATCACGATGAAGGCGCAATAGGTGAACAGGAACAGCGCCGCCTCGCCGCGGCTGAGCCTGAGCCCGGAATACATGAACTGGATCATCATGGCGCTGACCCCGGCCATGACCCACAGGTCGAAGCGCACGATCTGGGCCGGCAGTTCGATCGGCACCACGCAGGTGACGACGGCCATCACGCCCATCAGGTTGAACAGATTGCTGCCGATCACGTTGCCCAGCGCGACGTCCGCATGGCGGCGCAGCGCCGCCACGATGGTGGTGGCCAGCTCCGGCACCGAGGTGCCGAAGGCGATCAGGGTCAGGCCGATCACCTCCTCCGACACGCCGAAGGCGCGGGCAAGGCCCTGGGCCCCCTCGATCAGCAGCTTGGCGCCGCAGATGACGCCGGCAAGGCCGGCGACGACGGCCAGGATCGACAGCCAGATGGTGCCGGAGATCGACTCGATCTCGGCGGCCTCCTGGGCGTGCAGCCCGCCGCCGGCCTTCTTGTCGCTGCGGTAGGAGCCGTACATGTAGGCGGCGAGCAGCAGCAGGGCGACGATGCCGTAGACGACGTTCAGCGAATCCAGCAGCCCGGCGACGATGAAGAAGGCGGTCGCGGCCAGCATCGCGCTGCCGTCGCGGAAGATCGCCATCTTGCTGCAGCGAATCGGCGCGATCAGGCCGGCGACGCCGAGGATCAGCAGGATATTGGCGATGTTGCTGCCGACGATGTTGCCGACGGCGATGCCGGGCGAGCCCTCCAGGGCCGCCTGCAGGGAGATCACCAGCTCCGGCAGGGAGGTTCCCAGCGCCACCACGGTCAGCCCGATCACCAGCGGCGAGACCCCCAGGGAGCGGGCGATCCCCACCGCGCCGCGGACCAGGTAATCGGCCCCGACCATCAGCAGCACCAGGCCGCCGACGGTCATGGCGGTGTCCAGGATCACGGAAGATCGCTCCCGCGGGCGGTGGGCGACGCGGAGACGGGGGAGGCCGGCGGCATGGCGAGCGTGCTTGCTGCGGAATGGCGACGGACGGGACGCGGGGCCCCGCCGCAAACCGGACATATAGGGGCGATGCGGTCGCGGGCAAAGCGGTAATGCGGAAATCGGGATGGCGCGGCGGGCTTCGATGAGCGTGACGGCCGCGGCCTTCACCCGGCTCGCCTGAGCTCGCCACCCTCTCCCAGGGGGAGAGGGAAATTGCGGCCAGCGTGGCAAACCCTCTCCCCCTGGGAGAGGGTGGGCTGCCACAGGCAGACCGGGTGAGGGCAGCGCGGCGATGACGCTCTGCAGGTGGCTGCCTCGCCGTTACGGCCCCTTCCGCCGGCGTCCCCGGCCGCGCCGGGCCGGTTTGGCGGCGGCGGAGCGGTGGCCGGAAGGACCGCCGCTGCGGGCGTCGACGATCTGGGCGCCATAGGCCGTGTCGTCCGGCGCCAGGCCGAGCTCGCTCTGCTCCAGCCGGCGGATCTCGTCGCGCAACCGGGCCGCCTCCTCGAATTCCAGATCGGCGGCGGCGGCGCGCATGCGCGCCTCCAGATCGGCGATGTGCTCGACCAGGGTCTTGCCGGTCAGGTGCGGCGTCTCCGAGACGCCGGTGGTGACCGTGACCCGATCGCCGCGCTCATAGACGCTGTCCAGGATGTCGGAGATGTTCTTGCGCACGCTCTCCGGCGTGATGCCGTGCTCGGCATTGTAGGCCTGCTGCTTCTCGCGCCGCCGGCTGGTCTCCTCGAGCGCCGATTTCAGGCTGTCGGTGATGGTGTCGGCGTAGAGGATGGCGCGACCGTCGACATTGCGGGCGGCGCGGCCGATGGTCTGGATCAGCGAGGTGCGGGAGCGCAGATAGCCCTCCTTGTCGGCATCCAGGATGGCGACCAGTCCGCATTCGGGAATGTCCAGCCCCTCGCGCAGCAGGTTGATGCCGACCAGCACGTCGAAGGCGCCGAGCCTGAGGTCGCGGATGATCTCGATGCGCTCCAGCGTCTCCACGTCGGAGTGGATGTAGCGCACCTTGATGCCGGCCTCGTGCATGTATTCGGTCAGCGCCTCGGCCATCTTCTTGGTCAGGGTGGTGACCAGCACCCGCTGGCCCTTCGAGACACAGTCGCGGCACTCCGCCAGCAGGTCGTCGACCTGGCTGCCCGTGGGGCGGATGATCACCTCCGGGTCGATCAGCCCGGTCGGCCGCACCACCTGCTCGGTGAAGATGCCGCCGGTGCGCTCCAGCTCCCAGGCCGCCGGGGTGGCGGAGACGAATACGGTCTGCGGCCGCATCACCTCCCACTCCTCGAATTTCAGCGGCCGGTTGTCGACGCAGGCCGGCAGGCGGAAGCCGAACTCCGACAGGGTGTCCTTGCGGGCCCGGTCGCCGCGATACATGCCGCCGAGCTGCGGCACCATGACGTGGCTCTCGTCGACCACCAGCAGGGCGTCGTCGGGCAGGTATTCGAACAGGGTCGGCGGCGGCTCGCCGGGCGCCCGGCCGGTCAGGTAGCGGGAATAGTTCTCGATGCCGGCGCAGGAGCCGGTGGCGTCGATCATCTCGATGTCGAACTGGGTGCGCTGCTCCAGCCGCTGGGCCTCCAGCAGCTTGCCGTCGCGGTTGAACTCGTCCAGCCGGGCCTTCAGATCGGTCTTCATCTGCTTGATGGCCTGCTGCAGGGTCGGCTTGGGCGTGACGTAGTGGCTGTTGGCGTAGACCCGGACCGAGTCCAGCGGGGTGATCTTCTCGCCGGTCAGCGGGTCGATCTCATGGATCGACTCGATCTCGTCGCCGAACAGGGACAGCCGCCAGGCCCGGTCCTCCAGATGGGCCGGGAACACTTCGACCACATCGCCCTTGGCGCGGAACATGCCGCGTCCGAAGCCGGTATCGTTGCGGCGGTACTGCAGCTCGACGAGCCGGCGCAGCAGCTCGGTGCGCGGGACCCGCTGGCCGCTGGACAGCGGCAGGGTCATCTCGCTGTAGGTCTCCACGTCGCCGATGCCGTAGATGCAGGAGACCGAGGCGACGATCACCACGTCCTTGCGTTCCAGCAGCGCCCGGGTGGCCGAATGGCGCATCCGGTCGATCTGCTCGTTCACCGAGCTTTCCTTCTCGATATAGGTGTCGGTGCGCGGGACGTAGGCTTCCGGCTGGTAGTAGTCGTAATAGGAGACGAAATACTCCACCGCGTTGTTGGGGAAGAACGCCTTCATCTCTTGATAGAGCTGCGCCGCCAGGGTCTTGTTCGGCGCAAGCACCAGGGTCGGGCGCTGCAGGTGCTGGATCACATGCGCCATGGTGAAGGTCTTGCCGGAGCCGGTGACCCCCAGCAGGACCTGGTCCTTCTCCCCCTGCTTCAGCCCGTCGACCAACTCGGCGATGGCCTGCGGCTGGTCGCCGGCCGGTTCGAATTCGGACGAGATGGTCAGCGGAGCCGCGGCCTCGGTCGGCGGCAGCTCGTGCTTGCGGATCGCGACGGCGGTGCTCATCCGCTCTTATATCGTGGCGGCGGAACCGAACGCCAGGGGCCGCCGGTCGCACCGTGACGGTCAACTGACAGATAGTGTCAGCAGAGTGTCATGGGCGGCGATCCGGGAATGGCTTGCCGTCCGTCGACCAAGGCCTAGTCTTGCTGGCTCCGATCCACGATCCCGGTGGGGCGCCTTGATCGAATTCGTGCGGATTGCCTTGCGGGGGCTGGCGGCCCTCGTCGTCGGCGCCGTCGTTGCATCCTGCGGGCCGACCGACCTGGCGCATCAGCCGGTGCTGGAACGCTTTCCCGCCGCCATGGACGATTTCGGCGCGCATCGGGCCGCGGTGACCGGCTATCTGGCCCGCAACCGGGTCCCATCCGAAGCCGCGGCGGCGGCGGAGGAGGTCGCGCTCAACGCGCCGTTCGAGCGCCGGGCCGCCGATGGCGTGCCCTATCGCGGCCGGTTCCTGCTGTTCCACGGGCTGAGCGATTCGCCCTTCATCTGGCGCGACCTGGCCGAGGGGCTGAGCCGGATGGGGTTCGACGTGCGGGCCGTGCTGCTGCCCGGGCACGGCGTGCGCCCCGGGGCGATGCTGGAAGTCGGCTATGAGGACTGGCTGGCCGCCGCCCGCGGGCATCTTGATGCCTGGGACGACGGCACGGTGCCGATCCATCTGGGCGGCTTCTCGCTGGGCGGCGTGATCGCGACGGTGCTGGCGCTGGAGGACCCGTCGGTGTCCGGGCTTCTGCTCTTCGCACCGGCCTGGCGCAGCGAGGAGGACGGAATTCTGTGGTGGTCCTCGGTCCTCGGCGTGGCCCGTGACTGGGCCTTCACCGGCCCGGTGGTCAACCCGGTCCGCTACGGCTCGATCGCGGTCAATGCCGGGGTGCAGTACTACGACCTGACCGCCGACCTGCTGGATCTATGGGGCGATCGCACCCTCGACATCCCGGCCGTCGTGGTGGTGACCACCGAGGATTCGGTGGTGGATACGGACTATGTGCGCGCGGTGTTCCGCGAGCGGCTGACCGCGCCGGACAACCGGATCGTGATCTACAGCGCCAGCGGCGCCGAAGCCCGAAACGGCCGGGAGATCATCCGCGACGGCGCCTACCCGGCCGAGCGGGTCCTCAATCTCGCGCATATGAGCCTGATGGTCGGGCCGGGGAACCCGCGCTATGGCCGCGACGGAGATTTGAGGGTCTGCAATGGCATCGGCGGTCGGACCCGCGGCGATTGCCGGACGGCGCCGCAGCTCTGGTACGGGGCCTGGGGCACGCGGTCGCCGGACGGCGCGCTGGTGGCGCGGACGACCTACAATCCGGATTTCGCCTTCGTGCTCGAGATGGTCGACGCGGTTTTCATCCCGCCGCCCGGGACCTAGCCGCGGATCACTTGCCAGGTGGCGGCAGGGCGTTGAGATAAAGCAGCGTCCACAGCGACAGCGCCTCGCGTCCCGCAGGCGGTCCGACCGGCGCCGGCGCGCCCGTCACATAGGAGTCCGGCCGGTTCGAGCCGATCCGCGGCGATGCCGCCGGTTCCGGCGCATCGGCGGCCAGCGTCATGGCGTCGTCGATGCGGCCGGCCAGTCGGTCGCGGACCTCCGCGACGCTGCGCGGCGCGCCGGTCGACGGATCGAAGAAGACCGGCCGGTTGGCCCGCGCCGCCGCCGGGAACAGCTCCGCCGCCGGCCGGTCCGGTGTCGTGCGGGCGGCGTTGAGGAAGATCGAGGCGCCGTCGGCGCCCAGGAAATGGGCGAGGTAGAGTTCCGCCGGGCCGATCTCGCCGCCGACATTCCGCTCCAGATGCGCCTTGTTGGCGTTAGCCAGCTCGCCGGCCATCACGGCGTTGAGGCGCGGGTCGTGGCGCAGGTCCAGGATGCGGCGCCGGGTTGCCGCGTCGGCGACCACCGGCTGCCCGTCGGGTCCGTCGTCGATCTGCCGTGCCAGGCTGCCCAGCCCATGGCGGGCGCCATGGTCGCGGACCATCTGCAGCCAGGTGGAATCGATGAACTGGTAGAGGCCGGTGGCGCTGCTGGTGGCGGCCCGGGCATGCGCCTGGAAGCCGCTTTCCTGTGCCGCCTTGGCCAGCATGTAGTCGAAATCGGCGCCGGTCCGCCGGCTGGCGTCGCGCACCGCGCCCAGCACGCTGTCGCTCACCTGATAGCCGCCGATCATGTGTGTCGAGGTCATGGCCACACTGCTGCCTTTCCGGACTGCTCCAATCCACCAACGCAATCCGGATGCCAGGCCGAGGCCGCGGGAATCCGGGACATGCGACGAGCCGCCATGCCGATGCCGGGCAAGACCTGCCGGGTCTCGTGCCTCTTTTGCCGGGCCCGTCGCGACGATAGGATCGACCCATGGACGACATGATCCCACTCAAGATCTTCGCGCTGGTCGCGCTGATCTTCGGACTGGCCGGACTTCTGTCCGGCAATCCGCTGTTCTTTGCCATCGCCGGGCTGGCGATCGCCAACCTGATCGGCACCTTCCTGATGGGCGGCGAGGACATCACCCGCCGTCGCCGCCGCCGCATCGGCACCCAGTCGCCCTTCAACCCCGCCTCCTGACGCCGCGAGTCCCGCGCGCCCTGTTGGCCGCCGTTTTCGCTCTGCTATGTTGCGCTGCAACGCGACTCGCTGACGGGGACCAATCGGCATGACGGGGATGATGAAAGCGGCGGTGATCCGGGAATTCGGCGCGCCTCTGGGGATTGAGGAGATGCCGGTGCCGGAGCCGGGGCCCGGGCAGGTCGTCGTCCGCATCGCCGCCACCGGCGTCTGCCACACCGACCTGCACGTCGCCGACGGCGATTGGAAGGTGAAGCCGGAGTTGCCGCTGATCCCGGGCCATGAAGGCGTGGGCACCGTGGCCGCCACCGGAACCGGCGTCGACACGGTCAAGGAGGGCGACCGGGTCGGCATCCCCTGGCTCTACTCCGCCTGCGGCCATTGCGAGCATTGCCTGGGCGGCTGGGAGACCCTGTGCAACGGCCAGCGCAACACCGGCTATTCGGTCAATGGCGGCTATGCGGAATACGCGCTGGCCGAGGCGGATTTCGTGGCACGGCTGCCGGATGCCCTCGATTTCGCGCCGGCAGCCCCTCTGCTCTGCGCCGGGCTGACCGTCTACAAGGGGCTGAAGCAGACCGACACCAAGCCCGGCGAATGGGTCGCCGTGGTCGGCGTCGGCGGTCTCGGCCACCTGGCGGTGCAGTACGCCAAGGCCATGGGCCGGCACGTGGTGGCGGTGGACGTCTCGCCCTCCAAGCTGGATCTGGCGACCCGGCTCGGCGCCGACCTTGCGGTCAATGCCGGCGAAGGGGATCCGGTGCGCAGTGTGCGCAAGGCGGTCGGCGGCGTGCACGGCGCCCTGGTCACCGCATCCCACCCCGTCGCCTTCACCCAGGGCCTGCGGATGTTGCGCAAGCGCGGCACGGCGGTGCTGCACGGCCTGCCGCCCGGCGACTTCCCGGTGCCGATCATGGAGATGGTGCTGCAGGGCAAGACGGTGCGCGGCTCCATCGTCGGCACCCGCCTCGACCTCATCGAATGCCTCGCCTTCGCAGCCGAGGGCAAGGTCGCCGCCACCGTCGAGACCCAGCCGCTGGAGGCGGTGAACGCCGTGCTCGGCCGCCTGCGCGACGGCACCATCGACGGCCGGGTCGTATTGGAGATCTAGGGAGACCGGTCAGGTCTGTGGATTGAGGCCGTCGGCACCGATCGGATCGAAACGCCGGCGATAGAGCAGGCCGGCCACCCACCAGATCAGCGGCTGCACCCGGCGGCAATCGTCCTTCTCGCGCGGCAACAGCCGGCGGTGAGCCAGAATCCGGAAGGCGTCGCGCATGTCCTCGGCGCCGTATTTCGGTCGAAGACAGAGAACCGTGAACGCCGGAAACGCGATCCGCCCGGTCCTTGATCCGATCCAGATCAGTGCCAGCACGGTCAACATGATCACGGGCACGGCAAACGGCAGGCCAAGGACGGCGAGGCCTGGCCCCGCGACGCCAATGGCCAGCAAGGCGACCACCGCCGACAGGACGGCGCCGCCGAACAGGCCGAAGCGGTCCGCTCTATAGAGGAAACCGGCAATCCGCTCCGGCGCGGATTGGCCGTCCGGGTCCGGCGCGAGACCAGACGCCTCGGCGATCGCGAGTCCGAAGCCGCGATCCCAGACTTCGTCGACCAGCGTGACCAGCCGGCCATCGCGGGTCTCGATTTGCATCGGCAATGGGTTCCCCTTGGCGGATCCATGGACCCGGGCGACCTCGCTCAAGGCGACCTCCGTCGGCTGCGGGCGGCCCCGCGATTCCAGAACGAGAAGCCGGCGGTCGGTCAAGGCGACCTTGAACCTGCATCGGTGGATGGCCCATGCGGTGACGGCGATGGACAGGACCGAGAAACAGACCGCGGCGGCGAACCCGTAGAGCGGTGCCGCCTTGCTGGGCGAGAACCCGATCCAGCCGATGGCGAAGGCGGACACGCCCTGCAGGAAGGCGTAGCCGACCAACTGGTCCATGACCGAGTCCGGATCGAATTTCGGCCGGCAGACCACCTGTTCGCCGGGCTGTAGGAACCTGTCGACCTTGTCTGCCATTCGGCTGGGCGGCCCCGTCATGATGTGCGCGGCAGACACCGCGCCTCATCACGATCCTCCCAGCAGAACATTGAGAAGCTCTCAATGGCCCGTTTGTCGCTGCGGGCGCCGTCGGTGATGGCGCCCGCAGAACCCGACACGGCAACGAAATCAGGCGTGCGCCGCCTGATTGGCGGAGAAGGCGGCCGCCGCCTTTTCCTTGCGCGGATGCGGCCGGCCGGTCTCGGCGAAGTGCTTCAGCTCCTCGACGGATTCGGTCAGCAGCTTGCCGAGCTGCATGCGCATCATCCAGCCCATCAACAGGTTGAATGGAAACGAGAGCTGGACCTCGAGCCACATATCGACCCGGCATCGGCCGGGTCCCGCGGCCGAGACCTTCCAGTTGTTCACCAATCGGCGCACGAAGAACGGCATCTTTTCGGCCTTGGCCGAATAGGCCATCTCGCGGCCGGCCTCGTCGTAACGCACCATGGTCTCCTGGACCGGGCCGATCGAGGTCTCGCAGACCCGTCCGGAGGCCGGCGCGCCCTTGGGCGCCCGGCCCGCGTCGCGGTTGCGCGACAGGTTGACCGAACTGGCCCAGTCCTGGACGCGCAGGTAGTCCGGGCCGAGGATCGTCCAGACCCGCTCGGCCGGCGCGTCGATGGTGATCGATTTCCTGATCTGCATCACACGTCTCCCTTGGTTGCGGTGAAGCGGCGGGCGGTCAGCCGAAGATCTGGCCGCCGATCGCGTAGCCGCCCTCGGCCGTCTCGCTGACCTGGACGCCGATGAACTGCTTGATGTCGCCCTTGCCCTCCTCGGCGGCGACGTCGCTGAGGGCGTTGGTCAGGCGGTCGACGATCTTCGCCTTCTGCGCCTTGGACCAGGCGCCTTGGGGCACGGTGAGCGTCAGTGTCGGCATGGTCTGTCTCCTGGATCGGGTTGGAACGCGGCGTGGAGAATTCCGAAACGCACAGTATAAAATTTATTCTGAACTGTTCGTTTCAGAAGTCAAGCGTGTTATGAACCGGTCAGTTCAGAACGGGAACCCGAGGCAGGAGCGATGGCGCGACCGCGGTCCTTCGACGAGGACGAGGTGATCGGCAAGGCCATGATGGCCTTCTGGCGCAACGGCTATGACCGCACCTCCATCGTCGATCTGGAGGAGGCGACGGGCCTGTCGCGGATCAGCATCTACAACGCGTTCGGCGACAAGGAGGGGCTGTTCGCCCGGGCGCTGGACCGCTACCACGCCATGGCGACGGAGAACATCTCCGCCTGCCTCGCCCGGGGCACGCTGGACGAGATCGCCGGGCTGTTCGAGGGCATGGCCGGCGAGCAGCCGGACTCGCCGGTCAATTTCGGCTGCCTGATGGTCAACACGGTGCTGGACGTGAAGGGCATCAGCCCGGAGATCGCGGCCAAGGTGAAGGCTTATCGCGACATGCTGACCGGCGCCTTCCGGGGCGCGCTTGGGCGGGCGCGGGAAAGCGGCGAGCTCGCGGCGGACGAGGATCTGGACGATTTGGCGGAATTCCTGGTCGGCGCCATGTGGGGCATGCTCGCCACGATCCGGCTCTACGGCGACGCGAAATCGTGTGCGCCGACGGCCCGCGCGGTGGCGGATACGGTGCGCCGACGACGGGCCTGACCGGTTCCAGCGACCGCACGTTCCCCCTCACCCAGCTCCGGCTAGGGCTCGGCCATCAGCCTCGCCAAGCCTTCGCACCCTCTCCCCAAGGAGAGGGGTTTGCGAGCAGGTTTTCTGCAGTTTCCCTCTCCCTGGGGGAGAGGGTTGCGCAGGCTTGGAGAGGCTGAAGGCCGAGCCCTAGCCGAAGCTGGGTGAGGGGGAAGCGCCAGCCGAAGCTACACCACCAGCCGTCGCTGCCGCGCGATCCACAGCAGCAGGGCGGCGGCCAGGAAGCAGAGGCCGCCGAAGGCGAGGTTGGCCTGGGTCGTCGTCGGCGCGCCACGCGAGGCGTCGTCGGGACCGAACGGCCAGCCCGCCGGGTCGGTGACCGCGAACAGGTTGTCGACCCGGATCGCCACCTCCCAGCCGTCCAACGGATCCGGCATCGGCTGCTGGAACGGCTCCAGGGGCAGGAACAGCCCGGCCGACTCGGAAGCCGCCTGCACCGGAATCATGGCCACGGCGCCGGCCGCCGTCGCGTCGGCGATCAGCGCAAAAGTGGCCAGCAAGGCGGCAAGCAGGATCAGGCAACGGGAAAACAGGCGCCCGCGCGCCAGGGCCTCGGCCCGGATCATGTCGATGTCCCCATGACTCAGATTTGTTATTGCCGCCAGGGTCCCGGCTTGGCGCGGCGCCATCGCGCGCAAATGACGGCCATTCGGTGACCAATCGTGGCAGAGCGGTGGCGGATTGTTTCAGTCGACACGCCGGCCGGCATCGACGACAAATCCGGCTGCGCATCCGACCGGAGCTTCGCCGATGATCGCCGACATGCTGCTGCTTGCCGACGCGCTGGTGAATCTCGTGATTGGCGCGGTGCTGGCCGCCTTTCCGGCACGGCTGATCGGGGCGCTCGGACTGCCGGCCAGCCCGTCGACCTTCTATCCCCGCATCCTCGGCGCGGTCCTGATCGGCGTCGGGCTCGCCCTGCTGCTGAACGCGCTGCCGACCGGCCTGTTCGGCCTCGGCCTCTCCGGCGCCATCGCCATCAATCTCAGCGCCGCTGCAATGCTGGTGCTGATGCTCCTGACCGGGCTCGGCAAGACGCCGCGTCGGGGCAAGCGAATGCTCTGGATACTGGTGATCCTGCTCGTCGGCCTGAGCGCCGCCGAAAGCCTGATGATCTGACCCGAGCGACCTTGCGCGGCGCCGTGCCCGGGCCTAGTGTTCGGGACCGCCGGATCATCCCGTTTCGTGTCCCATCAGGAGGCCCGTCATGCCGTTCCTCTCGCAATCGCTCGGCCGCATCAAGCCGTCGCCGACCATCGCCGTGTCGACCAAGGCGCGGGAGCTGAAGGCGGCCGGCCGCGACGTCATCGGCCTCGGCGCCGGCGAGCCGGATTTCGACACCCCGGACAACATCAAGCAGGCGGCGGTCCTGGCGATCCAGGAGGGCCAGACCAAGTACACCGCGGTCGACGGCACGCCGGCGCTGAAGCAGGCGATCGCCGCCAAGCTCAAGCGCGAGAACGGGCTCGACTACGGGACCGATCAGATCACCGTCGGGGCCGGCGGCAAGCAGGTCATCTTCAATGCCATGGTCGCCACCATCGATCCCGGCGACGAGGTGGTGATCCCGGCCCCCTACTGGGTGTCCTATCCGGACATCGTGCTGTTGTGCGGCGGCACGCCGGTGCCGGTCGACTGCCCGTCCCAGACCGGCTTCAAGCTGCAGCCGGCGGATCTGGAGGCGGCGATCACGCCCAAGACCAAGTGGATCATCCTCAACTCGCCGAACAACCCGACTGGCGCGGCCTACAGCCGGGGCGAGATGAAGGCGCTGACCGATGTGCTGATGCGCCACCCCCATGTGCATGTCATGACCGACGACATGTACGAGCACCTGGTCTATGACGATTTCGAGTTCGTCACCCCGGCCCAGGTGGAGCCGGGCCTGTACGACCGCACCCTGACCATGAACGGCGTCTCCAAGGCCTATGCGATGACCGGCTGGCGCATCGGCTATGCCGGCGGGCCGAAGGATTTGATCAAGGCGATCGCCAAGGTGCAGAGCCAGAGCACCACCAACCCCTCCTCGATCAGCCAGGCAGCGGCGGTGGAGGCGCTGAACGGCCCGCAGGACTTCATCCCGGAGCGGGGCGAGGCCTTCAAGGCCCGGCGCGACTTGGTGGTCGAGATGCTGAACGCGGCCGACGGCATCTCCTGCCACAAGCCGGAGGGCGCCTTCTACGTCTACCCCTCCTGCGCCGGCTGCATGGGCAAGACCACGCCCGACGGCAAGCGGCTGGAGACCGACGAGGATTTCGCCGGCTACCTGCTGGAATCGGTGGGTGTCGCCGTGGTGCACGGCGCCGCCTTCGGCTTCTCGCCCTTCTTCCGGGTCTCCTACGCCACCTCGACCGAGGCGCTGAAGGAGGCCTGCACCCGCATCCAGAAGGCCTGCGCCGCGCTGACGTGACGGGCGCAGCCGCTTATCGGTCGCGGTCGATGTCCGTTACGTAGAACAGGCTGTTGGAATAGGTATACGCGATCTCCAGCGTGCCGCCGGTGGGGCAGCAATTGGGATCGGTTTCGGCATAGACCGGAAATCGGCGGCGAATGGCGACTTCGTCGACCGCAAAGGTGTCGTGGCCCATGTAGCCGGTCGAGAGGTGGTCGGGCAGCGGCGGAATTTGCCTGAGCGCGAAGGTGTCGTCCTCGTATTCGAAGAAAATCAGCTCACCGTAGCTGCCGCTGCCGAAACCCTGCACCGCGACGATGATTTCCGGATTGCCGTCACCGTCGAGATCCCGCACCCAGGACCGGCTCATTTCCCCACCGATGGCGATATCGACGCCTCGAATAGGGCCTCCGTCAACGCGATGCAGGTCGATTTTCAGGTCATGGAGCGGATACGGCCCATCTGCGCCGACCACAACCGTATCAATTGAGATCCTGAAGCCTTGGAATAGATGAACTTGGCCGTCCTGGGCTGCGGCAGGCAGGCCGACAGGCGACAATGCCAACGCCAAGGCGATGGACCCGATCCGCGGCCAGTTGTCGATCACGCTCATCACCCAGGGATGTAGGGGTGCGGGCGATCCGATGCAAAGTGTGCTTCGCCGCGCCGACGTCCGTCAGCGGCCGGCCAGAAACCGGTCAATGGCCCGCGTGATCTCGACCATCGCTTCCGCGGACCGAACCACGTCGCCCGGGCATTCGAGGCCGTGGTTGACGTCCGGCACCACCAGCACCCGCAGTCCCTGCCGTTCGAGGTCGGCGAGGATGTCCGCGTCGTAATACCGATCGGCGGTCCCGATGACGACCAGCCCTCGTTGCCGGCAACGCCCCAGCAACTCCAGAAACCCCGGCTTCCTCAGTACGGGCGTGAGCCAGATGGCCTCGGCTTCCCGCAGCCGCTCTTCGTCCGCCAGCAGCGCCGCCATCGTGCCGGTGCCCAGGGACTTGCCGATGATGGTCACCCGATCGTAGCGCCGCTGTGCCAAGCCCGCATCGACCGCCGCCGCGGCGTCGGCCCGCCACCAGGCAGCGCGCTCTGCATCCGGCATCGTGGCGAGGTCGGGCTCCGCGTCGTAGCGATAGTCGACCAGCAACACATCCGCGCCGAGGGCCTGAAACTGCTGGGTCGGGTAATACAATGCCGGCATCGTCGAGCGGTATCGCAACCCCGGAAGGACGATGCCGAGATGGCGCGCGTCGTCCGGCTGGCGAAGGAGGGTGTTTGGAACGGGGCGGCCGCGATAGCCGGCAATCCGCAACATGGCGCAGGTCCCGCCTGTCCTGAATGCCGATGTGGCTGCTCAGGCTATCGACTTCCGGTTGCCGCCGGAAGGTGAAGCCGCACGATCGCCCGCCGCCGTCGGCATCCGTCGTCGCCGGCTCCCGATATCCGGTCAGGTATGGATCCAGTTGGCGCCGCCGACCGGCCATTTGCCGCGCAGGGAAAAGAACGTCGAGTGCTTGCCGGTCGGCTGGTTGGTCCGCGGGTCGCGAAGCCCCGGGATGTAGAGCTGATGCAGCCGCATGTTGGCCGAGGCGTTACGTGCCGCAATCACGGTCGCCGGGCCGCCATCGCCCGCATTCGCGGACGCTGAGTTGGCGAGGCCGCGATAGGCGAGCAGGTCGGTGCGGGTCGTCACGCCGATGATCACGTCCAGCTGTGAACCCCATTCCGGCGGCACGCAACACATGACGCGCACCACCAACCCTTCGGACGTCTGGTGTTGCCGGGCCACGTTCAGGACCTTGTCCAGTTCCCGGCGTTCCAACCACCAGCCGCTGGTCAGGTTGACGTCGTCCGGCGCGTCGGCGGTGCCGTAGCGGAACAGTTCGGTACCCGCCGGAATCGCGTGCTGGCTGGGGCTGATCATGCCGCCATTGGTCAGTGGCAGGGTCTCGCGGCCGTGCGGATCGAGCCAGATGTCGCTGTTGCCGGAGAGGTCGCGCCCCTCCGCCAGCAGACGGTGATCGGAGTTGAGATAGTCCGAGCGATTGGCCGCCGCCATGATCGAATCTCCTAAATTCGGTATTTAAAATGAATTCTAATAAAATACTCCATAATAGAATACCGCATGGAGCCTCGCGAGTCCAATGTCGGACCCCTAACTCGGGGACCGCGGGGCCGGACCTAGACGATCGGCTTCTTGCCGTCGAAGAGCGGGGCGTGCAGGCGGAACATTTCCGCCAGACGGTCGATCACGGCGCGGATGCGGGGGACGTGGCGGAGGTCCTGGTGGACCACCATCCAGGTGGTGCCGCGCAGCTCCGGGATCGGCTCGGTCAGGCGGACCAGGTCGGGTTCGGTGTCGGCGGCGTAGCAGGACAACAGCGCCAGGCCGCCGCCGCCGCGTACCGCATCCAGCTTCTCCACCGGGGTGGTGCAGCGGATGCGCTGGGTGCCGCCGTCCAGCTTGTCGGCCAGCCAGCGCGCCGTCGACAGGTGCTGGCGCGCCTCGTCATACCCGACCCAGTCCCAGTCCCGGTAGTTGTCCGGGCGCAGCGCGACCTTGCGCCGGTCCACGTAGCGCCGGCTGCCGAAGACGGCGACCGCCGGCCGCGCCATGCGGCGGATGATCAGGTCGCCGCGGTCCGGGCGCTGGTTGCGGATCGCGATATCGGCCTCGCGGCGCGACAGGTTGGTGAACTGGAACGAGGCGGCGAGCTCCAGTTCCAGTTCCGGCATCCCCTCCAGCAGCCACGCCATGCGGCCGCCCAGGAAGCGGCACATGGACGAGCCGGCGCTGATCCGCACCGTGCCGGCGAGCGCGTCGTCGGCGGCCCGACTGCGCTCGATGGCGTCGGCGGCCTCGGCCATGGACTCCGCCAGGGGCAGCAGGGCGGCCCCGCCGGCGGTCGGGGCATAGCCGTTGGCGAGCCGGTCGAAGAGCCGTTTGTCGAGCGACTGCTCCAGGGCGAGGATGCGCCGTCCGACGGTCGGCTGGCTCAGGCCCAGCCGGCGCGCCGCCGCCGACAGGCTGCCTTCCTCCACCAGGGCCAGGAACACCCGCAGGTCGTCCCAGTTCAGGTCCGAGCTATTCATGAGTGAATGGACAGTTACGAATCCATTGGATTTCCATGCGTGATTGAATAGCAGACAGTGGCCCGCAACGCGAAGCGAAACGAGGGTCACCATGATCGATAGTGCCGGTTTTCAGGCGGGTTGGACCTGGATCGCCCGGGTCCTGTCACGGCCCTGGGGCGTGCGACAGCGTCGCCGCCTGCCGGGCATCGAATGCCTCAGCGATCACATGTTGCGGGATATCGGCGTGGGCGATGCGACGCACCGCCCCTGCGTACGCCGTTAGGCGGCCTTGTCGAGGGGAACCGTGATCTCGAACAGCAGGAAGACGGCCATGGCCAGCAGCCGCATGTCCGGGAGATCGATGCCGGGCTCCAGGCGCAGGACCGGGTCGCTGGTGGCGACCAGCTTCTTCAGGAAGCCCATGACGCCGCGGCCCTCGGTTCGGCGGCGCTTCTCCTCGGAGATGGTGCCCAGGACCGTGTCGCCGGACATGATGGCGTAGCGCGTCGCCGCGCCGTTCAGCGCCTGCATGGCGATCTTCCGGGGCAGCGATTGCGGGTCGACCACCCGAAACAGCTCCGCATCCTTCGCATCGACGCCGGCCCAGGCGCCCTTGCCGAGCAGCTTCTGGCTCAGCGCCCCGATCTCGCCGCCTTCCGCCCGGGTCAGCGACCAGCGGTTCGGCAGGATCTTGCGGTTGGGGCCGATGACGAAGTCGGGCTTTCCGTTCGGACCACGGAACACCACCGTGTGCGAGGCGGCGTGGCCGATCATGTCGCCGATGAACAGGGTCTGGCGCGACTCCGCGTCCGGCTCCGCGCCCTCGGTGCAGATGCGCACGGTGTGGCGGTAACCCTTGGGCTTGCCGTCGGGTTCGGTGTCGCGCATCAGGCGCAACGCGGTGATCTCGGCTTCCACGACCGCCATGGCCGTCCTCTCTGAACACTCGGAACGCTTTGTTCAGGCTAGGGGGTAACCGTTACCGAGCGCCTAAAATGGCGCTGCCGCGCGCCGCGGGATGCATCGGCCGGCCCGTGACGCCGTCGGCGACGATCGCTAGACTTGGGGCAAATCAGACACAACCGAGGCTCACGGTCATGGCCGCCACCCTATTCGAACGCCAGATGGCGATGTACACGACCTATCACCGCGATCACCGCAATCGGCTGACGCATTTCTTCGGCATCCCGGCGATCATCGTGTCGCTGCTGGTGGCGCTGGCCCTGGCGCGGATCGGCGTCGGCGGCGCCAGCGTGTCGATGGGGCTTGTGGTCGGCATTGCCGCCTGGGTGCTGTGGATCGTGCTCGACCGGCCGATCGGGCTGGCCATGGGGCTGTTCATGATCCCGTCCATGGCGATCGCGGAATGGATCGCCGCCACCCAGACCACCACGACCGTCTGGATCGTCTTCGGGGTGCTGTTCGTCGGCGGCTGGGCGCTGCAGCTCTGGGGGCATGTCTATGAGGGCCGCCGCCCGGCGCTGCTGAGCAACTTGTTCCAGGCCCTGATCGGGCCGATGTTCCTGGTCGCCGAGGTGTTCTTCATGCTGGGCTGGCGCCGCGACCTGAAGGAGCGGGTGGAGCAGGTGATCCGCGAGACCTATCCGGAGTTCGCCGACGGGACGGCGCACCCGGCGGAATAGGACCCGACGCGGCTACCCACACCCTTCCTCCGCAAGACCGCCGATCAGCCGCGCGGCCGTTTCGGTGCCGGCTTCGCGGCGGATCGCCGCGCCGAGTTCCTCCGCCCGGGCGACCACGGGTGCGGCCTGCGCCGCCGTGAGCGCTGCCGCGAGGTCTGCGGCGGTCAGGCGCTTCTGCGGCAGCGGCGCCGGGCCGGCCCCCAGCGCGGCGACGCGCCGGCCCCAGAAGGGCTGGTCGCCGAATACCGGGCAGACGATCGAGGGCCGGCCCCAGCGCAGCGCCTCATGCGTGGTTCCAGCACCGCCGTGATGCACCACCGCCGAGCAGAGCGGGAACAGCCGACCATGCGGCGCGGACTCGATCAGGTGCACAGTGTCCGGTAGGTCGATTTCGGCGAGACCGCCCCAACCTTTCGCCAGGATGCCGCGCCGGCCGGCCAGCGCCAGGGCCTCGATGACCAGCCTGGTCATCTGCCCGGCATCCTGCGCCGGCATGCTGCCGAAGCCGACATAGACCGGCGGCGGGCCGCCCTCCAGGAAGCGGGCGAGCGTCTCCGGCGGTTGCCAATCCGGGTCCGGATCGGTGAACCAATAGCCCGTCACGTGCTCATGATCGGGCCAGTCGATTGGTCGGGGTACCAGATGGACGCTGTGGGCGTGGAGGCGGATCGCCGAGCCGGCCCGGGGGTAATGCCCGCCGAGCGGGTCCCGGACCGCCGTGGGTGCGCGGTCGGGCCGGTGCCGGCGCCAGTCGCGCAGCGAGGCCGCGTGACCCCAGCGCATCATCCGCAGCAGCAGGCGATGGCTCAGCCGGTTGCCCGGGCGCCCTAGGCTTCCGATCGGAAACAGCGGATTGGGGAAGTCGCCGGTCGGCGCGAAGGCTGGCTGCAGGAAGGCGGGGACCGCGATCGCATTCAGGGTCTCGGCCAGGTAGGGCGCCAGCGCGCCTTTCGGGCTGTAGACGATGAGCTCGGGCCGGACGGCATGCGCGACCTCCCAGGTCTCGTCGGCCTGTTGGCGCATCATGTCCTTCGAGGCGCGCCAGGCGCGGATCTTGCCGGAGAATGAGCGCAGTGCCGCCTGGATCTCCGGCGCCTCGATCATCGCGCGGATGTCGACCGACAGCGGCATGGTGTCCAGCCCGGCCGCCGTGATCATCGCGTCGAAGCCCTGGCCGGTGGTCACGGTGACCTCGTGGCCGAGGGCCTTGAGCGCCGCGCCCAGGGCGACGAAGGGCTGCACGTCGCCGCGCGAGCCGAAGGTGAGGATCAGGATGCGCATATCCGCAATGTGGGGAGCCGGTCGCCGGCGTTGGAGAGGCGCCGCATGCCTCGCGGCGGCGTCGGTGCTGTCTAGAACAGCTTGTGATACATCACGAAGCCGGACTTCTCCGCGACCTTGTCGTAGAGCGCCATCGCCGTCTCGTTGGTCTCGTGGGTCAGCCAGTAGACCCGCTTGACGCCGGCGTCCCGGGCCCGGTCGTAGACCGCCTCGATCAGCGCCCGGCCGACACCGGAGCCGCGCGCCTCGGAATGAGTGAACAGGTCCTGGAGATAGCAGACCGGTGCGCGCGACGTGGTGCCGCGATGGAACAGGTAGTGCACCAGGCCGATCAGCGCGCCGTCCCGTTCGGCCACCAGGGCGTGCACGGGCTCATAGGCGTCGAAGAAGCGGTTCCAGGTGGTCTGGGTGATGTCCTCCGGCAGCGCGGTCGGGCCCGACCGGCCGTAGAAGGCGTTGTAGCCGTCCCATAGGGGCCGCCAGGACTCGAAGTCGGATCGCCGTGGGGATCGGATAAGGGTGTCGGTGGTCATCTCGCCATCCTGAATTGGGGCGTCAGACGGTATCCATGCATGCCGCCGGCAACAAGCCGTCGCCCGGACGCGCCGATCATGCCCGGAGCCGCCGCGTTAACCGTCATTAGCTATGGACTCCGGCCCGCCGCCGATGGACCATGGATCGGATGGAGGACCTGAGCGCCCCAAGCGGACCGCCGAACAAGGGCGGCCATGCGCGACACCGACCATCCCGTTCACGGGGCGCCTGGGCTGAATGGCCAATTCGAGGAGGCGCTCATGGCAGATAGCGGAGACAGAACCAACGGCGGGGCACCGAGATGCGTGGCCCTGGTGGGGCCACAGTCCAGCGGCAAAACGACGCTGCTGGAGAGCATCCTGTACACGACCGAAGCGGTTAAGCGGAAAGGCAGCATCAAGGACGGATCGACCGTCGGCGACCATGCCGATGAGGCGCGGGCCCGTGGCATGTCGACCGAGCCCTCCATCGCCTCGACCAGCTATCTCGATGACGACTGGTCCATCATCGATTGCCCGGGTTCGGTGGAGCTGGCCCAGGATTCCTACAACGCGCTGATGTGCGCCGACACCGCCGTGGTGGTCTGCGAGCCGGACCTCGACCGCGCCGTCGCCCTGGCGCCGGTGCTGCGCTTCCTCGACGACATGGCGATCCCGCATATGCTGTTCATCAACAAGATGGACACCGCCTCCGTGCGCATCGCCGACGTGCTGCAGGCGCTGCAGGCCGTATCGGCGCGGCCCCTGGTTCTGCGGCAGATCCCGATCCGCGAGAGCGACGCGGTCACCGGCTATGTCGATCTGGTCTCCGAACGTGCCTACCACTACAAGCCAGGCCAGGCCTCCGACCTGATCTCGATCCCCGACAGCGTCCAGGACCGGGAGCAGGAAGCCCGCCAGGAGATGCTGGAATCCCTGGCCGATTTCGACGACACGCTGCTGGAGCAGCTTCTGGAAGACGTCCAGCCGGCCAAGGACGAGATCTACGAGCAGATCTCCAAGGACCTCGCCGGCGATTTGATCGTGCCGGTCCTGCTGGGCGCCGCCGAGCATGATCACGGCGTGCGCCGGCTGCTCAAGGCGCTGCGCCACGACGTGCCGGGGCCGGCGAAGAGCGCGGAACGGCTGCAGATCCCCGAAGGCGACACCGTCGTGCAGGTGTTCAAGACCGTCCATGCCGCCCATGCCGGCAAGCTGTCCTTCGCCCGCGTGTGGCGCGGCAGCGTCGAGGACGGCATGCATTTCGACGACACCCGCGTCTCCGGCCTCTATCGCTGCGTCGGCGCGACCCACAACAAGCTCGCCAATGCCGCGGCCGGCGAGGTGGTGGCGCTGGGCCGCATGGAGCTGGCCTCCACCGGCGACATCCTGCGGCCCAACAGCATCACAAAGGGCGAGCTGTGGCCGGAATCCCTGCCGCCGGTCTATGGCCAGGCGATCCACGCCGACAACCGCAATGACGAGGTCAAGCTGTCCTCGGCGCTGCAGAAGCTGATCGACGAGGACCCGTCCCTGTCCTACGAGCAGGTGGCGGATACCGGCGAGCTGGTGATCCGCGGCCAGGGTGATGTGCATCTGCTGATCGCCATCGACCGGCTGCAGCGCCGCTACAATGTCGGCGTGCAGGGCCAGAAGCCGCAGGTCCCCTACAAGGAGACGATCCGCAAGCCGACCTCCCAGCATGCCCGGTTCAAGCGCCAGTCCGGCGGTCATGGCCAGTTCGCCGACATCCATGTGGACATCAAGCCGCTGCCGCGCGGCACCGGGTTCGAATTCTCCGACACCGTGGTCGGCGGCGTGGTGCCGCGGCAATACATTCCGTCGGTCGAGCACGGAGCGCAGGACTACATGTCCCAGGGGCCGCTCGGCTTCCAGGTGGTCGATATCTCCGTCACCCTGACCAGCGGCCAGTACCATTCGGTCGACAGTTCCGACATGGCGTTCCGCACCGCCGGGCGCATGGCGCTGCAGGAAGGACTGCCGAACTGCCAGCCGGTGCTGCTGGAGCCGATCTGGGAGGTGGCGATCGCCACGCCGGCGGAATACACGCCCAAGGCGCAGCGGCTGCTGAGTTCCCGGCGCGGCCAGATCCTCGGCTATGACAGCCGGCCCGGCTGGGACGGCTGGGACGAGGTGAAGGCGTACCTACCGCAGGAGGAACTGCACGACCTGATCATCGAGCTGCGCTCGCTGACCCAGGGCGTGGGCACCTACACTGCCAAGTTCGACCACCTCTCCGAACTGACCGGCCGCCTGGCCGACCGCGTCATCGAAACCCGCGCGGCCTCTATCGCCGCGGAATAGATTAGGGCGCCGGCGGCTCGAGCCGCCGGCGCCCCTACGATCTGGCACCAATAAGGGCACGGCTAACAAGGGGGACAGTAATAGGGGGATGTAATAAGGGGACAGTATACCTAACTCATTGAGTTAGGTATACTGTCCCCTTATTACATCCCCCTATTACTGTCCCCCTTGTTAGCCGTGCCCTTATTGGTCTCCGGCCCGCTAATCGGCGTTAACACCGGGTATCGAATTCTTAACCCCTTATTACTACCTTGCATTGCCGCTTTTTGTGGCGCTGCCCGTTCTAAGGACGGGGCACGCTCGGGGAATGACATGCGTGATATTCACTGCGCCGAGGTGGCGGCATGACCGCCCCGGCATTCGTCGGCCCGCAGGTGGAACGCCGCCGGGCGGCCGTGTCGGCCCGGTTCGAGCCGCCCCGCCTGCCGTTGCTGCTGCTCGTGCTGAAGGGCTGGGTGCTGACGGCGCTGACCCTTGGCGCTTACAGGTTCTGGGCCCTGGCCGATTACCGGGCTTTCATGTGGCGCCACCTGTCGCTGGGCGGCGAGCGCATGGAGTATGACGGCCGGCCGGCCGATTCCCTGGTCCGCTTCCTGATCGACGCCGCCATCGCGGCCCCGGTCATCGCTGCCACCCTGGTCGGCATGTACATGATCCGCGACGCCGAGCCGCTGATCCGGATCGGCAGCCTGGCGGGCGCCGCCGCCGTCGCGGTCTTCCTGATCCAGGCGCGCCGCTATCGCACCCGCCGGTATCTGGCCTCCCACACGCTCTGGCGCGGCATTCGCGGCGGCATGGACGGCTCCGCCTTCGCCTATGCGGCGATCGCGGTCGCCGGATGGCTGGCGGTCATCCTGACGCTCGGCCTGGCCTATCCCTGGATGCGGGCCCGCTGCTGGGCCTATCAGATCCGCCATGCCCGCTTCGGCAACCGGCGTTTCACCTATGAACCATCCCGGGACGGGTCCTTCGGCGCCTGGCTGATCGTCTGGCTGAGCGTCATCGGCGTGCTGATCGGCTTTGCCGGACTCAACCAGGCTGCGGTGATGGCGATCGTCGAAGGCTGGCGCGAAGGGCTGCCGGTGGAGCCGGGGCCGCCGCTCAACTTCCTGCCGCTCGCGGGGCTGATCATTCCGGCGATCTTCTATGTCCGTTATCGGGTGCGCGAGCTGCACTGCGTGGCCGCCGCCACCAGCCTCGGCCGCGTCGACCTGAACAGCGCGCTGCCCACCGTCTCGATGGTGGTGGCGACGATGCTGCACTGGATCCTGGCCCTGCTGGGCGCCGGGCTGGCGGTGTTGTGGCTGTACCGAGCCGCCACCGAGGCCGCATTGGCGATGGAGCCGGTCGGCATCCTGTTCCCGTTGTGGCTGGCGCTGCTGACAGGGGTCTATGTCTCGATCGTGAAATCGATCTGGCTGCGGCGCGAAGTCATGCGCACCGCCTGCCGTACGCTGCTGGTTGGCGAATTGACGCCGATGCAGATGATCGAGCAGTACGAAGGCCCGGCGCAGCGGGTGCGCCAGACCGGCGCCGCAATGGCCGCGGCGCTGGCAGAGGCCGGGGAGGGCTGAGCCTTGCGGGTCCGCGCCCTCTACAATGACGGCCGGTCCGCCGTCAGCCACCGGGTCACCGTCGCCATCGACGATGCCGGCCTGGCGGTGATGAATTCCAACGACCAGCGGCTGAGCATGTGGCCGGCCGCCGGTCTTGAGATCGTCGAGCGGCCGACCGGCCGCTCGCCCTTTCGTGTCGGCTGCGGTGGCGCCCCGCCGCGCCTGACCTTCGCCGCGCCGGTGATCGACAATCTGGCGGAGTACTTCCCGGACCTCGACCTGCGGGGCGCGGTCGGCCTGAAGGCCTGGATGCAGATGGGCGGCTGGGCCGCCGGCGCGCTGCTGGTCCTGACCGTTGCCTGGCTCTTGTCGGCGCCGCTTGTGGCGCAATATGTCGCCGCGGTGATTCCGCCCGCCGCGAAGGAGCGCCTGGGGACCCGATTGTCCGGACCCGTGGTGGCGGCCATCGCGGCCCGGGACGGCCGGGCCTATGACGACATGTTCTGTTATGACGAGGCGTCGGGGGCGGCGCTGCAGCAGCTCTTCGCGGTGCTGTCCCAGGGACCGGCGGCCGGCGCGCGCTATGGCGTGCTGGCGATCCACGGCGACCGGCCGGCCGCGTTCACGCTGCCCGGCGGCCAGATCGTCATGTCCGGCGCGCTGGCGGACAGTGCCGGCAGCGCGGAGGCGCTGGCCGGCATCATGGCCCATGAGATCGGCCATGTTGTGCTGGACCATCCGACCCGCGACCTGTTGCTGATGGATCCGGTCGGCGTGCTGTTCAGCCTGATGCCGATCGACGGTTCGTCAACGGCATTCGATGCGTCGCTCGCGGCCCAATTCCTCCGGGAGGGCTATCGGGAGTCCCATGAGGAGGACGCCGATGCCTTTGCGCTGGACGTCCTGAACGCGGCCGGCGTTGTCGCGGGGCCTTATGCGGAATTCCGCGCCGCGCGGCTCGATATCGACGAGGATGCCGCCGATTTCATGACCCGCCTGCATCCGGTCTCCGACGACAGCGTCGAGGCGTTGCGGGCCGGCGGCACGGGCACCTACCTGGCGCTCGACGAGTCGCAATGGGGTGCGTTGCGCGGCCTGTGCGGCTGACGCCGAATTAACGCCCCACACAGAAATTTCACCGAGTGTTGATTTTGCCCCGGGCCCTTACGCGGCCTATGTCAATGGCTGTCCATGTGAGGGAGTGACGATGCTGATCAGGAGCCGCAAGGGCTGGGAGCTGCCGGAGTCGGCGGCGACGCCAGAAGACGTCTATCTCAATCGCCGCAGCCTGCTGAAGGCCGCGGCCGCCGGCCCGATCGTGGCGGGCAGCGCGGGAATGCTGGGGAGCACCGCGGCGCTGGCGCAGGACGATCCGACCGCCGGCATGTACCCGGTGACGCGCAACCTGCGCTACACGGTCGAGCGCGAGCTGACCAGCGAGGACGATGCGATCACCTACAACAATTTCTACGAATACGGCTCGCACAAGAACATCTGGCGCGCCGCCCAGGAGCTTGCGATCCGGCCCTGGACCGTCACCTTCGACGGGATGGTGGAGCAGGAGCGCACCGTCGATTTCGACACGCTGATCGCCGCAATGCCGCTGGAGGAGCGGGTCTACCGCCACCGCTGCGTGGAGGCCTGGGCGATGACGGTGCCGTGGAGCGGCTTCCCGATGGCCGCCCTGATCGACTACGCGCGGCCGCTGGGCTCGGCGCGATACGTTCGCATGGAAACCTTCCAGGACGACGAGGCGCCGGGCTTCCGCCAGTTCTGGTATCCCTGGCCCTATATCGAGGGGCTGACCATGGAGGAGGCCCGCAACGAGCTGGCCTTCATGGTGACCGGGCTCTACGGCAAGCCGGTGCCGCGCCAGAACGGCGCGCCGCTCCGGCTGGCGGTGCCGTGGAAATACGGTTTCAAGTCGATCAAGTCGATCGTGCGCTTCACCTTCACCGACGAGCGGCCGATCAGCTTCTGGGAGGAACTGCAGGCCAGCGAGTACGGCTTCTGGGCCAATGTGAACCCGGAGGTCGACCATCCGCGCTGGAGCCAGGCGACCGAACGCCTGTTGGGCTCGGGCGACCGGGTGCCGACGCGGCTGTACAACGGTTACGGCGAATTCGTCGCCCATCTCTATGACGGGATGGAAAGCAGCGAACGGCTGTTCATGTAGCGGGAGGGGGGCGGCACCGCGTCCCGGAACGACGCGCTATCCGCCTCCTGAACAAAAAAAACGCCGGGCTCAAGGCCCGGCGAGTTGAACAGGGAGGCTTCACGTCTGGGAGACGTAGGACCCGGCGATATGTGGCCGAGCCCCGCTCCGAACGGCGTTCGGAGGCTTGTGAGCGATGCTGCGATGCAGCGTCCTCACGGTTAATAGATAGGCACTGGCCGCCGCTTTGCTATGCATAATCGCACAATTCTTGCATGCGCCAGACGCATAGCTGACCGACCGGTCAGGAAATGCGGGTGCGGCTGAGGCGGCGTCAGATTGGGGATTGCGCCGAGTCCGGCATTCAGTGGCGTGAGCCGAGTACTCTTAGTTGTCATTCCCGCGAAGGCGGGAATCCAGACACGAATAATATGGGGACAGTATACCTAACTCAAAGAGTTAGGTATACTGTCCCCATATTATTGAACCTCAGTAAAACCTGGATTCCCGCCTTCGCGAGAATGACAGACGGGTGAGGTTACGGTTGTCAGGCTCCGAGACCAGCTAGAACTTGCTCTCCGCCACCTTGCGGACCAGGAAGTCGCGGAATACCTGGATGCGCTTGGAGTGGCGCAGCTCCTCGGGATAGACGAAGTAGGAATCCGCGCTGGGGCCGTTCACGTCGGGCAGCACCTTCACCACGTTCAGGTTCGGGTCAACCATGTAGTCCGGCAGGCCGGCCAGGCCGAGCCCGCTGCGCACGGCGCGGTAGATGGCGTACTGGTTGTTGACACGCAGCACCGGCCGGCGCGTGCCCGGCTCGGGATCGCCGACATTCATCAGCCAGTTGACGTTCTCGATCGGCGCCTTGGCCTCGTTGCCGTAGATGATCAGGTCGTGGTTCTGCAGATCGTCGACCGATTTCGGGATGCCGCGACGCTTCAGATAGTCGACCGAGCCGTAGATATGCAGCCGCACCGTCATCAGATGACGCTGGATCAGGTCCGGCTGGGTTGGCGCGGTCATGCGGATCGCCACGTCGGCCTGGCGCATGCTGAGATCGTACTGCTCGTCTGAGATCAGCATGCTGAGCTGCAGTTCGGGGTAGAGCTGCAGGAACTCGCGGATGCGCGGGGTCAGCCAGGTCGAGCCGAAGGCCACGGTCGCGGTGACAGTCAAGGGCCCGCGCGCCACCTCCTTGCTGTCGGTGATCCGGGCTTCGGCCTGGGACAGCTTGGCCAGCACCTCGTCGGCGGTCTGGAACAGCAGCTCGCCCTGCTCGGTCAGGATCAGGCCGCGGGCATGCCGGTGGAACAGCGGCACCGAGAGGCTGTCCTCCAGCGCGCTGATCTGCCGGCTGACCGCCGACTGGCTGAGATTCAGGGTCTCGCCGGCATGGGTGAAGCTGCCGGCCTCCGCCACCGCGTGGAATACACGCAGCTTGTCCCAATCCATGAAGCCCTCTCATCGTCGGCGTGCCGACCGATGAGTTGGCCGCCGCTCTCCCGTGTTCCGTTATGCGGGTGTTGTCACCACCCTTGTCGGCCCATCCGAAGCCGTGGATGCGCCGGTCGCGCCGGAGGTTACCACGGCCCGGACCGGGCTCACGCTTCCGCCGCCACCGCAGGCTCTCCGCGCCCGGCGATGCGGGCGGAAATACCGGTCTCGGCGTGCTCGGCCAGGAACTTCTCCGCCTCCAGCGCGGCCATGCAGCCCATGCCGGCGGCGGTCACCGCCTGGCGGTAGATCTTGTCCTTCACGTCGCCGGCGGCGAACACGCCCGGCACGTCCGTTGCCGTGGAATCCGGCGCGGTGATGATATAGCCCTCCGCATCCATGGCAATCTTGCCGCGGAAGACGGCGGTCGCCGGGTCGTGGCCGATGGCGATGAACACGCCGTCGACCGGCACCACGCTGGTCTCGCCGGACTTGACGTTGCTGATCTTCACGCCGGTGACGCCCTCGGGGTCGCCGCCGCCCTGGATCTCCTCCACCACGCTGTCCCAGATCACCTCGATCTTGGGGTTGGCGAACAGCCGGCTCTGCAGGATCTGTTCGGCGCGCAGCTGGTCGCGGCGGTGCACCAGGGTGACCTTGGTGGCGTGGTTGGTGAGGTACATGGCCTCTTCCACCGCGCTGTTGCCGCCACCGATGACGGCCACCTCCTTGCCGCGGAAGAAGAAGCCGTCGCAGGTGGCGCAGGCCGACACGCCCTTGCCCTGCAGCGCCTGCTCGCTGTCCAGCCCAAGCCAGCGGGCCTGGGCGCCGGTGGCGATGATCACCGTGTCGGCGGTGTAGACGTCGCCGGAATCGGTGTGGGCGGTGAAGGGGCGCTTGGTGAAGTCCACGTCATTGACGATGTCGAACACCATCCTGGTGCCGACATGCTCGGCCTGGGCGGCCATCTGCTCCATCAGCCAGGGGCCCTGGATCACGTCGGCGAAGCCCGGATAGTTCTCCACATCGGTGGTGATGGTCATCTGCCCGCCGGGCTGCAGCCCCTGGATCAGCACCGGTTCCAGGCTGGCGCGCGCGGCATAGATCGCGGCGGTGTAACCGGCCGGTCCGGAGCCGATGATCAGGACCTTGGCGTGATGGGTATCGGGCATGGTGTTCCGGGGGAATGAGGGCTTCGAAATCGAGGCCTTAATCTAGGGACGGGCATGGGGTTCAGCAAGACGGTGATGGGCGGCTGTCGACAGATGCTGAGGGCCAGTACCGGCTTACCTCACTTCCTCGTCATTCCCGCGAATGCGGGAATCTCGAGCCACCTGCGCTCTTACCGATCGAGGTTCCCGCTTTTGCGGGAACGACGGCCTGAGTCGGGATGCGGTGTGGACCGCCCGCCCCTCAGAACCCGAACATGTGGTCCAGGCTGAAGCTTTCGTCGGCGTTGCGCAGGCCGTGATAGCCGAACAGGCGGCAGGTGACGTCGCGGATGAGGACATAGGCGTCCTCGCCGGCAGCCTCGCGCTCGGCGGCCGAGAAGGTCTCCGAGACCCGGAAGAGGTGGGAGCCGCCGCAGGGGATGGCGACGTCCTTGGTGGCCACCTCCTCGCCCTGCCGGTTGGTCAGGACCAGGCTGGTCTTGCTGGACGCGTGCCAGGGGGTGGAGGCCGGGTAGATCAGGTGGCAGAAGGCGTCGGTGCCGTCGCGGCCCAGGCGCAGGAACAGGCGGGTCGACAGGCCCGGCGGCCGGCCGGCATAGCTCTGCGGCTCGCCCTTGTAGGTCAGTACCGTGTTGAACATGTGAGCACCGAAGCTGGTCTCCGCCGCGTGGCCCGACTCGGTGTCCTCATAGCGGAAGATGGCGTGCATCCAGCCATCCGCGTCGCCGCCCTCGGAAAAGTCGTAGACCAGCTCCACATGGCCGTGGCCGCCGCCCAGCGCCTCGGCGGCGCCGTTCAGCACTTCGGCGATCTCGATGGCGGCGCTGTCGCTGCGCTTGAGGCAGCCGAAGCCGTGCCGGGCCTGTTCCGCGCCTTGGGCGTCATAGACGATGGCGGCGATCGGCAGGGTCTCCTGGCCGGTCGCCATGGGCGTCGGCAGCACGCTGGTGCGGTAGCGGCCGGTCGGCAGCACCGGGGCGGGCAGGATGAAACCCTTGCCCATCAGGTTGCCGATCTCCTTCAGCTTGGGATCGGGCTTCAGATCGACCCGCTCGACATTGACGTGGGCGATCCGCAGCCGGCCGTTCGGCAGGGTGACCTCATAGCGCGGGCGCACGAAATGCTTGCCGGCCTGGACCTCGAACTGCTCCGGCCAGACCGTGTCGGGCCACAGCTCGGTGACGTCGAGCGCATAGGTGCCGAAGCCGGGAACCGGCGTCTCGAGCCAGGCGATGTCGTCCCGGCCCATCCGGTTGAGGCCGATGCCCTTGGCCGGAATGGCGCTGGGATGGCTGTTCTGCACCCAGAGCACGACTGTCTCGCCGTCGCGCGGGGCCGGCAGGCCGGCATAGTGGTCGGAGGGCCAGGCATTGGCGTCATGGGTGCAGGAGAGCACAGAGGGCTCGTCGCCATAGGTGTCGAGCGCGTATTTGACGATGTCGTGGCCGGCGCCGCCGACCACATGCACGAAAAGCTGGCCGGTGAAGTCTCCGAGCCCGTGCTCGGCGCGCACCTCGGCGCTGTCGATGACGATGGTGGCGTTGGGGCCGCCCAGCGGCTGCTCCCAGGTGGCCAGGCGCGCACCGGACTCGTCGAACAGCGTCATCCAGAAGCGCGCGTCCTTCGCCCCGTAGCCGCCCCAGTAATTGGCGGTGACCAGACGGGTATGGTGACCGCCGCCCTCGCGGAAGAAGGCGAAGTTGGTGGCGAAGTTGATCGGCGCCAGATACTGCCGCTTGTTGGTCAGCAGCGCGTCGGGCACGCGCATCTCGTCCAGGCTCAGCACATCGGCGCCATCGGGGACCAGGTGTCGGATCTGGTCGATCAGCCGGCCGGAATCGAAGGCCGTGACCAGCACGACCGACGCCCCGCAGCCCTTCAGCTCGCTCACCGGCCGGGAGGACTGGCCCAGCAAGGTCTCACCGATGCGGGTGATGTCCTGGACGAAGACGCCGGCGACGGAGACGCCGGACAGGTCGTTCAGCGCGGCGAAGGTCTCCAACTGGCCCAGAGGGTCGTAGACCGCGACGGGCCCGGCGCCGGCCAGGCGGGCGATCAGCGCCTCCGCCTTCGGGGCCGCCTCGGGATGGCCGAGCGCCTTGAACAGTGCCGAGCCGCCACTGGTGTTGGAAAACGTCTGGATGTTGAGTGCCATGGACGTCCTGCATTCCGGAAGCGAAGGGACGGTGGGTGGGCGGTGTTATACCGCCCGCCCCCGCCGACGCGAAGGAAATCGTGTTCGTCCTACCGGGACGCGGCATGGCGGCCGAAGCCCGCGGCGTCAGGTCCGCGCGATCGACACGCCGCCATCGACCAGCATGGCCGCGCCGGTCATGAAGCTGGCGGCGTCCGAGGCCAGATGCAGCACCGATCGGGCGATCTCCTCCGGCCTGGCGATGCGCTTCAGCGCGTGCAGGTTCTCCACGTAGGCCGCGGTCTCCGGCGTGTCCGCGACCGAGTGCCCCATGGGGGTGTCGGTGCCGCCGGGCAGGATGGCGTTGACCCGGATGCCTTGGGGCCCGAATTCGGCCGCCAGCACCTGGGTCAGCCCGATCAGCCCGGCCTTGCTGGCGGCATAGGCGGCCATGCCGGGAAAACCCACCGTGTGGCCGACGAAGGTCGAGGTGAAGATCAGCGAGCCGCCGCCACGGGCGACCATCGCCGGCAGCTGGTGCTTGGCGCAGAGAAACGGGCCGGTCAGGTTGGTGTCGAGGGTGTCACGCCAGCCGGACAGCGACACCTCGGGGGCGGGCCCCATGGCTCCCATGGTGCCGGCGTTGTTGAACGCGATGTCGAGGCCGCCGAAGGTCTCGGTCGCCAGGGCGACCAGCGCTTCGGCGCAGGCCTCCTCCCGCACGTCGCCGGCATAGGCGACGGCGCGGCCGCCGTCCGAGGCGATCTCGTCCACGAGCGCGTCCAGCTCCGCCTGGCGTCGCGCCGAGACGACGACATTGGCGCCTTCCCGCGCGAACAGCAGCGCCGTGGCGCGCCCGATGCCCGAGCTTGCTCCGGTAACGATGGCGGTCTTGCCGCTCAGCATGGTCATGGTGTGCTCCTGATCCCGTGTTGCCGTTCGGTGCGAGATAATCAGGAGCGATCCGACGCAACCACCCGGATGTTGCGGCGGCCGGCGGCCCGGTCTCAGGCGAAGGGGTTCAGGCGCTTGACCTTGGCGCTGAAGCGGTGGCGGGCCTGCTCGCGGTCCACGACGCCCTGGTCGGTGACCCAGTTGAGCTGGATGGTGCGGCGCTGGCCGGTGAAGGATTTGTGGCCGTGCCAGGCGGTCGGCCCGTTCAGGAAGGCCAGCAGAGTGCCTTCCTCCGGCGGCACCTCGGCCACCATGTCCTCCAGATCGTCGCCGGAGCGCAGCAGGCGCAGCCGGCCGCCATCGGCCTCCCAGCCGGAGTTCATGTACAGCAGGACGGTGATGATCTTGGTCTTGCTGTCGGTGTGGATCTGCCCGTCCTTGGTGCGGCACTGGCCGCGCACGGTGATCATGATCGGGTGGTCGGTCAGGTCGATGGAGAACTTCTCGGCGAAGGCCGCGGTCATCTCCGGGCCGTTCAGCTCGTCCAGCAGCCGGGTAAAGGCCGGGCCGTAGCGCAGTTCGGAGACAGGGAAGCTGCCCGGCTTGTCGATCTCCGGATAATCGGCGTTCACGTCCGCCATGGCCTCGGATTTCAGAAAGCCGGGGACGATGAGATAGGGGAACGGATCGGATTGCAGCGGTGTGTCCCGGAAACGGTCGAGATCGAGCTGCGAGGCAACGGCCACGGTCATGGTGGAACCACCAACACTGATGGGCAGGGAACGCGCATCATGTATGGCGGCCTGCGCGCAAGGTCAATCGGGAACCCTCGCGCCTCGCGGAGTGCGCGTGCCGGAAGCGCGGCTAGCGGGCTCCGAGATTGACGATCACCACCCGACGGTCGGCCGTCTCGCCCGTGGCACCGTCAGCACGCGGCTGCGTCGCGCCACAGGCCGACCAGGCGAGTCGCTGCGGATCGATGTCCCGCAGGTCGATGAGATAGTCGGCAACGGCGGTCGCCATCAGCACGGTCGCCTTCTTTTCCCGTGACGGGTCGCCCAGCGACTCCACATGGGCGACGGCGGCGAAGCGGTAGCCGCCGAGCGCGTCGGAATGCAGCGCATTGCCAAGCTCGTTGAGGATATGGCGGCTTTCGGGCTCCAGCGCGAACGTGTCCGACGCGAAGCTCACCGGGCTGAAACCCTCGATGTCGGCGGTATCGTAGGTGGCCAACGCGTCGCCGGAGACCGGCGGCGAACAGGGCAGCGTGCGGCTGCCTTCGGTCGTCGCCAAAGCAGCGCCGGGCGCGGCCATCAGAAATGCGGCGACGGCGAGCGCGGATTTCACCCGGATGGCCCGACGTGTCGGGTAGCGATTGGACGTGTCCATGTCGTGTTGCCTCCCTGAAAAGCGCGAGAGGTTGCCGTGGATGGCGAAAGCGCAACTATGCGGGACGGCACGGCCAAACGCAACGCGACCCGATGGGCGTTCAGCGTTCGGACAGCTCCGGAAACGGGATCGGCTCAGGCGGCGAGTCGCCCGGGTCGGACAGGGCCAGCCGCAACGTTCCGACGTCGTGCCAGGCCGAGAACTTGAACCCGACCTCGCGCAGTGTGCCGGCGGGCTCGAACCCGAAGGATTCGTGGAAGCCAACGCTGGCCGTGTTCGGCAAGGTGATGATGGCCAGCGCGGTGTGGAAGTTCTGCCGGCGCAGGATGGCCAGAAGCCGCTGGTAGAGCGCCCGCCCGATGCCGCCCTTGCGGGCGGTCGCATCCACATAGGCGCTGACCTCGGTGGTCCAGCGATAGGCGGCGCGGGCGCGGAACTGCGAGGCATAGGCGTAGCCCAGGATCGCGCCGTCCTCGACGGCGACGAGCCAGGGATGGGTTTCCTGGGTCTTGGCGATGCGCGCTTTCATCTCGTCGGCGGTCGGCGGGCTGGATTCGAACGAGATCGCTGTCTCGCGGACGATGGGCGCGTAGATCGCGGCGATGGCCGGCGCGTCCGCGGCGGTGGCTGTGCGTATCTCCATCGGAGTCTCTTCAGGCTGTGCGGCACCGGTGATAGGCCGGCCATGTTTCAGGACGACGTCCGCCGATCGGCGCCGCCGCGGCAAGAGGTGCGGGTCGGGATCAGGCCGCTTGGTCGGCCTCCCGCTCCGCCATCCTGCGTTGGATTTCCGCCGCCGCCCGCCGGGTTTCTTCCGGTGGCGCGTAGTCCCAGGAGTCCAGCACGCCGGTGAACGGCCGGGTGATGCCGGCGTCCCGCATGCTCTGGTGGAAGGCCGAGAACTTCGCCGAACCGCCTTCCAGTTCGACGATATGCACCGGCCGGCCGGTCGCGGCGGCTTCCGAGACCATGTTGACGCTGTCGGCGGTGGCGATGATGGCGTCGGCCAGTCCGAGATAGGCGAAATAGGGGTTCTCGCCGGTGCCGTCCCAGATCTCCGCCGGCAAACCTGCGAGCGACTCGCGCAGCATCGCCTCGTTGGCGGGGCCGGTGCGGCGACTGGGCGTGACCATCAGGCCGACATCCTGCTCGCGCGCCAAGGCGGCGAGCTGGTCGGACAGGCGGCGCATCAGGGCCGGCGTCAGCCGGTAGACCGCATTGTCGCCGCCGATCAGCACAGCCACCTTGCGGGCCGGCAGATGCGCCAGGCGATCGCGGTACTGCTCCGCCGCCCGGGAGAGCTGATCGGCGGTCACCCGATGCATGGAGCCGGTGGTGACAAGGACGTTCTCGCCGCGCACCCGGTCGTGCCGCGGCACGATGACCATGTCGAAATGCGCCGGGTCGATCACCGGGTCCTGGATCTGCACCAGGAAGGTCCGGCCCCGGCTGGTGCGCCGGACGCGCAGGCCCACCGGCACGCTCTGGCGGCCGCTGGCGATCACCAGATCGGGCCAGGGCGGCGCGATGTCGGCGCAGTCGGAGGCCGGCGCGAAGCGCAGGAAGGCGCGGAAATAGGGCGAGAGCTGACGCCAGGGCGGGCGCAGCGAGATCCGCTTGATCTCCGGCGTCACGCCAAGCGCCTCGGCCAGGCCGAGGCACTGGTTCTCCATGCCCGGCTTGCCGTCGGTGATCACCCAGCAACTGTTGATGGTCACGGCGTTCCCCGGCCGGAATTTTCAGACGAATCGGCGGGCACTATCGACCGCCATCCGGCCATTCGCAAGTTGCGAAACGGGCCGGTCGGCCGGCTTTCGGTCTTGCGTCCCGGGGCAAGTTGGGTAATAACATTTCGCAAACACCCCCTCCTTGTTTCGAGAGAAAACCCCATGCGTCGTGTGAAATTGGACCGTATCGACCGCAGGATTCTGCGGGATCTTCAGAGTGACGGACGCATGACGAATGTGGAGCTGGCCAAACGGGCGGGCATCTCGGCACCGCCCTGCCTGCGCCGGGTGCGGGCGCTGGAGGAGGCCGGGTTCATCCGCGGCTACCATGCCGACGTCAACTCCGAGGCGCTGGGCTTCGGTGTCACCGTCTTCGCCCAGGTCGGGTTGAGCAGCCAGGCGGAATCGGATCTGCGCAAGTTCGAGGATCTGGTGGCGACCTGGCCGCTGGTCCGGGAATGCCACATGCTGGCCGGCGAGACCGATTTCCTGCTGAAGGTCGTGGCGGAGGATTGGGACGCCTATCAGAAGTTCCTGACCACCCAGCTGACCTCGGCCCCGAGCGTCAGCCATGTGAAGTCGGCGCTGGCGATCCGCACCGGCAAGAACCTGCCCGGCGTGCCGATCGACGTGCCCCAGGGCAATCACGACGTGGCGGAGTAGCGGTTCGGCGGGGATCGGCACCCTCTTCAAAGGCCGAATTCAGCACCGAAAGCCCTCACCCGGCCTGCCTCCGGCAGTCCACCCTCTCCCAGGGGGAGAGGGTTTGGTAGGCCAACACTGAATACCCTCTCCCCCTGGGAGAGGGTGGCGAGCAGAGCGAGCCGGGTGAGGGCTCGCCGGCGCTGAGTGCAGGGCCTGATGGACAGCCAGCTCAGACGAACTGGATGTCCATCACCTCATAGGATTTGGAACCGTTGGGCGTGGTCACCTCGACCACGTCGCCGACCGATTTGCCGATCAGGCCGCGGGCCAGCGGTGCGGTGATCGACAGGCGGCCGGCCTTGATATCGGATTCGTCCTGCCCAACGATCTGATAAGTGGCTTCCTCGTCGGTGTCCTCATCCGCCAGCTTGACCGTGGCGCCGAACTTGACGCTGTCGCCGGACAGCGCCTGCACGTCGATGACGTCGGCCCGCGAGATGCGGTCCTCCAGCTCCATAACGCGGCCTTCGATGAAGCTCTGGCGCTCCCGCGCCGCCTGGTACTCTGCATTCTCAGACAGGTCGCCGTGTTCGCGCGCCTCGGCGATCGCCCGGATCACCGCCGGCCGCTCCACCGACTTCAGATGCTTCAGCTCCTCCTGAAGGCGGCTGTAACCCGCCGCCGTCATAGGCACTTTTTCCATAGATTTCAGCCTCTGCGAGCCTTGCTCAACGTAATAGACGGGCGCTCCCGGCGCTTGCGCGTCGGGCCCCGTCCAATTCAATTCGCTCCGCGAAGGTAAGACTGCAACGGGGCAACTTCAAGACGACCGGCTTTCAGGGCGGCGATCGCCTCGACCGCAGCGCCTGCGCCTGCCACGGTTGTGTAATACGGGATGTTATTGACCAGCGCGGTGCGGCGCAAGCTGAAGCTGTCGCGGATCGCCTGGGCACCATCTGTGGTGTTGAACACCAGCTGCACGTCGCCATTGATCATCGCGTCGACCACATGCGGCTGGCCTTCCAGCACCTTGTTGATGCGGGTCACCGGCAGGCCGGCGGCGGTCAGATGGTCGGTGGTGCCGCTGGTGGCGATCAGGGAGAAGCCCATGCCGTTCAGCGTGCGGGCCAGCGGCACGATGGCGTCCTTGTCCTGGTTGCGCACCGACAGGAAGACCGTGCCCGTTTCCGGCAGCACCACGCTGGCGCCGAGCTGCGCCTTGGCGAAGGCGCGGCCGAAGTCGCGGTCCAACCCCATCACCTCGCCGGTCGACTTCATCTCCGGCCCCAGCAGCGTGTCGACGCCTGGGAAGCGGGCGAAGGGGAAGACCGCCTCCTTGACCGCCGTGTGCGGCGGCGTCGGGCCGGTCAGGGCGAAGTCGCCGAGCTTGGCGCCGGCCATCACGCGGGCGGCGATCTTGGCGATCGGCGTCCCCGTCGCCTTGGCGACGAAGGGCACGGTGCGGCTGGCGCGGGGATTGACTTCGATGATGTAGACCGTGCCGTCCTTGACGGCGAACTGCACGTTCATCAGCCCGACCACGCCGAGTCCGTCGGCGAGTTGGCGGGTCTGCTGCTCGATCTCGGCGATCACGGCGCGGTCGAGGGAATGCGGCGGCAGGGCGCAGGCGCTGTCGCCCGAATGGATACCGGCCTCCTCGATATGCTCCATGATGCCGGCCACATAGACCGTCTCGCCGTCGGAGACCGCGTCGACATCGACCTCGATGGCGCCCTGCAGGTAGCTGTCGATCAACACCGGAGTCTTGCCGGAGACCTTCACGGCGGTGCCCATGTAGCGGTGCAGGCTGTCGCGGTCATGGACGATCTCCATGGCCCGGCCGCCGAGCACATAGGAGGGGCGGATCAGCACCGGATAACCGATCTCCGCGGCGATCGCCTCGGCCTCGTCGACCGATCGGGCGATGCCGTTGGCCGGCTGGGTGAGGCCGAGCCGGACCAGCAGGTCCTTGAACCGCTCCCGATCCTCCGCCAGGTCGATGGCATCCTTGGGCGTGCCGAGGATGGGGATCCCGGCCGCCTCCAGATCGTGCGCCAGCTTCAGCGGCGTCTGGCCGCCGAACTGCACGATGACTCCCAGCAGCCGGCCGGAGGACTGCTCGACCCGCGCCAGTTCGATGACGTCCTCGGCGGTCAGCGGCTCGAAATACAGCCGGTCGGAGGTGTCGTAATCGGTCGACACGGTCTCCGGATTGCAGTTGACCATGATGGTCTCGAAGCCGCCCTCGCGCAGGGCATAGGCGGCGTGCACGCAGCAATAGTCGAACTCGATGCCCTGGCCGATACGGTTCGGGCCGCCGCCCAGGATGATGACCTTGTCGCGGGTGCTGGGATCGGCCTCGCATTCCGGTGGCGTCAGGCCGTTGCCCTCGTAGCATCCGTACATGTAGGGGGTGGCGCTGGCGAACTCGGCCGCGCAGGTGTCGATGCGCTTGTAGACGGGCAGCGCCTCCGCCTCCCGCCGCCGCGCCGCCACCGCCGTTTCGGCCATGCCGGTGAGTTCGGCGAGCCGGGCGTCGGAGAAGCCCATCTTCTTCAATTTCAGCCAGTCGCGGGTGCCGGTCGGCAGCCCGTCTCGGGCCAGCGACTGTTCGGTCTCGACCAACTCTGCGATCTGGTCCAGGAACCAAGGGTCGAAGCGGCAGGCGGCCTGGACCACGTCGCGCGGCAGGCCGAGACGCATCGCCTGGGCGATCACCAGGATGCGGTCGGAGGTCGGCCGGGAGAGCGCCGCGCGGATCAGGTTGGGATCCTCCTCGTCGGCATAGCCGGGGATCTCCACCTCGTTCAGCCCGGTCAGGCCGGTCTCCATGGAGCGCAACGCCTTCTGCAGGCTCTCCTGGAAGGTGCGGCCGATCGCCATTGCCTCGCCGACCGACTTCATCGAGGTGGTCAGCAGCGGGTCGGCGCCGGCGAACTTCTCGAAGGTGAAGCGCGGGATCTTGGTGACGACATAGTCGATGGTCGGCTCGAAGCTGGCCGGCGTCACCCGGGTGATGTCGTTGTCCAGCTCGTCGAGCGTGTAGCCGACCGCCAGCCGGGCGGCGACCTTGGCGATCGGGAAGCCCGTAGCCTTCGAGGCCAGGGCCGAGGAGCGCGAGACCCGCGGGTTCATCTCGATGACCACCAGCCGGCCATTGTCCGGGTTGACCGCGAACTGGACGTTGGAGCCGCCGGTGTCGACGCCGATCTCCCGCAGCACCGCGATCGAGGCGTTGCGCAGGCGCTGGTATTCCTTGTCGGTGAGGGTCAGGGCCGGGGCGACGGTCATCGAGTCGCCGGTATGGATGCCCATCGGGTCGACGTTCTCGATGGAGCAGATGATGATGCAGTTGTCGGCGTTGTCCCGCACCACCTCCATCTCGTATTCCTTCCAGCCGAGGACGGATTCCTCGACCAGCACCTGTTGCACCGGGCTCAGCCTGAGGCCGGTGCGGACGATCTCCTCATATTCATTGCGGTTGTAGGCGATGCCGCCGCCGGAGCCGCCCAGCGTGAAGGAGGGCCGGATGATCGCCGGCAGGCCGACCGCCTCCAGCGCGTCCTCGGCCTCCGCGCGGCTCTCCACCAGCCGGCTGCGCGGCGATTCAAGTCCGATGCGGTCCATGGCCTGGCGGAACAGCAGCCGGTCCTCGGCCTTGGCAATGACATCGGGCTTGGCGCCGATCAGCTCGATGCCGAGGCGCTCCAGCGTGCCGTCCTCGTGCAGCGCCATGGCGGTGTTGAGCGCGGTCTGGCCGCCCATGGTCGGCAGCAGGGCGTCGGGGCACTCGGCCTCCAGGATGCGGGCGACGATCTCCGGAGTGATCGGCTCCACATAGGTGGCGTCGGCCAGCTCCGGATCGGTCATGATCGTCGCCGGGTTGGAATTCACCAGGATGACCCGGTAGCCCTCCTGCTTCAGCGCCTTGCAGGCCTGGGCGCCGGAATAGTCGAACTCGCAGGCCTGGCCGATGACGATCGGGCCGGCGCCGATGATGGCGATGGAGGCGATGTCGGTACGCTTAGGCATTGGTTCGCCGGCCAAACAAAAGGGATGAACCACAGAGGCACAGAGACACAGAGAAACAACGGAAGAGAGCGGTCATCCCAGGACACGCCTCCTGATGCCGTCTTTCAGAACTGCGGCATTGAAATTCATCAATAAGCCGGTCCGAATTCCGCTGAGTTTCAGGTAGGTCAACAATTGCGCCTCGTGGATCGGTAATAGTCGTTCGACTGTCTTCAGTTCGACGACCGTCTGGTCTGCGACGACCAAGTCCATTCGGTAGCCGCATTCCAGCCGAACCGATTTGTAGACGACCGGCAGCGGAACTTGGCGGATGAAAGGAATCTTATGATTATCAAGCTCGTAGCATAGGCATTCTTCATAAGCCGATTCCAGGAGACCTGGCCCCAAGGCCCTATGAACCTCAATCGCCAGACCGATGATGCGATCGGTGATCGGGTCTCTAGTTTCGGTCATCTTCTCGCGTTCGTTTGCCCGATCTTCTTCACTGAGGCATGCCCGCCAAGGGTTGCTACCCGGCCTGGACCGCACCAGTGGCCTACATTTTTGGTTCTCTGTGCCTCTGTGTCTCTGTGGTTCAAACTTCCTGTTGTTCGCACACGTCCGCCGGCCGGCTAATCGGGCCGGCGTTCTTATAGTGATGCGCGGGCCCGCGCGCCAGCCCTTCGGATGGCTGTGTTCAGCCCTTCAGAGGCGCCGGCGGCCGGTCGGAGGGGTCGGTCAGGGCGGTCAGCACGTGGTCGCGCCAGGCGCCGTCGATATAGAGATAGCCCTTGGCGATGCCCTCGACGCGGAAGTTGAGCCTGGCCAGCACCTTGGCGCTGCGAGCATTGCCGACGACATAGCCGGCCATCAGCCGGTGCAGCCGGAACGAGCCGAAGGCGTAGCCGATCACCAGGGACAGCGCCTCGGTCATCAGCCCCCGACCCTCCGCCTCGCGGTCCAGGTGATAGCCGAGATGCGCCGCCTGGAAGGCGCCGCGCACGATGTTGTTGAGATTGACCTGTCCCAGGACCGGCCCCGTCGGGTCGTCGACGGGACGGATGGTCATGCGCACGGCGCGGTCCTGCTCGAACAGCCCGGCAGCACCCGCCGACCACCGCCGCCAATAGTCCAGCGTGTAGAAGCCCTTGGGCAGCGGCGGCATCCAGTGCTGGAGATGGTCGCGGTTGCGGTCGTGGAAGTCTTTCAGCGCGGCGGCGTCGGCATCCTCGACCAGGGCGACGCGGACCGATCGGCCCTTCAGGCAGGGCGGCAGGGGGCGTGGCGGACTCAACGCGACGGGCCAGGGCTAGCGGTCACAGCGGACGACACGGACCGGGCCGCGAGCCAGCAGGGGCGCCGTCGCGCGGGCGAAATTGGCCGGCGTCAGCGGCAGCGGCGGTTCGCCCCCGCCAAGGCTCTCCTCACCCGCGCTGCCGGCGGTCGCGGCAAGCCAGGCGACATTACGCTCGATGCTGATGATGCTGCGGGCCCGTCGGGCCGAGCCGCCGATCACCGTGCCGACCACGTTGCCGTCGGCGTCGAGCACCGGGCCGCCGCTGATGCCGCCCAGATCGGCGGAGCCGGACGGCACCCGCTTGCGCTGGGCGACCACCACGATGGTCTCGCGATGGCCCAGGGATCGATGGTCCAGCACGCCGGTGCCGGTCACCGTGCCGTAGACGGCGGCGGCATTGCCGGACGGGAATCCGATCAGGTAGACATCCTCGCCGGAGGTCAGCGGGTCGCGGCTCAACTCCAGGGCGTCGCCGTGACGGCGGCCGAGCGAGATGGCACTGATGTCCGAGGTCGGGTGGCCGGTCGCCGCCGGCAGCCCGCCGCCGCCCAGGAAGCTGAGCCGGCGGCAGCCGTCGGTGACATGGCGGGCGCTGAGCCAGGCATCGCTGGCGGTCAGGGCCCAGGCGGTGCCGATGAAGGTGCCGCCGCGCCTGGGCTGGCCCTCGCGCTCGATCACCAGCTGGGTGCGCAGGCGCGGCGCCGGCGGTGCCGGGACCTGGCGGACAAACGCCTCGGTGTCGACGCTGACGGCCGGTTGCTCGGCGCCGCCGCGGCGCAGCGATTGGCCCGGATCGAAAAACAGCCCGCCTGCGCCGCTCGGCATCTGCTCCCAGATGCCGCCGCCGATGACGACGACGACCAACAGGATGATGGCGATCCAGGTGGACCGGTCCATGGGGCGTCAGGACATCGCCGCCGCGTTGACCAGCGCGACGGAGATCTTGGCGGCGGCCAGCACCAGGGCCGGTGCGATCTGGCCTTCTTCGATGGATTTGCCCAGGTCGCGCATCAGCAGGTCGACGATCTTGAAGGCGATCAACTGCAGCATCAGCGCCACGCCGCCCCAGATCGCGATCTCCCAGATGTTGACGCTGTTGGCCATCGCCGCGGCCAGCGGGATGGCGAGGCCCAGCATGGCGCCGCCCAGCGCCACGGCGGCGGCCGCGTTGTTCTGCCGAACCAGGGCGAATTCCCGATGCGGCGTGACCCAGACATAGATCGTCAGCCCGACCACGAACATCAGTAGCGTCAGCGCCGAATGCGCCATCAGCACGGGCAGGCTGAGCGCGGCGCTGTCGATCGCGGAACCCATGGGCGTCGCCCTAGCTACGGCCGGTCGAGGCCGCGTCGATCAGGTCGACGAAGCGCTGGAAGAGGTAGTGGCTGTCGGTCGGCCCGGGCGAGGCCTCCGGGTGGTACTGCACGGAGAAGACCGGGCGGCCTTCGACCGAGAGGCCCTCGTTGGAGCCGTCGAACAAGCTGACATGGGAGGGCGTGACGCCGTCCGGCAGGCTGGCGTCGGAGACGACGAAGCCGTGGTTCTGGCTGGTGATCTCGACCTTGCCGGTGGTCAGGTCCTTGACCGGGTGGTTGGCGCCGCGATGGCCGAGATGCATCTTCTCAGTCTTCGCCCCCAGCGCCAGCGCCAGGATCTGGTGGCCGAGGCAGATGCCGAACATCGGCAACCCGGTCTCCAGCAGCGCCCGGACCGTCGGGATGGCGTAGGCGCCGGTCGCCGCCGGGTCGCCGGGGCCGTTCGACAGGAAGATGCCGTCGGGCTGGTGGCGCAGGATCTCCTCCGGGCCGGCATCGGCCGGCACCACCGTCACCCGGCAGCCGAGGCCGGCGAGGCAGCGCAGGATGTTGCGCTTGGCGCCGAAGTCGATCGCCACCACATGCCGGGTCGGCGCTTCCATCCGGCCATAGCCGCCCTCGGCCGCCCAGGGCGTCTCGTCCCATGTATAGGTCTGGCGGCAGGAGACCTCCGCGGCCAGGTCCATGCCCTCCAGCCCGGGCCATTCGGCGGCCCGGGCCTGGATCGCGGCGAGGTCAAAGCGGCCGTCCGGTGCGTGCACCACCACGCCGGTCGGCGCGCCCGCGTCGCGGATGCGGCGGGTCAGGCGGCGGGTGTCGACGCCACTCAGGCCCACCAGGTCGTTGGCCTTCAGCCAGTCGTCCAGGTGCCGGGTGGCGCGCCAGTTCGACGGCTCGGTGATGTCGACCCGCAGGACCAGCCCGCGCACCGCGGCGGTGGTCGTCTCGATGTCCTCGGGATTGGCCCCGACATTGCCGATATGGGGGAAGGTGAAGTTGATGATCTGACCGGCATATGACGGATCTGTGAGAATCTCCTGGTAACCCGTCATGGAGGTGTTGAAGCAGACTTCGCCGACCGACTGGCCGGTGGCGCCGAGCCCATATCCCCACAGCACCGTGCCGTCGGCGAGCACCAGCGCACCGGTGGCGCCGGGGGGCGGCGCCTGCTGGCTCAGGTCGATCGGCGCGGCAAGGCGGTCGCTCATGAAGTCGGTCCGGGGTACGGCTGGGTTCGGTCGCGGCGTGATAAAGCATGGTTGACCGCGATCCGCCAACCCTTTACACGCTCCGCCCCGCGCCGTCCGCGCCAGGCTCCGCGCGATGGTCAATAAGTTAAAGTGTTTGATTTCAATAAGTTGAGTGGAGTCTTGTTGTTTGCGCCGAAAATGCGATTTGGCTATGGTAGCCGGCCTCACGACAAGCCGACCGGAAGAGGTTGAACGATGATCCGCCCGCGGCTGAACGAGGCGCTGACCGAGGCCATCAAGGCCCAGGAGAAGCGCGCCGTTTCGACTTTGAGATTGATACTGGCATGCCTGAAGGACCGCGACATCGCGGCGCGGAGCAAGGGCGTGACGGATGGCATCGGCGATGACGAGATCCTGGCTCTGCTGCAGACCATGATCCGCCAGCGCCAGGAGAGCATCGCCCTCTACGAGCAGGGCGGCCGGCTGGACCTGGCCGAGGGCGAGCGCGAGGAGGTCACCGTCATCGAGCGCTTCCTGCCGGAGCAGATGGACGAAAGCTCCATCGAGCAGGCGGTGGCATCGGTGATCGCCGATGTCGGCGCCAAGGGGCTGAAGGATATGGGCCGCACCATGGCCGAGCTTCGGACCCGCTATGCCGGCCGCATGGACTTCACCAAGGCGAGCGGATTGGTGAAATCAGCCCTGGCCTAGGGTAGGCTCCGCTCACGAAGGAGCCCTATTCGCATGCCCCTACCGCCGGATTTCCTGGACGAGCTGCGCAGCCGGGTGCCGGTCTCCGAGATCGTCGGAAGCCGGGTCCGCCTGACCCGGGCGGGGCACGAATTCAAGGGCTTGTGCCCGTTCCACAAGGAAAAGACGCCCAGCTTCACGGTCAACGACCAGAAGGGCTTCTACCACTGCTTCGGCTGCGGCGCCCATGGCGACGTCATCAGCTTCCTGCGCGAGCATGAGAACCTGCCCTTCATGGAGGCGGTGGAGCATCTGGCGGCGCGCGCCGGCATGGCGGTGCCACAGCCGACTCCGGAGGACCAGGCCCGGTTCGAGCGCCAGCGCGGCCTGCATGATCTGACCGAGGCGGCCTGCGCCTTCTTCCAGGCCAGCCTGCGCAAGCCCGGCGGCCGGACGGCGCTGACCTATCTCTATGAGCGTGGATTGGACGATGCGACCCTGGCGCAGTTCCGGCTGGGCTACGCCCCGGCCGACAGCCAGGCCCTGGTCACGGCGCTGAAGGGCGACGGTTTCGAGATCGACGCCATCCTCGAGGTCGGCCTGGCCAGGCGCCCCGAGGATGGGCGCAGCCCCTACGCCTTCTTCCGCAACCGGGTGATGTTCCCGGTGGAGGACCGGCGCGGCCGGGTGGTCGCCTTTGGCGGCCGCATCCTGGAGGGCGACGGGCCGAAATACATCAACAGCCCCGACCACGCCCTGTTCCACAAGGGCCAGTTGCTCTACGGCCAGGCGCGGGCCCGCAAGACCGCCCATCAGGGCCACAGCGTCGTGGTCGCCGAGGGTTACATGGACGTGATCGCCCTGGTCCGCGCCGGATTCCAGGGGGCGGTGGCGCCGCTGGGTACCGCGCTGACCGAGGCGCAGCTCAAGGAGCTGTGGAAGATCACCAAGACCCCGGTGCTGTGCTTCGACGGCGACGAGGCCGGCCGTCGCGCCGCCTGGCGCGCCGCCGACCGCGCCCTGCCGCTGCTGGAGCCCGATCAGTCGGTCCGCATCGCCTACCTGCCGGCGGGCGAGGACCCGGACACGCTGATCGCCAATGGCGGCAGTGCCGCCATGCGATCGGTGCTGGAAACGGCGCTGCCGCTGTCGGAGGTGCTGTGGCAGCGGGCCCTGACCGTTCAGGACACTGACACGCCGGAGGGCAAGGCCGGATTGAACGCCGCGCTGATCCGCGAGGCAAACGCCATCGCCGACCCGACCGTCCGCGACCAGTACCGGAGCTTCATCCAGTCTCGGATGCGGGAAGCGTTTCCCTGGGGCGGCGGCCGCGGCGCGCGAAATGGGGACCGGCATCGCGGCCGGGCGCCGGAACGGGTATCCGGCCCGGCGGCCCGGAGGCCGGCGCGGGGCGAGTTCCGCACGCTCACCCTGCTGGCGATCCTGATCAACCACCCGGCCCTGTTCGAAGAGGTCGCGGAATGGTTCGTGACGGTCGATGTCCCCGATGACGGGTTGGCGACGACGCGCCGTGAGGTGGTTGCGCGGCTGACCGATGAGCCCGGCATCGAGGCGGCAGCCCTCTATGCGGGCCTCTGCGAGTCCGGGCATCAGGGCAATCTGGACCGGCTGCTGACCGATCGCCTGTTTACCGTCGAGCCACGGGCCCGGCGGTCGGCCTCCCTCGATCAGGCCCGGTCGGCCTGGATCGAGATTTCGCGGCGCGTGGAACAGGAAAGGCTCCAGGAGGAATTGCGGCAGGCCGGCCGGGCGCTCGGCGCGGATACGACCGAAGTCAATTCCGACCGCGTCCTGGCGCTTCAGGCGGAGCTCAGTGGCGTTGAGAGCGACGATCCGGACGCGTTCTGAAAAACTCCTTGGTGATCTGCGTTTTGCACCCAGATTTCGCCAGCCGGCGGGGGACGGCGTTCCCATGGCCGGACGGACCGGATCGGGAGCGATGCGATGGGCAGTGCTGGGAGCGGTTTGTCGCCAAGCGGCGACGGGCGCGGCATCAAAGGCCTGATCGGGTGGATCAATCAGCGTGGCTACGTGACGATCGGAGAATTGTGCTCGGTTCTGGAATGGCCCGGGGACGCGGAACGGATCCTGGAGGTCGTCACGCAGCTCAATCACATGGGCATCGAGATCGTCGAGGATGAGCCGGGCCATGCCAGCGATGCCGACGATCAGGATTTCGAACGGCATTTTCAGAGGCGCGCTGTCCGGATGCTGGCGTCACTGACGGATCGGGAGCGGCGCGCGCTGAAGATGCGATTCGGCATGGAAGCCGAAAAAGGTGCTCCGCCGGAAGACGTCGAGCAGCGGTTTCGAACGATCATGGACCGGATTCACGCCATCGAGAAGAAGGCGCTGCGACGGCTTGATCGCAAAAGGTCGCGAGACCGCGATGGGTCGAAAGGCCAGGAATCCTAAGGAATTCCTGGACAGACGGCCGTGGATTCGCATCGCGGCCTTCGTTTCCGTAGGCAAGGGACCGCGCGATAGCACAGGGATTGCCGGCATTTCCACAATTCCGGGGCTTGATTCGGCCACCTATCGTCGCCACTTTTGCCAAGCCGGGCGGGTCTGCGGCCTGGACCGGCCGTGCTGTGACCGGGTATACACGGTCGCTTCGCGGGTCGGGCCGGCGGCATTGCTCGATCAGGCGCGCGCAGAGTCGCGCCGTCTGGCGACGGCTGGAGGCAATTCAGGCACAGTCCGGGATCCGGGCTGCGGAGTGTGTACTGGGCCAGGAGACGTCGGAGCCCAATCCGGCGCGACGATTGGCCTTCCAGTCCGAACGGGTGGGAGCGAAGGCGACGATCCAGAATGTGCGTGACAGGTCCCGTGCCTGGGCCGGGGCCGCAATCGACCTATTTTTCTGGAACAGAGATTGGAGCGGAGCGCGCCGGCGGCGTGATCCTGCGCCGATTTCGTCGTTTTTGCATGACGACATTGGATTCTCGAGATCGTAAGGGCACGTAACCGAATGGCCACGAAAGCGACGAGTGCGGTGGATGTGACCGAAGGCCGCGAAGAATCGGGCGACAGCCCGCTTTTGGACAGCGCCGGTCAGGACATCAAGAAGCTGATCGGCAAGGTCAAGGAGCGGGGCTACATCACCATCGACCAGCTCAACGCCGTGCTGCCGCCGGACAAGACCGATTCCGAGAAGATCGAAGATGTGATGTCGCAGCTCTCGGCCATGGGCATCAACGTGGTCGAGAACGAGGAATCCGACGACGTCGCCTCGGCCGAAAGCGGTTCGGAGGGCGAGGTCCGCGCCTCCGGCAATCTGGACGATGACGAGATCGGCCGCACCGACGATCCGGTGCGCATGTATCTGCGCGAGATGGGCTCGGTGGAGCTGCTGTCCCGCGAGGGCGAGATCGCCATCGCCAAGCGCATCGAGGCCGGCCGCGAGATGATGATCGGCGGCATCTGCGAATCGCCGCTGACCATCCGCGCCATCATCGAATGGCACAACGCCCTGAAAGACGGGAAGATGCTGCTGCGCGACATCATCGACCTGGACGCCACCTACGGCGCCGGTCCCGATGGCGCGACCCAGGCACCGGCCGGCGGCCCGCCGGAAGTGAAGGCGGAGTCGGAGGACGAGTCCGAGGACGAAGAGTCCGACGAGAGCGAGGGCGAGGGCGAGGGCGACAACGACGCCGATGCCGATGACGACGAGGGTGGCCCGTCCCTGTCGGCGATGGAAGAGCAGCTCAAGCCGCAGGTGCTCGAGACGTTCGACAAGATCGAGGCGACCTACGTCAAGCTGCACAAGCTGCAGGACCAGCGCCTGGCGCTGATGCAGAAGGGCGAGACGCCGACCAAGCAGTCGGACACCAAGTACGAGAAGCTCAAGACCGAGCTGGTCGAGCAGATGGAGGGCGTGCACCTCAACAACGGCCGCATCGAGCAGCTGGTCGAGCAGCTCTACATCCTCAACCGCACCCTGGTCGGCTATGAGGGCCGGCTGCTCCGCTGGGCGACCGATCGCGGCATCCAGCGCGAGGCCTTCCTGAACAACTACTTCCACCACGAGCTCGATCCGGGCTGGCTGGAGCGGGTCTCCAAGCTGGACGGCAAGTGGGGTCGGTTCGCCGAGCGCCATGGCGAGGACATCATCGATATCCGCACCCAGATCGCCGAGATCGCCGATATCGCGGGCCTGCCGGTGCCGGAGTTCCGCCGCATCGTCTCCACGGTGCAGAAGGGCGAGAAGGAGGCCGGCCGCGCCAAGAAGGAGATGGTCGAGGCCAATCTCCGCCTGGTGATCTCGATCGCCAAGAAATACACAAACCGCGGCCTGCAGTTCCTGGACCTGATCCAGGAGGGCAATATCGGCCTGATGAAGGCGGTGGATAAGTTCGAGTACCGCCGCGGCTACAAGTTCTCGACCTACGCCACCTGGTGGATCCGCCAGGCGATCACCCGCTCGATCGCCGATCAGGCGCGCACCATCCGCATCCCGGTGCACATGATCGAGACGATCAACAAGCTGGTCCGCACCTCGCGCCAGATGCTGCACGAGATCGGCCGCGAGCCGACCCCGGAGGAGCTGGCCGAGCGTCTGATGATGCCGCTGGAGAAAGTCCGCAAGGTCCTGAAGATCGCCAAGGAGCCGATCTCCCTCGAAACGCCGATCGGCGACGAGGAAGACAGCCATCTGGGCGACTTCATCGAGGACAAGAACGCTGTCCAGCCCCTGGACGCGGCGATCCAATCCAACCTGCGCGAGACCACCACGCGGGTCCTTGCGAGCCTGACCGCGCGCGAGGAGCGCGTCCTGCGCATGCGCTTCGGCATCGGCATGAACACCGACCACACCCTGGAGGAGGTCGGTCAGCAGTTCTCGGTCACCCGCGAGCGCATCCGCCAGATCGAGGCCAAGGCGCTGCGCAAGCTCAAGCACCCCAGCCGCTCGCGCAAGCTGAGGTCGTTCCTGGACACCTGATCCCGCACCGGCGGGCCGCTCGCCGATGATCGACATCATCAAGGAACTGGTCCGGTCCAGCGCCCGGCTGCGCCGCCAATCCGGCGCGCAGCCGTCACCGGAGGAACTGGCCCGGGACCTGCGCCTGCCGGTCAAGGACGTCCGCACCCATATCGGTATCGCCAAGGGTCTGGTCTCGATGGACCAGGCCGTCGCCGACGAAAGCGGCATCGACGGTCTGGTCGACGGGCTGAGCCCGCGCGAGGAACTGCTGCTGTGCCTGCGGTTCGAGATTGACATGGGCGGCGACCGGATGCTGGAGCAGATCGGCGAATCCCTGCTGGAGACCCGCAAGCGCATCCGCGAGATCGAGGCCAAGGCGAAGCGCCGGCGCCAGCAGGCGGACCCCGAGGATTAGGCTCTCTGCGTCGATTCCATCGCCCGGGTCCGGACATCCGAACGCTGCTAATTTTCTTGTGCTGACCGCTGCGTTGGGCAATTAAGGGCATCGCGGGCCCGTAGTTCAGTGGTCAGAACGCGCCGCTCATAACGGTGTTGTCGCAGGTTCGAATCCTGCCGGGCCCACCATCCCCGACCCTTTCACCCGACGGTCCCACGCCATCCCGGAAGCGTGTGAAATCGCCGATCGGATCGATGGCGATTCACCAATTTCTTAAGTCTTGCTGGCACGCTTCGTGAGGTATTTGCGGCTGGTTGCAAGACGGCGACTCCCGTGCCACCGCGACTGAGGGACGCCCCATAGGTAGTCGCGTCGATATTTCAAGACATTGTGGGTCGAATTTAAGTCCGCATTTCCGGAGGTTAACCGTAATTCCTAACAGAAAATTAATGGGTTACCGGCAAGATTTATACGATCTGTATAGAAATTGATGCGTTTACTTGCCAAGGCGGTAGTAAGCGCATTTTCGGGGTATCGGATCGATGGCGATCAGTTTCTTGCGCAATGCGATGCGCTGGCCGCGATGGGGTAAGCGGCGCGGCGGTTTCGCACGTGACGACGACGGCGGCACAGCCCTGGAATTCGGGCTGGTCGCGCCGATCTTCTTCACCGTGCTGCTGTCGATCTTCGAGGTCGCGATGATCTTCGGCACCAGCGTGCTGCTGGAATCCGCCGCCAACAAGGCGTCGCGCGCCGTCCGCACCGGTCAGATCTTTCTCAACACCCTGCCCGCCCTCGATGTCAGCGCTCAGAGGGCGCTGTTCGAACAGGCCATGTGCGACGAGCTGATCCTGATCGATTGCGCCGAGCTCTCCTATGACGTGCGCGTCTTCGACGACATCAACCTCGCCACCGTGGGCGTGAACTGCAACGCCGACGGGGATATCGACGCGCCGGGCTTCGACATCGGCGAGCCGACTGAAATCGTCGTGGTGACCGTGGTCTTCCCCTACGAGCCGATCATTCCCAACCCGCTGATCTACGCCGGCCGCGACTGGAAGTCGGCGGCTGAGGGCGGCTGCAACGGGTTGTCGATGCAGTCGATCGTCGTGTTCCGCAACGAACCGTTCCCGAGGACGTTGTGATGATGATGCGCGATCGCGTTCGGGCCGGCGTCGACCGGCTGCTGGGCCGCCGGATGCGGCGGCTCGCCGAGGATTCCGAAGGGGCGTCGCTGGTCGAGTTCGCCTTCATGATGCCGATCCTGGTGCTGGTCCTGTTCATGACCATCTCGCTGTCGCACATGATGATGATCGACCGGAAGGTCACGATGACGGCGCAGGCCGCCGCCGACCTGATCGCCCAGCGACAGGAGGTGGACGCCACCGATATCCAGGATCTGCTGACGGCTGCCAATCTGATGATGCAGCCCTTCGCGACCGATTTCGACATCAGCGTCGCCCACATCCCGTTCGACGATTCCACCGGCGTGCCGGATATGACCGCCGGGGCGGCCTGGCGTGCGATGATCAACACGCCCTCGGGCGTCGATCTGCGAATTCCGGACGACGAGGCGGAGGATGCCGCCGCGGGCAACACGGTCACCTCGCCCGGCGGCGCGGTGACGGGCGCGCTGGGTGGTGCCGGCGACGCGCTGATCATGCTGCGCATGAACTACCGGTACCAGTCGCTCTGGCTGAGTGACTTCACCCTGCTGGGTGTGACCATCCCGGCAGAGATCACCTTCTCCAAGGAGACCTATGCACGACCGCGACTGATCCGGCAAATCGCCTCGGATCAATCGGAATACCTTGTGCCCTGATCTAGACGGCTACGACACGTCTTCGGGGCTCCCCCTGCAACCAAGGTGTTTGCCATGGAACGGATTTTTGACGCGCTGAAGCGCACCGCCGCCGCATTCCACCGCTTCCGGAGAGCCGACGAAGGCAGCTATCTGGTCTATGTCGGCATCGCCGCCATCCCGATGGTGACCGTTGCCGGGCTGGGCGTGGACATCGCCCGCGGCTATCTGGCCGAGGCGCGGCTGCAAGCGGCGATCGATGCCGCGGCCATTGCCATGGGCTCGGCAGAAGGCACCGATGCGGAAATCGAGACCCTGGGCCGGACCTTCTTCTACGCCAACTTCCCCGGCGACTTCTGGGCCGAACCGTCCAGCCTGAACATCGACGTCACCCGGGTCGACCCGTCCGATCCGGACAGCCGCCCGGAGAGCTTCGTGATCGAGGCCACGGCGCGGGTGGACACGCTGTTCTTCCGGCTGCTGCCCGCCGTCGGCAGCGGCACGGCCTCCGCCACGACGCATTACGACCATGTCGACGTGGCCGCCAAATCCACCGCCCTCACCGAGGTGCAGGGGCTGGAGGTGGTGATGGTGCTGGACGTGACCGGCTCCATGTACAGCAACTATTCCAGCGGCGAGCGGCGCATCGAGGCGATGCGCGACGCGGCCCTGAAGATGGTGGACATCCTGTTCGACGACCAGGCCGAGCCTGAACTGCTCAGGGTCGGCATCGTGCCCTACAACACGGTGGTCAATATCGGCCGGCAGATGCACAGCTACGTGGTGGACACCGGTCTGGATTCCGCCGGCAACGTCACCTCGCCCAACCCGTTCGGGCAGACCGAATGGATGGGTTGCGTGCAGGCCCGGCGGGACGGCAACGACCTGACCGACGTCTTTGTGCCGGGGGCGACGGACGGCACCGGTGAATGGCAGGCCTATCGCTGGCCCATCGAGCCCGACCGCGACGGCAGCACCGGCTACACCTATGACAGCCGCTGCGAGACCATCGCCCACAATTCCACCGGCGACTACCGCTACTACGAGGATCCGCTGACCTCCTTCGAGGAGGACGACCCGGATAGCTGGTTGATCTACGACACCAGCTCGCCGCCGGTGCTGATCCCGTCGCCGATCACCGACCGGTTCTACGACCGCGATTCCGAAGGCCCGAACAAGGGCTGCCCCGGCGCCCTGCTGCCACTGACCAACAACCGGGCGGAGGTCTGGAACTATCTCCAGGACGTCACCGTGGTCGACGGCAACGGCACCATCACCGCGGCCGGCATGACCTGGGGCTGGCGGGTGATCTCGCCGGGCCAGCCCTTCCATTTGAACCAGCAGGGGCTTCCGATCGCCGAGTACGACGATGTCGACTGGGAGAAGGCGATCATCGTGCTGACCGACGGCCGGCAGGTGCTCAGCAGCCAGAACAGCCGCTGCGACAACGCCGACAAGGTCACCAATCCGATCGCCGACCAGCCGCCGACCTGGATCCCCTGGGAGTTCAACCCGTCCAGCTACAACATGAACGGCATCGCGATCGACGAGGGCCCGGATTACCGCTGGTCGGCCTATGGCTACGCCCATCCGCTGGATTCCCGCCCGCTGGGCACCGGCAACATCCAGACCATCCTGGAGACCCGGTTCGGCCAGATCTGCAACGCCATCAAGAACGTGCCCGATCCGATCAATGGCGGTTCGGCGATCCAGATCTTCTCCATCACCTTCGGGGACGACATCACCGCAGGTGACTCGGTCTCCACCATGATGGCGAACTGCACCAACGATCCCCTGAACAACTACTTCCACGCGCCGAACACGGCGACCCTGGAAGCGGCGTTCGAGGAGATCGCCCGTCAGCTCACCTCGCTGCGCCTGACGGACTAAGCACAATGACGGTCGGGCCGGACAATGCTCCGGCCCGGTCGCCGCCCGTTCCATTGCCCGCGCCTGCCGACGCACGGATCAGCACGACGGCTGTTCCGCGCCTCCCGCCCTGACATCCGCAGGGCGGGTTCGAACCATCCGGTGAGACGAAGATCGACGCCACCGGGACCGGTGACGCGGTAATCGCAGGAGGGTGCCGTTTCCACGCGCCGGACACGGCGACCCTGGATTCGGCGTTCTAGGAGATCGCCCGTCAGCTCACCTCGCCGCGCCTGACGGACTGATCCGGCCGCTCCGGCCGGCTTCACCGTGTTTGAACTTTCGCACCGGCAACCATCCGGCGCCGTGACGGGCTCCGGTCGCAGGTTCGCGCGTCGCCTCGGTCATGCCCGGCAAGACAAACAATCAATCACGGCCGCGTTCAGAATCATGCCGCCGTGAATTGCAAAAATACAATTCCAGCTAAGTTACGTACGTTAACTGTAATTCCTAATAATAAATTAAGCCGATAGGCAGATTATTCCCGCAGTTTGTATCGAACTTGACGCATTTGCTGGTCAATCTTAAAGCAAATTTGGCGTTAAGGTGTGTTGATGGTGGTTTTTACTATTTTCCACCTGCGATCAAGCCAATCGATGACCGGCAGCGCGAAAGAAACCTGGCGATCCGCGGCATAGCGGCGGGTCCCGAGAAAGGTGGATAACATGGAACGGTTCATCGAAACCTTGAAGCGCACCGCCGCCGCGCTCCGCAGCTTCCGCAGCGCGGAGGACGGCAGCTATCTGGTCTATGTCGGCATCGCCGCCATCCCCATGGTGACCGTTGCCGGGCTGGGCGTGGACGTCGCCCGCGGCTATCTGGCCGAAGCCCGGCTGCAATCGGCCATCGACGCCGCCGCCATCGCCATGGCGTCGACCGAGGGCACCGATGACGAGATCACGACACTGGGCCGGACCTTCTTCTACGCCAACTTCCCCGGTGATTTCTGGGCCGAGCCCTCCAGCCTGGACATCACCGTCACCCGGGTCGACCCGTCGGACCCGGACAGCCGGCCGGAGAGCTTCGTGATCGAGGCCACCGCCCGGGTGGATACGCTGTTCTTCCGGCTGCTGCCCGCCGTCGGCAGCGGCACGGCCTCCGCCACGACGCATTACGACCATGTCGACGTGGCTGCCAAATCCACCGCCCTCACCGAGGTGCAGGGGCTGGAGGTGGTGATGGTGCTGGACGTGACCGGCTCCATGTACAGCAACTATTCCAGCGGCGAGCGGCGCATCGAGGCGATGCGCGACGCGGCCCTGAGCATGGTCGACATCCTGTTCCAGGACCAGGCGGAGCCTGAACTGCTCAGGGTCGGCATCGTGCCCTACAACACGGTGGTCAATATCGGCCGCGACATGCACGGCTTTGTCGCCGATACCGGCCTGGATTCCAGCGGCAACGTCACCTCGCCCAACCCGTTCGGCCAGACCGAGTGGATGGGCTGCGTGCAGGCGCGGCGGGACGGCAACGACCTGACCGACGTCTACAACCCGGTGGCGACCAACGGCACCGGACGGTGGCCGGCCTATCGCTGGCCCATCGAGCCGGACCGCGACGGCAGCACCGGCTACACCTATGACAGCCGCTGCGAGAACATCGCCGACAACGACACCGGCGACTATCGCTACTACGAGGATCCGCTGACCTCCTACGAGGAGGACGATCCGGACACCTGGATGATCTACGACTCCAGCAATCCGCCGGTGCTGATCCCGTCGCCGAGCACGACCCGCTACTACGACCGCGATTCCGACGGCCCGAACAAGGGCTGCCCCGGCGCCCTGCTGCCGCTGACCAACGACCGGGCGCAGGTCTGGAACTATCTCCAGGACGTCACCGTGGTCGACGGCAACGGCACCATCACCGCCGCCGGCATGACCTGGGGCTGGCGGGTGATCTCGCCGGGCGAGCCGTTCTCCATCAATCAGCAGGGGCTTCCGATCGCCGCATACGACGATGTCGATTGGGAAAAGGCGATCATCGTGCTGACCGACGGCCGGCAGGTGCTCAGCAACCAGAACAGCCGCTGCGACAACGCCGACAAGGTCACCAACCCGGACGCGCCGCCGGTGTGGAACCATTGGCGGTTTGATCCGGACGACTACAACATGGATGGGCTGCTGCTGGGCCAAGGCGCCGCGAACAGCCAGCAGCGCGAGGGCCCGGACTATCGCTGGTCGGCTTACGGCTATGCCCATCCGAACGACTCCGCGCCGCTGGGCACGGGCAACATCCAGACCATCCTGGAGACCCGGTTCGGCCAGGTCTGCGACGCCATCAAGGCGGTGGAGGACCCGGTCAATGGCGGTTCGGCGATCCAGATCTTCTCCATCACCTTCGGCGACGACATCACCTCCGGTGACTCCGTCTCCACCATGATGGCGAACTGCACCAACGATCCGCTGAACAACTACTTCCACGCGCCGAACTCCGAGACGCTGAGAGCGGCGTTCGAGGAGATCGCCCGTCAGCTGACCTCGGTCCGGCTGGAGGACTAAGCGCCAATGCGGTCGGGCCGGCCCGTGCGCCGGCCCGACCGTCCTTGCCCTACCCCGTGCTCTGAGTCTTAGATCGGCGCCTGCGCCGATTGCAGGCGGATGCCGTTCGCGTCCGCCCGGTGCTGCGGGAAGGGCCATTCGATGACCAGCGGTACCGGGACCGCGCCGATCGGGATCGGCCGGGCCGTCGGGACGGTGTTCCTGCCGTTCGCCGGCGGCTATTACCTGTCCTATCTGTACCGCTCGGTGAACGCGGTGATCGCCGACCGGCTGACCGCCGATCTCGGCCTCGACCCGGCCGCGCTCGGCCTGTTGAGCTCGGCCTATTTCCTCACCTTCGCCGCCTTCCAGATCCCGCTCGGGCTGCTGCTCGACCGGTTCGGGCCGCGCCGGGTGCAGGCGCTGCTGCTGTGCTTCGCCGCGCTGGGGGCGGGGCTGTTCGCCGTCGGCCAGGGCGCGGGCACGCTGATCCTGGGCCGCGCCCTGATCGGGCTGGGCGTCGCCGGCGGGCTGATGGCGTCGTTCAAGGCGATCACCCTGTGGTTCCCCAAGGACCGCTGGCCGCTGGTCAATGGCTGCTTCCTGGCCATGGGCGGGCTGGGCGCCATGTCGGCGACGACGCCGGTGGAGGCGTTGCTGGGCGTGACCGACTGGCGCGGGCTGTTCGCAGGCCTGGCGGCGGTCACCGTGGCGGTCGCGGCGACCATCTTCCTGGTGGTGCCGAATATGGGCCGGCCGGCCGAGGTGCCGTCGCTGCGCGAGCAGCTCGCCGGGCTCGCGACCATCTTCCGCGACCGCCTGTTCTGGCGGCTGGCGCCGATCTCCATGGCCAGCATGGCCAGCAACATGTCGATCCAGAGCCTGTGGGCCGGGCCCTGGCTGCGCGACGTCGCCGGCTTCGACAGCGACCGGGTGGCCGGCTACCTGTTCGGCCTGGCGCTGTCGATGACAATCGGCTTCGTCGCCACCGGGCTGGTGGCCGACCGACTGGCGGCGCGCGGCATCGGGTTGATGAGCGTGATGGGCGCCGGCATGGCCCTGTTCTCGCTGAGCCTGGGCGTCATCGTGATGGGGCTGGTGCCGGAGGCGCTGTGGCCCTGGGTGCTGTTCGGATTGCTGGGCAATGCCACCGCGCTCGCCTACCCGCAGCTCTCGCGGCATTTCCCGCTGGCCTTTGCCGGGCGTGCCAATACCGCCCTGAACCTGCTGGTCTTCCTCGGCGCGTTCGGGGCGCAATACGCGATCGGCCTGGTGATCGATCAGTGGCCGTCGGTCGATGGCCGCTCGCCGGCGGAGGCCTATACCGCCGCCTTCGCCATGGTGCTGGCGGTGCAGCTGGCGGCGCTGGCGTGGTTCTTCTGGGCCGGCCGGGCGCCGGTCAGTCGCGACGCGGCGGCACCGGCCAGCGGCGCGTCAGACGCGCCGTCGTCGCATCGAGCGCCCTGAGCACGGTGTCCCGCGGGCCCGCCGCAGGCCGCGGCAGCCTGGGCGTCGGCGGGCGGCGGAACAGGTCGTCGAGGATTTCCGCGCTTTCCGGCCACAGCCGGGTGAAGTCGAGCCCGACCACGTCGCGATCGATATCGATGCGGGCGATGGCGGCGGAGAACTTGAAGGCGATGTCCTCGCCGGTCAGCCCGAAATAGCCGGTGATCTCGATGCCGCCGCTGTCCCGGTCGAGGCAGTCGGCCAGGCCGCGCACGGCGATCCCGCCCAGCGACCAGTCCGTGGCCGGATAGACCTCACGGCCCAGACGGGTTTCCAGAGATGGGTGGCTGCGCCGGATGAAGCGGCGCCGGTTGGTTGGCATGCGGTCCACGGCGCTGGTCATCGCGCCGTGGCCGCAGCTCTATCCGAGCGGTTACGAGACGGGGCTGAACCGCTCTTCGTCCAACAGGACCTCGCACGCCAAGGTGCGGTATTCGTTCGTCTTGTCGACTTCGCACAACCTGGCGTGCGGCAATCTGTCGTTGTCCTCGAACAACGCTTCCACTTGCCAGACCCGGACGTCGTACTGGCCACGAGTCCGGAAGCGCTGGCCAACTTGGACCCTGGTGTTTGCCATCGCTCGGTCTCCCCCTTTGACGGGTACTTTCCGGAAGGGTGACTCAAACTCGTTTGCAATTTGTTAAGCGATCGCATTTCGGAGTAGACCTTTTCTGCCCCGGCACCGGATGGTTAACGGAGGCCCGGGCGGCATGCCAAAAGACCGTTTCCACCCAGAATCGGCGGTGAAAAGCGCCTGCGGACCGATGTCAGGGTGGCGTATGGTCGCCGAGCGGTCAATCGGCAGGCTGTCGCGTGCCCGACGGGCGGGAGGTTCCAGGTGTTCGATTCTTATGAATTATCTCCGTGAGGGACAAGAATATGACCGACGAGCGGGAAGCCTCCGCCTATGTATCCGAGGTTGATTATCCGGCCGGCTTCTACGCCAACCAGGCGCCGGTGCACCTGTCCTATGTCAGCGCGCTGAACGGCGTGCGGGGCCCCGACCCGGACAGCGCGTATCGATATTGCGAATTGGGGGCCGGGGCGGGCAAGACCCTGGCCGTGCTCGCCGCCGCCAATCCGCAGGCGGAGTTCGTCGGGATCGACATCAATCCGGTGCATGTCGCGCGGGCCGAGGCGCTGGCGGCGGATGGCGGCGTCGACAATGCGAAATTCCTGACCGCCGATGTCGCGGGTCCGGACATGGACGCGCTGCCGGAGTTCGACTTCATCACCATGCACGGGCTGTATGGCTGGGTCTCGGACGCCGTGCGCGCGGGCATCCGCCGGTTCATCGAGGCCAAGCTGCGGCCCGGCGGCCTGGTCTACGTCACCTACAACACCCTGCCCGGCTGGGGTGGTGCGGGGCAGATGCGCCGCTATTTCCAGGACCGGGCCGGGCGCATGGAGGGCGAGATCACCGCCAAGGTGACCCGCATCCTGGACGAGCTGGAGATGCTGCGCCGGGAGGGGGCGCCGTTCTTCCAGGCCAATCCCAGTGCGGCGGAGGTGCTGGAGCGCATGCGCGCCGCCGATCCGCGTTATGTGACCCACGAATTCCTGGGGCCGGACTGGCAGGCGCTGCCCTTCGCCGACGTCCAGTCCGAGATGGCGGAGATCGGCCTCGACTTCGCCGCCGACGCGCAGATCGTGGAGAACCTGTTGGATCACGTGCTGCCCGGCCCGCTGGTCGAGCATGTCCGGCGCCAGGACGGCCGGGTGGCCCAGGAGATGGCCAAGGATTTCGCCGGCAACCGGTTCTTCCGCAGCGACGTCTATGTGCGCCCCGATCCCGGACGTGGTGGCGATGACGACCCGTTGTCGGACGTGCTGCTGGGCCTGGAGAAATCACCCCAGGAGCTGCCCGAGACCATCGACCTGCCGGACCGTCAGGTGACGCTGACCGGAGACCGTCCGGGGCTGCTGAAGGACCTCCTCGCCTATCGCGCCATGAGCGTGGCCGAGATCCTCGCACACCCGGACCTTGCCGACGGCGGGGCGGCAGGCCTGCTGGACATGGCCAAGCTGATGACGGCGGGACGCCGGCTGTTGCCGGTCGCCCGGCGCGGAGTCGATCAGCCGGGAACGCCGGAAGGGCCGATCCGCACTTGCCCGCCACTGAACCGCAAGCTGCTGGACGCGGTGAACCAGCCGGGGGCGGCGGTGGTCCTGGCCTCGCCGGCGGCCGGGACAGGGATCAGCATCGCGCCGCTGGAGGCGTGCCTGCTGCTGGCCCTGGAATCCGACGATCCGGTGGCGGCGGCGGCCGATCAGCTCTCCCGGCGCGGCCTGCAGCTCAACGAAGGCGGCCGCGTGATCACCGACCCCGACGCGACCCGCAACGCGATCGGCCAGATCCTGCCGAGCTTCGTGGCCGGCAAGCTGCCCAAGCTGGTCAGCCTCGGCGTGGTGGATTCAGGCGGCTGACGCCGCATTCCGGTGGCGTCTCAGCCAGGGAACGCGAAGCCGTACAGCACGCTCATCACCCAGGAGATGACGGCGCCGGACAGCACAAGGCGCGCGTAGCGGCTGTAGGTGTCCTTCAGCACCGTGCCGATGATCTGTTGGGCGCGATGCTCCGGAAACTCGATGGAGCGGCCCAGCAGGATCCACACCTCCGTCCGGCGATAGTTGCGCTGTACGGCGTTGAGCGCCTTGACGATCAGCACCGCGCCGATGATGGCCAGCAGCACGGCGGCGGTCTGCAGCGCCAGGCGGGGGTCGAAGCTGAGTCCGAGCATCAGCGTCATCACGCCGAGGCCTGCGAACCCCAGGGCGCGCAGGACGGACACTTCCGCGTAGTATCGAATGCGATCCATGACATCTCACCGAACACGCTCTCCGCCATGGACAAGTCTAGCGTGGCGCGCGGTGGGAGACGAGTCGGACGAACCGCGCAGGGCGCGTCCGATTGATCAGGATCAGTTTTCCGGGGCCGGCAGGCTGATAAGGTCCGCTTCGATTGCGGCGGTATGGACCCGCTTCTCGAACTGTGCCCGGATATCCCGCCACGTGAACCGGATCGAATTCTCGATGATCTCGGTATCGTATTTCTTCAGTTCCGGGGCGATCGGCGCCCATTCGACCAGGGCGGCCGGGCTCACCGTGAAATGTGCCGGCCCCTGGGCGCCGGCGCGCCAGTCGACGAAGGCCAGCCGGCGTTCGAAGATGGCCCGTGCCTCCTCGACGGAGAACGCCGCCACCCGATGGGCCTGCTCGGCGTTGTCGGCCAGGCCCGCCTCGAAGCAGCGTTCCGCCAGCGCCCGATGTGTCTCGATGCTGGGCACGTCGCGCAGGGCGCGGGAGACCGCGTACACCGACAGGTCGGACAGACAGGCGGCGAACACGTGCATCTTGGCGATGTCGATCGATGCGACGAAGACGTCGTCCTCGAACATGCTTGGGTACCGGGTGCCCATGCGGGTCTTTAGATAGCCGTAGAGGGTCTTTTGGGCGACGAACGCGGACCGGGTCGACACGAAACCGCACAGCGCGTGCACGCTGTCGATCGGTCCGGAGTCGCGGCGAATGGTCAGCCGTGCCAGGAATTCCGGCAGGAAGCCCCGCACCGTCTTCAGCGACCAGGTCATCGGTCAGCGCTCCGGGGCGATTCGATGTACGGCGGCGGCTCTTTCGAAACGGTCATCAGGAGTTTTGCTTGTCGGCGGTTTCGAAAGAAGTTGTGCGGTCCGGGGCGGCGGAAGTCCGGGAAGTTGCACCATCCCGGCGGCAGTGGCGGCCGGGGGACTCGGACCGCCAACACAATAGCGTCACAGCGCCGGCTTGCCATGCCGAATTGGCGGGTCGCCGGGCCGGCCCCGCGAACCGGCGGAATCGCTGGGTTTCGGCGCGACCCGGGGTGGCGGCTGTCGCCTGTTCCGGCGCCGCGGAACCCCGCTCTCGTCAGCCGCGCCGACAAGTTGGCAAGTCACCGCGGCATTCGGGCCGAGAATCGGCGCCAAATACCTAAAATCCCCGCGACTTTCGAAAAGAAATCTGAGGTTTTCGTTCCCGGATAATCATGATCTACTCTCGCCCCTCGCCAACCGTGCCTGGCGATGGGGGGCGTCGAGAAAAAAACCGGAGAATAAGAATGCCGGGCACAACGTTAGAGACAGGATGAGGAGGCGTTCGTATGAGCGGCGTTGATAACGAAGTGAAGGCGCGTCATTGGTCTAGGACGCGCAATCTCACGGTCTTGGTTCTGGTCATATGGGCGATATTCGCATTCGTGTTGCCCTGGTTTGCTAGAGAACTCAACGGCATGTCCTTCTTGGGCTTCCCCTTGGGTTACTACTTCTGCGTCCAGGGCTCGCTGATCGTGTTCGTGCTGCTGATCTTCTTCCAGAACTGGCGGCAGGACGCGATCGATGACGAAGCCGGTGTCGGCGACGAGTAGCGGGGAGGCACCGACATGATCAAGGGAAGCTTCATCGAGAATCTCGGCCGCGTGTACGCCATGTACACCGGCGGGTTCCTCATCTTCATCATTCTGATGGCCATCCTGGAGCAGCTCGGCGTCAGCGCGGCGACGATCGGCATCCTGTTCGTCGCCTTCACGGTGGCGATCTATGCGTTGATCGGCTGGCTGTCACGGACCATGCAGGTCGATGCCTATTACGTCGCCGGACGCGAGGTGCCGGCGGTCTATAACGGCATGGCGACGGCGGCGGACTGGATGTCCGGCGCCTCCTTCGTGGCCCTGGCCGGCGGCATCTATTTCGGCGGCTACGGCTATCTCGGCTTCATCGTCGGATGGACCGGCGGCTACGTGCTGGTCAACTCGCTGATGGCGCCGTACCTGCGCAAGTTCGGTTGCTACACGGTGCCGGACTTCATCGGCACCCGCTATGGCGGCAACACCGCCCGGCTGTGCGCCGTCATCGTTCTGGTGGTGGCGTCGTTCACCTATGTGACCGCGCAGATCAACGCGTCGGGCACGATCGCCGCGCGGGCGCTGCAGCTGCCCTTCGAGGTCGGCGTGTGGATCGGCCTGCTCGGCATCCTGCTGTGCTCGATGCTCGGTGGCATGCGGGCGGTGACCTGGACCCAGGTGGCGCAGTACATCGTGCTGATCATCGCCTATCTGGTGCCGGTGATCTGGATGTCGAACAAGCAGAACTTCGGCATCATCCCGCACTTCTCGTACGGCGATGCCGTGGCCCGCATCCAGGAGCTCGAGCCGCTGGTCGGCTTGGGAGCGGCACCGGCGGAAGGCGGTCCAGGCAATCTCAGAATCCTGAGTACGCCGCACAACGACCCGCAGGGCGGCTTTGACAGCTGGAGGTTCGTGACCCTGGCGCTGTGCATGATGGCCGGCACGGCCTCGCTGCCGCACATCCTGATGCGCTACTTCACGACGCCATCGGTGCGGGCCGCCCGCAAGTCGGTGGCGTTCTCGCTGTTCTTCATCTTCCTGCTGTACTTCACGGCGCCGGCTCTGGCCACGCTGACGAAGTTGCAGCTTCTGGATCCCAACCTGCCGACCGCCATCATCGGCCAGTCCTTCGAGGCGGTGAGCAACCTGGAATGGGTGAAGAACTGGACCAGCGTGGGCATGCTGGCCTTGGTCGACGGCAACGGCGACGGCCTGTTGCAGCTCAACGAGTTCTTCATGCGACCGGACATCGTCGTCCTGGCCACACCGGAGATCGCGGGGCTGCCTTATGTCATCTCCGGCCTGGTGGCCGCGGGTGGCCTGGCGGCCGCCATGTCGACGGCGGACGGCCTGCTGCTCGCCATCGCCAACGCGCTGAGTCATGATCTGTACTACAAGATCATCGATCCGAAGGCCGACACCCGGCTGCGCCTGATCGTGGCGCGGGTGTTGCTGCTCGCCATCGGCGCCGCCGGCGCGGCGGTGGCCAGCCTGCAGCTCACCGGCATCCTGGGAGCCGTGGCCTGGGCGTTCTGCTTCGCCTGCTCGGGCCTGTTCTTCCCGCTGGTGCTCGGCGTCTGGTGGAAGCGGGCCAATACCCAGGGCGCGATCGCAGGAATGATCTGCGGCTTCCTGGCGGGCTCGATCTACCTGTTCCTCATCCACAACAAGATCATCGATCCGGTCTGGGGCATCGATGGTCTGCGGTTCGGCATGATCGGCATGCCGGTCAGCCTGGTCGCCATGGTGGTGGTCAGCCTGATGACACCGGAACCGGATGCGGAGACTCAGGCGATGGTCGACGAGGTTCGGATTCCTTCGGGCGAGACGATCCTCAGCGCCAAGCACTGACCAAGACCCTACCGGGTCATGTAAACTCGGGTGGCGGGGTTTCCCCGCCACCCTTTCTATTCGGTGCGTGATGTTCTGGTCCGATGTCTGATCCGGTCGCGATCTTCCCGATCTGGGTGATCATCATCGATTACCTGCTCGGCATGATCATGTGGACGCTGATCGGCCGGGTGGCGATGGGATTCTTCCTGAAGCCGGATTCGGAGTTCTTCTTCATGAAGGTCTTCGTGAAGGGCACCGATCCGATCATCCGGGTGTTCCGGCCGGTGACTCCGCGCTTCCTGATCGAACCGATGGTGCCGCTCTACGTCGCCTGGTTCTTCTTCATGATCCGCTTCTATCTGATGCCCTGGCTGCTCGGCTATTCGGTGCTCGGCATGCTGTCCTTCCCGCTGGAGGGCGAGATCGCCCGGTCGATCTACAACGCCTTCAACTGACGGCGGGCCCGCTCTCGGCGCACCGGTTGACCTATGCCAATGTCGCCCCGTGGTCGGCAGCGGCATTGTGACAGCCCCGTCGCCAGCGCCTACCATGCGGCGACAAGAACCTGGAGAGGGAGCGGCCGGCATGGCGTCTCTGTCAGCCCGATCGCCCCGCGGATAGGCGGCGACCGCGATGGCCAGGCGGCGATCCACCCGATCGATCGTGCGGGCATGCCTGTATCTGGTCGCGGCATGCATCGCGGGGCTCGTGGCGCAGGCGGCACTGGCCGGTGGCGGCGACGTTGTCTCGCTGCTGATCCTGGCTGTCTGCGCGGCGGCCGGCGCCATCGGTCTGTGGGTCGTCTTCTCGGTCCTGGACCTCCATTTCGACGATCTGGAGCGGCTGCGCGCCGACATCCTGGCCGTCGACCCGACCCAGCCGGCCCTTCCGCCGCGCTGGGCCGAAGCCGGCCAGGGCGCCGATGAGGCCATGCGGGTGGCGGCGACGGCGGCCGATTTCGTCGGCCGGGTCGGCGACTGGATGGGCGAGCCGGATCGCCGCCTGGCGGCGGTTCTGTCGGCGATCGAGGACGGCTTCCTGGTGATCACACCGGCGGGTCTGGTCAGCGTCGCCAACGCCGCCGCCCGCGGCGCGCTGGGCGCCGAGCCGATCGCCGTCGGCACCAGCGTCTTCGCCGCCCTTGAGCGGGAGTCGCTGACCGCGGCCCTGGAACAGGCACGGGACGCCGAACGCCCGGTCCCCGCGACGCTGCGCCTGGTCGACGGATCGGAGATCGAGGCGCGGGTGACGCAGCTCGGGCCGCCAGGCGGCGCGGTGCTGTCCTTCTCGGCCAGCGCCGTCGAGCATCGCGGCAGCGTCGACTACGACCTTGGCCTGCACGACGAACCGCCGCCGCCGGCGGCCATCGCTGACGCGACGCGGATGGATGCGCTGCCGGTGGTGATCCTCGATACCGAAACCACCGGGCTGGACGTGACAAAGGACCGGATCGTCTCGGTCGGGGCGGTGCGGATGCATGGCCGGATCGCCTACCCGCATGTCACCATGGACCGCCTCGTGGATCCGGGAACGCCGATCCCCGCACCCTCGACGGCGGTGCACGGGATCACCGACGCCATGGTCGCCGGCGCGCCGGGTTTCGCCGATCTGCACGGCGACCTCGTCGGGTTCCTGGAAGGCTGCGTGCTGGTCGGGCACAATATCGGCTTCGACCGGGCCCTGTTGAGCGCCGAGTGCGCGCGAAGCGGCCTGTCTTGGCCGGAGCCGCCGACGCTGGACACCGGCCACGTCGCCGCCGCCCTGTTCCCCGACATGACCGATCTCAGCCTCGACGCGATCGCCGAGCGGGTCGGCGTGGAGACCCGCGGCCGGCACACGGCCCTGGGCGACTGCCTGGTCACGGCGGAGCTGTTCGCCCGGCTGATCGCCCTCATGGCCGATCGCGGCGCCGGGACCTTCGGCGATGCGCAGTCCCTGGCGCGCACGCCCAAGCGCATGATCGCCAAGCAGCGCGCGGCCGGCTGGTGAGCATGGAAGGCGACAGCGCGCCGGAGCCCCTGCGGCGCATCGACAGCTTCCCCTACCGCCACCGGCTGCAGGACGTGATGACCAGCCCGGCGGTCCTGGTGCCGCCCGCGACCACCCTGTCCCAGGCGGCGCGGGAGATGCACACGCGCCGCATCAGCTCGGTGTTGGTCGGCGAGGATGGCGATGACCGCGCCGCGGGGATCGTCACCGAGCGCGACGTGCTGACGGCGGTGTCGACCGGTGGTGCGGCGGCGCTGGAGCGGCCGATCACCGAATTCATGACCGCGCCGGTCGAGGTGCTGGAGCCCGATGCGCTGGTCTATCGGGCGATCGGCCGGATGGACCGGCTCGGCATCCGGCATCTGGTCGTCGCCGACGGGGACGGCCGGGCGGCCGGCGTCATCACCGCCCGCGGGCTGCTGCGCCAGCGGGCCGGATCGGCGCTGGCGCTCGGCGACGAGGTCGCCGTCGCGGCCGACGCCTCGGCGCTCGGGCGGGTGCGGTCGGCGCTGGCCGATCTGGCCCGAGACCTGCTGGCCGAGCAGGTGGCGCCGATCGATGTCGCGGCGGTGATCAGCGACGTCATGCGCGGCCTGACCGCCCGGGCCACCGCCCTGGCCGAGGCGGTGATGGAAAGCCCGGCCCCGGCGCCCTATTGCGTGATGATCCTGGGCTCCGGCGGGCGCGGCGAGAGCCTGCTGGCGCCGGATCAGGACAATGCCCTGATCCATGCCGGAGCCGAGTCCGACGACCCGTGGTTCGCCGAGCTAGCCGAGCGCATGACCGGCATCCTCAACGAGGCCGGGGTGCCCTACTGCAAGGGCGACGTCATGGCGTCCCGGCGGTTCTGGCGCCACGGCACCGACGATTGGCATCGCCAGGTCAGCGATTGGGTCGCGCGGCCCAAGCCCGAGAACCTGATGAATGTCGACATCTTCTACGACTTCCTGCCGGTGGCCGGCGATCCGTCCCTGGCCGACGGGTTGCGGCGCCATGCCCTGGCGGAAGCCGGGGGCGCGAAGCCATTCCTGGTGACGCTGTCCGGCGAGCTGGAGCGGTTCCGGCCGCCGGTCGGGTTGTTCGGGCGGCTGCGCACGGTGGAGGGGCGGGTCGACCTGAAGATCGGCGGGCTGTTCCCCATCGTCGCCGGGGCCCGCATCCTGGCGCTGCGTTATGGCGTCGCCGAGACCGGCACGTTGGCCCGGCTGATGGCGGTGCACCGGGCCGGACGGCTCGGCGAGACCGATCTGAAAGCGCTGACCGACGCCCATCGCGCCATCCTCGACGTCATCCTGCGCCAGCAGATCGCGGACATCGCCGACGGCCGGGCGCCCGGGAGCGCCGTCGATCCGCGCCGCATCGACCGCGAGACACGCACCCGGCTCGTCGGCCTGCTGCGCGGTCTTGAGCTGGTGCCGGAGATGGTCCGCGGCGCGCTCGCGCGCTAACGCATCGCTATTCCGCTTTCATTTCAATGCGTTCTTGATACAGAATTGCTCTGGGTCGGTACGGATATGACCCATATGATGTCGTCGGACGCTGATGGAGTATGGCGGGCTCGCAGCGTGCCGGAATGGTGTTCTGACCATGAGGGAACCCATGCGTAGCCCCCTGTTCCTGGCGCTCGCCGCCCTGTCCAGCATGCCTTTCGCCAGCCCCGCCCAAGCCGCCGCGGTCACCATCAGTTGTGGGTCGCTCGGCCTGGAGCAGGCGTTCTGCCAGAACGCCGTGGCGCAATGGGAGGCGATCACCGGCCATGAGGTCGAGGTCTTTGCCTCGCCGATGGAGCCGGATGAGCAACTCGCCCTTTACCGCCAGTTGCTGGAGACGGAATCGCCCGATGTGGATGTCTATCAGATCGACATGACCTGGCCCGGCCTGCTGTCGGACCATTTCATCGATCTGCGGCCCTATTTCGAGGCCGACCACGTCGCTAGCCATTTCGACAGCATCATCTCCGGGCTGACCCGCGACGGCGCGCTGCTGGCCATGCCCTGGTACACCGACGCGCCGATGCTCTATTACCGGGCCGACCTGCTGGAGAAGTACGACCTGTCGGTGCCGGTGACCTGGGCGCAGATGACCGAGGCGGCGCAGGTCATCCAGGAAGGCGAGCGCGCCTCCGGCAACGACCGGTTCTGGGGCTATGTCTGGCAGGGCAAGGCGGGCGAGGCCCTGGCCGGCAGCGCCCTGGAATGGATCAACAGCCATAATGGCGGCCGCATCGTCGAGCTCGACGGCGAGATCACCGTCAACAATCCCAATGCCGTCAAGGCGATCGAGCTGGCCGCCTCCTGGGTCGGCACGATCTCGCCGCCGGAGGCGCTGAACTACCAGGACGAGGATGTCCGCGGGGTGTTCCAGGTCGGCAATGCCGCCTTCATGCGCAATCGCGGCTTCGCCTATGCGCCGGGCAACCACGCGGACAGCAAGATCGCCGGTCTGTTCGAGGTGGCGCCGCTGCCCCAGGGCGGCCCGGACGGGCGCAGCGCCGCCACGCTGGGCGGCTGGCAGCTCGCGGTGTCGCGTTATTCCGACAATCCCGAGCTCGCGGCCGAACTGGTGCGGTTCCTGACCAGCCAGGAGATGCAGAAGGTCCGGGCCGTCGAAGGCGGCCTGGCCCCGACCTATCCCGAGCTGTACCGCGATCCCGAGGTGCTGGGCGCCAACCCCTACTTCGCCCAGCTGCTGCTGTGCCTGGAGGGCGCGGTGGCGCCGCCCTCCGCGGTGGCCGGCGAGCGCTATGACGGGGTGGAGGACGCCTTCTACAGCGCCGTGCACGCGGTCCTGACCGGAGAGGGCGAGGCGGCCGACAAGCTGGCGACGCTGGAGGAAGAATTGGCCCGGATGAGCCGCGGCGGCCGGTGGTAGTATTGCCGGGACGCGAATCGCCTGTCAGGAGGCACCCGAATTGCGGATTATCCAGGTCGGCCTGGGGCCGTGGGGCCTCGACTGGGCCCGCAAGATCCTGCCGTCTGTCGACGGGATTGAAGTGGTCGGACGGGCAGACGGCGACGCCGACGCCCGGGCCCGCAGTGCGGAGGCCCTGGACGAGCCGGACACGCTCTACCATCCAACCCTGACCGATGCCCTGTTGGCGGCGGAATGCGACGCGGTGCTCGCGACCGTGCCGCTCGCCTGGCACGGCGCCGTGGTCCGTGAAGCGCTCGCCGCCGACCGGCACGTGCTTGTGGAGAAGCCCTTCGTCGAGACCGTCAACGAGGCCTCCGAACTGGTGGCGCTGGCGGAGTCCCGCGACAGGGTTCTGATGGTCAGCCAGAACTACCGGCATTTTCCGGCCCCGCTGGCCGTCGCCGAGATCGTTGCCGACGGACGGTTCGGGGCGCTGCGCGACGTCGAGGTGGATTTCCGCCACAACGCCGGGAACACCGGCTATCGCTACTATCATCTCGCGCAGCCCTTGCTGAGCGACATGTCGATCCACCATTTCGACCTGATGCGCATGGTTCTCGGCGCCGAACCGGAATCCGTGTCCTGCAAGACCTGGGGTGCCGAGGGCACCCGGTTCTCCGGACCGCCGGCGGCGGAAGCGACGCTGGAATTCGCCGGCGGCATATCGCTGAGCTATTCCGGCTCCTGGATCAGCGACGACACGCCGACCCCCTGGGCCGGCGCCTGGCGCATGGCGTTCGAGAAGGCGGAGGTATCCTGGACCAGCCGGGGCTCCGACGGCGACCGCCACGCCCGCGACCGGCTGGTGGTGCGCGGCGACGGCGTCGACCACGCGTCCCAGGAATTGCCGCCACCGCCGCATCTCGACCGAGCCGGCTGCGTCGCCGCATTCCGCGCGGCGGTGGAATCCGGCGCCGAACCGCCCTACTTCAGCTCCGGCCGCGACAACATCAACAGCCTGGCGATGGTCGAGGCCTCGGTGCGCTCCTCGGAGACCGGGCAGGCGGTCGCCATGTCCGAGGTGATCGGCTGATGTAGAGTGTCGCCCATGGACAGGCGCGACTATCTGGACTACTGGGCGAACGCGAGGGAGAAGGTCGAGAAATTCGACGCCCTGGATGACCGACGGATGATCTTCGGCGCCAAGGTGCGTGGCTTCGGGCACGATTACAAAATCCTGCCGACGATACCGGAAAGGGACCTGATCGCCTTCGAACGGCGGACCGGTCTCAGCCTTCCGCTGGAGTTTCGCACCTATCTCGAGGCCTTCGGCGCCGGAGGGGCCGGGCCGGAATACGGCATATACGATTTCCGGGACGAGAGGTTTCACATGGACCTTTCGGTCCCGTTCCCGCGCAGCGAGGACGTTTGGTATCCCGACGACCCGGAGTCCGATAGCACGGAAGATGATCCGGTCTGGCAGCTTCCGGGTCTGGCGTATATCTGCGACCACGGTTGCGCCACTTACAGTCTGATCGAACTCAACGGCCCCGATCCGGGCCGGGTCTGGACGGAATGGGCCCAAGGCCTCATGAAGCGCAGCCGGTTCGTCGAGTTCTACCAGGACTGGATCGAACAGACAGAAACGTGCCTGACCCAATACCGGCAACTCCTGACCATCGCCAATCGTGAGCCGCCCTTCGATCCGGGCCGAACGGTGACGCTGGATGCGGTCATCGAATTCCTGGGGAGCGAATACAGGACGTTCGAATGCGTGGATTCCGATGGCAAGCCGGACGGCAACCGCCGACTCTATTTCGGAAAGATCTCGGCGGGCCACGTTTTGGTCAATGCGGATGACGAACTGGTCCATGTCGCGATTTCCGAACCCTGGGGGTAACGGGATATGGCCCGGCCGGCGCCAGCGAGGCTGTGCTGACCCTGGGTGGCACGCGGATGCCGAGGACAGCCGCGATTGATCCTCACCACTGACGTCGCCTATTCCGGAACGCTCGCCGTTGCGGCCGGCATTGTTCATCGCGACTGGGACAGCGATGCGGCCGAACGGACGATCGTGGAGCGCATCGACACGGTCGCGCCGTATGAGCCTGGAGCCTTCTACAAGCGAGAGCTGCCCTGCCTTCTGCGCCTGCTGGAGGCGGTCGACGAGACCCTCGACGCCATCGTCGTCGATGGCTATGTGACCTTGGGGCCGGAGCAGTCGCCGGGCCTCGGATGGCATCTTCATGACCGCCTGGGCGGCGACGTCCCGGTCATCGGCGTCGCCAAGTCCGAATTTGCCGGCACGCCTGAGACCTGCCGCCTCTACCGCGGCGGCAGCAAGCAGCCGCTCTACGTCACGGCGATCGGAATGCCGCTGTCCCAGGCCAAGACGTGCATCGCCGGAATGCATGGGGCCAGCCGTATGCCGACCCTGCTGAAGCTGGCCGATCGCGCCTGTCGCGACGCGCTTGCGGCCCGGCTCAGGGGATAAGACCCGGCTAGCCGTTGAGACTCCGCGAGTCCAGCGTCCGTTCAGTACGATGCCGGACGAAGGATTCGCTTGTAATACAAGCTGTTATGGCCACGCTGGGTCCGAGCTGTCACAGCGTCGTCATTGACGAGCACCATGGTTCACGCTACAAGCCGCGCCATGAACACGTCGATCGCCTTTCGGATTCTTGATGAACGCGAGGAGGATACTCCCTCGCGGTGATCCCTTGTGGTCGCCGCCCGGCGGCGACCGAGTTCTCAGTTCAGTCTGATCGCAAGGCCCGCCCCGGATTCGGCGGGCTTTTGTATTTGGGCCCGCCGCATGCGCTCATGGTCCAGCGGTCAAGACGCCCGGCTGTCTATCGGGAAACACGGGTTCGACTCCCGTTGAGCGCGCCAGCCCCCGTCATCTAACGGCTCAGGATGCCAGATTCTCGATCTGGTCATACGGGTTCGAATCCCGTCGGGGGCGCCAAGCGCCGTTCGTCTAGCGGTCAGGACGCGAGACTTTCGATCTCGAAACAGGGGTTCGACTCCCCTACGGCGCGCCAATTCCGGTCGTCTCCCGGCCTGTTGCCGAGGCGTCGCCGGCCGCGAGTGTCGCAGTCCAGCAGCCGGGCCTGACTGGGGCTTGGCCCGGATGTCCGGCTGGGCTAAAAGGCCGAGAGTTCCCGACACGACAAACCCGTGAGACCGGCAGCCGATGGCCTCCTATCAGTACATCTACGTCATGCAGGGCCTGTCCAAGACCTATCCCGGTGGGCGCAAGGTGCTGGATGGCATCCATCTCAGTTTCCTGCCCGGCGCCAAGATCGGCGTTCTGGGGCCGAATGGTGCCGGCAAGTCGACATTGCTGAAGATCATGGCCGGGCTGGAGCCGGAATTCGTCGGCGAGGCCTGGGCGGCGGAGGGGGCGAAGGTCGGCTTCCTGCCGCAGGAGCCACAGCTCGACGAGTCGAAGACGGTGCAGGAGAACGTGCTGGAGGGGCTCGGCGAAATCGTCGCGCTGGTCAAGCGGTACGAGGAGGTGAGCCTCAAGTTCGGCGAGGTCACCGATGATGACGAGATGAACGCGCTGATCGAGGAGCAGGGCGAACTGCAGGAGAAGATCGACGCGGCCAACGCCTGGGACCTGGACCGCACCATCGAGATCGCAATGGACGCGCTGCGCTGCCCGCCCGGCGAGTCGAGCGTGGACACGCTGTCCGGCGGCGAGCGGCGCCGGGTGGCGCTGTGCAAGCTGCTGCTGTCCCAGCCCGACCTGCTGCTGCTGGACGAGCCGACCAACCATCTCGACGCGGAATCCGTCGCCTGGCTGGAACGGCACCTGAAGGATTATGCCGGCACCGTAGTGATGGTGACCCACGACCGCTACTTCCTGGACAACGTCACCGGCTGGATCCTCGAGCTCGATCGCGGCCGGGGCATCCCTTACGAGGGCAACTACTCCGCCTATCTGGAGCAGAAGGGCAAGCGGCTGGCGCAGGAGGCCAAGCAGGAGCAGGCGCGCAAGAAGACCCTGGACAGCGAGCTGGAATGGATCCGAGCCGGCGCCCGCGGCCGCCAGGCTAAGCAGAAGGCCCGCATCAAGGCCTATGAGGATCTGTTGGCGGAATCCCGCGAGCAGACGCCGGGCTCGGCCCAGATCCTGATCCCCACGCCGCCGCGCCTGGGCGATCTGGTGATCGAGGCCGAGGGCGTGCGCAAGGGCTTCGGCAACCATCTGCTGATCGAGGATCTGAACTTCGCCCTGCCGCGCGGCGGCATCGTCGGGGTGATCGGCCCGAACGGTGCCGGCAAGACCACGCTCTTCCGCATGATCGTCGGACAGGAGACGCCGGAGACCGGCAGCTTCAAGGTCGGCGAGACCGTCGCGCTGGGCTATGTCGACCAGAGCCGCGATGCGCTGGACGCCAAGAAGACGGTCTGGGAGGAGATTTCCGAGGGTGCGGACGAGATCGATCTGGGCAAACGCAAGATGGCCTCACGCGCCTATGTCGGGTCCTTCAACTTCAAGGGGCCGGACCAGCAGAGCAAGGTCGGCCAGCTCTCCGGCGGCGAGCGCAACCGGGTGCATCTGGCCAAGATGCTCAAATCCGGCGCCAACGTGATCCTGCTCGACGAGCCCACCAACGATCTCGACGTGGAGACCCTGCGGGCCCTGGAAGAGGCGCTGCTCAGCTTCCCCGGCTGCGCCGTCATCATCAGCCACGATCGCTGGTTCCTCGACCGCATCGCGACACACATCCTGGCCTTCGAGGGCGAAAGCCAGGTGGTCTGGTTCGAGGGAAACTACGAGGACTACGAGGCCGACCGCCACCGCCGGCTGGGCGCCGACGCCGATCAGCCGCACCGCATCCGCTACAAGCCGCTGAAGCGCGCCTGAGGCAGGCCGTTCGGCCTCAGGACTGGTTCTGCGCCGTCTGGATCTGGTCGCGCAGCGCGTCCAGCAGCGCGTCGATATTGCCGCCGCCGCGCTGGATCACCGCGTCGAAGTCGCTGCGCTGGGTCACGCCCATGCTGATCTGCTCGACGACGACGTCGATGATGCGCTGGCGGCCGTCGCGGTCGCGCACCCGCCATTCGATGGCGGCGATGGTGCCGCCGCTCGAGTCGACGATCTGGGTCGACACCATGGAGTCGCGTTCCGACAGCTCGCGCGATCCCAAGACCTCGATGCTCTGGCCGGAATACTCCGAGAACCGCCGGGCGTAGGTCTCGACGATCAGCTCCCGGAACAACCCCAGGAATTCCTCCCGCTGCGCCGGTGACGCGGCCCGCCAGTATCGGCCCAGCACGAACCGGCCGATCGTGGGAATGTCGAAATTCTCCGCGAACAGCTCGCGGAAGCCGGCCGTCGCCTCGTCGAGGGTCAGGTCCGGCTGCTGCAGGATGTCGATGGTGGTGTCGCCGAGATCGGCGATGAACCGTTCGGCGGCAGCGGCATCCGCCGCCAGGGCGGGGGCCGGGGTCCAGCTCAGCCAGGCCAGGGCGACCGCCATGATGATGCCGTGGGGGCGCAGCGTCATGGGTCTCACTCTCTCAAGGGTTCCAGGTCGAGGATCAGGACTTCGGTGACGGCCGGCGGACGCGCCTCCGACAGTTGCACCGGGTCTGCCCCGGACGCGTCATCGGGCGGAAGGCCGCTGTCGTCGAATTCCTCATCGTCGAAGTCTTCGAAATCGGGGAAGGTGTCCGCCACCGGCGGGTTGCCGTCGAAGATCTCCGACCGGCGGTTCTGCCAATACAGGCTGCGGATGGCGGCGTAGAAATCGATCGAGGAGCGCTCGATCTCGTCCAGCGCGTCCAGGGACCGGGCCCGCGCGTCCACCGCGGTCAGGCCGAGGCGGGTCCAGGCAAAGGTCTCGTCGTCGTAATAGGTCAGCGGGTCGGAGGCGGTATCGACGATGCGGCCGACGCCGTCACGCAGATTGGTGGGCCCCAGCAGCGGCAGCACCAGATAGGGGCCGTCGCCCACGCCCCACACACCCAATGTCTGGCCGAAATCCTCCGACCGGTGGGCCAACTCCGGCGTGTTGTAGCCGGCAATGTCGATCAAACCCGCCAGCCCCACCGTCGAATTCAGGAAGAAGCGTGTAACGGCGACCTCCGCGCCTTCCAGGTCGCCCTGCAGCAACTCGTTGAGCAGGGTCACCGGTGTCGCGAGGTTGCGCAGGAAGTTGGTGACCATCTCCTGTAGCGGATCGGGCACAACCTGGCGGTAGGTCGCCGAGACCGGCCGGATGACCATGAAGTCGACCGCCTGGTTGACCTTGAAGATGGATCGGTTCAGCGGCTCGAGCGGGTCATAGACCGTTTCGAAGCCGTCGGCGTTCTGGCTCGAGGCGCAGGCGGAGGTGGCCGCCGCGAAGATGAGCGTGATCAGAAACGACCTTAAGAACCGCCCATGTTGCCCAAGCAAGACTTTGCATTTGTTGAAATTTTTAGACTCCAATGCCCAGTCCATCCTGTTGTGCGGCTGCCGGACGGTGCATCGCCATCCGGCATTTATGATGGCCAAACTAAGCCACGGTTACAGTGCGTCAAGTCACACCACCGTGGGCGGCGCGACCGTCTCAATTTGGGACGATTCAGGTATCACAGCCGGGCAGTGTCGGCCAGCGCCGGCGGCCCCCGCCGGTGCCGTGGCCGGCGACTGTTGCCGCAGGGGCACAGGCGTGCCGGCCCCGTTTTCTGCAACCCGAATGCCCGAACCGTCATGCCGCATGGTCCGATTTAATCATTGCATAAAGATATCTTTATATATCGCTTCCTAATCTGATCGTTCGCTGATAGACTATTGCGACTTGTCAGTGTGCGCATCGTTGGGTTGCGGAGAGACGGCATGGAACAGTTGCTACAGGGCCTTCGGGCAGCGGCGGAGCCGACCCGGCTGCGCATCCTGGCGCTGTGCGCCCATGGCGAGCTGTCGGTCAGCGACCTGACCCAGATTCTCGGCCAGAGCCAGCCGCGCGTGTCCCGCCATCTGAAGCTGCTGTGCGATGCCGGTCTACTGGACCGGTTCCGCGAGGGCACCTACGCCTACTTCCGGCTGTCGGCGCGCGGCGCCTGCGCCGATCTCGGCCGCACGCTGGTCGACCTGGTGCCGGCGGCGGACGCCACCCTGGCGCTGGATCTGGAGCGGCTGGACGGCATCAAGCAGAACCGCGCGGAGCAGGCGTCGCGCTATTTCGCGGAGAACGCGGCGCAATGGGACGAGATCCGGGCGCTGCACATCGCCGACAGCGAGGTCGAGCGCGCCATCGTGGACCTGCTGCCGGCCGGCCCGATCGAGGATCTGCTCGATCTGGGCACTGGCACCGGCCGCATGCTGTCGGTGCTGGCGGACCGGGCCGAACGCTGCGTCGGCATCGATTATTCGCGCGAGATGCTGGCGGTGGCGCGGGCCAACCTGGAGGCCGCCGGCAAGCGCAACTGGCAGGTGCGGCACGGCGATCTCTACCAGCTCCCCTTCCCGGGCGCCTCCTTCGACGTGGCGGTGATCCACCAGGTCCTGCACTACCTGGAGGACCCGGCCGAGGCGCTGGCTGAGGCGGCGCGCGTGCTGCGGCCCGGCGGACGCCTGCTGGTCGCCGACTTCGCCCCCCATGAGGTTGCCGGGCTGCGCGACGAGCATGCCCATCGCTGGCTGGGCTTCTCCGACGAGCAGATCGGCGACTGGCTGAGCGAATGCGGATTCGAGTGCCCCGACCCGGTGCACCTGCCGGGCCAGCCGCTGACCGTGACCATCTGGCCGGCGTTGAGACCGGCCGTGACGAAACCTGCCGCCGACCGGACCGGACGTCCGGCCGCCGGCCGGTCCTGATCCAAAGCCGGAGACCCGAACGATCATGGCCAGAACCCCGGATATCAGCTTCGAGTTCTTCCCGCCGCGCTCCGACAAGATGGCCGAGACCCTGCGCGACTCGGTCGCGCGGCTCGAAGCCCTGGGCCCGCGGTTCTGCTCGGTGACCGACGGCGCCGGCGGGTCCGGCGGTGAGTTGACCCGCACGGTCGTCGCGGATCTGCGCCGCGACAGCACCATGGACGTGGCGGCGCATATGGCCTGCGTCGGCCGCTCCGCCGCAGCCACCGAGGCGCTGGCGCGCGCCTATTGGGAGTCCGGCGTCCGCCGCATCGTCGCCCTGCGCGGCGACCCGCGCGAGGATGCCGCCGAGCAGCATGATCCGGGGCCCTATCGCTATGCCGCCGACCTGGTCGCCGGCCTGAAGCGGATCGCCGATTTCGACATCAGTGTGGCCGCCTATCCGGAGGTGCATCCCGACGCGCCGTCGTCGGCGTTCGACCTGGAGAACCTGAAGCGCAAGATCGATGCCGGCGCCGACCGGGCGATCACCCAGTTCTTCTTCGACGATGACGCCTTCCTGCGGTTCCGCGACCGGGCCCGCGCGCTCGGCATCTCCGCGCCGATCGTGCCCGGCATCCTGCCGGTGACGAATTTCGACCGCGCGGCCGAGTTCGCCGCGAAGTGCGGCGCCCGGGTGCCGGCCGCGATGGCCGAACGGTTCGCCGGGCTGGACGGGCCGGATGCCCGCCGGCAGGCCGCGATCGACTTCGCCGTCGCCCAGTGCCGCGTGCTGATGGCCCATGGCGTCGACGGGTTCCATTTCTACACCCTGAACCGTGCCGAGCCGACGGTGACGATCTGCGACCGGCTGGGCCTGGTCGGGGATGCCGCCGCGCGGCCCGAGCCCGCCGCAGCCCTCGCCAATTAGAGTCCCCTCCATGGCCCGACCGATCCTCGAAGCGCTCGCCGAGCGCGTCCTGCTCTGCGACGGCGCCATGGGCAGCCGTGTCCAGGCCCTCGATCTCGAGATCGAGCGGGATTACTGGGGCAAGGAGAACTGCACCGAGGTGCTGAACCTGTCCCGGCCGGAACTGGTGCGCGACATCCATCGCGGCTATCTGGAAGCCGGCGCCGACATGGTGGAGACCAACACCTTCGGCGGCTCGCCGATCACGCTGGGCGAGTTCGATCTCGCCGATCGGGCCGAGGAGATCAACCGCATCGCCGCCGAGTTGGCGCGCGAGGCGACGGAAGGCTGGGGCGACGGCCGCGACCGCTATGTGATCGGATCCGTTGGCCCCGGCACCCGGCTGCCGAGCCTGGGGCATACAAACTACGACACGCTGGAGGCGGCGCTGACCATCCAGTGCCGCGGCCTGATCGCCGGCGGCGCCGACGCGCTGCTGATCGAGACCTGCCAGGACCCGCTGCAGATCAAGGCGGCGGTCAACGGCGCCAAGGCGGCGCGGGCCGAGCTCGGGTCCGACACACCGATCTTCGTCCAGGCGACGGTCGAGACCACCGGCACGCTGCTGGTCGGTGCCGACATCGCCGCCGCGTCCACCGCGATCCAGGCGCTCGACGTGCCGCTGATGGGGCTGAACTGCGCCACCGGCCCGCAGGAGATGGCCGAGCACGTCAAATGGCTTTCGGAAAACTGGCCCGGCCTGATCTCGGTGCAGCCGAACGCCGGCCTGCCCGAGCTGATTGACGGGCGCACCGTCTATCCCCTGGGCCCCGACGAGATGGCCGCCTGGCTGGAGCGCTTCATCGAGGAGGACGGCCTCAACCTGATCGGCGGCTGCTGCGGCACCGACACGGCCCACATCGCCGCGCTGGACGCCATGCTGCGCAAGCGCGACGGTGCCGCCCATCGGCCGGCGCCGGCCCAGCGCAGCGTGCATTGGGTGCCCTCCGTCGCCTCCCTCTACGGCCAGGTGCCGCTGCGCCAGGAGAACGCCTATCTGTCCATCGGCGAGCGCTGCAACGCCAATGGCAGCAAGCGCTTCCGAGAGCTGCAGGCGGCGGAGGATTGGGACGGCTGCACCGCCATGGCGCGGGAGCAGGTCGGCGAGGGCTCGCATACGCTGGATGTCTGCACCGCCTATGTCGGCCGCGACGAGATTGCCGACATGACCGCGGTGGTCCAGCGGTTCACGGGCGAGGTGACGGCGCCGCTGGTGTTCGACAGCACCGAATACCCGGTACTGGACGCCGCCATGAAGCTCTATGGCGGCAAGGGCATCGTCAACTCGATCAACTTCGAGGATGGCGAGGAGCCGGCGGCGGAGAAGCTGGCCCTTGCCCGCAAATACGGCGCGGCGGTGATCGCCCTGACCATCGACGAGACCGGCATGGCCAAGGACGCCGATGCCAAGGTCGTGCTGGCCAAGCGCCTCTACGATTTCGCCTGCGTCCAGCACGGGCTGCCTCCGGGCGACCTGATGTTCGACCCGCTGACCTTCACCATCTGCACCGGCAACGAGGACGACCGCAAGCTGGGCCTGTGGACCCTGGAGGCGATCGAGCGCATCGCCGCCGAGCTGCCCGAGTGCCAGATCATCCTGGGCCTGTCGAACATCTCCTTCGGCCTCAACCCGGCCGCTCGCCACGTACTGAACTCGGTGTTCCTGGACCACGCCATGCGCCGCGGGCTGACCGGCGCCATCGTGCATGTCAGCAAGATCATGCCGCTGCACCAGATCGCGCCGGAGGAGGTGCAGGTCGCCGAGGATCTGATCTATGACCGCCGCCGCGAGGGCTACGACCCGCTGGAACGGTTCATGGAGTTGTTCGAGGGCCGGTCGGCGAAGAAGACCGAGAAGCGCAAGCGCGCCGAGACGGTCGAGGAACGGCTGAAGGACCGCATCGTCGACGGCGACCGCCAGGGCCTGACCGACGATCTCGACGAGGCGCTGAAGACCTATCCGCCGCTGGACATCGTCAATACCTTCCTGCTGGACGGCATGAAGGTGGTCGGCGACCTGTTCGGCGCCGGCAAGATGCAGTTGCCCTTCGTGCTGAAATCCGCCGAGACCATGAAGGCGGCCGTCGCCCATCTGGAACCGCATATGGAGCGGGTCGAGGGGCAGGAGAAGGGCACCATCGTGCTGGCGACCGTGAAGGGCGACGTGCACGACATCGGCAAGAACCTGGTCGACATCATCCTGACCAACAACGGCTATCGCGTCGTCAATCTCGGCATCAAGCAGCCGATCGCCACCATCATGTCGGCGGCGAAGGAGCACAACGCCGACGCCGTTGGCATGTCCGGCCTGCTGGTCAAGTCGACGGTGGTGATGAAGGACAACATCGTCGAGATGACCCGGGAGGGCTTCGACGTGCCGGTCTTCCTCGGCGGCGCGGCGCTGACCCGGGGCTATGTCGAGCAGGATTGCGCGCCGATCTATGCCAATGGCCGGGTCGCCTATGCCCGCGACGCCTTTGACGGGCTGTCGCTGATGAACAAGGTGGTCGAGGGCGATTTCGACCGCTATCTCGACGGCGTGCGGGCCAAGGCGGCGGCACGTCCGTCCAACCGCGAGCGCCGGCTGGGGCGTCCGGCCAAGCCGGCGGAAACCATCGACGTCTCGGCGGCGCAGGTGCGGCGCAACACCCTGGCCGAGGGTGTCGCCGTGCCCGAGCCGCCCTTCTGGGGACCGCGGGTCATCGCCCGGGTGCCGCTGAAGACCCTGGTGCCCTATCTGAACGAGCGCATGCTGTTCCAGATGCAATGGGGCTACCGCAAGGAAGGCCGGCGCCTGGACGAATACCTGAAATGGGCACAGCAGAACCTGCGCCCGCTGCTGAAGGATTTGATCGAGCGCTGCGAGCAGGAGCAGATCCTGGTGCCGCAGGCGGTCTACGGCTATTGGCGTTGCGCCGCCTCCGGCAACGACTTGGTGCTGTTCGACGAGTCCGGCGACACCGAGGTCGCGCGGTTCACCCTGCCGCGGCAGGCCGGCGAGGACGGGCAATGCATCGCCGACTATGTCCGCGACGTGGACGCGGACGGGCGCGACGTGATCGGCCTGCAGGTGGTGACCATGGGCCAGCACGCCTCCGACGTCGCCCGCGAGTGGTTCGCCGCCGACAAGTACGAGGACTATCTCTACCTGCACGGTCTCGGCGTGGAGATGGCCGAGGCGATGGCGGAATACACCCACAAGCGCGTCCGCGCCGAACTCGGCTTCGCCGCCGAGGATGACCGCAACATCGCCCGCATGCTGCAGCAGGGCTATCGCGGCAGCCGCTATTCCTTCGGCTATCCGGCCTGTCCGAACCTGGAGGACCAGACCCATCTGCTGCGGCTGCTGGAGGCCCAGCAGATCGGCGTCGAACTGTCCGACGAGTTCCAGCTTCACCCGGAGCAGAGCACCTCGGCGATCGTGCTGCACCATCCCAAGGCGAAGTACTTCACGGTCTGATAGCATCGGCCGGCATTCGCACGCCGAACCACGAGGCCCCATGACCGAGACCGCCTTCGCGCCGCCGCTCGTCCTGCATCACGAGACGGTGCGTCCCGAATGGATCGACTACAACGGCCATATGAACGTGGCGTATTACGTGATGGCCTTCGACCACGCCACGGACGGCTTCTTCGACAGCCTCGGTGTCGGCGCGGCCTATTGCCAACGCGAGGGACGGTCGCTGTTCGCCGTCGAGCAGCACATCGCCTACAAGCGCGAGGTACGGGAAGGCGAGCGGCTGGTGATCGCCACCCAGCTTCTGGGCTTCGACGACAAGCGCCTGCACTTCTTCCAGCGCATGGCGCCCGCGGGCGGCGACTTCATCGCCGCGACCATGGAGAGCCTGGGCGTGCATGTGGATATGACCGCGCGGCGGGCGTCGGCCTTCCCGGAGGCCGCGCAAGCCGCTCTGGCGCGGCTGATGGCACGGCACGCGAACCTGCCCCGTCCGGCCGAGGCCGGACGTGCCGTCAGGGCCGTGACTCCGCCGGTCGGCTAGGCAGCCGCGGCCCTTTGTCAAGGCGACTTTGGCCTTTGCCAATCCGCCGGTCGCGGGCTACATCTGAAACTATGCTTCGATATCTGTGCGCCGCTCTGGCCTTGTGCGTCACGATTCCGCTGTCGACCAACGCCGTGGCCGGCTGCACGGACCCGGCCGAGCCGGGGGTGAACTGGCGCCGCTGCTATCACGACGGCCGCGACCTGGGAGCGGTGGACCTGACCGGCGCCCAACTGCGCGACGCGACCTTTCAGCGATCCAGCCTGGAAGGCGGCAATCTCAGCGGCATCGACGGGTTTCGCGCCAAGTTCATCAGCGCGGAGCTGTCCGGCGTGATCCTCGACGGCGCCCGGCTGTTCGAGGCCGACCTCACCAAGGCCGACCTGACCGGGGCCAGCCTGCGCGAGACCGACATGCGCAATGCCAAGCTGGTGAACGCCATCCTGCGGGATGCCGATTTCAGCGGTGCCCGCCTCGCCGGCGCCGATCTGCGCAATGCCGACCTGTCCGGGGCCATCTGGGTCGACGGTACACGCGTTTGTGCCGAAGGATCGATTGGTCAATGCAACTAATAGGATGCTAAGGGCCTGTTGTGTGGCCGATTTCCGGAGGATCGCTAGACAAACGTATAGTATTGTTTTCAGTCTTCTAGACGCCAATACTTAGAAATTAACGGGTTGTAAGCCAATCCCGGCGACAACAGGGGCAGCACCATCGTCACCCGGCCGACGGAGTGAACGCCCCGATGTATTCCGACACCATCCCGCAATCCACCGAATACGCCCGCGCCGCCATGGAGCGGATGGCGCATGAGGGGATTCCCGCCAATCCCGAGAATTTCGCCGTCTGGTACGAGTATTACAGCGGCAAGAACGCCGCGCTGGTCCAGGCCATCGACGTGCTGGTCGCCAACAAGCAGAGCTTCGGCGACGAGGTCAATGGCGAGCTCTACGACAAGTATGTCGGCGCCGAGACCGGGCGTGAGGCGGTCAAGGATGTCGGCGAGCGGATCCAGTCGCAGTTGGAATCGGTGATCGGCCTGTTGGGCGAGGTCAGCGAAGGCACCGGCCAGTACAGCGACCGCCTGCAGGACGCCAGCGATACGCTGGGCGGCGACGACCTGGGGCTGGACGGGCTGAAGCGGGTGGTCTCGTCGCTGATGGCCGACACGCAGAAAGTGGCGGCGCAGAACCGGCAGCTCGACGAGAAGCTGAAGCAGTCCTCCAAGCAGATGCAGAATCTGCGCGAGGAGCTGGACGTCGCCCAGCGCGAGGCGATGACCGACGGCCTGACCGGCATCCCGAACCGCAAGTTCTTCGACATGCATCTGCGCCAGGCGGTCATGGATTCGATGGCATCGGGCAAGGTGCTGTCGCTGCTGATGGTCGACATCGACTTCTTCAAGAAATTCAACGACGAGCACGGGCACCAGATCGGCGACGAGGTGATCAAGCTGGTCGCCCGTGTGCTGCAGACCTCGATCAAGGGCAAGGACATCGCCGCCCGCTATGGCGGCGAGGAATTCAGCATCATCCTGCCCGAGACCGCGTTGCAGGATGCCGTGACGGTGGGCGAGCACATCCGCAAGTCGATGGCCAGCCGCAAGATCGTCCGGCGCAACTCCGGCAAGACCTTCGGCAACATCACCCTGTCGATCGGCGCCGCGCAGTACGAGACCGGCGAGGCGATGTCCGCGCTGATCGAGCGTGCCGACGCCGCCCTGTACCAGGCCAAGGAAGGCGGCCGCAACCGCGTGATGGCGGCCGATCCCGACCAGAAGAAGGTTGCCGCCGCCGGCTAGGCATCGCCTGCTCCGTCAGGGCCGGTCGGCTTCCGCGGCAAGTGCCGCCAGGGACGCGCCCTCGGCGCGGTAGGGCAGCCATTCCTCCATCTGCATGATCCCGAGCGCCGCGTAGAAGCGGCGCGCCGGATTCCAGTCCAGCACGCTCAGATCCAGCCTGGGGCAGCCACGCTCCACGGCGATCGCGGCCAGCCGCGCAATCAGCCGCCGTCCGGCGCCGCTCCGGCGAGCCTCGGGCCGGACATAGAGATCCTCCAGATAGATCCCGGCCCGTCCTTCCCAGGTCGAGTAGTTGTGGAAATAGAGGGCGAAACCGACCGGCGTGCCTGTTTGCTCGGCGATCAGGGCCTCGAACCGCGGGGCCTCGCCCCAACCGTCGCGCTCCAGGTCGGCGACGGTGGCGCGCACCTGGTCTTCCGCCTTCTCGAACCGAGCCAGTTCGCGGATCAGCTCCAGGATGAATGCGGCGTCGAAGCGCTGGGCCGGCCTGACGATGGCATCTGGCATCGGGTCGGGTGTCCTCCTCGTATCGGCGGGGGCGCGGCGTGCGGTCAGACCGGCCGGCTCGGCGCCTCGAGCCAGCTCCGCCAGACCTCCAGGGCCGGTTTGGTGGCGCCATCGGCGGTCTCCAGCCCGGTATAGGTCCAGATCAGCGCCAGCTCCCGGATGTCGCCGCTGAGCTTTTCGGTCAACCGGTCGAAATCGATGCCGGCGAAGTTGACGACGAATTCGAAGCCGTCCCGCTCGGCGGTGCGCAGCAGCAGGTCCATGTGGCGGCGCTGGTCGGCATAGCTGCCGGAGAGCGTCAGCCCGAAGACCCGGACGTCGCGCGACGGATATCCGGACTCCGCGATGGCGATCGGCTTGCCGCCGGCGTCGCGCGCCAGATCGCGGGCGAAGTCGAAAAAATCCGCCGGCAGCGGCCGTGGCACCGCGTAGCTCATATGCGGATAGATGCTGAAGGCGAGCAGGTCGCTGGAGTCCATCAGGTCCAGGATCTCGGCGCGCTGGCGGGCGGCACCCGCGTTGTCGCTGAGGCCCAGCAGGTGCAGCGCCTCGATGGTGAAGCAGACCGGCAGGTCCGGATGCCGCGCCTTGACCGCCCGGTAGGTGTTTCGATGGAACGCCTTGTAGCCGGGCCAGGCCCGCGGGCTGTTGTGCAGCAGCAGGTTGCTCTCGATGCCGATCGCCAGCCAGTCCGGGCGCATCGCCTCGACGACCCGCAGCGCGTAGTTCGCAAAGGCCGTCTGGACCTGCGGCGAGTCGAATCCGAGCCGGTCCCAGGGCGCGGGCAGGGGCAGGTTGTCCTCTTCGCCCATGTAGAAGGCGAGCTGCTTGCGGCCCAGATCGGTCGGTTCCAGCGACACCAGCAGCTTGTGCCCGGGCGGTGGCCGATAGGACAGTTTCTCCATGACGTTGGGAGAGAAGGCCGCACCGGATAAAGCCTCCGGCCAGGGCACCCCTCCCAGCAACATCGGTGCCGCCATGTCGCCGTTCCGCGCCACGAAGGTCTTGGCGCGATCGACCGCCTCGAAGGTCAGGTCGGGCGGCCACAGCGTTGTCCCCAGCCGGAAGCTGCGGCGCGGCTGCGGAGGCAGCCCGATTGGAGCCGGCGGCGGCGTCCCGGCCGGCAGCGGACCGCCATCGCAGCCCGGCAGCAGCAACGAGCCGGCCGCCGATGCGGCGCCGACGAGAACGGTTCGGCGGTCGATCGGGCGAATCATGGCGGCAATGTATCACCGGCCCAGCGTTTCATGCCGGTCTTCCGACCCCGATTCCGTGTTTGTGCCGAATGGACTAAGGTCGATAGCGCGGCCCGGCCTCTGGTCGGGCCGCTCAAGGGGAAACGGGAGTGCAGGGATGCCAGATCGCCTGACGACAGGCGAGGCAATGCCGCGCGATGCGACGGGGCGGCGCTGATGGTGCGGCGGCCCCTGTTGCGGATGCTGGTGACGCTGCGCCATGTGCTGCGCAACGACCAGCTGGTGCTGGCGGTGCTGGCCGTGGTGATCGGCGTGGCCGCCGCGACCGGCGAGATCGGCTTCCGGCTGCTGCTCGGCGGCGTGCAGTTCCTCGGCTACGGCTTCTCCTCCGAGCGGGTCGCCACCCTGGCCTCGGCCCTGCCCTGGTGGCAGCTCTTGCTGGTGCCGGCGGCCGGCGGCCTGGTGGTCGGGCTGATCCTCCGCTACCTGATGCCGGGCCAGGCGCCGCAGGGCGTGCCCGACGTGATGGAGGCCAGCGCCCTGCGGGGCGCGCGCATGTCGCTGCGCAGCGGGCTGGGGGCCGCCTGTGTCAGCGCGGTCTCGCTGGGCGCAGGCGCCTCGACCGGCCGTGAAGGCCCGGTGGTGCATCTGGGCGCAACCTTGGGCGCCTGGCTGGCTCAGCGGCTCCGCCTGTCGCAGAACCTGTCCCGCACATTGCTGGGCTGCGGCGTCGCGGCGGCGGTGGCGGCAAGCTTCAACGCCCCGATCGCCGGCGTGTTCTTCGCCCTGGAGGTGGTGATCGGCCATTACGCGCTGAGCGCCTTCGCGCCGATCGTGCTGGCCTCGGTCACCGGCACCATCGTGTCGCGGCTCTATTACGGCGACTTCCCCGCATTCGTGCTGCCGCAGAGCTACGAGATCGTCTCGTTCCTGGAATTCCCGGCCTTCGCCCTGCTGGGCCTCGTCAGTGCGGTGGTGGCCCTGATCTTCATGCGCAGCGTCGACGTGTCCGGGGCGGTGGTGAAGCGGTTGAACGTGCCATTGGTCATCCGGCCGGCGATCGGCGGCCTGCTGGTCGGCGCGATCGCCATCGCCTTCCCGGAGGTGCTGGGCGTCGGCTACGAGACCACCGACGAGGCGCTGCGTGAAACCATTCCGCTCTGGCTGCTGCTGGCGCTGATCGTGGTCAAGACCGCGGCCACGTCGATCAGCCTCGCCTTCGGCTTCGGAGGCGGCGTGTTCAGCCCGTCGCTGTTCCTCGGCGCCATGAGTGGCGGCGCCTTCGGCGTGATCGCGACCCAGGTGTTTCCCGACCTGTCCTCCGGCCACGGCGCCTACACGCTGGTCGGCATGGGAGCGGTGGCCGGCGCCGTGCTGGGCGCGCCCATCTCCACCATCCTGATCGTCTTCGAGATGACCGGCGACTACGAGCTCACCATCGCGCTGATGGTGGCCGTCGTGATCGCCTCGGTGATCACCGACCAGTCCTTTGGCCGCAGCCTGTTCACTTGGCAGCTCGAGAAACGCGGCATCAACCTGAAGGGTGGGCGCGAGATCGGCCTGTTGAGCCAGATCCACGTCTCCGACGTGATGAAGCGGGATTACGCCGCCGTGCGCCCGGACGCCACCCTGGACGAGATGCACGACCGGCTGCGCACCGCCCGCTATGGCGAGCTGTTCGTGCTGGATGAGGAGGACCGGCTGGTGGGCGTGATCACCGTTGCCGATCTGGCGCATGCGCCGGAGCCGGCCGACGGCGAGGGGCCGCCGCTGGCCGCCGCCGTCGCCCGTTGCGACCCGCCGATGGTCACGGCGACCGACGAGGTGCGCCAGGCCATGCGGCTGATGGACAGCGCCGGCGAATCCCACCTGCCGGTGGTCTCCGACCCCGAGACCCGTCATGTCGTCGGTTTCCTGCACGAGCACGACGTGGTCCTGGCCTATCACCGCGCCCTGCTGCAGGCCCGCGCCGAGGAGCGCGGCGACAGCCGCCCGGTGCGCGACCCCTGGCAGAGTTGAACCGAATTCCCATGCACGAGGCGGCCAAGCGATGATCTTCCACCTCTCCCTGCCGGCCCGTGACCCGAAACGGGTTTCGGCCGTGATGGCCGAGTTCTGGGGCGGCGAGGCGTTTCCGTTCCACCCGATCCCCGGCGCCTGGATCGCGATGGCCGGCGACGCCCACGGCACGGCGCTGGAGGTCTATCCCGCCGAGACCGTGCTGATCCCCGGTGACACGGCGCTCGAGTCCGAGACCGGGGCGCCGCCGGCGAACACCGCCAGCCATGCGGCGGTGGAGACGCCGCTTTCGGAGCCCGAGGTCATGGCGATCGCCGAGCGCGAGGGTTGGCTTGCCCGTCGCTGCGACCGCGGCCCGTTCGAGCTCATAGAGCTGTGGATCGAAGGCTGGGTGCTTGTGGAGGTGCTCACGGCGGAGATGGCGGCCGACTACCGCCGATCCATGACCATCGAGAACTGGCGGTCCTGGGCCTGACGGTCCAGCGGCTTTACGGGCTTCCATCGGCAGGCGGTAAACCTTTGGTTGATCGCTGCATGAGACCCTTGCGTTCGCATGTCCGATCGACTGTAGGAAATCGGTGTTGCGATGGGTCTGGGAGACATCCTCAAACGAGCGCTGATCGGTGCAGGCGTCATCATCGGCCTGCCTGTCTTGGTCATCTTCGCCTGGTACGAGACCCACCCCTGCTTTGAGAGCTGGGGAAACCTGTACTACGACTATGCTTACGAACACGGGCACGGCTTTGCCGGCTGCCAGATGCAACGCGAGCGCGAAAGCGACGGGCAGAGCTACCCGGAGATCGCAACAGGCCCGTCAACCTGGCGCCCGCCCATCGACCCGGCCGAAGCGGGCCGCCGGGCTGCGATCCGCGAGGAACGGGCCCGCTATGCTCGGGAGATGGATGGTGCGCCGGCGCTGTGCCGGAAGGCCTTGCAGTCGGGGCTTCCGGATCGCATGACCGCCGCGCCCGTGCTTCTGGGCAATTCGGCGCATGGCGTCGCGTCCGGCACGTGGCGGGTGACCGGGCGTGCGACACTCACCGATCCGTCCGGAATCGCCCGCGCATACGACTATCGATGTGATCTCGCCGGCCAAGTGGTGACGGCCCTTGTCCTCACCGACAGGAGCGGTCAGGCAGAGCCGCTGATCCTGGTGGGCAGGCAGTGAAGCCGCCGGGCAATGATCGGGGCTGGAGGTTGCTCGAGCTCCGGACTGCCGGAAATGCGGCCGATTACCGCGCCTCGATGACCATCGAGAGCTGGCGGTCCTGGGCCTGAATCCCGCGCCCGGCGCCCTGTTTCGGCGATCAGGTGGCGGCGCGGGCGCCATAAACCATTGATTGAACTCTTTGTGGGATGCTGACCCGGAGGTTTTGGACTGCCGGTTGGGGAGCGGTCTCGAAATGCGGACAGCACGCGTTCTGAAGAGGGTCCTGCTGGGCACCTGGGTCGGGTTGTGCCTGACCGTCGGCGGGATGCTGGTGCATCTTCAGATGACCGGGTTCGAGTTCGACGGCCTGATCCCGATCTGCCTGGTGCTCCATGAGTGACCGGGATACCCGGGAGCGCGAGGCTCCGTGCACCGCGACGCCCGTTCGGAAACCCAGGCCGGGCATGGCCGCGGGGCTGGCCGCGCTGCTCCTGCTGGTGGTCGTCGGCTGCAGCTATGTCGCGTCTCTGCCATTCCACCCCCTGATCACGGCTGCGATCGACTACTACACTGAAGACGTTGTCGGGAGGGACCATGTCGTGACCCCGGTCATCGTTCACCGTCCCGCCGACCCGGTCTTCGACGCCACGCCCGGCCCGGCCGCGTCGGGCAAATCGCCGGGCATCCGCCCCGAGGCGGAGTTCAGCACGGGCGTGGACGAGGCCGAGTTGGCACGGCGGTCGGCCTGGCTGCAGGTCGCGCGGCCGTGGCAGGTCGCCGGCGACTCCCGCATCGAGGCCAGGCACCTGGAACGGCTGGACTATGCGCGCGACATGGCGTCGGCGCCGATGCTGTGCCGGCAGGCCCTGCGCACCCGGCTGCCGGAGGGCTGGTCCGCCGCCCCCATCGCGCTGGGACGATCGGTCAGCGGCCCGCAATACCTGAGCTGGCGGGTCACCGGCTGGACCACCGTCACGGGGCCCGCCGGTCCGGGACGGCGCTATGATTACGTGTGCGATCTGGATGGCCGGACGGTTGCCGAGGTGACCCTCACCGACGTCTACGGCCACAGCAACGTCCTGGTCGCGGAAGGCGGGCGATGAGCGCACGGGATGTCGACCCTCCACGCCGGGCGGGGTTCCTGGCCGGCATGCTGCATTATGACAATGGGCTCGTGGGCCTGCGGTCGTGGCGCGACCGGCCGCCATTGGTGCCGCGCACCGTCGTGCTGCGTATCCTGGGTGCGATCCTCTGCCTGCTGACCGTCGTCTTTCTGCTGAAGGCCGCGGAATGGGTCCTGATCACCCGCGATGTCCACCGCGACGTCCTCGATGTTCACAGCTATGTCGACGGATCTCCTTACGAGCCACCGCACCCGGCCGTGCTGGCGGACTGGCAGGCAAGGGAAGCCTGGCGGACAGCCGAGCGGATCCGGCATGATCGGTACCTGCAGTTCCTGCAGCCCTGGATGGAGGCCGGCGAGACGCGGTGGGAGGATCTGGAAGCGCGCACGAACCGCTACGCCGCCAAGATGCACACATCGCCGACGCAGTGCCGGGAGGCGCTGCGATCGCGGCTTCCGGCGGGCTGGACCGTGAAGGCGCAGTCCCTGGGCGAGTCCGTGGCCGTCGGCCGGCCCGGCCGGTGGCGGGTCTCCGGCATCCTGACGGTCGACGACGAGACCGGCGCGCGCCACCGCCATCATTACCGCTGCGACTTCGTCGGCTCGGATCTGACGGAGATCCTGCTCGCCGATCCGATCACGCTTGAAAACGCCGTCAGCCTCTTTTCCGGGCGATAGGCCGGCGGTCGGTTCGGGCGGCGGTGTCGCGATGAGATTGGCACAGGCGCTGAGAGCGGGAATTCAGCTCGCGGCCCGCATCGGCAAGCGCGCATACGGAGGGTTGGCGGTCCTGCTTCTGGGGCTGTTGGTCGGCGGCTTTGTCGTCCACGTGCAAAGCCGGCCGTGGTTCGATGGCTGGTACAACATCTACCTCGACGCAAAGGAAGCCGATGGGTGCTTTGCCTGGCGATGTCGCCGAGGCGTGCCCGAGCCCATTGAGCAATTCCCGACTAGGCCGGTGCCCGCAAGGCGGGAAACCTATTCGGACCGGCGAGCGGTCGAGGTTCCTCGGCATGTCGACAGTTGGTCGCAATACAGGGAAAGAGAATTCGCCGCGTACGCCGACGGAATGGCGATGGCGCCCGGTTTGTGCCGGCGGGAGCTGCGCGCCCGCTTGCCGGAGGGCTGGTCGGCCGCTCCGGTCTTGCTTGGGCCATCGGTGCGCGGCCCGGGACACCTGACCTGGCGTGTATCCGGGCGCACCACCATTGTCGACGAGACGGGCGCGCGGCGTGACTACCGGTATCAGTGCGATTTCGTCGGCGACGAATTGCGCGAGGTGGTGCTGACCACCGCGCAGGGGACCGGGAACCCGATCCCACTCGCGGCAAGCCGGTAGGCGGCGCGAACCGGGGCGCGCCGTGTCGCGGCCTCCCGAAGAGCGGCGCCCGGAAATTCCCGCCCCCGGGCTTGGTGCGCCGGCCTCCCTCTGACACCATGGCCGTCCGGGGCGCGTGCTCCGGAACAATCCGCAGCAACGGGGAGGATGGCCATGCCGGAAGTCGAGTGGGCGAGGCTGAAGGCGCAGGATCTGCGCGACCTGGCGAACCGCAACGCGGTGGTCGTCCTGCCGGTGGCGGCGATCGAGCAGCACGGGCCGCATCTGCCGGTCATGACCGACACCCGCATCGGCGGCGAGGTGGCCCGGAGGGCGGCGCTGAAGGCCTTCGACCGGCGGCCGACGGTCGTGGCGCCGGTGGTCTGGTCCGGCCTGTCGGAGCACCACATGGCCTTCGGCGGCACGCTCAGCATCGACCACGAGACCTTCTTCGGCGTGCTGCGCGGCCTGATCGCCAGCCTGGTGCGGCACGGTTTCACCGACGTGCTGATCTCCAACAGCCATGGCGGCAACATCCTGGCCATGCAGGCCGCCGCCGACCGTTTCGCCACCGAGCTCGGCGCCACCATCGTCGCCACCACCTACGCCAAGGAGGGCCACGAGGCGCTGGCCGCCCTGCTGGAGGACCAACCCGGCGTGCAGCATGCCGGCGAGGCCGAGACCTCCATGATGCTGGCCCTGGAGCCGGACCTGGTCGACACCACCGACCTGGCCTCCCTCGCCACCGACCGCGGCGCCGGCTTCCTAACCGCCGGCACCGCCTCCTACCGCTGGCGCCCCTTCCAGCACATGACCGCCAACGGCGTCTCCGGCAACCCGACCCGGGCCAGCGCGGAGAAGGGCGAACGCCTGCTCGACACCGCCGCGGAGGCCCTCGCCGCCCTGATCACCGACCCGGACACCTGGGCAGCCCCCCGCGACCTGCGCGGCGATGGCATCGGCGGCGTGCCGTTCCGCGAGACGTGACGCCGATCAGCGTCGGCGGGCGGTAGAACGGCTTGGAAGCGTGTTCACGCAAATCAACTGGGCAACGTGGCCATGAGTCTTCGAAGCCGGACGATCGAGAATTGGTGGCCGACCACGCAGTCCCTGGACCTGGTGGAAGGGTCCACGGAACGGGTTGCCAAGGCTGTCCACGACGAGGTCCGTCGTTTCGTGAAGGGCGAGACGCTGCGGTCGTCCTGGGAGGCCTTTCCGGACCTCGATGCCGCATTCCGATCGGTCAAGCGGTACACCAACGTGCCAAGCGTGTTCCTCGTGCTGCCGACGCGGTCGAAATGGTCTGTCCTCTGGAACAACTGCTTTCTGTGCAATGGATATCTCTCGCTCTGCGTATGTCTGACCAGGAACCATGGACTTAGGACCATGCATTGGTCGGCGCACGACCGGCTGACAAGCTTTCAGGCGGGCGCGCACTTCGAACACCTTCGTCTGGAGGGCGGGGAACTTCGGAAGCGCTACGTCTATGTCGGCCAGCAAGAAAGGCGCTGGCACTACTACGAGGGTGGCGAACCGCTCCCTGAGGAAGACCTGAAGGGCTACGAGGCCCGTCGCAAGCGTGACCGATTGAACGAAGAGCGAATGGCTTCCCTTCTGTCGTCTCTGGGCGCTACACCGTGGCAGGAGGAGTTCTATGCAATTCCGCCTGCGCGAACCTTCGTGCTTCGTCGTCCCGATCTACCCCCGACCGTCAGCGACCGGTCAGTTGCACAGGTGCTTGGCAGAAACCGACAACACTGAACGCAGCCCCCGAGGCTGGCGGCGAATCGGTCACAACTTTCGCAACCCCTGCGCGCCTTTGGCGCATTGTTGGCGGCTGCGTGCTGCCCCTAGGCTGACCGAGCGGATGCCATGTCACGGAACTGGAGAAACCGACCATGAAGACACTTGGACTGGCGCTGGTCCTGGCGCTCGGCGCCGCCGTCTGGCAGGCCGCACCGTTCGGACAACCGGCGCAGAACGAACAGGATCTTGCCGGCATTGATGGCCGCGGATCGGAACGCTCCGGTTGCGTCCGGACCGACAGCGACGGGATGGGCGGCTGCGAAGCCGACGAATTCCGGCGGATCACGATCGCCAGCATCGACGGCTCCGACTGACCGCGGCGCTTCAACCCGCCAGGGCCGGATGCGGCGGTCCGTCTGCCGTGTCCGGCCCGATCCGGGGGTCGGCGATGCCGGGCCTGGCGCGGTGTGACCACAGATGCGCAGTGCTCTTCCGACATCCCGGCGATCGATCGAGAGCGGCGTCGCAAAGCCGGCCGGTCGCGATTGTGGCGGCCGCCAACGGGTGTATTGTCGTCGTGTAGATCTGCCCGAAATGGTCTGACCGAGGGAGAGTTCACAATGCCGCTGACGGATATGGGGACGCAGAATGCCCATTGGGGTATTTGCGGATTTACCAGCTCGCTCTACGCGCTTCATGAGCATAGCCAGAGCCGGAAGACGGAACTGGCGTCGGGCGGGCGGACCGGCTCGCGGGTGCTGGCCGAGATCAAGTCCTATCTCAGGATGCTCCAGGCGGAGGACCGCAGCGACATCCTGGACAGCATCGAGAGCTTCACCCGGTCGTTCAAGGGCTTCGAGACCTTCACCGTCGACAACTACATCGCTCATATCAACGAGGTGCCGGGGCTGTTTGCGGGCGGCAGCGAGGCGGCGGTCGTCAAGGCCCTGGAGAAAGACAAGAAGTTCAGCATCGCGATGCCGCCATCGGCGGTCGTCGACTATCTGAAGCGGGTGTGCGATTTCGGCAAGGCTGCCCTGGTCGGCCCGAACTCCGGCAAGAACGAGCTGATCCTGGGCGTGAAGAAGCCGGGACGCCCCGGCAACATGCACGACGGCCTGGCGCATTACCTGTATGCGCTGAAGGGTACGATCCACAGCTGGGGGAACGAGTACACATCCGTGAAGGATGCCAACGCCAGCTACACGGTCTGCTACGAGATATCGCCGCTCGGGTGAGGGCCGCGCGCCGCCGTCCCGATTGCCGGGATGGCGGCGGACCACGCTCGCCTCGCGCCGGTCACAGCGCCCGGTACAGATAGACGCTCGGGATCCCGACGGTGAAGCCCGCCTTCTCATAGGCCCGGCGCGCCGGCGCGTGGGACGCATCGCCGCCGGTCCCGACCGTCGCCACGGCCATGCCCGCGGCCTTCAGCCGCTCCAGCGCGTGGCCATACATCCGGGTGCCGATCCCGCGGCCCTGCCAATCGGGATGCACCGCATTCAGGTCGATCTCCCCGACCCCGCTCTCCCGATCCGCCTTCACCGCGCAGAACGCCACCAATTCCGTCCCCTGCACGACCACGAACACCTCATGCTCCGACCCCGCGCGGCAGATGCGGTCCAGTAGCTCCGCCTGGTCCTGCTCAGCCGCCGCGAACGCGACCGGCGCGATCGCCTCGCCGACGATGTCGCGGAAAGACTGGAACACCGGCCTGAAAGCCGCCTCACGGATTTCGTGCAGCCTGGGCAGATCGCCCGGCGTGAAATCCCGAATGCTCTGGTTCTCGGACACGTGATGGCCTCGGATTCCGACGACGAAGCCTGTCTGGATTGAAATCATGGCTGCAGCGAGGTGTGCAGCCATTCCGGTCGTCAAGAAATGGGATTCTGCTGACCGTCACCGCAATTGGCCGGATCGGCAGCGTCCGGGCGGGGCGCGGGATGCGCCTGCGGCCCGGACGCTGGTGCCAAAGCCGGCCTGTGAGTCCGACGGCTTGCCGTCAGGCCGCGACGGTTGCGGTCTCCGGCTTCGACAAGGCGATCACCGCCACCACCGCCCCACCGTTGAGCCAGTAATAGGCAGCATCCAGGCCGGAAAAGCCGAACGCGAAGGGCAGGGCCAGAAACAGCACACCGACGCTCAGATCGACGGCCAGGTGAAACTTGTAGGGCAGAACGCGGACAACCCCGAGATGGTGATCGGTGAACACGGTCAGCACGAACGCCGCCACGCCAACGACCGGCGAGATGTACAACGCCAGCGGATTGGAGCTGCCCAGACCCAGCAGGAAGGGCAGGCCCATCAGGGCGATGGCGACGGGATAATCGAGATAGGCATGGATGGTCCTGGTCACAAAGCGCATGGCGCATCTCCTTGAGAGATTGGTCGGTACGGAAGGCAGCAACGCTGCCCGGCCCCGGACCATATGGTGCCGCCCGCCGGACCATGAATGACCGAAACAACCGTTCTCTTTGCAGATCGTCCCAAGTGGGTGGATGGTGTGTCCAAGATCGGGCCAGGAGTGCGTTTCTCCGCTAAGTGACCCGATTTCTCAAACGAGCGGAGTGCTGCATGTCGACGGATTCGGTTGAACGCCGTTTCTCCTTGGGAATGGAGGGACGCGATAGGCAGTTCGCATATCTGCATATAGCGACCGCGGAATTCCTGCCAGGCCAAAAATTTGCATCGTACAGGAGATTTTCGCACATACCGTTTGACGATCAGCGCCGGCGCCGTTTCAATATTCACCAATTGAAAGAAAAGTCATTTGGGAGGCCGCTGTGATTGATCCCTTGCCCGATTGCGTCAGACAGGGAGAGAAGGCACGGCTCATCCCCATCGTGGCCGAGACCAGCAAAGAGAAACGGGTTGCCTCGGTCTTCCTGTCCGTCCTGCCACGCGTTCCTGATTTGGCCTCCAACCTTCTGTCCAGCGTTGGAATTCGCATCGGCAAGCGAACGAAGATTTCGACATACACGGAGGTCGTCTTCCGCGACGATTGCGCCGGCAAGGACCGCCCGGACGGCTTGATCGAAGTCGCGAATGGTGCCAAGACCTGGCGCGCGCTGGTCGAGGCGAAGATCGGCAAGGGCTCAGTGTCCGAAGACCAGGTAATCCGCTATCTCGACGTCGCCAGACGGAATGGCTTTGACGCCGTCATCACCGTTTCCAACGAATTCGTCGCCCGAGCGGACCACCATCCGGTCAAGGTTCCAAAGCCCATGCTCCGCAGCACGGGATTGTTTCATTGGCCCTGGATGTGGGTTCTGACGAAGGCCCAGCTCATCCAACTCGACGACTCCATTGCCGATGTAGAGCAGCGTTTCCTGCTCGATGAATTCGTGCGCTTCCTGAACCACCCGTCGACAGGCGTCGAGGGGTTCACGCAGATGAACAAGGAGTGGCGCGACATTGTGCGAGCGGTTGGGGCTGGCGAAAAGCTCCGGCGCACATCCGAAGAGGTTGCCTCGACAGTGGCCAGTTGGTTTGAGGAACAGCGTGACCTGTGCCTCGTCATGTCCCGAAGCATCGCCAAGCCAGTGCGTTTGAAGATGGATCGGCGCGTTCAGGACGACCACAACGCCCGCCTGAAGGCCAGGATCGCGGAGTTCGTCGACACAGATTGCCTGTCCGTCACGCTCCAGGTCCCTGATGCCGCCGCCGACATCTCGGTCGAGGCAAACCTTGCCCGGAAGTCCGTCTCCGCCAGCATGCGGCTCAAGGCACCGAAGGACAGAAAGTCGACCAGGGCGCGGATCAACTGGCTACTCAAGATGCTCAAGAACGACGACCCCCGCTTGTTCATCCGAGCATCATGGCCGTCCCGCGCACCCGACACGCAGGCGCAGTTGTCGGCGGTGCGAGACGATCCCGATTGCCTGAAAGGGGATAACCCCAGCCTCGTGCCGACAGCGTTCGAAGTGCTTCTGATTGAGGACCTCGCCGGCCGATTCTCTGGCACCCGCACCTTCATCGAGGACGTGGAGCGCATCGTCCCCGAATTCTACGACCTTGTCGGCCAACACCTCCGAGAATGGCGCCCTTCGCCACCGCGACCTGTTGCCGCAAAGGAGCCATCGGAGCCGGAACAGATGAAAGCCGACGACTTGACTGCAGTACAGTCGATGGCAGATGCCGAACTCTAGGATCTGGCGAGACAAGTCTCTTTTCTGAATCCAATGGCGACCAAAAGTCCACGTTCAGCAATCAACCTCGGCCAAGCAACCTACCGACGCTTGCGTGACGTATTGAAGGAGCGCACGCGCCCTGTAATTCTCTGGTGCGGCGCTGGGCTTAGTGCTGAAGTTGGATTGCCCGACTGGAACGGTCTCAAGCAAAAGCTTCTATCAGATCTGGAAGAAAAAGCTCATTCATTTGATGATCCTGAACGTAGCAAAATACTAGCACGTTGTGCCACAATAGATGATGAGAGAAATGGCTGGATAGCATTCACTCAGCTTAGACGCGCCCTTGGACCGACATCTTTTAGGGAGGGTGTGCGTGAAGCTCTAACGCTGCCCCCTGGTGCGGTGACGCCGCGACAGTACATCGGTTTCTGGTCAGCTGGTATTAGGGGGGTTATCAACCTCAATCTCGATCGGCTGGCAACGCGCGCCTATTCTGAGTTGCATTCCAAGATGATTGCGGAAATTGCAGGTAAACAAATATCTGCTGCGCCCCAAATATTGGGGAGTAGTAAGCCATTCATTTTGAACCTTCATGGTGTCCTCGATGAGGTCGATACGTGGGTATTGACGTACGAAGGTCTAAAGCAGATTCAGAAGCAGAAAGCATATAGCACAACTCTGTCCAGCATATTCACGAACTTCTCAGTTTTATTTGCCGGAATTTCTGCGGATGATGTTGCTGCCGGCGGCTACTTAGCGAACCTAACCAAAGAAGGAATCGACCTAGGTGCTCATTTCTGGATGACCTCGCGTGGTGACAGTGAGACCGATGAGTGGTCGGAGGAGGCGGGGCTGCAAGTAATAAGATACAACTCTGCCTACGGCCATGACATGGCTTTTGATGCGGTATTTGACGACCTCGCAGCTTATCTTCCCAAAGAAGTCGAAGCGCCAGCAGTTCTTTCAGATATAGTAGATAGGACAGCGGTGATACTTGACCCCGCTGACCTTTCATCTCAGTCACCCGAACAGATACGCCATGCTATTGCAGGGCATGCGAGGCACCTGCTTGAGGGAGCATCCACAGCATTTCCAGATGGCTATCGCGATTTTGTCTCACGGTATGCCCGCCCAATCTACAACGCCTGGTACATAGGCCTCGAGGAACCGGACAACATATTTTTTGGACATAGGATCGAAAGCCTCATCGGAGAGGGTGCATTCTCCCATGTCTACCGGACAACAGGGCCAGACGGCAGCCAACGTGCGATCAAAGTAATGCGTCATGAAATTGCAGATGATGAGGTTATGCTTTCTTGTTTCCGCAGAGGTATAAGTTCGATGCGAATTCTTGAAAGACATAGGCTTGAGGGAATGGTTCAGATAATCGATGCTGTGGAATTACCTACTGCGATATTTATGGATTACATTGATGGCCCGACTCTTGAAACAGTTGTGGAATCCAATCTAATAGAGCCATGGGCAGACGGGTTAAGTTACTTGATTCGTGTCGCCGAGATTGTGCAGGAAGGGCATCGATTGCCTGAACGGGTCTTGCATCGAGACTTGAGACCATCCAACATCATTCTTAGAAATTTCTACAACCCGGATTCAGACACAGAGGTCGTCGTTCTTGATTTTGACTTGAGTTGGCACCGTGGTGCCTACGAAATGTCAATGACACAGCATGCGCAGTCAGCTTTGGGATACTTAGCGCCAGAGCAAACAATTAAGATGACAAGTGTATCCACGCGAAATGCTGCTGTTGATACATATGGACTTTGCGCGACGGTCTATTTCTTATTCACCGGAGAACATCCGCATCAGACACTATTTCACTCAGCGGATTTTGACGATCATTTTCGACGGAAATGTGCGGTCGCCAAGTCTGGCAATGCCGAATCAGTTGGTAATCGACTGCGCCGGCTGATTACCGTCGGACTCGCCTGGAAGCAGGAAGCTAGGCCAGATCTTGGTGAGATAAAACAGGAACTACAGCTTCTCGCGCTTGCAGTTCGAGAAATCGAGAATGTCGAATCGGCTGATTTCTGGGCCGAGGAATTGATTGCGCGTGTACAAGGCAAGGAAAACTACCATTATGATGACTTTAAGCAAGAGTATAAATCAAGCTTGTATAGCGGCATGGAAATGAGTATGGGCGCAGATTTTGCGACAAATACGGTAATGGTACACCTCAGCTTCGCGGGGAGAGGTAGAGAAGATCGAAAGAATGTTACGAAGTTCCTTGAGGAGCGTGTGCCGCAGGCAGTCTTGGCAATGGAGAAGGTGGGATTCCTGATGGACAAGGGAAGTGAAAAAACTTGGTCACTTAGCTATTCAATCCGTGGTCGCATCAAGACAAGTGAAATTCGCAAAAATCTTCCAAAGATCTCTGAGACGATGCAAAAGTCAGTTCAGCGTTTGGCGATCCAGTAGTACTGTTCGTAAGTATTGATAACTATGTTCTTACGATTTTGTCGGTTACACAATAGCTCTTTGCGATCTACTCCTTAAGGCAACGGCACCGCCGTATGCTTCCTCAGCGTCCGGCCGCTCGCCACATGCACCTCCAGCAGCTACACCCCGTACCCCCAGATCTGGGCCAGATACAGCAGCACGATGTCGCAGTCGGACTTGTTCAGGAATTGGCCGTTGCGGATGTGGTGGGTGAGGATGAGGCGGCGGTTGCCTTTCAGGTCGACTTCGGTGATCTGGATTTCCGGCTCGATGCGGGCGATGTCGTATTGGCGGGCAAGCTGGCGGCGGATCTGCTCGTAGCCGCGGCGGTCGTGGATCGCCTCGACCATCATCGCCGGCTCCTCCGAGTCATCGAACACCGAGAACAGGCGGAAGTCGCGGATCACCTTCGGGCTCAGGAACTGCAGGATGAAGCTCTCGTCCCGGTAATGGGCCCAGGCGTCCTTCAGGGTCCCTAGCGCGTCGCTATTGCCGGCGATGTCCGGGAACCACGTGCGAATCCCGTCGGTCGATTGGTTGTGGACGTTTGCCGGTCGTTAGAGAGAGACGATCCGCTGGCGCGTCAGATACGTCTGGAACACATCCGGGCGGGCCTGTGTGTCGATCTGCGGAAACAGGATGCCGCCATAGGTGTTCTGCTCGTGGTAGTCGCTGAGTCCGCCGGTGTCGAGGTCGATGGTTATTCTACGCAACACATCGAGCTTGCCCGCCGCGTCACGCCTGAGGCGGGCGCGAGCGATGTCCTCGAACTCGATGATCCAGGTGCCGTCATGACCGCGGTTCTTGCGGCCCAGCCCTCGCGCGCCCGATGGCGTGACCAGAAGAAACAGGCGGTTTTCTTCCTTGACGATGCTGGAGCCGGTCAGCACGAGATAGCCGGAGTCGGAAGCGTCGTCGTGGTCCGTCAGCGTGCCGGCATAGTCCCAGGTCTCGCCGTGATCGCGCGATGAGATGAGGACGATCCTGCGGTCTTCCCACTCGCCGAGTCCCGAAGGTGTCGTGCTCGCATCCAGGCTGAGATAGAGCACGCCATCCAGCGCGATCGAACCGATCTCATTGTAGAAACTCATCGCGCCCAGATCGGGATGCAGGTGGTTGAGATCGAACCGGCTACCGCTCGCCGGGCTCCCGAACATTCGCACCGGTTCCGACCATTGCCCGTCGGGCCGCCGGGCGTATTTCACCTCGATCCAACCGTCCCCGTGCAAGTTGTTGTCCGGCCGGTACGGCGGCACGGCGACATAGCGCTCGACATAGAGCTTCCAGCGCCGGGCGGGATCATCCTCCGGGTCGTAGACCAGCGTGGGCGTTTCGTAGCGCCGCGCGCCGGTGACCGGCCTGCCATCCACGGTGACCACGTCGTCGCGAGATGCGTTGATCGCGCCGAGATATGTCCAGGTCCGACCGCGGTCGTTGCTCCGGGCCAGATGGGTGCTGACGTATTTCGGGAGCGCGACTCGGGAATAGGCCAGCCAGCCGGTGCCGTCGGGGCCGTATTCGACCGATACGTCGAAGAGGCCGTTCCTCGCCGGGTCTCCAATGATGGTCAGCTTCTCGAACCGGGATCCCGGGCCTCCGGCCGGCCTCCTCGGCGCCCCGCATCCCGTCGCCGCGAGACCGACGACGCCAAGGCCAGCGGCGGCCAACAGCCGGCGACGGCCTATCACCGACGTCCCGGCCCCGAGGGCGTTCGAATGGTCCACGTGATTTCCTCCGACAGCCGCATCTCAGACTCGAGGGTCGATACCCGGATCTGTTGGAGAGCAAAGAAGATCAGACCAAGACGATTGAATGGTCCGAATGGGCAAGGTGCCCGCACCTGCGGCTAAGGCAACGGCACCGCCGTGTGCTTCCTGAGCGTCCGCCCGCTTTCCACATCCACCTCCAGCAGCTTCACCCCGTAGCCCCAGATCTGGGCCAGGTAGAGCAGCACGTTGTCGCAATCCGACTTGTTCAGCAGTTGGCCGTCGCGGACGTGGTGGGTGAGGATGAGGCGGCGGTTGCCTTTCAGGTCGACCTCGGTGATCTGGATTTCCGGTTCGATGCGGGCGATGTCGTATTGGCGGGCGAGCTGGCGGCGGATCTGTTCGTAGCCGCGGCGGTCGTGGATGGCCTCGACCATCATCGCCGGCTCTTCCGAGTCGTCGAACACCGAGAACAGGCGGAAGTCGCGGATCACCTTCGGGCTCAGGAACTGCAGGATGAAGCTCTCGTCCCGGTAATGGGCCCAGGCGTCCTTGAGCGTCTCCAGGGGCTCGCCATTGCCGGCGATGTCGGGGAACCACTCGCGGTCCTCGTCGGTCGGCTCGGTGCAGATGCGCTGGATGTCCTGCATCATCGCGAAGCCCAGCGCATAGGGGTTGAGGCCGCTGTAGCGCGGGTCGTCGAAGGAGGGCTGGAACACCACGGCCGAGTGCGAGCGCAGGAACTCCAGCATCGCGCCCTCGTCCACCGCGCCCTTGTCGTAGAGCCGGTTCATGATCTCGTAATGCACGAAGGTGGCGCAGCCCTCGTTCATCACCTTGGTCTGCTTCTGCGGATAGAAGTACTGGCCGATGTTGCGGACGATGCGCAGCAGCTCGCGCTGCCACTCCTCCAGCTTCGGCGCGTTCTTCTCCAGGAAGTAGAGCAGGTTCTCTTCCGGCAGGCCGAGCGCCCGCTGCTCCGCCTTGCGTTTGAGCTCGCGGTCGCGCTCGTCGAGGTCGATATCCTCATGGCGCTTGTCGGTCGGCAGGGTGCGCCACAGGTCGTTGTAGGTGGCTTCCAGATAGGCGATGCGCTCCATCCGGCGCTCCCGCTCCGCCGTCAGGTTCGGCTTGCCCGGCCGGGCGTAGCGGTTGACGCCGTGCTTCATCAGCGCGTGGGCGGCGTCCAGGATCTGCTCCACCGCGTCGATGCCGTGGATCTCCTCGCATTTCGCCACATAGGTCTTGGCGAAGGCGAGATAGTCCAGGATGCCGTCGGCATCGGTCCATTGCTGGAACAGGTAGTTGTTCTTGAAGAAATGGTTGTGGCCGAAGCCGGCATGGGCGATCACCAGCGCCTGCATGGTGGTGGAGTTCTCCTCCATCACATAGCTGATGCAGGGGTTGGAGTTGATCACCAGCTCATAGGCCAGGCCCTGGGCGCCCTTGCGGTACAGCATCTCGTCGCGGGCGAAATGCTTGCCGTAGGACCAGTGGCGGTACATTAGCGGCATGCCGATCGAGGAATAGGCGTCGAGCATCTGCTCCGACGTGATCACCTCGATCTGGTTGGGATAGACGTCGAGCTCCAGCTCCTTGATCCCGACTTCCTCGATCGCCTCATAGGCGCGCCGAATGCTGTCGAAGCTCCATTCCGGCTTGTCGGTGATCAGCTTGCTCTGGCGGCGCGAGGTGCGCTTGGCCGGCTTCTTCGGCTTCGCCTCGGTCTTGGACTTGGTGGTCTCGGTCTCGCTCATGCCGCCTTGCTCGCGTTGCGCGAGAACAGCTCGTGGAACACCGGGAAGATGTCCGCCGGCGTGGCGACCCGGCGCATGGCGAAGTGCCGGTGCCGGGCGGCGACGTCGCGGTAGCCGAGCCAGAGCGGGCTTTCCGCCATCTCGCTTTCGAAGCCGAGGCCGATGCGCTTCTCGCCGACCTCGATATAGGAGAATTGCTGGCAGACCGGCAGCAGCGCCTGCTCCAGCAGGTCGACGCAGCGCGGCATGTCGTTGCGGAAATTGTCGCCGTCCGACGCCTGGGCGCCATAGATGTTCCAGTCGGCGATGGGATAGCGCGCCGTGACCACCCGCTGCATCTCCTCAAGCGCCGAGGAGACCACCGTGCCGCCGGTCTCGGTGGAGCGGAAGAAGGTGTCCTCGTCGACCTCCTGGGCGTGGCTGGTGTGGCGGATGAAGACCACCTCCACATGGCGGTAGCGCCGGGTCAGGAAGACGTGCAGCAGCATGAAGAAGCGCTTGGCCAGCTCCTTCATCTCCTCGGTCATCGAGGCCGAGGCGTCCATCAGGCAGAACATCACCGCCTGGGTCGCCGGCCGCGGCAGCCGCTCGAAGCGGTTGTAGCGGATGTCGATGGGGTCGATATAGGCGATGGTCTTGCGCCGGCGCTTCTTGACCTCCAGCTCGGTCTTCAGGTTGGCGATCCGGCGCTCGTTGCCGCCCTTCTTCTCCAGGGCGGCGATCTCCGCCTCCAAGGCCTTGATCTCCTCCTCCTTGGGCCGCCGCAGGGTGATGCGGCGGGCCAGGCTGCCGCGCATGGTGCGCAGCACGTTCAGGCTGGAGGGGGCGCCATGGGTCGAGAAGCCGGCCCGGGTCGGCTTGGGCGACTTCTCGTCCTTGACCTTGGTCTTCAAAAGGTCGGGGAGTTCCAGGTCCTCGAAGAAGACGTCCAGGAACTCCTCCTTGGAGAGGGTGAAGACGAAGTCGTCCTGGCCCTCGCCGTCGGGGCTGCCGTCGCGGCCGCCGGCCTGGCCCGGGGGCCGCTTGGGGATCAGATCGCCGGGCACGAACTCCTTGTTGCCCGGCGCCACCCCGTGCCGGCGCCCGTCGCTGCGGGACAGCCCGAAGGTCGGCTCGCGCACCGTCTTGGCGCGGATCTTGATCTTCTCGCTGCCCTCGACCTCGGACACCCGACGCTGCTTCAGGGCATCGCGCACCGCCTCGCGGATATCGGCCTTGGCGCGCCGGACGAAACGCTGACGATTGCCGAGGCTCTTGCCCTTCGGATTGAGGCGACGGTCGACGATGTTCATCAGCGTCAGCATTCAGGTCAGCTCGACTTGTTCACCCGCATGTACCATTCGACCAGCCGGCGGACCTGGCGCTCGGTATAGCCGCGGCCGACCATGCGCTCGACGAACTCGGCGTGCTTCTTCTCCGCCTCGCTGTCCTTCTTGGTGCCGAAGCTGATGACCGGCAGCAGCTCCTCCACCTGGCTGAACATCCGCTTCTCGATGACCTCGCGGATCTTCTCATACGAGGTCCAGTTCGGGTTGTGACCCTTGTTCCGGGCGCGGGCGCGCAGCGAGAACTTGACCACCTCGTAGCGGAAGTCCTTGGGGTTGGCGATGCCGGCCGGCTTCTCGATCTTGCTCAGCTCCTGGTCCAGCAGTTCCCGGTTCAGAAGCTGACCCGTGTCCGGATCCTTGAAGTCCTGATCCTCGATCCAGGCATCGGCATAGGAGACGTAGCGGTCGAACAGGTTCTGGCCGTAGTCGTGATAGCTCTCCAGATAGGCCTTCTGGATCTCGTGGCCGATGAACTCCGCGTAACGCTGCGACAGCTCCTCCTTGATGAACTCGATGTACTGCTTCTCGAGCTCCTCGGGCAGCTGCTCGCGCTTGATCGCCTGTTCCAGCACATACATCAGGTGCACCGGATCGGCCGCCACCTCCTTGGTGTCGAAGTTGAAGGTCTCCGACAGGATCTTGTAGGCGAAGCGGGTCGACATGCCGTCCATGCCCTCGTCCACGCCGGCCACGTCGCGGTATTCCTGGTGCGACTTGGCGTGCGGATCGGTGTCCTTCAGGCTCTCGCCGTCATAGATCCGCATCTTGGAGTACAGGCTGGAATTCTCATGCGGCTTCAGCCGCGACAGGACCGAGAAATTGGCCAGCATGTCCAGCGTGCCCGGCGCGCAGGGCGCCGTCGACAGCTCGCTCTGGGCCATCAGCTTGTCGTAGATCTTGGCTTCCTCGGTGACCCGCAGGCAGTACGGCACCTTGACCACGCAGATGCGGTCCAGGAAGGCCTCGTTGTTCTTGTTCGCCTTGAAGCTCTGCCATTCCGACTCGTTGGAGTGGGCCAGGATGATGCCCTGATAGGGCAGCGCGCCGACATTCTCGGTGCCGACATAGGTGCCGTCCTGGGTCGCCGTCAGCAGCGGGTGCAGCATCTTGATCGGCGCCTTGAACATCTCGACGAACTCCAGGATGCCCTGGGAGGTGCGGTTCAGGCCGCCGCTGTAGGAATAGGCGTCGGCGTCGTTCTGGCCGAAATACTCCAGCTTGCGGATGTCGACCTTGCCGACCAGCGAGGAGATGTCCTGGTTGTTCTCGTCGCCCGGCTCGGTCTTGGCGACGCAGACCTGGCGCAGCTTCGACGGGTGCAGCTTGACCACGGTGAAGCGGGAGATGTCGCCGCCGAACTCGTCCAGCCGCTTGATCGCCCAGGGCGACATCAGGCCGGTCAGGCGTCGGGCGGGAATGCCGTACTTCTCTTCCAGCGTGCTGCCCATGGTCTCAGGGTCGAACAGCGACAGCGGGCTCTCGAAGACCGGGCTCAACTCGTCGCCGGCCTGCAGCACGTAGATCGGGCACTTCTCCATCAGCGACTTCAGCCGCTCCGCCAGGGAGGACTTGCCGCCGCCGACCGGGCCCAGCAGGTAGAGGATCTGCTTGCGCTCCTCCAGCCCTTGGGCGGCGTGGCGGAAGAAGCCGACGATCCGCTCGATCGTCTCCTCCATGCCGTAGAAGTCGTCGAAGGCCGGGTAGACCTTGATCGTGCGGTTCATGAAGATCCGCCCGAGCCGGGTGTCCTTGGATGTGTCGACCAGCTCAGGCTCGCCGATCGCGGCGACCATGCGCTCGGAAGCGCTGGCATACCGCATCGGATCGTCCCGGCATCCCTCAAGAAAATCCTTCAGGGACATCTCGGATTGCTTGTTGCGGTCATAGGTCTCGGAAAAGAGACCAAAAACATCCTCATTCGGCGCCATGTCTTTTCCTCACCATCCAGCGGTCTCTCGTATTCATGATCTGTTACGGCGCAAGGCCGAAATCCAATCACAATCACGTCTAACGGCGGCCGCCAATTCTCGGCGTCGGGCACCGTGCCCACGGGGCACGGTCACGGGTCTGCGACACGCTCTACCTGATGGATCCGAAGCCGCGCGGCGTCCGGCACGGTCCTGTGCCAGTTGGCCGAGTTGATGCACCCTCCCAAGATAGGGACCAGATGCGGCAACCGTGGGGCGCGAATGTGACATGCAGCGGCACCCGTTCGCGGTGCGCCCGCGAGCCGGCCCGGCCGCCCGTTTCGGGCGATCGGTGTCGACATTCAGGGCGCGTCGTTAACCAGTTTAAGAATCAACAACTTCCGAATTCGTTAACAAATCTGCATTGCCGGTAAATGTGATCGTCGCCTGTCGGGCACGAACCGCCTTTCCGGCGGAAAGCCCTTGCAATCAAGGCGGTTGGCCGGATTTGTTGCATGGCCCTGTCACCCCGGTGCCGCGATAAGCACACAAGAGGACACAACTCTGTGTAACGAATGGGTGCGGCCGGACGGGCCCGCGCGGGGGCAATCGTTAATGCCGTCATCGCGGTATCCGGACGAATCTGTGCGGCAGATTCGCCGGGCCATTACCTTCGGGGTAATGGCGGGCGCGCGGCCGGCGCGGTACGCTTGGACCATGCAGACCGTATCGACCCTGGACCGCGCCCGGCCGGCCGACGGCTACGGCCCCATGCTGCAGCAATGGCGCCGGCGCCGTGCGCTCAGCCAGCTCGACCTGTCGCTGGATGCCGGCGTGTCGCAACGCCATCTCAGCTTCCTGGAATCGGGCCGCTCCAGCCCCAGCCGGGAGATGGTGCTGATGCTGGCCCGCACCCTCGACCTGCCCTTGCGCGAGCGCAACGCCATGCTGATCGCCGCGGGCTTCGCGCCGATGTTCCGCGAGGAGGGGCTGGCCGGGGTGGAGGCGGAGCCGGTGCGCCGGGCGCTCGGATTCATGCTGCAGCAGCAGGAGCCCTATCCGGCCGTGGTGATCGACGGCCACTGGAACCTGCTGATGGCCAATGAGGGCGCCGGCCGGATGATCGCGGAGTTCGTCGACCTGGAGGCCTTCGCGGCCGCCCATTGCGCCGGCGGCCCGCCCAACATCCTGACCCTCACCGCCCATCCGGACGGCCTGCGCCCGTGGATCGTGGACTGGCCGGAGCTGGCCGAGGCGATGCGGGCCCGGGTCCGCCGGGAGGTCGCCGTCGGTGCCCCCGACCCGGTGCTGCTCGATCTGGTGAAGAGCGTCGAGGCGATGCTGGCCGAATCGGACCGTAAGACGAAGACATCGGCCATCCCGCAACCCTCGCCGATCCTGCCGCTGGTTCTGCAGCGCGGCGACCTCAGGCTCTCCTGGTTCTCCACCATCGCCACCCTGGGCACAGCCATGGACGCCGAGCTGGAGGAACTGCGCATCGAACAGTTCTTCCCGGCAGACGACGCAACGGAGCGTTACGCGCGTGGCCTCAACGAGGCGTGAGAGTTTATTCGGGGACAGTATACTCAATATGGGGACAGTATACCTATCTCATTAGTGAGATAGGTATACTGTCCCCATATTGAGTATACTGTCCCCGAATTGAACTTGAGGCTGGTTCTTTCTTCTGACGTGGGCCGGCGGTGCTATATCTCTGCCCATGAGCAGTTCTTCCTGGACGCCCGATCCGCTGGACGATCCCGAGGCCGCGCCTGAGGCGCCGGCGCCCGGCACGCCGCCGCGCGGCTTTCCCTATCTCGACGGCCTGAACCCGGAGCAGCGCGAGGCCGTCGAGGCGCTGGACGGGCCGGTGCTGGTACTGGCGGGTGCGGGCACCGGCAAGACCCGCGTGCTTACCACCCGGCTGGCCCATCTGCTGTCGACCCGGCGGGCCTGGCCCAGCCAGATCCTGGCCGTCACCTTCACCAACAAGGCGGCGCGGGAGATGAAGGACCGGGTCTCCGCCCTGGTCGGCGCGCCGGTGGAGGGCTGGTGGCTCGGCACGTTCCACGCCATGGCGGCCCGGCTGCTCCGCCGCCATGCCGAGCTGGTCGGCCTCAAATCCAACTTCACAATCCTGGATACCGACGACCAGATCCGCCTGATCAAGCAGTTGCTTGAGGCGGAGAACGTCGACTCGAAACGCTGGCCGGCACGGCTGGTGTTGGGCGTCATCGAGCGCTGGAAGGACAAGGGCCTCACCCCGGACAAGCTCAAGCCCCAGGATGCCGGCGACATCGCCGGTGGCCGGGTGATCGACCTCTACCGCGCCTATCAGGAGCGCCTGCGCACCCTCAACGCCTGCGATTTCGGCGACCTGCTGCTGCACAATCTGGCGATCCTGCAAGGCAATCCGGAAGTGCTGGCCGACTACCACCGGCGCTTCCGCTACATCCTGGTCGACGAGTACCAGGACACCAACGTGGCCCAATACCTCTGGCTGCGCCTGCTGGCGCAGGGTCACAAGAACATCTGCTGCGTCGGCGACGACGACCAGTCGATCTACGGCTGGCGCGGGGCGGAGGTCGGCAACATCCTGCGCTTCGAGACCGACTTCCCCGGCGCCAAGGTGATACGGCTGGAGCGCAATTACCGTTCCACCGACCGCATCCTGGGCGCCGCCTCCGGCCTGATCGCGCAGAACCGCGGCCGGCTGGGCAAGACCCTGTTCACCGATTCGGCCGGCGGCGACCACGTGACCGTCCGCAACGTCTGGGACGGCGAGGAAGAGGCGCGCTGGATCGGCGAGGAGATCGAGGCGCTGCAGCGCCGCCAGATCCGCCTCTCGGAGATCGCCATCCTGGTCCGCGCCGGCTTCCAGATGCGGGAGTTCGAGGAGCGGCTGATCACGCTCGGCGTCCCCTACCGGGTGATCGGCGGACCGCGCTTCTACGAGCGCATGGAGATCCGCGATGCGCTGGCCTATCTGCGGGTCATCGCCCAGCCCGACGACGACCTCGCCTTCGAGCGCATCGTCAACACCCCGCGCCGGGGACTGGGCGCGGCGACGCTGAAGACCCTGCACCAGGCGGCCCGCGCCGCCGGCGTGCCGCTGACCGAGGCGGCGCTGCGCCTGGTCGACACCGACGACATCCCGGCCCGGGCCCGCAACTCCCTGCGCGCCCTGATGGGCGATTTCGAACGCTGGCGCGCCCTGGTGCCCAAGACGCCGCACCCGGAACTGGCCGGCATCGTGCTGGACGAATCCGGCTACACCGCCATGTGGCAGGCGGACAAATCCGCCGATGCGCCCGGCCGGCTGGAGAATTTGAAAGAGTTGGCCGCCGCCATGGAGGAGTTCGAGAACCTCCAGGGGTTTCTCGAGCATGTCAGCCTGGTGATGGAGAACACCGAGAACCCGGGCAGCGACATGGTCAACCTGATGACCCTGCACTCCGCCAAGGGGCTGGAGTTCGAGCAGGTCTTCCTGCCCGGCTGGGAGGAGGGGCTGTTCCCGCACCAGCGCGCCCTGGACGAGAGCGGCATCGCCGGGCTGGAGGAGGAGCGGCGGCTGGCCTATGTCGGCATCACCCGCGCCAAGCACAAGGTCCATGTCAGCGCCGCCGCAAACCGCCGCATCCACGGGCTGTGGCAGGCCGCCCTGCCGTCCCGCTTTCTGGAGGAGCTGCCCGAGGACCATGTCGAGGTGCAGAGCGATCCCGGCCTCGGCCTGCGCGAGACCACCCCCGGCTTCGCCTTCCAGGCCCCGCGCCAGTCGGGCTTCATGGCCCGCTCATCCCCGGTGACCCTGGACGGCGTCCCCTACAAGGTCGAGGACCGACCGCGCCCGGCCAGGGCCTTCGGCCCCGGCGACCGCGTCTTCCACCAGAAATTCGGCTACGGCACCGTCGCCGCCGCCGACAACGACAAGCTGACCATCACCTTCGACCACGCCGGCGAGAAAAAGGTCATGGACAGCTTCGTCGTGCCGGCCGACCAGGCGGGCTAGACAGCGGCCGCGCCCGCTGGCTCAGTGAGCCGACCAGCGAACAGTATCGACCGCGACAGGTCGTCGGTGATGAAGAAGAGGAAGGGCCGGTCGCAGGTGAATTGCACCGGCTCATCGGGTCGCGGAACCCCTGCTGCGACCGCGCTCAACATCGTGGCGGCGGCCGCTTCCGTTCCCTCCTCATCCACGGAAATGAAGGTCTTGTGCAGAACCTGGCCGACATAGAGTTCCGGCTCGGGCGACAGGCCGGTCAGGTCGGCGGCACTTGGGTCGAACAGCGACTGAATGCCGATTGCCGTCAGCAGAGGCAACAGGTCGGACTCGGCGTCAATGCGGAATCGCGGCAGGCGCAAACGAACCTGGAGTCCGTCAAACGACGAAGGCGTGAAGAGAACTTCATCGAGACGTTCGGCATCGAACGATCGCTCGACGGCCTCGAACCGGCCTTCATCAGGTAGAACGACTGAAAGCCCTATACCCCCGGACACGTATGGCAGCTCAACGACCTGGAAATCGTCATACCGTGCATAGGCGAAGTGTTTGTAGATGAACATCATCGGGACTTCGACCTCGCGGCCGTCAAGCCGATGGAATGTTGCTGGCTCCGTCAAATCCACCTGGAACGCCGTTGACCATCCCGCCTTGAAATAGGCGGTGCTTGCGAGCACAAGCCGGGTCAGCGGCTGGATTGTGTCGGACGATATGATCTGCCCGATCCTGCCTGCCGTGAGATTGTTCACCCAGCCGTTGATCGCCGCGGCAGCGTCGTCGGGGTTACCGGCGAAGTCGACGCACTGCTGATGGGCGCCGAACACCTCTCCCGCGATGCGCTGGAATTCCCGCTCACAGGGATAGGTGCTCTGCAGCCAGATATTGGCCGCCGAAATGAGGCGGAGCAGATAGTCGCCTGCGTTCAGGTCATCGGGGAAGCCCTCGTGAAAATGCCACCGATGCTCCTCGGGGTCGTATCGTGTGTCCCTTTCCGCCAGCTCTCTACGGAGCCGTGAATAGGCCGCGTGGAGCGTGTCCTCGGGCAGATCGATTTTCAGGGCTTGCTCGATCTCCTTGCGGGTCTGTCCGCGCGCTGCCGTATGGATCAGCAACAAGGCCGTTGCGATGCTGATTGGCGAGAAGAACAGATTGCCCTTGCCGGCCGCCAACTGATGATAAAGATCGGCCGTGAATCCGCGAATGCCGGTCTCAAGCGTGCGGGCGTCTTTGTGGAACACCGGCCATCCTTCGATCTTCGGCGGAGGGCGCGAGGATGACAAAGACAGGACTCACCGGCAAGGCCATGGCACAGACGACCTGGCGGGTTTCCATCACCGTGCCCGCGCGGCACGCCGCCGCATTCGAGGATCTCCTGTCGGCCTCGCTGCCGGCGGTCACCGTCTTCGGCGAGGACGGCGACCCTCTGCGCCAGATCGACGGGTTCGGCATGGAACCGCCCGATGCAGCCGGGTTGTCGGTCGCGGTGGCCGTTCTCGCCCGCGCGCGCTGCATCAGGGAGCCGAGGCTGTCGATCGAGGCGATCCCTCCGACCGATTGGCTGGCGGCGACGTACGAGGCGTTTCCGGCCATCCGGGTCGGCCGGTTCCACATCCGCGGATCGCACGATCCGGCGCCGGCGCCGAGCGGGACCATCGGCCTGTGCATCGACGCGGCGACGGCGTTCGGGACCGGCCAGCATGAAACGACGGCCGGCTGCCTGATGGCGCTGGAGCGGCTGGCCAAGCGGCAGTCCGTGCGGCGGGTGCTCGACATGGGCTGCGGCAGCGGGATCCTGGCCTTTGCCGCGGCGCGGCTCTGGCGGGCTCCGGTGCTGGCGTTGGACGTCGATCCGGAGGCGGTGCGGGTGGCGCGAGCCAATGTCCGGATCAATCGGGTCGGTCGCTGGGTCCGAGCGGTCGCCGGCAATGGCTATCGCGACCGGCGGGTGGCGGCCGGCGGGCCTTACGACCTGATCGTGGCCAATATCCTGGCCGGGCCCCTGGCCGAAATGGCGAAGGATCTGGCCGACAATCTGGCGCCGGGCGGGACCGCGGTCCTGGCGGGGCTGCTGACCAGTCAGCAGGCGCAGGTCCTGGCGGCCCACCGCATGCAGGGGCTGGAACTCGTCGCGCGGCTGCCGGTCGGCGACTGGCCGACGCTGGTGCTGCGGCGGCGCAAGGGATAGCCGGGCCGCCCCGGACCCGCACGAGGGCTGGCGGGGCCGGGGCGGTCGCGGCCGGTATCGGGGTCAGGCGATGCGCCGGACCTCGTCGCTGTTGGCCGGGCGCTGGATCGCGCCGTCGGGCTGTAGGGCCTGGATGCTGGCCGGCCCCTGCATGACGACGGTCTCGATCAGGCCGCGGGTCAGCCCGATATCCTCGAGCTGATGGTCGGAGAGCCGGGACAGCTGGATATAGGTCGTCCGCTGCTGGCGGGCGCGCCGGCCCAGGCCCAGGCTCCTCAAGAACCGGTGCACCGCCACGTCGAAGGCGTGGCCGATGCCCGGAAGACTGGCTGTGTTGCTCATGTCAGACACCCAATTCATTTCCAATGCGGTTGCCAATCACCGTAGCGTTTCCCGGGGAAGAACCGGTCCGGCGCTTCCCATGCGCCATCCATTCCCGGCGCTGTTCTTGCTGCACTGCACTATCATCTAGTTGCTTAATCAAATGTGATTTTTCAGAGGCGTTGCGTTGACGGTTTTGCATTGCAGTGCAAGGGGTTGCGCATGCCACTTGGCAAGGCGATTGCATTGTCCGTCGGCACGCTTCCGCCTTGCCGGCCAGGGGGCGCGGTCCTAGCCTGACGGGGTGCCGAATGGAGACAGGCCTGTGACCGATTTCATTCCCGATGATGCCGCCCTGGCGGGGTTGATCGACGATGCCGGATTGACGATGACGCCGGCGGAGCTGCGCGACCTGCTGCGCGGCATCAACGCGGCACCCGAATCAGCCGACTGGCTGAGCCTCGTGGCGCCGGATGCCGCACCGCCGGTCGCCGAGAGGCTGGCCCTGGCGAAGGCGGCGCTGGCCGGCGTCACCGATCAGCATGGACCCGCCCTGCCGGAGCGGGTGCCGGCCCTGCGCCGGCGGCTGGAGGCGCTGGACCTGCACGGCTTCGTCATTCCGCGCGCCGACGCCCATCAGGGCGAGAACGTACCGGCGGCGGCGGAACGGCTGGCCTGGCTTACCGGCTTCACCGGATCGGCCGGGCTGGCCGTCGTCCTGGCCGACACCGCCGCGCTGTTCGTGGATGGGCGCTACACCCTGCAGGCGCCGGCCCAGGTCGATGGCGGCGTATTCGACTGCAAGCACCTGATCGATGATCCCCACGCCGACTGGTTGGCCGGCGAGCTGCCGTCCGGCGGCCGGCTCGGCTACGACCCGTGGCTGCATACGGTCGACTGGGCAAACCGCGTGCGCGGCAAGCTGGAGGCGGCAGGGGCTACGCTGGTGCCGGTCGAGAGCAATCCGGTCGATGAGATCTGGACCGATCGGCCGCCAATGCCGCTGGCGCCGGTCGTGCCGCATGAGGAGGCGCACTCCGGCCGCGGATCGGAAGACAAGCGGGCGGCGCTGGCCGAGGAGATGACATCGGCCGGCGTCGACGCGGCGGTGCTGTCGGCCCCGGATGCGATCGCCTGGCTGCTCAACATCCGCGGTGGCGACGTGCCCCGTACGCCGCTCCCGCTGTCCTTCGCGGTGCTGCGGTCGGACGGCCATGTCGACCTGTTCATCGACCGGCGCAAGCTGGCGCCGGGGCTGGAGCGGCATCTTGGCAACCGGGTCGCGGTGCAGCCGCCGGACCGGCTGGGGCCGGCGCTCGATGCGCTGGGGCAGGAGGGCAGGACGGTCCGCACGGACAAGGCGACCGCGCCCGCCTGGATCGACACCCGCCTGCGCGAAGCCGGCGCCACGGTGCGGCCGGACATCGACATCTGCGCCCTGCCCAAGGCGCGCAAGAACCCGGCCGAGATCGCCGGCAGCCGCGCCGCCCATGGCCGCGATGGCGCCGCTGTCGCCCGGTTCCTGGCCTGGCTGGATCGCGTCGCGCCCGGCGGCGGCATCAGCGAGATCACGGCGGAGGAGAAGCTGCGCGCCCTGCGCTCGGAACTGCCGCTCTATCGCGACGACAGCTTCGACACCATCACCGGGGCCGGGCCGAACGGCGCCATCGTCCATTACCGGGTGACCGAGGAGACCAACCGGATGCTCGATCCGGGCTCGCTCTACCTGGTGGACAGCGGCGCGCAATTTCTCGACGGCACCACCGACATCACCCGGACGATCGCCGTCGGCACGCCCGATGACGAGATGCGCCGGCGCTTCACCCTCGTCCTGAAGGGCCATATCGCGCTGGCCACCGCGCGGTTCCCGAAGGGCACGACCGGGTCGCAGCTTGACGTGCTGGCCAGGCAGTTCCTCTGGGGCGAGGGGCTCGACTACGATCACGGCACCGGCCATGGCGTCGGCAGCTATCTGGGCGTGCACGAAGGTCCGGCCAGGCTGTCCAAGATGCCCAGCACGGTGGCGCTGGAACCGGGCATGATCCTGTCCAACGAGCCCGGCTACTACCGCACCGGCGCCTATGGCATCCGCATCGAGAACCTGGTGCTGGTGCGGGACTGCCCGGACCTGCCGGATGCCGAGCGGCCGATGCTGGACTTCGAGACCCTGACCCTGGCGCCGATCGACCTGGCGCTGGTGGAGCCGTCCCTGATGTCGGCCGGCGAGATCGCCTGGCTCGACAGCTACCACGCCCGGGTGCGGTCGGAAATCGGCCCGAACTTGGAGGGCGAGGCGGCGGATTGGCTGGAACAGGCGACCCGCCCGATCGGCGGGTAGCTGTTCTCGCGGCACTGGGCCGGTGCCGCCTCCGCGTGAGCGGAGAATGCGCTAGAACAGGCCGCGCCGGCGGTTGGTCTCGAAGTGGAAGGCGTGCACGCCGATCAGCATGTCGACATCGACGCCGTTCCGGGCCAGCGGGAAATAGACCCGCTGGTAGCCAGCATGTTCACGGCCGCGCAGCGAGACCGACAGGTCGCCATAGCCGGGCTGGCGATGCTCGATGATCTGCAGCATCTGGTCGACGATCTGCTCGCCGCATTGGGTGACGTGGTTGCCGTCGATGTACTCGCCGGTCAAATCCTGGCCGAAGGCCTCGGTGCAGGTCGTTCCGACCAGGCGGAAGCGCAGCCGGGTCTCGCCCTTCTCGCGTTCGACATCGACGAAGGCGATGGCCGACAGGAGGGTCGGGATGTCGGTCGGATCGATGTGCTGGCGGCCCGGAATGGCCCCGTCCGGCGCCCGGGAGACCAGATAGTCGTGCAACTGCTTGAAGCGCGGATGGTGCGCGATGAAATCGGGCTCGCTCTTCGGCCATGGCGGCGATTGCTGCGCCACGGTCATGATCAGCGGCCGGTTGCCGCGATGCGTCGGCGCCGAGAGCAGATCAGCGGCGGTCAAATGGTCCATTGGTGCCCAACCATACAGTGTAGAAGACCGAAGGCGGACGATACGGCGGGGACCCTAATGACGTATTAAAGGCCGTCGAATGCTGGAAAAGGAAATTTGGGACGAAGTCTCAAAATACTTGGTTGACGAATAATGAAGGAGCAGAGTTGTAAGCGGTTTCATTCGCTCAGCCGTCTATCAGGGCGAGCCAATCCTGTTCCGACAAGCTCTCGATCCCCAGCTCGGCCGCCTTGCGCGCCTTGGAGCCCGCATCCGCGCCCACGACCACATAGTCGGTCTTCTTGGAAACCGACCCGGCCACCTTTGCGCCGAGGGATTCCGCCCGCGCCTTGGCCTCCGATCGTGAGACCGTTTCCAGCGTCCCGGTAAAGACGACGGTCTTGCCGGCGATCGGGGATTCCGTAGCGACCGCCTCGAGCGGCTCGACCGTCAGCTCCGCGCCCAGATCGTCAACCGCCGCCCGGTTCTGCGCCTCGCCGAAATAGATGCCGAGATCGTCGGCGACGCTCATGCCGATGCCCTCGACGTTGCAGAGCTCGGCATAGTGTTCGCCCACCTCCTCCGGCTTGCGCGCGTCCGGCTGAGCCTTGCGCTCTTCGGATATGTCGATCATCCGGTCGCGCCAGGTCGCCAGGTCGCCATAGGTTCTTGCCAGAAGCTTGGCGGTGGACTGGCCCACCTGGCGGATGCCCAGCGCATAGATGAACCGGTCGAAGCCGATGGTGCGCCGGTCCTCGATGGCGTTGAGCAGGTTGTCCACCGATTGCTCCGCCCAGCGCTCGCGGGCCAGAAGCGCCTCGCGCCGTGCCTTCAGCCGGAAGATGTCGGCCGGGTCGCGGATCAGCTCCGCGTCCCAGAATTCCTGGACGTTCTCCGCCCCCAGCCCCTCGATGTCGAAAGCGTCGCGGCTGACGAAATGCATCAGCCGCCGCACCCGCTGATACGGGCAGTCGAGCCCGCCGGTGCACCGCGCCACCGCCTCCCCCTCGTCGCGCTCCACCGGGGTCTGCAGCGGGCACGGGCAGGTGGTCGGGAACACAAAGGCCTCGCTGCCGGCCGGGCGCTTGTCCGCCACCACCGAGACCACCTGCGGGATCACGTCGCCGGCCCGCTGGATGATGACGTGATCGCCCTCGCGGATGTCCTTGCGCTCGATCTCATCCTGATTGTGCAGGGTGGCGCGCGATACCTGGACGCCGCCGACGGTGATCGGCTCCAGATTGGCGACCGGCGTCAAGGCACCGGTGCGGCCGACCTGGATGGTGATCTTGTGCAGGATCGTCTCGGCCTGCTCGGCCGGGAATTTGTGCGCTGTCGCCCAGCGCGGCGCATTGCTCTTGAAGCCCAGCCGCTGCTGCCAGTCCAGCCGGTCGACCTTGTAGACGATGCCGTCGATGTCGTGGGGCAACTCGGCCCGTTCCCCCGACAGCCAGCGATAGAAGGCCAGGATGTCCTCCAGGCTGCGGCACAGCTTGGCCGGCTTGTTCACCAGGAAACCCCAGCCGGCCAGCGTGTCCCGCGCCTGCATTTGGGTCTCGCCGAGCGGCTCGGTGGTGTCGCCCCAGGCATAGGCGAGGAACCGCAGCGGCCGGTCGGCGGTGATGGACGGGTCCTTCTGGCGCAGCGACCCGGCGGCACCGTTGCGCGGGTTCTTGAAGGTCTTCTTGTCCTCCGCCGCGAGGCGTTCATTCAGGGCGCGGAAGTCCACGTTGCGGATGAAGATCTCGCCGCGCACCTCGATCCGCTCCGGCGCCTTGCCGGAGAGCGTCTTCGGAATGTCGTCGATGGTCCGCACATTCGCCGTCACATCCTCGCCTTCCGTGCCGTCGCCACGGGTTGCGGCGGTGACGAGGCGGCCCTTCTCATACAGCAGCGACATCGACAGGCCGTCGATCTTGGCCTCCGCCACGACATCCACGGGCGTGTCCTCGTCCAGCATCAGGAAGCGCCGGATGCCTGCCAGGAAGTCCGCCACGTCCGCATCGTCGAAGGCGTTGGACAGGGACAGCATCGGCACCCGATGGGTCACCTTGGCGAAGCCGGCCGCCGGGGCGGCGCCGACCGAAAGCGACGGGCTGTCGTCGCGACGCAGGTCCGGGAACCGTTCCTCGATGGCGGTGTTGCGCCGGCGCAGGGCGTCGTAGTCCGCATCGCTGATCGTCGGCGCGTCGCGGCCGTGATAGGCCTCGTCATGCCCCTGGATCTCCGCCGCCAGGCGCTCCAGCTCGGTGGCTGCCTGCTCGGGGTTCAGGGCATCGGCCGGCAGGTCGCGAAGGTCGGGGTGCGGCTCGGGCGGGGACATCAGGCGGACCGGGCGGCGATCAGGCTGTCGGCAGCGGCCCGCGCCTGATCCGTGATGGTGGCGCCGGAGAGCATGCGGGCGATCTCCTCCCGTCTTTCGTCATCGGCCAGGGCGGCGACGGTGGTCGCCGCATGATCGCCGGCGGCGGCCTTGGCGACCCGCCAATGGCTGCCGGCGCGGGCGGCGACCTGCGGGCTGTGGGTGACCACCAGAACCTGGACATCGCGGCCCAGCCGGCCGAGCCGGTCCCCGACGGCGGCGGCGACGGCGCCGCTGATGCCGCTGTCGACCTCGTCGAAGATCAGCGTAGGGGCGGAACCGCCGCGGGCCAGCACGACCTTGAGCGCCAGCATGAAACGGGCCAGCTCGCCGCCGGAGGCGACCCGGTTCAGCGGGCCGGGCGGCGCGCCGGGATTGGTGGCCACCTGGAAGGCGATCCGGTCCCGGCCATGCGTGCCCCACTCGCTCTCCGGCAGGGACTCGATGGCGGTCGCGAAGTGCGCCTTGTCCAGCTTCAGTGGCGGCAGTTCGGCGGCAATGGCGGCATCCAGCTCGCCGGCAGCCTGCGACCGGGCGGCGCTCAGCGCCTCGCTCGCCTCCACATAGTCGGCACGCGCGATCTCGGCGGCCTTGGTGAGCCGCGTGAGCCGGTCGCCTTCCCCTTCGATCAGCGAGAGCTTGTCGGCCATCTCGTGCCGCAGCCCGGCCAGCCCGTCGACCTCGACCCCGTATTTGCGGGCCGCGGCGCGCAGGGAGAACAGGCGTTCCTCCAGATTCTCCAACTCGCCCACGTCGAGGTCGATGTCGGCACTCAGGCTCTGGAGCTGGCCGGCCGCCTCGGCGGTTTCCGCCAGGGCGCGGTCGATGCCGTCCAGGATCGGGTCGATGCGTCCGGCCGCCTTGTCGGCGACCCGCTCCAGCCGCGTGCGGGCGCCGCCCAGTGCGGTGTCGGCGCTGGTCTCGCCGGCGATGCGCTCGACGGCCTCGCTGATCGCCTCGATCAGCTTCTCGCGGTGCATCAGCATGTCGCGGCGATCGGCCAGCGCGGCCTCCTCATCGGGCTGCGGGTCAAGCGCGTCGAACTCGGTGACGGCGTGGCGGAGGTATTCCTCCTCGGCCCGGGCCTGGGCCGCATCAGCCTCGGCGGCGGCCTTATCCTCCTCGACCTGGCGCCAGGCGCGCCAGGCGGCGGCAACCCGGCCGGTCTCCGCCTTGAGGCCGGCAAAGGCGTCCAGCGCCTCACGATGGGTGCGCGGGTTGAGCAGGCCGGCGGTGTCGAACTGGCCGTGGACCTCGACGAGGGTCTCGCCGAACTGCTTCAGCAGGGCGACCCCGACCGGCTGGTCGTTGACGAAGGCGCGGCTGCGGCCGTCCCGGTTGACGCTGCGACGCAGGATCAGCGTGTCGCCCTCCGGCAGGTCGTGGTCGCGGAGCAGTGCCAGGGCGCCGTGGTCGTCGGACAGATCGAATTCGGCGGTGACGGAGGCGGTGTCGCTGCCATGCCGCACCAGACCGGCATCGCTGCGGGCGCCCAGCGCCAGGCCGAGCGCGTCCAACAGGATCGACTTGCCGGCACCGGTCTCGCCGGTCAGGGCGCACAGCCCGCGGTCAAAGCCGATGTCGAGGCGTTCGATCAGGACGACGTTGCGGATCGAAAGGCCGATCAGCATGGGCGCGCCAGGGGAGCTAGAAGATGCTGTCCGCCAGGCGACCGAAGAAGCCCTGTTCGTCCGGCGGGCGGACGCCCTCATCGACCAGCAGGGCATAGCTGTCCAGGTACCAGTCGGTGCCCGGATAGTTGTGGCCCAGCACGGCGGCGTTGATCCTGGCCTCCTCGGGAAGGCCGATCGCCAGATAGGCTTCGGTCAGGCGGTGCAACGCTTCCGGCACATGGGTGGTGGTCTGGAACCGCTGCACCACAGCCCGGAAACGGTTGATGGCGGCATTGTAGTGGCCCTGGCGCAGATACCAGCGGCCGATCGTCATCTCCTTGCCGGCGAGCTGATCCAGGGTCAGATCGAGCTTCAGGGCGGCATCGCGGGCGTAGTCGGTGTTGGGATAGCGGCGCACCACCTCCTGGAGCGCGTCGCGCGCCTGCTCGGTGATCAGCTGGTCGCGCTCCACATCGGTGATCCGCTCGTAATAGCAGAGCGACCGCAGGTAGTAGGCATAGGCGCTGCTGTCATTGCCGGGATGCAGGGCCAGGAAGCGATCCAGCGCCAGGATGGCATCTTCGTATTCGGTGGCCTGGTAATGCGCGAAGGCGGCCATCAGCTGGGCCCGGGTGGCCCATTGCGAATAGGGGTGCTGGCGCTCGACCTCGTCGAAGAACTGGGCGGCGAGGCTGAAATTCTCCTGGTCCAGCTCGGCCAGCGCCTCGTTGTAGATCGTCTCCGGCGGGCGCTCCACATAGGCGGGCTCGTCATCGGACGAGCAGCCGGCGACCAGCAGGGCCGCGCAGACGCCGGACGCCGTCAGCAGGCGCCGGGCAAGATGTGCGAAATCACGTGCTGGCATCGCCTCAGGTCTGTCCGCTTCGGTCCGTTCCTGTTCCGGGACGGCCTATATACCACGCCGGGCATGATTTGCGAGCCGGCATGGTGCCGGCGCCTGCAGCGGTATCGGGAAGCGGGCCGGGTTCAGGCGGACTGGGCCAGCGGCATGGCGTTCCAGCCGCTGTGGGAGAGCTCCGCGTGGTCCATGGTGTCGTAGCACCAGGCCATGTCGTCCTCGAACAGGGTGCGCAGCAGCGCATTGTTCAGCGCGTGGCCCGACTTGCAGCCATGGAAGTGGCCCAGGATCGGCGCGCCGGCCAGATACAGATCGCCGATCGAATCGAGGATCTTGTGCCGGACGAACTCGTCCTCGTAGCGCAGGCCGCCCTCGTTCATCACCTGGCCGCCATTGATCACGACCGCGTTGTCGAGCGAGGCGCCGCGCGCCAGGCCGCGCGCCCGCAGCGCCTCGGCGTCCTTCAGGAAGCCGAAGGTCCGGGCCCGCGCCAGATCGGACTTGAACGCGCCATTGGCCAGGCGGATCGTGCCTTCCTGGCGGGAGACGACGGAATTCGGGAAATCGATCTCGAAGCTGAACGAGAAGCCGGCCGCCGGCGACAGCCGGGCGACCTTGTCGCCGTCGCGGACCTCGACCGTCTTCAGCACCCGGATGGCGCGGCGGACGGCGGCCTGCGAGGTAACGCCGGCGGATTCGATCAGGAAGACGAAGGGTGCGGCGCTGCCGTCCATGATCGGCACTTCCGGGCCGTCCAGCTCGATCACCGCATTGTCGACGCCGCAGCCGCGCAGCGCCGCCATCAGATGCTCGACCGTGCCGATGCTCGCGCCGTGGCGGTTGCCGATCACGGTGCACATGGTGGTGTCGCGCACCTGGTCCCAGCGGGCCGGGATCACGCCCTCATCCTCGGGCAGGTCGGTGCGTACGAAGGTCAGGCCGGTGTTGATGTCGGACGGGTGCAAGGTCATGTTGACCTTGGCGCCGGAATGCAGACCCACGCCGGTGCAGTGGATCTTGCTGCGCATCGTCTTCTGCGCCGACGATTCGGCGCCACCGTGTTGCTCGAGTATCACCCGCACGCCCCCTAGACTGGTTTCCGCGGCTTGTAGCGGCAAAACCTAACTGGCTTCAGCAAGGCGGGGAGCGAAAGAAGCGCGCCCCAGGGGATAGATACCAACTACCCCTGGGGCAAACAAATCACTCTTTGTTACGGTTTGTTACTCAAGTATTAAGCGATCATTAACACGGCAAGTTGGTCTTAGTTTGCTTGCCGGCGAAGAAAAGCCGGAATATCCAGCTGATCATCTTCTGCGCTGGGCAGCGGTCCACGCTGTCCGACATCCAATCCGCTCAGTCGCGGCTGCGCCGGCTGCTGTGCCGGTTGCTGCGTCGGCTGGGGTTCCGGCGCGGCCTGGGCCGCCGGCTGCTTGGGCGCGGCCGGCTGCTGCTGCTGCTCGTCCTCGCGCAGCAGCCCGGTCATGCGGCGGAAGATGTTGCGGCCGCGCCGGGGCTCCAGTCCTCCGGGCGCGTTGGCCATCTCCGCCTCGGCGAACGGCTCCGCCCGCTCCCGCTGCAGGGTCGGGGTCGGGGCCGGGCTGGCGACCGGACGCGGCGCGATGAAGGCGCCGTCCCGGCGTTCCGCCCGCGGCGGCTCGGGTGCCGCGGCCACGACCGGCTCCGCGACAGGCTCCTGGGCCGGTGCCGCCTGTTCCGCCGCGGGTTGCGGCGGGGTGCTGCGGATCGTACCGGCGGTCGCCGCGGCGGGCCGGGCCAGCGGGCTGCGCTCGACCGGCTGCGCCGGGCTCGGCGCGGTGCGGTCGCTGACAACGCTCAGGCTGCCTGCTGCCGCGGTGTTGGGAGCCCGGTTGGCGTCCAGGTCGATGCCGGTGGAGACCACCGAGACCCGGATGCGGCCCTCCATGCTCTCGTCGAAGGTCGAGCCGAAGATGATGTTGGCGTCGGTGTCGACCTCGTCGCGCACCCGGTTGATCGCCTCGTCGACCTCGTACAGGGTCATGTCCAGGCCGCCGGTGATGTTGATCAGCACGCCGCGCGCGCCCTTCATGGAGACATCGTCCAGCAGCGGATTGGAGATCGCCGCCTCCGCCGCGCCGACCGCGCGCCGCTCGCCGTCATCCTCGCCGGTGCCCATCATCGCCTTGCCCATCTCGGCCATGACGGTGCGGATATCGGCGAAGTCCAGGTTGATCAGGCCCGGCATGACCATCAGGTCGGTCACGCCGCGCACGCCCGAGCTCAGAACCTCGTCCGCCATCTTGAACGCATCGGCGAAGGTGGTGCGCTCATTGGCGATGCGGAACAGGTTCTGGTTCGGGATGACGATCAGCGTGTCGACATATTGCTGCAGATCGTTCAACCCGGCCTCGGCGACCCGCATGCGGTGCGCGCCCTCGAAGTGGAACGGCTTGGTGACCACGCCGACGGTCAGGATGTTCTGCTCCCGGGCCGCCCGCGCGATCACCGGTGCGGCACCGGTGCCGGTGCCGCCGCCCATGCCGGCGGTGATGAACACCATGTGGCTGCCGTCCAGATAGGTGGCGATCTCCTCCATCGCCTCCTCGGCGGCGGCGCGGCCGATATCCGGCCGTGAGCCGGCGCCCAGACCCTGGGTCAGCCCGGTGCCCAGCTGCAGCTTGCGGTCAGCCATGCTGCCGCTCAGCGCCTGGGCGTCGGTGTTGGCGACCAGGAATTCGCAGCCTTCCAGGTTCGACTGGATCATGTTGTTCACGGCGTTGCCGCCGGCCCCGCCGACGCCCACCACCGTAATCCGTGGCCGCAGCTGCAGTTCCGTATCCGGAATGCTCAAATTGATCATCGTTGACCTCCGTCCCTTACTTGTCCCGCACGTATGCTTTGATCTGAACTGTTGCTCTCACCTTTGCCCCGGCAGTCTTCCGGCGAGGCGGGGCCGCCGCCGCTCATCCTTGAAGTCCGTGTCACAGATCCCCCAGATTCTCGCGGAACCAGCCGCCGAGCCGGTTCCAGAGGCCGCCGCCGACCTCGACGCCGTCCGGTCCGGCGGCAACCCCCGCCAGCACCGGATCGGCCTGATAGCGCGCCGCATAGGCCAACAGGCCCGCGGCGGTGGAAAAGGCCGGCCCGCCGGTGGCTTCCGCCAGCCCGTCGAAACCCTGCGGCCGGCCCAGCCGCACCTGCTTGTCCATCACCATCTGCGCCAGCTCGCGCACGCCCTGGAGCTGGCTGCCGCCGCCGGTCAGCACGACACGGCGCCCGGAAACCTTGTCGAAGCCGCTGTCCTCCAGCCGGCCGCGCACCATCTCGAAGATCTCCTCCAGCCGGGGCCGGATGATCCCGGTCAGCAGGCTCTTGGGCACGTGGTTGGCCTGGGCCGGCGCGTCCTCGCCGACCTGCGGCGCGTCGATCAGCTCGCGCTCGTCCGACACGTTCGGGATGGCATGGCCGTGCAGGGTCTTCATGCGCTCCGCATGCAGCACCGGCGTGGTCAGGCCGCGGGCCACATCGTTGGTCACGTGGCTGCCGCCGACCGGGATGCAGTCGACGAAGACCAGACGGCCTTCGGAGAAGACGCCAATGCCGGTGCTGCCGCCGCCGAGATCAATGACGGTGCAGCCGAGATCCATCTCGTCCTCGACCAGGCAGGCGAGGCCGGCGGCATAGGGCGAGACCACAAAGGACTCGATTTCCAGGTGGCAGCGGGTGATGCAGGTGGCGAGGTTGCGCACCGCCGCCGTGCCGGCGGTGATCAGGTGCACGTCGACGCCCAGATGGCTGCCCATCATGCCGCGCGGGTCGCGGATGCCGCGGCTGCCGTCGATGGCATAGCCGACCGGGATCGCGTGCAGCACCTCGCAATCCGAGGGCAGCCGGGCGCGGCCGTTGACCTTCAGCGCCTTGCGCAGATCGGCCTCGGCCACCGTGTGACCGGCGATCGGCACGTCGACCGGCACGATCTGGGAGGCCAGGTGGCCGCCGACCACATTGACCACGACCTCGCGGATCTGCTCGCCGGCCATCTGCTCGGCCGAAGAGACCGCATGGCCGATGGCCTTCTCCGCCGCCTCCATGTCGACCACGACGCCGCTGCGCAGGCCACGGCTGACCTGATGGCCGATGCCGATCACCGTCGGCCGGTCGTCATCGTCCATGCGGGCGATGAAGCAGACCACCTTGGTGCTGCCGACATCCAGCGTGGCGATCAACTCGCCGCGCGGTCGCGCCTTGAAGCGTTTGACCCCGTTAAACCCCATGGACTCCCGTGGCCCCCAATGCCGGGCGATCGCTCATCGCCCCGTCCTCACGTGTCTTCCTCCGGCATGCGCCGGCGCTGGCTGGCGCCCGGCGTGGTCTGCACCACCAGCCGGTCGCCGATCCTCAAATCGATGGCGACGATGTCGCGATCCAGCAGGCCGTTATCGGCCTCGATCTCAGACAGCCGCAGCAGCGCCTCGTCGATGCCGGTCTCCGGCAGGCGGACATTGACGCCGTTGTCCAGCCGCAAATCCCAGCGGCGCTCGCTGACCAGGATCGCCGCCTCGACCCGCTCGGCGATGGCGGGCCGCTCGGCCAGCTTCTCCAACAGCGGGGCCGCGTGGTCCGGCGCACCGAGCCCGACGACCAGCGGCAGAGCGGCATAGGCCTCCAGCCCCTGCTCGGTCAGCACCACGCCATCGGCGTCGATCACCCGCATGGTGCGGTCCGACTGCCACAGCGCCAGCGGCTGGCGCTCTTCGAGGCGCAGATAGATGGTGTCCGGAAAACGCCGCTCGACCACGACGTTGCGCACCCAGGGAAGGGCGGCCACCGCGTCACGGGCCTCATCCGGATCGAAGCTCAGGATCGGCGTGCCGGTCTGCACCTCCAAGGCGGCCAGGATGTCCTGGCCCGGCGTGCGGTCGCGGCCGGTGACCAGCACGTTGCGCACGCCGAGACCGGCATTGACGGTCATGGCGAGGGCGCCGTCGACGGCCGCGTCCACGGTGTGGGAGACCCAGCCGCTGGTGAAGGCCCAGATCACCGTGCCGACCGCGCCGGTCGCCAGCAGCCCGGCGCCGCCATAGGCGATCCAGCGCAGCGCGCGCGGCGCGGGGCGCCGGCGCGGCGGCGGCGGCTTGGCCCTGACCGGCCGGGTCGCGACCCCGGCCAGCCGGCGGTTTGCGGTCAGGCGTGACATGCGGCGTTCTCCACCATCCAGGCGCAGAGATCGGGGAAGCTGATCCCCAGATGCGCGGCCTGTTCGGGAACCAGCGACAGGGGCGTCATGCCGGGCTGGGTGTTGACCTCCAGCATGTAGAGGCCGTCAAGGCCGGGCCGGCTGTCGTCGTAGCGGAAATCCGCCCGGCTGACCCCGGCGCAGCCCAGGGTCTCGTGGGCCAGCAGGGACAGGCGCAGGCACGCGTCGTAGACGTCCTTGGGAACGTCCGCCGGCACCTGGTGCACCGCCTTGCCGTCGGTGTATTTGGCCGTGTAGTCGTAAAAGCCCTCATTCGGCATGATCTCGGTGACGGCGAGCGGCCGGTCGCCCATTACGGCCACGGTCAACTCGCGGCCGGCGACGTAGCTCTCCACCAGGGCCCGTTCCCCGAACACCCAGCTGTCCTTGTCGATGCCCGGCGCGTTGTCGCCCGGCATGACGATGCGGATGCCGACGCTGGAGCCCTCGTCGACAGGCTTGACCACATAGGGCGGGTCGATCGGATGGCCGGCCAGCACGTCGTCGCGGTCGACGACGATGCCATGGGGAGTCGGCACGCCGACGGTGGCCAGCACGCGCTTGGCGATCTCCTTGTCCATGGCCAGGGCCGAGGCCTTGACGCCGGAGTGAGTGTAGGGGATCTGCAGCACCTCCAGGATGCCCTGAATGACGCCGTCCTCGCCGCCCTTGCCATGCAGGGCGTTGAACACCGCGTCCGGCGGCGGCGTTAGCGCATCCAGCAGGGCCGACAGGTCGCGGCCGACATCGATGCGCGTGACTTCGTAGCCGGCCTGTTCCAGCGCCGTCGCGCAGTCGCGGCCGGACACAAGGCTGACTTCGCGCTCGGCCGACCAGCCGCCCATCAGCAGGGCGACGCGCTTGATGCCCTTCACGCCGTTGCCCTTAGCCATGCTGCGCCTCCCCCGCCAGAGGGACCCCGATGCGCCGGATCTCCCAGCGCAGTTCGATGCCGTGCGTGTCGCGCACCCGGTCGCGGACCGTCTCGCCCAGGGTTTCCAGATCGCCGGCGGTAGCCTCCCCGGTGTTGATCAGGAAGTTGCAGTGCATCTCCGAGACCTGGGCGCCGCCGATGGTGAGCCCGCGGCAGCCGGCCTCGTCGATCAACTGCCAGGCCTTGTGCCCCGGCGGGTTGGCGAAAGTGGAGCCGCCGGTGCGCGAGCGGATCGGCTGGGTGGACCCGCGCGCCTCGCTGATCTCGTTCATGCGGGCGGCGATCTGCTCCTTGTCGCCGGGCGCGCCGCGCAGCACCGCGCCGCCGAAGACCACGTCCTCGGGCACGTCGGAATGGCGGTAGCTCAGGCCCATGTCGGCCAACGACAGGTCCAGGCGGTTGCCCCGCCGGTCGAAGGCCCAGGCGCTTTCCAGCACGTCCTTGATCTCCGAACCGTACGCGCCGCCATTCATGCGCAGGGCGCCGCCGATGGTGCCGGGGATGCCGACCAGGAACTCCAGCCCGGTCAGCCCGGCATTGCCGGCCACCTTGGCGACGTTGACGTCCAGCGCGGCGGCGCCGGCATGGACCTCAGTGCCCTTGGCCTCGATGCCGACGAAGGCGCGGCCCATGCGGATCACCACGCCCGGCACGCCGCCGTCGCGCACCAGCAGGTTGGAGGCGACGCCGATCACGGTGATCGGCACATCGGCCGGGCAGCCGGCCAGGAAAGCGGCCAGGTCTTCTTCATCCGCCGGCTTGAACATGACCTCCGCCGGCCCGCCGACCCGGAACCAGGTGACGGTGGACAGGGGCGCGTTCTCGGTCAGCCGGCCGCGCACCGGCGGCAGCCGTTCGATCAGGGAGGGTCTGGACATCGCCGTCATGCCGCGTCCTCCCCCAGCGCGCGAAGCTGGTCCGGCAGGGCGTGGGCCCAGGCGGTGATGTTGCCGGCACCGAGGCAGACCACGAGGTCGCCCGGATCGGTCATCTCCTTCACGATCGGCGCCAGCGAGCCGTCATCGGTCAGCGGGATCACCAGCCGGTGGCCGCGCGAGCGCAGGCCTTCCACCAGCGCGTCGCGATCGGCGCCGGGGATCGGGTCCTCGCCGGCCGCATAGACATGCGAGACGATCACCGCGTCGGCGTCGTTGAAGCAGGCGCAGAACTCTTCGAACAGGCTGGCCAGCCTGGAATAGCGGTGTGGCTGGACCACGGCGATGACCTTGGCCGTGTTCTCCACCGCCGCCCGCGCCGCCGTCAGCACGGCGGAGATCTCGACCGGGTGGTGGCCGTAATCGTCGATGATGGTGACACCGTCGACCACGCCGGTGCGGGTGAAGCGCCGCTTGACGCCGCTGAACTCGGCCAGGGTCTGGACGATGCGCGCATCGCTCATGCCCATCTCGGCACCGATGGCGATCGCGGCCAGGGCGTTCTGGACGTTGTGCTGGCCCAACATCGGCAGATGGACGCCCTCGACCGCCCGGCTCTTGCCGGTGCCGCGATCGGTCAGCATCACGTCGAACCGTGACCCTTCGGCATTGATCTCCAGGTTGATGGCGCGGACATCGGCCTGGGGGCTGAAGCCGTATGTGACCACCCTGCGGTCCGGCACCCGGGGGATCATCGCCTGAACCTCTGGATGGTCGATGCACATGGCGGCGAAGCCGTAGAACGGGATGTTGGTGACGAACTGCTCGAAGGCGCCGCGCAGCGCCTCGAACGAGCCGTAGTGCTCCATGTGCTCGGGATCGATGTTGGTCACCACGGCGATGGTGGCGGGCAGGTGGGTGAAGCTGCCGTCGCTCTCATCGGCCTCGACCACCATCCATTCGCCCTCGCCGAGGCGCGCATTGGTGCCGTAGGCGTTGATGATGCCGCCATTGATCACCGTCGGGTCGAGCTCGGCGGCGTCCAGCATCGCGGCGATCAGCGAGGTGGTGGTGGTCTTGCCATGAGTGCCGCCGACGGCGATCGCCCATTTCAGGCGCATCAGCTCGCCCAGCATCTCCGCCCGCCGGACCACCGGGATCAGCGAGGCGCGGGCGGCCTGGATCTCCGGATTGTCGGGCTGGATCGCCGACGAGACGACGACGACGGCGGCGCCGCTCACATTCTCGCCGCGATGGCCGATTTCGACCGGGATGCCCTTGTCGCGCAGGCGTTGGACGTTGGCGCTCTCGGCGACGTCGCTGCCGGAGACGGAATAGCCGAGATTGTGCAGCACCTCGGCGATCCCGCTCATGCCGATGCCGCCGATGCCGACCAGATGGATGGTTCCGATGTCGAGAGGCATTTGTCTCATGCCGCGACCTCCTGTCGGGATTGGGAACTGCCTCCACCGTTGTCCTGTGCGAGACCGGCCAGACGCATGACGGCGTCGGCCAGGTTTTCCGCGGCCTTCGTTGTGCCGAAGGTCTTGGCGGCCCGTGCGGCCCGGGCCAGGGATTCGGGGTCGTTGAGCAGGCCGGAGACCTTCTCCGACAGGCTGTCGACGGTCAGCGCGGCCTGCGGCATCAGCCACGCCCCGCCGGCCACGTCCAGAGCCGCCGCGTTGGCGGTCTGATGGTCGTCGGCGGCGTAGGGGTAGGGAATCAGGATCGCCGGGCGGCCGATGGCGGTCAGCTCCGCAAGGGTCGACGCGCCCGACCGGCAGATCGCCAGATGCGCCTCCGCCATCAGCTTCGGCACATCCTGGAAGAAGGTGTCGAGCTGGTGGACGATCGGGGTCTCTTCATAGACCTCCCGGGCGGTCTGCAGATCCTCCGACCGGCACTGCTGGGTCACGACCAGCCGGCTGCGGATGTCATCCGGCAGCTTGGCCAGCGCGCCCGGCACCAGCTCGCTGAGCGCCCGCGCGCCCTGGCTGCCGCCGAGGACCAGGATCCGGATCGGTCCGTTCTCCGGCGGCGCATAGGGCGTGTCGGCGCGCGCCACGATGCCGGGGCGCACCGGGTTGCCGGTCTTGATCAGGTTGGCGTCGCCGGCACCGCCCACCGACGGGAAGGCGACGGCGATGCCGGAGGCGCGCCCAGCCAACAGCCGGTTGGCGCGGCCCAGGATGGCGTTCTGCTCGTGCAGCAGCACCGGCACCTTGCGGGAGCCTGCGGCCAGCACCGTCGGGGCCGAGGCATAGCCGCCGAAGCCCACCAGAGCGGCCGGCTTCAGGCGCTTCAGCACGCCGCGCGCCTGGATGTAGCCGATGGCGATGGCCCACGCCGTCTTCAGCTTGCCGAGCAGGCCCTTGCCGACCATCGCGGCGCGGACGCGGAAGACGTCGACGTCCAGATCCTCACCGCCGAATGCGCCACCACGGCTGTCGGTGATCATGGCGACCTTCAGGCCGCGCGCGACAAGCGCCCGCGCCAGGGCCTCGGCCGGGAACATGTGCCCGCCGGTGCCGCCGGCGGCCAAGGCGATCACGGCCCGGCTCATGATCCACCCCCGGTCGGCAGGACGGCGGTGCGGCGCCGTGTCAGGGCCAGCACCATGCCCATGCCGAAGGCCAGCGCCAGCAGCGACGAGCCGCCATAGCTGACGAAGGGCAGGGTCATGCCCTTGGTGGGGATCAGGTTGAGGGCCGAGCCCATGTTGATCAAGGCTTGCAGGCCGAACTGGACCAGCAGTCCGGCCGCCGCCAGCAACACGAACAGGCTGTGCTCGCCGATCGCCCGATTGAAGCCGCGCAGCACGACGAAGGCGAACAGCGCTATCAGCACCAGGCACCAGGCCACGCCGAACTCCTCGCCGGCGACCGCCATGATGAAATCGGCATGGGCGTCGGGGATGCCTTCCTTGACCGATCCCTCGCCCGGCCCGGTGCCCCAAAGCCCGCCATTGGCGAAGGCCTCCAGCGAGCGCTGGACCTGGTAATTGTCGCCGCTGGCCGGATCCAGGAAGCGGTCGATGCGACTGGCCACATGCGGGAAGACCAGGTAGGAGCCGACGAGTCCGGCGATCGCCAGCCCGGCCATCACCGCCACCATGCTCATCGACAGGCCGGCCAGGAAAAACTGCACGCCCCAGACGGCGGTCACCACGACCGCCATGCCGAGATCGGGCTGCAGCAGCAGCAGGCCGACGATGGCGGCGAGCAGGGCGCAGCAGGCGATGTTCTCGTGCGGCTGGTCGCGCATGGCCGACCGGGTGAACAGCCAGGCGGCGGTGACGGCGAAGGCCGGCTTGACGAACTCGGATGGCTGCAGCGAGAAGCTGCCGATCTGAAGCCAGCGGGTCGCGCCCTTGATCTCGACGCCTGCGACCAGGGTCAGCATCACACCGACGAGGCCGGCGGCGAGCACAAGCGCGGAGAGCCGGCGCACGCCGGTCGGCGACAGGATCGAGGTTCCGACCAGGATCAGCACCGCCGGCACCAGCATGGCCAGGTGGCGGCGCACGAAATGGAACTCATCGACGTTCAGCCGATCGGCGACCGGCGGGCTGGCGGCAACGATCAACACCGCGCCGAATCCGACCAGGATGCCGAGGGCGCCCAGGCTCCAGCGGTCGACGGTCCACCACCAGCGGCCGAGGATCGAGGTGTCGGTGCGGGCCCAGCCGATCATCATGCCGCCGCCCCCGTGCCCGACCGGGCACCACCATTGGCGCGCCGCGCCATGGCCCGGACCGCCGCCACGAAGGCGTCGCCGCGGGCCTCGAAGTTGGCGAACTGGTCCCAGGAGGCGCAGGCCGGCGACAGCAGCACCACCGCATCGGTCGCGCCGTCCGCCTCGGCCTGGGCGACGGCCGCCTCGACCGCCGACCCGATCTCGCCGCACTGGCTGACCGGGACGGTGTCGCCCAGGAAGTCGGCCAGCATCTCCGACGCCGCGCCGATCAGGAAGGCATGTGCCACCCGCCCGAGATGCGGGGTGAGGACCTCGAGGCCGCCTTGCTTGGCAAGGCCGCCGGCGATCCAGTAGACGCGGTCGTAGCAGGCCAGCGCCCGCGCCGCCGCGTCGGGATTGGTGGCCTTGCTGTCGTTGACGAAGCGCAGGGCGCCGATCGAGCCGACCAGTTCCTGGCGGTGGCGCAGGCCGGGGAAGCTGCGCATGGCCTCGGCGATCGCGTCCGGCGCCAGGCCGACCGACAGCGCCGCGGCATAGGCGGCGGCCGCATTCTGCCAATTGTGGATACCCGGCAGTGTCGGCACGGCGCGCAGGTCCAGCACCGCCCGTTCCGCGCCGGCGGTGGCGTCGGTCAACACCCCGTCGCGCACGAAGACGCCGCCCGCCACCGGCCCTTGCGCCGAGATCGGGATGACCCGGCGGTTCCGGTCGCCGGACAGCCCGTCCAGCGTGGCCCGGGACCATTCATCGTCGACGCCGATGATCGCCGTGGCGCCTTTGGGCTGGCGCGCGAAGATCGCCCGCTTGGCCTCGACATAGCCGTCCATGTCGGCATAGCGGTCGAGATGGTCCGGCGCGATGTTGATCAGCACACCGATGTCCCATGCCACCGCCGAGATGGTCTCAAGCTGGTACGAGCTGAGCTCCAGCACATACCAGCCATCGGATCCGAGCGGCTTCAGGGAGAGGGCGGGAATGCCGAGATTGCCGCCCACCTGGGTCGGCGGCCCGGTCTTGGTCATCACATGGCCGATCAGGGCCGTGGTGGTCGACTTGCCGTTGGTCCCGGTGATGCCGAGATAGCGCGCCTCGGTCTGTGCTCGGCCCAGCAGGTCGATATCGCTGACGATCGGGCAGCCGGCCTCGAAGGCGCGCGCCACCGCCAGATGCGGTGCCGGATGGCAGCGCGGGATGCCCGGGCTCAGCACCAGCATCGATGCCTGGGAGAGATCGGCCTGGCCGAGATCGGTGACCGTCACGCCCTGCGGCACCGAGGCCGGGTCGGGCTGGCCGTCGTCCCAGGCCAGAACGTTGGCGCCGGCGGCCGAAAGCGCGCGCGCCGCACTCATGCCCGACTTCCCGAGCCCGAGTACGGCGACTGTCTCTCCTTTGAGGAAGCCGAGGTCGATCACTTACGTCACCTCAGCTTCAACGTCGAGAGGCCGATCAGGGCCAGGATCACGGCGATGATCCAGAAGCGGATGACGATGGTCGGTTCGGCCCAGCCTTTCTGTTCGTAGTGGTGGTGCAGCGGCGCCATGCGGAAGACCCGCCGGCCGGTCAGCTTGAAGGACGCCACCTGGACGATCACCGAAACCGTCTCGAGAACGAACAACCCGCCGACGATGGCCAGGACCAGCTCGTGCTTGGTGACGACGCTGATGGCGCCGAGCGCGCCGCCCAGGGACAGCGATCCGGTGTCGCCCATGAACACCATCGCCGGCGGCGCGTTGAACCACAGGAAGCCGAGCCCGGCGCCGATCAGGGCGCCGCAGAACACGGACAGCTCGCCGCCGCCGGTGATGTGATGGATCTGCAGATAGTCGGCGAAGATGACGTTGCCGCTGACATAGCTGATGAAGCCGAAGCAGCCGGCGGCGATCATCACCGGCACGATCGCCAGCCCGTCCAGCCCGTCGGTCAGGTTCACCGCGTTCGACGCGCCGACGATGACGATCACCGCGAAGGGGCCGAAGAACCAGCCGAGCTGGATCAGCACGTCCTTGAGGAACGGGATCGCCAGGCCGGTGGCCAGCGGCGCGCCGGCGATCTGCATGGTCCAGATGGCCGCACCGGTGGCGATGGCGATCTGGAAAAGGAGTTTCAGCTTGCCGGGCAGGCCGCGGGAATTGCGCTTGGTCAGCTTCAGATAGTCGTCGAAGAAGCCGATCAGCCCGAACCCGGTGGTCACCAGCAGGACGATCCACACATAGGCGTTGGTCAGGTCGGTCCAGAGCAGGGTGGAGAACAGCACCCCGATCAGGATCATCAGCCCGCCCATGGTCGGCGTTCCGCGCTTGGCGAAATGCGCCTCCGGCCCGTCGTCGCGGATCGGCTGCCCCGCGCCCTGGCGCGAGCGCAGCCGGCGGATCAGCGACGGCCCGATCACGAAGGCGACGATCAACGCCGTCATCAGCGCGCCGCCGGTACGGAACGTCAGATACTGGAACAGGTTGAAGACGATGAACTCGTCCGCCAGCGGGAAGAGGAGGTTGTAGAGCAACCGTCAGCCTCCGTTCACCGCCCGGGGCCGGCACATCAGCCCCGACTGCCCGTCATCGCCGCTGTCGAGCGCCTGCAGCGCGTCGACCACCAGCGCCATGCGGCTGCCCAGCGAACCCTTCACCATGATCACGTCGCCCGGCTGCGCCGCCTCGGCGACCTTCACCGCCAGCTCGCGGCTGTCCGCCGCATAGGCGCCACGCATCGACGGCGGAAGCGCGTCGAACAGCGCCGCCATGTGCGGGCCGCAGGCATAGACCAGATCGACATCCGCGGAGACCAGCGGCTGTTTCAGCCCGACATGCAGCTCCGACGCCCGCTCGCCCAACTCCAGCATGTCGCCCAGGACGGCGATGCGGCGGCCGCCGCCATCCGGATCGGTGGTGCCCAGCACCGCCAGCGAGGCGGCGACCGAGGTCGGGCTGGCGTTGTAGCACTCGTCGATCAGGGTGAAGGCGCTGACCTGGTCGTCCTGCAGCACGCGGATGCGGCTACGGGCGCCGCGGCCCTTCAGGGGCTGGATCTTCGAGAGCGCCCGCGCGGCGGCGGCGATGTCGCCACCCAGCGCCTTGACCGCCAGCAGCACGCCCAGGCTGTTCAGCACCCAGTGCTGGCCGGGGACGGACAGGGAATACTGCAGCACCTCGCCGCAGATCGATGCGCTGACGGCGCTGCAAGTGGCGTGCAGCGAGCAGTCCAGCAGCCGCGCCTCGGCATCGGGATGCTCGCCGAAGCTCCACACCCGGCCGATGCCGGTGGTGCGGGCATGGGCGACGAGACGGGGGAAATGCCGGTTGTTGCGGTTCAGCACCGCGGTGCCGGCCGGGTTCATGCCGGCGAAGATCTCAGCCTTGGCGTCGGCGATGCCCTCGACATTCTCGAAGTTCTCCAGATGCACCGCCTCGACGGTGGTGATCACCGCGACGTCCGGCTTGCAGAGCCGCGACAGCGGCTCGATCTCCCCGGCATGGTTCATGCCCAGTTCGAGCACGCCGTAGGTATGACCTGCCGGCATGCGGGACAGGCTGAGCGGCACGCCCCAATGATTGTTCAGATTGCCGGTGGTGGCGAAGGTCGGCTTCTGGGCCGACAGGGCGGTGCGCAGCGCCTCCTTGGTGCTCGTCTTGCCGACCGAGCCGGTCACGGCGACCACACGGCCGCCGAAGCGCATCCGGGCGTATGTGCCCAGCGCCGTCAGCGCCTCCATGGTGTCGTCGACCACCACCAGCGGCGCGTTCGGATCGACCGATTTTGGCGGCCGGTGCACCATGGCGGCGGCCGCACCCTTCTTCAGCGCGTCGGCGGCGTAGTCATGGCCGTCGAAGTTCGGCCCGACCAGGGCGATGAACAGATCGCCGGGCTCGACGGTGCGGCTGTCGATCGACACGCCGCTGGCGACCCAGTCGCCGATCGGGGTTCCGCTGGTCGCTGCCGCCACGTCCTGGGCGGTCCACAAGGGCTGCTTGCTCATCTTGAGTCTCCCGCCGGGGCAGTGGCGCCGAGGTCCTCGGCGGCGGCTCTGGCGTGTTCGGCGTCGTCGAAGGGATGGACGTCCTCGCCGACGATTTGTCCCGTTTCATGCCCTTTGCCTGCGATCACCAGCACATCGTCCGGTGCCAGGCCGGCGATCGCCGTGCGGATTGCCTCCGCCCGGTCGCCGATCTCGATGCCTCCTGGACACGCCGCCAGCGCGGCGGCGCGAATGGTCGCGGGGTCTTCGGTCCGCGGATTGTCGTCGGTGACGATGGCCAGGTCGGCCAGACGCGCCACCGTCGCCCCCATCACCGGCCGCTTGCCCGGATCGCGGTCGCCGCCGCAGCCGAATACCGCGACCAGCTTGCCGCGGGTATGTGGGCGCAGCGCGGTCAGCACCGTCTCCAGCGCGTCCGGCGTGTGGGCGTAGTCGACATAGACGGCGGCGCCGTTGGGATGCTGCGCCACCAGTTCCAGCCGGCCGCGCACACCGGTCAGGCCCTCCAGCGCGGCGATCGCCGCATCCGGCTCCGATCCGTCCGCCAGGACCAGGCCCAGCGCGCACAGCGCGTTGGCGGCCTGGAAGGCGCCGGCCAGCGGCAGTTGCACATCGACGGTGCGACCCCGGACGGTCAGCGTGAGGTCCAGCCCGCGCGGCTGGGGCATTGCAGCGTCGAGCCGGATGTCGGTGCCTTGGGCGCCGTAGCGCAGGACCCGCCGGCCGGCAGCCTCGGCGCGGGCCGCAAGGGCGGCGCTTTCCGGGGCGTCGGCGTTCAGCACGGCGGTGCCGCCCGGTTCCAGGACCTCGTCGAACAGCCGGCCTTTGGCGGCCAGATAAGCCTCCATCGTGCCGTGATAGTCGAGATGGTCGCGGCTCAGATTGGTGAAGCCGGCGGCGGTGACCCGCACGCCGTCCAGCCGGTGCTGGTCGAGCCCGTGCGAGGACGCCTCCATCGCCAGATGGGTGATGCCCGCCTCGGCCAGTTCAGCCAGGCTGGCGTGGAGCGCCACCGGGTCCGGCGTGGTGAGCGCGCCGTACTGCTCCATGCCCGGCGCGGTGATGCCGAGCGTGCCGAGGCTGGCGGCCGACTTTCCCAGCGTCTCCCAGATCTGGCGGGCGAAATTGGCGGTCGAGGTCTTGCCGTTGGTGCCGGTGACGGCGGCGATCGTTCCGGGCTGCTCGCCATAGAAGTCCGCGGCCATCTTGGCAAAGCGCCGGCGCGGCCTGTCGTCGGTGATCAGCTCCACGCCGGAGACCGTGGCCGGCAGGGTCGTGCCGGTCGGCGCCAGGATGGTGGTCGCCCCCCTGGCGACGGCCTGGTCGATGAAGTCGCGGCCATCGACCCGGCTGCCGGGCAGGGCGGCGAACAGGAAGCCCGGCTCCACCGCACGCGAATCCGCCGTCAGCCCGGTGATCTCGGGCAACCCGTCAGCGGCGGCTTCGATGCGCGGTCCGGTCATCAACAACATCAGTTCGCGTAGGCTGCCAGCGCGGTTCCGGGGAGCTGATCCGCCCCGGGCAGGTCCACATGCATCGCCTCTTGGATGTCAGGCGCGTTGGGGTCGAGCGGTGCAAGACCGACCATCGGCCCCATCTGCTCGATCACCCGTCCGACCAGCGGCGCCGCTACCCAACCACCCGTGGCGTAGCCATAGGTGCGCTCATTGCCCTGAGGCTCATCAAGCATGGCAAATACGACATATTCGGGGCTTGTCATGGGAAAAGCCGCGACGAAAGACGACAGCAATGAGCGCCGGCTGTAGCCGCTTCCCTGGGCCTTTTCCGCGGTCCCGGTCTTGCCGCCGACCAGGTAGCCTTCGGCATCGGCATGGGCCCCGGTTCCGGACAGAACGGTGAGCCGCATCAGGCGGCGCAAGACGTCCGACGTCTCTTCGGAAATCGCCCGGAGTCCGGGGGCCGGAGCGCCGTCCTCCCGGGCAAGCAAAGTCGGCGCGCGCAGCACGCCGCCATTGACCGCCGTGGACACCGCGCCGGCGAGCTGCACCGGGCTCACCGCCAGGCCGTGGCCGAAGGCGATGGTCATCGTGTTGATCTCGCGCCAGGGGTGCGGGACCATCGGCATGGCGACTTCCGGCAGCTCCACCGCCGGCATGCGCATCAGCCCGAAGCGGTCGAGATAGTCCTGCTGGGTGCGCGTCCCGGCCTCGAGCGCCATGTGCACCGAGCCGATATTCGACGAGTGCATGAAGATCTCGGGCACCGACAGCCAGCGCCGCTCGGGGTGGTAGTCGTTAATGACGTAGCGGCCGACGCGGATCGGGTCGGTGGTGTCGAAGCCGTCGGACAGGGTCATGGTGCCGCTGTCCAGGGCCATGGCGGTGTTAAAGATCTTGAAGGTCGACCCCATCTCGTAGACGCCGAGGGTGGTCCGGTTGAAGCGGCCGATCTCCGGCGCCGCATGCGGCCGGGCCGGGCTGAAATCGGGCAGCGACACCATGGCGACGATCTCGCCGGTGTTGGCGTCCATCACCAGCCCGGCGCCGCCGATCGCCTGGAACTCGTCGATCGCCGCCAGCAGCTCGCGATGCAGCAGCGACTGCACCCGCACGTCGATCGACAGCCGCAGCGGTTCGCCCTGGCTGCGCAGGCGGCGGTCCATGGATTTCTCGATGCCGGCCAGGCCCTGGCCGTCGACATCGGTGAAGCCGACCACATGGCCGGTCAGCCGCCCGAACGGGTAGTAGCGCCGGTCCTCGTTCTGGAAGGCGATGCCGGGCAGGCCCAGCCGGTTGACCTGATGGTGCTCGCTCGGCGTCAGGCCGCGGCGCAGCCACACGAAGCGTCGGTCCGACTGTAGGGCCGCCAGTACCGTGTCGTAGTCCAGGTCCGGCAGCACCGCGACCAGCATCTCCGCCGCCTCGAGCGGGTCGATGACCAGCCCCGGGTCGGCGTAGAGCGAGGCGGTCGGCAGGGTGGTCGCCAGGATCTCGCCGTTGCGGTCGGTGATGTCGGCGCGCAGTCCGGGAAGTTCGGTGGCGGCGATGCCGGGGAGGCGCGGCTCGCCACCACCGCCCATGGCGGCGACGTCAACCAGTCGCCCGCCGACTGCGAGGAAGGCTAGGAGAAAGAGAACGCCGGTGATGGCCAGCCGCCGGCGGCCGAGGTCCAGGGCCCGCTCTGCCGGGTCCTCGTGGCGGCCGGCGGGCGCATCCCGGCCGGGTTTCAGGACCAGCGGCAGGACGCCCTGCCGGCTGTCGTCGCGGCGCCGCTTCAGTCTGGGTCTCATTGACCGGCTCCTGTCGTCTCGGCGGTCTGCTGGGCGCGGAAATTGGCCAGCAGGGCCTGCAGCGGCGTTGTCGGTTGTGCCGGGGCGGTGCCCGGCGATGCGGCGGCCGGGCGGTGCGGCGGCGGCGTGGTGGATTGCCCGGCCGGCGCGGAGGCGATCTCGGTATCGGTCGACAGCCCGACACCGGGCAGCGGCTTGCGCGCCGGCACTGGCACGCCGGGCAGCGCCCCCAGCCCGGGCAGCGCGACCGGCACCTCGCCGGGGCGGGAGATGATCTGGATCGGCATGGCCGGGCCCAGCGGGGTGTGCTGCCGCGCCAGGTCGCGCAGGCGGCCGGGCTCGTTGAGATAGGCCCATTCAGCGCGCAGCACGCGGATCGCCTCGCGTTCGGCGATCACCGCCCGGTGCCGCGACTCCAGCTCGGCTTCCAGCTCCTGGGTCTGGTGGCTGGTGTAGAACAGTACGCCGACGGCGCCCGCCACCAGCAGGCCCCAGAGGAGGATCGGGGACCGGATCATGCCGCCCTCCCCGCCTGATCCCAGGCCGGCGCATCGGTGCGGATGGCCGCCCGCAGCCGGGCGGACCGGGCCCGGGGATTGGCCGCCAGCTCGGCCTTGCCGGGCGAGACGGGCTTGCGCTGCATCAGCCGGAAGGTCGGCGGCCGGTCAGCCGGCCCGCTGTCCGGCAGGTGGCGCGAGCCGCGCGGTGCGGCACCGCTGCGCTCGGTGAGGAACCGTTTGACCTGACGGTCCTCGAGGCTGTGAAAAGAGACCACGGCGAGCCGCCCGCCTGGCCGCAGGAGACGCTCGGCGGCGCTCAAGCCGTGGTCCAGTTCATCCAGTTCGTCATTCACATGGATCCGCAGCGCCTGGAAGGTGCGCGTGGCGGGATCGATGCCGTCCTTGGCCTGCGGCACCACCCGGCGGACGATCTCGGCCAACTGCGTGGTCCGGGTGATCGGCGCCGTGGCACGGGCCGCCACGATGGCCTTGGCGACCCGGCGCGACCGGCGCTCCTCGCCAAAGCGGTAGATGATGTCGGCCAGGTCGGATTCCGGCGTGGTGTTGACCACGTCGGCGGCGGTCGGACCTTGGCGCGCCATGCGCATGTCCAGCGGCCCGTCGGCGCGGAAGGAGAATCCGCGCGCCGGATCGTCGATCTGCGGCGAGGAGACACCGACATCGAAGGCGACGCCGTCGACCGGCCCGTCCACCAGCCGGTCCATTTCCCCGAACCGGCCCTCTACCACTGTCAGCCGGCCTGTCGCCGCGGCGTCGGACGCCCGGCCGGCCGCCACCGCGTCCGGGTCGCGATCGATGCCGATCACGGTGCAGGGCGCGGTCTTGAGGAAGGCGGCGGAATAGCCGCCCCGGCCATAGGTGGCGTCGACGATGACGTCGCCGTCCTTCGGCGCGATCGCCGTCACGACCTCGTCCAGCAGGACCGGGATGTGCGCGGTACGGGTGCCGGTCATGCCGCACCCCCGTTCGGGCGGCCTGGCTTCGGCAGGGTCAGCGATCGCGCCGCGGCGACCTGCCGGCCCTTATGGTCCTCGAAGCGTTCCGGCTGCCAGATCTGGAAGTAGCGGCCGAGGCCGACGAAGGTCGCCTGGTCGGTGATCTCCGCTGCCGCCATCAGGTCGCGGGGCAGGATCATGCGGCCCTCCGGGTCCAGCGGCAGGCGCGTGGTCTCGGCGAATTCGCGGGTCTCCAGCGCGATGCGCTCCTCGGAGTAGATGTCCAACTCGTCGATGCGGTCCTGGATCTGCTCCATCCAGGCTTCGCTCAGCCCGTCGATGGCGCCCAGCGGATGGTTCGGCTTGACGAAGACCAGGCTGCCGCCGGACCCGTCCAAGGCGGCACGGAACGGCGCGGGCACGCTGACGCGGCCCTTCCGGTCCACCTTGTTGAGGTATGTCGACGTAAAGAGAGCCATCGATCTCCGACACCCGGCGCCTCGGCGCCCCGCAACACTGTCCACGGCCGCACGGCCTGCCGTTCGGGCAGGACGGACGGCTTCCCATGCGGCTTGGGAGGAAATGGGATATCATGGGATTTCATGGGCCGTCAACGAGATTCACAGTAATCGGTTGGATAATCAAAGAAAATTAGCCCGCTTCTCATGAATCGGATGAAAGTCGGCGAGAATCGGGCAAATCGGCCCCGAATTATCCAAGTGTTAACCATTTCTCAACTATCCTGGCAGGTTCGTTCTCTTTTTGTTCGGGCGTTGGTCATACGTTCGAATGCGGTCCGGCGGTGGTCTTGGTATGGGATTTCATGGGCCGGCCGAGTTCGGGCGGCGGCGCCAGACGGTCTGTAAGCCGGGTTCTGTCCTCGGCCCGAGGGCCGATGGATGGCCATTCCTCTGGGACGCCCGTTGCCGGACGCCTCGCGCGACCAACCCGGACGGCGGGCGGAAACTCCCGTCGCGGCCGCCAGGTTTCCCTTGGCACCGCGTCCGTCCCTATTCGGTCTTGCTCCCGGTGGGGTTTACCCTGCCGCGACCGTTGCCGGCCGCGCGGTGCGCTCTTACCGCACCCTTTCACCCTTGCCCGCGGGCCGTTGCCGGCGGCACGGGCGGTTTGCTTTCTGTGGCACTGTCCCTGGGGTCGCCCCCGCCGGGCGTTACCCGGCACCGTGTTCCCGTGGAGCCCGGACTTTCCTCCCCCGGCGCCGAAGCGCCGAGAGCGGCCATCCGACCGTCTGGCGGCCCAGAAGGTAGGCGCGGGGTCGCCGGTCCGCAAGGCATTGCCTCCGGCCAACCGATTTGCGGCCAACGGATGTCATTCCATGAGTGCGGACCCGTCCGAACCGGAATCGCGGACGTGCCGGAGGGGCCGAGCGGCTATCAATTCAATATAAATTAACCGGCCGAGGACATTTTTGCTACTTATCCAAGGTGGTTGGCCCCCATGTTTCAGCTATTGCGATACTTTTCTCTGACGAGCGCAATCGTTATTGCGGTCGTGATTGTCGTTATGGTCCTGTTTTACCGTCAGGCGGCGGTGTCGGACCTTGTCGCCTCCGCTGAATCCCACAACGTCTCGCTTGCCAGATCGTTTGCCAACACGATCTGGCCGGATATTGCCGAATACGTCACCACCGTGGACGAGGATGGCGATGGCCTCCGACGAAGGCCTGAAACCAGAATCCTGGACCGGACCCTGCGGACGCTGACCGACGGGCTGCCGGTCCTCAAGATCAAGATCTACAATCTGGACGGCCTGACAGTCTATTCGTCCGAGGCCGGCCAGATGGGCGAGGACAAGAGCGGCAATCCTGGCTTCCTGATAGCGCGGGACGCATCCACGCCCGCCAGCAAGCTCAGCACCCGCGACAGCTTCAGTGCGTTTTCCGGCGCCGTCGAAGACCGCGATCTGGTGGAAACCTACGTCGCGGTCCATGGCGCGGATGGATCGGTTGAGGGCATCCTGGAGATCTACACCGACGTCACGCCGCTGAAGGAACGCCTGGACAGCAACACCGCCATCTATGTGGCCCTCTACCTGCTGATCTTCACGGTGCTCTACGGCGCGTTATTCGTCATCGTCCGACGGGCCGACGGCATCCTTAAGCGGCAGTATGTGGAGCTTGAGGAGAACGAGAAGAACATCCAGGCGAAGAATGCCGCTCTGGAGACCGAAATCGCCGAGCGCGAGCAGGCGGAAGCGGATCTGCGCACTGCCAAGGACGCTGCCGAGGCCGCCAACCGCGCAAAATCCGAGTTCCTCGCCATCGTGAGCCATGAAGTGCGCACGCCGATGAACGGCGTCCTCGGCATGGCGGGCATGCTGCTGGATTCCGATCTGGATGAGGAACAGTGGGACCATGCCCGCACGATCAAGAAATCGGGCGAAGGCCTGATGACCATCATCGACGATATCCTCGATTTCTCGAAGGCGGAGGCCGGCAAGCTGACGCTGGAAGAGCTCGATTTCGGGCTTGTCCCGCTCGTCGACAATGTCCTTGATCTGCTGGGCCCGGCAGCCAGTGACAAGGGCATTGACCTTGCCGGCACTCTTGCGCCCGGCATACCGAAGGACCTGCGCGGGGATGACGGCAGGATCCGTCAGGTGCTCCTGAACCTGCTCGGCAACGCCGTCAAGTTCACGAAGACCGGTGGCGTGACCCTCGACGTTACGGCGGAAGGAGAGCCTTCGGTGGCGTCCGGTGTTGTCCTGCGGTTCGTGGTCACCGATACCGGCGACGGCATCCCGGCCGATGCCCTGGAGAAGATCTTCGGCGCATTCACCCAGGCTGATGCATCGACCACGCGGCGGTTCGGCGGCACCGGGCTGGGACTGGCGATCTCCGAGAAGCTGGTGACGCTGATGGGCGGTCAGATCGGTGTCGAAAGCGAGTTGGGCCAAGGCAGCCGGTTCTGGTTCACCGTCCCGCTCAGGAACAGCAGTCGCCTGGCTGGCGATTGGACGAACGATCTGTCGGAGTCCCTGCGCGGCAAACGCGTCCTGGTCATTGATCGTGCCGAGATTGTCCGTCGAACCCTCGAGGCGCAGCTCACCGCGCTCGAACTGGACGTCACCTGCGCCGCCGACGCCGAAACGGGATTGGCTTGCCTGCGCCAGGCGGCGCAATCCGATGCCGCCTTCGATGTCGTGATCCTGGATGACATGACCACGCCCTCCAATGGCAAGGCGCTGGCGACATGCATTCGGGAAGGGGCGGAGTCCGGATCGGCATCGTTGATCCTGTCGTCCTCCAGCGGCCGTATCGATACGGACTCGACGGTGCAGAAACGTGGATTCGACGCCGCCCTGCCGAGACCTCTGCGTCCGGGGGCCGTGCTGCGCTGTCTGAACGGCCTGCTGGACGCCAAGCCGATTGCGGAGATCAAGGCGGCCAAGGCGCCGGCGAAGCGCGGGGTCGATCCGGGGAAAGTGTTCCGGATACTCCTGGCCGAAGATAATTCGGCGAACCGAAAGGTCGTCATCGCCCTTCTGAGCAGCTGCGGGTTCCGCATCGACACGGTCGCCAACGGCGTGGAGGCGGTCGAGGCCATGCAGAACCGGCCATACGACCTGGTGCTGATGGATATCGAGATGCCGGAGATGGACGGCCCCGGGGCGGCACGCCGGATTCGGCGGCTGCCGGGGCGCATCGGCGCCGTCCCGATCATCGCGATCACCGCGCATGTGATGAAGGAGGACCGTGAGGCCTGCATGGCGGCCGGCATGAACGACTTCATCGCCAAGCCGATCGACCGGCCCGAGTTGGTCGAGAAGATCGAATACTGGCTGGACCGGACGAATTCCGGCCAGGCGGATACCAAGAAGCGCCGGAAAGCGTAGGCGCATCAAGGCCGCTAAGCGCTATAATGCGCGGGTCTTCTGGTCCACCAGTCGCGGCCGGCGGAAGACAATGATCGCCACTCCGGCGATGGTCGCCAGGCCGCCGACGACAAGCGCCCAGGTCAGCGCCTCGCCCAGGAAGAGGATCCCGGACAGGACGCCGAACAGCGGCACCAGCAGGGTGAAGGGCATGACCTGGTTCACCGAATACCGGCGCAGCAGGCGGTACCAGAACCCGTAGCCGAAGATCACCACGATCAGGGCCTGGTAGACCACCGATCCCCAGCCGCGCCAATCGGCCTCGGCCATCGCCTGCCATTGCCCGCTCTCCAGGATCAGCGAGGCCAGCAGCAACATCGGCGTGGCCATCAGCGCCATCCAGCCGTTCAGCGCGAACCCGTCGATATCGGCAAGCTGCTTCATCTGGATGTTGGACACGGCCCAGATGAGCGCGGCGCCGATGATCAGTCCGATCGCCCAGAGCGCCGAGCTGCTGCGCGGCTCGCCGGCAAGGATCGCCACGCCGCCGATCGCCAGCGCCATGCCGAGCAGCCGCCGCCAGCCCGGCGGATCCTTGAGCAAATAGGCGCTCAGCAGCGCCGCGAAGGGGACCTGGATCTGGATCGTGATCGCCGCAACGGCGGCATCGACCCGTGCCAACCCGTTGAACATGAGGGAGAAATGCAGCAGGCCGAGGGTGACGGCGTAGAGCCCGATCTCCTTCATCCGCCCGCGCGGCATCGGCAGGAACGGAACCAGCAGTGCTGCCACGACGGCGAAGCGCAGCGCGATCATCAACAGCGGCGGGAACTGCACCAGCCCCACCTTTGAGACCGCGAAGTTCAGGCCCCAGAACACGGTGATGATCAGCCCGACCAGGATGTCGGCCAGTCTCATGGCGGGGAGTCCGTGAAGGCGTGGCCGGGCCGGCCATCGGAGCCGACAGCGTGAGGCCGCCGGCCCGGCGCGTCCATCGGAATCATCGAAGCCGGTCGCGGTCGTGGCTCAGGTCAGCCCGCGTTCCTGCTTGATGCGGTCATAGGCGGCGTTGATCGTCGCCACCTTCTCGTTCGCCACGTCGATGAATTCCTGCGGCATGCCCTGGGCGATCAGCCGGTCCGGATGGTTCTCGCGGATCAGCGTGCGGAAGGCCGCCTTGATCTCGTCGTCGCCCTGCGACCGCTCGACGCCCAGAATGTGGTACGGGTCGCCCTCGTCGGGGCCGATCTCCTCGGCCCGGATGCGGTGGAAATCGGCCTCGTCCAGGCCGAGCTCCCTGGCGACGCCCTGCAGGAACTCCAGCTCCGCCGCGGTGACCTTGCCGTCGGCCTTGGCGATGTGGAACAGGCAGGACAGCAGCTCCTCCAGCACCGCCGGCTGGTTGCGGAACAGCCGGGCGATCTGCCGCGCATAGGGCTCGAAGCCGCGATGGTCGCGCCGGGCGATGTTGAAGACCAGCGTGACCTTCGACTCCTCCTCCGGCGGCACCCGGAAGACCTCGCGGAAGGCGCGGATCTCGTCATCGGTGACGACGCCGTCGGCCTTGGCCATCTTGGCACCCAGCACGATGACGCCGATGGTGAAGGCGACCTCCTTCTTGGATTTCTCGGCACTGTCGCCGTCTATCGGCGCGGTGGCGGCGGCCGCATCGGTCAGCCGGTCGACCGCGTGCCCGGCGGCCGTGCCCAGGATCGCGCCCAGTGGCCCGCCAAGCGCCAGCCCCGCGGCGCCGCCGATGATCTTTCCCCAAATGCTCATGTGAATCGGCCGTCCCGCACCCTCTCACCACCATAACGAGCCGCACCAGGGCCGCCAACTACGGTCGCGTCCGCCCCGTCGGGCGCGACTAGGTCAGGTGTCGTCCGGTGGCGAGGCCGCCACCGCGCGACCGGAGCCGGCGCCAACCACGCCGATGCCCGGAAGGCGGACGGCCAGGTCGGCCGGGTCGATGCCGAAGGACAGCCCCAGCACGTTGAGCTCCAGCCCCTCCTCGACACCGACCATCACCCCGGCCAGTCCGCGGGCGGAGAGCTGGTAGCCGGTGCCGCTGGGGCTGCGCGCCACCAACCGCCACGGTCCGAGATAGTCCTTGCCCACCGCGGTCGGCGGCAGGTCGAGCCGGAGGTCCGGCACCAGCCGTCCCACATGGGCGGTGAAGGTGTTGCTGTTGGGCCCCGGCCAGATGCTGTAGGTGTCGCCATAGGGGTAGGACCGCACCGCCGCCTGCACCTGCGGGATCAGCGCCGATGCCTCTTCGCCGCGAATGTCGACATAGAGCTCCGGCTGTTGGCCATACCAGGCCCGGTCGGGACGGCCGGTGCTGCTGGTGACCACCGAGATGCCGCGCCGGGCGCGCCAGCCCAGGACTTCGTAGGTCGTGAAGGTGTCGCCGTTGTCAGGCTTGACCGAGATCCAGGTGTGGACCGCGAAGGCGCCGCGCCAGCTGAAGGCCCGGGCGCCGTAGACCTGGACCACCGCTTCCGGCGTCTCGGCCGGATCGGGCGCCAGGCCGGCCGGCGCGCGGCTGGCCGAGGACCAGCGGACGCTCATGTCGATCGTGCCGCTCAACAGGACCAGTAACGGCCCGCACAGCAGCACCAGGACCAGCCCGACAAAGATGCCAGCCATGCGCAGTACCCGTCTTCTCATGGATGCCCCGGTCCGATCCCGAAATCTCCGCCCACCGAACAGACCGTCGATTCCAGTGGGCAAATGCGTCATCTTCGGGGCCGGAACGCGACGTTCGCGTTCGACGCTAACATGGGGCCGGCGGCATGCGATCGCCAGCGCCTTTGCCGGAGGGGGCATGCAGTCAGTGGCGGATACGGCCGGGAGCGTGATGGCCGGCGATGGCCGGTAGCAGTTCTGGATCGATCGCAGCGGCACCTTCATCGACATCGTCGGCCGTAGGTTGCCTACAGCCATGCTAGATCTAGAAATGAGAAATAACAGGCCGGAATTTTACCTTATCATGTCTGTAGTTCTCGGTTCTATCGACCACAATGGTCAGTTTCGATCTCTCGGAAAGTGGTGTTAGATCAATGGCCTGATCGCCCAACTCGCCAACGTGGAGATAGCGCAAATTGGGAATAGCGGCGAGCGGGCTCAAGTCAACTACGTTACGACACCCACTAATACTCAACCAACGTAGAGAACTGAGTGATGACAACGCATCGAGACTCCCAATGTTCTCACAGCCACTAATATCCAGAGTTCGAAGCTTCTCTGCCTCTGCCAGTGAAGAAATATCTGTCAAATTCTTGCAGTTCTCCAGGTCAAAATAATCTAGTGATTTTAAATCTACCAATGATGGCAGAGAATACAACCCGCCACACCTGGACAATACGATAGATCTAATGTTTGATACACTTTCCAACGCACTGAAATCAGTTACCCCGTTGCACTGGGTCAATCTGATACGTTTCAAATTTCCCAACCCTGTCAAACCACTCAGATCCTCAAGGGATCTGCAGAACGATGTACTCAAGTATTCTAACCTACTGAGGCCCGACAGTGCACCAACCGATATAATGCCATTGCATCCACGTAGAATGACGGTTTTGAGTTTCGATAAATTCGCTAGGAAGCCGATGTCAGAAAGCTTTCTATTGTACTCCATATTCAGGAACTCTAGTTCGGATAAGCGCCCTATTTCAGAAAAATCTTCTATATTGGAACAGCGCCCGATATATAGTGATTGAAGTCTTTCCAACTTCGAGAGCCCTGCTATCTGGCTTATGGATGAACAGAAACTCATATTTAGGCTAACAAGTCCGTCAATCTCAGAAAGTGTGCCGATCTCCCTAACTCCGGTGCATCCTCGCATGTTTAGCGAACGCAAGTTCTCGAGCGTCCTCAAATCGGAGAGGTCATCAACCTTTCTGCAACCGCTAATTCGAAGGTGAGTCAGTTGTGAAAGGCCTCTAATAATAGCCAGGTTCTCTAGGTTCTCAGGAAGTCGGCAATGCACCTCATTAGTCTTCTTTAAATGACGAACACCAGGTAGCAGAGATACGCTTTCAATAGATAATTTCCCATACTCAAATGGACAGTCCGCCAGCACCTCCTTTGCAAACCTCTCGGCATCGAATGAAGACCACGCGCGCTTCAGCTCGCGAGTAACCGTCACTCGAGTGTCTGAGCCATACTCTTTGAGTACGTTCATCGCCTTCTCTGTGCCGATGAGCGACAAAGCACGGACGCACGCCGCAACAACAATGGCATACTTCTCGCTTTGACCCGAGAGCAGAGGAACAGCTAGATCACCTGCCGAAGCCAGCGCACGTGCTTCAGATTTCGTTGTTGGAGGGATTAAGGAGTGAAGGATCTCGCCCAATCTTGAAGTTATCTCCGGGTCAAGTTCTGGGGATGTCTCCAGACATGCAACGGCAAGAAGATGTATCTTGTGCCTATGCCAGAGATCCCTGCTTCCCTTTTCTATCAGGCCCGAAACAAGCTGATTGCGCTGTCTCTTAGAGGCATGACCCACCGCTAGGATAATTACTTCTTTCCAACTATCAAGATGGGAATTTCTTACAAGAAACCCGATATCGCCCTCATCGATAGCTTCCTTTGCCCCAAGATATTCTTCGAATGTCCGATGAATAAAGTCAACTCGGCCTTCGATGGGTTGCCGGAGTATGCCGCTCCTTAGTAAAAGATACTGAAAGACGCCGTCGTCATTTGACGACACATTGGGCATTGAACTCAATCTCTTAGAGAAACGCTGCGCAGCTGACGAAATATCAATATCCGAGTGACCATTTTTCAGCAACCAATAAGCAAAATCTTGCAGTAGTATCTGTTTCTCCCTCGATGTTAAGGTTTGTTCCTCGACGCTTGGAACATCACGCTCTAAATCCCTACGGTCAATAAGCATCTCAAGTGCAATACGGTATAGCTCCATCCGATCCTTGGGAAGCTTAGTCATTCTATTCTTGTTCAATGCGCAGAGCATTGCGCACAGAAGCGGTGTCGTTGCAAGAATTCTAATGGGTCGGTTATCCCGGATGACCTGTTTGAGGCTCATCTTGAGGTTGTTCACTTCAAGGGAATCATTGGAGTCCGCGATAGAAGGCGCAGCGGCCTTGTGCCAATGATCGATAAACGCATCAATGTCGCTAAGTGCCATTGGTTGAAGTTCGCTATCTTCGAATCCGACATCACCCAACCAATTCTGTCCGACTGCAGGTGGACGTGAGGTTACAATGAAGCGCGAGGATCCGAATTCCTCCACGAGTTGAACAAGCCACCTTTTTGCGTCGTCACGCCTGTCATCAGGTAACTCGTCCACACCATCCACGAGGACTAATGCATTGCCCGACCGGAGTTGACGATGAATCCAGCCCTTTGGCATTTCTCCTGCGCTGTTTCGTCCAACGTACGAAGTAAACTCCTCAGGAGCTGGGAGTTTCGTGTCTACATAGCGGCGAAGTTGGATGAAGAAGGGTACTGCTCCATTCCAGTTCTCCAGGGTTTCGACGAAGCTCTGTTGTGCGCTTTGAACGGCCAACCACTGAAGCAATGTGGTCTTTCCTGAGCCAGCCTCTCCGCGTATTACAATTCGCTTGTTTTGCTTTAATGCCTCATCGACCCTTACGTAAATTTCATCATCATCCGGCAGTTCGTCTGACTTCTTTCCCTTCTTCTCGGGCTTTGACTGTTTGGTATTACGGGATTCATTTGTTGCAGTACGGAGCCCAGAATCCGTTTTCTGCTTCGGCTCGTATCGATCTTCACTGTCAGCTTTGGCAGGGTCGTCAAACGCTTTGACAGCCTTGCAAGAGGCGGTCAGAGTAATATACCCCACGCTTAGTGCGTATCGCTTGCTTGATGGCGGAAGGTCGACTCCGAATAGCTCGAGCCAGTTTAGATTTCTCGCTACTTCTCGACGGTATTGCCTTTCGAAATCTTTGTCAGGCATTGGAAGTCCGTCTAGCTGTTCTTGAAGTTTGGGCAGTTGCTCCAAGACCTTTCTGACTAGAAGAATTATCTCGGAATCCCTACGAAGAAATTCCTGAGTTTGCCGCAGCGAGAAATCTGGAAGCGTAATATAGATCTCAACTATATAGTTGCATGATTCGCGCAAACAAATATCGTATGCTGCTAGTCCTCCCTCACTAAGATCTCTCGCCATATTTGGTACGCTGCTTCGAATAAACTTCTCGAGCTGAAGCGGATCGAGATCGCTGCAAAATAGAATCGATGGCCCAATATTTGCTTTTGTGATGGCATCTGATACTGCAATTGCTGCTGCTGACAGCTCGTTCTCTGGAATTCCCGTACATTCCTTCTCGAAAAACACGGCCAGATTTGTCGCTATGTCGTCGGACATGCGAGAGAACTGCTGTTCGGTACGCCGTCGAGCAAGAAAGTCAGGTATCTTCTTTTCCAGAATGCTCGCTGTAGATAAGGCAAAGTCCTTTGCTATTTCTGTATCTTGTAGCCAGAACCTTAGTACTGATTTTGCAATTGCAGCGCCAAGGTGAATTGTCAGAATCTCTAAGAGTGACATGAAGTTTGACTTTCATTTCTTGATATGAATGCGTGGCAATTCGTCCCTAGTTACAAAGATCGCTCGATCATCTGCGATGCAACTTATTGTTTTGCGATCGAGGGCGCAATTCAAGCTGAAATCAATGCTTGGCTAGCTGATTCGTAGAGATTCCAATCTCTTCTCCAATCTGAGATCGTATGGCGTTGAACTAGGGGGTTCGACATGTATGGCGCATGGCAATTCTGGATCGATCGCGGCGGCACCTTCACCGATATCGTCGGCCGGCGGCCGGATGGCACGCTGACCACCCACAAGCTGCTGTCGGAGAACCCGGAACGCTATCCCGACGCCGCCGTCCAGGGCATCCGCGACCTGCTGGGCGTGCCCGCGGGCACCCCGATCCCGGCCGAGCGCATCGAGGCGGTCAAGATGGGCACGACGGTCGCCACCAACGCGCTGCTGGAGCGCAAGGGCGACCGCACGCTGCTGCTGATCAATGAGGGCTTCCGAGATGCGCTGAAGATCGCCTACCAGGCGCGGCCCCGGCTGTTCGACCGCAACATCCGCCTGCCGGAGCTCCTCTACGAACGGGTCGTTGAGGTGCCGGGCCGCTTCACCGCCGAGGGCGAGGCGCTGACGCCGATCGACCTGGAGGCGGCACGGGCCGGGCTGGAGGCGGCGTTCCGGGACGGCGTCCGCGCCTGCGCCATCGTGTTCATGCATGGCTATCGCTATCCCGCGCATGAGCAGGCGGTCGCCGAGTTGGCGCGCGAGATTGGCTTCACGCAGATCTCCGCCTCCCATGCCGTCAGCCCGCTGATCAAGCTGGTCGGACGCGGCGATACCGCCGTCGTCGACGCCTATCTCTCGCCGATCCTGCGGCGCTATGTCGACCAGGTGGCGGGCGAATTGGGCGGCGTCCGGCTCATGTTCATGCAGTCCAATGGCGGGCTGACCGACGCCCGGCTGTTCCAGGGCAAGGACAGCATCCTGTCCGGCCCGGCCGGCGGCATCGTCGGCGCCGCCAAGGTCGCCGAGATGGCCGGGTTCGGCCACATCATCGGCTTCGACATGGGCGGCACCTCCACCGACGTGACCCATTACGCCGGCACCTTCGAGCGGGCCTTCGAGACCCATGTCGCGGGCGTGCGCATGCGTGCGCCGATGATGATGATCCACACGGTCGCCGCCGGCGGCGGGTCGATCCTGCGCTTCGACGGGGCGAAGTACCGGGTCGGGCCGGAGAGCGCCGGCGCCAATCCCGGCCCCGCCTGCTACCGCCGCGGCGGACCGCTGACCGTGACCGACTGCAACGTGATGCTCGGCAAGCTGCAGCCGGATTTCTTCCCCCGCGTCTTCGGGCCCGGCGGCGACGAACCGCTGGATGCCGGGGCGGTGCAGGACAAGTTCGCCGCCCTGGCGGACGAAATCGCCTCCGCCACCGGCGACCGGCGCGGTCCGGCCGAGGTCGCGGACGGCTTCCTGCGCATCGCCGTCGACAACATGGCCAACGCGATCAAGCGCGTGTCGATCGAGCGCGGGCATGACGTGACGGCGTACACGCTGGTCTGCTTCGGCGGCGCGGGCGGACAGCATGCCTGTCTGGTTGCCGATGCGCTCGGCATGAAGCGGGTGCATATCCACCCCTTCGCCGGCGTGCTCTCGGCCTATGGCATGGGGCTGGCCGATATCCGCGCGATGCGTGAGCGCACCGTCGAGGCGCCGCTGGCCGACGGGCTGGCGGCCGCGGAGGAGGCGATCGCCGCCATGGAGGCCGACGCGACGGCGGAACTGGCCTCCCAGGGCGTCGCCGACCACCGCGCCTTCCGGCGCCTGCACATCAAGTATCGCGGGACCGACACCGCATTGCCGGTTCTCCTGGCCGCGCCCGGGGATGCAATCGCCGCCTTCGAGGCCGATCACCGCGCCCAGTTCGGCTTCGTGATGGCCAATCGCGAGCACATCATCGATTCCGTGTCGGTCGAGCTGGTCGGCGGCGGCGCCGACATCGAGGACCGGGCGGCTGACGGCGCTGCCGCCGCGGCGGCCCCCGAACCTCTGGCCGAGGTGGAGACCTATATGGCCGGCGGCCGGCACCCGACGCCGGTCTACGACCGCGACGCCCTGGTTCCTGGGGCCGCGGTGGACGGCCCCGCCATCCTGCGCGAGGCCAATGCTACCACGGTGATCGAACCCGGCTGGCGGGCCACCGTGACGCCCTTGAACCACCTGGTGATGGAGCGCGTGGTTCCACTGCCCAGCCTTGTGGCCGTCGGAACGACGGTCGATCCGGTCATGCTGGAGGTGTTCAACAACCTGTTCATGTCGATCGCCGAGCAGATGGGCACGGCGCTGCAGAACACCGCCTATTCGGTCAACATCAAGGAGCGGCTGGATTTCTCCTGCGCGGTGTTCGATCGCGACGGCTATCTGGTGGCCAACGCGCCGCACATGCCGGTCCATCTCGGCTCGATGGGCGTGACCGTACGTCATGTGATCGACAAGCGTACGGGCGCTATGTCGGCAGGCGATGTGTACGCCGTTAATGACCCGTACAACGGAGGTACGCATCTGCCGGACATCACCGTTGTCACGCCGGTCTTCGATACGGATGGCACCTCGGTCCTCTTCTATGTCGCCAGCCGCGGACACCATGCCGATATCGGCGGCCTGACCCCCGGCTCGATGCCGCCGGACAGCCGGACCATCGACGAGGAAGGCGTGCTGTTCGACAATTTCGTGCTGGTCGAGCAGGGCCGCTTCCGCGAGGACGCCCTCAACGATCAGCTCGACGGCGGGCGCTATCCGGCCCGCAACAACGAGCAGAACATCGGCGACCTGAAAGCGCAGATTGCCGCCAATGAGAAGGGCGTGCAGGAGCTGCGGCGCATGGTCGAGACCTTCGGCCTGGCCGTGGTGCACGCCTATATGGGGCATGTCCGCGACAATGCCGAGGAACAGGTACGGCGGGTGCTGGACGTCCTGACGCCGGGCCGCTTCGAATACCCGCTGGACAATGGCGCGGTGATCAAGGTGGATATCCGCGTGGACCGGCAGTCCCGCTCGGCGGAGATCGACTTCACCGGCACATCGGCCCAGCTCGACAACAACTTCAATGCGCCGTCAGCGGTCGTACGTGCGGCCGTACTGTACGTCTTTCGTACGCTTGTGGACGACGAGATCCCGCTCAACGATGGCTGCCTTGCGCCGCTGAAGATCATCGTGCCGGAGGGCTCGATGCTCAGCCCGCAGCCGCCCGGCGCTGTCGTGGCCGGCAATGTCGAGACGTCGCAATGTGTCACCGACACGCTCTATGGCGCGCTCGGCGTGCTGGCGGCCTCACAGGGCACCATGAACAACTTTACCTTCGGCAACGCACGCCATCAGTACTACGAGACGATCTGCGGCGGTGCCGGCGCCGGGCCGGAGTTCGACGGCGTGTCCGGCGTGCACACCCATATGACCAATTCCCGCCTCACCGACCCGGAGATCCTGGAATTGCGGTTCCCGGTCCTGCTCGAAAGCTTCGGCCTGCGTCCCGGCAGCGGCGGCGCCGGTCACCATCGCGGCGGTGACGGCACGACGCGGCGGGTCCGGTTCCGCGAGGACATGACCGCGGCCATCCTGGCCAATCACCGCAAGGTCGCGCCGTTCGGGGCGAAGGGCGGCGCGCCGGGACAGGTCGGGCGCTGTTGGGTTGAGCGGGTCGGCGGCGAGCGCATCGACCTCGCCAGCACCGACAAGATCGAGATGGCACCGGGCGACGTCTTCGTCATCGAATCGCCCGGTGGCGGGGGCTACGGCACACCCGGGTCGGGCGATGGCTGACGCCGCGATGTGGATCATGATCGCCGGCCCCTATTCCAGCGGGGCCGCGACGGAACAGGACCGGGCGGAGAACCTGCGCGCCATGAACCGCGCCGCGGTGGACGTCTTCCGCCGCGGCCACGTCCCGATCATCGGGGTGAACATGGCGCTGTCGGTGATCGCCGAGGCCGGCGACGGCGGGTTCGACGAGATGATGATGCCGATCTCCCTGGCCCTGGCGGAGCGCTGTGACGCCATACTCAGGATCGGCGGGCCGTCCGCCGGCGCCGATCAGGAGGTGGCCCGCCTGCGGGCGCGGGGCCTGCCGGTCTTCCACAACATCGCGGAAATTCCGTCGGCCTGACGCACTGGCGGTTGCGGCCGATCGGGCGTAGGGTCGCGCCCGTGGTCAATCATTGGTCCGAGCCCCACGGAGAGCATCGAGTGGCGCGAAGCGTGCCGGTCCTTCTGACCGGCGCCGTAATCCTGGCGGCCTTTGCTGCCCTGGCGTGGTGGATCCGCGACGACGCGCAGGCGCTTCTGCTTGCCCTGCTCGCCTGGATCGAGCGCCTCGGTCCGGTCGGCCCTGCGATCCTGATCCTGCTCGAGACCCTGGTGGTCGTGCTGGTGCTGCCCGGGCTCGTGCTGACCCTGGGTGCCGGCTACCTGTTCGGCTTCGTCGCCGGCACCGCCTATATGATGGCCGGCACCACGCTGGGCGCCACGCTGGCCTTCCTGATCGCGCGCTGGTTCTTCGGCGAGCACATGCGGCAATACGTGCTGCAGCACCCCAAGCTCGGCCTGCTGAGCGAGGAGTTCACGCCGGAGGGCTGGAAGATCGTGCTGTTGAGCCGGCTGATCCCCTTCTTCCCGTACAAGCTGTCCAACTACTTCTTCGGCCTGACCCAGTTCCGCCTCTGGCATTTCGTGCTGGGCACGGCGATCGGCTTTCTGCCGATCACCATGGTGCTGGTCTATGCCGGCACCCTGGCCCACGACCTGACGACGCTGGGCCTGGACAGTGCTGCGCGATCGCCGCTGGTCTGGACGCTGTATGGCGGCGGGCTGGTGGCCGCGATCATCGCCTTCGGCTATATGACGCGCCGCGCCCGGGCCGCGTTGGAACGCTACCGTCCGCACGAATAGCGTCCGGCAGCCGCACGGTTCAGGGACCGAAATTCCGGTTGCGCCAGCGCCGCTCGCCGATGTCGCAGGGCGGCCCGGCGGCGGCGAGCCGCAGGCGCGCCTGACCGGGTTCGTGCGTGGGCGGCCGGCCAACCGGCGCGCCGGCAATCTCCAGGATCAGCTTGCTGCGGATGGCTTCGGCGAAGGCCTCGAAGCCTTCCGCAACGATGATGAAGGCCGCCGGGCCGCCGATCACGCAATTCACGAAGTAGCGGTCCAGGTCGGGCAGGTCCCACCAGCCGAACGGCGAGGGGCGGTCGTTGATGATCGGCAGACCGTTGATCGTGATGCCATCGGCGACCGCCAGATCGCGGGCGGCGGTGACCAGCAGGCCCTGGTTGTTCGGCCCGTCGCCGGAAATGTCGATGACCCGCCGCGTCCCCTCGAATCCGTTGTTCGCGAACAGCTCCATCGCCGTCGTAATGGCATGGCTGATCGAGGTGCGCCGGCCGCTGCCCAGAGGCCATTCCGCAAGGATGTCGGTAAAGGCGCGGGCGGTCGCGGCGTCAGAGATCACCGCCCAGTCGACGGCCACGCTCTCTTGGCCGAGACCGGACCACTCCATGTAGGTCACGGCGATGCGGCCGAAGACGCCGGACCGGATCGCGGCGATCACCTCGGCGTCCTGCAATGCCGCCAGATATCCCTGGCGCTGCAACCGTGCTTCGTAGAGGTCAATGCTGCGCGACGTGTCGACGGCCAGCACCAGTTCCAGGTCGACAGGCAGATCCTGGGCTCTCAAAGGCGACACAGTCAGAACAAGACCGGCCACAAGGCCGGCAAGGCATCCGGACACCCGCATGAATCGATCGTCCCCGACTTCGAAGATCCACTACACGCGCGCTTTGCGGCGATCGCAAGACCACCGGGCTCCGCTTGTCGATCATGCCGGTCGGCGATACAGTCGCCGCCGCACGGACGGGAGGGGTCGATGGCAGGAAAGGCCAAGCGCAAGGGCGCACCGGCCGCCGGGGCACTGATCGAGGCGCTTCGCGCACTTCTCGGCGATCGGCTCAGCACGACGGCGGCCATCCTGGAACGCCACGGCAAGGACGAGTCCTATCACCCTGCCATGGCGCCGGATGCGGTCGCCTTTGCCGGGAGCACCGAGGAGGTGGCGCAGATCGTCAGGCTCTGCGCCGAACACAAGGTCCCGGTCATCCCATTCGGCACCGGCACCTCGCTGGAGGGCGGCGTGGCGGCGCTGGAAGGCGGAATCAGCATCGATCTCACGGGCATGAACCAGGTGGTGCGGGTCTCCACGGAGGATCTCGACTGCACCGTCCAGGCCGGTGTCACGCGCAAGCAGCTCAACGAGTATCTGCGCGACACCGGACTGTTCTTTCCCATCGATCCGGGCGCCGACGCCTCCATCGGCGGTATGGCGGCGACGCGCGCCTCGGGCACCAACGCGGTACGCTACGGCACCATGCGCGAGGCGGTGCTCGGCGTGACGGCGGTCATGGCAGATGGCCGGGTCGTGCGGACCGGGACGCGGGCGCGCAAATCCGCCGCCGGATACGATCTGACACGGCTGATGGTGGGCTCGGAAGGGACGCTGGGCGTGATCACCGAGGTGACGCTCCGGCTGCACGGCATCCCGGAGGCGATTTCCGCCGCGGTCTGCCCGTTCCCGACAGTGGCCGACGCGGTCAACACCGTGATCATGACCATCCAGTCCGGCATCCCGGTGGCGCGTATCGAACTGCTCGACGCGATCCAGATGAACGCCTGCAACACTTTCTCCAGGCTCGACTACGCCGTTGCGCCGACCCTGTTCTTCGAGTTCCACGGCACCGATCGCGGCGTGGCGGAGCAGGCCGAGCAGGTCGGCACGATCGCCGGCGAATTCGGCGGCACCGATTTCCGCTGGGCGACCAAGCCCGAGGACCGCTCCAGGCTGTGGCAGGCCCGGCATGACGCCTATTACGCCGCGCTGGCGCTACGCCCGGGCGCCCAGGGCATGACGACCGATGTCTGCGTGCCGATCTCACGGCTCGCCGACTGCATCGAGGAGACCCGTGCCGATATCGAAGAAGCCGGCGTGCTGGCGCCGCTGGTCGGCCATGTCGGCGACGGCAATTTCCACCTCGTCTATGTCATCGACGCCGACGACCCGGAGGAGGTCGAGGCAGCCGACGCCCTGCACGAGCGCATGGTGCTGCGGGCCCTGGCCATGGGCGGTACCTGCACCGGCGAGCACGGCGTCGGCTATGGCAAGATGCGGTTCCTGGAGGCGGAGCACGGCGAGGCGGTGTCGCTGATGCGCCAGATCAAAAAGGCGCTGGACCCGCACAACCTGATGAACCCCGGCAAGGTGGTCCGGATCTGAGGTCCGCCTGCCTAGACGGCAGCATCAAGGAAACGGGATTGGCCGGACCGGCGGCGTTCCGGGATTGGCCAGGACGGTCCTATTCGGAATCGTCCAGCGCGTGCTGGTCGAGCAGGGTGTCCTGGCGGTCTTTCTCGACCGCGTCGCGGGCACGTTCGCCCTTTTTGCGCCCATGTTTCTTCTTATTCACGGCGGCGAGTTTTTGCTTGTCCGCCCGCTGTCGCCGCTTGCGTTCCCGGTTCAGGTTGATTACCTCGCCCATCGGTGCCGCTCCTTCCGGCCAGTGCGACCTGGTCTCCGTCCCTGGGTAGTGGCTGCCGGCGGGTTTGCACCCGACGGCGGCGGTCACTAGCTTAGAGCAACAGGCCGGGCGCTCGAAACGGGCAAGTACCGTCGGCGCCCCCGGCACCGGCAGAATGCTGGAGCACCGTGAAGAAACCCATAATTCTGCTGCTTGTCCTGATGGTCCTCGCGCTTGCCGCGGTGCTGGTCGGCCCCGGGCTGGTCAATTGGGACCGGTACAAGGACCAGGTCACCGCCCGCATCGGTGCCGCGACCGGCCTCAGCGTGTCGATCGACGGCGATATGGACCTGGCGCTGCTGCCGCGGCCGACCTTCAAGGCCAGCGGCGTGCGCATCGCCGACCAGTCGAACAGGGTGACCCCGGACATGGCGCGGGTCGATGCGCTGGAGGTCCAGGTCGCCCTGATGCCGCTGCTCGGCGGCGATGTGCAGGTCCAGCAGGTGGCCCTGCTGAGGCCGCATCTGACGGTCGAGAGCCGCCCGGACGGCAGCCTCAACTGGTCGTTGGGCCAGGGCGGCCTCGTGCCCAGCTCGGTGCGGCTCGACCGCGTCAACATTGAGGATGGCGTTCTGGTCTGGCGCGACGAGGCGGCCGGCCGCGAGGAGCGGATCGAGGACATCGACATCAGCCTGTCGGCGGCCAGCCTGCGCGGGCCCCTGCAATTGGTGGGCGGCGCCCAGGTGCGCGGCCTGCCGCTGATCGTTGACCTGTCGACCAGCCGGCTGACCGCGGCGGGCGCCTTGCCGCTGTCCTTGACGCTCGGGCTCGACGGCGTCGACGGGTCGGTCCGGTTGGCCGGCATCGCCGGGCTCCGGAGCGGCTTCCAGGGCGAGGTGTCCGGCGAAACCGGCTCGCTGCTGGCGGTGCTGCGGCGGGTCTGGCCGGACCGCCGCCTGCCCTCCGGGCTCGACCAGCCCTTGTCATTCGAGGCGACCACGCGCGCGGTCGATGGCGCGGTGGACCTGACATCGCTGACCGCCGGCCTTGGCGACGGCTCGGCCACCGGCGCCGTACGCATGGCGCTGTCCGGACCGCCGCGCTTCGACATCGCGCTCATGCTCAACAGGCTCGACCTCGACGCCTGGCTGTCGGAGGCCGGCGGCAATGGGGCGGATTTCCTGGCCGATCTGGGCAAGGCGGCGAACGGGTTCGCGCTTCCCGGGGACGTGGCGGCCACCGTGGACCTGGCGGTGGATTCCATCACGCTGCGGGGCGCGCTGGTCCGGCAGGCCCGTTTGGAGGGCTTCCTCGACTCCGGCACCCTGTCGGTCAGCCGGCTGACGGCGCAGCTGCCGGGCGGGTCGGACCTGGCCCTGGCCGGGACCGTGGAGGCTCGGGGCGGCATGCCGCATTTCGATTTCGACGCCCAGGCCGCCGCCAACGATCTGCGCGGCGTGCTCGCCTGGCTCGGATACGCCGTCGGCGACGTGCCCAGCGCCCGGCTGCGGCGGTTCTCCGGGTCGGCGAGCGTGACCGGGCGTCCCAACGATTTCCAGGTCGGAGGGTTCGACTTCGTCGTGGACGGAACGCGGGCGATCGGCGGCCTGGCCTATGTCAATCAGGGGCGGCCGGGCATCGGGCTGCGCCTTGACGCGACCCGGATCAACCTCGACGCCTATCGCCCGCCCGATGCGCCGGAGCTGCTGGACGAGGCGGCGCTCGGCTGGATTGCCGCGGCGCTGGAGGGGCTGGACGCCAATCTCGATATCACGATGGCGGGTCTGACCGTCGATGGCACGACCCTGCGCGACGTGCGGCTCGACGCCACGGTCAATGCCGGTGCCATTGCGCTTCGGCAGGTGGCGGTCGGCGATGCCGCGGGCGTTGCGGTCTCGCTTGAGGGCACGCTGGCGGCGCTCGATCCGCTGACCGGCGCGGACCTCGTCATCACCGCGCAATCCGCCGATCCGCCGCGCCTGGCCCGCGCCCTTGGCGTCGGCGGCGGCACGCCGCTCGACCGGCTGGCGGCGTTGACCGTCAGCGGCCGCATCTCCGGCGGTGCGGAAGCCCTGGAACTGGCGGTGCTGGCGGAGGCCGACGGCGCGGTCGCGGAGCTTGGCGGCCGGGTTGCCGAGCCCTGGGCCTCGCCGGTCTACGACCTGTCCCTGCGCGTTCGCCACCCGGAGCTGGAAGCGATGCTGCCGGGCTGGACGCCGGGCTATCGTCCGGGCGGCCCGCTGGGCGCGGTCGATCTGTTCGCGGTGATCGCCGGCACGCCCGAGGCGCTGGTCATCGACAAGGTGCAGGGCACGATCGGCGCCACCACGCTGGCCGGTCAGTTCGTCATCGATCGGACGCGGGAGCGGCCGTTCGTCGAAGCCGTTCTGCGCGCCAGCGACCTCGCCGTCGATCCGTGGATCGTGCGCTCCGGCCGTATCGCGTCACGGGTGCCGCGACGGTGGTCCAACGAGTCCTTCGAATTGTCCGCGCTGAACGCCTTCGACGGGTCGCTCGCGCTGACCGCGACTGGTATTGCGCTGGGCCGCTTCCGGGTCGCCGAGCCGAGCCTGGAGGCGCGGTTGGAGAACGGCGCCCTGGATCTGTCCGGCTTCAGCGGACGCCTGTTCGGCGGGTTGCTGGGTGCGACCGGGCGGCTCGATGTGGAGGAGTCTTTGCCGCGTGTGGCGCTCTCGCTCGATCTCGTCGGCGCCGATCTTGCCGAGGCGCTGGCGACGTCGGCCGCGATCGACGCGCTGGGCGGCGCGCTGGATTTCGGATTGGAGGTCGAGAGCGCCGGGTCGAGCCCGGCGGAGCTGGTGGCCAATATGAGCGGGTCGGGGCTGTTCGCCGCCCGCGACGGAGAGCTGCGCGGCATCGATCTGGCCGAGGCGGCGTCGGGCCTGGGCGGGCTGACCGATCCGCTGGCCTTCCTGGAACTGCAGCGCGAGACCCTGACCGCCGGTGCCACATCCTTCGGCGCGCTCAATGCGACATTCGCCATCGATGGCGGTATCGCCACAACGGAGGATCTGCGACTCGTGGGGCATGATGGCGCAGCGGACGGCCAGGGCAATTTCGACCTGTCCCGCTGGCAGGTCGATCTGACGACGGAATTCGAGATGACCGGATTGCCGGACGCGCCGTCCTTCGGTGTGCGGCTGATTGGCCCGCCCGACAACCCCGAACGGGTGCTTCAGACCGCCGAGCTGCAGGCCTTCATCGCCCGGCGCGCCGCCGATGCGCTCGCGCGGCGCTATGGCGAGGGTGAACGGGCGCCGATTCCGGACGCACCGCCCGGGCCGCTGCCGGAAACCAACTAGGCCGCCGGCAACGGGATCGGCTTAGGCGGCGGTTGGGCTATTTGAGCGCCAGCAACGTGCGGATCTCGATGCTCTCGCGCGGCGGGGTCTCAACCGTCGTGCCCGGAAGCGGGAAGGCGGAATGCGGCGTGAACCGCGCCCGGCTGTCGTCGCTGTCCCAGCCCTTGATCAGCAGGACCTCGTCGGTCGTCATCTCCGGCGCGTAGTACCAGCGCTGCTCCGGGTCATAGGCCAGGTGATAGATCTCGCCCACCCGGTCGGGAAAGACCTGGTCGGTGGCGATCAGGTCCTCCGGCCGCACCGTCGTCGCGTCCGCCAGCGCCAGCGGCGAGCGCCGGACCGGGCCGCGGATCGGCCGCCAGACATTGACCTGCACCAGGCGGGTGCCGCTGTCCGCCAGCCGCGCCGCCTCGGCCTCGCCGTAGAAATCCTTGACGCGCTGCGGGCCGCTCTTGGCCGTGTAGTCGACATGCACCCGCCCGGCGGGTCCGCGCAGGCCGTCGGCGTTCGGGGCGCCGGCGCCGCCGTCCGACCGCCTCGTGGCGTCGAAGATGACGATCCGGCTCGGCCCGAATTCCCGGCGCAGCAGGTCCTTGACCTCCTGGTAGTAGACCCGCTTCACCTCCGCGTCGTCGTAGAAATCAGCGACCGCGCTCGGCTGCCGCAGCAGGGCGAAGCCCTCGCGGTCGACCGACAGGTCGTCGGCGATCGGCCGCATGTCGGCGATCGGAACCGTGTGGTCCTCGGTCTCGAAGAAGAATTTCGCGTCGCCGCCGGTCAGCGCCGAGCTGTGGAAGACCGGCTTTGAATCCTGGCGGCGGATATAGGTGAGCGGCGCGTGCACGCCGGCGAAGGAGTGCGGGATGACGGTCGCGGCGGAGGCCGCCGAGGCCGGGACGATCTGGTTCATGACGGGGCTCCATGCTCTGCCGCGCCGGAGAGAACCGGCGCCCTGCGACGCCCAACAGATGGGGCGGTCCGGGCCGGGCCGCGACGGAGTTCGGTTCAGCTAGACTTGAACGAAATTCAAGTGATGTCCGGGCTGTCGACGGCCGGCCGGCCGCCGCGCCAATCGGCGGCCATCGCCTCCAGCCAGCGCGCCAGCCGCCGTGCCGCCGCGGTCGGCGTCAGGTCTGACGGGCGGCACAGGTAATAGGCGGCTCCGGTCGGGTTGGCCCCGCCGAACGGGGCGATCAGGGTTCCCCGCGCCAGCCGGTCGTCGACCACCGGCCGCCGCCCCATGGCAAGGCCGTGGCCGCTCTCGGCGACCTGCAGCACCTGTTCGGTGGCGTCCAGGGTGATGGCGCCCTCCAGGGACGGCGGCGGCAGGCCGTGCGCCGCGGCCCACTCCGCCCATTCCTCGGGGAAGGTTCCGTTGAGGACCAGCCGGGCCCGGGCGATCAGCTCCGCGGGGTCCTCGCCCTCCGTTGTGTCCAGATAGCCGGGAGCGCAGACCGGCATGGCCGTCTCCTCCAGCAGGAACGCCGCATCCACGCCAGGCCAGCGGCCGCGCCCGTGACGGATCGCCAGATCCACCTGGTCGCGCCGCATGTCGACGACGCGGGTCGTCGGGACCAGTTGCAGGTCGATGTCGGGGAGGGTGCGCTCCAGCGCGCCCAGTCGCGGGATCACCCAGGTCGCGGCGATGGATGGCGGCAGTGTCAGCCGCACCGCGCGGCGCCCGGTGGATGGCAGGATGGACTCCGTCGCCGCCTGGATCTGCCGGATGGCCGGGTCGATCTGGTCCAGATAGCGCCGCCCGGTCTCGGTCAGCCGGGCGCCGGTGCCGGTGCGGTCGAACAGGGCAGTGTGCAGGAAGGCTTCCAGCTTGCGCACCTGATGGCTGATCGCCGATTCGGTGATGCCGAGGCTCTCGGCGGCGTCCTTGTAGCGGTCATGGGTCGCCGCGGCATGGAAGGCACGAAGCGCCGCGAAGGGCGGCAGCGGGGGCTTGGATCCGGCCATGGCCGAAGCTTGGCGACGGCGCGAATGGAATTCAAGTGGCCATACGAAAACGGGGCCCGGATGATCCGGGCCCCGGTGAGGGATCAATTGGTCGCGTGGATGCGGTCGAGGAAGGCCAGCATGCGCTCCGCGATGAAGCCGCCGAACTCCTCCAGGGCGAAGTGGCCGGTGGGGAGCAGGTGGAACTCCAGATCGGTCAGGTCGCGCTTGTAGGGATGGGCGCCCTCGGCCGGGAAGATGTGGTCGTTCTCGCCCCAGACCAGCAGCGCCGGCGGATCATATTCGCGGAACAGCGCCTGCCATGCCGGGTACTCCGTCACGTTGGTCCGGTAGTCGTAGAACATGGCGAGCTGGATCTCCTGGTTGCCCGGCCGGTCCAGCAGGTACTGGTCGTGGTGCCAGGTGTCGGGGCTGATCCGGCTCTCATCGCCGACGCCGTGGGTGTACTGCCACTTCGTGGCGTCGACCGTGAGGAAGCCGCGCAGCGCGTCCCCGTTCTCCTGCGACGGGTCGGCCCAATAGGCGCGGATCGGATCCCAGAACTCGCGCAGCCCCTCCTCATAGGCGTTGCCGTTCTGGATGACGAAGCCGGTGACCCGCTCCGGATGCTTGGCGAACAGGCGGTAGCCGACCGGTGCGCCGTAATCCATCAGGTAGAGCGCGTAGGACGAGACCTCCATGCGCCGGACCAGCTCGTCGACGATGTCGGCGAAGTTGGCGAAGCTGTAGTCGAAATCCTCCACTGCCGGGGCGGCGCTGGCGCCATAGCCCGGATAGTCCGGCGCGATCACGTGGTACTTCGTGCCGAGCACCGGGATCAGGTTGCGGAACATGTGCGACGAGGTCGGAAAGCCGTGCAGCAACAGCATGGTCGGCTGCCCGGGATCGCCGGCCTCGCGGTAGGCGATGTCGACCCCCTGGATCTCCATGGAGCGGTAGTGGACGACGGCCTGGCCGGCCTCGTCGATCGTCGCCGCCGAACTTGTCGAGGCCGTCAGCAGGCTGGCGGCGATCGCGGCGGCGCCCGCGGTCTTGAGAATGGTGTCAAACATGGTCTCTCTCCTTGTGCGACCGCAGCGGTCGCGTCGATGGGGTTCAAGTCTGTTCCGAATGCCCGGGTCAGACGGCGGCGCGGATCTTCGCGACCGCCTCGTTGGTCCACCACACTGCATTGGCGACGAAGCGGAAGTTGATGATGGCGGCCTGGTAGCCGTCGCCTTCCGGGACCTGGGCGGCGGCGGTCGCGTCCCGCACCACGGCCACCTCATAGCCCTGCTCCAGCAGCTCGTAGAGATGCGCCTGGACGCAGAGATTGGCGGACATGCCGGCCAGGATGACCTTGTCGATGCCGCGCTTGCGCAGCTGCAGGTTCAAATCGTTCTGCTCGGGCCCATAGACCTTGTGCGGCGAACAGACGACGGTCTCGCCGTCTTCGATGTACGGCTTGTACTGGGGCATCCAGTCGGCGCCGGAGCCTTCGAAGCCCTCGACGTCGAGCGGCCCCTTGCGGTCGAACATGCCGATCGAGTGCATGACCCGCTCCAGCACGCCCTCGAACTTCCACTTGTGATCGTGCGGGTAGTAGTAGTGCGGCGAGATGAAGACCGGCATGCCGGTCGCCTTGGCGGCGATGAACAGCTTCTCCAGGTTCTCCACCGTGCCCTGCTCGGTCACGCTGTTGCCGACGACGCCCCAGGTCACGCCGTCCTCAGACAGGAAGTCGATCTGCGGATCGGTGATCACCAGGGCGGTGTTGCCGGCGGTGACCTCGAAGGGGATCTGCGGCAGGCCCGGCGTTTCCGGATCGGCGTACTTCTCCTCGGCCTCCGGCGTCGCGGCGACGGCGGAACCCGCGGCGACGGTGCCGGCGGCGGCGCCGGCCAGAGCGGCGCCGGATTTCAGGAAGCGCCGGCGCTTCTCGTCGATCTCTTCCGGCGTGTGATGGCAATGGGTATGTGTGCAGGTCATTTTCGCTCTCCTTGCTCTCGGGGGGTGGGGTCAGGGGGTGCCGGCTTTCAGCCGGTCGTTCTCGGCGCGCAGCCGCGCCAGTTCTTCCCGCACCGGCGTCAGCGCCTGTTGGAACTCCTCGACGGTGAAGCGCTGCGGGATGTGTTGCGGGCAGTTCCAGTCGAACGCCTTGACGGTGATCACCACCGCGCGTTCGGGGCGGGCCCGATAGGTCTCGTCATGCAGGCGGGCGACCAGGTCCGGATCGGTCTCGCGGTCGACGATGCGGGCGTGGCCCCAGATCTTCAGCCGGCGCCGGTTGGGGTAATCGACCAGGATCAGCGAGATCCGGTCGTCCTCCGACAGGTTGCCGACGCTGAGATACTGGCGGTTGCCGCGGAAATCCGCGTAGGCGATGGTCTTGTCGTCCAGCACCTTCACGAATCCCGCCGGCCCGCCGCGGAACTGCACATAGGGCCAGCCGGTTTCCGACACGGTGGCCTGGAAGAAACCGTCGCGTGCCGCGATGAATCCGGCTTCGGTCTCCGTCAACCGGTCACCGCCATCCGCGTCCGGCGCCAGGAACTTGGCGTAGCCCTTGGCCGAACCCTGCTTCTCCTGCTCGGCCAACACGGCCGGGGTGAAGGCGATCTCTGCGAAAGCGCGGGCCATGGGAACCTCCTCGGTGAGCCGGCCGCCATTGGCCGTCGGGAGAAACATCGGCGCTTTCGCTGAGCTTTAGAATATGCAGAATAGGCAAAAGATAATTCAGGAAATTGGAATTATATGGACCGCTTCCGGGAGCTCTCGACCTTCGTGGCGGTGGCCGATGCCGGGGCCTTCAACGCCGCGGCCCGGCGGCTGAACCTGTCGCCGCCGGCGGTGACGCGGCTGGTCACGGCATTGGAAGGGCGGATCGGCGCCCGGCTGTTCACCCGCACCACCCGCCATGTCGCGCTGACCGAGGCCGGTGAGCGGCTGCTTGGCGACGCCGTGCGCATCCTCGCCGAGGTCGACGAGGCCGAGGCCTCGGCCGCCGGCGCGCATCAATCGCCGCGCGGGACATTGCGGGTGACGGCGCCCGTGATGTTCGGCCAGCGCCACATCGCCCCGATCCTCAGGGCCTATCTCGACACCTATCCGGATGTCGCCGCCACGGTCCTGTTCGTGGACCGCATCGTCGACCTGATCGATGAAGGGCTGGACGTGGCGGTCCGCATCGGCGACTTGCCGGATTCCTCCCTGACCGCCACGCGGGTCGGCGCGGTACGCCGGGTGACAGTTGCATCGCCGGACTATCTCGCCGTGCATGGCCCGCCGGAGACGCCGGAAGACCTGGCCGGGCATCGGATCATCAACCCGACGGGGCTGATCCAGCGGCCGGAATGGGTGTTCGTCGCGGGTGGCGAGACCCGGATCGTACGCCTGTCGCCGCGGCTGACCGTCAACACGGTCGCCGGTGCGGTGGACGCCGCGGTCGCCGGCTGGGGGGTCACCAGCGTGCTGTCCTACCAGGTCGCGGCCGAGTTGGCGGATGGGCGCCTGGTGGAGATCCTGCACGATTTCGAGGACCGGCAGATGCCGGTCCATCTATTGCATTCCGAGGGCCGGCGGGCCGCCGCGAAAATCCGGACGTTCATTGATTTCGCCAGCGCCCGCCTGCGCGCCGACGCCGATCATCTGGCCGCGCGGTAGAGGCCGTCGGATTGGCGAATCCGCCACGAGCGGATTGACGGACCTCGAACGGAGAAAATACCGTCATCGGCGGGGAGGACGCCGGTCACGCGGAACAACACGCGGCCCGTCGAAGAATCAGGCGACGCCCCCGCCGGCGCGGGCACCGAGTGGTGCGCGCAGTGTCTGAGGGGACTTCATGAACCAGTTCATCAACACCAAGAACACGCTCGTCACCGAGGCGATCGACGGCTTCCTGCGCTGCGGCGAGGGCCGGCTGGCGCGGCTCGACGGTTATCCGCACATCAAGGTCGTCATACGCGCCGATTGGGATAAATCCAAGGTGGCGCTGGTATCCGGCGGCGGCTCGGGACACGAGCCGGCCCATGCCGGCTTCGTCGGCCAGGGCATGCTGACGGCGGCGGTCTGCGGCGAGGTCTTCGCCTCGCCATCGGTCGATGCAGTGCTGGCCGGCATCCTCGCGGTGACCGGAGATGCGGGCTGCCTGCTGATCGTGAAGAACTACACCGGCGACCGGCTGAATTTCGGCCTGGCCGCCGAGCGCGCGCGCAGCCTCGGCCGGAAGGTCGCCATGGTGGTGGTCGACGACGACGTGGCGCTGCCGGACCTGCCGCAGGCCCGCGGCGTGGCGGGCACCTTGTTCGTCCACAAGATCGCGGGCGCCCTGGCGGAGGCGGGCGCGGATCTGGACACGGTCGCGGCCGCCGCCCGGCGGGTGATCGACGGCGTGGTCTCGATCGGCATGTCGCTGGATACCTGCACCGTGCCGGGCTCGCCGAAGGAGGCGCGTATCGAGCCGGGCAAGGCCGAGCTGGGCCTCGGCATCCACGGCGAGGCCGGGGTGGAGCAGGTCGATTTCGAGGGCGCGCGCGAGGCGATCGCGATGGTGGTGGACCGTCTCAGCCGCAATCTCGGGGCCGGGCCGCATGCGGTGCTGCTGAACAATCTCGGCGGCGCCATGCCTCTGGAGATGTCGGTCCTGGCCGAGGAACTCGCCCGGTCGGAGATCGCCGATCGGCTGAGTTGGATGGTCGGCCCGGCGGACATGATGACCTCGCTGGACATGCACGGCTTCTCGGTTTCGCTGCTGCCGGTCACCGCTGAGGACGAAGCGGCGCTTCAGGCGCCGGCCGCTCCCTGGGCCTGGCCGGGGCTGAAGCCGGTTGGTGGGGTCGAAGTACTGCCGTTGCCCGACGGGCTGAGCCCGGTCCAGTACACGTCCTCTGCCGACCCAGACCGGCGCGCCCTCGTTGAGGCATGCTGCGAGATTCTGATCGCCGCCGAGGCCGATCTGAATGCGCTCGACGCCAAATCCGGGGACGGGGACACCGGCAGCACGCTGGCAACCGCTTCACGTGCCCTGATCGCGGCGCTCGACCGGCTGCCATTGGCCGATCTGACCCAGCTCTACCGCGCCATCGGGACCGAGCTCGGCCAGACCATGGGCGGCTCGTCCGGAGTGCTGCTGGCCATCTTCTTTGCCGCGGCCGGCGATGCCTCCGACAAGGGCGAAGATGCCATTGCCGCGCTGGCCGCCGGGCTTGACCGCATCCAGCAGGTCGGCGGCGCGGAACCCGGGGACCGCACCATGATCGACGCGCTGGCGCCGGCGCTGGCGGCGCTGCGGGACGGGCTGGAGCCGGCGGCGACAGCGGCGCGGGCCGGCGCCGACCACACCGCGACCATCCTGCGCGCCAAGGCCGGTCGGGCGAGCTATGTGTCGGCCGACCAGCTTGCCGACAACAACGATCCCGGTGCGGAGGCCGTCGCGCTGTTGTTCGAGCAGCTGCTGCGGAGATAGGCCAAGTAGCGATGGCTCATCATTCGCGTCGTCATTGCGAGGAGCCGAAGGCGACACGGCAATCCACTGCTTGCCGCTAAAGTGGATCGCCGCGCTTCGCTCCCGATGACGCCGGGTGGTGATATACGCTCTCGTCACCCGGACGCAGCATTGTGCGGTTAGCCCTTGAGGGCGCCGCCGGTCAGGCCGGCGACGATGTAGCGCTGGGTCATCAGGAAGAAGATGACGGCCGGCACCAGGGTCAGGGTGATGAAGGCCAGCACCAGGGTCCAGTCGGTGCTGTATTCGCCGCGGAACTGCATGATGCCGAGCGGCCAGGTGAACTGGGAATCGTCGTTGATGACGACTAGCGGCAGCAGGAAGTTGTTCCAGCTCTGCACCAGGGTGAAGATGCCGACCGTGGCCAGGATCGGCCGCGACAGCGGCAGGGTGAAGTGCCAGAAGAAGCGGATGTAGGAGCAGCCGTCGATCAGCGCCGCCTCGAACAGCTCGTGGGGCATCTGCCGGAAGAAGGTGCGCAGCAGCAGGATGCAGAAGCCGAGCGAGAAGGCGACCTGCGGCAGGATCACGCCGGTGTATGTGTCGAGCAGACCGAGATCGCGGATCTTGATGAACAGCGGCAGGATGGCGACGGCCGCCGGGAACAAGAGCCCGATCATGAAATAGCTGCCGAGCATGCGGTTGCCGAAGAACCGCACATGGGCCAGCACATAGGCCGCCATCGCCCCGGTCGCCAGCGTCAGGAAGACCGTGAAGAAGGCGATGATCAGGGAGTTCCACAGGAAGCCCCAGAGGTTGCCTTCGGTCACGATCTGCCAGTAGTTCCCGATCACCCATTCGCTCGGCAGGCCGAACGGGTTCTGCCGCAGATCGCCAAGCGTCTTGAAACCGCCCAGGACCGTCGCGACCAGCGGGATCAGCACCAGCCCCGACACCAGCATCAGCACCGCATAGCGGGTGAAGTTGAAGCTGTCGAAGCTCAGGCGCCGGTCCATCCGCCTACTCCTTGCGGAACAGGGTGCGGCCATAGCTGACCGCGAAGCCCAGGCAGATGAGGAACAGAACCACCCCGACGGCGCTGCCGAAGCCGATGCGGGTGCGCTCGATGCCGAAATTATAGAGATAGGTGACGATGGTCTGGGTCGCGTTGGACGGCCCGCCGCGGGTCAGCGGCATCACCAGGTCGAAAAGCTGCAGCGAGCCCAGGATGGCGAAGAAGGTCGACACCCGGATCGCCGGCATCAGCAGCGGGATGGTGACATAGCGGGTGATCTGCCAGCGCGTGGCCCCGTCCATCCGCGCCGCGTCGATCAGGTCCGACGGGATGTTCTGGATGCCGGCGATGTAGATCATCATGTGCCAGCCGAAATACTTCCACACCACCACGATCATGATGGCGTAGATCGCCCAGGTGCGGTCGGCCAGCACGAAGGGCGCCTCCGCACCCCACACCCCCCAGATCGCCGAGACCAGCCCGAACTCGCCGTCATAGACGAAGCGCCAGATCAGCCCGGTCGCCACCTCGGCCAGGATGAAGGGCAGGAAGAAGATGGTGCGGAACAGGTAGGCGCCGGCGAACCGCTTGGCCACCAGCAGCGCCATGGCCAGCGCCAGCGGCAACTGCACCGCCAGGGACACGAGGATGATGCCGCCGGTGTTGAGCAGGGCGCGGATGAATGCCTTGTTGCCGGCCAGCCGCTCATAGTTCTGGAAGCCGACCGGGTTGGCGAACTTGGTCGCCTCGCCATAGCCGTTCCAGCGGAAGAAGCTCATCAGCCCGGCTTCGAAGATCGGCAGGATGACGAAGATGGTGAACAGCAGCAGGGCCGGCGGCAGGAACAGGATGATCGCGGTCATCCGGCCATTGTGGTTGGCCCGCGCGTAGCGCTCCCTGAGGCTCAAAGACCGGGATATCCCGGCCAGCGGCGCCGTTGCCGATCTGCTGATGCTGCTCATCGCTGGAACAAGACCGTCGGCAAGCGCTGGAAGCCCTCACCCGGCTCGCCCTCGCTCGCCACCCTCTCCCAGGGGGAGAGGGTCATCCAACGCCGCCTCGAAAACCCTCTCCCCCTGGGAGAGGGTGGACTGCCGCAGGCAGGCCGGGTGAGGGCTTCGAGCGCCGGCCCCTGAGTCCGACGCGACCCTTTCCCGGATTCGGAAGAGGGTCGCGCCGGTGGATGCTTGCGAAACGTCACACACCCAACTCCGGGTCAGAAGGTGGCGTCCTCATAGGCCTGCTGGACCTGCTCGGCTGCCTCTTCCGGCGTGATCACGCCGGAGGCCAGGTCCTGCGACACGTCGTTGACCACCCGTCCGACATCGGGCCCCAGCATCTGATCGTAGAAGATCTGGTGATACTGGGAGGCGGCGATGTTGTCGGCCACCGCCTTGAAGAACGGGTTCTGGATATCGGTGGACGCGCCCTTGGCGACCGGTATGAAGAAGCCCTCTCGGCCCATCATGCGCTGGTTCTCCTGGCTCAGGAAAAACCGCATGAAGTCGACCGCCTCGTCCGGCGCCCCGGCGGAGAAGATCCAGCCATTGATGCCGCCCAGAGTGTCGGTCGGCCGTCCCGCCTGGTCGGGAATCTGCGGGAAGTCGAACCAGCCGAGGTTTTCGTCGTCAAGGCCCTCGCCGGAGACCGAGTTGGTCTTGGCGGTGTTGTAGTCCCAATTGCCCATCAGGTGCATGGCGGCGTCGCCATTGCCGAACACGCCGGCGGCCTCCTGGTACTTGGCCGCCAGATAGCCGCGCTGGAACGGCTCCATCTCGGTCAACTGCTGGAACAGCTCGCCGGAGCGGACATAGACGTCGCTCTCGAAGCCGCCATTCTCGCCGGCCATGGCGGCGGCGAAACCCTCGGCCCCGCCCAGGCGGATGGCCAGCAGGGTGTAGTAGAAATGCAGCGGCCATTTGTCGGCGCCGCCGGCGGCGATCGGGGTGATCCCGGCATCCTTCAGAGTCTGCACGGCGGCCAGAAGATCGTCCCATTCGACGATCTCGTCGGCATTGAGGCCGGCCTGCGCGAACAGGTCCTTGTTGTACCAGAAGCCCACCTGGCTCACGAGCATGGGTGCGCCATAGACCTCGCCGTCGAAGGTGAAGGCGTTGACCGCCGCCGGGCTCAGGCTGTCTGCCCACGCGCCCTGCATATGGTCGGTGACGGTGCGCAGCACGCCAGCCTCGATCTGCGCCTGCAGCACGCCGCCGCCCCAGCTATAGAAGATGTGCGGCCGGTCGTCGGACTGCAGCAGCGTCGTCAGCTTGGTCTTGAACGCCTCGTTCTCCAGGAACTGCATGTCGATGGTGACGTCCGGATGCTGGGCCTCGTAGTCGCGGGCCAGCTCGGTCCAGGTCTCCAGGATCTGCGGGTTCTGCTCGATATGCAGCCAGCGCACGGTGGTCTCCGCCTGCGCCCCGGCTTGGTACAGCACCGCCGCCAAACCGGCGATCAGCGACACGATCCAACCTTGTCTCATCGCTCCCTCCCAACAGGCTTGATTTTTAATTTGCAATCCAAACAAAATGGTCGGATAGAATCCGAGGGCTTGTCAAGCCTCTCGCGAGCAGATGTCTCCAATCGCTGCGCTCGGGCGAAGAAATGGCATGAGGCCGGCAGGATGGTCCGTCGGGAGGCCAGGATTTTGTGTCAACAGACTGAATTAATTCCGATGTCCCTGGCCACGCCGTCGGGCGTGGCCTAGGGCGGAGCGGACGACCGGTGTTCAAGACCGCCGATCCGGAGCTGATGCGCGCCATCAACCGGCGCCTGGTGCTGGACGCCATCCGCGAGCATGGCAGCGTGTCGCGGGTCGAACTGGCCGACCAGATCCAGCTCAGCCGGGCGACCATCTCCGCCATCACCGGCGCGCTGATCGACGAGAACCTGATCCACGCCCGCCACGTTCAGGTCGCCAATGGCGGCCCGCGCGGCCGGCCCCGGGTGATGCTGGAGCTGAACCCCGACGCCACCTATGTGGTCGGGGTCAAGCTGGCGGCGCACCAGATCAGCGTCGCGGTCACCGACTTCAAGGCGGATGTGGTGCATTCCGTCACCCTCCCGATCCGCGTGACACGCCAGTCGGTGGCGGTGGTGGCCGACGTGATCGAGGACGGCGTGCGCAACTGCGTCGCCGATGCCGGGCTCGCCATGGACCGGATCAGCGGGGTCGGTATCGGGCTGCCCGGCGTCATCGAGAGCCGGGCGGGCCTGTGCCACCGCACCCCGATCCTGGGAGACGGGCCAATCGCATTCGGCCGGCTGATGGTCGACCGCCTCGGCATCCCGGTGACGCTGGAGAACGACGCCAATCTGGTGACCCTGGCCGAGCACTGGTTCGGTCACGGCCGCGGACTCGACACCTTCGCGGTCATCACCCTGGAGCAGACGGTCAGCCTCGGTCTGATGGTGGGCGGCGAGCTCTATCGCGGCGCCAATGGCATCGGCCCGGAGTTCGGGCATCTGACCGTGGATCCTACCGGCCGGCCGTGCCTCTGCGGCAAGTCCGGCTGTGTCGACGCCTATGCGTCGGAGGCGGCGATCCACCGGCAGGCCCGGGAGATCGTCGACCTGGACGGCCCGACGGACGACCTGCCGACGCCAGCGACCATGCGGCGCATCGCCGAACTGGCGCGGCGGGGCAACACCGACCTGCGCGCGATCTACACGGAGGCCGGCGACAAGCTTGGCCGGGCCGCGGCGCTGATCATCAACATGCTGAACCCGGCCAAGGTGATCCTGTCCGGCGAGGGCCTGCTGGCCGCCGACCTGCTGAAGGACTCGATCCTCGCCGGCGTCGAACAGGGGCTGAGCGCCGCGCCGCATCGCACCGAGATCATCTTCCACGAATGGACCGACGAGGTCTGGGCCCGCGGCGCCGCCTGCCTGGTCCTGCGCAAGCTCTACGAGACCCCGCTCGGATCCGAACAACCCGAGACGACAGAGGAGGACAAGGCGGCATGGGGTCATTGACGGGTCGGGAGGGCACAGGGGCATGAAGAAGATCGTCGTCACCGGTGGCAGCGGCGGGGCCGGGCGCTTCGTCGTGCGCGACCTGCTGGACCACGGCTACGAGGTCCGCAACGTGGACATCGCCCCGCCGGCCAGCCAGGACTGCCCCTATGTCGCGGTCGACATGACCGACTACGGCGCGGTCTTCGCGGCGTTCCACGGCCATGATGCGGTCGTCCACCTGGCGGCCAACCCGCAGCCCGACTTCGACTACGTCACCGGCGCCGACCGCTTCAAGGGCAACACCGTCTCCACCTACAACGCCTTCCAGGCGGCCGTGGCGCTCGGGATGCAGAGGGTGGTCTGGGCCTCGAGCGAGACGGCGTTGGGCTTCCCCTTCGAAAACGTGCGACCGGACAGCGTGCCCGTCGACGAGACGCACACACCGAAGCCACAGAACAGCTACGCCCTGTCCAAGGTCGCCTGCGAGCACCTGGCCGAGCTCATGAACCGGCTCTACGGCATGCCGTTCGTGGGCCTGCGCTTCTCCAACATCCTGTTCGAGGATACGGACCATCCGGCGAGCTATGCCAAGATCCCCGGCTACTGGGACGACCCGCAGAGCCGCCGCTTCAACCTGTGGAGCTATGTCGATGCCCGCGACGTGGCGCAGAGCTGCCGCCTGTCCTTGGAGTGCGGCAACACCGACGCGGATGTCTTTATCATCGCCGCAGCCGACAGCATCATGACGCAGACCAACCGGCAGCTGATCGACGCGGTCTTCCCGGGCGTGCCGATCGCGCCGGAGCTGGGCGAGCATGAGACCATGATCAGCATCGAGAAGGCGCGACGGGTGCTCGGCTACCAGCCCGCCCATTCCTGGCGCACCGTGCTGGACCGGCCGTCCGGATGAACTTGCCGCTTGCAGACAGGGAGGGTCCGACATGGAGCCATTGACCATCGGCATCATCGGCTGCGGCAACATCTGCGGCGCCTATCTGAAGGCTGCACCCGGCTTCGAGGCGCTGCGCATCAAGGCGATCGCCGATATCAACCCGGCGGCGGCGGAAGCGCGCGGCAATGAATTCGGGGTGCCGGCGGTCGATGTCGAGGCCCTGCTGGCCGATCCCGAGATCGAGGCGGTGGTCAATTTGACCACGCCGCAATCCCATGTGCCGGTGGCGCTGCTGACGCTGGCCGCAGGCAAGCACGCCTATTCGGAAAAGCCGCTGGCTGTGTCCGCCACCGAAGCGGAGCAATTGAAGACAGCGGCCGGTAACCTGCGGGTCGGCTGCGCGCCGGATACATTTCTCGGCGGCGGCCAGCAGACCGCGCGCAAGTTGCTGGACGACGGCGCTATCGGCCGGCCGCTCTCCGGCACCGCCTTCATGATGCTGCACGGGCACGAGCATTGGCACCCGAATCCGGATTTCTACTACCAGCCGGGTGGCGGGCCGATGCTCGACATGGGGCCGTACTACCTGACCGCACTGGTCAATCTGCTCGGGCCGGTGCGGCGGGTCGCCAGCATGACGGCTGCGGGTCTCTCGGAGCGGACGATCGGCAGCGGGCCGCGCGAGGGCGAGATCGTCCCGGTCAGCACCGACACCCATATCGCCGGCCTGCTGGAATTCCACTCCGGTGCGATCATCACGATCGTCACCAGCTTCGATGTCTGGAAGCACGAGCACGGCCCGCTCGAGCTCTATGGCGAGACCGGTTCGATGCGCATTCCCGACCCGAACACCTTTACGGGCCCGGTCTTCCTGGCGCGCGAGCGTGGCGATTGGGAGGAGGTGCCGCTAAGCCACGGCCATGGCGACGGCAACTACCGCAGTATCGGCGTCGCCGACCTGGCCCATGCGATCCGCGCCGGCCGGCGGCACCGGGCCAGCATGGAGCTGGCGTTCCATGTGCTCGAGGTCATGGAGGCGTGCCTGGCGTCGTCGGAAGACGACCGCTTCATCGACATCGAAAGCTGGTGCGAACGCCCGGCCGCACTGCCGACCGGCCTGGCGCCCGGCCGGCTCGACGACTGACATCAGGAAGGGAACAGCGGGATGAAGGAAGCCCTCATCGTCTGGGGCGGCTGGGACGGCCACACGCCGGAGCAGGGCGCCAATATCGTCGCCGGCATGCTGCGGGAGCATGATTTCGAGGTCTATATCGAGAACACCACCGAGGCCTTCGCCGACCCGGCGCTGAAGGACCTCGACCTGATCGTGCCGATCTACACCATGTCGACGATCGAGCGGGAGGAGCTGACCAATCTCTGCGCGGCGGTGGAGTCCGGCGTCGGGCTCGGCGGCTATCACGGCGGCATGTGCGACGCCTTCCGCAGCGAGGTCGAATACCAGTTCATGTGCGGCGGGCAGTGGGTGGCCCATCCCGGCAACATCATCGACTACACGGTCACCATCACCCGCGACGACGATCCGATCGTCAACGGGATCGGCGATTTCCCCTACCGCTCCGAGCAGTACTACATGCATGTCGACCCCAGCAACGAGGTGCTGGCGACGACCCGCTTCTCCGGCGAGCACTGCCCCTGGATCGAGGGTGTGGAGATCCCCGTCGTCTGGAAACGCCACCACGGCAAGGGCCGCGTCTTCTACAGCGCGCTGGGCCACGTCGCCGACGAGTTCCAGGTCCCCCAGATGAAGGAAATCCTCAAACGCGGCCTCCTCTGGGCAGCGCGGTAGGCCTGAACAGAAAACAGAATACCCATCTGCGTCACCCTACATTCTGGCCACCGGCACGACGGCGTTGGTGGCTGACTGGCTGGGGCCCGATTGCATCAGGGTCGAGCTCAACCCTGACTATGCCGCCATGGCGGACGCGCGGCTGCGCGCGGATCCGCGGCTGGTGGCGGCGGAGGGCGCGGCGCCGGCGACAGGCGCGGATGGGTTGCCGCTGTTCGGGGCGACGCCATTACGCCGCCCCATGTCAGATCCGTTTGGTCAGAAGACCGGACGCAAAACGCGCCGATGCTGCTTGTTTAGCGGCGGATCGATGCTGTTGATCAGCACGGCCTCGGTCCTGGCGCGCTGGTCGTCGGTCGAAAAAGGCGCCTCAAGGACCGCGACATGGGTCATGCCCCATCTGCGGGCGTCGGGGCCGACTTCGTGATCGACCAGCCGCATGCGCAGATTCTGCGCCTTGCCTATGTAGCCGACATCGATCTGCGGCGGGACCAGGCCGAGGGACGACTTCGCGATCTTCACGAAGGCGTAAAGGCCGGGCGTCGTTGGGATAACGTCGCGCTGGTGCAGCAGGCGGAAGTCGTACGACATGCCGTATCTGTTCGTCAGCGTGACGTGGGTCAATTCAAGGGCGGCGTTCATGGGGGTCTCCTGATTTTGCTTCGCTCCCTGTCTGCCTCTCGTCGGGCAATTCCACCGCATATGGGTGGACACGCTCTATGTCGTGGTTGTCGCATACCTGCACCTACATTTAGGCGAAATCATGACCGGCGGGAGTCATGAGAGTTGTGGTAGGTCCGAATGCGGCAACGCGCCGGCTTGCGGCGGTGCTGGCACGTAGATGAAGAAATTCGTCAACCGCGGCCTGCTTTGGGCGGCGCGATGAATCGAGGCACGAATCAAACGCTGCTGATGAGGAGTCTTCGCTAGAGCCCTCACCCTCCCACGGCTTCGCCGCGGGTCCCTCCCTCTCCCACAAGGGGAGAGGGGCATCAATCAGCGCCCATGGGAATTGCCCCTCTCCCCCTGTGGGAGAGGGAGGGACCCGCGCGTAGCGTGGGAGGGTGAGGGGGCTAAGAAAGATTCTTCAGCAATCTTCCCTGGTTCCCATCAGCCCGCCGGGTCCATCGGGGCCGGCCGGTCGCAGGTGCTTTCGATGGCGATCTTGCGGCCTTCGTCCGACGAGAGCAGCAGGCCCTCGAGCACTTCCAGGACGTGATAGGCCAGCGCGCCGCTTGCGCGGTGCGGGCGCTCGTCGCGGATCGCCTCGGCCATGTCGACCACGCCGATGATGCGGTAGTTGGCGACCGACGCACCGGACCCCTGGGTCAGGTTGGGCGTGGCGTAGTCGAAGCCGTCGGGCGCCAATTCCTCGATCGTTGCCCCGTCCTTGGTCAGCCTGATGAGGCCGCCGAAGAAATTCGGGTCTGGCATCTGCATCGAGCCCTCGGTGCCGAACAGCTCGAGGCGGTAGCGCTCGAAGGGCCAGATGTCCCACGTCGTGGTCAGCGAGATGAGTGCGCCGTTGGCGAATTCCAGCACGCCCTCCACATGGGTCGGAACCTCCACCGCAATGCGCTCGCCATGGCGCGGCTGGCTGGTGACGATCCGCTCGTCCAAGCCCCGGGTGGCATGGGCCGTCACCGCCGAGACCGGGCCCAGCAGGTTGATCATGGCCGTCAGGTAGTACGGGCCGATATCCAGCAACGGCCCGCCGCCGGGCTTGAAGAAGAAGCTCGGATTGGGATGCCAGTGCTCCATGCCGTGGGTCAGGAAGCGGGCGGAGCCGCCGATCGGCCGGCCGATGGCGCCGTCGTCGACCAGCTTGCGGGCATGCTGGTGGCCGCCGCCCAAGAAAGTGTCCGGGGCGCAGCCGACCCGCAGTCCCGCCGCATCCGCCGCGTCCAGCAACCCGCGCGCTTCCGCGGCCGTTGCCGCCAACGGCTTCTCCGAATAGAGGTGCTTGCCGGCGGCCAGGATCTGGTGGCCGACCTCGGCATGAGCCAGGGGTGGGGTCAGATTGATGACCAGCGCAATCTCCGGGTCCGCCAGGAGTGCCTCCGGCGTCATCGCCGCGACGCCGTACTCCGCCGCCGCGGCGTCCGCGCGCTCGGCATCGGCGTCGGCGCAGGCCTTGAGGTGGATCGCGTCGAATTCCGGCGCCCGCTGCAGATAGGTGCCGCTGATGTTGCCGCAGCCGATGAGGCCGATGGTGATGGGATCCTTGGTGCTCACGCGACCGACTCCTTGGCCAGGGCGTTCATGGCGGCGAAGGTGCGGCGGGCGAAGCGGGCGCCGTCGGACGGGTTGTCGTGCTCGGCCACCATCAGCCGGGCGTCAGTGCCGCCGCAGCGGCGCCACAGATCGGCCCAGTCCACGGTGCCGTGACCGACATCGGCCCAACCATCCTCGTCCTCCGACTCGCCGGCCGGCGCGATGTCCTTGACGTGCACGCTGGCCAGCCGGTCGCCGAAGCGGTCGATCAGCACGGCCGGATCCCGGTCGCCCCGGATCGCCCAGGCCAGATCCGCCTGCCAGCGCAGCCCGCCGTTAGCTCCGGCGTCGAGCAGCAGCCCCAGCGCCAGGTCGTCGCCGACGTCCACCATCTCCCAGTCATGGTTGTGATAGGCCAGGGCCAGGCCGGCATCTGCCATGCGCGCGGCCATGCCGCCCAGTTCGGCCCCGAGCGCGCGCCAGCCATCGGCGTCGAGGGACCGCTGGTCCGGCGGCATCGCCGGCATCGCCAGCAGCGACAGCCCGACGGTCTTGGCCGCGGAGATGGTCTCGTCGAAGCTGTTGCGCAGCGCGTCCATCGACACATGCCCGGACTGGGCAGCCAGGCCGCGCGCGTCCAGGAGCGCCCGGGTCTGCGCGGCGTCAGTCAGATGCGATCCGATGGTCTCGACGATGCGAAACCCGCTGTTGCGGGCGATGTCGAGCTGCGCCGGCAGGTCGCCCTCAAGGCGCAGGCTGTAGAGCTGCAGCGAAAGCTGCCAGGGCGAAGAAGTCATCCTGATCTCCGGTCGGTCGGGGCGGGTCCTGGGGCGGGTATCGGGTGCCGTCGTGAGCATGAGCGGTGCGCGCGATCCCTCACACACTAACGTCCGTTCGCGGCGGCGTCCCCATCGAAATCGATGATATCAATCGTAACGTTACGACAGCAAGTCGAATTGGGGCTTTCCAAGGTAAACAAGGTGTGGTAAGCGCGGCGCCGAATATTCTATCTGAACGTTCAGATTGACGGCTCGGCGCGCCGGCCCACGGCAGGAGAACATGCGATGCGACGGTTTCCGGAAGGGTTCGTTTGGGGCACGGCGGCCTCGGCCTACCAGATCGAGGGCGCCGTCAGGGCCGATGGCCGCGGCCCGACCGTGTGGGATACGTTCAGCCACACGCCGGGCCGCACCCATAACGGCGACAGCGGCGACATCGCCTGCGACCACTACAATCGCTATCCCGAGGACATCGCCCTGATGGGGCAGCTCGGGGTCGGCGCCTATCGCTTTTCCACCGGCTGGTCGCGGATCTTCCCGGAGGGCCGCGGCTCCGCCAACGAGGCCGGCCTCGCCTTCTACGACCGGCTGGTCGATGCGCTGCTGGCGGCCGGCATCGACCCGTGGATCTGCCTGCACCACTGGGACATGCCGCAGGCGCTGGAGGATGCCGGCGGCTGGCGCAACCGCGACACGTCCTATCGTTTCGCCGATTACAGCGAGACCGTCATGCGGCGGCTGGGCGACCGGGTTCGCCACAGCGCCCCGATCAACGAGCCCAACGTGCTGCCCTGGGTCGCCTACGACGCCGGCGTGCATGCGCCGGGCGCCCGCAGCCGTGATGAGACCCTGGCCGCGATCCACCACATCAACCTGGCCTACGGGCTGTGTGTCCAGGCGGTGCGATCCGTTGACGCCGCCATCCGGCAGGGGCCGATCATCTCGCTGGGGCCGGTGCACCCCGCCCGGGACGATGCCGAGCACGAGCGCGCGGCGGACTGGGTCGACTGCCTGTGGCGGCGGGTCATGTGCGATCCGATCATGCTGGGCCGCTATCCGGAGCTGATCGCCGAGGAACTGGCGCCCTACGTGCAGTCCGGCGACATGGAGCTGATCGGCCAGCGTCCCGACTATTTCGGCATGAACCACTACAACCGCATGTACGCCGCGCCCGACCCGAACCGCATCTTCGGGGTCCAGGACATCCCGCCGCCCGGCGACGTGCCGATCACCGAGATGCAGTGGCAGATCGACCCGACGGCGATGGTCGAGCAGTTCGACGACCTGAAGGAACGCTACGGTGACATGCCGCCGATCTACATCACCGAGAATGGCGCTGCCTTTGCCGACACGGTCGGGCCGGACGGCGTGGTCGACGACCAGAACCGCGTCGACTTCTTCAGCGGCTACATCAACGCCCTGCTGGACGGGATCGAGCGCGGCCACGATGTGCGCGGCTACTTCGTCTGGTCGCTGATGGACAATTTCGAATGGGCCGAGGGCTACGCCAAGAAGTTCGGCATCGTCCATGTCGATTTCGAGACCCTGGCGCGCAACCCGAAGGCCTCGTTCCACCATCTGAGCCGCATCATCGGCGAGAACGCGGTGGAGGCGTTCGAGCCGGTCCGACGGGCCGGCTGACGCCACGGCCATGGGGCGCGCGACCCTCAAGACCCTGGCCCGTCACCTCGATCTATCGGTGACGACAGTCTCGCGCGCCCTGAAGGACGGCCCGGAGGTCCACGCGGACACCATCGCGCGGGTGAAGGAGGCCGCCGACGCGCTGGGCTATGTGCCGCATCTCAGCGGCATCAAGCTGCGCACCGGCCGCACGTTCACGATCTACTCCATGCTCGCGGCACCACGGGCGGAGGAGGTCGGCGATGCCGGCTCGGTGGCGCTGATGCAGGGCATCCATTCGGTACTGGAGGGCACGCCCTACAGCCTGACCGCGGTGCCGTTCCTGCCGGGCATGGATGCGCTCGCCCCGGTGCGGCGGGTGGTCGAGGCCGGCCTTTCCGACGGCATCATCTTCGACATGACCCGGCCCCAGGACGATCGGGCGAAGTACCTTCTGGAGCGGGGCGTGCCTTTCGTGACTTTCGGCCGCACCGAGCTGTTCACACCGCACGCCCATTTCGACATCGACAACGAGAATGCGGCCTATCAGGCAACCGCCCTGCTGCTGCGCAAGGGCCATCGCCGCATCGCTCTGATCGATCGCGACCTGGACTACCTCTATACCCGGCACCGGCTGGCCGGCTATTTCCGCGCCCATGCCGAGGCCGGCGTTTCGGTGGATACGGCCCTGCGGGCGCATGGCGAGCTCGGGGCCGCCGGCAGCCGCGAGGCCGCGCTGGACATGCGCCGCCACCCCGACCCGCCGACCGGCTTCGTCTGCGCCAACGAGGTCGCCACGCTCGGCGTGCTCAGCGGATTGCGCGAGGCGGGTCTCGTGCCGGATGCGGGCATCGATGTCGTCAGCCGCGACGGCACGCAGCTGACCGCCTATCTCAACCCGCCGGTCAGCGCCTGTTACTTCTCCCTGCACGCCGCCGGCCGACGGCTGGCGGAGTTCCTGCTCCGCCGCATCGACGGTGAGCCGGCCGAGGCGCTGCAGGAGGTCGTGAAGACCGAGTTGATCGAGCGCGGCTGATCCTCAGCCCTGCAGGCTCTTCAGCACGAAGATGCGGATGGCGCTGGAGAGGTTGCCGTTGCGATCGGCGTCGATGCCGGCGATGAGCTGATTCAGCGAGGCGCCCCGATCGGCGGCGATCGACTTCAAGGCCTCCCAGAACTCCGGCTCAAGCGACACGCTGGTGCGGTGGCCGGCGACCAGGACGGAGCGTTTCTCAATGGTCATTGAGCGGATCCAAGGGATTGGCGGGCGCCATATCTATGGCTTCAGGATGATCTTCGGCGCCGCGCGGCCGGCGTCGAGGTCGTGGAAGGCGGCTGCCCCGTCGGACAGGGCGCGCCGGTCGATCCAGTCGAGGTCGCCGAGGCCCCCGGTGTGCAGGGCGTCGAGGGCGGCGCGCAGGTCGACCATGGAATAGGTGTAGGTGCCGATGAAGGTGATCTCGGACAGGGTCATCTTGCGCACATCCATCTCGCCCGCACTGTCCAGCAGGCCGATATGCATGACCACACCTCCGGGGCGCACAGCGGCAATGGCCGCCTGCCGAGTGGCGGCGGTGCCGACCGCGTCGACCACCACGTCGATCGAGTCCGGATCGGGCGGGCCGCCGCCGGCCAGCGGGTCATAGACCCGCGCCACGCCGATCTGCTCCGCCGTCTGTCGGCGCAGCGGGTTGGTGTCGCCGAGCGCGATGTCGGTGCAGCCGTGGCGTTTCAGGCAGAGGGCCGCGAACAGGCCGATCGAGCCGCCGCCCAGCACCAGGGCCCGCGACTCGCTGAGCGGCCGGTGCGCCGCCCGCGCGGCCAGGTTGACCGCGTGCAGCGAGGTCGCGGCGGGCTCGGTCAGGGCCGCGATGGCCGGGTCCATGCCGTCGGGCATCGGGATCAAATTGCGCTCGGGAACGGCGACCCGTTCGGCGAAGGCGCCGGGAATGGCCATGCCGATCAGTTGACGGTCGGCGCAGAGGTTCGAGCGCCCGCCCAGGCAGTCGTCGCAAGTCCCGCAGCTGATCAGCGGGTTGATGACCACACGGCGGCCTTCCTGCGCACCGGATTCGACCACGCCCGCCGCCTCGTGGCCCAGGATCAAAGGCGGCACCCGGCGCGGGTCCTTGCCGTGGAAGGCGTGCATGTCCGAGCCGCAGATGCCGACGGAGTCGATCCGGACGACCGCGTCTCCCGGGGCCGGCTCGGGCTCCGGCTCGTCGCGGTAGGTGACCTCTTCCGGGGCGGTGTAGACCAGCGCTTTCATCGGGTTCGGGTTCCGTCCTACTTGGCGGTGAAGCCGCCATCCACATAGAGGATTTGGCCGGTAATGTAGTCCGACGCCGGCGCGGCCAGGAAGATCGCCACCCCGTGCAGGTCCTCCAGCCGCCCGTTGCGGCCGATCGCGGTCTGGCGGGCATTGCGGTCGGCCGCCTCGGCGTCGTCGAAAACCGCTGCCGTCAATGCCGTTGGGAAGAATCCGGGCGCGATGGCGTTGCACAGGATGCCCTCCGCCGACCAGGCCTCGGCCATGGCGCGCGTCAACTGCGCGACCCCGCCCTTCGAGGCGCCATAGGGGATCGAGTTCGGGAAGGCGCGCTCGGATTGCAGCGAGGCGATGTTGATGATCCGGCCCCAGCCTTTCCTGGACATTGCCGACACCAAAGCCCTGGCCAGGAAGAACGGCGTCGACAGGTTCAGCGCGAGGGTGCGGTCCCAGCTTTCCGGCGTGATCGCCTCGGCCGGCTCGCGGGGATTGATCCCGGCCGCGTTGACCAGGATGTCGGGATCGCCGAACGGCCCGGCCATGGCCTCGGCGACCGGTGCCACCCCGCGATGGTCCGACAGATCGCCGGTGATCGCGGCGGCCTGACCGCCCGCGCTCTCAATCTCACGCACGGTGTCGGCCAGCGCGTCCTCCCGGCGGGCGACGCACACGACCGCTGCGCCGGCCCCGGCCAAGGCGATGGCGATCGCCCGGCCGATGCCGGAACTGGCGCCGGTCACCGCCGCGACGCGCCCGCCGAGATCGAAGAGGTGCCGCACCCCGGTCCTAGCCCGCGAGGTCGAACTGCTCGCCGGCGAAGTACTTGCCGAGGCGGCAATCGGCTGTCCGGGCATGCGCTTCCATACCCTCCAGGCGCGACATGCGGGCGGTGACCGTGCCGACGGTGCGGGTCGCCTCGCGCGACATGCGCTGATAGGTGACCGTCTTGATGAACTTGCCGACGCTCAAGCCACCGGTATAGCGGCCGGCGCCCTTGGTCGGCAGGATGTGGTTCGGCCCCGAGGTCTTGTCGCCGAAGGCGACCGTGGTCTCCTCGCCGAGGAACAGCGAGCCGTAATTGCGCAGGGTGGCGAGCCACCAGTCCGGGTCGGCCGCGTGCACCTCCAGATGCTCCGACGCGTAGCGGTCGCTGGCTTCGGCGGCGGCCTCGCGGCTGTCGGCCAGGATCACCTCGCCATAGTCGCGCCAGGCCGCCTCGGCGTTCAGCCGGTTCTGCTCCGGCAGGTCGGCGATCAGCGCCGGCATGCGGGCGATCACCGTGTCGGCGAGGTCGCGGGAGGTGGTGATCAGCCAGGCCGGCGAGTTCGGCCCGTGTTCCGCCTGGCCGACCAGGTCGATGGCGACGATCTCCGGGTCGGCGGTCTCGTCGGCGATGACCAGGATTTCCGACGGGCCGGCGAACAGGTCGATGCCGACCCGGCCGTAGAGCAGACGCTTGGCCTCGGCGACGAACTGGTTGCCCGGGCCCACCAGGATGTCTGCCGGGCGACCGGTGAACAGGCCGAACGCCATCGCCGCGACCGCTTGCACGCCGCCCATGGTCAGCACCGTGTCCACGCCGGCCAGGTCCATGGCGTAGAGCACCGCCGGGTGGATGCCGTCGGCGTCGCGCGGCGGCGAGGCGGCGATGACGTGGTCGACGCCGGCGACCTTGGCGGTCGTGGTGCTCATGATCGCCGAGGCGACATGGCAGTAGCGCCCGCCCGGCACGTAGCAGCCGGCCGCCTGGACCGGGATCAGCTTCTGCCCGGCGTGCAGGCCCGGCTGCAGCTCGACCTCGAACTCCGACAGGCTGGCCAGCTGCGCCTCGGCGAAGCGGCGGACCCGGTCATGGGCGAAGCGGATATCGTCCTTCAACCGGTCCGACACGCGGTCGGCGGCGCCGGCCAGCGCGTCGCGGGAGACGACGATCTCGCCGTCCCAGCGATCGAAGTCGCGGGCATAGGCGATGGCCTTCTCCTCGCCGCCGGCCTCGATCGCGGCCAGCATGTCGGCCACGGTCCTGCCGACTTGCTGGTCGTCGGTCGCCGCCGTCTTGACGGCCTTCTTCAGATACTCAACGGACATGGTCTCGTTCCTCGGGTCTTTCGGCCGGCGACCGGCCTTTCGGAAGCCAATGTGCTCAGAAGGCCCAGAGTGAAATCTCGGGCACGAACGCCAAGAGCAGGACGACGATCAGCATCGACGTCACATAGGGGACCGCCTTGGCAGCGATCTTCAAGATCGACGTGCCGGTCAGCCCGGATACCACGAACAGGTTCAGGCCCAGCGGCGGCGTGATGAAGCCGACGCCGAGCGCCGTCACCATCAAGATGCAGAAATGCACGTCGTCCATGCCGATCTCCCGCGCCAGCGGCAGCAGGATCGGCGCCAGGATAACGATGTTCGGCGTCGTCTCCATGACACAGCCGGCCAGGATCAGGATCCCGACGATCAGCAGGATGATGGCGACGTCGCTCTCCACGGCGCCAGTGACCGCAAAGACGAAGCCCTGCGGGATCTGCAGCGCCGCCAGCGTCTGTGCCAGCGGCAGCGCCAGGGCGATGATCGGCAGGATGACGCCGTTCACCTTGGCCGAGCTCTCCAGCATCTTCGGGAAATCGGCCAGGGTCAGCGTGCCCTGCAGCAGCCCGATGATGATGGTGCTGACGACGGCGATGGCGGCCGCCTCGGTCGGCGTGAAGATGCCGGAATAGATGCCGCCCAGGATGATGATCGGCACCATCAGCGCATACCGGCCGTCGACGATCGCCCGCCACCAGCGCCGGAAGGAGAAGCCGCGATCGTCGGCCTCATAGCCGTTGATCCGGTTCATAATCATGTTGGTGATCATGATTGACAGCATGACCAGCACGCCCGGCACGGCGGCGGCGAGGAACAGGGTCGAGGCGGAGATGCCCAGCACCAGCCCGATGATGATGTAGGCGATCGATGGCGGGATCAGGATGCCGGTGCACGCGCCGGACGCCACCAGCGCGCAGGCATAGGGCTTCGGGTAGCCCTGCTTGACCAGCCGGTCGATGGTCATGCGGCCGACCGCCGCCGCGCCGGCCGCGTCCGAGCCGGAGATGCAGGCGAAGAATCCGCAGCCGAGCACCGTCGCGGTGCCGAAGCCGGCACGGAGTCCGCCGGTCGTCGCGTCGGCGATGTCCAGCAGCTTCTCCGACAATCCGGTGCGGACAAGCACGTCGCCGGTCAGGATGAACAGCGGCACCGCGATCAGCGCGAAGGCGTCGATGCCGTCGAACAGGGATTCGCCCAGCAGGGAGAGGGGCAGAATGCCTGAGAAATGCAGCATGCCGACCGCGCCCAGCCCCAGCGCGACCCAGACCGGCACGGCCAGCGCGATCATCACGATGATGGCGATCAGCGGGACATAGAATTCCCAGCCCAGATCGAGAGAGCCGCCTTGCTGAAGTTGGTAGAGCATCGCGCGTATCCCCCGGCCGCTAGTCGAACAGCTTGGCGCCCTCGAACACCGGGCGGCCGGCGCGGAAATCGCTCCAGTCGCGCAGGATCGACTGCGCCAGGCGGAACACCATCATCGCGAAGCCGATCGGCACCGCCGCCAGGAACCAGGCATTGCTGATCCTGAGACCATGGGTCACCGAGCCGAACTTGATCGAGGTCAGGATCGGCTCCAGCGACCAGTACAGCGCGATCACCGCCAGGGTCAGGGTTGCGAAATCGCCGAACAGGTAGATGGCGGCTTTCGCCTTCGGCCCCAGATAGTGGAGGATCACATCGATGCGGATATGGGCGCGTTCGCGGATCGCCGAGGACGCGCCGATCCAGGCCAGGTAGATGAAGGCGTAGCGGGCGATCTCCTCGCCCCAGATCGAGGAATAGCTGAGGACAAAGCGGCGGATCACCTCGGTCGAGATGGTCGCCACGATCATGGCGTAGAGGATCAGCAGCAGCCAGCGCTCGCCGTCCTGATCGATTTTCCGAAGCACTCCGCCCATTGCAAGCCTCCCCCGTGGCGGGATGGGCGGCCCCGAAGGTCCGGGGCCGCCCGCCCGATCAGACGTCGTGCACGTAGAGACGGCCCTGGGTGTTGGCCGCTTCCAGCAAACGGTCGAAGGTGGCGATCGATCCTGCGAGATCGGTCTTGAACTCGTTCCATTCCGAGCGCTGGTGGCCCGCGGCGGAGACCCATTCCTCCATCTCAGAGGCGTTCGGCGCATAGAACTGCACGCCGGCTGCTGACAGCTCAGCCATCGAATAGGCGCGGGCCGCCGGAACCTTGGCCAGGTTCTGCTGCATGGTGACCGCGGACGCGAACTCGATCGCCTCCTGCAGATCGCCGGGCATCTCGTTGAACCATTCCAGATTGCAGGAATAGACCTGGGAGTCCGGCACCGAGCGGTTGAAGGTCACCCAGGAGAGCACGTCCTTGAAGCCGAACACGTGCAGCGCCTCGACCGACGGGTCCAGCGCGTCGGCCACGCCCTGCTTGATGGCGCTCGGGGTCTCGCCCCAGGCGACCGGCGTCGGGTTGGCGCCCAGCAGGCGGTAGAATTGCTGCAGGATCTGCGAGCCGGGCACGCGGAACTTGATGCCCTGCATCTGTGCCGGGGTGCGGATCGGCCCGTCGATGCCCTGGCGCAGGGCCACGACGCGTGGGTCGATGCAGACATACCAGAGCGGCTTGAAGCCCTTGGCCTCAACCTTCGGGTTCACTTCCGCCGCCCAGGCGTCGGAGGTCACCAGGTTGATGAACTTCTGGTTCTCGCCGCACCAGTACGGGATGTTGATCAGGTCGACGGTCGGCGCGAACGGCGCGAAGTTCGACAGCGAATGCTGCGCCGCCTGGATGGTGCCGCCCTGCACCTTCTGGGCCAGCGCGCCGCCGGCGCCCAGCTGCCCGCCCGGGGCCAGGCGCACATAGATCCGGCCATTGCTCATGTTCTGGATGTTCTCCTTGAAATCCAGCTGCATGATCGGATAGCTGCGCGACGCGCCCAGGATATAGGCGGTGGCGATGGTCATGATGTGTTCGGCGGCGTCCTCGCGGTCCCGTTCCTCGCGCGCGCTCTGCGCCGATGCCTCGGTGGAGCCCAGCGTGCCGGCGGCCGCGGCGACCACGGCGGCGGTGAAGCCGTATTTGCCGGTGAGCTCGAAGAAACGCCGGCGTTCCGCCGATTGCAGCGTCTCAGGTTCGCGTGACTTCATGATTGTCCTCCCTGTGTATGGGCCGCCTGCCGGCAGCCGGATTCAACGCGCGGCTTCGCGGTCCAGCGCGGCGATGACGAAGCAGATGATGGCGGCCAGCAGCACCAGGAACTCGGCGACGTCGCCGGCATGGACCGGTGTCGTGGCCCCGACCAGGATCGAGACCTTGCCGACCAGGATGTTGAGAACGAAGAGGCCGAAGAGCACCACGGCGGCGCGGAAGGCCAGACGGCCGATGGCTCGCGGGCGTTGCGCCATGGTTGCTTCTCCCTGCTGTCGGCGCCCTATTCCGGACGATGTTGTAAACGTTTACAGCTCTGTGAGGCTAGGACACACTTGGCATGCCGTCAAGCGACGATCGTCGCCTGGAATGTCATTCAGAAGACAGGTATGATTGACTCTCAGGCGGAGTCTTGGAGTTTCAAAGGATTATCCGGTGTCGACATCCGGACCGAATATCAGAAAACGTTTACAGCGTCGGCTGACCGACCGCCCGACCCTGCATGACGTCGCGGCCAGGGCGCGCGTGTCGACGGCGACGGTGTCGCGATGCCTGAATGCCGCGGACGCCGTTCGGCCGGAGCTGCGCGAACGGGTCGAGGCGGCGATCGCCGCGCTGGGCTATACCCGCCACGGCGCCGCCCGGGCGCTGGCCAGCCAGCGATCCCATGCGCTCGGCGCGGTGGTGCCGACCCTGGACAACGCGATCTTCGCCACCGGCATCCAGGCGATGCAGAACCGCCTGTCGGCCGCCGGCTACACCTTGCTGCTGGCCAGTTCGAACTACGATGTGGCGGAGGAGTTGAAGCAGGTCCGCAGCTTGGTCGAGCGCGGATTGGACGGGCTGATGCTGATCGGCGAGGCGCGACCGCCCGCCCTCTACGAGCTGCTCAACCAGAAGGCGATCCCCTACGTCAACACCTGGACCTACCGGCCGGACAGCCGCCACCCGTCGATCGGCTTCGACAATCGCGGCTCCGCCTACCGGATCGCCGCCTACCTCATGGATATGGGGCATGTCCGCATCGCCATGATCGCCGGACTCACCCGGGGCAACGACCGCGCCACCGAGCGCCTCGACGGCGTCGCCGCGGCATTGGCCGAGCGCGGGCTCGAACTCGGCGACGACCGGGTGATTGAATGCGCTTACGACATCGGCGAGGGCCGCCAGGCCCTGCGGCGCCTGATGGCGGCCGACCCACGGCCGACGGCGGTCATCTGCGGCAACGACGTCCTGGCCTATGGCGCCCTGTTCGAATGCCATGCTTTGGGCATCAGCGTGCCGGAGGAAGTGTCGATCACCGGCTTCGACGACCTTGAGCTGGCGGCCGAGCTGACTCCGGCGCTCACCACCATGCATGTCCCCTCCGAGGCCATGGGACGGCTTGCGGCGGATTACCTGCTGCACAAGATCGACGGAGAGCCCGCGCCCGACGCCACCCGGCTGGACGTCGACCTGATCATCCGCGGCTCGACCGGCCCGCCGCCGCGCTAGCCCGCAATTCTCATACTGGTCACGGTCTGCGCGGCCCTGTCCCGCCGACAGGGCAGGAAGGCCGTGCGGCGCGATGCTGCGCATCGGGCAAGCGGCCTGACGCACCCTGTCGGCGGGACAGGGCCGCCCTTCGGGTCGCGCCCGGCCGGCCCGCCCGCGGCGTCGAGCGCCTCGACCGCAGCGCTGCTGCGCTCTTCGGCCCTCTCCTGGCGGATCGGACCGGCCGGACGCGACGTAGACCGCGACCAGTATGAGAAATGCGGGCTGGGTCCGCTCAGCCGAGCTGTGCCAGCAGCGAGAACAGGGTCGTCTTCTGGCGGTCGGACAGGCTGTGGGAGATCCGCCGGTCATGATCGGACACCAGGGATTTCAGGCGGTCCAGGGTCCGAACGCCGTCACCGGTCAGGAAGATCCCGTAGGACCGCCGATCGCCCGGCGGACGCCGGCGTTCGACCAGGTCCATGGCCTCCAGGCGGTCGATCTTGGCCATGGCGCCGGACCGGGCGATGCCCATGATCCGTCCCAGCGCCGTCTGCTTCAGCCCCGGATTGGCGCCGATGATCACCAGGGCGGCGAACAGCGGCGGCGTGATGCCGGTGCCGGCCATGGATTGATCGAAATCCTCATAGATCGAAATCTGCGCCCGGCGCACCGCATAGCCGACGAGGCCGTCGAGGATGTCGTAGTCGACCCCCGGCACATGCGGGTCGAACCGCTCGCTGTCGCGCGCATCTGCAGAGTCATGTTCGTCGGTGCGGGGCTCGTTGGCGCTCATCGGCGGACATCCCGGATCATCGTCGCGTTTGCACGACCCTAATCAATCCGAGTCATCAAGGGAATCCAAGAGGACTGTTATGTAAGATAACAGTTATGATTGCGGACGTTGCTGCCGCTCGGCATACTGCCCGGACAAAGACGAAGGCGGGCAAACCCGCATCGACACAGGGAGACGACCATGCGCCTCACTCGGATGTTCCTGTGCTGCCTCGCGCTCGGCGGCCTGCTTGTTCCCGGCATCGGTCAGGCCCAGGAGGTGATCCTGCGGCTGCACCATTTCCTGCCGCCCATGGCGCCGGCCCATGCCGGCTACCTCCAGCCCTGGGCCGAGCGTGTCGGCGCACAATCCGGCGGCCGGATCGAGGTCCAGATCTACCCGGCCATGCAGCTCGGCGGCGGACCCCCGGCGCTGTTCGACCAGGCCCGGGAGGGTGTGGTCGATCTGGTCTGGACCCTGACCGGCTACACCCCGGACCGGTTCCCGAAATCGGAGGTTTTCGACCTGCCCTTCCTGCCGGTCTCCGCCGAGGCGACCAGCCAGGCGGCCTTCGAGTTCTACCAGTCGCACCTGCTCGACGAGTTCGCGGACGTGCACGTCATCATGGTGCACACCCACGGGCCCGGCCTGCTGCATGCCAAGGGCGACGGCATCCGCACCCTCGACGATCTGGATGGGTTGCGGCTGCGCGGGCCGACCCGCATGACCACGCGGCTATTGCAGGAGCTGGGCGCCTCGCCGGTCGGCATGCCGGTGCCGCAGGTGCCGGAGGCGCTCTCGCGTGGCGTGATCGACGGCACCATCCTGCCCTGGGAGGTGACCCGGCCGCTGCGCGTGGCGGAGCTGGTGGACAGCCACACCAACTTCTCCGGCGATCGCGGGCTCTACACCACGCTCTTCGTCTTCGCCATGAACAAGGCCGCCTATGACGCTATGCCGGACGATCTGCGGGCCGTCATCGATGCCAATTCCGGCATCGCCGAGGCCCGTGAGATGGGCCGGGTGATGGACGCTGCCGATGCGCCCGCCTTCGAGGTCGCGGAATCCCGCGGCAACACCCTGATCGTGCTCGACGAGGCGGAGACCGAGCGCTGGCGCGCGGCGTCGGATTCGGTCGTCGCCGCGTGGATCGCCGAGATGGACGGGCGCGGCCTGGACGGCGCGGGGTTGGTGTCCGACGCGCGGGCGCTGGTGGCGAAGTACGCCGTGGCGGACTGACAGGACATTGATTGTCGATGGGCTCGGCGCGTCACCCCCTCACCCAGCTTCGGCTAGGGCTCGGCCGACGGCCTCGCCAAGCCTTCGCAACCCTCTCCCCGAGGAGAGGGCAACGAAGGGCGCGGGTTTGGTTTCCCTCTCCTTGGGGAGAGGGTGGGGCCCGCGAAGCGGGAGGGTGAGGGGGATCGGCGCGATCTCAACGATCGCTCGCCGGTCGCCCCCGCCAAGGAGGTGCCCATGGAGGTGATGATCGTCGGCGGCGGCATCGGCGGGCTGGCCACGGCGCTCAGCCTGCATGCCGCCGGCATCCCGGCGCGGGTCTTCGAGTCGGTGCAGGAGATCAGGCCGCTCGGCGTCGGCATCAACATGCTGCCCCATGCGGTGCGGGAGCTGACCGAGCTCGGCCTGCAGGACGCCCTGGCCGGGACCGCCATCGCCACCGGCTCGCTGACCTATTTCAGCAAGTTCGGCCAGCGCATCTGGCAGGAGCCGCGCGGCCTGGCGGCCGGTTACAACTGGCCGCAATTCTCCATCCACCGCGGCGCCTTGCAGATGATCCTGCTGGACACCGCCAAGGCCCGGCTGGGCGCCGACCGGATCGTCACCGGCCAGCACCTGGCGCGGTTCGAGCAGGACCTGGACGGGGTCACGGCCTGGTTCGTCGGGCCGGGCAGCGACGCGCCGACCCACTCCTACCGTGCCGATGTGATGGTGGCCGCCGACGGCATCCACTCGACGGTGCGTCGGCAGTATCACCCCGACGAGGGCCTGCCGATTTGGAACGGCGCGATCCTGTGGCGGGCGACGACGGAGGCGGAGCCGTTCCTGGACGGCGCCTCGATGATCATGGCCGGCCATCAGGCGCAGAAATTCGTCGCCTATCCGATCAGCCGATCGGCGGCCGACCGGGGCCGGTCGCTGGTCAACTGGATCGCCGAGCTGCGTTTCGATGATCGCGACCTGCCGCGGCGCGAGGACTGGAACCGGCCTGGACGGCTCGAGGACTTCCTGCCGGCCTTCGAGTCCTGGCGCTTCGACTGGCTGGACGTGCCGGCGCTGATCCGCGGCGCCGAGGCGGTCTACGAGTTCCCGATGGTCGACCGCGACCCCTTGGCGCGCTGGAGCGACCGCCGCGTCACCCTTCTCGGCGATGCCGCCCACCCGATGTACCCGATCGGCTCCAACGGCGCCTCGCAGGCGATCCTCGACGCCCGCGTCCTGGCGCACGCCCTGGCAACGGTGCCCGATCCCGTGCAGGCGCTGCACTGGTACGAGGAGTCCCGCCGGCCGGCGACTGCCCGGATCGTCCTGGCCAATCGCGGCAACGGCCCCGAACAGGTGATGCAGATCGTCGAGGACCGCGCGCCGGAGGGCTTCGACCGCCTGGACGACGTGATCACCGCCGAAGAGCTGGAGTCGGTGGCCCGGACTTACAAGCAGATCGCCGGCTTCAGCCGCGACGACCTCAACGCCCGGCCGTCCTTGAGCGTATCCCCGCGCTAGGCCGCGCCGTCTCGGTCGTCATTGCGAGGAGCCCCCTTCGACAAGCTCAGGAGGCGATGCGGCAATCCACTACCTGCCGATAGAGTGGATCGCCGCGCTTCGCTCGCGATGACGAGGAATTGGTCGGATCAGGGACGTCGGCAGTAGTCGTGAGTCTCAGGCGGTCGGCCCGACCATGTTCTCCGGCCGAACCCATTCGTCGAACTGATCGTCGGTCAGCAGGCCGAGCTCGACGGCCGCGGCCTTCAGGGTCGAGCCGTCGGCATAGGCCTTCTTCGCCACCTTGGCGGCGTTGTCGTAGCCGATATGCGGGTTGAGCGCGGTCACCAGCATCAGGGATTCGTGCAGCAGCGCGTCGATGCGCTCGCGGTTCGCCTCGATGCCGACGACGCAATTGTCGGCGAAGCTGCGGCAGGAATCGGCCAGCAGCCGGATCGACTGCAGCAGGTTGTAGATCATCACCGGCTTGAAGACGTTGAGCTCGTAATGGCCGTTGGAGCCGGCGATGCTGACGGCGCTGTGGTTGCCCATCACCTGGGCGCAGACCATGGTCATGGCCTCCGACTGGGTCGGGTTGACCTTGCCCGGCATGATCGAGGAGCCGGGCTCGTTGGCCGGCAGGATCAACTCGCCAATGCCGCAGCGCGGGCCGGACCCCAGCAGGCGGATGTCGTTGGCGATCTTCATCAGGCTGACGGCGACGGTGTTGCAGGCGCCCGACGCCTCGACGACGGCGTCATGGGCGGCCAGCGCCTCGAACTTGTTCTCCGCCGTCACGAAGGCGAAATCGGTGATGCGGGCGACCTCCTCGGCGAAGGCCTCGGCGAAGCCCACCTTGGAATTCAGGCCGCTGCCGACGGCGGTGCCGCCCTGGGCCAGCTGCAGCAGGCGGGGCAGGGTGTCGCGCACCCGGGCGATGCCGTAGGCGATCTGGCAGGCATAGCCGGAGAATTCCTGGCCCAGGGTCAGGGGCGTGGCGTCCTGCAGATGGGTACGGCCGATCTTGACGATCTCGGCGAATTCCTTGGCCTTGCCGTCCAGCGCCGCGTGCAGGTGCTCCAGCGACGGGATCAGCTCGTGCTCGATCTGCTCCACCGCCGCGATGTGCATGACGGTCGGGAAGGTGTCGTTGGACGACTGCCCCATATTGCAGTGGTCGTTGGGATGGACCGGCGATTTCGAACCGATCTCGCCGCCGAGCATCTCGATCGCCCGGTTGGCGATCACCTCGTTGGCGTTCATGTTGGTCTGGGTGCCGGAGCCGGTCTGCCAGACCACCAGCGGGAAATGCTCGGCCAGGGTGCCGTCGATTACCTCTTCGGTCGCGGCGACGATCGCCTCGCCGATCTTGGTGTCCAGCGCGCCCAGCGACATGTTGACCAGCGCCGCCGCCTTCTTCTGGATGCCCAGCGCGCGGACCAAGGGGGCCGGCATGCGCTCGCCGCCGATCTTGAAATTCTGCAGCGAGCGTTGGGTCTGGGCACCCCAATAGCGGTCGGCGGGCACCTCCATCTCGCCCAGGCTGTCGGTCTCGATGCGGATGTCTGGCGTGTCGGCCATCGGTCATGTCTCCAAGGAAGTCGGGGCGGCGATGCGCGCCGGTTATCATAGTCTGCCGGCTGCCGGCATGACGACCCGGCCTCTCCGCCTTTGTAGATCACCACAGAGACACAGAGGCACAGAGAAACAAAACCACACCATCGTCATTCCCGCGAAGGCGGGAATCCAGGTTTTCTGATCGCGCGGCCGTCACTTTCCTGCCCATTGGATTCCCGCTTTCGCGGGAATGACGGCATTGTGGGTGCGTTGGTTCTCTGTGCCTCTGTGTCTCTGTGGTTCAAACGGTTGGTTGGCACCGGCCCTACGATGCCTTCGTCCGCAGGCGGGTTACGTGCCCCATCTTGCGCCCCGGCCGGGCCTCGGCCTTGCCATAGAGGTGCAGCCGGGCGCCCGGCTCGGCCAGGAACTCGGGCCAGCGATGGGCATCGGCGCCGATGAGGTTCGTCATCACCGCGTCTGAGTGCCGCTCGACGCTGCCAAGCGGCAGGCCGCAGATGGCGCGGACGAGCTGCTCGAACTGGCTGGTGGCGCAGGCGTCCAGGGTCCAGTGGCCGGAATTGTGCGGCCGTGGCGCCAACTCGTTGACCAGCAACTGGCCGTCGGCGGTGTGGAACATCTCCACGGCGAGAAGGCCGACCAGATCCAGCGCCTCGACCAGCCGGCGGGCGATATCCTCGGCCGCCTCGGCCTGATCCTCGGGAAGCGTCGCCGGGACGATGGTCTCGGCGAGGATATGGTCGCGATGGCGGTTCTCCACCGGCGGGTAGCAGGCGATGGCGCCGTCCGGCCCGCGCGCGGCGATCACCGAGAGCTCGAAGTCGAAATCGACGAACCCCTCCAGGATCGCGGGCTGGGCACCGATCCGGTCCCGCGCGGCGCCGGCATCCCCAGGCGCGCGGATCAAGGCCTGGGCCTTGCCGTCATAGCCCATGCGGGTGGATTTCAGCACCGCCGGGGCGCCGATTTCCGCCAGCGCGGCGTCCAGGGCATCCGGCTCCGGCACCGCGCGATAGGGCGCCACGCCGATGCCGAGGCCCGAGACGAAGTCCTTCTCCGCCAACCGGTCCTGGCAGACCGCCAGCGCCGCCGGTCCCGGCCGCACCGCGACCAGGTCGGCCAGCAGCGAGACCGTGTCGTGCGGGATGTTCTCGAACTCGTAGGTGACCACATCGACAGCGCCGGCGAAGTGCTTCAGGGCCGCCGTGTCGCCGTAGGACGAGACCGTGGCGCGGTCGGTGACCTGCGCCGTCGGGCTGTCCGGCTCGGGGCAGAAGACATGGGTCCGGTATCCCAGCCGTGCCGCCGCCTGCGCGGTCATCCGACCGAGCTGGCCGCCGCCGAGGATGCCGATGGTGCTGCCGGGCGGCAGCGCGGCCTCGGTCATGTGTCGGATGGCGTGTCAGCCACCGCGGCGGTCTGTCGCGCGCGCCAGCCATCCAGCGCCTCGGCGATGCGGTCGTCGCCGAGCGCCAGGATCGAGGCGGCGAGCAGGGCGGCGTTGATGGCGCCGGGCTTGCCGATGGCCAGCGTGCCGACCGGCACCCCGCCCGGCATCTGGACGATCGACAACAGGCTGTCCATGCCCTGCAGGGCCTTGCTCTCGACCGGCACGCCCAGCACCGGCAGCGGCGTCATCGCCGCCGTCATGCCCGGCAGGTGCGCCGCGCCGCCGGCCCCGGCGATGATCACCCGGATACCGCGATCGCGCGCCGATGTGGCATAGTCGCGCAGGCGTTCCGGTGTGCGATGGGCGGAGACGATGCGCGTCTCATGGTCGACGCCGAGACTGGCAAGGGTTTCCGCGGCATGGCGCAGGGTTGCCCAGTCCGACTGGCTGCCCATGATGATCCCGACGGACGGTCCGTTTTGTGAGGGCCGATCGGCCATGATGGCGACTTCTGGTTGAGTGATGGACGCCGATACTCATCAAAGGCGATGAATAGGCGGGCGATTATAGGCGGACAGGTATCCGGTACAAGTGTTGATAGGAATTCGTCACGGGGACGACGTTTAGATTTTGGTATGATATTTACGCAAGACTTCCCAGTTGGTGACCAGTCAGCCGCGATAGGCGTTTCACGCCGATGAGAATCTCTGGCAAGGGGCCGGTGCAACCGGCTGCGAATATTCGGTCCGTCTCCGGCGTCTCGGCGCCGGCCAAGGCCGAAGCCAGTTCGCCCGCGCCCGCCCGCTCGGTCGGCGAGGTCGCCACCTTCTTAGGCATCCCCGAAGCCGAACTGACCCCGAGCGTTCGCGACGGCCTGTCGAAGCTCATCGCCGAGGTCGAGCGGCTGCGCCAGGACAATGAGGAGAAGGACCGGCGGATCAGCTATCTGGAGCGGCTGGCCGACGAAGACCCGCTGATGCCGATCCTCAACCGCCGCGCCTTCGTGCGCGAGCTGTCGCGGATGATGGCGTTCACCGACCGCTATGGCGGGGTGTCCAGCGTCGTGTTCTTCGATGTCGACGGCATGAAGTCGATCAACGACAGCCACACCCATGCCGCCGGCGACGAGGCGCTGGCCCATGTCGCCAACACGCTGCTCGGCAATGTCCGCGGCTCGGACGTGGTCGGGCGGCTGGGCGGCGACGAATTCGGCGTGCTGCTGGTCCAGGCCGATCAGGGCGCGGCCAATGGCAAGGGCGCCGCGCTGGCGGAGAAGATCAGTTCCACGCCGTTCCATCATGACGGCAAGGATTTGACGGTTTCCGTCTCCTACGGCGCCTTCGCGTTCTCCGGCGCCGGCGAGCCGGACGAGATCCTCAACGCGGCCGACCGGGCGATGTACGAACGCAAACGCCGCAGCTCGGGCTGATTTGGGGACAGTATACTTAACTTGATGAATAGGGGACGGCGGATTTGGGGACAGTATACCTAACTCAGTCGCTGGGTTAGGTATACTGTCCCCAAATCCGCCGTCCCCTATTCATCAAGTTAAGTATACTGTCCCCAAATCATCTACGCGATGATATCCGGCAGCAGCTTGCTCTCGATCTTGGCGATTTCGTCCTTCAGCATCAGCTTACGCTTCTTCAACCGCTTGATCTGCAGCTGGTTGGCGGGCGTGTCGCCGGTGATCTGGCCGATTACGTCGTCAAGGTCGCGATGTTCCAGCCGAAGGGATACAAGCCTCTCTTGCATATCCTCGGTCTCGTCCATCAGCGCCGTCCTTCTCGATCCTCGACGGTTTCGATCGTAACAGAAATCCCGGCCCGTCGCACCTCCCGCCGCCGTCGCGAGTGGCGGAACCGCGCGGTCTCCCGCGGCTTCCATATTCCGTTGCGGTCGGGACGCTTTCTGCTAAACCTACGCGCTGTTTGCCCAAGGCGACCTCGAACCGCTGGGACTCTCGAGCATGGTAAGCGAAAAGCGCATCGGCATCCTCACCAGCGGCGGTGATTGCGCCGGGCTGAACGCGGTCATCCGGGCCTCGGTCTATCGGGCCGCGGAGCTGGGCTGGACCGTGATCGGCCTGAAGGAAGGCACCATGGGCCTCCTGTCGCGGCCGCTGCAATACGAGGTGCTGCGGCCCGAGCGCTTCACCGGCAACATCCTGCGCCAGGGCGGCACCATCCTGGGCACGACGAACAAGGGCAACCCGTTCGATTTCCCGATGTCCGACGGCAGCCACAAGGACCGTTCGGAGGAGATCATCGGCGGCTGCCGCGAGCTGGGCCTGGAGGCGCTTATCGTGATCGGCGGCGACGGCAGCCTGGCGATCCTGCGCAAGCTGGCGCAGCAGGGCGATCTGAAGATCGTCGGCATCCCCAAGACCATCGACAACGATGTCGGGCTGACCGAGGCGTCGGTCGGCTTCGACACCGCCGTGACCGTGGCGACCGAGGCGCTGGACCGGCTGCAGCCCACCGCCGCCAGCCATGCCCGGGTGATGGTGCTGGAGGTGATGGGCCGTGATGCCGGGCATATCGCGCTCTATGCCGGGGTGTCGGGTGGCGCCGATGTGATCCTGATCCCGGAGATCCCGTATTCCATCGAGGGCATCGCCGAGAAGATCGACCGGGTGCGCAAGATGGGCCGCAACTTCGCCCTGGTGGTGGTGTCCGAGGCGGTGAAGACGCTGGGCGGCGACGCGCTGCAGAAGGAGTATCACGGCGGCGAGAAGCGCTTCGGCGGCATCGGCGACTATCTCAGCGAGCGCATCGCCGCGGCGACCGGGGCGGAGTCGCGGGTCACCGTGCTGGGGCACGTGCAGCGCGGCTCCAGCCCGAGCTGGCGGGACCGGCTGCTGGCCACCAGCTTCGGCGTGCATGCGGTCGATCTGATCGCGGCCGGCAAGTTCGACCGCATGGTCGCCTGGTCGAACCGCCAGGTGGTCGACGTGCCGCTGGAGGAGGCGATCGCCGACTACCAGGCGGTCGAGCTGGAGGGGACGCTGGTCAAGACCGCGCGGGGACTCGGCATCTATCTCGGCGACGAAGGCGGCGACTAAGTCGCGAATCGGCGCGGCGCACCGCGCCTCGCCGTTCACGCTGCGGCGCCGGGTCGGGCGTAGATCTGTTTTCTTATGATTTTCAATGTGTTCGGACGGGCTGCAGCCGGTCCGAAGAGGCCCTTTTGCGGGCCGCTGCGACGGTTTGTCGTCGGGTTTGATTTGTCATAATGCGGCGCGTGGTCATATAGTTGTCATCGCCGAACCTCGGGTTCTGCGAACGACTGACCAAATTGTTTGGAGACTGGAATGTCGGAAAAAGAGCGGATGGATTCCCTGCGTGCCAGGCATTCAACCCTTGACGAGCAGCTCAAACTGGAGATCCAACGTCCGCTCCCCAACGCCGAAGAGATATCCCGACTGAAGCGAGAAAAGCTCAGATTGAAAGACGAGATCTTCCGACTTTCCAGCCATTCGGCGGAAACCCGGGTCGGCTAGAACGCCGCAAGCGGCGGACAGGGATGTCCGCCGCTTTTTCGTCACCCAGCCATCGGGCGCTCGCGTTCCGGTCCTGAGAACCGGAGCGACGGGGTGCCGCGATGCGCGTCAGCCCCGAAAACTGCTTACAAGATTTCCGATTCCGGCTCCGTCGGCACGCCGGCCAGGTCCGGGATCCCCGGCTCGACACCGGTTTCCGCCTCGGCGGCCGGCGCATCACCGTCCTCCGCCACGGGCTCCGCCGGCTTGGCGGATTTGCGAACCTTCGACAGCGCCTCGTCCAGCTCCTTCTGGGTGCACAGCCCCAGAAGCACCGGATGCTGCGGCTTGATGTTGGCCGAGTTCCAATGGGTGCGCTCGCGGACGGCGTTGATGGTCGGCTTGGTGGTGCCGATCATGCGTGAAATCGCCGCATCGCTCAGCTCCGGATGCGATTTCAGGAGCCAGGCGATGGCGTCGGGTTTGTCGCCGCGCTTGGTCACCGGCGTGTAGCGCGGCCCCTTCGACCGCTGGGTCGGCGCCGGCAGGTCCGACTCCGCGATCTTCAGCGAGGCCGACGGGTCGGCGGAGCAGCGGTCGATCTCCTCCTGGGTCAACTGGCCGTTGGCGATGGGGTCGAGGCCCACCATGCCGATCGCCACCTCCTGGTCCGCGATGGCGTTGACCTCCAGCTCGTGCAGGCCGCAGAACTCGGCGATCTGCCTGAAGGTCAGCGCGGTGTTCTCGACCAGCCATACGGCGGTTGCCTTGGGCATCAACAACTGGGCCATCCATCCTCCTTCACCGGCCGTCGGCACGGTGGCAATAGGCGTTCGCTGCGCGCCCGGTCCGGGCGCGGCGCCAAGTGGCGTCTCTCCGCTAAGTCGCTGGATGCCGGCAATATAGGGCTTTGTCGCCGGGACGCAACGCCGCTGTGCGGCGGCGGCGCGTCAATCGCCCGTGATCAGCACGATCTTGCCGACATGGGCGCCGTCTTCCAGCATCTCATGGGCTTGCCGCGCATCGGCCAGCGGGAAGCAGGCATGCATCACCGGCTTCACCGATCCCGAGTCCAGCAGCGGCCAGACTTTTTCGCGCAAGGACGATGCGATCGCCGCCTTGTCGGGCACCGAGCGTGGCCGAAGCGTGGAGCCGGTCAATGTCAGACGCTTCACCATCATGACCTGGATGTTGAAGGTCGCCTTGGCGCCGCCCAGCACGGCGATGCTGACATGCCGGCCGTCGACCGCCATCGCGTCGATGTCGCGCGCCAGGTAGTCGCCGCCGACCATGTCGAGGACCACGTCGACCCCCTTGCCGTCGGTCAGCTCCCGCACGAACGGGACGTAGTCCTCGTCCCGGTAATTGATCGCCTTGTCGGCGCCGAGCGCCTCGCAGGCGGCGCATTTCTCGGCGGTGCCGGCGGTGGTGAAGACCTTGGCCCCGAAGGCCTTGGCCAGCTGGATCGCCGTCGTGCCGATGCCGCTCGATCCGCCATGCACCAGGAAGGACTCGCCCTCGGCCAGCCGCCCGCGATCGAACACGTTGGTCCAGACGGTGAAAAAGGTCTCCGGCAGCGCCGCCGCCTCGGGCAGGGACAAGGGCTTGGGGATCGGCAGGCAGTGGGTGGCATGGGTCAGGCAGTACTCGGCATAGCCGCCGCCCGGTGTGAGGGCGCAGACGGTGTCGCCGACCGACCATCCGGCCCCTTCCGCGCCCGGCCCCAGGGCCACGATCGTGCCGGCGACCTCCAGGCCCGGCAGCGGGCTGGCATCCGGCGGCGGCGCGTAGGCACCGATGCGCTGCAGGATGTCCGGACGGTTGACCCCGGCCGCCGCGACGGCGATCAGCACCTGTCCCTCGCCCGGCCGCGGCACCGGAATCGTCACCGGTTTCAGCACCTCCGGACCGCCGGGCTCGGCGATCTCGACCGCGGTCATTGTGGCGGGCAGATCCGGGCTCATCGCTTGTCTCCGCTGGGCGCACGCAGGGCTTGCAGGTGTAGCCGCCGGTCCGCAAAGTGGCAACACGGATGGAGGAGACCGATGGACCTAGACGATCTGGAACCCCGCAACCGACCGCCGCAGAAGAAGAACCTGGACGTCCTGTCGCTGGAAGAACTGCAGGATTACATCACGGAGTTGAAGGCGGAGATCGCCCGCGTCGAGGAGGAGATCGCCAAGAAACAGGATCACCGCAGCAGCGCCGACGCGCTGTTCAAGTCATAGGGCTGGTCTGAAGGGCCGGAGATAGTTGGCGGTCAGGCCGCCTCGCGCATCATCTCGTCGAGCCGACCGACACGCTCGTACAGGCTGAGGGTGCGGTCGAGCAGGGCGCAGATCGCCGGCGGCAGGCGGTCGTCGTCGGCGAAGCGGTCCTCCAGGCAGACCGCCTGGCCGCCGACGGCGTAGTCCGACAGCGCCTCGACCGGCGTGATCTCGCCGGTCTGGGCGGCCCGCTGGCCCAGCAGCCAGGCCATGGATTGGGTCAGCCGGCAGGTGACGCGCATGGTCTCCTGGGTGGCGAGCAGGCGGGTCTCCGGGTCCAGCGGCTGCAGGTCCGCGGTTTCCTGATAGGCGATGTAGTTTCGGGCCTCGACCAGCAGGGCGAGGGCCTCTTCATAGGTCTTGTCGAAGAAGGCCGACACAGCGACGACTTCACTCATGATGTGCCTCCCCCCAAGGACGGGTTCATGCCGGGCTACATGCCGCGAAACCCGCGCTTCGCTTGGAAAACACCATGCCCGAGGGGCGTTAAGATAAGGTGGACGGGGCCGGGCCGGCGCCTTGAAACGCCCTGGCCCGCTCCCCAGATTCAATGCGTGGCCGGATGCCTTGATGGGTCCGGTCCGAACTCTGAAATGGCGTGGCCATGGTGGCGCGCCGCAACGCTGGTATCGCTCAATGGAGGATATCTATGACCAGTTTTGACCTGTCTCCCCTGTTCCGTTCCACCGTCGGATTCGACCGCCTGTCGCGGGCGATCGACTCTGCCTTCCAGTACGATTCGCGTGTCCAGGGCTATCCGCCCTACAACATCGAGAAGGTGGACGAGAACGGCTATCGCATCACCATGGCCGTGGCCGGCTTCGGCGAGGGCGATCTCGAGGTGACCCAGTCGGAGAACACCCTGATCGTCCGCGGCAAGGTCGAGAAGGACGAGGATCAGTCCCGCGTCCTGCACCGCGGCATCGCCGCGCGCAGCTTCGAGCGCCGATTCCAGCTCGCCGACTACATCGAGGTCCGCGAGGCCAACCTGGTGAACGGCATGCTGCAGATCGGTCTGGTGCGCGAGGTGCCCGAGGCCATGAAGCCCCGGACCATCGCCATCGGCAGTGCCGCGCCGGCGCAGATCGAAGAGCGCAAGGCCGCCTGATCGGCGATCGTGAGAGGACAAGGAGAGCGGCGCTCCAACCGGAGCGCCGTTTTCGCGTTCACGAAATGATCGCGGCCGCGCGCAAGTTAAGACTCTTGTCCTAAGGTGAGGAACGAATAGATACGCCACTAATTGGCGAGTAACCGGGCAAGAAAAAAGGGGCGCCTGCGGCTGGCCCCTTTTTTGAATTCTTGTTGTGCCTCACCTGCTCAACCCGAGCAAGGGCTGCACACTATGGTTACATTTTTGCGACGTCAAGCCGAAATCGTGGTTAACCCACGGACATCGCAAGGATTTTACGAAAAAAAAGAGCCGTCCGAAGGACGGCTCAGGTTCAACAGGGAGGCATCAACAAGAATCGGATCAATCAGAGACGGTAGAACCGTCTAATCCGATAATTGAGAGCGTAGAGATCATCCCTTAAGGATTGGTTAACAGCGCCAGCCTATTCCCGGCGGACTTTCAGAGGCCGTCCGCATTCACTGACCCGTGTGAAAATCCTCAGGATTCTCTAGGAGAATTCGACGAACAATGATCCGTGATCAGGGGCGTCGGGGACCCTAATCCGTCCGAATTTCGTGCAACGGAAATTACGAACGATAAGAAATTTCCTGCCTATTGCATGGGACCGATCAGCCAGATCGTGTCTTCGGCCCAAGCGGACGCCGAAAACGACCCGGCCATTCATGCATCCGAGCGGGCGTTCGTCGGTCGACAGGACCGTTCAGGCGGATTTCCGGCCGCCTCACTTGGCGCCGGCCATGATGTCCTCCTCCTTGAGGAAGCCGGTCTTCTTGGTCCTGAAGATGACCTCGCCGTTGCGATAGACGACGCGGGTGCCGTGCCGGTAGTCCTGCTCGCTGTTCTTGGTCGTCTTGCCCTTGATATTGGGGTTGGATTTGGTGACGTGGCCGATGACGTAGGATCCGGTCTTGCCGGCACTGTGCAGGAGCTTGGACACCACCTCGGCGATGTTGTCGGCGACGATGGAGAACCCGTCCTCGCCGGCGATGCTGCATCCATGGAACTGCACCCGCGCGTTGCTGGCAAAGCGGGAATAGTCGATGTCCGAGAACAGCTGCGACCGCGCGCCGAACTGATTCAACTGGTCGCTGAAATACCCGCCGATATTGACTCCCAGCTTGACCATCGTGCTGGTGGCGAATCCGCAGTTGCGGTCGTTCTCGATGGAGAAGTTCAGCGTGTAGGGCGTGCCGTGGCTGAGTATGTCCAGCGACTGGATCGAGCCCTCCTTCTGGGCGCCGATCTTCTTCACGATCGTGTCGGCGCAGTCGATCTTGATGAACTCGCCGGTCGCCGCGAAATTCTTGTAGTCCTTCTGGACGTTCTTGCCGGCGTGATAGAAGGCCCAGTTGTGGGCCTTGCCGACCGGCCGTTCCGTGCCGTCATTGTCGATTTCGCGGGTGCCGCCATAGAAGATCAGACGCTTCGCCATGATGCCCTCGCACTGAAATGACCCAAGGAAATCAGGCCGCTAGCCGGTCGCTTGGCGGCCGCGGGATACGCCCATCGATGATGGATCAATTCGCAGGTCGGGGGGTGTGACGACGCTCACACCCCGGGGCATTCGGGCCGGCTATTTGGCGTAGCCGGCCTCGCGCAGCGCCACCGAGATCTCGTCCAGAATGGCCGGATCGTCGATGGTGGCGGGCATCTTGTAGTCGTTGCTGTCGGCGATCTTCTTCATGGTGCCGCGCAGGATCTTGCCGGACCGCGTCTTCGGCAGGCGGTCGACGACCAGCGCCGTCTTGAAGGCCGCCACCGGGCCGATCTGGTTGCGCACCTGTTGCACCAGCTCCTTGGCGATCGCGTCGTCGGACCGGTCGACGCCGGCCTTCAGCACGACCAGGCCCAGCGGCAACTGGCCCTTGAGCTGGTCCTCCGCCCCGATCACCGCGGCCTCGGCGACGTCGGGATGGGCGCACAGCACCTCCTCGATGGCGCCGGTCGACAGCCGGTGGCCGGCCACGTTGATCACGTCGTCGACCCGGGTCATCACGTGGATGTACCCGTCCGCGTCGACGAAGCCGGCATCGCCGGTCTTGTAGTAGCCGGGGAACTCGGCGAGATAGGCGTCGCAGTAGCGATCGTCGGCGTTCCACAGGGTCGGCAACGTGCCCGGCGGCAGCGGCAGGGTGCAGGCCAGCGAACCCATGTCGCCGGCCGGCACCGGATGGCCGTCATTGCCCAGCGCCTGCACGTCCCATCCCGGAACCGCCCGGGTCGGCGATCCGTGCTTGACCGGGAAGGCCTCGATGCCCATCGGGTTGCAGGCGATCGCCCATCCGGTCTCGGTCTGCCACCAATGGTCGATCACCGGCACCTTCAGGTGCTCCTCGGCCCATTGCAGCGTGTCCGGGTCGCAGCGCTCGCCGGCCAGGAACAGGGACCGGAAGCCGCTCAGATCGTAGTCCTTGAGGAGCTCGGCGTTGGGGTCGTCGCGCTTGATGGCGCGGAACGCCGTGGGCGCGGTGAACAGGACCTTCACGTCATGCTCCTGGATCACCCGCCAGAACACGCCGGCGTCAGGCGTGCCCACCGGCTTGCCCTCGAAGACGAGCGTGGCGCAGCCATGCAGCAAGGGCGCATAGACGATGTAGGAGTGCCCGACCACCCAGCCGACATCCGACGCCGCCCAATAGACGTCCCCCGGATTGACGTCGTAGAGGTTCTTCATGGTCCACTTCAGGGCGACCGCATGGCCGCCATTGTCGCGCACGATGCCCTTGGGCTGCCCGGTGGTGCCGGAGGTGTAGAGGATGTAGAGCGGGTCGGTGGCGGCGACCGGCACGCAATCCGCCGGCGTGGCGGCATCCATCGCCGCCTTCCAGTCATGGTCGCGGCCTTCGACCAGCGTTGCGGTGTGCTCCGGCCGCTGCAGGATCACGCAGGCCTGCGGCTTGTGGCGCGCCTGGTCGATCGCCGCATCCAGCATCGGCTTGTAGTCGACGATGCGGCCGGGCTCGATGCCGCAGGAGGCGGACACGATGACCTTCGGCGTGCAGTCGTCGATGCGGGTCGCCAGCTCATGCGGCGCGAAGCCGCCGAAGACCACGGAATGCACCGCACCGATGCGGGCGCAGGCCAGCATGGCCACCACCGCCTGCGGCACCATGGGCATGTAGAGGATGACCCGGTCGCCCTTGGTCACGCCGAGGCCGGCCAGCGCGCCGGCGAAGCGCGCCGTCTTCTCGGTCAGCTCGGCATAGGTGAAGGTCTTCTTCCGGCCGGTGATCGGGCTGTCGTAGATCAGCGCCGGCTGGTCGCCGCGTCCGGCGGCGACATGGCGGTCCAGGGCGTTGTGGCAGGTGTTGAGCTCGCCACCGGGAAACCAGCGGTAGAAAGGCGGGTTGCTGTCGTCCAGCACCCGGTCCCAGCGCGTGATCCAGTCGATCTCCTCCGCCGCGGATCCCCAGAACCCTTCGCGGTCCTCCAGCGATTGGCGATGGACCTCGTCATACCTCCCCATGGCGCGCAACCGCCTCCCTTGCTCGTCTCGTCCCCGGTCTTCGGCGTGCCGGTGGGCGGGAAGTGTGCGCCAGCCAGATGCCGAGCGCAAACCCGCCGGTGCTGGCCTGGGCCCGCCATGGCCAGCACCGGCATGAGAGGATAGGATCGCCGCGAAAGGGAATGCGATGAATCAACAGCTGATCTATTTCGCCGATCCGATGTGCTCCTGGTGCTGGGGCTTCTCGCCGGCGATGGAGTCCGTCGCGGCCCGATTCGGCGACCAACTGCCGATCCGGCTGATCCTGGGCGGGCTCCGGCCCGGCACCACGGACCCGATGGACGCGGCCATGAAGGCGACGATCCGCGAGCATTGGGAGCATGTGCGCGACGCCAGCGGCCAGCCCTTCGACTTCGCCTTCTTCGACCGCGAGGGCTTCGTCTACGACACCGAGCCGGCCTGCCGGGCGGTGGTCGCGGCCCGCAAGATCGACCCGGCCAAGGCGATGCCGCTGCTGAGGCGGACCCATCGGGCCTTCTATGCCGAGAACGCCGATGTCACGGATCGCGCGGTGCTCTGTGAATTGGCAGTGGAGGTCGGGCTCGACCGGCCGGCATTCGAGGCCATGTACGATGCCGAGGACACGCTGGAGGAGACCCGCAAGGATTTCGCCATCGCATACCATTCCGGCGTCACCGGGTTCCCGACCCTGATCGTCGGCTCGGACGAGGGCGGATATGCCGCGGTCAGCCGCGGGTTCCAGCCGGGCGAGCGCATCGAGGCGCTGATCGAGCACTGGCTGGCCAACCGGGATTCGGTCGCCGTCTGAACGCGGCAGTCGCTTGCGGGCCTTACTCATCGGCCCGCCGCCATCCGGCAAGCGGAGGTCCAAGGTTGCACGGTCACCGAGGCGTGGCATCGCCTTTCAGAGTCCGCTTGTCCTCCTTTGCGTCGTCCCCGGGCTCGACCCGGGGACCCATTGAGCCATCCGCTATAGCGTGAGAGGTCTGTGCGAATGGCCGGATGGGTCCCCGGGTCAAGCCCGGGGACGACGAACGGTTGGGGTTGCGTCTCCAGAATCTGAGGATGTCGGCACTAGCTGCGGTAGTGACTTAGAAACACCGCGACCGCGCCGCGGATCGCGTCGTCGAGGGCGGCCGGCGACACCGTGTCGTCAGGCGGGCCGGGAAGGGGGGCATCGATCCCATACAGCGCCCGGAACCGCCGCGCGCCCGTCGTGATGTCCAGCAATTGCACCGCCGCCTGCGCGCTGTCGGCGACGGCAAGGACACCGGCCTGCGTACGGTCCTCGAGATAGTCCGCGAGCTGCCGTCTGGTCGCGGTCATGGCGTTTCGGTACAGCCGCGCCGCCAGCTCCGGAAAGCGGCCGATCTCGCCGATGATCATGCGCTGCAGCCCGATCGAATCGGTCCACGTCGTCAGCTCGCAGAACCGCGCGGCATAGGATGCGAGCGCCTCCGCCACGTCGTCGGAATAGTGGTCCGGCGGCGGCAGCTTCTCCAGGAAGCGCTCGCTGACGAACTCCACGATGCCGAAGAACAGCTCTTCCTTGTTCTTGAAGTGGTTGTAGATCGTGCGCTTGGTGGTTCCGGCGCGCAGCGCGATGCCATCCATGGTCGCCTGGGCGAAGCCGCGCTCCATGAACTCGTACTTCGCCGCCATCACGATGGCCTGGCGTTTGGGCAGGCCGCTCAGATCGCCGTCCGGGCCGGCATCCAAGGCGATCGAGTCGGTGGCTGTCTGTCCTGAATCCATGGCGTGCGGACTGTAGTCGGTTCCCTTTGCCGGATGCAAAACCGGCTATTGACGATGAGTATACTATACCGTATAGTATACTCCATGACAAGGTGAAGTCGGGCGAATTGCCGACCTGCCCTAGCTCCCAATGCCGCCTATCCGATTGATCGAAGGAGATCCGATCGTGGTCACCCTCACCGTGAACGGCGATGAGCGCACGCTCGACGTCGACCCCGACATGCCCCTGCTCTGGGCCATCCGCGACAGCCTGGGCATGACCGGCACCAAGTTCGGCTGCGGCGTCGGGTTGTGCGGCGCCTGCACCGTGCTGGTCGACGGCTTCCCGACCCGGACCTGCGTGACGCCGATCGGCACGGTCGATGGCGCCGCCATCACCACCATCGAGGGCGTGGCGGCCGACGGCGAGATGTCGCCGGTGCAGGAGGCCTGGGTGGCGGAGCAGGTGCCGCAATGCGGCTACTGCCAGTCCGGCATGATCCTCGCCGCCACGGCGCTCCTGGCCGAGAACCCTCGACCCAGCGATCAGGACATCGACGACGCCATCACCAATGTCTGCCGCTGCGGCACCTATCCCCGGATCCGGCGCGCCATCCATCGCGCGGCCGACGAAATGGGAGACGCATGATGGGCAAGCTCACGCGACGCGCCTTCCTGTTCACGGGCGCCGCCGTCACCGGTGGCCTGGTGGTCGGCACCGGCTATCTCGCCTCGATCGACATGACCGGCCTGGACGGCGCGGTCAACGCGGACGGCACGGTCAGCCTCAACGCCTGGATCCGCATCGCCGAGGACGGCGCCATCACCTTCGCGGTGCCGCGCACCGAGATGGGCCAGGGCGTGCACACCTCCCTGCCGATGTTGATCGCCGAAGAACTGGAGGTCTCCCTCGACGGCGACAACATCCGCGTCGAGCATCCGGTCGAGGAGCTGGCGGTCTACGCCAATTACACGCTGGGCCTGAACGTCCGGCCGGAGGAGGCGACCGGCCCGCTCTACTGGGCCGGCAAGAAGGTGTTCGGCATCTTCCCCTATATCGGCACCGGCGGCAGCACCAGCGTGGTCGCGGCCTGGGAGCCGTTGCGCGTCGCCGGCGCCTCGGCGCGGCTGATGCTGACCGAGGCCGCCGCCGATGCCTGGCAGGTCCCGGCGAATGAGTGCTTCGGCGAGGACGGCCATATCGTGCATCGCCCGAGCGGACGCCGGCTGGCCTATGGCGAGCTGGCCCGAGCGGCGGCCGACAAGGCGCCGACCGAGAACCCGCCGCTGAAGCCGGCCAGCGACTTCCGCCTGATCGGCAAGTCGGTCGCGCGGCTCGACATCCCGGACAAGGTCACCGGCCAGGCCACCTTCGGCATCGACGTGACCCTGCCGAACATGGCCTATGCGGCGATCCGCCAGAGCCCGGTCTTCGGCGGCACGGTGCGGTCCATGGACGCCGACGCGGTGCGGTCGATGCCCGGAATCATCGAGGTGGTGAACCTGGGTGACGCGGTCGGCGTGGTGGCCGACAACACCTGGCATGCCAAGCAGGCGGTCGAGGCGCTGCCGGTCGAGTTCGACGCCAACGGCAATGCCGGCGGCAGCTCGGCACAGTGGCTGGCCGAGATGCACCAGGCGCTGGATGCCGAAGACGCCCATGCCTTCCGTGACGACGGCGATGTGGACGCGGCCATCGACGGTGCGCAGCGCGTCGTCGAGGCGACCTACGAGACGCCCTTCCTGGCCCATGCCTGCATGGAGCCGATGAATTGCACCGCCCTGTTCGAGAGCGGCAAGGCGGAGATCTGGATGAGCTCCCAGTCGCCGCTGACCGGCCGCTGGGGCGCGCAGCGCGGCGCCGAACTGGTCGGCGCGGAGGTGACCGAGCCGGTCACCACCCACGTCACACTGACCGGCGGCGGCTTCGGCCGGCGCGCCGATCTGGACCTGTCCCAGCAGGCCGTCGCGCTCGCGGCCTCGGTCCCCGGCCGTCCGGTCAAGCTGGTCTGGTCGCGGGAGGAGGACATCCAGCACGACATGTACCGGCCGCCCGCGGTCAGCCGCTTCCGCGCGGCGCTCGACACGGACGGCACGCCGGAGGCCTGGGACAACCGCGTCGTCACCCAGTCGATCGAGCATTCCTTCGGTGAGCGCAACCTGCCCTGGGGCGGCGGCAACGGCGCCAAGGACCACCTCTCCATCGAGGGCGCGGCCCATCTCGCCTATGCGATCCCGAAGGCGCGGGTCGACCTGGTCGATCATCCGACGCCGGTGCCGGTCGGCTTCTGGCGCAGCGTCGGGCATTCCAACAACGCCTTCTTCGTGGAGAGCTTCCTCGACGAATGCGCCCATGCCGCCGGCGCCGACCCGGTCGCCTATCGCCGCCGGCTTCTGGCCGACAGCCCGCGCCACCGGGCGGTTCTGGACCTGCTGGCGGAGAAATCCGGTTGGGACCGGCCGCTGCCGGCCGGGCGCGGACGCGGCGTGGCGCTGCATGAATCCTTCCGCTCGATCGTCGGCGTGGTGGTCGAGGTCACCGTGGCCGATGACGGCGCGCTCTCGATCGACCGGGTGGTCTGCGTGGTCGATTGCGGCACCGTCATCAATCCCGACACGGTCAAGGCACAGATGGAGGGCGCCATCCTCTTCGGCCTGACCGCCGCCCTGTACGGCGAGATCACCGTGGAGGAAGGCCGGGTCGTCCAGTCCAACTTCTACGACTACGACATGCTCCGCATGGCCCAGGCCCCGGCGGTCGAGACCCATATCGTGCCGAGCAGCGAACCGCCCGGCGGCGTCGGCGAGCCCGGCCTGCCGCCCGCGATCCCCGCCCTCGCCAACGCCATCTTCGCGGCCACCGGCGAGCGCATCCGCACCCTCCCGATCACGAAGTCGGCGCTGCGGGTCGTGTGACGGCTCTTCGGCCAGGCGTACGCATGCGTTTGGCCGGGCCGTGCGGCAGTTCGGTCAGAAACGTGTGACAGGGTCCGGCCAGTCTCCGGCTTTTGCGCGGATGCCGCGCGAACGAAACGCTGGAGAAGGCTGTGTCATTTCCTCAGATGCATCTCTTGGAGGACCGGATCTGCGGTAACTATCACCGGTTCTTTGCCGATGATTGCTACGGCGCGCATTTGCTCGAGGGCGTGCCCGACCGCCAGGGCGTGCCGCGCCTGGACCGCATCAAGACGGCCATGCGGTCCCGCGGGTACAAGATCTACGAGAGCGGCCGCTGGCGGCTCAACATCGTCGGTTTGCGATCGCGCAACCGAAAAGCCGGCCAATTCGACGACTGGATCACGCTGTTCTGGAAGCGGCATGGTGAGTGGCAGTTTCGCGCCTATCCCGCGACGACGGATCCGAGCGCCAAGTACCTGTTGAAGCCTCTGAGTTCCGCGTGGAGAAAAGGCGGAACGGCGATCCTGAAGCCCGGGCAGTACCGCGGCGCCTATGCGATCGGCAAGCACGGGAGATACGATGCCCTTGTCCAGATCCACAAGGTCACGGTCTACCGCGACAAGAACAAGGACACGATCCTTGACGCGAGCGGCAAGGAGCACCGCGGGTACTACGGCATCAACATCCATCGCGCGCACTGGAAGGACGTCCTGCAGGAGGTCGGCGCCTATTCCGCGGGCTGCCAGGTCATCCAGGATCCTCGGGACTTCGTGAAATTCATGCGCATCGTGAAGGGGTTCCGCAGCCGCCACGGCAACCGGTTCACCTACACCCTGCTGGACCTGGAACAGGATTGCGGCGGGTAGGCTGTGCGGCGAGCAAGCCGCGTCGGCCGAGTTCCCGCTAGGCCTCCGGCTCCGGCGTGAACAGTTCCTTGGGCCGGCGGACGCCGCGCAGGGCGTAGCGGCCGAGCGAGACCAGGCGCTTTCGGCTTTCTCCGGAGGCCTCGGCGAAGGCGGCGGAGACGATCACGTCGCGCTCCAGCCCGCGGCACATGGTGCAGATGCGGGCAGCCTCGTTGACGGCAGGGCCGACGACGGTGAAGTCGAGCCGGTCGCGGCTGCCGATATTGCCGTACAGCACCTCGCCCACATGCAGCGACAGGTAGAGGCCGGTAACGGGCAGGCCGTCGGCCTCGCGCTGCCCGTTCAGGGTCGTGATCTGCCCTAGGGCGTCCTGGGCGGCGTCCAGGGCGCGGGTGCAGCCGTCGCCGTCCCCGGCCAGGTCGAAGATCGCCAGGATGCCGTCGCCGATGAATTTCAGCACCTGCCCGCCCTGGGCATGGACCGCGGTCACGACGCAGTCGGCATAGTCGTTCAGCAGCGCCAGGGTCTGGTCCGGCGGCGCGGTGTCGGCGATGCGGGTGAAGCCGCGCAGGTCGCTGTACCAGATCACCGCCCGGATCGTCTCCGCCGCGCCGCGTTCGATATGGCCGCGCAGGACCCGGTCGCCGGCGTCCTTGCCAAGATAGGTGTGCATCAGCGTATCGGAGGTATAGGCGATGCAGGCGCCATGGATGGCGGCGGCCAGGCAGGGCAGCAGGCGCTCCAGCGCCGCAGCTTGCGCATCGGAAAAGCCACCCGGATGGCGGGTCGTCCAGGAGGAGTAGATACAGTCGATCTCGCCGAGTTGCGCCGCGTCGCCGAGGAAGCAGAGCAGGGCGAGATAGTCGGAGGCGCCGCCCTGCATCAGCTCATCAAGGATGGGGAATTCGCCCATCCGATAGGTGTGGTCCAGGCGCCGGCGCAGCACCGGCTGGCGCGCCTCCCACATGTGGTGGAAGGTGCTCGTCGTCCAGCTCTCCGGATCGACGGCGGCGTCGCCGCGCCGGTAGTCGATGGCGTCGATGGCTTCCAGATCGTCGCGCCACTCGAAGGTCCGCCCATCCAGCATCGGATGCAGCGTGTCGACGCCGAGCATCACCCGGTGCAACGGTAGACCGGCCTCGACAAGCCGGGTGCAGAACCGGTCCAGCAACCGGTCCTCGGTCATCCCGGCCAGGGTATCGGCGGCGACGGCTTCTGCGATGTTCAGGATCTGGTCGGCGTTCATGGATGGCTCGGCTGTGTCGATCGAGTTCCGGCGGTGCCGCAATGCACGCGGCCGGGACTGGCGCCAGTCTACCGCTCCGTCGCGTCGGCGGGCAGGGTGGAAAGACAGTACCCATCCTCATGCAGCCAGCAGCCCGGGCCGCGCTCATGGGCGTCGCGGCGCAGCGAATTCACCGCCTTGATGCCGAGCATGGCCGGCCGGCGATAGGCCGCCACAAGCCGATCCGCCGCTGCCGCGCCGCGCCCGCTGGCGCAATGGATGATGCCGGTCTGGCTGACGAAGCGCGCACTGAACCGCGCTCCGTGCCGGATGACGCGCAAGAAGTTGCCCCAGCCCTCCTGGCCGGTCAGCGGTACCAGCAACCGGCCACCCTCGGCCAGGGAATCGAGCCACAATGCCTCCGGCGCGGTCACCCCGGCATTGACGATGATCGCGTCGCGCGGGCCGGGATCATGGGTCCGGCCGTCGCCCGCCACGACCCGGACCTGGGGCCAGTTCTCCAGGTTCGCCTGCGCCCGTTCGGCCAGTTCCTCATCGAACTCCACCGCCTCGACATGACCGTCCGGCCCGACGATCTCCGCCAGGATGGCCGAGTAGTAGCCTGTGCCGGCGCCCACATGGCAGACCCGTTCGCCGAGTTTCAGGTCGAGCCGGTCGTAGAGATAGGCCCACAGGCTCGGCTGGCCGTTGTTCAGGTCGCGGGCCGGATCGATCGCCACCAGGATGTCGTGATACAGGTCGCGCGGATCGTCGGTCTGCATCGGCCCGTGGTCGCGGCCGCCGGAGAACAGCCGCCAGGGCGGCGGCCCCAGAAATGCCTCCCGCGGCACCGCGGCGAAGGCGGCGACGACGCCGTCCGAGCGCGCCGGCGCCTGGAACCGCAGTCCTTCCGCATACCATCGGCGGGCGGTCTTCAGATCGATCGCCTCGATCCCAGCCTTGCTGTCCGTCAAGATCTCGACTCCGATAATCCAAGGCCGCAGGGCGACGCGCCACGGCGCTCGACACCCTACAATAGCTGGTTGCATTGGATTGGCTGGGAATGGCGCATTCGGTGAGACAACCCGTCCTGGCTTAGCCGTCCTCATCCTTCGACAGGCTCAGGATGAGGGTGTTTTCTGGACTATCGGCGCCACCATCACCCTCATCCTGAGCCTGTCGAAGGATGAGGACGGCTAAGCCAGCGCCGAACCACCCGGTACAAAAAGCAAGAGGGGCCGGAACCTGTCGCCAGGTTCCGGCCCTCTCTCACTTACCCTCCTTTCGATTGCGCGGCTTGATCCGGACCAGATCGTCCAGCACGCCATCCATGCCGTTGCCGACGATGACGTTGCCGACCTTCTCGGACACCTTCTCAAGCGCCTCCAGCTCCTTCAGCCGCAAGAGGACCGGGTTGTCCTCCATCAGCTTGGCGGTGTTCAGCAGGGACCGCGTGGCCGCGGTCTCCTCCCGTCGCTTGATGACGTTCGCCTGGGCGGTCTTCTCCGCCTCGATGACCCGGTTCATCAGCTCCCGAACGTCGCCCGGAAGGATGATGTCCTTCACGCCGACGGACGGGACCTCGAGACCGGCGTCACCCAGGTTCGGCAGCAGCCGCTCGGCGATCGCCTCGTTGATGCCGAGCTTGTCGCCCAGCACCTCCTCAAGCGTCCGGGTGCCGACCACCTGCCGGAGCGCGAACTGCAGCTCCTTGTACAGGTAGTCCTGCAGCTTGGCGGTGGCGGACACCGCCTTGACCGGATCGACGATCCGGTAGACGGCGGTGATGTTGGCCCGCAGACCGATCCGGTCCCGGGTCAACACCTCCTGGCCGGTCACCTCCAGGGTCTGCAGCCGCTGGTCGAGCAGGGCCACGCTGACCTTCCGGACCGCCTTGAAGAAGGCGTACCGGCCCGGGGCCAGCTGCCGGTCGAGCACGCCGTCGACGGACAACAGACCGACATGGTCGCTCGGCACCTCGGCGGTCAGCACCAGCTTGGTGGCGGACAGCCAGGTGCCCGGCCCCGCCAGTGCCGCCGGCAACACCAGCGTATCCGGCACGGCGATCTCGGCGGCGACGTCATAGACCTCGACGGTCATCTTCCGCAGCCGCTTGGCGTAGAACGCCACGCCGCCCGGGCCGACCATGTCGACCAGCTTGCCGTCGGCGAACACCGCGCCGACCTGGGTGTCGCCCATGTCGACCACGACGAAGTACTCGTCGACCAGGGCCCGGTGCGTCAGCACCAGGGCCGCCAGCGCGAAGTCCTTCACCGGCATCTGCCGCAGGTCCAGCCGCCGCAGCTCAAGCTTGCCCTGGCCCGGCGCGAACCGGTGCACGCCCGGCTCCAGAACCTTCCGGAATGCCCGGTCCCGATACATCAGGCCGAGCTCGTAATCCGCGATCCGCTCGGTCTTCCAAACCATGATCCTTCTCCCAGTTCTGCGGACCTTTCGGGGAGCTGTCCCTTGGACCCCTCACCCTCCCGCTTCGCGGGCCCCTCCCTCTCCCACAAGGGGAGAGGGGGCTCGGCAATCGCCGGCGGCCAATTGCTCCTCTCCCCTTGTGGGAGAGGGAGGGGCCCGTGGCGAAGCCATGGGAGGGTGAGGGGTCTTCCGAAAGACTCCCCGATCCGCAATCAACGTTCCTGTCCGTTTCGTACGTCGGTGCCCTGCGTTCAAAGGATGACCGGAAGACGCCCGGCGGTCCGGTGCGGATGCCCTCGGCGCCGCCCTTGCGTTCGCGGGTGGTGGGCGGGGGTGCCGGCCGGCATGACGTCCGGGGACATCAGGGGCCGGACCGGCGTGCCCGCCCGCCTTGCGCGGACGCGCCGGCGGCGGATCGAGAGCATTCGGAACACCGTTCCACCCGGCCCCGCCGCCTCGCCGCGCGGCCGAAGCCTCGCGGTCTGGTGACGACGCCTGGACGTCTTCCGGCACCCTTCATTGGATGTTCGCGTTATTGCGAAACCTGATCCCGAGTCAGGCGGATGAGGGGATTTGAACCCCCGACTCCAAGGGTGGAAACCCTGTGCTCTTCCTGTCTGAGCTACATCCATGGTGCGGGTGATGGGACTCGAACCCACGACCTCCGGAGTCCGGCTCCGGCGCTCTCGCCAAACTGAGCTACACCCACCGACAGGCACGGGACTCCTTGGGGAGCCCGGGATTGCCCTCGACACGCGCAAGGCCCATTACGGGGAGCCAAGCGCGCCGGCCGGGTCTACAGAACCCGTACCGCTGAGGTCGCACCCAACGTACCGTCCAATGAAGCCGGGGAGTTACGGGGACAGTCCCTTTATGGGGACAGTATACCTAACTGCAGCGCGAGTTAGGTATACTGTCCCCATAAAGGGACTGTCCCCGTAACTCCCCGGCCTGTTCCTATGTTCCGTGTGGTGATTTCACGGTCCTGCCCTCCGTCTCGTGACTGTGTCAGGGCAGGACACGACGCAACGCGCGTGTCAGGCCCCGTTCGTGCCTGATTGCCTGGGCAATCGATCTATCGATCCAAACGCCATGGTTCGCGTCCGTTGTTGCGTGTCGTCCCCGCGATGGGGACGGGGTGGATACATCCAAAGGGTGTGGAGAGTCAACCGGGAATACGAAACTATCTGTCGCGCGGCCTAGGGACGCCGCCCCTGGCCGTATCGGCTGCGCCGTTCCTCCCGGCGGTCCTGGCGGTTGGCCTTGGTCCAGCGCCAGAGCTGGGTGACGGAGTTCGAGGCGTTGTCGAAGCGCTGGTCCAGCGCCAGCTTCTCCATGAACGGGTCCCAGACCCGTTCGCGGAAGCGCCGCCAGGCCCACCACAGGGCCAGGACCGCCACCGCCAGCCAGAAGAAGAACACGATGCGGAAGATCGGGATCGGGTAATGGTCCGCGCCCGGCGCCGGTTTGACATTCACCGCGTTGGGGAACATCGAGAAGATCTCGATGCGCCAGCCATAATGCCGGACCACCACCCAGTTCGGCGCCTCGACGGTGGAGCGCATGTCCTGCGCCTCGGTCTGCAGGTTGCCGGAATCGAACTTGAAGTAGAACGGGAAGCCCCAGCCGGTCTCCTCGTTGCGGTAGACCCGGGGCCGGCCGTCCGGCCAGACCGCGTTGACGAAGCGCACGTCGCGGGTGAGGAACGAGGTGTTGACCGCGTCCTCCTCCACGAAGTCCCGCGACACCACGTTCATGCGCTTCACATCGGTGTCGACGATCCGGACCACGTCATTGGACGGCAGGTAGAAGTCCAGGAAGCCGAGCAGCAGCACGACCAGCAGGATCCTGATCCCCCAGGTGAAGTACCTCACGGCTCGGCCCTCCATTGGTTCCGCGTGGCGGGGGGTACGACGTGCCGGCCGATGCTCTTGCCTGTCGTCATTTCACCCCACTCACCATCGTCATTCCCGCGAAGGCGGGAATCCAGATTTCACGATGTCTAAAGCGTCGTGATCTGGAACACTGGATTCCCGCCTTCGCGGGAATGACGATGTATATTTTTGGTCGGGGGCCGGTCCCGCGATCGGGCCATCTCATCCGCGCCCTCATTTCCGTTTCCCCCACGGCCCCCGGGCATCCGGGTTATGGCCGTACAGCCGTTCCCAGATTTCGCTCTGGCGGCCCTGGTAGTGGCGGGCCAGGTAGTCGGCGACAAGCGTGCGCCGATGGTCGGGCCAGCTCTCGTAGAGCTCGTAGAACCGCTCCTTGTTGCAGATGAACATCTGCCGGCAGTCCAGCGGGGTCAGCCGCGCCAGCAGATGGTTTACCAGGTCGCGGTCCTTATGGCGGCTGGAGCGGTAGAGGTAGAAGAAGCCGTCATCCTCCGGCTCCAGCGACGGGGCTGTGCCACCCTGCTCGATGCCGCGCACCACCCGCTGCAGTTCGTGGAACGCGTCGGGCAGGTCGTGGATGGTGTTCTGCACGTAGCGTCGCAGCGCCACCGGGTCGTAATGCTCGATCTCGTCCGCATCGGCGGCCTCGCCGGCATGGGCGAGCGCGATCAGGTCCAGCTTCTCCAACAGGACCTCCAGCGGGTCCGGGTCCTCGCGGTCGAGGATGCGTTCGACCAGCCCGTCGCCGATCAGGAAGCTGGCCAGCGCCTTCCGGTCGGACAGCGGGATGTGGCGGAAGCCGGTCGTCCGGTCGGTATGCGCCTTCACGGCCGCATCGCCGCCGCCGCAATGGACCAGGGTCGGCTTGCGGGTGGCGTTGAAGACGTAGAGCCCGTCGAGATGGGAGGTGTAGAAATCGGTGTGTTCGTAGCGCAGCATCTGCGGGATCAGCGGGTGGGCACGGATGTCGCCGACCGCCTCGGCCAGCGTGATGATCTCGTTGAGCTGCGCGTCGTCGTTCCAGGCGGTGTCGCTGTGCTCGAAATCCTCGATGTGGCGGATCAGGCGGTGGGCCTTGGTGACCAGCTTGCGCGGCGTGCGCACCTTGACCCGGATGTTCTTGATCGCGGTGATGTCGGCCAGGTTGCTGATCTTGTAGACCGAATCCTCCAGCTCCCCGAAGACGGCGTCGCGGGCCGTCAGCCCGAACAGCGCCTCCCGGTTGTCGGAGATGAAGCGCTTGAGAATGTCCCGGCTGCACGAGAAGGTGGCGTCCAGCAGCGGCAGATAGGCCTGCTCCACCGTCAGCAGGATGAACATCCGGTTGCAGCCCTGGGGGTTGAGATAGCTCGGATCGTCGAGCTCCTCGGCGATCTCCGGGGAGTACCCGCTCTGGTCGATGCGGAAGCGCTCCAGCGCCGTCGGCCGGCCGTGCAGCAGCGCCAGAGCCGCGTTGTACCGGTCCCGCAGGACCGGCGTGGAAACCTCGAACAGGTTCCCGTAGATCAGGTCGTTCTCGGCCAGCCGGTGCATGCTGCTATCGCCTCTCCGTCCGGCCTAGGACAGGTGCTGGCGGCGGCAGCCCCCTCACCCTCCCACGCTGACGCGCGGGTCCCTCCCTCTCCCACAAGGGGAGAGGGGTATCTACCAAACGCGGCCGAATTGACCCCCTCTCCCCTTGTGGGAGAGGGAGGGACCCGACGCGAAGCGTTGGGAGGGTGAGGGGGCTTGGTTGCGTCTGCATGCCGTTTCCATCAACTATCGGGCCCGGCGAACCGCCGCCGCGCCTCGGTCTGCAGGTGCAGGTCGCGGACCATGCCGTCGATGGCGGATTCGTCGGAGACGTTGGCGTAGCGCAGCTCGGCGTCGGCGTAGCGGTTGATCTCCTGCAGCAGCATCTCGTGGGTAATCGGGTTCATCAGCTCGCCGATCATGCTCGACTTGGTGTCGAAATCCTTCGCCAGGAACAGCTCCGGGTTCTCCATCCACTCATCCGGCAGTTCCACATCCATCGCCCGCACCTTGACGGCATCGGTGATGTTCTTGATGGCGCGGCCGGTGAAGCGCTCGTCGGCCTCCTGGATCGCCTTCAGATAGGCGCCCAGCTTGGCGATGGTATCCAGCGTGCCGTGCCGCTTGTCCACCGCCTGCAGGATCTCCTGAAGCTGCGGCTCGGCCGGCCGGCTGTGCTTCTCGTAGGATTCCGAGACGGCGCGGCGCAGCTCCTGTGCGCTGTACAGGTCGTGCTTGCCGACCGGGATCTTGTGGTTGGAGCCCAGCAGCAGGTGAAGGATGTCGATGTAGTCGGCCTCGGTCTGCGGCCCGTCGACCAGGAAGCGGGCGCCAGCCCGCTGGCGCAGCGCATCGTCGACATTCTCCGGGTAGTTGGAGAACATGCCGAAGCTGCAATTCCCGCGCACCACCGTGTTGGCGCCGGCGAAGGACTCCATCAGGACGGCGGTGATCTCCTGCTGGCCGGCGGAGGAATTCCGGTCGCCGCGGCGGCCGGCGATCTGGTCGATGTCGTCGATGGTGCCGAGGCCAATGACATGCGGGTCCAGCACCTTCTGGATGAAAGCCTTGGCGTTCTGGGCCGACTTGCCCTGATAGGAATCGATCGCCTCGCTGGACAGGTTCTCATAGCGGAACGGGTATGAGGCGGCGTCGCAGTAATCCTTCAACAGCCCGGCCAGCATCTGGATCAGCGTGGTCTTGCCGGTGCCCGGCTTGCCGTCGCCCAGGAAGGTGAAGATGAAGCCGCCGAGCTCTACGAAGGGGTTGAGCTGGCGGTCGAAATCATAGGCCATCAGCATCTTGGCCAGCTTCAGGCATTGATGCTTGGCGATGTGGTTGCCGACCACCTCCTCCGGCTTCTTGAAGGTCATGGTCAGGGTCTGGGCGGCGGCGCGGCGGGCCGGGGTGAAGCCGTCGATCTGGAAATCGTCGGCCTCGACCCGGTAGGTGCGGGCGACGAAGGCGTCGAGATGGTGGGCGCCGGCGGCCCTGAGCGCAATCGCGTTCATCAGGGTTTCGGCATAGGCGTCGACCACCGGCACCAGCTTGGCGTCGCCATCGGCATGCAGGGCGACCTTCTGGTCCAGCTCCCAGATCGCGCCCTTCAGCGCCGTGTTCGGGTCGTCGAGCACGATCTCCTCGGCATCGCCGATCTCGATCTCCTGCGCGTTGGGCTCGCCGCTGCCACGGGTCAGGAAGCCCAGCATGTTGGCGAAAGTGAACAGCGCCACGATGGATGCCGCCGAAAGCAGCTCGGAGAACTCCGCCTTCTGGGCGTCGGCCAGGCGTCCCTGCTTGTTCTGCTGCAGCATCTGCTGCAAGGGCGTCAGCTCGGCATAGAGGGCGACCACGGCCTCCGCGACGGCGACGGCACGCCGCGCGCTGCGCAGCACATGCGCCTCGGTCTCGCTTTGCAGCGGGTCCTCCTCGTCCACCGCGTGGACCCGGTTGGCGAAGGACACGGCGGCGGCCGAAGCGCCCGACGTCGACAGGCCGGGGGTGGTGGAGCGGAAGCGGCGGCGGCCCGGAATGCCCGGCGACCGACCGCCGGTGGCCGGCGCGCTGGCCCCCGCCGTGCCGAAGCGCGGCGCGTAGTCGAAGCCGCTGAGCAACTGATACGCCTGGGCGTAGTGCTTGCGGATCTCCGATTCCTTGATCTCGATCAGCGATTGCGCGGTCATGCGGTAGCGTCCTCCAACTGGCGGGCTCAGCCCTGCTTCAGGACCAGCCCGTCCGGGCCGACGACGTATTTGCGCAGCGGCCGGAGCTGGGGCAGGTCGCGCTCGACCAGCCGCTGATAGGGGCGGTAGGGCAGGATCATGCCGCGCTCGACCTTGCTGGCGCCGGCGTCGATCTCTTCCCGGGCATGCACGTCCACGTCGAAGACCTCGCTGACCGTGCGGCTGAACAGCCCGGAATCCCGGACGGACGAGCCCTTCGAGCGCAGGCTCTCGACGGTCCAGCAGAAGATCCAGTCCTGCTCCGACCCGGGCTGAGGCTCCGACAGCAGGTCCTGCACCACATCGGCGTGGCGGGTGAAGCGGTTCGAGTACATCGGCCCGAAATGGATGCGGCGCAGGCGCTTGGGATGGATGTCGGGGAAGTCCTTGTCGATGCCTCGGGCGATGGTCAGCAGCTTCAGGGTCGAGAGCGACTGGGCGGTCAGATGTTCCTTCAGCCGGGTGCGGCGGCGCTCGTCGTTGAACAGCGGCTGGGCACCGGAATCCTCCAGGCCCAGCAGGTAGATGTTGGGCATGTTGCGGTGGGAGTCGTAGACCGCCCAATGCATCAGATAGGCGCGGCGGTCGGCGCTGCGTTCGCCGACCTGCAGGATGTCCGGCTCGTTCACCGTCAGGAAGGGCGGCCGTTCGGCCAGGATTTCGCAATAGATCCGCCGGCTCATCTGGGCCTGTTGCCGGCGCGGCAGGGTACGCTGGGTCAGCAAATGGTCCAGCATTTCCGCCTTCAGGGCCCGGCGCGTCGGCAGTGACGTCAGCACCTGGCGCGCCTCGCCGAGATCGACGCCGAGCTGGAGGAACTCCTGGAACACCGGGTAGCCGGAATCGCTGCGGTCGATGGTCAGCCCGGCCGCATTCTTGCCGCCGGGCTGGACTCGGCGATGCCGCGCCGACAGCGCCGCGAAGCTGGTCCTCAGCCGGTCGAGGTAGTCGTCGATGCCGGTGTGCTCGAGCAGCGACAGGGCACCCTTGCGCTGCTGGGCGATCAGCTCGACCGGCTTGGCGCGGCAGCGGGCGATGATGTCGACGAAGGTGCGGAAATAGCTGCGACGGGCCTCGCGGTCGTCGATGACAAGGGGGGTGCCGGGCACGGGCTATCGTCCGTTCGCCGTCAGCGCAGGAGTGCTCTCCGCGAGGTCAATGCGGCCACGTCAGTTCGCCTGGCCGTAAAGGTTGGCGTCGTGCTTCTCGACGACCTTGGCGAAGCGGCGGGCGAAGCGCTCATCCGCCTTGGCCTTCTCCTCCAGCACCTTGCGGGCGAAGACGATGTTGTCCTCGTGGCTTTCCATCATGTCGGCGATGCGCGACTGGGTGGCCGAGCCGATCGCCGCCATGGCGACCTGCGCCTCCTTGTCGGTCTCGGTGCCGATCTCGTTGATCTTGTGGGCGACCTCCTGTTGCTGCGCGGTCTTCAGCGACTTGGTCAGGGCGTCGTAGAGGATCACGCGCTGCTTGGTGTCGGTCTCCAGCTTGTTGATCAGCACCATCTGGGTCGCCGCCTGGTTCTGCAGCGAATCCATCCAGGTCTTGCCCTTCTCGATATAGGTCTCCAGCGTCTGGGACCGGGCGATCAGCACCTGCTCGTTCTGCACCAGCTCGTTGTGCTGGGTGTTGATGGCGGCCAGCTCGGTCTCCAGCTTGGTGCGCTCGGCCGGATCGGTGGCCATGGAGACGCGGTTCTCCAGGTCGATGATCTTCGGGTCCAGCGCCTGCAGCTCGCCGCGCAGCCCTTCCAGCTCGGCGACCACCCGCTCGCGCTCGTCCAGGGTGCGGGTCAGGTTGCCCTCGACCTTGGTCTTCTGGTCGCTGAGGCTGGCCAGCTGGCCCTGGAGGATCGAGACGATGGTGTTCGACTTGCCGATCAGATCCTGCAGGTTCTCGTCGATGCTGGCGAAGCGGATACGTTCGGCGCGCATGGAATCGGCCTTGGCGCTGGAGAACCAGCCGACCACGGTCTCCCAACCGGTCTTCTCCCGCATGGAGCTGAATTCCTTGGAGAATCCGGCCGTCACCTCGTCCAGGCTGATGATCAGATCGGCGATGTTGCCATTCATCGACTCCGCGTGCGCGTCGACCTGCTCCAGGGTCGCGTTCTCGATATCGATGGCCAGCGTGTCGGTCTTGGCGACGTCGACCCCGGCAAAGGCGGTGGAAATTTCGGCCGAACGCTTTTCCGCCTCGGCAACCTCCGCCTCGAATTTTTTGATCGACGTCTGGAAATCCTGCATGCGTCCCCCGAATTCTCGTTACAGCAGTCGAATCACAGGCGAAATATGGGCGGAATAGTGCGGTTTTTAAGCAGAAATTGCACGCGATACCTGTAGCCGGGCCGCTTCCGCCAGGACTTTCCGGGACTTAGCCGTCCCTTTCGTTCATCCCCATTCCGTCATTCCCGCGAAGGCGGGAATCTCGATGGGCCATGGCGTCTGCGTCTCGAGATTCCCGCCTTCGCGGGAATGACGGAGTGGGGTGAGGTTTGCCCGAACAACCCTTGCCGCGCGTCGAGGCTCCGTGGAGTCCGCGCCTGGGCTATGATGGCGGGAAAACGAAGAGATCATGACAGGGAGGGGGCCGGCCATGGCGCGGACGGCGAATCCATTCGAGACCGGACTGGACAAGACGCCGGCGAACTACGTCCCGTTGTCGCCGCTGTCGTTCCTGCCGCGCACGGCATCGGTGTTTCCCGACCACACCGCCGTCATCCACGGGCCGACGCGACGGACCTGGCGGGAGACCTATGATCGTTGCCGCCGGCTGGCCTCGGCCCTCTCGCGGCGTGGCATCGGTCTGGGCGACACGGTGGCCGTCATGGCCGCCAACACGCCGGAGCTGATGGAGGCGCATTTCGGCGTGCCCATGGCCGGGGCGGTGCTGAACGCGCTCAACATCCGCCTCGACCCGGCAACCATCGCCTTCATCCTGGAGCATGGCGAGGCCAAGGTGCTGATCGCCGACCGGGAGTTCTCCGCGATCGTCTCCGCCGCCCTGGCGCAATCCTCCAACCGCCCGCTGGTGATCGACGTAGACGACCCGCTGGGCACAGGCGGCGAGTTGCTGGGCGAGATGGATTACGAGGCGTTGCTGGAGACCGGCGACCCCGATTTCGCCTGGTCCGGCCCGGAGGACGAATGGCAGGCAATCGCCCTCAACTACACCTCGGGCACGACGGGCAACCCCAAGGGCGTCGTCTACCACCATCGCGGCGCTTACATGAACGCGGTCGGCAACGTGCTGACCTGGGCCCTGCCGCACCATCCCACATATCTGTGGACGCTGCCGATGTTCCACTGCAACGGCTGGTGCTTCCCTTGGACGGTCACCGCCATGGCCGGCACCCATGTCTGCCTGCGGCGGGTGGAGGCCAAGGCGATCTACGACGCCATCGCCGACCATACAGTCACCCATCTGTGCGGCGCGCCCATCGTCATGGGCCTGCTGCTCAACGCCCCGGCGGACCAGCGCCGGTCCTTCGACCACAAGGTGCGCATGATGACCGCCGCCTCGGCCCCGCCGGCCGCGGTGCTGGAGGGCATGGTCGGCCTCGGCTTGGACATCACCCATGTCTACGGCCTGACCGAGGTCTACGGCCCGGCGACCGTCTGCGCCTGGCATGAGGACTGGAACGCCCTGCCGCCGGCCGAGCAGGCAACTCATAAATCCCGCCAGGGCGTCACCTATCCGGTTCAGGAAGGCCTGATCGTCGCCGATCCGGAAACGATCGCGCCGGTCCCGCCCGACGGCGAGACCATCGGCGAGGTCTTCATGCGCGGCAACATCACCATGAAGGGCTACCTGAAGAACCCCTCCGCCACCGAAGCCGCCTTCGCCGGCGGCTGGTTTCACACCGGCGACCTCGGCGTCATGCACCCGAACGGCTATATCGAGCTCAAGGACCGCTCCAAGGACATCATCATCTCCGGCGGCGAGAACATCTCCACCATCGAGATCGAAGGCACCCTCTACCGCCACCCCTCCGTCCTGGAAGCCGCCGTCGTCGCCAAACCAGACGACAAATGGGGCGAAACCCCTTGCGCCTTCGTCACACTGAAGCCCGGCGCCGAGGCCACCGAAGCCGACATCATCGCCTTCTGCCGCGAGAACCTGGCCCACTTCAAATGCCCCAAGACGGTGGTGTTCGGGGATTTGCCCAAGACCTCGACGGGCAAGATCCAGAAATTCGTGCTGCGGGAGAAAGCGAGGCGATCCCAAAGGGCTCGGTAATCACGCTTTGGCGTTGGCTCTGGTCCGATTGTCGCAGCCCAGGTCTGTGGCAACAATAGATTGCAGAATGACTAAGTTAGTCGCGATATAAGCGCTTTGTATGTTAGCTTGCTAACTAATAAGTGTAAAATTTGTTGTGTATCCCTTAAAAGTATAGTTAGGTAGTGCCGTTCATTTGGCTTTGATATTGGAGATACTATGTCGCGCGCAGATTACTACTTCTCTTCAAAACACTTTCGGGGCCTTGGAAAGGTGTTCTACCTAAAAGTCCTCAGGGAGGCAGGAGCTAATACACCGACTCGAAGGCTTCTTGGCTCGATCGTTAAGGAAGGCGACTATGGATTTCTTGGGTTGAAGGAGTATCCATTCCCAGAACACTATTTCCGCCCAGGAATCGTTATCGATAAGCTTGTAGAGGCGGGTGGAATAATTGACACTCACGCGAATGCAATAATTGGAACCGACTTGGCCAATGTTAGCCAGACACTCAAAATAGATAAGAGCCTAGGAGGTAACCTGAAGGCCGAATTTCCAGGGGCGCCAGCAAGTGTAGGATTAGAGATTGACTATAGCAAGATTAGGCGCGTGGAAGTTGAATTCGGTGAGGGAACAAAGCTAGAGCAAATTCCAGAAGGATATTTGCGACAGTTATATGATAGATACGAGGGTGATGATCTTCAAGTCGCTACAGTGATGGATGACGACAAAATGATTGTCGACCGAATAATCGTGACTCCGAACGTGAAGTACGTCGTTAGTTCAGAATCAGAGTTTGATCATAGATTTAATGCTAAAGCAGAGGCACTCAACAATTCCGAATTTTCTGTGAGATACGAGCGAAACTCGAGTCGTTCTTTCTCAATATCAGTTTCGAATGGTGGAGACTATTTAGCTGCCATAGGTGCGGTACAGTGGTCAAAGCTTCGATAGACAACTCCTTCTAGGAAATCAAATGGGGTCAGAAACGATTGATCCCCGGAAGTCAATCGTATCTGCCCCCCTCAGATCCTTGGCGCAATCGGGGTAAGTTCGAAGTGCCCTGCTATGGTTTGCGATCGCTGGGTTCGGGCGACTGGAACCGCCGCACGGCTTCTTCCCAAGTTGGAGTTCCGATAAGATGGTGCCTCTACGCATTGGCAATGGTACGGATCGAGGGTCGTGCCCACGTTCTCAACGCTCTGGGACAAGTTCCCTCACGATGACTCGCTGGCGAAGAAGTGCTTCAACAAGCAGACCGGCAAGGCTGACAACGCGTTCGAGAACTACTGCGCCATCAAGCTCAGCGAGTGCCTGATCCAGTCCACGGTAGCCTTCGAGGTGCCGGGACGGGCGCGTTGCTGGAGCCATAAGAAGCCGCACCATTTCCTGCGCGCGGAGGACATGGCGGCCTGGCTCGGCAAGCGCCAGAAGCCCTTCATCGGCAAGACCGAGGACATTCCGCCTGGCAGCTTCCAGAAGGTTCTCGACGGACGGACCGGCATCATCTTCTTCAAGGATTATTGGCAGCGGAAGAAGGAGACCTTCGCCAACCGCAGCGGCGACCATATCGATCTGTGGAACGGCTCCAGGCTCACCGGCGGGTCGATGTGGATGCGCAGCATCAGCGAGTTCTTCGGCTGGGTCTCCGACCTGAACGACTCCAAGCAGATCAAGTTCTGGGAGATCAAATAGCGCGCTCGGCGCCGGCGGATGGGGAGGAGAGCGATGCCAAGACGGTCACACGCAATGGTTCGGGCGGTGCTCGTCCCGGGGTTCATCCTGGCGGCAGGGGCCGCCCAGGCCGCCGAGGAGACGGTTTCGATCGCCGTCGGCGGCCAGGCCGTCATCGGCACGCTGGAGACACCGGACGGGATCGCGAACCCGCCGGTCGTGCTCATGCTCCACGGCTTCACCGGATCACGGGACGAGCTGGGCGTTGCCGAGACCGAGGAGGGCGTGTTCTCCCGCACCGCCCGGGTGCTGGCCGAGGCCGGCTATGCAAGCCTGCGGATCGACTTCCGCGGCTCGGGCGAGTCCGAGGGCGCCTGGGCCGACACCACCTTCAGCGGCCAGATCGCCGATGCGATCGCCGCCGTGGACTGGCTGAAGGCCAGCGACCGGGTGGATGCCGGGCGCATGGCGGTGCTTGGGTGGAGCCAGGGCGGGCTGGTGGCCAGCCATCTGGCCGAGGCGCGGCCCGAGCTGGACGCGGTCGTGCTCTGGGCGCCCGTCGTGCATCCGATCCAGACCTTTTCCGGCATCCTCGGCGCCGAACTGGTGCAGCAGGCGCTGGCCAGCCCGGCCGAGACCGAGATCACCGCGACACTTCCCTGGGGACCGGAGACGGTGCTCAAGGCCGCCTTCTATCATGAGCTGGTGACGACCAGCCCGATCGCGGCAGTGGCGGGTTATCCCGGGCCCCTGCTGGTGGTCGTGGGCGCCCAGGACACCGTCGTCGCGCCGCAGCCGGCCTCCGGCCAGGTGCTGCTCGACTATCATGACGGCGTCGAGAAGCTGGCGGTGTTCGAGACCGACCATGTCTGGGGCGCCTTCACCGGCCCGGCGGTGCTCGACGAGCTGATGCTGCCGACCACGTTGGAGTGGCTCGCCGCGCATCTCTGAGGGCGGCGTGGCCTTGCTGCGCCGAACGCCCGGCAGGCGCTAGTCGAATGGAAAGTCGACGACGCCGTTTCCGATACTCAGGCCGTCGGCAGTCGACCGTTCCAGGCGCCCGTGCTCGTCGTAGGGCGGCGTGTCCTTCAGCACCCGGATCAGCGGCAGCACCTTTCGCCGCGTCAGCCGCACGCCCCGCTTGGTATAGAGCCCTTCCCGGTCGGCGATCCGATCCGCCGCGGTGAGGAATTTCCGGAACTTGGCCGAACCGTCAGCCATTACCCGGGCAACGGCGTCATGGTGGTGCAGGAACACGGCGCCGGCGAGATAGGCGGCGGCCTCGTTGCGCAGCCGCAGCACGGATTTCTGCCGCATGTCGACCACCGCATGCGTGGCCTCATGGACGACCAGGGACCGGATGCGAAGTTTCTGGACGTCCGACCCGTTCCACTGCGAATAGAACGCCGTCGTGTCGAAGTGGATGCTATTCGCATCCGGGTCGTACTCCCCCGCCGCGTCCTCGATGTCTTCCGTTTTGACTTTCATGAAGACACCGGACTTGATCAGGCGTCCCACTTCGCGCAGCTGGGCCGCGTCGATATGGAGCCGGTTTCTCAGCCCGACATGGAAATCGATGTGGTCGATGGCTGGGTCGTCTATCAGGAAATCACCGACCGCCTTTCCCAGCGAGAAGGCCATGCTCGCGTCCTCCGCGTCTGATCGTGCCACCGCCAATGTGGTCCCGGAGATGCGTTTGTGGCCGCCCGCCTGCATGTCGCCGGTCCCCAAGGGATGGCACGATCGGCGCGCGGGGCCTGTGGCATTCCCCACACGACGGGGGATTCGTTCGACGGCGGCCGCCAATCCGCCGCTGTCACAAAACCATCCGCGAACCGACTTTTCCGTTTCATCCGACCATCACGCCCACTGCCTAGCCTGAAGCCCGGTCCTGATTCCGAGCCTGCGAGTCGGGGCCGTCCCGGAGCCGAACCGGCTTGCCGGGACGTCACTCATGCGATCGCAAAAAAAGTGGGGCACGACATGCCAGACGATATCACGCGTAGGAGATTGCTCACGTCCGGCCTGACGGCCGGGGGCGCCGGAGTCGCGTTCGCCGCGCTGGCGGCACGGTCGGCCCACGGGCGCGACGACGATGATGATGACGGCTACGATCACGACGACGACGATAACGACCGCGATGATGATGACGACGACGGTGATGACCGGCGCGTCGATTACGGTCCGCTGAGCGTCAAGCCGTGCATGAATACGGGCCTGCCGCTGCTGGCCCTGCCCGAGGGCTTCGAATACATGTCCTATGGCTGGACCGGGCAGATCATGTCCGACGGCCGTCCCACCCCGACCGACCATGACGGCATGGCGGTGAGCGCCCGGCGCGGCCGCTACATCTCGCTGGTCCGCAACCACGAACTGTCGGCCGGCGAGAGCAACCAGTGCCTGGTTCCCGGCGGCATGTACAACATGAACGAGTTCGGCGGCACGACGAACATCCTGTTCGACGTGGTGCGCGGCCGGTTCGTGGAATCCTATACCAGCCTGGGCGGCACCATCCGCAATTGCGCCGGCGGCCCGACACCATGGAATTCCTGGATCTCCTGCGAGGAGACCTTCCACACCTGGAACAACCGGGATGACGGCTTCAACCACGGCTACATCTTCGATGTGCCGGGCTTCGGCATCAGCGACGGCCAGCCGATCCGCGCCGCCGGCCGGTTCTCGCACGAGGCGGTGGCGGTCGATCCCCGCACCGGCGTGGTCTACGAGACCGAAGACACCGGCTCCAGCGGCTTCTACAAATACGTCCAGCCGGGCGCCGGCACCCGCCGGTGGCGCCGGGGCCGCCGCCGGGGCGAGCTGCTGCGTGATGGCGGCGAGCTGTTCGCGATGGTGGTCAATGACGAGTCCCGCAAGGACATGGCCAACCGCGGCGGACAGTTGAAGGTCGGCGACTACTTCACCGTCACCTGGCAGCGGGTCCAGGATCCGGAGGCGGTCAATGGCCGCGCCTTCGACTCCGCCCCGGACGCCGCCATCTTCTCCCGCGGCGAGGGCTGCTGGGAGGATGACGGGCTGATCTACTTCGTCTCCACCGATGGCGGCCCGGCCGAGCTCGGCCAGGTCTGGCAGTACGATCCGCGCGCAGAAGTCCTGCATCTGCTCTACGAGGCCAGCGACGCGACCGATGTGGACGGGCCGGACAATCTGGCGGTCAGCCCGCGCGGCGGCATCATCCTCTGCGAGGATGGCGGCTCCAATCCCAAGCGGCTGATCGGCCTCAGCGAGCGGGGCGAAACCTTCCCGTTCTGCGAGAACCGGATCGTGCTGACCGAGGCGGACATCGCCACCATCGACCGGGTCTTCCCGGGCACCCAGGCGAATTTCTGGGACAACCCGGCCAATAACGGGGCCGGCGACTACCAGGGTCGTGAATGGGCCGGCGCCACCTTCTACCGCCGCTGGCTGTTCGCCAACGTGCAGTCCCCCGGCGTCACCTTCGCCATCCGCGGACCCTGGGGCCGCGGCGCGCTGTAGGATGATCGGACGAAAGGGCGCCCGACCGGGCGCCCTTTCCAACAAAGGATGTCATAAATATGGGGACAGGTAAATATGGGGACAGTATACTTATCTTGCATAAATACGGGGACAGTATACTTATCTTGGTCGAGATAAGTATACTGTCCCCGTATTTGGGCGTTATTTCGCGCCGCCTTGCTGGCGCTTCATCTCTTCGGCCCGCAGGATCGCCTCCGCCTGGCGCTGGATATCCTCTTCGCGCTCGAGGGCCGCCTGGGCGACCGCCTCCTCCTCGACCGCGGCGGCGAATTTGGCCTTGGTCCTCCCTGCCCACCAGAGCATGCCGGCACCGACCGCGAGCATCAGGACGGCGAAGATGAAGCCGTCGAGGTTGAACCCTTCCTCGGCGGTGAAGGCGCCGACCATCACGGCCACGCCGATGAGCAGGTAGAACCAGGTGTAGACCCGAAAGAAGACCGATCCCATGCCCCGGCCAAATACCTTGCGGGAATGCAGGTAGCACAACAGTACCGGGAACCCGACATAGGCCAGCGCGACCTCGGCGATGGTGCTCACCGGCTCGGGCAGCGGCGCCACGATGGAGCCGATCACCCCGAACGGAATGATGAGCGCTAAGGCGGCCGCGGCCAACACCAGCAGCCAGCTCTTCAGCGGCATTTCCAATCCAAAGAAAACCATTGGCCCTCCGTGGCGTGACGGTGGTTTGTGAGGGGCCCGCCGCCCCTGCAGGCAACGCACGAAATCTAGAGACCAAGGGGATTAAGATACTGTCACTGCAGCTGTTTCTGTGATCGCGATCACAGGTGCGGATTGGATCAGCCGGCCGGCTAGGGCCGGAAGGCCAATCGGCAGATGTGGTAGGCGGCGACCGGGACCTGCAGCATCGCGGAGATCACCAGCACCGCGAGACAGAGCAGCATGAGAATGACGGCCATCGGATCGCCTCCGCCGTCGCCGCCGAACAGTGCCATGGGCTGGCGGCGGGCCACCTGCAGCGCCAGGGCGCCGACAAGCACTTGTACAGGGATGGCAAGCACCAGCGCCATGACTTGCCGTGCGCGATGCCCATAGGCGCGGCTTGCGAGAACCCACGGCGCTCCGACGATCAAGGCGGTCGCCAGCATGGCGACGCTGATCGCCGCCGTGGACGCGAAGAACAGGGTCGGCAGCGCCCTCACCAATCCAAGCCGCTCCCGGGATTCCCAGGTCGACCGCACGCGCGCGAAGGCCGCCGGCGACGGGTCCTCCGACACCCGATGGACCGAGGACCGCTCCCGGCATCCGCGCGCCCGGTCCTGAGCCCAGGCGTTCGTGCTGACCATCGCGTGGATACACCACTCATCGGTCCGGATTTCGTAAACCCCGCTGGTGACGTGCGTGCCGAAGCGCTTGGCAATGGTGGCGAAGGCCGGCCATGAAGCCTCGGGCGGTCCGATGACCGGCCGGGTTTCGTGCCCGCACATATAGGACCAGTAGGATTCCTGCCGCTCCGTTATGACATCGGAGCACGTGCCGTCCACGCACAGTGCCGCCAGCGTCAGCGGCTCCGGTGTGCCGACACAGGACAAGGCGCGGCTTTCCCCGGCCAGGAGCAGGCAGGTCAGCGCCAGCAGCGCCGGCAAGACCCGGGGCAGGCCGCGTCTCCATCGTTGATGGGCGCTGGCGGGTCGTCCGGATGATCGTCCGGACGCGAATATGGTCGACGATAAGGACATGGCGGTCGTAATGGGATGAGTGTCGCGTACCCGGCTTAACCGGGGGCTAACATCCGGCCGAACCTGCAGCTGCAACCCGCTTGTTGCGATTTCCTCGGCCGTTTCCGCATGGCTGGATTGCGCCCGAAGGGACTGTATTTTCCCCGATCGCGATGTAGATACTTCGGCGAGACGGTGATGCCCTTGTTCCGCAACCGTGAGGAGGTGGCCCGCGCATGCCGGAACTCGACACAGTGATGCTGTCCCGGATCCAGTTCGGGTTCACCATCGGCTTCCACATCCTGTTCCCGACCCTGACCATTGGGCTCGCCTGGTTCCTGGTCACCGTCGAGGCGCTGTGGCTGAAGACCGGCAACCCGGTCTATGTCGGCATCTACCGGCTGTGGGCGAAGATCTTCGCGCTCACCTTCGGCATGGGCGTGGTGTCCGGCATCGTCCTGTCCTACCAGTTCGGCACCAATTGGAGCCGGTTCTCCGAGATCGCCGGGCCGGTGATGGGCCCGCTGCTGTCGGTGGAGGTGCTGACCGCCTTCTTCGTGGAGGCCGGCTTCATCGGCGTGATGCTGTTCGGCTGGAAGAAGGTCGGCCCGCGGCTGCATTTCCTGGCCACCCTGCTGGTCGCGCTGGGCACGCTGAACTCGGCCTTCTGGATCCTGTCGGCCAATAGCTGGATGCAGACCCCGGCCGGCGCGGAACTGGTCGACGGCATCTTCGTGCCGACCGATTGGTGGGCGATCATCTTCAACCCGTCCTTCCCTTACCGCCTGGCGCACATGGTGGTGGCGTCCTTCCTGACCACCGCCTTCGTGGTGGCCGGGGTCTCCGCCTGGTACCTGCTGAAGCGCCAATGCGAGGATATCGGCCGCACCGGCCTGTCGCTCGGCCTGCTGATGGCGACCCTGCTGGCGCCGACCCAGATCTTCCTCGGCGACCTGCACGGCCTCAACGTGCAGGAATACCAGCCCATGAAGGTCGCGGCCATGGAAGGGCTGTGGGAGACCGAGCGCGGCGCGCCGCTGGTGCTGTTCGCGCTGCCGGATCAGGAGGCGCAGGAGAACCGCTTCGCCATCCAGATCCCCAAGCTGGCCAGCCTGATCCTGACCCATGAGCTGGACGGTGAGGTGAAGGGGCTGAACGAGGTGGCGCGCGCGGACCAGCCGCCGGTCGCGCCGGTCTTCTGGTCGTTCCGGGTGATGGTCGGCATCGGCGTCTTCATGCTGGCGGTCGCCGGCTACAGCGTCTGGCTGCGCTTCCGGCGACGGCTCTACGAGGACCGCTTGCTGCACCGGCTCTGCGTCGTCGCGATCCCATCGGGCTTCATCGCCACCATCGCCGGCTGGCTGGTGGCGGAGATCGGACGGCAGCCCTTCACGGTCTACGGTCTGCTGCGCACCGCCGAAAGCGCCTCGCCGATCCCGGCGGCGGCGGTCGCGACCTCGCTGACCCTGTTCGTGCTGGTCTATGGCGTGCTGTTCGGCGCCTACCTCTATTACCTGTGCAAGGTGATCGCGAAGGGGCCGGACATGACCGCCCTGCCGGACCGCCCGGTGGCGGTGCCGCAGCTCGCCCGCCAGCCCGGCCCGGCGGAATAGGGAGGTACTGGATGGCCATCGACCTTCCGATCATCGCTGCCGGCGTCATCGCCTTCGGCATCATCATGTATGTCCTGCTGGACGGCTTCGACCTCGGTGTCGGCATCCTGTTCCCGGCGGCCCGCGGCGAGGCCGACCGCGACTGGATGATCGCCACCATCGCCCCGGTCTGGGACGGCAACGAGACCTGGCTGATCCTCGGCGGCGCGGTGCTGTTCGCCGCCTTCCCGACCGCCTACGCGGTGGCGCTGCCGGCCTTCTACCTGCCGATCATGCTTCTCTTGTTCGCCCTGATCTTCCGCGGCGTGGCGTTTGAGTTCCGCGCCAAGGCGGTGACCAGCAAACATATCTGGACCAAGGCGTTCTGCGCCGGATCGGTCATCGCGGCCTTCGCCCAGGGCCTGCTGCTGGGCGGGCTGATCGAGGGCGTGACAATCGTCGAACGGCAATTCGCCGGCGGTACCTTCGACTGGCTGACGCCGTTCTCGCTGATGACCGGTATCGCCGTGGTCTGCGGCTACGGTCTGCTCGGCGCGACCTGGCTGGTGGCCAAGACCGGCGACGGGCTGCAGGTCGATGCGCGGCGCTGGTCGCGCTGGCTGCTAGTGTCGGTGGCCGGCTTCATGGGCCTGGTCAGCATCGCAACGCCGCTGATGCATGAGTCGATCGCCGAGCGCTGGTTCGCCGATCTGCACCTGCTCTACCTGTCACCGGTGCCGCTGACCGCCGGCGCGGTCTCGCTCGCCCTGTGGATCGGTCTCGGCCGCGACTGGGTGCGACCGGTCTTCTGGTTGGCCGCCGCGCTGTTCCTGCTCGGCTATCTGGGCCTGGTGATCAGCCTGTGGCCGGCCATCGTGCCGCCGGCGCTGACCATCCAGGCCGCCGCCGCACCGGCCTCCAGCCTGACCTTCGTGCTGATCGCGGTCGCCCTGACCCTGCCCATGGTGCTGGGCTACACGGCCTACGCCTATTGGGTCTTCCGCGGCAAGACGGCGCCGGATGGCGGCTACCATGGCTGACCGCCCCCGCCTGCCGCTGGGCCTGCGCCGCCTTGCCTGGTTCGTCGGCATCTGGGCCGCCGGAGTCGTCTCGCTCGGCATCCTCTCCTACGGCCTGCGCGCCCTGGTCGGGGTGTAGTGCGGGCACGCCGGCCTCATCCCCCTCACCCAGCTCCGGCTAGGGCTCGGCAACCTGCCTCGCCAAGCCTCCGCAACCCTCTCCCCGAGGAGAGGGAAACGCGGCGTTTCGGCTTTACCCTCTCCTTGGGGAGAGGGAGGGAGGGACCCGCGAAGCGGGAGGGTGAGGGGGCTGCTTCCGCCGCGTGAGAAACCCGGAATCAAAAAGGGCGCCTCCGAAGGGCGCCCTTGCGAACCGGATATGTCCGGAAGTCAGCTCGACTTCAGGCCGAGGCCGGCGAAGCGCTTGTTGAACTTGGCGACCTGGCCGCCCCGGTCGACGACGCGGTGCACGCCGGTCCAGGCCGGGTGGGTCTTGGCGTCGATGTCCAGACGCAGGGAGTCACCTTCCTTGCCGTAGGTGCTCTTGGTCTTGAACTCGGTCCCATCCGTCATGATGACGGTGATCTCATGGTAATCCGGGTGGATGTCGGACTTCATCGCTCAGCGCTCCGCGAAAAACAGGCGCGGTTTATAGCCAAGCTGGCCGAGGGATGCAAGCGCAGTTCAGCGAACCGGTCCGCTAATTCAGGCGCCGGTTTCTCGGACGCCCGACTAGCAGCCAGTACGCCAGGCCGGCCAGAGCCCCGGGCACGACGAAAGTCAAGGACTCCGAGACCATGAGGTGAATACGGAACCCGGTGACCATGCACAAGCCGACGAAGCCGATGAACGCGCCGGTGCAAATCTCACCAATGCCGCGAGGGATCCTGGTCGTGAACATGAATCCGGCGATGAGGAAGGTCGGCAATCCGGCGACAACTGCGATGATCAATCCCGCAAGTGGCCAGAACAGCAGCAACGATTTCAGATGGCGGGGGTCGAGGTCCGATTTCGACCCCAGGAACCATGGTTCCAGGACGAGGAGCGCGAACGCCGCTACCAACGCTGCCGCGCAATACGCGAGGAGAGGTCGGCCGATCGCCTGCCAGATGCTTTTGGATCCGCTGTGCGTGTCGGACGGCATTGGACCTATCAGTCGAAAATCGAGAAGTCGATCTGGCGGGAATTCGCCTCCATTTGTTGGCGATTTTGTGGACGGCCATTGGTCAGCCAGTAGACATACCCGCCGACAACCCCGGCGGCCCCAAACCGCAGGGCTTCGATCATGACCGTCCCGTCCAGCCGGCCGCTGCTCGACATCAGCTGCACGAGCAGAGTGATCATGACGGCCCCGATCAGCCCGCCGGCGATTGCGTCCGTGATCCCGCGCGGCAGCACCAGCGCCTTGGCGATCACCAAGGCGGTGATACTGGGCAGGGCCGCGATGACGGCGATGAACGGCGACCACATCAAGCCGAATGCCAGGCTTCCCGACATCTCCCGGATGAGATCCGCTCCTGACAGGAAGGGCAGGGTCACCATTCCGATAAAGCAGCCCGCGGCAACCGACGCCAGCACATAGGCCGCGATCGGCCGGCCAAAGAGATGCCACCAGGTCAGGGGCTGCGGTTCGGTATGGGATGACATGACATCAGCATAGCACGACAAGACAGAATTTTCAGTTCTTTCTGAAATAAATGCTAGAACTAAACGACTCTGAGACCGGCGGATGCCGATGCCTGGCCAAGGGCCGTGGCGTTGCCGCCCGTCCCCGGGACACCAGCGGTGCAACTTGTTGCCCCGTCGGGCGGTTGCTATATCTCTGCCGGGTCTAGGTCGTCGCTTTGGGGGGCACCGATTGGCGGCCCGCACGGGCAAGCAGCAAGGGTGTCCAAGGGCGTGTTCCGCGAATCCACCTACATGGAGAGCGACAAGAAGGCCGGTAAGCCGGAGCGGGCGAAGCGCGCCGACCTGAAGCCTATGCGGGCGCTGTTCCCCTATCTGCTGCCCTACAAATGGATGATCGCCGGGGCAACGGTGGCGCTGGTCATCACCGCCGGCACGGTGCTGGCGCTGGGGCTCGGCCTGCGGGCCCTGGTCGATGAAGGCTTCTCGGCTGGCAATGCCGAGCTTCTGGACAACGCCCTGCTGGTCATGCTCGGCGTCATCGTCGTTCTGGCGATCGGCAGCTTCAGCCGCTTCTTCCTGGTCTCATGGATCGGCGAGCGGGTCGTCGCGGATCTGCGCCGCGACGTCTACGCCCATGTCATCCGCCTGCATCCGGGCTTCTACGAGACCAACAAGACGGCGGAGATCATCTCGCGCCTGACCGCCGACACCACGGTGCTGCAGGTGGTGGTCGGTTCGTCGGCCTCGATCTTCCTGCGCAATTTGCTGATGTTCGCCGGCGGCACCGTCATGCTGCTGGTAACCAGCCCCAAACTGACCGGGCTGGTGGCGCTGGTCGTGCCGCTGGTGCTGGTGCCGATCCTCACCTTCGGCCGCAAGGTGCGCCGGCTCAGCCGCGAGAGCCAGGACCGCATCGCCGATGTCGGCGCCTATGTGGACGAGACCCTCTACGGCATCCGCACCGTCCAGGCCTTCGGGCACGAGAAGCTCGAGGAGCGGGCCTTCGAGGGCAAGGTGGAGGACGCCTTCAAGACCTCGATCCGCCGCGTCGCCGCCCGGGCGCTGCTGACCGCCGTCGTCATCCTGATGGTGTTCGGCGCCGTCGGCGTGATCCTGTGGGTCGGCGGTCATGACGTGCTGGCCGGCCGGATCAGCGGCGGCGAGCTCTCCGCCTTCGTCTTCTACGCCGTCACCGTCGCCGGCTCCACCGGCGCCATCAGCGAAGTGATCGGCGACCTGCAGCGCGCCGCCGGCGCCACCGAGCGGCTGTTCGACCTGTTGTCCCGCGAGCCCGAGATCAAGGCCCCGGCCAATCCCAAGCCCCTGCCCGAACCGGCCCAGGGCCGCATCGCCTTCGACGCCGTCAAGTTTCACTACCCTTCGCGCCCCGACGAGTCGGCGCTGGAGGATTTCTCCCTCACCGTCGAGCCCGGCGAATCCGTCGCCCTGGTCGGCCCGTCCGGGGCCGGCAAGACCACGGTCATCCAGATGCTGCTGCGCTTCTACGATCCGCAGCAGGGCGCCATCCGTCTCGACGGTGTCGATATCCGCGAGGCGGAGCCGGGCGCGCTGCGATCCCGCATCGGCCTGGTGCCGCAGGATCCGGTGATCTTCTCCGCCGACGCCATGACCAACATCCGCTACGGCCGCCCAGAGGCCAGCGACGACGAGGTCAAGGCCGCGGCCGAGGCGGCTCATGCGCTGGACTTCCTCGAGGCGTTGCCCGAGGGCTTCGCCACCTTCCTGGGCGAGAAGGGCGTGCGCCTGTCCGGCGGCCAGCGCCAGCGCATCGCCATCGCCCGCGCCATCCTGCGCGACCCGGCGGTGCTGCTGCTGGACGAGGCCACCAGCGCGCTGGACGCCGAGAGCGAGCGCGTGGTGCAGGAGGCGCTGACCCGCCTGATGCGCGACCGCACCACCCTGGTCATCGCCCACCGCCTGGCCACGGTCCAGAACGTCGACCGCATCGCGGTGCTGGAAAACGGGCGCCTCGTGGCCTCCGGCAAGCATGCCGAACTGATCGCCCAGGGCGGCCTCTACGCCCGCCTCGCGGCGCTGCAGTTCACCGCCAACGGTGCCCCGCCGCCGAAGATCGTGGCGGGGTAGGGCGCCGGGCGGATCATGGCCGGCAAGCGCCTCCTCATCGTCGGGCACGTGCCATCCCCCAACACCCTCCGCCTGCGCGACGCCGTGGTCGAGGGCGCGCAATCGGACCCGGACCAGTCCATCGAGATCGAGGCGCTGAGCCCGTTCGACACCAAGCCCGAGCATGTCCTGGCCGCTGGCGCCATCATCCTCGGCACCACCGAGAACCTCGGCTACATGAGCGGCGCGCTGAAGGACTTCTTCGACCGCTGCTACTACCCCTGCCTGGAGAAGACGCAAGGCCTGGCCTACTGCCTCTACATCCGCGCCGGCCATGACGGAACCGGCACGCGGCGCGGTGTGGAGACGATCGTTACCGGCCTGCGCTGGCGCGCCGTGCAGGAACCGCTGATCTGCCGCGGCGAGTGGCAGGAGGACTTTGTCGGGCAGTGCCATGACCTCGGCGCGGCCATGGCGGCGGGCCTGGACGCCGGGATCTTCTAACCGCGGTCCGATCGGCGGCGCAGCATGGTGTCGTTGGTCGATACCCGCCGCCAATAGCATTCGGCGCCGTTGTCTAGAGTCCGTACAACGAAGCCGAGGAGTTCCAGCACGCGGGACAGCTTCGGATTGGGTTGGGCACAGTCAGTCGCGTAGACGATCCATTCGATCGCGCCAATTCCATGCGCGCGCGACCATCGTTCGACGGCGTCGATCAAGGCCGGGAGGACACCTTCGCCGCCGTTCTCCACCACCGCCAGCTCCGCGGTCAGGACGGAGTCGGTTTGCGAGAACTGGCCCAGCACATCCGCGGAGCCGACACGGAAGACGATCGGCTCGCCGTTGATGACCAGCGCGTCCAGATCGTCAAAGGCGACGAGCTCGTCCCGCGTATAGCCTTCGATCAGCAATGGTGACCGTGCCATCGCGCTCGATCCCGAATTCGATGCCCCACTATGGCGCGTGATCGGATTCGGTGCATCCATCGTCTCGCTGCACCGCGAGGTGTCGCGTGACGCCGCCCAACCCTGCATCGCTGACGATTTCGCAATGACACAGCCGCACCGCGCAAGAGTGATGCAAGCGTGAGAGTGCGCGGGCACCCTGCGCCGGCCGCATCGGGGGCGATGCGGTCGATGACATGGCGGAGTGCAATCGATGACGCTGAAGAGAATTCTGGCCGCGCTTGGCGCGACCTTCCTGCTAGCCGGGTGCGAGAAGAGCCTCGACGACCAGATGACCGAGTACATCGAGTTCTATTACCCATCGTCAGGCGCGTTCTGGTACGACATCGCCTTCGATTGGGGCAGCTACCTGATCACGACCCACGACAAGCTCGACGAGGATGTCCATCCGGACAGCGAGCGCTTCCGGGGCTACGTCACCCTGCGTCCGACGGTGGCGGCGCCGGCCGAGGGCCTCGACCCCAAGGTCTTCGTAATCAGCCCGCAGGGCGAGGTCTGGAGCATCGAGCGATCGGTCGACATCGCCAAATCCATCACCCGTGACGAGGTGACCGTTGAGCGCGTGCAGGGCGGGACCATGACCCAGACCCGCACCATCAACTCCGAGAGCGAGCCGGTGATCGACCATTTCCTGGCCAATCCGGCCGCCTGGGACCGCTACGGCACCATGGTCGCCAGCGGCGACGGTTTCGAACTGGAGCGCGCGGCGACCGGCGGCTGACCGGCCGGCTCGACGCTCTACCGCTGATCGAGCTTCAGCTCGATGCGGCGGTTGCGGTGGAAGGCGGCAGTGTTGAGCGCAATGAGTGGCTGAAGCCCACTGGGCATTCCTGAAGACTGAATATCAAGATGATGTAGTAATTTGCACAATAGTCATTGCATCGTGTGCAATGTCCGTGCGATTCAGTAAGCTGTTGGCGATTTGATGGGAATAAATGCGGGCATCCCTCTCACAAATTTGGTTAGAAGAGCCGGCTCATCTGTTCTTGGAAATGATGACTCGGTTCTGCACTTCGCGCGTGCAATTTGCTGTATCAGCGCTGCTGCAAGGCACAGCTTATCGGTTTCATGTCGCCAAACTTGACGGTGTTCCTGTTTTGTTCCATACTTAGATATGCCATATCTCGCTCAGGATATTGCGAATTTCCTCCTGGATTACGCCGAGGAGGACAGGTTCATGCCGACAAATTTGTGGCTCAATAAAGCGCTATTCTTCTTACACTCAACCTATCTGCTTGAGCGGAATGGACCGCTCATAAAAAACCACTTCACTGCTTGGGACTATGGCCCTGTGATTCGGCCAATCTACATGGAATTCAAGGAATTTGGCCGGCGCCCAATAACAGGAAAGCGAGCACGTCGTCTGAATCCTGAGACCGGCCAGATGCAGTATTTTTCCTATTCCATTGAAGGTTCGGATATTGAGTTCTTGAAACGTAACCTTCGCTCACTATTCCGAATGTCAGCAGCTTATCTAGTAGATGAATCTCATAGGACAGGCTCGCCCTGGGATCAGATATGGCGGCAAGCCGCCCACAGGGTTGTTCCAGGGATGCGAATTTCAAACGAACTGATCATTGAAACCGCCAAGAGCCGGATGAGCTGAGATCAGGTTGGACATTGCTCACGTGTTCGACTAATGTTCCGCCATGAAAAGACTTCAACTCGGTCAGCTACTTGACATCGCGCGTTTAGCAAGCCCCTCCGTCGAACGTACCTTGAAGCTCTTGCAAAGGCGATTTCGCAAACGCCCGCCCTTCACTTATCGAGTTGCACGGCGAGTTGCATTTGCGCTGTGGTCAGGAGACCTGAAGCTCTCCGTTGCGAAGGCTGCAGTCGATAAAGCGAGGCTGAATGTTCTTGGGAAACGCTGTAACCACGAAGTGATTGAAGCAATATATGAGCTCTCGAAGCATCACAATAGATTGTGTTATCGATTGTCTCCACAGCCGTATCAAATACGGAGGGACGCATATATTCCGGTTCCTTTAGAATTTTATTTTACGAATAGTGGAAAGCCGAACTTGGTGTTTCTGCAACCACGTAAAACACATGCGCCGGATGATAGAGCTCTAGGTATGATTGCCGGAATCATCGAAGAAGTCTACCTGCCGGACGTTTTCGAAGAGGCTGATCTATTTTTGCTTGATCTGCAATCTGGAGACAAGGAACGCGAGCCGAGGGTGCTTGGGTTTTCAGATTTGCCTAGAATGCCGCAAGAAGAAATTCGGGACCTTCTCGAAGTTTATCTTGAGGCGCACAGGCTGTATGAATTGTGGGCGGCTGAGCAACCGCCCGAAGAGAGAAAAAAGAGAAGTCCAGAGCGGGATTCAGGGCAGTTCGATCTTCCATTTGAATAGTAGATTTTACGTCGGTTGCGCGCCCTACCGCTGGTCCAGCTTCAGCTCGATGCGGCGGTTGCGCAGGAAGGCGGCGGGGGTGTTGGCCGGGTCCAGGGGCTGGAATTCGCCGAAGCCGGCGGCGGCCAGCCGTTGCGGCGGGATGCCCTGCTCGATCAGGAACTGCACTACCTGGGTCGCCCGCGCCGTCGACAGTTCCCAGTTCGACGGGTAGATCGAGCGCGGGCCGATTGGCACCCTGTCGGTGTGGCCGTCGACCCTCAGGATCCAGTCGACCTCCTCGGGGATGTCCCGGGCGATCTCGACCAGGGTGCCGGCGAAGCGGGCGAGCTGTTCCTTGCCGCCGGATTGCAGGATCGCCGAGCCGGACGGGAACAGCACCTCGGACTGGAACACGAAGCGGTCGCCGACGACGCGGATGTCGTCGCGCTGGCCGATCACCTCGCGCAGCCGGCCGAAGAACTCCGACCGGTAGCGGCTCAGCTCCTCGACGCGGCGCACCAGGGCCTGGTTCAGCCGGGCATTCAGGTTGGCGATCTCGATGTCGCGCTCGCCGACCGAGGCCTCCGACGCCTCCAACTGCGCCTGGACCCGGGCCAACTGCTCGCGCAGTTGCCCGATCTGCTCGTTGAGGTCGGCGACGAGCGCGCGCGATTCGGTCGACAGCCTGACCTCCTCGTCCAGCGCCGCCTCGGTGCTGTTCAGCGCCACCAGCAATTCCTCGATGCGGATGTCGCGGGCATCGATCTCGCGCTGGGCCAGGGCGGTGCGCTCCTCGGCGTCGCTCAGCGACGTCTCCAGCGCCTGGCTGCGGTCCCGGAGCGCGGTCAACTCCTGCAACAGACGCTCGCGGTCCTCCATGGTCAGGCGCAGCTCGACGGTGAGCGCATCCGAGCGCTCGACGGCCGCGTCGCGGGCCGCCGCCGCCTCGTCGCGCGCGGCCGCCGTCGCGTCGCGCTCCTCGGTCAGGGTGCCGACGGCCGCCTCCCGAGTGGCCAGCAGGTCGCGAAGCTGCAGGATTTCCTCGTCGCTGATGCGCAGCCGGTTGGTCAGCTCCGACTCGCTGGCCTGGGACGCCGCCAGGGCCTCCGCGAGCGCCAACTGCTCGCCCTGCAGCGCCTGGAGCTGCTCGCGCACCCCGGCCAGGTCGGCCTCCCGGTCCTCCAGCGACGTGATCAGCAGGCGATTGTCCGACCGGGCCTCTTCCAACGCCGCCGTCAGGGTGTCGATGTCGGCCTGGCTCAGCTCCAGCGAGGCGATCGCCTCGGCCCGTTCACGGCCGGTGGTCTCAAGCTCGGCGCGGAGGTCGGCCAGCGTCGCGGCGCCCTCCTCCAGCGACACCGTCAGGGTCGCGTTGTTGGCGCGGGCCTCCTCCAGGGCGGCGGTCAGGGTGTCGATATCGGCCTGGCTCAGCTCCAGCGCCGCCACTGCCTCGGCGGTCTCGCGCCGGCTGGCCTCCAGCGCCGCCTCGAGCTCGGCAAGCGTGGCGTCGCGCGCGTCCAGGGTGGCGGTCAGGGTGGCGTTGTTCGCCTGGCTTTCCTCCAGGGCCGCGGTCAGCCGGTCGACATCGCCCTGGCGCAGTTCGAGGGTCGCCACCAGCTCCTCGTTCTCGGTCCGGCTCTCGGCAAGCTGCTGTTCCAGCAGTGCCTGCAGGGACAGCGCTTCGTCCAGCGACACGCCGAGCCGCTCGGCTTCCCGTTCCGCCGCTTCCAGGGCGATGGCCAGGGTCGTGATCTCGAGCTCCAGCGTGTCGCGGGCCGCCCGTAGGGCCTGGATGTCGGCCTGCAGGCTGGCGATCTCGCGCAGTCGCAGCTCGATGGTCTCGCGGTCGGCGTCGATGGCCTCGTAGGCGTCGGCCAGCTCGGCATCCAGCGCGGCCATCTCCTCCGCCAGCGACTCCCGGCTCGCAAGGGCGTCGGCCAGCCGCTGCGACAGGGAGAGCTGCTCGGCCTGCAGGGCACCGATCTCCTCACCCAGCGCGTCGCGCTCGCCGATGATGCCCTGCAGTTCGGCGGAAAGCTGCGCATAGCTGGCGCGCAGATCGGCGTTTTCCGCCCGTTCCAGCCCCAGCAACTCGTTCAGCTCGCTGATCTGGCGGTTCAGGCGGTCGACCAGCTGCTCGCGGCCCGACAGCGCGTTCGACAGGTAGAACTGCGCCACCATGAAGACCATCAGGACGAACATGACCACCATCAGCAGCGCCGACAGGGCGTCCACGAAGCCCGGCCAGATATTGATGCTGCGATGGCTGGATCGGCGCGAGACGGCGAACATGGGTCAGGATGCCATTCGCTGGGCGGACCTACTGGGTCTCTTCGGCCAGGGCGGCGATGGTGCGGGCCAGCAGTTTTATCTCGCCGCGGATCTCGCCGATGATCTGGTCGCGGCTGGAGGGCAGGTCGTCCATCAGCCGGTGCATGTAGACGTCCAAATTGCGGACATGCTGGCGGGTGCCTTCGTCCAGCAGCAGCCCGCCATCGCTCATGCCGTCGGCCAGCTTGGTCAGCACCGGCTTCAGCTCCATCTGGCTCTCCGCCAGCCGGATCATCAGGTTCTGCTCGGTGCGCATCTGGTCGGTCAGGGTGCCCAGCCGCTCGGTCAGCGCCATCAGGTTGGCATTGCCCTGCTTGCGGTTCTCCTCGCCCTGGCTCATCACCCGGCGCAGGGTGTCCAGGTTCTCAGCCGTCTGCTCGATCAGCGCCTGCAGATAGGCCGGCACGCTGCCCTCGCCCTCGCCGACAAAGGCGGTTCCGGTCGTCACCCGCGCCGCGCCCGACAGCCAGTCTTCCAGCTCGTTGTAGAACCGGTTCTGGGCCTGGGTCGCCTGCAGCTCCAGGAAGCCCAGCACCAGCGAGCCGGCGAGGCCGAACAGCGACGAGCTGAAGGCGGTGCCCATGCCGCCCAGCGGCGCCTCCAGCCCGGCCTTCAGATCGCCGAACACCAGCGCCAGATCGCCGCCCTCGATGCTCAGGCCGGCGATCACGTCGGCGACGGCGGCGATGGTCTTCAGCAGGCCCCAGAAGGTGCCCAGCAGGCCCAGGAAGATCAGCAACCCGATCATGTAGCGGGAAAGCTCGCGGTTCTCGTCCAGCCGGGCATGGATGCCGTCCAGCAGCGAGCGCATGGACATCGCCGTCAGCCGGAGCTGGCCCTGCTGCTCGCTCAGCATCTTGGCCATGGGCCCCAGCAGCTTGGGCGGCGGCGCCACGGTCTCGCGCTGCTCGGCGTCGCGCGTCGCCTGGAACTGCTCCATCCAGGCCGCCTCGGGCCTGAGGATCATCACCGAGCGCATGGTGTAGATGACGCCGACCAGGAACAGCAGGACGATCAGCCCGTTCAGCCAGGGATTGGCCAGGAAGGCCTGGGCCACCCCGACCCACAGCACGCCCGCCACGGCCGCCACGAATACGAGGCAGATCGCCATCCGGACCAGATACGGCGTGAAACGGATCATGCGGGGTCTCTTGCTGGGCGGTGTGTGCCGGGTGGCGTGCGGGGCATCAACCGGCCCGCATCAGTTGACGAGCAGCAGGTCGACGCGCTCCGGCGGTCCGTCGACGGAGGTGTTGCCCAGCGCACGGACGTCGATCCGGCTGCCGCGGACGCCACGGTCGAACAGGTAGTTGCGCACCGCCAGCGCCCGCTCCAGCGACAGCAGGCGGGCCCGTGCGGCGGTGTCGGGCGAGCCGCCGGCATAGGCCTGGACGCTGAGCCTGAGGTCGGCATGGTCGGTCATGCGTTCGGCCAGCGTATCCAGCAGCCGCTCTCCGGTCTCGCTGAGCGCGGTATGGGCGCCGGTGAACAGGATGCGGAACCCGTCGCCATTGGGCAGGGCGGAGATCGTGTCGGCGGTCGCCTCGACGTCCAGATTGGCGCCGACCAGCTTGTCGGACACGGCGGGTGCCGGTGCGGTGGACCGCGCGCCGACCTGCTGCAGCAAATCCGCGCCGGCGGTGACCGGGATCGGGCGCTGCCAAAGCACCGGTTCGGTGGTGACGTCCGTGATCGTGACCACCGGCGCAAGCCGCCCGGTCGCAAGGGGACGCGGCGGCGATGCCGGCTCCGGCGCGGGAGCCGGCGCGGCCAGGACGGAACGCGGACGGATCGCGGGGGCCGGCGGCCGGCGGCCTGGAAGCGGCGGTACCCAGCCCGGCCCGACCGGGCGATCGAGGACGTCCAATGCGCTCAGATCGACGACGATGGCAGGGCGGCTCTGGGCCTGGGCATCCGGCCCGGCGGCGACCGCCAGCATCGCCACGGCGAGCGCCGCCACGAGCGCCAAAGCCGGGCGCCGCGACCGGTATTCGATACCGGTCCGAGATGAAGCGTCAGGACCCACCAAAACGAAACCGCAACCGCCTCCCGATCACCGCACGGCCTAGCTGCCAAGTGGCCGTCCGGGTGCAGCCGCGTAGCGGCAGACAAGGATGCCGGGGCCGAGCCCGGGCGACGCGGCGACCATAGCGTATGCCCTCCGCGACCGACAACCGAATTGCGGGCGGCAGGCGGGCGTACGGACGCCCGTACGGCCGTACCGTCGTCGGCTTCGCGTCAGCCGGCGGCGCTCTTCGGCAGCCCCTCGCGGGCGGTACGCAACACCTTGCCGACCTGGACATGCAGGTGGGTGTTGGCGGCCAGCAGGCTGCCGCCATGCAGCGGGTTCCGGCCGCCGCCGATCTCGGTGACATAGCCGCCGGCCTCGCGCACCAGGATGATCCCGGCAGCGACATCCCAGGCGTTCAGCCCGGTCTCCCAGAAGCCGTCGAACCGCCCGGCGGCGACGAAGGAGAGGTCCAGCGCGGCGGAGCCGAACCGCCGCACCCCGGCGATCGTCGGCATCAGGGCGGAGAGCTCGGCCTGGAAGGTATCGGTGTCGCCATGGCCGAGGAACGGCGCGCCGGTCCCCAGCACCGCCTCTTCCATGCGCCGCCGGGCCGAGACCCTCAGACGGCGGTCGTTGAGAAAGGCGCCCTGGCCCTTCTCGGCCCAGAACATTTCGTCGCTGACCGGGTTGTAGACCAGCCCGGCGATCACCTCGCCTTCGCGCTCCACGGCGATGGAGATCGACCAGTGCGGGATGCCGTGCAGGAAGTTGGTGGTGCCGTCCAGCGGGTCGACGACCCAGCGATGGCTCCCATCGCTGCCCTCCTTGGCGCCGCTCTCCTCCATCAGCAGGCCATAGGCCGGCCGCGCCTTTGTGAGCTCCGCCCGCAGGGCCTTCTCGGCCTTCAAATCGGCGGTGGAGACGAAATCCGCCGGGCCCTTCTGGGAGACCTGCAGCTGCTCGACCTCGCCGAAATCGCGCACCAGGCCGCGCGCCGCCTTGCCGGCCGCCTTGGCCATCACGTTGATCAGTGCCGAACGCACGGCCATCTTGAACCCGCCAATGCCAGTGTTATCGGATCGCCCTCGGCCGCCGGAGGGCGGCCCGGACGCAGGATTAGTCCTTCGCGCGCTCGGCGTAGGTGCTGTCGGCGGTGTTGACCACGATGCGCGTGCCCACCTCGATATGCGGCGGCACCATCACCTTGACCCCGTTCTCCACCACCGCCGGCTTGTAGGAGGAGGATGCGGTCTGGCCCTTGACCACCGGCTCCGCCTCGGTCACCGCCAGCACCACCGTGGGCGGCAGCTCCACCGATAGCGGTGTGCCCTCATGGCTGGTGATGGTGCAGACCATGCCCTCCTGCAGGAACACCGACTGGTCGCCCAGGGTCTCGCCGTTCAGGGTGATCTGCTCGTAGCTCTCATTGTCCATGAAGACGTAGCCGTCGCCGTCGGCATAGAGGAACTGCATCTCCGCCTCGTCGAGCCGGGCCCGCTCCACCGTTTCCTGGGTGCGCCATCGGTTGTTGGTCTTGGTGCCGGTGCGGATGTCCTTCATCTCGACCTGGATGACCGCGTTGCCCTTGCCGGGCTGGATCAGGTCGATCTTGGTCACCAGCATCAGCTTGCCTTCGTATTCCAGCACGTTGCCGGGACGGATGGTGATGGCATTGACCTTCATGCCGAAGCCTGCTTTTCAAGAGATCAGGGGTGTGCTGCGCCGCGCGCGGCGCGGAACCTATCAGCAAGCTATCCCCAAGGCAACGGCGGCAAAGGCCGCGTCATGCGATGGCAAAACGGCCGGCGGCGCCCTGGTGGCGGCCCGACAGACTGGCGGCACGAAGACCCTTCCTGGAGGCCCGGGCGGCCATCGCCGCCGCCCTGCGCAAGACACTCGCGGAGATGGGTTTCCTGGAGGTCGACACCCCGGCGCTGCAAGTCTCGCCGGGGCTGGAGCCGCATCTGAGGGCCTTCGCGACGGAGTTGGAAGGCGTCGACCCGGCGGAGCGACGCCGGCTCCACCTGCACACCTCGCCCGAATTCGCCATGAAGAAGCTGCTGGCCGGCGGCATGGAGCGGATCTTCCAGCTCTCCCACGTCTTCCGCAACGGCGAGCGTTCGACCACCCACCATCCCGAATTCACGATGCTGGAATGGTACCGGGCCGGCGCCGGCTACCACGACCTGATCGATGATGGACGGGCGTTGCTGATGGCGGCCGCCGGGGCGGTGCCCGGCCACGATGGCCTCGCCTGGAAGGGCCAAAGGGCCGACCCGGCCGCCGACTGGCAGGTGCTGACCGTGGCCGAGGCGTTCGAGCGCCATGCCGGCATCGACCTCCTGGCCACGGCCCCCGACCCGGCCGCCCCCGACCTCGCTCTGCTGGCGGATCAGGCGGGCCGGCTCGGCATATCCGCGCGTGACGGTGATCGTTGGGACGATCTCTTCTTCCGCATCTTCCTGGAACATATCGAGCCGAAGCTCGGCATCGGCGCTCCGACGGTGCTGACCGACTACCCGGTCTCCATGGCCGCGCTCTCCCGCCCCAAGCCGGATGATCCGCGTCTGGCGGAGCGCCTCGAAATCTATGTCTGCGGCCTGGAACTGGCCAACGCGTTCGGAGAACTGACCGACCCGGCCGTGCAACGGGACCGTTTCCAGGCCGACCAGGCGCTGAGGCGCCGCCTCTACGGCACCGAGGTTCCGATCGACGAGGACTTCCTGGCGGCTCTCGAGCATGGCCTGCCCGAAAGCGCCGGCATTGCGCTTGGCTTCGACCGCCTGGTCATGCTGGCCACTGGTGCCGGGCATGTTGAGGACGTGCTTTGGGCGCCTGTGGCCGAAACCGGCATTCAGGGCTCGGGCCGATAGACTGCGCATCGCGTGCCCGACAGGCACACGGCGCCAATCGATTTCGAAGGGGAAATGACGGTATGCATATCGGCCTGGTAGGAGGAATCGGACCCGCCGCGACGGATTACTACTACCGCCGCCTCATTTCGGGGTCGGCGGATGGTGGCGTGGGCCTGGAGCTGACGATCGTCCATGCATCCTCGGCGACGCTGCTGCCGAACCTTCAGCGCGGCGACACGGCGGCGCAGGTGGAGATCTTCCTGCGGCTGGCCAACCGGCTCCGGGATGCCGGCGCGCAGGCGGTCGCGATCACCGCCATCGCCGGGCATTTCTGCATCGAAGAGTTCAAGGCCGTCTCGCCCATTCCGGTGGTCGATCTGCTGCAGGAGGTCAAGGCGGCGGTCGCCGGCATGGGACTGGCGAAGGTCGGTATCCTGGGCACCCGGACCGTCATGGAAACGCGGTTCTACGGCGCGATCGACACGGCCGAAGTCCTCGCGCCCTCGGGTGCGGAACTGGACCAAGTGCATGAGGCGTATGTTGCGACCGCAGCCGCTGGGGCAGTGACGGACGCGCAGCGCGAACTCTTCTTTGCCGCCGGCCGCCGTCTCGTCGCCGAACAGGGCGCGCAAGCGATCATGCTGGGCGGGACCGATCTGGTGCTGGCCTTCGATGGCCGCGATTGCGGGTTCGACATCATCGATTGCGCTGGTATTCACATTGCCGCGTTGGCGAAGCTGGCGGCGGCGTAACGGGCAATAAGCAGGAGGACGAAACCGCGATGACCCTGCATCCCGACAGTGCCGCATTCCTGGAACAGGTCGCCGAATGGCGGGCCGAAAACGGCTACGACGCCTGGGACGTCATGGGTGTGGCGGAGTCCCGGCGCGTGCTGCACGAGGCGGTGGCGGCCGGCCGGCCGCCGATGGCCGACATGGCGCGGGTCGAGGACCGCACGATCCCGGCCCGGTCGGGGCCGCGCCGGTGCCGCATCTTCACGCCCCACGCGGAAGGTCCGCTGCCCGTCGTCCTGTATTTCCACGGCGGCGGCTATGTCATCGGCGGCATCGATGAGAGCGAGCACGAGGCACGCCGCATCGCTGAGCGAACGCCGGCGATCGTGATCTCGGCCAGCTATCGCATGGGGCCGGAGCACCGGTTCCCGGCGGCGGTCGAGGATGGCTGGGATGCGCTCGAATGGGTGGTGGACAACGCCGAGTCCCTGGGCAGCGACCCGGCCCGTCTCATGGTCGGCGGCACCAGCGCCGGCGGCGGCCTGTCCGCCGCGGTTTGCCGGCTGGCGGCGGAGCGGGGCGGTCCGAAGGTCTCGCTGGCTTTCCTTCTCTGCCCCTGGCTCGACCTCACCCTGACCCGGCCGTCGGTCGAGGAATTCTCCACCGGCTACGGCCTCGACCGGTCGGAACTGGATTGGTTTGCCGACTGTTATTTCGGCTCTGACGGCCCAGCCGACGACCCGCTGGTCTCACCGGTCCTGCATCCGATCCCGGCCGGCACGCCGCCGACCTTCGTGCTGGTCGCCGATTGCGACCCGCTGCGCGACGAGGCGCTGGCCTATGCCGAGATTCTGGACGCGGCCGGTCTGCTCGCCGGCCTGCACGTCGCGCCCGGCTTCCTGCACGCCTTCAACGTCAACACCCATTTGGTGCCGGCCGGCGAGGCGCATCTGGAGTCGTGGGACGCGGCGATGCGGAACGCCGTGACTTTGTAAAGCGGTGGCTTTGGAAAATCAGCCAGCCGTGGCAGCCGCGGAACGCATGGCGGCGACGCCGGCGGCCGGACCGTTGTCATGGCCCCAAATGGCGGCATCGACGGCCAGGAAGTCAGCTCCGGCCTGCACGAGAGGCGCGCAGGTCTCCGGCGTGATGTCGCCGAGGGCTACGCAGGGCACCTCCATCAGCGCCGCCCACCATTCGATTAAATCAATCGTCTGGAGCAATTCGTCCGGGCTCGGATTTCTGCGGCCAAAGACGATGTAGTCGGCGCCCTGCTCGGCGGCGGTCATGGCCGCGTGGCGGCTGAACCGGGCGCTGTAGCCGACGATGGCGTTGGGGCCGACGGCCGCGCGGGCCTCGCGGTAGCTCGGGCCGTCCGGGCAGGTATGGGCGCCGTCGCAGCCGGTCTCCGCCGCCAGGTCCGGCCGGCCGTCGACCAGGAAGGCGGCGCCACGGTCCTGGGCGACCGGGCGCAGGATGTCGATCGCAGCGCGCAGCGCACCGTCATCCGGTTCGCCCAGGCTTTCCGGCAGCAGCAGGACGCAGGGCACCTGGCCGGTATCGAGCGCCGCCGCGAGGTCGGACGCAAACGCCGCCGGCTCGAGGACCGGCGGCGTCAGCAGGTAGAGTTGGCAGTCGGCCATATTGGGCCGCGGCGGCGGTCAGGCCTTGCCGAGGAAGATGTCGATCATGCTGTCGAGCAGTGCCATGGCCTCGTCGCGGGGGCGGCGGAAGCAGTTGCGGCCGATGATCGAGCCGTTGCCGCCGCCGTCGCGGATGGCGCGGGCGTCGTCCAGCACCGCCTCGGTGCCCTTGGCAGCACCGCCGGAGAACACCACCAGCCGGCGCCCGCCGAAGCAGGAACGTACCACCTCGGCGACCCGGTCGGCCTGGGTCGCGATGGCGATGTCGGTGCCCTCGAACTCCTTCTTGGCCTCGGCCTGCTCCAGGTGGTCGCTGGGCAGCTTGACCTTGATGATATGGGCGCCAATCTGGCAGGCGAGATGGGCGCCATAGGCGACCACGTCCATGGCCGTCTCGCCGTCCTTCGACAGGTTGCCACCGCGCGGATAGGACCACAGCACCGTCGGCAGGCCGACCGACTTGGCCTCGCGGCACAGCTCGGCGATCTCCTCGAACATCGAAAGTGCGCTGTCGGAGCCCGGATAGATCGTGAAGCCGATGGCCGAGCAGCCCAGGCGCAGCGCGTCGTCGACGGTGCCGATGATTGCCTGGTCGGCCCCGTCCTTGTCCCGGGCCAGGCTGTTGCCGTGGTTCAGCTTCAGGATCGTCGGCACCAGGCCGGGGAACGCCTCGGCGCTGACTTCCAGCGCGCCCAGCGGCGCGGCATAGGCCGACAGCCCGGCGTCGATCGCCAGCTTGTGGTGGTAGATCGGGTCATAGGCCGGGGCGTTGACCGCGAAGCTGCGGGCCGGGCCGTGCTCGACCCCCTGGTCGACCGGCAGGATGATCATCTTGCCGGTGCCGCCCAGCCGGCCCTGCATCAGGAACCGGGCGAGGTTGCCTTTGGTGCCCGGGTTGTCGCCGCCGTAGTTGGACAGGATCTTGCGTACGGTATCCGACAGTTCCATGGGGTCGTCCTTGCCGCGTGCCGTGGGAAAAGCGCGCTAGGACATAGACCAGGGGATGCGCGAATGCAACGGCGGCCGGCGCGTGCCGGGCGGAGCCAGCCCTGCGTCCGACGCAGGGCGACTGGCCCGGCCTTCGCTTGGCGGCGTGCCGGCTAGTCGATCGGGAAATAGATCTCGGTGATCAGGTCTTCCGCCGGCGTGTCGCCGGGGTCGTTCATGTAGATCTCCCAGCACGGCCCGGACATCGTCAGGCCCTCCTTCTCCATGTAAGGCATGATGCGGTTGTAGGTATCCGCCAGGGTGTCGTAGGGGCCGACATGGACAGCCTTGAGGGCCTGCCCGGCATGGGTGGCGCCGCCCTTGATGTCGGCATGGCCGGCGGCGCGCTCGGCGTCGGCGGCGACCACCGGGACCGCCACGTCGAAGGTTGCCTGGCTGTCGCTGAAGCCGTGATAGATCGACATCGGCGCGCCGGACGCGGCGATGCCGTGCTCTCCCATGAAGCCCATCAGCGTCCCGAAGGCCTCTCCCATGCAGGCGCCGATCGACCGAGGGTCGGTGGCGCTGGATCGGTGGACGTAGAGGATCGGCTGGGCCTCGACGGTGACGATGGTGAATTCGGACACGGCTGCGCCTCCGCAATGGAATGCCTGGGTGGACGGTGAACCCGACCCGGCGGCCGGACCATACCGATTCGATCCGCGACAGACATTTGAAGCTTTGTTGACAGGCGTGTCATCAGCCTCGGGACATGAACTCCCGGAAGGCCGAGCGTTTGTCCGCAACGTCGGGGTCGCAGCTTTCCGGCCGCTCCCGCAGCACGGCGGACCCGGACTCTGCCGCCAGGGCCGACAGCTTTTCTGCGACCGCCGCCTCGCCGGTGAAGACGATCGCCGTCACACCGGCCCTCAGCGCCGCCATGGCGTGGCCGGGATCATCGGCGCAATCCAGGATGCCGGCAATGGCAAGATCCGGCGCCATGTCCCGCGCCCGGTCGATCAGCGCCAGGAACCAGGGCGCACCGGCATAGGCGGCGGCACCCGGCGCGCTGATCAGGGTCAGCGGCGCGTCGAGCCCTCGGGCCGCCTCCACCGCCGCCGCCACATCGTCGACACCGTGAATGACCAGCGCTGCGGATGTATGATTGATCTGGTTCATGGTCTGGCAGGCGAGCATAGAGGATCGTGCAGCGTGCGCGACCCGGGATGGACGGACCCATGGCACAGCCGGTGAACGGCAACGGACAGGATTTGGCGGCCGATGACGGCCGGCATCGCACCATCGTCACCCGCGGCCTGACCAAGGTCTACCGCAATGGCGAGCTTGAGGTGCATGCGCTGCGCGGCATCGACGTGGCGATCGACGAGGGCGAGCTCGTCGTGCTGCTGGGGCCGTCCGGTAGCGGCAAGTCGACCCTGCTGAACATTCTGGGCGGGCTCGATTCGCCCAGCGGCGGGCACGTCTTCTTCCGCGACGAGGAGCTGACCGCCTTCGACGATTCCGGGCTGACCCGCTATCGCCGGGCCCATGTCGGCTTCATCTTCCAGTTCTACAACCTGATCCCCAGCCTGACGGCGCGCGAGAACGTGGCGCTGGTGACCGAGATCGCCCGCAACCCGATGGAGCCGGACGAGGCCCTGACCCTGGTCGGGCTGGGCGACCGGCTGGACCATTTCCCGGCCCAGCTCTCCGGCGGTGAGCAGCAGCGCGTCGCCGTCGCCCGCGCCGTCGCCAAGCGTCCCGAGGTGCTGCTGTGCGACGAACCGACCGGCGCCCTGGACAGCACCACCGGCGTGCAGGTGCTGGAAACCCTGGAGACGGTCAACCGGGAGCTCGGCACCACCACCATCGTCATCACCCACAACGCCTCCATCGCCGACATGGCGCATCAGGTGATCCGTTTGGCCGACGGGCAGGTGGTGGAGATCCGCGTGAATGAGACCCGCTGCTCGGCCGGCGACCTGACATGGTGACGGCATGTCGGCGCTGAACCGCAAACTGCTGCGCGACCTGCGCCGGCTCTGGGGCCAGGTGCTGGCGATCGCCCTGGTGATCGCCGCAGGCGTCGCCACCGTGGTGATGGCGCTCGGCACCCTGCACTCGATCACCGAGACCCGCACCGCCTATTACGAGCGCTACGGCTTTGGCCATGTCTTCGCGCAGGCCAAGCGGGCGCCGGAGTTCCTCGCCGACCGCATCGCCGAAATCCCCGGCGTGGCCCAGGTCGGCACCCGGATCTCGGAGAACGTGATCCTGGACATGCCGGGCATGAACGAACCGGCGCGGGCCAATATCGTGTCGCTGCCGGAAGGCCGCCAGCCGGAGCTGAACCGGGTGGTGATCCGCGCCGGCCGCATGATCCGCCGCGGCCATCCCGATGAGGCGTTGATCGGCGAGCCCTTTGCCGAGGCGCATGGCCTGCTGCCCGGCGACACGGTCACGGCCAACATCAACGGCCGCCAGCGCACCCTGACGGTGGTCGGCGTCGCGCTCGCGCCGGAGTTCATCTACGTGATCGGCCCTGGCGAGCTGGTGCCCGACGGCCGGCGCTTCGGCATCATCTGGATGGGCCGCGAGGCGCTGGAGGCGGCGTTCGACCTGGAAGGCGCGTTCAACGACGTGGCGATCAGCCTGACCCGGGACGGGTCAGAGGCGGCGGTGATCGAGCAGGTCGACGCCCTGCTCGAGCGCTATGGCGGCATCGGCGCCTATGGCCGGCGGGACCACCAGTCCGACACGTTCATCCGCAGCGAGATGGATCAACTGGCCAATCTGGCGCAGACCATGCCGCCGATCTTCCTGCTGGTCGCGGCCTTCCTGCTGAACGTGGTGGTCAATCGCATGATCGAGACCGAGCGCGAGCAGATCGGCCTGCTGAAGGCGTTCGGCTACACGAACCTGGCGGTCGGCTGGCTCTATATGAAGTTCGTGCTGGCGATCTGTGCGGTCGGGATCGTCATCGGATGGGGTGTGGGCGCCTGGATGGGTCGGGGCGTGACGGCGAATTTCACCGAGTACTATCGCTTCCCGTTCCTCTACTACCTGGACGAGCCCGCGGTGTTCGTCGGCGCCGCCGCGGTCAGCCTGGCGGCCGCGGTCACTGGCGCGGTCTTCGCGGTGCGCCGGGCGGTGCGCCTGGCGCCGGCCGTCGCCATGGTGCCGCCGCCGCCGACGATGTATCGCGGCACCTTCGTCAAGCGGCTGGCCGAGGCCGGCGCGCTCGGCCCGCCGACCCGGATGATCCTGCGCCACCTGACCCGCTGGCCGTTGCGGTCGCTGGCCACCATGGCCGGCATTTCCGCCTCGGTGGCGTTGCTGGTCATGTCGTTGTTCTTCATGGACGCCATCGACGAGATGCTGGAGTCGTTCTTCTTCCGCTCCCAGCACCAGGACGTGACGGTCCACTTCACCGAGATCCGCGACGATTCCACCCGCTATGAGATCGATGGACTGCCCGGGGTGATCCAGACCGAGCTCACCCGGGTTGTCGCCATGCGTCTGAAGAATGGCCACCTGTCGCGCCGGGTCGCGGTCAACGGCCTGGACCAGGGCGCCCGGCTTCAGGAGCTGGTGGACATGGAGGGCCGGCCGGTCGACCTGCCGCCCCAGGGCATCACGCTGACCGCCAAGCTGGCCGACCTGCTGGGCGCGGAGGAAGGCGGCACGGTGATCGCCGAGGTCCTGGAGGGCCGCCGCCACGTGCGGGAGCTCACCGTCAGCCGGGTGATCCAGGAGTATGTCGGCACCCAGGCCTATATGGACCGGGCGGCGCTGAACCGCCTGATGGGCGATCCGCCGGTCGCCGACGGCGCCATGCTGCTGGTGGACGAGGCCGAAGAGGCGGCGCTGTTCCGTACCCTGAAGGGGATTCCGGACGTGATGGGCGCGGCGCTGCTGCACGCCTCTTTCCAGAAATTCCAGGAGATCATCGACGACACCATGATCACCATGGTGCTGTTCTATATCCTGTTCGCCTCGGTAATCGCGGTCGGCGTCGCCTACAACAGTGCCCGCATCTCGCTGTCGGAGCGGGCGCGGGAGCTGGCCAGCCTGCGGGTGCTGGGTTTCCGCAAGGGCGAGGTCGCCTACATCCTGCTGGGCGAGTTGGCCATCCTGACGGCGCTGGCGATGCCGCTGGGCTGCCTGTTCGGATACGGGCTGTCGGCCTTGATGGTCAGCCTGTTCGAGACCGATCTCTATCGCCTGCCCTTCGTCATCGAGCCGTCGACCTATGGTTACGCGGTCTTGATCGTGCTGGCGGCTTCGGTGGTGACCGGTGCGCTGGTCGGCCGCCGGGTGGCGCAGTTCGACCTGGTCGCCGTCCTCAAGACTCGGGAATGAGACTGTCGTGAAGAAGACAATGAAATGGGTCTGGCGCGGCCTTGCCATCCTGGTGGTGGCGGCCGGGCTGGTGCTGGCCTTCCGGCCGCAGCCGGTGCCCGTCGACCTGGCGGTGGCGGAGCGTGGCGAGCTGGTCGTGACCGTCGCCGATGACGGTGAAACCCGGGTGCGCGAGGTCTACGTGGTCTCCGCCCCGCTGCCGGGGCAGGTGCTGCGCTTCGTCGGCGATGTCGGCGACCCGGTGACGGCGGCGGAATCGGTGCTGGCCAACATCCTGCCGACCCAGCCCACCTTCCTGGACGTGCGCACCCGGTCGGAACTCGAGGCGGCGGTGCAGGCGGCCGAGGCCGCCAAGGCGCTGGCCGAGGCGGAGGTGGCGCGGGCCCAGGCGCAGGTCGAGTACGCCATCGCCGAGTACCGCCGGGCCGAGCGCCTGTTCGAACGCGGCAATGTCTCGGAAGCGGCGCTGGACCGCGCCCGCATGGAGCTGCGGACCGAAGAGGCGGCACTGCTGACCTCCCGCGCCAGCCTGACCATGCGCGAGTTCGAGCTGGAAACGGCGCGCGCCTCGCTGATCCTGCCCAGCGTGACCGACGGTGAGACCGACCGCCAAGCCGGCTGCTGCTTCGCGGTGCGGGCACCGGTGGACGGCCGGATCCTGCGCATCTTCCGTGAGAGCGAGGGTGTGGTGGAAGCCGGCGCGCCGCTGGTGGAGATCGGCGACCCGCGCGACCTGGAGATCGTCGTCGATCTGCTGTCGACCGATGCGGTGCAGGTCGAAGAGGAGGCGGACGCCTTCATCGAGGGCTGGGGCGGCGGCGAGCGCTTGGCCGGCCGGGTCCGCCGGGTCGAGCCCTACGGCTTCACCAAGACCTCCGCGCTCGGCATCGACGAGCAGCGGGTCAACGTCATCGTCGACTTCACCGAGCCGGTGGAGCGCTGGCAATCCCTCGGCCACGGCTACCGCGTCGAGGTGGCGATCGTCGTCTGGCGCGACCCCGACGTGCTGAAGGTCCCGGTCGGCACCCTGTTCCGCGAACGCGGCGACTGGGCCGTCTTCACCGTCGAGGACGGCACGGCCACCCTCCGCCGCATCGAGATCGGCCACATGAATGGGGCCGAGGCGGAGGTGCTGGACGGCCTTGAGCCGGGCGAAACGGTGATCCTGCACCCCTCCGACCGCATCGCCGAGGGTGTACTGGTCGAGGCGCGGCCGAGCTGAACAACGCGCGTTTCGCCGCTGCCGGCGAAAGGACTCGACAACCGACGCAATTTAGATTAAATTTGAGGTAAATTAGTTCTTTTTCACAATCTGCGCATTCTTATTGGATTGGCAGGAGCGTTCCGTCATGAGCAATTTCAGTCTTCTGCTGCCGCTGGCATCGCAGGGATGCTCCAGCACGGCGGCCAAGACGCCGTTGGATCTGTATGTGCTGCAACCCGGTAGCGGGCCGAGCGATCCCAACCAGGTCGCCGTGGGCAAGACCTGGGGTGACGGCCAGAAGTGGATCGTGATCAACGATACGGCGGACCTCGTGCGGCACGTCAAGAGCAGCTGCGGCACGGCCCATTACATCCGGACCTTGAGGATCGGCGGGCACGGGAGCAGCAGGGGGTTCTATCTGGGACGCGACTGGATCGCCATGGGCACGATCCGGTCCGAGGTGGCGCGGCTGCGGGAGATCACGCCGTATCTGAGGCCCGAGGAGTCGGTGGTGTACCTGGATCACTGCAATGTGGGCCATGACAACCGGCTGATGAAGAGATTGTCCCGGATCCTGGGCGACGTCGCGGTGATCGGCCCGTTCCAGTCCCAGTACACCAATGCGGGGCGGCCGCAATTCGAAGGCCCGGCCAGGATCTGCGGCCCGGATTTCTGCAAGACCACCCATACGCCGAACATGTCGCCGGAGAGACTGGTGAAGTTCCTGAAGTACGGGGAATCCCGGCGCAGGCTGCCCGATCCCTTCGGAGACGTCTGCGAGTAGGGTCCAGGACGGCCGCGCCGATGTGAGGAGCCGAGCGTCTAGTCCGCGAACCCGATGAGGCGGCCGCAGAGCAGGGCTCCGAGCCAGCACAGTGACGAGACGATGGCATGGGCGGCGAGTTGGCCCTCACGTGCCGAGTCGAGCCGTAATCCGTGCCGCAGTGTCACCGTCGCGGCCGACAGGATCGCGACGGCGACCAGCGCCAGCTTGGCCTGCAGGAAGCCAATGGCGGCGTATTCCGTCGCCCGGACCGAGAAGAGCAGCAGGCCGGCCAGGATGGCCAGGGCCAGGCCGGCGGCCGCGACGGGCGCGAGGACCCGTGCCAGCACCGGATGCGGCACCGTGCGCCAGAGGCCGAGGAGGCGCAGGTTGAGCGGGACGATCGCCCCGATCAGCAGGGCGATGCCGAGGATGTGCGTGGCGTTGACGGCGGCGTAGCCCCAGCGCGAGACGCGCAGATACTGGGCGACCGCGGTGCCTTCCAGCGCCGCGAAGAGGGCGTCCAACGGGTCAGTCGCGGTTCGGGTAGAGGTTGAATTCCTCGTCGCCGAGATAGAGCCGCTCGACCTTCATCCGCAGTTCCGAGATGTCGGCGGCCGGTTGCCCGATCGCCCGGATCTCAACGCCGACCGCCAGGTCGCCGTCCTTCAGCCCGGCCCGCTCGTTGCGCCAGGGCTGGCCGACCTCGACCGTCCACACCTCGCCCTCGGCGTCTACCTCGAGGATGCCGTGCGGATTGCCGAGCCGGACCGTCTTGATGATGCCGATCAGCTCGATGTTGCCCCCGGTCGTCCACGACCAGCCGTGATGGGCCAGGGTGGGGACGGCGCTGAAGGCAAACAGGAGAACGGCGGAGATCGCAAGGACGCGTCCAGTCATGATGCTCTCCCACGCTCAGGCGCGGCCGGCTGGCGGCGGCGCGGTTGCTCGGGCACGTTGCTCGATCTCGCAAGTCTGAAACCTGTGCCATGGCCGGTCAACCGCCACATGGCGGCACCTTGCGAGGACCGTTGCCGGGCTTGAGCCGGTCCGCAGCCCTCAGTCGATCCCGGCCGCAGCTATGCCCTGAGCATCCTGACTCGAGCCGGATAGCGGGATTTCCACGATGGCGAGGTTGCCGCTTGTATCGGCGGCCTCGGCACGCAGCGATAGGCTGGCGGCTTCGATTTCCAGAATGCCGTCGTCGAATTCGACCTCCGTCTCCGAATCGCGTTCGAACTCGAAGAGTTGCCCATTTGCAACCGGGATTTCGGCACCGTTCGGCAGGACGAGCACCGCCGAGACGACTGCATCCGGATCGCACCGGTCGCTGGCCGTGAACTGCACCTGGAATCGACCCTCGGTGCCGTCATCCTCGTCGTCATCGTCGTCGTCGGTCCGGCCGACGGAGGTCAGGCTCGCCACGAGTCCAGGCGGGGCGGTGTCGACCACGGTGATGATCACGGTGTCATCGGAGGACGCGAGTTGACCGTCATCCACTGTCAGCGTGATCACGTTTACCCCGAATGGCAGCCGAACGATTGGCTGAACCCCCTCCGCCTCGCCAAATGGGCCACGCCAGAGATAAGTCAGCGGATCGCCTTCGGCATCAAAGGATGCGGAACCGTCGAGCGTTACCAAGGCGCCCTCCGGGTCGGTGCATTGCGCAATTCTGTCCTCGCCGGCATCGGCGACAGGGGCCTCGTTTCCGAACGAGGCTATGTAGATGCCCTGCGATCCGTCAGCGAAAAAGACGCTGAATGCGATCTCATGGCCGTCGATCGATTCCGGTCCCAATTGGAAAGCGTTGATCTCCTTGCCGTCAAGGAGATCATTTGAATTGATGACCTTGATGATGCTTTCCGAACTGGCGAGGCTCAAGAATATGCCGTCCGGCGGAGTAATCGTGCGACGGTTCGAGAAGACGATATTCGCGTTATCCATGGCGATGCTGGAGAAGCGCTCGAATTGCCCGCCACCGCCGGGCCGATTGTCACTGCTCGATACGATCGTCCTGAATTCACCGTCAATCCGCGCGATCAAAACGCTGAAGTTTGCCACGAAGGCAATATCGCGTCCGCTGATGACGCCGGCCCGGTTTGATCCCAGCCCGACACTCGTTATCGGAATGGCCGTCCCGGGAATTGTGGCGCCGCGCGGAATAACGCGTTCGAGTACGCCATCAATATGGGTCATCAGCCCGCCATCTTCAGTCCGCGAGTTGCTGCCTCCAAGGCCGGCGAAAAGCACATTGCCCTTGCTCGTGAACACGGACTGGAAGGCAAGCGGACCACCGCAGAAGGGAGTCGGACAGCCGAATGTCAGATCCCCGTCAGGGGGGATCGGCGTACTGAGATCGGCGACACGCAGGATTTCTCCATCTGGGGTCACCTTGTAAACGCCCTGCTCAATCGTCTGGCCGTCGAATGTGAATGCCGGGAACGCCGTATAGCCATGATCGGTTGTCGCGTTTCCGCCGAAATTCCCCATCCGCCTGACATTCTCCGGAGGTGCCAAGGTGCGGAAGTCCGCAATCACCTCTATACCGCCGCCGCTTCCGGAATAGACGCCTTCAGGCCCCGCACCACTATTCGCTCTGAACGTTACGGCGCCATCATCGATCGACGCCAGATCACTGAGGTCCCGAATGAGACGATTGCTGTTCGGCAGGACCGTCGTCTGGTCGGCGATTTCGACCAACGACCCGTCAATCCACGCATAGACTCCCGTGACACCGAGCTCGCTTGTCGCGACAAATGACAGATCTCCTCTGTCGATTGCGACCTCGAAAAACCGTGAGAATGTCTCGGTGCCCTCAGGAGGCACCAGCGTGTTTGTATCGGCGATCTTGGTGAAGCGGATCGTCCGATCTTGCGCCGAGCTGAAATTCGCGCTGAGCGCGCCCAATGCAAAAGCGACTGCAAATAGCAGTTTGGATCTAGTCATGTCGGCCCCTCCCGAGCGCGGCAGCGGCTTCCGACTCTTATCTGGAAATTCGATTGTGAATAATTGTGAGACTTTAGGTTAACACAACTTATTATTGGACGCCAGGGAGCGGGCTCGGGAAAGGATCTTCAAGCGTCGTCCAGAAACGCAGAACGGGCGCCGAATGGCGCCCGTTTCGGACTCAATCTCACAAGGATCGGAGTCGATCACCCCGCGTTGGCCATCGCCACGGCGGTGTCGGCCATGCGGCAGGAGAAGCCCCATTCGTTGTCGTACCAGCTCATGACGCGCACGAACTTGCCGTCGATGACCTTGGTCTCCTTGAGCGCAAACATCGAGGAGTGGCTGTCGTGGTTGAAGTCGGTGGAGACCAGCGGCTCGTCGTAGCAGCCGAGGATGCCGCCCAGCGCGTTGCCGGCGGCGGCGTCCTTGATGGCGGCATTGACCTCCTCCGCCGAGGTCTCGCGACTGGGGACGAATTTCAGGTCGACCACCGAGACATTCGGGGTGGGCACCCGCATGGCGGTGCCGTCCAGCTTGCCGGCCAGTTCCGGCAGCACCTTGCCGACCGCCTTGGCGGCGCCGGTGGAGGTCGGGATCATCGAGACGGCGGCGGCGCGGGCCCGGTGCAGATCCTTGTGCATGGTGTCGACGGTGCGCTGGTCGCCGGTATAGCTGTGGATCGTGGTCATGAAGCCGTGCTCGATCCCGACCGCCTGGTTCAGCACATGGGCGACGGGCGCCAGGCAGTTGGTGGTGCACGACGCGTTGGAGACGATCTTGTGGTCGGCGGTCAGCTTGTCATGGTTGACGCCGTAAACGACGGTGATGTCCTCGTCGGTGGCGGGGGCGGAGATCAGCACCTTCTTCGCGCCGGCCTCCAGGTGCTTGGACGCGTCCGGGCGCTTGGTGAAGATGCCGGAGCATTCCAGGGCCACGTCAACCTCCAACTCGCCCCAGGGAAGCTGTGCCGGGTCACGCTCCTGCAGCACCTTGATGGCGTCGCCGCCGACAGTCATGACGCCGTCGCCGGCCTCGACGCCGACGGGGAAACGGCCATGCACGCTGTCGTATTTCAGCAGGTGGGCGTTGGTCTTGATGTCGGCCAGGTCGTTGATCGCGACCACCTTCACGTCGCTGCGACCGGATTCATAGATCGCCCGCAGCACCAGACGGCCGATGCGGCCGAAGCCGTTGATTGCAACTCGCACAGCCATTGCGTTCTCCAAGGTTCGAAAGGGGAACGGACCCTTTAAAGCTTCTCTTTCGCCGCGGCGACGGCCGCCTCGGCGGTGATTCCGAAATGCTGGTACAGGGCGGCGGCCGGCCCCGAGGCGCCGAAGCCGGCCATCCCGATGAACACGCCATCAGGCCCGATATAGCGGTCCCAGCCATGGCGGCAACCCGCCTCGATGGCGATCCGGACCTCGCCATCGCCCAGCACATCGGCGCGGTATGCGTCGTCCTGCGCGTCGAACAACTCGCAGCACGGCATCGAGACGACCCGGGCGCCGATGCCCTCGGCCTGCAGCATCTCCCGCGCCTGCAGGGCGATACTGACTTCCGAGCCGGTGGCGATCAAGGTCACATCGGTGCCGTTGGCGGAGTCGGCGATCACATAGCCGCCGCGGGCCGACTGGTTCTCCTCGGTCGGCTCGCCGCGGACCGTGGGCAGGCCCTGGCGGGTCAGCGCGATCACCGACGGCGTGTGCTTCGACTTCAGGGCGAGCTGCCAGCATTCCGCGGTCTCCACCGCGTCGGCCGGGCGGAACACCAGCAGGTCCGGCATGGCCCGCAGGCTGGAGACGTGCTCGACCGATTGGTGGGTCGGCCCGTCCTCTCCTAGGCCGATGCTGTCATGGGTCATCACGAAGACGACGCGCTGGCGCATCAGCGCTGCCAATCGGATCGACGGCCGGCAATAGTCGGTGAAGGTCAGGAAGGTGCCGCCATAGGGGATCAGCCCGCCATGCAGCGCCATGCCGTTCATCATCGCTGCCATGCCGTGCTCGCGCACGCCATAGCGGATGTAGCGGCCGTCGAAGACGCCGGCGGCCACGTCATGGCCGGTCTTGGTGCGGGTGTTGTTGGAGCCGGTCAAATCGGCCGAGCCGCCGATCAGCTCCGGCACCGCCGGGACCAGCACGTCCAGCACCTTGCCCGACGCCGCGCGTGTGGCGATCTTCGGCGCTTCGGCCGCGGTGTCGCGCTTGAAGCCCGCGATGACGTCGTCGAGACCCGCCGGCAGCTCGCCGGCGACGGCCGCCTCGAACGCGGCGCGGATTTCGCCCTCGGCAGCGGCCAGCCGGCCCTCCCAATCCGACCGCGAGGCTGCGCCCTGGGCGCCGACGGCGCGCCAGGCCTGCAGGATGTCGTCCGGCACCTCGAAGGGCGGGTGCGGCCAGCCGATCGCCTCGCGGGTGCCGGCGATCTCCTCGTCGCCGAGCGGCGAACCGTGGGCGCCGGCGGTGCCGGCCTTGGTCGGCGCGCCAAAGCCGATGGTCGTGCGGCAGCAGATCAGCGACGGCGTATCGGTCGCCCGTGCCTCGGCCAGCGCCTGCTCCACCGCCTCCGGATCGTGGCCGTCGACGGAGCGCACATCCCAGCCATAGGCCTCGAAGCGCTTGGCCGTGTCGTCGCTGAAGGCGAGGTCGGTCGGGCCGTCGATGGAGATGCCGTTGTCGTCGTAGAGCACGATCAGCCGGCCGAGCTTGAGATGCCCGGCTAGCGAGCAGGCCTCGTGGCTGATGCCCTCCATCAGGCAGCCATCGCCGGCGATGACATAGGTGCGGTGATCGACCAGATCGTCGCCGAAGCGGGCGTTGAGCAGGCGTTCGGCCAAGGCCATGCCGACGGCGTTGGCGATGCCCTGGCCCAGCGGTCCGGTGGTGGTCTCGATGCCGGCCTCGAACTCGACCTCCGGATGCCCCGCGGTAATCGATCCGAGCTGGCGGAAGTCGCGCAGCTCGTCCAGGGTCATGCGCTCATAGCCGGTGAGGTAGAGCAGCGAATAGAGCAGCATCGAGCCGTGTCCGGCGGACAGCACGAAGCGGTCGCGGTCGGGCCAGGTCGGCTGCGACGGATCGAAGCGCAGGAACTTGCCGAATAGGACGGTGGCCGCGTCGGCCATGCCCATGGGCATGCCCGGATGGCCCGACTTGGCCTTCTGGACCGCGTCCATGGACAGGGCGCGGATGACGTTGGCCATATCCTTGTGGCTGACCTGGCGCGATGGCGCGGAAGCGGCTGCATGCGAAGACGGCATGGCGGTCGTGATCCTGGATAATCGTGTTTGTTGTGTTCCCGCAGGCGCGCGTCGGTCGAAAACGGCCGGCCGCGCCGACCAGACCCCCGAGAGCGCGCGCACCATGCCGTCGGCATGGGGCCGCGTCAACCGGCATCCGCCGGGTATTGTCCGCTCCGCGGTTCCCGGCTCCGGCCCGCTCCCCCGCCCGGCCACCGGTGAGGATACTGGCCCAAGAAACTCCTGGGGGTGGCCGGGCGGGGAGCGGGCCGGAGCCGGAGAAATGAAGCATGCGACAGGCCAACTGCGGCGGACGGCCGTGTTGACGGGTGCTGTCCGGCCCCCCTAATCTCCAGCGCGCCGCGATCCCAGTCAGAGCGATCCGTCCGGAGGGGGCCCATGTCACGGATATCGATGGAGCTGCAACGGCTCGAGACCGCCATTGTCCGGCTTGAGCAGGCCGTGGAGGGCGCCGACCAGCGGCGCGACTCGGCGTGGCGGGAGACCGGCGAGAAGATGGACCTGACTGTCGAACAAGTCGACCGGGCGATCCACCGCCTGGAGACAGTGCTTGAGGACTGACGCAGTGGCACGGGTCGATATCACCCTGGGCGGCCGGCATTATCCGATCGCCTGCGACGATGGCCAGGAGGACCGGGTCCGGCGCATCGCGGCCTATATCGACAAGAAGATCACCACCATGGGCACCCTGTCGGGGGCGACGGACACCCATGTGCTGGTGATGGCCAGCCTGATGCTGGGCGACGAGCTGTTCGACGCCCATTCCCGGCTGGAGACGTCGCGGACGGCCGCGGCGGACGGCCAGGGCGGCATCCAGGAGGAGGAGTCGGTGGCCGCGTCGATCTCCCAGCTGGCCAGCCGGCTGGAATCCATTGCAGCCAGGCTCGAGGGCGCCTAGATAGCATCACGGCGGGCTGCGCGGTGCGTCAGGTCTGTTATCCCCGGGGCCATGCGATCCTCCGGGAGCTGTTCCTGCCGAGGCCGTGGCCTCGGTATACGGCGCCCACCTGCTGAAGCAGGGCCCAAGAGGAGATAGGATGACCAACGGCCGTCGCGGCTTCGCCACCCCTGTTGTCCGGATCAAGGATCCGCTGCACCGGCGCAAGGTCGAGCTGCGTCGGTCGGCCAAGCGCCAGCGGCAGGCGGCCCATGCCCGGCTCGGGCTGTCGGCCGGAACCCTGCTGACGAAGAACTTCACCGCCAATGTCGACCTCGCGTCCGGTGTCGTGGTCTCCGGCTATGCGCCGATCCGCGACGAGATCGATGTGTTCCCGCTGCTTGCCGTTCTGGCATCGGCTGGCCATCCCTGCGCCCTGCCGGTCGTGACCGGGCCGAAGGACCCACTGATCTTCCGTGAATGGCAGCCCGGTGCGCCGCTGACCGAGGCGGCCTTCGGCGTGAGCATCCCCCCATCGACCGCGGCGGAAGTCGTGCCGGACGTGCTGCTGGTGCCGATGCTGGCCTTCGATTCCGGCTGCCGGCGCATCGGCTACGGCGCCGGCTTTTACGACCGCACCCTCTCGGGCTTGAAGGCGGGCGGCCAGGTCATGGCCGTTGGCATCGCCTATGCCGACCAGCAGGTCGACGCCGTGCCGGTCGACCAGTTCGACCAGATCCTCGATCTGGTGGTGACCGAACGCTCGGTCTTCCGGCCGGAAAGCTGACTGGGCCCATGCGCATTCTCTTCCTGGGCGACATCGTCGGCCGCACCGGCCGCCGGGCGGTGCTGGAGCAGCTTCCCGCACTGCGGCGGCGGCTCGATGCCGACTTCGTCATCATCAATGGCGAGAACGCCGCCGGCGGCTTCGGCATCACCACCAAAATCGCCGATGAGCTCTACGAGGCCGGTGCGGATTGCCTGACCACCGGCAACCATGTCTGGGACCAGCGCGAGCTGATCGCCGAGATCGACGGCGATCACCGGCTGCTGCGGCCGATGAACTATCCCGAGGGTACGCCCGGACGCGGTGTCACCATGCTGGAGGCCCGGGGTGGGCAACGGGTGATGGTGATCAATGCCATGGCGCGGCTGTTCATGGACCCGCTGGACGACCCCTTCGCCGCGCTCGAGCGGACGGTGTCGGAGGTGGCGATGCCGGGGGACGCCGACGCCATCGTGCTGGATTTCCACGGCGAGGCGACCAGCGAGAAGATGGCCATGGGCCATTTCCTGGACGGCCGGGTGACCCTGGTGGTGGGCACCCACAGCCATGTGCCAACCGCCGACGCGCAGATCCTGCCCGGCGGCACCGCCTACCTGTCCGACGCCGGCATGTGCGGCGATTATGACAGCGTCATCGGCATGAAGAAGGAGGCGGCCATGGCGCGGTTCGTCAGCAAGATGCCGGGCGAGCGCCTCACCCCGGCCGAATCACCGGCGACGATCTGCGGGCTGGTGGTCGACACTGACGACAAGACCGGCCTGGCGACCCGGGTCGCGCCGCTGCGAGTTGGCGGACGGCTGAGGCCGGAATGGCCGGAATTTGGCGCGGGCGGCGAGGCCGGCTAAGTCGCGCCGGCCCGAGGTGCCGATCGTCATACCGCGCCTTCCCGGTGCACCACCGCCCGCCGATATGGCCGGGAGCGCCGTCATCGCCGCGGATTTGACGAGCAGACCGCTCCGACGAATGACTGACGACCGCCGTCGGCAGGGTCCGGCCTGAAGGGTGGACGCCGAGAGCACCTGCCGAGCAAGATCGGATACTTGGCTTTAACCTGGACGCTGTACTGAAGTCCATTCCACGCCGGGAGATCCTACCTTCGAAGTCTCGGGGGTCTGTTTGTCCATCCACTGCGGGGACCGGTGACTTGAAAGACGAGGACCTCCGCGACCGGACGCCACTACGTGCCGGAATGGGAGAGACCCATGGCTGATGCGCCCGCGCTGCCCCACAAGACTGTCAGCATGGAGGTGGCGGACTATCTCCTGTCGTCGAACTCTGAGTTCATCCAGAACGCGAGCAAGTTGGCTCTGTCGGGAGAAAACGACGAGAACCTTGCAATCCAGTTCAACACCTTCTTCCAGCGGATGGCCGAATTCGGCTCTCAGCGCTATTTCTTCGCGGGTGCAACCGCCGGACAATTCCTCGACCTGATCGGAGATTCCGCGTTGGCCTGCGCCAACATGTTCCGGATGTTGGGGATCGACGGTTCGCCTGTCGAGATCGAATGGGACGGCGTCAAACGCACGGTTCCGGCGACCCGCCATATCGACCTGCAGAACTCCATCAAGGTGGAAGGCGGCCTGAAATACGCGTTGCTCTCGGGCCAATCGGACGAACTGACATTCCTGGCCGGTCTGGACGAGAGACATCACACACATGAACAGATCGTGCAGACACCATTTGCATTGGCTTTCACGAAGTATCTGCAGTGTCTCTACGGCGGCGATGACGAAGCGGCGAGCGAACTGCAGCGTGCGCTCAAGGATCGGATCGAGGATGGGAGCGATCCTGATTCGCGGTCGTACTGGGCGCGCTGTCGCGCGTTTCTGGCGGTCCCTGATCGCAACCCCGAACAACTCACCGGCCTGATCGAAGACCTTCTCGCCAAGCACAAGAAGCTCTTCGACAGTGGCCGCAACAATATGCGCAACAGGGTACTGGGGTTCGTCGCGCTCGATGCAATGGCTGTGATCGTGCTTGCCCGCCAGCGCGGCGTCCTTGTCGACATCGAGAACGCCTATCTTCCCAAAGATCTGCTTCAGGCGGCGATCGAGCGATCGGCGGCGATAGAAAACGCGCCCGCGCCCAACAGACCCGTCGTACCCGCGACCTGGGAGGTACCGCTGGAAATCTATCTGGCGTCATACCTCGAAGCGGAGGAGGCGCTGCGGCAAATGCACGGCGAATTCGCTTACTTCAGCAAACCGGTCGTCTATGAACGCGGCGATCAGCTCGTCCCGGTGACGCCGTGGGGCGAGTACACGGGCGACCCACTGATCCTGCCGCATCCCGACCAGGTAGCCCACGTCGCCATCTCGGCGGTTGGAGACGACGGGCAAATCGAGACGTTCGTGCGCTCTCTGAAGGACCTCGTCTCGGTGCTGGCAAAGGCCTACGCGGTGAATGAGGTCGAGCAGCCGGTTCGACATCTCACGGTTCGCATTCCGTTTGATACCGACGATCGTGACTCGCTCCGCCAGTCGGTCCTGCAGCTGCCGGAGGTCTCTATCTGAGCGCCCGCGGCTGCGGGTCTGATTCCCAATGTTGATCGCGTTGAGCCGCAAGGAGGCGATCCGCCGGATTCGGCGGAAATCCGCGATATCCGCGCGCCGCAAAGTCGTCATATTGCGTTGATAGGCACGCCGTTGCGATAACCGGCCTGTCGCGCCGCCGGACCGTCGCGACCGTGGGAGGGCGCGGTCTCAGCGTCTCGGCGGATCACAAGAAAACGGCGAGGTGGGGCGTCGGTATGGCCGGCCATTCACAATTCAAGAACATCATGCACCGCAAGGGCGCGCAGGACGCCAAGCGGGCCAAGGTGTTCACCAAGCTCATCCGGGAAATCACCGTGGCGGCCAAGTCCGGCCTGCCCGATCCGGACATGAACCCGCGCCTGCGCGCCGCGATCGCCGCGGCCAAGGCCGCCAACATGCCCAAGGACAACATCGACCGGGCGGTGAAGAAGGCGGTGGGCGGCGACGACGACACCGATTATTCGGAGATCCGCTACGAGGGCTACGGCCCGGCGGGCGTCGCGGTCATCGTCGAGGCGCTGACCGACAACCGCAACCGCACCGCCGCGGAGGTGCGTGCCACCTTCGGCAAGTTCGGCGGCTCGCTGGGCGAGACCAACTCGGTCAGTTTCATGTTCAACCGGGTCGCCGAGGTCGCCTATCCGGCCGATGCGGCGAGCGCCGACGACATGTTCGAGGCGGCGCTGGAGGCGGGCGCGGAGAATGTGGAGTCCGACAGCGAAACCCATTCGGTGACGGCGGCGGTGGACGATTTCAGCGCCGTGCGCGATGCGCTGGAGGAGCGGTTCGGAACGCCGGCCTCCGCCGGGCTGGTCTGGCGGCCGGTGAGCACGGTGGCGCTGGACGAGGATTCCGCCTCGACGCTGCTGAAGCTGCTCGACGCGCTGGAGGACAATGACGACGTGCAGGGCGTCTCGGCCAATTTCGACATACCCGATGAGGTCATGGCTCGGCTGACGGCCTAGGGCACGGCCCCTGGGTACTCGAAACGCTAGGGAGGGCGTTCGCATGAGGGTGCTGGGCCTCGATCCAGGATTAAGGCACACCGGCTGGGGCGTCATCGACGTTACCGGCAACCGGCTGACCCATGTCGCCGACGGCACGGTGAATTCTTCGTCCAAGGCGCCGTTGCACGAGCGGCTGGTCGAGCTGCATGACGGGCTGGCGGCGATCATCGACCGGCTGGGCCCGGACGAGGCGGCGGTCGAGGAGACTTTCGTCAACAAGAACCCGACCTCGACCCTGAAGCTGGGCCTGGCGCGGGGTGTGGTGCTGCTGGTGCCGGCGCGGGCCGGGCTGGCGGTGGCCGAATACGGCGCCAACCACATCAAGAAATCCGTGGTCGGGGCCGGGCACGCCGACAAGGTGCAGGTCCAGGCCATGGTCGGAATGCTGCTGCCCGGCATCAGCATCTCCTCCGCCGATGCGGCCGATGCGCTGGCGGTGGCCATCTGCCACGCCCATCACCGCCAGACCCAGCAGGCTTTCGCGCGGCCGGCGGCCGATGCCGCGGCGATCGGGGGTGGCGCGTGATCGCCAAGCTGACCGGGCTGGTCGACAGCCTTTCGGCCGATGGCTGCGTGCTCGACGTGAACGGCGTCGGCTACCACGCCTTCGCCTCTCGCCGCACGCTGGGCCGGCTTGCCGCGGGCCAGCCGGCGGTGCTGCACATCGAGACCCATGTCCGCGAGGACCACATCCATCTCTACGGCTTCATAGACACCGCCGAGCGCGACTGGTTCCGGCTGCTGACCGGCGTGCAGGGTGTCGGCGGCCGGGTCGCGCTTGCGATCCTCGGCGTGCTCGATCCCGACCGGCTGTCGCTCGCCATCGTCGCCCAGGACAAGGCGCTGCTGACCGAGGCCGACGGCGTCGGCCCGAAGCTGGCCGGCCGCATCGTTTCGGAGCTGAAGGACAAGGCCGGCGCCGGTCCTCTAAGCGCCCCGGCGCCCGGCGCCGTGCCCATCGCGGCGGCCGGCGAGACCGAGGCCGGAGGCCCCTCGGCGGACGCCATATCCGCCCTGATCAATCTCGGCTACGGGCGCAGTGACGCGGTGGGTGCGGTGGCCGCCGCCACCCGCCAGATCGGCGGGAACCCGGCCATCGAGGCGCTGATCCCGGCGGCGCTTAAGGAACTGGCCCGATGACCGACGAGCGGCTCATCGACGGCCAGCCGATGTCCGAGGACGATTCGGAAAGCTCGCTGCGGCCGCAATCGCTGGCGGAATTCGTCGGTCAGCGGAAGGTGCGCGAGAACCTCTCGGTGTTCATCGAGGCGGCGCGGACCCGGCGCGAGGCACTCGACCATGTGCTGCTTTATGGTCCGCCCGGCCTCGGGAAAACCACATTGTCGAACATCATCAGCCGCGAGCTGGGCGTTGGATTCCGGGCCACTTCCGGGCCTGTCATCGTCCGCGCCGGGGACCTCGCGGCCATCCTCACCAATCTCCAGCCGCACGATGTCCTTTTTATCGACGAAATTCACCGGCTAAATCCGGCCGTCGAGGAGATTCTCTATCCGGCGATGGAGGACTTCCAGCTTGACCTGATGATCGGTGAGGGACCGGCGGCGCGTTCGGTTCGCATCGATTTGCCGCACTTCACGCTGATCGGCGCGACCACCCGGTCGGGACTGATCACCACCCCATTGCGGGAGCGCTTCGGCATCCCGCTGCGGCTGAACTATTACGAGAGCGACGAGCTGGAACAGATCGTGATACGCGGCGCCCGCATACTGGATTGCCCGATGGCCCCGGATGGTGCCGCGGAGATCGCCAAGCGCGCCCGCGGCACGCCGCGGGTCGCCGGCCGTCTGCTGCGCCGGGTGCGGGATTTCGCGGCGGTGCACGGCGTCGACTCGATCGACCGCACGATCGCCGACCAGTCCCTGCAGCGCCTGGAAGTCGACGCGCTGGGCCTGGACGCCATGGACCGGCGCTATCTCGGCGTGATCGCCGAGCATTACGGCGGTGGGCCGGTCGGCGTCGACACCCTGTCAGCGGCGCTGTCGGAAGAGCGCGACGTGCTGGAGGACGTGATCGAGCCGTTCCTGATCCAGCAGGGCCTGCTGCAGCGCACGCCGCGCGGCCGCATGCTGGCGGAGCGCGGCTATCGCCATCTCGGCCTGGAGGCGCCGGCGGCGATCCAGGCGCAGCTCGACCTGCTGGCCGGTGCGGCCGCCATCGACGGTGAGGCCGGCAATGACTGACATGTCCGGCCGGATCACCGCCGAGGGCCACGTCTTCCCGGTGCGGGTCTATTACGAGGACACCGATGCCGGCGGGCTGGTCTATCACGCCAGCTATCTGCGCTTCGCGGAACGCGCCCGGACCGAGGCGCTGCGCCAGGCCGGCACTGAGCAGGGCCAGATGCTGGCGGAGACCGGGCTCGGCTTCGTGGTGCGCCGCATGGAGATCGACTTCCGTGGGCCGGCGGTGCTGGACGACCTGCTGGAGGTGGTCACCCGGCTGTCGGATATCGGCGGCGCCAGCTTGGCGGCCGAGCAGACCATCCGCCGCGCCGGCGCCACTTTGGTGCACATGCTCCTGAAACTCGCCTGCATCGACCGGCAGGGGCGGCCCGCCCGCATGCCCGGCACGCTGCGGGCCGCATTGCAAGACCTGACCTAACTTCGAGACGAGATACCGAGATGGATCCGAACGCTCTCGCCCAAGTGCAGCTTCCCGGATCGGCCGGGGCCATGGACCTCAGCCTCTGGGGCCTGTTCCTCACCTCCGACATCGTCGTGAAGGTGGTCATCATCATGCTGCTGCTGGCCTCGATCTGGTGCTGGGCCATCATCTTCTCCAAATGGCGCGCCGTCAGCCGGCTGAATTCCCGCGCCGACGATTTCGAGGAGACCTTCTGGTCCGGAGGATCGCTGGAAGACCTCTACGACCGGGTCGCCGACGCCCCGCACGACCCGATGGCCTCCCTGTTCGGCGCCGGCATGAAGGAATGGCGCCACGCCATGAGCCGCAGCCTGGCCTCCACCTCGCAGATGCGCGCCGCCCTGCAGCAGCGCATCGAGCGGGTGATGCAGGTCAGCCACGCGCGGGAGATGGCGCGGCTGGAACGCTACATGACCTTCCTCGCCTCGGTCGGGTCGACGGCGCCGTTCATCGGCCTGTTCGGGACGGTCTGGGGCATCATGAACGCCTTCACCTCGATCGCGGAATCGGCCAACACCAGCCTGGCCGTCGTGGCGCCGGGCATCGCCGAGGCGCTGTTTGCCACCGCGCTCGGCCTGTTCGCCGCGATCCCGGCCTCGGCCTTCTTCAACAAGTTCGCCAATGATCTCGGCCGCTACTCCGACCGCCTCGACAATTTCGCCGGCGAGTTTTCCGCGATCCTCTCGCGGCATATGGAAGAGAGGGCCTGACCGATGGGTCTGGTCGTACAAGGCCGGGGATTGCGCGGGCGCAGCAAGCGCGCCGCCTACCGGCCGCTCGCCGAGATCAACGTGACGCCGTTCGTCGATGTCATGCTGGTGCTGCTGATCGTCTTCATGGTGACGGCGCCGCTGCTGACCGTCGGCGTGCCGGTGGACCTGCCCAAGACCCAGGCGCAGAACATCAGCGATCCCGATGATCCGCTGATCATCTCGGTCAATTCAACCGGCGACGTCTTCGTCCAGGAGAGCGCCGTGGAACTGGCCAATCTGGTGCCGCTGCTGATCGCCATCACCGACGCCAATCCCGAGGCGCGGATCTATGTCCGCGGCGATCGGGCGATCCAATACGGCCGGATCATGGAGGTGATGGGGTCGGTCAACGCCGCCGGCTTCACCCGCGTGGCGCTGGTCGCGGAACTGCCGCAGGGCACGGGCGGCTGACGCAGCCATGCGCACCGGATTCATCATATCGTTGCTGCTGCACAGCGCGGTCATCTTCGTGATGATCGTCGGCCTGCCGCACTTCAATGGTGAGTCCGACCCGATCCCGGCGGCGATCCCGGTCACGGTGATCAGCGAGAACGATCTGGCCCGGCTGGACGTGCTGCCGTCCGAGCCCGCGACCCTGGTCAAGGCGCCGCAGATCGAGATTCCGGACGAGCCACCGCCGCCGCCGGAGACCGAGCTTGCCGCCATACCGCCGACCCCGGTCGAGCGGCCGGAACCGCCGCCGCCGGCCGCGGAACTGCCGGACATGCGCGAGCCCGAGCCGCCGCCGGAAGCCCAGCTTGCGCCGGAACCGGTGCTGCCGGAACCGCCGCCGCCACCCGAGCCCGAGCCGGTGGCGCTGGCCGAACCCGAGCCGGAACTGGAGTCAGAGCCGGAGCCCGAGGCCGAGCCGGAGCCCGAACCGGAACCCGAACCTGAGCCGGAACCCGAGCCCGAGCCGGAACCGGAACAGCCGCCGGAGATCACCGAGGATCCGGAGCCGGTCACCCAGCTGGCCGAGGACGTGCCGCCCGAGCCGGTCGAGGCGGAAGACCTGCCGGACACCCAGGTCGCCGCCCTGCCGACCCCGCCCTTGCCGGCGCGCCGCCCTGATCCGCCGGCGGCGGCGGATGCGGAACCGGAGGAGCAGCCCAGCACGTTCGGCTCGCTGCTCAGCAGCCTGGCGGCCGGTCAGGTCGAGAACACCCGCTCGGGCGCGCCGTCGCGGCTGCCCCCGGCCCTGGAGCAGGCGGTGCGCCAGGCCATCAAGCCGTGCTGGAACATCGATCCCAGCGCCCGCGACGCGCGTGAGACGATTGTCGAGGTCGGCGTGGAAATGCGCCAGGATGGCACGGTGGCGGATGCCTGGGTGATCGACAGCGGCCGTTACCAGTCCGATGCCGTCTTCCGGTCGGCCGCCGACCGGGCGATGCGCGCGGTGCGCAACACCACCTGTCAGCCCCTGCCGCTGCCGTCGACGACGTTCGAGACGTGGCGGGATATGACGCTGGTGTTCAACCCGAGAGACTTTTTCTTTTGAGCGCGGCGAACAAGCGCGGGAGTTGGTCCATGTTGCAGCAGAGGTTCGGCATCCTCTCGATTTCGGTCGCTGTCCTGACGGCCGCCCTTGTGCTGTCGCCGGTCCGGGCGGCGGCCCAGGTCGTGGTCGACATCACCGACCCGTCGGTGGAACCCCTGCCGATCGCGGTGCCCGTGTTCCACGGGGTCGAGCCGACCGAGGTCCAGGTGGCCCAGGATCTGGCGTCGGTGATCACCGCCGACCTGGAGCGTTCCGGCCTGTTCACGTCCATCAATCCGGCTGCCTTCATCCAGAGCCCCGAGGCGCTGCAGAACGGCCCGAACTATTCGGAATGGCGGATCATCAACGCCGAGGCGCTGGTCGGCGGGTCGGTGCAGACCCAGTCCGACGGCCGCCTGCGCGTCGAGTTCCGCCTGTGGGACGTAATCTCCGAGCGGCAGATGGCCGGGCTCGCCTACTTCACCACGCCGGACAATTGGCGCCGGGTGGCCCACATCATCGCCGACTCGATCTTCAAGGAGATCACCGGCGAGGAGGGCTATTTCGACACCCAGCTGGTCTATATCGCCGAATCCGGGCCGCTGGATCGCCGCATCAAACGGCTGGCGATCATGGACCAGGACGGCGAGAACCACCGCTTCCTGACCGATGGCAGCACCCTGGTGCTGACCCCGCGCTTCTCGCCGACGGCGCTGGAGATCACCTATCTCGCCTATTACAACGACCTGCCGCGGGTCTATCTCTACAACATCGAGACCGGCCGCCAGGAGGTGCTGGGCGACTTCCCCGGCATGACCTTCGCGCCGCGCTTCACGCCGGACGGCAACCGGGTGATCATGAGCCTGTCGACGGCCGGCAATTCCGACATCTACATCATGGATCTCAGGACCCGGGACGTGCGCCGGCTGACCTACGACACCGGCATCGACACGTCGGGCTCTTTCTCGCCGGACGGCACCCAGATCGTGTTCGAATCCGACCGCGGCGGGTCGCAGCAGATCTACACCATGCGGGCCGACGGCTCGGAGGTGACGCGGATCAGCTTCGGCGACGGCCGCTACGGCTCGCCGGTCTGGTCGCCGCGCGGCGACCTGATCGCCTTCACCAAGATCCTGTCCAGCCGGTTCTACATCGGCGTCATGCGCCCCGACGGCACCGGCGAGCGGCTGCTGGCCGACGCCTTCCATGCCGAGGGGCCGACCTGGGCGCCGAACGGCCGGGTGTTGATCTACTTCTCCGAAATCCCGTCCGGTGTCGACGGTTCGGCGCGCGTCTCCACGCTGCACGCCGTCGATCTGACCGGACAGCATCAATGGTCGATCCCGACGCCGGTCGGCGGCTCGGACCCGGCCTGGTCACCACTGATCCCGTAAGGAGTTTCCCAGACATCGCGCCGATCGCCCACGACAGGTGTGACTCCGGAGCAACACTCCGGAAAGCCGTAAACACTCAGTTAACGGTATCGGCCGATTATCCCGAAAATCGGATGCCTCTATGCCAGACCTCACCGAAGAGTTGTAGGGGGTTAAGAACAATGCGTGTGAAGATCGTTTCCCTGTTTGCCGCCGTCCTTCTGGTCGCTGCCTGCGAAAGCGGCGGCAGCCAGGATCCCATGGTCAGCGGTGATTCCAGCGCGCTGACGCGTGATAGTGAAAACGTCCGTCCGGGTTCGCCCCAGGACTTCCTGGTCAATGTCGGAGACCGTGTGTTCTTCGGCTACGATCGGTATGACCTGACCGGCGCGGCGCGGGCCACCCTGGAGCGCCAGGCCCAATGGCTGCAGCGCTATCCGAACCGGCGCCTGGTGATCGAGGGCCATGCCGACGAGCGCGGCACCCGCGAGTACAACCTGGCGCTCGGCGAGCGCCGGGCCGCCACCGTGCGCAGCTACCTGGTGGCCCAGGGCGTGAGCCCGAGCCGCCTGACGACCATCAGCTACGGCAAGGAGCAGCCGGCCGTCCTCGGTGCCACCGAGGCCGCCTGGGCCCAGAACCGTCGCGGTGTGACGGTCGTCAACTAAGGTTCCGATACGCTTCCGACGAATTCACCGGAGGATCCAAAGCGGCCGATTCGGCCGCCTGCGGCTCCTCCGGTGCGTTCGTGCCACAGTCTGTCCCCAAAATCGCCGGGCATTCGCGCCGGTGACCCTACCGGACGCGCGACCCGGACCAGACGTTCAGGCGCGACGCTTGCGGGGCCGCGCGACCGCAGCGCTTCTCCAAGACACTGAACCTTCGTCACTTTCTCGGGCGCCGAGGTTGTGCCCGGGCCATTACGGATTCAACAGGGTTGTGGTCGGCGGACGAGCGACCAAATGCCGCTCAAACCGCGTCCGGACGGGCCGAAATCGGCTTCGGACAGCCTTGATTCCATAATGTGGCCACAATATATTGGCGCCAATCTAAAGGCGGAGTAGCGCTCTGGGGCTGTCCCGCGCGCCGGGAGGCGCAACACCGAGTTACCGGAATCCGCCGCTCATCCCGATCGGCGGATGCTTCCAAGCCAGACCTCACCAACGTGTTGCCAGGGGGTTTCTGAGATGCGTTTGAAAGTCGTTTCCTTGTTTGCCGCTGTTCTGCTTGTCGCTGCCTGCGAGTCCGATGAGACCATGGTCAGCAACGAAGGTGCCACGACCAGCGGTACCGAAACCGCCGCCGGTACGGTCTCGCCCGGATCGCCCGAGGACTTCCTCGTCAATGTCGGCGACCGCGTGTTCTTCGGCTATGACCGCTATGACCTGACGGCGGCCGCCCGCGCGACGCTGGAGCGTCAGGCGCAGTGGCTGCAGCGTTACCCGAACCGGCGCCTGGTCGTCGAAGGCCATGCCGACGAGCGCGGCACCCGCGAGTACAACCTGGCGCTCGGCGAGCGGCGGGCCACCGCGGTGAAGAATTACCTGGTCGCCGTCGGCGTCAGCCCGAGCCGCGTGACCACGATCAGCTACGGCAAGGAGCAGCCGGCCGTTCTCGGTGCCACCGAGGCCGCCTGGGCCCAGAACCGTCGCGGCGTGACGGTCGTCAACTAGGCCCCCAGCCTCCCGGCGGGAACGCCTGCGGCCTCGGCCGCGAAGAGAATGGCGCCACGCTTGCCGTCCCGGAGAAGTCTCGGGATGGCCGGCGTGGCGTCTTATTTTTGCCCGGATGACTGTCAATCGTCCCGGTCAGCAGCGACATGCCGGAGGGATGTCCGGGCCGGCCCGACCGGTCGGATTGCGGTGGCTGTCGCGTCGACCGATTCGCATGATTGAGGGGGACAGGATGCGATTTGAGAGATTAGCGCTCCCGGTTCTGGTTTGCCTGGTCGCGGCGTGCGGCACGTCCGGTACGACGACCGGTGACGCCACGTCCGAGAGCGAGGCCGGCGGGCCGATCGCCCTTGGCGCGCGCGGCGAGGTGACGGAAGTCGGCAATCTGCCGGTGCCGCCAGGCTCGCAGGAGGAATTCTCCCGCGTCGCCGGTGACCGGGTCTTCTTCAACACCGACCGCTATGACCTGACCGAGGCCGCCAGGGCGACCCTGGAGCTTCAGGCGGAATGGCTGCAGCGCTATCCCACCCGCACCATCATCATCCAGGGGCACGCCGATGAGCGCGGCACCCGGGAGTACAATCTGGCGCTGGGCGACCGGCGCGCCAACGCGGTCCGGAACTTCCTGGTCGCGGTCGGGATCGATCCGAGCCGGGTGACCACCGTCAGCTTCGGCAAGGAGCAGCCGGTGGCGACCGCGGCCAACGAGGTCGCCTGGGCCCAGAACCGGCGCGGCGTCACGCTCGTCGAGTGACCGGACGGCCCGGCCGGGCGGCCCGGCGCCGCCGCAACCGCCTGGAAAGTCAGGCATTGCGCCACAATTTCGCCGGTTTGCCCAAGCATCGTAGAGGGTGATCGCCGCCGCCCGGGGCGTCGTTTTGCGCGTCGATCCATGGGGAAATGTCCTGATGTCAGGCCTGAAAGTGCAGTTCATCAAACCCGGCCGCACCGGCCACATCGCCCACCCGCTTCGCATTGCCGCGGCCTGCCTGGTGCTGGCCGTGTTGTCGCCTTTGCCGGCGATGGCTCAGCTCAGCGACACCGAGTCGCTGATCAACCGCCTGATCCGGCTGGAGCGCGAGGTGCAGACCCTCAACCTGCAGGTCTATCGCGGTGAACCGGCCCCAGCCGCGGAATCCGGCACGGTGGCGCCCTTGCCGGAAGGCTATGCGGCGCAGTTCGAGGTCCGGCTGGCACAGATCGAGCGGCAGATGCGCGACCTGACCGGGCAGATGGAGCAGTCCCAATTCCGCGTGCGGCAGCTCACCGACCGGCTGGACCGCGCCCTGATCGACATCGAATACCGGCTCACGCTTCTGGAAGGCGGTGAGCCGCCGCCGCCGGGTGCCGTGCCCTATGCGGCGTCCGACAGCGCCGCCGCGGCGGTGCCGCCGGCCGCGACCGAGGGGCCGACCCAGCTGACGACCGGGGCTGCCGCCGGTGCCGCCGGCGCCGAGCTGACCGCGGCGCCCGAGGCCGGCACCCTGACCGAGCTGGAACTGGCTGCAGAACCTCAGCCCGCGGCCGCTCTGGAACCTGTCGCGCAGCCCGCCGCGGCCGAACCCGCCGTCGAGGCACCGCAGGTTGCCGCGGCTGCGCCGACCGCCGTGCAACTGCCCGACGGCGACGCCAACACCCAGTACGACTACGCCTACGGCCTGCTGGCCCAGGGGGATTACGACCGGGCCGAACAGGCGCTGCTGCAGTTCGCCGATGCCAATCCGGACCATCCGCTCACCAGCAACGCCCAATATTGGCTTGGCGAAACCTTCTACGTGCGCGGCCGCTACGACGATGCGGCCATCGCCTTCGCCCAGGGCTACCAGTCGTTCCCGGACGGTGCCAAGGCGGTGGACAGCCTGCTGAAGCTCGGCATGGCGCTGGCGGCGGCGGGCAATCGCGACGATGCCTGCCTGACCCTGAACCAGCTCGACGTCGAGTTCCCCAATGCGCCGACCGGCATCAAGCGCCGGGCGACGCAGGAGCGCAGCCGGCTGCAGTGCATCTGACCCCGGCGCTTGCGACCGGGTCCGACATCGATCGCCGAGACGCCCGCAGCGTCGGGCGAGGCTGATCCTCCCATCGACGATACGGACTTCGCCGCCACCATGGCGGCGTTGGGCCCGTTCGAGCCGGCGCCGCGAGTCGCGGTTGCCGTGTCCGGCGGACCCGACAGCATGGCGCTGTGCCTGCTGGCGGATCGCTGGTCGCGCGCGCTCGGCGGTTCGGTCCTGGCGCTGACCGTGGATCACGGGCTGCGCGAGGAGTCCGCCAGGGAAGCCGAAACGGTCTCCGGCTGGCTCACCGGGCGCGGGATCGAACACCGGGTGCTGCCCTGGCGACGCGAGGCCGGTGCCGGGATCGCCGGATCGGTCCAGGCGGCGGCGCGGTCGGCGCGCTATCGGCTCCTGGAGGAGGCCTGCGCCAAGGCCGGGATCCTGCATCTGCTGCTGGCCCACACCCGCGACGACCAAGCGGAGACGGTTTTGCTGCGACTGTCGAAGGGCAGCGGCATCGATGGCCTGTCGGCCATGGCCGGCATCCGGGAGACCGGTGCGGTGCGGCTGCTGCGGCCAGTGCTCGGCTATGCCAAATCGCGCCTCGAGGCGACCTGCCGGCATCTGGCGCAGGAGTGGATCGTCGATCCCGGCAATGCCGCGCCACGCTTCGCGCGCGGCCGCCTGCGCCGGGTCTCGGCCGCCCTGGCCACAGAGGGGCTGACGCCGGAGCGTCTGGCCGATTCCGCACGGCGCGCCGGACGCGCCCGGGCCGCCCTGGAGGCCGCGACCGCCGACTGGCTTGGCCGTGCTGTGTCCGTCTTCCCGGAGGGCTATCTCCAGATCGACCGTACCCGCCTGTTGCAGGCGCCCGAGGATATCGCGCTGAGGGCCCTGGCGCGCTGCCTGCTGGTGGTGGGCGGTGGCGGGCACGCCCCGCGGCTGGAGCGGCTGGAGCGGCTCTACGCGGCCATCGGATCGGGCGAGGACGCCGCCGGTCGGACCCTGGGCGGCTGCCGGGTCATCGGCGACGGCGCCGGACGGCTGTTGATCTGCCGTGAGCCGGCAGCCACCGAGACGCTGCCCGTGCCGGGGAAAGCCGGACAGCGGCGGGCGCCGGTGCTCTGGGACGGTCGGTTTCGCATCGCGCCGGAGGCCGGCCTGCCCGCCGGGATCGACGTCCGGCGCCTCGGCGTCACCGGGCGCAGTGCGCTGCGCGAGGCCGGATTGGCAGCGGCCCGGCTGCCGGCCGTCGCGGCCCTGTCGCTGCCCGGCTTGTGGGACGCGGACCGGCTGGTCGCCCTGCCAAAATTTGTCCCACTGCATCAGCGGACTATTTCAGGTAAGGTGCCGGTGTGCGGGGCACGGTTCTCACCGTCGCGACGGTTGACGGATCCGGCATTTGCGGTTGTTTAAGGCGTGCACCACATTATCTACAACACGGTTCGAGTATTGAGAGGAACAGTCCGGCCGCCCCGCACAGGCGCGCTTTGGTCTGTCCGGTCGACGAGAGGCAACGGCCAGTGAACAATTTCGGCAAGAATCTCGCGCTGTGGATCATCATTGGTCTGCTGCTGATCGCGCTGTTCAACCTGTTCCAGCGCGGCGGCGGAACCGGTCCGCAGGCGCCGACGAACTACAGTCAGTTCATCGAGGACGTCGAGCAGGGCAAGGTCAAGGACGTCACGATCAAGGGCCAACAGATCACCGGTGAGTACACCACCGGCGGCGGCTTCTCCCTCTACGTCCCAGAAGATCCCGAGCTGGTGCAGCGCCTCAACGACGCCGGCGTCGAGATCACCGCGGTTCGCGACGACAGCAACTCCCCGTCCCTGTTCAGCATCCTGCTCGGCTGGTTCCCGATGCTGATCCTGATCGGCATCTGGGTCTTCTTCATGCGCCAGATGCAGGGTGGCGGCGGCAAGGCCATGGGCTTCGGCAAGTCCCGCGCCCGTATGCTCACCGAGCGCACCGGCCGGGTCACCTTCGACGACGTGGCCGGCGTGGACGAGGCCAAGCAGGAGCTGGAGGAGGTCGTCGAGTTCCTGAAGGACCCGCAGAAGTTCCAGCGCCTGGGCGGCAAGATCCCAAAGGGCGTGCTGCTGGTCGGCCCGCCCGGCACCGGCAAGACCCTGGTCGCCCGCGCCGTGGCCGGCGAGGCCAATGTGCCGTTTTTCACCATCTCCGGCTCCGACTTCGTCGAGATGTTCGTCGGTGTCGGCGCCAGCCGGGTCCGCGACATGTTCGAGCAGGGCAAGAAGAACGCGCCCTGCATCATCTTCATCGACGAGATCGACGCGGTCGGCCGCCATCGCGGTGCCGGCCTGGGCGGCGGCAATGACGAGCGCGAGCAGACCCTGAACCAGCTGCTGGTCGAGATGGACGGCTTCGAGGCCAATGAGGGCGTGATCCTGATCGCCGCCACCAACCGGCCCGACGTCCTCGATCCGGCGCTGCTGCGCCCCGGCCGCTTCGACCGCCAGGTGGTGGTGCCGAACCCGGACGTGGTCGGCCGCGAGAAGATCCTCAAGGTGCATATGCGCAAGGTGCCGCTGGCGCCGGACGTCAACGCCCGCACCATCGCCCGCGGCACGCCGGGCTTCTCCGGCGCCGATCTGGCCAATCTGGTCAACGAGGCAGCACTTCTGGCCGCCCGCCACGGCAAGCGCGTGGTCGGTCATCAGGAGTTCGAGGACGCCAAGGACAAGGTCATGATGGGCGCGGAGCGCCGTTCCATGGTCATGTCGGACGACGAGAAGAAGCTGACCGCCTATCACGAGGCGGGGCACGCCGTGGTCTCGATCCACGAGCCGGAATCCGACCCGATCCACAAGGCGACGATTATCCCGCGCGGCCGCGCGCTGGGCATGGTGGTGCGGCTGCCGGAAGGCGACCGGCTGTCCATGCCGCGCAACAAGCTGGAGGCCGATCTGTCGGTCGCCATGGGCGGGCGCATCGCCGAGGAGCTGATCTTCGGCCATGAGCGCGTCACCTCCGGCGCCTCGGGCGACATCCAGATGGCGACCAACCTGGCCAAGAAGATGGTCACGGAATGGGGCATGAGCGACAAGCTCGGCATGTTGCAATACGGCGCGCCGGAGCAGGAGGTGTTCCTGGGCCACTCGGTGACCCAGCACAAGAACATGTCCGACGCCACCGCCACCCTGGTCGACCAGGAGATCCGCCGCATCGTCGACGAGGCCTATGAGCGGGCCAACAAGATCCTGACCGACAATATGGACGAGCTGCACAAGGTTGCGAACGGGCTGCTCGAATACGAGACCCTGACCGGCGACGAGATCAAGGGCCTGCTGAAGGGCGAGAAGATCGTCCGCGAGGAGCCCGACGACACGCCGCCGCCGCCGAAGAAGAAGCCGACCGGCAAGCGCGCCTCGGTGCCCAGCGGCGGCACCAAGGGCGGGATCGGCCCGGAGCCGCAGCCCGGGACCTGACCTCTCTTACACGGACACGACGATGGTTGACGACACCGACGGCCCCGGATCGCTCCGGGGCCTTTCGGCTTTTGCGCAAGCGGGCGCAGCCCGCCTCTATCTCAGGCCGCTGGGGCTGGGCGACGATGCGTTCGGGTCCACGAGCCGTCTTCTGGCCGGCGGCCCGCTGCGTTTCGACCGCGCCGAGCTGATCCTGCGTCGTGATGACGGTACGGTGCGCGCCGCTGCCGGGCTGCCGGAGCTCGACGCATGGTGCCGGTCGAATGGCCTCGCCGGGCAATTCGACGAACGGTTGGCGGCGGTCTGCGCGCCGCGAGTCCTGCCGGGGCGCGATCCGGCATCGCCGGACCCGGCGCCGTCGGTCATGGGCATCATCAATGTGACGCCGGACAGCTTTTCCGATGGCGGCGATTTCTACGATGCGAGCCTGGCCATCGACCATGGCCTGGGGCTGATGGAGCAGGGCGCGGAAATCCTTGATATCGGCGGCGAGTCGACCCGGCCGGGCGCCGATCCGGTGACGGTGGAGGAAGAGCTGCAGCGGGTCCTGCCGGTGGTCGAGGCCCTGGCGGCGGCCGGCGCCACGGTGTCCATCGACACCCGGCACGCGGCGGTGATGCGGGCGGCGCTGGACGCCGGCGCGCGCATCATCAACGACGTGACGGCCCTGACCGGCGATCCGGACAGCATGGCCGCCGTCGCCGAGAGCGGAGCGCCGGTGATCCTGATGCACATGCAGGGCGAGCCCAGGACCATGCAGGCCGCGCCCGACTACCAGGACGCGCCGCTGGACGTGTACGACCATCTTGCAGGGCGCATTGAGGCCTGCGTGGCCGCCGGAATCGCCCGCGACCGGATCACCGTCGATCCGGGCATCGGCTTCGGCAAGACCGTCGACCACAATGCGGAGATTCTGCGCCACACGGCGCTGTTCCACGGCCTCGGCTGCCCGCTGCTGATCGGCGTCTCGCGCAAGAGCTTCATCGGCGTGCTGAGCGCCGGCGAGCCGGCCAAGGAGCGGCTGGCCGGGTCGCTCGCGGCCGGCCTGGTGGCGCTGTCCCAGGGGGCGCAGATGCTGCGCATGCACGATGTGGCGCAGACCCGCCAGGCGGTGAAGGTCTGGCGCAACGTGACCGCCAATCGGCTCGAAAAAGACGTAATTGAAGCGTAACAGTTTAGCCGCCGGTGTGCGCCGCAGCGCCGGCCAAGACGAATTCACGGCAGTCCGGGTTCCAATCCTTCCATGACACGCACGCTTTTCGGCACCGACGGTATCCGCGGCACCGCCAATTCCGACCCGATGACGGCGGAAACGGCGCTGAAGGTCGCGATGGCCACGGCGGCCCAGTTCCGCAACGGTGACCACCGCCACCAGGTGGTGATCGGCAAGGACACCCGCCTGTCCGGCTACATGTTCGAGACCGCGCTGACCAGCGGCTTCGTGTCCATGGGCATGGACGTGCTGCTGGTCGGGCCGATGCCGACCCCGGCAATCGCCATGCTGACGCGCTCGCTGCGTGCCGATATTGGGGTGATGATCTCGGCCTCGCACAATCCCTATCAGGACAACGGCATCAAGCTGTTCGGCCCGGATGGCTACAAGCTGTCGGACGAAGTGGAGCTGGCGATCGAAAAGCGCATCGCCGAGAACGGCTTCGGTCCGGACCTGGCCTCGCCGCGCCGGCTCGGCCGGGTGCGCCGGCTGGAGGAGCCGCAGGGCCGCTACATCGAGAGCGCCAAGAACACTTTCCCGCGCCATCTGCGCCTGCACGGGCTGAAGATCGTCGTCGATTGCGCCAATGGCGCCGCCTACAAGGTCGCGCCGCGGGTGCTGTGGGAACTGGGCGCCGATCTGGTGCCGGTCGGCGTGGAGCCGGACGGCTTCAACATCAACGACAAATGCGGCGCGACGGCCACCGAGCGCATGCAGGAGCTGGTGGTGACCCATGGCGCCGATCTGGGCATCGCTCTGGACGGCGATGCCGACCGGCTGATCCTGGCCGACGAGCATGGCGAGCGGATCGACGGCGACCAGCTGATGGCGCTGATCGGCGGCAGCTGGGCCGATGCCGGCCGGCTGGCGGGCGGCGGCATCGTCGCCACCGTCATGTCCAATCTGGGGCTGGAACGCTATCTGGAGGGCAAGGGCCAGACCCTGCACCGCACCAAGGTCGGCGACCGCTACGTGGTCGAGGCGATGCGCGCCAAGGGCTTCAATGTCGGCGGCGAGCAGTCCGGCCATGTGGTGCTGAGCGACTTCGCCACCACCGGCGACGGGCTGGTGGCCGCGCTGCAGGTGCTGGCGGTGATCCAGCAATCCGGCAAGCCGGCCAGCGAGGTCTGCCGGGTCTTCGAGCCGGTGCCGCAGCTGCTGCAGAACGTGCGCTACGCCGCCGGCGGCGGCCAGTCCACGCCGCTCGACAACGCGCTGGTGCAGGCGGCCATCAAGCGCGGCGAGAAGACGCTGGGCAAGTCCGGCCGGCTGGTGATCCGCAAATCCGGCACCGAACCGCTGATCCGCGTGATGGGCGAGGGCGACGACGCCACGCTGGTCAAGACGGTCGTCGGCGAGATCGTCGACGCCGTCGACCAGGTCTCCAAGGAGCTGGCGGACAGCGCATAGTATCAGGGACAGCTAATAAGGGGACAGTATACTTAACTTATTTGGGGACAGTATACCTAACTCACGAGTTAGGTATACTGTCCCCAAATAAGTTAAGTATACTGTCCCCTTATTAGCTGTCCCCGATCCCGTGTCGATTGAACCCGGTCAATACTTCCGTTGACCGGGCTTCCCGCGACCTGATAGCGAACCGGACACCCCTCGTTCCCGGTCCGGAGGTCGCCCATGTCCATTCCGCTCTATCAGGTCGATGCCTTCGCGGATGCCGTCTTCGCCGGCAATCCGGCGGCGGTCTGCCCGCTCGAGGCCTGGCTGCCGGACGAAACCCTGCAGGCCATCGCGCTGGAGAACAACCTCTCCGAGACGGCGTATTTCGTGCCCGAGGGCGACGGTTTCGCCCTGCGCTGGTTCACGCCGGTGCATGAGGTCGATCTGTGCGGCCACGCCACGCTCGCCTCGGCCCATGTGATCATGACCCTGCTGCAGCCCGAGCGCCGCTCCGTGGCGTTCAGCACCAAGGTGTCCGGCACGCTGACGGTGGAACGCGACGGCGACCGCTATGTCATGGATTTCCCGCCCTGGCCGCGCCAGGAGGTGGCGCCGGACCCGGCCGTGGCCGAGGCCCTCGGCAAGGCGCCGTCGGCCCTTTTCACGGGCAATGACTGGATGGCGGTGTTCGAGGACGAGGCGGACGTCCGGGCCCTGGAGCCAGACATGACGGCGCTGGCGCGGCTGGAGGCCCGCGGCGTCATTGCCACCGCCCCTGGCCGCGAGGTCGATTTCGTCTCCCGCTTCTTCGCGCCGCGCTTCGGCATCCCGGAGGACCCGGTGACCGGCTCGGCCCACTGCATGCTGACCCCGTATTGGGCCGAGCGCCTCGGCAAGTCCGAGCTGTCGGCGCGGCAGATCTCGCCCCGTGGCGGCGATATCCACTGTACACTGACCCCGGACGGCCGCATCAGGCTGGCCGGCCGGGCCGCGCTGTACATGGAGGGGCGCATTCATGTCTGAGGCAGCGGCCTCGCGGGGGCCGGTCGTCACGATCGACCCGGCGGCGGGGCCGGACGACATGGCCGAGATCCGCACGCTGTTCCTGGAATACGCGGATTTTCTCGACTTCCCGCTCTGCTTCCAGGATTTCGGCAGCGAGCTGGAGGCCCTGCCGGGCTCCTATGCCCCGCCCCGGGGCCGGCTTTGGCTGGCGCGGGTCGACGGGGAGATCGTCGGCTGCGTCGGCCTGCGGCCCTATCTGGATGGCAAGTGCGAGATGAAGCGCCTCTATCTGAGACCGCAGGCGCGCGGCCTCGGCCTTGGACGGCGGCTCGCCGAGCTCTGCGTCGCGGCGGCGGAGGAGATCGGCTATCCTACCATGCGCCTGGATACGGTGCCCAAGCTGGCGACCGCGATCGCGCTCTACCGCGACATGGGCTTCGTCGAGGTCGAGGAACCGGCGCCCGAGGGCGCGCCGGACGGGCTCCTGGTCTTTGAGAAGACGCTGCGCCCGGCCCGGGCATGAGCGGTTCGCTCCATTTCGAGGATTTCACCGTCGGCCGGGTCTTCCGGTCGGCCGGCTGTACCCTGACCGAGGCGGAGATCGTCTCCTTCGCCCTGACCTATGATCCCCAGCCCTTCCACATCGACAAGGAGGCCGCCAAGGACACACCGTTCGGCGGCCTGATCGCGTCGGGTTTCCAGACCCTGGCGCTGGGATTCCGGCTGTTCTACCAGACCGGCGCCATCGCCACCTGCAGCCTTGGCGGGGCCGGCGTCGACGAGCTGCGCTGGACTGCGCCGGTGCGGCCGGGCGACACGCTGAAGGTCGAGGTCGAAGTGGTCGAGCAGCGACCCTCGCAGAGCCGCCCCGATCGCGGACGTGTGCGTATGCTCTACCGGCTGCTGAACCAGCAGGGCGATTGCGTCGCGACCTGGATCGCCAACCACATTCTGGCGAAACGGGATCAGACGGTCGCTGTCTAGGCGTCAGGGGCGGGTTGTTGCCGGGCCATCGCAAGTGCCCGTTCCCTGTGGTCGTTCAGCCTGGCGGCGAGTTCGGTCAATCGGAGATCGAAGCCGTCGAGCAGATGGAATTCCCAGCCACGGTTCGAGTATCTGTGACGTTGGGCCGCCGCCGCCGCCAGGTCGAACCCGTTCCACCAGCTGTCCTTCCAGCGATGGGATCCGGGTCGAAACCGGACATGCTCCGCTTGCCACCAAGAGGCAGGCACATGTTCGAATGGCGACAGGTCGTCCCATGACCATCGCCAGGTCTTGTGGTCGTTGGCATAGGTCAGCCCGACATCGTCGGCGGTCAGCCTGTAGCGGAAGCGGTCCCGGTTTCGATGCCAGGATGTCCATTCGAACGCCCAGATCAGGGTGATCACCCAACAGCAGGCCGCCGTCCCGACCTGCACCCAATCGGTCCAATCGTCCAGATCCGCAGGCCCGCGCATCAGATATCCAAGGACCGGCGGCACCGAGAGCATCAACGCGGTGAAAACCGAACAGCGGGCGGCGAACACGAAGCCCAATGCCTTCTTCGGCTCCGTCTCGACGAAGGACAGTTGAGGCAAGTCGTCTTCTCCGGACGGGCCGACGCGTTCAGGAATCAAGGGCTCGATCCCGGTAGTCGTTGAGCTTGGCGGCAATGTCCTCCAGCGGCGTGTCGAAGGCGTCGAGGACCATCCCTGGCTCCCGCCACATACGCAGGAAGCGCGATGCCGGGCCTTCATCTTCAAGGGCGATGCGGACATGGTGGATGCCGGTCAATGACCGGAACGGCGTGGCCTGGTGCAATTTGAACGATTCGAGGTCCTTCCACGGCCATCTGAACGAACGCTCGCCGCAAGCATATGTGAGGCTGGTGTCGTCGAGCCTGAGCTCACAATCCCTGGAGAACCGGGCGCGTTGCCAGTTCCACTGGGACACCGGAATCATGACGATCATGCCAGCGAGGATCATCCAGGAGGACAGGGTTGCACCGCTCCCTAGCTCAACTCCGCGTGCCCAAACAACGACGTCCAGCGTGAGCGTCGAGATGGCCAGCACGAGCGCGATAACGGCCATCGCGCGCCACGGCAGGGGCCGGTCCCGGCAATCATCTGTCGCCGGATCTTTGGTCGGGTAGACGATAAATGTCATCTGTTCGACAATCTCCTAGGACTGAGGCTGCGGGCGCGGGCCTACCGCGCTGGCATCGGCAGAGCCGTCAAGCATCGCCCGATCGCGGAACTCGTTCAGGCGCGACACGATGTCCTCCAGCGGCGTGTCGTACACGTCCTCGATCATCGCCTTGTCGTCGAGATGGTTGAGCAGCCATCCTGGCTTTCCGGGCACGGCGAAAGTGATGATCTGCTCCTTGTTCTGGCGCCGGCCCATCGAGAACGACGAGAGCTCCGCCCACGACCAGCGATGGGCCCGGAAGATGTTGCCGTAGGTCAGCCCCTGATCGTCGAGTTTGAGGAATTCGCGGCGCAAGCCGCCCGGCCTCAGCGTGGTGAACAGGCCCAGCAGCATGGCAAGCAGCAGGATCGGACAGACCAGGCTGAGAGGCAGGGCCTGCTCGAACGCGGCCATGCCGTCGGCGCCCGTCGCCCTGAGACTGGTCCACAGCACCACGACCTGGAGCAGCGCGAGCGACGCGAACATCGTCGCCATCCGGGCCGAACGCGTCTTCCATCGTTTGAAGCGGTAGGTCGTCGGTTCCATTGGGTGCACTCCTCCGGATCAGCTGCCGGCTACTCCGCCGGAACGGCTCCCGGTCCGCCGGTGCCGCCGTCCGTCCTGTAGCGATTGAGGGTCGCGGCGATGTCGTCCAGCGGCGTGTCGTAGACGTCCTCGATCACCATCGCCGGGGCGCGACCGGTCAGGCGATAGCACAGGCGCAGGAAGCGGGACCGAAGATCACGCCCGCCCGGCGCGCCGAATACGATGACGCCGCGCGGGCCGAACAGGCCGAGCACCTTGCGGGCCTCGAGCCGGAAATCCGACAGGTCGCGCCAGGCCCACAGCTTCTTGCGCCCTCCACGGGTGAGGGTCAGCCCGTTCCGGTCGAGGGAAAGCATGTTGTCGGCGGGAACGATCTCCCGCAGCAGGATCAGGAGTTCGGCGATCAGCGCGATCAGCGGCAGGAAGCTGATGAACCTGAGGAACCATTGCCGTGGAGACTGCGCCCAGCCCTCCATTCCGCCGGGAACATCGAAGGGCCAGCCGAGCAGGAAGATGATCGGCAGCCAGATGAAGCTGCCGAATGCGAGGGTCCAGGCGACGACGCCCATCTTCCTGTCCTTCGCGAATCCCAGCTGGAAATTGAGCGGTTGCCCGGCAATCCCGGGGTCTCCGGCGGCTGGCGGTTGGATGGTCCGTTCCGGCGGCGCGAGAGCCAGCGCCTGGTCACGGCCGGCGTTCAGCCTGGCGACGATCTGTTCGAGCGGCGCCTCATAGGTCGCGTCGATTGCGAACGACGTCGGGTCCGTCGACGCCTGCCGGGACAGGAACAGGCTCGACAGGCCCATATTGCTGAACGGCTTGCCGTCATCGGCTGCAGTGAAGACGAGACGACGGGCACCGGATGCGCCCCCGGCGCCGGGCTCGCGGATCTCGAAGGAGGACAGGTCCTGCCACCGCCACTGCCGGACCACGGTCAGCCGGTGCGACCATGTCAGTCCTTCCTCGGTGATCTGAATGAAGTTCGCGATACGCCGGCTCGCGGCCATGGCCATGCCGGAGGAGAAGGCGATCAGGACGCCGGCGAGCGCGAAAACCTCGACCGGCGTGTTGTTCAGGCCGGAAAGAAGTCGCGCGAACGCCTTCTCTCTCAGCAAGAGGAATATCGCCGCACCGGCGACAACTGCTAGCAGAATGCCCAAGATTTGCGCCCGTTGCTGGCGGCGTGCGGCCGCCGAACTGATGGTGAAGATCGTGGCCGTCGACGGCTCCGGTGCCGTCTCCGGCGCCTCCGCCGCGGCGGCAATCGCACGGTCGCGCGCCGCGTTCATTTGGGCGACGATCTCCGCGAGCGGCGTCGCATAGATATCGTCGACTTGCAGGGTTGTCCGACCGTCGGACGGCATGGCCGTGAACGTGGCCGACCGGTCCTTCAGCGTGATCTGGGAAATCTCCGGCCATCGCCACCGTGCGCTCTTGCCATGCTGCACGAGCACCATTCCGTCGGACCCGACGGTCAGTTGGTGCCTGCCGGCATTCTGGTATCGCGCCAGCCTGACGACCATGACCATCGAGAACAGGGCGTAGGCCAGCCCCGGCAGCGCCCAGGCGATGCCGGACCGGGTCAAGAGGGCGAAGTCCGCCGCCATGGTGCCGACCAGCGCGAAGACAACGCCCAGGGCCGTGTTCTGCAGCCATTGGATCAGAGTGTTGCGGTATCTCTGGATATCGACGGTGTAGGTCTTTGGCGGCATCGTCGCTTCCTTCCGTTGACCGCGGGCGCTGGTGCGATGGCCCTGCGATCGGGGGAGACCGGCGTTCGGATCCAATGCGACCGTGCGGCGCCTGGTAGTCGATGACCCTGCCGTCACCTCCATCTCTGGCCGAAATTCGCGTATTGGTCGATAGGTCTTGCGACTTCAGATAGCAAGACTTGCTGAACGCATTGTTAAGCCCCGCCGCGTCTCGCCATGTTGCACTGCCGAAGGAATCCGGTTGACGGGGGAGGTCGCGCGACTATTCTCCGCGGCGGGCCACGCCCCCCCAACGGGGCGCAACTATTCTGGAAGGAATAGCCATGAGCAAGCCGCACGCCCGGCCGAGCAATCCCCGATTCTCCACAGGTCCCTGCACGAAACATCCCGGCTGGTCGCTGGACGCGCTGTCCGGCGCCGAGATCGGCCGGTCCCACCGCGCCAAGCAACCCAAGGCCAAGCTGGCCGAGGTGATTGCCCGCAGCGCCGCCCTGCTGAACCTGCCCGACGGATATCGTCTCGGCATCGTCCCGGCCTCGGACACCGGTGCCGTTGAGATGGCGCTGTGGTCCCTGTTGGGGCCGCGCGGCGTCGACGTGCTGGCTTGGGAGAGCTTCGGCTCCGCTTGGGCCACCGACGTCGTCAAGCAGCTCAAGCTCGAGGATGTGCGCACCCTGTCGGCGTCCTATGGCGAACTGCCGGACCTGGGCCAGGTCGATCCGGACCGGGACGTTGTCTTCACCTGGAACGGCACCACCTCCGGCGTGCGGGTACCCGACGGCGACTGGATCGCCGCCGACCGCAAGGGCCTGACCATCTGCGACGCCACCTCGGCGGTCTTCGCCATGGACCTGCCCTTCGACAAGCTGGATGTGGTCACCTGGTCCTGGCAGAAGGTGCTGGGCGGCGAGGGCGCGCATGGCATGCTGGCGCTGAGCCCGCGTGCGGTCGAGCGGCTGGAAAGCCACACGCCGGCCTGGCCGATGCCGAAGATCTTCCGCCTCACCAAGGGCGGAAAGCTGATCGAGGGCATCTTCAAGGGCGAGACCATCAACACCCCGTCGCTGCTGGCCGCCGAGGACGTGCTCGGCGCCCTGGCCTGGGCGGATGGCATCGGCGGCGTGCCGACGCTGATCGAACGGTCCCGGGCCAATCTGGCGGCCATCGCCGACTGGGTCGGCCGCACCGACTGGATCGACTTCATGGCAGCCGACCCGGCAAGCCGGTCGAGCACCTCCATCTGCCTGAAGATCGTCGATCCCTGGTTCGCCGGGCTGGACGACGAAAGCCGCGCCTCGGTGCCCAAGCGCATGGCGGCACTGCTGGAGGCCGAGGGCGTCGCCTACGACGTCACCGGCCATCGTGACGCGCCGCCGGGCCTGCGCATATGGGGCGGCAGCACGGTGGAGACCGCCGATATCGAGGCGCTGCTGCCCTGGCTCGACTGGGCCTTCGCTGCGGTCCGTGACGAGTTCGCGCAAGCCGCCTGACGCCCGCCGACAACGACACATCGCAGGACCTGACGACGCTGGCCCGAACCAAACGGACGGCCGCGACGGTCCTTGCCCGATAGAGGTTCCCTGACATGCCCAAGGTATTGATTTCCGACAAGCTGAGCCCGCGCGCGGCGGAGATTTTCCGCGGCCGCAATATCGAGGTCGACGTGCAGACCGGCCTCGATGCCGAGGCGCTGCGCGGGATCATCGGCGACTATGACGGCCTCGCCATCCGCTCCGCCACCAAGGTCACGCCGAAGCTGCTTGAAGCCGCGGACCGGCTGAAGGTGGTCGGCCGCGCCGGCATCGGCGTCGACAATGTCGACATCCCGGCCGCCACGGCGCGCGGCATCATCGTGATGAACACCCCGTTCGGCAATTCGATCACCACCGCCGAGCACGCCATTGCGATGATCTTCGCCCTGGCCCGGCAGATCCCCCAGGCGAACGAATCCACCCGTTCGGGCAAATGGGAGAAATCCCGCTTCATGGGGGTGGAGCTGACCGGCAAGACGCTGGGCATCGTTGGCGCCGGCAATATCGGCTCCATCGTCGCGGACCGCGCGCTGGGGCTGGACATGAAGGTGCTCGCCTACGATCCCTACCTCTCCCATGTCCGGGCAGTCGATCTGGGCATCGACAAGGTGGAGCTGGACGAGCTGCTGGAGCGCGCCGATTTCATCACCCTGCACACGCCGCTGACCGACGCGACCCGCGGCATCATCGATCGCGCCGCGCTGGCGAAGACCAAGCCCGGCGTGCGCATCGTCAACTGCGCCCGCGGCGGCCTGATCGACGAGGCGGCGCTGAAGGATGCGCTGGAGATCGGCCATGTGGCCGGCGCGGCGCTGGACGTGTTCGCCGAGGAGCCGGCAAAGGACAATCCGCTGTTCGATCTGGAGCAGGTGATCTGCACACCGCATCTCGGCGCCTCGACCACCGAGGCGCAGGAGAACGTGGCGCTGCAGGTGGCCGAGCAGATGTCCGACTTCCTCGACACCGGCGCCGTGACCAACGCGCTGAACATGCCGTCGGTCAGCGCCGAGGAGGCGCCGCGGCTGCAGCCCTATCTGGTGCTGGGCGACCTGATTGGCAGCTTCGCCGGGCAGATTACCGAATCCGGCATCCGCGAGGTGGCCATCGAATATGGCGGCGACGCAGCACAGGAGAACACCGGGCCGATCACCGCCGCGATCCTGACCGGGCTGCTGAAGCCGCTGCTGGATTCCGTCAACATGGTGTCGGCGCCGTCGATCGCCCGCGACCGCGACATCTCCGTCTCGGAGACCAAGCGCACCCGCCTTGAGGGCTACCACACCCTGATCCGGCTGACGGTGACCACCGATCAGCGCACCCGTGCCTTGGCCGGCTCGCTGTTCGGCGGCGACAAGCCGCGCCTGGTGGAGGTCGAGGAGATCCCGCTGGAGGCGGAGCTGACCGGCCACATGCTCTATGTGCGCAACCAGGACAAGCCCGGCCTGATCGGCGGTCTCGGCCAGGCGCTGGGCGATGCCGGGATCAACATCGCCAGCTTCCATCTCGGCCGCCACGAGGCCGGCGGCGATGCGGTTGCGCTGGTCGCCGTCGACACCGCCTTGCCGCCGGACCTGCAGAAATCCATCTGCGGCATGCCGAGCGTGCTGGCGTGCAAGGCGCTGAAGTTCTGATGCGCCTCGGGATCGGTCCCATGGCGATCGTCGCCATGGCCGCCCTGTCGCCAGGCTCGTCGGCCGAGCCGGCGCTGCGCATGACTGTGACCGAGATCGAGCTGTTGGGTCTGACCGATGTGGTGGAGATCGTGCCGCTGACGGGGGCGGCGCTGATCAACACCGTAGCCGGCGAATTGCATGTGGTGCACAGCCTTTCGCCGGGCGACGCCGACGCCGACATAGACGCCGAGGCGGCGCGGCGCGCGGCGGTCTACGAGTCCATGCTGCCCCAGAGTCTCGCGGCCCACGGAGATGGCCATATCCGCGTCGCCTGGCTGACCGAGGCCACGGATCGTTATCGGCACGGTGTCCTGGGAGATCGATTGGAGGCCGCCTCGGTTCGCGTCCGCGATGCGGAGGGCGCCGAATTCGTCCTGGATTCCGGTGACGACGCCGTGTTCGAGGATCTGGTGCCGAGGCTGGCCGATTTGGACGGTGACGGCCGTGATGAGATCATTGTCGTGAAGTCGTATCTGGACAGTGGAGCGGCGCTTGCGGTGATTGGATTGGGCGATGCCGGGCTTGAGGTCCTGGCGGAGACGCCGGCGATCGGCCGACCGAACCGATGGCTCAATCCGATCGGCGCGGCCGATTTCGACGGCGATGGCGCGGTGGAGATCGCGTACGTCGAAACGCCCCATATCGGCGGCCGCCTGATGATCTGGGAATGGCGGGACGGCCGGTTGGCGCGGGAGCATGCGGAAGCCGGCTTCTCCAACCACGCCATCGGAAGCCCAGAGCTTGGCCTGTCGGCGATTGCCGATTTTGACGGAGACGGGGTGTTGGATCTGGTTGTGCCCGGCAGCCGCCGTGACCGGCTGTACCTGCTCTCTCTTGCCGAAGGCCGGTTTCGGGAACTGGCCGATATCGCTCTCGACGGAAGGGTGGCGACGGCCATCGCCCCTCTGGGCGCCGCATTGGTCTTCGGCCTGGAAGACGGCCGGCTGATCGCCGTGCGGCCGACCGCTCCCTGACGGGCGCCGCGACCGACAAGGGCGCGGTTGCGGGGAAACACCGCAATCGTCACAATCCGGACAGGGTCGGCGGCAAGAATCGGCTCTCAAACGACCGCGATGGCGTCACACAGGGCCGCTCACGATGACCCGCACCCCGCATCTGTTCGATCTCCGTTGGCTCATCGCGCCGGTCCTGGCGCTGCTGCTGGCGGGATGCGGGGAGATCGCCACGGGCACGGCGTCGAACGCGGGCGACAACAGTTGCGCCTACGCCTTCGACGGCGATTGCGACGAGCCGGGGCGCGGCACCGGGCTGTGCGCGCCGCGGACCGACACGCTGGACTGCTCGATCCGCGACCCGGGGCCGAACAGCTGCCAGTTCGCCTATGACAATGAATGCGACCATCCCGGCATCGGGACCGGTGCCTGCCCGCCCAGCACCGATGTCGCCGATTGCCAGTCGGTGGCCAGCCGCGGCTTCGAGAACAGTTGCCGCTTCGCCTTCGACGGCGATTGCGACGAACCCGGACAGGGCACCGGCCTGTGCGACGCCGGCACCGACACCCGCGACTGCGCCAACCGCAATCCGGGGCCGAACAGCTGCCAATTCGCGTTCGACAATGAATGCGACCATCCCGGCATCGGGACCGGCGCCTGCCCGCCGAACACCGACGTGGCGGATTGCGGCCTGGCGGCGGCTGACGGCGTCGGGGCGGAGAACAGCTGCCAATTCGCCTTCGACGGGGAATGCGACCATCCCGGCACCGGGACCGGCGCCTGCGCGCCGAAGACCGACATGGCCGATTGCCGCGGCAGCGCGGTCGCCCAGCTACCGCCGGCCGGCCGCGCCGGTCAGCCGCCGACGATCCCGCGCAACGCCCGGCCGCGCAGCAGCGGCACCGGCTTCTACATCAATGCCGATGGCGATCTCGTCACCAACTACCATGTGATCGACGGCTGCTACGCGCTCGGCGTGCAGACCGACACCGAGGTGATCCCTGCATCCACCGTGGCCGCCGACCAGAACCTGGACATCGCCGTAATCTCCACCCGGCGCAGCCCGGGTGGCCAGGCCTTCCTGCGCGCCGCCTCGCAGCCGAGCCTGGGGCAGCGGGTCTTCGTCGTCGGCTATCCGTTCTTGGGCGATCTTCGCTCGGTCAATTTCACCGAAGGCCTCGTCAGCTCGCTGACCGGGTATCGCGGAGACCGGCAGGCGCTGCAGACCAGCGCCGCGGTGCAGCCCGGCAACAGCGGCGGACCGCTGCTGGACGAGGGCGGGGTGGTCATTGGGGTGATCAATGCGCGCTTCGACGAGGCCGACAATATCGGCTTCGCGATCCGGGTCGATGCGCTGATCACCCTGCTGCGCCGCGAGGGCGTCGGCTTCCAGAGCGCCGCCGCGCTGACCCCGGTCCGTACCGAGACAATTGCCTCCCGCGCCTCGGAGTACACCTATCCGATCCTCTGCTACGGCCGGCGCTGATCGGCTGCCGCTTGCGCTGCCCCGGCCGGCGGCTTAGCTTGCGCGCGCCATGAACGACCTGCCACATCGGGCCCTGCTGCCCGCCGGATTTCCGGACATGCTGCCGCCCGATGCCGGGCACGAGGCGGCCGTCGTCGAGCGCCTGATGGCGGCGCTGGCGGCGCGCGGCTATGAGCGGGTCAAGCCGCCGCTGGTCGAGTTCGAGGACACGCTGCTAGCCGGCCCCGGCGCGGCCATGGCCAACCAGACCTTCCGGGTGATGGATCCGGTCAGCCAGCGCATGATGGGGGTGCGCGCCGACCTGACGCTCCAGATCGCCCGGATCGCCGAGTCGCGGCTGCGCGGCGCGCCAAAGCCCTTGCGTGTCTGCTACGCCGGGGACGTGCTCCGGGTGACCGGGGGCCAGTTGCGGCCGGAGCGGCAGTTCACCCAGGTCGGCGCCGAACTGATCGACGGGCCGGCGCCCGACGCGGATGTCGAGATCATCGTGATGGCGGTCGAGGCATTGGCGGCACTGGGCGCGGGTCCGCTGTCGATCGACCTGAAGCAGCCGCAACTGGTCTCGGCCCTGCTCGCGGCGCAATCGGTGGACGAGGCCGCGGCGCGGACGCTGCGGCGCGCCCTCGACCGCAAGGACCAGGCCGCCGTGGAGGCTGTCGGCGGCAAGCCTACGGCGGCGCTGACATCGTTGATGGCGGCCACCGGACCGGCGGATGCCGCCATGCCGGCCTTGCAGGCGCTGTCGTTGCCGAAGGCCGCGGCGGAGGAGCGGGACAGGCTGCTCGCGGTCGTCGATCCGGTCGTCGGCGCCCTGCCGGGCGTGACGGTCACCGTCGATCCGGTGGAGCATCGCGGCTTCGAATATCACAACGGGGTCAGCTTCACCCTGTTCGCGCGCGGCGTCCGCGGCGAGCTCGGACGGGGCGGCCGCTACGCCACCGGCGGGCGCACCGATGGCGGCGCCGGTGCCTCGGCGACCGGCATGACCCTCTTCATGGACAGCGTGCTGCGGGCGATCCCCGTCGCCGATCCGCCGCGGCGCCTGTTCCTGCCGCACCGGGCCGGGGATGATGCCGGCAAGCGCCTGCGGGCCGAAGGCTGGATCACCGTTGCCGGCCTGGCGCCTTGCGACGATCCCGGAGCCGAGGCGAAGCGCCTTGGCTGCGATCACGTGCTGGTCGACGGCGAGCCGCGGCCCGTCGACTGAAATCGGAGAGAATCGGGCTTATGGGCAACGTGGTCGTGGTCGGCTCGCAATGGGGCGACGAGGGCAAGGGCAAGGTCGTCGACTGGCTGTCGAGCCGGGCGGATGTGATCGTCCGGTTCCAGGGCGGCCACAATGCCGGCCATACCCTGATGATCGGCGACACCGTCTTCAAGCTGAGCCTGCTGCCCTCCGGCGTGGTGCGCCCCGGCAAGCTGTCGGTGATCGGCAACGGCGTCGTGGTCGATCCCTGGGCCCTGCTGGACGAGATCGAGGCGATCCGCGGCCAGGGCGTGGAGATCACGCCGGACTCCCTGGTGCTGGCGGAGAACGCCGCGCTGATCCTGCCGGTCCACGGCGCCGTCGACCGGGCCCGCGAGGCGGCGGCCGGTAAGGGCAAGATCGGCACCACCGGGCGCGGCATCGGCCCGGCCTATGAGGACAAGGTGGCCCGCCGGGCGATCCGGGTCTGCGACCTGGCCGACCCGGACATCCTGCCGGAGAAGGTCGAACGGCTGCTGCTGCACCACAACGCCCTGCTGCGCGGCCTGGGGGCGGAGGAGATGGCCGCCGGCGACCTGCTGGAGAAGTTGACGGCCGTGGCGGAGCGCATCCTGCCCTTCGCCGATGTGGTCTGGCGGCGGCTTGACCAGGTGCGCCGGGCCGGCCGCCGCATCCTGTTCGAGGGCGCACAGGGCGCGATGCTGGACATCGACCACGGCACCTATCCCTTCGTGACCTCGTCCAACACGGTGGCGGCCCAGGCAGCCGCGGGGGCCGGCATCGGGCCGTCGGCCCTGAACTACGTGCTGGGCATCACCAAGGCCTATACGACCCGGGTCGGTGCTGGGCCGTTCCCGACCGAGCAGGACAACGAGATCGGGCGCCTGCTGGGCGAGCGCGGCCGTGAGTTCGGGACCGTCACCGGACGCCGCCGCCGCTGCGGGTGGTTCGATGCGGTCATGGTGCGGCAGGCGGTGAAGACCGGCGGCCTGTCCGGCATCGCCCTGACCAAGCTGGACGTGCTGGATGGCGTCGACCAGCTCAAGGTCTGCGTCGGCTATCGGCTGGACGGCCGGGACATCGACCATCTGCCGGCGTCCCAGGCCGCGCAGGCCGCGGTGGAGCCGGTCTATGAGGACGTCGAGGGGTGGCGGGACAGCACCCAGGGCGCGCGCCGCTGGGCCGACCTTCCGGCGACCGCGATCAAGTATATCCGGCGGATCGAAGAGCTGATCGAGGCGCCGGTGGATCTGCTGTCCACCAGCCCGGAGCGCGACGACACCATCCTGGTCCGGGATCCCTTCGCCGGCTGATCGCAATCCGTCAGCCGTACCGTCCGAACTACAGCCTGAGGCTGTGGGTTAACCGATTATTTCCCATATCCGACTATCGCTCGACGGACGTTCCTGATCAGTGACCGAACCGTCCCGGGCCGATGGCGCCAAGCGATCTTGCGAGTTTCCTTGCCGGTGAGGCACCGGGCGACGGCCCGGCGGCGACCCAGGCGGCATCAGCGTCCGGGGCCCCCGGAGCGGCCGGGTCGGCGAAGGTCATCCTGAACGACCGGTACGAGATCGATCCCGCACAGCCATTGCCGGAGCTGGGCCATGTCGCCGCGGATGCATATCCCGCCAAGCGCCTGGACGGTGGCGGCACCGTCGGCCTCTGCGCCCTGGTGGCCCGTAGCGGATTGCCGGCACGGACCGATATCCTGCCGGCGCTGCGGGCCATCGAGCATATCAGCGTCATCAACCTGATCGCCCATGGGATCGCCTTCTGGCCGCCGGATGGCGAGGAGCGCCTGATCCTGATCTATGAGAGGCCGGCCGCGCCGTTGCGCGCCGACCTCTCCGGCTCGGTGGCGCCCATGCGCGAGGACGAGGTGATCCGCGTGCTGGTGCAGCCAGTCGCCGCGGCGCTGGAGGAGCTGAAGCGGCTGCGGGTGGTCCATGGCGCGATCAACCCGACCAACCTCTTCCTCTCGGCCCGGGACGACCAGCCGCTGATGGTCGGCGACTGCCTGTCCGCGCCGACCGGCTTCATCCAGCCGGCGGCCTTCGAGACCATCGGCCGCGCGATGGCGGATCCGGAGGCGCGCGGGATCGCGACCCCGGCCGACGATCTTTATGCGCTCGGCGTGTCCATGGTGGCGATGCTGCTCGGCCGCCCGCTCGGCGACGGGCTGGACGATCGCGCCATGATCGCCGCGAAGATCGAAATGGGCAGCTACGCCGCCGTGGTCGGCGATGCGAACCTGCCGCAGCACATCACCGAACCGGTCCGCGGGCTGCTGATCGACGATCCGAACCAGCGTCTGACGCTGGACGATCTGCAGACCTGGCTTGGGGGCCGACGGCAGTCGCCGCGCCGGGCGGAGATCGTCGGCCGGCTGCAGCGGCCGATCCGGTTCAAGGATCAGGATTTCACGAATGTCCGCCTCCTGGCGGTGGCTATGGCCCAGGACCCGGTGGCGGCGGACAGCTTCATCGATGGCGGCGGGCTCGAGGCCGGGCTGGCGCGCGTGACCGATGACGAGGACCTGCTGGGCCGGATCGCCGAGGCGAAGCGAAGCGCGACGATCGGGCGGGCCGGCTCGCTCGGCGACCGGCGTGTGGCGCGGGTGCTGATGGCCTTGGATCCGCAGGCGCCGATCCGCTATCGCGGCCGGGCGGTGATGCCGGAGGGCATCGGCGCCGCGCTTGCGGGCGCGCAGGCGAGCGGCCGCGGGCTGCAGGAGCTTGCCGAGATCATCGCGGTGCAACTGCCGATGGCATGGTACGGATCCCAGGGCACGACGGATGAGAGTGTCATCCCGCTGGTCCGTCAATTCGACATGCTCAGCGGCTTCGTCGGGGAGAGCGTGCTGGGATACGGCGTCGAGCGCTGCGTCTACGATCTCGACGCCTCGACGCCCTGTGCCGGCCCGTTCACCGAGCGGCGATACATCCTGGACGCGACGGCGTTGCTGCGGGCGATCGAGTCCATCGCCGGCCAGCCGGATCGCCCGATGGAGCCGATCGACCGCCATGTCGCGGCATTCCTGATGAGCCGGCACGCCCGCCTGATCCACGCCGCGATCACCGACCTGTCGGGTGACGCGCCGCCGGAGAAGCGGTGCGCCGCGCTGGTCGACCTGTATGACGTGATCCAGCGGCGCACCAGCATCGACAAGCTGCCGAAGCTGTGCCAGTGGCTGGCCGGCCTGGCCGAGTCCTCGGTCGAGCGGTTCCACAGCCGCAGCCTGCGCAATCGGCTCAAGGCGGCGCTCAAGACGGCCTGGAAAAGCGGAAAGGTCCATGATCTCAAGCCGCTGATCGCGAACGCCAATCTGAACGATCGGGATGGCGGCGGATTCCGCGCCGCGACGGCGGCCCATGCCCAGGCCAAGCGGGCCATCGCGGCGCGACGGCGAGAGCTCGACCGCAAGGCGTATATCGCCGGTGTTCAGGGGCGCCAGGCCGCCGCGATCGTGGCCAGCCTCCTGTCGGTGCTGATGGCGGTCGGCACGGTGATCATGACGGTTCTCTAGGAACGGACACGATGGCGAAAGCTGCCGTAACGGACGCCGGCGCGCCGGACGACGCCAAGCCGCGCAAGCCCAAGGGCGCTGGCCTGTTGTTGTGGCTGATGTCCGGGCTGATCGCTGCGTCGTTCTTCGCCCTGCCCAGCGTGCTGCTGTTCTGTGGCGGCATGGTCCCGACCCTGGTGGCCTGGATCGTCGACCGCAACCGCGACGGCTACACGCCGATGGCCGTGGGCATGTTGAACCTGGCCGGGCTGTTCCCGTCGATGCTGGCGTTATGGACGGGCGGCCATGCGATGGGGACCGCCGCCCGGATCATGTCGGACCCCTACACCTGGCTGTTCGCCTTCGGCGCGGCTGCGGTCGGATGGGCGTTGGTGATCGGGCTGCCCAAGGTGATCGAGACCGCCCTGATCTTTCGCAACGAGACCGAGATCCGGCGCCTGGAGGACCGGCAGAAGGCACTGGTTGCCGAATGGGGGCCGGAGGTCGGCGGCGAGACCGCCCCGCAGTAGTCCCGGCCGGGCCGCTACTGGCCCAGCCGTTCCTCCATGGCCGCGTTGCGGATTGCCTTCTGCAGCTTCTCGAACGCCCGCACCTCGATCTGGCGGACCCGCTCGCGGCTGATGCCGTAATGCTGGCTCAGCTCCTCCAACGTGGTCGGATTGTCGCGCAGGCGCCGCTCGTTGAGGATATGGCGCTCGCGGTCGTTGAGATGCTTCATGGCGTTCTGCAGCAGCTCGCGGCGCTTGCTCAGCTCCTGCTGGTCCGCCAGGCGGATCTCCTGGCTCTCCGACTCGTCGACCAGCCAGTCCTGCCACTCGCCCTCGCTGTCGGCGCGCAGCGGCGCGTTCAGCGAATGGTCCGGGCTGGCCAGGCGCCGGTTCATGTTGACCACGTCCTGCTCGGGCACGTCCAGGCGGGTGGCGATCTCGGTCACCGTCTCCGGCGGCAGGTCGCCCTCATCGATCGCCTGGAGCTGGCCCTTCAACTTGCGCAGGTTGAAGAACAGCTTCTTCTGGGCGGCCGTGGTGCCCATCTTCACCAGCGACCAGGAATGCAGGATGTATTCCTGGATGGCGGCGCGGATCCACCACATGGCATACGTGGCCAGGCGGAAGCCGCGTTCCGGATCGAAGCGCTTGACCGCCTGCATCATGCCGACATTGCCCTCGGAGATCAGCTCCGACAGCGGCAGCCCGTAGCCGCGATAGCCCATGGCGATCTTGGCCACCAGGCGCAGATGGCTGGTGACGAGCTGATGCGCGGACTCGGTGTCCTCGTGCTCGCGCCACGCCTTGGCCAGCATGTACTCCTGCTGCGCCTCCAGCATGGGGAACTGGCGGATTTCCTGCAGGTACCGGGTCAGATTGTTCTCCGCCCCGACGACCGGAACATTGGTCACTCGTGCCATCGTCTTGCCTTTCGAACTCCGCCCGCCACGCGCAGAAGGATGGCTGTCGCCCGGCCCGCTATCGGCCGGTGCGCCTGCCAGTCATCGCATGACGAGAGAACGCTGCATTTTACCTCAGATGCCCGGTTGTCGTACAGCCTAATTGAATCACCGTAACGTATTGATCAAAGATGAAATATCGGCCGGTATCGGACTCTCGAACCGGGCCGTGTCGCCGCTGATCGGATGCCGGAACCGCAGCGCCGTCGCATGCAGGGCCTGGCGGCCGAAGGTGCGGATCGGATGATCGGCCGGAAGTCCCGCCCGCCGACCGCGGTAGAGCGCGTCGCCGACCACGGGATGGCCGATCGAGGCCAGATGCACCCGGATCTGATGCGTCCGGCCGGTCGCCAGGCTGCATTCCACCAAGCTGGCCACCGGCCGTTCGGCCGGGCCGAAGCGATCCAGCACCCGATACCGCGTCAGGGCCGGTTTCCCGCCCGACCGCACCACCGCCATCTTGCGGCGGTTGTGCGGGCTGCGCCCGATCGCGGCATCGACCTCGCCGCGGGCCGGGTGCGGCGCGCCCTCGACCACCGCCAGATAGGTGCGCGACAGGGTGCGGTCGGCGAACTGCGCCGACAGGCCGGTATGGGCGGCATCGGATTTGGCGACCACCATCAGCCCACTCGTGTCCTTGTCCAGCCGGTGCACGATCCCCGGTCGCGCAACGCCGCCGATGCCGGACAGCCGGTCGCCGCAATGTGCCAGAAGCGCGTTGACCAGGGTCCTGTCCGGATTTCCGGCGGCGGGGTGGACGACCAGGCCGGCGGGCTTGTCCACCACCAGCAGGTCGTCATCCTCGTAGATGATGTCGAGATCGATGGCCTGGGCCACCGGTTCAGCCGGCCGAGGCTCGGGAATGATGATGTCGAAAGTTTGGCCGGGTTTGACCCGCGCCGAGGGGTCCCCTATCGTCCCGCCGCCGCTGGACACGTGGCCGGCCTCGATCAGGGCCCGGACACGGACCCGGGACACATCGGCGAGGGCATCGGCCAGCACCTTGTCCAGGCGGCCACCGGCGGCGGAGTCGGGCACGGTGACCTGGCGCCGGCGCGGATCCGGCGCCGCTTCAATCGGGGTATCGGATGTCATTGCGGGTGGTGAAGGGGCTGGTGATCGCGATGAGCGCCGCCCTCCTGATCGGCTTCGTCGTGCTGATGGTCGGGCTGGCCCGGCAGGCGGGACGGCTGGCCGAGGCGGAGGACGCCGCACCCTTCCGGGCCTCGCTCGACCTGCCCGAGGGTGCCGCGATCGTGACCATCGCCGATGCCGGTGAGCGCGTGGCCGTGCTGGTCGAGCACACCGACGGGCGGCGCGAGATCCATTTCCTCGATCCGGGCACGGGACGCGTGGTGGGTATCGCGACCGCCGACTGAACCAGCGCCAATCATGCGGCCCCGGCGACGTGCTCGGCGAAACCGGCGATGTCGATGTTCGAGCCGCAGACCAGGACGCCGACCCGCCGGCCGCGCAGCCGCTCCTTCAGCGGCCCCAGCAGCGCCGCCGTCGCCGCCGCGCCGGCCGGCTCCAGGGCCAGCTTCAACTCCCGGAACATGCGCGCCATGGCGGCGCGGATCTGATCGTCGTCGACCATGGCCAGCGTGTCGACATGGCGTCGGCAGAGCTCGAGGCTGTAGGGGGCGCTGTAGGGCGCGCCCAGGCTGTCGGCGATGGTGCGGACCCGGTCCAGCCTCTCGGGCCGGCCGGAGGCGAAGCTGCGATGCATGGTGTCAGCCCCCTCAGGCTCGACCCCGATCACCTCGCAGTCCGGCTGCACCTGCTTGAAGGCCGTGGCCACACCGGCGCACAAGCCGCCGCCGCCAATAGCGACGATCAGCGCGTCCAGGTCCGGGACCTGGCGGGCGAATTCCGCGCCCAGAGTGGCGGTGCCAAGGGCGGTGAGCGGCCCCTCGAAGGGGTGCACGAAGGTGCGGCCCTCCTCCGCCTCGATCTGGTGCACCCGCTCGGAGGCCTGTTGCACATCGTCGACCAGGATCACCTCCGCGCCGTGGCCACGGGCGATCGCGACGCGGGCCGGGCTGGCGTTACGCGGCATGACCACCTTGGCGTGGCTGCCCAGGATGCGCGCCGCAAAGGCCGTGGCGATGGCATGGTTGCCGGCGCTCAGCGTCGTGGTGCCGCGGTCGAGCGCGTCCCGCGACAGGTCCCGCATCACGGTCAGCGCGCCGCGCGGCTTGAACGTGCCGGTGCGCTGGAAGCATTCCAGCTTCAGCACGATCTCGCTCTCCGGCCCCATGGCCGCCTCGATCTCCTCGCCGCGCCAGCGATGCACCGGCGTCTCGACCACCATGTCGCCGAGCCTGGCCCGGGCGGCGTCGATCTGGTCCAGGGTTGGGATGTCTGTCATGCGGGACTCTTTGGCTGCTGCGGACCGCATGATAGGGCGCCGCAGGCAATCAAGAACCAGGAACGAATTACCACAGAGACACAGAGACACAGAGAAACAACACCTAATTTCCAGCCGTCATTCCCGCGAAGGCGGGAATCCAGGGACACGAGCGCCAGGCCCGTCAAAATTCCCGCCTTCGCGAGAATGACGGCTTAGGGTTGATTGTTGTTTCTCTGTGTCTCTGTGCCTCTGTGGTTATCATTGTGGTTCGGACGCAGATCGGATCACCGGAACGGGGAACGCATGAACTTCTACAGTGACAACGTGGCCGGCGCGGCGCCGGAGGTGCTGGCGGCGGTGACCGAGGGCGCGTCCGGGTCCATGGCCTCCTATGGCACCGATCCGGTGACGGCGCGCGTTGAGGCGCGGGTCCGGGAGATCTTCGAGACCGAGGCGGCGGTCTTCCCGGTGGCCACCGGCACAGCCGGCAACGCGCTCGCCATGTCGGTGCTGTGCCCGCCCTTCGGTTCGGTCTATTGCCACGCCGGAAGCCACGCCCATGTGGACGAATGCGGCGCGCCGGAATTCTACACCGGCGGCGCCAAGCTGGTCCCGCTGGAGGGCGCCGACGGCAAGATCGCCGCCGCCGATCTGGACCAGGCCCTGGCCCAGGGCGGCGCGGGCGTCGTGCATCACGTGCAGCCGGCGGCGCTGAGCCTCACCCAGCTCACCGAATGCGGCACCACCTATACCGTCGATGAGATCGCGGCCCTGTCCGGGATCGCCCATGGCCAGGGCCTCAGCGTGCATATGGACGGCGCCCGCTTCGCCAACGCGCTGGTGGCGCTCGGCTGCACCCCGGCGGAGATGACCTGGAAGGCCGGGATCGACATCCTGACCCTGGGCGGCACCAAGAACGGCTGCATGGCCGCCGAGGCACTGGTGGTCTTCAAGCCCGACCTGGCGCGGGAACTCGGCTTCCGCCGCAAGCGCGCCGGCCACCTGTTCTCCAAGATGCGCTTCCTCTCGCTGCAACTCGAGGCCTATCTGGCCGACGACCTCTGGCTGCGCCTGGCGACCCACGCGAACGAGCAGGCCGCCCGCCTCGCCGCCGGCCTGAGCGGCGTGCCGGGGATCGAGATCGCCTATCCGGTCGACGGCAACCAGCTCTTCGTCGCCTTCCCGCCGGCGGTCCGCGACGGCCTGGCCGCCGCCGGCTTCGGCTACTCCACCTGGGACGACCGCCTGACCCGCCTGGTCTGCGCCTTCAACACAGACCCGGCCCATGTCGACGCCTTCATCACCACCGCGGCGCGCCTCTCCGACCAGGCGGCATGATGCATCGCGGCAACCGTCAGGCTTGAACTCCCGCCCCGATTCGACTACATCACCTCCCTCGCCTCTGCGTCCCCTTCGTCTAGAGGCCTAGGACACCGCCCTCTCACGGCGGCAACAGGGGTTCGAATCCCCTAGGGGACGCCAAAAGCCGCCGATTGACGGTGGATTGGCCGCTTTTCCAAACATCTGCTGATCGACGGTCCGGGCCGGGTGTCCGCGGCTATTGTTGGGTGCCGTCGGCGCTTGTAGGGTCGGGTGGTTGTCGTGGCCGAAGCGGGAGCGAGCGACCGTGCCCAATGCCTGTGTGACCGGGAAGACTGTGTATTGGCCGCGGCCGCGATGAGGTCGCTCGGCTTCGTATCCACCGCCCATATCCATTTCCGCAACTTCGCCGATGAGATCGCCGCCAGCGGCGGCGGCGCCTCTATCGGCGCGATCTGGGACGACGATCCGGAGCGCGGCCGCCGCAATGCGGCGCGGTATGGGGCGGCGTTCGTGGGGGGGCTGGTGGAGCTGGTGGCGCGGCCGGAGCTTGACGGGTTCGTGGTCTGTGCGCCGAACGACCAGCGACTTGCGTTGCTCGAGGTGTTGGCGGAGGCCGGCAAGCCGGTCATGTGCGAGAAGCCGCTGTCGCTGGCCGCGGCGGAGGCGCGGGCCATTCGGGCGCTTGTGCGGGATCGCGGGCTCACCTTCACCACCGGGTACTTCCGGCAGGCATACGGGGTCTATCGGGCGGCGGTGGAGCAACTGCGGCAGGGGGCGCTGGGCACGGTCACCCATGCGCGGTTCCGGAATGCGCATGACGGCGCCTACAGGCGCATCTTTGATGACCCGGACGTGGCTTGGATGCGGGAGGGCGCGGTTGCGGGTGGGGGTGGCGCGCTGGACATGGGCGCCCATGCCCTTCACTTGCTGACGTGGCTGTTCGGGCCTGCCGAGGCGGTCTGGGCGACGATCTCCAACCGCTCGGGTATCTATCCGGAGGTCGACGATTTCGGGACCGGGCATATCCGGTTTCGGAGCGGCGTGCTGGCGTCCTTCGAGGCCGGCTGGATCAACATCGACGGGCCGGGGGAACTCGTCGTCTTCGGAAGTGCGGGATCGCTGCATGCGGCCGATCTGTATGACAGGGTCGACGCTCACGTCATCGGCGCGGACAAGCAGCGCCGGCCGGTCGAGGGCGAGGCGAGCGGGCCGCGGGGTGTGGGGCGGTTGCTGGCGGCGATGGAGGGGCGGATCGCGGAGCAGGAACTGGCGGAGGAGCTGGATGCCGCCGCCAATGCCGCCGCGATGATGGAGGCGGCCTACCGGTCCAACGAGACCGGGACCTGGCAGCCGGTCGAGCCGATCTGAAGCGAGCGGGACGGGTATGACGGACAGGATCCTGAAGATTGGCTGCATCGGGGCGGGGCATGTCTTCGGCCATCACGGACGCGGCTGGGCGGATTGCGACAAGGCCGAGATCGTGGCGATCAGCGACCCTGATCCCGGCGCCCTGGAGCGGCAGGGCGAGGCGTTCGGCATTGGTCGGCGTTGCGCCGATCCGGCCGAGCTGCTGGGCGATCCCGACATCGACATCATCGATGTCTGCGCCCCCAACGGTTTCCATGCGGACTACGTGGTGGCGGCGCTGGAGGCTGGAAAGCATGTGCTCTGCCAGAAGCCCCTGGCGCCGACATCGGACGAGATCCGCCGCATCATCGCCGCCCGTGACAAGGCCGGAAAGCTGGTCATGACGGCGCAGCAATACCGCTACGCGACCATGTCCCAGGCGCTGAAGGCGACCGTCGAGGCCGGCCGGCTGGGCCGGGTCTACCACGCGCGTTGCTGGTATCTGCGCCGGGCCGGGCTGCCCGCGCGGCCGGGCTTCATCTACAAGCGCAACAGTGGCGGCGGCGCCTGCATCGACATTGGGGTGCATGTGCTCGATCTTGCGCTGTGGTTGATGGGCAATCCCGAGCCGGTGACGGTCTCCGGCACGGCGCATGCGATCCTGGCCACCCAGCCCGGGGCGCGGGGGGCGGAGGGCGTGCCGATCCCGAGCGACATCGATGTGGAGGATTTCGCCGCCGGCTTCGTGCGCTTCGCCAACGGCGCCACGCTGGCCATCGAGGTGTCGTGGCTGCTGCATCACAGCCCCAACCGGGACAAGCGGATCTGGATCTACGGCACCGAGGGCGGCCTGGTCTTTCCCGATGGAAGGCTGCACCACGCCGACACGGAGACCGGCCAGCTTCTGGACACGACGATCACGCCGACCGGCGCTGTCCATGGGGAGTACGAGCGGGCGGCCTATTCCGCGACGCTCGATGCTTTCGCCGCGGCGGTCAGGGATGGCGGGGAGAGCCCGGCGCCGCCGGAGCAGTCGCTGCAGGTCCAGTCGATCCTGGAAGGGATCTACCGCAGCCACCAGAGCGGCGAGGAAGTCCGGCTGGGCTGAGCGGCGATCACGAGAACGGCGACAGGCCCGCCTCGATGTCGTCGATCAGCTTCGGCAGGTCGGCCAGGCTGGTGATCGTGTGGTCTGGCCGCTCATCCTCCGTGAGGGGCGTGCGGCGGCGGCGGTCGGACCAGTCGAAGAAGACGCTGATGATGCCGAAGGCGTTGGCGCCCTTGATGTCGCGCTCGAGATTGTTTCCGACCATGACGGTGTGACCGGCGGTGCCGTGCGGTAGGTCCAGGGACGCGAGGGCCGTCTCGAACATCGCCGGTGACGGCTTGGTCACGCCCACATCGCCGGAGATCACATGGGCCCCGAAATGATCCCACAGGCCGTAATGGCCGAGTACGTTCTCGAAGGTGCCGCGCGGCCCGTCGGCGACGAGCACCATGGGATAGCCGCGGCTGCGCAGGGCCTCCAGGGTCTCCGAGGCGCCGTCGACCAATGACGCGGACAGGACGACTCCCGTTCCGGGCTCCTTGACCTCGGTCCCCTCGTCCACGAGCGTGTCGCCGCAATCCAGGAACACGCCTTTCAGATGCGGCACCTGCCAGGGCAGCCGGGCGACCAGGGCCCGCATGCGCTGCGGAATCCAGGCGGCCAGCACGGTCCACGGCATCAGTGCGTAGTCCTGCAAATCCACAGGAATCGCAGCATCGAAGGCCGGCGCGAAGGCGCGGCGCTTCAGGTACAGCCGTGCCAGGCGGTGGGAGGCCGGCGCGGGATCGCCGAATGCGGCGGCGCCGAACAGGTTCGAGGTGTGGACGCCGCCTTCGCCCGCGGCCGGCCCGCACATATGTGCCGTGGTCTCTGCCTGCTCCCGCAGGTCAGCGGGCGCGGCGAACAGTGCATGCTTGCCCGGTTCCGGGCAGAGGGTGACGCGATCGCCGGCCAATTCGGCATTCAGGCGCACCCTTCGGCCGTGCTGGGACCCTTCGACCTGCACCACGCGCCCATCCCAATCGAGATGGATCCAGACATGCTCCAGATCGTAGAGGTGCTGGATGTCGTGATCCCAGAAGATCGCGTATTCGATCACCGGTCCGGCCGCCGGCGCGATGTCGAACTTCGACGAGACCGACTGGCCCGGTCCGCTGTAGATGGTGACGCCGACCGCGACCGGCCGGAACGGCTCGGCGCTGTCCAGCCGCAGGATGGGGGCGTGCCGGTGCGCCAATTCCATCTCCGGCCCCGTCGCCCCGGCCGGAGGGGCCGGGAGTCCGGGCGGCTCCTCCGGCGCGGTCACTGGGCCACGCCTTCCAGCGTGATGTCCTCGGCGTGGTGGCAGCTCACCATGTGGCCGTCCGGCATGGCCCTCAGCGCCGGCCGCTCGCTGCGGCAGCGATCCGTGGCGAAGCGGCAGCGCGGCGCGAAGGCGCAGCCCGGCGGAAGGTTGGCCGGATCGGCCACCTCGCCGGACACGGTGTGCCGCTTGCGGCTGCGGGCCCGGCGGGGGTCGGGCGTGGGAATGGCGGAGAGCAGGGCCTCGGTATAGGGGTGGCGCGGCTGGGCGAAGAAGCCGTCGGTCCTGGCCACCTCGACCAGCCGCCCGGCATACATGACGCCGATGCGGTCGCTGATGTGGTCGACCATGCTGAGGTCGTGGGTGATGAACAGGTAGGTCAGGCCGAGCTGGTCCTGCAGATCCTGCAGCAGGTTGATGGTCTGGGCGGCGATCGAGACGTCCAGCGCCGACACCGCCTCGTCGGCGGCGACGAAGCTCGGGTTGAGCGCCAGGGCGCGGGCAATCCCGATGCGCTGGCGCTGGCCGCCGCTGAAGGCGTGCGGGTAGCGGTTGCGTACCTCCGGCGGCAGCCCGACCTGGCGCAGCAGCGCGGCAACCCGGTCATCGGCCTCGCTGCCGGTCGCCACGCCATGGATGGTCAGCGGCTCGGAGACGATCTGCGCCAGGGTCATGCGCGGGTTCAGCGACGAGTAGGGGTCCTGGAAGATCATCTGCATCTCCTGGCGCAGGGGCCGGAGCGCCTTGCGCTGGAGATGGGTGATGTCCTGCCAGTCGCCGGTCTTGCGCCGGAAGCGGATGGTGCCGCCGGTCGGCTCGTAAGCCCTCAGCAGCATGCGCGCCACCGTCGACTTGCCGGAGCCGCTCTCGCCGACCAGGCCGAAGGTCTCGCCCTTGCGGATGGTCAGGGACAAGTCGTCGACCGCCTTCACCTCGCCGGCATGTCGGCGCAGCAGGCCCTTGTGGACGGGGAAGTACATCTTCAGGCCGTCGGCGCTTAGGAGGGCGTCGTCGGTCATGCCGCACCCTCCTTACCGGGCTCCGGATAGAGGTGGCAGCGCGCCGACTGACCGTTGGCGAAGGTGGCGAGGTCCGGCACCTGCCGGCCGCAGACGCCGTCGATGACCGATTTGCAGCGCGGGTGGAAGACGCATCCGCTGGGCACCGACAGCGGGTCGGGCACCATGCCCTCGATGGTGTCGAGCCGGTGCCGCTCGGCATCGTCGAGCCGCGGAATAGAGCTCAGCAGGGCCTGGGTATAGGGGTGCTTGGGCGCGTAGAAGACGTCGTCGACGGCGGCCGTCTCGACCACCCCGCCGAGATACATGACCGCGACCCGGTTGGCGATCTCGGCCACGACGCCGAAATTGTGGGTGATGAAGATGACCGCCATGCCCATCTGCTGCTGCAGCGACTTGATGAGGTCGAGAATCTGCGCCTCGGTGGTGACGTCCAGGGCCGTGGTCGGCTCGTCGGCCAGCAGAAGCACCGGCTCGCAGGAGATCGCCATGGCGATCATGGCGCGCTGGCGCATGCCGCCGGAGAGTTGGTGCGGATAGCAGTCCAGCACCTGTTCCGGGCGCGGAAGCTGAACCTTGGCCAGCAACTCGGCGGCGCGGCGCCGGGCCGCCTTGCCGTTCATGCCGCGATGCAGCTTGAGAGTCGTGGTGATCTGCTTGCCGATGGTGTGCACCGGGCTCAGCGCGGTCATCGGCTCCTGGAAGATCATGCCGATATCGCCGCCGCGCAGGGAACGCATGCGGCGGCCGAGCCGGCGCTGGGCGGTGATCTCGACGATTTCGCCTTCGGCCGGGCGAAAGCGGATGCGGCCCTCCGGCGCGCTGGCGGCGCGGGGGAGCAGATGCATGATCGCCCGGGCGGTCAGCGATTTGCCGCTGCCGCTCTCGCCGACGATGCCGAGGACCTCGCCGCGCTTGAGAGTCAGATTGACTCCGTCGACGGCGCGCACGACGCCCTCGCGCAGCTTGAACGAGACCCTCAGGTCCTCGATTTCCAGAATGGTGTCCTGGTCCATGCCCGCCCCCGTCAGTTCTGATAGGGGTCGGCGGCGTCGCGCAGGCCGTCGCCGAGGAAGTTGAAGGCCAGGATGGTCACGACGATGACGCCGCCCGGCGCCAGCAGCCAGGGCGCCAGGGCCACCGAGCGCAGGTTCTGCGCCTCCTGCAGAAGCACGCCCCAGCTGATCACCGGCGGGCGCAGCCCGAGGCCGAGGAAGCTGAGCGCGGTCTCGCCCAGGATCATTTCCGGGATGGCCAGGGTCACCGCCGCGATGACGTAGCTGGTCATTGACGGCAGCATGTGCCGGGCGACGATGCGGGTCTCGGTGGCGCCGGCCAGCCGGGCCGCCATCACGAAATCCTGGTCGCGGATCGACAGGAAATGCCCGCGCACCACACGCGCCAGATGGGTCCAGCCGATCAGCGACAGGATCACGGTGATCAGCAGGTAGATGACCAGCGGGTCCCAGTCGATGGGCAGGGCGGCGGCCAGGCCCATCCACAGCGGGATGGTCGGCACCGAGCGCACGAATTCCATGACCCGCTGGATGACGATGTCGACCATGCCGCCGACCAGGCCGGCGATGCTGCCGACAATGATGCCGATCACGAAGCTGAGGAAGACGCCGATCAGGCCGACCGACAGGGTGATCCGCGCGCCATAGACCAGCCGTGAGAACACGTCGCGGCCCAGGCGGTCGGTGCCCAGAAGGAAGACGCGGCCGCGCCGGTCCTCGACCCCGAACAGGTGGCGGTCGCCCTCGAACAGGCCCCAGAACTCGTAGGACTCGCCTTTGATGAACCAGCGGATCGGGTGGACCTTGGACGTGTCCTCGGTAAAGGACAGCCGGGCCGTCTCCGGGTCGCGCTCGCGCTTCAGCCCATAGACGAACGGGCCGACGAAACTGCCCTCGTGGAACAGGTGGATCGAGCTTGGCGGGACCAGCGGGTGGAGCCGGTCGAATTTGAACGGGTCATAGGGCGCGATCACTTCCGCCAAGGCGGCGATGAGATAGAGCGCGATGATGATGGCAAGGGAAACCACCGCCAGCCGGTGTTTGGTGAAGCGCCACCAGATCAGCTTCGCCGGCGAGGCGGTGTAGGTGCTGCCCGTGTCGGCGGCGGCATCGGGGGCGTTCTTGCGGCCCAGGCGGAGGGAGAACATGGCCATCGCGCGCCGCCCTACGAGTACCGGATGCGCGGGTCGACCCACGCCAGCAGAAGGTCCGACAGGAAGGTGCCGATCACCGTGAACACGCTGAGGATCAGGATGAAGCCGCCGGCCAGGTACATGTCCTGGTTCTGCAGGGCGCGCAGCAGCAGCGGCCCGGTGGTCGGCAGGTTCAGAACCACGGCGGTGATGACATCGCCGGAGATCAGTGCCGGCAGGGCCCAGCCCACGGTGCTGATGAACGGGTTGATGGCGACCCGCACCGGGTACTTCCAGACCACCTGCCGCTCGCTCATGCCCTGGGCATAGGCGGTCTCGACATAGGGCTTGCCGAGCTCCTCCAGCATGTTGGCGCGCACCACCCGCAGCAGCCCGGCGGCCCCGCCGGTGGCCAGCACGACCACCGGCACCCAGAGATGGGCGAGCATGTCGAGGAACTTCGCGACCGACCAGGGCGCGGTCTCGAATTCCGGTGAGAACAGCCCGCCGACATGGATGCCGAGATAGAGGAAGCCGAGCCAGATCAGGATGATGGCGAGCAGGAAATCGGGGATGCCGCGGCCGAGGAATCCGCCGACGGTGAACACGTAGTCCAGGAACGAGTATTGCCGGGTCGCCGAATAGACGCCAATGGGGATGGCGATCGCCCAGGTCAGCAGCAGCGACAGGGTGGAGATCAGCAGGGTCAGGCCGAGGCGGCCCCAGATCAGGTCGCTGACCGGCTGGTTCCAGTCGAAGGACAGGCCGAAATCGCCGCGCAGCGCGATGTTGCCGATCCAGTCGAAATACTGGACGGCGAGCGGGCGATCGAGCCCGAAGCTCTTGCGGATCTGCTCGGCGGTCGCCGCGTCGATCGTCTCGCCGGTCTCCTGCAGCGCCGCGATGTAGGAGGTGACGTAGTCACCCGGCGGCAGCTGGATGATGACGAAGGTCGCGATCGAGATGAGGACGAGCGTCGGAACCGCCCAGATCACGCGATGGAGAACGAACCCGACCATGGCTGCCCCAGTCGCCGAATGCGCCGACGGCCCGGAAGGCCGGTCAGCGGCCGGCGCGCTCGGTGCGGGACGGCGGCCGGATCAGCCGCCGCCCCGTGTGGTGGCTATTGCGCGGTGCGAATGAACATCTGCTGGGGATAGGCGATCCCCTGGCCGCGCAGGACGTCGTCATTGATCATCGCCGCCGGGAAGTTGCCGACCCGGTTGCTGACGATGAAGACGGCGGGCGTCTCGCCGACCATGCCGACCAGCCAGCCATTCTCGCGATGGGTGGCGACGATGTCCTGCACATGCTCTTCGGCCGCCTCGTAGCTCTGCGCGGAGACCGCCGCTTCCCAGGCCGCCCACAGGTCGCGGATCGGGTGGTCGGCCGGCGGTTCGACGCCGCGCGCACCGTTGCTGTCCCACCAGTCGAAGTATCTCGGCGCGAAGCCTTCCCAGCCCAGCATCAGCCGCGGATCGGCGGAGATGATCGAGCTGCGGTCGAACGGGCCATAGCGCATCTGGAAGGCCGCGGTCTGGATCCGCTCGGTGTACAGGGTCCGGTCCATCACGCGGATCAGCGCCTCGACGCCGACGTCCTCCCAGAACTGGCGGACCAGCTCCAGGGTCTGGTCGTCCCAGCGTGTGTCGACGACGATGGTCAGCCGGTCGCCATCGGGACGCAGCCGGAACCCGTCATCGTCGCGCTCGGTCAGGCCGAGCTCGTCCAACAGGGCGTCGGAGCGGTCCGGGTCGTAGTCGATCCAGAGTTTCTCCAGCTCCGGGTCGAAATTCGGTGAGCCGCTCACCGGCCCGGCCTGGCGCGGTTCGCCGAGCCCGGCATAGACCAGCTCGTTGATCGCGATGCGGTCGATCGACAGGTTCAGCGCCTCGCGGAACCGCTGGTCCTCGAACAGCCCGCGAAGGGTCTCGTCTTCTACGTTCAGGTTCGGGATCAGCGTCCAGGTCTTGGCGTCGACCCAGGGCGAGACGGAATAGTCGCCGGAGCCCTCGTTCTCCTTGAACAGGGTGAAGTCGCCCGGATTGACGTGCCGGGCCTGCATGTCGATCTCGCCCTGGATGATCATCAGGTTGAAGGATTCCCGGTTCTCGAACAGCCGGTGCTCGATCCGGTCGATATAGGGGAGCTGGTTGCCCGCCGCGTCTACCCCGTAATAGTAGGGGTTGCGCTCCATCACCACGATGTCGGCCGGCGGCGGGGTGGCGATGCGCCAAGCCGTCAGGACCGGCATGTCCGGGTTGAGCCACCAGGACTGTATCGGCCCGCGATCGCCCCACAGATCGGTCCATTTGCCGACATTGAAGCGGTCGACGGCCGCCTGCAGCGCGTCCGGCGACGCGTGCGAGGGATGGAAATCCTTCAGATAATGGAACGGCTCGATGAAGCCGGGACGGTCGAGCCCGGGCCGGCCGGTGCTCTCCTTGGCCAGCACGTTCAGGAACAGCGGGTAGGCGTCGGCGAATTTGACGATGAAGGTCTGCGCGTCGACGATCTCGATCTCCAGCGGCTCGCCGCCGGATTTGTAGAGTTCGCCGATCGACGGCGTGAGCTCGTCGTTCAGGAACACGTCCTCGTACCAGAACTGCACGTCCCGCGTTGTCGCCGGCTGGCCGTCCGACCAGCGCAGGCCTTCGCGCAGCGTGAAGGTGTAGGTCGAGGCATCCGGGCTGACGGTGTACTCCTCGACGAAGCCGGGCAGCAGGCTGATCTCGCCGTCCTCCGTCATGTAGAACTCGACGACCCGCTCTTCCATCAGCTTGGTCGGGCCCCACCGGTCGCTCGGGCCGTTGAAGGCGCGCCGCATGGTGCCGCCATAGGTGCCGATCTCACCGAAGACCGGAATCACCCGCGGCGTGGCCGGCAGGCGCTCCTCGACCGGCGGCAGCGCGCCGCTGGCCACTTGCTCGGCCAGCATCGGCGCCTCGGAATAGCTGGTCTGGGCGAGCGCCGGGCCGCCGATGGCCGCGATCGCGAGCGCTCCCGCCGAAGCGATTGTCCTTGCCCACATGGCTTGCCTCCCTTTCAGCCCGCGCACAGCGTCGTCAAACAGCGCTGCTTAGGCGGTGTGTTGCCGAACCATCGTTGGCCTGAAGAGGCGGATATGTGATGAAAATATTTTCATCAAACGTTTCGCCATCCATGCCGGTTCGGGTAACAATTTGGACACATTGATTGCCCCATGTGGACAAAAGATACAATATCTCGGACAATATGGTCAACCGGCGCGAAGCGAGCCCTCTCGAGTAATCGCTTTCAGAGAATGGAATGAAAAATTTTGCATCAATGTGATGGCGTGTTGACTGAAGCCTGCGCGGTGCACGCGGTCGTTGCTCGCTGTCCGAGCACCTCCCTGACGGCTGCGCCCGCGCAGGTCCTTTTCAGGCTGCACCGATGACAGTGGCGGTGTCGGCGCCCGAGACGTCCGCCTGCGTCGTTCGACCCGGAGAGGCAATCCGGCGCTGGGAGCTGTCGCCGGTCGTCGAGACGCCGTTTGCCGGTCTGGCGCGGCCGATGCCTGACCGGGTCGACTACCGCTTCGTCAACGGATTCACCGATGTCGGCGACCTGCCCTGCCGGGAGGCGTTCCGGGCCACGATGCTGGATCGCCCAATCGCGCTGCCGTTGGATCTCACTTTCCCGGAAATCCGCCTTGGCGATGAGGCGCCCACGATCGATTGCGGCGGCTTCTGGCACGTCCCGACCCATGTGCGTCGCTACGCCCGGTGCACGGTGACCGCGCCGGAAGCCGGACCGGTACGCTTCGAGCTCGGCACCTGCGGCGGTGTTCGGATCTGGGTCAATGGTCGTTCGGAGGTCCGGTTCGAGCCCTTCACGCGCAACGCGGCGGGCCGGATCGCGGTCGAGCTGCCCCTTCGGGCCGGCCCCAACGAGCTCGTCGTCCATTTCGAGGAACTGTGCGAACGGGACACCGATTGGCATTTCGCTTTGCGGTTGCTCTCCGACATCGACCTCGCCGTGTCGCTGTCCACGCCGATCGATGCGGAAACACTGTCGGCCGTCGAAGGCGTGCTCGACTCGGTACGGCCCGACAGGCTGTTCTACGACGACGGTCCCGTCGACTTGTTGATCGACCCGCCGCCGGACCGGCCCCTGTCGCTTGAGGTCCGGGTTCGAGCCCTCGACCGCCGTGCCGCGGAGGCGGTGCGCACCACAATTGCCGTGGCGCCGGGGGCAGGCCGGGTCTTTGCCTTCGATGCCGGTGACGCAGGTCCCGGCTGCTGCACGATCGACGTCGCCGCGGAAATCGGCGGCGTCCGGATCGGCCGAACCCTCGCGGCGACGTTCCAGGCGGGACTCAAGCCCGGGGCCGGCGGCCCGATCGCGGCCCGGAAGGCCGAGGCGCTGGCCCATAGCGCCGCCTCCGACACGCCCGGACCGGCGCGGCCATTGGCAATGCTGGAAGCCGGCGCCGCCGACCGGGCCGGGCATCATCTGGCCGATGCCCTTCGGCGGATCAGCCGGCGCGAGGACTGCTCCGACTTCTTCATGGTGCCGCTGATCTGGGCCTGGCGCCGGCACGCCTGGACGCAGGTGCCCGACTCACTCTGGAAACGGGTGCGGTCGGCGATCCTCGGCTGGCGGTACTGGCTCGACGAGCCGGGCAACGACGTCATGTGGTTCTGGAGCGAGAACCACGTGCTCTGCTTTCATGTCAGCCAGTACCTGGCCGGCCAGTTCTTCCCCGACGACGTGTTCGTCTGTTCCGGCCGCAAGGGCTCCGAGCAGCGGGCGCTGGCGCAGGAGCGGCTGACACGGTGGTTCGACGCGGTCGAGGCGCATGGGCTGGCCGAATGGAATTCTTCCGCCTACTACCCGATCGACTTCATCGGCCTGTTCGCCTTGCTCGAGCTGGCCGACGATGCCGGTCTCCGGGACCGCGCGCGGCGCCAGATCGACGCGATCTTCGTGATGATGGCCCTGCACACGCGCGGCGGGGTGCCGGCGGGCAGCATGGGGCGGGTCTACGACAAGGAGCTGCTGGCCGGCGCCGCGCCGGAGCTGGCGGCGCATGCCTATGTCGCCTGGGGCGATGGCTGGCTCGGGGCGTCCGGCTCGTCGCTGCCGCTGTTCTGCCTGTCGGCCTATGAGCCGCCGCCGGCGACCCGGCGCCTCGTCGCGCCGCCCTCCGGCACGGTCGTGGAGGCGCGCTACACGCAGGGGCTCGACCATACCGGGCGGCTGCAACTGTGGAAGGACACGGCCGGTCAGCTCTCGACGGTGGTCGATCACCGGCCGGGCATGGCCGGTCATCAGCAGCACGTCGTCGACATCATGCTGGGCGGCAATCCCAATGCGCGGTTCTGGATCAACCATCCCGGCGAGGCGCGACCCTGGGGCGACCGTCGTCCCTCCTATTGGGCCGGGAACGGCCGGCTTCCCAAGGTGGCCCAATACGGCCCTGTCGCACTGCTCCTGTTCCGGTGCGATGGCGCGGACGATCTGCCCTGGACGCATCTCTTCACGCCGCGGGATGCCTGCGACGGGTTGGAGCGGGAGGGCGACTGGCTGTTTGCCCGCAGCGGCGACGGCTTCGCCGCCTTCCACGCCGCCGCCGGGCTGGTGCCGGCCGAGGCCGGGCTGTTCGCCGGCAGCGAGTGGCGATCCCCGGGGCGCCGCACCGCCTGGCTCGTGGCCCTGGGCAGCGGGACGACAGCGACCGATTTCCAGGCCTTCCGCGACCGCTGGCTCGCCTCGGCGCCGGTCTTCGATCCGGACGCCATGTCCCTCGGCGTCACGCCGCCGGACGGGCCGGAACTGGAGTGCGCATTTGACGGCGCGTTGCGGGTCGATGGCCGGGAACGGGCGTTCGCGCCGCTGGACCCCACGCCGCATGTGGCGGTCGACGGCGCACCGCTGACGCCATGGCGCCAGATCGAGGTCCGGGACGATGCTTGACCAGGCGGTCTGTCTTCGGGCGCTGGAGAAGGTGTCGGACGGGTTCCGCCGTCTGAACGGCATCGACGACACCGGTCCGGGTGCGGGCGACGGGCGGCATATCGGCTTCGTCGAATGGGACTGGGAGGTCGGCGTCGGGCTCTACGGCTATCTCCGCCATGCCGAGCTGTCCGGCGACACGGACCTGATGGACGGGCTGGTCGACTGGTATGACCGGCAGATCGCCGGCGGCCTTCCGGCGCGGCAGATCAACAGCACGGCGCCCATGCTGGCGCTGACCCTGCTGGCGGACCGGTTCGAACGGCCCGACTGGCGGGACCTGATCCGCGACTGGGCGGGGTGGATCCATGAGGAACTGCCGCGGACCGAGGAGCGCGGCTATCAGCACGTCGTCAAGGAGCAGGCCAATGACGGCCAGCTCTGGGACGACACGCTGTTCATGGCGGCCCTGTTCATGGCGCGGGCCGGCCGGCTGCTCGACCACCCGGAATGGACCGCGGACGCCCATTATCAGTTCCTGGTGCATGCCCGGTTCCTGGCCGACCGCGCGACCGGGCTCTGGTTCCACGGCTGGACGTTCCACGGCCGGCACAATTATGCCCGCGCCTTGTGGGCCCGCGGCAATGCGTGGATCACCATCGCCATCCCGGAGCTGTTCCGCCTGGCGCCGCCAGGCAATCCAGCGCTCGGGCGGTATCTCGCCCAGATTTACCGGAGCCAGGTGGACGCGGTGATCGCCTGCCAGCGGCCGGACGGGCTGTGGACGACCCTGCTCGACGATCCCGACTCGCCGCCGGAGACCTCGGCGACCGCCGGCTTCGGCTACGGCATCCTGGCCGGCATCCGGGAGGGGCTGATCGAGCCGGAATTCTACGACCCGGCGGAACGCGCCGCGCGGGCCGTCCTCGAGCGCATCGACGAGCAGGGCATTGTCCGGGGAACATCGGACGGCACGCCGATGGGCCACGATCTGGAGTTCTACCGCCTGATCCCGGACGTCGCCGCGCCCTACGGACAGGCGCTGGCCAGCCTGCTCCTGATCGAACTGGCCGGGTGGTAGCGGATGGTGCTGATGCCGGATTTCGAGTTCCCCGTGTTGCCGCCCAGCCGCGGCGCCGACATCACCGACGCGCTGCAGGCGTCGATCGATACGGCACACGCCCGCGGCGGCGGGCGGGTCGTGCTGCCCGCCGGTGTCTGGGATTGCGGCGCGGTCCGCCTGCTGGACAACACCGAGCTGCACCTGTCCGAGGGCGCGATCCTCAAGGCGTCGACGGACTACGCGGATTATGTGGCCGGCACGGTTTCCGTCGTCGCCGAGAATTCCGACCGTGCCCTGATCACCGCCCGTGGCGCGCGCAACGTCGCCATCACCGGCCCCGGCTGGATCGACGGCCAGGGCAACGCGTGGTGTGAGGGCGACACGCTCGTTCGGGGCGTCCGCTGGGCGGCGGAACACCGTCCGCGCATCATCGTCCTGGAGGCGTGCCAGGAGGTCCGGATCCATCGCCTGAACATCCGGGCCGCGCCGATGTGGACCATCCACCTGGTGGGCTGTCGCGACGTCCGGGTCGAGGATTGCGTGATCCGCAACGACATGCTGATGCCGAATACCGACGGGGTGAATTTCGACGGCTGCCAGGACGGGCTGGTCCGCGACTGCGCCATCGAGGCGGCCGACGACTGCATCTGCGTCAAGACGTCGGATGTGTCGGATGCAGCGCTGGCCCAGCCCAGCGAGCGCATCACGGTGACCGGCTGCACGCTGCGGTCCAACAGCTGCGCCATCAAGATCGGAACCGAGACCCATCGCGACATCCGCGACATCAGCATCGCGGAGTGCATGATCGCCGAGTCCAACCGGGCGTTCGGCGTCTTCTCGCGGGATGGCGGCATGATCGAGCGCATCCGTTTCGCGCGGTCGAGCGTCGATTGCCATTGGACGCCGGACGGCTTCTGGGGCAATGGCGAGGCAGTCACGATCAATGCCGTGCCGCGACGGCCGGGCCGGCTGCCCGGCGATGTCCGCGACATCGTCGTCGAGGGGATACGCGGTGCCATGGAATCGGCGATCACGCTGGTCGGCATGCCCGAGCGGCCGCTGCGGCGGATCAGCCTCGAGGACCTCTCGCTGGATCAGGTCCCCGGAACCGGGTCGGTCGTGCCCGAGCTGGATCTGCGGCCGACCGCGGCGGACCTGGCGGATCATCACGACCCGGCCGTGGGCCGCCGGAACGCCTGGATGCTGGACGGCAATGGCCGGGTCATCGGTCTTGCGCCCTATCCCGACGGCCTGCCCGGACTCTGGGCCGAGCATGTCGATGGTCTGACCTGCCGGTCGGTCGAAATCCGGCGCCCGAACCCCTTGCCGGTCGACTGGAACCCGAATCCGGCGCAATTTGGCGACGGTACGGTCACCCGGGACACTCCGTGAGCCCAACCGTGGCCGCACGGCTCGCAGGGGCAGGACGCGCATGGCACGAGGTCTGAAGCATATCGCCGAGGAGGCGGGCGTCTCCATCAGCACCGTCTCGCACGTGCTGAACGGCACCGCGTCGATCAGCGGCAGTGTGCAGAAGCGGGTGCTGGAGATCGCGCGGCAGGTCGGCTACCTGGAAAAGCGGCGGCGCAAGGCGACCATCTCCGCGCTGCGGTCGATCGTTCTCGGCGTCCCGGAAGAGCTGTTGCCGCACAGCGATTTGAATTACGTCTCCTGGACCGTGCTGAACGCGCTGCGCCAGGAATGCGGCCGGCGCGGGGTGCAGATCGTGCCCGAAGTGTCGCCGGGCCGGGCCATCGATGCCCGCAAGATCGCCGGCACGGTGAAGGCGTCCGGCACCGACGGGCTGATCCTGTTCTACGACGACGATCCGCAGCTGCTCCGCGCGATCCACGCCCTGGGCGTGCCGACGGTCCTGATCAACGGCCAGGACCCGTCCATGCGCATCGACTCGGTGTCGGCCGAGGACCGCTATGCCGCCCGGCTCGGCACCCAATGGCTGATCGATCGCGGCCATTGCGACATCCGGCACATCACCTGGCCCGGGCGCCAGACGATCCGCCAGCGGGCCGACGGTTTCCGCGACGCCATGGAGGCGAACGGGCTGTTGCAGGGGGACGAGTCGACCATCCTCATCGACGGGTTCGAGCCCGATCTGGCGGAGGCCGGCCTGCGCGCCTGGCTGCGCCAGCGCGGCGGGCTGGGGACGACCACGGCCTTCTTCTGCGCCGCCGACAACATCGCGCTCGGCGCCATGCGGGCGCTCAAGCAGGAGGGCCATGCGGTCCCGGCCGACGTATCGGTGCTGGGCTTCGACGACATCATGCCGGGACAGCTCAGCACCCCGCCGCTGTCAACGGTCCATATCCCCCTGGATCAGGTCGGCGTCTCCGCCCTCTGGCTGCTGGAAGACCAGTTGCTGGATTCCAATCCGGACCGCGCCGCCCGACGCCTTGAGCTTGGCTGCCGCATCGTCGAGCGCGACAGCGTCGCCGGCCCGCGAGACGCCTAGGCGGCGGCAACCGGGTCAGGTTGCGGTCGCCGGTTCCGTCGCGCTCTCCAGGGCGTCGAGTTCCGTGCGCAGCTCGGCTTCCTGGGTCGCGGTCAGAGGGACCAGCGGCGGGGCGACGCGCAGCCAGCCCTCGTCGCCGGTCCGCCAGGCCTCGATGCGTTTCATGGCGGCGATCATCGGGTATCGCTCGGCCAGGGCGCGGGCCGCCTTGACCGCGGCGATGGCGGGTTCGCGGTCGGCCCCCGTGGCGTCGCGGGCGGCGCGGGCCTTACGGGCGAAGGCGTTGGCCGAACCGGAGATGATGCCGGCGCAGCCGGCGGCCAGCGCATCGAACAGTAGCGCCTCGCTGGAGGGGAAGACGTCGAAATCGGCATCCGAGCCGCCCGTTGCCTCAACGAAGGCGAGGGATTGGCCGAGATCGCCGCTGGAATCCTTGAGCCCAGCGATGAGCGGGCCGAACGCCGCCTTCAGGCGGGTCACCACATCGACCGGGATGGGCGTCATCGACATCTTGGGGAAGTGGTAGAGGTAGACCCTGAGCCGGTCGTCGCCGACGCCCTCGATCAGCCGGGCGAAATAGGCGTAGAGCCCGTCTTCGCCGACCGATTTGTAATAGAAGGGCGGCAGCACCAGGACGTTCGGGAAACCGGCATCCAGGGCCGCGCGGGTGAAGGCCGTGGCATCCGCGACGGCGCAGGCGCCGGTGCCGAAGATCACCTGATCCGGGGCCAGCCCGCTCTCGGCGAAGGCGGCCGGCAGGGCGAGGCGCTCACGGAACGCGATCGAGTTGCCTTCGCCATTGGTGCCGAGCGGCGCGACGCCGTCGCAGCCGCCCTCGCCCACCAGATTGCGGCAATAGGCGATCGACTTGGCCGCGTCCAGCGACCCGTCGGCGGCGAAGGGAGAGATGGCGGCGGCATAGATCCCGTGACGGGCCTTGGTCATCAATGGCTCCTCGTTGTACGGCCGGTCGCCATGCCGCCCGTGCCCCGGTGGCTCTTGGGAGATGTTACCCGGCTTGAAGGCCGGCGGCCGCAACGATCTCGGCGACCCGCTCGGCATTGTCGCGGGCGAGGCCGCCATCGGCGTTCCACAGCGAGTTCTCGAACCCGACCCGGGCCTTGCCGCCCAGCGCGATGGCGCGGGCAAGGCAGGGGGTCTCGTTCGGCCCGAAGGCGCAGAGCATCCAATCCAGCGCCCAGCCCGGCGGTGCCGCGGCGATCGGCGCGATCAGATCCGGGATGTCGTCCGCGTGGCTCTCCCGGCTTCCGTCATAGCTGCCGAGCACCAGCATGATCTGGTGGGCGGTGCCGGGAATCGTGCCATCTCCGATCAGCGACAACAGGCGCTCCAGCTCGTCGCGGGCATAGGCGATATGGTGGATGGCCACACCGGCCTCCGCGGCCCAGTTGTAGAAGCGACGTGCGGCCGGCAGCTCCGACGCGTCCGGGATCATCTCGCGCAGCGCGACCGAGACGGAGGGCGGCGCAAGCGCCTCGACCACCGCCCGCTGCTCCGCCGGGCCATACCGGCCGGCCGCCTCGCTGGTGACCTGGACGAACATCTCCGGCACCGCGGTTGCCAGCTCCGCCATCAACTCCCTGTAGAGCCCGACATCCAGCACATGACGCCCTTCGGCATCGCGGACATGGGCATGGATTCCGGTCGCGCCGGCTTGTGAGCAGGCCACGGCCGTGGCGACGATCTCCGGGATCGTCACCGGCAGTTCCGGATGGTCGGCCTTGCCGCGCCGCGCCCCGTTCGGGGCGACCATCAGCATCGGAAGCGGAATCATGACGGGCCGCTAGAGCAGCCAGCCCGGTTGGCTGGAGATGCTGTGCGGCTCCTGGAACGCCAGGATGCCCTCGTAGCCGAGATTGCGGCCGATGCCGGATTGCTTGAAGCCGCCGAACGGCCCGCGACTGTCCTGGGCCATCGGCCCGTGGCCGTTGAGGTAGGTGTATCCGGCCTCCAGCCGGCGGGCGATGGCGACGGCGCGGTCCCGATCCTGGGTCCAGACCGACGAGCACAGCCCGTACTCGCTGTCATTGGCCTTCTCGATCGCCTCGTCGTCGCTGTCGAAGGGCATAATCGGCAGGGCCGGCCCGAACTGTTCCTCGCGCACCACGCGCAGGGCCGGGTCCGGATCGAAGACCAGGGCCGGTTTCTGGAAGTAGCCCTTGGCGTAGAGGTCCTCATCCGGTACCTGGCCGAGTTCCTTGAGATCGGCGCCGGCGGCCCGGGCCTCCGCGATCATGCCGGTGACGGTGGCGAGCTGCTTGGGATTGTTGACCGGGCCCATATTGGTCTCGGGCAGCAGCCCGTCGCCGACCACCGCGCGGCCGCAGGCGGCGGTCATGCCGTCGACCACCTCGTCATAGCGCGAGCGGTGCACGTAGAGCCGCTTCAGCGCCATGCAGATCTGGCCGGACGAGGCGAAGGTGCCGAGATACATGCGTTGGAACGCGCCCGCGTCGAGCTCCGCATCCTCCAGCACGAGCGCGGGATCGTTGCCGCCGAGTTCCAGCGTCACCGGCGTGATGGTGTCGGCGGCCACCTTCATCACATGGCGGCCGACGCCGATCGATCCGGTGAAGTTCACTGTGCGGACCAGCGGGTGGCCGACCAGGGCGTCGCCGATCTCGTCCGACTTGCCGGTCACCAGGTTGAGGACGCCCGGCGGCAGCTTCTCCGCGATCTTCTGGATGGTCAGCGCCGGCGCCAGGGCGGAGCTGTGGGAGGGCTTCACCACCACCGTGTTGCCGGCCATCAGGGCCTGCGGCAGCTTGGCACCGAGGATCGACAGCGGCCAGTTCCAGGGCACGATCAGCGCCGCCACCCCGCGCGGCTGGCGGGTGATGATGGTGTCGAAGGGCGGTCCCGGGATCTGCTCGTCTGCGGCGAGGCGGTCGGCATAGGCGGCCGTCAGGCGGAACCGGTCGCCGAGTCGGGTCATTTCCAGCAGCGTCTCGCGGATGATCTTGCCGTGCTCGCGGCAGAACAGGCGCGAGCGGTATTTCACATCCTCCTCATCGGCGACCAGATGGTCGGCGATGGCCATCAGCAATTCGGCGCGCTCGGCATAGCTCTTCGCCGACCAGGCCGGAAATGCCGCATGCGCCGCCTTGCAGGCGGTGTCGATGTCCGCCGTCGTCGCCTTGGCGGCATGGCCGACGAGCTCATCCGGCCGGGCCGGATTGTGGATCGCATATGTGCCGGCATCGGCGCTGGGGCGGAGCGCGCCGTCGATGAAGAGCTGCGTCGTGATCGGCTGATCGATGTTGCTGTCCGTCATCTCGTCTCCTCCGCATTCCTCCTACCCGGTCGGTTGGCAACAGGGTCCGCCGCCATGCCGCCTGCGTCAACGCTCACAGATGCGCGTCGGAGAGTTCGACCTTCAGCTCGAGCATCGCCTGGCGCCGTTCGCTGCGGATCACCTCGATCGCGCGGGCGAGGGCACCAGGAAGGTCGGCGCCGGCCTCCACCCGCTCAACATGGGCCCGGCTGGCGGCGGCGATCTCGGTATAGGCCGGCGACGGCTCCAGCGAGACGAAGGGCATGCGCGCGTTGAGGCTGGCGGCGGCGCCGTCCGGGTGCACGTCCAGGGTCGATTGCCGCACCGCGTTCCAGGCGCCGTTGTTCTTCACCACCGTCAGGATCGGCAGGTCGTGCGCCTCGGCGATCTGGTGGCAGGCCACCGGGTTGGCGAAGATGTACGAGCCATCGCCGATGCAGGCGATGGTCAGCCGGTCGCGATCGGCGAGCTGGGCGCCGAGCGCCGCGGTCATGCCGAGACCGAGCCCGCCGGCATAGGGCGAGGCGAAGAAGCGGTTCGGGCCCTTCAGGTCCATGGCGCCGGGCGGGACGCCGAGCTCATTGATGACCACGGCATCGTCGTCCATGGCGTCGGACAGGCATCGGGCGATCCAGGCGGCGCCCATGGGCGAGCCGGAACCGCGTTCGGCCGCCTTGCGCGCCTTTGCCAGTCGGTCGCGGGTCCGCTCGGCGATCGCGGTTCGGCGGCCGGTGACGTCGCCCTGCCGCTCGATGAGCGCTGCCCGCAGCGCCTCCAACGACAGCGCCGGATCGCCGGCAATCGCCAGGTCGGATTGGAAGCTGCGCACCGGCATGCGCTGGAACAGAGGGTCCGGGCCCAGATGGATGATCGTCTTGCCGGTGGCGGGCCGATGGTGGCGCTCGATCCACGGCACCACGGCGTCCACCACCAGCACCACATCGGCTTCGGCGAGCGGCTCGGCGATGGCATAGCCGAGCAGCATCGGGTCGTCGGCGGCCATGGTGTTGCGGATCGGCATGAATTCGACGACCGGCAGGGCGCAGTCACTGGCCAGCGCAGACAGGGCGCCGCCGACCAGGCCGGCGGGGTCGCCGCGCTGGGCGATGACCAGCGGCCGCTCGGCCCGGGCCAGCAGCGCCGCCGCCTCATCGATCGCGCCGCTGTCGGGGCCGGCGGGCGAGACCTGCGCCTGGTTGGGCGGGGCGTAGGCGACGCCGTCCGGCCAGGGCTCGCAGAGCGGTTCGCGCGGCAGTCCTAGGTAGACCGGGCCGCGCGGCTCGCTCATGGCGATGGTGACGGCCCGGGTCGGCAGGCTGGCGGCCTGTTCAGGATAGCGCAGCTCGTAGTCGAACTTGGTGATGCCGCGGACCAGTGCGGTCTGGTCGTAGACCTCCTGGCCGTACTGGATCTGGGTCAGCCGCGCGCCGGGCCGGTCATGCTCGGTCAGCGGCGTACGGCCGGCCATCATGACCACGGGAATGTTGTCGCTGGCGGCGTTGATCAGGTTCAGCGTGGCGTTGGCGAGGCCGACATGCACATGCACCATCGCCGCCTGCGGCCGGCCGGTCATCAGGTAATAGCCATGGGCCATGCCGACCGTCGCGGTCTCGTGCGGGATGGTCAGCGGCGTGGGCAGCAGACCGGTCGCGCCCTTGGCGACGAAGGCTTCGATGATCGGCGCGAAATCATTGCCGGCATTGCCGAACAGGTAGTCGATGCCGTTGGCCTTCAGGCTCATCAGCAACGCTTCGGCGCCGGTGGCCGGGGTTGGGGTCGTCATGTCGGGCCCAGGCTAGCACAGCGCCTGGGCGGGTGGGGTCAGGCGCGGTCGTCGCGCGGCCCGCTGGGGCGCGACAGGATGAACGCCGCCACGGCGACGAGAACCAGCGCCTGAACGCCGAGCACCAGTTCGCCGGCCCCGATCGCCCAGGTCAGGACCAGGGACAGCGCCATCACGGTGACCGCCGCTGTCTTGGCGTTGCGGCTGATGCTGCCATGGGTCTGCCAGTCGACGATCGGCGGGCCCAGGCGGGGATGCTCGATCAGCCAGGCATGCAGCCGCGGCGAGCTTCGCGCGAAGGCGAAGGCCGCCAGGATGAGGAAGACCGTGGTCGGCACCAGCGGCAGGACCACGCCGACCAGCCCGAGCCCCGTGGCGGTGAAGCCGAGGCAGAGCCAGAGTGTGCGGGCCGGGATCATCGATGGACCGTCACTGAGGAAACCCCTTTGTCCGCTGTGCGGCGATGGATGCCGGCCGGTGCGCCGGCCCGGGCGATCGCTGACCCCTGCCATGCATGTTGGTGAGTTCCGCGCGCCGGTCAAGCGCCGGACATACGGGACGACATCGGGCCTGGAGGACGGCTCACGGCCCGGCGCAGCGGAAGCCGACCATGTCGAGACCGAAATGCGGCGGGTTGCCATGGCGGTAGCTGACCCTGAGGCAGTAGGGATTGTTGCCCCACCCACCGCCCCGGATGACCCGGTGCTCTGGGCGGCCCGGGAACGGGCTGGCCGTCCATTCCCAGACATTGCCGGCCATGTCGAGCAGGCCGAAGGGCGATGCGCCGGCCGGGTAGCGGCCGACCGGCGCGGTCCGTTCGTGACCATCCGTGCCGTCGGGCGCGCAGCAGGGCACGGTGCCGAAATTGGCGTGCGGCTCCGCAACTGGACGTTGTTGCGGCGGCGCGTCGCCCCAGGGGAAGCGGCGGCCATCGGTCCCCCGGGCGGCGAATTCCCATTCCGCCTCGCTGGGCAGCCGGAGCCCGTGATGGGCGCAGAAGGCTTCCGCGTCGCGGGCGGAGACCTGGACCACCGGATGGTCGTCGAGGCCGGCCAGGCTGGTGCCGCCTGCGGATGGGCTGCGCCAGTCCGCGCCGTCCAGCAGACGCCAGCGCCCGCGCCAGACATAGCCGGCACCGGCACGCTCGATATCCGTGACGTGGCCGGTCTGGGAAACGAAGTCGGCGAACTGGGCGTTGGTGACCTCGGTGCGCATCAGGGTGAAGGGGGCGACCGTGACGTCGCGCGGCGCTTCGTTGGCGTCGCCCTGGGCATCGCCCATGACGAAGGTGCCGCCGGGGATCGCCACCATGTCGAATGGCCCGGCGCCGGCGGCATCGCCCGCAGAACAGACGGCAAGCAGCAGCGCAATCAGGCAGGCGGTTGATCTCAAACGCGTCGTCCCCGGCTGTGGTCCCGGCTGGTCCGGTGTAGGGCGCACGGTCCGGCCCGGCAACGCACGATAATCTGATTTGCCCACCACCGGTCGGCTGGGGCAGGTAGGGCGTCGGGGTGCCGAGAGGGATTGGCAGATGACGCGATCCGCACGTGAGCCATATCGTCGCGAGGTCCTGGCGGGGCTGGGCGCGATCGGGCTCGGCGCCGGTATGGCGCCCCATGGTGCCAACGCGCAGCCCGGCCCGATGCTGACCAAGCCGGTCCCGGCGACCGGCGAGCGGCTGCCGGTCATCGGCATGGGCTCCTGGCTGACTTTCGATGTCGGCGACGACTCCGCGCTGCGCGACGTGCGCATGGAAGTGCTGCGCACCTTCTTCGCGGCCGGCGGCGGGATGATCGATTCCTCCCCCATGTACGGCTCGTCGGAGGCGGTGATCGGCCACGGGCTCGAGCGCCTGGGCAACCCCGACGGCCTGTTCGCCGCCACGAAGGTGTGGACCGTGCTGCAATCCTTCGGCGTACGGCAGATGCAGGCGTCTGAGCGGCTCTGGGCGCCGCAGGGCGGCTTCGACCTGATGCAGGTGCACAATTTGCTCGACTGGGAGGCGCATCTGGAGACCCTGGGCCAGTGGAAGGCCGAGGGCCGGGTGCGCCATGTCGGCGTCACGACGTCGCACGGCCGCCGCCATCCCGACGTGGTGCGGGTGCTGGCGAACCAGCCGCTGGACTTCGTGCAGTTCACCTACAACATCCTCGACCGCGAGGCGGAACGCGTGCTGCTGCCCCTGGCCGCCGAGCGCGGCCTGGCGGTGATAGTCAACCGCCCCTTCCGCCGCGGCCGCCTGTTCGACCTCTTCGGCAACCATCCGCTGCCCGACTGGGCGGCGGAGATCGACTGCGCCAACTGGGCCCAGTTCCTGCTCAAATTCGCCGTCTCCCACCCGGCCGTGACTTGCGCCATCCCCGCCACCTCCCGCGTCGACCACATGGTCGAGAACATGGGCGCGGCATACGGCCGCCTGCCGGACGCGGAAATGCGGCAGCGGATGGTGCGGTACGTGGAGAACCTGTAGGGACGGCCGATCCGTTCCGTCTCCGCCACCCGAGAGCTGGCAAGAAGCTTTCGTGAAGGCGAACAATTCCGTCTTGCCAGGCGGTCACAACCAATGCTTACATAAAGTAGAAAGTCTTCCGGCGCGCCAATGTTCTTCGGCGCGGCTTGCCACCATCGTTCCCAATCATGGGGGTGCGGACGATGCAGCGGTCTTTCCCACTGTTTCCAACATAAACCTGTTGTGCCCGGTGGCCGCTACACCAGGCTGACTGCGTGATCCGGCCGGATCGCGCCTCCAACCACTGATTGCATCGCGACCCGACGCGCCTGCGCGTCCGGGACTGGGGGAACTATGCGCCTGTCCAGCGGTTCGAGCCTGATTGCGGCGATTGGCCTTGTTGTCGGCATGGGGTGGGCGATCCAGCCGGGCGCGGCACAGGAGGGCGGCGCGGCCCCGGTTCAGGTGGCCGAGGCGGTTCCGGTCATCGAGCCGGAGATGGCGGAGACCGAGGGACCGGACGCAATCTCGTTGGCGCCCTGGGCCGAGGAGGCCGAGGCCGACACCGTGGAGCTGGCGAAGTCTCGGGGCGGCCAGGATCCGTCGGCGGACCAACTCCAGGCCATCCAGCCCCTGGCCGCCACGAACTCGGCCACCTCCTCGGGCGGGTCGGCGAGCGCGCCGGGTCTGGGCGACAGCGCGCCGAGCGAGCGGGTGGACCCGTTCGTGGGCAGCTTCTCCACCGCGGTGCCGATCCAGGTGCCGGGCTTCCACGGCATCGCGCCGAGCCTGGCGCTCACCTACAACTCGTCGCGCGGCAACGGCCTTGCCGGCGTGGGCTGGTCGCTGTCCGGCCTGTCGGTGATCGAGCGGGCCTCGCCGGGCAAGGGCACGCCGGCCTATGACGGCTCCGACATCTTCCTGCTCGACGGCCAGGAGCTGGTGCCCTGCGTGACCGGCACGATCAGCCCGAGCTGCGACACCGGCGGGACCCATGCGACCGAGGTCGAGAGCTACATACGCATCAAGCAGGACACCACCGCCAACACCTGGGAGGTCACCGGCCGGGACGGCACCCTGACCACCTATACGGCGGTCATGGGCCCGAACACCACGGCGCCGGCCAACACCTATCGCTGGGCCATCGCCAGCGTTGTGGATACCCATACGAACACCGTCACCTACTCTTGGTGGTGCAGCGGGACGCCGATCGTCCAGTGCTACGCGGAGACCATCGCCTACAACGGCAGCACGATCACATTCCACTGGGAAACGAGGCCGGACGAAGAGAGCTTCGCGCTCGGAACCGCCACGCTCGGTTGGACAAGCTCCCGGCTTCGCTCGGTCGATGTCAAGACGGGGCCAGACCGCGTCCGGGTATACGCACTGAACTACCTCCCGGAAAGCGCGGCAACGGCCAGATCGGTTTTGGGCAATATTCAGATGTTTGGCACCGATGCAACGGTCGATGCCTCCGGCGCCGTGACCGCCGGCACGTCGCTGCCCGCAACGGTCTTCTCCTATTCCAGTCAGGCACAGGACTTTGCCGCTGGGGCGGTGTGGAGCACGGAGCATTCAGCGGTCACCTATGATGCCGACCAAGTCCGCTATGCCGACGTCAGTGGCGACGGCCGCGCCGACATGGTGTTTCGCAAGTCGGACAACACGATCTGGGTGTCGTTGGCCGAGGCGAGTGGATTCGGGACGGCCAGTCAATGGGCGGCGCCAGGCGGGAGCCATCAGCCCGATCAGGCTTCTCTCGCCGACATCGACGGCGACGGCAAGGCCGATCTGATCTTCCGCAAGCCGAACAATGAGATCGGCGTATTCATTTCGAACGGCAGCGGCTTCACAGCACCCACGTCCTGGCTGTCCATGGGCGGGGACTATCAGTCCGGCCAGGCACTCTTCGGCGATGTCAATGGCGACGGCCGTGCCGACCTGATATTCCGCAAGATCTCGACGACATGCCACGAAGTAACACGACGGGCCCGTCATTGCGGGCCCGGCCCACGGCCTTCATGTCCCGCCGGCTACAACGTCGTCGAACGCTGGACAACTCAGGGCGGCAATTGCGGCGGCGGCGGCGATGAAACAGAGCGTACCTATCATGTGCGCTGCAGAGATTGCGACATCCAGCAGGATATCCATGTCGGACTATCCAGCGGCACCGGTTTTGACGCCCCGACCGAATGGCTAATCGGCCTTGCCGGCAACGATGGCGACTATGAACCCGACCAGGTGCAGATCGCCGATTTCAATGGCGATGGCCTGTCTGACATGAGCTTCCGCGGTCCCTCGAACGCTTTGACGATCGGGCTCTCAACTGGATCGGCGTTCACGGAAATCGACCCCGGCATCACGCTCGATGGCACCTACCAGGCCGGACAGGTGCGGTTCGCCGACGTGAACGGCGACGGAAAGAGCGATCTGATCTTCCGAGAGATTGCGACGACGACCTGCCAAGAGGTCGTGCTGGAAGAAAGGCATTGTGGACCGGGCGGTTCGGGTCCGGCGTGCCCAACCGGCTACAGCAGGGTGGACAGTTGGACAGTCAATGGTGGCAGCTGTGGAGGGGGCGGCGACGAGCATCAGATCACGGTCTATTTCAAACGGTGCCAAGACTGCGACAACCGCCAGAATGTCCAGGTCGCGTTGTCGACCGGCGCCGGATTCACCTCCCCGACACTTTGGTTCACCGACCTTCTGGCCAGCAACGGAGACTACGATGCGAGCCAGGTGAAGCTGGCGGATTTCAATGGCGACGGAAGGGCAGATCTGAGCTTCCGCCTCGGTTCCTCCGTATTGATCGCTGTGTCCGACGGCGAGAGCTTCGCGGACACCGGGATGCCGATCAGCCTGACCACCGGCTACACGAATGACGAATTCCAGATCGTCGACATAGACGGCAATGGCCGCGTTGATCTGGTGCAACGCGGCGACAATCAGACGGTCACCACATTCCTGGCCGCGCCCGGCGCGGCGCCGACCGATGTGCTGACTTCCGTCACCAACCCCCTCGGCGGCACCACGACCGTCGCATACACCCCGTCCTCGGCCTGGACCAACCAGACCCTGCCGATGGTCCTGCAGACCGTGTCGGCCATCACCACCGATGACGGGCGCGGCAACACAGCAACCACATCCTATGCCTACGAAGGCGGATTGTGGGATGCGGAGGAGCGGCGGTTCCTCGGATTCAGGATGGCGACCACAACGCTGCCCTGCATCGCCGGGGAGGCGCAGTGCCCCTACACCGAGACGACCTTCCGGCAGGACCGGGCTTCGGCCGGGCGGGTGGAGCAGGCGGATCGGTTCGACGGCGCCGGCACGCTGCTGACCCGGGCGGTAGAGGAGTACGACGTCAACGACACGATTAGCCCCTACACCGCGCTCAACATCGCGTCCGAGAGCCACATCATCGTCGGGGCCGTCACCCGGCGCACCCGGGTGACCCGCGAGTTCGACGATTACGCCAATGTGGTCCTGGAGACCGCGCATGGCGACGCCGACGTGCTGGGCGACGAGATCACCGCCGCCACCGACTACAGCCCCGCCACCGGCGACTACATCGTGTCCCTGCCGGCCCGCATCCGCAGCTTCGAGGGGGCCGACACCACCGGCACCCTGCTGACCGAAAGCCGCATCCTCTACGACGGCGCCACCGACTGGGCGACGCCGCCGGTACGCGGCGACCCGACCGAGACCCAGGATTGGCTCGACACCGCGGCGGGCTTCATCGTGTCCAGCGCGGTGTACGACGGGTCCGGCAATCTCAAGGTCTCCATCGACCCGTTGGGCCGTCGCACCGAGATCGACTACGAGACGGGTTTCAACCTCTACCCGATCGCCCAGCGCAACCCGCTCTTCTTCGCCCCTTCCAACGATACCCGCCACCAGACCAGCACCCAATGGGACACCGTCTGCGGCGTGCCGACGGTCGCGACGGACCTGAACGGCAACGACACCACCACCCAGTACGACGCGCTCTGCCGCCCCATCCGCACTGACCTGCCCGATGGCGGCTTCACCATCACCAGCTACAACAGCCTCGGCGACCCGACGGCGCAGTACGTCGAGACCCAGACGCCGCCGGCCGACGGCTCGGGCAATGTCTGGGCACGGGTGTACATGGACGGCTTCGGCCGGCCCTACCGCAGCACCGCCAAGGGCCCGGCGGTCGGCCAGGGCATCACCGCCGACACCGCCTATGACGACCGCGGCAATGTCGCAAGCCAGACCGCGCCCTACTACACAGGCGACCCGGTCTACAGCACCACCTTCGATTACGACGCCCTCGACCGCCCGGTCGCCGCCAACCATCCCGACGGCAACTGGACCGAGACGGACTACGGCGTTGCCGGCGTGTTCGTCAGCACCACGACGACGGACGAGCTCGGGCATCCGGTCACCCTGCATCTCGACGCCTTCGGCCGAGCGGTGCGCAAGGAGGAGCCGCTGGGCGCGGCCACCGTCAAGACCGACTACACCTATGACGCGCTCGGCCGGCTGACCGGCATCGCCGACGATGTTGAGAATACCTGGGCCTACACCCATGACAGCCTGGGCCGCACGCTCACCATCGACGACCCGGATCTCGGGGTCTGGACCAAGACCTATGACAATGCCGGGCAGCTACTGACCCAAACCGACGCGCTCGGCCAGGTGACCCGCTTCACCTATGACGCGCTTGGCCGCATGCTCACGAAGACGGCCCGCGACGGCACCGCCCAGGCGGAGCTCACCACCTACACCTACGACGAGGCGGTCGCCGGTTTCCACAACATGGGCCTGATGACCCGGGCGGAGAACCCGTCCGGCATCTTGCGCTATCGCTATGACCCGCTCGGCCGCGAGACCCAGCGCATCTACACAATCGACGGCAGCGACTACACGCTGGCCAGCGGCTTCGACATCGCCGGCCAGCTGATCTGGCAGGACTATCCGGACGGCGACTCCGTCGGCTCCGCCCTCGACCCGATCACCTACGACGCCACCGGCCGGCTTTACGCGGTTCCTGGACTCGTCACCCATACCGCCTATGACGCGGGCGGCAACGCAGAGGCAGTGGCCTTCGCCAATGGTGTCGTCACCGGGTATGGCTATTCCGATCATCGCGGCTGGCTGGATAGCCTGGTCACTCTCTCCGGTGCAGCCACGGTCCAGAACATGACCTACGGCAGAGATCCGGCGGGTCAGATCACGTCTGTTGCCAGCCCCCTTGCCGATGAGAGTTGGACCTACGGCTACGACGCCCTGCGCCGCCTGCTGTCGGCCACCAACATCGACAACGCGGCCCACAGCCGGACCTACACCTACGACACCGTCGGCAACATGCTGACAAATTCCGGCGTCACCGGCACCTACAGCTATCCGGCCGCCGGCAGCCCGCGGCCGCATGCCGTCACCTCGGTCGGCTCCTGGAACTACACTTACGACGCCAACGGCAACATGCTCACCGGTGCCGGCCGCACCTACACCTACAACGGCGACAACCTGCCGACCCAGATCGACACCCAGGCCTACACCTACGGCCCGGACGGCGAACGCTGGAAGACCGTCGACAGCGCCCCCGGCGGCGGCACTACCCTCTACCTCGGCGGCAGCATCGAGATCGCCGCGGGCGTGATGACCAAATACCTGCCCGGCAGCGCCAAGCGCGTCGGCAGCCCCGGCGACCCGCTGGTGGAGACCTTCTGGCTGCACCACGACCACCAGGGCTCGATCCAGGCCATCACCGACGCGGCCGGCACCCAGGTCCAGCGCTTCACCTACTACCCATACGGCGACCGTATCGCGACCTCCACTGCGCATGAGGAAAGCAAGGGCTGGATCGGCGAACGCCAGGACGCGACCGGACTGTTCTACCTCCATGCGCGGTACTACGACCCGGTGATCGGACGGTTCAACAGCGCCGACCCGTCAGACCCGATGCAGCCGGGCGTCGGGCTGAACCGGTATGCCTATGCCGGGAACAGCCCAGTAATGAGGATCGATCCATGGGGACTGAAATTCGTCGGGAATGACGAATCTGAGGGAGGCGGAACCAAATTCAGTTCCTCAAAGTACGGCGAAATGTCGCCGCGCGAATCGAAGTGGCGATCACGAAGCCCTAGTGCCACAGTTCGACGCAACGCGTGGGAAAAGTACTATGCCGAGAAGGCAATGGACGCCGCAAGAGAACTCATTGCAACCGCGTATTGGAAAGCAACAGTAAGAAATCTACCGCAGTTCTCCAGAGTGAACCCAGTTGCACATCTGAGATATCAACAAAGTGCGAAATCACGATCCAAAGCAACCAGTTCATTTGTACAGCTGGCTCAGAATACCGGCGGCCAGGCACCAGCCGCAATTCGGGCGCCGATCTATGTACCAGGCGTGGATCTTGTTATGTTGGAACCCGGAGATGAAACGTGGGGCTGGACAAAGATTTCAAAAGTGCATGGTGACATGATTGGAGACCCTGCCGGAGATCGTAAAGGTCGATTCTATGATGTATTCATGCAGAATTCGGACATATTCTTCGATAACATTATTGTGCCAGCACTTACTATTCCAGGACTTCCCCGATTTACAAGGCAGAAATTCTTTAGACGACTTGAAGTGAATGTTCAGATGCCCTACCTTATTGGAGAAACGAGCGAATTCTTAGGAAATCCCAGATTCCACACACAGTATTTGCGGATCATATTGGGTCCAACTGACTTCTTCGCCGACCCTGGTGAGTATACTGTAATTAATGCATACCCCATTCATGGCAACTTTTCGGGCTTTTATAGGTAGTGTTACCAACAGAATTGAGGATCTAAGGTCGCAATTCTTCAAATCCCTTATCCAAGGATTGCGTCTTTGCCACTGTTGGCCTGTCCGTCCCTTCCACGGCCATGCCCGCATGGCTGCAATACGGGCAACTTGCTAAATCCCCTTTCTCTGCTTGGCCGCGGCCCCGTCTACAGCCGCGCCAGGTACTCCCTCGCCCCTTTCGGCCCAAGCGCGTCGAGCTGCTTCTGCTTGAAGGCCTCGCGCGCCTTTCGGCGCGGGTTCATGTAGCCGGCGCCGATGACGTCCTCGCCCTTGTCGCACATGACGTAGCGGGAAATCCGTTGGGCGTGCGGGGAGAGCTTCTCCCATTGCTCGTAGGGCATGCAGCGCATGATGCCTTCGCTGCGGAACCAGGGGGCGTAGTATTCCACGTTGGGCATGGCGCGTATGTCCCGGGACAGGTTCGGCGTGCCGCCGTGCCAGGCGCGGATGTCGCGGAGGATCGCCGTGCCGGCGGGTGCCGGGCACACGGTCGAGAGCTTCATCCAGGCCGGTTCGTCGACGAGGTTGGGGATCGGGGCCCGCGAGCGCTGGGTGCCGGGGATCTGCCGGATGGGGCCATTCTCGAAGGTCAGGTCGATCATGGGGAAATTGATCGTCAGCACCGGGACCGGAACATCGCGCATCGTCACCGACCCGAACGGATCGGGGATTTCGGACCACATGTTGTCGGAGTGGAGCCCCTGATATTCGATCGCCCCGGCATCGCGATGTCGCCGCCGGCACCCCCGACCACATAGTCTGGCGAGCCGAAGATTTCCGTCAGGATGGGGGTCGTCGTGGGCAGGTCGATCAACTCGCACCATTCGTCCACATGCAGCATGTGGCGTGATGCCGAGCCGCCGCCGAAGGAGTATCTGTGCGGCAGCCCTCCGGCACCGCCGCCGGCGGAACAGTCCGGATCGTCCTCCATCAACTGCAGCACGGCCTTGTTGGCGGCGCTTTGCATGCGACGCAGCTGATCGGGATCGAGCGCGTCCCGGACGGCGACGAAGCCATCCCGGTGAAGAAGCGCGGCCGCGCGTTTCGGATCATCCGGCGAGACGAGCTCGAGCCCCTTGATCCCGTTGTTTTCGCGCAGGTGCTCGCGCAAGGCGGACACGCCCGCATCGTCATAGGCGCGGGTCCAAGTGGCGCATGCGGGATCGCCCGACACGAGGTTCATGTGCTCGGGCGTGGTCTCGATCTCGATCTCCGCCACGGCCGAGGAGAGCCCGTCCGGATTGTCGTTGTTGGCGATGGTTTCGGGGCGGTTGATGAACCCGTTCGGAGGCACCCTGGCATTCCATCCGGCGTTCTCCAGCAAATCCGAGGTCATCGGGCCCCTCCTCGACAGACATCTGATCTGGGGATCGTGCAAAGCGACGATCCCACCCCGACAAGTCTAGCGAAATGGATTCCTGGCGGACAATCGTCCCGGTCGCCGTGCCAATGGAGCGAGGCTCCGCAGCACCTTGCAGCGACGGTCCATCGGGGCCGGACGCCGGGAAAGTCCTGCCGCGCAATCGGTGCGCCGGATCTTGCTGACAGGACGCTGTCAGGAGGGGTTTGGCAAAGAGCACCCATCGGCTGACGAATTCGATGGGAGAACGGTTCCGATGTTTGTCGTGCTTCTCAAATTCGCGGAGAACAAGGGCAAGGCCGGCGCACTCATGGACGGCCACAACGCGTGGATCAAACGGGGCCTCGAAGACGGCGTGTTCCTGCTGGTCGGCAGCCTCCAGCCCAATTCAGGTGGCGGGATCGTGGCGCACAACACCTCTCTGGCGGAACTTCAGAGCCGCGTGAACGACGATCCCTTCGTGGCGGAGGCCGTGGTGAGCGCGGAGATCCTGGAGATCGCTCCATCGAAAGCCGATGAGCGGCTGGAATTCCTGATCGATTGATCCAGGGGCGATGGATTTACGATGACGTCGGCCTGCTCCCCGCCTGCCGTCGCCGCCGCATGGCTGCGGCTGTCCAGGTCAATGCCGCCACTCCGATCAGCACCAGATAGCCCGCGATGCCGCTCTCGCCGAATGCGATTCCGCCCAGTAGACGGGAGGGCAGGAGCGCCAGCAGGCCCGGCAGCACGAGCCCCCACCAGACCAGGTTGCGCATGATGGCGCCGTGAAGGGCTGCGTCGCCGCGGCGGAGGGCGGCGAGGGCGCGGGCGAGCAGGATCAGGACGTAGATCGACAGCAGGTGGATCGGGCCGAAGGGGCCGAGGACCGCGAAGCCGGAGATGAGGAACGAGCTGGCGGCGGCGGTGGCCAGGGACGCGACCCAGAGGGTTCCCAGCGCCCGGTGCCAGGGGTTGCCGCGGCGGCGGAACAGTTGGATCGGCGACAGGATGAGCGCGCCGGTGGCGGCCAGGATGTGGATCTGGATCGGCCAGGGGGCGGTCAGGACGGGCTCTAGCATTGTCATGCGCACGCGGCTTTGCGATCTATGGGGCGGTTCGGGCTCGGATTTGGACGGGTTTGGCGCCGGGCGCGAGCACCGATGCGCGAATGACGGCTGCCATTCTGGAGTGGACAGGGCATGCAGCTCACGATGCGTGAATGGCGCCGCGATCTGGCCCGCAAGGAGCTCTGGATCGGCGTCGGCGCCGTGGGGCTGGTGCTGGGGATCGCCGGGCCGTTCGGGACGGATGCGGAGATGCGCCTGGTGCCGCGGCTGGCCTATTGGCTGGTGCTGGTGGCGCTGACCTGGGCGACCGGCTCGCTGATCATGCCGCTGGTCCTGGCGCGATTGTCGTGGCTGGGCCGCTGGGCCGCCCCGCCCCTGGCCGGCGCTCTCACCGGCGTGGTCATCGCCGCCGAGGTGCTGGCCCTCAACTGGCTGCTGTTCGGGATATCGCCGTGGGAGCCGGAAACGGCCGGCACCATCATCGCGATCGCGATGGTCATCTCCGTGGCTGGCTATGTGATCGAAACCGGCGGCGATACGACCGCGAGACCTGAGCCGCCGCGCCTGATGCAACGCCTGCCGCTGGACCGGCGCGGCCGGCTGATCTCGATGTCGGTCTCCGACCATTATGTGGAGGTGACCACCAGCGCCGGCTCGGCCCTGCTGCTGATGCGCCTGTCCGACGCGGTCGCCGAGGCCGGCGATACCAAGGGGCTGCAGATCCACCGCTCGCACTGGGTCGCGCTCGACGCGGTGCGCGCCGTGCGGCGCGACGGTCAGCGCGCGGTGCTGACCCTGACCGACGGCCGCGACCTGCCGGTCAGCCGCGCCAACCTGGACAAGGTCAAGGCGGCCGGGCTCCTGCCGTAACTCGTGCACCAGACATGAGGCGGTGGCGATGAGACGTGCGAAGGAGATCAAGGAAGACCTGCTCGCTGCCTTGGAAGCGGTCGGCGACGATGCGTTCACCGAGATGGGATTCACGCGCGGCAAGAGATCGGTCAACTATGTGCGCCGCATTCGAGACGCCAAGCAGACGATCGCGTTCACCGGAGACTATGTGCCGACATACCAGCACGGCGCGGAACTCAATCTCCTTCCGAAGATGCACCTTGCCATGAAGCCGGTGACCGAAGCGGCCCTAAGGCTGGTCGCCGGAGATGCGTCGCTGCTCGCAAATGTGCCAGACATCATCGTCAATCAGCCGATCGAGTTTACGGCGCCAAAGGACGCGAAGGTTCCATGGGTTGCGAGTGGTCTTGGGCAGATGACGGGATGCGTGGACGAGATTTGCGGGTTTGCAAGGAAGTGGGTCGTGCCGTTCCTTGACGTGATCACGACACCAAACGAGTTGATCGGCATATACGAGAACGCCGACGACAGGATGATGAAGCAGCGACATTGGTATCTTTTCATCGCCGCCTCACACCTGGTGAATGGAAATGCCGGCACCGCATTGGCCGTACTGCAGGACAATCTCGGGGCGCCTGGACTAAGGAGGCGCTTTTCGGTCGCTTTCGGAACGTTGGAAGCAATGGTGTCAGGCCCGATCGATCCCCCGACTGGAGCGTAGGAACAAACGAGTCTGATCCCGTTGATCCGCGCCGTCTCGCAAAACGATGACCAACGGTTTGTCCCGCAGCGCCTAGCGGCCGGCGCACTGCCTGTGAAAGAATGCGCCCGGGAGGACCATCATGGATGACGTAATCGGCGGGTATATCCGCGAGACCAAGCAGAGGCTGCGCGGCCGGCAGGATGTGGCGGCGGCGTTTGGCTCGGTGCGCGACCAGATCCGGCGGGATGTGGAGGCGATCCGGGAGACTGCGGCGGCCGGGCGGCCGGTCATTCCGGAGCTGGATTACGCGGCGATCCGGGCGGGGGAGGTGCCGCAAGGGACCGTCGAGGCCATTCGCAGGACGGGGACGGCGATCATCCGGGGGGTGTTCCCCCGGTCGATGGCGGAGGACTGGAACGCCGAGCTGGGCGCCTATATCGACGCCAATGACTATTACACCCGGGCCAAGGAGAAGGCGGGGCTGGACAAGTTCTTCAGCACGCTGGAGGCCGGGGCGCCGCAGATCTTCGGGCTCTACTGGTCCAAGCCGCAAGTGATGGCCCGCCAGGCGGAGTCCATGGCCGAGACCAAGCGGTTCCTGAACCGGCTGTGGGACGTCTCGGGCCCGATGGGCGACGAGTTCGATCCCGACCACGACTACGCCTATGCCGACCGCACACGGCGCCGGCGGCCCGGCGACACCACGCTGGGGCTCTCACCGCACATGGATTCGGGATCCTACGAGCGCTGGGTCGATCCCGCCTTTCAGCGCATCTATGGCGAGATCTTCGAGGGCGACTGGCGGCGCTACGACCCGTGGAAGGCGGCCTTCCGCACCCAGACCCGCGAGTACGCCTCGCCCGCCGTGTGCTCCATGTTCCGCACCTTCCAGGGCTGGACCGGGCTGACGACGCAGGGGCCGGGCGACGGCACGCTGAGCGTGGTGCCGATCGCCCACGGCATCGCCTATTTCCTGCTGCGGGCGCTGCAGGATGACGTCGCGGAGGACAATCTCTGCGCCGCCGCACCGGGCCGGGCGCTCTCTGCCGATCCGCAATGGCACGGGGATATCCTGGAGGGCCTGGTGTCGATCCCGACCGTGGAGCCGGGCGACACCGTCTGGTGGCATCCCGACATCATCCACTCCGTCGCCGACGAGCATAACGGCCAGGAATTCGCCAACGTCATCTACATCGGCGCTTCACCGCGCTGCGCCAAGAACGAGGCCTATATCCGCAAGCAGGCGGAGAAGTTCCTTGCCGGGGAAAGCGCGCCGGACTTCGCCGCGGAGGATTATGAGGTCGACTTCAAGGGCCGCGCGACGATGGAGGATTTGACAGAGCTTGGACGGGCGCAGATGGGGCTGTGACAGTCGGGTGTTGCCAATACGTCGATTCCGGCCACGATCAGTATCCAATTGGCTAGCATGAGTGGGAAGAACCCAGCGGATTCCGATCGACTGACAATTCTCGACGAACTGGCCCGGGCGGTCAGGGCAATGGGATCGGCCTTGGCGTCGTTCTTTCTTGGCGCGGAACCGGAATGTCGGGCGAAGCTTGCCGCGGTCTATCGGCGTGGCGACGATTTTCTCGTCCATTCTCAGTCGAGAACGACGACTGGGCTTTGGATCAATTCCGACCCCTATGTTCGATTGTCGACCGATTGCTCGGATGCCGAGCTTGGCGAGGCCGTCACGTCCGCGCTTGATGAGTCAAAATCTGGCGTCCGACATCCGTCGCCGTCGAACTGGGGGCCAAGGCTCAAGCCACTATTGAAGGTTGCCCGGGTCAGATCATGGAGAGCGTTCGTCGCTGGCGCCACGACCGTTGAGGTCGAGCAAGAAGACGGCGTGTTGGGGTTCACTCCTTACGAGAACCTGGGCGCGCAAGAAGGCTTCAGGCCGGATAATGCGAACCGGCTCTGTCTTACGTTGCCAGCCAGCGCCGAAGCTGTCGGCGCGCAGGTTCGACAGGCGATCGAACTCTCGCGCTAACGCCGCTACCCGTCCCCGAATTCGCAGCGCATGCGCAGGGCGTGGGTGCGGACCTCGTCGGTCATGCCGGTGATGCCGCGCATGTCGGCCATGTAGAACTCGATGCCGTCGAACTGGGCGCGGGTGAAGTTGACACCATCGGCCATGCAGTAGGTGAAGATGGCGTTGCGAAGATCGGCGGCCTCCAGGTTGGCGTTGCGCAGGCTGGCGTTCTCGAACTTGGCCTCGCGTAGGTCGGCGCCGCGCAGATCGGCATCGTCGAACACTGCATGGCGCAGGTCGGCGCCCTGGAAATTGGCGCTCTGCAAATCCAACCCGGCAAGGTTGACGTGGCGCAGGTCGGCCTCGCTGAAATCCACGCCGGCCAGCTTGCAGTCCTTGAACTCCGCCTTGTTGAGGCGGGCGCCGACGAATTTGGCGCCGGTCAGATCGGTCGACTCGAAACACCCCTTGGCCATCTTCAGGCCGGACAGGTCGAGGTTGGACAGATCGCATCGGGAGAAGCCCACGCCGTTCAGATTGGCCTTCGCCTCCTGTGCCATGGAAACGATCGTCCGGGTCATGTCGGAAGGCGTGCGCTGCGCCGGGATCGGGATGACGGCGGTGTAGAGCGGCTCGCTGGTGACCTTGGCGAACAGGGTCACCTCGCGGGTGTTGTTCATATCCATGCCATTCGGCTTTCTATCGTTGGCAGTCCAGTCGTCGTTGTCCCGCCCGCGCCCGGACAGGCCGGCGCGTCGCCCGCAAGCTGGGGCTCATGCGGGGGTTATGCTCAACGATGCTTAATGTGAATTAAAATTCAGTAAAACTCTTAAGTTAATTGATACCAATACCGAAATAATAGATATCAAGCATTGTATGTTTATTGCTTAACCTCTTTCGCATTCATGGATTAGCCGAGAGTTTAGAAAGACTCCGGGGTCGCTCCGCGCTTGCCGATCGGGCGGGGCGCATGGCCCCGCCACTGCGGGGCCATGCGTGAACGCGTCAGTTCGGCGTCGCGGATCTATGCGCTGCCGGAAAAACGCTCGATCAGGCTGTTTATTCCCGTGGTGAAGACCTGGTTGGCGAACAGGTCCATCATGGCCGCCTCTTCGCCGGACTCGCAGTCGAACACCGTCCACCATTCCACGAAGGCGGCGTTGATGGTCGTCACCGGTGTCACGCGCAGGGTGGCGTGATAGCTGCGCACCGGAAAGGGGTGTGACTGAAAATCGTAGCTGTACCAGCGGCCGACGTCGCACAGGCTCAACAGCTTCTCACGGATCGTCGGGCCATCATCCACCAGGTCGAAATTGCGGATGCAGCCCACCGCGTCGGCGGGCCGGTCGTCCTCGATATGGCTGGTGGCGATGGCCGGATGCCAGTCAGGCAGGGCGTTGAAGTCGCGGATGGCGGCCCAGACGGTGTCGGCGTCGGCGGCGACCACGCCGCTGGCATAGGCTTTGGGCATCAAGTGTCTCCCTGGATCGGTTTCTGGTTGGATGTTGGACCGGGGCCGGTCTTGTCATGTACGGATCGCCTTGAAGGCGCGGGTGGTTTCGATCAGCGCAGTCTCCACCGGCAGGCGCTCCATGGAGCTGGCGCCATAGAAGCCGTGGATGCCGGCGCAGCGGGACAGGATGTGGCGGGCATCGTCGGGCGTGGCGATCGGTCCGCCATGGCACAGCATCAGGACGTCCGGGCGGACGGCGCGGCAGGCCTCGGCGATGCGGTCGATGCGCTCCACGCAATCGTCCAGCGTCAGCGCCGTCTCCGCGCCGATGGCGCCGCCGGTGGTCAGCCCCATATGGGCGACCACGATATCGGCGCCGGCCTCAGTCAGGGCGGCCGCTTCCTCCGGGTCGAAGGCATAGGGCGTGGTCAGCAGGTCGCGGTCATGGGCCATGCGGATCATGTCGACCTCCAGGCCGAAGCCCATGCCGGTCTCCTCCAGATTGGCCCGGAAGGTGCCGTCGATCAGCCCGACGGTCGGGAAGTTCTGCACGCCGGAGAAGCCGATCGCCTTCAGCCGGTCCAGGAACGGGCCCATCTGGACGAACGGGTCGGTGCCGTTGACCCCGGCCAGCACCGGCGTGTCGCCGGCGACGGGCAGGATCTCGTCGGCCATCTCCACGACGATCTCATTGGCGTTGCCATAGGCCAGCAGGCCGGCCAGGGAACCCCGCCCGGCCATGCGGTAGCGGCCGGAATTGTAGATCACGATCAGATCGATGCCGCCGGCCGCCTCGCATTTCGCCGACAGTCCGGTGCCGGCACCGCCGCCGATGATCGGCTCGCCCCGCGCAGCCATGGCGTGGAAGCGCTCCAGCAGGGTGGCGCGATCGATCCGGGGCATGGCTCAGGTTCCCTCGCCGGCGGGGTCCGCGATGGCGCGGAACTCGGCCACCAGCGCGTCGGCGAAACCCGGGTCGTTGATCGCCTCGGGTCGGCGGACCAGGCGGCGCGTTTCGGTGGTCTCGACCGTCGCTTCCAGCGCATCGAACAGCGCCCGGTCGGCCTCCGGGTCGTGGAATGGCTGGCCCTCGGTGGCGATCGCCGAGACGCCGCCCTCGGGGATCAGGAACCGAACCGGGCCCTGGCAGGCATTCAGCTTGGCGCCGATCCAGCGGCCGATCTCGGCGCATTCCTCCGGGCTGGTTCGCATGAGTGTCACCTGCGGATTGTGGATGTGGAAACGGCGGGCGGCGTAGCGCTCCGGCACCGTCTCGCGGGCGCCGAAATTGACCATGTCCAGGGCGCCGCAGGAGCCGACATAGGGCACGCGGGTCTCGGCGATCACGTCGAGCCGGTCCGGTGCGCACGCGAACACGCCGCCGGCCAGGAAATCGCAGACCTCCGTCGTCGTGACATCGATAACGCCGGCGACGAGGCCGGATCCCACCAGCTTCTCCATAGAGCGGCCGCCGGTGCCGGTGGCGTGGAACACCAGGCAGTCGTAATCCTCCTCCAGGTGCTCGACGATCCGCTCCACGCACGGCGTGGTCACACCGAACATGGTCAGGCCGATGGCGGGGCGGTCGGGCCGGTCGGGCCTGGGCACCGGCCGCGACATCATGCCGGCCAGCGCATGGGCGGCGTTGCCCAGCACCTGGCGGGAGATGGTGTTCAGCCCGGCCACGTCGGTGACGGAGTACATCATCGCGATGTCGCTGGCGCCCATATAGGGCGCGACATTGCCCGACGCGACGGTGGAGACCAGCACCTTCGGCACACCGACCGGTAGGGCCTGCATGGCGGGGCTGACCAGCGCCGTGCCGCCGGAGCCGCCGATCGCGATCATCCCGCCGATGTCCTCCGCAGATCGCACGAACCCGGCCAGCGCCTGGGCCATGGCGGCGACTCCCTGGCCGCGATCGCCGGTATCGAGGACCGCGGCGCGGCCCTCCGGGTGGTGCGCGGCGACGGTCTCGGGCGCCACGTCGGCGCTCGCGCCGTCGCTCAACAGGCCGACATCGACCAGCCGGACCGGTACGCCGGCCGCGGCGATCAGATCGCGGATGAAGGCGGCCTCCACGCCCTTGGTGTCGCAGGTGGCGACCACATAGGCGCATTGTCCGTGCGGAGATGCCATTGCACCGATCCCTCCCCTGGCCCGGAAGTATAGCGCCGGAAGGGCGGCACGCGTCCATACTAGGCCCGGCATTCGATGCTCCCGCACCCGGCCCGTCACACGAATCGGTCATACTTGCTCGCGAAGTCTCTGGGCCGGGCAACCTGAGGAGCGTGCGATGTCGAACATGCCGATGCTGGGGGCGGCGATCCCGGTGGAGGAGTTGGAGCCCTATGTCGACTGGCTGGTGGAGGATGGGCGCGACCTGGAACTCCAGAGCTTCTGCAGCGCCGCTGTCCTGAACGGGGATTGGCAGCCACTTGCCAAGCGGGCACGCGCGCTGCTGACGAACCATGACGGCCGGCTGGGCATCCATGGGCCCTTCCCGGGCTTCTCCATTGATACCGAGGACCCGGACATGCAGGCCGTGGTGCGCACGCGGCTGATGCAGGGGCTGGACGTCTGCGAGGAGCTGGGCGCGACCCAGATGGTGATCCACAGCCCCTATACGAGCTGGGACCACGAGAACCTGCTGAACGCCGAGGACCAGCCGGAGAAGCTTGTCGGCAATGTCCGCGCCTGCCTGACCGATGCGGTGGCGCGGGCGGAGCGGCTGGGCGTCGAACTGGTCCTCGAGAACATTGAGGACCGCGACCCCTACGCGCGGGTGGAACTGGCGAAGCGATTCGACAGCCCGTCGCTGAAGGTGTCGATCGACACCGGCCACGCCTATTACGCCCATTGCATCGGCAAGGCGCCGGCGGTCGACCGCTATGTGCGGGCGGCCGGCGACATGCTGCGGCATGTCCACCTGCAGGATACCGACGGCTTCGCCGACCGGCACTGGGCGCTGGGCGACGGCACCATTCCCTGGTTCCCGATCTTCGAGGAGCTGGGCCGGCTGTCGTCCAATCCGCGCCTGATCGTCGAGCTGCGCGATAAATCCGGCCTGCGACGCTCGGCCCGATTCCTGGAAACCATCGGGCTGGCGCGGTGACGCCGCCCCTGGCGGTCAGGGCTTGGGGTCGGTCTTCCGGTTGGTGAAGAGCTCGACCTCGATCCCCGGTTCCTCGGCGACCAGCAGGTCGCGCAGGGCCTCTGCCACCGCCCACCTGTCTGCCGGCGTGAGGCGGATGCGCTTGCCGTTCGGCTTCGTGCCGCGGATCGAATCGATCAGCACGCTGATCGGGTAGACCCGCCGCGGCAAGTCGAGCGGGGCGCCGGTTTCGTCATTTTCCTCCCAGGACCAGAACACTTCGCCGGTGAAGGTCTCTCCCCCGCGCCGCAGCTCGAAATTCTCACCCCGGGCCACGAGGCCACCCTCGAATTCGGGCATTTCGTCCGCCATCCTGTCCTCCGATTGGGGACAGTATACCGAACTCTCGACATGGGCGGCTCTCCGGCGCTACCGTCACGCCATGGCAAGGCTGGCGCGAGTCGTTGTGCCCGGCATCCCGCATCATGTGACCCAGCGGGGCAACCGGGGCCTGGAGACCTTCTTCGAGGAAGAGGATTACCGCGCCTATATCGACCTGCTGGCCGAGTATTGCGGCAAGGCGGGGGTGGCGGTGTGGGGCTACTGCCTGATGCCGAACCACGTCCATCTGATCATGGTGCCCGAGGAGCCCGACGGGCTGCGCGCGGCGCTGGGCGAGACCCATCGCCGCTATACCCGGCGGGTCAACGCCCGGCAGGGCTGGCGCGGGCATCTGTGGCAGGAGCGCTTTCATTCCTTCCCGATGGACGAGCCGCATCTGCTGGCCGCGGCCCGATACGTGGAGCTGAATCCGGTGCGGGCACGGCTGGCGAAGCGGCCGGACACCTGGAAGTGGTCCAGCGCGGCGGCGCATCTCGCCGGCCGGGACGACGGGCTGGCGACCGTGGCGCCGCTGTTGGAGCGGGCCGGAGATTGGAAGGCCTTCCTGGACGGTGGGCTGGATGACCGGTCGCTCGAGCTTCTGCGCGGCCACGAACGCACCGGCCGGCCGCTGGGCGATGCCGATTTCATCGCCGGACTTGAGTCACGGCTGGGTCGCGCCCTGGCCCGCCGCAAGCCGGGACCGGCGCGAAAGACGGCTCAGGAAGCGGGCAATTAAGTATACTGTCCCCGGAGTTGGGTCGCTTCGGAGCGATCCCTATCCCGGCACGACCGGTCCGTAGAGCCACACCAGCCAGCCGGCCCAGCACAGGAAGGGGCCGAAGGGCAGACGGGTGGTGGCGGTCATGCGGCGGCCGGTGAGGTGCCGCGCCAGCACCCAGATGAGGCCGGTCAGGGCGGCGAAGAGCAGGATGGTCGACAGGCCCTGCCAGCCGGTCCAGCAGCCGAGCGCGCCGAACAGCTTCACGTCGCCCCAGCCGAGGCCCTCGCGGTCGCGGACCCGGCGATAGGACAGGGCGATGAGGGCGAAGAGGCCGGCGCCGGCCAGCCCGCCGATGGCGTGATCGGACAGGGTGGCCGGATGGGCCAGCCAGGCGACGGCGAGGCCGGCCGGGGCCAGCGGCAGGGTCAGGACGTCCGGCAGCAGGAAGTCGCGGGCGTCGATCACGGCCAGCGTCAGCAGCGCCCAGCCGAACCCAGCGCCGGCCCAGGCAAGCCAGCCCGGCAGGACCGCCAGCGACCATGCGGCGACCACCAGGGCGGCGATCTCGATGCCCGGATAGAGGCGGGAGACGGGTTCGCCGCACCGTCGGCAGCGGCCGCGATTGGCGAACCAACTCAGCACCGGCACGAGGTCGCGCGCGGCCAGGGTCCCTCCGCAGGAGGGGCAGCGGGATCGGCCGGCGACCACCGGCTCCCCGGCCGGCAGCCGGACGACCAGAAGACCCAGGAAACTTCCGAATACGGGTGCGGCCAGCAAAAGGACCAGCCAGTGGAACTCAGACAACACGGTCATGGTGGTGTGCGGGCGCTGCCTTGGGTCATTCCGGAGGGGTGACGGGGTGTCCTGCCATGTTTGCCGGAGCCGCGGAATATCGCGCGGTGCCGGCTCGTTGTCGTTTCAGCCTAATGCATGCCGCCGACGCCAAGGGGAAATTCGAGGCCGCCATGAAAATGCGGTGTCGCGCCGCTGCGAAACCGCAATAAAAGTCTGGGAGACTGGGAAATTCAGAGTTCTCGCGGCCGCTGCATCCAAATCCCGTGGCTACCCGTAACGGTGATGATCATTTTACCGTTTGGGTCATACGGTTGTATATTTGCGCCCCGGCGTGACCGGCGCCGTTGGCCGCAGCCAGGAGGAGCGGTTGGGTAAATCGTCGCTTGCTGCAGACCGCGAAGCCATGGAGCTTGCGCTCGGCCGCTCGCTGGTGGCCGCCGGCAAGCTGGACGAGCGGTCGCTGGAACGCGCCCGCCGTGTCGGCAGCGGCAACCGCCAGGGGCTGGCCCGGGTGCTGCCCAAGCTTGGCCTGGTCTCCGAGCGCGACCTGGCCGAGGCCCTGGCGCGCCAGGCCGGCGTGCCGCTGGTCGAGGCGCGCGAGTTCCCCGCCCTGCCGCTGCTGGACGGCAAGATCAGCCTGCGCTTCCTGAAGGAATCCCGGGTCCTGCCATTGGCGGAGACCGAGGACGCGCTTGTCCTGGCCATGGCGGACCCGTTCGACACCTACGCCATGGATGCCCTGCGTCTCGTCTCCGGCCGCGCGGTCGAGCCCCGGGTGGCGGTGCAGTCGGAGTTGGAGGCCGGCATCGACCGGCTCTATGCCGACGGGGCCGCCGGCGACGCCCAGCCGGGCGATGACGGCGAGGGCGACGAGTCCGTCGAGCTCGACATCGAGCAGTTGCAGGACATGGCCAGCGAGGCGCCGGTGATCCGCATGGTCAACCGGATGATCGAGCAGGCGGTGGAATCCGGCGCGTCCGACATCCATCTGGAGCCCCGCGACGGCGGATTGCGGGTGCGCATCTCGGTCGACGGCGCCTTGCGGGAGGTGGAGTCGCCGCCCAACCGCTATCGTGCGGCCATCGTCTCGCGCATCAAGATCCTGGCCCGGCTCAACATCGCCCAGCGGCAGCTGCCCCAGGACGGGCGCATCAAGATGGCGGTGCGCGGCATCCCGGTCGATCTGCGCGTCGCGACCCTGCCCACGGTACACGGCGAAAGCGTCGTGATGCGGATCCTGGACCGCGACGCGGTGGCGCTGGATTTCGACACGCTGGGCATCGCCGGGCGCGACCTGGAGGATTGGCTGGGCGTGCTCGAGCGCCCGCATGGGCTGGTCCTGGTCACCGGCCCCACCGGCAGCGGCAAGACCACGACGCTCTACACCTCCCTGCTGCACATCAACACGCCGGAGAAGAAGGTCATCACCGTCGAGGATCCGGTGGAATACCAGCTGCCGGACATCGTCCAGGCGGAAGTGAAGCCGCAGATCGGCCTGGATTTCGCGCGGCTGCTGCGCGCCCTGCTGCGAAACGCGCCGGACATCATGCTGGTCGGCGAGATCCGCGACCCGGAGACCGCCAAGACGGCGATCGAGTTCGCCCTGACCGGCCACCTGGTGCTGTCCACGGTCCACACCAACAGCGCCGCGGCGGCCATTCCCCGCCTGCTGGACATGGGCGTAGAGGAATACCTGCTGGCGTCGACCATCAACGGGGCTGCCGGACAGCGGCTGGTCCGCACCCTGTGCACGGCGTGCCGCGAGCCCTATGCGGCGCCGTCGGAGATGATCCTCAGGCTTGGCCTCAGGCGCTATACCGAGGCGCCGGAGATCGTGCTGTACCGGGCGAAGGGCTGCCCGGCCTGCGGCGGCACCGGCTATCAGGGCCGGACCAGCATCCTGGAGACGCTGGTCGTCGACGACACCGTGCGCCGACTGATCCTCGACCGCGCCGATGCCTCGGCCCTGCAGGAAGCCGGGGTCGCCAACGGCATGCGGGTGCTGTTCGACAATGGCATGGAAAAGGCGGTGGCCGGCCTGACCTCGGTCGAAGAGGTCATGCAGGCGACCCGCGACGGTTAGCCGGATGCCCCGCTTCCGATACAAGGCCGTGACCGCGACGGGCGAGGTCGTCGAGGGCGAGATGGAGGCATCCGCCCGCTCCGAGCTGATCGATCGCCTCCGCAGCGATGGCGGCGTGCCGATCCGCGCCGACGAGATCACCGCGCGGGCCCGGCCGGCCGCCCGGCGCAGGCTTTTCAGGGGCCGGGGCCGGCTGCGCGACGCCGACCTGGTCACCCTGACTCGTGAGCTGGCGACCCTGATGCAGGCGCGGCTGCCGCTGGACCGGGCCCTGGCGACCCTGGCGGACGTGGCCGAGGACGGTCCGCGCGAGGCCTTCATGCGCGATGTTCTGGACCGGGTCCGGTCCGGCGCCACCCTGGCCGATGCGCTTGACCAGTCGGGCCAGGCCCTGCCCGGCATCTTCACCGGTATGATCCGGGCCGGCGAGGCGGGCGGCCATCTGGAGGCGGTTCTGGCGCAGCTTGCCGAGACGCTGGAGCATGCCCGGGACCTGAAGGAGCATGTGGTCTCCGCCCTGATCTACCCGGCCTTCGTGCTGGTCACCGCGCTGGCGGCGCTGGTGCTGCTGCTGGTCGCGGTGCTGCCGGAGTTCCGGCCCCTGTTCGAGCAGTCCGGCGCGGAGATGCCGCTGTCGACGGAGCTGATGATCGGCCTCGGCGAGGGCCTGCGGGAATACGGCGCCATCGTCGGGCTGGTCCTGGCGCTGGGCTTCCTGGTCGGGAAGCGCTGGATGGACCGGCCGGCCGGCCGGCTGGCCTGGGACCGGCTGATGCTGCGCCTGCCGCTGTTCCGCACCCTGGTCATCCGGCTGGAGACGGCGCGGTTCACCCGCACGCTGGCGACCCTGCTGGGCAACGGTCTGCCGCTGATGGAGGCGTTGCCGATCGCCATCGGCACCGTCGGCAACCATGGCATGCGCCAGGCCCTGGGCGGGCTGGCGCCGCGGCTGAAGCGTGGCGAGCATCTGTCCGCCGCGCTGGAAGCCTGCGAGCCGGTGCCGCCGCTGGCGGTGCGCATGATCCGTGTCGGCGAGGAAAGCGACCAATTCGAGCAGATGCTGGTCAAGGTCGGGGGCATCTACGAAGACGAGGTGAAACGCGCGGTGCAACGTCTGCTGTCGCTGCTGGTCCCCGGGGTGACCCTGGGGCTCGGCGTGCTGGTGGCCGTGATCGTCGGCTCGATGATGTCGGCGATCCTCGGCGCCTATGATCTGCCGATCTGACGGCATGGCTTGGACGGGCCCGCGCCCGGGTTCAGGAGGGTGAGATGAGACGTGACAAACGTCGGTCGCGACAGGAGGGCGGCTTCACGCTGATGGAGCTGCTGGTGGTGCTGGCCATCATCGGCCTGCTCGCCGTGCTGGTGGCCCCCAGGGTGATTCAGTATCTCGGCGGTGCCAAGGTCGACACGGCCAAGGTGCAGGTGGACCGGCTGGCCGGCGTGCTGGACCTCTACCGGCTGGAGACCGGGACCTATCCCTCCCAGGAGGAAGGGCTGGCGATCCTGTACGACGAGCCGGTGAACGCGGCCAACTGGAACGGGCCGTATATCCGCAATCGGGACTCGCTGACCGATCCCTGGGGCAACCCCTACGGCTATCGCTATCCGGGCGAGCATGGCGAATTCGACCTGTATTCGCTGGGCGCGGATGGGCGTGAAGGCGGCGATGGTGAGAACCAGGACATCACCAGCTGGTAGGCGGGCCGGCGCGGCCGGCTTCACCCTTGTCGAGCTGCTGGTCGTGCTTGTGATCATGGGCCTGATCACCGCGATCGCCGTGCCGCATTTCGGGCGACTGGCGCCGCGGCTCGAGGCCAGGGCGACGGCGCGCGAGGTGGTGTCAGTGCTGCGCTCGGCGCGCGGCTTGGCGATCCGTGACAATCGCGAGGTCGCCGTCGTGGTCGATCTGGACGATCGCTTCATGGCAATCGATGCAGACCGGCGGCTGGAATTCGGCTCCCGGATGGGGGTTCGGCTGCTGACCGGCACCGCCGAGCTGATCGACGGCGACAGCGGCCGGATCCGGTTCTATCCGGACGGAACCTCGACCGGCGGGCGGGTGACCGTCAGCGACGATGGGCGGGACTATGACGTCCGGATCGACTGGCTGACCGGACGGGTGACCCTCGATGACTGACCACCGACAGGCCGAGGACCGTGGATCGGAGCGTGGCTTCACGCTGATGGAGGTGCTGGTCGCCTTCGCCATCCTGACCGTGGCCCTGGGCGGGCTGCTGCTCGCCTTCTCGACCGGCCTGCGCACCACCGAGCGGGCGACGACGCTGTCGACCGCGACCTTGCAGGCGCAATCGCTGCTCGAGCAGGTCGGCGAGTCGATCCCGGTCCGCGAGGGCCGCGTCACCGGCGTGCTGGAGGACGGATCGCGATGGGAGGTCGCGATCGCGCGCTACGATACCGGCGAGAGCACGGCCGCGGCGGTGGTGCGGACGCTGTTCGCCTACCGGGTCGATGTCTCTGTGGAATGGGATACCGGACGGGCCGTGACCCTGACCACCCTGCGCCTGGGGGCCGAGAATGGCTGAGCGCCAACGCGCATCCCAGGCCGGATTCACGCTGGTCGAGCTGCTTGTCGTGGTGGCGCTGCTGGGCATGATCTCCGTGGCGCTGTTCGGCGGCATCCGCTTCGGGGCGCGGAGCTGGGAGGCCGGGCACACCCGGCTGGAAGCGCTCAACGAGGTGGAGGTGGCCCAATCCGTCCTCCAGAGGCTCCTGGGGCGGGCCCGCGAGGTGACCCTGTTCAACACCCGCCGGGACCGTGACGCGGTGTCGTTCACCGGCCGGCGGGACGCCGTATACTTCGCCGCGCCCCTGCCGGCGCATCGCGGGATCGGCGGCGCCTATGGCTATGCCTTGGAGGTTCGGCGCGGCGCGGAGGGGCGCGATCTGGTCCTGGCCTGGCGGCTGCAGCGCCCGGAAACGCCGCCGGCGGCGGACGCGGAATTCGAGGATGAGACGGTGCTGCTGTCCGATATCGCGGACGTCGCCTTCGATTATTACGGCGCACCCGAAGGCAATCGCCGGTCCGATTGGCGCGACGGCTGGGACGGCTCGGCCGGGCTGCCGCAGCTGGTGCGCCTGTCGGTCACCTTTCCCGACGGCGACAACCGCAACTGGCCGACGCTAACGGTGGCGCCGACGCTGGCGACCATCCCGACAGGCGAGCGACGATGAGCAGCACCACGGAATTCGGGGGCGTGACGTCGATCCGCTCCCTGCCCGCCGCGGTCGCCGGCTTCTTCCGCTGGTGGGGGCGGGAGCTCTCGCTGTGCGTCCCGTCCTGGCTGCGGTCGCTGTTCCGGGGCCGATCCGGGACGCTGATCCTCGGGCTCGATCGCGACGCGCTGGCGGTGCGTCTCCGGCGCCCGTCCGGCTCGGTCGAAATCGGCCGGGTGGCCTTCGATCCGCAGGCGCCGGACGCCGCCCGCGGCGCGGTCTCCGCACTGGTCTCCAAACCGCGGCGGCGCTCCGCCCAGACGGTTCTGGTATTGCCGGAGGACCAGGTGCTTCGGCGCAGCATCGAGCTGCCGCTGGCGGCGCGCGAGAATCTGCGCGAGGTGGTGTCCTTCGAGATGGACCGCTACACGCCCTTCGCCGCCGACGACGTGCTGTTCGATGTCCGGCCCCTTGCGGCCGATGCGGACGCGCAGACGCTGACCGTCGATCTGGCGGCGGTGCCGAAGGCGGCCGTCGCGCGACAGGAGGCCATCGCGGCCGGTTGGGGCCTGCAGCCGGACACCGTCTGCTTCACCGATGACCGGAATGGCGATGCCCCGGACTCGGGCTTCGTGTTCAAGCGGCCGGAGCAGCGCCGCGGCGGCGTCGCCGGCCGGCTGGCCGCGCTGCTGTGGATCGCGGCGCTGGCCATGGCGGGAACCCTGGTGGCGCTGCCGCTGCATCGCCAGCAGACCGTGTTGTCGGGGCTGGAAGCCGAACTCACGGGCCGGCGGGCCGAGGCGGCGGCAGTGGAGATCCTGCGCCGCCAGGTGGCCGAGACCGCCGGCGTCACCGACCTGCTGGTGGAGCGCAAATCGGCCCGGCCGGCCGCCGTGGCGCTGCTCAACGAGATCACCCGCCTGCTGCCCGACGACACCTGGCTGCTGCAGATCCGGGTGTTCGACGACCAGTTGACCATGGCGGGGTATTCAAGCGCCGCCTCGGCGCTGATTCCGGTGCTGGAGGCATCGGACCTGTTGGCCGAGGTGCGGTTCGAGGCGCCGGTCACCCTGGACGGCCGCATCGAGCTGGAGCGGTTCAACCTGTCGGCCCAGATCGCCGTCGAGCCGGAGGAGGGAACATGATCCTTCCGAACTGGGTCGGGCGCCTGGCCGCGGTGTCGCTGCTGCTGATGACGGTCGCGGCGGTCTACCTGCTGGCCATCGCGCCGGTGATCGACAGCTACCGGCGCAACGCCGAGGCGATCGTCGATACCCGCGACCTGCTGGCCCGCTTCGAGCGCCAGGCGGCGGCGCGATCCGACCTGGAAGACCGGCTGGAGGCATTGCGAGAACTGGTCGCCCGTCAGGGGCATTACCTGGACGGCGCCACCTATGCGGTCGCCGCGGCGTCCCTGCAGGACAACGTCAAGGCCATCGTCGAGACCCAGGGCGGCGAGGTCCAGAGCATCCAGACCATGCCGTCCAACGCCAATGACGACAGCGGCCGGGTGGCGATCCGGGTGCAGTCGCTGATGGTGGTCGAGTCGCTGCTCTACACCCTCCACCGTCTGGAAGCCGGCGCGCCCTACCTGTTCGTCGACAATCTCGAGATCCAGGGCCGTCTGAGCCGCCGCGCGCGGCTCGGTGAGGAGAATGACGAGGAGCCGGAGCTTCTGGTCTGGTTCGACCTGTTCGGCTATCTGCCGCCGGTGATGGAGTGAGCGCATGGCCGGATCCAGCCTGATCACCGGACCCGTCCTGCCGGCCCTGCTGTGCCTGGGGCTTGGCGCCGCCGTCTACCTGGAGTTGGAGCGGCCCGACGAGCCGGGCCTGGCGCCGACCGCGGTCGCGGTGACGGACGCGCCGCCGGCCGCCGCCCCGGCGCCGGCTTTGTTCGATCTGCCGCCGGTCGACGCCTTCTCGGAGATCGCCGACCGTCCGGTCTTCTCCCCGGGCCGCCGCCCGCCATCCTATTTCGAAGACGAGCCGGAGGAAGTCGCGGCCGCGCCGGTGCGACGGCGGGAACTGGAGGTCACGGTGGTCGGCATCATCACCGGGCCGCGCGCGCTGGCGCTGCTGCAGCCCTATTCCAGCGACCGGCTGGTGCCGCTGGCCGAGGGCCAGGAGCTGGCCGGGTGGACGCTGACCGCCATCGAGCCGTTCCGCGTCGTGTTCCGGCGCGACGGCGAGGAGCAGGCGCTCGAGCTCGAGTTCCGTGAGGACTGATGCGGTCCGGCGGCGCACTCCGGCTCACCCGCTACGGATAGAGGTCCGGCGTGTCTCAAGTTTTTGTATACGTGCGCGACCGCGCCTGCCTACCATTCGGCCAACAGGGAGCGCAGGGCGTTATCCGGCGACAACAAGCAATGAGAAACGCATGGCTGGGGGTGGAACGTCTCGGCGGCGGTCGCGGGCGATGAGGGGTGTCGTCTGCATCTTCGCGGCTCTGCTGATCGCTGCAGGATGCACGGTGCTGGATGACCGGCGCGACAGCCGGCCGCCCTTCGGCGCGGTCGGGCTGAGCTCGGCGACGGGCGACCGCGCCGCCGGCACGCCGACGCAGCTGACCGGCGTATCGGAGGCGGCCACCGGCGAGTCGAGCGGGGCAGCGCTGCGCGGGCCGGAGCTCTATCGCGGGTCCGGGCAGCTGATCCAGCCGCTGGCTCCTCAGGAACCGGTGGCGGTGTCGGAGAATGGCGGCGTCACCCTGAATTTCGTGGATGCCGATATCCGCGACGTGGTCGCCGCCGTGCTCGGCGAGACCCTTGGCATGAACTACGAGATCGACCCGCGGGTGCAGGGGGCGGTCACCGTGCGCACCGCCAAGCCGGTGCCGCGCGACGCGGTGATCCCGACGCTGGAGGAGATCCTCGCCGCCCGCGGCGCGGCGCTGGTCCGATCCGACACGCTGAACCGGGTCCTGCCGCTGGATGCGGCGGCCGCGACCATCAGCACCGCGGGGTTCCGAACCGGTGTCGATCCAATCGATCAGGGGTTCGGCCTCTATTTCTTCCCGCTGGAATACACCTTCGCGCAATCGCTGCGGGGGGCGTTGGAGCCTTTCGTGCCCCCGGGCCGCGTGCTGCGCGCCGATGACGCGCGCAACCTGCTGATCTTCACCGGCACCTCGCTGGAGGCGCGGGACCTGGAATCGCTGATCGCCGCCTTTGACATCGATCGCATGGCCGGCATGTCCTTCGGCCTCTACCCGGTGCGGTTCGCCGATCTGCCGTCGCTGATCACCGAGCTGCGCACCGTCTTCGGGACCGAGGGCCAGGCGGCCCTGGCCGGCGTGGTGCAGTTCCTGCCGATCGAGCGGCTGAACGCGGTGCTGGCGGTCACCTCGCAGCCCCGCTACCTGGAGGACATTCAGACCTGGATCACCCGCCTGGATCGGGGCCAGGAAGGGGTCGGACGCCGGATCTACGTTTATCGGGTCCAGAACGGTCGCGCGGCCGATCTGGCGGAGGTTCTGGGGCAGATCTTCACCGGTTCCGGGGCCGCGCCGAGCCCGATCGGCGATTCCCTGGCGCCGGGTCTGCAGCCGATCGAGCTTGCGACCGATCCGGCCGGGGACACCGTCGTCATCGACGATCCGGATGGCGGATTGGGCGGTGGCGGACTGTCGGATGGCACCGGGGCGCCGGCGGCGATCACCATCACCGGCGATCTGGGCGGCGGCATTCCGGTGACCGGCGCGGCCACCGAGGTCCGCATCGTCGCCGATACGCGCAACAACGCCCTGCTGGTGTGGTCCACGCCGACCGAGTATCGGATGATCCTGTCGACCATCCGCGAGCTCGACGTCATCCCGCTGCAGACCCTGATCGAGGCGACGATCGTCGAGGTCACGCTGACCGACCGGCTGGAATACGGCCTGCAGTGGTTCTTCCGCTCCGGCGACAGCAGCTTCACCTTCAGCGGCACAGCCGCGTCGACGCCGACCGCGTCCTTCCCCGGCTTCTCCTATGTCCTGTCGGGCACCGATGTGCAGGTCGTCCTGGATGCGCTGACCAGCATCACCGACGTCAAGGTGATCTCGTCGCCGCAATTGCTGGTAATCGACAACGAGCCGGCCCGCCTGCAGGTCGGTGACGAAGTACCGATCGCCGTGCAGTCCTCCCAGTCGACCACCGATCCCGACGCGCCCCTGGTCAGCACGGTCGAATACCGCGACACCGGCGTCATCCTGGAAGTCACGCCGCGGGTCAATGCCGGCGGTCTGGTGGTGCTGGACATCCTGCAGGAAGTCAGCACGGTCTCGGAGAGCACGCCGGATACCTTCAACAACCCGATCATCTCCCAACGGCGCATCGAGAGCACAGTCGCGGTGCAGGGCGGCGAGACCATCGCGCTGGGCGGCCTGATCCAGGATCAGCGCCGGGACGAGGTGGTCGGCATCCCGGTACTGGCCGACATCCCGGTCCTCGGCAACCTGTTCAAGACCACCACCGACCGGGTCGACCGCACCGAACTCCTGGTGCTGCTGACGCCCCGGGTGGTGCGGGACCTGCAGGATGCCCGAGACGTGACCCGCGAGCTGCGTGAGCGGCTGACCGGTCTGGACGGCCTGACCGACCCACTGCCGGGGGATCCCGGGTGACGGCCATGCGAACCCGGCTGCGACGGCGCGCTTCCCAGCGCGGCATCGCCCTGGTGGCGGTGCTGTGGGGCCTGACGATCCTGTCGATCATCGCCGCGGCATTCCTGGCCGATACAAGGGGCCAGAGCGCGATCACCCGCAATCTGCTGGAGAACGCCAAGGCGCGGGCGCTGGCCGATGCCGGCGTCTATCGGGCCGTCGCCGGCATCCTGTCGATCGACCCCACCATCGCCTGGCGCGCCGACGGGACGCGCTATCAGATGGATCTGGGCGAGGGCCGGGTGGTGATCACCATCTTCGACGAGGGCGGCAAGGTCGACCTGAACCGGGCCCAGGACCGCCTGCTGGCCAATCTGTTCGAGGTCTTCGAGCTGTCCGAGGACGATGCCGCGGCCCTGGTCGATGCCATCCGCGACTTCGCCGATCGCGACGACGACCCGCGCCCATACGGCGCCGAGGACAGCGACTATGCCGCCGCCGGCCTGGACTGGGGGTCGAAGGATGCGCCGTTCGAATCCGTCGAGGAGTTGCAGCAGGTGCTCGGCGTCTCGCGGCCGCTCTACGACCGGCTGGCGCCGTATCTGACCGTCTATTCCGGCCGCGCCCAGATCAATCCGGTGGTGGCGCCGCGCCAGGTCCTGATGGCCATGCCGGGCCTGAACGAGGAGCAGGTCGACGCCCTGATGGCCCGGCGGGAGGGCGATGAGAGCACCCGCATCCGATCCGTCGGCACCGCCTTCACGATCCGCGCCGAGGCGCTGACCGCCGGCGGCGGCCGCTTCATCCGCGAAGCGGTGGTGCAGCGCACCGCCGACCGCCGCAATCCCTACCTGTTCCGCGAGTGGCGGCAGGTCTGGGCCAGCCCGTCCTCCTCGGCGGAGGAGTCCGGCTAGCCCGGACCGGTCAGCAATTGCCGACCGGGATGCCGTTCACGAAGGAGCAGTTGCCGTCGCTCATCCAGGTGCCGAAGGGGCCGCGATCGATGTCGCCGGAGTAATTCGGCGCGCCGCCGCCACCGCCGCCGCCCATGCCGATCTGGCCCTGCGGATAGGGATTGCCGGCATAGCCCCAGACGCCGGTATTCGGGTCCAGCCAGTAATTGCCGTTGGGGATGTAGTAACCGGCGAGCCGGTCCAGCACGTAGAGGTCCTGCGGCGTCATCAGGGCGCCGTTGACGACCACATAGCGCTGCTGGGCCTCGGCCGGTGCGGTGGTGACGGCGACGAAGAACGCCAGGGCGATGGCGGCGAGGCCGCGGCGCAGGGCGGTCCGGGTCGGGACGGACATGGTCTGATCACTCCTCTGCAAATCGACTCGGGACGCCCGGGTCGGCGCCCGAAATCGCCGGCGAATCCTGCCCGCCGCGCGCGACAGCAGACATGACGACGGTCACAGCCCGATCACGGTCGTGCTGCCGCATTGCAGAATTGCCAGATCGGAAACAGATTTCCGGCGCGTCGACGAGCGCGTCCCACGCGCGCATCGCGGCCCCGATGCGCAGCCCGGGTTGCCTGGAATCGATCGTGGAAACGCCCCGGGGCGACCGGCGCCCTATTCCGCCGGGTTCGGCTCGACCTGCTCCTGCACCGCGTCGGCGATCGCTTCGGCCGCCGCGGCGCCGACCGCCGCTTCTCCAGCACCTTCGGTTTCCACCCGGACGGTGACGCCGCGATTGGCGAATTCGATGCCGTTCGCTTCGAAGGCATCGCGGATCTTCTGATAGGCGTCCTTGCGGATGGTGAACTGGGTGCCGGGCTTGGACATGAACTTGACGCCGATGATCAGGGCGTTGTCCTCGATCCGGCGCACGCCCTGGGATTTCAGCGGCTCCAGGAAATCGGCGCCATAGATCGGATCCTGGCCCATCTCGGCGCCAATGCGTTTCACCAGCTTCTTCACCAGGGCGATATCGGTGTCGTGCGGCACCCGGAATTCCAGCTTCATGATCACCCAGTCGCGGCTGTAGTTGGTCAGCGACTGCATCTGCCCGAAGGGCAGGGTGTGCACCGCGCCGCGATGGTGCCTGAGCTTCAGGGAGCGGATCGAGATGCTCTCCACGGTGCCGCGCAGGCTGCCGACCTCGATGTAGTCGCCGACGCTGAAGGCATCGTCGATCAGGAAGAACACGCCGGCCACGATGTCGGTGACGAGCGACTGGGCGCCCAGACCGATGGCCAGGCCGACCACGCCCGCGCCGGCCAGCAGCGGGCCGATCTCGATCCCCATCGACGACAGCACGATGAGCGTGATCATCACCAGCAGCACGACCATGATGAATTTCTGCAGCAGTGGCAGCAGGGTCGCCATGCGCTTCGACTGGGCCGAGGCGTCCTCCCGCGTCGCTTCCGCCAGCTTGCGGTCGACGGCGGTGCGGAAGAGCTGCCAGCCGATATAGCTCGCCAGCACGATGAAGGTGCTCTCGAACACCACCCGGAAAGCGGCGGCGCTGGCACCGGTCTGGGTGGTCGGGTCGAAGCCCCAGATCCGGGCCGTCAAACCGATCGCCATGATCACCAGGATGATCCACACGCCGCGCATCAGCTTGGTGAGGTCGACCGGCTTCGACGGTTCCTGCACCGGCGCGGGCCCGCCCTCCCCATCGCCTGCGGCCGCGACGGCGACCGGCTCAGGCGCGTCGGCGAAGAACCGCTGCAGCAGGCGGCCGGCGTAATAGCCCAGGATCGGCACCAGCATGACGATCACCAGGCTGCCGATCGCCTGGGGCATGACATTCTGGTTGCCGCGGATCTCGGCATCCGACGCCACCAGCCACAGCCCGACCATATAGGCGGTGCCGGCGACCGGCCAAAGGCTGGCGATCTGAGACGCGTGCTGCCCCTCCCCGAAAGTGCGCGCGAGCGCCGTTGCGACCGGCCGGCGGTTGATCCAGGCAACGGCGATCAGGGCGCCGCAGAAGATGCCGCCCAGGATCATGCCCGACACGACCTCGGCATCGCGGGGCAATCCCAGGATCGCCAGAAGCGCGAGGAGGAAATTCATGATCATCAGCCAGCTGAATGCCGACACCACCGTCCAGTAGATGCGGCTGGCGGCGGCATCCGACAGGGGCAGGAGCCGCATGGCCGGCATCTTGGGGGCCAGGATGACGTTGGCGACCTTGGCCGTCAGAAGGATCGCGGCGGACGCAATCAGCAGGGCCTCGAGGATCAGCGGCGCGCGAGGCTCGGTCGGCGCCATGATCAAGTAGAGCATGATGATCGCGAGGCAGAAGGCGCCGATCTCCACCAGGTCGATGACGATGAGCCCCACGCATCGCGCCATGGACTGCCCGACGCCCATGCTCTCATGGCTGATCAGGCTGTTGCAGGTGTTCCTCAGGGCGCGCCGGGTCGCCAGCATGGCCACCGCACCCAGCACGACATGGCCGGCCAGGATCAGGAACAGGCGGATCGGATCGACGGGCTGCCCGTCGGCTCCGGGCGCGTGCAGCGCCGTGGTGAGCGCCTGCGGGAGCTCGCGGAAGGCCTGGCCGATGTCGCGGGCCCGCCGCTTGTGCTGTTCCAGCAGGGTTTCGGTCGGCTGCGCCGATTGCTCCGCGGCGACCTGTTGCAGGATGGAGTCGCGCAGGGCGGACCGGGCCTGGGCATCGTCCAGGACGGCCAGGATGGCATCGACCTGCTCCGGCGCCAGCGGCTTGGGCATCTGGTCCAGCATCTGCTGCAGGCTGGGTCCGGGTGCGGCCGGGTCGGCGGATTCGCCGCCGGCGGCCAGGGGAAGCTGGGCCGATGCCGGCAATGTCGAAAAGAGCGTTGCCACCAGGCAGAGCAGGCCGGCGGCCAATCCGGCCCGGCCGTAATGACGGAATTTACTGCGCATGGTACCGCTCTCCCCACCGCATCGCTTGGATGCCCCCGTTTGGCCGAATTGGACCACGACCGGTTCGCACCGGGCAAGTCGCCAGCTTTTCCCCTCGGTTGACAGACGCCCGGCCGGGGGCAAAGGTTTCAGCAGCGCGCGGGCTGAAACCGCCACACATTCGGGAGGAGGCCGTCAAGATGACGCTTGACCTGCCAGGCCGGGCACGCCGGTCGATTGGCCTTGGCGCGGTGGCCGCCGTGATGGCCACGCTGCTGACGACCGGCGCTCTTGCCAACGATTTCCCGACCGCCGCACGGGTCGACTACGTCCTCGGCTGCATGGCCGCGAACGGCCAGGACCAGATCGTGATGGCGCAGTGTTCGTGCAGCATCGACTACATCGCCGAGCGCATGCCCTACGTGGAATACACGGAAATCGAGACGATCAAGCGCATGCGGCTGGTGCCCGGCGAGCGGGCCGGCATCTTCCGTGACGTGCCGCGCATCCGCGACGCGCTGGACTATTTCCAGCTGCTGCAGGTGGAAGCCGACCTCCAGTGCTTCTGAAGGCCGGAATCCGGAGGATCAGGTCGCCGGGGCGGCCGTGACGGGCCAGCTCTCGGTGAAGACGTTCTGCTTGCTGTCGACGATCTCCACGTCGATCACGCCTTCGCCCTCGGGGATGAAGGAGAAGTGGAAGCTGGGATCCTCGCTCATCGAGATGTCGGCCTCGATGTTCAGCACCGGCTCGCCGTTGTACGAGACCTTGACCGTCTCGATGTAGTGCGGCGGCACGTAGTTGCGGGTGATCTGGTCGAACTGCATGCCGGTGTTGTTCGGATGGCTGATCAGCAGCTGCGTGGTGATCGGCGTCTGCGCGATCACCGTCTCCGGCAGGTTGAAGCGCATGTTGCCGAGCCGGGCGGCGGCGACCTCCGGGTCCTTCATGGCGGGGGCCGAGCAGCCGCCGGCCGCCTTGACGAAGGCGCGGGTCATGATGGCGCTGCCGTCGTTCATTTCGGCGACGGCGTGGATGTAGGTGTATTCGTTGACGCGCACCCGGGTGGTCAGGTCGGCCACGGCGATGTCCTCGCCGAAGTCGAACTTGCCGACCAGCGGCACCGGGTTGTCGTCCACCAACAGCCACAGGCGCTCCACCGCCATTGCCTCGCTCTGCTCGAAGGTGGCGGTGACGCGGATCGGCACGATGGCGGCGTCGTGGGCGCGGTAGGGCGCCTCCATGGTCAGCAGGTCGGGCCGGTCGGTGATGGTTTGGCCGGGGAAGTAGAGCTCCGCCAGCTCCGCCCAGCGGGCCTCGTCCTGTTCGGTCTGGGCCGCCGCGCCCGTGTGCACGGCCGCCATCGCCGCGACCATCGCGCCGCCGATCAGCAACCGCCGCACGTCAAACCGATCCCTCACCATACCAACATCCTCCTCAAGCGCCTGACGGGTCCGCCTCCTGGTCCTACTCCCATTCAAGCTCTGCAAAAGCCGCCGTTACGTTGCGGCTGTGGTATTCGTCGAACAGCACCCAGTCTGCGGCGGCGTCCTGGCCGACATCGCTGACCGCCTGCTGCATGGTGCCGCGGGCCCGCTGCAGCGCCCGGATCTCCGCGACCAGGCCGTTCAGATACTGCCGTTGCGGTTCCAGCGCCTCGGGCCAGGGCGCGGAGACCGGCCCGTGGCCCGGCACCACCCGCTCGGCCGGAATGGCCGCCAGTTCATCCATCACCTCGAGCCATCGTAGCACGCTGCCGTCCAGGATCGGGATGTGGTTCAGGCTGACCAGATCGCCGGCGAACAGCGTGCCCGTCTCCCGGTCCAGCACGGTGATGTCGTTGTTGGTGTGCGCCGTGCGATGGGCCAGGATCTCGAGGACCCGGCCGCCGAGGTCGAGCTCCATGCGCTCGCTCACCGGGATGTCGGTGGGCAGCATCACGACGCGGCTGGCCTCGTCCGGCCCGACCATCTCCTCGTAGCGGGCCAGGTAGATCTCGGCGCGGGACATCAGCGCGCCCTGGAGCCGGGCATGGGCGACCAGCTGCGGCCGGTCCTCGCGGAAGGCGCCATTGCCGAACAGATGGTCGAAATGCACATGGGTGTTGATCAGGTAGCGGATCGGCAGGTCGGTGCGCTCACGGATCGCCACCCGCAGCCGCTCGCCGGTGGTCGGGCTGCCGCCGCTGTCGATCACCGCGACGGCGGCGTCGCCGATCACGAAGCCGACATTGGCGATGTCGCCGTTGTTGGCGCGGCTCGGCACCTGCTCGTGCCCGTGATGGACGAAGACGCCGGGCGCGATCTCGTCCACCGGCAGCGCGCCCACCGCATGGCCGTCGGCCATCGCGGGCGGGCCGGCCGCAAGCAAGGCAGCGACCGCGACGACCGCCACGGCCAGAGGATTCGCTGAGTTGGTCGCCATTCGGACAGGCGTCCCGCACGGACACATTAGCTTTCCATAATACCGCCGATCGCAAGCCGGGACAAACGCAGGGGCGTTCCGCTCAAGCGTCTGTGATCAAACGGATTTGCGCCTCAGGCCAGGTTCGCTATCATGGGTGCAAGCAATATGGTTGCCGTCCAGGCGACCGAAAAAACGTGGTGAGGGAGGAATGGTGTCACGGTCCCGGATCGGGCCAGCCGGTCCCTTTGACTGCCTGATCGGCAGCGCCATGGTCGCGATTCTCGCGGCGATCCTGGTCTCCCAGCCCGCACGGGCGCAATCCGACGACGCGCAGACCGTGGTGATCGGCTACCTCACCCAGGAGCAGGAGCCGCCAATCCCGCTCTCCTTCCTCGATCCGATCCTGGAGGATGAGGGGGTTCAGGGCGCCCGCCTGGCCCTGGCCGACAACGCCTCGACCGGCCGGTTCATGGGCCAGGAATTCGTGCTGCGCGAGTTCATCGTGCCGGAAACCGGCGATCTCGTCGCCGCCTTCGACGAGGTGGTCGCCGACGGGGTCCGGATGGTGGTCGCCGATCTGCCGGCGGACGGCCTCCTGACCATCGCCGACCATCCGGCCGCCGCCGACATGCTGCTGTTCAACGGCCGGGCGCGGGACGACCGGTTGCGGCAGGAGGATTGCCGGGCCAATGTGCTGCACACCATTCCCAGCCGCGCCATGCTGGCCGACGGGCTGGCGCAATACCTGGTGGTCAAGCGCTGGACCGACTGGTTCCTGGTGGTCGGCCAGCACGATGCCGACCGCGGATTTGCCGAGGCGGTGCGCCGGGCAGCGGAGCGTTACCGCGCCGACATCGTCGAGGAGAAGGACTGGACCTACCAGGCCGGCAACGCCCGGGTCGATACCGGCCATGTCACCCTGCAGCGGACCGTGCCCGCCTTCTCGCAGGTCGACGACCATGACGTGGTGATCGTCGCCGACGAGATGAACGAGTTCGGCGAGTATTTCGCCCACCGCACCTTCCTGCCGCGGCCGGTGATGGGCACCCAGGGGCTGGTGGCGACGTCCTGGAGCCGGGTCTTCGAGCAATGGGGCGGCACCCAGCTGCAGAGCCGGTTCACCCGCCAGGCCGAGCGTTGGATGACCGAGCGCGACTACGGCGTCTGGATGGCGGTCCGGGCCATCGGCGAGGGGGCGACACGCACCCAGTCCGTCGCGCCCGACGACATCGCCGCCTATATCCGCAGCCCGGATTTCGAGCTGGCCGCCTTCAAGGGGCAGGGGCTGACCTTCCGCGACTGGAACGGCCAACTGCGCCAACCGATCCTGATCGCCGGCCCACGCGTGCTGGTCTCGGTGTCGCCGCAGGAAGGGTTCCTGCATCCCGACTCCGAGCTGGATACGCTGGGCTTCGATCGCCAGGAGAGCCGTTGCGAAATGTGACGGCGCAACAACAAGAAACCGACCCCGACCTTATGACCGAAGTGGAAAGGAGCACCCGATGAGAGCGCCTTGGTTTGCAGTAGCAGCCACTCTTGGATTGGCCGGGTTCGCCGGTTCGGCGATGGCCGAAACGATCTATGTCTCCAACGAACGCGACAACACGATCTCGGTGATCGACGGCGGCACGTTGGAGCTGATCGACACCATCGAGGTCGGGCGCCGGCCGCGCGGCATCACGCTCAGTAAGGACCAGTCGCTGCTCTATGTCTGCGTCGGCGACAGCGACCGGGTCGACGTGGTCGATCTGGCGACCAATTCGGTGATCGACCGGCTTCCGTCGGGACCCGACCCGGAACTCTTCGTGTTGGCGCCCGATGGCGAGACGCTCTACATCGCCAATGAGGATGACAATCTGGTCTCGGTCGTGGACCTGGAGTCCAAGCGCATCGTGGCGGAGATCGAGGTCGGCGTGGAGCCCGAGGGCATGGGCATCAGCCCGGATGGCGCCATCCTGGTCAACACCTCCGAGACCACCAACATGGCCCATTTCATCGATACCTCGACCTACACGATCTTCGACAACGTGCTGGTCGACAGCCGGCCGCGGGTGGCCCAGTTCAACCAGGATGGCAGCCGGGTCTGGGTCTCGTCGGAGATCGGCGGCACGGTCTCGGTGATCGACACCGGGACCCGCGACATCATCCAGAAGATCGAATTCGAGGTGCAGGGCGTGCCGCGGGAATCGATCCAGCCGGTCGGCATCGCGCTGACCGCCGACGGCTCGAAGGTGTTCGTGGCGCTGGGTCCGTCCAACCGGGTCGCCCAGATCGACCAGCAGACCATGGAGGTGGAGCACTACCACCTGGTCGGTCAGCGTGTCTGGAACCTGGCGCTCTCACCCGATGAGTCCCGGCTCTACACCACCAACGGCGTCAGCAGCGACGTCTCGGTGATCGATCTGGACGAGGGCCGGGTCATCCAGACGGTCGGCGTCGGCCGGCTGCCCTGGGGTGTCGTGGTCCGTCCGTGATGCGACCGGAAAGGGTCGCGGGCCGCATCCGGCCGGCGTCAGTCGGCCAGGATGCGGTTGCGCAGCAGCCAGCGCACGCCATGGGACCAGGCCCGGTCGTTGTCGCCGCGGATATCGGCGGTGCCGACCGCGGTGACGGCACCGGTCTCGGCATCGTGCACGGTGATCTGGATGGTCAGGATCAGCGTGCTGATCTTGTGGATCAGCGCCGTCACGTAGGCGTCGGCGCCGAATTCGCGGGCGATCCCGGCCTCGCAGCCGTTGCAGCCATAGCGGTTGCCCAGTGCCGTGATGCGGTCGCTGGCCGGCGTCAGGTCGACGATCTCATGGTCGGGCGAGGCGGCAAGACCCTGGCGCAGCTCATCGCTGATGCGGGCCAGGCGCTCCGCCAGGTCCGGCTGCGCGCCTTCGCCGCTGGTGTCGTAGATCTCCACGTCGAACACCGCGGTGCGCTCGGCAGCGGCCGCTTCAAAAGCACCGGCGATCATCAGGCCAATCGCGGCCAAGGCGATGCCGTGAAGCCATCGCGGCCGGGTTGGGCGGCGGGGTTTGCCGCGGTTCTTCTGATGATCTCGGCCAGCGCTGCCTCGGCGCAGCCGCATCAGGATCCCGATTGGCCCTGCATCCAGAGGCTCGTTCCGACGCTGGCCGCCGGGCAGATCTGGGCCGGCCCGCCGATCGACGATATCGGCGGGCAATGGGCCGACGACCGGGACGTGGCCGGCCTCGTCAATGCGGTGACGTCGCGGCGCACGCCGATCGAGGATGCGGTCGATCAGGCCAAGGCGTTCGCGCAGGGCGTGGAGCCGGGACAGGAGCATCGGCTGACGCTGCTGTTCGCCGGCATCTTCCAGCGCATCAACGAGTCGCGGACCGATGCCATCACCGCGATCAAGCGCTACATGCGGTCCCAGCGCGGCATGGTCGATTCGCTGTCGGCCGAGGTCGCGGAGCTTGAGGTGTTGCAGCAGGACCCGGCGGCGAATGCCGAGCGGATCGAGGACCTGACCGGGAGCATCGAGATCAACCGACGCATCTTCGCCGACCGCCGCCGCGCCCTGCGCCCGCTGTGCGAGCAGCCGGTGCTGCTGGAGGAGCGCCTGGGCGCCTTGTCCCGCGCGATCATGGCGCATCTCGGCTGACGGCCGCCGGCAGCCCGCGCCGATCATTTCACCGGCGGTGCCGGCTCGACGCTCTCCAGCGGCATTCCCGCCGCCTGCCAGCCCTCTGTCCCGTCGGGATACCAATAGATGCGCTCATAGCCCCATTCGGCGGCCCGCTTGGCGGCGTTCCACGACATCCAGCAATTCGGCTCGCAGAACATCACCAGCCTGGCGGATGGCATCTCGGCCGCCAGGCGCTCCAGATGGCCGGAGAAATAGGCGTGCATGTCGTCGGACAGCGCGCCGAAGCCGACATTGGGCAGCCAGACCGCGCCCGGAATGCTCTGTCGCGGCCGCGGCGTCCAGATTGTGCCCTTGGACAGCCCGGCCGGCCGCGGCGGGCGCGGCAGGACGTCGATCAGCACCGTGTCGCCCTCGGCGATCAGCGCCTGGAGCTTCTCCGTGTCGATGGTGATTGCGCCGGGGACCGAGTCCGGCACCGGCGCGCGGTAGTCGGACATGCGGTAGCCGTCGGGCGCCGGCACCGTCTGCGCCAGGGCCGGCCCCGTGGCGAGCAGCGACAGGGCCAGGACGGCCGTCCACCAGGCAGCGGATATCGACCGGATGGCCGTCAATTGGCCGCCTCCGCATCGACCGTGATCAGTTTGCCGGTCATGTCGACCAGCGGGACGTGGTAGCTGGCCAGCAGCCGGTTGATCTCGTCCTGGTTCTCACGGATGAAGCGGTTCAGCCAATGGCGCCAGTCCGGCTCGTCGCCACGGATGCCCATGGTGATGCGGAATTCCATGCGCGCCGGACCAGGCTCGTCGACCAGCGGCACGACGGTCATCGGGCGGTCCTGGAGGGCCGCGTAGTAGCCGGCAATCGGCCCCCAGACGACGGCCAGATCGGTCTTGCCCGACGCGACATCCTCGATCGCCCGGCGGGCCGGCTGGTCGGCGCGGGTGTCGACGTTGAGCTGGTAGGGCTCGATGTTGCTGAGGCCGTAGAAGGACAGCAGGTTGGCCGGCGGCGTACGGGCGATGATCCCGATGCGCTTGCCGAACAGGGCCGGGTCCGCCAGGGTGGTGGCCTGTATGCCCGAGTCTGACGGGTACACCAACGCGTACACCGAGCGGTAGTACGCATTGGTGTTCTGCATCAGCTCCTCGCCCGAGGCGGTGCCCATGACGATATCGCAGCGCCGGGCCATCAGCGTGTTGCGCACGAACCCGATGGTCTGCGGCCACCAGGTATAGACCACCGGAATCCCCAGCTCCTCTCCGATCATGTCGGCCAGCTTGTTCTCGAAGCCGTCCAGCGCCTCGGTCGAGAACGGCGGCAGGCTCGGATCGGCGCACACCCTGAGCTCGGTGCGCGCGGTGACCTCCTGCGCCTGCGCCGGCAGTGCCCAGGCCGCACACAGGCATACAGCGGCGGTGATCGTTTGATAAAGACGCCATCTTGGCGTACGCGTACGGTCCTTCATGGTCGTAATCCTGTTCTGGCTCCCCGCTCTCCTGGGTGAGCGGTCAGTTGGCCATCCGCTGCGGGCGGCCGCGGTCGAGGACGCCGTCGGTCCGTGCGCGCAGATAGCCGTAGATGTCGTTCATGTACTCCATGACGTTCGGATCGAATGCGAAGGACGGCATGACGCTGTTGCCGGTCGCGCCCTCACGCTGACGGCCGTTCACGACGACTTCGGCGAATGCGCCATAGTCGAGCTGCTTCATCGAGTCGACCAACGCCGGAGCGAAGGACGAGCCCAGCCCGTCAGGGCCATGGCAGACATGGCAGGATGCGTGATACCGGCGGTATCCGTTGTACGTGCCGCGATCGACCTTGCCGTCTGCGGCGACGTGATACGGGTTGTCGAGCGGATCGACCGGCGCGGTGAGGTCGTTCGGCGCCTTCTCCATGATGTCCTGCGCCTGGGGCGATGTCATGCCGGCGCCCAGGGCCGCGGCCACGGCAATTCCAAACAGCGTTCCTCTCTTCGTCATCATGCCAGCCACCTTTTCCTCGTGCTTCCTGTCGCGGGTGCGGCGGCCGCGGAGGCGTACGCGGCAGTCCGGTCGCGTGTGATCGTTGGATCCCGAGTATGAAGTCCTGTGTGCGGCGCTCCGCTACCCGCGGAACAGGCCAAGGGCCCGGCTTCCGTTGGACGGGAAGCCGGGCCCCAAGCCACGCGTGCCGTGTTCGGCGATCAGTTCGGCAGGCCGAAGACCGTCAGGACACCGCCAAGCCGCGTGTAGTCGCCCAGCGCCTTGTGGGCGCCGACCGCACCGAGGCCGTCGGTGTCGCCGGTCAGGCCGGCCGCCAGGCCGATCCCGGCCCAGCCGCCAACACCGGAGAGCACGGCCACATACTGATTGCCGTTGTGCTCATAGGTGTTGATGTTGCCGATGATCCCCGACGGCGTCTTGAAGCGATACAGCTCCTCGCCATCGTCGAGGCTCACACCAACCACATAGCCTTCCAGCGTGCCGTAGAATCCGACGCCGCCGGCCGTCGTCAGGGCGCCGCTCCAGACCGCGAAGGGCTCGGGCTTCGACCAGACGATCTCACCGGTCGCCGCGTCCCAGGCGATGAAGTTGCCCATGCCGCCGTGGGAATTCGGGGCCGGGAACATCGACAGGGTGGCGCCGACATAGGGCTGACCGGACGAATACGAGACCGCGAAGGGCTCGTAATCCATGCAGATATGGTTCGTCGGCACATAGAACAGCCCGGTGTCCGGCGAGAACGATGCCGGCTGCTGATCCTTGCTGCCGAGCGCCGCCGGGCAGACGCCGGTGGTGTTGACGTCTTCGCCCTGCACGAAGGTGCTGTACTCATCCAGCACCACCGGGCGACCGGTGTCCATGTCGACATGGCTGGCCCAATTGACCTGCGGGTCGAACTTCTCGGCGACCAGCAGCTCGCCGGTCTCGCGGTCGAGCGTGTAGCCGAAGCCGTTGCGGTCGAAGTTCACCAGGACCTTGCGCATCTCGCCGCCGATCTCGATGTCGGCGAGGATGTTCTCGTTGACGCCGTCGAAGTCCCATTCGTCGAACGGGGTCTTCTGGTAGACCCACTTCGCCATGCCGGTGTCCGGGTCGCGGGCGAAGATGGTCATCGACCACTTGTTGTCGACCCGCTCACCGTTCAGCGCGCGCTGTGCTGGGTTCCACGTGCCCGGGTTGCCGGTGCCGTAGTAGATCAGGTCGAGGTCGGGGTCGTAGGTGTACCAGCCCCAGGTGGTGCCCCCGCCGATCTTCCACTCATCGCCGTTCCAGGTGGAGATGCCGAGATCGGCCTGGCCGATCGGCTCGCCCATCATCAGCGTGGTCGCCGGATCGAGCATCACCTCGCTGTCCGGCCCGGTCGAATAGGCGCGCCAGACCAGCGAGCCGTCCTCGGTGTTGTAGGCCGTCAGGCTGCCGCGGACGCCGAATTCACCGCCGGAGATGCCGACAAAGACCTTGTCGCGCACCACGACGGGGGCCGCCGTCAGGGTCTCGCCGCGAGTGTGGTCGCCATTGCTGACGCTCCACAGCGGCTCGCCCGTCGCGGCGTCCAGCGCCACCAGGGTGTTGTCCGCCTGGGCCAGGAACACCTTGCCGTCGGCCACGGCGACTCCGCGATTGACGGTGTCGCAGCACATGATCGGGATCACGGACGGATCCTGCTTGGGCTCATAGCTCCAGATGATCCGGCCGTCGTCGTTCAGATCGAGCGCGTAGACGATGTTCGGGAACGGCGTGTGAATATACATCACGTCGCCGATCACGATCGGGCCGCCCTCATGGCCGCGCAGGACGCCGGTGGAGAAGGTCCACTTCACCTGCAGATCGCCGACGTTGCCGGCATTGATCTGATCGAGGGCGCTGTAGCGCTGACCCTCGTAGTTGCCAAGCTGCATCGCCCAATTGGACGAATCGGCGCTGGCCTCCAGCACGCCGTCATTGGCGCTGGCCACGCCGGCGAGCGCCGTCGCGGCTGCTGCAAGTAGTACAACTCTGACTGAGTTCATGAAAGACCCTCCCTACTACCAGGCGGTGCAATGTGCGGGTCAGTTTTATTGTGCAGCACGCCAAGAACGCCTCTGTTCGGGCGTTCATTTCTTGCGCAGCGCATTGCAGTACGTTACGAGATTAACCATAAATTCGTTCGTCGGCAAACGTATTGAAACGATTTGCCCAATCGCTGTGCAGGGTTGCGCAGAAAGGGAGCAGGTCGTGACGGGGCCGGCGACGATTCGGTAGACCGGAGTTGTCGAGTCGATGGTCGAACTTGTTCTGATCGTCTGCAGCCTGCTCAACCCGCAGGAGTGCAGCGTCCGGCAGCCGGCCTTCGAGTCGATCTATGGCAGCCTGCGCGAATGCCTCGTCCAGGGCCAGCTGACCGCCGTGCGCTGGCAGATCGAGCACCCCGACTGGGAAGTCCGGCGCTGGACCTGCGGGGCGCCGCGTAGCTGATCTCCACCGTCCTTTACTGACTTGCAAAACCGTGGATGCCGTGACGCTATGGCGTTGCCGCGGCAGAGCAGAAGGGCATCCCATGGCGCGCCTGTGGATTGGTATTTGTGTCGTTGTGACGTTGACGGCGGCCTGCACGGCGACGGCGGGCGGCGACGTGAGCAGCGGCGCGGCGCTGGCCGAGCGGCTCTGTGCCCGGTGCCATGCGATCGCGGCCGGACCGAGCCCGGTCGCCGATGCGCCCGCATTTAGCGAGCTGGCGCGCAAATGGCCGGTCGAGCACATGGCCGAGGCCTTGGCGGAGGGCCTGGTGATGGGCCACCGCGGCGACGCCCGGACGACGGAATTCGTCTTCACGCCGGAAGAGATCGATAACCTGCTGGCCTACCTGGAATCGGTTCAGGAATAGGCGCGGTCGGGTGCCCTAGACGCCCTCGACGACGACGAACTGCGCCGTCGCGGCACCCTCGCGGTAGGATTTCGCGTCCTGGTATTCCGGCGAGTTGTAGCAGGCCTCGGCCTGCCCGAGGCTCGGGAACTCGACCACCACGACCCGCCGCGTCTCGGCCTCTCCCTCCAGCGTCACGGTGCGCCCGCCGCGGGCCAGGAACCGGCCGCCGAACCGGGCGATCGCCGCCGGCGAGCGGTCGGTGTAGTGCCGGTACTGATCCGGATCGGTCACGTCGACGGTGACGAGCATATAGGCGACCAAGGCGTCCCTCCCTCTGGGCGCTCGCCACGCCGGCGAGCGGGCTCATCTTGGCGGCGCCGCCCCCTGTCATCAATGTTACTGGATGTCTTGGGGGATGGCGGCCTATTCGGCCGGTGCCTGCCGCGCGGCCTCCGCGTCCGACTCCGCTTCCGCGGCCTTGCGGCGCAGCGCCAGCAGGGCCGGCAGCGTGATGGTCACCGTTGTGCCCACATCCGGCGTGCTGTCGATCGACAGGGTGCCGCCATGCAGCTCGACCAGCGCCTTGGCCAGGGGCAGGCCGAGGCCGGTGCCGGGGTAGCGGCGGCGATGCGCCGGTTCCAACCGGCGGAACGGCTCCAGCACCAGCGGCAGGGCGTCGGCCGCGATGCCAATGCCGGTATCGGTCGCCGAGACCACGAAGGCGCCGTCGGCGGTGCGGTCGGACTGGACGGTGACCGAGCCGCCCCGCGGGGTGAACTTGATGGCGTTCGACAGGATGTTGAGCAGGATCTGCTTGATCTTGGTCTCGTCGGCGAACAGCAGCGGCCACTGATCGCAGCAATCCGACTTGATCACCAGCTCCACCCCGCCCTCCTTGGCGGCGGGCATGACCAGTTGGAAGCTGGACTCGATGGCCTGCAGCATGTTCACCGGCCGGCGCCACAGTTCCATCTTGCCGGCCTCCACCCGCGACAGGTCGAGGATGTCGCTGATCAGGTCGAGCAGGTGGCGGCCGCTGTCGTGGATGTTCTTGGAATACTCCAGGTAGCGCGGCGTGCCGATCTTGCCCAGGAGCTGGTTCATCATCACCTCGGAGAAGCCGATGATGGCGTTCAGCGGTGTGCGCAGCTCGTGGCTCATATTGGCCAGGAATTCGGACTTCGCGGCGTTGGCCTGCACCGCCTCCTCCTGGGCGCGGATCAGCGCGGCTTCGTGATCCTTCAACTCGGTGATGTCGATATGGGTGGTGGCGGTGTGGCCGCGGCCGGTCTTGCGGGCGCTGCTCTTCAGTGAGCGTCCGTTGGAAAGCTGCTCCACGATCGTCGCCGGCGTCGCGGCATGGAGCTGGAGCTGTGCCTCGATCCACTCGCCGAGCGTCCGCTCGCCGTTGGCGACATCCACCGGCGGCGCGCATTGCCTCAGGATGTCGACCCGCCTTGCGCCGCGAAACAGCTCGCCATCCGGCAGCGACAGGATGCGGCGGTAGTTCTCGTTCCACATCAGCAGCCGGTCGTTCTGGTCGAACAGGGCGAAGGCCTCCGAGGTGTCGGAGATCTCCAGCCAGTCGTCCCGCTCGGCGTGGAACTGGACAAGCTGGGCCTGGTTGGCGAAGCGGGTCCGCACGCTCTCGATGAACTGCTGGTGCACGATATGGGCGGAGACCAGCATCGCCATGGTCAGCACCAGCGCCATCAGCGCCAGGGCCAGATAGGCGACGTCCCATTGCAGCGCGAAATAGACGATGAACGGCGTGATGCTGGTCAGCACGAAGGCCGCGGCGGCGGAAGGAATGGCGGCCAGCGTGGTGGAGGCGCCGGCGGCCATGCCGGCGATCACGATCATCAACACCATCTGGTAGGTGATCGGCGCGCCCCAGAAGAAGGAGAGGCTGCTGGCCCACACGCAGCCGGACAGGAACGCCCAGAACGTGGCGCGCCGCGGCCCGCGGCGGCTGACATGCCCGTGCGATGGCTGCCGTCGGTACAGCTGCCAGCGGCTGAGATGCAGGAGGGCCAGAGCCCACACCACGACCAGCCAGAGGATCAGGATCGGGCGCGGCGCGATCGACCAGAAGGTGAGCGCCGTGACCAGGGAGTTGGCCATGCTGACGGTGGAGGTGACCGGTGTCTGGCGGATCAGGGCCGCCATCTGTTGGCGGCGAATCTCCCGCTCTTCCGGCAGTCCTGCCTGGACCGCGGATGGATCGCCGGTACTTCCTTCCGGCCCGTCGCCCCGCTCGGATCGCTTCTTGGCGTTGTCCGAGGCGGCGGCGACTCCGTTTGGTCTCATCTTCGCTGCCATCGTCCTGCTCACTGCTGCGGCAAGTCGTGGCGCCCCACTATCAGACTAATACTGATGACAGCTATCGCGCAATAATTCTTCGCCGCTGTGTTAATTCGTCACACCATATGCGCAACTTTTGGTAATATATTTCTTCCAACTGGCTCGCCTGATCTTAAGGAACCGGCTTTGTTTGGTTGCCGGCGGCCCGTTAACTCTTATCTTGCCGGTCCGGCACTGATTACCCGGAACGCCCCTGCTTCGCCAGTCCTGGCGGTCCTGCAAACAGACGATGGCCGGCTTGGCGGCCGCCGGATGGTGGATGTCATGCAAGACCGCCGGCGGCCGACGCGGTATCGTGGCCGCCGCTCAGACGGCAACAAGGGACAGTGCAGCCATGGCCTCCGCGCCCGAATCGCGAACCGGCGGACGGATTCTGGTCGACCAGTTGAAGCTGAACGGCGTCGAGCGCGTCTTCGGCGTACCCGGCGAGAGTTATCTGGCGGTGCTGGACGCGCTGCATGATGTGCCGGAGATCCAGTTCGTCATCTGCCGGCAGGAAGGCGGCGCGGCCATGATGGCGGAGGCCGACGGCAAGCTGACCGGCCGCCCCGGCATCTGCATGGTCACGCGCGGCCCGGGCGCCACCAACGCCAGCGCCGGCGTCCATATCGCCTTTCAGGACTCCACGCCGATGATCCTGCTGATCGGCCAGGTCGCCCGCGACATGCAGGAGCGCGAGGCGTTCCAGGAGATCGACTATCGCCGCATGTTCGGCCAGATGGCGAAATGGGTGGCCCAGATCGACGATCCGGCGCGCATCCCGGAATTCATCGCCCGCGCCTTCGCCACGGCGATGCAGGGCCGTCCGGGTCCGGTGGTCCTGGCGCTGCCGGAGGACATGCTGCGCGAAACCGTGGTGGCCGCCGATTCGCGGCCGGTCGTCCCGGCCGAGACCCATCCCGCGCCTGAGGCCATGGCCGAGCTCGCACGGCGGCTCGGTGAGGCGCGCCGGCCGTTTGCGGTGCTTGGCGGCAGCGGGTGGGACGAGGCGGCCTGCGACCGGTTCCGCGCTTTCGCCGAACGGTTCGACCTGCCGGTGGGCAGCGCCTTCCGCTGCCAGGATTACTTCGACAATGGTCACCCGAACTATGCCGGCGATGTCGGCATCGGCATCAACCCGAAGCTGGCGGCCCGGATCGGCGAGGCGGATCTGATCCTTGCTGTCGGGGCGCGGCTCGGCGAGGCGACGACCGGCGGCTACACGCTGTTCGAGGCGCCGCACCCTCGCCAGACGCTGGTGCACATCCACCCCGGGGCGGAGGAGCTGGGTCGCGTCTACCAGGCCGATCTGCCGATCCATTCGGGCATGCGCGCCTTCGCGGCCGCCCTGGATGATCTTGCGCCGGCCGTGCCGGTGCCGTGGGCAGACTGGACCCGCGGCGCCCGCGCGGATTTCGAGGAGGCGAACCAGCCGATCGCCTGCCCGGGGCCGGTGCAGATGGCCGAGATCGTCGCCTGGTTGAAGACGCATCTGCCGTCGGACACCATCATCGCCAACGGCGCCGGCAATTATTCTGGCTGGGTTCACCGGTTCTACCTGTTCCGCCGCTACGGCACCCAACTCGGGCCTACGTCCGGATCCATGGGCTATGGCACGCCGGCGGCGGTTTCGGCAAAGCTGCGCCATCCGGACCGCACCGTCGTGGCCTTCGCCGGCGATGGCTGCTTCCTGATGACCGGGCAGGAATTGGCGACCGCGGTGCAGTACCGGGCCAACATCACCATCATCGTCGTCAACAACGGCATGTACGGCACCATCCGCATGCATCAGGAACGCGACTATCCCGAGCGGGTCAGCGGTACCGACCTGCACAATCCGGACTTCGCGGCCCTGGCGCGGGCCCATGGCGCATTCGGCGCGGTGGTCGAGGCGACGGAGCAGTTCGCGCCGGCCTTCCAGGAGGCCATGGAATTCGACGGGCCGTCGCTGATCGAGCTCAGGGTCGACCCGGAGGCCCTGACCCATCGCGCCAGCCTGAGCCAGATCCGGGCGGCGGGCCTTGCGGCGCGCGATGGTCGATCCTGACGAAGCGCGGGCCGGCTGGGCCTTCGAGGGGGACATCGGCGACGGGGCATCCCTGGCGCTGTTGTCTCTCGACGATTCCGACGAACTGTTCGCCCTGGTCGATAGCAACCGCGACCATTTGCGGCCCTGGATGCCCTGGGTCGGGGCGACGGCCGCACCCGGTGACGTGCGCACCTTCATCCAGTCGACCATCGACCAGCGGGCGCGGAACGATGGCTATCAATGCGCCATCCGGCAGAACGGCGCCATCGTCGGCGTCATCGGCCATCACCGGATCGACTGGCCCAACAAGCTGACCAGCCTCGGCTACTGGCTCTCGGCCGACCATCAGGGCCGGGGCATCATGACCCGCGCCTGTCATGCGCTGGTCGACTTCGCCTTCGAGGACCTGCTGCTGAACCGGGTCGAGATCTGGGCGGCGGTGGAGAACGCAAAGAGCATCGCGGTCATCGAGCGCCTCGGATTCCTCGAGGAGGGCGTGCGACGACAGGCCGAATGGGTGCACGACCGCTTCGTCGACCTTCGCTGCTTTGCGATCCTGCGAGAGCAATGGGCCGCCTTCCCGCCCTACTGGGCGCCGGAGGAACGCTGAGCCCGCCCCTTGTTTACGATTGCCATCGGTTCATGGTTAAGATGACAATGAACCGCCGAAATCGATAACAGGGAGGAAACTTAATGAGAAATCGGCTTCTCGCCGCCGTTGCCGCCGTATCCATGCTGTCGTTCGCGGGTCCCGCGTTCGCCGGCATGGAAGAGGCGGAACGGTGGATCGACGACGAATTCCAGCCATCGACGCTTTCGCGCGATGAGCAAATGGCGGAGATGGAGTGGTTCATCCAGGCGGCAGAGCCGTTCGTGGGCATGGAAATCAACGTGCTGTCGGAGACCATTCCGACCCATACCTACGAATCCCAGGTTCTGACGCAGGCCTTCGAGGAAATCACCGGCATCCGGGTCAACCACCAGCTGCTCGGCGAGGGCGAGGTGGTGCAGGCGGTGCAGACCCAGATGCAGACCCGCCGCAATCTCTATGACGCCTATGTCAACGATTCCGACCTGATCGGCACCCATTCCCGGCTGCAGCTGGCGGTGAACCTGTCGGACTGGATGGAAGGCGAGGGTGCGGACGTCACCAACCCGATGCTCGACACCGACGACTTCATCGGCATCTCCTTCACCACCGGGCCGGACGGCAAGATCTACCAGCTTCCCGACCAGCAATTCGCCAACCTGTACTGGTTCCGCTACGACTGGTTCCAGCGGCCTGAGCTGCAGGCCCAGTTCAAGGACCTGTACGGCTACGACCTCGGCGTACCGGTCAACTGGTCGGCCTATGAGGACATCGCCGAGTTCTTCTCCGTGCATGTGCAGGAAATTGATGGTGTCCGCGTCTATGGACACATGGACTACGGCAAGCGCGCGCCGGATCTCGGCTGGCGCATGACCGACGCCTGGCTGTCCATGGCCGGCGCCGGCAGCCACGGCATCCCCAACGGCCGCCCGGTCGATGAGTGGGGCATCCGCATGGAAGCGGATTCCTGCAACCCGGTCGGCGCCTCGGTGTCGCGCGGCGGTGCCGCGAACGGCCCGGCCGCGGTCTACGCGATCCGCAAATGGGATGAGTGGCTGCGCGAATACGCCCCGCCGGGTGCCGCCAGCTACGACTTCTACCAGTCCCTGCCGGCCCTCTCCCAGGGCAACGTCGCCCAGCAGATCTTCTGGTACACGGCGTTCACGTCTTCGATGGTCGCGCCGCGCAGCGAGGGCAACAACACCGTCGACGAGGACGGCAATCCTTTGTGGCGGATGGCCCCGTCGCCGCGCGGGCCCTATTGGGAGGACGGCCAGAAGCTCGGCTATCAGGATGCCGGGTCCTGGACCCTGTTCGAGTCGACCCCGGTCGACCGGCGCAAGGCGGCCTGGCTCTATGCCCAGTTCGTGGTCTCCAAGACCGTGTCCCTGCGCAAGACCCATGTCGGCCTGACGCCGATCCGCGACAGCGACATCCGGCATGAGAGCTTCACCGAGCGGGCGCCGCAGCTTGGCGGCCTGGTCGAGTTCTACCGCTCGCCGGATCGCGTGCGTTGGAGCCCGACCGGGATCAACGTGCCGGACTATCCGAAGCTGGCACAGATCTGGTGGCAGCAGATCGGTGACGTGAACTCCGGCGCGTTCACCCCGCAGGAGGCGATGGACCGCCTCGCCGCGGAGATGGACCAGGTCATGGCCCGCATGCAGGCGGCCGACGAGCAGGCCAATGTGTATGGCGGCTGCGGCCCGCGCCTCAACGAGGAGCGGGATCCGGAGTTCTGGCTGAACCAGCCCGGCTCGCCGAAGCCGATGCTGGACAACGAGAAGCCGCCGGGCGAGACCATCGCCTATGACGACCTGATCCGCCGTTGGAGCGAGGACGGCTAAGGGGCAGACCCCAAAAGCCGCAGCAACCGAGCCCGGGATGCGCGCTTGCGCGCATCCCGGGCGCCGGTTTCCATTTTCGGCATCGTCTGGCCGGTCCGGCCGATCGCAATGTCCGAGGCGTCACGCAATGCATGAATTCCCGTCCCACAGGGCCCGGTTCGTTCTGACCGGGGCTGCAGCGCAATGACGCTGGAGTTCCGGGACGTCACGCTCAGGGTCGGTGACGAGATCCACATCCACCCGACCAGCTTCGCGCTGGCCGATCGCGGCTTCAACGTGCTGCTCGGCACCACCCTGTCGGGCAAGACGACGCTGATGCACCTGATGGCCGGGCTGGTGCGCCCGACATCCGGCGAGATCTGGTTCGACGGCAGGAACGTCACGGGCATGCCGGTGCAGAAGCGCAATGTCTCGCTGGTGCACCAGCAATTCATCAACTATCCCAATTTCACGGTCTTCGAGAACATCGCCTCGCCGCTGCGGGTCGCGCGCGTCGCGCAGGCGGAGATCGACCGCCGGGTCGGAGAGGTCGCCGAGCTTCTGAAGCTGGGGCCGATGCTGCAGCGCCGGCCGGGCGAGCTGTCCGGCGGCCAGCAGCAGCGCACCGCGCTGGCCCGCGCCATCATCAAGGATTCCGACCTGGTGCTGCTCGACGAGCCCTTGGCCAATCTCGACTTCAAGCTGCGCGAGGAGCTTCGCGACGAGCTGCCGAGGCTGTTCGAGGACCGCGGCGCGATGGTCGTCTACGCCACCACCGAGCCGATCGAGGCGCTGTTGCTCGGCGGCCAGACCGCGACGCTGCACGAGGGCAGCGTCACCCAGTTCGGCGAGACCGCCTCGGTCTATCGCCGGCCGGCCGATCTGCGCAGCGCCCAGGTGTTCTCCGACCCGCCGATCAACACTGCCCGGATCACCAAGCAGGGGGATCGGCTGATCCTGAACCCGCAGGTGGAATGGGCCGCCTCGGACAGCCTGCGCGGCCTGCCGGACGGTCCCTACACGGTCGGCATCCGGCCCCATCACGTGCGCCCGGGCGCGGCGACCGCCGACGCCGTGCGCATCCAGGGGCGGGTGCTGGTCGCCGAGCTGAGCGGCTCGGAGAGCATGGTCCATGTGGAGATCGAGGGCGGCACCTGGGTCTCGCAATCCCATGGCATCCACCCCTTCGAAGTCGGGGACAGCGCCGAGCTCTACATCGACACCCGGCAATGCCTCTATTTCGGGGAAGACGACAGGCTGATCGCGGCATGACTTTGAAAGTCCAGAGCCCGAAGCCCTCACCAGGCGGGATTTCGCCCGCCGCCCTCTCCCAGAGGGAGAGGGAACCCGTAGGTGCGCCCATAGACCCTCTCCCCCCGGGAGAGGGTGGGCGGCCGAAGGCCGACCGGGTGAGGGCTCGCGGAGCCGACGTCTGGCTGGGGGCCGTCTGATGGCCAAGATCAGCCTGGACGAGCTGCGCCACAGCTATGTCGCCGGACCCAGCGAGGAGCAGGACTGGGCCCTGAAGCGCATGAGCATCGAATGGTCCGATGGCGGCGCCTATGCGCTGCTGGGACCGTCGGGCTGCGGCAAGACGACCCTGCTCAACATCATCTCCGGTCTGCTGACGCCAACCGAGGGGCGGGTCTGGTTCGACGACCAGGACGTGACCGACATGCCGCCGGACCACCGCAACATCGCCCAGGTGTTCCAGTTCCCGGTCGTCTACGACACCATGACGGTCTACGAGAACCTGGCCTTCCCGCTGCGCAACCGGGGCCTGGAGGAGGTCGATGCGCGGGTCCGCGAGATCGCCGGCATGCTCGACCTGGAGGAGACGCTGCAGAACCGGGCCTCCGGGCTGACCGCCGACGGCAAGCAGAAAATCTCGCTGGGCCGTGGCCTGGTCCGCTCCGACGTCAACGTGATCATGTTCGACGAGCCGCTGACGGTGATCGACCCGCATCTGAAATGGCAGCTGCGGTCGAAGCTGAAGGAGCTGCACAAGGAGGTCGGGGCCACGATGATCTACGTGACCCACGACCAGACCGAGGCCCTGACCTTCGCCGACCAGGTGGTGGTCATGCATGACGGCACGGTGGTGCAGGTCGGCACGCCGGTGGAGCTGTTCGAGCGGCCGCAGCACACCTTCGTCGGGCATTTCATCGGCTCGCCGGGCATGAACGTGCTGCCCTGCCGGCTGGACAACGGCACCCCCTATTTCGGCGAGCACGCCATCGCGACGGAGCACAAGCCCGGCGATGTGAAAGCCGGCGCGGCGCTGGAGATCGGCGTGCGGCCGGAATTCGTGTCCTTCGACGCCGAGGGCATCCCGGTGGAGATCGTCAAGGTCAGCGATGCCGGCCGCTACCAGGTGGTCGAGGCGCGGCACCAGGAATGCAGCATCAAGCTGCTGGTGATGGACGGGGATTCGGTGCCGGCCGACAGCCCGCGCCTGCGGTTCGACCCCGCGCACACCCAGGTGTACGCGGATGGCTGGATGGTGACCTGAGGATCGGATATGGCCGCTAAGACAACCAATCAGAAGGCCTGGCTGTTCGTCCTGCCGGTCGTGGTGCTGGTGGCGCTGAATGCGCTGATCCCGCTGATGACGGTGGTCAACTACTCCGTCCAGGAGACCTTCGGCGACAACATCTTCTTCTGGGCCGGCGTCGGCTGGTACGAGGATGTGCTCAATTCCGATCGGTTCCACGCCGCCCTGCTGCGCCAGCTGGCCTTCACCGGCACCATCCTGATCATCGAGGTGCCACTGGGCGTGGCGATCGCCCTGTCGATGCCGCGCAAAGGGCCCTGGGTCTCGGTCTGCCTGGTGCTGATGGCGCTGCCGCTGCTGATCCCCTGGAACGTGGTCGGCGCCATGTGGAACATCTTCGCGCTGCCGGAGATCGGCCTGCTGGGCCGGATGATCAACGGCATGGGCATCGACTACAACTTCACCCAGCAACCGGTCGCCGCCTGGTTCACGACCATCCTGATGGATGTCTGGCACTGGACCTCGCTGGTGGTCCTGCTGGCCTATGCCGGGCTGCTGTCGATCCCGGACGCCTATTACCAGGCCGCCAAGATTGACGGCGCCAAGCCCTGGGCGGTGTTCACCCGCATCCAGCTGCCGAAGATGAAGCGGGTGCTGACCATCGCCATCCTGCTGCGCTTCATGGACAGCTTCATGATCTATACCGAGCCCTTCGTGCTGACCGGAGGCGGGCCCGGCAACTCCACGACCTTCCTGTCGATCGATCTTGTGAAGATCGCGCTCGGCCAGTTCGACCTCGGCCGGGCGGCGGCGATGTCGCTGATCTACTTCATGATCGTGCTGCTGCTGAGCTGGGTTTTCTACACGGTCATGATGCGTGGGGAGGACCAGTGATGCGCCGGCTCCGGTGGCTCGCCCCGACGCTCTACATCATCTTCCTGATGCTGCCGATCTATTGGCTGCTGAACATGTCGTTCAAGACGACCAACGAGATCCTCGGCACCTTCTCGCTGTTCCCGCGGGAATTCACCTTCGAGAACTACGTCACGATCTTCACCGACAGGACGTGGTACGAGGGCTATATCAACTCGCTGATCTACGTGGTCGGCAACACCATACTCTCGGTGCTGGCCGCACTGCCGGCGGCCTATGCCTTCTCCCGCTACCGGTTCCTCGGCGACAAGCACCTGTTCTTCTGGCTGCTGACCAACCGCATGGCGCCGCCGGCGGTGTTCGCACTGCCCTTCTTCCAGCTCTATTCCGCGGTCGGGCTGTTCGACACCCATATCGCGGTGGCCCTGGCCCACTGCCTGTTCAACATCCCGCTGGCGGTGTGGATCCTGGAGGGGTTCATGTCGGGCGTGCCCAAGGAGCTGGACGAGACCGCCTATGTGGACGGCTATTCGTTCTGGCGCTTCTTCACCCGCATCTTCATCCCCAACATCACCGCCGGCATCGGCGTGGCGGCCTTCTTCTGCTTCATGTTCTCCTGGGTCGAGCTGCTGCTGGCCAAGACCCTGACGTCGGTTGCCGCCAAGCCGATCGCCGCGACCATGACCCGGACCGCCAGCACCGCCGGCTATGAGCTTGGCCTGCTGGCGGCGGCGGGGGCGCTGACCATCATCCCCGGCGCCTTCGTGATCTATTTCGTGCGCAACTACATCGCCAAGGGCTTTGCCCTGGGCCGCGTCTAGGAGGAATTCCGACCATGGGCCTCACCTGGATGGCATGGACCTGGCCGACGGCCGCCTTTTTCGGCTTCGTGGTGCTGTGCCTGGTCAGCATGTCGGTCTGGGAATGGTTCTCGCCCGGCGGCGGGCCGCGGCGCGGCATCCTGACCCTGGACACCACCCGCGGCGACCGGCTGTTCATCTCGCTGCTCGGCAGCGGCTTCATCCATCTGGGATGGCTCGGCCTGTTCGGCTCGCCGTTGTGGGGCGCGGTGGTGATCTCGCTGATCTACGCCGTTTGCGTCTTCCGCTACGTCTGACCGGCCGCCGCGGCGACTTGGCACAGCTTTGTCACGGCGGATTTGCCGAATGTTTACCTCCGCGCGGCCATATCGGACGCGTGCGGATTGCTGCGACCCTGATCCTTGCTCTGCTGCTCTCGGCGACGATGGCGCCGCCGGCACGCGCCGGCTGTGTCGCATCGCTGGTCCAGGCGGCCACCCGGCATGGCGTGCCGCCGGACCTGATGCTGGCTCTGGGGCATGCGGAAAGCGGCTGGAAGGCCTTCGCCATCAACAGCGCCGGGACGTCGCACTTCCCGGACTCGGCGGCGGAGGCGGTGGCGCTTGTGCAGAGCGAGCAGGCGCGCGGGATCGAGTCCATCGATGTCGGCTGCGGGCAGATCAATCTGCGCTGGCATGCCGATGCCTTCGCCGACCTGGCCGAGGCCTTCGACCCCGACCGCAACGCCGAATACGCCGCCCGCTTCCTGGCCGAACTGAACGAGGCCCATGGCGACTGGACGACGGCGGTGGCGCGGTACCATTCCAGCGACCCGGACGCGCAGCGACGGTATCTCGACCGCGTCCATCAGCGCCTGACGGTGCTTCAGGACGGCGCCCCGCCGGATTATTTCCGTGCCGGCTCGGCCGTGCCGGAGGTGCCGCGGATGTCCGAGGCCGCGCCGGAGGAGCCGGCGACGCGCGTCGTCAGCCCGCGCATCGTCACCGTCACGCCGTCGACAGGCGATGATGCCGAGGGCCGCGTGATCCGATTGCCAGCGTCGCAGTAACGCCATGATCGCCGGGCGAGAATCACGACCGCATCATCACCGGAACGCCGGATGCGGCGGGGTGCGCACGCCGCACTCCACTGGACCGGCCCGCCCTCAGGCTGTATTGCAGAGCGAATGCGCCGAATGGGCGGCGCCGCAGCCGATCGGACCGGGGCCATCGCACGCAGGCAACCCATGAAGCAGATCGTCGCCTGGTTTCAGCGGAATCTGGCGGACCCGCAGGTCGTTCTTCTGATCATCCTGCTGGTCGGCATCACCGCCGCGATTGCGTTCGTCGCCGACATGCTGGTGCCGGTGATCGCGGCGATCGTGATCGCCTATCTGCTGCAGGGGCTGGTGGGCCGTCTGGAAGCGGTGGGGGTGCCGCATCTGGTCTCGGTGATCACCGTCTTCCTGGCCTTCATGGCCTTCCTGCTGTTCCTGGCCTTCGTGCTGCTGCCGCTGCTGATCGGCCAGGTGACCCAGCTGGTGCAGCAGGTGCCGCTGATGGTCACCGAGGGCCAGGCGCTGGTGATGCGCCTGCCCGAGCGCTATCCCGACTTCATCTCGGAGAGCCAGGCACGGGAATTCACCGCAAGGCTCGGCCGCGAGCTGCTGATCCTGGGACAGCAGGTGCTGTCTTATTCGTTCTCCTCGGTGGTCACGGTCCTCACCATGATCGTCTACGTGATCCTGGTGCCGGTGTTGGTGTTCTTCCTGATCAAGGACAAGGACCGGCTGATCGCCTGGCTCACCGACTTCCTGCCGCACGAGCGCCAGCTCAGCACCCAGGTGTGGAGCGAGGTCAACGCCCAGATCGCCAATTATGTGCGCGGCAAATTCTGGGAGATCCTGATCGTCGGCTGGGTGACGTTCATCGTCATGGCCTTCCTGGGGCTGGATTTCGCCGCGCTGATCGCGGCCATAACCGGCCTGTCGGTGTTGATCCCCTTCGTCGGCGCGGCCGTGGTCACCGCGCCGGTCGCCATCGTCGCCTATTTCCAATGGGGGCTGGAGCCGCAGTTCTTCTACGTGCTGATCGCCTATGGCGTGATCCAGGCCCTGGACGGTAATGCGCTGGTGCCGCTGCTGTTCAGCGAGGCGGTCAACCTGCACCCCGTGGCGATCATCGTCGCCATCCTGTTCTTCGGCGGGCTGTGGGGCGTGTGGGGCGTGTTCTTCGCCATCCCGCTGGCGACCGTGGTTCAGGCGGTGCTGCGCGCCTGGCCGCGCCACAAGCCGGACCACGACGACGACGCGAAGCCGGACCCGGATACCGAAGAACCCAAGACCATCGCCGCCGAGTAGCCGCTATTGGCCGCCCGGGCTGCGCAGGGTCTTCATGACCGTGTCGGCCCGGCGATGGGTCTCGCGATACAGGATGTAGAGACCGCTGGCCATCACGATGCCGCCCCCCGCCAGCAGCGCCGGGGTCGGCAGCTCACTCCAGATCAGCCAGCCGAACAAGGCAGCCCAGATCATCGCGGTGTAGTTGAACGGCGCGATCACCGCCGCCGGCGCCAGCCGGAAGGCCTGGGTCATCAGGTACTGCCCGGTGCCGCCGGCCAGCCCCAGCAGCGCCAGAAGGCCGAAATCGCCCAAGGTCGGCGTGTTCCAGCCAAGCGGCAGCAGCAATGCTGTCGCGAGGGTGGAGATCACCGCGAAATAGAACACGATCGCGCTGCTGGACTCGGTCTTGGCGAGCCGGCGCACCATGATGAAGGCGCCGGCCATCAGCAGCGCGCTGACCAGGCCGACAAAGGCGCCGGGGTCGAAGGAACCGGCGCCGGGCTGGATCATGATCAGGACGCCCACGAAGCCGACCAGCACCGCGCTCCAGCGATAGATGCCGACGCGCTCGCCGAGAAACGGCACCGAGAGCGCGGTCAGGAACAGCGGCTGGACGAAGGAGATCGCCGTGGCGTCCGCCAGCGGCAGCATCTGGAAGGAGAGGAACAGCGTGGCCATCGCCGCGACCCCGAGCAGGCCGCGCATCAGGTGTGCCCCGGGCCGGGCGGTGCGCAGGGCGGCCAGGCCGCCATGGGTCGCGACCAGCGCGATCGCCGGGATCAGCGCGAAGGCGTTGCGGAAGAACAGGACCTGGTTGATCGGATATGCCGCGACCGTCCACTTGACCAGCACGTTGACGGCGGAGAAGACCAGGACCGCGCCCAGCACGTAGAAAATCCCCTGTCTGACGCACCGCAGGTCCGTGTCGGGCCGGGCGTCCACCGTATATGCCATCGTCGTCTCTCTGCGTGCGGGTTCGGCCGTTGCGGCACACAGCGACAGTTGGCCTGTCCTGACGCCCGGACAATCGAGGAATACGCACACCAGCCCCGCGCCGGACGCAGGGCTGAGGGTGGTCGGCATGCAGATAGGGAATGGAGCGGGATCGTCGGCGGCCGAGAGTCGGCCGGGATGCTACCAGTCGCGGTAGGTCTCGTAGACCATCCGCATGCTCTCGCGGAGGTTCTGGAAGGTTGTCAGCACCAGCGGGTCGAAATGGCCGGGTTTGGTGCGCTCATCGCCGCGCAGCATGATGTCGACGGCATCCTGATGGCTGAGCCCCGGCTTGTACGACCGCTCCATGCGCAGCGCATCGTAGGAATCCGCCACGGCGACGATGCGGGCGCCGATCGGGATGGCGCAGCCGGCCAGCCGGTAGGGGTAGCCGCTGCCGTCCCAGCGCTCGTGATGGCTGAGCGCGATGGATGCGGCCAGCTGCATGGTCGGATGTCGGCCGGCGGACAGCATGCGATGGCCGATGACCGTGTGGTTGCGCATCGTCGCACGCTCGATGTCGTCGAGCGGCCCCGGCTTGTCGATGATGTGCACCGGGATGTGCAGCTTGCCGACATCGTGCAGGGCGGCCGCCTGTTGCAGCCGCGCCGCCGCTTCGCTCGACCAGCCCAGGCGCCCGGCGAGCAGCGAGGAATAGAGCCCGATGCGGCGCATATGCCGGCCGGATTCCCGGTTCAGGCTGTCGGCCGTCCGGATCAGGCCGCTGGCATGTTGCGCGTCCATGCCGCCGACCAGCCAGTCGGAGACCGATGGCAGCTGCGATGCGACCGCGGCGGGCATTCCGAGCATGCCGTCAGGCATTCACGGACTCCCACCGGCAGATCACGGTTCTTGTTTCACGGGAAGCATGCGGGGCGGCGGGCAATCGATACGATCCTATGCAGTCCATCCGTCGCGCGCGGCTTCAGGACGCGGCGACAGGCTCAACCGGCACCCTAGAGTGAGGACGTGGTGACGGTTTGTGTGAATTCTGTGACATTGATTCAATTTGAACCGATTTGTAGCAATGTCAATGCATTGCTTACCGGAAGACAGAGGATTTCCCGGACTTCGACCGAATCTTGCGTCAGGCGGCGCGGGGCAGGCTGACGCGGACGCGCAGACCGCCGGACGAGCGGTTCTCGGCGATCACCTTTCCGCCGACCGCTTCCACGTTCTGGCGGACGATCCACAGGCCGATCCCGAAATGGGCGCCGGAGTCCCGCCCGTCCGGCTCGTCACCGTTTACGGCTTCCGGGCGCTCGGAAATGTAGCGCTCGAAGATGCGGATCAGATTTGACGGGTCGACGCCCGGGCCATTGTCCTCGATGGTCAGCTCGGCGGTCTTGCCATTGCGGTGCACGCCGACATCGATGCGCCCGTTGGGCGGCGAGAAGCTGACCGCGTTGTCGACCAGATTCTCGATGACTGTTTCCAGAAGGTCTTCATTGGCGCGGACCATGACGCTTTTGTCGAGGCTGAGGACAAAGCGCGGCTGCAGCTTGATGTCGAGGCCGGCATAGCCGCCCAGCATCCGGCTGACGAGGTCGGAGAGATCGACATTGCGCCAGGGCGGCTCCAGCAGATCGGCGGTCGCGTCCTCGATATGCTGGGCGACCGAGACCAGGCTGTCGAGGCGGTGGACCGACTGCTCGATCATGTCGATGGCGCGGGCGCCGCGGGAGTTGGCCGGCACCATGCGCTTCAGCGGCTCCACCGATTGCCGGATCACGCCGATCGGCGTCTTGAAGGCGTGCGCGTTGTCCTCCGCCGCCTGGCGGATGCGGTCGGCGGAGTTCTTCAGGCTGTCCACCAGCCGGTCGAAGTCCTGCGCCACGGTCTGCAGTTCGGGCAGGGTGTTCTGGGCGGCGAAGGACTCGGCGTTGACCGGGTCTTCGCCGATCTGGCGCGCCAGCCCGCCAAACCGCCGCAGATTGCGCCAGATGCCAAGGAAGATCGCCAGCACCAGCACCGCCATGGCGGCGTAGATCAGCGCTGCGACCCGGACTTCCGGCGTCTTCCAGTAGGGCTGGCCGATCGAGGAGCCGACGATGGCCTCGGAATCCTGCGAAGTGACGATCGCCCAGCATCCGAATTCAGTATTGACCGGGGTGATCGAGGTCAGCACCTCCTGGCCGCCATCCTGGGTCGGAAAGCGCATGGCCAGCGGCACGTTGCCGCTGCAGGTCTGGGTCAGCCGGCCCAGGATGCCCTGGCTGACCAGTTCCTCGCGGTCGCGCTCCTGGGCCTCGATGGAGACCGTCGGGGCGGAGGCGACGTAGAAGAAGCCGAGCGCGTCCGGCACCTCGGCCGGGCGCAGCAGGATGCGCACCCGGGCATCGCTCTGCACGAATTGCGACAGGTCCTCGACGATCTCGCTGGGAATGCCGGTCTCGGCATTCTGCAGGACGCGCGCCAGCGATCGGGCGATGAGCTCGCCCTGCAGCTGTGCGTCGCGCAACAGCAATTCGCGCTTCTCGCGGTCTGCGGCCAGGAACTGCTGGTAGATCAGGATCGGCACGGTCAAGAAGACGATGACCAGCACCAGCATCCTGATCGCTAGGGACCGCAGAAACCATGGCGCTCGCAGGACGACCGCGCGTTCGGCGCGTTCCTGCGGCTCGTCAGCCACCCTCGCGCCTCCAACGGTAGCCGAAGCCTGGGTAATTCTCGATCATGTCGAACTTGGAGTCCTCCGCCCGGAACTTCTGGCGGATTCGCTTGATGAAGGCCCGCACATTGGCGCGGAATCCGGCCGCGCCGTAGCCGGCGATGAAGCCGGCGCCGCGCGCCAGGTCGTAGATCTCGCGGTAGGACAGATCCTCGCCGGCCCGCGAGGCCATGACCCGCACGATCTTGAATTCGGTCAATGTCAGGTCGACCTGCCGCCCGCGCCAGGTCGCCCGGCAGGCGCCGAGATGCAGCTCCAGCGGTCCGAAGCTCATGGTCTCCGAGCTTGCCCCGGCGCCTTCCTCGCCCGACTGGGCCTTCTGGCCGCCGGTGATCAGTTGCATGCGCTTCAGCAGGATCGAGAAGCTGCGCGATTTCTCGACATAGTCGATGGCGCCGCCGGCCAGGGCCGATTCCTCGTAGATCTGATCGCTGAGCACGGTCAGGAAGATCACCGGCACGTCGATCCCGTCGTCGCGCAGGCGGCGCAGCACCTCGATCCCGTCCAGGTTGGGCATGCGCCAGTCCAGCAGGATGATGTCGGCGCGCCCGCCATCAGACTGGAAATAGGCCAGCGCGGCTTCACCCCCGTCGAAGGACACGACATCGTACCCTTCGTCCAGCAGGTTCATGCCGAGCGCCTCGCGGAACAGCTCGTCGTCGTCGATCAGTGCGACGCGGACGGCGTCAGCTTCGTCGGTCGTCCGCTTGGGCGACGAGGGTTGATAGGCAGCGTTGGTCGACATCGATGGCATCGTCATCACTGGTTACGTCGTATGACAATACCCGAAAGTTCCGCGTGGTCACTTCCATGAAGAAGAGCAACTCAAGGACGCAGGCATCGGACGCGTACTGCCACGACAGGGCGGGAGGGATCTCCTTGACCCAGATGGGGTCGCCCAGGAGGTTCCGCACGGCGTCCTCGTCGAATCCGACGACGCTGGCGAGACCGTCCGGGACGGCTTCGGTAGCCCGAGGCGGCGGCACGGGTTTGACCGGCGGAAGCGGCACCGAGGCAAGCTGCTCGACCGAGTCCGTCGAATCAACCGCTTCGGGCGGCTCTACGGCACCACGATCCTGCATGGCGCATGCGCCAAGCAGAAATGCGGCAACCGTTGCCCCCAACCATCGATGTCCATGCTTCATATGAGCACGATGCCCGAAGTCGGTGTCCAGGTTATCCGAGACGCGATCTTTGATGACGTACCGCATCTGGTGTTTCCGGCCCCTCCGCAGACTTTTATTGCCAAGTTGATCGACAATGCGCAGTCGGAACAGAAGAACCCATGTTTGGCTAAAAAACAGTTTAGATGGCGGGGGTAACGAGTCAATGTCGGCCTGCTGTTCGGGCATTGGCCGAGACCCGCTTGTCCTGCCGATGCTTGTGACAGGACTCTTGCGACGCTTCTGAACGTCGTTTGTAACATCATGAGATTCAAGCAGGAATTGGCCCTGTGCCGGGATGTCACAACTTTGACACAACAGCAACCGGGTGCATCTTGCTAGCTTCCTTCTCGTCCATGTTATCAATCTCTGGCGGGCGCTCCTGGGGCTCCCGCCAATTTTTTTGCCCGAATTCCGCCGCTGTGGCGGATAAGTCACAGATTTCGCACACCCTTTTATCGGCTATCCCTGGCACCCTCTTTCGACCGTAGCCTGCGTGCGACGGCCTGCCAGGAAGGCGGGTCGCGTACGGCCATCCTCGGGGGCCGTTCCTTTCGAAGCGTTCGACCATATCTCCCGCGTCACATCGCCTCAGCCGCCGCTGAGCGCGGCCGCCGGTGCGATGTCCCTGCCGGACCAGCGGCCATCCCCATGGGCCTGAGCCATGCATAGGATCACGGCGCGTCATCAACGGCCCATGCGGGGCCTTGCGCACATCCTCGGTGTCGCGTTCTGCTTCTTGATCGCGCTGGGCGGGGCGGCCTGGAGCGGCAGCCTGACGGGCATTCTCGGTATGGATGACCGGATTCCCGTGGAATCCGACGCTTGGCCCTGGTCGGCCATCGGCCGGGTCAATCTTCCGACCGGAGGCTTCTGCACCGGCGCGGCGATCGGTCCCCGGCATGTGCTGACGGCGGCGCACTGCCTCTACGATCATCGCCGATTGACCTGGTTCCGGGCCACGGACCTGGAATTCGTCGCCGGAGGCGAGGCGGGCGGTGACGAGGCCGCGGCCGGCGCCGGCCTGATCTTCGCGACCGCCGAGGCCGAGTACCGCGATATCGCCATCGATCAGCCGACGCTGAACTGGGCGATCCTGATCGTCGACCGCCCGCTGGGGCTTCGGCCCATCCCCTGGCGCGTCGTCGGCGAGGCCGGGCTGGTCGAGTCGCTGGAAGACGGCAAGGCGACGCTGGTCCGTGCCGGCTTCAGCGAAGACAGCGCCGATCAGCTCTCCGCCCATTTCGGCTGTGAGCTGGCGGGCATGAGCCGGGTCAGCGGGCTGATGCTGCATGGCTGCGACGCGACCCTGGGCGATGCCGGGTCGCCGCTGCTGCTGCTGCGGCCGGGCGGAGACGCCGACCTTCTGGCGATCAATGTCGCCGTGCAGCACGATGCCGGCCAATCCGTTGGTGTCGCGGTACCCGCCTCGTCCTTTGCCGAGGCCGCCCGGAACGCCGTGTTCCACGATCCCAATCCGCCGGCGACCCATTAGCCGTCCGATACCGGGCTGAACGGCCGGGGCCTGGGGCCTGCGGATCCTGAAATCCTGTCAACCTGTCGATTGCCGCAATCGCATTAGCGTTTGCGACACGTCCATCCTTTATGGTTGATGTCGAGGCAACTATTCCTTAAATCCACTCGTAGAATAGAAATGTTCTCCGCAAATTCTGTGTGAATAAGGGCTGACGCGCTTATGACCGGCCATCTCGATGATCTCGAGGCCCGCTCGATCTACATCCTGCGCGAGGCGTTCAACCGGATCGAGCCGCTGGGCATGCTCTGGTCGATCGGCAAGGACAGCAACGCGCTGCTCTGGCTGGCGCGCAAGGCGTTCTATGGCCGGGTGCCGTTTCCGGTGATCCAGTTGGACACCGGAATGGAGCTGCCGGAAGTCTACGCGTTCCGCGACCGGCTGGTGCCCGATTGGGGGCTGACCCTGAAGGTCGAGACCTGCCCGCCGGAATCCGAGATGGATCAGACCCTGCCGCCGGGCGCCCGCGCGGCGGCCCGCAAGACGGCCGGGCTGCGCGCTTTGATGGACCGGGACCGCTATCGCGGCATGATCCTCGGCATCCGCCGGGACGAGCAGAGCACCCGCGCGAAGGAACGGGTCTTCAGCCCGCGCAATGCCGAGGGCAACTGGGATTTTCGGGACCAGCCGCCGGAGTTCTGGGACCAGTACAAGACCGAGTTCCCGGACGGCACCCATGTGCGCATCCACCCGCTGCTGCATTGGACGGAAATCGACATCTGGCGCTATACCAAGCGCGAGAAGATCCCGGTGGTGCCGCTCTATTTCGCCAGGGACGGCAAGCGCTACCGGTCGCTGGGCGAGAAGAACATCACGTTTCCCGTCGACAGCACCGCCGACACCATCGATGCGATCATCGCCGAGTTGGAAGTGACCCGCACGCCGGAGCGGGCCGGGCGCTCGATGGATCATGAATCCGAGGACGCGTTCGAGCGTCTGCGCAGCGACGGCTATATGTGAGCCCCGAGCCATGGCCAAGACCAAGAAAACGCCCGCCGCGCCCCTGAAGATCGTGATCGTCGGCCATGTCGATCACGGCAAGTCGACCCTGATCGGCCGGTTGCTGCACGAGACCGACAGCCTGCCGCACGGCAGGGTGGAGGAGCTGCGCCGGGTCAGCGAGAAGCGCGGCATGCCGCTGGAATGGTCGTTCGTGCTGGACGCGCTGCAGGCCGAGCGCGACCAGGCCGTGACCATCGACAGCACCCAGATCTGGTTCAAATCGGCCTACCGCGACTATGTGATCATCGACGCGCCCGGCCATCGCGAGTTCTTGAAGAACACCATCAGCGGGGCCGCGAGCGCCGATGCGGCGGTCCTGGTGATCGACGCCGAAGAGGGCGTGCGCGAGCAGACGCGGCGGCACAGCTATGTGCTGAACCTGCTCGGACAGCGGCAGATCGCCGTCGCCGTCAACAAGATGGACCTGGTCGGATTCGATCCCGACCGTTTCGCGGCGCTGAAGGCGGAGATCACCGCTTATCTGGAGGAGATCGGGCTGGCGCCGACCTTCGTGGTGCCGATCTCCGCGCGGGACGGGGACAACCTGGTGGTGCCGTCGGAGCGCATGGGCTGGCATGACGGGCCGACCCTGATGGATGCGCTGGACCGCTTCGAGGCCCCGTCGACGCCGGTCGACCAGCCGCTGCGGTTCCCGATCCAGGACGTCTACAAGTTCGACCACCGGCGGATCATCGTCGGGCGGGTTGAGAGTGGGGTCCTGCGGGTCGGCGACACCCTGCGGTTCTCTCCCGGCAACAACACCGCGAAAGTCAAGAGCATCGAGGTCTGGGGCAAGCGCCGCGGGCCGCGCGCCGCCAAGGCCGGCGAGGTCGTCGGTTTCACCCTGGATGAGCAGATCTTCGTCGAGCGCGGCGACGTCGCCAGCCATGACACCGACCTGCCGGCGCTGAGCAATGTCTTCCGGGCCAGCCTGTTCTGGATCGGCGGGCAGCCGCTGACGGTCGGCCGCAGCTTCAAGATGAAGCTGGCGACCGGCGAGTCGACGGTGACCGTGCAATCCATCGAGCGGGTGGTCGACACCCAGGACCTGTCCGGCCGGGGCAGTGAGGCGGTCAATCGCAACGAGGTGGCGGAGATCGTGCTGCGCTCGCGCGAGATGCTGGCGCTGGACGAGTTCGGCCAGGGGGCCGCGACCGGCCGCATGGTGCTGGTGGACGGCTACGATACGGTCGCCGGCGGCGTGCTGAGCATGCGCGGCTACCCCGACCAGCGCGCCCTCTACCAGGTCAAGTCGAGCAACCTGACCGAGGTGGAGCATCTGCTGACGCCGCAATCCCGGGCCTGGCGCAACGGCCACTACGGTGCGGTGATCTGGTTCACCGGCCTGTCGGGCTCGGGCAAGTCGACGCTCGCCATGCAGGTCGAGAAGCGGCTGTTCAACAAGGGCTTCCACGTCTACGTGCTGGACGGCGACAATGTCCGCCGGGGCCTGAACGCCGATCTCGGCTTCAGCCCGGACGACCGGGCCGAGAACATCCGGCGGATCGGCGAGACGGCGGCGCTGTTCGCCGATGCCGGCTTCATCGTGATCACCGCCTTCATCTCGCCCTATCGCAGCGACCGGGACCGGGCCCGGCAGGCGGCCGGCGACGCCTTCCACGAGCTCTACATCGCCGCCGATTTGGAGACCTGCGAGCGGCGCGATCCCAAGGGGCTCTACAAGCGCGCCCGTGCCGGCGAGATCGCGGACTTCACCGGCGTGTCGGCCCCATACGAGCCGCCGGACAGCCCGGAGCTCGTGGTCGACACCGCCCAAAGCGATGTCGAGGGCTGCGTCGACAACATCGTCGCCTATATCGAGCGGCACATCGTGGTGACCGCAAGGGATGGCGCTGCCTCCACCGGCTGACGGACAAACCGGTCAGGGCGTGATGGCGCGATCGGCTCCTCACGCCCCTGCGGGCGTGCCCGGGCAGGCCGTCGCGGTCAACCGGGCCGCGTTCGACTAGGTCGGCGCCGAATGCGGTTCGCACAGCGCGGGCCGCGCACGTGCGGATTTGCTCTCATCTTGAGACTCCTCTTGAGACGTGAGCTCAAGATGCGCCGCCTGCTCCAGGAGGCGGTTTCTCAAAACGGGGTCGTCGGTGGTTTTGGCAAGCGCGCGAAGCTCTTGCGCCGCCTTGATCATGCTCTGCCTTATCTGGTCCATGATTCTATTCGTTTTTAGGAAAATCCCGCACACTGGAAATCAGCGTACAAATTGTATTGCGCAAATCTCATGCCAGTTTTGGTTACCGAATGATTTGGCCGGTCCTGCGAGAAACAAAATTACTCGGGCTTGCTTGACGGCCAAAGCGCCGGGCTGATATCGTCGCGCATTGGTTTAATCGATTAAACGGCGGCGATCCGCGTGCAGAAGACCAAGGGACTCCGCGACTCCGTCCCCACCATCCGGGACGTTGCGGCGCTGGCCGGGGTATCGACCGCGACCGTGTCGAATGTGCTCAGCGGAAGCCGCTATGTCGGGCCGGAACGGCGCAGCCGGGTCAAGGACGCCATCGACGAGCTGGGCTACCGGCCGAACGGCATCGCCGCCAGCCTGCGCAGCCAGCGGACCAGGATCATCGGCATCGTGGTGCCGGACATCGTGAACGCGTTCTTCAGCAGCTTCGTTCAGCACATCGAGGAATTGGCGGCGGGCAGCGGTTACCAGATCATCCTGGTCAGCACCAACGAGGATGCCGAGCAGGAGCGCGAGCGCATGTACGCGCTGCTGTCGCGCCGGGTGGACGGGTTGATCGTGATCCCGGTCAGCGACTCCTTCGACACCCGCTCCGATGTGGTCTCGGAAGGCGTGGCGACGGTGATCGTCGATCGCGGCTGCCAGCAGACCGGGGTCGACACCATCGCGGCGGACAACGTCTCGGCGGCGCGCGAGGGCACGCGCCACCTGATCGGCCTCGGGCACCGGGACATCGCCATGGTCGTCAGCATCCCGACGCTGGACAACATCCAGGGGCGGATCGAGGGGTATCGCATGGCGCTGGCGGAGGCCGGGCTCCAGGATCGGGCGCAGGTGGTGGTCGGCGGCGTGACGGTGGATTCCAGCCGCGCGGCCGTCGCGACATGCCTCGATCGGCCGGATCGCCCGACGGCCCTGTTCGCCGGCACCAACATCGTGGCGCTGGGCGCGATCCATGCGGTGCGCGACCTCGACCTGGATTTCCCGCGCCAGGTATCGCTGCTGGGCTTCGACGATTTCGAGTGGATGACGGTGCTCAAGCCCTACATCAGCACCATTCAACAGCCGACCCAGGAGATGGCCGCCCATGCCTGGAAACTGCTGACGGACCGGCTGGCCGGCAGGCGGCGTGAGGTGGCCCGGGTGCGGCTCCCCTGCACGCTGCGCGTCCGGGAATCCACGGTGCAGGCCCTGAACGGAGGCGCCTGAGGGGACATCGGCCGCAACGGCACAATCGAACGATGAACAGGCGCCGGCATTCCGATCGAGCGCCGAAACACGGAGGGAGGACCAACCATGAAATACCCGACATTCGCACTTGGATCGGCGGTGGCCGCGGTGCTGGCGCTGTCGCCGGCGGCCCAGGCCGAGGACATGGTCTATGGCGTGCTGATGAAGACCCTGTCCAACCCGTTCTGGGGTGCGATGGAAGAGGGCGTGCGCGACGGTGCGGCCAATGCCGGCGTTGAGTACTACCTGCAGGCAGTCGAGTCCGACCAGGCGGCGGAACCGCAGCTCAACACCTGCGAGACCATGCTGCAGCGCGAGCCGGACGTGATGATCACCGCCGCGATCAACTCCACCATCCTGCTGCCCTGCCTCAGCAAGGCGACCGAGATGGGCATCCCGGTGGTCGACCTGGACGCCAATCTGGACCATGAGATCGCCAAGGCGGCCGGCGTTGACATCGCCTTCACCATCGGCTCCGACAACGAGGCGGCGGGCGCCCAGGGCGCCGACTATCTGGTCGGCGAGCTCGGTGCGGACGCGAGCGGTCCGGTGCTGGTGATCGAAGGCCTGTCCGGCAACATCACCGGCCAGAAGCGGGCCCGCGGCTTCGCCGAGCGGCTCGGCGAGCTGGCCCCGGGTCTGGAAGTGGTCGCGTCGCTGCCGGGCGACTGGGATCGCGGCAAGGCGGCCAACATCACCAACGACATCATGCTGCGGCATCCGGACCTGGTGGCGATCTTCGCCGCCAATGACGGCATGGCTCTCGGCGCCGTCGAGGCCGCCTATGCGGCGGGCCGGGGCGAGGACATCATCGTCATCGGCGTCGACGGCAATGTGGACGCGGTCAAGTCGATTCGTGAGGGCCGGCTGAACGCCTCGGTCGCGCAGCTTCCCTATCTGGTCGGCAAGCAGGCCGTCGAGCGCATCACCGAGGTGATCGGCGGCGGCGAGGCGGAGACCTTCCAGTTCGTCGACACCATGGTGCTGACGCAGGAGGTCCTGGAGGCCGGCGAGCACCCGCTGCTGCAATACGTGCGCTAGCGCATGATCTCGGGAGCGGGGCCGGTTGCCGCCGGCCCCGCCCCACGCACACAGACTCTGTCGCGAGACGCTGCCATGGCCGTGCTGGAGCAGGCCGCAAGCGCCCGTAAGGGCGAGCGGCGCTTCGACTTCCGACTGGAATCATTGCTGGTGCTGCTGGTCCTGGCGGCGGCGATGTCGATCCTGTCGCCCTATTTCCTCAGCTTCGCCAACTTCGTGAACATTCTGCAGGCGACGGCGGTGATCGGCGTGCTGGCGATCGGCGCGACCTTCGTCATCTGCTCGGCCGGGATCGACCTGTCGCTGGGGTCGGTCATGGCTTTCGCCGGCATCGTCGGTGCAATGGCGATGAACAAGCTGGGGCTGCCGACCGCCGCCGGGGTCGTCGGTTGCCTCGCCGCAGGGGCGTTGGCCGGCGCGATCAGCGGGCTGCTGATCACCCGGGCGCGGATTCCGGCCTTCATTGCCACGCTGGGCATGCTCAGCATCGCCCGCGGCGCCGCCCTGGTGCTGTCCAGCGGCAAGCCGGTCTACGGCCTGCCGGCGCCTTTCGTCTTCTTTGGCCAGGGGCGCCCATTCGGCGAGCTCGGGTTGGAAGGTCCGCTTGCCAACGTGCCGACACCGGTGATCATCTTCCTGGTCGTCGCCTGCGTCGCCCATTACGTGCTGGCCTATACCAAGTTCGGCAAATACGCGCTGGTGATCGGCGACAACGAGACCGCCGCCCGTGCGATGGGGATCCGCGTCGACCGCCACCGGTTGCTGCTCTACATCCTGTCGGGAACGCTGGCCGGTCTTGCCGGTCTGCTGTTCGTCGCCCGGGTCAATTCCGGCGATCCGACCGCCGGGCTGACCTATGAGCTGTCGGCGATCACCGCCGCCATCATCGGCGGCACCAATCTGTTCGGCGGCCGCGGCAGCATCTTCGGCACCATCGTCGGCGCGCTGATCATGGGCGTGCTGCAGAACGGGCTCAACCTGCTGGCGGTGCCGCCCTACTACCAGCCGATCGCCACCGGCACGGTGCTGGTGCTGGCGGTGTGGCTGGACCAGGTGAATCGGGCCCGGAGTGCGGCCGCATGAGCCTGCTGGCCCTCAGGGACGTGCGAAAGCGCTTCGGCGCGGTCGAGGCCCTGCGCGGCGTGACCTTCGATGTGGAGGCCGGCACCGTCGTCGGGCTGGTCGGCGACAATGGCGCCGGCAAGTCGACCCTGATGAAGACCATCACCGGCATCTACCGGCCCGACGGCGGCGAGGTGGTGTTCGACGGCCGGACCATCACCGGCGAGGATCCCGGCGCCATCCGCCGGCTCGGCATCGAGATGATCTACCAGGACCTGGCCCTGGCCCGGCAGCAGGACGTGGCGTCGAACATCTTCCTCGGCCGTGAGCCGACCCGGCAGGTGATGGGCGTGCCAATCGGCTTGATCGACCGGCCGAAGATCGAATCCGAGGCGGAGCGGATCATCGCCCGGCTCGGCGCCCGCATCCCCTCGGTGCGCTATCAGGTCGGGTTCCTGTCCGGCGGGCAGCAGCAATCGGTCGCCATCGCCCGGGCGCTGACCTTCGAGCCGAAGCTGGTGATCATGGACGAGCCGACCGCCGCGCTGGCGGTGCGCGAGGTCGACCACGTGCTCGACCTGATCCGTGAGCTGAAGCGCCAGGAGATCGCCGTGATCCTGATCAGCCACCGGCTGACCGACGTCTTCGCCGTCTGCGACCGCATCCTGGCGCTCAGGCAGGGGCAGGTGATCGCGGACGAGCAGACCGCCCAGACATCCATGAACACGGTCGTCGCGCATATCGTCGGTGCCGCCTGACGGGCCGCGCGACAGCAAATAGCGGAAGGACGCCATGCCACGCTTGGGCGCACATACCTTCATCTGGTCGGCGGAGTGGTCGGCCGAGGCGGCGGCGCGGATCATGCCGATCGCCGCCGCCGCGCGGCTTGACGTCGTCGAGGTGCCCCTGCTGCGGCCCGACGAGATCGATATCGAAACCACGGTGGCTCTGGCGCGGGAACACGGGGTCGCGGTCACCTGCTCGCTCGGCCTGCCGCAGCACGCCACGCTGCCCGACCATCCGGCGGAAGCGGAGGCCTTCCTGAAGCGCGCCCTGGATGTCGCGGCCAGGATGGATTCCCGCTGCCTGACCGGCGTGACCTACAGCTCCATCGGCAAGCTGACCGGCGCGCCGCCGACGGAGGCGGAGTACGCGACGATCGCCAAGGCCCTGAGGCCGGTGGCCGACCACGCCGCCTCCCTCGGCCTCGAGCTCGGGCTTGAGCCCTGCAACCGCTATGAAACCCACCTGCTGAACCAGGGCCGCCAGGCGGTCGAGCTGATCGAGCGCATCGGCGCCGACAACGTGTTCGTGCACCTCGACACCTATCACATGAACATCGAGGAGAAGGGCTTCGCCCCGGCGATCGCGGAGATCGGCCGCCACTGCCGCTACATCCACCTCTCCGAAAGCGACCGCGGCGTACCCGGCACCGGCAATGTGGACTGGGACGGCGTCTTCGCCGGCATGGCGGCGATCGGCTTCGACGGCGACATGGTCCTGGAATCCTTCATGGTCATCCACCCGGATATCGCACGCGCCCTCTCGGTCTGGCGCCCGGTCGCAGGCAGTTCGGAGCAGCTGGTCGAAGACGGATTCGGTTTCCTTCGGGATCGCGCCGCGGCACATGGTATCAAGCTCGGCTGAGCAATCGGTCGAAACGACGCGCTGGAAGCCGGAGCAATGGCCCAACCGGCCTGGTTTGAGTGGGATGAAGCCCTTTCGGACAAGGCTGCCGCGTTCCTGGATGCCGTTCGCAAGGCTGCGGCGAACTGGAACGATGCCGATGCCGATCACTCGATGGTCTTCGCAGAGGACGACTACCTCGTTCTCGGCCTCGACGTGAGTGACCGCGAGAGGCGGAGGGTGCTGCGGACGCTACGGGTCGATTACGGTGCGCTTGGCCTCGTTCATGGGGACGACGAGACGGGCCAGTTCGTCACCCCGTTGACACCGCGACAACACGCATACGGGCAGATCGGACACGGCGCCCTTGGACCTGAAGATCTCGGGCGCGTTGCGGCTGATTGGCTCCGCGAGGAAATGGTTCGGCCGATCGAGCTTGCCGAATGGCATGGCTGGACGTTCTGGTGCGGCGAATACCGCTTGGCGGACAGTGGGCGCAGGCTAAGCGGGTGGGCGGATGACAACCGTCCCAGGCATGGTCTCGGACCGCCTCACCATGTTTCGGCCGTCGTCACCAAGGCAGGCGATCGGTAACTTAGGCGGAATCCGCCCTACCGTGGCAGCAGCAGCGCGCAGATTGTCGCGACGGCGGCGCCAAAGGCCAGCGTCGAGAAGGCGAATCCCCAGGCATAGGCACCCGGTGCCAAATCGAGGGTCAGGCCGAAGACGGGAGGGGACAGGGCGCCGGCGCCGATACCGAGCACCGATCGCAGGCCCAGGACGCGCCCCAGATGCTGGGGCGGGACGGCGTCGGCCATCGCCGCGGACAGGACGGAGGAATCGCCGATCGTCGCGAACCCGTAGATCGCCACGACGCAGAGCAGCAGCGGCACGGTGAGGTCGGCCAGCCATCCGACCGAGAGCGAACACAGACCTCCCAGCACCGCGAGCGCGATCAGCACCGACCGGGCGCCGAGGCGGTCGGCGGCGTAGCCTGACAGGAACGACGCGAAGAAGCCGGACAGATGGAGCGCCAGCGCCGTCCAGAGCCCGAGCTCGATGGGCGACATCGTGTCCCGCGCCAGGACGGCCGCCGCCAGGAACGCCGGAATCCATCCCCAGGCGCCGAACAGCTCCCAGCAATGGCCGATGTATCCCAGGGTCAGCAGCCGTGAACGGCGCTTCATCGTGTCGTCGAAGGGGGCATCGGCCTGTCCCGCCTCGCGGCCGGCATCCCCGGCCCGCCGGATCGCCACATATCCGAACAGCCATCCGAAGGCCGTGATCGATGCGGTCACGCCGAACGCGGCCTCATACCCGCGCACCGCCAGTAGCGCGGTCGACAGGAAGATGGAGACCACATAGCCGGCCGACATGCCGGCCAGCACCCAACCCACCGCCGAGGCCCGCCTGCGCTGCGGGGTGTTCGCGGCCACCAGCATGATGGCCGGTGTGTACGTCCCGCCCTGGGCGAGCCCCATGACCGTCATCCATAGGAGCGCGGTCTCGAAGGACCGCGCGAAGAGAGCGAACAGGATGGCGGCCAAGGCAGAGAGTATCGTCGCGGCGTTGAACACGCGCTTCGCGCCCACCCGATCGCACAGGACGGACGAGACCAGCAGCGACAAGGCGAAGGCCGCGGTGAAGACGCCTTGCACGATCCCGGCCTGGGTCGCGCTCATCTGCCAGGCGGCCAGCAGGGCGCTCAGGCAGGCCGGATAGGTCATGAAGATCACGGTGGTGCAGACCCGCGCCAGGACGAGGGCCGGCAGATTTACCGAACCGGGCGAGTCCTGGTTGATCGAGAGGGTCGTCATTGGAATGGAGCCTGGTAAGGGTTCGGCCCTGCCGTCGCCAACAGGGTTATGTGCCTGCCCGCGGAATTCGCTGACTCGACAGGAGCGCATCGACGCATGAGCGGCTCCATTCTTCAAAATCCGGTCGGCTGCCGTGCCTCAGGCCCAGTCGAAGGCGGACGCTGGCCAGGCCCTGCCACATGCTCAGCAGATGATCGGAGAGGTTGGCAGTATTGGCGTCGGCCCTCAGGAAACCGTTGTCTCGACCATGGTCCAGGAGCCCTTGCAGGTGTTCCCGGGTTCGTTCTATGGCCGATGAGTAATAGATCTCGGCGATATCGGGCGAGGACCGCGCCTGTTCGTACATCAGGCGGTCGAACTGGAGCTTCTCCTCCTGAAGGATGAGCCGCAGCAGTTCGGCACCGAAGGCGGCCACGGTGGCTTCGAACGCTAGCGCCGTCGACGGGGCCTGCGACAGATCCATGTCGAAGTGATCGGCTTCGCTTTCCGCGACGGCGCGGAGAACGCCGGGCATGTCGCCGAAGTACTTGTACAGGGTCGATTTCGATACGCCGGCGCTGCGGGCAAGCTGCTCGGTCGAGACAGCGGAATAGCCGGCCGCAAAGAACAACTGCCGGGCGGCCGCGACGATCCGGCGCCGTGGATCGGTGCGCGCCGGCGTCTCACTATCCCTGTCATTCATCGCGGACTCTGCGTGCGAAACCAATTGTATCCACCCTATCAGAACCATTGACGGCGTCATCTCGTCCGATATAGTACCGTACCGTACCGTACTGCACCGACACCTTAACTTAGGGACCACAAGCCTTGACCAACACCATCCTTGTGACGGGAGCATCCAGTGGCATCGGCAAGGCCACCGCGACCGTCTTTGCCGAACGCGGCTGGAACGTCGTTGCGACCATGCGCTCCGTGGACGGCCAGTCTGCGGCGGGCCGTGGCGAGGCGACCCTCCTGACCCGTCTCGACGTGACCGATCCCGCCTCGATCGATGCCGCGGTCAGCGCAGGACTCGAGCGGTTCGGGCAGATCGACGTCGTGGTCAACAACGCGGGATACGCGCTGCTCGGACCTCTGGAGGCCGTCTCGATGGAGCAGGTCAGGCGCCAGTTCGAGACGAACGTCTTCGGGCTGCTCTCGGTGACCAAGGCCGTGCTGCCGCATTTCCGAACCCGGCGCGCCGGGACGATCATCAATGTGTCGTCGATCGTCGGACGGCTCACCTTCCCGCTCGGCGCCCTCTATGACGGGACGAAGTTCGCCGTGGAGGGGATCTCGGAAGCGCTGAGCTACGAGCTCGCGGATATCGGCGTTCGCATGAAGATCGTCGAGCCGGGGCTGGTCGCGACGAATTTCGGGCGCGCGATGGAGTTCGTGAACGACCCGGCAATCTCCGAATACCAGCACCTGGTGGAGGCGATGGGGCGTGCATCCCAGGAGTTCGCCGCCCTGGCCGGCCCGCCGGAGACCGTCGCCGAGGTCATATTCCGGGCCGCGACCGACGGCACGGACACGTTGCGCTATCCGGCCGGCGAGGATGCCGAGCGGATGATCGCCCTTCGGCGATCCCTGGATGACCACGCGCTGCTTGCGCACATCCGTGGCCAGTTCGGAATTGCATCAGGCGCATCCGAACGGGCACCCGACAGACTTGAGAATGCGGGAGACGAACGATGACCATGGACATCGGGCCGATGCGGGACATGCTTCAGCGACTCTACGCCGATGTGGATTCTCCGGACGTCATGGCGGCGGAACTGGCGGCGTATTTTTCCGACGACTTCGTCGACTTCGATCGTTCACCGCTGGCGCCCGAGGTGTTGACGGACAAGCAGGCCCATATCGGGTTTTTCGAGGAGCTGAAGCGCGGGTTCACGCGATACCGGCACACCATCAATCTTCTCGAACCGCTTCCGGACGGCAGGGTCGTCGTCTACTGGACCTTCCAGGGCACGCATTCGGGCACGTTCTTCAACGTGCCGGCCTCGCAGCGCACGGCCCGGATCAACGGCATCGACATCTACACGGTGGAGGGCGGCCTGATCACCGAGCAGCGGCATGTGGAGGACGTGGCCGGCCTGATGCAACAGATCTCCGGCTGACCAGCGGACCCGGATCGGCTGGGCTTCGTGCAATTCCAAGCCCGGTCTCGCGCCGTGTGCGACAGGGAGCAGACAGTGTCTTCGCTATAATGTATACGTTAATGTCGACAACGATGATTTTGACGGTGGAGGTATCCGGGCGTGGCGAAGACTGTCGTCGGCATTCAGGGGGACCAGTTTCGGCTGAACGGGGCGCCGACCTATCCGGGACGAAGCTGGAAGGACCGCAAGATCGAGGGCCTTCTGCTCAATACGCGCATGGTCCAGGGCATCTTCGACGATCTGAACCCGGAGACCCGCGACCGATGGCGCTACCCGGACACAGGCGCCTGGGATCCGGACCGCAACACGGCGGAGTTCATCGCGGCGATGCCGGCATGGAAGCGGCATGGCGTGCTGGCCTTCACGATCAACCTGCAGGGCGGCAGCCCCTACGGCTATTCCCGGGCCCAGACCTGGGTCAATTCCGCCTTCCGTGAGGATGGCAGCCTGCGTCCGGACTATCTGGACCGTCTGGGGCGCATCCTGGACGCTGCCGACGACCTCGGCATGGTGGCGATCGTCGGCCTTTTCTATTTCGGGCAGGAGAAGGTCCTGCGGAACGGCGCGGCGATCGAGGCCGGAGTCGACAACGCCGTCGCTTGGCTGTTGGAGACCGGCCACGAGAACCTGCTGCTGGAGATCAACAACGAATGCGACGTGCGCTACCGGCAGCCTGTGCTGATGCCGGACGGGGTGCATGATCTCATCGCGCGGGCAAAGGCGATAACCCTGGGCGGTCGGCGCCTGCCGGCCGGCACCAGCTACGGCGGCGGCACCATTCCGGGCCCGAATGTCACGCGGGTCAGCGACTTCCTGCTGATCCACGGCAACAGCCAGCCGGAGCCGGACCGGATCCGGCACATGGTCCGCGAGACCCGGGCGGTCGAAGGCTACACGCCGAAGCCGATCCTCTTCAACGAGGACGACCACTTCGATTTCCACAAGCCGGACAACAACTTCGTCGCCGCGATCGACGAATACGCCTCCTGGGGGTTCTTCGACTACCGGATGGACGGCGAGGGCTTGGACGACGGCTATCAGAGCGTTCCGGTCAACTGGGGCATCAGCTCGGACCGCAAGCGCGGTTTCTTTGGGCTGGCGAAGGAGATCAGCGGTTTCTGACTCCCCGTCATTGCGAGGAGCCGAAGGCGACGCGGCAATCCACTGTCTGCCGAAAGAGTGGATCGCCGCGCTTCGCTCGCGATGGCGGCATTGAGCTGGCTCGCGCCGCTACTCCTTCACCGCCCCGGTCATCGCCGAGACGTAGTGGTTGACGAAGAACATGTAGACGAGCGCGACCGGCACCGAGCCGAACAGGGCGCCGCCCATCAGCGAGCCCCAGTAATAGGTGTCGCCCTCGACCAGCTCGTTGACGATCGCCACCGGCAGCGTCTTGTTCTCCGAGGACTGGATGAACACCAGGGCGTAGAGGAATTCATTCCAGCACAGGGTGAAGGAGAAGATGCCGGCGGAGATCAAGCCCGGCACCGACAGTGGGATCACGATGCGGCGCAGGATCTGCCAGCGGGTGGCGCCGTCGATCAGCGCGCATTCCTCGAGCTCGTAGGGGATGGTCTTGAAGTAGCCCATCAGCAGCCAGGTCGAGAACGGGATCAGGATCGTCGGGTAGGTGAGGATCAGCGCAAAGGGCGAGTCGTAGAGCCCGTACTGGAAGACGATGATCGCCAGCGGGATGAACAGGATCGAGGGCGGCACCAGATAGGCGAAGAAGATCGCCACGCCGATGAAGCGGGAGCCTGAGAAGCGGATGCGCGAGATCGCGTAGGCCGCCATGACGCTGGCCACCATGGAGATGATCGTGGCCGACACCGAGATCAGGATGGTGTTCCACATCCAGCTGAAATAGTTCGTCTCGAACAGCAGCTTGACGTAGTGCTCCAGCGTCGGTTCCTGGACCCAGAGCGGGAAGTAGGTCCAGATGTCGAGCAGCTCCCGGTTCGGCTTGACCGAGGTGATTGCCATCCACAGGAACGGGAAGATCAGCACGAAGACGATGATCGCCAGCGGCACGTAGAGGAAGGCGACCCGCCGGGGGATCGACTCCAGATAGTCCATGCCCTCCGCGTCATCGACGATGGGGGTCGGTTTCTGCGGCAGAGTCGCGTCGGACATGGCTTTAATCCTCCGCCTCGCCATGCTGCCACTTGCGCCTTTGCAGCCCGAACCAGGAGAACATGATGGCGGCCAGCAGGAAGGGGATCATCGCGGTGGCGATCGCCGCTCCCTCGCCGATGAACCCGCCGGAGATGGCCCGCGTGTAGGACAGTGTCGCCATCAGGTCGGTGGCGTTGGCCGGCCCGCCGCGGGTCAGCACGTAGATGAGCTGGAAGTCGGTGAAGGTGAACAGCACCGAGAAGGTCATCACGATCGCCAGGATCGGTGTGAGCATCGGATAGGTGATGTAGCGGAAGTTCTGCCACCGGCTGGCGCCATCGATCGTCGCCGCCTCGTAGAGCGAGGGCGAGATGGTCTGCAGCCCGGCCAGCAGGGTGATCGCCACGAAGGGGATGCCGCGCCAGACATTCGCGGCGATCACGCTGAACCGGGCGTTCCAGCGATCGCCGAGGAAGTTGATGTACTCGTCCCGCTCGATGAAGCCGAGCTGGTCCAGCGACCAGGAGATGATCGAGTAGTTGGCGTCGTAGATCCACCAGAAGGCCATCGCCGATAGCACCGTCGGCACGATCCAGGGCAGCAGCACGATGGCCCGGATGAAGGTCTTCAGCGGCAGGTGGTTGTTCAGCAGGATCGCCAGGTAGAAGCCGATGGCGAATTTGAAGACGGTCGCCACGGCCGTGTAGAAGATCGTGTTGAAGACCGAGGTCCAGAAGATCTCATCCTCGGCCAGCCACAGGAAGTTCTCGAACCAGACGAAATCGCCGCCCAGGCCGATGCGCGAATTGGTCATCGACAGGTAGACGCCGAAGACCAGGGGATAGGCCAGGAACAGCAGCAGGAACGCGGCCGCCGGCATCATGAACCAGGCGCCCTGCCAGTCGCGGCTGGAGCGCAGCAGCGCCCAGCGGGCAGAACCCGTCGCCTCCACGCCCTCTAGGCCGTTCGATGTCGTGCTTGCCATGCTCTAGGCCGCTCGCGTGCTCCGAGACATGCGGAAGGCGCCGGGGCGGCGCCTTCCGATGCTCGCGGGTCGGGTGCCGTCAGATCCGGTAGAACCGGTCGATCCGCTTGGCGGCATCCTCGGCCGCCTCTTCCGCCGTCTTCTGGCCGGTCAGCACCTGGCTGAACATGTCCGGGACCACGAAATCGGCATAGACCAGCGCCGCCGCCGCCGAGATCGGGCCGCCATGGCTGAACGGCAGGCTGTTGGCGCCAATCTCCCGGAACAGGGTGCGTTTCGGATGGCTCCAGACCTCCAGGCTGTCCTGTCCCCGCACCGATGGCGAGAAGTAGGCCTGGGCGCCGTTCAGGAAGGTCGGATAGACCTGCGGCGACATGATGTGGGCCAGGAACGCCTTCACCGCGTTGGGATAGCGCGTGTGCTGGAAGGCGACGATCGGCCAGGCCGAGTTGGATTCGCTGCGGTGCCCGACCGGGCCGACCGGATAGAGCGCGTGGTCGGTATCCTCATGGATCGGGTTGCCGTCGCGCACCAGGCTGCCGTAGATCGAAATGGCGTTGTGGGTCATGTAGACCTGCTCGCCGGTGAAGGCGGCGTTGTTGGAACCGTCGTTCCAGCTCTCCGTCCCCGGCACGAAGTTCTCGTGCAGGCCCTTCACATAGTTGAGCGCGGCGACCGTCTCCGGGCTGTCGATGGCCGTGTTGCCGGCGGCGTCCACGGTCATGCCGCCATGGGCGAACAGTGCCCAGAGCAGGAAGGCGTTGCCGTCGCCGGCGGCCGCACGGCTGACCGCGAAGCCGGCCGGCTTCCCGATCCGCTTCAGCCCCCGGATCAGTTCGGCGAACCCGTCGAGGTCCTCGGGGATGCCGTCGAAGCCGGCCTCCCGGACCGCCGAGACGCGGTAGTTGACCAGCCCGCCGACATAGCCGAACGGGATCTGGATCCACTTGTCTCCGTCGCCCTTGCCGAAGGCCGCGGCATTGTCGAACCAGCCGCCGTTCTGGCTGCCGACATATTCGGCGACGTCGGTGACGTCGAGCGCGCGGTGCGGGAACAGCAGGCCCAGCACGCCGTTGCCCCACATCATGTCCGGACCGGCGCCCACCGTTGCGGCGACCGTCGCCTTCGGCCCGATATCCTGCATCGACTCGGAATCGATGGTGACAGGCACGCCGGTGGCGTCGGTAAAGGATTGCACGATCGCCTCGAAGGCCTCGCCTTCGGATTGGAGAAACGAGCGGAACCGGACGATGCGGAGCGCCGCGCCGGCTTCCGGCTGGAAGGGCGAACCGGCCGCCAGGGACGGCACGGCGCCGAGGGTCGAGGTGAGGGCCGTTCCCGCCGCCAGGGCGCCGGCGCCCTTCACGACGGTCCGCCGGGTAATCTTCTTCATGGTTTCCTCCACTTCTGCAGCATGTGCCTCTTGTGTCGAGGCTCTGAACCAGGCGCCGGCTCACGCCATGTTCGGCCGGCCCGGGGTCGTCTCGGGTTTGCGCTACGGCACGGCCAGCCGCTGTCCGGTTGCCTGGTCGAACAGGTGCACGCGGCCGACATCCGGTGCGATGTCGATCGTCTGGCCGGGGGACAGCGGATGCCGGTCCTTCATCGACATCAGCACGTCATGCCCGGCCATCCGGGCCGACACGAAGGTCTCCGGCCCGGTCGGCTCGACCACCACGACTTCGGCGGGAACCACGTATTCGGCCGGTTCCAGGGTCAGGTATTCGGGCCGGACGCCATAGGTCACCGCATCCCCGACCGCCACCGGCGCTTGCGCCGAAAGGGGTAGCAGCGAGCCGTCAGTCGTGCGGACGGCCGGCGCCCCGCCATTGGCCTCGACGACGCCGTCCAGGAAGTTCATCGCCGGCGAGCCGATGAACCCGGCGACGAAGCGGTTGCCCGGCCGGTCGTAGAGCTCGAGCGGCGTGCCGATCTGCTCGACGATGCCGTCATGCATGACGACGATCCGGTCGGCCATGGTCATGGCCTCGATCTGGTCGTGGGTGACGTAGACGGTGGTGGTGCCGAGCCGCTGGTGCAGCGCCTTGATCTCGGTGCGCATGGCGACGCGCAGCTTGGCGTCGAGGTTCGACAGCGGCTCGTCGAACAGATAGACCTGCGGCTCGCGCACGATCGCCCGGCCCATGGCCACGCGCTGGCGCTGGCCGCCGGAGAGCTGCCGCGGATAGCGCTCCAGATAGGGCGTGAGGTTCAGGATTTCCGCCGCCCGCCGGACCCGCTCGGCGATGACGTCCTGCGCCTCCTTGCGCAGGATCAGCGAGAAGCCGAGGTTCTCCGCGACCGTCAGATGCGGATAGAGCGCGTAGTTCTGGAACACCATCGCGATGTCGCGCTCTTTCGGCGGCACCAGGTTCACCACCCTCTCGCCGATCGCGATCGTGCCGTCGGAGATGCGCTCCAGCCCGGCGATCATGCGCAGCAGGGTCGATTTCCCGCAGCCCGACGGGCCGACCAGGATCACGAACTCGCCATCCTCGATCAGGATGTCGACGCCGTGGATCACCTCCACGGAGCCGAACGCCTTGCGAACCGCCTTGATCTCGACCGATGCCATCGTCACCCCGTGTTCCGCGCCGCCGGTCCGTCGGCGTCGTCGGACGGCGAACCATGACGTATACATTAATGCATGCACAAACGGATGTCACCCTTCCGTTGACCATCGGCCCGGAGAGTCGGTTGTCGTGGGATGGGAGCCCGGGCTAAGGGCCGCCGAAGCGGTTCATTTCGGCGTTTGGTGCTAAGGTTCCGGCCGCGTGGTCGGCGCTGCAAATACGTGAAATTCCCGGCCGGTGAGGGAGGCATTGGTGAGAATCGGAATCGATCTCGGCGGTACCAAGATCGAGGCGATCGCGCTCGACGAGGATGGACAGGAACTTGGACGGCATCGCGTCGCGACGCCGCGCTTCGACTATCAGGGTTCGATCGCGGCGATCGTCGGGCTGGTGGAGCGGCTGGAGGCGGATACCGACCAGCGCGGCACCGTCGGCGTCGGAATGCCGGGCGCCTTGTCGCCGGTCACCGGGCGGGTGAAGAACGCCAATTCAACCTGGCTGATCGACACGCAATTCGACCGCGATCTGGCCGAGGCCCTCGATCGCCCGGTGATCTGTGTGAACGACGCAAATTGCCTGGCGGTATCCGAGGCGGTCGACGGCGCGGCGGCCGGGGCCGGCGTCGTGTTCGCCGCCATTCTCGGCACCGGCGTGGGGGCCGGGATCGCGATCAACGGCCGCGCCCATGTCGGCGGCAACGCGATTGGCGGCGAATGGGGGCACATTCCGCTGCCCTGGGCGCGGGCCGACGAGCTGCCGGGACCAGACTGCTATTGCGGCAAGACCGGCTGCCTGGAGACATGGGTCTCGGGCACCGGGCTGCAGAACGACTATGAACGGGTGGTCGGGGAGCGCCCGAGCGGTGCCGAGATCGTCGCACTTGCGGAGAGCGGCGATGCGCAGGCGGAGGCGGCGTTGGCCCGCTACGAGGACCGGCTGGCCCGCGGCCTGGCGGCGATCATCACGGTGCTGGACCCCGACGTGATCGTGTTCGGTGGCGGCATGTCGAATGTGAAGCGGCTCTACAGCACCGTGCCGGAATTGCTGCCCCGATGGGTCTTCGGCGGCGAATGCGCAACACCGATCCGCCGCGCCATGCACGGCGATTCCAGCGGTGTCCGGGGCGCGGCCTGGCTGTGGCCGCCGGGCGGAGGCTGACGGACCGAACCGGTCAGTTGGTGTCGCGGTCGACCATGTCCTCGGGGTCGTCGAGATAGAAATCGGCGACCCAGCCGGCCAGCACGTGCTCGCAGGATGCGGTGACGCATTGCGGCGTGCCGATGAAGACCCACTGGCCGCGGCGGTCGCCGATGGTCGTCTCGCGGGTCATCTCCAGCGCCGCGACCTCGTCGCCCGGGCTCAACTGTGTGATGACCGGGGCACCGACCCTGGGATCCGCCCGCACGTTCAGGGGGCCGGCATTGACCCGCCACCACTGGCCTTCATAGCGGTCATAGCTGGAGCGCTTGATCTGGTCGGCGAGGGCCGGCGCGCCCATCAGGGTCAGCGCCGATACGGTCGCGAGTGCGAGGGCCGGGAGCCTGGGCATGATGGAACCTCTGCCTGTACGGATGGGGCCGGCGGGACTCTATGCCGCAACCCTTTCGGAATGGTGACCGCCGGGACGCCCCGCGGGTCGCGACCGCCTTGCGGCGGCCGGCTGGCGGCGATAGGTATGGGCGCCTTGCGAATCCAGCAGCCAGGGAGTTGTGCCATGAACCGCGACGCGGTCTTCTCAAGCCTGGGACTCGAACCCTCCGCGCTGACCGGCGGAACCCTGTCCGTCGTCTCGCCGATCGATGGATCGGAGATCGCGCGGGTGCGGGAGGATTCAGCCGCCGATGTCGATGCCGCCATCGGCAAGGCCGTCACGGCCTTCCAGGCCTGGCGCAGCGTTCCCGGCCCGCGCCGCGGTGAGCTGGTGCGTCTGTTCGGCGAGGAGCTGCGCGCCAACAAGGAGGCGCTCGGCCGCCTCGTCACCCTGGAATGCGGGAAGATATTCCAGGAGGGCCTGGGCGAGGTCCAGGAGATGATCGACATCTGCGACTTTGCCGTCGGCCTGTCGCGACAGCTCTACGGGCTCACCATCGCCTCGGAACGGCCCGGCCATCGCATGAGCGAGACCTGGCAGCCACTGGGGCCGGTCGGCGTGATCAGCGCCTTCAATTTCCCCGTGGCAGTGTGGAGTTGGAACACCGCCCTGGCGCTCGCCTGCGGCGACCCGGTCATCTGGAAGCCGTCGGAGAAGACGCCGCTGACGGCCCTGGCCTGCCAATCCCTGTTCCATCGCGCGCTGAAGACATTCGGCGACGCGCCCGACGGGCTGCTCTCGGTCCTGATCGGCGGCCGCGACATCGGCGAGGCGTTGGTCGACGATGCGCGGGTGCCTCTGATCAGCGCCACCGGCAGCACGGCGATGGGCCGCATCGTCGGGCCGCGGGTGGCGTCCCGGATGGGCCGTTCGCTGCTCGAGCTCGGCGGCAACAATGCGATGATCGTGGCGCCCTCGGCCGACCTCGACCTGGCGGTGCGGGCGATCCTCTTCGCGGCGGTCGGCACCTGCGGCCAGCGCTGCACGTCGCTGCGCCGGCTGATCGTGCACGGCAGCATCTACGACACGCTGGTGCCGGCGTTGAAGAAGGCCTATGGCGCGGTGCGGATCGGCGACCCGCTGCAGCCGGATACCCTGGTCGGCCCGCTCGTCGACGGGGCGGCCTTCGAGCGCATGACGGCCGCCCTTGACGCGGCCCGGGCCGATGGCGGCACGGTGACCGGCGGCGAGCGGGTCTCGGATGGCGTGCCGGAGGGCGGCTGCTATGTCACCCCGGCGATCGCCGAGATGCCCGGCCAGACCGAGATCGTGCGCGAGGAGACCTTCGCGCCGATCCTCTACGTGATGCGCTATGGCGGGCTGGATGAGGCGATGGCCATGCACAATGGCGTGCCGCAGGGCCTGGCATCGTGCATCTTCACCACCGACATGCGCGAGGCGGAGACCTTCCTGTCGGCGACGGGCAGCGATTGCGGCATCGCCAACGTCAATATCGGCCCCAGCGGTGCCGAGATCGGCGGCGCGTTCGGCGGCGAGAAGGACACCGGCGGTGGTCGGGAATCCGGGTCCGACGCCTGGAAGGCCTATATGCGGCGGCAGACCCAGACGGTGAACTATTCCCGCGAGCTGCCCCTGGCCCAGGGCATCGAATTCAACCTTGATTAGCAGGCCACACGGCTCTAGGCAGACCGCCGGTCAACGATAGGGGAAACCATGACGCAGCTTCAGGAGTTCTGGGCGCTGGTCGTCGATGTCTGGAACAACGGGGTCCTGGGCATCAATATCGGCGAGATCCTGATCGCGCTGGCCATCCTGGTCGGCTGCCTGGTCCTGCGACGCCTGTTCACGCGGATCGTCTTGGCGCGCCTGAAGGCCTGGGCCAAGCGCACCAACACCGATGCCGACGAGAAGGTCCTGCATGCGCTGGAGGGGCCGATCCGCTTCGTTCCCGTGGTCCTCGGCGTGTTCCTGGCGACGGAGTACATCTCGCTGGAAGGGTCCATGGCGACCGGCGCGGAGAACCTGGTGCGGTCGATGATCGCCTACACGATCTTCTGGGCCTTCCACCAGATGGTCGATCCGCTGAGCTTCGTGCTGACCCGGCTGGAGCGGGTGTTCTCGCCGGAGATGGTCGAGTGGCTGAAGAAGGCCATCAAGATCGCCTTCATCTTCATTGGCGTCGCGACGATCCTGGAGATCTGGGGCATCCAGGTCGGGCCGATCCTGGCCGGCCTCGGCCTGCTGGGCGTGGCGGTGGCCCTGGGCGCCCAGGACCTGTTCAAGAACCTGATCGCCGGCATCCTGATTCTGGCCGAGAAGCGCTTCGGCCGCGGCGACTGGATCCGGGTGGACGGCGTGGTCGAGGGCACCGTGGAGACCATGGGCTTCCGCTCCACGCTGGTGCGCCGTTTCGACAAGGCGCCGGTCCACGTGCCCAACTCCAAGCTGTCGGACAATGCGGTCACCAATTTCAGCAAGATGACGCACCGCCGGATCTACTGGAAGATCGGGGTGGAGTACCGCACCAGCGTCGACCAGCTACGGCAGATCCGCGACGGGATCGAGGACTATGTCCTGACCAACGACAACTTCGCCAAGCCGCCGGCGGTGTCGACCTTCGTGCGCATCGACAGCTTCAACGACTCGTCGATCGACATCATGCTGTACTGCTTCACCATCACCACCAACTGGGGCGAATGGCTGGAGATCAAGGAGCAACTGGCCTATCGCATCAAGGAAATCGTCGAGGGCGCGGGCAGCGGCTTCGCCTTCCCAAGCCAGTCGCTCTATGTCGAGACCATGCCCTCGGAGGTGCCGGAGGCCTTCGTGCCGCCCGCCAAGCCGGCGCCAAGCAAGGCCCGCAAGCCCAAGCCGGTGGAGGCATAGCGGTCCGGGGCCTGGCGGCTACGGCACGTCCTCGGCGATGATCTGACGGACGATGCGCATGCCCACGGTTTCGCTCATGCCCGAGCGCAGCCGCGGGTCGTAGAGGATTTCCAGCAGCGCCACGTCGAACTCGGTCAGACTGGCCGCGCCGCCCCAGCTTGCGAAGTTGGTGTCCGAGCGGCCGTCGATGTCGCCGAACAGGCCAAGCGCCTGGGTCATCTCCTGGACGATGCACAGCCGGGTCTTCCGCTCCGGCATGTCCTGGAGGATGAAGGCCATCGCGAACGGGTCGCTGCCGGGCCCGGAGACCCCGGCGAAGCACTCGCTGCGGAAGAAGCCCGGCCAGTTGAGCCGGTCGGCCCCCAGCGCCCAGTCGTCGAGATAGGGCTGAAGCGTCTCCTCGTTGCCGAACAGCACGACGAGGTTGGGATCGTCGGGGTCCATGCTGGCCGGCAGGCCGGTGATCCGGCCCATCAGTTCTGTGTGTTCCCGGACCCATTGCCGCTGATCCTTCGTCGCCCCCTCGGCATGAACCCGGATCGGCGCCGTCCATTTGTACAGCTCCCGCGGCAGGCCCATATCGTCGCGGAACCCGACCAGCCGGAAGCGCTCGTCCAGCGCGATCGGTGGCTGCGACGCGCATCCGGCCAGGACACCGGCGGCAAGGAGAAACGCGATGATCGCCAGGGGCCGGATCCGGCCCGCCAGACCGGCGCGGACGGTTCGTTCGTGGTGTACGTACAGCATGTTGACACTATACTACCCGGGCGAGAATTGACGCCAAGAGCCCGATCGGCATTCGGGCCGGATGTTTCCCATATTCGAATGTCCGCGCCGGGCGCGGACAGGATCACAGGACATAACGGGTGAGGGCGACAATGAGAGTTCTTCGGGGCATGAGCGGATGTTTGCGGATGGGGCGGCTCGCGGTGGCGATTGCCGCCGGACTGCTGGCGATCGGCCTGTCGGGGCCAGCCCGGGCGCAGCAGCCTGTCGATTGCGACGTGCTGAACATCGAGCTGGTCGACATGTTCACCAGCCCGATCTGCTACAAGACACGGTTCCGGGGCAGCGGCACGGTCGGCCGCAGCGAGAGCATCCACGGCGAGACGCCGGACTACATGATCAACTTCCAGTTCGCCCGGTCCGGGTCCGGCTACACCTACCTGTCGGCGCTCGATTTCCAGATGCTGATGGACTACTACGGCCTGACCGGCGGGCTGGAGATCCTGGGCGCGGAGCGCGAGGCGCGGGACGGCTTCGACTACGTGTCGGTGGGCGGCGAGGGGCTCGACAGCTGCATCCTCTTCCTCAAGCAGACCCGGCCGATTCGCGGGGGCTTCCGGGCACGCTATTTCGGCATTGCCTGCGACAAGCGTCGGGAAGGGGAATACTCGCAAGAGGACGCGATCGCCCTGCTCGATCTCATCAAGAACTACTGACCTCAGGCGCGCGCAACGGTCCGGTTCAGTCCGCCGCGGCCTGCTTCGGCGGCGCCGCCGCGGGTTTGCAGTAGAGGTCGTGCAGCGTCTCGATCATCGTGCGCGCCTCGTCGCCCTTCAGCGAGTAATAAATCGTCTGGGCATCGCGCCGGGTCGCGACCAGCCCGTCATGCCGCAGCCGCGCCAAGTGCTGCGACAGCGCCGATTGGCTGAGATCGACCATGCGCTCCATCTGGCCAACGGAAAGTTCTCCTTCGACCAATGAGCAAAGGATTAGCAGCCGGCGTTCATTGCTCATCGCCTTGAGCAAAATGCTCGCCTTACGGGCATTTGCTTTCAGGTCGTCGGTATTCATTCGCCCAAATTCAGGAATGACGAGTGGAAGGTCAAGCAAATGCTGCCGATTCGCGAAATCGGGCGGAAAGGAGCGCCGATCCGGCCTGTGGCGCTGTGTCGTCGTCGGCGATAGGCTGCCGGCGTGAGATGGCCAAGGCGGCGAACGCATGACGGATCACGTTGAAAGGCTGGACGCGCGGGATCTGATCTGCCCGATTCCGGTCCTGAAGGCGCGCAAGGCGCTCAATGCCCTGCCCGCCGGCGCGGTGCTGGAGGTCCTGGCCACCGATCCGGCCGCGCCGAAGGATTTCGAGGCCTTCTGCGCCGCCACCGGTCATGTGCTCCTGTCGACCGGCACGGTCGACGGAGCGACCCTGTTCAGGATCGAGAAGTCCGGCTGATCACTCGGCCGCCGCCGGCCGGCCATCGCTCCGCGTCACCGCGGCGGGCGCCGGCGCGTCGGCGAGCGGCTCGGTTTCCTGCTGGCGGCGACCCTCGATCGCGCCCATGAACACCGTCATCAAGGGCGGCACGATCAGCAGCGTCAGCACCGCCGACAGGCTCAGCCCGCCGACCACCACCGATCCGAGCCCGCGATAGAGCTCCGACCCGGCACCCGGGAACAGGACCAGCGGCAGCATGCCGAACACGCTGGTCAGGGTGGACATGAAGATCGGTCGGACCCGGTTGCGGGTCGCCTCGATGATCGCATCTGCGATCGCCATCCCGTCGGAGCGGTAGTGGTAGAGACTCTGGTGCACCAGAAGGATGGCGTTGTTGACCACGATTCCGATCAGGATCACGAATCCGAGCAGCGTGAGCATGTCGAGCGACTGCAGCACGAACTGGTTCAGCACGACCAGCCCGCCGATCCCGCCGGCCGCGGCCATCGGCACCGAGATCATGATGATCAGCGGATAGGCGAAGCTCTCGAACAGCACCGCCATCACCAAGTAGACGATCACCAGCGCCAGGATCAGGTCCAGCACCATGGCGTTCCAGGTCACGTCCAGCTTGTCGGCGGTGCCGGAGAGGTTGAGGGTCACGCCCGGCGGCAGTCCCTGCTCGGTCAGCGGCGCGATGACCTGCTGGTTGATGATGTCGATGGCAGCCTCCAGCGGAATGCCGTCGGCCGGGATCAGCGACAGGGTGACCGTGCGCACCCGTTCGCGATGCCGGATCTCGGTCGGGCCGGAGGTGACGCCGACATTGGCCAGGGCTTCGACCGGCACGATCGCGCCGTCTCCGGTCACCACCGGTATGGCGCCGATGCCTTGGGTCTGCTCCACCAGCGCCGGTGGTCCCATCAGGGTCAAGTCGATACGCTTGCCGTCGACGGTGATCTCGGCCACGCGCAGCCCATCATTGAAGGCATCGATGGTGGCGCCCAACTCGCTGGCGGTGACCCCGTTGTCGGCCAGCCGGGTCGGGTTCGGTACGACGCGGACCTCGGGCGCACCGAGTTCCAGGCCGGGTATGGGGCGGAACCGGTTGCCCTCGTTCCCCGGCAGGGCCTGGGTCAGCCGCCCGGTCGCCTGTAGCGCAACCCCGAGGATCGTTCCAAGGTCGCCGCCGGACACGTCGAGCTCGATGGATCGTGACCCGCCGATGCCCCGGCCGAACAACGAGAGCTGGTTCATGAAGCCGAAGGTACCGGGCTCCGCGAAGATCGGCCCGCTGAGCACAGGGATCAGCTCGCCGGCGCGGCGTTCCTCAACCGCAGAGGCGCCGATGAACGAGTTCGCCTGGAACGAGACGAAGAAGAAGTGCTGGATCTTCGGCGGCCCGCCGGGTTCGGAATCCGGCCCCGTCTCGCTGGCCCAGAGCGGCCGGACCGCATTCTCCAGGTTCTGTCCGATCTGGGTGCTGGTCTCCAGGTTGTAACCCGGCGGCGGCAGCACGAAACCGAAGATGAAGTTGCGGTTGCCGTTCGGCAGGTATTCCAGATCGGGGCGGAAGATCCAGGTCGTGCCGATGGCGACCACCGAGACCGCGGCGACGACCAGCAGTGCCAGGGCGCGGTTGCCGACGACGTGTCGCGTGAAGCCCAGGACGCCCGCCAGGAAGGCGCGCGCGAACCCGTCGATGACCGGGATCCGCACCCGCTTGTCCTTAGCGGTGCTTGCGCCGTTCAGGAGCCGCGACGACAGGGCCGGGATGACGGTCACGGCCACCAGCAGCGACAGCATGACGGAGACCGAAATCGCCACCGCGATGTCGCGGAAGAGCTGCCCGACCTCCAGCTTCATCACCAGGATCGGGATGAAGACCATCACCGTCGTCAGGGCGGAGACCAGCACCGCCCCCCAGACCTGGCGCGCGCCCTCGAACGCGGCCTTCCGGGCCGAGAGCCCGTTTTGGCGCAGCCGGTAGATGTTCTCCAGCACCACGATCGCGGCGTCGACCACCATGCCGACCGCAAAGGCGATGCCGGCGAGAGAGATCACGTTGATCGACCGTCCCAGCGCCGCCATGGCGACGAACGAGCCGATCACCGAGACCGGGATCGCCAGGGCGACGACGAGCGTGGCGCGCCCGGACCTCAGGAAGGTCAGCAGCACGATGACCGCCAGCATGCCGCCATAAAGGATGTTCTTCTGCACCAGGTCGATGGCCGAGTTGATGTACTCAGTCTCGTCGTAGAGCTGGCGCATCACGAGGTCCTGACCAGGCACCGGGCCGGCATTGAGCTCGTCCAGGGCGACGCGGATCTGATCCATCACCTCGATGACGTTGGCGCCGGTCTCGCGCTGCGCGTTGATCGCCAGGGCCGGTACGCCCAGGAAGCGGATGCGCGCGCCCGGCTCCTTGTAGTCGAAGCGGACATCGGCGACGTCGGCGACGGTCACCCGGCCCACGCCGCCATCGGCGTCAGTCTGGCTGCGGATCAGGACCTGGCGGACCTGCTCCAGCTCGGAGAAGTCGCCATCGGTACGAACCACGTAGCGGCGCTTGCCTTCCTCGACGTCGCCGGCGGAGATCGAGACATTGGCCTCGCGCAGGGCGCCGACGATCTCCGGGATCGTCATGCGGTAGCGGGCCAGCCGGATCGGATCGACGACGATCTGCATCTCCCGGTCGCTGCCGCCGAAGGCACCGACGCTGGCAACGCCGGGCACGCGTTCCAGACGCTCCTTGACCACGTCCTCGATGAATTCGCCATAGGTGTGGATCGGCCGCTCATTGCCGTCGGCGCGGACGATCGAGAACCAGGCGATGGCGTTGTCGTTGGTGTCCGCCGTCTCGATGGTCGGTTCGTCCACCTCGTCAGGATAGCCGTTGACCCGGTCGAGCCGGTTGGCCGTCAACAGCAGGGCCCGGTCCATATTGGTGTCGATGTTGAAGGTCAGGGTGATCTGGCCGCGCCCGGTGCTCGAGCTGGACACGATCTCCTCGAGCCCCTCCAGGCCCTTCAACGCCTCTTCCTGCCGGTTGACGATCTCCCGCTCGACTTCTGCCGGCGCCGCGCCGCCCCAGCTCGTGGTGATCACGATGATCGGGCGGTTGATGTCTGGCGTCAGCTGGATCGGGATGGTCTGCAGCGCCACGTAGCCGAACATGACCACCATCAGCACCGCGGCGATCACCGCGATGGGACGGTGGATGGAGGTGCCGATCAGGTTCATCGGTCGGTCCCTCAGCTCGCGCCGTTGTGGCGGACCGGTTGGCCGGGACGCAGCCGCTCGTTGCCCCGCACCACGACGAGGTCGCCCGGGGCGAGGCCGCCGAGGACCTCGATGCGGCTGCCAACGGATTCGCCGAGCTGAACCGGACGGATCATCGCCTGGCCGTCGGTGACGATGTAGACCACGGTGCCGTTCGGCTGGTTGAGGATCGCGTCCTTGTGGACGGTGACGACCTCGCGCACCTCGCCGACCGGGATCAGCACGATGGCGCTCTGGTTGCCGGCCAGCGGGTTGTCCATATCCGCAAATGTTGGCGTCAGGCGCACGATGCGGGTCCGGGTCAGGCTGTTCTCCATCGGCACGCTGGCCCGAACCAGCGCACGGTGCCGGCTCTCATCGTCCAGCACGAAGGTCAGCTCGACCCCCTCTTCGATGCCGGAGAGGCGGTTGGACGGCACCGCCGCCTCGACTTCCAGGCCGCTGTCGTTGATCAGCGTGACCACCGGATCGCCGACCTGAAGAAATTCGCCGACATGGGCCGCCCGGTCGCCGACGGTGCCGGAGAAGGGCGCGCGGATCTGGGAGTCCTCAAGGTCGATCAGGGCCCGGGCCCAGTTCGCCTCCGCCTGCATCAGCCGGGCCTCGGCCACGGCGACCAGCCCTCTGTTGCGGCGCACCTCCTGCTCGGCCTCGTCGTACCGGGCCTGGGAGAACGCGGCACTGTCCTTCAGACCGCTCAGGCGCTCTAGTGCCTGTTCCGCCGTCGCCAGGCTGGCCGCAGAGGCCTCCAGGTTGGCCTCGGCCTCGTCCCGCTGCGCCTTGCGCAGAGCGGCGTCCGACTCCAGCCGCGACGGATCCAGCTCGGCCAGCAGATCGCCCCGCGCCACACGATCGCCGATGACGGCATGGATGCGTGAGACGGTGCCCTCGACCTGGGTGGCGATGACCGCCTCCCGGGCGACGATGCGGCCGACCACCGGTGCCGTCTGCGACATCGGTTCCTGAATGACCGCGTCCACATGCACCAGCGCCGGCGGCTGGTCCTGGCCTGCCGCCGGTCCGGACGCGAACAGCGCGAGAAGCGTCGCCGCAACGGCCAATCGGCCGCCGCTGCGCGTTGTCCAAGCCGTCATCGAATTCCCCTTCGGCGCCCGCGCACGGGTTCCTCTTGGCCTGAGAGTAATCGGCCGCGCCGAATTCAACCAGCCCTATGCATAGATCGGGCGAAAACCGGGACCGTCAAGCACCGGTGTGTGACAGCTTGGGGGCGGTGCGGCATTCATGCTACACGCGGGTAAGGCCGGCCGCCCAAGGCCCGGTCCGACAATGCTCGGGAGGCAGAGTGAACACCGTATTCTTCACCCATCCCGCCTGCATCGGCCATGATCCCGGCCCGGGCCATCCGGAATGCCCCGACCGGCTGAAGGCGATCCTGCGCCGGTTCGAGGACGAGGCCTTTGCCCTCCTCGATCGCCGCGAGGCGCCGGAGGCGGAGATCGAGCAGATCGCCCGGGTGCACCCGGCGGGCTATATCGACGGTGTCCTGGAGGCGGTGCCGGCGCACGGCTATGCCGGCCTGGATGCCGACACGGTGGTGTCGCCGGGATCACGGGAGGCGGCGTTGCGCGCCGCCGGCGGCGTCTGTGCCGCGGTCGATGCGGTGATGTCCGGCGAGGCCCGCAACGCGTTCTGCGCGGTCCGGCCGCCCGGGCATCACGCCGAGACCGCCCGGGCGATGGGGTTCTGCCTGTTCAACAACGTCGCCGTCGGTGCCGCCCATGCCCGGGCGAAGCATGGGATCCGACGCGTCGCGGTGTTCGATTTCGACGTGCACCACGGCAATGGCACCCAGGACATCTTCTGGGACGATGACGAGCTGTTCTACGTCTCGACCCACCAGTCGCCGCTCTATCCGGGCACCGGCATGGCCGACGAGACGGGGACCGCGGAGAACATCCTCAACGTGCCGCTGCCGGCCCATGCCGGGTCGCCGGAGTATCGGTTCGCGGTGACCGAGTCCGTACTGCCGGCGCTGGCCGCGTTCCGTCCGGAGCTGCTGATGATCTCCGCCGGGTTCGATGCGCATCGCAACGATCCGCTGGCGGCGCTGCAACTCACCGAGGCGGATTTCGCATGGTCGACGGTGAAGTTGGCCCAGCTTGCCGCGGAGACCTGCAACGGGCGGGTCGTCTCGACCCTGGAGGGCGGCTATGATCTGGCCGCCCTGGCGGAGAGCTGCGCGGCGCATGTGAAGGAACTGATGGTCGCCTGACCGGCCCGCCGCTTCCGAACCCGGTTTGCAAGCCGCTCAAGGCATTCGCTTTTCTGGCATAGTGGTGGCCCGGCCTGCTATGGTCCGCGCCGCCAGGAAAACAGGGTCCGTCGATGGCCGAGCAATCCCCGCCGCCCGATATCGCCAAACTGAGCTTCGAGGATGCGCTCGAGGAGCTCGAGAGCATCGTCAAGCGGTTGGAAACCGGCCAGAGCAAGCTGGACGACGCGATCGGGGCGTATGAGCGCGGGTCGCTTCTGAAGGCCCATTGCGAGGCCAAGCTGCGCGAGGCCCAGGCGCGCGTGGAGAAGATTTCCAAGGCCGCCGACGGCGCGCTGACCGCCGAACCGACCGATCTCGGCTGATCCCCATGGCCAATGGTGTCAGGAGAAGCCGGTGACGGCGATCGACTCCCTGCTCGAAGAAGCCGCGGCGGTGACCGAAAAGGCGCTCGACCGGCTGTTGCCCAAGCCGCTGGATACGGAAGCGCCGATCTTCGAGGCCATGCGCTATTCGGTGCTGAGCGGCGGCAAGCGCCTGAGGCCGCTGCTGGTCCTGTCCAGCTCGCGCCTGTTCGGGGTCGGCGATAGCTGCTCCGTGCGTGTCGCGGCGGCCGTGGAATGCATCCATTGCCACCGGCTGGTCCATGACGATTTGCCGGCCCTGGACAATGATGATCTGAGGCGTGGCAAGCCCAGCACCCACCGCCAGTTCGGCGAGGCGGCGGCCATCCTGGCCGGCGATGCCCTGCTGGCGCTCGCCTTCGAGATCGTGGCCGACGAGAACACCCATGCCGATCCGCTGGTCCGCAGCCGGCTGGTGTCCGCGCTGTCCAAGGCGGCCGGCGGGCGCGGCATGATCGGCGGCCAGATGATCGATATGATCGGCGAGGAGCGCGAGCTGGATCTCGGCGCGGTGACGCGTTCACAGCGCATGAAGACCGGCGAGCTGTTCGCTTTCGCCTGCGAGAGCGGCGCGATCCTGGGGCGCGTCGACACGGCCCGGCGGCATGCGCTGCACGCCTTCGCGCACGATCTCGGGCTGGTTTTCCAGATCACCGGGCATCTTCTGGATGCCGAAGGACGCAGAAATCCGGACAAACGGAACGATGACGCAACGGTTACTCCCGGAAAGGCCACATTCGTGACTATTCTGGGCGTTGAACGCGCCCGCGAGCAGGCGCGCCTACTAACCGACCAGGCGATCCGTCACCTGGACATTTTCGAAGGCAGGGCCGACGATTTGCGGGCCATCGCGCGGTTTGTTCTGGACCGAACCGCCTGATGAGCCGGAACAAGGGATGACGACAACCATGCCAACGGCGACTCCGCTTCTGGATAGCGTCCATACCCCGGCCGACCTCCGGTCGCTGAAGCCGCAGCAATTGAGGCAGCTCGCCGACGAGCTTCGCGCCGAGACCATCGACGCGGTGTCGGTCACCGGCGGCCATCTCGGCGCCGGTCTCGGCGTCGTCGAGCTGACCGTGGCGCTGCATTACGTGTTCGACACGCCGGCCGACCGGCTGCTGTGGGATGTCGGGCACCAATGCTACCCGCACAAGATCCTGACCGGGCGGCGCGACCGCATCCGCACCCTGCGGCAGGGCGGCGGCCTGAGCGGCTTCACCAAGCGCTCGGAAAGCGAATACGACCCGTTCGGCGCGGCGCACAGCTCCACCTCGATCGCCGCCGGCGTCGGCATGGCGGTGGCGCGGGACCTGTCCGGCCGCAAGAACGACGTGGTGGCGGTGATCGGCGACGGCGCCATGAGCGCCGGCATGGCCTATGAGGCGATGAACAATGCCGGGTCCATGGACAGCCGGCTGATCGTGGTGCTGAACGACAACGACATGTCGATCGCCCCGCCGGTCGGCGCCATGAGCGCCTATCTGTCGCGGCTGATCTCGTCCCGGTCCTACCGCTCGCTGCGCCACCTGATGAAGGACCTGGCCGGCAAGTTCCCGCGGCCGCTGAAGAACGCCGCCATGCGCGCGGAGGAATACGCCCGCGGCATGGTCACCGGCGGCACGCTGTTCGAGGAACTCGGCTTCTTCTATGTCGGCCCGATCGACGGGCACAATCTGGATCACCTGCTGCCGGTGCTGAGCAATGTGCGCGACGCGGCGGAAGGGCCGATCCTGGTGCATTGCGTGACCCAGAAGGGCAAGGGCTACGAGCCGGCCGAGAACGCCGCCGACAAGTATCACGGCGTCTCGAAGTTCGACGTGGTGACCGGCGCCCAGGCCAAGCCGAAGCCGAACGCGCCGAGCTACACCAAGGTGTTCGCCAACGCCCTGGTCGCGGAGGCGGCACGGGACGACAAGATCGTCTCGATCACCGCCGCCATGCCGTCCGGCACCGGCGTCAACCTCTTCGCCGACACCTACCCGGACCGCGCCTTCGATGTCGGTATCGCCGAGCAGCACGCGGTGACCTTCGCCGCCGGCATGGCGACCGAGGGCTACAAGCCCTTCGCCGCGATCTACTCGACCTTCCTGCAGCGCGCCTATGACCAGATCGTCCACGACGTGGCGATCCAGAGCCTGCCGGTGCGCTTCGCCATCGACCGGGCCGGGCTTGTGGGCGCCGACGGCCAGACCCATGCCGGCTCCTTCGACATCGCCTATCTGGGCTGCCTGCCGGGCTTCGTGTTGATGGCGGCGGCGGACGAGGCGGAGCTCGTGCACATGGTGGCCACGGCCGTCGACATCGACGACCGGCCCTGCGCCTTCCGCTATCCGCGCGGCGAGGGCGTCGGCATAGAGATGCCGGAGCGCGGCGAGGTCCTGCCGATCGGCAAGGGCCGGGTGATCACCGAAGGCAGCAAGATCGCGCTGCTGAGCTATGGCGGCCGGCTTCAGGAGTGCCTGACGGCGGCCGAGGAGCTGTCCGCCCGGGGGCTCAGCACGACCGTCGCCGACGCCCGGTTCGCCAAGCCTTTGGACGACGATTTGGTGCGGCAGCTCGCCGCCAACCACGAGGTGCTGGTGACCATCGAGGAGGGCGCAATCGGCGGCTTCGGCTCCTACGTCCTGCAGTCGCTCGCTCTCGGCGGCCAGCTCGACCGCGGTCTGACGATCCGGCCGATGGTCCTGCCCGACCGCTTCATCGACCACGACAAGCCGCCCCTGCAATACGAGCAGGCGGGCCTGGACAGCCGGTCGATCGTCGCCACGGCCCTGCAGGCGCTCGGCATCGACGAGGCGACCGAAGAGGCTTCGGCCAGCGCCTAGGCCCTCACCCGGCTCGCCCATGCTCGCCACCCTCTCCCAATGGGAGAGGGAACCAACCACAATTCGCCCTTAGGAACCCTCTCCCCCTGGGAGAGGGTGGGCTGCCGATGGCAGACCGCGTGAGGGCGGCGCTGCGACCAAGATTCTCCTGTGTTGACCCGATTCCGCGGCTTTTCTTGCCGCATGCGATGGCCCATAGTGGCCGCCATGACGCAGCGGTATTCCGATCCCGCCCGGGGCCTGTCGGCTCCGGGCGTTGGCGCTTGGCGCGACGAAATCGCGAGCTCCCTGAAGCTCGCGATACCGCTGGCGCTTACCCAACTGGCCCAGATCGCCATCCAGACGACCGACGTCCTGATGATGGGCTGGCTGGGGCGGGAGCCTCTCGCCGCCGGGACGCTGGGCGCCAACATGCTGTTCCCGACTTTCCTGTTCGGCATGGGGATCGTCACGGCGACCGCGCCGATGATGGCCCAGGCCCTGGGCGCGCGGCAGTTCCGGGCCATACGCCGGACCGCACGCCAGGGGTTCTGGGTGGCGCTGATCTACGCGGTGCCGATGAGCATCCTGCTGTGGAACGTCGAGACCATCTTCCGGTTTTTCGATGCCGCCGATGACAGCTCCGCGCTGGCCCAGGCCTATTTGCGGGCCGCGGTGTGGAGCCTGGTGCCGTCGCTCTGGATCGTCGTGCTGCGGAGCTTCGTGTCCGCCCACAGCCGGCCGCGCTCGGTGCTGGTGGTCACGGTCCTGGGCATCGGCGTCAACGCTCTGGGCAACTACACACTGATGTTCGGCAATTTCGGGGCCCCGGCGCTAGGCGTTGTGGGAGCCGGCGTCAGCACGTCGATCGTCAACGCCGTGATGTTCCTGGTGCTGATGGCCTTCGTGCTCAAGGACCGGCAGTTCAAGCGCTATTACCTCCTGGTCCGGTTCTGGCGGCCCGATTGGCCCCGGTTCCGCGAGATCCTGCGCATCGGCCTGCCGATCGGCCTGGCGATCCTGGCCGAGGCGGGCATGTTCTCCGCCGCCGCCTTCCTGATGTGGCTGATCGGCACAAACGAATTGGCGGCCCACGGCATTGCCCTGCAATGCGCCGCGGTTGCCTTCATGGTGCCGCTGGGGATCAGCCAGGCGGCAACGGTCCGCGTCGGGCTGGCCGTCGGCCGAGGCAACCGGGACGGCGTGCATCGCGCCGGCTGGGTGGCGTTGGCGCTCGGAAGCACCTACGCGATCCTGCCCATCATGCTGTTCTGGCTTGTGCCCTGGACCCTGGTGGATCTGTTCCTGGATTTCGACAAGCCCGGAAACCTGGAAGTTGCCGCGGTCGCGGTCGTGTTCCTGGGCGTGGCGGCGGTGTTCCAGCTCGTGGACGGCGTCCAGGTCATCGCCGCCGGCATCCTGCGCGGATTGAAGGACACGAAGGTGCCGATGGTCATCGCCCTGATCGGATACTGGCCGATCGGCTTTGCCATCGGCGCGGCGCTCGGGCTGTCGACGCCGCTGGGCGGCATGGGCGTCTGGATCGGGCTGGCGGTTGGGCTTGCCTGTGTCGCAGTGGTCGCCACCTACCGCTTCCATCGCCGCGACCGATGGGTGTCCGGCTATGCGCAGCTGGCCGGTGCAAGCGCGTGACGGCGGCGCGCCGGATGCGCGCCGACCAGATGCTGGTCGAGCGCGGCCTCGCGGAGAGCCGGACCAAGGCCCAGGCGCTGATCATGGCCGGCGCGGTCTATGCCGGCACCCGGCGGGTCGCCAAGCCCGGGGAGACCCTGCCCACCGAGTCCGACCTGTCGGTCAAGGGCCGCGGCCATCCTTGGGTCAGCCGCGGCGGGCTGAAGCTTGAGAAGGGGCTTGCCGAATTCGGCATCGACCCGGCAGGCCGGGTCTGCCTGGACATCGGCGCCTCGACCGGCGGCTTCACCGACGTGCTGCTGCATCACGGCGCCGCCCGGGTCTATGCCGTGGATGTGGGCCATGGGCAGTTGGCCTGGACCTTGCGCCAGCATGATCAGGTCGTGGTTCTGGAACGCACCAACGCCCGCAACCTGACCGCTGACCTCGTCCCGCAGCCGGTCGACATCATCGTCTGCGACGCCAGCTTCATCAGCCTGACCAAGGTTCTGCCGGCCGGAATGGCGCTGGCCGCGCCGGGCGCCCGCCTCGTCGCGCTGATCAAGCCGCAATTCGAGGTCGGCCGCGGCCAGGTCGGCAAGGGCGGCGTGGTCCGCGACCCCTCCCAGCGCGCCAAGGTGTGCCGGCACATCGAAGACTGGCTCGCGGCGCAACCGGGCTGGACGGTCCAGGGCGTGACGGAGAGCCCGATCACCGGGCCCGAGGGGAACGTCGAATACCTGATCGCCGGCAGCCGCGACCGGGCGGCCGCCTAGCGGATCACCAACTCCGGCATGCGCAGGAGTTGCGTTCCCGGCTCATCCAAAACCGGTGCCAACGTCTGAAGGTACGGCTCCAGCCGCTCGGCCGCAGCGTCCAGCCGTCGGGCGCTGTCGAGGCCACCGCCGGCGGCAAGCTCGAAGAGCTGTTCGAACGGGTTGGGGCGGCGCGGCAGGATGACCAGGTCGGTGCCGGCCTCCGGCGCCACACCGGCGGCGGTCCGGGCGGCGTCCAAGGCCACCGACAACCCGCCGAGCTGGTCGACCAGGCCACGGGTCTGGGCCTGGGCGCCGGTCCACACCCGGCCTTGCGCGACCGCGTCGACCTCCGCGCGATCCATGCCGCGCCCGGCGGCGACCCGGTCGAGGAAGCGGGAATAGATATCGTCGATCAGCGCATCCAGGCGGTTGGCGCCGGTCGGTGAGAAGCCCGAGGTCGCCGACCACAGATCGGCGTTGCGGCCGCGCTGCACGCTGCCCCAGTTGATGCCGATGTCGTCCCAGAGATCCTCGGTATCGAACTTGCCGGACACGACGCCGATCGATCCGGTGATCGTCGCCGGCTGGGCGACGATCTGCTGGGCGCCGGCGGCGATCCAGTATCCGCCCGAGGCCGCCACCTCGCCCATGGAGACGATCAGCGGCTTGCCTTCCGCCGCCGCCCGGTCGACGGCGCCGCCGATGATCTCCGAGGCCACCGGCGATCCGCCGGGGCTGTCGATGCGCAGGACGATCGCCTGGACGCTATCGTCGTCGATCGCCTCGTTGATCGCGCCGGCGACGGTGTCCGCGCCCATGACCTGTCCGGCCAGGGCCGAATCGCCGTTATTGCCCAGCGCGACGGTGCCGTAGGCGTAGACCAGGGCGATCCGGGCCCGCTCCTCGGACTCGTCCGACGGCGCGACCGCGAGGTACTCCCGGGCACTCAGGGTCCCGGATTCCTCGCCCGCCCGGGCCTTGATCTCATCGCGCAGGTCCTGGCGTGTCGCCAGCCGGTCGATCAGCCCGAATTCGACCGCTTCCGCCGCGGTGAACGGCGCGCCATCGACCAGGCCACGCACCCGCCCCTCGACGATGTCGCGATGGCCGGCGATGCCGGCGATCAACTGGTCGAACAGGTCGCCGATCAGGCTCTCGGTCATCTCCCGGTTGGCCGGGGTGAAGTCCCGCTCGGTGAACATCTCCGAGAAATTCTTGTAGTCGCCGCGCCGGGTGAATTGCGGATCGATGCCGAAATCGTTCAGCGCCTCGCGGGCGAACGGCATCTCGGCGCGAAATCCGGTCAGGCCCAGCGTGCCAAGCGGCAGCATCCACACCTCGTCGAACCCGGACGCCAGATAGTAGGCAACGTTGCCGGCGCCCGATTCGCCCAGGGTGTCGGCATAGGCGATGGTGAACTTGCCGCTTTCGTGGAAGCGGGCCAGCGCCGCGGACAGCTCCTGCGCCGTCGCCATGCCGAAGGCGTCGCCGTCGAAATGGCCGACGATCCCGACGACCCGCTGGTCGTCGCGGGCCAGGTCGATGGCCCGCACCAGCTCCCGCAGCGTGGTGCCCCGGCCGCCAAGCTGGCCGAACAGCGGGTCCTGCGGTTGCCGGTCCGGCGGCCCCGTGCGCATATCGAGCCGCAGCACGATGGACTCCGGCGGCGCCGGCGGCACGCCGGCAGAACCGAGCAGGCTGAAGGTGACGGCGAAGACGGCGATGACCGCCAGGACGGACAGGAGGCCGATGACGGCGAAGCCGCCGACCAGAATGCGCCAGAGTCTCATCGATCCATCGCGTGATAGTCTCGGTTGGGCATCATATCGACGCCGGTCGCCACCCGATTCGACATGTTGAAGAACCCGACGACATCGCAGATGTCGAAGATGTCTTCCTCGGCAAATCCGTGCTCGCGCAAACCGGCGCGGTCGGCATCGACGATCGTGTGCGGCGCGGTGGTCAGTTTCCAGGCGAAGTCCAGCATCGCCCGCTGACGCGGCTCCAGCGGCGCGACCCGGTAGTTCATCACCAGCATCTCGCCGAGCTCCGGATCTCCGGAGAAATGCCGCACCGCCTGACCATGCGCCACCAGGCAATAATAGCAGTGGTTGGCCGACGACACGACGACCGCGATCATCTCCCGCTCCAGCTTGGAGAGGCCGCTGTCGCCCAGCATCAGCTCGTTGTAGAGCGCGATGAAGGTGCGCAGCTTGGCCGGTCGCAGGCTGTAGGCCTTCAGGACGTTGGGCACCAGGCCCAGCTTTTCCTGGCACTTGGCGAAATAGGCCTGCAGGTCTTCCTCGAGCCCGTCCGGGTCGGGCACCGGCAGGTCCATGACATGATCTGGCTGGGGCATCGGCAACGATCCTTCACGGTTCGGCCGGGGGCTTGCGGCTGAGAGTTAAACCATGGCGCGTCGGCTGCGTCCACGCGGGCAATCAGATCGATCCGGCCTCGACCATGTAGTTGTTGGCGGTGCACATGGCGGCGTCGTCGGAGGCCAGGAACAGCACCATGCGGGCGACATAGACCGGCTCGATCAAATCCGGCAGGCACTGGTTCTCACGGTGTCGCTCCAGCGCCTCCGGCGTTGCCCACAGCTCCTTCTGCCGCTCTGTCATGATCCACCCGGGGACGATGGTATTCACCCGGATGCGGTGCCGGCCGAGATCGCGGGCGAAGGACCGGGTCATGCCATGCACCGCCGCCTTGGCCGTCGTGTAGGCCGGCATGCCGCCCGCCGATTCCCACCAGGAATTGGAGCCCATATTGATGATCGAACCCTTGCCGGCCGCGATCATGCCCGGCGCAACCGCCTGGGTCGCGAAGAACATGTGCCGGATATTGGTGGCGATCCGCTCGTCGTAATACTCCGGCGTCACGTCCTCCCAACCATGCCGATCGTCCCGCGCCGCGTTGTTGACCAGCACGGTCGCCGGCCCGATCGCCTCCTGTAGCGCTGCGAAGGCGGCCTTCAGCGCATCGATGTCCCGCAAGTCGCAGGCCTCGAAGTGGACGGCCGTACCCGCCTCGGCAAGCTCATCCGCAAGCGCACCACCGCGCTCGGCATCGATATCGACGAAGCCGATCCGCGAGCCCTGCTCGGCAAAGGCGCGCACGATCTCCTCGCCGATGCCGGACGCACCGCCGCTCACGAAGACGACCGTGTCCTTGAGGCTTGGGTATCTGGCAAACGTCATCGATCAGTTCCCATGAAATCAGGTTTGTCGGCCGGCGGGTCAGCTCGACGGGTTCAGCGTCCGCTGCCTGAGCACTGCATCGGCCAGCACACACGCCATCATCGCCTCGCCGACCGGCACCGCACGGATACCGACGCAGGGGTCGTGGCGGCCCTTGGTGACGATGTCGGTTTCGCGGCCTTCGACGTCCACCGTCTTGCGCGGGGTGAGGATCGAGCTGGTCGGCTTGACGGCGAAACGCACGACCACGTCCTGGCCGGTGGAGATGCCGCCGAGGATGCCGCCGGCATTGTTGGAGAGGAAGCGGGCCGGGCCGTCATTGCCGGAGCGCATCTCGTCGGCGTTCTCCTCGCCGGTCAGCGCCGCGGCGGCGAAACCGGCGCCGATCTCCACGCCCTTGACCGCATTGATCGTCATCATCGCGGTGGCCAGCTCGGAGTCGAGCTTGCGGTAGATCGGGTCGCCGAGGCCGGCGGGCACGCCCGAGGCCACCACCTCGATCACCGCGCCCACGCTGGAGCCCTTCTTGCGGATGCCGTCGAGGTATTTGACCCAACGGCCGGCGGCCTCTGCATCCGGTGTGAAGAACGGGTTGCGGCCGACCTCGTCCCAGTCCCAGTCGTCGCGGTCGATGGTCTCGGTGCCCATGGAGACCAGGGCGCCGCGGATGGTGATGGCGTCGCCCAGGACCTTGCGGGCGACGGCGCCGACGGCGACGCGGCTGGCGGTCTCGCGGGCCGAGGAGCGGCCGCCGCCGCGATAGTCGCGGATGCCGTATTTGGCCCAATAGGTGTAGTCGGCGTGGCCGGGGCGGAAGCTGCGTGCGATCTCGCTGTAGTCCTTGGAGCGCTGGTCCTTGTTCTCGATGACCAGCGAGATCGGGGTGCCGGTGGTCTTGCCCTCGAAAGTGCCGGACAGGATCTTCACCTGGTCGGGCTCGCGGCGCTGGGTGGTGTGGCGCGACTGGCCGGGGCGGCGGCGGTCGAGCCAGGGCTGGATGTCGGTCTCGTCCAGGGGGATCAGCGGCGGGCAGCCGTCGATCACGCAGCCGATCGCCGGCCCGTGGCTCTCGCCCCAGGTGGTGAAGCGGAAGATGTCGCCGAAGCTGTTACTGGCCATGGGTCTCGCCGGCCAGGGCCGACAAGGCGTCGCCGGTCAGGCGGTAGTACACCCGCTCGTCCATGCGCTCCGCACCGATGCGGTCATAGAACGCCATGGCGCGGGGCGTCGTGCGCTCGGTCACCCAGTCGATGCGCGAGCAGCCGCGCTCACCGGCCAGCCTGGCCAGGAACGCCATGATCCGCCGCCCGACCCCCTGGCTGCGCGCCGCGGCGGTGGTGTAGAGCTCCTTCATGAACATCTGGCCCGACAGATCGACGGCGGGATAGACGATGGCGAATGTGGCAAGCCCGATCAGCGTGCCGTTCTCCTCGGCGATGACGATCTCGCAGGACTTCGAGGCCGGCAGCACCACCGCGTCGAGGAACCGGCGCCATTCATCCGGGGACGGCGCGTCGTCGCCCCAGTAATGCCGGTCCATGTCGTGGAACAGCTCGGCCAGCGCATCGCGATCCGCCGCCGTCGCGTGGCGGATGTCGATCGTCATCAGTCCTTGGGCGCCAGGCCCTGGAGCAGCTCGGCGGTGTCGGCGGCGCTGTCCACCGCGACCATGCCGACGGTGTGATAGCCGCAATCGACGTGGTGCACCTCACCGGTGACGCCGCTGCCCAGATCGCTCAGCAGGTAGAGGCCGGCGCCGCCGACCTCGTCGGTGGTGACGTTGCGCTTTAACGGCGCGTTCAACTCGTTCCACTTCAATATGTAGCGGAAATCGCCGATGCCGCTGGCCGCCAGCGTCTTGATCGGGCCGGCCGAGACGGCGTTGACGCGGATGCCGCGGCCGCCGAGATCGACCGCCAGATACCGCACGCTGGCCTCCAGCGCCGCCTTGGCGACGCCCATGACGTTGTAGTGCGGCATGACGCGCTCGGCGCCGTAATAGGTCAGGGTGAGGATGCTGCCGCCTTCGGCCATCAGCGGCACCGCCCGCTGGGCGACTGCGGTCAGGCTGTAGCAGGAGATATCCATGGTCTTGAGGAAGTTCTCCCGCGTGGTGTCCAGGTACAGTCCGTCCAGCTCCGACTTGTCGGAGAAGGCGATCGCGTGCACCAGGAAATCTAGCGAGCCCCAGGCCTCGTTCAGCGTCTCGAACACCGCGTCGATGCTGCCCTCGTCGGTGACGTCGCACGGCAGCACCAGCTCGGACCGGACCGACTCGGCAAGCGGCTTGACACGCCGGGCCAAGGCTTCACCCTGGAACGTGAACGCCAATTCGGCCCCCTGCGCAGCGCAGGCGCTGGCAATGCCCCAGGCGATCGAGCGATCATTGGCAACGCCCATGATCAGCCCGCGCTTGCCGGCCATGAGGGGGGAGGGAACGGTCATGCGACTGCCTCGTAAGGGGATCCAGGCCCGGTTCGGGAGCGCTGATCCTACACCAATGGATAGGGCGGTCAAACCGGCCCGACGGCGCCTGTCGACGCGGCGGGAGCCCGTGGTTTGAGCGGCTCCAAGAGCCAGGAAGGGTGGTCGCGCGCCTGGCGCATGGCGGCCGAATCGGGCCGCTTTCTCGGCTACGCGGCACGGCGGTTTTCCGAGGACCGCTGCCCGCAGTCCGCGGCGGCCCTGACCTACACATCTCTGCTGGCACTGGTGCCGCTGATGACCATCACCATCGGCGTCGTCAGTGCCTTTCCGGCCTTCCAGGACATCGAGGCGAGCGCCCAGCGGCTGATCTTCGACAATCTGGTGCCGCAGGTCGGCACCGCGGTGCAGGAATACCTCGACCGGTTCGTCTCCAATGCCGGGCGCCTGACCTCGGTCGGGCTTGTCGGGCTGGTGGTGACGGCCGTGCTGTTGCTGGCGACCATCGAGGGCGCCTTCAACAGCATCTGGCGGGTGCGCGAGTCGCGGCCCTGGCTGGTGCGGCTGCTGTCCTTCTGGGCGATTCTGACCCTGACCCCGGTGATGTTCGCCGCCAGCCTGTCGATCACCGGGCAGTTCGTCCTTCAATCAGAGCTCGGCAGCCAGGTGCTCAGCTTCCAGCCCTTTGTCGGGCTGCTGCCCGGCGTCTTCGAATTCGTCGGCTTCACGGCGCTCTACTGGATCATCCCCAACCGGCCGGTACAGGCCCGCGACGCCGCCGTCGGCGGGCTGGTGGCGGCGACGCTGTTCGAGATCTCCAAGGGCGGGTTCGCGGCCTATCTGGCGGCCTTCCCGGTCTACGAGACCATCTACGGCGCCGTCTCGACGGTGCCGATCTTCCTGGTCTGGCTCTACGTCGCCTGGTCGATCGTGCTGATCGGGGCGCTGATCGCCGCCGCACTGCCGGATTGGCGGGCCGACCGGCTGTTCGGCAGCGAGGCGGGCGCGACGGCGCCGGCGCAACGGGTCATGCTCGGTTTCGCGGTGCTGCGCGAACTGGCGCTCGCGTCGAAAACCGGCGGAGGGCTCAAGCGCAAAGCCCTGCTGCGGCAATTGCCGGTTCAAGTGGTGATCCTGGAGGATCTGCTGGCCCAGCTGCGCCAGGCACGGTTCGTGGAGAAGACCGCCAATGACCGTTGGCTGCTGGCCCGCGATCCCACGACCGCGACCCTGCAGGACCTGCTGACGGCCCTTCAGATCGGGCTGCGTGGCGCGGAAGGGGCGGTCGCCGGCCATCCCTCCCACGAACAGCGGGTCGAAAACCTGCTGAAGGCGGCAGAGGACGGCCAGCACTCAGTGCTCGATGTTCCGCTCTCGGAGCTCTTTGTCGAGGAACAGGAGCCGGCGGCCAAACCGGTCAGGCTGGACCAGCGGGCGGGGGGCTGACGGGTCCGCCCTTGCGGCGTCAGTCCAGCCCGGCCTTCTTGCGCGGATTATAGGCCTTGTCGGCCTTCCACCGGCCGACGAAGTTGGTCAACTCCGCGTCAGGGCTGTCCGGCAGCATGATCGTCAGCTTCACGTATTGATCGCCGCGGGCGCCGCCCGGCCCGGCGATGCCCTTGCCCTTCAGTCGCAGCCGGGTGCCGGAATTGGCGCCGCGCGGCACCTTCACCGCGACCTTGCCGTCGATCGTCGGCACCTGGATGTTGGCGCCCAGCACTGCCTCATGGAGGGTCACCGGCACGTCGACCACGATGTCGTTGCCCTTGCGGCTGAAATAGGGGTGGGTGCCGACCCGGATCTCGATCAGCGCGTCGCCGCTCGGGCCGCCGCCCATGCCGGGCAGGCCCTGGCCCTTGAGCCGCAGGGTCTGGCCGTTCTCGGTTCCGGGCGGGATGTTGACCTCCAGATTGCGGCCGCTGGACAGCACGACACGTCGTTTGCCGCCGCGCGCCGCCTCCAGGAAGTCTACCGACAACGTGTAGGAGATGTTGGCGCCCTTGGTCTTCAGGGAGGTGCGGCCGAACAGCTCGTCGAAGATGTCGTGGGCGGAGAACGTGCTGCCGCCGGCCCCGGCGCCCGCGCTGGCCCTGCTGGTCCGTCCGGCATCGCCATAGGCGCGATGGAAGGCGTATTCCGGCCGCTCGCGTCCTTCCGCGTCGATCTCGCCGCGGTCATAGCGGGCGCGTTTCTTCTTGTCGCTCAGCAGGTCATACGCCGAGGACAGCTCCTTGAAGCGCTGCTCGACCTTCTTGTCGCCTGGATTGAGGTCGGGATGGGTCTCCTTCACGAGGCGGCGATAGGTCTTCTTGATATCCGCGTCGCTCGCCGAGCGGGATACGCCGAGAACCTCGTAAGGATCGCGCATTCAGCCCCCAGGAAACCTGTTGCAATGCCAAGGTCAATGTCTCGACGCGCCGCGATGTCACGGCGCGCCCGTCGTATCAGATGGCGATGCGGGCACCTGCCCGCAATCCCCGAAAGGACCGAAAAGACCCCAAGATCGCGGGGGTTTGATCGTGATTGATCACCCCCCCGTCGGAGCTTATTGGTTTGCGATGCTCCAGGTGCCGTCCGGATTGCGGCAGGCGGTGCCCGTCGCGGTCTCAGAACGCCCTTCGACATAGATGGTCTGGGTGAAGTCCCGGCAGTAGCTGTTGCCGCGCGGGACCGTGTTGGTCGGCGTGATGGTGCCGTAGTTGCCGGAATCCGGATTGCGCCAGGTGGTCGGCGTGCCCGTGGGCGAGGTTTCCAGCGAAGACTGCGCCGCCTGCTGGGCGTAGGCCTGGTCGGCGCGGTCCAGGGAGGCGCCGATCTCGCTGCCGGCCCATGCGCCGAGCAGGGTGCCGACGCCGGTCGCGACCAGCTGACCGGTGCCGCTGCCGAACTGCGCGCCGAGAAGGCCGCCGGCGACCGCGCCACCGATGGTGCCGAATGTCTGCTTGTCGCCAGCGCCCTGGGAGCAACCGGCCAGAATGAAGGCCGCGAGCACGGCCGGAACGAGGGCTTTAGCGTTCATGTCTGGTGCCTCCTGGAGCACGGGAAACTTCTGTGCGGCGCGGCGGACGCATGCGGCCAACCTGGCCGGTCATGCGTTGGACAATCCCACGCACCAACCTATTGTACGGACCAAGATAGGCGCAACTGTGACGAAAATAAGTGATGGCCGAGCAAAGCGAAATGGCGGTGGACCCGGATTCCGAGCCGGAGCTGGCCGCCGCGGACGACCCGTTCGACCTGTTCGCGACCTGGTTCGCCGAGGCGGAGCGGAGCGAGCCGAACGACGCCAATGCGATGACCCTGGCCACCGCGACCGCCGAAGGCGTGCCCTCGGCGCGCATGGTGCTGCTGAAGGGCGTCGACGGGCCTGAAGCGCCGGAGCGCGGCTTCGTCTTCTACACCAATCTGGAAAGCCGCAAGGGCGGGGAATTGCTGGCCAATCCCAACGCCGCGCTGTGTTTCTATTGGAAGAGCCTGCGCCGGCAGATCCGTATCGAAGGCCCGGTCACGCCGGTCACCGACGCCGAAGCGGATGCCTATTACCACAGCCGCCCGAGGGGCTCGCAGATCGGCGCCTGGGCGTCGGCGCAGTCGCGTCCGTTGAGCGGACGCGGCGAGTTGATCAAGCAGGTCGCCCGGGTGACCGCGCGCTACCCGATCGGCGAGATCCCGCGCCCGCCGCATTGGTCCGGGTTCCGGCTCGTGCCGCGGCGCATCGAGTTCTGGCGCGACCGGCAGTTCCGGCTCCACGACCGTCTCGTCTATGCGCCGGTCGGTGGCGGCTGGCGGACCGAACGCCTCTATCCCTAGCCTGCAGCGGCACCGGCGGGGTCAAAGCCCGTACTGGGTGTAAACCCGGGCGAGCACGGCGATCCCGTATGCGAGCGCGATGAGGGTCAGCACGCCGACGATCAGCCGCTCGCCGCCGGATTCCGCGCCCGCCGTCAGCAGGCCCGGCTTCCGCCCGAAATGCGCCGCCAGGCGCCGGCCATGACGGCGCACCAGCCGGCCGGCGCCGCCGCCCCGGCGAAGTCCGTGGACGGGCCTCCGGGCATTAGAACGAACGGTCGTGCTTTTTTCTGGGTGCGATTCACGGTGCTGGATCATCTGGGTTCCCTCGAGTGCTCTCTCGTCAGGCCTGTTTTGCGCGGGCGCGGTCGATCAGGTCGTCGAATGCCGTGCGGGCATAGGTCGTGCAGTTGGGATCTTCCAACAGCCGGCATGAGAAATTATGGGCGAGCCCGACCCCGTTGATTTCGAAGGCCAGGCGGTCGGGATCGGTCTCGGGCGACAGCTCTCCGGCCTTGATCGCCGAGCGCACCATGCGCGCCAGCGAATACAGCCAGCGGCCCTGCTGAGCGGCGACATAGTCCCGAAGCGGGCCGGGCTGGCTGTCCAGCTCGAAGGTCGCGCCCATCAGCGGGCAGCCGCCGGGAAACCGGCTGTTGCTGGTCCATTCCAACCAGTTCTCGAAACAGGCACGGATCCGCCCCACGCCCCTGGGGACCAGGAGCGCCGGGGCGATGACCTCCCGCACGAAGGACTCCACCGCCTCCTCCAGAACGGCCTGTTGCAGCGATTCCTTCGAACCGAAATGCGCGAACAGACCGCTCTTCGACAGGCCGGCCTTGGCCGCCAGGCTGCCGATGCTGAGGCCCTGCAGCCCCTTGCAGCTTGCCACCGCAATCGCGTGGTCCAGGACCGCGGCCCGTGTGCGTTCGCCCTTCCTCATGATTAAAAAATACGACCGTTCGTATTTTTTTCAAGGCCGAATTCCGGAATCCGTTCGCATTCGCGCCGATCGGCCTTAGATTGCGGCCGATCATGGTGGTGTCCCAACAGGTTAGGCCATCGATCATCCGACCGATCGTTCCGTCGCAACCCATGAACCGGTGCTGCTAGCGTGACATCGCCGCCCCAAGACCGGACCGACGCGGCGCGGTCCGACCAACTGCGGAGGCGCGCGACCTATGCCAGCGTCGCCATCGGGGCGGTGCTGGCCGTCGCCAAGCTGGCCGCCTGGCTGATCACCGGCTCGGTCACCATCCTCTCCTCGCTGCTCGACAGCTTCGTGGACGTGGCCGCGTCGGCGATCGTACTGGTCAGCGTCAGCCACGCCTTGCGGCCGCCGGACCGTTCCCACCGGTTCGGTCACGGCAAGGCCGAGCCGCTGGGCGCATTGGCCCAGGCGGCGTTCATTGCCGGGTCGGGCCTGTTCGTGGTGTTCCAGGCGGCCGACCGGCTGATCGACCCGGAGCCCCTGCGGACCACGACGGTCGGCATCGCGGTGATGGTCCTGTCGATCGTGGCGACCGCCGGCCTGGTGCTATTTCAGCGCCATGTGGTCCGCGTCACCGGCTCCCTGGCCGTGGCGGCGGACAGCCTGCACTACAAGGGCGACCTGCTGATCAACCTGGCGGTGATCGCCACGCTGATCGCCTATGCCAACACCGGCATCGTGTGGCTGGACCCGCTGGTGGCCCTGGCGATCGCGGCCTACCTGCTGGTGAATGCGATGCTGGTCGGGCGCAAGGCCCTCGACCTGCTGATGGACCGGGAACTGCCCCAGGGCGACCGGGCGCGGATCGAAGCGGTCGTGCGCGCCGACGCCCGGGTGCGCGGCCTGCACGATCTGCGGACGCGCAGTTCGGGAACCACCACCTTCATCGAGCTGCATCTCGAGCTTGACGGCACGCTGACCTTGAACGAGGCGCACGACATCGCCGATGCCGTGGAGACGGCCCTGGCCGAGGCTTTCCCCGGTGCGGCCATCCTCATCCACCAGGAACCGGCCGGCCTCCAGGATGCCCGCCTCGACGACAGGATCGCCCGGGGACGCGGTTAACCGGAGCATCGCCAGGACTCAGGAGGCCTTGGGCAAGGGTGTCAGGCTATCGGACGGTGTCAGCCGCCCTTCGGATTCAAGGCGCGCGACGAGGGTTTTGATGTTCTGAGCCTTGTCACGGGGCACGATCAGGACGGCGTCGTCGGTGGCCACGACGATCAGATCCTCGACCTCGTCGACCGCGACCAACGGCCCCGAGCTGCGGACATAGGAGCCGCTGACATTGCCGGTCACCGCGTTGCCGATCACCACGTTGCCAAGCCGATCCTTGTTATCGAGATCCCAGAGCGCCGACCATGAGCCCAGATCGTTCCAGTCGAACCGCCCGGGAACCACCGCCGCGGTCCGCGTGTGCTCCATGACCGCATGATCGAAGGACAGTCTGGGCGCGGCGGAGAAGCCGGATTCGCACAGATGCAGCCCGCCGGCCTCACGCCGCCCGCCCTCGACCGCCCGTTCGCTGGCGGCGAGAATGGCCGGCGCGTGGGTCGCCAGCTCGGCCAGCAGCCGGTCGGTGCGGAACAGGAACATTCCCGTATTCCAGAAATAGCGCCCGTTCGCCACATACTGCGCGGCGACGTCTTCAGGTGGCTTCTCGACGAACCGGTCGACCGCGAAGGCCAGGCCCGAACCGTCCAGCGCGTCCCCACGCCCGATGTAGCCATAGCCGGTCTCGGCGTAGCGCGGCGGAATGCCGAAAGTGACGATCGCACCGGCGCGGGCCGGGCCCACCGCCGCCGCCAGCGCCTCGGCGAAGCGGGCGGTGTCGCGGATTACGTGATCGGATGGCAGCACCAGCACGAGGGCCTCCGGCTCGAGCGCCTCGACCAGCAGGGCCGCGGCGGCGATGGCCGGCGCGGTGTCCCGCGCTGTCGGCTCGATGAGCAGGTCGTAATGGCCGCCACCGGGCTCTCCGAGCTGGGCACGAATGGTGTCGGCGTGGCCGGCATTGCAGACCACCAGAGGCGGCTGAAAGCTGCGGCGGTCGGACACCCGGTTGATGGTCTGATCGAGCAGATTTGGTCCGGGGAAGAGCGGCAGAAACTGTTTGGGCTGGCCCGACCGCGACAGCGGCCACAGCCGCGTGCCGCTGCCGCCGGCGAGGACGATCGGATAGACCTTGGTCATACGCGGGGTCGTCATGGTGCAGATCCCTGCTGCGGCCGCTCATGAGCGGCCCTGTGGACAGGTCTCGAGCTCCATCCGGCGGCATCGCGAAGCCCGGGTTCTCGGGCACAACGGCCCGTTTTGGTCGCGGTCACCGCATGGCGTACAGCCTCGCATCGGCCGGCCCCAGCCGACCGCCGCGCAGGTGGAAATGGGCATAGCCCGAGGCGAAGCTGATGGCGCTGATGCAGAACACCACGCCGAAAGCCAGCGCCGTCAGGCGGCGGGAAACGACGGCGTTCACGACGCCGAAGACCAGCATGAAGCCGAGCCCAGCCGTGATCGTCGCGGCCGGCGCGATGATGGCGGCCGGCAGGCCGATCGCCGTCGCGACCATCAGCGCGGTGGCCTGGCCGGCCCGGCGGCGGCCCATCGCCGAATCCGGAAACCGGCGGCGGAATTGTGCCGCGGCCCAGCCGGTGCGCATGTATTCGCGGATCAGGTCGACCAGTCCGGTCCGGTTGGCGTGGGCGACCAGGAACCGGCCGTCGCACAGGACCGTGACTCCCTGGTCAAGCATGACCTGAACGGCGGAGTAGTCCTCGTAGGAGACACGAAACTCTGCCGGAAACCCGCCGGCCTCCTGCAAGGCCCTCGCGGAACGCCTGGTCAGCAGCAGCGCGCCGGTGACCGGCCAACTGTCGCCGGCCTCCGCATGGTCTTTGCTCAGCGCGACTCCGTGCTCCGGGAATTGCGGGTTCTTGCGGATCAGGGCGTGATCGGCATACAGCGCCAGCAATCGCGACAGCCCGTTTCCCGTCGAGGGGTCGAAATAGCAGCCCCCCAATGCCTCCAACCGGCCGGCTTGGTCGGGCAGGGCCATCCATTCGGTCAGCCGCGCGATCGCCTGAGGCGTCGCGCGGACCTTCGTGTCGGTGAACAGGACGAATTCGGCGTCGATATCCAGCGCCATGGCGAGGCCGCGCGACCGGCGGTAATTGGCGTCCCGGCCCAGCCATCCGGGCGGCCGTGGGCAGATCTCCATGCGCAGATCGGCCCAGTCTCGCGCCCGGTCGAGCCCATCGTCGCGATCGGCGACCACGATCACGGTGAGCGCATGGGTCTGAGCCAGGGGTTTCCAGCTGTCGACCGCCGCGGCGATCCGTTCATTGACCGCGAGGGCCGGCATGACGATCGCGACCCGGCGCGCCGTCACGGATCGACCTCCCCGGCGCGCGCCCTGTGCAACTCCCAGAGAATGCGCAGTGCCGTCATCGGGTTGAGCTTGGACTCGCCGGCCGATCGCTTCTCCATGCGATAGCCGACCTCGGTGAAGCGTGCCGATGACCGGTTCCGGGCGAGGATGAGAAAGGCCGCCTTCCAGCCGCCATGTCCGCTGGCCGGCAGGCGGATCTGAGTCCGGTCGACGCCGAACAGCCCAGTCAGCGGATCGGTGCATTCCGGCCCCAGTTTCAGGGAGGCCCGCAGCCTGGCATTCAGAAACCGGGACCCGGCGCGCCGTACGCGGTTCGACAATCCGCTATCGCCGTCGGCGAGCCGATAGCGACTGCCGAGGACAAGGCTCCAGCCGTCCGACAGCCGGCTGGCAACCTCCGATACCGCCGAGGTGGGGTGCTGGCCGTCGCCGTCCATGACGATCGCGCGATCGTGCTCGGCCGCCCTCAGGCCGGTCAGGATGGCGCCGGTCAAGCCGTTGCGCCGCTCGACCGGCCGATGCACGGCGCTGAACTTGACGGCGGGCCAGGCGGACGCAGTGTGATAGGCGGCATTCACGGTGTCCCAGGTGTCGGAATCGTCCACGATGAGGACTTCGGGACGCGTTTCCTGCGGGCCGCTGCCAGCTATAGATTGACACAGCGATGAAACAACGCTTGATATCGAATGAACTTCATCACGTGTTGGGATGATATAGCTGAACATGTTGCGCCGCACCATAGTATCCAGATCGCCCATTCAACTAAATATTGCGGCCTGGTCGTCAACGTTGTTCATCTTCGTTAATGCAATTTTAATCCATCTGAAAGGTATCGGTGCATTCCCTGGACTAGAGTGGGACGAGTCAGTCTATCTGTGCATCTGCGAAGGAGTGCGCGATCATGGCGAGGTGCGCCTGCTCGCCGATGAAACCGTGGACAGCGGGTTCTACGGATTTCACCCGCCTTTCTACTTCTGGCTGGTCGGCGGCGTGGCGCGCATCCTGGCCGATGTCGATCTGATCTGGCTGGCGCGGGTGATCAACGCCGGCGCCTTTCAGATCGCCATGGTCTGCCTGTTCAGCGCAGTGGTCTTCTGGGCCCGCCTACCGTTGCTCGTCGGCGTCGGCGCCGTCGCGCTGATCCAGATCGATCTGTGGACCTTCCTGTCCAACCGGATCGGCTGGTTCGAGAACGTCCAGTTCCTGTTTGTTATCGGGCTGCAGGCCGCGCTGTTGATGGTGTTGCGCGACAATCGCATCGGCATGGCCGTGCTGGCCGGGCTGTTCGGCGGCGCGGCGATCATCTTCAAGCATATCGGCGCGTGGACCGTGATCGAGGTCGCGATCCTGTTCGCGCTCTTCCCGATGCGCCGCCGCGCCCTGTTCGTCACCGGGGCCACCATTGCCGGAATCGTCGTCGCCTATGTGCTCTGGCAGTACGCCCGCGGCGGCGACCTGTTCCTGGAGCACACGCTGCACCAGCTCTCCCGGGTGACCGGGCAGACCCGGTCGGCCGGCGTGAACCTGTCGCTGTCCGAAGCCGTCGACATCTTCCTTGCCGCCTATGGCGTGTTCTGGCCGTCGCTTCTGGTTGCCGCGCTCGGCCTGGCCGGCGCCGGGTTGACCCTTCTCTTCGTTGCGCGCGAAGCCATTGCCGGTCGCGCGGAGGAGGTGCTGCGCCGCGCCGACCTCCAGCTCATGGTCGTTCTGGCGAGCTGGCTCGCCGCATCCTTCCTCGGGCTCCTGCTGATCGAGCTGCGCAATCCGCACTATTACTTCATCGTGTTCGTGCCGGCCTGCGCCTTCGTCGGGGCCGCGCTCGCGTTGGCCTTTCGGCGGGGCGGACGCCGCCGGAACGCCGCCTTGGCGCTGGCCGCATTGATCGTCGTCGGCAATGTCGGCGGCTATGTCATCCGGTCCGGATGGGATGACGGCGTGCTCAACCGCTACCGTGACGGCGTCGGGCAAACGCTGGCCGGCCGCACCGTGCTCACCGAGGAACCGCTCGCCTGCCTGACCGAGGGAATCGGCGCCTATCGCGACGTCCGGCTTGCCAGGAACCGGGATCCGGCACTGCTGGGCGACGGCACCGTGGACGCGGTGGTGCTGCTGTCCAGCCGCTCCTACCAACCGGCGCTGAGCGACAGGTGGCACGCCGCGGCCGAAGAGGGCTGGGTGCTGGCCTATGAGGACAGTGATTGGAAATGGGATCTGCAGGTATGGTTGCCGAAGTGACCCGGTCCACCGGCGCCCTGCTGGGCCGCGCCTGGCGCTCCCCTCTGATCCGCTTCCTTATGGTCGGCGGGTTCACCTTCGTGCTGCCGCTGGCGGTCGCGGCGGTGCTGCGGGAAGAATTCGGGCTGGGGGATCAGCCTGTCTTCCTGCTGGCGTCGATCCTGGCGATCGAGACCAATTTCCTGCTGTCCTATTTCTTCACCTGGCGGATGGCCGCGGAGCGGACGACGTTCGCTGCCGCGTTCCTGCGCTTTCATGCCTCCAAGGTGGTGACGGTCATCCTCGGGCAGGCCCTGTTCGCGGGCCTGAACATCGTTCTTGGCTTCTATGCCGCCTATGTCGGCACCGTCATCCTGATGACCGCCGTCAACTTCCTGCTGCACCGGTTTTGGATCTTCCGTCACGCGCCGTCCGCCAGACGGACCTGACACCACGTTTCGGCCAATCTCGCGGGGTCCCAGCGCTGGCGCCGGCATCGCGGAATTTGTAAGGTTCTGGGCCGTTTTCCCGAGATGGGATGAATTCTTCAAGGGCACCCCGACTCCATGCCGAAATCCCTCTCACCGGCCATCTATGGCGCCATCGTCGCATCCGTTGTCCTGATCGCGTGCTTCATCGGGATCTCGGTCGCCGAAGGCTCGCTGCCGGAGGGGTTCGAGATCGAGGACGGCGTCGCCGATCACGGGGTCCGGGTCATCGACGAGAGCGCCGATAGACCGGTTTTCCGGTTTGAGGTGGCGCCGGGCGACTGCGCGCGCCGCGGCCATGTCGACGACTGTGCCCTGGACCGGGAGCGCGCGGAGCTGACATCGGTTGCGGAAAAGCGGCCCTTCGACGAACAGTCCGGCGAAGGCAGCTGGTACCGGATCGAGGTCTTCATCCCGGAGGACTTCGCGGCCCCGCGGAACGGCATGGGCATCACGCTGTTCCAGCTCAAGGTCCCCGGCAGCCATCCCGCGCTGGACCTGTTCATCCGGGGCACCGACGACCTGCGCGTCAAGCTCGACCACGCCTACAAGCTCAGCCAATGGGATCACGACCAGCAACCTCGGCGGGACCCCGTCATCGTCCCGTCGGCGGCGCTGCGCGGGCGCTGGCACGACGTGCGCGTCCATGCCCACTGGTCGGACGGAGCCGACGGCTTCGTCCGGCTGTATGTCGACGGCGCGCTGTCCTTCGCCTATCGCGGTCAGAATGTCGCCGAGGGCGACAGCATCTACGTGAAGTTCGGCATCTATCGCTGGGACGTGTCGCGCGATCCCGACCGGCCGACTTCGGTGGTGCTGTTCCGCAACCCGGATATCGCAGCCGACGGCGCGAGCTGAAAAAGCGCTCGCTACTCAAGGCATCGCCGATCTGTCATCGGCGCATGACGTTTCCGCAACGTCATTGCCACAGGACCGCCTTATCGTTGCTTGAGACCAAGAGGGGCGTCCCGTCCGTGTTGCCGCTCGGGCGAGCGACCGTTACAACACTGCGCCGCCGACAGGTGCTGCCGGCCGGCGGGGCGCCTACTGCTCCAGGACCATGCGATGGATTCCGTTCTAGCGACTGAAACGAATGCCGAATCCTGCGTTCTGGCCAACGCCCGCCTCGTGTTGGACGAGCAGATCGTCCCGGGGCGTGTCGCGCTCGATCGCGGGCGGATCACGGAGGTCGAGGAGGGCGATGCGGTGCCAACCGGGGCCGTCGATTGCCGTGGCGACCTGGTCATGCCGGGCCTTGTCGACGTGCACACCGACCATTTCGAGAAGCACATCTTTCCGCGCACCCATGTCCGCTGGGACGCCCTGTCCGCGGCCCTGTCCCACGACGCCCAGGTGATCGGCGGCGGCATCACCACCGTCTTCGATTCCCTCTGCGTCGGGACCGCCTGGAAGAACCCGGAACGCCGGGAGATCCTGCTGCCGATGATCGAGGCCCTGGAGCGGGCCGAGGCCGGCGGCATGTTGCGGGCCGAACACCTGGTGCATCTGCGTTGCGAGGTCATCGACCCGGCGACGCCCGATTTGACGCGGCAGGCGATCGGTCGCGCAATCGTCCGCGTGGCCTCGGTGATGGACCACACGCCGGGCGGCCGGCAGAGCCGCGACGTCGAGGCCTACATAAGCAGAAGCATCAAGGAATCCGGGCGCAGCCGGGAAGACGTCGAGGCGGAAATGAAGGCGACGATCGCCAAATCCGCCGCGGTGGCAGACGTGATCCGGCGGGAGGTTGTCGCGCTGGTCCAGGAGCACGGCCTGCCGCTGATGAGCCATGACGACACGACCGTCGAGCATGTCGAGGAGTCCGTCCGCGACCGCGCGACCATCGCCGAGTTCCCGACGACGCTGGAAGCCGCGCGGCATTCGCGTGCGCACGGCCTGACCGTCGTGGCCGGGGCGCCGAACTACGTGCGCGGCGGGTCGCAATCCGGAAACGTGGCGGTCAAGGACCTGCTGGTCGAAGGGCTGGTCGATGTGCTGGCGTCGGATTACGTCCCTCGGTCGATCCTCGACGCGGTGTTCCGCATTGCCGACGACCCGGATATCGACGCCGATCTTCCCGCGGCGACCGCCATGGCGACGGCCAATCCGGCGCGGGCGGCCGGGCTGACCGATCGCGGCCGCGTGGCCGAGGGCCTGCGTGCGGACCTGCTGCGTATCCGTCCGACGGACGGGCATCCGGTCGTCGTGGCGGCATGGCGGGCCGGTCGCAGGGTTTCCTGACGGCGCGATCAGGCCCCGTACTTCTCCAGGAATTCGTCGACTGACAGGGCGCGGATGTCGCCCAGAGCGGCCTTCAACCGGTCGCGTGGCCAGTCCCACCAGGCCAGGGCCAACAGCCCGTCGGCCTGGGCCTCGGTAAAGCGCCGTTTGATCGGGCGCGCCGGCACCCCGCCGACCACGGTGTAATCCGGCACGTCGCGCGACACCACCGCCCCGGCCGCGACGATTGCACCGGCGCCCACCGACTTGCCGGGCAGGATGACGGCGCCGTGCCCGATCCAGACGTCATGTCCGATCGTGACGTGGTGCGATTTGCGCCACTCGAAGAAGTCGCGGTCGTCCTCCCCCAGCCCATAGGCGGCGGCGCGGTAGGAGAAATGGTGCTGGGAGACCCGCCAGGAGGGGTGGTTGCCCGGGTTGATGCGGGTGTCATTGGCGATCGAGCAGAACTTGCCGATGGTCGACCAGACCATGTCGCAGCGCCGGGTGATGTAGGAGTAGTCGCCCATCTCGACCTGGGACATCGACGTGCCGGCGCCGATTTCCGTCCAATCCCCCAATTCGCAATCGGTCACGATCGCTGTTGGATGGATGTTCGGTGCCTGCGTCAGCGCCGGCTTGCGGCTGGGATCGCGACGCGGCGGAGGTTGCTCGGGCTCGGCGGCCATCAGGCGGCGGTCTCCGTCCTGCCGATGATCTTCATCCTCAGCCAGGCCGACAGGTTGTCGATCATGTAGACGGTGATAAGGATCAGGATGACGATCGACATCACCTCCGGCCAGGCGTTGATGCGGATGCGGTCGTAGAGCAGGAAGCCGATGCCGCCCGCGCCGACGATGCCGAGGATAGTCGCCGAGCGGGTGTTGGATTCGAACTGGTACAGCACGTTCGACAGCATCACCGGCAGAACCTGGGGCAGCACCGCGAAGCGGATCGATTGCGGCCGGTCGGCGCCGGCAGCGCGCACGCCTTCGACCTGCCGCCGCTCGGTGTTCTCGATCGCCTCGGCGAACAGCTTGGACAGCGTGCCGACTTCCGAAACGGCGATGGCGAAGATGCCGGCCAATGGGCCGAGTCCGAAGGCGCGGATGAAGATCAGCGCCAGCACCAGCGTCTCGAAGGCCCGGACGATGTCGAAGCCCCGCCGCGAGAGCAGCCGGAACCATTCCACCGGCATGATGTTCTTCGCACCCAGGAAACCGAGCGGGAACGCGACCATGGCGCCGAGCAGGGTCCCGAGGAACGCCATTGCCAGGGTCTCGCCGATCGCGATGACCGGCTCCATGAAGAGGTCCCATTCCTCCCAGAGATATGGTGGGAACATGAAGCTCATCACATGGCCGAGCTGGCCCAGGCCGAGCCAGATGCGCTGCGGCGAGAAGTTGAAGTCGACCAGCGTATAGGCGGTCAGGCCGATCAGTACGGCCCAGGTCGCCGCACGGGCCAACCGCGTGCGCAGCGGCGCCTGGAAAGCCTCGGGCGCCATGGCCCGGGCGCGGTCGATGCGGTCCTGGGTGATCTCGGACAAGGCGGTCACAGGGCGCGCTCCGTGAGGCCGATGAAGTGATGCCGGACCTTCTCGCAGGAGAAGTCGATCACCACGACGGTCAGCAGGATGATCAGGAAGAGGGCGGAGATGTCGGTGTAGTACTGGAAGGAGATCGCGGTCCTGAGCTCCTGCCCGAGCCCGCCGGCGCCGACGAAGCCGATGATGGTCGAGGAGCGCACGTTGATCTCGAAGCGCAGCAGCGAGTAGCTGAGGATGTTCGGCAGCACCTGCGGCACGACCGCGTAGCGGATCGTCTGCCACCAGCTTCCCCCGGCGGCGCGCAGGCCCTCCACGGCGCGCATGGAGATGTTCTCGTTGGCTTCCGAATAGAGCTTGCCCAAAGCGCCGGTGGCATGCAGCCCGATCGCCAGCACGCCGGCCATGGGCCCGATGCCGAAGCAGAAGACGAAGATCAGGGCCCAGACCAGGTCCGGCACGGTGCGCGCGATTTCCAGGGCGCGCCGGCTGAACCAGAGCACCCATGTGTTGGGCGCCAGGTTGCGCGAGGCGGAGAAGCTGAGCGTGAAACCGGCGACGATGCCGATCAGGGTCGCCAGATAGGCGATCAGGATGGTCTCGAGCAGCAGGCCGAGCCAGATCTTCCAGGGCTTGAACCATTCCGCCAGATCTGCCCCGAGCGTCTCCCAGGAGAGGTCCGGGATGATCTTGGCGATGAACTCGCCGAGCCGCGGGATGCCGCGCAGGATGCGCTCGGGGTAGAACTCGCCGATGGCTGCCGATGCCAGGAAGCACAGCAGGAAGACGACGATGAAGATGGCCTGGTTGCGCAGCGCCCGGCTGCGGGCGGCGGCGTAGTCGTCGCGGAACGCGACGACCGCCGCCGACGGCGCCGATAGGGAAGGTGCGGACATCGGCCTGATCTGTGGGGGCTGGGGCGGGTGGACGCTGGCGGCGCGGCCTGAACGGTTGGCCGGGCCGCCAGCGGGTCACCTGACCGCGTGATCAGCTGCCGCGGTTGCGGCGGATCTCGCGGATCTCCTCGCGCATCTGGACGATCCAGTCATAGCGCTCATGGGTCACTTCGATCCAACCGACCTGCGGCGCGTCCGGGCCGCCTTTCATCGCCAGGAAGGCTTCCGGATCGTTCTCCGGAATCGTCATCACGGCCTGGGACATCTCGTCCATCAGATCCTGCGGCAGGTTGGCGCGGGCGGTGAACGGGCCGCTGGTGATCTCCGGCGAGCGCCAGATCCAGCAGATCTGGCCGTCTTCGATCATGCCCTTCTCGACCATGCGCTGGGGCCGGCCGTCGGCGTCGTTGTTGATCCAGGTGGCGGCGGCGTCGTATTGGCCGTTGTAGACGCCGAGGATGCCGATCTCATGCCCGCCGGAGAACGGCGTGGCGGAGAAATAGGTCTCCGGATCGTAGCCCTCCTTGCGGAGGTTGAAGTAGGGGACCGCGTAGCCGGAGGTCGAGTCCGGATCGGCGAAGGCCATGACCTTGCCCTCCAGGTCGTCCAGCGTCTCGTAGCCGGAATCGCACCGCACCACGACCACCGAGGTGTAGCCGGTGGTGCCGTCGTCCTTGATGCGGGTCAGCAGCGGGGTGACGCCGCCCTCGGTCTCGGTATAGGCGGCGGCGTAGGAGGAGGAGCCGAAGAAGGCGAATTCGATCTGGTCGGCGGCGATGGCCTGGATCACGCCGTCATAGGAGGAGGCGGTGAAGATCTTCACGTCCACGCCCAGCTCGCGCTCCAGGTACTCCTTGAACGGGGTGTAGCGCATGGTGGCGTCGGCGGCGTTCTCGCCGGACAGGATGCCGAAGCGCAGCTCGTCGAACTCGCCCTTCCACTCGTCGGCCAGCGCCGACCCGGTTGCCATGGCCGTGGCCATCCCGGCCGCGGCGATCAAACCAAACAGCTTGTTCATCCCTCTCTCCCTGTGTGAAATCCAGCCGCCGGCCGACCCGGCGGCGCCTACTCCGCGGCGACCGCCGTCGACGTGATGCTCTCGTCCAGATCGGCGGGATCCTGCTGGCCGTAGATCTCCCGGGCGCGGTCCGTGGTCAGCGCCCCGGGCGGGCCGTCGAAGACGATGCGCCCCTGGCTCATCCCGATGATGCGGTCGCAATAGGCGCGGGCCGTATCAAGCGTGTGCAGGTTCACCAGGATGGTGATGCCGTCCTCGCGATTGATCGTGCGCAGCGCGTCCATGACTCGCTTGGCGTTGGCCGGGTCCAGCGAGGCGATCGGCTCGTCGGCCAGCATGATGTCCGGCTCCTGCACCAGCGCCTTGGCGATCGCGACCCGCTGCTGCTGTCCGCCGGACAGGGTTCCCGCCCGCTGCAGCGCCTGGGGTGCCAGGTCCAACCGGTCGAGGGCTTCGATCGCCTGGGTCCGCTCCACGTCCGAGAAGCGCTTGGCCATGGAGCCGAGGAAGCCATGATGGGCGATGCGCCCGACCAGCACATTGGTCAGCACGTCCAGCCGCTCCACCAGATTGAACTGCTGGAAGATCATCGCGCAGTGCGCCCGCCAGAGGCGCAGGTCGCGCCCCTTCAGGCCGGTGACCTCCTGGCCGCCATGGGTGATCTTGCCGTCGCTGGGTTCGATGAGGCGGTTCAGCAGGCGCAGCAGCGTCGATTTCCCCGCGCCCGACCGTCCGATGATGCCAACCATCTCGCCGCGCTCGATCGAGAGCGATACGCCATCGACGGCGGCCAGTGATGCGAACCGTTTCGTCAGGCCGGAACAAACCAGCATACGACCCCCAACCAGCCGTTCATGCGACATTTGACCGCGCGAACTCTAGGCACCGGCCTTGACGGTTGGGCTGCGCTTTACGGACAGTTTCATGACTGTTTGGCGACAGCAGGCGCAATTTTCTTATACGAATCATGGATTGATCTGGCGCAGGAATTCTATCTCGCGCCGGGCCTATGATCGCGGCGGCCGGAGCAGGAGCGTCGCGATGACAGACCCCCACATCGTCCAGGATCAATCGGATGTGGCCGCCTTCCTGGCTGACCCGCGCAGCCATGGGGGTGCCGATGTGCGCCGGATCGAGACCCATGGCGCGATCGTCTTCCTGGCGGATGACCGCGCCTACAAAGTCAAGAAGGCGGTGAGCTATCCGTACATGGATTTCAGCACGCTGGCGCTGCGCGAGGCAGCGTGCAAGGCGGAGCTGGCCCTGAACCGGCGGACGGCGCCCGACATCTACCTGCGCGCCGAGGCCATCTGCCGGGACCGCGACGGACGCCTGGTATTCGGCCAGCCGGGACCGGGCCTCGAGGCCGTCGACTGGTGCGTCGTCATGCGCCGCTTCCGCCAGCATGCCCTGTTCGACAGCATGGCCCAGCGTGGCGCACTGACCGCCGAGCACGTCGAGCGGCTGGCCGAGGAGGTCGCGGCGTTCCACGGCGCCGCGGAACGCCGGCGGATCGACGCCGAACCCGCCATGCGCTGGGTCGTCGAGGAGAACATCCAGGAACTGCGGGGCCATCCGGACCTGTTCGCCGATGAACAGGTGGCGCGGTTGGAGCGCCTGGCGCTCTCGGCGCTGGAGGCCCAGGGGCCGCTGCTGAACCAAAGGGCGGAGGCCGGGTTCGTCCGCCTCTGCCATGGCGATCTGCACCTGCGCAACGTCGTGGAATTCGGAGGGCGGCCGACGATCTTCGATGCCATCGAGTTCAACGAAGAGCTGGCGGTGATCGACGTCTTCTACGATCTCGCCTTCCTGCTGATGGATTTGGACCATTGCCGCTTGCGGCCGCTCGGCAACCGGGTCCTGAACCGGTACCTGGAGCAGACCCGCGACTATGACGGGCTGGCCGCATTGCCGCTGTTCCTGTCGACCCGGGCGACGGTGCGCGCCAAGGTCAGCGCCAGCATCGCCGACGCCATGTCCGGATCGGACGACATGGGTGCCGGCGTCGCCGAATTCCGCCGGCTGGCGCGCAATTACATTGATATGGCCGTCGATTACCTGACACCGCCGCGGCCTGAGCTCCTGGCGGTCGGCGGGCTGTCCGGCGCCGGCAAGAGCACCATCGCACGCAGGCTCGCGCCCGATCTCGGCCCCGCCCCGGGCGCCGTCGTGCTGCGCAGCGACGTGCTGCGCAAACGCCGATGCGGCGTCGGGCCGCTCGACCGGTTGCCGGATGCGGCGTATTCTGGCGCGACGACGGAGGCCGTCTACGACGATCTCGTGCAGACCGCGCGCGCCGTCCTTGAGGCCGGCCACGCGGCCATCGCCGATGCGGTCTTTGCCCGCCCCGCCGAGCGCGCCGCCATCGCGGCCGCGGCCGGCGATGCCCCGTTCGACGCCATCTGGCTCACCGCACCGACGGACGTCCTTCGGGCCCGGGTCGAGGACCGCGCCGCCGATGCCTCCGATGCGGATGCGCGCATCGTTGCCATGCAGGCGGGTTTCGACCTGGGCGCCATGGATTGGCGCGCGATCGATGCCACGGGGGACGTGGAGGCGGTCGTCCGACGCACCCGCCCCGGTCACGCGCCGGGGCCGCGGGCCACAGGGCGGGAACCCGTTGACGCAGGTCAATGAGGCCCGGGTGACGGCGGGATAGCCTGGAATCCTGGGACTTGACCCGCCCCGACGGACCAAGGAGGTGGTCGTGACCTTCAAGACGATCCTGGCGCCGGTCGCTGGCGCCGCCCGCGACGATCTGACCCTTGCCGCCGCGCTGACCGTGGCGCGAGACTTCGACGCCCATGTCGACGTGCTGTTCTCCCGGCCGCCGGCAAGCGCGGCGGTTCCCATGGTCGGCGAGGGCATCTCCGGCGCCGTCGTGGAACAGCTGATGACCGCCGCCGACGAGGAATGGTCGCGCCGGGAGGAGGCGGCCCGGCACACCTTCGAGCGCGCCGTTGGCGCCTTCGAGGTGCCGCTGCATGAGGAGCCTCCGGGCCCGGCCACCGCAACCGCGGCCTGGCGGGATGTGATCGCCAGCGAGGAAGAGGCGGTGGTGGTGTCTGGCCATCTGTCGGATCTGGTGGTGCTTGGCCATGAGCGCGGCGATGAAGACGACGCGCAACTGACCCTGACCCTGGAGACGGCGTTGTTCCAGGGCAGCCGGCCGGTGCTCCTCGCGCCGACGCGCCCGGCCCAGAGGATCGGTGGCGTTGCCGCGATCGCCTGGAACGGCAGCGCCGAGGCGGCGCGTGCCGTCGCCGGCGCCCTGCCGTTCCTGCGCAAGGCCGATGCCGTCCACATCCTGACCGCGTCGACCGGCAAGACCGATCTGTCCGTGGCGGATGGGCTGGCCGATTACCTGGCCTGGCAGGGCATCCTGGCGGCCGCCAAGCCGGTGGAACCGATCGTCTCGTCGGTGGGGGCTGCGCTGCTGACGACGGCGTCCGATCTGGGCGCGGACCTGCTGGTCATGGGCGGCTACACCCACAGCCGGCTGCGCCAGCTCATCCTGGGCGGCGTGACCCGACACGTCCTGGGGAACGCCGAATTGTCGGTGCTGATGACACATTGACGATGCCAGGGGCTGACGGCCCTCAAACGGCATCGCGATCGGAGGGAACGTCCATGCTGACCATCGAGGATTGCGTAGCACTGTGCGGGCTGACCGAGGAGGAGGTCGAGGCCATTGCCGAGCACGAGCATCTGCCGCGGATGCTGGCGACGGAGATGGCCGCCTATCTGGTCGAGACGCCGACCGGCGAGCGGCGGATCCGCCGCATGATCCGCGAGGACATCGAGCTCGCCAGCGCCCGCGGCGACCATGCCCACGCCGCCAAGCTCAAGCTCGTCCTGAAGCACTTCGTGGAGGTCCACACCCAATCCCTGACGACCGGCTGACCGGGCCGGCAGTCGAAGGAGGCCGCTGCCATGCCCCTGCACCGCATTCGTCTGGAACTGGCGCGCACGCCGGAGTTCCCCATGGGCAGCGCCGCGCATGGCTACGAATTCGTGGCGCCGCTGGGCGCCGATGGGCATTTCGATCCCGAGGAATGGCGGACCAGCCGGCAGAAATGCACGGTCCGGCGCTTCTGGCCGCGGCAGGATGACGAGCACGGGCATCTTGTGCACACCCGGCAGCGCAGCTGGGCCTTCCACTATGACGGCACCGATCCCGACGAGGACGAGCCGATCTTCAAGTTCGACCGCCATCGCATGGTCGAGGGCGAATACGTGACCATCACGGAGCATGACGGCACGGCGCTGCCGTTCCGGGTGACGCTGGTGCGCTGAGCCTGAACCGCCGACCGGCGTTCGTTACATGCCATTGCCATCATCCGGTGCTATCGTCCAACCCATGGCGAGCAACACCAAGACGATGATCCTCACCGGGGCCAGCCGGGGAATCGGCCACGCCACCGTCAAGCGGTTCAGCGATGCCGGCTGGCGCATCATCACCGTCAGCCGCGAGGCGGTGCCGGCGGAGTGCAAACGCGACCCGAACTGGACCCACCACATCACGGCGGATCTGGGCGACGAGGACAGCCGCTCGGATTTCATCGGCCTGGCCAATGACGCGCTGGCCGGGGCGCCGCTGGACGCCTTGGTCAACAATGCGGGCATGTCGCCCAAGACGCCGTACAAGGAACGGCTCGGCTGCCTCAACGGTGACATCGCCGATTGGCGCCAGGTCTTCGAGCTGAACTTCTTCGCGCCGATCGTCCTGGCCCGCGGGTTCGCCTCCGCATTGGCCAAGGGGCCGGGCGTGGTGGTCAACGTCACCTCCATCGCCGGGCACTCGGTGCATCCCTTCGCGGGCTCGGCCTATTCGACCTCCAAGGCGGCGTTGTCGTCGCTGACCCGGGAGATGGCGGTGGAGTTCGCGGAGCTCGGCGTCCGTGTCAACGCGGTGGCGCCGGGCGAGATCGAGACCGCCATGCTGTCGCCGGAGACCGAGGCGCTGATCCCGCGCATCCCATTGCATAGGCTCGGCCAGTCCTCCGACGTTGCATCGGTTATCTTCTATCTCTGCTCACCGGACAGCGGCTATGTGACGGGGACGGAGATCTACGTCACCGGCGGCCAACACCTGGTCTGATCGGGATTACAGCCCGGACTGCAAGGCCCGCAGCCAGGCCAACCGGCTGCGGTTCTGCGCAATATCGTGTTCCAGCCAGCAATCCAGATGCCCGGGCTCGCCGGCCTGCCGCTCGCGCAAATCCTCCAGCCGGGTTATCTCCTGCTGGTAAAGCCCCACCAGGGCAGACAGCTCCTCCCTCCGGCGTTCTGCTTCCAACAGATGGAGAAACCGGATCTTCAGGGCGACCACCAGCTTGGAGAGCTCACTGGCCGGGGTCGGCAGTTGCGCCGCCATCAGCTCCCGAAACTCGGATTCGCCGGCATCGGTGATGGCCAGCCGGTCGCCCTCGGCCGGCTCGATCAGCCCGTCGTAGCGCAGCAGCTCCAGCGACGAGCCCATCATGTCCAGGGTCGGTCCGATCAGATGCGCGGTGAACTCGGTCACCGATTGCGCCAGATCGGCATAGCTCGTCGGACCGGTCTGCAGCAGCTTGCCAAGCGCACAGAGCCGCAGAACCTGTTTCGGTAGCAGGGCCTTGTCCTGGGTCATCGCAATCCGCCCGGCACCCTTTGTCAGAGCCTGTCGACAAAATCGTTGAGCACGGTTCGCAGGTCCAGCGCCTTTTGCCTGGGTCCTGCGCCCCTCGCAATGACGGAGGAAGTCCGGGCGCCTTGGGCCGGTGAGCCGGACCCGTGAGGGAGCCTACGCCGCGACCTCGATCCTGAGGCGTCCCCAGACGTCCTTCAGGGCGTCGACCAGCCTCGCCATCTGCAGGTCGTCATGCAGCGGCGACGGGGTCAGCCTGAGCCGCTCCGTGCCCCGCGGCACCGTCGGGTAGTTGATCGGCTGCACATAGATGTTGTACTCCGCCAGCAGCGTGTCCGAGGCCTGCTTGCACAAGCGCGGGTCGCCCACCAGCACCGGCACGATGTGGCTCGCCGAGGCCATCACCGGCAGACCCGCCTCGCCCAGCATGTGCTTCAGCGTCGCCGCCCGCTCCTGCTGGCTCGCCCGCTCGTCCGCGCTCTGCTTCAGGTGCCGCACGCTCGCCAGGGCGCCCGCCGCCACCACCGGCGGCAGTGCGGTGGTGAAGATGAAGCCCGGCGCGAAGCTGCGCACCACATCCACCAGCGCCGACGACGCCGCGATGTAGCCGCCCATCACCCCGAACGCCTTGCCCAGCGTGCCCTCGATCACCGTCAGACGGTCCGCCACACCGTCCCGCTCCGACACCCCGCCGCCGTGGTCGCCGTACATGCCCACCGCATGCACTTCGTCCAGATAGGTCATGGCGCCGTGGCTCTCGGCCACGTCGCACAGCTCGGCGATGGGGGCGATGTCGCCATCCATCGAGTACACGCTCTCGAACGCCACCAGCTTGGGGCGCTCCGGCGCATAGCGGGACATCAGACGGTCCAGGTCGGCCGGGTCGTTGTGCCGGAAGATATGCTTCTCCGCACCCGAATTGCGGATGCCGGCGATCATCGAGGCGTGGTTCAGCGCATCGGAGAACACCACGCAGTCCGGCACCAGACGGGCGATGGTCGACAGGGCCGCCTCGTTGGAGATGTAGCCCGAGGTGAACAGCAGCGCCGCCTCCTTGCCGTGCAGCGAGGCCAGCTCGCGCTCCAGCAGGACATGCAGGTGGTGGGTGCCGGAGATGTTGCGGGTGCCGCCGGCCCCGGCCCCGTAGCGCTGCACCGCCTCGGTCATGGCGGCCAGCACGTCCGGATGCTGGCCCATGCCGAGATAGTCGTTCGAGCACCACACCGTCACGTCCGACGGCGCCAGCGGTGCCGTACCTTCCGGCAGCGGCGTCAGGCCGTGATGCCGGGCCCGGGGGAACGACCCCGTGTGACGCTCCAGCTCCGCGAACACACGATACCGGCCCTCGGACCGCAAGCCGTCCAGCGCCCCTCGGAACAACCCCTCGTAATCCATGCTCGGCCTTCCTTGAACACCGCATCGCGGACATTGCGGCCGCGAAGCCATCCTGCCTGATCACTCTAGCCCCAATCCGGCGCTCTGTGCACCCCGAGGCGCGGGCGAGCCTGCCCGGGACCGGCGATGCCGACATTGACATCCATCAAGGCGCCGGCGCGGCCGATCCCCTGTGGAGCGCGGCTATTGCCGGCCGATACGGCCTGCCGGCTCCTCGAATGGAGCGCCACGGTTGCAACGTTTACCTTGAATCGAATTGACTCAATGCAATCCTTCTCCTTTCCTGTGCGGTCAAAGCAACCGGCCCGCGGGCCGGATTGCAGGAAATAGACGCCCCGATTGCGGGCGCGAACAGGGAGACAACAGAAAAATGCGATGGAAATCCGCCGTTGTCGCCGGTGCGGCGCTGGTCGCCGCGTCCTTGCAGCCGGCCGCCGCCGAGACCCTGCGGTTCGCCTTCCAGGGCGATCTCAATACGCTCGATCCCTACGGCCTGAACGAGACGTTCACGCTCGGGTTCCAGGGCAACATCTATGAAGGGCTGACCCGCCGGGGCCCCGATCTGGCGATCGAGCCGGGCCTGGCCGAGCGCTGGGAGATCGTCGAGCCGACCCGCTGGCGGTTCTACCTGCGCCAGGGCGTCACCTTCCACAACGGCAACCCTTTCACCGCCGACGATGTCGTCTTCAGCGCGGAGCGGACCCTGGCGGAAGGGTCCGATCTGAAGACCCGGCTGTCCGGGGTCGTCGAGGTCGTCAAGGTCGACGACTACACGGTCGACGTGGTGACCGAGGTGCCCAACCCGATCCTGATCTCGGAATGGGACACCTGGTACATCATGGACAAGGAGTGGGCGGAGGAGAACGACGCCACCGAACCGACCAACCTGGCGGACGCCAACTCCGAGAACTACGCCAACCGCAACGCCAACGGCACCGGTCCCTTCATGGTGACGGTCCGCGAGCCGGACGTGCGGACCATCGCGGTGCCGAACCCGAACTGGTGGGACACGCCGACGCATAACCTGACCGAGGTGGTCTTCCAGCCGATCGGCCAGGACTCCACCCGGGTCGCGGCCTTGCTCTCCGGCGAGATGGACCTTGCCTATCCGGTGCCGCTACAGGATGTCGATCGGGTCAACGAAAATGACGGCACCACCGCCCTGACCGGCCCGGAGCTGCGGACGATCTTCCTGGGCATGGATCAGGAGCGTGACGAGCTGCTGTATTCCAGCATCGAGGGCGTCAACCCGTTCCACGACATCCGCGTGCGGCAGGCCTTCTATCACGCCATCGACGTGGATGCGATCCAGCGGGTGGTGATGCGCGGCCAGTCGACGCCGTCGGCCGCCATGGTGGCGCCGGGCATCAGCGGCTTCCCGGAGACCCTAGAGCGGCATCCATACGATCCGGAGCGGGCCAAGGCACTGCTGACCGAGGCCGGCTATGGCGACGGCTTCGAGATCACCATGGACTGCCCGAATGACCGCTACGTCAATGACGAGGCGATCTGCCAGGCTGTCGTCGGCATGCTGGGCCGCGTCGACATCGAGGTGGACCTTCTGGCCCAGACCAAGAGCCTGTATTTCGCCAAGATCCTGGCCCAGGGCGGGTACGACACCAGCTTCTACCTGCTCGGCTGGACGCCGGGCAGCTTCGACAGCTGGAACCCGCTGCACAACCTGATCGGCACCCGCGACACGGACTCCGGGCGCGGAACCTTCAATGTCGGCGGCTACTCCAATGCCGACATCGACGCGCTGGCGGCCGATGTTCTGGTCGAGACGGACCTGGAGAAGCGCAATGGCCTGATCAACCAGGCCTGGCAGATGCTGCATGACGATTTCGGCTACATCCCGCTGCATCAGCAGGCTCTGTCCTGGGGCGTGCGGGACGGCGTCGAGCTCGCCCAGCGGGCCGACAACCAGTTCCACTGGCGGCATGTGATCATCGGCAACTGATTGCCCTTGCGCGACCGGGGGGCCAGTTCGGCCTCTCGGTTGCCGTTTGGGTTGCGCGACCCCTGGCCAGTGGGCATGCTGCGACGAATGCATCGATTCCGACATGTCGTACGATGCTATAACCACCATGCGTTCCGGGATTCCAATCCACGCCCCGGCGTGAGATTCGGATGCCGGCACGGAGCGTGCCGCTCCAGCCCGGACCACGGATACGACAACGGATGCGCCGAACGGCGCCAAGAATAGGGAGTTATTCGATGAGGATTTTGGTACCTGCGCTGGGGGCCGTCCTGGTTCTTGGCACGGCGACCGCCAGCCTTGCGGACGGCCATCGCGTCATGCGATGGGCCAGTGCCGGTGATGCGCTGACACTCGACCCCCACGGCCAGAACGAAGGTCCGACTGCGACCATGTCGCACCAGATCTACGAGCCGCTGGTGAACCGCGACAACGACCTGCAAATTGTCCCGGGCCTGGCGACCTCATGGGAGCCGACCGACGACCCCAATGTCTGGGAATTCAAGCTTCGCCAAGGCGTCTCGTTCCACGACGGCGCCGCCTTCAATTCCGAGGACGTCGTGTTCTCCCTCAACCGGGCGCGGCACGAGATCTCGGATTACAAGGGCCTGCTGACGTCGATCACCGAGGTGCGGGCGGTCGACGAGTACACCGTGCATGTGGTCACCGACGGCCCCAACCCGCTGCTGCCCAACAACCTGACCAACCTGTTCATGATGGATAAGGACTGGTCGGAGGCCAACGGCGTCGAGCTGCCGCAGGACTTCGCCGCCGGCGAGGAGACGTACGCGGCCCGCAACACCAACGGCACGGGCCCGTACATCCTGGAGTCGCGCGAGCCCGGCATCCGCACCGAGATGGTCCGCAACGAGGATTATTGGGGCAAGGACGAGTTCCCCAACGAGATCGAGCGGATCGTTTACACTCCGGTGACCTCCGCCCCGACCCGCGTGGCCGCGCTGCTCTCCGGTGAGCTCGATTTCGTGCTCGACCCGCCGGTGCAGGACCTGCAGCGCCTGTCGAGCGCCGATGGGCTCAAGGTCACCACGACGCCGCAGAACCGGGTGATCTTCCTCGGCATGGACATTCGCGAGAATGACCATGAGTACGACAACATCACCGGCCACAACCCGCTGTCCGACATCCGGGTGCGGCAGGCGATGAACCTGGCCATCGACCGCGACGCCATCCAGCGCGTGGTGATGCGCGGACAGTCGGCACCGGCCGGCATGGTCGCGCCGCCCTTCGTCAACGGCTACTCCGAGGAGATGGACGTCCGGTCGGCGCAGGACATCGCGACCGCCCAGTCGCTGCTTGACGAGGCCGGCTATGGCGGCGGTTTCGACATCACCCTGCACTGCCCGAACGATCGCTACATCAACGACGAGGCGATCTGCCAGGCGGTGGTGGGCATGCTCGGCCAGGCCGGCATCAATGTCAGCCTCGACGCACGGCCGAAGAGCATCCACTTCCAGGAGCTGTCGAACCGGAACACGGCCTTCTACATGCTGGGCTGGGGTGTCCCGACCTTCGATTCGGAGTACATCTTCAGCTATCTGTTCCACACCGATGACGGCACCCGGGGGTCCTGGAACGGCACGCATTTCACCAATGCGACCGTCGACGACCTGACGGTGGACATCGTCACCGAGGTCGATCTGGCGGCGCGCAATGCCAAGATCCAGCAGATCTGGGACATTGTGAACGCGGAGATGATCTACCTGCCGCTGCACCACCAGGTGCTGAACTGGGCGATGGCGGACAACGTCAACGTCCACATTCGCGGCGACGATTCGGTCCGCTTCAAGTACGTCACGTACAACAACTAGACCGGTTCAAGGGGCCGTCGGACGCAAGTCCGGCGGCCCTTTCGATACCGGCGTCCAGAACAGGTTGAAGGCAGGGCCATGGCGGCATTCATCGTCAGGCGTTTGATCCAGTCCATCATCGTGATGCTGGTGGTGTCGTTTGTCGCCTTCCTGCTGTTCAACTATGTCGGCGACCCGATCAACAACATGGTCGGGCAGGAGACCACGACGCTGGAGCGCGAAGAGCTGCGCGAGCGGCTCGGTCTCAACGATCCCTTCTATGTCCAGTTCGTCCGCTTCGTCGGCAATGCGATCCAGGGTGAGTTCGGCATCTCCTACCGGCTGGCGCGTCCGGTGGAGGAGCTGATCGCCGAGCGCCTGCCCGCGACCCTGGAGCTGTCGATCGTCTCGGCGGTGATCGCCGTGGTGCTCGGCCTGGTCATGGGCGTGTACACCGCCCTGAACCGCGACGGCGCCGGCAGCCGGCTTGTGATGTTCCTGTCGCTGGTCGGGGTGTCGCTGCCGACTTTCCTGATCGGCATCCTGATGATCTACTTGTTTGCGGTGACCCTGCCGCTGCTGCCGTCCTTCGGGCGCGGGGAGGTCGTCGATCTCGGCTGGTGGTCGACCGGCCTGCTGACCGTCAGCGGCCTCAAGGCGATCATCATGCCCGCCTTCACCCTGGCGCTGTTCCAGATGACGCTGATCATGCGCCTGGTCCGGGCCGAGATGCTGGAAGTGCTGCGCGCCGACTACATCAAGTTCGCCCGCGCCCGGGGTCTCAGCGACCGGGCGGTGAATTTCGGCCACGCGCTAAAGAACACCATGGTCCCGGTCATCACCATCACCGGGCTGCAGCTCGGCGCCATCATCGCCTTCGCCATCATCACCGAGACCGTGTTCCAATGGCCGGGAATGGGCCTCATGTTCATCCAGGCGGTGAACTTCGCCGACATCCCGGTGATGTCCGCCTATCTGGTGCTGATCGCGCTGTTCTTCGTCATCATCAACCTGGTCGTCGACCTGCTCTACTACGCGGTCGATCCCAGGCTGCGTATCGAGTCCTCCGCCGGTGGCGGCGGGCATTAGCAGGGCGGATCGCCGCATGACCACCCAGGATCAGACCCAGGAGCTGCCGAGCCACGCCTCGCCGGACGAGGAGCTGGCGATCGCCCCGCCGGGGCAGGGCATGATCGCCCGCGCCCTCGACACCGATATCTGGCACAGCTTCAAGAGCTCGCCGGTCACCGTGGTGGCCGCCGTGATCACCGTGATCTTCTTCGTCGGCGCCGCCTTCGCGCCGCTGATCTCGCCCTACAACCCGTTCGATCCGGCCTCGCTGCAGCTCATGGACGGGTTCACCTCGCCGATGGGCGACAGCTTCAGCGGCAACGTCTACTGGATGGGGACGGACGACCAGGGCCGGGACATCTTCTCCGCCATCCTCTACGGGTCGCGCATCTCCCTGCTGGTCGGCTTCGCCTCGGTGATCTTCGCCGCGGTGCTCGGCGTCGGACTCGGCCTGACGGCCGGCTATATCGGCGGCTGGGTCGATGGCCTGATCATGCGCATCGCCGACATTTTCCTGAGCTTCCCGACAATCCTGATCGCGCTCCTGGTCGGCGGCGTGGCGCGCACCGTGGTGCCGCGCGAATTCCACGATTCTCTGGCGCTGTACGTGCTGGTCTTCGCGATCGGCATCTCGACCTGGGTGCAGTACGCCCGCACCGTGCGCGGCTCGACCCTGGTGGAGAAGAACAAGGAATACGTCCAGGCCGCCAAGGTGATCGGCATCCACCCGCTGGCGATCATGATCCGCCACGTACTGCCGAACGTGATCGGCCCCGTCCTTGTGATCGCCACCATCGGCCTCGCTCTGGCGATCATCACCGAGGCGACGCTGTCCTTCCTGGGCATCGGCGCGCCGCCGACCCGGCCGTCGCTCGGCACCCTGATCCGCATCGGCAACGACTTCCTGTTCTCCGGCGAGTGGTGGATCACCCTGTTCCCGGGCATCGCGCTGCTGATGCTGGCGCTGTCCGTCAACCTGCTGGGCGATTGGTTGCGCGACGCCCTGAATCCGAAACTACGCTGAGATCCGATACATGGCGGCACCCCTGCTCAGCGTGGACAATCTGCGTATCGAGTTTCCGACGAGGCGCGGCACGCTGGTCGCGGTGGATGATGTCTCGTTCCATATCGATCCCGGCGAGGTGCTGGGCGTGGTCGGCGAATCCGGTGCGGGCAAGTCCCTGACCGGGGCCGCCATCATCGGCCTGCTGGAGCCGCCCGGGCGGATCGGCGCCGGCCGGATCGTGCTGGACGGCCGCCGCATCGACAACCTGCCCTACAACAAGATGCGCCAGGTCCGCGGGCGGGAGATCGGGGCGATCTTCCAGGACCCGCTGACCAGCCTGAACCCGCTCTACACGGTCGGCCGACAACTGGTCGAGACGATCCAGACCCATACCGATATGTCGGCCGCCAAGGCGCGGACCCGGGCCATCGAATTGCTGGCCGAGGTCGGCATCCCGGCACCGGACAAGCGCATCGACGGCTATCCGCATCAGTTCTCCGGCGGCATGCGCCAGCGGGTGGTGATCGCCCTGGCGCTCTGCGTCAATCCGCGCCTGATCATCGCCGACGAGCCGACGACGGCGCTGGACGTGTCGATCCAGGCGCAGATCCTGGCGCTGCTGAAGCGCCTGTGCCGCGACCACGGCACCGCCGTCATGCTGGTAACCCACGACATGGGCGTGATCGCCGAGACCGCCGACCGCGTCGCGGTCATGTATGCCGGCCGCCTGGCCGAGATCGGCCCGGTGCGCGACGTGGTGAAGCACCCCAGGCACCCCTACACGGTCGGCCTGATGGGGTCGATCCCGGGGATCGGCCACGAGGTCGAGCGCCTGTCGCAGATCGAGGGCAGCATGCCGCGGCTGACGGACATACCGCCCGGCTGTGCCTTCAACCCGCGCTGCCCGCAGGCATTCGACCGCTGCTGCCGCCAACGCCCCGACCCACTTTCGGTGGAGGGCGGCCAGGTGGCCTGCTGGCTGTTCGACAAGGAGGAGGCGGTGGCGCATGTCTGATGTGGCCGTGTCCGCCGACACCCCGCTGGTCCAGGTCGCCGGCCTGGCCAAGCATTTCGACGTCTCCAAGCCCTTCCTGAACCGCCTGTTCGAGGGCGAGAAGCGGCAGATCCTGCGGGCCGTCCAGGATGTCAGCTTCGACATCCCCCAGGGCAAGACCTTCAGCCTGGTCGGCGAGTCCGGCTGCGGCAAGTCGACGGTGGCGCGGACCGTGGTCGGGCTCTACCACCCGACCGGCGGCTCGGTGGTCTTCGAGGGCGCCGACCTTGCCGGCATGACGACGCGCGCCGCCATGCGGCCGTTCCGGCGCCGGCTGCAGATGATCTTCCAGGACCCCTATGCCAGCCTCAATCCGCGCTGGCGGGTCGCCGACATCGTGGCCGAGCCGCTGCGCGCCCACCGCATCGAGACCGACAGCGAGGCGGTCAAGGAGCGGGTCGGCGAGTTGCTGACCCAGGTCGGGCTGGACCCCAAGGACGCCGCGAAGTACCCGCATGAGTTCTCCGGCGGGCAGCGGCAGCGCATCTCGATCGCGCGGGCGCTGGCCAGCAATCCGGATTTCCTGGTCTGCGACGAGCCGACCTCGGCCCTGGACGTCTCGGTGCAGGCGCAGATCCTCAACCTGATGAAGGATCTGCAGCGCCGGCTGGGCCTGACCTACCTGTTCATCAGCCACAATCTCGCGGTCGTCTATCACATGTCCGACTGGGTCGGCGTGATGTATCTCGGCCGCCTGGTGGAGGTCGCGGAGAAGCGCACCCTGTTCCAGTTCCCGCGGCACCCCTATACGCGGCTGCTGCTGGACACGATCCCCAGCCTGGATATGAGCGGCCGGCAGCGCGAGCCGGTGGCGGGCGAGGTTCCGAACCCGATCAACCCGCCCTCCGGCTGCCCGTTCCACCCGCGCTGCCCGCACGCCAACGACCGCTGTTCTGCGGAACTGCCGATGCCGGTCCTGACGGATGAGGGCACGAACGTCGCCTGCCACGCGGTCGAGGAGGGCCGGTTGCCGGCCGAGGATCGCGGCGTGGCGGCACCGACGCTCGAATAGCACGCGGCACCAGGAAGCGATCGGCGAGAGCCCCATGTCCGATACCGAGATGACCCCCGCTTCGGATGACCAGGCCAAGCGCAACGAGGACAGTGCACGCCAGGTCGCCTTTGCCGTCTACGTCCTCTACCTGGCGAACATCTTCCTCGGCCTGACCGCGATCGTCGGGGTGATCGTCGCCTATGTGTACCAGGGCGACGGGCCAGGCTGGCTCGACAGCCATTTCCGCTTTCAGATCCGCACCTTCTGGATCGGGCTCCTCTACACGCTGATCTGCATCGTGCTGATGTTCGTGATCATCGGCTACTTCCTGGCCCTGCTGGCGCTGATCTGGTTCATCGTGCGCTGCGCCAAGGGCATGAAGCATCTCTCCCGCGGCGAACCCCACCCGGACCCGACAAGCTGGATGTTCGGCTGACCGGCGCGCGCCGGGCTATTCGACCCAGACCGTCGCGTTCGCCGTCCGGCCGTCGCGATCGGTCACCACGATCGAAACCTGTCCCGGCCCCTCGGGCCGCCACTCCGCGCCGCGGCCCAACAGCGAGCCGCCGATCGGCCGGCCGTCGACCAGCCAGCGCAGCGGCCGGTGGCCGCCATCGGCCTGCAGCGGCAGGCTTTCGATCCGCCCGGTGGCGTCGATCAGATCGACGGTGGAGCCGTCGAGCGGGAAGTCGATGCGGATCGCCGGCGCGTGGAATGCGACGGTCGAAGACGCCACCGGCGCCCGCCGATCGAAATGGCGCAGTCGCGTCGGCAAATCCTGGTTTGCCGCGCGCAGCACGCCGTCCGGAGCGGCCGGCAGAAGCGGGCCGTTTGGCGGCGGCAGCAGGCCGAAGGCCCGGAACAGGATGGGCGCGGCGGTGGACCGGCCATAGCGGTCCGGGCTCGGGGTCCCATCCGGCCGGCCGACCCAGACACCGATGGTGTGCTCGGCGTCGAAGCCAATCGCCCAGGCGTCCCGGAAGCCGTAGGACGTTCCGGTCTTGTAGGCGATATCGCGGCCGAGCCTGGCGAAATGCGGGTTCAGCCGGCCGTCCGGCGGCGCCACCTGGGCCAGGATGCCGGCGACCTGCCAGGCGGCGGCCGGGGCCAGCAGGGTCCGCGGCGGCGGTTCCGGCACGTCGGCGGCGAAGCTGAGCGGGCGGGCGACACCGCCGTCGGCCAGGGCCGCATAGAGCATGACCAGCCGGTCGAGCGAGGTTCCGACTCCGCCCAGTGCGATCGGCAACCCGGCCGGCGCGTCGGGATCATAGAGCGACAACGGCGCGCCCGCTGCGCGCAGCCGCGCCTCCAGCCGGGCCGGCCCCAGACGGTCCAGCACCGCCACGGCGGGGATGTTGAGCGAGCGGATCAGCGCCTCACGGATCGTCACCTCGCCGGAATAGACCGGATCGAAATTGGTCGGCTGATAGTCGCCGAAGCGGCGCGGCCGGTCGTCGATGAAGGTCTCCGGATGGACCATCAAATCCTCGAAGGCCATGCCGTAGATGAAGGGCTTGAGCGTCGAGCCGGGGGATCGGGTGGCCCGGGCCAGGTCGATCTGCCCTGCCCGGGCGCGATCGAAGAAATCGGCCGAACCGACATGGGCGACGACCCGGCGCGTGCGGGTCTCCACGACCATGATGGCGACGTTCGCCTCGTCCCGCAGATCGGCCAGCGCCTCGCGCGCAAGCCGCTCGGCGCCGGATTGCAGGTCGCGGTCGATATGGGTGGCGATGACGCTGCCCGGCGGATGCGCGGCCGCCAGGTCCACGGACAGATGCGCGGCCAGGAAGGGAAGGTCGCGGCGGCGGTCCGGCACCGCCTGCTGCATGGCCTCGGCGGCAGCATCCGGCGCCAGGAACCCGGCCCCGGCGACGCGGGCCAGCACCTTGTCCCGCGCGGCGCGCGCGGCCTCGGCATGGCGGTCGGGGCGGGTGTGGCTGGGCGATTGCGGCAGGGCGACCAAGAGGGCCGCCTCGCCGGGGGTCAACCTGGACGGCTCCCGCCCGAAATAGGCCAGGGAGGCTGCGCGCACGCCCTCGATATTGCCGCCATAGGGCGCGATCGTCAGATAGATCGCCAGCAGCTCGTCCTTGGAGTAGCGCCGCTCGAGCTGTACCGCGCGCAGCATCTCGATGAGCTTGGAGCGCAGGGTGCGCGGCCTGGGCTCGAGGAGGCGGGCGACCTGCATGGTCAGGGTCGAACCGCCGGAGATCACCCGCCCGTTGCGGGCCCATTGCGCCAGCGCCCGCGCCATGGCCAGCGGATCGACCCCGGGATGGTAGCGGAAGCGCTTGTCCTCATAGGCAACCAGCATGTCGAGATAGAGCGGGGCGACATCGTCGACGGTGGCCGGAAGGCGCCAGATGCCGTCGCTGGTGGTGAACGCCCGCAGGACCTGGCCGGACCCGTCCACCACCATGGTCGAACGCTCCAGGTAGCGATCCATGCGCGGCGGAAACAGCCGATCGAGGACCGCAAGCGTGGCCAGGACCAGCGCGCACGCCGCCAGCCCGGCCAGAAGCGGCCGGCGCCGGCGGCGTGCTCCACCTGTCGTCACGGCGCCGGTACGACCGTGATGCGCTCGACGGCCGTCCTGGCGTTGTAGTTCGGCAGGTACATGTCCTCCACGAAGCTCGGCGGCAGCACGTATTCGCCCGGGGTGACGGCGCGGACCAGATAGGCGAGCCGGAACGCCTGGGAATACGGCGAGAGGTCGACCGCGGCGACATACCGGTCGTCGCGGATCTCGGTATGGACCGTCGGGGTCGGGTTGATCCGCCGCACAACATCCTCCATGCCCCGGCCGCCGCCGATGCTGGCGTTCTCGATCTCGAAGCCGGCCGGCAGCAGGTCGACCACCAGCGCATCGTGGTCGAGGTTGGTGTTCGCCTCACCGGCGATGGTGACGACGATCAGATCGTTCTGGACGAAGGGCTGGGTCGGATCCAGCCGGTTGCCGTCGAGGTCGAAGAACGCCCGGCGCAGCCGGAACCCGTTGCCGCCGGCCGGCTGCGGATCGACCGGCACACCGCGCACCGAGATCACCCGCAACAGCGTGCCGGCGCCCTCATTGGTCACCCTGAGGCCGGCGGAGAGCGTTTCCGGATCGGCCTGCACCGCGAAGGGTTGCCGGTCGGGATCGGCCGGCTGGCCGTCCACGCTCAGCGAGATCGGCCCGGCATTCTCGGCCAAGGCATCGGCCGCCAGCAGCATCCAGAGCTGCTCCTGGGTGCTCAGCCAGCGGTCGTTGGCCATCATGTCGGCGACCGCCTGGGCCTGCCGAAGCAGATCGCCCGACGGCTTGCCGGCCTCGGCCATCAGGGCGATCAGGGCGGCCCGGTCCCGCAGGCTGGAGCCGTAATCCCAGACCATGCCCGAGAAGGACGCGGGCCGGGTCTGCGAGACCGCCGTCGCGAAGGCCTCATTCGACCGCCGGTCATCGCCATAGGCGGCGAGCGCCGCGCCGATCTGGCCCTTGGCCATGGCCGTGGGGAACATGCGCAGGCAGTTGTCGGCGTAATAGCGCAGATCGGCGATATCCGCCGCGCCGGCCCGGGCCAGCACATACAGCGCATAGGCGGTGCCGGCATCACACCGGTTTCGCGACTGGCTGGTGGAGACGTAGTTCTTCAGGAAATCCAGCCCCTGCTGGTAGGCCACGGCCGGCATCCGGTAGTCCAGCTCCCGGGCCCGGGTCAGCATGTCCATGGCGTAGGCGGTCAGCCAGGCATCGCCCTGGTCGTAGGAACTCCACCAGCCGAACGCGCCGTCGCTGCGCTGCATGCCCAGCACCCGGTCGATGCCGTACTGCGCCCGCTGACGCAGGTCGGTGTCCTGGAAGGCCGGATCGTAGGCGGCCGCGACATCGGCGAGATAGAGCAGCGGCAGCGTGCTGCTGGTGGTCTGCTCCAGGCAGCCATAGGGGTAGCGGTTCAGGTCCCGGAACAGGCCGGGCATGTCGAAGTTGGGGTGGTTGCTGAAGCTCGCGGTCAGCTCCACCGTGCCCGGCAGGTATTGCGCGGCCAGCCCCTCGTCCAGGACCAGCGTGCGGTCCGGTGCCAGCTCACCGACCAGCCGTTCGGTGGTGAAGGGCTGGGCCGGGCGCACCTCGATCTGCCAGCTTCGGCTGATCGCGGTCCCGCCGGGACCCTCGACGTCCAGATTGATGTCGGCGACTCCGACCGTGTCGGCGACCAGCGTCAGCGGCATGGTGATGCGCTGGTCGGCGGCGAGGTCGGGCTGGCTCAGGGTCGGCCCCTCGATCCGGACCGGCCCGCTGACGGTCAGCGCGGTGCGGTATCCGCCCGCCGGGCCGCCGGCATTGTGCAGGGAAAGGGTAAGCTGTGCCTCGTCGCCGGGGGCGAGGAAGCGCGGCAGGCTCAATTGCGACACGATCGGGTCGCGCACCGTGAGCGGCTGGGATGCGTGGCCCACGGCGCCCGGCGACCAGGCGACCGCCATCAACCGCAGCTCGCCATTGTAGTCTGGGATGTCGAGCGGGATCGTCGCCTGCCCGGAGTCGTCCAGGGTGACGATGCCGGAGAACAGCGCCACGGTGCGGGTCGAGCGCACGCTCAAGCCGGCGATGTTGTCGCTGGAGTCGCCATCGCCGCCGCTGCGCACGGTGCCGCGCGCGGCCTCGCCGAGGATCAGCCGGCCGTAGAGATCGCGCATGTCCAATCCCAAGGCGCGGCGGCCGTAAAAGTGGTCGGCGGGATCGGGCGAGGCGAAATCGGTCAGCAGCAGGATGCCCTCGTCGACGGCGGCCAATGTCACATGGGCCTGCTCGCGACGGCCAATGCCGGTGACGGTGATGGGCACGGAGAGCGTCTGGCGCGGCGTGATCGTGGTCGGCACGTCCAGCGCCACATCCAATGTGCGGTCGCTCATGTCGATGCCGAGCCAGGCGACGCCGACGGCGCGGACCGGTCCGGGATCGCCGGAGGACTGGGCCAGCGGCCGATAGGCCGTCGCCATGACATAGACGCCCGGCCCCCATTCCTCCTCGACGTCGAGGGAGAGCGTTGCTCCGTCCGCGGGGATCGACAGGGCCTCGCTGTCCAGCACGCGATCATTCGCGACGGTCAGCAGCACCTCGCCGGCGAATGGCGCGGTCAGCCGGATTTGGGCCGTGTCGCCCGGCCGGTAGCCCTCCTGGTCCAGCACCACCTGCATGCGATCCGGGGAATCGCCGGCGGCCGGCGCCGACCACCAGCCGGCGGTGAACCGCAGGCTTGTCGCCGCCCCGCTGGCCGGGTCGAACACGTCGAGCCGGTAGCGTCCCCACTCGACCGGCGCGGCGATTTCGCTCGCCTGGTCGCCGCGGACGTCGAACAGGTCGCCGCCGCGCGGCTCGTCGCGCACCACGTAGCGATAGTCCCAGCGGCCTCCGGCGCCGCGGTACCACTGATAATCGTAGCGTTCGTAAACCAGCTCGTAGTGCAGGCCGTGGGCGGCGACACGCCGGCCCTGGTGGTCGAGCGTGATGACCTCGAACCGCGCCGTATCGCGATAGCGGACCCGCTCGCCGGTCAGCGACCGCAGGCCGATCCACAGATCGCCATGGCGCACCGGCAGGGTCGCAGAGGCGTTGACCGGCCGCCCGCCGATGTCGAACAGCGAGACCCGTAGCTGGCCTTCGAGCGGGTGCGAGGTGTCCGGCAGGTTGGCGAGCGCGACATCGACGGCGCTGTGGCCGGTGCTGTCGGTCGAGCGGATGTCGAGCGCGCGCCGCTGCGGCGTGAACTCCTCCTGCGCCAGGCCGAAATGGTAGTCACCCCAATCCGCGAAGGGGTTCCTCGCCGGGCGGACGATCAGCTCGGCGGAGGCCGGCAGGTCGGCCGCCGGCGCGCCATAGAGATAATCGGCCTGCACGTCGAACGGCACCACCGTGTCGGTGGTCAGCGCATCGCCCTGGGGCGTCACACCGGCGCGGATCCGGACAGGGACGAAATCCTCGACCTGGAACGCCACGCGGCCGACCGGCTGCGCCTCGGGATCGATATGGGCAGCGACGGTCCATTCGCCGGTCCGGGCGCCGGGTGCCAGGTCGATCGCCAGCCCGTAGCCGCCAGTGCCCTGATCGGCGACGACGGCGCTGCGCGAGACCACGCCGTCCGGGCGCCGGACGATGAAGGTCAGGGGCAGGTCGGCGACCGCATCAGCGGAGTCGTCGCGCAGCAAGGCGGTCAGATGCACCGTCTCGCCGGGGCGATAGACGCCGCGCTCGGTGTAAAGATACGCGTCCAGCGGGCCCGGCGCCGGCCGGCCGCTGACGCCGCGGTCGCTCAGGTCGAAGGCCGGCCGGGTCAGGTCCAGCAGGTTGAAATCGCCATCGTCGCCATAGGCCAGGATCGCGGCGGGCGCGTTGCCGCCGGTGCCGCGCACAAGCCCTGGCGCGAATTCCGCGAGGCCGGCGCGGTCGGTGCTGGCTTCGCCCAGCACGGCGTTGTTGCGGGACAGCAGGGCGAGCTCGACGCGCCGCATCGGCTGGCCGGACTCCAGGGACCGGGCCGCCACCGTCAGCCCGTTGCGGCCCAGAAAGCTGGTCAGGCCGACATCGCTGACGACAATCCACTGGGTGCCCGGCGTCGTCCGCCGCGCCACGTCGCCGGCGTCGGCATTGGCGGCACGCAGCAGGTAGAGTCCGGGCTCCGGCGCGGCCTCCATGTCGGCGAAGGGGATACCGGTCACGACCGTCTTGTTGGCCTCGCCGTCGATCGCCATCGACCCCTGCCAGACGGTCTCGCCGCTGGTCGCGGCGACGGCGTGGGTCTGTGGCGCGCTCAGTGCACTGCCCAGCCGGGCGGCGACCACCTCGTTGATCAGGTTGCGGTCGTTGATGCGCAGCAGGGTCAGATCGACTTCGCCCACGTTCACCGTTGTCAGCGGAGCCAAGCCCTCGCCGAGCCGCGGCAGCACATAGGTGTTGCCGCGGAACCCGACCTGCGGGCTGCGGTCGCCGACGGTCAGCGCGTAGGCGACGGTCGCCGGCAACTGCTCGCCGCTGCGCGCGGGCAGCCCCGCCAGCGCGCTCAGCTCATAGCTCTGCCCGTGGCGGACGCCGTCCACGCACAGGCTCATCTCGCTCGCCACCACCTCGACCGGCTCGTCCGGCTCCACGCGGAGATAATCGGCAAACGCCGTGCGCCGCGGGTTTGCCAGGGGCTCGGAGAAGACCAGGCACAGACGCGGCCGCTCCTGGTTGGCGGAGACATTGGCGGTGACCACGCGGAATCCGTGGCTGCGTCGCAGGAAGGCGAGCTGCTCGGAGACGGTCGTCGATCCCGGGTCCAGGCGCGACCATTCCTGATAGGCGGCGATGGCGGAGCGCCAATCCCGGCGCCGCTCGAACCAGGGCGCGATCAGCGAGACGGCGGACAGGCGCATGCGGTCGTCATCGGCCATCACATAGGCGTTGATGGCGGCCTTCAGGCCCTGCTCGTCGTTCGTGTTGTAGCGGTTCCAGTTCTCCGCCAGGCGCAGCCAGAGCTCCGGCCGGTCCGGCTCGAGCCCGACCATGGATTCGTAGACCTCGACGGCGCCGCGCCAGTGGCGGTCGTTCACCGCGCTTGCGGCGCGGCTGGCCAGGGTGCGGATGGAGGGCAGGGAGGACCGTCGCTCCTCGGCGTTCTCGATGAGGTCGTCGCGATAACTCTCCGCGGCCCGGAACCACTCCGGCGCCTCGAAGGCGACAGAGGGCGTGGCGAAAACCAGCAGGATCGTCGTGAAGGTGAACAGAAAGGCGATGCCAGAGAGGCCAGAAGACGACCTGCGGCTCATGTCGAATCCCCCATATTCGCGTGGACGGCCCCGGGTGCGTCCCGGGCCTTCACCGAAACCCCACGGCCCGCATCATTGCCACCTGAGGTTTCAGGCGTGTTAATCCGGATATCCCGAAATTGCGGCACGACGCTGCGGGTTTGGTGGCAAAGCCGGGCGGCTCTGGGCCTATTCCGGGGCCGCGCCGCCCGCCTGACCCATATCAAGGCCCCGCGGCCGGTCCGGCGCTATGCATGGAGAGCCGCCGCAAGGATGAGGCCGGCCGGCGTTGCAATCGTCACGGGTATGTCAGAAGGAGGTGTGCGATGGCATTGAAGGATATTCTGGTCATCGTCGATGAGGGCCAGGGCGCGGCAGACCGCCTCGCCTATGCGGGACGGCTGGCGGATCAGTGTGATGCGCATCTGACTGGGCTGTACGTGACCACGACCCCGGACATTCCCGCCTACGTCATGGCGCAGCTCCCCCCGGCGGCGCGGGCGGCCCAGGCCGAGGACGCCGCGCGGCGGCTTCAGGCGGCACGCGCGGCGTTCGAGGCGTCGGCCGAGGCCGGCGGGCTCGCCAGCCGGTCGCAATGGATGGCGGAGAACGGCGTCCCGGCGGAACGCGCCGCCCTTCTGGGTCGCTACGCGGACCTCGTGGTCTGTGGCCAGGACGAGCCGGAGCCCTCGGGCAACGGCCAGGTGAGCGCGGCGGACCTCGTGCTCGCCGGCGGGCGGCCCGTCCTCGTCGTCCCGTATGCCTTCCGCGCCAACGGCATCGGGCGCCATGTCCTGGTCGCCTGGAACGGCAGCCGCGAGGCGGCTCGCGCGGTCGCCGACGCGATGCCGATCCTGGAGGCAGCGAACCGTGTCTCGGTGCTGGCGGTCGATCCTGGCGACGCGCTGGGCGACATTCCGGGCGCGGACATCGCCCTGCACCTGGCGCGCCACGGCATTACCGTCGAGGCGTCGCGGATCGGGTCCCAGGGGCTGGAGCCGGCCGACGTCCTGCTCAATCGCGTGGCGGATCTGTCGGCGGACATGATCGTGATGGGGGCCTATGGCCGCTCGCGGCTGCGAGAGCTGGTGCTGGGCGGGGTAACCCACGACATCCTGCGGCACATGACGGTGCCGGTGCTGATGTCGCACTAGGGGCGGTACGCCGGGTCAGTCGGCTCCGCCGCCGGCCGCCGCCTGCCGCGGCGGGGCGTCGGCATGTTTCAGGACACGGTCAGTCGGAAACCAGGCCGTGACGGACGTGCCGACGCCGATCTCGCTGTCGATCTCCAGGTCGCCCTGGTGCAGCTGCATGATCTGATCGGTGAGCGGCAGGCCCAGCCCGGTCCCCTCATGCTTGCGGACGAAGGCATTGGCCACCTGGACGAAGGGCTTGCGGATGCCGGCCAGGTCCGCCTGGTCGATGCCGATGCCCGTATCGGTCACCCGCAGGCCGCAGCGGCCGTCCGGGTCGCCGCAGAGCGACACGGTCACGCGACCGCCATGCTCGGTGAACTTCACCGCATTGGACAGCAGGTTGATCACCACCTGGCTGACCAGCCTCTCGTCGCCGCGCAGCCAGGGCTCCCAGGACGGCAGCTCGCTGGACATGGTCACGCCCTGCCCGACCGCCTTCTCGCGCAGCATGCGCAGCGCCTGGTTGACGGTTGCGGGCAGCAGGAACTCGGTCTCCCTGAGCGTGATCTTGCCGGCCTCCGCCTTCGACAGGTCGAGGATGTCGTTGATGATGTTCAGCAGGTGATTGCCGCTGTAGTGAATGTCGTCGACATAGGATTGGTAGCGGTCGGAGCCGAGCGGCCCGAACACCTCGCTCTTCATGGCATCCGCGAAGCCGATGATGGCGTTGAGCGGCGTCCGCAGCTCGTGGCTCATATTGGCCAGGAACTCCGATTTCGCCCGGTTCGCGGCTTCCGCCCGGATCCGCGCCGCCACGCTGTCCTCGTAGGACTCGATCTGCGACAGCATGTCGTTGAAGCCTTCGATCAGGATGCCGAACTCGTCATTGCTGTGCTTCATCACGCGCAGGGAATAGCGCTTGTCGCGGCCGACCAATTTCATGGCGTCGGCGAGCTTGAGGATCGGCTGCGAGATCACCTTCTGGAGGCGGGCCGAGAGCACGATGGCGATGGTGAAGGAGATCAGCGCCGCGACGGCCAGGATCGAGAGCTGGATTTTCATCCGTTCGAAGATGTAGCTCAGATCGGCGCGCAGGAAGACGTGGCCGACCGGCTCGCCGTCCAGCACGATCTCCTGCAGGACCGAGACATGCCGCGAGAAGAAGCGCGCATTCTCGAACGGTGAGTCGGTGGTCGTTCGCAGCTGCCGGATATCTTCGGCGATCTGCTCGTTGAGGCCCTGGCTGGTCAGCGTGCCGATGGCCTCCGGCATGGCATAGGTCGCGAAGACGCGGCCGTCCTCGGCCACGATCGCCGCGGTGATGATGTTCGGCATGGTGCTGAGCGCGGAGAGCGTCTCCATGGCCGCGGGCTGATCGTCGAACAGGACGGCGGCGGCGCTGTTGCGGCCGGTGATCTCGGCCACTGTGGAGAGCTCGCGCACCAGCTCGCGCCGGGAATAGAAGGTATCGCCGGTGATGAACACGCCCGATGCGATCAGGATGGCGACGCAACTGGTCAGCAAGATGATCGAGGTCACCTTGTCCTGAATCGGGATGTCGGCGAACCGCGCCATCAGTTGACGGACTCCGAGAGCCGCTCGCTGTGAATCGACGTCGCCAGATCGAGGATCCGGGAGCTCAGCCGCAAGCCTGAGCGCTGCGCCGCATCCAGGTTGACCTGGAAGCGGATCCGGTTCTCCACGTTCTCCAGGCCGATGATGCCGCCCGAGCGCGCCGTCTCCGGCGTGTCGCCGATCGTCAGCACGGGCGAGCCATCGAGGTGGGTCACGATCTCGGTCAGGCGGCTGCCGGCGGACTCACTGATGAAGAGGATGTGGCAGTCACCCACCTCGCTGGCCCAGATCGGGTAGCTGACCCGCAACTCGCGATCGCCGACCGTCTTGCCGGCGATGCTGTTGAGGGCGCCGTCGAACGGGTCCTGCCCCAGCACGCAGAGCCGAAGCGGCGAGGCGGCGTCCTGGAAGGCGGCATCCGGCCACTCGGTGAAGCGGGCGAAGTTGTAAACGAAGGCGGCCTTGACGGTGTACTCCGGCAGACCGGCGGACGTCGTGCGACGCTCTTCGGGCGGTCCGGCCCGGGCATCCCGGACGCCGCCGGCGGCGATGGCGAGGCCGGCGGCGAGGCATAGGCCCAGTCTGAGGATGAGCCGTCTCATGGGCCGTCCAATCCGGCCATTGAACCCTGTCCAGTCATCAAATCTCCCCCAGTTTCCCGGCGGCCCCAGGGCGGCCGGCACCAAAGGTTGAATTGCGAGCGTAATTCCACCACCAAATTGTTAAAATTTTCTTCAAAATTCCTGCGCATTCGGCGGGCATCGTAATTTTCTCGATTCCGCGCCGGCGCGAAAAGTGGTGGAAATTCAATGTCTCCCTGCGGTTCGCTCGACTCTCTCGGTTACCGAATACGGTAAACCGCACAACTTTTTGGAGGCGTTCTAATGTATGCATTCTCGCCTCCTAGATGATCACATCCGTCGGCATCAGTGCCGACGGGTCGACGTTGAGCACCAGGATGGTGTCTCCGCTGGACAGCGTGATGACGCTGCCGCCAAGACCGTCCGTGGCGATCGAAACGTCCGAGAAGGCCACATAGCCGAGGGCGCTCAGATCGATCACGTCCTCGCCGCTTGCGAAGTTCTCGATGGTGTCGACGTCGCTGCCCGTGCCCGCGTCGAAGACGAATGTCTCCCGCCCCAGATCGGCCAACAGCGTGTCGTTGCCCAGGCCGCCATTGAAGACGTCGTCGCCGGATTCGCCATCAAGCGTGTCGTTGCCCGCGCCGCCGAACAGGAAGTCGTTCCCCTCGCCGCCCCACAGCAGGTCGTCGCCGGCGCCGCCATGCAGGGTGTTGGTGCCGATGTCGCCGGCGATCTCATCGTTGAAGGCCGATCCGATGACATCTTCGACCTGTTCCAGGAAATCGCCCTCGGCATGGCCGCCGAAGCCATCCTCGGTGAACAGATCGACATCGATGCCGGCGTTGGAACCGCTGTAGTCGACCTGGTCGATACCGGCTCCGCCGGTCAGCGTGTCCGCCCCGGCCCCACCGATCAGCGTGTCGTCGCCGGTGCCGCCGTCCAGCAGGTCGTCGCCGTCGCCTCCAATAAGCACGTCATTGCCGGCGGCCCCGGACAGAATGTCGTTACCGGCGCCACCATCCAGGACATTCACGTCCCGGTCGCCGACCAGCATGTCGTTGAAGGCCGAGCCGGTGACGTTGTCGGTCTTTTCGATGTAGTCGCCTTCGGCGTGGCCGCCCAGGCCGCGCTCGAGGTCGATGTTCACGTCGACGGCGGCGTCCGAGGCGCTGTAGTCGATCCGGTTGACGCCGTCGCCGCCCATGTGCCGGTCGGCGCCGGGCCCGCCCATGAACACGTCGTCGCCGACATAGCCCAGCAGCTCGTCGTCGCCGGCGCCGCCCCACAGGACATTGTCGCCGGTGTCGCCGCGGATGTAGTCGTTGAAGGCCGACCCGATCACGTTCTCGATGCCGGTCAGCACGTCGCCCTCGGCATCGCCGCCGAAGGCGGTGCCGCTCTCCAGGCTGATTTGGACCGCAGCCGACGAGTCCTCGTAGGACACCGTGTCGATGCCGGCGCCGCCGGCCAGGATGTCGCCGCCGCCGAGGCCGATCAGCAGATCGTCGCCGCCATTGGCGTCGATGACGTCGTCCGCGACGGTCCCGATCAGGCGGTCGGCATTGGGCGTGCCGTTCAGGCTGACGCCCGCGGTGACGGAGAATGTGATCGAGGCGTTCGCCGTGCCGCCGCGACCGTCGGAGATTTCGTAGGTAAGGCTCTCCGAGCCGACGAATCCGGCCTTCGGCTTGTAGTCGAAGCTTCCGTCGGCCATGAGCGAGATCGTGCCGCCCCCGGGCGTGGTCCGGGTACCAGCGCCGGTCACGGTCAATGGGTCGCCGTCGGCGTCGGAATCATTGGCCAGGATATTTCCGGTCACATTGCCATCGACGGCGACGTCGTAGGCGTCGTTGACCGCGACCGGATCGGTGTTGGACGGCACCACATCGATGGTCACGGTGGCGGTCGCGGTTCCGCCCGCGCCATCGGTCACCGTGTAGGTGAAGGTGTCGGTTCCGGCGAAGCTGGCGGGTGCGCGGTATGCGAAGGTCCCGTCATCGGCGATCTGGACCTGGCCGCCGATGCCGGTGCCGAACAGGCCCGTTGTGGTGACGGCGAGCGGATCGCCGTCCGGATCGCGGTCGTTGTCGAGCAGGTTGCCCCGAATCTCGATGCCCGGTGGCGCCGTGTAGGCGTCGTCCACCGCGACCGGCGCGTCGTTGACCGGGGCGACGGCGATCTCGGCCGTGGCCGTCGCGGTGCCGCCATTGCCGTCGGAGACCCTGTAGGTGAAGGAATCCAACCCATGGAAGTCGGCGGGCGGGGTGTAGGTGAAGCTGCCGTCGGCGTTGACGACGACGGTGCCGCCTTCGGCCGTGCTCTGCGCCCCGGTGCTGGCAACGGTCAGCACGTCGCCGTCGGGATCGATGTCGTTCGTCAGGACGTTGCCGGAGACAGTCGTATCCTCATTGCCGGCGAAGCTGTCATTGCCCGCAAACGGCGCGTCGTTGACCGGGGCCACCGTGATGCCGACCCGGGCCGTCGCGGTGCCGCCGTTGCCGTCGGAGATCGTGTAGAGGAACGAGTCCGGCCCGTTGTAGTTGGCGGCCGGCGTGTAGACGAAGCTGCCATCGGCCGCCATGACGACGGTGCCGCCCTTCCCGGTGGTCAGCGTCCCGGTGCTGGTGACCGTCAGGGCGTCGCCGTCCGGATCGGTATCGTTGGTCAGCACGCTGCCGGTGACACTGGAATCCTCAAGACCGGAGATACCGTCCGTGTTCGCCACCGGCGCATCGTTGACCGGGCTAACGGTGATGCCGACCGTGGCGGTGGCGGTGCCGCCGTTGCCGTCGGAGATTGTGTAGAGGAACGAGTCCGGCCCGTTGTAGTTGGCGGCCGGCGTGTAGACGAAGCTGCCATCGGCCGCCATGACGACGGTGCCGCCCTTCCCGGTGGTCAGCGTCCCGGTGCTAGTGACCGTCAGGGCGTCGCCGTCCGGATCGGTATCGTTGGTCAGCACGTTGCCGGAGACACTGGAATCCTCCAGACCGGCAATGGCGTCCGTGTTGGCCACCGGCGCATCGTTGACCGGGCTGACGGTGATGCCGACCGTGGCGGTTGCGGTGCCGCCATTGCCGTCGGTGATCGTGTAGAGGAACGAGTCCGGCCCGTTGTAATTGGCGGCCGGCGTGTACACGAAGCTGCCATCGGCCGCCATGACGACGGTGCCGCCCTTCCCGGTGGTCAGCGTTCCGGTGCTGGTGACCATCAGCGTGTCGCCGTCCGGATCGGTATCGTTGGTCAGCACGTTGCCGGAGACACTGGAATCCTCAAGGCCGGCAATGGCGTCCGTGTTGGCCACCGGCGCATCGTTGACCGGGCTGACGGTGATGCCGACCGTGGCGGTTGCGGTGCCGCCATTGCCGTCGGTGATCGTGTAGAGGAAGGAGTCGGCCCCGTGGAAGTTGGCGGCGGGTGTGTAGGTGAAGCTGCCATCGGCCGCCATCACCACCGATCCGCCCTCCGCGGTGGTCAGCGGCCCGGTGCTGGTCACGGTCAGCGCATCGCCGTCCGGATCGCTGTCATTGTCCAAGACATTGCCCGATAGGACCGAATCTTCGGGGCCGGAGACCGCGTCATCCTTCGCGTACGGTGTATCGTTCACCGGCGCCACGGCAACGGTGACGGTCGCCGTCGCGCGAGCCCCGGACGGGTCGGACACGGTGTAGGTGAACGTGTCGGTGCCGTTGAAGTTCGGATCGGGGGTGTAGGTCAGGGTGCCGTCGAAATTGAGGGCGACGGTGCCATGGGCGCCCTGTGTGACGGACTCGATCGAAAGCGGGTCGCCATCCGGATCGCTGTCATTGGCGGTCGCGTCGATGACCAGGGCGGCATCCTCGTCCGTCGTGACGCTGTCATCCGTGGCAACCGGACCCAGATTGACCTTGGCCACGTCGATACTGGCCACCCCGGACGCCATGTTCCCCTGGCCGTCCGAGACGTCGTACCCGAAGGAATCGATGCCCCAGTACCCGCTTGGCGGCGCGTAGGTGAAGCTGCCATCGGCATTGAGGGCGACAATACCGGCCATCGCCGATGCGAAGGTGCCGGCATTGGCGATCGTCAGCGGGTCTCCGTCCGGATCGCTGTCATTGGCGAGGACGTTCGCCGTCATCGCCGTGTCCTGCAGCGTGTTCAGCGCCTCGTCGCGCACCGTCGGCGGCCGGTTGGCGATCGCCGCGGCGGGCGGTTCGCGACCGGCATTGTCGGCGGCCGGCGGCGCGGGCGGGCCGGCGACGTAGTCCGACGTGCCGCCGGCGAGCGGATCAGCGCTCCGCGCGACCAGCGTGATCTCGTTTGCCCCGGCCACGTCGAGGGCGCTGTGCAGGTCGAGGGAAGCCACGAGCCGATATGCGGTGGCGGGTGCCCGGATCTGCTCGCCGAACTGGATGTCCTGCAGGGTCTCCAGGGCGATCTCGGTCAGGTCGATCACCCGATCCAGCGGTTCGGGGACATCCTCGACCACGTCGACCTCGATCAAATCCTCGAACGCAAGGAGCGTCAGGTCGTTCGGTGGCTGGTCGACGCCGAAGACCTCGATGGCCAGAAGCTGCTCCAACTCCAGGTCGAACAGGTCCTGCACCGCCGCGCCGCTTCCGGCATGGCGCGAGCTCACGGTCAGGCCCATCAATGCGTCGAGGTCGGCCTCGGCCAGATCCGATCCATCGCCACCGGGGTTGGCAAGGCTGGCCGTCAGCCCGGGAAAGGCCACATCGCCGGAGGCCATCATGTCGACCGATCCGACCACCGCGGCCGCGGTGACGAGATCGACGCTGGCAAGCCGGACCTGTCCTCCGCGCGGCGCTTCCGACCCCCTGTCGGGACCGGACCGCGTGGAGCGGCTGACATCGACGGCGCTTACCCGATCGCGGGTCTGTGTATCAATGTCCGAGGAAATATTGACGGCACGATTAGCCATGCTGCAAATCAAATCATCCGCTTTGTTAACCAAGGCGATCGATTTCTAAGCAAAACTTACTCAATTTTTACGGAAAAGTCAAATTTTGCGAGTGATAAACACACGATCACTTTATCGTAATCATAGAAAATAAACCGTCTTCATTAAGGTTAAGGTCTTATTAACTTATTAATAACTCCAGGTACACTGCCGGTTCCTTGGGTTTGCCATTGCCGGCTTCCATGCGGTGTTCTGGGGAGTGGCGGCGTCGTGTGGGGGCGCTATGATTGCGCCCCATGATCATCGTCTTCGGTTCCCTGAACATGGACCTGGTTCTGACGGTCCCATCGATCCCGCGTCCGGGTGAGACCGTTCTCTGCCCGGAATACGTCTCCAAACCGGGCGGCAAGGGGTGCAACCAGGCGGTGGCGGCGGCGCGTGCCGGCGCGCCGGTCGCGATGGCCGGTCAGGTCGGCCGCGACTCCTTCGGCGACACGCTGCTGGGCGTGCTGGAGCGCGAGGGCGTTGATGCCGGCGGTGTCGGCCGTTCCGACCGCCCGACCGGCGTTGCGTGCATCAGCGTCGATCCGCAGGGCGAGAACGCCATCGCGGTCGCTAGCGGAGCCAACCTCGACGCCGCCACTGCGCAGCTGGACGGGATGCGACCGGACGCCGACAGCCTGCTGGTCCTGCAGATGGAGGTGCCGCCGGAGGAGAACTGGCGCGCCCTCGATCGGATCAGGAGCGCCGGTGGCCGCAGCATCCTGAATCTGGCGCCCGCCGCGCCGGTTCCGGAGGCGGCGCTGCAGGCCACGGATTTTCTGGTGGTCAACGAAATCGAGGCGCAGATGGCGGCGACCGCGCTCGGACTGCCGTCGGCCGATCCCGAGGCGGCGGCGCGGGCGCTGTCCGAGAAGGCCGCGCTGACATGTGTCGTGACCCTCGGCGGCCAGGGGGCGCTGGCGGTTGCGGATGGCAGCCTGTGGCGGGTCGGCGCCATGGATATCGATCCGGTCGACACCACCGGCGCGGGCGATGCCTTCACCGGTGTGCTGGCCGCGGCGATCGATTCCGGCTGCGACCTGCCGCAGGCCCTGCACCGGGCCAATACCGGCGCCGCGCTGGCATGCATGGCCCTGGGTGCGCAGGAGAGCCTTCCGGATGCCGAGGCGATCGCCGGCCATTTGAACAGGGTGCCGCCGCCACGGGCGGATCAATAGCAGTGCCGCGGACCGTGACGGACACGGACCGGCATCGTCACAGGGACGGATAACCGATATGCAGACACTGTATCGCGGTGGGGCGATCTTCGGTGAGGCGGGCGACCTGCTGACCGACCACGCCCTGCTGGTCGAAGGCGACCGGATCGTCCGGCTGGCGCCGGCCTCGGAGTTTGCCGGGTTCGCCGGACTCGTCGTCGACACCACCGGGGGCACGCTGCTGCCGGGACTGATCGATTGCCATGTGCATCTCACCTTCGGCGGCGAGGCGAACCAGGCCGCGGCGCTGCTGGACGAGCGTCCGGCGGAGACGGCGCTGAAGGCCCTGAAGCGCGCGAAGGACTCGCTGGCCGGCGGTATCACGGCGCTGCGAGACTGCGGCGGCAAGGACTACATCGATCTGGCGGTGCGGGACGCCTGCAACAGCGGTCAGTTCGTCGGGCCGACGATCCGCGCATCGGGCCGGATCATCTGCATGACCGGCGGCCACGGAAACCGCTTCGGACGGTGTGCCGACGGCCCCGACGACGTGGTCAAGGCGGTGCGCGAGCAGGTGCATGCCGGCAGCGACCTGATCAAGCTGATGGCGACCGGCGGGGTGATGACCCCCGGGGTCAATCCGGAGGATGCACACCTGACCTATGAGGAACTCGCGGCGGGTGTGAGCGAGGCGCGCCGGTTCCATCGCGTCTGCGCCAGCCACGCCCAGGGGGGACAGGGCATCCTCAATGCCACCCGGGCCGGCGTGGCCTCGATCGAGCATGGTGTCCTGATGACCCCGGAATGCGTCGAGGAGATGTGCCGCCACGGGACCTACCTGGTCCCGACATTGGCGGCGGTGAAGAACATCCTGGTCCACGCCGATAAGGGCGTTCCGGCCTATGCGGTGGAGAAGGCGGCGCGCCTGACCGATCGGCACCAGGAATCGGTCCGCATGTTCTATGAGGCCGGCGGGCGCATCGCGATGGGGACGGATGCCGGTACGCCGTTCAACTACCACGGGGACAACGCCGCGGAGCTGGCCCTGATGGTCGATGTCGGGATGTCTCCGCGCGACACCATCCTGGCGTCGACCCGCAACGGGGCGGCGCTGATGGGCCTCGATGACCATGGCGCTCTGGAGGCGGGCAAGGTGGCGGATCTGCTGCTGGTGGACGGCAATCCGCTGCAGGATATCGCCAGGGTCGCGGACCCGGCCCATCACCGCCGCGTGGTCAAGGCCGGTGCGGTTGTCCGGGAGCGGCCTGCGGCGAACGTGGCGGTTGCCGCCGAGTAAGCGGCAAGGCACATTAGCGCCGACCCCAATCTCCAGGAACGAAAGCACCGCATGCCGATCATCAACTCCATCGCCGCCATGAAGGAAGACATGACCGAATGGCGGAGGGATATTCACGCCCATCCGGAAATCGCATTTGAGGAGGTCCGGACCTCCGATCTGGTCGCCACGAAGCTCCAGGAATGGGGCATCGAGGTCCATCGGGGCATCGCCACGACCGGATTGGTGGGCGTCCTCAAGGGGCGTGACGACGGCGCCAGCGGCAAGGCGATCGGCCTGCGCGCCGACATGGATGCGCTGCCGATGGACGAGGAGAACGAGTTCGCGCACAAATCCACGCATCCGGGCAAATTTCATGGCTGCGGCCATGACGGCCACACGACGATGCTGCTGGGTGCCGCGAAATACCTGGCCGAGACGCGGAACTTCGCCGGCACGGTGAACTTCATCTTCCAGCCCGCCGAGGAGGGCGAAGGCGGCGGCCGGGTCATGGTCGAGGAGGGGCTGTTCGACCGGTTCCCGTGCGACGAGGTCTACGGCATGCACAACTGGCCGAAACTGCCGGCCGGTGAGATCGCCGTGGTGCCGGGCCCGATCATGGCGGCCGCCGATCTGTTCCTCATTACCGTCACCGCCAAGGGCGGCCATGCCGCCATGCCGCATCTGTGCAACGACCCGGTGGTGATCGCGGCACAGCTGGTGACCGCCTTTCAGTCGCTGGTCAGCCGCAATACCGACCCGCTGGATTCGGCCGTCATCAGCGTCACCCAGGTGCATGCCGGCAGCGCCCACAATGTGATCGCCGAGCAGGCGGTGCTGACCGGCACGGTCCGGACCTTCAAGGCCGAGACCCAGGACATGATCGAAGAGGGCATGAAGCGGATCGCCAAGGGGATCTGCGACGGCTTCGGCGCCGAGGTGAACTTCGACTATCGGCGCGGCTATCCGGCAACCGTCAATCACCAGGAACAGAGCGTCTACGCCGCGAAGGCAGCGGCCGAGGTCGTCGGCGGGGACAACGTCCGGCACGACGCGGAGCCGGTCATGGGCGCGGAGGACTTCTCCTACATGCTGTTGGAGCGGCCCGGGGCCTATCTCTGGCTCGGCCAGGCCGGCGGACCTAGCGCCTGCATGGTCCACAACCCGCGCTACGACTTCAACGACGAAGTCCTGCCGGTCGGCGCCAGCTTGTTCGCCAAAGTCGTCGAGACCCGGCTGGGTGCCGGTGAATGATGCGCGCGCACGTCTTCCTGTCCGGATTGCTGGGGATCGTGCTGTTGGTGCTGTCGGGATGCGCCGAGGACACGTCGCCGATCGATGCGCTGGGTGGGGGCCAGGAACCCGTCGAGCCGGTCGCCGAGGAGCCCGAGATGGTGCCGCTCAGCCCCGGCCCGGGCATCAATGGCCGCACCGACTGGTTTGGGGCGCAAAGCGCCGCGAACATGGACATCCTGGTGACCGCGCGCGACGAACGGTCCTGGCAGATCCTGTGGCAGTTGGTCGGTCAGGAATCGCCCGGCAGCCTGCCGGAGGGCGCCATGGCCGTCGGCGTGTTCCTCGGCCAGCGGCCGACCGGCGGGTTCACCGTGGCCTTCGAGAGGGTCGTCCTCTCCGAGGGACAGGTCGTCGCGCGCTATCTGGAGACGGTGCCACCAACCGATGCCATCGTGTCCCAGGCCTTGACCGCGCCCTACGCGGTGCGGCTGGTGCAGGCCCATAACGGTCCGATCCAGTTCACGCGGATCGGCTCGGGTGCGACGCCCGGTGGCTAGCGCCGGTTGGTGACGGCGCGCGGATCAAGCGCGTCCTGCAGCCCGTCGCCGAGGAAGTTGAAGGCGATCACGGTGATGAAGATCATCAGCCCCGGAAAGAACACCAGGTTCTGGGCCGTCCAGATCATCTCCTGCGCGTTGGTCAGCATGTTGCCCCAGCTTGGCAGCGGCGGCTGGATGCCCAGGGCCAGGAAGCTCAGCACCGATTCCAGCAGGATGATCTTGCCGATCGACAGGGTGGTGGCGACGATGATCGGCGAGGCCACGTTCGGCAGGATGTGCCGCGCCATGATGCGGAGGTTGCCGGCGCCGAGCGCCAGGGCGGCCCGGACATAGTCCTGCTGCCGGGCGGCCAGGGTCGCGCCGCGTACCAGCCGCGCCACCGTCGTCCAGCCGAACAGCGCGACGATGATGATGATCTTGTAGAGGCTGGCCGACGGGCTGTCGGCCCATTCACTCGGGAGACCGAGCTTCTCCAGGTCGAGCGCCGCCAGGATGATCAGGAAGGCCAGGAAGGGCAGCGCGATGACGGTGTCGGTGAAACGCATCAGCAGCGCGTCGAGGCGGCCGCCGAAATAGCCCGATGGCAGGCCGATGGCGGTGCCGATGATCATCGCCACCAGTGCGGTGACCAGCCCTGCCGCAAGCGAGACCCGGCCGCCATGGAGCAGGCGCAGCAGCAGGTCGCGGCCCAGCTCGTCGGTACCCAGCGGATGCTCCCAGGAGGGAGCTGCGAAGCGGTTGAAGAGATCGACACGGTTGCTGTCGTGCCCCATCATCGTTTCGATGAGCGGCGCGCAAAGCGCCGACAGGCAGAGGCAGATCAGCACGAAGGCGCTGAACACAGCCATGCGGTGCTGCAGGAAGCGATGCCAGCGCAGCCGGGCGGGGCTCATCCCGTCGATGGAGATCGCGCGTCCGGATTCCGCGGCGAGAAGGGTCTCGGTCACACGCGCCTCCGATCGAAGCCGATGCGCGGATCAAGGCCGACATAGACCACATCGGCCAGGAAATTGCCGCCCAGCGTAGTCACGGTCGCGAACAGCAGGCCGATCAGCGCCAGGTTGTAGTCATTGCCGAAGATCGAGTCGTAGATCAGCTTCCCCATGCCCAGGTACTGGAACATGGTCTCGGTGATCAGCGCGCCGGAGAACAGGGTGCCGAGATCGAGCGAGACGACCGTCACGACCGGGATCAGCGCGTTGCGCAAGGCATGCCGCCAGACGACGGTGGTGTGCGCGACACCCTTGGCGGCCGCGGTGCGGACGTAGTCGAGCCGGAGCTGCTCCATCACGGCGGCCCGGACATAGCGCGTATAGTCGCCGATCGATGCCAGCGTCAGCGTCAGGACCGGCAGCACAAGGTGCTGTGCCCGGTCGGACAGGCCGCCATCGCCCGGCGTGTAGAGGCCGCCGGCCGGCAGGGCGCCCAGGAACACCGCGAAGATCATGATCATCATCAAGGCCAGCCAGAATGGCGGGATCGAGATGCCGGCGAAGCAGATGAGGTTGATCGCGGTATCGGTCCGCGTATAGGGACGGACCGCGGCGTAGACGCCGACCGGCAGGGCGATCGCCAGCGCCAGCGCCAGGCTGATCCCGAGCAGCAGGAGCGTGTTGGCCAGCCTGGGCAGCAGGATGTCCATGACCGGGACCGCATGGACGCGGCTGTATCCGAAATCGCCGCCGAGCGCCGCTTTGGCCCAGTTCCCGTAGCGTTCCAGCAGGGGCTTGTCGAGGCCGTAGAGGGTCTTCAGGCGGGCGAGGTCCTCGGAGGTCAGGTCCGGATCGCCGCTGACCATGATGTCGATCGGGTCGCCCGGCATCAGCCCGATCAGCATGTAGACCAGAAAGCTGACCAGGGCGACGACCGCCATGGCCTGGAGCAGTCGGTTGATGAGGAAGCGTGTCACGGGATCCGGGGGGGGTGCCGAGGCCGCGACCGGAGCGCTCCGGCCGCGGCCTTGGGATGCTATCGGGTCACGTGGCGTCGCTGCGTCGCCAGAATTCGACCCATTGCGAGGTGCCGTACTGATGGCCAGTGGGCACGACGCCATCCAGCCATTTCGGCAGGATGTAGGTGTTGGCCCGGAAGAACAGCGGCAGGACCGGCAGCTCGTCGGCGTAGATCGCCTGGATCCAGCGCCACAGCTCTTGCCGGCGCTCCGGATTGAGCTCCACCTCGGTCGCCTCGATCAGGGTGTCGATCGCGGCGTTGCGGAAGCCGGTGTAGTTCTGGCCCGACCAGTTGTTCTCCTCGGTCGGGATGTGGTCGGAGTGCAGGACGGTGCGCGGCACGTTCTCCGGCGAGGAAACCCAGGCGAACATGCCCATGGCGGTGAACTTGCGCTCCGACAGGGTGCCGCCGAAATAGACCCGGGCCGGTTCGTTGCGGATCACCGCCTCGACGCCGACGTCCCGCCATTGCGATTGCAGCACCTGCTGCACCAGCTCGCGGGTGCGGTTGCCGGCGGTGGTCATGAACTCGAAGCTGAGCCGGTCGCCGGCGGCGTTCTGCCGCACCCCATCCTCGATCTCGGTGTATCCGGCCGCCTCCAACAGCGCGATCGCCCGTTGCGGATCGTAGGGATAGGTGCGCACGCCCTCGTCATAGATCCAGTCGAGCTGCGAGACATTGGTGTTGGCGACGGGCTGCTTGCCCTGGAACAGTTGATCCACCAGGGCCTCGCGGTCCAGCGCGTAGAGCAGCCCCTGGCGTACACGCCGGTCCTGCAGCAGCGGGTTGTCCAGGTTCAGGTCGATGTGCTCGTAGATCAGGCCGGGCTTGAAGATCACGTTGTAGTCGTCGCCATGGCGCTCGGCGAAGGCCAGGCCCTGGTCGATCGTCACACCGAGCTCGCCGGCGATCATGTCGATGCTGCCGGACAGCAGGTTGGCCTCCAGCGCGGCGGTGTTCTCCACGGTGCGGATGATGATGCGCTCGAAATAGGGCGCCTCGCCATACCAGGTGTCGTTCGGCTCGAGCACGGTGAAGGCGCCGGATTCCACGTCGACCACCTTGTAGGGCCCGAAATAGATGCCGGGATTGGTGGGGTCGGTGTTGTAGGTCGTACGGTTGGCGTATTCGGCCGGGTTCTCTTCGAAGATCGGCCGTTCCAGGTGCTCCGGAAGCAACCGGAAATCGTTCACCGCGTTGTAGCGGAACTCGACCTTGTCGTGATGCAGGGTGAAAGTCTTCTGGTCGACCACGTCGATCGCATAGATCTGGCGGTACAGCTCGATATTGGCGAAGGCCGACTGCTCGTGGCGGCCGACCTCCCAGGTGAACATCACGTCGTCTGTGGTGACCGGCGTGCCGTCGCCCCAGGTGGCGCCGGGCTGGATCGTGTAGGTGACCGCGATGCCATCCTCGCCGCCCGGCGTGGTCTCCAGCGCCGCCAGGCCGTTCTCCAGGGTCGGCAGCTCGGTGCAGAGCATGCAGATCAACTCCCAGTCGGAGTCGAAGGTGGTGAGCGGCCGATAGGCCATGCCCAGCACCATCGACTTGGCGACAGCCGGCTCGATGCTGGGATGCAGGGTCGCGGCGAATTGCGAGACGCCGATCGTCAGCGTCTTGTCCTGTGCGTGCAGCGCCGGGGCGCCGAGCAATGCGGTGAGGGCGGCGACGGTCGCCAGTGGACGTCGGAGATGCATGACGTGAGCTCCTGTGGATAGGTGCGTCGGTTGCAGTTCGACAGTTGTGTTATCGCCAATTAGCCGCCGCGCCGAAGTCGGTTGTCAAGTGCCGGCAGGAGGTATGCCGGGACTAGTCTTCCTTGCCGCCATGGGCGCGGGACCAGGCCACCGGCGCATCGAGAAAGGCGCGGACCTCGGCCAGGCCCTCCGGCGTGAAATAGCCGGCCGCGTCCGCCTCGGCGACCACGTCGTGCCAGGTCGCCAATGCGTGCAGCCGCACGCCCTGTTCGGCGAGGCTGGCGACGCTCTCCGGGAAGATGCCGTAGTGGAAGACCACGAAGCAGTGGGCGACCTGTCCGCCGGCCTCGCGCAGGGCTTCCACGAAGCTCAGCTTGGAGCCGCCATCGGTGGCGAGGTCCTCGACCAGCAGGATGCGGGCGTCCTCCTCGAAGGTGCCCTCGATGCGCGCGTTGCGGCCGAACCCTTTCGGCTTCTTGCGGACATAGAGCATCGGCAGCGACAACCGGTCGGCGATCCAGGCCGCATAGGGGATGCCCGCGGTCTCGCCACCGGCGACCGCGTCGAACGCGCCCGTGCCGGCTTCGCGCTCCAGGAGCGATACCGCCATGTCCATGAGCGCGTTTCGGGCCTCCGGGAAGGAGATCAGGCGCCGGCAATCGACGTAGACCGGGCTGGCCCGGCCGGAAGTGAAGATGAACGGTTCGTCGGGCCGGAACAGCACCGCTTCGGTGTCGAGCAGGATGCGGGCGGCTCTGGCGGTTTCGGTAAGCGCCTCGGACATGATGGCTCCCAAGTGGATGACCGCCGGTTTGTAGAGTCGGAGCGGCGGCCTTGTCCATGCCGGCTAGCCGTCCGCGACGAACAGACGGCCGGACATCAGGGCCCCGAGCGTCGCCGCTGCGACCGTCGCGATCAGCGCCGACGCGGCGACAAGCGCAACACCGGCCAGCATGGAGGTTGGCGTCGTCGCGGCCAGTTCGTGAAAACGCAGGCAGGCCGACGCCATGGCGGCCGACGGGAATGTGTAGGCCCACCAGGACAGGGCGAACGGAATCTTGGCGAATCGCGGCGCCATGCTGACCAGGAACAGCACCAGGAACAGCGCCACGTAGAACAGCACCCGGCCGGGGCCGTCCAGCGCGCCGCCGGCGAGCTTGTCATAGGCGCTGAAGGCCAGCGCCGGCGGTGCGAGCAGGATGAACAGGGTCGGCAGTGCGCGGGTCGGGATCGGGTCGTGGAACACGATTCGATAGAGCAGGATCGCGAACAGCACGATCCAGAACACCAGCCCGATTGCGAAGAAGAACCAGGAGATCTCGATGTAGCCGAGGGGCACGCCGGCCTGCGGCACCACGATGTTGCCGACCACCGGGATGAACCAGGCCGGCGACGCGTGGTGGATCGCGTAGTCGCGGGTCACCCAGCAACGTATCACGCTGATCGCGAGGGTCAGGTGCAGGGCCGCCCCGGCGATCCAGAGTGCCTCGCCGAGCGGGCGGGCGTAGGGGATGGCCGCATCGGCCAGCAGCAGCAGCCCGATCGAGATGGCCGCGAAGAAGTTCATCCGCAGCGGGTCTGCGAACTCGGCAGCGACGGCGGCGCGATGGCGGAGGAATTTCGCGCCATAGAGTGTGGCGATTGCGACGAAGCACAGGGCGGCAAGGGCCAGGATCGCCTCTCCGATCGCACCCGGCCAGTCGAGCACCCGCGCCGCCGACCGCCAGGCGAGGCCCAACCCGCCCAGCCCCATGATCACGGCGAACAACGAGACCTGGACATGGGCGAGCCAGCCCCGCACCTGATCCGTGGCTTGCGGCTCGGCGGTCATGGAGGCTCCCGTCGCCTGTTCCGGTGCAAGGTGCCGGCGGGCGCCGGCCGGTTCACACTAACCCGCGGCCCGACGGCGCGAAACCCGGCGCGGCGGCGGATTTCGCGACGCCCGGCAATGCTCTAGGCTGATCGCCTCGCAGGCATTCGGGCAGGACTTGGCATGGCGGACCCGGTTTCGGTGGAACGGCGCGACGGCGTCGCCTCGGTGGTGCTGAACCGCCCCGACCGCATGAACGCGCTGAACCAGCCGATGTGGCCGTTGCTGACGGCCGCGTTCGCCGACCTCACCGCCGACGGCACGGTGGGCTGCGTTGTCCTGCGCGGCGCCGGCGAGGCGTTCTCGCCTGGCGCCGATATCGCCGAGTTCGAGAGCGAACGGGGCAGCCCGGAGCAGGCCGCCGCCTATGGCCGGATCATGGAAGACGCCTATGACGCGATCCGGGCCTGCCCGCACCCGGTCCTGGCGGCGATTCGCGGCCCGTGCACCGGCGCGGGGCTGGTGCTGGCCTTGCTCTGCGACCTCAGGATCAGCGGTGAGAGCGGCCGCTTCGGCGTTCCGGTCAGCCGGCTGGGTCTTGCGATGCCCTATCCGGAATTCGCGGTCGTGTTCGGCGCGCTGGGCCGGGAGCGGACATTGGCGCTGCTGCTGGAGGCGCGGGTTGTCGATGCGGCGGAGGCGCTGGCGCTGGGCATCGTGACCCGCGTGGTGCCGGATACCGACCTCGATGCGGCGGCCGGCGATTGTGCGGCCCGCATCGCCGGCGGGGCGCCGCTGGTCAACCGGGTCCATAAGCGGTTCGCACAGCGGCTTGCTTCCGGTGTGCCGCTCGACCCGGCGGAGATCGCCGCCAGCTACGAGTCCTTTGGGACCGAGGATTATCGCGAGGGCTATCGCGCGTTCCTGGAGAAGCGGAAGCCGGATTTCAGCGGGCGTTGACGATGCGGCAGGCTGGCTCGTGGTGCGGGCCGCGATCCTAAAGAGAGCGGCGGGAAAGTCTGCAACCTTTTCGCGATTGTATTTCGTGGCCATTGCTCGCGAGAAAGGAATGATTTCCTGCTCTTGAGGCCGAAACCTTGACTCCTTGACTTGTTCTCGATTAGAACAAATCAAGAACAATGATGATTGATCCGATGCACGCGCCACCGCACACAGGCGATGCCGATGGCATGGATGACGGCCGAAAGCCGGACCGGGCCGCCATTCTGGCCGGTCTCCGGGCGCGGATTCGCGGCCTGGAGGGGGTGGATGGCGGCGACGGCGCAGTGCTCGATCTGGGCGTCCCGCCGGTCGATGCGGCGCTGGCCGGGGGCGGGCTGCCGCTCGGTTGCCTGCATGAGGTGCTCGGCGCCACCGATGACGGCGCCGCGACCGGCTTCGTCGCCCTGCTGCTGGCCCGGCTGGCGGCGCGGGCCGGGCGTTCGGTGCTGTGGCTGACGGCGGATGGCGATCTGTATGCGCCGGGGCTGGCCGGCTATGGGCTGACGCCGGACCGGCTGGTCGTGGCCCGCGGCCGCAAGCCGGCCGACCTGCTCTGGGCGCTGGAGGAGGCGGCCCGGTCCGATGCCGTCGCCGCGGTGGTGGGCGAGGTGGAATCGGCCGACCTGACCGCCAGCCGGCGGCTGCAGCTGGCGGCGGAATCCGGCGGCGTCACCGCCCTCCTGCTGCGCCGCCGTGGATCGCAGATGACCAGCAGCGCCGTGACCCGCTGGCGGGTCTCTGCCCTCGGCAGCCGTCCGGTGGCCGGCGAGCCCGGCATCGGCGACCCGTGCTGGCAGCTCGACCTGCTGCGCTGCCGCGGCGGCCGCCCGGGCCGCTGGACGGTCGCCTGGCGCGGCCCGGGCGAAGGCCTGGTCCTGGCCGACCCGGCCGCCGCCCCGCAGACCGAGATCCCCGGCCCGCGCCTGCTCCCCGCCTCCCGCACCGCCGACGCGGCGTAAGGGCTCTCCGCCCCACTCCACTGCGTCGTCCCCGGGCTTGATCCGGCGACCCATCATGCAGCGAGCGCCCGGATTGTCATTACCGTGCCGGCCTCTTTATGGGTCCCCGGGTCGAGCCCGGGGACGACGAGAGGAAGGGGCATCTGACTTGATTCGTCCACAAATGTTCCTATTATGTTCTGTCCCGATCCACGGAGAGGACCATGCACCGGCGCATCCTTGCCCTGTGGCTGCCGACCCTGCCGACCGACCGGCTGCGCCGCCTCTGGGCGCGCAGAAACGGGGGCAGCTCTTTTGGCCAGGGGAGAAACGGGGACAGTATACTTATCTCCCATCGCGGCAGGCCTGCCGCGATGGGAGATAAGTATACTGTCCCCGGTTCTCCCCTGGCGGTGATGGCGGCGGAGCGGGGGCGGATGATCCTGGTGTCGGTGGATCCGACGGCCGCCGCCGTCGGGCTCGCACCCGGTATGCCGCTGGCCGATGCCCGTGCCCTGGAGCCGGGGCTGCAGGTGGTCGAGGCCGACCCGGTGGCCGATGCACGGGCGCTGGCCGGCCTGGCCGACTGGTGCGGCCGCTATACCCCCTGGACCGCGACCCATGGCGAGGACTGCATCCTGCTCGACATCACCGGCTGCGCCCATCTGTTCGGCGGCGAGGCCGGGCTGGCGCGCGACCTGATCGAGCGGTTGACCGCCATCGGCTATGCCGGGTCGCTGGCCGTCGCCGACACGCCAGGTGCCGCCTGGGCGATATCCCGCATGGGTGGCGGCTACGGCCCGGCCGGAGGGCCGTTGGGCGAGGCGCTGATCCCGCCCGGCGGGTCCGACGCGGCCCTGGCCGGACTGCCGGTTGCCGGGCTCCGGCTCGACCCGGCCACGGTCGAGGGGCTCGAGCGGCTCGGCCTGCGCCGCATCGGCGATCTTGCCGCCCTGCCGCGTGGCAGCCTCGCCGCCCGCTTCGGGCCGGAGGTGCTGCGCCGGGTCGACCAGGCGCTGGGCCGGGCGGCGGAGCCGGTCTCGCCGCGCCGGCCGGTGCCGGTCCATCTCGCCCGCATGGTGTTTCCCGAAGCGATCGGCCGTACCGAGGATGTCTCCGCCGCCCTGGAGCGGCTTCTGGCCAAGCTCTGCGCCGGGCTGGAGGAGGCGCAGCACGGCGCCCGGCGGGTCGAGCTGGCGCTCTACCGGGTCGATGGCGGGGTCGACCGGCAGACCATCGGCACCAGCCGGCCGAGCCGCCGGCCGCAACACCTGTTCCGGCTGCTGGCCGGGCGCCTGGACCGCATCGATGCCGGCTTCGGGATCGAGGTCGCGGTGCTGTCGGCGCTGGTCACGGAACCGCTCGGCGCCCGGCAGATCGGGTTCGGCGAGGCCGGGGGAGCGTCCGGCGACGACACGCCGCTGGACGATCTGGTCGACCGGCTGGCCGGCCGGCTCGGACGGAACGCGGTGGTCCGTCCGGTGCCGTTCGAAAGCCATTTGCCGGAGCGGGCGGTGGCGATGCGCCCGGCCATGGACGGGCCGGTCACCGATCCCGAGGCGCTGCAAGATAAAGAGTCGGGCGCCTGGCCGGACCGGCTGCGCCCGGTACGCCTGCTGCCGGTGCCCGAACCGATCGAGGTCACCGCCCCGATCCCCGACGACCCGCCGGTGCTGTTCCGCCGCGGCCGCATCGTGCACCGGGTGGTCCGCGCCGACGGGCCGGAACGGCTGTCGCCGGAATGGTGGCAGGACGTGCCGGCCGGCGCCGAGGCCAACCGCCCGCGCGACTACTACCGGGTCGAGGACACGAAAGGCCGCCGCTTCTGGCTCTACCGCGCCGGCCTCTACGACCCCGCCACCCCACCCCGCTGGTACCTCCACGGGGTCTTCCCATGAGCGCACCGTCAAACAGCCCGATCGCTCAGCCCCCTCACCCTAACCCTCTCCCGCCAGGGGAGAGGGGGCTGGATCGGTGCCCCGACATGACTCCTCTCCCCTTGCGGGAGAGGAAGGGGCCCGCGGCGAAGCCGTGGGAAGGTGAGGGGGGTAGACAAAATCAACCCACTGGCCGCGCCCGCTATCTGCGAAGTGCCCAGACCGAGCCCGAGCGCCGCCTTTGGAAGGCTTTGCGTGACCGTCGATGTGAAGGCTTCAAGTTCCGCCGGCAGGTCCCGGTTGGCCGTTATGTCGTGGATTTCATCTGCTACGAGACCCGTCTGATCATCGAGGTTGATGGCGGCCAGCATGCACGCCGGCGCAAGCATGATCTTGCTCGCACGGCTTATTTGCGGTCCCAAGGCTTCAGGGTGCTTCGCTTCTGGAACAATCAGGTTCGCGAAAACCTCGAAGGTGTTCTGGATGTCATTGCACGGTCTGCGACCGTGCAGCCCCCTCACCTTCCCACAGCTTCGCCGCGGGCCCCTTCCTCTCCCGCGAGGGGAGAGGAGTCGTATGACCGCACTGGCCCAGTCCCCTCTCCCCTGGCGGGAGAGGGTTAGGGTGAGGGGGATATCGTGACTGCGACGATCAAGCAGTTTCCCGTCCGCAAGAGGGCGCCGAAGCCGAGGCGGGAGGGCGAGGCACCGCCTCCGGTTGGTTATGTCGAGTTGCAGGTGAGCAGCAATTTTTCGTTTTTGCGGGGGGCGTCGCATCCGGAGGAGTTGGCGGTCACGGCGGCGGCGTTGGGGCATGCGGCGATCGCGGTGGCGGACCGCAACTCGCTGGCCGGGGTGGTGCGGGCCCATATCGCCTGCAAGCAGGCGGGTATCCGGCTGGTGGTCGGGGCAAGGCTCGATCTGCAGGACGGGCCCAGCCTGCTGTGCTTTCCGACGGACCGGGCCGCCTATGGCCGGTTGTCGAAGCTGCTGACCGTCGGCCGCCGCCGGGCGCCGAAAGGCGAGTGCCTCCTGACCCGGGCCGATGTGGCCGAGGCGCGGGCCGGGCAGATCTTTGTCGTCTTGCCGCCGGAACCCGACACCGAGGCCGGCCGGGAGCCGTCGCTGGCCATCGATGGCGCCTTCGCCCGCCAGCTTTCCGCCTATCGCGGCATGTTGGGAGACCGGCTCTACCTCGCCGCCCATCACCTCTATCGCGGCGACGACAACAAGCGGCTGGCGCGGCTGGCGGCGTTGGCGGAACGCAACGGCACCCCGCTGGTCGCCACCAACGACGTGCATTGCCACGCGCCGGAACGCCGGCCGCTGCAGGACGTGCTGACCTGCATCCGCGAGCATTGCACCATCCGCACCGCCGGCTGGCGCCTGCACGCCAATGCCGAGCGCCACCTGAAGGCGCCGGACGAGATGGCGCGGCTGTTCCGCGACCATGCGGAGGCGGTCGCCCGCACCGTCGAGATCGCCGAAGCCTGCCGGTTCTCGCTCGACGAGCTGCGCTACGAATACCCCGACGAGATCACCCGCGACGGCCGCTCGCCCCAGGAGGAGCTGGAGCATTTGACCTGGGAGCGCGCGGCGGAGCGCTATCCGGAGGGGCTCACCCCGAAGGTCCGCGACCAGCTGCGCCATGAGCTCGACCTGATCGGCGAGCTCAACTACGCGCCCTATTTCCTCACCGTCTACGACATCGTGCGCTTCGCCCGGTCGAAGAAGATCCTCTGCCAGGGCCGCGGCTCGGCGGCCAATTCCGCGGTCTGCTATGCGCTGGGCATCACCGCCGTCGATCCCACCAAGGCCGATCTGCTGTTCGAGCGCTTCGTCTCGGCAGAGCGCAACGAGCCGCCGGATATCGACGTCGATTTCGAGCATGAGCGGCGCGAGGAGGTGATCCAGTACATCTATCAGAAATACGGCCGCAACCGCGCCGGCATGACCGCTACGGTGATCTGCTACCGCTCGCGCGGCTCGATCCGCGAGGTCGGCAAGGCCATGGGCTTGTCGGTCGACGTGGTGGAGAAGCTGTCGCGCACCGTCTGGGGCTGGGGCGGCGACGGGGTGGAGACCGAGCATGTCCGCCAGGCCGGCCTCGACCCGGACGACCCGCTGCTGCGCCGGGCCCTGATCCTGGCCCGCCAGATCATCGGCTTCCCGCGCCATCTGTCGCAGCATGTCGGCGGCTTCGTCATCAGCCGCGGGCCGCTGTCGGAGCTGGTGCCGATCGAGAACGCGGCGATGGAAGACCGCACCGTCATCGAATGGGACAAGGACGACCTCGACGCGCTCGGCATCCTCAAGGTCGATGTGCTGGGGCTCGGCATGCTGTCCTGCGTGCGCCGCGGCTTCGACCTGCTGGCCCGGCATTACGAGACGCCGCTGACCCTGGCGACGGTGCCGTGGGAGGACCCGGCGGTCTACGACATGCTGTGCCGGGCCGACTCCGTCGGTGTGTTCCAGGTGGAGAGCCGGGCGCAGATGTCGATGCTGCCCCGGCTCAAGCCGCGCGCCTTCTACGATCTGGTGATCGAGGTGGCGATCGTGCGGCCGGGGCCGATCCAGGGCGGCATGGTGCACCCCTATCTCAGGCGGCGCTGCGGCGAGGAGACGGTGGACTATCCCTCCGACGATCTGCGCGAGGTGCTGCACAAGACCCTGGGCGTGCCGCTGTTCCAGGAACAGGCCATGCGCATCGCCATCGTCGCCGCCGGTTTCACCCCGGGCGAGGCCGACAAGCTGCGCCGCGCCATGGCCAGCTTCAAGCGCCTGGGCGACATCCACCAGTTCCACGGCAAGATGGTCGACGGCATGCTCAAGCGCGGCTACGACCCGGATTTCGCCGAGCGCTGCTTCAAGCAGATCGAGGGCTTCAGCACCTATGGCTTCCCGGAGAGCCATGCCGCCAGCTTCGCCCTGCTGGTCTACATCTCGGCCTGGCTGAAATGCTACTACCCGGACGTCTTCGCCTGCGCCTTGTTGAACAGCCAGCCCATGGGCTTCTACGCCCCGGCCCAGATCGTCCGCGACGCCCGCGACCACGGCGTCGAGGTTCGCGCCCCCGACGTCAACCTCTCCGACTGGGACAGCACGCTTGAGCCGCTGGAGGGCGAGGCTGAGGCGCGCTGCCGGCCGGACTATGCCGAGCAGCCGGTCCGGACCCAAAATGCCCTGCGCCTGGGCCTGCGGCGGGTCAAGGGGTTAAAGGAGGAGGATGCCGAGCGGCTGGTGGCGGCGCGGGCCGAAGGCGGGCCGTTCCACGATCCGCGCGATCTGTGGCGCCGGTCCGGGCTGACGGTTTCGGCGCTGGAGGTGCTGGCCCGGGCCGATGCGTTCCGCTCCATGGGGCTCGACCGGCGGGAGGCCGCCTGGGAGGTCAAGGCGCTGGGGCCGGAGCCGCTGCCCCTGTTCGCCGCCGCGGAGGCCAGGGATCTTGGCCGCATGCCGGTCCGGCGTGAACCGGGCTCCGCCGCCCTGCTGCCGGCGATGCGGATCGGCGAGCATGTGGTGGAGGATTACACCAGCCTGTCCCTGTCCCTGAAGTGCCATCCGGTCGCCCTGCTGCGCGACGGGCTGGCGGCGGCCGGCTTCTCGCCGGCGGAGGTGGTCGGCCGGCTGGAGCATGGCCGCCGCATCGCCATGGCCGGGCTGGTGCTGGTGCGCCAGCGCCCGGGCAGCGCCAACGGGGTCATCTTCATCACCCTGGAGGACGAGACCGGGGTCACCAATCTGGTGATCATGCCGCCGGTCTTCGAGGCGTTCCGCCGCGAGGTGATGGGCGCGAAGCTGTTGGGCGCCAGCGGCCGGATCGAGCGGCCGAAAGGCAATGGCCACGAGGTGGTCCATCTCAAGGTCGACCGGCTGTACAACCTCTCCGACCGGCTGAACGACCTGTTGGAGGAGGCGCCGCCGCAACGCACCGAGAAGATCGTCGCCACCAGCTTCGAACGCCACATCGCCCGCGCCGACGAGATCCGCCGCCCGACCGGCGACCAGCGCCAGGTCAAGCTGCCACGGGCCCGGAGCTTCCGGTGAGGGTGTGGCGGGCACTGATGAAGCAACCACCACATTTTGTCATTCCCGCGAAGGCGGGAATCCAGGTTTCCTGCCGGCGCCACGTAGAAAACGTGCTTTCTGGATTCCCGCCTTCTCGGGAATGACAAGAAGGGGAGGCTCCCTGACAGTCCCACGCCGCGCCAAAAGAAAACGCCGCCGCCGGTCTCCCGGCGGCGGCGCCTGAACGATCGTCGGAGAGGTCTCAGTCGGCGGAGGCCGTGGCGGCGCCGAGGGTCTTGCCGCGGCCGATATCGGCCAGCGGGTGGCGCTCGGCCCGGCCATGGGCGATGCCGTCGCTGTCGAACAGGTGGCAGGTCGCCGCCGAGATGCCGATCGACAGTTGGTCGCCGGCCTTGCTGGTGCTGTCGCCGTCGGCCTGGACGGTGATCAACTCGTCGCCGTCGCCGCGGATGTAGAGGAAGGTCTCGCCGCCCAGCCGCTCGACAACGAAGACGTTGCCCGGCATCTGGCCGTCGCCGCCGCCCTTTTCCATCATGTGCTCCGGGCGCACGCCCAGGGTCACCGCGTCACCGACATTCAGCCCCTCGGCCTGGACCGGGATGGTGATCGGTGTGCCACCCGGCAGGGTGACGGTGGCGGTGCCGCCTTCGACGGCGGTGATCGACGTCTTCATGAAGTTCATCTTCGGCGAGCCGATGAAGCCCGCGACGAACAGGTTGGTCGGGTGGTGGTAGAGCTCCAGCGGCGAGCCGACCTGCTCGACAATGCCGCCCTGCAGCACCACGATCTTGTCGGCCAGGGTCATCGCCTCGACCTGGTCGTGGGTGACGTAGATCATCGTCGCGTCGAGGTCGTCATGCAGCTTGGCGATCTCGATGCGCATCTGCACGCGCAGCGCCGCGTCGAGGTTGGACAGCGGCTCGTCGAAGAGGAAGACCTTGGGGTTGCGCACGATGGCGCGGCCGATGGCGACGCGCTGGCGCTGACCGCCGGAGAGTTCCTTAGGCTTGCGCTGCAGCAGGTGGTCGAGCTGGAGGATGCGGGCCGCGTCGCCGACCTTCTGATTGATGCTCTCCTTGCTCTCCTTCGCCAGCTTCAAGCCGAACGCCATGTTCTCTTCCACCGTCATGTGCGGGTAGAGGGCGTAGGACTGGAACACCATGGCGATGCCGCGCTGGGCGGGCGGCAGGTCGTTGACCTGGACGCCGTCGATGCTGAGGTCGCCTGCGGTGATGTCCTCGAGGCCGGCGACCAGACGCAGCAGGGTGGACTTGCCGCAACCGGACGGGCCGACGAAGACGACGAACTCGTTATCCTTGATGTCGAGATCGACACCCTTGATGATCTCGAGCTCTCCGAAGGATTTGCGAATCCCCCGCAGGGTCACTTCAGCCATTTCGTAAGTCTCCTCCCCTAGGACCGTTCAACTATTGCAGGAGAGGCATCGCCGTTCCCGCAATCCGGCTGCTTTCCGGCACCCTAGGAAACATCGAAACGGATAGCAAGGGCAGGAGCCCCGATTCGGCGAAAAAAATTGCGGAAATTTGTTTTTTCTTTGCAAATCTTGCGCATGGTCGGCCGCTGCAGTCACGCCCGCCGGAATTTGACCATCGTCCGCGGCGCGGATAGCGTCCCGACCCGCATGGAGCCGAGGCACCCGGATGTATGTCTGTAGCTGCAATGCGCTGACCCGGCGCGCCATCGCCGATGCGGCGCGGTCGGGGGCCGACGGCGTCGCGAAGATCTACGCCGCGCTGGATTGCGCCCCGCTTTGCGGCAAGTGCCTGCCGCGGGTTCGCGAGATCCTGCGGGACGCATCGACCGGTTCGGATAAGCCGGCCCGGGATTAGCGGCGGTCCGACCCGCCGTGCATGCGCCGGGTCTTTCGAATTTCTGCGGTGTGGGCTAGGCGGCCAGGCTGGTCGCCCGATGCGGCCGGAAGCGCTCCTCGGCGATGCGGTCGGCGGCGAGGCTGGTGGAGATGTTCTGGCGGTCGGCGCGGCCCAGGATGCCGAGCACGGTATCGTAGAGGCCCTTGACCTTGCGGGTGACCTGGTCGCGGTCCTGGCGTTCGCGCTCGGCGGCCACCTGGATCACGCCGCCGGCGTTGATCACGTAATCCGGCGCGTAGAGGATCCCGCGCTCGCGCAGGGCGTCGCCATGGCGCGCCTCGGCAAGCTGGTTGTTGGCCGACCCGGCGACGATGCCGGCCTTCAGCCGGGGGATGGTGTCGTCATCGAGGATGGCGCCCAGGGCGCAGGGTGCGAAGACATCCACATCGGCATCGAAGATCGCGTCCGGCTCGACCGCGGTGGCGCCGAACGCGTCGACGGCGCGTTGCACCGAGCTCTCGCGGATGTCGGTGACGACCAGTTCCGCGCCCTCGGCCGCCAGGTAGCGGCAGAGATGGAATCCGACATGGCCCATGCCCTGCACCGCGACGCGCAGGCCGGACAGGCCCTTGCCGTCATCCCGGTAGTCGACCGCCGCCTTGAGACCCATCAGCACGCCCAGCGCCGTCGAAGGCGAGGGGTCGCCGCTGCCGCCCTGTTCCGGCGCCAGGCCGGTAACGTGGCGGGTCTCCTTGCGGAACTGGGTCATGTCCTCGACGCAGGTGCCGACATCCTCTGCGATGATGTAGCGGCCCTTGAGGTTCTCCACCGCCCGGCCCATGGCGCGCAGCAGCTCGGGCGTCTTGTCGGTACGCGGGTCGCCGATGATCACCGATTTGCCCCCGCCAAGGGACAAATTGGCGATCGCCGCCTTGTAGGTCATTCCGCGCGACAGCCTCAGTGCGTCGCGGATCGCCTCGTCCTCGCTGTCGTAGTTCCACATGCGGCAGCCGCCCAGCGCCGGACCGCGGCTGGTGTCATGGATGGCGATGATGGCGCGCAGCCCGGTCTCGGCATCGGCCGCGAAGACGACCTGTTCGTGTTCGTCGAAATCCTGGGCGGAAAACAGGGACATGATAGCCATCCTTATTGCAGTGCAACAAGCAGAGAAGCGACCGTCGATTGAATTGTCCGACGTTGAGTATTAATGAGTATTTAAGGTCGGTCAATCGCGAGACAAGCCGAAATCAAAATAGCATCGAAGTGTCGGGAGTATTTACTTGTCGGTATTATGTAAACGCGTTCGCTGACATCGGCGAAAGAAAATTTCTCGTGACCGAACCGTCCGTGAGCCGCCGCCGAAGACGCGTCGCTTGATCGCCCGGGCCGGGAGTGATAGCAGCCGGAGTCATCCGCATTCCGAGGGGCGACAGGGGGACGACATGGCGCGGCCGATCATCATCGATACCGATCCGGGGCAGGACGACGCGATCGCGCTGCTGCTGGCCCTCGCCTCGCCGGAGCTCGACGTGCTCGGCGTCACCGCCGTGGCCGGCAACGTGCCCCTGGCGCTGACCGAGTCCAATGCCCGCAAGGTCTGCGAGCTGGCCGGTCGGCCGGAGACCAAGGTCTTCGCCGGCTGCTCGCGGCCGATGGTTCGGGAGCTGGTGACGGCGGAAGAGGTGCACGGCAAGACCGGCCTCGACGGCCCCGAATTGGCGGCCCCGACCATGCCGCTGCAATCGCAGCATGCGGTCGACTGGATCGTCGACACGCTGATGGCGGCGGAGGACAGGTCGATCACCGTTTGCCCGGTCGGCCCCCTGACGAACATCGCCATGGCCATGGTCAAGGAGCCGCGCATCCTGCCCAAGATCGACGAGATCGTGCTGATGGGTGGCGCCTATTTCGAGGGCGGCAACACCACGCCGCACGCGGAGTTCAACATCTATGTCGACCCGCACGCCGCGCATGTCGTCTTCACCAGCGGCGTGAAGCTGACCATGCATCCGCTGGACGTCACCCATAAGGCGCTGATGAACAGCGCCTGGATCGAGAAGCTGCGGGCGCTCGACACGCCGGTCGGCACGGCGGCGGCGGAGATGCTGACCTTCTACGAACGCTACGACATGGAGAAATACGGCGAGGCCGGCGGGCCGCTGCACGACCCCTGCGTCATCGCCTACCTGCTGAAGCCGGAGCTGTTCGGCGGCAAGCACTGCAACGTCCGCATCGAGACCATGTCGGAGACCACCATGGGCTCGACCGTGGTCGACTGGTGGGGCGTCACCGGTCTGGAGCCGAATTGCACGGTCATCAACCAGATCGATGCGGGCGGCTTCTACGACCTGATCCTGGAACGGCTGGCGCGGCTCTAGGCGATGTCTTCGGGCGGCAGCCTCACCTGGTACCGCCGCAGCGTTCCTTTCGCCGACCGAATTGTATCGATGCGAATGTCCTCGGGCGCCAGCAGAGCGGCCCGGACCGGATTGATACGCTTCCAGTCCTCGAATTCCCGGTCGGCGTCCTGCGCCGGGGCCGGCTCGACTATGATCGTCCAATCGGCCAATAGGCGCCTCAGGTCAGACTAGGACGCGGCAAGGGCCATCTTACAGCCGCAGCGCCTCTTCCGCCGCCGTGTGCGGCTTGCCGAGGGCCTCGGCGACCTGCGGGTGGGTGATGCGGCCGGAGTGGACGTTGAGGCCGTTGCGCAGGTGGGCGTCCTCGTAGAGGGCGCGGCGGTAGCCCTCGTTCGCCAAAGCGACGACGAAGGGCAGGGTGGCGTTGTTCAGCGCCTCGGTCGCGGTGCGGGCGACGGCGCCCGGCATGTTGGCGACGCAGTAATGCACCACCTCGTCGACCACATAGGTCGGCTCGGCATGGGTGGTCGGGCGCGAGGTCTCGAAGCAGCCGCCCTGGTCGATGGCGACATCGACGACGACGGAGCCGGTCTTCATGCCGGCGATCATCTCCCGGGTCACGAGCTTTGGGGCCGCCGCGCCGGGCAACAGCACCGCCCCGATGACCAGATCGGCGTCGCGGACCAGCACCTCGATATTGTCGACGGTGGAGAACCGGGTGTTCAGGATCGGCCCGAACTGCAGGTCGAGCGCCTGCAGCCGGTCCAGCGACCGGTCGACGACGGTGACCTGGGCCTCAAGCCCCATGGCCATGCGGGCGGCATTGGTGCCGACCACGCCGCCGCCCAGCACAACGACCCGGGCCGCCGGTACGCCGGGGACGCCGCCCAGCAACAGGCCCCGGCCGCCCTGGGCCTTTTCCAGGCAATGGGCGCCGGCCTGGATTGACATGCGGCCGGCCACCTCGCTCATCGGCGCCAGCAGCGGCAGGCCGCCGCGCGGGCTGGTGACGGTCTCATAGGCGATGGCGACGGCCCCGCTGGCCATCAGAGCCTCGGCCTGGTCCGGGTCCGGCGCCAGGTGCAGATAGGTGAACAGCACCTGACCCTCGGAGAGCCTGGCGCATTCCTCCGGCTGGGGCTCCTTCACCTTGACGATCATTTCGGCCCGCTCGAAGACCTCTTCGGCGGAGTCGACGATCGCCGCACCGGCCCGCCGGTACTGGTCGTCGGTAAAGTCGATGCCCGCACCCGCCCCGGTCTCGACCAGCACCTCGTGGCCGTGGTGGTTGAGCTCGCGGACCGAGCCCGGCGTCAGCCCGACCCGGTGTTCCTGGGCTTTGATCTCCTTGGGGATGCCGATCAGCATGGCCGTCCTCGCTTCGACGGGAATGGGCAAATTACGTGCACCTTATAGCGCCCCGAGAACGGCCGTCGATGGGCGTATTGCCGCCAGACGGTGCTGGTCTGAACGCTCGCCGGAATCTGGTCCGATTCCCGCTCTAGAGTCGCCTTCGAACGAATGGTTTGCACAGGTGACGGCGCGTCGTGGCAATGCGGGTATTGATCGGGATGCTGCTGGTGGATCGCCAGATCCGCTGGCTATTCCGCCAGGAGGGCAGCCGCTACCGGTTCTTTCCGGCCGGGGCGTTGTTTCCGAGCCTGCTGGTCGACCGCCGCCAGCGGCGGCGGATCGAGCAGGCCATGCCGCCGGTCTATGTCCGGATGATCGGCATCGCCGTTGCCGGCCAGCTTGTGACGGTGGGCGGCATCGTGCTGTGGGACCGCTTCGTCGGCTATGTCGATGCGCTGGAGGCCCTGGCGGTCTTTGCCATGGTGTTCTCGGCGACGGCCGCGGTCCTGCACGGCTGGCTCTACCTGGCCCTGCGCCGGGTCGTGCGGACCCGCGCCGCCTAGGGCCTCAGGCGGCGGCGAGCGCCCGGTCGACGAAGTCCAGCCGGTCCTGACCCCAGAAACTCTCGCCGTTCATCACATAGAAGGGCGCGCCGAAGACCTGCCGGTCGATGGCCTGCTGGGTGAAGGCCAGTCGCTTGTCCTCCACCTCCGGCGCCTCAGCGGCCTCCAGCAGCACCGGGTCCAGGCCGCAGTCTCCGGCGATGGCCTCCAGCGTCGCCGGATCGGCGATGTCCCGATCCTCCGACCAGCAGGCGCGCATCAGCGCGAAGGCAAGACCCATCGCGTCGGCGCCGGCCGCATCGGCGGCGATCACCAGCCGTGAGGCGGCCGCGTCCGCCGTGGGCCAATGCTTGGGGTGCAGGGTCAGCGGCACGCCGAGATGATCCGACCAGCGCTGCAGCTCGACCAGCCGATAAGCCTGCCGTTGCGGCGCCCGCTTGCCGACCGGGATCCCGCCGGAGACCGGAAAGACCTGCATCAGGTCGATCGGGATCAGGTTGACGGCCGCACCGTGGTTCGCGGCGATCGCCGCGAACCGCTCATGTCCGAGATAGGAATAGGGAGAGATCGGCGCGAAGTAGTAGTCGATGGCGGCCGGCATCGGGGGCTCCTGGCGGTCGTCGTTCGGCCGGCACCATCCGATGCGCTCTCGCCGGCGTCAACCGCTGCCGGCCGTCACCAGGCCTTGAGCTCCTCGGGGATCTCCAGCCCGATCTCTTCGTAGTAGCGCACCGCGCCGGGGTGCAGCGGCACGATGGCGTTCTGGATGATGTCCTCGGCCTGGGCGTGGGCGATCCCGTCCACACTCCGCGACAGCGACTCGCTGTATTCCAGGGAGGTCTTGGTGATCTCGTAGACCAGCTCCTCCGGCAGGTCGGCGCGGGCCACCACGAAGTGCCACATGCCGACGGTCTCGATATCGGCCGACTGGTCCGGATAGGTACCCGCGGGGATCGATGCCGGCACGAGATAGGGGTAGGCGTCCAGCAGGGTGGCCTGCTGATCGCTGGTCAGCGACAGCAGATGCGGCGAGGGGTCGTCGGGGCCGAGCTCGATGAAGGCCGGGATCGGCATGCCGTCCGCCACCGCCAGTCCGGAGATCAGCCCGTGGCGCAGCTGCAGGGCCAGATCCTCGGTCTCGCCGTTGCGCGGGTCGATCTCGATGCCCAGCGTCTCGAACAGGCGCGGCACATAGATGCCGCTGGCGCCGCTGGCCGGGCCGGCGCCGACAATGGTGCCGCCGAAGCCGTCGGGTCCGTCGATCTCCGACCCGTCCAAGGTGACCAGCTGGAAGGTGGTGGAGAAGACCGGTAGCAGGGCGCGCAACTGGTCGTGCGGCAGGGTCGGGCTCAGCGGGCTGCTACCGCCCCAGGCCTCGTACATCGGCCCGACGGCGATCAGGCCGAGGTCCAGATCGCCGGTCTGCATCAGGGCGGCGTTCTGGAAGGCGCCGCCGGTCAGGCTGGTGGCGACCTCCAGGCCCAGGCTGTCGCTGAGCAGCTCGGCCATGCCGTCGCCGTACAGCGCATAGGCGCTGCCCTCGGCCTCGGTGCCGATGGTCAGGGAGGACGGCCAGCCCTCACGATCCTGGGCGGCTGCGTCGCCGATTCCCAGGGCCAGGAAAGCCGCCGCGCCGGCGAGCAATCCCGCCGAGGCCAGTCGCGATACGGTGTGCATCAAGGTGCTAAGCTGTCTTCGCCGCGTGTGGATGTGCCCGGGCCGGCCCCGAGCAGGGTGCAGTTTCTACAGGGAAATTGGGCCAAGCCGTGGCACGAATTCAACCGGTGTCTTCAATTCGCCGCATCGTCCGCCTCACCGCTTCACATTGCCCGTGCCGTCCCGCGCAAGCAGCCGGCCATAGACCGGCCGGGTGAGCAGCGGCGACAGGTAGATCGGGATCTGGGCGACGGCGAGGTAGAGCAGCAGGTCCGGCTCGGTGGCGCCGGTCACGGCGAAGACCAGCGCCATGTTGCGGTTGCCCGCCACCAGCCCCAGGCTGAGCGCCGGCCCGAGCCCCATCGACCGGAACAGCAGCGGCGTTAAGGCCTGAAAGCCGAGATTGAGCGCGAAGGCGCAGGCCAGGTAAAGCAGCACCGTGCCGCCTTCGGACAGGATGCGCGGCGTCACCCCGTCCATGACCGCGATGGCGAAGACGAGCAGGACGATCACGACCAGCCCCTGCAACGCCGCGTCCTGGGCGTCGATCCTGGCCTCCCCGATGAGCCGCCGCGCGGCCCAGGCCGCCGCCAGGGGAAGCACCAGGAACAGGCCGACGCGCACGGCGTAATCGGCCGCGCCGATGTCGGTCTCGCGGCTCAGCAATCCGAGCGCCACCGGGGCGAGGGTCAGCGGCAGCAGCAGCGTGGTCACCGTCAGGACGACGACGGTCAGCTCCACGTCGAGCCCGAGCAGCCGGGCGAAGGCGGTGGATGAGAACACCGGCGAAGCGGCCGCGTTCAGCACCAGCGCGGCGACCAGGGCCGGCGGCAGGCCGATCGCTGTCGCCAGCCCCCAGACCAGAAGCGGCGAGGCCACGAGCTGCCAGACCGTCGCCAGACCGGCGGCCGCCGGACGGCGCGCATAGGCGAACACCCGTTTCCAGTCGAGCCGCAGCACCGACAGGAACAGCAGGAGACCGATCGACGGCAGCAGCAGCGGCTTGAGGGCCGCCGCCAGGCCTTGCAGCAACAGGCCTGAGAACACGCCGACGGCGAGCAGGAGCGTGGCGTGCCGGCCGATCGCGGCGACCGCGCGCAGCGCTAGCATCGGACAGTCCGGATGGGCGCCGGCGGCCCGGCGTGGCGCGCCTGGGATGGTCTCATACAGGTCTCATCGGGGTGCCGGCGGTCCGACGGTCGCAAGAGCGCGTATGGTCGGTGGCGTCGACCTGGCGGTCAAGCGCGCGGCACGGCCGCGCCGGGTGGCCGACTTGGGCGTTTTCACAAGCTTGTGATCTTAGTTTTCAACGGCCTCGGGCGGCGACCGTGCGATCATGCGGGATGCAGAATGCCAGAAAACCGCGCGACCCGGACGAGACGCTTTGGCAGCTCATCGTCACCTCGGTCGCTTCGCTGATCCTCCTGCTCGCCGTACCGGCGAAGGCGGAACCGCGTTACTGGACGGCGGAATGGCCGGCGACCGACTTCGACCGGGCCTCCGTCGACTTCTCGGAAATCTTCTCCGGCGGACCGCCGAAGGACGGGATTCCGTCGATCGACAACCCGGTCTTTGTTGCCGTGTCGGAATCCGGCGACCTGGCCCCCACGGAGCCGGTCCTCAGCCTGGTGATCGACGGCGATGCGCGGGCCTACCCGCTGCAGATCCTGATCTGGCATGAGATCGTCAATGACGTGGTCGGCGACACGCCGGTCGCCGTCACCTATTGCCCGCTGTGCAATTCGGGGATTGTCTTCGACCGGACGATCAACGGCCAGGTGACGGAATTCGGCACCACCGGCAAGCTGCGCCGGTCCGACATGGTCATGTACGACCGGATGACGGAAAGCTGGTGGCAGCAATTCCTTGGCGAGGCCATCGTCGGCGAGCTGACCGGCACCGTGCTGGACACCTACCCGTCGCGCCTGGAATCGCTGGAGCGGTTCGCCGCCCGGCATCCGGACGGCAAGCTGTTGGTTCCGACCAACCCGGGCATGCGCAACTACGGCCGCAATCCCTATACCGGCTATGACAGCGGCAGCTGGCCGTTCCTGTATCGCGGCGACTATGACGGCCCGGTGCCGCCGCTGGCCCGCGTCATCGTGGTCGGCGAGGAGGCCTGGACCATGGAGTCGCTGCGCGCCGCCGGCCGGATCGAACATGGCGACCTGGTCCTGACCTGGGAGGAGGGGCAGAATTCCGCCCTCGACAACGGGATCATCAACCGCGGTCGCGATGTCGGAAACGTGGTGGTGCAGCGCAGTGTCGACGGCGTTCTGGAGGATGTCGTGCACGACATTCCGTTCGCTTTCGTCTTCCACACCTTCGTGCCGGACGGGGTCCTGTATCACGACGGTGTCTGATCGCGCGCTAGCGGGCTGACAATTGCCGCTGCGGAACCCAGATTAAAAGGAACGGGCGTCGCCGACCCGAGCAGGACGGCGCGTCCGGCCAATTGGGTCAACGGGCGGTTACATGGCGAACAAGGGCGAACAGCTGCCGTCGCATGGCACCAGCCAGGCCGAAGTCGACGCCTTTCTGCGCAAGCTGGCGGCGACGCCGTCAACCAAGCGGTCGGCGCGGCGCGGCCGGCTGATCTTCGCCATGGATGCGACCGCCAGTCGCCAGCCGACCTGGGACAAGGCCTGCCACATCCAGGCCGAGATGTTCGAGGCGACGCGGGCGCTGGGCGGCCTCGACGTGCAGCTCGTCTATTTCCGGGGATTTCGGGAATGCCGGGCGAGCCCCTGGGTCTCCGACACCCGCGAACTGCTGCGGCGGATGACGGCGGTCCAGTGCTTCTCGGGGCTGACCCAGATCGGCCGGGTGCTGAAACACGCCATCAAGGAGACCGACAAGCAGCAGGTCGACGCGCTGGTGATCGTCGGCGACTGCTTCGAGGAGGAGCCGGACCCGGTCGGGCACAAGGCCGGTGAGCTGGGGCTGCGCGGGGTGCCGGCCTTCATGTTCCATGAGGGGCACGAGCCCGGCGCGCGCCAGATGTTCCAGCAGATCGCCAAGCTGACCAAGGGCGCCTACTGCCCGTTCGACCTGTCCAGCGCCCAGCAGCTGAAGGATCTGCTGGCCGCGGTGGCAGTGTTCGCCGCCGGCGGCCACAAGGCCTTGGAGGATTTCGGACGCAAGCATGGCGGCGAGGCGCTGCTGCTGACCCATCGCCTCGGCGGGGACGGGCGTACCGGGCGATGACCTTCCCCTATGTCATCGCGGGGATCCTGGTGGTGGCCGGCCTCGTGGTCCTGGCGCGCTGGCTGGCCAATGCCGATCCCAAGCTGCTGGCCCGGCATGTGCGCCGCACGGCGCTGATCCTGGCCGCGCTGCTTGCCATCGCGCTCTACATCTCCGGCCGGCTCGGCCTGGTCATGGTGCTCACCGCGCTGGCGACCCTGGCCATCCTCAACTGGCGGGCGATCCAGGCCCGGCTCAAGGCGGCCGCCGGTCCGTCGCCGGGCCAGACCTCGTCGATTTCCACCGCCTTCCTCGACATGGAGCTCGACCACGACAGCGGCGAGATGGGGGGCACGGTCCGGCGCGGCATGCATGAGGGCCGCGACCTTGCCGGGCTTTCGCTCGAGGAACTGCTGGTGGTGCGCGGCGAATGCACCGGCCAGGACGCGAAATCCGTATCGATCCTGGAGGCCTATCTGGACCGGCGGTTCGGTCACGGCTGGCGCAGCGACGACGAGCCCGCCGGTGCGCCGCCGCCCGGCGACGACCGGCCGATGACGGCGGAGGAGGCCTACCGATTCCTCGGCCTCAAGCCCGGCGCCAGCCGCGAGGAAATCAAGGAGGCCCATCGCCGGATGATGAAGGATTTCCATCCCGACCTCGGCGGCTCCGACTACATCGCCGCCAAGCTCAACGAGGCCAAGTCCATCCTGCTCGGCGACTGAACCGATCGACTGCCGGCCCCATCCCGGGTTGTGAGAACCGCCGCTTGTCCGGCCACCGGGCGCTGTGGCAAAAGGGGGCCGCCGGACTCAGCGGTCGCCGGCGCCAACCAAGCGCGGTTCCTGCCTCCATGATCAAGCCCGTCAGGAAAGCCGTCTTCCCGGTCGCCGGACTGGGGACGCGCTCGCTGCCGGCCACCAAGGCCGTGCCGAAGGAAATGCTGTGCGTCGTCGACAAGCCGGTCATCCAATACGCCGTCGAGGAGGCGGCGGAGGCGGGCATCGAGGAGTTCGTCTTCGTCACCAGCCGCGGCAAGAGCGCGCTTGAGGACCATTTCGACCGCAATGCCGAACTTGAAGCAGCCCTGTTGAGTCGCAAGAAGACCACAGAGCTGGAGGCGTCGCGTTCGGCGGAGCTGCCGGCCGGTCGCTATGCATTCGTGCGGCAATCGGCGCCGCTGGGCCTGGGCCATGCGGTCTGGTGCGCCCAGTCACTGATCGGCGACGAGCCGTTTGCCGTGCTGTTGCCCGACGAGGTCTTCCATGGCCGACCGGGAGTGCTGAAGCAGATGGTGCAGGCTTACGAGACGCTGGGCGGCAATCTCCTGGCGGTTCGAGAGGTCGCGCCGGAGTTGACGTCCCGCTACGGGATCCTGGCGGTCGGCGAGGATGACGGGGCAGTGGCGTCGGTCACCGGGCTGGTCGAGAAACCGGCTCCCGAAGAGGCACCGTCGAATCTGTCGATCGTCGGCCGCTATATTTTGCAGCCCGAGGTCTTTGTCCATCTGCTCCGCAAGAAGGTGGGGGCTGGTGGTGAGATTCAGCTGACGGATGCCATGGCGAAGCTGGTGGGAGATCAGCCCTTCCACGGCGTCCGGTTCACGGGCGACCGGTATGATTGCGGCGACAAGGCCGGGTTCGTCGCCGCCAATGTCGCCTTCGCCCTGGAGCGGCCGGCGCTCGCCGGCTCGCTGAAGCCGCGGCTCGCCGCGCTGCTGGACGACGCCGGCTAGGTCTCAAGCGGCGGTGTTGCCGCCCGTCATCCAAAGGGAGCTTCCAACGTGCGCATCGCGATGATCGGCACCGGCTATGTCGGGCTCGTGTCCGGCACCTGCTTCTCGGAATTCGGCGTCGACACGATCTGCGTCGACAAGGACGAGGCCAAGATCGCGCGGCTTCGCAAGGGCGAGATCCCGATCTACGAGCCGGGGCTGGCAAGCCTGGTTCACAAGAACGCCTCGAGCGGACGCCTGACCTTCACCTCCGACCTGGCGAGTGCCGTCGATGGTGCCGACGCCGTGTTCATCGCCGTCGGGACGCCGAGCCGGCGCGGCGACGGCCATGCCGACCTGACCTATGTGTTCGCCGCGGCCGAGGAGATCGCCAAGGCGGTGACGGGCCCGACGGTGGTGGTGACCAAGTCGACGGTCCCGGTCGGCACCGGTCGCCGGCTTGCCGAGACGATCCATGCCGCGCGGCCGGATGTCGCGATCGAGGTGGCCTCCAATCCGGAGTTCCTGCGCGAAGGCTCGGCGATCGCCGATTTCATGCGGCCCGACCGTGTCGTGATCGGCGCCGAGACCGACCAGGCGGCCAGCGTTCTGCGGCAGCTCTACCGTCCGCTCTACCTGATCGAGACGCCGATCGTGGTCACCACGCTGGAGACGGCGGAGCTGATCAAATATGCCGCCAACAGCTTCCTGGCGACCAAGATCACCTTCATCAACGAGGTCGCGGATTTCTGCGAGAAGGTCGGCGCCAATGTGCATGACGTCGCCCGCGCGATCGGGCTGGACGGCCGGATCGGCTCGAAGTTCCTGCACGCCGGGCCGGGCTATGGCGGCTCCTGCTTCCCCAAGGACACCGAGGCCTATGTGCATAGCGGCCGCGATTTCGGTGCGCCGCAGAAGATCATCGAGACCGTCGTGGAGATCAACGACCGGCGCAAGCGCCAGATGGCCGACCGGATCGTCGAGGCCTGCGGAGGGTCGGTCGAGGGCAAGACCGTCGCAGTGCTGGGCCTGACCTTCAAGCCCAATACCGACGACATGCGCGAGAGCCCGAGCCTGGCGATCATCCCGGCGCTGCAGGAGAAGGGGGCCGCCATCCGCGCCTATGACCCCGCCGGTCGCGAGGAGGCCGCCAAGCTGTTGCAGGACGTTGAGTATGGCGGCGACGCCTATGCCGTCCTGGAGGGCGCCGACTGCGTCGCCATCCTGACCGAATGGAACGAATTCCGCGCCCTGGACCTGGCCCGGGTCCACGACCTGCTGGCGCAGCCGGTGATGGTGGATTTGCGCAACATCTACAAGCCGTCCGAGATGGCCGAGGCCGGCTTTGCATACTACAGTGTCGGCAGGCCAACGATGCCGCCGGCCGAGGGCCCGTCGGCCTAGATAAGAACGAGCGGCAACCGACTGCAGCCGCAGCAGGAAGGCAACCGAGATGAGCGACGCCTACTCTTTCGATCCGACCATCCTTCGCGAATACGACATTCGCGGCATCGTCGGCAAAACCCTGTCGGAGGACGACGCGCGCGCCGTCGGCCGCAGCTTCGGCACCATCGTCTCACGCGGCGGCGGCACATCCATGTGCGTCGGCTATGACGGCCGGTTCAGCTCGCCCGGGCTGGCGGCGGCGATGGTCGAGGGGTTGGCCTCGACCGGGCTTTCGGTCACCCAGGTCGGCCTCGGCCCGACGCCGATGCTGTATTTCGCCTGCAAGCATCTGGGCGCGGATGCCGGAGTCATGATCACCGGCTCGCACAATCCGCCGGATTACAACGGCATCAAGATGCTGACCTCCGCCGGCCCGGTCTATGGCGACCAGATCCAGGAGATCGGCCGGGTCGCCGCCGCCGGCGACTTCGCCAGCGGCGCCGGCAGCACCCAGGAGATGGACATCGCCGAGGCCTATATCGACCGGATCGTGTCGGACTATGACGGCGGTCGCGAGCTGACCGTGGCCTGGGACGCCGGCAACGGCGCCGCCGGCGACATCCTGCGCCGGATGACCGCGCGACTGCCCGGCCGGCACATCCTGCTGTTCGACGACATCGACGGCAGCTTCCCCAACCATCACCCGGACCCGACCATCCCGGAGAACCTGGCCGATCTGCGCAAGGCGGTGGTCGAGAATGGCTGCGACCTGGGCATCGGATTCGACGGCGACGGCGACCGCATCGGCGCCGTCGACGAGACCGGCGGCATCATTTGGGGCGACCAGCTTCTGGCGATCTACTCCGCCGAAGTCCTCAAGGAGCACCCGGGCGCGACCATCATCGCCGACGTGAAGGCCAGCCAGACGCTGTATGACGAGATCGCACGGCTCGGCGGCACGCCGCTGATGTGGAAGACCGGCCATTCGGTACTCAAGGCCAAGATGAAGGAAACCGGCTCGCCGCTGGCCGGCGAGATGTCGGGGCACATCTTCTTTGCCGACCGCTATTACGGCTACGACGACGCACCCTATTGCGGCATCCGGCTGATGAGCCTGGTTGCCAACTCCGACGAGCCGCTCTCTGCCCTGCGCAACCGGCTGCCCTCGGTCATCAACACCCCGGAGGTTCGCTTCCAGGTCGACGAGACACGCAAATTCGCCATCGTCGACGAAATCCGTTCGCGCATGCAGGCGGTGGAAGGCGCCGACCCGGATCTCGACGTCAATACGATCGACGGCGTCCGCGTAAAGACGCCGGATGGCTGGTGGCTGCTACGGGCTTCCAACACCCAGGACGTCCTGGTCGCCCGGGCCGAGAGCCAGAGCGACGAGGGGCTGGAGCGGCTGAAGGCGCAGCTCGTCGGCCAGCTGGAGCAATCGGGCCTGGAGGGGCCGAGCTTCGCCGGCGGCGGGCACTAGCGCTTTCGTCGACAGGGGCGCGGCGCCGGCACGCAAGGAGTCTTCGCCATGCCAGATCATTCCGCGCCCGAGGGGCTGCTGACGGCGGTCGAGCAATCCCTGCCTGTCAGCCTTGCCGCGTTCGACCCGTCCGCGCAGCCGACCGGCCTTGTCATCGTCGATGAAGTGAACGGCTTTGCCACGGTCGGGGCCGGCAATCTCGCGCCGCCGACGCCGAACGCCCAGGTGTCGCGAATGGTCGAGGAGACCGTGGCGCTGGGCCGGCGCTTCCAAATCGCGGGCTGGCCGATCCTGGCCTTTCTCGATACCCATGAGCCCGGTAAGCCGGAGCCGCCCTATCCGCCGCATTGCGAGTCCGGCACCGGCGAGGAGAACCTGGTCCCCGCGCTCGAATGGCTCGAGACCGAGGCGGCGGCCACGCTGATCCGCAAGGACTGCATCAACGGCTTCGTGGGGGCGATGGAGGGCGGTCGCAACCGCCTTGTCGACTGGGTCAACGACAACCGGCTGAAGGCCGTGCTGGTGGTCGGCATCTGCACCGACATCTGCGTGATGGATTTTGTCCTGACGCTACTGTCGGCGCGCAATCACGGCATGATGCCGACGCTGGAGGATATCGTGGTGTACGAGCCCGGCTGCTCGACCTACGACCTGCCGCGGGCGGCCGCGGAGCAGCTCGGCCTGCCGGCGACGGCGGCCCATCCCCAGGACTTGACCCACCATTTGGGCCTGTACTTCATGGCCTCGCGCGGGGCGGTGCTGGCCGGATCGCTGGATTAGGTAACGAGGGTAGGCGTCTCGGCCCGACTCCCAGGCGTCATCGCGAGCGAAGCGTGGCGATCCACTTTCTCTGCAAGCAGTGGATTGCCGCGTCGCCTTCTGCTCCTCGCAATGACGGCATTCGGCCGCGGCGGGCCGCTGGTCAGAAGTTGGCGTCGGGGGAGAGCGGCAGGCAGTCGCTGCCGGCGGCCTGCAATCGGCCACAGGCGGCCAGGGCCTCGCTTTCGTCCAGCCCCATGATCCGAGCCCGGAACATCCGGCCGCGCGACGTCTCCACCGGCACCACGATGCGCGGCGCCGACACCAGGAGGTCGGGAACGCTGTTCTTGGCCCTGTCGATCGCCCGCTGGCTCATGGCCGCGTCGAAGAAGGCACCGACCTGGATGCCCCAGACCTTGGACGGCAGGCCGGGTCGGCTGCCCTCATCGGTGCGGATCGTCGCTTCGGCGATCTCCACGCGGGCGGCGGGCGTCGGCGGAATTGGCGCCGCGGAGGCCGGGATCACGCCGGTCCGGGTCGCGGCGACGATATCGTTGGGACGGCGCGGCGGCAGCGGCGTGCCGGTCCCGACTGCAGAGGTGGCGACCACCACCGGCGGGGTCGCCTCCGTCGGCCGTCGCGGCGGCAGCGGCGGGTAGAACGGCGCGCTGCCGCGGGCGATCAGGTACCGGCCGCGGGTCGACTCGAAGGCCTCGTCGAGAAGCTGCGCCACCGCCAGGTTGCGGCTGCCGGAGGTCCGCCCGCCGAAAACCACGGCGATCAGCCGGAGCCGGCCGCGCACCGCCGAGGCGGCGAGATTGTAGCCCGACGCGCGGATATAGCCGGTCTTCAGGCCGTCCATGCCCTCATAGCTGCGCATCAGCTCATTGTGGTTGCGGTAGGTCCGCCCGTTGAAGCTCCAGCGCTGGGTGTTGAAATAGTGGTAGTACTGCGGATAGGTGCGGATCAGCGCCTGGGACAGCAGCGCCATGTCGCGGGCCGTGGAGACCTGGCGCCGGTGCGGCAGGCCCGAGGCGTTCTGGAACGTCGTGTCGGTCATGCCCAGGCGCCGCGCTTCCTGGGTCATCTGCCGGGCGAACTGGTACTCCGTCTCGCCGATCGCCTCGGCCACCGCCGTCGCGATGTCGTTCGCCGATTTGGTGACCAGGGCGTAGATCGCGTCCTCGACGCGGATCGTCGAGCCCGGCGCCAGGCCCAGCCGCGACGGCGCCTGCCCGGCCGCCTTGCGTGAGATGGTGATGCGCTGGTCCAGCGTGAGCTCACCCTCCTCGATGGCTTTGAAGACCATGTAGAGGGTCATCATCTTGGTCAGCGAGGCCGGATAGAGCGGCCGGTTGGCGTGCTCCTGATGCAAGACCTCGCCGGACACCGCGTCGATCACGATGGCGCCGTAGCGCGGATTGGCCGATGCCGCTCCGGTCGCAAGGGCCAGTCCGGCCGACATGGCGGCGATCAGAATGACTTGGAATACGCGAAGACGAATGGAAACGGGGAGGCTGCGCTGTGTGTTGGCTGTCGGCATCCCCATGTCCATGTCACATTCCAGTTCAGCGGCTTTGATCGCTTTCGTGAGATTCTAGATTAATCCCCGAAAAGCGTATCAAAGGCCAGTTAAAATTGGTCAACAAAGTGTTAACGTGGCTTCGCGCCATGCAATCAGCCCAATTGCGGCAATAATGAAGACGGCATGCACTTAGGCTGTGAAGCAAATTGCCGCACCGGTTGGGAGACGTTTCTGTGAAAGTTGGATTGCGCACGCTGCTCATGGCGATGGCGTTGGCCGCCTCGGCCTGCACCTATCAGGGGCCGGCCGGAAACGTGGTCAGCCAGCAACTGACCTGGTTCAGCTATCTCAATGGCGACGACATCCGCGCGCAGTGCGCGGACGGCGCCTCCGACCGCTACCGGCTGGTCTACAACGCCGACCGGGTGCGCCAGGCCCGCGCCTATGACGTCTGGGACGTGCGCGAGGGCGCGGTGGTGGAGCAGATGGTCGATCGCGGCATCGTGTTCGAATCCGGCCGGTCGATCGATATCACGCAGGTCGGCGTGCCGGTGCGGGCGCGCGCCTTCCTGGAGCCGGAGGAGTTCGAGCATCTGGAAGCGCTGCTCCAGGCCAGCGGCGCCTTCGAGGCCCCGCCGGTGGGCCTGAGGCTGAATTCCCGCAGCCATTATTGGATCGTCAGCGGGTGCCGCGACGGAGAGTTCTTCCTGACCGGCTATCGCTATCCGTCCGAGCGCTACGACCGGCTGCGCTTCGTATCGTTCCTGGAGGCCCGCGACCGTACCGGTGTCGCCTATCCGCGCCTGCCGACGCCGAACCAGGCGCGCCGAGTCGAGCGCTGCCCCCGGGGCAACGGCACCACGCTGGACAACCCGCGCTGCTATTGGGTCGAGGTTGGCGAGGACGGGTTGGTCGGCATCGCCACGCTGAACTGAGCCGCCGGCTCAGCCGTCATCCTTCACCACGGTGAGGCGGTTGGCGCCGGAGGGCAGCAGGTCCGCGATCCACGGGCCGTCCGGCATGCGCTCGGCAAGCTCGGTGATGTTCTTGTTCCACCATTGCCGCTGCTCCACCAGATCGTCGTAGTCGAACTGCTGTTCCCGCCATTGCCGGTCGGCGGCGGCGAAGGTGATCAGGTCGATGGGAAAGCCGACATCGGTCGAGCTGAAGCGGGTCGAATCGAACGACAGATAGGCCAGCTTCAGGGCGTGCCGCATCTCGGTGTCGTAGCTCAGCGCCCGATCCAGGATCGGCTTGCCGTAGGCGGTGGCGCCGATCGAGAGATAGGGGGTCCGCTTGTCGACCTCGATCCAGTTGCCCTCCGGGTAGACCAGGAACATGGTCGGCTCGCTGTCGCCCTCCAACTGGCCGCCGATGATGGCATGCAGGTTGAAGGACAGGTCGGATTCCGCCAGCGCCTCGCGATCCTCGTTCGCCACGGTCCTCAGGCAGCCGGCGAAGGCGGTGACCGCGTCCAGCATGGATCCGAAATTGTTGGCGGTCTGACGCTTGATCTCGCGCCGCAGGTAGGCGAGCACCTTGTCGCGGACGCTGCGCAGGCCCGACGTCATCAGGAAGAAGCGGTGCGGCGCCGTGCCCATCATCGTGACCTTGCGGGCCAGCGCCATCTGGCTGCCGCTGGTGACGCGGCCGTCCGCCAGGGCGATCAATCCCTCGCGGGTGCGGATGGCGAGGCAGTAGGTCATGGTGCGTCGCTCGTCGGGGGTCGAATCGGTGCGGTCATTCGCCGCGCATCGTGTCATGGCGACGGGAATGCCGCAACCGCGCGCGGCGATCCCGCGATACGCGCGCAACGGCCCACAAATGCGACCGGATTCGCCTATTGTGCAGTGCACAAAAATTCATTGACAGGGCCGCGGATCCGCTTATATACCACCTCGTGTTGCGGTGCAGCATACGGGATTTGAGGCGGCCACGAGGCGGACCGCCAAGCGCCAGGAATTCGGCGGGACGTTTTTACGCATTAGGAGCGGATTGCAATGACCACTGCGAAGACGAAGGCGGCCGGTGCGGCCGCGAATGTGATGGAAGAGACCCTTGCCGCCACCCGGACCACGGTTGAGACGGCGGTCAAGGCCGGTCAGGACGTCGTCCAGAAGAATCTGGAGACGGCGTTTGCCATGACCAGGGAGCAGTTCGAGAAGGCGGGTGGAACCATGTTCAAGGGCTTTGACGACGTTGCCGCTTTCGGCAAGGACAACATCGACGCGGTCGTGACCGCCGGCAACATCGCCACCAAGGGCTGGCAGGATCTGGGCGCCGCCTGGTTCGCCTTCGCCAAGGGCACGGTCGACAACAACGTCGCCACCATGCAGGCGATGATGGCCGTCAAGTCGCCGCGCGAGCTGGTCGACATCCAGAGCAACTACGCCAAGTCGACCTTCGATTCGCTGGTCGCCGAGAGCTCCAAGCTGTCGGAGATGGGCGTGAAGGTGACCAATGACGCGATGGCGCCGATCAGCGCCCGGGTCAACGCCACGGTGGAGAAGTTCTCCAAGCCGCTGGCGGCGTAACGCCTCACCCTCTCCTTCGGGAGGGTCGCGGGGAGCCCGGCAGACCGCTGCCGGGCTCTTTTTTTGCCCTCAAACAGACAAATTCGCCGTGCCAACCTTGTCCTGCCGGAAGCCATGGAAATTGACCGCGACCCTTGCGCCCATCCGGCCCGCCTCAGCGGCCGAAATCCTGGCGAGTCGGCCGGTTCGGACCCGCGGCGCACGCGATCATCATCCATGGCCCCCGGCATTGTGATCCGCATCGGGTCTTCCTTCCTTAAGGTCCGATCTCATATTATTGGTCATCGCCAGCACGCTGCGGCGAAGCCTGGTTCGTAAGTAGCGATACGCGATGAGCGACGTTGAAAAACATGATGGTGGGGACGGTGAGTCCGGTGTCGTTGTCCAGACCCGGCCGAAAACCAAGAAGCCCGCCATGTACAAGGTGTTGATGCTGAACGACGACTACACACCGATGGAATTCGTCGTCCATGTGCTGGAGCGGTTCTTCAACAAGAGCCGCGAAGAGGCGACGACCATCATGCTGCATGTCCATCGTCGTGGCGTCGGCATCTGCGGCGTGTTCTCATACGAGATCGCCGAGACCAAGGTGACCCAGGTGATGGATTTTGCGCGGCGCAACCAGCACCCGCTGCAGTGCATACTTGAGAAGGCCTGACCCCTGATCGATGCATCCGCTCGGTCGATGACAAGGACCACTTGATGCTCTCACGCACACTCGAGCAAACCCTGCACAGAGCTCTCGCCTATGCCAATGAGCGGCGCCACGAATATGCGACGCTGGAGCATCTGCTGCTGGCTCTCACGGAAGACCAGGACGCCGTGGCGGTCATGCGGGCCTGCGGGGTCGATATCGAGAAGCTCCGCACCGAGCTCACCACCTATCTCGACAATGAGCTGGCCAATCTGATCACCAGCCGGATCGAGGATTCCAAGCCGACCGCCGGCTTCCAGCGGGTGCTGCAGCGCGCCGCCATCCATGTGCAGTCGTCGGGCCGCGAGGAGGTGACCGGCGCCAATGTGCTGGTGGCCCTGTTCTCCGAGCGGGAGAGCCATGCGGTCTATTACCTGCAAGAGCAGGACATGACCCGCTTCGACGCGGTCAATTACATCAGCCACGGCATCGCCAAGACGGCCCAGCGCACCGAGCCCAAGCGGGTCTCGGGCACCGACGAGGACGCGTCGGCGGAAAAGGTCGTCAAGAAGGGTAGCGAGGCCCTGGAGGCCTATTGCATCGACCTGAACGACAAGGCGATCAAGGGCCGCATCGACCCGGTGATCGGCCGCGAGATGGAGATCGAGCGGACCATCCAGATCCTCTGCCGGCGGTCGAAGAACAACCCGCTCTATGTGGGCGATCCCGGCGTCGGCAAGACCGCCATCGCAGAGGGCCTGGCCAAGCAGATCGTCGAGGGCGAGGTCCCGGCGGTGCTGGAGGGCGCGACCATCTTCGCGCTCGACATGGGCGCGCTGCTGGCCGGCACCCGCTATCGCGGCGATTTCGAGGAGCGGCTGAAGGCGGTCATCTCCGAGATCGAGGAGCATGAGGGCGCCATCCTGTTCATCGACGAGATCCACACGGTGATCGGCGCCGGCGCCACCTCCGGCGGCGCCATGGATGCGTCCAACCTGCTCAAGCCGGCCCTGGCCAGCGGCACGCTGCGCTGCATCGGCTCGACCACCTACAAGGAATACCGGAACTATTTCGAGAAGGACCGGGCGCTGGTGCGGCGGTTCCAGAAGATCGACGTCAACGAGCCGTCGGTCGAGGACACCGTGAAGATCCTGCGCGGCCTGAAGCCCTATTACGAGAAGCACCACCGGGTGCGCTACACCAACGACGCCCTGCGCACCGCCGTGGAGCTGTCGGCGAAATACATCGGCGACCGCAAGCTGCCCGACAAGGCGATCGACGTGATCGACGAGGTGGGCGCGGCCCAGATGCTGCTGCCGCCGTCGAAGCGCAAGAAGACGGTGACGGTCAAGGATGTCGAGGACATCGTCTCCAAGATCGCCCGCATCCCGGCCAAGAGCGTCAGCCGCAGCGACAAGGCGGCGCTGAAGACCCTGGAGCGCGACCTGAAGACCCTGGTGTTCGGCCAGGACAAGGCGATCACCGCGCTGGCCAGCGCCATCAAGCTGGCGCGGGCGGGGCTGCGCGACCCGGACAAGCCGATCGGCAACTACCTGTTCTCCGGGCCCACCGGCGTCGGCAAGACCGAGGTCGCGCGCCAGCTTTCCCACACAATGGGTATCGAGCTGATCCGCTTCGACATGTCGGAATACATGGAGCGGCACTCGGTCAGCCGGCTGATCGGCGCGCCGCCGGGCTATGTCGGCTTCGACCAGGGCGGTCTGATGACCGACGCGGTGGACCAGCATCCGCATTGCGTGCTGCTGCTCGACGAGATCGAGAAGGCCCATCCGGACGTCTTCAACATCCTGCTGCAGGTCATGGACTACGGCAAGATGACCGACCACAACGGCAAGACGATCGACTTCCGCAACGTGGTGCTGATCATGACCACGAATGCCGGCGCGGCGGAGCTGTCCAAGGCAGCCATCGGCTTCGAACGCGACACGCGGGACGGCGAGGATACCGAGGCGATCAACAAGCTGTTCACCCCGGAATTCCGCAACCGCCTGGACGCGATCATCGGCTTCGCGCATCTGACGCCGGAGATCGTCGCGCAGATCGTCGACAAGTTCGTCATCCAGCTCGAGACCCAGCTCGCCGACCGGCGCGTCTCCATTGAGCTGAACGACGCCGCCCGGGCCTGGCTCGGCCGCAAGGGCTACGACAAGCTGTTCGGCGCCCGGCCCCTGGCCCGCCTGATCCAGGAGCACATCAAGAAGCCGCTGGCCAACGAGCTGCTGTTCGGCAAGCTGGCCAAGGGCGGGCTGGTCAAGGTCGCGGTCAAGGACGACGAGCTGACCTTCACCTTCAAGGCTCTGCCGCCCAAGGACAACTCGTCGAAGAAGGTCCCGGCCCTGGTCGACTGAGGCTCACGAGGCCCACCTCACCGCGTCATCGCGAGCGAAGCGCGGCGATCCACTCTGCCGGCCGACGGTGGATTGCCGCGTCGCCCTCACCCTTAGCTTGTCGAAGGGCGGCTCCTCGCATTGACGGTACGGGAAACACGGCGCAGCACATCAACCCTCGACAAGCACCCGGAATTCGGTGTTCGATAGGAATAGCGTCCGATCGGCCGGGTCGGATGCGATCTTCGGACGTCTAAGACGGGGGGTGCCGCATTCTTGGCAGTCTGAAAATCCTGGAGTCGGCGCCGCTGGATTTCCTCGCCGGCATCCGGGTCGTTGATCTGGGGCAGTACATTCCCGGACCCTACGCCGCTCAAATCCTCGCCGATCTCGGCGCCGACGTGGTCAAGGTCGAGCCGCCGGAGGGCGATCCGTTCCGTCGCATGGCCCCGTTCGATGTCGACGGGCTGTCGATGGACTACCGCGCCGTCAATGCCGGCAAATCGGTGGTTTTCCTCGATCTCAAATCGGCCGAGGGCCGCGACGCCTTCGCCGGCCTGCTGGAATCCGCCGATGTGCTGATCGAATCCTTCCGGCCAGGGGTTCTGGACCGGCTGGAATTCCCGCGCGAGCGCATCCAATCCCTGAACGCGGCGCTGATCCATGTGTCGCTGACCGGCTGGGGGCAGACCGGCCCCTACCGCAATCGCCCGGGGCACGACATCAACTACATGGCGCTCGGCGGCGGGCTGACCGCCACCGGCACCGCCGCGACGCCGGCCATCGGCTATCCGCCGACCGCCGATCACGCGTCCGGCCTTCAGGCCGCGCTGGCGGCCGTGACGGCGCTGTTCGGCCGGTTGAACCCGCGCACCGGCTCGACCGGCGGCCAGCACATTGACCTGTCGATCATGGAATCGGTGCTGGCCTGGCAGACCGTGCCGCTCAACGCGGTCTTGAGCGGCCATCCGCCGGAGCGCCGCTACGAGGTGCTGAACGGCGGTGCCGCCTGCTATCAGGTCTACCGGACCTCCGATGCCCGCTATGTCACGCTGGGCGCGCTGGAGGAGAAATTCTGGGCGAATTTCTGCGAGGCGCTCGGACGGCCGGACTGGATCGACCGGCAATGGGAACGGCTGCCCCAGCGCGACCTGATCGCCGAGGTCGCCGACGTGATACGCGCGCGCACCCTGGAGGACTGGACGGTCAAGCTGTTCCCCATCGATTGCTGCTTCGAGCCGGTCTGGCCGGCCGAGGATCTGAGCGAGCATCCGCATCTGCAGGCCCGCGGCATGCTGCGCCAGAAGGCCGGTGCGCGGGACGGGCTGCAGGTGCTCAACCCGCTCCATGTAGACGGCGGTAAGCCGGCCCAGCGGCCGCCGGTGATCGAGACCGATGCCGAGGCCGTGCTGGCCGGCTGGCGCAAGGACGGCGCGGACGAGTCCGAGCCGGTGCCGGAGGCCCAGGCGTCTTAGACACCACCGCGGATAGGTCGCTATGATCGTGTCCGGCGACCGCAATGGAGATTGATCGTGGACAGCCACGGGTTCATGCACCGGGCCATCGCCCTGTCTCGGGCGCATATGGCCGCCAATGCCGGCGGCCCGTTCGGCGCGGTCATCGTCAAGGATGGCCGGATCATCGCCGAGGGCTGGAACCAGGTCACGTCGACCAATGATCCGACGGCGCATGCGGAGATGGTGGCGATCCGCAACGCCTGCACCCGGCTCGGCACCTTCCGCCTCGACGATTGCGAGATCTACACCAGTTGCGAGCCCTGCCCGATGTGCCTGTCTGCGGTCTACTGGGCGCGTATCAAGGCGCTCTACTACGGCAACAGCCGTAGCGACGCCGCCGCCATCGGCTTCGACGACGCGGTGATCTACGACCAGGTGGCCCTGCCGATCGACCAGCGCACCATTCCCATGCGTCAACTCCTGTCTGAGGAGGCCAACGCCGTCTTCCAGGACTGGGCCGCCAAGCCGGACAAGGTGCGGTACTAGCGCCGCCGCCGAAGCGGCGATCTTCGATCACGCTGCTCTCAGACCCCTCACCCTCCCACGGCTTCGCCGCGGGTCCCTCCCTCTCCCACAAGGGGAGAGGGGTGAATCGCTAGCGCCGGATCCAATCCCCTCTCCCCTTGCGGGAGAGGGAGGGACCCGCGCGTCAGCGTGGGAGGGTGAGGGGTCTTAAGACAGCGTGATCGCAGATCACATCTGCTGGTGTTCGGCGATCACGCCGAGGAATTCGGCGCCGTAGCGTTCCAGCTTGGCGGCGCCGACGCCGGTGATGCCGGCCATCTGGCCCAGCTCGCGCGGGCGGGCGCGGGCCATCTCGGCCAGGGTGGAGTCGTGGAAGATGACATAGGGCGGCACGCCCTGGGTGCGGGCCAGCGACAGGCGATGGGCGCGCAGCGCCTGGAACAGGGCTTCCGCGGCCGGGTCCTCGAAGGTAACCGCCTCGCGCCGGCGGGTCGATTTCGGCTTGGCCCGCGCCGCCACCGGGTCACGGCGCAGCTCGATGCGCTTCTCGCCGCGCAGGACGGGTCGCGCCGCATCGGACAGCCGCAGTCCGCCATGGCCCTCGATGTCGACGGTCAGTAGGCCCAGCGCCACCAGCTGGCGCATGATGGCCCGCCACTCGTTGCGGCTATGGGCGGTGCCGATGCCATAGGTGCTCAGGCTGTCGTGGCGGAAATGGCGAATGCGCTCGGTGTCGCCGCCGGTCAGCACGTCGACCACATGCACCGCGCCGAAGCGCTGGCCGGTGCGGTAGACGCAGGACAGCGCCATCTGCGCCGCCTCGGTGCCGTCGAATGTCTCGGCCGGGTCGAGGCAGGTGTCGCAGTTCCCGCAGGGCTCTTCCAGCGTCTCGCCGAAATAGGACAGCAGCACCTGCCGCCGGCACCGCGTGGTCTCGCAATAGCCGAGCAACGCGTCCAGCTTCTGCCGCTCGATGCGCTTCTGGCCCTCCGGCGCATCCGACAGTTCGGTCATCTGGCGCAGCTTGACAAGGTCCTCGAGCCCGTAGGCCATCCACGCCTCGGACGGCAGCCCGTCGCGTCCGGCGCGGCCGGTCTCCTGGTAATAGGCCTCCAGGCTCTTGGGCAGGTCCATATGGGCGACGAAGCGCACATCGGGCTTGTCGATGCCCATGCCGAAGGCGATGGTCGCGACCACCACGACCGCGTCGTCCTTGATGAACCGGTCCTGGTTGGCGGCCCGCACCGACTTGTCGAGCCCGGCGTGGTAGGACAGCGCGTCGAACCCCCGCTCCGACAGCCACCGCGCCATGTCGTCGACCTTGCCCCGGGTCATGCAATAGACGATGCCGGACTGGCCGCGATGCCGTTCGTCCAGGAAGGCCAGCAGCTGATTGCGCGGATTGGCCTTGACCTGCACCCGGTAGCGGATGTTCGGCCGGTCGAACCCGGCGACGAAGACGCGGCCGTCCTCCAGCCCGAGCTGGCCGACGATGTCCTTGCGGGTCGGCCCGTCGGCTGTGGCGGTCAGGGCCAGCCGCGGCACCCCGGCATAGCGCTGCCGCAGCATGCCGAGCTGCTGGTATTCGGGGCGGAAGTCATGCCCCCATTGCGACACGCAATGGGCCTCGTCGATGGCGAACAGGGCGATTTGGCTGCGATCCAGCAGCTCGAGGAAGCGGTCGGTGAGCAGCCGCTCCGGGGCCACATAGACCAGGTCCAGCGTGCCCGCCTCTATGTCCCGCTCAATGGCCATCGCCTCGGCATAGGGGATGGTCGAATTGAGCGCCGCGGCGGCGATGCCGAGCTGGCGCAGCGCCTCCACCTGGTCCTGCATCAATGCGATCAGCGGCGAGATGACCACGGCGGTGCCCTCCCGGCACAAGGCCGGAACCTGATAGCACAGCGACTTGCCGCCGCCCGTCGGCATCAGCACGAGGCCGTCGCCGCCGGTGATCACATGGTCGATGATGTCGGCTTGCTGCCCCCGGAAGGCCTCGAACCCGAACACGGATTTCAGGACGTCGAGAGGCGCACGATTCATGCCGGGAGAGTACCGGGTCCGAGCCTGCGGTCGCAACGCATCGTTGCCGTGCGTCAGCCGGTCTGTCCGTCTTCCTTGCGGAATGGCGAGCCCTGGGATATGGCCTGGATTTCCCAGTCGACCATGCGGCCCTCGCGTTGCAGGAAATCCTCGATGGCGGCGCGGAAGCGCGGGTCGCGGATGTAGTGGGCGCTGTAGGTGTGGACCGGCATGTAGCCGCGCTGGACCTTGTGCTGGCCCTGGGCGCCGGCCTCCACGCGCTTCAGGCCGCGGGCGATGGCGAACTCGATGGCCTGGTAGTAGCAGGCCTCGAAATGCAGGAAGCGGAAATGGCCGCTGCAGCCCCAGTTGCGGCCGTAGAGCGTGTCGTCCCCGATCAGGTTCAAGGCCGCGGCCACCGGCCGGCCGTCATGGGTCGCCACCACCAGCGCGACCTGATCGGCCATCGTCTCTCCCAATAGCGAGAAGAAGGACCGGGTGAGATAGGCGCTGCCCCATTTGCGGTCGCTGGTGTTGCGGTAGAAGCGGAAGAACATGTCCCAATGGGATTCCGTCAGGTCGTCGCTGGTGACGACGGTCAGCTCCACGCCGGCCTCCGCGACCTGCCGGCGCTCCTTCTTGATCGCCTTGCGCTTGCGCGAGGCAAGCGCGGCAAGGAAGTCGTCGAACGTCTCGTAGCCGTCGTTTTCCCAATGGTATTGCTGGCCGGTCCGTTGCAGCCAGCCCGCACGGCCGAAGCGCTGCCACTCCGCCTCGGTCGGGAAGGTGACGTGCACGCCCGACACCTGGTGCCGTTCGGTGACCTGCTGCAGCCCGGAGATCAAGGCATCTGCGACCGCGTCCCGGTCGAAATCCGGTCCGACCAGCAGCCTCGGCCCGGTGGCGGGCGTGAAGGGCACCGAGACCTGGAGCTTGGGATAATAGTGCCCGCCCGCTTCCTCATAGGCCTGGGCCCAGCCCCAGTCGAAGACGTATTCGCCGTATGAGTGGGTCTTCAGATACATCGGCACGCAGCCCAGCATCTGGCCGCCCTCGGTCTCCAGCACCAGATGCTGCGGCAGCCAACCGCTGTCGGCGCAGACCGATCCGGACTCCTCCAGCGCCGACAGGAAGGCGTGGCCGACGAACGGGTTGGTGGTGCCGGCGCACTGGTCCCAATCCGCCGCCGGGACGGCCCGGATATCGGCATGGACTTTGAGGATCAACGCCGTGCTGTCGTCCGGCATAAGCCGCTCCGATGGTCGAATGGTCGCAAGGAGTCTGGGTCCGCCACACGGCGAAGACAAGGCGTCATGCCGGACAATTGCGCCCGGCGGCTCAGCGCTCCGGGCTGACAGCCCGACTCGGGTCGACGGAGGCACCGAGCGTCGAGATCAGGCCATGGCGATACAGCCAGTCGACCGCCCGTTCCACCGCATCGGCGACCGGACCCGGCTGCCACCCAAGCACCGTCCTGGCCCTGGTGCTGTCGATCGGACGATCGTGCTTGGCGAGCCGGACGCCGGCGACCGGGGCCATCGGCGGACGGTGCGTCACGGTGTCGGCGACCAGCTCCATCGTCGCCGCGCTGGCCAGCGCGGCCCAGTACGGGACCCGCAGCGTCGGCGCCGCGCATCCGGCGATGTCCGCCACCAGCGCCATCAATTGGCGGACCCGCATGTCCTCGCCGCCAAGGATGAAGCGGTCGCCCGGCCGGCCTTTCTCCGCCGCCAGAATGTGCCCGCTTGCGACGTCTTCCACCGGTACGAAGTTGATCATGCCGTCCAGATAGCCGGGCAGCCGGCCCTGGATCAGGTCCACGATCATCTGTGTCGGGGCGGTCAGGTTGCTGTCCCCCGGCCCGACGGGAACCGTGGGATAGACGCTGACGACCGGCAGCCCGTCGCGGGCGGCCTCGCGGGCCATCTGGTCGGCGAGGTACTTCGACCGGCAATAGGCGCCGGACATGTCTTCCAGGCGCGGCGTCGGCTCCGCCTCGCTGACCGGCGTCGCGCTGGCGTCCCGCCACCCTCTCAGGATGACCTCGGTGGAGGTGACGACGATCCGGCCGACGCCCGCGCGGGCCGCCTCGTCCAGCACCACGCGGGTGCCTTCGCTGTTGACGGCGATGAACGAGGATTTGTCGGGAAGCCAAAGATGCGTGTTGGCGGCGAGATGGAAGACGTCGCTCACGCCGGCCATGATTCGCGCCACCGTCTCGCGGTCCAGCACCGAACCGGCGACGGCCTCGACGCCTGGGCCGAAGACCGTCCCGTTGAGCTCCGGGTCCAGGACGCGCACCGGCCGTCCGGCCGCCGCAAGCTGACGGACCAGGTGGCGACCGATGAAACCGGCGCCGCCGGTGACCAGGGCCGGTGTCGCGCTCATGAGCCGGGCTCCAGGCGGCAGGCGACCAGATGGTCGTCATAGGCCGATCCCAGCAGCAGGGTATCGCCGTACACCGCCGCGACCGTCGCGCCGGAAAGCTGACCTCCGTCATCGGCATAGATCTCGGTGGCCGACGCAGCATCCGGATCGATGCGCAGCGCCCGCGAAGGGGCGGTGTCGCGGCCGAGCCAGCCTCCGCGAAACGCCGCGTAGGACAGCAGATTGGGATGCGCTCCCACATACAGCGCACCGTCGGGGCCCCAGGTGAGATTGTCGGGCGCCGCCGTCAGCGCGATGCGCGATACCGGAACGGCCCTGGCCGGACCGTCGTCCGCTGACAGGTCGAAGACCTCCAGCGACCGGTCGCGGGTGGCGGCCACATACAAGCGGGCGCCGGAGCGATCGCCGCCGGGGCGGATGGCGATGCCGTTTGCGAAGCCGATCCCCTCGGCCACCCGATGGAATCCGGTCCCGTCATAGTGGAGGACATAGGCGCGATCGAGCGCCACGGCGTCCTCGATCATGCGTCCGAGTCCGGCGCAGGCGCCGTGATCGTTGGTCACGAAGAAGCTGTCGTGCGCCGTGGCCGCGATGTCATTCGGGCTGCAGAGCTCGGCGTCGCGGAGCGTGCCGGCATAGCCGCGATGGGTCAGGCCGTCGGCGGTAAGGTCGAAGACCTCGACGGCGATGTCCGGCTCCGGCCCGTCATCGCCATTGATGAAAGCCCGGTTGATGGCGAACAGCGTGGCCTGCCCGGCGTCGTCGCGGTAGAGGTCGATGCCGTGCGGCCGGAAGTCCCGCCGCTGGCGCAGGTCTGCGGTGATGTCGGCGACGATCGCCGTGTCCCCGGTAGCGATGTCCGCCAGGGACAGGGCGTAGATGCCCCCGGTGGTGGCGACCGCCCCGTTCTTGCGTTCGGCGTCGACCTGTCGCCGGTCATAGGCGGCGACGAAGGCCGTCGCGCTGGTCGGATCGATCGCGATGTCCTCGGCGCCGACCACCGGTTCGCCGGTGCCGGCCACCCGCAGCGTGATGGGCCGACAGTCCGACGCCATTGACTGCGCCGGCGCGGCCGCCAGCCACAGGGCCGCCGCAAGCAGCCCGAACCGCCCCAATGGCGGCACGCTCATGCCGGTACGTTGTAGCCCCATCGCTCGATATAGGGTTGCCAGCGATCGGCGATCCGCGCCTGAAGGTCCTCGGAGATCCTGTGGGTGCCCTTCTTGTAGCCGCGCACCGAGTCGAGATAGGTCGCATAGTCCGGCGCCGCATCGCCGAAGCCGTCGAGTTGGAGCTGCCCATGGATGCGCTCGAGCACCTCCATCGGCTGACGCTGCAGATCCTCGAACCGCACCTCCGCGAACTGTTCCGGCGGCAGCGCTGCGCTGTCGCGCACCAGCGCGTCCATCATCCGCCCATAGGTGCGGAAGATGATCTCGTCGACCGGCACATGGTCGTAGGGCTGCAATGCGAACTGGGCGAACAGGGCCCGGTAGAAGTTCTGCATGGAGCCGAAGACTTTGTACGGGCTCCGGTGGATGTGGATGAACTTGGCGCCGGGAAACGCCTGCGCCAGCAGGCCAACCCGGGCGGTGTAGACCGGGTTCTTGATCAGCAGCCGGCGGCCGCCCTGGCGCAGGGAGAGCTTGCGGTAGAAGTAGTGCAGCGTGCGCTGCCAGTCCTCCACCTCCGCCGCGCTGCAGCCGTCGAAGAAGACGCCGGAATCGAACACCTCCTCGAAGCGGCCGGGGAAATAGAGGCCGTGGTAGAAGGACAGCGGCGTCATGTTGGCCAGCGCGATCTCGTCCTCCTGGGGAGAGTCCGGATCCACCGCCATGTTGTCGATATAGCGGCCGGAGGGCAGGGCGCGGGCCAGCAGCGGTTCCAGCATGCGGCCCAGCAACAGGAAGTCCCAGGGCAGCGCCGTCGCGAAGGGCGAGACGTAGCCGAATCTCGAGCCCTGGCTCAGCAAATTGTAGAGATGGGTGGTGCCGCTGCGCCAGTGGCCGACGATGAACACCGGCGGCTCGGCCAGCGGCGCGCGGGCGCCGTTCAGGCCGACAAAGGCGCGTTCCAGCAGCGTGAACGGCGCCCGACCGAGTGCGGCCAGGATTGCGATCGTCACCTGCGGCAGCCGGCCGGCCCGGATCGGGCCCGCCCGGCGCAACACGCGCACAAGCGTCGAGGCGTCACTGCCGCACAACGGATGTGTGAGACGAATGCCGTCCATCTGATCCGAACCCAACCCTGTTGTCCGCCTTGCCTGGCGGTGACGCCCACACAACAAACTGGCGATTAATCCGCCGGCGGCCAGTCGCAATTCGGTTATCTTCGCGTGAACGGCCGCATTTCCGCCCGCCCATGCGGGCAGCGCATATGCTATCCGTGCTCAATCCAATGATTGGATGATCGGACGGCCCGGCGCGTTACGGCTCGACGGGCGCGCTCCGGAAAAGGATACGCTCGGAGTGCAGGTCCGCTAGCCGGTGCGCCGGCCGGCGACCGCGTCGGCCACGATGCACAGGATCTCGTACATCAGCGTCGCGCCGACCATGGCGGTATTGCCGGACGGATCGAAGGGCGGCGAGACCTCCACGACGTCTCCGCCGACAAGGTTCAACCCCTGCAGCCGGCGCAGCATGATCATGGCCTCCAGGACCGAGAATCCGCCGCACTCCGGCGTGCCGGTGCCCGGCGCGAAGGCCGGGTCGAGACCGTCGACATCGAAGCTGATATAGGTCGGGCCGTCCCCGAGGATCGCCCGCGCCTCGTCGATGACGGCGACCGGCCCGCGCTCGTAGAACTCCTCCATGTAGACGACGCGCATGCCGGACTCGTGGCTGAACTTCCAGATGTCGCGGTCGTTGACGGTGCCGCGAATGCCGATCTGGACCGTGCGCTTGGGATCCAGCAATCCCTCGTCGACGGCCCGGCGGAACGGCGCGCCGTGATGGAACCGGGAGCCCAGATAGTCATCGCCGGTATCGCAATGGGCATCGAACTGGATCATGCCGACGGGCCGGTCGCGGGCGATGCCGCGCAGCACGGCGAGGCTGGTGGAATGGTCGCCGCCTGCGGACACCGGCACCACGTCCGCGGCATGCACCCGTTCGTAGAAGCCGGCGATCTCTTCCAGCGCGCCGGTCAGCTCGTACGGCTTCTCCGGCCACGCATCCCCGATATCGGCGATGCGGCAGAGGGCGTAGGGGTCGATGCCGGTGGCCTGGTTGATCCGCCGCATCAGGCTCGACTGGTTGCGGATCTCGCGCGGGCCGTGGCGCGCACCCGGTCGGTTGGTGACGCCGCCGTCGAACGGGATGCCGATCAGGCCGATATCGACCTCCGACAGATCTTCGCGATAGGGCGCCCGCATGAAGGTCGGGACGCCCAGATAGCGCGGGCGTTTGATCGGATCGGCGAAATCGGGATAGTCGGACATCGAGACGCCTTGCCTGCTTGGGAAGTCGGCGCGGTCGGCGGGCCGCCCGGGGCCGGCCGATCGGGCCGCGCCGACCGCGATCTGAACCGGGCCTATCGCGTCAGCCGGCGACCTCCAGGATCGCTTCGACTTCGACCGATACGCCCAGCGGCAGCGCCGCCACGCCGACCGCGGACCGGGCATGGCGTCCCTTGTCACCGAACACCTCGACCATCAGGTCCGACGCGCCGTTGATCACTGCCGGCTGATCGGTGAAGTCCGGCGCGGAGTTGACGAACCCGACCAGCTTGACCACCCGGGCCACCCGGTCCAGATCGCCCAGCGCCGCCTTCGCCTGGGAGACGATGTTCAGGGCGCAGAGCCTGGCCGCCAGTTGGCCGTCCTCCACCGCGCAGTCCGAACCCAGCTTGCCGATATGGCGGCGCTGGCCGTTCCACAGCGGCACCTGGCCGGAGATGTAGAGCATGCTTCCGGACTGCACCGCCGGCACGTAGTTGGCGACGGGGGTCGCCGCTTCGGGCAATTCGATATCGTGATCGATCAACCGCTGCTCGATGGTGCCGGCCATGGTCTGCTCCCTGGATGGACTGATGGGTGGATGGCGAGGATAGCGCGACGGTAACGGTTCCCGGCGCGGCTTCCAAGATTTCGATTGGTGCGGTCCGATCCGCCGCGCGGTGCCGGTGACGGCGTCAGCTCACCGCGCCGATCAGCAGGCAGACGCCGCCGATCGGAAGCGCCGAGCAGACGACCCGGGCACCCACGCGGGTCTGGATGTCCGGATAGCTTGGAAGGAAGTAGCTGACGACCGAAAAGACGACCGACAAGGCGAGCAAACCATAGAAGGCGAAGTCCGGCGGCACCCGCTCCACGTCGATGCCGGACGTCGCCACGATGCGGTCATAGGCGTAGAGCAAGGCGACGCCGTTGGCGATCAGCAGGAGGAACAGCAGAGTATGCCGCGTGGACCGGTCGGCGCCCGGCCCCTTGATCCCGAACAATCCCTGCGGTGGCCACGCCATGGTGCATCCGTCCCATCGTTCCGCCGTCCCCCGGCCAGCACGTTATAATAGAATTTGAGATCGAGCGGCACCCGTCAAGGCCTGTGACCGGTCCGGGTCGGCCCGGTGTCAGTCGTCATCGTCTCCATCGTCATCGCCATCTCCCAGGCGGGGCGGCCGGACGGGCAGGAACTCGACCGTGTCCCGGAACACGTCCGACAGACGCTGTCGAAGTGGATAGGTATCGTTGGTCAACCACTGGCCGAGCAGGTTGTCGTAGAACAGCGGGTTGCCAAACAGATCACCGCTGGCGCCGCCAGGAAGGCTCGACCGGGCCGCAATTCTCCCGCGGCCGGCCCCGAAATCCGCCACAAATCGCTGGCTCGCCCCGTCGGAGTAGATTAGGGCGCCGGCGTTTGGGACACGAGCAACGAGGCTGCCGGGATCGATCGTCCGGTAGCCGCCATCGGTGGCGAATCCCGGCGGGTTGCCGAGCGGCGTCGGTCGCGTGAAAGGCTCGCCGAGAAGGCTGGGAAGAACAACCCGGTGGAGGCGGCCCCAGCGGTAGTCGTCCTGGTTCATCGAGTTGCCGAATGCGTTGGCGAACGCGTCGTCCTCCAGCAGGTCGAGTGCCTGTTCCAGGCTTCTCAGCACGATGATGTCCCGGCGTGTCTCAGGGTCGCCGACGCCGGGCACGGCGAAAAAGTTCAACCCCGAGGCGCCGATGCCGCCGGTATCGGGGTTCGCCTGGAAGGTCCGGAGAAGATGCCCGAGCCCGATCAGCGCCCGCTCGTCGCTTGGCTTCGGCAGAATGCCGAGGGTGGCATCGATCGTATTGGCGATCAGTCGGCTGCGCCAAACGGTGTAGAGCGTGGCCGCGATACTGGCATCGATCTCGTCCTGGGTCGGAGGCAGCGTCACACCGTCGACATCGGCGGCGTCGAAGCCCTCCAGCAGCCCGGTCCGCATTGAGCCGTCCCAATCGCGGAACCGTTCTGCCGCCATCGCGATCCGCGGGTCGCCGGCGATTGCGGTCAGCATCGGATGCGCATCGGTCGCATTGGCGGCATCGAATGCGGCGACCAGGATCGGTCTCAGGAGAAATACGTCGCTGGGAATGACGTCGGCCTGAATCTCGCGCATGTCTTCCGCCGTCACCGGACCCAGAGCCAGATGATCCCGCAAAAGCTGGGTGATGCGCCCGGCACGCAACCCCATCTGCTGCTTCCAGGAGATGTAGCGGATGCCGCCGCTGCCATCGGTACGAAGCTGGTTCACCGGGTTGTTGTCGAGGGTGTCGCCATTCGGATCGTTGTTGGCGTTGACGAAGAAGCCGGCCGGCGGGTTCACGATCTGCGGCATTTCGTCGAAAGGCAGGATTTCGAACGGGATCGCCTGACCGACTTGCGCGGTGGTCAGCGGAAGCCAGTCGGTATTGCTGCTGCTGCCGTCGCGGATGAAACCTGGCGGCAGACCGTGGATGAAGCCGTTTTGCAGATCGCGACGCAGCGGCACCTCGGCACTGGTGAAATAGGCGATGTTTCCGAACGTGTCGGCATAGGCCCAGTTCTGCGAGCCGACATCGAAGAACTGCAGCCCGTCTACGAAGTCCTCCAGGTTCCAGGCCAGGTTGAAGGCGCGGAATGCGTCGAGCTCGCGCGTCCCGCTGAAGCCGGTGTACATGAGGCTGATGGCGGTTCCGCTCTTACCGTCGGCATCGATGATTGGAGGCTGAATTATCGGACCCTCGTTGCGCCGGGGGACGATCAGCACGAAGGGCGGGATCGTGTCACTGGGCGGCACCGGCTCGATGGTGTCGAAATCGCCGCCGTCTCTGCGGTTGACCCTGTACACCTGTGGAAGCGGGATGACCGGCTCCTCGTTTCCATCGTGAACCGTAGCCAGGCCGGCCGGGTACATGGGGTCATTCATCTTGACCACCAGCGATTCCTGGAACACGTCGGTGTCGTCCATGCGGTGGTTGGCGGCGCCCCAGGCGATGCGCCGATTGTGTCCGAGGATGACGAAGGGCGTTCCGGGCAGGCTGGCGCCGATCACGTCGAAACCGGCGAAGGGCGCGAACAGGTGCACCGGATGCCAGATCGACGGCATGCCGAAGGGCAGATGCGGATCATTGGCGAGCAACGGCCGACCGGACTCGGTAAAGGCGCCGCTGACGGCCCATTCGTTGGTGCCACGGGCCGCGCTCGTGCGCCCGGCCAGGCCATTTGCCGACGCGGTGGTTTCCAGTCGGCCGAGAAACTCGCGTGCCATCCGCAAGGTCTCTGGCCGGATGCCGTCGGCGGAGACCGTCAATCTGTCGTGTGATGCCGATGTGGCGCTGGCGGTGAGCGCAGCGGGGGACATCGAAGCGTCGGGGACTGTCGATGCCGGATCGAAGGGGGCGCTGCGATTGACGTCCTCCAGGAACAATGCGGCTCCGGCCGCTGGACCGAACTCCGCCTGATAGGCCGCAATGGCCAGAGTCCGCGCCAGCTCCTCTTCGAGATTGGCCTCCAGCGAGAGCAGGAAAGCCAGCGCCTTGGCAAAGACGAGGCTATCCACCGGCGTCCAGGGCTCGAAGGTCGCGATTTCCAGGCCGACATACTGCGCTGGCAGCGGATTTGTCGCGACGTAAGCATTCACTCCGGCTGCATAGGCGTCCAATGCCGCCAGTCCTTCCGGCGACATTACAGCGAGCGACCGCTCTGCCGCGCGGCGGAGACCGGCGGTGCGCAGGGTCACGTCGCTGGGTAGCGCTGCCGCCCCAAGAAGCTCCGCAAGGGTGCCGCTTGCCGTGCGGCGCTGCTCGTCCATCTGATAGAGCCGATCCCGGGCATGCGCCCAGCCCTGCAGGAACACCAGATCGTGCTCGGTCCGGGCAAGGATGTGCACCATGCCGTCGCTGTCGCGGATCACCACGGCATGGGAATCCAGTCCATCGATCTGCAGGGGCGATCGGGCGGAGACGCTGCTTGAGATCAGAACCAGGGCTAGAAGTGTGGCAAGAAAGATTTGGACCCGCATGACCCCCTCCCCAAAAGTGGGGCCGCAGTGTCCGAACGCGGGTCACAGCGACCCGGGCAAATAAATATTATTGTATTATTCGAGAAGAATACGCCCGTCAGTTGCGGAGTCAACCTACCGGTCTTCGCAGCGCGTTTCCAATCACTTAATGAGACTTACCGAAAGCAAATGAGTGGTGAGGGGTCGGGTGCCAACCCCCCTTTTCATCGGCTCAGTCGTCGTCATCTCCGTCATCATCGTCGTCTTCATCGTCCTCATCGTCCTCATCGTCCCGCGGCGGGCGCACCGTGAGGATCTCGACCGCGCCGTCGAAGATGTCCGCGCGGCGCTGGCGCAGCGGGTAGGTGTCGTTGGTCAGCCAGCGGTCCAGCAGCGTGTCGAAGAACGGGCTGAAGATGTCGCCGCTGGGGCCGCCGGGCAGGCTGGACCGGGCTTCGATCCGGCGGCGGCTGCCGAAATCGGCGACGTAGCGGCGGCTGGCGCCGGCCCCGTACATGAAGCCGCCATCGTCGTCGGCGCGCAGGGCATGGTCGGCCGGATCGACCGTCTGGTAGCCGCCATCGGTGGCGAAGCCGACGGGGTCGCTCGGCTGGGGCGGCTGGCTGAAGGGGCCGCCCAGCGGGCTGTCCAGCACGATCCGGTGCAGCCGGCCCCAGCGATAATCGTCCTGGTCGGTGGAATTGCCGAAGGCGTCGGCGAAGGCGTCGCTGGCCAGCAGGTCCAGGGCCTCCGACAGGCTTCGCAGCAGCAGGATGTCGCGCTCGGTCTCGGCATCGGCGACGCCGGGAACCTGGAAGAAGTCCAGGCCGGAGGCGCCGATACCCTGGCTGGCCGGGTAGGTGTCCAGGAAATGCCGAAGCGCGATCAGCGTGCGCTCCCGGCCAGGCCGCGGCAGCCCGAGGGGATCGAGGGTGGCGTCGATGGTGTTGGCGATCACGCGGCCGCGCCAGATCGCGTAGATCGTGTTGGCGACGCTGGCATCGATCTCGGCCTGGCCCGGCGGCGACCGTATGCCATCCACGTCGGCGGCGTCCCAGCCCTCCTCCAGCCCGGTGGGGGTGGCCCCGTTCCAGTCGGCCAGGCGATCGATGGCCTCGACGATCCTCGGGTCGGACGCGAGGGCCGCCAGCGCCGGATCGGCGGCCGGGTCCTCGGCGGCGTCGAAGGCGTCCAGGAGGAACGGCACCAGCACCACCGCATCGGCCTGCTGCACATCGGCCTGGATCTCGCGCATGTCGTCCGCGGTGAGCGGCCCCAGGGCCAGCTTGTCCCGCAGCAGCCGGGTGATGCGACCGGCCCGCAGGCCGAGGTTGTATTGGGATTCCAGGTAGAAGATGCCGCCGCCCGGCCGAAGCTGGTTGAGCGGGTCATTGTCCAGCGTCAGCCCGGCCGGATCGTTGTTGGCGTTGACGAAGAAGCCGGCCGGCGGGTTGATGATCTGCGGCATCTCGGCGAAGGGCAGGATCTCGAACGGCACAGACTGTGCCGGCTGCGGGTTGGAGACCGGCAGCCAGTCGGTGCTTGAGGTCGAGCCATTGCGGATGAAGAAGGGCGGCAGTCCGGCCACGAGCCCGGCCTGCAGGTCCGCCCGGACCGGCATCTCCGCACTGGTGAAATGGGCGATGTTGCCGCGCACATCGGCAACGGCCCAGTTCTGCGACCCGACATCGAAGCTCTGCACCGCATCGACGAAATCGTCCAGGTCACGGGCCAGGTTGAAGCCGCGGAACGCATCGATCTCGCGGGTGCCGCTGAAGCCGGTATACATCACGCTGAGTGCCGTCCCGGCCGCCAGATCCAAGCTGAAGATCGGCCCCTCGTTGCGCCGGGGCACGATCAGCACCGCCTCCGGGACCGGCCCGCCCGGCGGCACCGGGACGATGGTGTCTGGCACGCCATCCAGCAGATTGACCCGGAAGACCTGCGGCAGCGGGACGATCGGCTCGACCGCATCGTCATAGACGATGCCGATCCTGGCCGATGATGTCGGGTCCGGGGCGATGGTCTCCTGGAACACGTCGGTCGCGTCCATCCGGTTGACCGTCGCGCCCCAGGCCAGGCGGCGGTTGTTGCCCAGGATGACGTAGGGCGCGCCAGGGAAGCTGGATCCGATCACGTCGAAGCCGGCGCGCGGCGCCCGCAGGTGGATGGGATAGAAGATCGCCGGCGTATCCAGCGTCAGATGCGGGTCGTTGGCCAGGAGCGGCCGGCCGGACTCCGTCAGGGCGCCGCTGATGGCCCATTCATTGCTGCCGCCATCATCGTCATCGCCGCGCACCACCCGGTCCACATGCGGCAGGGCGCGCAGATGGTCGAGATAGTCGCGCGCCATGTCGGCCATGCCTTCGTCGATGGCCGCCGCACGCGATCCCGCCGATCGCGCCGAGGCCGACGCGGCGGACGCGACACTGGCGTCCGGGATGGTGGAGGCGGAGTCGAAGGGTGCGGAACGGTTGACGTCCTCGAAGAACAGGGCGGTGCCGTCAAAGCCGAGTGCGTCGCCGACCGCCACGTAGGTCTGCAGCGCGACCGTGCGGTCGATATCGTCCTGCAGGTCGAAGGACAGGCTGAAGGCGAACAGCTTGGCGACGGCGAGCGTGTCGATGACCGTCCAGGGCTCGAAGGTCGTCAGCTCGAGCGCCAGGTATTCCGGCGGCAGCGGATTGGCCAGGGCATATTCGTTGACCCCCGCGGCATAGGCGTCGATCGCCGCCAGTGACTGGGGCGACAACACGCCCAGCGCCCGTTCCGCCGCCCGCCTGAGCCCGAAGGTGCGGAGCTGCACGTCGCTCGCCAGCGCCCCGTCGCCAAGCAGTTCGGCCAGGGTGCCGCTCGCCGTGCGGCGCAGCGTGTCCATCTGGAACAGCCGGTCGCGGGCATGCACCCAGCCCTGCAGGAAGATCAGATCATGCTCTGTCCGCGCGAAGACATGCACCACGCCGTCGGCGTCCCGGATGATCCGGGCGCGGCTGTCCAACCGGTCGATCTCGAAGCGGATATCGTCCGCCCCGGCAGGCATACCGAAGACCAGACCGGCAAGGATGGAAAGCACGAAAAGACGGATCCGCATGACACCCTCCCTGGAACGCCGGCCGCTCGGCCCGGGATGGGCGGCAGATCATCGTCAGCGGCCGCGACAATCGTCCTTTTTGGACTGTTGCGACCAGGATACACCGAAGGGTTGTGGGGTCAATCGAACGGCGCGGGGCTGGCCCGCGCCGTCCGGCAACTCACGGAACGGTTTGGTGTCGACTAGCTGCAGCCGGTCGTGGCGCCGCAGGTGTCGCATTTCAGGCAGGTGCCGTTGCGGACCAGGGTCATGTTCTGGCATTCGGGGCAGGGATCGCCCTCATAGCCCTTGGCGCGGGCCTCCAGGATCGCCTCGCTGCGGGCGCTGCTGGCCACCACCTGGGTGGTCTCCCGTACCGCGACCGCCTCCACCGTGGTCTGGCTGTCCAGCGCGACGACGCCGTCGCTCGCAGGGTGCTGCAGGGCGACCATGGCCTGGCTGACCACCTCGTTGGCAGACGCCATGCGGCCGCCGTCGAGGACCCGGAGATTGCCGCGGGCATAGCCGTTGGAGGCCATCTTCTGCAGGGTCTCGTTGGCGATCTGCGCCACCACCGGCAGCTCCGGCAGGGTGCCTTCCTCCGAGCCGCCGCCGACCGTGTCGGGGGCCAGGTCTTCCGGCTGGACATGGGCCAGGTCGTGGCGCGCCAGATAGCTGATCGCCAGCTCGCGGAAGATGTAGTCGAGGATCGACGAGGCCATCTTGATGCTGTCGTTGCCCGAGACCATGCCGGCCGGCTCGAAGCGGGTGAAGGTAAACGCCTCCACGAACTCCTCCAACGGCACGCCGTATTGCAGGCCGAGCGAGATGGCGATGGCGAAATTGTTCATCAGCGAGCGGAAGGCGGCACCCTCCTTGTGCATGTCGATGAAGATCTCGCCCAGGCGGCCATCGTCGTATTCGCCGGTGCGCAGATAGACCTTGTGGCCGCCGACATTGGCCTTCTGGGTGTAGCCCTTGCGCCGCTGGGGCAGGGCGACGCGGTCGCCGCGCGCCATCCCGGCGGCCAACTTGGCGACCACCTTCTCCGCTGCCCGTTCCGCCAGCATCGGGGCGCGGGCTGCGGCCGGGGCCTCGACCAACTCGTCGGCCAGGCTCTCATCGTCGTCGTCGGCATCGTCCAGCAGCGAGGCCGCCAGCGGCTGCGACAGCTTGGAGCCGTCGCGGTACAGGGCATTGGCCTTGGTGCCCAGGCGCCAGGACAGGTGATAGGCGTTCTTGCAGTCCTCGACCGTCGCCGCGTTGGGCATGTTGATGGTCTTGGAGATGGCGCCGGAGATGAAGGGCTGGGCCGCCGCCATCATGCGGATATGGCTCTCCCAGGACAGCGAGCGCTTGCCGATGCGGCCGCAGGGGCTGGCGCAGTCGAACACCGGCAGGTGCTCGTCCTTCAGGAACGGCGCGCCTTCCAGGGTCATGGCGCCGCAGACGAAGGTGTTGGCCGCCTCGATCTGGTCGCGGCTGAAGCCGAGATGGGCCAGCAGGTCGAAGGAGAAATCATCCAGCGCCTCGGGCTCGACGCCGAGCACGCGGGTGCAGAAATCCTCGCCCAGGGTCCATTTGTTGAAGGCGAACTTGATGTCGAAGGCGCTGGTCAGCGCGCCCTCGACGGCCTCAAGAGCAGCGTCGGTGAAGCCGAGCGCCTTCAGGCTCTCCGGGTTGATGGTCGGAGCGCCCTTCAGGGTGCCGTGGCCGACCGCATAGCTGATCATCGTCTCGATTTCGGTCTCGCCATAGCCGAGCTTGCGCAGGGCCTCGGGCACGACCCGGTTGATGATCTTGAAGTAGCCGCCGCCGGCTAGCTTCTTGAACTTCACCAGGGCGAAGTCCGGCTCAATGCCGGTGGTGTCGCAATCCATCACCAGCCCGATGGTCCCGGTCGGCGCGATCACCGTCGACTGGGCATTGCGGAAGCCATGCCGCTCGCCGAGCGCCAGCGCCCGGTCCCAGGCCCGGCGAGCGGCCTCCGGCAGCGCCGGATCCGGGCATTCCGCGTCGTTGACGGGCACCGGCGCCACCGACAGGCCCTCGTAACCCGAGGACTCGCCATGGGCGGCGCGGCGGTGGTTGCGGATGACCCGCAACATGTTGTCGCGGTTCTTCGCATAGCCGGGGAAGGTGCCCAGCTCCTCGGCCATCTCGGCGGAGGTGGCGTAGGCGACACCGGTCATGATCGCGGTCAGCGCGGCGCAGATGCCGCGGCCCTGGGCGCTGTCATAGCCGATGCCCGACGCCATCAGCAGGCCGCCGATATTGGCGTAGCCGAGGCCCAGCGTGCGGTAGTCGTAGGACAGCTTGGCGATCTCCCGCGACGGGAACTGCGCCATCAGCACCGAGATTTCCAGGGTGATGGTCCACAGCCGGCAGCCATGCTCGAAGGCCGCGACGTCGAAGGCGCCGGCGTTGTTCGCGCCTTCCGGGTGCCGGAAGGTCATCAGGTTCAGCGACGCCAGATTGCAGGCCGTGTCGTCGAGGAACATGTACTCCGAGCACGGGTTGGACGCGTTGATCCGGCCGCCCTCGGGGCAGGTGTGCCATTCGTTGATGGTGGTGTCGAACTGCACGCCCGGATCGGCGCAGGCCCAGGCGGCGTAGCCGATCTTCTCCCAAAGGTCCTTGGCCTTGACGGTCCGGGCGATATCGCCGCCGATGCGGTTGTACAGGCGCCACTCGCCGTCCCGCTCGACCGACTCGAGGAACGCATTTGTCAGGCGTACCGAGTTGTTCGAGTTCTGGCCGGAGACGGTCAGATAGGCATCGGAATCCCAGTCCGTGTCATAGGTCTTGAACTCGATCGCCGCATAACCCTGGCGGGCGAACTGGATGACCCGCTGGATGTAGTTCTCCGGGATCATCGCCTTGCGGGCGGCCACGATCGCCTTCTTCAGTGGCCGGTTCGCCTTCGGGTCGAAGCGGTCGTCGCCTTCCGGCGCGTCTTCGCCGTTGCAGGCCTGCATGACGGCGGTCATGTGCTGGTTGGCCAGCTTGGAGCCGGCGACCAGGGCCGCGACCTTCTGCTCCTCGACCACCTTCCAGTCGATGTACTGCTCGATGTCCGGGTGGTCGATGTCGACGGTGACCATCTTGGCGGCGCGCCGGGTGGTGCCGCCGGACTTGATGGCGCCGGCGGCCCGGTCGCCGATCTTCAGGAAGCTCATCAGCCCGGAGGAACGGCCGCCGCCGGACAGGCGCTCGCCCTCGCCGCGCAGCTTGGAGAAGTTGGAGCCGGTGCCGGAGCCGTATTTGAACAGGCGCGCCTCACGGACCCAGAGGTCCATGATGCCGCCTTCGTTCACCAGGTCGTCGCCGACGGACTGGATGAAGCAGGCATGCGGCTGCGGGTGCTCATAGGCGCTCTTCGACCGCACCAGCTTGCCGGTTTTGAAGTCGACATAGAAATGGCCCTGGGCCGGCCCGTCGATGCCATAGGCCCAATGCAGGCCGGTGTTGAACCATTGCGGGCTGTTGGGCGCGGCCATCTGGCGGGCCAGCATGATCCGCATCTCGTCGAAATAGGCGCGGGCGTCCTCTTCCGCGTCGAAATAGCCGCCCTTCCAGCCCCAATAGGTCCAGGTGCCGGCCAGCCGGTCGAAGACCTGCTGGGCCCGGTCCTCGCCGCCAAAGCGCTCGTCCTCGGGAAGCTTCTCCAGCGCCTTCTCGTCAGGCACCTTGCGCCACAGCCAGGAGGGGACGTCGCTCTCCTTGACCGGCTTCAGCTTCCTGGCGATGCCGGCCTTGCGGAAGTACTTCTGGGCCAGGATGTCGCAGGCAACCTGGCTCCAGCTTTCGGGCACATCGATGTCGGTCTGGCGGAACACCACAGAGCCGTCCGGATTGCGGATCTCGCTCGTGGCCGGACGGAATGCGAGGCTGTCATACGGGTCCGTTCCAGCCGTGGTGAATCGCCGCTCGATGCGCATGTTGCTCCCCTGTACACACGTGTTCGCGAAGTCGCCCGAAGGCTCCAGGTCAACCGCCGATGTCAGTCGCCGTCTTGGCGGATGCCATAGATGTCGTGGCGGGGAGGGATACTGACACTAAATATGGTGTTCGGTGAAGGGCAAAATTGGTTAACGCGGAAATTTTTTCCGTCCGCCCGTTAACCCTTTGTTAACCAAACCCCGAAGACTCGAAAACCCCCGCCGGTGTGCCGGACGGGGGCTTTCGAAGGGCATGCGCGGGCCGCTCAGGCGGCCCGGGTGCGGGGTGTCGCGCTAGGCGGCGGTCCGCTCGGCCGGATGGTCCTGGTTGGCGGCGGCCTGGGCCGGCGCGGTCTTGGCGACCACGGCGCCGACGGTGGCAACCGCGTGGGCATCTTCCGGCTTGTTGGCCGGGCGGTGCAGCACTTCTTCCAGGGTGGCGTGGCTGAGGCCGATATCGTTCAGCAGGCGCTCGTCCAGGCCCTCGAGATAGGCGATGGAACGACGGGTCTCCGACCACTCGCGCCAGCGCCGGTACAGGCTGCCGACGGACCGGCCGATGGCGGCGAAGGTCTCGCTGATCGCCTCACCGACATAGGCGGCCTGCATGGCGCGGGCGCGCTCCTCGGCCGACATGTTCATCCGGGCCAGCCGGTGATTGATGGTTTCGATGGTCTCGCTCATGGCATTGCTCCTTCGAAGAGGCCGGTCCGAAGCGGACTTCTCCGACCGGCGAATTGTTTGCTCGATCCATAGTTTGGACCGGCAAGCCCATCTCGCCAGAGCGATTTTTGCAGTGCAGCATTGCAGGAATCCGATGGCTGAAACATGCAGCTTTCCCGTTGAAACACTTCGGAATTGCCACTGAAACACTCGGTGCTGGCAGGTCCGTTCTCAGCCGGCGGCGGTGCGCTTTCCGGCCAGGCTGGGCAGCAGGATCGCGGCCACCACGATGGCGCCGCCGAGCATCTGCGGCAGGGTCAGGATCTCGCCCAGCACCAGATAGGCGATCGCGATCGCCAGGATCGGCTCGAGGTTGGATACCAGAGTCGCGCTCACCGTCTCGACCACCTTCAGCGCGGTGAAGAAGCACAGGATCGCGGCCACGAAGGTCATCGATCCGCCGACCAGGCCGAACCAGCCGAGCGCGGTTTCCGGCAGGTTGAGCGCGCCGGTCAGCACGATCCAGGTCCCGAAGACCACCGTCGCCACGGTGAAGGCGATCAGCGCGAAGCCGACACTGCCCAGGGCCCGCGTGATCTGCCCGCCCAGCACGATGAATGCGGCGGTGCCGATCGCGGCGACCAGGGCGAGGCCGATGCCGATCGGGTCCAGCGCCTGCGGTGCGGCGCCGGTGGTCAGCGCGACACCGGCGAAGGCGGCCACCAGCGACACGGTCTTCAGCGGCGTCACCGGCACCTTGTCGATCACCCGCACCAGCAACGCGACGAAGACCGGGAAGGTGAAGAACACCAGCACCGTCACGCTGACCGGGATCAGCCGGACCGCATACAGATAGGCCAGCGACTCGACGGCATAGAGCAGGCCGGTTCCCAGGCCGATCCATGCCAGCCGCCGGTCGATGGCCAGCCTGCCGCCGCGCAGCCGATGCGCCGCGAACAGGACGACGGTTCCGACGCTGAAGCGGAACAGGGCTGCCGTCGCCGGATCGCTGCCGCCCTCATAGGCGAGCCGCGCCAGGCTGGGCGAGGCGGCAAAGCCGATGGCGGACAGCACGACCAGCATGAGGCCGGTGCGGTGGTTCAGGACAGGCATGGTGGACCGGGAGGTTGCGACCGGAGAGCGGGTTATAGGCCCGGGCGTCGCGAATGCCTAGGATTCTGGACGCGTTCGGCGGCAGGTGCCATATTCCTGCCGACCGAATCTCAGACACTCCTTCCGGACGCTTCATCGATCATGGGCTGGAATTTCTCCGAATGGGGCTACCGGTTTTACCTGCGCTGGGTGACCTGGCGGCGCGGCGAGCATGTCGGGACCGACCCGTTCGGCAACCGCTACTATCGCGACCGCCGCTCGACCGGCCGGAAACGCGAACGGCGCTGGGTCGTCTTCGATGGCGGCCTCTCCGACGCCAGCCGGGTGCCGCCGGAATGGCATGGATGGCTGCATCACCAGCAGGCCGACCTGCCGAGCGAGACCAGCCCCTATCGCCGCGACTGGCAGGAGGCGCACACGCCGAACCTGACCGGCACCGGCGACGCCTACCGGCCGCCGGGGGCGACCGAGAAGGGCGGCACCCGTGCGCCGGCGACCGGTGACTACCAGCCCTGGACGCCCTCCTGAGTCCGAGGGGGCGGCGCGGACAGTGGAGAGCGCATGCACCGCAATTTGATCGAAACCGTGATGGGCGGCGTGGTCCTGGTCGTCGCGCTGTTCTTCCTGGTGTTCGCCTATACCAGCGCCGATCTCGGCAGCGTCGAAGGCTATGAGGTCACCGCCCGGTTCCCGTCGATCGAGGGCCTCACCGTGGGCAGCGACGTGCGCATCAGCGGCGTCAAGGTCGGCAGCGTGACGGGCCATGAGCTCGATCCCCTGACCTTCCTGGCGGAAGTCCGCATGAGCATCGATGACAGCATCGAGCTGCCCATCGACACCGCCGCCATCATCGCCAGCGAGAGCCTTCTGGGCGGCAAGTTCATGCGGCTCGAGCCGGGCGGCGACGAGGAGCTGATCGCACCCGGCGGCGCCATCGAATACACCCAGGCGCCGGTCAATCTGGAAGAGCTGCTGGGCCGCTTCATCTTCGGCTCCCAGGGCGACGGCGGTTGAGCCCGGCCCTGGGCCCGCGACGGATTGCGATGGCAAGACACATGAGATGGACCTTCGGGATTGCCGCCGCCCTGGCACTGGCCGCGATGGCGTCGGCGGGACCGGCTGGCGCCGTGCGTCCGACCGTCGATCGCCAGATTGCCGTGCTGCAGGGGTTGGACAAGGTCACCGCCCAGACCTCCCGCATGCAGGTCGAGGTCGGCGAGGCCTCGAGCTTCGGCACGCTCGATTTCGTGGTCCGCGCCTGCCGCTCGACACGGCCCGAGGAGACGCCGGAGAACGCGGTCTTCCTTGAGATTTCCGACACGCCGCCGGGCCAGGCCCGGCACAGCGTCTTCTCCGGCTGGATGTTCTCGTCCTCGCCGGCGGTCTCCGCGCTCGACCACCCGGTGTTCGACATCTGGGTGCTGCGCTGCGTCGACCAGATCATCGCCGATCCCGAGGATTTCGGCGCAACAAGACGGTACCGGCTGCCGAACGATCCGCCGGTGCCGGAACGTCCACCCGCGGCCAGGAGACGTTAGCGACCCGGCATGCCTGCGCCGTGGGGCATTGGGGGTGCCCGTGGCGACATATGGATCCTACGAGGCGGTACGCGAGCTTGATCCTGACGCGTTGCGCCGACTTCTGACGGGCGGCGATCGGGCCGAACGGGTCTGGGCGGCATGGGCTTTGACGGCAATCCTCGGTGGCCAGGCCGCGCCCGACATTCTCGCAAACGGCGATGTTGGCCAGTCCGCCGGCATCCGACGCCAATTGCTGGTGATCCTCGCCGGGCTCGGTGAGCACCTGATCATCCGTATCCTGGCCGAGGGCGATCCCAGCCCAGCGGTGCGGGCCGCCGGATGCCAGTACCTGCTGCAGACCTGGCAGGAGGGCGATGCCGAGACGGCGAAGTTCCTGCGCTTCTGCCTGTCCGCCGACCCGGCCTGGGAGGTGCGCGACGAGATCCTGAAGAGCCCGGCGCTCGACCGGCTCGGTCTCGGCATCGCCGAGATGGTCAGCCTGGCCCATGACCCGTCCGAGCAGGTCCGTGGCCGGGTCGTGGCCTTGGTCCGCGGCCGGTTCTCGCCGGCCGAAATCACCGCCAGCGGCCTCTACAAGCGGCTCGCCGTGGAGGATCGCCGCGCGCTCCTGATCGAGCTGGGGCAGCTGGCCATGGAGTCCGACGGGCCGGGCCGGGTCCTGGCGGCGGCGGAGGCCCAGACGGCGGAGGGCGCGATCGCGCTCCTGGACCTGCTGGTCCAGGCCAAGGCGCGGTTCGCCTGGGCGCCGCTGAACGGGCTGGCATCGCGTCGCGATGCGGCGATCGATCTCTGGGTGCTGCGCCTGCTGGCGCCGGGCTCCGGCCCCGTGGCCATGGCCTGGCTGGTGCACGCGATCGCCACCCGGCTGGCGCAGCCGGGTGTGCCGGACTGGGATTTCATCGAGGAGGCCTGGCAGCCTCTGGCCGACGAGCTCGGGTCCCTGCCGGCCGCCGCGGTGGGGCCGCTCAGGCCGGGCCTGGAGACCATCATCCGCTATGCGGAATCGATTCCCGAGCCGGACCCCGAGGATGGGGACTCCGGCGATCGCCGGCTCTATTTCGTCGATCTGCGCCGCAAGCTGACCGCCCTGATCGAGGCCTCGGCCGGCCAGACCTAGGCCGCGCCGTCCGGCGTGGCGAGCAGGGAGTCGATGGCCGCCCGGTCGGCGGCGGGATTGAAGATCCCGTCGCCCTCCATCGCCTCGGCCAGCCTGGTCTTGTAGTCCGCCTGCGGGATCTCGATGCCGCCGAACTGGCGCAGATGCTCGGTGGTGAACTGGGTGTCCAGCAGCATGAACCCGCCATAGCGCAGCTGCGCCACCAGATGCACCAGCGCGATCTTGCTGGCGTTGGTGGCCCGGCTGAACATGCTTTCGCCGAAGAAGGCGCGTTTGAGCGAGACCCCGTACAGCCCGCCGACCAGCTCGTCGTCCCGCCAGCACTCCACGCTGTGGGCGTGGCCGATCTCGAACAGCGCACCGTACAGCGAGACGATGCGATCGTTGATCCAGGTGGTCGGGCGGTCGGACGCCGGTTCGGCGCAGGCCTGCAGGACCGCGTCGAAGGCGGTGTCGTAGCGGATGGTGTAGACGCCGCGCCGGATGTCGCGCCGCAGCCGCTTGGGGATATGGAAGCGATCCAGCGGCAGCACGCCGCGCAGGGGCGGGTCGAACCAGTAGAGCTCGTCGGACTCCGCCGATTTCGCCATCGGGAACAGCCCGTGGGCGTATGCGCGGAGCAGAAGTCCCGGCGTGATCTCCATGACACTCGGCCCGTCAGCGCGGAGTTGTTTGCGACCCGGTTTGTGGCCGCTCGGCGCAGTCTAGCCGTGTCCGTCCAGCAACTCTTCCAGCCAATGGATGTCGTAGTCGCCGTTGATGAAATCGGGCTGCGAGATCAGCGCCTGGTGCAGCGGCAGGGTCGTCGACACGCCCTCGATGACGAACTCCTCCAAGGCCCGGCGCAGGCGCATCAGGCACTCGTTGCGCGAGGTGCCGTGCACGATCAGCTTGGCGATCAGGCTGTCGTAGTAGGGCGGCACGCTGTAGCCGGAGTAGAGCGCGCTGTCGACCCGCACGCCCAGCCCGCCGGGCGCGTGGTAGCTGCCGATGCGGCCCGGGGACGGGGTGAAGGTCTCCGGATCCTCGGCGTTGACCCGGCATTCGATGGAATGGCCCTCGAAGCGGATGTCCGACTGGCCATAGCCCAGCGGCGTGCCGGCAGCGACCCGGATCTGCTCGCGCACCAGGTCGATGCCGCTGATCATCTCGCTGACCGGGTGCTCGACCTGCAGCCGGGTGTTCATCTCGATGAAGTAGAATTCGCCATCCTCGAACAGGAACTCGATGGTGCCGACGCCGCGATAGCCGATGCTGCGCGCGGTCTCCGCCGCCAGCTCGCCGATACGGTTGCGCTGCTCCTCGTTCAGCGCCGGCGAGGGCGCCTCCTCGATGACCTTCTGGTGACGGCGCTGCACCGAGCAGTCGCGCTCGCCGAAATGCACCACGTTGCCATGGGTGTCGGCCAGCAGCTGGATCTCGATATGGCGCGGCCGCGCCAGGTACTTCTCCATGTAGACGGTGTCGTCGCCGAAGGCGGAACGGCTTTCCGACCGGGCCAGGTTGAAGGCGTCGGCCATCTCGTCCCGCGTCTGGGCGACCTTCATGCCGCGCCCGCCGCCGCCGGCCGCCGCCTTGACCAGCACCGGATAGCCGATGCTGTCGCCGAGCTCGACCGCCTGCTCGACCGTGTCGACGCCGCCGTCGGAGCCGGGCACCACCGGCAGCCCGGCGGCGATCACCGCCTGCTTGGCGGCGATCTTGTCGCCCATGACGCGGATGTGGTCCGCCGTCGGGCCGATGAAGACGAAGCCGTGCTCCTCGACCATCTCGGCAAATTGCGCGTTCTCCGCCAGGAAGCCGATGCCGGGATGGATCGCGTCGGCATTGGTGACCATGGCGGCGGAGATCAGCGCCGGCACGTTGAGATAGCTCTGCGCGGAGGCGGGCGGCCCGATGCACACGCTCTCATCGGCCAGCCGCACGGCCATGGCGTCGGCATCGGCGGTGGAGTGGGCGACCACCGTGGAGATGCCCATCTCGCGGCAGGCGCGATGGATGCGAAGGGCGATCTCGCCGCGATTGGCGATCAGGACCTTGTCGAACATGCGCCGATCTTACTGGATGACCATGATGACTTCGCCGAACTCCACCGGCTGGCCATCGGACACCAGGACCTGCTGCACCGTCCCGGCATGGGGCGCGCGGATCGGGTTCATCACCTTCATCGCCTCGACGATTAGCACCGTCTGGCCTTCCGCCACCTGGTCGCCGACCTTCACGAAGGGCCCGGCGCCGGGTTCCGGGGCCACATAGGCGGTGCCGACCATCGGCGAGGTGACCGCGCCGGCCTGGCTCGCCGACGGCGCCGCGGCGGCAGGCGCCGGCGCCTCCGCGGCCGGCGCCGGAGCGGCTGCGGCCGGTGCCGCGGCGGCAACGATGCCGCCGGAGGCGCGCGTCACCCGGATGCGACGTTCGCCCTCGGCGAACTCGATCTCCGTCAGGCCGGTCTCGTCCAGCAACTCCGCCAGGTTGCGGATCATGTCGCCGTCGATCTTCATGCCCGCACTTCGTTTGCTTTCAGCCATGATGGTCCGCTAGCTGTTTAGCTGTTCGCGCCGATAAGACCGGCCATGGCGTCGAGGGCCAGCAGGTAGCCCTGTCCGCCGAGACCGCAGATCACGCCCGTCGCCGCTTCCGAGATATAGGAATGATGGCGATAGGGCTCACGTTGATAGATGTTGGACAGGTGCACTTCGATGACCGGAAGCTCGGCCATGCGCAGCGCGTCAACGAGGGCGATCGAGGTGTGCGAATAGCCGCCGGCGTTGATGATGATGCCGTCATGGCCGCCCCGCGCCTCCTGGATCCAGGAAATCATCTCGCCTTCGACATTGCTCTGCCGGAAGTCGACCGCAAGGCCGAGCGCCTCTGCGCGCTCCGCGCAGGCCGCCTCGATGTCTCCCAAGGTGTCCGGCCCGTAGAGCGACGGCTCCCTGACCCCCAGCATGTTCAGGTTGGGTCCGTTGATGATCAGGACCGTCGGTTCATCCGACGGAGGCGCCGTCACGGATCGAATACCTTCAATCGCTTCGCTTCGATTCGCCCTTATAGCATGGCGCGGTATCTAAGCAATGGGCGGGCCGGGAGCCTTGCGGCGCCTGATGGCGCGGGCGGCGCGGCGGCGGCGATCCCGGCTGATTCGGCGGATTACCCGGCGTCGGCGCCGCCGACGTCGAATGCGCCGGCGGAAGTCTGCAGGCGCTGCAGCGCCGCCATCAGCGCATCCGCCTCGGCCCGGGAGAGCGCGGAAAGGATCTGCGCCTCCCGCTCGCGGGCCAGGGGCACGATGCGGTCATAGATCGACCGACCCTGGGCGGTCAGGGTCAGGGCCGAGCGCCGGCGGTCGGCCGGATCCGTGGTGCGATCCACCAGCCCGCGCGCCACCGCACGCTGCACCGCGCGGCTGACACGGACCTTGTCCATGGCCGAGCGCTGGCACACGCCATTGGCCGAGACCGGCCCGAACCGGGCCAGGATCGCCAGCAGCCGCCACTCGGCGATGCTCAGATCGTGCTCGGATTCATACAGCTCCGCCAGGGCGCGGGTGACGGTGTTCGCCAGCACCGAGAGCCGATAGGGGAAGAACTGCTCCAGGTCGAACCCGTCCGCTGCCGCGGACGCCGTCTTGCCGGTGCGATGGGCCGCCATGTGCCGACCTTGTAGATGGTTTCATTTGCAACTATAACCGGACGGCCCTCGGCTGTCACGCCGGCCACCAACCCTGGGAACTCCGCCATGCCCCTGAAACTCGCCTCTTTGAAGGAGGGCGGCCGCGACGGGTCGCTGGTCGTCGTCAGCAAGGACCTGACCCGCGCCGTGACGGTGCCGCAGATCGCCCCGACCCTGCAGGCGGCCATCGAGGATTGGGCGGAGACCGGGCCGAAGCTGCGATCGGTCTATCGGCTGCTGAACCAGGGGGACGGCCAGGACATCCTGCCCTTCGCGGAGCTGGTGGCATCGGGCGCCTGCGCCGCGCCGCTGCCGCGGGCCTATCAATGGGCCGACGGCTCGGCCTATCTCAACCATGTGGAGCTTGTGCGCAAGGCGCGCGGGGCGGAGATGCCGGCCAGCTTCTGGGAAGACCCGCTGATGTATCAGGGCGGCTCGGACAGGTTCATCGGCCCGGTCGATCCAATCGAGGCGGTGTCCGAGGCGCACGGCATCGATTTCGAATCCGAGGTCGCGGTGATCACCGACGACGTGCCCATGGGCGTGACGCCTCAGGCCGCCGCCGGGCACATCAAGCTGGTGATGCTGGTCAACGACGTCTCCTTGCGCGGCCTCATCCCCAACGAGCTGGCCAAAGGTTTCGGCTTCTTCCACGGCAAGCCGGCGACGGCCTTTTCGCCCGTCGCGGTGACGCCGGAGACGCTGGGCGTCGCGTGGCGCGACGGCAAGCTGCACCGGCCGCTGCTCTCGGTGCTGAACGGCCAGCCCTTCGGCCATCCCGACGCCGGCGTCGACATGGCCTTCAGCTTCCCGCAGCTCGTCGCCCACGCGGCCACGACCCGCCATCTGGGCGCCGGCACCATTATCGGCTCCGGCACCATCTCCAACGCAGACCGATCGGTCGGCTCGTCCTGCCTCGCCGAGAAGCGCATGATCGAGACCATCGAATCCGGCAAGCCGGAAACCCCCTTCATGGCCTTCGGCGACCGCATCCGCATCGAGATGCAGGACAAAGCCGGCGAGAGCATCTTCGGCGCCATCGACCAGCAGGTGGTGCGGTACGAGGGGCCCTGACTCTATTCGTCGTTCCCGCGAAGGCGGGAGCCTCGATCGTCCGGCACTGCTTTTGACCCTGAGCGTCCAACCACCCGATCGTCATTCCCGCGAAGGCGGGAATCCAGGGTTCACAGGCGTTAAGCCGTCACCGCGGTGCAATCTGGATTCCCGCCTTCGCGGGAATGACGATGGAGGGGTAGGTGTAAGGGGCGTTCCGGGACATCCCTAGAGCAACCCGTGTTTCCGCAGGTCGGATCGCAATGCCTGCGCATGCGTGAACCGCACGGCGTGCATGCCGACGGCGCGGGCGCCGTCGACGTTTTCCTGGACGTCGTCGATGAACAGGCAGTCGGCGGCCGTCAGCCCATAGCGGTCGAGCAGGGTCCGGTAGATCTCCGGACCGGGCTTCAGCGCCTTGATCTCCCCGGACACCACGATGCCGTCGAACCGGTTCAGGAAGGGGTACATCGCGCGGGCCTGAACGAAGGTTTCCGCGGCGAAGTTGGTGATTGCGTAGAGTGTGCAGCCGGCGGCCTGTAGCGCTTCGAAGATGGCGACCGTGTCGTCCAGGGTGGAGGGGATCATCTCCGGCCAGCGGTCGCGATAGGCGGTGATCATGTCGGCCTGGTCCGGGAACCGCTCCAGCAACTCGGCGACGCCTTCATCCATGGTCATGCCGCCATCCATGCGGCGGTTCCATTCCGGCGTGCAGACGGTCGACAGGAAGGTCTCCATCGCCGCCTCGTCGTCGAACAGCTTGCGATAGAGGTAGCGTGGGTTCCAGTCGAGCAGGACACCGCCGATATCGAAGACAGGCACGGTCGCGGTGTTGGTCATGGAAGGCTCGCTGTTCGAATTCGGGGGACCCGACGGACGGTCGGTTCGCGATAGTATGCCGCCGAATCGCGGCGGCGTACGGAGGAAAACGGACATGAAGCTCTACACCTATTTCCGGTCGTCCGCCGCCTACCGGCTGCGGATCGCGTTGGCGCTCAAGGGCATCGACTATGAGTCTGATTTCGTGCACCTGCGGGAAGGCGCGCAGCATGGCGACCGGTACGACGCGCTGAACCCGCAGCACTTCGTGCCGACGCTGGTCGACGGGCCGCATGTGCTGACCCAGTCGCTGGCGCAGATCGAGTATCTGGAGGAGACGCATTCCGAGCCACCCTTCCTGCCCCAGGCGCCGGCGGAGCGGGCGCGGGTGCGGGCGCTGGCCCTGGCGATCGCCTGCGAGATCCATCCGCTGAACAATCTTCGGGTGCTGAAGCATCTGGGGTCAGCGCTCGGCCTGTCCGAGGACGCCCGCAACGCCTGGTACCGCCACTGGATCGATGAGGGCTTCGGGCCGCTTGAGCGGATGCTGGCCGACAGCCCGGCAACCGGGCGTTTCTGTCATGGCGACAATCCGGGGCTCGCGGACATCTGTCTGGTGCCTCAGGTCTACAATGCCGAGCGCTACAATTGCCCGATCGACGCCTATCCGACGATCCGCCGGATCAACGCCGCCTGCCTGGAGCTGCCGGAATTCCAGGCCGCCGCGCCGGGGCGCCAGCCGGATGCGGAAGAATAGGGCTTGATTGGCCGTAACTGACGGGTTACGGATAGTCGTAACTGTGGAGTTACGACAATGGCCGAAGCCGCCGAGGCGGCGCTGGACGCCCTGGGCGATCCGACGCGCCGCCGGATCCTGGAACTGATCGGGCAGCAGCCGCGATCGATCACCGGATTGTCGGACAAGCTGCCGGTCAGCCGGCCGGCGGTGTCCAAGCATCTGGTCCGGCTGCGGGCCGCCGGCCTGGTCACCTGCCGGGTCGACGGGGCGCGGCATGTCTACGCTCTCAACGAGGACGGGTTCGCCGCCGTGCGGGCCTATGTCGACGGGTTCTGGCCGCACGCCCTGCGCCGCTTCAAGACCGTCGCGGAGAACCTCGCTGTCGGCGAGGGAGACGGATCTTGAGCCAGGACGCGGTGATCCACAGCCTGTCGGTCGCGGTGCGCCGGGACCGGGCGTTCGAGGTCTGGGTCGGCCATATCGACCTGTGGTGGCCGAAGCCCGGGCATACCCGCAGCGGCGATCCCGGCACGACGGTCTGCCTGGAACGGGAGGCCGGCGGCCGCTTCTTCGAGCGCACCGCCGAGGGCGAGGAGATCACCTGGGGCGTCATCGAGGCGTGGGAACCGCCGGACCGCATCGCCTTCACCTGGTGGATGGGCGCCGACCAGGCGACCGCGACCCAGGTTGAGGTGACCTTTCGCGAAGGCGGGCCGCAATCGACCGAAATCGTGGTGCGGCACAGCGCCGGCCGCATGGCCGCGCCGGCCTGGACCGCCAAACGCGGCGATTTCCAGCGCGGCTTCGCCGCCGTCATCCGCGCCTTCGCGGGCGCCATAGAGAACGAAGGAGGGATTCCATGAGACGCGTCATGGTGCGCTACAAGGTCAAGCCCGACCGGGTCGAGGAGAACGAGCGGTACATCCGCGCGGTGTTCGATGAGTTGAAGGCAGGCGCGCCGGACGGCGTCCGCTACGCCTCCTTCAAGCTGGATGATGGGGCCAGCTTCATGCATTTCGCGTCCATCGAAGGGGACGGCAATCCGCTGCAGGAGCTGTCGGCGTTCAAGGCCTTCACGGCCGATATCGGTGCGCGCTGCGACGAGCCGCCGGTGGTGGTCGATCTGTCGGAGATCGGCTCCTACCGCCTGCTCGACGGCTGAAAGCGTGCTGATCGCTTCAGAGGTGGCCTTGCCCTAAGCGCACAAAGCCGTCATCGCGAGCGAAGCGCGGCGATCCACTCTGTCCGCCGACAGTGGATTGCCGCGTCGCCTGCGGCTCCTCGCAATGACGGCCGAGGAGAGTTGTTCTCGTCAGTCGACGAGGGGACTGACGTAGGGACGATCGGCAGAACTGGCGTCAGCTGGACCGGGCCCGTTCGATCGAGGCCTCGATCTCCTGCAGGCTGCGGGCGCCGGGGATGATCTCGTCGCCAATGATGAAGGCCGGCGTGCCGCGGATGCCGAGCTGCTGCGCCAGGCGGATATTGTCGTTGAGCTCCTCGCGGATCTCCGGCGACTGCATGTCGGTGCGCAGCTGGTTGACGTCCAGCCCGACCTCGGCTGCGGTGTCGAAGATCACCCGGTCGGAGAGCTGGCCGCGATGGGCCATCAGGGCGTTGTGGTACTCGGTGTAGAGGCCCTGGTTGCGCGCCGCCAGCGAGGCGCGCGCCGCCACCACCGACGACGGCCCGAGGATGGGCAGGTCCTTGAACACCACCCGCAGGCCGGGATCGTCCTCGGCCACCGCGAAGACGTCGTCCAGCACCCGCTTGCAGAAGCCGCACTGGTAGTCGAAGAACTCGACCAGGGTCACGTCGCCGTTCGGGTTGCCCATGATCGGCGAGCTGGAATTGAAGATCGCATCATGCTGGTCGACCAGGGCCAGGCGCTGACGCTCCAGCTCGGCCGCTTCTTCCCGCTGCTGCAGGACATCCAGCGCCTCGGCGATGATCTCCGGGTTCTCCAGCAGGTATTCGCGCACGATGGCCTCGATCGCGGCCCGGTCGCCGGTATCGATCGTGATCGTCTCGGACTGCGCCGCCGCGACGTGTACGGACCCGGCGAGGCCGAGCGCGGCGGTCATGCCGAACAGGGCGGTCCGGAGGGCAGGGCGGGTCTCGGGGCACATAGCCATCATGCGTTCCTACTCGTCAGCGCGGCGCATCAGCACCAGACATGGCGGTTTGCCGCCATCGAGGCAAGGGCTTGCGCCGCCTCTCTAACGACAAGTTGACCGGTATTCCGTTGAAATCCCATGAAGGCGGCCGGGCTCACGTCTCTTCCGCCGCGCGCTGCACATCCTGGGCGCGCAACCAGCCGATCGAGCCTTCTTCCAGCGTCTGCAGGGCCCGCTGGGCCTGCTGGCGGGCTGTGGCCCGGTCGCCGCGGGCCAGCGCCTCCTCTGCCAGGGCCACGGCGGCCATGCCGATATCGCCCTGGCGGCCATGCGCCGTGGCCAGCAGGCGCCAGGCCAGCGGTGTGCCGCCGAGGCGGGTCGCGACCGACTGGTTGAGCAGCTCGATCGTCTCCTGCAGATTGCCGTCCGGCTCCGTCGCCAGCATCGTCTGGGCCAGCGGCACCATCAGGGTCGGCTCGCCCGGGAACAGGTCGTTGGCGCGCTCATAGGAGGCGCGGGCGACGCCCGGCTGGCCGTTCTCCAGCAGCATCTGGCCGCGCAGCTCGTGGAAGAACGGGTTGTTCGGCTCCTCCCCGATCAGGCCGTCGATCAGCCCCAGGGCGGAGTCGATGTTGCCCATCCGGTACTGGGCGATGGACCGGGCATAGCGGCCGGCCACGCTCTCGTCGCCACGGTAGCGGGAATAGGCGGCCTGGGGCTGGAGGAACCCGATCAGCTTGGCCTGTATCCGGGCATAGGCCTCGATGTACTCGTCGGGCAGGGGCTGGCCGGTGGTCTGCGCGTTGCGCACGTGCTGGCGCACGAACTCGATCCGATCGCGGGTCAGCGGATGGGTGCGGACATATTCCGCCTGCCGGTTCGCAGGCAGCAGTTCCTGGTCTTCCAGTTGCTCGAAGAAGGACAGCATGCCCTCCGACGAGATCCCGGCGCGATCCAGGTAGGTGACGCCGGCCTGGTCGGCGGCGGCCTCCATCGCGCGGGAATAGGACAGGAAGCTGCGCTCCGCCACCTGCTGGCCGCCGGCGATGATCGCGCCGCCGGCCCCCGCATCGCCGGCTGCCAGTGCCGCCGCGATGCCGAGCAGGGCGGAGACGATGGCCTTGCGCTGCGCGGCCTCCAATTCTTCCTGCCCGCGTGCCAGATGGCCGCCGGCCATGTGCCCGGTTTCGTGGGCGATGACGCCGATCAGCTGGTCCGGGCCGGTGGTCTGGATCAGCAGCCCGGTGGTGAAGAACATGTTCTGACCGCCGGTGACAAAGGCGTTGGGGCGCGAGTCGCTGACCAGGTAGATGCCGACCGCGTTCGGGTTGATCCCCGCGACCTGGAAGATTGGCTCGGAAAACCGGCCGATGATATGTTCGATCTCCGCGTCGCGAATGAAGGACAGCCGGCGTCCCTGGGCCGCCGACGGCGGCGCGGCCAGCGCCAAGAGCATGCCGCCTAGAAGCAGAATGGATACAAACGTGCGCAAGGACCCCAACCCGGAAACCCCACTCAATTCCAAGTCCGGTCGCAAGCTTAGCGGAAAATTGTGTCTGATCGGTGGAATCCTTGTCGCAGCGTTGCTGTCGGCGGGGTGCACCCAAAGGGCCGGTCGCGACGCCACGATCTTCCGGATTGCCGTTGCCGGCGACGAGCCGCGGGCGACCCTGGCGGGCCGCGATGTGCTGGCGCAGGGTGGCAGCGCCGCCGATGCGGCGGTCGCCATGGCCATGACCATGGCCGTGACGCTGCCCTCACGGGCCGGGCTCGGCGGCGGCGGGGCCTGTCTGGTGCACGACCCGGAGACCGGCCTGGTCCGGGCGCTGGATTTCCTGCCACGGGGCTCCGCCGGGCAGGCCGGCCCCGGGCTGCCGCTGATGCTGCGCGGCCTGTTCGCCCTGCATGCGGAGTATGGCGATCTGCGCTGGGAAGCCGATGTGATCGGCGCGGAAAACGCCGCCAGGTTCGGCGCGCCGGTTTCACGGGCCCTGGCGCGCGACCTGGCGGCCGCGCCGCCGGGCCTGCTGGTCGCCACCGGCCTCACCGATGCGTCGGGACGGCCGCTGCGGGAAGGGGACCAGCTGGTCCAGCCGGCGTTGGCGGAGTTGATCTCCCGGATCCGCTCCGGCGGTGCCGCGACCTTCCACGGCGGCGGGCTTGCCCGGCGCTACGCGGATGGTGCCACGGCGGCCGGCCTGCCCCTGCCGGTCGGTGCCGTAAGGGATGCGCGGCCGCAGTGGATCGATCCGGTCGTCGTGCCGTTCGGCAACGACAAGATGTACTTCCTGCCCGACCCCGGCGCGCCGGGGTCCGAGCAGGCACTGATCTGGCAGGTCGCGGCCGATTTCGTCGACTATGACGAGCTGGCCGCGGCGGACCGGCTGCATTTGCTGCTGGAAGCGGAGCGCCGGGCGGCCGGCAGCAGCGGCGTGGCGGCGGACGAATCCGGGGTGCGGTTGCTAATGGCGGATTATTCGCCGGACCGCGCGCTGGCCGGGCGCCGCGGCCTCTCCGCGCCGGGACACAGCGCCAATCTGGTCGCGCTGTCCAATGACGGCATGGCGGTTGCCTGCACCCTGACCCTGAACGGTCAGTTCGGATCGGGCCGGACCGCGGGAGACACCGGCGTGATCGTCGCGGCGCCGCCGGCACCGGGCGGGACGTTGGTGGCCGGGCTGGCCATGCTGGTCAATGAGCCCAAATCCCAGTTCATCTATGGCGGTGCGGCGGACACCAACGTGGCGCTCATGCTGCCCATGCTGGAGGTGCTGCTGGACGAGGCCACAGTCGGCGACGCCCTGGCCTCGCCGCGCGCCAAGGTGCAGGGCGCCGATGGCACGGTGCTGGTGGAATCGTCCGCGTCCCAGGCCACCGTGGCCGCCTTGCGCCAGCGCGGGCAACCGGTCCAGACGGTTCCGGATGTCGGGCGTGCGGCGGTGATCTTCTGCCTTTGGGATCGCGCGTCGAGCAGCTTCTGCTCCGGCGCGGCGGACCCGCGCGGCGCCGGCCTCGCCTTCACGGTGGAAGGCTAGGGGCCAAGCATGGCGCTAAAGGCGGCACGGCGGGGCACCATCCCGCCCTTCATCGTCATGGATGTCATGACCGCTGCGGCGGAGCGCGAGCGGCAGGGCGGTGACGTCCTGCACCTGGAGGTCGGACAGCCCGGCACCGGCGCGCCGTCGAAAGTGATCGCCGCGGCCCATCGCGCCCTCGACTCGCAGGTGCTCGGCTACACGCTGGCGCTTGGCGTGCCGCCGCTGCGGCAGCGCATCGCGGAGCACTACCAAGCCGCCTATGGCGTGTCGGTGCCGATCGAGCGCATCGTCGTGACCACCGGCTCGTCCGGCGGGTTCCTGCTGTCGTTCCTCAGCGCCTTCGATGTCGGCGACCGGGTCGCGCTGGCGGCGCCCGGCTATCCGGCCTACCGCAATATCCTGAGCGCGGTGGGCGTGACGCCGGTCGAACTGGAGACGGACGCCGAGCATCGGTTCCAGCCGACGCCGGACCTGCTGGACGCCCTCGATGCGCCGATCGACGGGCTGATCGTGGCCAGCCCCTCGAACCCGACCGGCACGATGCTGTCGCCCGCCGAGCTGGCGGCGCTGTCCGGCTATTGCCAGGAGCGCGGCATCCGCCTGATCTCCGACGAGATCTATCACGGTATCACCTATGGCATGGAGGCGGCCACGGCGCTGCAGTCCAGCGACAGCGCGCTGGTGATCAACAGCTTCTCGAAGTACTACTCGATGACCGGATGGCGGCTGGGCTGGATGGTGGTGCCCGAGGATCTGGTCCGGGCGGTCGAATGCCTGGCCCAGAACCTGTTCATTTCGCCGCCGACGCTGTCCCAGCATGCCGCCGTCGCGGCCTTCGACTGCGGCGAGGAGCTGGATGCCAATGTGGCGCGTTACGCCGCCAGCCGCGACCTGCTGCTGGAGGCGCTGCCCAGGGCGGGGCTGGACCGGTTGGCGCCGGCCGATGGCGCGTTCTACATCTATGCCGATGTCCGCCACCTGACCAATGACAGCGAGGTCTTCTGCCGGCGCATGCTGGCGGAAACCGGCATCGCCGCCACGCCTGGCGTGGATTTCGACACCGGGCGTGGCCATGGCACGGTGCGGTTTTCCTTCGCCGGGCCCACCGAGGATATGGCGGCCGCCGCCGATCGGCTGTACGACTGGCTTCGCTAGCCCCTTGCCGCCGGGGCGCAAGTCAGAAGTGATCCATGGCCCGTAGATCGAGCAAGAGACGCGGCAAGTCCGGCCCCAGCCTGGGGAAACGCATCCGCAAATGGATCCTGGGCGTGGTGCTGACGGTCTTCGGACTGGTCGTCGTGCTGCCGGTGACCTTCGTGCTGATCTTCCGGGTGGTGCCGCCGCCCTTCACGCCGCTGATGGCGATCCGGCTGATCGAGGGCGAGAGCATGGAGCGGGCCTGGACGCCGCTGGACGACGTCTCGCCCTATGTGGTGCCGGCGGTGCTGGCGGCAGAGGATGCCCGGTTCTGCCTGCATAGCGGCGTCGACTGGCATGAGTTCCGGCAGGCGGTGGCCGATTATCTGGACGAGGGCCGGCTGCGCGGCGCCAGCACGGTCAGCATGCAGACCGCCAAGAACGTGTTCCTGTGGCCGGGGCGCAGCCTGCTGCGCAAGGGGCTGGAGGCCTACCTCACCGGCATGATCGAGTGGATCTGGCCCAAGCGGCGGATCGTCGAGGTCTATCTCAACGTCGCCGAATGGGCGCCGGGCATCTACGGCATCGAGGCAGCCGCCCGGCACCATTTCGGCAAGCCGGCCTACGCCCTGACGGAATGGGAGGCATCGCTGCTGGCCGCCGTGCTGCCGAACCCGCGGCGCTGGTCGGCGGCCCGGCCGACCAGCTACATCCGCGGTCGCGCGGCGACGATCCAGGCACGATCCCGGGTCGTCGCGGCGGAACAACTAGACTGCTTGTGAGGCCGGCGGTCTAGCCGTCCAGGACTCGCCGCCACCAGCCGCGCCGCGGCGTCTCCGGCGGCTTGTTGACGATCTCCTGCACCGCACCGCCGGCATCGGCCGGCTCCGACGGACCGTTGCTGTGGCCCGCCGCCGTGGCGTCGCCATCGCCGGATGCGGCAAGGCCGATCGGCTCGGGCTCCGGCGTCGGGGCCGGGTCGGGCGTCGTGTCCTCGGCAGCGGGAGCAGGGGCCTCCTGGGCGGTGTCCTCTGTCGATGACTCCGCCGGCTTCACGGGATCGGCTTCCGCCTGTGCCGGCTCGGCCTCGTCCTTCGTGGTCCTGCGCCGGGTCCGCTTCCGCGGCTTGTCGGTGGCAGCCGCGCGGCTGCGCGACGCCCGCTTGCGCTTCGGCTTCTCCGCCGGCGCCTCGTCCGCGGCCGGCTCTTCGGCGACGGCGTCCGTCACGGCATCCGCGGCAGCGGCGTCCGGCGACGCCTCGGCGGCCTCGTCCGGAATCGGCGCGTCGGCTTCCGCAGTTTCAGCGGCGGCAACCCCATCTTCGGCGGGCGCCGTCTCAGCATCGGCCGGCTGTTCATCATCGGTCTCGGCGGTGGCCGGTGCGTCGCTCGCGGCCTCCGCGCCGGTCGACCGGCGGCGTCCGCCACGGCGTCCGCGCCGCCGTTTCTTGCGCGGCTCGCCCTCGGCCGGCCCGTCCTCGGTCGCGGCATCGGCCGTGGCCTCGCCGTCGGCCACCGCCGCAGCGGCGGCTTCGTCATCCGGCGCCTCGCCGGCCGGGGCCGACTCGTCCGCCGCGACAGCCTCGTCCGCGCGGGGTGCATCGTCACGACGACGGCGGCCACGACGGGACCGGCGCTTGCGCTTGGGCTGCTCCTCCGCCTCGGCCTCGGGCTCGGATGCCGGGAGGGCGTCCTCGACGTCGATGCGGATCTGCTCGGCGTCGATGGCCGGGCGCTGGGCGGTGTCGGCTTCTCCGCGGGCCCGCGTGGTCTGCAGGCGATGGTCCGGCGCGATCAGCGTATCGTCACCGCGCAGCAGCACCCGGAACCCGTAGCGCTGCTCGACCTCGACCAGGGCGTCGCGCTTCTCGTTCAGCAGGTAGAGGGCGATCTCGGTCGGGACCGTGACGGTGATCTCCGCGGCCCGCTGGCGGATGCCCTCTTCCTCGATGGCGCGCAGGATGTGCAGCGACGCCGATCCGATCGAGCGGATGATCCCGGCGCCGTCGCAGCGCGGGCAGGTGTCGAAATTGGTCTCGACTAGGCTCGGCCGCAGCCGCTGCCGGGACATCTCCAGCAGGCCGAAATGGCTGATGCGGCCGACCTGGATGCGCGCCCGGTCATGCCGCAAAGCGTCCTTCAGCTTGCGTTCCACCGCGTTGTTGTGGCGGTCCTGCTCCATGTCGATGAAATCGATCACGATCAGGCCGGCGAGGTCACGCAGCCGCAGCTGTCGGGCGACCTCCTCAGCCGCTTCCAGATTGGTGCGGTAGGCGGTCTCCTCGATGTTGCGCTCGCGGGTCGCGCGACCGGAGTTCACATCGATGGCGACCAGCGCCTCGGTCGGGTTGATGACGATGTAGCCGCCGGATTTGAGCTGCACCGTCGGGCTGTGCATCGCGTCGATCTGGGTCTCGATCTGGTAGCGCTGGTAGAGCGGGATCGCCTCGTCGCGATAGGGCTTCACCTTGCGCGCATGCGACGGCACCAGCATGCGCATGAAGTCCTTGGCGGTGCGGTAGCCGTCATCGCCGGCGACGTCGATCTCGTCGATGTCCTTGGAATAGAGATCGCGGATCGCCCGCTTGATGAGGTTCGCTTCCTCGTGGATCAGCGTCGGCGCGGTCGATTCCAGCGTCGTCTCGCGGATCGAGTCCCACAGGCGCAACAGGTAGTCCAGATCGCGCTTGATCTCGGTCCTGGTGCGCTCGAGGCCCGCGGTGCGCAGGATGACCGCCATGCCTTCGGGCAGATCCAGCTTGTCCAGGATCGCCTTCATGCGCTTGCGATCCTTGGGGTTGGCGATCTTGCGGGAGATGCCGCCGCCGCGCGGCGTGTTGGGCATCAGCACGCAGTAGCGGCCGGCAAGCGACAGGTAGGTGGTCAGCGCCGCACCCTTGTTGCCGCGCTCCTCCTTGGTGACCTGGACCGGCATGATCTGCCGGCGCTTGATCACCTCCTGGATCTTGTAGCTGCGGCGGATGCGGGCCAGCCGGCGCTCGCGCGCCTCGTCGACACCATCGCCGCCGACGGTCTCGACCGATCCCTTGCGGGGCCCGCCGCCATTCTCGGACTCGCCATTCTCGGACTCGCCGTTCTCGGCGTCGCCGTTTTCCGCCTCGCCGTTCTCGATCTCCTGGGCGCTATCGGCCCGGGCCTCGTCGGCCTCGTCGGCTTCGCCGGACTCGTGGTCCTCCTCCCGGGAGGCCGGTTCGGCGGTCAGGAAGGCGTCGTCGTCATCGTCGCGCGGGTCGCGCAGAGGATCCTCGAGGTCTCCGTTGTCGGCGTCCGAAGCGGCGCCATTGCCCTCGGCCTCGTCGGCCTCGCGCAACGTCTCCTCCTCGCTGGCCAGCAATTGCTGCCGGTCGTCGACGGGAATGCGGTAGTAGTCGGGATGAATCTCCGAAAACGCCAGGAAACCATGCCGGTTGCCGCCATATTCGATGAACGCCGCCTGAAGCGACGGTTCGACCCTGGTGACTTTGGCGAGGTAGATGTTTCCTTTGAGCTGTTTCCTGCTGGCGGTTTCGAAATCGAATTCTTCTAGTCTGTTGCCGTGAACCACGACCACCCGGGTTTCTTCCGGATGAGTCGCGTCGACCAACATCCTCTTAGCCATTCTATGTCCTCATGACATGGGCACCGGCACGCGCGACTGACGCGCCGATGGCATGCCATTTGTTGTGCGAAGCTCGCGGAGAGCGACCCAACAGCGTCACGAACGGCGCTTCTTCAGCAGCCTGCTCGGCGTGGATCCTTGTCCCTCCGGGCCCAGGCCGGGATGGCCCGAACCGGCTCCGTGTTTAACCGTTTAACCGTATCGCCGCCATAGACTCCGAACCCGGCATCAGGGAATGCCGTGCCCGAAGGCCGATTGAAGACCCGTCCCGCGCATGCGCACGGCCTGGAATTTCAATGCAAGCTTCCTGCCTTGCGACCGGCGCGCGGCCCTTGCGGGCAAATCGCGCAGATCGAACGGAATACGGTTAGTCGCAGTGCCAACATAGCGACGGCTTCTGGCTTCGACAATGAGAGATTCTTGCGTCGCCTGCGCAACCTCTCGTTAACCAAGGGCTAAGGGCTCCGTGAGATCGTAAATGACCTTTTGATTTGAAGTCTTTGATTCAGTGTGTAATTACCTGATTCGGGCCGAGTGAGGTTTCCACGCATGACGACCTGGGTTCGGGCTGGCCTTCTGGCGCTGCTTGCCGTGCCGCTGCTGATCGGCGCGCCGGACTCTGCATGGCATGGCCTTGCGGCGCAGGCACAGGACTCGTCCACGGCCATGGTGCCGAGCTGGGCGCCGCCGGAGGCCGAGGCGGTCGAGGCCAGCGCCTCGTCGATCCTGACGGCCCGAGTCGGCGATCATGGCAGCAAGACACGCTTCGTGCTGGAGATGTCGGAGGCGGCGGATTTCCGCATCTTCGCCTTGGAAGACCCCGATCGCATGGTGATCGACTTCGAGGCGGCAGAATGGAATGCCGGCCCGCCGCGGTCCAGCAGCATCGGGCTGATCGCCGGCCACCGCCACGGCGCGCGGGAGGATGGCACGGTGCGGGTGGTGCTGGACCTGACCGGCCCGGCACGGGTGCTGGACTCCTTCTATCTGCCGGCGGTCGGCAACCTGCCCTACCGGTTCGTGCTCGATTTGGAGCCGGAGGCGGCGACGCAGCCGGACCCCGAACCGGAGGTCGCGGCCGAGCTTGTGCCGGCTGCCACGGCATTCGCGGTGCCGGTGCCGCCGCCCTTGCCGTCGCGACGGGCGGCCCAGCGCATCGTGGCCATCGATGCCGGGCATGGCGGGATCGATCCGGGCGCCGTCGGGGTCACCGGACTGCGCGAGAAGGATTTGACCCTCGACGTGGCGCGCCGGCTCAGGACCATCCTGGAGGCGACCGGTCGCTACGAAGTGGTGCTAACCCGCGAGCACGACGAATTCCTGCGCTTGCGCCAGCGGGTTCAGACGGCGCGTGACGCCGGCGCCGAATTGCTGATCTCGCTGCACGCGGATTCGATCAGCGATTCCCGGTTCCGCGGCGCCTCCGTCTACACCCTGTCCGACGTAGCCAGCGACCGCGAGGCGGAGCAACTGGCGGCGCGCGAGAACCGCGCCGACGCGCTCGCCGGCATTGCCCTGGATCCGGTGGACGACGTGACCGCCTCGATCCTGATCGACCTGGCGCAGCGCCATACCCAGAACGAGTCGAGCAGCATGGCCAACAGCCTGGTCAGCTATCTCGGCGAGGCGACGCGGATGGTCGGGCAACCGCACCGCCAGGCCGGCTTCACGGTGCTCAAGGCGCCGGACGTGCCGTCGGTGCTGGTCGAGCTCGGCTACCTGTCGAACCGCAATGACGAGCAGGCGCTGCGCTCGCCGCAGCATCGCGGCGAACTGGCCCGCGCCATCGCCGCGGCCATCGACCGCCATTTCGGCTGGCGCGGACGCCCGTCCGACTCCTGACGGCGGGCCCCAAGATACGGGGACAGTATACTTTATGATAAGGGGACTGATAAGGGGACAGTATACCTAACTCCAACGGAGTTAGGTATACTGTCCCCTTATCAGTCCCCTTATCATAAAGTATACTGTCCCCGTATCTTGGGGCCTTGTGAAGGTCATATTCTCCCGCTAAGGAAATCCTTTAGAGTCTGCGCGCGATAAGAGCGGCTGACGGGATTGTGGGCAGCCGCCCGCCCACCACGCTGCCGCAAAGCTGGAACGATGATGCGACTTCTTGGCTGGATCTTCTCTTCCCTGGTGTTCCTGGCACTGGCCGGCGGCGTTGCCGGCTTCATGGCGTTGCAGCATTTCAGCAAGGACCTGCCGGACTACACCCAGCTCGCAGACTATGCGCCGCCGATCACCACCCGCCTGCATGCCGGCGACGGCCGTCTGATGGCCGAATACGCGGTGGAGAACCGTCTGTTCGTGCCGATCGGGGCAATCCCGGACCATGTGATCCAGGCCTTCATCTCCGCCGAGGACCAGAACTTCTACGAGCATGGCGGGATCGATTTCGTCGGCATCATCCGCGCCGCTCTGACCAATCTGCGCAATGTCGGCTCCGACCGCCGGCTGGTCGGCGCCTCGACCATCACCCAGCAGGTCGCCAAGAACTTCCTGCTGTCGAACGAGGTCTCCTACGAGCGCAAGATCCGCGAGGCGCTGCTGGCGCTGCGCATCGAGCAGGCCTTCACCAAGGACCAGATCCTCGAGCTTTACCTGAACGAGATCTACCTGGGGCGGAACTCGTATGGTGTGGCCGCCTCCGCCCTCAACTACTTCAACAAGCCGCTGACCGAGCTCACGGTCGCCGAGGCCGCCTACCTGGCCGGCCTGCCCAAGGCGCCGCGCAACTACCATCCGATCCACCGGCGCGAGGCGGCGATCGCCCGGCGCAACTACGTGATTGACCGCATGGTCGAGGACGGTGCGCTGACATCGCAGGGCGGTGCCGATGCCCGCGCGGTGCCGCTCGACGTCTATGAGCGGTCCGCCACCGAATTCATCACCGCCGACTATTTCGCCGAGGAGGTCCGCCGCGAGCTGCAGGACATCTACGGCGACGAGGCGCTCTACAAGGGCGGGTTGTCGGTGCGCACCAGCGTCGACCCGCGGCTGCAGGACATCGCCACCCGGGCGCTGCGCCAGGGGCTGATCGACTACGACCGCCGGCATGGCTGGCGCGGCCCGGTCGCCGCCCTGCGCGACCCCGACAATTGGCAGGAAGGCCTGACCCAGATCGCCTTCCCGGCCGGCGCCGGCGACTGGAACCTGGCCGCCGTCGTCGACGTGCGCAGCGAGGAGGCCGAGATCGGATTCCCGGACGGCAGCCGCGGCACGATTTCGCTGGACGAACTGCTCTGGGCCCGCGAGTGGCAGGCGGAACAAGAGGTCGGCCCCGAGCCGACCCGGGCGTCGGACGTGCTGAACCGCGGCGACGTGGTGCTCGTCGAGGCACTGTTCATCGACGATCCGGAGGACGCCGCCGCCGAGGGTGCGGAGGCGACCGATACCGCCGCGGCGGCCGACACGCCGCAATCCCGCCCCTACGGCCTGCGTCAGGTCCCCGACGTGCAGGGCGCCGTCGTGGCCATGGACCCGCATACCGGCCGGGTGCTGGCGATGACCGGCGGCTACAGCTTCGCGATGAGCGAGTTCAACCGCGCCACCCAGGCGGCGCGGCAGCCGGGTTCGGCCTTCAAGCCCTTCGTCTATCTGGCCGCGCTCGACCGTGGCTACACGCCCAGCACGATCCTGCTGGACTCGCCCCTGGCCATCGATCTGGGGCCGCAGGAGGAAGAGCTCTACAAGCCGGAGAACTATTCCGGCACGTTCCTCGGGCCGGTGCCGCTCCGGGTCGGGGTGGAGAAATCGCGCAACCTGATGACCGTGCGGCTGTTGCAGGAAATCGGCCTTGAGCCGGTCCGCGACATCGCCCGCGACTTCCACATCTTCGACAACATGCCGCTCTACTACTCCAGCGCGCTGGGCTCGGTGGAGACGACGGCGCTGCAGCTCACCACCGCCTACGCCATGCTGGTCAATGGCGGCCGCGAGATCACCCCGACCTTCATCGACCGCATCCAGGACCGCACCGGACGCACCATCTTCCGCAAGGACGAGAGGCCCTGCGCGGAATGCACCAACGTGCCCTGGGCCGATCAGTCGGCGCCGAACCTGCCGGACGAGCGGGCCCAGATTGCCGACCCGGTGAGCGTGTACCAGATGGTGGCGTTGCTGGAAGGCGTGGTGCTGCGCGGCACCGGCTGGCGCGCCCGGTCGATCGGCGCGCCGCTGGCCGGCAAGACCGGCACCACCAACGATTCCTTCGACGCCTGGTTCGTCGGCTTCTCGCCCGACCTGGCGGTCGGCGTCTATGTCGGCTTCGACAATCCCCGCACCCTGGGCGAGAACGAGACCGGCTCCAGCGCCGCCGCGCCGGTCTTCGTCCAGTTCATGGGCGAGGCCCTTGCCGGTCAGGAGGTGCCGCCGTTCCGCATCCCGCCGGGCATCCGCATGGTCCAGGTCGATCCCAATGACGGCATGCCGGTGATCCCCGGCACGCCCGGCATCTGGCAGCCCTTCCGCCCCGGCACCGAGCCGGTGCGCACCGGCCCGGCGATCCGCTATCCGGAGGCCAGCACCGGCACGGCGGGCGGCTCGACCTTCGGCCAGAGCAGCGGCACGACCTCGGGGACCGGTGGGCTTTACTAACGCGGCCCGACGCCCTAAATCGACAGCCGACACCCGGTCCTGAGGACCCCTATCCGCGAGGAGCAGCGCCCATGCGCGCCGAACTGCAAGCGGTGGCCGATGAGATTGCCCAATCTCTGGCCCTGCTGAGGAGGTCTCTTTGACCTCGAGAAGAGCACAGCCCGGCTCGAGGCGCTGAACGCCCAGGTCGAGGACCCCAAGCTCTGGGACGACCCGGGTGCGGCGCAGGCCCTGATGCGGGAGCGTACCCGGCTGGACCAGGCCATTTCCGGCTATCGCGCCGTCGAGCAGGACTACAACGACACCGTCGAGCTGATCGAGCTGGGTGAGGCCGAGGATGACCAGGAAGTGGTCGAGGAGGCCGGCAAGGCGCTGACCAAGCTGCACACGCGCACCGCCCGCATGGAGCTGGAGAGCCTGCTGTCCGGTGAGGCCGACGGCAATGACTGCTATCTGGAGGTGCACCCCCGGGAGGGTGGCACCGAGGCCGCGGACTGGGCGGAGATGCTGCTGCGCATGTATGTGCGCTGGGCCGAGGCGCATGGACACAGCGTCACCTGGCTCGAGGAGAGCCCCGGCGAAGAGGCCGGGATCAAATCGGCGACGATCGAGGTCAAGGGCGAGAACGCCTATGGCTGGCTGAAGACCGAGACCGGTGTCCACCGGCTGGTGCGCATCAGCCCGTTCGACAGCCAGTCCCGCCGCCATACGAGCTTTGCGGCGGTCTCGGTCTCGCCGGTCGTCGATGAATCAATCGACATCGTCGTCGAGGACAAGGACCTCAGGGTCGATACCTACCGCGCCTCCGGTGCGGGCGGCCAGCACGTCAACAAGACCGACAGCGCGGTGCGCATCACCCATGTCCCGACCGGGATCGTGGTGCAGTGCCAGAACGACCGCTCCCAGCACCGCAACCGCGCCCGGGCCATGGACATGCTGCGCGCCCGGCTCTACGAGGCCGAGTTGAAGCGGCGGGAGGAGGCGGCCCAGGCCCAGGCGGACGCCAAGTCGGACACCGGCTGGGGCCACCAGATCCGCAACTACGTCCTGCAGCCCTATCAGATGGTCAAGGACCTGCGCACGGACGTGGAGAAGGGCAACGCCCAGGGCGTGCTGGACGGCGATATCGACGCCTTCCTGGAAGCCGCCCTGGCGGCCAAGGTGCAGGGCGGGTCCGAGGCGACCGAGTAGCGGCGGATTGATCCGGTCAGGTGTCGACCGGGAACCTGCGCCTCAGCGCGTCAACCTGATCGGCCGTCAACGGGCGGGTTCGGGCGCCCTGAAGCATCAGGAAGAGCCGCGCCGTCTCCTCGAGCTCCTCGGTGGCATAGACCGCGTCCTCCAGGGACTTGCCGGCGACCACCGGACCGTGATTGGCCAGCAGCACCGCGTGATGACGCGAGGCCATCTCCTTCACCGCCTTGGCCAGGTCGAGGTCGCCGGGCGGGAAGTACGGCACCAGCGGTAGCGTGCCGACCCGCATGACGTAATACGCGGTCAGCGGCGGCAGTACGTCGGCCGGGTCGATGTCGGCGAGGCAGCTCACCGCGACAGAGTGGGTGGAATGCAGGTGCACGACCGCGCCCGCCTTCGGCCGCTGCTCATACATGGCCACATGCAGGAAGGATTCCTTGGTCGGCTTGTCGCCGCCGACATGGGTGCCGCGATCGTCAAGCTTGGACAGGCGCTCCGGGTCGAGGGTTCCGAGCGAAGAGCCGGTCGGGGTCATGAGCCAGCCGTCTTCGACCCGCACGCTGATGTTCCCGGTCGACCCGAAGGTCAGGCCGCGGTCGAAGATCGATTGCGCCAGGCGGCAGACGCGCTCGCGGATGCGGGACTCGCTCATAGCTGCATGTCCAGGGCGGTCGCGAAGAAGCCTTCTTCGCCGAAATTGCCGGATTTCAGCGCCAGCGCCAGATGTGGCGGATCGAGCGTCTCGGTCCAGGGCACGCCGGGTGCGATCTCCGCGCCGATCCTGAGCGCCCGCACGCCGAGCGCCGAGACCACCGCGCCGGAGGTCTCGCCGCCGGCCACCACCAGGCGCCGGATGCCGGCCTCCACAAGGCACCGCGCGATCCGCCCGAAGGCCTCTTCCAGCAGCGTGGCCGCGCGATCGCGTCCAAGCCGCGCCTGGGTTGCGGCGACGGAATCCGGATCGGCGGTGGTGTAGATGAGCACCGGTGAGTCCGCCGGCTGTGCCAGCGCCCAGGCGATGGCATCCTCCGCCGCGGCTTCCCCGGCGGCGAGGCTGTCGGCATCCAGTCGGCGATGGGGCCAGCGGGCTTGGGCACGCGCGACCTGGGCGCGGGTGGCGGCGGAACAGCTGCCCGAGAGGATCAGCGCCCGGCCCTCTGCCGCGGGCACCGGTGCGGCCGCCGGCTCGCCCAGCAGGCCCCGGCGACGGAAATTCTCCGGCAGGCCGAGGGCGATGCCCGATCCGCCGGTGATGAGACGGTGGTCCGCCGCTGCCGCTCCGATCGTCAGCAGGTCGGAGTCGCTCAGGGCATCGATGACACCATAGGACAGGCCGTCGTCACGCAGCTGGCCAATCGCCGCCGTTGTCGCGGCGGGCCCGGCGGAGACGTCCGTATAGGGCACCAGTCCGACGCCGCGGGTCGATTGCGCGGCCATCAGCGATACCAGGTTCGACTGGCGCATCGGCGTCAGCGGATGGTCCTTCATCGAGGAGTGGGACAGCAACTGGTCGCCGACGAAGAGATGGCCCTGATAGATGGTTCGCTGGTTGGCGGGGAAGGCCGGACAGACCAGCGCGAAATCGGTCTCCAGCGCCTCGAGCAGCGCGTCGGCGACCGGCCCGATATTGCCCTCGGCGGTCGAGTCGAAGGTCGAGCAGTACTTGAACAGGATCTGCTCTGCCCCCAGGCCGCGCAGCCAGGCGAGCGCGGCCAGGCTCGACGCCACAGCCTCGGCGGCCGGCAGGGTGCGGGATTTCAGGGCCACGACCACCGCCTCGGCATCGCCGAGATCGATCGGCGCGGCCGGCACACCGATCACCTGGATGGCGCGCATGCCCTGCTTGACCAGGGTGTTGGCGAGATCCGTCGCGCCGGTGAAATCGTCGGCGATGGCGCCGAGCAGTACCGTCATGTCGCTTCGGCCCTGAACCGCGTTTTCAGATCGGTCAGCTTAACGCATGCATTAATGTATGCACAATGACCCATGACCTGTCCCTTTGGTGGTTGGGGCGAATCCGTGGCGCCGATGAAGGCCTGTTGCCGGGCTGTGACATCCTCGGCGATGATAAAGGCAGCGACGACAGCCGTCTCGATGCTGTGCCGGCAGGTGCCGCCGGTCCAACCGATCGTCGCGGGGCGGGGGACGCATGGACGGTGAGCGCTGGAAATCCGAGGAACGCCGAAGGCCGCCACTGGCCTTGCTCGTCATCCTCACGCCCGTGAAGCTCGTCCTGCTGGCCGCGATCCTCGGGGGGCTGACCTTCGGTCTTGTCGAGGGCGGCATGACCGTCATCCATGCCGTTTTCGGAGTGCCCGTCGAGGGCCGGGTGACCCATGTGGAAGAGGGTGTACGCGGTGAGAGTTATCGAGACGTTGGGGGGTCGATCAGGCCGGCCTCCGGACCGCTCGAATACCCCACCATCTCATACGCCTGGCCGCCGGACGGCAATGCGACGCTGCGGGTCCGCAGCGCCATACCGCGCTCTGACCTGGAACGCGGTGATGCCGTGACGGTGCGGATCGTACCGGGCTACGAGACCCTGGCCCGTGCCGATCGGTCGGCGGTCTACTACGGGATGGTGGTGATCGCCTTGGTGGGCGGTGCGCTGTTCACCTGGCTGATAACCTCCCAATGGTATGCCATCGAGGTGACCTTCGGCTTCCGGTCGGAGGGGAACACATCGATGTTCAGCGGGCTGGCGGGGAAAGTCCTGATCTTCGCCGTCGGCGGGCCGACGATCGCGGCGCTGCTGTGCCATCTCTACTTCGTGCCGTGGTTGAGCCTTGGTGACTATCTCTACGTCGTCGAACGGCCTTCACGGCTGCTCCATCTGGCCGAGGAACGTGGCGGACCGCCGACCGATGGCCCGTTGAACGCCTATGAGCGGCGTCTGCTGACAATCCCGCTGCTCCGGCGGGGGATCAGCGCGGACTCCCTGGTGCGCGCCATTCATGAGCGCGATACCGACAGGCTCCGGCGCTATATCGAAGCCATCAAGGACCCGGAGATCGACTTCTTCGTCGGCAGCCGGAGCGCGGTCCGGCTGGCCATCTCCGAACCGCCGGACCTGCTGCGACCGTTGCTGGAGAACGCCGATCGGTTGTCGGCGGAGGACAGGCGCAGGGTGCTGGAGTCCGCCACGTACCAGGACGATACGGAGAAACTGGCGATCCTGGCAGAGCTCGGCATTACCCCGGACACGGTCGGCCGCTAGCGATCCTGCGAGGCGCGTGCCGATCGCACGGCGCGCAGCAAATCCGCCATCGTGTCCGCATCAATCTGCTCCAGCCGCTTGAACCGGAGGCAGCTCTTGCCACAGCTCACGCCGGGAAATCGTGGTCTGAATTCGGCGAGCACTGACGCCTTAACATACAGCGCAACGTAGGCCTTCTGGGCCGCGAGGTTGGCGAGACCCGGATAGTCCAGCATGCCGTAGCGCAGGCCTTCCGAGATGTCCGGATGGTCGCGGAGGATCACCGCGCGCAGAGCTTCGAGCAGCGTCCGCTGGTCCTCGGGGACCTGTGCGAGATAGTCGGCGGGCGTTTCGGCGTCGCGTTTCATGGCCGCGAAACAATCACGCCGATTGCCGGACCGCAAGGCCGGGACACGTGGAACCGTTAACCGGGATTGGTGTAGGATAAGCCTGCGCGGTCAGGACGCGCCCCGTCCACGGGAAGGGACCCTCCCACCTGCTCACCTGCTGCCAGATATTGGCGACGCACCGCTTTCCGCCCGTCATGTGGACGCCGGGCCCGACTGGGAAAGACGGTTCGTCATGACGAAAACACCCTCCAAGGCGGAGGCGTCACGCTTCGTGCGTCCGCTGCCCGCGAAACCCAATCTCGACAAGCAGAAGAAGCTGGCCAAGGCGCTGATGCGCGACTATTGCCGCGGCGCCAAGGCGGCCACGGCCAAGGTCCAGGCCCTGCATCCCAAGCCGCCGGCGCCCGCCGACTTCGCGCTCAGCGATGCGCAACTGGTGATCGCCCGCGGCTACGGCTTTGCGAGCTGGCCGAAGCTCAAGCACAAGATCGACTCCCTGACCAAGACGCCGGTCGACCGCTTCGTCGACGCGGTCCGGGCCGGCGAGGTGGAGACGGTGCGGCGGCTGCTCGAAACCGAGCCCAAGGTGGCCGCCAAGATCGACGCGCCGCTGTTCGATTTCGGCCGCAAGGCGGTGCATGCCGCCCGTGACAACCTGGCCATGCTCGACATGCTCCTGGCCGAGGGCGCCGATATCAACACCCGGAGCGAATGGGAGCATGGCGGCTTCGGCATCCTCGACGATGCCAGGCCGGAACAGGCCGACGCCCTGATCGATCGGGGAGCGGTGCTGGATGTCTGGTCCGCCGCCCATCTCGGCCGGCTCGATGTGCTGCAGACGCTGATCGAAGCCGATCCCGCCCAGGTCAACGCCAAGGGCGGCGACGGCAAGCGCCCGCTGCACTGCGCCGGCAGCGTCGAAATCGCGGAATACCTACTGGACCGGGGCGCGGAGATCGACGCGCTGGACGACGACCACCATTCCACGGCGGCGCAGTACATGGTGACCGGCCAGCCGGAGATCTGCCAGCTGCTGATCGCGCGGGGCGCCAAGACCGACCTGCTGATGGCGGTGGGGCTGGGCGATGTCGATCTGGTGCGGCAGCACCTGGCGGACGACCCGGGCTCGATCCGCATGGCGGTCAACCAGGACTGGTTCCCGATGATCGACACCGCGCCGAATGGCGGCCACATCTATCAATGGGTGCTCGGCTTCTACCTCTCCGCTTTCGAGATCGCCCGCAAGTTCGAACGGGACACGGTGCTGACGGTGCTGCAGGACGCGGCGGACCCGACCGGACACCTGCTCGACGCGCTCTGGGCCGGCGATCTCGCCACCGTCGACGCGCTGTTGGCGGAGCACCCGACCCTGATCCGCGACGCCGACGACAAGACCTTGCGCGCGGTGGCCGATGCCGGACGGCACAACGACACCCGGACCATGCGGGCGATGCTGGAGCGCGGGTTTCCGGTCACCGCCAAATCCCAGCACGAGGCGATGCCGATCCACTGGGCGGCCTTCCACGGCAATCCCGAAATGATGCGACTGGTGCTGGATTACGATCCGCCGCTCGATGCGACCGACCGGGATTTCGGCGGCTCGCCCATGGGCTGGGCCTTGCACGGCATCCATGGACACTGGCCGGGAACGTCCACCTGCAGGCACGCGGAAAGCATCCGGATACTGCTGGACGTGGGCGTTCCTTGCCCGCGGGAGGCCTTCCCGACCGGCAATGACGACGTGGACCGCGTGCTGCGGGCGTATTTGTTCGGGGACGCGGCCGATAGAGACCGATAGCGAACTCCCCTCCCGCGTCGTCCCCGGACTTGATCCGGGGACCCATGGGTGGGAGCGTGCTGGCGCGTCGCGAAAGGGTCGGGTGTTGGCGGCAGATGGGTCCCCGGATCAAGTCCGGGGACGACGCGGTTTTAGACTGCCCCCGTCCACCTGGCATGGAGCCTCGGCCCCGCTACTCCGCCAATGGTTCGTAGAACGCCGCCGCGAAGCCGGCCTTGTCGCGGGAGGGCTTGTTGAAGGGGCGTTTTAGGGCGCCCTTGAAATGCTTGCGGACCAGCGCCTGCCAGGTCGGGATCGGCGCGTCGCCGCGGCGGGCGCAGACATGCTCGAACCAGCGGCGGCCGACCGCGACATGGCCGATCTCGTCATCGTGGATGATCTGCAGGATGGCGGCGGAGTCCGGGTCGCCGGCCCCGTTCAGGCTCTCGATCATGGCCGGGGTTACGTCCAGGCCCCGCGCCTCCAGCACCAGCGGCACCACCGCCAGCCGCGCCGCCAGGTCGCCGGCCGTCTCGGTCGCCGCCTCCCACAGCCCGTCATGGGCCGGCAGGGCGCCATAGGACGCGCCGAGCGCCGCCAACCGGTCGGACAGCAGCAGGAAATGCTTGCCCTCCTCGTCGCCGACGCGGGCCCAATCGTCGAAGAATGCGCGTGGCAGGGCGAAGGCGTTGCCCGGCGATTCCTCCGCCTCATGGGCGAACCGGGCGATGATGTCCCAGGAGAGATCGACCGCGTTCAGCTCGATATGGGCCAGGGCGTGCAGCAGGGCGATGCGGCCCGCCTCGCTGCCGGCCTTGCGGCGCTTGGGCATGTCCCGTGGCGGCCTGAGCTCCGGTGCGTCCGGGCGTGCCGGTCGCCCCGGGGGCATCGCGCGACCGACTGAAGCGATCGAGCCGTCGCGCCAGTCGGCCACGAACGCGCGGCTTAGGAGTGCCTTGTCACGCGCATCGGCGGTCGTCAGGACCGCGATGGCCGCTTCGGACAGGGAATTGGGACGGGGCGCGGTCATGGCCGCGCTCGATAGCATCGCCGGCCGCCGCCGTCGATGCCTTGCGAGAGGGCGATCGGGCGCCGGCGGCAGCCGCTTGGGGTCGGCCGCCGCCGGTGTCCTCCCTAAACTTGAGCCGGTTCGTGCCGCCTTCTCGTCAGGGTCTCTTGCGCGATCGCGTAGCGGATCTGGGCATTGCCCTTGGTGTCGTGGGTGATCCGCTTCCAACGCGCCAGCGCGTCGTCATAGCAGGGGTACGGCCCCTGCACCGTCTGGGTCCCGGGCCTCAGCCGGGTGAAGGCGGTGTCGTCGTATTCGCCGCCGACGATCCAGAATTGGGTGTTCATCTCTCTCTTCCCCTCATGAGAGCCCGCGCTCAGAACTGTGCCGTTTCGGTGGAGTCCGCCATGGCGGTGGTCGACGACTTGCCGCCGCTGATCGCCAGCGACACGGCGTCGAAATAGCCGGTGCCGACCTCGCGCTGGTGCTTGGTGGCGGTGTAGCCGTCGGCCTCGGCCGCGAACTCCGCCTGCTGCAGCTCGGAGTAGGCCGCCATCTGGCGCTCCTTGTAGCCCTTGGCCAGATTGAAGGTGGCCATGTTCAGGCTGTGGAAGCCGGCCAGGGTGACGAACTGGAACTTGTAGCCCATGGCCCCGATCTCCCGCTGGTAGCGGGCGATGGTGTCGCGGTCCAGATTGGCCTCCCAGTTGAAGCTGGGCGAGCAGTTGTAGGCCAGCATCTTGTCCGGGAACTCCTTGCGGATCGCCTCGGCGAAGATGCGCGCCTGCTCCAGGTTCGGCTTGGACGTCTCCATCCACAGCAGGTCGCAATAGGGCGCGAAGGCGAGGCCGCGGGCGATGCAGTATTCCATGCGGCCGCCCGGCTTGATCGGGTGGAAGCCCTCATCGGTGCGGGTCGCCCGGTCGATGAAGGGATGGTCGCGCTCGTCGATGTCGCTGGTGATCAGCTTGGCGCTCTCCGCGTCGATGCGGCCGATCAGGACCGACGGCACATCCATGACGTCGGCCGCGAGGCGGGCCGCGTTCAGGGTGCGGATGAAGGTCTTCATCGGCACCAGCACCTTGCCGCCGAGATGGCCGCATTTCTTCTCCGACGCCAGCTGGTCCTCGAAATGCACGCCGGCGGCACCGGCTTCGATCATCGCCTTCATCAGCTCGAAGGCGTTCAGCGGGCCGCCGAAGCCGGCCTCGGCATCGGCCACGATCGGCGCGAACCAGTGGCGCTTGGCGCCGCCCTCGGCATGCTCGATCTGGTCGGCGCGCTGCAGCGACTGGTTGATGCGCTTGACGACGGCCGGGACCGAGTTCGCCGGATACAGGCTCTGGTCCGGGTACATGTTGCCGGACAGGTTGGCGTCGGCCGCCACCTGCCAGCCGGAGAGGTAGATCGCCTCGAGCCCGGCGCGGACCATCTGGATGGCCTGGTTGCCGGTGGTCGCGCCGAGCGAGTTGACGAAGTCGCGGGTGTGCATCAGCTCCCAGAGCCGGCGAGCGCCGAGCGTCGCGATGGTGTGCTCGATCTTCACGCTGCCGCGCAGCCGGTTGACGTCGGCCGGAGTGTAGTCACGCACGACGCCGTCGAAACGGCGGGCGTGCAGATCCTCCAGCCGGGCGGCATCGGTGTAGGTGGTGCGGGCATTGTCCAAAGGTGACATCGCGTCCTCTCCTCATCGGGCCGGTCGCCGGCCGTCATCGATCTGTCAATCTCGTATCGACGGTGACGGATACGGGCCAATTCGGTCAAGAATCGTTGTATGTAAACTGGCTGTTTTGTAATGTTTCTTGAGAGACAGACTGAAATATTGTAAAGTATGTAAATCCGAGGCGATTGGACGAAACGCGCGGTGGCAACGGCCAAGAAGACGATGCTGGGGCACAAGATCCGGCGGCTCCGGCGTCAGCACGACCTCACCCAGGCGGAGACGGCGGAGCGGCTCGGCATCTCGCCCAGCTATCTGAACCTGCTGGAGAACAACCAGCGGCAGGTCACCGTCGACCTGCTGCTGCGCATCGGCCAGGCCTTCGACCTCGACCTGCAGAGCTTCGCCGAGGATGAGGGTGCGCGGCTGGTCAGCGGGCTGCAGGAGGTCTTCGGCGACGCCCTGTTCGAAGGCGCGGACGTCAAGCGCCAGGACATCGTCGATCTGGCCAACACGGTGCCGTCCGCGGCGCAGGCGGTGATTGCCCTCTACCAGGCCTACCGCGCCAAGAGCGACGATCTGCAGGTGCTTTCGGAGCGCTCGGCCGACCAGGATGGCGGCGAGGCGCCGGGCGCGGTCGGCTCTGCCCTGGACGAGGTCCGCGACTATTTCCATGAGCACAGCAATTGCTTTCCGGCGCTGGAAGACGCCGCGTCGGAGATCTGGCAGGTCGGCGACCTGGAGATCGGCCGGCTGTTCAGCGGCCTGTCGGACTATCTCGACCGCGAGTTGACGGTGCGGGTGAAGGTGATGCCGGTCGACGTGATGGGGGCGATCCGCCGCCGCTACGACCGGCATGGCCGCCGCATCCTGCTGTCGGAGATGCTGTCGCCGCCCAGCCGGGTGTTCCAGCTCGCCGCCCAGATCGGCCTGATCAAGTACCGCGCGCTGCTCGACCGCATGGTTGGCGAAGCGGGATTCTCCGGCGAGGCGGTGGGCCGTCTGGCCCGGGTCGGCCTCGCCAACTACCTCGCCGGCGCGGTGATGATGCCCTATGACCGCTTCTACCGGGCGGCGACGGCGGTGCGCTACGACATCGAGGTGCTGCAGGCGCGCTTCGAGGCCAGCTTCGAGCAGGTCTGCCACCGGCTGACCACGCTGCAGCGGTCGGGATCGAAGGGCGTGCCCTTCTTCATGATCCGCGTCGACAACGCCGGCAACATCTCCAAGCGCTTCAGCGCCAGCCGGCTGCACTTCGCCCGCTTCGGCGGCGCCTGCCCGCGCTGGAACGTGCATGACGCCTTCGGCGCGCCGCGCCAAATCCTGCGCCAGATCTCCGAGATGCCCGGCGAGGAGCGCTATTTCAGCATCGCCCGGACCGTCGAGAAGGAAGGCACCGGCCACCGCGCCCCCGGCCAGACCTATGCCATCGGCCTCGGCTGCGAACTGGCCTACGCCGCCCAACTCGTCTACGCCGACGGCCTCGACCTCGGGACAGACGACGCGGTGGTCCCGATCGGCCTGCACTGCCGAATCTGCGACCGCCCCGACTGCGACCAGCGCGCCTTCCCGCCGCTGCAGCACAAGCTCACCGTTGACGAGAACGTCCGCGGGTCGACGACCTACGGGTTCGATGCGGGGTAGGGCGGCGCCGCCGCCCGGTCCGCGTCACACGTTCAAGTTCCGCACATAGTCGACCACCGCCTGGCGCGCCTGCTCCTTGGCGGTCTCCACCGTGTCGATCTCCAGCCGCAGCCGGTCGATCTCGTCCTCCTGGCCGGCCATGCGGGCGAGGTAGCGCTGGTGCAGGTCGCTGTTGCGGGGCACGGCGTTCAGATTGCTGCGCAGTCGGCCCTGGTCCTCGATCACGGTGTTGAGGTCGCGCTGCAGTTCCTGTCCGCGGGCCTGGTGGTCGGCAAGGGCGGCCTGCAGCTCGGCCAGCCGGGCGATCGCCTCGCGCACCGCTGGCGACAGCTCGTTGGAGGCCATGAAGAGCCGGACCCGCTCCGGTTCGATCGTGGTCAGTTCGTGCTGCTCGTAGAACGGCTTCTCCATCGTCACCGGCAGGGCCACGGATGCGTCGGCGGCGAGGTCGAGGCGCAGCCGGTAGTGCGAGTCGGTCGTCTCGACCGCGTCCTCCTCCATGCCCTCCGGCAGGATCAGCGTCCAGCCGGGCTGGCGCGGATGCTCGATCACCAGCGTGCGCTCCTCCCGGGCCGCGCCGGTGATCGCGTATGTGGTGGTCTCGCGCTGGGTCAGGGTGAGCCTGAAGAGGCCGTCGACGATGCTTCCGCTGGTGATCATGCGCTGACTGTCCGGGAAGCGGTCGACGCGCACCTTCTGGTCGACGGCATAGCTCAGCAGACGGTCCTCGCCGGCCGGCAAGGGCCCTAGCCGGGCATCGCCGACATAGGCGACCACACCGGTCTGCGGCGAGCGCTCATAAAGGGTCAGCACCCCTGGCGGCAGGCCGCTCTCGCTGTCATTGCTCATGAGGATCGAGGCCAGCGGATGGGTCGGCTCGGTCCAGGGCTGGTAGAGCGACACTCGCTCCGCCGGCAGGTCCCGGGCCACGACGGGCAGCAGGATCGACTCGCCGTTGGACACGCTCACCGGATCGGGGAAGCGGAAGACCACCTGGGTGGTCGTTTCGTCGCTGGTTGCGGCGACCACCCGCGACACATTGGTCAGCGCGCCGCCGTCCATTCCGGCCCCGAACAGGGCCTGGGCGCGAGACTGCCTCAGGGCGCTGGCCTCCTCGGCATCCATCTGGGCGAGCATGGCGGGCACCGGCGACGACCCGATATCGGCCGGCGGCAGGACCCGGCCCAGAACCTCGACGGGGATTTCGGGACGGAAGACGAAATAGGATTCGTACAGCGCCTGCCGGAAGGTGACCGGATTGCCCGAGACGACGGTCAGATCGACATCCTGCCAGTCCTCGCCGCTCAGGTTCTCCAGGATGGCCCAGCCCTGCATGGCGGCCTCGTCGGCCGCCGGCGCGCCGTCCATGGTCAGCCGGTAGGAGGTCTTCCACAGCGGCGCCTCGATTACGTAGCCGACGCGGATCGTGCGCTCGCCGGTACCCGAGACGCGAACGTCCAGGGCGCGGCGGTCCGGCGTGTTGTGCCGGGCGATCGCGGCGAGCGCCTCTTCAAGCTGCGTCTGCAGCGCCGTATCGGTGAACTCGATCGCGTCGGTGTCTTCCAGGATGACCTGCTGCAGGCCGCCGGCGGTCATCAGGCTGACCCGGTTGCGCGTGATCACGCCGCCATCGTTTGGCAGGCTGGCCGTTTCCGAGGTCACCGAGACGATGCGGCCGGTGGTGGTGCGGGTGCCGGTGACCCGGACCTCCGCGCCGCGCATGGCGCCCAGCAGCGCCACCGGGCTGTTCAGCGCGTCGGGCCCGAAGGGCAGGTCGCGGAACACCTCGCGCAGCGGTTCGCGGCCGGGAAGGCTGATATCGCCGATGCGGCCCTGGGCGTCGTACACCACGACGCTCTTCATCACGTCGTCCACCTGGTCGAGGCGGACGTCCAGGGTCAGGGAGGCATCGCCGTCCACCTCCGCCTCGTACTCGAAATAGCCGACGCCGCCGGTCGACAGCAGCACCCGGCGCAGTTCCAGTTCATCGGCCGCGGCGGCGGGGGCATAACCGAGTGGCGCCAGGGTCGCGCCGCCCAAAAGGATGGCGGCCGCCAGGGTGCGGCCGCGGGTCAGGTGAGCCATGGTCTCGTTCTCCTCGGGCCTGGATTGGCCGTCATCGGGGTATGCCGGTGACGGGTCTCCACAATGCCACGAGGGCGAGATTTTTTCGCGGCGTCCCGGCGTCCCAGGCGCCGGCCGGTCAGCCGCCTTGCGCCGCCTTCAGCACCGCGTCGACATGGCCGGGAACCTTGACCTTGCGCCAGACGCCCTGGACCACGCCGCTCTCATCGATCAGGAAGGTCGACCGGTCGATGCCCATGTACTTCTTGCCATACATGGATTTCTCGACCCAGGAGCCGTAACCCTCGACCACCGCGCCGGGCTCGTCGGAGGCGAGGGTGAAGTTGAAGCCGTACTTGTCGCGGAACTTGTCGAGCTTCTTCACCGGGTCCTTGGAGATGCCGATGATCTCCGCATTGGCGCCGCTGAAATCCGGCAGCGCATCGTTGAAGCCGCAGGACTCCTTGGTGCAGCCCGGCGTGTCGGCCTTGGGATAGAAATAGACGATCACCTTGCGCCCCTTCAGCCCCGACAGAGACACCTCGCCGCCGCCGGCGGTGGGCAGGGTGAAATCGGGGGCGGGCTGGCCAACCTCTACGGTCATCGCGGACGATCCTTGTCATTGCCGTTTCGGGATTGCGGCCGCCGGGCGGCGGCCGTTATGAGCGAATGATAGGCCGGGAGGCACGCCAGGCAAGAGTCGGATTCGCCAGGCCTTGCGGTCAGGCCTTGGCGGGCAGGCGTGAGGCCGGACCGTCGACGATTTCCCGGAAGATGCCGTGACAGGACGCGGCCGCGGTCCGCAGCGCCGTCTCCAGCGCCGCCACCGACATGTCGTCTTCCGACTCCGGATTGGCCGCCCGGACCAGCCCGGCCAGCAGGGACTCCGAGGCCTCCTCCGGCTCGAAGGCGTTTTCGACGGTGAGCCTGAGATAGGCCTGGACCCGTTGCCACAGCGCCAGGGCCGCGATCAGCGTATCGGCGTGTTCCTCGGTCAGGGCGCCGGCCTCGGCAAGTCGCCGCAAGGCCGTGCCTGTGTTCGGCGACAGCACGTCCGGGGTGGTGTGGGCGTGCAGGAGCTGCAGGTACTGGGCGATGAACTCGATGTCGATCAGCCCGCCACGCAGGTACTTCACGTTCCAGACGGTCTCGGTGCCGTGTTCCTTGTCGATGCGGGCGCGCATGTCGGCGACGTCCCGCAGCAGCGAGTCCGCGTCCCGCTCGCGGCACAGCACGTCGCGGATCACGGCGTTGACCGCGGCGCACAGCCGCTCGTCGCTGCAGATCGCGCGGGCCCGGGTCAGGGCCATGTGCTCCCAAGTCCACGCACTCTCATCCTGATACCGGGTGAAGGCCTCCAGGCTGGTGGCCAGCGGGCCCGAGCGGCCGGACGGGCGCAGCCGCATGTCGACCTCGTACAGCGATCCTTCCACGGTCGGCGCCGTGATCGCGCTCAGCAGCCGCTGGATCAGCCGCGCGTAATAGGTCGTCGGCGGCAGCGGCTTGTCCCCGTCGGATTGCGCGTCGCCGGCGGCGGGGACGTCATAGACCATGATCAGGTCGAGATCGGAGCGGATCGACAATTCCCGCCCCCCCAGCTTGCCCATGGCGATGATCGCCATGGCGCCGTCGCCGAAGTGGCCGTGCCGGCGCGCGAACTCCGCCTGAACGCGGGGGATCAGGGCCGACAGGGCGGTCTCGGCCACATCGCTCAGGAACGCGCTATGGGCGCCGGCATCGTCCGCGCCGCGCAGCATGTGGACGCCGACCCGGAAGCGGTTGTCGTTGGTGAACCGGCGCAGGACGTTGAGGCCTTCCTCATAGTCGGGCGCCGCCGACATCATCAGCGCCAGCTCGTCGGTCAGCGCCCGGTGGTCGGGCAGGCTGTCCAGGAAGTCCGGCATCAGCACGCAGTCGAACTGCGCCGGGTTGCGCGCCAGATAGTCGGCCAGCCGGGTGGAGGTGCCGAGGATGCGCGCCATCAGAGGGATCAGGTGCGGATTGCTGTGGAACAGCGCGAAGAGCTGGATGCCGGCCGGCAGGCGCTGCAGGAAGGTGTCGAAGCGCTGCAGGGTGCCGTCCGGATCGCCGGTGCTGGCCAGGGCGTCGAGGATGGTCGGGGCGAGCTGGGTCAGCATGCCGCGGGTGCGCTCGCTGCGGGTGGCGCGGTAGCGGCCGTGCAGCCAGCCGCGCACCGTATCGATCACCGCGTCGGGATTGCCGAAGCCCATTTCCGCCAGCGCGGCCACGGTGTCGGGATCGAGGTCGGCGCCGGCGAACACCATGCTGGCCGACCCGGAGGGAGGCTGCGGCGCGCCTTGGAAGAGCGCGTCATAATGCCGCTCGACCCGTCGCAGAGCGGCGCCGAGCGCGTCCCGAAATTCCTTCGGCCGGGTGAACCCCAGGAACACCGCCAGCCGGTCGAGCGCCTCATCCTGGTCGGGAAGGCTGTGGGTCTGCTGGTCGTCGATCATCTGCAAACGGTGCTCGACCCGCCTCAGGAACCGGTAGTCGGCGGCCAGCGCGTCGGTGACGCTGCGGTCGGCGCGGCCGGTCTCGGCCAGCACCGCCAGGGTGTCGATGGTGCGTGAGATCCGAAACCGCGGGTCGCGGCCGCCGAAGATGAGCTGCTGCGCCTGGGTGAAGAATTCGATCTCGCGGATGCCGCCGCGGCCGAGCTTCAGGTTGTGCCCGTTGATCGTAATCACCTCATGGCCGCGGGCATCATGAATCCGCCGCTTTATGCTGTGAATGTCCTGGACCGCCGCGAAATCCAAGGCGCGCCGCCACACGAAGGGTGAGATCGATTGCAGGAAGTCCTGCCCGGCCTGGATGTCGCCGGCGACCGGCCTGGCCCGGATCATCGCCGCCCGCTCCCAGTTCAGCGCCATGCTGCCGTAATAGGCCTCCGAGGCGGTGACCGAGACCGCCATCGGCGTCGCGCCGGGATCGGGCCTCAGCCGCAGATCGGTGCGGAAGACATAACCGTCGGCGGTGCGCTCCTCCATGATGCGCACCAGGTCGCGTGTCAGGCGGACGAAAGTGCGGGTCATCTCGTCCGGGCGCCGGACCCGGACCCTGGCGTCGTCGTACAGGACGATCAGGTCGACGTCGCTGGAGTAGTTGAGCTCGCCGGCCCCGAGCTTGCCCATGGCCAGGATGATTAGCCCGGAACCCGCATCCGGCTGCTCGGCATCGTCCACGGCGATGATGTCGCGCGCCGCCGCCTGCCGCAGCAGGTGGCGCACGGCGACCCGCAGGCTCGCCTCGGCCAGCCAGCTGAGCGCGCCGGTGACCAGGTCGAACGACCACAGCCCGCCGATATCCGAGAGCGCGATCAGGAGGGCGCAGCGGCGCTTGGCGACCCTGAGGCCGGACATCAATCGCTTGGTGTCGGTCTCGGCATCCAATTCCGTGTCGATCCGCTCGAGCTCGGCCATGAGGCAGGCGTCGGGGCCCTCCTCCACCAGCCGCTTCAGGAAGCCGATCTCGGCCAGCACGCATTCGGTCAGATACGGGCTGTGGCCGAACACCGCCTCCAGCATCGCCTTGCCATTGACATCGTCGGTCAGCGCGCGCACGAACGCGTCGAGCTCGGCTTCGGCGGCCTGGTCCGCCCGTTCACGCAGGCGGTCCAGGCCCAGTCGGGCGCGCTCCGCGTCAACGGGGCGCGGCCAGTTCTCGACGGTCAGCAGCACGATCGTCCAACCTTCCGGTGTCGCCGGAGCGGGGGGATGTGCCAGACTCGTCCAAGCTCCGGATGCGGTCAAGCAGCGCCGCCGGGCGGTTTTGCAGTGGTTTCCAGGAACGGCATGATCCGACGCGGCACAAAGATCGTCCTTGAGGTCCTCGGGGTCGTGGTTGCCGGCACGGCGATCCTGCTGGGCCTGCTCGCCTGGCGGCTGTCCGCCGGTCCGATCGAGGCGGATTTCCTGACGCCGTATCTGGAATCCGCCATGTCCGAGGGCGGCGTGCAGCTGACGCTGGGCGGGACGCTGCTGCGCTGGGACGGCTTCTCCAGGCCGCTGGCCTTCGTGGCCGTCGATCTCAGCCTCGAGGAGCCGGGCGGCGCGACCATCGCGACGGTGCCGGAAGTCGAGCTGGCCTTCAACGTCCCGCGCCTGCTGTTCGGCGGCTTCGCGCCCGAGCGCATCGACCTGGTCCGCCCCCGATTGCAGATCACGCGCACCGAGGCCGGCGAATTCACCTTCCTGATCGGCGATTCCGAAGAGCCGGTCGAGGCGTCGGAGACGGCCACGGACGCGGCCGCCGCGGACATCGATGTGATGGAGACGCTGCTCCGGTCCCTGCGCGCGTCACCGGGCGACTCCGACGTGCCAATGGCCTCGCTGCGGCAGCTTGAGATCACCGGCGGCGAGATCGTCATCGAAGACCGCCTGCTGGGCCGAACCTGGACGATCCCGAGGGCGGAGGTCGACCTGACGCGCGCCGACGACGCCATCCGGGGCGGTGTCCTGCTCGACCTGCAGCTCGGGGAGAGCCTGGCGGCGGTCACGGCCGAGCTGGACTATTCCCTTGAGACCGACGAGACCGACCTTGAGATCGGCCTCGCCAATTTCGTGCCGGCCGAGCTCGCCGGTATCGATCCGCTGCTCGAGCCCCTGGCGATTGTGGCCACGCCGGTCTTCGGCACCATCACCTGCAACTTCGCCCCGGGCCTCGATCCCGACCGGCTCGCCTTCGTGCTGCAGGGCGGGGCGGGGCAGCTCAGGGTCGAGGAGGCCTACGACACGCCGCTCCCGGTCGCCGGCCTGGCCCTGTCGGGCGTGATCGATCTGGGCGACGACCGCATGGTGATCGACCGGATGCAGGTTGACCTCGGCGGACCCAGCCTGCGTGGCTCGGCGACGGTGAAGGACATCACCGGCGTGCTCGACGTCGATGCCGAGGCGCTAATCGAGAACATGCCGATCGACCTGCTGGCCACCTACTGGCCGGAGGCCCTGGCCTCCAACGCCCGCGACTGGGTCACCAGCAACCTGTCGTTGGGCATGGTGCGGGCCGCCGGCGCCTCGATCCGCGCGCGCGTCCCGGCCGATGCGCCGGATGAGGGCGAGGTCAGCGAGATCGACGGCATGATCGTGTTCGACGGCATCCGGGTGAACTACCTGGACGGGCTGCCGGCGGTGCATGACGTGGCCGGCAACGCCACTTTCGACAGCGACAGCTTCGACCTTGCCCTGAATTCCGGCCGGCTGCGCGACCTCTCCATGACCGGCGCCGACATCTCCATCACCGGATTCGACCAGCCGATCGAGTCGATCGACATCGAGCTGGTCCTCTCCGGGCCGGCGCGCACCACGCTGGAGGTCGTCGACAGCCCGCGCCTGGGCTATGTGAGCCGGCTGGGCATCGATCCGTCATCCGCGAGCGGATCGCTGGCCGGCCGCCTGCGCTTCACCTTCCCGCTGATCAACGACGTGTCGTTCGAGCAGGTCGGCATCGCGGCGGCTGCGAACCTGGTGGATGTCGGTCTGTCCGATCCGGATCTGGGCGAGATCTCCGGCATGGATGGCACGCTGAACCTGGACGGGCGCGGCATGACGATCGCCGGCGATGCGACCGTCGAGCAGATCCCGCTTACCTTCGAGTTGGTCGAGAACTTTGTCGACGGCCGCGCATTCCAGACCCGTCTGACGGCCGCCGGGACGATCAGCAAGGCGGATGCCCGGCGCCTGGGGATCGACTTCTACGGGCCCTGGGACGGAATGGTCGCGGTCGATGCCACCTACACCGATCTCGATCGCCGCAACTCGACCTGGGAGGTCACGGCGGATCTGACCGAGGCCTCGGTCCGCCTGGATGAGATCGGCTGGCGCAAGGCGCCGGGCGAGGCCGGGACGGCGGTGGTCGAGCTCGCCCTGACCGATGACCGGATGACCGAGATCCCGGCCTTCGCGATCGACGGGGCCGGCCTGTCGGTCCGCGGCGGCGCGGCCTTCGATCCGGAGACCGAAGGCATCCGGCAGATCTCGCTGACGGAATTCCGCCATGGCGAAACCGATGTCACCGCGGAGCTGACGCGGTTGCCGAATGGCGGGTATGCGGTCAATGCACAGGGGCCGCGGCTGGATGCCCGTCCCCTGCTGGCGAGCGCCGTGGCCGCGACGGCGGAGGACCCGGATGTGGTCGAGGAGCCGGCCGACGCCGCCGGCGCATCGTCGCCGGAAGACGAGACCGTGACGCCGCTGCAGGTCACCGTCGCCTTCGACGAGGTGGTCGCCGGTGATGGCGGCAAGCTCTACGATGTGACCGGGATCGCGGCGCGGGACGATGCCGGATGGACCGAGTTCGACCTGGTCGCGCGAACCGACACCGGTGGGCAGGTGCAGTCGCGCTATGAGCCGGTCGGGGCCGCCAGCCACCAGTTCAGCCTGACGGCGGAGGATGCCGGGGCGGCGCTGCGGGCGCTGGACTTCACCGAGAACATCAGTGGCGGCCGGCTGGCGGTGACCGGCGTCCAGGCCGAACGCGGCGGCCCGCTGGAGGGCAGCATCGATCTGCAGGAATACCGGGCCGTGAACATGCCGGCACTCGGCCGTCTGCTGGCGGCCCTGTCGCTGAGCGGCCTGCAGAACGTGCTGTCGACCGAGGGTCTGACCTTCCAGAAGCTGACCGGCGAGTACCATTTCGCCGACGACATCCTGTCCCTGCGGGACGCCCGCACTTCCGGCGGCGCGCTTGGGCTGACCATGAACGGCGAGTTCGACATCGACGCCAGCCAGATCAATGTCGAGGGCACCATCGTGCCGATCTATGGCGTCAACCAGCTTATCGGCGCCATTCCGATCCTGGGCGATCTGCTGACCGGCGGCTCGGGCGGGGGCATCTTCGCCTTCGCCTATTCGGTGCGCGGCCCCGTCTCCGAGCCCGAGGTCGCTGTCAATCCGCTGTCGGTGCTGGCGCCGGGATTCGTGCGCAACCTGTTCTTCCTGGACAGCGATTTGGGGCAATCCGGGGTCGAGCAGCCGGATCGGCGACCCCGGCTGAACGACGACGAATAGGACGTCCGGCCGGCCGGCCCTGCCGGTCAGACTGCCCGGACCAGCGCGTGCCGCTTCTTGCCGGCCGACAGCTTGATCACACCGTCGGCATTGATGTCGCCAAGGCCGATCGCACGCTCCGCATCCTCGATGCGTTCGTCATTGAGACGGGCACCGCCGCCGGCGATCAGCCGGCGGGCCTCGCCGTTCGACGCCGCCAGCCCCGCCATGGGAAACAGGCGGAACGCCACCACGCCGGTCTCCAGGTCGCCGCGCGGCAGGTCGATGGTCGGCAGGCCTTCGGCGGACTTGCCGGCCTCGAAGGTCTGGCGCGCCGTCTCCGCCGCCTGATCCGCCGCCGCGTCGCCATGGCACAGCCGCGTCGCCTCGGTCGCCAGGATCTTCTTGGCCTCGTTGATCTCCGCGCCGTCCAGCGCCTCCAGCCGGGCGATCTCGTCCAGCGGCAGGTCGGTGAACAGCTTCAGGAAGCGGCCGACATCGGCATCCTCGGTGTTGCGCCAGAACTGCCAGTAGTCGTAGGGGCTCAGCCGGTGCGGCCTGAGCCAGACAGCGCCGCCGACGCTTTTGCCCATCTTCTCGCCCGACGCGGTTGCGATCAGCGGCGTGGTCAGGCCGAAGATCTCGCTGCCGGCGATGCGTCGCGCCAGGTCGATGCCGTTGACGATGTTGCCCCACTGGTCCGACCCGCCCATCTGCAGCCGGCAATCGTAGCGCCGGTTCAGCTCCAGGAAGTCGTAGGCCTGGAGGATCATGTAGTTGAACTCCAGGAAGGTCAGCGGCTGCTCGCGATCGAGGCGCAGCTTGACCGACTCGAATGTGAGCATGCGGTTGATGGTGAAATGCCGGCCGACCTCGCGCAGGAAGGGCACGTATTCCAGCGTGTCCAGCCATTCCGCATTGTTCACCATCAGCGCCTCGCCCTTGCCGTCCCCGAAGGTCAGGAAGTTGGCGAAGCTCTGGCGGATGCTCTCGATGTTGCGGTCGATCGCTTCGGTGTCGAGCAGCGGCCGGGCAGTGTCCTTGAAGGACGGGTCGCCGATCTTGGTGGTGCCGCCGCCCATCAGCGCGATCGGCCGCCCCGCACCGGTCTTCTGCATCCAGCGCAGCATCATGATCGACACCAGATGCCCGATATGCAGGCTGTCCGCCGTCGCGTCGTAACCGACATAGGCCGTCAGCTCGCCGGTCCGGGCCACCTCGTCGAGGCCCGAAAGATCGGTGCACTGATGGATGAATCCGCGCTCCTCGAGGACGCGCAGAAAGTCGGAACGAGGGGTGGTCATGGCTGGTTTGCTCGCAATTGGGGCGCGCGATGTATCACATTCACAGGAGGGCGGCAACGCGGCCGCCGGCGCAAGGCGGCCCACCATGCGCGTTCAGCGGCGCCCCGCCGCCCTTTTCCTGGAGTCCGGTGCCGTCTAGGCTTGTCGGAAGACTCGCCTCGGCCGGGGATCGGCGCATGGCACCCGCAATCGACATGGACCTCGTTCAGGACGACACCGGCGCGTCGCCGGACCTGATCTGCCGGCTCCGCGTGAACGATACCGAGCTGATTGGGCAACCGGCGACATTCAGTCTTGTCGCCGAGGTCGAAGTCAAGCGCAGCGGCGGCATCGACAGCACCCGCACCCTTTACAGCCGAGACTTCCAAGCCCTTGAGAAGGAATGCGAGTTTCGGATCCCCAAGGGGCGGCTCGCCTTCTACAGCTACACCGGCAAGCACATTGACCTGGCGGTGCATACTCGGGTCGAGGTCGACGATGCGATGATCTTCGACACCACGGTCTCAGAGGAACAGATGGTCCGGGTCGGCGCCAAGCCCAGGCTCAACACCAATGTCCGTGAGATCATCGAGCCCAGGGACGTGTTTCAGTTCTTCTCCAACCTGAAGGCGATCCCGGCGCAGAACCAGGCCATCACCCTGGCGCTCGTCGTCGTCGGCGGGCTGGTGATGCTCGTCAACGCCATCATCGGAATCCACGACCAGTTCTCGCCTGAGAGCGCGACCTGGCTCTATTCCCACTACGACAGCGACGGCGACTCCAGCAGCCCGCTTGTTACAGCGCTCGTGGGCAGCGGAGCGGTGGGGGCCGGTGTCTGGTTCGCCATGCGCCGTCAGCTGCGCAAATACATGCACTTCCGATTGCGGAAGCTGCCCGGGCGCATCCGGCGCGGTGCCGAGTACCCGGTAGAGACGCTGTTCGCCGGCCGTTCCCGCGTACCGCTCGACGATGTGACGCTGCGGATCGTCGCCTGCAACATGGAGTGCGGCCAGTACCGGGAACGACGGGGCTCGCAGACGGTGACGGTATCGTTTCGGGAGCCGGTGCGCGGTGTCGTGCTCTATGAGAAACGGATTGGGCGGATCCCGGCTCACACCCCGATCGCCGGCTATTTCGCCGACCGCGTCCGCTTCGATCCGATGTTCGCGGCTCTCTACCCGCCGGCCATACTGGGAGGAAGTCACGGCGTGGGCGTGCGCTGGGAGATCCAACTTGTTCATCCAGAGTTCGTGGACCAGGAACTGGTCGGCCCGACCGGGGTCCTGGCCTACGGGGATTTCCTCAACGCATGACGCCTTGCTTCACCGTGCCGGAGTTCGACGACCATCTTGGACTGATGTCGCGGGATTTCTCGGACATCCGCCTCGTCGTGTTCCACGGCATCAGCGGGAGTGGGAAGTCGACGGCCATCGGCCAGCTGCTGCGTGCCCATCCGAACTTCCGGGGACGCCCGCACAGCTATGTCGGCGGGCGCGAATGCGGCTGGCGGAGGTCTGAGGAGACCGAGGAGCTGGTCGTCGTCGACGAATGCGCGGCGCTGTCCGATCTTTTCCGCCTGGCGCAGCTGCTCGGCCGCGGCCACCGGGTCCTTGCCGCCAGCCACCTGCCGGTGCCGCTCAGCGCTCTGCTGGGCCTTGTCTGGCCGTCGGTCACGTTGCGCACCGACGCGGATCCCGGGAAGATCGAGCGCTACCTCGCGGCGCGCGGCATGCAATTCACCAGCGATCGGGTCCGGGACTTTTATCTCCGTTTCGGCGCCAGCTACTCAGGCGTCGATCGCATTCTGGACTTTGACGGCGGCGATGATTTCGACCGCGCCTACGACCGCTTCACTCGCTGTTGCCGGGTCGAGACGAAACGGCGCCCGCAGCCAGCGTTCCGCCGATCTCGGACGGCAGCACCATAGCCTGAGCCGGGCGGTGCTGCGCGCGGACGACGAAGGCTGGTTGAATCGCTAATCCGCGATCGCCGCTTCGGTCTTGTTCAGCTTGGCGTCAAGGTAGCTGTCGACATGGCCGACCAGCTCGGCCATGCGGCCGTGGAAGTAGTGGTTGGCGCCGGGGACCACACGGTGGTCGACGGTGATGTCGCGCTGGTGCGACAGCTTGTTGACCAGCTTGGAGACGGAATCCGGCGGCACCACGTCATCCTGGTCGCCCTGGACCACCAGCCCGGATGAGGGGCAGGGCGCCAGGAAGCTGAAATCGTACATGTTGGCCGGCGGCGCGATGGAGATGAAGCCGTCGATCTCCGGCCGCCGCATCAGCAGTTGCATGCCGATCCAGGCGCCGAAGGAGAAGCCGCCGACCCAGCAGGCGGAGGCGTTCGGGTTGTTGGCCTGCAGCCAGTCCAGCGCCGCGGCGGCGTCGGAAAGCTCGCCCTCGCCGCGGTCGAAACTGCCCTGGCTGCGCCCGACACCGCGGAAATTGAACCGCAGGGCGGCGAACCCGCGCCGCGCGAAGGCCTGGTAGAGCGCGTAGACGATCTTGTTGTTCATCGTCCCGCCATGCTCGGGGTGCGGATGCAGCAGCAGCGCGATGGGTGCATTGGTCGTCTTGACGATCTGGTAGCGGCCTTCCAGCCGGCCTTCCGGGCCGTTGAAGATCACCTCGGGCATGTTTCGATCCGATCCTGTTGTTGCGCCCCTTGGTTCGGGCGATTGTTTGTCCGACCAATTTGGTTGGTCAAATTGCACTCTTACAATTCAGAGGAGGGCGATTTCTTGACCAATTTGGTCGGTTTCCTTATATGCTTGTCATGGATGTCCAGCCGCCCTCGGGGCGGCCGGGCGGACATCCGACGCGCTGTCGCCTGGCGGCCGGCCCGTACGGATTGGGGTTACATATCATAGGGATAGGCCCGATGTTCAAGCGTCTTGCCGAAGACATCGACAGCGCCATGCAGCGGGATCCGGCGGCGCGGTCGCGGATCGCCGTAGCGCTGTTGTATCCGGGCTTCCACGCGCTCCTCGGTTATCGGTTGAGTCATTGGGCCTGGAGCAAGGGCTGGCGAACCCTCGCCGTCTTCATATCCTATCTGGCGAGGATCGTCACCGGAATCGAGATTCATCCGGGCGCGAAGATCGGCCGCCGCTTCTTCGTCGACCATGGCACCGGCGTGGTGATCGGCGAGACCTCGGAGATCGGTGACGACGTGACGCTCTACCAGGGCGTGACCCTGGGCGGCGTCGCCCCATCGGTCGATTCCGACGCCCAGCGCGACCAGAAGCGGCACCCGACCCTGGCCGACAAGGTGATCGTCGGCTCCGGCGCCCAGGTGCTGGGGCCGATCACGGTCGGCACCGGCGCGCGCGTCGGCGCCAATGCGGTCGTCACGAAGGATGTTCCCAACTGCGCGACGGTGGTCGGGATACCCGGGCGGGTGGTGTCCAAGGCCAAGGCGGTGGCGGACGAGCATTTCGAGCCCTATGGCACGCCGCTCGGCGATCTTCCGGATCCGGTGGCGACGGCCATTCGCGGGCTGATGGACGAGGTCACCAAGCTGCGCCGGCGGGTGGAGGAGTTGGAGGCCGAACGACCGCCGGTGGTGCCGATGGAGGCGGACGGCAAGCGGCGGCGGCCGGCACGGACGCGGAGCCGCGCGGAATCCATTGACTGACTCCGGGGCCGTGCGGAACGGAAAGGACCCACGACGGTGAAACTCAGCACCAAAGGCCGATACGCGGTGATGGCGATGGTCGATCTGGCGCGGCAGAGCGCCGGCCAGCCGATCGCGCTGGCGGAGATCGCCCAGCGCCAGGAGATCTCGCTGTCCTATCTTGAGCAACTGTTCGCCAAGCTGCGGCGCGCCGGTCTGGTCGGCAGCGTGCGCGGCCCCGGCGGCGGCTACATGCTGGCGCGCCCGGCCGACGAGACGCGCATCTCCGACATCATCCTGGCGGTGGACGAGCCGATCCGCGCCACGCGCTGCTCTCCGAGCTCGGCGGCCGGCTGCAAGAGCGACAAGAGCCGCTGCCTGACCCATGATCTGTGGGAGGAACTGGGCAACCAGATCCATCTCTATCTGAGCTCGGTGTCGCTGGACGATGTGGTGAACCGCCGCGTGCTCGGCACCAGCCGGGTCTTCGCGGCCCGTCCCCTGGCGCCGGAACCGGGGCTGGCGGCCGAATAGGCCCGCACCCGTCCCCATCGTGATTCCGGTGCCGTCGGGCGTTCGATGACCCAGGCGATCTATCTCGACTACAACGCCACGGCGCCGCTGCGGGTCGAGGCCCGCGCGGCGATGATCGACGCCCTGTCGGTGACCGGCAACCCGTCCTCCGTGCACGGCTTCGGGCGGGCCGCCCGGCGCCTGGTGGAGACCGGCCGGGAGGCGGTTGCGGCGCTGGTCGGCGTGGCGCCAGCCCAGATCGTCTTCACCAGCGGCGGCACCGAGGCCAACGCCATGGCGCTGCGCGGGCTGGCGGGGTCCGGGCGGCAGGTCCTGGTGTCGGCGGTCGAGCATCCCTCGGTTCTGACGGCGACGGAAGCCACGCAGGTTCCCGCATTGCCGGATGGGCGTATCGACCTTGACGCCCTCGATGCGGCGCTGACCGCCAGCGGCCCGGCGGTGGTTTCGCTGATGGCCGCCAACAACGAGACCGGGGTGGTCCAGCCGGTCGCCGAGGCGGCCGCGATCGCCCGGCGGCACGACGCGCTGGTGCATTGCGACGCGGTCCAGGCGGCCGGCAAGATCCCGCTCGACTTCGAGACCCTGGGTGTCGACCTGCTGAGCCTCTCGGCCCACAAGATCGGCGGGCCGCCCGGCATCGGCGCGCTGGTGCTGCGTGATGGGGTTGTCGTCCCGCCCTTGATGCTGGGCGGCGGACAGGAGCGCAGCCGCCGTGGCGGCACGGAGAACGTGCCCGGCATCGTCGGGTTCGGCGCCGCGGCGGCCGCCGCGAAGTCCGGGCTGGGCGCCTTTGCCGGCCTGGCCGAACTCCGCGACGGGCTGGAACGTCGAATCGAAGAGATTTGTCCGACGGTGACCGTCTTCGGCCGGCAGGTGCCGCGCCTGGCGAATACGAGTTGCATGGTCATGCCGGGCGTCCCGTCCGAGACCCAGGTGATGGGCTTCGACCTGGCCGGCATCGCCGTCAGCGCCGGCTCCGCCTGCTCCTCGGGCAAGGTGGCGGCGAGCCCGGTGCTGGCCGCGATGGGCGTGGACGATGCCGCCGCGTCGTCGGCGATGCGCGTCAGCCTGGGTTGGGACACCGGCCCGGCGGAGGTCGATGCTTTCGTTAAGGCCTGGTCGTCCATATTCCAGCGTGCGGGCGCGGCGGCGGCGTGATCGTGGCAGCCATGGAAATCCGCAAGGCGCCAATGTCTTCTGGCGTCGAATGTCGGCTTTCGCTAGAAAACCGCGCCGGCCGCGCCGCGCGGCCCGAGGTCAAGGAGTAAGGCGGCCCATGCCTAGGGTCACGTTTATCGATCCGGATGGAACCCGGCACGACATCGACGCCCCGGCGGGCCTCTCCCTGCTGGAGATCGCCCACCGCAACGGGATCGATCTGGAGGGCGCCTGCGAAGGCTCGCTGGCCTGCTCGACCTGCCATCTGATCGTCGATCCGGGCTGGTTCGACAAGCTGGAGGAGATCGAGGAGGACGAGGAGGACATGCTCGACCTCGCCTTCGGCCTGACCCGGACCTCCCGGCTGGGCTGCCAGATCATCCTGACCGAGGCGCTGGACGGGCTGGTGGTCTCGTTGCCCGAGGGCACCAACAACATGATGCTGTGACGCTCTGATGCAAATTGCGAGTCGTTCTTAACCAAGGAATTTGCTCAGGTAATTCAACGACTGGACCGATGGCGTGATCCGGTGTCCGGCCCAGGGGCCAAGTCAACAGAAAGGTTGTGGTTTTTCCGATGGTTGCCCTGTGATATCTATGGATTTCGCAGGTTGGCGCGAAAGGTGGGGTTCGCGAGCTTGAAGTCTCGGTTTCCCGCGCCAGATGGGGAAGTGAAAGCGTTTCGGATCGTAACCTGGACTGGCCTCGAAGAATCGAAACAGTTCCTGAGTAATTTCGTTGGTTATGGCCGGATGGTCCGGCCGGTCGCGTGAAGGATGGAAACGGGTCTATGGCAGCCTTGGACGAAACCACACGGCAGGTCGAATCGGTCACCAGCGAGCGGTACAAGTACGGCTTCGTCACCGATATCGAGCAGGAAACGGCGCCGAAGGGGCTGAACGAGGACATCGTTCGGTTCATCTCGGCGAAGAAGGACGAGCCGGAGTGGCTGCTGGAATGGCGCCTGCGGGCCTATCGCCTGTGGCTGGAGATGCCGGAGCCGCAATGGGCCAAGGTCGAGTTCCCGCCGCTCGACTATCAGGACGCCTATTATTACGCCGCGCCCAAGAACACCGAGAAGCCCAAGAGCCTGGACGAGGTCGATCCGGAATTGTTGGCGACCTATGAGAAGCTCGGCATCCCACTGCGGGAGCAGGAGCGCCTGGCCGGCGTGGCCGTCGATGCCGTGTTCGACAGCGTCTCGGTGGCTACCACCTTCAAGAAGAAGCTGGAGGAGGCCGGGGTCATCTTCTGCCCGATCTCCGAGGCGGTGCAGAACCATCCGGAGCTGGTGAAGAAGTATCTCGGCTCGGTCGTCCCCTATTCCGACAACAAGCACGCGACGCTGAACTCCGCGGTCTTCACGGACGGCTCGTTCGTCTATGTGCCGCCGGGCGTGCGCTGCCCGATGGAGCTGTCGACCTATTTCCGCATCAATGCGGAGAACACCGGCCAGTTCGAGCGCACCCTGATCATCGCCGACAAGGGCTCCTATGTGAGCTACCTGGAAGGCTGCACCGCGCCGATGCGCGACGAGAACCAGCTGCACGCCGCCGTCGTCGAGCTGATCGCGCTGGACGATGCGGAGATCAAGTATTCCACGGTGCAGAACTGGTATCCGGGCGACGAGGAAGGCCGCGGCGGCATCTACAATTTCGTCACCAAGCGCGGCGCATGCCGGGGCCGGAACTCCAAGATCTCCTGGACCCAGGTCGAGACTGGGTCGGCGATCACCTGGAAATATCCGAGCTGCATCCTGCAGGGCGACAATTCGGTCGGCGAGTTCTACTCCGTCGCCATCACCAACAATCGCCAGCAGGCCGATACCGGCACCAAGATGATCCATATCGGCAAGAACACCACCAGCCGGATCATCTCCAAGGGCATCTCCGCCGGCCGCTCCGACAACACCTATCGCGGCCTGGTGCGGGTGCTGCCGGGTGCGGAGGGCGCGCGCAACTTCACCCAGTGCGACAGCCTGCTGATCGGCGACAAATGCGGCGCCCACACGGTGCCCTATATCGAGTCGCGCAACCGCACCGCCCAGGTGGAGCACGAGGCGACCACGTCGAAGGTCAGCGAGGACCAGCTGTTCTATTGCCGCCAGCGCGGCATCGGCGAGGAAGAGGCCCTGGCGCTGATCGTGAACGGCTTCTGCCGCGAGGTGCTGCAGGTTCTGCCGATGGAATTCGCCGTGGAGGCGCAGAAGCTGGTCGGCATCAGCCTGGAAGGCAGCGTCGGCTGACCGGCGGGAACACGGACCGAAATCGAACGAAGTGCCGCGCCTCTCCGGGCGCGATGTTGGGGAAATGGAATGCTTGAGATCAAGGATTTGCGGGTCGCCGTCGAGGGCAAGGAGATCCTCAAAGGGCTGAGCCTGACGATCAGGCCGGGCGAGGTGCACGCCATCATGGGGCCGAACGGCTCCGGCAAGAGCACCCTGTCATACGTGATCGCCGGGCGCGACGGCTACGAGGTGACCGGCGGATCGATCACCTTCGACGGCGAGGACCTGCTGGAGCAGGACCCGGAAGAGCGGGCCCGCGCCGGCGTCTTCCTGGCCTTCCAGTATCCCGTCGAAATTCCCGGCGTCGGCACCACCACCTTCCTGCGCACTGCGGTGAACGCCCATCGCAAGCATCGCGGCGAGGACGAGCTGGACCCGATCAAATTCGTGCGCCTGCTGCGCGAGAAATCGCGGGCGCTGGACATTGACGACGACAAGCTGAAGCGTGCCGTCAATGCCGGCTTCTCCGGCGGCGAGAAGAAGCGCAACGAGGTGCTGCAGATGGCGCTGCTGGAGCCGCGGCTGGCGGTGCTCGACGAGACCGATAGCGGCCTCGACATCGACGCCCTGAAGATCGTGGCCGACGGCGTCAACGGGCTGCGCAGCCCGGACAACGCGACCCTGGTGATCACCCATTACCAGCGCCTGCTGAACTACATCGTGCCCGACCACGTGCATGTGCTGGCCGACGGCAAGATCGTGCGTTCCGGCGGCGAGGAGCTGGCCCATGAGCTCGAGGCCAAGGGCTATGCCGGCTTGGCTGAGGAGGCGGCTTAGGGATGGCTGGCGCCGTTGAAAGCGAGACCGTCGCCATGCCGGTCGCCGAGCGGTTCGACGACCGCCGCGCGGCACTGCCGGGTGCCGGCCAGGCCTGGGCCGACGGCGTTCGTGCCGAGGGTATCGCGGCCTTCCGGGCGCTCGGCGTGCCCGACCGCCGCTCCGAGGCCTGGAAATACACCGATGTCCGCAAGCTCGCGGCGCTCGACTATGCGCCCGCACCGGTGCACAGCAATGGCGTCTCCCAGGGCCTGACCTCGGAGATCGAGACGGCCGGTGCCGAGGATCACCGTCTGGTCTTCGTCAACGGCCATTTCCGGGCTGATCTGTCGAAGACGGACGGGCTGCCTGACGGCGCGACGATCGCCAGCACCGCCGCCCTGCTGGCCGATGGCGATGCGCTGCTGACCGGTCATCTGGGCCGGGTGACGGAGGCCGCGGGCCACCCCTTCCTCGGCCTCAACACCGCGCTCATGCAGGACGGGTTCGTGCTGAACCTGCGGTCCGGCGTGGTCGTCGAACAGCCGATCCGGATCGTCTTCCTGACCGATCTGGAGGCAGACGCCGCGGCGGTTGCCCATCCGCGCAATCTCGTCGTGGCCGGGGACAACAGCCAGGCGACGCTGGTGGAAATCCATCGCGGCGGCGACGGCACGCCCTATTTCACCAATGCGGTCACCGAGATTTCCGTCGGCGCCGGCGCCCATCTGCATCACTACAAGCTGCAGGATGAGGGCGACGCGGCGCTGCATCTGGCGAATCTGCAGGTCCGGCTCGGCCGCGACGCGACCTACGATAATTTCATCCTGTCCCTGGGCGCCAAACTGGCGCGCAACGACATCGGCGCGGTGCTGGGCGCGACTGGCATTGACTGCCGGCTCTCCGGCGCCTATGTGGCCCGTGACAGCCAGCATATGGACACCACCAGCTTCATCGATCATGCCGAGCCGGACTGCCGCAGCCGCGAGGTCTATGCCGGCGTGCTGGACGGCAAGTCGCGCGGCGTTTTCCAGGGCAAGATCGTGGTCCGCCGCGACGCCCAGCGGACCGACGGGCATCAGCTCAACCGTGCCCTGCTGCTCTCCAAGGGGGCGGAGATCGACAGCAAGCCGGAGCTCGAGATCTACGCCGACGACGTCAAATGCAGCCATGGCGCCACCGCCGGCGAGATCGACGAGGACGCGCTGTTCTATCTGCGCACCCGCGGCATCGGCGAGGGCGAGGCCCGGGCGCTATTGATCGAGGCCTTCTTGATGGAGGCGTTGGAGGAGGTCAGCGTGCCGGCGGTGCGCGATGAGTTCGCGGAGCGGCTGAAGGCGCGCCTGGCCAGCATGGGGGCGGGGTCATGAGCGCGACCAAGGTGGCGGCCACGCCGTTGCACGCCAGCGGTATCAACGACTACGACATCGCGGAGATCCGGGCGGATTTCCCGATCCTGTCGCGCGAGGTCTATGGCCGGCCATTGGTCTATCTGGACAGCGCCTCCTCGGCGCAGAAGCCGCGCCAGGTGATCGACGCCGTCTCGCAGCTCTACGAGACCGACTACGCCAACGTGCATCGCGGCCTGCACTACCTCAGCGGTGCGGCGACCGACGCCTATGAGGCGGCGCGGGAAAAGGTCCGGGCGCTGATCAATGCCCGGTCCGACAAGGAAATTATCTTCGCCCGCAACGCCACCGAGGCGATCAACCTTGTGGCCGCCAGCTATGGCCGCACGTTCCTCGGCGAAGGCGACGAGGTCGTCATCTCGGCCATGGAGCACCACGCCAATATCGTGCCATGGCAGTTGCTGCGCGACGAGGTCGGCTCGGTGCTCAAGGTCGCGCCGATCGACGATGACGGCAATTTCCTGTTCGACGAATTCGAGAAGCTGCTGGGACCGAAAACCAAGTTGGTGGCTGTCACCCACGCCTCCAACGCGCTGGGCAGCATCGTGCCGATCAAGCGCATCGTGGCCGCCGCCCATGCCCGCGACATCCCGGTGCTGGTGGACGGCTCCCAGGGCGTGGTGCATATGGGCGTCGACGTGCAGGACCTGGACGTCGACTTCTACGTCTTCACCGGCCACAAGCTCTACGGCCCGTCCGGCATCGGCGTTCTCTATGGCAAGGAAGACCTGCTGGACCGCATGCCGCCCTATCAGGGCGGCGGCGAGATGATCCGCCGGGTCACCTATGAGAAGACGGAGTTCGCCGAGCTGCCGGCCAAGTTCGAGGCCGGAACGCCGCCGATCGCCCAGGCCATCGGGCTGGGAGCGGCCATCGATTATGTCACGGGCCTCGGGCTTGACCGGATCGCCGCGCATGAGGCGGATCTGCTGGCCTATGCCACCGACCGGCTGTCGCAGGTGCCGGGGCTTACCATCGTCGGCAATGCGGAGGAGAAGTGCAGCATCGTCTCCTTCGTGCTGGACATCGCCCATGCCCATGATGTCGGAACGATCATCGACCGGGCCGGCGTCGCGGCGCGGGCCGGGCATCATTGCGCCCAGCCGCTGATGGACCGGTTCGGCGTGACCGCGACCACCCGGGCCTCGTTCGGCCTTTACAACACCAAGGCGGAGATCGATATGTTGGTCGACGCCCTTGACGGCGTGAGGGAATTGTTCGGCTGATGTTCGACGATATGCGCGAGCTGTACCAGGACGTGATCCTGGAGCACGGGAAGAACCCGCGGAACCGGTGCTGCCCGGCCGGCGCCAACCGGCAGGCGCTGGGCCAGAACCCAGTCTGCGGCGACGCCTTCGTGATCTACCTGACGGTGGATGACGACAATGTCGTGCGCGATGCCGGCTTCAAGGGCGATGGCTGCGCCATCTCCATGGCCTCGGCCTCGATGATGACCGAGATCGTCAAGGGCAAGACCCTGGAGGAGGCGAACAAGCTGTTCGAGACCTTCCAGGGCATGGCCACCGGCAATGACAATGTGGAGACCGACGGCCTGGACGAGGACGATCTGGACCGCATGCAGGCGCTGTCCGGGGTGCGGCAATTCCCGATCCGGGTGAAATGCGCGACGCTCGCCTGGCACACCATGCAGGCGGCCGCTGACGGCAAGGACAGCGTGACGACCGAATGATGGAGGGAAAGGACGAGGGCGCGATGCCGATCGATCTGGTCAAGCTGGCGACCGACGGCCGTCCGGAGCTGGAATCCGGCGACGGGCCCGAGGGGCTGCGCGAACGGGTGATCGAGGCGTTGCAGACCGTCCATGACCCGGAAATTCCGGTCAATATTTACGAATTGGGTCTAATATACCGGCTCGACATCGCGGCCGACGGCCGGGTGGCGATCGACATGACCCTGACCGCGCCCAACTGCCCGGTGGCCGATTTGATCCCGGAGCAGGTGATGGAAGCGGTCCAGGATGTCGACGGCGTCAAGGCGGCGGACGTGAATCTGGTCTGGGAACCGATCTGGGACCCGTCGCGGATGTCGGAAGAGGCCCGGCTGGCGCTGGGCATGTTTTGAGAGGTGGAGCGATGAAGGCACTGCCAAAGGCGATCACCCTGACCGACCGCGCCGCTGAGCGGGTCAAGGAGTTGATGGCGCAATCCGACAAGCCGATCGTCGGCGTGCGCGTCGGCGTCAGGTCGACCGGCTGCTCCGGCCTGTCCTATCGCATGGAGTATGCCGAAGAAAAGGGCGCCTTCGACGAGGTGATCGAGGACAAGGGCGTGACCGTGCTGATCGAGCCGACCGCCACCATGTTCCTGCTCGGCACCGAGATGGATTTCGTCGAGGAGGATCTCGGCGCCCGCTTCGTCTTCAACAACCCCAACGAAGTCGACCGCTGCGGCTGCGGCGAGAGCTTCCGCGTCGCCCCCCAGCCCGAACCGGCGGAAGAACCGAAGGCGTAGCCCCGGACCCTCCGTCATTGCGAGGAGCCGCAGGCGACGCGGCAATCCACTGCCTGCCGATAGAGTGGATCGCCACGCTTCGCTCGCGATGACGGTTGTGTGTGATTGGGCAGGCAAGCACCTCCCTAGCTGAAATGGAAGACCGGTCCAACGGGCCGGAACGGCAGCCGACGGCCCTCCGGCAGTAGGAACGCGTGGCTGCGCTTGATGGCCAGGCGGTCGCAGTACCCGTCGGTGATCATCAGGATCGGGCCGTCCTTCGGAAAATCCTCCTTGCGCTGAAGCAGATCGACGGCCGGCTGCAGCACGGTTCCGCCGCGTCCGCGCACCTCGACCCGGTCCAGGAGGGATTCCGGTTCCACGAAACCGGCATCATGCGGCCGGGCGTCGCACTGGATGACCCGCACGGCGGTCACCTCCCGGCTCATGGCATAGCTGGCGATGGCCCCGACCGCCTTGCCCAGCTCGATCCGCGACATCGAGCCCGAGGTATCGACCACGACGCCGAATGTCCGCCCCTTCATGACCTCCGGCGGTGCGACGTAGAGCGGGCGCGGGATGTCGGGCGTGGAGGATTGCCGGCGGCTGGCCCGGGCGAAGCTGCGGCGCTTCTCGATCGCCGGGAAGAACTGGTCGAGCCATTGCGCCAGTTCCACATCCCACGGGATCGGCGGCTGGCTCAGAGAGCGGATCTCCTCGACAAGCCCGGCCGGCAGGAGGCCGCGTCCTTCCGTGTAGAGCCGCAGGCCCTCGGCCAGGCAGCGGCGGTAGAAGGTGTCCAGGTCGACGCCCTGGCCGGTCCACCAGGCCGGCGACCGCTCGTCCAGGATGTCGCATTCGCCGATCCCCTTCGGCGTCCTGAGCCTGGCGAGCCGGCGACGCAGCCGCAGGTCGCCGACGATCCGGTCGTACAGCGCCTCGGCGGACTCCGCCGACAGCTCCGGGTCGTACAGCAGCCCATCCGCCGGCATCTCGCCGACATCCATCTCGACCAGCCAGCCATTGATCACGTAATCGCAGGCGACGTTCCAGAAGTACCGGTCCCGGCCCTGGCAGCGCTGCTCGTGGCGCAACCCGACATGAAGCAGCTCATGGGCGATGACGAACTTGGTCTCCTCGAAGGAGAGGAAGGCGTGGGGGTTGACGTAGATCTCCTGCGCCTCGCTGCTGACGGCGGCGATGGAGATGCCCATCTGGGCGCAGATCTCGGCGTCGTCGATCACCTTGAACGTCGCGGCCAGGGACGCCAGCAGCGGATAGGAGCTGATGAACCAGGCCTTGGCACGCTGCGCCTCGGTCTTCGGATCGGCCTCGCCGCCCAGCGCCCGCCTCGCGCCGCCGGCCACATCGACCGCGGCCCGCACGGCTTCTCGCGTTCCTTCGGCCAAGGCGGCCGACCGCCGGTTGCGAACGTCGTCCGGGACGGCGGCGTCATGGTTCGGGAAGGCGATGGTCGGGAGGCCGGGTCCGGCCAGGCTGTATCCCAACAGCTCGTCCGGGATGCCCGTCTCGCGAAACAGCCCGTACAGGTCCTCCTCGCTGCGGCGCGGCAACGGGGATGGCGGGGCGTACACATCGTCCGGCCGGCGGCCGATCTTGGTCCGCTCCACGAAATCGGCCGCGAACAGATCGCAGGCGGCCTGCCAGGCCTCCTGGTCCCTGGACGGATCGGGATGGTTCAGACCGATCTGCAGGAAGGCGCGTCCCAGGACATAGGCCCAATGCTCCGGCGCGGCGCGGCGCTTGGGATCGATGCTGATCGTCGGATAGGCCCAACCATCGCCCCAGCGTGACGCGCCGGCCTCGATGATCTGGCACCAGAACCCCTTGGGCGGCCTGTCCGGCCGCTCATGCAGCCCGGCAAGGTCCAACAGCGGCAAGAAAAGCGGGTGCTGCACCAGGATCTGTTGCCCTGCAAAGATCGCCTTGCGGTTTTCGTCGTCGGATTTGCCGCCTCGGCGGGGCATGGCCGGCCTCAGTCGCGTGCGACGAGGCGCGGCAGATCGCGAACGATCTCGACCATGAACCAGTCGGGCAAGGCGGCGCCGTCGTCGTCCTCGGCCACCACGAGCTGGGCCATCTCCAGGGAGATGCGCGAGAGGTCGATCAGCAAATCCTTGGCCTTGACCGCCAATTCGCGGACCGGGCGGCTCATCCGGCGCTTGTCGGATGGCAGCTCCTTGATCAGCTGCGCCCGGAAGGAATGCGCCAGGAAGTACAAGATGTCCCGCTCTTCCGGCTTGTTGGGCCATTTCAGCTCGCCCTTGACGATCGCCGCCAGGCTGAAGGCGTGCAGGGTCTGTCGGTGAAAGGCCTTGAACTGCTGGGCATGGGCCGGCGTCAGCAAGGCGCTGGCCAGCAGGTCGACCGCGTTCTCGCTCGGCGGGTCCTCGCCATAGGCGGTCAGCCCGTCGGACAGCATGTGCCAGCTGCGCGGGGTGGAGAACGGCTCCTCATGCTTGGGCGGCTTGGACCAGAGGTGGTCGGGCCTGAGCGCGATGTAGTCGAGCACCAGCCGGTGGATGCCGGCGCCGCCGGCCCAGCGCAGCCAGTCCGACGCGGAGGCGCGCAGGCTCACATGAACCAGCCGGTTGATCAGGGCCGAGGAGAGCGGCTTGACGATCGCGGCATCCTGGACCCGGTTGCCGGCGCCGATGACGATCGAGCCCTCGGGCAGGGCGAAATCGCCGACCCGCCGGTCGTTGATCAGGCTGTAGAACGCCTTCTGCACCTCGTGCGAACAGGCGTTGAGCTCGTCGAGGAACAGGCAGAACGGCGCGTCCCGCGCCACCATGGTGGGCGGGCAGAAGCGGGACTTGCCGTCAACGATCTGCGGCACCCCGATGATGTCCTCCGGCGCCAGCTGGGAGCCGAGCATGGACACGCAGTCCAGCCCGACGGACTCGGCGAACTGGCGCACCAGCGACGACTTGCCGATGCCGGGCGGCCCCCAGATGAAGACTGGCCGGGCCGGCGCGACGTTCAGCAGGAAATCCGCCAGCTCGCTGGGCGTGAGGGTCTTGGTCGCTTCCATGACCGGCATTGACCTAGAGGATCGGCGTCGGCCGAACAAGGCATTACGGCCTCGCCGGCATGGTGTCGTCGGCAAGGTGCGATGATGTGGTCGGTATCGTCACGCTCCGGGCACAGCCAACACCAAGCCATTTTTTCGTGTTGCTCTTGCGCGTCCGGCCGGTTTCCCGGCAAGTCGTCTCCGTCGACGCCTGCCGATCGAATCGGCAAGGCAGATCCTCAGCAGGCACCCAGGGACACGAAATGAAGACAGTTGCGGTCCTCGGTCTCGGCAAGGTCGGCGTGCTCGCCGCCGAGCTGCTGCACGGTTCCGGCTTCGATGTCGTCGGGCTGGATTTGAAGTCGCCGGCGGGGAAACTCCCATTCCCGGTCAAGACCCTGGACCTGAGCGCCAAAGACGGTGTGGAGGCCGAGTTGAGGACTCACGATGCCGTGCTGTCCTGTCTGCCCTATCACCTCAATGCCGACCTTGCCCGGATCGCCCACAGCGCCGGCATCCACTATTTCGACCTGACCGAGGATGTGCCGACGACCAAGGCCATCATCGAACTCAGCAAGACCGCCAAGGGGCTGATGGCGCCGCAATGCGGGCTGGCGCCCGGCTTCGTCGGGATCGTCGGCGCCGACCTGATCTCCGTATTCGACGAGTGCCGCAGCTGCAAGATGCGGGTCGGTGCCCTTCCGCAGAACCCAACCGGCCTGATGGGCTACGCCTTCAACTGGTCGCCGGAAGGGGTGGTGAACGAGTACCTGAACGATTGCGAGGTGATCGAGGATGGCGAGCGCAAATGGGTCTCGCCGATGGAATGGCACGAGACGCTCTATGTCGACGGGGTCAAGCTGGAGGCCTTCACCACATCCGGCGGGCTCGGCACCATGTGCGACACCTATCTCGGGGCGGTCGCCAACCTCGACTACAAATCCATGCGCTATCCCGGCCACATGAAGCAGATGAACTTCTTCTTCCACGAGCTGCTGATGCGTGAGCGGCGCCAGGAGGCCGGCGAGATCCTGGTGCACGCCAAGCCGCCGGTCCAGGACGATATCGTCCATGTGCACGTCTCGGCGGAGGGCATCCGGGACGGGCACCCGGAGCGCAAGGAATTCGTGCGCAGCTATCGTCCGATCGAGATCGCCGGCCGGGTCCGGACCGCCATCGCCTGGACGACGGCGGCATCGGTCGTCGCGGTGATCGAGATGGTCCGGGACGGTAAGCTGCCCAACCGGGGATTCCTGAAACAGGAGGAGATTCCCCTGGCCGCCTTCCTGAAGGAGCCGACAGGGTCCCTGTTCGAAGCCTGACATTCCGCCAGGCACGTTGCCAGGATTGCGATTGTACTGAACGGCGCGCACCCTATATTGCGCGCCATGAATTCACTGGGGATCGATAAGCCGCCCGCGGACACCCGGGTCGTCGTCGCCATGTCCGGCGGGGTCGACAGCTCGGTCACCGCCGCCCTGCTCGCCGAGCAGGGCTATGACGTGGTCGGCGTGACGCTGCAGCTCTACGACCATGGCGCCGCCGTGGCGCGCAAGGGCGCGTGCTGCGCCGGGCAGGACATCCACGATGCGCGCCGGGTGGCCGACACGATCGGCATCCCGCACTACGTGCTGGACTATGAGAGCCGGTTCTCCCAGGCGGTGATGGACGATTTCGCCGACAGCTATCTGCGCGGCGAGACGCCGATCCCCTGCGTGCGCTGCAACCAGACCGTCAAGTTCCGCGACCTGCTGGGCACGGCCCGCGATCTGGGGGCCGAGGCCCTGGCCACCGGACATTATGTGCGGCGTGTCGAGGGGAAGGCCGGTCCCGAACTGCATCGCGCCGCCGATCCGGCCAAGGATCAGAGTTATTTCCTGTTCGCCACCACGGCGGAGCAGCTTGCCTTCCTCCGGTTTCCCCTCGGCGGTCTGAGCAAGCCCGAGACACGGGCGCTCGCGGAACGGTTTTCCTTGCCGGTTGCGGCTAAGCCGGACAGCCAGGACATCTGCTTCGTGCCCAACGGCCACTACGCCAGCGTGGTGGAGAAGCTGCGTCCCGGCGCCGTCGAGCCCGGCGAGATCGTCGATCTGGACGGCCGGGTCCTCGGCCGGCATGACGGGATCATCCATTTCACGGTCGGCCAGCGCCGCGGCATCGGCATCGGCGGCGGCGATCCGCTCTATGTCGTCCGGCTGGAGCCGGCGCGGCATCGCGTCGTCGTCGGCCCCAAGGCGGCGCTGGCGCGCGACCGCGTTCGGGTCCAGTCGCTCAACTGGCTGGAGCCGGGCACGCCGGCACCGGAAGGCGACGGGCCTGGCCGTGACGCGCAGGTCAAGCTGCGCTCGGCCCAGCCGGCCGCGTCCGGCACGGTGTTCGGATTGCCGGACGGCGGTGCGGAGATCGTGCTTGACGCCCCACAGCACGGCATTGCGCCGGGGCAGGCCGCGGTGATCTATGACGGCGACCGGGTCCTGGGTGGCGGCTGGATCACCGGCGCGGCTCTCGAGCGGGCCGCCTGACCGCGACCGCTGCGTCCGGTATCGCGAAATTCCCTGCAGAAGTAAGGAATTGCACACCCTCCCCTGGCACAGTGCGGACCATGACCCTTGATGCCTTGATCGACGCCATGCGCCAGCGCGCCGCCGCCAGCCCGCAGCTGGGGTATCGGGTGCGGCTGGATCTCGACGGCGCCGGTGCGATCCTGATCGACGGCACCGGTGTGCCGGCGGTCATCTCCTCCGATGATGCCGGCGACGCCGATGCGACCGTCAGCATGAGCAGCGAGGCGCTCGCCAAGCTGATCGAAGGCGCGTTGGATCCGACGCTGGCCTTCATGACCGGGAAGCTGAAAGTCGCCGGGTCGATGCCGGCGGCGCTGAAGCTCGCCGCGATGCTGGAAGACTGACGGGCCGGGTCGGAATCGGTCGGACGGTGACGCGTTAGGGATCGATTGGGTGCGATTGCCGGTTGCCGGCAAACGACGGCCCTACGCGAATACGCCGCGTTTCACCCCTATTCGCCGGATTTCGGCTCATCCTCGGCCATGTCGGCCAGCAGATCCTCGAGGATCAGTTTCAGGTCCATGCCGCTGCGGCGGATGTCGCGGGTATAGCCGCGATAGACCTCCGGGAGCTCGCCCTCCTGCTGCCAGAGCATGAGCTCCGACGACGTGATGATGATGTCCAGCAGCGCCTTGATCTCGGAGCCAGCCGCTTCCAGCTTGCGCGGTTGCCGACGCTCCCCGTCGGCCATCGCCTGTCCGAAGTCCTCCATGTCCGGTCCCCCATCAGGATGCCGGCGCTCGGTGATGTCCTGGAACGCGCCAAGGAAATGCGTCAGTTCGCCCGCCTGGTCGAAATACGGCTCGGCGGTCTCCGCCACGTATCGGGTCTCGCCGGTCGGCAGGGTGATGGCGTATTCGATCGCGTAGGGTCGCGGGTCTCGGCGGGTGGAGTCCATCAGCCGGGCGACCCGGTCGCGGTGATCGGGATGGATGAACGACCAGAACTCCAGGAAGGTGGTGCCGACCTGGTCCGGCTCGACGCCGAACACCCGGGCCGCCTCCGGCGAGCAATACATGCAGTCGGCACTGGAGCCGTACCGGACCCAGGGGCCCAGCCCCGCCGCCCGGGCCGCATCAGCGATCAGCGCCTGCTCTTCCGGCAGGGGCGGCATGCCCGTCGATCGGCGGCCGTCCAGGTCGGTCGCGATCCGCTCTTGGGCCGCCGGTTCCAACTTTGCCACTACGCCCGTCACCCGTCAGCACTCCGTCTCTTGTGCCAGTCCGTCTTCGATCCCGTCGGGCCGTCCGACCGCGGCGGGTAGGGGCTCGCCACTTGGGGTGTCGGGCCACCGTCGCGCGGCAAACGTATGGCGGAGCCGGTCATCGGTAAATTCGGTCCGGCACCTATCGGGATAGGGGAATTCCCCAAGGGTCGATGCTTCTCCGCCGCGATCCCGGGGCGCTTTTGTCCTATGGAGATGCCCGCGACCCTTGCGTTACTGTGGTTCAGCGCCATTGCCGGTCGCGCGCGACGCATGGCACCTGATCGAGTCCGGGAGGCAGCGGTCCGATGAGTCTAGTCCTGGTGCTGTCGATCGCCATTCGCCTGGCGGCCGTGATCGCTGCCATGGTGATCTGGCTGCGGCTGCGGGACCGCTGGTTCATCCTCCTCGGCATCACGGTCTCCCTGATGGCGCTGCGTCAGGTCCTGACGGTTCTGTCCCAGGAGCCGAGCGGCAGCTGGAGCGGCTTCGCCACCAGCAATCTGGACGAATTGCCGGGGCTGGCGGTCAGTGTCCTGGCCTTCGCGGCGGTCCTGGTGCTGCGCCGCCTGGTGATCGATCGCCGCCAGGCCGATGCGTCCCTCAAGGAAGGCGAGCAGCGGTTCCGCGATCTGATCGACGCGTCCGTCGATCGCTTTTGGGAAATGGACGAGTCGCTGCGCTTTACCTACGCGGTCGACCAGACCGGGCTGACCATCGGCCCGACCCCGGCCGCGATCCTGGGCCGGACCCGTTGGGACGCCGCCGGCGTGGATCCCGAAGCGACGGAGAAGTGGCGCCGGCACCGGGCCGATCTCGAAGCAAGGCGCCCCTTCCGGGATTTCCGCTTCTCGGTCCGCGACGACAGCGGGCGCCTGGGGCACTGGCGGGTCAGCGGCAAGCCGATCTTCGACGCCGATGGCCGCTTCCGCGGCTATCGCGGCACCTCGACGGAGGAGACCGAGCATGTGCGGCGCCAGGAGCAATCCGAGCGGGCCTTGCGCGAGAGCGAGGCGCGCGCGGCCCGGGCCCGCAGCCGGCTGTTCGACGCCATTGAATCCCTGACCGAGGGCTTCGCGCTCTACGATTCCGAAGACCGCCAGGTCGCCTGCAATCAGAAATATCGGGAGATGTACCCGTCTGTCGCCCATCTGCTGGTTCCGGGTGTGCGGTTCGAAGACCAGATCCGGCCCAGCGCCTATGCCGGCGAGATCGTCGAGGCCATCGGCCGGGAAGAGGAGTGGATCGCCGAGCGAGTCCAGTCGCATCTCAACCCCGGCGAACCGCACGAGCAGCAGTTGGGCGACGGGCGCTGGCTGCGCATCTCCGAGCGCCGCACCAAGGATGGCGGCATCGTCGGCGTGCGCACCGATATCACCGCCGTGAAGGCGATCGAGCAGGCGCTGCGGGACAGCGAGGCACGGTTCCGCGATTTCGCCGAGGCCGCATCGGACTGGTTCTGGGAGTCCGATGCCGATCACCGGTTCACCTTCGTATCCCGGGCCGGGATCGAGGATGTCGGTTTGACCGCCTCCGACGTCATCGGACGGGTGCGCTACGAGCTACCCGGGCTGATCGCCGATGCGGGTTTGCTGGCGCGGCACCGCGCCGACCTCGACGCCCGCCGGCCATTCCGCAACCTGGTCTACGGTCGCCGGCTTGCGACGGGCGAGATCGCGCATTTCCGGGTCAGCGGCAAGCCGCGCTTCGACACCGACGGCGCGTTTCTCGGCTATCGCGGCGTCGGCTCGGAAATCTCCTCCGAGATCGAGGCGGAGGACAAGCGGCGCGCGGCGGAGCACCGCCTGGCCCGCGCCATCGAGGCGATTCCGGCCGCCTTCACGCTGTTCGATTCCGAAGACAGGTTGATTGCCTTCAACAAGGTCAACCAGGCGGTCTATGAGCGCCCCTCGACGCCGATGGTGCCGGGGATCCATCACCGCGAGCTGGTCCATGCCTTCGCCCGGGGCGGCGGCGTCGGCGGCACCAAGGCCGACGCCGAGGCCTGGGTGGCGCGGCGGCTCAACCGCCGCACCGACCCGGCCCGCGCCTTCGAGTTCCGCCGCGGCGACGACAGCTGGATCGAGATCAACGACTACATCCTGGAAGATGGCAGCCTGATCTCCGTCGGCCTCGACATCACCGAACGCAAGCGCAGCCAGGAGGTGATCCGCCAGCGCGAGGCGGAGCTGGCGCAGCTCCTGCGGCGCAGCACCCTGGACGAGATGGCCAGCGTCATGGCGCATGAGTTGAACCAGCCGCTTTCCGCCATGGTGAACTATGCCAATGGCAGCCTGCGGCGGCTGCGATCGGATTCCGTCGATCCCGCTGATCTGACCGAGATCATGACGCGTATCAGCGAACAGGCGCAGCGTGCGAGCGACGTGCTGCGCCGGATCAGTGGTTTTGTCGGCCAGGCCGAGCCGGAGCGCGGCCCGGTCGATATCGGCGAGGTCGTGCAGGCGGTGGCGACCATGCTGGGCGGTCAGTTGCAGGCCGGCAAGGTCCGGCTGCAGGTCGAGTTGGAGGATGGGGCGGGACCGGTGTTTGTCGATCGGATCGAAATCGAGCAGGTGCTGCTGAACCTGGCCCGGAACGCGATCGAGGCCATGGAGGTCACCCCGGCCGAGGATCGCGAGCTGCGCATCCGCACGCGCACCGCCTCGGACGGCGATCTGGAGGTCATCGTTTCCGACACCGGCCCGGGCTTCGACAAGGACGCGGCCGAGACCATCTTCGAGCCGTTCGTCACCACCAAGCAGAACGGCATGGGCATGGGGCTGTCGATCAGCCGCACCATCGTCGAGGCCCATGGCGGCCGCATCCGGATCGACCGGCGCGGCCGGGGCGGCACCGTCCGCCTGACGCTGCCGTTCGATCGCCAGGCGCTGGACGATGTCGCCTAGCGCCGGCACGTCGCCCGAGCCGACGGTCTTCGTGGTCGACGACGATGCGGCGGTCCGGCAGTCCTTCGAGTGGCTGGTCGGCTCGGTGGGCCTGCACACCGAAACCTACGCCTCCGCCCAGGCCTTTCTCGACGCCTATGATCCCGCCCGGCCCGGCTGCCTGGTGCTGGATGTGCGCATGCCCGGCATGAGCGGGCTGGAGCTTCAGGAGCGGCTGGCCGGGGAGGGCGTCCGCCTGCCGGTCATCGTCGTCTCCGGCTATGGCGATGTGCCGACCGCCGTTCGGGTCATGAAGCAGGGCGCCGTCGACTTCATCGAAAAGCCGTTCAGCGACCAGGCCATGCTCGACCGCATCCAGGCCTCCATCGAGCGCGATCTGGAGGCGCGGCAGGCCGAAGCGGAACGCGCCAGCGCCCGCACCAATCGCGATCGCCTGACCCGCCGCGAGACCGAGGTGATGGACCTCGTCATCGCCGGCAAGTCGAACAAGGAGATCGCCCGCGACCTCGCCATCAGCCCCAAGACCGTCGAGGTCCACCGCGCCAACGTGATGAAGAAGATGCAGGCCGACAGCCTCGCCGACCTGGTCCGGCTGGCGGAACGCACGGCGTAGCTGCGTATGGCCGACCCCTGGCCGCGTCTGGCTAGGGGATCCGGACGGGCCCGGGCCCCTGAAAGTTGCTGTGAGGATTCGGATCCCGCGGCAGGCCCGGCCGGTCGGGCGTAATTCTGCCATCCGGAGTGCCGGTGTTCGTCGACCCTTCGAAGCGCACGGTGGAACGGTCGCGACCCCAGAGCTGTTGCTCCGTTGCGGCCGAGACCGGGACGTTCCAGGCGCGCGCCAGGCCGATCAGGAGTCGCGAGCGCTGACCGACCCAGCAGTTGAGCAGGTAGGCCTCCGCGCCGGTGTTGAAATAGGGGCGAAGGCGGCTCAGCGTGGACTGATCTCGGTCGACCGTCAGCTCGGTCAGTGTTCCATGCAGCAGCGAGCCCGGATGCCCGTGCCCGTTAAACCGGATCAGATCCATATTGCCCCGGGCCTGACAGGTGTTGGTGATGAAGCGGATGACATCGGCAAGGGTGTCGCGCGCCTGGACGATGACGACGGAAGCATCCGGGTAGGCACTTATGATGTAGCTGAAGGCCCAGTCCGCGCCATAGTCGGTCTGCGGGTCATCGACCGTGGCGTTTGGAGACGAATAGTCGATGACGTCGACGATATGGAGACCGGGCATAGCTGCTTTCCTCACCGCACATGGTTACATTGCATTCTAACTAAATTTGATCGAAATGCAAACGCGGCGATCGGGCGCTGAACATGAAGTGTCGTGCGGCGACCGCGGGTGTCTCGCCACCACCCTTGACAGCCACCACCCGCAAGCCATATACGCAGGGCCTTCCAGCGCATTGGGGCGGAGTAGCTCAGCTGGTTAGAGCAGCGGAATCATAATCCGCGTGTCGGGGGTTCAAGTCCCTCCTCCGCTACCAAATGCTGATTGGTTCTGAAAGAAATTAAGGGCTTTTCTGCAGAAAATTGAATTGGAGGAACGCTCGTTCTCTACGCTAGCGGCTGACGCTGGATTCCCTGGCCAAATTCGGTTTCCGTTGGTAGGCAACTTCGATCCTCTTCAGATTGAATGAGAAATCCGGCAGTCCTTTCAGGGGGGACTCGAAGTTGCTCTTCGGAACCAAGTCAATGATTTTCCGGTTCCGGGTCGTTCGAACATCTCACGCACGCAGGTAATTCCTTTAGGAATTTCGCGGAATCGCTATAAATGCGGACATGGCCAAAGCGGAACAAATCAAAGCGTTGATATCTTCTCACCTGAAAAAGGATGAGGAGCGTTTTGTCACGGTTGCGCTGCAGCTAGCAGCTGCTGAGGCGAAGCGTGGTCATACAGCTTTCGCCGATGACATCCGAAAACTCATTGACCGCAGGTCTCAAAGGTCACTCAAGCTCGTATCGGTCAGTCCGGATCTCTCTGATCTTTTGATCGAGTTAGGCCCTGCGCCTGATCGTTCATCGCTTGTTGTCAACAAGCACCTTGGCGCAAAATTAGCTCGAATTGTGAACGAGTACCGACATGCGCCAAAGCTGGCGCAGTACGGTATGCAGAATCGTCGTAAGGTTCTTCTCGCTGGGCCGCCAGGCACTGGCAAGACGATGACAGCATCAATCCTTGCACATCGTACAAAACTTCCATGTTTCGTCGTTCAGATTGACAGGCTGTTCACTCGCTATCTCGGCGAGACAAACGCCAAATTGCGCCAAGTCTTTGCAGTCATTAGAGACCGCCCCGCCGTCTACCTTTTCGACGAGTTTGATGCACTTGGTACCTCGCGCGGCTCTGATAACGACGTTGGTGAGATGCGCCGCGTGCTAAATGCCCTGCTACAATTCATCGAAGAGGATTGCTCAGAAGGCCTAATTATCGCGGCCACGAACAACGCCACTTCATTGGACACGGCATTGTTCAGACGATTTGATGATGTCTTGCAGTATGACTTGCCAAGTCGTGATGAAATCGAATCTCTAATCGGTAATCGGCTTGCCACATTTCGTGGAGAATTCAAACTTGAGCGAGTCTTGACGGCGGCACGTGGACTTAGCCACGCTGAAATCGCCGAAGCCTGCAACGATGCCATTAAGGAAGCGATCTTGTCCGACCAAAGTAAGGTAACTCAGAAAGCACTGCTCGCGACAGTTGGCGATCGCAAGGCGGCTTATGCCAGACCGGAATAGAGGAGCATGGCTGACCTTCAATACCCTCATATTTTCCTACCTGATTCGCCTGACGCTATCGATTACACCAATCCTACCGGCGGTGGCGGTGAGTTTGAATTGCCGGCTCATCGCGAACGGCAATCCCACGCTGACCGGTTGCGCCAAGCCCTAGACGAGGCCTGGGCGCAGAGCGCGCGTGACCAAATCGAACGCCAGGGTGTTTCGCTCCCGACAAAAGAGGGTGCCTACCTTGAATTGGAGAGCGCGCCCGGTTTTGATCTTCGCATTGCAAGCCTTGAAGATCGTGGGGCGGGTATTGAGTTGCTCAATGTACGCAACACTACAAACGAAGCTGGTATTCCTGTTACTCGGGCGACGATCTATATCCCTCATGGCAAGCATACGCGTCTGATCAATAAGATACAGAGATATCGAGATGAGAATACTCGGACGAACAAACCGAAGAACCAGCCTCTGATCGAGAGTATTGATGCGATTAGGCGCGCTGTTCTTCAATCCTTCTGGTACGATCCTGCTGAATTCCTACCAAATGCCGACCAACGCGAGTGGTGTGAAGTATGGCTTATCGCAACCGAGGCAACACGAGTAGCAGTGGAGAGGCAGTTTAGGGAAGTGGCGGCCACTATCGGCGTTCCGATACAAGAAGGTGCGATTCACTTCGTTGAGCGAACAGTTGTTCTTACTCATGCGACCTTGGCAGAACTCGATGGCCTGCTTGCCGCATCTCCTCATGTAGCTGAATTCCGGCGCGGCAAGGAAACGGCTGCGTTCTGGACCGAAATTCCGAACTCCGAACAAGCCGAGTGGGTGCAGGGCTTGTCGGAGCGTCTGTCGGTTGCTGCAAATGCAAGGACTTCAGTCTGTGTGCTTGATACGGGTGTAAATGCCGGACATCCGCTTCTTGCGCCGGTTGTGAACAATAGCCGCTGCGATAGTGTTGATGCTGACTGGGGTGTCGCGGATGACCATGGCCACGGCACGAGCATGTGCGGTACCGTGGCATTTGCAGATCGACTTCCTGCATACCTGCAGGCCGATACTCAAGTTGAACTCCCGTTTCACGTCGAGTCGATCAAGCTCATCCCGCAACCGGGCGCGCATCACAATAGGCGCCTCTATGGCGAACGCACTCTTCAAGCATTTTCCCGTGGCGCACTATTTGACCCAGACGCCAATCGGCTGTTCTGCCTGGCAGTGACGAGCGAAGATGGACGCGACTGCGGGCGTCCCTCTTCGTGGTCCGGTGCAATCGACAATTCTGCCTTTGGTGCTGACGGAACCGGCGAGAAGCATTGTGTTGTTTCCGCCGGTAATGTGGCTGAACCGACAGAGTGGCAATCTTACCCAGACGCGAATCTCTCCAGTTCCATCCATGATCCAGGGCAGGCCTGGAACGCACTGACCGTTGGTGCCGTGACGTTCTTGGAACAAATAGAGGATCCCGAGATCGCCGCAGCATATACACCGTTGGCTCGGACTGGACAGCTTTCACCTTGGTCGACTTCGTCCCGAACTTGGGAAGCAGATCAGCGCTGGCCGATTAAGCCTGATATTCTGCTAGAGGGTGGCAATCTGGGTGTCGACCAGGAAGGTTTCGTTTCTCAGTTTGACGATCTCGCCTTGCTGACAGTGGGGCATCGCCCGCAAGAGGCGCTTTTCGACGCAAACTACGCGACCAGCGCCGCCGCAGGCTTAGCCAGCGAAATGTGCGCACGCCTGTGGGACGCTTATCCTCAAGCTTGGCCCGAAACTATCCGAGGACTGATAGTCCATTCCGCTGAATGGACTGACGAGTTGAAGACGCAATTTACTTCAGCGGCCGCAACTGCAACGGCGAATATGACCACTCTGCTGCGTGTTGCGGGTTACGGTGTACCGAATTTTGGCCGTGCACTTCAGTCCACGCGCAACTCACTTACTATGATAGCGCAGGAGGCAATCCAGCCCTTTGAAGAGGCAGCTTCGTCGAACCGCGCCAAAGATATGCACTTATACCGGCTTCCCTGGCCAGTCGAGGCACTAGCGGATCTGCCTGACGACACGCAGATCCGGATCGACATCACGCTTTCATATTTCGTCGAGCCGGCGCCAGGAGAAAAAGGCTGGCGTGACAAGTACAAGTATCGATCGCATGGTCTGAACTTCAATATCAAGAAACCTACGGAAAGTGACGAAGATTTTATTCTGCGTATGAATAAAGCTGCAAGGGAAGATGATGGCAACTACGGTGGCTCTAGTGTTCCCTGGGCGATCGGTGATTGGAAGGGCCGATCGCATGGATCAATCCATCGCGATTGGGTCCAAATGAACGCGGTTGAAGCGCGAGAATGCAACTTAGTCGGAGTCTTTCCCCGGTCTGGCTGGTGGAAAGAACGTCCTCATTTGGGTCGGGTAGAGTCTGAGGCGCGCTATTCGCTAATCGTCTCACTCAGTACTCCGGCGGAAGAAATTGGAGCCGAGGTCGATCTTTACACTCCTATTGCGCAGCAGATTTCGGTGTAGTAGCCCCCGTGTCGGGGGCTTAATTCCCTCCTACGCCACCACACACCACCGATATCTGGGGTCCTTCAGGCCCCCTCGATCACCAGCCGCGATAGCTCGCCTGCCGCGTGGCGCAGCCTGGGCAGATGCGCCTTGGCCGCCTCCAGGGTCAGGCGCTGGGTGGGGGCGTGGAAGGAGAGGGTGCTGAGGAGGCGTCCCTGGTCGTCGTCGATGCGGACGGCAAGCGCGATCATGCCGTCCATGAATTCCTCGGCGTCCTGGGAATAGCCGCGCTCGCGGGTCTGGGCGATCTCGTCGCTGAGCTTGGCGCGGTTGGTGATCGTCGCCGGTGTCCGGCGGATCAGTTTCGCGGCGCCCAGATACCTGTCCAGATGCGCATCGTTCAGGCTGGAGAGATACATCTTGCCGCTGGCGGTGCAGTAGAACGGCACCTGGGTGCCGATCGGAAGCTGGATGCGCAGCGGCCATTTGGTCTCGACCCGGTCGAGATAGACCATCGCCTCGCGGTCCGGCACGGCGATGTTGCAGGTCTCGCCGATCTCCTCCGCCAGGGCGTTCAGCACCGCCAGACGCGCGGTGCGGACCCGCAGGGAGGAGAGCACGTTGGTCGAGAGCCTGCGCAGGCGCCGGCCGGCCGTATAGGAGCGTCCGTCCAGCTCGCGCTGCAGGAAGCCCTCGGCCTCCAGGGTTGCGAACAGCCGGTGGATGGTGGGCTTGGGCAGGCCGATGCGGGCGTTGACCTCGGTCGGCGTCACCGGCACGCCGGCCTGGGCCACGGCCTCCAGCACCAGGGGCAGGCGGAGGTTCGTGGGGATCGTCTCGCCCTTGCGTGCCGACTCGACAATGCTCACCAACGATCCTCCCGATCCGCTAACCCCGGCCCGGCAGCAGGATTGTCGCAAGCTCGGGCGTGAGCGCCACGACGATCCACACGGCCAGCAGCGAGGCGAGGTAGGCAATCGTATATTTCAAAAGCCTGAAGTAGGGAACACCGGTCACCCCGCTGGCGACGTAGAGGTTGAGTCCGTAGGGCGGCGTGATGAAGCCGATCGAGGCGCCGACCAGGAAGATCACCGAGAAATGCACCGGGTCGACCCCGACCGAATGGGCGATGGGGGCCAGGATCGGCGCCAGGATGATGGTCACCGGCAGGCTCTCCAGGATCATGCCGGAAACGAACACGATGGCCATGGCGGTGAACAGCACGGCGTGATAGCCGCCCATGCCGGTGACGAAGTCGCCGATCACCTGCTGCGCGCCCAGCAGCGACAGGATCTGCTGCATGACCACGGAGATGGCGATCAGCGGCGCCAGGATGCCGGTGATCTGGGCCGAGCGCATGGTGATGGCCGGCAATTCGCTCACCTTGAAGCCCTCGACAATCAGCATCTCGCGGAAGCTCTTCTCGGTCGCCGGCCGATCCGGGCCGCCGGTGTCGAACAGCCGGTAGAGCGGCAATGAGACCAGTCCGGCGATGACGCCGAAGCCGACGGTCACGCCGGCCGCCTCGGTGGGCGAGAACTTGCCGGTGTAGATGCCCCACAGCACGAGGCCGATTGCGAAGAAGCCGAGCCACGCGCCGAAGGCGGTCTTCAGCACCCGGTTGAGCTGCAGCGGGATCAGATGCCCCCAGCCATTGACCCGGCAGATGATCCAGCAGACCAGCTGCATGCCGACCACCATCAGGGTGCCCGGGATGATGCCGGCCACGAACAGGTCGGAGATCGGCAGGTTCATCAGGAAGCCGTAGACGATGAAGATGATCGAGGGCGGGATGATGATGCCGACGGTGCCGCCCGAGGCGGCCGTCGCTGCCGAGAACCGCTCATCATACCCGCCCTTGACCATCTCGGGATGCAGCATCGAGCCGATGGTGGCGGTGGTCGCCGAGTTCGAGCCCGAGATCGCTGCGAACAGGCCGCAGGCGCCGAGGCTGGCCATGGCCAGCCCGCCGCGCAGCCAGCCGAGACAGGCATAGGCGAAGTCCGAGAGCCGGCGGGCGATGCCGGACCGGTTGATCAGGTCGCCGGTCAGGATGAACAGCGGCATGGCCAGCAGCGCGAAGCCGTCGGTGAAGACGTCGGAGAGGGCCGCGCCCATATTGTCCAGGGTCAGGCCCAGCACGAAGCTGCAGCCGATCACCCAATATCCGATCACCAGGAACACCGGCACGCCGAGCATGAACAGCACGGTGACGCCGAGCGAGATGAGAGTGATCCAGGTTCCGTCCGTCATGGCGCAGCCTCCTCCCGCTCACTCGCCGCCGATCACGGCTTGCCGGATGATCGGCGCGCCGGACCGGAAATTGCCGACATCCTCGATCACGTTCTCCAGCACCCGGGCGGCAAGCAGAATGAAGGCGATCGGCACGGTGATCAGGAACCACCATTGCAGGGTGTTGTCGGTGCCGAGCAGGATCTGGAAATTGGCCGCGGAATTGGCGGTCACCCGGAACGAGGTCACCACCACGATCCAGCAGAAGACCAGCCACAGCAAGGCGTCGACGCACAGGCACAGCAGCTGGCCCAGCCGCGGCAGCTTGGTGCGGAATTCGCTGAACGCCAGATGGGTGCGCAGGCGGACGTTATAGGCGCAACCGAACCAGGTCATGATCAGGAATAGGAAGGGCGGAAGGGTCGTCGACCAGGGCGCCTGCTCGTTCAGCACGAAGCGCCGGAAGACCTCGACGAAGATGATCGCGGCGATGATCAGATAGCTCCAGACCATCACCGTGCGCTCCAGATGCCGGTCGATCAGCGGCACGAACCGGTAGATCACCAGGACCGCAACGGCTCCGGCCAGCGTCAGGACAAGCCCGACGAGCCAGGCCGCCTCCGCGCGGAGGGCCTGGCTGATCATCCAGGAATCATTGGAAAACAGCGCAGCAAGGATCTCGCCGCTATCGGCGAACAGCGTCTCCATGGGTCTCCCCCCGCGGTTTCGGCGTCAGCCGAATTCCGATTGCGTGGCCGGTACGGACGGCTCCCCGGAAGCCGGGAGCCGTCCGCCCGGTCTCGCCGTTGGTCAGGCGGTGCGCCACCAGCGGCGGGGTTCGACATTCTCCGGCTTCATGTCGGCCGGCACTTCGCGGGCGACCCGATGGATATCGGCATAGGTGTCGATGCCGCCGGACCAGTTGTTGAGGCGCTCGCGCCACTGCGCCCAGGGCTCCGGATTGAACTCCGGCGAGCACATCTCCTCGGCCATCTTGATCTGGTCGTCCGCCAGGAAGGCCGTCCGCACGTTGTTCTCCACGAACAGGGTCCCGGGCAGCTGCGGGTCGGAGTAGCCGACGGTCTTGACCAGGGCCGCCTCGTTGGCCGCCTGGACATGGACCTGCGCCAGATAGGCGGACTCCATGACCGCGTCCTGGAGATGCGATTCCAGCGCGTCAAAGACCTCGGCCGACATCGCGGTGTGCTCGGTGCCGCAGAAGAACCTGAGATCGACCGATTGCGAGACGACCGGCGACATGTTGGCGTAGGCGACCGCCGAGGCCCAGGTCTCCGCCCCGTCGATCAGGCCCTGCTTCAGCCCGTCCAGGGTCTCCTCCCAGGCCACCGGCACCGGGTTCAGGTTCAGCAGCTGCATGGCGATGCGGCCGAGCTGGGTGCCGGTCACCCGGTTCTTGGTGCCGAACAGCTCTTCCAGCTTGGTCACGGTCGGCCGGTCCTCCCAGCCGAGGCCGAGCTGGATGCCGCGCAGCTCAGCATGGGAGAACAGGAACTTCAGCCCGTGCCGCCGCTCCAGCGGGTCGCGCAGGATGCGCTGGCTCTCGGGGCTGTACAGGAAGTGGTACTGGGAGGCCCGGCCTGGGAACATGAAGGCGTAGTCGAGCACGTTCAGATAAGGCGCGCCGCCGGCCGAGTTCTGGGTCGAGGCGGCGTAGATGTCGACGATGCCGAGCTGGGTCTTTTCGACGCAGGAGAGCTGGCCGCAGATCTGGTTGTCGCCGATGAACTCGACGCGGATCTCGCCCTCGGTGCGCTCTTCAAGATCGCGGGAGAATTCCAGGCAGCCGGCCCGCTCGATCAGCAGGTTGCGGGCGTTGAAGCCGGAGGCGCCAAATTTCAGCGTATGCCGCGGCGCGTTAGCAAACCGCTTCTCATAGGTGGACTCCGCGGCCTTGGCCAGGGAGGAGAGGCTCATGGCGCCGCCAAACGCGCCGGTCGCCAGCAGTGTCGAGGTGATGCCGTACTGCTTGGACAACCTGAGCAGATCGCGGCGCGAGATGTTGCTGAGTTTCTCAGAGACGTTCATTGCATCCTCCCTTGTAAGTTTCTTAATGAGACTGTTAGTCTCAAAACAACCACATTATGGTAAACGTGGCAAGCCAGAACGGCGCACCGGGGGAGGAACGCAACAAATGAACGCGTTGGAGGCCGATTACGTGATCGTGGGCGCCGGCTCGGCGGGCTGCGTGCTGGCCAACCGGCTGAGCGCCGACCCGTCGATCCGGGTGGTGCTGCTGGAGGCCGGAGGGCCAGACATCAATCCGTGGATCCACATTCCGGTCGGCTATTTCAAGACCATGCACAACCCCAGCGTCGATTGGTGCTACCGCACCGAGCCGGATGCCGGGCTGAACGGGCGCCGGCTCGACTGGCCCCGTGGAAAGGTCCTAGGTGGCTCTTCGTCGCTCAACGGGTTGCTGTATGTAAGGGGCCAGCGGCAGGACTATGACCGGTGGCGCCAGATGGGCAATGAGGGCTGGGGTTGGGACGACGTCCTGCCCCTGTTCAAGCGGGCCGAGGACCAGGAGCAGGGCGCGGATGCCTATCACGGCAGCGGCGGACCGCTCGCCGTGTCCAACATGCGCCTGAACCGGCCGATCTGTGATTCCTGGGTCGCGGCGGCGCAGAATGCCGGCTACCGCTACAACCCCGACTACAACGGCGCCGAGCAGGAGGGCGTGGGCTACTTCCAGCTGACCGCGCGCCGGGGCCGCCGCTGCTCCTCCGCCGTCGCCTATCTGAACCCGGTGAAGAAGCGGCCCAACCTGAAAATCGTCACCCGAGCGCTCACCGCCCGGATCGACTTCGAGGGCAACCGGGCGGTCGGGATCACCTATTTCGACAAGAGCGGCCGCGCGCATTCGGTGCGGGCGCATGGCGAGGTCATCCTCTCCTCCGGTGCCATCGGCTCGCCGCAGATCCTGATGCTGTCCGGCATCGGCGAGGCGGAGCAGCTGGCCGAACAGGGCATCGACGTCCGGGCCGATCGTCCGGGCGTGGGCAAGAACCTGCAGGACCATCTGCAGGCGCGGCTGGTCTTCAAGTGCAACGAGCCGACCCTGAACGACGAGGTGCGCAGCCTGTTCGACAAGATGCGCATCGGCCTGAAATACCTGCTGTTCCGCGCCGGCCCGATGACCATGGCGGCCAGCCTGGCGACCGGATTCCTGAAGACCCGGCCGGAGGTCGAGACGCCGGACATCCAGTTCCACATCCAGCCCTGGTCCGCCGACAGCCCGGGCGAAGGGGTGCATCCGTTCTCCGCCTTCACGATGTCGGTCTGCCAGCTTCGGCCCGAAAGCCGCGGCGAGATCCGGCTGGAAGATCGCGATGTGCGGACCTATCCGGCGATCCATCCGAACTACCTTGCGACCGAGACCGACCGGCGCACCATCGTCGACGGGGTGAAGATCGCCCAGGAGATCGCCCGGCAGGCGCCGCTGGTCGGCAAGATCGCCGGCGCCCACAGCCCGGCGCCGGGCGTGGAGAGCCGCGAGGATCTGCTGGACTGGGTCCGCGATACGGCCACCACGATCTACCATCCGACCGGCACCTGCCGCATGGGCCGCGATCCCATGGCCGTCGTCGATCCCCGGCTGAAGGTGCATGGCGTCGAAGGCCTGCGCATCGCCGACTGCTCGATCATGCCGGAGATCGTGTCCGGCAATACCAACGCGCCGGCCATCATGATCGGCGAGAAAGCCAGCGATATGATCCTGGAGGATCGTCGCGCCTGAATATCCGGGACGATTGCCGTCCCGCCCGTGACCCCGCCGATGGCGGACCGACATTCGACTGGAAAGGACCACCCCGATGAAGATGACGACCGAGGAAGCCTTCGTGAAAGTGCTGCAGATGCACGGCATCCAGCATTCCTTCGGCATTATCGGCTCGGCGATGATGCCGATCTCAGACCTGTTCCCGGCGGCCGGCATCACCTTCTGGGACTGCGCGCACGAGACCAATGCCGGCATGATCTGCGACGGCTATACCCGCGCCAGCGGCAAGATGGGCATGGCGATCGCCCAGAACGGCCCGGGCATCACCAATTTCGTGACCCCGATCAAGACCGCCTATTGGAACCACACCCCGATGCTGCTGGTGACGCCGCAGGCGGCCAACAAGACCATCGGCCAGGGCGGCTTCCAGGAGATCGAGCAGATGGCTGTGTTCGAGGACATGGTCTGCTACCAGGAAGAGGTCCGCGACCCGTCGCGCATCGCCGAGGTGCTGAACCGGGTCATCGAGAAGGCCTGGCGCGGCTGCGCCCCGGCCCAGATCAACGTGCCGCGCGACTACTGGACCCAGGTGATCGACATCGACCTCCCCCAGATCGTGCGGCTGGAGCGCCCGTCCGGCGGGCCCGAGGCCATCGCCGAGGCGGCCCGACTGCTGTCCGGAGCGAACTTCCCGGTCATCCTGAACGGCGCCGGTGTCGTCATCGGCGGCGCCATCGACGCCTCCAAGGCGCTGGCCGAGCGGCTCGACGCGCCGGTCTGCTGCGGCTACCAGCACAATGACGCCTTCCCGGGCTCGCACCCGCTCTCGGTCGGCCCGCTCGGCTACAACGGCTCCAAGGCAGCCATGGAGCTGATCTCCAAGGCGGACGTGGTGCTGGCCCTCGGCACCCGGCTGAACCCGTTCTCCACCCTGCCGGGCTACGGCATCGACTACTGGCCCCGGGACGCCAAGGTGATCCAGGTCGACATCAACGCCGACCGCATCGGACTCACCAAGAAGGTCACCGTGGGCATCCAGGGCGACGCCAGGGCCGTGGCCGAGCAGATCCTGGACCAGCTTTCGGCGACCGCCGGCGACATCGACCGGCAGGCCCGCAAGGAGCTGATCGCGCTGACCAAGTCGCGCTGGCTGCAGACCCTGACCTCCATGGATCATGAGGACGACGATCCCGGCACCAACTGGAACGAGCGCGCGCGCAACCGCGAGCCGGAGCGCATGTCGCCGCGCATGGCCTGGCGGGCGATCCAGGCGGCGATGCCGAAGGAGGCGATCATCTCGTCGGACATCGGCAACAACTGCGCCATCGGCAACGCCTATCCGACCTTCGAATCCGGCCGGAAGTACCTGGCGCCAGGCCTGTTCGGCCCCTGCGGCTACGGCTTCCCGTCCATCCTGGGGGCCAAGATCGGCTGCCCGGATGTGCCGGTGATCGGCTTCGCCGGCGACGGCGCCTTCGGCATCTCGATGAACGAGATGACCGCCTGCGGCCGCAACGACTGGCCGCCGATCACCATGGTGATCTTCCGCAACTACCAATGGGGCGCGGAGAAGCGCAACACGACGCTGTGGTTCGACGACAATTTCGTCGGGACTGAGCTCAATCTCGGCGTCGAATACGCCAAGGTGGCCGAAGGCTGCGGGCTGAAGGGCGTGCAGGTGCGCTCCATGGCGGAGCTGACCGAGGCGCTCAGCGTCGCGGTCAAGGAGCAGATGGAGGACAACGTCACCACCTTCCTCGAGGTGGTGCTCAATCAGGAACTGGGCGAGCCCTTCCGCCGCGACGCCATGAAGAAGCCGGTCAAGGTCGCCGGCATCAACCGCGAGGACATGCGCCCGCAGCAGATTGCTTGAGGCCGGCCGGAACAAAGCCAAACGACCCGTCGTCATTCCCGCGAAAGCGGGAATCTCGATGACAAAGGCGTCCTGACGTCTCGAGGTTCCCGCTTTCGCGGGAACGACGGGTCAATTGGCATTGAGTGCGCCTAGCCGCGTCCCTTCCACGGGATCAGCCAGTTCTCCGCCCGGCGCATCAGGATGTCGATGCCGTAGCCGATCGTGCCGATCAGGATGATGCCCATGATCACGATGTCGGTGAGCTGGAAGCGCGACGCCACCATGATCATCATGCCGGCACCCTTCTCGGCGGCGACCAGTTCGGCGGCGACGACCGTGCCCCAGCAGACGCCCATGGCCACCCGGGCGCCGGTGAAGATCTCCGGCAGGGAGTTGGGCACGATCACGTGCCGCAGGATCTGCCATTTCGAGGCGCCCAGCGAGTAGGCCGCGTGGACCTTGGAGATGCGGACGCCGGACACGCCGGCCCTGGCCGCGATCGCCATGATCCACAGCGCCGCCAGGAACAGCAGCACCCATTTGCCCAACTCGCCGATGCCGGCCCAGATGATCACCAGCGGGATCAGCGCCAGCGGCGGCACCGGCCGCATGAATTCCACGATCGGGTCGAACCAGCCGCGGAACCAGTCGCTCAGCCCCATGGCGTAGCCAAGCGGGATGCCGATGATGGCGCCGCCGAGGAAGCCGGCGACGACCCGGAACAGCGACCAGCCGACATGCTCCAGCAGGGTGAAGTTCTGATAGCCGGAACGGGCGATTTCGACGAGCCGGCCGAACACCGCCTCCGGCGGCGGTAGCCAGATGGGCTCCATCTGCCATCCGGCCGCCGGCTTGTAGTTGGGCGTGCCCTTGGCGCTCAGCGTCACTTCGCCGGAGTCGACCGCGACCGTCTCGCCGGGCGCGATGGGCTGGCCGTTGATGGCGACGACCCGCGCGCCCTCATCCCTGCCCAGATCGTCGTTGCGGTCGACCCGGATCAGGATGGACCGCCAGGCGCCAACCTTGGCGGTATCGTTCTTCGCAAAGCCCTCGCCGGGCTCGGTCTCCGGCTCGTCGGCCTCCTCGTCGACCGGGAAGACCCGCACATGGACCGTGGCGTCGTCCCGGTCGCCATCATCCGTCTCGGCGGTGTAGCTGAAGGTGGCGTCGCCGATGAACGGCCCCGGCACGTGGATCGGCAGCAGCTTCGATCCGGTGAAGGCGCCCCAGATGATGAAGATGGTGATCACCGAGATGATCGAGGCGGCGCGGTTGGCCCGCACCGCGCTTTCGTCTCCGAAGGTGACGGTCTTCAGGGCGGTGAAGTCCCGGATGTGGTGCATCCGGCTGGCCACCAGCCGGACTGCCAGGAAGGCGCCGGCGAAGATGGCGATGTAGAGGATCAGGATGATCATGCCGCGGTCTCCGTCCGGCCCATGATCTCCTCCTCCATGTCCCAGATCATCGACAGGATCTCTTCGCGCTTGGGTCCGAAATCGTCGTGTTTCTTCACCTCGCGCAGATCGGCGCCGACGCCGAGCTCGGCGAAGGGCAGGCGGTATTCCTTGTGGATGCGCCCGGGCCGCGGCGCCATCACCAGCAGGCGCTCGCCCAGCAGCAGGGCCTCCTCTACCGAGTGGGTGATCAGGATGATCGTCTTGCCGGTCTCCTTCCAGATCTCCAGCACCAGCGACTGCATCTTCTCCCGCGTCAGCGCGTCCAGCGCGCCAAGCGGCTCGTCCATCAAGATGACGTCCGGGTCGTTGGCCAGGCAGCGGGCCAGCGCCACGCGCTGCTGCATGCCGCCGGACAGCTCGTAGATCATCTTGCTGCCGAAATCGTGCAGCCCGACGATCTCCAGGAGCTCGTCGACCCGGCTGTTGATCTCGGATTTCGGCGTGCCCTTCATCGAAGGCCCGAAGCCGATGTTCTCGCGCACGCTCATCCACTCGAACAGCGCACCCTGCTGGAACACCATGCCGCGTTCCGGCCCGGGACCGGTCGTCACCTCGCCGCCCAGGGAAACCTTTCCCTCAGTGGGGGCCAGGAACCCCGCGACAATGTTCAGGAGCGTCGTCTTGCCGCAGCCAGACGGGCCGAGGACGGCCATGATCTCGCCTTCGCGGATATCCAGCGACACGTTCTGCAGCGCCTGAACCGCCCCACCATTCGGCAGTTCGAAACGCATGGAAACATCTTCGATCAGTAGTGCTGACATCGCCCCGCCCCAAGGAAGTTGGCCACCGATCGGCCGAAGGCCGGCCCGGGGCGAAACCCCGGGCCGCTACCTTACTCCCTATTGGGCCGCTGTCAGCGGGCCCGCGTTCACCGCGTTCTCATAGGTGTCCAGCGCGCCGTCGATGGAGCCGGCCTCCACGAAGACGTCCGCGACGCCCTTCATGAAGCTCGGGACGCCGCCGGCCAGCCATTTGTCGGAGAGCTGGTCGTCGACCGACGGGAAGGTCATGGTCCCGATGGACGACCGCGTCGCATCCAGGTCCATGCCGGATTCCTGCGCGATCACCGCCAGCATTCCCTCGTCCCGGGTGGAGTTCCACTTGGCGTTCGCCGCCGCGGTGACGGCCAGGAACTCGGAGACGACGTCCGGGTTCTCCGCGACGAAATCGGCCGGAGCCGACGTCACGTCGAACACCAGGATGCCCAGCTCTTCCTTCTCGGAGCCGGTCAGCAGCACATTGCCGTGCTCCCGCATCCGGGCGAGGCCGCCGCCCCATCCGCAGGCGAAGTCGACCGACCGCTGCGCCAGCGCTGCCGCGCCCTCCGGCGGGGCCATGTTGACGATGTCCAGGGTCGAGATGTCGACGCCGAAATGGTCCATCTGCCGCAGGAAGCCGAAATGGGCGGCGGTGCCCAGCGGCACCGCGACCTTCAGCCCTTCGAGCTCGTCGGCGGACTGCTTGTCGATCTCATGATCGGCATGCACGACGCAGTTGTCGTTCTCGGAATAGCTGACGGCGATGTCGACCACCTGGATGTCCTGCCCGGCCGAGGCGGCGACCACGAATGGCGGCACGCCCTGGCTGACGGAAATCTGCACGTCGCCGGAGGCCATCGCCGCCGACATGGCGGTTCCGGTCTCGAACGAGCGCCAGGTAATGTCGATGCCCAGCGCTTCCTCATAATCGCCGGCGGCCTTGGCGGCCAGGAACGGCATCGGCCATTCCAGGAAGTACGCGACGGTGATCTCGTCCACGGCTTTTGCGGCCTGGGCCGAGAATACGAATGCGGCGCTTGCCGCAAGCGCGGTTGCCAGTTTCTTCACAGATCCTCTCCTGTTCCTAACTTTGTCGTCGTCCGCTTCGCACGAACGCTCTTTCAACTTTATCCAGACGCTCCCCGCCTCAAGCCTACCCGGCAAGCTCTTGGCTTCCTTAGGTCCAAAACGCTCGGGTCTATGGTGCCAGAATGCTGTTGAAGGTCGAAATCCCATAGTGTTGCATCGCATTTCGACCGTCCAGTGCGACGTCCCTTGGTCCAGGCCGGTCGCCCTGGAGGCCGCGGATCACGCGCCGGTCAGGCCGCGCACCAGCCCGATGGCCGCAAGCCCGATCAGCAGCCCGAGCACGATCTTGCGAAACAGGCCCGGGTCGCTCCGGTGGAAGACACGGCCGCCCGCCAGGATGCCGATCAGGACCAGCGGCAAGCCGAGGAGGTAGCGTTCGAACACCAGCCCGGTCATCAGGCCCTGATGGGCGAAGAGCACACCGCCATAGGTATCCAGCAGGAAGAAGTAGCCGATCATGGTGGCGCGGATCACCGCCGGATGGTCGGCCCGGGCCACCAGCAGCAGGGCGATCGGCAGCCCGCCGAGCGCTGACAGCCCGTTCGCCACGCCGGACACGAAGCCGGCGCCGATGGTGCCGGCCGTCCCGCTGGCGCGATGGGCCTTGATGCCGGCCAGCAGCAGGATCGCCGCGACCATGATGATCGACGCGACGACGATGCGGGCGGTGTCGGCGGACAGCCAGACCAACCCGGCGACGCCGACCGGATTGCCGATCGCCGCACCGATCAGCAGGAACGCCAGCGTGCGCCAGTCGATCCGCCGCCATACGCCCGGGGCCTGCACGATGCTGGCCGTGACCTCCAGCAGGATGGCGATGGGCGCCACCTCGGCGGGCGGCAGGACCAGCGTCAGGGCCGCCACGACGATGGCCGACAGGCCGAATCCGGCATAGCCGCGGGCGAATCCGGCCAGCAGGAAGGCGGCGGCGGCGATCGCGAGGCCGACCCAATCCAGGCCGGCGATCACCCGGTGGAACCGTCGACGACGTGATGCGGCATCACCGCGCGGCGCCCGCCAATGCGGCCAGCCGGGCGATGCCGGGCTCGATCCGGTCTTCCGGGATCGACGAGAAGCCGAGACGGAAATGGTTCCGCGGCGGTTCCTCGCCGGCGAAATGGATGGCGCCGGGCTCGATCAGGATGCCTTCCTGCTGTGCCGAGTCCGCCAGGGCATCGGCATCCAGCGTCGGCGGACCCTCGACCCAGTAGCTGGTGCCGCCGAAGCTCGGCATCCGGCTCCAGCCCGGCAGATGACGGTTCAGCGCCTGGCCCATCGTGTCCCAGCGGCTGCGATAGGCGCGGTGCAGCCGGTGGACCAGGGCGTCGTAATGGCCGGCGGCGAGGAACAGGGCGGCCGTGCGCTGGTTGTTGCCCGGCGGATGGCGCAACATCAGCCGGCGCAATGCCCGCGCCTCGTCGATCACCTCCGGCGGCGCGACAATGAACCCGAGCCGGAGCCCGGGCATCAGGGATTTGGAGAAGCTGCCCACATGCATGACTCGACCGTCGCGGTCCAGCGACTTGAGCGCCGGGCAGGGTTCCCCGCGATAGTTGGTCTCGAACTCGTAGTCGTCCTCGATGATCACCAGGCGGTTGCGGCCGGCGGCGTCCAGCAGCGCCTTGCGGCGGTCGAGGCTCATGGTGACCGTGGTCGGGAATTGATGGCTCGGCGTGGTGAACACCAGCTCGGCGCCCGCCAGCCGGCCATCGACGACAAGCCCGTCCCGATCCACCGGGATCGGCCGGACCCGCTCGGTCCGCAGGCGCAACGTATTGCGCATATCGGGATAGCCCGGGTCCTCCACCGCCACCGTGGTGGACGGCGTGACGAACAGGCTGGCCAGCAGGTAGAGCGCGTTCTGCGCGCCCAGGGTCACCAGGATCTCGTCCTCGTTCGCGGAGATGCCGCGCCGGGGGAGGATGCGCCGGCGGATCTGCTCGATCAGCATCGGGTCGTCCGCGGCGAACCGGTCCTCGGTCCAGGCGTCCAGCCACCTTGTGCCCATGGCCTGGCGCACGCAGTCGCGCCATTCGGCGATGGGGAACAGCCCGGCATCCATCTGGCCGTAGATGAAGGGGTACTGGAAGCGGCGCCAGTCGACCGGCTTGCGGATATTGTCCTGACGGGTCGGCCGGACCCGGAAGCGGCGGGACCAGTCGACCGGACGGCCGGTGCCCGGCCGCTGCGGCTGCGGCATCTCGGCCGGCACCGAGGGTGCGTCCTGGGCCACATAGAAGCCGCTGCGCTCCCGCGCCGCCAGGAAACCGTCGGTGACCAGCGCCTGATAGGCCAGGGTCACGGTGTTGCGTGAGACCTTCAGCCGCCGGGCCATGGCCCGGGTCGACGGCACCGGCGCGCCGGGCGCCAGTTGCCCGGCCAGGACCGCCGAGACCAGGGTCTCGCGGATCTGCGATTGCAGGGTCGTGGCCTGGGCGCGTTCCAGGTGAAAAAGCGCGTCGCGCATGATCCGCCGGGGCCTTCTTTCTCTTGTTATCCGGTGGCCTTACCGTTCGGCCCGATCTGGTTCTACTATGGGGCCAGTGCGCCACCTTAGTATCGCCGCTCGGTCGACCGCAACAGCCGGGGGTGAGTCATGGACGCATCGGTCCAGGTCCTGGGACACGACACGCAGCGGGTCAACACGCTGGAAAACCACTGGATGCCGTTCACCGGCAACCGGGATTTCAAGGCGGCCCCACGCCTCGTGGTGCGCTCCGAGGGCGTCTATTGCTGGAACCATACCGGCGGCAAGCTGATCGACGGCTCATCGGGCCTGTTCTGCTGCCCGGCCGGCCATGGCCGCAAGGAGATCGCCGACGCGGTCCACGCGCAGATGACCACCAATGACTACACCGCGCCGTTCCAGCTCGGCCATCCCGGATCCTTCGCCCTGGCCAGCAAGGTCGCCAACCTGCTGCCGGAGCCGATCAACAGCGTCTTCTTCACCAATTCCGGCTCGGAATCGATCGACACGGCGCTGAAGATCGCCATGGCCTACCACCGCGCCTGCGGCCAGTCCCAGCGCATCCGCTTCGTGTCGCGGGAGCGCGCCTATCACGGCGTCAACATGGGCGGCGTCTCGCTGTCCGGCATGGTCAAGAACCGCGAGACCTTCCCGGTCACCATGCCGAACGTGGTGATGATGCGGCACACCTGGCTGGAGGAGAACCGCTTCCAGCGCGGCCAGCCGCAGACCGGTGCCGAGTTGGCGGATGACCTGGAGCGCTTCTGCCAGACCTATGGCGGGTCCACCATCGCCGCTGTCTTCGTCGAGCCGGTGGCGGGGTCGACGGGCACCCTGGTGCCGCCGGTCGGCTACCTTGAGCGGCTGCGCGAGATCTGCGACCGGCACGGCATCCTGCTGGTGTTCGACGAGGTGATCTGCGGTTTCGGGCGCATGGGCACTCCGTTCGCCGCCGATGCCTTCGGCGTCACGCCGGACATCGTGACCATGGCGAAGGCGCTCACTAACGGCGCCATTCCGATGGGCGCGGTCGCGGTAACGGATTCGATCTACGAGGCGATCACCGAGGCGGCGCCGGACAACGCCATCGAGTTCTTCCACGGCTATACCTATTCCGGCCATCCGGCCGCTTGCGCCGCCGGCCTCGCCACCCAGGAGATCTATGAGAAGGAAGGCCTGTTCGAGCGCGCCGCGGCGATGTCGGACTATTTCCTCGACGCCGTCTGGAGCCTGCGCGACCATCCCTTGGTCTATGATCTGCGCGGTTACGGGTTGATGGCCGGGGTGGAGGTGCACGACGACGGCGCGCCGGGACGCCGCGGCGGCCAGCTCCAGAAGGACATGTTCTGGAACGGGCTGCATGTGAAGTTCACCGGCGACACGGCTATCCTGGCGCCGGCCTTCATCGCCGAGAAGGCCCATATCGACGAGATGATCGACGTGTTCCGCAAGACCCTCGATCAATACGCCATGGCTGCCTGAGGCGAAGTGTGCCGGCGGCCTGGCGGATCGGGCCGCAAGAAAGGACACCGCCTTGGACGCGCTGCTGACGCTGAACGCCGGAAGCTCGAGCCTCAAATTCGCGCTCTACGCCGCCGATGGAAATGATGCGCCGGCCCATAGCGGCCAGATCTCCGGTATCGGGACGGCGCCGAGCGTCGAGGTGCGGGACGGGACCGGTGCGGTGATCGAGACGCCGGCGCTGCCCGGCGAGAGCGCCCACGACTATGCCGGCCTGGTCCGTTGGCTGATCGACCTGATCGGCGACCGGCTCGGGCTGACCCTGGTCGCGGCCGGTCACCGGGTGGTGCATGGCGGCGCCCGCTTCGCCGAGCCGGTGCTGGTCGACGCCAAGGTGATGGCCGAGATCGAGCGGCTGATCCCGCTGGCGCGCAGCCACAACCCGCACAACCTGGCCGGCATCCGCGCCGTCGCCAAGGCCTGGCCCGACCTGTTGCAGGTCGCCTGTTTCGACACCGCCTTCCACCGCACGATCCCCTGGGTCGGGCGAGCCATGGCGCTGCCGCGATCGGTCACCGATGGCGGCCTCCAGCGCTACGGGTTCCACGGCCTGTCCTACCAATCGGCCGCCGACCGGCTGCCGGAAGTCGCCGGCGACCGCGCCGACGGCCGCTTCGTCGTGGCGCATCTGGGCAACGGCGCCAGCCTGTGCGCGATGCAGGGCCGAAAGAGCGTCGCCACCACCATGGGCCTGACGCCGCTCGACGGGTTGATGATGGGCAATCGCCCAGGCCAGCTCGACCCCGGTGCCGTGCTCTACCTGTTCGAGGAGCTCGGCATGAGCGCCTTCGACGTCCGGCGCATGCTGTTCGCCGAGTCCGGCCTGCTGGGCGTCTCGGGCATCTCCAACGACATGCGCACCCTGCTCGACCATGTCGATCCGCAAGCGAAGCGGGCCGTCGACCTGTTCGTCTACCGTGCGGTCCGGGAATTCGGGGCGATGACGGCGGTGCTCGGAGGCCTCGACGGAATCGTCTTCACCGGAGGGATCGGCGAGCACGCCGCCCCGATTCGCGCGGGGATCTGCGATCGCCTGGCCTGGTTGGGCGTCACGCTCGATGCCGCCGCCAACCGCGATAACAAGGCGCGGATCTCGTCGCCGGACTCAGCCGTTGACATCTTCATCCTGCCGGCCGACGAAGAGGGGGTAATCGCGCGGGAGACCCGGCGCCTCTGCGCCGCGTCGACGCAGCCCTCCTGATCGCCGACCCGTTGCCCGGCTTTCCAGCCGGCTTCCGGCCCGATCGGGCTGTCCGCGCCGAGGCGACAGACAGCAAGGCGGTGACGGGAATATGCGAAGGATTCGCTGGGGAATCATTGGGCCGGGCACCATCGCGCACAACTTCGCGGATGGGCTGAAGGAGACGGAATCCGGCGAGCTGGTTGCGATCGCGAGCCGGGATGATGGCCGCCGCGGCCGGTTCGGCGACGACTACGCGATCGCCGCCGAGAAGCGCTATTCCGACTATGCCGCGCTCGCCGCCGACGGCGATGTGGATGCGCTCTACATCGCCACGCCGCATCCGTTCCACGCTGAGTTAGCCATCATGGCGCTGCGCGCCGGCAAGCCGGTGCTCTGCGAGAAGCCGGCCGGGATGACCGCGTCCCAGGTCGTGGCGATGACCGAGGTGGCGGCGCAGCAGGACGTCTTCTTCATGGAGGCGTTCATGTATCGCTGTCACCCGCAGATCGCCCGCATGCTGGAGATCCTGTCCTCCGGGGAGATCGGAGAGATCCGGCACGTTCAGGCCTCGCTGGGCTATCACGCGTCCTTCGACGCGGGCTCGCGCATCTTCGACAAGGCGCTGGGCGGCGGCGGCATCCTCGATGTGGGCTGCTATCCGGTGTCCTTCGCCCGGCTGGTGGCCGGCGCCGCCATCGGCAGGCCCTTCGACGATCCCGACACGGTCGCCGCGGTTGGAACCATCGGCCGGTCGGGAATCGACGAGGCCGCGCACGCCCTGTTGCGCTTTGCCAGCGGGGTGACGGCGGAATGCGGTGCGTCGGTGGTCCGTGCCCTCGACAACACGGCGACGGTCATTGGCAGCAAGGGCACTTTGCACCTGCCCGACCCGTGGGTGCCGGGGCGCAATGCCGGGCCGTCCGATGCCACGATCATCGTCACGGTCGAGGGCGAGCGGCGGGTGGAGGAGATCTGGCGGCCGGAGCATCTCTTCGCCTTCGAGGCGGAGCTGGCCAGCCGGGCGGTCCGAGATGGGTTGAAAGAGCCGCTGGCGCCGGCGCTCGGCTGGGCCGACAGCATCGGCAATGCCGAGACGCTTGACCACTGGCGCCGGGCGATCGGATACCAAATCGCCGAGGAGGCGCCATCGACCAACCGGGTGCTCCCGGGCGTGCTGCCCGGCGGCGCTCCGACCATCCCGCAGGAGAGCCTGGACGGCCTCGACCGCCCCGTGTCCCGGCTGATCATCGGCTGCGACAACAAGGATACGATCGCCGACGGCGCCATTGTCTGGGATGCCTGGATGGAAGCCGGCGGCAACGCGTTCGACACCGGCTTCGTCTATGGCGCGGGCCGGCACGAATCGGCATTGGGCGACTGGATCCGCGCCCGCGGCGTGGCCGGCGATGTGGCGGTCGTGGTCAAGGGGGCGCACCCGCCCTATTGCTTTCCGCAGGTGGTCGAGGCGCAGCTCGACATCTCGCTGGAGCGGCTCGGCCTCGACCGCGCCCCGATCTACATCCTGCACCGCGACAATCCGGAGATCCCCGTCGGCGAGTTCGTCGACGCCCTGAACCGGCTGCATCAGGCCGGGAAGATTGGCGTGTTCGGCGGCTCCAACTGGACGGTGGAGCGCTTCCGGGAAGCGAATGCCTACGCCGCGGCGAACGGGCTCGAACCCCTGCGCATCCTCAACAACAACCTGGCCCTGGCGGTCATGGAGCGGCCGGTCTGGCCCGGCTGCGTCACGTCCAACACCGCCGAAACGCTCACCTTTCTCGCTGAATCCGGGGTGGCGCACCTGTCCTGGTCGTCCCAGGCGCGCGGCTATTTCCTGCCGGAGGAACTCCGCAACCGGCTGCCGGCAAAGACCGCGCCCGAAACCTGCTTCGGCAGTGACGCGAACGCCGAGCGCCGCCGCCGGGCGGAAGCGCTTGCGGCCGAAAGGGGCGTCTCGGCGCACAACATCGCCATGGTCTGGGTGCTGGCCCAGCCCTTCCCGTCCTTCGCCCTGGTCGGGCCGCGATCGGCCGGTGAGATCGTCACCACCCTGCCGGCGCTCCAGGTCGATCTCACCCCGGCGGAAACCGCCTGGCTCAACCTGGAGCGCGACACGCGCTGACCGGCCGCCTGTGCCAGATGGCATGGTCCTCGCGCCCTAGCGCTCAGGCCGCGATCAAAGCGTGCCGTTTTTTCCTACCCCCGGGTGCAAACCGTCATGGTCGCGCCCTAGGTTTCTGTGCGCAGCCGACCAGGTCGGCACTGGCATCGGCGAAACCTTGGGGGGACCAGCATGACCACGCGCCAAGAACGGCGGCACCAGCTCTATCCGGAACTCAGCCCGGCCCAGATCGATCGCATCCGGCAGTATGGCCGTGTGGAGACCCACGAGGCCGGGTCGATCCTGTTCGCTCCGGGAGACACTGATACGGATTTCGTGGTCATCCTGTCCGGCCAGCTCGACATCCTGGTGGCCGACCATGACGGTTCGGAACGGCTGATCGTGCGCCACGGCGCCGGCATGTTCACCGGCGAGATCAACATGTTCTCCGACCGCCGCAACATCGTCATCGGCCGCATTGCCGAGGCAGGCGAGATGCTGGTCGTGCCGCGGGCGGACTTCCGTCGCCTGATCGCCCAGGATGCGGAACTCTCCGAACTGGTGATGCGTGCCTTCATCCTCCGGCGCACGGTGTTGATCGAGGAAGGGTTCGGCGATCTTGTCCTGATCGGCTCGTCCAACTCCGCCGGCACCCTCCGGCTGCGGCGCTTCTTGTCGCGCAACGGCCATCCGTTCCGGTTCATGGATGTCGAGAAGGACAAGGAGGCCGAAAGCGCGTTGTGCGCCTTCCGGGTGCCGCCGGAATGCATTCCCATCGTGATCCTGCGCGGCACCGAGGTCCTGCGCAATCCGAGCGAGCGGGACCTGGCCGATCATCTCGGACTCTCCGACATCGCCGTCGGCGACGATATCTACGATGTGGTCGTCGTCGGTGCCGGGCCTTCGGGCCTCGCGGCGTCGGTCTATGCCGCGTCCGAAGGTCTCCGGGTCCTCACCCTGGAGGCGGAGGCCTGGGGCGGCCAGGCGGCCACCTCGTCCAAGATCGAGAATTACCTGGGCTTCCCGACCGGCATCTCCGGCCAGGCCCTGGCGGCGCGTGGCTTCACCCAGGCACAGAAGTTCGGCGCCCGGATCGCCCTGCCGCGCAGCGTGACGGCGCTCGACTACGGCCGCCGGCCCTACACGCTGACACTGGATGACGGGACGCGGGTGCGCACTGCCACGATCGTGGTGGCCTCCGGCGCCACCTATCGCCGGCTCGACCTGTCCAATGGCGGGGACTTCGAGGGCAGCGGCATCTATTTCGGCGCCACCCAGCTCGAGGCGGCATTCTGCAAGGGCAGCGAAGTCGTGGTGGTGGGCGGGGGCAACTCCGCCGGCCAAGCGGCCGTGTTCCTGTCCAACCACGCGTCCAAGGTGCATATCCTGGTCCGGCGCGCCGACCTCTCCTCCACGATGTCGCGCTATCTGATCGAGCGGATCGGGGCCGAGCCGCAGATCGAGCTGCACCCCTTTACCGAGGTGGTGGGCGTGTCCGGGAACGGCCATCTCGATGGCATGACCTGGCGCAACCGTGAGACCGGCGAGACCGAGCAGCGCGCCATCCGGCACCTGTTCGTGATGATCGGCGCCCAGCCGAATGCCGGCTGGCTGGAATCTGGCGTGGTGATCGACGACAAGGGCTTCATCGTGACCGGTCCCGATCTTCGGCCGGAGGCGCTGGCAGAGGCCGAATGGCCCCTGACGCGCCACCCCTTCCTGGTGGAGACCACCCGTCCCGGCATCTTCGCCGTCGGCGACGTCCGCTCCGGCAGCGTCAAGCGGGTCGCATCGGCGGTCGGCGAGGGCTCGATCGCGGTCCAGTTCATCCACCGTGTCCTGGCGGAAGCCGGCGGCTGACCGCTGTCGTAGAGGCCAGGCGACCTGGCGCGTCGGCCCCCTCCTACCGCACGGCTACGAGCTGTCCCGGGCGCAGGCCGAACAGCCGGGTGGTGGGGCCGTCGCCGTTCAGGAGGTCTTCCGGAGTTCCCTGCTCGATGATCCGGCCGCCGGCGACGTGCCAGACCCGGTCGGCGGAGAGCAGCCGCTGCGGGTCGTGGGTGACCACCAGGGTGAGGCCGGTGCGCGCCCGCAGGACCCGGTTCAGCATCGACCGTCCAGCGGTGTCCAGCTCGGAATCCGGCTCGTCGAGCAACAGGATCGGCGGTGCGCCCATCAGGGCCCGGGCCAGGCAGATGCGCTGCGCGAGGCCCGTCGGGATGTTCCGGCTTGCCTCCTGCAGTCGCGTTTCCAGGCCGTCCGGGAAGTGTGCCGAGTCCAGATCGACGGCGCAGCGCGCGGCCATGCCCCTGATCTCTTCGACGGTCGCCTCCGGGGCCCGGTAGCGCAGGTTCCAGCCCAGCGTGCCGCGCAGCAGCGGCAGGGCCGGCGACATGATGCCGATCGCCTGGCGGATCGAGGGCAGGGTGCAGGTCGACAGATCCAGTCCGTCGATCGCCACCGTGCCCCGGTCGGGCTGGATCATGCCGGCCGCGAGCATCAGCAGGGTCGACTTGCCGCCGCCGTTCGGCCCGACGATGGCGATCGTCTCGTCCGGCCCGGCGGTGACCGTCAGCGCCGCGGCGCCGGGATCGATGCCGACCGCGTCGAGCGACAGCCGGCCCTCGCCGAGCTTGAGGTCGGTCCGGCGGCGCTTGTCCCGCTCCATGGAGGGCAGCGCCAGGAAGGTCTCGATCTTCTGCCGGGCCACCTTGAAGTTCTGCCAATAGTCGAAGACCCGCGCCAGGTCGCGCAGCGGCGCGGCGAGCAGGCCGAGCACGGTGAGGGATGCGAACAGTGTCCCCGGCGTGGCGGTCCCGCGATCCAGTTCGACCATGCCGATGAAGATCACCAGGCCGACGCACAGCGTCGCACCGGCCTCCGGCAGAACGCGAACCAGGGCGGACAGGCGGGCCTTGGAGACATGGGCGGCGATCAGCCGCTTGGTCTGGCGGCGCAGCCGACGCTGCTCTTTCCGGGCGCGGCCGAAGGCCTGCACTACGGCTGCGGAAGAGAGCTTCTCGCCGAGATTGCCGGCAAGCTGCGCGCGCCGGCGGCGGGCCTCGCGGACCCGTCTGGCCAGCGCCGGGCCGAACAGCAGCATCACCGACATGGCGACCAGCGAGACCGCCCCGATGGCGGCGGCGATGCGCAGGTTGAGGGTCGCGAGCACGGCGAGCGTGCCGACGATCATGATGCTGCCGATCAGCAGCCGGGCGAGACCCTGGCTGACCCACAGCCGCAGCGCGTTCAGGTCGCCGATGAAGCGCAGCATCAGATGTCCGCGCCTGCGGCGCTGGAACTCCCGCAACGGCACGGCGAGCAGGTGGCGGAACAGCTTGTGGCGCACGCTGCCCACGAAGCTCTGGCCCAGCGCCTCGGCGATCCCGCGCTCGAGCGTGCGGAACAGGATGAGCGATGCCGCGATGGCGCCGAAGCCGCCGAGCATCAGCCCGAGTGCCGTGACGTCGAGCGTCTGGCCGGTGCGGATGAAGGTGTCGAAGGCGTGCCGCACCAGATAGGCGGTGCCGATGGCAACGCCGACCTGCGCGACACCGCAGCCGATGAGCCCGGCAAACTGCCGGGCTCGACCAGCGCCCAGAAGGGACGGCAGGCGCATCAGGCGGAGCGGCGCAACGGCATCGGAGCGAGCAGGCCGGCGGCGACCTCGGGGTCGGTCAACTGCCGCTTGGTCAGCAGCGGCACCTTTGCGGCCGCCTCGAATTCGCGGCAGGCCAGGGGCGACCGGGTAACGACGCCGCTGACCCCGATCACCGGCAGTCCGGACTCGGCGATCAGGCCGGCGCCGCTGACGGCGCTGATCGCGTCGCTGGCCGCGAAGACGACGCCGTCGATGATCGATTGGAAGACCTGCGAGCGCATCAGAGCGGCGGTCTCGCGCTGGAAGATGCCGTCGGCGACCTCCATCACGATGACCTCCGCGCCGGCATGCACGAGGTGGCCGAGCACCGTCTGCATGATCCGCTCGACCTCGGCGGTCTCGACCCGATAGGTCGAGGCGTGGCCGGCATCGGTGAAGTCCAGCACCTTGTGGGCGCCGGCATCGGTGAAGGACCAGACGTCGCCGCCGGCCCCGGTGCCGGTCACCTTGGCCGCCCCGACCCGCATGCCGGCCAGGCTCAGGCCGCGCACCAGGCTGGCCGCCGTGGTGGTCTTGCCGGCGTTCATGGAGGTGCCGAGCACCGCCAGCACCGGAATGCCGCCGACATAGCTGACCGGCGCCAGGGCGTAGTCGCGCAGGTTGACGGTCCGGCCGTCGCGATCGGTGACCAGCCCGAGCGGCCTCAGCTCGGTGGGCGCCGACATGCGGTCGTGGCGGCAGAGCACGCGGCCGGCCAGGCCGCCAGCGGCGATCAGGTGGCAGCGCCCGTTCTCGACACCGATATCCGCCTCGAACTGGTCGGGGGCGTACCGCTCGCCGAAGGCGACGATGATCTCGTCGCCGGCATGCAGCTCGGCGCGGCGGCCGTTCTGCAGTTGCAGGCCGGTGTGCTGGCCGATCTTCTCGACCCGCGCCAGGACCAGGTCGCCGGGCGCGGGCTCGGCGATGTCGGTCTCGATCGCTCGAAGATCGGCGCCGTGAACGCGCCGCGTGGTGAAGGCCATCTTGGTCTTGGCAAGTCGGCCGGGGTTCAGGGCAATGGCAGGCATGGTGGTCTCCTCTGAGCTAGCCGTGTTCGGGCGTCGCGTACCTGCGGCGTGGTGTGCTGACCCGTGTCCCGTTTGGGTGCTGAGAAGAGAATGGCGATCTTCGATGATGCCGGTGTGACGATGCGATTAAGCGCGGTTAAATGGAAGATGAACGGCAAATGAAAGGGGCAAGTTGCGATAATTATTGGCAGAAACAACAACAAAAACGGGCCCCTTGGGCCCGCTTTATTCGAAAGTTTCGAATTCTGGGAGTTGGGTTTTCGAACTGACTTCGAAATCCCCGCCGAACGTTCCCGATGTGATCAGACGGGCTCGATTTTATACCCGTATCCGCGCACGGTCTTGATCAGGTTGGTCGGCTCGCCGTCATCGATCTTGGACCGCAGGCGGCGGATATAGACGTCGACCACATTGGTCAGCGGGTCGGTGGAATAGCCCCACACGGCGTCGAGGATGCGGGCGCGGCTCATGACCCGGCCCGGCGCGCTCATCAGGAACTCGAGCAGGGCCAGCTCCTTCGCGGTGAGCTCGATGACCCGGTCGCCGCGCTGGATCTCCAGGGTCTCGCGGTCGAAGGTCAGATCGCCGACCCGCAGCACCGAGGTCTTCTCCGCATAGCCGCCGCTGCGCCGCAGCAGCGCTTCGATGCGGGCCAGCAGCTCGGTGAAGGCGAACGGCTTGGCCAGGTAATCGTCGGCGCCCAGCCGCAACCCGCTGACCTTGTCCTCGAGCGAGTCCATCGCCGTCAGCATCAGGATCGGGGTGCGAATGCCCGAGGCCCTCAGTTCCTGGCAGATGTCCTTGCCATGCATGCCCGGCAGCATGAGGTCCAGGATGATCAGGGAATAATCCGATGATCGCCCCATCTCGAAGCCGTCCGGCCCGGTGCGCGCAACCGAGATGCCGAGGCCTTCCGCCTTCAGCCCGCGCTCAAGAAAACTGATGATCCTCTCGTCATCCTCAATCAGCAGGATTGTCATTCGTCCGACCCTGTTGCCACAGGAACGGTCGTCGGTGACGGTCGTCGGCTGGAGGTATGTCATGATGCGAATCCCCTGTTATGCGCCGGGCGGATCGAAAGGATCCGGGCGCATGACAGCGGCGCACCGTCGAGGACGGTGTCGATGCTTCCCCTTGGCCTAGTTGTGTCCCGCACGACCTTGTTCCGTGTCTGCTTTTGCAGCGTTTGCCTCTTCGGTCGCGCCGGGGCCGGCGATCGCCGGCACCTTTGCGCCCGTCTGATTCGACAACGGCGCAGATGACCGAATATTCCAGTCCGCGGCACGAATGTTTCATTTCGCCCGCGATGCGGCGGTGGGACGCGGGATCAGGCCGACTGCCTGGCCTCGACGGAGGTGGGCAGCGTCACGGTGACGGTCGTCCCCCGACCGCGACTGCTTTCGATGCAGATGGACCCGCCATGGGCCTCGACGATGGCCCGGGCCAGCGGCAGGCCCAGGCCGGCGCCCTCCGGTGACATCCGGCGTCCGTCCTCGCTGCGGTAGTAGCGTTCGAACAGGTGCGGAATGTCGTTTGCCGGGATCCCCGGGCCCTCGTCGATGACCCGGACGCGAGCCATGGCGTCGTCCTGGGCGATCTCAATGGAGATCGGGCCATCGGGCTTCGAGTAGCGGATGGCATTGTCGATCAGGATGAAGAACAGCTGGGTCAGCCGGCCGGTATCGCCGGGCACGGTGACGTCGTCAGCGCCGTCCGGCCCGCAGATGCCGATGCGGTGGTCGTTCAGCAACACCGCGGCGTCGCGGCAGGCCTTGGCCAGCAGGTCCGGCAGCGACACCGCCGACAGCGTCATGCGCGCTGCGCCCGCCTGGGCCCGCGCCATCAGCAGCAGGTCGTCGACCAGGCGGGCGAGCTGTCCCGACAGATCGACGATCCGGTCCAGCGCGTCGCGATAATCCTCCTTGCGGGCATCGCGGCGACGCAGCGTGACCTCGGCCTCACCGCGGATGACGGTCAGGGGCGTGCGCAGCTCGTGGCTGACATCGGCCAGGAAGCGCCGCCGCTCTCGGTCGGTCCGGCGCAGCGCGGCGTTGGCGTCGTTCAGCTCCTCGGTCCGGCGCTTGACCTTGCGCTCCAGGCCGGCGCGGGCCTCCAGCAGGTCGTGGCGCTGGCGTTCCAGCCGCGCCGCCATCTGGTTGAACCCGGCCGCCAGCGTGGCGAATTCGTCGCGGCCGGTGATCGCGATGCGGTGGTCCAGGGCGCCATGCGACAGCCTGCCGGTGCCGTCCAGCAACGTCTCGATCGGCGCCCGCAGGCGACGCAGCAGCACGAACCCGATCCACGCGATGAAGGCCGCCGAGGCCGCGGCGGTCACCCATGCGACCCTCGACAGAAGGGTCAGCAGCGCCTGTGCTTCCCGATCGGCTTCCGCGACCTCCGCCTCTTCGTCGGCGATCGCCTGGTCGACCAGGTCGGCAAAGCGGCCGTCGATGCGGGTCTCCAGGAGTTCCGAGAGCCGTGGCCAGGCATCCGCCGCGCGGCCGACCTCGAACAGGGTAATCAACTGAAGGAATTCGGCCTGGGCTTCTTCGATCTCCCGTTCGATGAGGTCGATCCTCCGCAGCTCGGACTCTTCCGATGCCACCTCGCCGTCCTCGACGAAATCGCGTTCGGCCGCGGTTAACTGCCGCAGGCGGTCCAGCGCCATATCGACATTGCGGCGCGAGGGCGAGACGTCGACCCGGGTCCGCCAGTCATCGATCAGGATGACGTCGGCGAGCTGCTTGAAATGGTGGTAGGTCTCGTCGGACAGCCGCAGATAGGCCTCAAGGTTGTAGTGGGCCAGCTGGCTGCGATGCAGGTAGTAGTTGGACCGGCTTGCGCCCCAGAACAGCACCCCGGCCAGGAAAAGCACAAACGCAAGCATCGCGGCGAATGCCAGCGTGAGTCTCGTCGTGAACATGCGCCCGAATATAGGCGCGGCGGCAGCCGCCCGCGCCGGAATTCACATTACAGACAGATTAACACCGGCGGGCCGCTCGCAGCCGCCTAGCGCTGCTCCTCCGCCACGCCGGCCAGATGGTTCAGGGCGGCGATCGCCATGCGCGACTCGATCAGCAGCGCCATCAGGGCGGAGAACAGGAAGGCGATGGCGACGCAGGTCAGCGCCTGAACGACCGCCGCGGTGTTCTCCGAGACGAAGATCAGGATGCCGCCGACCAGGCTGGCCCCGGCCAGGATCGCCGCGCTGGAATACAGGGCCATCAGGGCGAAGCGGAACTTGTGCGCCCGCCCCATCAGGGCCGTGACCAGTTGCCGGCTGGCGGTATCGTCGCGTCCGGCGATTTTGCCGACCTCCGCCTCGAGCTGGCCGAAGCGCGCCGTCGTCGACAGGATCAGAAGGCCGACGCCCGGGATCAGGATCACGGGCTGGATCAGGGCCGAGAACATATCCACGCAACACACTCCGCATAGGGTTTCACAGGGCCGGCACGGCGGCGGGCGGCTGGCGATGCTAGCCTCCGGATTGCCGACTGGCTAACCTTGATGCCGCCGGAGGCGGTCCTGTAACGCCGCGTGCCGCAACGGCATCCATTCACCAGGTCTTGGCCGGCCGACGCGCCGGGATATGCGACAACAGGGGGTTGATATGGGTGACACACCGGCCGCCGGAACGCCGGCGATCGCCATGGAGAAGGACGGGCCGCTGAAGGTCACCGGGCTGGAGACCTTCACCAATTCGCGCGGCGAGCCGATCAAGACCCGCAAGACCATCTATCTGTGCCGCTGCGGCGCGTCGAAGAACAAGCCGTTCTGCGACGGCACCCATAGCTCGATCGGCTTCACCGACGAGAAGGCGGCCGACCGCATGGCTGATCAGCTCGACGAATATGCCGGCAAGGATGTGACGGTGCGCGACAATCGCGGCGTCTGCTCCCATGCCGGCTACTGCACCTCCGGCCTGTCCAGCGTCTGGCGCAACACGATCGAGCCGTGGATCGATCCGGACGGCGCAGCCAAGGACGAGATCAAGGCGATCATCCACCAATGCCCCTCCGGCGCGCTCAGCTATGTCGAGGAGGGCGAGACCAGGACCGACTATCACGACACGCCTGAGATCCACGTCTCCCGCGACGGCCCGTATTACGTTCGCGGCGGCATCGCGCTGGAGGATTGCGATTTCGGCGCCGGCGCCAGCCGCGAGCATTACGTACTGTGCCGCTGCGGCCATTCCAAGAACAAGCCGTTCTGCGACGGCAGCCACTGGTATGCCGGCTTCCGTGACGACGAGGCGCTGACCATCGCCAAGGCCAATCGCGGCGAGGAGGATGGCGAGGAAGCCTGGGCTGCGGTCGGCAAGGCGGACGAGTTCGCGGTCGGCTCGGTCAATGCGCTCACCGTCGGCGAGAAGCAGGTGGCGCTGGTCCGCACCGAGGAAGGCTTCTTCGCGCTCGACGGCCGCTGCCCGCACCAGGGCGGCCCGCTGGCGGAAGGCGCCATCTGCGACGGGGCCCTGCGCTGCCCCTGGCACGGCTACGACTTCAACCTGAAGACCGGAAAGGGTGTCGGCAACGACGAGGCCGCGGAGACCATGAAGGTCCGCGAGCAGGACGGCACGATCGAGATCGCCGTGCCCCAGCCCGCGCGCTCGAACTGGACCGCATCCCACGTCATCGCCGAGACGCTGGTGGAATGGGGCGTCGACACCGTGTTCGGCATGGTCGGGCATTCCAATCTCGGCATGGCCGAGGCGATCCGCATCCAGGAAGGCCGCGGCAAGATGCGCTTCTTCGGCATCCGCCATGAGGGTGCCGCCGCCTTCGCCTGCTCCGGCTATGCCAAGGCCACCGGCAAGCCCGCCGCCTGCCTGGCCATCGCCGGGCCGGGCGCCACCAACCTGCTGACCGGCCTGTGGGACGCCAAGGTGGACCGCGCCCCGGTCATCGCGCTGACCGGCCAGGTGCAGACCCAGGTGATGGGGCCGGGGGCCTTCCAGGACATCGACCTGGCCTCCGCCTTCGAGGCGGTGGCACGGTTCAGCCAGACCGTGCTGCATGACAGCAAGCATTCCGAGCTGGCTTCGCTGGCGGCAAAGAACGCCATTGTCGAACGGGACGTCTCCCATCTCATCCTGCCCGACGAGGTGCAGGTCATCGATGCCGGCACCGAGGGGCCGGGCCGGGCCGACGGCCGGCTGTCGGCGACCGCCATCACGCCGCCGAAGGAGTCCGTGGATCTGGCGCTCTACCGTATCGCCCGGGCGACCCGGCCGGTGATCATCGTCGGCTATGGCGCCCGCGACGGCATGGAAGAGGTGACGGCGCTCGCCGAGGCCCTGAACTGCCCGGTCATCACCACCTTCAAGGCCAAGGGACAGATCAGCGATAGCCATCCTTTGGGCGCGGGCGTTCTGGGCCGCAGCGGCACGCCGGTGGCGAGCTGGTTCATGAACGAAGCCGACCTGCTGATCGTGTTCGGCGCGTCCTTCTCGCACCACACCGGCATCGAGCAGGCCAAGCCGACCATCCAGGTCGATTTCGACCGCATGGCGCTGGGCAAGTTCCACGGCGTGCACGAGCCGGTCTGGGGCGATATCGGGGTCACCGCGTCGCTGTTCCGCGACGGGCTGCCGGCCAAATGCGCATGCACCGACCAGCGCGTCGAGCTGGCCCAGCGCTGGGCCGTCTGGCGGGCGGAGAAGGAGCTGCGCGCCGGCAAGGACGACGGCAACGGCATCAACTCCGCGCTGCTGTTCAAGCACCTCGCCGACGCGGTGCCCGCAGACGCCATCCTCAGCGTCGATGTGGGCAACAACACCTACTCCTTCGGCCGCTATTTCGAATGCGACAGCCAGTCGGTGCTGATGTCCGGCTATCTGGGTTCGATCGGCTTCGGCTTCCCGGCGGCAATGGGCGCCTGGGCGGCGGATACCGGCCGCAAGGTGGTGTCGATCAGCGGCGATGGCGGCTTCGGCCAGTACATGGGCGAGTTCACCACCGCCGTGAAGTACGGCATGAACATCACCCATGTCCTGCTGAACAATGGCGAGCTCGGCAAGATCTCCAAGGAGCAACGGGACGGCGAGTGGAAGGTCTGGCAGACCAGCCTGCACAACCCCAGCTTCGCCGAATACGCCAGCCTCTGCGGCGGCCACGGCATCCGGGTGGAGAAGCCCAAGGACCTGGCCAGGGCCTTCAAGGAGGCACTGGCGGTCGACGGGCCGGCCCTCGTCGAGGTGATGACCGACCCGCTGTTGACCTAGGGCGTCGTCGCGTCCGGGCGGCCGCTAGTTGACGATGCCGGCCTCCCGGGCGGCGATCAGGTAGTCCGCCTCGATGTCCGCGAGAGTCGTCGGTGCATCCTTCTCGCCGGTGAAATAGGCCGCGAGACCGCTTCCCAGCTTGTCGAGCAGAAGGCCGAGGGCCGGGCTTGCCGGATAGGGCACCGCGCCGGCCTCGGCTGTCGCCTGCGCGCCCGCCGCCAACGGGCCGGGCACGTAGCCGTCGATCAGCCAGATCGCCGAGTCGTTGTTGGCTTCGACCATCTCCCGGTCGATGCCTTCCATGGCAACGCGGAATGCCGCTTCGGCCGCCTCGTCCGACATGTTCTTGGCAAAGACCAGACCGTCCCACCACAGGGCCGATGCCGGCCGCACCGATCCGTTCGGCGCCGCGGCCATCCCGATCAGCCCGGCGGCCTGGGACTCGCCTTCCCGGTTCACCGCCCCGGCGGAATCCGCCCAGAGGTTGGCCATCGCGATCTTGCCCTGCTGGAACTGCTGGATCACGTAGGTCACGTCCGAGACCAGGTATTCCGGGTCCATATACGCGGTCAGCTGCTTCATGGTCTCAAGGGTGGCAGCGCCGGTGTCATTGTTGATCGCCGGCTGGAAACCGTCGCTGAAGAACGCGCCGCCATTGCCCAGATACAGGTTCACGAATTCCAGGCCGAGGTTCCAGTCGGCCTTGTATGAGCCGCCAAGCGGGTATTGCACCACGCCGGCCTGCTGGATCACGTCCGCGGCGGCCAGGACCTCCTCATAGGTCTCCGGCACGGCGATCCCCAGCTCGTCGAATACATCCGTGCGGTACATCAGGTGTTGGGCGTTGATCATCATGCCGATGGCCATGATCTTGCCGTCCATCCTGATGAGCTGGCCCGGCTGCAGGTGTTGACCGTGCTCGGCGACCAGATCGTCGAGCGGCCGCAACAGGTTGCCGTTGAGCAGCGGCTGGATCGAGGAATTCGCCACGCCGCCGATCTCATAGAGCGAGGGGTTCTGCTCGAACGCCGCCCCCTGCTTCAGGATGAACTCGTTGCTGTGCTCGGCATTGAAATTGCCGCATTCCGCCATGGCCTCGCCGACGACCTTCCAGGCCTCGAACGAATTCGAGATCAGCCTGACGGGGGTGGTGTTCTCATACGCGCAGCCGGCCCAGGCATTGCCGGCCACAAGCGTGAACGCGCAAGCCAGCGCGGTCTTCCGGAGATACATGGATGATTCCTCCCTTTAACGGTTTCGGACACGCTTCAGGCGGCGCGTTTCGCTTCGGGTCTCCCGTGTCGCCGGCTCACCGGCCGATGTCACGTCTCGCAGATCTGCAGGAGCAATCCGAACTCGTTGAACAGCATCCATTCCTTCTGGATTCTGCCGTTCTCGATCTCCCACTGCGTGATGCAGCTCAGATGCACCTCCTTGCCGGACGGCGCGCCATAGGGCCCGTGGCCGCTGTGGGTGCCGACGGCGCTCCAACGCACAGCGACGGCGAACCCCTCCTTGCGGTTTCCCATCCAGTAGAGGTCGTCGATGGACAGGGAGAGGTTGGGGAACATCGCCACCATCGACAGGATGAATGACCTGAGCGGCCCGATGCCCTGATAGATCCGGCCGGTGGAGCCCTGATGCACCACGCTTGGGCTGTAGACCTTGTCCAAGGCGCCGAAATTGCGGCGGTTCCAGATCGTGTGCAGCACCGCGTGGGTGAAGGCCTCGATATCCTCTTCCGGCTCCGACGGGATCGGCATCAGGGCCGGCTTGCCCTGGCCTGACAGGCGGGCCGGCTCGCTGGCCATGAAGTTCTCCGGCAAGGCCGTGTCGACGCCCTCCGCGACAAAGCGGCGGGCCGTCTCGACCACGTCGAAGCCCATCTGCTGGATCATGCCGGCGGTGTCGTAGCGGACATGCTCGTGGAAGATCTCGTTGTCGCGCGCCACGCAGTTGGCGATGCACCACAGCTTGACCGGCCTGCCGGTCGGCGGCCCGAACCGGCTGTAGCCGGTGTTGGTGCCGAAGATCTTGGTGCGGTGCGAGGTGTGGAAGCCGACATCCTCGTTTCCGGCCCAGATCACCTCGTCGGCGACCAGCCGGATGTCGGGGAAGGCGTTGTTGGTGTGGACGGTATCGGCGACGATCTTGTCGCGGCCGTATTGCAGCCCGAAATCGTCCCAGACCTTACAGTCGTGACTGTAGGTGTCGTAGATGTAGCCGATGTCCTTCTCTTCCCAGATGCGGTGGGTGATCCGGACGATGTAGTCGACGATGTTGACGTAGGTCGGCTCGAACCCGCGCATCGGCTGGGACTCCAGACCCTCCGGAGCATCGCGCAGGAACCGGTCGGTTCCGCCGCGGCGATAGGCATCCAGGGAAATGCTGAAGTCGCCGGGCATGTGCTCGCGGCCAGGCGCTTCGAGCTTGGACCGGGCGGGCCCGGTGTCCTTGGCCTCTTTCGAGCCCTTGCCCGGCCGGCCTTTCTCGGATTGTCCGGATGTCGCGGCAACCTCCGCGATGATGTCGCTTGCCATGGGCTTTCCCCGCGCCATCGATCCACCCCAAGGCCGCAAAGGACTTGGGAACGCATACGTATGCTTTCATGAATTTCGCAGTTTGACAAGCATTCTCGCCGGCTGTTCACTGGACACTTGCGCAAGCGGGGGGTTGTTGCGCAATCGTATGCAGGTCATGGCCGGAGTCCACTGTCCGGGCCGGCCCGCCGTCACGGGTCGTGGTGCCGCGCAGCCGTCACGAGGGAGCTGACAATGTCCGATTTTCAAGAGGCCAAGGCCCTGGTGCGCGGCTACTACGACGCCCTGGATGCGGCCGAGGGCGACGCCATCGCCGAGGTGATCCGCGGCCATGTCACGGAGGACTACCACTGGCGTGGCATGCACCCGTTCTACGAACAGCACGGCGCGGATGCGGTCGCCGAGACCTTCTGGAAGCCGTTCAGAGGGTCATTTGCGCCGATCCAGAGGCGTCAGGACGTCTTCATGGCCGGGCTCAACGACGTCGACGGGTTCGCCAGCACATGGGTCTGCAGCATGGGCCATCTGATGGGTCTCTTCGACCGGGATTGGCTGGGCATTCCCGCGAACGGCAAGATGACCTTCCTGCGCTATGCGGAGTTCCATCGCGTGGAGAACGGCAGGATCGCCGAGACCGCCCTGTTCTGCGACATCATCAGCATCATGAAGCAGGTCGGCCTCGATCCGCTGCCGCCGCAGACCGGCGCCTTCTTCATCACGCCGGGACCGCGGACCCATGACGGCCTGCTGTTCGATCCCCAGGACCCTGCCGAAGGCAAGGCGACGCTGGATCTCATCAATCGGATGATTGCCGATCTGACCGGCTCGGGCATGCGATCGCCCGACGGCGAGCTTGCCGATACCTGGCATGACGACATGATCTGGTTCGGTCCGGCCGGCATCGGCGCCACCTACACGATCCCGCGCTATCAGCAGCAGCACCAGGGGCCATTCCGGGAGGGATTGGACGAGCTGAAGTACCACGGCCATATCAGCCGGTTCGCCGAAGGGCGCTATGGCGGCTTCTTCGGCTGGTCGAACCTGACCATGAAGCCGGCCGGCGGCTTCATGGGTCTTCCGGCCTGCGACCGGACCGTCGAGATGCGGGTGGTCGACATCTACCGGCGCGATGGCGACAAGCTGGCGGAGAACTGGATCTTCATCGACATCCCGCATTTCCTGTCGATGCAGGGCGTCGACCTTCTCGACCGCATGGCGCGCGTGCCGCGGACCTAGGCCACCAGCTCCGTCAAACACGTAGGAAAGCCTAGCTGGGTATTGCCAACCTGAAAGCCGCCGCGAGAACGGATCAATTCGGCCATAAACCGCGAGGTTTCAAACATTGCGCCGTTTGCTTCAACGCAGTGCCCGGACAATCAGTTCCATGATCCGCTGGTCGACGCCATGGCTGAAATCATTGTAGTTGCCAGCGAGAACCGTGATGGCCAGCCCCGCTTCAGGCAGCACAAAAATCCCCTGGTCGCCGTTGCCGCGCGCGCGGATCACTGTGCTGCCGTAAATCAGCATGCGGCCGTCATTCAGCCTGCCCGGATACCAGAGATAGCCATAGCCGTAGACGCCAGGCCACCACGGGATGTCATCGACGTGACGGGTCGTCGAGGCCGCGATCCAGGCGGCAGGGACGATCTGACGCCCCTGCCACTTGCCTTCATGCAGAATGATCGAGCCGATCTTGGCGAGGTCACGTGCCCGCAGCCGCAGTCCCGATGCGGCGCTCGGAGAGATGTCCGATGACCAGGCGCTTGACCGGTGCCAGGTATATTCGGTGATACCGAGCGGGCCGAAGAGGACCTCTTCGGCATAGTCGTCCACAGTCTTTCCGGTCAGATTTTCGATGACGCCGGCGGTGAGCTGGGTCAATCCACCATTGTAATACCAACGACTACCGGGCGTATCGCGAACCCTGCGGGCCAACACGAGGCCTATCGGATCGTCTGTATAGTAGAGCCGCACCTCATCGTTGCGGCTGTCCGTGTAGGGCAGCACCATCTCGTTCCACTCTAGCCCGGCCGTCATGGTGAGCACATGGTGCAACGTCACGGCCTCAAGCTCGGTGCTGAGCGCCTCTCGATCCGGGAAGTATGTGGTGATCGGGCGTTCGAGCGCGTCCTCGGCGGAATCGCCGAGCGCGATGCCGAGAAGCACCGAGGTCACGCTCTTGGTGACGGAGCGCAAGTCGTGCTGGGTCGCGGGACCGTGGTCGACGCGACCGAGAGGCTGGCCCCAATTCTCGTCCTCTCCGGGCCAGTAGCGTTCAAAGACCAACCGCCCCCTGTGTTCGATCAAGACGGCGTGGACATTTGGTATCCAGCCCGTGTCGATTTTCTCGACTAGATCGGCAATAGCTGCTGGATCGAGCCCGGCCTCGGCAGGCTCCGCAACCGCCCAGCCGTCACCGAGCGCGGCGGGCGCGGTGCCAGTCTCTTGGGCCGCCACCGAAGACGGCAGGCAGATTGCCAGGAGGCAAAGTAGGGCGTGACGCGCGGTGAACATGGATTTCTTCCCTATTCCGGAAAGTACCTGCGGCCCCTACCGCGATCAATTTCTGCCAGCGTCTTTTGCATGCATTCGACTGGTCGGGGCCAATACCTCCTTTCCGGCCGATTTGAACTGATTGGCCTACCTGGCGAATGTCTCAAAGGTCAGCATGGCCGGCCGGCGCGGTTGACTGATCACCCTTGGAGGTCTTGCACAAACACGACTTGGTCCTACGCAAGTCGGCGAGTGGTCGACCGCTCGACGAGCCGTCCGGCCAGCGCCACATGCTCCGGCTCGCTGGCCCGGCCGTCGATGCTGTCGAACAGCACCCGGATGGTCGTCGCCACCATCTGTGATATCGGCTGCCGGATGGTCGTCAGGTCGTATTCGGGAAGCACGGCCAACGGGACATCGTCGAAGCCGATCACCGCAACGTCCTCCGGGATGCGCAAGCCCAGCTCGGACCGCATCACGCCCATGGCGGTGAACGCCATGTAGTCGTTGGTGATGAAGACGGCATCGGGATGCTCCGCCTTTGACGGGCTGAACAGTTCCCGCGTCGCCTCGACCGTGCGCGCCAGATCGAAATGGCCGACGGTGCGGTCGAACAGCTCCACGCCGCACGCGGCGAGCTCGGACTTGAAGCCGAACTCGCGATCGCGATTGGTCGAGGCGGCCTCCCATCCGGCCAGCAGGGCAATGCGCTCATGCCCGGCCTGCACGAGGTGGCGCGCCGCCAGCCGGCCGCCGCCGACATTGTCCGTGGTCACGCTGGAAAGACGGGTGTCGTCCTGCATCCGATTGAACATCACGACCGGGATGTTCTGCTTCAGGCAGTCCTCGCAGAGATCCGACGAAAGCTCGACGGAGGCGGTGATGATTCCGTCCACCTGGTACTGCATCAGCTCGGACACCGTCTTCTCAACGCCCTGCACCGTGTCCGGCATCATGAAGACCAGCGCGTGGTAGTCCTTCTCCTGCAGGGCGAGGCCGAGCTTCTCCAGGGCCAGCGCGTAGAACTGGTTGTCGAGATAGCTGAACAGCAGGGCGATGATGTGCGATTTCTGCGTGATCAGGGACCGCGCCAGGGCGTTCGGCCGATAGCCGAGCTCCGACGCCGATTTCAGGATCTTGGCGCGTGTGGCCTCCGAGACGCCCGACTGGGTCGGCCCCTTTGCGAAGGTCCGGCTGACGGCCGATTGCGAGACGCCGGCCCGCTTCGCGACGTCCAGGGACGTAACGATCGATTTCTTCATTCCCATGGTGCCCGGACCGTCTGCTCTCTCTGCTCCCTGGGTGGACGCAATCGTATGCGTGGCGGCGCCACAGTACGGCAAAGCCGGCGGGCGCGCACCGAACAATTGTTGCGGCCCGCAGCCGACGGCCAATGCGCACAGGTGCCCGGCAAGGGGCTAATTCAGCGGAATGTCGGTGCCGGTCTTGCTGGCCTGATAGCTGTCCGACAGCTCGGCATAGGTTCGCTTCAGCGCATCGACCCGGTCGAGGAAACCGGCCTTCTTCGCCGCATCGCAGGCCGCGATCAGCTCCGTCAGGCCGGCGCTCGTCCAATAGGCGTTGCTCTTGGCATAGCCGCCGGGGTCGAGCCGGAAGACCTCCTTCAGGATCCTGAGGTCATGCGGGATGGCGAAATCGTCCCGCGAATCCTCATGGCTGAACAGGTAGTAGAAAGTGTCGTAGCCGGCCCAGGTGATGGCCGAGAGGCACATGGAGCACGGCTCGTGGGTCGACAGGAACAGGCAGTCCGCCGGCGCCGGACGGTCCGATCGCGGCATCTCGTAGAGCAGCTTCAGGGTATGGACCTCGCCGTGCCACAGCGGGTTGGCGGTCTCGTTGTTGCTGCCGGCAATGACCAGGGAGAGGTCGGATTTCCGCAGCACCGCGGCGCCGAACACCTTGTTCCCCTGATCGACCCCGTCCCGGGTCAGCGGCACGATGTCGGCCTCGATAGTGTGAAGCAGCCTGTCGATCAGCGCGGTGTCGTCCATGGATCTGGTCCCGGCGATGATGAACCGGAGCCGATGATCGTCGCCCCGCCGCAAGCCGGCTACCGAAAATTGTGATCACCGCGACGCGGCATCGGATTCGACATCGCCGGTCCGAGCCCTCATATCTGCTGCAGTGCGGCAGGGGACGAATTCCAGACATGAAGAAATCGCTTTCGCTCGCGGTCACGGTCGCGGTGCTGGCGGCCGTCGCGGCCGCCTATTGGTGGGTGGCACTGCGCGACGATCCGGGCGCCCAGGCAAGTGCGGCGGGCGCCGTGCCCCCGGGCGTGGTGGTCGAGGCGACGGAGGCGATCCGCGCCACGTCGGTGCGCAAGCTCAAGGCGATCGGCACGCTGGCCTCCAACCAATCGGTGGTGGTGCGGCCCGAGATCGCCGGCCGCCTGGCCGTGATCCACTTCGCCGATGGCGCGGAGGTCACCGCCGGTACCTTGCTGGCGGAGCTGGACAAGAGCGTCTGGGCGGCCGAGCTGGCCGAGGCCCAGGCGATGCTGGATCTGGCCGAGCGGGAATTCGTCCGGGCCACCGAGCTGCTGGACCGGGGCGCCGGGACAGCGTCGCGCCGCGACGAGGCCGAGGCCGCACTGCTCTCGGCACGGGCGATCGTCAACCTGGCCCAGGCGCGCCTGGACAAATGTGAGATCTACGCCCCGTTCGACGGCAGGGTCGGCATCCGCAGTGTCGATGTCGGCGACTTCCTCGCGGCCGGCGACGACATCGTCAACATCGAGCAGATCGCGCCGATCAAGATCGACTTCGAGGTGCCGGAACGCTTTCTCACCGACCTCACCGTCGGCAAGACCGTCGACCTGCGCAGCGACGCCTATCCGGGACAGGTCTTCGAGGCGCGTATCGCCGCCATCGATCCGCTGATCAATGCCCGTACCCGGGCCGTCCGGGTCCAGGCCCTGGCCGACAACGACGAGGGCCTGCTGCGACCCGGCCAGTTCGTCTCGGTCACCGTCCGGGTGGACGAGAGGCGCGGCGCCACCTTCGTGCCGGAGCAGGCGCTGATCCCCAATGTCGACCAGCCCTTCGTCTACCGCATCGCCGACGGCAAGGTGGAGATCGTGCCCGTCGAGGCCGGCACCCGCATCGCCCGCCATGTGGAAATCCGCGGCGACTCGGTCGTGCCGGGCGATCTGATCGTCACCGCCGGCCAGCAGCGGCTGGCCGAAGGCGTGCCGGTGATCCCGAAGGAGCCGACCTTCGTGCCGCCGAGCCCGCCGGACGAGGAAATCCAGATCCTGACGCAGTAGGACAGGGCGGCCATGCGGCCTATGACACGACGTCATTGCGAGGAGCGAAGCGACGCGGCAATCCACTCTTGCCGCGAACAGTGGATTGCCACGCCTTCGGCTCGCAATGACGGTCAAGGGTGTCAGCAGGGTGAATCCTGGCCCGGAATGAACGCAGAGGACTGATTCCATGGGGCTTTCGGCGATCTGCATTCGGCGGCCGGTCTTCGCGACCGTGCTCAGCCTGCTTGTCGTCCTGGTCGGGCTGGTGGCCTATGACCGGCTGACGATCCGGGAGTATCCGGAGATCGACGAGCCGACGGTCAGCATCACCACCACCTATCGCGGCGCGCCGGCCGAGTTGATGGAGACCCAGGTCACCACCATCATCGAGGACTCGCTCGCCGGCATCGAGGGCATCAAGACCATCGATTCCGTCAGCCGCGAGCAGTCCAGCGAGATCTCCGTCACCTTCCGCCTGGGCCGCGACCCGGACGACGCGGCGGCGGAGGTCCGCGACCGGGTCGGCCGGGTGCGCGGCGACCTGCCGGACGACATCGAAGAGCCGATCATCGCCAAGGTCGAGGCCAATTCCGACCCGATCATCTGGATCGCGTTCTCCAGCGACCGGCATACCCCGGCGCAGATGACCGACTACATCGACCGCTTCATCATCGACGAGATCAAGCGCATCGACGGGGTCGCCGACGCCATCATCTTCGCCGAGCGCCGTTACGCCATGCGGCTGTGGCTGAACGCGCTGCAGATGGCCGCCTATGGCGTGACGGTGGAGGACATCGCGGCGGCGCTGGAACGCCAGAACCAGGAGATCCCCGGCGGCCGGGTGGAAAGCCTGCAGCGCGAATACACCGTGCGCAACGAGAGCGACCTGGTCACCGTCGACCAGTTCAACGACCTGATCATCCGCTCCGACGAGTTCTCGCTGGTCCGGCTGCGCGATGTCGGCCGCGCCTCGCTGGGCGTCGAGGAGGACCGGCAGGTCGCCCGCTTCAACGGCATCAATGCGCTGGGCATCGGCGTGGTGCGGCAATCGGTTGCCAACCCGCTGGAGATCTCCGAAGAGGTCAACGCGCTGCTGCCGCGCATCCAGGACCGGCTGCCCGACGGCATGCGCATCGACCTCGCCTATGACAGCTCGGTGTTCATCGACGCCTCGATCGACAACGTCTTCGAGACCCTGATCGAGGCGGTGATCCTGGTGCTGGCGGTGATCCTGTTCTTCCTGCGCAACGCCCGCTCAGTGCTGATCCCGCTGGTGACCATCCCGGTCTCCCTGGTCGGCACCTTCTTCATGATGTGGATCATGGGTTTCTCCATCAACACGCTGACCCTGCTGGCCATGGTGCTGGCGGTGGGGCTGGTGGTGGACGATGCCATCGTCATGCTGGAGAACATCTACCGGCATGTCGAAGAGGGCATGCACCCGATCAAGGCGGCGCTGACCGGGGCGCGGGAGATCCAGTTCGCCGTCATCGCCACCACCGTGGCGCTGGCGGCGGTCTTCGTGCCGGTGGCGTTCATGGAAGGCCGGACCGGGCGGCTGTTCTCCGAATTCGCCCTGACGCTCGCCGGCGCCGTCGTCATCTCCAGCTTCGTGGCGCTCAGCCTGTCGCCGATGATGTGCTCGCGCCTGCTTCGCCGCGAGGTCAAAGAGCCGGCCATCGCGCGGGGGATCAAGGCGTTCCTGGACCGTCTGGACCGCGTCTATTCGGGCAGCCTGCGCTGGTCGGTGAACAACCGGGCGGTGGTCGTGCTGGTGGCGTTGTTCGCGGGCGCGGCCAACTACGTCGTGTTCACCAGCCTGCCCAGCGAGCTGGCGCCGCTGGAGGATCGCGGCGTGATCTTCGGCATCCTGGTGGGGCCGGAGGGCGCGACCGTCGACTACACCGACGCCTATATGCGGCAGGTGGAGGAGATCTACGCCGGCGTGCCCGACGCCAGGCAGCATTTCATCGCCACCGGCTACCAGATCGCCAGCGAAGGCTTCAGCGTGCTGCTGCTGAAGCCCTGGGACGAGCGCGAGCGCTCGGTCGGCGAGATCGTCGGGCCGATCTTCGGCCAGTTCCAGGGCGTCGCCGGCACGCTCGCCTTCCCGGTCGCGCCGCCGTCGCTGGGCGCCAGCCCGATCGAGCGGCCGGTGAACTTCGTGATCATGGACAGCCGGCCCTATGAGGAGATCAACGACTCCCTCGAGGCATTCCTGGCCGAGATCGGCCAGAACCCGAACCTGCTTAGCGTCGACACCGATTTCCGCATCAACACGCCGGAGGTCCGGGTGAAGATGAACCGCGACCTGATCGGCGTGCTCGGCCTCGACGTCGCCACGGTCGGCCGCACCATCGAGACCATGCTGGGCGGCCGCGAGGTCACGCGGTTCACCCAGAACGGCGAGCAATACGACGTCATCCTGCAGGCCGACGACGCCGAGCGCGCCAGCCCCGACCATCTGAACCGATTCTTCGTCCGCGCGCCCGACGGCGATTTGATCCCGCTCTCCGCCGTGGTCGACATCGAGCTGACCGTGACGCCGCGCGACCGCAACCACTTCAACCGCTCCCGCTCGGTGACGGTGACCGCCAATCTGGCACCGGGCTATTCCCTGGGCGAGGCGCTGGCCTTCATGGCCGATGTGGCGGAGCGCACCCTGCCGCCGACCGCCTCGATCGGCTATGACGGCCAGAGCCTGGAATTCTTCGAGAGTGGCGCCAGCCTCTACCTGACCTTCGGCCTGGCGCTGCTGTTCATCTTCCTGATCCTGGCGGCGCAGTTCGAGAGCTTCATCGACCCCGCCATCATCATGTTCACGGTGCCGCTTTCGGCGCTGGGAGCGCTATTGGCGCTCCAGGCGACCGGGAATTCGCTCAACATCTATAGCCAGATCGGGATGATCACCCTGGTCGGGTTGATCACCAAGAACGGCATCCTGATCACCGAATTCGCCAACCAGCTCCAGGATGCCGGCAAGGCGAAGGCGGAGGCGATCATCGAGGCCTCGACCCTGCGCCTGCGGCCGATCCTGATGACCGCGTTCTCGATGATCCTGGGAACCATGCCCCTGGCGCTGGCCAGCGGGGCGGGGGCGGAGAGCCGGCACCAGATCGGCTGGGTGATCGTCGGCGGCCTGCTGCTGGGCACCGTGTTCTCGGTCTATATCGTGCCGATCGCCTACAGCTTCATCGCCCGTGACCGGACCAAGCGGCCCAACCTGGATTACGCGGCGATCGAATCCGGTGCGAGCCAGGTCGGTGCGGCGGAGTAGCATCGCCCCCGGCAGTGTCGGCAAAGTCTAAAATTGAGAGAAACTTTAGCTGATACTTAACCCCTAATTGCAAAAACCAGCCGGGAGTCGGGGAATGTCCCGTCTGGCCGGATCTTGCCGCCTGCCCGGTCGGCCCCGAGTCCCAATGGCGCTCCAGGACTTTGGGAGAAACGACCATGAATTCGAACATCAGGGTGATCTTGGCCTCGGCGCTGCTCACCGCAGTCGCCTTGCCCGCGATGGCCTTCGATCCGCGCGCGCCTGAGTGCGTCGCGCCGGCCAATCCGGGCGGTGGATTTGATCTGACCTGCCGCATCGCCGCGGAATCCTTCCGGGAGACCGGACAGATCGGCAAGCCGCTCGGCGTCCGCTTCATGCCGGGCGGTGTCGGGGCGCTGGCCTTCGACCATGTGACCACCGACGGCCGCAGCGACCGGGACTCCATCTACGCATTCAGCAGCGGCAGCGTGCTGAACATCGTGCGTGGCGGATTCGGCCCGAACTCGACCGAGAACGATGTCCGTTGGCTGGCGTCGGCGGGCGCGGATTTCGGCGCCATCGTCGTGCGATCGGACTCGCCCTGGCGGTCCCTGAGCCAGCTGATGGAGTCGATCAGCGCCGATCCCTCGCGCTTTACCATCGGCGCCGCCGGTGCGCCCGGCGGCCAGGACTGGATGAAGGCCGCCCTGCTGATGCAGGAAGCCGGCGCCAATCCCCGGCTGATGAATTACCGGGAGTACGAGGGCGGCGGCTCGGCGATCGGCGCGTTGCTGCGCGGCGAGATCGACTTCTATCCCGGCGATGTCTCGGAGCTGAAGAACGAGGTGGATTCCGAGACCCTGCGCATCCTGGCGGTGCTGTCGCCCGAGCGGCTGCCCGGCGAGTTCGCCGGAATCCCGACGGCGATCGAGCAGGGCTTCGACGTCGAGTGGACGATCTATCGCGGCTACTACCTGGGGCCGGACGCGTCCGACGAATCCTATGCCTGGTGGACCACCCAGTTCCGCCGGCTGCAGGCCTCGCCGGAGTTCGCCCGCATCCGTGACGATCGCGGCCTGTTCCCGTTCAGCATGGCCGGGCGCGAGTTCGACCAGTATGTGAAGGCGCGGGCGGAGGAACTGCGCTCTTTGGCGAGGGCGGCGGGCCTGATCTGAGGCATGACCGGCGGGCGTCCCGTCCGGCTCCGTTGGGCGCCGTCACCGGCGCCGTGGAACCGGCGGGACGCCACCCGGCGCCCGCACATGCGAAATCGGCGGCTGCCCGTCCGGGCAGCCGCGCCATATCCGCTTCTTCAGGAAACACCTGACCGCTGCGAACGCCGGTCCTTGGCGACGCAACAGCGCCCGCGGGTCAGGTGCTCTTCGCGGCGGCGGCTGCGTCGCTGATGAGTGTGCCGACGGTCGTAAAGATGTTCGTCAGGCTGCTGCCCATCAGGGTGAGCGCGGTGATTCCGGCAACCGAGACCAGAGCGGCGATCAGGCCATACTCAACGGCCGTCGCACCGGAGTCGTCGTGCAGAAATCCTGCCATCTTCTTTATCATTTCAATCACCCATTGCAGGGTTTAGTCCATGTTGATGGCGAGCATACCGTTGAAATTGCTAAAAATTAGTATAAGAGCAATGTTAATGGTTAACGTCGGCCCGCATTATTACCATGGTTCGGCGCCAATACACGCAGCACACTCGCAAGGACTAGGGTAAACGGCGGTTTTGTTCGCGCAGTTCTCCGTCATCGGCTGCCGAACGCGGCTGAATGATTGCTGCAAGAAAAAACGGCCGGGCCCATGGGCCCGGCCGTCCTGCTTCGATCTGGGTGAGGCTCAGCTACCGCTGCCGACATTCATGATCTCGACCCGACGATTGGCGTCCGCCGACGGGTTGTCGGGGACCAGCAGCATGCTCTCGCCGAGGCCGACGCTCTCGAGCCGGGTCTGGCTGATGCCGAAATTGGCCGTCAGGTAGTTCTGCACCGCCCGGGCCCGCTGTTCCGACAGGCTCAGATTGAACCGGTTCTCGCCGATGGCGTCGGTGTGGCCGGTGATGCGGAAGCGGAACGGCGACAGCTGGTCGGATTTGAGCGCCGTGCCGAGCTCGTTGAGGACCGCCCGCGCCTCGTCGGTCAGCTCCGCCGAGCCGAAGGCGAACTGGACCTTGAACTGCACGCCGGAGGCCGGCGGCGGATCCGTGGGCTCGACCCGCAGGCCGCGGGTGACGCGGTCGCGGACCCGGAGCTGCTCGGGATCGACGGGGTCCTTCAGGGCCTCGATCCAATCCTCGGTGGTGACCGCCTGGGCGACCTGGACGTAAGAGCTCGTTCCCTGCGAGACGGTCGCTGCATCCATTGGCTGGACGCCCGAGCCGTCGGCCTGTGCCTGCGCTGCCGTCAGCGCGACCAGCAGGCCCGGCAATGCCAAAAGTGCGCGTTTCATTGTCTTCCTCATCAGCTTCTTGTCTGTCGATACCGGTGACTGTGTCCGTATCGATAGAGCGGTTGTGTCCATGCGGCAGTGACTGGTGTCACATGCCCTTCGTTCATCGGCGGGCGGCGATCACCCGGACCGGGACGACCCGGCCTAGCTGGCCGGCCCGATATTCATGATCTCGACCCGGCGGTTCTCGTCCGCGGCCGGATTCTCCTCGTTCAGCAGCTTGTCCTCGCCCAACCCCTGGCTGTTGAGCCGCTCCGGCTGGATGGCGAAATTGGCGGTGAGATAGTTCTCGACCGCCGCCGCCCGGCTTTCGGACAGCGACTGGTTGAAGGGCCGTTCCCCGACCGCGTCGGTGTGCCCGTTGATGCGGAACTGGAAGGTGGAAAGCTGTTCGGATTCAAGGGCTTTTCCAAGCTCGTCCAGCGTCGCCTTGGACGCTTCGGTCAGGCTTGCGGACCCGAAGGCGAACTGGACCTGGACCTGGACGCCCGGGACCACCGCCAATCCGCGCTCATCCAGCTTGATCGGCGTCAGCAGGGCTCCGATCCATTCCTCCGACGTGAAAACCTGGGCCACCTGGACCAGCGGGTCGACCGGCTGCCGGTCGGTTTCCTGCGCAAAAGCCGGCATCGCCATCGCGACGAGCAAGCCGGGCAAAACTCCGAATGCGCGCTTCATTTGACTCCTCACGAGCTCGGTTGATTGTCCATGTCTTGAATCTACATGCACTGTGTTGCGCCTCCCCGGCAGGCGCGACAGTGACACCGATCACACTATCTTCAATTGATGATAGCCGGTTTGCCGGGACAGACGCAAAGTATCGCGGACGGCCGCAAAGTCGAAGACGGGAAGTGCCGATCATGAAGTCTTCCATCGCAATATTGTGCCTGGCCCTGGCGCTGCTCGGATGCACGTCGAACGAGCCGTCCCAGGCCGATCGCGAGGCCTGTCAGCAGGCCGGACACGGCCCGGGCACCGAGGCGTTCGAATTCTGCCTGCAGGAGCGGCTGGCGGCGCGCTTCAGCCGTCCGGCTGGCAGCGAGGTCGATGAGCTGCGCACCCGCCTGGGGCCGCGCATCTGACCGGACGCGTCGGCGTTGAACCCGCGCCGGCTCGATCCCTACACTGCATCCGGAAATCCGTGCAGTGGGGAGGGGAGCATGCGGGAGATTCGCATCGGCGTGGTCGGCGCCGGATGGATGGCCAAGGCCCACAGCACCGCGTTTCGCAACGTGGCCATGCTGTTCGGCACCGAGCCGGCGGTGCCGGTGCTGGAGACCATTGCCGATATCGATCCCGACCGCGCCCGGGACGCCGCCGCGACATTGGGTTTCGCCCGTTGGACCGAGGATTGGCGCGACCTGATCGCCGATCCGGCGGTCGACGTGGTCGACATCACCACGCCGAACAACGCCCATGGCGAGATCGCCATCGCCGCCGCACGGGCCGGCAAACATATCTATTGCGAGAAACCGCTCGCCCTGACCGCCGCCGAGGCGCTGGAGATGACCGAGGCGGCGGAAGCGGCCGGGGTGATCACGCTGGTCGGCTTCAACTACCTGAAGAACCCGGCCCAGGCGCTGGCCAGGGATCTGATCGATGCCGGCGAGATCGGCGAGGTCACCCAGTTCCGCGGCACCTTCGACCAGGATTTCATGGCCGATCCCCAGGTGCCGTTCAGCTGGCGCCAGGACCGCAAGGTGGCGGGCACCGGCGCCCTGGGGGACCTGGCAAGCCATACCATCAGCCTGGCACTGTCGCTGGTCGGCGACATCCGCGAGGTCTGCGGCATGCTGGGCACTTTCATCCCGGAACGCGCGGTACCCAGCGGCGGCTCGGGCCATACCAGCCGGGCGACGGCAGACGCGGAGATGCGGATTGTCGAAAACGACGACGTCGCCCAGTTCCTGTGCCGGTTCGAGAGCGGTGCGCTGGGCACGATCGCGTCCAGCCGCATCGCCACCGGCCGCAAGCTGTGGATCGGCTACGAGATCCAGGGCACCAAGGGGGCGCTGTACTTCACCCAGGAGCGGATGAATGAGCTGCAGTTCTACCGCGCCGGCGAGCCATCCGCCGAGCGTGGGTACAAGACCATCTTCACCGGCCCGGAGCACAAATGGTATGGCGGCTTCCACCCGATCGCCGGCATCAGCCTGGGCTACAACGACCAGAAGATCATCGAGGCGCGCGACCTGCTGGTGGCGGTCGCCACGGGTGAGAAGGCGGCACCCGATTTCCGCTTCGGCTACACGGTGGACCGCGTCGTCGATGCCGTGGAGCGATCGGCGACGGAGCGGCGTTGGGTCACCGTCGATGAGGTCGGATGACCGGTCCGGGGACCAGTGTCGCCATCAGGAGAGAAGGGGCCGACACCGCTCGGTGCCGACCCCTGAACGCGTCCGCTAGATCGAGGCGATCTCCTGCTCGAGGTCGGCGATCTCCACGCCGCCCGCCATCAGATGGCGGATGTCCTCGCCGGCGAGGTCCTCCTTGGTCCCCTTGCCGATCACCTCGCCCAGCGCGAGGAAGGTGAAGCGGTCCGCCACCAGCTTGGAATGCACCTCGTTGTGGGTGATGAAGATGATCGCGATGTCGCCGCGGGCGCGCACCCGCATCATCGTCTTCAGCACCTCCAATTGCTGCTTCTGGCCCAGCGCCGAGGTCGGCTCGTCCAGGATCAGCACCTTGGCCCCGAAATGGATCGCCCGGGCGATGGCCAGCGTCTGGCGCTGGCCGCCGGACATGGTGCCCACCGCCTGCTGCGGGTCGGAGATGTCGATGCCGATCTTGACCATCTCGTCATGGGTGATCTGGTCCATCTCATGCATGCGCAGCAGCCCGAGGGGTTTCGGCCCGTTGTAGAGCTCGCGGCCCATGAAGAAGTTGCGCGTGACGCTCATCAGCGGGTTCACGGCGAGGTCCTGATAGACCGTGCCGATCCCGGCCTCCGAGGCGTCGCGTGGGCTGCGGAACTGTGACGGCGCGCCCTCGACATAGATCTTGCCCTCGGTCGGCGGGTGCACGCCGGAGAGGATCTTGATCAGCGTCGACTTGCCGGCGCCGTTGTCGCCCAGCAGCGCATGGATCTCGCCCTTGTAAACCTCAAGGTCGATGCCGTTGAGCGCGGTGAACGGGCCGAAGCGTTTGACCAGGCCCTCGGTGCGAATAAGCGGTTCGGCCATGCCTAGAGCCCTCCGGTGATGCGCTTGCGCACGCTCTCGTTCAGGAACACGGCGGTCAGCAGCACCACGCCGACGAAGACGCGGTAGTAGCTGCCGTCGATGGCCGGTATGAAGAACACCGCGTTGGCCACAAGTCCGAAGGTCACCGCACCGAACACCACGCCGATCACCGAGCCGAATCCGCCGGTCATCAGCGTGCCGCCCACCACCGCGATGGCGATGGCCTCCAGCTCCTTCAGATTGCCCTTGGCCGCGTCGGCGGTGTTGGTGTCGAAGACCTGGCAGGCGGCGAACAGGGTCGCGCAGAAGGCGGTGAACATGAACAGCGAGATCCGCACCCGGTTGACCGGCACACCGTTGGCGCGCGCGCTTTCCCGGTTGTCGCCGGTGGCGAAGATCCAGTTGCCGGCCTGGGTGCGCGACAGCACCACATAGGCGACCACCGCGATGATGATCCACCACAACAGCCGCCCGTCGAAGCCGGTCACCCACTGGTTGCCGGCGCGGTTGAGGTTGCCGCCGAGCGCGAACCAGGCGTCGTAGAAGAAGCCGAATACCTCGCCGCCGAACAGGTCGGCGAACCAGCTTTCCTGCTTGAAGTCGGGCAGACCGGAGATCTGGGTCGACTTGTTGATGACCCGGAAGCAGACCTCGGTCAGGCCGCGCAGGAAGAACAGGAAGGCCAGCGTGACGATGAAGCTGGAGAGCTTCGACCGCACGACGATGGTGCCGATCAGCCAGCCGATCGCCAGCGTCATGATCAGGGTCAGGAAGAAGGCGGAGAACGGCCCGGCCTCGCCGAGCCCGAAAGGCAGCCCCCATTTCAGCATCATCGCCATGGACATGCCGGCAAAGCCGATCATCGAGCCGATCGAGAGGTCGAAATCCCCGGCGATCATCAGCAGGCAGGCGCCGGTGGCGATGATCCCGAACTGCGCGATGATCGACAGGTTGTTCTTGAGGCCCAATGCGTTGAAGGCGTTGCCGTCACTCGCGATGGCGATGGCGATGATGACGGCCATCATCACCAGAAACGACCCGACCTCGGGCCGCCGCTTCATCTGAGAGAAGACGCCCCCCTTCTGTAGGCGGTCCGCTTCCTTACGACTTGTGCTGGCGGCGTCCTGGACTGCCATCTAACCCTCCCCATTTATGTGCGGCCGAGGCGTGGCCGCTTATGGACCAGGGCCCGTCCGGGCCCTGGTCCTGATGCTTGGATCAGCGGTTCACACCGGCCTGTTCCAGAACGCCGGCGGCGTTCGAAGCATCGACGAAGCCGGGGCCCGACGGGATGTTGGTGCCCGGCAGCATGCCGGCATAGTTGTTGTAGAGGTGCAGGACGATGACCGGCATGTAGCCCTGCAGGTACTGCTGCTGGTCGATCGTGTACTGGACCTTGCCGGCCTCGATCAGCCCGATCACGCCCGGGGTGAGGTCGAAGCAGGCCAGATGCAGCTCGGCACCCACCTCATCGATCGCGTCGGCAGCGGCCTCGCAGACATGCGGGCCGACCGCCAGCACGCCGTCGATCGACGGATCGGCCGTCAACGCGGCGGCGGTCCGGGTCTTGATCTGCGCGACGTCATTGGACACGTCGATCTGGTTCAGCTCCGCGCCCATCGCGTCGAAATAGCCGGCGCAACGGTCGACGAGGGCGGTGTTGAACGCCTCCTGGTTGAGGCACAGCCCGTTGGTGACGCCTTCCGCCATGGCGCGCTCGCCGGCAGCCGTGCCGGCCAGACGCTCGGGCTGGCCGATATGCATCAGCGCGCCGACTTCCTTGGAGTTCTCGAGCCCGGAATTGATGGTGATGATCGGAATGCCGGAATCGGCCGCCGCCTTGATGGCGCCGCCGAGCGCGTCGGCATCGGGCAGCGAGACGATGATGCCGTCCGGCTGCGTCGCCGCCGCGGCCTCGATCAATTTCGCCATGTCGGCCATGTCGCCGGTCGGCGCGAAATTGTATTCGAAATCGGCGCCGATATCCTCGGCGGCATCGCTGCCGGCCTTCTCGACCACCGGCCAGAACGGATCAGTCCCCTGGGTGTGGGTGATCATGACGTATCGTTCCGCATGGGCCGCGCTCGCCATAAGGGCGAATGCGGTCGCGGTCATTACAACAGCCTTCATGGATAACCTCCCTATCCTCGGTTTGCTCCTCAGAGCGGCTTTTTCGGTTGGCCGCGCCCTCATGGCACGGCTCCCCGAACTAAATGAAGCAATCTCCTCCCCATTCGGCAATCCCGGAGTACCCGGCTCCGGCCGTCCGCGAGGGCGGGGCCTGTGTGGTCGCGTGTCATCTAGCGAAGCCCTTGCGCGCTCAGTTCGATGACCCGGGCGGCGTTCTCGCCCGTGACGAAGCCCGGGCCGGTCAGCACGTCGCCGCCGGGCAACAGCCCGTATTTGTGGTTCAGGGTCAGCAGTACGATCGGCAGATAGCCCTGCATGAATTGCTGCTGGTCGATGGCGAAGGCCATCCGGCCGTCATCGACCGCCTGCAGCACCGTCGGCGACAGGTCGAAGGTGGCGAGCGTGATGGTGCCGACCAGCCCCTGATCCTCCAGAACGGCCAGGGCCGGTTCGGCGGAGAGCGGTCCGAGCGCGAAGATGGCATCGACATCCGGGTTGCGCGCCAGATAGGCCGCCACCGAATTGCGGACATCCGACGGATCGATGCTCACCGCCAGCACGTCGACATCGCTTTTGCCCAGGCCGTCGATGAAGCCCTGGCAGCGCAGGTCGAGCGCCACGTTTCCGACCTCGTGATTGACGCAGACGGCCTTCTCGACGCCAAGCGAGGCGAAGCGCTCGCCGCCGCCGAACCCGGCCTCGTACTCGGTCTGGCCGACATGGACCCGCACGCCGAGGCTCTTGCGGACGTCGCTGCCCGAATTCATCGAGATGACCGGGATTCCGCTGTCCACCGCCCGGCGGATCGAGTCGCCCAGGGCATCGGCATCGGGAATCGACACCACCAGCCCGTCCGGCTCGGCGCTGACCGCGGCATCGATCAGCTGCGCCATGCGCACGAGGTTGTAGGTGTCCGGTGCCAGATACTCCACGTTCACACCCATATCCTGCTCCGCGACATCGATGCCGTTTCTGACGACCGTCCAGAACGGATCGGTTGCCTGACCGTGGCTGATCACGATGAAGCGGATATCCTCCTCTTGGCCGATTGCGGGCGCGACCGCCAGGGATGCGACAATCGCCAGCGCGACAACGAGCGTCTTCGCGAATTTCATCCGGTCCCTCCCTAGGTGGACCGCCATGGGGACCTGCCGTTGCGCGTCAATGACCGGGCCTGGCAAAAGCCAGCCGGGACGACGTCAAACGGGCGGAGAGCGTGGGTATTGGGTCGCTCGCACCGGGTTGCACCTCCCAAGGCTCCTTGCTTAAAACGCAAGTTTCACTTTTTCTTCTCGATAGAATGCACATTCCAAGTTGCCCTGTAAAGCGCTTTCTTCCCAGCCTATCGCCGTTCGCCGGCCTTGTGCACCGTTGAAACCGGTCTCACAATGCTTCCAAATGTTCCAAGCGTATCGGCAAAATAGAATGTCTGTTACGGTCGAGGCAGGAGGGCCCATGAAGACAGGACCGCATCCGCGCACCTATGACGAACTCCGCGCCGAGATCTCGGCGCGTCATTCCGGCCTCAGCCGCCGGCTGCAGCAGATCGCCGAATACGCCCTGGAGAACCCGAACGACATGGCCTTGGAGACCGTCGCCGTGATCGCCGATCGCGCCGGCGTCCACCCGTCCAGCCTGATCCGCTTCGGCAACGCCTTCGGCTTCGACGGCTTCAGCGACATGCAACGGGTGTTCCGCTCCCGTCTGGTGGACCGGCTGCCGAGCTACAGCGAACGCATCAAGACCCTGCGGACCGAAGGCGACGGCGGCGACAGCCCGGCCGGCGCCCTGGACCATTTCGCCGAGGCCGGCATCCGGGCGCTCGAGCATCTGCGCGACGAAACGAGGCCGGAAAGCCTGGACGCGGCGACCGACATCCTGGCCGCGGCCGAGATCATCCATGTGGTGGCCCAGCGGCGCGCCTTCCCGGTGGCCGCTTATCTGGCCTATGCGCTGAGCCATCTGGACCGCCGGACCCATTTGCTGGACAGCATCGGCGGCATGCTGGCCGAGCAGGTCTACGCCATGGCGCCCGGCGACGCGCTGATCGCCGTCAGCTACAAGCCCTATGCGCCGGAGACCCTGAAATCGGTGCAGGCCGCGAAGGATGCCGGCATTCCCATCATCGGCATCACCGACAATCCGCTCAGCCCCCTGACCCCGCTGGCCACCGTCAGTTTCGAGGTGGAGGAGGCGCAGGTGCAGGCCTTCCGCTCGCTGACGGCCAGCATGTGCCTGGCAATGTCGCTGGTGGTCGGCCTCGGGCAGAAGGTGGCGACGGAGGCCGGCCAGGCGGACGGCGAGGGCTGAGCGGCCGGATTGAACCTGCATTCCGGCCTTGCCACTCGGATAGAATTTTTGTTTCATTGTGCGGTATCCAAGGGTGACGCCCGTTCGCCCGTGCGAAGAACTTGTGCAGAGGAGGGTCGTCCGCGATGACGCTGCAGGACAGCGACAAACCGCCCCAGACCGGCGACCGCCCGACCCCGATCACCCGCTTCGACGAGGGCTGAGATGTCCGGCGAAACCCCTTCCGACAGGCCGCTCGACGTCATCTGCATCGGCCGGTCATCGGTCGATCTCTACGGCCAGCAGGTCGGCGGCCGGCTGGAGGACATGGCGAGCTTCGCCAAATATGTCGGCGGCTGCCCGACCAACATCTCCGTCGGCACCGCCCGGCTGGGTCTGAAATCGGCCCTGGTGACCCGGGTCGGCGACGAGCATATGGGCCGCTTCATCCGCGAGCAGGTGGCCCGCGAGGGCGTCGACACCAGCCATGTGATCACCGATCCGGAGCGGCTGACGGCGCTGGTCATCCTGGGCATCCGCGACCAGCACGTCTTCCCGCTGATCTTCTATCGCGAGAACTGCGCCGACATGGCGATCAGCGCCGACGACATCGACGCGCCCTTCATTGCCTCGGCCAAGGCGGTGCTGGTCTCCGGCACCCATCTCTCCACGCCGGAGGTCGACGCCGCCAGCCGCAAGGCCGTCAAGCTGGCACGGGAGCATGGGACCCGGGTCGTCCTCGACATCGACTACCGCCCGGTCCTCTGGGGCCTGACCGGCCACGGGCTGGGCGAGGAGCGCTTCGTCGCCGATGACGCGGTGAGCCGGCACCTCCAGACCATCGTCGCCGATTGCGACGTGATCGTCGGCACCGAGGAGGAGATCCACATCGCCGGCGGCACCACCGACACCCTGGCGGCGATCCGCAAGCTGCGCGAGTTGTCCCGGGCGATCATCGTCTGCAAGCGCGGTCCCATGGGCTGCGTCGCCTTTCCCGGCGCCATCCCCGACGACATCGAGGACGGGGTGAAGGGCCCGGGCTTCCCGGTCGACGTCTACAACGTGCTGGGCGCCGGCGACGCCTTCATGAGCGGCTTCCTGCGCGGCTATCTGCGCGACGAGCCGCTGGAGGAGGCCTGCCGCTTCGCCAATGCCTGCGGCGCCTTCGCGGTCTCGCGGCACGGCTGCGCCCCGGCGGTGCCGAGCTGGACCGAGCTGAAGCACTTCCTGGATCACGGCAGCGACCATTACCGGCTGCGCGAGGACCCCGGGCTGAACCACATCCACTGGGCCACAAACCGCAGCCGCGACTGGCCCGAGGTCTGCGCCATGGCGTTCGACCACCGCAGCCAGTTCGAGGAGATCGCCCAACGGCACGGCGCCGATGCGGAGCGGATTGGCGCCTTCAAGTCGCTGGCCTGGAAGGCGGCGCGCAAGGCCGGCGGCGTGCTGCCCTCTTTCGGCATCCTGCTGGACGGCCGGCTGGGCCGCGGTGCCCTGTTTGAGGCGACCGGTTCCGGCTGCTGGATCGGCCGGCCGATCGAATTGCCGGGCTCCATTCCGCTGCGCTTCGAGGGCGGCGCCGATGTCGGCGTGACGCTTCGGGAGTGGCCGGTCGAACATGTCGTGAAGTGCCTAGTGTTCTATCACCCGGACCATGACGCGGCGCTGCGCGCCGAGCAGGAGCGCCAGGTCGCGACCCTGTTCGAGGCCTGCCGCGAGACCAGCCACGAGCTGCTGCTGGAGGTCATCCCGCCCAAGGACATGCCGTCCGACGACCTCACGGTGGCGCGGTCGCTCCAGCGCTTCTACGAGATCGGGGTGTATCCCGACTGGTGGAAGCTGCCTTCGGCCAGTGAGGAGGGCTGGGCCAAAATCCAGCGGGTGATCGGAGAGAACGATCCGCATTGCCGCGGCATCCTGCTGCTTGGCCTCGACGCGCCGGCGGAGGAGCTCAAGGCAAGCTTCGCGGTCGCGGCGAAACAGCCGCTCTGCAAGGGCTTCGCCGTCGGCCGCACCATCTTCGGCACCACGGCGGAGGACTGGTTCGCCGGCCGCCTCGACGATGCCGCCGCCGTCGACCGCATGGCCGCCAACTACCGCAACCTCATCGACATCTGGCGCGGCCTGCGCAGCGGTTGAGCCCGGCTGACGCCGGGCAGAGTTGTCGTGAAACCCCTCACCCTCCCAACGCTTCGCGTCGGGTCCCTCCCTCTCCCACAAGGGGAGAGGGGCAATCTAGGCATGCCGTTGTTGTTTCCCCTCTCCCCTTGTGGGAGAGGAAGGGACCTGCGGCGAAGCCGTGGGAAGGTGAGGGGTCAAAGAAGACTTCCGGAGGACAACATCCATGGGCGAATTCGAGGGCAAGGTCGCGGTGATCACCGGTGGCGGGACCGGCATCGGGTTGGGTGCCGCGCGACGCTTTGCCAAAGATGGTGCAAGCGTCGTGCTGTGCGGCCATGAAGATGGCCCCCTTCGCGAGGCCGAGGCCGGTTTGACCGCGGCGGGTCTGAGCGCGGCAGCCAGGGTCGCGGATGTCGCGTCGATGGACTCCTGTCGCGACGCTATCGCCTTCGCGGCCGACCGGTTCGGCGGCGTCGACATTCTGGTCAACTCTGCCGCCATCCAGCCTTACGGCACCGTCGAGACCATGGACGAGGCGGCCTGGGAGCAGGTGCTCAGCGTCAACCTGACCGGCGCCTACCGCATGGCCCATTTCGCCATTCCGGAAATGCGCCGGCGCGGCGGCGGGGCGATCGTCAACATCGCCTCGGTGCAGGGCCTGGCCTGCCAGACCAATGTCGCCGCCTATGCCGCCAGCAAGGGTGGCATGCTGGCCCTGACCCGCGCCATGGCCCAGGACCACGCCGCCGACAACATCCGCGTCAATGCCGTCTGCCCCGGCTCCATCGACACGCCGATGCTGCGTTTCGCCGCCTCGGAGAACAAGGGCGACAAGACCGAGGACGAGACCGTCGCGAGCTGGGGCGCCATGCACCCGATCGGCCGGGTCGGCCGCATCGAGGAGGTGGCCGAACTGATCGCCTTCCTGGCCGGCCCGCGCGCGTCCTTCTGCACTGGCGGCGAATACAAGGTCGATGGCGGCCTGATGGCCAAGATCGGGGTCGTGCTGCCGGAATAAAGTAGCAATGCTGCCGCTTGCTTCGCATTATTGGACTGCGCCACCATCGCCGGGCTGGGGGGCGATGTGCGGGGGACCAGGCGATGTCGGACGAGGTGCGGTGCGTTCAGCAGGCGGATGCGATTCTAGGTGAGGGGCCGGTCTGGAGCCCGGTGGAGGGCGTGCTCTACTGGCTCGATATCAAGCGGCCGGCGATCTACCGCTTCAATCCAACCGAAGGCCAGACCGGGCATTGGCCGCTGCCGAGCGACATCGGCAGCATGGCCTTGCGCGAGCAGGGCGGCATGGTCGTGGCGCTCAGGACCGGCTTCGCCTTTCTCGATCTGGAGACCGGGGCCGTCACCCAACAATCCGATCCGGAAGCCAACCTTCCCAACAATCGCTTCAATGACGGGGCGGCCGACCGCCAGGGTCGGTTCTGGGCCGGCACCCTGAACGATGCCGAGGCCGAGCCGCTGGGCACCTTGTATCGCCTCGACCCGGGCGGGTCGGTCCAGTCGATGCAGGATGGCGCGACCGTCTCCAACGGCATCGGCTGGAGCCCCGACGACCGCACGATGTATTTCACGGATTCCCCGGTGCGTACGATCTGGGCCTACGATTTCGATCCGGGCAGCGGCGCCATCGCGAACCGTCGGGTCTTCGCCGAGGTGCCCGAGGGTGCGGGCTATCCGGACGGGCTGACCGTCGACTCCGAGGGCTATGTCTGGTCGGCGGTCTGGGATGGCTGGCGCATCGTGCGCTACGACCCCTCCGGCCGGATCGACCGGGAGGTGGTGATGCCGGTGCAGCGCCCCACGAGCTGCATGCTGGGCGGCCCGGATCTGAAGACGCTCTATGTCACCTCGGCCTCGATCCATCTCGATGCCGCAGCACTTGAGCGCGGCCCGCTGGCCGGCGGGCTGTTCGCCCTGGACGTCGAGACCGCCGGGCTGCCGGAACCGCGCTTCGCGGGCTGACCAAGTGCTTGATCGCGCATGCAACCCGTTGCCCATTGAAACGTTTTAACGGTAACATCGGTCGGTTTCGCGGCACCCGGCGCCAGATAATTAGAAAACTGCGAACGAAACCGACATAGCCGATCATGGCCGCCCATGCGCGATTGGGGGCCGCTTAGGGAGGATCGCATGCAGCTCAGCAGGGAAGAACTGCTCAAGGCTTACCGTGCCATGCGCACGATCCGCGAGTTCGAGGATCGTGTGCACAATGAATTCGCCACCGGCGAGATACCCGGTTTCGTGCATCTCTACGCCGGCGAGGAAGCCTCCGCCGTCGGTTTCTGCTCACAGCTTGACGATCGGGACCGCATCGCCAGCACCCATCGCGGCCACGGCCACTGCATCGCCAAGGGCTGCGACGTCCGCGGTATGATGATGGAGATCTACGGCCGCAAGGACGGACTGTGCGGCGGCAAGGGCGGCTCCATGCACATCGCCGATCTGTCCAAGGGCATGATGGGCGCCAACGGCATCGTCGGCGGCGGGCCGCCGCTGATCTGTGGCGCGGCCCTGTCGGCCAAGACGCTGGGCACCGGCGGCGTGGCGATCGCCTTCGTCGGCGACGGCGGCTCCAACCAGGGCACGACGTTCGAGGCGATGAACCTGGCCACGGTGTGGGAGCTGCCGGCGGTCTTCGTCTTCGAGAACAACGGCTATGCGGAGTCCACGGCCAGCAGCTGGTCGGTCTCGTCCGGCGAGATCGTCAAGCGGGCCGAGGCCTTCGGCATGCCGGGCCACCAGGTCGACGGGCACGACTTCTTTGCCGTCTACGACGTCGCCCGCGAGGTCATCGAGCGGGCCCGCAACGGCGACGGGCCGAGCCTGGTCGAGGTCAAGCTCAACCGCTACTACGGCCATTTCGAGGGCGATGCCCAGACCTATCGCGGCGATGGCGAGGTGGAGAAGCTGCGCGCCACCATCGACTGCCTGGACATCTTCCGTCAGCGGGTCACCGAAGCCGGCCTGCTGGAAGCGGAACAGCTGGACGAGATCGACGCGGCCGCCAAGGCCGAGATCGACCAGTCGGTGAGCGAGTCCAAGGCGGCCCCGATGCCGTCGAAGGCCGACCTGCTGACCGACGTCTACGTGTCCTACTGACCGCCGCGACCGATTTCACGAGGGTACGATCATGTCAAAGAAGTCCTATCGTCAGGCCATCAACGAGGCGCTGATGCAGGAAATGGAGCGCGACGAGACCGTCGTGCTGATGGGCGAGGACGTTGCCGGCGGCGCAGGCGCGCCCGGAGAGGACGACGCCTGGGGCGGCCCGCTGGGCGTCACCAAGGGACTGGAAGCGAAATTCGGCCGGACCCGGGTGCTCGATACGCCGATCACCGAATCCGGCTTCGTCGGCGCCGCTGCCGGGGCCGCCGCCACCGGCCTGCGCCCCGTCGCCGAGCTGATGTTCGTCGACTTCATGGGCGTCTGCTTCGACCAGATCTACAACCAGGCCGCCAAGTTCCGCTACATGTTCGGCGGCAAGGCGGTCACGCCCATGGTGATCCGCACCATGATCGGCGCCGGCTTCCGCGCCGCCGCCCAGCACAGCCAGTGCCTCTATCCGATCTTCACCCACATCCCCGGGCTGAAATGCGTCATGCCGTCCGGGCCGTACGAGGCCAAGGGCTTGCTGATCCAGGCGATCCGCGACGACGACCCGGTGGTCTTCTTCGAGCACAAGATGCTCTACGACATGGAAGAAGAGGTGCCGGACGAGCCCTACAAGATCCCGTTCGGCGAGGCCAACATCGTCCGTGACGGCGACGACGTGACCATCGTTGCCCTGTCGCGCATGGTCCATATCGCCATGGAGGCGGCCGAGGGCCTGTCGGCCAAGGGCGTCGAATGCGAGGTGATCGACCCGCGCACGACATCGCCGCTGGACATCGACACCATCCTGGAGAGCGTGGAGAACACCGGCCGGCTGGTCGTCGTCGACGAATCCAGCCCGCGCTGCAACATGGCGACCGACATCGCCGCGCAGGTGGCCCAGGACGCCTTCGAGCACCTGAAGGCGCCGGTGAAGATGGTGAGCCCGCCGCACATTCCGGTGCCCTTCGCCTCGTCGCTGGAGGATCTCTATATCCCCAACGCCTCCTCGGTGACCGAGGCGGTGTCGGCGATCATGCCGGACAAGGTCGACGCATGAGGCCATGGGCATGAGCGACATCCAGGCGATCACCATGCCGAAATGGGGCCTTGCCATGACCGAGGGCAAGGTTGCCAGCTGGGCGGTCGGCGAGGGCGATGCGGTGTCGCCGGGTACCGAGATCATGGACATCGAGACCAGCAAGATCACCAATGCGGTGGAGGCCGACCAGACCGGTGTGCTGCGCCGGATCTGTGCCCAGGAGGGCGAGACCCTGCCGGTCGGCGCCCTGTTGGGGGTGATCGCGCCGGCCGAGATCGGTGACGACGCCATCCAGGCCTTCGTCGACGAGTTCGTGGTCGAGGTCCCCGAGGATGCCGAGGAGGGCGAGGCGGCGCCGGAGCCGGAGATTGTCGACGTCGACGGCCGGTCGATCCGCTACCTGAAGATGGGCGAGGACGGCCCGGCGATCCTGATGATCCACGGCTTCGGCGGCGATCTGAACAACTGGATGTTCAACCAGCCCATGCTGGCCGAGGGGCACGTCGTCTACGCGATCGACCTGCCGGGCCATGGCGGCTCGGCCAAGGAGGTCGGCGCCGGCGACGTGGAGTCCCTGGTCGCGGCTGTCGACGGTTTCATGGGCGCCGTCGGGCTGGAGTCGGCGCATCTGGTGGGCCACTCGCTGGGGGGCGCCATCGCCATGGGCCTTGCGCTGTCCAATCCGGCGCGGGCCCGGTCGCTGACCCTGGTGTGCAGCGCCGGGCTCGGCGCGGAGATCGCCGACGATTACATCAACGGCTTCATCACCGCGGCCCGGCGCAAGGACATCAAGCCGGTGATCCAGATGCTGTTCGCCGACCCGTCCCTGGTCAGCCGCGACATGCTGGAGGACATCCTGCGCTACAAGCGGCTGGACGGGGTCGACGCGGCGCTGCGGGCAATCGCCGGCGCGGCCTTTGCCGATGCGCGGCAGGCCTGGTCTGCGCGCGACCGGTTGGGCGACATCGCCGTGCCGATCCAGGCGGTCTGGGGCCGGGAGGACCGGATCGTGCCGGCCGCTCACGGCGATGGCCTGCCCGATGGCGTCGCGGTGCATGTCTTCGACGACAAGGGCCACATGGTCCACATGGAGGCGGCGCCGGACGTGAACAGGCTGATCGAACAGATTGCGGCAGGCTGAGGGAAGGAGAAGAGACCCGGAAGACGGGCGCAGGCACGCGCCCGAACCAATCAAACCACGGCCCAAGAAGGCCGAATAATGGGAGGAGGACAGATGTCGGTATTCAAGACCTTGTTGCTGGCTACGGCGGTGACCGCGCTCGGCGTGGCGTCGGCGTCGGCCCAGACGGTCAATTGGCGCGACGACGGTGGCGCCGATCTCATTCTCGACGACGGCACGGTGATCGCCACGGCTCCCGGTGAGCTCGGCGCGCTGTTCGGGCCCGGCGAGGCGCCGTTCGAGGGCGCGGAGATCACCGTGACGGTGAACAACAGCGGCCCCAAGGGCGGCATCTCCGGCCCGCTCTACACGTTCCGGCCGATCTGGGAGGAGCTGTCGGGCGGAAAGCTCAACATCGTCGAGCTGCCCTTCGGTGAGCACTACACCAAGATGATGCTGGACCTGCGCAACGGCACCGGCCAGTACGACGCCTTCATGGTCGGCGCGTTCTGGTATGGCGACATCGCAGAGGGCAATTACGGCTTCCCGATCAACGACCTGATGGACAGCGGCGAATTCCCGGAATGGACCCTGGACGACATGCCGCCCTCGCTGCAGACCCTGCACACCTGGGGTGACGACATCTACGGCACGCTGAACGATGCCGACGGCCAGGTGCTGTACTATCGCAAGGACGTGCTGACCGATGCGAATTGGAACAGCCAGTTCGCGTCCGAGTACGGCTATGACATCCCGGTGCCGCCGCAGACCTGGCAGCAGGTGCTCGACATCTCCAATTTCTTCAACGGCAAGAATTGGGACAGCAACGACGCGGATCCGGATTCCGGCACCGTCCTGCACCTGAAGGTCGGTGAGCAGGGGCATTATCACTTCCAGTCCCTGTCGGCCTCCTTCGTCATCAATCCGGGCGACGGCGTCACCCAGCACGACAACGTCTATTGGTTCGACCCGACCGACATGACCCCGCTGATCAACAGCCCGGGCCATGTCGCGGCGCTGGAGTTCCTGCAGGAGCTGCACAAAACCGGCCCGGCCGCACAGGTCGGCTGGAGCCTGGGCGAGGCCTGGGACTACTTCCTGCGCGGCAAGTCGGTCTTCGTCTTCAGTTGGGGCGATGTCGGCTCGCTGGTCCAGGATGAGGACCGGTCTCGGATCAAGGGCCTGCTGGGCTCCTCGGTCCTGCCGGTCGCCGAGCAGTATTGGGACTTCGAGACCGAGGCCTGGGTCGATGCGCCGGAAGGCCGCCATGTCGGCAACACCACCGGCGGGTCCTGGCACGGCGTCGTGTCGGCCTACTCTGAGAACCCGGAGGCGACCTACTCGCTGCTGGCGCTGATGGCGATCAAGCCGGTGTCGATGTGGAACGCCAGCTACGGCTGGACCGGCGTCGATCCCGGATACTCGTACCAGTTCCTGGAGCCGCTGGGTCAGGCCAAGGTCGAGGACTATGTCGCCGCCGGCTGGAATGCCAATGACGTGGGCGATTACACCCAGGCGTATTACGACACGTTCTACGCCCCGACCATGCTGACCTATCTCAGGATCCCCGGCACCTTCGAGTACTGGGACATCCTGGACAAGAACCTGTCGGCGACCATGGCCGGCGATATGACGGCGCAGGAGGCGCTGGATGCCACCGCCGCGACCTGGGAGGAGATCACCGACCGGCTGGGCCGCGACGAGCAGATGCGTCTGTATCACGACGCCATCGGCTACGACGGGTAGCGGGCCCGAGCAACCGTACGGCCGGGGCCTTGCGCCCCGGCCGCCCTTTTCCCCCGATCATCCGTTTCGTCACGCCACACGCAGGTCGCAACGCCGATGTGGAGCCGTCCCGCCCGTTTCATCTTCCTGTTGCCGGCCGTGATCTGGGTGCTGGCCTTCACGGTGTTCCCGCTCGCCTATTCGCTGGGCCTCAGCTTCTCCAAGATCGAGGACCGGATGGAGGTGACCCGCGAGCGGGTGCCGATGGTGGACGAGGAGGGCAATCCGGTCCTCAACCGGCGCGGCGAGCCGCGCATGCGCACCGTCATCGAGCGCGAGAACATCCGGGAATGGACGTTTCAGGGCTTCAGCAATTTCACCCGCATCTTCCGGGACGACCAGGCCAAGTCCGCGGTGCGGGTGACGACGATCTTCGTGCTGTCGGCGGTGACGATTCAACTGACGCTCGGCATGGCGCTGGCGGTCCTGTTCAACCGGGCACTGCCGGCCCGTGGCCTGCTCAGATCGGTGATGATTCTGCCGATCTTCGCCACGCCGATCGCGGTCGGGTACCTGTTCTTCACGATCTTTTACGAGGAGGGCGGGCCGCTCAGCTTCACCGGCATCCCGTGGCTGTCGAATCCAGACTGGGCCCTGGTGTCGGTGATCCTGGTCGATGTCTGGCAGTGGACGCCGTTCGCCTTCCTGGTCTTCCTCGCCGCCCTTCAGGGCATGGACGAGGAACTGCTGGACGCGGCCCGGCTGGAAACGGAATCCGGCTGGCAGATTTTCGTGAACATCACCCTGCCGCTGCTGCAACCGGTGATCATCATCGTCCTGCTGCTGCGGCTGGCCGAGGCGCTGAAGCTGTTCGACATCCCCTTCGCGCTCACCGGCGGCGGACCGGGCGTTGCCACCCAATCCTATTCGTTCCTCGCCTTCCGAACGGGGCTTCGATACTTCGATGTCGGCTACGCCTCGTCGATGGCCTATTGCATGCTGATCGTGGTGATGATCATCGTCACGATCTTCTTCAACCGCCTCCGGCAGATCTACTGAGGAGGCGGGCATGGCGGCAGTCACACGCAAGAGCGGCTTCACCGAAGCGATCTACTCGCTGCTGGCGATCTTCGCAGCACTGGTGGTGTTCTTTCCGATCTACTGGGCGGCCTCGACCAGCCTGCGCAACCCGGTGGATACCTTCACGGTCAGCGGCATCGGTTTCCCCTGGCTCGATTTCGACCCGACGCTGAATAACTGGATCGACCAGCTTTCCACGCCGGAATCGGTCAACGCCCTGGTGAACTCCACCATCATCGCGATCTGCGCCACGCTCCTGGCGCTGCTGCTCGGCCTGCCGGCCGCCTATGCCCTGGCGCGGTTCCGCTTCAAGCGCATCCCGAACAAGGACCTGACGGTCTGGTTCCTGTCCCAGCGGGTGCTGCCGCCGGTCGCCACGGTGATCCCGTTCTTCCTGATCGTGCAGACGCTCGGCCTCTACGATACCCATCTGGCGCTGATCCTGATCAACGCCACCTTCATCCTGCCCTTCGTGGTGGTGATCGTGCGCCAGACCTTCCTGGACCTACCGATCGAGCTGGAGGAGGCGGCGTTTGTGGACGGGGCCAGCTTCGGGCAGGCCTTCCTGCGCATCGCCCTGCCGCTCTCCCTGCCGGCGGTCGCCGCCACCGGCCTGATCATCTTCGCCTTCGCCTGGAACGAGTTCCTGTTCGCCATCACGCTCGCCGACCGCGACGCCCGCACGATCCCCGTCCACATGGCCGGCGCCGTCGACACCCGCGGCGTGCAGTTCTGGTTCATGGCCGTGCGCTCGCTGATCGCCATGATCCCGCCGGTGGTGATCGCCCTGCTGGCTCAGCGCTACATCGTCCGCGGCCTGACCTTGGGTGCGGTGAAGGGGTAGGGGTGGTGTGGCCGCGACGGTCTACTGGGCCTCGGACAGGAACTGCGAGCGGATCGCCAGCGGTACGACCGTCGGATTGGCTTTCGCCGCGCTCTTCTCGAGATAGGCGCGCGTCGTGTTAGTCAGCGTGCCTTCAAGCCCGCCGTCCTTGAACCAGGAGACGGCCTTGGCCGTGTCGATCGGATTGAGCTGGTTTCCGAACAGGGCGCGGGCGGCGGCGAGGCCCTGGGTGAGATCCAGCCCGTTGCGGAGCAGGACCTCGATATCCAGATAGTCCTTCGCCTCGATGCGATCGTGCAGCGCCTTCAGCTTGGTTGCCAGCAGGTCGAGCGGCGAGGCGATGGCCGGCCCGCCGGGCGGCCTGTCGGGATCGCCGACGCGCCCGAAGCCGATGTCTCCGAAGAAGGACAGCTTCACCGGTTCGCCACCGATTGGCACCGACGTCACCAGCGTGTTCGGCCCCTTGGTCAGGACTGTTCCGCCGTCAATGACCGGCACGGCGGCTCTGAGCGCCGGCTCGTCCAGGGGCCGGTGCGAAAAGAAATCGAAATCGACCGATGTGCGGTGTCCGCAGCGAAGGGAGACGGCCGTTCCCCCGTAAAGCACGAAATGGCGCGGCACGTCGGTGATCGCACGGTCCCAGAATTCGCGCTGCCCGACCGGCAGTATCTCCAGATAGAGTGTCATGAGAATTGGCGTTTGCTTTGCGGTGGTTCCGGCAATCCATAATGCAGGTGCCAATAGTGCCACGACCGCGCATCGATCGTACCGGGCGGCGCTGATTGAAGCGCGTCTCGGAAGGCCGGCTCGCCCCAGATTTCAAGGGCGGCGGCATAGTCGTCGGCCGTGCCCAGGCAGAGGATCTGGCGAAGCAGGGTCTCCGGAGCACGCAGCGTCGTTCCGGCGTCCTGCCACCAGACATAACGCTTTGCCAGGGTCTCCGCGGTGGCGGGCTCAACTGGATTCATGTGTGAATTGTAGTTGAATTGGTCCATGCCTCAAATGCCGCCGGCGTTGATCGCGGGGATACGAATTCGTTCAGGAGAGCCGTCATGACCGTCGATCTGAGTACTCTTGAGCGCAGCTTCACCGAGCGCGGATACAGCTTCGGGATCTTCGTCGACCCACCGGGGCAGGAATGGCTCGGCTTCGTGCATGAGGTCGATGAGATCGTGGTGCCCCTGGAGGGTGCGGTCACCATCACCGTGGCGGGTGCGGTGCACCGGCCGGCGATCGGCGAGGAGGTCTTCATTCCGGCGGGTGCGGTGCACGATGTGGTCACCAGCGCCGATGGTGGGAGCCGGTGGGCGTACGGCTATCGGGCGCGGTCCGGGGCGCCGGACTAGTTCCAGACGACCGGCCGGTCGGGAAACTTGATGCCCATGCGCGCTGCCATCGCCCGTTGCTCACCGGGCGGCATGCGGTCGTGGACAACGTGGATGGTGAAGCCGCCATACAGCGTGCCGCCGGTCAGGGCCATCCAGTCGCTGATGTCCTCGATCGGCACGGAGATCCGGTCGCCTTGGGACCAGCTGGGCAGGTTGACGGGCACACTGGCCAGATAGCCGGTGAAATTGCGCCCGTCGATCCGCGGGTTCCCGACCCAGACATGCTCGGTTTCGCCGTTCTCGGTCAGCGGAAACTTGATGCTGACACTCGCGCCGGACGCCTGGAGCGCCGGCAGGCGTTCGACGAACGCGCCGACGGTGGATCGGGCGCGGTCGATGGCGGCGTTCATCTCGGGATCGCCGACATGGACCGGAACGACATCCGCGTGCGGCTGCTTCTCCGACCCGCGGTCGCCGGGGCCGTCCGTCACGGCGAAGTAGATGCTGGCGGCCGCGAATACGGCGAGCATGAACAGAATTCTGGAGCTGGACATGTGTGCGCTCCGGGCGTGCAGTCGGCGCGATCGTAGGGAGTCATGGTAAACGCGCTGTAAAGCCGAACTCCCAGCCGGCTCGGTGACGCGTTCGCAGGGCTGCCGGATGGTGACCGGTACATCTTTGTGTGAGCCGCAGTTTCCGCGGCGGTCCCGGAGGTGTACGTTTCGCCGACAAGGAAATCCCTGGAGTCTTCGCCATGTCCGGTTCAGCATCGCTGACCATCCGGTTGAACCCGGCCGACAACGTGGTCGTTGCCCGCGCCGATATCCTGCCGGGGACCGCGGTCCCGGAGGAATCGGTCACCGCCGGCGGTCACATCCCGGTCGGCCACAAGCTGGCCACGGCGGCGATCGCGGCCGGCGATCCGATCCGTAAATACGACCAGATCATCGGCTTCGCCAGCGAGCCCATCGCGGCCGGCGAGCATGTGCATGTCCACAATGTCGAGATGCAAGACTTCGAGCGCGACTATGCCTTCGGCGCGGAGGCGCGGCCGACCGGGTTCGTGCCGGAGGCCGAGCGCGCCACGTTCCAGGGCTACCGCCGGCCGAACGGCAAGGCCGGGACGCGCAACTATGTCGGCGTGCTGACCAGCGTCAACTGCTCGGCGACCGTGGCCCGCTACATCGCCCGCGCTGCCGAGGAGCAGGTCCGCGACCTATATCCCAATGTCGACGGCGTGGTCGCGCTGACCCATTCCACCGGTTGCGGCATGGCCGATAGCGGCGAGGGGTACGAGAACCTGCAGCGGGTGTTGTGGGGCTATGCCCGCCATCCCAACTTCGCCGGCATCCTGATGGTCGGGTTGGGCTGCGAGGTCAACCAGATCGACTTCCTGCTGGAGGCCTACGGGATCGAGCGCGGCCCGCTGTTCCAGACCATGAACATCCAATCCTCCGGCGGCACCCGGCAGACCGTGGAGCGCGGCGTGTCGATGATCGCCGAGATGCTGCCGGTGGCCGACCAGGCCCGGCGCGAGACGGTGCCGGCGAGCGAGCTCACCCTCGCGCTGCAATGCGGTGGCTCGGACGGATATTCCGGCATCACCGCCAACCCGGCGCTGGGCGTCGCCGCCGACACGCTGGTCCGCCATGGCGGCACCGCGATCCTGGCAGAGACGCCGGAGATCTACGGCGCGGAGCACCTGCTGACCCGGCGCGCAGCGAGCCAGGCGATCGGCGAGACCCTGGTCGAGCGCATCCGCTGGTGGGAGGACTACACCGCCCGCAATGGCGGCGAGATGAACAACAACCCGTCGCCGGGGAACAAGCGCGGCGGGCTGACCACGATCCTGGAGAAGTCGCTGGGCGCGGCGGCCAAGGGCGGCACCACCAACCTGGTCGGCGTCTACAAATACGCCGAGCCGGTGACGGCCAAGGGCTTCACCTTCATGGACAGCCCCGGCTACGACCCGTGCTCGGTGACCGGCCAGGTCGCGTCCGGCGCCAATCTGGTCTGCTTCACCACCGGTCGCGGCTCGGTCTCCGGCTTCAAGCCCGCGCCCTGCATGAAGCTGGCCACCAACGCCGCCATGTATGAGCGCATGTCCGAGGACATGGACGTGAACTGCGGCGCGATCATCGACGAGGGTGTGAGCCTGGACGAGATGGGCCGCCGCATCTTCGACCTGGCGCTGGACATCGCGTCGGGCGCGCCGACCAAGAGCGAGGCCCAGGGCTTCGGCGATTCCGAATTCATCCCCTGGCAGATCGGCGCGGTGATGTAGGGGCGCCTACGAACCGGCCGCCGCGAGCGTGTCGCTGACCGGCGTGCGGAAACGGCGGTTCCAGGGCATCAGGCCCAGAATCGAGGCGAGCGCACAGGTTCCGCTGGCGCCGGCGAAGACGAGCCCGGCACCGACGAAGGCGCTGAGCGCGGCGAACCAGGGCGAGACCAGCGCGGCCAGGACGATGCCGAGCAGGACCAGGGATCCGGCGGTGATCTGGACCTGACGCATGATGCTGATCGGCGCCCTGGGATTGCGTTCCACCGGCAGCCCGGCCGACTTCCAGGCCTGGAGTCCGCCCTCGAGGTGGTAGATTTCGGCAAAGCCCAGTCCAAGAACCTGCGATGCCAGGGTGCAGGTGCGGTTGCCCGAGTTGCAGTGGAAGACGGCGATCTTGTCGCGATCGCCCGGAAAGTCGGCCGCGTCGAAGCCGGACAGCGGCACCAGGCGCGATCCCGCGATATGCTCGCGGGCATGCTCGTCCGGCTCCCGGATGTCGATCAGCACGGCCTTGTCCTCGTCGAGCCACCGCTTCAGGGTTGGGGCGTTGATTTCGCGCAATGTGGCCATGGTCATGTGGGACAATGCTCCTGATGTCGGCGGCACTCGGCGTGCCGCGAATATTCCTCTTTTCGAATATGAGATATATCTAATATATAGGCAAGAGGGATCGCCGTCCTATTTTCACTGGCAGGGCGATCGGGCCGAACGACGGAGGGAAGGATGAACCCGGAGGTAAAGACGTTCTTCGACGAGCCGACCAACACGGCGTCGCATGTGGTGTCGGACCCCAAGACCGGGCGTTGCGCCATCATCGACTCGGTGATGGGCTTCGACTCTCCGTCCGGGCGGACGGATTCCGGGCCGTCCGACGCGATCATCGCCCATGTGAAGGAGAACGGCCTCACCGTCGAGTGGGTCCTGGAGACCCATGTCCATGCCGACCATCTGAGCGGCGCGCCCTACCTGAAGGAGCATCTCGGCGGCCGGATCGGCATCGGCAGCCATATCAACGATGTGCAGTCGGTCTTCAAGACCGTGTTCAATGCCGAGCCGTCCTTCAGCACCGACGGGCGGCAGTTCGACCACCTGTTCGCGGACGAGGAGCGTTTCCGACTGGGCGAGATCGCGGCCCGGGTGATCGAAACGCCCGGCCATACGCCGGCCTGCGTCACCTATGTGATCGGCGACGCCGCCTTCATCGGCGACACCATGTTCATGCCCGATTTCGGGACCGCCCGGGCGGATTTCCCCGGCGGCGACGCGACCGCGCTGTATCACTCGATCCGCCGCATCCTGGACCTGCCGCCGGAGACCCGGCTGTTCCTCTGCCACGACTACAAGGCGCCGGGGCGCGACCATTTCGCCTGGGAGACCACGGTGGCGGAGCAGCGCGCCGACAACATCCATGTCGGCGGCGAGGTCGGCGAGGCGGACTTCGTGAAGATGCGCACCGAGCGCGACAAGTGCCTGGGCATGCCGAAGCTGCTGCTGCCCTCGGTGCAGGTGAACATGCGCGCGGGCCAGCTCCCGCCGCCGGAGGAGGACGGCGTCTCCTACCTGAAGCTGCCGATCAACAAGGTCTGATTCCGGCGTCCGTTTGCCTCTGTCGTCATTGCGAGGAGCCGCAGGCGGCGCGGCAATCCACTGTTGGCCGAAAGAGTGGATCGCCGCGCTTCGCTCGCGATGACGACTGGGGTATGAGGCGATGGGCCCGAACGGAATTTGCGCGTCGGTCAAATCCCAATCGTTAAGGGAACCTAAACGGTTCGCATCCGACGATCCGGGTTGCCGTTGGACGACAACCGAGAGTTTCGCCGGACCCATGACCAAGACCGAAGCCAAGCGCATCATCGGAGAATTGAGACAGGGCCGGCTGTTCGCCGGACCGCATTCGGGCAAGGACTGGCAGGTCATCCCGCTGCCGGGCGGCAGCTTCGTCCAGATCGGCAAGGCCCCCGACCGCGAAGAGCAGAGTGTGATCAGCGAGGGCGAGGCGATCGCTTTCTTCGTAACCCTGCCCTTCACTGCCGCGCAGTCGATGTTGCGGTAGTTCGGCGGCGGGCGTACGCGTCCGCCTTCCCACATCCAGAATTGTCATTCCCGCGAAGGCGGGAATCCAGTCGGCGCATTCGTGCCCGCTTCGCCGGCGTGACGTCTGGATTCCCGCCTTCGCGGGAATGACAATTGTGTCGGTCGGGAATCGACTGCCCGCCCGCCCTCAATAAAGACCCTGCAGCGTGTCCAGCAGGTCCTGGGTCGCCTGGCCGGTCTGGGGCAGGCGGCGGTCGCGCTGGAAGTGGCGGATCGCGTCGCGGGTGGCCGGGCCGATCTGGCCGTCGACGCTGCCCGGATCGTATCCCAGGCTCTGCAACAGCGACTGCACCTGGAAGACCAGGTTCGAGGGCGCGGAGATGCCGCGGCAGTCCCTTGTGTCGGTGCCGGCCATGCAATTGCCGGTGCCGAGACCCGGCTCGTCGCACTCGCCGTCATTGGCGAAGGGACAGCTGTCCGGGCCGCCGGCGATGGCCTGGCGCCGGCAATCGGCGGTATCGGTGCCGATGGCGCACACCCCGGTGCCGGTGCCGGCCTCGTCGCACTCCCCGTCGAAGGCGAATTTGCAGCTGTTGGGGCTGGCCACGTCCTGCGGCCCGCAATCCTGCGCATCGGTGCCGGCTTCGCAGAGGTCGGTCCCGCCCGGCTCATCGCAGATCGCGTTGAAGGCGTGTTCGCAGCTATTGGCGACGGCGATGCAGTCGCCGGTGTCGCTGCCGGCGGCGCACAGGCCGGTCCCGATGATCGGCTCGTCGCACTCCCCGTCGAAGGAGAACTGGCAGGCATCAGCCAGGGGTTGGCAATCGGCGGCGTCGGTGCCCCGGGCGCAAAGACCGCTGCCGATCTCCGGCTCGTCGCATTCGCCGTCGAAGGACCATTGGCAGTCATTGGTCTGCGCCGAGGCCGGCGCGGCCGCGAACGCGGTCAGCGCGGCGAGCAGCGCCAACAGGCCGGCAATGTTCACGCCCTGCGGCATTGGGCGTGCCCTTCCTCTTCCATTGCGTATTCAACTCTTAGGCCAGCAAGTCTGATCATGGATCATCTACATCAGGTGAATCCCGACGATCCCAGGGGTTCGCTCCTGATCGAATACGATAGCCGCGTTTGAACCTCATTCCTTCGGAGAACAAAAGTTAGGGTGGGGCTTTTGCATCGTATAACAGTCGACAATTGGCAGAGTTTCAGTGCCACTGACTAGCAACTTGGGAGAAATTGGCATTGATGGTAGGTCCCGGATTGTAATGCAGGAGGTCTCAATCACGCTGAGCCCCGACGACTGAATCAAATCAATCTGTTTCTCAACTGGATAGATTAAGGATTGAACTGCCACTGACTCGCCGGTCTTTAGAATAAACTCTGCGACATCCAAATGATCTTCTGTGCCATTACTTCGAAATTCGCTGGCCCAACTGAATGACGGAATGGTGAAATGGCAAAAACCACCGGGTCGCAGTATTCTAGAAATCTCAAACCAGAGCGCCCGAGTGTTGTAAGGGTCTCCTAGAGAAGATACAATAAAATCAAATGATGAACTATCAAGCGCAGTATCTTCAGCGTTTGCAATCAAAAGCTGGGCACCAAACTGTGCCCACGCGCTTGAATACGCCAACATAGACGCGGAAGAATCGAGCAAAGTCAGCTTGTTTTTTTTGATCCAATCCGGGCCAAGTATTTCCGCAACGAGCGACGAACCTGCCCCCAATTCGCAAACTGAGCACTGGTCAAATCTAGATATCTCAATGGTTTGTTTGAGGTATAACTCGCTTCCCGCGCGGAAATTCTGACAAGTCGGATGACGAGCCGAATCGTAGTATTCTCGAGCAAGATCCTCGTATCTTACTCTGCGTGTGTGACTATTGCGTACTGATTTTTGTTCCGCGCTTTCGAATCTCATATAGCATCTCGCTGAGTTTCTTGGTTAGTCCGAGAGTTTGACATATTTTGGCTAGCTGCCCTGCAAGTTCCTTTGCTTGGTCATCGTCTCCGAATACATTTTCGCCTGGCGCATCAACAAATATTACGGCAAGGTTGTCTCCGTTATCCTCTGTCAATAGTGCGCAAAGTAATGAGTGCTTTGCGGCACTGCCCACTGCATTCACGGCCTCTTCTTCTGTCATTCCCCAGTTCTCAACCAGATCGCCCTCGGTGTTAAAGGTTTTCCCCTGTCCAGTCGATTCGGCAGTTCGCCACGTCCGCCCAATTATCCCATATCGTACCGAAAATCGACGCCCCGCTCCACTTCCACGCGGATAGTAATCAATTAATTGATATAGCATATCAGCGAATAACAAGTCCGGGACATGGATCGTGCACCGGATTTTCTCACTGGCAATTCTCGAGAATATTTCTGACCTCAACGTTGGGTTAGTTTTTCCTTTTATGACTAGTTTTTCTTGGTTCTTTAATACAGATTCTAATGTCGTGCGGATTTTATTTGCCTCAGATTGTCGCCGAAATTCCGAATATGCTTGAGACTTATACTCTTCGAATGTCTCATCAATGGTGAGACTCAGTTGCCTCGCCCCCTCTTCGCTGAATTCGACTTCCGCACCAAATGCCTTTATTGTGCGAAAGCGGGAGGTGAGACCAGATAGGGTTGTTCGAGCAGTTTTAGACATTACTATAAAAAGAACGATCAATATCGCTGTAACTTGCCAGGTTATTGAACTTGGGAATTCGATCAGAGCCCAGTTGGCCGCGGCGGCAATGTGGTCATTAGTCAACGAAAGTTCATTCGTCGTTGTTTGACCAAAAAGAGAAAGTATGCTGTAAACCAGAATGATTGAGGAGAAAATAAGAATTGCCCAACATATATTTCGGATTGTCAGCAGTCGACTCTCAATTTTTGTGAAGTATATCCAGCTCATTTCTGGTCCTGCCTCCAGATGTTTTGGCGATGAAATAACATTCGCGTCGTCTGCATTTCAAAGCGGTGTGACAGTCACGTGGCCAGTCAATCAAGTTACGCTTTTGCTGGCAATTTCGTAAACATTGGGGGAAAGACCCTCGACGGCCAGGATGCGCTCCAGGGCCGCCTTCATCAGCGCCTGCCGTCCGGCATCCTGGCGCCGCCAGCGGCCCAGAGGCACCAGCAACCGGGCGGCGAGCTGCGGGTTCAGTGCCTCGACGGTCAGTACCGCATCGGCCAGCAGCGCGTAGCCACCGCCATCGGACCCGTGGAACCGGACCTGGTTGCCGGTGGCGAAGGCGGCGATGAGGGAGCGGACCCGGTTCGGATTGCGCCAGTCGAAATCGGGGTGGCTGGTCAGCGCCGTCACTTCGCCGAGAGTGCCCGGCAGTCTCGACATCGCTTGCAGCGTGAACCAGGTGTCGATCACCAGCGCGTCATCCCGCCACCGCTCGTAGAAGGCGGTCAGCGCCTCGGTTCGGGCCGGATCGTCGATGTCACGCAGGACCGACAGCGCCGCCTGGACGTCGGTCATGTTGCCGCCCTCGCGGAACTGCCGGCTTGCCAGGGCGACGGCATCGCCATCCTCGTGTCGCGCTCCGAGATATCCGAGACAGACGTTCTTCAACGCCCGCCGACCGATTGCCTCCGGGGTCAGCACATAGGGGCCGTCATCATGATGGGCGGCATAGGTCGCGCGCAGAAGGTCGCCAAGCCGGTCCGCGATCTCGCGGCGGGCGGCGGCGCGCGCGGCATGGATCGCCTCGACGTCGACGATTGTCATCTGGTCGGCCAGATAGGCCTCGCCCGGCAGGGTCAGTGTTTCGGCGACAAAGGCGCGGTCGAGCGACCCATCCTCCAGCGTCCGGGCGAAGGCATCGACGAAGTCGGGGTCCAGGGCCAGCGGCTCGCCGCGCTGATGCGCCGCCGCCATCTCCAGCAGGAGCTGCGAGGCAAGCTGTTGTCCTGCCTCCCAGCGTGCGAAGGGATCGCTGTCATGGGCGTAGAGGAACAGCAGCCGGTCGCGCGGCTGGGCCGCCAGCTTGACCGGCGCGGAGAACCCGCGCAGCAGCGACGGGACCGGCGTGCTGGCGACGTTCTCGAACCGAAAGCTCTGTTCTGCCTCGGTGACCTCGAGCACCGTGGTGCCGGATGTCGGGGCGCCTTCGAGGGTCGCCGATAGTTCACCGCCGGACTCGTCCAGCAGCCCGACCGCCAGCGGTATCGTGACCGGCTCCTTGCGGTCCTGGCCGGGAGTCGGCGGGGTGTGCTGCCGGACCGTCAAAGTGCAGGTGCCGGCCTCGGCGTCATAGGACTCTTCCACCGAGATCTCCGGCGTGCCGGCCTGGGCGTACCAGCGGCGAAACCGGGCGAGGTCGGCGCCGCTGGCATCTTCCATCGCCTTGACGAAATCCTCGATGGTGACGGCTTGGCCGTCATGGCGCTCGAAGTAGAGGTCCATGCCGGCGCGGAAGGCCCTGGCGCCGATCAGGGTGTGGATCATCCGGACCACTTCCGCGCCCTTCACGTAGACGGTGGGCGTGTAGAAGTTGTTGATCTCGATATAGCTGTCCGGGCGCACCGGATGGGCGGTCGGGCCGGCATCCTCGGGGAACTGGGTGGCGCGCAGGCGGCGCACGTCGTGGATGCGCTTGACCGCGGCACTGCCCATGTCGGCGGAGAATTCCTGGTCGCGGAAGACGGTCAGCCCTTCTTTGAGCGAGAGCTGGAACCAGTCGCGGCAGGTGACGCGATTGCCGGTCCAGTTGTGGAAATACTCGTGGCCGATGATGCCCTCGATATTGGCGTAGTCGCTGTCAGTGGCGGTCTCGGCGCTGGCCAGCACGTATTTGGAATTGAAGACGTTGAGGCCCTTGTTCTCCATCGCGCCCATGTTGAAGTCGCTGACGGCGACGATCATGAAGCGCTCGAGGTCGTATTCCAGGCCGTAGACCTCCTCGTCCCAGGCCATGGAGTTCTTCAGCGAGCGCATGGCGTGCTCGCATTTCTCCTCGTCGCCATGGCGCACATAGATCTCCAGCGGCACCGCGCGGCCGGACCGCGTGGTGAAGCTGTCGCGATAGGCGACCAAATCGCCGGCCACCAGGGCGAACAGGTAGGAGGGCTTGGGCCACGGGTCGTCCCAGCGGGCCCAGTGGCGGCCGTCGCCGGCCTCGCCGGTCTCCGCCAGGTTCCCGTTCGACAGCAGCACCGGGTATTTGTCCCGGTCGGCGAAGATGGTCGTGGTGTAGCGCGCCATCACGTCCGGCCGATCCAGGAAATAGGTGATGCGCCGGAAGCCTTCCGCCTCGCACTGGGTGCAGAAATTGCCGCCGGAGGTGTAGAGGCCCTCCAGGGCGGTGTTCTTGTGCGGCTCGATGCGGGTGACGATCTCCAGCGTGCAGGCATCCGGCAGGTCCGGCAGGGTGAGGCTCTCATCATCGACCGCATAGCGGTTGTCGCCCAGCGTCTCGCCGTCGACCGCGACCGAGACCAATTCCATGTGATGGCCGGACAGCACGAGCGGCGCAGCCGGTTGGTCTGAGTCCGGATTGCGTCGGATCGCCAGCCTCGAGGTGACCGTCGTGCTCTCCTCGAACAGGTCGAAGGTGAGGTCCACCGTGTCGATCAGGAACTCCGGGACACGGTAATCCTCAAGATGGATGGTCTGCGGGGCGCTGTCGGGCATGGGGTTCCGATCTCTGGAAGCGTCACGTGGGCAAGTGTTCTAGCCCACTGTCCCTGGCGGCGAAAGCGGGCGCGGTCAGGGCGCTCCATCCGTGCCGTCGCATCACACGGGCGCATGGCGGGGCTGCAACAGCCGCGCTTGTGGCTGGCACCGGCCGATGCTATTCGCAGCCTGGGGGAACTCGGCAACGCGGAAGGATCAGGTAGGACCATGGGTGCGACGCGGTACGGCATCATCGGCTCGGGCAATATGGGCCAGGAGCACATGCGCAATCTGGCGCTGATCCCCGATGCGACCGTGACCGCGGTCGCCGACACCGATGCCGGCATGCGCGACAAGGCGGCGGCGCTGGGCGGGCCGGCGGTGCGGGCCTTCGACGACCCGCGCGAGCTGCTGGCGGCGGATGTGGCCGATGCGCTGGTGATCGCGACGCCGAACCACACCCATGTCGACTACCTGCTGCCGGCCCTTGAGACCGGGTTGCCGGTGATGGTCGAGAAGCCGCTCTGCACCACCATGGAAGACTGCCACCGGGTGATCGACGCGGCCAACGGGCGGGCGGCACCGGTCTGGGTCGCGATGGAATACCGCTACATGCCGCCCGTCACCCGGCTGATCGAGGAGGTGCGGGCCGGCACCATCGGCAGCCTGCGCATGCTGGCGATCCGCGAGCACCGCTTTCCCTTCCTGACCAAGGTCGGCGACTGGAACCGCTTCGCGCGCAACACCGGCGGCACCATGGTCGAGAAATGCTGCCATTTCTTCGACCTGATGCGGCTGATCGTCGATTCCGAGCCGGTGCGGGTCTATGCCAGCGGCGCCCAGGACGTGAACCATCTGGACGAGCGCTATGGCGGCGAGACCCCGGACATGGTGGACAACGCCTATGTCATCGTCGATTTCGCCGGCGGCGCCCGGGCCCTGCTGGACCTGTGCATGTTCGCGGAGGTCTCCCGCGACCAGGAGGAGATCGCCGCGGTCGGCGAGAAGGGCAAGGTGGAAGCGGGTGTGCCGTCCTCCATGCTGTTCATCGGCGATCGCGAGACGGGCGAATCGCGCACCGAGACGATCCCGGTCGACCCGGAGGTGCTGGCCGCCGGCAACCACCACGGCTCGACCTACTTCGAGCACCTCGCCTTCCGCCGCGCGATGCAGGACGGAACGCCGCCTGAGGTCAGCCTCACCGACGGGCTGAAGGCGGTGGCGATGGGCCTGGCGGCGGAACGCTCGATCAAGGAGGGCCGCCCGGTCGAGATGGCGGAGTTCGGGCTGGGCTAGTCGCTGCCGTCCACCCCTTAGTCGTCATTCCCGCGAAAGCGGGAATCTCGATAGGCCAGGCACTACATGGCTCAGATTCCCGCTTTCGCGGGAATGACGACCGGGTGTTGGCGCGTATAACTGCCAGGGTCGGCAGCGCGGATACCAGGATACCGCACGCCCAAGCGCCACTTTACAGACGCCTCTAGAAACCCGAGAGTGTGGGCACAGAACCCGCAAGAACGGGTCGTAGGGAGGTTGCGCGATGGCGCTGGGGAAATACGTGCTCCTGCCGTTCCAAACCTGGAACGACTACGTCTTACGCATTGGGTGGTGGATCTCGGTCGTCGCGATCGGCCTGATGGTCCTGTCGATCCTGCTGCAGGTGTTCTTCCGCTATGTGCTCGGCAGCCCGCTGGCCTGGTCGGAGGAAGCGGCGCGCTTCTGCATGCTGTGGATGACCGGCTTCATGGCGCCGCTCGCCTACCGTCGGGGCGGCTTCGTCGCGATCGACATGATGGTGCGGGCACTGCCCGGCCGCGTGGCCGAAATCCTCTCCTTCGTCCTCCTGATCATTCCGCTGGTGGTGTTGATCGTGGCCCTGCCGATCGGCTGGGGCGAGGTGACCGGCTTCTCCGCCAAATTCGCCACTGCCTCGCTCTACTACCCCACCTTCTCGGGCGAGTGGGTGAAGGTGCCGCGGGCCTGGATGAACTGGTCGCTGCTGGTCTGCGTGGTGCTGCTGCTGACCGTCAACATCGAGTTGATGATACGGCAGATCATCTCGTTCTTCGGCGGGCAGGAGAGCCTCAGGCCGATCCCGGGTGCGGCGGCGGCGGTGGGAGACGACTGAGATGCTTCTCTGGTTCCTGCCGGTCTTCCTGCTGTTCCTCGCCATCGGGCTGCCGATCGTCTTCGGGCTGGTGGCCGCGCCCGGCCTGCTGCTCTACCTGAACGGCCAGGAGCGCGAGATCAACCTGCTGTACCGCAATGTCTACAACGGCATGGACAGCTTCCCGCTGATGGCGATCCCGTTCTTCATGCTGGCCGGCGAGCTGATGAACAAGGGCGGCATCACCACCCGGCTCGTGGAGTTCGCCCAGGCGCTGATGGGGCATCTGCGCGGCGGGCTGGCGCATGTGAACGTGCTGTCCTCGATCCTGTTCGCAGGGCTCTCGGGATCGGCGGTGGCTGATACCTCCGCGCTCGGGTCGATGCTGATCCCGGCCATGGAGAAGCAGGGCTACACCCGCCGTTTCGCCGCCGCCATCACCGCTGCCTCCTCGGTCATCGGGCCGATCATCCCGCCCTCGGGCATCATGATCATCTACGCCTATGTCATGGGCGAGAGCGTCGCGGCGCTGTTCCTGGCCGGGATCATCCCGGGCGTGCTGGTCGGCGTCGGGCTGATGGCGGTGGTCCGCGTCCTGGCCGACAAGTACGACCTGCCCAAGGCCGAGCGGATCGTGCACAAGGACCAGAAGATCTCGCCGGTCGAATACTGGTTCTCCTTCGCCCTGGCGCGCCTCAATCTCGGCGGGCTGATCTATCTCGTGACGCCGTTCGAGTCCTTCGTGGCCGAGGGCGAGACGGTCTCGGCCATGACCAAGGCGCTGGTCCTGGTGGGCGGCATCCTGGCCTCACACGCCCTGCTGATGGGCGGGCGCCGCTTCGTCGGCCATGACTTCCGCATGGTCTGCAAGCGCGCCGTGGTGCCGCTGCAGACCCCGGTCCTGATCCTGGGCGGCATCCTGATCGGCGTGTTCACGCCGACCGAGGCGGCGGCCGTTGCGGTGGCGTATGCGCTGCTGGTCGGATTCTTCATCCTGCGCACCATGAAGCTGGGGGACCTGCCGGACATCTTCGGCCGGTCGGCGATCACCTCGGCCGTGGTGCTGCTGCTGGTCGGCGCGGCGATCGCGTTCAAGACCGTGGTGTCGCTCTCCTACGCGCCGCAGACCCTGGCGTCCTTCATCCTGGCGCTGTCGGAGAATCCGCTGATCCTGCTTTTCCTGATCAACCTGCTGTTGTTCCTGGTCGGTATGTTCCTGGATGCCGGGCCGGCGATCATCATCCTCGGCCCGATCCTGGGGCCGATCTTCGTCGATCTCGGGGTGCACCCGGTGCATTTCGCGATCATCATGAGCGTGAACCTGACGGTCGGGCTGGCGACGCCGCCCATGGGGCTGGTGCTGTTCGTAGCGTCCTCGGTATCGGGCGAACGGGTGGAGACCATCGCCCGGGCGATCCTGCCGTTCCTGGCCGTTGAAGTCCTGGTGATCTTCCTGATCACCTTCATACCTGCGATTTCCATGACGATTCCGCGATTGACCGGATTCGTCACGGGGTAACCCTGATGCAGCGAACCAAATGGGAGGATAAGAATGCGTAAGGGACTTTTGGCCTCACTGCTTGCGGCGACGATGCTGGCGGGCGCTCCGCTGGCGGCGATGGCGCAGGATTTCACTATCCGCGCGACGGCGAACTCGAATGAGAACGACGAGGATTATGACGGCCTCGTGGTGTTCGAGAACTATGTCGAGCAGGCGTCGAACGGGGCCATCGAGGTCGAGCTGTTCATCGGCACGCAGCTTTGCTCGAACGGCTCGGAATGCCTGGCCGGCGTGGCCGACGGCAATATCGACGTGGTCATCCAGACCTCCGGCGGCACGGCGAACATCTTCCCGTTCGTCCAGGTGCTGGACCTGCCCTATCTGATGGCTGATGACCGCATCGCCGAGGCGGTGCTGGAATCCGGCTCGCCCTTCATGACCCAGATGCAGCAGATGGTGGCGGACGCCTCCGGCGGCATGGTCCGGTTGATGACCATCGGCAACACCGGCGGCTGGCGCAACTTCGCCAACACCCAGCGTCGGGTGCAGAGCCCTGAGGACCTGGAAGGCCTGAAGATCCGCACCGTCGTCGCCGACCTGCCGCAGGAGCTGGTAAGGGCCGTCGGCGCCTCGCCGACCCCGATCCCCTGGCCGGAGCTGTTCACCTCGTTCCAGACCGGCGTCGTCGAGGGCTCCAAGAACGGCATCACCGACATCATGGGCATGAAGTTCCCCGATGCCGGGCTGCAGTACATCACCCTGGACGGGCACGCCTATATGGGCGCGCTGTGGTTCATGAACAACGAGAAGTTCCAGTCCATGCCGGAGAACCTCCAGCATGTCGTGATCGACGGGTTCTACGCGCTGCAGCAGGCGACATTCGCCTCGCCGAAGCGCAAATCCATCGACGCCTATCAGGAGTTCGCGGCCGGTGGCGGCGACATCTACGTGCCGACTCCGGAGGAGAAGGCCGCGTTCCGCGAGGCCGCCGGGCCGGTTTATGACTGGTTCAAGGACAATGTCGACGGCGGCGAGGAGGTGTTCGACGCGCTGCTTGAAGCCGTCGCAGAGGCGGAGGAGGAGATCGCCGCACAGCGTGCCTCCGATCTGAACTAGGCGGCCGCGGCCGGATGCGACGAGGGCCCCCGAACGCGGGGGCCCTCATGCATTCGGCCCCGGCCGCGGATCAGCGGAACGGATACATCCAGACGCGATAATCTTCGATCAGCAAATGGGCCTGCTCAATCTCCTCTTCGGTCATCTTCTTGACCACCTCCTCCTGGCTGATCGCCGCGTCGGGGTCGCCGCCGATCGCCGAGAGCACGTACCAGGTGTAGGCGCGGACGAGATCGGGCGCCGGCATGCCGATGCCCAGCTCGTAATACCAGCCGACCCCGGACTGGGCGCCGGGATGGCCCTTCATGGCGGAGCGGAGATACCAGTCGAAGGCGCGGATCGGATCCTGCTCGACGCCAAGGCCGAGGGCGTACATGACGCCGATCAACTCCTCCGCGTCGGCGTTGCCGGACCGCGCCGCCGGCCACAGCGCCTCGCGGGCTTCGACATACAGGCCCGCCTCCATCAGGTCGCGGCCCTCTTCCACGTCGGCCCGGGCCGGAGAGGCGGTGAGCAGCAGCGTGAGGGCCGCCGCAAGCAGCGTTCGTTGATGGCGCATGTTCTTGTGTTCTCCGTCTTCGTTGCGACAGGCGCATCAGCGGCCGGCGAGTCCGGGCGTCTGGGCCCGGAGGATTTCCATCCAGTCGATCCGGCGAAGGCCAGGATCGGACAGCTGCTCTTCTACGACAAGATACTCTCCGGCAATCGCAACATCGCCTGCGGCACCTGCCATCACCACGACCATGCCGGCACCGACGCGCTGTCGCTCGGCATCGGCGAGGGCGGCGTGGGCGTCGGGCCGGAGCGCACCGTCGGCGAGGGCGACGACCGGATCGCCAAGCGCATCCCGCGCAACGCCCCGGCGCTGTGGAACCTGGGGCACCGCTCGGTCGAGGTGCTGTTCCATGACGGCCGACTGTCGGTCTCCGACCTGTTCGGCAACGGCTTCAACTCGCCGGCCGAGGAATGGCTTCCCGAAGGGCTCGAAACGGTCGTCGCCGCCCAGGCGCTGTTCCCGCTGGTCGCCCAGTTCGAGATGGCGGGCAATCCAAAGGAGAACGAGATCGCCGGCGCCATCCACGACCGCATCGACGCGGCCTGGCCGATCCTCGCCCAGCGGGTCCGCACGATCCCGGAATACGGCGACATGTTCGTGGAGGCCTTTGAGACGATCGAGCGGCCGGAGGACGTGACCATCGTCGAGATCGGCAATGCCATTGGCGCGTTCATCATCGGCGAGTGGCAGAGTTTCGATAGCCCCTACGATGCGTGGCTGGCGGGCACGGCGCCGCTCCCGGAGGATGCCGAGCGAGGCCGCCAGCTCTTCTTCAGTGTGGGCTGCTCAAACTGCCATTCCGGACCACTGTTCACCGATCACGGCTTCCACGCCCTCGGTCTGCCGGCCTTCGGACCCGGCCGCACCCGGCTGTTCGATCCCTACGCCCGCGATGTCGGCCGCATGGGCGAGAGCGACGCGCTGGAGGACGCCTACCGCTTCCGCACCCCCTCCCTGCGCAACGTCGCGCTGACCGCGCCTTATGGCCATAACGGCGCCTGGCCGACCCTGGAAGGGATGGTCCGCCAGCACCTCGATCCGGCGGCGGCCAGGGCGGCGTGGACGCCCGAAACGGCGGATCTGCCGGCAGCGCCGTGGCTGGCGCCAATCGATTTCGTGATCCAGCAGGATGAGCGCGAAATGGTGCGGCAGGCAGCCCGTGTGGATGTCGACCTGCCGGCCCTGAGCGATGCCGAGGTCGCGGACCTCGTCGCCTTCCTGCATGCCCTGACGGGAGAGACGGCCAAGTCGCGCCCGCTGGGACGGCCCGAGACCGTGCCGAGCGGACTTTCCGTCGACTGATCTTTCCAGACCGTCATTGCGAGGAGCCGAAGGCGACGCGGCAATCCACTGCTTGCCGTGAAAGTGGATCGCCGCGCTTCGCTCGCGATGACGACCGTGTTTGTGGCGACTTGCCGCCGCTCAGCAGATCTCCAGCACCGGCAGGTCCAGCGACGCGGCCATGGCGCGCAGCGCGGGGCGGTGGTCGCCATAGGCGATGACGTAATGGTGCTCCAGGCCCTCGGCCAGGATGGTGTCGAGGACGGCGCCGGCCGGGCGGTCGAAGCGGGCGACGCCGGAGGTGCCGGAGAAGGAGGGCGGGGCGGCCAGCATCTCGCCGCCGCCCAGCATCAGCTTGGGCTCGTTGCGGGCCTGGCTGAAGCGGGCGAGGGTGATGCGCCCGGGCTTCAGCGGAAACTCCATCAGCAGCGGCTTCTTGCGGTTGGAGTGCACCGTTGCGCGCGGTTTGAAATCCGGGTCGGCCATCGACAAGGGCGCCAGCCCGCAATGCCAGAAAACCGCGCTGTCGCCGGCGGCGTCGATGTCGACGAGATCGGCCAAGAAGACCGGCTCGTCCGCCAAAGCCTGCAGGGCGAGCGTGCTGAGCGTGCCGTAGACATCCGCTTCGCAGCCGCAGGGCATGCGCTCGTGGTTCAGCATCGACATGGCGCCGCAGGCGGCACAGCCGGACTCGGTGAAAAATTCCGGCCAGCAGCGCACCGCGAAGCCGTCGATGCGGTTCTCCTCGGCGATCGATTTGAGCGCGGCGTAGACGCGCAGGGTGCCGTCGACCGGCTCCTGTTCCATCTCATCCAGGCCGGCGAGGCTGGCGGCGACCGTCTCGCGCGCGCCCGCCACGGCCGTTTCAGGCTGCCGCTTGGCGGTCGCGAAGACCGTCTCCAGATCGATCGGCGCGACCTCTGTCCCCGTCAGCGCGGACAGGTCGGCCTGGTCATAGGCGCAGGTGACGAAGCCGTCGGGATGCTGGCCCACGAGACCGATCCGGCTGTCCGCCAAAGCGCGCACCGCCGCGTCGGCGGCGGCGCTCGGTTCGACGCCGTTGCCCTTGCGGGCAAGGGTGGCCGGCATCGCCGGCGGCGTGTCGAGGATCGCGCGGATATCGTCCAGCGCCGCCGGGTCATCGGCGGCCCGGTGCAGGGTGGCATAGGGGCGGCCGTCGCGCCCCAGCGCATGGGCCGCGAGGTTGACGCCGCAGAGCGAGTTGAGCCGCAGCCGGCCGCCAGTGCGCGGCTCCGGGAAGGACCAGAAAGCGATCGGGGCGGAAATCGCTTGGGCCGCCGCCTGGGCCATCCCGGCATCTGCGAAGGTCACCTGCAGGACCAGCAGCAGGTCGATCGACTGGCGCTGCAGGTCGGCAAGGGCGGCCCGGGTGGTCTGCGGATCGAACAACAGGGCCGGCGGGCCGACCAGTTCGGCGTCGAGCTCTTCCAGCGCGGCCGATGCGGCCGCCGCCGTCTCCTCCGCATAGGGCACGTCGAAGGTCGGGCGGGCCAGGGGCAGGACGCCGATGCGTGGGCGGCCCATGTCAGCCGGCCTTTCCGTAGGCGCTGTTGAAGCCCGGGCCGGCGTCGGCGAGGGTAATGCCGTCCGGGAAGGCCGGATGGTCGTGCCAGGGCGTCGCGGCGGCATAGGTCAGGGCGTTCAACTCGCGCATATAGGGCACGCTGTCGGACAGCAGGGCCTGATTCATGGCCGGCAGGTCCGGAAAGTGCTGGGCGGCGTCGAGCCAGATGGCGCGTCCGGCGAGATAGCCGCTGGCCCCGGCGCGATAGGCGTAGGTCAGGATCTGCCGGAAGGCGTCCTTGCCGGCGCCGGCGGAGAGCATGACCCAGGGGCGCGGGCAGGCCTTGCCGATCTCGTCGAACCAGTGCTGGATCGCCTCGGAGCCCTCGGCACCGGGCTGGACCAGATCCGCCGCCGCGACCGGGCTTTCCAGCTTGAAGATGTCGACGCCGTATTTCGGGTTGGCGAATTCGCGCACGCTGTCGACCACGAGCTGCGGCCGCTTCGCCGCATGCTCCACATAATCGGTGGTCTGCCCGGCCTCTCCAGGCAGCGGGTAGACCAGCATCTCCAGCAGGAAGCAGATGTCGTGCCTGGTGCAGGCCTCGCCGACCGACTGCACGAACTGCTTCTGGTGGGCGACCACATCCGGGTCGGCATCCGGCCGGTACCAGGCCAGCAGCTTGACCCCGTCGGCGCCGAGCCGGCGGATCTTCTCCACGCTCCAATCGGTGATGGCGGAGGAGCGCCGGCCGCCGGGCCCCTCCTCGAAGACCGAGTCCTCGAGGGTCAGCAGCAGCCCCTGGCTCGGCTTGATGTGGCCGATCGCCGCCGGATAGGCGAAATAGGGGTCGAGCAGCATGGCCGAGCTCATCGGTGCCAATGTGCCGGCCAGGGCGGCCTTGAACTCGCAGACATCCTCAAAGGAGGCATCCTGCGGGCCGGCCAGTCCTCGCTTTTCCGCGATCAGCGACTTGATCGGCGGTCGCTGGTCGACCGCGGTCATCTTGAAGCGGCCGGTCTCGTCGGCCAGGCGGCGATAGCCCCAGAGCTTGCCCGCCGAAAGTTCCATCACGCAGCCTCCTGCAACAGAGCGTCAACCTCGGCCCGGGCCGGAATGCCGGCACGGCCGCCGAGGCGGGTGCATTTCAGCGCCGCAGCGGCGCTGGCGAAACGAAGCGCGGACTCCGCCGCCTGGCCCTCGGCCAGGGCGAGCGCGAACGCGCCATGAAAGACGTCGCCGGCGCCGAGGGTATCGCGCACGGAGACGGGAAAGGCGGGGATGTGGGCGAGCGTTTCGCCATCCCGCCAATAGCAGCCCTTCTCGCCGGCGGTCACGGCGAGCCAGGCATCGGTCTGTCCGGCGGCGCGGGAGAGCCCGTCCTCGATGTCGTCCGTGTCTGTGGTCTGCGCCAGCCCGGCGGAGGAGAAGGCGACGTGGCTGGCGTGCGGCAGCAGGGCCTTCGCCGCATTATCCGGCGTAGCGTCGGCGTCCAGGATGGCGGGCACGCCGCGCGCCTTGGCGGCGGACAGCACGGCCTCGGCCCCCTGCGGCCAGCGGGAATCGACCATGACGGCGTCCAGATTGGCGACCGTGTCGAGCGGCAGCCAGTCGGGCGAGGGATCAAGCTCGGCGTCGGCGAAGGCGACGATCATGCGCTCGCCCAGATCGTCCACAACCACGGCGGAAACCGGTGAGCGGCCTTCCGGGCACAGGCGGGCATTCCAGACGTCCACGCCCCACTCGCCGAGCTCCGCCAGGATCCGCGCGCCGGTCGCGTCGTCGCCGACCCGGCCCCAGAACAGGGCCGTACCGCCCAGGCGTGCGATCGCCACTGCGGCGGTTGCGGCGGGCCCGCCGCCGACCTCCAGATAGCCGGACGCGAAATGCTTGCCGGCGCCCTTCGGGAAAGCGGCGGTGGTGAAGACGTGGTCCAGCACGGCGATGCCAGTGCAGGCGATGACCGGTGTCTGGCGGGTCATGGGACGGCCGACCAGTCGCGCGGCGATTTCCGGAGCACGTCGTGGCGTCGATGCCGGTCTGTCGCGCGCCGAGCCGCACGGATCATAGGCGTGTTTCCTGTTCGCATCTGGTGGGTGGCGTTGCCCTGGCCGCACCGAACCTGATTGGCATCGACCGTCGCTGGTCGGCCGAAAACCTACGTACCATCATACCGGTTCGTCAACCGCAAGGTAAATTCTTCTATAAGACCTATCTTCTATAAGACTCGGGTCAGATCAGCTCGCTGAGATAGGCCAGCCGGTCGGTGAGGCAGCGACTCATCCGCCACTCCACCGGATGGTCGTCCAGGTCCCGGGCGATCCGATCGATCTCGAGCAGCGGGGTGCCCGGCTCGATGCCGAGCTGGGCGGCATCTTCCGGTGTCGCGGCGATCGCCCGCAGCCGCTCGGTCGTCCGTCCTACGGTCACGCCATAGCGCTTTTGGTAGACATCGTAGAGGGTGTTGGGCAGGCCGTCGTCGCCGGCCGTGTCGAGATCCGGGAACAGGGCTTGTGGCACGGCGATCCGCTCGACGATGCTGGGAACGCCGCCGATCAGCCGCCGGCGGTCGATGCGCAGCACCAGCGCGCCGTCATTAAGCTGCAGCGCGGCGGATTCGGCTGGACCGGCGATGCCCTTGCGGCAATCCAGCACCTCGCTCTCCGGCATCTGCCGGTCGCCGGCCGCGTCGACCAGGTGGAAGAAGTGGAACAGGGCCGTGTCCGGCGAATGGGCGGCGACGAAGGTGCCGCGGCCCTGCCGGCGGACCACCAGGTTCTGGGCCGCCAATTCGTCCAGCGCCTTGCGCACGGTGCCCTGGCTGACTCCGAGCTCGGCCGCCAGCCGGCCCTCGCTGGGCAGCACCGCGTCCGGCCGCCAGGTGCCGTCGACGATGCGCCGCCGCAGCAGGTCCTTGACCTGCTGGTACAGCGGCCGGTAGCCGGGCACGTCGGGCATCGGATCCATCTGGCTCTCCAAACACGGCGAGTCCGCCGGGTCAAGTCTTATATAAGATATAACTATCCTTGACATCCAGCCTGTTGTGGACCTAGCGTGCGGGAGCCGGGGCCGAGGGCTCCGCGCCTCTCAATCGACAATCGGGGGAAGCCAGGCGATGCAGCCGCATTTTCTCGTGCATGAAACCGCCGACACGGTCGGCGTCGTGGTGGTGGAAGGGATCACCGCGGGCACCGAGCTGTCCGGCTGGGTGATGGACACCGACGAAACGATCACCCTGAAGGCGGTCGACGCCATTCCGCTGGGCCACAAGGTCGCGCTGGCGGACATCGCGGACGGCGATACGATCATCAAATACGGCAACGATATCGGCCGGATGATCGCCGCGGTCGGGGCCGGCGGCCACGTCCATGTGCACAACGCAAAAACCAAGAGATGGTAGGGGCCGAAGGATGACCGCACTGCGTGAATTCATGGGATACCGGCGCGAGAACGGCCGCGTGGGCATCCGCAACCACGTCATCGTCCTGCCGGTCGACGACATCTCCAACGCGGCCTGCGAGGCCGTGGCCAACAATATCCAGGGCGTGCAGGCCCTGCCGCATGCCTATGGCCGCCTGCAATTCGGCGCCGATCTGGAGCTGACCTTCCGGACCCTGATCGGCATCGGCTCCAACCCGAATGTGGCGGCGGTCGTCGTCATCGGCATCGAGCCGGGCTGGACCAAGCGCATCGTCGACGGCATCGCGGAGACCGGCAAGCCGGTGGAAGGCTTTTCCATCGAGGAGAACGGCGACATCGCGACCATTGCCAAGGCCTCCTGGAAGGCCAAGGAGTTCGTGCAATGGGCAACCGAGCTGCACCGCGAGGAAGCCTCCATCGACGAGTTGTTCGTCGCCACCAAATGCGGCGAATCCGACACCACCTCGGGCCTCGGCTCCTGCCCCACGGTCGGCAATCTGATCGACAAGGTCGATGCCGCCGGCGCCACCACCTGCTTCGGCGAGACCTCGGAGCTGACCGGGGCTGAGAAGATCTGCGCCACCCGCGCGGCGACACCGGAGGCGGCCGACAAGTTCATGGCGACCTGGGACGCCTATAACGACTTCATCAACGAGAACAAGACCAACGATCTGTCCGAGAGCCAGCCGACCAAGGGCAACATCGCCGGCGGCCTGACGACGATCGAGGAGAAGGCGTTCGGCAACTTCCAGAAGATCGGTAAGAAGGCCAAGTTCATCGACGTGCTGGAGCCGGCAGAGGCGCCGTCCAAGGGCGCCGGACTGTACTTCATGGACACCTCCTCGGCGGCGGCGGAATGCAACACCCTGCAGGCTGCGGCCGGCTACGTGGTGCACCTGTTCCCGACCGGCCAGGGCAACATCATCGGCAACCCGGTGATGCCGGTGATCAAGCTGACCGCCAACCCGAAGACGGCGCGGACCATGTCCGAGCATATCGACCTGGACGTCTCCGGCCTGCTGCGGCGGGAGATGAACCTGGACCAGGCCGGCGACGCGCTGATCGACATCACGCTGAGGACCTGCAACGGCCGGCTGACCGCCGCCGAGGCGCTGGGTCATCGGGAGTTCGTGATCACGAAGCTGTATCGGAGCGCATGACCGACATCGTCATCCCGGAGTTCATGGACGCCGACGCGGTCGCCTCCCTGGCCGCGGAGTTCACGGTGCTCCATGACCGCACCCTGGTTGACCGGCCGCCGGAGTTGGAGGAGGCCGTGGCCGGTGCCCGGGCGCTGATCGTGCGCAACCGCACCCAGGTGCGCGGGTCGCTGCTGGCGGCCGCCACCGAGCTGGAAGCGGTCGGCCGGCTCGGCGTCGGGCTCGACAACATTGACGTCGCGGCCTGCCAGGAGCGGGGCATCGCCGTCATTCCGGCGACTGGTGCCAACGATGTCAGCGTGGCCGAGTATGTCGTGGCCACGCTGCTGATGCTGCTGCGCGGCGCCTATCGGTCGAGCGACGGGGTGCGTGCCGGGGACTGGCCGCGGGAGACTCTGATCGGGCGAGAGGCGTCGGGAATGACGCTCGGCCTGATCGGGTTCGGCGGCATCGCCCGTGCCGTGGCCCGACGGGCCTCGGCATTGGAGATGACATTGGTGGGCCACGACCCGTACCTGCCCGACAGCGATCCGGCCTGGAACGATTTCGGCGTGGCGCCGGTCGGCCTGGACCGGCTGCTGGCGGAAGCCGATGTGGTCAGCCTGCATGTGCCGCTGACCGAGGACACACGGCATCTGATCGATGGTGCCGCATTGTCGGCGATGAAGTCCGACGCGGTCCTGATCAACGCCGCGCGCGGCGGCGTGGTCGACGAGGCTGCCCTGGCCGAAGCCCTGACGGCCGGCCGGCTGGGCGGTGCCGCGCTGGATGTGTTCGAGCGGGAGCCGTTGCCGGCGGGCGCCGGCTTCGACGATGTGCCGAACCTGCTCCTGACCCCGCATATCGCCGGGGTGACGGTGCAGTCCAATCAGCGGGTCAGCGCCCTGGTCGCGGCCAATGTGCGCCAGGTCCTGAAGGCCGGCGCATGAGTGGCGTCACGCTCAGCCTCGCCGAGGCCCGCGACCTCGCCATTGCCGCCCTGGCCGCCTCCAACACGTCGCAAGCTAACGCCACCACGGTCGCCGAGGCGCTTGTGCTGGCCGAAGCCGACAATCTGTCGTCGCATGGGCTGTCGCGCCTGCCGGCCTATGCCGACCAGGCGATCGCCGGCAAGGTCGACGGCCATGCGGTACCGGATGTGCGGCAGACCCGGGCAGCGGCGATCCTGTCCGATGCCAGGACCGGCTTTGCCTTCCCCGCCATCGAGAAGGGGCTTGCCGCGCTGCGGCCGGCGGCAGAGGAGGCCGGCATCGCAGTCCTGGGCGTGGCCAACTCGCACCATTTCGGCGTCGCCGGCCATCATGTGGAGGCGCTTGCCCGGACCGGGCTGATCGGCATCGCGCTGGGCAACTCGCCGGCGGCGATCGCGCCCTGGGGCGGCAACCGGCCGATCTTCGGCACCAACCCGATCGCCATCGCCTGTCCGCGCCGGGCCGACGACCCGATCGTGGTCGATCTCAGCCTCAGCAAGGTGGCGCGTGGCAAGATCATGGTGGCGTCCCAGAAGGGCGAGGCGATTCCGGAGGGCTGGGCGCTGGACGCCGAGGGCAACGCCACCACCGACGCCAAGGCGGCACTGGCCGGCAGCATGGTGCCGCTGGGCGACGCCAAGGGTGCCGCACTGGTGATGATGGTGGAGATCCTGGCGACCTGCCTGACCGGCGCCAATTTCGGCTACGAGGCCTCGACCTTCTTCAACGCCGAGGGGCCGCCGCCCCGGGTCGGCCAGACCTTCCTAGCCATCGCGCCCGACGCCATGGCCCATGAAGGCTTCGCCGACCGGGTCGAGGCGCTGGCCGGTGCGATCCTCGACCAGCCGGGCACAAGGCTGCCCGGCGTGCGCCGCTTCGCCGCCCGGGCCCGGTCGCAGGCCGAGGGCGTGACGCTGCCCGAAGCACTGCACGCGGAGATCGCCCGGCGGGCGGGGGATGGAACCGGCTAGTCATCTAGGCCCGCCGGTCTTTCAGGTTCCCGCCACACACCCAATTCGTCATTCCCGCGAAAGCGGGAATCCAGTGTTGAAGCCGGCACCGGCGTTGGTACCGTGTACGCTGGATTCCCGCTTTCGCGGGAATGACGATCAATAGGGATGGGCTCCGGCACAGTGTTCCGGCGCGTCCTCCAGAACAGGGACCAATCGACCATGAAACCGGACGTCCTCTGCGTATTGCAGCTCATGCCCTCGGTCATGGAAGTGCTGGAAGAGCGTTACGTGCTGCACAAGCTGTGGCAGGCGGAGGATCGGGCCGCGCTCCTGGACGAAATCGGTGCCAGTGTCCGCGGTATCGCCACCGACGGCCACGCCGGCGCCAGCGCCGATCTCATGGCCGCCCTGCCGAACCTGGAGATCGTGAGCTGTTATGGCGTCGGCGTCGATGCCATCGATCTCGGCTACGCCAAGGATCATGGCGTCGTGGTCACCAACACGCCGGGCGTGCTGACGGACGACGTGGCGGATATGGCGATCGCGCTATTGCTCGACGTCTGTCGTGGCATCAGCGCCGGTGACCGCCATGTGCGGTCCGGCAACTGGCTGTCCGGGCCGATGCCGCTGACCCGGAGCCTGAAGGGCAAGAAGGTCGGCATCCTGGGGCTTGGCCGCATCGGCAGCGCGATCGCCGGGCGGGCCGAGGTATTCGGCTGCGACTTGTCCTGGCATGGGCCGCGGCCGAAGCCCGATGCGCCCTATCCCTACGTCGCCGATCTGGTCGAGATGGCGGCCGCCTGCGACTTCGTGGTGGTGGCCTGCCCGGGCGGGCCGGCCACCGCCGGACTGGTCAACCGTGCGGTGATCGATGCGCTGGGGCCGCAAGGCGGGCTGGTCAACATCTCACGCGGGTCGGTGGTCGACGAACCGGAACTGGTGTCGGCCCTGCAGGACGGTCGGCTGGGCTTCGCGGCGCTCGACGTCTTCGCCGCGGAGCCGAATGTGCCGGAGCCGCTGCTGGCGATGGAGAACGTCGTGCTGCAGCCGCATATGGGCAGCGGGACCGTGGAGACCCGGGCGGCGATGGGGCAACTGGTGATCGACAACCTGGCGGCCCATTTCGCCGGCCAGGAGGTGCTTACGCCGGTCGTCTGAAGCAGCGGCCCGGGCGGCGCATCCGCTCTGCGATCATTTTGGGATGGTTCGCGAACTGCGCGGCGCTCGCCGAGTATCCTCTTTTGCAATGCAATCATAAGTTTACCGAATATTGAGGCGTCTAATATATAGTATTTCAGCATTGTGGTCGTATACCTAAAGTAGAATCGTAAGACTCTATCAAGCATAACAACCGATCTCGGAAGAGATCTTGTCATCTCAGCAGGACCTGGCAGTTCGCCGGCCGGCCGCATTGTGCGATCGGGCCGGATGGATGAGGAGAATGCTTTGATGACGTTGACGCCCCGTAGAATTCTTGTCGCCCTGACGGTGGCCGCCGGTGCCTGGTCGGCCGCCGCATGGGCGACCGAAACGCACGAATCCCATGCTGGCGACACCCAGGTTGCCGCACGGCAGCAGATCCTGGTTCTCGGGCGGGTCTCGCAGGATCCGGTGAAGACGCTTCCCCGGCTGCAGGCGCTGTCGGCTTATCTGGTGGAGCGGCTGGGACCCCTCGGCATCAGCGGTTCCGAGGCGGTTGTCGCGCGCAGCAACGCCGAAATGGTCGCCCTGCTGCGGTCAGGCGAGGTCGACGTGGTGTCCGAGACCGTGATGTCGGCCTTCAGATACGCCGACGAGGCGGGCGCCCTGCCGCTGATGCGGGAATGGAAACGCGGTGTATCCTCGTATCGCTCCGTCCTGTTCACCCGGGTCGGCAGCGGCATCGAATCGATCGACGATCTTCGCGGAAAGGTCATCGCCTTCGAGGACCGGGGCTCGACCTCCGGGTTCCTGATCCCCATGGCGATGCTGCGCGAGCATGGTCTGGAGGCGGTCGAACTTCCGGCACCCGGCATCGCCCCGCCGCCGGGCAAGGTCGGGTTCGTGTTCGTCGGCACGGAGATCAACATCACGGCCTGGGTGAACCGCGGCATGGTCGATGCCGGCGCCCTGAACGACGGCGACTGGGAGGACGTGGAACGCACGCCCAACGGCCTGAAGGACCAGTTGACGGTCTTCCATCAGAGCCCGGCAATTCCGCGATCGGTATTGATCGTTCGCGGCGACATGGACGCGGATCTGCGCGACGCGCTCCAGCGGATTCTCGCCGGCATGGAGCATGATGAGGCGGCGGAGAAGGTGCTGGACACCTATTACGACGTCGCCCGCTACGACCCGTTCGTCGGCGAGGTCTCCCGCGACCTGGATCGGGTCCGCGCGCAATACGACGTCATCCAGGATCTTTTCGAATAGATGACGCTGCGGGTTCAGTCACGCTACTCGCTCGCCATACTGGGGCTGATCGCGCTGGTCGTGGTCAGCCTCACGGCGAGCCTGCTGACCGGGTTTCGCGCCACCGAGCGCGAGACCCGCGATGCAAGCCTGCGGGCCATGAGTGACGGGCTGACGATGCAGTTGGAAGAGGAGGCCACCAATCTGGCGGACCTCCTGGCGACGACCCTGGCCAAGCCGCTGTACTTCTTCGATCTCGACGTCATCGCGGGTGTCCTGGAATCGGCGATCGCGCTGGAGAGCATCGAGTTCGTGCATTTGGAGGATGTGGAAGGACGGATCATCCACGACGGGTCGGCGGAGATTTCGGACTATGGCAGCCAGCACGAAAGGGCGGATGCCCATGATGACCGTCCGGCGAGCTCATCGGTCACCTGGGTGGCCGGTGGCGTCTACAATGTCGTGAGGCCGGTCAATATCGGCACGCAGATCATCGGCTACCTGCACCTCGGCGTCTCCACGGAGCACATGCAGGCGGAACTGGCGGCCCTTGAGGAAGATCTGACCCAGGTCGGCGAGCGGGGCGCGCGTCAGACCATCAGCATCTCGGTCATCGTATCCATCGTCCTCGCCGCGCTCGGAACGGGGACCGGCATTTACGTCGCGCGCAACCTCAGCCAGCCCATCCGGGAATTGTCGCTGCTGACCCAGCGTATCGGCGCCGGCGACTATGGCGCGGAAATCGAGCTCGCCCGCAGCGACGAGATCGGCGAACTGGCCAAGTCGTTCCGGCAGATGACCGAGAACCTGAAACGGACGACGGTATCGACCGACTATCTGGACAACATCCTGCAGTCCATGATCGATGCGCTGTTCGTTGTCGGCCCGGACGGGATCATCCGTACCGCGAACCCCGCCGCCGGCCAGATGGTCGGATGTCCGCGGACCGCGCTGGTCGGCCGGCGATACTCGGATCTTGTCGACCTGTCGCAGGACCCCGCGCCGGGGGAGGACATCGCCGAGCGATTCAGCGGCGAGGCCACGCTGATGAACGATGGGGGCATGGGGATTCCGGTCCTCGTCTCCTGGTCGCCGATCGAATTGCGCGATGACGCGGGCCGCGGCGCGGTTTGCGTCGTCCGCGACATCACCGCGCTGAAGCAGTCGGAGTCCGAGCTCCTCGCCGCCAAGGAGCGGGCTGAGTTCGCCAATCGGAGCAAGAGCGATTTCCTGGCCAATATGAGCCATGAGCTGCGGACTCCGCTGAACGCGATCATCGGCTTTTCCGAGACGATGCGGTTCCAGATCTTCGGCCCGCTGGGCACGCCGAAATACGAGGAGTTCGCGCAGGACATCCACGCAAGCGGGCAGCACCTGCTGGAAATCATCACCGATCTGCTGGACATGTCCAAGATCGAGGCCGGCAAGACCGAACTCAACGAGGAATGGTTCAATCTCCGTGCCACGGCCGACTCCGCCCTGCGGCTGATCAATGCCCGCAATGTCGGCAACGAACACCCGGTGGAGCTTCGGGTGGGCGCCGATGCCACGCTCTACGGCGACGAGCTTCTGGTGAAGCAGATGATGATCAACCTGCTGACCAATTCCAGCAAGTTCACGCCGCCCGACGGCCACATCTCCATGCGCATCCGCGGGTTGCCGGATGGCGGGCTGGCGATCGCCGTGCGGGACAACGGCATCGGGATCGACAAGATGGACATCCCGAACGTGATGGAGCCCTTTGTGCAGGTCGACAACACGTTCGCGCGGGCGCATTCCGGGACCGGGCTGGGGCTGCCATTGGTGCGGGCCCATGCGGAGCTGCATGGCGCCAAGCTGCGGCTGTTGAGCCGGGCCGGCTACGGGACCGTGGTCATCATCGAATTCCCGGCCGAACGTACGCGCAGGCAGCCTAAGCCGCAGGCCGGAGCCGGCCCCACGGCCCTGGCATCCTGATACTGGCGGCGCCGGATGGCGCGCCTATCCGAAGAATCCGGTGCGATGCGCCGTGGCGGTGGAGACGCGGCGGATCAGGGCGAACAGGCCCTGCATCGGCTGGAACAGCGTCTCGTTCTCGAACTGGTAGCTCTGGCTGTCGTCGGAGAGATAGGTCGCCGGCTCGCCGAAATCGTCCAGCGCGACGGGATCGTGGGTCATCGGGAAGATCTCTTCCAGGGTCTCGATCGCCGCCGGGATGTCCAGGTGCAGGACGCGCCCGATGAGCTGCTTGAGCGTGGTCGCGTGGCGGTCGGAGAACTCCGGCAGGCGCATGGCGAGCAGGAAGATCTCGTGGATCGCCGCCAGCCGGATCGCGTGCAGCAGGCCCAGCGCATCCTTCGTCGCCTCGCTGACAATCGCCCCGCACCCGGCCGGCTTTCCGTCCTCGCCGGCATCCGCCAACGCCGCCGACAGCACGATGAAATCCTTGTACAGCCGGCGGAAGACCTGGTTCTGGCGCCCGTGTATCCGGGTCTCTTCCAGGTACTCGGCCAGCTTGAGCATGTCCTCCGCCTTGCCGCGATCGGCTGTCGCGCCGGCGCGGATGATCCACAGGCCGGGATCGAGCGTGTCGATATAGCCCTTCATGACATGCGGGTCGCTGACCGCCGCGCCGTATTCGGCGATGCCCATCAACTGGCGCAGGCGGCGTGAGCGCTTGTAGAGGTCGTGGAACCGGTCCGGCTCCTTGGCGATCGCGGCCCCGACACCGCCGACGCTGTTGGCCAGCAGCCCGAGCTGCATCAGGACCGCATTGTGCGGAATGGCCCGGAGCTGCGAGGCCGAGGCGTGGTCGACGTCGGACGGGTCCTCGTGCTGGCGCTTCAGGGCCCGGCTGCCGGACGGGAACAGCATGTTGGTGCCGAAGGCGCTCAGCAGGACGCCATAGTTGCGGTCCTCCATCAGCCCGACCTGGAACTCCTTCACCGTGGTGAAGAACTCCCGGATATAGGAGGCCTCGTCATAGAACGGGTCGTCGGCGCTGCCGGCGCTGGGCGTGAGCACATGCTCCAGGATCCGGGTGATGACCGCGAAGGCGCCGGCCTGGTTGACGAAGAAGACGTACCCGTCGCCGCCCTGGAAGCTGACTTCCTGCTTGAAGTCGAGGCCGGTCTCGGCCATGTAGCCGCGGGTCGCCGGGGTGTCGACGTAGTTCAGCCGCTCCTCGAAGCTGGCCGGATGGGCGCCGCGGCCGATCGACTCGCCATGGGTGTCGAACATCAGCAGCTGCACGCCGTCCAGCTTCTGCTCGGACATGACCCGGATCAGCCTGAGCCTCAGGCGCTCGATCGAGGCCGAGGCCGGGGTCTGGCCGAGATAGCGGCCGGCATCGGAGAAGCCTGTCTGCACGCAGATCCGGCCGCGCTTCTGGACATAGGCGCGGTAATGCGGGTTCTCCAAGAGCTGCTCGATGACCCGGCTGCCGGCCTCCAGCGCCTTCTCCGTCTCGAACAGGGGCGAGATGTCGACATGCTCCTCGACGCCGAACAGCTTGGCGAAATAGAGCACTGTCAGGACCGTGAAGGCGCTTTCCGACTCCGCGATGAGAAAGCGGATCGGTGCCGTGCGGCCGGCATATTTCAGCATCTGCGCGACCACCATGAAGAGCCGCTTCACCGAGGTGCGTTCGCCCAGGATCGAGCCGAAGTTGATGCTGACGGGTTCCACGGTGTCGAGCAGCTCGCTGAGCCGGTCGAGATAGGATTGCCGGTAGCGCGGATCGCTCGGGTCGCTGACGACGCCGACCGCCCGGCGGATCGCGTTGTGGACCTGCTTGGCGTTGATCCGCACATGGGTGTGCGCCATGCCGAGGCCGAGATTGGCCAGTTCGGCACGCAGCACGCACAGGCGGCTGAGCAGGGCGTCATCCTTGGTGCGGGCGATGGCGCGGCCGGTCATCTCGATCAGGCTGGAGGCATCCTCCAGGCGCAGGGTCATGCCCTCATACATGCGCCGGGAGACCGCCTTGATGCGCCGGCGGGCCTCGTCCTCGCTGGGCTCGGCCGTGCCGAACACCGACAGCTCGTCGGTGACCTGGTTGATGGCCAGCGCGATGCGGCTCTCCATCAGGTCCAGCGTCTCGCGCAGGTCCCGGGCCTTGCCGCCGGCGTCGCTACGGATGGCGCGCACGGTCTCCAGGTAGTGGGCAAGCTGGTTGCGCTGGATCTTCAGCCGCTTGAACAGGGTGTCGGTCCAGCGGATGTCGGAGCGGCCGTCGAGGTCGTAGCCGACCCAGGTGGCCAGGGTGATCAGCCGCGGCGTGAGCTCGGCCCAGCGATCCGGGTAGGCGTCCTTGGCCACCTCAAGCAAGATCGCATAGGCACGGCGCAGCGCGATCTGGGCGTTGCCGATGGCTTCCAGGGAGAGCTCGTGCTCGCGCAGCAGGTCCAGGCCGCGATCGGGGCGATGCTCCTCGCGGCAGGCCAGGTCGACCAGATCGGCGGCGGTCTTCGGCGACAGCAGGGAGCCGTCGGTGCTGCGGCCGGTGGCCAGCGCCGCCAGGGCGCGCATCAACTCGCCGGAAAAGCTGAAGGTCGGGTGGGCGGTGGTGACGACGCCGAACAGCTCGTCCTCGACACGCGCCTTGAGGGTCTCGAACGGGATCGGCTCACCGGTCTCCGCCGACCGCGTCAGGGCGGAAAAGACCTCGCGCAGCCGCTCCTCATTGGCGCCCGGATCGGTCTCGCCGAGATAGCGGCCGAACCGCTCGGCGCGATCCACGAAGCCTTGCGCCGAGAGATACTGGACCAGCTGCTCCAGGGCGCCATAGCTGAGCTGCCCCTGCTCCAGCCGGCGCGACAGGTCCAGCGCCAGCAGGAGCACGGGGTTGCTGAACGGATCCTCGGTGGTGGCCCGGGAATGGGCGCGCAGTTCCTCCGCCAACTCCCGTGCGAGCGCGGCCGCGTCGCCGGCGGGCTCGGACGTGAACTGCGCCGCCTCGGCGTTCAGCAGGGCGCCCTGGGCCAGTCGCGCGCGGGCCGCCTCGGCGACGGCGGCGCCCTGTATGCTGTCCGTGCCTGGAGTCTTGGCGCCCTTGCGGCTGCGGGTCGCCTTGGCCACGTCCGACATGGTCGGTTGCTCCCTCGCTGGTGGTTCTGACCGTCATGCGGGGTCGCCCGGTTGTGCGGTGCAACAGCCCGGATGTCAACGGATTCCGGCCGTTTTTAAGGCTGTGTTCATGCGCGGGGTGGCTGCTAGATAAAATACCACGCGAATGCTTTTAACCTTCGATTAAAACCCGGACTGTATTGTCCGGAGCTGGCGATGACATCGCGTGCCTCTGGACGGGCTTGGTGGATTTGCCGTTGTGCTGGAGCGGACTTGGCGGGCTGCTTCGCCGACGGAGGGATGGACCACCGGATTGCCGGTCTGCAAAGCGCGCGGGTCGCCGATAAGGAAGAGGCCCTGGCAGTTTGGGGAAATGCCAGGGCCTCTTTATCGGTGGCCGGGGTCGCCGGGGTTTCGGTGGGGAAGGGTCCGAAACGCAGGCCTAAAGAGCCACCAGCTACAGCTTTCATCTGCGGCAGAACGCGAGGGTGCGGTTGGGGGGACACCGGGCGTTCTCTTGTCCGCCTGAAAGCTGCAACACTCACGTTGTCATTGCGAGAGCAATTGCAACAGGCTTACGGCGGCCAATCTGCCCAATCAAAGTTAATAAAAGCTTACCAAAATACCTCCCGTCCCAGCCCCAACGCATTTTTTGCGTTTTTTCTGACGATTGCTGAATAGTGCCGGGCCGCTTGGGATTCTCCGCCTGCGGGGAATTTCGCATCGCCGCGGTTTGCTCTACGATCCGTTGCAACACGACCCAACGGGAGGCTAAGAGCATGAAACGCCGTCAATTTGTCGCGGGCGCCGGGGCGGGCGCCGTGGCCGCGACCGCCGCCGCGCATCCAGCGCCGGCCATCGCCCAGGACCGCATCGAATGGACCATGGTGGCACCGTGGCCGAAGGGCGCGCCCGGGGTGGGCGTCAACGCCCAGCGGGTCGCCGACCGCATCACCGGCATGAGCGGCGGGCGCCTGACCGTGACCCTCTATGCCGGCGGCGAGCTGGTGCCGCCCTTCGAGAGCTTCGACGCGGTGCAGGCGGGCAATGCCGATATGCTGCACGCCACGCCCTATTACTGGGTCGGCAAGTCGGCGGCGCTGAACTACTTCACCGGTGTGCCGTTCGGGCTCAACGCGCCGGAGCTGGCGGGCTGGCTCTATTACGGCGGCGGCCAGGAGCTGTGGGACGAGGTCTATGCTGGGCTCGGCGTGAAGGCCTTTTACGCCGGCAGCAGCGGGGTCCAGGCCGGCGGCTGGTTCCGCAAGGAGATCAACTCCCTCGACGACATCCAGGGGCTGAAGATCCGCATCGCCGGCCTGGGCGGCGAGGTCTTCCGGCGCCTCGGCGCGGCTGTGACCCTGCTGCCGCCGGGCGAGATCTTCCCGGCCATGCAGTCCGGCACCGTCGACGCGGCGGAATGGGTCGGTCCCTGGAACGATTTGGCGTTCGGCCTGCACCGGGTGGCGCAGTACTACTACCTGCCGGCTTTCCATGAGCCGGGCCCCGGCCTGGAAGTGGCGGTGAACAAGGACAAGTACGAGGCGCTGCCGGAAGACCTGCAGCAGGTCGTGCAGTACGCGGCGCAGTCCGTGGCGAACGAGTCGGTGGCCGATTTCCACTACCATAACATCGTGTCGCTGAAGCCGCTGGTGGAGGAGCACGGCGTGCAGCTCCGCGAGTTCAGCGACGAGATCGTCGCCGAGCTCGGCCGGGTCAGCCTGGAGGTGCTGGAGGAGATCGGCGCCAGCGATCCGCTGACCGCCCGCGTCCACGAATCCTACATGGCCTTCCTGACCCAGGCGGTGGAGTACTCCGCCCGCATGGACCAGGCCAGCCTGCGCCAGCGGGCCCTGGCGTTCGGGTAGGCCGATGAGCGATCAGCCCGTTTCGGCGATCACCGGCTATCACGCCCACGTCTACTACGACGCGGAGAGCAAGGCGGACGCGGCGGCGGTGCGGGAGGCGCTGGAGGCGGCGTTCGATGTGCGGATGGGGCGGTGGCATGACCGCACCGTCGGGCCGCATCCGATGTGGAGCTATCAGATCGCCTTCGCGCCGGAGCAGTTTGCCGCGGTGGTGCCGTGGCTGGCGCTCAACCGGCGCGGGCTGATCGTGTTCGTGCATCCGGAGACCGGCGACGATCTGGCCGATCACACCGACCACGCCCTGTGGATGGGCGATCGGCAGGCGCTGGCGCTCGACGCGCTACGGTGACGGCGCGCCCGGGGTTGCCGGATCGCGGCATCCCGGGCAGAGCCCGCTGACCTCGACGATCGGGCGGCCGACCTGGAAGCCCAGCGCCTCGGCGCTGCGGGCGATGGCGGCGGACACCTCCGGGTCGTTGACCTCCGTTGCCGTGCCGCAGCGTTCGCAGACCAGGAACTGGCTGGCATGGCCGGCGCCAGGATGCGGGCAGCCGATAAAGGCATTGAGGCTTTCCAGCCGGTGCACCAGCCCCTGCTCGACCAGGAAGTCCAGCGCCCGGTAGACCGTCAGCGGCGCCGGCCTCTTGCCGTCGGTGGCCAGGTCTTCGAGGATCTCGTAGGCGCCGCGCGGCCGGTGGCCGGTCCACACCAGTTCCAGCACCCGTCGGCGCATGGGCGTCAGCCGTGCGCCGTGTTCGCCGCAGAGCGCCTCCGCGCGCGCCATGGCGTCATCGACGCAGGCGTCGTGGTCGTGGGGCTCGGCCGTGAGGGTGAAGGCGCTGTTGGCGCCGCCGCCGGTGCGGGCTTTCTCCAAATCCTGTCCTCCCGATCTCAGCCTAGCCGCAGCGGCCGCGAAATCCGAGCCCGGCGTTCTGCCGTAGATGTAGGGGTCGATCCGTCAACATCGAGGCACAGGGCTACCATGCGACCCTTCTCCGACTGGTCCAAACCGACCCCTCAATCGTATTGTGATCATGATTCGACGGCAGGGTTCGAGGCCGCGACGCAGCCTGCCCGGACCAAGGCAATGCCCGGAGCGTGGGATATGACGGCAAAGGACTGCAAACTGACGTTGCCGCGCCGTGGGCTGCTGGCGGCCGTGGCCGGATTTGGCGCCGGGATCGCGCTGCCCGGGCTGGCGCTGGCGGCGCCCGTTCCGCCATCCAACCAGTTCGCCTTCTCGGTGTGGCGCAAGGGCAGCCGGATCGGCGAGCATCGGCTGAGCTTCCGCCAGGACGGCGACGATCTGATCGTCGATGTCGACATCAATCTCCAGGTGAAGTTGGGCTTCGTCACCCTGTTCCGATACACCCATCACAACACCGAAATCTGGCGCGGCGACAAGCTGATTTCGCTCGACAGCGAGACCCATGACGATGGCAGCGACTTCCGCCTGTCGGTGCGTCAGGACGGGGACGTGCTCGACGTCGATGGCTGGGCCGGCCAGTTCCAGGTCCCGGCGGACACGCTGTCGAGCAGCTATTGGAACCCGGAGACCATCTACCACTCCAAGATCCTCGATACCCAGCGCGGCTATCTGATGGATGTGAACACCGAATGGCTGGGTGAGGAGACCATCGAGGCCGTGGCCGGCCCGATCGCCGCCAATCGCTACCGCATCACCGGCGATCTCACCATGGACATCTGGTATTCCGATGCCGGCCAGTGGGTGAAGCTGGATTTCGCGACGCGCGGATCGACGATCTCCTACCAGTTGACCTGATCCGGCCGGGCCCGCCGGGCCGTATCGCCACAGCGGAGGCCCTCGCGACATGGCTGAAGGCAAGCAAGGCTGCGTCTGGATCACCGGCGCAAGTTCCGGCATCGGGCGCGCCATCGCGCTCAGGATGGCGCGGGATGGCCGCACCGTGGCCGCCAGCGCGCGGCGCGAGGACGCCCTGAAGGAGCTGGCCGAGGAAGCCTCCGGCCTCTCCGGGAGCATCGTCGCGGCCCCGTGCGACGTCACCGACCAGATCCGGATCGCCGAGACCGTCGCGCGGCTTGAGTCCGAGCAGGGCGGCATCGATATCGCCATCCTCAATGCCGGCGTCTATCTTCCGGATCGCGCGGACAAGCTGGATGCGGACAAGTTCCGCGCCCAGGTCGAGCTCAACGTGCTCGGTACCGTCGATTGCCTGGGGGCTCTCATGCCCGGATGGATGGCGCGACGGCGCGGGCATCTGGCGGTGGTGTCGTCGGTCGCGGGGTATCGCGGCCTGCCGTCCTCGCTGGCCTACGGCGCCACCAAGGCGGCACTGATCAATCTGTGCGAGGGGCTGAAATTCGACTTCGATCGGTTGGGCCTGAAGATCCAGCTGGTCAATCCGGGCTTCGTGCGTACACCGCTGACCGACAAGAACACCTTCCCGATGCCGTTCCTGATGGAGGTGGACGCGGCCGCCGACCGGGTCGTGGACGGGCTCGCCGGCAACGCCTTCGAGATCACCTTCCCGCGCCGCTTCACCTACGGGCTGAAGCTGATGCGCATGCTGCCCTATTGGGCCTATTTCCCGATGGTGCGGCGGGCGACGGGCGCGAAATGAGCTCCGCTGGCGTCGATGCCTATGTGCGGTTCTGGGAGACGCTGTCGCCGGACTCGCTGCATCGCTTGGACGAGCTGGCCGATCCGGACGTGCACTTCCAGGACCCGTTCAACGATGTCCGCGGGCTGGCGGGGTTCCGCGCCGTGTTCGAGGACATGTTCCAGCGCGTGTCGGAGCCGCGGTTTCGCGTGACGAGCCGCGCGGTGGACGGCGCGCTGTGCTTCCTGCGCTGGGATTTCACCTTTCGCAGCAGCCGGCGGGATTGGCGCATCACCGGCGTCAGCGAGATCCGGTTCGACCCGTCCGGCCGGGTCGTCTCCCATATCGATCACTGGGACGCGGCCAGCCAGTTGTACGAGCGCCTTCCGGTGATCGGCTGGGTGCTGAGGAGGCTGCGACGGCGGCTGGAGGCCTAGGGAAGGCCCGAAGATGCCCCAGCCTTTACCTCAGAGCTGCCCTCACCCGGTCCGCCTTCGGCGGCCCACCCTCTCCCAGGGGGAGAGGGTTTTTTCGAAGCCTTTTTGAGTGTTCCCTCTCCCTCTGGGAGAGGGTGGCGAGCGTAGGCGAGCCGGGTGAGGGAAGTGCCGGCGGCCCGGCTAAGGAGAGCCCTTCAGCGCCGCTATTCGGCGGCGGCCAATGTCTGCTGCAGAGGGTTTGCGGCTGCTTCCGCGGCGCTCAGCCGGCGGAAGAAGATACTCGCTTCGCCGACCGTGAAGCCCCATTTGGTAACCTCGGCGCGGTTGATCATCACATCGTCGTCCTGCTGGAACATCCAGTCGTCGAAATGGACGCGGAAGGTGTTGTCGCCGACCTGCAGATCGAAATCGTACTGCCAGTTCAGCGCGTTGCCGTAGCTGATCCCGGTCGCGGTGCCGACCACGTCGTCGGCCGTGCCCAGGTAGTTGTGCTCGTCGATCTTGTGGATCGTCCAGATGCGCTGGTCGACCTCGCCGTCGTCGTAGACGAAATCCTCGACCAGGGTCAGGACCTCGCCGTCCCAGGTCCCCTGGATGTCGACGACGAACTGCCGCCGCAGGCGGCCGAACCGGTCCTGGAATACGCCCCAGGCCCGGACATTGCCGGAGAAATACTCCTCGAGGATGAACCGCGGCGTCGTGCCGTCGAAGTCTTCGGGCTTCATGCTGCTACATCCCGTTAGCGCGAACAGGACGGCCAGGCAAAGGGTCAGGATGCGTGGCGTCATTCGGTGTCCCGCTTTGCGCGTTGTCCATGTCACGGTCGATCCGCTGCCGGGTCGCGGCCTGGCGTTCCGCCGTGATCGGGTATCTCCACATCAATACGATGGCGATCGCCTTGAAGATCACCGGCGCGAGGCTGTAGAGGCCGATCAGGGTCCACAGGGCCGCGGGCGCATTGGCCTCGCCATCGGCGAAACCGGCCAGATCCAGCAGCGGGAAGGCGATCCCGACCGCCAGCGCCAGGGCCAGCTTGGTCACCATGCCCCAAAGGGCGAAATAGAGGCCCGTGCGCTGGTCTCCGGACTCCGCGGTGTCGAGATCGACCACATCGGCCTGCATCGAGGAGGGCAGCACCAGATCGGCGCCCAGGCTGATCCCGGTCAGGACGCAGACGCCGACGAACCACCACACATCCCCGGACCCGAGTGCCGGCACCAAGGCGAAGATCGCCGCAGCCCAAATCATCGCCCAGCACCAGATGCGGTGCTTGCCGAAGCGGTAGCTGAGCCTGAGCCAGAGCGGCACCGCAACGATCCCGGCCAGGAAGTAGATGAACAGCAGGATGGCGGCCTGCTTCGGCGCCTGCAGGACGTTGCCGACATAGAGGATGAACATGGTCGCCGGGAGCCCGTTGGCGACGCCGTTGATCAGATAGGCGAGGATCAGGCGGCGGAAGGGCCGGTTGCCGCGCAGGACCGCGAGGCCGCGCCGGAACGTGATATGCGCCCGGTACCGCACCGGCGGCTCGGGCGTGAATTTCAGAAGGGCGAGGACGGCCAGCGGCAGCAGGATGATGACGGTCCAGGCGATCAGCGACAGCGAGTCCGCCGCCGCCGGCCCGTCCTTGGTGCCCAGCAGCACCGGCAGGCCCAGGGCCAGCAGCGTGCCCAGGATGATCGCGGTCTCGCGGAAGGCGGCGATCCGGCTGCGCTCGTTGTAGCCGCCGGACATCTCGGCGCCCCAGGCGGTCAGCGGCAGGATCATCATGGTCCAGCCGGTGTACAGTACCAGGCTCCAGACCAGCAGGTGGGTGCTGCCGGCGCCGGCGCCGGGCACGAACAGGAACCAGACCGCGGTCATCACCAGCGGCGTTCCCAGCACGATCCAGGGGCGCCGTCGCCCGAACCGGGTCTCGATGCGGTCGCTCATCTGGCCGATGACGGGATCGCTGATCACGTCCCAGAACCGCGCCAGCAGCAGGATCACGCCGACGGTGGCCAGTCCGAGCCCGACCTCGCTGGCGTAGAATTTCGGCAGCAGGATGTAGGTCGGCAGGGTCAGCGCCGCCAGCGGCAGGGCCGGCGCGCCATAGGCGATCAGGGCCGACAGCCGGATCGAAACCTCGCGCGGCGGTGAGTCCATCAGCCCGCTGGCACGATCCGCCGGTCAGTCCCGCGCCACGGCGAGCTGGACGACGTCGATGGTGCCGACCGTGAAGCCGGCGGCGCAATACATCAGGTATTGCTCCCACATGCGCTTGAAGCGGTCGTCGAAGCCGAGCGGCTTGATCTCCGGCCAGGCCTCCTGGAACCGCTCGTTCCAGTACTTCAGCGTGCGCGCGTAGTCCTGTCCGAAATGCGTCATCTCCCCCTGCCGGAGGCCGGCCTGGCGGATCTGCTTCGCCAGCGCGCCAAGGCTGGGGAGCATGCCGCCGGGGAAGATGTATTTCTGGATGTAGTCGGCCTTGCGCCGGTACTCCTCGAAACTCCCGTCGTCGATCGTGATGATCTGAAGCGCGGCGCTGCCGCCGGCCGCCAACCGGTCGCGCAGGGTGGCGAAAAATTGCGGCCAATAGGCCTCGCCGACCGCCTCGAACATCTCGATCGAGGCGACGCGGTCGTAGCGGCCCTCGACCTCGCGGTAGTCCTGTAGGCGCACGTCGACGCGGTCGTTGAGCCCGGCGCGCTGGATGCGCTCGCTTGCGAAGGCGTGCTGTTCGCGGCTGATGGTGATCGCGGTGACATTGGCCCCGATCTCGCCGGCGGCGAATTCCGCGAAGCCGCCCCAGCCGCAGCCGATCTCGAGCACCGAGTGCCCGGGCTGCAGGGACATGGACCGCGCCAGGGCGGCATATTTGCCGCGCTGGGCCGCCACCATGTCCTCGTCCGCCTGGCCGTCTTCGAACAGGGCGCTGGAATAGGTCATGGTCGGGTCCAGCCACTTCTCGTAGAAGGCGTTCCCAAGATCGTAGTGATAGGCGATGTTGCGCCGGGCGCCGCTGCGGTTGTTGGGGCGCAGCACGTGGCTCACCGACCGCAGGGCGCGGTACCAGCGCTTGCCGTTCAGCAATTGCGTCAACCGGTTCTCGTTCATCAGCGTCCAGACGAACAGGCATTCCATGTCCGGGCTGGACCAGTCGCCGTCGAGATAGGACTCGCAGAACCCCAGCGTGCCGCCGACGATGAAGCGGCGCGCCACCCGGTCGCGATGGATGCGGAACACCGCCGCCGGGCCTGGTTCCGGGCCCTGCATGCGCTCAGTGCTGCCGTCCGGGAAGACGAAGGTGATGCTGCCGATCTGGACGTTGCGCGCCAGCGCCACCAGCCAGCGCATCGCCTGGCCGCGCCGGTAGAGCACCGGCGTCGCGGGGGCCGGGCACAGGGGCGGATCGGCCTTGTCGGCGCCGACCGGCGCCGGGATCAGGTCAGTGGTCATATCGGTCATTCGGCCGGCGTCGTGGTGAGGGTGGGACTTACGGGTTCCGTGGGTGGCGCCGGCCGGCGGTGGAAGGTCGCACCCTTCAACCACAGCCACAATGCCTGCCAATGGATAGCGCCGATCACCTTGACCGTCATGAGCGGGTGGGTGACGAAGGCGCGGACGAGCTGTCGGTCGCCCAGCGGCGCCCGCTTGCCGGTCATCGTGGCGATCAACTGCTCGCCCTCCGGGACCGACTGGCGGATCAGGACGGACAGCCGCTCGCCGGGCTCCTTGACCCGGAACCGATACTGCGCGGTCATGTCGATGAACGGCGAGACGTACAGCACCTTGTCGCAGGCCTGGGTGATCGGGGCCGTCTTATCGCGGCCGGCATCCACCGGCAGCAGATAGCTGTGGCGGTCGCCGAAGGTGTTGGTCACCTCGTAGAGGATCGCCCGCAGCCGCCCGTCGGCGTGGCGGCAGAAATAGATGCTGAGCGGGTTGAAGACGTATCCCAGCACCCGCGGGAAGCAGAGCAGGTGGATCGACCCGCCATCCAGCGCGATGCCGGCCTCGGCCAGTATCCCCTCGACATAGGGCCGGAGCGGCCGGCCGTCGCGCGGGCCGTGATCCTTGTCGAAGACGCTGAAGACGTTGAAGCGGTTGTGCGAGAACAGTCTCAGCCGCCGCGACAGGCCGCCGACATCGTCGATGTCGAGCCACAGCGAGAACACCCGGTAGGCGAAGCGATGCACGAAGGGCCGCAGCCGCTTGTGCATGACCTGCCCGAAATACAGGGCGGACCCGCGATGATCGGATTGCATGCTCATTCCGCCGCCGCCAGCTGTTCGACGGCGACCGGGCGGGCGTTGCGGCCGGCCGGCGAGGCGTCCTCGCAGGTCCAGGGCCGCTGGGCGCCCAGCGCCTCGGCGATCGCGAGCCCCGCGGACAGGCCGTCCTCGTGGAAGCCGTAGCCGCAATAGGCGCCGCCGAACCAGGTCCGCTGAACGCCCTGGATGCCGCCGATGTCGGACTGCATCGCCACCGCCTTGCCGTCGAAGACCGGATGATCGTAGTCGAAACTGCGATGGGTCAGGTCCGGCGCAGGCTCGCTCAGAGGGTTCAGCGAGACGAACAGCGGCGTGGTCGGGCCGATGCCCTGCAGCGCGTTCATCCAATAGGTCACCGACACATCGCTGTCGCCGGTGGAGTTGCTGAGATAGTTCCAGGCGGCCCAGGCGCGCTTGCGGCGCGGCATGAGCGTCGGGTCGGCATGCAGCACGGCCCGGTTCTTCGTATAGCGGAAGGCGCCAAGGACACGCCGCTCCTCTGCCGAGGGGTCGTCGAGCATGGCGAGCGCCTGGTCGGCATGGGTGGCGATGACCACCTGGTCGAACCGCTCCGCCGTGCCGCTGCTGTCGCCGACGATGGCGCCGGTGGTGTCCCGGCGGACCGAGACGGCGGCGCGGCCGCGATGGATGCGATCGGCGAAGCCCCAGGTCAGGCGCTCCACATATTGCCGGCTGCCGCCGGTCACCGTGCGCCATTGCGGCCGGTCGCTGACCTTCATCAGCCCGTGATTATGGAAGAAGCGCACGAAGGACCGGGCCGGGAAGGCCAGGATCTCCTGCATGCTGGCGGACCAGATGGCGGCCCCCATGGGCAGCAGGTGATCGTAGATGAAGCCATGCCCATAGCGGCCATCGGCCAGGTAATCGCCCAGCGACAGGTCGTTGCCGGCGGTCTCCAGCAGGCTCGGCGCCTCCTTGTAGAAGCGCAGGATGTCGCGGAGCATGGCGTAATGGGCCGGGCGCAGCAGATTGCGGCGCTGCGCGAACAGGGTTGCGAGGTTGTTCCCGGAATACTCCAGCCGGCCGCCATCGATGCTGACGGCAAACGACATGTTGCTGGGCCGCGTCGGCACCGACAGATGCGCGAACAGGCGCACCAGATTGGGATAGGTGACCTCGTTGTAGACGATGAAGCCGGTATCCACCGGGATCACCGCGCCGTCGCGGCCGGGCGCGTCGACCGTGTTGGAATGGCCGCCGACATAGCCGTTCTGCTCGAACACGGTGATCTCGTGGTCGCGATGGAGCAGCCAGGCGGCCGCCATGCCGGTGATGCCGGTTCCGATGACGGCGATCTTCACAGGGCCAGCTCCGGGCTGCTGTCGGACTTCATCGCGGTCTCCTCCGTCTTGATGCGCTCATAGGCGGCGAGGGCCCGGCGACGGGCCGTCTGGTGATCGATGATCGGGGCGGGATAGGTCGATCCGAGCCGGACCCCGGCGCGCGCCAGCGCCTCCGGCGTCGCCTCCCACGGTCGATGGATCAGCGTCTCCGGCAGGCGGTCCAACTCAGGGACCCAGCGGCCCACATAGGCGCCCAGCGGGTCGAACTTCTGGCCCTGGAGCACCGGATTGAAAATGCGGAAATAGGGCGCGGCGTCGGCACCGCAGCCGGCAACCCATTGCCAGCTTGCCGAGTTGCTGGCCAGGTCGGCGTCAACCAGAGTGTCCCAGAACCACGCCGCTCCATCCTGCCAGGGCACCAGCAGATGCTTGGTGAGGAAGGACGCGACCACCATCCGCACCCGGTTGTGCATCCAGCCGGTCTGCCAGAGCTGCCGCATGCCCGCATCGACGATCGGGTAGCCGGTCTCGCCGCGCTGCCAGGCCGTCAGCGCGGCCTGGTCGTCGTTCCAGGGGAATGCGGCGAAGCGCTCGTTCAGCGGCGATGCCGGCAGGGTCGGAAAGTGAAACAGCAGGTGATACGAGAACTCGCGCCAGACCAGCTCCTTCAGGAAGACCTCGGCTTGGCCCTCGCGGCCGCGCAGCTCTCCGGAGGCGAGCCGTTCGGTCACCGCGTGCCAGACCTGGCGCGGTCCGATCTCGCCCCAATGCAGGTGTGGCGACAGGCTTGCGGTGCCGTCGATGTCGGGCCGGTCGCGGCGGGTCTTGTAATAGCCGAGACCGTTGCGCACGAAGCCGGCCAGGCGCTCCAGCGCGGCCTCCTCGCCGGGCGACCAGGTCGCTTTGAGGCCACCGGACCAGTCCGGCGTCGTCGGCAGCAGTTCGAGCGCCTGCAGGGGCTCGCTGTCCGGCCAGGCAGCCGGAGCGGGCACCGCATCGGGCGCCGGATCGGGCCGGCCGAACGGCGATAGCATGCTGCAGGCCCGCCAGAACGGGGTGTAGACCCGATAAGGCGCGCCGGAGCCGGTCATGAGCGTGCCGGGCTCGGCCAGCAGCGACCCGTTGAAGCTGCGGACCTCTACACCCTGGTCCCTGAGCATGGACTTCAGGGCGGTGTCGCGCCGGATCCTCTCGTGTTCATAGAGCCGGTTCCAGTACACCGCGCCGGCACCGGTGTCGGAAATCAGCGCCTGCAACACCGTTGCGCCGGAGCCGCGCCGCAGGATTAGTCGGCTGCCGGCCGCTTCAAGGGCCTCGCGCAGACGGTCGAGGCTATGGTGAAGCCACCAGCGCGATGCACCGCCCGGCGTCCAGTCGCCGTCATCGTCGAGGATGAACACCGGCACGATCGGGGCGCCGCGCGCCAGCGCGGCCTGAAGGGCCGGATTGTCCGTCAGGCGCAAATCCTGGCGGAACCAGACGATCGTCGGTGAGGAACCCATGACGGTCACGAATGCCGGGCTGTCAGGTCAGGCGTTCGGTGCCGGTCGCACGGAGGCGGTTGGATGCCCCGCGCGGCGAAGGGTCATTGCAGGCCGAAGGACGGCAAGCCGGGCCTTGGCGAAGCGAGATTGGTGTCGGCGCATGTTCGGTCGGTGTTCTTTTGTCTCACGCACGGTTTGTCTACGCGCCAAACACGCCGGCGGATCACCAGGAAAACCTGCGAATTGTTGGGTTGCCGTGGCGGCCCGGATCAATGGGCGAGGCCGCGGCGGGGCAGGCTGTGGAGGCGCGAGCGGCCGAGCAGATGCACGTGGAATCCCCGGTCGAGCAGGCTGCTGATGGCCGGGTTCAGCACGTCGAGACCGCCCGTATAGGCGCCGAAGGCCGGCAGGATCAGCCGCTGCCCGTCGCCGACGAAGCAGCGGGCGGTGATTCGGCGGGCCCGGGTGCTCACCGACGCCTTCGGGTGGAAATGGCCGGACAGCTCGCCGACGGCGCCCGGCCGCGCCTGGTGCCGGAACACGAGAGCGCCATCGACCAACTCTTCTCTGACGTGCCCGCCCCATTCGGCCGGCGGCTCGGGGTCGTGGTTGCCGGCAATCCAGATCCAGTCGCGCGGCCCGGTCAGCCCGGCCAGGGTGATCGAATCCGCCCTGGACAGCCGCGCCGCCGCCCCGCCGTCATGGAAGCTGTCGCCGAGGCAGATCACGCACTGCGGGTCCAGACGGTCGATCGCGGCGGAGAGTCTCGAGAGAGTCGACGCCGTGTCATAGGGCGGGATGAGCGCGCCCCTGGCGGCGAATCCCGAGCCCTTCTCCAGATGCAGGTCGGAGACGACAAGCGTCCGCCGTGCCGGCCACCAGAGCACGCCGCTCAGATCGGCGATCAGGTCGACGCCGTTGACGGTCAAGGACCGCTGGGTGTGGGAGCGACTGGAAGCGATGATGGGTCTCCGAGGCTTGGCCGGCCGAGGGAACAGGAAGCGCGGAAGATTCGCAACCCGTCACAAAGGTAGTGCGGATTGCGGCGCTCCTCCCGCATCGAGCTCCGGCATCGCCTCGGCGACCAGCGATTCCTCGGTCTCGTACAGCAGTTGGTCCATGGCGCCGCCATGGACCTGCTCGCGGCCGATCTCCAACAGCACGGGCACCGCCAGCGGCGAGATGCGGTCCAGCCGGCGATGGTGGATGCGGCCCTTGGCGCGCTTCAGCAGGGCGCCAACCCGCTCGATGTCGGTCAGGCCGCGGGCGGCGCTCATCCGGGTGGCGCGCAGGAGGACATGGTCGGGCTCATGGGCACGCAAGACGTCGAAGATCAGGTCGGAGTTGACGCTGATCTGGCGGCTGGTCTTCTCCTGGCCGGGGCTCCGGCGCTCGATTAGCCCGGCGATGATGGCGACCTGGCGGAAGGTGCGCTTCATCAGGCTGGATTCGTCCATCCAGGCCTCCAGATCGTCGCCCAGCATGTCCTCGGCAAAGAGCTGGTCGATGTCGTCCGGCCGTTCCAGGCTCCAGATCGCGATCACATAATCGGTGGCGACGAAGCCGAGCGGACCGAGCCCGGCGCGTTCCATGCGCCGGGTCAGCAGCATGCCCAGCGTCTGATGCGCATTGCGGCCTTCGAAGGTGTAGGCGACCATGAACATCTTGCCGCCGCGCGGGAAGGTCTCCACCAGCAGGTTGTCGCGCCGCGGCATCACAGAGCGATAGCGCTGCAGGCGCAGCCACTCCTGCACCGCCTCGGGCAGCGGCCCCCAGTTGCCCGGCTGCTCCAGCATCACCCGGACCCGGTCGGCGAGATGGGTGGAGAGCGGCATGCGGCCGCCGCCATAGACCGCGACCTTTGGCTCGCCGGTGCCGCCGCGCCGGCACAGGATGGTGTTCTCGCGCATCTCCTCGTAGCGCAAGAACTGGCCGGCGAACACGAAGGTGTCGCCGGGCACCAGGCTGTTGGCGAAATACTCCTCGACCTCGCCCAGCACCGGGCCGCGCCGCACCTTCACCTTCAGCGTCACTGCCTCGACGATTGTGCCGACATTCATGCGGTACTGGCGGGCGAAGGTCGGGTTGGCGATGCGCCAGCGGCCTTCCTTGTCGCGTCGCAGACGGCGGAAGCGCTCATAGCCGCCCAGCGCGTAGCCGCCGGTCGCGACGAAATCCAGCACGTCGTCGAAATCCTTGCGCGGCAGGCCGGCATAGGGCGCGGCCGAGGTGACCTCCAGGTACATCGCGTCGGCATCGAAGGCGGCGGAGCAGGACAGGCCGATGAGGTGTTGGGCCAGCACGTCGAGCCCGCCCGGCGCCGGCGGGTCGCCGTCCAGCGTCATCTCCCGCACACCGTCGATGGCGGCGCGGCATTCCAGCACCTCGAACCGGTTGGCGGGCACCAGCAGCGCCCGGGAAGGCTGGTCGAGCCGGTGGTTGGAGCGGCCGATGCGCTGCAGCAAGCGGCTGACGCCCTTGGGCGCGCCGACCTGCACCACCAGATCGACCTCGGCCCAGTCGATGCCGAGGTCCAGGGACGAGGTGGCGACGACGGCGCGCAGGGCGCCGCGCGCCATGGCCGCCTCGACCTTGCGCCGCTGCTCCCGCGCCAGGCTGCCATGGTGCATGGCGATCGGCAGCGTGTCCTCGTTCAGCCGCCACAGCTCCTGGAACACCAATTCGGCCTGGGCGCGGGTGTTGACGAAGACCACGGTGGTGCCGGCCTCGCGGATGTGCTGATAGACCTCGGCGATGGCGTGCACCGCCATGTGCCCGGACCAGGGCAGACGCTCGCGGGTTTCCAGGATGTCGATCCGTGGCTGCAGGCCGGGCGGGCCGGTGACCGTGCGCACGTCGCTGCCGCCGCCCGAGCGCGACAGCCAGGCGGTCAGGGCGTCGGGATGGGCGACGGTGGCGGACAACCCGACGGTCCGGCAATCCGGCGCGAGCGAACGCAGCCGCGCGAGGCCCAGCGCGAGCAGGTCGCCGCGCTTGGTGCCGGCCAGCGCATGCAGCTCGTCCACGACGACGCAACGCAGGCCGCGGAACATGCGCGCCGCGTCGGTGTAGGACAGCATCAGCGCCAGGCTCTCCGGCGTCGTCATCAGCAGGTGCGGCGGATGCCGGCGCTGGCGCTCGCGTCGGTCCTGCGGGGTGTCGCCGGTGCGGGTCTCGTGCCGGATCGGCAGCCGCATCTCGGCGATCGGCGCCTCCAGATTGCGGTGGATGTCGACCGCGAGCGCCTTCAGCGGCGAGATGTAGAGGGTATGCAGGCTCGACCGGCCCCATCCGGGGCGCGGCCGCTCGGCCAGCTCGATCAGGCTGGGCAGGAAGCCGGCCAGGGTCTTGCCGCCGCCGGTCGGCGCGATCAGCAGGGCGTTCTCTCCGGCCTCGGCGGCCGCGACCATCTCCACCTGATGCCGGTGTGGCGTCCAGCCGCGCTGCGCGAACCATTCGTGGAACAGGCTCGGCAACAGGTCGTCGCGCGGGGCGGGCAAGGCGCTCATACGAGGGACTATAACAAGAACATCCGGCGCCGGAACCGGTCATCGTGCCGCCGGCCGTCGAGGCTGTCTCCCAAGGCCTGGCACGGCGCGCTAGGATGCCTGCTCCCAAACGAACCGGTCCGACGCCATGCCCGACGCCCCCATCGGCCTGATCTCCGCGATCCCCGAGGAACTGGCGCATTTCGGCGCGCATTTCGCCGAAGAGCGCCGGGTCGACATTTCCGGCCTGACCTTCCAATGCGGTGCGCTGGATGGCCATTCGGTGGTCGCGGTCGAGGCTGGCATCGGCAAGGTCAACGCCGCGCTGGTCGCGACCCTGCTGCTGCGGGAATTCGGCTGCCGCGCGCTGCTGTTCTCCGGCGTGGCGGGGGGGCTCGACCCGGCGCTGGGGGTCGGGGATGTGGTCGTCGCGGACAGGCTGGTCTGCCATGACTACGGCGCCCTGATCGATCGGTCCATCAAGCCCTATCAGCCGGGCGTGCCGCCGCTTCCGGGGTTTCCCGAGGATTTCGGCTACGCCCTGGACGAGGGCCTTGCGGCGCGGCTCAAGGCGGCGCTGGCCGATGTCGGGCTTCCGGCCATCAGCGCCGCGGCAACGGGCGGTGCGGCGCGGGCGCCGCGGCTGCATTTCGGAACCGTCCTGACCGGCGACACGTTCCTGAACTGCGCGGAAACCCGTGACCGTCTGCACCGCCGGTTCGGCGGCCTGGCGGTGGAGATGGAGGGCGCCGCGCTGGCGCAGGTGGCGGAGCGTTTCCGCGCGCCGGTCGTCGTCGTGCGGGCCTTGAGCGATCTCGCCGGCGAGGACAGTCACATGGACTTCCCGGCCTTCCTGCACGAAACGGCCGGGCAGGCGGCGGTGATCGTCCGGCGCGTCGTGCCGGTGCTGTGACGGGCGACTGGCCCACGGCACGGCAGGCCGGGCTGAAACACCGCTACGGACAAGGTTTGGTTCCTGAACGGTTGCCGGGTCGGCCGTTCCCGCCGCGGCCGATCACCGATTTGTGTCGGCGTCGCGCATCCGGTGTGCTGGCCAGCCGCCATCCGCCGCCCTAACGTTGCGGATGGCACACTCACTGGGGGGCTTGATATGGCGGACACGCAATCGGCTGGCGTTGTGCCCTACCTCGTCGTTTCCGACGCGGCCGGCGCAATCGCGTTCTATGTCGAGGCCTTCGGGGCCGAGGAGCTGCAGAGGATGTCGACGCCGGACGGCGGCAAGGTGATCCACGCGGCGCTGCGGCTGAACGGCGGCACGCTGTTCCTGGCCGATGATTTCCCGGAGATGAATGACGGCAAGGGCCGCACGCCCGACGTGCTGGGCGGCACCGGCGTGACGCTGCATCTGGAGGTCCAGGATGCCGACGCGACGGTCGCGCGGGCGGTCGCCGCCGGCGCGACGGTGACCATGCCCGTGGCGGACATGTTCTGGGGCGCGCGGTTCGGCAAGCTGCAGGACCCGTTCGGACATGACTGGTCGGTCTCGACGCAGACGCGCCAGCCCTCCGAGGAAGAGATGAAAAAGGCGGTGGAGCAGTTCTTCGGCTGAACGCCGCCATATCGTGCAATCGGGCGAGGAGCCGGAGATGGCCGGGAACACTGTGAAGAAACGCGTTGAGATCGACGGCATCGGCATGGCCTATCGCGACGAGGGCTCCGGTGCGCCGATCGTCTTCCTGCACGGCAACCCGACCTCGTCCTATCTGTGGCGAAACATCATGCCGCATGTCGCCGGCCTCGGACGGGCAATCGCGCCGGACCTTGTCGGCATGGGCGATTCCGACAAGCTCCCGGACTCCGGGCCGGACCGCTACACCTTCGTCGATCACCGGCATTACCTCGACGGGTTCCTGGATGCGGTGGTCGGGACGGAGGAAAAGATCACCTTCGTCATCCATGACTGGGGATCGGCGCTCGGCTTCCATTGGGCTCATCGCAACCCGGAGCGCGTCCGCGGCATCGCGCTGATGGAGGGCATCGTTGGTCCGGTGCCGAGCTGGGACGATTTCCCGCAGCCTGTGCGCCCGGTCTTCGAGGGCTTCCGCTCGCCGGCCGGAGAGGAGATGGTGCTGCAGAACAATGTCTTCGTGGAGCAGGTGCTGCCCGGCGCGATCATGCGCACCCTGACCGAGGAGGAGATGGCCGAATACCGGCGGCCGTTCCTGGAGCCGGGCGAGTCACGGCGGCCGACCCTGACCTGGCCGCGCCAGATCCCGATCGCCGGTGAGCCGGCGGACGTGAACGAGATCGTCTCCGCCTATGCGGCCTGGCTGCCCGGAGCGCCGTTTCCCAAGCTGTTCGTGAATGCCGAGCCGGGGGCGCTGATCCGCGGCGGCGCCCGCGACTTCGTGCGCAGTTGGCAGCACCTGACCGAGGTCACCGTGCCGGGCGTGCATTTCATCCAGGAGGATTCGCCTGACGAGATCGGCGCGGCGCTGAAGGACTGGATTACGACGGCGCTTGCGTGAGGGCCGCCAAAGCCGCGGCGATGCGGGCGCCCTGGCGGGCGTTGTGCTCGACCAGGGCGATGTTGGCGTTCAGGCTGCGGCCGCCGGTGATCTCCGCGACGCGCGTCAGCAGGAACGGCGTGACCTCCTTGCCGCCGATAGCCTGGTCCTCGGCCTCCGCGATGGCCTGATCGATGGCGGCGTCGACCTCGCCGCGATCCAGTGCGGAATCCTCGGGGATTGGGTTGGCGACGAGCAGCCCTCCGGCGCCCGGAATCGCCCGCTGCATGGCGATGATCGCTGCCACCTGATCCGGCGAATCGCAGCGATGGTCGAGGGCGAGACCGCTCGATCGGCAATAGAAGGCGGGGAACAGGCCGGTGCCCAGACCGATCACCGGCACGCCCCGAGTCTCCAGGTATTCCAGGGTCTTGGGCAGGTCGAGGATCGCCTTGGCGCCGGCGCAGACCACCGCGACCGGGGTGCGCGCCAACTCCTCCAGATCGGCGGAGACGTCGAAACTGGTCTCCGCACCGCGATGCACCCCGCCGATGCCGCCGGTGACGAAGAGGCCGATGCCGGCCAGATGCGCGCACAGCATGGTCGCCGCGACCGTGGTGGCACCATCGCGGCCCTCGGCGAGCGCGACCGACATGTCCCGCCGGCTCAGCTTCGCGACATCCGGGGCTGTGGCCAGGCGCTCCAGCGCGGCGTCGTCCAGGCCGATCCGGATGCGCCCGTCCAGCACTGCAATTGTCGCCGGCACGGCGCCTTCCGCGCGGATGATCGCCTCGACCGCCTGCGCCGTCTCCAGGTTCCTGGGATGCGGCATGCCATGGGCGATGATGGTCGACTCCAGCGCCACGACCGGGCGTCGGTCCGCCAGCGCATCGGCGACCTCCGGCGCGATGGAGAGATGGGAGTCCAGGCTCATGGGCAGCGACCCGTGCGTTCTCAGGGGGCAGTCAGGGGCTGAAGCCCGGCGCGGTCCAGCAGCGTCGGCGCCGCCAGCCGGTCGCTGACCGCGCGGTCGTCCTCCAGGGACAGGGCCGCCGCGGCGATCCCCAGCCGGACACAATCGGCAAGCGGCCGGCCTTCGGACAGACCGCAGAGCGTGCCGGCGACGAGACCGTCCCCGGCACCGGTGACGTCGCGGACGGTCACCGTCGGAGCCCCGAGCGCGGTGCATCCGTTCGCGTCGGCCAGCACGACGCCCTCGCTGGCCAGGCTGACAAGCGCCGCCACGGCGCCGCGGTCCCGCATCGCCGTTGCCATGTCGAAGGGCGGCATCGCAGCGCCGGCCAGCACCGCGGCCTCGTCCCGGTTACCGAACAGCAGGTCGATGCCGTCGAACCGGTCGCCCAGCCGCTCGGATTTGGCGACGGATACGGCATCGATCGCCAGCAGGGTCCCCGATGGCTTCCGGTCGCGCAGCAAGGCGAGGGACGCCGAGGGCAGGTTGCAATCGGCGAACCAGATCCCGTGGTCCTCGAGCCGCGGCAGCACGGGGCCCAGCACTGCCGGCGTGAGCTCGTCATAGACGCCCATATCGGCCATGCCGACGCACAGATCGCCGTCCGGGCCGACCAGGGCCGTGTATCCGGCCGTCGCGGCCTCCGTGGAATGGCCGGTGCCGTCCATGACCACGCCGAGCCCGGTCATCATCGAGACCACGCGGTCGCCGTCGACATCGCCGCCGACGCGGCTGACCAGCGCCACCGGGCATCCGAGCCGCGCCAGGGATTCCGCCACGTTACGCGCGACGCCGCCGAGCGCGGTGGACACCGCGACAGGATTGGAGGTGCCCAGCACCACCGCATTCGGGGCGCGGGCGTGGCGGTCGATATGGGCGGCGCCGAAACAGGCGATGCCGGCGGTCCCGGCGGCCACGGCTAGAGCGCCTGCGGCAGGTTGCGGGCCCGGGCCCGGACCGAGGCGGCCGGATCGCCCTCGGCCAATGCCGCGACCCGTCCTGCCTCCGCCGCCAGGCAGCCATGCCGCAGCCCGAGCCGCCAGAGTGCGTCACAGGACCAGGCGCGCAGGAAGGGTTTCTCCGATCCGAACCAGTCGATCAGCGTGCGCGCGGCGTTGAGCGCCTGGGCCTCGTTCGGTTCCAGCCACTGGAAGGACTGCGCCAGGTGAAGCTGCGTCTCCCAGCCGGCGATGCGCCCCATCCCGGCGATCAGCCGGTCCAGGGTCCCGGGCGGCGGCCTTGCGCCGCGCTCCAGCACCCGGCGCAGGATCCAGCTTGCCGCAACCTGCTCCGCCGGGGTTCCGGACAGGCATTTCGCCACCAGATCGCGCAGGCTCGAATCCGACGGCTGAAGGCGCGTCGCGACCGGTTCCAGCGCGGCGACGTGCCGGCCGTCGAAATCGGCGATCGCCCGGTCGATCGCCTCGCGCTCATCAAGCTCCGCGGTGCTGGCCAAGATCGATGCCTGCCCCAGGCGTCGCGGGCCGCGCCCGCCGCCTGCCGAATCGTCAATAGACCCGGGTAATACCATGTCCGCGCTGTTCAAGCAGGTTCAGCAGACCGTTTTCCCCGGGCAGGTGCATGGCGCCGACGGCAACGAAGGCCCGCCCCTCCGCCAGGACGCCGGCCATCCGGTCGGCCATCAGGAAATTGCGTCGGTCCAGGATGCGCTCCATGAACCGGTCCAGACGCTCCTCCCCATAGCCGGCGGAGAGCTCCATGGTCCGCGCATGCAGCCCGGAGAGATCCTGCTCCAAGTAGAAGCCGATCAACTCATCGATCAGCGCGTGGATGTTCTCGTGCATCGCCACGCCCTCGCGGATGATCTCCACCAGATCGGCCTCGGGCATGCCGCCGAGCGCGTCAGCCTGTTCGGCCACGGTCTCCAGGGCGTGCAACGGAATGCCGCGGTCGCTGGCCATCTTCTGGAGCGTCTCGTCGACATTGAGGTGGCCGGTCGCCGCCCGCGCGACCTCCTCCGGCGGCAGGCTGATGATGCCCATCACCACCCAGGGCTTCAGGGTCCTCAAGGAGGCGTCGAACACGCCGATGAGACGCGTCCGCTCCAGCACCCGGGCATAGAGGTCGCTTCCTAGGATGTCTTCCAGGTCCCGGTCGCCGGTCAGGCGGAGTTCCCGCGCCAGGGTCAGCCGGGTCTCGTCGTCCAGGATCATCTCCGCCGACAGGCTGTCCGATGCTTCCAGCGCCTTGACGACGGCCGGAGGCAGCTTGGTGACCCGCTCGTCGGTCAGATGGATGGTGCCGAACAGGTAGCTCGGTTCGCTCCCCGGCGTATCGATGCGCCACAGCAGCCCTTCGCCGTGCAGGAGCGCCGCGCCCTCCTCGGCGATTGCCGGGCGGGCGAGCAGGAGCGCCAATACGGCCAGGAGGGCGGCCGCCAACGGGACCGGATTCCAGCGCAGCTTCGCGGCCGCGGGACGCAGTCTCGCTTCCACCTTGGGACCCCTGTCGATTGTTGTTGCCGGACCCTAGCACACGGGCATGGCAATGCAGCGCACGTGTGGTCCCGGCCGGGCCGATGGCCCATATTGGCCCCATGAACGCCATGCCGCCGAAGCCGGAGAGCTGGGTCCGAGTGGGGCCGAACGGGCTGTATGTGGAGCCCGGTGGCTTCCATGTCGATCCCACGCGGCCCGTCGACCGGGCCGTCGTCACCCATGGCCATGCCGACCATGCGCGGCCGAACAACAAGGCCGTTCTGGCGACGCCGGAGACCCTGGCGATCATGCGGGTCCGCTACGGCGAGGAGGCCGGCGGGTCGCTGCAGCCGCTGGCGCTCGGCGAGACGCTGCGGATCGGGGATGTCGATGTGCGGCTGGCGCCTGCCGGCCACGTGCTCGGCAGCGCCCAGGTGGTGCTGGAGTATCGCGGCAGCCGGGTCGTGGTGTCCGGGGACTACAAGCGCGGCGCGGATCCGACCTGCGCGCCTTTCGAGCCGGTCCGATGCGACGCGTTCATCACCGAGGCGACCTTCGGGCTGCCCGTGTTCCGCCACCCGACGCCGGGCCATGAGATCGGCCGGCTGCTGCATTCGCTGGACCTGTTTCCGGAACGGGCGCATCTGGTGGGCACCTATGCCCTGGGCAAGTGCCAGCGGGTGCTGGCCCTGCTGCGGCAGGCCGGGCATGACGCGCCGATCTACCTCCACGGCGCGTTGCAGAACCTGTGCGACCTCTACGAGGCGCACGGGGTGGCCCTGGGAGACCTGCGGCCCGTGGCCGGCACCGGCAAGGCCGAGCTGGCCGGCAAGATCGTGCTGGCGCCGCCGTCGGCCATTGCGGACCGCTGGTCGCGTCGCATGCCTGATCCGGTCGTGGCGGCGGCGTCGGGCTGGATGCGGGTGCGCCAGCGCGCCAAGCAGCGCGGCGTGGAACTGCCGCTGATCATCTCCGACCACGCCGACTGGGACGAGCTGTGCGCCACGCTGGAGGAGGTCGACGCGCCGGAGGTGTGGGTCACCCATGGCCGTGAGGAGGCGCTGGTGCACCAGGCCGGGCTGCAGGGACGCCGGGCACGAGCACTGGCCATGGTCGGCTATGAAGAGGATGACAGCGCGTGAGGGCGTTCGCGGAGCTGATGGAGGCGCTGGTCTTCATGCCCTCGCGCAACGGCAAGCTGCGCCTGCTGACCGAGTATTTCGGGGCGGCCCCGGACCCGGACCGGGGCTGGGCTCTGGCGGCGTTGACCGGCGGGCTGTCCTTTCCGACCGCAAAGGCCGGCATGATCCGCGGCCTGGTGGCCGAGCGGGTCGATGAGACGCTGTTCGGCCTGTCCTATGACTTCGTCGGCGATCTCGCCGAGACGGTCTCGCTGATCTGGCCGACCGATCCGGAGGAGGGCGCCGCACCGCGCCTGTCGGAGGTGGTGGACGCCCTGTCCAGGGCGGGTCGGTCGGAGGCGCCGGCGATGGTCGCCGGATGGCTGGACCGGATGCAGCCATCCGAGCGGTTCGCGCTGCTGAAGCTGATCACCGGCGGCATGCGGGTCGGCGTCTCCGCCCGGCTCGCCAAAACCGCGCTCGCCGCCCATGGCGAATGCGACGTGGCCGAGATCGAGGAGCTTTGGCACGGGCTGGAGCCGCCCTATGTCGATCTGTTCGCCTGGCTGGCCGGAGAGGCCGACAAGCCCAGGATCGACGAGCGGGCGGTGTTCCGGCCGCTGATGCTGGCCAACCCGCTCGACGAGGCCGCGCTCGACGGCATGGATGCGGCGGAGTTCCGCGCCGAGTGGAAATGGGACGGCATCCGGGTCCAGGTGGCGGCGCGCGGTGACGGTCAGCGGCGCCTGTTCTCACGCACCGGCGACGACATAGGCCAGGCCTTCCCGGACCTGCTGGACGCGATGGATTTCGACGCGGTGCTGGATGGCGAGCTGCTGGTCATGCGCGACGGCGAGGTCGCGCCCTTCAACGATCTGCAGCAACGGCTGAACCGCAAGACCGTGACGGCGCGAATGCTGGCCGATCATCCGGCCTGGGTGCGGCTCTACGACATCCTGTTCGACGGGCCGGAAGACCTGCGGGCCTTGCCGTTCGATGCGCGCCGGGACCGGCTGGAGGCCTGGTTCGCGCGTACGGCGCCACGCCGCGCCGATCTGTCGCCGCAGATCCCGTTCGCCGCATGGCAGGAGCTGTCCGATCTTCGTGAAGGCGCCCGCGCCCGCGGCATCGAGGGGCTGATGCTCAAGCGCGGCGACAGCGCCTATGTCGCCGGCCGCCCGAAAGGGCCCTGGTTCAAATGGAAGCGCGGCGCGCTGACCCTGGACACCGTGCTGATGTACGCCCAGCGCGGCCATGGCAAGCGCTCGTCCTTCTATTCCGACTTCACCTTCGGCGCCTGGCGGCCGGCGGCGGAAGGACGGGGTTGGGAGATCGTGCCGGTGGGAAAGGCCTATTTCGGCTTCACCGACGAAGAGCTCGGCCAGCTCGACCGCTGGGTCCGCAACAACACCACCAACCGCTTCGGACCGGTGCGCGAGGTCAAGCCGGAGCTGGTGCTGGAAGTCGCGTTCGACAGCGTGCACCCGTCCACCCGGCACAAATCCGGCGTCGCCATGCGCTTTCCGCGCATCCATCGGATCCGCTGGGACAAGCCGGCGGCGGAGGCCGATCTGCTGGACACGCTGAAGGCGATGATCGACGGCTAGGCGGTCGGCGTTGCCGGTTCTGCGGCATTGACTCCGGTCCGCACCGTGCGCCTTGTTGCGCCATGAGCGCCTGGATCGACCTGCTGCATCGCACGCCCCTGCCAAGGGTGGCCTTCCTGCTGCAGAGCGCCTATCTACGGCTCCGCAAGCCCCGCTCGCTCGGGGTGCGTACCTTGGCCGTCAACGGCGATGACGAGGTGCTGCTGGTGCGGCACAGCTACCGGCCCGGCTGGTTCCTGCCCGGCGGCGGGGTGCACAAATGGGAGACGCTGGCCGATGCGGCGATCCGCGAATCGCGGGAGGAAGGCGCGATCGAGATCGAATCGCTGGATGGGCTGTTCGGCATATACGCCAACTTCAACCCCTACCGTTGCGACCATGTGGCGCTCTTTGTCGCCCGGCATTGGCGGACGATCGACACACGGTCGCCGGAAATCGCCGAGACCGGCTTCTTCGCCATAGACGACTTGCCGGACGGCACGACGGACGCGACGCGGCGTCGGATCGAGGAGTTCGTCAGCGGCACCCCGCCGGCAGTCTATTGGTAGACCCGGAACGGGCTGAGACGCTGCCTAGTCGTCTTCCGGCTCGGATTCCGCGACGTGATCGACCATGTCGGTCAGCATGCGGCGGATGTGCTCGTCGGTGACCATGTAGTACACGCGGTTGCCGCGGCGTTCGGCCTGGATCATGCGGCTGGCGCGCAGCAGCCGCAGATGGTGGCTGACCAGGGATGGCGACAGGCCGAGCGCCTCCGCCATCACGCCCACCGATTTCGGTGCGTCCAGGCAGAACAGCGTGATCCTGAGCCGGCTGGGATCGGCCATCAGCCGGAACATGTCGGCCAGTTCCGCCGTCTGGTCCTCGCTGATCCTCTGGTGGACCGGCTTGCCGTTGGTCTGCGCCTTTGCCGTCATCGCGTGGTTTCTTGATCCGATGGGCACCGACCGCGGCGGCATTGCCGGCGGTCGGAGCATTCAGCGTATTAAGGCGGTGCGCGCCGGGTTCCGCAAGTCGCCGGTCGCGCAATCGTCAGTCGGAGCCCCCGTCAAGCGTCCGCAGCGGGGCGTAGAGGTCCGGCCGTCGGTCGCGGAACACGCCCCAGGACGCCCGCATGGCGGCGATCTCGTCGAGATCGAAGGAGGCGGTCAGCACAGCCTCTTCGTCCGTCCCGGCCTGGGCCACGATCTCGCCCGTGGGCCCGGCGATGAAGGACGAACCGTAGAAGGTGATGGTGCAACTCTCGCCCTGTTCCGCGCCGGTCCGGTTCGCGGCGGCCAGCGGCATCATGTTGGCGCCGGCATGGCCCTGCATCACCCGGGTCCAATGGCCGCGGCTGTCCAGGGCCGGATCCTGCGGCTCGGACCCGATGGCCGTGGGATAGAGCAGGATCTCCGCGCCCTTCAGCGCCATGATCCGGGCCGCCTCGGGAAACCATTGATCCCAGCAGATGGCGCAGCCCAGCGCCGCGTAGCGCGTCCGAAAGACACGAAACCCCGTATCGCCGGGATTGAAGTAGAATTTCTCCTGATAGCCCGGACCGTCCGGGATATGCGCCTTGCGGTAGGTCCCGAGCACGCCGCCATCGGCGTCGATCATGGCGAGAGAGTTGAAATGTGCGGCGTTGGCGCGCTCGAAGAAGCTGACCGGCACCACCACCTGCAATTCGGCCGCCAGCGCGCGCATGGCCTCGATGACCGGATTTCCGTCCGCCGGCGCGGCAAGTTCGAACAGCGCCTGGCGTTGATCCTTGCAGAAATAGGGCGTGGCAAAGAGTTCCTGGAGCAGGACGATCTGAGCCCCCGCATCGGCGGCGCGGCGCACCAGCGCCTCGGCGCGATCGATGTTCTCGGCCTGATTCGGGCCGCAGGCCATCTGAGTCGTGGCAATTGTGACCTGGCGCGACATTCGCTACCTCTATGTCCCCGGGCCGGGCTCCGCCACGACCGACGCGGCGCGAGTCGCCGGTCTGTTACTATCGGCGCGCCATGGCATGCGTCCGGAAAGCGTATTAGGGTTGTGAGTTCGCGAAAAGCATTCCTTTTTACCGCACCAAGACCAAATCTCAAGGGTGCGACAATTTTGCGCATCCATCGGTTGAATTAATCAAATATAACTCAGATGAATAATGGAACCCAAGCAATATAGTAATACCCGTACAATCAACAATCATAGGTTTTTGTGACAAGTTCACTGGAATCCTACCTGCCGATCACACAAATCGACTTTGTCGAACGGAACGGGACAGGCGAGATGATCAAGCATTGTAATATTCTATCGCTCCACTTCACAATCTAAGTTTTGGAGGAATTGTACAGTGTATCAACGAAGTGTTTTCGTTTTCGTAGCTTGCTGCTATTGAAGTTGAGGAGTCGGCGGCCTATTGAGTATTGGTTGTGAAGCCGCAAAGCCGCATTCGATTCGATAAGAGAAACTGATCTATGGCGACCGGCATCGTGGTCAAGTTGGAAGACGAGGGCGACGATGTCGCCCAACTTTTGCGTGACGCACAGCGTTCTCTCTCTCGCGCCCTGGCCGACCGGATTGGCGGGCATGGCGTTACGATTGGCCAATGGTATTTCCTGCGTGCGTTGTGGGAGGAAGACGGCCTCACCCAGCGTGAGCTCAGCCAGCGGGTCGGCATGATGGAGCCGACCACCGTGGCGGCCCTGAACGGCATGGAACGGCGCAATTTGGTGCGTCGGGTCCGCAATACGCGCGACAGGCGCAAGATCAATATTCATTTGACCGAAAAGGGCTCGGCATTGCGCAAGACGCTGATGCCGTTCGAGGACGAGGTCAATCGGCTGGCCGTCGAGGGCCTGTCCGGGGGCGAGCGCGAGGCGCTGCAGAAGGCGCTGCACCAGGTGGTGCGCAACCTCTCCGACCGGCGCTAGGCCCTTCCCGGCGGGGCGTGCGCCCTACCAGGTGATCCGGTCGACGCCCTCGAAGACGAGCTCGCTGCCATCCGCAAGCGTGATCGTGCCTGAGCTGTCCGCGGTCAGGTTCAGCACGCCGCTGGCATCGGTGATGGTGGTCGTGGACCCGCCGTCGATCGCCACCGTCCAGGGCCCGTCCACCGGGCCGGAGCTGCCGTCGGCCGCGGTCACCGCGATCTCGTCGGCCCAGCCGGCACCGCCATAGAACTGGTCGTTGCCCAGATCGCCCTCGGAGAAGACGTAGGTGTCGTCCCCGGCCTCGCCATGGGCCACGTCGTCGCCGGTGCCGCCGCGCAGCGTGTCGTTGTTGTCGCCGCCGAACATCGTGTCGTTGCCGATCCCGCCGATCAGGATATCGTCGCCGGAGCCGCCGGTTAGCTGGTCGTTGCCGGCACCGCCGATCAGCGTATCGGCGCCGCCGAAGCCGCTGATCGTGTCGATCCCGAGACCGCCCTGCAGCGTATCGGCGCCGCCGGTGCCGTTCAGGGTCTGCGCCGGATCACTGACGTCGCCGACATTGATGGTGAAGTTCTCGCTGTAGGTGAGACCACCGCTGTCGGTGACCTGGACGGTGATGGTGTGGCTGGTCGCGCTCTCGTAGTCGATCGCGGCCTCGTCGGCGACCGTAATCTCGCCGGTGGTCGCATTCACCGCGAACCGCCCGCCGGCATCATCGGTCAGCGAATAGGTGTGGGTGTCGCCGGCATCGGCATCGGTGGTGCTCAGGGTCCCGACGACCGTGCCGTTCGCCGCCGCCTCGGAGATCTCCGGTGCGATCAGCGTCGGCGCGGTGCCGGCGGTGAAGCCGCCGCCGGTGGCCGTCGCCACCGTCAGATTGTTGCCGGAAACGCTGTTCGTGGACACGCCGCCATTCAGGTCGTTCATCCGCCAATCGGCGACCAGGCCGCCGCTCGCCGGGTCGATATCCGACAGCGCGTTGTCGCTGATCTCCGCGGCCGTGCGAACGTCGTCGAACACGCGGAAATCGCCGTATGTGCCCGCGAAGGCCTGGTTGGAGTCGAACCCGCCGCCGGGCGAATCCTGCTCCTGGCCGAGGATCAGCGTGCCGCCACCGGAGATGGTCTGGCCCGTTTCGACGCCCGTCGTGGTGAACAGCAGCTCGCCATCGACATACATCTCGACCGTGCCGGTTGCGCTGTCCCAGGTCACCGAGATCTGGTGCTCCTGGCCGTCGAACACGGTTGAGCGCGGAATGCCGGTATCGACCGCCGTACCCTTGATCCAGATGCCCAGATCGCCGCCCAGGAAGCCCGGGCCGCCGCCCATGACCAGCTCGTTCGCCGTGGTGGTGTCGCCCGGCACGGCATAGGAGAACAGCGGCGTGAAGGTGGCGCCTTCCGTGGATACCGAGAACTGCGTCTCGATTGTAAGGGTCGTCAGCCCGCCGAACACCGCGCCGCCGTCATCGGCGATGAGGTAGTGGGCGTTGCCGCCGCCCTCGTTGATCGAGATGCTGTTGCCGTCGAGGGTCATGTCCGTCGGGGCAAACTCGTTGAGATCGTTGAGGTCGATCGCAAAGACCTCGGTATAGGTGTTGCCGCCGGAATCGGTGACCTCGATGGTGACGTTGTGGCTGGTGCTCGTCTCGTAGTCGAGCAGGCTGCCGTTTGCGACCGTAATCTCGCCGGTGTTGGTGTCGATGGCGAAGCGGCCGCCGGCATCGTCGGTCAACGAGAAGGTGAACGTATCGCCGCCGTTCGGGTCGGTCGCCGTCGCGGTGCCGACGACGGTGCCGTTGGCCGCGTTCTCGTCCACATTTGTGTTCGAGACATCCAGATCGGTCGGCGCGGCGTTGACCGGCCAGTCGATCGTGACGTCGATATAGTCGACGGTGTCGGCCGTATCGGTGCCATCGGTGGCCGTCGCGGTGACGGTCAGCTGGAAGGTGCCCACATAATCCGTCGGCGGCACCAGAGTCAGGCCGGACAGCTCCGCCTGGGTGAGGGTCCAGGTGCCGTCGCCATTGTCGGTGCCCGCCGACAGCGAGGCGCCGGTCGGCACGCCGCCGATCACGATCGACAGCGATTCCGAACCGTCCGTGTCCACCAGCGACGAGGAGATCGCAAGGTCGACGAAGCCCGGATCGACGTCGAAGGTCTCACTGACCGTCGGCGTGCTGGTGGTGGTGAGTTGCACGTCGTCGAAGCGGATGTCGATCGACTCGTCGTTGAAGGTCTTCTTGTTGTTGTAGCCGCCGAGCGTGATGGTGTGGTTGCCCGGCGCCAGCGTGCCGATATCGACGGTGAAGGTCTGCCAACCGGTCGACTGGGCGGGCCCGCCATTGCCGTTGCCGGTGATCTGGGCGACGTAGTCGTTTCCGCCGGAGCCGAACAGCGTGCCGTCGACGCTGACCAGGACCTGGGAGAACTCGTCGCTCTCGTAGTTCGCGGCCTGGGTCATGTTGTAACGGAAGGTCAGCGTGCCGGTTGAGGTGTCGGTCACGTTGATCGTGGTCTGCCAGCCGCCCGACATGCCGAATATGTCGACGTCGTCGATGCCGCCAAGCTGCACCTGCAGACCGCCGCCGGTCTCGCCCAGCCCGGCGCCCGCATTGCCGCTGGCGTAGGCCGGCGCGGAGGTGGACCGGAAGGTGTCGTCGGCATAGGTGAAGGCGCCGGCGCCAACGTCGAAGGTCTCGTTGATCGGCGTGCTGCTGACGTCCGCCGTCGCGTCGAGGGACAGCGTGAAGTTGGTGTCGTCGCCGGCCGGCGGGGTGATGATCAGGTCGGTCAGGTCACCCGCGCCCAGGGTCCAGGTGCCGTCGCCATTGTCGGTGCCGGCGGACAGCGTGGCGCCGGTCGGGACGTTGCCGACGGTCAGCGAGAAGTTCGGGTTGCCCTCGATGTCGGTGATCGAGGACGGGAACGTCACGTGCTGCGAGCCATCCTCGGTGCCGGTAGCGGTGCCGGTGACCGTCAGGTTCGGGGCGTCGGCCACCGGGTCGACGGTGACGACCAGGTTCTCCGGCGTCGAGGAGACGACCGTGCTGCCGTCGTCGGAATAGCCGGTGACGGTCAGGGTGAAGTCGGCGTCGCTGTGCAGCGGCGGGGTGATCGTCAGGCCGGTCAGCTCGCCCGGTGTCAGCGTCCAGGTGCCGTCGAGATTGTCTGTGCCGGCCGACAGCGTGGCGCCCGTGGGCACGTTGCCGATGACCACGGACTGGGTCGCCCCCGGCTCCAGATCGCCGATGGTGATCGACAGCGGAATGGCGGTGTCCTCATCGCCGGTCGCCGGCGTGATGGTGAAGGTGGGCGCCTCGTTCAGATCCGTCACGTTGATCGTGAAGGTCTCGGTATAGGTCAGCCCGCCGCTGTCCGTGGTCCGGATGGTGATGTCGTGGCTGGTGGCGCTCTCGAAATCGAGCAGCGCGCCATTGGCGACGGTCACCTGGCCGGTGTTGGTGTCGATCGTGAACCGTCCGCCGGCATCGTCAGTCAGCGAATAGGTGTGCGAGTCGCCCGCATCCGGATCCACCGCCACCGCGATGTCCACCGGCGTCCCATTCGCCGCATTCTCGGCGACGGACGTCCCAAAGGTGATATCCGTCGGCGCCTCATTGACGTTGGTCACGTCGATCGTGAAGTTCTGCGCCGAGGTGGAGCCGTCGGTGGAGGTGGCCGTCACCTCGATGGTGTGGCTGGTGGCGGTCTCAAAGTCGATGGTCGCACCCGGGGCGACAGTCACCACACCGGTGGCCGGGTCGATTTGGAACAGATTGCCCGGGTTCGAGCTCAGCGAGTAGCTGACCGTGTCGCTTCCGTCGGCGTCACTGGCGAAGGCGGTGATGCCGACGACGGTGCCGCCGGTCGCATTCTCGGCCACCTGGTTGGTGGCGGCATCGGTGTCGGTGACCGCCGTGACCGAGAACTCCGAGGTGTCGTCCGTGACACCGATGGTGAAGCTCTGGGCCGAGGTCGAGCCGTCCGTCGATGTGGCCGTGACCTCGATGGTGTGGCTGGTGGCGGTCTCGAAGTCGATGGTCGCACCTGGCGCCACGGTGACGACACCGGTGGCCGGGTCGATCTGGAACAGGTTGCCCGGGTTGGAACTCAGCGAGTAGCTGACGGTGTCAGAGCCGTCGGCGTCGCTGGCAAACGCCGTGATGCCGACGACAGTGCCGCCGGTAGCGTTCTCGGCCACCTGATTGGCGGCGGCATCGGTGTCTGTGACCGCGGAGACGGAGAACTCCGAGGTGTCGTCGGTGACACCGATGGTGAAGCTCTGTGCCGAGGTCGAGCCGTCGGTGCTCGTCGCCGTGACCTCGATGGTGTGACTGGTGGCGGTCTCGAAGTCGATGGTGGCACCGGGGGCGACGGTGACGACACCGGTGGCCGGATCGATCTGGAACAGATTGCCCGGGTTGGAGCTCAGCGAGTAGCTGACCGTGTCGGAGCCGTCGGCGTCGCTGGCGAAGGCGGTGATGCCCACAACGGTGCCGCCAGTGGCATTCTCGGCAACCTGGTTGGTGGCGGCATCGGTGTCGGTGACCGCGGAGACGGAGAACTCCGAGGTATCGTCGGTGACGCCGATGGTGAAGCTCTGGGCCGAGGTCGAGCCGTCGGTGGAGGTGGCCGTGACTTCGATGGTGTGGCTGGTCGCGATCTCGAAGTCGATGGTCGCACCCGGCGCGACGGTGACGACGCCGGTCGCCGGGTCGATCTGGAACAGGTTGCCCGGGTTCGAGCTCAGCGAGTAGCTGACCGTGTCACTACCATCGGCATCCGACGCAAACGCCGTGATGCCGACGACGGTTCCGCCGCCTGCGTTCTCTGCCACCTGGTTGGTGGCAGCATCGGTGTCGGTAACGGCGGAGACGGAGAACTCGGAGGTGTCGTCGGTGACACCGATGGTGAAGCTCTGTGCCGAGGTGGATCCGTCCGTCGAAGTGGCGGTGACCTCGATGGTATGACTGGTGGCGGTCTCGAAGTCGATGGTGGCGCCAGGCGCGACGGTGACGACGCCGGTAGCCGGATCGATCTGGAACAGGTTGCCCGGGTTGCTGCTCAGGCTGTAGCTGACGGTGTCCGAACCATCGGCATCCGATGCAAATGCCGTGATGCCGACGACGGTGCCGCCGGTGGCGTTCTCGGCCACCTGGTTGGTGGCGGCATCGGTGTCCGTCACAGCCGTCACCGAGAACTCCGACGTGTCGTCCGTGACCCCGATGGTGAAGCTCTGCGCGGAGGTCGAGCCGTCAGTCGAGGTCGCCGTGACCTCGATGGTGTGGCTGGTGGCGGTCTCGAAGTCGATGGTCGCACCCGGGGCGACGGTGACGACACCGGTGGCCGGGTCGATCTGGAACAGATTGCCTGGGTTGCTGGACAACGAGTAGCTGACGGTGTCGGAGCCGTCGGCGTCCGATGCAAACGCCGTGATGCCGACCACGGTGCCGCCGGTGGCGTTCTCGGCGACCTGGTTGGTGGCGGCATCGGTGTCGGTGACTGCCGTTACCGAGAACTCCGAGGTGTCATCGGTGACCCCGATGGTGAAGCTCTGTGCCGAGGTGGATCCGTCCGTCGAAGTGGCGGTGACCTCGATGGTGTGGCTGGTGGCGGTCTCGAAATCGATGGTGGCGCCCGGAGCCACAGTGACGACGCCGGTGGCCGGATCGATCTGGAACAGGTTCCCAGGGTTGGAGCTCAGCGAGTAGCTGACCGTGTCGGAGCCGTCCGCATCACTGGCGAAAGCGGTGATGCCGACGACGGTGCCGCCGGTGGCGTTCTCGGCGACCTGGTTGGTTGCGGCGTCGGTGTCGGTGACTGCCGTGACGGAGAACTCGGAGGTGTCGTCTGTGACACCAATGGTGAAGCTCTGTGCCGAGGTGGATCCGTCGGTGGAGGTGGCGGTGACCTCGATGGTGTGACTGGTGGCGGTCTCGAAGTCGATGGTGGCGCCTGGCGCGACGGTGACGACCCCGGTGGCCGGGTCGATCTGGAACAGATTGCCCGGGTTGGAGCTCAGCGAGTAGCTGACCGTGTCACTACCATCGGCATCCGACGCAAACGCCGTGATGCCGACGACGGTTCCGCCGCCTGCGTTCTCTGCCACCTGGTTGGTGGCAGCATCGGTGTCGGTAACGGCGGAGACGGAGAACTCGGAGGTGTCGTCGGTGACGCCGATGGTGAAGCTCTGTGCCGAGGTCGAGCCATCGGTGGAGGTGGCGGTGACCTCGATGGTGTGGCTGGTGGCGGTCTCGAAGTCGATGGTGGCACCCGGCGCGACGGTGACGACGCCGGTGGCCGGATCGATCTGGAACAGGTTGCCCGGGTTGGAGCTCAACGAGTAGCTGACGGTGTCCGAACCATCGGCGTCGCTGGCGAAGGCGGTGATGCCGACAACAGTGCCGCCCGTGGCGTTCTCGGCCACCTGGTTGGTTGCGGCGTCGGTGTCGGTGACTGCCGTGACCGAGAACTCCGAGGTGTCGTCGGTGACCCCGATGGTGAAGCTCTGTGCGGAAGTCGAGCCGTCGGTGGAGGTTGCCGTGACTTCGATGGTGTGGCTGGTCGCGGTCTCGAAGTCGATGGTGGCGCCGGGGGCGACGGTGACGACGCCGGTGGCCGGGTCGATCTGGAACAGGTTGCCCGGGTTGGAACTCAGCGAGTAGCTGACGGTGTCAGAGCCGTCGGCGTCGCTGGCAAACGCCGTGATGCCGACGACAGTGCCGCCGGTAGCGTTCTCGGCCACCTGATTGGCGGCGGCATCGGTGTCTGTGACCGCGGAGACGGAGAACTCCGAGGTGTCGTCGGTGACACCGATGGTGAAGCTCTGTGCCGAGGTCGAGCCGTCGGTGCTCGTCGCCGTGACCTCGATGGTGTGACTGGTGGCGGTCTCGAAGTCGATGGTGGCACCGGGGGCGACGGTGACGACACCGGTGGCCGGATCGATCTGGAACAGATTGCCCGGGTTCGAGCTCAGCGAGTAGCTGACCGTGTCGGAGCCATCCGCGTCGCTGGCGAAGGCGGTGATGCCGACGACGGTGCCGCCGGTGGCGTTCTCGGCCACCTGGTTGGCGGCGGCATCGGTGTCGGTGACTGCCGTTACCGAGAACTCCGAGGTGTCGTCGGTGACCCCGATGGTGAAGCTCTGTGCTGACGTCGAGCCGTCGGTGGAGGTGGCGGTGACCTCGATGGTGTGGCTGGTGGCGGTCTCGAAGTCGATGGTCGCACCCGGGGCGACGGTGACGACGCCGGTAGCCGGGTCGATCTGGAACAGGTTGCCCGGGTTCGAGCTCAGGCTGTAGCTGACGGTGTCGGAGCCGTCGGCGTCGCTGGCGAAGGCGGTGATGCCGACGACGGTACCGCCGGTGGCGTTCTCGGCGACCTGATTGGTTGCGGCGTCGGTGTCGGTGACTGCCGTGACCGAGAACTCCGAGGTATCGTCAGTGACATCGATGGTGAAGCTCTGGGCCGAAGTCGAGCCGTCGGTGGAGGTTGCCGTGACCTCGATGGTGTGGCTGGTGGCGGTCTCGAAGTCGATGGTCGCACCCGGCGCGACGGTGACGACACCGGTGGCCGGGTCGATCTGGAACAGGTTGCCCGGGTTGCTGGACAACGAGTAGCTGACCGTGTCGCTGCCATCCGCGTCGCTGGCGAAGGCGGTGATACCGACGACGGTGCCGCCGGTGGCGTTCTCTGCCACCTGGTTGGTGGCGGCATTGGTGTCGGCGACTGCGGAGACGGAGAACTCCGAGGTGTCGTCAGTGACACCGATGGTGAAGCTCTGAGCCGAGGTGGAGCCGTCGGTCGAGGTTGCCGTGACCTCGATGGTGTGGCTGGTGGCGGTCTCGAAGTCGATGGTCGCACCGGGGGCGACGGTGACGACGCCGGTGGCGGGGTCGATCTGGAATAGGTTGCCCGGGTTCGAGCTCAGGGAGTAGCTGACCGTGTCCGAGCCGTCGGCGTCGCTGGCGAAGGCGGTGATGCCGACGACGGTACCGCCGGTGGCGTTCTCTGCAACCTGGTTGGTGGCGGCATCGGTGTCGGTGACAGCCGTGACGGAGAACTCCGAAGTGTCGTCCGTCACCCCGATGGTGAAGCTCTGTGCCGAGGTCGAGCCGTCGGTCGAGGTGGCGGTCACCTCGATGGTGTGGCTGGTGGCGGTCTCGAAGTCGATGGTCGCACCAGGGGCCACGGTGACGACGCCAGTGGCCGGATCGATCTGGAACAGGTTGCCCGGGTTGTTGGACAACGAGTAGCTGACCGTGTCCGAACCATCGGCATCCGAGGCGAAGGCGGTGATGCCGACGACGGTGCCGCCGGTGGCATTCTCTGCCACCTGATTGGTTGCGGCGTCGGTGTCGGTGACTGCCGTGACCGAGAACTCGGAGGTGTCGTCGGTGACGCCGATGGTGAAGCTCTGTGCCGACGTCGAGCCGTCGGTCGACGTGGCCGTCACTTCGATGGTGTGACTGGTGGCGGTCTCGAAGTCGATGGTGGCGCCTGGGGCGACGGTGACGACGCCGGTAGCCGGGTCGATCTGGAACAGGTTCCCGGGGTTGGAGCTCAGGCTGTAGCTGACGGTATCCGAACCATCGGCATCCGATGCAAACGCCGTGATGCCGACGACGGTTCCGCTGGTGGCGTTCTCGGCGACCTGGTTGGTGGCGGCATCGGTGTCGCTGACTGCCGTGACCGAGAACTCGGAGGTGTCGTCGGTGACCCCGATGGTGAAGCTCTGGGCCGAGGTCGAGCCGTCGGTCGAGGTGGCCGTGACCTCGATGGTGTGGCTCGTCGCGGTCTCGAAGTCGATGGTGGCGCCAGGCGCGACGGTGACGACGCCGGTGGCGGGATCGATCTGGAACAGGTTGCCCGGGTTCGAGCTCAGCGAGTAGCTGACGGTATCAGAGCCGTCAGCGTCGCTGGCGAAGGCGGTGATGCCGACGACGGTGCCGCCGGCGGCATTCTCGGCCACCTGGTTGGTGGCGGCATCGGTGTCGGTGACGGCGGAGACGGAGAACTCCGAAGTGTCGTCGGTGACACCGATGGTGAAGCTCTGTGCCGAGGTCGATCCATCGGTCGAGGTTGCCGTGACCTCGATGGTGTGGCTGGTGGCGGTCTCGAAGTCGATGGTGGCGCCAGGGGCGACGGTGACGACGCCGGTCGCCGGGTCGATCTGGAACAGGTTGCCCGGGTTGGAGCTCAGCGAGTAGCTGACCGTGTCGCTTCCGTCGGCGTCACTGGCGAAGGCTGTGATGCCAACGACGGTGCCGCCGGTGGCGTTCTCTGCCACCTGATTGGCGGCGGCATCGGTGTCGGTAACGGCGGAGACAGAGAACTCCGAGGTGTCGTCTGTGACACCGATGGTGAAGCTCTGTGCCGATGTCGAGCCGTCGGTCGAGGAGGCGGTGACCTCGATGGTGTGGCTGGTGGCGGTCTCGAAGTCGATGGTGGCGCCCGGCGCGACGGTGACGACACCGGTGGCCGGGTCGATCTGGAACAGGTTGCCCGGGTTGGAGCTCAGCGAGTAGCTGACGGTGTCCGAGCCGTCCGCATCCGATGCAAACGCGGTGATGCCGACGACGGTGCCGCCAGTCGCATTCTCGGCCACCTGGTTGGTAGCGGCATCGGTGTCGGTGACGGCGGAGACGGAGAACTCGGAGGTGTCGTCGGTGACGCCGATGGTGAAGCTCTGTGCCGACGTCGAACCGTCCGTTGAGGTTGCCGTCACCTCGATGGTGTGGCTGGTGGCGGTCTCGAAGTCGATGGTCGCACCCGGCGCGACGGTGACCACACCGGTGGCCGGGTCGATCTGGAACAGATTGCCTGGGTTGGAGCTCAGGCTGTAGCTGACGGTGTCCGAACCATCGGCATCCGAGGCGAAGGCGGTGATGCCGACGACGGTGCCGCCGGTGGCGTTCTCGGCGACCTGGTTGGAGGCGGCATCGGTGTCGGTGACTGCCGTGACGGAGAACTCGGAGGTGTCGTCTGTGACCCCGATGGTGAAGCTCTGTGCCGAGGTCGAGCCGTCGGTCGAGGTTGCCGTGACCTCGATGGTGTGGCTGGTGGCGGTCTCGAAGTCGATGGTCGCACCCGGCGCGACGGTCACCACACCGGTGGCCGGATCGATCTGGAACAGGTTGCCCGGGTTGGAGCTCAGCGAGTAGCTGACGGTGTCGGAGCCGTCGGCGTCGCTGGCGAAGGCGGTGATGCCGACAACGGTGCCGCCGGTGGCGTTCTCGGCCAACTGGTTGGTGGCGGCATCGGTGTCGGTGACGGCGGAGACGGAGAACTCCGTGGTGTCGTCTGTGACGCCGATGGTGAAGCTCTGGGCCGAGGTGGATCCGTCGGTCGAGGTTGCCGTCACCTCGATGGTGTGGCTGGTGGCGGTCTCGAAGTCGATGGTGGCGCCCGGGGCGACGGTGACGACACCGGTGGCCGGGTCGATCTGGAACAGGTTGCCCGGGTTGCTGGACAATGAGTAGCTGACGCTGTCCGAACCATCGGAATCCGACGCGAATGCGGTGATGCCGACGACGGTACCGCCGGTGGCGTTCTCGGCCACCTGGTTGGTGGCGGCGTCGGTGTCTGTGACGGCCGTGACCGAGAACTCGGAGGTGTCGTCTGTGACACCGATGGTGAAGCTCTGGGCCGAGGTGGAGCCATCGGTGGAGGCGGCGGTGACCTCGATGGTGTGGCTGGTGGCGGTCTCGAAGTTGATGGTCGCACCCGGCGCGACGGTGACGACGCCGGTGGCTGGGTCGATCTGGAACAGGTTGCCCGGGTTGCTGCTCAGCGAGTAGCTGACCGTGTCGGAGCCGTCGGCGTCACTGGCGAATGCGGTGATGCCGACGACGGTGCCGCCGGTCGCATTCTCGGCCACCTCATTGGTGGCGGCATCGGTGTCGGTGACCGCGGAGACGGAGAACTCCGAGGTGTCATCGGTGACACCGATGGTGAAGCTCTGTGCCGAGGTCGAGCCGTCGGTCGAGGTGGCTGTGACCTCGATGGTGTGGCTGGTGGCCGTCTCGAAGTCGATGGTGGCGCCGGGCGCGACGGTCACCACACCGGTGGCTGGGTCGATCTGGAACAGGTTGCCCGGGTTCGAGCTCAGGCTATAGCTGACAGTGTCGCTGCCATCCGCATCCGAAGCAAACGCCGTGATGCCGACGACGGTGCCGCCGGTGGCGTTCTCTGCCACCTGGTTGGTGGCGGCATCGGTGTCGGTGACTGCCGTGACCGAGAACTCGGAGGTGTCGTCGGTGACGCCGATGGTGAAGCTCTGGGCCGAGGTCGAGCCGTCGGTGGAGGTGGCGGTCACCTCGATGGTGTGGCTGGTAGCGGTCTCGAAGTCGATGGTCGCACCGGGCGCGACTGTGACGACACCGGTGGCCGGATCGATCTGGAACAGGTTCCCAGGGTTGGAGCTCAGGCTGTAGCCGACGGAGTCCGAACCATCGGCATCCGAGGCGAAGGCGGTGATGCCGACGACGGTGCCGCCGGTAGCGTTCTCCGCGACTTGGTTGGTGGCGGCGTCGGTGTCGGTGACTGCTGTGACCGAGAACTCCGTGGTGTCGTCGGTGACGCCGATGGTGAAGCTCTGTGCTGAAGTCGAGCCGTCGGTCGAGGTGGCCGTGACCTCGATGGTGTGACTGGTGGCGGTCTCGAAGTCGATGGTGGCGCCCGGCGCGACGGTGACGACGCCGGTGGCCGGATCGATCTGGAACAGATTGCCTGGATTGGAACTCAGGCTGTAGCTGACGGTGTCGGAGGCATCCGGATCCGTGGCAAACGCCGTGATGCCAACCACCGTACCCGCGGTGGCATTCTCGGCAACCTGGTCGGCCGTGGCATCGACATCCGTGATGATGCCGACGCCCGACTCGCTGACATCCGTCACCCCGATGGTGAAGCTCTGCGCCGAGGTCGAGCCATCGGTCGAGGTGGCCGTGACCTCGATGGTGTGGCTGGTGGCGGTCTCGAAATCGATGGTCGCGCCCGGAGCCACAGTGACGACGCCGGTGGCCGGATCGATCTGGAACAGGTTGCCCGGGTTGGAGCTCAGCGAGTAGCTGACCGTGTCGCTTCCGTCGGCGTCACTGGCGAAGGCTGTGATGCCAACGACGGTGCCGCCGGTGGCGTTCTCGGCCACCTGGTTGGTGGCGGCATCGGTGTCGGTGACGGCCGTTACCGAGAACTCCGAGGTGTCGTCGGTGACGCCGATGGTGAAGCTCTGCGCGGACGTCGAGCCGTCGGTGGAGGTTGCCGTGACCTCGATGGTGTGGCTGGTTGCGGTCTCGAAGTCGATGGTGGCGCCCGGTGCCACGGTGACGACGCCGGTGGCCGGGTCGATCTGGAACAGATTGCCAGGGTTTGAGCTCAGCGAGTAGCTGACGGTGTCCGAACCGTCGGCGTCGCTGGCGAATGCGGTGATGCCGACGACGGTGCCGCCGGCCGCATTCTCGGCCACCTGGTTGGTGGCGGCATCGGTGTCGGTGACGGCGGAGACGGAGAACTCCGAGGTGTCGTCGGTGACGCCGATGGTGAAGCTCTGGGCCGAGGTCGAGCCGTCGGTGGAGGTTGCCGTGACCTCGATGGTGTGGCTGGTGGCGGTCTCGAAGTCGATGGTCGCGCCCGGCGCGACGGTGACGACGCCGGTGGCCGGATCGATCTGGAACAGGTTGCCCGGGTTGGAACTCAGGCTGTAGCTGACGGTGTCGCTTCCGTCGGCGTCGCTAGCGAATGCGGTGATGCCGACGACGGTGCCGCCAGTGGCGTTCTCTGCCACCTGGTTGGTGGCGGCATCGGTATCGGTGACTGCCGTTACCGAGAACTCCGAAGTGTCATCGGTGACACCGATGGTGAAGCTCTGTGCCGAGGTGGAGCCGTCGGTGGAGGTGGCGGTCACCTCGATGGTGTGGCTGGTGGCGGTCTCGAAGTCGATGGTCGCACCGGGGGCGACGGTGACGACACCGGTAGCCGGGTCGATCTGGAACAGGTTGCCCGGGTTCGAGCTCAGCGAGTAGCTGACGGTGTCCGAGCCGTCCGCATCCGATGCAAACGCCGTGATGCCGACGACGGTACCGCCGGTGGCGTTCTCTGCCACCTGGTTTGTGGCGGCATCGGTGTCGGTGACGGCCGTGACCGAGAACTCCGAGGTGTCGTCGGTGACACCGATGGTGAAGCTCTGTGCCGAGGTCGAGCCGTCGGTGGAGGTCGCCGTCACCTCGATTGTGTGACTGGTGGCGGTCTCGAAGTCGATGGTCGCACCCGGTGCGACCGTGACGACACCGGTAGCCGGGTCGATCTGGAACAGATTGCCCGGGTTCGAGCTCAGCGAGTAGCTGACGGTGTCCGAGCCGTCCGCATCCGATGCAAAGGCGGTGATACCCACGACGGTGCCGCCGGTGGCATTCTCGGCCACCTGGTTGGTGGCGGCATCGGTGTCGGTGACCGCGGAGACGGAGAACTCCGAGGTGTCGTCTGTGACGCCGATGGTGAAGCTCTGTGCCGAGGTCGAGCCGTCGGTGGAGGTGGCGGTTACCTCGATGGTGTGGCTGGTGGCGGTCTCGAAGTCGATGGTCGCACCCGGTGCTACGGTGACGACGCCGGTAGCCGGGTCGATCTGGAACAGGTTGCCCGCGTTCGAGCTCAGCGAGTAGCTGACGGTATCAGAGCCGTCGGCGTCGCTGGCGAAGGCGGTGATACCCACAACGGTGCCGCCGGTGGCGTTCTCCACCACCTGATTGGTGGCGGCGTCGGTGTCGGTGACGGCGGAGACGGAGAACTCCGAGGTGTCGTCGGTGACACCGATGGTGAAGCTCTGCGCCGAGGTCGATCCATCAGTCGATGTGGCGGTGACCTCGATGGTGTGACTGGTGGCTGTCTCGAAGTCGATGGTTGCACCTGGCGCGACGGTGACGACGCCGGTTGCCGGATCGATCTGGAACAGGTTGCCGGGGTTGGAGCTCAGCGAGTAGCTGACGGTATCAGAGCCATCCGCGTCGCCGGCGAAGGCGGTGATGCCGACGACAGTGCCGCCCGTGGCGTTCTCGGCCACCTGGTTGGTGGCGGCATCGGTGTCGGTGACGGCGGAGACGGAGAACTCCGAAGTGTCGTCGGTGACACCGATGGTGAAGCTCTGTGCCGAGGTGGATCCGTCGGTCGAAGTGGCGGTCACCTCGATGGTGTGGCTCGTCGCGGTCTCGAAGTCGATGGTCGCACCCGGCGCGACGGTCACCACACCGGTTGCCGGATCGATCTGGAACAGGTTGCCGGGGTTGGAGCTCAGCGAGTAGCTGACCGTGTCGGAGCCGTCGGCGTCGCTGGCAAAGGCGGTGATGCCGACGACCGTGCCGCCGGCTGCATTCTCGGCTACCTGGTTGGTGGCGGCATCGGTGTCTGTGACCGCCGTTACCGAGAACTCGGAGGTGTCGTCGGTGACCCCGATGGTGAAGCTCTGTGCCGAGGTGGATCCGTCGGTCGAGGTGGCGGTGACCTCGATGGTGTGGCTGGTGGCGGTCTCGAAGTCGATGGTCGCACCCGGCGCGACGGTGACGACACCGGTGGCCGGGTCGATCTGGAACAGGTTGCCCGGGTTGCTGGACAACGAGTAGCTGACCGTGTCGCTGCCATCCGCGTCGCTGGCGAAGGCCGTGATGCCGACGACGGTGCCGCCTGCGGCATTCTCGGCCACCTGGTTGGCGGAGGCATCGGTGTCGGTAACGGCGGAGACGGAGAACTCCGAGGTGTCGTCTGTGACCCCGATGGTGAAGCTCTGGGCCGAGGTCGAGCCGTCGGTGCTCGTCGCCGTCACCTCGATGGTGTGGCTGGTGGCGGTCTCGAAGTCGATGGTGGCGCCCGGCGCGACGGTGACGACACCGGTGGCCGGATCGATCTGGAACAGATTGCCTGGATTGGAACTAAGGCTGTAGCTGACGGTGTCGGAGGCATCCGGGTCCGTGGCAAATGCCGTGATGCCAACCACCGTACCCGCGGTGGCATTCTCGGCAACCTGGTCGGCCGTGGCATCGACATCCGTGATGATGCCGACGCCCGACTCGCTGACATCCGTGACCCCGATGGTGAAGCTCTGGGCCGAGGTCGAGCCGTCGGTGGAGGTGGCCGTGACCTCGATGGTGTGGCTGGTGGCGGTCTCGAAGTCGATGGTGGCGCCCAGCGCGACGGTGACGACGCCGGTAGCCGGGTCGATCTGGAACAGATTGCCCGGGTTCGAGCTCAGACTGTAGCTGACGGTGTCCGAACCATCGGCATCCGATGCGAATGCCGTGATGCCGACGACGGTGCCGCCGGTGGCGTTCTCGGCCACCTGGTTGGTAGCGGCATCGGTATCGGTGACGGCGGAGACGGAGAACTCCGAGGTGTCGTCGGTGACGCCGATGGTGAAGCTCTGGGCCGAGGTCGAGCCGTCGGTGGAGGTTGCCGTGACCTCGATGGTGTGGCTGGTGGCGGTCTCGAAGTCGATGGTCGCGCCCGGCGCGACGGTGACGACGCCGGTGGCCGGATCGATCTGGAACAGGTTGCCCGGGTTGGAACTCAGGCTGTAGCTGACGGTGTCGCTTCCGTCGGCGTCGCTAGCGAAGGCGGTGATGCCGACGACGGTGCCGCCAGTGGCGTTCTCTGCCACCTGGTCGGTGGCGGCGTCGGTGTCGGTGACTGCCGTTACCGAGAACTCGGAGGTGTCGTCGGTGACGCCGATGGTGAAGCTCTGCGCCGAGGTCGAGCCATCGGTCGATGTGGCGGTCACCTCGATGGTGTGGCTGGTGGCGGTCTCGAAGTCGATGGTGGCGCCAGGCGCGACGGTGACGACACCGGTGGCCGGGTCGATCTGGAACAGGTTGCCCGGGTTGGAGCTCAGCGAGTAGCTGACCGTGTCGGAGCCGTCGGCATCCGATGCGAAGGCGGTGATACCGACTACGGTGCCGCCGGTGGCGTTCTCTGCCACCTGGTTGGTGGTGGCATCGGTGTCAGTGACTGCCGTGACCGAGAACTCCGAGGTGTCGTCTGTGACACCGATGGTGAAGCTCTGTGCCGACGTCGAGCCGTCGGTCGAGGTGGCGGTGACCTCGATGGTGTGGCTGGTGGCGGTCTCGAAGTCGATGGTCGCACCCGGGGCGACGGTGACGACACCGGTGGCGGGATCGATCTGGAACAGGTTGCCCGGGTTCGAGCTCAGCGAGTAGCTGACCGTGTCGGAGCTGTCCGCGTCCGAAGCAAACGCTGTGATGCCCACAACGGTACCGCCGGTGGCGTTCTCGGCCACCTGATTGGTGGCGGCATCGGTGTCGGTGACCGCGGAGACTGAGAACTCCGAGGTGTCGTCTGTAACGCCGATTGTGAAGCTCTGTGCCGAGGTCGAGCCATCGGTGGAGGTGGCGGTCACCTCGATGGTGTGGCTGGTGGCGGTCTCGAAGTCGATGGTCGCACCCGGTGCGACTGTGACGACACCGGTGGCCGGGTCGATCTGGAACAGATTGCCTGGGTTGGAGCTCAGGCTGTAGCTGACGGTGTCGGAACCATCGGTATCCGATGCAAACGCCGTGATGCCGACAACAGTGCCGCCGGTGGCGTTCTCTGCCACCTGGTTGGTGGCGGCATCGGTGTCGGTGACCGCGGAGACGGAGAACTCCGAGGTGTCGTCTGTGACGCCGATGGTGAAGCTCTGTGCCGAGGTCGAGCCGTCGGTGGAGGTGGCGGTTACCTCGATGGTGTGGCTGGTGGCGGTCTCGAAGTCGATGGTGGCGCCCGGGGCGACGGTGACGACACCGGTGGCCGGGTCGATCTGGAACAGGTTGCCCGGGTTGGAGCTCAGGCTGTAGCTGACGGTATCAGAGCCGTCCGCGTCGCTGGCGAATGCGGTGATGCCGACGACGGTGCTGCCGGTCGCGTTCTCGGCGACCTGGTTGGTGGCGGCATCGGTGTCGGTGACTGCCGTGACCGAGAACTCCGAGGTGTCGTCGGTGACCCCGATGGTGAAGCTCTGTGCCGAGGTCGAGCCGTCGGTGGAGGTGGCGGTTACCTCGATGGTGTGACTGGTGGCGGTCTCGAAGTCGATGGTGGCGCCCGGGGCAACCGTGACGACGCCGGTGGCCGGGTCGATCTGGAACAGGTTGCCCGGGTTGGAGCTCAGGCTGTAGCTGACCGTGTCGCTTCCGTCGGCGTCGCTGGCGAAGGCGGTGATGCCGACGACGGTGCCGCCGGTGGCGTTCTCGGTTGCCTGGTTTGTGGCGGCGTTGGTGTCGGTGACCGCCGTGACGGAGAATTCCGAGGTGTCGTCGGTGACCGAGATGGAGACGGTGGCGGAGCTGGAGAGGCCGCCGCTGTCGGTCGCGGTGACGGTCAGGGCGCGGGCCGGCATCGACTCGTAGTCGAGCAGGGCGGCGTTGGCCACGGTGACCTGGCCGGTCGTCGAATCGATGGCGAAGGCGCCATCCGCATTGCCGGCCGTGATGGCGAAGCTGATCGTATCGCCCGGATCGGGGTCGGTGGCGCTGACCGCGCCGACCGGGTCGCCGGTCAGCGCGCTTTCCGCGATCGCGAAGCTGGCGGCGCTGATCGTCGGCGCACCCACCGGCGGCGGTGTCGCGGGGGCGCTGGTATCGCCGCCGCCGTCGCTGGCAACCGTTGCCGTGCGAATGGCCGGATCGCCGTCGGAGGTCGTTTCCGCCGCTGCCGGGCGCGCCTCCGCCTTGGCCGGGACCGAGTCCTTGGCGGATGCGACCGGCCCGATCGGCCGGATGACGGTCTTGCCCCGGCCAAGCCCGGTATCGGCGTCAACGCCGGTCGGCTCGTACGGTTGTTCGGTGGGGATCTCCTCGGTGCCGGGCGGGGTCTCCGTCAGCCGGCCCTCGGGGCGCCCGCTTTCCGGCGCTCCGGCAGCGTTCCGGTCGGCCGGGCCGTCCTTTCGGCCATCCTCGTCCTTCAGGCGGGCCGAACTCGTGTCCCGGTCCTTCTCGGCATCCATACCGCCGAGCTTGCTGCCGAAATGGATATTCGGCAGGTCGACGACTTCCTGCGTGCCGGAGCCCGACGATGCGGGCGGATCTACCTCTTGAGGCTCCTTGCGGTCGTCGGTTCCATCCTCCGCCGAGCGCGAGAGGTGGAACAGCTCCTCAGAGGCCGAATCGGGGCTGTTTTGCCCCTTTTTGTCCATGCCATCAGCGGCCATACCAAATTCCCCAGGGGTCGGCCGCCGAAACGGCCGATGTAGTTTGCGCAAACTGGAGTAATAAAAGCAGCAGGGCCGTTAAGAAGTCGTATATCCACAGTAGAGATAATTTATCAATCAAATCATGGTTAACATTGGCTGTACTTCATTTACTTTTACAACCCTATGATTGAGCGCCTATTCGAGAATATCTTCAATATGGCGAGCTTTGTTACTGCGATAACGGCGTCGTTACGGTCTCGTTTACCATTATGAAAGGTCCGGCCGGTAGAAGCGGAAGGTCGAAAATCGCGACGGATGCCGGCATGAGACGGCCAAGCGGCGCCGCCCGGAACATGTGCAGCCGCAATAAGTTATCGGTGTCCTGAAGAGGATATGCATGGACCGGCCTCGGCAGTTGGAGACCCCGAAGGGGTGGGGAAGGCCCGACGTCTTGTTGGCGTCGTTCAGCACCAACCTGCTTTCGCTGGCTCTCCCGATCGTCATTCTGCAGGTCTACGACCGCATTCTGCCGAATGCGGCGTTGTCCTCGTTCGCCGCCCTGATCGTCGGATTGTGCGGGGTCGTGGTCGCCGAGGCCGCGCTCAGGATCGGCCGGTCCTACATCATGAGCTGGACCGGCGCCCGGTTCGAGCACGCCACCGCCACGGCGGCGTTCGACCGTATCGTGTCGGCCGATGTCGGGACCTTCGAGCGCGAGGAGCCGGGATCCTATCTCGACCGGCTGCAGGGCCTCGACGGGCTGCGGGAATACTATTCCGGTCAGGCGGCCCTGGTCCTTGTCGATCTGCCCTATGTCGTCCTCTATATCGGCCTGATCTGGTTCATCGCCGGCTGGCTGGTCGTCATTCCGCTGGTCCTCCTGGTGGTTTTCGCCGGTTTCGCCATGCTGGTGGGCCGCCGGATGCGCGATGCGATGCGGCGGCGATCGGAAACCGACGAACGACGCTACAACTTCATCATCGAGGCGCTGTCCGGCATCCACACCATCAAGTCGATGGCCATGGAGCCGGCGATGCAGCGTCGCTATGAGCGCCTGCAGAGCCAATCGGCCGAGGCCGTGTATGACCTGTCCCGGATCAGCGCCATCAGTCAGGGGCTGGGCAGCACGTTCGGCCAGATCGCCATGGTCGCCATCGTCTGCGCCGGCAGCTTCCTGGTGATCGACAACACCCTGACCATCGGTGCCCTGGCCGCCAGCACCATGCTCGCCGGACGGGCGCTGCAGCCGATCCTGCGGTCCATGGGGCTGTGGACCCAGTTCCAGGGCGTCCAACTGGCCAAGCAGCGCCTGGAGCACGTCTTCGCGTTGCCCAAGGAAACCGACGCCGTCGCCAAGACCGCCGACATGGCGCCGGCGTTCGACGGCAAGATCGAGCTTCAGAACGTGTCGTTCCAGTTCGCGGAAGGGCATCCGATGCTGCTGGACGACGTGTCGTTGACCATCCAGCCGGGCGAGGCGATCGGCCTGACCGGCGACAATGGCAGCGGCAAGAGCACCGTGCTCGGCCTGATCATGGGCTTGTTGCGCCCGACGATGGGGCGGGTGCTGATCGACGATCAGGACGTCGCGGAGATGGATCCGCTGTCGCTGCGAGCCCAGATCGGCTACATGCCGCAGAAGGGCGGGCTGTTCCGGGGCACGCTGCTGGACAATCTGACCATGTTCCGCGACGGCGAGGCGATCGAAAGGGCGATCGACCTCAGCCGGGCCATCGGCCTTGAGGACGTGATCACGCGGCTGCCGCGGGGCCTCGACACCCGCCTGGGCGAGACCAGCGTCGAGACGCTGCCGGACGGGGTGCGCCAGCGGATCATCATCGTGCGTGCGCTGGTCGGGCTGCCGCCGATCGTCCTGTTCGACAATGCCAGCGCGTCCCTGGACCAGGCCAGCGACCGCCGGCTGTCGACGGTGCTGGAGCGGTATCGCGGCGCCCGCTCCATGGTCATCGTCAGTCATCGGCCCTCGCTGCTGCGCCTCTGCGACCGCTGCTACCGCATTGCCGACGGCAAGCTGCATGAGTTCGACCTGCAGCCGGCCGCCGCGCCCGAGCCAAAGCAGATCACCGTTGCCCTTGGCAGCGGACGGAGTGCCTGATGAGCGCCACGACCCTGCAACTGGCCGTCGTGGAGCCGCTGGCGGCTGCCCTGCGCGAAGACAAGCTCGGCGATTTCAACGCCGTGTCGCCGCTCGCGGCCTGCCTGATGCCGCTGCTCGATGCGCTAAGCTGGCGTGGCAGCCCGCGCGACGTGGCGGAGGCGCTGCCGCATTTCGCCAACTCGCTCGACCTGGTCGATTTGCGCAACGTGCTGGTCACGCTGGGCTTCGAGAGCCATTGCGAGCGTACGTCTCTCGACAAGATCGACATCCGGTTCCTGCCTTGCCTGTATGTGCAGGCCGACGGCAATGCGTACGTCCTCCGATCCTTTGAAGGCGGCAAGTTCCAGGCCTTCGATGGGTCGCAGAACCGGGATTGTGAGATTGAGTCGAGCCGTACGCGTGGAGAGGCGTACTTCTTCACGGACACAGGTACGGACGAGGCGAACGCGGCGATCACGTCGTCGGATGGCTGGTTCGCCGACCTGATCAAGCGGTTCCGGCGTACGGTCTATGCGCTGCTGATGCTGACCTTCGTGCTGAACCTCGTCGCACTCGCCGTGCCGCTGTTCATCATGATCGTCTACGACAAGGTCATCGGCGCGCATTCGATCGCGACCCTCCCCGCCCTGGCCGCCGGCATCCTGGTGGCGCTGCTCAGCGACATCGTCCTGCGGCTGGTGCGGGCGCGGGTGATCGGCGGGGTCGCCGGCCGGTTGGACTATATCCTGGGGGCGGAGGCCTTCAGGCAGGTACTCTCGCTGCCGCCGGCGGCGACAGAGCGATCGACCGTCGGTGCGCAGGTCTCGCGGCTGAAGGAATTCGAGTCGGTCCGCGACTTCTTCACCGGCCCGCTGGCCTCGGTGGTGCTCGAGCTCCCCTTCCTTGTCATTTTCCTGGCGGTGATCGCCGCGCTGGGTGGCTTCATCGCCCTGATTCCACTGGTGATGATCGGGGCCTTCCTCCTGGTCGGCTGGATCCTGCTGCCGAAGGTTCGGGAGTCGGTCGCGACCTCGGGCCGGGCCCGCATGGAACGGCAGAACTTCCTGGTGGAGACGTTCGGCAATCTGCGCACCGTCAAGGCCGCCGCCGCCGAGCAGGTCTGGCGCGATCGGTTCCGGGCGATGTCCGCGAGCGCGGTGATGAGCAACCACGAGACGGCGAAGCGGTCGGTCTGGCTGCAGACCTCCGCGCATCTGCTGATGACCCTGTCCGGCGTCGCGGTGCTCGGCTTCGGCACCCTGCAGGTGCTGTCCGGGGCCATGACCGTCGGCGCGCTGATCGCGACGATGGCGCTGGTCTGGCGGGTCCTGTCACCGCTCCAGGCCGGGTTCCTCGCATTCTCGCGCCTGGAACAGGTCAAGCAGAGCATTCGCCACATCAACCAGCTCATGAAGCTGCGTCCGGAGAGCCAGGCCGGCAAATCCTCGCTGCTGGGCCGCAGCTTCGGCGGACGGGTGGTATTCGACCGGGTGAGCTTCCGCTATGTCGCGGATGCCGACCCCGCCCTGCTGGGGGCCAGCTTCGCCGCCAAGCCGGGCGAGCTCGTGGCGATCCTCGGCCAGAGCGGCGCCGGCAAATCGACCCTGCTCAAGACCGCAGCGGGCCTGTACTACCCGCAGGCCGGCTCCGTCACCATCGACGGGCTGGACATCCGCCAGATCGATCCGGTGGAAATGCGCCGCGTGATCGCGTACGTGCCGCAGACATCGAGCCTGTTCTACGGCACCATCGCGCAGAACCTGCGCCTGTCGGTCCCGACGGCCTCCGACGAGCAACTGGCCGAAGCGGCGGCGGAGGCGGGCCTGCTGCACAGCATCCTGGACCTGCCGGAGGGCTTCGAGACCCGGATCGGGCACCGGACCCGCACCCAATTGCCGTTCGGCTTCGCCCAACGGCTGATCATCGCCCGGGCTTTGCTGCGGCGGGCGCCGATCATGCTGCTGGACGAGCCGGCGACCAATCTCGACGAGGGCGGCGACCGGGTGCTGATGGATCTGCTGGAGCGGCTGCGCGGCCGCTGCACCATTCTGATGGTGAGCCACCGCCCCAGCCATATCCGCCTTGCCGACAAGGCCGTCGTGCTGGAGCAGGGCATTGTCCAGTTCGCCGGGGCGCCGGACGAGGCCATCGAGTTCATCCAGAGTACGATGCTATGATCAAAGCTTTGATTCCAAGCACTTCCGAGACGACCGGCCATGGGATCCGGGCCCGCTCCCGCTTCCTGATCCAGTCGATCAAGCTGGAGGAGGCGGGGCCGCCGGGCGCGATCTCCGGCGCCATGATCTTCATCAGCGTGCTGATCCTGGCGGCGATCGGCTGGGCGATGATCACCGAGGTCGACGAGGTGGCTCTTGCCGAGGGCGAGGTCGTGCCGGCGGGCTCGATCCACTCCGTGCAGCACCTTGAGGGCGGCATCGTCAGCGCCATCCTGGTCCGCGAGGGCGATATGGTCGAGGAGGGCGTGTCGCTGCTGCAGATCGCGCCGACATCGACCCGATCCGACCTGAACCAGATGCTGGCGCGCCGGGCATCGCTGGTGCTGCAGGAGGAACGGCTGCGCGCCTTTGCGGCGTCCCGCGTACCGGATTTCGCGGCGGCGATCGACGGTTATGAGGACCTGAAGGAGGACCAGCAGGCGATCTTTCGCACCCAGGTGGCAAATCGCACCAACCAGGTGATGGTGGTGCAGAGCCAGCTGAGCCAGGCGGAGGGCGAATACCAGCGGCTGATCAATCGGGCGGAATCCCTGCGCGAGCAGATCGCCTTCCTGCAGGAGGAGCTGGAGATCCGGCAGCGCCTGCTGGATCAGGGGCTGATGTCGCGGATCGTCTTCCTGGACACCCAGCGCGAGCTGGCCCAGTCCGAGGGCAGCCTGGTCGAGACCATCGACTCGATCGCCGAGACCCAATCCTCCATGTCCGAGTTGAACGGCCGTGCCGACGAGATCATCAGCCGGCTGGAGAACGAGGCGCTGACGCAGGCCGGCGAGATCTCAGGCGAGCTGGCCCAGGTCGAGCAGGCGCTGGCCAGCCTGACCGATCGGGTCGATCGCCTGGATGTGCGTGCTCCCGTGCGCGGCATCGTCACCAGCCTGAAGACCCTGACCATCAACGCGGTCGTCCAGCCGGGCGAGGTGCTGATGGAGATCGTGCCCATCGGCGACGAGCTGGTCGTCGAGGCGCGGGTGTCCCCGAACGATATCGGGCATGTGGAGCCGGGGCAGCCGGCCGATGTGCGGGTTTCGAGCTACGATTTCTCGCGCTTCGGGGCCGTCAGTGGCACCGTGCGGCAGATCTCCGCGACGACCTTCGTGGACGAGCAGCTTGTGCCCTATTACCGGGCGGTCATCGCGCTGGACCAGGATTTCGTCGGGGAGGTCGACGGCATCAACCCGATCATTCCGGGCATGACCGTGCAGGCGGACATCAAGACCGGGTCGAAATCGATCCTCGACTACATGCTACGGCCGGTCTATCGCGGCCTGCACGGCGCCTTCCGCGAGCGCTAGACAATCACGGAAGGTCGGCGAGCAGGAATTCCGTCTCCTCCGTCGCGGTCACGTCGACGGTCTCCGTATCGGTGATCGCGGCGCCGTCGCGCGGCCCCAGTTCCTTTCCGTTCACCGTCGCCCGGCCCTTGGCCACCACCAGATACCCGCGCCGGTCGGCGCCGAGCGCGTGGGAGACGGTGCTGCCGGCCGGCAGCGTCGCGCCCAGCAGCGTCGCGTCCTGATGGATCGTCAGGGCGCCGGCGGCGATGTCCTCTTCGCGACCGGATGCCAGCGGAACGAGCTGGCCGGCACGATCGGCCTTCGGGAACCGGCGCTGTTCCCAGCGCGGCGGGACGCGCGCGGTGTGGGGCCGGATCCAGATCTGGAACAGCGTCGTCGGGTCGGCCTCGTGGTTGAATTCCGAATGCAGGATGCCCGTCCCGGCGCTCATGACCTGGACGTCGCCGGCCTCGGTGCGGCCGCGGTTGCCGAGGTGGTCCTCGTGGCTGACCGCCCCGGTCCGGACATAGGTGATGATTTCCATGTCGCGATGGGGATGCATTGGAAAGCCGCCCTTGGGCTGGATCGTGTCGTCGTTCCATACCAGCAGCGGGCCGAAGCCCATGCGGTCCGGGTTGTGGTACTCCGCGAAACTGAAGTGGAACCGGGCGCTCAGCCAGCCATGCTCGGCCCGGCCCAGGCTCTGGAACGGGATGACCTCGATCATGCCGCCGTCCCCGTGGCCGCAGCGAAGCGCTCGCGGTCATGGGGCGCGGAATAGTCGATCTCCGGGCCAATGGGCACGATGCGGGTCGGGTTCACCGTCTCGTGGCTGCCGTAGTAGTGCTTCTTGATGTGCTCCAGGTTGACGGTCTCGGCGACGCCCGGGTGCTGATACAGCTCCCGCAGGTAGTTCGACAGGTTGGGATAGTCGGCAATGCGCCGCAGGTTGCACTTGAAGTGCCCGACATAGACCGGGTCGAACCGCACCAGCGTCGTGAACAGGCGCCAATCCGCCTCGGTCAGCCGGTCGCCGACCAGGTAGCGCTGCCGCGACAGCCGGTCCTCCAGCATGTCCAGGGTCTGGAAGAGCGCATCGAAGGCCTCCTCATAGGCCTCCTGGGTGGTCGCGAAGCCGCATTTGTAGACGCCGTTGTTCACCGTGTCGTAGACGACCGCATTGATCTCGTCGATCTCGCCCCGTAGCGCCGCCGGGTAGAAATCCACCGTCGGGTCGCCGATGCCGCCGCCCAGCCCGTCGAAGGCGGTGTTGAACATGCGGATGATCTCGGAGGATTCATTGCTGACGATGGTGCCCTGCTGCTTGTCCCACAGCACCGGCACGGTCACGCGTCCGGTGTATTTGGGATCGGCCAGCGTGTAGATCTCATGCATATGCTGCTTGCCGTTGACGGTGTCCGGGATCGCGCCCGGCACGTCGTCGGCGAAACGCCAGCCCGTGTCGCCCATGAAGTGGTCGACCACCGACACCGAGATCGCGTCCTCCAGCCGCTTCAGCTTGCGGAAGATCATCGTCCGGTGCGCCCAGGGGCAGGCGTGGGAGATGTACAGGTGGTAACGGCCGGCTTCGGCCTTGAACCCGGTCTCGCCATTCGGCCCCGGCCCGCCATCGGGGGTCAGCCAGTTGCGGAACCGGCTGTCCTGGCGCACGAACTTTCCGCCGGATTTCTTGGTGTCGTACCACTGATCGCGCCACACACCGTCAACGAGCAGGCCCATCTCAGGCTCCTCTCTACTGGTCGGCCGTAGCCGGCCGAATGATCATACTACGGCCTAGCCGGCCAGCTTGGCGGCGATTTCCGCCACGTGCCGCCCCTGGAATTGGGCAAGTTCCAGCTCGTTCTCGCTGGGCTGCCGGGAGCCGTCGCTGGCGGCGATCGTGGTCGCGCCATAGGGCGAGCCGCCGGTCAGCTCATCCAGCCGCATCTGGCCCTGCGCCGAATAGGGCAGTCCGACGACGACCATGCCCTGATGCAGCAAGGTCGTGTGGAAAGACAGGATGGTGCTTTCCTGGCCGCCATGCTGGGTGGCGGTCGAGACGAACACGCTGCCGACCTTGCCGATCAGGCCGCCCTTCATCCACAGCCCGCCGGTCTGGTCGAGGAAATTGCGCATCTGCGCGGCCATGTTGCCGAACCGGGTCGGCGTTCCGAAGATGATCGCGTCGTAATCGCCCAGCTCGTTCGGGTCGGCGACGGGTGCCGCCTGATCCAGCTTGAAGTTGGAATTCTTGGCGACCTCTTCGGGCACCAGCTCCGGGACTCGCTTGACCGTCACCTCGGCGCCGGCGGACCGGGCGCCCTCCGCGACGGCCTCGCTCATCGTCTCGATATGCCCATAGGAGCTGTAATAGACCACCAGAACCTTCGCCATGACTGCCTCTTCCTCCGATTCCGCCATCGACCGACACCAGCGTCGTCTCCGGAAAATCTAGGGGCGCGGGCGGTCCGCACAATCCGGGGTTCGGGAACAACTTCGTTTCTGAGGGGAAACGACGGCAATGGCCGTCCGCTCCAAACCCTTCGCCTTGTGCTTGCATTTCCGTTTCCAGATCGCTGACAATGCGCGCGCCGCATCGAGCTCTAGTCGTCAGCGGGAAACGATCTCATGGATTCCATCAGCGGCATGATCACCTTCGCCCGGGTGGTGGAGGCGAACAGCTTCTCCGAGGCGGCGCGCCGCCTGGGCATCTCCAAATCGGCGGTCAGCAAGCAGATTGCGCGGCTGGAGGACCGGCTGGGCGCGCGATTGCTGAACCGCACGACCCGCCGGATCAGCCCGACCGAGGTCGGTGCCGCCTTCTACGAGCGCTGCGCGCGGATCGTGGCGGAGGTCGAGGAGGCGGAGCTGGCGGTCACCCGGCTGCAGGCGGAGCCGCGCGGCGTGCTGCGGGTGAACGCGCCGATGTCCTTCGGCATCCTGCATCTGGCGCCGGCGATTGCCGTCTTCATGAAGCGGTATCCGGAGCTCGAGATCGACCTGACCTTGAACGACCGCTTCGTCGACCTGATCGACGAGGGCTACGATCTGGCGATCCGCATCGGCACCATGGCCGACAGTTCGCTGATCGCCCGCAAGCTGGCGCCGAGCCGGCTGGTGCTGTGCGCCGCACCCGCCTATCTGCGGCGGCGCGGGCTGCCGGCCGAGCCGCGCGACCTCGCCGAGCATGACTGCCTGATCTACAGCCTGGCGACCGCCGGCGACCTCTGGAAATTCGCCGCTGCCGACGGCACGCCGATGCCGGTCCGGGTCAACGCGCGCCTGAGGGTGAACAATGGCGACGTCATGCGTGATATCGCCGCGGCCGGGCTGGGCCTGACCGTGCTGCCGACCTTCATCGCCGCCAAGGGGCTGGAGGCCGGCACGCTCGTGCCGGTGCTGACCGAATACCGACTGCCGGAAACGGCTGTGTCGGCGGTCTATCCGCAGAACCGGCATCTGAGCCCGAAGATCCGGGTGTTCGTCGACTTCCTGGCGGGCCGGTTCGGGCCGGAGCCGTATTGGGACGAGCAGGCCCGCTGAGAGCAGTAAGTACCGGCTGGTTACGCCTCGTTGCTCGGGTGTTTTGTCTGCCCCCGGCTCGGTAGCTGGCCCCGCCAATAGGGCTGCCAGTGCAAACGGGCGATGTCATTGCCTGGCTTCAGCCATGCAAGTGCCTTCGCGAAATCGATGAGGGCTTGAGGGAGGGTTCCAAATCTGAATTGCAGACGGTCGTCCGGCGGGGCGCCGTCTTGGCGTAGCTCCAAATGGACATGCAAGTGGCCGAGGTCGTCGGCGCGCGATACCGACATCCGAAAACACGGCCGCAGTCCATCGCTCAGAAATTCCGGCTGACCTGTCAGGGTCTTCCCAAACTGGTCGAGGTCTCTTGCGAAGGCATCAAGGTCGGACTTCGAGGCAAGAATCGTCGAGAAGCACCAGAGGTCCCGCACCCTGGCTCCCACCTCGAGTTCCATGGTCTGTCCCGTGCCGCGGCCCTGGATATCGACTGCCCGTATCGAGAGTCCGTGGGCCGGGCGCTGCCTTGTCGCCAAAGTGATCTCTTCACGGTCGTATCCGATAGCCGGCACGGTTTAACCGCCCGGCCATTGCACCGCAACACGTGGTCCCCTAGAAAAGCCGCGCTGTTCTCACTGAGCCGAAGTCCCATGCCGTCACTCACCCAGCAATTGAGCGACATCGTCTCTGCCGCCTTCGCCGATGCGGGCCTTCCGGCCGAACTGGGCGCGGTCGTGCGCTCCGACCGGCCTGACCTTGGGCAATTCCAGTGCAATGGCGCGCTGGCGGCGGCAAAGGTCGCCAAGGCGGCGCCGCGCAAGCTGGCCGAGGCGGTGGTGGAGAAGCTGCAAGGCAACGCGGCGCTGGCGGAGATTTCGCTGGCCGGGCCGGGTTTCATCAACCTGACCCTGACTGACGGGTATCTCGGCGGGCATACCGACACGCTGGCATCCGACGTCCGGCTGGGCGTTGCCGAGGCCGATGTGCCGCAGGCGGTGGTGCTGGATTTCGGCGGGCCGAACATCGCCAAGCCGATGCATGTAGGGCATCTGCGGGCCACGATCATCGGCGACTGCCTGCAGCGGCTGTTCCGCTTCGCCGGCCACAAGGTTATCAGCGACGTGCATATGGGCGATTGGGGCCTGCCCATGGGCATGCTGATCAGCGAGATCGCCATCCGGCAGCCGGACCTGCCCTATTTCGACGACCGCTTCGACGGGCCGTACCCGACCGACTCGCCGGTCACCATGGAGGAGCTGGAGGCGCTCTATCCGAAGGCCGCCGCCGACTGCAAGGCGGACCCGGAGCGCCTGGAGGCGGCGCGGGAAGCGACCGCGGAGCTGCAGCGGCACCGGCCGGGCTATCAGGCGCTGTGGCGGCACTTCATGGATGTGTCGGTGGCCGGCATGCGGGCCGATTTCGGCCGGCTGGGGGTGCAGTTCGACCTGTGGAAGGGCGAGGCGGATGTCCACGACCTGATTGCGCCCATGGTTGAGCGCCTGCGCGGCGACGGTGTCGCGGAGGAAAGCGACGGCGCCTTGGTGATCCCGGTCGCCGAGGAGGGCGACAAGAGCGAGATCCCGCCGCTGATACTGCTGAAGTCCGATGGGGGTGCCATGTACGGCACCACCGATCTCGCGACCATCATGGACCGGGTCCAGGTCTACGATCCGGGGCTGATGCTGTACGTGGTCGACCAGCGCCAGAGCCTGCATTTCGAACAGGTGTTCCGCAGCGCGCGCAGATCGGGGCTGGCCGGCAAGGCCGGGCTTGAGCATATCGGCTTTGGCACCATGAACGGGCCGGACGGCAAGCCGTTCAAGACCCGGGCCGGCGGCGTGATGCGGCTGGAAGACCTGATCGGCATGGCGACCGAGCAGGCGATGATCCGGCTGCGCGAGGAAGGGCTGGCGGCGGATTATCCGGAGGAGGAGCGGGAGCAGATCGCCCGCATGGTCGGCATCGCCGCGATCAAGTTCGCCGATCTGAGCAATCACCGTCTGTCGAACTACATCTTCGACCTGGACCGGTTCACCCGGTTCGAGGGGCGCACCGGCCCGTACCTGCAATACGCGGCGGTGCGGATCAAGTCTCTGCTGCGCAAGGCGGAGGCCCAGGGCGCGGCTCCTGGGCCGATCGTGCCGCCGACGGATGTGGAGCGGGATCTGCTGTTGCTGCTCGGCCAGTTGCCGGACGCGGTGGCGACCGCAATCGCCCGGCGGGCGCCCAACGAGCTGTGCGATTTCGCCTTCCGGCTGGCCCAGGAGTTCAGCCGCTTCTACGCCGCCTGCCATATCCTGAGCGAGTCCGATACCGCGCTCCGCGGCTCGCGCCTGGCGCTGTCGCGACTCGCACTGAGGGAATTGGAACTGCTGCTCTCACTACTCGGAATTGAAGTTCCGGAGCGCATGTAGTCCCGGCGATCGTCCTCGTCTGGCCGGGCAACGGAATCTGTAAGCGCATTCAACGAGATGGGCCGGAACAGGTGTGCCAATTCGGCCACAGCGCCGTTCCATTGGTCATTGTCGCCTTCATTCGTGTGTTTGCGCGGACTCAAGCGGTGCCAGCCGACTGCGCTGCCGACCGGGCGCGTGATCGGCTCACAAGCGTGTCACGGCTGCAACACGAGTGTCACACTTGAGATACTCGGCAAACAAAAAAGCCCTGACCGATTCGGTCAGGGCTCGCCACGGAGCATTCAGCAACATTACGTTGAGAAGCAACAATGCATGCGTTGTGCACTGTAGTTCCCGTGACCGCGTAGTTCCTCCCTAAACTTGGGCCGTGCCGCTGATGCGTTGCGGCTTTCTTGTTATTACGGGCGGGACCCTAGCAGGGAACGAGCGCGCAAGGCAAACAATTCCATAAGTCTTTTGGCAAATGCGAAACATCCTGTCGCGCCCGCACAAGGATCATCGACCCGCCGCGTAACCCTGCATCCCCCGGGCGTTGGAGGCGGCCTTCAGAAGCCCCTGATCCTGGCTGGCGGCGCACATGCGCCCCTCGGACCAGTCCGGCCCGACCTCGACGCCGTGGCCGCGTGCGCGCAGGCCGTCGATCGTGGCGTCCGGAAACCGGCCCTCGACCACCAGCCGCCCCGGCGCGCTCTGCCGCGGATAGAAGGAGCTGGGGAAATGCTCGCTGTGGAAGGAGGGCGCGTCGATCGCCTCCTGCAGGTTCATGCCGTGCAGCACGTGGCGCAGGAAAAAGATCGGCTGCCACTGGTCCTGGCCATCGCCGCCAGGCGTGCCGAAGGCCATGTAGGGCAGGCCGTCGCGCAGCGCCAGCGAGGGCGACAGGGTGGTGCGCGGCCGCTTGCCCGGCTCCAGGCTGGCCGGCAGTCCCTCGTCCAGCCAGAACATCTGCGCCCGGGTCGGTAGCGGGAAGCCGAGCCCCGGCACCACAGGCGAGCTCTGCAGCCACCCGCCACTCGGCATGGCGGAGACCATGTTGCCGTGCCGGTCGATGACGTCGACATGGCAGGTATCGCCGCGCGTCTCGCCGGACTTGGCGACCGTTGGCTCGCCGACGCCGGCGGCCATCGGTACCGACACGCCCTCCGTCACGGCGGCGGCCAGCCGTGTGTCGAAGCCGTCGATGGCGCCCGGGCGCAGCTCCATCGACGCGTCCGCACCGATCAACGCGCGCCGTGCGGCGGTGTAGTCGTCCGACAGAAGCTGGTCCATCGGCACGTCGACGAAGTCAGGGTCGCCGTAATAGGCCTCGCGGTCGGCATAGGCGAGCTTGATCGCCTCGGTGACCGTGTGGACGAAGTCCGGCCCATTAGGGTCCATGGCCGCCAGGTCCAGGTCGCGCAGCAATGCCAGTTGCTGCAGGAAGACCGGGCCTTGCGACCAGGGGCCGCATTTCAGGACCGTATGGCCGGCGAAGTCGTAGCCGAGCGGCTCCTCGTAGCTCGCGTGCCATTTGGCCATGTCGTCGCCGGTCAGCACGCCGCGATTGCGGTGGCCGCTGGAATCCATCACCTCGGTGCGGCAGAATCGGTCGATCGCCTCGGCGACGAAACCGCGATACCAGGCGTCGCGCGCCGCATCGATCTGACGCGCGCGGTCGGCGCCGCCGGCGGCCGCCTCTTCCAGCAGCCGCGTCCAGGTCGCGGCCAGGGCCGTGTTGGCGAACAGCGCGCCCGGCTTCGGTACATCGCCGCCGGGCAGGAAAACCTCCGCCGAACTCGGCCATTCCGCCCGGAACATCTCACGAACCTGGGCGATGGTGTCGCGGATGCGCGGCACTAGGGGAACGCCGTTCTGGGCATAGCCCAGCGCCGGTTCCAGCACCTGCGCCAGGGTCATGGTGCCGTGGTCACGCAGCATCAGCATCCAGCCGTCGAAGGCGCCCGGCACGACGGCGGCCAACAGGCCGGTGCCCGGCACGATCTCCAGCCCCTGGGCGCGGTAATGGGCGATGGTGGCGCCGGAGGGCGCGACGCCCTGGGCGCAGAGCACCTTGGCCTCGCCAGCATCGGCGCGATAGAGCAGCGCGGGAAGATCGCCACCCGGACCGTTCAGATGCGGCTCGGCGACCTGCAGCATCAGGCCGGCGGCGACGGCCGCATCGAAAGCGTTGCCGCCCCGTTCCAGCGTCGCCATGCCGACCGCCGATGCCAGCCAATGGGTGGTTGAAACGACGCCGAATGTGCCGCTGATCTCAGGCCGGGTGGTGAAGGTCACAGGGGTCCTCCGTTGCTGTGCCGCCGCGTCGGGGCCGGTGCACCGGTGTCCGAAGCGCGTTCGTATCGGGTTGCCGTCTTGCGGCGGGTTAGGGCCAGGCCGCGTCCAGGCGGTTCAGAGTCTCGACCACCGCCTCCGGTCCGTCCAGCCGGAATGAGGCTCCGGTCCGACGATCCGGCTCGCCCGCGGGATCGGCGACCACGATTCCGATCCCGCCCGGCTCGATCGTCGCGAAGGCGCGCTCGTCGGTCACGTCGTCGCCCATGAATACCGGCACGTGCTCCGGGCCGTCGATGGCGAGCGCCCCGAGCAGCCAATGCACCGCGCGGCCCTTGTGCCAGTCGATGTCGGGCTCGATCTCCACGACCTTCTTGCCGCGCATCGGCTTAAGGCCGGGTTCGGCGGCCAGTACGGCCTCGACCGCCTCATGGAAGCGGGGCAGGTCCGGCGCGTCGACCAGGCGGTAATGCGCCGCCACAGAACGGCTCTTGCGTTCCACCAGCGCTCCGCCGATCGTCCCCAGCGGTCGCCGGAGCTCGGCCTCGGCGCGGTCGAGCGCATCCGCGAAGGCGCCGTCGACGGCCTGCCGGTGCGTGCGCCCATCGACGGTGCGGATGTCGAAGCCATGGCCGCCGGCATAGGACAGGCTGTCGATGGCGACGAGGGCCTCGACCTCTTCCCGCTCCCGACCGCTGACGACGGCGACGGGCACCCGGTCGGCCAGCCGGCGCATGACCTCGCGGGCCTCGTCGTTGAGCGCGACGAGATCGGGGCGGGAGACGATCGGCGTCAGCGTGCCGTCGAAATCCAGGAACAGCGCGGGCCGCCGGCCGCCGATACGGGCCAGCAACCGGTCGAAGTCTTGTAGGGCCGAGGGCAATGCCTCGATCGGACGCTCCTGTCCGCCTTCAGTTCCTGCCAATCGGAAATGCCCCTGCCCAGCATGCGGTTGACTGGAACTGTGTCCCGTGTCGGCGGCGCGGACAAGTCGTTTCGGTCCGCGCGCCGACAGCAGGGAATGTACTGGCTACTGGACGATCAGGCGGTAGTTGGGCGTCGTGTTCAGCGGGCAGGAATACAGGTACTCGCCCGGCTCCAGCGACACGTTGTAGTCCTTGGTGGTGCCCGTGGTCAGGCCGCCGCCGGAGACGCTGGTCTTGGTCGCCTGATGGACCGGGTTGCGCCAGTTGTAGTCCTCCTCGCGGATCCAGAAGCCGAGCTCGTAGGGCACGTCGACATTGGTCACGCGGAAGGTGTAGTCGCCGGCCGGCAGCGTCAGAACCTCGGCATCGGCCAGCCGCTGATCCCCGCTTTCCGAGTTGATGCGCTCGCAATCGGCCTTGCGCATGGTCGTGTAGTCGTGATCGACGCCGTTTTCGGATTCCAAGAACTGGCAGGCGACCTGGGTGATATCGATGACCGTCCGGTTCTGGGCGTCGGCGCCGTGGCTCAGGCCGACGGCAAGCGCCGCTCCGGCGAGGACCGTCCAAAGGCGGCCGGTGGTGGGAATACGTGAACTCATGCCTCTCTCCCATGCTTGCGCGCCATCACGTCGCGCTGAAATACCGCTGGGCAGTCTTCGGAATCGCCGATCAAAGGCAAGTCAACGCTTCGTGACGTGGCCGTGACGGGACCGGCCGCCGGCGACTTTCGCGCTCTCACATATGCGTGCGCACGGCTTGCCCGATTGCCGCGCCGTGAGACACTGCGCCCGGTTTGAACGCGATGCGAGGGCCGGTTTGGCGGTACTCACCGAAACCGCGGTCGGCGGGCCGACAAGCCCACAGCCGAACCGCGCCGTCATTGCCGTGGCGGCCGCGGCGCTGGTGCTGGGCGGCGGGTGGTTGCTGGACGCCGTCTCGCAGCGCCAGGCGCTGCTCTACCTGATCGGCGCGGCGCTCGGGTTGACGCTCTACCATGCCGCGTTCGGGTTCTCATCGTCGTGGCGGGTATTCCTCACCGACCGTCGCGGGGCAGGCCTGCGGGCGCAGATGCTCATGCTGGCGGTGGCGACGGTGCTGTTCTTCCCGGTGCTGGCCGATGGGACGCTGATGGGCCGGTCCGTGAGCGGGGCGCTCGCGCCTGTCGGTATCTCGGTCCTGGTGGGCGCCTTCCTGTTCGGCATCGGCATGCAACTGGGTGGCGGCTGCGCCTCGGGCACGCTCTACACGGCCGGCGGCGGCAACACCCGGATGATGGTGACCCTGGCCGCCTTCGTGGCGGGGTCGTTCCTCGCCACCCATCACTTCCACTGGTGGCTGCAGCAGCCGAGCCTGAACGAAGGACAGGCGATCTCGTTGGTCCGAGAGTTTGGGCTCTGGCCCGCGCTTGCCCTGCAGCTCGGCGTATTGGGCGCAATTGCCGCGCTGACGATCGTGTTGGAACGCCGCCGGCACGGCCGGTCGACCGACACCGCCACCAGCGGCGTCTCCGGGCTGGCGCGGTTGACTCGCGGGCCGTGGCCGCTGGTCTGGGCGGCGGTGGCGCTCGCCTTGCTGAACTTCGCGACGCTGGCGGTTGCCGGACACGCTTGGAGCGTCACCTACGGGTTCACGCTGTGGGGCGGCAAGATCGCCCAGGCGGCCGGTCTGGAATTCTCGGACTGGAGTTTCTGGACCTGGCCCTATCAGCGCAATGCGCTGGCCGCCGGCGTCTTCGCCAACTCCGTCTCGGTGATGAATTTCGGCATCATCGTCGGCGCGCTGCTGGCCGCGGGCCTCGCCGGCCGGTTCGCGCCGGTCTGGCGCATCCCCTGGCGGTCCCTGGCGGCGGCGGTGATCGGCGGCCTGCTGATGGGCTACGGCGCGCGCCTCGCCTTCGGATGCAACATCGGCGCCTTCTTCAGCGGTGTCGCGTCGGGCAGCCTGCATGGCTGGCTCTGGCTCGCGGCCGCCATGGCCGGGACGGCGCTTGGAACGCTCCTGCGACCCCTCTTCGGACTTTCGGTGGAACGCAGCAGTCCAGGCGGCAGATAGGTCGGCCTCCGCACGGCCTGGGACAGCGGCTTCGCAGTAGTGCCTCAAGACTGATTCATATCGATCTCAATTACAACATGCATAGATCATTGATCTGTGTATGAGTTTAAGATAAAAATCTCGCAAAGATAGCAATAATCGTAACGCATCCGTATGCTATCATATTTTCATACATACGCCATGGGCCGTACTTCTAATTTTGGAGGATGCCATGACGGATATCGTCAATTTTGATTTGTGGAGTGACATCAAGAACTTCGAATTTGGCCACTCGGACGCATCTTTGTCTTTTGCGGAGCGGCTGGCCCGGGACAATGCATGGGACCGGGAGTTCGCCGAGCGGGTCATCGGGGAGTATCGGCGCTTCTGCTACCTGGGCATGACGGCCGGTCATCCGGTCACGCCATCCGAAGAGGTCGATCAGGCCTGGCATCTGCACCTGCTGTATACCGAGAACTATTGGACGGATTTCTGCGGTGGTGTCCTCCGGCAGCCGTTTCACCATGGGCCGACCCGCGGCGGTCGGCGTGAGGGAGAGAAGTTCCACGACTGGTACCAGGCGACGCTGGACAGCTATGAGCGTGCGTTCGGCGAACCGCCTCCGGTCGAGATCTGGCCCGCCGCGGAAGACCGCTTTCGCAACGCCCATCGTTTCCGCCGCGTCAATTGCGCCGCGCATTGGGTGATCCCGAAGCCGACCGCGCGTGACCTGAAACGATGGCTGATTGCGATCGTCGGATTGCCGCTCCTGGCCGCCTGTGCCGCCGGGACCGACGGCATCGGCGGCATTCTGCCGACGATCGGCGGCGTCATCGTTCTTCTCGTGATCCTGGGCTACGTCAACGACCGCCTTCAGGTCAGGGCCGCCCGCAAACGCCGGAAGGCGGCAATCGACGGCGGCCAGGCGGTCACCGGCTGGATGTCCGCTTGGTTGTTCTGGCGCGGAGACCAAACGGACCCCGGCCCCGACATCGGCAACAGCGGTGGGGACGGGTCCAGCGGCTGCGGCGGCGCCGGTTGCGGCGGTGGCGGCTGCGGCAGCTGACGCGGCCGCCCTGGAGGTCAGTCCATCGAGTCGCCGACGATCTTCTCGAAGATCAGGTCCAGTTCCGCCGCCATCTCGTCCAGCGCGTCGACGTCATAGGGGGCGAAGACCGAACTGGGCGTGCGATAGGTTAGCATGGCCGAGCCGTCGGATTGCTCGGTGACGTAGAGGCGGATCGGCGCCTCGATGCCGGCCGGCACGCTGGCCTCCAGCATGCGCACCGCGAAGTCCGGGCGGAAGACCATGATGACGGCGTTGCCGGCGATGGTCTGGCCGATCGAGGCCGCACCACGGGTCGCGCTGGCCTGCGCCACGATGCCCATGCGGTTGGCGGTGATGGCGGCCTTCAGATCGTCGACATAGGTCTCGAAGGGCTTGCCGGTCTCGAAGATCTGGGTGCCCGGATAGGGCCTGTCGGTCTGTGCGCCGGCATCGGCGAGGACGGCGATGATGGCGCTGGTGCTGACCAGCAATCCGAAAAGGGTGGCGCGGATGGTCATCGTGTGAATGTTCCCTGATCGCTTGGTGGGCGCCGGCGGAGGGCGGATGCGGCAGCATTGCTTGGCAATGTTGCAGGGCGCCAGACCCTCTCAACCTTGTGATGACATTTGCAGGAATAGAATGGCGCCGATCGGCGACTATATTCCTGCGGGCGGGCGCAGGCCTGAGACAAAGAAGAGACGAGGCCGCGACCAGCGGCCCAGGTGGCGTGGAGAGCCAATGATGGATTACGAGGGGTTGTTCCGAGGGGCGCTGGACGGCTTGCGGTCCGAGGGCCGGTATCGTGTGTTCGCGGAGCTGGAGCGTCATACCGGGTCGTTCCCCCGGGCCCGGCATCACGGCCTGACGCCGCTGCCGGAGGGCGCGGCACCCCTGGCGCCGTCGGATGTGACGGTGTGGTGCTCCAACGACTATCTCGGCATGGGCCAGCACCCGGACGTGCTGGCCGCCATGACCGAGGCGGTGCAGCGTTACGGCGCCGGGGCCGGCGGCACCCGCAACATCTCCGGCACCCATCACCTGCATGTCCTGCTGGAGCGCGAGCTGGCCTCGCTGCACGGCAAGGAGGCGGCCCTGCTGTTCACCTCCGGCTACATCTCCAACGAGGCGGCGCTGTCGACCATCGCCCGTCTGGTGCCGGACTGCGTGGTGTTCTCCGATGCGCTGAACCACGCCTCGATGATCGCCGGCATCCGCAACTCGGGTGCGGAGAAGCATATCTTCCGGCACAACGACCCGGCCGACCTGGACCGTCTGATGTCCCGCTATGCGCCGGACCGCCCCAAGCTGGTGGCGTTCGAGAGCGTGTACTCCATGGATGGCGACATCGCGCCCATCGCCGAGCTGTGCGACGTGGCCGAGAGCCACGGCGCCATGACCTATCTGGACGAGGTGCATGCGGTGGGCATGTACGGCGACCACGGCGGCGGGGTGTCGGAACGGGACGGTGTGGCGGACCGTCTGACGGTGATCGAGGGCACGCTGGGCAAGGCGTTCGGGGTGATGGGCGGCTACATCGCCGCCTCGTCGGCGCTGGTGGACGTGGTGCGCAGCTTCGCGCCGGGCTTCATCTTCACCACCGCACTGCCGCCGGTGGTGGCGGCGGGCGCCCTGGCGAGCGTGCGGCACCTGAAGCAGAGCGCGGACGAGCGGGCGAGCCAGCAGGAGCGGGCGGCGACGCTGAAGCGCATGCTGGGCGAGGCGGGTCTGCCGGTGATGGCCTCGGCGAGCCACATCGTGCCGGTTCTGGTGGGCGACCCGCGGCTGTGCAAGCAGGCCTCGGACACGCTGCTGGCGGAGCACAACATCTATGTGCAGCCGATCAACTACCCGACGGTGCCGCGGGGCACGGAGCGGCTCAGGCTGACCCCGTCGCCGCTGCATGACGACCTGCAGATGGCAAGGCTGGTCGACGCCCTGAAGGATGTCTGGGGACGACTCAGGATCGAGGTCGCGGCCTGAGGCAATAGTCCCGCGCAAGTAACGCGACAAATTCCCACACGATGCGTATAGTCTTTCCGCATTGCGGGTCGCGATCGAAGTGGCCGGCGGCTTGACCAGATGCCTTGAGTCTCCGTCACTTCGCGACCGCCAAGACGATGAGCGGGTCAAGAGGTGCGCGCATGACCAACGAAGACCAAGCCGCTGAGTCCGGAGTCTATACGGCGGTCCAGCCGGAGATACGCAAGATCGGCGTGTCGGACTTGCGGGACGCATTGGCAAAGGGCGTCGCCGATTTCGAGGCGATGCCGACCCATCTGGTTTTCCTCTGCATCATCTATCCGATTCTGACCCTGCTCATGGCCCGGGTCGCCGCCGGGTACGACGTGCTGCCGCTGGTCTTCCCCCTGCTGGCCGGCTTCACCCTGATCGGCCCGCTGGCCGCCTGCGGCATGTACGAGCTCAGCAAGCGGCGTGAGCGCGGCATGGACATCTCGCGCTGGCATGCCTTCGATGTGCGCAAGTCGCCGGCGAAGATGTCGGTGGCCTCGCTCGGCATCGTGCAGCTGGCGGTCTATCTGGTCTGGCTGGGGGTCGCCAACACGATCTACCAGCAGATCTTCGGCGATTTCGTGCCGGCCTCTGTGAACGACTTCATCGGCCAGATCTTCGGGACCGCCGAAGGCTGGACCCTGATCGTCATCGGCAGCGGCGCCGGCTTCGTCTTTGCCGCGGTCGTGCTGAGCGTCAGCGCGATCTCGTTCCCCCTGGTGCTGGACCGCGATGTCGGGGCCGTCTCGGCGGCGTTCATCTCGGTCCGGGTGACGCTGGCAAACCCGATCATCATGGCGATCTGGGGCTTCATCGTCGCCATCGCACTGGTGCTGGGCGCGATACCGCTGTTCTTCGGCCTGGCGGTCGTCATGCCCGTCCTGGGGCATGCCACCTGGCACCTCTATCGCAAGGTCGTGGTCTGGTAGGTCGCGGGTCGAACCCGCTGCGGCTGGGTGCCTAGGCGTCCAGCCGATCGACCAGGGCCGGCAGGTCGGCAACCGTATCGATGACGTGGTCGGCGCCGGCCGCGACGAGCTTCTCCGCCGCGGCGGCGCGCAGTTCTGCGACGCGCGCCGGCGGGGCGGATGAGAGCTGCTCCGGTGTCATGCCGACATAATTGCCGGACAGCGCCACGCCGACGGTGAGGCAACCGGCGGAGACGCCCTCCGCGATTCCCGGCTCCGTGTCGTCCACCTTGATCACCGCCGACGGCGGATAGACGCCGAGATCCACGAAGCATTTGTACATTCCGAGCGGGCCCGGCCGGCCCTCGATCAGGTCGTCGGAGCAAACCAGGTTGTCGGGCTCGTAGCCCTGCTGTGCCGCCAGCGGCAGCACCCGCTCCATGATCGAGCGGGTATAGCCGGTGGTGGAACCGATCTTGAGGCCCCTGGCGCGCAGCGCGTCGATGGCGTCGCGGGCGCCGGGCACCAGGGCCGCGTAGTTCGCCACCACCTCCTCGTTCATCGGCACGAAGACGTCATAGACCTCGTCGATATCAGCCTCGGTCGGGGCGTGGCCGGTGCGCTTGGTCCACTGGGCGGCGATCGACGGCATGGCCATCATCGCCTTGATGTGGTCGCGCTTTGGCATGCCCATGGGCGTGCGCGCCTCGTCGATGGTGGCGTAGATGTCGAAGCGGCCGAAGGCCTCGATAAAGACGCCCATTGGGGCGAAGGAGCCGAAATCGATCGTCGTGCCGGCCCAGTCGAATACCGCTGCCTTGAATCGGCTCATATCAGGCTCCCTTCGTTGGACACGTTCGCGGCCGCATCCTCCGATGATGCCGGACACTCCCAAAAATGCCAGCAACGATGGCGATCCGTGTTGCATTGCACAGTCCGCCGGTCAGTCGCCGTTGATCGGCGGCGACCGCCAGTCTGTCGTGGGCCGACGACCGGCACCGCGACCAACGGAGCGATGTCGGCGCCCTGCCGCCGAATGGCTGGGAGGGATTGGCCACGTCGTCCAGACGGAAGAAAGGCCCCGCGCCGAAGCGACGGGGCCTTCGTTCCTTGGGTGTCCGTGTCCGTCAGGCAGGTGCGGAGAGGAAGAACAGCCTGTTGAGGAACACGTAGTCGGATTCCAGCACCATCAGCGCCACCAGCACGAGCAGCGCGACGGGCGGTGCGATGATGACATAGCGGAGTGCCAGCCGTTCCCACTTCATATGCATGAAGACGGCCACGATCAGCCCGGCCTTGAGCATCATGAAGACAAGGATCAGCGTCCAGCGCAGGAGGCCCTGGAACTCCATGATGTCCACCATGTAGGACAATGCGCTGAGAACGAACAGCCAGAACCAGATGAACAGATAGATCCGGATCGGGTGTTGTTGGCCTTCTGTCGCCATGGGTGCCCCTTTACCAGAGATAGAAGAACGCGAAGATGAAGACCCAGACGAGGTCGACGAAGTGCCAGTACAGGCCGGCGATCTCGACGCCGTCATAACTGCCCTTCTTGTCGAAATCCCCGCGCAGGACCTTGCGCGCCACGATCAACAGATAGATCACGCCGACCGACACGTGGAAGCCGTGGAAACCGGTGATCATGAAGAAGGTGGAGCCGAATTGGGCGGCACCGAACGGGTTGCCCCAAGGCCGCACGCCGTCTTCGATCAACTTGGTCCATTCGTAGGCCTGCATGCCGACGAAGCTGGCGCCGAAGATGGCGGTGATAACGATCAGGGTGGCGCAGACCGCCCGGTTTCGGCGATAGCCGTAATTGACCGCCATGGCCATGGTGCCGCTGCTGCTGATCAGAATGAAGGTCATGATCGCGATCAGGAGCAGCGGGACGTCCTGACCGAACATGGTCAGGCCGAAGACCTCGCTGGCGTTCGGCCAGTCCACCACCGTCGTCATGCGCACGGTCATGTAGGAGACGAGGAAGCTACCGAACACGAAGGTGTCGCTGAGGAGGAAGATCCACATGCAGGCCTTGCCCCAATGGACCTTCTTGAAGGCGCGCTGATCGGACGCGAAGTCCGAAACCATGCCGCTCAGGGTTTCGCCATTGGCGATCGCGGCGGCTGGTGCCGGCGCTGAATCGTTTGCCATATGCTCCTCGTCCTCGTTAGCGCACTGACAACTCGGTTACAGGAAGGCCCTGCAGATCACCGGCAGGGACCCGCCGGGGAAGAACAGCAGTCCGAACAGCGCCACCCAGATCGCCAGCAGGAAATGCCAGTACATGGTGCACAGCTCGATGCTGAGCCGCAGCCTTGCCAGCTCCACCCCGCGCCACAGCCGGACCGACGTGTAGACCCAGACCGCGAGACCGCCGACCAGGTGCAGCCCGTGCAGGCCGGTGATCAGGAAGAAGAAGGAGTTGGCCGGGCTGGTGCCGGTATAGAAGTTCGACGCGTTGAGCTGCTGCCAGGCCAGGGCCTGCCCCAGCAGGAACACCAGGGTGAGGGCGCCGCCGGCGGCAAGCCCGCCCTTGACACCGTCCACCTCGCCGCGCCGGGCGCTGATCCAGGCCCATTGGAAGGCAATGCTGCACAGCACCAGCGCGCCGACATTGATCCACATGAGCCAGGATTCCGGCAGCGGGCGCCACTGCGCCACCACCATGCGCTCGGCATAGGCCACCGAGAGCAGCGAGAACAGCACGGTGGCAACGCAGAAGAAGACCTTCAGCGCGACCTTGCCGGGCGGCGGCGAGGTCGCGACGGCGTCGCTCAGATTGTCCACCGCGCCCTGGCTCGCCTCCCAGGGCTTGCGCGTTATGTCATGGAAGAAGTTCAAGTCTTCTCCACCTGAACGCCGGCATGGCCGCTGCCGTCCTCCGCCTCGACCTGGCTGGGGGCCGTGGTCTGGGTGATGTAGTCGTCCTTGGCGCCGGGCACGCTGTAGTCATAGGCCCAGCGATAGACGACCGGCAGGGTCGGCCCCCAATTGCCGTGCACCGGCGGGGTCTGCGGCGTCAGCCATTCCAGGGATGTCGCCTTCCACGGATTTCCATCGGCCTTCTCGCCTCTGAAAAGACTGACGATCACGTTGTAGAAGAACACCAGCTGGGCGGCGCCGACGATCAGCGCCATCACGGTGATGAACTCGTTCAGCGTGTCGACCGAGGGCGGGATGAACAGGGTCTCGCCGAGCTCGAAGTAGCGGCGCGGCACCCCGACGAAGCCGAGATAGTGCATCGGGAAGTAGATCAGGTACGACCCGAGGAAGGTGATCCAGAAGTGCACATGGCCGAGCTTCACATCGAGCATGCGGCCGGTCATCTTCGGGTACCAGTGATAGATCGCGCCGTAGATCACCAGCACCGGCGCCACGCCCATCACCATGTGGAAATGCGCCACCACGAACATGGTGTCGGACAGCGGCACGTCGATCACCGCGTTGCCCAGGAACAGTCCGGTGATGCCGCCATTCACGAAGGTGACGATGAAGCCGATGGCGAACAGCATCGGCAGGGTCAGGTGGATGTTGCCGTGCCACAGGGTCAGCACCCAGTTGTAGACCTTGATCGCAGTGGGCACGGCGATGATCAGCGTGGTGGTGGCGAAGAAGAAGCCGAACCAGGGGTTCATGCCGCTGACATACATGTGGTGGGCCCACACGATGAAGCTCAGGCCGCCGATGATGACGATCGCCCAGACCATCAGGCGGTAGCCGAAGATGTTCTTGCGGGCATGGGTGCTGATCAGGTCGGAGACGATGCCGAAGGCCGGCAGCGCGACGATGTAGACCTCCGGATGGCCGAAGAACCAGAACAGGTGCTGGAACAGGATCGGGCTGCCGCCGCCATATTCCAACTGCTGGCCGAACTCGACGATGGCCGGCATGAAGAAGCTGGTGCCCAGCAGCCGGTCGAACAGCATCATCACGCCGCCGACGAACAGGGCCGGGAAGGCCAGCAGGCCGAGCACGGTGGCGGTGAAGATGCCCCAGACCGACAGCGGCATGCGCATCAGGGTCATGCCGCGGGTGCGCGACTGCAGCACGGTGGTGACGTAGTTCAGACCGCCCATGGTGAAGGCGACGATGAACACCACGAGCGAGATCAGCATCAGATTGATGCCCCACTCGCCCTGGCCGGCGCCGGGCGTGCCGGAGAGGATCGCCTGCGGCGGATAGAGGGTCCAGCCGGCGCCGGTCGGCCCGCCGGGCACGAACCAGCTGGCCACCAGGATCAGCACCGCCACCAGATAGACCCAGTAGCTGAGCATGTTCATGTACGGGAACACCATGTCCCGGGCGCCGACCATGAGCGGGATCAGGTAATTGCCAAAGCCGCCCAGGAACAGGGCGGTCAGCAGGTAGATCACCATGATCATGCCGTGCATGGTCACGAGCTGGGTGTAGGCCGCCGGATCGATGAAGTCGAAGGTCTCCGGGAAGCCGAGCTGCAGGCGCATCAGCCAGGACAGGACCAGGGCCAGCATGCCGATGGCGATCGCCGTGCCGCCATACTGGATGGCGATGACCTTGTGGTCCTGACTCCAGATGTATTTGCCGATGAACGTCTTCGGATGATGCATCTCGACGTCTTCGACTTCGGCCGGAGGCACATAATCGATATCGACGTCGGTCCGTGTCACATCCGCCATCTACGTATCCTCTTGACGTTTCCCAGAACCCGGTTCGGCGGGGTCTATTGTTGTTGGTTTATTGGTCGGTGGAGGCCGCGACCGGCTCCGCGGTCGGCTCATCCCGGGCCAGCTCGACCCGGTCGTCACCCTCTTCGCTGGTCAGGCCGGCGTATTGCTCAAAGGTCACCTGCTCGGACAGCCAGGTCTGATAGTCGGCCTCGGAATCGACGACCACATTGCCGCGCATCGCGTAGTGGCCGGTGCCGCAGAGCTCGAAGCACAGGATGTCGAACCGGCCGGTGCGCGTGGGCGTGAGCCAGAAAAAGGTCGTGGTGCCGGGCACCATGTCCATCTTGGCGCGGAACTCCGGAACGTAGAAGTCGTGCAGCACGTCGATCGAGCGCAGCAGCACCTTCACGGGCTGATCGATCTGCATGTGGAGATCGGCGAATTCGACCATCACGTCGTCCCGCCCGTTGGCGTCGGTCGGATCGATGCCGAGCGGGTTGTCGAAATCGATCAGCCGGTAATCGGTCTTTCCCAGCACGCCGTCTTCTCCTGGCAGCCGGAACGCCCAATCCCATTGCTTGCCCACGACTTCGATCTCGACGGCGTCCTCGGGCACGTTGATGAAATCGTTCCAGACGAACAGGCCCGGCGTCAGCATGGCGACAATGCCGACCGTGGTCAGGCCGGTCAGCCACCATTCCAGCTTCTTGTTCTCCGGCTCGTAGGCCGCCTTGCGGTCCTTGCTGTGATGGAAGCGCAGGACGCAATAGGTCATGAACAACAGGACCGCCACGAAGACGACCCCGGTGACCCAGAAGGTGATCAGGATGGCGTTGTCGATGTAGCCCCAATTGGACGCGATCTCCGTCCACCACCACGGACTCAGGAAGTGGAAGACGACGGAGCCGACGGTCACGATGACCAGTATGGCTGCCACGAACTTGCCCATCCGATCCTCGCTTCTCAGCCGTGTTTTCTGCAGGTCTTAACCAAGATCGGGCGCGAGTGTAACCGCTCACGACGATTTGATCCACGATCAAGATTAACCGTTTCATTCCGACCTTGGAATGAAGCGAGATTATGTCGTTTTCCATTGATTTTGTTGAGCATTCTTTCAAATTTGACGTGCTCCGTCCGATCCGGGTCCAGCAACGGTTGAAACTGCAATACAGCGGGATACGCGGCCGCCGACGCGGCGCATCCATGCGCCGATTCGAGAGCGATTGCGGTGTCCGAAATGGGCTCCGCGGGCCGCGCACCAATTCGTGAGGCCCAGCCCGCGACGGCCTGCGATGCGCCGCCCGGTGGCGGGCCGGCGTCTTGCCGCCGGAGGGACGTTGCCCATATACGCGAAAAGCGTATCAGAGCGACGGCGGAGCCTCGGGGGCGACGAGAGGGAGACACTCGGGATGCCGGACAGGTCCGCTTCGCGGCTGCGCCAGCCCTGGCGCATCGCCATGGCCGCACTCCTTGCCAGCCTAGCCATCGACACCGCCGCGGCGCAGGTCAGCGGGCCGAGCGAGGTGCCGTCCGGAGAGGGCGGAGGACATTTCGCCGCGCCCGATCCGGCCGATCTGACCCCTGAGCAGGCCAGCGAGATCTATCGCGATATCCGCGACCAGATGATGCGCGGCTATCGGCAGTCGGGCGACAATTCGGCGATGAACTTCCTGCGGTGGGACCGGTACAACACCGCGCCCTACCGCTCGGCGACCCATGGCGAGCGCTTCGTGAACAACTACGCCAACGCCGCCGCGCAGTCCTATGGCCTTTACGAGGAGGCCGGGGCGATGCCGCCCGGGGCCGTGGTGGTGAAGGACACGTTCTACGTCTCCCAGGCCGGAGGGGTGTTTCCGGGGGCGCTGATGATCATGGAGAAAATGCCGGCCGGGTTCGACGAGGCGACCGGCGACTGGCGCTACATCATGATCATGCCCGACGGCAGCCTGTTCGGCGAAACCGGCGGCGAGAACGCCGAAAGCGTCGCGTTCTGCGCCGACTGCCATGCCCTGGCGGCCACCCACGACCACCTCTTCTTCATACCGGACGGGTTCCGGGTGGTGGCCGAATAGCAAAACCGCCGGAGCGCCACAAACTGGCCCAACCCCGCTGCTACGACTCGACCGTCGCGGCCGTCCGGCCGTGTAACGCCCCCCTTCGCACGATCATCCATGCCACGCGACTGTCGGGAGAGCCTCATGCGCAAGACGACCATCATGACAACCGTACTGGCCGGACTGACAGCGGCTCCGGCCTATGCCGAAGGCGATGCAACCGCCGGCCAGCGTGTCTTCGCCCAGTGCCGGGCGTGCCACAGCCTGACCGACGGCCAGAACCGAGTCGGGCCGCACCTGGCCGGGCTGTTCGGCCGCGAGGCCGGCGCCGTGGAAGGCTATGCCTATTCCGCCGCCATGAAGGACTCGGGCGTCGTCTGGGATGACGACAGCCTGGATGCCCATCTGGCGCAGCCCAAGGACTTCATCCCCGGCAACAAGATGGGACTGGTGTTCCCGCGCGGCGTCCAAAACGCGCAGGATCGGGAGAACCTGATCGCCTATCTGCGCGAGGCGACCGCGCAGTAGCCGGACCGGGTCAGGCCTTCAGCGCCTGACGGATCGCGCGGAGCTGGTCTTCCACCGAGATCTCGAGGTCCGACGTGACCTCGAGATTGCGGTCCTCATAGACGTCGACATCCGGGTTCGCCGCCTCCCAGGCCGCGACCGCGTCGTCGCGCCGATCCAGCAGCCATTCGATCTGCGGCCGGAACAGCTGCACCATCGCCGTGATCCAGCGATTGGTCGGCCAGGACGGTCGTGCGTGGTCGATCACGAAGCGGTCCAGCATCGCCTGCACGTCCTTCGCATGATACCAGACCTCGCCGGTGACCCACCGGTTGGTGGTGAACAGCCGCACCGGATAGCCGGGCCGGTCCATCGAGATCGCGATCAGATGGCTCAGCTTGTCGTTCGCGCCCTTGGGCGCGTCGGCATGGGGCACGTCGGCCGGACGCATCCCTTTGGGCATGCCCTTGGGCCGCAGGAAGGTGTGGAAGTGGCCATGCTCCGGCTTGCGCTCGCCGGCCGGATGGGCGTGATAATAGTATTGCGCGTTGGTCTCCGCGTCGAACACGTCGCCGCTGGGATAGTGCTGCCACTGGTAGAACGTGCCCTGGTTGCGCAGCACCTCGCCGACGATGTTGTCGTTGGTCTTGCGCAGCACCCGATAGCATTCCAGCACCTCGGCGCCGGCGGCCTCCATCTGCTCCAGCTGCTCGCGCGGCAGCGCCTTGAAATCGGGGCGGAAGTGCCGGGTCTGGTCGGTGTCGTCAGGCATGATCGTATCCATCGATGCTCAGCTCTCTTGGTTGCGGCCGGGAGCGGGAGGCGCGTCCGCCCGGCGCGGGGTTATCATCACCGTTATGACGCTTCGCGGACAAGCCGAAAGCCGATCAGGATGTGCTTGAGGTCCTGCGGCCGCGCGTGCCGGGCCGCCGGGCGGCAGACGCCGCAGCCGCTGTCGTCCCATGAGCCGCCCTTGACGATGAAGCGCCCGGGATTGCCAGGGCTCGCCGTCCACTCGAAGACCTGTCCGGCCGCGTCCATCAGGCCAAACGGGCTGGCCCCGTCCGGGAACATCGCCACGGGGACAGTGTCGAACGGCCCCTGATCGGCGGTGTTCAGCCGGTCGGCCTGCCACGCGCCGCCCCAGGGGAAGCGGCGGCCGTCGACGCCGCGGGCCGCCTTCTCCCATTCCAGCTCGGAGGGCAGACGCCAGATGTGGCCGGTTCGGTCGGACAGCCATGCGGCATAGGCGACGGCGTCGTCATGGCTCACCAGCACCACCGGATGGTTCTCCCGACCGTCCGGAACAGCGCCGTCCGTCCAGGCATGGCGGCGGGTGCGCTCGAAGGGATGGATCAACCGATAGGAGGCCCATTCGCGGGCGCCGACATCCGGCGCCCGGTGACCGGTCTCGGCCAGGAAGACCGCGTAATGGGCATTGGTGATCGGGGTGCGGGTGATCTCGAATTCCGGCAGGTCGACCGTCGTGGGCCGGCGCTCCCGCGCGTACCACTGGTTGTCGCGGGTGACCGTGTGGCCGTAGGCGCGCTCGTCCAGCACGTAGGCCGCCTCGCGCTCGGCCTCGTCGGAGCCTGCGAGGAAGGGGCCGGCGGGGATCGTGACAACCGCCGGGGCCGCGGCATCCGGCGCCCCGGCGCCGGCCGCACAGGATCCGGCAGCAAGTATCGCCAGGCCCAGCACGAAGGCAGGCGCAGCGGACACGCGGCGAGGACTGTGGTTCTGGCCTGCGGCCATGGTCTTCCCGAACCGAATTGAATGATCGCACCCAGCGTTACATAGGCGCGGGAAGAGATCGATGGCGGTCACGTTGCGACAAACGGATGTGAGCACGACCCTTCCTGCCGGCCGTCAGGCGCGGATTCACGCGGTTTCGCCCCACACAGAGTTGTGAGGACACGTGACTCTTGAATCGCCGGAAAAGCCGTAGGCTGCCTAGGGCTTTCTCATCACCCAAACTCACTGCGATCGAACGGAGAGGCTTAATGAAATCGTTGAAGAGGAGATTGAACGCCACGACTGTGCTGCCGGTGGTCGCCGGGTTTGGCGTGGTGATTGCGGGTCCGATGCTGGCGAGCGGCGAAAGCACCGCCGGTCAGGCGAACGTGAACCCGGAGGCGGTGCCGTACATCCAACTGGCGGCCTGCAATCCGTGCAATCCTTGCGCCGCGAACCCCTGCAACCCGTGCAATCCCTGCGCGGCGGTGATCAATCCGTGCAACCCGTGCAATCCGTGTGCGGCCAACCCGTGTAACCCGTGCAATCCCTGCGCGGCCGCGGCCAATCCGTGCAATCCGTGCGCGGCGAACCCGTGCAACCCCTGTAATCCGTGCGCTGCGTCGGCCGGCGGTACCAGCACCAAGTGCTTCGTGCCGCGCCTGCAGACGGCGGCTTACAACCCGTGCAACCCGTGCGCGGCCAACCCCTGCAATCCGTGCAATCCTTGCGCGGCGGCGAACCCGTGCAATCCGTGCGCGGCGAACCCCTGCAACCCGTGCAATCCCTGTGCGGCGGCCAATCCGTGCAATCCGTGCGCGGCCAACCCGTGCAACCCGTGCGTTGCGGCGGCGAACCCGTGCAACCCTTGTGCGGCGAACCCCTGCAATCCGTGCAATCCCTGCGCCGCGGCGAACCCGTGCAACCCGTGCGCGGCCAATCCCTGCAACCCGTGCAATCCCTGCGCGGCGGCCAACCCCTGCAATCCTTGCAATCCGTGCAATCCCTGCGCCGCCGGTGGCGGGGCGGAGCTGACCCTGGCGGAAGCCATGGCCGCGTACGACTGCATGAAGCCGGAGCTGCAGGCCGCCTATGCCGCGTCGGGCAACGCGATCGCCATCAACTACCAGGCGTTCGACTACTACAGCACGGCGCCGTACGTGTCGGCGCTGCATGGTCAGCGGTACGTCATGAACCTGGCGAACCAGTCGGGGTCGGCGTATGCCCGCTACGAGGATGTCGGGACCATGCGCAATGGCGGCGTACTGGCGAAGGACAGCTTCGTCGTGAATGCCGATGGCAGCGTCAGCGTCGGACCGCTATTCCTGATGCAGAAGATGCCGGCCGGCTTCAACGCGGCCAGCGACGACTGGAAGTACACGATGGTGATGCCGGATGGCAGCATCTTCGGGGAGACCAACGGTACGAACTCCGCGGCGGTGCAGTTCTGCATCGACTGCCACGAGGTGGCGGAGACAGACCATATGTTCTTCCTGCCGGTCGAATACCGCGTGAACTGACCGGTTCGGACCAGTCGATAGAGATGGGGAGGGGCGGTCCTTGGCCGCCCCTCTCGGCATTTTCGCCCCTGATCCGGAGGGATAGGTCCGGCGGCAGGGTTTCCGTCGCTGCATCCCCGCCAACGGGAGCCGGTCCGTGAAGGCCGGCGCGGATCAGCCGGTCCTCAGGCCAACGGTCGATCTGCAGCCCTGGACCCGATGGGTTCGGCTGGTCAGCGGGCTGGTGCTGCTGGCCTATGTCTCGTCTCACCTCGTCAATCATGCGCTGGGCCTCTGGTCGCTGGAGGCGCTGGAGCTCGGCAGGGGCTGGTTCCTCGCGGCCTGGCGCAACATGGCGGCGACTGTTCTGCTCTACGGAGCGCTCGCGGCGCACTATCTGCTGGCGCTGTGGGCGCTGTACCACCATCGCCGGCTGACCCGGATCCGTCCGCCGGAAGCACTGCAGCTGGTGCTGGGGTTCGCCACGATCCCGCTGCTGGCCGACCATGTCCTGACCACCCGGCTCTATCACGCGTTCTTCGCGGTCGAGGACAGCTACACCTATGTGCTGCTGGCCTTGTGGGCCGATGGCGGCCGTCAGGCGGCGCTGCAGTCCCTGGCGCTGGTCGTCGCCTGGCTGCATGGCTGGCTGGGCCTGCACCTCTGGCTGCGGCTGAAGCCCTGGTACGTCCGTGCCTATCCCTATCTGATGAGCGCGGCCCTGCTGGTGCCGATCCTGTCCCTGCTCGGATTCGTCCAGGGTGGCCGGGCCGTCGCGGAGATCCGGTCCGATCCCCGGCGGCTGGTCACGACCATGATGGAGATCGGCTGGCCGGACCGTCCGGCGGTGGAGTTCGCTACCCGGACCGAGATGCAGATCCTGCTGGCCTGGCTGGTCATCCTGATCCTGGTGCTGCTGGCGCGCGGCTGGCGGGATTGGCGCGGGCGGCACCACCGGGCGATCGAGCTGACATTCCCGGGCGGAGTCCGGGTCGAGGTGCCGAAGGGCGCCTCGGTCCTGGAGGCCAGCCAGCTCGCCGACCTTCCCCACGCGGCGGTGTGCGGCGGCCGCGGCCGGTGCTCCACCTGCCGGGTGCGGGTCGGCGCCAGCGCCGGCCCGGTGCCGCCGCCCAGTGCCGAGGAGCTGCGGGTCCTGAAACGGATCGCGGCGCCGCCCAATGTGCGGTTGGCGTGCCAGCTGCGCCCGGTGGCAAACCTGGAAGTGGTGCCGCTGCTGCCGCCGTCCGCGCGCCCGAGAGACGGCTTCGCCAGGCCGCCGCTACTGGCCGGCGAGGAGCGGGAGATCGCGGTGCTATTCGCCGATTTGCGGGGCTTCACCACCATGGCCGAGCGGCGCCTGCCCTATGACGTCGTTTTCATCATGAACCAGTATTTCGAGGCGCTGGGAAAGGCGATCGTCGAGAGCGGCGGCCAGATCGACAAGTTCACCGGCGACGGGGTCATGGCGCTGTTCGGGGTCGACAAGGGGCCGGCGGCCGGCTGTCGTCAGGCCCTGGCTGCCGCCACCGCCATCGCCGAGGGGCTGGCGCGGCTGAACGAAACCCTGCGCAACGATCTGCGCGAGCCGCTGAAGGTCGGCATCGGCGTGCATGCCGGCCCGGCGATCATCGGCGAGATGGGGTTCGGGGCGGCGACGGCCGTGACCGCGGTCGGCGACACGGTCAACGCGGCGAGCCGGTTGGAGGCGCTGACCAAGACCCATCATTGCCAGCTCATCGTCTCCGACGCGGCGGCCCGCCACGCCGATATCGACTTGTCGGCGCTGCCGTCGGCCGAGTTCACCCTGCGCGGTCGCCGGCAGCCGATGCAGGTGCGGCTGATCGCGGATGTGCAGCGGCTTGCCGGCTGCGCCGCGCCATCAGGTGCGCGCGGGTAGCCTGCGATAGGCGGCGACGAAGTCGCGGGCATGGCTGGCCACTTCGTCCGGTGTCATCCCCGGTTTGAAGAGGGCGGAGCCAAGGCCGAACCCGGCCGCGCCGACCTGCCAATATGCGGCCATGGTATCCGGCGTGATGCCGCCGACCGGGACCAGCCTGGAATCGTCCGGCAAGACCGCGCGCCAAGCCTTCACGATGGGCGGCTGCAGCAGTTCGGCCGGAAACAGCTTCAGCAGATCGGCGCCGGCGGACAGCGCGGCGAAGGCCTCGGAGGGTGTGGCAACCCCGGGCGCGCAGACCAGCTTCAGTCGCTTGGCCTCGGTGATGACAGCCGGGTCGGAATGCGGCATGACGACCAAAGTGCCGCCGGCATCGGCGATGGAGGCCACGTCGGCCGGCGACAGGACTGTGCCGGCGCCGATGATCGCATTCCCACCGAAGCGCCCGGCGAGCCGGGCGATGCTCTCGATCGGGTCCGGCGAGTTGAGCGGCACCTCGATGGTGGTGAAGCCGCTGTCGATGAGCCGGCCGCCGATCTCCACCGCATTCTCCGGCGTCAGGCCGCGCAGGATCGCGACAAGCGGCATGGAATCGAAAAGGTCCTGCCAGGAGCTCATTCTGTCTCTTTCTGCAATAAACCGGCGGTGGCTGCCAGACGGTAGAGGCCGGTGGCGCAGGTGTCGGCTCCGGCCTTGCGCGTCGGCATGCCGACCGCGGCGAGACCGCGGGCATAGAGGTCGGTGAGGTCGTCTCGGCCGATGATCGTGGGCGGGCTGTCGGCATCCTGGAACGCCGGGTGCTTCAGGGCCTCGACAATCTCCGATCCGATCAGCAGGCCGGACAGGTAGGAGGCGACGCCGGTCTCCGGGAGGTCGCCGAAGAGCGGCAGGCTGCGGGCACCGAACAGCCGGTGCAACAGCCCGGGACCATCATCTGGATGTGCGAGGGCGCGGTCGACGCCGCGTCCGAACGCCTCCGCATTGTTGGCATCGCCGTCCATCAGCCGGCCGAGAATGGAGTGCCGGCTGAGCACGGCGAAGACCTCCCCGGTCATGAAGGTCGCGAAGGCTTCGATCCGGCAGTCGCGGGCGATCGCCCATTTGCTGTGGGTGCCGGGCAGGATGAAGAGCTGCCATTCGGCATCGGGGTCGATGGCGCCGGAGATCTGGGTTTCCTCGCCGCGCATGACGTCAGGGACGCCATCGACATCGCGGGCGGTCAGGCCGGGGACGAAATGGATCGGCGGGCCGTCGGACGGCGCCACGGGCTCCAGGTTTTGCGCCAGCAGCCCGATATCGGCCGGCAGCTCGACATAGGGGATTTCGTGCCAGCCCTGGCGGCTGCCGATCATGCCGCAGGCCAGCACCGGCGCGGTGTCGGTGTCATCCAGCCAGTGCCCGATCTCATGTCGCAGCACCGCCGCAAAATCGCCGTCGGCAACGCTGAGAATCCCGGCATCGCTGGTGACGCGGTCGATGATGCCGCCGCCGCTATCCATGCGGTAGGCACGGAATGAGCTGGTGCCCCAGTCCAGTCCGATCAGGGCGGTGCGGTTCTCGGCTGCCGGCATGCCAGCGGCCTAGCACCGTCGGCGCGTCACCGTAAAGGGGCGGGCCGCACGCCGTTGTGAATTGTGCAGCGCCGGGACCCGGCGGAGCATGGGGACGGGGCCGCCGTGACCGCATTCGAGGGAGAGGACATCATGACCCAAGCGAACCGTCCGAGCCGTCGGGCCCTGCTGGCAGCGTCGGTGCCGGTTGCCCTGTCGGCGGCCATGCCGGTCCGGGCCGTCGCCGCGACCCTTGTGCCAACGCCGCGCCAGGCCCTGGGGCCGTTCTACCCGCGCACCCTGCCGCTGGATCGAGATGCGGACCTGGTGCAGGTCGAGGGACGGACCGAGCAGGCGGCGGGCATCGTGACCCATGTCTTTGGGCGGGTGACCGATACCGACGGCCGGCCGCAGGCGGGAGCCCGCATCGAGATCTGGCAGTGCAACGCCTTCGGCCGCTATCACCATCCGCGCGCGCCGGCCACCGGGCCGATCGACGAGAACTTCCAGAGCTATGGCGCGACGGTCACCGACGCCGATGGCGCCTATCGGTTCCGGACCATCCGGCCGGTGCCCTATCCCGGCCGCGCGCCGCACATCCATTTCGCCATCCAGGGGCCGGGGTTCGATCGGCTGGTCACGCAGATGTATGTGGCGGGCGAACCGGACAATGACCGCGACGGCTTGCTGGGATCGGTGCGCGATCCGGACGCCCGTGCCCGCCTCATCGTGCCGCTCGCGGCCGCGCCCGAGGTCGAGGCTGAGGCGTTGGCCGGTACCTTCGATATCGTGCTCGGAGGCTGAGCAGGCAGGCTGTCAGTCGGCCCGGCTGCGCGCCGCGTCGGCCCGCGTCTTCGCCTGGACCAGGTCCAGGCCTTCCGTTTCGCGCAGTTGCCTGACGGCGTCGATGAACCGGCCCTGGTTCACCAGCGACTCGGTGTCGGCATCGGCCGGGCGCTGGTCCGAGAGGCCGACGATGTCGCGGATCCGGGTCATGGTCGGGCGCCAGCGCTCGGCGTCGCCGGAATAGGTCTCGGTCAACGGCACGGTGCAGTCGGCGGTCCGCAAGGCCACGCGATAGGTGCCGCTGCCTTCGTTGCTGCCGATGGATTCCAAGGTCACGTCGAGGATGTCGGAGAAGGCGATCTCGCCGGATGACATGCGGGCGAGCGACCATTTGCGCCAACGTACGATTTGGCGGGCGGTGTCGAATTCGAACCGGTCGCGGCGGAACAGCAGGACCGTGCCGAACGCGCACAGGACCAGCCCGAGGACGATACCGATCGCTTCCTTCTCGCCGGGCAGCAACGCCTCGACCCGAGATGTCAGACCCACCGCGAAGACGACCGACGCCGCCGCCAGGATCGCCGGCAGGACGATCGGCCGATCCTCGAACACCGTGGTTCCGTGCTGCTCGATCTCTCGCATCGCGCCGCCAGCGATAGCAGGAAGTCCCTAACGACCCGTTCGGATGCGGCCATGGGAGCGGGCCGGCGCCGGCCGCGCTCAGAGGTCGCAGTCCTGCAGGTCCTCGACGATCTCGGCAGGGCCGGATAACCCGTGGCTAGGTCTTCGCACGCTCGCTGCTGGTTCGCCTCCTGATCCATGTGCACCCGGAAATGGGTCACTAGCAGGCGCCTCACGCTGCAACGCTCGGCCATCTCGGCAGTCTCCCGAGCTGTCGGCGTGAAGGCGGGCATGGACGGGGGGACCTCCTCGCCGCCGAGCGCCACCCAGACCTCCGGGCTCGCGGACAACACGATCGTCAACTACACCTCGGACCACGGCGACTGGCTAGGCGATCATGGCCTAGTCCGGTTCATCTCGGGTCCAAATAATCATTACCTATGCATGCGCGAATGGATCGTCGTCACCATCGGCCGGAGAGACCGCGGGCAAACCGAAGGCCGCGTGCCTCTAGCTGTGAGGATGACAGGCTGCTCTTCGCGCCGCATTCGTAGAACGTCACAAACCCGCTGCTGGTCTCGCCGGTGCCGATCTGCTTGCGGCCGGGCGTCGGGGAGTAGTTCAGCCCCTGCAGCATGAAGAAACACCAGGAGTCTTCCACTTCGGCAACGGCATATTGGAAATCGCCGATTGAATTGCGGTCCTTCGCGATATCTCGCCGGTCAACAGATACATCAGCGTAGAATCCCCAATCCGAGACCGCCTCGAGGAAGTCGTCCGGGTCTTCAAAGTCGTTTCCGTAGTATCGACCAGTCACCGATATCTGGATCAGGTACAGGTCGCCGGAATTCCATTCCCATTCCTCAACCCGTCGACCTGCCAGCACCTCGACATTGCGAGCTATTTTCGGCCAGCCTCTATCGACCTGCAGATCCAGGTAGCTTTCTTGTGCGGTAATCGGGCCGGACGTTTCGCAGGCCGCCAATCCGAATGCGACCGCCAGCACCATGCACATCTTGATACCGAAAGAGACATGTTCGAAGACTTGCTTCTCTTGCATCGCCATCCTGCACCTCCGCCGATAAATTGTTCTTGGTTCTTTAAACTGTCAGCATAGGCAGTGGCCTCGCTTTGGGCGAGTCTCAACCGGACATTTCCGGCCTCGCGCGATACTGACCCGGAGGCTGCACCACTGCGCGTGAGAGCAGGTCCGAAGTTCGGCGACAATGTGCGGGAAAGGTTGGTCGGAGTGAGTGGATTCGAACCACCGGCCCCTGCCTCCCGAAGACAGTGCTCTACCAGGCTGAGCTACACTCCGACAGCCGGGGCGGCGTTATAGACCGAGTGCGGCGGGTCCGCAAGGTGGTGCGGGGCGGAAATTCGTGCGACCGGCCTTGTCGCGGGAAGGGTCGGTCGGGCTGGCCGTCAGAACGGCTTGGCGATGACCAGGAAGGCGATCAATGTGACTGCCGCGACCTTGGCCGGCACCACCGGGCCCATCCAGGCCGGGACGCGGTAGTCCTCGACGGTTCCGATCCGTTTCAGATGCGCGACCAGCGGTCCGTGCAGCGCCGACAGGGCGAGCACGAAGCCGAGCTTGGTGAACATCCAGGGGGACTGGAACCAGCCGCCGTCCACGAACAGCCAGCCGCCCAGCAGCCACGTTGCCGCGATGCCGATCGCCATCGTCCGGCGCAAGGCGCGACGCAGGGTCGGGGCCCATCCCTCATCAAACGCGGATTCCCGGCCGCGGAAGGCGTTGAGCAACAGCGCCGTCGCGATCATGCCGGACATCCAGAGGATGACAGACGCCACGTGGAGCGCCTTGACGGTCAGGTAGATCATGGGGGTTTGCAGAGCCGGTGAAGGGGCGGTCAGAAATCCCGGCCGACACAGAAGTCGACAGTGTCGATCAGCGACTGGCGGATGATGCCGTCGGGGAAACGGTCGAGGCACGATTTGGCCTTGGTGCCGGCCGCCTGCGCCCGGGCGACGGTGTCGGCCAGGGCGTCGTGGCGGTCCAGCAAGGCGATCGCGTGGTCCAGGTCGCCGTCGCGGGTGTCCTGATCGACCAGGGCGCGGCGCCAGAAGACGCGCTCTTCGTCATCGCCGCGGGCATAGGCCAGGACCACCGGCAGGGTGAACTTGCCGTCCTGGAAGTCGTCGCCGACGGTCTTGCCGAGCCGGGCCTGGCGGGCGGAATAGTCGAGCACGTCGTCGACAAGCTGGAAGGCGATGCCGAGCTGGGTGCCGAACTCGCCCAGCGCCTCCTGGTCGGCGGTATCCCGATCGGCGACCACCGCGCCGATGCGGCAGGCGGCGGCGAACAGGGCGGCGGTCTTCGACTGGATGATCCGGAGATAGGTCTCTTCGCTGGTCTCCGCGTCACTGATGGCGGCGAGCTGCAGCACCTCGCCCTCGACGATCACCGCGGAGGCGTCGGAGAGGATGCGCAGCACGTCCAGCGAGCCGTCCTCGACCATGAGCTGGAAGGCGCGGGCGAACAGGAAGTCGCCGACCAGGACGCTGGCCTGGTTGCCGAACACGTCGTTGGCCGAGGCCTTGCCGCGCCTGAGCCCGCTCTCGTCGACCACGTCGTCATGCAGCAGGGTGGCGGTGTGCAGAAGCTCCACCGCGGCGGCGAGGCCGACATGGCGGCGGCCGTCATGGCCGCAGAGCCGGGCCGTCGCCAGGGTCAGCATGGGGCGCAGGCGCTTGCCGCCGGAGGCGACGATATAGCTGGCCAGCTGCGGGATCAGGCGGACCGGGCTGTCCATGCGGTCGATGATGGTCTCGTTGACCGCCTGCAGGTCTTCGGCGACCAGGGCGGTCAGCCGTTCGAGCGCATCGGAGGCGCCCAGGGCCTTCAGGTCGGTGGGTCCGGCGGCTGCCGTCACGCGCGTGTCTCCGTCATTGGCCGGTTTGCCATATCATACCGTGTCGGCGCGCCTTTCCGTGCGGAGACGGACCGGAAATCCGCCGTCTCCCGCCGCACCACGGTCGCGGTAGCGCCCGCATTGACGCGTTTGGCGTCACCCGTCAGCATAGGCCGAGACCGAAGCCGGTCAAGGGTTGCCGGCGAACGCGTTCGTCGAGATCAGGGGTCGGGAGCAGGTCCGGTGAGAGAGTTGCTGCGCACCACCGATGTCGTGCGGCTGTCCTGGCTGACAGCCCTGCTGACCGACGCCGGAATCGAGTCGGTGGTCCTCGACAATCACATGTCCGTGCTGGAAGGCAGCGTCATCGCGATCCCGCGGCGGCTGATGGTCGATAGCGACGACTACCGGCAGGCCCGACGCGTCCTGACCGAGGCCGGCGAATCCCTCCCGGATGAGTGAGCCGGGCGACCGGGTCACCAGCGACCGCCTGCTGGGCGGCCGTCTCGTCCTGCGACAGCCTGCCCGGGGATACCGCGCGGCCATCGACCCGGTGCTGCTGGCGGCCGCGGCGCCGGCCGGTGACGGGCATGTGCTGGACATCGGATGCGGGGTCGGAACGGCGATGCTGTGCCTGGCATCGCGCGCGGCCGGATGCCGGCTGACGGGGCTGGAGATCCAGCCGGACCTCGCCGGGCTTGCCAAGGCGAACGTGGCCGCCAACGGCCTCGCCGAGCGTATCGACGTCGTGGCCGGCGATCTGCTCTCACCGCCCGAGGAGATCGGGGATGCGGCCTTTGACGGAGTCCTCGCCAATCCGCCCTATCAGGCTGGCGACCAATCGCCGCCGCCGGACGGATCCAAGGCGATCGCCAATCAGGAGGGTGCGGCACGACTGGAAGACTGGGTGCGCTTTGCCGGCCGGGTCCTGCGCCCCAAGGCCTGGATCGCGATGATCCATCGCGCCGACCGGATCGACGCGCTGAGTGCCGCGCTGCATCCCGAATTCGGCGAGATCCGGATCGTGCCGCTGTGGCCCAAGCCGGGCCGGCCGGCGCGGCGGGTGATCGTGCTGGCGCGCAAGGGCGTGCGGTCGCCGGCGGCGCTGCTGGCCGGGTTGGTGCTGCATGAGGAGGATGGCGACTACACCGCCGCGGCGGAGGCGGTTCTGCGGGACGGCGCGGCACTGCCTCTTTGACGCCATGGTGCCGGCCCCATATATCTGATTCAGCAGTTTGCCCCGAGTTCAGAGCGCCGCATGCCCAAGTGGTTCCCGTTCGGACGGTTTCGCCGCCGCGCGCCGGTGGTCCCGGTTCTGCGCCTGTCCGGCGTGATCGGGCAGGCGGGCGCGTTCCGTCGTGGACTGACCCTGCAGGCGCTGGCCGGCACCATCGAGAAGGCCTTTGCCATGCCCGGCGTGCGGGCGGTGGCCTTGTCGGTGAACTCGCCCGGGGGCTCGCCGGTGCAGTCGGCGCTGATAAGCCGGCGCATCCGCGACCTGTCGTCCGAGAAGGACATCCCGGTCTACGCCTTCGTGGAGGATGTCGCGGCCTCGGGCGGCTACTGGCTGGCCTGCGCGGCGGATGAGATTTATGTCGATGAGAGCTCCATCGTTGGGTCGATCGGCGTGGTGTCGGCGGGCTTCGGCTTCAACGAGCTGATCGAGAAGCACGGCATCGAGCGCCGGGTGCATACCGCCGGCAAGCGCAAGATGATCCTGGACCCGTTCCGGCCGGAGCAGGAAGAGGATGTCGAGGCGCTGAAGGAGCTGCAGGTCGACATCCACGAGGCCTTCAAGGCCATGGTGCGCAAGCGCCGCGCCGGCAAGCTGAAGGCCAAGGAGGAGGATCTGTTCGAGGGCGCCTTCTGGTCCGGGCAGAAATGCGTCGATTACGGGCTGGTGGATGGCATCGGGCACCTGCGCCCCACCATGCGGGCCAAGTTCGGCCCGGGCGTGCGGCTGCATGCGGCCATGCCGAAGATGGGCTGGCTGCGGCGCCGGATTGGCTTCCAGGGTGCATCCCCGCCGGGCGATTCGGGCGACGATTTGATCGCGCGGCTGTCGCCCAGGCTGGTGGACGATCTGCTGGCCGCGGTGGAGGAACGCGCCCTGTGGCAGCGATTCGGGCTGTGAGGATCGCGGCGGCGGCGCATGACTCAGCCGGCCGCGCCTGCTAAACCGCTTCCATGTTCAGTCTTCCCAAACTGCTGGTCCTGATCCTCATCATTCTTGGGGTGCTCTATGGCTTCAAGATCGCGAGCAGCCTCAAGCGGCGCGAGACCAGGGCGAATACGCCGCCGGAGCCCAAGCCGGAGCGGCAACGGGAACGCGAGCGTCTGGAGACCGAGGACCTGGTGCAGTGCCCCAGATGCGGCGCCTATGTCATGCCCGGCGGCGACCATGAATGCCGGCGCCAGGCCTGACGGCACATCTTTCCGCCACGCGGCTTGATTAGCCTCGGCGCTCTCTCTATTTTGCGCCGCACCAATTCCGACCCTCCCTCCGGCCAATCCTCAAAATGGCGACCACCGAAGCCCCGCCGCGGTCCTTTCAGGAGATCATTCTGCGGCTGCAGACCTTCTGGGCGGGGCGGGGCTGCGTCATCCTGCAGCCCTATGACATGGAGGTCGGCGCCGGAACCTCGCATCCGGCGACGACCCTGCGGGCCCTTGGGCCGGAGGACACCTGGAACTGCGCCTATGTGCAGCCCTCGCGACGGCCGACCGACGGGCGTTATGGCGAGAACCCCAACCGGCTGCAGCACTACTACCAGTTCCAGGTGCTGCTGAAGCCCTCGCCGCCGGACAGCCAGAAGGTCTATCTGGACAGCCTGTCGGCCATCGGCATCGACCCCGAGATGCACGACATCCGCTTCGTCGAGGACGACTGGGAGAACCCGACGCTGGGCGCCTGGGGCCTGGGCTGGGAGGTCTGGTGCGACGGCATGGAGGTGTCGCAGTACACCTATTTCCAGCAGGTCGGCGGCATCGAATGCAGCCCGGTACCGGTGGAATACACCTACGGCCTGGAACGGCTGGCGATGTATGTCCTGGGCATCAACAACGTCTACGACCTGCCGTTCAACGATCCCGACGCGCCGGGTGCGAAGCTGTATGGCGACGTGTTCCATCGGGCGGAACGGGAATACTCCGCCTTCAATTTCGAGCATGCCGACACCGAGGTGTTGTTGCGCCATTTCCAGGATGTTGAGGCCGCCTGCCAGAGCCTGATCGAGAAGCGGCTGACCCTGCCGGCCTATGACCAGTGCCTGAAGGCCGGGCACCTGTTCAACCTGCTGGATGCGCGCGGTGTGATCAGCGTCGTCGAGCGCGCCGCCTATATCGGCCGGATCCGCAATCTGGCGCGGGCCTGCTGCGAGATGTGGCTGGAGGCGGCGTGAGGCCGGGGCGCGATGGCTGAGTTCCTGCTGGAGCTGTTCTCCGAGGAGATCCCCGCCGGGATGCAGGCGCGGGCCGCCGCCGACCTGGAACGGCTGGTGACGGCCGGGCTGAAGGAGGCCGGGCTGGAGTGGAGCGCGACCGATGCCCATTCCACGCCGCGCCGGCTGGTGTTGTGGGTCGACGGCCTGCCGCTGGCGCAGCCCGATGTGAAAGAGGAGCGCAAGGGGCCCAAGGTCGACGCGCCGGAGAAGGCGATCGCCGGGTTCCTCAGGTCCACCGGGCTGACCCTGGAGCAATGCGAGCAGCGCGACACGCCGAAGGGGCCGGTGTGGTTCGCGCTGATCGAGCGGCTTGGGCGGCCGACCGGCGAAGTGCTGGTCGAGATCATCGACAAGGCGGTGCGCGATCTGCCCTGGCCGAAGAGCATGCGCTGGTCGGAGGGCGGCTTCCGCTGGGTGCGGCCGCTGCATCACATCCTGGCGCTGTTCGACGGCGCGCCGCTGGTCGGCGAGTTCGAGCCGCATCCCAAGAGCCGCTTCGTGTTCTCCGCCCTGGTGCGCGGCCACCGCTTCCTGGCGCCGGACGCGGTCCCGGTCACCACCTACGCCGAGTACAGGCAGGCGCTGGCCGACGGGTTCGTGGTGCTGGACCGGGACGAGCGCAAGGCGCTGATCCTTGAGCAGGCGACCAAGCTCGCCAAAGCGGACGGGCTGAGGCTGCGCGACGATCCGGGCCTGGTCGACGAGGTGGCGGGCCTGGTGGAGTGGCCGGTCTCCTATCTCGGCCAGATCGACGATGAGTTCATGGAGGTGCCGCCGGAGGTGCTGATCACCTCGATGCGCTCGCACCAACGGTACTTCGCGGTCGAGAGCAAGGACGGGTCGCTGGCGCCACGGTTCGTCGTCGTCGCCAACCGGCCGACCGCCGATGGCGGCACGGCGGTCATCGGCGGCAATGAGCGCGTCCTGCGCGCCCGGCTGTCGGACGCCAAGTTCTTCTGGGACCAGGACCGCAAGGTGAAGCTGGAAGACCGGGTCCCGGCCCTGAAGCAGATCATCTTCCATGCCAAGCTGGGGACGGTGGAGGACAAGGTGCTGCGGTTGCAGACGCTCGCCGCGGAGCTTTCCGAGGCGATCCCCGGGGCCGAGCCGGACCGGGCGCGCAGCGCGGCCTTGCTGGCCAAGGCAGACCTGACCTCCGGCATGGTCGGCGAGTTCCCCGAACTGCAAGGCGTCATGGGGCGGTACTACGCCCGGGCCGAGGGCGAGACCGAGGAGGTCGCCGAGGCGATCGCGCAGCATTATTCGCCGCTGGGCCCGAACGACGCCTGCCCGACCGAGCCGACCTCCGTGGCCGTCGCGCTGGCCGACAAGCTCGACACGCTGGTCGGATTCTTCGCCATCGACGAGAGGCCGACCGGCAGCCGCGATCCCTATGCCCTACGCCGGGCGGCGCTGGGCGTCATCCGGCTGATTGTCGAGAACGGGCTGCGCCTGGCCCTGGCTGAGATCACCGAGAGCGCTTGGAATGCGTATCAGCGCCAGGCGGTATCGTTGCGGTCGCTAGATGAGACGCGGGCCGAACTGCTCGACTTCTTCGCCGATCGCCTGAAGGTGACGCTGCGCGACAAGGGCGTGCGGCACGATCTGGTGGACGCGGTCTTTGCGCTGGGCGGCGAGGACGATCTGGTGCGGCTGCTGGCGCGGGTCGAGGCGCTGGGGGCGTTCCTGGACAGCGATGACGGGTCGAACCTGCTGGTCGCCTACCGCCGGGCGGCGAACATCGTGCGCATCGAGTCGAAGAAGGACAAGCGGAGCTTCGACGATCCGGTGGACCGCACGCTGCTGAAGGAGTCGGACGAGACGGCCCTGGTGGACGCCCTCGACGCGGTTACGGAATCGGTCGAGCCGCTGTTGCAGGCGGAGGATTTCGTGGCGGCCATGGCGGCGCTGGCGACGCTGCGCGCGCCGGTCGACCGGTTCTTCGACACCGTCACGGTCAATGCCGAGGATGCGGCGCTGCGCGTCAACCGCCTGTGCCTGCTGACCCGGATCACCGAGACGATGAACCGGATCGCGGTGTTCTCGAAGATCGGAGGATAGCGGCCGGGGCGGAACTTGAGCGCATAGCCGGTTAACGGCCTGGTTAGCCGGGCCGCGCATACTGACCACTCATCGCTCGACAATGGGAGCAGGACGGCGATGGCGAAATGGGTATACGGTTTTGGCGGCGGCAAGGCCGACGGGGCCGCCGATTTGAAGAACCTGCTGGGTGGCAAGGGCGCCAACCTGGCGGAGATGAGCCGGCTGGGCCTGCCCGTGCCGCCGGGTTTCACGGTGACGACCGGGGTCTGCACCCATTTCTACGACAACGACCGGAACTATCCGGCGGAGCTGGCCGATCAGGTGGCTGCGGCGCTGACCAAGGTCGAGAAGCAGGTCGGCGCCAGCTTCGGCGATCCGAAGAACCCGCTGCTGGTCTCCGTGCGCTCCGGCGCCCGGGCCTCGATGCCCGGCATGATGGACACGGTGCTCAATCTCGGGCTGAACGACTCCACCGTGGCGGGACTGGCCGAGCGCACCGGCGATGCACGCTTCGCCTATGACAGCTATCGCCGCTTCATCCAGATGTATGGCGACGTGGTGCTGGGCGTGGAGCACTACCAGTTCGAGGACGTGCTGGAGCAGGTCAAGCGCGACGGCAACCTGACCCTGGACACCGACCTGACTGCCGAGGATTGGCGCGTCGTCGTCGACCGCTACAAGCAGGTGGTGCAGGACACGCTGGAGGCGCCGTTCCCGCAGGACCCGAAGGAGCAGCTCTGGGGCGCCATCGGTGCCGTGTTCGGCTCCTGGATGAACCAGCGGGCGATCACCTATCGCCGGCTGCACGACATCCCGTCGGAATGGGGCACCGCGGTGAACGTCCAGGCCATGGTATTCGGCAATATGGGCGACGATTGCGCCACCGGTGTCGCCTTCACCCGCAATCCCTCGACCGGTGAGAACGCCTTCTACGGCGAATACCTGATCAACGCCCAGGGCGAGGACGTGGTGGCCGGCATCCGCACGCCCAGGCCGCTGACCAAGGCGGCGGAACAGGACGCCGACCTGCCGTCCATGGAGAAGACCATGGCCGGCGTCTACAAGGAACTCGACGCCATCCGCAAATCGCTGGAGGCGCATTATCGCGACATGCAGGACATCGAGTTCACGGTCCAGCAGGACCGGCTCTACATCCTGCAGACGCGGTCCGGCAAGCGGACCGCCGCGGCGGCCCTGAAGATCGCCGTGGACATGTGCGCCGAGGGGCTGATCGACCGCGACCAGGCGGTGGCGCGGATCGAGCCGGGCTCCTTGGACCAGCTACTGCATCCCACGCTGGACCCCGATGCCGAGCGTAAGGTCGTGGCGCGCGGCCTGCCGGCCTCGCCGGGGGCCGGGTCGGGGCGCATCGTGCTGAGCGCCGATGAGGCGGAATCCATGGCCCAGATGGGCGAGACGGTGATCCTGGTCCGCGAGGAGACCAGCCCGGAGGACATCCACGGCATGCATGCCGCGGCCGGCATCCTGACCACCCGCGGCGGCATGACCAGCCACGCCGCCGTCGTGGCGCGCGGCATGGGCCGGCCCTGTGTCTCTGGTGCGGGAGAAATCCGCATCGATGCCAAGGCGCGCAGCCTGACGGTGCGCGGCGTCACCCTGAATGCGGGCGATGTGATCACGCTGGACGGGTCGACCGGCGAGGTGATGGCCGGCGAGGTGCCGACGATCCAGCCGGAGCTGTCCGGCGATTTCGCCACGCTGATGGACTGGGCCGACGACATTCGGCGCATGGCCGTGCGGGCCAATGCGGAGACCCCTGCGGATGCACGGACGGCGCGCAGGTTCGGGGCGGAGGGCATCGGGCTCTGCCGGACCGAGCACATGTTCTTCGAGGCCGAGCGCATCGTCGCCATGCGGCGGATGATCGTCGCGGAGACTGTGGAGGAGCGGAAGGCCGCCCTGTCGGACCTGCTGCCGATGCAGCGCCAGGATTTCATTGAGCTGTTCCGGATCATGAGCGGGCTGCCGGTGACGATCCGCCTGCTGGACCCGCCGTTGCACGAATTCCTGCCGCATTCGCCGGAAGAGATGGTGGAGATCGCCAGGGCGGCCGGCGCCGACCCGCTGAGGATCACCCATCGCGCGGCGCAGCTGCATGAGAGCAACCCGATGCTGGGGCATCGCGGCTGCCGGCTCGGGATCACCTATCCGGAAATCTACGAGATGCAGGCCCGGGCCATCTTCGAGGCGGCGGCCGAGATCGCCGGCAAGGATGGCGACTCGGTGATCCCCGAGGTCATGATCCCGCTGGCCTTCTCCCGCGAGGAGCTGGAGGCGCTGAAGGCGCGCATCGTCGCGGTCGCGGAAGAGGTCGAGGCCGAGCGCGGCGTCAAACTGAAATACCTCATCGGCACCATGATCGAGCTGCCGCGCGCCGCGCTGCAGGCGGAGGAGCTGGCCAAGGCGGCGGAGTTCTTCAGCTTCGGGACCAATGATCTGACCCAGACGACCTTCGGCATCAGCCGCGATGACGCGACGGCCTTTTTGCCGGCCTATCAGTCCGCCGGGATCGTGGAGCAGGATCCGTTCGTGACCCTGGACCAGGACGGCGTCGGCGAGCTGGTGACCATGGCTTGCGAACGGGGCCGCAAGACGCGACCGGACATCAAGCTGGGCATCTGCGGCGAGCATGGCGGCGACCCGGCCTCGATCCGCTTCTGCGAAGAGGTCGGGCTCGACTATGTGAGCTGCTCGCCCTACCGGGTGCCGATCGCGCGCCTGGCGGCGGCCCAGGCCACGCTGTCCGACGGCGTTGAGGCCAAGGCGACGGCGTGATGGCGGATGGCGACGCGGTCGTAAGCTGGCAGGCGGATTTCCTCGACCGCCCGGACGGCGCGCGGCTCAGGCTGGCGCATTGGCCTCCGGCGGCGGCACCCCGGGCCACCATCCTGATCCTGCACGGCCGGACCGAGTTCAACGAGAAATACGAGGAGACCGCCGGCGATCTGGTCGCCCGCGGCTTCGACGTCTGGTCCTTCGACTGGCGCGGCCAGGGCCTGTCCAGCCGGCTGCTGGACGACCGTCAGAAAGGCCATGTCGACGACTACGATGTCCTGGTCGAGGATCTGCGCGCGGTCATCGATCACGTGCGCCGGATCGAGGGTGCCGGCGGCGGGCAGCGGCCTTTGGTGCTGTTGGCCCACTCGATGGGCGGGCTGGTGGCGACCCGTTACCTGGTGACAGGCGCCACAGACGCGGCCGCGGCGATCCTGTCGGCGCCGCTGCTGGGCATCGGCCCCGGACCGTTTCCGACCTGGCTGGTCAAGGTGCTGGCGCGGTTGGCGGTGTGGTTCGGCCAAGGAGACGGGTTCGCGGTGACCCAGCGGCCCTGGCGGCCGGGCGTCGATTCGTTTGAGAAGAATGTGGTGACGACGGATCGCGACCGGCATGCGGTCCATCAGGCATGGTTCCGCGACACGCCGGAGCTGGTGCTGGGCGGCGTGACCTGGGGCTGGCTGGACGAGACGATCCGGACCTGCGAGACGCTGTTCGCGCCGGGCGCGGCGGACCGCGTCGCGGTGCCGGTGCTGTTTGGCAAGGCCGCCGACGACGTGGTCGTCAGCCGGTCGGCGATCGGCCGAATGGCCGGGCTGGTGCCGGGCGCGCGGATCGAGACCTATGCGCGCGCGCGACACGAATTGCTGATGGAACGGGACGAGGTTCGCGATGCCTTCCTGGCCGACATCGACGGTTTCCTGAAGGACCAGGGCATCTGACGGGTGGCACGTCTTTCGGCCTTCCTGCTGGTGACCCTGCTCGCTGTCGCCGTGACGACGCCGGGCCGGACGCAGGGCGCCGAAACCGAGGCGGTCCGTGAAGTCGAGGTGTTCTACCTGACCAATCGGCACCGGGCGCCCGACCGCGCCGGGGCCGACGCCTATGACGGCGAGCGCGGAACGGCGCGGTACGGCCGGTGTCGCGTGGCCTTCACGCCGATCCCGATCCTGGACCGGGTCGGGGCCGAGGTTCCGTTCTACCTGCCGCGTGAGACGACGGATATCCGCCCGGCGGAGACGGCGGACTCCGACCGCTTCCTCGACGGGCTCGCCGAGGCGGTCGCGGCGACGTCGTCCGGCACCGTCGTGGTCTTCGTCCATGGCTACAATTACGGCTTTGCGCGGACCTGCCGCATGGCGGCGGAGATGCAGCGGTCCCTGAACGGCGCGGCTGCGGTGGTCATGTTCAGCTGGCCGGCCAACGGGCTGCCCACGGACTATGTCAGCGATCTCGCCGACATGGAGTGGAGCGCGCCGCTGTTGGCACGGTTTCTGGCCCAGCTCGGCGATCGGTTCGGCGCCGACCAGGTCCAGGTGTTGGCCCACAGCATGGGGTCCCGCGGCACGATCGCAGCGCTGGAGCGGCTGGCAAGCGGAATGGAGCGGCGGCCGGTGGTTGGCCGTCTGGTGCTGCTGGCCCCCGACTATGATTCCCAGACGTTTGTCGATCGATGGCCGGCGCTGATTCCGCTGGCCGGCAGCTTCACGCTGTATGCCTCAAGCAACGACTCTCCGCTGAAGCTGTCGCGACAGCTCAATGGCTATCCGCGCCTGGGAGAGGCCGGTGAGTTCCTGACCTTGTTGCCGGGCCTGGAGACGGTCGATGTGTCGCCAGCCGGGATCTACCAGGTCTTCGGGCATGAGTATTTCTTCTACCATCCGCTGGTCGCTGCCGATCTCGTCCGGCTCCTGGGCGAGAGCGCCGATGCAGCTTCAAGGCCCGAACTGCTGCCGCGACAACGCGGAACGGCAACCTATTGGCAGATCGATCCCGAAGGCTGAGGCGCTCGGCAAGCCGGGCCGGCAACACCTCATCGCGTCTTGTAAAGAGTTTCCGAAAAGCGCACGATCATCCGGCAAAGGGCTTGTCGAGCAATCCTGATTGATGGCTTACCATCACCGCCTGGGCGGTGTGTATTTGGGAGGATTGGCCATGATCAGAATGCACCACTACTTGATTGCGGTCGGGATTTTTCTTGTTGCCGCGCACACCGCCGCGGCCGAGGATCAGACGCTTGGTTTTCGTCTGATCACCCATCCAGTCGAAATCACGACACTGATGGCCCCGGAACTCGAAGGCCGTGTCATCGGCGTAATAGATGCCAAGGGCAGCGCCGTATTCGATGACGGCCGGGTTGCGGACAAGACTTTCGTCTACAGCTTTGATTTGGACAAAGGGGTCGGCTCGGGGCGCGGTTACAGTGTCTACAGCTTCGTCGACGGTTCCTCCATATCCGCAAGCTTCGACACGACGGTGAATGCCGACGGGACGCTCGGCCTCTACACCGTGCTCGGCGGAACCGGGGAGTATGACGGTGCGTCTGGAACCGGTTCGTTCGAGAGTGCCGCCAACCCCTGGGAAGGGGCCAGCCTGTTCGAGGGCGAATTCAATCTTGTCCTGCCATGAAGGCGCATGAGGGCCGTCTTGGGGTGAACCAAGACGGCGGATAATCTGCAGCCGACACAGGGTTGCATCGACGAGTTCCACATCATGCCGACGCCCTTCTGGGGCGCCGCAGGCCTGCGCGCGGCCCGAATGGCGGTGGTGGCCGCTTCAGGCGCGACCAGGCAATTCGGCGAATTGCCGTCTAATCGGCCTGGGCAATGCGCGGTGTGATCGCCGCGTCACCGGCCTTCAGATCCCCGCCGGATGCCGCCTGTTCGGCTGCGTCCAAACGCAGCAGAGCGATCGCCAGGTCGCCATTGCCGCTGCGCATTTCGCCCACCTCGCGGCCATTGTGCGTGATCGGGGTTCCGGACGGCGGCAGCGTGCCGTCGACAGCCACCGGCATCAGACGTTTCTTGACCAGCCCGCGGTATTTCATCCGGGCGGTCAACTCCTGGCCCAGATAGCAGCCCTTGTCCCAGGAGATCGCGTTCAGGGTGTCGTAGTTGCTTTCCAGCAGCGTGGATTTCTCGACGATCAGGTCGCGGCTGCCGTCCGGCACGCCCAGCGCCAGCCTGTGCCTGTCATAGTCCTCCGGGGCGGTCTCGGTGGCGCCGGTCGCCTGCAGAGTCGAGGTCGCGCCGTCGGTCGGGAGCAACAGGCGCACTCCCAGCCCGGCGATGCGCGGGTCGACGAAGGCGATGCCGTCGCCGAATGCGGTGGACTGGCCCGGTTCGGCCTCCGCAAGACCGACGAGCGCGGCAGCACCGTCACCGGTGATGGCGGCCGCCGCGAATGCGTCGCTCAGGTCCTGTAGGTCGACCTTGGAGCGCAGCCGGTAGAGGCGCAGCCGGCGCATCAAATCGTCGCGCCGGTCGGCCTCGCAATCGAGCAACAGGAGGTCGCCCTGTGCCGCGATGAAGAAGTCGTGCAGGTATTTGCCCTGCGGGGTGAGGAAGGTCGAAAAGACGACCCGGGCCGGCGTGACCTGCGCCACGTCATTCGATGTCAGCCCCTGCAGGAAGGCGACCCGGTCTTCTCCGGAAATGGCGATCACGCCTCTGGAGGGAAGCAGCGTGTAGGACGGCATGGGCTGGCCTCTGAACGGGCGATCGACGGCGTGAACTGAAGATCGGGCGGCGTCACGCCATGCGCAAGGCCGGGCGGCCATGAAGGTGGAATTTACCGCCGTCCCCGCCGCCGGCTGAGCTATGGTATCGACAGCGAACGGCAGCGGGATGGGGCGCATGGCGGGCAGGTATGATCTTGTCCTGAAAGGGGGAACGGCGGCGACGCCGGCGGGCGTTGTCGCCACCGATATCGGCGTTCGCGGCGGCCGCATCGTCGCGCTGGGCGATCTTGCGACGGCGGATGCCGCCGAGACCATCGACTGTGCCGGCCTGCATGTGCTGCCCGGCGTGATCGACACCCAGGTCCATTTCCGGGAGCCGGGGCTGGAGCACAAGGAGGATCTGGAGAGCGGCACACGCGGCGCCGTTGCCGGCGGCGTGACGACCATCTTCGAGATGCCCAACACCAATCCGCTGACCACCAGTGCAGAGACCCTGGCCGACAAGCTGTCGCGGGCGGCCGGGCGGGCCTGGTGCGATTACGCGTTCTTCATGGGCGGGACCGGCGAGAACGCGGAGCGGCTGGGTACGCTGGAGAGGCTGCCCGGATGCTGCGGGGTGAAGATCTTCATGGGTTCGTCGACCGGCGATCTGCTGTCGGAGGACGATGAAACCATTGCCCGCATCATGGCCAATGGACGGCGCGTCGTGGCCGTCCACGCCGAGGACGAGATGCGGCTGAAGGATCGCAAATCCATGGTCGCAGGCGGCGCGCCGGTGACCATGCATCCGGAATGGCGGGATGTGGAAACGGCGTACCGGGCGACCGCGCGGCTGCTGGCCCTGGCCCGGGCGGCCGGCCGGCGGGTGCATGTGCTGCATATCACCACCGGCGAGGAGATGGCGCTGCTGGCGGCCAACAAGGATGTCGCCACGGTGGAGGTCACGCCCCAGCACCTGACCTTCGCGGCGCCGGATTGTTATGAGCGGCTGGGCAGCCGGGCGCAGATGAATCCGCCGATCCGCGATGCGGCCCAACGGCAGGCGCTTTGGGCGGCGGTTGCGGACGGGACGGTCGACATCCTGGGGTCCGACCATGCGCCGCATACGCTGGAGGAGAAGGCGCAGCCCTATCCGGAGAGCCCGAGCGGCATGACCGGGGTGCAGACCCTGGTGCCGGTGATGCTGAACCATGTCCATGCCGGCCGGCTGACTCTGGAGCGGTTCGTGGATCTGAGCAGCGCCGGGCCGGCCAGGCTCTTCAACATCGCCGGCAAGGGTCGGATCGCGGCCGGATACGATGCGGACTTCACGGTGGTCGATCTGGCGGCCGAGCGCACCATCAGCGATGGCTGGATCAAGAGCCGCAGCGGCTGGACGCCCTATGACGGCGAGACGGTCACGGGCTGGCCGATGGCGACGATCATCCGTGGCCGGACGGTCATGCGCGATGGCGATCTGATTGGAGAACCGGCCGGCCGGCCAGCGGTGTTCAGGGACTGCCTGCCGCACGACGCGGCCGGCTGAGCGGGAGAGGATCATGTCCGAGAGTTTCAAGGCGCTAATGCTGACCGAGGCGGATGGTGCGGTCTCCGCCGCGATCACCGAGGTGCCGGAGTCCGACCTGCCGGATGGCGACGTGACCGTCGCGGTCGAGTATTCCGACCTCAACTACAAGGACGGCATGGTGGTGAACGGCATCGGGCGGCTGGTCCGGGCCTATCCGCATATTCCCGGGATCGACTTCGCCGGCACCGTCGCGGAGTCGCGGCATCCGGACTTCAAGCCCGGCGACAAGGTGGTGCTGACCGGCTGGCGGGTCGGCGAGGTCTGGTGGGGCGGGTATGCCCAGAAGGCGCGGGTGAAGGGCGACTGGCTGATCCACCTGCCCGACGGGTTCGACACCAAGCGGGCGATGGCGGTCGGTACCGCCGGCTTCACCGCCGCGCTGGCGCTGATCGCCCTGGAGCGCGAGGGGCTGACGCCCGATGCCGATGGCGAGCTGTTGGTGACCGGTGCCGCCGGCGGCGTGGGCAGCGTCGCGGTGGCGTTGGCGGCCAAGTCCGGGTACCGGGTCGCCGCGTCGACCGGCCGCGCCGAAACGCATGAGTACCTGAAGTCGCTGGGCGCGGCAGAGATCGTCGACCGGGCGGAGCTGTCGGAGGGGCCGGTCAAGCCGCTGGACCGGGAGCGCTGGGCCGGGGCCATCGACGCCGTGGGATCGACCACGCTGGCCAAGCTGCTGAGCCAGATGCGCTACCGCGCGGCGGTCTCGGCCTGCGGGCTGGCCGGCGGCGCCGACCTGCCGGGCAGCGTGATCCCCTTCCTGCTGCGCGGCGTGCGGCTGATCGGCATCGACAGCGTGATGTGCCCGGTGCCGGAGCGCAAGGAGGCCTGGGCGCGGTTGGCCCGGGATCTGCCGATGGAGCAGCTGGACGCAGCGACAGCGGTCGCGCCGCTGGATGCCTTGCCGGATCTGGCCGGGCAGATCCTGAAGGGCCAGGTCAAGGGCCGGATGGTCATCGATGTGAACGCCTGAGCCGGGCCGGATTATCGGATTCTTGAGGATTGCCGGGACAGCATGCCGGCATGAGGAAGTTCCGCGCCCATTTCATCTTGCTCGTGCTGTCCGGCCTGTCTCTCGCCGGTTGCGGCAATGTCGAAGCCCTGCTGGAAGCCGACCATGTCGTGCGCCAGCGGCTCGACTATCAGCCCGGCGTGTCCGAGATCTACTGCTACCGTACGCTGGCGACCGTCGACTGCTTCGCCGAGCCGCAGCCGGGCCCGCCCAACCGGCTGGTCAACGCATATGAGGAGCTGGACGGCGAATAGGCGCCAACGGTGAGCGCGCGGTTGGCGGCGTCGAAGGCAGCGACCGCGTCCGCGAGTCCCGCGACCGCCTCCCGGTAGGACCGAATGGCATCTGCGACCATTCGCCGTGCCGCTGCTGAGCGCATCGCCCGGCGGCAGGCCCGCACGCTCTCTCGCGCCGCATGACGCCGGAGGCGGACCAGCCCGGCGGCCCGATGCATGGCCGCACGGGGATCGTCCGTCATTGGGTGAAGCGCGAAGTCGTCATGCCCCTGCTGAAGCCTTCGCGCCTCCTTCTGCCAGGCCCGGTCCAGCGGAGTGATACCGGCGGGCGGACGGAGCCGACGGCCCGTCGGCACCCGCGTCCCGTCATCCGGCATGGCTAGCGGTAGTGGGCCGGCGATGCGGCGACCTGCTGGACGGCGACGCCCTTGGGATCGTTGCGGGTCACCACCAGATCGATCGCCCGGCGGTCGGCGGTGGCGCCGGTGATGCGGTCGCCGACCCGCACCATGTCCGCGGCATCGGCGAAATAGCCGATCTCCTGTACGGAGTCGGCGTCGTCGTCCGTGCGGTAGTACCAGAACGTGAAGCCATGGGCGTAGGCCAGCACGCCGAGATCCTTGATGCTGAAGGCCATGATCCGTCTCCAATCGCGGGATGCGCCGGTCGACCGGCGGATGAGAACAAATCATGAACATTCTGAACCGAATGTCAAGAACGTTTTGTTCTCGATCCTGGCAGATAGGAGTGTGACTAGAGCTGGCGGGCGAACCAGACGACGCGGCCGATGATGGTCGCCTCGTCATGCTCGACGGCTTCGTATGGCTGGAAGCGCGGGTTCTCGGAGCTGATGCGCAGGCGCGGCGGGTCGGTGTTGGGGATGCGCTCGACCCATTTGCAGACCAGGCCATAGCCGTCCCAGAGCACGAAGATCGCCGGCTGTGACGGGTTGGCTTTGGTCAGGTCGATGATCACCTGGTCCTGGTTCTCCAGCACCGGCGACATTGAGGGGCCCTCGACTACCATTACCTTCAGGTGCTCCGGCTCGGTGCGGAGCTGGCGGATCAGCCTGGGCGGGAAATACAGGCGTTCCGACGCGTCCTCGTTCTCCAGGCTCGGCGCCGGACCGCCCATGCCGGGCTGGGCGGCGACCAGGGCCAGCGGCACGTAATCCTCGGGCACGACGATTTCCGGCGGCTGGTCGGCGGTGATGTCAATGTTCGGCTCGTCGTCCAGGCCGAACAGGTAGTTGGGCGTGACCCGCAGGGCCTCGCAGATCGCCTTGACGGTGGCGAAATCCGGCTCGCGCTGGTCGTTGACATAGAAGCTGAACCGGCGGGCGCTGATGCCGGCCCGCCGCGCCGCCTCGGCCTCGGAGATGCCCAGCTGGCGCGCCCGTTCGCGCATTCGGGCGCCGACGCTCATGGCCGGGGTGCTCCGGCGGCCGAATCCGGGCGGTCCCGATGTGCACGTTTCGTTCTTGACATCTCAGAACATATTGTTCATATTAGCATCGACGCCGGAGATAGGGGCCGCCCGATCAGGGTAGGGCGCGGCCGAATCCGTGGCAACCGGCGTTGTCCATATCAGAGAGGAGACGGCCTTGGCGGCGAAACGCGGCAGCAGGCGGCGTGCGGGCGGGCGGCCCGCGGCGTTGGAGCGGGACCCGGTGAGCGGGGTCATGATCGCGCCGGATGGCGGTGATCGCGGCCCGAAAGAGCGCTGGCAGCACGGCGACATCGCAACGGTGGAAGGCGGTGCGGCGGCGCATGTCCGGGTCCGCACCCAGACCATGCTGGACCGATACTGGCAGCGGCGGCAGATCGATGCGCGGCAGTTCCATGCCGGCCGCCGCCTATACCGGCAATGGCGCGGCGCCGGGGGCGAGCCGCGGCTGATCGCCGGCTATCGCCCGCTCATCGGCGGCCGGCCGGAGATGACCGACCACGAGGCGGATGTGCGCGTCGCCTTTACTCGGGCGGTGCGGGCCGTCGGCCGCCAGCTCAACGAGGTGGTGATCCATGTCTGCCTGACCGACGGCGCGGCCTCGGACTGGGCGGTCGGCAAGCTGTTGCCGAAGACCGACGGCATCGCCCGGCTGCGCGCCGGGCTGGACGCGCTGGCGGACCATTACGGGATGCCGGGCGGGGATCAGAGGACAGAGGTCGAAGGTCAGAGGTCGGAAGCGGCGGCGCGCTAGCGAGGCCGAACGGCGCGGCACGGTTCGGGGGAGAAAGCGATGGTCAGGATCACATTGTACGACCCGCAGGTCTCGGCGGCGGTATACAGCGAGCGGCGGGCGGCGGAGGAGAGTGGCGAGAGCGGCATTGCCACCGGGCTGGCGCGGCTGGGTCGGTCGCTGACGGAGCGCGAGCGGGGCCTGCGCGCCGCCGGATCGGAGACTGCCGGGCTGGAGGCGGCGCTGGGCTTCTGGGAGAGCGAGCAGCGCTTGTTGGACGCGGCCGGGGCGAAGATCCCGCGCGGCAAGCCGGGCTTCCACGACTCCGTCATGCGGCGCCATCTGGAGCGGCGGCGGCGGGAGATCGTGCGGCTGAAGGAGGAGGCGGGCGTTGAGGCAGCGACCCGCTTCGACCGGCGCACCGAGGCGCTGACGGGCATCCTGGAACAGCGGGCCGGGGCGATGGAGGCGGCGGCCTCCGGTGACGGCCTGGCCGATGGCATGGCGGCGGCGATGAAGCGCGCGGTGTCGGCGGTGCAGGCCGACCCGCTGCAGCATGACGCGATTATCGATGCGTTCAAAGTGTCCCTGGCGGAGATGGAGGCGAACGGGGTCGACGCGGGCGCCCTGGCCGGCGTCGGTGCGGCGATGCGGCGCAATGCCGGGCGGGCGGCGGTAACCGGGTTGATCGGCGAGGGCGAGTTCGACGCCGCCCGGGACCTGCTGGCCGAGGGGCGCCTGCCGGCGCTGGAGGAGGAGGATCGTCGCGAGCTGGGGCGTCGTCTGAAGCGGGTCGAGGAGAAGACGGAAGCGGAGGGTGCGGCGGCCGAGGCGGCGGGTATCGCCGCCTATTGGGCCGGATTTCGGGACGTCGAGGAAGACCTGCGCGCGGGCCGGGAGGTCACGGGCGTGGACTACGCCGATGAGACCATCCGCCGGATGCTGCCGGAAGACGGAGCGGAGCGGATGATCGCGGCGCGGGAGGCGGCGGAAGATCGGGGCGCCGCCTATCGTCGGATCCTGCTGGCCGACCCCCGGAGCATCGCGGCGCTGATCGCGGAGGCGGATCCGGAGGAAGCGGAATTATTGCGGACTTTGGAGCAGGAGCGCGACCGTGATCTGGGAGACGATCCGGCGGCATTCCTGCTGGCCCATCCCTGGATACGCGAGGCGCATGACCGGTTGCTGGCCGCGATCGAAAGCGGCGACGGCGACGCCATCGTTGCCGCCGGCCTGGCCTTTGCCAGGGGCATGGTGAGCGAACAGCGCCGGCTGGAAGTGCCGGAGGCCAAGTGGCGGGTGCTGCCGATGGAGATGGCGGCGGACATGGTGGCGGCCTTCAGCGCCGAGACCTCCGACCCGGTGGTGTTGGGTGCGGAGCTGCGGACCCGCTTTGGCGCTCTCTCGCCGATCGTGTTGCAGGACCTAGTACGTGCCGGCCTGCCGCCGGGCGTGGCCGTCATTGCCGCCATGCATCGCGCCGATCAGCGGGAAGCGGCGCTTGCGCTTTCATCCCTGGTCGGAACACCAACACAGGCGCTGCGGGACGGCGTCGCGGAGAGCGACCAGGCGGCGGTCGACCAGGCCCTGGACGCGATTGGACAGGGCCTGCCCGGGCGCGATCCGTCGGATCCCGAGGGGACTGCCAAGGCCACGCTGATCGAGCGGCGCATCTATGATCTGATCGAACGGGGCGAGGCCGTTGAAACCGCCGTCGTGACGGCGGTATCGGATGTGATGGGAGATGCAGACGCCACCACTGCGGCGAGACGCTGGGCCAATAGGATCGCGGCCAGCCGGGTCGATCCGGAAACATCGATGCTCGTTCCGCTGTTCCGGGAGTATGCGAACTTCGATACGGAGGACCGGCAGGGCCTGCAACACGTCTTGTTTTCCCGAATACCCTTCAGCCTGCTTCGCCTGGACAGCGACGCCCCGGAAAATGTTGCCTGGCTGGAACGGGCCCTGTTGGGTGAAGATCCAGACCAGAAGGCGTTCGCGGCGGCCTATCTGGAGCACACGGGTTCGGCCCTCTATCAGGACGTCGCCGGATTTGTGGGTGATGTACCCCTTCAAGAGGTGCTGTCACCGCAGGCGCTGGACTCGTACCTCAGATACTGGAACGAGCCATTCTCACAGAGTTTCCGGCGCCAGCGCTACTCAAGGACATTCGATCCTGAAAAGACGGTCCAACTCGCGGAGATCTATGCCGGTCAAATGCCGTTACCCCATGACATGGCGCATAGCATCGCAGACGCGATACAACAGAGCCTGTATCGGTCGGACAGGCATGCGGACATGCTGCTCCAACACTTGGACCGGGTGGCCGCGCCATTGGACAGGGAATTCGCCCAGCGGATGAAATCCACCGTCGAAGCCTTGAATGAAGCGGGCGGCAATCACGAGACCCTTCCCGGTCGGTATGCGTTTTTTCTGAGCGACGAAGAGCTGGTGGATGTCGGCAAGGCGCTTGGGCTGCTCGACAAGGACATCAGGCATGAACTCGACGTCCCGGGCGATCTGGCGGAGCATATCGGAGCGCTCACGCCGATCGGGGCCGGATTGGCCGCCAAGGGAGCTGTGGATGCGGTCGCCGTGGGCCTCGCGGCGAATCCGGTCGGCGCGGCATTGGCGGCCGCGGGGCTAACCGTCGCCGGGCTCGATCTCTACAACGCGATCGATGACCACAACACCGAACACAACCATTTCCTGATCTTGCAGGAAATGCAGAGGCGGTTGCTCGACAGGTCCGGCAACACCGACCCTGAAGCTCAATACAACCAGCGATTCCATGCGTTGATCGAGGCACACAAGAATTTGGCTTCTGCGGACGACCTACCGGAGGTCGATGCAGACTATGTGTCGCCGCCCTGACGTGTCGACAGACCCTGAGCGGATGGTGGAGCCAGTGGTTGCGAGGCTGACGACCTCCGTCACAGGGTGGATGTTTAGAGCGCGGGCGCTCCATGCCTCTGCAGACATTCCTCGATCGTGTAGTCCAAGCCTATTGGCGGTTCAGGCCAGCATGTGAGGATGGCGTCTGCGCGGAGTTGGGCGCGGGCTTGGCCGGCAGCGTCGAGGCGCGGCGTTTCGGTTTCGCGCTCTCCAGGCGGCGGCATGTAGCCCGGTTCGGGATTGGGATCAGGCTGGTAGTCCGGCAAGCGAAATCCATGCAGCACATATTCACGGTGGTTCTGGTACCCGTATCCGACTTGTTCCTTCCGATGCTCGGTCAGGATTGCCCATAGATACGCGGTCTCATAGTCGAGGGCCGGGCTGTCTTCGTCATCGACCATGAGATGAATGGTGCAATACATGGCCTCGACGTTGCCGCGCTTGGCACCTTCGACGCACCAGTGGGCCGCCGACGCAGGATCGCGCTCGCCGAATTCGCCGTCGCGGTAGGCGAACCCCATCAGCAGCCTAGCAACTGAGGATTCTGTCTCGGCAACCGCACGTTCGAGCCAATGACGACCGAGTTCTATATCGCGCGGCACACCCCGGCCCTTCAGGTAGATGTGGCCGATCATTGCCATGCCGTATCCGCTTCCATATGACGCAGATCGATTGAACCAATGCGCGGCTCGTTCATAGTCCCCTGGCTGCGAGCCGGATCGATAGAAGTTCCCGAGCGCCTCAATGGCGGTGAGATCGTCCTGCGCCGCCGCGCGGCTCCACCATGCCACGGCGGCTTCTTCGCTTTTCTCGACGTAGTCGCCGCGTGAGTACATGTGGGCCAGAAGGCGTTGGGCGACCGGATCGCCCCGTTTCGCAAACCGATCAAAGGTCCAGAACGCGGTCCGGTAGCGACCGGAATTGTATGCATCGATCCCCGCCTGCACGTCCTCGGCCGCAGCGAACTGCGTGGGGGGTATCCATTCCGACGCCATCCAGCCGCCGAGACCGGCAACAATCGCTACGGAGATTGGAAGCACAAATCGGGACAAATTCTTCCTCATAGGAAAACATACCAGCAATCGGAGGTGGAGTCTGCACGGAGGGCGATCCGATTAGGTGTTGGCACACCAGGGTCCCTGGCCATTCGTCTGCGGGAGACGTTGGGCCCGATCCGGGTGGACGGCATTACGGTGACAGTTACCGAAATTGGCAACTCGGGGAGATCGGTGGTGTCGGCGGCTAATTCGGTTACTGTCACCGTAACTCCCCAAGGGTACCGTGCTAGGAACGGTGGGCCTCGGAATTTCGGGTGCGAGTGTCGTCTCGAGCATCGTGGACCATGACAACGAGATGGCTCTCTACCTTGTCGACAGTGAAATCAGAATGAGGTTCAAGGATCCCGCAACGCAGGATGAGATCGAGGCCTGGATACTGAAGATGGAAGAGGAGATCGCGGAACTGGAAGCGCAGGAACGCAACGTTATCCTTGGGGTCGATTAGATCGCGCCGTGCCGCCGGTAGCATTCTTCCAGGCTAAGGTCGGGTCCGATCGGCGGTTCGGGCCAGCATTCGAGGACTGCCTCGGCTCTGGCCTTCGCCCGCGCCTGACCTTCGGCATCGAGTCGAGGCTCGGGAAACTCCACATCCCGTTCCTGCGCCGGAGCGATCTCCTGCCCGAGCACCATGTTCCGCGGTGCCGGTTCCAGGTCACCATGAAGGACAAAATCGGCAGTGCGGCTAGCAGTGAGGAACCCGAGACCAACCTCCCATTCCTCGATCACAAGGGCCCATTGGTAGGCGGATTCGAAGTCGACCGCATCGCTGTCGGAATCTGCCATGAGGTGTATCGCACACCGCATTGAATAGACGTTGCCGTCCTTTCCCCCTTCCAGGCACCAATGCGCCGCCAGTCGGTCGTCCGGGGCGCCGAACACACCGTCCCGATATGCTTTACCCAGGTTGTACTTGGCCACACGGCTGTTGGAGTCGGCGATCGCGCGTTCGAGCCATTCTCGGCCAAGCTCGACGTCCTGGTCGACGCCCTCGCCCTCGATATACATCTGTCCGATCCGCGCCTGGCCATAGCCGTCGCCAAGCTCTGCCGCCCGCAGAAACCAATACGCTGCCTGCTCGAACTGCGGATCGGGCCTGCGCGATCCGCGAGGATTGCCATAGCTGTAGTAGCTGGCAAGCCGGACAGCAGCATCGACGTGGTCCTGTTCGGCGGCGCGAGTCCACCACATCGCCGCCGCTTCCCAGTTTGCATGGACGTGCAGGCCTGCTGAATACATGTCGCCCAGGAAATACTGGGCGTCTCGGTCGCCCTGCCAAGCCAGACGGTCGAGGATCACGAACGCTTCGTCGAGGTTTCCGGCGCGCGCGGCTTGGCGTGCTGCCTCCACGTCACCGGACTCCGCCGCGTGCGATGTGGCCATCGGTTGTGACGGCCAGAGTCCATCGAAGGCGATCCAGCCGCCGCTGCCGATCACAGCAGCCACGACCACCAGAAGGGCGAACCGAAAAATAATCCTGCGCATAGGAAAACATACCAGCAATCGATAGTGGTGTCAGCATGGATTGTCTTCATCATAGGTGTCAAAGGGATCTTCCAATGAGAACGGTTCAATCCGTTGCGACGGGCGCTGTCGGCCACGGCTGTCATGCCTATAGATGCCTTTGGCGATAGGTGCCGATATGTCGCCACCGGGCGGCCGAATGGCGCGGTTGCGGAACCCGCGGCAGGAGCGCTTTGCGCGCCTTGTCGCTGCCGGAGCGGAGCTGGCCGCCGCCTATCGCGAGGCCGGATATCGGCCGGACCTGACAGGGAAGCGGGCCGCCGCACTGGCGGCGCGAACAATGGTGGCGGCGCGGATTGAAGCGCTGCAGTGCGCCTGGGATCTCGATCCTGGCGTGACGGCCGATGCCGACTCCGCCTCCGGTGGCCCGGGGAGGGCCTGGGTGGTGGCGCGGCTGGTGGAGACGGCGGAGCGCGCGTTGCAGGCGGTGCCGGTGACCGACCGCAAGGGCGAGCCGACCGGCGAGTTCACCTATCAGGGCAGCGTTGCGTTGCGCGCGCTTGAGCTGCTGGGGCGGGAGCTGGGCATGTTTTCCGACCGGAAGGAGCCGCCGGAGGGCGGCGTGGAGGGGTTGAGCGATGAGGACCTCGAACGGCGCGCCGTCCGGCTCGCCCAGGCGCTTGGCGTTGGCCGAATGGGTGGCGACGCTTGAGGAGATCGAGCGGCGGCGGTCGCGGCGGCGGCTGGAGCGGTACCGGCCCTATCCAAGGCAGGCGGATTTTCACCGCGCCGGGGCGGCGTTCCGGGAACGGTTGCTGAGGGCCGGCAACCAGCTCGGCAAGACCCTGGCCGGGGCGGCGGAGGCGGCGTTCCACCTGACCGGCCGCTATCCGGAGTGGTGGCGGGGGCGGCGCTGGGACCGGCCGGTGGTCGGCTGGGTCGCCGGGCCGACCGGCGAGACGACGCGCGACAACCCGCAGCGGATGCTGGTCGGGCGGCCGGGGCATCTGGGGACCGGGATGATCCCCGGCGATGCCGTCGCCGAGTGGACGCGGGCGCGGCACGGCGTGGCGGAATTGCTGGACACGCTCCATGTCGCGCACGCATCCGGCGGCCGCTCGGTGCTGAAGCTGAAGAACTATGAGCAGGGGCGGGCGAAGTGGCAGGGCGAGACGCTGGATTTCGTCTGGTTCGACGAGGAGCCGCCGGCCGAGATCTATTCCGAGGGGCTGACCCGGACCAGCGCCACCGGCGGCATGGTCTGGCTGACCTTCACGCCGCTGCTGGGCATGTCGGAGGTGGTGCGGCGGTTCCTGGTCTCGCCCGGCGCGGATCGGCATGACACCAACATGACCATCGACGACGCGGAGCATATCGCGGCCGACGAGCGGCGGCGGATCGTCGCCGCCTATCCGCCGCATGAGCGCGAGGCCCGGGCCAAGGGTGTGCCGGTGCTGGGCTCGGGGCGGATCTTCCCGGTGGCGGAAAGCGCGGTGTCGGTGCCGGCCTTTCCGGTGCCGAGGCACTGGCCGCAGCTCGGCGCGCTGGATTTCGGCTGGGACCATCCGACGGCGGCGGTGCGGCTGGCCTGGGACCGCGACGCCGACTGTGTCTATGTCACCGAAGTCTACCGGGTACGGGAGGCGACTCCGGTGATCCATGCCGCGGCGCTGAAGGCCTGGGGGCCTTGGCTGCCCTGGGCGTGGCCCCATGACGGGCTGCAGCACTCCAAGGACAGCGGTCTGCCGCTGGCCGACCAGTATCGCCGGCAGGGGCTGCGCATGCTGCCGGAGCATGCGCAGTACACCGACGGCTCGACGGGAGTCGAGGCCGGGCTGATGGACCTGCTGGAGCGGATGCAGACAGGCCGGCTGAAGGTCTTCGCCCACCTGGCCGACTGGTTCGAGGAGTTCCGGCTGTATCACCGCAAGGACGGCAAGGTGGTGAAGGAGGCCGAGGATCTGATGTCGGCGACGCGGTACGGGGCCATGTCGCTGCGCTTTGCCGTCATCGACAGCCGCGCCGCAAGGCGACCGGCGCAGGCCGATGGCAGCTACGACCCGTTCAGGCCGCCCGGGGCCGCGTGAGACCACGTGCCGGTGCCCCGGTAAGGCACGGTTAAGGGGCGGGCGGTAGTGTTGGGCGACACACCGAGGAGGGTGCACCGATGCGTTTCGTCCGCCTGGTCGATACCGACGAGAACGAGCACTACGTCAATCTGGATGCGATCGTGAACGTCCGCACGACGATGTCGGGCGGCACCTTCGTCGACGTGAACGGCCTGGAGGCCCCGATCTTCATGCGCAAGCATGCCAAGGACGTGGTCGAGATGCTGATGTCCGGCGAGATGTTCGAACGCGCGCCACCGGCCCACGCGGCCGCGCCGCAGCCCGGGCCGGCCAACGGCGCCGGGGGCGATGGGCTGCGCGAGCCGGGCGCTGACGCGGTCCGTGAGCCCGGCAATGACGAGATCCGCGAGCCTGGGACGTTCATCGTCGAGAGCTGAGCTGAGCCGTTTGCTTTATCGGTCTGCGCGCAGTCGTCCGCAGGCTGGACCGATATAGGACCATATCGTCTCAACTACGTCGTCGAGCGAGAGTCCATCGAGATCGATCGATGCGGCATACGCTGCCCACTGAGCAGCCTTTTGGGCATCATTGACGAATTCGGATGAAAGGCCGACAGGCCGCATCCCAGGTATATCGGTGCCCCTTCGCCCGAACGTGGCGTGGATCGCAGCGTCGAGTTGAGTGGGTTCGATGGCCTTGGCATTCGGAATGGCCCAGAGGTCGTAATAGTCTTTCATCCGCCCGTTCGCCAAGCCAAGGTCAACAATCGCCTGGAATTTCTCGGCGATGACGGTGGCTGGTGGATATGCGCGAACGTTCGCCGTCGGCAGGTCGAGGAGGGAGGGATAGTCAATCGTATGAACTTGATCCGCGATCACATCGCCAAATCCAATGTCGACAGTGATCGGTATGCGCGTGTTTCCAATATGGGCGGTCGTTTTCAATCGAATGCCGCCGTATTCCTGATCCTCTCTGATCGGAGAAGCTGCGAGTGCGTCGGAATCGAATACGAGACCGTCATCCGCTTCAATGCTTAGGATTTCGGCAAAGACCCCTTTCAAATGGTCCTCTGTCGATTTGCCGTGACCAAGCAAATCGACATCTCGGGTGACGCGGTTTTCGTCGTCCGTCCAAAGCGTGACCAGCATTCCGCCTTTGAGGATAAAGTCGTTTCTATGCTTCGAGACAGACAGCCGATAGAGGAGTCGTTCGAGCCCGTAGGTTACAAGGACCACGTCGAAGACCCTACTTTCAGCGCGCGCGAGATTGAGTAGGCGCTGACGGACCGAAGCGGCCATGTTCTTGGGTCTGTCAGCCATTGTGGGTGATCGCCTCAAGGTATGGCCGCATTCGCGTCCATGCACCGCAGTGTTTGGCCGTTTCGGCGATGTCGGACGGCGTGGACTTGTTGTCGGCGATCGCGGTACGCAGGCATTCGATAGCGACAGAGCGGTCGAGCAGTTTTGTGTTCCTGAATGCATCGGCTAGTGCTTTTGCCACCGAGTAGATCGGCACATCGATGCCGGCGATCGAATGATACTCGATCCCGTAGGTGAGATTGGGCGGCCTGAATCGGACGATACGCAGTGGCGGATACTCGATCGCGGGTTCCCAGTCCTTTGGTCCGATGGCAATCCAGACCTTGCGTGGCATCTGGTCGGTGAGCCCGTGAAACGCGAGCGCGGAGATCATGCAGATGATACCTTTGGGCACGCGCTTGGAGGCTTCGGCCAGCGTCATTGCTGCATCCGTTTTGCCATTGGGGAGCTGGTAGAGGCCGCGCCCGACTCGGGTGACCTCGCCCTCTGCAACCGCTCGTGAGATCGTCGCCGCCGCGATTCCGGCTGCCCTCAGTTCGTTGGCGCGCGCGAGCGTCTGCTCTTTGAGCAGGCTGGTCAGTCGATCTCTTTGCGTCGGTTTTTTGCTCATGATCACGTTACATTTCCTAGGACAATTTCAGTTTTTGTCCGAGGAAATGTAACAACTCCTGTGTCGATAATCCACATTCTGACTCAAAATGCAGATGATCAGCGCTCAGATGCGATGAACCGTTGCGCCGCATCGTGTGCGCTTGACGGTTGCGCCGTCGTGATGTACATTTATTCCTATCTTGCCGTCGGTACGCGGCGGACCGGATCGGACGGTTCTTGCTGGTAGGATCCGGCAGAATTCCACACAGGAGAGTAAGGATGGCGAAGGCGGCGGCCAAGGGGCCGGCCCGCGACGCGGGCTATTGGCGTGCGCGGGTGGCGGCGCTGCGGGAACAGCGGGCCGAGGTCGCGGCGCGTTGTGACGCGCTGGTCGAGGAGCGCATCAAGACCGTGCTGGAGGCGCCGGCTGACGATGCCGCGGCGGCAAGGCGCATCGAGCGGCTGGTGGCGGACTATGCCAAGGCGGAGCTGGAAGGCCAGACCCTGGAGGCGGCGATCTCCGGCGCCGAGAAGCGTCTGGCCGGGGCCGAGGCCGCGGAGGCCGAGGCGGACCACGTGGAACACCGGTCTCGGCGAGATGCTGTGCTGTCCGCGCGGGCGGACAATGCGCGGCGGGCCGAGGAGTTGATCACGGCGCTGGGCGACACGCTGGCGGAAATGCGGGCCCAGGCGGAGGCGATCATGGAGATGACGGCGGGCCGCGATACCGCCGAGACCCTGAAGCCGATCAAGACCGACCACCGGCTGCAGCTCGCCATGGCGCGGGCCGGCTTCACCTGGCGCGACCGCCAGGGCGCGGCGCACCCGCTGTTCCCCGATGCTCCGGCATTCGCCGAGGCGGAGATCGAGGCGCAGGCGGCCTATGCCGCAAGAGACGTTCGCTGACCGACGCAATCGGACAGCCTCGTAGCCGGCAAGAAAGGACCACCCATGGACGCACAGGAGATCATCCGCCGTTTCGAGCAGGTAAAGGGGGAGCGCGGGGTCTGGGAGCAGCATTGGCAGGAGATTTCCGACTATGTGCTGCCGCGGCGCGGCGACTTCGTCGGGCATCCGGCGGGGCTGTCGAGCGGGCAGGCCGGCGGGGCCAAGCGCACCGATCGGATCTTCGACGGGACGGCGCCCTGGGCGCTGGAGCAGCTCGCTTCGGGCCTGCACGGCATGCTGACCGGGCCGGCGGTGCGCTGGTTCATGCTGAAGGCCGAGGACGAGGCGCTGAACGAACGCGACGACGTCAAGCGCTGGCTGGAGGCGGCGTCGGACCGGCTCTACGCCCTGTTCAACAGCCCGCGCGCCAATTTCTCGGCCCAGGCGCATGAGCTGTATCTGGACCTGGCGGCGTTCGGCACCGCGGTGATGCTGGTCGACGACCAGGGGCCGGAGGGCCTGCGCTTCCAGACCCGGCATTTGGGCGAATGCCATCTCGCCGAGAGCGCGACGGGGCGGGTCGACACGCTGTTCCGCGCGTTTCAATTCACCGCGCGGCAGGCGGTGCAGTTCTTCGGCGCGCGCACGCCGGCGGCGATCGCCGGCGCGGTGGAGGGCCAGCCGGAGCGGCGCTTCACCTTCCTGCACGCCGTGTTCCCGCGGGCCGAGGCGGAGCCGGGGCGGCCGGGCACGGCGCTGGCGCGCAACAAGCCCTGGGCCAGCCTGTATCTGAGCCTGGAGCCGCGGGAGCTGATCTCCGAGGGCGGGTTCGACGAGTTCCCCTATCTGGTGCCGCGCTGGTCGAAGCTGACCGGCGAGCGCTATGGCCGGTCGCCGGCGATGACCGTGCTGCCGGACATCAAGATGGCCAACGCCATGACCCGCACGGTGATCGTCGGGGCGCAGAAGATGGTCGACCCGCCGCTGCTCGCGCCGTCGGACGGTTTCCTCAACCCGATCCGCACCACGCCCGGGGGCATCAACTATTACGACGCGCTGGCACAGCGCGGGCCGGACGCGATCAAGCCGTTGCTGACCGGCGGCCAGCCGGGGCTGGGGCTGGACCTGATCCAGTCGGTGCAGCAGGCGATCGTACGTGGCTTCCATGTGGACTGGCTGACCCTGCGCGACGGGCCGCAGATGACCGCGACGGAGGTGCTGCAGCGGCGCGACGAGCGGCTGCGCCTGCTGGGCCCGGTGGTGTCGCGCATGCAGGCAGAGTTCCAGGGCCCGCTGATCGAGCGCAGCCTGCGCATCCTGGAGCGGCGCTCTCAGCCCTTCTGGCGCGAGGGGCTGGACGGCCCGCTGCCGCTGCCGCCGCCGGCGCTGGGCGAGAGCGAGCTGAAGGTCGACTACGTCACACCGATCGGCCAGGCGCAGAAGGCCGTGCAGGTAGAGAGCATGGCGCGGGTGATCGAGGGGGTGGAGCGCCTGTCCGCCTTCGACCGCGCCCTGCCGGGCCTGGTCGACGCCGAGGCCACGGTTCGCGAGATCGCCGACATCTACAACGCGCCCATGGACATGCTGCGGGCGCCGGAGGCGGTGGCCGTGCTGCGCCGGCGGCAGGCGGAGGCGGCGGAGGCGCAGCAGGCGGCGAGCCTGGGCGCGGAGCAAGCCGGGGCGGTGAGGGACTTGGCGCAGGCGGCGCGGGTGGTTGGGGGCAGGTAGGGCTGGACGGTCGGTGACCCTGGTCAGAAGGCCCGGTCTCGCAGAGCGTTCCTGCGAGTGATCAATTCCAAACGCACGAGATGATCCATGAAGCGAACCAGACTGCATGCGCTGAACCCGGAGTCGGCGCGGAAGAGGATCAAGGCTGCGAAGTCCAATGAGCCATTCATGGCGGCGCTGCTCGATCGAGGGCATCGCGGACACAAAGATGCGGTCGATCAATGGACAAGGCTTCATCAGGTCGCCTTTGCCGATGCCGATTCCGCCAATTCAATGGCATCGCCCGCCAACCAGCGCCGCGCTGCAAACGGTACGCCCGATTCAGGGACTCATCGGCGCAGTAACACAGACCGCAATGGCAATCGGGCGAATTCGACCGGGACCGGAGCAATGCAGCCCGGTACAAGCCGCATGAAGACCGCCGATCTTCAGCTCAAGCCCAAGCGATCCGACAGGCGCGAGAGCCAGGCCAGCGTTCTCCTGCCGGACCCGAACAATCCACTCCAGGTCGATTCGGCGGGCCTCTCGTCACTGTCGCGCCAGTCCGGCGAAAACGAGTCTGATTGGCTGGGTCGACTGGATGTGGAGATCGGCAAGGCGTTCGACTCCCTTGAGCCCCTTTTGGTGATTAGGGAGGCAATCCTCCACGAGATCGGATTCTACGATCTTGAACCCGGTCGCGTTGGCGCCGACGACCTGATCGCGAGTGACGAATGGCGGGTCCTGGCCGTCCTGCAGAACACCCGGGAGGACGGTTGGCGGGACGCGAGACTGTTGGGGGCAGGCTTTCGGCAGGAATTCGAGCAAACCGGACTAATGCCGACTTACGGTGCGCTCGGGCCCGATGGCAATGTCTATCATCGTCTCACTTTCGGCGGGACTCACCCGGTCGGTGACCTTCTGCAAGTGGTAGAACAACGGATCGATGAGCAACGCCCGCATGATCCGGATTCCGACTTAGCAAGAGCCCTTCTGGCGGTTGGCATAAGGCCCGGTGGAGGGCTGGGATCAGTTGGATCGCGATCGATATTCGTGAACTTGGTCGCCCCACGCGTCAATACCTTCATCCGGTCGCGAGGACAGGCCGCTTCTGCAGGGTTGGCGATGGCAGCCGGCCTCAGACTATCCGGTAGCACGCGGCGTGACGGGCACGATGGGTCTGAGATGGAACCGGCGCCGGACCTGCCGCCTCTACCGAGCTTCGAGCCGCCAGAGGGACCGGACACTGGGCGCGAGACACTTCCAGCCGACCTTCCGCCGATCCCGCCGCTGCCCGGATTCATGCCCGAAGACTATCCGGATCTTGTTGAGATCTTCCCCGACCAACGGGGGGAATTGCCGCTTGTCGACATTCTTGATGATCGCCTGGGAAATGACGACACGCGACGTCTCAACACCGACGTTATGAGCGATGTCCGCGATTTGGCCGAGTCGATTGACGTTGAAGTCGATCACATTGGCGGCGGACAGCCGGACCCAAAAATCGACCGACGAGAACCCGAACTCTACCTTCGGCCGTCAGGCGGGGGCCGCGCTGGCGGATCGTATCTTGATGTCGCCTTCAAGAGTACGCGCACTAATCGAAGACTGCTCATCAATACAGTCGACACGCGTACGGACAACGTGACGTTGACCGGCCGAGAGGAGCGTGCCGCGGTACGCATTCTGGCGAATTCAGAGACTGGCGACATTCTCATTCTGATTCCCAAGCCGCCTCGGGGGCAGGCTTACGATCGGGACCATTTGCTGGAGTGGCTGCGGCCGCATCTGGAGGAGATCGACCGCGACCTCCCGGAGGGATCGGAGGGGCACGAACGACGTTTCGAGTTTCGCTAGGCGAGTAAACAGCAGGTTGCTTGCGCTACCCATCGATAACTCGTTGATTGCTGACCGTGCTAACGTTCATCCATGCGTGGAGAAACGCGTAGGGAACTTCAGAGGCTGCAGCTCTCGGCCAAGCGGCGCCAGCCGGCAATGCTACCCGCCGACTCCGAGGATTTTTCGATCGCCTTGCGCGAGGCCTTCCCGTCCATCAAGTTCATTCGATATCCGAGGCTCTTCACGCTCAGGAAGACGCTTGGCCGGGATGACTTGCAGCCGGAGGATATGTCGCTGTTCTATTGCGATTCCCTGGCGCAGGAATTCGAGATCGACACACCGGAAAGTCGGATGTGGGACAGCACAATCATTGCCTGGCTGGAGCCGGAAGGCTGGGAGCCGTTTTGGATCGGGCCGACATCTCCGCGTGGGGGCTACACCATCGCTAATAGGCCGCGGCTTTATTTCTCGTATCTATCGTCTGGGGCCAGGTATTACAGGGAGAAGGGAAATCTTATCCTCCGAGAAGGCTTCATCGCATCGACGTTCCCTCGGAACGACAAGGAATTCAGGTCGTTCCTCAACAAGGTCTGGCGCATTCTCGGCAAGCTGACCACCAATGTCCTGACATGCATCGACATGAAGAGTGGTATGCCCTACGGCCCGGCCGGACCGATCTTCATCAACACCTGTGGGCTGCATGCCCTGGAGTGGATGCGCGAGGCGCCGAACCGCTACGTCTTCAGCAATTGTCGCCCGCCCGAGGACGGTGAGACCGGACCGTACGCGCCGAAGCCGACCTACTGACGACCGCAGCCAATCGAGATTTGTGGCGCGATCCGATTGCTCATGCTCGAGCGGTACTTGCGGTGACCGCAACCGCATTGATCGTGGCGGGGCTGCAAATGCCCTACATCGGTTCCAGTAGCGTTATCACAGCCATTCCGCGATTGCGGACATTGGCAATATGCAAGGGCGCGCAGCCTGGCCGGACACCGGTTATGAGGCTTCACCATGTCGCCTAACATTGGCCGGAATTCAATCCTATGCTGCCAATCTGACATTCGGTGGAATGCCAGTATCGAGAGAGCGATATTGGAGAGTCAGCGCTTCCATCGGTTGGGGCGGGAGGCAGGTGGCGTGAAGCGTGCAAATAAATATCTGTTGATTTCGGCCCTTTTAACGTTGCCGGTAACGCTGCCGTACACCCTTCAAGGAGTCTACCACGAATACCGGATAGACCTCTTTGTGGAGTTGTGCTTCGAGCGGTTGGCCAATGACGTCACGCCCGTCTACTGTGAAGTCAAACCGTCATTTGTTCCTAGGGGCATCGCTGCTGTCCTTGTGCTGTCCACGGTTTTCGCCATTCCGCTCCTTCCGATCACATTACCGATCGCCTATGTGGGTGCCAGGTTCCGGAATTGGTGGTGCTCACATCGCGCTTGCGGGACACCTCAATAGCGACTGGGCGAAGGCTCTGGTGGCGGCCAGATCCCCAACATTCACGAAATCGCTGGTTTCCGACCCGAGCGGCTTTCCGCTCTAGGGATAATGTGCATCCGCCGCACTTGGTGCCGTCGGACGGGTTCCTGAATCCGATCCGCACCACGCCCTGGGGGCATCAACTATCACGAAGCGCTTGCGTCGCGGGGCCGGGCGCGGTCAAGCCGCTGCTGACCGGCGGTCAGCCGGGCTGACGGATGGGACCGATGAGGGAGGAAGAATGACCGGCGTGCTGCATGAGATCGCGCGGTTGCGGCGGGAGCTGCGGGCGTCGCGGCCAGAGGCGGTTGAGGCGCTGGCTGCGGAGGCGGTCGGGCGGCTGGAAGCGCTGCAAGCGCATCATGATCCCGAGGTGGCGCATGAGGCGGCCGATCATGTGCTCTGCCGGTTCCTGCGGGCAATCGGGCATCGCGCCGTGGCGGACGAGTTCGAGGCGGTGGAGCGCTGGTACGGGTGATGGCGGCGGAGAGGGCGTCCTTGGGGGTGCTTGACAGCAGCGCGGTCTTGATATACATTTATTCCTATCATCGGAAAGCCTCCCTATTCGCTGAGCCAGCCAGGCGGCTGGCTCTTTTCTTTTTTGGGCGGCGGCAGCGGGACAGGGAGGGACGGCCGGGGATGATCGATCTGATGCGGCGGCGGCAGGATTACCGGCGCGCCTTCGGCGGCGAGCCGGGGCGGCGGGTGCTGCGCGACCTGATGCGGCGGCACTTCGTGCTGCGCTCCACCCAGATCGCCGGCGACAGCCATGAGAGCGCCTTCAACGAGGGCCGCCGCGCGGTGGTGCTGGACATCCTGCAGGCGGTCAACGCCGACGAGGCAGCGGTGCGGACGATGGCGGCGGAATGCGCGGGCGAGGGGTGAAGGTCGCTCTCCGGCGCGAGCTGGCGGCACGCGGCTGGTGTGATGCTGGCCCCCAGGATGAGGACGATGACTCAGAAGAACCTGCACATGCTCGATGCGACCTCGGCGCGAAAGAAAATCACCCGGGCCAAATCGAACAAGCGATTTGTCGCGACGTTGCTTGATCGTGACCATCGCGGCCATCAAGACGCCGTCGAACAGTGGACACGGCTTCATGAGGCGGCATTCCCGGAGCCTTCAGCCGTTCAGGCCGATCGTGATAACGACGGAACCATTTCTGCCGGCAGACGAGGCGCGCCGGATGATCGACCTCTGAGTGCTCGGGCAGGAACACGGGCGCTTTTTGCCGACAATTGGCTTCAGGGCACGGATCGCAATCAGCGGCCCGCCGCGTCTCCGAATGTCCTTGGCGGTCCAGGCAACGTCCGGGCGCCGGTCGTGAACGAGGAGGCCGATCGCATTCGGTCGATCATCGAGAATGCACCTGCACGGTTCGACATCATCGAGAACCCCGACGCTGATCGAGACTTTGGCGCATGGCGTTCCCTGCACCGGCTGGGCTGGCGCGCGGTGCGAGACTACCAGACAATCATCGAACGAGAGGCCGAGGCGCAGGGTGTCGATGCCGATCTCGTCAAGGCGATCATGTACGTGGAGAATGCGCAGAGTCTCGATAGCCAGGTTGACGAAGGTCTGGACCTTGGCCAGTCGGAATCGCTGCTTCCGATGAACATCCGGCCGGACCCATGGGCCGCGATCGAGGACCCTCCGGCGGATCTGGGCAACCCAGAGACGAATATCCGCATTGCCGTCACATTGATCCGGCGAATTGGCCATCGGATAGAGGATCCGACGCCGGCGAAGGTGGCTTCGATCTGGATTTTCACCGGCCGGGAGCTGGTCAACGACTTCGGTGCCAGGGTGCAGGACGCCTATGACCGGCGGTTATGGGAGCTGCCGATTGCCCCTGCGCGGGGGGAAGATCCGTATCCATAGCCAGGCGAGGCGATCGGGCGGAACGAGTATTGCAGGCTGTGGTCGGCCGCCGTGGATCGGCGAGCGGTGTCACCGGTTTCACTGCGCGGAGTGACGGATGTTGCCGAAGTATCGGATCGTCGATCGAGCGAAGTTCTTTCGCATACTTCGGCGGACTGCAGCCTGGGTGTTTTCCTTGACGCTCGGCATATCGTTGCTGGTCGGTTACTTCTTCGCGAGCACGGCGCTCACTTTGAATAGAGGCGGGAAGTATTGCGATTACTACAATGAGGGACTGATCTATTATGCACCGGATGATTGTTATATCGAGATCTTGGCCCTCCTTGACCATGCGTGGCCGTTCGCCCTGCTGGCCTTTTGCGTGTTCATTGTATTCTTCTCAAGCCTCGCTCTCGGAATGGCGCTGCTCTACCTGCGCTATCAACACGAGCGTCTGGGGTTGGCCAAGGTTGGACCCTGATTGACCGGGTCGCATTTGCGGTGATGGCAACCCGATGAATTGATGGCTGGGCGGCCGTTCCCAGGCGCCCCGCTGGGCAATCGAATTGCGGCCACCCTAGTTCAGGTCTTTTTGATTGATCTTCAACAAGGTTGTGGCGTCGCCACCTGAGGAGCGTCCCTGCTCCTGCGATGCGACCGATGGGAGGATGACGATGGGCAAGCGCATTGAACTGATCGAGAACGGATCGGTGACTTCGAGCGCCGCGCGTTGGCCTGGCGGCAAGGGGTCGATGACAGTAGCCGGGACGTTCGGCGGCGCGACGGTGACGTTGCAGACGCTGGCCGGCGATGGCGCCACCTGGGTCAAGGTGATCGACTTCATGGCCGCCGAACACAAAAGCTTCGATCTCGCTGAGGGCCCGATCCGGGCGGCGGTGACCGGCGGATCGCCGTCGGGGATCTATGCGGTGGCGGTGCAGATTTGAGGGTCAATCTGCTCCAAATAAGACCGACGGCGTGTCTCAAGCAACAGTAACAGAAAGCGTTGAGGCGGGATGACCATGCGCAGACGCCCTCCTGGGTAACTCGGTTACTGTCTCCGGAATAGTGAGCAGTCTTAGCGCCCCGCCTCCACGTCTGCCACGATCTCCGGTAGCACGGCGAGCACGTTGGCCCGGGGCATTCCATGATAGAGGCGGTCGTCGTACAGAATGCGGAGAATTGCGACGTCCTGCTCGGTGATGCGAGTGGCGCCACCATAGCTCGCAAAGACGGTGTCGGAACGGCTTCCAATTATCCCATCGAGGTCGCCGAGGGGGCCGAAGATGTGTGCCAATTCTTGCGCGATGCATTGGCGAATGCGGGCGTCGTGCAATTCAGTCGAAATGTGAACGTCGGCAAAGTCCAACGTCGGCACACCGTGAACCTGTCGCCCCTCGTTGAAGATTTGCACTTGGCAGGTTGATCCCGTCTCGCGGTCGCTGATTTCGACCTCGATATTCGGCGCGTCGGAGATCAACGTGACGGCCGTCCCTGTGATCTCGCCCAGCTCGATCAACTGACGTTCGACCACGCTGCGGTACTCGTCCGGCCCTTCATACCGAAGCCGCATTGGGGCCTCCCAGCGGCCCAGTGTTTCCAGCGGCCGACCATCGTCATCCGTTAGCGCCGTGAGCACGAACCGGTCATGCAGGCTCAGGTCAGGGCTCATCACCGGCGACGAACAGCCGGCCAACAGCAAAACGAAAGCGAAAAGACGAAACATCCGTCACCTCCACACCGGACGGTGGCGATCCTGACTCCAGAAGGGAGGGAGAGCAACCATGGCAATTCCTGGCGCTGGTGAGCGCGGTCGACGGAGTACAAGCGGTTCCAGCAGCATGTCTCCCGGCGAGAGAGCACTAGTCAGAGAGGCGCAAGCGTCTGTGGATCGTGCGCGCGGTCACCGCAACGACGATCCGAACCGCGACAGCGACGATGGCTCGTTCGGCGGTACGGACCCCACGGGCATCCGCGGCTTCCTCAAGGATGCCGAGGGCGCCATCAATGATTTTTTCGCCGGACCGCCGCAAGGCGGCCCTGGCACCGGCGGCAGCGTCCAAGGGCCGGAGAACAACCAGCCCAGACCCATCCTACGCCCAAATCGGCCGCCCAAAGAAGAAGAGGTCATCATCCCAGGCGACCTTGATGACCTAGGCGAACGCGGGCGTCGTCGGCGCAGCAGTGACGATGTGAACACGAGCCCGGTGCTGCGGCGCGGTCTGTTGGGCGTCTGACTCCACAGTCGGAGAGTGGATCTCGCTACCAGAATGCGGACCAGGCGGTGCGACGATACAGCGGAGAGCACGATCTATGAATGAGGCAAATTTCGTCGGTGTTGGTCATGCGGGCTCGACGGGCGGCGATGCCGGCGCCGGGCCCGCGGTTTGGACCGACGGGCTAAGCGCCGATCAGGCCGCTTTGGTGGAGACCAAGGGCTGGCGCGGGCCGGCGGATGTCCTGGTCTCGTACCAGCATGCCGAGCGGCACATTGGGCGGGATCCGGCTTCGTTGGTGGCGGTGCCGGGGCCGGCGGCTTCGGCGAAGGAGTGGGGGGCGTTCTATGACAGGCTTGGGCGGCCGGAGGGGCCAGAGGGCTATGGTTTCGAGGCGATAGCGGGGGTTGAGACGGCGGACGATCCGGCGTTGGCGGCGTTGGCGCATGAGTTGGGGTTGAACCCGGAGCAGGCGGGTCAGCTGCGGGAGCGGCACTACGAGGCGGCGGCTCGGGGAATGCAGGATTGGGCCATCGGCTTGCGATCGGACATCCGGGACGTGGGGCAGACTCTGCGGGCTGAGTGGGGTACGGCCTATGGCGAGCGGGACCGGCTGGCGGCGGGGGGGGCGGATTTCGTCGGTCTGGATGCGGCGGCGTTGGGGCGGTCCGGGTTGATGGCCGGTGAGGCTGGCGTCCGGCTGATGCGCGGGCTGGCCTCGCTAGGGGAGATGCTGGCCGAGGACAAGGTGGCGGGCAGTGGCGGGTTCGGATCGTCGGCGGCGGAGGCGCGGGGCGAGATGGAGCAGCTGAAGCTCGATCGGGGTTTCCTGGACGCCTATCTCAATCGGGAGCATGTGGGGCATCGCGCGGCGGTGGAGCGCATGCGGCGGTTGAGCGAGGCGGCCTGGCCGGAGCCGCGGCGATGAGCCGGCAGGCGTCCGAGGCGCGGCGGACCGAGACGCGGCTGGAATGCCTGCGGCTGGCGGTGCATCACGCGCCGCCGGGCAGCCTGTTCAATGTCGATCAGGCGCTGGAGCGCGCCGATCGCTATTTCGGCTGGGTGACGGCGGACTCGTCCGCACCCGGCCCCGAGATTCCCTTCCGGACAAGCCGCGAGGCCCCGGCGCACGCCCGTAAGCCGGGCCGGTAAAGGCGACCGTCAGAGCCAGGTACGGGTCCGATTCAGAGGACAGAGGACAGGGATCAGGGATCAGAGGGCCTGCGGCGGCCGTTATCGCGCGTCGTTGCGGCCGGCTCTGTTCTGATCCCCGATTCCTGATCCCTGTTCTCTGAAACGGGCAACCCTCCCGAACGATCCGCAACTCATGGCCCCGCCCGATGGCGGGGCTTCGTTTTGGAGGACAGCCATGTCTTTCGACGTCTCGACGGCGTTCGTCCAGCAATACAAGACGAATGTCGAAATGCTGCTGCAACAGCGCGGCAGCAAGCTTCGTACGGCGGTCATGTCCGACAGCTATACCGGCAAGGCCGGCAAGGCGGTCGAGCAGATCGGGCCGGTGACGGCGCAGAAGCGCACTACCCGGCATTCCGACACGCCGCTGATCTCAACCCCCCATGATGCCCGCTGGGTGTTCCCGACGGACTATGAATGGGCCGACCTGGTCGACGACCAGGACAAGGTGCGGATGCTGGTCGACCCGTCCAGCGCCTATGCCATCAACGGCGCCATGGCGCTGGGCCGGGCGATCGACGACGAGATCATCACCGCGGCCTTCGGCGATGCCAAGACCGGCGAGGACGGCACCACCGTCACCGCCTTCGATACCGCCAACCAGCAGGTGGCGGTGGATACCGGCGCTGCCGGTGCGACGGGGATGAACATCGCCAAGCTGCGCGCGGCGAAGACCATCCTGATGGGCAACGAGGTCGATATCGACACCGACATGCTGTACGTGGCGCTGACCGCCAAGCAGCATGACGATCTGCTGTCGGAAACCCAGGCGATCAGCCTGGACTACAACACCAAGCCGGTGCTGGTGGACGGCAAGATCACCCAGTTCATGGGCTTCAACTTCCTGCATACCGAGCGGCTGGGTGTCGATGGCTCGAGCTATCGCCGCAACATCGCCTGGGCCAAGTCGGGCCTGCATCTGGGCGTGTGGAACGACATCACCACCAAGATCGGCGAACGGGCCGACAAGTCGCACGCCACGCAGGTCTATGTGAAGGGCACCTTCGGCGCCACGCGCGTCGAGGAAGGCAAGGTCGTCGAGATCTTGTCGGCCGAGAGCTAAGGGAGGGCTGACATCATGGTCACGACCTATTCGACCGAGGCGCAGCCGGCGCTGAACACCGTTCCGGCCAGGCGGGCCGACGGTTCGGTTTGGACCGCAAAGCTGCGGCGCTTCCGGGCCACGATCACTCTGGCGGGGCAGGGCAACGGCGACGACGTCGTGCTGTTCCGGGTGCCGGCGGGGTCCGTCTTTGCCTATGGCGTGCTGAATACCAGCGTGTCGCTGGGGGGCACCGCGACCATCGCCATTGGCTTGAGCGGCACCACCAACCGGTACAAGAACGCGGCTACGTTTACGACGCCCAACACGCCGACGCTGTTCGGCAAGACCGCGGAGGTGTCGGGGCCGTCCCTGACGGCTGACACCGACATCCTGTTGACCATCGGGGCGGCAGCGCTTCCGGGCTCCGGCACGCTGGCGGTCGACATGTATTTCAGCAACGGCTGATCCAGAGATCGGCAGAGAGGGATCAGGGATCAGAGCAGTTCTGATCCCTGATACCCGATTCCTGATCCTCGAAATCTGAACGGAGAACGGCTTATGACCACGACAGCCCTGGGCTCGTCGCGCGGTGCGCCGCATGGCTCGGTGACCATCGGCGCCGGCGCGGCGATCACGCCCGACGTGCAGTTGACCTATGAGGACGCGCTGACCCGCGAGGAGGTCATCCTCGAGATCGAGAAGATCAAGGCGCGGCTGATTGAAATCGATTTCCCGCGCGTCTAGCCGGTCTGAGGGGAGCATGGATCCATGACCTCGGTCGTCGAAATCGGCAACATCGCCCTGGTCAATCTGGGCGAGGACACGATCGCGTCGCTGTCCGACGATGTACGGGCGGCGCGGCTGATCAACCGGCGCTATGCGCCGATCCGCGATGCGGTGCTGCGCGCCCATCCCTGGAACTGCGCCATGGCGCGGGTGCAGCTCGCCTCGACCGACCCGGCGCCGGTCTGGGGGCCGGCCGCATGCTACCAGTTGCCGACGGATTGCCTGCGGGTGCTGCGGCTGGACGACCGTTCGGTCGCCTGGAAGGTGGAGGGGCGCAAGGTCGTCACCAATGCTGCGCCACCGTTGAATGTCCTGTACCTGCGGCAGGTGACGGATCCGAATGAGTTCGATCCGTTGCTGGTGGAGGCGATCGCCGCGCGATTGGCGGCCGACCTGGCGCATCCGATCACGCAGTCCACGACGCTGATCCAGGTCATGTGGGACCTGTACCGGCAGAAGCTGATCGAGGCGCGCGGCGTGGACGGGCAGGAAGGCACCGGCGACCAGGTGATCGCCGATACCTGGCTGGCGTCGCGCGAGGCCGGCGTGGGCAATCCATTCGGCGCCGACGAGGCGTTCTGATGCCCTACGCGTCACGCCTGCAGACCAATTTCACGGCCGGCGAGATCAGCCCTCGGCTGTTCGCCCGGGTGGACATCGAGAAATACGCGGCCGGCGCGGCGGCGATCGAGAACATGATCGTGCTGCCTCATGGCGGGCTGGCGCGGCGGCCGGGAACGCATTTCGTCGACGCGGTGAAGGACTCGGCCAGGTTCACGCGACTGATCCCGTTCGAGCTGTCGGCGACGCTGGCCTATGTGCTGCAGTTCGGCGAGCGCTACATCCGCTTCCACACCGATCATTCCATCGTCATCGATGGGCGGGATTTCACGAACGGGACGTTCGACGCCGACATTGCCGGCTGGGCCAACATCAGCGCCGGAACCGGCACCATCGCCCATGATCTCGAGAACGGGCGGCTGAACCTGGTCGGGGCGGGCGCGAGCAACGAAGCCCGGGCGGAGCAGTCGTTCAGAGCTGTCTCGACACAGGCCTATACGGTCACTCTGGATGTGTTCGGCGGCGCCGTGGCGTGGAAGGTCGGCACGCAGTCCGGAGGCAGCGAGATTGACAGCGGCACGGCCGCTATCGGTGCCGGCCAGGTCTTCGCCTTCACGTCGACGGTCAGCCAGGAGGTGTTCATCACCTTCGAGAACGCCAACAGCGACACCCGGCAGATCGACAATGTCCAACTGTCGAGCCCGATCTATGAGATCGACAGCCCGTTCCTGGAAGCCGATCTGGACGAGATCAAATTCGCCCAGACCTCCACCGCCCTCTACATCGTGCACCCCGAATTCGCGCCGCGCCGGCTGCGCCGGGCGGCGGTGAACGAGTGGGTGCTGGAGGTGCTGGATTTCGTCGACGGTCCCTATCAGGACCAGAACGACGACGACACCATCACGCTCGACCCTGCGGCCGCATCCGGAACCAGCGTGGCGGTGGTGGCGTCGGCGGATGTCTTTGCGCCAGGGGACAACGGGCGGATCCTGCGGATCAACAACCCGGCGGGCGACACGGATTGGGGCTGGGCCATCATCAATGGCGTCACTGATGCGCGGAACGTGACGGTCAATATCCGTGAGCCCTTCGCGACGGCCAATGCGACAAGCCAGTGGCGGCTTGGCGCGTGGTCGGGCACGTCGGGCTATCCGAGCGCCATCACCTTCTTCGAGCAGCGGCTGGCCTTCGCCAATACCGCGGCGGAGCCCGACCGGTTCTGGATGTCGAAATCCGGCACGGCGATGATCGAGGCGTTCAGCCCGTCGGATTTCGACGGGTCCGTCAATGACGACAACGCCATCACCTATCAGATCGCCGACGACCAAGTGAACGCGATCCACTGGATGGATGGCGGCGACGTGCTGGTGGTGGGCACGGCAAGCGGTGAATACGTCATCCGGGCCGGCGGCAGCGACGCGGTCACGCCCTCCAATATCCAGGTCAAGCGGCAGACGACGCGCGGGTCGGACCGGTTTGTGCGGCCGGTGCGTATCGACCAGCAGCTGCTGCACCTGCAGCGGGCCGGCCGCAAGATCCGCAATTTCTTCTTCGACTTCGACATCAATGGCTATGTCAGCGACGACATCACGATCGTCGCCGAGCACATCACACGCTCGAAGGTTTTCGAGATGGCCTATCAGCAGGAGCCGGATTCCCTGGTCTGGGCTGCGCGGGGTGACGGGTTGCTGTTGGGACTCACCTTCCAGCGCGATCAGCAGGTGGTCGGATGGCACCGGCATGTGATCGGCGGATCGCTGGCGGCGGGGGCCGCCGTCGTCGAGAGCGTCGCCGCCATTCCAACGCCCGGCAATACCGCCGATGAGCTTTGGATGGTGGTCGCGCGGACCATCGATGGCCAGACCCGGCGGTATGTGGAGTATCTCGATCAACCCTACAGCCTGGACGAAACGCCCCAGGACGAGGCGTTCTTTGTCGACAGCGGGCTGACCTATGACGGTGCGCCGGCACAGACCTTCGCCGGGATCGGCCATCTGGAAGGCGAGACGGTGTCGGTGTTGGCCGATGGCGCCGTGCACCCGGACGTGACCGTGTCCGGCGGTCAGATCACGCTGACCCGACCGGCGAGCAAGGTGCAGGCCGGCCTGTCCTATCGCTCGCTGGTGCGCATGCTGTCGCCCGAGGCGGGTGGCGGGCCCGGCCCGGCCTCGGGCAAGACCAAGCGCGTTTCGGAGCTGGTGCTGGAGTTCTTCGAGACACTGGGTGCGCGCTACGGTGCCGATGAGGCCGCGCTGGACGTTATTCCGTTCCGCGCCGGCGGCGACACCATGGACAACCCGCCGCCGATTTTCAGCGGCTTCAAGAAGGTGCTGTTTCCGAAGGGTTATGGCCGGCGGATCGAGCCGCTGGTGATGCAGGATCAGCCGCTGCCGATGACCGTGCTCTCGGCGACCTTCATCCTTCAGACGAACGAGTAGATCCATGCCACTTGGAAGCATCATCAGCGGTGTGGGCAGCGTCATCGGGGCGGTCTCCGGGCTCTCGGCCGGGAGGGACAATGCCAGGCTGTCCAAGGAACAGGCGGCGCGCGAGCGCGAGCGCACGCGGATCGAGCTGCAGCGCCATCGGCGCAATGTGCGGCGCGTTCGGGGCGAGCAACAGGTGCAGTTCGTGTCTGCCGGCGTTCGAGGCGATAGGGGGTCGGCCCTGGACATCATTGCCGATACCACCGCGGAGGCGGCCCTGGACGAGAAGCTGATCGAGGTCGGTGGCGAGGCGCGGGCAAGCTTCGAGGAGTCCCGTGCCCGACAGTTCCGGCAAGGCGGCCGCAACGTCTTCACCGAGGGCTTGCTGACCGCCGTGTCGCATTTCAGCGAGATCTAGCTACAGATCTGAGGCGACCGGAGCGGATCGAAAGCCGGCGCATTGAGGGAGACCAAGGAATGACGGTCACGACATCCGCAGCGCGGGTGGTTCACAACGGCAACGGCACCACGATCGATTTCGCGGTGCCGTTTCGCTTTCTGGAGAACGGCCATGTCGCGGTATTCCTGCGGGACGCTGCCGGCGGCCAGACCCAGTGGACGGAAAACACCCAGTACACGCTGACGGGCGCCAATGCGCCAGGCGGCGGAACGCTTACAGCGATCACGTCGCCGACCGACTACACGCCTGCTGCCGGCGAAAAGCTGGTCGCGGTGCGGGCGGTGCCGATCACCCAGGACACCGACTATGTCGAAAACGACCCGTTTCCGGCGGAGACCCACGAACGGGCCCTCGACAAGCTGACGATGGTCAACCAGGAGCAGACCGAACGCCTGGACCGCACCTTCACGATCCCGGAGACGGACACGGCAGCAGGCAATTTCGTGCTGCCGGGAGACACCGTGCGGGCCAACCGGTTCCTGGCTTTCGACGCGTTGGGTAATCCGACGGTGGCGGTCGGCACGTCCGGAGACCTCAATCCGGTGTCGGCCTTCATGGACACCTTGTTGTCGGCTGCGGATGCCGCCAGTGCGCGGACGCAGCTGGGGTCGACCACGACTGGCGATGCGCTGTTCACGGCGGCGAATGCCGCGGCAGCCGCGGCCGTCATCGGCATTGACGAAGAACAGATCTGGCTCGTGGGCCAAACCTTCCAATAGGAGAGCGGCCATGCCCCTTAGCAGGGAGTTCCTGACCGGGACCGGCAACGGCACCGGGCAGAAGATCACGGCGACGAGTTTGGGCGGTGCGAATACGGTCCACACGGTGCCGGCAAGCGTAAAGGACTCGATCGCACTCTATGCCACCAACAACGACACCGTCCTTCGGACCGTGACGGTGGTCTGGGGCGACGAGACCGCCATCGATGACGAAATCACCTTTCCGATCCAACCCAAGGCCGGGTTGGTGCCGCTACTGGCCCTGACGCTGGACGCGGCCAAGGTCGTCAAGGCCTATGCCGAGACGACAAACGTGATCGTCGTGCACGGCGAAGCCAATCGGATTGCCTGATCATGATCCGGCCGCAACGACCCGACCAGGTTTCACAATACCCGCAACCTCCCGAACTCTGGGAGCCCTTGGCTGGCGTGGTCGTATCGGGCGCGAGCGCGTCGCTAACCTGGGCCAGCGACTATGAGGACGTAATCGTCTTTCTGAACAATATCGTCCCGGTCAACGCCGACGATCAATTGGAGATGCGGTTCAGCAGCGACGGCGGCAGCAGCTTCGACAGCGGCGCTTCGGACTACGAGAGCGGCCTGAACTTCTGGGATGTCGGGACACAGATTGATGCCAGCGCGGGACTGAATCGCATGTATGTGGCCGGTGACAGCCTGGGCGGCCGGGGTGTCGGTAATCAAGCGAATAGAGGGGTGACCGGCACGCTTGTGATCGCTCGGCCGTCAGACGCCTCGCATTGGACACGCTACTATTCCTTCGGCTCGCAGGCCGCGAATGCGGGTGGTGATCCGGCATTCTACTGGTGTGGCGGCGCGCGCCTCGCAACGGCCAAGGTTGATGCCTTCCAGTTGTTCTGGAACAGCGGCGGCAACTTCAGCAGCGGATCGTTCGACGCTTACGGCGTCCGGCCGGTCGAGAGGGCGGCCTGATGTTCATGATTCCGAAGGTTCCGCAGATCGCGTATCTGGGTCGATCCGTGGTCAGCGCAGGCAGTGAGCTCGATATCGCCTGGGAAGCCGATTGCGAGGCGGTGATCCTTGAGTATCGCAACATCATGATATCGGACAATGACAAGAACATAGAGCTGCGGCTCAGCAACGATGGCGGCGCATCCTTCATTTCGTCCGGGGCCTACGGCTTTCGCGGCGTGCTGAGCGGCACAGGTTTTGGCACCACGACCGTACCGAGCGCCTCGACCGTGTTCATGCGAATGGCGTTGGCGAGCGGCATAGGGGCCGGGCAGGGTAACGGGGCGAATGAGAACGGTGCGTATAACGTCATCATCCCGCGTCCCTTCGATACGGGACAGCGAACTGCGGGTTTCGCGTTTGGCGATTTCCGCGGAGATACGATACCGCTTCGGTATCTGACGTTCGGGCAGCGCGCCGCCAGCGAACGCAACGATGCAGTCAGGATGATCCCTGGGCTCGGGACTATCAGCGGCGAGGTCCGGGCCTACGGATTGATGCGTTATCCCGGTAATCACCAGATGGCGCCCTCGGCACTGTTGCACCCGCCCGGCATGCCGGTTCTAGAACCCATCGCGCAGCAGGAGGCTAACGACAGCGCAAACCTGGATTTCTTCTGGCAAGGTGATTATGAGGCGATCGTCGTCCTGATCGACAATGCCGCCCCCACTGTCAACCAAGATGGCCTAGCCGTGCGGCTGTCGAGCGATGGTTCCACATTCCCGACGACGGGTTACCAGAGCCGCGGCGCGATCTACACCAGTCAGATCGTTGCCAATACACAGCAAACGCATATTGCTCTGATGCCGCACGCGACCGTGAATGGACCGCGCGTTGAGTCCATCGCGGAAAGCGGCGTTTCCGGTTTGCTGACGCTGTATCGGCCCAACGATCCGGCAAACAAGACGACGCTCCACGCCTTGGGCGGGTACTTCAATGCTGCCGGCAACTTCTCTCCGCTCCAAGCTGCCGGATACTACGACACGGCAGGCATTACCAACGGCATGCGGTTCCAGAACCATGCCGGCGCATCGGGCACGATCAACCGGGGTCGGTTCACCATGTGGGGCCTGCGACGGCACTAGCCCCGCCTCCTCTCGTCCCACCCATGCAAACTGGAGATCGATCATGCGATTGCTGATCGCAGCCATCGCGGCTGCACTGTTTTTCGTACTGTCCTCGCAATCCGTCATGGCGCAGCGAAGTTCTTGCGGCGAAGGTGCCGCGCTGATCGCCCATCTGGAAAAGGACTGGGGCGAGGGGGCGGCGATCATCGCCCTGGATGCCGCCGGCCGGATGGTTCGGATTCTGGTCAACCCGGAAACCGGCACCTGGTCGATGCTGGTCACCGGGCCTGGCGGCCCGACTTGCATGATCTCGCACGGATCCGCCTGGGAGGCGGTCGGACCGGCGATCGATCCAGGATTGCGGTCGTGACCAAGGGCGAATCGGAGCTGCTGAACGAGCGCCTGGACAAGCTTGAGGAGAAGATCGACGAGGTGCGTGACTGGATGCACCAGCAGAAGGGTGGCCAGCGGGCGTTCTATGCCCTGATGGGTCTGTCAGCGGCCTTCGGCGGGCTGATCGCGCGCGCCATCGACTGGATGAGGCCATGACGGGCGGAGGAGCCATGCTGAAGGGCTGGAAGACGATCATTTTCAATGGGGTGATGCTGATCGTCGGTATCGCCGGCGCCGAGGTCAGCCCGGAAATGGCGCAGGAGTTCACCGAAGCGTTCATTGCCGTGCTGGCCATCGGCAACGGCATCTTGAGGGCCGTGACCGATGGCCCGATCTTCAACATGAGGGAGTGATCCATGAAACGCCTGACGATTGCAGCAGCCGCCCTGGGGGCGGCTTTTTTCATGTCCGGCTGCGCGGTCCTTGACCGCCTGGTGGAGCCGGCAACCAGTGCGGTGGCTCGCGGAATCGACGAGGCCTGCGCACGGGGGACCTCACCGTTGGGCGTGGAGGCGCGGCGCGAGGTCGTGGCGGCGATCAATGCCAAGACGATGGTCGGCAACCACACGCCCAGCGACTGCAACAGCGATGGCCTGCCGGATTTCGAGATCGATGCCGGCGGAATTCCGGTGCCGGCCAGCTAGATCCGATCGGCGCGAACGAAAACGGCCCTGGCGATTCGCCAGGGCCGCTGTCGGTGCGCCTTGAGAGGCCGCGAAACTGAAATACCTGCCAGACGATTTCAGGGCCGCGTCGAAATCGATTTGGTGCCGTGTCGATAGCGTGTCGCTTGAACCTCGGTCTCAGTCGATATCCACAACGCGCTCGGTTACGAGTCGCGCATACAATGCCTCCGTAGAACGCACGGATTCCCGAGCTTTGAGGGCCTCCTCATAGCTTCTGATCGGGCGCTGAAGATAAGCGCTGACCAGACGGTCGGGTTCGGTTATCCGCTTCGTTTCCACAACTCCTCCACAGACCTATCCACAACCATTTCGCTAGAGATGGACCCTAAATTCTCTTTTAGGCTGCGATTCATAGCGTCGCGTCCGGTACGATTGCAAGCCGGAACTACGTCAGGCTCACCACAATCTACGGCGAGGCTACTCGTTCGGTTTCGAAGGTCTCGACGGCAAGCCCATCCAGGCAAGGCACATATCTGGCCGTTTCACGCCGGTCTGCGTGATGGTGCCGCAGGAGAGAATTGAACTCTCGGCCTCACCCTTACCAAGGGTGCGCTCTACCCCTGAGCTACTGCGGCCCTGGACGCTGGTCTCCGACCGTCCTGGAGGAGCTTGCCTCATCGCGCGGGCCGGGCGCCCGGGTCGAAGGCGGCGCGAACCTGCCATACGCTTTACGCGCGAGCAAGGAGTTTTGCGGGCGTGGCCATGACTGCATATTGCCCGCCTGCAAGAGATCGGGCATCAAATCGCCATGAAGTCCGACAAGAAGAATGGCCCAGGATCGACCGGCGCAGGCGGGCGATCCGACCGCCTGGAGCGTGAAGCGGCGGCGTTGCGCGAAAACCTTCGCCGACGCCGGCAACAGCGACAGGCGCGACAGTCGAAGGATCGCCGTGAAGAGGGGCCGAAGGACGAGGACGACGCTTAGGGTTTCGCCTGATCAGGCGTTTCCGTAGAGCGCTGGCAAGGGCGGCGGCCGATGCTTGAGATGGCCATCCCGCTCGGCTAAAAAGCGCTCCCCGCCGGACTCCGGCCTTCATCCATCCTGGAACAAGGGGATTCGAAATGGCGATCATGTCCGATATCTGGATCCGCGAAACCGCGATGCGGACCGGCATGATCGAGCCGTTCGTCGAGAAGCAGACACGCGCGGGCGTGATCTCGTACGGCCTGTCCTCCTACGGGTACGACGCCCGTGTCTCCGACGAGTTCCTGATCTTCACCAATGTCGACAATGACGTTGTCGACCCGAAATCGTTCTCGGAGACCAGTTTCGTCAAACGCAAGACCGATGTCTGCGTAATCCCGCCGAACAGCTTCGTCCTGGCCAGCACGGTCGAGTACTTCCGGGTCCCGGAGGACGTCCTTGTCGTCTGTGTCGGCAAGTCGACCTATGCCCGGTGCGGCATCATCGTCAACGTGACGCCGTTGGAGCCCGGCTGGGAAGGCCATGTGACATTGGAGTTTTCGAACACGACGCCGCTTCCCGCGAAGATCTACGCAAACGAAGGCGCGTGTCAGTTCCTGTTTCTGGGCGGTGATCAACCCTGCGAGACCTCTTATGCGGATCGTGCCGGCAAATACATGAAGCAGACCGGCGTGACGCTTCCCAAGTTATAGCCGCACTGGTTGCACCAACTCCGAGGACCTATGGACAAGATACGTATTCGCGGCGGCAACGTCCTGAACGGCAAGCTGCCAATCAGCGGCGCAAAGAACGCGGCCCTGCCTCTGCTGGCCACGAGCCTGCTGACCGACGATACCCTCACGCTGTCCAACCTTCCGAGGCTGGCCGATATCAGTACGATGGGCAACCTGTTGGAGCAGCACGGCGTCGACATCCAGGTCGTCCAGAATGGCGACGGTGGCGCCGGCGGACGCACGGCAACGCTCACGGCACGGAGCATCGCCAGCACGACGGCGCCCTACGATCTGGTGCGGAAGATGCGCGCCAGCGTTCTCGTGCTCGGCCCACTTGTCGCGCGATGCGGCGAGGCGCAGGTGTCTCTGCCCGGCGGATGTGCGATCGGGACGCGGCCTGTGGACCTGCACCTGCATGGGCTTGAGCAGATGGGAGCGGAGATCGAGCTCAAGGAGGGCTACATCCATGCCCGGGCGCCGAAGGGTCTGAGCGGCGGCCGGGTCGTGTTTCCCAAGGTCTCGGTCGGTGCCACCGAGAACCTGTTGATGGCCGCCAGCCTTGCAAAGGGCGAGACGGTCCTGGTCAACGCTGCCCGCGAGCCCGAGGTGACCGATTTGGCGCGATGCCTGGTTGCGATGGGTGCGAGAATCGAGGGGATCGGCGGTGACACCCTGACGATCCAGGGCGTCGAACAGCTCCATGGCGCCACGCACAAAGTCATCTCCGACCGGATCGAAACCGGGACCTATGCCATGGCGGCGGCCATTACCGGCGGCGAGCTGGAACTGGTCGGTGCGGACATGGACAGTCTTGAAGCCATGGTCACGGTGTTGAGTGATGCCGGCGTCGAGTTCGCCGACACGGCGGATGGCGTTCGCGTCTCACGTCGCAATTCCGTGCTCAAGGGCGTCGATGCGATGACCGAGCCCTATCCCGGTTTCCCGACGGATCTCCAGGCGCAGATGATGGCGCTGATGTGCGTCGCCGAGGGCGCCGCCATGGTGACCGAGACGATCTTCGAGAACCGATTCATGCACGTGCCCGAACTGGCGCGCATGGGTGCCGACATTACCGTTCACGGCGCGTCGGCCCTGATCCGCGGTGTCAAGCACATGGCGGGCGCGCCGGTCATGGCGACCGATTTGCGTGCGAGCGTATCGCTGGTGCTTGCAGGACTCGCCGCCAGGGGCGATACGGTGTTGAACCGCGTCTACCATCTCGATCGCGGCTACGAGCGGCTTGAGGCGAAACTTGCCGCCTGTGGCGCTGATATCGAACGAATCTCGGGCTAGCCGACAGCCAAAGCCGCATGAAAGACGAGTCTGTAAAGGAAGCCCAAAGGCTGAAGCTGCGGGCGGACGACCCGGAAGATCTTGCGATTGTGTCCGCTCAGCTGCAGGACGCGATCGTTCCGATCGGCGACATGGCGTTCCTGGCGCCCCAGAAACGCTTTGTCATGGTGGCCAATCGTTTCATGTGGGATGTCGGCGCCGTCGACGGCATCGAAGGGCCGGACGACGCGAAGCCGGAGGACGAAGGCCCTGTCTATCTTCGGTCCAATTGCGGCGTTCGGTTCGAAGGGGTGACGGGAGTCCGAACCCGCGGTGTCGATCTCCAGGATCGTGCGCAGTTGATGGAGCTGCTGGCTGTCCGGTGGGTTGACGGCGGCACCGAGCTCGAATTCTCCGGCAATGGAACCATACGGTTGGAGATGGCGCGCCCGGTCTGTCTGATGGAGGATATCGGCGAGCCTTGGCCGACGACGCGCAGGCCGACCCATATGTTTGAAGACGAGGCGGAGACCTCGTAGAGTTGCCGCGCTGCAGCATGGGACGCCCGATCACGTCCGCTGCCGCCGAGGAGAGCCGCGTTGCCGTCCACCGCCACCCTTGATAGGCCGCCCGCCAACGAACCGCTCGTTCTTGCGGTTCCAAAGGGCCGAATTCTGTCGGAGTTGCGCCCGGTTCTGCAGCGTGCGGGCGTTGAGCCGGAACCGGCATTCGACGACCCCGACGATCGGCGGCTTCGCTTTCAGACCCGCGACGGTGCTCTCGAGATCATTCGGGTCCGATCGTTCGATGTGGTGACGATGGTTGCCTTTGGTGCTGCCCATCTGGGGGTGGCCGGCAACGATGTGCTGATGGAGTTCGACTACCCGGAGGTCTACGCGCCGATCGATCTGGGCATCGGTCGTTGCCGTCTGGTCGTCGCGGAACCGGCGGAGTTGCTCAAGACCGACGATCCCTCCCGTTGGAGCCATATTCGGGTCGCGACCAAGTATCCGGATGTTACGCGGCGCCACTTCGCGGCGCGAGGTGTCCAGGCGGAGTGCATCAAGCTCAACGGCGCCATGGAGTTGGCGCCGTCGCTCGGGCTCTGTCGCCGGATCGTCGATCTGGTGTCCACGGGTGCGACGCTGAAGGCGAACGGGCTGCGCGAGGTCGAGTGCATTGCCGAAGTGACGTCGCGACTGGTCGTCAATCGGGCGGCGCTGAAGACGAGACCGGGCGAGGTCGGCGACCTGGTCGGCCGGTTTCGGGGCGCGGCCAATGCCGCTTAGACTCGATACCCGATCAGCCGCCTTCGAAGCGGAATTTGCCGAATTCCTGGCGTCCAAGCGCGAGACCGACGCCGATGTGGGTGCAACCGTATCGGCGATCTTGAAGGATGTCCGCGACGCCGGCGACGAGGCCGTGCTGCGCTACACAAAGAAATTCGACCGGCTCGACCTGACGGCGGAGTCGCTGCGACTGGACGGGTCCGAGATTGCCGCGGCCGCTGCATCGGTTGCGCCCGAGGCGATGCGGGCGCTGGAGGCTGCGGCACGGCGTATCGCGGATTTCCATGCCCGGCAGGAGCTGCCAACCGATCGCTTTACGGATATGGCGGGTGTCGAGCTGGGCGCGCGCTGGACGCCGATTGACAGCGTTGGGCTTTACGTTCCGGGAGGTCTCGCGGCCTATCCGAGCTCACTTCTGATGAACGCCATTCCCGCGCAGGCTGCCGGCGTAGGCCGCATTGCCATGACGGTCCCCATGCCCGACGGCAAGGTCAATCCGCTGGTGCTGGCGGCGGCTCAGTTGCTGGGTATCGAGGAGATCTATCGTATCGGGGGAGCCCAGGCGATCGCGGCCCTGGCCTATGGAACGGAGACCGTGGCGTCGGTGGACAAGATCGTCGGCCCGGGCAATGCCTATGTCTCAGAGGCGAAGCGGCAGGTCTTCGGAACCGTCGGGATCGATATGGTGGCCGGGCCCTCGGAAATCGTCGTGGTGGCGGATGCCGACAACCGACCGGAGTGGATCGCGATCGACCTGTTGTCCCAGGCCGAACACGATCAGAGCGCGCAGTCGGTCTTGATAACCGACGATGATGGGTTCGCGGAAGCCGTCTCGGAAGCCGTGGAGCGTCATCTCGAGACACTTCCCAGGGCAGAGATCGCGGCGGCGAGCTGGCGCGATTATGGTGCCGTCATCCTGCTCGGTTCCCTTGCCGAGGCGCCTGCGATCATCGATCGAATTGCGCCTGAACACCTGGAACTCGCTGTCTCCCAGCCGGAGCGCCTATCAGATGCCGTTCGGCACGCCGGCGCGATCTTCTTGGGGCGCCATACGCCCGAGGCGGTGGGCGACTACGTCGCCGGGCCGAACCACGTGCTGCCGACCGCGCGACGGGCAAGGTTTTCATCCGGCCTGAACGTCCTGGATTTCGTCAAGCGCACCACGTTGGTGCGCTGTGACGCGGACAGCCTTGCCGCGATCGGGCCCGACGCGGTGGTTCTGGCTCGCGAGGAGGGCCTGGAGGCCCACGCCCGGTCGATCGCCTGCAGGCTTGAGCACAATGGGGCCGGCGGACGGGACGCGTGATCGGCGGCGGAATGGCCCGGTCGTACCGTCCTCGGCCAACCGCACGCGGCGTTGACGCGCTCCGTACTTCGGAATCATGAGCGATCGCCAGCCGGACCGGGCCCTCTTCCGGATCGCCGACATCACTCTGGACGAGCGGACGGTCGGCCGACGCAACGCGCAGGTCGAGCACGAACGCGCGGTCGCGATCTACGACCTGCTGGAGGACAATTACTTCCAGCCGATCGACTGTGATCCCGGACCCTACAAAGTCGTCCTGTCGATCGAAGACAACCGGTTGATCTTCGACATCAGCAACGGCGACGGCGAGCAGTTGGCGAGGTTGCCTTTGCCGATCCTTCCGTTCCGGAAGATCGTCAAAGAGTATTTCCTGATCTGCGAGAGCTATTTCGACGCCATCAAGCACGCCCCGCCGTCGCGCATCGAGGCGATCGACATGGGACGCAGGGGGCTGCACAACGACGGCTCCGACCTGCTCCGAGAGAGGCTGTCGGGCAAGATCAGCCTCGATCACAATACCGCACGGCGCCTCTTCACACTGTTGTGCGTCCTGCACATCCGCGGATAGCCTGGATGTCGCAGCGTCCCACCAGTGTTCTCTTTGCCTGCACACAGAATGCCATTCGCTCGCCGATGGCCGAGGCGATGTTGAAGCATTTCCACGGGCACCACATCTTCGTCGACAGCGCTGGCGTGCGTACGGGCGAGGTCGATCCGTTTGCGGTCGCCGTCATGGAAGAGATGGGCGTGGATCTGTCTCGCCATCGGCCCAAGGCCTTTGACGATCTGGAAGACGATTCCTTCGACCTCGTTGTGACTCTCTCCCCGGAAGCGCATCACCGTGCGATCGAGATGACCCGGACGACCGCATTCGACGTCGAATTCTGGAACACGTTCGATCCGACGCTGATCGAAGGAAACCGAGATATGCGGCTGGATGCCTTCCGCCAGGTCCGCGACTCGCTGCTCAAGAAGATCCAAGAGCGTTTTCCAACCGATTCGGGGCTGAGCATCTGACTCGGCAGAACCTCGAACCCTCTTGACCGTTGCGGACGGGTTGACCACCAATCGGCCAGCGACGCAAAGGCGACAATCACGAATTTCCTATCGTGTGCCCTGAAATCTCCACCCAGCCACCGACCGGCGCGAACACCGGCAGGCGCAGCCTCCCGGGCCACCCATGCTGATCCTGGCATCGGCCTCGCCACGCCGGCTCGACCTCTTGCGACAGATCGGCGTCGAGCCGGACATGGTCGTACCGGCCGACCTGGATGAATCCGTGCGCGCGGGCGAATTGCCGCGCGACCATGCCGGCCGGCTGGCTGCCGAAAAGGCCGCCCATGTGGCCGCCGGGCATCCGGACGCATACGTTCTGGCCGCGGACACGGTCGTGGCCTGCGGCCGCCGGATCCTCGGCAAGGCCGGCGATGACGCCGAGGCGCGACGATATCTCGAACTGCTGTCCGGACGCCGGCATCGCGTCTTCGGAGGGCTCTGCCTGCTGGCGCCGGACGGCCGTCAGGTGTCGCGCGTCGTCCTGACGTCGGTGGCCTTCAAGCCGCTGTCGGGACGCGAGATCGACGACTATCTGAGACACGACGAATGGCGTGGCAAGGCTGGCGCCTACGCGATCCAAGGGCGGGCCGCGGCTTTCGTCAGGCAACTCAACGGCTCCTACAGCAATGTCGTCGGTCTGCCGCTGTTCGAGACCATGACCGCGCTCGCAGGCCTGGGCGTGGTGCGCCGATGACCAGGGCGATACACATCGCGCGGGATCAGGATGTCCTCCTGTCAGGTGTCGTCGAGGATGGTGCGTTGACGGACCTGATGGCCGAGCGGATCAGCGACGCGGTCCGGCCCGGCGATGTCTACCGGGCCCGGGTCGAGCGTGTGCTGCGCGATGCCGGGGCGGCCTATGTCGAGCTTGGTCTTGACCGGCTTGCCTATCTGGCTGACCCCGGCCCGGCCGGCCGCAAGGATATCCTTGTCCAGGTCACGCGGTCCGCGCGCGACGGAAAAGCGATCGAGGTCACCCGGGAAATTGCACTCCCCGGCACGATGCTGGTCTTTCGGCCGCTTGGCGCAGGCATTTCGGTGACGCGGCGCCTGGATCCGAGCCTGGCGCGGCACTGGCAACCGAGTCCACCCGGCGGCTGGATCATTCGCGCCGCGGCTCAAGACGCGACGGATGCCGATTTGGCGGCCGAGGCCGAACGCCTGTCGGAGAGTTGGAAAGCCATCAGCCAATCGGCGGATGACAGAACGCCGCGGCGCCTGATGCGCGGGCCGGATGTGGGGGAACGCCTTATCCTGGACACGCCACGTGTCACCGAAGTGCGCATCAACGACAAGCACCGTCGTCGGTCGCTCACACGTTGGCTTGAGACCACGGTGCCGGCATTTGCCGGCCGGGTTGACGGAGATCCCATGGACCTCCGCGAAGAAGTGCCGGCGCTGCTCCTGCCGGAGGTTCCCCTGTCCAATGAGGGATCCATCGTAATAGAGAAGACCCGGGCGTTGACAGCGATCGATGTCAACGCTGGTGCGGCGCCGGATGTCACGCAGGTCAATCGGGAAGCGGTGCGGGTCATTGCCCGCCAGCTTCGCCTGCGCAATATTGGCGGCGTTGTGGTCGTCGATTTCATCTCCATGAAGCGACGCGATTCGCGCAACGCGATCGTGGAACTGATGCGCGGTCTCCTCGACGACGACCCGGCGCGTGTGAGGACGGCCCGCGGGCTGTCCGGCCTTGGTCTGTTCGAATTTGCGCGCGAGCATCGTGGGTCGGCGCTCGCCGATGTGATGGCTGCCGGATGACAGGTACAGCGTTTACAAAGAAAGAGCTGGCAGACGATGAAGGATGAAGCAGGCCGGAGCCGGATGAAGGCTGCCAGTGCGACGGCCGGCCGCGGTTGCCCGATCTGCGGCAAGCCGGCGCAAGTCGCAACGCGGCCCTTCTGCTCCCGGCGATGCGCGGATGTCGATCTGTCTCGCTGGCTGGGCGGTGCCTATCGTATTCCGGTCGACCCGGCCACGGACGAAGATGGCGACCGGCCGGAGGCCAAGGGCGGAGGGTTTGAGCCGGAAGCGCAATAGCAATCCATCTCGTCTGGACACGCCCTGCGGCTTCGCCTATAAGCATGCGCTCTCCGCCCAGCCGGGCATTTCGCTCGGGTTGGGTCGCCGGGGCCCAGGTAGCTCAGTTGGTAGAGCAGGGGATTGAAAATCCCCGTGTCGGCAGTTCGATTCTGTCCCTGGGCACCATTCATTCCAGAGCCATTTCCCTAATCGGCGTCGGCAGCGATCACTGCCGAATGAATGTCCAACGTGGCCGGGCGTAGTCGCTCGTAAACGGATGGGTAGCGGGCGGCATAGAAATCCCGGAGCCCCGGATCGGGAGCGATCTCGGTTTCGCTGCTCGTCAGCCCGGCCAGGGCAGTCCCGGCATCGGAAAACACGCCGGCTGCAAGTCCGCCCAGGATTGCCGCGCCCAACGCGGTGGCCTCCGCCATGTCCAGCACGGTGATCGGCTGGTTGAAGACCGACGCCTTGATTGTCATGAGCAGATGGTTGCGGCTGAGGCCGCCAATCGCCCGGATGCGCTCAATCCCGACCGCCCCGCTACCGCTCTGCATGCCGTCCAGCATCTGCCTGGACTCATAAGCCAGACCCTCCAGCACTGCGCGGTAGAGCACGCCACGCGTCGCCTCCGGATAGAGCCCGACCAGGGTCCCCCGGGCGACGGTATCCGGATAGGGTGGGTTTCCGACCCTGAGCGTCGGGAGGAAGTGGACACCGTTGCAGCCGGCCGGGACGGCCGTCGCCTCGCCGATCAACGTATCGTGGGTCTGTTCGGGCCCGATCAGCCGCATGAGCCATTCGACCGACGCACCGGCCGTGAAGTTCGCCGCGACGACGTAGTAGAGCGGCGTTTCGAGCATCATCGCGCCCTGCGCATAACCGGCGGCGGCCAGCGTCAGATCGGCCTGAGGCCGGCCATGCGCCAGCAGCAAGGCCTCGGCCGTGCCGAGCGAGTTGAGTAACGTGCCCGGCTGCCAGGCACCGGCCGCCAAGGCGCCGACGATATGGTCGTGACCCCCGACGCCGATAATGCATCGGCGCGGGAGGCCGGTTGCTTCGGCGGCCTCAGCCGTTATCGGGCCGAGTGCTTCGCCGTTGGCCGTCAATGGCGCGAACAGCGATGGGTCCAACCCGGCATCCGCGATCAGGGCCTCGTCCCAATGTCCCTCGGCCAGGTCGAGCGCCAGGGTTCGTGAGGCGAGGCTGTAGTCCGTAGCGGTAACACCGCAGAGTCGCCAGGCGAGGTAGTCGGCCATGTTCAGCCAGCGTCTGGTGCGGCCGAAGGCATCCGGAGCGTGCGCCTTGAGCCACATCAGCTTGCTCAGGCCGAACATCGGATTTGGTCCGCACCCGGTCGCCCGGGAAATCCGCTCCTCGCCAATCCTTTCCACCCACTGCCGACACTCCGCATCGGGTCTGGTATCGAACCAGGCGATCGCCGGATAGGTCGCCCGCCCGCCCTCGTCGAGCGGGACACCGGACTCGCCCACGCTGGCGACCGCGAGTCCGGCAATGCGATCGGGTGCCGAGATCGTGCCCACAGCCTGACGCAGCGCCGCGACCGTCGCCTGCCAGAGCGCCTCTGGATCGTGTTGCGCCCATCCGGGCCTCGGATGCTCGATCGGCGTCGGCGCGTCGCCGGACGCGACGACACTTCCGTCAGTGGTCACGACCAGTGCGCGAATCCGGGTCGTTCCGAAATCGACCCCGACCAGCAACGGGCCCTCCGTTGCGATCATCTCCAGCCCTCCCATCGATCCGCGAGCCAGCCGCGGTCGTCTCGCGGCGACCGCAGCCTGACCGGGCACATCTGCCGTCAATCTCCGGCGGCACCTTTTGCCCGGACTCTCACTCCGAGATTGCCTTGGCGGCAAGAAAAACGTTTAAATGTAGGGCTCACAATGAAATCGACCGTGGCATGGAATGGCTGCGGCAAAGGGAGGAAACAGCATGAAAAGGCTGATGACGGCCGTTGCTGGTGCGGCGGCATTGCTAGCGAGCGCCCTTTCGGGTCCGGCGCAGGCGCAGAAGGACCTGACGATCGCCCTGATCCCGGGTCTCACGACCGACGCGTTCTACATCACGATGCACAGGGGTGCTCAGCACGCCGCGGATTCGCTGGGCGTGGAACTGCTGTTCCAAGGCGCGCCGGAATTCAATGCGACCCTTCAAGTGCCGGTCCTCGATGCGGTGATCGCCCGCGGACCGGATGCCATCCTCATTGCCCCGACCGACAAGGTGCAGCTGATCGAGCCGCTGCGCAGGGCCCATGAGGCCGGCATTCCGATCATCACCGTCGATACATTCATCGATGACGGCAACTACCAGGACGGCGCCGGAGACGGCGACTTTCCGCTGAGCTACATCGCGTCCGACAACGTGCTTGGCGGCCAGATCGCCGCGCGCGCCCTGGCCGAGGCGATCGGCGGCGAGGGAACGGTTTACGTCTCCAACGTGAAGCCCGGCATCTCGACCACCGACCAGCGCGAGGAAGGCTTCAAGATGGAGATGGCGAACTACCCCGGCATCACCGTGCTTGAGACCCAGTTCAACGACGACGACTCCAACAAGGCCGCGTCCCAACTGCAGGCGGTCGTCGCCCGCAACCCGGATCTGGCCGGGGTGTTCGGCGCCAACCTGTTCTCCGCCGTTGGAGCGGCGAACGGCGTTCGCGCGGTCGGCAAATCCGGCGAGATCCGGGTGGTGGCCTTCGACGCGCCGCAATCGATTGTCGACGACATCGGCGAAGGGCTGGTCGACATGACCATCGCCCAGCATCCGGCGGAGATCGGCTATTACGGCGTGATGAGTGCCTATGCCCATCTGACCGGGCAGTCGCTCCCGATCGCCATCGGCACAGGCTTCACGGTGATCGACGCCAGCAACATGAACGATCCCGAGATCGCCAAGTTCATCTACTCCGAGTGAGCTCGGAGCCCGGGTCGGACGGGGAGGCGCCCCGTCCGACCCGGGAAATCACTCAATGTCCGGTGCGGGGTTCACTACCGCACAAACACGTCAAACGATGACCGGGGAGGCCGGCGAGCGTGGCTGCGGTTGAGGCGCGGGGTGATCCGACAGCCGAAGAGGCGACGCTGGCACGATGGCTGGCGGCGGCGTGGTCCTGGCTGTTCCTGATCCTTCTGCTGGTGTTCTTCGAGGTCTGGGCGCGCATCGCGTTCGACACCTCCTTCCTTCTCAACCCCTTCAACTTGCAGAGCATCACGCTGTTCGCCGTGGCGCCTCTCCTGCTGGCGCTGGGCCAGACATTCGTCATCATTTCCGGCGGCATCGACCTGTCGGTCGGCTTCACGATGGGTTTGGCGGCGGTCATCTGTGCCCGCATTACGCAGGCCCTGGTTCCGGAAATGGGCCCCGAGTTCGCCCTGGTGGTCGGCGTGCTCGCGGCCTTCGCCGTGACGCTGATCCCCGGGCTGACCAACGGGTTCCTGATCGCCTGGCTCGGCGTGCCGGCTTTCATCGGCACGTTGGGCATGTACGGCATCGCGCGTGGAACCGGCTTCCTCGCCGCAAACGGCACCACGGTGCCGGTGCGCAACGAGTACCTGTCCTGGATCGGCAATGGAAAGATCTTGGTCTTTGAGGACACGAGCTGGGAAATCGGGCTGCCGGTTCCGGTGATCATCACCGTGCTGGTGGTGGGGCTGATGCACTATGTGCTGTCGCAGACCCGGTTCGGCCAGTACACCTACGCCATCGGTGGCAATCGCGAAGCCGCCATCCGCGCGGGCATCAATGTGCGGCGCCACACCATGGCGATCTACGTGATTGCAGCGTTGTGCGCGGCGCTGAGCGGGATTCTGTATACCGCCCGGTTCTCAGCCGGAGCGGCGCAGGCCGGCGAGCCACTGTTGCTCGACGCGATTGCGGCGGTCGTGATCGGCGGCGCAAGCCTGTTCGGTGGGTCAGGCACGATCATCGGCACGGTGATCGGTGCGCTGATCATCGCCGTGATCCAGTACGGCCTGGTCTTCATCAACGTCGAGCCGTTTTGGCAATTCGTCGCCGTCGGCGTCGTGATCATCATCTCGGTCCTGGTCGACCAGTCGCGCAGCCGCCTGACCGGCGGCCGGCAGGCGGAAACATGAGCGTGGCGTCGGCATCGGAGCCGATCCTCTCGGTCCAAGGCGTCTCGAAGCGCTTTGGCGGCGTGCATGCGCTGGAAAATGTGTCCTTCGATCTTTTCCCGGGTGAGGTGGTCGCGCTGGCCGGCGACAACGGTGCCGGCAAATCGACTTTGATCAAGGCGATCTCGGGCGTCCACCGGCCGGATGAGGGCAGGATCCTCTACAAGGGCAAGCCGGTCGCATTCGAAAATCCGAGACAGGCGCGTGATCTGGGGATCGAGACGATCTACCAGGACCTGGCGCTGGCCGACAATCTGGATGTCGGCGCCAACGTCTTCCTCGGCCGCGAGCCCATGCGCAGGGCATTGGGCGTGTTCCCCGTCCTCGATCGCGGCCTTATGCGCCAGCAGGCCCATGACGCCATCGAGACGCTGGACATCGAAATCAAGAAGCTGAACGTGCCGGTTCGCACCCTCTCCGGGGGCCAGCGCCAGGCCGTCGCGATCGGTCGCGCCATCTTCTGGAAGGCGGAAGTGCTGATCATGGATGAGCCGACGGCGGCGCTTGGGGTTCCCGAACAGCGCAAGGTCCGCGCGCTGGTCGAGAGCCTCAAGACCAGCAATGTCGGCGTCGTCTTCATTTCCCACAATCTCGGCGACATCTTTGCGGTCGCCGACCGGATCATCGTCCTGCGCCGCGGCGTGCTGGCCGGCGAGCGCCGCACGTCCGAGACGGATGGCGACGAGATCGTTAAGCTGATGGTGGGCGGCTAGGCGGCCGGCTTGGACTTTCCCGGCGGGTCGACCGGCGGATGCAGGATGGCGTCGGTCAGCGTGGCGCCCGCCAGGTTCGCGTTGACCCGGTCGGCATCGGTGAGGTCGGCACCGGTCAAATCCGCCTCCCGAAGCGTGCAATAGGCCAGTCGCGCCTGTCGCAGGTTCGCGCCGCGCAGATTGGTGACACAGCGTCGGCCCGTGGGTTTCCCGTCCGCATCATTGATCATCGCGGGCGCGAGTTTCGCCTGGGTCAGGTCGGCGCGGACCAGTGAGGCGCGCTCCAGCTTCGCGCCGGACAGATTGGCGCCGTAGAGGTTGATTTCGTCGAGCACGCCGTCCGACAGGTCGGCCATGATCAGCTTTGCGCCGTTCAACGCCGCGCCGGAGAAATCGACCCGCCGGAGCACCGCTCCGGACAGGTTGACGCCGCTGAGATCGATGCCGCGCAGATCGGCGCCGTCGACCTCGGCGCGCTCGCCAAGGCGGCCGGAGCTTTCAACCCACTTTCCATGATCGAGGATCGCGCGACGCAGGTTGGCGTCCAGGGACTCGATGGTCCGCGCAAACTGGGCGTTGGTGGTGTCGGCCAGCGTGAGGTCGCACTGCGCCAAGTCGGCGCCGTACAGGTCGGCACCACGCAGGCTGCAGCCGGCCACGGCCGCTCCCTTCAGGATGGCGCCGGACATCCGGGTGCTCTCCATGACCGTGTTGGTCAGGTTGGCCTGGGTCAGGTCGGCGTTCTGGAGGTTGCTCTCCGACAGATCGGCCCCGGATAGATCGGCGTTGCGCAGCAGCGCGCCGGTCAGGTCGGTCCGGGTCATCGACCAGCCGCTCATGCGCTTGCCCGACATGTCGGCCCGCGACAGGTCGGCCCGGTCGATCGAGACGGTCTGAAATCCAGGCGAGCACGGTTCGATGCCGCCGTCGGCGCCCTGGGTCAGCAGGGTTCCGTCGCGCAGGTCGGCGCGCCGCAGGTTGGCGCTGATGAAATTGGCGCCGTGCAGCCTGGCGCCGCGCAGGTCGGCGTCCGCCAGAACCGCTTCGCTCAGATCGCAATGGGACAGATCGGCGCCGAACAGGTCCGCACCGCGCAGATTGGCACCGGTCAGGATCGCGCCGGTGAGCCGGACGCCGGACATCTTTGCGTCCCGGAGGTCGACCCCGGTCAGATCGAGACCCTGGAGATTGGTCAGCGTGAAGTCCGCACGCACGCCGCCGGGTTGGCTTTTCAGCCACTTAACGTGATCTGCGAGCGTTTTCTCCAGATAGGCCGGCGGCATGACCTTTCCTTCGCTGGGCCGATCGGCGACCGGCCCATGAAGCCAACAAGGCTCCATGCTATGCGAGAGCCGGTTATCGAAATCTAAACTCTAAATTGCATTCGCGAAGGACCGGATGGCGTCTGCGCACGGCTCAGGCGCCGACTGCAGGATGAAATGCGGCCCTTCGACCATGGCGAGTTCGACCAGACGGCATTGCTGCGTCAGCCTGATCATTGCGGATCGTGGAACCAGACGGTCAGCGGTGGGACAGATATAGAGGCTCGGCTGCACAATCGGCTGCTCGAGCCGCGGCAGCCTTGCCAGCAGGCGCAATCGGTCAGCGAGCGCATCGGCGCCGGACTCGGCGATCGCGCGCCAAAAAGACTCTATGAGGTTCTGCGGCGCCTTTGGTCCCAGGCAGAATGACCGGACCAGCCTGTCCGGAGGCCTCAGCCTCAGCACCGCGGCGATGGGAGTGATGCCGGCGAGCGCGAGGAGAACCGGGCGCGGCGACGTCACGAAGCTGGCACAGAAGACGATGCCGACGATCCGCAGGCCAGGGTGCCGCGCGAGCCTCGCGGCAATAGGTCCGGAGAACGATTCCGCGACGATGATCCAGTTTTCGTTGCCGGAAAGCGCCGCGGCAGCGGCATCGACATGCGCGTCAAGAGAGGCGGCGCACTCCCTGGGGTACCGCACGACCAGAGGGGCTGGCTCGCACGGCAATGCGGCGAGCAGCGGATCGAACAGCAGGCCTGTTCCGTCGAGACCCGGCAGTAGTGCCAACCGCATATTCAGGGCCGGCGGCCGCTGTCGTCAGAACCGATCCTCGGCGAGCGCCATCACGGTTGAATGGCCGTCGGTCAGGGGTGCGAGCAGGCCTCGGGCCTGGGGCAGGTATTGCTCGGCAAAGAAGCGGGCGGTGATCCGCTTGGTCTCAGCCATGGCCGGATCGCCGGTTCCGGATGCCTGGCAATCCAGTGCCTCGAGCGCGGCCCGCGCCATCACATAGCCGCCGGCCACCAGCCCGAACATCCGCAGGTAATGAGCCGAGCCGGCCGCTGCCCCGGTCGCGTCGGAACTGGCCGTCGACGCGACCCAGTCCGTCGCCGACCGCAGCGCATCCAGCCCATCTGTCAGGTTGGCCCGGATCGCGGCCATGTCGTCGCCATCGGCTGCCACCAGCGCGCCGTCCAACGCCGCGATCTCATCAAGGAACCGGCCGGCCGACTGGCCGCCGTCCCGCGCCACCTTGCGGAACACCAGGTCAGCCGCCTGGATGCCGTTCGTGCCCTCATAGATCGGCGCGATCCGGGCGTCGCGCAGGTGCTGTGCGGCGCCGGTCTCCTCGACGAAGCCCATCCCGCCATGGATCTGCACACCGGTCGAAGCGGCCTCGCAGCCGAGATCCGTGCACCAGGCCTTCACGACCGGCGTCAGCAGATCGACCAGCGCCTGTGCCGCCTGCCGCTCCGCCGGATCGGGATGCCGCTTCGCGGTATCGAGGGCTGCCGCGGCGTGATAGGTCAGCGCCCGTCCGGCCTCGATCTGCGCCTTCATGCCAAGCAGCATCCGGCGGACATCCGGATGATGGATGATGGTGGCGGCCGCCGCCCCGTTTCCGAGCGCCCGGCCCTGGACGCGTGTGCGGGCGAACTCCACCGCCTGCTGATAGGCCCGTTCGGCGATTGCCACGCCCTGCAGACCGACCGACAACCGGGCATTGTTCATCATCGTGAACATGTACTCGATGCCGCGGTTCTCCTCGCCGACCAGATAGCCGATGGCCCCGTCATTGTCGCCATAGGCCATGACGCAGGTCGGGCTGGCATTGATGCCCAGCTTCCGCTCCAGCGACACGCAGCGCAGATCGTTACGCTTGCCCGGCGCCCCGTCGGCGTCGAGCAGGAACTTCGGCACCACGAACAGGCTGATCCCCTTGATCCCGGCCGGGGCGTTCGGCGTACGGGCCAGCACCAGATGGATGATGTTGCCGGCGAGATCGTGCTCGCCATAGGTGATGAAGATTTTCTGGCCGCGGATCCGCCAGGCGCCGCCCTCCGGCTCCGCCTTGGTTCGCACCGCGCCCACATCCGATCCGGCCTGCGGCTCGGTCAGGTTCATGGTGCCGGTCCACTCGCCGGAGATCATTTTCGGCAGGTAGAGCCGCTTCTGCTCGTCCGATCCATGATCCTGCAGCAGCTCGACCGCGCCCTGGTTCAGCAGCGGGCAGAGGCCGAACGACATGTTCGAGGCCTGCCACATCTCCTGGACCGCGAAGGCGACGGTCCAGGGCAGCCCCTGGCCGCCGAACTCCGGGTCGAAGGGCACGGAATTCCAGCCGCCGTCGCGGTACTGGTCGTAGGCCTGCTTGAAGCCCTTCGGTGTCCGCACCACGCCGTTTTCCAGCACCGAATGCTCGTGGTCGCCGGAGGCATTGATCGGCGCCAGGACCTCCGACGCCAGCTTGCCGGCCTCTTCCAGCACGGCGTCGACCAGGTCCGGCGACACGTCCTCATAGCCCGGTAACGCGGCGATGCGGTCGAGCCCGACCAGCCGGTTGAGCACGAACCGCATATCCTCGATGGGGGCGGCATAGGGGATCATCATCGACCTCGTCGCATTGGTGCCTGGCGCTGGGGAAATCTATCACGGCCGACGCGATTGGGCGTCGTGCCGTGCTATTTTTTCGCGACTATGATTAACGTTTACGTAAACGTCAAATACCAGATCGGCGCGCGCCTCTGGACAGGGGCGGCAGCCATGACGTCAGATACCTTTGGGCCAGCCCTCGGACCGGTTCGGATTGGGGGGTGGCAGCAAAAACAATGAAGTAAGGGAGGGATCGGATATGTGTGTTCCTGGATGCTCCGAGGCGGTCATGCGGCGTCTTGGTCGGCGCAGCCTTCTGAAGGGTTCCGCGCTTGCCGCGGCGGGCGCCTCGATGGCGGTGATGACCCCGTCGCCGGCACCGGCCGCAACCGATCGCAGTTTCGGCCGCGTCGTTGATCTCACCCACCGGCTCGGGACTGACTTTCCGACGTTCGGCGGATCGCCCGGAATCGAATTCGAGACCCTCGTGCAGATCGAGACCGACGGATACAACATGTATCGCTGGATGCTGGTCGAGCACACCGGCACCCATATGGACGCGCCGATCCATTTCTCCGCCGACGGGCACTCCGCCGACGAAATCCCGGTCGAGCAGCTCGTTGTCCCGCTGGCGGTGGTCGATATTGCCGCCCGCGCCGAGGATGACGCGGACACGCAGTTGACGCCCGACGACCTCTCGGCCTGGGAATCGGCGAACGGTCCGATCCCGCAAGGCGCGTGCGTCGCCATGCACAGTGGCTGGGACCGCCGGCTCGGCAGTGACGGGTTCCGCAATGCCGACGCCGATGGCGGGCTGCATTTCCCCGGATTCCATGAGGAGTCGGTCGCCTACCTGTTGGAAAGCACGTCCGCAGCGGGCATCGCCGTCGACACGCTGTCCCTCGACCACGGCCCGTCGAAGGCCTTCGCCACCCACTACAGCTGGCTGCCGGCCAATCGCTGGGGGCTGGAATGCGTGGCCAATCTCGGCGACCTGCCCGCCTCCGGGGCGACCATCGTTGTCGGCAGTCCTGCCATCGAAGGCGCGACCGGAGGGCCAAGCCGGGTCCTGGCGCTGGTCTAGAGGGATGCGTCCCGGGCGCTTCCGGCAATGTCCCGGCTCAACGGCCGTCCGGCAGGATCTCGTGCACGGTCTCCGCCGGCCGACATAGCCGGACGCCCTCGGACGTGACCACGATTGGCCGCTGGATGAGGATCGGCGTCTCCGCCATCAGCTCGATGAGCTGATCATCGGTCCATTTGGGGTCGTCCAGCCCCATTTCGTCATAGGGCGTTCCGCGCCGCCTCAGCAGGTCGCGTGGCGCGATGCCCATGCGAGCGATCAGGTCGGCCAATTCTTCGCGGCTCGGCGGCGTGTTGAGATACTCGACGATCTCGGGCTCTTCCCCCGCCTCCCGCAGCAGGCCGAGCACCGTCCGTGACGTGCCGCAATTCGGGTTGTGATAGATCCTGACCGTCACGGACATTTCTCCTCTGAGCCGAGATTCAAATGACTTTGCCGGGATTCATGATCCCTTGCGGGTCGACGGCGGTCTTGATCCGCCGCATCAGCCCCATTTCCACCGCCGATTTGCGTTCGGCCAGCTCCGCGCGCTTCAGTCGGCCGATGCCATGCTCGGCGCTGATCGACCCGCCCATGCCGACCACGATGCCGTGCACGATCTCGTTGAACTCCCCCCAGCGCGCCAGGTATTCCGCGCGGTCGGCGCCGACCGGCTGGGTCAGGTTGAAGTGGATGTTGCCATCGCCGAGATGCCCGAAGGCGACCGGGCGAATGCCCGGAAGGCGCTCCTCAACCGCCCGGATCGCCTCGGCGATCATGTCTGCGGTGCGGGCGACCGGGACCGAGACGTCGTGCTTGATCGATCCTCCCTCGTGGCGCTGGCCCTCGACGATCGCCTCGCGGATATGCCAGAGCTTGCGGCTCTGCGCCTCGCTTGCCGCGACCGTGGCGTCCACGACCAGCCCGTCGTCCAACGCCGCCGCGAGTAATGCCTCCATCCAGTCCTGCAATGGCGCGTCGGATACCGGCGAGGTGAATTCCAGCAGCAGGTACCAGCCATGCTCCGTGCCTAGCGGATCGACCGTACCCGCCACGTGGCGCAGGGCGAAATCGAGCCCGATGCGGGGGATCAGCTCGCAGGCGGTGACGGCGTCGCCGGCCGCCTCGCGCGCCCGGTTCAGCAGGGTGATGCCGGCCTGGGGGTCACGGATGGCGGCGAAGGCAGTGACCGTCTGCCGCGGCCGGGGAAACAGCTTCAGGACCGCGGCGGTGATGACACCCAGCGTGCCTTCCGCGCCGATGAAGAGCTGCTTCAGGTCGTATCCCGTATTGTCCTTGCGCAGGTCGCGCAGCCCGTCCCAGACGCTTCCGTCCGGCAGCACGACTTCCAACCCCAGGACAAGGTCGCGGGCATTGCCGTAACGCAGCACGCCGGTGCCGCCGGCATTGGTCGAGAGATTGCCGCCGATCCGGCAGGAGCCTTCGGCGGCCAGGCTCAGCGGGAAAAGCCGATCGGCCTCGGCGGCCGCCTCCTGGATCGTCTGCAGGATCACGCCGGCCTCGGCGGTCAGCGTGTTGTTCACCGCATCGACCTTGCGGATCCGGTTCAGGCGGTCGGTCGACAGGATGATCTCGCGGCCTTGCGGGTCAGGGGATGCACCACCGACTAGCCCCGTATTCCCGCTCTGGGGCACCAGACCGATGCCGGCATCCGCGCAAATCCCTACGACCGCAGCGGTCTCCGCCGTGCTCGAAGGGCGGGCGACCAGATCGGTCCGTCCCTCGAAGTTCCCGCGCCATTCCTTCAGGTACGGCGCCAACGCCTCCGGTGAGTCGACAATCCCCTTCGGTCCAACCGCTGAGCGAATGCGGTCCAGCGCCGCCGACCGCTCCTTCAGGCTCTCTTCATTCATCGCGGCAGATTAGCGGCCGTCCGCACCGCCGTCATCGCTTGCCGCGGCCCGCCTCAGCCGGTCGTTGATGGCGATGCCCAGGCCCTGCTCTGGGATCGGCGCGACAGCGATGCTCTTTTGATCTCCGGCGTCCAACTGGCGGAGCATGGCGAACAGGTTTGCCGCCGCCTCGCCGAGGTCGCCGGTTTCGCTGAGGTTCAAGGCGGCTCCCGACCGCAGCGTAGGGCCGAATGCCAGATAGGCCTCTTCCGGTCTCGGCGTCTCGACCTCGAGCCGGAGCGGACGCGTCGGTGCGTAGTGGCGGGTCAACTGGCCCGGCGATCTGCGCGCCGTATCGCCGCTCGGGTCCTGATCTGCCGTCGCGACGGGACCAACGATCTCTTCCAGAACCTCGCGGGTGACCGCGCCGGGGCGCAGCAATATCGGCGTCTCGCCGGTCAGGTCGAGCACTGTCGACTCGATGCCGATCTCACAGCGCCCTCCGGCGAGAATGAGATCGACCAGGCCGTTCAGACCTTCCGACACATGTTGGGCCGTGGTCGGGCTGATCCGCCCGGACGGATTGGCGCTCGGCGCCACGACCGGACGATCCACGGCTTTCAGCAGCGCCCGGGCTTTCGGATGCGCCGGCACGCGGATGGCCAAGCTGTCCAGCCCGGCGGAGGCAAGCAGCGAGACCGGGCAATCCTCGGTACGCGGCAGCACCAGCGTCAACGGGCCGGGCCACAGCGTCGCGGCCAGCTCGCGAGCCGCCGGTCCGAACTCCGCGATCCGGTCCACCTTGTCCGCGGAAGCCAGGTGGACGATCAGCGGGTTGAACCGTGGCCGGCCCTTGGCGGCGAAGACGGCGGCAACGGCCTTGTCATTCGTGGCATCGGCGCCGAGCCCATAGACGGTCTCGGTCGGGAAGGCGACCAGCCTGCCGTCCCGCAGCGTCTCGGCGGCGCGCGCAATGCCGGACGCATCGGCGCCGACGATGGTCGTTTCGATCTGGGATTTTCCTGTCACGCGGGGCTTTTAGCCCGTCGGATCAGAGCCGTCGAGCGGCAAGCCCTATTGCGGCGGGCGCAACTCCGACATGAACGACATGGGGCGCCAGGGGCGTGGGCCGTCCAGGGTGGCGCCGGACTCGATTTCCAGATTGTTGTGCACGATCGCGCCGATCACCGTCGCCGACCGGGCCACCTTCACGGCGATGGCCTCGATGCGGCCGGTAACCGTGCCTGCGATGTGCACCGCATCGGCCGAGATGAACCCGTCGACCCGGCCGCCCTCGCCGATGATCAGCATGGTGGAGTCGACGTCACCGTCCAGCATGCCGCGGATCTCGACGCAATCGACGCTCTTGAGCTGGCCGATGACGCGGACGCGCGGTCCCAACACCGATCGCTCCACGCCGTTGCCGCCATTCACGGCAGCCGCCAGCCTCTCCTGCAGATCAGGATTGCCGTTGGATTTGGAGAACGGCGATTTCATCGGTCAGTGCCGAGGCGCTGCCGGAACGCGTCGCGACGATGGCCGAACGCGCTCCGGGACATCACCTGTTCCTAGGAAGCGGAGGCAGCCTTGCTGCTCTTCGCCGCCGGTGCTGCGGCCGGCGGCGCGTCCTCCTTCGCCTCGGTCGCCGACTGCACGGGCTTCAGGTTGGAGACGTTCTGCGCGTCCTTGCGGCCGGACTCGACCCGGCGGCACTGGCCGTCGAAGGCCGCACCCTCGTCGATCGCCAGGGTCTTGTAGGTGACGTCGCCGGTCATGTCGCCGGTCTTGGAAATCGTTACGCGGTCGGCGGTGACCTCGCCGTCCACGGTGCCGGCGATGTTCACGCTGTCGGCGGTGATGGCGCCCTTGACTATGGCGCCGGCGCTGACGGTAAGGGATCGGCTGGTGATGTCGCCCTCGACCGTGCCGCGGACCTCGACATCCTCGTCGCTCTCCAGATTGCCGATGACGCGGAGGCCGGCACTGATGACGGAGTGCTCGCCGGTGCCGGATTGCCCGGACGGACGCGTCGGCGCCGGCTGCGCCCCGCTGGACTCGTTGCCATAGGTGTCGGCCGCTCCGGCCGTCTCTGGCGCCTTATCGTCCTTTCTGAACATCTAACGACTCTCCCTTCCGGAAACCTCTTGGAACCTGCGGCTGACCATGTGTGGTGTCACAACATGGTGATTGAAAGGCGGATGGCGGCGGCCGGCGGGATAGCCCGTTCGTCAAGCAACCGGTCTTCGACCCTGCCCCGCGCCGGCCGACATCGTCGCTTGCCGGCGCATAATGGCGTGCGCCCGGGCGGCTGGCTACTACTTTGATCGCGGTTTCCCGCATTGCCGCGGGCGGCGCAAATCGACCCTGTCTCACCGCGAAGATTTGCCGAATTTGGTTGCGCTGCAGCAGGGATGGGCGCAAGGCTGGGAGCAGGCGAATTCGCCGATACCGCCAGTCGATCGGGGAGCGCGATGTCAGGCACGATCTACACGGTTGCACAGCAGAAGGGCGGTGCCGGAAAGACGACCATCGTCGCCCATCTGGCCGTGGCTTTCCGGCAGATGGGGTTGTCCGTCGCCACCGTCGACACGGATCCGCAGGGCAGCCTGACCCGCTGGATGGCGTTGCGCGCCACGCAGCTCGGAGAGCCGGATATCGATCATCGCCAGATCTCCGGCTGGCGAACGGCAAACGAGGTCGACCGGCTTTCGGCCGAGCATGACATCGTGCTCATCGACAGCGCGCCCCATGCCGAGACCGAAGCGCGGATCGCGGTGCGCGCCGCCAGCCTGGTGATCCTGCCGGTGCAGCCCAGCCCGATGGATTTCTGGGCGACCGAGCCGACGCTGGAGATCGCCCGGCAGGAACGCGTCCCGGCGCTGCTGGTGCTGAACCGGGTGCCCCGGCGCACGCGGCTGGCCGCCTCGGTGATCGCCGCGATGGGAGAGCTCGGCGCGGAGGTGTCGCCGGCCTGGCTCGGCAGCCGCATCGCCTTCGCAAGCGCGCTGATGGAAGGCAGGGGAGTTACCGAAATGGCCCGTGGCGGGGCTGCCGCCGACGAGATCACCGCCTTGGCCGAAGATTTGCGCGGCCGCGTCAACCTGCTCGCCGGCGCCGCCTGAGCGACACCCCGCTAGCGTTTCCCGAAGGCGACGAAAGCCTGGTTGTCCAGGCCGGGTTTCCCGTAGCGCAGGCGCGCGCCGTCCAAGGACTCCACGCTGCCGCCGGCGGCTCTCAGCACGGCCTCCCCGGCCGCGGTATCCCACTCCATGGTTCGGCCGAACCGCGGATAGAGGTCCGCGCTGCCCTCGGCCAGCAGGCAGAATTTGAGCGAGCTGCCGGCCCGACGCTCCGCGGCGATCGACCGGCCGCCCAGATACTCCTCCAGCGCCGCGCGATTTCCATGCGACCGGCTGGCCACCACCGTCAGCCCCTCCTTCGGCGGCGGTCTTGCGGTGATGGTCGTCTCGGCCTCGCTGCCGGTCGCGCGCCAGGCCGCTTCGCCGACACGGCCCAGATAGAGGGTCGACAGCACCGGCGCGTAGACCGCGCCCAGGACCGGCGTTGCCTCCTCGATCAAGGCGATATTCACGGTGAATTCGCCGTTGCGATTGAGGAATTCCCGGGTGCCATCGAGGGGGTCGACGAGCCAGAAGCGCCCGCCGGAGATGTCCGGGATCGCGCCCGCCGAGGCCTGTTCCTCGGACACGACCGGAACATCCGGCGTCAGCTCCGCAAGACCGTCCAGGATGACCGTCTCGGCCGCCTGGTCGGCGGCCGTGACCGGGCTGCCGTCGGCCTTGAGCGTCGCGCCGGCGTCGTCTGCCGCGTAGTGCCTCAGGATGACGCCGCCGGCCTCAAGGCACAGGAGCTTGAGGCCGCTCAGAACCGCGGCGCTGCCGGATTCGGCGATCTTCATCGCCGGCCTGGCATTGCCGGCCCGTTGCGCCGGCCGGTCATTCCGCCGCGGCGCGCGGGGCGTGGTCCTGGATCAGGCGCCAGATCTTCTCCGGCGTCGCCGGCATGTCGACATGGGTCACGCCGAACTCGGCCAACGCATCCACGACCGCGTTTATCACCGCCGGCGGCGCCCCGATGCAGCCAGCCTCGCCGGCGCCCTTGATCCCCAGCGGGTTGGTCGCGCAAGGCACGACATTGTATCGGAAGTCGATGTCGGGGATATCGTCGGCCCGGGGCATGGTGTAGTCCATGAAGGATCCGGACAGTAGCTGGCCGCTCTCCGGATCGAACACCGTGTGCTCCAGCAGCGCCTGGCCGATGCCCTGGGCGATGCCGCCATGGACCTGGCCAGCCACCATCAACGGATTGAGGATGGTGCCGAAATCATCCACGACGATGTAGGAGACGATCGCCGTCTGGCCCGTGTCCCGGTCGATCTCGACCTCGCAGATATGGGTGCCGTTCGGATAGGTGTTGCTGGGCGGCGCGAAGGCCGAGGTCTCGTCGAACGCCGTCTCGGTCTCGCTGGACTGCGCGATCTCCGACAGGGTGATCGAGCGATCGGTGCCGGCGATGGTGAACCGGCCATTGGCCACTTCGATATCGGCCGTCGCGGCTTCCAACAGGTCCGCCGCCTTCTCCTTCGCCTTCTCCAGGATCTGCTCAGAGGCGTTGACGACCGCCACGCCGCCGACCGGGATCGATCGTGACCCGCCGGTGCCGCGGCCGGTCGGGATGGTGTCGCTGTCGCCCTGCAGCATGGTGATCGCATCGGGCTCGATGCCAAGATAATCGGCGATGAGCTGCTTGTAGGCGGTCTCGTGCCCCTGGCCGTTCGACTGCGTGCCGATATAGAGGTTGACCGATCCGGTGCGGTCGATCTCGATCCGCGCCTTCTCGTCAGGGCCTCCACCGCAGGCCTCGATATAGGCCGCCATGCCAATGCCGCGCAGCTTGCCGCGCGCGGCGGCCTGCGCCCGGCGGGCGTCGATGCCGGCCCAGTCGGACAGCTCGATCGCCTGCTCCATGTTCTGGGCGAAATCGCCGCTGTCATAGGTCAGGTCGAGCGCGGTGTCGTAAGGCATCGCCTCGGGCGGGATGAAGTTCCGGCGCCGCAGCTCCGCGCCGGAGATCCCGAGCTGCCGGGCCGCCACATCGACGATCCGTTCCACCACATAGGCCGCCTCCGGCCGACCGGCGCCGCGATAGGCGTCGACAGGCTGGGTGTGGGTGAACACGCCCTTCACGTTCACATACGCCACCGGCAGGTCGTAGCAGCCGGTCAGCATGACGCAGCCGCACAGGGTGGCGACGAACGGCGCGAAGTTGGACAGATAGGCCCCCATATTGGCGATGGTGTCGATCTTGATGGCGAGGAACTTGCCGTCGGCATCGATCGCCAGCTCCGCGCGGGTCAGGTTGTCGCGGCCGTGGTCGTCGCTGATGAACCCTTCCGAGCGCTCCGCCGCCCATTTCACCGGCCGCCCGAACTTCCGGGCGGCGTAGAGCGCGGCGACATATTCCGGATACATGAAGATCTTCATGCCGAAGCCACCGCCGACATCCGTGGTCAGGACGTGGAAACGGTCTTCGGGCAGATGGAAGATGTCCTCGGCCAGCTGCGACTTCATGCCGTGCACGCCCTGGCTCGAGACGTAGAGCGAGAAGCGTTCGCTCGCGCCGTCGAAGCCGGCCACGCAGGCGCGCCCTTCCATGGAGTTGGCGACGACCCGGTTGTTGACCAGATCGACCGAGACCACATGCGCGGCCGCCTCGAAGGCCGCGTCGGTTGCCGCCTTGTCCCCCATCTCCCAGTCGAAGCTCAGATTGCCGCGCTCCAGCTCCCAGACCTTCGGCGCGTCCGCGTCCAGGGCCTTGCCGGGATCGGCGATGGCCGGCAGCGGGTCGAAGTCGACCTCGATCAGCTCCGCCGCATCCTTGGCCTGCGCCAGCGTGTCGGCGACCACCAGGGCGACCGGATCGCCGACATGCCGCACATGCCCCGTCACCAGCGCTGGGCGCTCCGGCTCGGGCATCGTCCAGCCACCGCGGTTCTTCGGCGCGAACTTGACCTTGATCCCTCCGATACCGTCGGCTTCCAGATCGGCGCCGGTCACGATGCCGATCACCCCTGGTGCCTGGCTTGCATCCGCCACGTCGATCGAGCGGATCTCCGCATGGGCATAGGGCGATCGCAGCACATAGCCAAAAGCCTGGCCGGGCAGCGACACGTCGTCGGTATAGCGACCGCGGCCGGTCAGCAGCCGGGGGTCCTCGGCGCGGGGAATTGCCTGTCCAATGCCGAACTTCGCCATCAATCGCCTCACAACTGTCTTGGGATGAGCTGCGACCGGGCCGCATCGCCGGTCGTCGCAATCGTCAGACCATAGGATCACGACCGGCGGCGGTCCCGTCAACGCTAACCTGATGCGGCGTTGTGCGGGTGGATGCCATTAAGTGGCGGTCAATGCCTGGCCGCTAGGGTCGCATCCGATCCGGACCGTAGACCACAGATCCGCCATGCCCCTGACCCCCCGCCGGACGCTTTGCGCCGCCATCGCGCTGATCGTGGCCTGGACCACGATGGCCCAGGCGCAGATCACCTTCGATCCGCCCCAGCCGCTGGACGGCATCGCGGTCGTGCTCGAAGGCGACCGGCTGAACGTCAACGGGCTGCCCGTACGGCTCTACGGCATCGATGCGCCCGATCTCGGTCAGACCTGCCAGTCACGGCGGGGCCGGAGCTACGATTGCGGCAGCGTCGCGCGCGACATGCTTGAACGTCTAGTCGGCAGCGAGCCGGTGCAGTGCTCGATCTATTCGATCCTGGCCAATGACGATCAGGTGGGCACCTGTTCCGTCGGAGGTCGCGACCTGGCGGCGGCGATGGTGTATCTCGGCTGGGCGTTTCCGGTGCGCTCGCTGGCCAGCCGTTACGAGTCGCTGGAAAGCCGGGCGCAGTCCGCGCGATCGGGAATGTGGTCGGGCCGCGCCGAGCGCCCGTGGATCTGGCGCCGCCGGCAGGGAACGGAAGAGACCCGCTGAGCGGGGCGTCACTGCGCGTCGTCGCGGCTCGGTGTGTCGGATTTGGTCTTCGACGGTTGATCGGCGGCGATCGGCGGGGCCGCGGGCGCCAGCGCCGGGACTTCGCTGCCCTGGGCGCCCGCCTTCATCTCCGCCGCCTTGCGTTCCAGCATCTGGAACCGCCGCATGCTGAACGGGATGCTGGCCAGATAGGCGCCGCCAAGCACCGTCAGGGTCAGCCAGGTCTGGCTCACCAGCGAGGCGCCGACCAGCCCGACACCGACCAGCACCAGGACGATATAGCGGTTGGGGACCCGCACGCCCTTCAGCGAAAAGGTCTGCAGCCGGCTCACCATGAGGATGGCGATGAAGAGCACCCAGAGCGCAACGGGGATCGGCGAACGCACCAGGTCGTCGGCCTGGAAGCTGATCGTCATCGGCATCACCGCCAGACCGGCGGCGGCCGGCATCGGCACGCCGGTGAAATAGTTGTAGGCCCAGGGCGGCAGGTTGGGCTCGTCGAGCTGGGTGTTGAACCGGGCCAGCCGCAGCGCCGAGCACACGCTGAAGGCCAGCACCGCGATCCAGCCGAAGCGGTCGGCATCCTGCATCACCCACAGATACAGCACGGTGGCCGGGGCAACGCCGAAGCTGATGAAGTCCGACAGGCTGTCCAGCTCGGCGCCGAAATTGCTCTGCGCCTTCAACAGCCGCGCCACCCAGCCATCCATGCCGTCGAACACCGCCGCGATCACGATGGCGATCACCGCTGCCTCCCAGCGGTCCTGGATGGCGAAGCGGATCGCCGACAGGCCGGCGCACAGCGCCAGGATGGTCAGGATATTCGGCAGCAGCCGATTGAGCGACTGGCCGCGCAGCCTCGGTGGTCGCCTGGGCCGCCGCATCCTCATCTCAGCGGACCACACCTTCGCGGCGTGGCTCGGAGCCTTCCAGATCGGCGATGACCGTCTCGCCGCCGACCGTGCGCTGACCGACGACGACCAGCGGCTCGACGCCGTCCGGCAGGTAGATGTCGGCGCGGCTGCCGAACCGGATCAGCCCATAGCGCTCGCCGGCGTTCACCGCCTGCTCCTGCTTGAGGTCGCAGATGATGCGCCGGGCCACCAGCCCGGCGATCTGCACGAAGACCAGGTCGCGGCCGTCGGCCAGGCGCAGCAGCACCGAGGCGCGCTCATTGTCTTCGCTTGCCTTGTCCAGGCTGGCATTGACGAAGGTTCCCTCGCGGTAATCGACTTCCTCGATCGTCCCGTCGGCCGGAATACGGTTAACGTGTACGTCGAAAACGTTAAGGAAAACGCTCACCCGGGTCCGCTTCACGTCGCCCAGACCGAGCTCCGGCGGCGGCACCGCGGTGGTGATCATCTGAACCCGGCCGTCCGCCGGGCTGACCACCAGCCCCTTGCGGGTCGGCGTCACCCGGTCGGGGTCGCGGAAGAAATAGGCGCACCAACCGGTCGCGACCAGCCCGATCCAGCCGAGCGGCTGGAAGAGCATCCCCAGGACCGCCGAGGCGATCGCGAAGGCGGCGACGAATGGCCAGCCGGCGCGATGGATCGGCACCATGACCGACGTGATCACGTTCATCGGCGACGCCTCGGTATTGGCCATATCTGTTCTGTCCTGGTGGATGGGGGCTGACGCATTTGCCGTGCGGGGATTTGCCCCGGCCGGTTGCGCGAGGCCTCGGGGCGGCGTTTGCGAGCGGCGACCAGTTTCGCCCGACTTCCCGCATTGGGGGCGAAATCTGGTGGGCGCGGCTGGGATTGAACCAGCGACCCCCGCCGTGTGAAGACGGTGCTCTCCCGCTGAGCTACGCGCCCGCTCGACTTGCTGCGCATATCTACGGCCCGCCCGTCAGGGTGTCAAGAAACCGCCGCGATCTTGCAATAGACACCCGGATGGGGGTACTGGTCCCGCGCGGGGCGTCACCAGCAGGAGTTGGAAACCATGGGTCGGAGCCGGAGTCTGGTCCGGACGGCATGCATCGCCTTGTGCGCAGCCGGTGTGCTGTCCTTGGCCGGCGCGTTCGCACGCGCCGATGCGCAGACGCCGCCGATCGCCGCCGAATACGAAGTCTATGCCGGCGGGCTGCACGTCCTGACCAGCAACCTCGTCATCCGGCTCGACGACGAGCGCTACGACGCCCGTCTGGATGCCGTTCTGGTGGGTGCGCCCGGCTGGTTCGTGGATTGGTGGGCGTCGTTTGAATCCGGTGGCGACATCGATGGCGGGCAGCTGGATCCCGAGCAATATCTCTCCGAGCGCACGCGGCGTGGCGAGACCCGCAAGACGGTGCTGGAATTTGCCGGCGACGGGGACATCGACGTCATCTACGAGCCCGAGCGCAATGACCGGGACTCCAACCTGCCGCCGGAACTGCTGGCGGAGTCGCTGGACCCGCTCAGCAGCCTGATTTCGATCATCAACACGGCCACCGCCAGCGGCGAATGTGCCACGACCGTGCCGGTTTTCGATGGCAGCCGGCGCTTCGATCTGGTGTTCACCGATCTCGGCATCGATGAATTGCGTCCGTCGCGCCGGTCCATCTTTGCCGGCGAGGCGCGCCGGTGCCGGGTGAAGCTCGAGCCGGTCGCCGGCGATTTCAACGACGATGACGACGATGACGATTTCTGGAGCCGCAAGCCGGAGAACGAGCGGCGGCGTCAGCTCGATATCTGGCTCGCCGAGCCGATCGCGGGCGGCCCCATCCTGCCGGTCCGCATGCTGGGCCGCTCCTCGATCGGGGCGATCGTCATCCATCTGCGCAGCGCCCGGGTCTCGGCCGATGCGCTGGATGCCGGGGTGCCGGTTCCATGCGGCGGCGAGACCTGCTGACCGGCCCTGGAGCCTGATCTAGGCCTCGGCGCGAAGCGCCAGGACGTGGGCCGCATAGGCCACGGTGCTGCGGTCGTGCAGCCGGGCCTGCCAGGGAAAATCGGCGATCTCGCCAAGGATCTTCAGACCGGAGACCGATTGCGGGTGCGCCCCTTCGGTGAGCAGCGCCCGCACGAAGGGCTCGCTGGCGCCGGCATCCGGTCCGCGCTGGGAATGCCCGCCGATCCAGGTCTCGACCGGCGTGGCACCGGTCGACCAGTCATAGGGTGTCGATAGGACGGCGGTGCCGCCGGGCCGCAACAGGCGGCTTAGCTGGTCCAGGAAATCCCGCGGCGACTGCAGGCAATCGAACACGTTGAGCGCGGCGGCGGTGCTGAACTGCCGATCGCGAAACGGCGGCGCCAGGGCGTCGCAGGCCCAAAAATCCACCCGCTCGGCCTCGGCGAAGGAAACCTGGAACTCACGGCGGTCATAGACGATGCCGACCCGCCGGCGAGGATAGCGGACCACGCCGGTTTCCAGCACCTGCCGGGCCATCCGCAGCATCGGCAGATGCAGGTCCACGCCCAGGACGAGCCCGTCGCTGCGCTGCGCCAACTCGAAGCTGGTGCGGCCTACCGAACAGCCGATGTCGATCGCCGGCGATTCCGGTGTCGAACCGGTGAGCGCGAGGCCAGCGTCAAGGCACCGCACGACGGCGCCCGGTTCGGCATCGCCATAGCGCGATTGCGGGCTCTCCGCGGGGTCCAGGTCGCCATAGCTGTCCCAGGCATAGGTGCTGATGTGCTGGCGCTGGGTGTCGAAGGTGGAGCCGGGGCCGGCGCAATCACCCAGGATGCTCTCGATGGTTTCCGACAGGTCCGTACGCGCCATCAGCGCCGGCACGTTGTCGCTCAGATAGCCGGCCACGTTCGGCACCAGGATCGGAATGCCGTCGACGATCGGGAATTCCATATAGCAGGCGGGATTGCTGCAATGCAGGACGCCCTCGACGACATGGCCGCCGGATTCCTTGAGCACGGCGGACAGCACCACCGGACTTTCCAACCCCGATTGCGCCCGGCAGCGCGGGCAGATCGGTGCCAGGGCTTCGAAGTGGCTCAGTCGCAACGGACGCTCAGCCGCCGATCATCACGGTCACGCAGCCTGGCGGTATGATGTTCCCGGTCGGTGACGGAATGGGCGCGACGCAGGCGGGATGACTGGTCATGTCGCCGACCCTGGCCGCCGGCAGCTTGCCGATCATCACGGTCGCCGACCCCTTGGCGATGATGCCCGGGCCACCGGGCACGCAGGGAATGAGCATGCAGGGCCGGGTCATGTCGGTGATGCGGGCCGCCGGCGGACCGCCGACCAGCACCGTGAACTCACCTTTGATGATGTTCAGCGGAAGAGCCGGATGCGGCACGGGAGTCGGGGTCGGCGCGGGCGGGTGGATCGGTGCGTGGCAGTGCGGCGCGGTCTGCAGGACCATATCGCCGATCCGGGCGGCGGGAGGGCTCACGAATTCGTCTCCTGGGCACTTCTGTTCCGACCGCGACGGCCGATCCGCAACTCTGCGGGCATCCTAGCAGGCTCCGGGCGGGGCAGGTGTGTCGCTCGACACACCCGACGGGATTCCGGATTGGGCCAGGGCACCGGGGTCATGATGCCAGCCGGTACTCGTCCGGGCCAAGCGTGGGATCGAAGCTGATCACGATGTTGCGGCCCACCACCGGCATCAGGACGGTGATCACCGCCTTGTCTTCGGCGTCCTCCTTGGAGGCGATGTCGCCGCCCTTCTTGAAGGCTTGGTTGCGGACCTTGCCGCTGCCGTAGACTTCCAGCCAGAGATCGAAGCCGAGAAACGCGACCCTGGGCGGTTTGCTGCTCGCCTGGATCGCCTCGCCAAGTTCCTTCATCGCCATGCCGTGTCCACCCCGTCCCGCCGGCCGCTTCTGAGCCGTATCTGACAATCCAATAGGGTCGCCTGTAGGAATCGGCAACAAAAGTTTATTTTGGCGCCGATTGCCATTGTGGCACCAACGGGTTGCCATGCCTCCGGCAAATTCTCAATCCAGCCTAGCAATCCGGAGCACGACCCCGGCAGCGCGCATCGGCACGATTGCCCGAGCGCCCGCGACGCCGACAACACCGGACCCGAATGCCTGAACGCGAACTGGCCTGCCTTGTCCTTGCCGCCGGCAAGGGCACACGTCTGAAGTCCCGCACGCCCAAGGTGCTGCACCCGATCGCCGGGCAGCCGATGATCCGCCATGTCGCCGATGTCGTGAATGCCCTGGCGCCGGACCGCGCGATCATCGTGGTGGGTCCAGAGATGGAGCCGGTCGCCGACGCGGTCGCGCCCTGGGACAGCGCCATACAGCAGCGGCAGCGGGGCACCGCCGATGCCGTCCGGGCCGCGGCCGAATACCTGTCCGGGTTCTCCGGCGATGTGCTGGTGGTCTTCGGCGATACGCCGCTGATCACCGTCGACTCCCTGCAGCGCATGGTCGGCCGCCGGCGGGAAACCGACGACCCGGCCGTCGTCGTGCTCGGCATGCGCCCGGACGATCCGGCGCAGTATGGCCGGCTGGTGCTCGACGACGCCGGGAGCCTGGAGGCGATCGTCGAATTCGCCGATGCGACGCCGGAGCAGAAGGCCATCGGCCTGTGCAATGGCGGGCTGATGGCGTTCGACGGCGCCCGTCTACCCGAACTCCTCGACGGCATCGGCGACGGCAACGCGCAATCGGAGTTCTACCTGACCGACGCGGTGGCCGTCGCCCGAGCGGCGGGGCATCGCTGCGCCGTCGTCGAGGGCAGCGCGCTGGAGGTCCACGGGATCAATTCCCGCGCCGAGCTGGCGATGGCCGAGGCCTTCATGCAGGACCGCCTGCGCGCCGCCGCCATGGCGGGCGGCGCCACGATGATCGATCCGGCCTCGGTCTTCCTGTCGTTCGACACCGTGCTCGGCCGCGATGTCACCATCGGCCCGTCGGTCGTCTTCGGCCCCGGCGTAACGGTCGAGGACGATGTCGAGATCCGTGCCTTCAGCCACATCGAGGGTGCCACCTTGCGCCGCGGCGCCATCGTCGGCCCCTTCGCGCGGCTGCGCCCCGGCGCTGACATCGGGCCCAACGCCCGGGTCGGCAATTTCGTCGAGGTCAAGAACGCCACCCTGGGCGAGGGCGCCAAGGCCAATCATCTGAGCTATCTCGGCGATGCCGGGATCGGCGCCCGCGCCAATATCGGCGCCGGCACCATCACCTGCAATTACGACGGCTACCTGAAGCACCGCACCGAGATCGGTGAGGAGGCTTTCATCGGCTCCAACACCGCCCTGGCCGCGCCCGTGCGGGTCGGCGACCGGGCCAATGTCGGGGCCGGCAGCGTCATCGTGCGCGACGTGGCCGACGACGCCCTGGCAGTGGCCCGCGGCGAGCAGGTCGAGAAGCCGGGCGCGGCCAAGCGCTACCGGGCCCGCAAATCGGCCGAGAAGGCCAAGCGCGGCAAATAGCCGGACCCCACCCAAGGAGAACGCCATGTGCGGCATTGTCGGCATCGTCGGTAAGGACCCCGTCGCCCCACGTCTGGTCGACGCGCTGAAGCGGCTGGAGTATCGCGGCTACGATTCCGCCGGCGTCGCGACCCTGGTGAACGGCCACATCGACCGCCGCCGGGCCGAGGGCAAGCTGACCAATCTCGACAGCCGCCTGGACGATGAGCCCCTGGCCGGAACCATCGGCATCGGGCACACCCGCTGGGCCACCCATGGCCGGCCGAACGAGACCAATGCCCATCCGCACGCCACCGACCGCGTCGCCATCGTGCACAACGGCATCATCGAGAATTTCCAGGAACTGCGCGGCGAGCTGGCGGATCTCGGCCATAGTTTCGATAGCGAAACGGATTCCGAGATCATCGCCCATCTGGTGACCCGCTACCTGGACGAGCAGCTTTCGCCGCGCGACGCCGCCGCCAAGGCCCTGAAGCGGCTGGACGGCGCCTTTGCCGTCGCGATCATCTTCAGCGGCGAGCACGAGCTGATGATCGGCGCCCGGCGCGGTTCGCCCCTGGCCGTGGGCTATGGCAAGGGCGAGATGTATCTCGGCTCGGACGCCATGGCGCTGGCCCCCTGGACCGACCGCATCTCCTATCTCGATGAAGGCGACTGGGTCGAGATCGACCGCTCGAGCGCGATCGTCCACGACGCCGACGACAATGTGGTCGAGCGCGCGGTCACCCGCACCGAGCTGTCCGGCGCCCTGATCGGCAAGGGCCGCTACCGCCACTTCATGCTCAAGGAGATCTATGAGCAGCCGGCGGTGATCGGCGACACCTTGCGCTCCTTCATCGACCCGCAGGGCCAGATCGTCGGCTTGCCGGAGATGCCGTTCGACCTCGCCAAGGTGCCGCGCATCACCGCCGTTGCCTGCGGCACCGCCTCCCTCGCCGGCATGGTGGCGAAATACTGGCTGGAGACCCTGGCACGGCTGCCGGTCGAGCTCGACGTGGCGTCGGAGTTCCGCTACCGCGAGGCGCCCATGCCGGAAAGCGGCGTGGCCCTGTTCGTCTCGCAATCGGGCGAGACCGCCGACACCCTGGCGGCGCTGCGCTACGCCAAGGCGCACAAACAGCACATCGTCTCCATCGTCAACGCGCCGGAAAGCACCATCGCGCGCGAGAGCGACGTGGTGCTGCCGACCCATGCCGGCCCGGAGATCGGCGTTGCCTCCACCAAGGCCTTCACTACCCAGCTCGCGGTGCTGGCCTGCTTCGCCATCGCCGCCGCCAAGGCCCGCGGCGCCATCGACCACGCCCGCGAGGCCGAGCTGGTCACCGCCCTCACCGAGGTTCCGGCCCGCGCCGCCGAAGTTCTCAACCACGACACCCTGATCAAGGGTCTGGCCCACGAGGTCGCCGAGGCCCGCGACGTGCTCTATCTCGGCCGCGGCACCAGCTTCCCGATCGCGCTCGAAGGCGCGCTGAAGCTCAAGGAGATCAGCTACATCCACGCCGAGGGCTACGCCGCCGGCGAGATGAAGCACGGCCCCATCGCCCTGATCGACGAGGCGGTCCCGGTCATCGTCATCGCCCCGCGCGACGCGGTGTTCGAGAAGACCCTGTCCAACGTCCAGGAGGTCATCGCCCGCGGCGGCAAGGTGATGGCGTTCTCCGACGTCGAGGGCGTGGCCAGGATCGGCGACGGCGCCTCGGCCGTCATCCCGCTCCCCGACGTCGACCCCTTCGTCGCCCCGCTGCTCTACGCCATCCCGGTGCAGCTGCTCGCGTACCATACGGCGGTTCTCAAGGGCACGGATGTCGACCAGCCACGGAACCTGGCGAAGAGCGTGACGGTTGAGTAAGGCAGGAAGTAACGGAGTGTAAAAGTCTGGAGGCTAGCGTCACCCAGGGTAGCAGTCCGTTGGGGGCGCCATGTCGAGTTGCTCGGGCCGAATGTGCCTGCTTGTTGGTCTCGCCGTATTGCCGCTGCTCCTGGGATGCGCAACGCCCGGAGGCCGCGCATCGACTCCGGAGCCGTTTTCAGCACATTTCCAAGGCTATCTCTTGATGGAGGTCGCGGATCTGGAGCCCGACCTTCAACTGGTGCTGAGCAGAAACTCCCGCCACTCGGTCGGCCAGTCGCCAACCTGGGTGCGCGCCGATTTTGACGGCAACGGCACCCTGGACCATGCCGCCCTGCTTCGCACGCCGCCGGGTGCGGGTGCCGCCGACGAAGTCTTCACCATCATGCTCAGCTTTGGAGCGGGCCGTTACGAGCTGGCTCATTTCCAAAGCTTTGGTTTCGTCAACGGCCGCGTCCTGCTGACACCATTCCCGGCCGGAGAGTGGGCCCATCCGGTCCAGAGCTACGACACCGGCAAGCAGGCCAGGCCGATGGTCAACGACGCCGTCGTTCTCGAATATTTTGAGGCCTCGGCGGCGGTCTACTACTGGGACGACGACCTTGGTCGGTTCGATGCGATCCCCGTGTCGGACTAGCATTCTGCTCCGACCGGCAGGCAGCTGGCTTGCCGTACCATTGGGGCTAGCGTGCCTTGTCGCAGCCTGCTCAACACCGCGCGAAGAACCGGCGCATGCCACCGGAGCGCTAGAGGCGGAGCCGCAACCGGAACTGCGTGCTCCGCCGCCCGAGCCGATGTTGAGCCTTTACCCCGGCTACGTGCTGGTCGAGACACAGGATCTGGACCAGGCCGATGTCGGCCTGTTCCTGGATGAAGAGGCACGATCCAACGATCCCACCGCGCTCACCTGGGTCCACGCCGATTTCGACGGCAACGGGGTCGTCGACCACGCCGTGCGGCTGCGGACGCCAGACGGACTCCTGCCGGCGTACCAGATCCTAGCGATCCTGCTGGGGCAGCCTGACGGTCACTACGAGGTCGCCGACGAATTCTCGTATCGCGGCTTCACCGACTACGTGATCCTGCGTCAGGTCGATGCTGGCACGACGGTGATCGGGTTCACGTCCATCGACGGCCCGTTCCTCCAGATCCCGCTTGAGCACCCCGCCGTGGAAATCGTGCACATCGGAAAGGCGGCGGTGGTCTACTACTGGGACCCATCGACCAACAGGCTTGAGTCGATTCAGACCTCTGAATGATCCGGCCGGCTGGCCCCCGTCCGGCGGTCCCCGTCGCCGCCGAACCTACCCGGCCGTCGCCGTCGCCTCGATGGCGTCGGTGATCTCGGCGCGGTTTTCCGCCGCCTCTGACGACCCGTACCGCTTCAGCGTGTTCGCGACCCGGATCTCCGTCCAGCGATCGTAGAACTCGTCGATGTCGTCCTGGGTGATGCCGGGCAGGGTGAGGATCGTGTTGCGGTGGTTGGCCGGGCGGTCGAGATAGTCGTCCGGCAGGTAGCCTTCGTCCCTGCAGAGGCCGAACAGCGCCGTGCCAGGGTAGGGGTAGAAGACGAAATAGCCGAAATCCGCCGGCTCGAGCTGGTGGTGCAGGTCGATGGTCTGCTGCATCTCCTCCCGGGTCTCGCCCGGGATGCCCAGTATGTAGTTGGCCGTGACCATGATGCCGGCTTCCCGGGTCCATCGGAACACGTCGATGAAGCGCTGATTGGTGGCCGAACGGCGCATGATCTCCCGACGCACCCGCGGGCTGCCGCTTTCCACGCCATAGACGATGTGCCGGCAGCCGGCCGCCGCCAGGGCATGCACCATCTTCTCGTTGACCGTCTCCACCCGCGCGTGGAGGGAGAACGGGATCGCCAGCTCCTCGCCATAGATGCGGCAGAAATCCGCGACCCAGTGGTGGTTGATGGTGAAGGTGTCGTCCAGGAAGATGATGTAGTTCAGCGCCCCCGCCTCGCGGATCTGGCGCAGCTCCGCCATCACGCTGTCGATCGAGCGCCGGCGGCCGTAGGTTCCATTGCCCTCGTAGAGCTGGTTGAACATCCGCGCCCCGCAATAGGTGCAGGGGAACGGACAGCCGCGCTGGGTCGCCATGTGGATGACGCCGTAATGCTCGTCCAGCAGGTCGCGGGCCATGAAGGGCAGGTCGTCGATGGGCTCCAGCGGCGGCCGCATCGCCGGCCGCTGGCCGCCCTTGACCCAGATGTTCTCGATCTCGCCATCCTCCGGCCGGCGTCCGGCCTGGAGCGTGGAGACCAGATCGAGCAGCGGCGCTTCGCCTTCGCCCAGGCAGACGAAATCGATGCCGCGATGGGCCAGCACCGCCTCCGGCGAGAACGTCGGGTGCAGCCCGCCCGCGACGACCGGGATGTCCAGCACGGCGCGCAACTCGGTGATCAGGCGCCTGGCGCGCTGCCACTGCCGCGTTGTGAGGGAGATGCCGATCAGTTGGGGCTGTGCATCGGCAATATGTTCGATGATCGCGTCGCTGGGCATATCGACGCCGGCCCGGAGGAACAGGGCCTCATGGCCGTGCCGCCGGAGATAGGCGGCCAGGAAGGCGGGGCCGACCGAGGCGACCGCCCAGTCGCTTTCCGTATCGATTTCCAGGAACAAGACGCGCATCGGGCGCTCCGGTGGACGATCGGGATGCGAAACCGATCATCGCACCGAAAGCGCCCGGTGCAAACTGACGGCCGTCACAGCGGCCGGCTTGGATCCAGGGTAACGGCTGACCCTACCGCCAGCCGGAGGCCCGCCGGGAAACGATCTCCGGGATCTCCCGGCGTTCGATGCCGACGTCATGGAGCATCCGGTCGTCCAGCGACTGTAGATGGCGGACGGCCGAGCGCTGCTCGCGCCACGCCTCGACGGAGTGAACGAGGCCGTACAGGGCACGCTCGATGGCCTGGATCGAGCGGATCGGAGCCCAGCTGCGCACCAGCGGAGGGATACCCGACCGCGGCGATCCGTGAACTGCGTGATACATGGTCCCCTCCTATAGGGATGTGTTAATGAAATCTTACATGACTGCGTCGCGCAGATTTCGTTGGTATTCGGATATGTGTGTTGACTACAAAGGATTCTCAAACGAGAATTTGTGCTCTTCACTTAAGCAAATCTAATCTGAAACATGCGCCGATTACCGCCGCTCAACGCCCTCAGGGCCTTCGAGGCCGCCGGCCGCCATTTGAGCTTCAGCAAGGCCGCGGCCGAGCTCCACGTGACCCCGGCGGCGGTCAGCCAGCAGGTCAAGGCGCTGGAGGATTACCTCGGCGTCCCGCTGTTTCGCCGGCTCAACCGGGCGCTGCTGCTGACCGATGTCGGGCAGTTGAGCCTGCCGGCCTTCAGCGAGGGGTTCGACCGGCTCGCCGACGGAATCGCCAATATCGAAAGCAGCCAGGACGAAAGCGTCCTGTCGGTCAGCGTCTCGCCCTCGGTGGCCGCCAAATGGCTGATGCCGCGTATGGACCGCTTCTACCGGGCGCATCCGGGCATCGACCTCAGGATCGAGGCGACCGAGGCGCTGGCCGACTTCGAGACCGACGGGATCGACATCGCCATCCGCTACGGCGCCGGGAACTATCCCGGAATGCGCACCGACATCCTGATGGAGGAGGAGGTCTTCCCGGTCTGCAGCCCAATGTTGCTTCAGGGCGACACGCCGCTGCGGACCGTCGCGGACCTGGCCCGCTTCCCGCTGCTGCACCTGTCCTGGGTGTCCCATGACGGGTCCTGGCCGGATTGGCGCATGTGGCTCACCGCCGCCGGCCATCCCGAGATCGACGCGACCCGGGGGCCGCGGTTCGGGCAGTTCGGCATGGCGGTGGACGCGGCGATCGAGGGCCTGGGCGTGGCGCTGGGCAGCACCGCGGTCGTCGCCGACGACCTCGCCTCGGGCCGGCTCGTGAAACCCTTTGACCTGAGCTTCGCGCCGCCGTTCAAATACTATCTCGTCTGCCCGGAGCGCAGGGCGGACCGGCCCCATATCGCCGCCTTCCGCGACTGGATCCAGCGCGAGGCAGGCGCGACGAACGAACAATCGGGGCCGAGAGGCCGCAAGGCCCGGGAGAGACAACCGACATGAATCCGATCATCCAAGCACTGGGCCGGCGCTTGCGCCTGGCCGTCATCGGGGGTGGCCCCGGCTCCTTCATCGGCCAGGTCCATCGCACCGCGGCACGGATCGACGACCGCTTCGAACTGGTGGCCGGCGTCCTGTCCTCCAATGCGGACCGGTCGCGCGCCGCCGCCGCGGAGATCGGGATTGCGGCCGACCGGGCCTATGCCGATTGGCGCGGCCTGATCGATGCTGAGACCGGGCGGGACGACGGCGCCGACGTCGTCGCCATCATGACACCCAACGACACCCACTACCCGATCGCCGAAGCCTGCCTGGAGTCCGGCCTCGACGTCATCTGCGACAAGCCACTCACCACCCGGATGGACGATGCGATGAAGCTGGTCGCCAAGGTCCGCGACACCGGGCTGGTCTTCTGCCTGACCCACAATTACACCGCCTATCCCATGGTGCGGCAGGCCCGCGCCATGGTTCAGGCGGGCGAGATCGGCGCGATCCGCCAGGTCCAGCTGGAGTACATCCAGGGCCATCTGGCCGCCCGGGTCGAGGACCAGCCGGGCGGTCCGGGCTGGCGCTTCGATCCGGAGACCAGCGGTGCGTCGCTGGTGCTCGGCGATATCGGCACCCACGCTCATCACCTCGGTGCCTACGTCACCGGCCTCGACCTGGAGCGGGTGATGGCCGATGTCGGAAGTTGCGTGCCGGGGCGCGAGGCCGACGACTACGCCGCCATCCTGTCGCGCTACGAGGGCGGGGCGCGCGGCTCCATGTGGGTCACCAACTCAGCTGCCGGCGGCGAGCACGGGCTGGCCTTCCGCATCTTCGGCGAGACCGGCGGGCTGGAATGGCATCAGGAAGAGCCGAACGCCCTGCTGCACCGTCGCCACGGCGATTTTCCGCGGCGGCTGACCCGTCGCCTCGACGGCCTTCTGACGCCGGAAGCGGAACGTGCCAGCCGCATCGGCATCGGCCATCCCGAGGGCTATCAGGAGGCCTTCGCCAACCTCTACGCCAATGCCGCCGAGGCCATCGTCGCCCGCCGCACCGGCCGGCCCTGCGACCCGCTGGCCATGGATTTTCCCACCGCGCTGGACGGTGCCAAGGGCATGAAGTTCATCGAAGCCGCGGTCGAAAGCAGCCGCACCGGCGCCTGGGTCGATTGCCGGCTGGAGACCTGACGCCGGCGCCCGTTCAGAACACCGCCACGGTGGATCTGTGGTCCCGCGCCTCGGTCTGCAATTGCGTGATCTGGGTGATCAGCATCAGAAACACGACCGTCAGGGCGATATTCAGGCCGCCGCTGGCGATGTTCACCATCGTCGCACCGCGGAAGTCCAAAAGCGTCGTGGCGTCGTTTGACAGCCGGAAAGCGAGCCGGTCGGCGACGTTGGAGATGAGCCAGAGTCCCCACCAGGTCGGCATCAGCCCCGGTGGCGACTGGTCGGACCATCTCTCAGGCGAGACGCTGGCCTGCCAGATCTCCTTCATCGCCTGATAGGGCTTCCAGAGGTTGGCGATCGGGATGAAGTACCAGCCGACCGCCCAGCCCGGGCGGATCCTCAGGCCGACGGCACCGAACAGGCGGACGTTCTTTGCCGAATGGTAGATCCAGCGACCGACGAAGACGAATGTGAGCACCAGGACGACGAGCTGCGGGATTGCCACGATCATCTGCCGCAGGTCGTTTGATTCCGCTGCGGCCATCATCTCCGCGTCGGAAAAGAACGCGCCTGTCTCGACCTTGCGGAAGAACTGCAGTTCCAGAAGGTTCGATCCGATGCCGATCACGCCCAGGCCGATGCCGATGAGGAGCAGGATCTTCGCCGGCTTCAGAAGCCGTTGCGGGTCCTTGACCGCGGCCGGCCCCTGCGCGTGATACCGTGCTGCGTCAGCCGCCGCCGCTCGTTCGGCCTGGACGCTGCCGCTGGCCGGCGGCGGCTCCTGGAAATTGTCCTGCACGTCGATCACCAAGACTGTTCGGGCCATGAGACTGCCTGACCCGGGTCACAGTCATATCACCGGTGCCAGCCAAGACAACAGCGGCGCGAAATTCTCATAGACGTCTGCACAATATTCGACGGAACTGGGCAGGTGCAGCGCCGCGGGCACCGGCACCTTGCGCCCGGCATACAGCCCGTTGTGCAGCAGCAGATCGGCGTTGGCGTGGTCGGCGTCGAAGCCCTTCGGCACGCGCTTGTAGTGCAGCCCGCCCAGGTCGAAGGAGCTGTTTCCGGCCAGGCTGTCGACGATATCGCGCAGCGCCGGCCCCCGTTCGGCATCGACAACCGCCTTGCGGTACCGGTCCAGCTGCGGCGGCGCCATCATGTGGATCCCCGCACCCAGGATCAGCGAGTCCGCACCAAGCTGGAAATAGAAGCCCGGCCGCTCGCGGCTCTTGCCTTCGCCCTGCCAGAACCACAGGCCGAGCCAGGGGCGGTAGGGGGATTTGTCGCGGCTGAAGCGGGTATCCCGGTTGATCCGCATGATCGAGCCGTTGACATTCGGCTCGGCATGGATGTTGGGGACCATGGCCTGGAGCTTCGGGCCGAGCGCCGCGACGCAGGCCCTGGCCGGTCCCAGCAGGTGCTCCTCATAGTCGGCCCGATGGGCCTCGAACCAGGATTTGTCGTTGTTTTCCGAGAGGTTGGCGAGGAAGGTCAGGGCCTCGCGCGGGAAGCCGGCGAATTCGGTCTCCGTGGTCACAAAGCCGCCCCCGTATGGCGATACCGACTGGCCCCGACGGCGCTTTCACGGCGACGGCGCAGACCCTATACTCGCCCGCCCTCGCACCCTCCTTCAAGATGGACCTCGGTCATGCAGCTTTCCGATCCCAGCCTTCTCCGCCATCAGGTCTACATCGACGGCGCCTGGAGCGACGCCGATGACGGCGGCACGATCGATGTCACCAACCCGGCGGACGGGTCGGCGCTGGGCACGGTGCCGAATTGCGGCGGGGCGGAGACCGCGCGGGCCATCGCCGCCGCCGACAAGGCCTGGCCGGCCTGGCGCGCCAAGACCGCCAAGGAGCGGGCCGCCATCCTGCGCCGCTGGCACGACCTGATGCATCAGAACGTCGAGGACCTGGCCGTCCTGATGACCGTGGAGCAGGGAAAACCCCTGGCCGAGGCGCGCGGCGAGGTCGCCTATGCGGCCAGCTTCCTGGAGTGGTTCGCCGAGGAGGGCAAGCGGCTCTACGGCGAGACCATGCCGACCTACATGAACGACCGCCGCGTCCTGGTGATCAAGCAGCCGGTCGGCGTCTGCGCCGCCATCACGCCGTGGAACTTCCCGGCGGCCATGATCACCCGCAAGGTCGGCCCCGCACTCGCGGCCGGCTGCCCGATGGTCGTCAAGCCGGCCAGCGCCACGCCGTTCTCGGCGTTGGCCATGGCCGAGCTGGCGGAACGGGCCGGCGTGCCGGCCGGCATCTTCAGCGTCGTCACCGGCTCGGCCCGGGAGATCGGTGCGGAGATGACCGGCAACCCGACCGTCCGCAAGGTGACATTCACCGGCTCCACCGCCATCGGCAAGAAGCTGATGGAGCAGAGCGCCGGAACCGTGAAGAAGGTCTCCATGGAGCTGGGCGGCAACGCCCCCTTCATCGTCTTCGACGACGCCGATCTGGACTCAGCGGTGACCGGAGCGCTGGCGTCGAAATACCGTAACACCGGCCAGACCTGCGTCTGCGCCAACCGCATCCTGGTCCAGGAGGGCGTCTACGAGGCCTTCGTCGGCAAGCTCGCCGACGCGGCGGCCTCTCTGAAGGTCTCCAACGGCATGGAGGAGGGCGCCCAGCAGGGCCCGCTGATCGACATGGCGGCGGTGGAGAAGGTTGAGGAACACATCGCCGACGCCGTCGCCAAGGGTGCGAAGGTCGCCGCCGGCGGCAGCCGTCACGATCTGGGCGGCACCTTCTTCCAGCCGACCGTGCTGACCGACGTCACCACCGACATGAAGGTCACCCGGGAGGAGACCTTCGGCCCGCTGGCCCCTGTCTTCCGCTTCCAGACCGAGGCCGATGCCATCCAGATGGCCAACGACACCGAGTTCGGTCTCGCCGGGTATTTCTACAGCCGCGATATCGGCCGCTGCTGGCGGGTCGCCGAGGCCCTGGAATACGGGCTGGTCGGTGTCAATGAAGGCGTCATCTCCACCGAGATCGCCCCCTTCGGCGGCATGAAGGAAAGCGGCGTCGGCCGCGAAGGCTCGAAATACGGCCTCGATGAATTCGTCGAGGTCAAATATGTCTGCATGGGCGGGATCGGCGGTTAGGGACCCGGCCCTTGGCACACGCCGAGGTCGGGGTGGCCCCCGACAGCGCATTGCACGCGGGCGCCGCCGTCATCGATGTGCGCGACCTGGTCTACGACTACGCCACGTCGCGCGCCCTGATGGGCGTCTCGCTGACCATCGAGCCGGGCACCATCACCGGCCTGGTCGGCCCGAACGGGGCCGGCAAGACCACATTGCTGCGCTGCGTCGCCGCCCTGGAGACGCCGTTCTCCGGTTCCGTCAGCGTCGACGGGCTCAGCACCACCGAGCACCCGCGCGAAGTGCACCGCCGGATCGGCTACCTGCAGGATTTCTTCGGCCTGTATGACGAGCTGACCGTGCGCCAATGCCTGCGCCACCACGCCATGGCCCATGCGGTGCCGGCGGCGGAGCGCGAGACCCGCATCGTGGAGACCGCCCAGCGGCTCGATCTCGGCGACCGCCTCGACCAGGACGCCGGCAAGCTTTCCCGGGGCCTGCGACAGCGCCTGGCGATCGCCCAGGCGATCATCCACCACCCCAAGGTCCTGCTGCTCGACGAGCCGGCCTCCGGCCTCGACCCGGAGGCCCGGTCCGGCCTGTCGCGGTTGATGGTGGCGTTGCGCGACGAGGGCATCACCATCGTCGTCTCATCCCACATCCTGGCCGAGCTGGAGGATTACTCCACCCACATGCTCGTGCTGCGCCAGGGCCGCATCACCCGCCATTGCCCCATCGGCGAGGCGGACCGGCAATCGACCGAGCGCCTGCGCATCACGCTCAGCGCGCCGGACGACCGACTTGCGGCGATCCTTGCGGAGATGCCGAGCGTCGGCGATGTCGAGGTGGAACCGGATGGCGCACGTATCGCCTTCGACGGCGACGCGGCCATGCGCCACGACCTGTTGCGCCGGCTCCTGGAGGCCGGGCTTCCGGTCTGTTCCTTCCATCCGGAATTCCGCTCGATGCAGGACGTCTATCTGGAGCGCATGTCGGACGCGGAGGAGGGTACGGCATGACCGGCAACCCGGAATTCCGCCGCAACCTGGCGCTGGAGCTCACGCCGCACCGGCTGATCGCCGTGCCGCTGGTGCTGGGCCTGATCTTCCTCACCGCCTGGGCGATCGACGGGCCGCGCGCCACCGCCGGCGCCGGCCGGCTGATCATGACCATCCTGCTGTCCCTGTGGGGCGCCCGTGCCGCCGCCGACGCAGTCTTCGGCGAAGTCTCCGACCGCACCTGGGATGCCCAGCGCATGTCGTCGATCGGCCCCTGGGCGATGAGCTGGGGCAAGCTGTTCGGGGCGCCCATCTTCTCCTGGTATGGCAGCCTGTTCTGCGCCCCGGCGATCCTCATGGGCACCGAGGCGCCGGTGAACGCGCTGGTCGAGATCCTGCTGTTCGGCCTGCTGGCCCATGCGCTGGCCCTGATGATCAGCCTTCTGCTGCTGCGAATCCGCGGCCGGCGCACCCGCTTCCAGGTGAACATCGCCCATGCCGGCGGCATCCTGTTCGCGCTCGCCGCCGGCGGCGTCGGCCTCTTTGATACCGGCCCGGCCCAGGAACTGGCGGGCGAGCCCTATTCCCGCGTCTCCTGGTACGGCCTCACCATGAGCCTGTCCGACTTCTCCTTCGTGACCCGGATCGTGCTGCTGGCCTGGGCGGTGGTCGGCGTATTCCGGCTCATGCGGCTGGAGCTGCAATTCAAGCCGCAGCCGCTGGTCTGGTTGGGCTTCGTTTTGTTCGTCTCCGCCTATGTCGGCGGCGTGTCCTTTGGCCTGCCGGAGACCGCGCCGCTGCTTTCCGAGCAGGAGCTGGCGCTCGTCGAATTGCTGGCCCGGCTCGGCGCCGGCCTCGCCTTTGTCGTGCTGCTTACCTATTGCGCCATCTTCCTGGCGCCGTCGGGCGCGGTGCATCTGCGCCGCCTCGCCTGGGAACTGCGCGACGGCCAGTACTACGCCGCTTTCCGCACCGCGCCGCCCTGGATGGTGGCGGCCCTGGTCGCCATCGTCCAGACGATCGCGGTCTGCGTGGTCACCCTGTCGATACCGGAGGCGGTGGCCGGCGATGTCGGCCCGGTCTCGCAATTCGCCCGCAGCGGCGCCACCGACGTGGTCGTCGCGCTCGTCGCCTGGATGCTGTTCCTGCTCCGCGATCTCGGCCTGATCCTCTTCGTGATCCTGTCGCCGCGCGGCGGCCGCGGCCATCTCGCGGCCGCCATGTATCTGGGCATTCTCTACATCGCGTTGCCCGCGCTGCTCGGAAGCACCGGGCTGGAAGCGGCGTTGCCCGTCTTCATCCCCTTCGCGGTCCATTCGCCAGGCTGGCTGTTGCCGATCCTCGTCCAGCTTGGTTTGCTTGCGTTCGCCCTGACATGGCGGTGGCGGCAGATCTCGGTGACGCCGGTTCCCGTTCCGGCATCGGCGTAGCGGGTAGGGCGCCACCTGCTCACGGTTTACAGGCGCGGGCCCCGGCCCCCATATGACAGGGGAGCCGGTTGCTCTGAAGGGGATGGAGGCCGTCGATGACGGATTATGACTTCGACTATTTCGTCATCGGCGCCGGGTCCGGCGGCGTCCGCTCGGCCAGGATCGCCGCCAATCATGGCGCCCGCGTCGCCATCGCCGAGGACCGGTACCTCGGGGGCACCTGCGTCAATGTCGGCTGCGTGCCCAAGAAGCTCCTGGCCTACGCCGCCCATTTCGCCCACGACTTCGAGGACGCGCGGGGCTTCGGATGGACGGTCGGCGAGAGCCGGCACGACTGGGCCCGCCTGATCGCCAACAAGAACGACGAGATCGCCCGGCTGAACGGCGTCTACCGCCATCTGCTGGAAGGTGCCGGCGTGGAACTGATCGAGGGACGCGCCAGCCTGGCCGACGCTCATACGGTCGCGATCGGCGACAGCCGCATCACCGCCGAAACCATCCTGGTGGCGACCGGCGGCTGGCCGGTGCTGCCGGAGGAGCCCGGCGTACGCGAGTACGGCATCACCTCCAACGAGGCGTTCTTCCTGGAGAGCCTGCCCGAGCATGTGATCATCGGCGGCGGCGGCTACATCGCGGTTGAGTTCGCCGGCATCTTCAACGGGCTGGGCAGCAAGGTCTGCCAGCTCTATCGCGGCCCGATGTTCCTGCGCGGCTTCGACGACGACGTGCGCGAGGTGCTGGCCGAGGAGATCGTCAAATCCGGCGTCGATCTGCGCTTCAACACCATCATAACCCGGCTGGAGAAGACCCGGGATTGCGTGCTGGCCCATCTCAGCGACGGGTCGATGGTCGAGGCCGAAGTGGTGATGTTCGCCACCGGTCGACGGCCCAACACCCAGGGGCTCGGTCTGGAGGAGGTCGGCGTCGAACTCAATGAACGCGGCGCCATCACCGTCGACACCAACTACCGGACCAGCGTGCCGAACATCTACGCCATCGGCGACGTGACCGACCGTATCAACCTGACCCCGGTCGCCATCGCTGAGGGGCATGCCCTCGCCGACACCCTGTACGGCGGGCGCCCCCGTGGCGTTGACTACGACTACATCCCGTCGGCCGTCTTCTCCTCGCCGCCGGTCGCCACCGTCGGTCTGACCGAGGCCGACGCAAGGGCGCAATACGGCAAGGTCGACATCTACCGGTCCACTTTCCGGCCGATGAAGCACACGCTGGGCGGCCGCGACGAGCGCACCATGATGAAGCTGGTCGTCGATCGCGCGACCGACCGGGTGGTCGGCTGCCACATGGTCGGCCTCGACGCGCCGGAGATCATCCAGGGTGTGGCCATCGCGCTCAACTGCGGCGCCACCAAGGCCCAGTTCGACCGCACCATCGGCATCCACCCCACGGCGGCCGAGGAGATCGTCACCATGCGCACCAAAGCGCCCGACCCCACGGATGTCGACGCCCTTGCGGAGGATTGACGATCTGCCGGGGCTTCCGCCCGGCGTTGCATCGTCGAGTCGATAGGTCATGAGAATCCTGGTCACCGGCAGTGCCGGCCATCTCGGGGAGGCGCTGGTCCGCACGCTGCGGGCGTCCGACCATGACGTGGCCGGGCTCGACTGCATGGAGTCCCCGTTCACCGACCATGTCGGATCGATCGTCGACCGGTCCTTCGTCGCACGCTGCGTGGGGGATGCGGACGCCATCATTCATGCGGCGACGCTGCACAAGCCCCATGTCGCCACCCACAGCCGCCAGGACTTCGTCGACACCAACATCACTGGCACGTTGAACCTGCTGGAGGAGGCGTGCGCGGCCGGGGTCCAGTGCGTCGTTTTCACCAGCACCACCAGCGTCTTCAGCGGCGCGCTGGTCCAGCCGCCCGGCATGCCGGCGGCCTGGATCACCGAAGACGTCGTGCCGACGCCCAAGAACATCTATGGCGTCACCAAGCTGGCCGCCGAGGATCTCTGCCGGCTGTTCCACCGCAAGCACGGCCTGCCCTGCCTCATCCTGCGCACGTCCCGCTTCTTTCCGGAGGAGGACGACAGCCGCATCGTCCGCGACGGCTATGCCGACGCCAATGTGAAGGCGAACGAGTTCCTGTTCCGCCGGCTCGACATCGAGGATGCGGTTTCGGCCCATCTGCTGGCCGTCGACCGCGCGCCGGACATCGGCTTCGGCCGCTACGTGATCAGCGCGACGACACCCTTCCGTCCGGAAGACCTCGCTGAATTGGGCCGCGATGCGCCCGCCGTGCTGCGTCGTCGGGTCCCGGAATTCGAGGCGGAGTACGGCCGCCGGGGATGGCGCATGTTCCCCGGCATCGATCGGGTCTACGTGAATGACCGGGCGAGGGCGGAACTGGGATGGCAGCCCCAATACGATTTCCGCACGGTTCTTGGCCGACTGCGCGACGGCGTCGATCCAAGGAGCCCGATGGCCCAGAGCGTGGGATCAAAGGGGTATCACGAAGAAACGTTCGTCGAGGGCCCATACCCGGTCGATTGACGGGCGACGACGGGCCCCTACGAATACCCGATGGCCTGGGCGAAGCTCTCCATGTTGTAGACGTAGATGGCGATCATCACCATCGTCGCCCGGCGCCCGATGCCGCCGACCGCGCTCAGGTCCATCGACAGGACCAGCTCGCCTTCGGTGCCGGCATAGGCGGTGGTGAACCGCGTGCCCTGGTTGAACCGGTTGACGGTCGACAGGCTGGTCGGCTGTGCCGGCTGGTATCGGCTCACCAGGCTCATCTCGTCGCAGCGCCCATCGCCGTCGCAGCCGAAGAACTGCACCTCGAAGCGCTCGATCCGCGGAGCCGGCGCCCCGGTGTCGCGCAGGCCGTTAACGGTGATCGCCGGCTGACCGTATGGCCCCTGGCCGAGCGTGTGGTTCAGACCGAGCGTGTCGAGCATGTCGCCGATGAGGGCGGCGGTGAAGCGGTCGATGCGCTCGTTTTCCGCCTCCTCGACGGAGTCGGGCATCAGCGCCTGGGCGCCGGCGGTCCCGCCGGCACACAGGAACACCGCCGCGGCAAGCGCCAGCGCCTGGATGCGTCTCATCGGCCTCGTCCCAATCCGCGTCGGTCGTCTGTCACGGCGCGCCTCACACGATGTCCAGCGACGCGGCGAAGCGGTCCATGGCGGCGAAATACAGGCTGATCTGGCGGGTCAGGGACGCCGGTCCAAGGCCGCCGCCGCTGTTGATGTCCATTTGCAGCACCGGCCCGTAATCCGGGTCGATGAAGGCACGCAGGAACCGGTTGTCGCGGTTCCACCGGTTGATCATCTCCAGATGGATCGGCCCGCGCTCCAAATCCCAGCTCACCAGGGTTATGTCCTCGCAGACATTGCCCGTGTCGCAGGCATTGAACAGCACGTACATCTCGCGCGTGCCGCCCAGATCGTCGGGCAGGATTCCGATCAGGGGCGCGCCGTAATTGTCGTATCCGACCCGGTATTCATGGCCCAGGAGGTCCAGCACGCCGGTCACGGCGGCCGGATCGATGCCGTCCAGCAAATCCGCCGTCGTCGGATCGACAGCCTCGGTGGCCTCGGGCGGCGCTGCCGCGACCGGTCGGAACGCCTTCGGATCGGCGCTGCAGCCGGCAAGACCGGCGGCCATCAGGCACAGCGCGCCGGCAAGAAACCGTTTCAAGAAAGCTCTCCCCAGGTATGGACCCCGCTTGCCGACACTGTGCCGCGACGACCCTTAACCTCGCGTAAACCGAATGCAACTGAGGGGTTCTTCAAGACGTGCTGGAAAACCGTGCTGAGTCGGCGTATAGCCTACAGTCCTTTTTGAACCGGCCTCGCTAACGACGGCCGGACAAAGAAGAATTTGTGGTCAGGAGGATCAAATCATGGCGGATCGTTGGACCCCGGAAAGCTGGCGGTCGAAGCCGGCGAAGCAGATGCCGGACTACCAGGACGCGGCCGGTCTGGCCGCCGCGGAAACCCAACTCGCCAAGTACCCGCCGCTGGTGTTTGCTGGCGAGGCGCGCTCGCTGAAGGCGAGCCTGGCCAATGTCACGCGCGGCGAGGCGTTCCTTCTGCAGGGCGGCGATTGCGCCGAGAGCTTCGCGGAGTTCCATCCCGACAAGATCCGCGACACCTTCCGGGTCATGCTGCAGATGGCCGTCGCGCTCACCTTCGGCAGCTCGACGCCGGTGGTGAAGGTCGGCCGGGTCGCCGGCCAGTTCGCCAAGCCGCGCTCCGCCCCGACCGAGACGATCGACGGCACCGAGCTGCCGTCCTACCGCGGCGACATCATCAACGGCTTCGAGTTCGACGCGGAGTCCCGTATCCCGGACCCGGATCGCATGGTGCGCGCCTACAACCAGGCCGCCTCGACCCTCAACCTGCTGCGCGCCTTCGCCCAGGGCGGCTATGCCGACCTGCACAAGGTGCATCAGTGGAATCTCGGCTTCGTCGGCCGCAGCGCCCAGGGCGAGCGCTACGAGGACATGGCCAACCGCATCGACGAGGCGCTGCAGTTCATGGCCGCCTGCGGCGTCACCTCGGAGACCACGCCGCCGATCCGCGAGACCGAGTTCTACACCTCGCACGAGGCCCTGCTGCTGCCCTATGAGCAGGCCCTGACCCGCATCGACAGCACCTCGGGTGACTGGTACGACGTTTCGGCCCATTTCCTGTGGATCGGCGACCGCACCCGCCAGCCCGACGGCGCCCATGTCGAGTTCCTGCGCGGTGTGAAGAACCCGATCGGCCTGAAATGCGGCCCCAGCCTCGACCCGGACGAGCTGATCCGACTGATCGACATCCTCAATCCCGAGGACGAGCCCGGCCGGCTGACCCTGATCGCCCGCATGGGCTCCGACAAGGTGCATGAGGGCCTGCCGCCGCTGCTGCGCCGGGTCAAGCAGGAGGGCCGGACGGTGGTCTGGGCCTGCGACCCCATGCACGGCAACACCGTCAAATCCTCCTCCGGCTACAAGACCCGGCCCTTCGATCGCATCCTGGCCGAGGTCCGCAGCTTCTTCGACATGCACCAGGCCGAGGGCACCCAGCCCGGCGGCGTGCATTTCGAGATGACCGGCGAGGAGGTGACGGAGTGCACCGGCGGCGCCCAGGCGATTACCGATGACGGGCTGTCGCTGCGCTATCACACCGCCTGCGACCCGCGCCTGAACGCGACGCAGGCCCTGGAGCTTGCCTTCCTGATCGCCGAGAAGCTGAAGGAAGACCGTGCCGACCGCGACCGGGCCCGCCGCAACGCGGCCGCCGAATAGGCGAGGGCCCAAGGGCCGCTTCCTGTCAGCTGAGGTGATCGGACATGACAGCGATGAAGCCCACCGCGGGCGACCTGCCGGAGTGGACCGACAAGTACTTCACCCGGACCCGGGAGACCGTCGGCCGCTTCGGCGACTGCACCGCGACCTACGCCATCTTCATGCGCCGCCCGGTGGTCTGCGCCCCCCGGCTTGCGATCGACTGGCTGAGGCAGGTTGCGGCTGAACGCGGGGTCGAGGTCGACATCGACCTGCGCTATGCCGAGGGCAAATGGGTCGGCGCCGGCGAGCCGCTGATGTACGTCACTGGCCCGCTCTACCACCTCATCGACACCGAGACGCTGCTGCTGCAGAAGATCGGCCCGTGCTGCGTGGCGGCCTACAACGCCTACACCATGTGCACCGACCTGCCCGGCGTCGGCTTCCTGGCCATGGATGCCCGCCACTGCGCCGGCATGGAGATGGCCGAGATGATGGCCTATGCCGCCAGCGTCGGGTCGGAGCGCGCCCGCCGCAAGGTGGGTGCGAAGGGCTTCATCGGCAACGCCACCGACGCCACGGCGCATTTCTTCGGCCAGGAGAAGGGCTTCGGCACCATGCCGCACGCCCTGATCGGCTACGCCAACTCGACGGTGCGGGCGACCGAGATGTTCCACGAGGCGCAGCCGGACACGCCGCTGACCGTGCTGGTGGATTATTTCGGCCAGGAGGTGACCGACAGCCTCGATGTCTGCCGGCGTTTCTCCGACCTGGCCGCCGCCGGCGAGCTCAGCGTCCGCATCGACACGCCGGGCGGCCGCTATCTCGAAGGGCTCGACCCGCCAAGCTCCTACGCCGTCCTCGAGCGCCACGTCCCGGCGGCGATCCGCGGCTATCGCGACGAGACCGAGCTGCGCTACCTGATCGGCCCTGGCGTCTCCGCCGCCGCTGTCCATTTTCTCCGTGACCGTCTCGACGAGGCCGGCTTCGACAAGGTCCGGATCGTCGCCTCCAGCGGCTTCAACCCCGCAAAATGCCGGGTCATGGCGCTGGCCCAGGCGCCGATCGACGTGGTCGGCACCGGCAGCTACCTGCCGGAGCGCTGGAGTGAGACCTATGCGACAGCCGATATCGTAGAATATGACGGCCAGCCGCGGGTCAAGGTCGGCCGCGAGTTCCTCTTGCGCCATCCACCCGAATAGGCCGCGATGGTATGGTTCGCGCAGAAGTTGAAGTTTAGGTCCGTCGATATTCGTTTTCGGCAAATCCTTCTTTAACGGTCGGCGCCCATGATGCCGTCGTTCATGGAGAAGGCGGGGGCGTCATGCGAAGCGTTCGGTTCGACACACTTCCTTTCGGTGCGCTTGGATTGGCGCTGTCGACGGTCCTCCGATCGGCCGCGACTGCCGCCGTTCTCTTCGTTCTGGCGGTTGGGTGGACCGGCACGCTGCGGGCGCAGGAGAGCCTCGTTCTCAGCGGCCATTCCGACGCCGTCTTCATCGCTTCGTTCAGTCCCGACAGCCAACGGGTGCTGACGGCATCCGGCGACGGCACCGCGCGTCTGTGGAACAGCCGGACCGGCGATCTGATCGCCGTGCTCCGCGGCCATGCCGACCTCATCAACTGGGTGGTGTTCAGCCCCGACGGCCGGATGGCGGCGACGGCCTCGGCGGATGGGACCGCGCGGCTCTGGGATGGCGTGACCGGCGAGTCCATAGCGATCCTCAGCGGCCATCGCCAGGGCGTGAACGAGATCGAGTTCAGCCCCGACGGCCGCCTGGCCGTGACCTCTTCGGATGATCATTCGGCGCGCGTATGGGATGTCCGCACTGGTCGTCAGCTCAGCGTCCTGAAAGGGCACCGGGACATCGTCTGGTATGCCCGCTTCAGCCCCGACAGCAGGCAGACCGTCACCTTCGCGAACACCTCCCGGTTGATCCTCTGGGATGTCGACCCCCGGCGGATGGTCCAGGACTATGTGCTGTCGGATTCCGAGCCCGAGGACGTGGTGTTCCGAGCCGATGGTCCGTGGTTCGTCGCCTCACGCTACGACGACACGCTGTGGGTCTGGCCGGCTTCGGCCAGCAGCCCGCTGGCCACGTTGCACGGCCATTCGGATTTCATCGGCGGGGCGGTGTTCGGATCGGGCGGCGACCGCGTTCTGTCCTGGTCCGACGACCGCACCGCGCGGCTCTGGGACGCCAAATCCGGCCGGTCGCTGACCATATTCACCGGCCACTCGGATATCGTCTATTGGGCCTCCTTCAGCCCGGATGAACGCCGCGTCGCCACCGCCTCGGTGGACGGCACCGCGCGCATCTGGGATGCGGAGACGGGCGCGGTCCTTGCGGTGCTCGAGGGCCATACCGGGCCGCTCAGCGATGTGGTGTTCAGCCCCGATGGAACGATGGTTGCCACCTCGTCCTCGGACTGGACCGCCAGGATCTGGCAGGTCCCCTCGGGCAACTAGCCCGGCCCGGCCTGGCGCCTAGTCCGGCTGGGCGCCCGCGACCGTTTTCAGCGACAGTTCCACCAGGTCGGTCAGTGTCGACTGCCGCTCGCCGGAATCGATCTCCTTGCCGGTCAGCAGACAGTCGCTCATGGCGCAGATGGACAGGGCGCGCGCGCCGTGCCTGGCGGCCAGCGTGTAGAGCGCGCTTGTCTCCATCTCCACGCCGAGAACGCCATGGGTCCTGAGCCGGTCGTAAACCGCGATGCCGTCCTCGTTGTAGAAGGTGTCGCCGGACACGATCGTGCCCACGTGATGGCGCTTGCCGAGCCGCTCGGCGGTCGCGACGGCGCGGCGCAACAACCCGAAATCCGCCGCCGGCGCGAAATCGAACTGGCCGAATGTCGCCCGGTTCATGCCGCTGTCCGTGCAGGCGGTCATGGCGATGATGGTGTCGCGTATCTCAACGCGTTCGTTCAGACCGCCGCAGGTTCCCACGCGAACGAGCGTGTTCACCCCATATTTGGTGAGCAATTCGGTCACGTAGATCGACAGCGACGGCTGTCCCATGCCGGTCGCCTGAACGCTGACCCGCGTGCCTTCGTAGAAGCCGGTGAAGCCCAGGCAGTTCCGCACCCGGTTCACGCAGCGCGCGTCGTCGAAGAACGTCTCGGCGATCCATTTGGCGCGCAGCGGGTCGCCGGGCAGCAGGACGATCTCTCCATAATCGTCCGCCGCGGCCTCGATATGCGGTGTCATGCGATCGGTCCTCCCCAGGCTGTTCGGTCAGAGTGGCGCCACCAGGCGCGTGTCCGCCTATCTGGCCACCCGCCACATGAAGTATGCCCAAGCCCCCTGCGGTCGGTCGATCACCGACCAGCCGCCGACGCTCAGCGACCGGTCGCTGATCACCACGCCGCCCGGCGCCATCAGACCATCGATCAGCGGGCCGAGCCATGTGGCCTGCTCCGCGTCCCGGTCCCGGTCCTCGCTGCCGAAATCGGCATGGGCCAGGGCGGCCGGGCCGGGAAGCCGGTCCGCGGCAGCCAAGAGAGTCTCGCGAAAGTTTCCGACGAACAGGTGATCCGCGTCCGGCACCCGGCTCGGCGGGGCATGCACGCTGCCGTCGAAGGCGAAGATCTCGCGGTCCGCGAACAGCAGGCGCAAATGGTCATAGGTGCGCCCCTTGCCCAGCCCGATCTCCAGCACCGGGCCCGGCACGTCGTGGATGGCGATCGCCGCCGCTTCCAGATGGTCGCGCTGGGCGGAGAGGCGGGCGATCATGCGATCGAGCTGGCTGGTCTTGTCGAGGCCCATCTGCGGCCGCTTCCTCAAGAGCGGGCCCGGCGGGGCCCTGAGCCGTGCGGCCGGCACCGAAAGCCTCGCCGCGTCCGGCGGAGTGTGGAATCATTCCGCCTCGCGCGAAATCAGAATCCAATGGAGGCGCAGGATGGGTCCGATGAAAATTTTGGGAATGACGCTGGCCTCGGCCTGGACCGCGGCCCTGCTGTACGCGGCGGTGACGATGCCCGCACAGGCGGAGGAACCCAACGGGATCGTCGTCTACCAGTCCGATTTCGGGCTGAAGGACGGCGCGGTCTCGGCCATGCGCGGGGTCGCCACCTCGGTCGACCCGACGTTGCGGCTGGAGAACCTGACCCATGAGATTCCGCCGTTCAACATCTGGGAAGGGGCCTACCGCCTGAACACCACGGCGACCTACTGGCCGCCGGGCACGGTGTTCGTGTCCGTGGTCGACCCCGGCGTCGGCACCGATCGCAAGTCGGTGGTGCTGAAGACCGAGTCCGGCCACTACTTCGTCTCGCCGGACAACGGCACGCTGACCCTGGTGGCCGACACGCTCGGCATCGCCGCGGTGCGGGAGATCGACGAGAGCCGGTACCGTCTGGCCGGGTCGGAGCAGTCCTACACCTTCCACGGCCGCGACGTGTATTCCTACACCGCCGCCTACATCGCCTCGGGTCGGGCGGCCTTCGAGGAGATCGGCCCGGAACTGCCGCCGGCGGTGCACCGGCTGGACTACCAGCAGGCGGCCGTCGAGGGCTCGACCGTAACCGGCACGATCCCGATCCTGGACGTGCAGTACGGCAATGTCTGGACCAACATCGACCGCGACACCTTCAACCAGCTCGGCGTGGAGAAGGGGACCGACGTTGGCGTGAAGATCTTCAACGGCGAGGATCTGGTCTATGACGCCAAGATCCCCTACGTGTCGACCTTCGGCGACGTGCCGCAGGACGATCCGCTGGTCTATCTCAACAGCATCAACAACGTGTCCTTCGCCATCAACTGGGGCAATTTCGCCGGCACCCACGGCGTCAGCTCCGGCCCCGAATGGCGGGTCGAGGTGACGAAGTTCTGATGCCCGATGTTTGGCGAGCGCAGCACTGCCCTCACCCGGCTCGCTGCGCTCGCCACCCTCTCCCAGAGGGAGAGGGTTGAGCGCGGTCGCCGCAACGTACCCTCTCCCACTGGGAGAGGGTGGACTGCCGCAGGCAGGCCGGGTGAGGGCTTCGGCTTCACGGCCACCACCCTGTTCCAGGCACGAGACCCAATTCGGCCGCCATTGTCGGCGGGCGGCCTGCCGTGCTAGACACCCCGCTCATGCTTGTCCAATAGCCCAGACCGTCGCGCCCTTCGGCCTTGAGGCCGGCGCCGGATCGCTCCGGCGGCCGGGCAGCGAACGCGTCCGGACCCGGTCCGGAATCTCCGACAGTATCCACAGATCGGAAGCGCGTCCGCGTGGCGGACGCCAAGGGCTGCAATGACATTGGACGCCTTGGGGTGGATCCCCGAATTCAACGAACATCTGAAGGCGCTCGACCTGCCGGACCTGGTCCCGGCTCGGGTCGTGCGCCAGGACCCTTACAGCTACTTCGTCATGACCGCACGGGACACGGTCATGGCCGAGCTTTCCGGCCGGTTCCGGCCCGGCGGGGCGGAGGACCAGGACCGGCCGGCCGTCGGCGACTGGGTCGCCCTGTTGCCGCATGAGGCCGGGGAAACCGCGTCGATCCACGCGCTCCTGCCACGCCGCGGCGGCTTCGCCCGGCAGCGCGCCGGCACCGTCACCGGAGCGCAGGTGGTGGCGGCCAATATCGACACCGCGTTCATCGTCATGGGGCTGGATGACGACTTCAACCTGCGCCGGCTGGAACGCTATCTGGCCTTGTGCTGGAACAGCGGCGCCGACCCCGTGGTGCTGCTCAACAAGGCCGATCTCAGCGACGACCCGCAGGCGCAACGGACCGAGGTCGAGGCGGTCGCCATGGGTGTCGACATCCACACGCTGAGCGCCAAGCAGGGCGAGGGCTTCGACGCCGTCGAGGGCTACATCCGGGACGGCCGCACCGTCGCCTTCATCGGCTCGTCGGGCGTCGGCAAGTCGACCATGGTCAACCGCCTGTTGGGAGCCGAGGCAATGGCGGTCGGCGAAGTGCGCGAGGACGATTCCAAGGGCCGCCACACGACCACCCATCGCGAGCTGTTCGTCCTGCCCGGCCGCGGCGTCGTGATCGACACACCGGGCATGCGCGAGCTGCAGATGTGGGGCGACGAGGACGCCCTGCGCGGCGCCTTCGCCGACATCGAGGATCTGGCGCAGACCTGCAAGTTCCGCGATTGCGCCCACGAGTCCGAGCCCGGCTGCGCGGTCCGGGGCGCCGTCGAGTCCGGCACGCTGGACGAAGCCCGCTTCCATAGCTATCTGAAGCTCAAGGGCGAGCTGGCGCATGCTGCCCGGCGTCAGTCCGAGGCGTCGAAGCGCGAGGAGCGCCTGCGGGCCCGCAAGCAGGGGCGGATGTATAAGGCGATCGCCAAGCACAGCCGCCGCCGGAAGGAAACCGGGCAGCAGGATTGACTGCGCGGATGTCGCCCCGGCCGCCGATACGCTAGTGTGCGCGCCGAATTTTGCAGGAGACGGATCGGTGACAGACCAACTCGCCATCGCCCTGGCCCAGGTCAACCCGATTGTCGGCGATATCGACGGCAACCTGGCCAGGCTGCGCGAGGCCCGGGCCGAGGCCGCTACGATGGGCGCCGACCTCGTCGTGTTCTCCGAGCTGACGGTCTGCGGCTACCCGCCGGAGGATCTCGTGCTCAAGCCGTTCTTCCTGGACGTGGTCGAGGCCGGTGTCTCCCGCCTGGCCGAGGAGACCGCCGATGGCGGCCCGGCGATGATCGTCGGCGCGCCCTGGCGGCACGAGGGCGCCACCTACAACGCGGCCCTGCTACTGGATGGCGGCAAGGTCGCCGGCATGCGCTTCAAGCACGACCTGCCGAACTACGGCGTGTTCGACGAGAAGCGGGTTTTTGCCGCGGGCCCGGTGCCGGGGCCGATCAATGTGCGCGGGGTGCGGCTCGGCCTGATGGTCTGCGAAGACATGTGGACCCCGGATGTCACCGAATGCCTGGAGGAATCCGGGGCAGAGATCCTGGTGGTCCCGAACGGCAGCCCCTACGAGAGCGATAAGCTCGACGAGCGCCTGTCGTTGGCGGTGGCGCGCGTCTCCGAAAGCGGCCTGCCGCTGATCTATGTGAACCAGGTCGGCGGCCAGGACGAGCTGGTCTTCGACGGCGCCTCCTTCGTGCTCGGTGCCGACAAGGAACTGAAGGCCCAGGCGCCGGCCTTCCAAACCCACATCATGCTCACATCGTGGTCGCGCGACCCCGAGACCGACGGCTGGACCTGCACGGTCGCCGACCGCGCCGCGCCGGCGGACGGGTTGGAGGCGATCTATCGCGCCATGGTCCTGGGCCTGCGGGACTATGTGAACAAGAACCGCTTTCCCGGCGTCCTGCTCGGTCTGTCCGGCGGCATCGACAGCGCGCTCAGCGCCGCCGTCGCGGTCGATGCGCTGGGCCCGGAGCGGGTGCATTGCGTGATGATGCCGTCGCCCTACACCTCGACCGAAAGCCTCGAGGACGCGGCCGAGCTGGCCAACCTGATCGGCGCCCGGCTGGACGAGGTCTCCATCGAGCCGGCCATGGGCGCCTTCGGCGGCATGCTGGAACCGCTGTTCAACGGCACCGATGCCGGCACGACGGAGGAGAACATCCAGGCCCGCTCCCGCGGCCTCACCCTGATGGCGCTCAGCAACAAGCATGGCGCCATGGTGCTCTCCACCGGCAACAAGTCGGAGATGTCGGTCGGCTACGCGACGCTCTACGGCGATATGTGCGGCGGCTATTCGGTGTTGAAGGACGTCTACAAGACGACGGTCTTCGAGCTGTCCCGCTGGCGCAACCAGATCCACCCCGCCGACGTCCTGGGCCCCGCCGGCCGGGTCATCCCCGAGCGCATCATCACCAAGCCGCCTTCCGCCGAACTCAAGCCCGACCAGACGGACCAGGACACGCTACCGCCCTACGACGCGCTGGACGACATCCTGGAATGCCTGATCGAGCGCGAGATGGGCGTCGCCGAAATCGTCGCCCGCGGCCACGACCAGCAGACCGTCAACCGGGTCTGGCGCATGCTCGACCGGGCTGAATACAAGCGCCGGCAGGCGCCGCCCGGCGTCAAGCTCACCCGACGATCCTTCGGCCGCGACCGCCGCTACCCCATCACCAACGCCTTCATCGACCTGATCGGATAGGAGCCATGCGGCGCTTCAATGGGTTGATCGCGGCTGCCTTGCTGGCCATGTCCGCTTCGGCATCGCCGGCCGGGGCCGCCAGCGATGCGATCGTCGACCTGGCCATCAACGGGCTTCCTTTGCTGTCGCCCGCGGAGACCGGGCCGGTCCTGTCGGGCGCGGACGGTGCACAGGTCCAGGCGGCCGCCTCTACCCTGTTCCGCTTTTCCAACGCCGATGGCAGCCAGGTGCTCACGTTGACCGTTCATCCGGGCAGCGAGCGCTACAGCGTCGCGACCGCATCGGTCAGCTATCGGCGCCGGGAATTCTCCCAACCCATCCTCCCCGGCCAGCCCGACGCCTTCGTCAGCCGCAAGGGCATCCGCCTCGGCATGGTCCGCGCCGATGTTGAGGCGCTGATCGGCGAGCCCGACGAGCTGATCGGCGCCACGGCGGTCTATGAATTGGCCGGCGAGTCGGCGATCCTCCGGCGCTTCAACATGCCGGTCTACCGCGCCACCTACGCCTACGAGGACGACCGCCTGATCGGCTTCCAATTCGGGTTTCCGTATCCGTAGGCTCGGCTAGGCCGCCGCGCCTTCGGGCTTGGGCCGGACCATGCGCACGCCGCCGAGCACGCCGAGTGCCAGGATGCCGGGCAGGATGGCGAACCAGGACCCGGCGGCAGCCAGGCCCGCCGTGGCCGCCCACAGGATGGACGACATCGCCTCGGCGAATGTGGCGATCCGGGAGGAGGTCTGGCGGCGGCGGAAGTTGCTGCGCTTTGCCTGGGCCCGGAACCAGATCTGGATCACCGTCGCCGAGAGCGACGCGGCCGCGATCCCCAGGGTTGCCACGAGCGCGATATCCGGCGCTGCGAAGGCCAGGGCCAGCAGCAAGGGGCCGACGACGATCGCCATCGCGCCCATCACCGCCTCGACCTTTGCCTGCAGGATCTGGCGGGCGGAGATCGGCGCCGTGGAGACCAGATCCGGCGCGTCCTCGCCGGAGACCGCCAGCCAGGCGAGGCCGCCCGCCAATTGCCCCGACGCCATCGCCAGCACGGGCACGACGATCACCAGCGTCTCGAGATCCTCGCCGTAGTTGCGCCACAGCAGCAGAGCCGGCGGCAGCAGATAGAGGATCTGCATCAGGGTCTGGGAGACCAGCCAGGGATCGCGCCGCAGCAGGGCCCATTCCTTTCGGCGCAGGGCCTGTTTGGTCGAGGCCTGGCGGAAGCGTGTCAAGCGGCGCAGATTGGCCTTTGCCGCATGGCCGATGCTCGACGCGGCAATGACGTGATCCCCGAACCGGGCCGAGAACACGCTGATCGCGATGGCCAGCACGATCAGGCTGGCGGACAGGACCCAGAACAGCAGCCCCAGGTCGCCCATGGCGGCCCGGGCCGGCCACCAGACCGGGCTCGCCAGGTCCGGCGTCCTGGCGATGAAGCCGTCGGACTGGAACAGCGTCAGCCGCGAGACCTTGCCATAGGTCAGGATGGCCGCCGCCTGCACGCCGATCGCAAAGGCCGCGCCGACCACCGCGGCGACGATCTGGGCGATCAGCCGGGTGCGGCGCGGTCCCAGGATGCGGAACATCGCCACCGTCGCCGCCACCGCAAGCGCCGCCGACACCGCGCCCATGGCGCCCAGCACCCCATAGGCGGCGAGCCAGCGCGGATCGTCGAGGATCGCCAGCACGTTCACGAAGGGCCCGGCCAGCAGCATCGACAGCATCATGGTGATCAGCGCGATGGCGCTGAGCCGGATCGTGAACAGCCGGCGTGCCGAGGCCGGCGAAGAGAGGATCAGATCCAGATCGGCGCGGGCATAGAAGGCCCGGGTCACCGATTCCATCGCCTGGGACAGCATCAGCGACCAGGACAGCAGCGCGCCGCCGGTCACCAGGGTCAGGGTCGCCTTGTCCGGCACGATGCCGGCCCGGGCCGCCGGCGCGATCACCGCGTAGGCCAACAGGTGCATCAGCGCCGCGAACACCACCAGGGCCGCCGCCACGATGGGTTCGCGTCCGCGCTTGCCGGCGGTCATCATCGACCAGCCGTCGCGCCAGGCCAGGCTCAGCTCATGCCGGGCGAACCAGGTCAGCGTTGCCGGCTGCATCAGGCGGCGGCGTCCTGCTCGGCGACCAGTTCCAGGAAGATGTCCTCCAGGCTGCCGCCGTCGCCGCGGCTCTCCCGCCGCAATTCCTCCAGCGTGCCCTCGGCGATCAGGCGACCGGCGGCGATAACGCCGATGCGTTCGGCCATGCGCTCGGCGACCTCCAGGATGTGGGTCGTCATGATCACCGTCGCGCCGTCGCGCACCCGGCCCGCCAGCACGTCCTTCACCTGCCGTGCCGAGCCGGCGTCGAGCCCGGTCAGCGGCTCGTCGAGGATGATCAGCCGCGGCTCGTGCACCAGGGCGCCGGCCAGCGCCACCTTCTGCCGCATGCCCTTGGAGAAGCTCTGGCAGCGCTCGTCGGCATGCGGCGCCAGGCCGAGCCATTCGATCAGCCCGCGCGCCCGGGCCTCGGCCGTCGCGGCATCGATGCTCCACAGCCCGGCGACGAACTCCAGGTACTCCAGCGGCGTCAGCTTGTCGTAGATCATCGGCTCGTCCGACACCCAGGCGATCACCCGTTTGGCCGCGATCGGGTCGGCGAGTGCGTCGATCCCGAACACCGAGATCGCGCCCGCATCCGGCCGCAGCAGCCCGGCGACCATCCGCAGGGTGGTCGTCTTGCCGGCGCCGTTCGGCCCCAGCAGCGCATAGAACTCGCCGGACCGGACGGTCAGGTCCAACCCGTCCACGGCGGGCCGGTCGAAGCGTTTGCTCAGGCCGGAGATGTCCAGCGCGGCCGGTTGATCGGTCATTGCGGTGCGGATGCCCCTGCAGCTCGGTGCGATTGCCCAATCCTTACAAGGATTTGGTTTCGGAGACTTAAAGCCCGCGCCTGATGCTTGACAGCCGGGGCGGCGGCGCGGGATAGGTCGGCCGCCCGGCGCCGTTGCGCCCGAATGGAAACCCTGCCGATGAGCGTTGTCACCCGCTTCGCGCCAAGCCCGACCGGCCTGCTGCATGTCGGAAACGCCCGCACCGCCCTGGTCGCGTGGCTGTTCGCGCGCAGGGCCGGCGGCCGGTTCCTGCTGCGGCTCGATGACACGGATAGTGAGCGGTGCACGCCGCAGTTCGCCGACGCGATCGATCGCGATCTGGCCTGGCTCGGCCTCCGTTGGGACGATCGCGTACGCCAGTCGGACCGCACCGCGCGCTACGACGACGCGATCAACCGCCTGAAGGCCGATGGCCGCCTCTACCCCTGCTACGAGACCCCGGAAGAGCTGTCGCTGAAGCGCAAGAGCCTGCTGTCGCGCGGCCTGCCGCCGATCTACGACCGCGCCGCCCTGGCCCTGACGGATGCCGAGCGTGCAGAGCTGCAAGGGCAGGGGCGGCACCCCCACTGGCGCTTCAAGCTGGACCACGCGGCGATCGACTGGACCGATCTGGTGCGCGGCCCGGTGCATTTCGAGGGCCGCGACCTGTCCGACCCGGTGCTGATCCGCGAGGACGGCCGGCCGCTCTATCACATCGGCTCGGTGGTCGACGACATCGACCTTGCCGTCACCCATGTCGTGCGCGGCGAGGACCATGTCGCCAACACCGCCATGCATATCCAGCTCATCCAGGCGCTGGGCGCCGAGCCGCCGGCCTTCGCGCATCTGCCGCTGCTGGCCGACGCGGCCGGCAAGAGCCTGTCCAAACGCCTCGGCAGCCTGAGCCTGGAGACCCTGCGCGAGGAGACCGGGCTTGAGCCCATGGCCGTCGCCAGCCTGCTCGGCCGTCTTGGAACCTCGGACCCGGTCGAGCCTTTGCCCGATCTCGATACGCTGATCGTCACCTTCGATTTCGGCAAGTTCGCCCGCGGCACGCCGAAATTCGATCCCGAGGAGCTCGGAAGGCTCAACGCCCGGCTCCTCCACGAGACCCAGTTCCCTGCCGTCTCCGACCGGATCGCCGCTCTCGGCCTGCACGAGATCGACGCGGATTTCTGGCACGCCGTCCGCCCCAACCTGTCGCGGCTGTCCGACATCGGCGATTGGTGGCAGGTGGCAAAGGGCCCGATCGAGCCGGTCGCCGAAGAGCCCGATTTCCTGGCAGAGGCCGCAAAGCTCCTGCCGCCCGAACCCTGGGACGGCGAAACCTTCGGCACCTGGACCGCGGCCGTCAAATCGGCAACGGGCCGCCGCGGCAAGGCCCTCTTCCGGCCGCTCCGCCTGGCTCTCACCGGCCGAGAGCACGGCCCCGAGCTCAAGGCGCTGCTGCCGCTGATCGGCCGCTCCGCGGCGCTGGCGCGACTGTCAGGCGACGCGCTCTAACCAAAGATTGCATTTCGGCGCCCATTTTTCGCCGCACGGACGACACACCGGATTGGATCAATAGCCGTCGCGCCGTGGGGGCGGCGTGGCCCCTGGCGCCGTCAGTTCCGGACGGAGGCCGCGATGTCGTTGCAATCCATCTTTCGCACGCACCTTGCCGGCATGGCGGCCACGGTGCTCCGGTTTCCGCTCCCGCTCGGAGCGGGGCTGCTGTTCTGTCTGACACGGATTGCATGGAACCACGACTGGTTGCCGCATGGGATCGGCAGCGATGGCGTCGATCGAATTCTGACGTTCGCCGTGTTGGCGTTCTTCTGGTCGCTGTCCGCGAGGCTCATCGCCGAAAGCCGAGGCTGGGGCCTTGGCCGGCATGGCCTCCTGGTGTCCGTCGGGCTGGGAGTCCTCGCGCTCAAGGTCTTCGCCGATCAGCCCGCCCTGCACGCCGGGAGCGAGACCATACTGTTCCTGGGTCCGGCGATGATCCTCCTGGCCATGGTCGCACCGTTTCTCTCCCACGGTGCGAGCACGTCGGCGTTCTGGGACTTCAACCGGACATCCTGGCTGGGTGCCGCCTTCGCATTCCTCGCGGCGCTCATCCTCGTCCTGGGCATCATGTTGGCGCTGTGGGCTATCGAGGAGCTCTTCGGCTGGCGGGTGCCCTACCGGCTCAGGTCCGACATCACCACGACGGGCTTCGCCGTTTTCTGTCCCTGGCTCGCCCTGGCGCGTGTGCCGCTGGGTTTCGACGCACCGGCGCGCGCGCAATGCCCAAGGGCGTTGTCGGTCTTGATCTCCTACGTGCTGGTGCCGCTGGCCATTGGCTACACGGCGATCGTCTACGCCTATCTGGTTCGCATCCTGGCGCTTTGGGAGCTTCCCAGCGGACAGGTCGCGACGATCGTCTCAAGCTATGCGGGGTTCGGCCTTGCGACTTATCTGGTGGCCTGGCCGTTGCGTGGGTCGGGGCCGGTGCATGTGCGGCTCTTCCATCGCTACCTCCCCTACGCCCTGGCCTTGCCGCTGGCCTTGCTCGTGGTCGCCGCGGTGGAGCGCATGACAGCCTATGGCGTGACCGAACCGCGATACCTGCTGGGCGTGCTCGCTGTCTGGCTGGCATCGGCGATCGCGATTCTCCTCGTATGGCAAGACCGGCGACTCGCTCTCCTGCCGCTCGCACTGGCGGTGCTGCTGACGCTTTCTGCGTTCGGACCATGGGGTGCGGCCAACGTATCGCTACAGAGCCAGACCGGGCGGCTGGTCTCGCTGCTGACGGATGCCGGGCTCTTTGGCGACGGCCGTGTCCTTCGGTCCGCGACAGCCGATGTTTCCGACCCGTCCCAACGCCGCGATGTCGTTTCGATTGTTCGCTACCTCAACCGTACCGGTCGTCTCCATGTTCTCGACGACTGGTTCGACGACGGATTTCCGGCGGACGATGCGAACCCGGACGATGTGCTTGCGGCCATCTCGCAGGAGATCGACTGGAAGAACTGGAACACGGCCGAATTCTTCTACACGGCACAGACCGTCCTGGCTGTTGACGGGTACGAGCAACTGATCTTTCCCCGCGTGTTCAGCTATTCCGAGCTTTCGGACGGCGAGGCGACCGGACCGGATGGCAGGTCATGGTATTGGGCCTTTCAGCGATCGACCGGCGTGTTCACCGTGCAGGTCGGTGCAGACGATGCGGCCACGTTCGACTTGGCAGGGAATGTCGTGCGGCTGCACAGGGTCCATGGCGATGACTGGGCCGAACTGCCCAACGCGGACGGGATCGTGATGGAAGATACCGTCGCCGGACACGAGGCGCGGCTCTGGGTCGAGCGGCTGAGAGGGTCCTTCGTCGATGGCCGCCCGAGATTCTGGGAGATCAGGGTCGCGATCCTGCTGCGGCCCTCCGCTGCGGCCGTTCCGGACCTCGGTTCACCCGATTAACCGGCCATTAGGGCACGGCCGGTAGGCTGCGCGCCGCCGAATTCCGGGCCCCTCGCATAGCAAGCAAGGACATTGTCATGGCCTTCCGCATCTCCCGATTGGTTTCGGGCCTCATCGCGTCGGGACTGGCCGCCGCGTTCCTCGCCGGCTGCAGCAGCACCCAGGAAATCTCCCGCCAGCAGATGATGGCGCCGGAAAACCTCGAGCTCGCCATGCGCCACGACGTCGCCGTCGTCGAATTCACCGGCGAGGGTGGGCAGGACGTCGCCAATCGGCTGTCTTCAAGCCTGGAGCGCGTGCGGCTGCAGGGCCGTCCGGTCTTCGACGTGCACGGCCCGGTCCGGCTGCATGGCGGCCGTTCGGTCGCCATCGGCAATGTCGATCCGGCCGAGGCGATGAACTACGCCCGCTCGGTCAACGCCCGCGCCATCCTGATGGGCCAGACCAGCTACGATTCCAACACCGAGCTTCTGCCGCCGCAGACCAACGAGATTTGCCATACCCGCGATGCCGCCGGCGCCTGCGTCAGCAGCTCGGTCGAGGTGCGGCAATGCGTCGAGATCACGGTCACCATGGATTTCGCCGCCCAGGGCCTGGACGTGGAGACCGGACAGAACATCTATAATCCGCGTCCCGGCCGTGCCAGCCGCTCGACCACCGAATGCGTGTCGACCGGCGATGACCCGGTGGTGCTGATGACCCGGCTGATGAACAATGATTTCGGCCGCTCGGTCGATACCTTGCGGTCCCAGCTGGCCCAGAACGCCGCCGATCGCATCCATCGCGACATCGCCCCCTATCCGGAGACCTTCCAGGTGTCCTTCCTGAAGGAGGGCGACAGCCTGACGGATGCCCAGGAGGCGCAGTTCGAGCAGGCCTCGGACCTGGTCGGCGACGGCCAGCCGGGTGCCGCCTGTACCGTCTGGCAGCGCATGGCGCAATCCGGCGTCCGCGACCCGGCCGTGGCCTACAACCTTGCCGCCTGCGCCGAGGATGCCGGCAATTTCCGGGCTGCCATGGAGGCCTATGAGTCGGTCTACCGCATGGTGTTCCACACGCCGCTGTCCTCGACGGGCCAGGCCGAGCCGGAGTCGAACTACGAGCTCAACGACTGGGCCGAGTGGCTCTCCGCCGCCCGCGCCCGTGTCCGCCGCCGCCACGATGCGGAGGAGACCCTCAGCGTGCTGGCCAACCCGCCGGCCATGTGAGCCGGCGAACATTCAGGGACAGCTATTTTAAGGGGACAGTATACTTAACATTTAAAGGGGACAGTATACTTAACTCATAGGACTTTGGTGCCAGGCATGCCCAGTCAGAGTCCATGAGTTAAGTATACTGTCCCCTTTAAATGTTAAGTATACTGTCCCCTTAAAATAGCTGTCCCTGAATTTACCGCTCCGCCAAACGCTTGCTGAAATCCTTCTCGGTCAGCCAGTGATAGCTGAAGAGCGCGCCATCCAGCACGGCGTTGTAGACGCCGTAAGCTGATGGCGCCGATTGGCGTATGTCGGCCGCGCTGGTCAGGGTGACCTCGCGACTTTCGATGCCGTTGTCGGCGGCGCATTTGTGCATCAGCGCCGCGGCATCCGGGATGTAGGGGCACTGGTCGGTGCGGACGATCGTCAGGCCACGGCCGTAGCGGGCCGCCTTGTTGTCCCAATCGCCGCTGAACCGTGGCAGTGGCCCATCCGAGAACGGCTTGACCATCAGCGTGAAGGCCGGCGGCGCGGTCTCCACCTCTTTGAACCCGTGGCTGAGCAGGAACGATTTTCCGACCAGCCAGGTCTTTTCGCTCGTCACCATGGCGACGCCCTTCATTCCGGCCTGCCGCGCATCGTCGATGCAGGCCTCCAGCAATTGCCGGCCGCCGCCCTGGCCCTTGCTGCGCCCCACCACCCAGATGCAGTGGATGACCATGTATCCGGCGGCCTCGATGGGGCGCCAGGCATGGTCGCCGGGGATGTACTCGATGAAGCCCCTCCCGCCGCCTCCAAGCATCTTGATCCGCATGCCTTCCGCGAACCGTTGCTGCAGCCACCCGAGCTTGCGCTGATAGCCGTCCGCCTTGCGCCGGCTCTGCAGGCAGAAGAAGCCGGTATCGGCGACCGTTTCGGCGGTCACGTCGATGATGGGAAAGGTCGCGTTCGGTTGTTCCGACATGCACGCACTCCGGATTCGATTGATCGAACACGGGTAGCGGCAGAGCCATGCCGGCGCCTTGCGCCAGATCACGCATGGACCATTTGCGTTCGGGTTTGCTAGGTTGCGCGCCCCCTGGCCGGCACGCGTGCCCGGGCCGGGCGCTGGCAGCCGGAGGCGGGGCGATGGCCCTCACGCTCTACAACACCCTGACCCGGGCGAAGGAGACCTTCGTCCCGCTCGATCCGCAGCGCATCGGCATGTATGTCTGCGGCCCGACAGTCTACGAACCGGCCCATGTCGGCAACGCGCGGCCGGTGGTGGCGTTCGACGTGCTGTACAGGCTGCTCAAGCATCTTTATCCGGATGCGACGGTGACCTATGTCCGCAACTTCACCGATATCGACGACAAGATCATCAAAGCGTCGAAGGAGACCGGCGAGCCCATCGACGCGCTGACCCGGCGTACGGCGCGCATCTATCAGGACGACATGGCGGCATTGGGCGCCTTGGCGCCCGACCTGGAACCGCGCGCCACCGGGCACATCGCCGAGATGGTGGCGATGATCGAGCAGCTTATCGCCAAGGGGCATGCCTATGCCGCCGGGGGCGAGGTGCTGTTCGACGTGCCGTCCATGGCCGAATACGGCCGGCTGTCGCGGCACAGCCGCGACGAGCTGATTGCCGGCGCTCGCGTCGACGTGGCGGCCAACAAGCGCGACCCGGCCGATTTCGTGCTCTGGAAGCCCTCGACAGACGACCAGCCCGGCTGGGACAGCCCTTGGGGCCGCGGCCGCCCGGGCTGGCATATCGAATGCTCGGCCATGGCCAAGCGCTATCTGGGGGAGACCTTCGACATCCATGGCGGTGGCCAGGATCTGATCTTCCCGCATCATGAGAACGAGATCGCCCAGAGCCGTTGCGCCGACGGCACCGAGCGCATGGCCCGCTTCTGGATGCACAACGGCTATCTGACCGTCGAAGGCGAGAAGATGTCGAAGTCGCTCGGCAACTACTACACGGTCCACGACCTGCTGAAGGAGGTGCCCGGCGAGGCGATCCGGCTGTCCCTGCTGGCCGGTCAGTACCGCCAGCCGCTGGACTTCAGCAAGGAGTCGCTGCGCCAGGCCAAGGCCCAGCTCGACCGGCTTTATGGCGCCCTGCGCTCGGTCGCGGATGTCGAGCCGGACCCGCCGGCAGGGCCGTCCGATGATCTGCTGGCAGCGCTGGAAGACGACATGAACACGCCACTGGCGCTGTCGCAGCTGCACGAGTTGGCGTCCCGGCTGAACAAATCCGGCGACACCGCCGATCAGGCATCGCTGAAAGGCCGGATGCTCGCCGGTGGTGCCCTGCTGGGCCTGGTACAGGGGGACCCGGAGGCCTGGTTCCAGTCCGCCGCCGGCGCCGAGGACGGCCTGTCGCCGGCCGAGATCGAGGACGCGATCGCCCGCCGCAAACAGGCCCGCGCCGATCGCGATTTCGCCGAGGCGGACCGCATCCGCGCCGACCTTGCGGCCAGGGGCGTGGTGCTTGAGGATGGCCCGGACGGCACCACCTGGCGCCGGGAAGCATAACAGAGGCCAGGACGGCCCGGGATCGCAGCGATGACCGACAGCAACCGCATTTATCTCTTCGACACGACCCTGCGCGACGGTGCGCAGACCCAGGGCGTCGATTTCACGATCGCCGACAAGCGGGCGATCGCGCGGGAGCTGGACAAGATCGGCATCGACTACATCGAAGGCGGCTGGCCGGGCGCCAACCCGACCGATGACGGCTTCTTCGGCGAGCCGCCGAAACTGAAGACCGCGACCTTCACCGCCTTCGGCATGACCCGCCGGTCGGGCCGCAGCGTCGCGAACGATCCGGGCCTGAGCGCCGTGCTCAATGCCGGCACGCCGGCGGTCTGCCTGGTCGGCAAGACCTGGGACTTCCATGTCGACGTGGCGCTCGGCGTGACCAATGAGGAGAACCTCAGATCCATCGCCGACAGCGTCGCGGCCATCGTCGACCGCGGCGGCGAGGCGCTGTTCGACTGCGAGCATTTCTTCGACGGCTACAAGAACAACCCCGACTACGCGCTGGCCTGCGCCAAGGCGGCCCATGAGGCGGGCACCCGGTGGGTGGTGCTGTGCGACACCAATGGCGGCGCTCTTCCGGACGAGGTCGAGCACATCGTCTCGGAGGTAGCCGAGCACATCCCCGGCGACCATCTGGGCATCCACGCCCACAACGACACCGAAAACGCGGTGGCCAACACCCTGGCCGCCGTCCGGGCCGGCGCGCGGCATGTCCAGGGCACGCTGAACGGTCTGGGCGAGCGCTGCGGCAACGCCAATCTGGTTTCGGTCATCCCCAGCCTGATGCTGAAGATGGGCTACGACACCGGCGTCTCGCCCGAGGGCCTGGCGCAGCTCACCCATGTCAGCCGCTGGTTCGACGAGCTGCTCAACCGGCCGCCGAGCCGCAACGCCGCCTATGTCGGCGACAGCGCCTTCGCCCACAAGGGCGGTCTGCACGCCTCCGCAGTCCAGAAGGACCCTCGGACCTACGAGCATGTCGAGCCGTCGCTGGTCGGCAATCGTCGCCACATCGTGGTTTCCGACCAGTCCGGCCGGGCCAACATCCTGGCGCGGCTGACCGAGCTGGGCATGGAGTTCGACCCCAGCGACCCGCAGGTCGGCAAGCTGGTCACGCTGGTCAAGCAGCGCGACTACGAGGGCTATGCCTATGACGCGGCGGAGGCCAGCTTCGAGCTGCTGGCCCGGCGCATGCTGGGGCAGGTGCCGGACTATTTCGAGCTGCTGCGCTTCTCGGTGACCGACGAGCGGCGCTACAACGCCCGCGGCAAGCTGGTCACCGAATCCGAGGCCTCGGTCAAGGTTCGGGTCGGCAACGACGTCAAGCACACCGTCGCCGAGGGCAACGGCCCGGTGAATGCCATCGACATCGCGCTCAGAAAGGCGCTGGAGCCGGCCTACCCGGTGCTCAAGGACATGCAGCTGGTCGATTTCCGGGTGCGCATCCTGCACGCCAACGACGCCTCCGGCGCCATGCCGCGGGTGCTGATCGAGAGCGCCAACGGCGATGACGAACGCTGGGCCACGGTCGGCGTGTCCACCAACATCATCGACGCCTCCTTCGATGCGTTGGGCGACAGCATGACCTACAAGCTCTATCGCAGCGGCGTGCAGCGGGCCTGAGGCGATCCGGGGCCTGCAAGGCAAGCCTTAATCGATCGTCCCTACCATCGGTTGACTTGTCCGTCCGGCTTCGCTGTTGTGGCACCCGATCGATGACTCGACTCCGCACCCACCTCTCGGCCCGCCATCGGCGACTGGTTTCGCTGACGCTGGTGCTCGCGCTCGTGACCGGCGCGTTGATGCCGCTTGCGCAGGCCATGGCGGGTCCGGCCGGGTCGGGCGCGATGCTCGCCGCGATCTGCTCGCCGAACGGCATCCGCTATGTCGAGGTCGATCTGGGACCGGCCGGGACCGAAGCACCCCAGCCGCCGGACTTCGGGACCCTGGAGCATTGCCCGGGATGCCTGTCCGCTGGCGCGCTCGCGATCCTGCCAGCGTCACCGGAGGTCGTTCCGGTCGGTTGCGAAGAGGCCGCCTCAAGATGGTCTGCCGGCCCGATCGCAATCTCGGCGTCGCAACCCGCGTTTCGGCCCCGGGCGCCACCGGTCTCCAACTGACGATTTACCGACCGCCGGGCGCGCATTGCCGCGGCACTGGCATTAAATCAATCAGTTGGAGTTAATCAGATGCTACGCGTTTTCGCTCTTGCGGCTGCCTTCGCGATGGTTGCCCAACCGGCGTTGCTGGCCGAAGCGGCCCCGCAATCCGCGCCGCCGGTCATCCTCGTCGCCGACAACCATGGTCACGGCGCGCATTCCGGGCATGGGTCGATGTCCGAGGACACCAAGGATGGCAGCTATCAGCTTGGTCACCTGACCATCGACACGCCCTGGTCGCGCGCGACGTCCGCACAGGCCGGGGGCGCCTTCATGATGATCCACAATGGCGGTCACCACGGCGATCGCCTGATCGGCGCCGAATCCGATCTGGCTGGCCGGGTGCAGGTGCACATGACGATCATGGAGGACGGGGTCATGCGCATGCGCCATGCGGAGGACGGCGTCGAGGTGCCGGCCGGCGGCATGGCCGAGCTCAAGCCCGGCGGCTTCCACGTCATGCTTATGGGCCTCAAGCAGCCGCTCGAGGAGGGCGCCAGCTTCCCGGTCACCCTGATCTTCGAGCGGGCCGGCGAAGTCACCGTCGAGGTGCAGGTGCGCGCCGCCGGTGCCATGGACGCCGGCATGCAGCACAACCACTGACGCCGCCCGCCTTCATTCCCCGCCCGGTTCGTGCCATACACCTTGGCTCGGACCGGGCAGGGAGCGTTGGCGGACATGGCGGGCACGGACCGCACAAAGCGGGGCATGGACGGCGCGGGCGGCGGCCCGGCCATCGTGCTGGTGGCGCCGCAACTGGCCGAGAATATCGGCACCGTCGCCCGGGCCATGCTGAATTGCGGCCTGACCGATCTCAGGCTGGTGCGGCCCCGCGATGGCTGGCCGAACCCGAAGGCGGCACCGGCCGCCTCCGGTGCCGATGCGGTGCTGGATGCCGCCCGGGTCTACGATCGCACCGAGGATGCGATCGCCGAACTGGCCCACGTTTACGCCACCACGGCCCGTCCCCGCGACATGGTCAAGCCGGTCGCCACGCCGCGCCAGGCCGCCGGCGCCATGCGCGCCGCCTTCGAGCGCGGCGAGCCGGTCGGCATCCTGTTCGGCGGTGAGCGGGCCGGTCTCGACAATGACGACATCGTCCTGGCCGACACGGTCGTCACCGTGCCGCTCAACCCGTCCTTCGCGTCGCTGAACCTGGCGCAGGCGGTGCTGCTGGTCGGCAACGAATGGTACCAGGCGGGACCGGTCGAGCCGCCCGAGGGCATGGACCGCGGCGCACCGCCGGCGACCAAGGCGGAGCTGGGGAACTTCTTCGAGCACCTGGAACAGGAGCTCGACCGGGCGGAGTTCTTCCGGGTCGCGGAGAAGCGCCCGACCATGGTCCGGGCCCTGCGAAACCTGTTCCAGCGCGCCCATCCCACCGAGCAGGAGGTGCGGTCGCTGCATGGCGTCGTGACGGCGCTGTCCGGGCGCCGCAAGGATGGCCGGCCGCGCCAGTGGGCCGGGGACCAGGACGATGAATGACCGGCTGCCGGATGCCGAGATCGTCGAATCGATCGGCCGGTCGGGGCTCATACGGCATCCGGATTCGGTGACCTATCAGCGCCTCGACGGCGGCGTGTCGTCGGACATCTGGCTGGTCGATGACGGGCTGCGGCGCTTCTGCGTGAAACGCGCCCTGGCGAAGCTGCGGGTGGCCGCCGACTGGCGGGCGCCGGTGGGCCGCAACCTCTATGAGGGCCGGTGGATGCGATGGGCCAACAGCGCCGCGCCGGGCACAGCGCCGGAACTGCTGTTCCAGGACGAGGCGGCGGGCCTGCTGGCGTTGGCCTATCTGCCGCCGGAACGCTATCCGCTGTGGAAGGCGCAACTGAGCGCCGGCCGCGTCGACCCGGAATTCGCCCGAGAGGTCGGCAAGGCCCTGGCGCTGATCCACGCCGCCACCGCGAACCAACCCGACGTGGCGGCGCAGTTCCCGACGGACACGATCTTCCACGACATCCGCCTGGATCCCTACCTGCTGGCCACAGCCCGCGCCTGTCCGGACCATGCGGACGCGCTGACGGGTCTCTCCAAACGGACGGCGGCGACCAGGGTCGCCCTGGTACATGGCGACGTCAGCCCGAAGAACATCCTGTGCGGCGCCAACGGGCCGGTCTTCCTGGACGCCGAATGTGCCTGGTATGGCGATCCGGCCTTCGACGTCGCCTTCTGCCTCAACCACCTGCTGCTCAAATGCCTGTGGGTGCCGGAGGCGTCCGGCCGTTTCCTGGCCAGCTTCGACCGGCTGTCGCTGGCCTATCTGTCCGGCGTGAGCTGGGAGCTGCCGGCTCGGATCGAGCAGCGCGCCGCGACGCTGCTGCCCGGGCTGTTCCTGGCGCGCGTCGACGGCAAATCGCCGGTGGAATACCTGACCGAGGACACCGACAAGGCGCGGGTGCGCCGGGTCGCTGGGGCGCTGCTGCGCGATCCGGTCGACCGGCTTTCGGAGGTCCGCCGGGCGTGGACCGCGGAGGTTCTCTGATGACGACAATCGAGTCCGTCCACGGCCGCCGGGTCTGGGATTCCCGCGGCCGGCCCACCGTCGAGGCGGAAATCCGGCTGTCCGGCGGCGCCGTCGGGCGCGCCATCGCCCCGGCGGGCGCATCCACCGGCTCCGGCGAGGCGGTCGATCTGCGCGACGGAGCGGCCGGGCAGGGCGGTCTCGATGTCCATCGCGCGGTGGAGAACGTGTCCGGCCCGCTTGCGGCGGCGCTCATGGGCTGCGATGCGACCGACCAGGAGGCGATCGATCGGCGCATCCGTGAGGCCGACGCATCGCCGGACAAATCCGCGCTCGGCGGCAATGCCTGTATCGCCGTGTCGATGGCCGCGGCGCAGGCGGCCGCGGCGGAAGCCGGCGTGCCGCTGTACCGGTACCTGGCCGGCGACCGGCCCGTCAGCCTGCCCCTGCCGGAGATCCAGATCTTCGGCGGCGGTGCCCACGCAGGCCGGCGGATCGACATCCAGGACCTGATGGTGGCCTGTCCGGGCGCCGGCAGCGTGGCGCAGGCGCTGGACTGGACCGCCGACATCTACCGCGCCGCCGGCGACCTCATGGAGGAGACCCATCGCCGCCTTGGCGTCGCCGACGAGGGCGGCCATTGGCCCGACTTCGCCTCCAATGAGGAGGCTTTGGACATGCTGACCCGCGCCATCGAGCGCGCCGGCCGCAGGCCAGGTGAGGAGGTCGTCATCACCCTCGACATCGCGGCCTCGGAGTTCGGCGCGAACGGCCGCTACCGGCTGGCGTTGGAAGACCGGGAGCTGGACAGCGACGGGATGATCGAGTTGCTGGCCGGCTGGGTCGCGCGCTACCCGATCCGCTCGCTGGAGGACCCGTTGGCGGAAGACGACACGGACGGGTTTGTCCGGCTGATGACCGCCTTCGGGCGCGGCCTGCAGATCGTCGGCGACGACCTTCTGGTCACCGATGCCGGCCGCATCTCCCGCGCCGCCGCGGAGGGCCAGGCGAACGCCGTGCTCCTGAAGCCCAACCAGCGCGGGACACTGACGGAAACGCTGGCCGCCTGGCAATCCGCCCAATCTCATGGCCTGGACGCCATCGTGTCCGCCCGCTCCGGCGAGACCGAGGACACCACCATCGTCGACCTGGCCGTCGGATGGGGCGTGCCCCAGATCAAGGTCGGCTCCATCACCCGCGGCGAACGCACCGCCAAATGGAACGCCCTGCTGCGCATCGAGGAGCGGGAGTGTGCGCCGCTGGCACGTCCGGCCCGGCTTGCAACGGCTTAGGTCGCGGCGGTCGCCGACGACGGATCGGACGGCGCTACCATGAAATGACGCGTACGCCGATTAGGAATTCGTGCCGGTCGAAGTCGAAGAGACCGATGTTGGACTCGATATCCGTGTACTCGTACCGGACGAACGGATTGGAACCGAAGACATCGATCTCGCGGAACAGCAATTCGATGTGTCCTTCATATTCGCGATCCAATCGTTTGACACCGAAGAGCGGAAAGACGTTCTCGAAATCGCGATAGGTGAATGATCCGCCGACGGTCGGCTGAACCCAAGGCACGCGCACCAGGATCGTGTCGAGACCGACGATGAAGCCGTCATTGTCGAAGGTGTCCGCCTGCTGCCAGTCCTCACGGAAAAACCGCCCCTCCAACTGCACGGCGATGTCGGAAAACCCGACGGAAACGGTGTCGTAGAACTCATAGATCTCGCGATCACGCAAATCCTCGAATTCGCCCTGGCCGAAGATCCGTGCGGCCCGCACGCCAATCGTGTTGCGGACCGGCCGTAGGTCCATTGGAACCGCTAATCCGGCACTGATCTCCGCCTCGTAACGGTCGCCATCGCGAAACCGGTAGGCGCCCGAGGCAGACGGCAGCAAGTCGACACGGCCGAGGTCGATCCCGAAACTCACGGTCGAGAAGATGCGTGCCTCGTCATCGCGCGTCTGCTCGAAATCCAGGACACGGACCCCGGCAGTCACGGTCGCCGGAACCACACCGGGTACGCGATAGACGCCTCCGGCGGTGAGCCCGTACCCGAAGCCGTCACGTCCGAGGGCGTTGTCGTCGAGCACGATTGGTCCGAACACCGTGTCGACGGTCGCGTCCGTGGTCTGGCCGTTGATGTTGGTGTCGAGGAAGACCTCGGGGATCACGAACAGGTTGAACCGCTCTGGTCCCACGATCTGCCCGATTGCCGCGATCACATCGGGGTCCAGCCCTTCGGTGTCGAGGTCTTGGAGGAGCCGCGCGGCGCGTTCACGGTCGCCTAGCGCGGCCAGCGCGAAGGACAGCTCAATCCGCGCGATGCGATTGTCCGGATCGAATTGAACGACGACCCGATAAAGGCCGATCGCCCGTTCGAGGTCGCCTTCCCGGAACGCGGCCCGCGCCTGTTCCAGGACCTGAGCAAGATCGATCTGAACGCGTCGATCCTGCGCCAGCGCATCGACCGGCGCCGCCGCGGTGGAACCGATCAGCACGACGGCCAGACAGACCGCACGGATGACTCGCCAAAGCATCGGCCCGGATGGAGACGACGCACGACCGGTGCGCCATCTCCAAGGCTTGCGCGATCTTTTTCCTGCTAGTTCGCGGCGAAGTTTCCGACGAACTCTGCCGTGCCTGTGCCGCCCACTTCGTCGGTATCGAACGTGCCGGCCGTCGCTTGGCCGGTGGCGCCGAAGAAGCCGCCATTGACCTCGCCAGCCATCCCGAACGTCGTGCCGTTGGCCACGATGTCACCGGCAAGTGTGCCTTCGTAGATCGACGTCGTAGCAACGATCGTGGCCGTGCCGGTCAGCGAAGATCCGGTCAGTGGGATCACCGGGCCACCGGCCGGATCCGGCACTGCGAACCCGCTGAAAGTGACGCCGACCTGATCCATGGCCGCACCAAAATCCACGTCGATGGTGGCCGTGGCGCCGACGAAATCATACTGCTCGTCAGGCGACATATCCCCGTCGAAATCAGGAAGCCCGCCGTTGAAGAGCAGGCTGCCGATCATGAACCCGGTATAGGTCGCATTTCCGCTTGGCAGGTTGGCGGTGGGGGTCGTGTTCCCAATGACAGCAGCCGTTTCGTAACCGAGCGGCGTGCCAATCTGGTCAATCCGGGCCAGGGCGACGATGTCGGCCTCGGACGGGTCGTCGAGGATGAGGAGTTCGACGAAATCCGCATCCGTCCCGGTGTCGTTCGCGACGAAGAAGAACAATTCGCCATCGACACTCGACGAGCTTGAGGCGATCTCCGCATTGGTGACCGTCAGCGTGTTACCGCCGCCGAGATCGAAGGTGATGCTGCCGTCGACGTTGAATGTGATTTCGACCGTGGCGGTATCTGAGCCAGTGGCGATGTTCGATGACACTGCCGGGTTCGCGGCGCCGAGTACGACCCAGGCCGGCACCGTCACGGACGCCGGGCCAAGAGCACCTCCACCGCCGCCGCCACCGCCACCGCACGAGGCAACCAAAAGCGTAGAGCAAACAATCCCGATGAGATTCCGAGTCTTCATGACTGCCCCCTTTAAGAATGAGATTTGAGATTTTTTCTAACGATAGTAAGCCGCCTATTTAGTGTAAAGCGGCAAATGAAATTCTACTATATCTAAGCAATTTTAAGAGTTGCGGCTTCTCGGGCGAGCTCCGACTTCGTCGTGCGCCAGACTATGCCGAGAGGTCCGGTGTGCCGGTGCCTTTCCTGCGTTCGTCGTGGTCTTAGCGTAGGGCGCGGGTGGGGCACCATGTACTTCCGTGCCCCTACCAGGTGAGCGCCCGGACGCCGATCGAGACTTCGTGTCGGTCGTGGTCGAACAGCCCGATGTTCGAGGACACGTCGGTGTAGGCGTAGCGGATGAAGGGGTTGGAGCCGAAGATCTCGACATCGCGGAGCAGCAGTTCCAGGTGGCCTTCGTATTCGCGGTCGAGCCGGGCCTTGCCGAAGAAGGCCGACGGGTTGTCGAAATCCCGGTAGGTGAAGGACCCGCCGATCGTCGGCCTTACGATGTCGATGTCGGTCAGGATGGTGTCCAGTCCGAGGACGAAGCCGCCATTGTCCTGGCTGTCCAGGCGCGCCCAGTCCTCACGGAAGTACCGGGCCTCCATGCGCAGGGCGGCGTCGGCGAAGCCGATCGAGACGATGTCGTAAAGCTCATAGGCCTCGCGGTCGCGATCCCCGTCGAAGTCGCCCTGGCCGAACACCCGCCGGACCCGCCCGCCCACCGTGTTGCGCACCGGCCGTAGATCCATGGCCGCCGCCAGGCCCAGTCCGATGTCCGCCTCATACGGGTCGCCGTCCCGAAACCGGTAGGCGCCGGAGACCGTCGGCAGCAGGTCGACCGAGCCGAGACCGAGTTCCGCGCTCACCGACGCGAACAGTCGGGCCTCGTCGTCGCGGGTCTGCTGAAAGTCGAGCACGCGAATGCCGGCGGTGAGGGTGGTCGGGACCTCGCTCGGCAGGCGGTAGACGGCGCCCGTTGTGATGCCGTAGCCGAAGCCCTCGCGGCCCTTCCCGTCGTTCTCCAGCACCAGCGGGCCGAAGACGGTCTGCACCGTCGCGTCCTTGGTCTGGCCATTGATGTTGGTGTCGAGGAAGACCTCCGGGACGAGAAAGAAGCTCAGCCGGTCGGGACCGACGATCTGGCCAATGGCGGCGATCACGTCGGGGTCGAGCCCCTCGGTGTCGAGATCCCGCAGCAGCCGGGTGGCGCGCTCGCGGTCACCGAACGCGGCCAGCGCGAAGGACAGTTCCACCCGGGCGGCGCGGTTGTCCGGATCGAAGCGGACGACGACCTGGTAGAGGGCGATCGCCTCCTCCAGCCGGCCCTCGCGGAAGGCGACGCGCGCCTGGTCCAGCACCTCGGCCAGGTCGATCTCGATCCTTCGGTCCTGCGCCCGGGCATCGTCGGGAAGGGCCAGCGGCGTGGCGAGCAGCAGGGCGGCGAGCATCGCGCCGACGATCCGTCGGAGCAGCGGCGCGGGGGAAAACGGCGCGCGATGCGCGCGCCGTTCCCAAGACCTCGTTAGCGGCATGGAAGGGGATCAGTTGGCGGCGAAGTTGCCGACGAACGCGGCATTGCCACCCAGTTCGTTGGCAGCGAAGGCCCCGGCCGTCGCTTCGGCGCCGGCGCCGAAAAAGCCACCGGCAAGCCCGCCGGACACTCCGTAGGTCGTGCCGTTGGCGACGATGTCGCCACTGATGGCGCCGCCATATTGGGACGTGCCGCCGCCGATCAACGCATTGCTGGTCAGCGACGAGCCGGTCAAGGCGATCGGCATGCCCCCGGACGGGTCGGCGACCTCGAAATCGGAGAAGGCGACATCGACGGTGGTCGCGTCGAAATCGACCGCGACGGCCGCCGCTGCCGTGACCGTGTCGTACTCCACGTCCAGATTGCCGTCATTGTCGAAATCCGGCAGTTCTCCATCGATCGTCAGGCTGCCGACCATGAATCCGCTATAGGATGCGGTGCCCGACGGCAGGCTGGCGGGGTCGGTCGTGTTGCCGATCACCGCGGCGGTCTCATACCCCAGCGGCGTGTTGAACCGGTCGATGCGGGCCAGCGCCACGATGTCGTCCTCGGCCGGGTCGTCGAGGATCACCAGCTCCACGTAATCCGGGCTGCCGCCATTGGCGGCCGCATTCGCCTCGAAGAGGAACCCGTCGCCGTCCGGATCGCTGACGCTGTCGATGATGTCGGCGTTGGTGACGGAGAAGCTGTCCCCCGCCAGGTCGAAGGCGATGCTGCCATCGGCGTTGAAGGTGATGGTGACGTCGGTCGACGAGGTCCCGCCGACGCTGTTCGCCGAGATTGCCGGGGTCGCCGCACCCAGCGTCACCCAACCCGGGACGGTGACCGTCGTCGGTACGGCGGCCGTGCTGCCGCCACCGCCTCCACCTCCGCAGGCCGCAAGCGCGGCACTGGCACAAACGACACCGATAAGATCCTGGATTCTCATATCCATCTCCTGTGCTTCGGTTGTGTCCATGGCGAAGTTATTCAGCGTTTTCGCCGCGGCGAGACTGTTATTGAACATTGTTCAAAATTAGGCGGCCAAAATCGACGAAGGCGTTTGCGGCTCCATCGGCGGAGAGGGCGGGGTGCGTCGCGGACAGCACCAATGCGGAGGATGATCGGTTCGGGTCGCTTGCCCGTTTGACTTTGGCGCCGCGATCCGTATAGTCCCGCCGCTCATTCCCGAGAATGTGGAGGCGGTCCGGCCCGAAACGCGGCCGCGTCATCGCCATCCCGTCCGGGGCGCCCAGGCGCCCGCAGGACCTATCGGGACAAACACTGCGGAAAGGACCCCTCGATGGGCAAGCGCGCGAGTTCGAAGTACAAGATCAACCGACGCCTCGGCGTCAATCTCTGGGGCCGGCCGAAGAGCCCGGTCAACCGTCGGGAATACGGCCCCGGCCAGCACGGCCAGCGCCGTCGCAAGCCGACCGATTTCGGCACCCAGTTGATGGCCAAGCAGAAGCTCAAGGGCTACTACGGCAACATCGGCGAGAAGCAGTTCCACCGCTATTACGTCGAGGCGGTGCGCCGCCGCGGCGACACCGGCGAGAACCTGATCGGCCTGCTGGAGCGGCGGCTGGACGCGGTCATCTATCGCATGAAGTTCGTGCCCACGGTCTTCGCGGCGCGGCAGTTCGTCAGCCACGGCCATGTCATGGTCAACGGCAAGCGGGTGACCATCCCGTCCTACCAGGTCCGCGACGGCGACGAGATCACCGTGAAGGAGAAGTCCCGCGAGCTGCCGATGGTGCTCGAGGCGATCAACTCCGCCGAGCGCGAGGTGCCGGACTATGTCGAGGCGGACCACAACAAGATGACGGGCCGCTACGTCCGCGCCCCCGGGCTGGCCGACGTGCCCTATCCGGTGCAGATGGAGCCGAACCTGGTGATCGAGTTCTATTCGCGGTAACGCCCTGCGGCGAGCATCGCCACGCAAGAGGCCGCCCATCGGGCGGCCTTTTCGTTTCGCGACCTGCGCGGCCTAGAAGACGATCGCCCGGATGCCGACGGAGAGCTGATGCTCGTCGAAGTCGAACAGGGCGATGTTCGAGTCCTGGTCGGTGTACTGGTAGCGGATGAACGGGTTCGACCCGAAGATCTCCAGATCCCGCAACAGCAGTTCGACATGGCCCTCGACCTCGCGGTCGAGCCGTTCGACGTTGAACACCGGCGCCGGGCTTCGGAAATCGCGGTAGACGAAGGACCCGCCGATCGTCGGGATCACCCACGGCACATCCGCGAAGGTCACGTCGAGGCCGCTGTCGATCTCGATGTTCGACTGGTCCGGCAGGTTGTCCCAGGATTCGTAGACGAAGCGCTCGTCGAAGCGGAAGGCGACGCCGCGAAAGCCGAACGCAAACGTGTCGAACACCTCGTATTCGTTCCGGTTCAGCCGGCTGCCGCCATCGTCGTCCTGCCCGGAGATGCGCCGATAGCGGCCGCCCAGCGTGTTGCGCACCGGACCGATCGCCGCCGTCGCCGCCAGGCCGACGCCGGCCTCGAACTCGCGCGGACGCCAATTGTCGTAGCGATAGATGGTGCTGATCGATGGGGACAGCCCGAAGCGATCGCCCAGGGGCACCTGCATCGACAGCGATCCGAAGACGCTCTGCTCGTCGTCGTTCGCGCCCTCGAAGTCGCGCATCGTGACCCCGGCGGTGACCGTCGGCCGCGGCGCCGCGTCGGCGATGCGATAGCTGCCGCCCAGGGTCAGCCCGTAGCCGAAGCCGTGCGTGCCACGCGCATCCTCCGACAGGCGGAAGGGCAGGCCGCCGATCAGCACGATTTCGTCCTTTGTCTGGCCGGTGATGTTGCTGTCCAGGAAGAATTCGGGGACGAGGAAGAAGTTGAGCCGGTCCGGGCCGAGAAGGCGTCCGACGACCTCGATGATCTCCGGGTCGAGACCGTCGGTGTCGAGATCGCGCAGCAGGCGGGCGGCGCGCTCGCGCTCGCCCAGGGCCGCCAGCGCCAGCGACAGCTCGACCCGCGCCAGCCGGCTCTGCGGCGCGAAGCGCAGGATCACCTGGTAGAGCTCGATGGCCCGCTGCAGGTCGCCGGCCTGCAGCGCGGCGCGCGCTTCGCCGAGGATGCGGCTCAGATCGATCTCGATGCGGTCCGGCGGCGCCGGGGTTTCGGGCGCGGATGATTGGGCCCGGGCACCGGTCGCCGCGATCACTACGAGGACAAGCACCACGGCCACGCGGGTCGATGCGGCGATCATGGCTGCGGCTGGTTGCGTCCTGTCAATCGGTGGTGGGCGGCGCGGGCTGTCGGTCCGCAGAAGGACGGAGGGCGAACCGGCGGCTGCCGCGGGTTCGCCCTCCCGTTCCGGGTTTCGTCAGAGCCCTACGATGCGTGGATCACTGGAAGCCCGTGAAGGCTCCCACCAGCTCGGAGCCGGCGCCGGCATCCACGGCGTTGAACGTGCCGGCGGTCGCTTCCGCGTTGTCGCCGAAGATCGCGCCGTTGAAGTCGCCCGCGAAGGCCGACAGGCCGCCGGAGCTGGCGATGGTCCCTTCATAGCGCGCGCCGGAGACGAAGGATCCGGTGCCGCTATACACCTCGCCGGTGCCCTCGGCGCCGGTCACGGTCAGGGCGACGTCGATCTGGTTCATCGCGGCACCGAAATCGGCATCGATGACCGCGTCGCCGGTCCGTTCCTCGAGGAATCCGCCGGTCGTCGAATCCAGCACATCGGCATAGAAGCCGCCATTGAAGGTGGCGGTGCCGGTCGGCAGGGTGTCGGTCTCGTCGCCCAGCAGAACCCAGGTCAGTGGGCTCGGCGTGGCCCCGGCGACGCTGTCGACCCGCCCCAGGAAGAACAGGTCCTTCCCGGTGGCGTCCTCGCCCAGATGCACGTCGACCTGGGTGGTCGCGGCGACCACATAGGAGGCCACCGTGGTGTCGAGCACGGTATCCGCCGCCGGCGGGTCGGTCTGGTCGGCGGCGGCGACCGTCACGGAGCTGCCGTTGGGCAGGTTGAGCGTGAAGGTGCCGTCGGCGTTGAAGATGATCTCGCCGTCCACCGACGAGACGCCGTCGCGGTCGGCCGACATCAGCGGCACGGCCACGCCGGTCGATAGCCCGAAGGGCGGAACGGAATCCAGTACATCGGCGACTGGTGTGACAGTGGTCGGACCTGTCGAACCATTGGAACTGGTCAGGCAGGCCGCTAGCATGGTGCAGGCGCCGAGAACGCACCATTTCGCTATCCTGGCCATAGCGTTTTCCCCTCTATTTGGGCCGGGTGGCGCCAATCGCGGCTTCCCGGCAATTCCATCAAGAAATGGTCCTACTCTCGATGGAAACAGACCAGATTTTCTTCCCGAAAAACAAAGATTTTGTTAAGAAATAGGAAGCGTATTTCTATAAAATGCGAGGTTGTTCGCCAGTTTTTCTACGGAAAATTATACCGTTAGCTTCGCATCTGCGATTTTCTGCTCGGAGTATTGGTTAACGGGCGTCCGGCCGGAGTATTGACGGTGGCTTAACGCTTCGTCATTGCGACCACGAGGCCCCCGGCGACGAAGACTGCGCCGGCCAGGTGGAACGGCAGCACCGGCTCGCCCAGCACAAGCAGGCTCAGCGCGCCGACGATCACCGGTATCAGGTGGATCGACAATCCGGTCGCGGTGGAGCCGATCAGCACCACGCTGCGGCTCCAGCACAGGAAGGCCGCGACGCTGGCGAAGACGGCGACATAGACGATGGCGGCAACCGTCTGAGGCGTCACCGGCATGACCAGGCCGCGCCCCATCTCCCACAGCCAGAACGGCGTCAGGACCAGCAGCCCGGCGACGATGGACCCGACCAGGAACACCAGCGCATCGATGCCGGGCGGTCGGTAGCGCAGGATCACTGTGTAGATCGCCCAGTTCACGATCGAGGCCAGGACCCACAGGTCGCCGGCGCTGATCGACAGGGAGAGCAGGGTGGAGAGGCTGCCGCGGGCCACGATCCACACCACGCCGACCATCGAAAGGAGGATGCCGGCGACCTGTCGTCCCTTCGGGCGCTCGCCGGCGATCAGGAAGGCGACGATCGGGATCATCACCGGGATCGCCGAATTGACCACCGTCATGTTGACGGCGGGGACGGTCTGCAGCGCCACATAGGCCAGCGCGTTGTAGCCGGCGATACCGAACGCGCCGCAGGCCAGCACCAGCCGCCAATGACGCAGCAGCAGCGCCAATTGGCCGTTGCCGCCGCGCAGCGCCAGGGGCAGCAGGATGAGCAGCGCCAGCACCCAGCGCCAGAAGGCGAGGCCGATCGGCGGCAGCACGTCGTTCAGGCCGCGGGCCAGCAGGATGTTGCCGGACCACATGAGCGGCGGGACCAGGAACATCAGGGCCGGGGTCGACCATAGGCGTGCGGCAAGGGTTTGCGGCCGCGTCGTGCCGTCCCCGCTCACCGGGCGGTCGCCGGATCGTGTGTCCGGCGATAGCGCGTCATGGCATCCCAGCTATAGAGCGCCAGGCCGATCCAGATGAAGACGAAGGTCACCAGATGGGCCCAGGTGAAGGCCTCGCCATACACCAGCAGGGCCAGCAGGAAATGGATGCTGGGCGCCAGGTATTGCATCAGGCCGATGGTCGAGAGCGTCAGCCTCTGGGCGCCGTACATGAACAGCACCAGCGGTGTGCCGGTGACCAGGCCGGATGCGAGCAGCAGGGCGCTCATGCCCCAGTTGCCGGGCCCGAAGACGCCGGCGCCGGTCGCGGCCAGCCAGATCAGATAACCGGCGGCGGCCGGCAGCAGGATGAGCGTCTCCACCAGCAGGCCGATCAGCGGGTCGACCTGCGCCTTCTTGCGGACCAGCGCGTAGAGCCCGAAGGTCACCGCCAGGCTGAGCGCCACCCAGGGGATGGTGCCGATGCCGACGATCAGCACGCCGACGCCGATCGTCGCCAGCAGGACCGCGACCCCCTGCCAGCGGCTCAGCCGTTCGGACAGGAACGCCACGCCCAGCAGCACGTTGACCAGCGGGTTGATGTAGTAGCCCAGGCTGGCCTCGAGGATCCGGTCCTGCTGGATCGCCCAGATGAAGATCAGCCAGTTGCTGGAGACCAGCAGGGTGGTGATTAGGAGGATGCCGAGCCGCCGGCGGCTGGTCAGCGACCGCACCACCTCATGCAGCCGGCCCAGCGCCGCCACCAGGATGATCAGGATGGCCAGGGTCCACACCACCCGGTGGGCCAGGATCTCCAGCGCCGACAGGTGCTCGATCACTTTGAAGTAGACCGGCGCGAATCCCCACAGCAGGAAGGCGGCCAACGCCGTTGCGACGCCAACCGAAGCGCGGCGTCGGGCAAGAAGCGTGGTGGCAGGCGCGCCTGGAGTGCTGGCGTCCATCGTCTCGGCCAAATTGGGAGATGCGGCGGGGCAACTTATGCATGCGGGTGCCGCCATGACAAGCGCGCCGAATGCGTTGCCTGAGGCAGCCGGCGAGTCGACAATGCCCGGGCCTGGCCGGGCGCTCTGTGACGGCTGGGCGACATCCGGGCATCAGGGTTCCGGGGGAGCGGCCCCGCCACGGGCGCCGGCGAATGAGGGCGGGAGGCGACTCACATGTCAGTCAGGACCGAGATCAACCGGCTGCTGAGCTCGGACGCGGTTGCGGGGATCGATTTCGACCTGAACGGTCTCTATATCTCCGGCGCCGGGTTCGCGCGGGTTGGCCAGCTCATCGCCGACGGGCATATCGGCATCCACATCGACGCCGATCTCTGCGCTGGCGCGCAATACGAACCCAGCAGCTACGGCGATTCCGGCCAATACGACACGCCCAATTTCCTGACGCTGCGCAGCGCCCAGATCAGCGACCGGTATGTCCAGGCCTATGTGGTGCACGAGGCGACCCATGCCCTGTGCGACCTGATGCGCGCCCGCGGCTATGTCTATGTTGAGGAGGCGGCGGCCTTCCTGGCGGAGGTGATCTTCGCGCGCCGGCTCGACCCGCCGCTCAACCTGCGCCGATGGCCGCGGCGGCGGCGGCTGCCGACGGCCTGTCGCCGGCAGCGCGTGACGGTGCGCCGGGAGGTCAACCGCATGCGCCGGGAGTCCGGGCGGCCGACAATCCCCAGGGACCGGCCGTTCAATCATGGGGCCCAGAGACGCATCCACGCCGCCGCCCAGGCGCTGGTGGACCGCTACGATCTGGATGAGAGGCCGTCGGAACGCCGGCCGCGCTTGCCGGAGGCCGCGTTCGCCGCCCTGCGCGACGCTGTGGCCAGCACCGAGACCTACGAGTACATCCACCGGCCGGACACGCCCGGCGGGCCGCCGCACCGGTACCAGAACGACGGCGTTCCGAACAATCCGAACGCCGCGTCGGCGCCGGACTACGAAGCCTTTTGAGGAAGAGGTCGGCCTGGGGCCGTCAGCCCTGCGGCGCCAGCTCGATGCCGCGGGTGTTGAGCAGCTCCAGCAGCTCGCCGGTCTGGTACATCTCGCGGATGATGTCGCAGCCGCCGACGAACTCGCCCTTCACGTAGAGCTGCGGGATGGTCGGCCAGGAGCTGTACTCCTTGATGCCCTGCCGCAGGCTGGGGTCGGCCAGCACGTCGATGCCCTTGAACTTGACGCCCATATGGCTGAGCACCTGGACGACGGCGGCGGAGAATCCGCATTGCGGGAAGACCGGGCTGCCCTTCATGTAGAGCACCACGTCGGTCTCCTCGACCTCCTTGCGGATCTGTTCGTGTACCGGGTTTTCCATCGTCGTCATTACGCGTGTCCTGGGTTCGGGTGAGCGAGGAACCGGCGGCGGCTCAGGCGGCCGGTGCCGAGGTCTGCAGGGCCAGGGCGTGCAATTCCGTGCCCATGCGCCCCTGCAGCGCCTGATAGACCATCTGGTGCTGCTGGACCCGGGTCTTGCCCTCGAAGGCGGGGCTGACGACATAGGCGGCATAATGGTCGCCGTCGCCACGCAGATCCTCGATCCGCACCTCCGCGTCGGGAATGCCTTCCTTGATCATCCGGACGATTTCCGCCGGGTCCATCGCCATGTTCGGGTCTCCGTGCCTGTCGGTCTTGCGTGTCAGGGTCAGCCGGCCGTGCCGGCAGCCGCCATATACTGCGGCATCCATCCCTCGTTGACCAACAGCATATCCGCCACCGATATGGCGCTTTGGCCGTGGAGTGTCAACGCATCGCCGCCGGTGCGCCCGATCGTTTGGGCGGGCACGCCAGCCGCCTTCGCGGCTGACAGCACGGCCTCCGGATCGGTCGTCGTCACCAGGTATCGCGCCTGATCCTCGCCGAACAGCCAGCCGGCAAGGTCACGCGGCGCCGGCGCGTCGAGGTCCGCGCCGATCCGCCCGGCCATCGCCATCTCGGCCACCGCGACATAGAGGCCGCCATCGGAAACGTCGTGGCAGGCGGTGACCGCGCCGTCGGCGATCAGCGTCCGGACGACGTCGCCATGGCGCCGTTCCGCGTCCAGATCGACGGGCGGCGGCGCGCCGTCCTCGCGATCGTGGGCCTCCCGGAGATACAGCGTCGCGCCGAGATGCCCGGCGGTTTCGCCGATCAGCAGGATGGTCTCGCCTTCGGCCCGGAATGCCATGCCGGCTCGGCGCGAGAGATCGTCCAGCAGGCCAACGCCGCCGATCGTCGGGGTTGGCAGGATGGCCTCGCCATCGGTCTCGTTGTAGAGCGAGACATTGCCGGACACGACCGGGAAGTCCAGCGCCCGGCAGGCGGCACCCATGCCCTCGATGCAGCCGACCAGCTGGCCCATGATCGGCGGCCGCTCGGGATTGCCGAAATTCAGGTTGTCGGTCACTGCCAGCGGCCGTGCCCCGACCGCGGTCAGGTTGCGCCAGGCCTCGGCGACCGCCTGCTTGCCGCCGGCGACCGGGTCGGCCAGGCAATAGCGCGGGGTGCAATCGGTGGTGATCGCCAGCGCCTTGTCGCTGCCGTGCACCCGGACGATGGCGGCATCGCCGCCGGGCCCGGAGACCGTGTCGGCCATGACCGTGCTGTCGTACTGCTCCCAGATCCAGCGCTTGGCGGCCACGTCCGGGCAGGCCAGCAGTCGGCGCAGCACCGCCTCGGGCGGCTCGGGCAGCGGCGCGTCCTCCACGGTGATCTCGGCCTGCGGCGGGGTCGGGCGCCAGGGCCGGTCGTATTCCGGCGCCTCGCCGACCAATGGGCCGACCGGGATGTCGGCGGCGGTCTCGCCATCCATGGTCAGCACCAGCCGGCCGGTGTCCGTGACCCGGCCGATCACCGCGAAATCCAGCTCCCATTTCTCGAAGATGGCACGGGCGCGGTCTTCCGCGCCCGGCTTCAGCACCATCAGCATGCGCTCCTGGCTCTCGGAGAGCATGAGCTCGTAGGGCGTCATGCCGTCTTCGCGCCGGGGCACATGGTCCAGGTCGAGCTGGATGCCGCAGCCGCCCTTGTCGGCCATCTCGACCGAAGAGGAGGTGAGGCCGGCCGCACCCATGTCCTGGATGGCGACGATGGCATCCGTCGCCATCAGCTCCAGGCAGGCTTCCAGCAGCAGCTTCTCGGTGAACGGGTCGCCGACCTGCACGGTCGGCCGCTTCTCTTCCGAGCCCTCGGAGAATTCCGCCGAGGCCATGGTGGCGCCGTGGATGCCGTCGCGGCCGGTCTTGGAGCCGACATAGACCACCGGGCTGCCGACCCCGCTGGCGGCGGAGTAGAAGATCCGGTCGGCATCGGCCAGGCCCACGGTCATGGCGTTGACCAGGATGTTGCCGTTATAGGCCGGGTGGAACTCGGTCTCGCCGCCCACCGTCGGCACGCCGATGCAGTTGCCGTAGCCGCCGATGCCGGCCACGACGCCGGAGACCAAATGCCGGGTCTTGGGATGGTCCGGGCTGCCGAAGCGCAGGGCGTTCATGTTCGCCACCGGCCGGGCGCCCATGGTGAAGACGTCGCGCAGGATGCCGCCGACCCCGGTCGCCGCCCCCTGATAGGGTTCGATATAGGAGGGGTGGTTGTGGCTCTCCATCTTGAAAATGGCGGCCTGCCCGTCACCGATATCGATCACCCCGGCATTCTCGCCCGGCCCGCAGATGACATGCGGCCCCTCGGTCGGCAGGGTCTTCAGCCAGCGCTTGGAGCTCTTGTAGGAGCAATGCTCCGACCACATGACCGAGAAGATGCCAAGCTCAGTGAAGCTCGGCGTGCGGCCCATGATCTTCAGGACCCGAGCATACTCGTCGGCCGTCAGCCCATGCTCGGCGGCCAGCGCCTGGGTGACGGAAGGCTCGTTGGGGTTCACGCCAGCGCCTCCACCAGCCCTTCGAACATGGCCAGCCCGTCGGTATCGCCAAGCGCGGGGTCGGCGGCCCGCTCGGGATGCGGCATCAGCCCCAGCACCGAGCGTCCGGGATTGAAGATGCCGGCGATGTCATTGATCGAGCCGTTCGGGTTGTCCGGCTCGCCATCGCCGTTGGCGGCATAACGGAAGGCGATCAGACCTTCGCCCTCCAGCCGGTGCAGCGTCTCCGCATCAGCGAAATAGTTGCCGTCGTGATGGGCGACCGGGAAGGCGACTGTCTCATCCGTCCGGTAGCGATGGGTGAAAGGGCTGTCCGGGTTCTCGACCTTCAGCGCCACCGGCCGGCTGACGAATTTCAGGTTGGCATTGCGCATCAGCGCGCCCGGTAGCAGGCCGCATTCGGTCAGGAGCTGGAAGCCGTTGCAGATGCCCAGCACCGCCACGCCGCCCTCCGCCGCCGCCTTCACCGCCGGCATGATCGGCGACAGCGCCCCGATGGCACCGCATCTCAGATAGTCGCCATAGGAGAAGCCGCCGGGGACGACGATCAGGTCGAGATCGGGCAGCGCGGTCTCGCGGTGCCAGATCATGGCCGGGTCGCGCCCGGTCGCGCGCCGCAGCGCCACCGCCGCGTCGCGATCACAGTTCGAGCCCGGAAAGACGATTACGGCGGCCTGCATGCGCGCGGGTTTAGACCGGGCGGACAGGGTTGGCAAGTGCAAGCCGGTCACGGCTGCGCAGGCCGTTCTGATGCCCGGATCACGGGCCTCGTCAGGTCCGGAGTTCGGCCAACCGACTTCGGAATCGCCAAGGCTGGTGCGCGCGTCTAAGGTTTCCGTCACCGTATCGCAGCGCGCGGCCAGGGGGCCTGAAACAATGAAGACGCTGGAAACCCTCCTCATCGAGCGCGGAGAGCTTGAACGCATCTATGTCGGGGAACTGAAGCTCTTCCTGTGGCGTGCCGTCCATCAGGAACGTGTGGATGGCAATCCGCTCTATCCGGACTTCGAACCTCGAATCGTGCGCGCACAGGTGCGTTTGCCCGATCTCACCGTCGAGACGAGGAATGGGATTCCCTATGTCCTCTCCGAATTGGGGAAAGGAACATCGCTTTTCGACAAACCGGATGTCTTCGGAAGGAAGTACTGGACCTATTTCGAGATACCGGCGGGGACCGAGATTCCCGATGGATTGGTGATCGTGAAGGATTCCTACAACGCCCGGTTCAAGGCCACCCACTACTCGATCAGCCCGAACTACACGATGCCGAAAGCGCGGTTCGTGGCCCTCCTGGACCAGTTGGCGGCCAACGCGATCGCCAAAACCGGGAAGGCGGGCGGCGGTGGCTGAGGTCAGCGCGATCACGCTCGGTATGGCGATACAGGCCGTGCAGGGCCAAATCCGCTCGCTGGAATCGCTCCTCACATCCGAGACCGTGCGCGATCCGGCGGTGCTCCAGGATCTGATCTTCACCTATGAGCGCGCCGCCGAAGAGCTCAAATCCGCGTATCTTTCGGAGTGGTCCCCCGACAGCAACCTGCCGTCCTACGAGACTTTGCTGAATCCGGAAGACACGTCATCCAGCGCGGATATCACCGACTTCCGCAAGACCTGATCGTCCGCGAGGCATCGCCGCGATTACTGAGGCGGCGCACTTCGTTTACGTTCTGCCGCTCTGCCGGCGAAACGACACGGCAAGGACCGGGTCTTCTCCGACCTCAATTCGCCGGTAATTCACGAATGCGGCGCAGTCGACGATCGCGTCATAGAGATCTGGACACCGGGCCGCGAAGCCCGTGACATTCTCGAGTTGCAGGACAAGGAATCCACCGGGCGGCGCATGGACCGAAGTGAGCCCATCGGCCGGTTCGTCGATCGACGTCATGCAATCGATCCACGCGTCCATATTCCGTCCGTAGAATTCGGGAAATCCCAGAGCCTCGGCAAACACATCGTGAAAGGAATTCCAGTCCGAGATTCGATTCAGATCGATCTTGACGAGTGTCGAACCCATCGGAAGCTCTCAGATCACGGCACCGCGGCAACCAACTCATGTGGCAAACATTGACGCGAATGCCTTCTCGCCCTCCGGGCTGAAGGCGACGATGCGGCTGTCCGGTTCTCGCTTGGCCCAGCCGAGAGCATAGAACCGGGCCAGCAGCGCTGCACCCAGTCCACCGGCCAGGTGGTTGCGCCGGTTGCTCCAGTCCAGGCAGGCCTTGCAGAGCGGACGGCGCTTGCCGCCGATCGCGGCCAGGTCGATGCCGAACTCGTCGGCGAAGGCCTTGCCCGACTCGGTCAACGCGACCGACTCGCCATCGACGGCGATCTGGCCGCGCGCCTCCAACGCGTCGAAGAGCTGGACGCCGAGGTCACCGGCCAGGTGGTCATAGCAGACGCGGGCGCGCCTCAGTGCGGGGTCCTTCGGCCCGGTGCGGGTGCGCAGATGGCCGACGCGGGCCGCCAAGCCCATCAGGCCTTCCAGCACCTCTGCGATGTCCTCGCCGGTGAGCTGGAAATAGCGGTGGCGGCCCTGCTTGCGCGGCACCACCAGCCCGCCCTGTTCCAGTTTCGCCAGGTGCGCGCTGGCTGTCTGCGGCGTCACTCCGGCCTCCGACGCCAGCTCGCTGGCGGTCAGCGCCCGCCCGCTCATCAGCGCCGTCAGCATGTTGGCCCGCGCCGGGTCGCCGAGCAGCGAGGCGACGAGGGCGATATCCGGTCCTGCTTTCATACTTCGATCGTAGCCGAACTATGTTCGTCGCGCAATCGGATAGGGTGAGGCACCTTCCGAACGACGCATTGAAAGGAGCGCACGATGACCGCGACACGGACCATTCCCGCAGGGCCGAATGCCAATGCGAAATCCGCCGGCCTGCCCGGCAGGGCGGGCCTCTTCGGCGTCATCATGGCCGCGCTGATCGCCCTTCACGACCGCGCCCGACAGCGCCGGCACTTGCGAGGGCTCGATGACCGGCAATTGCGGGACGTCGGGCTTAGCCGCGCGGATGTTGTCCGTATGACGGAGAAGCCGTTCTGGACCATCTGAGGCGGATCGGGCCCTTCGATATGGTATTGTCGACGCCGAGCACGGTGAACTCACAACACGTGTCGGGGCGGCCATGCCCAAGAACATCGGCCGGCGCACATTCAACGCGGGCGCGCTGGCGGCGACCGCCGCCGGCGTCGCGCTGCCCGCGGGCCGTGCCGTCGCGGCGCCCGATTATCGCGGTCCCAAGGTCATCCTCGTGCGCTTCGGCGGCGGGGTGCGGCGGCGGGAGACGATCGACCCTGAGCACACCTATGCGCCTTTTCTGGCCCATACCCTGGCGGCGCGGGGCACGCTGTTCCGCGACATGCGCATCGAGTCGCTGGAGGGCGTGGTCACCAGCCACGGCCAGGGCACGCTCTACACCCTGACAGGGCGCTACGATCCCTACGAGGACATCGCCGGGGCCGCCTTCCGCGACCGGTTCGAGCCCAAGGCGCCGACGCTGTTCGAGTATCTCAGGCGCAGCTTCAACGTGCCGGCGCACCAGGCGCTGCTGATCAATGGCGAGGATCGGTCGGACGAGGAGTTCTTCACCTTCTCCAACCACCACCTCTACGGCATCTCCTACCGCTCCCAGGTGCTGAGCCTGTACCGCTTCAAGACCCATCTGCTGCGCCGGCAGGTGGGGCGCACGCCCGAGGACGACCCGGCCTACCCGGTGCTGGCGGCGGAGCTGGCGGAGCTCGAATCTCTGGACTACCGGCAGACCGCCGGCCAACCGCAGGTGCCGGAGATCGAGGCGTTCTGGGACCGCTGGCGGCGCTTCTACGGCGAGACCGGCTTCGTCAATCCGCGCGGCGACGCGTTGCTCACTGAATTGGCGGTGCGGGCCATCGACGAGCTCAGGCCCAGGCTGCTGATGATCAACTATCAGGACCCCGATTACGTGCATTGGGGCGTGCGCAGCCACTACACGCGCGGCATCTCGATCATCGACCAGGGGCTGCAGCGGCTGGTGGCCACGGTGGAGGCGGACCCGGAATACCGCGACGACACCGTCTTCGTGGTCGTCCCGGACTGCGGCCGCGACGACAACCAGCTCATGGCGTTGCCTTACCAGCATCATTTCAACAGCCGTTCGGCGCATGAGATCTGGGCCCTGGTCTTCGGCCCGGGCATCGCCCGCGGCGACGTCGTCGACCGCGCGGTCGACCAGATCAGCGTCGCCGCCACCATCGGCCGGGTGATGGGCTTCGAGACCGAAGTGGCGGAGGGGCCGGTCCTGGCCGAAGCCTTCGCATGACGCCGGCCGGCGCCCGGTCCCGGGCGCGCCTGCCCTGGCGGCTCCTCATGTTCGTCTGGAAATACGCGGTCGGCGTGCTGCTCTGCCTGACGCCGGTCACGTCCGTATTGGCGGTCGGCTGGTCCCAGCGGCTGATGCAGCGGTCCGTGCTGAAGCGCTGGCACAAGCTCAGCGGGTTCGGCGCAGACGGCACCGGCTTCGCCGATTTCGCCATCGCCGACAGCCGGACCGTGGAGCACGCGGCTTGGCCGAACTGGCTGCTCGGCCAGCCGGACGTGGCCTGGCGCATCGATGCCGGTCCGGGCCGCGTCACCGTGCTGGTTCGGCGCATTGCCGGCTCGCTTTGGGCCAATCTGGTCCAGGGCCTGCAGGCCTCGCTGAACACTGCGCTGCTGGTCCTGCCGCCCGGGGCGCTGTGGCTGCTCTCCTGGTGGGGCGGCTGGCAGAACTCGTTCCACAAGGGCTATGAGCAGGCCTGGGTCGGCCCGTTGGTCGGCGTGCTCGGCATCGCGCTGTTCATCCTGGTGATGACCTATGTGCCGCTGGCCCAGGCGCGGCAGGCCGCCGCCGGCCATTGGCGCGCCTTCTGGGACTTTCCGCTGATCCGCCAACTCGCCCGCCAGCGCCGCCGTTCCGGCCTCGCCCTGGCGCTCGCCTACGCGCTGCTGGCCCTTCCGGTGACCGGCATCAAGGTCGCGCCGCTGGCTATCGGCGCCGACACCGATGCGATGGCGGCGGAGGCCGTCAAAGCCCTGGCCGACCAGTTCTACCTCTTCGCCACCGCGGCCCTGTTCCCGCTGTTCATCCTGGCCCGGCTCGCCGCCGCGCAGATCTACGCCCGCGCGCTGTTCGACGGCGTGCAAAGCGGCGCGGTGCGGCTCGAGGACCTATCCCCGTACGAGCGCGAGGCACTCGGCCGGCTGCGCGTCGCCTCCGCCGAACCGCGGCCGTCCGGCCACGCGGTCGGCCGGCTCGCCGCGAAGCTCCCGCGCGCCATCATCCTGGCGCTGACCTTCGCCGCCTGGTTCGCGTTGGCGGCACAGCTCTACGTGGCGCAGTTCCTGAACTACGCCTGGTTCGCCTGGCTGAACCACCCGCTGATCCTGCTCCCCTGGGTCCGGTATCTGCCGGGGAGTGGTTAGGCGGGCATCGATCGATCTATTCAGCGGCGACGGGCTAGGGCTTGGCCATGAGATCGGTGCGAAACCCGCGCCAGTAGGTCGCGGCGATCAGCACGCCGAAGATCACGTCGTAGATCGCAAAGACGTAAAAGCCCGATCCGATGATCAGGAAGAAAACGACGAATGCGAACCGCAACAGGATCGCGTATGCGGCCATGTAGGTATTCGCGTGGGGGAACATCACCAGCGAACCATAGGTGCCGGTCAGAATGATGAGCAGCATCCCGGCATAGCGATTCCAGACATGGGTCGGATCCACGGGGAGCTGCAGAAGCTCGACGAAATGCTCGGGGGCCGCCAGAAGCCAAATGCCGATCGCGACGTTCAGGATTATGCCGAGCGTCATAACACGCTTGAAGGCGCGGTACGGATTGTCCGGCCTCAGGCCGTACTGCGGAAGCGCGGTGGCTGTCGTGCCCGGGTTCATGGCGATTTCGCTCCCCTTCAAAACGTCATCATGTAGGCGATCAGCGCTGCCTTCTCCGCATCGGTGAAGTCGGTGCCGTATTCATGCCCACCATTGCCGTTCCCGGGCTGCCGGGTATCGAAGCAGATGCCGGTCTCCGACGGTTCGCCCGGATTGCAGGCCGGGGCGATGAAGCCGCCTTGCTCAATGTCCAGGATGTCGAGGCCCCGCACGAACGCGATCGGCCGTTGTACCGCCGGATCGAGCAACGCGGCGAGGGTCGGGACCGAGCCGTTGTGGAGGTAGGGCGCGCGGAGCCACAGATTGTCCAACGGCAGGTTCGCATAGCCGTCGGTCTTCCGGAACTCTGTGAACTGGTGATCGCCGTAGCCCTCGAAGAGTGTCCCCTGAAGCGCGGCGAACTCGGCCGTATAGCTGTCGAGCCGCGCCGGATCTGTGCCGATTGCGTCGATTGGCATCACCGTGCCGATCCGGTCGCCCTCGAACCTGTAGCCGGTCTCGTCGCGGAACCCGTGACAATCGGCGCAGGCCGAGCGGTACAACGCGCGGCCCTCGCCGACCCTCGAATCTCCGGCCGGCGTGGGGCGGAACGTCGGTTCGAGGTCGCCGAGCCAGGCGGCGACGCGCTCTATGGCGGCATGATCGACTGTGTCCGGTGTCACGCCGGCGCCGATCGCCGCGCTCAGGTTCCGCTCGGCCAGGGACGGGTTGTTGCCGTCCCAGTGCAGGAACATGCCGTCGCGCGGCCCCTGCAGGAAGATGGAGGGGAAATCTGCTACACCGATGCGCTCGGCCTCGTCGAGCTGATCCCAGGCCAAGTCGAACTGGATGACCTTGTAAGGGTTGAAGGTGTCGACCCGTCCGGGGCCCCAGGCCGGTTGTCCGGCAATCAGCGGGCCCAAGGCGGCGCGGCGGGCGATCAGTTCCTCACGCACCCGCGGCAGGACCGCCAGGCGCCAGAACAGACGATCGACGGGTCCAAGGTCCGATCCGGCGTGCTCCATTGCCTGGAACACCCGGTCCGGCGCGAGCCGGTCGGACGCCGCGCTGGACAGCAGGAAGTCGATGAAGCGGTGGAGATCGAGATTGTTCGCCGGCATTCCTGCAACGATGGCCGGCGCTGAGTCCGCCTCCATGCGCACCGTTCCGGTGTGGCAGACGGCGCAGTTGAACCAGACCACTTCGACCCCGGATACCCGGCGCCGCGAGATGCCGACCGGCAAGTCGCGGGGGTTGCCGTTCCCGTCGGTCTCGTACAGGAAGCCGAATGCCGAGTAGTCCGCGCGGCCGTCGAAGGCCTCGGGAAACAGGAACGGCAGCGCGTTCCAAAGGGCGAGCGGCAGCCCGCTTCCCGGTTCGCTGCCGATCGACCCGTACTTGAAGTGCTCGACGATGTCGGCGTAGGCCGGCGTGCGATCGTCTGTCAGGCGCCACAGCGCGGCGAGGCCGGCAATGACGACGAGCGCACCGACGAGCAGCAAGAGACCCAATGCATAACCGGCGACGCCGCGGATGAACCGCCGCCGCGCGTAATACTGCTGCGCGACCGTAACTGCGGTGTCAGCCGGCATGTTGCACCTGCCGCTTCTTTCCGGGCTTCCGCGCCGGGCGCAGATCGGCCGGCACCTGCAGGACCGGCTTGGTGTCGTAGATCGTCATCAGCTCGGCGACCATGCGGTCCCAATCGCCGCCGAAGCGCGACAGCTCGTAGCAGCCCATCGGGTTTTTCGGCGCGTTGAGGAGGCATTTGTTGCAGAACGTGCACTTGTTCGCCGGCTCATCGTCGCCGGCCTGCCAGATCTTCGGCAGGTCCGGATTGGCGACCAGGGCGCGAGCCATCGAGACGGCGCTGAACCAACCCTCGCCAATGCAGCGCCGGGCGAGCGACGCCTTCTGGAATCCGCCGGTGCAGATGACCGGGATATCAACCTCCGCGGCGATTGCCCTGGCTGCCTCGGCTCCGGTCCCTTCCTCCGGGTACAGCTTCTTCATGCGGAACCAGAGCCAGCGGAAGATCGGCCGCAGCATCCGGTAGCGGAACAACAGGTAGTTCCGGAAGGTGTGCACGCCGCCATAGATCATCGCGTCGTAGGTCGCGGCGATGGTGTCGAAATCAAAGCCGCCGGGCGGGTTGAGCGGGTGCGGGAAGAGGCTGCCCATCGAGACGTGGATCGCGTCGGCGCCGGCCGTCTGGCACCATTTGCAGACCTCGATCGACTCCTGCAGCGTGTTTCCCTTGCCTTCCCAGGGAATGACGTTGTTGTGCTCGATCGCGCTGATCTTCACCTGGAGATGGAAATCGTCGCCGACCTCGGCCCGGATGGCGCGGATGATGTCGAGTAGGAACCGGGCCCGGTTCTCCAGGGCGCCGCCATAACAGTCCTTGCGGTTGTTGATGCCGGACGACAGGAACTGGGTGATCAGGTAGCCATTCGCCGCGTGCAGCTCGACGCCGTCCAGCCCCGCCTGCTTGGCCCTCCGGGCGCCCTGGGCGAAGGCGTCGATGGTGTGGGCGATCTCCGCCCTGGTCATGGCGCGGCACAGGAACCCGTGCAGCGTTTCCTTGCGCGAGGTCGAACTCAACGTCAGTCGGTTTTGATTGTGCACGCCCGGCAGGTCCATCTGGCGGCCGGAATGGCTGAGCTGCAGGATGTATTTCGCGCCGGCCGCATGGACCGCCTGCCCCAGCACGCCCCAATCGTCGATGAACCGGTCGTCATGGATGGTCGCGTAGCCGGCAATGATCCGGCCCTCCAGCAGCACCGGCACATAGGAGGAGATCACGGCGCCGACGCCGCCCCGCGCGAACTTGGTCTCCCAATTGATCCGTGTCTGGGTGAGGCTGCCGTCCTCGTTGTCGAACTTGCCGGAGATGTTCGAGCGGAAGATGCGGTTCTTCACCGTCAGCGACCGGAATTTCAGCGGCGAGAACAGGATGTCCTGGGTCATTGCCCTTGCCCGATCTCGGTGGCACGCCGCCAGACCGCCCGCAGCACGACCGGCACGGCCCGGTGTGCCGGACATTGGGCCCAGCCGCCACGCTGTAACACGGCGGCCGCATCGGCCTTGCCCTCGGTTGCCCGGCCGAGCCGGTAGAGCGCCAGCGCGCCTGGCCGCACCGGTCGCCTGACGCTGGGAAGCTGGAGCGGCTCCTTCACGGTTCGCATCAGCGTTGGCGGCGACACCAGGCACCGGCCGAGCACCTCCGCCTCGCCGACGCTGGACAGGGGTTCGGCCTTGACGACGATCTCGCGCATCCGCCCGACCGCGCGCACCAGATTGTGCGATGCGATGGCCGTGGCGTGGATGGTCGCGGGATCGCCTTCGGCCCGCCGGTGCAGCACGGCCATGGCGCGGGATATGCTGCCGGACAGGACCATGATCGCGCCGCGAACGGGGTCGATCGACAAAAAGCGATTGATCTTGCGGGCCGCCTGGTAGCTGCGCCGATCGGATCGGTATTCCGGTACCAGCAGCCGGCCCACCACACCCTGAACCGCCGGGCCGATCTGCTTGACCTTGCCCCGACCCGGCCGGCGGACCCAGTTGGCGATCGCGTCGATCTCCGGATCCTCGAGAACCGCCTCGACCGTGATCTGACCCAGCCGATCCTCCAGGGATTTCTGGACCGCCTGCCGTTCGGCATCGTCGCGGCCTCGGAACGCCGGAAGCAGAGCGCCGTCGACGCGCAATGTCTTTGTCAGCCGAGATCGGAGCACGCGGTTCAGCCACGGGCCCGCTTCGGACTCTCCCCTATCGAGTCGCGGGTTCTCCTCAAGCCGGCGGATCTCGGCGAGATCGTCGACGAGGATGAGGTCCGCCAGGAGGGGTATGCGTATGTGCCGTGCCATCGCTCAATCCCGCTTTTTCCAAAGGAAGAAGGCGTTGGTGAGCCCCGTGAGGTCGGGCGCCAACTGCGGCATATGACGGAGGATGACCGAATGCATGCCGTTGTCGGCGACCCAGCGTATGCCAACCGGCGTGTACACCGCGGGCGTGAAGTCGGTCGTATAGAACCTGTCGCTCTTCAGTCGGCGCGATGCCATCAGGATGAAGATCCGAAAGGCGGTATCGGAGAAGCCGAACCCCTTTGGCCATTTCTCGGCGGCACTGCCCACCAGCAGGTCGACCTTCTCGACGCTGCCATAGATGTCTTCCAGCTTCTTCGCCGTAACCTTGTCTCCGCCCGTCAGTTGCCGGAACGTCTTTGGGACCTTCATGCGCAGGAGGCGCCTGAACTCGCAGTAGCGGGGCACCCCGCGTTCACGGTCGCGCAGGATGTCGATCGCGGCCAGGTCCACCGTTCGCTTGGAGGGCGGCTGCTTCGGCAGCTTGCGCAGCGTCTCGGGGAAATTGTTGAGCGTCAGCAGGCCGGGATTCTCGGTCCCGAGCGAGTAGAAGCAATCCGCAAGCGACAGGCCGGCCTCGGTGTAGAGCGTGTGGGTATGCTCGCCGGCCACCTCCAGCAGGCTGCACCTCCTGACCTCGCTGTCATCCGCGTGCCGGCGCAGCACGAACTCGTCGGGCATCAGCGAATGCATGCGGTAGACCGCGGTGAATTCCTCGGTCATCGCGTAAGGGGCGGCGTGATGGTCGGGCGCCGATCCGATGATGCCGCCCATGATCTCCGATTGCGACGTGCGTCCGTGGCCGCGGATGAACGCCTCGCCCTGCAGGCCCCACCAGTTGGCTCGCATGGCGTAGCGCATGGTCGGCGTGTTCAGCAGCGCGGGCGTCCACTCCACCGTATGGATCTTGGCCAGCAGTGCGGCGACGATCAGCCGTGCCTTCTCGAACAGCCAGTCGCCGTCGGCATTCGGGTACTCGATCTTCAGGCGATCGCAGACAGCGTTGTGTTCGCGGGCGAACAGGGTGTGCATCAGCGACAGGCCGATCCACCAATTGCCGTTGACGCCGGTCAACTCGATTTCGCCCTGACGGCCGTAGTCCCTGGCTATCGTCTCTAGCGGCAGGTGGCCCGACTCGCCGAGATGGATCTTGCCGTCGGCCTCCGCGGCTCCGGTTTGCGGGTTCTGGCGGACCTGGGCGATCCGCGCCCGGCTCGATCCGTAAAGCTGCGAGCCGTCCCACCAGTGCGTCTCGACATTGTGGTAGGTCGCCGGCCGGTCCTCGTCCTCGGCGGTCGTCTGCGTGTCCGGGCGGGTGCGGAACACAATCATTGGATCGTCGTGCCAGTTGTCGCCCTCGGGCAGCGGAACCTCCAGAGGTTCGCGCTGGTCCTCTGAGAAGTCGGGGTCGTCCGGCCGCACATTCGAGCCATGGCTGAACCAGTCGTGCACCATGAACTGCAGCCAGCCGGCCGCCAGCACGTTGAGATGGGGCACCGCCTTGAAGTCCGTCCCGCGGGCCAGAAGCTCGTTGCTGATCAGCCTCGGGTTGGGATCGTAAAGTCCCGGCGGGTGTTCCCTGAAAGTCGCCTCGATCGGCATGTTGCGGCCGAACCGGGTTCCGGCCCGGCCCATCGATGGTTCGGAGAGATCATTGAACGCACCGTCGGCCGAACGGCCGGCAACCGGCGGGGCCGTGGCCGCGGCCGCGTCGGAGCTGAACGACCTTTCGGTGTCGTACAGATTCCGATGCCTGAGGTCGAAGCGCAGCAGCACCAGGTTGAGCACCGAAATCGGAAATGGCATCCGGTGCCACGCGATGCGCCTGTTGAGAATTCGAAAGAGGGCGGCCGCTATCCGCTCAATGATTGCACCCATGATTTCCAGGCCCGGGAATAGGTTTCAAGAAATACGGACTCCTCAATGCTCTTGGCCGGAATGGAATCTGGGCCGGCCATTGAAAACCCGGCGGATGTCCCGCTGCATGGCAAGGCGCGCCAATGGGTCGGTGCTGTCACTCCGCATCCGACTGACGAATCCGCGCCCCGCATCCCGACTGAATATGTCGGTCTACACTTAGCATTTTACGTTAACTCTAAATATTATATTGCAAAGCAGGTGCGAATCGCAACTTGATACGATCACGATCGCTTGGCGCCCAAGCCAGTGGCGCCGAGGAGTCGCCGGATGTCGGGAATGAGTGGTCGCCTGGGGACGAGATCCAGTCGGCGCTAGCCGCTGATGTCGATCGCGTAGGTCTCGATCACCGGATTAGCCAGCAGCGTCTGGCACATCTTCTCGACATGCGCCCGGGCCTTGTCCGGGTCGGTCTCGGCCAGGTCCAGCTCGATCAGCTTGCCCTGGCGGACGTCGCCGACGCCGTCGAAACCCAGGCTGCCCAGGGCGTGCTCGATGGCCTTGCCCTGGGGGTCCAGCACGCCGGTCTTCAGGGTGATCTCGACCCGCGCCTTCATGCCTTGCCCTCGCCGGCGGCCTTGATGTCCTTGATATCGCCCTCGGGCAGGATGCCGAGCCGGCGGGCGACCTCGCGATAGGCCTCCTCGACATTGCCCAGATCCTGGCGGAAGCGGTCCTTGTCCATCTTCTCGTTGGTCTGGACGTCCCACAGCCGGCAATTGTCCGGGCTGATCTCGTCGGCCAGGACGATGCGCATCTCGCCGTTCTCGTTGTAGAGGCGGCCGAACTCCAGCTTGAAGTCCACCAGCCGCAGCCCGACTCCGAGGAACAGGCCGGTCAGGTAGTCGTTGACCCGGAGCGCCAGGGCCATCATGTCGTCCAGATCCTGCGGCGTCGCCCAGCCGAAGGCGGTGATGTGCTCCTCCGACACCATCGGGTCGTTGAGGTCGTCGGACTTGTAATAGTACTCGACGATCGAGCGGGGCAGGGGCGTGCCGTCCTCGACGGCGAAGCGCTTGGCGAAGGACCCGGCGGCGATGTTCCGCACCACCACCTCGACCGGGATGATCTCCAGCTCGTAGACCAGCTGCTCGCGCATGTTCAGGCGTTTGACGAAATGGGTCGGAATGCCCATCTCCGCCAGCCGGGTCATCAGGTATTCGGAGATGCGGTTGTTCAGCACCCCCTTGCCGGAGATCACGCCCTTCTTCTGGTTGTTGAAGGCGGTCGCATCGTCCTTGAAATACTGGACAAGCGTTCCGGGTTCGGGGCCTTCGAAGAGTACCTTCGCCTTGCCCTCGTAAATCCGCCTGCGACGGCTCATTGTCCTATGCCTCTGATAGAAAAGGAACGTGGCCCGGACTTAGAGCCAAGCGTTGCCTAAGACGCTCATATAGCAGTCCTTGGTGCCGTTCTCAATTGGCGCGGTCTTCAGGCCAGATCGACCGGGGCATAGGGCGCGTCGCCGGGCTGACCGGCGGCAAACAGCCAGATCGGCGGCTCCTCCGGCCGGTTTGCCGACGGCAGAGCGATCAGGCTGGACGACAGGGTGCCGAAGCCGCCATCGGTCACCACGCACATGTCGCCCAGCGGTCCGTCCGGCCCGCCGCGCGCCGCCATCAGCGCCTGCCAGGTGCTCCAGTCGCCCGTCGTCGGATCGGGTGCCTCGGCCACCCGGAATTGCGGGAGATAGGCGGCGATTCTCGGGCTGGACGCGTCGTTGCGGTCGCCGGCGGTCAGCATCGACAGCCCGGTCGGCAGCGGCGTCACCCAGGGGATGTCGCGGCCATCCTCGCGATTGGCCAGCCAATAGGCCGACCGGTTGTCGGCGACGACCATGTTGAAGCCGCGATAGGCCGAGGCGTTGAGATCGGCCAGCGCCACCGCCGCCTCGTCGGCATCGGCGTGGTCCAGGGCCTCCAGCACCAGCTCGCCACGGCTGCGCATGCCGGCCGCCTGGCCCAGAGTACCGCGCCGGTTCATGATCGCGGCGACCAGGCCGTGATCGTTCATCGCCAGCCAGGTGCCCTCCGCCAGCGCGTCGTAGCCGCCGACCACCTCTGGCCGGTCGTCCCAGTGCCGCGCCGGAGCGCGCCAGGGCCGGTCCTCCATCTCGTCGCGGTTGGCGGCCATTAGCACCGGCCAGTCATGGCCGGGCCGGCGCAGCACGATCAAGGTGCACATCGCGTCACGCTCGTCTCTCCGGTTCCCGCCGACCCTTCGGTTTCATTGGCTGCCACCGTCGCGGTCACTATATTGGCGTTAAGGGCAATCACCATCTGCGTCGGGCCGGCGCGTCGTCACCGGCCACGCCGCGAAACTTGGGAGACGGGGCCGACCATGACAACCTTCGACGAGCGGGAAAAGGCGTTCGAGCAGAAATACAAGCATGACCAGGACATGCTGTTCCGCATCCAGAACCGCCGCAACAAGCTGCTCGGCATCTGGGCCGCGGAGCTGATGGGGATCACCGGCGACGAGGCGGAGAGCTACGTCAAGGACGTCATCATGTCCGACATGGAGAAGCCGGGCGACGACGACGTGCACGACAAGGTCTATGCGGACCTGCACGCCAAGAACATCGACCTCTCGGACCACCGCCTGCGCAAGAAGATGGACGAGCTGCTGCAGGACGCCCACGACCAGGTGGTCAGCGAGACGTAGGGCGGCCGCTACTCCCCGAACACCCGGGCGAAGACCGCGTCCACATGCTTGGTGTGGTAGGCGAGGTCGAACAGCGCTGAGAGCTGCTCGGCGTCGAGCACCTTGCCGATCTCCCGATCCGCCAGCAGCAGGTCGAGGAACCGGCCCTTGCCTTCCCAGACCGGCATGGCATTGCGCTGCACGGCGGCGTAGGCATCCTCGCGGCTCATCCCGGCCTGGGTGAGCGCCAGCAGCACCCGCTGGGAGAAGACCAGCCCGCCCAGCTGCTCCAAATTGGCCTGCATCGCCTCCGGATAGACCGTCAGCCGGTCCATCATGCCGGTGAGGCGCACAAGCGCGAAATCCAGCGCGATGGTGGCATCGGGCGCGAAGACCCGTTCGACCGAGGAGTGCGCGATATCGCGCTCATGCCACAGGGTGACGTTCTCCAGCGCCGGCACCACCGCGGCCCGCACGATCCGCGCCAGCCCGGTCAGGTTCTCCGACAGGATCGGGTTGCGCTTGTGCGGCATCGCCGAGGAGCCCTTCTGGCCGGTGGCGAAGAACTCCTCCGCCTCGCGCACCTCGGTGCGCTGCAGGTGGCGGATCTCGGTCGCCAGGTTCTCAACCGAGCTGGCGATCACCCCCAGGACGGCAAAGAAGGCGGCATGCCGGTCGCGCGGGATCACCTGGGTGGAGACCGGCTCGGGGCGCAGCCCCAGCTTCTCCGCCACATGCGCTTCCACACGCGGGTCGATGTTCGCGAAAGTGCCGACAGCGCCGGAGATGGCGCAGGTCGCCACATCCGCCCGCGCCGCCGCCAGCCGCTCGCGGTTGCGGGCGAAGGCGGCGTAGTGGCCGGCCAGCTTCAATCCGAAGGTGGTGGGCTCGGCATGGATGCCATGGCTGCGGCCGATGCACACCACGTGCTTGTTGGCGTGGGCGCGCTGCTTCAGCACCGCCAGCAGGGCGTCGAGATCGGCCAGCAGAAGGTCGGCGGCCTGGGTGAGCTGGACCGCCAGGCAGGTGTCGAGCACGTCCGAGGAGGTCATGCCCTGATGCACGAAGCGCGCCTCCGGCCCGACATGCTCGGCGAGGTTGGTCAGGAAGGCGATGACGTCGTGCCGGGTCTCGCGCTCGATGGCGTCGATCCGGTCGATATTGAACTTGCCGCGCTTCCACACCGCCTCGGCCGCCGATTTCGGGATCACGCCGAGCTCGGCCTGGGCATCGCAGGCATGGGCCTCGATCTCCAGCCAGATCTGGAACTTGTTCTCCGGCTCCCAGATCCGGGTCATCTCCGGGCGGCTGTAGCGTGGAATCATCGCGCGATCATCGGTTCGGGTGCGGAGCGGCGACCTTATCAGCCGGGCGATGCCGGGGAAATCGCGTTCGGCGCCGGTCAGCCCTGCGTGATGGGAATATGTCCGGGCTGATCGGCGACCCGGGCCAGCCAGGTTTTGATCGCCGGATAGCCGTCCAGCGCGATCCCGCCCTCCGGCGCCACATGGGTGTAGGCATAGAGCGCGATATCGGCGATCGAGTAGCCGTCGCCGGCCATGAAGGCCCGGTCCGCCAAATGCCGGTCCATCAGGCCCAGCGCCTCATGGCCGCGTCTGCGCCGGACCTCCAGTTCGGTCTGCTGCGCATCCGTCAGGCCGCCTTCGGGCGGATGCAGCACCCAGGCGCGCGGCACCGCGACATAGGGCTCGTGGCTGTACTGCTCGAAGAACATCCATTGCAGCACCTGGGCGCGGGCCAGCCGGTCGGAGGGCAGGAAGGGCGTGCCCTCGGCGAGGTAGAAGAGGATCGCGTTGGACTCCGCCAGCACCGTCCCGTCGTCCAGCTCCAGGGCCGGGATCCGGCCGTTCGGGTTCTTGGCCAGGAAGTCTGGCGTGCGCGATTCGCCGGCGAAGATGTCCAGATCGGTCCGTTGAAACGGGAGGCCGAGCTGCGTCAGCAACAGCCGGACCTTGTAGCCGTTGCCGGAGGACAGGTTGTCGTACAGGCGGACCATGGCAGCACTCCGGGTTGACGGTGCGGATGGTGACGAAGACGGCTGGCGTCGGGGCGGCCTCAGATGCTTTGATGGCGGCCGGATAGAGCCCCGGAGTGCGGATCATGCAAGACGACACCGACGCCATCAACATCGAGGAGGCCCGCATCGAGCTGGCCGCGGCGCTGCGCCTGGCGGCCCGGTTCGACCTGCATGAGGGCATCGACAACCATTTCAGCTTCGCGGTCTCGCCCAAGGGCGACCGGTTCCTGGTCAACCCCTACGGGCCCCATTGGGAGGAGGTGCGGGCGTCGGACCTGCTGCTGGTCGATCAGGACGGCACGGTGCTGGAAGGCGAGTTGCCCCTCGACCCGACCGCCTACAACATCCATTCCCGGCTGCATCTGCAGGTGCCGCAGGCGCGGTGCGTGCTGCACACCCATATGCCCTACGCCACCGCGCTCACCTCGGTGGAGGGCGGCCGCATCGAGCCGGTCAACCAGAACGCGCTGCGGTTCGTGAATTCCGTCGCCTATGACGACCTCTACAACGGCCTGGTGCTGGACCATGAGGAGGGCGACCGGCTGTGCCGGGCCATCGGCAACAAATCGGTGCTGTTCCTGGCCAATCACGGGGTGATCGTAACCGGGTCGTCAGTTGCCGAGGCGTTCGATACCCTCTATTTCCTGGAGCGCACCTGCCAGAACCAGATCCTGGCCATGTCGACCGGCCTGCCGCTGAAGCGCGTGGCGCGGGATGTCGCCGATGACACCGCGGCGCGCATCGCCGAGGCGACGGATGCCGCGACCGCCCATTTCGCCGCGCTGAAGCGCATGCTGGACCGGGACGCGCCGGATTATCTGCAATAGCAACAACGGGTTCGGTCCAAAATGGAAAAGGGCGGTCCGAAGACCGCCCTTCCCATGGAGTACAATGCAACTGGACCGTTCGACCGGGGTCCGGACCCACCCCATAACCGGTTCGTGTAGTTTTGTAGCCAGGGCCACGAACCGGCTGCTTGATCTTTGACAAAGCTGTAGATGGGGATGCCCTGTCGGCCAATCAAGGGGTCGGCCTGATTTCGTCGAATCGGCCTCGCCCTCCTTCCTGTTGTTCCGCCAAAAAATAAGCGAAATCAAAGGGTTGAATGGATGTCCGATAGTCCCGACGAAGGGCTGATTACCGGTTCCGACGGCCGCCTGCGGTGCTGGTGGTGCGGCCAGGATGCCGAGTATGTCGCCTATCATGACAATGAATGGGGATATCCGGTCACCGACGATCGGCGGCTGTTCGAGAAGATCTGCCTGGAGGGGTTCCAGTCCGGGCTGAGCTGGCTGACGATCCTGCGCAAGCGGGAGAACTTCCGCCGGGCCTTCGCCGGCTTCGACATTGCCGCCGTGGCCGAGTTCGGCACCTCGGACGTCGACCGCCTGCTGCAGGATGCCGGCATCGTCCGTCATCGCGGCAAGATCGAATCCACCATCAACAACGCGCGCCGCGCCCTTGATCTGCAAGCGGAATTCGGCTCCCTGGCCACCTATTTCTGGCGCCACGAGCCCTCGCCCGAATCCCGACCGAAGACGCTGGACCGCAAGACCCTGGGCGCGCTCGGCAAGACTGCGGAGTCCACCGCGCTGAGCAAGGATCTGAAACGCCGCGGCTGGTCCTTCGTCGGCCCGACCACCGTCTATGCCTTCATGCAGGCCATGGGCCTGGTCAACGATCACATCGAGGGCTGCGCAATCCGGCCGGTGGTCGAGGCCGCGCGCGAGGCGCTCAGCCGTCCCGTCTAGACCGTCGCGGATCTAGGTCTCGTCCGCGCTCCGCGCCTTGTCGCGGCCGTGCATGCTGAAGATCAACATCAGGATGAACGGGATCGACGGCCACTGGAACCAGAGGCTGTCGAGCCCCGAGAACAGGTTAATCAGGAAGAAGAAGCCGATCATCATCACGGCGAAGCGGGCCCTTCGCGGCAGCCGCCTGCCGCCATGGCGCGTTGCCGGCGGACCGGCCTGAGGCGATGGCCGGCAGGGTTCCTTTGAGGACTCGGATCGCTTCGGCCGCTTCGCCGGGCGCGGCGTCGGATTCGCCTGAAGCGCCTCGTCCTCCAGCAGCAGGCGATAGCTGGCGACCGGCTCGTCGATGTTCTTGACCGACTGGTCGCCGACGAATTCGAAGCTGATGCCGAACTTCTTGCGCACCAGCTCGTAGACCGTGCCCGAGATCACCACGCCGCCGGGGTCGGCAAGCGTCTGCAGCCGGGCGGCGATGTTCACGCCCTCGCCGTAGAGGTCGTCGCCCTCGACCATCACGTCACCCAGATTGACGCCGATGCGAAAGCGCATGACGCGGTCGTCGGGCACGCCGTTGTTGCGGGTGGCCAGCTCGTGCTGCACCTCGACCGCTGCCTGCACCGCCTCGACCGGGCTGGCGAACTCGGCGATCACCGCGTCGCCCCAGGTGTTCACGACACGCCCGTCATGGCGCTCGATCAGGCCGCGCATGGCCAGCCGGTACTGGCGCAGCCGGTCCATGGTGCCGGTCTCGTCGGCATCCATCAGCCGGCTGTAGCCGGCGACATCGGCGCAGAAGATGGTGCTGAGCTTGCGCCGCACCCGACCTGCGGTTTCGTGGGTCTGGGACATGATGGCGGCAGTCTACGCTTTGCGGCCGAAGGCCGCCAGCGCACAACCCGCTGGCGAGCGGTATATCAGGCGGCGCTGGTGGCCGTCCGCATGGCTTGCGGCGGCGGCGTGCCGGCCTGCTCGATCGGCCCGCCATAGGTGAAGTCGAAACTGTGCACCGTCACCCCGATCTTGGTCACGAAGACGATGCCGTAGGCCGGCGCCAGCGGCGCGAAGGAGAGCGGCCGGTTTGCCGAGAAGTCGGGCCAGTTCTGATGCAGGATGCTGCGCATGCCGGAGACCGGCACGCCGCACACCGACCCCGCAAGCGTCAGGTGGCAATGGCCGAAGAAGATGTGCCGGATGCGGTCGCGGTGGGCGGTGATGATCTGGTGGAAGGCCGGCGCGTGCACCAGCCCGAAGGCGTCGATCGGGTCGAAATGCACCGGTGCGGGATGGTGGTGCATGAACAGGTAGATCGGCTGGTCCCCGGCATCTTCCACCTGCGCCCGGAGCCAGGCCTGGCGGTCTGGCCCGTAATGGCCGGCATGGGTGCCCGGCTGCACCGTGTCGAGGTAGAGGAAGCGGCCGATCCGGGTCGATTCCGACCGCTGGATATAGCCATTCTCGTCGGTCTGGGTGCTGGTGAAGACCTGACGGAAGTTGCGCCGGTCGTCATGGTTGCCGATCAGCAGCCGGTAGGGGACGACCAGCCCATCCAGCGCTTCGCTCAGGGTCTCGTATGCGTCGCGTTCACCGCGATCGGTCAGGTCGCCGGTGATCACGCACAACTCGGCGTCGCCGTGGAAGCGGTTGATGCTGTCGATCGCCATTTGCAGCCGGGCCAGCGGCTGCAAACCGTGCAGCTCTTCGCCCATCGGGGTCATGTGGATGTCGGTCAGGTGAATGAGCTTCATTGGCGGCCCTGTATCTTCCGCGGACCGCCTCCCCCGCGGCCCGGTCCGTGTCAGTGCACTGGCGATTCGCCACCGCATCTCAACAACCTATCCGCGTTGCGATGACAGGATGATGACGCGAACGGGGCAACCTGCGCTGCTGATCTGAAAAGGATCGGGCAAACCGCATCCGGGCGTGGGCATGGCAGATATCACGCCGGAGCGACGCCTGGGAAACATCGCTGTGACGAAAGTCACCGAGTGTAGAGGGCTTTTACATTAAATTTTCTTAAAATTAGATTTACTGAATCACCGCTGTAGTCGCTACAGCCGCGAGTTGTCGCTGCATAGGGGACCGGAACAATGGACCACGATCGGGTCATGCGGATCATCGATTTCACTTTGGCGGTGGTGCATTCCAACGAGTGGAAGACGCCGCTCACCGAGGAAACCTATCTGGTGATGCGGAATTTCCGCACCGAAGTCACCTTCGGCACGTTGCAGAGGGAGATCAAAGAGGATCGAAGCCTGCCGCCGGCGCTGTCCCGACCATCCGACCCGTCGACGGTGCAGATCCTGGTGGCCTTCCGCGCATTGAAGCGGTTGCGCGAGGGATACAGTTCCCTGGATACCGAATTGGCCGCCGCTGAGCATTACATGTTCATGCGCTATCTCGCGCGATCGACGGGCGATCGCCTCACTGTGGCGCTGCCGGCCGGTTACGACGTCAAGAAGCGCGTGTTCGGCGCACGCGGTAAGGAACAAGCGATGAGGGTCAAGGACGACAACCCGACGCATCCGCCGGATATCAATGTGCTCAAATGGGGGACGCATGGCGCCACCGAAGGGCTGAAGGACTTCAAACGGACACGGCCCGAGGATCGCGGGTTGCTCGGTAGTTCCCTCCTGCGCAACGAGTCACACATCCTTCGTGGTCTTGCCCCATGGCAGCGGCGGATCTTGGAAGCCATGCTGCGAAAGCTCAGGCAGTCCCACGGCAAGAGCGCTACATGAGTCCCCGGCTGCGCAGGCTTTCGTTGCCGTGTTTGGCGATGATGACGTGGTCGAACAGGTCGATGTCGACTGTCGCCAGGGCGCGCTTGACGTCGCGGGTCATGGCGATGTCGGCTTCCGACGGGGTCGGGTCGCCGGAGGGGTGGTTGTGCACCAGGATGACGGCGCTGGCGCCCAGGTCCAGGGCCCGCTTGACCACCTCGCGCGGATAGACCGGGGCGTGGTCGATGGTGCCGCGCTGTTGCACCTCGTCGGCGATCAGCTTGTTCTTGCGGTCGAGATAGAGCAGGCGGAACTGCTCCGCCCGCTCGAACTTCATCGCCGCACCCAGATAGTCGAGCAGACGGTGCCAGGAGCCGATCACCGGCGCCTCCGAGGCCTGCTCGCGCAGCAGGCGGTGGGCCGTGGCGGCGGAGGCCTTCAGGGCGGCGATTGCGTTGGTCTTCAGGCCGCCGCGCTGTTCCAGTGCCTTGGGCTCCGCCGCCAGCACCGCGCCCAGGCTGCCGAACTCGGCCAGGAGTTTCTTGGCAAGCGGCTTGAGGTCGCGGCGCGGGATCGGGCCGAACAGCAGGACTTCCAGGAGCTCGTAATCGGACAGGCTGTCCGGCCCGGCGGAGAGAAGGCGCTTGCGAAGCCGGTCGCGATGCCCGGCATGGTGCGGCGTGGCCGAGGTCTCGCCGGCCGATGGCTCGTCCGGCGGCGGCGCGCCGCGAGGGCTCACGACAGGTCGTAGGGGGGCTTGGTGTAACCGGCCGGCGACAGGGTGAAGATCTCCGCACCCTCCTCGGTCACGCCGATGGAATGCTCGAACTGGGCCGACAGGCTCTTGTCGCGGGTCACCGCGGTCCAGCCGTCGGGCAGGATCTTCACGTCGTAGCGGCCGGCATTCACCATCGGCTCGATGGTGAAGAACATGCCCGGATGCAGCGCCGGGCCCTCGCCGGGCTTGCCGAAATGCACGATGCTGGGCGGCGCGTGGAAGGTCTGGCCGAGGCCATGGCCGCAGAAGTCGCGCACCACGGAGAAGCGGTTCTTCTCCACGTATTTCTGGATCGCGTAGCCGATATCCCCGACCGTCGCCCCCGGCCGTACGGCGGCGATGCCCAGCATCAGCGCCTCATAGGTCACGTCGCACAGCTTGCGCGCCTTCACGCTGATCTTGTCGCCGACGAAGAACATGCGGCTGGAATCGCCGTACCAGCCGTTGAGGATGACGGTGATGTCGATGTTCAGGATGTCGCCGTTCTGCAGCCGCTTCGGCCCCGGGATGCCGTGGCAGACCACATGGTTCAGCGAGATGCAGGTGGCCTTGGGATAGCCGCGATAGCCCAGCGGCGCGGGCACCGCGCCATGGTCGCGGGTATAGGCCTCGCACAGATCGTTGAGCTGCCCGGTGGTCACGCCCGGCTCGACATGCGGGGTGATGAAGTCCAGCACCTCGGCGGCCAGGCGGCCGGCCTTGCGCATGCCCTCGAACTCGTGCGCCTCGTGGATGCGGATGCGCCCCGCTTCCAGCAGATCCTCGGCAGCTTCACTCAACTGGGTCACCTTCTTCGTTCTTCGGTCCGGCGCACCGGCCCGGCTATAGCACCACCGGCAGCGGCTTTTCCACTTCGATGGCCTCCGGCGTGATGCGGCAGGCCAGGCACAGGGTCTCGACTCCCGCCTTGACCGCCCGGTCCAGCCCGTCGCGATAGGCCGGGTCGATATCCCCGGCTATCCGGAAATGGTCGCAGTCGCCCCGCTGCACAAGATACACCATCACGGCGCGCGCGCCCTCCGCCACCATCGCCGACAGCTCCACCAGGTGCTTCGCGCCCCGGGCGGTGACCGAGTCCGGAAACTCCGCGGCGGTGGGGTGCGCCCGCTCCGGCCGTCTTAGGTGCACATTCTTAACTTCGACGTAACAGGGCGGCCGCCCGTCGCCCTCCAGCAGGATGTCGACCCGGCTGTTCGCCCCGTACTTCACCTCCCGCCGCAGCTCCGGATACCCGGCCAGCTCCGGCACCCGGCCAGAGGATATCGCCTCCGCCACGATCCCATTGGGATGGCTCGTATTGATCCCCACCAGCCCACCCTCGACCCGCACCAGCTCCAGCGAGTACTTCAGCTTGCGCTTGGGATTGTCGCTGACCGACAGGAAGGCCGGCAGCCCCGGCATGTTCAGTCCGGTCATCGCGCCGGGGTTGGCGCAGTGCGCCGTCACCACCGAGCCGTCATCCAGTTCGACGTCCGCCAGGAACCGCTTGTACCGCTTGACGAGGCGGCCCTCGATCAGGGGAGAGGGAAGTTTCATGGGAGGCGCACGCTAGGAGAGCGGGCCTCCCCGATCAAGCCGCATGACGCGAAGACGGCGAGTATGGTTGTCCCGCATGTCGTGTATTCTTGATCGCTCGTAACCATTCTTTCGTGCATTCGGTGCACCCTCCGGCATGCCCTTGTCATTCGGAGGCATCGTCGTGGCAGCGATCCGAAACGCACTCACATTGCTTGTCATCCTGGCTTGCGCACCCGCCGCTGCGCAGTCGCTGGTCAGCCGGGACAAATTCACCATGCTCTACATGGATGTATTGCGGGCCGCGGCGCCGGAGATCGAGGTGCAGGTCACCGGGCCGATGGAGCTCACCATCGAGCATGACGGCAACGAGGTCCGGGCCTATCTCGACAATGCCTATGCCCGTTACAGCGCTGCCCCGGACATGCTGGACCAGGTGATCGGCGACTATGTCGCGGCGACCGTGGAGCAGGTGGTCGCCCCGCCGGCGGGGGGCGATGTCACGCGCATCGTGCCGGTGATCAAGGGGGCGACCTATCTGCAGGAGTTGAACGCCGGTGCCGTCGGCGACGAGGTCGTGCTGATCGCCCACGAGCCCTACAATGACGACCTGATCATCCTCTATGCCGAGGATACGCCGCGTAACATCCGCTATCTCGGGGATGAGGACCTCGCCGACATGGGCGTCGACCGGGCCGGGCTGCGCGAGGCGGCGATCGCCAATCTCGACCGGCTTCTGCCGGCGATCGAAGCACGCGGCGACGACGGCATCTACATGCTGGTCGCAGACGGCAATTACGAGGCCAGCCTGCTGCTGTTCGACGACATCTGGTCCAACGACACCTGGACGACCGGCGGCACGCCGGTGGCGGGCGAGGTCGTGGTCACCGTGCCGGCGCGCGACGTGCTGGTGGTCACCGGCAGCCGCGACGCCGAGGGCATTGCCACCCTGCGCGACATCGCCCGCGACATCGTCGCCAGCGATCCGTACTCCCTGACCGACCAGCTCTTCGTCTACCGCAACGGCCGGTTCCAGCCCTTCGAGGGGTAGGGGCGACGCTTACCCCAGTCGTCATTCCCGCGAAAGCGGGAATCTCGATGGACCAGGTACGTTGGCGTCTCGAGATTCCCGCCTTCGCGGGAATGACGGGCATGGGGTGCGGCGGCGCGGACGGCTACCAATCGAGCACGCATTCGACATTGATTTCGGCTCAACCTCCACCCTACGTTGCGCCGTGACAGGCGGGAGGACCGGTTGCCGTGTTCGACCATCTCGAATTCTCAGTCGCGGATATCGCCGCCGCCAGACGGTTCTACCGGCCGATCTGCGAGGCGATCGGCATGCGCGAGGCCTTCTTCGATGAGGGCGAGAAATCGGTCGGGTTCGGAACGGGCGACATCGTCCAACTCCTGCTGACCGAAGGCCAGGCGACCGCCCCTGCATTGCATATCTGCTTCTCGGCGAAGAGCAAGGAGTCGGTGGAACAGGCATATACCGGTGCGATGTCGGCCGGCGGCATCGACAACGGGCCGCCCGGCTATCGCGACCATTACGGCCCGGGGTACTTCGCCGCCTTCGCGCACGACCCCGATGGCCACAACGTCGAGATCCTGTGCCGGGATCCGTAGGCGGCCCGGTCCTTTCCCCGATCGTGCCTGGATGTGCTCGGTCGATCTAGGGAACCACAGAGACACAGAGAACCCAGAAGAGGAATCCGTCGTTCCCGCGAAAGCGGGAACCTCGATGGGCTGAACTGACTTCGCCTCGAGGTTCCCGCCGTCGCGGGAACGACGGCCGTCGGTATCTGGTCCTCTGCGTCTCTATGCCTCTGTGGTGAACCTACCTGGTTCGATCCCTCAGGCCACCTTGTCCTCCGCCGCCAGGAAGCCGCCGGACTGGCGGGTCCAGAGCTGGGCGTAGAGGCCGCCCATCTGCAGCAGGGTCTCGTGGCTGCCCTGCTCGACGATGGCGCCCTGGTCCATGATCACCAGCCGGTCCATGGCGGCGATGGTCGACAGGCGGTGGGCGATGGCGATCACCGTCTTGCCGGCCATCAGGTTGTAGAGCTGCTCCTGGATCGCCGCCTCGACTTCGCTGTCCAGGGCCGACGTCGCCTCGTCCAGGATCAGGATCGGCGCGTCCTTCAGCAGCACCCGCGCGATGGCGATGCGCTGTCTCTGGCCGCCGGAGAGCTTCACCCCCCGCTCGCCCACATGGGCGCGATAGCCGGTGCGGCCGCGGAAGTCCTCCAGCCCGTCGATGAAGCCGGCCGCATGGGCCCGGCTGGCCGCCGACAGCGCCGCCTCGGCCTCCACCTCCGGCCGGCCATAGACGATGTTGTCCATCACCGAGCGGTGCAGCAGCGAGGTGTCCTGGGTCACCATGCCGATATGGGCGCGCAGGCTCTCCTGGGTGACCTGGGCGATGTCCTGGCCGTCGATCAGGATGCGCCCGCCCTCCAGGTCGTGGAAGCGCAGCAGCAGGTTGACCAGGGTCGACTTGCCGGCACCGGAGCGGCCGACCAGCCCGACCTTCTCGCCCGGCGCGATGGTCAGCGACAGGTCGTCGATGACGCCCGATTCCTTGCCGTAATGGAAGCGGATGCCCTCGTAGCGGATCTCGCCCTCGGGCACGGCCAGGGGTTTCGCCGCCGGCTTGTCCAACACCGATTGCGGCTGCGAGATGGTCTCCATGCCCTCCTGGACCTGGCCGATCTCCTCGAAGATGTCGGTCACCGTCCACATGATCCAGCCGGACATGTTGTTGATGCGGATCACCAGACCGGCGGCCAGCGCGATCGCGCCGATGGTGATGCCACCCTGGCTCCACAGCAGCAGCGCCATGCCGCAGGTGCCGACCATCATCAGCCCGTTCATCGAATGCAGGCACATCACCATCTGGGTGATCATGCGCTCCTGCGCGAAGAACTTGTCGGTGTGCTCCTGCAGCCCCTGGCGGGCGTAGTCATCCTCGCGGTCGGCATGGGCGAACAGCTTCACCGTCAGGATGTTGGTGTAGCTGTCGACGATGCGGCCGGTCAGCATGGAGCGCGCCTCGGACATGGCCACCGAGCGGTCCTTGATGCGCGGCACGAAATAGACCAGGCAGCCGACGAAGGCGGCCAGCCACAGCACCAGCGGGATCATCAACCGCGGGTCGGTCTGGGCGAACAGCACCAACGCGCTGATCACATAGATCAAGACGAACCACACCGCGTCCGCCGCCTGCACGGCGGAGGCACGCAGGGCCGGGCCGGTCTGCATAATCTTCGCCGCGATGCGGCCGGCGAAATCGTTCTGGAAGAACGCCAGGCTCTGCCGCAGCACATAGCGATGGGTCTGCCAACGGATCATGTTGGTCAGCGCCGGGTTGATCACCTGATGCACCAGAGACGCGTGCAGCGTGAAGAACACCGGCCGCGCCAGCACCGCCACGGCGGCCATCAGCAGCAGCACGCCGCCATGCTCGGCAAAGAACCCGGCCGGGCTGTCCGCCTCGCGCACCATGTCGACGATCCGCCCGACGAAGGCGAACAGCGACACCTCGATCAGGGCCGCGATCAGCCCGGTGGTCATGAGCACCGCGAAGGCCGGCCAGACCTGCCTCAGATAATGCACATAGAAGGCGGTCAGCCGGTTCGGGGGCTGCCCGCCGGTGGTATTTCGGAAAGGGTCAATACGGGATTCGAACCAACGAAACATCGCTTCGCTCCTGCGCTACGAGGGGTTGCGCCGCCCCTACTGGGGACGGCCGTCGCACGCACGGATGTCGAAGCGGAACAGTGTCCCGCCGGCCTGTGAACAGGCTAGCGTGCGCGCGTCAGCGGCTGTGGACGAGTTGTCTCATCAAGGGAACAGCCCTATCTGTAACTTTGGATTGGGGGCGACGATCAATCGCATCAACCGATCCCGCCCCAGGGCGCTAACCTACCCTCAGCGCCCGGGCGACACAACCGCCGGTTTGCCGCACCGCTCTACTTCCAGGCGCCCTGCGCCTTTCGCGACACAGGACCCCCTCCGCAATGGCAGACCAGACCGCCCCCGACGGCGAGCCGCGATTCGTCACCGCCGCGCTGTTGATCATCGGCAACGAAATCCTGTCCGGCCGCACCAAGGACGCCAACCTGCCGTTCCTGGCCGAGCGGCTGGGCGCGATCGGTGTTCGCCTGGCCGAGGCGCGGGTGGTGGCGGATGTGGAGGCCGAGATCGTGGCGGCGGTGAACACCTTGCGCGGCCGCTACGACTACGTGTTCACCACCGGCGGCATCGGGCCGACCCATGACGACATCACCGCCGCCAGCGTCGCCAAGGCCTTCGGCGTCGCCCACGAGCGCAATGCCGAGGCGGTGGCGCTGCTGGAAAGCCACTACGAGCCGGGACAGCTCAACGAGGCGCGTTTGCGCATGGCGACCATCCCGGTCGGCGCCAGCCTGATCGAGAACCCGGTCAGCAAGGCGCCGGGCTTCCGCATCGGCAACGTCTTCGTCATGGCCGGAGTGCCGAAGATCATGCAGGCCATGTTCGACGGCGTCGCCCCGACCCTGACCGGCGGCGCGCCCATGCAGTCCCGCAACCTCACCTGCGGCTTGCCGGAAGGCACCCTGGCCGCGCCTCTGGGCGCCATCCAGGACCGCCATCCGGATATCGATATCGGCAGCTACCCCTATTTCCGCGCCGGGCGCTTCGGCGTCACCGTGGTGCTGCGCGGGACCGACGTCGGGCATCTGGATACAGCCGCCGAGGAAGTCGCCGCCGCCATCCGCGACCTGGGCGGCGAGCCGTCCTTGGGAGACAGTGCGGTAGAGTAGTTTTCTTTAGACCCCTCACCCTCCCACGGCTTCGCCGCGGGTCCCTTCCTCTCCCGCAAGGGGAGAGGGGCAACAAATCCGCACCGTTCGATCTTCCCCAATCCCCAAGGGGAGCGTTGCGCAGGCCCGGCGCGACAGCCAGCATGCTTTTCTTGCAGATCAGTACAATATTAACGAATGCCCGAAAAGATGGCGATGCCTGCCCGAAAACTTCCGTATAGGTGGTGGTTGCGGGCGATTGTCAAAGGACTGAGGAGAGCTGGAATGAAGTGGTTGGTACCCGCGGTCTTGGTCGTAGCGGCGTGCACTCCGAGCCCGCATTTCGTGGACTCTACCGACGACAGTGTGTCGGTCACCTACGACCCGGCCTCCACACCGCGTTGGGAGGCCGTGATGTTCGCAGGGGGGCATTGTGCGATGCGGGGATTGAACGCGGCGTTTCAGGATCAATCGACGGAGGATGATTGGATTATCCTCGACTACAAATGCGTCGAGGACAGTGACGCCGATCTTGGAATTCGCGAAATCCCGCAGCCGGACGGAACCGACTGACGACCCGCTGTCGGCCGGGGCCGGTGCTGACGGTGCCGGTGACTGCCGCACTCCCTAAGCGATCGGCCCTGGCAACCCCCGGCCGCATCTCGTCCGACACGATGACGACGGCGACGAACTGGCCGGTGGTGGTCCGGATATGGCCGTTCTCCAGCAGGCTGGTGAAGCCGAGGTCGTCGGACCGCACGCCGATCGGCTCGCCGGTCTGAACCAGCATGGCCTGCATCGGACCCGCCTTTCTCGCCGCCTCCGAATGCGGGGGAGGCTATCAGCGCCGGGTGGCAGGCAACTGACGCAGTTCAAGGCGCGCTTTAGATTAGAGAAATCGCATACGCGTCCGGCGCCGCGCCGGCACTTGTCGCCCGCGTGCCCGTCCCGTACCGTTCGCGCGCCTGACGCGGCGGCCCCCTTGGCGGAATTGGTAGACGCAGCAGACTTAAAATCTGCTTCCGCTTCGCGGAGTTCCGGTTCAAGTCCGGAAGGGGGCACCACCAACGGCTTCGGCCTCAGGACTGCCGTTCGGCGAGCGCCTTCAGGGCGGCGACCTGGCCGCCATCGGCGCGTTTCATCATCGTCGCGATCAGCGGATGCAGCAGGCGCCACAGGAGGCCGTCGGCCCGACAGCTTGCCTGTAGAGTGACCCGGGTGCCGGAGGCGGCCGGACGGCAGCGATATGTGTAGGTGGCGCAGATGCCGCCCTGTCGGGAGCGCAACGCCATCTCGTGCGGCGGCGACCAGCTCACGATCTCGGTTTCGAGCGGCGTCCTGCTGCGCTTCACACGGGTCGCCAGCCGGAGGCCGGGCGCCGGCGGGCCGGGGCCGTCGATATCGATGTGCTCCACCTCCGCCATCCAGTCGGGCATCTGCCGGAAATCGCTCATCAACGCCCAGACCGCCTCGACCGGACGGTCGATCGTCTCGCTCACTTCGAAACCGCGTGTGCTCATATCCCGATCCGCCGTCATGGGCGGCCGATGCTAGGGCGTCGCCTCCGCGGCCGCTTGGACGGGATTTACCGATTTTCGCCGGCGGTACCCTGGAACGGAATGAAATGCGCGGTGTCGGGCGACGATTGCGTGCCGTAATGGGCGCGGCGCTGGGCGAGGTATTCGGACGGCGTGACGCCGGCGAACGCCCGGAAGTCGCGGTTGAAATGGGCCTGGTCGTAGTACTCGGCGGCGTGGGCGAGGCGGTCCCACCGGACCGGGCCGGCCGGGTCGACCGCCTGCAGCAGACGGTTCATCCGGGCGATGCGCTGGAACCGCCCCGGTGTGAGGCCGGCGACCCGGCGCACGATCTCGACCAGATGCTTGCGGCTGATGCCCAACTCCGCCGCCAGCGCGCCCGGCTGGCAAGCCCCTGGTGCTGCGAGGCGGGTCAGCGCATGGCGGGCAAGGCCAAGACCGTTCTCCCAGCCGTCCAGCCGTTCGGCCAGAGCGGATTGAAGGATCGCGAAGCGGTCCGCGAGGCGCGGCGTCGAGGCGAGCCGGTCCCGCAGACGGGCGACGACAGCCGCGGGCCACAGCGCCGCCGTCTCGACCGTCCGGTCGGCCAGCCCGTCAAGTCGGGTGCGGAAGAAGGGGTATGCGCCCCAGGGGTGGAAAACCGCGCCCATCATATGGGTCTCGGCCGTTGGCGCGCTGACCAGATAGCCGGTCTGTGGACCGGTCAGCCAGCTTTCGGTGTTGAGCGACAGGCATGGGTCGAGGCAGGTCCGGGTGCGGAACGGCGAGCCCAGATTGATCAGCAGGACCGCACTTCCGGTCGGAAGGATCCGCTCGCTGCCGTGGTCGATGCGGCCGCGTGCGTACCAGAGCGACGCGACGAAACGATCGAGCGGGGGCGATGGCCGGCGGCGATGGAACAGGAAATCGATGGCGGGATCCTCCGATACGCAGAATCCGCCAATCATTCTTGCAGAGGAACGCGGTCTTGGAAATCGTGTCCGGCGATCGGCCGGATGCGGGAATCAAAAACGGCCGGGTGGTCGACCCGGCCGTCGGCGTGGTCCGCTGTATCCGACGTCAGTCCCGCTTTTTCGGCGGGAACTCTTCGCAGCGATAGCACATGCCCTTTTCGGTGGCGAGGAACGCATCGTCCAGATGCGACGCGCGGACCTCATCCATCACCCGGCTGACGTGACGCGCAAGGTTCTGCGACCGCGAAACGATCGTCGCGAAGCGCGAGTGGCCGGTATCCGTCTTTCTCACCTGTGCCCGCATGGCTGCGAAGCCTCCAAATTTTTGCCTTTGCCCCAACCGTCTCCGGCTGTGGAACGCCGCACCAACCAAGGCTCGCTGCCGGTTGCACTCCGTTCCTTGGGAGGCATTAAGACACGGGAATTTTAATGATCGGTTAAGCCGCCGAATCGGGTTTGAGTAAAAATAAGTATAGTTTAGGCGCCGTTAACCAATTAACCATGAGAAGTCATCGTCTACTCTTTGTTTTCCAATAGTCGCAAGACTTGCCGCTCATATTCTGCCGGCCTCCATGAACTGACCAGATCACCGGACCGTGCCGCCGCCATCCGGGCGGCCCTCGCGTCGCGCGAAATAAAATATCACTGCATTTAAGAAATAAAGGATGTAATCTCCAGTTTGCTTAATAATTGGAGATATTCGGTAATTATGTATAGAGTTTTCAACAATTCGTTTCTTTGGTTAACTTTACAGTGTTCTTAACAAACTCTATATTGGTTTCCGGGTCTTTCATCAAGAAGAGGGGCGGGTTGGAGATGCGCAGTTTGCCATGGGGATCGCTTTCCATCGTCTACATCGCCGGATTGTTCGTGACGTTCATGGCGGCGGCGCCGGATGCGTTCGACCGCTGCTATCGCATGAGCTATTGCACCTCGCTGGTGATGGAGAACGTGGCGTGGTCGCTGATCTGGCCGGCGTACTGGCTGGTGTCGTGATCTGATATCGGCGGCTCTTTGCCAAGGGGGGCCGCCGTTCCCGCCGCAGGCGGGGCGCCCGCCCGATCCGCCAATTCGTCGGGCGGGCGCAGCCGCGCCCGGATCGACCATTTCGATAGAGTCCGGCCGCAGTTTCGCGCGGACAACCCTCTGACAATCCGCTAAACATCCATCCCGTCCAAGGAACGCCGACGGGAGCCGCAATGAGTCATATCGTCGTCTTCGACCATGATGGTCAGGAACACCGGATCGCCGGGCGGCCCGGTTGGAAGGTCATGGAGATCATCCGCGACGCGGGGCTGGCGATCCGGGCGGAATGCGGTGGCTGCTGCGCCTGCGCCACCTGCCACGTGCGGGTGCATCCGGACTGGATCGGCCGGCTGCCGGCCCGCGACGAGGACGAGGAGGACACGCTGGACCTCGCCACGGCGGTCACCGACGAATCGCGCCTGTCCTGCCAGATCGAGTATACTGACGCCCTGTCCGGCCTGACCGTCACCCTGTCCGAGGACACTGCGTAAGGACGGCGGAGCCGGACCGGACGGGAGGGTGTAGATGAAACCGACACACCGTCGCACGACACACGGTCTTGCCGCCGCCCTGGCCGCGACCGCCTTGGCGCTCTCGGGTCCGGCATGGGCCGACGACACCGGGCCGCGGCTGGAGGGATGGTCGGATACCGAACTCGGCAGGATGATCGAGCGGGAGCTGGACCGGGCCTTCGATCAGCTCGAGGAGACCCTGGACAGCCTGCCGCTCTATGCGCTGCCGGAAGTCACCGAGGACGGCGACATCATCATCCGCCGCCTGCCGCGCCGTCCGGAGACCTGGCCGCCGGCGCCGGACGACCCGAACGCGATGATCGACCTCTAGGCGGGGCGATCACTCGGTGCGGGCCACCATCAGGTAGGTGCCGCTGACACCGATTATCTGCACCTTCGCGCCTTCCGGCACGTCCTCGTCGGCGCAGACCGGCCAGGGATCGTCGCGCACCATCACCATGCCGAAGCCGCCGCGGATCGCCTTGGTGACCGGCGCGATGGTGCCGATCAGCGGATCGAAATCCTGTTGCGCCAGCGCCAGCGGCTGCGACTCGGCGGGGCCGGCCTTGGACGGGCGCCCCTGGCCAAAGCGCAGGCGGATCAGGTTGCCCAGCGCGATCAGCACCAGCAGGCCGCCGAGATAGGGCCAGGACGGGTGCGGCTGGAAGACCGTGGCGCCGGCGTAGATTGCAATGCCGAGGCCGGCACCGAGGAACGCGCCGTGCGGCAGCCGCTGTCCGATAAGGACAACGAACAGCGCAACGATCCAGGCGCCCTGGCTGATCATGCCGTCATCCGCGAAGTCGAGGTTGACGCCGGCACGCGGCGCGCCCGCGCCCGGCAGCGCGGAGATTGGCCGGGATTTGACTAATATTCGCTTAAGCGGCGGGCTCGACCTTGAGCACGATCCCGTCGACGCCGACCACCTTCACCTTGGCGCCGATCGGCAGGTCCTCGCCCTCCACCGTCCAGGCGCTGTCGCCGATCTTGGCCCGGCCGCGGCCGTCCTCGATGGGATCGCAGAGGGTGACGACCCGGCCGACATACTGCTCGCCGCGGCGGTTCAACGTTGGCTGGTCGGATTCCACCGGCCGCTTCTTCACATAGACGCGGGCCAGCAGGACCGCGGCCACGGACAACACCGCGAACAGCGCGATCTGATAGGGCCAGGTCAGGGCAGGAACGACCAGCGCTATGACGCCGACGACCCCGGCGGCGATGCCCAGCCACAGGAAGAAGATCCCCGGTACCAGGATCTCCAGCACCAGGAAGATCGCCGCCGCGACCCACCAGTACCAGAACTGGATGGCGAAGTTCTCCATCATGACTGCCACGGCCCGCCTTGCGGAGGTGCCGTCGGTGTCGGCGTGGAGGACGGCGGCGGGTTCGGCCGGGTCCCGCCATTGGCGCCGGCCGGTCCGGGGCCGAAGGTGTCGCGGGCGATCTCGGCGATGCCGCCCAGGGCCCCGATGACGCTGGACGCCTCCAGCGGCAGGAACAGCACCTTCTGGTTCGGCGCCGCGCCGATGCCCTGCAGCGCCTCGACGTATTTCTGCGCCACGAAATAGTTGATCGCCTTGCCGTCGCCGCCGGCGATGGCGGCCGACACGTCGCGGGTCGCCTTGGCCTCGGCCTCGGCCTCGCGCTCGCGGGCCTCGGCGTCGCGGAATGCCGCCTCCTTGCGCCCCTCGGCCTCCAGGATCGCCGCCTGCTTCAGGCCCTCGGCGCGCAGGATCTCCGCCTGCCGGTCGCCCTCCGCCTCCAGGATGGTGGCGCGGCGGTCACGTTCCGCCTTCATCTGCCGGGCCATGGCGTCGACCAGATCACGCGGCGGGGTGATGTCGCGGATCTCGATACGGGTCACCTTCACGCCCCAGGCGTTGGTCGCCTCGTCGACCACCAGCAGCAGCTTGGCGTTGATCGATTCGCGGTTGGACAGCAGTTCGTCCAGGTCCATCGAGCCCATGACGCTACGGATATTGGTCATGGTCAGGTTCAGCGTCGCCCGCTCCAGCTGGTTGACCTCATAGGCGGCCTTGGCGGCGTCGAGGATCTGGAAGAAGACGATGCCGTCGACGGTCACCATGGCGTTGTCCTTGGTGATCACCTCCTGGCTCGGCACGTCCAGCACCGTCTCCATCATGTTCATCTTGGCACCGATGCGGTCGAAGATGGGATTGATGAAGCGCAAACCGGGCTTCAGCGTCCGGACATAGCGCCCGAACCGCTCCACCGTCCATTCCCGGCCCTGGGGCACGGTCTTCACGGCTCTCAGCGCGAGGATCATCGCCAGCACGAACAGCGCGATGACCGCGATCTCGAAAGGACCGAATAACATCGGAAGCGGCCTCCTTTACGGCCTTATGAGAATGACGGGCGGCAAATGGCCACCGGACGGGAATGGATCAAGTCCGTTGTCGGGCCCGAGTGTGCCCATCACCGGTTGCGGAATTGTTTACCATAATGGCGGAATTCGTGCCGGGGTCATGGTTCGCCCGGCTTTTGCGGAATGATTCTTCGGTACAGATTGTACAGGAGCGGCGCGAAGAGCACGATCAGGATGATCCGGACGATGTGGTGGGTGGAGACGAAGGCGGCGTCGCCGTCCAGCGCCAGCGCGACCAGGCTCATCTCTGCCAGCCCGCCGGGCGAGTAGGCCAGGATCAGGTCGCGCACGCCCAGCCCGGTGAACTGGTTGACCAGCACCGCGAATCCGACGGTCGTTCCAAGCAGCACCAGGGTCAGACCGGCCGAGACCAGCATCGTCCGGGCGATCTGCCGCGGTCCCACACCGGCAAATCGGCTGCCGACGCCGCTGCCGACGATGACCTGGGCGGCGGCGACCAGCACGAAGGGTGGCTTGGCGTCAGTCAATCCGGCCACGTGCAGCCCGGCGCTCAGCACCATGGGGCCGATCAGCATCGCCGCCGGCAACCGGACGTACCGGGCGACCGGCGCGCCGACGATGCAGCAGGCCAGCAGCGCCCAGTCCTGCAGGGACAGGCTCGCCTCCATGCTGTCCAATGCGGCACGGGCCGCCGGGTCCAGACCGCCGAACAGGCGGAAGAGGATCGGCAGGGTGAACACCACCAGCATGACCCGGGCGCTGTGGCCCATGGCGATGGCCCGCTCATCCGCGCCCATCGCTCCGCCGATCAGCACCATCTCGTTGAAGCCGCCGGGGGTGGCGGTGAAGAAGGCGGTGATGGGGTCGTAGCGGGCGATCAGACGCAGATAGGCGATGCCCAGCGCGATGCAGGCCAGGATGTAGACCGCCAGTCCTGCCAGGCTGGCGGCCCAACGGCCGATATTCTGAAGGATACCGGGATCGAAGGCGCTTCCCAGCATGATGCCGAGGATCACCACCATGGTGCTGCGCAGCGGCATCGGCACCGCGATGCGCACGCCGGCGACGGCCGCGATGGAGGTGAACAGCATGGCGCCCAGCATCCAGGGCAGGGGCATGTTCAGGGCGTCGAAGACGGCGCCGCCCATGGTGCCCAGCACCAATGCCTTCAGCAGTGCCGGATAATCGGTCTTGCGAATCGATTGGAGAAGCTTGGGCGGCGGTCGGCCACCGGCATCCGGCATCCCGGGCGCCGTCAGCCGACCATTCGGCCGAGACGGACCGCCGTCTGGCCGGGGCGCAGGCGGCGGGACGGCATGATCAGGACGCAATCGTCATAGGGCGTGACGACCGGCTCGTCGCCGTCATCGGCGATCCGCGTGCCGGCCTTGGCCAGCACCTCCATGCCGCGGAAATCGTCGGCGAAGGCGAATTCCGGGGTCTTGATCGTCACCGCCTCGGTCACCTCGACCACTTTCTGCGGCGGCGGATCGGACGTCAGATGCGGTGCCGCGACATCCTGGTCGATCATGCCGAAATGCAGCAGGAACCGCATGGTGCTCTCGAGCGCGACGTCCGCGGCGGTGGATTCCCAGTGCTGGCCGCATTCGATCAGCAGGGCGTTGCGCGGATCGGCCTCCTCGCCGAAGCCGCCATAGTCGCGCAGGCGCCTGCCGGCGGCGTGCCCGGCATCGCAGACCACATGCTGCGGGTAGCCGATCGCCGTGGCCAGGTCGCGGCCCTTGGCGAGGGGGCCGGCCAGCATCAGCGGCACCGTCTTGTGCTGCATGGAATGGATGTCGAACAGGTAGTCGACGCTGTCGATCAGCGAGCGGATCCGCCGCGCCCGGGTCAGCTCGACCGATTGCCGCGGCCCCAGCAGCGTCGCCTCGTCCCAGACCCGGTTGAAATCCTCGTCGACGAAGCGGGACTGGCTGGGGTCGGCCGGGTCGAAGCTCTTGTAGGCCGCGATATTGGCGAAGCCGAGGGTCAGGGTGCCGACCTGCGGCCGGATGTCGTTGCGGAACAGGTGGTCGAGCGCGATGGCGCCGCACAGCTCGTTGCCATGGGTCACGGCATTGATCAGCACATGCGGTCCGTCGCGATCGGACCGGAACGAGGTGTAGTAGTCGATGCCGGTATTGCCGGCGCGATAGGGCTCGATGTCGGGGGCGGTCAACTCGACCGGATAGGCGGGCGGCTGGTCGCCTGTCTTCTTGGTCACGGTGCGGAAACCCTTTCGATCAATCGGCGCAGGAAGGCCTCGCACCGGGCAATCTGGTCCAACTCGATGAATTCGTTCGGCTTGTGGGCCTGGTCGATGGCCCCGGGGCCGCAGACGACGGTCGGCACGCCGGCCTCCTGGAACAGGCCGGCCTCGGTCCCGAAGCTGACCTTTCCCGTCTCGTTGGCCCCCGACAGCGCCTTGACCAGCTCGGTCGCCGGGTCTGTCTCGGCGATCCGCAGGCCCGGAAATGCGGTGATCCGCTCGAAGGCGATGTCCGCCTCCGGCGTGGTCTCGCGCATCTGCGGCAGCAGGGTGTTGCGGGCGTAATCCAGCACCCGCGCCATCAGCTTGGCCGGGTCGTCGCCCGGCAGGTGGCGGAACTCGAACTCGAAACGGCAATCCCGCGGCACGATGTTGAGCGCGGTGCCGCCGGTGACGGTGCCGGTGTGGATGGTGGTGTAGGGCGGGTCGAACCCGTCATCGAACGGGCCTCTCGTACGGCGCGCCTCGGCCATGGCCCGCAGGTAGACGATCAGCTCGGCGGCGTATTCGACCGCGTTGACGCCGGCCGGCGCCATGGAGGAATGGCATTCCAGCCCGCGCACATGGCAGCGCATGGCCAGCTTGCCCTTGTGCCCGACCACCGGCTTCATTTCCGTCGGCTCGCCGACGATGCACAGCTTGGGCTGAACCGGCATGTCGTCGAACGCGTCGATCAGCCGGCGGACCCCGATGCAGCCGACCTCCTCGTCATAGGACAGCGCCAGGTGGATCGGTGTCTCCAGCCGCCCGGCCAGGAAGTCCGGCACCATCGCCAGCGCGACGGCCAGGAAACCCTTCATGTCGCAGGTGCCACGGCCGTAGAGACGGCCGTCGCGGGCGATCGCCTCGAACGGGTCGGTGTCCCAGTCCTGACCATCGGTCGGCACCACGTCGGTGTGGCCGGACAGGCAGATGCCGGGACGGTCCGTCGGGCCGAGCGTCGCGTAGAGATTGGCCTTGCGCCGGTCGTCGTCATAGGTGAGCTGGCTGTCGATCCCGTGACCGGCCAGGTAATCGCCGACATAGTCGATCAAGGCCAGATTGCTGTCGCGGCTGACGGTCGGGAAGGCGACGAGCCGGCGGAGCATGTCCAAACTGGCGGCTGTGGGCTGGCGCACGGGCGCGGTCCTCGAAGGCTGGCCGGAATGGTTGGGGACGCCAACGGTGGCGCGCATACTATGGCGCATGCGGCGCGGCGGTTCCAGGGGGCGGCATTCCATCCGCAAAGTCGTTCCGTGTTGCGGTCCGCCATGATTAAATGCGCGATCTCCGAACCCGCCACGGAAGTCCGGCATGCGACCGGCCCGGCGGGTGCGGGCAACGAACAGGGAGAAAGAACCCGATGGGTAAACCCATTCTCAAGGCGGCCCTGGTCGCCACGGCCTTTGCCTTTGCCGCGACCCCGGCCGCGGCGGAGGATCTGACGATCGCGCTGGCCTCTGAAGCGACATCGATCGACCCGCACTTCCATAATCTCGGCCCCAACCACCAGGTCAGCCGGCACATGTTCGACCGCCTGATCAACCAGGGGCCGAGCCAGGAGCTGAACCCCGGCCTGGCGGTGTCCTGGGCGGTCACCGACGACCCCACGGTCTGGGAGTTCAAGCTGCGCCAGGGCGTCAGCTTCCATGACGGCTCGCCCTTCACCGCCGACGACGTCGCGTTCTCCATCGAGCGGGCGCCGAATGTGCCGAACAGCCCGTCCAGCATGGGCACCTACGTGAAGCAGATCACCGAGGTGATCGTCGTCGACGACCACACGATCCGCTTGAAGACGGCCTCGCCCTATCCGCTGATGCCGAACGACATCAGCACCATCGCCATCATCAGCCGCGAAGTCGGAGAGGGTGCCGCGACCGAGGACTACAATTCCGGCGCCGCGGCGGTTGGGACCGGTCCGTACAAGTTCGTCAGCTATACCCCGGGCCAAAGCATCGAGCTCGTCCGCAACGAGGATTACTGGGGCGAGAAGCCGCATTGGGAGAATGTGACCTTGCAGGCGATCAGCAGCGGTCCGGCCCGTGTGGCCGCGCTGCTGGCCGGCGATGTCGACATGATTGAAGGCGTGCCGACGGCCGACATCCCGGGCCTGCGGAACAATGACTCCGTCAGCCTGTCCCAGGGCGTGTCGAACCGAGTGATCTACCTGCACATCGACAGCGACCGGGAGGTCACGCCGATGGTGACCGCCAAGGATGGCAGCGAGATCGGCAATCCGTTCCTCGACCTGCGCGTCCGCCAGGCGGTTTCCATGGCCATCAACCGCCCGGGGATCGTCGATCGGGTCATGGACGGCGTTGCCATTCCGGCGGGGCAGTTGCTGCCGGAGGGCTTCTTCGGCGTCAGCGGCAATCTCGAGGTCGTCGAATACGACCCCGAGGGCGCCAAGGCGCTGCTGGCAGAGGCCGGCTACGGTGATGGTTTCAAGCTGACCATCCACGGGCCGAACGACCGCTACATCAACGATGCGCAGATCGTGCAGGCCATCGCGCAGATGCTCAGCCGCGTCGGCATCGAGTCTTCGGTCGACACCATGCCGCGCTCGACCTATTTCGGCCGCGCATCGGCGCTGGAATTCAGCCTGATGCTGGTCGGCTGGGGCTCGGGCACAGGGGAGGCCTCCTCGCCGCTGAAGTCGCTGCTGACCACCCATGACCGGGACCGCGGCTTCGGCGCCTCCAATCGTGGCCGTTACTCCAATCCGGATGTGGATGCGATGGTCGTGGAGGCCCTGGCGACGGTGGACGACGCCCGCCGGCAGGAGCTGCTGGCCGGCGCGACCGAGATCGCCATGGCCGATGTCGGGCTGATCCCGCTGCACTTCCAGGTCAATACCTGGGGCACGCGGCCGGGCATCCGCTACGACGCCCGCACCGACGAGTACACAATGGCCATGGGCGTGGAGCCCGTCGAGTAACACGAAACCGGTGGCGGGCCGGGGCGGAGACGTCCCGGCCCGCTCTCCGTTTCGGAAGGGACCCTTGGCAAGATGACGGTGTTCCTGGTGCGGCGGCTCATGCAGAGCGTCGTCGTGCTGTTCGTGATGTCGATAATCGTGTTCGCCGGTGTGTTCGCGATCGGCAACCCGATCGACATCCTGATCTCCCCGGATGCCGACCAATTCGAGCGTGAACGGGCGATCGCGGCGCTCGGGCTGGATAAGCCCATGTGGTCGCAATACCTGACCTTCCTGGGCAATGTCTTCCAGGGCGATCTCGGCCGGTCCTTCCTATTCAACGAGCCGGCGATCAAGCTCATCTTCCAGCGCATGCCGGCAACGCTCGAGTTGGCGCTGACGGCGACGGTGATGTCGGTCATCTTCGGTGTGCCGCTCGGCCTGTGGGCAGGCCTCAGGCCTGAGTCCCTGAGCGGCCGGAGCATCATGGCCGGCTCGATCCTGGGGTTCAGCCTGCCGAATTTCTGGCAGGGCATCATGTTCATCATGATCTTCGCGGTCATGCTGAACTGGCTGCCGTCATTCGGGCGCGGCGATGAGGCGACGGTGCTTGGCATCACCTCCAGCCTGTGGACGCGTGACGGGTGGTCACATCTGATTCTGCCGGCCACAAATCTCGCTCTCGCGAATATGTCGCTTGTCATCCGGCTGACCCGTGCCGGCGTGCGCGAGGCGCTGCTGCAGGACTACGTGAAGTTTGCCAGGGCAAAGGGACTGACTTCGCGCCGCGTCGTCTTTGTCCACGTGCTCAAGAACATCCTGATTCCGCTGGTCACGGTCATCGGACTCGAGATCGGCACGCTGATCGCTTTTGCCGTGGTCACGGAGAGCGTCTTCTCCTGGCCCGGAATGGGGAAGCTCATCATCGACTCGATCTTCGTGCTCGATCGACCCGTGATCGTTGCCTACCTGATCGTGATCGTCCTCATGTTCATCCTCATCAACCTGGTGGTGGACATCATCTATTCGATCGTCGACCCGCGCATTCGGCTGTCGGAGGCACGGCCATGACGGAATTCGCGGAACCAACGGCCACGGCGCCATCCCTCGGTTCTGCCGAGCGACCCGAGACGCCGTTTCGCAGGCTTGCGTCGGATTTTGCCGAAAGCAAGCTGGCCGTCGTTGGGCTGATCGTCCTGGTGTTCATCGTTGGTGTCGTGACGATCGGGCCATTGATCGCGCCACAGGACCCGTACGACCTGACTCAGGTCGACGTCCTGGAGAACAAGCAGCCGCCGGGTGCGCAGCGTTGGGACGGCGAGATGACCTATTGGCTCGGCACCGACACGCTGGGCCGCGACATGCTGAGCGCCATCATCTACGGCTTGCGCACCAGCATCGCCGTGGGCGTATTCAGCGGTCTTGCCGCGCTGATCATCGGAACGTCGGCTGGTTTGATCGCCGCATATTTCGGCGGTCGAACCGAAACCCTGATCATGCGGCTGGTCGACCTCCAGCTCAGCTTTCCAGCGATCCTGGTCGCATTGATCTTGATCTCCGTGCTTGGGAGCGGCACGGAGAAGGTGATCCTCGCCTTGATCGTCGTTCAATGGGCATTCTACGCCCGGACCGCCCGGGGCACCGCCCTGGTCGAACGAAACAAGGAATATGTCGAGGCGGCGGAGTGCCTGGCGCTGTCACAGCGGCGCATCATCTTTCGCCATCTCCTGCCGAACTGTCTCCCGCCCATCATCGTCGTCGGGACCGTTCAGGTTGCCAGTGCCATTGCGCTGGAGGCAACACTCAGTTTTCTCGGGATCGGCCTGCCTGAGACGGAGCCGTCGCTCGGGCTGCTGATTGCGAATGGCTACGATGTCCTGTTGTCCGGCCTGTACTGGATCAGTTTCTTCCCGGGCGTGGCGCTGCTGATCACCATCGTCGCCATCAACCTGGTCGGCGACCAGTTGCGCGACATCCTGAATCCCAGGCTGCGGCGATGAGGACGGCGCGGCGAACTGCAGGTGTTGCCGGCCGTCGGGGGCATTGCGGTCACTGCTGTCCACTGGGCTCCCCAACAACTGCGTCGTCCCCGGGCTTGACCCGGGGACCCATGGCGCAAAATGCACCGGCAATCGAGAGGCGGCGCTCGCGGTCCGATGGGTCCCCGGGTCAAGCCCGGGGACGACGCGGAGCGGGGCGCAGGGACGGGAAATCCGTGTTTGCCGGCGGATTTCGGCCTTTGAGGTTCCATTGGCACGCCGGGGAGTGCCGGCGATGACCGAGCCGGTGCTCTCGGTCGACGGGCTGCGCACCCACTTCTTCACCAAATCCGGGGTGGTGAAGTCGGTGGACGACGTGTCGTTCGAGATCGGGCGCGGCGAGGTGCTGGGCATCGTCGGGGAATCCGGGTCGGGCAAGTCGGTCACCGGCTTCTCGATCATGGGGCTGGTCGACCCGCCGGGCCGGATCGTCGAGGGGGCGATCCGCTTCTGCGGCCGCGATCTGGTCGGGCTGCCGGAGCCGGAGATGCGGGCCCTGCGCGGCCGGCGCATCGCGATGATCTTCCAGGACCCGATGATGACCCTGAACCCGGTCCTGCGCATCGACACCCAGATGATCGAGGCTATCACGGCGCATGAGAGGGTGGAGGCCGAGACCGCCCGCCAGCGCTCCCGCGACGCGCTGGGCATGGTCGGCATCCCGTCGCCGGACGAGCGGCTGAAGGCCTATCCGCACCAGTTCTCCGGCGGCATGCGCCAGCGCGTGGCGATCGCCATCGCCCTGTTGCACCATCCGGAGCTGATCATCGCTGACGAGCCGACCACGGCGCTCGACGTCACCATCCAGGCGCAGATCCTCTACGAGGTGCAACGGCTGGTGGCCGAGCAGAACACGGCGATGATTTGGATCACCCACGACCTCAGCGTCGTCGCCGGGCTCGCCGACCGGGTCTGCGTCATGTATGCCGGCCGCATCGTTGAAGGCGGCAGCGTCGGCGACGTCATCGACCGGTCGATGCACCCGTACACGCATGGCCTGATCGGCTCGGTGCCGTCGCGCAATCCGCGCGGCCGGCCGCTGTCGCAGATCCCGGGCATGGCGCCGACGCCGAGCGAGATGCCGGAGGGGTGCGCCTTCCGTCCGCGCTGCCCGCGCGCCGGCGAACCCTGCCTGGCCGAGCCGCCGAGCATCGAGCCGGCCGCGGGCCGCACCCTGCGCTGCTTCAACCCGGTCGAGTTGGAGCCGGCCGAGTGAGCGCCCCGATCATCGAGCTGCAGGGCGTCAGCAAGCGCTTCGTGAAATCGCTCGACGCCGCCGCCAAGGTCGCCAATGTCATCGGCGCCGGGCTGCGCGAGGAAATCGTGCATGCGGTCGACAGCGTCGACCTGACCGTCGCCAAGGGCGAGGTGGTCGGGCTGGTCGGCGAGAGCGGCTGCGGCAAGTCCACCCTGGGCCGGGTCGTCGCCGGCATCCACGGCGCTTCCGAAGGGCGGGTGCTGTTCCACGGGGATGACGTGGCGGGCATGGCGGGCGCCGAGCGCCGCCGTGCCATGCTGGCGATCCAGATGATCTTCCAGGACCCGATGTCGTCTCTGAACCCGAGGCTGCGCGTCGCCGACATCATCGGCGAGGCGCCGCAGGTGCACGGGCTGGTCAATCGCGCCGGCCTGTCGGACTTCCTGGACAAGCTGATGCGCCAGGTCGGGCTCGACCCGGCCTACAAGCGGCGCTATCCGCACCAGTTCTCCGGCGGCCAGCGGCAGCGCCTCGGCATCGCAAGGGCCCTGGCGGTGGAGCCGGAATTCCTGGTCTGCGACGAGGCGGTCGCCGCATTGGACGTGTCCATCCAGGCCCAGGTGCTGAACCTCTTCATGCGCCTGCGCGAGGAGCTCGGCCTTACCTACCTGTTCATCAGCCACGATCTCGGCGTGGTCGAGCATCTGAGCGACCGGGTGGTGATCATGTATCTCGGCCGGGTGGTCGAGCAGGCCCCGACCGGCGAACTGTTCGCCGAGCCCAACCACCCCTACACCCAAGCCCTGCTGGCCGAGGTGCCGCGGCTGGAGACCACCCGCCGCCACTTCCTTCCCATCAAGGGTGAGATCCCGTCGCCGCTGTCGCCGCCGACCGGCTGCCACTTCCACCCGCGCTGCCCGCACGCCATGCCGCGCTGCGTGGAGGAACGGCCGACATTGCGGGAAATCGCCCCGGGCCGACTGTCCGCCTGTCACCTGAACGAGCAATGACGATCGGGGTCACGGCGCAGGCCGGAGTCCATCGGACCGTGTTCGCTGCCGATCCTTTGCCGCTGGTGTTCGATTCGCCCCATAGCGGCGATACCGAGGCGGTCGATTTCGGGTCGGTGCTTCCGGTGGAAACCCTGCGGCGCGCCGAGGACTCCTTCGTCGACGCGCTCTTTGCCGATGTCGCGGAGCATGGTGCGACATTGATCGCGGCCGAATTCCCGCGCGCCTTCATCGACGTCAATCGCGCGTCCGACGACATCGACACGGAGATGCTGGACGGGCCATGGCCGGGCGCGGCGAACCCCGGCATCCGCAGTGAGCGCGGGATCGGCCTGATCCGCCGTCTGGTCGGGCCCGGCGAAGCGCTCTACGACCGGGCGCTCTCCGTCGCCGAGGTCGCGGCCCGGCTGGACGATCACTATCTTCCCTACCACGCGCATCTGGACCAGGCCCTGGCGGCGCTCAGGCGGCGCTTCGGCGCGGTCTTTCACGTCAATTGCCATTCCATGAAATCGGTGGGCAACGCCACCACGCCGGATGGTGCGACACCGCGCCCGGACGTTGTCATCGGTGATTTGCACGGCCGCAGCTGCGGGCCGGATTTCACGGCCCGCGTCGCGGCCTGCTTCGCCGATCGTGGCTACTCCGTCGCGCTCAACGATCCCTATGCCGGCGCCCACATCCTGGAGCGCTACGGCGACCCGTCAGGCGGGACCCACAGCCTGCAGGTGGAGCTGAACCGCGCCCTCTACATGGACGAGGCGACGCGCGAGCGGCATGACGGCTTCGACCGGCTGCGCGCCGATCTGAAGGCGATCACCGCCGACATCGCGGAGTTCGTCGCGGCGGCCTGAACTCAGGTCTCGAACTGCTCCTTCAGCACCCGCTCCTCGAGGTCGTGCTCGGGGTCGAACAGCAGGTGCAATTCGACGTCGCGGTCCTCGCAGACCTCCACCCACGAGACGTCGCGCACCTCGGTATAGTCGGCGACGGCGCTGACCGGCCGCTTCTTCGGCTCGCGCACGTCGAAGCGGACCTTCCATTCATGGCGCAGCAGGGCGGCGCGCAGTCGCCTCGGGCGGAACGGGCAGATCGGCGTCAGGGCCATCACATTGGCGCCCAGCGGGATGATCGGGCCATGGGCGGACAGGTTGTAGGCGGTGCTGCCGGCCGGGGTGGAGACCAGGATGCCGTCGCCCATCAGCTCCGGCACCCGCACGACGCCGTTCACGCTGACACACAGCTTGGCGGTCTGCCGGGTCTCGCGCAGCAGCGACACCTCGTTGATGGCCAGCGCCTGATGCTCCTTGCCCTTGAACGTCATGGCCGTCATCCGCAGCGGATGCAGGGTCACGCGCTGGGCCGCCGCGATGCGTGCGGGCAGGTCGTTCTCGCGGAACTCGTTGAGCAGGAAGCCGATCGAGCCGCAATTCATGCCGAAGATCGGCACGTTGCGTTCCAGCGACCAGTGCAGGGTCTCCAGCATCAGCCCATCGCCGCCCAGCGCGACGACGACATCCGCCTCCTCGGTCGGGGTCTGCCCGTAATGGCCGGCCAGCCGCTCCAGCGCGTCGCGCGCCTCATCGGTCTCCGCGGCGACGAAACCGATGGTCGGGTCGCTGGGAAGCTGGGCGGTGCCGCGGGGTCGTGCGGGGCTGTCGGTCTTCATGGCGGGGGACTGTATCAGGCAAGTCGGCGGCGTACACCTGCCGTAACCTAACCCGTGCCGGTTTCATCATCGTGACCGGGCGGGAGCTTGCGCGGTCCAGGCGGGTCGGTCAGTCTGGCCCTGGCAAAGGAGGAGGGACCCCGAATGCGCCTTCGCTACTTGATGCACGCGACCGTGCTGGCCGCCGCGATCGTATCCGCCGACGTGGCCGCGGCGGATCGTCATGAGGGCTACTACTACCCGACCGTCACCAGCCGCGAGACCTATACCGCGCGTGCGGTCACCCTGCCGGACAGCGACCGCGCCCGGCGGATCGGCTTCATCGTCGGCCTGACCCGGCAACAGCTCGCCCAGGACTACCCGCCGGAGGTGGCGATCTTCACCAAGGGCGCGGAAGCCGAGAAGATGATCATCGTGGCCCTGAACCGCGACGCCATCTCCAGCCTGTTCCAGGCCCGGGCCATGCTGGCACAGATGACCGCCGTCGCCCGGTCCACCGAGGTGTTCATCCAGAACCGGGTCGAGGACACCTACACCTTCCTCGACCTGCTCAAGCTGCTCGGCTACGAGCTGCTCACCGTGACGGACGGCCACAGCTACGCGCACCAGTACACGATCGAATAGTCCGGCCGCGAATTCGCGCGGTCCTTGCATTGGTCTGAGGTGATTGTTTCATTTGTAGTGGCGCCCCAATCGTAGGACACTGCTTTAAGTAGTGCGTTTGGGAGCCGTTCCCCCGGCGATTGCCGGGAGCAGGCATTTGCTGAAGCCAGGTGTGCATAGCGTTCGGTCCGGAGGGCAGATCCTGCTCGACCGGTCGGACTTTGCATCGCTTCACCCGAAATACCTCACACTGTTTGACATCCTGGCCACCAAGGCGCCGGCCGGCCTGTTGCCGGGGCGCCAGCATTTCGACGTGCTGGACGTCCCCGACCTGATGGGCTTTCTCAACCTCGCCGAGGTGCATCGAAACGACCGGCTGCGGTTCCGATTCCGGCTGCATGGGACGGTGCAGACCGAGGCGGCGGGGCGGGACGTCACGGGGTTGTTCGTCGAGCAGGCGGTGATCCCGGACTATGTCGACCGCATCAACGCCAATATGACGGCCGTGGTGAAGACGAAGCTGCCGGTCTATGACCGCTTCCAGATGCCCCATCCCAATCGCGGCTATCTGGACAGCGAACGCGTCTACTACCCGCTGGCAACCGACGGCGAGACGGTCGACATGATCCTGATCCTCAACGGGTACTACTGAGCACGCCAGGCGCCGAATCCGCTCAGGAACACTCGTCGCGAATCCCGAATCGGTCGAAGCGGGCATGGTCACGGGGACCGATGCCGCGCGGCACATTGCGCGTTCCGTCGGCCCTGGAGCGCATTTGTCGCGTCAGACCTTGGCGGCCACCGCCTATGGTTGTCGACGCCCTGGCATTGTTCGGTAAATATTCCTATGATCGGTAGTCATTGGGGAAAGCATGCATTTGGGGTGAACGATGGGACTCGACTGGAATCCAGGTCCGAAGCCAAAACAGGGATTTGAACAGGAATTCCGGGAACTGTTTGAGAAGATAGAATCGAAGTCGGAACCGGAGCCCGAGGCCAACGCAGGAGATGGCTCTTTTTTTGGGGGACTCCTCAGCGTATTTGGCTTTGGCAAGAGTCGGGCCGCGCCGCCAACCCGCTCCCCCAAGGAAAAGCTGGTGGCGCGGATGATGGAAATCTCGACCACAGCCTTCGAGACTCTGGATGCGCCGCAGGTGGGATCTCATCCGGAGGCCGACGAGTGGGCACGGAACCGGTTCGCGCAAAGCAAATCCAACATGTCGATGAATCGTTGGATGGACCGAATGAAGGGATTCTACGTTCTGGACCTGGTTCCGCCCTGCGATGGGATACCGAGATACAGCAACGGACAGCCTGCGGGTTATGTCGAGGCGTATTCGTTTCGCGCCGACTTCCTGAAGGATTGCGAGGACGTCGTTGGCGCGGAGCTTCTTGGCGAGGCCTATGAATCGAAGCTCGCGGACTCACTCGTCGAGTTTGGTCACGCACTCATCCGCAAGGCGGAGGAGTATGCGGAGGACAAGGGCATCGACATCGAGACGATCGACACGGACCGGTTGTTCGCCGACGCACAGGCGAAGATGTCCGAGGCCGGGACCACGTCGAACGAGCCCAGCCTCGATGTGCGGACGCAGGACGAGTTGAAGCTGGATGTCGTCCGGGCCGCCGGGCGTTGGTGCGTCTTCTGGGGTCAACGCGGACACCTGATGGACGCCTATTGGTAGCGGAGCGCCATCCCAATAAGCGTCAGGTCAGGCTTTCGGTCGGATCAGCCCCCGGTCACGCTCATATGCCGGGCCACCGCCGGCCCGGTGTGGCGGCGGTCGATGATGAAGTCGTGGCCCTTGGGCTTGCGGCCGATGGCCTCGGCGATGGCGTCGTCCAGCAGGTCGTCGGCCTCGCTGGCCCGTAGGGGCGCCCGCAGATCGGCGTCGTCGTCCTGGCCCAGGCACATGTAGAGCTGGCCGGTGCAGGTGATGCGCACGCGGTTGCAGCTCTCGCAGAAATTATGGGTCAGCGGGGTGATGAAGCCGAGCTTGCGGCCGGTTTCCTCCACCCGGACATAGCGCGCCGGCCCGCCGGAGGAATAGTCGAGCTCGGTGAGGGTCCAGTCCCGGGCCAGCCGGGCGCGGACCAGCGACAGCGGCAGATACTGGTCGACCCGGGTCTCGCCGCCGATATCGCCCATCGGCATGACCTCGATGATGGTCATGTCGTGGCCCTCGCGGCCGCACCAGGCGACCATCTCCGACAGCTCCTCGTCGTTGACGCCCTTCAGCGCCACCACGTTGATCTTGACCTGCAGCCCGGCCCGCTTGGCCGCCTCCAGCCCGCCCATGACCCGATCGAACCGGCCCCAGCGGGTGATCTCCAGGAACTTGTCCGGGTCCAGCGTATCCAGCGACACGTTCACCCGCCGTACGCCGCAGGCATGGAGCTGCTCGGCGTATTTGGCGAGCTGGCTGCCATTGGTGGTCAGGGTCAGCTCGTCCAGGGCGCCGCTATCCAGATGCCGCGACAGGCTCTCGATCAGCCCCATGATGCCGCGCCGCACCAGCGGCTCGCCGCCGGTCAGGCGCAGCTTGCGCACGCCCTGGCGGATGAAGGCGCTGCACAGCCGGTCGAGCTCCTCCAGCGTCAGCAGCTCCTTCTTCGGCAGGAAGGTCATCTCTTCGGCCATGCAATAGACGCAGCGGAAGTCGCAGCGGTCCGTCACCGAGACGCGCAGATAGGTGATCGCCCGCCCGAAGGGGTCGATCAGCGGCTGGGTGGCGATGGCGCTTTCCATGGTCGATGCCCGATTTGGCCTTTTCTTCGTGTCGAAGGCGTCCGACCTCTATTATAGGGCGGTCGGCGGCGAAATCGCCCACAAACACCGTATGGCCTTGGGGACGGCGCAGATGAAGGAATTCGAGGTCCGGCCCGATCCGGAGGATCCGCGGCTGACCGAGCGGGTCCAGGGCATCGACCAGGACGGCCGGTCGGTCGCGGCGTCGGTGACCGTAGAACGGCCGCTGACCCTGTTCCTCAATGGCCGCGAGATCGTCACCATGATGACGATCGCCGACCATCCGGACTATCTCGCCATCGGCTATCTGCTGAACCAGAACATGCTGCGGCCCGAGGACGACGTGGTCGCGGTCGACTACGACGAGGACATCGAGACGGTCGTCGTGCGCACCGAGCACGAAACCGATTTCGAGGAGAAGCTGAAGAAGAAGACCCTGACCTCCGGCTGTGCCCAGGGCACGGTCTTCGGCGATGTGATGGAGAGCTTCGAGCAGGCGAACCTGCCGAAGGACGCCAGGCTGCATACCTCCTGGCTCTACGCGCTCTCCAAGAAGATCAACACCGCGCCCAGCCTGTACCTGACCGCCGGCGCCATCCATGGCTGCGTGCTGTGCCAGGGCGACCGCCCGCTGGTCTACATGGAGGATGTCGGCCGCCACAACGCCGTCGACAAGATCGCCGGCTACATGTACCGGCACGGCGTCGCGCCCGGCGACAAGATCTTCTACACCACCGGCCGGCTGACCAGCGAGATGGTCATCAAGACGGTGCAGATGGGCATCCCGATCCTGGTCTCGCGCTCCGGCTTCACCGCCTGGGGCGTGCAGCTGGCCCGCCAGGCCGGGCTGACCCTGGTCGGCCGCGCCAAGGGCAAGCGCTTCCTGGCCCTGGCCGGCGAGGACCGGCTGGTCTTCGACGCCGACCCCAAAGCGGTGCCCGACGAGGGCCGCCACCTGCAGCGCAAGGCGAGCCTGGCCGATGATCCCGCGTAGTCCGCGTCCGCGTCCACCACTCAGGTTCCCCAATCTCCGCACGGACAAGAAGCGGGAGCCGAGCGTTGTGCGCCCGCACGAGGAGCGGTCCTGGGCGGAGGAGCTGCTTGAGCGTGAGCGAGACCCGGGTCGGACGGGGAATTACGGTTTCGGTGTGCGGCTCCATGGCCAGCTGATGGGCGCCTTGGAAGATGAGGCCTTCCTGATATCCATGCGCAATCGACTCCGGATTCTTGAGCGCGAGCGGGCGGCCCCGGCGTTTTGGCGCAAGTTCAAGAGCCTGCTGTTTGGTCGTGCCGAGAGCAACGAGATCGCCGGGTTCGAGCTGAAACGGCTCAAGCGCCTGGCCGGTGAGGAGCCATTGGAGAACTTGCCGGACTATGCCCGGGTCGAACTCTCCTATGAGGAACTGCTGAGACTTGTCACGGCCGGCGAGGAGGCCCTCAACGATACCGCCTCCGAAGGCCCGGCCCGCTGACATGGTCGATACCGCACGGATTGCCGGGATCATCCTGGCCGGCGGGCTGGCTCGCCGCATGGGCGGCGGCGACAAGGGGCTGCGGCTGCTGGCCGGCCGGCCGATCCTGGACCACGTGATCGAGCGTGCCGCGCCGCAGGTCGGCGCGCTGGCGTTGAACGCCAATGGCGATCCGGCACGGTTCGCGGATTACGGGCTGCCTGTGGTGGCGGACAGCATCGAAGGCTTCGCCGGGCCGCTTGCCGGCGTGCTGGCCGGCCTGGACTGGGCGGCGGAGACCCTGGAGGACTGCACCCATCTGGTCAGCTTCGCCTGCGACGCACCCTTCCTGCCGGCCGATCTGGCCGACCGGCTTGCCGCTTCAGCGGTCTCGGACGGCGCCGATCTGGCATGCGCAGAGTCTCGCGGCCGGGCGCATCCGGTCTTCGGCCTGTGGCCGCTGGCTTTGCGCGAGGATCTGAGGCGGGCGATGGTGGAGGAGGGAACCCGGAAGGTCGATGTCTGGACCGCGCGGCATCGCCTGGTGCATGTGCCGTTCGACGATGCTCCGGTGGACCCGTTCTTCAATGCCAACCGCCCCGAGGATCTGGCGGCGGCCGAACGGCATTTCCAGGCATTGCCCGACACGGACTCACAGCGGTAGCGAGGAAGACGACCGGCCATCCAAGGCTACGGCGAAGGCACGAACCTGCTACTGGCTGGTCGGCTCGGGTAGGGCCCCCTCGTCGATGGCCGGGCCGGATTGCAGCAGCACCGCGTCCAGCAGCCGCACCACATCGCCATGCTCGCGGCGCTGGGCCGCCAGCCGGGCGGTCAGCCCGCTATGGGCGGTGGCGTAGACGTTGGCGCCGGAGGACAGCAGCAGGTCCACCATCGGCACGTCGCCGCGCTCGGCTGCCAGGATCAGGGCCGTGGAGCCGTCGCGCTCGGCGCTGGCATCGATGTTCGCCCCGGTCAGCAGCAGCAGTTCGGCCACCTCCACATGTCCGTCGGCGACCGCCAGCAGAAGGGGCGGCTCGCCATGGACGGCGCGCAGGTTCGGATCGGCGCCGGCGCGCAGCAGGGTCTCGGCCTCGTCCAGGCGTCCCTCGCTGGCGGCGATTCCCAGCGCCGTCTGCCCGTCGGCGCGGGCGCGGATGTTCGGGTCGGCGCCTTCCGCCAGCAGCAGGTCCATCACCGGGCTGTTGCCGGAACCCGTCGCCGCCATCAGCGGCGTGATCGATCGGTCCGCCCCGCTGTTGGGATCGGCGCCGCGGACCAGCAGTTCGGCCACCGCCTGGGTCGCTTCCTGATCGCGGCTGCCGGCCGCCAGGACGACCGCCGTCGCCTCATGCGCCCGGTCGCGGGCCCCGATATCCGCGCCGCCGTTCAGCAGCGCCGCGATGGCGTCGGTGCGGGCCAGCAGCGAGGCGATCAGCAGCGGCGTGAAGCCGTACCGGTCCTCGCGAAGCTCGGTATCCGCCTCGGCGCCCAGCAGCAGGTTGACCGCGTCGATTTCGCCTTGCGAGACGGCGTGGATCAGCGCCGTCCAATTGTCCTCCGATTGCGCGTCCACATCCGCGCCTGCGTTCAGCAGCACCGCCATCACATCCAGATCGCCGCGCTCCGCCGCCAGCATCAGCGGTGTGCGTCCGCGATCGGCGTCGCGCACATCGACATCGGCGCCCTGCTGGATGGCGAAGCGCGCGACGTCTGCACGGCCCTGTTCGGCGGCCGCGATCAAGGCGCGCCCAGCAATGTCGTCTTCCGCGACCGGATGCGATCCGTCCGATGTGGCGCAACCGGCGACGGCGAACGCGACCAGCGCGATCAGGGGCTTGAGTCCGGCTTTCATGCCTGCACTCCCATGGTTACTCGCGCGGCGCAATACTTGAACTCGGGGATCTTTCCGAACGGGTCGAGCTGCGGATTGGTCAGCAGGTTCGCCGCCGCCTCGGTAAAGCAGAACGGGATGAAGACCACGCCCGCCGGCACGTCGCGATCGCTGCGCGCCAGCAATTCGATGCCGCCGCGCCGCGTCTCCACGCGGACCCGCGATCCCGGCTCCAGGCCCATGCGGCCCAGATCCCGGGGCGACAGATAGGCCACCGCCTCCGGCTCGATGGCATCCAGCATGGTCGCCCGGCGGGTCATGGCGCCGGTGTGCCAGTGCTCCAGCATCCGGCCCGTGGTCAGGATCATCGGGTAGTCGTCATCCGGCTCCTCCGCCGGCGGCACCAGCTCGGCCGGCACGAACTTGCCGCGGCCGCTGGCAGTCGGGAAGCCGTCGCCGAACATCACCTCGGTGCCCGGCTGGTCCTCGCGCTCGACCGGATAGGTGACCGCGTGCTCGCGCTCCAACCGGTCCCAGGTGATGCCGTTGATCGAGGACATCGCCTGCTTCAGCTCGGCGAACACGTCGCGCGGGTGCCCGTATTGCCAGTCGAGCCCCATGCGGCCGGCGATCTCCTGGATGATCCACCAGTCCTGGCGCGCGTCGCCGGGGCAATCCAGCGCCTTGCGGCCCAACTGCACCCGCCGGTCGGTGTTGGTGAAGGTGCCGTCCTTCTCCGGGAAGGCGGAGGCCGGCAGGACCACGTCGGCGTGGAACGCCGTCTCGGTCAGGAAGATGTCCTGCACCACCAGATGCTCCAGCCGTGCCATTCCGGTCCTGGCATGCTGCAGGTCCGGATCCGACATGGCCGGATTTTCCCCCATGATGTACATGCCCTTGATCCGGCCGTCATAGGCGGCGTTCATGATCTCGACCACGGTGAGACCCCGGTGCGGATCGAGATTTGTCCCCCACAGATCCTCGAACCGTTCCCGGACGGCATCCGCCTCGACCGACTGGTAGTCGGGAAATACCATCGGAATGAGGCCGGAATCCGACGCCCCCTGCACGTTGTTCTGGCCGCGCAGCGGGTGCAGGCCGGTACCGGGGCGGCCGACCTGGCCGGTCATCAGCGCCAGCGAGATCAGGCAGCGGGCATTGTCGGTGCCATGCACGTGCTGGCTGATCCCCATGCCCCAGAAGATCATCGCGGAACGGGCGCGGGCGAAGGTGCGCGCCACGGTGCGGATGGTGGCGGCGTCGATGCCGCAGACCTCTTCCATCTGCTCAGGCGCGAAGCCGGCGACGGTCTCGGTCAGCGCATCGAAATTCTCCGTGAACCCGGCGATGTACTGCCGGTCGGCGAGGTCCTCCTCGACGATCACATGCATGATCGCGTTCAGCAGCGCCACGTCGGCGCCGGGCCGGAACTGCAACATGTGCGTCGCATGCCGCGAGAGCGACTGGCCGCGCGGGTCGGCGACGATCAGGGTGGCGCCGCGCTTGGCGGCGTTCTTCAGGTAGGTGGCCGCGACCGGATGGTTGACCGTTGGGTTGGCGCCGATGACGAAGATGACCTCGGCGTTGCGGCATTCCGCCACGGGGGCGGTCACCGCGCCGGAGCCGATGGTCTCCATCAGCGCGGCGACGGAGGAGGCGTGGCAGAGCCGTGTGCAGTGGTCGACATTGTTGGTGCCGAAGCCGGTGCGCACCAGCTTCTGGAACAGGTAGGCCTCCTCGTTCGACCCCTTGGCCGAGCCGAAGCCGGCCAGGGCCGCAGGCCCGTCGCGGTCGCGGATGCGCGAAAGCCCCTCCGCCGCACGATCCAGCGCCTCTTCCCAGCTCGCCTCGCGGAAATGGGTGTAGGGGTTGGCCGGGTCGACCGTGTCGTCGAACGCCTTTGGCGCGTCGTCCAGGCGGACCAGCGGCTTGGTCAGGCGATGCGGATGGGCGACGTAGTCGAAGCCGAACCGGCCCTTCACGCAGAGACGGTTTCCGTTCGACGGCCCGTCGCGGCCCTCCACGTAGAGAATCCGGTTGTCCTGGATCTGGAACCGCACCTGGCAACCGACGCCGCAATAGGGGCACAGGCTGTCGACGGTGCGGTCGGGCGTGTTCACCTTCTCGCCGGCCTCGTTCAGCAGGGAGGAGGGCATCAGCGCACCGGTCGGGCAGGCCTGCACGCATTCGCCGCAGGCGACGCAGGTGGAATTGCCCATCGGGTCGTCGAAGTCGAAGACGATGCTGGCCTCGCCGCCGCGCGCCGCCATGCCGATCACGTCGTTGACCTGCACCTCGCGGCAGGCCCGCACACAGAGATTGCAGTGGATGCAGGCGTCCAGGTTCACCGCCATCGCCGGATGGCTGCCGTCCGGCGCGGGGATATCGGCGCTGGCCGGGAACCGGGAGCCTTCGACCCCGGCCTTGTCGGCCCAACTCCAGAACGCGCTGTCCGGGTCGTGGCTGGTCGCCCGCGCCGGCTGGTCGGCGACCAGAAGCTCGAACACCATCTCCCGCGCCTTGAAGGCCCGTTCGGAGCCGGCATGCACCACCATGCCTTCGCGCGGCTTGCGGATGCAGGACGCGGCCAACACCCGCTCGCCCTCGATCTCGACCATGCAGGCGCGGCAATTGCCGTCCGGGCGATAGCCGGGCTCGGGGCGGTGACACAGATGCGGAATCTCGGTGCCCAGACGCGTGGCGACCTGCCAGATCGTCTCGTCAGGCGCGGCCTCGACCTCGCGGCCATCCAAGGTGAATCGGATCGGCTCCGTCATTCTTCCTAACCCGCTGTCGCCGGCATCAGCCGTCGCCTCTATCGGGTCGGTCGGGGGCCGGTCAATAGCACTTATAATTTTGTGACAGATTACACGGCAATTTACTTATCTCCAAATGACGTGTCGGCGAGCCTTGGCATCGCGGTTTGCCCGATTTTCTGCGCGACGCCGTTGCCGAAACGGCGCCTAACCCGCGAAATCCGTGATCACCGCGGTGCCAGGCGGCGTCGGGCCGTTCATCGCCTTGAGCTCCGCGCTCGCGCCGGACAGCGGGACCTCCCGTGCCACCAGAGGGCTGAGGTCGACCGCGCCACGCTCCACGAGACTCAGGATCGAGGGGAATTTCCACGCCGGCATGCCGCGCGTTCCGAACAGCGCCAGATTGTTCATGTAGACGGCGTTCATGTTGATCTCCATGCGCGCCGTCTTGCCCACCGGCATGCCGACCTGAACATGCCGGCCGAGCGGGGCCAGGCACTCGATGGAGGCGTTGGTCGTGACCTCGATGCCCAGCGCTTCGATGGAGACCTGGGCGCCGCCGCCGGTGATCTCGCGGATCGCCTCGGCCGCATGACCGTCGCTGGCGTCGACCGCCGCGTCGGCGCCGAGCCGACGGGCGTTCTCAAGCTTGTCCGGAACGACGTCGACGACGACCACCTGCGCCCCGAGCGCCTTCGCCAGCAGCACGGCGGCGAGCCCGATCCCGCCGGTGCCGTGGATCGCCACCCATTCCCCGGCCTTCACCGCCGCCCGGTCGGTCAACGCGTGCCACGACGTGGTCACCCGGCAGCCGAGCCCGGCGGCCAGCGCCGGCGACAGGCGCTCGGGCAAAGGCGCGAGATTGTGGTCGAAGGGAACCGCCACGTATTGCGCATAGGCCCCGGGCGCGGTGAATCCGGGTGCGATCTGATCCCGGCACGTGTTCGAGACACCCGAGCGGCAGGCCGGGCAATCGCCGCAGGCCAGGATGAACGGCGCGATCAGCCGGTCGCCGACCTTGTGCTTCGCCCGACTCCCGGCCTCCACGACCGTGCCGCAATACTCATGGCCCAGGATCGATCCGTTCCTGACCTTCGGGTGTTCACCCGACCAGCCGTGATGGTCCGACCGGCACACGCCGCAGGCCGCCACCTCCAGGACGACGCCATTGTCGGGGCAGGCCGGCTCGGCCACCTCCTCAATGGACAGGTCCTCGTTGAACTCTCGAACGATTGCCGCGCGCATCTTCCTGCTTCCACTTGTCTGCTCGCCGCCACCGTGCGGTCCCGATATGCCCCCGATCAAGCTGTTTCGGCGGCGCTCCCGGACACGGCCCGCCTAGCGTTCGGCTGCAACGTAGTCCTGAGCGAACGCCAAGAGGTCCTGAAGCTGGTCCCGCTCGATCGTCAGGTCCGCCTGGTCCTGGTCGAAGTAGACGATCCGCTCGACCCGACTGAGCGCGGGCGGGCCGCGATGCCCCTCGGTGAACATCGTAAGGAACAGGTGGATGACCATATTGGCCCGTTCTGAATACAAAACCCAGTGCGTGCTTGCCCGTCTGGCTGGTTCGGAAGGAACCTCATCGATGCCAACGAGGAAGAGCCGTTCGACGACGACCCCGTCGTCAAGTATGGGAAATGCGCGTACCACCCGGATGGTCAGTTCACTCGATGCTCCGGCAGGTATGGACTGGTATCTCCGCAATGTGAGCGAGGCGCCCTCTTCGATCCGGTATTCCGGGGATTCGAACTCCCACCTCACAACGCCAATTCCAACACCCGGAACCCAGCGCGACCCGTCGAAGGGTATCTGCCGAATCGTGTAGTGCGGCGCCTCATTCGGGTGCAGAAGGCGGTTCGAAGCCGTCACGGCATAGCTCCCGTCCTCCGCCTGCGAAAGCCTGATGACCCGGTCCCAGGTGTTGGCAAACTCCTTGTCGAACAGGACGGCGATGCAACTCAGCCTTGGTAGGCTCACAACGGCATTGGTGCTGTTGTGCAGAAACTCCACCGCCTCCTCGGGTAGGTCGACCGCAACCGGCGTGCTGCATGCCCTGCGAATATCGTCCGGCCCGTACGCAAAGGGCTGGCCATTCGCGGGGCTTGAAGCTGCTGCCAGCAGGCACATCCAAGTTACGATCGCATGTCCTTGCATACTCGCCATCCGGGACAGTGAAAAGGCACGAACGTTCGGGATACGGATCCTCGAACAATGCTAACGGCGATGCGGAATCAAGGCTAATACGGCCCTGGCACGATCTCGCTGCCGTCGAAGAAGCGGCCGGGGCGGAAGCGGGTCAGGTCGTGGCCCGGGGGGCGGTCGGTCAGCAGGTCGGCCATGATGCGGCCGATCGCGGGGCCGATGCCGAAGCCGTGGCCACTGAGACCGGTGGCGATGTATAGGCCCTTCAGCCGCTCGTCCTCGCCGAGTGTGGGGACGGCATCCGGGGTGACGTCGATCATGCCGGCCCAGGCCTCGGCGAGGCCGGTCTCCGCCAGCTTGGGAAAGCGGTCGGGCAGGCGGGCCTTGATCTTCTTCACGCTGCCGGCGTTCGGCGACGGGTTGAGCACCCGCATGCGCTCGAACGGGCTCTGCTCCTCGGCGGACCAGCGGCGGGGAATGCCCCAGGAGCCGGGATAGCCCTTCGGCGCTGCCGGATGCAGTCGGACATCCTTGGCCGAGGCCTTCAGCAGCTTGAAGAACTTGCCGAAATAGCGGAACGAGGCGGGTGAGACATAGTGCTCGGCGAGATCGCCGGTCGAGACCGAGTACCCGCCATCGGCCCGCTTGCGGATGGAGAGGGTCGCGGTGGAGATGTTGGGACCGTAATCGGCGGATGCCGGGTTGGTCCGCGCCACGGTCGAGCGGACCGTGAGCTGCGGCAGGTCGACACCGGCGTTCGCGGCGAACGGGCTGGACCAGGCGCCGGCCGCGAGCAGCACGCGGTCGCAGCGCACCCGGCCCTGCTCGGTGACCACGCCGGTGACCCGCCCGGCCTCGATGTCGAGGGTCCGCACCGCACAGCCCTCGATCACCACCGCACCGGCCGCCTGCGCCGCCCTGGCCAGCGCCGGCACCGCGACGAAGGGTTCCGCCCGGCCGTCACTCTCGGTCAGCATGCCGCCGGTCCAGTTGCCGGCCACATCCGGGAAGGCGGCGCGTATCTCGGCCGCCGACAGCATGCGGGTGTCGAGCTGATGCTGCTTGGCGATGTCGTGCCACGCGTCGTACCGCGCCATGCTGGCGGGGGATTCGCCGAGGTAGAGGCAGCCCGCCTGGGTGAAGGCCAGGTCGGCCTCGCCGGTCTTCTCCGCCAGGCCGCGCCAGATGCGGTTCGACTCCATCATGATCGGCAGTTCCGCCCAGTCGCGGCCCTGCTGGCGCACCCAGCCCCAATTGCGGCTCGACTGCTCGCCGGCGACCCGGCCCTTCTCGCAAACCAGGACGCGGACGCCGCGTTCGGCCAGGAAATAAGCGCTGGCGGTCCCGGCGATGCCGGCGCCGATCACCACCACGTCGACACGATCGGGCAGGGGTGCCGTGAAGGCGATCGGCGCGGCGTCGGTGATCATCGGCATCACGGTCTCCGGTCGGCATTGTCGGGTAGGCGGGCGGTTACCGCTCAGGGATTCGGGACGCTATGCTAACCGCACCGGCGGGTGGTGTACCCTTGGAAAAAGGCGTCTGTGCCGTCCGCGATCATCACCGGGACGCCAAGCGGAGAGGGCCGGACCCATGACCATAGAGATCGGCGATCTGCGGCCGGACGACATCGAGGCCGTCCATGACATTCTGACCAGCCCGCATGTCATCCGCGGCACCATGCGCCTGCCGCATCAGTCGCTGGATTACACCCGCAAGCGGTTCGAGCCCACCGACGGCGTGATCACCCTGGCGGCCCGCTCCGACGGCCGGCTCGTCGGGTTCTCCGAGATGATCACCTACCCGAACATTCCGCGGCACCGCCACGCCGCCGAGATCAACCTGGTGGTCACCCGCGGGGACTGGCAGGGCAAGGGCGTCGGCCGCGCCCTGATGGAGGCGATGATCGACCTGGCCGACAACTGGCTCAACATCTCCCGCATCAGCCTGGTCGTCTGGACCTCCAACGCACCGGCGCTGCACCTCTATCAGTCGCTCGGCTTCGAGATCGAAGGCACGATGCCGCACTACGGATTCGGACAGGGTGAGTACATCGACGCCTATCAGATGGGCCGGGTGATCCGGAAACCCTGACCAACCAGCGCCGCCCCGCGACGTTCATGAACCACCGACCGCGTTCGGCAGGGCGAAGACATCCCGATCGCGGCCATCCGGGAAGCTCTCCCGTGCGATGATCGTGCCGCCAAGCCGCAGCGCCAGCTTGCGCGCCGCCGCGTTCTCGTCATCCATATGCGTCTCGACCAACGGCCAATTGAGCGCGTCGTAGCCGAACGCGATCGCGGCGCGGGACGCCTCCGTGGCGAACCCGTATCCGCGTGCCTGTGGTACCAGCCACCAGGTCAGCTCCCGCCTCGGCCAGCCCTCAGGCCAGGACAATCCGCAGCAGCCGATCATCGCGCCGTCCGCGCGCCGCTCCATCGCCCAGAGGCCGAAGCCGCGCAACTGCCAATGGCCGAGATCGGAGGCCAATCGCCGCCAGGCGATATCGGCGCGAACCGGCCCGCCGTAGAACCGCGACGCCTCGCCATCTGTGAAGAAGCCTTCATAGACGGCGAAGTCGTCGCTGCGCGGCGCGCGCAGCACCAATCGCTCGGTCTCGAGGGTCGGTATCATGCGAGGCCGCTCTTGGAATTGCAGGGTCTTGGCCGCTCTGACCTAGTCAAGCACGGCCACCGCATCGACCTCGAACTGCATGCCATCGAGGGCGAGGCGGGGGACCGGCACCAACGTCTGTGCCGGCAGCGCATCGCCGAACAGCGCCTTGAGATGCACCGTCATCGGCTCCAGCTTGCCCATGTCGTGGTCGACCACATAGGTGGTCAGCTTGGTGACCTGGTCCGGCCGCGCGCCAATGGCGTCCAGCGCGGTGCGCAGATTGGCATAGGCCTGTCGCACCTGCTCGGCGAAGTCAGGCGACAGCTCGCCGGACGCGTTCTCGCCGCCCTGGCCGGCAATGTAGGCCAGTCGCGACCCGCCACTGGCGACGACGGTGTGGCTGAAGCCGAACGGTGCCGGGTCGAAGAGGCCGGCAGGATTGGTGATGGTGAGGCTGACAGTGCTCATCGGCGTGGCTGCTCCTGAGGATTGAAGACGCCTCAGTATGCGCGCTCGCGCGCCGTCATGCCTCCGCAATCGGTCCGGGTCAGCCGGACCGCAAATCCTCCGGGAAGTGCTTGATCACCGATTGCAGCGGATTGGGGGCCGCCTGGCCTAGGCCGCAGATCGAGGCATCGCGCATGACCTGGCTGAGTTCCGCCAGCAGTTCGATGTCCCAGTCCGGCCGTTCCATCAGCGCCACCGCCTTCTCGGTGCCGACACGGCAGGGGGTGCACTGGCCGCAGCTTTCGTATTCGAAGAAGCGCATCAGGTTGAGCGCCACGTCACGGGCGTTGTCTTGTTCAGAGAGCACCACCACGGCGCCGGAGCCGACAAAGCAGCCATGCTCCTCCAGGGTGCCGAAATCGAGCGGGATGTCGGCCATGCTGGCCGGCAGGATGCCGCCCGACGCACCGCCCGGCAGGTAGCCCTTGAAACTGTGGCCCTCGGCCATGCCGCCGCAATACTCGTCGATCAGCTCCTGCGCGGTTATGCCCGCCGGAGCGATCTTCACGCCGGGTTCCTTCACCCGGCCGGAGACCGAAAAGCCGCGCAGGCCGCTGCGGCCATGCCGGCCTTGGCCTGAGAACCACTCCGGCCCTTCGGTCAGGATTCGCGGCACCGCGTACAGCGTCTCGACGTTGTGGATCAGCGTCGGGCGGCCGAACAGCCCGACCTCGGCGGGGAAGGGCGGCTTGTGGCGCGGCAGGCCGCGCTTGCCCTCGATCGATTCCAGCATCGCCGATTCCTCGCCGCAGATATAGGCGCCGGCGCCGCGCCTGAGATGGATGCTGCGGCCCGCCGTCAGGCCCTTCTGTTCCAGATTGGCGATCTCGCGGGTCAGGATCTCGTAGGCGCCTGGATACTCGTCACGCAGGTAGATGTAGATCGCCTCGACATCGACCGCCCAGGCCGCGATCAGCATGCCCTCCAGGAACTGGTGCGGCTTGGTCTCTAGGATCCAGCGATCCTTGAAGGTGCCCGGCTCGCCCTCGTCGGCATTGACCGCCATCAGCCGCGGCGCGGGCTGGGCCCCGACGATCTGCCATTTGCGACCGCCCGGGAAGCCGGCGCCGCCCATGCCGCGCAGGCCCGACTTCTCGATCGTGTTGATCGCCTCGTCGCGGTGGTTGCGGGCATAGCAGTCGCGCAGCAGGGCGTAGCCGCCATCGGCCTCATAGGCCTCGAACGATTGGTAGTCGGCGATCTCCGGCGCCGTCTCACCCGACTGCAAGACGGCGCTCACCGACTCCACGGTGGCGTTGTCGACGTGGCGATGACCGACCTCGGCCGTCGGGGCGCATTGGCAGCGCCCCATGCAGGGCGCGGTGACCACCCGCGCCGTGTCGCCGACCGCCGAGTCCAGCGCCGCCTTCAGCGCCTGCGATCCCATCATCTCGCAGGTCAGGCTGTCGCAGACCCGGATCGTCACCCGGCCGGCATCGGCGTCGCCGGCGACGATGTCGAAATGGGCATAGAAGGTCGCCACCTCGAACACCTCGGCCAGCGACAGGCGCATCTCGCTGGCGAGCGCGGCCAGATGGGCGTGGGAGACGCCGTGATGGGCGTCCTGGATGCGATGCAGGTGCTCGATCAGCAGGTCGCGCCGCCGGGGAGCGTCGCCCAGCAGGGCGCGGACCGATTCGAGGGCTTCGGGGTCGACCTGCCGCCCCTTGGGAAATGGCCGGGCGCCGCGCTGCTTGCGCCGCATCGGCGATCCGCCGTTCAAGCCCTGCATGGATGTTCCTCGCTCTTTTGATTTTATTGGTACTTTTTGCGTTCTATCCCGCTTCGCCGTCGTCGACGATCTCAAGTGCGACGACATCGCCATTGACCACGACCTTGCCGCAATGCTCGAAATTGACCGTGATCCGGCGGTTGATCACCGTCTGCACCTGTCCCAGCCCCCAATCGGGATGCTCGGGATGGCTGACGATGAAGCCGGGCAGAATCATATCGGTCATGCGGAATTCCTGCCTCCCGCCGCTGGCCGGGAAGGATCTCGCCGTCCGGCGACGGCACGGCATCCGACCGGCGGAGACCCAATGCTACCGGCAACCCTAGCGGCGGCGGAAGGGCGAACACTGATTCATGTCAAGCAGATGAGGTTTGCAGAATGCCAGGCGAGTTGACCTTCGAAGTCATGGATTTGCTGTGTTCGCGCCTGTGCCACGATCTGATCAGCCCGGTCGGCGCCATCAACAACGGCGTCGAATTGATCGAGGACCTCGGAGACGACATGGTCGACGAGGCAATGGGGCTGATCGCCCAGAGCGGTCGCCGGGCGGCCGGCCGGCTGCGCTGCTACCGGCTGTGCTACGGCGCCGCGGGGTCTCAGGCGGCCGTCGGGATGGACGAGGCCCGGGACATCGCCGACGGCTATCTGGAGGGCGGCAAGGTCACGCTGGATTGGGCGGTGCCGGGCGATATGGGCCCGGAGGGCCCGCCGGCGGGAACCGTCAAGGTGCTGCTGAGCCTGGTGGTGCTGGCGGACGAGGCGCTGAGCCAGGGCGGCCGCATCGCGGTCGCCGCGGAGGGTGGCGACGGAGGCACCGTGCTGACGATCTCCGCCCAAGGGCCCAATGCCGGGCTGCGCGAGAACCAGGACACCGCGCTGGACGGCACCCTGGCCGACGATGCGTTGGGCGCGCGCACGGTCCATGCCTATGTTACCGGACTATTTGCCCGCCGCTTCGGAATGACTGTCGATCACTCAAAGGTAGAGGGCGACATACTTAGACTGCAACTCACGTTACCGCAGTCGACTTAAATTGTGAAAAGCCCACGTTTTACAGCTTCTTAATGAGTTTCTGACAGCGTTTCACGACCCGTCCAGGGGCCGCGCGACCCGCCGCGGCATTGGATTTTCGGCATATTTCCGGGGTCACGGAACGCTCCATGAAAGACCTTCTCTGCGCCCTCCCTGCACGATGCGATGACCGCCGGACGGCGCCGTCCCCGGGCCGGATCACCCCGCGGGAGGTGGTGCGATGAAGACCTGTCTGGTGGTCGACGATTCCCGCGTCGTGCGCAAGGTGGCGCGAAAGATCCTGGAAGAGCTTCAGTTCAACTGCGACGAGGCCGAGGACGGCCGGCAGGCGATGGACTGGTGCTCCGGCCAGATGCCCGACGCGATTCTGCTCGACTGGAACATGCCGGTCATGAACGGCATCGAGTTCCTGCGGGCGCTGCGGCAGATGGACGGCGGCGCGGCGCCGAAGGTGGTCATGTGCACCACCGAGAGCAGCGTCGACAGCATCAAGGAAGCGCTCGGCGCCGGCGCCAACGAATACATCATGAAACCGTTCGACAGCGACATCATCCAGAGCAAGTTCTCACTGGTCGGGCTGCTGTGACGCAGACCGGCCCGGCGCAGCGACACCGGTCCAAGGACGGCCCATGAAAGCCGACAGCTTTGAGATACTGCAAAGGCTCCTGAAGCAGCGCTCCGGCCTGGTCGTCGAGCCGGACAACGCCTATCTGCTCGAATCGCGCCTGATGCCGGTGGCCCGCAAGTGGAACGTGAAGGGGCTGGACGATTTGGTGTCGCTGGTGCGCGCCGATGGCGACGAGCGGCTGCTGACGAACATCACCGAGGCGATGGTCACCAACGAATCGTCGTTCTTCCGCGACGGCCGGCCGTTCCAGCAGTTCAAGTCGCTGGTGCTGCCGTCGCTGCTGGAGCGGCGGGCCGGCGAGAAGCATCTGCGCATCTGGTGCGCGGCCTCATCGACCGGGCAGGAGCCGTATTCCCTGGCCATGATCCTGCGCGAGGAGCAGGCGCGCCTGCAGGACTGGCGGGTCGAGATCCTGGCCACCGACCTGTCGACCGAGCTGCTGGAGAAGGCGAAGGCCGGGCTCTACACCCAGTTCGAGGTCCAGCGCGGCCTGCCCATCACCTATCTGGTCAGGTATTTCACCCAGATCGGCGACAAGTGGGAGCTGACCGACGGAATTCGCCAGATGGTCGGTTTCCAGCCCTTCAACCTGCTCGACGATCCCGGATCGCTGGGCCGGTTCGACGTGGTCTTCTGCCGCAACGTGCTGAGCTATTTCGACCGGGCGGACCGGGCCGGCGCGCTGGACCGCATCTCCGCCCTGATGCCGGCCGACGGCATCCTCTATCTCGGCGGCGGCGAGACCGTCTTCGGCATCACCGAGAGCTTCACGCCGATCGACGGCCACCGCGACCTCTACCGGCCGCAGCATGGCGCCGGCGCCGGCCAGGCCGCCGCGGCCGCCGGCTAGCGAGCGCTCCGGATCCCCGCACAATCCGCGCAAAGAGAAACGGCGGCGCCTTGAGGGGCGCCGCCGTTCCTGAGGCCGGCCAGCAAAGGTTATGAACGTTCAGCCAGCGGCGGCCCGCTTGGCGGGTTCTTCCACGGAATCGGAGGACGGGTCGCGCAGCACGTAGCCGCGGCCCCAGACCGTCTCGATATAATTCTCGCCACCGGTGGCGGCGGTCAGCTTCTTGCGCAGCTTGCACACGAAGACGTCGATGATCTTGAGTTCCGGCTCGTCCATGCCGCCATAGAGATGATTCAGGAACATCTCCTTGGTCAGCGTCGTGCCCTTGCGCAGGGACAACAGCTCGAGGATGCCGTATTCCTTGCCGGTCAGGTGCAGCGGCGCGCCGTCCACCTCGACCGTGCGCGTGTCGAGATTGACCGTCAGGCGGCCAGTCTTGATCACGCTGTCGGAATGGCCCTTCGAGCGGCGGACGATGGCGTGGATCCGCGCCACCAGTTCGCGCTTGTCGAACGGCTTTGTCAGATAGTCATCGGCGCCGAAGCCGAGGCCCTTGATCTTGTGGTCCAGCTCGGACAGTCCCGAAAGGATCAGGATCGGTGTGTCGACCCGGGCGGCGCGCAGGCGGCGCAACACCTCGTAGCCGTCGATGTCCGGCAGGAGAAGATCAAGGATGATGATGTCGTAATCATAAAGCTTGCCGATCTCCAGGCCGTCTTCGCCGAGATCGGTGGTGTCGACGACGAAACCGTCGGACTGAAGCATCAGCTCGATGCTTTTCGCTGTCGCGCTATCGTCCTCAACGAGCAGCACGCGCATGGCCCTGTCTCCGCTGCAGTCAGAATTACCTACTCTATTAATAAAGGTTAATGGTCAAAAGTTAACAAGTCGTGAATTGATTAACACTTTAAGGGGCCGTTTTACCGAGATTTAACCCGAAAAGCGCATGATTGCGGCAACCAGGAACGCAGGACGGCGTTCCAAAAAAATGCCAGGACTGGACACCCCGCCTTGCCCGCAAATCTTGCCGCTTTGATCGACGAGTTCGACGCCGTCAGGGAATACCGGCTGTTCGGACGCGTAACCGCCGTGCTCGGCCTGCTCGTGGAAGTCAGCGGCATCGAGCGCCGGCTGTCGATCGGCGACCGCTGCGTGCTGCTGGCCCGGGGCCGGCGCCGGGTCCCCTGCGAAGTGATCGGATTCCGCAGCGAACGGGCGCTGCTGATGCCGTTCGGCTCCCTGGAGGGTGTCGGCATCGGCTGTGTCGCCGAGGTTGCCGAGGCGCAGCCGGTCATCCATCCCTGCTGGGGCTGGCTTGGCAGGGTTATCAACGCTTTGGGCGAGCCGATCGACGGCAAGGGCCCGCTGCCGCTGGGCGGCAAGCCGGTGCCGTTGCGCAATCAGCCGCCCTCGGCCCACACCCGGGGCCGGGTTGGCGACAAGATCGATGTCGGCGTGCGGGCGCTGAACGGATTCGTCAGCTGCTGCCGCGGCCAGCGCATGGGCATCTTCTCCGGTTCCGGCGTCGGCAAATCGGTGCTGATGTCCATGCTCGCGCGCTACACCGAGGCCGACGTGAACGTCATCGGCCTGGTCGGCGAGCGCGGCCGCGAGGTCCAGGAGTTCATCGCCGACGATCTTGGCCCCGAGGGGCTGGCGCGCAGCGTCGTCGTCGTGGCGACATCGGACGAATCACCGCTGATGCGCCGCCAGGCGGCCTACACCATGATGTCGGTGGCGGAAGGCTTCCGCGATTACGGCAAGCACGTCTTCTGTCTGATGGACAGCGTCACCCGATTCGCCATGGCCCAGCGCGAGATCGGGCTGTCGGCCGGCGAGCCGCCGACCTCCAAGGGCTATCCGCCGACCGCCTTCAGCGAGCTGCCGAAGCTTCTGGAGCGTGCCGGGCCCGGCGCCGGGGACGGGGCGATCACCGGCCTGTTCACCGTGCTGGTGGAGGGCGACGACCATAACGAGCCGATCGCCGATGCGGTGCGGGGCATCGTCGACGGGCATATCGTGCTGGACCGGCAGATCGCCGAGCGCGGCCGCTATCCGGCGATCAACGTGCTGCGCTCGATCTCGCGCACCATGCCGGACTGCAACACCGCCGACGAGAACGCGGTGATCGGCGAGACGCGCCGCCACCTGTCGACCTATGAGGACATGGCGGAGATGATCCGCCTCGGCGCCTACCGCAAGGGTTCCGACCCGGCGGTGGACGAGGCGATCCGCCTCTACCCCGCTCTGGAAGCCTTTCTCGCCCAGGACAAGAGCGAACGGACCGACCTTGCCGAGTGCTACGCCCGGCTGGCGGCGATAATTGGAAAGACGGCCCCTGAATCCGTCGAAACCGAGGTATCACAAGAAGGAAATGCCGCATGAGTTCCCTCCACAGCGTCATCCGGGTGCACCGGTGGCAGCTCGACGAGAAGCGTCGGGCGCTTGCCGACCTTGAATCGCTCGCCGAACGGCTGAGCCTGGAGCTGCGCCGCCTGGACGAAGAGGTCGACCGGGAGCGCGCCGTGGTCGGCCATGGTGCCGCGTCGGGCACCGATTTCGCCAATTACATGAAGGCGGTGCAGATGCGCCGCGAGCACCTGACCGAGTCCCGCGAGCAGGTCGAGCGCCAGATCGCGGCGGCCAGCAAGGAGATCGCGGAGTCGTATCGCGACCTGAAGAAGTACGAGATCGCCCAGTCGGACCGGGACCGAAACGCCCAGCTTCGCCGCCACCGCCGCGAGACCGCCATCCTGGACGAGATCGCCGTCACCGGCCACCAGCGCCGGGCAAGCGGCGAGTCGGAGGGGTAGGTCGCGGCCGCCGGACTGGTGGCCGTACATAGCCAATTCCAACCATTGTCAATCCCGCGAAGGCGGGAATCCAGCGGCCACAATCGAGCCGTCGGTACAGTCGTAACGCCTGGATTCCCGCCTTCGCGGGAATGACAACTGGTGTTGTGATGAAGAAGGCGGGACGTATGCCGCCTTACCTCCCGGTCCGCCCCGCCGCAACCTCGACCCAATCGTGGTCGCCGATTTGGAAGGTCAGGCCGCCATGCAGGCCCACCGCGTCGCTGGCGTCGCGGAACAGGGTGCGCATGTCCTGCCGCATCGACTCCGGGAAGGCCGCCAGGCTGCGGACCGTCAGGTCCAGGCGCTTGTCGTGCATCAGCCCGTCGAGCTGCAGCGGGCCCATCCGGCTCAGATCCATGTCGATGAGGAACCGGCGGCCGGCATCCTCTCCCCCGTCGCCCGCGCCGGCCTCGTCGCCGGCGGGCCGCACATGCAGAGTCAGCCCGCCGATATCGGAATCCTGATAGAGCGGGATCGTCTGCGAGCGCCATTCCGCGCCCGCCGGTTCCGGTGCCGCGCGTGTCGGCGTGGCCAGCTCGGCCGACAGGCGGGGGAGCAGGTCGGCGCGGCCGGCATCCTCTAATCGGGCGGCAACCCGGTCGCCCATCCAGCCGCGGACGTCGCCGCCCCTGGTGGCCGACAGGAAGAACAGCAGCGTGGCCGCCAGCTGCGCATTGCCTTGAGGTACGACGGACCGGACGAACTGCGTCGCCAGCGCCGGGTCGGCCGCGCTCAGCGCCGCGACTGCCTCACGCAGGACCGGCACGCGGCGGGCGGAGTCGATCGGGAGGGCGGCATCGGGAGGGGCGCCCGATGCGGCCGGCAGCACCGGCGCCGGTCTGGTCGTCACGACCGCCTCGCCCGGACGCGCCGATGCCTGTGAGGCCGGAACCGCGGCGGGCGATGCGGAAGAAACCGGGGCGGGTGCGCCGCCTGGCGGCGTGGGTGCCGGGCCGGGCTGTGGGGTGATCGCCGACGGAGCGGCCGGGTTGGCGGCGGTCGGCGTCGCCGCAATGCCGGGGCCGGCGCCCGTGCCCGTCTGGGTCACGACCTGGCCCGGAAGTGCCGGACGCCCGAGCAGCGGCGTCGCAGGCGGCGGCTGTCCCTGGGTCGTCGCCGAAGCCGGTGCCGTTGTCGCCGGTGCTGCCGTCGCCGGTGCTTGTGGCGCGGGGGATGCGGTGGACGCGGTTTGGGCTGGGCCTGCGCCGCCGCCTAATGGTGTGACCGGGCTGGGTGTTGCGCTGCCTTGCGGTGCAGGCGCCCCGGCCGGCGACGCGGAGACTGCGCCCGGCTGCACGGCCGCCGGCCCTTGCGGGGCGGCAGCAGGAGATGGCGCGGGCTGCGGACCGGACGGGATGGTGCCCGGCGTCGTGGAGGGAGCACCGGCAGACGGGGCGGCAGGTTGGCCGGTGATGGGCGACGATGCCGGCGTGCCGATCGGTTGGGCCGTCCCGGGCGGTGTCGCGGCCGCGGGGCGGGTCAACAGCAGGCTGGCCGGGATCGGGTTGCGCGCGAGCTGCGGCGGCGCCAGATCGGCCGCCCTGCCGGACAGCGGCGGGATCTGCAGGCTTACCTGGCGGTCCGCCGGCACCGTCGTGCCGGCCTTGACCGCGATCTCGCCGAACTGGCTGCGGACGAGCAGGGCGCCGTCCTTGCTTTGCCCGGTGACCGTCCCGGTCAGGAACACGGTTCGGGGCGCCTGCAGCAGCCGCGCGGCCAGTTCCTGCGGCAATCGGACGATCTCGCTGGCGATCGACACCAGCCCGGCGGCTCCGGCCGCCGTTGCGGCGGGCGCCCCGGCCGGCGGGACCAGGGGCGTGTTCATGATGCCGCCGCCAGCCGCTTGGCGATCCCCTCGACATCCGCTGCGGCGTCGGAATGGGGAGAGCGCACCAGCAGCGATGTCTGCGCCCGCACCGCGGCGGGCACGTTTCGGTCGTCGCGGATGATCCCGGCCAGCGGCGGGCTGTGGGCCAGGAAGCTGCGGCTGGCCTTGGCCAGCGTCTCATAGGTCTTCTCGCCGTTCTGAGGGTTCTCCGCGGCGTTGACCACGATGCGGATATCGGCGTCCGGATGCTCGTTGCGCATGACCTTCATGAAGGCGTAGGCGTCGGTCAGCGCCGTGGGCTCCTCGTTGGTCAGCACCAGGATCATGCCGGCCCGGGTGGCCAGAAGACGGATCGTGCGCTCCAACCCGGCGCCCAGATCCATGATCACGTGGTCATAGTCTGCGGCCAGCTTCTCCAGATCGATCACCAGGGCCGCCAGGCGCGGCGCGGACAGACCGGCCAGGTTGCCGGTGCCCGATCGCCCGGCCAGGATGTCGAAACCGCCATCCTCATACTTCATCAGGGCGCCGCCCAGGCTGATCTCGCCGTCCAGGACCGAGCCCAGGTCGCGCTTGGGCATCAGCCCGAGCTGGATGTCCACATTGGCGAGGCCGAGATCGCCGTCGAACAGCAGCACCCGGCGGCCCTGCTGCGCCAGCGCGTGGGCCAGGGTGATGGCGAACCAGGTCTTGCCGACGCCGCCCTTGCCGCTGGCAACGGCGATCAGCCGGTTTCGCGCGCCGGTGTTTGATGAGGATTGCGGCGACATCGGTCAGGCTCCGCTCTCGGGGAATTGGGGAACGCCGCGCTTCAGGATGCTCCGGGCCAGGCCCTGGGGGCTGGCGGGGGTCAGCCCGTCCTTGATCCGCGCGGTGCTGCTGAAGGCGGCGAAGGCCATGCCGGCGGCCTGGGCGGCGGCCAGGGCGCTGCCCAGGCGGCGGGTCATGTCGTGGCGGGTCGAGATCAGGCGCTTGACCCCGAACTGGCCGAAGATCCGCGCCATGTCGGCCGCCTCCATCGGGTCGATGCCGGCCGGCAGCACCAGCACCGGCTCGATCTCTCCGCACATCCGATAGCGCCCCATCACCTCCATCTCGCCCACGTCGAGGTGGTTGGCGCCGACGCTGTCGATCAGCACCAGATCGAAGCCCTCCACGCCGATCAGCCCGGCCGCCAGGGTGTCCGGATCGTCCACCGTCATCGCCGACAGCCCCATCGCCTTGGCCAGCCCGGCCAGCCGGGCATCGCCGCCGGCGCGCTCGGAATCGGTGGTGAACAGGGCGACGCGCAGCCCGGCAGTGAGCGCCTCGGCCGCCAGCTTGGCGATCGTCTGGGTCTTGCCGGCGCCGGGCGGTCCCACCAGCATGCGGGCCCGCGGCCGGCCGGTATGCTCCATCGGTGAAAAGCGGAAGGTTCGCCCCAACGCGCCTGCCAGCCTGGTCTCCGGATCGCCGGTCTCCGCCTCCTCGGCGCGCTCGATCAGCACGTCGCCCAGCGTGGCCGGCACGCCATGACGGCGCAGCGCTTCGAAGATCGCCTCTCCCGACGCCGCCGTCCCGGCCGGTTCCGGGGCGATGTCGGCGCTGTCCAGCGCGGCGGTCACGCGGACGGAGCCGGCCTCTTCGCGGGTCGCCACGATGATCGCATCGTCGCCCAGCACGGCGCGGATCTCAGCCATGGCCTTGGTCGCCGTCGGGGCGGTGAAGGTCTTCAGGCGCACGGTTCAGCCTCTCGCGAACACATTCAGAGCTGCCCCAGGGTCTTGATCCGCGCCTTGGCGTGGACCTCGTTCTGCGACATGACGGCGGTGGTCGGTCGGAACCGCTCGACGATCGAGCGCACATAGGGCCGGATGCCGGGGCTGGTCATCAGCACCGGGCTCTCGCCCAGCATGGCCTGGCGCTCGAAGGTCTGGCGCACCGCGTTGATGAAGTCCTGCAGCCGGGACGGCGCCATCGCCAGCTGTCGCTCGTCGCCGTCGCCGACGATGGCCTCGGCGAAGGCCTGCTCCCAGTCCGGCGACAGGGTGATCAACGGGATGATGCCGCCCTCATTGGTGTTCTCGGCGCTGATCTGCCGCGCCAGCCGGGCCCGCACATGCTCGGTGATGGCGGTCATGTTGCGGGTGTAGCCGCAGGCCTCGGCGACGCCTTCCAGGATCGCCGGCAGGTCGCGGATCGAGACCCGCTCGGACAGCAGGTTCTGCAGCACGCGTTGCAGGCCGCCGACGGTGATCTGGTTGGGGATGACGTCGGCGATCAGCTTCTGCTGGGCCTCGTCCTGCTCGTCCAGCAGCTTCTGGGTCTCGGCGAAGGACAGCAGGTCCGGCATCTGGTCCTTGATCACCTCGGTCAGATGGGTGGTCAGGACGGTCTGCGCGTCGACCACCGTGTAGCCCTTGAACATCGCCTCGTCGCGGTTGGCGGCGTCGATCCACATGGCCGGCAGGCCGAAGGTCGGTTCGGTGGTGGCCTCGCCGGGCAGGGTGATCGCCTCGCCGCGCGGGTCCATGACCAGCAGCAGGCCGGGCCGCACGTCGCCGCTGCCGGCCTCGATCTCCTTGACCCGGATGACATAGGCGTTGGCGGCCAGCTGCAGATTGTCCTGGATGCGCACCGAGGGCATGACGAAGCCCATATCGGCGGCGAGCTGGCGGCGCAGCCCCTTGATCTGGTCGGTCAGCTTCTGCCCGGATTCGTTGTTGATCAGCGACAGCAGGCCATAGCCGAGCTCCAGGCGGATCTGGTCGATCTGCAGCGAGTTCGAGATCGGCTCTTCGGCGACCGGCGCGGCGGCGGCCTCTTCCGCCTCCCGCGCCACCTCCGCCTCGGCCGCCTGAGCCCGCGAGCGGCTCAGATGCCAGGCCATGCCGCCGGTCGCCGCCGCCAGCGACAGGAAGGGGATCATCGGGATGCCCGGCAGCAGCGACAGGCAGATCATCAGCACGGAGGAGAGCGCCAGCGCCTTGGGATAGCCGCCCAGTTGGCCGAACACCGCCTTGTCCGCCGACACGGTCGCACCGGCCTTGGAGACCAGCATGCCGGCCCCGACCGAGACCACGATCGCCGGAATCTGCGTCACCAGCCCGTCGCCGACCGTCAGCAGCGTGTAGGTCTCCGCCGCCTCGCCGAAGCTCAGGTTCTGCTGGGCGGTGCCGATGATGATGCCGCCGATGACGTTGATGAAGGTGATCAGCAGGCCGGCGATGGCGTCGCCGCGGACGAACTTCGCGGCACCGTCCATGGCGCCGTAGAAATTGCTCTCGTCCTCCAGATCCTTGCGCCGGGTGCGCGCCTCGCTCTCGTCGATCAGCCCGGCGGAAAGGTCGGCGTCGATCGCCATCTGCTTGCCCGGCATGGCGTCCAGGCTGAAGCGCGCCGAGACCTCGGCGATGCGGCCGGAGCCCTTGGTGATCACCACGAAGTTCACGATCACCAGGATGCCGAAGACGATGATCCCGATGACAAAATTGCCGCCCATCACGAAATTGCCGAAGGCCTCGATCACCCGGCCGGCGGCATCGGGGCCTTCATGGCCATGGGCCAGAATCAGGCGGGTCGAGGCCAGGTTCAGCGACAGGCGGAGGATGGTGGCGATCAGCAGCACCGTGGGAAAGGCGCTGAATTCCAGGGGCCGCGAGATGAACAGCACCACCATCAGCACCAGCACCGACAGGGTGATCGAGAAGGCCAGGCTGATGTCCAGCAGCCATTTCGGCATCGGCAGGATCAGCACCACCAGGATCGCGACGATGCCGAGCGCCAGCGCGATGTCGCCACGGCGCAGCAGGTCGGCGAACTGCCGCAGCGGGTCGTTCGACGCGGGCAGGGCCTCGCTGGCGGCGCTGGGGTTCTCGGCCATCGGGCGGCGGGGGTCTGGCGGGAGGGGGAGGCGCTAGGCGGCCGGCTGCTCGGCGTCGCCGGGCATGGGCACGCGCACGCCTTCCTCGCTATACGCCTTCAGCTTGTTCCGCAGGGTCCGGATCGAGATGCCCAGGATGTTGGCCGCATGGGTCCGGTTGCCCAGCGTGTGCTGCAGGGTCTGCAGGATCAGGTCGCGCTCCACCTCGGCCACGGTACGGCCGACCAGGCCCGACGGGGCCGGGCCGCGCGCCGTCGCGGCCGAAGGGCCGGCGTCGCCGTGGGCCTCGGGCGCCATGTCGGCACCGGACAGCAGGATGGTCTCGGCGGCGATCTCGGCATCGGTCGACAGCAGCACCGCGCGGTGCATGCTGTTCTCCAGCTCACGGACATTGCCGCGCCAATGGTGGCCGCGCAGCCGCTCCAGCGCCTCGGCCGAAAGGCGCCGGCCGCCCATCCCGTTCGACTCGGCGTATTTGTCGACGAAATGAGTCGCCAACGGCTCGATGTCGGTGGGCCGCTCGCGCAGGGCCGGCAGCCGGATATTCACCACGTTCAGGCGGAAGAACAGGTCCTCGCGGAAATTGCCGGCGCGGACCTCCTCTTCCAGGTCGCGGTTGGAGGTGGCCAGCAGCCGGATGTCCACCGGCACCGGCCGGGTGCCGCCGACACGGTCGATCTCGCGCTCCTGCACGGCGCGCAGCAGCTTTGCCTGCAGCCGCGGATGCATCTCGCTGATCTCGTCCAGCAGCAGGGTGCCGCCATTGGCCTCCTCGAACTTGCCGACCCGGCGCGCGACGGCACCGGTGAAGGCGCCCTTCTCGTGACCGAACAGTTCCGATTCCAGCAGGTTCTCCGGGATCGCCGCGCAATTGACCGAGATGAAGGCGGCGTCCGCACGGCGGCTCTTCTTGTGGATGTGGCGGGCCATCAGCTCCTTGCCGGTGCCGCTCTCGCCGGTGATCAGCACCGAGGCGTCCGAGGGCGCCACCTGCTCGGCTAGCGCCAGGACCTTGGTCATCGCCGGGTCGCGGGAGACGATGGCGTCCGGCTCGGCGGCGACCGCCTGCAGGACGGCGGCGATCAGCTCCGCGTTGGGCGGCAGGGGCACGTATTCCTTCGCGCCGGCCTTGATGGCGCGGACCGCCGCCGGGGTGTCGGTGCCGATGCCGCAGGCGACCACGGGCACATGAATGCGCTCCGACTTCAGGCTGTCGCAGAGCTGCTCGACGTCCAGGGTCACGTCGACCATCACGAGGTCGGCGCCCTGGCCGCCGCGCAGGGCGGTCAGCGCCGCCTCGACCGTCGCGGCGGAGGTGACCTTGGCGCCGCGGTCCATGGCGATCTTGCCGGCGGTGGTGATGTGGCCGTCCAGCGTGCCGACGATCAACAAACGCATTGAACTTACCTCTCTTGCAACCTCGGTCCGGCCTAGTTGCGGTCCGACTTGATGATCTCGGTCATGGTGATGCCGAGCCGGTCGTCGACCACCACGACCTCGCCGCGCGCCACCAGCCGGTTGTTGACGTAGACGTCGATGGCCTCGCCGACCTTGCGGTCCAGCTCCACGACCGCGCCGCGGCCGAGCTTGAGCAGCTGGTTGACCTGCATGTTGGCCTTGCCCAGCACCGCGGAGATCTGGACCGGGATGTCGTAGATCGCCTCCAGATCCTTGCCCACGTCGGGCGGATCCTCGGCGGCGGCGGTGGCGGCGGCGGCGGACTCCTCGCTGGCCGGCAGACCCGCTTCGGGTTCCGGCTCGACGGCGTCGAGTTCGTCTAGGTCGAGATTTTCCGTGTCGCTCATGGCGGCGCTCCTAGCTGGCGGTCGGTGAATCGTGCGGCGGTTCGGCATCCGCATCGGCGGTGCCGGTCTCCGCGATCTGCGGGTCGACCTCTTCGGTCGGATGATCTGTCGGTGCGGTGCCGATGTCCGGGGCATCGGCCGCCGCACCATTGGCATGGCCGTTCAACCCGGCATCCGGCGCCGGTTCGTCCTGGTCGGCGTCCGGCATGTCGGGGACCAGGGGCGGTTCCTCGGCGGCATCGGCGGTGTCGTGCACGGGATCCTCAGCGGTCGCGTCGTCCGGGGTGGCGGGTGCCGCTTCCGGCGCGCCATCGTTTGTCTCCGCGCCGTTCTGGAAGATCCGGTGGGTGGCGGCCTCGAACTCCCGCCACAACTCCTGGACGACCCGCTCCGCGCCGCCCTCTGCCCATTCGACCCGGCAGTCGGCCGGGCCCAGTTCTGGATCGGCCATGACGGCGATGGTGCCTTCATGACCGGCGGCCGCCGCCAGCGAGTCGACACGCTCCTGCAGCGGCGCCACCAGGGCCTCGGCGACGCGGACGACGATCCGGGGCTCGGCCCGCGCCTCCCGCAGGCAATCCGCCAGCACGGATTCGATCTCGATCAGCCCGTCGCGCTGTGCGATGGCAGGAAACATCTTGCGCAGGGCCTTGAGCGCCAGCTCGACGCTGTGCTCGGTCAGCCCGTCCTGGTAGCGCGCCTGATCGGCCGACAGCGCGGTCATCTGCTCGACCAGCCGGCCCAGCCCGTTCAGGAGCTGCTTCTCGATGCCGTTGACCGCGTCCTGGCGCCCGGCCGCCTCGCCCTCGGCGTGCGCCGCCTGCCGTGCGGCGTCCAATTCGGCGGCGGTGAAGGTCGGCTCCGCCGGCTCCTCCTGCGCGGCCAGGGCCTCGGCATCGAACGAGGTCTCGAACAGGTAGCGCTGGGAGGGCGCGGCCGGATCCACCGGCTTTCGGGATTCGCTAGTAGACAAGTTCGTCGTCCGAGCTGCCATCGGCGATGATGATCTCGCCGCGCGCGGCGAGGTCCTTGGCGATCTGCACCATGTGCATCTGTGCCTCGTCGACCTCCTTCAGCCGCACCGGGCCCATGGCCTGCATGTCCTCGCGCAGCAGCTTGGCGGCGCGCTCGGACATGTTGGAGAAGAACAGGTCGCGCAGGCTCTCCGACGCGCCCTTCAGGCCCATCGCCAGCTTTTCCTTCTCCACCGCGCGCAGAAGCGTCTGGATGCCCTGGGGGTCGAGCTTGCCGAGATCCTCGAAGGTGAACATCAGCGCCTTGATCTTCTCGGCGCTGTCGGTGTTGCGCTCTTCCAGGGCGGAGATGAACTTGCTCTCGGTCTGGCGGTCCAGGTTGTTGAAGATGTCCGCCATCAGCTCGTGGGAGTCGCGCCGGTTGGTCCGCGCCAGGTTCGACATGAACTCGTTGCGCAAGGTGCGCTCCACGTCGTCCAGCACCTCCTTCTGCACCGCCTCCATGCGCAGCATGCGCATCACCACCTCCATGGCGAAGCTGTCGGGCAGCAGGGTCAGGACGCGGGCGGCATGGTCCGACTTGATCTTCGACAGGACCACGGCGACGGTCTGCGGGTATTCGTTCTTCAGATAGTTGGCGAGGACGGCCTCACTGACATTGGCCATCTTCTCCCACATGGTGCGGCCGGCCGGCCCGCGGATCTCCTCCATGATGGCGTCGACCCGCTCGCGGTCCATCACCTTGGCCAGCAACCGCTCCGTGCTGTCGAAGGTGCCGACCAGGGCGCCGGTGGAGGAGATCTGCTCGACAAACTCGACGCAGAGCCGCTCGACCAGGTTGGCGCTGACCGTGCCCAGCGTGGCCATGATCTGGGAGAGCTCCATGATCTCCTCGTCGTCCATGTAGACGAAGAGGCGGGCGGCGTTCTCCTCGCCGATGGCCAGCAGCAGGATCGCCGCCTTCTCCGGTCCGGAAAGGCCGCGGTAATCCTCGCGCACCTGCAGCGACGACATGGGCGTCTAGCCTCCCGCCGGGATGCGGATTGGGTGGGGCAGGGGCGCGGACATCATGTCTCCTGGTACATCCAGTTGCGGATGATCGAGATCGACTCCTCCGGATGCTTGTCGACGATCTCGCCGATCTTCTTCACCGAGGATTCCCGCACCCGGCCGTCGACCCGGTCGATGTTGATGCTGCTGCCGGGGGCGCTGTCCGGACCCTCGGCGGCCGGCAGTGCCGTGCCGCTCTCGATCATCTGCAGCTCGGCGGCGCCGGGCAGCGCTTCGCCGGTGGGCCCTGCCAGGGCCTTCGGCAGGCTGGTGCTGTCGGGCAGCAGGGCGTCGTAGCCGTCGCCGGCCGGGGCGCCGTCGCCGAGATCCATGATCCGGTTCAGCAGCGGCCGCACCACCAGCACGATCACCAGCACCGCCACCACGCCCATCACCAGAAGCTCGGCGATGCGCAGGATGTCATGCCGGTCGAGACCCATCAGCAGCCCGCCATCCTCGACGCCCAGCGGCACCTCCGGGGCGACGAACTGCATGTTGATGATCTCGACGGAATCGCCGCGTTCGGCGTCGAATCCGATCGCCGAGCGCACCAGCGCGTCGATCTGCGCCAGCTCCTCGTCGCCGCGGGGCTGGTAGACCGGGTCGCCGTCGGCGACCTCCTGATAGGTGCCGTCGATCAGCACCGCGACCGACAGCCGCCGCACGATGCCGCTGTCCCGCACCGTGTTCAGCACGGTGCGGCTGATCTCGTAGTTGACCGTTTCCTGCAGCGTCTCGGTGCGGTTGCTGGCGCTGGCGCCGCCCAAGGGGGCCAGCGCGTCGGCCTCCGGCAGCGTGTTGGCGACCGAGACCGGGTCGGCGCCGTCATCCTCGTTGGATTCGCTGGTCTCCTCGGTCAACTGGCTGGACCGGGCGACCTGGCTGTTCGGGTCGAACAGCTCCTCCGTCGACGTGACTCGGTCGAAATCCATATCGGCGCTGATCTGCGCCCGGACCTTGCCGGAGCCGACGGTGCGGGCCAGCAGATCCTCCAGCGACTGCGCCAGGCGCAACTCGTAGTTGCGGCGCATCTCCTCCGCGGTCGACAGGCCCGTGGCCCCGTCCGCGCCGTCGGTGCCGCGCGCCAGGAGATTGCCGCGATCGTCCACGACGGAGACGTTCTGCGGCTCCAGGCTCGGCACCGCGGCGGCGACGAGGTGCTGCACCGCGACGATCTGCTGGCCGCCCAGCCCGCCGCGCAGGCGCAGGAATACCGACGCGCTGGACTGCTGGCGGTCGCGGCTGAACAGCTCGCGCTCCGGCAGCACAAGATGCACGCGCGCCTGGCGGACATTGGAGATGGTCGCAATGGTCCGCGACAGCTCCCCTTCCAGGGCCCGCAAGCGGTTGATGTTCTGGACGAAATTCGAGCTGCCGAAACCGTCGGTGCGGTCGAAGATCTCATAGCCCAGCGAGCCGCCCTTGGGCAGCCCGTCCTGGGCGATCAGCAGCCGGGCGCGGTCGACCTGGTCGCCGGGGACCATGATCGCCGCACCATTGCCGCGAATCTGGTATGGGATGTCCAGGCTGTCGAGGCGGGAGGCGATCTCGCCGCTGTCGGCCAGGTCCAGCTCGCCATACAGCAGCGTCATGTCGGCGGTGGACAGACGGGTGGTGACGAAGGCGAAGAAGGCGATCAGCCCGATCGCCACCGCGCCGATGGCGGCAAGGCGCACCGGCCCGAGGCTTCGCAGCGTCTGGCTTAATGCATCCAAGGGTTGCAGGTCCCGTCTCGATTCTGCTTATCCGAGACGGTAGCTTTCGTGTGCTGAATGTATGGTTAAAAGTGCCGGCAATAATTGCCTATAAGTCATCGCCCTATCGCATTATGCAACTTCGGCGCGATGTCGATGCAATCTGGATGATCGGATTTCGATCCGGTGCAGCGCAACGCCCTGTTTTGGAACAAAAAAAACGCCGTTCGCGATGAACGGCGTCCCGAATGCTCGGTATCCCCAAACGGTTCAGTCGAGCGCCCCGGCCGATTCCCTGCCCGACTGACGGTAGTCCTGAAGCCGCGTGGCGCGAAGGCCCGGCACGCCGTGACTCTCGATCAGGCGCTGCCACGACAGGAACTCTTCGATCGAAATATTGTAGCGAGCGCACGCGTCCTCCAGGCTCAGCAAACCGCTGCGCACTGCTGTGACGACTTCTGCTTTGCGACGGCTGACCCAACGTTTGGTGTTCGGCGACGGCAAGTCCTCAATAGAGAGGGGCTTACCTGCCGGCCCAATCACCGCGCGTTGGCGCGCATCCTGCGACTGCCTCATCCAAAGCTCCTACGCTCGATCATGAACGCTAGATGCATCATCGAAGGGTATGTTTCCCGTTTTAAGAAAGGGCTAAGGAACGAGGTTAATCGAACGCTAATCGAGCAAAGCCCGGCCGGACGCCATTTCTGCGACCGGCCGGTTATTACCTGTGCTCTATAGAACTCGTCTGACTAACGCTTAATCCTCACCAATTCGTCGAGCATTTCATCGGCTGTCGTGATGATCTTGGCGCTCGCCGAATAGGCCCTTTGGGTGATGATCATGTCGGTGAACTCGGTCGCCAGATCGACCGTGGAGGCCTCCAGCGCGCCCGACTCGACCTGTCCGGCCCCGCCGGAATTGGCGGCCCTCAGGAAGAACTGCCCCGACTGGGTGGTCTCGATGTAGACGTTCCCGCTGCGCGCCAGGAGCCCGTTGGCATTGGCGAAGGTCGCCAGGGGTACCTGGAAGATCGGCAGGGTGCGGCCATTGTCGAAGATCGCGGTCACGATCCCCGCCTCGTCGATCTGCACGCTGGTGAAGGAACCGAACTGGACGCCATCCTGCTCGATCAGCGACACCAGATACTCGCCGGAGAACTGCGTCAGGCCTTCCTGGGTGCCGGCGATGCCGACGTTCATGGTGATGGTGCTGGTGGTGCCGTCGACCCAGGTGGCGCCGTTGGTCAAGGCGTAGCCCGACATGTCGAGGGCCAGGGTCAGCGGCGTTCCGGGCGCCGGCGCGGGCTGCGACGAGGTGGAGATCAACTGCCCGGTATCGTTGAAGGTCAGGCTGCCGAACGGCGTGCCCCAAGTGGCCGGATCGTCCGGATCCGACGGCGCGCCGGCGATCTGGGCGCCGTCGCTGACCCGTGTCAGGTCCTGCACATAGACGTCCCAGGTCGATGTGATCGGCGCCGAGGCGGTGATCCCGGTCTTCACATAGCGCACGGTGATGTCATAGGCGACGCCGAGGCTGTCGAAGATCTCCACGGTCATCGGGAAGGTCGACCCCAACGGCGAGTTGGCCAGGCTGGCCGAGCCGTTCGGCGTCGACGACAGCGTCAGGCCACCGATGGTCGACGTTGTGCCGACCATGTCGACCGAGGTGCTGCCGCCGCCATTGAAGCTTGGGCCTGTGGTCAGGGCATTGAAGTCGATGCCGAAGCTGCCCGCCGAGGTCAGCGCACCGGTGTCGAAGTCATAGGTGATGCCGACCGGCGTGTGCGCCGAGGTCAGCGCGTTGCCGCCGGACGAGTCGGTCAGCGCGGTGACCTGCACGTCCCAGGCAACATCGGCGCCGCCGGAGACACCCACCGCGGTCTGCGTGTAGGTCAGCGTCGCGGTGAAGGGCGCGCCGGCATCGTCATAGATGGTGAAGGTCTGGGTGGTCGAATTCGGCAGGGTGCTGGACCGGCTGATGTTGCCGGACATGTCGACGATACTGGTCGGCACCGCCGCCACGATCGGCGCGGAGGCCGGCAGGTTGGCAGCCACGGTGATCTCCTCGGTGGACTCCACCGTGCCGGTCAGGTTGTTGATGTTCACGGTCTCCAGGCTGGAGAGAACGTTCGGGTTGACGCCCGGCGCCAGATTGCCGTTCGGGTCGAGGCGCCAGCCCTGCAGGAAGAAGCCGGCGGCATTGCGCAGGAACCCGGCGGCGTCCGGCGTGAACGATCCGGCCCGGGTGTAGCTGTAAGCGTCGCCCTGGGTCGGCATGGTCGACTCGGCCACCACGAAGAACCCGTCGCCGCTGATGGCGATGTCCATCGGCGATTCCGAGGATTGCAGCAGGCCCTGCCGGTCGATCATCGCCTGCGGCAGCGAGCGCACGCCGCCCGGCGAATAGCTGTTCGCCGTCGGGCTGGCGGTCACCAGCGTCGAGAACCGGGCCTTTGTCGCCTTGTAGCCGACCGTGTTCACGTTGGAGATGTTGTCCGAGATCATGCCCAGGGCCTGGCTCTGCGCCGACAGCCCCGAGACGCCGGAAAACATCGCGCCGTAGATGCTCATATCGTGTGCTCCTTCCCACTCAATTCCAGTTGCCGGCCGGCGGGGCCGGCGCTGATGTGTGCTCTCACGCGCCGCTCTCGGGGTCGCGGATGGCGATGATGTCGTTCATGTCGAAGGCGCCGTCGGCGGTCTCGACCAGGATGCTGGTGCCGCTCAGATCGACGCCGGTGACGCGACGCGCCACGCTGGTCTCGACCGCAAGCGGCTCGCCATTCACGTCCTGGGCGACCACCTCGATGCTGTAGGTGCCGGGCAGGGCGGTCGAACCGTCCAGCGTCTCGCCGGCCCAGGTGAACGGATGCCGCCCCGCGGTGGTGTCGGCGGTCGCGGTGTGGACCAGCGTGCCACGGCCGTCGCGGATGTTGATCGTGGCGCTGTCGGCGCCGACCGGCATGCGATAGCCAAAGGCGAGCGGCGTGGTGCCGTCATAGCTCAGCTCGGATCCCGGGAACTCGGCCGACTTGCCGGTCAACGAGGCGGCGAAGCTCACCTGGCTGAATCCGCCCTGGCCCAGCAGCGCGTCCAGCTTGTCGTTCGAGGCGATCTGCTGCTCCACCTGACTGAACTGGACGAGCTGGTTGGTGAACTCGTCGGTGTTCATCGGGTCGATCGGGTCCTGGTACTGCAACTGGGTCGTCAGCAGCGTCAGGAAGGTGTCGAAGGTGTCGCTGATCGTCGCGCGGGCCGCGTCGCTGCCGGCGGAGCCGGCTGTGCTTGTCAGAGCGCCGATGTCCATGGGGACCTCCTAGACCTTGATGTCCACCCGGCCTGAGCCGAGGCTGAGAGTGATGTTGGTGGTTGCGTCCTGACGGTCGTCGGTGGCGGCGTCGTGCGCCGGCGGTCCGCCATCCGGCAGGCGCTGATTGCCGCCGGCCTGGTCGCCGGTCTGGCCGCGCAGGTTGAAGCTCAGGCTGCCGCTATCGGCCTGCAGCCCGGCATCCATCAGTGCTGTGGTCAGGGTGCGCGCGTCGCGCTGCAACAGCTGCAGGGTCTCCGGCCGTTCCACCGAGATCACCGCCTGCACCCGCCCGTCGAACCCGACCTCCATCTGCACGTCGACCCGGCCGAGCGTCGCGGGCTTCAACTGTACCGTCAGGCGATCGACGCCGTTCGCCACCGCGCGGCGCAGCTGCAGCACGACCTGGTCGGCGGCCGGCGGCGGGGGCGCGGAGGATTGCGTCTGGGCGATGATTGTCGCGGATTCGGCGGCCGGCCGCGCAGCCTGGCCGGCGCCGGACACGCCGGCCGGATCCGGCTGGCCGGACGGTGGCAGCGGATCGACGGACTGCGCGTCCGTCGGCGCCACGGCCCGGACCTGCGACAGCGCCGACGGATCGCCGGCCTTGCTCGTCAGGCCGGCGCCCTGGGCGGTTGCAAGGGCGGTCTGACCGGCCGGCTTGGCGGCGCGGTCCTTGCCGACAGGCAGGACGGGGAGTTCCGCATCATCGGTCGGTTCAGGATCGCCGGCGACCTCCGGGCTCGGCATGGCGCCAGCCGCCACCGGCGCCGCGCGGCGCGTGATCGCATCGGGTGTCGCGGCGTTCGTCGAGTCCGTCGAAACACCGGCGCCAACTGCCGGCGCGGTGCCGGCCGGCGTGACCGTCGCAGCCGCCTGCGCCGCCGGGGTTTGACCCGTTTCCATGATGGTCGGGCTATTTGCCGGCTTGGCCGCATCTTCGACCACCGGTGCGGTCATCCGAGTTGCCGTCGCCACCGCCGGATCGGATGAAGGGCTCGTGCTCGGGATTGCGCCACCCTCCGGCGAGGGCGTAGCAGCGACTTCGACCGGGGTCGCTGGGGATGGCTGACCGCTTTGCGGGGCCGCCGCCACGGGCAGGGCCGGATTGGTCGGTGCCACGGGTTTGGCCGCCTGCTGCACGTCGCCGGGGCCTGCGGGGTTCGGGGTCGGAACGGCCGGCGCCGCAGTCATGGCGGGCGCGGCGCCGCCGTTCGTTGTGACTGTGCCGGCATCCGTCGAACCGGTCGCGGCGGCCGGCGCGACATGGGTGATCGCTTCCGGCACCGCGGCGACTGGCTGGACGACGGCTTTGGCGTCGGTCGGGACCGCGGCGGCCTTGGCCGCTTCGTCGGCCGTGCCGGTCGGGATCGGATCGGGTTGTGCGCCGGCTTCCGCGGTTTCCGGAGTGACGGCCTCCGGAGGCTCGGCACCGCTCGCGGCCTCGGTCGGCTCCGTCGCCGGTTCCGGCTCGGCGCGCAGCAGGTCGGAGAAGCGGCCGTCGGTTTCGGGTTCCGACGGCTCCGCTTTCCGTTGCCCCGGTGCGCGGACCAGGAGATCGATGGGCGAACTGTGCATGGACCGGTCGTCTCGCAAATTGCGTCGCCATCAAGGAAGCAACCCGCGGGCCAATCGGCACGATTCCGCTAATCGATTGAAATAGTTATGAAAATCTGGTAGCCGCATCGCGCCGCATACGCCGATCCGGCCGCATTGACCGGGCTGAAACTGCACCGGCCGGACATTCTTGCCGGGTCATCTCCACCGCGGTCGCCGATTGCGATTCTATAAGGGGGCCGATTCCGGGCACCGTCCGGTCGGTCCCGAGCGGCTCGATTTCCGGGACCGCGGCGCGGGGTCCCGACCCGGCAAGAAGCGACGCCCTTGCTGCATGTTTTTCCCGGCATTCCGGGAAAGCCTTGCCGCCCCACCTGCCAGGCATCGCCCGACCTCTTCTAACCCATTGATGTAAAACAGAGAAAATTCGCCAGGCGATGGCATGCCCCTTGCTCCGACGGTGGCACATCTCACCCTCGGTGCGCCTTCGGCAGCCGATGGAATGGAGGACAAGGACCATGCCAACAGTCACTACGAACGTCGGCGCCAATACGGCGCTGCGGTTCCTGAACATCAATGACCAGATGACCCGGGATTCGATCGGCAAGCTGTCGAGCGGCTCGCGGATCGTGAAGGCGTCCGACGACGCCGCCTCGCTGGCCATTTCGACCAACCTGAACGCCGATGTCGTCACCCTGCGGCAGGCGGCGATCAACGCCACCAATGGCAACGCCGTCGTCCAGGTCGCCGATGGCGGCCTGGCCCGGATCTCCGACATCCTGGCCCGGATGAAGGCCCTGGCGGTGCAGGCCCTGTCGGGCTCGGTGGATGTCACCAGCCGCGGCTACATCAACGAGGAATTCACCCAGCTCCGCGACGAGATCACCTCGATCGCCGAGCAGACCGAATTCAACGGCACCGAGCTGCTGAGCGTCTCCGCGGCCATCGACTTCATGGTCGGCCGCTCGGCCACCGAGACCATCACCGTCAACACGGTGATCGCCACGGCGACCGGTCTCGGCGTCAACGCCAGCACGGTCACCTCGTTGACCACCGCCACCTCGGCGATCTCCCTGGTCGCCTCGGCGATCAACACGGTGAACAGCTTCCGTGCCACCTTCGGCTCGTACATGTCGCGGTTCGACTTCCGGGCCCGCAACGTCGACACTCAGGTGGAGAACATCGCGGCGGCCAAGTCGGCCCTGCTGGACACCAACGTGGCCGAGGAGATGACCAAGTTCACCTCCGCCCAGGTGCTGATGCAGGCCAATGTGGCGATGCTGGCCCAGGCCAATCAGCTGCCGCAGAACCTGCTGCGCCTGCTGCAGTAGTCACCGATGGCCGATACCTTGATCCTCGCAAGCCCCTGCCGGGCCGCGGCGCGCGCACCGATCCCGGTGCCGCGCCCGGCCCGTGGCGGCAATTTCTGCCGGGTGCGACCCGGCAGAAACTGCCGGGGCGGCAGAATCGTTCCCCTGCCTGCCGGTTGGGGAATCGAGGGATTTCAAGGTGTTGGGCGCGGTTTTGTGATTGGCATGGCGCTTGCGACACGGATCGGTGCGACAGGCTCGTCGCCGTCATGGCGGCAGGTCGGAAGGGGCTGCAGGAAGCGACCCCGTCGCACCGACCCAGGAAGGGTCGGGACACTTCATGTAGAAGGAACGACCAATGCCTACAGTCACCACGAACACGGGCGCGAATACCGCGCTGCGTTTCCTGAACATCAACGACATGAACACCCGTGCGTCGATCGGCAAGCTGTCGAGCGGCTCGCGGATCGTGAAGGCGTCGGACGATGCCGCCTCGCTGGCGATCTCGACCAACCTGAACGCCGACATCGTCGTGCTGCGTCAGTCGGCGACCAACGCCGCCAACGGCAGCGCCGTGGTGCAGGTGGCCGATGGCGGCCTGGCCCGCATCTCCGACATCCTGGCCCGGATGAAGGCCCTGGCCACCCAGGCCCTGTCGGGTTCGGTGGATGCCACCAGCCGCGGCTACATCAACTCCGAGTTCACCCAGCTCCGCGACGAGATCACCTCGATCGCCGAGCAGACCGAGTTCAACGGCACCGAGCTGCTGAGCGTCTCGGCGACCATCAACTTCATGGTCGGCCGTGCCGCCGCGGAGTCGATCGCCGTGGTCACGGTGAACAACACTGCGTCCGGCCTGTCGGTCGCGTCCAACACCGTCAGCACCGTCACCGCTGCGACCAGTGCCCTGACCGCCATCACCTCGGCGATCAACACGGTCAACAGCAACCGTGCGACGTTCGGTTCGTACATGTCCCGCTTCGACTTCCGGGCGCGGAACATCGACACCCAGATCGAGAACATCGATGCGGCCAAGTCGGCCCTTCTGGACACCGACGTTGCCGGCGAGATGACCAAGTTCACCTCGGCGCAGGTGCTGATGCAGGCGAACGTGGCGATGTTGGCCCAGGCCAACCAGTTGCCGCAGAACCTGTTGCGGCTCCTCAACTAACGGTTAGAGCCGTAGAGCCTCTGGGAGGGCGCCTGGCGCGCCCTCCCGTCTGGCCCCGCCGCCCGCGCCGGATACGCGCACTGGATACGGCGGAGAGCTCTGACAGGAGGGGACGTGACGATGACAGACATATCGCAAAATGCAGTCTCGGCTGCCCGCGTCGTCGCGACACAGACCACCGTCGAACGCAAGGCAGCGTCGCAGACGCAGCAATCGAATGCCGCCCGGGTCCAGGCGAAAGCCGAGGCCGCCGAGCGGGTCGAGGCGCCGACGGCGTCCGGCGACCGGGTGAAGACCGAGTCCGCCGCCGTCGAGCCGCTGAGCCCGACCGGACCGACCCGCACCACCGCGTACGCCGATTCGAACACCGGACGCTATGTCATCCAGGTGCGCGAAACGGAGAGCAACGAGGTGATCAACCAGTACCCGCCCAAGGAGCTGCTGCGCTTTTACGCGGCGGCGCGGGAGGCGCTGGAACAGGCGGTCGAGCGGTCCTCGAAGGCACGGGATCTGAGCGCCTAGCGCAAGCGGGCATCGCTGTCTGCCCGGTGCCGCGAGCCGCCGCCGGCCGGGTGAGACATGTGACCAGGAGAATCGGTCATGGATGAGATCAACGGCGTCGGAAACCTCAGCCTCGCCAATGGCTCGCCGACCTTCTTCGGCGGCCAGTCGGGCATCGACACCGAAGCGCTGATCAACGCGCTGGTCCAGGTGCGCGAGCTCCCCGCGGTGAGCGTCGAGAGCCGGATCACCCAGAACCAGGCGAAGATCGCCGCCTTCAACGATCTGAAGGCCAACCTGTCGGCCATGTCGACGGCCCTGAACGGCCTGCGCAACCCGCCGGGCTTCTTCGGGTCCCAGGACAATGTCTTCGAGGCCAAGAGCGTGTTCCTGAGCGGTGGCGCGGCCGACCCGACCAGCGTGGTCGCGGTCACCGTGGACGGCACCGCCGCGGTCGGCACCTTCGACCTGACCGTGAACCGCCTGGCCAAGGCGGAGAAATTCACAGCCACCACGGCGACCGACACCAACGCGCTGGGCTATTCCGGCACCATCTCGATCGGCCTGAACTCGACCGACTACACCGCCACCGACGTGGCCATCGATGCCGGCGACTCGATCTTCGACATCCGCGACAAGTTCAACAATGTCTCGACGGCCACCGGCGTCACCGCCTCGGTCATCCAGACCAGTTCGGATCCGTTGACCCCGAGCTACGAGCTGGTGTTCGCCGGCAGCGAGACCGGTATCGGCATCAACTACACCGACACGGTGGGCACGCTGATCTCCGGCGGCTCGATGGCCAAGACGCCGCTGCAGGCCGCCGAGACCGCGCAGATCGTGGTCGACGGCGTCACGGTCGAGCGCACCAGCAACGAGATCGACGACGTTCTGGACGGCGTCTCCTTCACCCTGCTGCGCGAGCAGCCCGGCGATCCGATCGCCGTGGAGGTCGGCACCAACCTGAACAACGTCAAGGACAAGATCGTCGAGTTCGTGAACGCCTACAACGATTACCGGGCGTTCGTGGACACCCAGCAGGTGGTCAGCGAGGACGGCGAGGTCGGCGAGTCCGCCGCGCTGTTCGGCAACGGCACCCTGCGCTCCGCCGTCGGAGACGTCGCCCTGGAACTGGCCCGCGGGGTCGGCGGCGTCGCCGGCTTCAGCACCCTGGCGGAGATCGGCATCACCTTCGACGCCAGCAACCGGCTGGTGATCGACGACACCATCCTCGACGACGCGCTGCTGACCAAGCTGGACCAGGTCCGCGACGTCTTCGAGTTCCAGTTCACCGCCAGCTCCGCAGATCTGCAGGTGCTGTCCCATGAGGGCGACGTCGATATCTCGTCCTTCGACATCCAGATCAACAACATGGACGCCGACGGCTCGGGCATCACGGTCTCGAACCTGCTGGACTCCAACGGCGACCCGATCTCCGGCAACGCCAACCCGTTCACGGTGGAAGGCTCCACCCTGGTGGGCAAGGCGGGCACCGCGTTCGAGGGCCTGAAGCTGGTCTACACCGGTGCCGCGGCCGGCGAGACGGTCAACGTGACCGGCGTGTCCCAGGGCATCGCCGACCGGCTGTACAACCGCATCGAGGAGATCAACGACCTCGACGGACCGATCAACCAGGAAGTGGTCAGCCTCGACAACCGCAATGTCGAGCTGGAGGAAGAGGTGCTGCGCATCCAGCAGCGCGCCGAGGACTACCGGATTGCGCTGATCGAGCGGTTCGCAGCGCTGGAGGCGGCACTGGCCGCCACCAACAGCCTCAGCGACCAGATCCAGTCCATCGCCGACTCCCTGAACGGCGACAACTAGTAGGCAATCGCAGGAAGGACACGCCCCATGAACGCCAACCGCAATGCTCTGCAGAGCTATGGTCAGGCGGCGCAGAACGTGCCCGCCGGAACCCAGATCGTCATGTTGTATGACGGCATCCTGAAGCGCCTGGCCGAGGCGCGGCTGGCGATCGAGGAGGACCGGATCGCCGACCGGTTCAATGCCATCAAGCGGGCGTCGGACATCGTCAACGGCCTGAACTCCAGCCTCGATTTCGAGAATGGCGGCGACATCGCGCCGATGCTGGACCAGTTCTACAACTACGCGTTCTTCCGCCTGCAGCGCGCCTGCATGGAGAACTCCGTGTCGATCATCGACGAGTTGACGGCGAACATCACCCAGATGCGCAACGCCTGGGCCGCCGTGATCGAACAGCCCGAGACAGCGCAGGCCGCGCCTCGCCCCGCACCAGGCGAGGCGATCGACCCCGCGCTGTCCGGCGGCGTCGCCGTCTCGGCCTGATCGGGGATCGGTCGAGATGGCGCGTACAAGCGGGAAGGCCCGGCAGCGGGCGCGCAAGCGCAAACACGCGACCGCTGCCGGCCTGCCCGACGCCGCTGAGATCGAGCGGCGCCTGGACAAGGCCTTCCACAAGGCGGAGACCGGCGACCTGACGGATGCCGCCCGGCGTCTTTCGGGGCTCGCCAAACTGGCGCCGCGCAACGCGGAGGTGCTTCACGCCCTGGGCTATGTCCGCCACCTGCAGGGGCGCCAGGACCGGGCGATCGACGCGCTTCAGCGGTCGATCGAGATCGCCCCGGGCAACGCCACCTATCACAACAGCCTCGCCGTCGTCCTGCATCAGGCCGAGCGCCATGACGAAGCCGCCGAGCACGGCCGCGAGGCGGTATCGCGCGAACCCGGCAACCCGGCCTTCCAGTTCAATCTCGGCAACGCGCTGAAGGATATGGGCGCCTTTTCCGAGGCGGTCGACTGCTATCGCCTGGCCCTTGCCTCGCACCCCGACGACCCGGAGATCCTCAACAATCTCGGCGTCGCGCTGACCCATTGCGACGGTGCGGAGGAGGCGGTGGAGCATTTCCGCCGGGCCCTGGCGCTGCGCCTGGACGATCCGCAGATTCCCTACAATCTGGGGCTGGCCTACGAGCATCTCGGCGACGAGGCGTCGGCCTTCGCCGGCTTCGGCGCCAGCCTGGAGATCGACGAGACCTACGACCGTGCCGTGGCCGCGACCGCGGCGCTGCATATGAAGCAGGGTGCGGTGCCCAAGGCGATCGCCATCTACCGGCACTATCTGGACATGTGCCCGGACGACCATATCGCCATGCGCGCTCTGGCCGAGCTGCTGCGGGCGACCGGCAAGTTCGCCGAGGCCCGGCGCTGGGTCTCCCGGATCGGCGACCTGACGCCGGACGACCCCTGCGTCGCGCGCGTGCTCTCCGGCATCCTGACCGAGCAGGACGACGTCGACGGCGCCATCGCGGTGCTGCAGCGGGTCGTCGACCAGGTTCCGGAGGAATGGGAAGCCTGGCTCGATCTCGGGCGGATCTACATCCTGCGCGAGGAATTCGAGGAGGGCCGGCTCTGCATCGCCCGGGCCGAGGCGCTCAACCCGGACTCCTCGCGCCTGTTCCACCTGCGCAGCCTCCTGGCGGAGGCCGAGGGCGACTTGCAGGCGGCCGGCGACCTTCAGGATGCCTGCCTGGAACGCAATCCGGACAACTTCATGATGCGGGCCCATCGCGGCCGGCTGCACCTGACCGCCGGCGAGTTCGAGCCGGGCTTCGCCCTCTACGAGGCGCGGCTGGACGAGAACGGTCTGGCGATCGAGGACCTTGTGGCGCCGCTCTGGCAGGGCCAGCCGCTTGCCGGAAAGCGGCTGTTGATCGCGGCCGAGCAGGGGGTCGGCGACGAGATCATCTTCGGCAGCTGCATTCCCGACGTGCTGCGCGAGGCCGAGTCCTGCGCCATCGAATGCGATCCCCGGCTGGTGCCGCTGTTCGCGCGCAGCTTCCCCAATGCCCGGGTGCATCCGTCGCAGAAGAGCGTCGACAACCGATTCAACATCCGCTCCTACAGCTGGATTTCGCCGGATGAGAAGCCCGACTATTCGGTGCCCAGCGGCAGCATCGCCCGCTGGCGCCGGCGCAGCATCGACGAATTCCCGCCGCCGGGCGGTTATCTGAAGGTCGATCCCGAACGCGTCGCCTATTGGCGCCGGCGGCTCGACGCGCTTGGCCCCGGTCTCAAGGTGGGCCTGTGCTGGCGCAGCAGCCTGGGCGGGCTGGAACGCAGCCGCTTCTACACCGGCGTCGACGATTGGGCGCCGCTGTACACCTGTCCCGGGATCGTGCCGGTCAACCTGCAATACGACGATTGCCGGGCCGAGCTGGAGCATGTCCGCACCGCCCATGGCGTCGACATCCACACCATGCCCGATCTCGACCTGTACAACGATTTCGACAACATGGCCGCGATGATGCGGGCGCTGGACCTGGTGGTGTCGGTCAGCACCATCATTCCCTACCTGGCGGCGGCCACCGGCCAGCGCGCGCTGGGCGTCTCGATCGGCCGCGACTGGAGCCTGCTGGGCACCGACAGCTATCCCTGGCTGCCCGACCTGATCCCGCTGATCCGCGAGCCCGGTGAGGACTGGTCGGTGGTCATCGGCGAGATCACCCGTCGCGTCGCCGCCATGGCCGCGGAGCACGAGGCGGTGCGGGCCGCCTGACCCGGCCTACTCTTCGGAGCGTCCCGTGGCGTCACGATCGCGATCGTATCGCTTCGAGAGCGGGAACGGCGGCAGCCAGGATTCGCGCCTGATGGTCCAGAGCTCGTAGGTCGGCGTCAGCTGGTCGGGCGCATCCAGGGATCCCAGATGCACTTCGATCTCGTCCCCGCTGCGTGAGAAGACCGACGAGCCGCAGCGGGGACAGAAATGCCGCCCGGCATACTCCCGCGTCTCACCCTCGATCGTCACCGCGTCCTGGGGGAACACCGCGGAGGCATGAAACAGCGCCCCGTGATGCTTTCGGCAGTCGAGGCAGTGGCACAGGCCGACCCGGTACGGGATCCCCGACGCCACAATGCGAACGTCGCCGCACAGGCAACCGCCGGTGAACCGGTCCATTTCGCGACTCCTCCCAATTCTGGTACGGCCAATCGGGGACAGTAAACGCATCTTCGGCGATCGGGTCACAAGCAATGTGTGAACAGCGCTCCTGGCGCGGAGGATAAGTATACTGTCCCCGGATTAGGCCGCCCATATCACCCTGAATTTACGCGAAATTAACCAAACTGGCCTTCATTCGGTGGCGCTGCCTGGCGGTTTTGCAACGCCGCTTCACCCCCTGCCGAGGACGGTCTTCTTGATCCAGGCGACGCTCGACCACTTCCGCGACCACGGCTATGCCGATCTGGGGCGCATCGTCGACCCGGAGGCGTGCGCCGCGCTGTTGGCGGAGATCCGCCGCCGGCGTCAGTTCGATGCGGACATGTTCCTGACCGAGCGCGCCTTCCTGGCCGATCCGCAGTTGAAGGGCGTCAACCCGCGCCCTGGCCGCAACATGCTGGAGGGGCTGCAGGACTATCTCGGCTGCGTCGAACGGCACGAGCCGCTCGACCGGGTCCTCACGGGCCTGCTCGGGCCAGGCTACGCGATTCTGAACAAGAAGCTGGTCTGCGGCGTGCCGGAGCGCTGGATTCCGGATTGGCTGGTCCGGCGCATCAAGGGCAACCCGGTCAACAATCTGGGCGCCTATGTGCGGCCGGAATACCGCGACGTCACCTATTTCTACGGCATCGATTTCCACCAGGACATCATCGACTGGACCGGCCGCGAGGCCGATTTCATCACCCTGTATGTCTATCTGCACGGCGTCGGCCCGTCCGAGGCGCCGCTGCACCTGCTGGCCGACAGCCATCGCCTCGGCGCCACCCGCTTCCCGCACAGCCTCGAGCAGTCCAACGGCACGGCATGGCGCTATGGCGGCGACGACGACGAGACCATGGAATGCCGCCAGACCATGCTGGTCGGCGGCGCCGGCTTCGCCGCGCTGTGGCATCCCTTTACCCTGCACGGCACCCAGCCCCACGCCGGCGACGGCGAGCGCATCTCGTTGCGCTACCTGATCGCCAAGGGGGAGGGCGCGGCACCGGCCTTCATCGACACGGTGAACGCGGAGATCGGCGGCGCGCGGTCGATGGACCGGACCCGGGTCGATCTGGACAAGGATGGCGCGCCGGTGGTGCGCGGCAACGCCATCAACGCCGGCGGACCGGCCCCGTGACCGTGACCCGCCTGGAGCGCCACGGGGCAGACGAGCGCGCGGTCCGGTCGGAGCTTGCCGGCCTGCTGCAATCCTCACCCATCCCGCCGGCCGAGTTGATCGAGAATCTTGGCCTCTATGCGCCGCGCCAGGCGCTGTCCCGGCTGCTGTTCTTCCATGAGCTCTACCGCCGCATCCTCGACGTGCACGGCGTGATCCTGGATTTCGGCTGCCGCTACGGCCAGACCCTGGCGCTGTGGCAGAGCTTCCGCGGCATCTACGAGCCGGTGAACTACAGCCGCCGCATCTACGGCTTCGACACCTTCGACGGGATCGCCGGCTCCGGCGCCCGCGACGGGAATGCCGAGGCGGCCAGCGACGGCGCCTATGGCGTGCCGCCCGATTACGAGGCCCATCTCGCCCAGGTGATCGCCTGCCAGAGCCAGCTCAACCCGCTGCCGCACGTCCAGACCTGTGAGGTCCACAAGGGCGACGCCCGGGAGACCCTGGCGGACCATCTGGCGGCGCATCCGGAAACGCTGGTGGCGCTCGCCTATTTCGACATGGACGCCTACGCCCCGACCCGGGACTGCCTGGAGATGATCCTGGACCGGCTGCCGGCCGGCGCCGTCGTCGGCTTCGACGAGCTGTGCGACCCGGTGTTCCCCGGCGAGACGGCGGCCTTTCAGGAATTGCTCGGCGAGCGCCGGCTGAAGCTGCAGCGCGTCCCTTACGTCCCTGGACCAGCCTTTGTGGTGATCGACTAGTCATGCAGACACTCGCGACCAAGACCGAGGCGCCGGCCGAATTGGCCGGCCTGGAGATGCCCGTCGAGGAGATGACGGCGGAGCGCCTGAAGACCGTGTTCAAGACCGAGGGCGCGGTGATCGTGCGCGGCCTGCTCGGCGACGCCCGGGTCGGCGAGTTGCGCCAGGCGCTGCTCGGCATCATCACCGCCCAGTACCGGCACGCCACCGGCCACGACCCGGACCCGGACGCCGATCTGGACACGCTGTTCAACGCGCTGTGCGCCATCGACCGCCGGCTCGGCGCGCTGGTCTATGAGGGCGCGCGCGAGGTCCCGGCCTTCTACGCCCTGCTGCTGCACCCCTGGGTGCAGGACGTGGTCAAGACGCTGCTGGAGACCGACGCGCTTCACATCCCCTACGACAAGGCGATGTTCCGCATCGACCGGCCGAACGAGCCCTGGTTCGAATTCCACTGGCATCAGGACTACACCTACAACCAGATGTCCGATCCGACGGTCACCGTCTGGACGCCGCTGACCCCGGTGACCGAGGACATGGGCCCGTTGCACATCATTCCGCGCAGCCACGGCCGGCTGCGGCCGGTGCGCCTGGAGCCCAAGCGCGACGATCACGGCCGGCCCAAGGCGACCAAATCGGCGATCCTGGCCGACGCCGACACCGCCGAGCTGGACGCAAAGGCGGTCACGGTCTGCCTGGAGCCAGGCGACGTGCTGTTCTTCCACCAGCTGCTGCTGCATCGCAGTGGCCGCAACCAGTCCAACCGGTCCCGGTGGAGCATGGTGCCGCGCTACGGCCAGATGCTGGACGCCGACATGGTGGCGCGCGGCTGGACCATCGAGCGCTCGTCCGACTTCGCGGTGCTGAAGGAGCGCCATCCGCGCTCCGTCGTAGCGGAGGAGTAGGGGCATGGGCGTTCCGGCGCGCAAGCCGTCGCCGCCCGTGGCGGCCGGCATCGACGACCGCTATGCCGCGCTGCTGAGGCGCCATGCGGGCGACCCGGACATCATCCACCAGCTCGGCGTCTTCGCCCGGCGCATGTACATGTCCAAGACGCTGGGTCATTTCGAGGTCTACAAGCAGGTCGCCCACCTGCCCGGCGACGTGGTCGAGTGCGGCGTCTACAAGGGCGAGTCGCTGCTCAATTTCGCCCGCTTCATGGAGATGCTGAACCCCGGCGACCGCAGCAAGGCGGTCATCGGCTTCGACCATTTCAAGGGCCTGCAGGACACCACCGAGCGGGACGGCGCCGCGGCGCATGTCGGCAATGCCGAAGGCGGCTGGAACCCGGACGGCTTCGCCAACACGCTGATGGAGCTGATCGATCTGTTCCACCAGGACAGCTTCGTGCCGCAGAAGCCGCGCATCCAGATCGTCGACGGCGACATTCGCGAGACCGCGGCGCGCTTCGTCGACGACAATCCGGGCCTGCGCATCAGCCTGCTACATCTGGATTGCGACCTCTACGAGCCGACCCTGGCGGCGCTGCAGGCCTTCTACCCGCGGGTGGTGACCGGCGGCATCGTGTTGCTGGACGAATACGGCATGCGTGAATGGCCCGGCGAGTCCCAGGCGCTGGACGAGTATTTCGAGGGCAATCCGCCGGAAATCCGCAAGTTCGGCTGGCTGACCGCGCCGGGCGGCTGGTTCGTCAAGAGCTAGACGATGGGGCTCAAGACCTACCACACGACGGGCCGGATCCTGGCCGGCGGCCTCATGGCCGTGTTCGGGATCGTGCTGCTGATCGGCGCCTATACCTTCCGGCTGAGCCAGGCCGAAGTGACGACCAATGCGGTTGCAGAGCAATTCACCCAGAACCTGTCCCTGATCTTCATGGCGATCGCTGGCGTGTTCATCATCGCCGGGCTGTTCGTGTCGGCGCAGGCCCTGCGCCGTGCGATGAGAGAGCAGCAGATGGGCATCGGCTCCGGTTTCGGCGGCCAGGACGATCCTCTGGACTAGGCCGGCCCCCCCCGGCGGCAGCGCCCCGTCATGGGTGCCGCCGTGCGGTCGAATCTCGAAGGACGGTTGTGCTGGCCGGACGTCCGGCTCCCCGCTATGACAGTGGCCATGCGCCGCGATCTCCCAGACCCTTCGGCAACCCCGGAAATCCGCACCGGGCGTCTGTTGATGCGCGGCTGGCGGGACGACGATCTGGACCCGTTCGCCGCGCTGAATGCCGACCCGCGGGTGATGGAATTCATGCCGCGCTGCCTGGAGCGCGCGGAATGTGAAGCGATCATCGGCCGCATCCGCGACCACTTCGCCCGGCACGGCTATGGCTGGTGGGCGGTCGAGACGGCGCAGGACGGTGACTTCGTCGGCTTCGTCGGCATCTCGGTGCCGCGCTTCGAGGCGCATTTCATGCCCTGCGTCGAGGTCGGCTGGCGCCTCGCCCATGCGCATTGGGGCCGGGGCTACGCTACGGAAGCGGCGCGTGCGGCCATCGAATTCGGCTTCGACCGGGCCGGCCTCGACGAAATCGTGTCCTTCACGGCCGTCATCAACGAGCGGTCCCAGGCGGTCATGCAGCGGCTGGGTATGACCCGTGATCCGGCCGGGGATTTCGATCACCCGACGCTGCCGGTGGACCACCCGCTATGCCGGCATGTGCTCTATCGCATCCGCCCGGCCGGAGGCCGCCGAGCCGTCTAGACGGCTGCCGTCTTCGGCTCCACTCCGGGCAGCAGACCCTTGGCCGCCAGCCGCGCCTCGATGCCCGGCTTCGCGGCCAGCCATTCGTCGCGCAGCATGGCCAGCATGATCACGTCGTGCCAGCTCTTACCCTTGCGGATGTGGCGGCGCTGGCGGCCTTCCTCGCGGAAGCCGAAGCGCTTGTGCATCTCGATCACCGGCCCGTTCAGGTCCAGGACCTCGCAGCACAGCTTGTCCAGGCCCAGCGTGTCGAAGACGTGGGACAGCACGCTGTGCTCCACCACGCTGCCGACGCCGCGGCCGCGCAGATCCGAGCTGGCGATGTAGAAGGCCCAGGAGCAGCGGGAATGGGCGCGGTCGATGCCGGTGATGCAGGCGAGGCCGACATCGGCCCCGTCGCAGGTGATGATCCAGTAGGTGCAGGTGGGGTCGTCGAGCACCCGCGCGAACCACGCCGCATGCTCCGCTTCCCCGATCTCGGTGTCGGTGTACATGAACCGGGCGACCGCCGGCAGGTTGCGCCATTGGCGCACCCGGTCCCGGTCCTCCGGCCGCATGACGCGCAGCGCGATCATGTCCGCGCCCGGGCCTGGAACAGCAGCGCCTCGATCTTCTGGCAGACCCGCACCACGCCCATGCCGTCGATCAGCTGCCTGCTGCGCGCCGCGAAGCTCTGGCGCTGCCCGGCATCGGCCATCAGCTTGGCGATCTCGTCGCCCAGCGGGATCTTGCCGGCATTGGCCGCCAGGTCCAGCACCACGCCGCAGCCCTGCGCGCCGTAGACCTGGGCCGCCGGCCGCTGGTTGTCGGCGACGATGAGGGCGATGGTCGGCACGCCCATATAGGCCAGCTCCCACAGGGTCGAGCCGGCGGCGCTGACCGCGATGTCGGCCGAGGCCATGGCCGCGGACATGTCGGCCACCGATTGCCGCACCGCCACCCGATGCGGCGAGGCCTCCGCCGCCTTCTGGATGGCCTCGAGATGCGGGTTGCCGCTGCCGACGATCACGCCGAGCTGGAACTTGCCGGCGGGGAGCGTCTTGAAGGCATTGATCACATGCGGTGTCACGCCTTTCGGATCGGTGCCGCCCAGGGTGACCAGCACGCGCTCTGCGGTCTCGCGCACCGGGGCATTGGACTGGACGCGGGCGCGGAACTCCCGCCGCAGCATGACGAAGCGCGGTCCGCACAGGGCGTCCACATGGCGGGGATAGAGCGTCTTGGCCGCATGGATGTTCTGATTGACGATCGCCGCCGCGCGGTAGGGGCCGAGATCGCCATTGTCGTCCAGCATCACCAGCGGGAATCCGGCCCGCGCCAGCCCGTCCTGATAGGGGCCGGCAAAGCCCGGGCCGTCCAGCACGATCAGCCCGGCATTGTGCCGCCTGGCCATGCCGGCGGTTTCGGTCACGTCCTCCCGGCTGCCCGGATCGACCGAGACCGTGTCGAGCCGAAAGCCGTCTTCGGCGAGCAGTTCGGCGGTGCCCGGCAGCGACTCCGACATCACGAAGGTCACCTTGCCGCCGCGATCCGCGAAGCCCTGGGCCAGCGAGCGGCAGCGCGCCACGTGGCCGGCACCGATCGCCGGGCTGCTGTCGACACGGATCAGGATCGAACCGGCCATGGAGGGTCCCCTCGGATGAACTAGGCGGTCTTTGCGTCGGCCGCTTCGTGGACGGCTGCGACGAGCGATGCCAGCACGCCGGTCCAGGGCTCCTCGCCGGCCCGGTTGAACAGGCGCATGGAGTCGAACCAGGGCATCCGCCCCGTGCCCAGATGGGTCCAGTCATCCGCCGGCCCGGGCACGAGGACCGGCACGCCCAGCCCGCCGGCCAGATTGGCCACAAGGCCCGGCTGGACCACCATCATGTCCAGATTGGCGATCAGCGCCGCCGCCTCATCCGAGTCGATCGCCGGATCAACCCCCTCGACCACGTTGATGCGGTCCATCCAGGGGCCTTCGACGCCCTGCGGGAAGTGCCGGGCCACATCGCCGGCCAGCAGGACGAATTCTATGTCGTCCCGGTCCAGCGCGTTGAGCAGGTCGCGCAGCGCCAGGGCCTGCCCTTCCGCCACCGGCGCGAAGCCGTTCCACCACAATCCGATCGTGGTCTTGCCGGCCAGGCCGGACAGCCGCTCCCGCCACAGCGCCAGCATCTCCGGGTCCGGCGTGAGATAGGCTCCACCCTCCGGGAAGGACTCGATGGAACCCCTCAGGAAGCGCGGAATGCTGCCCAGGGCGCTGTAGACCTGGATCGGCCCCTGATCCTTCAGCCAGCCATACCGGGCGGCGGGTGCCGTCTGGTCCCCGGCCGGAGGTTCGGCGTGAATGTCCACATCGGGAAACGATCGGGCGAAGAGCTTCGCCAGTGGTGCCTGGCATTCAACGATGCACCGAGCACAGCCCTGGGCGAATTCGCTCAGGCAGGACGCGAACATGACCTCGTCGGCGATGGTCGCCTCGCCGCACAGGAAGGCGGTCTGGCCGTCCAGGTCCTGGCCGTTCCATTGCGGCTGCAGATGGGCCCGTGCCGGCTCCGCCTTGTGGCGCCATTCCAGCCGCCGCCAGCCCTCCGCCAGGTCGCCCTTGGCCAGATCGATCGTCGCCCGTCCGAGATGGATGCGCCAGTTCGCCGGCCACAATTCCAGCGCCCGGTCGAAATAGGTGATGGCCTGGTCCAGGTCGCCGAGCCCCTTATGGGCGACGGCGATGCGGGCGTGGGTCTCCGGCGCGGTCGGATCGATCCGCTCCGCGCGCTTGAAGCTCTCGATGGCGTCGGCGCAGCGGCCCAGCGAGACCTGCAAGTCGCCATAGGCCCACCACAGCTCCATATGCCGGGGCCGCGACTTCAGGGCACGCTGGAACAGCGTCATCGCCGCCTCGATCTCGCCGGCACGGCCGAACAGGTCGGCCAGGCCGACGGTCGCCGCCAGATTGTCCGGCTCCTTGGCCAGGACGTCCTGATACAGCGCGACGGCATCGGCGATGGCGCCCTGCTGTTTGGCGATCTGGGCCAGCCCGGCCTGCGCCCGCAACATCGTCGGGTCGGCCTCCAGCACCGCGCCGAACGCAGCGACCGCCTCATCGAAGCGGCGCAGGGAGGTCAGCATGTCGCCGATGCAGCAGGCGATCTCCGGGTCGTCCGGGGCGATCTGGGCCGCTTCCCGGAAGCGGTCGAGGGCGCGCTCGAACTGCTTGCGCTCGATCAGTTGGCGGGCCTGGTCCAGCAGGGGCACCAGGGCGTTGTCGGGGGTGTCCTTGGAACGGGGGGCGGTCGTCACGGTGCATCCGGCCTTTCGCGGCGGGCGTTAACCATAAGCCTCCATTCAACCCGGGAAGGATTGACGGCCGGTTAACCGTTGCCGGCCGCCGATTGCACGGTTGCGCCCGGTTGCCGGGCATACGCGCAAAACTGGTCGGCGCCACAACCGAATTTTGTTTTTGTTAACCAAACTGGCGTTCAGTGGTGCGGCCTGGACTCACGGCACTGCGTCGGGACAAGCCCCTGGAATGAACAGTCTCCCCTCTTTCGCGCCGGTCGACGAGACCGAACACCGGCCCGCCTCCTGCTTCAATCTGGATGGCAAGTCGGTGCTGGTCACCGGCGCCACCGGATCGTTCGGCCAGATGTTCTGCCGGCTGGTGCTGGAACGCTACCGGCCGCGCCGGCTGATCGTGTTCTCCCGCGACGAGCTCAAGCAGTTCGACATGCAGCAGACGCTCTCCACCCGCGAGCATGGCTGCCTGCGCTACTTCATCGGCGATGTGCGCGACACCGACCGGCTGGAGATGGCGATGCGCGACGTCGACGTGGTGGTCCACGCCGCGGCGATCAAGCAGATCCCGGCGGCGGAGTACAACCCGTTCGAATGCATCCGCACCAACGTGCTGGGGGCGGAGAACGTGGTGCGGGCCGCCATCCGCAACGACGTGGCGCGGGTCATCGCGCTGTCCACCGACAAGGCGGCCAGCCCGATCAACCTCTACGGCGCGTCGAAGCTGGCCTCGGACAAGATCTTCGTCGCCGCCAACAATCTGGCCGGCGAGACCGGGCCGAAGCTGAGCGTGGTGCGCTACGGCAACGTGGTCGGCTCGCGCGGCAGCGTGATCCCGCTGTTCGAGCGGCTGATCGCCGGCGGCGAGGAGCGCCTGCCGATCACAGATGCGCGCATGACCCGCTTCTGGATCACCCTGCGCCAGGGTGCGGAGTTCGTGCTGTCGTCGCTGAAGATGATGCGCGGCGGCGAGATCTTCGTGCCCAAGCTGCCCAGCATGCGCATCGTCGACCTGGCCCGCTCCATGGCGCCGGACCTGCCGCACGACATCGTCGGCATCCGCCCCGGCGAGAAGCTGCACGAGGTGATGATCACCGAGGACGACGCCCGCTCCACCATGGAACTGGACGACCGCTACGTCATCCAGCCGCAATTCGACTACTGGCGCGACCGCGACCAGGCCGCCGACCACGGCGGCCGACCGGTCAGCGAAGGCTTCCGCTACTCCAGCGACAACAACGAAACCTGGCTGGACGAGGCGAGCCTGACCGATTTGCTGCAGGAGCCGCGCTGCTGATTTCAACCAATATCAATAGCCTTTGGTTCCTTCGCTAACGAACCTCGGTCAGGCCTTGCTATGCCTGCCAAGCAGCGATGATCAATCCATCACGGGCGTTTCTGGAGCATCACCCTGGCGGTTTCAAGTAACGCCTCCAGTTCCTTTCTCGTCTTCTGGCGCAGACGAGCCAGTCCGATCTTGGCCGCCATCGCAGCAGCCTCGTCAGGGTTCCGCCCGCTGTCCAAACTCGCGAATGCGAGGCCGAGCTTCTCCGGATACGGAACATCGTGCCAAGATCGTTCCTCGTCCGCCACCGTCAGGCCGCGAAATGGAACGGCCAAGCTAGGTTGCGCACCATCAGGCCAGAATACCGTCTCACCCTTGGGTGTTCTTGTTGAGCGCCGAGCTTTGGAAACGGCCGCCCAAACTTGCTTTTTTATCTGAGAACCTGTTCGTTGAAACCCATGTGCTCTAGCAAGTTTTTCACTCAGGTGCTGGAAAGTAATAGGACCATGAGTGTCAATCAATTCCGATCCACATGATCGAAGTACATTTAAGTAACCTGGTTCGTAGAAGCGATCGGCGGAGAGTCTTTCCCTTGACTGTGCCGTAACGGTTGAAGTCAGTGCTTCGAAGAATTCTGTTTCAGGGTTGTTTGAACCAGCAAAGAAGACGGTTGTCGGCTCGGTCTCTTTCTTCTTCGGTTGATCCCGATGCGGCTCGGTGCGTGAACTATTGTGTTCGCCGAATGAAGCGATGGTTTCATCCTGTACATCGATATCCGGAGCCGACTTCAGTTGTTCGGCCTCAGCTTCCAACTTGACCTTCTCCTCCCGATCCATTTCCAACATCTGGGATAGGCGCTCGTGCACCTGATCAAGGATCCGACCGGGGTCCAAGAAATAGTCGGTCGACCAGATCCGGATGAGCTTCCAGCTAAGGTTCTCCAAGATCGCATGCCGAATGCGATCCCGATCCCGCGCAGAGGGCGAACTGTGATAGGTGGCGCCGTCGCATTCGATGCCGGCTAGGTATTTGCCTGGCTCATCCGGGTGTACGATGCCCAGATCAATGCGAAATTTCGAAACGCCGATTTGGGTGTGAACGACCCAATTTCGATGTCGAAGCCCGTCTGCGACGGCTTCTTCGAAATCCGAGTCATATTGATCCACACCGCCCACTTGAAGCACCGCCTCACCAAGGGCTGCAGGGCCACGTTGGGCGAATTCGAGGTAGTGCTTTAGGTCACGCACCGCGAGCGCCGATGTGCGCGTAAGATCTATCATCGACGGTTCGAAGCTGGCGAAAACGCAAACCTCCGAGGCGGCTCGGGTGATCGCAACGTTGAGTCGCCGTTCGCCGCCTTTTCGGTTTAGAGGGCCGAAGTTCATCGACATTGTTTTTGCACCTGGAGTGTCAGGGCCATATCCGATACTGAGGAGGATGACGTCGCGTTGGTCGCCCTGCACAGTTTCGAGATTCTTGATGAAGACGGGTTCCTCGATGTCGTCTGAGAAAAATTGCTCCAGCATCGGGTCGTTGCGGCGTTCCTGATCCAGGAGGTCATCAATCAACCGCTGTTGTTCGGAGTTCAACGTCACGATTCCAATGCTCCGCTGTTTTTCCACCGGATCATTCAATCGACGGACAACGTCCTGGACGATTGCCTTCGCCTCATCGGGGTTCGTCCGACCTCGACCACGTTGATAGACTCCATCGACCTTCACGAAGGAAACTGCAGTCGTTCGCGTCTCGGCAGACGGATAAGTCACCAGATCGCCTGCATAGTAACGATGGTTTGAGAAAGCGATCAGGCTTTCATGTCGGCTTCGATAATGCCCCGTCAGCCGATGGAGCTTGATACTCGCAGCCAAGGCCTCGTCGAGGATGCTTTCCAAGTCCTCTTCCATTTCGCCGTCCTCCTCTCCGGCGATGCCGTCAGCAGAAGCCGAACGATCAAAGAAGCTTGTCGGAGGCATTTGTTTCGGATCGCCAACCACAATGACATCGCGACCGCGGGCCATGGCGCCAATCGCATCCCAGACGGTGATTTGTGAGGCCTCGTCAAATACGACGACGTCGAACAGTTGGCTATCGGCCGACAGGAACTGCGAAACCGACAGGGGACTCATAAGCAGACAAGGTGTGAGCGCCGTTAGAGCCGGTCCCATTTCGGAAACGAGTTGGCGCACAGGCTTATGACGCATGCGCTTTTGAAGCTCTCTGCTGAGCACGCCGTACCCCGCAGGTCGCTGTAAATCGTCCGGACTGGGAATTCCACTGCTGAGCTTGGCACGGATGTAGTCAACGGAGAGATCGGCAACGTTCTGATCAACTTCCCGGAAAGCCCGGATTTTCTCGTCATGACCGACAGCGGAGAATGTTCTGAGCTCGTCGCGGTCGTCGATGAGCCGATCCGCCAGCCAGATGCAATAGGCCGTCTTGAATTGACTTTCAGCTTCACCAGCTTCGACTGCACCGGTCTCCAGCGCTCTCGCGAGCACTTCCAACCCCGACGCCTCCGCGTCTCTACGGGCTGCTTGCCAGCGGCACCAGGCGTTGATGCGTTGCTGCAAATCGATCGTGCCTTGGGCTCTGCCGCGCAATGCGACAAGGTCGTCAGCCAAATCCGCGGCTGCCTGGGCTTCACGTAAGTATTCGCCCGAAGCCTCTTCGAAGGCCTTGAGGGCGCCCATCAAGCCATTCGCCGCCTCCGCTGCGGGCATGCCCGGCAGCAGAAGTTCGCGGCCATCGACGCAGAACCGACGGACGGCCGCACGTATTTCCGGCAATTCGCGTACTTCGCCTGCCAGCCTCGCAGTTCCTTCGCGCAACATGTTCGCGGATTGGAGGCAATGTTCGGCGGTATCGGGGTCGGTCTCAAGTGCTTGCCAAGGCGCATCCGCTGGCAAACTGGAGGCCGCCGAATCCATGCGCTTCCGGACGGCTTGCAGTTCATTGAGTATCGGCAGATCCAATCGAGGATCGGGCCGTGTCGGAAGGCCGAAAGACTTGCGCATTCGCTGTACTACGGCCCGACGGCGAAAGACGCCCATCGGCCACCACGAAGAGCAGGCTCTCGCCCACTGAGATTGCCATACGTCAATTGGTGTGTCCGGAATCCTGTCGTCTGGATACCTGCACGTCAGCTTAGACTTCTGGCTCACGTAGTCTCTTAGCGCTGCTAGTGCGGTCTCATACCGTTCAACGGCTGCCGAACCATCAGGGCCCAGGGCAAAGTCGAAGTTGTGAGTAGCGGCCGATCCTACGCAGGAAGCAATCTTGCCGAGCCCGCCAATTCGGGCGAGCGTTCTTTCGGGCTCGGACAATCCAGCTTGCGCCGAGAATGCCGCGGAGGCGGCTAGTAACCGGTCGATTGCCTGAACAAGTCTGCTCGAGCATTCGACGAAAAGATTCTGCCAAGCATAAGACCAGTCAGCTTGGCGGACATCAGCAAATGTCGACGCATCGTCTTCATCCAGTTGGGCGAAGCACAGACCGAGGTTTCTGGCGATCTGGGTGAGCTTTTCCAGACCTTCCTTGTCCCTGGCATGATCCGCCTCCAAGCCGCCGGTCCAGTCGAGCCTTAGGCGATGAATCTCCTTCCAACGCACGGTACGCGCTATTGCAGCACGTGGACTGACACCGCTTGCGCCGGGTCTGTGAAGAGCCTTCACTAATCCGTTTAGGTCGTCACGCAGTTGTTTCAGCCGTTCAGCTTCGGCCTGCCATTCGGCATGGCTGCGATCGGAGCGGTTGCGCCAGGAATGTCCAAGCTGGTCCAATACCTCGCGCTTGTTCGCTTTGTTGGAATGGAGTTCGAGGCAGAAATCGCCGAGACCCTTTTCACGGAGTCGTCGAAAGACGACCTCTAAGGCCGCCATCTTCTCGGAAACAAAGAGAACACGCCTCCCGAGAGCCAGATTATGGGCGATGATATTGGCAATCGTTTGCGACTTCCCCGTGCCAGGTGGGCCTTCAAGGACAAAGTCACCGCCTTGGGACGATGCATGGATTGCGACGATCTGCGAGCTGTCGGCCGGCAACGGCATAAATAACTCCGCTGGCTCGACCTTCTCATCGATCTGATCTGGGAGCATGAATTCCGAAGAGTGTTCATAGGGATCGCGAGGATGATCAATGAGATGGCGAACGAACGGGCTTTCCTTTAGCGCCGTCGTTCGATCCGCCAAATCCTTCCACATCAGATACTTCGCAAATGAGAACGTACTGAGGACGACGTCCTCCACCACCTCGAATCCGGGAACATCGCGAACGGCCTTGCGAACGAATTCCCAGATTAGCGGTACGTCGACACCGGACTGATCTTTCGGCAGATCGGCCTCAAGCGCGGGGATTCGGAGTTCAAAATCCTGACGCAGTAGCTCCAACAGCGTCATGTTGAAGACTGGCTCGTCCTCATGGTGGATAATTTTCACTTTGGAGGCTGCGCTACGACGTTCCAATTTGACTGGAACCAGCAACAACGGGGCGCGGTATGTTCGCTCCTCGTGTTCGGATTGCTTCCATTTAAGAATGCCAAGCGCCAAATAGAGCGTATTGGCACCTCCTTCCTGTAGATCTGTCCTGGCCTTTCTGTAGAGTTGGACAAGCCCAGCATCGAGATCGGACTTCGTCTGATCGGATACAACTTCGTCGCGATCCAATGCCTCTTCAGCGTATCGTTTCTCGAATTCATCGCCCGTACGATTCTGAAACAACCCGCCGTCGCGCTCTCCCGCTTGTCCCGAGAGCTTGACCATTGGAATTACAGTTATTTTATTGCCCGCGGCGAGCTTGTCTTCAAGCGTTGCCGGATGGGTGCAGAGCAGGCGGATTGCAGTCTTTGACGGCTTAAGATTTAGGAGTCTATTTCGCTTGGTCAGATCAAGGAGTCTGCGTTTCCAGTGATCTAGCCGTGTTTCCGGAGTATCTGGCGGTGGATCGTCATCCAGACCAAGATCAAAACCTGGAAGTGCGGGAGCTGCCTCGAAACCGAGAGTAGGGCCGTTCTGTTCATCGGGCTCGCCCGTCGGGCTGGTCTCGACGGTCGATCCAAGCGGAGTGATCTGCTGACTTCTGGCTCGCTTGAGGTCCATTGCATAGACGAATTCACTCTCGGCACTCTCGGATATTCGCCGGCTACCCTCCTCCACAGCCTTTGAAAACACGAATGGAGGTTCGCGGACGACCATTGTCGTTTCGAAGAGAGCCAATTCCTTCAATGCGACATGCTTTCGAAGGTCCGTACAATCGTCGGCGGTAAGAGCGGGCAACTGCTGAGGCTGCAGCCAGACGCCGCAAAGGGCATGCCCTTTCGTAAGGGCGATGATCGAATTGAGGCCGGCTTGTTCCAGGGCCGCAGCGAACAAGAGCGCCGTATCCAGGCACGTCGCCAGCCCCACTTCGAGTACTTCGCTCGGCGTGCGGACTTTTTGTCCCTCACGTTCGAAACTTGCAGGAGGCTCGGCATAGACCAACCGTCGCGACGAGACCGCTGTCCAGATTGCCGAAGCGATCTGCCAAACCCTCGTTCGCGATCTTGATTGATAGCCGTCAATTGCAGGCTGTTCGCCAGCGCGCCGAAGGACTTCGCCAGCATCCTTCAGCATCCGACCAACGGCAGGATCGTTGGGCATGATGAACGCGGCGAGGAGTTCGGGCATATGCCCAGCACCTCCCCATTCGTTCCGAGCAAGCCCAGTGAGTCGGTGGTTCAGTTCGGAGAGTACATTCCCATCCTTTTCCAGAGTCAGCCGAATGTCGGCGCTAACGCGTTCAGCGAGTTCAGACAACATGGCGCCAGCCAACGGAACGTTCCGATCGCTTATTCGGACTTCGCCATTGGAGGAAATTCGATCGATCCGCCAGCTCTTCGTAGCAATGAGCGGAGGCTGGCAGTTCAGGACCAGTTCAAGGTCTTCGATACTCTCCTCGCCATAATTGTGAATTGTGAGGTCGGCAATTGCAGCGATGTCGTTCTGATGGGTCGCGAAAGTAATTCGGTCTGCGATAGAAGCGGCTATTTCCAGCATGTCATTTGTAAGGCAGGGCGTCGGTACGACTGTGCTGGCGCGGTCGGGTATTGTTATTGGTTTGACCCCGCCATTCGAATGCAATGCTTTGGACCAACGCCCCATTTCCGATCCAAGTTGCAAAGAGATTTCAACGATAGCGGGAACTGGCGCTAAGAACTATTCGAAATCGAACTAGTCGAAGCCGAATCTAGCCTTTGTCGCAAACGAAAATGAGCAATCCAAATGGAAGAGCGCCCCGCGTAATCTTGTGCGAGATGTTGCGGCGGTGCGCTAGTGGCCGGGCAGACTCTCAAGGCCTTCGAATTGGGACCAATCCAGCGGTGTGCCGCGCGGGATATCGCGGAGCGCTGCCCGGCCGATGATGGATGGCAGGTGCTTCGGCGGCAGGCCGTGGCCTGGGCGGATCGACCGGATGTTCCTGTCGGTCAGCGACTCGCCGGCCTTGATGTCGGCGACGGCGTAGAGCGAGCGGCGGACGGTGACGTTGCCGCGCTCGCTGCCCTTCAGGGTATAGTCGACGCGGCCCAGCGCGGCATGGGCGGTGTGGACACCGTCGATCATCGCCTTGAGCTCATCCGGCTCCAGCGAGAATTCGGCGTCGGGGCCGCCATCGGCGCGGGCAAGTGTGACGTGCTTTTCGATCAGTGATGCGCCGAGGGCGACGGCCGCGACCGGGACGGCGATGCCGAGCGTGTGGTCAGACAGGCCGGCCGTCACACCGAAGGTCTCGGCGAGGTGCGGGATGGTCGCCAGGTTGCAGTCCTCCGCCGGGGCGGGGTAACCGCTGACGCAGTGGAGGAGGGCGAGCTGCTCGCAGCCGGCTTCGCGGGCGGCGGCGACGGCCTCGCCGATCTCGTCGAGATTGGCCATGCCGGTCGACATGATGATCGGCTTGCCGGTCGCCGCGACTTTGCGGATCAGGGGCAGGTCGACGATCTCGAAGCTGGCGATCTTGAAGGCCGGCGCGTCGAGCGATTCAAGGAAGTCGACGGCGGTCGGATCGAAGGGGGTGCTGAAGACGGCGAGGCCGAGCTCGGCGCCGATCGCGAACAGGTCGGGATGGAAGTCCCAGGGGGTGTGGGCCTCCTGGTAGAGGTCATGCAATGTACGCCCCTTCCAGGGCCCGTCGGCGAGCCGGAACTCCGGCCGATCGCAGTCCAGGGTGATCGTATCGGCGGTGTAGGTCTGCAGCTTGACGGCATCCGCGCCGGCCTCTTTGGCGGCCGCCATGATGGCGCGGGCGCGGTCCAGATCGCCGCCGTGATTGGCCGACAATTCGGCGATCACATAGGGCGGGTGACCGGGCCCGATCGACCGTCCGGCGATCGCGAAGGGGGTAGCTGGGGGCATGGCGGGGCGATGGCCTTTGTCCAAGCAGGGATCGTTAGGTCTGATGATGGTTTGTCAAAGCGCGAATCGGTACCCATCCTAAAGTTGGTTCTTGATCAGATAAATACGCTGGGTTCCAAAGGTGAATCCGAAGGGATTGTGGGTACCGAATCAGCCATGTGGCAGGCCGGGCAGGCGCCCTTAGCCGCCCGCGGTGAAGCGGCGGTCCTCGGCCTGGGACCGCTTCAGGCCGGCCCAGCGGTCCTGCCCGGCATTGATCTCGGCGAGCTCCGGATTGGCCTGGCTGACCCGCAGCGTCTCGCGCCACGACCACCCCTCCCGGCCGGCCGGCAGCCGGTCGAAGATCTCCGCCAGGAAGTTCAGATCGTCCGGTGTGTCCAGGGTCCAGCGATGCCACGCCAGGTTCGCCTCCGGGCAGGGCAGGTTGGCGGTCCTGGTGCGGCGGTGGTTGATCACATACTGTGTCACGTGCTCGCGGTGCGACGGCAGGGTCGCCAGCCGGGCCGACCGGTGCAGCCAGTCCGCGCCCAGCACCTCGCAATCGAGTCCGTGTGGCCAACTCGGCGGGTTGGTGTTGCTGACATAGTCGGCGCCGCTGTCGTGGAACAGCTTCAGCACCTGGCCGCAGACTCCGGGGTCGATCAGCGGGCAGTCGCTGGTGACCCGCATGACGATGTCCGCCCCCAGATCCATCGCGGCCCGGTGATAGCGGTCCAGCACGTCGTGCTCCGAGCCCCGGACCGCGACGGCGCCGGCGCGCTTCGCCTCCGCCGCGATCACCTCGCAGGCCGGGTCGTCGGGCAGGGCGCAGCACACGGTGTCGATGCCGGGGATCGCGGCGCAGCGGGTCAGCACGTGGTTGAGCACGGTCTCGCCGCCAAGCCGGCACAGCACCTTGTCGGGCAGCCGGGTCGAGGCGCGACGGGCCTGGACGATGACCACCGATTTGTTCACGGCTTCAGCTCCAGGCACTCGGCCAGGGCCTCCACGACGCGTCCGGGATCGGAGTCGGTCATCGCCGGGAACAGCGGCAGCGACAGGCAGGCACGGTAATAGGCTTCGGCGCCGGGCAGTTCGGTCTCGCCATAGCGCTCCCGGTAATAGGGCTGCCGGTGTACCGGGATGTAGTGCACCTGGGTGCCGATCTCCCGCTCCGCCAGTTGCCGCATCAGGGTCGCGCGGTCGATCGGCGCGGTATCGAAATCGATCCGCACCGGATAGAGATGCCAGGCCGGCCGTCCGCCTGGGTGCCGGCCGATCGGCCGCACCATCGGCGCCAAGGGCGCCAGCAAGTCGTCGTAGCGTTCCACCAGCGCCCTGCGGCGGCTGATGAACTGGCCCAGCTTGCCGAGCTGGCTCAGCCCGAGCGCGCAATGGATGTCGCTCAGCCGGTAGTTCAGACCCGGCTCCGGCATCTCGTAGGACCACGGGTTGGCGGCACCATCCGTGTCCCGGCTCAGTGCTTTGTCGGTGAAGCGATCGGCCGCGTGGACCATGCCGTGGTTGCGCAGCCGCGCCATGCGCTCCGCCAGCGCGGGATCGTTGGTGGTGACCGCGCCGCCTTCGCCGCAGGCGATCGCCTTGACCGGATGGAAGGAGAAGGTGGTCATGTCGCCGAAGCGCCCGGCGCCGACCGCCGTCAGGCCGCCTTCGCCGTCATCCATCCAACCGCCCAGCGCGTGGCTGCCATCCTCCACGACCGCCAGATTGTGCTTGCGCGCCACCGCCGCGATCTCCGGCATGGCACAGGCGGGGCCGTTCAGATGGACGGGGAAGACCGCTTTCACGGTCCGGTCCCCGGCACCGTCGATCGCCGCTTCGAGATCGTCCGGGCGCATCTGCCCGGTTTCGGGATCGACATCGGCGAAGACGATGTCCGCGCCGGCGACATGGGCCGCGTTCGCCGTGGCGAGGAAGGTCAGGGTGGGCACGACCACCGCGTCTCCCGGTCCGATGCCGAGCGCCAGGGTCGCCAGATGCAGGGCGGCGGTGCCGTTTGCGCAGACCACCGCGTGCTCGGCGCCGACCCGGTCGGCCAACGCGGCCTCGAACTCGGCCACCACCGGCCCGGTGGTCAGCCGATCGCTGCGCAGCACCGCGACGACGCGGTCGATATCGTCCTGGTCGATGGTGTGCCGGCCATACGGCAGGGCCGGCTCTGCGGCGGAGAGGGTCGCGGTGTCGGGCATCGGTCTTGGAGCCGGATTGTGCTCCGGTTTGGCTAACGCATTCTTAAGAGGCGTATCTGCGGTTGTGGCCGTCGGGCGCCGCCCGGCAACAAAACGGGCGCGATCCGGCGACCGCGCCCGTCCATTCCGTGCGATGACGCCGGGGTGTCAGTTCAACCGCTGGCGCATCGGGTATTTGTCGTCCGACATGACGTGCTGGTAGGCGACGCACTGCTCGGTATCGACCAGCACCGGCGCCCGCAGATTGGCGGTCAGCTCGACCGTCTCGTCGGTCTTGCGGGCGGTGACGATCAGCAGGATCGCCAGATCCTTCATCGGGAATTCGTACTGGTCGGCCGCCCGCTCGATATCGGCGGGGTCGAAGCCGCTGTTCTCCAGCCCGACCGGCACGACGTAGAAGCCGATACCGGGCTCGTCGACGCTCTGCAGCAGCTTGAAGCGCTCGGTGCCCTCATGGGGCATGTTCAGGATGGCGTAGTCGAGCAGCGAGCCGAAGCCGATCAGGCCCTTGGGAAAGGAGACGATCTTGTCCCGCTCCACCTCGTAGGTGCCGTACCGGGTGTCGATCATGATCGATTTGGGCTCGTCCACCGGGGACCCCCCATCGATCGGGTCGGGCTTCGCCATTGAGGGCTCGCTAACCGCTTCGGTATTGAAGTCGAGCATGTATAGGTCCTCCACCTTTCAAAAAGGGTTAACGCCGCCCTACCTGGCGCGGGGTTTCGGTCATCTGAGGAAGTCGACCAGTGAGATCGAATCCAGCCGCGACAACGACAGATAGGACGCCTGCAACAGCGTCTGATCCGCGTTCAGCCGGGTGATCGCCTCGGTCAGATCGGTATCCTCAAGGTCGGAAATCGCCTCCGTTGCATAGTTCTTGAACTGGTCGTGGCGGAGCCGGGTGGCGTCCAGCACGCTGGCATTGGTGCCGATCTTGCTGCGGACGCGGCTCATGTCCTCGATCGCCTCGCGGGTCAGGTCCATGGCCGCGGACAGCACGTTGCCGCGATCGGGATCGGTCGGGTTCTGTCCGGCCCAGCGGGTGTAGGCCAGCGCCCGCATGAACTTCTCGAAGCCCGGCTCGTCGGCGGTGATGCCGTAATCCAGGTCGAAGCTGTCATCGGCCCGCGCCGTCGCGGTGACGCTGTCGCCCTGGTAGTAGCTGGTGTCGACGGTGCCCAGGACCGGCGGCGGCCAAGCGGCGGTCGGGTCGTAGCCGCTGATGTCGACCGGCTGCAGATTGCCGCGGCTGCCGGCGAACAGGGCCCGGCCTTCGTGGCGCACGTTCAGCACCTCGGCCATGTCGGTCAGGAAGCTGTCGCCGAGCTCGTCGAGCGCGATGTTGTCGGCATTGTCGGCGTTGACGGCGACGGCGAGCTGGCCCAGCACGTAGGTCGCCCGGTCGACCAGGGTGCCGACCGACGATTCCATGATGTTCAGCCGGCCCGAGGCGCGGTCGATGTTCTGGATGTACTGCTCGGCCTTGGCGCTGCTTTCCTCCAGGCTCAGCAACCGGTGCGAGTCGACGCCGAGCTGGGAATAGCTCTGCGCCACCTTGCCGCTGGCGATGGCGGTGTTGTCGTCATTGATGCGCGACTGGGTGGCCCGCAGATAGGACTGGGTCAGCAGGTGCTGGGCGTAGTTGGCGACGCGGGTCATGACGGCCTCCGGCTACTGGCCCAGATTGACCAGGATGGCGAACAGCTCGTCCGCCGCCTGCACCAGCCGGGCGGAGGCCTGGTAGGCGTTCTGGTAGAGCACCATGTTCGCCATCTCCTCGTCGATGTTGACGCCGCTGAAGGACAGGGACTTGTCCAGCAGGTCGCGGTGCAGGGAGTCCTGGAAGGCGAATTCCGCGCTCGCGTTGGCGGCGTTGCTGGCGTTGAACGAGGTGATGGCGATGCCGAACCCGGCCAGAGTGTCGGTGGTCGCCGGCAGCCCGCCGACGGCCCCGAAGGCGATCGCCTGGTTGAAGGATTCCGCCAGCGCCCGGGCGCTGGCATCGTCGGCCGCGCCGACATGGAAATTGCCGCTGCCGGCCGGCTCCTCGCGCAGCTTGCCGCGCGACAGCAGGTCCGGGCTCTGCTGCAGCTCGGCCCGGATGGTGATGTCGCGGGCGGCGTCGGTGACGCCCGGGCGTACACCCAGGGTCTGCAGCAGCGCGCCGCTGTCGTTGAGCAGGATATTCTGGCCGGCCGGCCCGGTCACCTCCAGGCGGACGCCGCCGGTGACCGGCCGTACCCGGGCGGTGATGCCCTGGGCCGACACCGCCCCGTTGATCGCCGCGGCGACCTCGTCCAGGCGCATGCCGGCGGTGTAGGCGGCGTTGAAGGTGCCGCCGGCGGTCTCGATGGTCAGGGTTCCCGGCGCGGCGGATGTGGTGTTGCTGCCCACGATGTCGCCGGCATAGCTATTCAGCTCCGACTCGCCCGTGAACAGGTTGTTCAGCCCGAAGAAGTGGGAGAACCCGCGGGTGCTGCCGGCGATGTCGATGGCGCCCGGCGCCAGGGCCGAGGGCGGCTCCGGATCGGCGATCACCAGCGCATCGCCGGAGACCGAGGTCAGGTTGAGGCGACCGGCCCCATCGATGGTGGCGGAGATGTTGAGCCCGGCGGTGCCGTTGATCGCGGTGACGATGTCGCCTGCGGTGGCCACGGTGCCGAGGTCCAGGTCCAGCCGCGGCGTGTTCATGTCGCCATTGGCGTCCACCGTGCCGATGCGCACGAAGCCGGTCGCGGAGATCGGCGTCGCCGCACCCGCCGGCAGGGCCAGGCTGCCGGTGATCTGGGTCGGGCCGGGGAAGGCGAAGCCGGTGTTGTGGATCGCGTTGACCTGGTCGCGCAGCTGCACCGCCAGCGCGTCGATCTGGGCGGCGATGTCGGGCAGCGCCGTGTCGCGCATGTCGATCAGCCCGGCGAGCTTGCCGGTGTCCAGCAGGCCGGTCAGGTCGCGGGCGGAATCGGCGATCGGGTCGGGCGGGCTGCTGGGGTTCAGGTAGATGCCGGAGATCAGGCCCGGATAGCCGGCATCGCCCGGCGCGATGTATTCCTGGGCCGAGGTCACCACCGCCGCCGGCGCGTAGCCGAGCTCCGAGGCGCGGGATTCGACCAGCGGCTGGCCGGTGCGGGTCAGCACCACCATCTGGCCGTTGCTGCGCTCGAAATACTGGATCGGCAGGTATTCCGCCAGGGCATCGACCGCCAGGGCGCGCTGATCCTCCAACTCACCCGTGGTGCGCCCGGTCTGCTTCAACTCGGTGATCTTGGCGTTCAGTTCCTCGATCGTCCGGAGCTGCTGGTTGATGTCGTCCACGGCGGCGGAGATCTCGCGATTGGTCTCGCCGCGCAGCTCCTGGATCCGGTTCGCCATGTCGTTCAGGTCGCGGGCCAGGGCGGCGGCGGTGTTGACCGCCTCCAGTCGATGCGCCGCGACCTCCGGGCTGGTCGCCACCGTCTCGATCGCGGTGGCGAAGCGGGTGACGGAGGCGCCGATGGAGCTGTTGTCGCCCAGCGTGCCGAACAGGTTCTGCAGGCGGGCGTAGAACTCGTTGCGCACGTCGCGCTCGGCGAGCACGCCGCTCTCCCGCCGCACCTCGCGCAGCAGGAACTCGTCCACCGCCCGGTTGACGCCGGAAATCGAAACCCCGGAGCCGATTCCGTCGAGCAGCCGGGATTCCAGCTCCACGGTCTTGCGCGCATAGCCCTCGGTGTTGGCGTTGGCCACGTTGTTCGACGTGACCTGCAGCGCCGACTGGTTGGCGGCCAGCCCGCTGAGCGCGTTCGAGAGGGTGACGGCGAGGGACATCGGGGCGGGGCCGGTTCAGAGCTGCTGGTCGATGCGGACCGACACCGGCGGCGCCTTGCCGTCGGAGGCCACGGCGCCGTCGACGGTGTAGACCGCGCTATCGGCCTGCTGCCGGCAGACCTCGTCCACGATCGTCCGCATCAGCCGCTCATTGGCCGTCGTCACCGCGCGCAGCGCCGCCTCGTTGCGGCGCGACGCCTGGCCGAGCCGGGTCAGCGCGTCGGTCAGGGCGGCGCGCTCAGCCTCGGGCAAACTGTCCAGGCGCTCCTCGTCGGCGCGGAGCTCGGCAGCCAGGCGCTCATAGCCGTCGATCAGCATGGATTTGGTCGGCTGCAGCGGGCCGATCTCCGACGCCTTCATCTCCGCGAGCATGGCGGCCTCGTCGTCCAGCACCGCGATCAGGCGATCGACCGTATCGGTCAGGGCCGTGGTCATTCCTGGACCTCCTGGATCTTGAGGATCTCGGACATCACCTGGTCGGCGATGCCCAGCCCGCCGGAGCGGGCGGCGATGCGGCCGTACTCGTTCACCAGGATCGAGCGGTAGACCTGCTCGGCCTGGCCGCCGGAGAACAGCCCGTCGGTGGAGATGCCCTCGAACATGTGGGCCATCATCTGCGCCAGGAAGACCGCCTCGAACTCCTCCGCCGCTTCCCGCGCGGCGGCTTCGTCGGCGGTTTGACGGGGCCGTGCCGCCGAGGATGCGAGCGGGTCGCGGGCGAGCAGCGCGTTGGCCGGGTTGGTCAGGTCGTTCATGGTCACATGACCTCGATGTCGGCCTGCAGGGCGCCGGCGGCCTTGATCGACTGCAGGATGGCGATCATGTCGCGCGGACCGATGCCCAGCGCGTTCAGGCTCTGGACCAGCTCCTGCAGGGTGACGCCGGTGGACAGCACGCCGAGCTTGCTGTCGCCGCCATCGTCGATGGCGATGTCAGTGCGCGGCACGACCTCGGTCTCGCCCTCGGCGAACGGGCCGGGCTGCGAGACGACCGGCGTCTCGGTGATGCGGATGGTCAGATTGCCCTGGGCGATGGCGACGGTGCTGATGCGCACGTTCTCGCCCATGACGATGATGCCGGTGCTCTCGTCGATGACGACGCGGGCCACCTGGTCGGGCTCGACGGTGAGCTGCTCGATCCGGGTGATCAGGTCGACCACGTCGGAGCCGGCGGTGGGCGGCAGGCGCAGGCGCACGGTGGCGGGGTCCGTGGCGGTGGCGATGCCCGCGCCGACCGAGGCGTTGATCGCGTCCATGACGCGCCGGGCGGTGGTGAAATCGGGATTGCGCAGCGAGAGGTGGATGGTCGTCAGCCCGGCCAGGTCGAACGGCACTTCCCGTTCGACGATGGCGCCGGCGGCGATCCGCCCGGCCGTGGGCACCCCCTGGGTGACCTGCTCGGCCGCGCCCTGGGCGCTGAAGCCGCCGACCGACAGGGCGCCCTGGGCGACGGCATAGACCTCGCCGTCGGCGCCCAGCAGCGGCGTGACCAGCAACTGGCCGCCCAACAGGCTTTCGGAATCGCCCAGCGAGGAGACCGTGACGTCGATCCGGCTGCCCTGGCGGGAGAAGGGGGGCAGGGTGGCGGTCACCATGACCGCGGCGACGTTGTCGGTGCTGACCCCGTCACCGCGGACGTTGACGCCCAACCGCTCCAACATGCCGATCAGGCTCTGCTCGGTGAAGGGCGAGCTGTTCAGGCTGTCGCCGGTGCCGTCCAGCCCGACCACCAGCCCGTATCCGACCAGCAGGTTGTCGCGCACGCCCTCGACATCGACGATGTCCTTGATCCGCGAGGCCGCCATCGCCGTGTCGGCGACGATAAGCGCCGCCATGCCGGCCAGGGCTGTCAGGGCAGCCAGGCCGGCATGGCGCAACCGTCGCCAGGAGTCTCGGCCGACGGAGGGAGTCAGGGGCGCGGATCGCAGCATTCTTTCGGACGCCTTGCGTGGTCAATCGTGTCTGCGGCGAGGTGTTGCGAACCCCATGCCAGATCGCGGAGCGCCGGAATCCGTTGAAAACGCTGGTCCCCGGCGCGTGCTGCCGGCACGCCGGCCGGCAATGACGGCAAGGCCTGCCCGGCCGGTGGGAAAGTTCTGCCGGGTCGGCCGGTTTCATTTACAGCGCGTTAATCGGTTCGGAGGACGATGGCGCCGCACCACCGGATCTGCAGGATGAAGATCGAAGGCCCCAATCCTTTGCGCAGTGGCGCCGTTCGCCGCACCAGCGCCGGCAAGCCCGCCAAGCAGGACGGTTTCGCCGACGCCTTGGACGAGACCGAGGGCGCGGCACAGCAGCCCGCCGGCGTCACCGGGGCCGGCCCGCTGCAATCCGTCGATTCGCTGCTCGCCATCCAGGGAGCCGATGACCGGGCCGAGCGCCATGGCCGGGCCCGCGCCCGGGGCGAGGCGCTGCTCGACCGGCTCGACATGCTGCGCACCGACATCCTGCTGGGCCGCGTGCCCAGGCACCGGCTCGACGAGCTGACCACTTTGGTGCGTTCAAGCCGGGCCGCCGTCGACGACCCGAAACTGGGCGACGTGCTCGACGAAATCGAACTCAGAGCCGAGGTGGAATTGGCGAAACTGGACGCCGAGCGCTGACCCGCGCCGCCGGCATTCACAAAAATTTCAATATTACAATGGGTTGCGGGAAGCTAAATGGTCGCCACGGCGGGATTGTCGGCGGCGTCGCCGATCCATATACTCCCGCCCTCTTTGGGAACTGGCCCTAAGGACATGCGGTTGACAGGATGGATATAGGGACGAAGACGACCAAGGTTCCGTCGAACTATACGCCGACGGACAAGGAAGAGTTCATGAACCCCGTCATGAAGGAGTATTTCCGCGACAAGCTCCTGCGGTGGCGTGCGGATCTGCTGCTCGAATCCTCCGAGACCCTGCAGCATTTGCAGGAAGGTGGGTTGGCGGAGCCGGACATCGCCGACCGCGCCTCCCGTGAAACGGACCGGTCGCTGGAGCTGCGCACCCGCGACCGCGAGCGCAAGCTGATCGCCAAGATCGACGAGGCCCTGCAGCGGATCGACGACAATTCCTACGGCTATTGCGAGGAGACCGGCGAGCCGATCTCCGTACGCCGGCTGGAAGCGCGCCCGACCGCGACCCTGAGCCTGGAGGCCCAGGAGCGGCATGAGCGGCTGGAGCGGACCCACCGAGACGATTGACGTCGCATCTCAGGCGTCAAGGCGAAGGGCCGGATCGGCGACGATCCGGCCCTTTGTGTTTCGAACGTGGTTGGCGGCAATGGAAGCCGCAAAGACACTACCCCACCGACGTCATTGCGAGCCGTAGGCGAAGCAATCCACTCTATCGGCAATCAGTGGATTGCCGCGTCGCTTCGCTCCTCGCAATGACGGTGTCCCGTGGTCTGGATCAAGCTCAGCCCGAACGAACACCAATCAGGCCGAGAGCAGCGGGGCCACGGCGGCGCGCAGCTCGTCCAGATCGAGATGGGTCTTGGATGCGCCGCGCTGGTGCACGAAATGGGTGGCCATCGCGCCGGACCGGTCGAAGACGAAGAGGGTGGGAATCCGGTCGACGCCGTCGAACGCCGCCGCCACCGCATCGTCGCCGCGGACGATCGGGAAGGTCGGCTGCATCTGGTCGAGGAACCGGTTCAGCGCCGCGTCGCCGGTGCGGCCGCCGAAATTCTCGAACAGGTTGACGCTGATGACCAACAGGTCCTCGGCCGGGGTCTCACCGACCAGCGTGTTGAGATGGGTCATCTCCGGCCGGCAGGGCGGGCACCAGCTCGCAAAGAAATTCACCACCACCACCCGGCCGGACAGATCGTCCGCGTCGAACGCGGCACCGCGCAGCAGCGGCAGGGCGGCCATCCGGGACCGCAGCGCGGCGTCCATCGCCGGGACGGCAGCCGTCGCCGGCACCGTCAGGCCGGTGAAGGCCAGCGCTGCACCCGATGTGAGCAGGGCGCGCCGGCTCATGGAGGGCCAGCGGAGGTTGCCGGCATATGGCAGGCATGCACGTGTCATACGGACAAGATAGGATCACGCCGAAGGCGGGACCAGCCGATCACCGCGAACGCGCGTGATTGTGACCGGCCGGCGCCAGGCGCAAATAGGGGCGGTCGGATGATCGAACGCAAGGACACGAACCTGGAGACGGCGACGGCGCACCAGGCCTGGGATGCCCAGTGGCGCGACGCCGCCGGCCGCGAGGAATGGCTGACCGTCGAGCCGGACGTGGCGGAGGTGGTGCCGCTGCTCAAGGAGCGGGGGGCGGAGCGCACCCTCGATCTCGGCTGCGGCGTCGGCCGGCATGTCCGGCTGTTCGCCGCCGAGGGCTTCTCGAGCCATGGCCTGGACGGCAGCGAGGGTGGTATCGCCTTCACCCGCGAGGCGGCGGCCGGCGAGGGGCTGACCGTCGATCTCAGGCTCGGCGACATGACCGCGCTGCCCTATGACGACGATTTCTTCGACTACGTGCTGTCGTTCAACGTGATCTATCACGGCGACCGCACGGTCGTGGCCAAGGCGATCTCGGAGATCCGCCGGGTGCTCAAGCCCGACGGCCTGTTCCAGGGCACCATGCTGTCCAAGCGCAACGGCCATTACGGCCGCGGCCGGGAGGTGGCGCCGAACACCTTCGTGGAGGAAGGCGCGGTCGACGACAAGAACCACCCGCATTTCTACTGCAACGCGGCGGAGCTGGTGGCGCTGTTCGAGGGCTTCGAGCTGATGTCGCTCACCGACCGGGCGCACAAGCGTCCCGACCACTGGCACTGGCACCTGCTGGCCGAACACCGCGCGATCGTGTGACGCGCGGTGCGGGTATCGGGGGACTGGGGAGAGGCGCCGTCGGCGGCGACGGTCAGTTGATACTTCGGCCGCCGGTGATCCAGTCGGTCCAGTTGTTCCAGCTGATTTCCAGCAGGAACTTGTTCAGCATCGCACGGGCGAAGGCCTGGTAGTCGGCGACGGTGACGAAGAAGCCGACATTGGTCGGGCCGATCACCTCGCTGTCGTAATGCTCGATGGTGGTCGGGTCCTCGCCGACCACGAGGCCGTTGATGACGATGCCGCGGTCCAGCGCCGCGTTGCGCGCGGCCAGGGGGCTCGGCCCGATATTCGTGTAGCCGTCGCCGGCGATGTTCAGGAGCTGCCGGTCGGCGAACCATGGGCAGCCCTGCAGCAGCTCGGTGCCGGCCTGCAGCGCCACCAGCAGGCTGGTGCTGCGGACCATGTGCTTGACCTCGCGGTTCTGCAGCACCTCGGCGATCGCCTGGGCATCCTTCGTCGAGGTCACGCCCATCCACGGCACGATGACCTCGACGCTGTCATGGCTGTCGGCCCAGGTGTAGACGGTGACCGCGATCATGCCGTGGCGGCCGGTCTCCACCGCGCGGATGAAGCGCTGGTCGACCAGGGCGGCGGCGAGGCCGTCATACTGCAGCCGCAGCTCTTCATTGTGGATCGAGCCGGAGACGTCCAGCCCGACCGCCATGCAGGCGTCGGCGCGGTCCGCACCCCAGACCTTCACGGGGATCAGGATCGCCAGCAGGCACAGGGCTACATAGACGCAGCCGAAGACCAGGCGGCCATCGGTTTCGGGCTGGGGAGCGGGCTGTTCCACCGCCACCAGGGATGTCTGTGCGGTTTGGTCCACCATCACCGGGACCTCCTCGCGGTTGCGGCGGTCTCGGGTCGGTCGATCAGGGGTCGGTGCATCAGCCAAGGCTTCTGGCGGGGGTAGGGGCATCTCCCGCTAGCCTGGGTATCCTTGGTTAATATTTGGTTTAGTTGCGTCAGCCCGGATCGCGGACGCACGTCATCGCGACGGGGCCTGGGCCCCGCCGGTCGGTGGTTCGCCGATCATGCAGGACGGCACGTCGAGGCCGCCCGATTGGGTCTGCGCGCCAGCCCTGGCCAGAGAGGCCAGACCGGCATCCAACTACGCTCTGAAGGCTATCCCTGTCGCCAGGAAGCGGTGGCCTTGCATCGCTTGCAGACCCGCTCTCCTGCCCACTCGCTCTCGAATTCCTGACGGCACATCAGGCAAGGGCGGTGCTTCGAACCCGACTGGGGTTCGGTCTTCGGCTCAGGCTTTTCGGATCTCACGTAACTCATATCCATGAGTATAGGTTCCGTACCGAATATTACAACTTGAATATCTAACGTCAGGGTTCAATGTACCGGTACAATATGTTGATAATGCGCCCTTTCGCTGGTTATCAAATAGTTAACAGGCGTCTTTGTGATGGCGTCGGACGAAGCACGAAAAAGGGCGCCCCGGGGGACGGGGCGCCCTTTCGTCGGGCCGGGGGAAGGGGTGTCCCCGGCAGGGGTCGGCGGTGATCAGAACGGGAAGATGATGTCGTAGAGCTGCTGCCCGTAGCGCGGCTGCTGCACATCGCTGATATGGCCACGGCCGCCGTACGAGATGCGCGCCTCGGCGATCTTGTCGTAGCTGATGGTATTGGTCGAGGTGATGTCCTCGGGCCGGACGACGCCGGAGATTTCCAGGTCGCGGACCTCGTGGTTCACCCGCACCTCCTGGCGGCCATAGATCGCCAGGTTGCCGTTCGGCAGCACCTGCATGACGATGGCGGCCAGCTTCAGCTCGATGTTCTCGCCGCGGCTGATCGAGCCGCTGCCGGTGTTCGAGGTGTTGCTGTCGAAATCGACCAGGTCGGCATTGTTGACGCCGCTGGGCAGGATCTCGTCCAGCATGCTCTCGTAGCCGAGGAAGATGTCGAGGCCGGCATCCTCCTCGCTGCTGCGGCTGCGCTGGGTCTGGTTGTCGATCGAGGCGCTGTCGTCGATGGCGATCTCGACGGTCAGGATGTCGCCGACGATGCCGGCGCGCTGGTCGCGGAAGAAGGCGCGGGCGCCCGGCTGCCACAGCGAGTTGGCATTGCCCTCGGCGATCTGCGGCGCCGGCATCGGCAGCCGCACCGGCGTGTAGTCCGGGTCCGCCGCCGGGTTCTCGATCGGCGACAGCGGTGGTGCCGTGCCGATCGCGGCGATGCGCTCGGCGGTGTTGCAGGCGGCCAGCGACGCGGCCAGCGCCAGGGCGGCGATCAGGCGGATGATCGGTGTGCTTTGCATGGCTCCGGCCCCGTCAGTTCACGGCCGCCAGCGGCGCCAGCCGGCGCACCGTGACGGTGCCCGGGCCGACGATCTCCGCCTCGACGGTGCGGTTGCTGTCGATGTTGACGATGCGGATCAGCGCGCCGCGGGCGCCATCCTCCAGCGCCCGGCCGCGGGCGGTGATGGTCAGCGCGCCGGCGCTGAGCTGCATGGTCACCGGCTCGCCGCGACGCACCACGATCGGCGGCCTGAGGTCCGCCAGCCGGACCGGCACGCCGGCGGCCAGTGAGCGGCGCGGGCTCAGCCCCACCATGTCGGCCGCGTCCAGCGCCGCGTCGGCGGCGACCCGATGTGCCGGCATGGCGACATAGGTGATGTCGGCCTCGGCGATGATCTCGCCGCCGCGCATGCGGGCCTGCAGCACCGGCACCTCCAGGATGCGGGTGGCGCGCCCGGCGATGCCCAGCCGGACGATCGGCGTGCCTTGCGCCGGGGCGATCAGCGTGCCGGAGAAGCGGCCGCCGACCGGATCGAAAGTCAGCCCCTCGATCGCCAGGGTCGGCGGCGCGTCGAGCGGCAGGTGGATCTCCAGCCCGCGATTGTCGATGGCGAGCTCGAACGCGTCTCCGGCCATGCGGTCGGCCAGGGTCTCGCGCAGGAAATCACTGATCACCGAACGGTCGAGGCGATGGCTCGGCCGGCTGACGGCGATGCGCAGGGCGCCCGCGGTGGTGTCCCAGTCGATGCCGTGGGCCTGGGCCAGCCGGCCCAGCCAGCGCGCATCCAGGGTCACGGTCCGGCCGAGCGCCGGGGCGCGGGCGATGGCGGTGGCGGCCTGGTCGGCCGGCAGCCCGTCGAACAGATCGCCGAGCGTGACCCGGTCGTCCAGGATGACGGCCTCGCTGCGCAGGGTGGCGGCCTCGGACGCGACGGCGGCGATGAACACCGCGACGGCGAACAGCATGGCGAAGATCTGTTTCATCGCATCGGCTCCCTCAGTACCGACCATCATAGAAGGATGGCACGTATGATCGCGTCCCACGCCCGCCGGGCAGGAAGCGTCGCGCAGGCGATGTTGTGCATCGGCAAGCGGCGGTGACGCCCTCCGGCGGGCGTGGGACGCGACCCGGAGGGCGACCTTGCAACCCCTTCGGACGGCGTCGCGAGGCCCTCGTGATACGCTGCATCACAGCGGACCACGCTCCTGGCCGAAGGGGTTGCAAGGTCGTCATACGTGTCATCCTTCTATGATGGTCGGTACTCAGCGCAGGTTGGTCACGGACTGCATCATCTGGTCCGTGGTGGTGATGACCTTGGAGTTCATCTCATAGGCCCGCTGGGCGGTGATGAGCTGGGTGATCTCGGCGACGATGTTGACGTTGGAGCTCTCCAGCATGCCCTGGTTGATCCGCCCGTAGCCGGCACTGCCCGGCACGCCGACGGTGGCCGCACCCGAGGCGGGTGTCTCCCGGAACAGATTGTCGCCGATCGCCTCCAGCCCCGCCTCGTTGGCGAAGTTGGCGAGCTGGATCTGGCCGGCATTGGTCGGCGTCACCTGACCATCGATGGCGATGATCAGCTCGCCATCCTGGTTGATCTCGATGTTCACCGCGTCCGGCGGCACGGTTCCCGGCCCGACCAGGGTGAAGCCGTCCGGCGTCACCAGCTGGCCCTGCGGGTTGAGCTGGAACGAGCCGGCGCGGGTATAGGCGATCTCGCCCGTGGGCAGGTTGATCTGGAAGAAGCCCTCGCCGTTGATCGCCACGTCCAGCGGGTTGTCGGTGACCTGCATGTTGCCCTGTTCGTGGATGCGGTAGACCGCGGCGGATTCCACGCCGGTGCCGATCTGCACCCCGGCCGGCACGATGGTGCCGGTGCTGGACGAGGTCGAGCCGACCCGCACCAGGCTCTGGTACAGCAGGTCCTGGAACTCGGCCCGCTGCCGCTTGAACCCGGTGGTGGTCATGTTGGCGATGTTGTTGGAGATCACCTCGACATTGAGCTGCTGGGCCAGCATGCCCGTCGAACCGATGCTGAGCGAATTCATGCGGTTGTCTCCTTGAGGATTGGACCCTTGGCGATCGCATGCGTCGCCTTGGTGGACCGGTGCCTGTCACCACCCGGCGCGTCATTCCCGCGAAAGCGGGAATCTCGAGCCGCTGGTGAACTGGCCCATCGAGATTCCCGCTTTCGCGGGAATGACGGCCAATGGGCTGAACGGTTTGTCATCTCACACCCCTCCCTTAGCGCTGTGAGGTGCCTGCCAGGCGGCTGATCGAGTCGCGCTGGCGGTTGTGCTCGTCCTGGAGCAGTTTCTGGGTGGACTGGTATTGCCGGGAGATCTCGATCATCCGGGACATCTCGAGGATCGGCTGCACGTTGGAGCCTTCCAGCATGCCCTGGGCGATCTGCACGCCCTCGGCCTCCTGTGGCACCTCGTTGCTGGCCAGCAGTCCGCCGCCCAGCGGCTTCATGTCCGCCTCGCGGTCGAAGGTGACCAGCTTCAGCCGGCCGATCGGCCCGATCTCGCCGGAGACGCTGCCGTCGGGCGTGATGACCAGGGTGCCGGCGCCGCGCGGGATGGTGATCGGCTGGTCGTCATCGCCCAGCAGCGGCAGCCTGTTGTTGTCGACCAGCCGGCCCTCGGCATCGATGGCCAGCCGACCGGCGCGGGTGTAGCGCGGCCCGAAATCGGTCTCGACCACCAGATAGCCATTGCCCTGGATCGCCAGGTCCATGGGGTTGCCGGTGCGCTCCAGGGTGCCGCCGCGGGTGTCGCGGACCACCGAGCGGTCCACCACCATGGCCATCCGCGGGTCGCGCCCGACGGTGTCGCGCCCGGCCTCGACCATGTACATGCCGAACTGCATGCGCTGGGCCTTGTATCCCGGCGTTTCGGAGTTCGCGATGTTGTTGGCGATCACCGACAACTGGCGCCGCAGCACCACCTGACGTGACAGCCCGACATAAAGCGCGTTTTCCATACCTGGTCCGGCATCAGTTTCCGTTCGGCCACGACGGCCGTGCCGGGGCAGGGGTGCACGTGGCGTGCCAGGGCCAAGATGTCCGGATTCCTTGACCCGAGCGTTGGCATGGGAAGGATGAGGGGACAGTGCTGCCGAACTGGGGCAGGGCTTGCCGGGCAGTTCCTGCCGAGCAAAGCAGACAGGCCCCTTCTGCTGGCCAGCAAACTAGTCTATGCGTCGGCTCATGATTGCGCTGGGGAAGCGTCTACGACCTACCAGACATTCTGCTGGCCAAGTTTTGCTGAAACTCAGATGTACCTCTATTGGGCCCAGAGACGACGCAGGAACGAATGTCTGCCGTAATCGGTTCAATTGGGAATAGTTGCAATGCAGCAGGATCAAGCGGCGAAATGCGGAATTTACACTTGGCCTACCGTCGACAATATTCACGCATCGTGTATGGCTAAATCGACTGCTGTCCAATCAGGAATCGCTCCAGAATCAACAATTTTGTTCATCGATACTCGAGCGATTTCTTCTGCTCTATTGATCACGTCCGTGCCAGTCAAATTCAGTTCACGATACGCAATTCTGCTGTCATCGAACTCGCCACCATGAACAGCCTTAGATCGCAGATTGTATGCAGACTTCAGAATTCGGTAGTTGTGAATCCGGTCCTGCTTTGCTGAAGAGACGATGATAGATCCGCGAACAGCGATTTTATGAGCTATTTCGGATTTGTCACCCTCGCCGAATAAGGACTCGAGGCAAATCCCCAGTTCAATGGCTTTGTCGAGGGGCTCTCTTCTTGCTCCAACCATCGCTAAGCGCCTCAATGGAGTATTCAATTTCCTACGCACCTCCGAAGGCAGTTTCATGTAGCTGCCAAGGCGGTCCGATACCAAATCAGCCGACAGTGGTTTCATCCATTGAAAACGCCGTGGTATCACTTCCATTATTTCGAACTCGCCAGTGCTGCCACCAGTCAATCCAGGTATCGCATCTACTCCGTCTGTCTCTACCCACTGGCTTACCACTTGTGGTATTGCGCCTGGCAACAGCCCAAATGCCGCTCCGATTTCCTCAAGTTCTTTGAAGACGCCAGGGTGATCTCCATGCCAGTCGGGCATTTTTGCTTGGTCTACAACTACTGCCGGCGACATTCTGAATCGTTGAACTAGTGCTGATATTGCCGGTAGCCGTTCCGTTAAATCTTCTCCTCCCATCGGCAATTGAAATACAAAGTGCCCTATTGCTTCTGCTAGATGGTCGACACCAAGAGAGGGCGGTAAATTCCAAACGGGAACGATTCGAGTGTTTTCATTCAGCTTTATCTCTTCGGGAATATAGACGCCATAGATTGCAACAACTCTAAACCCATATGCAGAGTTCTCCCGAGCAAAGTTTTCGAGGGACGAAAGTGCTTCTTCCGGGCCTCCATCGAGTGAAATTGACTTTGCTAGCAGCCAATTTGCTATATTGATTGGCAATATGCCAATTCCGCCACCTCCAGGACCGGAATAGAAGAAAGACTTCATCAGCGGCACCAACTCCGGCTGGCGCTGAAGGACTTCCATGACATCCTTTATTGCGTCATTTGAGTTAGCATTGACAGTCGTCAGAGACCTTACGTGAGCTCCGTAGGTATGTCCTTTTGAGGGGTCCGTGGTTTCGTCGACTGGCGAGATTCCGGACGATATTGCCCGGTCAATTGCTGAAAGAACTTCGGTTCTGTCCAATGGTCTGCCTCCAGTCGCGAGTGAGCACAGATACCGGTGCTTCTGACAACGGAATAGTGTGCTGCAGCAGATAGGTGCCTGATTATACAAAGTTCGAGAGAAGTCCTACGCCTAAGGTGGCAATGCATCAGGAGCTCGTTCAGCATACGCGTCACACAAACACAAATTGAAACAGCTTATTAACCATCGCGCGGCAACATTCCCGGGCGGCAACGATACAATTTCGACGAGCCCCTGGATGAGCGACGAGACGGCCAACGAGGGCGCCGAAGAGGCGGCTGCGGAAGAGCCGCCGAAGAAGTCCGGCGCCATGAAGATGGTGCTGCTCATCGTGCTGCCCTTGCTGCTGCTGGGCGGCGCGGGCGGCGGGCTGTTCGCGACCGGCATGCTCGACTCCCTTCTCGGGGTAGAACCCGAGATGGAGGAGGAACACGCAATGGTTGAGGAGGAGGCCGCGGTGACGCCGGGCTTCTTCTATGAATTGCCGGACATGGTGGTGAACCTGAACAGCGGCCGGCGGCGGCAGAACTTCCTGAAGCTGAGCGTCAGCCTGGAACTGGGCAGCGAGCAGGACGTGACCACCGTGGAGCAGGTGATGCCGCGCATCATCGACAATTTCCAGGTCTATCTGCGTGAGCTCAGGATCGAGGATCTGCGCGGCTCGGCCGGCCTCTACCGGCTGCGTGAGGAGCTGCTGCGCCGGGTCAGCGTGGCCGCGGCACCGGCCGATGTCCGCGACGTGCTGTTCCGCGAGATGCTGGTCCAGTAGCCGGGCTTCGGCGCTTTTCAGAGAGACATGATGTCCGACGAGACCGAACAGTCCGAAGCCGAGGAGGGCGCCGAAGACGTCGCCGCGCTGACCAAGGAAATCGAGGCGGCCGACGCGGAGGAGGACGGCGGCGAGCGCGTCCTGGACCAGGACGAGATCGACAGCCTTCTCGGGGTCGGCGGCGGCGAGGACGACGAGGGCACCACCGGGGTGATGGCGCTGATCAACAGCGCCATGGTCAACTACGAGCGTCTGCCGATGCTCGAGGTGGTGTTCGACCGGATGGTCCGGCTGATGTCCACCTCGCTCCGGAACTTCACTTCGGACAATGTCGAGGTCAATCTCGACCAGATCAGCTCAATCCGCTTCGGCGACTATCTCAACTCGATCCCCCTGCCGGCCATGCTGGCGGTGTTCAAGGCCGAGGAATGGGACAATTACGGCCTGCTGGTCGTCGACAGCGCCCTGATCTACTCGATCGTCGACGTGCTGCTGGGCGGCCGCCGCGGCACCGCCGCCATGCGCATCGAGGGGCGGCCCTACACCACCATCGAGCGCCGGCTGGTGGAGCGGCTGGTCAAGGTGGTGCTGGCCGATATGAGCGCCGCCTTCGACCCGCTGTCGGGCGTCTCGTTCCGCTTCGACCGTCTGGAGACCAATCCGAAGTTCGCCACCATCGTGCGGCCCAGCAACGCCGCGCTGCTGGCCCGGCTGCGCATCGATATGGAGGATCGCGGCGGCCGGATCGAGATGATGGTGCCCTACGCGACCCTGGAGCCGGTGCGCGAGATGCTGCTGCAGATGTTCATGGGTGAGAAGTTCGGCCGCGATTCGATCTGGGAGAGCCATCTCGCCAGCCAGCTCTGGCAGACCGACCTGTCGATCGGCGCGGTGCTGGACGAGGTCACGCTGTCCCTGCGCGACGTGCTGGAATGGAAGGTCGGCTCCCGGCTGATGCTGGACTGTCCTCCGGATGGCGAGATCGAACTGCGCTGCGGCGAGTTCGCCATGTTCAAGGGCCGCATGGGCCGCTCCAAGGGCAACATCGCGGTGCAGATCAGCGGCGATGCACGGCCGCCGCATGAGGAGGGGGGCGAGCAGTGATCGCCGACTACGGACTCATTCTCGACGGGCTGATCGTCGTCCTGCTCTGTGCCACCGTGGTCTATGCGGCGGCGCTGAACCGGCGCATCGCCCGGCTGCGCGACAACCGCGCCGAGCTGGAGCTGGCCGCCCGCGCCATGGCCGACGCGTCGGTCAAGGCGGAAGCCGCGATCGGCGGGCTGAAGCTGACCGCCGGCAGCGTCGGCGCGGCCATCCAGGCGGATATCGAAAAGGCCCGCGGGCTGCGCGACGAGCTCACCTTCCTGGTGGAGGCCGGCGAGGCGCTGGCAGGACGGCTGGAGGCCGCCGCCAGCGGCGCCGGGCGCGCCGCGGAGGCTAGCCGGCCGCAACCGGTGAAACCGGCGCCGGCCAAGGAGGAGACCAAGCCGCGCAAGGGCAAGGGCGGCCGCAGCAAGAGCGACCTCATGAAGGCCATCGAGAACCTGCGCTGACGCGATGACCCAGCAAGCCCCGCCCGCCGTGCCCGCCATCCGCCCGCCGCCGCGCCGCGCCCGTCGCCGCCGGCTGCACATCCGGCTGCTGCCGGCGTTGATGTTCGTCTCGGTCCTGATGGTCGGCGTGCGCGTCGGCGATCTCTGGGAGGGCCTGACGGCGACCGGTCCGGATGCCCCGCGCACCCCGCTCACGGCGGAGGCCAAGCCCGACGAGCCGGAGGCCATGCAGGTCGCCGAGGCATCCGGGGACGGCGCGATGATGGAGTCGGCCGCGCCGGATATGGCATCGGACGCCATCGATGCGCCGTTCGGCGTGCCGGAATTCGACCCGGAGGATCTGAGCGCCGGCGAGTGGGACCTGCTGCAGCAGCTTTCCGCCCGCCGCGACGCGCTGGACCGGCGCGCCCGTGAGCTCGACCAGCGCGAGGCGCTGCTGGCCGTCGCCGAGCAGCGCGTGGACGAGAAGGTCGCGGAGCTGGAGGCGGTGCGCACGCAGATCGAAACGCTGCTGGGGCAACTCGACGAGGAAGGCGAGGCGCAGCTCATGGGCCTGGTCGGCATCTATGAATCGATGCGCCCGGCGGATGCCGCGACCATCTTCAACGGCCTCGACCTGGAAGTGCTGATCAGCGTCCTGGAGCGCATGCGGGGAACCAAATCCGCCGCCATCCTGGCCGGCATGAACCCGGAACGGGCGCGGCTGGTCACCACCGAGCTGGCCCGCCGGCGCGACCTGCCGGACCTGCCGGACTAGGCCCGGCCGAGACCCAATGGCGCGCGACACGACAGACATTCGCCGACGGCGCCGGCCATACGGAGGCATCCGGAACAGGCTCGCCCGCGTTGCCGCGACGCTCATGGCACTGACGCTGCTGCCCGGCTTTGCCGAGGCGGCGGAAGTCCGGGGCCGTGATCTGGGCGATCGCGGCGAATTGGCGTTCGAATGGGACGTCGCACCGGACTACCGCATGCGCCGTGACGGCGACCGCGTCCTCGTGGTCTTCGGCCAGACGATCGGCGAGGGTGCGGCCCAGGCCTTCCGCCGCGTCGGCAGCTATCTGGAGGAGGGCCGGGTCATCTCCGGCGGCTCGACCATCCTGATGGTGCTGCAGCCGACCATGGAGCTGGTGGACCGGCTGGAAGGCGGCACCGTCTTTTTCGAGATCCGGCCTGCCGGTGCGGAGATGGCCGCGGCGCCCGAACCGACCCCCGAGCAGCCCGCCCCCGCATCCCCGGAACCGGAGCCCATGGAGCCGGAGATGGCCGAGGCGGTGCCGCTGCCGATGCCGGAACTGGATTTGTCGGCGACGCCGGCCGCCCCGCCGCCGCCGATGCCCGCCCTCGATCTCTCGCCGGAGGTGGCCGCCACGCCGGAGCCGGAGCAGGAGCGGGGAACGATCCGGGTGCGCGGCGGCGAGCATGCCGAGTACAGCCGCATCGTGTTCGACTGGCCCGAGGAGGTCGGATACCGGGCGGAGCAGGATGGCGGCAACGTCCTGATCGCCTTCGAGGCGGCGGCGGATGCGGATTTCGCCCGCGCCAGGCCGGCCAATCTGAGCCGCATCGACGCGCTGCGCCAGATCGCCGAGACCGGGCCGCTGCGGGTGGCGGTGGCGGTGCCGTTCGATGCCCGTCTGCGCCACTTCCGCCTCGGCGCGAAGATCGTCATCGATATTCTGCAAGGCGACGGCACGCCCGCGCCGGTGCGCGCCGAGGCTGCACCGCCGCCACCAACGCCGTTGCCGCCCGCCCCGCCGGTGGCCGCGAGGCCGGAGCCGGAACCGGACGCGGTGCCCGAGATGGTGCCGGCCATCGCCGAGCGCGATCCCGAGACCCGCATCCCGCATGCCAGTGTGCCCGTCGAGGATGAGAGGGTGGAACCGCCGGCGGCGGCGACCGAGCCTGAGCAGATGGCGATGGCCGAAGACCCGTCCGAACCGGCGGAGGCGGTTGCGGAGCGCCCCGTCGGTGAACCTCTGTCGCTGCTGCCCCGTCGGCCGCGCATCGGTGCGGAGATCGAGACGGTGCCGCTGGAGCCCCTGCCGGTCGATCCGGTCGCCCGGTTCGACCCCGGCGTCCCGGCGGCGCTGGCGGTGTTCCAACGCGGGCAGTCGCTCTGGGCCGTCTTCGCGTCGGAGGACGGACTGGATGCAAACGTGCTGGCGTCCCAGGGCAGCCCGGCGCTGGGCAGCGTCGACATCGTGCGTGCCGAAGGCGGCATCGCGCTGCGCTTCGAGCCCGACGAGGAGGGCGAGATCACCGTGTCCCGCCGCGGCGATGTCTGGCGCGTGGCCATCGAGCCGGCGGCGATCCGGTCCGCGGAGACCCTGGATGTGGTGCCGCAGCCCGACTACCCGCTGGGCCCCCGTCTGCTGATCGAGGGCGCGACGGCGCAGGGGCTGGTCCGCTTCGCCGATCCCATCGTCGGCGACACCCTGATCGCCGCGCCGGTCCGCGAGCCTGCGGTCGGGATTGCCGCCGGCGCCCGGTTCGCCCAGCTGCGCCTGTTGCCGTCGGTGCAGGGAATGGTGGCGCGGCCCATGTCCGAAAGCCTGGCCATGCGCCTTGCCACCGACGGGGTCGAGGTGACCGATACCGAAGGTCTGCTGCTCTCGGCCTCGGTGGACACCGCGCGGGAGGTGATCGCCATCGCCCCGCCGGTCGACACCGAGGGGCGGCTGCTGGAGGTCGATGTCTGGCGCGGCATGGAGGGCGACGATTTCATCGAGCAGCGCCAGGCGCTGCAGCGGGCGCTGGCGCTTGCCCCGGAGGCCGACCGGGACCGCGCCCGGCTCGACTTCGCCCGGTTCAACTTCGCCCATGGCTATGCCCAGGAGGCGCTCGGCCTGCTCGACCTGGTGGAGGAGAGCCAGCCTTCCATCGCCGGCCGGGAGAGCTTCCTGATGTTGCGCGGCGCGGCGCGTGTGCTGGCCGAGGAGCTGGAGGCCGCGGCGGAGGACCTGGATCATCCGGGCCTGGCGGAGTCCCGCGACGCGGCTCTGTGGCGCGCGGTTTCGGCCGCCAAGTCCCAGGACTGGACCCGGGCCGCGGCGGAATTCGAGCGGGCAGGGCGGCTGATCGAGACCTATCCCAGGCCCTTCGCCGAGCTGTTGGCGCGACTTGCGGCGCGCACCGCGATCGAGACCGGCGATCCGGACGCCGCCGAGGCGCAGTTGATGCGCATCGCGGCGCTGACCGACGGCCAGTCCGAGCGCTGGGCCTCGACCCATTACCTCCGCGGCCTCATGGCCGAGAAGATCGGCGATTCCGGTTCGGCGGCCCGCGCGTTCGAGGCGGCGGCGGCGTCCGACGACCGGTTCCACCGCACGCTCTCGGAGCTGGCGCTGATCGAGCTCGACCTGGCGGAGGGCGCGCTCGACTGGGAGGAGGCGGTGGCCACCTTCGAGTCGCTGCGTTTCGCCTGGCGCGGCGACGAGATCGAGTTCCAGCTGATCGACCGGATCGAGGGCCTGTACTGGCAGGAAGGCCGCTATCGCAGCGCGCTGGAGACCCTGCAGCAGGCCTCGCGGTCGTTCCCGGAAACGCCGGCCGGCGAGGCCTATTCCGCCCGTCTGCAGGCCCGGTTCGTCGAGCTGTTCGGCTCGGCCCGGGTGGCCGCCATGGCGCCGCTGGCCGCCATCTCGCTCTATCACGATTTCTCTGATCTGATGCCGGACAACGAGGATGGCGACCGGGTGCTGGCAGGCCTGGCCGAGCGCCTGGTGGAGATCGACCTGCTGGACCAGGCCGGCGATATCCTGGCCGAGCTGATCGAGACCCGGTTGGAAGGTCCGGACCGCGCCCGCACCGGCACCCGGCTGGCCGGGATCCGGCTGCTGTCGGGACAGCCCGGGGCGGCGCTGGAGGCGCTGGACGGCAGCCAGTCCGATGCCGACGCCTTGCCGGCGCTGGCCCCCGAACGGCGCCTGCTGCGCGCCCATGCCTATGCCGAGCTGGGACAGGCGGCCGACGCCCTGGCGCTGCTGGCCGACGACCGGCGGCCGATCGCCGCGGCGGCGCGGGCCGACATCGCCTGGCGCGGCCAGGACTGGCGCACCGCCGCCGGCGCCCTGGCCGAGCTGGTCGAGCCGCCGCCGGCGCCCGGTACGGCGATGGCGGAGGATCAGGCCAAGCTGGTGCTCAATCTCGGCATCGCCCTGGCGTTGTCGAATGACGGCGCCGGCCTCGACCGGCTGGGCGAGCGGTACGGGTCCGCCATGGCGCGTTCCAACAGCGCCAACACCTTCGCCATCCTGACCCGGTCCTCCGGCGGCACGCCGCAGATCGCCGATCTGGCGGCGGTCCGCCAGCAGGTCTCCGAGGTCGACCTGTTCCAGAACTTCCTCGCCGGCTACCGCACCGCCGCCGACCCGCAAAGCTGATGCGGATCCGGTCGCGATCTGCGATCAAGCTTTCATGAGTCCCCTCACCCTCCCACGCTGACGCGCGGGTTCCTCCCTCTCCCACAAGGGGAGAGGGGTGTGGATCAGCGCCGGCCCCAGTCCCTCTCCCCTTGTGGGAGAGGGAGGGACCCGACGCGAAGCGTTGGGAGGGTGAGGGGGCTCGCGAAGACTCGCGTCAGCTCCGTCTAGGTCCCGTAGCTGCGGATCAGGCTGCCGGCGATCAGGTACCAGCCGTCCACCAGGACGAAGAAGATCAGCTTGAAGGGCAGCGAGATCATGATCGGTGGCAGCATCATCATGCCCATGGACATGAGGATCGACGCCACCACCATGTCGATGATCAGGAAGGGCAGGAACAGCAGGAAGCCGATCTCGAAGGCCCGGCGCAGCTCGCTGATCATGAAGGCCGGCACCAGCACCTGAAGCGGCACTTCCTCGGGACCGTTGATCTCGGTCTCTCCGGCCATCTCCATGAACAGCCCCAGATCCTGCTCGCGCACATGCTCGATCATGAAGCCGTGGAAGGGCGACATGGTGCGCTCGAAGGCGTCGGCCTCGTCGATGCGGTCTTCCAGCAGCGGCTGAATGCCCTCTTCATAGGCCGCCTGCAGCACCGGGCTCATGATGAAGAAGGTGAGGAACAGGGCGAGGCTGATCAGCACCGAGTTGGGCGGCGTCTGCTGGATACCGAGCGCGCTTCGCAGGAAGGACAGCACCACCACGATGCGGGTGAACGAGGTCACCATGACCAGGATCGACGGCGCCAGCGACAGGATGGTGATCAGCGCGACGATCTGCAGGATCAGGCCGGTCGTCTCGCCGTCGCCGGTGCCGAAATCCAGGGACAGCGTCTGCGCCGCCGCCGGCCCGCTTGCCAGCAGGCCAACAAGCCCGATCGCCAGCGCGGCCAGACGCCAGGCGGTGCCCCGCCATGCCCGGCTCATGACTCGCTGTCTCCGGAGGCCGGGCGCAGCGGGATGACCGCCGACTTGGCCGGGTCCGGCGGCGGGTTGATGCCGGCCTCGATCAGGCTGTCGCCGGCGGTGCCGAGCATGACCAGATGCTCCACCGCATCGCGGCGCACCAGCACCAGCCGGTGCCGCGCATCCAGCGGCAGCGATTCCACCACCGACAGCCGGCGTGACGCGCGCGGCTTGACGAAGGCGCCGGCCATGCCGAAGCGCTTGGCCAGCCAGGCGAGCAGGCCGATCAGCGCCAGGACGAAGACCAGCGCGATCGCGAAGCGGAAATAGGCGTCGAGGGCCATCGGCGGGCGGCGGTCGGGTCTCAGTCCTGCGGCTTGCGGTAGGCCGCGGCCGCCGAGCGATGGTCCTGCGATCCCTTCAGCGATGTCGCGACTTCGTCATGCTGGCCCTTCAGGGCGTCGGACAGCCGGGTCAGGTCGTCGATCAGGCTGAGCAGGGTCGGCCGCAGGCTCTGGGCCTCGCGGCCGTCCTGGGCGCGAATCGCCGAGCAGAGCTCATCGACCCGCCGCTCCAGACCGGACAGGTCGACCAGCTGGCCCTCGCCGACCTTGCGGCGCGCCAGCGCGACGGCGCCGACGACCTCCTCAAGCCCGTGGCGGATCTGGGCAACCTCGCTCACTCCATCGCTCCTTCGCGTTCCTCCAGGATGCGCAGCTTGCCGTTCGCCTCGAACACGTAGCGCAGGATCTCCGCCACCGCGACGAAGGCCTCCGCCGGGATGTCCTCGCCCAGCTCCATGGCGGCCAGCAATTCGGTCAGATCGGCGTCCTTGCGCACCTTGACGCCCGCCGCGAAGGCGGCCTGCAGGATGCTCTCTGCCAGCGCGCCCTGGCCGGAGGCGATGATCTTCGGGACATGCGCGGGATCGAGGTCGTAGCGCAGCGCCACGGCCACGGGGGAAGACCCGCGGCGTGGCGTCGAACGGCCCTCGGGCGGCCCTTGCTGGTCGTCTCGATCGTCCACGAATCCGCGTGCCCAAGCCGGAAATGGGGAGATGGAAGCGTGGCGAATCGTGGTTAAGGAAGGCTTAAGTTTGGCAACGGGTGGTTGTTCAACTATGCGATCATGCATCTTCGGTAGAATACCGTCACGTCTATTGTCACCGAGACGCGAAACGCGGCTGTGCGGCCTATTCGCCCGGTTCGTTCTTTGAGCTGGTCAGTCCCTTGAAGACGTCGCCCGCGGATTCCGCCGCGGCGCGATTTTCGGCCTGTATGCGCTCATACAGCTCTTCCCGCAGCACCGACACGTCGGACGGGAAGGTGAAGCCGAGCTTGATGGATTTGCCCCGTATCTCGACGACGGTGACCCGGATGTCGTCGTTGATCACGATGGTCTCACCGATTTTGCGGGTCAGATAGAGCACGCCTGTGGCCTGAGCCTCGCTTGAATTGGCGGACCATCGCCCCCCGAAGAACCCCGCCGAAATGACCATGCGGGACGGCCCGTCGCTGTTCAGAAGTGAAACATTTTTAGAGAATGTTAACAAGCCGGTGCGAGCATCCCGGCTCGCATCCGCCTAAGGCGCGCGCGGGTCGGCGTACCCCTGAAACGCAACGTCCCAACCCACCGGCATCCCATGGATTTCAGCAATCTCGGCATCTTCAAACTGATCACGCGCCGAATCGACTGGTTGAATGATCGGCAAGAAGTTCTCGCGAAAAACATCGCCAATGCCGACACGCCGAACTACCGGCCCCAGGATTTGCGCCCGTTTGCCGAGCATCTGGCCCGTTCCGGCGGGACGCCCATGAATGTCGCCGCGACGCATTCCGGTCACATACAGCCCATGGCCGCACGCGGCGCGCGGCCGGGTGTCGCCGGCGACATCGACGATGTCTACGAGACCTCGCCGACCGGCAACGAGGTGGTGCTGGAGCAGCAGCTGATCCGCGTTTCGGAGACCGCCATGCAGCACCAGTTGGCGCTCAGCCTGTACCGCAAGCATGTCGGCATGATTCGCACCGCGCTTGGCCGCGGCGCGCGCTGATTCGAATTCGGAGGGCACGAACCATGGACCTGTCGAAGAGCATGGAGATCTCCGCCGCCGCGATGCGTGCCCAGGGCACCCGTCTGCGGGTGATCTCCGAAAACCTGGCGAATGCCGACACCACCGGCCAGACGCCGGACGATCTGCCCTACCGCCGGCAGGTCGTCACCTTCCGCAGCATCTTCGACCGGGCGATGGGCGTGGAGACCATCGAGGTGGCCGATGTCGCGGAGGATCCGGGTCAGTTCGAGCGGCGCTACGAGCCGGGACACCCCAGCGCCGACGATGAGGGCTACGTGCTCTATCCGAACGTCAACACGCTGGTCGAGATGATGGACATGCGAGAGGCCCAGCGCAGCTACGAGGCCAACCTGAACGCCATCGAGGTCGCCCGTTCGATGCTCACCAAGACGATCGAGCTGTTGCGCGCCTGATCCCGGCGCCCCGAGGACACGGAGACAAGCCAGTGATCGCCAAGATTTCCGACGCCGCCGCCGCCTACTCGAATGCCGCCGGCAAGGCCGGCGCCCCCGGCATGGAGGCCCGCGACGCGGCCCCGGGCGAGAGCTTCGGCAGCATGGTGCGCGACATGATCGGCGATGCCGCCGCCGCCGGCATGCGCGGCGAGCAGGTGACCGCCGAGGCGATGGTCGGCCAGGCCGAGCTCACCGATGTGGTGATGGCCGTCAACAACGCCGAACTCACGCTGCAGACCGTGGTGGCGATCCGCGACAAGGTCATCGAGGCCTATCAGGAAATCGTCCGCATGCCGATCTGACCGCCGGTTCCCCGGCCGGTCGCCCCATCACACACAGAGCATAGAGGAAGGTCACCGGTGAACGCCGCTGAGGCCCTGGAAATCGGGCGCGATACGCTGTTAACCATGTTGAAGATCGGCGCCCCGGTGATGCTGATCGCGCTGCTGGTCGGTCTGTCGATCTCGCTGATCCAGGCGCTGACCCAGATCCAGGAGATCACCCTGACCTTCGTGCCGAAGATCATCGTCATCGTCGTGTCGATGATCTTCCTGCTGCCGTTCATGCTGTCGGCCCTGATCGCCTACACCGAGGGGCTCGCCGACCGCATCATCGGCCTTGGCGCCTGAGGCCGTTTCTGCAGATGGGTGCTGACGGTCCTTCGCATAGCGGGAAGGCCGCCTTCTTTCAGGTCGTCATTCCCGCGAAAGCGGGAATCCAGTGAACACGATGGTGATACCGTCAACATCGGGAACCCTGGATTCCCGCTTTCGCGGGAATGACGGCTGGTGTGAATTGGTTCATTCACCCCTCAATTCATTGGCCGGACAGTGCTCGCCCAGCTGATCGCCGCGGAACTGTTCGCGCCGCTGCTGGTGTTCGTGCGCGTCGGGGCGGCGCTGATGGTGCTGCCGGCGATCGGCGATTCGGTGGTCACGGTGCGGGCCCGGCTGATGCTGGCGCTGCTGATCAGCCTGCTGGTCGCGCCGATGCTGGCACCGGCCCTGCCCGACATCCCGGCCAGCCCGCTGGCGCTGGGCCTGCTGGTGCTGGGCGAGATCCTGGTCGGCGCCTTCCTCGGGCTGGTCGCCCGGATCGTGCTGGCGGCCGTCGATGTTGCCGGCATGGTGATCTCCTTCAACCTCAGCCTGGCCAACGCCTTCGTCTTCAACCCCTCGATCACCGCCCAGAGCTCGCTGATCGGCACCTTCCTGATGACCTTCGCGACACTGCTGATCCTGATCACCGACCTGCACCATCTCATGTTGCTGGGCGTGGTCGACAGCTATGCCATGTTCGTCCCCGGTGACGCGCTGCCCTTCGGCGACATGGCCGACACCATCGCGCGACAGGTCTCCGGCGCCTTCGCCGTCGGGGTCCGCATGGCGGCGCCCTTCATCGTGATCGGGCTGATCTTCTATCTCGGCCTCGGCCTGATGGCGCGGCTGATGCCCCAGGCGCAGGTCTTCTTCGTGGCCATCCCGATCCAGGTGATGATCGGCATCCTGGTGCTGGCGCTGACCTTGTCCGGCGGGATGCTCTACTGGCTGCGGACCTTCGAGGACGCGATGATCAACTTTCCGCAGCCGCTCTAGGGACCGGCGATGGCGGAAGAACAGGACGACAGCCAAAAAACCGAGGAGCCCACCCAACGCAAGTTGGACGAGGCCCGCAAGAAAGGGCAGGTCGCCACCTCCCAGGAGGTCAAGCACGGCTTCGTCCTGCTGGGCGGGCTGATCGCCATCGCGACGCTGGCGCCGCTCGCCTCGGTACGCATGACCGAGCGTATGGGGGCCTTCCTTGCCCGCCTGGACACCGTGCCGACCGATGGCCGCTCGCTGATCGATCTGGTCGCTTCCGCGACCGGTGAGCTGGCGCTGATCCTGCTGCTGCCATTCATCGTCTTCGTCGCCATGGCGATCGCCGGCAGCCTGGTGCAGCACGGGCCGCTGCTCTCCGCCGAGCAGCTCAAGCCGAAGCTGGAGAAGATCAGCCCGCTGAAGGGGCTCAAGCGGCAGTTCTCCATCAAGGCGGTGGCGGAGTTCCTGAAGGGAATCGCCAAGATCGCCGTGGTCGGCACCGTTGCCGCCATGGTCGTGATGCCGGAGATGGACCGGCTGGAGCTGTTCGCCGGCATGCCGATGGCGGATGTGCTGCGCCATGTCTGGGTCATGGCGGTGAAGATGATGATCGCGGTGCTGGCGGTCGTCGCGGTGATCGCCGGGCTCGACTTCCTGCTGCAGCGCTACCAGCACCAGCGCCAGCAGCGCATGACCAAGCAGGAGGTCAAGGACGAGTTCAAGCAGACCGAGGGCGACCCGACGGTCAAGGCAAGGCTGAAGCAGATCCGCATGGACCGGGCGCGCCGCCGCATGATGGCGGCGGTGCCGGAGGCCGACGTGGTGATCACCAACCCGACCCATTTCGCCGTCGCCATGGCCTACAAGCCCGACACCATGGATGCGCCGAAACTGGTCGCCAAGGGCGCCGACGAGATCGCCCTGAGGATCCGCGAGGTTGCCCGTGCCCATGACGTGGCGCTGGTGGAGAACCCGCCGCTGGCCCGCGCCCTCTACCAATCGGTCGAGATCGACCAGTCGATCCCGCCGGAGCATTACAAGGCGGTGGCGGAGGTGATTTCCTATGTCTTCCGCCTGCAGGGGCGGGCCATGCCGGCGCGGTAACCGTTTCGTGACGAGAAACCGCCAAAATTCGCGGTGATGCTCTAAAGCGGTACAGTGCAAACCGCACATCGCGGGAAATCCAAGAGACGCCAATGGCAGTGCCACCCGATACCGAGGCCGCGCAAGCGCCCCAGGGCGTGCCGGTTGCCGCGTCGCCGCCGCGGCGACCGCCGCCAAGCGCGCCGCCGTGGCAGGCGTCGGAGCCCGACGACACGCAGTCCGGGACGCTGACCGGCTGGACGCTGGTGGCGGCCGCCGGAACGGCGATTCTCCTGGGCGCGGCGGTCCTGGTCGTCGGCGTGCGGGTGCCGGCCCTGGCCCTGCCGCTGGGCGTCGCCGCCGCCATCGCCGGTGCGGCCGCGCTGGCCGCCACGCTGCTCGACCGCCGCCGGTCGGACAAGGCGCTGGCCATGGCGCGCATGATCACCGACACCTATGACGGCACCGTCGCCGCGCACATGATCACCGCGCCGGACGGGCGAATCGCCTATTCCAACGGCGTCGCCCGGCGGCTGCTGGACACCAAGCTGGAGAATCTGACCGAGGTCGAGGGCGCGCTGGGCGCCGATCATCAATCGGTCAACCGGTTCCGCAGGCTGCGGCGCTCGGCCGAGGCCGGCTCGCCGTTCTCGGTGGAGCTGCGCCGGCCCAAGGCCGATGGCGGCAGCGCGTGGTGGCACGTCTCCGCGCGGCCGCTGGAGGTGTGGGCCGGGCACATCCACTGGCGCTTCGAGGACATCACCACCCGCCGCGAGATGGAGGCGATCCTCCGCGAGGAGCAGGTCAAGCTGGTCGACTTCATGGACCACGCGCCGGTCGGGTTCTATTCCGTCGACCAGGACGGCCGATTCGTCTTCGCCAACGCCACTCTGGCGGACTGGCTCGGGGTCGAGGCCCGCGACCTGGTGCGCGGCGCCCACCGCCTGCACGACTTCCTGGTGTCGCCGCCGTCGGAGGCGCCGCCCTATGCGCTGACCTTGGGACGGGCGGACCTGCCGCAGGTCGAGCTGGGCATGCGCGGACCGGATGGGCACGGTTTCCAGGCCGCCATCGCCCAGACCGTGGTCCATGGCGAGGACGGCGAATCGATCTGGACCCGCTCGGTGGTCCGCGACCTGACGCCCGAGACCCAGATGCGGGCCGCGCTCAGGGCCTCGGAGGTCCGGTTCCAGCGCTTCTTCCTGGACGCACCGATTGGCGTCGCCCTGCTGGACGAGGACGTCCAGCTGTCGGAATGGAATTCGGCGTTCGAGGAGCTGATCGGCAGCGACGGGCAGGGGCTCGAGGGCAAGGCCTTCGGCGACTTCCTGGACGATGCCAGCCGGGACGAGATCATCCAGCGCCTGAGCGACGTGGTGAAGGGCGGCGAGCCCCGCGCCACCTTCGACATCAACATCACCGGCACCAAGGAGCTGGCGGTCACCGTCTATGTGCAGCGGCTGGAGACCGGCGACGCCCCGGTCGGGCTGATCCTGCAGTTCATCGACCAGACCGACCAGCGGGAGCTGGAGGAGAAGTTCGCCCAGAGCCAGAAGATGCAGGCGGTGGGCCAGCTCGCCGGCGGCGTGGCGCACGATTTCAACAACCTGCTGACCGCGATGATCGGCTTCTGCGACCTGCTGCTGCTGCGCCACAAGCCGGGCGACGCCTCCTTCGGCGACATCATGCAGATCAAGCAGAACGCCAACCGGGCCGCCAACCTGGTGCGCCAGCTGCTGGCCTTCTCGCGCCAGACGACGCTGGTGACGCGGGTGCTGAACATCACCGACGTGCTGGCCGAGCTGTCGAACCTGCTGCGCCGGCTGATCGGCGAGAACATCGAGCTGAAGATGATCCACGGGCGCGAGCTCGGCCTGGTGAAGGTCGACTCCCACCAGCTCGACCAGGTGATCATCAACCTGGCCGTCAACGCCCGCGACGCCATGGAGGATGGCGGCAAGCTGACCATCAAGACCGCCAACCACAAGAGCACAAGGCGGATGCGCCGCGGCACCGACGAGATGCCGCCGGGCGATTACGTCGCCATCGAGGTCAGCGATACCGGCTGCGGCATTCCCAAGGAAAATTTGGACCGCATCTTCGAGCCGTTCTTCTCCACCAAGGAGATCGGCTCCGGCACCGGGCTCGGACTGTCCACCGTGTACGGCATCGTCCGCCAGACCGGCGGCTACGTGTTCGTGGAAAGCAAGATGGGCAAGGGGACGACCTTCACCATCTACCTGCCGCGCCACGTCTCCGACGGCGAGGAGGAGGCGGCCCCGGCGGAAAACGCCGAGGAGACCGCCCCCCGCGACCTGACCGGCGCCGGCTGCATCCTGCTGGTCGAGGACGAGGATCCGGTGCGGGTGTTCAGCGCCCGCGCCCTGCGCAACAAGGGCTATGAGGTCCTGGAGGCGCGCAGCGGCGAGGACGCCCTGTCGGTGCTGGAGGACCAGGCCGACCGGGTCGACCTGCTGATCACCGATGTGGTGATGCCACAGATGGACGGCCCGACCCTGATCAGCAACGTGCGCAAGACCCAGCCGGACATGAAGGTGATCTGCATCTCCGGCTACACCGAGGACCGGTTCCGCGAGCGCATCGACCAGGGCACCGAGATCCACTTCCTGCCCAAGCCGTTCAGCCTGAAACAGCTTGCCAGCAAGGTGAAGGACGTCATCCACAGCGGTCGCTGACCCGCGACCACCTAGGGATGTGCGACCTTATGCCTTGGTTTCGTTCACGAAATTGTTCGTATGTTCTACTGTCCGTGTATTCTACGATGCCCGTGACGTTCAGGGACGGACCCTGTCGCGCGTGCCGCGGTCTCCGTCTGTCCCGAGAGAGGTCAGCCCATGCGCACCCAGGTCGCCATCATAGGCTCGGGACCGGCTGGGCTTCTGCTTGGCCAGCGCCTGCATGACAACGGCATCGAAGCCGTCATCCTGGAACGGCGCAGCAAGGACTATGTGCTCGGCCGCATCCGCGCCGGCGTGCTGGAGCAGGGCACGGTCGACCTGATCGACCAGATCGGCTGCGGCCGGCGGATGCACGAGGAAGGCCTGATCCACACCGGGATCGAGCTCTGCTTCGGCGGCGCCCGCCACCGCGTCGACCTCAATGGCACGACCGGCGGCAAGGCGGTGATGATCTACGGCCAGACCGAGGTGACCGCCGACCTGATGGACGCGCGCGAGGCGTGCGGCGCCCTGACGGTCTACGAGGCCGAGGATGTCAGCGTCCACGATTTCGACGGCGACCGGCCGGTTATACGCTATCGCAAGGACGGCGCGGACCATCAGCTCGATTGCGACTTCATCTGCGGCTGCGACGGTTTTCACGGTATCAGCCGCAAGAGCGTGCCGGAGGGCGCCATCGACACCTTCGAGCGGGTCTACCCGTTCGGCTGGCTCGGCGTCCTGGCCGACGTGCCGCCGGTCTGCGATGAGCTGATCTACGCGAACCATCCGCGCGGCTTCGCGCTCTGTTCGATGCGGTCGATGAGCCGCAGCCGCTACTACATTCAATGCGCGGCGGACGAGGACCTCGGCGCCTGGCCCGATGACCGGTTCTGGGACGAGCTTCGCAGCCGGCTCGACGACGAGGCCGCCGAGACCATGGTGACCGGCCCGTCCATCGAGAAGAGCGTCGCGCCCCTGCGCAGCTTCGTCGCCGAGCCGCTGCGATTCGGCCGCATGTTCCTGGCCGGCGACGCGGCGCATATCGTGCCGCCGACCGGCGCGAAGGGGCTGAACCTGGCCGCCAGCGACGTACGCTATCTGGCCGAGGCGTTGATCGAGCGCTTCCAGGAGGGCTCGGATGCCGGGCTGGACGGCTATTCACAGCGGGCGCTGGCCCGGGTGTGGAAGGCGGAGCGGTTCTCCTGGTGGATGACCTCGCTGCTGCATCGCTTCCCGGAGACCGGACCGTTCGGCCAGCGCATCCAGCTTGCCGAACTGGAATATCTGGTCGGTTCCCGCGCTGCCTCGACCGCGCTGGCGGAAAACTATGTCGGCCTGCCCTATTAGCCGGCACCGGTACGGGCGAGGCCAGGTCTTTCCCATCGGCACGGCGCTGATGCATGCTGGCACCGGGCCTAAGCCGGCCGGTCAATAACAAGGACCCGAGACCATGTCGTTCGCCGCAATCAACGGCATCGTGCTGCACTATGAGGATGTCGGATCGACGGCGCTGCCGACGATTGTCTTCTCCAATTCCCTGGGCACGGATTTCCGCATCTGGGACGGGGTGGTGCGCATCCTCAAGCCGGAGTTCCGGCTGATCCGCTACGACAAGCGCGGCCACGGCCTCTCCGAAGCGCCGCCGGCGCCCTACGCCATGGCCGACCACGTGGCCGATTTGGCGGCCCTGCTGGACATGATCGGCGTGGAGGACACGCTGGTGGTCGGCCTGTCGGTCGGCGGCATGATCGCGCAAGGCCTTGCCGCCGAGCGACCCGACCTGACCCATGCGCTGGTGCTGTGCGACACCGCCCACCGCATCGGCACCGCCGAGATGTGGAACGAGCGCATCGCCGCGGCGGGCGGAGACGGCGGCATCGCGGCCCTTGCCGATGGGATCCTGGAGCGCTGGTTCTCTGCCGAATTCCGCGCCGGCAGCCCGGCGGAGCTGGCTGGCTACCGCCATATGCTGACGCGCACGCCGCCGGACGGCTATGCCGGCACCTGCGCCGCCATCCGCGATGCCGATCTCACCGAGTCCACCGGCCATCTCGGCCTGCCGGCGCTGTGCGTGGTCGGAGACGAGGACGGGTCGACGCCGCCGGATGTGGTGCGGAGCCTGGCGGAGCTGCTGCCCGAGGGGCGGCTGGAGATCATCCCGGGCTCGGGCCATCTGCCCTGCGTGGACCAGCCCCGGGTGCTGGCCGGGCTGATCCGCTCATACGCCAAGGAGGTGGGGCTTGTCTGATAAGACGGCCGGCGGCCGCGCGAAGGCCGGCATGGCGACCCGACGGGCGGTGTTGGGCGACGCCCATGTCGACCGCGCGGAGGCCAACAAGACCGCCTTCGACACCGATTTCCAGACCTTCATCACCGAGGGCGCCTGGGGTTCGGTCTGGTCGCGACCGGGCCTGAGCCGGCGCGAGCGCTCGATGATCACCATCGCCCTGCTGGCCGCGCTCGGCCATGACGAGGAGGTGGCCATGCATGTGCGCGCCACCGCCAATACCGGCGCCAGCATGGACGATGTGAAGGAAGCCCTGCTGCACGTGGCGGTCTATGCCGGCGTGCCTGCCGCCAACCGGGCCTTCCGCGTCGCCAAGCAGGCCTTCCGCGAAATCGGCGCGTTGGACGCGGAGGAGGGGGCTCATGGCTGACGAGACGCCTATTTTGCGGCGCGACCGCGGCCGGCACCCGCCGGCCTTCGCGCCGGGCTACAAATCCTCCGTGTTGCGCTCGCCCCGGCGGCCGCTGCTGTCGGTCGAGCCGTCGCTGGAGGATCTGTCCGGCCCGGTCTTCGGCCGCGACGGCCTCGACCCGCTGGACAATGATCTGATCCGCAATTTTGGCGGCGGCGGCGGGGCGGTCGGCGAGCGCATCCTGGTGCACGGTCGGGTCCTGGACCAGAACGCCCGGCCGGTGCCCGACGCGCTGATCGAGATCTGGCAGGCCAATGCCGGCGGCCGCTATCGCCATGTCAACGATGCCTATCTGGCGGCGCTGGACCCGAACTTCGGCGGCTGCGGCCGGGTGATGACCGATGCCGAAGGGCACTACCAGTTCCGCACCATCCGGCCCGGACCCTATCCCTGGCGCAACAATGGCAGCGATTGGCGTCCGGCCCATATCCACCTCTCGATCTTCGGCCAGGCCTTCGCCCAGCGGCTGGTGACCCAGCTCTATTTCGAGGGCGATCCGCTGATCCCGCTCTGTCCGATCGTCAATACGATCCCGGACCAGGACGCGATCGACAGCCTGGTCGCCCGGCTGGACATGACCGCCATGGAGCCGTTCGACAGCCTCGCCTACCGCTTCGACATCGTCTTGCGCGGGCGCCGCTCCACCTATTTCGAGACCCGGCCGGAGGGCAACTGACATGCCGGTGGAGACGCTGAAGGAAACCCCGTCCCAGACCGCTGGCCCCTACGTGCATATCGGCACGGTGCCGGCCGCCGCCGGCCTGCCGGTGCGCAGCCAGGAGCGCCTGGACGTGCTGGCCGGCGCCGACGCGGACGGTGAGCGCATCCGCATCGAGGGCCTGATCCGGGACGGCGCCGGAGACATCGTTCGCGACGCCATGGTCGAGATCTGGCAGGCCGATGCCCAAGGGCGGTTCGGAGCCTCGGGCTTCTCGGGCTGGGGCCGGGCGGTGTGTGATTTCGAGACCGGCGGATGGTCCTTCGAGACCCTCAAGCCAGGCCCGACGCCGTCCGCCGATGGCAGGCTTCAGGCGCCGCATGTCAACCTCCTGGTCTTCGCCCGCGGCATCAACATCCATCTGCACACGCGCATGTATTTCGGCGACGAGGAGACGGCCAACGCCGACGACCCGGTGCTGGCCGCCGTCGGCTCCGATGCCCTGCGGCAGACCCTGATCGCCGCCGCCGAGCCGGGGAGCGGCGAGACCGTCTACCGCTTCACGATCCACCTTCAGGGAGAGCACGAGACCGTGTTCTTCGACATCTGACCGGCCCCGCACGATGGCGCAGTTCCTGTCCCTGAAGGAGGCGATCGCCGAGACGCTGCACGATGGCGACCGGGTGGCCTTCGAGGGTTTCACCCACCTGATCCCCTTCGCGGCCGCCCATGAGGCGATCCGCCAGGGCCGCCGCGACCTGACCCTGATCCGCATGACCCCGGACGTCATCTACGACCAGATGATCGGCATGGGCTGTGCGCGGAAGCTGATCTTCTCCTTCGCCGGCAATCCCGGCGTCGGCCTGCTGCGGCGGATGCGCGACGCGGTGGAGAATGGCTGGCCGGCGCCACTGGAATTGGAGGAGCATTCCCACGCCGCCATGGCCAATGCCTATGAGGCCGGCGCCTCGGGCCTGCCCTGCGCCATCTTCCGCGGCTATGTGGGTGCCGGGCTGAAGGCGGTGAACCCGAACATCAGGAGCGTCGCCTGCCCGTTCACCGGCGAGGAGCTGGCGGCGGTGCCGGCGCTCAACCCGGATGTCGGGATCATCCACGCCCAAAAGGCGAGCCGGCGCGGCGACGTGCTGATCGAAGGCATCACCGCCGCCCAGAAGGAGGTGGTGCTGGCGTCCAAGCGCTCGGTCGTGACGGTGGAGGAGGTGGTCGAGGATTTCGACGACGTCCACAAGAACGCCTGCATCCTGCCGCACTGGACGGTGACCGCGATCGCACTGGTTCCCGGCGGCGCGCACCCGTCCTACGCCCATGGCTACTATCGCCGCGACAACGCCGCCTATATCGAGTGGGACCCGATCGCCGCCGACCGCGACCGCTTCCGCGCCTGGATGGAGGCCAACGTCCTCAATGTCGGCTCGGAAGCCTTCGCCGAACGGGTTGAGTGGCAGAGGGATGCGGTGCAGTCGTGATCTTCGATCAGCCTTTCCTGAGACCCCTCACCCTCCCACGGCTTTGCCGCGGGTCCCTCCCTCTCCCGCAAGGGGAGAGGGGTCCAAATTCGACGCTGATGAGATATGCCCCTCTCCCCTTGTGGGAGAGGGCGGGGCCCGCCGCGAAGCGGTGGGAAGGTGAGGGGTCTCAAGACGACTTGGTCGAAGACCACCGCATCTTCGCCCAAACAAGAGCGCAGGCTCGGAGATGCATGGTCCCGCGGGCTTCGGCAGAAGGACGCCCATGACCGATTTCACTCCCGATGAGATGATGACGGTGGCGGCCGCCAGGGCGCTGAAGAACGACGATGTCTGCTTCGTCGGCATCGGCGCGCCGTCGGCGGCGTGCAACCTGGCGCGGCTGACCCATGCGCCCGACATCACCCTGATTTACGAATCCGGCACCATCGGCACCCGGCCCGACGTGCTGCCGCTGTCGATCGGCGATGGCGAGCTGTGCGAGACGTCGCTCACCACCGTCTCCATCGCCGAGATGTTCCGCTACTGGCTGCAAGGCGGGCGCATCAGCGTCGGCTTCCTCGGCGCTGCCCAGATCGACAGATTCGGCAACATCAACACCACCGTGGTCGGCGACTATCACCAGCCCAAGGTGCGCCTGCCGGGCGGCGGCGGGGCGCCGGAGATCGCCGTCTCCTGCGGCGAGATCTTCGTCACTATGAAGCAGTCGAAACGCGGCTTCGTGGACACCATCGACTTCGTCACTTCGCTCGGCCACGGCACCGGCGGCGACAGCCGCGCCCGGCTCGGCGTCCACACCAAGGGGCCGACCCGCATGATGACAGACCTGGCCTGCTGGGAGCCCGACCCGGACAGCCGCGAATTCACCATCGTCTCCCTGCACCCCGGCGTGACCCGGGATCAGGTGCGTGACACCGTCGGCTGGACCGTCGCCTTCGCCGACGACGTCATCGAGACGCCGCCGCCGACCGCCGAGGAGCTGTCCGTCCTGCGGGATCTGAAGGCGCGGACTGAGGCGGCCCATCGCGGCCCGGCCGAGGAGTAAGACATGGCCGAAGCCTTCCTCTGCGACTATATCCGCACGCCGATCGGCCGCTTCGGCGGATCGCTTGCGTCGGTGCGGCCGGACGATCTGGCGGCGATCCCGCTCAAGGCGCTGATGGACCGCAACAGCGATGTCGACTGGGAGGCGGTTGACGACGTGATCCTCGGCTGCGCCAACCAGGCCGGTGAGGACAACCGCAACGTCGCGCGGATGGCCCTGCTGCTGGCGGGTCTGCCGCAGGCCGTGCCGGGCGCCACGATCAACCGTCTCTGCGGCTCCGGCATGGACGCGGTGGTGACGGCCGCGCGCGCCATCAAGGCCGGGGAGGCGGAGCTGATGGTCGCCGGCGGGGTCGAATCCATGTCCCGCGCACCGCTGGTCATGCCCAAGGCAGAGACCGCCTTCTCCCGCCGGGCGGAGATCTTCGACACGACGATCGGCTGGCGCTTCGTCAACCCGGCCATGAAGGCGCAATACGGCGTCGACTCCATGCCGGAGACCGCCGAGAACGTCGCCGAGGAGTTCCAGGTGACCCGTGCAGACCAGGACGCCTTCGCCCTGCGCTCGCAGCAACGCGCGGCGGCCGGCGCCGGCCATCTCGCCGCCGAGATCACCCCGGTCACCATCCCGCAGCGGAAGGGCGATCCGAGGATCGTCGACCGCGACGAGCATCCCCGCGCCGACACCTCGCTTGAGGTGCTGGCCCGGCTTCCCGCACCGTTCCGCGAGGACGGCACGGTCACCGCCGGGAACGCCTCCGGCGTCAATGACGGCGCGGCGGCCCTGATCGTGGCGTCGGAAGCCGCCGCCGCGCGGCACGGCCTGACCCCGATCGCCCGCATCCTCGGTGGCGCTACCGCCGGGGTGCCGCCGCACATCATGGGCATCGGCCCGGCCCCGGCCAGCCGGGCGCTCGCCGCCCGCCTGGACATGGCGCCGGCGGAGTTCGATGTCGTTGAGTTGAATGAGGCCTTCGCCAGCCAGGCCCTGGCCGTGCTGCGAGACCTCGGCCTCCCCGACGATGCGGCCCATGTGAACTCCAATGGCGGCGCCATTGCGCTTGGCCATCCGCTGGGCATGTCCGGCGCCCGCATTACCGGCACCGCTGCCCTGGAGCTGAAGCGCCGCGGCGGCCAGCGCGCCCTGGCTACCATGTGCATCGGCGTTGGACAGGGCATCGCCATCGCGCTGGAGGCGGTGTGATGGCAGCGGCACTGGGACCCCGACACTCACACGGCGTCGTCCCCGGGCTTGATCCGGGGACCCATTCCACCGAAGGCGCCAGATTTGCGACGGTTGTGCTGTCGGCAGCCATGGGTCCCCGGATCAAGTCCGGGGACGACGTGTGGGGTTGGAATGACGCTCGGGATCGGCGGCTATGACCATTTCGGCCTTCGACCATCCGCTGCTGGCCGGGCTCGTCGGCGATGAGGCGGTCGCGGCGGCGTTCTCGTTCGAGTCCGAGCTTCGCGCCATGCTGTCCTTCGAGGCGGCGCTGGCCCGCGCGGAGGCCGCCGAGGGTGTCATCCCGGCTGATGCCGCCGACGCTATCGCCGAGGCGTGCGACCAATTCCAGCCCGACATGACGGCGCTTGCGGCGGGCACCCACCGCGACGGCATGGTCGTCCCGAACCTGATCGGCCAGCTACGAAAGGCGATCGGCGATCCCCATGCGGCGCACGTGCATCATGGATCGACGAGCCAGGATGTCATCGATACCGCGCTGGTGCTGCGCCTGAAGCCGTTGCTGGCGGAGTTCGGCGATCGGCTCCAGGGACTCTCGGCATCGCTTTCCCGGCTGGCGGAGGCCGAGGGCGATCGCGAGATCATCGGGCGCACGCGGATGCAGCGGGCACTGCCGATCCGCCTCGGCGACCGCATTGCGGCCTGGAGGGCGCCGCTCGACGACCATCGCGCCCGGCTCGCGGATCTGACCCCGCGGCTGCTCGTGCTGCAGTTCGGCGGGCCGGTGGGAACGCGCGCCGCGCTGGGCGACAAGGGTGACGCGGTGGCCGCGCGCCTGGCCAAGGCGCTCGATCTCGGCTCGCCCGACCCTGTCTGGCACACGGTCCGCGACCGCATCGCCGAACTGGCCGGTTGGCTGTCCCTGGTCACCGGCAGCCTGGGCAAGATCGGCCAGGACATCGCGATCATGGCGCAGAACGAGATCGGCGAGGTGCGGTTCCGAACCGGCGGCGGGTCCTCAGCCATGGCCCACAAATCCAACCCGGTCGCTGCGGAGACGCTGGTTGCGCTGGCTCGCTTCAATGCCACCCAGGTCTCCGCGGCGCATCATGCGCTGGTGCACGAGACCGAGCGCTCCGGCGCCGCCTGGACCCTGGAATGGCTGATCCTGCCGCCCATGGCGGCGGCCACCGGCGGCGCCTTGCGGCTGGCGGCGGAGATGCTGGACGACCTGGAGTTCCCCGACGCCGGCTAGGATGGCGGGCTAGCGCGCCCGCTGGGCCAGGGCGATCTCCGTCTCCGCCTTGTCGATGGCCGATTGCAGTCGGTCCGGCTCGTGCCGCGCATCCACCACGGCCTGCACCGCCCGGATCAGCCGCGCATTGCTGTCGTAGAGACGCTGGACCTGCGCCTGCAACTGGCCGACGGCGTCATGTGCGCTGCCGACGAATTCGGACATGGCTCTGCTCCATGAGAGGGATCTTTGCCCGAGCCTAGCGAATCCCTCTTAGTCCGGCGACTCCCGATCCGTCTTGCCATCCGTCTTCGGACACTTCCCGGACAGAAAGTAAGTCTTTCGCGGCATTTGGCGACTTCGACCGCTATTGAAGAGCCCAAACAAAGCAACATCGTTGTTCGGGTTTTATTTGCAATTCTCCGACAATTCGACTAAAAAGCTCGCCGGTTGCCTGGGGTCATCAGGACAGCCCGTCGCGAGGCGGGTAAAGACGGAAGGCCTACATACCGTCGCCCCTTCGGGGGTCCGTCCAGGCAAGCCCGATGCCACGCCCGCGAGGGCGGCCGTCAGCAATGGCGGCACGGTGTCTAAGCGGTGATGGGCCGAAGGGATACGGGGTGGCCGACGGTTGCCCCCAACGGGCCTCCGGGGACGGAGGCCGGCCATCGATCCGCCGCAAGGCATTTCCGGCAAACGGGTAGCGGTTCGAGTGCGAGACCGGTGAGTCGAGCGCGGGCCGCAGTTCCGCGGGGCGGAAACGTCCTCAGGAGCGGTGTCGCGGGTTCACGCCCAAGATACAGACGGCGAGTGCAATTCCGATCCCCAAAAGGGACCGGAGGCACGGGCCAGCCTCGTCGTCGTAGGTGGCACAGTTAGCTCAGTGGATAGAGCAACTGCCTCTTAAGCAGTGGGTCGCCGGTTCGAACCCGGCACCGTGCAGCGAGAAGCGAAAGTGCTGGCCGGGGTATGGTGAAAGACGCTTAAGTCCGCGCCCTTCGGGGAACGCGGAGGGCCCGAGGCCGCAAGCCGACGGTCTTTGCTGAGGGACCGGCCGCCGTGGGATGCGCACCCCACCACGGCTGGAAGGCAGCGAACAGCCATACCTGCTGAGGAGTGGCGGCCCCAAGCAGCCAGCGTTGGCCCGATACCCCTGGAAACGGGGGTGGACAGGTCGGCAAGGATGGGCGCAACCCGTCCGTACACCGATCAAAGACGAGCCACAGGCCCCCGTAGTCTCAGGGGGCTTTGTCATGTCCGGATGCCGCGACGGCACCGGGACGGGGCGGCAGGACCGCCCGGTCCGCCACCCCGATCCGCCCGCGATCCGTTGTCCTGCGCAACCGCCTATGGTTTCCTGTCCAAGCGCTGGCGCGCTATCGAAACCGCGAGAAGGGGCGCCCAGGGCGTCCTCGGGCATGGGCCAATTCGGCGGCCGGCTCGCGGTCCGCCGGGCGATGACGGGATCCCATGGTCACCGACCAGGAATACGCCGACCGGTTGGCGGCTGTCCGGCAGCAAATGGACGACCGCAGCCTGGCGCTGTGCCTTATCTCGGCGCCGGAGAACATCTTCTATCTGACCGGGTTGGATCATTGGGGCTATTTCGCCCCGCATCTGCTGATCGTTCCGGCCGTGGGCGAAATGACCCTGGTCACCCGGGAGATGGAGCGGGTGACCATCACCAACCAGGTCCGCAATGCCCGCTTCTCGGGCCATGCGGACGGTCAGTCCGTGGCCGATATCGCCGGCCCCATCCTCGAGACCCTGTCCTTGCAGGGGCCGGACCGGCTCGCCGTGAGCACGAGTGCGGCGGACCGCGCCAACGGGATCTTCCGCATCGGCTTCGAATCCTGGTCGTCCGGCCTGCCTTTCGGGCTCGGCGGGGCGCTCATGGACAGCCTGCCCTCGGCGCTCTGGTTGGACGTCAGCGGCATGGTCGATGACCTGCGCCTGGTGAAGAGCGCCGCCGAACAGGAGTCCGTCCGCAAGGCGGCCCGCGTGTCCGACGCCGCCACGGCGGCCGCCATCGAGGCGCTGCGCGCCGGCGCCTCCGAGGGGGAGGTCGCCGCGGAATGCCACCGCGCGATGTTCGAGGCCGGCGGCACCTATCCGGGCTTCGGGCCCTTCATCCGGCCCGCCTCCCGCCTTGGAGAGGAACACACCAGCTGGGGCGATGGCCGCTTTGCCGAGGGCGAGATGGTGTTCCTGGAGATTGCCGGCTGCGTCGACCGATACAACGCCCCCATGGGACGCGTCGTCTTCCTGGGCGAGGCCCCCGACTCCGCGCGGCATATGTGCGGCATTGCCCATGACGCCTTCGATGCCGTGCTGGCGGCCCTGCAGCCGGGGGCGAAGGCCCGCGATGTCTATGCCGCCTGGCAGGGCGTCGTCGACGCGGCGGGCCTTGCCCATTACCGGCGGCACCATTGCGGCTATGCGGTCGGGATCGGCTTCCCGCCCAGCTGGACCGGCGGCAACAAGGTCACGGGCCTCCGGTCCGACAGCGACCTCATGATCCAGACGGGCATGACCTTCCATGTCATGTCCTGGCTGATGGGCACCGGGCAGGGAGACTATTTCCTCTCCAACACCGTCCTGCTGGGGGAGGCCGGGCCGGAGGCACTGACCACGACGCCGTCGGGCATCACCGTGCGGTGACCGGCCGCCGGGACGAATCCCACGCATCGTATCGACCGCCGTGGTCCCTGGGTGTGGCGTGCCCGAACGTCTCGCGAACATGGTCCGAATAGTCTTTTTCCATCAGCACGTTAAAACTTCTTGGCGAAATGGAACAAAACAGGTACATTGCACGTCGACGCACGCCGCCATGGCGTTGAAGCCCGTCATCCGCTATTGCAAGAGGGACTGAAGAGATGTCGTCTGCGCAGCTTCGCCTGGTTGAAAGGTCGTCCATGGATAAAGACAAGGCGCTCGACGCCGCCCTGGTGCAGATCGAGCGTGCGTTCGGCAAGGGCTCGGTGATGAAGCTCGGCGCCCGCCAGCAGGTGGACGCCGAAGTCGTCTCCACCGGCTCGCTCGGCCTCGATATCGCGCTGGGCATCGGCGGCCTGCCCAAGGGCCGGATCGTCGAGATCTACGGTCCGGAAAGCTCGGGCAAGACGACGCTTGCCCTCCATGCGGTGGCCGAGGCGCAGAAGGCGGGCGGCACGGCGGCCTTCATCGACGCGGAGCACGCACTCGATCCGACCTACGCCCGCAAGCTGGGCGTCGACGTCGACGAGCTGCTGATCTCCCAGCCGGATGCCGGCGAGCAGGCGCTGGAGATCGCCGACACCCTGGTGCGCTCCGGCGCCATCGACGTGCTGGTGGTCGATTCGGTCGCCGCCCTGGTGCCGCGCGCCGAGCTGGAAGGCGAGATGGGCGACAGCCATGTCGGCCTGCAGGCCCGGCTCATGAGCCAGGCGCTGCGCAAGCTGACGTCCTCGATCGCCCGGTCGAACTGCCTGGTCGTCTTCATCAACCAGATCCGGCTGAAGATCGGCGTCATGTTCGGCAGCCCGGAGACCACCACCGGCGGCAACGCGCTCAAGTTCTACGCCACCATCCGCCTCGACATCCGCCGTATCGGTGCCATCAAGGACCGCGACACGGTGGTCGGCAACCAGACCCGGGTGAAGGTGGTGAAGAACAAGATGGCGCCACCGTTCCGCACCGTCGAGTTCGACATCATGTATGGCGAGGGCGTGTCGAAGACCGGCGAGCTTCTCGATCTCGGCGTGCAGGCCGGCGTCGTGGAGAAGGCCGGCGCGTGGTTCTCCTATGACGGCCAGCGCATCGGCCAGGGCCGCGAGAACGCCAAGGGCTTCCTGCGCGACAATCCGGAGATGGCCGCGGATATCGAGCACAAGGTGCGGCAGAATGCCGGCCTCGTCTCCGAGCGCATGATGCTGGGCGAGGACGGCGCGGACGCCGCAGAGGCTGACGGGGCGGAAGCGGAGCCCGAGAAGGCCTAGCCGCCGCGCTCGCGGCATCGCGGTCGGGCCGGCCTGCCGGCGGGTCCGACGGCGCCGGTCGGCCGCTGGACTCGTCCCTCCCGGACACGGTACAAGGCGGGCCGCGCCCGGCCATGACGGCCGGAAGCGCGGCCCGTCGCCATGGGGCGGGGCCGCCGCGCGGTTGGGCACGAGCGCGATGAAGACCAGCGAGATCAGGACGACGTTTCTGGAGTATTTCCGCGACCACGGCCATGAGGTCGTGGCGTCCGGCCCGGTGGTGCCGCGCAACGACCCGACGCTGATGTTCACCAGCGCGGGCATGGTGCCGTTCAAGAACGTCTTCATCGGCCAGGAGACCCGCGACTACTCCCGCGCGGTCACCTCGCAGAAATGCCTGCGCGCCGGCGGCAAGCACAACGACCTGGAAAACGTCGGCTATACGGCCCGGCACCACACCTTCTTCGAGATGCTGGGGAACTTCTCGTTCGGCGACTATTTCAAGGACGTCGCCATCGAGCGCGCCTGGGACCTGCTGACCAACGGCTTCGGCCTGCCCGAGGACAAGCTGCTGGTCACCGTCTACGCCGAGGACGAGGACGCGGCCACTCTCTGGAAGAAGATCGCCGGCTTGCCGGACGAGAAGGTGCTGCGCATCGCCACCTCGGACAATTTCTGGTCCATGGGCGACACCGGCCCCTGCGGGCCCTGCTCGGAGATCTTCTACGACCATGGCCCCGGCATCCCCGGCGGCCCTCCGGGCAGCCCGGACGAGGATGGCGACCGCTTCATCGAGGTCTGGAACCTCGTCTTCATGCAGTACGAGCAGGTCAGCAAGGACAAGCGCATCGACCTGCCCAAGCCGTCGATCGACACCGGCATGGGGCTGGAGCGCCTGGCCGCCGTGCTGCAGGGCAGGCACGACAATTACGACATCGACCTGATGCGGACGCTGATCGAGGCCTCCGCCGACGCGACCGGCGTCTCGCCGGACGGTGAACATGCTGTCTCGCACCGGGTGATGGCCGATCACCTGCGCGCCGCGAGCTTCCTGATCGCCGAGAACATCACGCCGTCGAACGAGGGTCGCGGCTATGTGCTGCGCCGGATCATGCGCCGCGCCATGCGCCACGCCCATCTGATGGGGGCCAAGGACCCGGTGATGTGGCGGCTGGTTCCGGCACTGGTCTCCGAGATGGGCGCCGCATTCCCGGAGCTCTCTCGGGCCGAGGCGCTGATCACCGAGACCCTGAAGCTGGAAGAGACGCTGTTCAAGCGGACACTGGACCGCGGCATGAAGCTGCTGGGCGAGGCATCCGGAAAGGTCCCGGACGGCGGCGCGCTGCCCGGCGACATCGCCTTCAAGCTCTACGACACCTATGGCTTCCCCCTGGACCTGACCGAGGACGTCATGCGCGGCCAGCGCAAGACGGTGGAGACCGCCGGCTTCGACGCCTCCATGGAGAAGCAGCGCGCCCAGGCCCGCAAGAGCTGGGCCGGCTCCGGCGAGGCGGCGACCGAGCAGGTCTGGTTCGACATCAAGGAGAAGACGGGCGCCACCGATTTCCTCGGCTACGAGACCGTGCGCGCCGAAGGCCAGGTGCTGGCGCTGGTGGTCGACGGCAAGCCGGTCGACAGCGCCAAATCCGGCCAGGAGGTCGCGGTGATCGCCAACCAGACGCCGTTCTACGGCGAGTCGGGCGGCCAGGTCGGCGACTCGGGCGGGCTGTTCACCGCCGATGGCGGCGAGATCCGCATCACCGACACCCAGAAGAAGCTGGGCGACCTGTTCGTGCATCTCGGCACCGTGTCCAAGGGCACGCTCTCCGTCGGCGAGGCGGTAGAGATGTCGGTCGACAGCGACCGCCGCGACTCCATTCGAGCCAACCATTCCGCCACCCACCTGCTGCACGAGGCGCTGCGCCGCAGGCTCGGCACCCATGTCGCCCAGAAGGGCTCCCTGGTGGCGCCGGACCGGTTACGCTTCGACATCAGCCATCCGCGCGCGCTCAGCCGCGAGGACGTGCTGGCGGTCGAGGCCGAGGTCAATGCCCGGGTGCGCGAGAACGCCGAGGTGGTGACCCGGCTGATGACCCCGGACGAAGCGATCGCCGAGGGCGCCATGGCGCTCTTCGGCGAGAAATACGGCGAGGTGGTCCGGGTCGTCAGCATGGGCCGCGACGGCAACCGCTTCTATTCGCTGGAGCTGTGCGGCGGCACCCATGTCGGCCGCACCGGCGATATCGGCAGCTTCAAGATCGTCGGCGAGGGCGCAGTGGCGGCCGGCGTGCGGCGTATCGAGGCGCTGAGCGGCGCCGGCGTCGTGGCCTTCGCCGCGGAGCTGGAAGACCTCGTCGCCCGGTCGGCCGCGGCGCTGAAGACCACGCCCGCGGAACTGCCCGACCGGATCGCCGCCGTGGTCGAGGACCGCCGGCAGAAGGAACGCGAGAACGAGGACCTCCGGCGCAAGCTGGCCAGTGGCGGCGGTTCCGGCGGCGGCACCCAGGTCAAGGAGATCGGCGACGTGAAGTTCGCCGGGCTGGTTCTGGACGGCGTGCCGCCCAAGGATCTGAAGCCCATGGCCGACGATTTGAAGAAGCAGATGGGCACGGGCGTCACCGCCCTGATCGCCGTCAACGATGGCAAGGCCTCCATCGTCGTCGGCGTGACCGAGGATCTCACCGGCCGCTTCAACGCGGTGGAGCTGGTCCGCACGGGATCCACCGCGCTGGGCGGCAAGGGCGGTGGCGGCCGCCCGGACATGGCGCAGGCCGGCGGCCCGGACGGCGCCAAGGCGCCAGACGCCCTGGCCGCGATCGAGGCCGTCCTGGCCTGAGGGGAGGGGGCGCCGGCGATCGCGCCGGCTTTCCGCACGGGTCCGAAATCACACTTATCAACAGGAAATCGCGCGCCGGCGCCGCTTCCGGCTATTCAATTGCCGCTTCATGTAGTACCTTCACGCCGGGTGGCTACCACATTTCGGGATAGCCTCTACGTGTGGGCCATTGCCCAGCTGCGGGTACGAGGGAGAGCGTCTGATGAGTTGGACGGAAGAGAAAGTCGCGGTGCTGCGGCAGTACTGGGGCTCGGGCAAGAGCGCCAGCGAGATCGCCGAGATCATCGGCGGCATGTCCCGCAACGCGGTGATCGGCAAGGCGCACCGCCTTGGACTGGCCGGCCGTCCGTCGCCGATCAAGGAGCGCAAGGTCAAGCCGAAGCAGCCGGCGCCGCTGGCCAACGGCACGCCGACGCCCGCCCCGGCCCAGCCGGCCCCCAAGGCGCCGGTGGACAATGTGGTCGAGTTGCTGCCCGGTGGCGGCGCGACCATCCTGTCGCTGACCGAGCGCATGTGCCGCTGGCCCCACGGCGACCCCAAGCAGCCTGGCTTCCGCTTCTGCGGCAAGCCCGCGGTGGAGGGCACGTCCTACTGCGCCGAGCATCTGAAGATGGCCTACCAGCCGCCACAGCCCAAGCGCCGCGACGCCGAACGCCGCGCCGCCCACGGCTAGCACCCGATACGAGGCATCAACCGGGCGGTCGGTCCTCCGGATCGGCCGCCCGTTCCTTTTCTCCTGCGAACAACGCCCTGTGGCCGCGGATCAGCGCGGCAATCCGGTCGGCGACCAGGCGAATGGGCCGGTTGTGCCGGTCCTCGTCATGGCTGACCAGCCACTGATCATGCGCAAGATCCGCGATCGGCCCTGAGATGCGGTGCAGCCTGCCGTCGGCGTCCCCGATGAAGCAGGGCAGGATGCACCGGCCGGCCCCGACGGCCGCGGCGTCAAGCACGGTTCGCGCGTCTGAGCAGCGCAGCACCGGCGGGCGGCCGATCCGCCGCTCCAGCCATGACGCCGACGGGACCACGGTGTCCGGCGGCCGGAACAGGATCCAGTCGGCATCCAGGAACGCTTCGTCGTCGGCGTGCGGCTCCTCCGCGCGCGCGGCCGCATAGGCGGCGAAGGCGACCGGCCCGAGCCGCCGTCCGGCTAGGCCCGGCGTGGTCGGCCGGCGGTTGCGGATGCCGAGATCGGCCTCCCGCCGCACCAGGTCCACCGAGGCCGATCCGGTCACGATCTCCAACCCGTGTCGCGGCGCTTTGCCGGCGATGGTCTCCGCATGGGTCGCCAGGAAGGCGCTGGTCCAGCTGCCGGAGGCGATGCGGACGACCGGCGGCGGCGTGGATGCGGCGGACCAGCGCTCGATCGACAGAACCGCACGCTCCGTGTCGAGGCCGCGCGACAACAATTCGGTCCCGGTGCGGGTCAGCGCATAGCCGTCGCGCCGCCGGTGAAACAGGCGCGTGCCCAACGACCTCTCCAACGCCGTCATACGGCGCCCAAGCGTCGCCGGGCTGGCCCCGGAGCGCGCCGCCGCCGCTGTCAGGCCGCCCGCCCGGGCGACGGCCAGGAACAGCCGCAGATCGTCCCAGTCGAAGTGTTTCATTTCTGCAATTCAGATCGCGATTCTGGTTCTATGAATATCAGCGGTCTCACTCTCATATCGCACTGGACAGACACGCAGGGTGAGGAGCAAGCACCAGAAATGAAATATACCACATTGGGCGCCAGCGGAATTGCGGTGTCCCGGCTTTGCCTGGGCACCATGCTGTTTGGCGGCGACAGGCCGGCAACGGTGGACGCGGCCGGCTCGGAGCGGATCATCGACACCTTTCTCGACGCCGGCGGCACCTATCTCGACACCGCGAACCGCTATGCCGGCGGTCGGTCGGAGGAGGTTCTGGGTGCCGCGCTGCGGGGCCGGCGGCAGTCTGTCGTGCTGGCGAGCAAGGGCGGGGCGCAACTCGTCGACCGCCCGCTCGACCCGGGCGCCGGGCTCACGCGCACGGCGGTGCTGACCGAGATCGAGTCGAGCCTGCGCCGGTTGGAAACCGACTATATCGACCTCTGGTACCTGCACGGACCGGACCGCCTGACGGCGATCGAGGAGACGTGGTCGGCGGTCGAGACCGCCTGGCGCGCCGGCAAGATCCGTGCGGTCGGCCTCTCCAATTTCCCCGCCTGGTCGGCGGCCGAGGCCGTGCTGCGGGCGCCGATGCCTGTCGTCGCGGCGCAGTACCAGTACAGCCTGGTGTGCCGCGATATCGAGGACGATTTCTTCGATGGCTTCCGGCGGCACGGGATTGCCATGCATTGCTGGGGGCCGTTGGGCCAGGGCTTCCTGACCGGCAAGTACCGGCCCGGCGATCAACCCGGTGAGGGGCGGATCGAGACGGCGGCGGATGCCGATGAGGAGCATTGGACTCGGCGCAACACCGACGCCAACTGGTCGATCCTCTCCGCGTTGCGCACGATCGCGGATCGCCATGACGCCACGCCCGCGCAGATCGCGCTGGCCTGGACGCTGGCGCGGCCGGCCGTCGCCGTCACCGTGGTCGGCGCACGAACCGCCGCGCAGCTCGAGGAGTCGCTCGGCGCGACCGAGGTGACCCTGGAGGCCGCCGAACTGGCCGAGCTCGACGCGGTATCGCGGCCGCCGAAGCGCTACCCCTATCGTGTCATCGACAGGTATTTCGACCGCAGGGTCGGGTGATCTTTGGGCCGGAAGTGTAGCGAACCAATCGTCGTCCCCGGATCAAGTCCGGGGACGACGCCGTGTAGTTGGGGCCCAAGGCGGCGCGTCAATCGCCCGACCCGGTCAGTCCCTGGCCATTTCCGCCTTCAGCCCCTCGTCCAGCTTGTCGAGGAACTGGTTGGTGGTGAGCCAGGGCTGCTCGGGGCCGATCAGGATCGCCAGATCCTTGGTCATGTGGCCGGATTCCACCGTCTCGACGCAGACCCGCTCCAGGGTCTCGGCGAAGGCGCCGACGTCCGGCGTGTCGTCGAACTTGGCGCGGTAGGTGAGGCCGCGGGTCCAGGCGAAGATCGAGGCGATCGGGTTGGTCGAGGTCTCCTGGCCCTTCTGGTGCTGGCGGTAGTGGCGGGTGACGGTGCCATGCGCCGCCTCCGCCTCGACCACGTCGCCGGCCGGGGTCATCAGCACGGAGGTCATCAGCCCGAGCGAGCCGAAGCCCTGGGCGACGGTGTCGGACTGCACGTCGCCATCGTAGTTCTTGGCCGCCCAGACGAAGCCGCCCTCCCATTTCAGGGCGGCGGCGACCATGTCGTCGATCAGCCGGTGCTCGTAGGTCAGGCCGGCGGACGAGAACTTGGTGGCGAACTCGGCGTCGAAGACCTCCTGGAACAGGTCCTTGAAGCGGCCGTCATAGGCCTTGAGGATGGTGTTCTTGGTGGACAGGTAGACCGGCACGCTGCGCTGCAGGCCGTAGTTGAAGCAGGCGCGCGCGAAGCCGCGGATCGACTCGTCCAGGTTGTACATGGCCATCGCCACACCGCTGCCCTCGAACTCGAAGACCTGGTGGCGAATGGTCTCGCCGCCGTCGCGCGGGGTGAAGGTGATGCTCAGGATGCCGGCGCCCGGGATGCGGAAATCGGTCGCCCGATACTGGTCGCCGAAGGCGTGGCGGCCGATGATGATCGGCTTGCTCCAGCCCGGCACCAGGCGCGGCACGTTGCGGCAGATGATCGGCTCGCGGAACACCGTGCCGTCCAGGATGTTGCGGATGGTGCCGTTGGGCGACCGCCACATCTCCTTCAGGTCGAACTCCTCGACCCGCGCCTCGTCCGGCGTGATGGTGGCGCATTTGACGCCGACGCCGTGCTGCTTGATGGCGTTGGCGGCATCGACGGTGATCTTGTCGTCGGTGGCGTCGCGGGACTCGATGCCCAGGTCGTAATACTTCAGGTCGATGTCGAGATAGGGCAGGATCAGCTTGTTCTTGATGAAGGCCCAGATGATCCGGGTCATCTCGTCGCCGTCCAACTCGACAATCGGGTTGGCGACCTTGATCTTGTTCATTCCCGCCGACTCCTCGTGATGCAGAGAGTGCCCGGTCCCGGGCGCGCCGCCTTATAGCATCGCGCCGCGACCGGGCAAACCGCGCATCACGGGGGTGTGTTGGACGCCGGCGCGGACAACCCGGCGTCGCGGGAAATGCTCTAGCCGAGCAGGCCGGTCAGGTACCAGAGCCCGTCAATGCGGGTGAAGACGGCGGCGACCTGGTGGCCGGCATCGGCGCCGACGATGGCCAGCGCCTGGGTGCCGTCCAGCACCGTGGCCGGAACCGCCCGGCGTGCCGGGAACAGCATGCCCGGCTCGAACTCGTCGACGCCCAGTGTGACCGGCTCGTCCACCGCCACCTCCGCATCCGGCATCGGCCGGAAAGTGGGCAGCGGGAACTGGATCCGCGAGGTCAGGGCGGAGCCGGCGGGCGAGGCCTCGGTGGCGCCCGACAGGTCGTGGCTCATGCAGAAGAAGGCGCGGTAGAACGCGGCGAAATCCTCATAGCCGTGCGGCGTCCGGCCGGGAAAGGCGCGCCGCGTGTCGAAGCCCTGGCACAGCAAATCGGCCGGTTTGCAGTCGCGGTGCTCGCAGGAGCCGGCCTCGGTCAGCATCCAGCGACCCTCCACCGGGCGGAAGACCAGCAGCCGGTCGCCCCAATACATCGCCTCGCTGCCGACGCCGGTGAAGGTCTCGCCCAGGGGCAGGGGCGGCGCGCCGGTCCGCTGCAGGGTGTTGGCATCATAGATCATTTCGGCGTTGAAGCGGCTGGCCGACACCGTGCGCCCGCTGCCGGTGCTGGGCCGATAATCCACCAGCCGCAGCGGGAACAGGATGTGATCCAGATACTCGCCGCGCCGCTCGGCCACGACAGCGGTCAGGAAGTCGCCGCGGAACCGGGCGAAGCTGCCGACGCCGTCAGTGACCACAGTGGCGGCGGCAACCTGGATCGGGGCCGCCTCGCGGCCGGAGGCCGGCGTCTTAAGCTGGGCTTCCTGCTCGGCGATGGTCTGGGAGAACCGGTCCAGCGGCATCGCGCCGTGCAGTTCCGAGGAGGTGACGCCGAACCCGACCGGACCGGCCGGCCTGGACGGGGCGCTGTTGGTGACGCAGGCGGACAGGAGTGCGGTCAGGACGAACAGGCAGGCCGCTCGCTCACATCGGCGCACGGCGTTTCGCGCGGATCGGGACATGGACAGACTCACTGGATGTCATGCGGCCAGGTCCGACCATTGCCCGGAAATGGTTTACGCGCGATTAACGATTGGGCTGCCGCGGCCGTGGACCGCGGCGGACGGCTACATCCACTTCGCCTGCGGCTCGATCACCGGCTCAGGTTCCAGCGCCAGGGCGTCGAACACCGCATCCACGTCCTCGACCACGCGAAACAGGCCGCGGTGCTCCGGCCGGGCGAAGCCCGCGCCGATCATGTGCTCCAGCATGTCCAGCATCGGCCGCCAATAGCCGTCGGCATCGACGATGATCACCGGCTTGTCGTGCAGGCCAAGCTGCTTCCAGGTGATGATCTCGAAGGTCTCGTCCAGGGTGCCGAGCCCGCCGGGCAGCACCACGAAGGCGTCGGAGCGATCGAACATCAAGCGCTTGCGGGTGTGCATGCTGTCGACCACGTGCAGCTCGGTCAGGCCGGTATGCTCGACCTCCAGCTCCTGGATATGGCCGGGGATGATGCCGATTACCTCGCCGCCGGCCGCCAGGGTGGCGTCTGCGGCGATGCCCATCAGGCCGACGCGACCGCCGCCATAGACCAGCTGCAATCCGCGTTCGCCAATCTCGCGACCGATTCGGCGGGCGGAGTCCTTGTGGCGCTCGTCAACGCGGTTGGAGGAACCGCAATAAACGCAAATCGCCCGCACCTCTGTCATTGCTGCTCCTGGTGGATTTGACTTGGCGGCCGCCGGGACCGTACATACTTCCAATGATAATAGCGCAGAATGGTTTAAAAGCCGCTACCCGCCCTGTGCGTCACGCGATCGTGGCGGGCCGGCGGACCTGGGTACGCAGACCGTTGCGCGGCGCCGAACTCGGCTTTGCCCAACGGCGAGGATGGAAGCTTGGACAAGCGTGACAAGCGTGTCGTAGGCGCGGCGATCGCCGCCGCCATCGTCATCGCGATCATCCTTCTGGCGGCCGGCTGGTACATCACCCGCGACGATTCCGAACAGGTGGCCGGCACTCCGGCTTCCCAAACCCCCGTCGCCACAGGCACCGCCGCCGGTACTTCTGCAAGCCAGCCGCCGCAATCGTCCACGGCAACCGAGACACCCGCCACCTCCGGCCAGCAGACCGCGCCTCAGATTGCCGCCACGCCTGATGCGACGGCCGAGCCGGCCGGCGGCTCGAATTCCGCGCTGTCGGGCGGCGGCACAACGGCCCAGCAGCCGCAGGCCGCGACCGGTGGCGGCAACGCGCCACAAGCACCGACGCAATCGGCAACGACCGAACTCGGGACGCCTCCATCGGCCCCCGCCCAGTCGACACCGGAACAGCCCGGCACCGCCCAGACCGACCAGGCAGGGGCCAGCCCGTCCGCGTCCGCGCCGACGGCTCAGGTGGCGGAAGGCACCACCGGCTCCGGCCCGCAGACCGGGACCGCGACGACGACCCAGCCGGGCATGGCGGTGACCGGACAGGCGACCGTGCAGCCACGGACCGATCCGGCGACAGAGACGGCCGTCGCCGACGGCGCGGCCAATCCAGACGCCGGAACCACCATCCTCACCGAAGACCAGGTGGCGACTCTGCCGCCGATCCGGCCGCCGAGTTTCGATGTGGTGCGGGTGAACGAGCTCGGCGACGCGGTCATTGCCGGCCGCGCCGAGCCGCGGTCGATCGTCATCATCTATGACGGCGACCGGGAGATCGGCCGTGTCGCCGCCGACAGCCGCGGCGAATGGGTGTTCGTCTCCGACCGTCCGCTGACCCCGGGTCAGCATGAGATCGGCCTGCTGGCCCGGTCCGGCCCGCAATCGCGGCTGTCGGAGCAGGTCGTCGTGCTGATCGCGCCGGAGCCGCGCGAGGACATCGCCGGCCGGCCCAGCGAGGGCGATCCGGATCGCGAGAAGCCGCTGGCCCTGCTGGTGCCGCGAGACGAGATCGGCGCCACCACGGTGCTGCAGTCGCCCCAGGCCACCGCCTCCGCCACCGAACAGCCGCCGCCGCGCACCGGTCGTCCGGTGGCACAGGACGGCGCGGCGTCCAGCGGCCCCGGATCGTCCGATGACGGCGCGCCGGTCAGCATCGACGTGGTCGACTATGACGAGGCCGGCCGGCTGATCGTCAGCGGCCGCTCCGCACCGGAATCCGACGTCCGGCTCTATCTCGACAACGAGTATGTCGGCACCGCCCGCACCGAGGCCGATGGCTCGTTCGAGGTGCAGCCGGCCGATCCGGTGGAGCCCGGCGTCTATGCGCTGCGGGTCGACGAGGTCAACCCCACGGGCTCGGTGACGGCGCGGGCGGAGACGCCGTTCCAGCGCGCCGATGCCGTCAGCGCGGCACCGCCCGGCTATTCGCAGGTCGTCGTCCAGCCCGGCAACAGCCTGTGGCGGCTGGCCCGACGGGTCTATGGCGAGGGCATCCAGTACACGGTCATCTACCAGGCCAATAACGGCCAGATCCGCAATCCGGACCTGATCTATCCGGGCCAGGTCTTCAACGTGCCGGAGATGCCGACCGACGTTCCGGGCGGCGATCCAAGCTAAAGTCCGGGCCCGGTCACGACGCTTTCATCGCCCGTGAGCGGCGGTCCCGGTTGTAACGGGACGCGTGGCTGCGTATCCATGCCCGGCCCCAGCCGCCGTGCCGAAGTGTTCCGTCCATGCTCGACCCGATGATGCGCCGTGTGATCGATCCGCCGCTCGATGCAATCGGCCGCGGCCTGGCCGGGGCGGGGATCGGCGCCAATGCGGTGAGCTGGGCCGGGTTCGCCATCGGCGTCGGGGCCATGGTGGCGCTCGCCCTCCAGAGCTACTGGCTGGCCCTGGCGCTGATCCTGGCCAACCGCGCGGCGGACGGACTCGACGGCGCGGTGGCCCGCCATGCCGGGATCAGCGATCTCGGCGGCTATCTCGATATCGTGCTGGATTTCCTGTTCTACGCCGGCGTGGTGTTCGGCTTCGCCGTGGGCCAGCCGGACCAGGCCCTGGCCGCCGCCTTCCTGATCTTCTCCTTCGTCGGCACCGGCTCGTCCTTCCTGGCCTATGCCATCATGGCCGCCAAGCGCGACATCACCACCGACCTGCGGGGCCGCAAATCGCTGTTCTATATTGGCGGGCTGACCGAGGGCACCGAGACCATCGCGCTGTTCGTGGCGATCTGCCTGCTGCCGGGCTGGTTCGCCTGGCTGGCCTACGGGTTCGGGGCGCTGTGCTGGCTGACCACCGGCGCCCGGATCGCCGCGGCGATCGACGCTTTCAAGGACTGATTGGCCCATAGGCAGTGGCTTCTTCCCCCTCACCCAGCTCCGGCTAGGGCTCCGCCTTCGGCCTCGCCAAGCCTGCGCAACCCTCTCCCCAAGGAGAGGGGACTCTAATCTGGCGTGATGTTGGTTTCCCTCTCCTCGGGGAGAGGGCGGGGCCCGCGGCGAAGCCGTGGGAGGGTGAGGGGGGACGAGCGCAGCCCTACCGGACAATCAGCGGCGGCGATGCTACTCCGCAGCATCGACCAGGCGCGGATTGGCGGGGGCGGGGAGTTCCCCAGAGGCCGGCTGCGGACGGGCGTCGATCCGGCGTTGCCGGCTGCGGGCCCGCCGGGCGTCGCGCCAGGCCGCCACATTGGCCCGCACCATCAGCGCAGAGGGCGTCACCACCAGGGTCAGCACCGTGGCGAAGGACAGCCCGAAGGCGATCGCCGTCGACAGGCTGACCCACCATTGGGTGGAGGGCGCGCCGAACGAGACCTGGCGGGTGACGAAATCGATGTTGGTCCGCAGCACCATCGGCATCAGGCCGAGGATGGTGGTGACCGTCGTCAGCAGCACCGGACGCAGGCGCTGGGCACCGGTGCGCAGGATCGCCTCGCGGGCGTCGGTCGCGTGCTCCCTCAGCCGGTCGAAGGTGTCGATCAGCACGATGTTGTTGTTCACCACGATGCCGGCCAGGGCGATCACGCCGATGCCGGTCATGACGATGCCGAAGGGCTGCTCGGTGACCATCAGGCCGATCAGCACGCCGGTGGTCGACATGATGACGGCGGAGAGGATCAGGCCGGCGCTGTAGAAGCTGTTGAACTGGGTGACCAGGATGATCGCCATGATGAACAGCGCCACGCCGAACGCCTTGCCGAGGAATGCCTGGGCGGCCTTCTGCTCCTCATCCTCGCCCTTGAACTCCCAGTCGATGCGCGGGTCGAGCCCGGCGGTGGGCAGCCACGCGCGCAGCTCGCTGACGATGGTGTCGGGCAGCACGCCCTCGGCCACGTCGGCCTTGACCGTCATCACCCGGCGGCCGTCCACCCGGTTCAGGGTGCCGACCTTGGGCTGCGGCGTGCGCTCCACGAAATTGCTGATCGGGATCGAATAGGTGCCGGTGGAGACCCGGATGTTGTCGAGCTGCTCCAGGTTCCGCCAGGACTCCGGATAGCGGACGATGATGTCGATCTCCTCGTCGCTGTCGTCCGGCCGGTACTCGCCGATCGTCAGCCCGTTGGTGACCAGCTTGATCGAGTCTCCGACCCCGGTGACGTCGACGCCGTATTTGGCGGCCTGCGAGCGGTCGACGGCGATCTGCCATTCGATGGCCGGCACCGGCCGGCTGTCCTCGATGTCGACCAGCCCCGGAATCTCGTCGAAATGGGCGCGCACGGTCTCCACCGCGTCGTCCAGCAGGTGCGGGAAGCGGGAGCTCAACTCGACCTGGACCGGTTTGCCGACCGGCGGCCCGGCCTCCGGCTCGCGCGTCTCCACATAGATGCCGGCGAGCCCGGCGGTCAGGCTGCGGATCTCGTTCAGGATCTCGTCGGCCGGCCGGCGCGCGTCCCAATCGTTGAGCTCGATGGTGATCTGGCCGATCACGTCCTCGGCGACGTCGTCGCCGCCGTCGCCGGATTGGCCGGTGCGGGTGTAGACCGAGGAGAATTCGTCCGCGAGGGTGAGGACCTGCTGCTCCACCTCCCGCATCAGGGCGTCCTTCTCGAAGACCGACAAATTGCCGCGGGCATGGACCATGACGATGGCCTGCTCGGGCTCGACCTCGGGGAAGAATTCCACGCCCTTGCCGTGGGTGGCGAAGTAATACCAGGTCCCGATCAGGGCGACCGCCGCCAGCGCCAGCACCTTGGCCGGATGCTTCAGGGCCACGGTGAGCAGCTTCAGATAGCCGCCGGTGAAGCCGCGCACCTTCTCGGGCTCGAACTTGTCGCCATCGGCCAGGGCGCGCATCTGATTGCCGTCGGCAGCACCTCCGTACTTGCCGAAATAGGCGCCCAGGGTCGGCACGAAGATCAGCGCCATCATCAACGAGGCGGACAGCGTCGCCACCAGGGTGATCGGCAAATACTTCATGAACTCGCCGACCACGCCGGGCCAGAACAGAAGCGGCATGAAGGCGGCGAGCGTGGTCGCGGTGGAGGCGATGATCGGCCAGGCCATGCGCTTGGCGGCCATGCCGTAGGCGACCTTGCGGTCCTGCCCCTCGGCCATCTTCCGGTCGGCGTATTCGGTCACCACGATGGCGCCGTCGACCAGCATGCCGACCGCCAGGATCAACGAGAACAGCACCACGATGTTCACCGTCAGCCCCAGCACCGACAGCACCAGGATGCCGGTCAGGAACGAGCCCGGGATGGCCACGCCGACCAGGCCCGCCGTGCGCAGGCCGAGTGCCCCGACGACGACGATCATCACCAGCAGGACCGCGCTGATCACGTTGTTCTGCAGGTCCTTCAGCATGGTGCGGATGTCTTTCGACCGGTCCTGGCTGAAGCTGACCTGGACCGTCTCCGGCCACAGGGCGCTCTCCTCCTCGACCACCGCGCGCACCGCCTCGATGGTGTCGATGATGTTCTCGCCGGTGCGCTTGGAGACTTCCAGCGCCACCGCCGGCAGCCCGTCAACCCGGGCGAAGCCCTCCGGATCCTCGAAGGTACGGCGGATCGTGGCGATGTCGCGGAACTCCACCACCGCATCGCCCTGGACCTTGACCGGCAGGCTCAGGATGTCTTCCAGCCCGTCGAACAGGCCGGGGACCTTGATCGCGAAGCGGCCGCGGCCGGTGTCCAGGGTGCCGGCCGCCACCAGCCGGTTGGAGCGGCTGACCACCTGCACGATCTCGTCGCCGTTGAGCCCGTAGCTCTCGACCAGCAGCGGGTCGACGATGATCTCGACGACTTCCTCGCGGTCGCCGGCGATATCGACCTCCAGCACCGTCGGGATGCTCTCGATCTCGTCCCGCAGGTCGCGGGCGAGGCGCACCAGGGTGCGCTCCGGCACGTCGCCGGACATGGTCACGACCAGCACCGGGAACAGGCTCAGATTGACCTCGTTGACGGTCGGCTCGTCGGCCTCCTCGGGCAGGTCCGGCTTGACCCGGTCGACGGCCTCGCGCACGTCCTGCAGGGCGGTGTCGACGTCGAAGCCGGCATCGAATTCCAGGACGACGTTGCCGCCGCTCTCGTAAGAAGACGCGCTCATCTCCTTCACGCCCTCGATGCTGCGCAGCTCCTCTTCCATGGGCCGCACCATCAGGCGCTCGGAATCCTCCGGCGAAATGCCATCCAGATGCATCGAGACGTAGATGATCGGGATGTTGATGTCCGGATCGGATTCCTTGGGAATGCTGACATAGGCCACCGCGCCGCTGATCAACAGCAGCAGCAGGGTCGCGATGACCGTCCGCGACCGGTTGATGGCGGCGTCGATCAATGCGTTCACGAGGGGTTGGCTCCCACCGCGATCTCGTCGACCGAGACCGACTCGACCTGCTGGCCGGCCTGCACGAATTCCTGGCCGACCACGATCATGGTCAGGGTCTCGGGCAGGCCGCCGACCCAGACGCTGTCCTCGCTGCCGCCCAGGATCTCGACCGGGTAGAAGACGACCAGCCCTTCAGCATCGACTGCCTTGATGCCGACGTCGCCATCCGGCGACAGGCTCAGCACCGCCGGTGAGACGCGGTGGCCGGACACCTGGTCGATCGGCAGGGTCAACTCGGCCGTCAGACCCTCGATCATCTGGCCGTCCGGGTTGTCGATCTCGATCTCCACGGTGAAGGTGCGGGTCACGCCGTCGGCCACCGTGCCGACATAGCTGACCACGCCCTCGACCTCGCGGCCGTCCACCAGCCGCGCCAGGCCGACCCGGCCCAGCTCGATCTGGCCGAGATAGCGTTCGGACACCTGGCCGACGATCCGCAGCGGGTCCAGATCGACCACCATGGCGACCGGATCGCCGTAATCGACATAGTCGCCGATCTCCACGTAGCGATGCTCGACCGCCCCGTCGAACGGCGCCCGGATGGTCAGGTTCTCCACCGCCAGCTCGGCGATCTCGACCATGGCGCGGGCGGCGTCCAGCGCCGCCTGGGACTGGGCCAGCTGGGTGTCAGCGCGATAGCCGCGCTCGTTGAGCTGCTGGGCCGCGTCGAACTCGATCTGGCGTTGGGCGAGGAGGGCGTTGGCTTCGTCCAGCTTGGCCAGTCGGTCGTCGATATCGATGCGCACCAGGGCCGTGCCGGAGGCGACGTGGGCGCCGCGCGTCACCAGCACCGCCTCGATCAGGCCGGTCGCCTCGGCGCGGATCTCCACCTTGCGGTCCGCCAGCGTGCGGCCCTGCAGGATCAGCGTGTTGACCATGGGCTCGGCGGAGACCTGGTCGACCCGGACCTTGGCCAGCGGCCGCTCGGTCTCGTCCACGGCAGCCGGCTTCACTTCCGCCTCGGCGGAGTCGGAGCCCGGAAGTTGTCCGGACAATATCCAACCGGTCGCGACGATCGCGATGACGGCAGCGATCAACCAAGACGGTCGCATCTTGTCCCCTCGTACGGTCGGTTCCGGCCGGGGCCCCGGTGGGGCGGCGCGGCCGGCGGCGGCTTATTCCGCCACGTCCCTGTGTAAGAGCTCGCCGATCAGCTCATGCCCATGCTCTTCCACATAGGCGAGCGCGGCCCGGTGCATGGCGACCCCGAAATTGCGCACGAACCGCTCCCCGGGCGGTTGCGCGTCCTCGCAGGATTGGAGGAATTCGAGCCGCTCGCGGTGATACGCGGCGCGGTCGGCAATGCGCCGGTCCAGATCCGATGGCGACATCAGATCGGCGAAGAACATCATGAACATGAAGTCGGAGCGGAACTTGTCCGCGCCCGGCGCCCGGTTGACGGCCTCGAACAGGGCATGCCGGCCTTTCTGGGTGATGGCGTAGACCTTCTTGTCCGGCCGCGAATCCTGCGCGTGCTGCTGACAGGTGACCTGGCCGTCCTCGGTCAGCTTCTTCAGCGCCGGATAGATCGAGCCGAACCCGGCCTCCTGGAAATGGGAGAACGGGCCTTCCTCGAACTGCTTGCGGATTTCATAGCCGGAACACGCGCCCCGGCTCAGCACGCCAAGGCACAAAGTCTTTACGTCCATAGATCACACTCCTGTGATCACAACCGTATCACAGAATTATATATTTGCAAGACATATAACGTTTCGATATAAAGGCAGGACCTTCAGGCCTCCATTGGCCCGGTCGGTCGGCCCGTGACCCCCATCACAGCCGACCGGGTCCGTTTCAGGCACGGTGGGCCAGCTCGATCGTCCTCCCTCGATACGAGCACCTCCCTGAAACACTGAGCCCCCGCATCGCGGGGGCTTTCTTTTGCGCCGCCGGCGGATATCCGCGGCTCAGACGAACGCCCCGAAGATCCAGCCCGACAACATCGAGCCCACGGCCGCCAGGGCGAGGTAGAGGAGGAACGGCTTGACCCGAAGCACCGGGAAGATCGCCATCGCGCCCCAGATGCTGACGACTCCGCCGGAAACCAGGAAGGCCATCGCCGCACCGGACGACATGCCGTGCTCGAGAAGCGCCCGTGTCAGCGGCAGCGCGGCATAGCCGTCGATATAGGCCGGCCCGCCGACGATGACGGCGAGCGGCACCGCAAGAGCGCTCTCCCGGCCCACATAGCCCGCGACGACATCCGGCTCCAGCCAGGCGTTGAGAAGGAACTCCGCGGCGAAGGCCGGGGTCAGCACCAGCAGGAGCAGCCGCGTGATCGACCAGCATTCCCGCGCAAACCGGGCGCGCCGGGCTGGCGTGCGCCAGACCCGCGGGTCGAACGTGGTGCCTGCCGCGCCGCAACCGCCGCATCCCCCGCCAAGCGACCCGACGATGCGGTTGGAGCGCAGCGGCGTCTTTGCCCAGTCCCGGCCGGCGAACAGCGCGGTCACGCCGCCGCCCAGCAGACCGAGCCCGATCGCGGCCAGCGCCTTGCCCACCGCGAACTCCCAGCCGAGCGTGGCGACGGTCGCGGACATCATCGCCGGGCCGGTGATCGGCGAGGCCAGCCAGAACGCCATGATGGGCGCGATCGGAACGCCGGCCGCCAGCAGGCCGGCCATGAGCGGAAGCACCGTGACGCCGCAGACCGGCAGCATGGCGCCGACCAGCGTTGCGGCGATCACCGTTTGAACCGGTCGACCGTGGAACACCGCCGCGACCCGATCGCCGGCCCCGCTGGCCGTGATCCAGGCCGCCAGCACGATCCCCGGCACGACGATGGGCATGACATGGGCCATGCCGAGAACGACGAACCGCACGATCTCCCAGGACACCCCCGGTCGCCAGACCACGACGACGGCGATCCCCGCGGCGATGATCGCCGATAGGTTTCTTGTCGAGGGCCGCACGGCCTGCAGGACCTGAGCAACGGACATCGAGGCGCTCCATTTCAGTCGACAACCAACATGGAGCCTCGACCGACATTCACGAAACGGGTATCTTGGAAATCAACCATCGGAAAAACTGATAGCTATGGCGCGTCTCGACAGCGAACATCTGCGGACATTCCTGGCGATCGCGGAGGCGGGCAGCGTCACCGGCGGCGCCGAACGCATCAACCGGTCGCAATCGGCGGCGAGCCTGCAGGTCAGGCTGCTCGAGGAGATCGTCGGCACGCCACTCTTCCACCGCCACGGGCGGGGGGTCACGTTGACGCAGGCGGGCGATCGCCTGCTCCCCGTCGCCCGGCGGGTGACCCGGTCGCTGGATGCGACCCTTGCCGATCTTCGGGGCGAGGGGCTTAAGGGCCGGTTACGGATCGGGCTGCCCGACGACCACAGCCGATCGGCGCTTGCCGGCATCGTCGCCGATTTCGCCGCGCGGCATCCCGATGTCGAACTGGAGGTCCACTGCGCGCTCGGCGCCGGCTTCGGCGCCGCCATCAAGGCGGGGGCGCTCGACCTGGCAGTCCACGAAGTGCCCGAGCCGGGCGCCGGCGACGAGGTCCTCCGGGAAGACGCGCTGATCTGGATGGGCCGCCGCGACCGGGACTTCGCCGCCGCCGACCCCTTGCCGGTCGCCGTCTTCGATCGCGACTGCTGGTGGCGCGAGACCGCCCTGTCGGGGCTCGACTCGGCCGGCCGGGCCTATCGCATCGTCTTCACAAGCGAGAGCGGGATCGGCGTCCGGGCCGCCGTCCATGCCGGGATCGCCGCGGGGCTCCTGAACGTCTCGGTCAGGGACGACGCGCTGGCACCGGTGCCCGACCTGACGCTGCGGCACGCCTCCTTTTTCGTCCTGCAGACGGCGCGCGGCGTCCAGGGCGCCGCCGTCGCGGCGATGCGCGACGCGATCCGTACGACATTTCGTCGCTCGAAGATCCTGTAGTGCCGGGTGCGGTGCGCGCCGGTCGCGATTGGTATCGGCGGGCCGCTGGGACCCGCCGATACGGGGTCGGCTAGTTGTCGGTCGCCGTATCCGGAGCGATCGGATCGGCCGGGACCGGCTTCTCGGTCGCGGATGGCAGCTCGCCGAGTTGCTGGTCGGCCTGCGGCACCGTCGTGTCGTTCTGCTGTGCCGCGTTCTGCTCGTCGCATGCGGCCAGCGCGAACACTGCCGCCGCCGCGACGCAGATCGCGGGCAGCCGTCTCTTCATGTCCGAAAGGGCCATGATACCTCTCCTTGGCTTGGCGCCGTTCCACGGCGCTGATGGGGACCCGGCCCTCGCGAGGGCCGGGTCCCTGGGTCCCGCACGGCCGGTGTCTGCGTGCCCGGCCCTGAACCCGTTCCTGGCGACCCGGAGCGATGGCATCGGGGCGTAGGCCATCGATCCGAAACCGACTCTGCGACGGGCCCAGGCGGCATCTGAGGCAGGTCGGTCCGTATTGCGGGCTGGCTGGATGCTAGTCCCGCTGCCGGTGACCGTAGCGTGACAAATCTTGGACGGCGGCAACCCCCGGTCGCCGCCGGATGCCGGCCTTCCGGACGGCGATTCGCCGGTTCGCGGTCACAACGGCGGCGCCTCGGGCGGCGGGGCGCGCCGTCGGGCGACGGGCAGCGGCCGGTCCGATTCGCCAAATCCCTTGTTGGCTGGCGGTTTCCGGGCAATGGGGCATGTCCGCCGATGCCTTTTTGCCGCCTTTATTGACTGCGAGCTTCCGCTAAATTCAAATTGGGTTAACACCCCGGCCGGACTCCGTCGATTCGGCCGCGATAATTGGCGGGGCGCGGCCCTCCTTTTCCGGAGCCGCGGCGGTCTGGGGACACGGTCGGACGTCCCCGGCCGGCGTTGGTCGGCAGCCGCCATTCCTCGTCGCATCGGGACCGTCCGGGGCCAAATTGGCGGGACGAAAGGATTATCGTGGCAGCGCTCACCAACGCGCCAGTCGTAGAAATGCCCCAATCGATCAAGCTGCGCGGCGGCACCTTCACCCTTCTGGTGGTGCAGGTGGTGGATCTGCGCGATCCGAACTTCTTCAGCCAGCTGGAGCGGAAGATCGCCCAGGCGCCGACCTTCTTCCGGCATGCGCCGGTGGTCCTCGACCTCCAGGGGCTGTCGGGCAGCGGGCCGTTCCATTTCGGCGAGCTGGTTCACGGCCTCCGGCAGCACCAGCTGACACCGGTCGGGGTGCAGAACGGCACCGAGGAGCAGAACCGCGCCGCGGTCGAGGCGGGGCTGAGCGTCTTTCCGGTCTGGCGGTCGGCGCCGTCCGAGGACAGCCGCGAGGCCGAACCGCAGGTGGCCGAGAAGCCGGCGGAGACCCGCTCGACCGTGGTCACCCGGCCGATCCGCTCCGGCAAGGAGGTCTATGCTCGCGGTGGCGACCTGGTGGTCATGACCACGGTCAGCACCGGGGCTGAGCTGCTGGCCGACGGCCATGTGCATGTCTATGGCCGGTTGCGCGGCCGCGCCCATGCCGGGGTGACCGGCGACCAGACGGCGCGGATCTTCTGCCAGAGCCTGGATGCCGAACTGGTGTCCATCGCCGGCCACTGGCAGGTGCGCGAGGACATCCCGGAGGACCTTATTGGCAGGGCCGTTCAAATCTTTCTGGAAGGGGAACGGCTGATGATCGAGCCGCTGACCTGACCAGTGCCGAGACTGGTTGCAACACTTAACTGGCGGAGAAGCTAGTGCCGAAGATTATCGTAATGACCTCGGGAAAGGGCGGGGTGGGCAAGACGACGTCCAGCGCCGCCATCGCCACAGGGCTTGCCCTGAAGGGTCACAAGACGGTGGTGATCGATTTCGATGTGGGATTGCGCAACCTGGATCTGCTGATGGGCTGCGAGCGCCGGGTGGTGTTCGACTTCATCAACGTGATCCAGGGCGACGCCAAGCTGAAGCAGGCCCTGATCAAGGACAAGCGGGTCGACAACCTGGCGATCCTGCCGACCTCCCAAACCCGCGACAAGGACGCGCTGACCAAGGAAGGCGTGGCCCGGGTGCTGGACGAGTTGCGGCAGGAATTCGACTACATCGTCTGCGACAGCCCGGCCGGGATCGAGAAGGGCGCGCTGCTGGCGCTCTATTTCGCTGACGAGGCGATCATCGTCACCAATCCGGAAATCTCGTCCGTGCGGGACAGCGATCGGATCCTCGGCGTCCTGGCCAGCCGCTCGCGGCGGGCCGAGCTCGGCCTGGAGCCGGTGCGCGAGCACCTGATGCTGACCCGCTACGACACCCAGCGCGTCGCCCGCGGCGAGATGCTGACGGTCGAGGACGTGCTGGACATCCTGGCCATTCCGCTGCTGGGCGTGATTCCGGAGAACGAGGCGGTGCTGCGCGCCTCCAACCTCGGCACGCCTGTCATCCTCGACCGCGAGGCGCCGGCCGGGCAGGCCTATGCCGACGCGGTCGGCCGCTTCCTCGGCGAGACCCTGGAGCACCGGTTCATCAAGGAAGAGAAGCGCAGCATCTTCCAACGCCTGCTGCGGAGAACGGCATGAGACTGCTGGACATCTTCCTGAGGTCGTCCCGCCAGGAATCGGCGCCGGCGGCCAAGGAGCGGCTGCAGATCCTCCTTGCGCACGAGAAGGCGGGCCGCAAGGGACCGGACTTCCTGCCCAAGCTGCAGCGTGACCTGTTGCGGGTCGTCGCCAAATACATCCGCGTCGACGAGGACAAGGTCTCCGTCCAAGTCGAGGACGCCGGCGGCGTATCCATGCTCGAGGTCAATATCGAGCTGCCCGGCGGGGTCGCCGCGGCACGCCGCTGAGGACCTGACCCCGGCCCGCCGCAGAGGGCCACGCGCGGATCGAACGGGCAATTCGCCGCAGGCGGTTTTGCGTTCGCTGTCTGTCGCGCTACAGTCGCCGCGTTTGGGGGCGCCGGCGGATCGCCGTGCGGCGGCGTGTCCATGACAGGTAGGCGGGAAGGGTCATGGGGGACAGCGGCAATCTACGGGTCGGTGTGGTCGGTGTCGGCTATTTCGGCCGTTTCCACGCCCAGAAATATGCCGCTCTGCCATCCTGTGATCTCGTCGCCGTCGTCGATCGCGACCCGCAGCGCGCCCTGGCAGTGGCGGAGGAGCTGCAGGTCGAGGCGCTGGACGATCCCCGGGCGCTGCTGGGCCGGGTCGACGCGGTCAGCATCACGGTTCCCGATGCCCAGCATTTCCCGGTGGCGCGCGAATTCCTGTCCAATGGCGTGCACGTGCTGCTGGAAAAGCCGATCACCGACAATTTGGATGACGCCGACACGCTGATCGCCCTGGCGCGCGACAAGGGGGTCGTCCTGCAGGTCGGCCATATCGAGCGGTTCTCCTCGGCCTATCTGGCCGTGTCGCGGCACATCCACCGGCCGCTCTTCGTCCAGTCGGACCGCATCTCGCCCTTCGACCCGCGCGGTCTCAACACCGATGTCGTGCTCGACCTGATGATCCACGACATCGACATCATCATGGCCCTGGCCGACTCCCCGGTGGAATCCGTGGACGCGGTCGGCGCGCCGGTGCTGTCGTCCCGCGAGGACATCGCCAACTCCCGGATCCGCTTCGCCAACGGCTGCATTGCCAATGTCACGGCCAGCCGGGTCGGCCAGAAAACCGAGCGGCGTCTCAGGGTGTTCCAGCAGGACGGGCTGCTGGTCGTCGACTTCATGCAGGGCAGGCTGGTGCGGATCCTCCGCAACGGCGAAGGCATGCCGGTCCCGGGATTGCCCGACTTCGCGATGACCGAGGACCGTTTCGAGAAGGGCGACAGCCTCATGCGGGAGGTCGAGTCGTTCCTGCACGCCGTGGCCACCGGCACGCCGCCCAAGGTCGATGGGGCCGCCGGTCGCGCCGCCTTGCAGACGGCGCTGAAGATCCGGGATGGGCTGAAGGCGCATCGCGAGCGCCTGCAGATCGAGTCCTGACGCCCGCGCCGCGGCGCGTTCGGTCAGACGGGCCGGCGGCGGCCGCTCAGTCGGCGGGCGAAGATCGCATCCATGCGCTCGACCTGTCCCTTGGACAGACCGAGGAAATCGCCTGAGATCAGGCCCGATTCAATGTCCCGCTGCTGGATCTCGGCCGCCATCTCGAAGGATTGCGGGCCGTCGCCGCTGGGGATGATGATCCTGATATTGGTCTTCTGGCCGGGTCGCAGATGGCCCTTGTAGCCGCCGCACCGGAATCCCGACATGCTCCAGCTGTGCAGGGGAAGCACCTGGCCGTCGATCGATATCGTGGCCACCCGGGCCAGATCCTCCGGCATGTCCTGAGTGCCGGGCTGCGCGTTTCGGCGACCGGATCCGGGCTTCAATCCCATCGGACGACCTCCAAGCGAGTCATTGGCAGGACGCTGACGATTGCGGGGTTTGCCGCGGTCCATGTCGCCAGATCAGCGGCCTGCGGGCCCTTTCCAACTTATAACGGCTGCCCTGCCGCGTCGATGGTAACGTTGCAGATCTGCCGCAGCCTGAATGCATAGACTGCAGCCGGGGCCCGGCCTGCCGACCCGAAGTAGCGCGAGAGAGGGCTTGTTCGGGTTCGCCCGCTGGCGAACCGGAGGGCCGTTCTATGGGGCGCGGGAGGTGATGTAGGCGACCAGGTCGTCGATGTCGCGCCGGCTGAGCGGCATGGCCGGCATCTGCGTATGCGGGGTCGACAACCAGGTGCGAAGATACGCCGGGTCCTTGTCCGGATCGGCCGCAATCGCGGTGAAGGGCGGGGCCGCGTCGCTGCCGCCACGGCCGCGCTCGACGAGATGGCAGTTGGCGCACCATTGCCGGGCCAACCCAAGGCCGGCATTGGCATCGCCGGCCCCAGCCGGTGCGGTCGCCAGCATCGTCGCCGTTGCGCACGCCGATGCCAGGGCGAGGACTGTCCGGCGGCTCAAGCTCCGCCCGGCCTTGCGGGCCGAAAATGGAATGGTGCCAGTGGTCATTGCCGATTCCCGTGCGGCCATCGCCGTTTGGCGGTACGACCGGACGGTGCGGCGGCGATGCCGCTCCGACATTGATGTGGCTCAACCGCGGCCGCCGACTGGCTCGGTGACCGGGGCGGCGCGGCCTGGTCCTGGCCGCGCGGGGGTGTGCCGTCCTACGACCGCAGATCGGTCGGGTGCGGCCCGTCCAGCGGATGTTCGTCGTCTTCGGACATGATCAGGCTCCAGGCTTCGTGAGGTCCGACGGTCGCGCCCAGGGCGACAGCCGAATCGGTCCTGCTATATGGCGATCCAGTAGTCCCTTTGCCGTGACATTTGCAGGACATCGACAGGAAATCTCGATCGCCGGCTTTCGACGATCCCATTGTCCTACTGCGTTGATTAACAGAGCGTGACGGCACCGTTAACGGGACATTTTTTGCCCCTGCCATGCGTTTCACGCAGGGCTCACGCCCGTCGACCAGGTGGCGGGCGCTAGACTTCCGCCACCTTCAGCACCGCCTCGGTGGACAGCCGCTCGGCAAGCTGCCTCAGGCGCAAGGACATGTCCTCCAGTTCCGCCTGGTCGGGCCGGTGCTCGACCTCGCATCTGTCGATCAGATCGGCGGCATGCTTAAGATCGCGTATGGCACCCCTTCGCATTCCCTGATCCCCGTGTCGGTGGTCCCCGACGGTCAGGATTGTCGCAATGCCGCTAAAAGGTCGTTAATGCGCCTGACGGATCACCGTCGGGTGCGCTCGACTTGCCCGCGCTTCCGCCATAGTATCGCCCGGTCCATCAAACAGGCCCCGAGCCACAAGAAAAACGGTCGCTATGTCTTCTCGGATTGTGATCTGCCTGGCGGCAATTATCGCCGCGGCATTCTCCGTCATGCCCGCATCCGCCCAGTTCCGCATGGATACCTCGGCCGGCCAGGCCGCCCAGGCCATGGGCATGCCGACGATCGGCGACATGCAGGTGGGCGACACCGGCTACGTCGCCTCCTTCACGCCGTGCATCGAGCGGCAGGGCCTTTTCCTGCCGACCCTGGCCACGGTGACCGAGGAGCCGCTGGCCTTCGCGCAGAACCTGAGGGTCGAAATCAATGCCGAGGGCGACATCGTGGTCGAACTGTTCATCGGCGACGACGTGCCCGACCAGTCGCAGGGCTTGCGCCAACTGGCCCTGACCATCGCCAACGCCTCCAGCTGCGCCGCCGAGAACTACTACTTTCCCAACGATTACAGCGATTTGCGCGCGATTGCCTCGATCAACGGCCATGTGTCCCTGGCGGCCCTGATCGACTCCCTGGTCCGCTGACCCGCAACCTTCCGGTTGCGGGACTCATGACAATTTTCCATCGGCCGCCCGCAAGAGATTGTTGATCGGGCTGAGTATTTTCGTAGCCGGTGGTTGCATTCGGCAATTGCCATGCCGCCGAATATCGCTATCATATTGCGTCTGGAGGGTAACTTTATTTCCTGACCTCCCTGTAGCCTGTTGATGGCACTCCAAAAAACTGACCGCCGCGCCCCGCGGCGGTTTTTTTTGCACCCTGACAGGCCCTCCGGCTCCGGGGATGGACATTCCGGTGCCGCGACGACACTCTCCGCAGGCCTGTCGCGCTGCGAATCACCAAAGCGATGCCCTCCGAAGCCCCGAACACAGCGGATCCGCCGGCCGGCCTGGACCCGTCCCGGCTCGACATGGAGACCCGCCAGTTGCCGCTGGACGATGTGCTGGCCCGGCTGCGCGACGACGAACTGGTGATCGGGACGACCGACGAGTCCGACGCATGGTCGGCGACCGCCCGCAGCCGGCTGATCGAGAGCCTGCTGATTCGCATCCCCATGCCGCCGGTCTATGTGGATGCCGCGGACGAGGAGCGCTGGGTGGTCATCGACGGGCGGCAGCGCCTGTCGGCGTTGCGCGGGTTCATGCTCGACAAGGCCTTCGTGCTCGACGGCCTGGAATACCTCACCGAGTTCGAGGGCGACGGCTATGATGACCTGGCCCGGGCCCAGAAACGGCGGCTGGGCGAGACCGTCGTGACCCTGGAACTGGTCAAGCCGGGGACCCCGAACGCGATCCGCCGCAACCTCTTCCACCGGCTCAACCCGCGGCGATCGCCGCAGGAGGTCCGGGAGGCCGTTGCCGGACCCGCCGGTGCCGGAGTCCTCGACACCCTGGCCAGCGGCGACGGCTACCGCACGGCCACCGGCATCAGTGCGCCCGGCACCAAGGACCGTGAGGCCGTTCTGCGGTTCCTCGCCACGTTCCCGACCGCCCACCCGCCGGCCCACGACCGGCCCTTGGACGACGTGCTGGCGGCGACGCTGGACATGCTCGGCGAGGACTCGCTGGAGGGCAAGCTGCGCCGCCACCTGCACGGTCAGCGATTCGCGGCGGCGATGGGGTTGATGGCCCCGCTGTTCGAGGGCCGCGGCTGCCGCCGCGAAGAGGGGGAGGGGCCGGTCGACTTGGCCCTGTTCGAGACCTGGTCGGTGATGCTGGCCCGGCTCGATGCGGGCGAGGGCGAGCGACTGCTCGCCCGGCGGAAAGAGGTTATCAAAGCGTTCACCGAATTGCTCCACGATCAGGACTTCGCCGCCGCGTCGGCGCCCGGGATCGACGATCCCGCCAGCGTCGCCGCCCGGTTTGCCGCGGTCCATGATCTGGTGGAGCAATTCGTGAGCGCATGATCCGCACCCTTCGTTTCCACAACTTCAAATGCTTCGAGGACCAGGCCCTGGACCTGGCGCCGGTCACTTTGCTGACCGGGCTCAACGGCATGGGCAAATCCTCGAGTATCCAGGCGCTGCTCTGCCTGCAGCAGTCCAGCGGCGACCGCCTGTCCCTCAACGGCGATCTGGTCCAGATCGGCACCGCCGCCGACGCGCTCTACGAGCACGCCGCCGATGACGAGATCGGCATCACGCTGGACGATCGCGCCTACCGCTTCGCCTATGACCAGGCGACCGCGAACGAGCTGGCGGTGGCCGACGGAGCCCCGGCGCTCGACCGGCCATTGGACGAGCATGGTTGGCAGTATCTGAACTGCGAGCGCTTCGGCCCGCGCAGCGCGCTGGCGATGAACGACGCCATCGTGCGCGACTGCCGCCAGCTCGGCATCCGCGGAGAGTTCGCTGCGCATTTCCTGGCGGTGCACCAGAAGCTGACGGTGCCCAAGCATCTCCGCCATCCCGACGCGGCTGGGAACCTGTTGCCGGCCCAGGTCGATGCCTGGATGGGCGAAATCTCGCCGGGCACAAGGTTGGACGCCATGCCGCTGCCCGAGGTCGACCTGGTCCGCCTGTCGATCAACTTCGCCGACCGCCAGGGCAAATCCCGCGGCTACCGTCCGACCAATGTCGGCTTCGGCATCAGTTACATCCTGCCGGTGATCATCGCTGGCTTGGCGGCCGCACCGGAATCCCTGTTGATGGTCGAGAACCCAGAGGCGCATCTGCATCCGCGCGGCCAGGCCCGCATGGGCGAATTCCTGGCCCTGGTCTCCAAGGGCGGCGTCCAGGTGCTGTTGGAGACCCACAGCGACCACCTGCTGAACGGCATCCGCCTCGCCGTGCATGGCGGCCGGGTGCCAGCCGAGGACGTGGCGATCCACTATTTCGTCAAGGAGGAGGAGAAGGGCCGCTCGGTGCACAAGGTGATCTCGCCCCGGATCGACAGCAATGGCCGCATCGACACCTGGCCCGATGGCTTCTTCGACGAGTGGGACAACGCGCTGAACCATCTCATCCTGCCGGCAGCGGAATAGGCGCGGCCCATGGAGATGATCTTCAACGAGCTCAGCCTCGACCCGCCCTTCGGCGACCCCTACCAGGCCCGCGACAAGATCGCGAATTTCGTGCGCACCATGGCCGTCGCGCGCATCCGCGGCGTGCTCGGGCCGCTGCGCACGCCCAGCAATTTCTGCGCCCTGGAACTCGCCCCCGGCTATTCGATCGGGGCCTGGTTCGTCGACGACACGGTCGAGCGCGAGTTGAAGGGAAGGCTGCGCAGCGAGGCGACCAAGGCACCCTATCTGGAGGAGTTGTTCGAGGCCTTCGAGGCCGCCAACGATGCGCTTGCCGAGGTGCAGTATGACGGCCTCGCCGGCATTGGCCTCGGCCTGGCCGCGTTCCGGGAGCTGCCGCTGCTCAGCTTCGCCGCCGACCGCTGGCAGGACGTGGAACTCACTGTGGAGACCCATCTGCTGACCGAGGAGGCGGAGGCGGTCGAGACCCAGGCCGTGGTCAATTGGCACGACCCCAGTTCGGTCGACGGCTTCGAGGCCTGGATCGACGACCGGCAGCGCTCGGAGATCGGCAGCGGCGACGAGTTGCTGGCCCAGGCCGAGGACGTCCTGCACCGCATCGACTTCACCCCCGGCTGCCGCGACCAGATCGCCGCGCTCACCGGCAACGAACGGCCCTTCCGTGAAGTCGTCCGCCACCTGCTGGCCCTGAACCGCCGCGCCGCCACCTGGTTCGACGGGCCGTTCGAGGCCGGCTGCGACGTGCCCTGCTCCGACGAGAGCGAGACCGTGCTCAAGGCCGCCCGCTTCCGCAAGGCCCGCACCTTCCAGTGCGAGGACGGGGAGGCGCGGCTATTCTCCTGGCACACCAAGATCAACACCCAGGCCTGGCGCATCCATTTCATCGCCGACCCGTCCCGCCGCCGGGTGCTGGTCGGCTATGTCGGCCGCCACCTGCCGACCGCCAGCGACCGCACCTGAACCCGACGCGCCGGTCGCCAATCTCATCACCGTCATCGCGAGCCGAAGGCGTGGCGATCCACTGTTGACGGCGATAGTGGATTGCCGCGTCGCTCACGCTCCTCGCAATGACGGCATTGGGTCGATCGCGGATGCGTCCGCTCAACTGTATCGGAGGCTCGCCGAACGAAAAACGGGCCCGCCGGTGTGGCGGGCCCGCTTTCCGTAAGCCTGAAACCGCAGCCTAGTTGGCCCGGCAGGGATTGCACGGGTTCGCCGCGCAGGGGTTGGCGGCCGCGCACGGGTTGGCCGCGGCGCAGGGATTGGCCGCCGCGCACGGGTTGCACGGGTTGGCCGAAGCCGCGCACGGGTTGGGGCAGCACGGGTTGTTCTTGGCCGCGCACGGATTGGCGCAGGCGGAACAGGGATTGTTCTGGGCGACCTGGATGTCCAGGCTGGCCGCCGGGACCGCCGTCGGCAGGGCGAACGCGCCGGCCGCCGTCGCCATCCCGATCGCGGCAATCGTCTTCTTACCGAACATGAGGGGACTCCTTGCTCAACTCGCATCGAAAGTGTGCCGGCGGGTCCGACTGCCCGGGCAGGGCGGCCGGACCGCGGCGGTGACACCGAACGACTTAGCAATGCGATCCGTTGCGAACGAATCGCGTCGTGTCACTTGGTCGTGATGCGAGCGGAGGCCGGGAGCCCCAAGCGGTCTACGGCCGGCCGGGGGTCCGGAACGGGTTGTGCGTCGGCTGGGTGCGCTCGGCCACGCGGGCGGCGCGTTCCCGCGTCCCCGGCGATACGTTGCCGGCGGAATCGACCGTGAAGTCGATCTTCTCGGGCTGGTCTTCCGGAGCAACCGTCTGGTCGGAATGCAGGTCCATGGTCTCGTCTTGCCGGTGCATGGCAACCTCTCCTGGGGGTGGCGATCTTCCTGACCGCCAGGCTTTTGCGACGCGCCGCGTTTGCCCACGCGGACGCACGGACTCGTTCGATAACGAACGAGGTCGCATCCCTATTCCGCGAGGGATGAGATTTTCTCAATGGGTGTTCGGAGGGCCGGTGAGGCTTTGGCTGGGGGACCTGGATTCGAACCAGGGCTCTCGGAGTCAGAGTCCGATGTCCTACCGCTAGACGATCCCCCAGCACAGGGAGGCGCTCTCTAGCACACCGTCGCGGCGATGTTAAGCCCGGGTTTCGGCCGCTGCGCGCGGCGGTTGTGAGGTCTTTGCTTGGCGACGCGGCGAATCGCGCGCTACCATCGACCCAAGGAATCGGCGCGCCGGCGCGAACGGCGGCTAACCAACAGGGAGTAAGGGGCTCGATCGTGGCGCATGTCACCATCGACGGGCCCGAGGACGATACGGCGATCCCCGGCATGCCGCCGAGGATCACCTGTGCGGCGGTGGATCTGGGGACCAACAATTGCCGCCTTCTGGTGGCGCGGCCGACGCCGCGGGGCTTCCAGGTCATCGACGCCTTCAGCCGCATCGTCCGGTTGGGCGAAGGACTGGACAGCAGTGGCCGGCTGGCGCCGGGCGCCATGGGCCGGACCCTGTCGGCGCTCAGGATTTGTGCCGGCAAGATGCGCCGGCGCGGCGTCGATGCCAGCCGCGCGGTGGCCACCGAGGCCTGCCGCCGGGCCGTCAACTTCAGCGATTTCCGGCGCCGGGTGCGGGACGAGATCGGGCTCACCCTGGAGGTGATCAGCAGCGACGAGGAAGCGCGCCTGGCGCTCTATGGCTGCGCGCCGCTGCTGGACCCGGACATCCCCTACGCTTTGGTCTTCGACATCGGCGGCGGCAGCACCGAGCTTACCTGGCTGTCGATCGGCGGGCCCGAGGGCGCCCGGCTGGAGGACTGCATCAGCCTGCCGATCGGTGTCGTCACCCTGTCGGAGCGTTTCGGCGATGGCGACCTGTCCCGAGACGAGTACGACCACATCGTCGCCATGACCGCGCCGGCCCTGAAGCAGTTCGAGCGCCGCAACGGCATCCGCGAGAAGATCGCCGCCGGGCGGGCCCAGATGCTGGGCTCGTCCGGGACGGTGACGACGCTGGCCGGCGTCTCCCAGGGCCTGCGCCGCTATGACCGGGCCCAGGTGGACGGCACCACAATCGGGGTGCGGGACGCCCGCCGGATCTCGCGCTGGCTGCTCGGGCTGAGCCCGGCGGAGCGGGCGGCCCAGCCCTGCATCGGCCAGGAGCGGGCCGACCTGGTCGTCGCCGGCTGCGCGGTGCTGGAGGCGATCCTCGACGCCTGGCCGGCGGAGACCTTGCGCATCGCCGACCGCGGCGTGCGCGAGGGCATCCTGTTCGACCTGATGGCCGGCTGGCACGCCGCCGCGCGGCAGGCGGCGGGTTAGGGCCGCGATGGCCCGCCGGTCCGGGTCGCGTCCGACCGGTCGGGGCCAGCACACCCGCGTCAAGACCGCCGGTAAGCGCAGCAATTCCTCGACCCGCTGGCTGCAGCGCCAGCTCAACGATCCCTATGTCGCCGAGGCGCGCAAGCAGGGCTACCGCTCCCGCGCCGCCTTCAAGCTGCTGCAGCTCGACGAGAAGTTCGGCCTGTTGCGCCCGAACCAGCGGATCGTCGATCTGGGCGCGGCTCCCGGCGGCTGGACCCAGATCGCCGTCGCCTTCGCCAAGCCGGATACCGGCAATGGCAAAGTCGTCGCGCTCGACTATCTGGAGATGGACCCGGTGCCGGGCGCGACCATCCTGCAGCTCGATTTCCTGGAGCCGGAGGCGCCGGACCGGCTGAAGGCGGCCCTGGGCGGCCCGGCCGATCTGGTGCTCAGCGACATGGCCGCGCCGACCACGGGGCACGGCCCGACCGACCATCTGCGTATCATGGGCCTCGCCGAGGCGGCGGCCGACTTTGCCGCGGAGGTGCTGGCCCCGGACGGCGCCTTCGTCTGCAAGCTGTTCCAGGGTGGCGCGGAGAAGACCTTGCTGGACCGCCTGAAACGCGACTTTGCCAAGGTCCGTCACGCCAAGCCGGAGGCCAGCCGTTCCGACTCGTCGGAGACCTATCTTGTGGCGACGGGCTTCCGCGGCTGAGCAGTCATTGGTTGGCGAGAGCGGTTTTCCGGCGATCTGCGACGCGTCGAATTGCGTCCTTCCCTTGTCATCGGCCATGAGTATAGTGCGGCGAATTTCCCTGACGCCGGAGGGACCAGCCCGTCCATGGAAATTCGCGAAGCCCTGACATTCGACGACGTTCTGCTGAAGCCTGCGGCCTCCTCGGTGCTGCCGGCCCAGGCCGAGACCAGGAGCCGCCTGACCCGCAGCATCGAGCTTGGAATCCCGCTGCTTTCCGCGGCGATGGACACGGTCACCGAGGCGCCGCTGGCGATCGCCCTGGCCCAGGCCGGCGGCATGGGCGTGGTGCACCGCAACCTCGACATCGAGGCCCAGGCCGAGGAGGTCCGCAAGGTCAAGCGGTTCGAATCGGGCATGGTCGTGAACCCGATCACCATCACGCCCTCGCACACGCTGGAAGATGCGCTGGCCCTGATGCAGCACCACGCCATCTCCGGCATTCCGGTGGTCCAGAAGAACGGCAAGCTGGTCGGGATCCTGACCAATCGCGACGTCCGTTTCGCCTCCGACCCCGAGCAGCCGGTGGCGGAACTGATGACCAAGGACAATCTGGTCACCGTTCCCGAGGGCACCGACCGCGAGACCGCCAAGCGCCTGCTGCACCAGAACCGCATCGAGAAGCTGCTGGTCACCGATGACGACTACCGCTGCATCGGCCTGATCACGGTCAAGGACATCGAGAAGGCGCAGCTCCACCCGGACGCCTGCAAGGACGAGCAGGGCCGGCTGCGCGTCGCCGCCGCCACCGGCACCGGCGACAAGGGGCTGGCGCGGGCCGAGGCGCTGTTCGACTCCGGTGTCGACGTGTTGGTGATCGACACCGCCCACGGCCATTCCGAAGGCGTGCTGAAAGGTGTCGAGCAGGCCAGGCGGCTGAGCAACTACACCCAGATCGTCGCCGGCAATGTCGCGACGGCCGACGGCGCCAAGGCGCTGATCGACGCCGGCGCGGACGCCATCAAGGTCGGCATCGGGCCCGGTTCGATCTGCACCACCCGCATCGTCGCCGGGGTCGGCGTTCCCCAGCTCACCGCCGTCATGTCGGCGGCAGAGGCGGCGCTGGAACGCGACGTGCCGGTGATCGCCGATGGCGGCATCAAGTATTCCGGCGACCTCGCCAAGGCGATCGCGGCCGGCGCCGACTGCGCCATGATCGGCTCGCTGCTGGCCGGCACCGACGAGGCACCGGGCGACGTGGTCCTGTATCAGGGCCGGTCCTACAAATCCTATCGCGGCATGGGCTCGATCGGCGCCATGGCCCGCGGCTCCGCCGACCGCTATTTCCAGCAGGAGGTCTCCGAGCCGCTGAAGCTGGTGCCGGAGGGTGTCGAGGGCCGGGTGCCCTACAAGGGCCCCGTCGCCACCGTCATCCACCAACTCGTCGGCGGCCTGAAAGCGGCGATGGGCTACACCGGCTGTCGCACAATCCAGGACATGCAACGCAACGCCGAGTTCTTCCGCATCACCGGCGCGGGCCTGCGCGAAAGCCACGTCCACGACATCACCGTGACCCGGGAGTCGCCGAACTATCGCCGCGACTTCTGACCCGGCCGGAGCGCCTCCGCTCACGGATCGGCCTGCCCGATGACCCCGGCCGCCCGCATCGCCGCCACCATCGAGCTGCTGGCCGAGATCGGCGCCGCCGACCGGCCGGCCGACGCGGTCGTATCGGCCTTCTTCCGGGCCCGGCGTTATGTCGGCTCCAAGGACCGCACCGATATCGCCGAGCGCATCTATCGCCTGCTGCGTCACCATGCGCGGCTGGGCTGGTGGCTTGAACGGGCGGGCGGCGCGGGCAGCCCGCGATCCCGCGTGATCGCCGAGTTGATCCTGGGCGAATCCCAATCCGCCGCCGACACCGCGGCGCGGTTCGACGGCAGCCGCTACGCGCCGGACCCGCTGACCGACGAGGACCGGGCGCTGATCGCGGCGCTGGATGGCGGTTCGCTCGACCATGCGGACATGCCGGTCAAGGTCCTGCACGAGTGCCCGGATTGGGCGACCGAGGGTTTCGGCGCCTTCGGGCCCGATGATTTCGGCTGGGAGCTGCAGGCGCTCCTGCGGCCCGCGCCCTTCGATCTCAGGGTCAACGCCCATAAGGCCGAGCGGGACCGGGTGGCTGACTCGCTACGGAAGGACGGGATCGAGGTCGCGCCGACGCCGCTTTCGCCGGTCGGCCTGCGGGTGACGGGGCGACCGCCGCTGGCCGGCCATCGGCTCTATCGCGACGGCGTCATCGAGGTGCAGGACGAAGGCTCGCAGCTCGTCGCCCTGCTGACCGACGCGCGGCCGGGGCAGCAGGTGGTCGATTTCTGCGCCGGCGCCGGCGGCAAGGCGCTGGCGCTGGGCGCCGGCATGCGGGGCAAGGGCCGGGTGGTGGCCTGCGAGGTGCACGCCGGGCGGCTGGCCCGCGCCAAGGAACGGCTGCACCGCTCCGGCCTCGACAATGTCGAGACCCGTCCGTTGCGCTCGGAGCGCGATCCCTGGATCAGCCGCCAGAAGGGCAAGTTCGACCGTGTGCTGGTCGACGCCCCGTGCAGCGGCTCGGGCACCTGGCGGCGGCATCCGGACGCGCGCTGGCGGGATGTGGACATCCCGGAGCTGACGGCGCTGCAGCGGCGCATCCTGGACGGCGCGGCGCGGCTCGTGCGGCCGGGCGGGCGGCTGGTCTACGCGACCTGCACGTTGCTGGCGGCGGAGAACCAGGATGTCGTCGACGGCTTCCTGGCCGATCACCCGGATTTCCAGCCGGAGTCCGTCAGCGATATCTGGCGTGAGGTGCTGGGCGGCGACTGCCCGGCCTTCGGGGCGCCGCGGTCCGATCTTCTGCTGACGCCGGCGCGGCATGGCACCGACGGCTTCTATGTCGCGGCGCTGACGCGCCGATCGGATGGGAAGGAGGAGGGCTGACCGGCCGATGGGTCCGGCCGCCCTCCCGGAAACCTACTCGGTCGGCTCGACGACCTCTTCGTCGTTGCCGCCCTGGAATGGGGTGGCGACCAGGTCGGCGCCGGTCACGACCGCGTCGGTGGCAAGGTCGACGGTGGTGCTGACGGCGGTGCCGGCGGCGCTGATCACCGTGCCGCAGCCGCTCAACAGCGCGACCATCACGGCGAGGACCGCGATCCGGCCCCCATGAAGAAAGCCTTTGCCCATCATGCCCTCCAATGCTGTGCGGCGTGTCGCACGCCGCCACGCTGGATCGTGGGGGGCAAACCTTAGGGAAGCGTGAACGCCCTGGGCGGCGTCCGGACATGACAAAGCCGGCCGTTGGCGGTCGGCCGGCTCTCGAACGGGCAGAGAGAGCGGAGGGCGAGGCGTCGCGCCGGAAGCCCGGCGCCCGCCCTCCGTCGCTCGTTACTCGGACATCTCGTCGTCGTCGCTGAACGGCGAGGTGACAAAGTCGGCAGTCGCCGAAGCGGCGTCGGTCGTCCACTCCCAGGTGGCGTCCGCGGCGTCGCCGACGGTGTCGCACGCGCCGAGAAAGGCAGCCATGCCGAGAGCCAGGACGACTCCCTTGATCCGGTTGGCCATCGTGTCCTCCGTGATATACGACGTGACTGGCTGTCACGCAGGCCCGAACCCTGCCGCCGAAAGGTTAGCGAACGGTGAACGACCACGCGGCTGGGTTGCGCCGCCGCCAGATGCGCGCCAGGCGGGCAGCGGCCATGCGGAGAATTCGATAGTGAATCCGCGCCTGTTGCCATAAACCCACACCCACCGTCCGATTCGCCGGGATCGCCGGCCGAACCGCTGAGGGCCGATGACCGATACGCCGTCGCACGACCACGTCCTGATCCTCGATTTCGGCAGCCAGCTCACCCAGTTGATCGCCCGCCGGGTCCGCGAAGCCGGCGTCTACTGCGAGATCTGGCCGTTCGATGCCGAAGACGACCGCATCCGCGCCTTCCAGCCCCGCGCCATCATCCTCTCCGGCGGCCCGGCCTCGGTCGCTGAATCGACCACGCCGCGTGCGCCGCAACTGGTTTTCGAGTTGGGAGTGCCGGTGCTGGGCATCTGCTATGGCCAGCAGACCATGTGCGCCCAGCTCGGCGGCGAGGTGGAGCCCGACGACCATCGGGAATTCGGTCGCGCCTTCATCGAGGTCGGCGGCACCTGCGCCTTGTTCGAGGGCCTCTGGGACATCGGCCAGCGCGAGCAGGTCTGGATGAGCCATGGCGATCGGGTGACCGCGGTCCCCGACGGTTTCGACGTGGTCGCCACCAGCGACGGCGCGCCCTTCGCCGCCATCGCCGACGACCGCCGCCGCTTCTACGGCGTGCAGTTCCACCCCGAGGTCGTGCACACGCCCCATGGCGCGAAGCTGCTGGCCAATTTCGTGCTCGGCGTCGCCGGCTGCAGCGGCGACTGGACCATGGCGACCTTCCGCGCCGAGGCCATGGGCCGGATCAGGGATCAGGTCGGCGGCGGCCGGGTCGTGCTGGGCCTGTCCGGCGGCGTCGACAGCGCTGTCGCGGCGGTGCTGCTGCACGAGGCGATCGCCGAACAGCTCACCGCCATCTTCGTCGATACCGGCCTCTTGCGGGCCGGGGAGGCGGACCAGGTGGTCGGCCTGTTCCGCGACCACTTCAACATCCCGCTCGTCCATGTCGACGCGTCGGACCAGTTTCTCGGCAAGCTCGACGGCGTCACCGACCCGGAGCAGAAGCGCAAGATCATCGGCGCCACCTTCATCGACGTGTTCGACGCCGAGGCGGCCAAGATCGGCGACGTCGCCTTCCTCGCCCAGGGCACCCTCTATCCCGACGTGATCGAGAGCGTCTCCTTCACCGGCGGGCCGAGCGTCACCATCAAGTCGCACCACAATGTCGGCGGCCTGCCCGAGCGCATGAAGCTCAAACTGGTCGAGCCACTGCGCGAGTTGTTCAAGGACGAGGTGCGGGCCCTGGGCCGCGAGCTGGGCCTGCCGGAGACCTTCATCCGCCGCCACCCGTTCCCCGGCCCCGGCCTGGCCGTACGCATTCCGGGCGAGATCACCCGCGAGAAGATCGACCTGCTGCGCCGCGCCGACACCATCTTCCTGGAGGAGATCGAGGCCGCCGGCCTCTACGACGCCATCTGGCAGGCCTTCGCGGTCTTCCTGCCGGTCCGCACCGTCGGCGTGATGGGCGACAGCCGCTCCTACGACCACGCCTGCGCCCTGCGCGCGGTGACGTCGACCGACGGCATGACCGCCGACTACTACCCCTTCCCCCACGACTTCCTCGGCCGCGTCGCCACCCGCATCATCAACGAAGTCCGCGGCATCAACCGCGTCGTCTACGACATCACGTCGAAGCCGCCGGGCACCATCGAGTGGGAGTAGGATGGCGCGCCGACGTCGTCCGCTAACCCCCTGACTTCATCGCGATGTCTTCGATCTCAAGCGGGCGGCCACGGTGCCGCCCGCCCGGATCGTTCAAGGGTTTGCCCGGAACTTTCAAGAGCGCGGCTTGCCGCCCAATCTGCTGATACTTGACAGGTTCACCTACCTCGGCAGGAAGTAGCGTGTTTCGCCTTCCAGGTGGCCGGTGCGGGCGGCGCCGGTGGCGACCAGGGTTTCCAGGACCTGGGCGATGCGGGCTTTGCGTTTGGCGGTGTTACGGCCGTCGAAGCTGGCGGCGATTTCGTCGGGCAGAGCCGGTGCGGGCGCGCGGGTGAGGACGTCGCGGACGACGCGGATCTGGTCGAGGCCGTCTGCGGGCCACTTGGGTTTGTCGGCTTCGGGCAGGAGGGAGAGTTCGGCCTCAATCTGCTCGCCCTCGGCGGGCTTGGGCACCTTGTGGCCCAGTTTGGGGATCTGGTAGTCGGGGCGCAGCCAGCGCACGAGGCCCTGCTTCTCCTCAGCCTGGCGCTCCAAATTCAGATTAACAAGGCGGGAGAGGAGTTCCTCCTCGGCGGCCTCCTGGTCTTCGGACTTGTGCGGCGACGGCATGGTAGCGCCAGGCTTGCCGACTAGGCGCTGTCCTAAGTCCTCCCAGCCATAGGCGGCGAAGGTGGCCCGGTCGACCTCGTCGTGAATGTCCTTCAGCACCGAGATTAGCCCGGGGTCGTGGATATCGCGCTCCGCATCGGAAAGGGGCGGAACTTCGCAGCCATTCTCCAACTCCCGCAAACGCTCCAGCACATTGTACATGCCGGTCATGGTAAGGAACTCATGCTCAGCGAGCCGCTCCTTTCGGAAAGCGTCGAGGTGTTCAGCGTGGTTGGCCAGTTGCTGGCTGTTATGGGTTCCCGGATAGCCACTGCGATCTGGGAAGGGAAACGGATCAAAGCATGTTGTATGGCTGTAAACGGGGTCGTTTCCCGCACCTTGCCAGCCTCCTTTTGCCATTGCGAAAACGAAATGGATTCGAGATGAGACTATGGCTAAAACCCACGAACACGCAGTGGCAACCACGCGAATCTTCTGATCTGGCAGAGTACGAGCTGATATGAATTGAAACAGCCTGTGACGGCTAGTTTCAGTAGTTCCGATGTAGCGATCTAACGCTTCAAGTGCAGAGCGCAACTGCGTTCCAGGCCTCCCGAAGAGCCACCAGTTTTCTCGCCGATAGTGCATCGGGTTCTGGTCTCTTTCGGGCTTCACATTGTTCAAGAGGTGCTGAAACGTCTTGGGCAGGCGTTCACGAACGGCATCGATATCCATGCCATGAAGGTCGATTACAAACATATCCCTGCTTCGTTGGTTTAGGTCTCGCCCGTTCAGATAGTTTCTGATGTGCATGCGGCCGAGGTCCGGATCTTCGCTGATGAGTCCTTCCGCTAGATGCCGCGAAATCATGAAGCCCCGCCCATAGGGCATGAATCCCTTAATGCCCAAATCCGCATTGGCAAATTGAGACCTGGCAAGAGATAGATCTGTTCCGATCTTGAGCCGCGAGTTAATTCGTCCTTCCCGTGAACTAAGCTCAACTCTTGGAGAATCAGTGTTGAGTCCTTGCTCCGAAATCACCTCCGAAAGAGTCCCGGACGACACACCGCGACCTACCACTGTCATGGAGATTCGGACAGACGCCTTGTCAGAAGACTTCAGCCAGGGGTGATCAGGTACTGCAAACACGATACCCAAATCTTCCGACAGACCGAATGCGTGTTCAATTACTCGACGAGACAGTGTCTGAGAAGCTGAGTTGGTGGATATCAGTCCAAACTGCTGAAGTCGGTTAGGTTCTCTCTTAGTGTTCTTCCGCGCCAGGCGGCGGGCGGCCTCGTCCCAGAAGTGCATGACGAAGTCCGCCCCGCCAGGCACATGCGGCCGGGCCTTCCAGCAGGCTTCAGCATAGCCGTCGCCTAGTTCAGCCCGCATGTCCTTGCCGCCGATGAATGGCGGGTTGCCGACGATGTATTCCACTTCCGGCCACTCGGCGATGCGCGGGTTTTCGTAGATGTAGAGCGGGACGCGGGCCTCCGGGTCGGGGGCCTCGTCACCGGTGATGGGATGTAGCTTCTTCGTCACCCCATCCCAGCGCGATAGCGGCTTGCCGGTCTCATCGCGCTGCAGCTCGCAGGCATCATAGGCGAGTATTGCGTCCTGCTCGCGGATGGTGCCGTAGGCGTCGAGCACGGGTTCGGTGATTGCGTCGCGGCCGCCAGTGCGCAGCTGCCATTTCAGAAAACCGATCCACAGGACCAGATCGGCGATGGGCACCGCCCGAGGATTGATCTCAAGGCCATAGAACTGATGGGGATCAACGGAGAAGCGCCCGCCCGTGCGCGCGAGCTTCTGGCCCACGAGATCGCGGCCGGCCTCGTCCGGATAGTCTTGATAGCGGTCAGGCTGTCCGCCCAGCTCCGCAATGGTCTCTAGCACCTCTCCTTCCAGCCGCTTCATGAGCTCTAACGACACATAGAGGAAGTTGCCCGTGCCGCAGGCGGGATCGAGCACCCGTGTGGAGCTAAGCTTACGGTGGAAGCGGAGCACGGCCCGGAGCGCTTCACGGTCGTTGCCCGTCTCCAGCAAGTCCTGTACGCGGGCCTGCACATCTTCCCAGTCTTCGCGCAGGGGTTCGATGATGGTGGGGATCACTAGCCGCTCCACGTAGGCGCGGGGCGTGTAGTGGGCGCCGAGCTTTGAGCGCTCGCGCTCATCCAGAGCGCGCTCCAACAGGGTGCCGAAAATGGCGGGCTCCACATCCCGCCAGTCGCGCTTGGCGGCGACAAGGAGTTCGTGGATACCTTCCGGGTCGAGCGGCAGTGCTTTGCGGCTCTTAAACAAAGCGCCGTTGAAACGCTTCAGCACCTCGTTCATGCGCGGTTCGTAGCCGCCCTGGTCCATAACTGACCAGAGATGCTCCAATGCTGGTACGAAGGTCTCCGGCTTCTCCTTGAGCTGCTCCAGAAGCTCCACAAAGGCATCCTTTGGGATCAGTTCCACGTCCTCGGCGAACATGGTGAAGAGGCAGCGCATAAGGAATTCGGCCACATCCTTTGGATCGTGCTTTCCCTCCAGCCGTTTGGCGATGAGCGCCAGCCGTTCGGCAATATCGCGCGTGACTTCGGCGGACTTCTTCGCTGGGTCGAGGGAATGGGGATCGATCCAGATGGCTCGGAGGAGTAGTTGCACCTCCTCGTCCAGTAGATCATCCATGCCGATACGGTAGGCGTTCCTGTCTGGGAAGTGGGTGTAGTTCTTCCCTTGCCCCGAGAAATCGGCAAAGACCTCAATGACGTGCCCCACATCGACGATGAGCAGGAACGGCGGATAGCCGTGCTCAACAGGCAATGCGCGGGCGTAGTCTTCTGCCTGTTTCTTGGCGGCTCGCATAATGCGGTCCCAGCCGCCCGTGCCCCGCTTGGCATGCCCAAGTTTCGGCTGAGCAGCATCTTCCGGCAGCAACGCTAACTGGTCGGCATCAGGCTTCTTCGCCTGCCGCTTCGCCGATTGCTTGGCTTCAAGGATGAAACAACCGCGCTTGTAGCAGTCTATGCGCCCCGCCGTGGTCGTCCCATCGCCGTGCTTGAAGTCGACGCGGCGCTCGAAGACATAGTCATTCCGCTCATTGGCTTCCTGCGCGAGGTCGGGGCCGGGCAGGTTGAGATGGCCGCAGAGCCGTTCCACGAAGAGCTGGTAATTCGCAAGCTCCGACCCGCCAGACGCTTTCGCCTCTTCGATGAAGGCTTCCAATCTGCTTCCAGCGCTTGAATCAGCTTGCCCCATAGACAAACCCTATGTTGCGCCTCATATGGCGTCCAGACCGCTCTGACAGACTTCAGAGCAACCCTTCAAAGGATGCTTGCAGCGTTATCCAGAGTAAGTCTGCTAGTGGGATCGAACCGCCACACTAGGGATGAACATAACGGCCCCAGAGTTTGCCGTCTTTCGAGTAATAAGTAGAGGTTCCTGATGGTATTTTTGGCGGTATGCGCATTTGTCGCAAGCCAAATCTCAATACTTTCAGACGGCTTTATGATCTCGGATACAATGGAGTGGTATTGATCTAAAGTTCAAGCCGGAAAAGCGGCACGGCGGAGGAACATTTCCGCCGCCGCGCCGCTCTTGCATCGATCAGCCTTTCAGCCACGAGGCGCAGTCCGTCCCCAGTTCGGCGACGGCCCTGGCTTCATAGGCGCCGGACACCTCCGGGCTCAATTCGTCGGCCCAGCGTCCGTTGGTGCCCTTGTTGATGAAGGTCTGTGCGCCGCCGTTCCAGAAGGCGCCGCCCATGGGCACGGTCTGGGCGGCGTTGGTTTTCATATAGGCGAAGCTGCAGTGGTGCAGGATGTCGTCCCAGGCGTCGCCCGGGTCGATGTCCAGGAAGTCGGCGATGCGCCGGACCTCGCGGGCCAGATCGGCCTTGAGGTCGGCGAAGTGCACCAGCATGACGTTCGGCAGGTCGCGGATCGCCCACCAGGACCGCACGTTCTCCCAGAAGGACCAGAGCGGGTAGCCGTCCTTCTCCAGCCAGTCCTCGAAATAGGTCGCGGCGTCGGCCGGCGGCTTGCCGATCGGCGGCCCGACGCGGCCCGGCGTGTCGTTGACGACCTGGTACCAGAGGTCGTTGGCGTTGGCGTGGTGGTTGTACATGGACCACATCACGTCGCGGCCGTCGCGGCCGATATAGATGTACCGGGCCTGTTCGGAAAAGGTCAGGGCGTCGACGGGAAGATGGGTCTTCACGAACCGGCGGTGGGTCTGGCGTTCCAGCTCGGCCAGCTTGACCTCCTTGGGCGGCACGCGCAGGTCCAGCCAGGGCGACATCTCCGCCACCGGCAGCCCTTCCCGGCCATTGAAGATCAACTGGCTGATGATCTGCTGCATCCAGGTGGTGCCCGATTTGGCATAGGTGGCGATGACGATGTCGTCGTCACGGACGACGAAGTCGTTCCAGATGGTCGAATCCAGGTGATGGTTGTGGATCTCGCGGGACTTTGTCGGCATGAGCGGCATGGCGGGCCTCCTTGATCGGAAGTTTGGTTGCGGGATGATGCTCGCCGTCGCTCAACTTTTTTGGTATCCGCTTTGGTGAGGAGCGGCTCTGCGTTTTTGCAGGCCGCCTCGGCCGCTTGGAGCACAGATGTTCGAGTGGGGGGACATCCGGGTCTTTCTCGCCGTCGCGCGGGAAGGGTCGACCCTGGCCGCGTCGAAGGTGCTCGGGATGAACCAGACCACGGTCAGCCGGCGCATCCAGGCCCTGGAGCACGCCCTGGGGCTGGAATTGTTCGAGCGCGATACCCGCGGCTACACGCTGACCGCCATGGGGGCCGCCATGGTCGATGTGGCCGGGCATATGCAGGCCTCCGCCGAAAGCGTGCACCTGCGCGCCGAGACCCTGAAACGGATGACGGGTGGGACGATCCGCATCTCCGCCGCGCCGTCGACGATCGAACGGTGGGTCGTCCCGATCACCATCAGCTACCGGGAGAAGAACCCCGGAGTGAGCTTCGAGATCGATTCCTCTTCGCACCGGGTGTCCCTGGAAGCGGGCGAGGCCGAGGTCGCCTTTCGCGCCTCCGATGAGATTGCCGGCGATACGCTGGTGGCGCGCAAGTTCGGCATGGCGACCTGGGGCGTCTATTGCCACAGGCGCTATGTCCGCGACCACGGAATGCCGCAATCGTTCGATGACCTCAGGGGCCGCCCGCTGCATTTCTATTCCGACGAGATCGCCGGCCCGACGGCCCTGTTGCGCTTCTTCAAGACGCAGATCGAGCCCGGACAGATCGTCGCGACCTACAACTCCGTGACGACGATCGCCGGGTCGCTTTCGGCCGGCACCGCCCTGGCGCCGCTTCCCATGGTCGAGGGCGAGGCCGTCCCGGACCTGATCTGCTGCTTCTCGAGCCCGGAGATGTCGATGCCGATCTGGCTCGTCGCCTCCAGGGAGGCCTACCAGACACCGGTCGTCCGGGATTTCATGAAGCACGCCGTGAAGGCCGGGCTGAAGGACGGCGTCACCCTGGTTTAGGCGCAGGGATCCGGCGGAGCCGGGGGAGGGCGCCCCCCGTGCCGTCTTCAACGTCCGATCACGAAAATCGCCGCAAGAAATTCCGCTTTGTGATTCCAGTCACTGCGACGGGGGCCGCGTCGCGCGAAAACCCCGTCGTCCGCTGATGGCGGGCGTTGGGACACACATAGCGGACTTGGACATCGACCTCCGCCTGCACTCCGATGTTCAAGACCGCTGTGTCCTCGTCTCGATCCTCGAATTGCCCCCCGAAATATTTGAATACGAAGGGTCCCGGTGGCCTTTTACCGGCATGTTCCGGGTATTGCCCGATTAGGGAATGGGTAATCCCCGGTCGATAGAACGAATTGAGATTAAACTTTAGGCTGAAATCCCGCCGCGGCCTATGGCAGTGCTATCATTCAATGTGGCCGACGAGCTGCAGCGCCATGCCGACTGGCTGGCCAAGCGGCGCGGCGCCTGGCCGGCCGATTTCCGGCTTCAGGATCTTTCCGGCGTGAGCTTGAAGAATGCCAAGCTGCAACATGCGCGCTTCGCCGGCGCCAATCTCGGCGGCTGCGATCTGACCGGCGCCGATCTGAGCCATTGCGACATCTTCGGCGCCACCTTCCATGGCGCGATCCTGACCGACGCGGTGCTGGCCCACAGCGACATGCGCGGCGTGCAGCTCTTCGAGGCGGATTTGACCGGAGCCGACTTCTCCGACACCGATTTCCGCGAGGGGGCGTTGCTGACCTCCGACGGCAGCCGGGGGCTGTCCATGGTCAAGCCCGAGGCGCTCGACACCAGCGAGATCATGCGGCCGCGCTCCAACCTCAGCAACGCCAACCTGAACCGGGCGGTCTTTGCCCGGTCCAACCTGACCGGCGCCATCATGACCGAATCGCGGCTCACCGCGTCGAACTTCCAGCGGGCCAATTTGAGCGGCGTCGATCTCAGCCATTCCGATCTGAGCGGGGCGGATTTGTCCGGCTGCGACCTGACCGGCGCCAAGCTTGACCACGCCCGGCTGGAGGGCGCCAATCTGACCGGCGCCGACCTGTCGAATGTCGATCTGAGCGAAGTCGACCTGACCGAGGCCTGCCTGACCAATGCCCGGGCCATGAGCCTGCCGTCACGCGCCGCGCCGGCCATCGAGACCGTCGTCCGCTCGTCGCGCCAGTCCTAGTGTTGGGATCGCGTCAGGGGCCGAACAGCCGGCCATAGGCGAAGACGCCGCCTCCGATCATGGCCAGGAAGCCCGCGACCATCGCCAGGGCGCGCAGGAACTGCATCAGCTCGCCCTGCTTCCAGGCATTGCGGCCCAGCAGCAGAAGATAGGCGGCGACGAACAGCGCGACGCCATGGAGCGCATTCATCCGGCGCACAGACCATGCGGCCGGATTTGCGGTCAAGGCCGATCCGCCGCCAGGGGGCACGCAAAAAAAGTCCGCCCCGGCCGGCCTGCCATGAAGGCAGGCGGCCGGGGCGGCAGTCGGGGGAGGGAATCCGGCCTAGTAGTGGTGGCGCAGCCAGTGGCGGAACAGCCGCCGGATCGGTCGGCCGTGGAAATGCCGCGGGCGATGGTGATGACGGAAATGCGGGTGACGATGGCCGCGGCCGCGATGGTAGTGGTGGCGGTCGCGGTCATGGTACCTGCCGCGGATCTCGCGCTGGCCGCGATCCCGGAACCGGTCGTGCCGGTGGCCGCGATCCCGGAACCGATCGTGCCGGTGATGCGCCAGTTGCAGCATCGGCGGCCCGTCCGACGTGGTCACCGAGCGGCCGGCCGCACCGTCAACGGCGGTCTGGGCGGGAATGGCGGCCAGCGCCGACGGTGAGGCCAGCAGGGCCACGACCGTCATGATCTTCAGGGTCTTCCAGTGCATGGGTCTCTCCCGTGGGTTTCGAGCGGCTATGGCGGGAGAGTGGGGCGTCGCCGATTTCGATGGTATGCCGCCCGGGTTATGCCCCATTCATCGGGATTAAAATCGCATAACGGGCGTGCCCTACCGGTGCAAACCCGGCCATGTCATACAGGGCCGATGAGACGATTCCTGGCCATGTCCGCGCTTTTCGCGCTGCTGATGTCGATCGGCGGCGTGGCCGTCGCGCAGAACGACCGGTCGATGCCGCTGTCGCAGATGCTCCGGCAGCTTCAGCGCGACTCCGCCTATGCCGGGCGCATCGTCGGCACCCATACGGTGCGCGCGCCCAATGGCGGGTCGGCCTATCTCTACGAGGTGCGCATCCTGTCGCCGAACGACCGCGTGGTCATCGTCTACCTCGATCCCCGCACCGGGGCGGTGGTGCGCAATCCGGACGCCTGGCTCGGGCGTTCCGGGCGGCGGTGAGCCGACCCATGCGGGTCCTGGTGGTCGAGGATGATGCCGACCTGTCGGCGCAGATCGCCGAGATGCTGCGCGGCGACAATTTCGCCGTCGATTTGGCCGATAACGGCCAGGACGCCCTGACACTGGGGCTGGAGGAGCCGTTCGACGCGGTCATCCTCGATCCCGGCCTGCCGGGCATGGACGGCATCAGCGTGCTGAAGCGCTGGCGCGGCGAGGGGCGGGTGATGCCGGTGATCGTCCTGACCGCCTCGCGCAAGGACGTGGCCGACATGAAGGAGGCGGTGAAGGCCGGTGCCACCAACTACCTGACCAAGCCGGTCGATCTGGAACTGCTGCTCGACTGGGTGCGCGGCGTGGCCAATTCCGGTGGCCCGAACGTGCGCCAGCCGGTGCTGGAGGCGGGGCCCTTGCGCATGGACACGCAGTCCATGCGGGTCTGGTTCGACGGTGCGCCGGCGCGGTTGACGCCGACCGAGTTCCGCATCCTGCATTACCTGCTCGTCCATCGTGAGCGCCCGGTCTCCGCCGACGAGCTGGTGCAGCACAATTTCGACGGCGCCAGCATCAAGACCAGCAACGAGATCCCGGTCTATATCAGCCGCCTGCGCGACAAGCTGGGCAAGGCCACCATCGAGACCGTGCTCGGCTACGGCTACCGGCTGGCCTGCGGCGATCCGTGACGCCGGCGCGCAGGTACTGGCCCGGAACCCTGGCCGGCCGCATGCTGGCCTGGTCGCTGATCGTCATGGCGATCGGCGGGCCGGCCTTGTGGGCCGCCACCCGCGGCGCCATCCGGACGATCGCCGAGGAAGCCGTGGACACCCAGTTGCGGGCCTTCGGGCTGCAGGTCCGCGCGGCGGCGGTCAGCGCCGGCGTCACCGGCACGCCCCAGCTGGGGATCGGGGATCTGGAGTGGGTCTGGCAGGTCGATATCGACGGCCGCACCGCTTTCCGCTCCGAGTTGCTGATGCTCACCGACGCGGCGTTGACCCCGTCCCTCGACCGCCCGGCGGCGGATTTCGTCGTCGGTTACGCCGAATCGCCGCTGGGGCCGATGCGCATCGCCGAACGGCTGGTGCGCGAGCCGTTGCCCGATGGCGGCACCGCCACCGTGCGCTACCTCGCCGGGGTCGACGGCCGGCGCTACGACGCCATGGTGGCGGACCAGATCGTCGGGCTGCAGCAGCTCACGATGCGCATCACCGTGCCCTCGCTGGTCCTGCTCGGCATCGCCATTCTGGTCATGCTGGTCACCCTGCACCGGTCGCTGGCCGCCGTCGGCCGGTCGCTCGGCCGCTTCGAGGCCGGCGAAAGTGCGCGCATCGCCGGCACCTTCCCGCGCGAGCTGCAGGACCTGGTCGACCGGGTCAACGATCTGCTGGGCCGCAACGCCCGGCTGCTGGCCCGCACCCGCAAATACGTGTCCAAGATCGCCCACGACCTGAACCACCCGCTGGCGGTGCTGCGCAACGGATTGCCGGACGGGGACGAGTCCGGTGTGCTGAAGCGCCAGGTCGACCGCATGGCCGGGCTGGTCGACCGATACGCCAACCTGGCCCAGGCGATCGGCACCGATGCCGGTCCGGCCCGCGCCATTCCGATCGCAACCGCCCTGGACGACATCCGCGAAGGCTACGCCATCCTCTACCGCCAGCCGCCGGTGACCATCGCCGTCGATTGTCCGGACGATCTGGCCTTTCCGGTGCCGCGGCAGGATTTCGATGCCGCGGTCGGCAATCTCACCGCCAACGCCCACCGCTTCGCCGAAGCCCGGATCGTCCTGGCCGCCCGGCTGGACGAGGGCGCGCTGGTCGTCACGGTGGACGATGACGGCCCGGGCATCCCCGCCGAGCAGCGCCACCAGGCGCTCGGCTGGGGCGAACGGCTGGACGAGGCCCCGCCGGGCAGCGGCATCGGCCTGGCCATCGTCTCCGACCTCATCGACCTGCATGGCGGCACCCTGCGCCTCGACGCCGCACCGCTCGGCGGCCTGCGCGCCGAACTCCGCTTCCCGCCGCCGGGCGCGACGCGATCGGCGGAGCCTGATCGATAGGATCCATCCGGAAACGGGCAATCTCCGGTCAATCAATTGCTGGTAGGCCTGTCGGCTCCGACTTGATCCGAAGGCGCGAAATGACCCAATCCATTGGCTGGTGGGAATGGGCACCCGAAGACGATGCGATGACCATCGCATCGACCGGCGAGCGCGTGGCCTATCTCGGTCCCTTCAACCTGCAATCGGAACTGGACCTGCCAGGAGAGCATTGGCTGCTCTTCGAGTACCGCAGGGATGATGTGCGGTATCCCGTGCTGGTCCAGTCCGGAAGCTACCATCCACGTGGCCGATCTCGCGCGACATCGATCTACCTGCGGCTGGACCACATCGCGTCCGCAAGGTTGTTCGCGCGGCAGTCGGCGATGCAGTCCAAGTATCCGCCCCATGCGCTCTGGGAGCGCGTCGACGATCTAATGGTCGACGCAATTTCCTGCTGGCCGACGGACCTCATCGACACCTATTGGCGCCATCCGCTTTACGTCAATGGCGGCTGGCTCAACGGTGATTGGTCCGAGACCTATTTGCGGCGGTTCCACTATTGGCGCGGCCGCGGGTTCCCGAGCGATGAGAGTGTCGTGACGTCCAACCTGGGACCGGCACCAGATGCGGCGCCGGTATGGCAGTACGTTCACGTCGACTCTCCAGTCAATCGCTTCGACATTTCGGACGAGACGGCCGGCGACGAATGGCCGCCGCCGCGACATGGGTGGCCCGGCCTGGAGGCGTCAATGCCCCATCTGGCCAGGAAATCGGGCGGCGCCGTGCTGTTTCCCAGTCGCGCCTATGTCTCCCGGCAACCCCCTCTGACCTATCCCCAGGGCGGCATGCCGGACGCCAAGGGGCTCTTTCGGTACGCTGATCCGGAGGTTTCGTGCCTGTTTGCCGGTTGTCTTCAATGGCCGCCCGGCGACGCCTTGTTCTCCACCAATCCTCACGCTCCGGAGAACCGGAGATTTCTGCGTCCGCCGGACGGTGAGCACTGTTCGATCCCCCAGTTTCGCAAGGGCGCGCCACGTCCTTGGCAGTTCTCGGCAGCGGTGGCGGATTTTGGATACGCACACCCCGGCAGCGGTACCGAACGGCAAGCTGATCGCGACCCGCTGGGTACGACGGAGCGCAATGGCAGCCGCAGCGGTGAGTTTGTGGATTGGCTTATCCCGGAACCCGGACTCTGGCGTCGTCTGCGCAGCGCGATACTCCAGGCCTGGTCGGTGTGGCCTGGACGAATGAACGCCCTCGTTGCGGAGCAGGATGCCCAAGCCGTCCGGGACTACGAATTCCACCACGGCAAGGGTCTCCTTGAGCTGCCTCTTCCGGCTGCGTCCCAGGTGTGCATTGACGGGGCCTATGTTGGCGGCCGCTGGATGGCAGGCGCGAGCGTCACGTCCACATGCCTGCCCGATTGGAGGTTCAATTGGGAAGAGCCGACGCTGCTCGAGTTGACCAGTTCGACCGGAGGTCCGGCCCGTCCATGTGCGGTCGGCGTACGGAAGATCTCCAGCATCGAATAGGTCCCTCATCGAGCAACGCTGGGACACCTAGTCGTGCCGGGTGATCTGGCCCTGGGAGGGCCAGTGGGGGCGGGTCGCGATATCCTTGCCGCCGCAGCCGGTGCAGCGCATCTGGGCCCCGACCTCGGGAATCGGATAGTCGGGCCCCAACTGCCGGATCAGCCGTTCCGTCGCCACCACCGCGTTGTGGCCGCAGCGGTTGCACCAGCAGAACACCTCCACCGATTGTTCCATCAGCGCGCCCAACAGCATCGGCCGCCGCTGCGCCTCCTCGTCGGTGAGCTGCTGCCGTTTCCATCCACCCATGGGACCTGTCCACACCAATCCGCCTGGATGAGAACATAACAAGAACATCTGAGGTGAACAAGAGCATTGCCGGAGGCCGCGTCGGCGAACGGATCAGTCGTCGACCAGGCGGATGCGCGTGTCGAAGACTGCCAGGGCTTCGCTCAGAGAGGGCTTGCCGGTCAGCTTGCAGCGCCCGTCGAACACGGCGTATTCGGGACCGCGCGGGCCGGCGGTCTTGGCGATGGCATAGACCGGGCGGTCCTGGCTGTGCCGGAAGACGCTGAACATGGCGCCGCCGGAGGTGTGGTCGATGGCGTAGTCCCGCCATTCACCGCGGCTGACGCGGTCGCTGTAGACCTGCAGGAGTTGGGAGAGTTCGCGGCGGTCGAAATAGATACGGCGCTTCCGATGCCGGCCGCCGCGCCGGACATCGGCAAGACGTATGATCTCTGCATCCATCCGGGCTTGGACCTCGCCTTGCTCTTTATCGTTGTCGACCTTCTATTGTCCTCAAAACAGCGGGCAGGTAAAGCGCCCTGCGGACTTCTAGAAATTCCCCGCCGCTTGACGGTGGACGGTCTCGCCCGCGACCGCCAAGTTGTCGCCCATGATTTTCGGATTTCGCCGCGCGCCGATCATCGATCAGGACACGATCGACTGGGAATTCGAGACCTTCGAATGGCTGTTCCAGTCCTTCGGGGGCTACCGGCAATTTGCCGGCGCCGAACTCGTCCGGCCGACGGATGCGTATTTCTCCGTGGAGAAGGGGGTTTCCGGCCATGCGTTTGCCGAGGCGCTCTTCGAGCAGGTCCGGAGGCTTGCCGGCATGGAGGATTGGCCCTGCCGGCTGGCCGCACAGGAGGCCGGGCCCGATCCGGTAGTCGGCGAAGGTCAGTTGCTGCAGGGCCTCGGGGCGCGCCCGGCCGGGACATTTGCCGTCGAGGGCATCGAATTGGATCGCGGCGCGGCCAACCACGTCGTGACCATCACCTACGACCCCAGGCTCCTGTCGGATCCCACATCGCTTGTCGCCACGTTCGCGCATGAGCTCAGCCACTACCTGATGGCGACAGCGCCGACCCTCCCGCCCGGGGACCACGAGCTGATGGAGCATGCGACGGACCTGACGGCCGTCTATCTCGGGTTCGGCATTTTCCTGGCCAATTCCAGCTTCCGCTTCGTGCAGTTCGGCGATGCCTTCGCCGCCGGGTGGAGCACCCATCGCCAGGGATACATGACCGAGCGGGAACTGGTCTTTGCGTTGGCGATCTTCGCGGCCCTGCTCGCGCTGCCAGTCGACCAGGTGACCGAACACCTCAAGCCGGATCTTGCCAAGCTCTACCGGAAGGCCGCTCGCACAGTCGCGGAGCAGGAGGAGAGGGTCGCCGCCCTGCGCATGATCGGGGCCGCCTAGGCCGAGCCAGACCGGAACCCGGTCGGGGCGGATGCGCAAATTGTCATCCCCTGTCCAATGGTCTAGGAAAAGGCCCGATTACGACCACACGACACGGGAGCGCGCATCATGGTTGCCATGCAGCCGCCGATCTGTGATTTCGGCTGGAAGGCGGTGGATTTCAGCCTCACCGGCATCGACGGGCAGGTGCACACGCTGGACAGCGTCGCCGGGCCGAAAGGCACCCTGATCATGTTCATCTGCAACCACTGCCCCTATGTGCGCGGCGTGGTGCACCGGATCGTCGACGACAGCAAGGCGCTGCAGGCCGAGGGCATCGGCGTGGCCGCGATCATGTCCAACGACACGGTCGCCTATCCCGCCGACAGCTTCGAGAACATGAAGGGTTTCGCGGCCGAGAACGGCTTCACCTTTCCCTACCTGATCGACGAGACCCAGGAGGTGGCGCGGGCCTACGACGCCATCTGCACGCCGGATTTCTTCGGCTTCAATGCCGATGGGGAGCTGCAGTATCGCGGCCGGCTCGACGCCTCGCGCACCGAGGCGGTGCCGGACGCGCCGCGCGAGTTGCTGGAGGCCATGCGGCAGGTGGCACGCACCGGCAAGGGGCCGGAACAGCAGACCGCCAGTATGGGCTGCTCGATCAAATGGCGCAGTGCCGCGTGAGCCGCGCCATGGGCCGACAGGCATGGATTACCGCCGGCCGGCTTGACCGCGAGGGGCCGGCTTGCTAAGGCGCGGGGCCGCCGCTCAATGGCGGCCCGGGGATGGTGAATGAGCGAGATATTCCGCGAAGTCGACGAGGCGCTGCGCGAGGACCGCGCCAAGGTTCTGTGGCAGCGATACGGCAATATCGGCATCGCCGTCGTCGCCGTGGTGCTGCTGGCGACCGGCGGCTGGGTCTATTGGCAGGACTACGCCGACAAACGCGACCAGGAGATCACCGGCGTGCTGCTGTCGGCGTTGGAAGACGCCGACTCCGACCCGACGTCGGCGATCGACGCGCTGGCGGCGCTCGGCGAGGACCAGCCCGACCGCCAGGGCGTGCTGGCCCGGCTGCACGAGGCGGCGTTGCGTCTGGAGGCGGGCGACAGCAGTGGTGCCGTCGACGTCTACCGGCTGGTCGCCGATGACAGCGGCGTGCCCGACGCGTGGCGCGACCTGGCGCTCCTGCTGGCGGTCCTACACAGCCTGGATACCGCCGACCCGGATGCACTGGCCGCGGATCTCCGGCCGCTGACCGACGAGGACAGCCCGTGGCGCTACAACGCCCGCGAACTCAGCGGGCTGCTGGCACTCCGGTTGGGCGATGTGGATGAGGCGCAGCAGATCTTCGAGCTGCTCGCGGCCGATCCGTTCACGCCGGCCGGCATCCGCAACCGGGCGCTGGAGCTTTCCGGCGCCGCGCAGGGCGGGTAGGCGCGCCATGACGACATCTTGGGCCGCCCGCGCCACGGCTTTGCTCTGCCTGCCGCTGCTGTCGGCTTGCGGCATCGGTGGCTGGTTCGGCGCGGACGAGGCGCCGCCGCTGCCCGGCACCCGCATCTCGGTGCTGCAGCTCGCCGACGCCATAGAGCCCGACCCGCTGGTCGCCGATCTCGACATCTTCGTGCCGCAGGCCGAGCGCAACAGCAACTGGCCCCAGGCCGGCATGCGCCCCAGCCACCTGCCCGGCAACGTCGCCCTGGCGCATCCCTTCGACCAGGCCTGGTCGGTCGATGCCGGCGACGGCTCCGGCAGCGACAGCCGGCTCATGAACCCGCCGGTGGTCGCCAACGGCCGGGTCTTCGCCATGGATGCCAGCGGCCGGGTCGCCGCCTTCGACGCGGGCAACGGCCGGCAGGCCTGGCGGGTGCGGGTGACCGGCGAGGGCGAGGAAAGCGATCCCCTGGGCGGCGGCCTCGCCTTCGGCGACGGCCGGCTCTATGCCTCGACCGGGTTCGGCGAGGTGGTGGCCCTGGACCCGACCAATGGCGGCCTGCTGTGGCGGGCCGAGGCCAACGGCCCGATCCGCGCGGCGCCGGCCTTCGCGTCGGGCCGCGTCTTCGTCATCAGCATCGACAACCAGCTCGAGGCCCTGGACGCGGCCACCGGCCAGATCCTGTGGAGCCACACCGGCATCCTGGAGGACGCGGCCCTGCTCGGCGGCGCCAGCCCGGCGGCGGGTGGCGGCGTGGTGATCGCCCCCTACAGCTCCGGCGAGCTGTTCGCGCTCAGGATCGAGACCGGCCGGCCGGCCTGGTCCGACAGCCTGGCCGCCGTGCGGCGTTTCGGGGCATTGGCCGGGCTTGCGGATATCCGCGCCGAGCCGGTCATCTCCGACGAGATGGTGATCGCCATCAGCCATAGCGGGCGCATGGCCGGCATCGACCTGCGTAGCGGTGCGCGGCTGTGGGAGCAGGAGGTCGGCGGCATCAACATGCCGGTGGTCGCCGGGGAATTCATCTTCGTCATCACCACCAATGCCGAGCTGGTCGCCATGACAAAGCGCGGCGGCCGCATCCTCTGGGTCACGCCGCTGCAGCGCTTCCGCGATCCGGAGGACCGCGAGGGACCGATCGTCTGGGCCGGCCCCGTGCTGGCCGGCGACCGGCTGATCGCGGTCAGCTCCGACGGCGACGGCATCGTCGCCTCGCCGGTGAGCGGCGAGATCGTGCATTCCTTCCCGCTGCGCGGAGACGGCACCATCGCGCCGATCGTCGCCGATGGCACACTCTATGTGCTGTCCGACAACGCCGCCCTGACCGCCTATCGCTGACGATCGGCGCCGAGCCTCGGCGGGTCGTGGATCGCCACGCCGGCCATGACCAGCGCTATGCCCAGCAGGTCCATCGGCCCCGGGATCTGCGCCAGCACGATCGCGCCGATCAGGGTCGCGGTGGCCGGCAGCAGCGCCAGCATCAGGGCGAAGCTGGCGCGCGGCAGCCGCGACATGGCGAGCTGGTCGCAGACATAGGGCACGACGGATGAGCAGATGCCCACGCCGATGCCGGCCAGGGCCAGCGGGACCGCGCCGAACGCCGCCACCGCCTGGCCGAAGCCGAACGGCAGGACGAACAGGAAGGCCAGCGCCATGGCCGCGCCCAGGTTTTCGACGCCGCGGCCGGCGCCGGCTGCCGAGATGCGGTGCCCCAGGATGATGTAGCCCACGAACAGTACGCCGTTCAGCACCGCCCACATCAGGCCGACCGGATCGCTCGACCAGCGGACATCGATCAGCAGGAACACTCCAAGCACGGCCAGAGCCAGCGCCGCCAGATTGCGCGCGCTGCGCAGCCCCCACAGCGCCACGCCGATGGTGCCGACGAACTCCATGGCCGCGACCAGGCTCATCGGCAGCCGGTCGAGCGCCAGGTAGAAGGACAGGTTCATCGCCGCCAGGCAGGCGCCGAGGCCGACCAGCAGCCAGCGCGTGTGCCGATCGGCCGCCACCAATGTGCGCCACGGCCGTGTCCAGGGCGCGAAGACCAGCGCCGCCGAGGCGATCCGGAACCAGGCGACGCCCAGCACGCCGATGGCCGGAAACAGCAGCACCGCGAAGGACGGGCCCAGATAGTGGAACACGGCGCTGACCCCGAACCATGCGTGCGGCGGCACGGCCCTGGCGGCTCGATCGAACATGCGGCGCTCTCCCGGTGGGTGTGCGCCGCGATTATCGAAGGTTGGATTGCCGGTATGAATGAGTGATCAAAGTGTTATCTTGCAGAAATGGTCAGTGATCATAGGTCAAGAGAATGAAACGCCTACGATACGAAAACGGGCCGGTCGACGCGGTCGACGCCCGCATCCTCGGCCGTTTGGTGGCCGACGCCCGGACCAGCATCGCCGAGATCGCCCGCGCCGTGGGCCTCTCCGCGCCCAGCGTGTCGGAGCGCATCAAGCGGCTGGAGGAGACCGGCGTGATCGAGGGCTATGCGGCGCGGATCAATCCGGCGGCCCTTGGCCTCGGCCTCTCCGCCTGGCTGCGCATCCGGCCGGTGCCGGGCGAGCTGCAACGCGTGGCGGAGATCCTGCGCCGCCTGCCGGCCATCGTGGAATGCGACCGCGTTACCGGCGAGGACTGCTTCATCGCCCGCGCCCATGTGGAATCGGTCCAGGCGCTGGAAGCGGTGATCGATGAGATCATGCCGCTGGCGATGACCAACACCGCCATCATCCAATCCTCACCGGTGACCCGCCGCCTGCCGCCGATCCCCGTGGCGTCGGAGGGATAGCTTCTGCGTTGAGGCGACCTCTGAACCGCGATTGAATTTGCCCGCAAATACCGGCAAGTAGGGCCATGTCTTTCACCGTCGCCATCGTCGGCCGCCCCAATGTGGGCAAGTCGACCCTGTTCAACCGGCTGGTCGGCAAGCGCGAGGCGCTGGTCGACGACCGCCCGGGCGTCACCCGCGACCGCCGGGTCGGCGCGGGGCGGATCGGCGCCCTGGAGTTCACCGTCGTCGACACCGCCGGGCTGGAGGAACTGCCGCCGGACGGCGTCGAGGCCGACATGCTGCGGCAGACCCGCCGGGCGCTGGCGGAAGCCGATGTCGCCCTGCTGGTCTTCGACGCCCGCGCCGGCCTGACACCCCTGGACCGGCATTTCGCGCAGACGCTACGGCGGCTGGAGACCCCAATGCTGCTGGCCGCGAACAAATGCGAGGGCAGTGCGGCCGATGCCGGCCTGATCGAGGCGCATGAGCTGGGCCTTGGCGAACCGCTGGCGATCTCCGCCGAGCACGGGCTCGGCATGGCCGAGCTGGCGGCGGCGCTGCTGCCCTTCGACCGCGACGGGGATGCACCGGACGGGGAGGCGGAGGACGAGGCGTCCGAGCGGGTCATCCAGCTCGCCATCGTCGGGCGGCCGAATGTCGGCAAGTCGACCCTGCTGAACGCGCTCGTGGAGGACGAGCGCGTCGTCACCGGGCCTGAGCCGGGGGTGACCCGCGACGCCATCGCGGTGGACTGGTCCTATCGCGATCATCCGATCCGCCTGGTCGATACCGCCGGCATGCGCCGCCGGGCCCGGATCACGGACCGGGTCGAGAAGCTGTCGACCGGCGACGCCCTCAATGCCATCCGGCTGGCCCAGGTGGTGGTGCTGGTGCTGGATGGCGAGGCGATCCTGGACAAGCAGGATTTGACCATCGCCCGCCACGTGGTGGACGAGGGCAGGGCGCTGGTCATCGCCGTCAACAAATGGGATCTGGTGGCCGACCACCAGGCGGCGCTGCGTCGCCTGAGCGACCGGCTGCAGACCTCTCTGCCGCAGGTTCGCGGCATCCCGACCATCACCCTCTCCGCACTCAAGCGTCAGCGGCTCGACAAGCTGCTGGATGCGGTGCTGTCGATCTACGAGACCTGGAACATCCGGGTCAGCACCGGCCGGCTCAACCGCTGGCTGGAAGGCGTGGTCGCCGCCCATCCGCCGCCCATGGCGAAGGGGCGGCGGGTCCGGCTGCGCTATCTGACCCAGGTGAAGGCGCGGCCGCCGACCTTCGCGCTGTGGGTCTCGCAGCCCAATGCCCTGGCGGATTCCTATCTGCGCTACCTTGCCAACGGCCTGCGCGACAGCTTCGGCCTGGACGGCGTACCGCTGCGGCTGCTGACCCGGAAAGGCAAAAACCCTTACGCCGATTGACCCTACACGCCGGCCTTGCACCGGGGTCGTATCGCCGGCTCAGCAGATTTCCATGCTGCGACCAAATTGCATGTCAAACGTGTAATTTTCTGTCTTCACCTCACCCTGAAACTGTGGTTAGGTGGAACTGGATTTGACGGTCGTCGACTAGCGTGGACGCCCGGCCGACTTGGCGCCGGCCACCTCCCAGCCGGTCCCGGTCTCTGTCACGCGGCTTGGACCGGGCGTCAGATCGCCGCGCCAGGATGCCCTCCCCATCCTGGCGCGATTTCTTTTCAGGCCAAGACAGTGCCCGGCGGCCCGAACCTCTTCCTTCGACAGGCTCAGGATGAGGTTCTCCATAAGGGCTCCTCGTCGAGAACCGACCAGTCGGCCTGGCGGATTTCGATAAAGCACTGAAAGAAGGACCTCATCCTGAGCTTGTCGAAGGACGAGGTCCGGGCGGTTGGCGGATGCGCCGCGAGTCAGCGATGGTCGCCGACCTCCGCCGTCACCACTTGGCCGGTTTCCTGGCAATCCGCCGATGCCAGATCGACGAAGGAGTCGGTCACCGCTTCCGGCGGTGGATGCGCGCCGGCATCCTCGCCCGGATAGGCGTCGGCGCGCAGGCGGGTGCGGACCACGCCCGGGTCGATCAGGTTGGCGCGCACCGTCGATTTTGCAGTCTCCGCCGCATAGAGCCGGACCAGCATCTCCAGCCCCGCCTTGGCGACGGCGTAGGCGCCCCAATAGGGGGTCGGTTCCTGCGCCGCGCCGGAGGTGACGAAGATCGCGCGGCCGGCCTCGGACACCCGCAACAGCGGATCGATGGCGCGGATCAGCCGGTAATTGGCCATCAGATCCAGGTCGATCACTTCGCGCCATTTCAGCGGGTCGGAATGGGCCACCGGCGACAGCGTTCCCAGCATGGCGGCATTCCCCACCAGCACGTCCAGCCGGCCGAACCGCTCGTACAGCGAGGCGGCCATCGGGTCGATATGGTCGTGCTTCAGCAGGTCCAGCGGGACCAGTGTGGCCTGGCCGCCTTCGCCGCGGATCGCATCGTCGACCTCCTCCAGCGCACCGATGGTGCGGGCGGTCAGCACCACATGCGCGCCCTCCCGGGCGAAGCGCTTGGCGACGGCGGCCCCGATGCCGCGCGACGCGCCGGTGATCAGCGCGATGCGGCCGGACAGCCGGGGGGAGGTGCTTGAGTCTGTCGTCATGGAAGATCGGATCTGTCCAATTGAGATCGTCATTCCCGCGCAAGCGGGAATCTCGCTGAGTGTGTCGCGCTAGCGTATCGGGATTCCCGCCGTCGCGGGAATGACGGCTTGAGGGTTTGTCAGCCGGCCCGTTCCACCAGGTTCGACAGCTCCGGCTGCCGGCTGGCTTCGTCCTTGTCGGGCAGGGCGGTGGGATAGTCGCCGGTGAAGCAGGCGTCGCAGAATTTCGGGTGCGCGGCATCGCGGCCGGGCTCGCCCATGGCGCGGTACAGGCCATCATCGGAGATGTAACTGAGGCTATCCACGCCGATCGCCGCGGCGATCTCCTCGACCGAATGCTTGTGGGCCAGCAAATCCTCCTGGGCCGGCGTGTCGATCCCGTAGAAGCATGGATGCTTGGTCGGCGGGCTGGAGATGCGCATATGCACCTCGGTCGCCCCGGCGGCGCGGACCATCTGCACGATCTTGCGCGAGGTGGTGCCGCGCACGATGCTGTCGTCGATCAGCACGACGCTGCGGCCCTCGATCATGCCCCGGTTGGCGTTGTGCTTCAGGCGGACGCCGAGGTTGCGGATCTGCGCCGTCGGCTCGATGAAGGTGCGGCCGACATAATGGTTGCGGATGATGCCGAGCTCGAAGGGCAGCCCGCTCTCCGCCGCATAGCCGATCGCCGCCGGCACGCCGCTGTCCGGCACCGGGATCACCACATCCGCCGGGGCCGGGCATTCCCGAGCCAGCTCCGCGCCGATGCGCTTCCTCGACTCGTAGACCGAGGTGCCCTCGACGATGCTGTCGGGCCGGGCGAAATAGATGTACTCGAAAATGCAGAAGCGCTGCTCCGGCGTGCGGAACGGCTTGTAGCTCTCGATCCCCTCGGCCGACAGCACCACCATCTCGCCGGGCTCGACGTCGCGGACGAACTCGGCGCCGATGATGTCCAGCGCGCAGGTTTCCGAGGCCAGGATATGGGCGTCGCCGAGCCGGCCCAGAACCAGCGGCCGCACGCCCAGCGGATCGCGCACGCCGATCACGCTCTCATTGGTCATGGCGACGATGGAGTAGGCGCCGTCGATCTGGTGCAGGGCGTCGACCATGCGGTCCAGCGGGCTGCGGCGCTCGCTGTTGGCCATCAGGTGGACGATGACCTCGGTGTCGGTGGTCGACTGGAACAGGCTGCCGCGGCGCACCAGCTGCCGGCGGAGCTGGTAGGCGTTGGTCAGGTTGCCGTTGTGGCAGATGGCGAAGCCGCCCGAGGCCAGGTCGGCGAACAGGGGCTGCACGTTGCGCAGCGCCGTCCGCCCGGTGGTGGCATAGCGGTTGTGGCCGATCGCCGCATGGCCACGCAGCCGCTGGATGACCTCCTCGGAGCTGAAGTTGTCGCCGACCTCGCCCAGCGCCCGGTGGGCATGGAAATGCTTGCCGTCGAAGGCGACGATGCCGCAGGCCTCCTGGCCGCGATGCTGCAGGGCATGCAGCCCCAGCGCCGTGTGCGGCGCCGCCTCGCCGTGTCCGAAGATGCCGAAGACGCCGCATTCATCGTGGAACTTGTCGCTGTCGGCTGTGTCGCCGGAAGCCGAAACCTGGGAAGCCGTCAAGGCCGTTCCTATGTCGGAGTTCGCCGAAATCTCTAATTCGAGGTGGCCAGCAACCGGTCCATCTCATCCCGCGCGGCACGGTTATAGCCGGCCTCGTCGTCCTCTGCATCAGGATTCGCCGGCGGCAGCGGCCGGCCCTCGATCAGCGCCGGGGCCAACTCCCCGAGGCGGTCGAGCGTATCCTCGGCCCGGTCGATGCCGTCGCCGATGGCGTCGGCCGGCACCACCACCCGCAGGATGTCGGCGGCCTCCTCGACCAGCGGCAGGGTGCGCGCCTCGCTGAACCAGTCCGGATGATCGTCGGTGTCCGGCACCAGCCAGACAAACAGCATGTAACCCAGGCTGACCAGGATGATGCCGCGCAGCAGGCCGAACACCAGGCCCAGCGACCGGTCCAGCATGTTCAGGGCGGAATCGCGGATCGCCTTGGTGGCGAAATGGCCGCCGACCGACAGCCCGATCAGCGACAGGATGAAGATCAGCACGCCGGCGATGAAATCGGCGACCAGCGGGTTGTCGATGAAGTCGCGCAGCGGCGGCGAGGCGTAGGGCAGGGCGAAGACGGTGATCAGCGCCGCTCCCACCCAGGCGGCGATCGACAGCGCCTCGCGCACGAAGCCGCGGGCAAAGGCCAGCAGCCCGGACAGCAGAAGCACCAGGAGCACCAGGATGTCGCCGCCGGTAATCGGCCAGTTTTCCAAACCGCTCGCCTTCCTCTAAGCGGAGCCCGGATCCGAGAACATGGGAATCAGCTCCGAAAGCGCAGCAATCTCGCGCACTTCCAGCGATTCCTTCAAGTCCGCCGTGCCGGCGGCTCGACGTCCCGTCGCCTTGGGCGCGATGGCGCCAGAGAACCCGAGCTTTGCGGCTTCCTTCAGGCGCAGCGCCTGCTGGCTGACCGGCCGCACCTCGCCGCTCAACCCGACCTCGCCGAAGACCACCGATTCGCGCGGCACCGGGATGCCGCTCAGCGACGACAGCAGGCAGGCGGCGACCGCCAGATCGGCGGCCGGCTCGCCGATCCGCAAGCCGCCGGCGACGTTCAGGAAGATGTCGTTGGGCCCGATCGCCACGCCGCAGCGCGCCTCCAGCACCGCCAGGATCATCGACAGGCGGGCGGAATCCCAGCCGACCACCGCGCGGCGCGGCGTACCCAGCGGCGACGGCGCGACCAGGGCCTGGATCTCCACCAGCAGCGGCCTTGTGCCTTCCAGCCCGGCGAAGACCGCGGCGCCTGACACGTCGCCGGTGCGCTCGGCCAGGAACAGCTCGGACGGGTTGGCGACCTCGACCAGCCCGGCGCCGGTCATCTCGAAGACGCCGATCTCGTCGGTCGGGCCGAACCGGTTCTTGACCGCCCGCAGGATGCGGAACTGGTGGCCGCGCTCGCCCTCGAAATAGAGCACCGTGTCGACCATGTGCTCCAGCACCCGCGGGCCGGCGATGGCGCCGTCCTTAGTCACATGGCCGACCAGCAGCAGCGAGACGCCGCGGCGCTTGGCGGCGCGCACCAGCTCCGCTGCCGAGGCGCGGACCTGGGCCACGGTGCCGGGCGCGCTGTCCAGAGCGTCGACATACATGGTCTGGATGGAGTCGATCACCGCGACATCCGGCCCGTCCGGCCGGTCCAGCGCCGCGACGATGTCGCGGACATTGGTGGCGGCGGCGAGTTGCACCTTGGCGTCGGCCAGGCCGAGCCGCGCAGCCCGTGCGCGCACCTGCTCCACCGCCTCCTCGCCGGTGATGTAGGCGCAATCCTGGGCGGTGCCCAGGCGGCAGACCGCCTGCAGCAACAGGGTGGATTTGCCGATCCCGGGATCGCCGCCGATCAGCACCGCCGAGCCCGGCACCAGCCCGCCGCCGGTGACCCGGTCCAGCTCACCGATGCCGCTCGCCCTCCGCGGCGCATCCTCGCCCGGCGCGTCCAGGCCGACAAAGGCCAGCGGTTTCGCCTGGCCACGGCCCAGGCCGCGCGGCACCGCTTCCACCGGCGCTTCTTCCACCAGCGTGTTCCATTCGCCGCAGGAATCGCAGCGGCCGGCCCATTTGCGATGGCTGGCGCCACAGCTCTGGCAGACGAATTGGGTCGCGGGTTTGGCCATCGGTGGTGTCAGAAACGAGTGCCACTTGGGTGCATGAATGTCAGCGGGTTATCGCACACAGCTCATCCAATGTCCGTCATTCCCGCGAAGGCGGGAATCTCGATCGGGCTGAGCGCCGGCGTCTCGAGATCCCCGCCTTCGCGGGAATGACGAAAGAAGGGAGGCGGTCAGAGGGCGCGCACCTGCATCTGGATCGGGCCTTCGGCGCGCCCGTGGATGAACTGGTCGACGAAGTCGCTGCCCGAGCGGTCGATCTCGCCGACCGGACCCTGCCAGATGATCCTGCCCTGATAGATCATCGCCACCCGGTCGGCAATTTTCCGCGCGCTGGCCATGTCATGGGTGATCGACAGCGCCGTCGCGCCCAGCTCGCGGACGCATTTGACGATCAGGTCGTTGATCACATCGCCCATGATCGGGTCGAGACCGGTGGTCGGCTCGTCGAAGAAGACGATCTCGGGATTGGCGGCGATTGCCCGCGCCAGACCGACGCGCTTCTGCATGCCGCCGGACAGCTCGGCCGGATGCAGATCGCCGATCTCCGGACGCAGGCCGACCGCTGCCAGCTTCTCCAGCGCGATCGCCTTGGCGGCGTCCATCTCCATGCCCTGGCCCTGGATCAGGCCGAAGGCGACGTTCTGCCAGACCGGCAGGCTGTCGAACAGGGCCGCACCCTGGAACAGCATGCCGAACTTGCGCATGACCTCCGACCGTTCTGCGGCCGGCATGCCGACGGTCTCCTGGCCATCGACCCGGATCGAGCCGGAATCGGCGGTCAGCAGGCCCAGCACGCATTTCAGCATGACCGACTTGCCGCTGCCCGAGCCGCCGATGACCACCAGGGATTCGCCCGGCATGATCTCCAGGTCGATGCCGTTCAGCACCCGGTTGCTGCCGAACCGCTTGTGCACCCCGGCGAGCTGGATCTTGGGAATCTCGGTCATCGGGTGACGAAGAGCTCCGTGATTCCGTAGTTGAAGATCAGGATCAGGATCGAGGCGGACACCACGGCGTTGGTCGTCGCGGCACCGACGCCTTGGGCGCCGCCGCGGGAATGATAGCCGTGATAGCAGCCCATCAGCGCCACCAGGAATCCGAACACGGAGGCCTTGACCAGGCCGGAGATCACGTCGACCGGTTCCAGGAACTCCCAGGTCGAGAGGATGTAGGAGCTGGCGTTGAAGTTGAGTTTGTAGACCCCGATCAGGAAGCCGCCGAAGACGCCGATCATGTCGCCGATCAGGACCAGGGCCGGCAGCATGGTCAGCCCCGCGACGAGCCGGGGGACGACGAGGTATTTCACCGGGTTGGTGGACAGCGTCGTCAGCGCGTCGATCTGCTCGGTGACCCGCATGGTGCCGATCTCCGCCGCCATGGACGCGCCGATGCGCCCGGCGACCATGAGGCCAGCCAGCACCGGCGCCAGCTCGCGGGTGATCGACAGGACGACGACGGTGGCGATGGCGCTCTCGGCGTTGAAGCGGGCGAAGCCGGAATAGCTCTGCAGCGCCAGCACCATGCCGGTGAACAGGGTCGTCAGCCCGACCACCGGCAGCGAGTAGTAGCCGATGTCGATGAGCTGCCGGCCGATCAGCCGGGGATAGTAGGGCGGCCTCAGGCAATGGGCGACGGAGACAGACGAGAACAGGACCAGCCGGCCGATATGGGTGAGGAAGGTCAGGAAGGTCCGGCCGATGCCGGCGAGGAAATTCACGTGCCGGCCCCGGTGGTCGTGCGGGCGTAGCGGCTGCCGAGCGCGGTCAGGACCTCGTATCCGATGGTGCCCGCTTCGGCGGCGACCTGGTCGGGATCGCGGTGCTCACCGATGATCTCGGCCATGGCGCCAGGCCGCGCGTCGCGCTCCGGCACGTCGGTCACGTCTACGGTGATCAGATCCATCGATACCCGCCCCACAACCGGCGCCGGTTTTCCGGCAAACCAGACCTGTCCGCATGCGCTCAGCGACCGCAGGTAACCGTCGGCGTAACCGATTGCAATTGTTGCGATTTTTGCGGCTTGGGCGACTCGGTGCGTGGCACCGTAGCCAACGGTCATGGGAGTGTCAACGTTCCGCACCTGCAGCACCTGGGCCGCCAGATGCACCACCCGGCGCATGGGATTGGGCGCTTCCGGCGTCGGATTCACGCCATAGAGGGCGCAGCCCGGCCGCACCATGTCGAACAGGGTGTCCGGCCCGCGGAAGATGCCGGCCGAATTCGCCAGGCTGGCCGGGGCCGCCGGCAGCCGGGCAAGGGCGGCGCGGAACAGCAGCACCTGCCTGTCGGTCATCGGATTGCCGGCCTCGTCGGCGCAGGCGAAGTGGCTCATGATCGCGCGCAGGTCGATGCCCGCCAGCCGCTCCGGCGCGCCGGCCAGCACGTCCAGCTCGTCCGGACCCAGGCCCAGCCGGTTCATGCCGGTGTCGATGTGCAGGAAGGCGGGGAGGGCGTGTCCCAGCCCGGCGGCATGGGCCGACCACCGTTCCACGTCTCCCAGGTGATTGAGGACCGGCAGCAGGTCGTGGGCGACGTAGTCCGCTTCGCAGCCCGGCATCAGGCCGTTGAAGACGCCGATGGTCACGTCCGGGAGCAGGGCGCGCAGCGCCACCGCCTCGTTCAGGTCGGCGACGAAGAAGGTCTTGGCGCCGGCCCGGGCGAAGACCGGCGCGGCATTGGCGATGCCGGTGCCGTAGGCGTCCGCCTTGACCGCCACGGCGCATTCCGCGCTGCCGGCACGCTGCGCCAGCAGGCGGTAGTTCGCCGCCAGCGCGTCCAGGTCGATGGTGAGGAGGGCGCCCGAGCGGCGCGGGTCAGGCGTCACCGTGATACAGCTTCTCCAGATTGGAGAACCGGGTGTAGGCGCCCTCGAAATGCAGCCGGATGGTGCCGGTGGGGCCGTGACGCTGCTTGCCGATGATGACCTCGGCCAGGTTGTTCACGCGATCCATCTCCGCCTGCCATTCCGCATGCTCCGGCGTTCCCGCCGTGGGCTCGGCCTTGTTGAGGTAATAGGCCTCGCGATAGATGAACATGACCACATCCGCGTCCTGCTCGATCGACCCGGACTCCCGAAGGTCCGACAATTGCGGCCGCTTGTCCTCGCGCTGCTCCACCTGGCGCGAGAGCTGCGACAGTGCCAGGACCGGAACATCGAGGTCCTTTGCGATCATTTTGAGGCCACGGGTGATCTCGGAGATCTCCTGCACCCGGTTCTCGCTGCGGCCGCTGCCGCCGGTGCGCATGAGCTGCAGGTAGTCGACCACGATCATGCCGAGATTGTGCTGGCGCTTCAGGCGCATGGCCCGGGTCCTCAGCGCCGGGATGGTCAGCCCGGCGGTGTCGTCGAGGAACATCGGGACCTTCTGGATCAGGTTCGATGCCTCGACCAGCCGGACGAAATCCTTCTTGGGGAAGTCGCCCTTGCGAATCCGCTCCGAGGGGATCGCGGATTCCTCCGACAGGATACGGGTGGCGAGCTGGTCGGAGGACATCTCCAGGGAGAAGAAGGCGGTGACCGCGCCTTCCTTGCCGCCGCTGTTGAGATAGGCGCGGCTGGCGTTGAAGGCGATGTTGGCGGCCAGCGACGACTTTCCCATCGACGGGCGCGCCGCCAGGATGATCAGGTCGGAGTTCTGCAGCCCGCCCAGCATGCGGTCCAGATCGACCAGCCCGGTGGTGGCGCCGGTCAGGTGGGTGTCGCGGTTCAGCGCCTGGCTGGCATTGTCGATGGCGCGGTTGAGAACCTCGGCGAAGGGCTCGAAATCCTTGCGGAATTCGCCCTCGCTTGCGAGCGCGTAGAGCTTCTCCTCGGCAGTGTGGACCTGCTCGACCGCCTCGACCTCCAGGTCGGTGCGATAGGCGTCGTTGACCACCTCCTCGCCCAGCGCGATGAGCTGCCGGCGGATGAACAGGTCGTAGACCATGCGGGCGTAGTCGTCGACGTTCAGCACCGACACGACGCTGGCCTGCAAATCGGCGAGATAGGCCGCGCCGCCCACCGCCTGCAACTCGCCATCCTGTTCCAGATAGGTCTTCAGCGTGACCGCGTCGGCGGTGCGCTGCTGCTCGCGCAGGCGCACGCAGGCGGCGTAGATCTGACTGTGGCCCGCGAAATAGAAATGCTCCGGACGCAGGAAGTCGGAGACCCGGTCCATGGCGTTGTTGTTGACCAGCAGCGCGCCCAGCAGCGCCTGCTCGGCGGCTTCGTTGGCGGGCTGGGTGCGGGGCGGGGCGGGGGTGACGGAAGGCTGTTGCAGCCTGCGTACCGTCGCGTCCTGATTGACTGTCTCCATGGCGCCGGAACCTACCAAATGCCTTGCGGCGGTGGTGCGCTTTTCATGCGCCTGAAATGTGAAACCTCTGGACGAGCGGTGGACGGTTTCGTGGATAAGCGCAAATTATGCCAAACAATCGAAAGTGCTCCGGCCCGTCCTTCATGCGCCGCGCAAGTGGCTCTGCGGCAACAGTGTAGAGTGATTCGGTCGTGCAACCGATCCGGCGGGCCGATGCGGCCCGCCGGATGGCCCGCATTCAGGCCGCCAGCTCGCGGCGCCGTCGCCGCTGCTCCCACTCGGTGATGTAGTCGCGGGTCAGCGGCACGGTGTCGACCCGCTTGGCGAGCTGGATCTGGAAGACCATGTGGCCGCTGTTGCGGAAGGTCACCTCGCTGGCGGCGAGGTAGAACTCCCACATGCGACAGAAGCGCTCGTCGTAGAGCTTGGCGACGCGGCGCCGGTTGGCCAGGAACCGGCGGCGCCATTCGCGCAGGGTCTCCGCGTAGTGCAGGCGCAGGATCTCCACATCGGTGACCCACAGGCCGCAGCGCTCGATCACCGGCAGCACCTCCGACAGCGCCGGCGAATAGCCGCCGGGGAAAATGTAGCGGCGGATCCACGGGCTGGTGGTGCCCGGTCCGTCCATCCGCCCGATGGAATGCAGCACGGCGACGCCGTCATCCGACAGCAGGTCGGAGAGCTTGCGGAAATACTCCTCGTAATGCGGCACGCCGACATGCTCGAACATGCCGACCGAGACGATCCGGTCGAACGCGCCGGAGAGCTCCCGGTAGTCCTGCAGGTTGAAGCGGACCCGGTCGGACAGGCCGGCCTTGGCGGCGCGGCGCTGCGAGATGGCATGCTGCTCGGTCGACAGGGTCACGCCGGTCACGTCGACATTCGCCGCCCGCGCCAGGGACAGCCCCATGCCGCCCCAGCCGGAGCCGATATCCAGGACCTTCTGCCCGTCCTTGAGCAGCAGCTTGGCGGCCAGGTGCTGTTTCTTGGCCTCCTGGGCCTCGTCGAGGGTCATCTTGGGATCGGCGAAATAGGCGCAGGAGTACTGCCGGTCGCGGTCCAGGAACAGGCCGTAGAGCGACCCCGACAGATCGTAGTGATGGCGCACGTTGCGGCTCGCCCGGTTCAGCGGATTGTGCTGCAGCAGGCGCCGTCCGAGGCGGCCCAGCGTTTTGCGCAGCCGCCCCAGGGGCAGCTCCCGGACGGATCCAAGGTTGCGGGTGACCAGGTCCAGGAAGTCGTAGATGTCGCCGTTCTCGACGGTCAGCGTTCCGTCCGTGTAGGCCTCTCCCAGGGCCAGGTGCGGACGGAAGAACAGGCGCCATTCCAGGCGCGGGTCGTGCAGACGGATCGCCAGGCCGGCCCCCGCATCGCCCTCGGCATCGCCGATATGATGATGTGCCCCCCTGGTGTCGATCACCGTCAGCGAGCCGGTCTTCACGACCTGTCTCAGCAGACGAAGAAGAAGCATTGTCCTGCCTCCCCGATTTATGGTCGGGGCGCTGGATTTGCCCAGTGGCTAAGCCAGGCCCCAGTCTTAGACCGATAATTACATCATTGACTCTCAGCGATTTCAATTGCCTCGCGAATCACCGGGCCTCGGACGCACGAAAAAGGGCGCGGCCAAGACCGCGCCCTGATTGCAGGACCGTCGGATTTGCGGTCGGTCAGCGGGGCTCGTCCCCGGCTTCGGCCGGAGTGTCCGGATCGGCTTCCGCCTCGGGCTCGCCAGCCTCGGCCTCTGCTGCCTCGGCCCCTGCTGCCTCGGCTTCCGCCGCCTCGGCTTCGGCAGCCTCGGCCTCGGCGGCCTCTTCCAGCGCCTTGGCTTCCTCGGGGTTCTCGAAGAGCTCGGCCGCCTCGACGGTCTCGTCCTCGTCCTGGTCCATGTCGCCGGTCGGGATCGCGCCGCCGTACTTCTCCTGCAGGGCCGCCTCGTCGGCCGAGCGGGCGACATTGACGGTGATCGCCACGGCGACCTCCGGATGCAGCCGGATGCGGACGTCGGAGAGGCCCAGCGCCTTGATCGGGCGGTCGATGGCGACCTGGCCGCGATCGACCTTGAAGCCCTCCTCGGTCAGCGCCTCGGCGATGTCGCGGGCGGTCACCGAGCCATAGAGCTGGCCGCTGTCGCCGGCCTGGCGGATGACGACGATCTTCACGCCGTCCAGCTTGCCGCCGACCGCCTCGGCCTCGTTGCGGCGCTCAAGGTTGTTCGCCTCGAACTGTGCCTTGCGGGTCTCGAAATAGGCCAGATTGTCCTTCGTGGCCCTCAGCGCCTTCTTCTTCGGCAACAGGAAATTGCGCGCGAAGCCCGGCTTGACGGAGACGACGTCGCCCATCTGCCCCAGCTTCTCGACACGCTCCAGCAAGATCACCTGCATCACTCATCCTCCAAATCGGGCCCGGTCGCGGCCATCCGCCGCCGAATACCGGCCCATCGTTCGATAATCCCCAGCGCGGCCACGGCGGGGACCACCACGATCCCCTGCCAGACGACCGCGGTGTAGAACACGATCAGCAACAACGGCCGCGACGCCCGCCCGCGCAGCACCCCGTGCACGACGCCAAGCCCGGCGATGAAGAACGCCAGGGCCAGGGCCAGCGCCACGTTCTGCGCGGCATAGGCGATCTGGCCGCTCGCCAGGAACGCCAGCGCCGCCAGGCCCGCCAGGATTGCCACCGGCCATCCGGGAAGCTCGATATCAGCCATCCCGATCGGCGGGCGCACACCCAGCTCGAACCGATGCACCAGCCACTGCGCCAACGCGGCATTCAGCACTGTCGCCACGATCCACGTGCCGGCCATCATCGCCGGGAAGAACCGTGACAACGGCTCGACCACCGCCGCCCCGTCGCCGCCGCTCAAATCGGCGAACAGCGGCGTCTGCTGCGCCAGGCCGGCATGGACCTCGGTCTGCAGCGCGCTGCCATAGGCCGCCGACACCACGGCGGCGGCGGCGATGCTGGCGGCCGCATAGCCGACGACCCAGAGCAGCAGGCTGCCCGGGGCCGTCCAGCGCGGCACGCCGTTGCCGTCCTGGCGCAGCGTGACCGCCTGGTAGACCATCAGCCCGAACGGCACCGCCGCCCCGGCCGCAAAGCCCGCCATCTCGACTGGACCGACGATCAGACCGACCACCAGGGCGCCGATGATCCCGGCCAGGATGCACGCCGCGGCGCCCAGGCTGAGACCGACGACGAACAGCGGCAGCGGCGTCAGCAGGGTCGTGATCAGCGCGCCCGGCGAGCCGAAGGCCGCCGACAGGAACAGCATCCCGGCCAGGATGCCGCCGCCGATCGCGAAGACCACCGTCTGGCCCATGTCACCGGTCCGTGCGACCCCGCCCTACCTGACGATGTAGGGCAGCAGGGCCAGGAACCGGGCGCGCTTGATGGCGCGGGCCAGTTCGCGTTGCTTCTTGGTCGACACCGCGGTGATCCGGCTCGGCACGATCTTGCCGCGCTCCGAGACGAACCGCCCCAGCAGCTTGGTGTCCTTGTAGTCGATCTTCGGCGCGTTATCGCCGGAGAACGGACAGGTCTTGCGCCGGCGGAAGAAGGGCCGGCGGGCCATGGCAGCCGCCATCAGGAGGCCTCCTCTTTCTCTTTGCTGCGCTCGGCACGCTCAGGGCGATCGCCGCCCCGGTCGCCGCGGTCACCGCGATCGCCACGGTCGCCGCGATCCCGGTCCCGGGGGCCGCGGTCGCGGTCCCGGCCCCGGCCGTCGCGTCCGGCCCGGCTCTGCATCATCGCCGACGGGCCTTCCTCCAGCGCGTCGACCTTGATGGTCAGCGTGCGGAGCACGTCGTCGTTGATCCGCATCTGCCGCTCCATCTCGGCCACCGCGGGATGCGGCGCGTCGAGATTCATCAGCACGTAGTGGCCCTTGCGGTTCTTCTTGATCCGGTAGGAAAGGGTCTTCAGACCCCAGTATTCGGTCTTCTCGACCTTGCCGCCATTCTCTCCAATGATGTTGGAGAAGGTCTCGGTCAGGCTCTCGACCTGCGCGGACGGCACGTCCTGGCGCGCGATGTACACGCACTCGTAATACGGCATATGTCACTCCCTATGGCTGTTCGACGGCACGGCGCCTGAGCGGAACGAGACCCTGTCGAGCCCGTCCCCAGGCTGCCCGCGCCTAGCCGGTCGAATGCCGCGACCGGCAAGGAGTTGTCTGCGAAGCGGCGCAATATACATAAACATCGCGGCCGATCAAGCGGCATCGCGGCATTGGTTTTCTCAGCACAATTCAGCCCGGTCCCATGGGCCGCGGCACTCTCGAACTGGAGGCGAGGCATGTCTGGGCACGGGCAATCGGCGATCTGGCCGGAGATCCCCTATTCGCGCTGGAAGCCGACCGGCGACAGCCTGCATATGTGGACGCAGATCGTCGGCAAGTTCCGCCTGGCGCAGACCCCCTGGATCAACCATTCCTGGCAGGCGACATTCTATGTGTCCGGCCGCGGCCTGACGAGTTCGCTCATCCCGGGCGCGGAAGCGAGCTACGAGACCATTTTCGACTTCATCGACCACGCGCTGCATATCGACGCCACGGACGGACGGCGCGAGAGCATTGCGCTGGAAGCGATGCCGGTGGCCGAGTTCCACCGCCGGTTCCTTGAGGCGCTCGGCCGGCTCGGCGCGCCGACCGGCATCCACCATGCACCCAACGAGGTGCCCGATCCGGTGCCGTTCCGCGATCAGACCGGTCCGGGCGCCTATGACCCCGATGCGGCGCGGGATTTCTGGCAGGCCCTGGTCGCCATCGACGGCGTGTTCAAGCGGTTCCGGACCGGCTTCCTGGGCAAGGTCAGCCCGGTGCATCTGTTCTGGGGCAGCTTCGATCTCGCCGTCACCCGTTTTTCCGGCCGGACCGCGCCGCTGCATCCGGGCGGTTTCCCCGCACTGCCGGATACGGTGACCCGGGAGGCCTATTCCCACGAGGTCAGTTCGGCCGGCTTCTGGCCCGGCGGCGGCGGGCTCGAGGAAGCGGCCTTCTATTCCTACGCCTATCCCACCCCTGACGGCTTTGGCGACGTGCCGGTGTCGCCGGCCCAGGCCTATTTCGACGCCAAGCTCGGTGAATTCCTGCTGCCTTATGACGCGGTTCGCACCGCCGCCGACCCGGAGGCGGCCCTGATGTCCTTCCTGACGACGACCTATGAGGCCGCGGCCGACATCGGCGAATGGGACCAGGCCGCGCTGGAATGCGAGTTCGGCCGGCCGCGGATCCCCAGGGCGCTCGACTAGCCGATCAGTGATGCGCACGCGGCGATTTGACGTGCCGGAGCGGTGCGGATGAGCTTCTACCCGCACAGCTTCGAGGGCGAGATTGTCCACCATCATGTCGGGACCTATCGCTACACGGCGGTGTTTCTGCCGGAAGACCTGGCCCGCGCCCTGCCGCTGGACCGTCACCCACGGCTGCGGGCAAGCGGCGAGGTGGGCGACATCCCCTTTTCGGGCGCCTGGCAGCCGGTGCGCGGGCGCTGGTATCTCATGCTGTCGAAGCAGTTGATGAAGGATGGCGGCTTCGCGGTCGGCGATTGGGTCGACGTCCGCTTCCGGGTGGAGGACCAGGACGCGGTCGACATTCCCGACATGCTGGAGCGCGCCCTGGCGGCCGATCCGGATGCGATGGCGGCCTGGCGCTCGGCCTCGCCGGGCAAGCGCCGTGGCTGGGCCTATCGCATCGCCTCGGCGAAGGCGGACGCAACGAAGCAGCGGCGATTGGACGAGGTCCTGAGCGCATTGCGCGGCGATTGACGGGCGGCGGCAGCGATTATCGGGGTTTGCGGAGCTGAGCAAGGGGCCCGGCGCTTGACTTCGCTTGGCAGCCGACTATCACTGGCCGCCATCTTTCGCCGGACCGCCGATGCGGCCGGTCCTCGACTACAGGAATCGCCATGGCACGCGCGTTCGTCTTCCCGGGGCAGGGCAGTCAGGTCGTCGGCATGGGCCAGGAACTGGCCGATCGTTTTCCCGAGGCCAAGGCCGTCTTCGAAGAGGTCGACGCGGCACTCGGCGAAGATCTGTCCGGGCTGATCTTCTCCGGCGATCAGGACACCCTGACCCTGACCCAGAACGCCCAGCCGGCATTGATGGCGGTGTCGCTGGCGGCGACCCGCGTGCTTCTCGAAAAGACCGGCAAGGCGCTCCCGGACCTGGCGACATTCGTCGCCGGCCACAGCCTGGGCGAATACTCAGCCCTTGCGGCCGCCGGCGCGCTCAGCGTCGCCGATGCGGCGCGGTTGCTGCGCCAGCGCGGCCTGGCAATGCAGAAGGCGGTCCCGGTCGGCGAGGGGGCGATGGCGGCGCTGCTCGGCCTCGACATCGACGCGGCGGCCACGGTCGCGGAGCAGGCGGCCCAGGGCGAGGTCTGCGTCGCGGCCAATGACAACGCCCCCGGTCAGGTGGTGGTCAGCGGCCACAAGGCGGCCGTGGAGCGCGCCCTGGCGCTGGCGTCGGAAGCCGGCGCCAAGCGCAGCGTGTTGCTGCCGGTCAGCGCTCCGTTCCATTGCCCGTTGATGCAGCCGGCCGCCGATGCCATGCAGGCGGCCCTGGCCGAGGTGGCCATTGCCGCTCCCGCGGTCCCGCTGGTCGCCAATGTCACGGCGTCTGCCGTCGAGGACCCGGAGGAGATCCGCCGCCTGCTGGTGGCCCAGGTCACCGGTGCCGTACGCTGGCGCGAAAGCGTCCTGTATATGCGGCAGAACGGGGTCGACACGCTGGTCGAGGTGGGGGCGGGCAAGGTGCTGGCCGGGCTGACCCGCCGGATCGACCGGGAGATGTCGGCCAGCGCGGTCGGTACGCCGGATGATGTCGACGCCCTCCTGGGCGGTCTCTAAGGATTGGAGGACCAAGGACCATGTTCGATCTGAGCGGAAAGACGGCCCTGGTGACCGGGGCCTCCGGCGGCATCGGTCAGGCGATCGCGGCCGCCCTGCACGGCGCCGGGGCGGTGGTGGCACTGTCCGGGACCCGCGAGGAGCGCCTGCGGGAGGTCGCGGAAGGCTTGGGCGACCGGGTTCACATCACGCCGGGCAACCTGTCGGCGGCCGAGGGCGCCGACGCGGTCGCCAAGGCGGCCGAGGCGGCGATGGGGCAGGTCGACATCCTGGTCAACAATGCCGGCATGACCCGCGACAACCTCGCCATGCGGCTGAAGGACGAGGATTTCGCCGATGTGCTGGAGGTCAACCTGGTCTCCGCCTTCCGCCTGTCGCGGGCGGTGATGCGCGGCATGATGAAGCGCCGCTGGGGGCGAATCATCGGCATCACCTCGGTGGTCGGCTTCACCGGCAATCCCGGCCAGGCCAACTACGCGGCCAGCAAGGCCGGCATGGTCGGCATGAGCAAGTCGCTGGCGGCCGAGGTCGCCTCGCGCGGCATCACGGTCAACTGCGTCGCCCCGGGCTTCATCGCCAGCCCGATGACCGACGCCCTGAACGAGGACCAGCGGGCCCGCATCCTGACGACGATCCCGGCCGGCGAGCTGGGACAGCCGGAGGACATCGGAACCGCGGTGGCGTTCCTGTCCAGCAACGAGGCGCACTACATGACCGGCCAGACGTTGCACATCAATGGCGGCATGGCCATGTTTTAGCCTTGGAGGGGCCAAAATGCTGCCTAGGCTGGTGCTGGTGTCGCCAAAAAAGGTGTGATATGTGACGCCAGCTTCGCTCGGCCGCCGTCCCCGGGACATTGCCAGGCGCCGGACCCGGGGGAAGCATCGCCTGAGTATCCCCATACAAGACAATGCTGTCGAAAGGCCCAATGGAATGAGTGACATCGCCGATCGCGTTAAGAAGATTGTTGTCGAGCACCTCGGCGTCGAAGACTCCAAGGTTTCTGATTCGGCCAGTTTCATCGACGATCTGGGCGCCGACAGTCTGGATACCGTCGAGTTGGTGATGGCCTTCGAGGAAGAGTTCGGCTGCGAGATTCCGGATGACGCGGCTGAGAAGATCCTCACCGTTAAGGATGCCATCACCTTTATCGAGCAGAACGCGGGCGGCTGACCGCCCCGGCGGTCGCTCGGCCGCCATGTGAACGATACCGACCTGGTGCGGGGAAGCGTATGAGACGCGTTGTTGTAACCGGCCTTGGCATGGTTACGCCGCTCGGTCTCGGCGTGAAGACCAATTGGCAGCGCCTGACCGAGGGCCAAAGCGGCATCCGGACGATCGAAAAGTTCGATGTGTCCGACCTGCCGTCGAAGATCGCCGGGCTGATCCCGCGCGGCGATCCGGCCGATGGGCTGTTCGATGCCGACCAGGTGGTGGCGCCGAAAGAGCAGCGCAAGAACGACGAGTTCATCATCTACGCCATCGCCGCGGCCGACGAGGCGATCGCCGATTCCGGCTGGGCGCCGACCGATGAGGAGGCGCTGGAGCGCACCGGCGTGATGATCGGCTCGGGCATCGGCGGCCTGCAATGGATCTCCGAGGGCTCGGTCACGCTGCATGAGCGCGGCCCCCGCCGCATCAGCCCCTTCTTCATCCCCGCCGCGCTGATCAACCTGGCGTCCGGCCAGGTCTCGATCCGGCACGGCTTCAAGGGGCCGAACCATTCGGTGGTCACCGCCTGCTCGACCGGCGCGCATGCGATCGGCGACGCGGCCCGGCTGATCATGTGGGACGATGCCGACGTGATGCTGGCCGGTGGTGCCGAGGGCGCCATCTGCCCGATCGGCATGGCCGGCTTCTCCGCCGCCAGGGCGCTGTCGACCGGCTACAACGACACGCCGCAGCGGGCCTCGCGTCCCTATGACGAGGGCCGCGACGGCTTCGTCATGGGCGAGGGGGCCGGCGTGCTGGTGCTCGAGGAGCTGGATCACGCCCGCAAGCGCGGGGCGCAGATCTATGCCGAGGTCACCGGTTACGGTCTGACCGGCGACGCCCACCACATCACGGCACCAGCGCCGGACGGCAATGGCGGCTTCCGGTCCATGCGCGCGGCGCTGAAGCGGGCCGAGATCGACCCGTCGGAGATCGACTACGTCAACGCGCACGGCACGTCCACGCCGCTGGGCGACGAGATCGAGTTGGGCGCCGTTAAGCGTTTGTTCGGCCCGGCCATCGACACTGTCTCCATGTCGTCGACCAAATCGGCCATCGGACATCTGCTGGGCGCCGCCGGCGCGGTGGAAGCCATCTACTCGATCATGGCGATCGGGGAGGGCGTCGTGCCGCCGACGCTGAACCTGGAGAACCCGTCGGAGAGCTGCACCGGCGTCGATCTTGTCCCGCTCGAAGCCAAGGAGCGGCAGGTCAAGGCGGCGCTGTCGAACAGCTTCGGGTTCGGCGGAACCAACGCCAGCCTGGTGTTCCGCGAGTACGCGTAGGATCCCATGATCTCCTGGCTCGGCCGGATCTTTGCCGCGTTGACGGTGCTCGCTGTCGTCGCCGCCATTGCCGCGTTTGGCTTCGTGCGCGCCTTCGAGGCGGATGGGCCGCTGGCGGAGGATCTGGTGGTCGAGATCCCGCGCGGCGCCTCTCTGGGCACCATTTCCGACCGGCTGGTCGCCGAGGGCGTCGTCGCCAACCGCTGGGTGTTCTACGGCGGCGTGATGATGAACGGCGAGGAGCGCGGCCTGCGCGCCGGTGAATACCTGTTCCCGGCCGGCATCAGCGGCGCCGGCGCCATGGACATCCTGCGCCGTGGTCGCGCGGTGGCCTATTCCGTCACCATCCCCGAGGGCCTGACCTCGCGCGAGATCGTCGACCTGCTGATGGCCGACGAGAACCTGGTGGGCGAGATCGCCGAGGTGCCGGCGCAAGGCACGCTGCTGCCCGAGACCTACCAGTACACCCGTGGCGACACCCGCGCCGACGTCATCGCGCGCATGCAGCAGGCGATGACCGACACGCTGGCCGAGCTGTGGGCCGACCGGGCCGAGGGTCTGCCACTCGACACGCCGGAGGAGGCGCTGATCCTGGCCTCGATCATCGAGAAGGAGACCGGCGTCGGCTCCGAGCGCGAGGTGGTCTCCAGCGTCTTCATCAACCGCCTCAACATCGGCATGCTGCTGCAGACCGACCCGACGGTGATCTACGCGCTGACCAATGGCGAGGAACCCTTGGGCCGGGAGCTGCTCCGCCGCGACATGCGGGTCGACTCGCCCTACAACACGTACAAGTACCCCGGCCTGCCGCCCGGCCCGATCGCCAATCCCGGCCGCTCGGCGCTGGTCGCGGCGCTCAACCCGGACGACACCGACTTCCTCTATTTCGTCGCCGACGGCACCGGCGGCCACGCCTTCGCCAAGACCCTGCGCGAGCACAATCGCAACGTCGCCGAATGGCGACGCATCCGCCGCGAGGGCAACTGAGCCCGCGCTAGTCGGGAATTCCGAATGGCGCCTGATCTCATTGGGGCCAATCAATCGATTCGGATCGTTCAGCGCTCCCCCTCACCCTCCCACGGCTTCGCCGCGGGTCCCTCCCTCTCCCCAAGGAGAGGGATTATCCGCGACGGCTTTTGGTTTCCCTCTCCTTGGGGAGAGGGAGGGACCCGCGCGAAGCGTGGGAGGGTGAGGGGGACGTGCGCTGCCGCCAACACTGGCGATCAGCCCTCGATCTGCTCGGTCTTCTCCGCCTCGGCGGGCTTCAGTTCCGGCTTCTTCGGCGTCCGATTCAGCCAAGGATCGGTAAGCGACGGCGCCAGGGCGCCCGTGAGCCAGGCCACGAAATAGGTCGGGAAGGGGAAGGCGATGCGCGCCTTGTTGCGGGCCAGGCCGCGCTTGATGATGCGCGCGGCGCGCCCGGCTTCCATCAGGAACGGCATCTTGAACGGGTTGACGGCGGTCATCGGCGTCTTGATGAAGCCGGGGCAGATCACCGAGACCTCCACGCCGTCCGCCGACAAGGAGCCGCGCAGGCTCTCGCCATAGGAGCGCACCGCCGCCTTCGAGGCGCAATAGGCGGGCGCGCCCGGAAAGCCGCGGAAGGCGGCCAGCGAGCTCATCAGGGCGATCTGCCCGCGGCGTCGCTCGGCCATGCGCGGGATCAGCGGGTGCACCGTGTTGAAGACCCCGTCGACATTGATCGCGAAGATGCGACGGACCTGCTCGTCCGGCTCGCCGCCACCGCTGGTGCCGCCGGAGATTCCGGCATTGGCGATCACCAGATCGATCGGCGTGGTCGCGTCCACGGCCTCCAGCCATTGCCCGAAGAACTTGCCCTCGGTCACGTCGATGGTGGCCAACCGCACCTCCGCGCCGGCGTCGCGGCACTTCGCGGCGACCGAATCGAGCCGGTCCAGGTCGCGCCCGACCAGCACGACGGTGGTGCCTTCGGTGGCGTATTCCAGGGCCAGCGCCTCGCCGATTCCGCTGGATGCGCCGGTGATCAGGATGACCTGTGGGTCTTTCATGGCGGCCGGGTGCTTGTTGGTGTCGCGGGTCAAAGGCTATAAGGGCGTCCCGCCTTAAGGCCAGCCCTTGTTGAGACCGCCCCTTTGCCAGCGTCCGAGAAATCCGTGAAATCCACCCCGGCACTGGCCAGCATGACCGGCTTTGCCCGCAGCGAGGGCGATCTTGGCGCCTATGGCTGGGCCTGGGAGGCGCGCAGTGTCAACGCCAAGTCGCTGGATGTGCGCGCCCGCATCGCCGGCGGATTCGACAAGCTGGAGCCTGCCGCCCGCAGTGCCGCCGCCGAGCGCTTCAAGCGTGGCAACGTCTCTCTCACCCTGAGCCTGAAGACGGCGGAGCGGCCGCCGCGCATGCGCATCAATCGCGAACTGCTGGACGATCTGGTGGCGCTCGCCGGCGAGTTCGAGGAGGCCGGTGCGGCCCGCCCCCGGCTTGACGCGTTGTTGTCCATGCGCGGCGTGATCGAGCCGGTCGAGGAGGAGGACGAGGCCGAGCGCGCCGCCGCCGAGGCCGCCATGCTCGATTCCCTGGCCGAGGTGCTGGACCGGCTGGCGGCGGCGCGGGCGGAGGAGGGTGCGCGGCTGGCGCCGGTGATGACCGGCCATCTCGACCGCATCGAGGGGCTGGTGGCGGATGCCAAGGCCTGTGCCGAGGCCCAGCCCGAGGCGCTGAAGGCACGCCAGCAAAACCTGGTGGCGGAGTTGCTGGAGGCGGCGCCGGCGCTGCCCGAGGACCGGCTCGCCCAGGAAGCGGCGCTGCTGGTCGCCAAGGCCGATATCCGCGAGGAGCTGGACCGGCTGGAGGCGCATATCGAGCAGGCGCGCGGCCTGCTCGCCGACGCGGCCGCTGTCGGGCGGCGGCTGGACTTCCTGTGCCAGGAGTTCAACCGAGAGGCCAATACGCTCTGCTCCAAGGCGGCGGATGTGGAGCTGACCCGGATCGGGCTCGACCTGAAGGCGGTGATCGAGCAGTTCCGCGAGCAGGTCCAGAACATCGAATGACGCCGCAGCCTGTCAAACACGGTCGACATCGTCCCAGTGCCGTCATCGCGAGCGAAGCGTGGCGATCCACTCTTTCCGCCAACAGTGGATTGCCGCGTCGCCCTCATCCTGAGCCGGTCGAAGGACGGCTCCTCGCAATGACGGTGGGTGGGGCAAGGCAGCAGCCATGACGGTAGAGATCAAGCGGCGCGGCCTGATGCTGGTGCTGTCCTCGCCGTCCGGGGCCGGCAAGACGACGATCACCCGGCGGCTGCTGGACCGCGACGACAATCTCGCCATCTCGATCTCGGTGACCACCCGGCAGCGGCGTCCGGGGGAGGTCGACGGGCAAGACTATTTCTTCATCGATTCCGCCCGCTATGACGAGATGGTGGCCAACAGCGAGCTGTTGGAGCACGCCCACGTCTTCGGCCACCACTACGGCACACCGCGTGCCGCGGTGGAGGGCGAGCTGGCGCAGGGCCGCGACGTGCTGTTCGACATCGACTGGCAGGGCACCCAGCAACTTGCCGGCTCCGCGCGCCAGGATCTGGTCAGCGTCTTCGTCCTGCCGCCCTCGGCCAAGGAGCTGGAGCGCCGCCTGCGCGCCCGCGCCCAGGACAGCGACGAGGTGATCGCCGGCCGCATGGCCAAGGCGTCGGACGAGATGAGCCATTGGGCCGAATACGATTATGTCATCCTCAACACCGACCTCGACGCCAGCGTCGCCCGGGTCCAGTCGATCCTCGAAGCCGAGCGCCTCAAGCGCGAACGCCAGGTCGGCCTGTTCGATTTCGTGGAGCAGGTCCGGCGCGGTCTCTAAGGCGATCTTCGATCAAGCATATCTGAGACCCCTCACCCTCCCACGCTGACGCGCGGGTCCCTCCCTCTCCCACAAGGGGAGAGGGGTTTGGGGCTGGCGCTGATCCACACCCCTCTCCCCTTGTGGGAGAGGGAGGGACCCGACGCGAAGCGGTGGGAGGGTGAGGGGTCCTGAAGAGACTCGATCGGAGATCGCACTATCCACGTTCCGCCAGCGCCCGGGCCAGCGCGGCATAGCCGGCGACGTCGATCTGTTCGGCACGGGCGGTCGGGTCGAGATTGGCGGCCGCCAACAGGCCCTCGGCGTCGCCCAGCGGCTTCAGGCTGGCGCGGAGCATCTTGCGGCGCTGGCCGAAGGCGGCGGCGGTCACGCGCTCCATCACCGTCCATTCGGCCGGTTCGGGCGCGGGTCTCGGGGTCAGGGTGACGACCGCGGAATCGACCTTCGGGGGCGGGGTGAAGGCCCTGGCGGGGATGGTCAGGTCGCGGCGCAGCTCGGCCCGCCATTGGCAGATCACCGACAGCCGGCCATAGGTCTTGCCGCCGGGCGGGGCGGTGAGACGGTCGGCGACCTCCTTCTGAAACATCAGGGTCAGCCGGGTGAAGGCGTCGATCTGCTTCAGCCAGCCGATCAGCAGCGGCGTGGCGACGTTGTAGGGCAGGTTGGCGACGATGGCGCGCGGCGCCGGCCCCAGCGCCCGGTAGTCGACGGCCAGCGCGTCATCCTCGACGATGCGCAGCCTGTCGTCGCCGTATGCGGCCTTCAGCTCCTCCAGAGCGGGGATGCAGCGGGCATCGCGCTCGACCACGACGACGGATGCGGCATCGCTCTCCAGCAGGGCGCGGGTCAGCCCGCCCGGCCCCGGGCCGACCTCGATGACCGTCACGCCGGCCAGGGGAGCGGCGGCGCGGGCGATACGCCGGGTCAGGTTGAGGTCGAGCAGGAAATGCTGGCCGAGGGCCTTGCGGGTGGACAAGCCGTGCCGGGCGATGACGTCGCGCAGGGGCGGCAGGTCGGCCGGTGCCGTGTCAGCCAACGGCGGCCTTGCCATTGCGGCTGGCGCGGCGGACCGACATGCGGTCGGCGGCGCACAGCGCCTCGATCATGCTGGCCGGATTGGCCACCCCCTTGCCGGCGATCGCCAACGCCGTGCCGTGGTCCGGCGAGGTGCGCACGAAGGGCAGGCCGAGCGTGATGTTGACGCCGCGATCGAAGTCGATGGTCTTCAGCGGGATCAGCGCCTGGTCGTGATACATGCACAGCGCCGCGTCGAATTCGCCGCGGGCCCGGGGATGGAACATGGTGTCCGCCGGGTGCGGGCCATCGATCGCCAGGCCGCGGGATTTCAGGGTCTCCACCGCCGGCGCGATGATGTCGCGCTCTTCATGGCCCAGCGAGCCCTCCTCGCCGGCATGGGGGTTGAGCCCGGCCACCGAGAGCCGCGGCGGGGCGATGCCGAAATCCTTGCGCAGCGCGTCGGCGGTGACCGTGGCGCAATGCACGATGTCGTCGGTCCTCAGCGCCGCCACCGCGTCGCGCAGCGGCAGGTGCACGGTCACCGGCACGACCCGCAGCTCGGGACAGGCCAGCATCATCACCGGGGCGATGCGGCTGCCGGCCAGTGTGGCGAGGAACTCGGTGTGGCCCGGATGGGTGAAGCCGGCCTCGTACAGGGTGCTCTTCTTGATCGGGTTGGTCACCAGGGCGCGGGCCTCGCCGGCCTGGACGATGGTAACCGCCTCGCGGATCGAATCCACCACCCGGGCGCTGTTCGCCCCGTCGACCCGGCCCGGCGTCACCGGCGCGGGCAGGCGGATCGGCAGCACCGGCACTGCCTCCGGAAAGACCTTGTGGGCCTCCTCCGGGCTCTTGATCGGCTGGATGCGGACATCCCATTCCAGATGCTTCGCCAGCGCCTCCAGGCGCGGCGGATCGTCGAACAGGAAGAAGGTGGGCACCGCCTGGGCGTTGCGCGCCGACCAGGCCGCCAGGGCGATCTCGCCGCCGATCCCCGCCGGCTCGCCCATGGTGACGGCCAGTGGCGGCCGGGGGCCCATGGTCACACCCGCAATTCGATATAGGCGGCGTTGCGCAGATCGCGCAGATACCGCCGCCGCATCAGGTTGAGCCGGTCGCGGGCCAGGCTGTCGACGATCTCCTCCCGGCTGGGAAGGCCGGATCCGGAGAGGTCGCGGTCGCAGAGCATGAAGACCACCACCCCGTCGGGCAGGCGGATCACCCGGGACGGCACACCGTCCGGCAGGCCCCCGACTTCCGCCCGGATCGCCGGCGGCAGCTGGCCGATCGGCCCGCGCCCGGCCTCGACCAGGTCGCCGGCGCCCAGTTCCCGCGCCCGCTCCGCCAAGGCCTCGCAGCTGCGGATGGTCCGGCTGGCGTCCTCGGCCGCCTCGATGATGCGCTGCTGCTCGCTGGCCGACGCGCCGGGCGGAATCGCCAGGGCCAGCCGCTGCAGGCTCGCCACGACGTCATCCGGCGATGCCTCGGCCACACGGCGGCGATCGCGCATCACCAGGATGTGGTAGCCGGTCTGCGAACGGATCGGCAGCGAGAGCTGGCCCGGCTGCATCTGCGCCAGCACCGTATCGAGGGCCGGCTCGAGCTGGCCCTGCACCACCCAGCCCATGTCGCCGCCGCTGGCCGCGCCGCCGGACTGGCTGAACTGTCGGGCCACCCGGGGGAACGGTGCGCCCCCCTGGATCTCGGCCGCGAGCTGCTCGGCCAGCTGCCGGACCTGGCGGTCCTCTTCCGGTGAGTCGACCGCCAGGAAGATCTCGCCGAGGAGGTATTCCGGAAGCCCCTGGTTGGATCGGTAGCGGTCGATGACCTCCTCGACCTCCTCGTCGCCGATATCGATGCGCGGGGCAAAGCGGCGCTGGGTCAGCCGGGTCCAGGCGATGTTGCTGCGCAGGCGCTCTTCCAGGGTGGAGATCGGGATGCCGTTCTGCGCCAGCATCGTCCGCATGGCGTCGGCGCTCAGCCCGTTCTGGCCGGCGATGTTGCCCAGCGCCTCCTCCAGGTCGGACTCGTCGACCTCGACGCTGAAGCGGCTCGCCTCCTGGAGCTGAATGCGCTCGTTGATCAGGGTGCGCAGCACACCCGGCATCAGCCGCTGCTGGTTCTGCGCCGTGGGCTCCAGCCCGGCGGCAAGCAGATCCAGCCGGAGCCGTGCCTGGATGTCGGATGTCGAGATGACCTCGTCGTTCACGACGGCGGCGATGCGCTCGATCACCTGCTGCGCCCGGGCCGGCGCGAGGGCGATCAACACAGCCGCCACGACGGACGGCAGGAGCAAGAGGGCGCGGCGTTTCATGATCGGTTCAAAATACGATCTTATCGTTTCCAAATTGGTCAGGTGCAGGACATAGCACTGCAGCCCCCCGAGTGCCAGAATCGGTCACCCATCCTCCAGGTGCAGCAGGGTCCCGGTGCCGATCAGCAACGCGATGCAGGCCGGAGACCAGGCCGCGAGCATGGCCGGCACCGCCTCGGTGAGGCCGAGCGCGATCACCACGTCGTTGAGGATGAAGAGGAGGAAGCCGGTGAGGATCCCGGCCAGGATCATCACTGCCGTGCCGCTGCGTCGGGTCTGGCGCAGGGAAAAGGCGGCGGCGAACAGGACCATCGAGGCCAGCAGCAGCGGCTGGGCCAGCAGGCGCAGATAGTACATGCGATGGCTCAGCGCGGAGAAGCCGGTGGATTCCAACGTCCGGATGAACCCCGGAAGATCCCAGAACGACAGGGTCTCCGGCGACGCGAAGCTCTCCTGGATCTTCTCCGCCGTCAGGTCGGTCTTGAGCCGATAGACGCTGAGCGGCTCTCCGACCGTGTCGCCGATGGTAATGCGGGCCTCCCGCACGTCCCAGAAGCCCGGGATCAGGGCGGCGGAGTCCGCATCGATGCGGCCGCGATAGGCGTCGTCCTCGTCGTAGAGGAAAATGATCACGTCCAGCAGCTCGATCTCCGCCGGGTTGACGCTGTTGGCGAAGATGACGGAGATGCCGGACTCGTCGCGCTGGCGCAGCCAGAGCCCGCTGCGCGACACCTTCAGCAGGTTCGGCCGGCCGCGCAGGAAGCGGTTCTCCAGCTCCTCGAACTTGGAGAACATCGCCGCGCCGATCGGGTTGAGCAGGCCGACATTGCCGATCCCGATCAGCACGGCGGCGGCCAGCACCGGCAGCATGAACTGCCAGGCCGACACGCCGGCCGCCCGCGCGATCACCAGTTCCTGGCTACGGGTCAGGCGCCAGAAGGTGAACATGGCGCTGAACAGGACGATGAAATGGAACAGTTCCTGCAGCACCTCGGGCACCTTCATGACCGCCATGCGCAGGGTCAGAAGCATGGTGACATCGGGCTTCGTCGAGCCGCGCCGCACCAGCTCGATGAAGTCGAACAGCATGATGATCGCGGTGATGATCAGCAGGAAGCTGAAGAACCACATCAGGAACTGGCGGGCGATATAGGCGGAGAGGGTTGCCGAAAGTCGCATGGGCGTGCGGACCTCAGGCCGGGACCGGGCGCCGGCGCACGGCGCGCGGCGGACCGATATGCATGGCAGCCAGGCCGATCAGGAGGGTGACCACCGGCGTCACGTACATCAGCGGCAGGAAGGCCAGCGAACTGCGCGCCAGGTTGTTGGCGGCGAAGTCCAGAGCGTACACCAGCACCACCAGCGTCAGCGCAACGACGATGCGCATCCCCTGGCCGCGGCGGTTGAAGCCGCCGGACAGCAGGGCGCCCAGCCCGATCGCCGTGAAGGCGAATGCCATCAGCGGCGACGACAGGCGTTGATGGCCGGCGCTGATCAACCGCGTCTGCAAGGCGGCATCCCGTGGGTTGTCGAGGTCCGGGTTCAGGAGGTCGGGAAGGAAGCGCTCCTTCGGCTTCAACCAGGGCGGCGGCCGGTCTTCCCGCAGGATCTCGAGGTTCAGCGCGTACTGCTCGAAGTAGAGAACGGTCACCGTCGCGGATTCCCGGCCAAACTCCTGCCGGTTGCCGTCGAACATCAGGACCCGCGGGCCGCTCTCGGTCTGCGCCATGACGCCGCGGGCGGCAATCATCGTGACCGGCCGGTCGCTCTCGCGGTTGTCATGGATCAGGATGCCGGTCAGCTCGCCATTGTCGAGGCGTTCGCGAAAGTAGACCGTGATGTCGTCGGCGACCTCGTTGAACTGCCCCTCGCGCAGGAACACGGTGGAGTATTCCTCCTTCACCAGCTCCTGCAGCCGGCGAAAGTCCTGATTGGCCAGCGGCAGGAAGTAGAGGTTGCCGGCATAGACCAGTGCGGCGACCAGGGCGGCCATCACCAGCGCCGGGCGGGCGAGGCCGAACGGGCTGATCCCGACGGCGCGCATCACCACCATCTCGGTATCCGCCAGCATGCGGTTGTAGGTGAACAGCACGGCGCAGGCGAGGCCCACCGGCACCACCACCACCAGGAAATTCGGCAGCGTATCCATCACCATGCGCAGGAAGACATGGAACGGCGCCGAGCCGTCGACGATCACCTCGATCAGGCGCAGCGACTGGGTCAGCCAGATCGCGAATACCAGGATCGCCGTCGCGACCGCCGTTGCGACGACAAGATGACGGAATATGTAAAGGCTGATACGGTCCATGATCAGGTATTGCCTTTTCCGATCAGCCTTTCTGGCGGCCCGAGAAACGCATTGCGCGGTGCCGGCGGCGTTTGAGGTCCGCAGGTGCCCGCCGCACATTTATGTCGTGCGCCCGGCCGGAGAGGTTTCAGCACGCGAGGACGAGACCCATCCATGAAGATCAGCTTTGCCGCACCGACCATGCCCCAGTCCGGAGCCCTGGCCGTCGGAGTCGCCAGTGGCGGGAAATTAACCCGCGCGGCCGAGGAGGTCGATAAGGCATCTGGAGGCATGATCAAGCGGGCGGTGGCGGCGAGCGCGAAATTCACCGGCAAGCTGGGCGAATTGCTGTCGGTGATGGCGCCGCCGGATGTCTCGGTCGGACGCATCCTGCTGTTCGGATTGGGCGATCTCAAGGCATTGGATTCCTTGGGCCTGCAACGCATCGGCGGGGAACTGGTCGGCCAGTTGAACGCGGTCGGGGAGAAGGCCGCCGCGGTGCGGCTGGACGGGGTCGCGGCCGGAAAGCTGTCGGCGGCCGATGCGGCCGCGGACCTGGCCTTCGGCGCGCGCCTGCGCTCCTACCGGTTCGATCGCTACCGCACGACCGAGAAGCCCGAGGCCAAGCCGTCGCTGGGCAAGCTTGCCGTCATGACCGGCGAGCACGCCGCGGCGAAGAAGGCGGCCGCGGGCCGGGAGAAGGTCGCCGACGGCGTGTTCGTGACCCGCGACCTGGTGACCGAGCCGGCCAACATCCTCTATCCGGAGAGCTTCGCGGAGCGCTGCGTGGCCTTGTCCAAGCTCGGCCTGGAGGTCGAGGTGCTGGACGAGAAGCAGATGAAGAAGCTCGGCATGGGGGCGCTGCTGGCGGTCGGCATGGGTTCGGCGCGGCCGAGCCGGCTGGTCGTCATGCAGTGGAACGGCGCGCCGAAATCGGCCAAGCAGGCGCCGCTGGCGCTGGTCGGCAAGGGCGTGACTTTCGACACCGGCGGCATCTCGCTCAAGCCCGCCGCCGGCATGGGCGACATGAAATGGGACATGGGCGGGGCCGGGGCGGTCACCGGCGCCATGGCCGCGATCGCCGGGCGCAAGGCCAAGGCGAATGTGGTCGGCGTGCTGGCCTTGGCGGAGAACATGCCGTCCGGCGACGCCCAGCGGCCAGGCGACGTGGTCACCTCCATGTCCGGCCAGACCATCGAGGTGCTGAACACCGACGCCGAGGGCCGGCTCGTTCTGGCCGATGCGCTCTGGTACACCCAGGACCGGTTCAAGCCCTCCGCCATGGTCAATTTGGCAACCCTGACCGGCGCCATGATGGTGGCGCTGGGCCAGCATCAGGCCGGCGTGTTCTCCAATGACGACACGCTGTCGAAGCGGCTGGTGGCGTCGGGTGCGGCGGTCGGCGAGAGGCTGTGGCCGATGCCGCTGGGCGACGAGTACGACAAGGAGATCGACAGCCCCATCGCCGACATGAAGAACATCGGCGCCGGCCGCTGGGGCGGCTCGATCATCGGCGGCCAGTTCCTGCAGCGCTTCGTGAACAAGGTGCCCTGGGCGCATCTCGACATCGCCGGCGTCGCCTGGTCGGAGAAGGGCAAGCCGACGGTGCCCAAGGGCGGCACCGGCTATGGCGTGCGGCTGCTCGACCGGCTGGTGGCCGACCATTACGAGGTCTGACGAAGACCGGGCCGGGGCGGGGCATGACGGAGATCCGCTTCTACCACCTGCAGCGCACAACGCTGGAGCGCGCGCTGCCGGAGCTGCTGGAGAAGTGCCATGAGCGGTCGTGGCGCGCGGTGGTCATGGCCGGGTCGGAGGAACGCGCGGAATCCCTAACCCAGCATCTGTGGACCTACAACGACCGCAATTTCCTGCCCCATGGCAACGCCCGCGACGGCTCGGCCGAGCTGCAGCCGATCTGGCTGACCGCCATGGACGAGAACCCGAACGGCGCCACCGTGCTGTTCCTGGTCGACGGCGCGCGCTCCTACGGCGTCGGCGACTACGACCTGGTCTGCGAGGTGTTCGACGGAAACAGTGACGAGGCAGTGTCGGCCGCCCGGACGCGCTGGACCGAATATCGCGAGGCCGGCCATGCGCTCGCCTATTGGCAGCAGGGCGAGCGCGGCTGGGAGCAGAAGCAGACGGTGGCTGCGAATGGCGGGGACGGGACGGGATGATCGACAAGGCGACGTTGCTGACCTATCTGGCGATCCTGATCGGCTTTGTCTTCATACCCGGCCCGGCGGTCCTGCTGACCCTGGCCCGGGCGTCGGCCTCCGGGACGCGCGCAGGCCTGGCGACGGCGCTCGGCATCGCCGCGGGTGACGTCGTCCACACGATCCTGGCCATCGTCGGGATTTCGGCGATCATCCTGGCGTCGGCGGTGCTGTTCAGCGTCGTCAAGTATCTGGGCGCGGCCTATCTGGTCTATCTCGGCCTGCGCGCCATCCTGGAGAAGGCGCCGGCCGACCTGCCATCGGCGTCGACCCGGCTGACGACCCGGACGGCCTTCCGACAGGCCATGCTGGCGGAGGTGCTCAATCCGAAATCGGCGCTGTTCTTCCTGGCCTTCCTGCCCCAGTTCGTGGCGCCGGCAAACGGCTTCGTATCGCTGCAGCTCCTGGTGCTCGGCCTGCTGTTCGTGCTGATGGGGCTGGTGAGCACGGTGGCGGTGGCCATCGGCGCCGGACGGGTCGGCGCCTTCCTGCGCCGGAACCCGGTCGTTCTGCGCTGGCAGGGCCGGGTCGTCGGAGGCATTTACTGCGCCCTCGGGCTTCGCCTGGCGTTGCAGGAAAAGTAGCCAGAACGGCAGCCCGGCCATGCACGGGCGTAGTCCCTGTTCGTCTGAAACAATTGAAATCCGTTCCCCCGACCGGCGACATCGCCCTGAAACGCGCCGGACCGATAGTCCCGCCCCTCGCGAGGGCGGGGCAGGCGGGTTCACCGCCGAGCCGCCTCTCGCACGGATGTTTGAAGAGGCGTATCGGAGGGGAGAGCCATGCCGGAAGCAAACAAGGTGTTCGTACGCCTGGCCCATCTGACGGACCTGCCGCAGCTCATGCGGCTGCAGGACCAGGCCGCGGAGTCGATGAGCGCGGGCCAGTATTCCCAGGACCAGATGCAGTCCTTCCTGCAGCACACCGGCGCCGTCGATGTGCGCATGGTGGTCGAAGGGCGGTTCTACGTCGCGGAGATCGTCGACAGGATCGTCGGCTGCGGCGGCTGGTGGCCGACCGAGCGGCGTCCGGTGGTGCGCACGCTGGACGGGAGCTTCGACGGGGTCGAGGGCGACGTGGTGCGCGCGGCGACCATGCGCGGCCTGTTCGTCGACCCGTCGGCACGGCATCACGGGGTCGCCCATCGCCTGATGACCACCATCATGCGCGCCGCCCAGGCACAGGGGATCGAGCGTTTCGAGGTGATGTCGCCGGCGCCGGCCCAGGGCTTCTTCGCCGATCTCGGCTACGACCCGGTCGAGCGCTTCAGCCTTACCATGCAGAAGGGCCTGGAAATCCCGCTCGTCCACATGGTGATGCAGGAGTCCGGCGTTCGTCGCGGCCCGATGCCCGCCGCCCCCTATCACATGGCGTTGCTCTAGGCCGGGCGCCGCCGAGCGCTCCGACTCCCGCCGGACCTCGCCGGCGGTGGGACGATCGCCGCGTTTTCGACGATGCCCGCGCTTCTGCTAGACTCGCCCCTGGGCGAATGGCGGAAGGTTGGACGCGGTGCGACAAGAAGCGATAAAAATGGCTGGCACCGGCGGCGGACGGACCTCCGCTTGGGTGGTCGGCATGTGTGCAACGGCGCTGGCCGCGCTGTGGCTGGCGACGATGTCAGGCCACGCGCACGCCCAGGCGGGCGGCCGGTTCGACGGCAGCTACGAATATGTCAGCCCGAACCGGAGCGGCGTCTTGCGGGTCGAGACCGCGGAGTCCGGGGTCGTGTTCTTCCATGTCGGCACCGCCAGCGGTCCGGTGCGCTGCGAGGTTCTGGGTGCAGGCTTCCTGCAGGGCAACGCCATCGTCCACTTCACCCCCGGCCAGGATACCGCGCTGATCATCCGGTTTCACGAGTCCAACGCCGAGATCGAGTCGCCCGGGGGTGAGGCCGTGTTCTGCGGCGCTCCGGCGCAGATATCCGGCATCTACATCAGGGTCGGCGATGAAGTCGAGCCCGACGCCGCCCTGATAGGGCGTGCGCAGGCAGGGCTCAATGCGCTGGGGTACGACGCCGGACCGGCCGACGGGCGGCCCGGCCCACGCTCCACGGCGGCAGTGGCGGGCTTTCAGCGGGCCAACGGCATTCCGGCCGGCGGATCGTGGACAATCGAGACCCTGTTCCAGATCGAGCGCCAGGTCGAGTCGCCCGAGGCGGCGGCACTTCCCGCCACGGCGACGATGCGGCCCGTGGACTGGCACCAGCTGTCCTTCACGCGGGACATCCCGCCGGCCTATCGCGACGATCTCAGTGAGTTGTTCGCGGACGATCTGGCGCCGGTGCGCATCGATTGGACCAACCCGCCATTCGAGGTCTCGGTGATGGAACTCGACGACCGCGGTGGCGGGCTGAACGCCGAGGAGATCATCGTCTACTGGAACGACGTGATGTTTTGCGGATCGATCGGCTGCGCCCTGGAGGTGCTGAAATACGACGGCAGCGCATACCAGCCGATCCTCCGCCAGACGATTCAGAGCGTGGTGCTGGGGGACTCGTTCAGCAACGGCATGCGCGACCTGATCGTGAACGGCAGCCACATGTGGCGCTGGGACGGAACCCGTTACATCCCGGCCCTCTACGTCCCGCGGCCGGTGCGCTAGCCCGAGACGATGTGAGGTCCACGAGACCTCACATCGGACTCTTGGTCGGACGTGTCGTGAAAGTGCGCGACGGTCCGCTACTGGCCGCCTGGCGTCGACAGGTTCAGCGGGTCGCCGGTGCCTTGCGACGTCGCCGCCGTCGTGGAGCTGCCCGAGCTCTCGTTGTTGAACAGGGCATCCACCAAGCACTGGGCGTCGTTGCCGCATTCGATCGTGATGTTCGAGATGCTGTCCGCCGCGGTCGACTGGCTGGACAACAGGTTGGTGGTGCTGGTGATGACGCTGCTGGGCCCGTCATTCTCGACCTGCTGGATGATCAGCGCCTGATTGAGGCCGCGCTGGGTCCCGAAAGTCTTGAACTCGTAAGGATTGCGAGCGCCGAACAGGGTCTCGGCGTAGGCGTGGCCCGAGAACATGAGAACCAGGGCCGCCGCAACGAGAAGTTTCCGCATGTCAAATCTCCAAGGAGTGGGAGGCGCCCGAAGACGCCTCCCCTTGGGCTTGCCGCCATCCTACCACGAATGGCGGGTTTCACCCCGGCCGTCGTCAGTTGTCCAGGTCGACGAATCCGTCGCCCATGCTGATGTTGGCCAGGTTGCCGACGGCCGTCGCCGTCAGGTCCGCCACGACGCCGGTCATCGCCTGACCATCGCCGTCCAGCAGGCCGTTGTAGCTGCCCAGGCCGCTGTAGCCGGACAGGTTCTGATGCGACGTCGCGATCGCGAAGATGTCGGCTTCGTTCTTCTGCTCGACATCGGCGATCAGGATCGGCTCCACCTCGCCGTTGAGCAGGAAGCCGCCCAGCCCGCTGGCGAAGCCGGTATCGCTGCCGCCACCGGTGTCGGTGTCGTCGGCACCAGGCACCTGGATCGTCTCGACGTTCAGCAGGTTGCCGACCGCCGTGGCGTTGAGCTGCACCGCGGCCTCGACGCCGCCGAGTCGGCGACCGTAGTCGCTGCCACGGGTGGCCAGAGCCACCATCTCACCGGTGTCATTGCCGCCGATGTCGCGGACGCCGTCGCCACAATCGAAGCAGTCGTTGTATGCCTCGGCCCAGGCGAAGACGTAGTCGCCATCGTTCTCCTGACCGACATCCAGATACGTCGCGGCGTTGGTCTGGATGGTGCCCAGGTTGCCGACGGCCGTCGACGAGCCAAGGACGTTGCCCATGTGGGTGTTGGCATCCTCGACGCCGTTGTTGACGATCGCCGTGCCGGACAGCTCGACGGTGCCTGAGGCGGTGCCGTCAACAGCGAGCGTGCCGGAGGCGGTGCCGGTGACGTCCAGCGGATCCTCGCCGCCGGTGTTGCCGGCGATCCCGGAGCCTACCGGATTGCCCTCGGTATTGCTCATACCGTCCGGCTGACCGGCGATTCCGACGATCTTCACCGAGCGGTCGGGATTGGAGCCATCGGCGACATCGATGTCGATGAAGCCCTCGGCCTCGCCGTCAACGTGCAGCTGTCCCGATGCCTCGCCGTCGACGTCCAGGGAGACGTCGCCGGACAGGGTCACCGGAACCTCTTCGCCCATCTCGCGCTGATAGTCGCCCTCGATCGAGGTATATGCGAAGACGTCACCGCTGTTGTGCTGGTCCAGCTGGATTTCCGCCAGGCCGTTGGGATCGACGACGTCGACGATGACTTCGGCGATGAACTCGAACTGGAAGGCTCGCTTCTCCCACCAATCGTCGCTCCATTCGTCGTCGTCCCAGACACTGTGTCCGGGCTGGACCGGCTCGTAGTCATCTGCCAGGGCGGGGCCCGCCAGAAGTCCGATTCCGGCCAGCAATGCCACGGCGGACGTAACGGTCTTACGTGCTTGCATTGTCATTTGAGATGTCTCCCAAATAGTTGCGGTGGAAGCCTGCTTGAACGAGTTCGCATTCCTGCGATACGGGCAGGCCAAGGAAGTCCGTCATGATCTGGTACACGCCCATCTCAGCAACGGACCGCACGCCGATTTGAAGCGGCTCGTTCCGGATGCCGCCGGCCTCGAACCCGACCAGCGTCTCGCCAAAGAACCGGAAGATATCCGCCTCAACCTCGGTGCCTCTGATCTGCTTTTGCAGACTGACGACGTAGGGGACCCGGAAGCTGGTCGTGTCGACCACGCGCAGGTCCATCGCCACGTTGATGATCGCCACCCGGCCGCTGCCGCCGATGCCGTAGACATTCAGCCCGACGCCGCCGCTGACGATGTTGAAGTTCATTTCGGTGATCGCGCCGAGAATCACGAAGTCGGATCCCTGGATGCGGTAGCTGTCGGCGGTGCGGCCGACCACGGCGCCCTGCTCGACCAGCGCCATCTCCGCCAGCGGGATGCGCAGGTCGTAGCGCTCGACCAGCTGTGCCTTGCCGGTCTTGTGCATGGCGCTGTAGACCATCTCCGAGACGCCCTGGGTCAGCGGGCGGCTGAGCCCCTCATCCTCGTACTGGCCGGTCCGGTCGGTGATCTCGCCGATGGCGAACACCGGGCGGCCGTTGCCGAGCGGGCGGCCGTCGATTTCGGTGACGGTGCGCAGCTCTCTGAGACAGCGCGAATACGGTGTCTCGTTATCGGTCACCGGGAAGGTATAGGTCGGCTCGACGCCGGGGCGGTCGCTGCTGGGCACGGCGCCGCCGCACCCGGCCATTGCCACGCCGGTGAACGCGAGTAGGAACACTGCAAGAAGTCTTTTCCTGCCCATGCCACCCTCTGATCGGTTATTGATGATTAGGTAACCTGATGAATGCCGTCGAATACTAAGAATTCATATAAAATTGTCATGAACGCATACGGATATTTCTTGCCAATTACGGATTACCTCTCTTGGGTAGTGACTCTATATTTGCCCGAACGAGGTAATTCTTTTGAGGTAGCAATGGAATCGATCGCCCGAATGGATTAACTCTTTCGGGGTAGGCAGTATTTTTCGCTTGATTCTCAGCGCCGGCGGGTGCGCTGTCTGACGATCGGTTCACGAATGGTGGGCAAGGGGAAGACGGCGTGCACCGACAACGATGCGGCCGACCAGGAGGCCGAAGATGCGCGCGATGATCTTGGCTTCGACCGTATTGCTGGCGTCTGCGCCGGCGCTCGCCGCGGCCACTGTTGGCGGCAAGCCGGCCTGTGCCTCCGAGGAACAATTGGATCGGTTGCTGCGACTGGAGTTGCCATCGCTGACGCTGCCCGAGGGCTGCTTCATGACAGAGACCGGAGAGCGGATCAGCGAGTACACCACCGAGCACAGCTATTGCCGCATCCGCCTGCCCGGTCGCGATATGAACGCGGAGTTCTGGACAACCTGCGACAACGTCCAGCCGTAGGGCATCGACGGGGCCTGCGCAGGCGGCCGTCGTCCGGCAGCGGGCGTGGATCTGCTACGCCGCGTCGGCGAGACCGTTGTTGACGGCCCAGATCGCCGCCTGTGTCCGATTGGCGGCGTTGATCTTGCGCAAGATATTCTTCAGATGGACTTTCACGGTCGACTCGGTGATCGACAGGCTGTTGGCGATGCCCTTGTTCGACTCGCCGGCCGCCAGACAGTTCAGGATCTGTCGCTCGCGACGGGAGAGATTCGGTGCGATCGAAAACTCGGCGCGGCGCGGCGCGATGGGCAGCAGATCGCTGGCGAACAGGTCAGCGAGGAGGGTCGGATACACCTTCTCGCCCATGGCGACCAGGCTCAGTGACTGCAGCAGGGCCTCGCACGATATGTCCTTCAACAGGTAGCCGCTGACACCCGCGGCGAAGGTTTGCGCCAGCGTCGCGAAGTCGAGCTTTGTCGTCAGCACGACCAGCTGGCTTTCGGGAAGCAGCGGGCGCAACGGGCGGACAACGTCGGCCGGACGCTCGCAATCGCCGGGAAGATTGATCAGCACGAGTTGCGGCGGCGGCCTTTCGGAGATGTGCGTTGCCAGGTCGTCAAGATCGGCTCCGTCGCCGATCAGGTTGAATCCCGGGTCTGCCAGTAGCCGCTTCAAGCCTTCGCGCGTGAGCCTGTTTGGGTCCAACAGGAAAGTCGTAATAAACGACATAATTTCGCCCCTCTTTATTTATCCCCCTCGGTTTTTATTTTTGTTGGTCCTAGGAGTTCTTCTCGTTGCTCATTGCGATGTAAGACTGATCGAATTCCTAAACTGCTGATCGGCGAGATCGATCGGTTTGGTCCGTAGAGTCTCCTGCAAGTAATCGATTGGCGAGCGCCATTCGATTTTGAGAGTTCAATTGGTCGGTCCGTTTCACAATACTTGACCCGATGAGCTTCCACTGGTCTTCGGCGGGTTCGTCGTTCGGCCTTCGGAGTAGGGAGGTTCCCTTGTCTTCGGCCTTGCCCTCTTAAGTAGTAGTTGCTCTTGTCAGTTCTAATTGATCGTCCATTGATATCTTAGGAGGCCACGTTCAAGTCCTCGGTGACGGGGATCACATACTTGAAACCTTCTTCGATTGAGGCGGTGGCTACCAACGATTCGACCCGCCCGGACGGGGTCGTCGATGCCAGCCACGCAGGCCGGAAATGTATTGGAATCAATGGTGTCGGCACTCAGGCGGTCAGCTTGGCACTGCGGACGGCGATCACCGGTACGATGCCGAATTGATGCGATATCGTCCGGTCAATCCGACGATGTCAGCCCGACTCCAGCGCTTCCTGGGCCTCGAGCCAGGCCACCTCGGCATCGGCAATGGCCCGCTCCAACTCCGCCGCTTCGCGAGTCAGCGCCGTCACGTCAGCGCTCTGGTCCTCGTAGAGCGACGGGTTGGCGAGTTGAGTGTCGATTACGGCCTTCTGCGCTTGCAGGCGTTCCACCCGTTGCTCGGCGGCGCGGGCGGCCTTGCGCAGCGGCGCCAGCGCGGCGCGGGCCTGGGCCGAGGCGCGGCGCTGGTCCTTGCGGCTGGTGCCGGCGGGCTGCGCGCCGTTTCCGTTGGCGGCGCGTTCCGCCCGGCGGGCGGCGCGGTCAGCCTGGCGGCGGCCGGAGAGCAGCTTGCGGTAGTCGTCCATGTCGCCGTCGAAGGGCTGCACGTCGCCATCGGCCACCAGCCACAGCCGGTCGGCGGTCAGCTCGATCAGGTGCGGGTCGTGGGTGATCAGCACCACCGCGCCCTCATAGGCGTTGATCGCCTGCACCAGTGCCTGGCGGCTGTCGACGTCGAGATGGTTGGTCGGCTCGTCCAGCAGCAGGATGTGCGGCGCCTCGCGGCTCATCAGGGCCAGCAGCAGGCGCGCTTTCTCGCCGCCGGACAGGTTGCCGATGCGCGTCTCGGCCCGATCCTTGGAGAAGCCGAAGCGGCCGAGATGGTCGCGGATCTTCTGTTCCGTCGCCATGGGCATCAGCACACCGGCCTGCTCGATGGGGGTCTTGGCGACCTCCAACTCGTCGGTCTGGTGCTGGGCGAAATAGCCGACCTTCAGCTTGCGCGACTTGCGCAGCTTGCCCTCCAGCGGGGCGAGGCGCCCGGCCAGCAGCTTGGCCAGCGTCGACTTGCCGTTGCCGTTGGCGCCCAGCAGCGCGATGCGGTCGTCCATGTCGATGCGCAGGTCGAGCCCGCCCAGCACCGCCTTGCCGTTGTAACCGACATCGACCGACTCCAGAGTCAGCAGCGGCGGCGACAAAGGCTCGGGCTTGGGGAAGTCGAAGACGATCGTGCGGGCCTCGGCAACGGTCGCGATCGGCTCCATCTTGGCCAGCGCCTTCAGCCGGCTCTGGGCCTGGCGCGCCTTGCTGGCCTTGTAGCGGAAGCGGTCGACGAAGGCCTGCATGTGACGGCGCTGGGCGAGCTGCTTGGCATTCATCGCCGCCTGCTGCTCCAGCTTCATCCGCCGGGTGCGCTCGAACTGGTCGTAGCCGCCGGAATAGGAGACCAGCTTGCGGTTCTCCAGATGGATCGTGGTGCCGACCGCCCGGTTCAGCAGGCCGCGATCATGGCTGACGATCAGCAGGGTATGGGGATAGCCCTTCAGGTAATTCTCCAGCCACAGCCCGGATTCCAGGTCGAGATGGTTGGTCGGCTCGTCCAGCAGCAGCAGGTCCGGCGCCTGGAACAGGGTCGCGGCCAGCGCCACGCGCATGCGCATGCCGCCGGAGAGCGCCCGGCAGGGCTGGGCCTGGGCCGGCTCGTCGAAGCCGAGCCCGGCCAGGATCGCCGCCGCCCGGGCCGGCGCGGAATGGGCGTCGATATCGGCCAGCCGGGTCTGGATGTCGGCGATGCGGTGCGGGTCGCTGGCGTGCTCGGCCTCGGCCAGCAACGCGGTGCGCTCGCGGTCCGCCGCCAGCACGGTGTCGAGCAGGCTGGTCTCGCCGGCCGGCGCCTCCTGCGCCACGGTCGCTACCCGCCAGCCCTGGGGCACCGAGATGGCGCCCTCATCCGGCGCCGCCTCGCCCAGGATCAGGCGCAGCAACGTCGTCTTGCCGGCCCCGTTCGGGCCGATCAGCGACACCTTGTGCCCCTTTGGCACGCTGACCGTCGCGTGCTCCAAGAGGACGCGCGCGCCGATCCGATATGTGAGGTCGTTCACCTGCAACATGGCGGCGGGGTGATAGCACGGCCCGCCGCCTAATTGCAGAGGCTACGGTTCGGTGTGACCGGCCCGCGGCCGATGCGCCTTGTCCGGCGTCCGGGTCAGTTTCCGCTGTTCTTCTTGGTCTCGTCGATCCAGTCGCTCTTGGTGCCGGGCGTAATGATCGCCGGCCGGTCGGCGGCGTAGCGGGAGATGCTGCGGCCATTGGCCTGCACCGCCGCGATGACGTCGGATGCCGACGGGATCACGCCGGCATTCTCGAGCCCCTGCAGCCAGGCCCGCGTCGACAGCACGTGAACGTCCCGGCGCAGCGCGACATCGCCGAAACTCGCATCCTCGGTCAGGACCAGGCCGATATCGCCGGCCGAGTGGAAGCGGCTGATATTAGCCACGAACCAGGCGATGGTCGCGTCACCGAGTCCCTGGGTGGCGAGCGGGTCACCGCCCTCGGCACCCTGCTTCGCGGCAGTCTTGAAGACGGCGAGGAACGGCGTGCTCATGATCCGCATCTGGTTCTGGCCGGATGTGTCGAACCAGGCCTTGAGCCTGGAGTACTCCGGCGCCTCCGGCTTCTGGAGGCATTCCTCCCGGACCACATCCATGATGATGACCGGCCGTCCGAAGCTCTGGAGCAGCTCCAGGCGGTCGGCGAGCGCGAGCGTGATCAGCGGGCCTGCATCCGGGATGATCAGCGTGATCGGCTTGCGCTTGTGCATCTTGTTTTCCTTCTTGGAGCTCGCCGGCGGCGGCGCCAGCGCGTCGGCGATCAGCGGGGACACCGCCGCGACGGCCTTTTCCTCGTGGGGGAGCAGCGCGGTGCGCAGGGACACACCGCTGGACAGGCACGCGGCATACAGCTCCGACAGCCCATCGCAGCCGGCAAGCCGCGCCGCCTGTCGATAGCCGATGACGCCGTCCTGCCACGCCTGAACGACGTCGTGCACGGTCTCCAGCCTGAAGTCCGGGTCTGTCATCCGAAGGTCCCGTTGAAAAAATGTCCCGGGAGTCTACGGCAGCGTATCGCTTCACAGGGAAAAAACCGGAGACGGTTGCGGGCCGGTTGCCCGGGGACGCCGCGCGCGTCTATAACGCCGCGACTTTTCCTGAAAACCCGGTTCCAAGGGACGAAGCATGGCCATCGAGCGCACCCTGTCGATCATCAAACCCGACGCTACCCGCCGCAACCAGACCGGCGCCATCAACGCCCGGTTCGAGGAGGGTGGCCTGCGCATCGTCGCGCAGCGGCGCATCCGCCTGTCGCGGGCCGACGCGGAAGGGTTCTACGCGGTGCACAAGGAGCGGCCGTTCTTCGGCAGCCTGTGCGCGTTCATGACGTCGGGACCGGTGGTGGTGCAGGTGCTGGAGGGCGAGAACGCGGTCGCCCGCAACCGCGAGATCATGGGCGCGACCAACCCGGCCGATGCCGCCGAAGGCACCATCCGCAAGGATTTCGCGGAATCCATCGAGGCCAATTCGGTGCACGGCTCCGACAGCCCGGAGAACGCGGCAACCGAGATCGCCTTCTTCTTCAGCGAGGATCAGATCGTCGGGTAAGGCGACCGGATCGCCGTACCCCAGCACCGTCATTGCGAGCCGAGGGCGAAGCAATCCACTCTATCGGCAGACAGTGGATTGCCGCGTCGCCTGTCGGCTCCTCGCAATGACGCGTGAATGTGCCGGCTAGAACCCGACGACGAAGACCAGGGCCAGGATCACCAGGATCACGATGACCGCCGCCGACGCCCAGACGGTCAGCTTGATGAAGCCTTCCCACGTGGCCCGTTTGCTGGCCAGGAACGGGTCGGTTTCCGGGTTCCTGTCGATGCCGGTCATGTTGCTACCCCCGAAACGGTAACGCGATCTCCTGCCCGCGGGATCGCGCCTTGACGGCTGTCTTACGGGGCCGGGGTGCGGTTTGACAAGACCAATCCGCCGGCTGTCAGGCCGGCGGGCTGAACAGCGTTCCCGATGGCGGCGCGTCGTCGACCCGCACACGGTTGCCCTCGACCCGCGCCCGGCCCTCGGCGACCAGCCGCAACGCCGCCGGGTAGCAGCGGTGCTCGGCCTGCAGGATTCGCGCGGCCAGCGAGTCGGCGTCGTCGCCGTCAAGCACCGGCACCGCCGCCTGCAGGATGATCGGGCCGTCATCCATGTCGGCGCGGACGAAATGCACGGTGCAGCCGGAAATCCTCACACCCGCCGCCAGGGCCCGCGCATGGGTGTCGAGGCCCTTGAAGGCCGGCAGCAGGGACGGGTGGATGTTGATCATCCGGTCGCGCCAGCGCTCCACGAAGCCCGGCGTCAACAGCCGCATGAAGCCGGCGAGGCAGATGAACTCGGCCCCGGCGCGATCCAGTTCGGCCTCTATCGCTGCCTCGAAGGCCGGCTTGTCCGCGAAGCCGCGGTGATCGACGACCGCCGACGGCAGCCCGGCCTCGGCCGCATGGGCCAGGCCGCCGGCCTGCGGATTGTTCGACAGCACCAGCACGATCTCGGCCGGGAAGGCGGGATCGGTGCAGGCCTCGATCAGGGCGCGCAGATTGCTGCCGCGGCCGGAAATCAGGACGGCGATTTTCAGCCGGCTCATGCCGGGGCCGCGCTCCAGCACGAGGCCGTGTTGTCGATTACCACGCGCGCACCGGCGGTCTCGACGACCCGGCCGATGCGATGCACCGCCTCGCCGTGCTCCTCCATCAGCGCGGCGGCGGACTCTGCGTCGCCTTCGGCGACGACCGTCACCATGCCGATGCCGCAGTTGAAGGTTCGGGCCATGTCGGCGTCGGTGAGGCCGCCCTGCGCCTTCAGCCAGCCGAAGACCGGCGGCCAGGGCCATGCGGCGGCATCCAGCGTCACGCTCAGCCCGTCGGGCAGGACGCGCGGGATGTTCTCGGTCAGCCCGCCGCCGGTGATGTGGGCGAAGCCGCGGGCCAGGCCGGCGCGGGTCAGGGCGATCATCGCCGGGGTGTAGAGGCGGGTCGGGGTCAGCAGCGCCTCGGCCAGGCTGGCGCCCGGCGCGAAGGGCGCCGGGTCGGCATAGGCCAGGCCCGCGTCGCCGACGATCTTGCGGATCAACGAGAAGCCGTTGGAGTGGGCGCCGCTGGAGGCAAGGCCGAGCACCACGTCCCCGGCGGCGATGTGCGCGCCGGTGACCTGCTGGCCGCGCTCCACCGCGCCGACCGCGAAGCCGGCGAGGTCGTAGTCGCCGGCCGCATACATGCCCGGCATCTCCGCCGTCTCGCCGCCGATCAGGGCGCAGCCGACCTCGCGGCAGGCCCTGGCGATGCCGGCGACGACCGCGCCGGCCGCCTCCGGGTCCAGCGCCGCGGAAGCGAAATAGTCGAGGAAGAAGAGGGGCTCGGCGCCCTGCACCGCGAGGTCGTTGACGCACATGGCGACCAGATCGGTGCCGACGGTGTCGTGCCGGCCGCTGTCGATGGCGATGCGCAGCTTGGTGCCGACGCCGTCGGTGGCGGCCACCAGGATCGGGTCGGTGAAGCCGGCCGCGCGCGGGTCGAACAGGGCGCCGAACCCGCCCAATCCCGAAACGACCCCGGGCCGTCCGGTGCCGGCGACGGCGGCGCCGATCGACTCCACGAAGGCGTTGCCCTTGGCGATGTCGACGCCGGCTGCCTTATAGGGGTCAGATTCGTTTGCTGATGTGCTAATGGCATCCTCTCTTGGCTGCCGGTCGGCCGTGCGCGGTGTCTCTCCGCCGCCACAAGCGCGCCGACCATAGCGGAATCGGAAGGCTTTGCAATGCGTCACGGGTCCTTGGCATTCGCCGTTCTGCTGCTTGTCACCAGCGCCTTTCAGGCGGCGGCGCAGACCTCCTCGATCGTGCCGACGACGTCGCGCGACGAGATCTTCGTGGTGCGCGACATCTATGTCGACGCGACCGCGGACACCACCGCACTGGCGCGCGAGCAGGCCTTCGCCGACGGCCGCGCGGTAGCCTTCTCGCAGCTCGTCAGCCGGCTGGCCGTCGACAGCAGCCAGCTCGACGAAGACACCCTGACCGACGAGGACATCACCAGCCTGCTGCAGGCCTTCGAGGTCAATGACGAGCGCACCACGACGGGCCGCTACATCGCCAGCCTGACCTTCGCCTTCGACCCCGGCGCGGTGCGCCGCCTGCTGCAGTCGCGGCTGGTCGACTTCACCGAGACCGTCAGCAAGCCGGTGCTGGTGATCCCGATCTTCCGTTCCGCCCAGGGGACCCGGCTGTGGGACAGCCCGAACCCGTGGATGGATGCGTGGCTGGACTTCTTCGACACCGAGCGGCTGGTGCCGGTCGTGGTCCCGTTCGGCGATCTGGCCGATGTCGCCGATATCAGCATTCCCGAGGCCCTGACCGGCGACCAGGACTCCCTGCGCAAGATCGCCGACCGCTACGAGGCAGGCGACGCGATCGTGGCGCTGGCGGAGCCGTTCGATGGCGGGCTGTCGGTCAGCCTGAACCGCTATTCCGAGGCCGGCGCGCCCAGCGTCGAGACGCTATTGGTGCCCAGCGCCGACAGCCTGGACTCCCTGCTGACCGCCGGCGTGCAGCAATCCACCGAGACCATCGAGGCGGAATGGCGCGAGCGGACCCGGGTACGGACCGCCGACAGCAACAGCCTGGCGGTGCTGGTCCCGGTGGACATCGCGGCAGACTGGTTCCAGACTCAGGCGCGGCTGGCCCGGGTGCCGACGATCACCGCCACCAAGATCATCAGCCTGTCCGCCACCGAGGCGGTGCTGGAGTTCGAGTTCATCGGCAGCGAGACCCAGCTCCAGACCGCGCTGGCGCAGCAGAACCTGGCCCTGGAGCAGAATTTGACCCAGGAAGGTCTGGTCGGCACGCCTCGGTTGCGCCGCACGGACAGCGCCAGACTCCTGCCTTGACGCCCGCCTTAGGCCGTTGATGATCGGTCCCTGCCCGAATCAGGGACAGGGCGCATGACGGCAACGCAACATCTGAGGTTCTGGCTGGTCGGCCTGGTGGTCGCCGGGGCGCTGCTCTGGCTGCTGTCGGACGTGCTGTTCCCCTTCGTCGCCGGCATGGCCATCGCCTACCTGCTGGACCCGCTGGCCGACAAGCTGGAGGCGCGCAAGGCGCCGCGCTGGCTGGCCACGACCCTGGTCCTGCTGGCCTTCTTCGTGATCTTCGTCCTGGCGCTGCTGCTGATACTGCCGGTTATCCAGTCTCAGATCGTCGGCCTGATCGCCGCTCTGCCGGAATATGCCGCGGCGATCGAGCAGGCGCTGACGCCGGTGTTCGAGGCGATGCAGGCCCGCATCTCCGCCGGCGAGTTCGACCAGCTCCGCGACTCGGTCGGCCAGTATGTAGGCTCTGCGATGAGTTGGGTCGCCGCCCTGATCGGCGGTGTCTGGCGCGGCGGCATGGCGATCCTGGACCTGATCTCCCTGCTGGTGATCACGCCCATCGTCGCCTTCTACCTGCTGCGCGACTGGGACCGCATGACCGCCAAGATCGACGATCTGCTGCCGCGGCCCTATGCGGAGACCATCCGCGGCCTGATGGGCGAGGTGGACGAATCGCTGGCCAGCTTCATTCGCGGCCAGGGCATGGTGTGCGGTATTCTCGGCATCTTCTATGCACTCGGCCTGACGGTGGTCGGGCTCAACTTCGGATTGCTGGTCGGGCTCGGTGCCGGGCTGGTGTCGTTCATTCCGTATGTCGGCTCGATCTCCGGCTTCGTCGTTGCAACCGGCATTGCCGTGTTCCAGTTCGACAGCCCGACCATGTGGCTGGTGGTCGCCGGCGTCTTCGTGTTCGGGCAGGCGATCGAGGGCAACTTCCTGACGCCGAAGCTGGTCGGGGACTCCGTCGGCCTTCACCCGGTCTGGGTGATGTTCGCGCTGCTGGCCGGCGGCAGCCTGTTCGGCTTTACCGGGCTGATGCTGGCGGTGCCGGTGGCCGCGGTGATCGGCGTGATGGTCCGGTTCCTGATCGACCGCTATCGCAACAGCCATTATTACCTCGGCCAGTCAGCGGCCATCCCGATCCCTGTGCCGCCCGACCCGGACGAGGAGCCGGCTCCGCCGGAGCCGGAGGCCGCCGACCCAAAGGCATGAACACCGGCGGGCAGATGCCGCTCGACCTGGGACATCGGCCGGCCATGGGCATGGCCGATTTCCTGGTGGCGGAGAGCAACCAGCAGGCCGTCGACTGGCTGGACCAGTGGCCGGCCTGGTCGGCCTCCGCCCTGGCCATCCACGGGCCGCCGGGATGCGGCAAGACCCATCTGACGCGGGTCTGGGCGGCCCGCTCCGGGGCCCTGCTGCTGACCGCTCGCACCTTGGGGCGGGCCGATCTCGCGGCGCTGGCGACGATTCGGCCGGCGGTGGTGGTCGACGACGCCGACCGGATTACCGGCAAGGGCATCGAAGAGACGCTGCTGCATCTCTACAACCTGATCCGCGAGGGGCAGGGCTTCCTGCTGCTGACCGGCCGGCTGGCGCCGGCGCGCTGGCGGCTGTCGCTGCCCGACCTGACCTCGCGCCTGAAGACGATCCCGGCGATCGCGGTGGGCGATCCGGACGACCCGCTGCTGGCGGCGCTGCTGGTCAAGCTGTTCGCCGACCGGCAACTCGCCGTCGGCGCGGAGGTGATCGCCTACCTGCTGCCGCGCATGGAGCGCAGTTTCGCCGCCGCCGGCCGGCTGGCGGCGGCGGTCGACAAGGCCAGCCTGGCCCAGCGCCGGCCGGTGACGGTGCCGCTGGTCCGCACCGTGCTGCAGGAATTGGGCTGGGTGGACTGAGCCAGGTCAGACCAGCGTCTTCGGCGTCGCGTAGTCGACCAGCGTGCCGCCGGTCTTCGCGGCGTCGCGCCAATGCTCGATGGGCAGGTCCAGGACCGCCAGCGCGGCGGTCGGGAATTTGTCGGCCGCCGATTGCAGCCACTCCACGGAGCCGGACTGGGCAAGGCCGGCCACCACCTCGTGCAGATCGGGATTGTGGCCGACGATCATCACCCCGGCATGCCGGCTGACCACGGCGGCCAGCCGGTCGAGCACGCCCTTCGGACCGGCCAGGTAGAGCGCGCGCTCGGTCTCGATCGGCGGCACCGTCTTCCATTGGCTGGTCACGATGGCGCAGGTATCGGCCGCCCGCCTGGCGTCGGAGCACAGGATGAAGTCCGGCCGATAGCCCTTCTGGGCCATGTAGCGGCCCATCACCAGGGCCGCCCGTTCGCCGCGGTCGGCCAGGGCGCGCTCGTGGTCGTCCTGGCCGGAGACCGACCAGTCGGATTTGGCATGCCGCAGCACGTAGAGGGTCTTCATCGCGGGCTCTCCCGGTGACGCGCCCCGTCCCGCGGACTGTCGGCGCCGGTCAGGCGGCGGGCCGGATCATTCACCGACCGGATGATATGTGTCAAAAAATCCTTATATAGAACGCTGTATAACACCAAGAGTGGCGGTGGCGGCGTCCGGACGCGGGTCCGGGCGATGTGAGCACCACGCCCAATGCAGAGAGGCTTGTTCCGTTGACGTCCCCCGCGAAGATCGAAGCAACGATCGCCAGCGCCACCTCCCACGACCGCTTCATCAACCGCGAGCTGTCCTGGCTCGCCTTCAACCAGCGGGTCCTCGACGAAGCCAGCAATGCGACCCATCCGCTGCTCGAGCGGGTGCGCTTCCTGTCGATCTCGGCCAGCAATCTGGACGAGTTCTACATGGTCCGCGTTGCCGGTCTGAAGGCCCAGGTGAGCATGGGCGTGAAGACCCCGAGCGCCGACGGGCTCACCCCATCGCAGCAGCTGGCGGAGATCAACACCCGGGTCGGCGCGCTGATGAACGACCAGCAGACCTGCTGGCAGGCCCTGCGCCAGGAACTGCGCGATGCCGGGATCGCGGTTCTCGACCCGAGCGAGATCACCAAGGACGAGCGCGAATGGCTCGAGCGGACCTTCGTGGAGGAGATCTTCCCGATCCTCACGCCGCTCGCCATCGACCCGGCGCACCCGTTCCCGTTCCTGCCCAATCGCGGCTTCAGCCTGGCGCTGCAGATGATCAACCGGCACCAGGACCAGGAGCTCAACGCCCTGGTGCCGATCCCGTTCCAGATCGACCGCTTCGTGCGATTGCCGGGCGACGCCATCCGCTTCGTGCTGATCGAGGACATGGTGCTGATGTTCCTCGACCGGCTGTTCCCCGGCTTCGCGACCCTGGATCACGGCGTCTTCCGGGTGATCCGCGACAGCGAGATGGAGATCGACGAAGAGGCGGAAGACCTGGTCAAGACCTTCGAGAGCGCCCTGAAGCGTCGCCGCCGCGGCAGCGTCATCCGGCTCACCGTCGACACCTCCATGCCGGAGACCCTGCGCGACTTCGTGCGCAAGGAGCTGGGGGTGGCGCCGGAGGACGTGTTCCAGCTCGACGGGCTGATCGGCCTCGCCGACACCAAGGAGATCATCGTCGACGACCTGCCGGAGATGGTCTTCAGGCCCTACAACGCCCGCTTCCCGGAGCGCATCCGCGATTTCGGCGGCGACTGCTTCGCTGCCATCCGCGACAAGGATTTCATCGTCCACCACCCCTATGAGAGCTTCGACGTGGTGGTGCAGTTCCTGCGCCAGGCGGCGCGCGACCCGGATGTGGTGGCGATCAAGCAGACCCTGTACCGGACCTCGAAGAACTCGCCGATCATCCAGGCGCTGATCGAGGCTGCGGAGGCCGGCAAGTCGGTCACCGCCATGGTCGAGCTGAAGGCGCGGTTCGACGAGGAGGCCAACATCCGCTGGGCCCGCGACCTGGAACGGGCCGGCGCCCAGGTGGTCTACGGCTTCATCAACCTGAAGGCCCACGCCAAGGTGTCGCTGGTGGTCCGGCGGGAGCAGGGCGGCCTGCGCCCCTACGTCCATTACGGCACCGGCAACTACCACCCGATCACCGCCAAGATCTACACCGATCTCAGCTACTTCACCTGCGATCCGCGCATGTGCCACGACGCCGCGGCCATGTTCAACTACATGACCGGCTACGCGCCGCCGGCCCATATGGACACGCTGAAGATCGCGCCGCTGCAGATCCGCGACACGCTGGCCTCCCTGATCCAGGCGGAGATGGACAACGCCCATGCCGGCAAGCCGGCGCAGATCTGGGCCAAGCTGAACTCGCTGGTCGATGACGAGATCATCGACTGGCTGTACCGCGCTTCCCAGGCCGGGGTGCAGATCGACCTGGTGATCCGCGGCATCTGCTGCCTCAGGCCCGGTGTGCCCGGCCTGTCCGACAACATCCGGGTGAAGAGCGTGGTCGGCCGCTTCCTGGAGCATTCCCGGATCGTCTGCTTCGCCAACGGCACCAAGCTGCCCTCGGGCAAGGCCAAGATGTTCATCTCCTCCGCCGACTGGATGGAGCGCAATTTCGACCGCCGGATCGAGACCCTGGTGCCGATCGAGAACCCGACGGTGCACCGCCAGGTGATCGAGGAGATCATGGTCGCCAACCTGCGGGACGAGACCAGTAGCTGGACATTGTCGGCGGACGGGTCGTACAAGCGTGTCGAGGCACCGGAGGACGCGTTCAGCGCCCATCGGTATTTCATGACCAACCCCAGCCTGTCGGGGCGCGGCAGTGCCCTGAAGGACCCAAAGCGGGCCCCGCGCCTGGTGCTGAAGATCCAAAGCTGACGACCCGTCCCATGCAGGTTTCCCGGCGTTGAACGCCATACGACTAGGCCCGATCGCGCGCGCCCGGTCCGGCCGCGTCGCCGTCGTCGACATCGGCTCCAACTCGATCCGCGTGCTGGTCTTCGACCGTCTCAGCCGGGCGCCGCTGCCGGTTTTCAACGAGAAAGTGCTGTGCGGCCTTGGCCGCGACCTCGCCCGCACCGGCCGGCTCCACCCCGAGGGCGTGGAGATGGCGCTGCGCAACCTGGCGCGGTTCCGCGGCCTGCTCGACGGCATGGGCGTGCGCCATGTGGACGTGATCGCCACCGCCGCTGTGCGCGACGCCAAGGACGGGCCGGAGTTCACCGCCGAGGTGAAGCGGCGCTGTGGTCTCGACGTCAGCACCATCAGCGGCGCGGAGGAGGCGCGGCTGTCGGCCATGGGCGTGCTGTCCGGCACGCCGGGCGCGGACGGCGTGATGGGCGATCTCGGCGGCGGCTCGCTGGAGCTGGTGGCGCTGGACCAGAAGACCATCGGCCGCCAGGTGACGCTGCCGCTGGGGCCCTTCCGGCTGATGGGCGCGAAGAAGACCCGGTCGGAGATGCGCGCCCTGGTCGACGAGGCCTTCGCCGGCGAGGACTGGCTGTCGGAGTATCGCGGCCGCACCTTCTACCCGGTCGGCGGCGCCTGGCGGTCGCTCGCCAAGGTGCACATGGCCAAGTCCCGCTATCCGGTCCACATCATCCACCATTACGCCGTGCCGGGACCGGAGGTGCAGCAGCTCGCCAGCGTCATCTCCCGCCAGGGCAAGGCGTCGCTGGACCGGCTGCCATCGGTCAACAAGCGCCGCCTGGAGACCCTGCCGCATGCCGCTCTGGTCCTGGAATCGCTGCTGAAGGCGATGGCGCCGTCGGAGGTGGTGTTCTCCGCCTACGGCTTGCGCGAAGGCCATCTGTTCGACCAGCTCTCGGAGAAGGAGCGGGCGGCCGATCCGTTGCTGCACACCTGTTCGGAGATCGCCCGCCGGCTCGAGCGCTTCGGCGAGGCCGAGGGCGTGGCCCGCTGGACCCGGGCCCTGTTCGTCGGCGAGACGGCGGCGGCGGCCCGGTTGCGCGAGGCGGCCTGCCTGCTGAGCGATTTCTGCTGGGCCGAGCATCCCGACTACCGCGCCGAGCACGCCTATATGAGGACCCTGCGCCTGGCGGTGGTCGGTATCGACCATGCCGAGCGGGTGTTCCTGGCCGCGACCGTCTATGCCCGTTATGGCGGCACCATCGGCGACAGCGTGTCGCGGGCCGCCGAACTGGTCCTGACACCGGACGAGGTGGAGCGCGCCCAGCTTCTCGGCGGCACCCTCAGGCTTGCCCACGCGCTCACCGGCGGCGCCACCGGCCTGTTGGACAGCACGCTTCTGGAACGGGTCGACGGGGCGCTGGTACTGCACCTGCCGGCCGGTCGGCCGGCGCTGGACGGGGACGCGGTGGAGCGGCGGCTCGACACGGTCGCCAAGATCCTTGGCGTCAAGGGGCGCATTGCGTCCGAGTAGCGTTTCGGCCTGCCGGATCCGCAGATTGGTCCGGCCGGCACGACGAACGGAGACGAGCCAGGTTCAGTGACCGCACGCATTCGCGAATCCTATTTCCAGGAGTTGCTGCGCCAGGACGACGCCATCCACGCCGTCGCCACGATCAGCGGATTTTGGATGGACAGGCTCAACGCGGAAGCGCCCCGCCTCGGCCTCAGCCAGCCGGAGTATGTCGTTCAGCTTGTCATGATCTACACCGGCGAAGTCGGCAATGGCGGGCACGGCCAGTATTTTCAGAATCGCGGTACCGGCCGGCTGATGGACACCGCGTCGGCGCTGGAGCAGGTCTCGCTGGTCGATCTTTCCAAAGTCCTGACGGAGGCCGGTCGGTTTGCCGGACAGGAGGGTGAGACGGCCCTCACCGGGCTGCAGCGACTCGATCGAGCCGCCTGGAAGGAATTGGGCGCCGTCGATCAGGCGTTGCAGCGCTACATGGCGAGCAATCAGGCGCAGCTCTTGCGTTCCGAGCGCGGATTGATCGACTAGAGGTCCGTCGCGATGTTGGGCGGTGACGAGTCGACACGGGGACCGTCGCCGTTCAGAGATGCTCCCAGCCCCGGCTATGGGTCGCATCACCGGCCGCCGCCAGGCCGCCGACGATGGTCGCCGAGGCGCCGAAGGCAAAGCCGCCGCCCGTCGGGATGTTGAGCCGGATCGGCCCGCCGCGTTCGCCGAGGCCCTGGCCGAACTCGAAATCGAGTTGGGAGTATCCGACGCTGCCGGCCTGGGCGCCGCCTTCGGCCATATTCGCCGATCCCTCGAAATCCTCCACCGTCACCCGGCGGCTGGTGCGGAACTCGACCCAGCCCTCGCCGGCGGGCAGGGCGCCGCCCCAACCCACCGGGGCGCCGGCCCCGCCGTGGATGCCGCCATAGAGATAGCGCTGCCAGTAGTTGTAGGGATCGCGGATGGCGAAGGCGGAGACGTTGCCCACGATCGCCTCGCCGCCGCCGCCCGAGCCGACATACTTGATCTGGAAGGTGTTGTGGCGCTCGAACGGCACCCGCGCGGTGAGGCGCACGCCGGCCAGTTGGACCGTCGTGTTGAACATCATCACGCCGCGATGGAAGGCGTCGTTGCGGGTCGTGCCGTCGACGTCGCTCATCCGGGTGCCGACGCCGATCACGCGGGTGTTCAGGGTCGGCATCTCCACCAGCCCCGCGCCACGGCCGATCGAGGCCAGGTTCTCCCGCATCGCAAAGCTTTCCACCGCCCGCGCCCGGGCCCAGCTCAGCCGCTCGTTGAAGCTTCGGCCGGCGGCGGTCCGGTCGCCCGCTCGGCTGGCCAGCCCGATGATTCGCCAGACGATGTTCGGATTGTGCAGCTCGCTGGCGAAGTTGGAGAGGTAGATGCGGTGATTGCGCTTGAGCTCGCTGTGCCCGGTGTCGAAATCGTACAGGTGGATCGTCCGGCGCCCGTCGCGCCGGGAGTAGTCCACACGCCCGTCACTCATTCCCTTACCTCCGCCAAGGCGGCGACCGATGCGCGCCGCCGCCCGTACCGTTCCGCGTTCTCTCGACAGCCCGGATGCCCCGTCCGGACCGCCCGCGCGGTTCGTGTTCGGCAGAGATTTTATTCAAATTCGAATGAACTGTCACCAGCGCCGCCGGCGGGCCGCTGCGCGATCAGTCGGCCGCCGCGGAACCGTCCTTGTGGCCGGGTGTCGGCACCGTGCTGACCCGCTTGCCGTCGATGGCGAGGGCGATCTCGCCATGCTTCAGGGCCAGCGCGTCCTCGCCGAACAGCTCGCGGCGCCAGCCCCGGAGTGCGGGCACATCGGCGTTGTCGTCGGCCGCGACCTGTTCCAGGTCGCCGGCATTGGCGACCAGCTTCTGGGCGACGCCGAAGCTGTCGCATTTCATCTTCAGCAGCACCCGCAACAGCTCGACGATGGGGCCGATGCCCTGGGGCGGGACGATTCGGGCGCGCGGCTTCGGGCGCTCCTCCGGCGGCGTCGCCAACCCGTCCTCGACCGCCTTCAGCAGGCCGGCGCCCTGCCAGCCCTGCGCCATGCTGCGGCTCAGGCCGCGGGTACGGGCCAGGTCGTCGACGCTGCGCGGCGTGTGGGCGGCGATCTCCAGCAGCGCGTCGTCGCGCAGCAGGCGGCCGCGCGGCAGGTCGCGCTTCTGCGCCTCGTGCTCCCGCCATGCCGCCAGCTCCTTCAGGCAGGACAGGAATTTCGGATCCGTGGAGCGCGTCTTGATGCGCTGCCAGGCGTCCTCCGGCTCGACCCGATAGGTGTCCGGGTCGGTCAGGATGGCGATCTCCTCGCCCAGCCAGTGCTCCCGCTTGCTGCGGGAGAGCTGCCGGCTCAGCTTCTCGTAGATCGGCCTGAGATGGATGACGTCGGCCAGCGCATAGCGCAGCTGTTTGTCGGTCAGCGGCCGCCGCGACCAGTCGGTGAAGCGCGAGGTCTTGTCGATGCGCTTGCCGGCCAGCCGGTTGACCAGGGTCTCGTAGCCGACCGAATCGCCGAAGCCGCAGACCATCGCCGCGACCTGGGTGTCGAACAGCGGCGTCGGCACAGAGTCGGTCAGATTGACGAAGATCTCGATGTCCTGACGGGCCGAATGAAAGACCTTCAGGACCCCGGGCGCGGCCAACAGGTCGAACAGCGGCTGCAGGTCCATGCCATCGGCCAGCGGGTCGATGGCCGCGGCCTCGTCGGGGCCGCCCACCTGTACCAGGCAGAGCTTCGGCCAGTAGGTGTTCTCCCGCATGAACTCGGTGTCGACCGCGACGAATTCGGCCTCCATCTGGCGCTTGCAGAAATCGGCACAGTCTTGGGAATCAACGATCAATCGCGGGAGATCGGCCATAGCCGGTCTTTAGCATGGCGGGGTGCGGGCGACAAACCCGCTATCGGCCGTTTCGCGCGGTCTTTGCGACGGCAACCGGAGGCTCAGGCGTCGGCGGCGGCCAGCCCGTGCCGGTCATAGATCGCCGCCACCTCGGGTCCGGTCATGAAGTCGCACAATGCCGGCCCGTATCGGCCGCCATCGCCGATCAGGCCGACATGGTATCGGGTCAGCCGATTGGCATCGGTGGCGCCACCGTCGCCGGACAGCGCCGACAGCGGCACGATCTCGAACAAATCGTCGAAGATCCGGGCGTAGCGCAGGGCGAGGTGGAAATAGATCACCGCCACATCGGCCACATCGTCGGCCAGCATCTGCGGGATCTCGCGATGGTGGATCACCGCGCTGGCGACGAAGGCGCCGTCGTCCAGGTGCTGGCGGTAGCGCTCCCGGTCCTGCCCTTCGGCCTCGGCCAGCCCCAGGATGGTCTCGCGGTAGACCTGGTGCGAGGCAGATTCGGTCTCGGGATTGGACAGCGCCAGCCGCACGTCCGGCCGCAGCAGATCGGCGAGGCCGACGATGTTCTTCGGATTGCCACGGCGAATCAGCAGGACGTTGCCCCGGCTCTGTGCGAAGGGGGCGTGGGCCGCCATGGCGCCGCCGGCGACGAGGTGCTCGAGCACCTCTTCCGGCCCGATGAAGACATGCGGCCGGGCCGACAGGACCAGATTGCCGATCCTCAGCGCGCCTGTCCGGAGGGCGTCCAGCAGCACCCGCGGCGGGGTGGTGGCGTAGAACACGTCGACCGCTTCCGGCGTCCGTTCCAGGAAGGCGGCCAGGCTCTCCTCCAGCGCCATGTGGTGATTTCCGTCGGAAAAGACGACGATTCCGGCACGCAACGGATCGCCGTGCAGGTCCAGCACGATGTTCGATTCGGTTGCGCGAAGGTCTGCCGCCACGTGCAATTTATTTGCGGCTTCCGGGGGCCATGGAAGCGGGTCGGTCTCGGGCGTCGTCACCGGGCGCTCCTACGTGGAGATCTTTGAAATCACGACCGAATTCGGCGTCTTGCCGGTACTGGCGCAGGCCCGGCAGGAGGTTCGATCTGTACAACGGCTGGGTTCGATTTGGAAAGATGTGACATGGTTTCGTTGTTTGCAACATCAATTTATACTACTATGACAGGTCAATAATATTGTTCTACTGACCAATTAAACGGAGTTTTGTGTCTAATGCTACCAATGCGGGCAGTCCGCATTGGCGATCGATGACAGCGCGTGAGCTGGCGGCCCGGTTGGGAGGCACACAACGAGGGCCGGCAAGTAGGCAACTGGGGAGATCGATATGCAGGATTATGCGGCCGCAGCGCCGAAATCGGGTCCGTTCTTCAGCCAGATCGTCGCGAATATCGAGGAGACCGGAAAGAATCCGAAACGCGTCCTGACTGGATTTGTACTGGCCTGGGTCGCGTTTTTTCTTCTCCTTTACGTCATTCCGCCGCCTGAGGGGCTGTCGAAGGCCGGCATGGCCGTGGCCGCCATCGTCGTCTGGGCCTGCATCATGTGGGTGTCGGAGGCGCTGCCGGTCGGCATCACCGGCATCTCAATTCCGCTGCTGCTGATCCTCACCCAGGGCATTCCCTGGCAGGATGGCCGTCCGCCCCTGGGAACCGTCTTCGCCGGCTTTACCCGGCACGTGGTCTGGCTCTGCCTGTTCGCCTTCCTGGTCGGCGCCATCATGCAGTTGCTGAAGGCCGACCGGCGCATCGCCCTCTCGGTTCTCGACCGCATCAAGGCCTCGACCGTGGGCCGGGTGATCTGGGGCATGTTCTTCGTGAACATCATCCTGGCCTTCCTGATCCCGGCCGCAAACGCCCGCGCCGCCACGCTGCTGCCGGTGGTGAAGGGGATCGTCAACCTGCTGGGCACGACGCCGGAGGAGCGCGAGGCGCGCAAGGCCATCGTCATCCAGTCGCTGGTCTACGGCACCATGATCTGCGGCGTCTTCATCATGACGGCGCATCTGCCGAACCTGATCATGGTCGACATCATGGCCCAGGACGGCTTCAACATCAGTTACCTGCAATGGGCGCTGCTGCAGGCCCCGTATCTCGGCATGTTCGTGCTGACCCAATGGTGGGTGCGCTACCACTTCAAGACCGCCAGCGTGCGCATATCCGGCGGGCACGAGAAGATCCGCGCCCAGCACCAGGAACTGGGGCAGACCACGACGGCGGAATGGACCCTGCTGGCCCTGTTCGCCTTCGTGGCGCTGCTGTTCGTCATGGGCCGCGGCAGCCCGATCTTCGAGCTGCACCGCTTCCAGCTCGGCATCATCGGCCTGGTCGGCATCCTGCTGCTGTTCACGCCCGGCCTGTTCCCCTTCAAGTGGAAGGAGGTCCAGGACCGCACCATCTGGGGCACCTTCCTGCTGCTCGGCGGCGCCATCACCATGACGGCGGCGATGCGGCAGTCGGGCCTGGCCGACTATCTGGCCGACCTGATCCATGACGGCGTCATCGGCCTGCCCTGGTGGGGCATCGTGCTCGGCCTGATGATCGGCACCCACATCGTGCGGATCGGCATGCTGTCGAACGTGGCGGCCGTGGCCATGCTGGCGCCGATCGTCTACGAGATGGCGCCGCTGGTCGACCTGCACCCGGTGGCCTTCATGCTGCTGGTCTGCGACACCGATACCTTCGCCTATCTGCTGCCGACCCAGATCACCGCCGCGGTGATCGCCTACGGCTCGGAGGAGTTCTCCATGGCCGATTACTTCAAGGCCGGCTGGGTGGCGGTGCTGATCGCCATGGCCTATGGCCTGATCGTCATGGCGCCATGGTATGCCCTGCTCGGCATACCGGTCTGGGATCCGAGCGCGCCCTGGCCGTTCTGATCCACAGGTCCGATCATCGGCCGGTCCGGGGGCGCCAAGACCGCCGGGCCGGCCGCAATCTTCAGGAAATCAAGGGTAGGTCGTCATGGAACGCATGACCGATGCGCAGCTCAAGGATGTGCTGGGCGAATACCACGCGCCCAAGGGCCTCTATCAGAAGACCAAGGACATGCCGTTCCTTGGCCGGGTCACCTGCAACCGCGACCAACTGGTGGCCGGCGAGTGGACCGAGATCGTGCTCGACTACGAGGTCGGCGCCTCGGGCATTGCCGACGGCGCCTGGATCAAGGCGACGTTCAAGTTCTATTCCGACTGGGCGCTGTTCCAGACCAGCGATCCGACCGGCGCGAACTATGTCTCGGCGGAATACCAGGCCGGCCCCTGCGTCGAGGGCCAGAGCCCGGCGACGGTGCAATCGCTGAAGGTCCGCTTCGACCAGAAGGGCCATGAGCGGCCGTTCCAGAAGGCGGTCATCGTCGACACCGTCGACGGTTATCTGAAGCCCGGCGACCACATCATCATCCGTCTCGGCGACCGCCGCGGCGGCGGACCCGGCACTCGGGTCCAGACCTTCGTGGAGGCGGGCTTCCGCTTCCGCTGCTACATCGACCCGCTGGGCACCTCGCGCTTCTGCGACATCCCGGGCGACATCGTCATGGATGTGGTGCCCGGGGTGCCGGCGCAGGTAATGATGGCCGGCTCGCGCCTGCTCAGGCCCGGCGAGCCCTACACGCTGCGCGTCCGGGCCGAGGACGAGTGGGGCAACACCTGCTGGGACGAGGCGGCTTCCGTGCACCTGACCGCAAAGCGGGACGGGGAGGCGGTCTACGAGAAGACCGTCGACCTGGCCGGCGAGGGCTGGGCCGTCGCCGCGATCGACGACCTGCCGACGGAGCCCGGCGAACTGGAGGTCACGGCGACGCTGGTCGACCACCCGGAGGTGGCGCCGGCGACGTTCTATGTGACCGCCGATGCGGCATCACCCACGCCGCGTCTGTTCTACGGCGACCTGCATGTGCATTCCGAGGATACGGTCGGCACCAACGACACCACCTACAACCTGACCTATGGCCGCGACATCGCCGGGCTCGACGTGCTCGGCTACACGGCCAACGACTTCCAGATCACCAAGGACCGCTGGGACCGCGCGGTCGAGATCATCCATGAGCTCAACCAGGATGGCAGCTTCGTGTGCTATCCGGGCACCGAGTGGTGCGGCAATTCCTGCGCCGGCGGCGACCACAACGTGGTTTTCCTGCACGGCAAGACGCCGGAGTTCCCGTTCGACGCCAAGGGCCGCGTGGCGCGCTCCTTCGAGTGGAACGAGGACATGGAGGGCGACACCATCCAGCCCGGGGCCTGGCCGCTGGAGGAGCTCTGGGCCACCTATGCCCATGATCCCGAAGGCCATCTGCTGATGCCCCATGTCGGCGGGCGCCGCTGCATCATGGACTGGCACTACCCGAAGCTGGAGAAGCTGGTGGAGATCACCTCCGCCTGGGGCCACTTCCCCTGGCTCTACCAGGAGGTGGCCCAGCGCGGCTACAAGCTGGGCGCCTCGGCCAATGGCGACGAGCATCGCGGCCGCTGCGGCGGCGGCGTGCCCGGCACCGCGGTGTTCGGCACCAAGGGCGGCGTCACCGGCATCATCGCCGAGACCCTGGACGGCAAGACCGTGGGCGAGGCGCTGCGGGCGCGGCGCACCTGGGCCACCACCGGCGAGCGGCTGGTCGGCCTGACCTGGTGCGGCGACCACCGCCAGGGCGACGAGTTCTCCCATAGCGGTGCCGCGACCATCGATTACCGCTTCCTCGGCGATGCCGGCTGGGACGAGATCGCCGCCTTCGACCACACCGGCTGTATCTGGACCCGCAACCTGCAGGAGGAGGCGGGCTATTCCGACCGCCGCATCCGGGTCCGATTCGGCGGCGCGCGCATCCGCGACCGCTATCGCTGGGCCGACTGGCGCGGCGAGATCGATATCCGCAACGGCGTCATCAACGGCTTCTCCGGTCGCGGCTTCGAGCACAAGGAGGAGACCTGCTGGCGCGCTGGCCCGACCCGGATCGGCTTCCGCACCGACACCTATGGCGACGCCGATTGCGTGGAGGTCGACATCAGCAACCTGGCCAACAGCCGGATCACCGTGTCCGGGACCATCGACGGCTACGTCAAGGTCGGCAACCCGCTGGACGGCAACCCCTTCGTGCACTGCCCGACCTTCGAATGGGAGGTGTCCGGCGCGCAGTTGCTTGCGGAGGGCGGCCTGCGCCGCGAGCTGGGCGGCACCGAGATCTTCCTGGCCATCGAGCGGCTTAGTGATGCGCCGATGCCGCGCGACGTGTCCGGCTCGCTGGAGATCGACCCGGTCAACGGGCCGCACGGGTTCCGCCCGGTCTATCTCCAGGGCCGCCAGATCGATGACGGCAAGGCCTGGACCTCGGCGATGTACATCACCTTCTAGCCCGGCCGGGGACCAACACAACCGGAATGGCGCGACAACCGCGCGGTCACGGGCCGCGCGGACCATCCTCCTTGCGGCAACCCGCGTAGATTGATTTCGATTCCGAAATCAAACTCTATGCGCATGCTTATCAAAAAATGACTCGATTTTAATTAGATCATCTTCGCATCCACCACAATGTAAACGTGCCGTTTACACTTTGTTGGTGATATTCGCACCACAGCCGCTGGTTGAAAGCCGCCGGCCCCATGGTCCCCCGGCCTGTCGGACCATCGGACCGGCCGCGCAACCGGCGGCTGACGAGATATTTGCCGGTGTTCCGCGATTTCCGCCCTGCCGGGGCCGCGAAATCCGGGCCCGATCCCAGGGTCCAATGCAACGAAAGGAATTGGCATGTTCCGGAAAGTGAAGGTAGCCGCACTCGCACTCTCCGTGCTGTCGGTGTTGTTTGTCAGCCCCATGGCGTCCGCCGAGATTCGGTTCGGCGTCACCGCGCCGCGTGGCGACGAGGTGGCCATGAACCAGTGGAGCGAGCTGGGCACCTACCTGTCGATGCGTCTCGGCGAGCCGGTGCGGATCGTCCCGCTGGCGGTGCACGCGTCGATCTACAATTTGGGCAACCGCAATGTCGATTTCCTGCTGACCAACCCGGTCCAGTCGGCGATCGGCATGTCGGTGCTGCGGGCGCAGCCGCTCGCCACGCTGCACAAGCGCTCCGGCACGGAGTTCTCCGGGGTGATCATCGCCCGGTCCGATTCGGGCATCCGCACCGCCCAGGACGTGCGCGGCCAGCGGGTCGTGTCCCTGCGTGTCGGCATCTCCGCTGGCGCCTATATCTTCCAGGCCTATCACCTGCAGCAGCGCGGCGTGGCGGTGCCGCAGGACCTGGCGTCGCTGGACGAGCGGCGCACCCAGGACGAGCTGGTCTACGCGGTGCGCGACCGGGTCGCCGACGTCGCCTTCATCCGCACCGGCGTGCTGGAGGCGATGGCGCGCGAGGGCCGGATCGAGATGAACGAGTTCACCATCATCGACGAGGCCAATGACGGCTTTCCGCTGGTGCACTCCACGCGCCTCTATCCGGAATGGTTCGTCATGGCCGCGCCGGGCATGGACGAGACGCTGGCCCAGCGTGTGAAATGGAACCTGTTGGCGCTGAACGCCGACGACCTGGCGGCCCAGCGCGCCAACATCAACGGCTTCGTGCACCCGCTGTCGCTGGACGAGCTGCGTGATGCGCTGATCGGCCTGCACGTGCCGCCGTTCAACGATCCGGGGCTGCAGGATACCGGCAGCTAGTCACCACGATCCGTCGGCGCCGTCCCGAGGGGCGGGTCGCCGGCGGCGTGGTCCGGTTCCAAGGTGCCAGGCCCCCTCTCCATGGGAGGGGGCCTTGGTGTATCAGACCTTAATTTGATCATTAACTAATTAGTATTGGAATAAGGGCGCAATATACATCGTTACAATTGATGCGGATAATGGAGAACGTCCCGCCGGACACGGTCTATACTTCGCAGGACGGCCGATCGGACGCCGTCCCGGTATCGACCATTCCCGACAGGCCGTTCCCAGGCCGCGCAGGATCGCGGACGATCGGTGGTCCCTGACGCCGGTCCCCGCCAATTCCGCATGGATCGGGCCCCAGTGCCCGAGGAGAGCACGATGGTGAAGCGCGTCTTGCGGCACATCCGTCCGGCCCACTGGGACCTGGCCGTGTCGCTGCTCGTCTTCGTCCTCGTGGCCCTGGTGCTGAGCGCCTTCGAATTCGTCGAGTGGCTGTTCGCCGCGACCCGCGACTACGAACACTGGGACCTGGACGAGTGGATCGCCGCCGTGCCGGCTCTGGCAGTGTCATTGGCCTGGTTCTCCTATCGCCGATTGAGGGAATCGCAGCGCCTGTCACGGCAACTGGCCGAGACGGTCGACTCACTGCGCGCCACCACCGAGGCACTGACCGTGGCCAAGGACGCGGCGGAGCGCGCCAATGCCGCGAAGTCCGAGTTCCTCGCGATCATGAGCCATGAGATCCGCACGCCCCTGAACGGCGTCATCCCGGTGACCGAGCTGTTGCTGGAGACGGAGCTCGACGAGGATCAGCGGGCGCTCGCCAACACGGTCTACGAATCCGGCTCGGCCCTGCTGGAGATCATCAACGACATCCTCGATCTGTCGCGGCTGGAGACCGGCCGGGTCGCGCTGGACAGCACCGCCATCGACGTGGCCCGCATCACCGAGAGCGTCGCCCTGCTGTTCGCCGCCGAGGCCGCCGAGAAAGGGCTCGAGGTGGCGATCTTCGTCGATCCGGCGCTCCCCGGGGCGCTGACCGGCGATGGAACCAAGGTCCGGCAGGTGCTCCTCAACCTCGTCGGCAACGCGGTCAAGTTCACCGCGACCGGGGGGATCACCGTGACGCTGAGCTGCGAGGGCCGGGGCGACGGCACGACGACCGCCCGGTTCGAGGTCGCCGATACCGGCATCGGCATCGCCGACGAGCATCGCTCCGACATCTTCGACAAGTTCTCCCAGGCCGATCCGTCCATGACCCGCCGCTTCGGCGGCACCGGTCTTGGATTGGCGATCAGCAAGCGGCTGGTCGAGATCATGGATGGTCGTATCGGCGTGGAGAGCACCCTGGGGCAGGGCAGTCGCTTCTGGTTCACGGTGCCCCTGGCGGATCAGTCGGCGGACGCCGCGGATGCCGCCGCACCGGCGCTCGCCGGCCGGCGGGTGCTCGTCCTCGACAGTCCGCGTATCGGCCGACAGGCGGTCGTGCGGCAGCTCGGGGCCTGGGGCGCGTCGGTCGCAACGTCGGATGACGGTTTGGCGGCGCTCACGACCCTGCGCGACGCCGCCGAGCAGGGCTGCCCCTATGATGCGGTGGTCATCGATCACAGGCCGCCGGACCGGGACGCCATCGCGCTCGGCGGCGACCTGCGCGACGATGCCAGGCTGACGGACATCCGGCTGCTGCTTGCCGCGGACGGGCCTTTGCCCGGTGCTGCCCGGCGCGGGCCGCCGCTGTTCGACGGGTATCTTCAGAAACCGCTCGCGCCCAGTGCCCTGTTGTGCAGCCTGCTGGACGGGGACGGCGAGGCCGCCAACCCGGCCCTGATCGGGGGGCCGCATTCGAACGGCTCCGCCGCCGCCGTCCGGCCGCTGGACATCCTGGTCGCCGAAGACAACAAGTCGAACCGGGACCTGCTGGTGCGCATCCTCACCCGCTTTGGCCATCGCACCGAAATCGCCGGCAACGGCCAGGAAGCGGTCGCCGCGGTCGAGCAGCGGCCGTTCGACGTGGTGCTGATGGATGTGCGCATGCCGATCATGAACGGCGTCGAGGCGCTGCAGGCCATTCGCGCGCTATCGGGGCCGTCCGCCGATACGCCCGTCGTGGCGGTGACCGCGGAGGCCATGAAGGGGGATCGCGAGAAGCATCTCGCGCTCGGGTTCACCGAAAGCCTGAGCAAGCCGATCGATCGCGGCGTGCTGGAACGCATTCTCGAGGATTGCCGGCCGGCGGCGGAACCCCGTGCGGCCGAAATGGGCCGGCCGCCAGCCGACGCCCAGCCAGTCTCCCGCATGGCCGGCCGGTAGGTCGTCGACAGCGCCCTACGCTGACACTCGGTGGTCTCCCGGAACTAGAGCAGCTTCCACTCGCCCGAGGGCAGCTTGCAGCGGTCGAAGACGTAGCGGAACGGCGTGCCGGACGTCGCGATCTCGATGTCGTGCTGCAGCCGTCGGCATGGCAGGTCGTTATGGGTGAAGATGCCCACCAGCATGACCGAGCCCTTGTTGCCGGTCTCCGGATTGGACCAGTCCTCGAAATCGCCCAGCTCGGCCCGTTCGCCCTCATACAGCTTCGCCGCCGCCGCCGTGGCGAGGCGGATGTCGGTGTCGCTCACCTCGAAATCGGAGCGCCGGAACGGGTTCAGCTGGGCATGCGCCGGCATTGCCAGGGCAATCGTCGCCAGCACCGCCGTCAGGCCCGCAAGAGTCATCCATCTCAACATTGATCATCCTCGCCTGTCTGTGCCGCCATGGCCATTCGTGCCGCGGTTCCGGGCCGCCGGTCGCGGTGCTTACCGCCAACTTTAACCTAGACCTCGACGGTGGCAAGGCGAGGGGCGCCGGCGCGCTCTGCTTGCGGTTCGCGCCCCGGCGGGACTGGCTGCTTGACAAGGCACCGGCTTCGGTGTGCTTTGGCGCGCCGATCGCCGGCGGGCGGTCGCTTTCTCCGCAATCGACAGTGAACCGGCGCCATGCCAAAGGACCCGTCAGACATGCATCCCTACCGCACCCATACCTGCGGCGCCCTGCGCGAGACCGATGCCGGACAGACCGTCCGGCTGTCCGGCTGGGTGCATCGCAAGCGCGACCATGGGAACCTGCTGTTCGTCGATCTGCGCGACCATTTCGGCATGACCCAATGCGTCATCGACTCCTCCAGCCCGCATTTCGCGGCCGCCGAGGGCGCCCGGTTGGAGACCGTGCTGACGGTGACCGGGCCGGTGGCCCTGCGCACCGAGGAGACCATCAACGACAAGCTGCCGACCGGCCATGTCGAGGTGAAGGTCGAGGATATCGCGGTGCAGTCCACCGCCGACGGGCTGCCGCTGCAGGTCAACTCCGACTCCGATTACGGCGAGGAGATCCGCCTGCGCTACCGCTATCTCGACCTCCGGCGCGAGAAGATGCAGCGCAACATCGCCCTGCGCTCTAACATCATCGCCTCGATCCGGCGGCGGATGATCGAGCAGGGCTTCACCGAGTTCCAGACGCCGATCCTGACCGCCACCAGCCCGGAGGGTGCGCGCGACTTCCTGGTGCCCAGCCGTCTGCACCCGGGCAAGTTCTACGCCCTGCCGCAGGCGCCTCAGCAGTTCAAGCAGTTGCTGATGGTCGCCGGCTTCGACCGCTATTTCCAGATCGCGCCCTGCTTCCGCGACGAGGACAGCCGCGCCGACCGCTCGCCGGGCGAGTTCTACCAGCTCGACTTCGAGATGAGCTTCGTGACGCAAGAGGATGTTTTCGCGGCGATCGAGCCGGTCCTGCACGGCGTGTTCGAGGAGTTCGCCGACTTCACCGGGACCGCGAAGCCGGTCAGCCCGCCGCCCTTCCCGCGCATCCCCTATGACGAGGCGATGCTGCTCTACGGCTCCGACAAGCCGGATCTGCGCAACCCGCTGGTCATCTGCGACGTGACCGAGGTCTTCGCCCGCGACGACGTCGAATTCCGCGCCTTCAAGGGCACCATCGCCAAGGGCGGCGTGGTGCGCGCGATCCGCGCGCCCAAGGTCGCCGACAAGCCGCGCAGTTTCTTTGACAAGCTGAACGCCTGGGCGCAGGGGGAGGGAGCGCCCGGCCTCGGCTACGTCCTGTTCGCCGATGGCGAGGGCAAGGGGCCGATCGCCAAGTTCATCCCCGAGGCGGCGCAGCAGGCCCTTAAGGAAACGGCCGGGCTTGAGGATGGCGACGCGGTGTTCTTCGTCTGCGACATGAAGCCGGCGGCGGAGAAGATGGCGGGCATGGCCCGCACCCGGATCGCCGAGGACATGGACGTCATCGACCGCGATCGCTTCGCGTTCTGCTGGATCGTCGATTTCCCGATGTTCGAGCTCGACGAGGAGACCGGAAAGCTCGATTTCAGCCACAACCCGTTCTCCATGCCCCAGGGCGGGCTGGAGGCGCTGGAGACGAAGGACCCGCTGGAGGTCAAGGCCTACCAGTACGACATCGTCTGCAACGGCGTGGAGCTGTCCTCCGGCGCCATCCGGAACCATCTGCCGGAGATCATGTACAAGGCCTTCGGCATCGCCGGCTATGACGCCGAGACGCTGGAAGCCCGCTTCGGCGGCATGCTGTCGGCGTTGAAGTTCGGCGCCCCGCCCCATGGCGGCTCCGCGCCCGGCATCGACCGTATCGTGATGCTGCTGGCGGATGAGGCCAATCTGCGCGAGGTCATCGCCTTCCCGATGAACCAGCGGGCCGAGGATCTGATGATGCAGGCGCCGGCCGAGGTCGAGCGCGCCCGCATGAAGGAACTGCACATCAAACCGGACCTGCCGCCGGTTAAGAAGTAGCGGCCGGGGTCAGCGGTCCCTACGGGCCGCCTTGTCCTTATAGAGCGCCGCGTCGGCCTCGGCGATGAGCGCATCGGTCTGGGTACCGGCACGGTAAGGGGCCGCCCCGAAGCTGGTCCGCATGCCCAACCGGTCACCCTGCCAGTCGAGCGCCTCGGCATCGGCGATGGCCTGCAGCGCCTGGATCTTCGCCAGCCCGCCATCGATGTCGCAGCGGGTCAGCAGGATGGCGAATTCGTCGCCGCCCAGCCGGCCGACCACGTCGGTCTCGCGGACATGCCGGCGCATCAGCGTCGCGAAGCCGCGCAGCACCGCGTCGCCGGCCGGATGCCCATGACGGTCGTTGACCGGCTTGAAGCCGTCCAGATCGCAAATCGCCAGCACGCCGGTTTCGCCATGGCGGCGCGCCGCCGCCAGGTGACGGCGGAGATGGTCGAGGAAGCCGCGGCGGTTCTCCACTCCGGTCAGGTCGTCGGTGGCGCTCAGCCGCTCAAGCTGGGCGATCCGCCGGCGCTGTTCGGTCATCACCGATTCCGCTTCCCGAACCAGCTCCAGCGCGTGGCGCACCAGGAACGACGCGGCCGGGCCGGAGCCGTCCTGCAGCGCTCCGGTGAGGTTGAGGAGGGCGGTGTTCAACGATCCCGCTTCGCTGGCGAGCGGGACGGACTCTGAGTAATGGCGCAGCGGCGATGCCATGGTCTGTCGGGACTCCCAAGACGTGATCAGGAACAACGTCGGCCATGGACACTGCATTCCCCATGCCAGAAGGAGTCGCGTGTAACCAACTGAAATTGAATAGAAAGATCAGGTTTCTTCATCGGTCCTGGCAAGGGTGATGTGGAAATCCTTGCCCGGCGGGCATGGACGGCGGCAAGCTTTGCCGCGCCCGGCTTTCTCACAAAAACCGCAATCCGGGCTTTGTGTGTGAGGCTGCTTCACTATGTTTCAATAATCATTGGCCAGTCTGAACTGGGCTCAGTTGGAGGCTTGTTTGACCGTATTCGCCGCACGATGCACCGCGACCGCGCTGGTCGCAGGGCTGCTCACCGCGACCCCGGCAGCCGCCTGGGAGATCGCGCCGCACAGGGCGATCTATGAGCTCGACCTGGCGTCGGCCCGGATGGGCTCGCAGGTCAGCGATGTCGGCGGGCAGATGCTGTTCGTCTGGGAGGACAGCTGCGACGGCTGGACCGTCGAGCAGCGGTATCGCACCAACTACGTCTTCGCCGAGGGCGGCCAGGTCGAGCAGCGCATGACCTACGCCACCTGGGAATCGAAGGACGGCCGCGACTTCAATTTCAGCGTCCGCAACGTCACCGGCAACATGGCCGACGAGGAGGTGCGCGGCATCGCCCGCTTCAGCGGCGAGGGTCCCGGCACCGTCGAGTTCCGCATGCCGGAGAACCGCGAGGAGCGGCTGCCCAGCGGCACCCTGTTCCCGACCGCCCACACGCTGCGCCTGCTGGACGAGGCCGAGGCCGGCCGGCGCTTCTTCATCGCCATGCTGTTCGACGGGACGGAGATCGACGGCCTGAACGAGATCAGCGCCGTCATCGGCGACCAGCAGCCGGCCGCCGACGCCAGCAACGATTTGCTGGAACGCCCGTCCTGGCCGGTCCAGCTGGCGTTCTTCTCGCTGGCCGAGCCGACCTCCGAGCCGACCTATGAGATGTCGGTCACCCTGTACGACAACGGCATCGTCGACGGCATGCTGATCGACTATGGCGACTTCGTCGTCCGGGCCACCCTGCTCGAGCTCGAAGCGGTCGAAGCGCCGGACTGCTGATCCGCCATCGCACTAGACCCAAACGACGGCGCTTCCCCCTCACCCTCCCACGGCTTCGCCGCGGGTCCCTCCCTCTCCCCAAGGAGAGGGGACGACAGGCCGTCGCGAATAGACCCTCTCCTTGGGGAGAGGGAGGGACCCGCGAAGAGGGAGGGTGAGGGGGAATCCTGACCTCGCCATCGGTGATCCGACGGCCATGGCGTGCGGAATACGAAGGCGCCTAGTCGTTCTTCGCGGAGAATCCGCGGCCCTTGGCGATGGCCGTATCGCCGAGCTTGGCGCGCACGGAGTCGATCGCCGCTTCCACCTTGCGCCGGCGGCCCCGGTCCGGGTCCAGCAGGTCGGGCGGGTCCGCGAGGTCTTCCGATTCCAGGTCCGATCCGCCGATGCCGATCAGCCGGAAGCGCGTTCCGTCGGCCTCGCCGGCCAGCTGGGGCAGGGCGGTCTGGTAGAGGGTGTCGGCGAGCTGGGTCGGTGCGGGCAGCTTGTGGCTGCGGGTCAGGATGCGGAACCGGTCGGTCTTCAGCTTCAGGACCACCGTGCGGGCGGCGATGCCCTTCGCCTTCATGCGCCGGGACACGGTCTCGCAGAGCGGCCAGAGCCGGCGCTTCAACACGTCGAGATCGGCGATGTCCTCATCGAAGGTGGTCTCCGACGAGATGCTCTTCATGGCGCTGCCCGGATCCACGCCGCGGCTGTCATCACCATGGGCGAAGCGCCACAGCCTTCGGCCGATGACGCCGTAGCGCGCCATCAGCGACGCCTCGTCGCTCTCGCGCAATTGCCCGATGGTGCGGATGCCGTCGCCGACCAGCTTGGCGTGCAGCGCCTTGCCGACTCCCCAGATCAGGTTGACCGGCCGCTCGGCGAGGAAATCCATCGCCTCGGCCCGGCCGATCACCGCGAAGCCGCGCGGCTTGTCGAGGTCGGAGGCGAGCTTGGCGAGGAACTTGTTGTAGCTGAGCCCGATGGAGACGGTGATGCCGATTTCCGTCTCGATGCGCCGCACCAGCCTGGCGCAGGTGACCGCCGGGCTGCCGCCGTGCAGCGCCTCGGTGCCCGAAAGATCGAGGAAAGCCTCGTCGATGGAGATCGGCTCGACCAAAGGTGTGGCCGACTGCATCAATTCCCTCACCTGTCGGCCGATTTCGGTGTATTTCTTCATGTCCGGGCGGATGACCGTTGCATCCGGACACGCCGCCAGCGCCTTGAACATCGGCATCGCGGAGCGCACACCATACATGCGGGCTACATAGCACGCGGCTGACACCACCCCGCGCCTGCCGCCACCAATGATCACCGGCTTGTCCGCCAGTTCCGGACGGTCGCGTTTCTCCACCGTCGCGTAGAACGCGTCGCAATCCAGATGGGCGATCGCCAGTGAATGGAGTTCCGGATGTTCGATCTGTCGCGGCGACCTGCAGACCATGCAGCGGCCGCCGGCCGGAGGGTCTCTCCAGACTGTCGCACAATCCCGGCAAAGCCCCGTGGCCGGCATGTGAGGGCCTCGTTGCAAGCTGCGGGGAACCGCCAGCGGCCGGGCCGGTGGTGACAAATTGTTAACCAAATATTGATAAACCGGCCAGTGTGTTGGTCGCCAGTAGGCTCCTCAGGCGCGCTGGGGGGCGGCGATGCTCAGCGAAGGGGGGTCGACCGCAATGTCTCCATCCATCAGTTCCGCAGCCGCGGCCGATAAGGAACAGGCGATGGCGAAGACCGTCCTGATCGTCGAGGACAACGAGCTCAACATGAAGCTGTTCCACGATCTGCTGGAGGCGCATGGTTACGCCACGCTGCAGACGCGGGACGGGATGGAAGCGCTCAAGATCGCCCGGCAGGAGAAGCCCGATCTGATCCTGATGGACATCCAACTGCCGGAGGTTTCCGGGTTGGAGGTGACAAAGTGGATCAAAGAGGACGATGATCTCAGACGCATCCCCGTGATCGCGGTCACTGCGTTCGCGATGAAAGGGGACGAAGAAAAGATCCGTGAAGGTGGGTGCGAGGATTACATCGCGAAGCCGATCTCGATCGCGAAGTTCCTCGATACGGTGAAGCGGTATCTGAGCTAGATCGAAAGCAATGTCCGCACGGGTCCTGGTCGTCGACGACGTACTGCCGAACGTCAAGCTTCTGGAAGCGAAGCTGACGCACGAGTACTTCGACGTCATCACCGCCTCCAACGGCCCGCAGGCGCTGGAATGCGCCGAGAGCGAGGCGCCCGACATCATCCTTCTCGACGTCATGATGCCCGGCATGGACGGGTTCGAGGTGTGCAAGCGCCTGAAGGACAACAAGAAGACCATGCACATCCCGGTGGTCATGGTCACCGCGCTGAGCGACACCGCCGACCGGGTGCGCGGGCTTGAGGCCGGCGCCGACGATTTCCTCACCAAGCCGGTCAACGACATCGCGCTGTTCTCGCGCGTGCGCTCGCTGGTGCGGCTGAAGATGATGATGGATGAGTGGCGCCAGCGCGAGACCACCTCCGGCGAGCTCGGCGTGCTGGCCAAGGCCGCCTCGGAGCAGGCGGAATCGGCCGACGAGGCGCGCATCATGGTGGTCGACGATTGCGAGATCGAGATCGAGAAGATCGTCGACACGCTGACCCCGCTATGCACCCAGCTCGACTCGGTGGACACCGGCAAGAAGGCGCTGGATGCGGCCCTGAAGGGCGATTACGAGCTGGTCATCGTCAGCATGTCGATGCTGGAGGAGGATTCGCTCCGGCTCTGCTCGCAACTGCGCAGCCATGAGGCGACCCGCCAGCTTCCGATCCTGCTGATGGCCAGCGACGGCGACCTGCCGCGCATCGCCAAGGGGCTGGAGCTGGGCGCCAACGACTATCTGGTGCGACCGCTGGACCGCAACGAGCTGCTTGCCCGGGTGCCGCACCCAGGTGCGCCGCAAGCGCTACCAGGACCGGCTGCGCCAGAACTACGAGGACAGCCTGTCGATGGCGCTGACCGACAGCCTGACCGGGCTGTTCAACCGGCGCTACCTGAACGCCCACCTGTCGCGGATCATCGGCCGCATCGCCGAGACCCACAAGCCGGTGGCGGCGATCTACTTCGACATCGATTTCTTCAAGCACACCAACGACAATTACGGCCACCAGGTGGGCGACGAGGTGCTGAAGGAGCTGGCCAACCGGGTCAGCCGCAACCTGCGCAACTTCGACATGATCGCGCGGTTCGGCGGTGAGGAGTTCGTCATCATCATGCCGGACGCCTCGGTCGAGGCGGCGGCGATGGTGGCCGAGCGCCTGCGGCAGACCATCGCCGAGAAGCCCTTCAAGGTCTCCCACAAGAAGGGCCGCATCAGCGTCACCATCAGCCTGGGCGTCGCCGCCACCGAGGACGCCAAGGAGCCGGCCGAGAGCCTGATCAAGCGCGCCGACGACTGCCTGTACGACGCCAAGAAGCGCGGCCGCAACCGGGTCGTCGCCGAAGGCCTGGACGAGCTCCCGCCGGACATCCTGGCCGCCATCGGCTGACGCCGCGGGCCACCCCGAACCACGATCTCAATCTCTTCCGTCGTCCCCGGGCTTGACCCGGGGACCCATCTTGCCGATCACGCTTCACGCGCAGGTCGCGTTCGGTGGAAAGACTGGGTCCCCGGGTCAAGCCCGGGGACGACGCGGGAGTGCACGCGGGAAGTCGGCCGTCGGCATCACGCGATCACATCTCCACCGCGAGCCGGTCCGTCGCCGTCACGATATGCGCGTTCATGCCGGGATCGCGGGTGTCGTGACCGGCGGTTTCGACAACCACCAGCTCGCTGTCCGGCCAGGCCCGGCTGAGCCGCCATGGCGTGATCAGCGGGCTGCCAAAATCCAGCCGGCCGTGGATCAGCACGCCGGGTATTCCTGAGAGGCGGCCGACCTCGCGGATCAGGACATCGTCATCCAGGCAGGCCTGCTTGCGCCAGTAGTGGGTGACCAGGCGGGCGAAGGCGAGGCGGAATGCCGGGTCGTCGTAGCGGGAATGCGGTTTGTGATCCGGCCGGACGGCGACGATCGCCTGCTCCCAGTCGCACCAATCCCGCGCCGCCTTTTCGTGGACCGCCGGATCGGGGTGCATGAGAAGCCCGTGATAGGCGTCGGCCAGGCAGCCGTCGCGCCCGGATTCCGGCACGCCGTCGCGGAACCGTGCCCAGGCGTCCGGAAAGAAGGCGCCGACGCCGCGGGTGATCCAGTCGATCTCCCGGGGCGTCGTCGTGGCGACGCTGGCCAGCACCAACCCGGTGACCCGGCCGGGATGGGCCTCGGCATAGGCCAGCGCCAGCGTCGATCCCCAGGAGACGCCGAAGACCAGCCATCGCGCGATGCCCAAATGCTGCCGCAGCCGCTCGATATCGGCGATCAGGTGCGGCGTGGTGTTGCACGAGAGGTCGATGTCCGGGTCGCCGGCATGCGGCCGGCTGCGCCCGGCGCTGCGCTGGTCGAACAGGACAACCCGGTAGCGGTCCGGATCGAACAGCCGCCTTGCGTTGGCGGAGCAACCGGACCCCGGCCCGCCATGCAGCACCAGCGCTGGCATGCCGGACGGGCTGCCACAGGTCTCCCAGTACAGGTGCTGACCGTCTCCGACATCGAGCATGCCGGTGGCGTCGGGTTCGATCTCCGGATAGAGGTCGGCCATGGCGTGCTCCCGCCGCGGAAACCAAAAAGGCCGCGCTCCCGGGCGCGGCCTTCGATCGTTCGGCGTCGAGCGCCGCTTACTTGATCTTGCCTTCCTTGAACTCGACGTGCTTGCGCGCGATCGGGTCGTATTTCTTCATGACCAGCTTCTCGGTCGTGGTCTTCGGGTTCTTCTTGGTGACGTAGAAGAAGCCGGTGTCCGCGGTGCTGTTCATGCGGATCTTCAGGGTGTTCGATTTCGCCATGACGCGATGTCCTGTGTTGCGGCCCGGACGGCCCTCGCTCGGGCCACGGTCAACAATGTCTCAGATCGGCCGCGCACCATAAAGCGGGAAACGCGGCTGTCAAGGTGCCCGTGCGGCCGCTCCACCTAGCGCTGCGCCAGCGAGGCCTGGCCGAAGGCGGCCAGACCCTGGGCGTAGAGCGCGCCGTCGTCGATCACCCGCTGCGCCACTTCCAGGTCCAGGGCGGCGTCATGCTCCTGCCAGGGGCAGGTCTCGCGCAGCGCGTCCAGCGCCTCCTCGTCGTCCGGGGCGGCGAAGCGATAGTTCGCCAGCCGCGGCGTCAGCGCCATCTCGCCATTGCGGAACATGGAGATCAGCACGTCGGGGTCGGTGAACGGTCCGCTGGTGCAGATGGTCGGCAGCACCCCCTGCCGGTGCAGGGTGTAGCCCGACGGCGCGTAGATGCGGCTCCAGGTCAGGTAGAGCTCGCCGTCATTGTCCAGCCGCACCACCCGCTGCACGCTGCCCTTGCCGAAGGACGAGGCGCCGACCAGCACGGCCCGGCCGCTGTCCTGCAGGGCGGCGGCCACGACCTCGGCACCGGAGGCCGAGCGGCTGTCGATCAGCACCACCACAGGCAGGCCGCGGGCCAGATCGTCGCTGCCCGCGTCGAAATGCTGCAGGCTGTCCGGGTGCCGGCCGTTGGTGGTGATGATGCGCCCGTCCGGGATGAACAGGTCGGCCACGTTGATGGCCTGGTCCAGCAGGCCGCCGGGATTGCCGCGCAGGTCCAGGATGACCCCCTTGGCGCGGCTGTCGAGCTCGTCCAGGGCCTGGGTCAGGCCGGTCTTCAGGTTCTCCCGGGTCGAGGCGTTGAAGCGTGAGATCCGCACAATCACCGTGTCGTTCTCGACCCGGGTGTTGATCACGTTGGGAATGACCCGTTCGCGTTTCAGCGTCAGGGTGCGGCCGACGCCGTCGGGCGACTGCATGGTCACCCGGACCTCGGTGCCCGACAGGCCGCGCAGCCGCGACCCCAGCTTCTCGAGCTCCCAGCCGGTGGTGTCCTCGTCGTCGACCGCGACGATCAACTCGCCGGCCAGGATGCCGGCGCGGCTCGCCGGGCCGCCCTCGAACACCTCCTCGACCAGCGCGCGGCCATCCTCGTCCAGGTTGAGCAGCAGCCCGATCCCGCCATAGCCCTCGCGGAAGGCCCGTTCCTGGCGCGCTTTCTCGGCGGTGGAATAGCGCGAATAATCGTCCAGGGTCGCGGCGATCGCGGTGTAGATGGCGTCGTAGATGTCTTCCGGCGTCGCCTCGCCCAGCTCCGGAGAGGCTTCCTGGGCGCTGGCCACGGCGGCCACGGTCAGGTTGGCCCAGGCATAGGGGTTGCGCGCGGCGGGCGCCTGGAACTGCTCGATCACCGCGCCGTCCAGGGACAGCTCGACGAAATCGTCGGCGCGTGCGACGGCGAACCCCTCATCGATCGCGGCCAGGCCGGAGAGCCCGTCGACGGTCATCTCGCTGAGCGGAATGCGCTGCAGGTAGAAGTCGGAGATGCTGTCATAGCCCTCGGAGAACACGGAGGCGAGCACGGGGCCGTCGCGCTCCACCAGTGTGGTGTTCGGAGCGCTGGTGGCGCAGGCCCCCAGCAGCAGGATGCCGACGGCGATGACGGCCCGGCGAGTTCGTGCTTCCAACGGCAGCGGCTGCGTCATGTATCTGATCCAGAACATAATTTGCGGGCCAGCCCGGTCGGTCCGACCGGCGAAGCAGGCCCGCGCGTATCGATTATCTCACAGGGTCCTTAGCACAGATTAAAGTCGGCGGTCGCGGCGAAATCGTGGCGGTGCGGCGATCCGCACGCATCGGTTCAGCGTTTTTTCCGGCCCCGTTTTCCGGGTGCGGGACGTTTCTTCGTGGCCGGTTTGCGCTTCGGCTCGGACTTCCGCAGCCAGGACACGGTGGCCCCGTCCGGCTCGCCGGCCAGGTGCAGGATGGTGCTGCCGGTCAGCGGGTCGGCCTCGATCAGCCGCACCCGGACCTTGGCGCCGAGATGGAACTCCCGTCCCCAGCGACGGCCGATCAGCGCGTGCCGGCGCGCGTCGTGCTCGTAGAAATCCTCCGGCAGGCTGCCGATCGGCACCAGCCCGTCGGCGCCGGACTCCGCCAGGGTCACGAACAGGCCGAAGCGGGTCACGCCGCCGATGCGGCCGTGGAACTCCGCGCCGATCCGGTCGGCCAGGAAGGCGGCGGTGTAGCGGTCGACCGCATCGCGCTCTGCGGCGGCGGCGCGCCGTTCGGTGAAGGATATGTGCTCGCCGATGGGCCCGAGCCGATCCAGCTCCTCCTCGCCGGCGCCATCCTTGCCCAACCCCAGCAGCCGGATCAGGCCGCGATGCACCGTCAGATCGGCATAGCGGCGGATCGGCGAGGTGAAATGCGCGTAGCGGGGCAGGGCGAGCCCGAAATGGCCGATATTGTCGGTCTGGTAGACCGCCTGGGACTGGCTGCGCAGCACCATCTCGTTGATCACTGGCGCCTCGGGCTTGCCCCTGGCCCGATCCAGCACCTGGGTGAAGACCCGCGGGCGCATCACCTGGCCCTTGGCGATGCGGTAGCCCATCGGCTCCAGGAATTCGCGCAGCGCCTCGATCTTGGCCTTGTCCGGCGCGTCATGCACCCGGTAGAGCGCCGGCAGCGCCTTGTCCTGCAGCGTGGTCGCCGCGGCCACGTTGGCGGTGATCATGAATTCCTCGATCAGCCGGTGGCTGTCCAGCCGGCTGCGCGCCGCGATGCCGGTCACGGTGCCGGCCTCATCCATGACGATGCGCCGCTCCGGCAGGTCGAGGTCCAGGGTGCCGCGCCGCGCGCGGTCGGCCATCAGTGCGGAGAACGCGCCATAGAGCGGCGCGATGACGGTGTCCACCAGCGGGCGCGTCTGCTTGTCCGGCTTGCCGTCGCGGGCCGCCTGGACCTGCTCGTAGGTCAGCCGCGCCCGCGAGCGCATCAGGGCGCGCACGAAGCGGTGGCGCCTGAGCTTTCCGTTCCCGTCGATCCACAGATGCACCGCCAGGCAGGCGCGGTCCCCGTCCGGCCGCAGGGAGCAGAGCCCGTTGGACAGCGCCTCCGGCAGCATCGGCACGACCCGGTCGGGGAAATAGCAGCTGTTGCCGCGCTTGAACGCCTCGCGGTCCAGCGCCGAGCCTGCCGGCACATAGGCCGAGACATCGGCGATCGCGACCACCAGGTGCCAGCCGCCCTCGACCTCCGGGTCCGGCTCGGCGAAGACCGCGTCGTCGAAATCCCGTGCATCGGCGCCATCGATGGTGACCAGCGGCAGTCCGCGCAGATCGGTGCGCTTGCCCAGCGGCATCGGACGCGCCGCCTCGGCCAGCGTCACGGCCTCCTCCGGGAATACGGTCGGGATGCCGGCACCATGGATGGCGATCAGGCTGACCGAGCGGGGATGGGCGGCATCGCCCAGCCGCTCGACGATCAGGGTTCGGCGCGGGCCGAAGCGCGCACCGGGCGGCAGCTCGGCGATAACCAGCTCGCCATCGGCGGTGTCGCCGCAATCCTCCGCCGCGACGAACGGGCTCTCCTTGCGCCGCTTATCGGCCGGCTCGATGATGCCGCCGCCGGGCCGGCGCCGGAATACGCCGACGATGCGGTCGGTGGTCGCCGCCCCCAGCTTGCGCATGGTGCGGCCGGAATAGCTGCCGTCCGGGTTGCGCTTCAGCCGCGCCAGCGCCCGGTCGCCCTCGGCCAGGGCCGGATGGCCGCGCCGCTCCGGCGCCATGTAGATGCGCGGCGGCGGGCCGTCGGCCTTCCACTGCATCGGCCGGGCCAGCACCTCGCCATCGGCGTCGACACCCTCGATCACCACAACGGTGACTTCGGGCAGGCTGTCGGGAACCGCCACACGACGCTTGCGGCCGCGCTCCACGGTGCCGTCCGCCTGCAACTCTTTCATCAGTTCCTTCAGGGCGATCCGGTCCGAGCCGCTGATCTGGAAGGCGCGGGCGATCTCCCGCTTGCCGACCGGTGTCGGGCTTTCGCGAACGAACGCCGCAATCTCGTCCTTGGTGGGGAAGGGGCGCTTGCCGGCCTTGGCCAAGGCGGCCTAGTCCCCGGCCGCCGACTGGCGGGGCGCGGCCTTGGCGGCGGTCTTTCGCGCCGTCTTCTTGGCGGCCGGCTTCTTCTTCGCCGTCGCCTTCTTGGTCGTGGTCTTCTTCGCGGCCGCCTTCTTCTTGGGCGCGGCCTTGGCGCGCTTGCCGCCCTTCTTCGCCGCCTTGGCGGCGATCATCTCGACCGCCTCGTCCAGGGTGACCGTGTCGATCTCCTGGCCCTTGCGCAGCGAGGCCATGATGCGGCCATGCTTGATATAGGGGCCATAGCGGCCCTTGAAGATGGCGACCGGCTGGCGGTCATCGGGATGCTCGCCGATCACCCGCACCGGCTCCGCACTGGCCCGCGGCTTGGCGTCGGCCAGCAGCTCCACCGCCCGGTTCATGCCGATCGACAGGATGTCCTCGTCGGCGGTCAGCGACTTGTAGGCGTTGCCATGCTTCAGATAAGGACCGAAGCGGCCGATGCCGGCGGTGATCGGGGCCTGGGTCTCCGGATGCTTGCCGATCTCGCGCGGCAAGGCCAGCAGGCCCAGCGCCCGGTCCAGGCCGATCTCCTGCGGCGCATCGCCCTTGGGCAGCGAGACCCGCTTGGGCTTCTCCTCGCCGCCGGTCTCGCCAAGCTGCACGTAGATGCCGTAGGGGCCCTGGCGCACGCTGACGGCCAGCCCGGTCTCCGGATCGTCGCCGAGCGCGCGCGGGAAGGCGGCCGCTTCGCCGGCGGCGTCCTCGGTCATCACCTGCAGCGGCCGGGTGAAGCGGCACTCGGGATAGTTCTGGCAGCCGATGAAGGCGCCGTTGCGGGCCAGCTTTAGGGCCAGCCGCCCATCCTCGCAGACCGGGCATTTGCGGGCGTCGTGGCCGTTCTCGCCGGCCGGGAAGAAATGCGGTCCCAGATCCTGGTCCAGCACCTCCATGACCTGGCTGATGCTGAGGTCCTTGGTCCCGTCCACGGCGGTGGAGAAGGCGGCCCAGAACTCGCGCAGCACCGTCTTCCAATCGATCCGCCCGCCTGAGATGTCGTCGAGCTGGTCCTCCAGCTTGGCGGTGAAATCGTACTCGACGTAGCGGGAGAAGAAGCTGGTCAGGAAGGCGGTCACCAGCCGGCCACGATCCTCGGGCACGAAGCGCCGCTTCTCCAGCCGCACATAGTCGCGGTCCTGCAGCACCTGCAGGATCGAGGCATAGGTGGAGGGCCGGCCGATGCCCAGCTCCTCCATGCGCTTCACCAGGCTGGCCTCGGAATAGCGCGGCGGCGGCTGGGTGAAATGCTGCTCGTCCTTGGTGCCGACCCGGTCGACCCGGTCGCCCTTGTCGACCGGCGGCAGGCGGCGCTGGGCGTCGTCGTCGCCATTCTCGGCCGGGTCGTCGCGGCCCTCGTCATAGACCTTCAGGAAGCCGTCGAACTTCACCACCGAGCCGGTGGCGCGCAGCATCGCCTTGCCGTTGCCGCCATCGATGTCGACCGCCACCTGGTCCATCACCGCGGCGGCCATCTGGCAGGCCATGGTGCGCTTCCAGATCAGCTCGTAGAGCCGGAACTCGTCGCTGCCGAGCTGGTTGCGCAGGCTGTCGGGATGGCGGTGCAGATCGGTCGGCCGGATCGCCTCGTGGGCCTCCTGGGCGTTCTTGGCCTTGCTCTTGTAGACCCGCGGCGCCTCCGGCAGGTAGTGGTTGCCGTAGCGCTGGCCGATCAGGTCGCGGGCGGAGACAAGGGCCTCCTGGGCCAGCGTCAGCCCATCGGTCCGCATATAGGTGATCAGCCCCACCGTCTCGCCGCCGATATCGACGCCCTCGTACAGCCGCTGCGCGGTGCGCATGGTCTTGCTGGCGCCGAAGCCGAGCTTGCGCGAGGCCTCCTGCTGCAGGGTCGAGGTGGTGAAGGGCGGGTAGGGGTTGCGGCGGACCTGCTTGCGCTCGACGGAGTCGATCTTGAAGTCGAGCGGCTCCAATACCGACATGGCGCGCTTGGCCGAGGCCTCGTCGGGCAGACCGAACTTGTCGAGCTTCTTGCCGTCCAGATGGGTCAGGCGGGCGGTGAACTCGTCGCCGGTCAGGGTCCGGAAGCGCGCCTCGATGGTCCAGTATTCGCGCGGCTGGAAGGCCTCGATCTCGGCCTCGCGCACGCAGATCAGCTTCAGCGCCACCGACTGCACCCGGCCGGCCGAGCGCGAGCCCGGCAGCTTGCGCCACAGCACCGGCGACAGGGTGAATCCGACCAGATAGTCCAGGGCCCGGCGGGCCAGATAGGCCTCGATCAGCTCGGTATCCAGGGCGCGGGGCTGGGCCACCGCGTCCAGCACCGCGCGCTTGGTGACCTCGTTGAACGAGACCCGCTGGATGTCGAGATCCTTCAGGCCGCGCTTGGATTTCAGGATCTCCTGCACATGCCAGGAGATCGCCTCGCCCTCGCGGTCCGGGTCGGTGGCGAGATAGACGCGGTCGGCGGTCTTGGCCGCCTTGGCGATGGCGTCCAGGTGCTTCCTGGAGCGGTCGCCCGGCTCCCAATCCATGGCGAAATCATCGTCCGGGCGCACCGAGCCGTCCTTGGCGGGCAGGTCGCGCACATGGCCATAGCTGGCCAGCACGGTGAAGTCGCCGCCGAGATACTTGCCGATGGTCTTGGCCTTCGCCGGGGATTCGACAATGACCAGGTTGCGCTCAGGCACAGACGAACTCGCTCTTGCTCGGACCTGAATTCAAGGATGGCCCGCCGTGATCGATACCCTATGGCGGGCGGGTTAAATCAACGTGACGCGATTGCCGGGATGGCGCTCGATGCGACCCGCAAGCTCGAGTTCCAGCAGAATCGCGAAGACCGTCGGTGGTGACACATGGCAATCGCGCAGCACTTCGTCAACTGGTGTCGGGGTCGGCGACAGGCATTCCAGCACCCGCGATTGGGCTTCCGCGCCGTTCATGTCTGCCGGTTCGGCGCCGGAGTCAAGCGCCGTGAAATCGTCGCGCCGGCTCGCGGCCAGCGTCCGCAGCATCGGCGACAGCCCCTCCAGCACGTCCCCGGCCGACTGGATCAGGGTGGCGCCTTTCCGGATCAGCGCATTGCATCCCTGGGCTCTCGGATCGAGCGGCGAGCCGGGTACGGCGAATACCTCGCGGCCCTGCTCATTGGCCATGCGGGCGGTGATCAGCGAGCCCGAACAGGGTGCCGCCTCCACCACGATGGTGGCCACCGAGAGCCCGGAGATGATGCGGTTGCGGCGTGGAAAGTGCCGGGCCTGGGGCTGGATTCCAAAGGCGCATTCGGCCACCACCACGCCGTCCCGGGCGATGCCCCGATACAGCGCCTCGTTCTCGCGCGGATAGACCACGTCGATGCCGCCGGCGACGACCGCGACGGTGCCGCTCTCCAGCGCGCCCTCATGCGCCGCCGCGTCGATCCCGCGGGCCAGGCCAGAGACCACGGTCAGCCCGGCGGCCCCCAGATCCCGTGCCAGCTTCGTCGCGATCCGCCGGCCGTTGCCCGAGGCATTACGCGCGCCCACCACGGCCACCGACCGACGCGACATCAGGTCGCGCCGCCCGAGCACCGACAGCACCGGCGGCGCATCTTCGATCGCCGCCAGCGGCTCCGGATAGTCCGGCTCGCACAGCGCCACCATCCGCCCGCCCAAATCGGTCAGGGCCGCAACTTCGCGCTCCGCGTCGGCAACGGTGGCCGGCTTGAGGCCACGTTTCCGGCCGCCCCGCCGCGCCATGTCCGGCAACGCCTCGAGTGCCGCCCGCGCGGTCCCGAACCTGCCGATCAGCCCCCGAAAGGTGATCGGCCCGACGGATTCGGTCCGCGCCAGCCGCAGCCAGTCGAGGCGCTCGGAATCGGAAAGCTCGCGTGTCGGTTGAACCATCGCGCAACCATGATCACCGACCCGGCGGACGTCAACCGATGGACGCAGAGCCGTGTGTTCCCTAGTCGCTGTTCGGCCAGGTCAGGATGCCTCGCGCGTCGCCGAAGCCGAAGATCGGGAACATCATGTCCTTGAACCGCGGTTCCGATGAACGCAAAGGCATCGTTGGATAGCGATCCGGATGCTCCCCGATCATGACATGCACCCAGGCCTCGTGTGATTGGCTGAGCATGTCCTCATCGACGCGGAGGAACTCTGTCTCGCGCGACCCGCTCAATACGCCGTCGATGAAGGCGGCATCTTCTGCGTCAATTCCGCTGGTTGCTCCGCTGCCAAGCCATTTTGGTCCGACGAAATGCGCGTGCAATTGGCCCTGTTGCCTGTCATTCAAATCCTCGAGCGGCAGGAATACCCGCTCTGCCCAAGGATGCAGGCAGGCCGTGCCACCGGATTGCGTCGTGTAAACTACACCGCTCGCATAAAGGACGATCAACCCAAGCCCGGCCCCGAGGAGGTCTAGCAGCGGCTTGTCCACGTCGGAAAGTGGCGGGTGGTTCAACAAAGGCTTCGCCGATCCGATCCATTTCCAACATGGTCGGCCGGCGCCGATGGGGCGGTCAACCCGGCTTCTTCTGCCCGATCCTCGGCTCCTCGCCCTTTAGCAGGCGGCGTATGTTCTGGTGGTGGCGCAACACGACCAGCACGGCGATGAAGGCGGCGAGCTGGGTGCGCTGTGGGTCGGACCAGTAATTGCCGGCGACCGGGTAGGCGGTCAGCAGCCAGGCGTAGACCGGCGCCATGGCGACCGAGACGATGCCCGAGAGCGAGGAATAGCGGAACAGCAGCGCGACCAGCAGCCAGGTGAGGGCAGAGGCCAGGCCGACCGGCCAGGCGATCGCCGTCAGGGTGCCGAGCGCTGTCGCCACCGCCTTGCCGCCCTTGAATTTCAGCCAGACCGGGAAGCAATGGCCCAGCATGGCGCCGCCGCCGGCCAGCACCGCCATGTCGGGGCCGAACCGGGCGGCGATCAGCACCGCGATGGCACCCTTGCCGCCGTCCAGCAGCAGGGTGGCGAGCGCCAGCGGCTTGTTGCCGGTGCGCAGCACGTTGGTCGCGCCGATATTGCCCGAGCCGATCTTGCGGATGTCGCCATAGCCGCCCACCCAGGCCAGCACCAGCCCGAACGGGATCGACCCCAGAAGGTAGCCAAGCAATGCCGCGGCGTAGAACGGCCAGGTGAAGGAGAAAGAGCCTAGGACGTCGGGCATGGATCAGCCGGACCTGAGTCGATGAATTGACCAACTATCATGTCACCACCAAGACACCAAGGCACCAAGCTTCCTCTGTGCGGCGGTAGCGTTGGGATTCGTCACGGAAGCCAGGATGCCGTCAGGCATCCAATTGGCATCATGGAAACCGCCCCTAGCGGTTTCCAACCAACGCCTTGGTGCCTTTGTGTCTTGGTGGTGAACACGGTCGATTGGGCGCATGACCCGCCGCGTTTCTATTCGTTCCGCTCGTAAACCGTCCGTCCGTCCACCACCGTCCGCAGGACTCGGCCGGCGGCCGGGCGGCCGTCATAGGGGGCGTTCTTCGACTTGCCGCGGAACGCGCCGGTGTCGATGCGCCAGGGCACGTCCGGGTCGAACAGCACGAGGTCGGCGGCCGCGCCCTTGGCGAGGCGTCCGGCCGGCAGGCGCAATAGGTCGGCCGGCCGGACCGTCAGCTTGGCCAGCAGGTCGAGGAGGGGAAGGCGGTCCTGGTGGACCAGCTCCAGGGCCAGGGGCAGCAGCGTCTCCAGCCCGACGATGCCCGGCTCGGCCTGGGCGAAGGGCTGGCGCTTGGATTCCTGGTCGTGGGGCACGTGGTCGCTGGCGACGACGTCGATCGTGCCGTCGGCCAGACCTTCGACTACCGCCCGGCGGTCGGCCTCTCCGCGCAGGGGCGGGGAGAGCTTGGCGAAGGTGCGGTAGTCGCCGACATCGGTTTCGGTCAGGGTGAAATGCGGCGGGGCGGCGTCGCAGGTCACCGCCAGGCCGCGCGCCTTGCCGGCCCGGATGGCGTCGATGGCGGCGGCGGTGGACACATGCGCCACGTGGTAGCGGCCGCCGGACAGTTCCAGCAGGCGCAGGTCGCGCTCGATCACCATCACCTCGGCCTGGGCCGGGATGCCGGGCAGGCCAAGCCGGGTCGACAGCTCGCCGGCATTCATCGCGCCGTCGGCGGCGATACGCGGCTCTTCGGGGTGCTGCACCACCAGCAGGTCGAAGCCGGCGGCGTAGGTCAGCGCCCGCTGCATCACCAGCGTGTCGGCGATGACGCGGTCGCCATCGGTGAAGGCGACGGCGCCGGCCTCGGCCAGCAGGCCCATCTCCGTGAGCGCCTTGCCCTCCCCGCCGCGGGTGGCGCAGGCATAGGCATAGACCTTGACGCCGCGGGTCTCCCGGGCCCGGCGGGCGACGAATTCCAACCCGGCCACGGTGTCGATCGGCGGATCGGTGTTCGGCAGGCAGACCAGCGAGGTCACGCCACCGGCGGCGGCCGCCTGCGCGGCGCTGGCGATGGTTTCCTTATGCTCGTTCCCGGGCTCGCCGATGGTCACCCGCATGTCGACCAGGCCGGGGGCCAGGCAGTGGCCACCGCAATCGACGGTCTCGGCATCCGCCGGGACGCCATCGGCGAACAGGCCGGCCCCGACATCGGCGATCGTCCCGTCGCGGACCAGCAGCCCGCCCGGCGCATCCAGCCCGCTCGCCGGGTCCAGCAGCCGGGCATTGACGAAGGCCGTCGGCCGAGCGGTCACGGGGACCCTCCGGATCGGATGGCCGGCACGTTTTGAGCGATCAGCGCTTCCCCCTCACCCTCCCGCTTCGCGGGCCCCTCCCTCTCCCCCAGGAGAGGGGAACCAAAGGCCGGCGCGAATACCCCTCTCCTGGGGGAGAGGGAGGGGCCCGACGCGAAGCGTTGGGAGGGTGAGGGGGAGCGCGGCGTTTCCACACTGCGCATCATGAGCCACCCTTCACACCGGCGGTCAGCAGCTCCAGGCAGGCCATGCGGACGGCGACGCCTAACTCCACCTGGTCCAGGATGACGCTGCGGTCGATGTCGTCGGCGACGGCGCTGTCGATCTCCACGCCGCGGTTCATCGGCCCCGGATGCATGATCAGCGCGTCCGGCTTGGCCGCCGACAGCTTCTCAGTGTCCAGGCCGTAGAACCGGAAGTACTCCCGGGTCGAAGGCACGTAGCTGCCCTGCATGCGCTCCAACTGCAGCCGAAGCATCATGACGATGTCGGCATCGGCGAGGCCGCTCAGCATGTCGTGGTGTACCTCGACCCCGAGCCGCTCGATCTCCGGCGGCAGCAGCGTCGGCGGCGCCACCACCCGGACCCGGGCGCCCATAATGTTCAGCAGATGGATGTTCGAGCGCGCCACCCGGCTGTGCAGGATGTCGCCGCAGATGACCACGGTCAGCCCGTCGAGCCGGCCGCGCCGGCGGCGAATCGTCAGCGCATCCAGCAGCGCCTGGGTCGGGTGCTCATGGCTGCCGTCGCCGGCATTGACGACCGAGGCCGTGACCTTCTCCGACAGCAGCTTGACCGCGCCGGAGTCCGGATGGCGCACGATCAGCACGTCCGGGTGCATGGCGTTCAGGGTCATCGCAGTGTCGATCAGCGTCTCGCCCTTCTTGATGGAGCTGGAGCCCACCGACATGTTGATCGTATCGGCGCCGAGCCGCTTGCCGGCCAGCTCGAAGGACGTGCGTGTGCGCGTTGAATTCTCGAAGAAAAGATTGATCACCGTGCGGCCGCGCATGCGGGCCGACTTCTTTTCCGGCTGGCGATTGACCGCGATATAGCCTTCGGCGGTGTCCAGCAAAAGCCCGATCTCGCCCGGCTCCAGGTCTGCGATGCCAAGCAGGTGTTTGCGGTCGAGCGCCGCCGGTCGCGAGGGGCGATTCATTGGGGCGCGACTATAGACCCGGCGGAGGCCGACACAAGCCCTGGATGTCGTCAATCCGCTACGGCTTGACGTCCCGCATTGTCCGATCGCGCGCGGTGCCCGAATATCCCGCCGGCGCAACGCCCGCGTCCGGCAATCGGATCGGCCAAGGTCCCGTGGAAACGCTGTCCGTCCTGCTCGGCATCATCCTGATCCTGCTCGCCGTGGGCATGACGGCGCATGTGCTGCTGCGCAAATCCGACGAGCGCGCGGCGGTGGCCTGGATCGGCCTGATCTGGCTGTCGCCGTTGGTCGGCTCGATCCTCTACGTCTTGCTGGGCATCAACCGGATCCGCCGCAGGGCCCGTAAGCTGCGCCGGGTCCGCGTGACCCCGGACGAGCGCCGTCCGGCCGTACCTGCCGCCCTGCCGCCGCAGGCCGATGGCCTGGTCATGCTGGCCAATGTGGTGGAGCGCTTCACCGGAAACCCGCTGGTCGGCGGCAATGCCGTGGTGCCGCTGATCAATGGCGACGCCGCCTATCCGGAGATGATCGCGGCCATCGACGGTGCCGAGCGCAGCATCGCGCTCAGCAGCTTCATCTTCAACAAGGACGCGGTCGGCCTGCGCTTCCTGGGCGCGCTTGAAGCGGCCGTCGGGCGTGGCGTGCAGGTGCGGGTGATCGTCGACGGCATCGGCGCCTTCTATGCCCTGAAGCCGATCGTCGGCGAGCTGCGGCGTCGGCGCATCCCGGCGGCGCGGTTCCTGTTCTCGCTGGTGCCCTGGCGGATGCCGTTCCTCAACCTGCGCAACCACCGCAAGATCCTGGTGGTCGACGGCCGCGTCGGCTTCACCGGCGGGCTCAACATCCGCCAGCGCCACGTGCTGGGCGACGCACCGCCGACCCCGGTGCAGGACACCCATTTCCGGGTCGAGGGGCCGGTGGTGGCGCAGATGATGGAGGTGTTCGCCGACGACTGGTCCTTCACCACCGGCGAGGAACTGGTCGGCCCGGCCTGGTTCCCGGAGATCGCAACCGTCGGCCCGGTGATCGGCCGCGACATCGCCACCGGCCCGCATGAGGACAGCCAGAAGATGGTCTGGGCCCTCTTCGGCGCGGTCGCCGAGGCGCGGTCCTCGGTGCGAATCGTGACGCCGTACTTCCTGCCCGACGAGACGTTGATGACGGCGCTCAGCATGGCCGCCATGGGCGGTGTCGAGGTGGACATCGTGCTGCCGGAGCGCAACAACCTGCCGCCGGTCGCCTGGGCCTCGGCCAGCCGGCTGTCCCAGCTCACCAAGGCCGGCTGCCGGGTCTGGCTGTCGCCGCCGCCCTTCGACCATTCCAAGCTGATGGTGGTCGACGGCGTCTGGACCCTGTTCGGCTCGACCAACTGGGACCCGCGCAGCCTGCGCCTGAACTTCGAGTTCAACCTGGAATGCTACGACACCGGCCTGGCCGCCACGGTGGAGTCCATCATCGCCGACAAGATCGCCGCCGCCCGCCGGCTGACCCCGGCAGCGCACAGCAGCCGCGGTCTGGCGGTCGCCATCCGCGACGGGCTCGCGAGGCTGTTCACGCCGTATTTGTAGGTCAGAGCAGTGTTGTTCTCTGGCTGACTCGAGGCGATAGTGACGCGAACAGACAACTGGAATTTCGCCCGCTGGTCGCGGTCATGGATCAGAGGCAACTGCGAACTTGGCTAGATGGTCGTTCTGCAGAGGACGCAGTCGCTATTGCGGCACGCTCTGCCTTGCGCGCGCTTCCCGCATGCAATGGGTTCCTTTCTGAGCGAACCGATCCTGAGCGGGTTGCGATCATCCTGGCGGTTTTCCGCGCTCTATCGGGACCTTGGCTTGCCGCGATGTGGTCAGACCAAGGTGCCGCCTCCGACGTTACTCGCGCCGCCGCTGAGACCACCGCCTCTATCCGCACCGCTTACGCTACCGGCATCCGCGCCGCCTCTGACGCTGCCTACGACGACTACGCCAACGCCGCCGACGCTGTTCGCGCCGCCGACGCTGCCATCCGCGCCACCGGCGCCGACGCCGCCATCCGCGCTGCCGCCGCCGCAGCCGGTGCCGCCAGCGCTGCGTATGCCGCCGCCGCGGTCGCGTTGTCTGCCGATGTGGAATGCTTGATGCGCGATGCCTCGGCGGAATCCCTCATGCGCCGCCCACTCTGGACTGCTGGGACACCGGCCCAGGCGCGGAGCGGTTGGGAGGAAATAAAGCTCACATTGCTCGCGTTGGATCAGGACTGGCAGGTTTGGACCGACTGGTACAGTGATCGCCTGACTGGCACAGAGTCGCTGACTGGTCGGGCGCTGATCCCAGAACTGGAACGAGAGCGTGTTCTTGTCCCGGATGAGGATTGGGAGAAGGGCCCCGCCTGGGTGAACGGGATCATCGCCAGCCTGGAAGCGGAGTATCGGGCCCAGGTCCCGGTGCAGCGATCCGCGATCGTCGAGGTCGAATACCGCAAGGATGGCCGGCTGCATCGTCGCGAGAGCGGGCCGCCGGCGGCGCGGGATGAGGCGCAGGAACAGCGCTTGCGTGCGGCATGGGCGGCGCATTCGGATCTTCTGGCGTCGCTGGAGGCCCTGGATCCGGGGCGGAACACGCCGGCCCTCGGCCGGGCGCTCAATGCCTATCGGTTGGCGCTTGGGTCACTATTCGAAGACCTGAACGTCATCGCCCTTGGTGTCCATGGGGAGCGTCTCAGGGCCTTTGCAGAACGCGCCGATGCACTGCTGATGGAAGACGCGGTCAGCGAATTGGCCGCCATCGCCGCCGCCCATGGTTTGTTCATCCGGCAGTTCCCGATCTGGCTGGACTATGCCGAGGATGCGAGAGGCGAACCGTCCGAAGAGGTGGTCGAGGCGGCCGTTCAGGTCGCCCGCGCGGCTGGCGGGGCGCGTGAGATCATCGCAGAGGATGTTTCGGAGCCGCTCAGCGCGCTGGCCGATATGGCGCGCGAGCCTCTGGTGGCCGATCCGGACCATCCGGTTCCGCCGGTTGCCGAGCGCGATCTGTTGCGCAGTGTCGGCAATGTGCTGTCCGGGCTCATGGCGCCGCTGGTTGACTACATCCGGGATGCGGGCAAGGCCGGCCGGAAGGGTTCGCTCAGTGGTGTGGAAGATTTCGCCAAGAAGGCGACGCTGGCACTGGCCTTCGGTGGCACGGCCGGGGTTGCCGCCCTGGCCGCCGGTCTCCCTGGCGAATTCGCCTGGATCATTCCGGTGCTGACACTGTTGAAGACCAAGCTGGAGAAGTGACGCGCCCGGGGTGCCTTCGCGTCCAAGGTTCGTTCTTTTCGCTCCTATCCCCCTTGAGCGTCATTCCCGCGAAGGCGGGAATCTCGATGGAATGCATGCGCTGGCCTGTCGAGATTCCCGCCTTCGCGGGAATGACGGCCTAGGTATTGGCATTCACACAGCACCCACGTCCCGCAACGTCGCGATTTCCTCCTCTGTCAGATCTAACCATTCCCGCAGCACGGCGTCGGTGTGTTCGCCCAAGGTCGGCGGCGGGTGGCGGTGGGCGACCGGGGTTTCGGAGAGCTTGAAGGGGCTGCCGATGAGGTCGATCGGGTTGGTGGCCAGCGGGTGGTCCATGGCGATCTTCATGTCCCGGGCCAGCACCTGCGGGTCGGCGAAGACCTGGTCGATGGTGTTGATGGGGCCGCAAGGAACGTTGCGCGCCTCGAGGTCCGACAGCCAGTCGGCGCAGCTTCGGGCGGCGATCAGCGGCTCCAGGATCGCGACGAGCGCCTCGCGGTTCCGGACCCGGCCCGGATTGGTCGCAAACCGTTCATCCTCGGCCAGCTCCGGGCAGCCGGCGACGTCACAGAATCGGGCGAACTGGCCGTCATTGCCGACCGCCAGGATGAAATGCCCGTCCGAGGCGGCGAAGGCCTGGTAGGGCACGATGGTCGGGTGGGCATTGCCGTATCGCGGCGTGCGCTCGCCGGAGGTCAGGAAGTACTGGCCGGCGTTGGACAGCCAGGCGACCTGCGCGTCCAGCAGAGACAGGTCGACATGCTGGCCGGCGCCGGTGGCGTCGCGGTGGCGTAGCGCGGCCAGGATGCCGATGGTCGCGTACATGCCGGCCATCAGGTCGGCGATGGCCACGCCCACCTTCATGGGCTGACCGTCCGGTTCGCCGGTGACGCTCATGATGCCGCCCATGGCCTGGATCAGGAAATCGTAGCCGGGCCGCTCGGCATAGGGCCCGGTCAGCCCGAACCCGGTGATGGAGCAGTAGACCAGGCCCGGACAGTCGCCACTGAGCTGCTCATAGCCCAGCCCATATCGTCCCAGCGTGCCCGGCTTGTAGTTCTCCACCAGAACGTCTGCCTGCTTCGCCAGCGCAATCGCGATCCGCCGCCCCTCCGGCCGGGTGTAGTCCAGCGTCAGCGACCGTTTGTTGCGGTTGGCGCTCAGGTAATAGGCGCTCTCCGACGTGTCGTTGCCGTCGGAATCCTTCAGGAAGGGCGGCCCCCAGCGGCGGGTGTCGTCGCCCGCACCGGGGCGCTCCAGCTTGACCACGTCGGCACCCAGATCGCCCAGCATCTGGGTGGCGCTGGGGCCGGCCAGGACCCGGGTCATGTCGAGAATCTTCAGTCCGGCAAGGGCCGAACCGCCGGCCGATTCGGGCATCGCGTGTCCCTGGTGTTGATGAGACGCCATTGCAGCAGGTCGCGCCAACGTGAAGCCGGCGTTAACCTTTTATACAAGGCAGGGGTGTACCATGGTCAACGTTGCAACAGCCTGGCAAGCCGCGGCGGGGCGGTCGCAGTGCAACGGAAGATACCGGTTCATCGCAGGGATGCCCCTATGAGACCCGTTAACCTCCTCGCCGGACTCTGCGCGGCCGCGATGGTCGTTCTGGGCAGTGCCCAGGCCTTCGCGCAGGGCAACGATCGCGTCGCGGTCGGCGGTCAGGCCAGCACCGCCGGATTTGGCCCCGAGATCTCCTATTCCGTTTCGCCGAATTTCACCGTGCGCGGTGTCGGCAACTATCTCTCGTTCGACTATGACGAGACCTATGACGGAATCGACTACGACCTGGACGTGGACCTCATGTCCGGCGGCGGCTTCGTGGACTACCACCCGCTGCGCAACGGCTTCCACCTGACCCTGGGCGCGCTCTACAACGGCAACGAGGCCGGGCTGGACGCGGTTGCCGGGGCCGGCACGACCATCGGCGGCTTCACCGTTCCGGGCGGTCAGACCGCCGGGCTGCGCGGCGATCTGTCGGTGGACGAGTTCTCGCCCTATGTCGGGCTCGGCTACGACACGACGTTCACCAGCCGCAGCAACTGGACCTTCACGGTGCGGGCCGGCGTGCTCTACCAGGGCAATCCGGATGTGGCGCTCCGACAGACATCGGGTGCCGCGACCGTGCCGCAGGCGGATCTGGACGCGGAGGCCCGCAACATCGAGGACGAACTCGATCTGGTCGAGTTCTTCCCGGTCCTGTCGATCGGCCTGAACTACCGCTTCTAGACGCCGGACGGACCGCCCGTTCCGGCGAAGCGCAGTGCGTCCAGCGCGCCCTGGAGGATGTAGGCGGCGGCGGCCGTATCCACCTTCTTCGCGCGTTTCTTGCGGCTGAGATCGGCCGTGACCATCGCCCGTTCCACGGCGCTGGTCGACAGCCGCTCGTCCCAGAACGCGATGGGCATGTCCCGCAACTCCAGAAGGTTGGCCGCGAACTGCCGCGACGACTGGCAGCGCGGCCCCTCGCTGCCATCCATGTTGACCGGCAGCCCGATCACCAGCCCGCCCACGTCGCGCTCATCCACCAGCTTGAAGAGCTCTTCGGCATCCAGGGTGAACTTGCGCCGGCGGATCGTGCCGACCGGCGAGGCGATCATGAAGCCGGAATCCGACAGCGCCATGCCGATCGTCTTCTCGCCCAGATCGAGGCCGAGCAGGCGTTGCCCGGAGGACAGGGCGGCGGCGAGGCCGGGCAGGTCGTCGTGGATGCTCACGCGGGCGGTCCCGTGGTTGCGAAACGGCGCGACACTCTGCCGCCGGGCGGGCAGGTTGCCAAGCCCGGCCGCGAACCGGCCGTCGCCCTTGCCGCTGGCGGAAACGGCGTGCTATCTGCGCTGCGCATCTTCAACCCAGCAGCACAGGCCGACCCATGTCGCTCGACGAAGCCACCGTCGCCAAGATCGCCCATCTGGCCCGCATCCGGCTGGACGAGTCGCAACGCGCGACCATGGCGGACGAGCTGAACAACATCCTGGGCTGGGTCGAGCAGCTGGGCGAGGTCAATACCGACGGCGTGCCGCCGATGACCAGCGTCGCGCCGCACGGGCTGCGACGCCGCTCGGACGAGGTGGCGGACGGGCATTACCCGGACCGGGTCCTGGCCAACGCGCCGGAGGCCGCGAGCGGGTTCTACGCCGTGCCGAAGGTGGTCGAGTGATGGGCGAGCTGACCGGACTGACCCTGGCGGAGGCCCGCGACCGGCTGTCCTCCGGCGACATCAGCGCGGTGGAGCTGACCGACGCCCATCTCGCCGCGATGGAGCAGGCGCGCGGCCTGAACGCCTTCATCACCGAGACCCCGGACAAGGCCCGCGACATGGCCGCCGCGTCGGATGCGCGCCGCGCCAAGGGCGAGGCGGGGCCGCTGGAAGGCATCCCGCTCGCGATCAAGGACTTGTTCTGCACCGAGGGCATCCAGACCACGGCCGGCAGCCATATCCTCGAGGGCTTTACGCCGACCTATGAAAGCACCGTCTCAAGCAACCTCTGGCGCGACGGGGCGGTTCTGCTGGGCAAGACCAATCTGGACGAGTTCGCCATGGGCTCGTCCAACACCACCTCCTATTTCGGCAACGTGGTGAACCCCTGGCAGCGGACCGGCGACACCGAGACCAGGCTGGTCCCGGGCGGCTCCTCGGGCGGCTCGGCCAGTGCCGTGGCGGCGCATCTCGCGCTCGGCGCCACCGGCACCGATACCGGCGGCTCGATCCGCCAGCCGGGCAGCTTCGCCGGCATCATCGGCATGAAGCCGACCTATGGCCGCTGCTCACGCTGGGGCATCGTCGCCTTCGCCTCGTCGCTGGACCAGGCCGGGCCGATGACCCGCACCGTGCGCGACGCCGCCATCCTGCTCGGCTCCATGGCCGGCTTCGACCCAAAGGATTCCACCAGCGTCGACATGGCCGTGCCCGACTTCGAGGCGGCGCTGAGCGGCGACATCAAGGGGCTGAAAATCGGCATCCCGTCCGAGTACCGGGTCGATGGCATGCCGGCGGAGATCGACGCCCTGTGGCAGCAGGGCATCGGATGGCTGAAGGAGGCCGGCGCGGAGCCGGTGGAGATCAGCCTGCCGCATACCAAATACGCCCTGCCGACCTACTACATCGTGGCGCCGGCCGAGGCCTCCTCGAACCTGGCCCGCTACGACGGCGTGCGCTACGGCCTGAGGGTGCCCGGCAACTCGCTGATCGAAATGTACGAGAACACCCGGGCGCAAGGCTTCGGGGCGGAGGTCAAGCGGCGGGTGATGATCGGCACCTATGTGCTGTCGGCCGGCTATTACGACGCCTATTACCTGAAGGCGCAGAAGCTGCGCACCCTGATCGCCCGCGACTTCGAGCAGGCCTATGAGCGCTGCGACGTGGTGCTGACGCCGACCACCCCGTCCACCGCGTTTGCCATCGGCGAGAAGCAGGACGACCCGATCGCCATGTACCTGAACGACGTGTTCACGGTGCCGGCCTCGCTCGCCGGCCTGCCGGGCATCTCGGTGCCCGCCGGCCTCGGCGCCGACGGCCTGCCGCTGGGCCTGCAGCTCATCGCCCGCCCGTTCGACGAGGAGACCCTGTTCCGCGTCGCCGACGTCCTGGAGACCGCCGCCGGCTTTGACGCCAAGCCGGCGCTGATGGCGGGATGATCCGCCGGCTGGGCCCGGAGGACGCCGCGGCTTTCGCCGAGATCCGCCTGGAAGGTCTGGCGCGGCACCCGGACGCCTTCGGATCGGATGCCGAGACGGAATCCGCCTGGTCGCTGGAGGCGTTCGCCGACCGGCTGACAAAGAGCGCCATGTTCGGATACGAGGAGGACGGCGCCCTGCTGGGCGTTGCCGGATTCTATGCCGAGGCGGCCCGTAAGATGCGCCATCGCGGCGCCCTGTGGGGCATGTATGTCCGGGAGCAGGCGCGCGGAAAGGGGGTCGGTGCGCAGCTCGTGGAGGCCGTCCTGGATCACGCGCGGGGCCACGTCGAACAGTTGCATTTGAATGTTGCGATCAAGAACACGTCAGCGCTGGCGCTTTACGAACGATGCGGATTTCGCATCTACGGCACCGAGCCCCGATCGCTGAAGATCGGCGAGAGCTATGTTGACGCGCATCAGATGGTGAAGATTTTCTAACATGCGATGCAGGCATTGAGCATGTGCCTGGAATTTGAAGGGAGGGGATTTCGATGGGATGTCGCGGGGTCCATTTCGCCATCACCGAAGCGCAGCGCTCACACTTGCTCGGCCTCAAGACCGACTCCGAGCGCATTGATTACATTCAACTTGTCATCGAGAAAGAGGCCATGGGCGGCGATCATGAATTCGAGACGGCCTTGGAACCGCCGTCGCCTGGCGGTCCGAGCATCTTTGTCGTGGGCGGCGATCCTGATGGCGATGAACACGGGCCAGAGCTCGCCAAGGCAATGGGAGCCGGCTTGAAATACGTGAAGGACGACGGCAGGCCACTGGACTCACCGGACGACACTTTCGCCGAAACGGACGTCGCCTGGGACGCGATCCACCGTTGCCTGGGCGATTTCCCGCCCGACACGCCTCACTTCTATGAAGTGTCCGCCGAGGCGGGCGCCTGGGCGCGGCCAGAGGACTACGGCGGCTATCCGCTGAAACTTTGCGTGCTGGGCGGACGCCGGGTCTCGGAAGATGATTCCCGTTACATCATCCGGCTGATCGAGCCCAACGAAGTGTCCGATCTTGCCGAAGCCCTTGCGCCGATCACGAAGGATTGGATGCGCGACCGCTACTTCAAGCATTGCAAGGGCGCCTGGCCGTCGATTTACGGCGAGGAGGATTTCGAGTTCACCTGGGAATGGTTCCAGCATCTCCGCAACTTCTTCGTCCGGTACGCGCCGAAGGGCCAGAGTGTCTTGTTCACGGTCAGTCAATAGCCGCGGGCGGTGAGTCGACGGAGGATCTCACGGGATGGAGGACATCGGCGGTAAGATCGAGGCGTTCTGGCGCCGATACTGCCGTCAAGCGGGACTTGGCGACGACCTGCCATTCCAGGCCTGGGCGTTTGGCGACAGTCCTGAGATGGCGGATGAACTGGCGGCGCTGGTGATTGACGGGCCGAAGCGGGCGACGGCGGGGCTGGTGGCGGATTACGAGGCCGATGGCGACCCGCTGCCGGTGGCCGGCGATCACAGCGTCATCCTCGACGGCGGGGGACGCCCGGTTGCGGTGATCCGGGCGACGGAGGTGCGGGTCCTGCCCTTTGCCGAGGTCGACGAAGCCTTCGCCTATGACGAAGGGGAGGGCGACCGCACCCTCGCCTGGTGGCGCGAGGCCCATTGGCAGTTCTTCTCCCGCCAATGCGCCATGCGGGGAGAAGTGATGGACGAGAGGCAGCCGGTTGTGCTGGAACGGTTCGAACTGGTGTATGCGGCCCGCCAGGCGGGCGGCGAAGGTGAGAGTAAGGCAATGACGACGACGCAGCCCATCTTGCAGGGCGCCACCGGCGAGTGGGAGATGGTGATCGGGCTGGAGGTCCATGCCCAGGTCATCTCCAAGGCCAAGCTGTTCTCAGGCGCCGCCACCGATTTCGGCGCCGCGCCGAACGAGCAGGTCAGCCTGGTCGACGCGGCCATGCCCGGCATGCTGCCTGTGATCAACGAGGTCTGCGTGGAGCAGGCCGTGCGCACCGGCCTGGGGCTGATGGCCGAGATCAACAAGCATTCTGTGTTCGACCGGAAGAACTATTTCTACGCCGACCTGCCCCAGGGCTATCAGATCAGCCAGTACCTGCAGCCGATCGTCGGCAAGGGCGAGATCATCCTCGACCTGCCCGGCGGCGAGATGCGCACGGTGGGCATCACCCGCCTGCATCTGGAGCAGGATGCCGGCAAGAGCCTGCATGACCAGCACCCCAGCAAGACCTTCGTCGACCTGAACCGCTCCGGCGTGGCGCTGATGGAGATCGTCTCGGAGCCGGATCTGCGTGGGCCGGAAGAGGCGGCGGCGTATTTGCGCAAGCTGCGCTCGATCCTGCGCTATCTGGGCACCTGCGACGGCAACATGGAGGAAGGCTCCATGCGCTGCGACGTCAACGTGTCGGTCCGCCGGGTCGGCGACAACAATTTCGGCACCCGCTGCGAGGTCAAGAACGTCAATTCGATCCGCGCCGTGCAGCAGGCCATCGATTACGAGGCCGCCCGCCAGGTAGAGCTGCTGGAGGATGGCGGCGCGGTGATCCAGGAGACCCGCCTGTGGGACCCGGGCAAGGGCCAGACCCGCTCCATGCGCGGCAAGGAGGAGGCGCACGACTACCGCTACTTCCCCGACCCGGATTTGCTGCCGCTGGAATTCGACGACGCCTTCATCGAGCGCATCCGCGAGACCCTGCCGGAGCTGCCGGACGAGAAGAAGCTGCGCTTCATCAACCACTACGGCCTGCCGCCCTATGACGCCGGCGTGCTGGTGGCGGAACGGGCGCGCGCCGATTTCTACGAGGCGGTGGTCAAGGGCGACGGCAAGCGCGACCCCAAGATCGCCGCCAACTGGCTGATCACCGAGCTGCTGGGCGCCCTCAACAAGGGCGGCCACGATATCGTCGACAGCCCGATCTCCGCCGACCAGCTCGGTGGACTGATCGACCTGATCGGCGACGACACCATCTCCGGCCGCATCGCCAAGGAGGTCTTCGCCGAGATGCTGGAGACCGGCGAGGATGCCGGCGCCATCGTCGAGAAGAAAGGCCTGAAACAGATCACCGATTCCGGCGCCATCGAAAGCATCGTCGATGAGGTGATCGCCGGTGCCGCGACCCAGGTCGAGCAGTTCAAATCCGGCAACGAGAAGGTGCTGGGCTGGTTCGTCGGCCAGGTCATGAAGGCGACCCAGGGCAAGGCCAATCCGGGTGCCGTGAACAAGATCCTGCGGGAAAAGCTGAAGTAGAGGGCGCGCCGCGACGGCCGTCCTCCCCGTTTGCGGCACCGGTGCCATCCACTATGCTGTGCCGCCCGCGAGAAGAGCGAGAACCGCCGCCATGACCGACCGAAAGCCCCCGACCGACCCCGAGACCCTGGTCGCCCAGGCCGGCGGGTTCGTCGACCAGCAGACGGGCGCGATCATCCCGCCCCTGCACCCCTCGACCACTTTCGCCCGCGACGATACCTACGAGAAGATCGGCGGCCGGGGCTACAGCCGCGACGACAACCCGACCTACGACCAGGTCGAGCATGTGCTGGCGCGGCTGGAGGGCGGGGCGGCGGCCAAGCTCTTTGCCTCAGGCATGGCGGCGACGGCGACCGTGTTCCAGGCGATGCCGGCGGGCAGCCAGGCCGTCGTGTCCCGCGCCATGTATTTCGGCACGCCCAAATGGCTGCGCGACGTGGCCCAGCCGGCCGGCCAGGATGTGCGCTTCGTCGATACCTCCGATCTCGACGCACTCCGGGCGGCGGTCGAGCCGGGCAAGACGAAGCTGGTCTATGTGGAGACGCCGGCCAATCCGACCTGGGCGGTCACCGACATCGCCGCGGCCGCCCAGATCGCACACGACGCCGGCGCCATCCTGGCGGTCGACAGCACCGCTGCCTCGCCGGTGCTGTGCCGGCCGATCGAGCACGGCGCCGATCTGGTGGTGCATTCGGCGACCAAATATCTCAACGGCCATTCCGACGTGATCGCCGGCGCCGTCGTCACCGCGGCCGAGACCGAGCTGTGGGACCGGATCGGCCAGATCCGCTATTTGGCGGGTGCGGTGTTGGGGCCCTTCGAGGCCTGGCTGCTGCTGCGCGGCATGCGCACCCTGTTCGTCCGGGTGCGGCAATGTTCGGACAACGCGCGGCGCATCGCCGAGCATTTCGACGGCCATCCGGGCATCGCCGAGGTGTGCTATCCGGGTCTGCCCGGTTTCCCGGGCCACGCGGTGGCAGCGAAGCAGATGTCCGGCGGCTTCGGCGGCATGCTGTCGCTCAGGGTCGCCGGCGGCGGGCCGGCGGCGCTGTCGCTGATCAAGCGGGTGCGGGTGTTCCTGCGGGCGACGTCGCTGGGCGGCGTGGAGAGCCTGATCGAGCACCGCCACACCATCGAGAGCCCGGACACCGAGGTGCCGGACGACCTGCTGCGCCTGTCGATCGGGCTGGAGTCGGTCGAAGACCTGATCGCCGATCTGGAGCAGGCATTGGCAGGGTAGGGGGCGCCCCATATCATGGCGTTCGCCGGCGGTCCTGCCGGCCCGTTCCCCCGCCGGAGTCCCCCGCCCATGATCGAGCTCTATACCTTCACCACGCCCAACGGGCGCAAGCCCGCCATCATGCTCGAGGAGGTCGGGCTGCCCTATTCCGTGCACCCGATCCATATCGGCAAGGACGAGCAGTTCGCGCCGGACTTCCTGAAGATCAGCCCCAACAACAAGATCCCGGCCATCGTCGACCCGGACGGGCCGGACGGCGCGCCGATCAGCGTGTTCGAGAGCGGCGCGATCCTGATCTACCTGGCGGAGAAGACAGGCAAGCTGTTTCCGACCGACTGGCGCGGCCGGACCCGCACCATGGAATGGCTGATGTTCCAGATGGCCTCGATCGGGCCGATGTTCGGCCAGGCCGGGCATTTCATCCGCTTCGCGCCGGAGAAGGTGCCTTACGGCATCAAGCGCTATGCGGACGAGGTGCTGCGTTTGCTGGGGGTTATGGATCGGCGGCTGGCGGAGGCGCCGTATCTGGCCGGCGACTATTCGATCGCCGACATCGCCACCTATCCGTGGATCCGCGCCACCGAGCCCATGGAGATCGACCTCGCGCCCTTCGCCAACGTCGAGCGCTGGCTTGGCGAGATCGGTGCGCGACCGGCGGTGATCAAGGGCATGGACGTGCCCTGAGGGGTCCGATCACCGCACGGCCCCGGACGGGCCTGTCGGACGAGAAAGGGATCAGTGGGCGAGGGCGACCTTGCGGCGACGGCCGCGACGGGGGACGGGGTTGGCGAAGGCGACGCCGCCGCCTTCCGAGCGGGCGGCCTGAAGCTCTTCCAGGCAGGATTTCAGGAGCTGCGCCTCGCGGCGGTCGTCCCGATCCCAGACCTCCATGCAACTCAACTTGTTCTCGACGAGGTCTATCAGCGTGATCAAGCTTTGGCGGGTGAAATGCATGACACTTCCACTGGTTGACTGTCATTGATGTTAACCAGTCTCGGAGGGGCGGGATTAAAATTGTCCTAAGCAAGTGCAGCTTAAGTAGAGATGTCATTTTTATAGACACATTGCGAGTGCTTATATTTGTAATTCTCTACCATGGGGTGTCGGAACGGGACGAGCATGGTTGCTTTTTTCTTAACGCAAGGTCGGCAAGAATTGCCCATCGTTGCCGGCCCAGTTAACGGCGTCGAAAGAATCCGCTTGGCAGACTGAGACATCGAACGCGGATCGGCCGCGTGTTGCGCTCTGGGCTCCCATGACCGGCTTCCTGTCGAAACACAACCGGCGCCTCACGGATATCCTCCTGGCGGCGTTCAACCATGCCTATGCGGTGGGCGAGCGCGACATCGCCGACAAGCTGCGCGACATGCTCGAGGAACTCGACGGCCGCCGATACAACGGTGGGACGGACCGCCGTCGCTCCGATGCGCTGAGCCAGGCCGAGCTCTGGGTCGCCTTCGTCGAGGCGCGCGACCGCTACCGCAAGCTGTGCGACGAGAAGCCCGACCACACCAAGACCCTGACGGCGCTTGAGGCGATGAAGGAAAGCTACCGCCGCTGGAGCGTCAGCTGACGAAACGCCAGGCCGGGATCGGCCAGGCTGCCAAGCCGTCATTGCGAGGAGCCGCAGGCGACGCGGCAATCCACTGTGGGCCGCAGTAGTGGATCGCCACGCTTCGCTCGCGATGACGGTGTTGTGGCCATTGCCCCGTCTCGGTTGCGGCCAACCCGGCCGTTGACGGGTGTCGGTTGCGCGGTATATAGCTCAGTCGATGGTGGCGTCGAATCGATGCCGTCCCGAGATTCGTCAACAACGGAAAGGAGGTGATCCAATGTCTAGCGATTTGCAGGCAATGCCCCAGCTCTTGGGTCTTTCGCTGGCGGTGGAGCAGCCTCCGCGGCTCGCGTGAGCCCCGTGCTTTGACACCGTGAGTGGGGCTTGCCCCTATCGCGCAGGGCCGCCGAAAGGCGGCCCTGTTCGTTTTGGCCCTTAGAGGGCGAACAGCTCAGCCGCCAGCGCGTCGAGCGAGGTGAATTCCGACAGCGGCAGGCGGGCCGCGATCGGCTCGAATACGTCCATCGAACGGTGTTGGGCGTAGCCGACGGTCTGGCGATGTAGCGCATTGCCCAGCGCCAGCCCGGGAAAGTCCGGACCGAGCGGCCAGTCGCTGGCCTCCAGGAAGACCCGGAACAGCGCCTTGTCGCATCGGAACAGGTCCCGGTAGATCTGGATCAGCTCGACATGCCGGTCGGCCGCCAGGGCGTCGCCCCAGTCGATCAGCCCGGCCAGGCGGCCATCCTCCACGAAGACATGGTTGGCGGTGAGATCGCCATGCACGAAGACCCGGTCGCATGGCGGCAGCGCGGCCAGGAACCCATCGGCCTGGGCGATCAGATGCGGCGGCAGGGAACTCGCGCGCAGTGCCGCGGCCCTGTCCAGGCCTGGCCATTCCTCCTGGCGTGCGATGCCGTCCGGCGGCAGGGCGTGCAGTCGCCGGACTTGCCGGCCCAGGGCCTCGGCCAGGTCACGACACTGGCGATCCGAGAGCACCGCCTGCCATGAGGCGACGCCCGGCATGCGGCTGGTGATCAGATACGCCCAGGGGGCGCCGCGATCCTCGAACAGGTGCCCGTCGCCCAGGACCGCCGGTGCCGCGATGTCCGGATCGGTGGCGATCAGGGCGTAGGCGGCCCGTTCCGAGGTGAAGCTGTCGCGCCAAACAGGGAACCGGCCGAACAGCTTCACCACCACATCGCCGCACACGAAGGTCGGATAGGTCGCGTTGTGGCCAGCCTCGGGCTCGTGCTCCGGCGTATCCAATCCGTGGCGGCCCAGCGCCTCGCGCATGTAGGGCTGCCAGAAGCCTGCATCGCCGAGGCGCGCGACATAATCCTGCTGGGTGGCAAATGTCGGCGGCGCGATCATGGCGCCGGCTTATAGCAGCTCTGGATGACATCGCATTACGCCGTCATTGCGAGCCGAAGGCGAAGCAATCCAGTCTTTCGGCAATGAGTGGATTGCCGCGTCGCCTTCGGCTCCTCGCAATGACGACCTTGTGTCAGGCCCAGGGGTCGTAGCTGCCGAAATTCCACACATGGCCTTCCGGGTCGCGGCAGGAGAAGCCGCGGCCGCCATGGTCCCAATCGGCGATCTCCATGACGATCTCGGCATCGGCGGCCTTGGCCTGGGCGTAGACCGCGTCGGGGTCGTCGACCACCAGATAGGGGGACTGGGTCACGCCGCCGGCCTCGTCCGGATGGCGGATCAACCGGTCATAGGCGCCCTCCTGGCCGGAGCCGAGCATGATCATCATGCCGTCGCGGGCCAGCTGGGCATGGGCGACCCCGCCGGCCTCGCCCGGCACCACCAGATGCTTCTCGAAGCCGAAAGCGGTGCAGAGCCAGTCGATCGCCGTCATGGCGTCACGGTAGCGCAGGGTGGGGATGATGCGGGTGCCGCCCCGCTGCGGTGTTCCGGACATGGATGTGTCTCCCGGGTGCCGTGAAGGTGCCTGCAGGCTAGGCAGGGGCGGGACGGGGGTCTTGAAGAAATGTTCCCCGGATCAGGCCTCGGCGACGCTGTCCGATTGCGGCCAGCCCCGGCGGGCCATGGCACCCGGCGTCAGGCCGCTGACCGCGCGGAACTCCCGGATCATATGCGCCTGGTCGGCATAGCCGCAGGTATGGGCGATCTCTGCGGCCGGGCCGGCGCCGTCGGAGAGCAGTTCCAGGGCGTGGTGGAAGCGCAGCACCCGGCCCAGGGTCTTGGGCGGAATGCCGACCTGCTCGCGGAACCCGGCCACCAGCCGCTTGCGGCTCCAGTCCAGCGCGGTGGCGATCTCTGCGATCTTCACCGCGCCGCGCCGCGACTCGATGCGGCGCCACGCCCAGGCCACCTCGGGCGAACCCGGGCTTGTGCGGGCCAGGCTTTCGAGGAGCCACGAGTCCAGCATCGCGAAGCGCGCCTGCCAGTCCCCGGCGTCATGGAGCCGGTCGAGCAGCCGGTCGGCCTCGCGCCCGATCAGGTCGCCGAGCTCGACCGTGCGCTCCTTGAGCGCGACCATCGGCGTGCGCAGCAGGCGATAGGCGGCCACCGGGCTGAGGTCGACATGCAGGCACCGGTCGATGCAGCCATTGTCGACCAGCGCGTAGCTCTCATGCAGCCCGGCGATGAAGGATCCGCGCGTCTCCGCAGCGCCGGTCGCCCGGTCGATCATGCGGTAGCGCGGCCCGAAATTGAGGATCAGCACGATGTTGCCGAAGGGCAGCTCGCGGCGGCGGAGCGGACGCGGCGCGACGCCCGAGAAGCCCTGGTACAGCCGAACCGCATCACCCAGGGCCGGATGCGGATCGGCGCGCACTGCCGCCCACCGGCCGTCCGCCGTCTCGCCGCGGCTGAAGTGCAGCGCCCGGTGAAAGGGAGTTCCGCCCCACATGCCGCCAGCCTAGCACGGCTCCGGAGCGGGCGTCCGCGCCGGGCGATTGACAGCCGCCGCCGGCGCTGGCTACAACCCGCATTCGCGCGACGCCGCGCCGCGGAGAGATGGCCGAGTGGCTGAAGGCGCTCCCCTGCTAAGGGAGTAAGGGCTTAACGGCTCTTCGAGGGTTCGAATCCCTCTCTCTCCGCCACCATTCCGAAATGCCGACATCCGAACGATTGCTCACCGCCGCATCAGCGTCTGGTTGTGCTTTCCGATCAGCCGGTCCGCGAGTTGGTCGAGGAAGGTCGTGTGCCGGCCGCGGACCTTGGTGCCGGAGTTCATCACGCTCTTGCAGTCATGGACGTACTTGCTCTGTGCCTGCCCATTCGTGACGGGGTACTCGTCGCCGCTGTGGCCGAGCATGTGGCCGAATTCGTGCGCGATGACCGAATGGCGAACCGTACCGCCGTCGCAGAGCGGGTAGTAGTGCTCGGCATCCCGGCTGTTGAGCTCGACCAGGGGCACGCTGATATGGGTCTGGCTGGTCTTCTTCACGCCGGACGCCAGCTTGATGACCTCGATGTTCCAGTGCGGGTCCTGGCCTTTCCATTCGGTCAGGCCGAACAGCAGCCAGTCCGGCCGGTAGGCGAGGCGCAGGTCCAACGTGACCGGCGTGCCGATGCCGAGCGTCCCGATGGTCTGGCGTTCCCAGACCGCGCGGACCTGGCGGTCGAAGCTGGCCACGAAGTCCCACTTCTCGTGCTTGGTCCAGGGCAACACGCCATCCGCGAACCAGAAATGCAGCCGCATAGTGATCTGCAGGCGGTAGTCGCCGGCGGAGGTGCGCACCAGCCCGGCATCGAAGGCCGGCACCATGTTCGGTCGTGGCCTCACGTCCTTTTCGTAGGCGATGATCGAGCGTGCAACGACGGACATGTGTCTTCTCCTTTGGCAATGACCGGGCTCGCGGCTGGGCCGGCCGCGATGAATGAAATTTGAATAAAATACGATCTAAATAGCGGGACGTTCCTCTTGTTCGGGATTGGTGACCATCGGTCGCCCGCCCCCGGGGAGGAGCGGGCGCCGGCGGTCAGGCGCTCCTGTCGTAGCCGCCGTCGATGCTGGATGCCGGATCGGAGTCGGCCCGATAGCCGTCCTCGGACAGCCTGATGCTCGCGGTGCCGACTTCCTGGCCCTCATGTAGGAAAAGCGTCACCTGCATGGACGAGTGCGCGACCACGTAGCCGTCGTCATGCGCCTCGCGGACATCCATGATGAGGTCGGTCGGGTAGCGGACCAGCAGCCAGGGCACGGATTTGTCCGTGGCCCGGTTGGTGAAGACCTTGCCGAGGAACTTCTCCGACCGGATGGTTTGTGTCTTCCCCTTCAGATACCGGTAGGAATTCACGCTGCCCTCCTTCCGCATCGTGCAGCGCGACTTGACCTTCACGTAGGAGTCTTCGTGCAGCTGCTGGAAAGTGATCTTCAGCGGCGGATGGTGATTCTTCAGCAGGCCCCATTCCGGCTTGTCGCCCGGCGCATAGCGCTCCAGGGTGAAGGCGCCGATCAGGTTCCACAGAGCCTTGAGCTGGGCTTCCGGCTTTCCCTTCCACTGGTCGAAGGTCTGGTTGTCCTGCCAGGTGTTGACCCAATCCGTATCGCGCTCATAGGCGCTCGTGCCCCAGGTGCTGTGCTTCAGCATGGTCTCGATCGGCTCGTCCTTCCCGACCATGGCCAGGTAGTAGCCGACCGCCGCGATCAGCCCCCCGATCAGGCCCAGGATCGCGCCGGCGGGGCCGGCGGTGGCGCCGGTGGCGGTGGCCTTGATCACCATGGCGACACCCACGAAAGCGACCGCCTCGCCGACCGCGGCACCGATCAGCGCGTAGGCGCGGTCGTAGTCATGGATCTTCAGCGCCTCGTTGGCGTCGTAGACGTCGGTGACGCAGAAATAGATCGCCGAGACCGCCGAGATGACCGGCAGGCCCTTTGACATCGATTTGCTGAGGTTCTTGCCGCAGACCTGCTCGACCACCGATTTCGCCAGGTTGAGCGAATGCATGGTCGCATCCATGGCCTCGCGGCCCCAATCGTTGGAGATCGGTCCGCCGAGCTTCTTGCGCAGCGCGTTGAGCGCGATGCCGGCATTGATGGAGTCGAAGACGATGCCGATCAGCCGGCCGGTGTTCTTGAAGAGGTCGGCGTCGGCGGAGGCATCGGCGAACTTCTGCAGCTGCTTCACCTCCGCCTCGGTGACGAGCACGGTCTCCGAGATCGTCTTGATCTTCCCGTCCGGTCCCCGGGCCCGCGATTCGAAGGAGACCTCGACCTCCTCGACGCCGAACTTCGACCACAGCTCGTCGGCCACCGGATCGTCGAGCCAGGGTTTGGTCTCGCCCAGGAACACGTTGTGCGTCGGGAACAGGTTGTTCAGGTGCTTGGAGATCGACTTGGCCGTCACCTGATTGACGTGCTGCATGTAGACGCTGACATAGGTCGAGAAGACCGAGATCGTCGATTTGGTCGACCAGCGGGTCGTCTTGAAGACCTCGGTGTCGGTCATCGAGTCCCGGAACACATAGGTGCCGAGGAAGTTGTCGAAGGGCCCGCCCTGGGCCGCCGTCGCCTCTGGCTCGCCATTGGCGAATTTCTTGAACTGCACGGAGAGGTAGTTGTTGCCGGCCTTCGAGGCGCCGAGTTCCTGGATCGTCAGCGCGTAGTACCGGTTGAAGAGGAACATGGTGTCGCCGTTCTCGGCGCTGGGATCCTCCTCGTTGGTCCGGTAGGCGGCGCGCAGGATGTCGTAGATCGGGTTGTCGATCGCCATGCAGACCCGTGCCGCGGCGCGCTCGTACCGGCGCTGCAGCGTCAGCCTGCGGTTCCGCCATTTGGACAGGAATTTCTCCAGATCGCCCCATCGCAGGCTGCTGATCACCTTGGCCTTCAGCTCCGGGCTCTCGTCGACCAGCGAGTGGATGGTCTCCGCCAGCATCCAGTGATCGTATTTGCGCGCCGCCTTGCCCTTCGGCGCCACGTAGATCCGCTGATAGGTGTGCAGCGCCTCACGGTATTCGGTGGAGAGGCGCAGGGCGATGTCCAGGAAGTCGTAGCCGACGGCATACCATTCCGGCGTGCCGGGTTTGCCGTCTTCGGTCGCCGGCGCCGGACCGGCCTGGAAGTACTCCACCGGGTGGTGGGTCGGTTCGACCTCGCAGCTCTCGTACTGGTAGACGCCGCTTTCCGGGTCGATCGCCTCCCAGGCGACGCAGGGACGGACGAACCGCGACAAGGCGGAGTAGCCGCGATAGCGGCCGTGCTTGATGCGCGCCTGCTCAAGCGCCTCGATCGCCGACAGGGGCAGTTGGATGTAGGAGTAGATGATGTAGTAGCGGGTGACGCGCTTGGTCTTGTGGAAGAACTCCAGGTAGTAGTCGGAGCGGTGCCGGCTGCGCTCGGCCGGGTTGCCCCGTTTCTTGATCGTCTTGCGCAGCTTCCCGGGCGGTGTGACCCGGATTTTTCCCGTCGCATCGATGTGCAGTTCCCGATGCAATGCGACGTCCGATCCGATCTGCCGGAAGATGTAGGCATATCGATTGCGCACCAGGAGGGAACTCGTGGCGTAGTTGCCGTCGACGATGCCGCTGGTGCTGCTGTTCTTGCTGAAATCCGTATCGCTCTCATAGGCGAACAGGTCACGCCGGAGCCAGCTTTTCCCCATCTCCTCCGACAGCTCGTCGCCGAAATACCACTTTCGGCCGACGTGGAAATTCCACGCTGCGAACTTGAACGACCGAGTGTGGTCACAGGTTCTCGGCGCGGCCTCGCGTGCCGGCAGGCTATCCATGTTGCTCAGCCCTCCATTGTCACGATGTCAGACGGGCCGAAGACGTCGTAGCCATCGTCATCGTCGTCCGGTTCGTCGGCGAAGGATTCGCCGTCGACCGACAGGTCGTCCTCGCTGGCCTGTGCTGTGGACGGGCCGCCGGAATCGCATGCGTCGCCCTCATGGCCTTCAACCTCAGCGGTGGCCTCCGTCGCATCCTCCGGGGGCTCGTCGTCGGAGTGGTCGAACGGCTCCTCGCCGATCTGGTCGAGGTCGGCATGGCTCATGTTCTCGAAGATCAGGAAGTCGGAATCGCCCTCGTAGAAGCGGCGCAGGGTGAAGACTCCGGCCAGCGGCGTTTCGCGGAAGGTCAGCGCGGCGCGGTTCGGCGCGACGATGACGGCGTCCTTGGCGTACAGGCAACGGTCGAAGCGGACGTTGTCGCTGCGCAGGTGGAACCAGTCATCGGCGTCGGCCAGCAGGCCATGGGCGTCGTCCGGCGTGTGGAACAGGACCACGATGTCCCGGGTCTTGCTCTCGCAGGGGCAGAGCTTGGCCCAGCTGTCGTAGAAGCTGCAGGAGAAGCCCTCCTGGTGACGGTTCTCTGGCGTCACCATCTGGTTGCGGCAGGGGCCGCAATCGGCGAAGGCGCAGGGCAGGTTGGGCAGGCGGTCCTTGTGGAAGGCGTAGAAGGTGACCCGCCGGTTCTTCTGCTCCGCGCTGTCGGTCGGCTCCAGCAGGTTGAACTCGCCGCAGCCCATGAAGCCGGGCTCCATGAAGCGGTCGGCCTCGATCTCGATGTCGTGCTTGCCGCCCATATAGGCGGCGAACAGTTCCTTGCGGAAGGCGGCGTCGTTGGACACCGACGCGTCCTCGTCCAAGCCGAGAAGGGCCCGCATGGCCGCCCGGGTGGCCGGCCCCATATCGCCGTCGACCGCACCCTGGTAGTGCCCCAGATCGGCGAGTATCTCCTGCACAACCGGCAGGCCCCAGGTCTCGTCCGGGTGATTGTAGAGGGTCTCCCAGGCATCCGTGTCGTTCAGGATGAAGGCGTGGACGGCCCAGGCGCGGCGCTCGCTCAGCTTCTTGTTGTACATCTCGTCGCCGACCGCGTCGGTGTGGCCGAACACCATCAGGCGGGCGTCGGGATAGCTCTGCACCAGCGTCTCGACCGCGCCCAGATGGTCGACCACCGCCGGCTTCACGAAGGAGCTGTCGAAGTCGAAAGTGATCGCCGGCAGCGAGCAGCAATCCAGGAACTGTTCCGGGCAGTCCTTGCGGTTGACCCGGACCTGGTGGGTGCGCTCCAGGGAGAAGCCGCGCTGCTCGTAGACCTCGGGGATGCGCAGCTGGCGGCGCGGCTGGTCGTCGCCTGACAGCAGGAAGCCCTTGTCGCCATCGCGGGCCCGTGCGCCCAGCTCATCACGCATCAGGGTCTGGACTTCCTCCGGGTCGTCGGTGCCCCAGTTGAAGCGGGCGATGTCCTCCGCCGTCACCGGATTGCCGGCCGCCGCCTCGCGCTCGGCGATCGCCGCCAGCGTGTCGCCGTCGCGGTTCCGATAGGGGCGCGAGCCGCTCCAGGATTTGAACGCCATGTCTCTTGTCCGCTCGCTCAGGCGATCCCGACGACCTCGAAGGCGCCCTTGTCCAGGATCTCCTGGATGTCGCAATAGCCGGGCGGCAGATCGTCGATGCGGATCATGCCGTTGCCGTCGCTGGTGTGCTCGGCGACCGCGCCGTCCGGCAGGGCGATCCGGAAGGGCACGTTGGCAATCGGCTCGTCGGTCTCATGATCGACCAGCTGGAACTCGATCCAGTTCTTCGGGTCGGGCTGCTGCGACGGCGGCGGGAAGGGCCGGTCGGCCGGCGTGGTGGTGGATCGCATGCGCCGGTCGCGGCGATCCTCCTCGATGGCCGCGGAGGACTGGATCGCCTTGCCGCCGGTGGTGGCCGAGCCGGTATCCCCTCCGGCGCCCTCGCGGCGGCTGGCGCCATTGGTCCACCAGCGGGTCTCGGTGACCTGGATCTCGCCGACCGAAACCAGCCGGGTGAGGGTCCGCAGCACTTCCTCATCGGTCATCAGGTGGATGTTGGCGGGGCGGAAATGGGTCCGTGCCAGCAGGCGGCGCAGGGTCGCGGCCCCGCGATCGGCGCGCAGGGTCCGGCGCAGCAGGCGCTCCACCGCATCGCGATCCAGCGACCGTGGCCGGAAGCGCTGACCGCCCAGGCCGCCGCCGGCGATCGTCAATCCGATGTCGGATCCGTTGAAACCCTGGTTGCCCGTGCGCATGACCCGTCGATTCTTTCGATGGCGTGCGCGGTCACGTCCGAATGTCGAAACGCCGGCACCTTTCGGGCGGCCGATGCGGAACGGGTCCTGTACGGGGCGCGGAAAGGCGGCTGGTTGATTCGCTTCTTGGGGTTCGGTGCGGTGAGCGCGCCCGGCTGATCTGCCCTGCCTTGGTTGAACACGGGCCGGACCCTAGCCGCTCCCCAGCCGGCAATCTTGATGCGCTCCTGACAGGGTTATGTAATTTTCCTCTTATTTGCATAAAATATGATTTAGTTGGATCGCGCGGTCCCTGCAGTGACCATGGCTACAAGCCGTGCCCGGTGGTCAGGACCAGTCGTGGTCGGGCTTCAGGGGCGCGCGTCCACATCCTAATTCGCCGGTGGCGCGGGCCTGGGCAACTTCGTGAACGTCTCGGTCACATCGTCATACATCACGCATTGCTTGCCCGCGCACGTGACGGACGGTCCCTTGCCGTTCGGCGTGCCAATCGACGTCGGTTGGTTGTCGATAAAGCCGATGACCGTCACATCGCTCCAAATCGTCGAGAGTTCCGACAGGAGATAAAGCGCATTGCCTGTATTGCAGCTTACGAATTTCACTTGAGAGATGCCCGGGTAGAAATAAGGATTGAGCCTCTCAAGATCATTCTTGAATTTGTGAACGTTGTTGCCCGTTACTATATCTTTTCCCCAATTTACACTGGAAGCGCTGCCGTGGGCGTCGATCACCAAATCAAAGATCAATGGCGTTTTTGACTTTGTCGCTTTGTCATCGCAAATCTCGATTATCTTATCGACGGTGTCCTTGACCGATTTCAGGTCATGTTCGCCGATGGACAGGAAGTGCTGCCACGCCAGAGCGTCATTATCGCCACGTATGGTGAGGTCGTCGTCGGAGCCAACAAAGTGAAGATCCACCCAGACGCATTTCTCGCTCAGCGCCAGCTTGTTTTTCAATCGGGCAAGCAAGTACTGGTGCATGTTGAGTGGTCCCAGAGAAGGTGCCATGGGAACTCATCCTTTCTTGCTGATAATCTCCAGAAGACTTGGCAATGCGACACCGAATCGTCTGCGAACGGTTTCTGACGGGACCGCAACCGGTCCGGATATCTGGAAGGATCTCAGTGGGATCGCCGCGATAGGGTCGCTGCATTGCACGCTGGGCCTTCTCAATGCCCGGTTACGTGGACCGTGGCGGCGACCCTAACGTCTCTGTGGGCGGCAAGCTTGACGCACCGCTGTCAATAGCCTGCAATTTTCCTCTTATTTACATAAAATACTAATTAATAGGATGACGCGAACCGCGGTGACGTCGCCGACTGGCGTCGCGGGCTCATCAGGCCCGGTCGCGGCCCGGTTTCAGGAGAAGGAGTGCAGCAGGGTGCGGGCGTGGCGCATGTCTGCGCAATCGAGATCGGCGTGTCGGGCGAGCAGGGGCTTAAGGAGCGCGCGGGCCTCCTCGCTGCGGCGTTGTTGGCGCTGCAGCCCCGCCAGACTCATGGCCGCACGCAGTTCCCTGAGGACCGCGCCCTGCCGGCGGGCGATCTCGAGAGACTTGGTGAAGGCCTGCTCGGCCTCCTTGGCGTCGCTGTGCGCGCCCATGCCGAGCAGCAGTTCGCCACGCAGCCGCCAGAGCTCCGCGTGGTAGTGCTGCTCGCCCGTCCGGTCGACCCAGGACAAGGCCTCCTCGACGAACCGCAGCCCGTCCTCGACGCGGCCGGCCTGGCTGTGGATCTCCGCCAGCATGCCCAGCCACGGCGAGTGCTGCACCCGGGCGCCGGTCTTGGCGAAGATCGCCAGCCCGTCCTCCAGCGTGCGGTGCCCGAGATCGAAGTCACCGCCCATCGCCTGGGCCCAGCCGAGGATGACCTTGGCCGAGCCCTCCCAGAAGGGGAGCTGCTGCTCGCGGCAGACATCGACCGCCTGTTCGGCGAGGTCCCGGCAGGCCCCGATCTCCAAGCGGAACTGATGCAGCTCCGCCTTCAGGGTGCGGGAGAGGGCGCGGCTCAGCGGATGGGCCAGCTCGTCGGCCAGGGCCACCGCATCGGCGGCATGGTCCAGGGACCGGTCGCCATGGCCGAGGTGCCAACTGGCCCAGGCGGCGTAACACAGGCAGGCGACCTGCGGCGTCTGGGTCGCGAAGGAGTGTTTCGGCACCGACTCATAGAGCGCGACGCCGCGCTGCAGGTGCCGGTGCGACTCGGCCAGCTCGCCGGTATGGAACAGGATCTCGCCCATCGCGGCATGGGCGCGGATCTCCCGCACCGGGTCGTTGGCGCGCTCGGCCAGGCCCAGGAGCTGGCCCGCGACGTCCCGCGCCGTGCTCAGCTCGCCCCGCACCCAGTAGAAGTTCCACAGCCCGACCAGCGCCCGGAACATCTGCCGCTCGTCGCCGATATGCTCGCACAGGGCGCGTGCCCGGTTGCAGGCCTGCTCCACCTCCGGCGCCCCGTAACCCCGGGCGGCCATGAGCGCCGGGGCCAGGGTCAGTTGCAGGGACAATTCCGTCGCCGCGCGGTCGCCATCGTCCGGTGCGGTCGCCAGGACGTCTAGGCCGCGGCTGGCGTAGCCGATCGCCTCGACATGGGCCGAGCGCTCATAGGCCGCGCGGCCGGCGCGCTGCCAGTATCCGATCGCCGCTTCGGCATGGCCGGCCTCGGTGTGGTGCCGGGCCAGCACCTCCGGGTGGCCGTCGACGATGTCGGCGAAGTCGCGCTCCAGGATGTCGGCCAGCCGGGCGTGGAGCGCCTCGCGGCTGCCGCGCAGCAGGCTCTGATAGGCGACATCCTGGGTGAGGGCGTGGCGGAACCGGTAGAGCCGCATCCGCGCCTCCCGCGACCGCAGCAGGAAACCGGCCGCCTGCAGGTGATCGAGCCCGGCCTCCAGCATGTCGGCATCCAATTCGGCGACATGCTGCAGCAGCGCATGCGGAATGCGCGCGCCGATCACCGCGCACATCTGGAGAAGCTGCTTGTGCGCCCGGTCCAGCCGGTCGATCCGCGACGACAGGACCGCCTGCACGGTGTCGGGGATCGAAGCCGCGCCCTGGTCGCCGTCCGCCTCGTCGAACGTCTGGGTCAGCTCTTCCAGGAAGAACGGATTGCCGTCGCCGCGCGCCACGATGTCGTCGGCGACGTCATCGGCCACGCCGTCTCGGTCCAGCATGGACCGCACCAGCGCGGTGCTGTCGGCGGCGGTGAGCGGCGGCAGGGCGAGCTGGGTCGCCGAAGACCGGCCGAGCCAGCCGGGATTGTAAGGCGGGCGATAGGTGACCAGGAGCAGGATGGCGGCATCGCCCAGCCGCGCCACGAAGCCGTCGAGCCACTCCTCCGACGTGGCATCGATCCAGTGGAGGTCCTCGACCATCATCATCACCGGCCGGATCGCCGCGGCGTCGAAGACCAGCGCGTTCAGCAGCGCGAAGGTCCGGGTCCGGCGCGCCTGCGGGCTCAGCGGCCTGAGGATTGCACGGTCGATGGGAACGCCGAGCAGCTCGAGCAGGAGCGCTTCGGCGAACTCGGGCGACTCGCCGCCATCCAGATGGGCGCGGACCTTCTCGGCGATGCGGTCCGGGCCGTCGGTGTCGGCGATCGCACACAGGTCGCGGACCATGTCGATCAGCGGCATGAACGGCGTTTCCCGGCCATAGGGCAGGCAGTGGCCCTTCAGGACGGTGGCGGTGTCGGCCCCCAGCCCCTCGCGAAACTCGTCCAGCAGCCGCGACTTCCCGATGCCGGGCGCGCCGATCACGCTGATCACCTGCCCGGAATCCTGCTCGGCGCGGGCCAGCCGGTCCTGCAGGATCGCCAACTCCTCGTTGCGGCCGACGAAGCGGCTGCGGGTGCCTTGCAGGCGACGCGGCACACCGCCGCGCCGGCGGGTTGCGCCCAGCAGACGGTAAGGTCCGCCATCGGCCGCCGGCTCGACATCGATCTCGGTCTCGACCAGCCGATAGGTGGCCTCGCTGAGCAGCACCCGGCCTGGCGAGGCGTCGGCCTGCAGGCGGGTGGCGATGTCGGTGGTCTCGCCGCGCGCCGTGTAGGGCCGGGCGAACTGGCTGTCCTGCAGGGCGCCGACGACCACCGGACCGGTATGCAGGCCGATCGACGCGCCGTAGCCCTGCTCGGCGGTCCGGCCGGCTTCCGGCAGCGCGGCATCCTCCGGCGGCCGATTGATCTCAAGCGCGGCGAGGACGGCGCGGCGGCCGTCATCCTCATGGGCACGGGGCGCTCCGAACAGGGCGACGAACCCGTCGCCCCACCATTGCACAATGGTGCCCTCATAGCGGTCCATCACCGCCCGGGCGTGGTCGAAGAAGCCCTGCATCATCGCGTGCATCGCCTCCGCGCCGATGCGCTGGGCGATCTGCTCGGCCTCCGCCACGGCGCAGGCCAGGACGGTCACGGTCTTGTGCTCGGTGCCCAGACCGGCGGACCGGTCGCGCGGCGCCGGCCGCACCGGCGGCCCGGCAGCCGGCGGGTCCGGCGGGGGCGGCAATGGGTCTGCGGGTGGTGTCGGGGCCGGGTCGCCGGCCGGCTGCGGCTCGGCCTTCGCCGCCGCATCGGCCGGCCGCACCGGCGCGACGAAGCGGAACCCCAGACCGTGCATCGTCTTGATCACGCCCTGGGCGCGGCCGTCGTCGCCGACCGCCTTGCGCGCCGCCATCACGCAGGAATTCAGCACTGCCTCGCCGACGACCCTGGGCCAGATGGTCTCCAGCAGCTCGTCCTTCGGGACCATCCGGTCGCGATGCTCGACGAGATAGGCCAGCACCTGGAAGACCTTGGGACGCAGCTTGATCGGCGCGCCGGCGCGCAGCAGCTCGTGCCGCCCGGTGTCCAGGGTGAAGTCGCCGAACTCGTACCGCATCAGGTCTCGATCCCGCTGGTCGACAGCGTCGGTCACCCGGTGGACGCCTTTCCGTGCAGGCGACCCGCCCTCGCGCGGCCGGCACGGCTCCGCCCGCCGCCGGGGGTTGCCGGCAGGTCGGATATCATGAATCTATCATAGAAATGACAGAGTTGATCAGGGCCTGAATGGCCGCGCCGTGGCCGGAGACGATCTTGACTTCGCCAGGAGTCCTGCTTATCTCCGCGGCACGCAAAGATGGCTCGGTAGCCGAACTCGCTGCCTCAGCTTGAGGGGCGCCAGCTTTCCGACAATTCGAGAGTTGGAACCCCGCTCTTTGCCCGACCGCTCCTGTCCATTCAGACCCACGATGTGCCAATGTCAGGACGATTGAAGGCCTACAGAACGGGCGTGATCCTCTCCATCGTCGGATTGGTCGCCGTCTGCGGGGCCGCGTCCGTCCCGATCGTTGATGGCATAGCGACGTGGTCCGAATACGGAACTCCGGACACTCTGGGGCTGGGCATTGGCGCCGTCATCATTCTGCTGTTCGGCGTGCCGATTGCCGCGGTCCTGCAATTCTGCCGAACACAGCTCAGAAGGCCGGAAACGCCTTCGCCGGAGAAGAGACGCGGCGATGTCCCATAACCGGCGGGATCTGAAGGATTGACCTGGCTGAAGATCGCCGTGCTCGTCATCGCCATCGCGGTCGTCGGGGTGTTCGTCCGCTATGGCAGCGGCCATCCCTGCGACTGGCTGGAGCACGACATGGCGGCGAAGTCCGGCCTGCCGCGGCTCGCCATTCAGGGCGTCCTGGCGGCGCAGTTCGCCGGCGAGGACCCCAGCGTGGGGACCTGCCTGGGCCGCTTCGCCGACCTGCACGTCAACGGCGTCGAGGATCAGCTCTGGGATCCCTAATGTGCCCGGCGGGGGCGTGACCGATCACCGCTCCGGCAGCGGGATGAACTCCTCCTCATCGCCCGGAACGATGTCGAAGCGGCCAGCCTGCCAGTCCGCCTTGGCCTGCTCGATGCGCTCCTTGGAGCTGGAGACGAAGTTCCACCAGATATGCCGCGACCCGTCCATGGTGGCGCCGCCCAGCACCAGCAGGCGGACATCCGTCAGGGCCCGGACCGCCGCGGTTCCCGGATGCAGCACCAGCAGGCTGCCGGGTTCGAAGCGGTCGCCGGCGATCTCGATCTCGCCGGACAGCAGATAGACGGCGCGGTCCTCATGCTCGTCCGGCACCGGCAAGACGGCGCCGGTCTCCAGGGTGACGTCGGCATAGACGGTCTCGGAGAACACCTCGACCGGCGATGTCGCACCCCAGCCGGTGCCGGCGATCAGCACCGCTCGCATGCCGTGATCCTCGATCACCGGCAGCGCCTCGGCGGCGTGATGGGCGAAGGTCGGGGCGGTCTCCTCATGCGCCTTCGGCAGGGCGATCCAGCTCTGCAGGCCGAACAGCGATTTGGTCTGCCGCCGCAGCGCCTCGGGCGTGCGTTCGGAATGGGCGATGCCGCGGCCGGCGGTCATCCAGTTGACCTCGCCCGGCCGGATTACCTGCGCCGAGCCGAGGCTGTCGCGGTGCATGATCTCGCCGTCGATCAGCCAGGTGATGGTGGCCAGGCCGATATGCGGGTGCGGCCGCACCTCAATGCCCTGGTCGGTGAGGAACTCGGCCGGCCCCATCTGGTCGAAGAAGATGAACGGCCCGACCATCTGGCGCTGGGCGGAGGGCAGGGCGCGGCGCACGTCGAAGCCACCCAGGTCGCGGGCCCGCGGCACGATCACCAGATCGACGGGATCGCGGGATTGGGCGCCGCGCTGGTCCGGCGACTCGGCCTTCTGCCGACTCATCTCGATTCCTCCTCCGCAAGCCGGTAAACCGGGGTATATCTGCCCGGCGCAGCATGCCCGATCTGACGTCTGTGACCTAGTACGACCGGTCCCGGCCGGCAAGGATCGTCTGTTCCGGCAAGCAGAATCAGATGGATTGTTTCTTTTTGCGAATCGAAACCCGTGAAGAATCAGGTATCTGGCACGATCCGTTAAGTTTTACACAAAAGACGACCGTCCAAGCTTAACCATACTTTGTCACAAAAATCGTGCAGCCAAGGTATTTGCCTTTGTCCGACTGTCGCTTTAGTTTAACGCCGGCTCGTGATTGAGGCGTTCTCTCGCATTTCAAGCGGATAGCATCTATAATCACGGTAATACTTGAAGGCGCACCGGCTGTTTTCTCCCAGGTTTCCGGGAAACCGTTTGTTAACTAGCCGGGCAAACAATGGCGTCCAGAGCAAGATGGGCGGGGGCCATGACGGCGTTTCGGACCAGGATCGGAAACAGACTCTCTCGGGTCTTCAAAGACCGACAGATTCTCATCCGATCCGAGCAAGGTGTTGAGCATATTAACCTGCGGCGTCGGACGCAGATCCTGATCTCAGGGGTCGCGGCCGGCGTTTTGACGTGGGCGATCGTCAGCACGACCGCGCTGACCCTGGCCGAGATCAAGATCGTCCAGCAGGCGAACCACATCGTCGACATGGAAGTCGGCTATGCGGAGCTGATCACCGACCTGGCCAACCGGCCCGGCGAATTCGAGACCGTGTCGACGCAGATCGGCGAGAACGAATCCATCTACCGCCACATCGTCGCCCGCAACGGCGAGCTGCAGGCCCAGGTGCACGGGTTGCAGCAGGCGGTCTCCCAGCGCGTCGGAACCCTGGAGTCGCTCGAGGCCAGCCGTCAGGAACTGCTGGCCAGCATCGACCGGGTCAGCGCCGGGCTGATGGCCAGCCCGCATAGCGGCGCGGCCGACCCGCTCGGCGCACCGGCGCCGGAAGGCGCGATCGCCGAGTTTGCCCAGCCCGCCAGCGCCATGGAGTCCTGGAACGACTGGCTGATCACGCAGGTCGATGCCCTGACCGAGGCCAATGAAGGCGCCTACGCGACCATCGAGCACCTGCACGAGGTCGGCGTCGCCCAGCGCCAGGAAATCGCTTCACTCACCACCCAGACCGCCGAGGCCAGCGACCGCATCGCCTGGCAGGACTCGCTGATCCGCGAGGGTGCGAAGAACGCGGTGGAGATCGCCACCATCCGCGACCGGCTGCGCGACGAGAATGGCGGGCTGATGGGCCGGCTCGGCGTCATGCAGGCGGAGATCGCCGAGCTGCGCGCCAGCCAGGAACAGCTCTTCGCCCAGCTTCGCGAGCAGGCCGACCAGCATATCGAACTGGTCGAGGAAGGCCTCGCCTTCACCGGCCTCGACATCGACCGGATGATCCGCGACCTGGAGCCGGAATACATGCTCGGCGCCGGCGGCCCGATGATCCCGGAATTCCCGGATACGATCATGACCGATGAGTCGTGGAGCGACGCCATCGACCTGATCGAGATGATCAACCGCGCCGACGCGCTGCGCGACCTGGCCAATCGGCTGCCGATCGCCAGCCCGGTGCGTGGCCAGTTCTGGTTCTCAAGCGGCTTCGGCACCCGCACCGACCCGATCACCGGCCGCCGGGCGCGCCATCAGGGGCTGGACTTCGCCGCCCGGCCGCGCACCCCGATTTATGCGCCGGGCCCGGGCGAGGTCATCTTCGCCGGCCGCAACGGCGCCTATGGCAACTTCGTCGAGATCGATCACGGCCTCGGCGTAACGACCCGCTATGCCCACATGCATTCGATCTCCGTCGAGCTTGGGGATGAGGTCAAGATCGGTGACGAGATCGGGTTGATCGGAAACACCGGCCGCAGCACGGGACCGCATCTGCACTATGAGGTCCGGATCAACGGCCGGCCGAGAAACCCTTGGAATTTCCTGAAAGCGGGTGAGCATGTTTTCGAAATCGCAGGATGAGCCCAGCCAGAAGTCCGGCGCCTTTGCCGAAATCGTCGGTGCCCCGGCGCCGACCATCATCAGCGTCGATATGCGGGTCTCCGGCGATATGCGGACCGACGGTGACGTCCAGATAGACGGCGTCGTCGACGGCGACATCCAAAGCTCCACCATCTCCATCGGCAAGACCGCCGAGGTCAACGGCGAGGTCGTGGCCGAGAAGGTCAAGGTCTTCGGCCGCGTCAACGGCCGCATCCGCGGCAAGGAAGTCAGCCTCATGGAGACCGCCGAAGTGAACGGCGACATCGTCCATGAGAGCCTGGAGATCAACCGCGGCGCCTTCATCGACGGCATCGTCAAGCGCAGCGTCAACGAAGAGCCCAAGCCGGTGAAGGTCGACCTGCTGGTCCCGCCCGGCGACGCCAAGAAGGACGAGGTCAAGGGCAAGCCCGAGGATCTGAAGAAGGCCGACGAGGCCAAGGACGACCTCAAGGCGGACCTGAAGGCCGGCGACGACAAGTCCGATACCCCGGCCGTCAAGAAGGCCGGCGGCAAGGCCGGCAGCTAACGCGCCGTAAGCGCCTCGGCGAACCGCGCCGGGTCGACGTTTCCACCAGATCCGATGATGGCGACCGTCTTTCCGGCGGCGTCATAGGCGCCTGACAGCAGCGCGGCCAGCCCGACCGCGCCGCCCGGCTCCACGACCAGCTTCAGGTATTCGAACACCATCGCGACGGCCGCGAGTGTGTCGCTGTCCTCGACCGTGAGGCTACCGGCCAAGGTCCGGCTGTTGATCGCGAAGGTCACTTCGCCCGGCATCGGCGCCAGCAGGGAATCGCAGACCGAGGCGTGCGTGGTGTCGCAGCGCTGCCGCGCGCCGGCGCCGAGCGACCGCCCGGTGCTGTCGAAGCCGACCGGTTCCACCGCATGCACGGGCACGCCGGGCAACCGGTCCGCCAGCGCTGTGGAGACGCCGGCGATCAGCCCGCCGCCACCACACGGGACCAGCACCGCGTCCGGCCGCGCGTCCAGCTCGGCGAGTTGGGCGGCCAGTTCCAGCCCGGCGGTGCCCTGGCCCGCGATGATCCGTGGATCGTCATAGGGCTTGATCAGGGTCGCGCCGGTCTCCGCGGCGATGCCCAGGCCGATCGCCTCGCGATCCTCGGTATAGCGGTTATAGGGAACGATCCTCGCACCCCAGGCCTCGGTCGACCGGCGCTTGATCGCCGGCGCGTCGGCCGGCATGACGATCGTCGCGGCGATGCCCAGGATCCTCGCGACGGCGGCCACCGCCTGGGCATGGTTGCCGCTGGAATAGGCGACGACGCCGGCCCGGCGCCCGGCCTCGCCGAGCCGGCTGATGGTGTTGTAGGCGCCGCGGAACTTGAACGAGCCAGTCCGCTGCAGCATCTCCGCCTTCACCAGCACGCGGCAGCCCAGCCGGTCGTTCAGCAGCGGCGATTCCAGCAGCGGCGTGCGGACCGCGACGCTGGCGAGGCGGTCGGCGGCGGACTCGATGTCGGCGATGGTCGGGAGATCGGCGGTCACGGCGCCGAGCCCTCACCCGGCTCGCTGCGCTCGCCACCCTCTCCCAGGGGGAGAGGGTATCCGGACCGCCACCGAAAGACCCTCTCCCGCTGGGAGAGGGTGGACTGCCGCAGGCAGGCCGGGTGAGGGCAGCGCTGGACGTGCCGCCGAACAACACATGGAAGCGCGCCCACGATCACAGGCCGAGCAGCGGCGGCAGTTCGTCCAGCCCGGTGATGATGGCGTGCGGGTGGGCCGGCAGCCGTTCGGACGTGCGGCCGAACCGGTTCATCCAGGCGACCCGGAAGCCGAAGCTGGAGGCGCCGGCGGCGTCCCAGGCATTGGTCGAGACGAAGCAGATGTCGCCGGCCGCGACGTCGAGCCGGTCGACCGCGATCTGGTAGGTCGCCGGGTCGGGCTTGTAGACGCCGGCCTCCTCGATGGAGAGCACCGCGTCCAGGAGATCGTCGAGCCCGGCGCTGCCGGTCGCCTCGGCCAGCATGTTCGGCTCGCCGTTCGACAGGATGGCGGTCTTCAGCCCGGCCGCGCGCAGGCGGTCCAGCGCCGGGGCCGCGTCGCCATAGGCATCGAGGGTCAGGTATTGCCGCAGCAGGCCGTCGCGGTCGATCTCGCCGGCCAGCCCGGTATCCTCCAGGGCGAAGTCGAGCGCCTCGCCGGTGACCTGCCAGAAATCCGCGTGCCGCCGCATCAGCGCCCGCAGCCAGGTGTATTCGAGCTGCTTGGTGCGCCAGACCGCGGAGAGCTGGTCGGCCCGATCGCCCAGGCTGTCGCGCAGCCGCGCCGCCGGGGAATGCACGTCGAACAAGGTGCCGTAGGCGTCGAAAACACAGGCGCGTATGCCGCTCCAGTCGGCGGTCATCGCGTCAGATCCTGTTCCAGGGTTCCGACGGTCGGCGTCTCGCCGCGCCGCAGCCGGTAGACCTGGGTGTTCTCAAGCACGCGCTGGACATAATTGCGGGTCTCATAGAACGGGATGCTCTCAATCCAGTCGACCACGTCGATGCCGGGACGGCGGGGATCACCCCACTGCTCCATCCAGCGTTCGACGTTGGTGGGTCCGGCATTGTACGACGCGACGGCCAGAATATAAGAGCCGTCGAACCGGTCGAGCATGCGGGCGAGGTATTCCGAGCCGAGCTGGACATTGTGGTCGGGATCGGCGGTCAGGCGCCGCAGGCTGTGCGGCAGGCCGAGGGCGCTGGACATGCGCCGGGCCGTCGCCGGCATCAGCTGCATCAGGCCGCGGGCGCCGCTGCGGCTGACCGCGTCGACCCGGAACTCGCTCTCCTGGCGGATCAGCGCCAGCAGCAGCGCGGTCTCCGGGATCGGCGAGGCGCGCGGCAGCTCGACGATCGGATAGCTCGCCTGGATCAGCGGCGGGCCGATCGACACCGCCCGCTTGGCGTTGCGCACGGCGATGTGGCGGCGCTCGATCTCGCTGGCCAGCCGGGTGGTCAGGGCCAGCCGGACCGGGTCGTCCTGGGCGTTGCGCGACATCGAGCGCAGGAAGCGGTCGGACAGCGCGATCTCGTCGATCTGGTCCAGCGCCAGCACGATGCGGGTCATCTCGCTGACCGCGAACGCCTCGGCCACGTCGATCGGGATGTCCGGCTCCACCGGCAGGCCGGCGACGCTGGGCTGGTTCAGCTTGCCGGCGGAGAGCTGGCCGTAATAGGTGGTGTCGTACAGCGCCGCCAGCCGGTACCAGTTGGTGGCGTTGGCCTGGTCGCTCATGGCCTCGTAGGAGCGGCCGACCCAATAGGCGCCGCGGGCCAGGCTGATTGGCGTGGTCACGCTGTCGAACAGCCGGCGGAAATGGTCCAGCGCCAGGTCGGGCCGGCCGTTGAAGCGCAGCGCCAGCCAGCCCGCCAGCCATTCCGCCTGGGCGAAGGGGATGCCCTCCCGCTGCTTGTGGTCGGCAACCAGATCATAGGCGCCCTGGTAGTCCTCATCCGCGAACAGCCGCCGGGCCAGGATGTTGCGCTCGGTCCACCAGCGCCGCAGATTGGTCGGGTTCTCCGGCTGGCGGTCCATCAGCAGCTCGACTGCGCCCTCGGTAAGGTCGGCACGGCGGCGCCAGCGCACCCGCTCGTAAATCAGCCCGCCATCGTCGGCCAGCGAGGACGGCACCGCGGCCACCGCCCGGTCGACGCCGCTGCGCCGCCGCGAGGCAAGGCGGATGCGTGCCTCGGCCAAAGCCCGCAATCCGCGATCCACCATCGGGATGATGCGGCGCGCCTCGGTCTGGCGGTTGGCCCAGAGCAGGGCTTCCAGCCGGGCCGCATGGGCGCCCGGCTCCAGCAGGTTGCCGAACCGGGACAGGAATTCTGTCTGCTGCCCCTCATTGACGCGGATGCTGGTCCAGCGCTCGTTGACCAGCTCGCGCAGCTCCTTGTCGCGACCCAGTGCTGACAGCGACTCGCCATAGCGCATCACCGCGTTGAAGGTGAGCGGAGGGTAGTCGGCGAACCAGGCGGCGGCGAAGGCCGGCGGCAGGTCGCCCGGCATCTGCCGTTCGGCGGCCCGGCGCAGGTCGGAGAGGTTGGGCCATTCCGGATTGGCGATGATGAAGCCGACCACCTCGGTGAACGGTGCCTCGCTGTCTTCGCGGGCCAGGTACAGCCCCTGCAGCACCTTGGCCAGGACCGGGTCCTCGGCCCGCGCCGCGGCCGCAAGCGCGCTGTCCCAGGCATCGGCGTTCATCGCCAGGAAGGCGGCGCGATAGGTGATCACGTCTTCGGCCGACAGCGGCGCGACCTCGAACTCCTGCGCCGGCGCACTCGCCGGCAGCAGCAGCGCGGCCATGACCGCCAGCGCCGCCAGGGCGCGCTTGGCAAGGCCCGGCCGGGTGTCTATGGTCCGGCCGATTACGGTCCGCCCCATCGGGAGAAGGTCATGTTCCAGGGGTCCATGGTCGCCCTGCTGACGCCGTTCACGGCGGATGGCATCGACGAACACGGCTACCAGTCGTTTATCGAGTGGCAGATCGGCGAGGGGACGGAAGGCGTCATCCCGGTCGGCACCACCGGCGAATCGCCGACGCTCAGTCATGCGGAACATATGCGCGCTGTCGAGCTCTGCGTCGAGGTGGCCAAAGGCAAGGTTCCCGTGATCGCCGGTGCCGGCTCCAACTCGACCGAGGAAGCGGTCGCGCTGACGCGCCATGCGGCGGAGGCCGGCGCGGATGCCGCCCTCGTGGTGACTCCGTATTACAACAAGCCTACCCAGGAGGGTCTGTATCAGCACTACAAGGCTGTTCACGATTCCGCCGACCTGCCGATCATCATCTACAACATCCCTGGGCGCAGCATCGTCGATATGTCGGTGGAAACTATGGCGCGGCTTGCCAAGCTGCCGAACATCGTCGGGGTTAAGGATAGCAGCAACGACCTTGCACGACCGTTACGAACACGGTTGGAAATTGGCCCTGATTTTTGCCAATTATCGGGCGAGGATGCGACCGCGACCGGATTTTTGGCCCAGGGCGGTCACGGATGTATCTCAGTCACGGCAAATGTCGCGCCCAGGTTGTGCGCGGAGCAGCATCGCGCCTGGCGCGAGGGCGACCTGGCGACCATGGCCAACGCCCGCGACCGACTCGGGCCCCTGCACCGTGCCTTGTTCCTGGAATCCAGCCCGGCCCCGGTGAAATACGCAGCCGAGCTGCTCGGCAAGGCGCCGTCCCGCGTCCGCCTCCCGCTGGTCGAGCCCGGCGAGGCCACCAAGCTGGCTGTCCGCGAGGCCATGGCCCATGCGGGGATTTTGAACTAAGGCGGTTCGGGACCGCTCGTATTTGGCGCTGACCGCAACCACACCCTTCATTGTCATTCCCGCGAAGGCGGGAATCCAGTGTTCCCGGTCGCGCGGCCGGCACCGGCGTGATATCTGGATTCCCGCCTTCGCGGGAATGACAATGGAATCTGTTGGTTGAGCCAGCGCCTCCATTGCTGGCAGCCAATCTGTCCCCATTTCCAACGGTGGCAATGCCGGCCGCCGACGTGTATACCCGCGCATCCTGAAAGCCGGTGACGCCCCCGGGCGACCGAAACGACGCAGCAGCACCATGACCCCGAAGAAGAAGGGGCCGCCGCCGGGGCGCGTGATCGCCCAGAACCGGCGCGCCCGGTTCGACTATTTCATCGACGACAACGTCGAGGCCGGCCTGGTGCTGCAGGGCACCGAGGTCAAGTCGCTGCGCGAGGGCAAGGCCAGCATCCAGGAATCCTATGCCGGCGAGATGGCGGGCGAACTCTACCTGTTCAACGCCCACATCCCGGAATACAGCCATGCCGGCTATCAAAGCCATGAGCCGCGCCGGCCCCGCAAGCTGCTGGTCCACCGCCGCGAGCGCGACCGCCTGTTGGGCGCCGTGAAGCGCCAGGGCGTCACCCTGGTCCCGCTGTCCCTCTACTTCACCAAGCGCGGCATCGCCAAGCTCGACCTCGGCCTCGCCCGCGGCAAACGCCAGCACGACAAGCGCGAGACCTCCAAGCAGCGCGACTGGCAGCGGGAAAGGGCGCGGGTGATGCGGGAGAAGGGGTAGGGCGGCGGCAAAGCTGACCAATTCAGTTTTGCATATCTGACTGCAATATTTCCGGCATAAGCTCCGCTCCGGAAGGAGACCAAGCCATGACGCCGGACGCTCCCTACAGCGAGTCCCGCAAGATCGACCCGTCGAAGCGGCCGGCGACCAAGCCGGACGGGTCGCCGGACGACAATGACCGGGTGGAGATCGGGCCGACGCCGCTGGCCTTCGAGGAGTGGGAGGCGGCGATGATCGCGCCGCCGGACCTGGCGGCGATGCGGCGGTATCGGCTGGACCGGATCACCAGGACGCTGGCGGAACGGGACATCGCGGCGGTGCTGCTGTTCGACCCGCTCAACATCCGCTACGCCTCCGACACCACCAACATGCAGGTCTGGAACGCGCACAATCCCTTTCGCGCCTGCGTGGTGACCGTTGACGGCTACATGATCGTCTGGGATTTCAAGCCCGGAAACCTGCTGACCGGCCATAACCCGCTGGTGCGGGAAACCCGCAGCGGCGCGTCCTTCTTCTATTTCGTCTCCGGTGACCGCATCGAGACGGCGGCGCGCGCCTTCGCCGCCGAGATCGACGCGGTGGTGCGCATCCGCTGCGGCAAGAGCCGGCGGCTGGCCGTCGACAAGATCCAGATCCACGGGCTGCGCGCCCTCGACGACATCGGCTTCGAGGTGCTCGACGGCGAGGAGCTGATGGAGAAGGCGCGCTCGGTGAAGGGGCCGGACGAGATCGCCGCCATGCGCTGCTCGGTGCATGCCTGCGAGCAGGCGCTGCACGCGATGCACCGGCAGGCGAAGCCCGGCATGACCGAGGCGGAGATCTGGGCGGTGCTGCACGCGGAGAACATCAGGCGCGGCGGCGAGTGGATCGAGACCCGGCTGATGGCGTCCGGCCCGCGCACCAACCCGTGGTTCCAGGAATGCGGCCCGCGCGTGGTGCAGGACGGCGACCTGCTGGCCTTCGACACCGATCTCGTCGGCTGCTACGGCATCTGCACCGACATGTCGCGCACCTGGCTGATCGGCGAGGCCGGCCCGACCGACGAGCAGAAACGCCTGTTCGCCGAGGCCCACGCCCAGATCGTGGAGAACATCCCGCTGCTGGCCCCCGGCACCCATCTGCGCGAGCTGACCTTCGGCGGCCGCGCGCTGCCGGACGAGTTCGTCGCCAACCGCTATTCCTGCCGCATGCACGGCGTCGGCCTCTGCGACGAATGGCCGATGGTCAACTACCCCGAGGACTTCCACGAGGATGCGTATGACTACGTGCTCGAGCCCGGCATGTGCATGACCGTGGAGACCTACATCGGCGCGGAGGGCGGCCGCGAGGGCGTGAAGCTGGAAGACCAGATCGTGATCACCGAGGACGGCCCCGAGGTGCTGAGCCGGTTCCCCTACGACGAGCGGTTGTTGGGGTAGGGAACGGCATTGCGGAGGCTTGCGAGCCAAAGCCGCAGCCATCCGGACACGAAACCCACCACCCAGCCGTCATTCCCGCGAAAGCGGGAATCTAGAGGTCACCGAAGTGCCATCGGGACCATGGTGACTCCTGGATTCCCGCCTTCGCGGGAATGACGGCTATGTGTTGGTAGAATTGCGCTTCGGTCTCCTGCAGCCCGCACCGGCCTACTGATAACGCAGCAGTTCAAGCAGGTGTCCGCAGGGTTGGCTGAGCCGGACGAGGAACCCGCCATCACCGAGCATATTCGGGTCGAAGTCCGGGTCCTGGAATGTCACTTCCCACACGTCGTCGACGCTGAGGACATTGGCAGTCAGGTCCTCCACCGGCAGGTCGCTCACGACATCGCTGTTGAGCGCCTCGGCCATGGCGAGGTTCACGATGTCCTCTTCGTCGAGCGCCGTCTCTTCCGCGCCACAGCTGGACCGCGCCGGACTCGTCAAAAGGAGGACCAGCAGGGCCGGCACAAGAATCCCGGCAAGCGCGAGGGTGCGTGGCTGTGGTCGGTCGAGGCTGATCATAGGAACGATCCGGGTCATGTCCGCGCGGTAGATCGGACCGGCCATTCTCCATCCGGGCGGTCGGCAGTCGGAGAGGACGGCCGGGCGGCATCACTGCGGATACAAAGGGATCACGGCATCCGTGAGGCGGATGTTTGGCCGGCGCGTGCATGACAGGCGCTGATCAGCGTCGGCGTGCGTCCGGCCAGTTCGCCGTCCAGGGCCCGGTCGACGATGCGGTCCTCGTAGTGGTCGTAGATCACCACCAGGTGCTCCGGCCGCCACATCTCGGTGGTCCAGAGGCGGCCGGCCGTGGTTTGGGGCATTCCGGCGACGCCACTCGACCCGTCGGCGACTTCTGCCAGCAGGCCGGGGAGGCTGTCCGCGAAGCCCTGGACGGCTCGGGCGGCGAGGTCGTGCAGGCCGTCGCCCCGGACGAGGTCGACGCCGGTCTGGTGGATGATGGCGCCGCCATCCAACTGGTCCGTCGTCTCGTGCAGGGTCATGCCGGTCATCTGCGGCTCCAGCATGTAGGACGGCCAGAAATGCGTGGCCGTTCCGCGATACCAGGGCGACAGCCCGCCATGCACGTTCCAGGCGTAGTGCCGCGCGCAGGCCAGCACCGGCGCGGCCAGCTTGTGGCAGCCATAGGAGAGGATCAGGTCGGGTCGGACTTCCTTGAGGAAGGCGATGGTGTCGGGACCGTTCAGGCTGTCCGCGTCGACCGTGTGGGCCGGGACGCCATCGAGCGGCGCCAGCCCGCTTCCGCCGAAGAACCGTTCCTCGGCCTCGGCGCGGCGGCTGAAGTGCAGGGTGAAGAGCGCTGAGAGCCGCGACGACAGCCCGTCCGGCGGCTGCGGCACGAAGCTCTCCCGCCGCTCGATGATCGTGCCGGCCAGCAGCCCGCTCGCCGCCGCCTGGCGCACCAGATGGCCGTGGCGGGGATGATCGCCGGTGACGGTGACGACGCGCATCGCCGTCAGCCCGCCCGGAAGGCCAGCAGCCCGGCCTCTTCCAGCCGCCGGGCGATCGGGATCAGGTCGGTCACCGGCACGCCGCGCCGCTCGGCGATGGCGACCAGATCGTTGGTGCCGTCGGCGTAGGAGAGGATGGTCAGCACGCTGTTCAGGATCTCCCGTTCGTCCTGGGTGTCGTCGTCGGACAGGCCCCAGGTCCGCGGGCTGTTGACCGATGGGTAGAGGCCGCGTCGGCCGAGCTGCGGTTCTCCGTAGGGCGCCTCGTTGAGATAGGTGCCGCCGGCGTCGAAGGCCCGCAGGAAGCCCTCAAGCCGATCCACGCTGTCGACGATCCGGGCGATATCCATGAACGCCTTGTCGTCGCCCGACGTATGGTACGCGTCGTATTCCGCATAGATGGTGCGGGCCGCCTGGGCGATGGGCAGGTTGAAGCCGGGGGCGCAGAACTGCCGCTCGTCCGACCCGCCGGTCGGGTCGAAGGACCGCACCCGCCAGCGCTCCGGGTCGTGCCGCGCGAGATGGTCCGCCAGCCGGTCGATCCGCGTGTCCTCCTGGCGCGAGCGCTTGATCGACAGCGTCGTGTTCGGCCCGCCAAGACAAGTCAGAACCAGCCCGCCGACCAGCCGTCCGGTCAGATCCTCATGGTGGCGGTGCAGGTAGCACAGGCTGCCGATGGTCTCCGGGTTCAGCAGGAAGCGGTAACTGTGCCGCCGCCGATCCCAGCCGGCGATGCGGTGGTACAGGCCGAGCAGGACCAGCGGTCCGCTCAGCTCGTTGTTGGCCAGGCTCGGATGGCAGAGATAGGAGGATAGCTGCACCAGCCGGCGGCTGTCGCCGGGCAGGTCGCACCAGGCGAAGGGCACGCCGCCATCGACGAAGTCGCTGTCGATCTCGACATCGTACTCGCCGGGCGGCAGTGCGGCGCGCACCCGGTGCGGCAGGCAGAAGCCCCAGTTGCGCCGGTAATAGGAGGTGACGTAGGGCACCAGCTCCGGCTGGTCGGGCAGGGAGTGCAGGTGCGGTTGCAATTCCTCCAGCGGCAGCGTCGCGCGGACCGGCTCGGAATAGCTCACCACATGCAGATTGCTGTCGGCGAAATCGACGATGGTCCGGCCGTCCGGACCGGTCAGCCGGGCGGAGCGGATGCGCCATTCCGGCGGCGCCTCCCAGTCGAACACCCGGGTGCCGGTGGCGACGCTCTCCACCTCCAGCGGCATGTAGCGCTGGAACAGCTCAAGGCTGTCCAACAGTCCCGGCCCGGTGATGCTGCGGCAGAGCGGGAACAGCGCATCGAACAGCGCCGAATAATCAGCCTGAGACCGGCTGTCGAAGCCCGAGGACACCAGGGCCACTCCCGCGTGCAACCCGAATCGCTTTTTCAAATTCGACCATAGGCGGGGACGTGGTGGAAGGTCTAGGCTGCGCCATTGTTCGGCCGAACAGACCGGCCGGTTCAGATGAATTACCGCCCCTCGCGGGCGGACCAGTCCATTCCATTCGGGCCGCGGCGGTGGCCCCCAGAATTCGGAGAAGGCCCATGCCACGATCCAAGCATCTGTTCGTCATTCATGGCCGGTCGACGAAACCGAGCGAGGCGGAGAAGAGGCGCGTTGCGTCGGAGGCGCTGCTGCACGGGTTGAACCGGGTCGATCCAGGTCAGCAGGCGACGCTGGAAGAGCAGGCCGGCCCGAACGGCGAAACACATTATTTCATCCGCTATGGCGGTCGCCCACTCGTCCGCTACAGCTTCATCTATTACGGCGATATTTCAAACCAACTGATCCTGGAGCGGAATCCGAGCAAGCGCGACAGGTTGAGCGGGCAGGACCCGGACCATGGCAATCAGCCCTGCGAGCCGGACGGCTTCTATGATGTGGGGCTACAGAGCCTGTTTGCCCATCGGACCCAGACCAAGGCCGCGTATGGGCGCTTCCTGGACCTGTATCGGGACCGTCGGTGGATGGACAATGTCGCCTCGGTGGTCTCGTTCCTCGGCGGCCTGACCGGGCTTTCGGACAAGATCATCTCAACCGCGACCGCCGATATGGGCGCATACCTGCTGACCCGGAAATGGGGGTCGGCGATCCGCGACAGGCTGCAGCGGCCACTGAAGCAGGCCCTGATCGACGGCGACGACGTCTGCCTTGTGGCGCACAGCATGGGATGCATCGTTTCGTATGACGTGCTGTGGAAATTCTCGCGTATGAGCGAGTACCGGGAGGTGCAGGACTCGGACAATCCCGTGAGCAAGTGGCTGACCCTGGGAAACCCGCTCGGCGAGCCCGGCGTGCGGGACAATCTCTACGACGCCGACGAGCCCGAGGACGGCCGCTTTCCCCACGCCATCATCAAGGACTGGATCAACATGTCGGCGCAGGATGACTTCATCTGCCACGACCCGACCGTGCGGGACGACTTCAAGGCCATGAAGAGGCGGGGACATCTCGACAAGATCGACGACCGCAAGATCTACAATTTCTGGATCGGCGCCACCGCAACAAACCCGCACAAGCTCTATGGCTATCTCGACAATCGGCTCGTTGCCCGCGAAATCACAGACTGGATGGTCGCGTCATGACGCATTTGCGGTGACGGCAACCGAGTTCTCCAGCCGGCGCCGCTTTCCGGTTGCTCTTGCCGCCATCGGAAGGACCGCCTTATTCGTCCCAGAGCACCGTTTGCGGATGGAACTGCGACCAGGCGAACCAGAACGCCTGATGGCTGCCGAGATCGGACCCGTCCGCATCGACGGCCCGGATGCCGCCGGCATCGAGTTCCAGGCGGATATTCTCGAAGGCGATCTCATCGCCGGCTCTCAAGGCCACGAGCGCCCGGCTTCGCTGAAAGGCCACCGGTGTGCCTGAGGCCGTGACCACGCCGATTATGTCCTCATGGACCGGCAGACGGGGATCGACGTCGCCGACCGGAAAAATCGGGCCGTTGGCGTCGCGGCCATTGCGAAAATCGAAGTCGCGACCGAGCGCCAGCCTTTCCACCAGCACCGTCGTCTCGGGGTGCGCCCGCTTCCACGTTCCCCAATCGGTCGTCACCACGCCGGTCTGTTCCAGTTGCAGGCCCCTCTCCGCAAGGGGCCCGGTCACTGCCGTGCCCAGGAACGTATCGAAGACCGAGTACGTAATGACGTCGTACATCACCTTGTTGGAGCGAATGAGCAGCCCGGAGGTGCGCAGGATGGGCCGGTCGATGCCGTCCGGCAGCCCGTCGGTGAAATAGGCCTGGGCCGCCCCGCATAAGGTGCAATAGGGGATTCCGAGATCGCGACCGCCCAGCGTGTCGTTCACCATCTCGCGCACCTCCATGATGCGCCGGGGATAGGCGCGATACTCGCCGTTCACCTCGATGCCGAAGACAATGTCGTCGTCTTCCAGCCAGGTGGCGTCTTCCGCGCTGCTCACTTCGGGATTGTCCGCGGCGGGAATGCAATTGCACGGCTCGTCAGTTCGATCGTAGGCGCGATCGTCGATCAGCACGCCGCCCCATGACACGTGCCGCCAGTCGATATCGCCCGCGACGAAGATCCGGTCCCAGCCGGGCACGATGCTGGTGAAGATGGCGCGCTTCACCCGCAGGTAATCAGGGGGTGCCGGGATATCCCAGGCGATCAGATGATCCGTCACCACACCCCAATGATTCTGATTGGGAAGCTCCTTCTCCAGCAATTGCGAGGCCGCTTCGGTGAGCGCGAAGCTCAACTGCCGCCCCGAGACGAAGCGCATCAGGTCGCTGATCATCCAGACAACCCGAGGATCCTTGGACGCGGCGATTTCGTCCAGGGCGGCGGTTTGCTCCGGCCCCCAGCTCTGTTGCGTCACAAAGTCGATCAAGGCCACCTGTACTGCGGCCTGCAAGGAGTCCGAAAGGGGGCCTTCCGGCACTGTTGGAGGCTCGCCGAATTCCTCAATCACGTAATCCGGCAGCGACGACGCTTCCTGGGCGCCCAAGGCGTCGGACCAAAACAGAGAGAGCGCCACCAACGACGCAATCGAGAAGACCCGGGATTGAGACCTGAATGCCGTCGCCATGGAGAAGCCTTTCCCGTGCCGATGTCGTCCTCAGCCGCCAAAGCCGCCGATTGGTCCGCCTGCACCACCCGACCCGCACGGCTCAGATCGACCGATCCGAAACGGGGTGCAGCGCGCAGTGACACTGTAAATTCGGCGCAGACCTGCCGCGCCGCCAATCACATCGCATCAGCGTACGGTGAGCATGACTGGCCGCGTGACAGTGACCACCGCTGTATCCGCAATGCCGCGCGCAGTCCGTTTCGCTGTTTCGGGTTCGACCACAGGTGCGGCTGCGGCAGAAGAGGGCGGGTCAGTACAGCCCGATGCGCCGCAGGCAAACCAAATAAGATCACCACAGAGACACAGAGACACAGAGGTGACCAGCGCCCGGAGCGGCCTCACCGCCGAACACGGCCTCCTCTGTGTCTCTGTGTCTCTGTGGTGAAATCTCTTTGTCTGCCTGCGGCGCGAACCAGCCCCATGCCGCGCTCAGAACCGTTCCGGCCGCAGCACCTCGACCTCGGTCACGGTGACCACGCCGATATGGGCGCCGAGGAGGCGGGAGATTTCTTCCATGCAGGCGCGCACCCGGCTTTCCTCGCCGATCGAGACGATGACCACCATGTCGCGGCTGGCCGAGATGTCGGTGTCGCGCTGCCAGCGCTTGCCGTTGCCGAAGCCGGCCATGGCGGGCAGCACCGTGTATCCGGTCATGCCCGAAGCCTCGAGGATGCGGCAGGCGCGCTTGTAGGCCATGCGCTCGATGATCAGCTCGATGCGGTGTCGGGTGTGCATGGGGACCTCCCTATCCCGCGGTCCAGCGGGCGACGGCAATATAGACCGGAATGCCCAAGGTCACATTGAACGGAAAGGTCACGCCCAGCGACAGGGTGAGGTAGATCGACGGCCGCGCCTGGGGCAGGGCGAGGCGCATCGCCGCCGGCACCGCGATGTAGGAGGCCGAGGCGGTAAGGGTGACCAGCAGGGCGGTATCGCCCGGCCCCATGCCGATCGCAGCACAGGTGGCGACCGCGAGGGCCGCCGAGACCAGCGGCATGTACAGGCCGAAGCCGATGGTCGGCGCGTCGAGTTCGCGCCAGCCCTGGCGCAGCCCGCGGCCGGCCGCCAGCCCCATGTCCAGCAGGAACAGGCACAACACCCCCTGGAACGGCGCCACGAAGAACGGCTCGATGGCGCGGGTGCCGGCCTCCCCGGCGATCCAGCCGATCACCAGCGCGCCGACCAGCACGACCACGGAGGCGTTCAGCAGCACCTCGCGGACCAGCTCACCCGGCTCCGACCCGGCCACCGGGCGCGGCGCGGCCCGCTCGCCGCGGCGGGCCAGGACCAGGGCACTGATGATCGCCGGCGTCTCCATCAGCGCCGCCACCGCCACCAGATGGCCGGAGCTGTCCAGCCCGGCCAGCCGCACCGCCTCGGTGGCGGCGACGAAGGTGACGATGGAGATCGAGCCGTAATGGGCCGCCGTTGCGGCGGCGTCGACGCGGTCCAGCCGGCTGGTGGCCCGCAGCAGGGCATACGCGATCACCGGGATCACGAAGGACAGCACCACACCGGCCAGCAGCACCAGCACGACATCCCAGGAGAGCGGGTTCCTGGCCATCTCGACCCCGCCCTTCAGGCCGATCGCCATCATCAGATAAAGCGCCATGCCCTTGGCGATCGCCTCCGGCACGCTCATCTGCGACCGCAACAACGCCGCCCCCATGCCCAGCACGAAGAACAGAATGATCGGCGACAACAGCGTGGAGATGGCAACGTCCAAGACCGGCTTCTCCCAATGACCAAGGACTGCGGCCGACTCAATCAATCGACCGCACCGGCAGTTAGCCGGTTATACGGTGCGCTGTCATCAGGAGGGTGAGAGAGGTGGGTTGGCGGGTTTGGCGGGAGCAGTTATCTGGCCATCTCAGTTTCGGGGATTTAGTTGACTGTCACGGTAGTGCCCTATGCGGCTATGGTTTGGGCAACTGTAGTTTGCATGATGAGAATAATGCGGCTCCACCGGAAAGAACATGAACTTGGCCCCCATTGTCGTTGCCCTCATCTAGAAGCATTGCATTTATCACCTCCCTTCCACCACTAGAGATTAGATTTAGGTCGCCGTCGACATATCTGGGACGTATTGATAATTTACTGCCAATTGCTGCATCAACTGCGCGTAAGAAATGTACGGATTCGTATATCTCCATATGCCACTCTTCTCTGACGTCTACGATTTCGACCACTCTTCCAAGTAGCACGCCCTCTCCGGCAGCGGAGGAGAAATCCCAGGGCTCCCCCACAGTTACCACAAGCCACTTTCCGAGCACGGCATTAACCTGTGAGTTTCCATACATCTAAGATCTCCACACCGATCAGATCGCCAGGCAGCGTATAGTACTCCGTCCCTCCACCAGGCTGACCGTAATTGGGCTGAACTGGGCGCGGTCCGAACACATTTGGTTCATTTGTGATTACAAATGAATATCCGAATTCAGGGATGTCAGGTAGCGCAAGCATGCTATGAGCCCTACTGACACTTTCATAGAAATCGGTACTGAAGAAGTTTTCACCATATTCTCTTCCGCCTCGGAGAAGATTGCTGCTCCAGGTCGCTAGTATTTCTGCTTCGCTTCCATATCGTGTATATAATTCTCTGCTTTCTTCTCTTGCCCGGGACAGGGCGGCTGAAAACGTGGTGACTTCTAGTTCAGATTTACTAATTGAGTAAGAGATATCGGCGATAATTGTACCAACTAGCAGAGCGCCGGCAATTGCGTCTCCCAAGGGTATTGGGCCGTCTGCAGCGGCAGTTCCGGCGGCAGCTGGTGCAGCAGCAACTGTTCTTGGAAAGAATCTCGTGAACCAGTTAAGAAGCCCCGGTCCGAAATGAGCAATTGTCGTTGCAGGTGCATTCTGCCGCCCCTTGGCCCTCCCAATTTCTCTGGCAATGTTGCTAGGGCGCCTTTTGTTGCGCTCATATTCATTGGGAGTTGCACTTCCATATTTTGAACGTTCAGTCTGCTTCCAACCCCCCTTTCTGTCACTTTCAACCTCATCATTCCCGATATACTTCAGTCCCCAAGGATCAACGCGCATGACTGGGCTGTTCCCGGCGTAGGCGTACCGATTCAGCCCCACCCCCGGCGCCATCGGGTCCGACGGGTCGGCGCTGACGAACCGCCCGATGACCGGGTCGTAGTACCGCGCATGGAGGTAGAACAGCCCGGTGGCGTCCTGCCGCTCGCCGATCCAGCCCTTGCTTTCCTCATGCGCAGTGGCCGTCGCGATGCGGTCGCCATAGGGGTAGTAGGTGAAGCGCTGGACCTGGTTGCCGGCGGTGTCGGTGATGGCCTGGATCGAGCCCTGGTGGTCGTGGTGCAGCCAGAAGGTCTCGACCAGCGGGTCGCCGGGGCTGCCGACGCGCTTGGCGCTGCCGGGCAGGTATTTGGTCGTCACGCCGGCGGCGATCTCGATGCTGCCGCCGAGGTAGAGGGTGGTGCCGCCGCCGGGAGCGCTGTCCACGGTCTTCCAGCGCTCGCCGTCCGGGCCGTAGGTGTAGGTCTGGGTGTCGATCTGGGTCGGCAGGTTGTCGCCGTTGTAGGTGTAGGTGCGGCCGGCGCCGGCCGTCATGTTGCCGTTGGCGTCGTAAGTGTAGTTCCAGGAGCCGACCGAGGTGACGGCATGCGGCCGCGGGCTGCCCGCCGCGGGATAGCTGTAGGTGCCGGTGACGCCGGAATTTGTCAGCATGTTGCCGACGGTGTCGTAGGTGTAGGTCCGGCTGTGGGCCGCGTTGTCGATGTTGGTGGCCGACAGCAGGCGGCGCAGGGCGTCGTAGCCGTAGGTCCAACTCTCATCGGCAAGGGGGCTGGCAACAGACGTGATCTGACCCGCCGGATCTCTGCCGTAGGTCATGTTCTGGACCGTGGCTGCACCGGAGAGAGTGACCAGGCTATCCAGCCAGCCGCGATGATCGGAATAGCCATACCCGGTGACGACACCATTGGCGAAGGCCACTGCCTCTGCGTTGCCGCCCGCGTCATAGGCGGTATGGGTGACGAGTCCAGGAACCGCGTAAAGCCGGCCGGTGGCGTCGTAGGTGATCGGGTCGAGGGCGGAGCCGACGGAGTCGCCGTCCGGATAGTCCTGCCAGATCAGCTGGCCGGCGATGTCGAAGCCGCTGGCCAGCGTGTAGTCGCTGCCGTCGATTGTGTAGATGCGCTGGGTCTCGCGGCCGAGCGGGTCATAGCGATAGCGCAAGATGCCGGACGGGTTCTCCGCCCGGGTCATCAGGCCCATGTTGTGGAAACCGGCGACCGCCTCGTCGTAGGTGTAGGTGGTGAGCTCCGCCTGGGCGGTGCCGTCGCGGGCCGTCTTGGTGAGCATGCGGCCGAGGGCGTCATAGGTGAAGCGGGTCACCTGGCCGAGCGCGTCGGTCTGGGTGAGCAGCTGCCCGGCATTGTCATAGGTCTTGGTCCAGACCCCGAGATCCGGGTCGTCGATGATGAGCGTGCGGCCCAGGCTGTCATGGGTGTAGGCCCAGGTGTTCTCCACATCGTCGGCGATGCCGGTCAGCCGGCCGAGGGCGTCATAGGTGTAGTCGGTCTTGACGGTGGCCGCGCCCAGCGGCTCCTCCTTGCGCACCGCCCGGCCGAAGGCGTCGAGATGCAGGGCGATCGGGTGGCCGAGCTCGTCCGTCGTCGTGGTGCTGACGAACACGCCGGCAACGCCGTAGTCCGTCTCGGTCCAGTTGCCGTCGGGATGGTTGGCGGCGACCGGGCGGTCGAGGGCGTCGTAATCGAAGGTGGTGGTGTAGACCGGGTCGCCTGTGTAGTAGGGCGCCGTCTGGCTTGCGACATTGCCGCGGTCGTCATAGGCGGTGTCGGCTGTAATGTCCTGGCCGACCGCCGGGCCCTTGGCGATGCTGCGGTAGGGCCGGCCGAAGCCGTCCATGTACACCCGTGCCCAGACGTTGCCCGAGCCGTCGGCTGGCGGTGTCTGGGTTTCGACGTACTGCGCCGTCGGGTCGCCGATGCCGTTGTAGCTGGTGATGGTGAAGCCGCCATCGGGCAGGTCGGTGCGGATCGGGCGGCAAAGCGCGTCGTACTGGGTGGTGGTGTCGTTGCCGTTCAGGTCGGTTACGACCGTCGGCACGCCGCACACCGTGTCCCATTGGGTGCTGGTCTGGTGGCGGGAATCGTTGGAGGGGGCAAAGAAGAGCGGGTTGCGCTGGGCGATCGGGTAGAGGTTGAAACCCGTTTCGTAATCGATCTCCGTGCGACGGCCCAACGGGTCGATGGAGACCTTGAGATTGCCGGACCCGTCGTACACCGCGCTGGACACGATGAAGCCGGCCGCGGTGTCGAGCCAGTCCTGGGTCTCGGTCGGATCGCCGCGCAGGGGCGGCGTCGCCCAGTCGGTGGCGTTGTCGTAGAGGATGCGGCTTTCGATCAGCAGGGTGCCGGTGGTGTCGGCCCCCTCGAAGCTGCGGATACGGGCCGGCAGGCTGACGATGTAGTCGCCGGTGGCGGGGCTGTAGTCGGTGGCGGCGGTGATCTCGTCGCCCAGCACGTCGGCGTCGCCATGCGCGGTCTCCAGGACCACATTGGCGTAATCGTCGAACTCGCGGGTCACCCGGGTGCGCCGGGTGACGGCCCCGACGATGATGTGGCTCTCGGACGCGATGTTGAGCGCGGTGTAGGGGGTAATCGTGTCGTTGACGTCGTACTCCTCTACCGCCCGGGTCAGCAGCGTGCCGGCGCCGTCGAACCGATCCGCCTGCTCCACCCGCCCGGCCGAAGCCCGGTCCTGCCGGAAGGTCGTCTCGGTGTAGGGGCACTGCGCCTCCCCGGCGATGCAAGGCAGCGTGGTCGTGGCCTTGCGGAACCCGAGGAACCGCCGCTCCTCCGCATCCCACAGCCCGCCCTCATAGGCGTAGGACGTGGTCGCCGTGTTGCCGCGCCCGTCATCGGTGGTGATGGCGGAGACGGTCTGCAGGACCATCGGCAGGGTCTGGTTTGTCCAGGCCGAGGACGGGGTGTAGGCGATGGTCGTCGAGCCGCCGAGGGGGTTTGTGACGGATGTCAGCGCATCGGTTGGCACGCCGGCCGGCGTGCCGAGATAGGCCGTGACCGTCTGATTGGTGTCGCGGAACAGCAGATCGGTGCGCCCGTCGCCATCGACGTCGGCATACAGCGCCTGGCTGTCGTCATAGGTGCCGCCCGGGGTGGCCCAAACCGCAGGCGCCGCGAAGCCGTCACCTTCGGACAAGGACACCCGCATCTCGTTCGACGATGACTGGAAGATGAGATCCGTCCGCCCATCGCCATTGACGTCGGCGTATTTCGCCTGCCCGGAACTGTGGGCGCTGTTCTCCACCAGCCAAATCTCAGGCGACGTGAATGCGTCGCCCAAGGACAGCAGCACCTTGAAATTCAGCCCGTTCTGGGAGCAGCTCTCACATTGGGTAATCGTCCTGCGCCCACCGTCATCCTTGTTGCACTCGATAAACTCACAGGAGTAGCTCAGGATCGTCGCGCCCGACGGGCAACTCGCCGTTGGGCAATCATGGGTGCAGATCTCCTGTGTGGATGAGAACGTCGTGCAGGATCCCGATACCTCGCGGAAGAACACATCGGTCTTTCCGTCGCCGTTGGCATCGCCGAGCTGAAGCTGTCCGGAATAGTAGCTTCCGCCCAGACTGACCCATTGCGCCGGTGTCGTGAATCCGGTTCCGGTCGACAGCGAGACCTGAAGCGCGTTGCTCCCATCCCGGAAGACCAGATCTGTCTGACCGTCGCCGTTAAGGTCGGCCAGCTTCACCTGATCCGGCTGATAGTCACCGTCATCGCCGGGAAAATCGCTAACCCAAGTGCTTGGTGTTCCGAATCCGGTACCGTCGGAGAGGCCAACCTTGACGCCCTGAAAATGCTGGCAGGTCTGGCAGATCGCTCGCGAAACGATCCCGCCATCGTCCTTGTTGCAGGTGATATAGCTGCACCCGAGATTTTCAATCATCTGCGACCCGGCAGGGCAGAAGGCCGGCACGCAAACGCGATTGTAACAACCGCCGAGCGTGTTGGTGAAATTCGAGCAGGACGACGTGACGGTTCGGAAGACCAGATCGCTCCTACCGTCACCATTGACGTCACTGAACAGTGCCTGGCTTGGCAGATAGTCGCCGCCCATCGCGAGCCAGCTTGTCGCCGCGGTGAAGCCACTGCCCGTCGATTTGAAGATCCCGATCTCGTTGTTCGTCTTGCGGAAGACCAGATCCACCTTGCCGTCGCCGTCGACATCGGCGAATGAGGCCTGGTCCGACTGATGCGATCCCCCCGGCGCCGCCCATTGGCTGCTTGCCGAAAAGCCGGATGTCGTCGCGACCGAGACCCAGATCGTGTTGTCTGATTTATGGAAGATCATGTCGGCGCGGGCGTCGCCGGTGACGTCGGCATAGGTCACCTGACCGCCTTCATAGGTCGTTCCCGCGTGGTCGGTGCTCCAGACCGCGCCGGCGGCGAATCCGGCCGCCTGGCTGGCATAGTCGAACACGGTCTTCGGCAGGCTGGTGCCGGCGGTCACCGTGCCCGAGGCATCTAGCGTGGCGTCGGTACCGAACATCTGAACATCGCCCAGCAGCGAGCGGCCGGTGGCGGCGCTGTCCGCTGGATAGGTCAGCGCATAGGCGCGCACCTGGTGGACGCCGGTCCGCACGTCGATGCTCTTCAGACGGAGCACGGTATTGCCAAGGGTGCCCGTGCCCATGGCGAAGCTCATCGGGTCCGGCCGTCCCTCCCAGTGGAATTCGACGGTGCTGGAGTTGTAGGTGATGGTGTCCGCGTAGCATTGGACCACTGGTGTCCCGTCGCACCACCAGGCGTAGGTCACGGTGTTGTCGTGGGTGTCGACCACGCTGGCGATGGCCCAGCGATAGGTGTTGGCCGGCGCCGTGGTGTTCGGGCCCATGACCGCCGTATAGGTGGTCAGGGTGCCGTCCCGGCCGGTGACCTCCCAGGTGTTGGCGGTCGTGTCCTGCTTGATGCGCAGATAGCTCTCGACCTCGGTCGCATGGGTGCCGCCGGTGTCGCAGCTCGGGCTGATCGTGCCGGTCACGCACGGCACCAGCTCCTGGCCGTCGAGCAGGAAGATGTCGGAGCCGTCATAGGCCGGCGTGCCCTTGCCCGGCGAGGCCCGCTCGATCGCCGACAGGCCGGACAGCGACCAGCCCACGCCGGCGAGGCCGTTGCCGCGCGACGAGTTGTAGGTGAGCGCCAGGCTCGGCGCGATGCCGTGGAAGCCCGGCACCTGGATCGGCACCGCGGTGGAGAAGCTGCCCACGAACGGGTCCACCCGCTCGCTCGGCGCGCTGTCGCCCAGACCCGGCGCGCTCGCCGACCCGCCCGAGGAGGTGGCCGAGTTCGTGGCGGCCAGGGGCTGGATGGCCTGGAGTTGGTCCGCCGACGGATCCTGGCCGTCCCGGGACTTCGCCAACTCCACGGTGTCGGCCTCGGCCTCCTCGGCCCAGGGCGCCAATGAGATTGCGTCCGGTCCCTCGGTCTCCGCCATCTCCGGCTCGATGACCGGAGCCGCCTCGGCCACCTGGACCGGGGCCGCGTCGCCCTCCTGCGCCGCACCCGGCTGGATCGCCCACCCCATGCCGACCACTAAGCCAACCGCTGCAATCAGGCTCGTACCGCTGGACAGGCGCATAGTTCCTCCAGTCCCGGACGCGCAGGTGCGCCGGGTCGCGATGCAATCAGTGGTTGGAGGCGCGATCCAGCCGGATCACGCGGTCAGCCTGGTGCAGCGGCCACCGGGCACGGAAAATTTACGTTGGAAACAGTGGGAAAGACCGATTCATCGTCCGCACCCCCGGTTTGGGAACGATGGCCAGAACGCGTCTCGAATGGCACGCGTCACTCAATCTTCACGCGAACAACGCTCGGTCGAAATTCCTCTCGGGTCAAATGAATAATTGTGTGTTCGGTATGTGCTGTTGTTATAAACGGACGGCATAAGAGGGCCCCAACGCGTTCCGATCGGTGACCAGATGCTGACGTTTCGACAGTTGGAGGCGCTCAAATCCGTGATAGAGGCCGGATCGGTCGTAAAGGCGGCTGAGATCATGCGGCTGTCGCAGCCTGCAGTGAGCCGGCTGTTGTCCGACTTGGAAACGGCCGTGGGCTATGGATTGTTCGAACGGCGCAAAGGACGGCTGACCCCCCGTGGCGAGGCTTGGGAACTCTATGCCGAGGTCGACCGGTCCTTGATCGGCCTGGAGCGGATCGTTGGGGCGGCCGAGCGAATCGGTCGCCGCAAGTCCACCAATCTCAGGCTCGTCGCGCTACCGGCGTTCACCTCCGGCCCTATCACCGGTGTCGTGCGAGAGTTCCTGGACCGGCACCCGGAGGTCTACATCTCCCTGGAATCCAGAACTCGTCCGCAGATCTTGGAAGGCCTTGCGGCCGGCATGCATGATATCGGCCTGGCGAGCATGCCGATCGAAGGGCCGGATGTCGGGGTTCGGCCGCTTGTCGAAACGGAGTGCATGTGTCTCGTGCCGGCGGGTCACGCGCTCAGCGATCGCGAAAGCATCGGGCCACGGGATCTGGATGGCGTGAGATGCATATTCGGGATCGATCGGACACCGCTGCGCCAACGACTCATGCACGTATTCAGTGATGCCGGTGCACGGCCGGACGTTCGCGTCGAAGTGACGACCGTTCACGCCGCCTCGGCACTTGTGGCCCAGGGTGTCGGCATCTTTGTCGGCGCGCGCCTGAGCTTCGACTACGCTTACGGCGAAGAATTGCACGTCATCCGCTTTCGGCCGAAGGTGTCCGCGACGCTTGCCGTCCTCTACCCGGTCAACCGACCACCGGATGGGATTGCGGCCGAATTTATCGACGCATTCGCCAAGGCCGCCAACGCATGGCCCGCGAATTCGGATTGACTCCCATAGCTGCGCCTCATCCTTACGGTCCGTTCCATCCCTTGCCTATATGTTCTCCACATTCCGAACCATCCGCTGCCGCATTTCTGCATCCGGCGGGCGGCCGGATGCCGCCAACGCGTTTCGATCGGTGACCAGATGCTCACGTTTCGACAGTTGGAGGCCTTCAAGGCGGTGATGGATGCCGGCACCGTCGTCCGGGCCGCGGAGCGCATGCGAATTTCGCAGCCCGCAGTGAGCCGCCTGTTATCCGATCTTGAAGCCGGAATTGGACTACGACTGTTCGATCGGCGCCGGGGGCGGCTGACACCGCGCCAGGAAGCCGTGGAATTGTCCGGCGAGGTCGAACGCTGCTTCGTCGGCCTGGACCGCATTGCCGAGGCCGCCCAGGGCATTCGGTCCCGAAAGGGTGGGCATCTCAGGCTGGCAGCGCTGCCCGGCTTCGCCATGGGCGCGGTCAGCGGCGTGATCGCCCAATTCATCTGCCAGCACCCGGAGATCACCCTGTCGCTGGAACTGCGGTCGCGGTCCCAGATCGTCGCGGAGGTCGGGGAGAAGCTGCACGATCTGGGATTGTGCACGTCGCCCGTCGACGACCCCGCGGTCCAGGTCAGGCCGCTGAGGACATTGGGATTGATGTGCCTGGTGCCTTCCGGACATGCCCTGAGCGACAGGGATGTCATTACGCCGCACGACCTTGATGGCATCACCTGCATCCTGGGGACCGACAAGACGCCGACGCGTATGCGGGTGGAACAGACCTTCAAGGACGCGCAGGCGCGGCCGCATCTGCATTTCGAAGTCGGATCCATCGACGCCGCCAGCACCCTGGTCAAGCAGGGGATCGGGGTCTCGATCATGATCTCCGTCGTCCATGATCACGCCGTGGTGCCGGGCATCCGCGCGGTTCCGTTCCAGCCGCCGGTCGAGGTCGACCTCGTCCTGGTCCATCCGGCCGACCGGCCGCTCGACGGGGCCGCCGCGGAACTGGTGAGTATGTATGAGACCGTCGCCCGGACCTGGCGTCCCATCGCGTCCAATCCGCCGAAGACAGAGTAGCGGCGCTCAGCCGATCCGCCGCGCCACCTCCGCGAACACCGCCTCGAACATCTCGGTGGTCAGCTTGCCGGTGTTCGTGTTGTAGCGAGAGCAGTGGTAGCTGTCGGCGAGGTGGCGGGGGCCTGCCGAGCCGGGGGTCAGGGCGTGCACGGCGCCGTGGGCGAAGGGCAGGGCGGATTGCTTCAGGCCCAGCGCCGCCAGGACCGCGCGGTGGGCGACGCCGCCCAGCGCGACGACGATCTCCAGGTTCGGCATGGCGGCCAGCTCGCCGGCCAGGAAGGGGCGGCAGGCCTTGATTTCCTGGCCGATCGGCTTGTTCTCCGGCGGCACGCAGCGCACCGCGTTGGTGATGCGGCATCCGGTGAGAGTCAGGCCGTCATCGGGGCGGCAGTCGTAGTCGCCCGTCGCGAGGCCGAACTTGGTCAGGGTCGCGTAGAGCAGGTCGCCGGCATAGTCGCCGGTGAAGGGGCGGGCGGTGCGGTTGGCGCCGCGCAGGCCGGGCGCCAGGCCGACCACCAGCACCGGGGCGCCAACAGGCCCGAAGGAGTCGACCGGGGCGTTGTGGAAATCCGGGAACTTGTCCCGGTTCTCGCCGCGGAACTCGGCCAGGCGCGGGCAGAGCGGGCAGTCGCGTCCGGGCTGCGCCGGTTCGGCCGGCGGCGTTACCGCACCCGTCTCCAACAGCGACAGTTGCCCGTCGGCCCGCTCACCCTGCATCGCCATGTCCCGTCCCGTGCACAAAAGGAACCGGGCAGCGGCATCCGCCGCCATCCGGCCTGCGTGTTGTACACAAATCCGCCGTGGCGCGAAGGGCCTTCGCGCGGCAGCGGCGATGCCCGCGGGTCAGGCGGTGCGGTAGTAGGCGGCTTCCGTCTCGCCGTCCAGCTCGTCGTCCAGCGCCTCGTCGTCGACGTCCTGGTCGGCCGCTTCGGCATACTCCGTCGGGCGCTGATGCGCCGGGGCGGTGCGCTGGATGTGCGGCGCCAGATCCTGCAGCTCGATGAAGTTGTCGGCGGTGCGCCGCAGGTCGTCCGCCACCATGGGCGGGTGCGCCTTCACCGTGCTGACCACCGTCACCCGCACGCCCTTGCGTTGGATCGCTTCGACCAGGCGGCGAAAATCGCCGTCGCCGGAGAACAGCAGGATGTGGTCGACCTTGTCGGTCATCTCCAGCGCGTCGACGGACAGGTCGATATCGACGCTGCCCTTGGACTTGCGACGTCCCTGGGAGTCGGTGAACTCCTTGATCGGCTTGGTGACCATCGTATAGCCGTTGTAGTCCAGCCAGTCGATCAGAGGACGGATCGGCGAATACTCTTGGTCTTCGACAAGCATCGTATAGTAGAACGCGCGAATCAGGCGCCCCTTTTTCGCGAACAACTCCAACAGGCGCTTATAGTCGATGTCGAAACCAAGGGAACGGGCCGCAGAGTAAAGATTGGCCCCATCTATGAAGAGCGCCAATCTCTCTTCTTTGTAGAAAATCATATCTACGCCTTTGCTATAAGTCGAATTCTTGAATTACGGCTGAGTAACGGCGTAGACGCTTCGACCCCGAAGGTCAATCGTTTCTTATGGATAGTCAGAATTGTTCCTCGCATTTTAGTAAATTCTCACGGAGACGTTACCGGTATCTATGATTGCGGAGCATCGATGCGACACCACCCCGAGGCTATATGGGCCTGGCATGTGGTGCTTGCACCCGGAGCCCGAATTCCGCTACAACCCGGCCGCGCCGCCGGGAACGCCACCGGCGGGCGCGGACCGCCGGTTTCGGGCCCTGTCGGGTTCGGAAGCGGCTTTGTGTGCTTTTGTTGCCTGCCCACCGGCGCGCACATATATTGTCTCAAAGGGTGTTTGGAGAAGGAACGGCATGGCCCGCGTTACCGTTGAAGACTGCGTCACCAAGATTCCCAACCGGTTCGAGCTGGTCATGAATGCCGCCCGCCGGGCCCGCGACGTTTCCGCCGGCGCGCCGCTCACCGTCGATCGCGACAACGACAAGAACCCGGTCGTGGCGCTGCGCGAGATCGCCGAGGAGACCATTTCGCTGGAGGAGCTCTCCGACGCCCTGGTCAAGGACTATCAGAAGGTCCATGAGCCGGAGGAGCCGGAAGAGGACATCATCGAGCTGATGGCCGGCGAAGAGGAATGGATGCCGGGCAGCGGCGATGCCGGGCCCCAGCTTGGCGGCGACGTCATGCCGCAGCCGGATGTCGGCGCAATGCCGCAGCCGGATGTCGCCGATATGCCGGAAGCCGATGTGCCGGAAGAGGAGGCCGCCGCGCCGATCGAGGCGACGGACGAACCTCCGGTGGTATCCGATGACGCGACGCCCGGTGAGGACGACATCCTGGGATAACGGTCCGGTATCGGCGGGCGGCGATCGCCCGCCGGCGGAATCGGGCCGCCGAACCGAGCATCGGGTGGTCTGATCCACGTGCGCCATGAACAGCCCAGAACCGAAATTGATCACGCGCCGGTAGCCCCGGGCGGCCGGGCCGCACGGCCGGCGGGGGGCGCGCGATGATCCGCCAGTTCGAGCTGGTCGAGCGGGTCAAGGCCTACGATCCGGACGCAGACGAAGATCTGATCAACCGCGCCTACGTCTTCTCCATGAAGGCCCATGGCAGCCAGCGCCGGGCTTCCGGCGACGCCTATTTCCTGCATCCGCTCGAGGTCGCCGGCATCCTCGCCGACATGAAGCTGGACACCGGCTCGATCGTCACCGGCCTGCTGCACGACACGGTCGAGGATACGGTCGCGACCCTGGAGGACATCGAGGAGAAGTTCGGCCAGGAAATCAGCACGCTGGTCGACGGCGTCACCAAGCTGTCGAAGCTGGAACTGCAGAGCGACACGTCGAAGCAGGCGGAGAACTTCCGCAAGCTGGTCGTCGCCATGTCCCGCGACATCCGGGTGCTGCTGGTCAAGCTGTGCGACCGGCTGCACAACATGCGCACGCTGGACGCCATCCGCAACGAGGACAAGCGCCGCCGGATCGCCCGCGAGACGCTGGAGATCTACGCCCCGCTGGCCGAGCGCATCGGCATGCACGAGATGAAGGACGAGTTGGAAGACTTGGCCTTCACCCATCTCAACCCGGACGCCCGCGACAGCATCGTGCGCCGGCTGGCGCAGTTGAAGGAGGAGGGCGGTGACCTGATCGCCCGGGTCATGCGTGAGCTGACCGAGATCCTCACCGAGGGCGGCGTCGACGCCACGGTCACCGGCCGGGAAAAGCGCCCCTATTCGATCTGGCGCAAGATGCAGCGCAAGAACATGGCCTTCGAGCAACTGCTCGACATCATGGCGCTGCGGGTGCTGGTCGACGAGATGGCGGATTGCTACCAAGCGCTGGGCCTCTTGCACAGCCGCTACGCCTCGCTGCCGGGCCGCTTCAAGGACTACCTCTCCACGCCCAAGCCGAACGGCTATCAGTCGCTGCACACCGCGATCATCGGGCCGTTCCAGCAGCGCATCGAGGTGCAGATCCGCACCCGCGACATGCACCAGGTGGCGGAATACGGCGTCGCCGCCCATTGGGCGTACAAGCAGGGCCAGCCCAGCCAGGGCGGGCCGCAATTCCGCTGGCTGCGCGAGCTTCTGGACATTCTGGAGCATGCCCAGAAGCCGGAGGAATTCCTGGAACACACCAAGATGGAGCTGTTCCAGGACCAGGTCTTCTGCTTCACGCCCAAGGGCCTGCTGATCGCCCTGCCCCAGGGCGCCACGCCGGTCGACTTCGCCTATGCGGTGCACTCGGAGATCGGCGACACCTGCGTCGGCTCCAAGGTCAATGGCCGGCTGGTGACGCTGCGCCAGCACCTGCAGAACGGCGACCAGGTCGAGATCATCACCTCAAAGACCTCCACGCCGTCGCCGGAATGGGAGCGCTTCGTCGTCACCGGCAAGGCCAAGGCGCGCATCCGCCGCTTCGTCCGCCTGCAACAGCGCAGCCAGTATGTCGAGCTCGGCCGCGCCATGCTGCAGAAGGTGTTTCGCCAGGAAGGCTACGACTTCACCGAGAAGGCGCTGGAAGGCGTCCTGAAGATCTTCAAGGCGACGGTGGTCGAGGACATCTACGCCAATATCGGCGCCGGGCTGAACGGCGCCCGAGAGGTCTTCAACGCGGTCTTTCCCGGCCACCGGTCCCAGGGCCAGCAGAAGGACGGCAAGGTCGTGCCCATCACCCGGGCGCGCAAGAGCCAGGCCAAGGGCAAGGACCAGCCCCTGGCGATCCGGGGCCTGATCCCCGGCATGGCGGTACATTACGCCCGCTGCTGCCACCCGATCCCCGGCGACCGCATCGTCGGCATCGTCACCACCGGCAAGGGGGTGACCATCCACACCATCGACTGCGACACGCTGGAGAGCTTCTACGACACGCCGGAGCGCTGGCTGGATGTGAGCTGGGATGCCGCGCCCGACGAGCATACCGGCCGCCTGCACGCGGTGATCGCCAACGAGCCGGGCAGCCTCGGCACCCTGTCGACGGTGATCGGCAAGAATGGCGGCAACATCACCAATCTGAAGATCACCCACCGCTCGACCGATTTCTTCGAGATGCTGATCGACATCGACGTCGCCGATGTGCGTCACCTGTCGAACATCATCGCGGCCTTGCGGGCCACGCCGGTAATCAGCGCCGTCGATCGCGCGCGCAGCGGATAGTAGGAGCCTATACGAGGAATGCTTACGGGCTGCATCGTCCAGACAGGCGCGAGTGTTAGGCGCGGAGGCGCGGGCGATGCCTTGCGCATCGTCAAGCCTTCGCAACGCAGCAATCGCGCCTGTCTGGACGACCCGCAGGGCCGCGTTTTCAAGGCCCTGGAACGTCGTCCGGTACCGCTTGCGATGCGCATGGCATCGCGGCGCGGTGCCGTCCTAGCCCAGGGCCTTAAAAACGCGGTGCAGCCCGCAAGCATTCCTCGTATAGGCTCCTTCACCAGGTAGGGAAGAAGGACAACAATCATGAGCAGACCCCTGAGACTGGGCGTGAACATCGACCACGTCGCCACCATCCGCAACGCCCGCGGCGGCAAGCATCCCGATCCGGTGCGCGCCGCCAAGCTGGCCGCGTCGGCCGGGGCCGACGGGATCACCGCCCATCTGCGCGAGGACCGGCGCCACATCAGCGACCTCGATATCGAGCGGCTGCGCGCCGAGATCGACCTGCCGCTGAACCTGGAAATGGCGGCGACTGACGAGATGTTGGCAATCGCCCTGCGCCACCGCCCCCATGCCGCCTGCATCGTGCCGGAGCGGCGCGAGGAGGTGACGACCGAGGGCGGCCTGGACGCCGTCGGTGGACATAACCACTTGCAGCACTACGTCGACCGGCTGGGCGAGGCGGGCATCCGCGTCTCGCTGTTCGTCGATCCCGACCCGGCCCAGCTCGACGCCGCGGTCCGGCTCGGCGCGCCGGTGGTCGAACTGCACACCGGCGCCTATTGCGAGGCGCTGCCCGGACCGGTACAGGAGGCTGAGCTGGAACGCATCCGCATCGCCGCCGCCCATGCCGAGGCGATCGGCCTGGAATGCCATGCCGGTCACGGCCTGACCTTCGATACGGTCGGGCCGGTCGCCGCGATCCCGACGATCGTCGAGCTGAACATCGGGCATTTCCTGGTCGGCGAGGCGATCTTCGGCGGGCTGGACAGCAGCATCAAGCGCATGCGCGCCGCCATGGACGCCGCCCGCGCCGATGCCGAGGACGAGAAGTCCGCCTGATCCATGATCATCGGCATCGGCAACGACATTATCGACATCCGTCGGGTTGAGCGCACCTTGGAGCGCTTCGGCGATCGCTTCACCGGCCGCGTCTTCACCGAGGTGGAGCGCACGAAGTCCGACCGCCGCCGGCTGCGCGCGGCCAGCTATGCCAAGCGCTTCGCCGCCAAGGAGGCGTGCTCCAAGGCGCTGGGCACCGGCTTGCGGAAAGGCGTGTTCTGGCGGGACATGGGGGTCGTCAACCTGCCCGGCGGCAAGCCGACCATCCGGCTGACCGGCGGCGCCAAGGCCCGGTTGGAGGCCATGGTGCCGGATGGCATGACCGCCTCGATCCATCTCACCATCACCGACGATTTTCCGCAGGCCCAGGCATTCGTCATCATCGAGGCGATGCCGGCGGCCGCGGAACAGGAAAAGGGAAGCGCCGTTTGACTCCGCCCGATGGGGACCCGATACAGGGTCGCGATAGCGACGTCAGCAAGTCCCCGGAAATGAAATCGACAGCCTCGGGCGACGGATTCTGGGAAATCGTCCGAACGCTCATATACGCCCTGCTGGTGGCCATGACGGTGCGCACGCTGGCCTACCAGCCGTTCAACATCCCGTCGTCATCCATGGAGCCGACGCTGCTGGAGGGCGATTTCCTGTTCGTGTCGAAATTCAGCTACGGCTACAGCCGTTACTCGCTGCCGATCAGCGTGCCGCTGTTCGAGGGCCGGATCTTCAGCAGCGATCCGGAGCGCGGCGACGTCATCGTCTTCCAGCTGCCAACCGATCCGTCGCAGACCTATATCAAGCGCTTGATCGGCTTGCCCGGCGACGTCATTCAGGTCAGGGGCGGCATCCTTCACATCAACGAAGAACCGGTTCGTCGCGACCCCATCGGTGCCCAGCAATCGGCGTCCGGCGAGGCGATTGCGTTGCTGTTCGACGAGACGCTCCCCAACGGCGTCGTGCACGAGATTCGCGAAATCTCGGATGGATTGAGTACCGACAATACGCGGAAGTTTCGGGTGCCCGAGGGTCATTATTTCATGATGGGCGACAACCGCGACAACAGTCGGGACAGCCGGTCGACCCTGGTTGGATTCGTCCCCGCCGAAAACCTGGTCGGTCGGGCGGAGTTCATTTGGCTGAGCCTGGAGGGTGCAAGTGCCTGGGAAATCTGGAAATGGCCCTGGGCGCTTCGGTTCGACCGCATGTTCACCGGCATCGACTGACATCGCGGACATGGCTCGAACCGCCTCCTGACGATGGCACGGCCCACTTCCGAACACGACGCCCTGTCGCGCGCGCTCGACCACCGGTTCACGGATGCGAGCCTGCTGCGCGAGGCGCTGACCCATCCCAGCACCGATCCCCAGGATCGCGGCGGGGCGCGGTTCGGCTACGAGCGCCTGGAGTTCCTGGGCGACCGGGTGCTCGGCCTGGTCATCGCCGATTGGCTGCTGGAGCGGTTTCCCGACGAGCCCGAGGGCTCGCTGGCGCGCCGGCACACCGCCCTTGTGCGGCGCGAGACGCTGGCGCAGGTCGCCCGGGCGATCGGGCTCGGCGCGCATCTGATCCTGTCGCCCGGAGAGGCGGAGGCCGGCGGGCGCGAGAACGACGCGATCCTCGCCGATGCCTGCGAGGCGGTTATCGCCGCGCTGTATCTCGACGGCGGCCTGCCGGCGGCCCGCGACTTCATCCGCGGCGCCTTCGCCGATGCCATCGAGCGCCACGAACGGCCGCCCCAGGACGCCAAGACCGCGCTGCAGGAATGGGCCCAGGCGCGCGGGCTGCCGCTGCCGGACTACCGCACCGTCTCGCGCAGCGGGCCGGACCACCGCCCGGTCTTCGAGATCGAGGTCAGCATCGCCGGCCATCCGCCGGCGACCGCGTCGGGCGCCTCGAAGCGCGTCGCCGAACGTCAGGCCGCAGGCCGGCTGCTCGATACGCTGCGCGCCGAGGGCGGCGGGCCGTGACCGCGACCCGCTGCGGCTTCGTCGCACTGGTCGGCGCGCCCAATGCCGGCAAGTCGACCCTGCTGAACGCCCTGGTCGGCTCCAAGGTCGCGATCGTCTCGCCCAAGGTCCAGACCACCCGCACCCGGGTCCTGGGCATCACCCTGGAGGGCGACAGCCAGCTCGTCTTCGTCGACACGCCGGGCATCTTCCAGCCCAAGCGCCGGTTGGAGCGGGCGATGGTCGCGGCGGCCTGGCAGGGGGCCCAGGATGCCGACCTCGTGGTCCTGCTGGTCGACGCCACCGCCGGCAAGATCAAGCCGGAGACCCAGGCCATCATCGACGGCCTCGCATCCGCCGGCCGGAGGGCGATCCTGGCGCTCAACAAGATCGACGCGGTGAAGCGGCCGATGCTGCTGGCGCTCAGCGAGGCGCTCAACGCCGCGGGCGATTTCTCCGCCACCTTCATGATCTCCGCCCTGACGGCCGACGGGATCGGCGACCTGCGATCGGCGCTGGCGACGGCGGTGCCGGAGGGTCCGTGGCTCTATCCCGAGGACCAGCTCTCCGATATGCCGGAACGGCTGCTGGCGGCCGAGATCACCCGCGAGAAGTTGTTCCTGCGGCTCTATCAGGAGCTCCCCTACGCCGTCACGGTCGAGACCGAGAGCTGGGAACAGCACGACGATGGCAGCATCGCCATCTCCCAGGTCATCTTCGTCCAGCGCGACACCCAGAAGGCCATCGTGCTCGGCAAGGGCGGCCAGATGATCAAGGCGATCGGGACGGCCGCCCGGCTGGAACTGGAGGAGATCCTCGACTGCCGGGTGCATGTCCGGCTGTTCGTCAAGGTCCGCGAAAGCTGGATCGACGACCCCGACCGGTACAGCGACTGGGGCCTGGACTACAACGCGTGAACGGCCCTAGCGCGGGTCGCCCCACTGATAGCCCGGGAAATAGCGCTCCCGGTAGCGGGCGTTGACCTGCTGCGGGTTGCAGATCAGGGTCCGGCCGGAGCCGTCGCGCTGCCGGACCAGGTGCTGTTGGCTGACGAACTCGCAGCGCGAGGCGGGGCGCGGGGTGCCGCAAGCGGCAAGGCCGGTTGCAAGCGTGCCGAGGCCCAGGGCGCCGCGCAGCGACTGCCGGAGAACGTCTCGTCTGGTCAGCATGGTCTGAGGTCCGGTCCCGTGTCGGCGATGGCGCCAAGATGCCACCGCATGGGCGCCGCGGCGAGGATCAAGCGGTCGCCCGCGTCACCACGTCTCGTCGCCCCACTCATAGCCGGGGAAGTACTGGTCCCGATAGGCGGCGCTTACGCGCATGGGATTGCAGATCAGCGTCTTGCCGCCGATATCGCGCGGCCGCGCCAGGTGTTCCAGGTCGACGAAGGCGCAGCGGCCGGAGCGCGGCGTCGCCTCGCAGGCGGTGAGGCCGATCAGGATGGCCGTCAGCATGATCGTGCGAAGGTCCGGCCTCGCTCCGACGCGCGGTCGAGAGTTCATCGATAGAGCCGTTCTGCGCGTTCCCGGGCGTATCGTGCCTGGAATTCGTCGAGGTCCCGGTTGGGCCGTCCGCCGGGCGTTTGGTTGTGGAACATCAGGTTGCCGACATTGGGTCCGAACCGGTCCGCCAACCCCAGCACATGCCCCAATTCGTGGGCCAGCACAACACCCCGCATCTCTGTCGACTGGATTGTCAGGAGCCGCTTCGCGACGATTGCCAGCCGACCGCCGGCGATGCCGCCATGGTTCGATGCAAGCGACTGGACGAATGCGGCGACGATCTTCCGGTCATAGACCCGACCCAGGCGGTTGGTCAGGTCGACATAGATGGTGCGCTCATTGTTCTGCACCCGTTCGGTCCGCCGCTCGATATGGACGGGCGAGAACCGGATATTCGCCTGCTCCCATACCTGGTTGGCGACCTGGAAGCTGTCGCGGATCTCGTCGGTGGTCCACCAGGACACCATCGACAGCGTGTTCGACATGCCCTGCGGAGGGCCGGCCTGCCTCTCCTGTTCGGTCAGCCAGGGCCGCGGCCTCATGAACTCGGCCGGCCGCAAGGACAGGATAAGCGCAGCGGTGGCAATGTTGATTCGCCCAGCCAATGATCGTCCCGCCTGCCCGGTTCCGGTAATGATGGGCACCGAGCCTAGCAGCGGCAGAGCGGAGCGAAGTGGCATTCACCACAGTGCGCGGCGTTTTTCGATCGACGGTCCCGGCCGCCTCGCCATCCGCGGCGAGGCCGTCCCGTCACCAGGTTTCGTCGGTGACGACTTCCGGTTCGTAGTACTTGTCGCGATAGACGAGGCGTACCCGTTGAGGGTTGCAGACCACCGTATCCGCGGACTGCTCGCGCGGGTTGGACAAGTGGTCGTCGGCGACGCGCACGCAGTTCAGTTCCGTGACCTCGGTGCGGGTGCAGGCCGAGAGGGCGGTGACGACGGCAAGGGTACACAGCGCACCGCGCAAGGCCCCCGGAACAAGCGTTCTGTGATATGTCATCTTGTGTGTGTCCCGCCCGGCGCGCGAGCGGACCCCTGTGTTGGTTGGTGTTGGTATTGGTGTGGCCGGTTCCGTTGGAGGCCGCGGCCTGTCTAGACGGGGCTGGAGATCGGTACGGTGATACGGGTCACACAGCTAGTCTGATTCTGCCGAATTCGGCAAATCGGCGCGATCCTCGACGCCCAACATGCCGTGAAATGCGGCTAAAGTCCGGCGATGATCGGCGATTCCCAGATATGCCCGCGCTGCCGCATCCGGCCCGGGGACGGCTAGCCATGGACTGGACCGACGAAGGCATCGTGCTGTCGACCCGGGCCCATGGCGAGACCGGGCTGATCGCCATGCTGCTGACCCGCGAGCATGGCCGGCATGCCGGCCTGGCGCGCGGCCAGAAGCTGCGCGCCGCGCTGCAGCCCGGGACACAGGTGCACGCCCGCTGGCGCGCCCGCCTTGCCGAGCATCTCGGCTCCTACACCCTGGAGCCGGCCGGCAGCACCGCCGCGCTGCTGATCGACGACGCCCTGCGTCTGGCCGCGCTCTCCTCGGCCTGTGCCGTCGTCGAGGCGGCGCTGCCGGAACGCGAGGCGCATCCGCCGGTGTTCGACGGCATGCTGGCGCTGCTGGACACCCTGACCGGCGACCATTGGGACGCCGCCTATGTGCAATGGGAGGTCGGATTGCTCGGCGCGCTGGGCTTCGGCCTCGACTTGGAACGCTGCGCCGCGTCCGGCCGCAACGACGAGCTGGCCTATGTCAGCCCGCGCACCGGCCGGGCGGTGTCGCTGTCGGCGGGCGAGCCATACCGCGAACGCCTGCTGCCCCTGCCGGGATTCCTGATCGGGCGCGGCGATGCCGATCCGGCCTCGGTGGCGCAAGGGCTGGCGCTGACCGGCCATTTCCTGGAACGGACCCTGTTCGGCCAGGCCCATCGCCCGGTGCCGCCGGCCCGGCAACGGTATGTGGAACGCTATCGCAAATTCGCCACAACATCTGGTAATTTCACGCCCTCATGAGCGATTCCTCCCCGGCCGACTCCGTCCTTCCGATCCCCTTCGCCGACGCGCTCGGCGAGCGCTATCTCAGCTATGCCCTGTCGACCATCACGGCGCGTTCTTTGCCGGATGTGCGCGACGGGCTAAAGCCGGTGCATCGCCGCCTGCTGCACGCCATGCGGCAGCTCCGCCTGAACCCGGACTCGCCGCCGAAAAAATCGGCGCGGGTGGTCGGCGACGTCATCGGCCAGTTCCACCCCCACGGCGACACCGCAGTCTATGACGCGTTGGTGCGCCTGGCGCAGGAGTTCTCCCAGCGCTATCCGCTGATCCTGGGGCAGGGCAATTTCGGCAATGTGGACGGCGATAACGCCGCCGCCATGCGCTACACCGAGGCGCGGCTGACCGAGATCGCCCAAGCGCTCCTGGAAGGCATCGACGAGGACGCGGTCGAATTCCGCCCGACCTATGACGGGGCGGGCAGCGAGCCGGTGGTTCTGCCGGCCGGCTTTCCGAACCTGCTGGCCAACGGCGCCCAGGGCATCGCCGTCGGCATGGCGACCTCGATCCCGCCGCACAATGCCGGCGAGCTCTGCGACGCCCTGCTGCACCTGCTGAAGCACCCCGAGGCCAGCATCGAGACGCTGGTCAAGCGGGTGCCGGGTCCGGACTTCCCCACCGGCGGCGAGCTGGTCGAGACCCCGGATGCCATCCTGGAGGCCTACCGCACCGGTCGCGGCGGCTTCCGCCTGCGGGCGCGCTGGACGGTGGAGAAGCTGAGCCAGGGCCAGTTCCAGATCATCGTGCACGAGATCCCCTACCAGGTGCCGAAGTCGCGCCTGGTGGAGAAGCTCGCCGATCTGGTGATCAGCCGGAAGGTGCCGATCCTCGCCGATGTCCGCGACGAATCCGCCGACGACATCCGGCTGGTGCTGGAGCCCAAGAGCCGGAACGTCGACCCGGACGTGCTGATGGAGCAGCTGTTCCGCAGCTCCGACCTGGAAGTGCGGGTCTCGCTCAACCTCAACGTCCTCGACGCCCAGGGCATCCCCCGGGTGATGACGCTGAAGGAGGCGCTGGACGAGTACCTGGCCCACCGCATCGATGTGCTGATCCGCCGGACCGAGCACCGGCTGGCGAAGATCGCCCATCGGCTGGAGGTGCTGGACGGCTTCCTGATCGTCTACCTGAACCTTGACGAGGTGATCCGCATCGTCCGCTACGAGGACGACCCCAGGGCCGAGCTGATCAAGGCCTTCGAGCTGACCGAGGTGCAGGCCGACGCGGTGCTGAACATGCGCCTGCGCGCCCTGCGCAAGCTGGAAGAGCTGGAGATCCGGAAGGAGCACAAGGCGCTGACCAAAGAGCGGGCGGAGCTGCGCAAGCTCCTGAAGGACCCGGAGCTCCGGCGCCAGGCGCTGACCGACCAGATCACCGACATCAAAAAGCGCTTCGGCCAGAAGACCGAGCTTGGCGCCCGCCGCACCGTGATCGGCTCCGCGCCCACCGCAGTAGTGGTGCCGCTGGAGGCGATGGTCGAGCGTGAGCCGATCACCGTCTTCCTGTCGCAGAAAGGCTGGATCCGCTCCGTCCGCGGCCACCAGACCGACACCTCCGACGTGAAGTACAAGGAGGGCGACCGGGAGCAGCTGATGCTGCATGCGGAGACCACCGACAAGCTGCTGCTGTTCGCCACCAATGGCCGGTTCTTCACGCTGGCGGCCGACAAGCTGCCGCGAGGGCGGGGCTATGGCGAGCCGGTCCGGCTGATGGCCGATCTCGGCAACGAGTCCGACGTGGTCAGCCTGAGGAAGCATGACCCGGAGGGCCGGCTGTTGATCGCGTCGGAGGACGGGCGCGGCTTCGTGGTCAAGGAGGCCGACATCGTCGCCCAGACCAAGAGCGGCAAGCAGGTGCTGAATCTGGGGCAGGGGGTCGAGGCCAAGGTCTGTGTGCCGGTCGCCGGCGACATGGTCGCGGTGATCGGCGACAACCGCAAGCTGCTGTGCTTCCCGCTCGACGAGGTGCCGGAGATGACCCGCGGCCGCGGCGTCATCCTGCAGCGCTACAAGGGCGGCGGATTGTCCGACGTGTCCGTCTTCCCGATGGAGGCCGGGCTGTCGTGGCGCCTCGGCGACCGCATGCGCACCGAGACCGATCTCACCGCCTGGCTCGGCAAGCGGGCCCAGGCCGGGCGCCTGCCGCCCAAGGGCTTCCCGCGCTCCAACCGATTTACCTAGTTCCGGTGCTCGGCTATATCTGCCGGGACACTCACGTCGAACGACACACCGAAGGGAACGGCATCCGATGCAAACGCAGAGCGTATCGTTGATGGCGGCGGCTTGGCCCGCCGAGGGGCAGGCCCGGTGGATTCGCGATGCCGTGCTGGTGCTGGCCGGCACCGCCCTGATCGCGTTCTGCGCCAAGACCCAGGTGCCGATGTGGCCGGTGCCGATGACCATGCAGACCTGGGCCGTCCTGCTGATCGGCGCCGCTTATGGCTGGCGCCTCGGCGGCATCACCGTGATCGTCTATCTGCTGGAAGGCATCGCCGGCCTTCCGGTCTTCGCCGGGCCGACGGCCGGTATCGCCTACATGTCCGGGCCGACGGCCGGGTATCTGGTCGGTTTCGTCCTCTCGGCGATGCTGATCGGCTGGCTTGCCGAGCGCGGCTGGGACCGCGCGTTGCCGAACCTGCTGGCGGCCCTGCTCCTGGCGTCGCTGGTTCCGTTCATCCTGGGTGTGGCGTGGCTCACCTATGTGCTCAGCCTCAACCCGGAGGTCGTGGGTCCGTTCAAGACTGCGCTGACCAGCGGCCTCGTTCCCTTCATTCCGGGGATGTTCCTCAAGCTGGCCCTGGTCGCCGCCGTGCTGAAGGCAGGCTGGGCGCTCGTGCAGCGGATACGCGGGTGATCGCACCGGCGGGAGCCCGGTTCTGAACCAGGACAAGCCGCTCGACCCGATGGCGGAGACCATTCTCCGCCTGGTGGCCGAACGCGGGCCCGGCAAGTCGATCTGCCCCAGCGAGGCGGCGATGGCCTTCGCCGAGGCCCGCCGCCGCCCGGCCGACCCGCCGGATGCCTGGCGCCGCTACATGAACGCCGCCCGCCAGCAGGCCCGCTTCCTCGCCCGTGCCGGCCACATCGCCATCCTGCGCAAGGGCAAGCCGGTCGACCCCACGGCACCGGTCAAGGGCGTGATCCGTCTGGCGCTGCCGCGCCCGAGCGACCTCGGCTAGGCGGGGCCGGCGACACGCCCCTGGCGGCCCGGTCCTCGTCCTTCGACAGGCTCAGGATGAGGACCTTTTCGCGGATCCGAAAAAAAAAGAACCTCATGCTGAGCCTGTCGAAGCATGGCCGGTCCGCGTCTCACTGTCCTTTCAACCGGCCCGCCGGTCTTCGCGGATCATGTCCGACGCCTTCTCCGCAATCATGATCGTCGGGGCGTTGGTGTTGCCCGAGGTGATGGTCGGCATGATCGAGGCGTCGACCACGCGCAGACCCTCGATGCCATGCACCCTGAGGCGGTCGTCGACCACCGCCTGGTCGTCCTGGCCCATCTTGCAGGTGCCGACCGGGTGGAAGATGGTCGTGCCGATGTCGCCGGCGGCGTGGGCCAGATCCGCGTCGCTCTCGATCCCCGGGCCGGGACGGAATTCCTCGGGCGCGAACTGCGCCATCGCCCGGGCGGCGCAGATGCGGCGGGTCAGGCGGATGGCGTCGGCGGCGACCTGGCGATCCGACGGGGTGGAGAGATAGCTCGGCTTGATGGCGGGGGCGGCCAGCGGGTCGGCGCTCTTGATCGTCACCGTGCCGCGGCTGTCCGGGCGCAAGTTGCAGACCGAGGCGGTGAAGGCGTTGAAGGGGTGCAGCGAGTCGCCCAGCTTGTCGGTCGACAGCGGCTGAACATGGTATTCCAGGTTCGCCGTCTCCCGCGCATCGTCGCTCTTTGCGAAGGCGCCGAGCTGGCTGGGCGCCATGGCCAGCGGGCCGCGCCGGGTCAGCGCGTATTGCACGCCCATCAGCGCCCGACCGACCAGGCTGTTGGCCGGCCCGTTCAGCGTCTTGGTGCCGCTGACCTTGAACACGGTGCGGATCTGTAGGTGGTCCTGCAGGTTCCCGCCGACGCCCGGCAATTCGTGGCGCACCGCGATGCCGTGCTCCTGCAGCAGCGCGGCCGGGCCGATGCCGGAGATCTGCAGGAGCTGCGGCGAGCCGATGGCGCCGCTTGCCAGAATGACCTCGCCGCGCGCCTCGACGCTCCTGGTCTCGCCCTTGTGCCGGACCGTTAGCCCGGTAGCGCGGCGACCGTCGAAGGTCAGCCCCAATGCCTGGGCGTGAGTGAGCACCGTCAGGTTCGACCGCGACCGCACCGGCTTCAGGAAACCCTTGGCGGTATTCCAACGGACCCCGTTCTTCTGGTTCACCTGGAAATAGCCGCAGCCGAGATTGTCGCCGCGATTGAAGTCCTCGGTCTTGGGGATGCCGACCTCCGCCGCCGCCTCGCGAAAGGCATCGAGGATCGGCCAGGTGAGGGGGCCGCGCTCAACCCGCCATTCGCCGCCGGTGCCATGCATCCCGTCGGCGTCGTCGCCCGAGACCTGGTAGTCCTCCGAACGCTTGAAAAAGGGCAGCACGTCGTCCCAGGACCAGCCGGCATTGCCGAGCTGGCGCCACTGGTCGTAGTCGCGGGCCTGGCCGCGCATGTAGATCATGCCGTTGATCGAGGAGCAGCCACCCAGCACCTTGCCGCGCGGATAACTGAGCGCGCGCCCGTTCAGCCCCGGTTCCGCCTCGGTGGAGAAGCACCAGTCGGTGCGCGGGTTGTTCATGGTGTAGAGGTAGCCGACCGGAATGTGGATCCAGATGTAGTCGTCCGGCCCGCCGGCCTCGAGCAGCAGCACCGACACGTCCGGATCCGCCGACAGCCGGTTGGCCAGCACGCACCCCGCGCTGCCGGCCCCCACGATCACATAGTCGAAGCTTCCGAGCGTCTCCGGCATCGGTTCGCCACCCCACCCCCATTGCGTCGTCCCCGGGCTTGACCCGGGGACCCTGTACGCCAGCACCCATCTGGACGCCAGCAACGCGGCGGATGGTCAATGGCATGGGTCCCCGGGTCAAGCCCGGGGACGACGAGAATTGGGGGCTCGGCGCTACTCCGCCGCGGCCAGCCTCGGCAACGGCTTCTCGTTGATCGGCATGTGGATCAGCGCCGCCGCCACGCCCAGCACCACGCCGGCCCACCAGATCGGGTCGTAGGAGCCGTTGCGGTCGAACAGGTAGCCGCCCAGCCAGACGCCGAGGAAGCTGCCGATCTGGTGGGAGAGGAACACGATGCCGAACAGGGTCGCCATGTACCGCACCCCGAACACCTGGGCCACGATGCCGGTGGTCAGCGGCACGGTGGACAGCCACAGGATGCCCATGGCCCCGGCGAACAGGTAGATCGTCCACTCGGTCTTCGGCGCCAGCAGCAGGGCGGTGATGCAGATCGCCCGGGCGAAGTAGATGAAGGCCAGGCTGCCCTTCTTGCTCCACCGCTGGCCGGCGGCGCCGGAGGCGAAGGAACCGATGATGTTGCAGGCGCCGATGATCGAGATCGCTGCCGCGCCGACACCGGCGCCCAATCCCAGATCCTTCACATAGGCCGGGAAATGCACGGTGATGAAGGCGACATGGAAGCCGCAGACGAAGAAGCCGATGGTCAGCAGCACGAAGCCGTGATGGCCGATGGCCTCGCGCAGCGCTTCGCCGATGGTCTGTTCCGCCGCCGCCATGCCGCCGCCGCTCTTGTCGGCCGGCAGGATGAAGGCCAGCGGCACGATCACCAGCACCGTGGCAGCCAGGATGAGCAGTGCGGGCTGCCAGCCGAAATTGGCGATGAAGGCCTGGCCCAAGGGAGAGAACACCACCTGCCCGAAGGACCCGGCGGCGGTGCCGAGGCCGAGCGCCAGCGAGCGCCGCTCGGGCCCGACCACCTTGGCGATCGAGGCGAGCGCGATGGAGAAGGCGGTGAAGGCGACGCCGAGCCCGGTCAGCACGCCGCCGAACAGGTGCAGCGCCATGCCGCTTTCCGCGACCGCCATGCCCCAGGTGCCGCCGCCATAGATCACCGCGCCCAGGGCGAGCACGCGGGCCGGCCCGAAGCGGTCGGCCAGGGCGCCGGCGATCGGCACGCCGATGCCCCAGAGCAGGTTCTGGATCGCCATGGCCAGCGCGAAGGTCTCGCGGTCCCAGCCGCGGGCCACCGTCATCGGCTCCAGGAACAGCCCGAAGATCGAACGTATACCGAACCCGACCATGGCGATCAGGCAGCCGGCCAGGATGATCACCAGCGGCGTGCGCCAGGGCGACGGGGCAGGGGGCGAGGCGGGCATGGACATTATCGGCACACCGAAAGGCTGGACGCGTGCAGCTACACTCGTGTAGGTACACGACTATGTCAATCGCGCAATCGTCCCGAGACAATGACTGGCCGGCCTCCGACGACCCGCGCCCGCCGGACTCGCCCTGCACCTGCGCGAAGGCTCGCCGCACGGCGCGGCATCTGACCCGGGAATACGACCGCGCCCTGAAACCGGCGGGGCTCAAGCTCACTCAGTACTCGGTCCTGGCCAACCTAGTGCTGCATGGCGGCATGTCGATCACCGCGCTGGCCGAGCGGCTGGCCATGGACCGCACCACCATGTCCCGCAATCTGAGGCCGCTGGAGCGATCTGGCTGGGTGGTGGTCCGCGACGGCCCGGACCGGCGCAGTCGCTCCGTGAGCATCACCGGGGCGGGCCGCGGCGTCTACGAGCGCGCGCAACCGCTGTGGCGGGCTGCCGAGCGGACGTTCCGGCGCTCCCTCGGCCTTGAGGAGGCGGCCGCCTTGAGAAGCCTGCTGGACACGGCACTCACGGTGACGGCGACGGATTGACGGCGCTTCGAGGGCGCCGTCCTTCCGGGAGGCTTGCCGATCCCGGTTCCTTGTCGGCCGGCCAATCGGCTTGCTAGGGTGAAAAGGGGGTAGCAATTACTGCCCCACCGCGCCCGATTGGCGGCGGACGGCGGCTCTTTTCCAGAAATCGGAAGACTGCTTTCCGGAGGTGCATCATGCCCACATACCAGCAGTTGTCGCAGGCGCTGCAGGTTCAGATCACGAGTATCTTTACACCGAGCAATTTCTGCTTCCTCACCTCGGAAACCGGCAGAAGTCCCACGTTCTATTTCGCCAAAGGCGGCGTGGCGAACCTTACGACCGCGTTGCGCTGTGGTCGTCTCCGTACGATGCATCCCAATGGTCCACTCATCGACATCACGACCAGCAGGAAAGGTCATCTGTTCTTCAACAATCGAGCCGATCGGGAGACGGTACGTCTAGCCATGAAGGCGCTGTCGCACCACCAGCGCAAGAATGGCCATGGACGCGGGATCATGAACGGGTTTGAAGCCACGTACCGCACGACCCCGCAGAACGCGGATTTCCACTACGAGTACACGGTTCCTGCCGGGCAGCCCAACAGGATCTCCCGACTGCACGCCTCTGGCGGTCGAGTCCGAATCAACGTTCGGCCCAACCAGGCCCAGATTGTCCGGCTCCTGGATCGCCTTCTGGGTGACAACTGCGAGATCAAGATCAACAAGGACAGCGAACATGCGGTGGGCACGGTGCCGGTTCGTGCCGCGATCTCGGATCCAACCGCGTACCTGAACAGCCTTTGATCCCGACCCGCAGGTGGCGCAGGGAGCAGGAGGTGGAAGTCCTCGGACCGCTGGAGACGTTACGGCACTACGGCCCGAACACCACCTTCGGCAGCCAGGTCGCCATGGCCGGGAACATGGCCAGGATGATCAGTCCGGCGATCTGGATCATCACGAAGGGCAGGGCGCCGCGGTAGATCTCGGTGGTCTTGATCGAGTCCGGCGCCACGCCGCGCAGGTAGAACAGGGCGAAGCCGAAGGGCGGGGTCAGGAACGAGGTCTGCAGGTTCATCGCCATCATCACGCCGAGCCAGACCGGGCTCAGCCCCATGGCCAGCAGCACGGGCGCGACGATCGGCACCACCACGAAGGTGATCTCGATGAAGTCGAGGAAGAAGCCCAGCAGGAACATCACGATCATCACGGTGACCATGGCGCCGATCACCCCGCCGGGCATCGAGCTCAGGAACTCGTGCACCGTCTCGTCGCCGCCCAGGCCGCGGAACACCAGGCTGAACAGGGCCGCGCCGATGAGGATGACGAAGACCATCGAGGAGATCTGCGCCGTCGACTGCATGACCGATTGCAGGATCTTGGTGCGCAGCACCCGGTAGAGGCTGATCAGGATGCCGGCGGCGATGCCGAGGCAGAGCAGGACCGCCACCGCGATGCCGATCATATCGCCGGACGGGATCTCGGTGCGGGTCACGCGCAGGTCGACATAGCCGGTCAGCACCAGCAGCGCCACCAGGCACACGCCGGCGCCATAGATGATCAGCCCGTGGCTTTCATCCAGCCGAAGGCCGGCCAGCAGCAGGGACCCGATGGCGCCGACGGCGGCCGCCTCGGTCGGGGTCGCGATGCCGGCCAGGATCGAGCCCAGCACGGCCACGATCAGGATGACCGGCGGCAGCAGGGCGTGGGCGATCTTGCCGTAGACCTGCCCCTGGCTCATGCCGGCGATGCCCTCGTCGGGCGGCAGGGCCGGGGAACTCTCCGGCCGCACGATGGCGGTGAAGACCTGATAGGCGATGTACAGCCCGACCAGCATCAGCCCCGGCAGCAGGGCGCCGGCGAACAGGTCGCCGACCGACACGGTGTCGGGCGAGAAATTGCCGGCCTCCAACTGCGATTTCTGATAGGCGGAGCTGATCACGTCGCCCAGCAGCACCAGCACGATGGAGGGCGGGATGATCTGCCCCAGCGTGCCGGCGGCGCAGATCGAGCCGCAGGCCAGCTTCGGGTCGTAGCCCCGGCGCAGCATGGTCGGCAGCGACAGCAGGCCCATGGTCACCACGGTGGCGCCGACGATGCCGGTGGAGGCGGCCAGCAGGGCGCCAACCACGCTGACCGAGATGCCGAGCCCGCCGCGCAGGGTGCCGAACAGCCGGCCCATGCTTTCCAGCAGCTCCTCGGCCACCTTGGAGCGCTCCAGCATCACCCCCATGAACACGAACAGGGGGACGGCGATCAGCACCTCGTTGGTCATGGTGCCGTAGACACGCTGGGGCAGGAAGGCGATGAAGTCGATGTCGAAGACGCCCAGCGCGACCCCGAGCAGGGCGAAGACCAGCGCCACGCCGGCCAGGGTGAAGGCGACCGGGAAGCCGGCCAGCAGCACCAGGCAGACCGTGGCGAACATCAGGAGGTCGAGGATTTCCACCATTTGCATGGCTCAGGCCTCCGGATGGTGGGCCGGCGGCGGCACCGGCTGCCCGCCGCCCAGCACCAGCAGCGCCTTCAACGCCATCGACAGGCCCTGCAGCAGGATCAGGACGATGAAGGCCAGGATCACCGTCTTCAGCAGGAAGACCGCCGGCAGGCCGCTGGTCTCCCGCGATCCCTCCAACACCTCCCAGGACGCCATCACATAGGGAAAGCCGTAGGTCCACATCAGCAGGCAGAACGGCACCAGCAGGAAGATGACGCCGAACAGGTCGACCAGCGCCTTGCGGCGCGGCGAGGCCCCCCGATAGAAGATGTCCACCCGGACATGGCCGTCGACCAGCAGCGTGTAGCCGGCCGCCATCATGAACAGGGTGCCGTGCGCGTAGATCAGGGCTTCCTGGACCAGGACGTTCCCGATGCCGAACACATAGCGCATGATCACCAGCGCGAACTGCACCAGCACCATGAACAGCGTCAGCCAGGACACCGTCCTGCCGACCGTGTCATTCAGCCGGTCGATGGCCTCGGCGATCGACCGCGCCGCTCCAGTCACCCTTCGGTCCCTCCACTGGTTCCTGCCGTCGGCTGTTGGCGCCGCTCGGAAATGCGAACGGCCCGCATCGGCTGATGCCGAACCGGGCCGCTCGTCAATCGGTCATCGGACGGTTCAGCCGCCGACGAACTGGGTGCGCAGATCCGCGTAGGACTGGTCGGACAGGGTGGTCCAGGCCATCGCCTTGCGCCGGAAGTCCACGAAGCTGTTGTAGACCTCGCCGGTCAGCGGATCCTCCGCCCCGGCCTCGGCCAGCACGTCCTCCGCCGCCTCGGCAAAGGCGCGGTAGATGGAATCGGAGAACTTGCGCAGCTGCACGTCGTGCTGGGTGACCAGGGTGTCCAGCGCATCGGTGTTCCGGGCGTTGAACTCGGCCAGCATGATGTCGTTCTCCGCCGCGCAGGCCGCGGCGACGGCCGCCTGGTCGGCGGTGTTGAGGCTGTTCCACAGATCCAGGTTGAAGGTGCATTCCAGCCCCGAGCCCGGCTCGTGGAAACCCGGGTAGTAGTAGAACTTGGCCACCCGGTAGAAGCCGAAGGCCAGATCGTTCCACGGCCCGACCCATTCGGTTGCGTCGATCGCGCCGGACTGCAGCGACGGGAAGATCTCGCCGCCCGGCAGCGCGACCACGGCGGCGCCCAGCCGGCGCAGCACCTCGCCGCCGAGGCCCGGCATGCGGAACTTCAGGCCGTTGAAGTCTTCCGGGGTGTTGACCTCGCTGCGGAACCAGCCGCCCATCTGCACGCCGGTATTGCCGGCCAGGAAGGATTTCAGGCCGAACTCGGCGCCGACCTTGTCCCAGAGGGCCTGGCCGCCGCCATGGTGCACCCAGGCGTTGAGCTCGGTGGCGGTGAGCCCGAAGGGCACGGCGGTGAAGAAGTTGAACGCCTTCGACTTGCCCTGCCAGTAATAGGCGGCGGCGTGCAGCAGGTCGGCGTTGCCGGCCGACACCGCGTCGAAGCTCTCGAAGGGCGGCACCAGCTCGCCGGCGGCGAACAGCTTCACGGTGATCCGGCCATCGGTCATCGCCGTGATTCGGTCGGCCAAGCGTTGCGCGCCGGTGCCCAGGCCCGGGAAGTCCTTCGGCCAGGTGGTGACCATGCGCAACTCGCGGCGGTCGGTGACGATCGCCGGTGCAGCCGGCTGCGGCGCCGGCGGGGTCTCGACAACCTCGGGGGCGGGCTGCTGCTGCGTTGCGACATAGGCGCCAACTGCGGCGGCGCCCGCTGCGGCACCGACGACGGCGCCCCCAATAAATGCTCGACGGTCCATTGTCTGCCTTTCCCGTTCGGTGTTGTTGGACAGTATGGAATTTGCCCGCTGGGCGGATCTTGAATTCCGGCCGAATCGCCGGCTGGCGCAGCCTCCTGGACAGGTGGGCGCCACTTTACAGAGGCGTTACGGGAAAGCAACCGGCGTAATGGCTCTACCGGTGGTTTCACATGTTCCTCAAGCCGTTGCTGCGGCCCTTCATTTGCGGAATTGGTGAATTCGGCCCGGGCCGACAGAATTCGTGTTGAAGAATCGGTCGGCAATGCACGCGAGCACGGGCTTTGCGCGCATCGGTCTCTTGCCGGCGGATGGTGTGGCCGCGCCAGTGAACGCTGCCAAATGGCGGCCGGGTGCGGCAATCGCAGGATGTATCCGACCGACCGGGCCGGGAATTCGGCGCCCGGGGCCAAGTGGAAGGTGGGATTAATCTGTCGGTTTTATCGCAACAATTTTCCACAACTTCTTAACGAATCCGAAACTCCGCCGACATAACGTTACGTCCTGCTGGATAGTCGCATCTCAGTGTTGCGCCTGCCGGCCAAGATAACTGGACAGCGTCGGAACGGAGGCGTTGGGGCAGCCAAGGTCCCGCTTGCGGTCGGGCGAAGGATTGGGGCGATGAAAAGAAGTATTGGGGCCGTTGTTGCTGCATGGGCGGTCACGCTCATCGTCGGCATCACCCTTGTTCCCGGCATTCCCGCCGCGGTCGCCCAGGGGCTCACCTCCGACGCGGCCGAACGCCTGTTCACCCGTGAAAACGACCTCACCGCGCGGTTGCGCGCCTTGTCGCAGACGATCGGCAAGGAGATGGCGCAGCTCACCTCGAACAATGCGTCGGAAGATTCGATCGCCGACCTGGAGGTCCTGCGCGGCGAGTTCACCGATCTGCTGGCGACCTTGCATCGCCAGGATCAGGCGCCGGAATCCCGATCCGGATCGAACCCGGAGATCGGCCAGCTGCTGGCGGAGGTGGACCAGGCCTGGCCGGCGCTCAACAGCAAGATAGACGACGCCATCGCCTGGGGTCACATGACCCACTACGAGGTCCTGCAGTTCGACGCCGCGGCCCGCGAGCTCGACCATGTCCTGGCCAACCTGCAGCTCACCTATCGCCGCGCCGCGGCGGATTTCGGTGTGCACTCTGTGATCCTGAACGCCATCGCGGTCGCCGAGGAGCAGCGCGTGCTGTCGCAGGAGATCTCGAAGACGTTCTTCATGCTGGCCTATGGCGTCAACGCGCCGCAGAACCGCGAGCGGCTGGCCGCCGCCATGGACCAGTTCGAGCGCGACATGCGCGGCCTGGTCGAGGGCAATCCGGAGATCGGCCTGATCCCGGCGCCGACGCCCGGCATCCGGTCCAACCTGATCGCCGCACAGACCACCTGGGGCCGCCTGCGCGGTTCCATCGACTTCCAATCCGTCGGCAACGCCGTGGACGCCGAGGCGGTTGCCGAGGTGTCCGAGCTGAGCGACCAGCTCCTCGAGCAGCTCGACGCCGCGGTCAGCGGCCTGAAGGACCTTTGATCAGGCTGCTGAAGGCATTCGGGCGCCTAGGTGTTTGATGAGTTGGATCGAGCCTGAATCTCCCTGGCTCTTTTATCCAGCCGTTGCAGCCAAGCTCTAAGCCAGTTCCAGCCCTTGTGCCGCGTCGCGGTCAGCGGCAGCGTCGATCCGCGACGCATCAGTTTAGTGAACCGCGTGGATGTCCGACGATCGGTTCACGCTGACCCTCGGCGACCGAGAAGCCAGACGAAGAATGCGCCGCCGACCAGGCCGGTGACGATCCCAATGGGCATGTCTTCGGGGGCCATGATCGTGCGGGCGGCGATGTCGGCCCAGAGCAGGAAGATCGCCCCGACCAGAGCGGAGGCGGGCAGGACGCGAATGTAGTCGCCCCCGACGATCATGCGCACGATATGCGGGACCATCAGGCCGACGAACCCGATGATGCCGGAGAAGGCGACCATGACGCCGGTGATCAAGGCGCCGACGGCGAAGACGAGCAGGCGGAACCGTGCGACCGGGATCCCCAGCGTGGAGGCAGTCTCGTCGCCCACGGTCATCGCGTTGAGAGCGGTGGCCTGGCTGAACAGCCAGAAACCGCAGGCCAGGAGAATGACCAGCGGATAGACAAGCTGGTCCCATTGCGCGAGGCCCAGCCCCCCGAGCATCCAGAAGACGACCGTGTGCGTTGCGCGGGGGTCGCCGAGGAAGATCAGGACGTTCGCCCCGGCCATGATGATGAACGACACCGCGACGCCGGCCAGCACCAGCCGGTCCGCGCTTGTGGCGTCTGCAAGGCGCGAGACGCCCAGCACGATGACCGTTGCGCCCAATGCGCCCAAGAAAGCGAAGAGCGGAACGGTCAGCAGGCCGATAAACAACCCGGTGTGCAGAAGCGCCAGGATCGCGCCAAATGCCCCGCCGGACGAGATGCCGAGAAGATGCGGGTCGGCCAACGGATTGCGGGTTACGGCCTGAAGGCTCGCGCCGACCATAGCCAGCCCCGCGCCCACCATCATCGCCAGAAGTGCCCGGGGGAATCGGATGTCCCAGACAATGGCCTCGCGTCCCTGGCTCCAGGTCTGCTCGACGACGTTCGGCGACAGCTTGTTGAGGAGGACGCCCCAGACCGTCCCCATGGAAACCGGAACGGCCCCGACGGAGATGGCGATGGAGAGCGAGACCACAAGCATCGCCACGCCTCCAAGAACGAGCGGGGCCGTACCCCCGAAGCGTCTGGTCAGCGCCTGGGTGCCGGTGGTCTCGCTCACCGGGCTACTGGCCCAGGAAGGCGCTCGCGAGCGTTCTGATTGCCTGGATGTTGCGTGGGCCCGGCGTGGCTTCGACATATTCCAGCGTCACGAAACGATCGTTCCTGACCGCATCCAGTTCGGCGAAGGCCGGGTTCGACATCATGAAGTCGCGTTTCTGCTCGGCTGTCACGTCGCCATAGTTGACGATGACGATCACCTCCGGGTTGCGCTCCACGACCTCTTCCCAGGTCACGGTGGCCCAGCTCTTCTCGAAGTCGTCCATGATGTTGGTGCCGCCCGCCGCCTCGATCAGTGCGGTCGGCATGGCGTAGCGCCCGGCCGTAAAGGGCGCGTCCTCACCGCTGTCGTAGACGAAGACTCGCAGGGGATCGCCGGACTCAGAGCCTTCGCCGAAGGCTGAGAGTTCCGCGCGGTAGCCCTCGACGAGGGTGGTCGCACGATCTTCGACACCGAAGATCCGCCCCAGATTCAGGAGGTCGGTGTACATGTCTTCGATGCTGGCCTTGTCCTTCTCCATGATGTGGGTGCAGCTTTCGGTCAGCTCGTAGACCTGGATGCCGAAGGGTTCCAACGTCTCGGGCGTCACTTCGCCGCCGACCTTCATGCCGTAGTTCCAGCCGGCGAAGAAGAAATCCGCATCCGCGCCTATCAGCACCTCCTTGGAGGGATACCGTTCGGACAACTCGGGCAGTTCCTCGACCCCGGCGCGCATCTCCTCATCCAGCGTCTTCCAGCCGGAGATGCCGGTGTAGCCCACCATGCGGTCCGCAAGGCCCAGGACCAGCATCATCTCGGTCAGGTTCACATCGTTGGAGATCGCCCGCTCCGGCGGCGCGTCGAATGTCACCGTGCGGTTACAGCTTTGTACGGTGGTTTCTGCCGAGGCGATCCCCGTGCTCAGGAGGATGGCGATAGGGCAGAGGAGGCGCATCTTCATCGAGTGTCCTTGTGTGCGAGAGATGAAAGGTCAGGTGATCGGCTTCGCTGGGCGCGAGCCGTTCGCGGCGTGCATGCACGTCAAACGCATCCGACAGGGTGACCTCGGACAGCACGGCACCGGGCGGCCCGAAACCAATGGATCTGCCGGCTTTCAGGAGCAGGATGTCGTCACAGAGGCCGGCCGCCATGTTCAGATCGTGGAGCGACGTCACGATCGTCAGCGGCAGGTCGCGGATCAGGTCGACCACCTCGAGCTGATGCCGGATATCGAGGTGGTTCGTCGGCTCGTCGAGGATCAGCAGACGCGGCTCCTGCGCAAGGGCGCGGGCGACCATCACCCGCTGCCGCTCGCCGCCGGACAGCGTGCCGAGATGCCGGTTGGCGAAGCCGTGTATGTCCATACGCTCGAGCGCCGCCTCGATGATTGCCGCGTCGCGCGCACCCGTGTTGCCGCCGAACCCCCGTCGGTGGGGAGAGCGCCCTAGCGCCACGATTTCGCGCACGGTCAGGGCGAAGTCCGTCGGCTGTTCCTGAAGCACCGCCGCAACCCTGCGGGCAACGGCGCGGGCCGGCACGGTCCAGATGTCCTGGCCGTCGAGGGATACGGTTCCCGTCGCCGGTCGGTTGAAACGATAGAGCAGCCGCAGAAGCGTGGTCTTGCCGGCACCGTTCGGCCCCACGACGCCAAGGACCCGACCCGCCGAAAGCTCGAAACTGGTCGGATGGAGGATCGTCTTGCCCGTCCGCCGGGCAGACCAGCTGACTGCCCGCATGGAAACAGACGCGCCTGCGGCCTTGTCCCCGTTCCACTGCGGTACTGGACGATCTGCGATGTCATTCATGCCGTCGGTCCTTCTTGGACAGCCGACTGTGCGACGTGATCATCCGACTGCCTCCCGTATCAACGGCGTCACGAGGTCTGACGCTGTATCTGATGGGGGGACCCGGCCGAGAATGCCGGCCCGCAAGGGCTCGGGCCGTTCCTCGCGACGGAGGAACCCCTCCGGCGCGTCCATGTAGAGCGACGGCAATGCGAGCACCGCGTGGATGTGACCGGGCGCGTGGGGATCGAGATCGCCGAAGAGGTAGGTGAACCGGTTGGGTCCCGAGAGGGCGATGGTGCAGGGCCGTTCGCACTGACTCATGCAGTTCACGCCGCGAACCTGCAAGACCGGGGACCCTGCGCCAGCCAGCCGAGCCTGCACGCCTTCGGCAAGGCGTGTGCCGCCTCGGACACCGCCGAATTCATCCTCCCGACCGTCGCGACAGCGAAGGCAGATCGAGACGAGCGGTAGCTTTGGATCAAAGCGGTGCATGGCCCAGAAATGTAATGTTATAACATTGCATCTACTAGGTCATCGCGATAACCTCCGTCAAGTAGCGGCTGAGTGGAGACTGGCAATGGCGGGCAAATCAGGACGCCGAACCCACTCAGATCGCGTGCTCGAGCTCCTGCGCCGCCAGACAAAGCCCATGTCGGCTTACCAGATCCTCGAAGACCTCCGAGGCGATGGCGTGACGGCAGCGACGACGGTCTATCGCGCGTTGGACCAACTCCTTGTGGCTGGACATGTTCACCGGATCGAGTCGCTCAATGCCTGGACTGCGTGTTGCGATCCGAGCCATTCGGAGACGCCGGTGTTCGAGATCTGCGAGAACTGCGGTGCTGTGACCGAACATGTCGACACGCGCCTCAACAAGGACATTGTCGCCCTAACCAGCCATTCGGGCTTCAAGCCCGAGCATTCCGTCATCGAGATCCGCGGCCGCTGCGGCGCATGCCGTGTGGATGCTTCAACCGTCTGAAGGACCCGACCATGGATCAGATCCCGCAAATCCCCGTCACCGTGCTCACCGGCTTCCTCGGGGCCGGCAAGACCACGCTTCTGAACCGGATTCTTACCGAACGGCACGGCAAACGCTACGCCGTGATCGTCAACGAATTCGGTGAGGAGGGCATCGACAATGACCTCGTGGTGGACGCCGACGAGGAAGTGTTCGAGATGAACAACGGCTGCATCTGCTGCACCGTACGGGGTGATCTGATCCGCATCCTCGGCGGGCTGATGAAACGCGCCGACAAGTTCGATGCGATCATCGTCGAGACCACGGGTCTGGCCGATCCTGCCCCGGTGGCGCAGACCTTCTTTGTCGATCAGGACGTGGCCGACCGCACGCGACTCGATGCGATCGTGACGGTGGCGGATGCGGTGCATCTCGACAACCAGCTCGGCGAACACCACGAGGCTGAAGAACAGATCGCCTTCGCCGACATCGTTTTGCTGAACAAGACGGATCTCGTGAAAGCTGACGGTCTTGGCCGCGTTGAGGAGCGCATCCGCCGCATCAACCCCTATGCCAAGATCATCCGCACCGAACGTTGTGGGGCCGAGCTCGACGAGGTGATTGGGCTCAACGCCTTCAGTCTCGACCGCGTGCTGGAGGTGGAGCCCGATTTCCTGACATCCGACCACGACCATGAACACGACGATGACGTGAAAAGCATCTCGCTGGTGTCGGATGTGCCGCTTGACCTCGACAAGTTCCAAATCTGGTTCGGCGGCCTCTTGCAGCTCCGGGGGCCGGATATCCTGCGCTCCAAGGGCATCCTCGACTTCAAGGGCGAGGATGATCGGTACGTCTTCCAGGCTGTACATATGCTGATGGACGGCGCACCGATGGGGCGTTGGCCGGAGGGAGCGCGCCAGTCGCGGCTCGTCTTCATCGGGCGCAACCTCGAAGCAATGGGTCTGGAAGACGGTTTTGCTGCATGTCAGGCGGCATAGCGGCAGAGGTGGCGCGCCGAATCCCGCGCCAAAGAGGCTTTGGAGAGACCCAACTCGAACGTCAGGGCCTGACGCTCGATACCGGCGCACCGGTGACCGGCGCGGTAGCCACCGGAACGCACGTTGCGGCCGCGTTTGGAGATGGCGTGGTCCGGTTCTTCCGCCCGAATGAGCCGCCGGTGACGTTGGACGTGCATCGCGGTGCGGTGTTGTGTCTCGCTGCCGAAGGGCGCTCCGGCGCTGTGCTCACCGGCGGCGATGACGGCAGGTTTCTGCGCACCTCGCCGGACGGGGCCATCGAAGAGATCGCGAGTTTTGGCACGCGCTGGGTGGACTGCGTCGCGGCCGGCCCCGATTACCATGCCTGTTCGTCGGGCCGCACGGCCCATGTTTGGCGCGCAGGTAATGCCACTGCAAAGACTTTCGAACACCCCAGCACGGTTGGCGGTCTCGCCTTCGATGCGAAGGCGCGCCGGTTGGGCGTAGCGCATTATGGCGGTGCCACTGTCTGGGAGCGCTACGATCGACGCTGGAAATCATCAAAGCTCGTTTGGAAAGGCTCGCACGGAGCCATCTCCTTCAGCCCGAACGGAAAATACCTCGTGACGGCGATGCAGGAAAATGCACTGCACGGCTGGCGTCTGCGCGACAAGGCTGACATGCGGATGTCGGGCTACCCTGCCAAGGTGAAGAGCTTCGCATGGGTCGGTCATGCACCTCACCTTGCCACCTCAGGCGCGGACGAAGCGATCTGCTGGCCCTTCGACAGCAAGGACGGACCCATGGGGCGCGCGCCGGCAACCTGCGCCTATGGCGGCAAGCAGCTTTGCACGGCGGTCGCGGGGCTTGTCGGCATTGACGGAGTCTTCGCCGGCTTCTCGGACGGTTGCGTTGTCGCCGGACGTCTTTCTCCTGGGAGCGAGATGGAAGACCTCATTGTCAAGGGTTCCAGCGGCGCACCGGTCGCGGCGATCGCGCTCACGCCGGACGGGTGGCTGTTCGTTGGCGATGAGGCGGGCCGTGTTCTCTGGGTCCGGCTTGGCGGAGACGAAGCATGAAGAACCTCTTCGCCCGCCGCGCCGCGCCGGGTCGCGCCGGGGTGGTCAAGGCTTGGGTGACCGAGCACCTCGGCCTTGCGGAGGCCGACATCGTGACGGTCGCGGAACTCGCCTGTCACGAACCGGGCTGCCCGCCGGTCGAAACCGTGGTGACTGTGCACGCATCCGATGGTCAGCGCCGCACCTGGCACGTGCACAAGTCGCTGGCCGAGGTCGATGAGAAGGACGTGGTGACGGCTCTGTCCGGCGGGAAGGGCCACTGACCAGCCTGCCAGGTGGGCCAAGCGACTGCTGAGGCGGCGCAGATGCCCAACTTGAACAGCCGATAGATCGACGTCCCGCACCTGCGACATCGCCCGCCGTGTCATACATGGCCGGTGAACGGCTGAAAGCAGACTTTGCCGTTTGTGAGTACAGAACCTAGGCGCCGTTCGGGTCCTGGGGCAGGTCGCACCAGCCGTCGCGGGTCAGGGCCTCCAGGGGGCGGAAGCGCGACTTGTAGGACATCTTGGCGCTGTTCTCGATCCAATAGCCCAGATAGACGTGCGGCAGGCCCAGCGCCGCCGCCCGGCCGACCAGTGCCAGCACCATGTAGGTGCCCAGGCTGCGGCTCGCGCGATCGGGATCGAAGAAGCTGTAGACGGCGGAGAAGCCGTCGCCCAGGCAATCCGACACCATCGCCGCCACCAGCGTGCCGTCCGGGGCGCGGAACTCGAACATGCTCGACGCGACGCTGCCCTCCTCGATCATCGCCGCGTAGTCCGACAGCGACATCCGCGCCATGTCGCTGTCGCCATGGCGAGAGCGCTGATAGCGCAGGAAGAGATCGTATTGTTCCTGGGTCGCGCGGGCCGGGCGCTCGGTCATCACCAGGTCGGCGTTGGCCTTGCAGGTGCGCCGCATGGTTCGCCCTGGGTTGAAGCGGGCGACCGGGATCCGCACCGGCACGCAGGCCTGGCAGCCGGGACAGACCGGCCGGTAGATGATGTCGTGGCTGCGCCGGAAGCCGGCCTGGGACAGGGTCGAGTTCAGCGCCTCGGAATCCGGTCCGGTCAGGCGGGTGAACAGCTTGCGCTCGATCCGGCCGGCCAGATAGGGGCACGGCATCGGACCGGAGCGGAAGAAGTGGTGCAGGCTGGTGACGCCCGGCTTGATGACCGACATGGGCCGCCTATTGCCCCTTTCGCCTATGCTGGTCCCTTTGGTCCATGCAACGCACCTATTCTACACCAAGCTGCATGGCATTACTGCGACTGTTGCTGTGACGGTGGCTCATAGCCGAAGAAATCGGCCGCCAGTTCATTCGACAGTCGGATGAACTGGCGCTGCAGGAAGTCCAGGAACTCGTGCAGGCCCGAGCCGATCACCTCGCCGATGGTCTGCTCCCCCATCAGCGCCTCGATCTCGTCCAGCCGCTCCAGCGCCTGGTTGCCGCCGCGCAGGGCGTAGCGGGATTTCAGCCGGGTCAGCAGCCGGTTCATCTGGATCATGCACAGGACCGGCGAACGCGGGAACTCCTCGTCGAACAGCAGGAAGCCGGCCACTTTTGCGGGCTGCATGCCGCGCGGATGGGCCCGGCGATAGGCATGGTAGCCGGCGGCCGAGCGCAGCACCGCGTTCCAGCCCGCCTCGTCGACGGCGGTGCCGACATGCTCCGGCGTCGGCAGCAAGGTGTGATACTTGATGTCGACCAGGCGGGTGGTCTGGTCGGCGCGCTCCAGGTTCTTGCCCAGGTGATAGAAGTACCAGCCCTGGTCTCGATAGAAGGTGCCCTCGATGATCCCGGCATGGGTCTGGCAGCCTTCCTTCACCAGGCCGCAGAACCGGCTCAGCTTCGTGCGCTGCACGTCCTTTGGCTCAAGGCCTTTCAGCCAGCCATGGAAGACGTTGAGCTGGGTCCACATCTCGGTGCTGATCAGCGGCCTGAGGGTCCGCGCGTTCTCCCGCGCCGCCGCCACCGTCGAGGCGATCGACGTCGGGTTCTCCCGGTCCAGCGCGTAGTAGTTCAGGACGCTCTTGCCGTCCGCCTTCTCGTGGCGGTCGAAGAAGCGCTCCTCATCGGCGTTGATCTGGATGACCGAGCGCCAGTTCGGGTCGCCCGGAACGTCACTCGTGAAGGTCTCCGTCACGTCCAGGATGCGGGCCAGGTTTTCCGCCCGCTCCATGTAGCGCGCCATCCAGAACGCCGCGTCGGCGTATCGCGCCAGCAGCACGCTCATGCCAGCACCCAGGTGTCCTTCGAGCCGCCGCCCTGGGAGGAATTGACGATCAGCGCGCCCTCGCGCAGCGCGACCCGGGTCAGCCCGCCGGGCAGCACCCAGGTGTCCCGGCCGGTGATCGCGAAGGGCCGCAGATCGACATGCCGCGGCGCGATGCCCTTCTCGGTCAGGGTCGGGCAGACCGACAGCGACACCATGGGCTGGCTGATGTAGTTGGCCGGGTCGGCCTCCAGCGCTGCGCGGCAGTCGTCCAGCTCCTTCTTGCTGGCGCGCGGGCCAATGGTGATGCCATAGCCGCCGGCCTCGCCGACCGGCTTGACCACCAGCTCCTCCAGATGGTCCAGGGTATAGGCCAACCCCTCCGCCTCGCGGCAGATCTGGGTCGGCACGTTGGGGATGATCGGCTCCTGGTCCAGGTAGTATTTGATCAGCCGCGGCATGTAGGCATAGACCGCCTTGTCGTCGGCGACCCCGGTGCCGACCGCGTTGGCCAGCGCCACATTGCCCTTGGCATAGGCATCGAACAGGCCGGGCACGCCCAGCAGGCTGTCGGGCCGGAAGGCCAGCGGGTCGATGAAATCGTCTCCGATCCGCCGGTAGATGGCATGCACTCGCGACAGGCCCTGGGTGGTCTTCATGTAGACCTTGTCGTCCTCGACAAGCAGGTCGCCGCCCTCGACCAGCGGCACGCCCATCTCGCGGGCCAGGAAAACGTGCTCGAAATAGGCCGAGTTGTAGGTGCCCGGCGACAGCAGCACGATCTGCGGATCGCCGCGGGTCTCCGGCGCGATCTCGCACATGGCTTCCAGCAGCTTGGCGCCGTAATTGCTGACCGGCTCAACCGACACGCCTTCCATCAAATCGGGGAAGGCGCGCTCCATCATGTGGCGGTTCTCCACCACATAGGAGACGCCGGAGGGGCAGCGGCAATTGTCCTCCAGCACCCGGAAGACGCCGTCGCCGTCACGCACCAGGTCGACGCCGAGGATCTGCACATAGGTCTGGAAGGGCAGGTCGACGCCGACCATGCGCTCGATGAAGTTCTCGTTGCCGGTCACCAGCTCGGCTGGGATGATCCCGTCCTTCAGCGCCTTCTGGTCGTGATAGACGTCGTGCAGGAACTGGTTCAGCACGGTGACGCGCTGGATGACCCCGGCGTTCAGGCGTTCCCACTCCTCGGCCGTGATCACCCGCGGCAGCACGTCGAAGGGCAGGATGCGGTCGATCGCCTCACTCTCCGAGAGGATGAGGAAGGTGATGCCGAGATTCTGGAACTCGCGCTCGGCGTCCTCGGAGCGCCGCCTCAGATCGTCGATCTGGAATGCGTCCAGCCGTTGCCGGACGGCGTCGGTGGCCCGGGTATGCGCATCCGCCGCGCCCAGCAGCTCATCATAGAAACCGCCGGCGTCGTACCGCGCCAGCAGGTCGGTGCCGCCGGAAGTCGGGTCGGTCAAACGCGGCCTCCTTCGCCGGAACGGGCCGCCTGCCTCGTTGGTCGGGCAAGGCGTTCATCCGTCCGTTCAATTAAAGGCCATTATCCTCCGACGGAACAACCGCCAAGTGCCCTCCGGCGGCGAATAAGCGCGGCGGCGGTTCGCTGTATCGATGTTCGGCCAATGAAAACTGCGTCGTCCCCGGGCGTGACCCGGGGACCCATCGTGCGGAATGTATGGCCGATCGATCACTGGCGCTGGGCGATCCATGGGTCCCCGGGTCAAGCCCGGGGACGACGCAGGGGAGGGGTGGCGCGCCGCGCCACGCGGCTACTGAATGGCGCTGGCGGCCGGCAACGGAGCCTCGCGCAGCAGGATGATCGAGATGCGGCGGTTGCGCGGGCTGTTGGGGTCTTCGGGGAACAGATGATCGGTGTCGGCCTTGCCGACCACGTCGGCGATGCGGTCGCGGGACAGGCCGGTCTCGATCAGGGCCCGGCGGCTGGCATTGGCGCGGTCGGTGGACAGCTCCCAATTGTCGGAGCTGGCGCCGCTGACGAAGGGGGTGGAATCGGTGTGGCCCTTGACCGAGACCTGGTTCGGCAGATCGGTGATCGCCTGGCTGACCAGGCCGATCAGCTGCTTGGTGCGGTCGAACATCTCCGCGCTGCCGATCGGGAACATCGACAGCCGCTCCTGGTCGACGATCTGGATGCGCAGGCCTTCCGGCGTCTGGTCGATGATCAGGCTGTCCGACAAATCGGCCAGCTCCGGCACCGACTGGATGGCCTGGCGCAGGGCCGCCTCGGCCTGCTCGAACTGGCGCTGCTCGCGCTCGGCCAGGGCCGCGTCCAGCTCTTCGTCGCCGATCTCCTGGGCCTCGCGCAGATAGGCCACCTGTTCCTCGGAATAGCCGCCGGCCTCCAGCAGGAACTCGACCTCCTCGTCGGAGAGGTCGCGGGCGTTGCGGATGAACTCCAACTCCTCGTTCGAGGCCGGCCGGTTGGAATTGAAGAACTTCTCCTCCGCCGGCTGCTCGGACTCGCCGAGCTGGGTCTCCGCGGAGATGTCCTCGCTGGAGCCGTCATCCATGGTGTCGCTGTCCTCCGCCGCCTCCGGCCGGCCGGGCAGGGCGTCGAAGGTGCTGGTGGGGGAACTGGGGGAGGACATCGGCCCCGGGGTCGCGACGGTGGTGCCGCCCAGGACGCCACCGGCGCCACTGGCATTGTGGGCGATGGCGGCCGGGTTGAAGTAGTCGGCGATGCCGCCGCGCTGCTCGTCGGTGGTGGTGTTCAGCAGCCACAGCAGCAGGAAGAAGGCCATCATGGCGGTCACGAAGTCGGCATAGGCGACCTTCCACGCGCCGCCATGGTGGCCATGGCCATGGCCACCCTTCTTCTTCTTGATGATGATCGGGGCGGGCGTATTCGCCGACACGGCTTGAGTCCCCGTACGCCGCGTCTACGCTGCCGGAGGCAGGTTGGCCGTCGACTCTTCGACCTCGTAGAAGTCCGGCCGCACATTGGAGAACAGCGCCTTGCGGGCGAACTCGACGGCCACCGCCGGCGCATAGCCGTGCAGATAGGCCAGCAGCCCCGACTTGATGCACATGTAGTAGCGCTGCTCGGAATCCGACAGCGCCTTCATGGCGGTGGCGATCGGGGCGATGAAGCCGTAGGCGATCCACACACCCAGGAAGGTCCCGACCAGGGCGCCGCCGATCAGCTTGCCCAGCACCTCCGGCGGCTCGGTGATCGAGCCCATGGTCTTGATGACACCCAGCACCGCCGCGACGATGCCCAGCGCCGGCATGGCGTCGGCGACGCTCTGCACCGCATCGGCGATCTGATTGTGCTCGTGGTGATGGGTCTCGATCTCCTCGTCCATCAGGTCTTCCAGCGTGTGCGGATCCTCGGTGCCGAGCGAGATCAGACGGAGGTAGTCGCGCAGGAAGGTGACGGCGTGGTGGTTCTGCATGACGCTGGGAAAGGCGTTGAACAGCTCGCTTTCCTCAGGGTTCTCGATATGGCTCTCCAGCGCCAGCATGCCCTTCGACTTGGCGGTCTTGAAGATCTGGTACTGCAGGCCGAGCAGGTCGAGATAGCTCTCCTTTGTATAGGGTGACCCCTTCATCGCCGCCGTGATAGCACCCATCGTCCCCTTCAGGACGGTCGTGGTGTTGGCGGTCACGTAAGTGCCCGCCGCGGCGCCGCAGATGATGACCACCTCGAAGGGCTGCCAGAGGACGCCGAGATGCCCACCCATGGCCATATAGCCACCGAATGTGCACAACACGACAATGACACAACCAGCGATGATCAGCATGGGTTCGGGGCGCTCGTTTGCATTTAAAGTCCGGACGGAGACACACCGGGAACTCACTGCGAACCCTGTCGAGTCTTCCTTAAGGAAGGCTTTATTCGGCGGCCGCGCGCGGTCGTATACCACCGCCGCCGGGTCCGGTTTGTGCCGGTTTCCGAAGACGGCCCGACACGGAATGGATGTAAATCCGAAAAGGCCTCGCCAAATCTATAAAATTCGACTTAAATCACCCATAGGGGTGATGACAGGGGCCAGTCCGGATGGTTCTATCACCCTCTCGGGGCACATGATTCGCGCGGAGGACATGCCAAAAAATGGCCGAAGGCCGATCCGGTGGAGGCAGGGTCAGGACGACACTGCCGCGGGCGTGATCGGCTCGACAGACGCGAACAGATGCATGGGGTAGTCGGTCTCGAGGGAAGCAACGGAGAAAACCAAAAGTCGCGAAACAGAGGGCGAATAAATGACCCCCAGACGACATGGACACGCTAGGCAGGCGGAAAACGGAGATCAGGCGGACAGACAGGACAAAAGGCAGGAAAGAGCGGTGACGGAACTCCTGGCGGAATTGGCCGATCGGGACCCGGAGCTGTGCCTCTACCTGCGCAACCGCCTTGCTTCCGATACCGAGGCCGACCCCGGCGCACCTTCCGGAATCGCAGATGAAGACGAGCCGATCATGATCGGCGAGAGCGATTCCATGCGCCGTGTCTTCAAGGCGATCCGCCGGTTCGCCACCACCGATGCGCCGACCCTGATCACCGGGGAGAGCGGCACCGGCAAGGAACTGGCGGCACAGGCGATCCACGAACGGTCGACCTTTGCCGGCGGGCCTTTCATGCCGATCAACTGCGCCGGCCTGCCGGCGACGCTGATCTCGACCGAGCTGTTCGGCCATGAGAAGGGCGCCTTCACCGGCGCCTCGCAGCGCAAGATCGGTCGGATCGAGGCGAGCGAGGGCGGCACCGTCTTCCTCGACGAGATCGGCGACATGCCGATGGAGCTGCAGGCCCACCTGCTGCGCTTCCTGCAGGAGCGCACCATCGAGCGGGTCGGCGGGCATCGCCAGATCCCGGTCAACGTGCGGGTGCTGGCGGCGACCAACAAGGATCTGGCCCGCGAGGTGGAGGCCGGGCGATTCCGCCAGGACCTCTATTTCCGGCTCAACGTCCTGTCGGTCGAGATGCCGTCGCTGCGCGACCGCGGCGACGATATCGAGCTGATCAGCAACGTCTTCGTGCGGCGCTTCTCCCGTGAGCTGGGCGACGGACCGGCGCAGTTCGCCGAGTGCGCGCGCCTGGCCATGCGGCGGCATGACTGGCCCGGAAATGTCCGCGAGATGATCAGCCGCATCCGCCGTGCCGTGGTCATGGCCGATGGCGCGATGGTCACCGCGGAAGATCTCGGTCTCGACGCGATCCCGGACGTTCCGGTCGCGGTGTCCCGCGGGGAGGCGGCCGGCCCGTCGATTGCCGTGCCACTGGCCGACGATGACGGCGTGCTCACGCTCGACGAGGCCAAGAGCCGGCTGGAAGAGGTGTTCGTGCGTGCCGCCCTGGAGCGCAACGCATTCAACGTGACCGCCGCGGCCAGCGATCTGGGCGTCTCGCGGGTCACCCTGTATCGGCATATCGACCGGTTCGGCCTCAGGACCGGCCGGTCATACGCCACCCACTGACGGCCAGGGCCGTCTGCCATGACCTTGTGCCGCCGGGCCTAGCCCGGCGGCATCCTTAACATTTGTTAACCAAGATTCGGTAAGGCCAGGGATCCATGCCGGCCTGCCGTTCAGCCTAAGGCGGAGGTCCGGGTCGGCAGGACCCGGCCGTACGGAACCAGAAACAAGCGGGGGAGATGCGGAGATGACGGTACAGCAGAGCCTCAAGCGATGCCTGTTGGGCGGATTGGGATTGGCGGTCACCGTCGGGGCGCCGGATCTGGCGCGGTCCCAGGATCTGCCGGAGACGACCGATTTCGAGATCCGCCGGCTCAACGACATCGTTGACCTGCAGCGCCAGCAGCTCGATCAGCAGGAGCAGGCGCTGGCCGAGCAGCGGCAGCGTATCGAAGCGCTGGAGCGCGCCTTCCTCGGCGTCCAGTCGCCGCGCCAGGCCGGCTACATCCCCGCCGTGACGGCGCCGGCCTATCCGGCGGAGCGCCAGGCGGCCGCGATCCAGCAGGCCCAGTCCGCCGACGAGCCGGTGGGCGAGCCGCCGGACCCGGAGGAGATCCTGCAGGAGATCGAGGACATCGCCGGCCTGCGCGAGGCCGGCGGCGTGCTGACCCGCCCGGGCACGCTGATCTTCGAGCCGTCGATCGAATACGAGCAGACCGGCACCAACCGGTTCTTCTTCAACGGCGTGCAGATCGCCGAGACGGTGCTGGTCGGCAATATCGAGGTGACCGACGCCGATCGCGATTCGATCACCGCCGTGGCGGCGCTGCGCACCGGCATCACCAACCGGTCGGAGGTCGAGGTCCGGGTGCCCTTCGTCTATCGCGACGACACGGTCACCCAGCAGGTGATCGGCGCCATGACCTCCACCACTTCGGACCTGGACAACGCCAATATCGGCGACGTGGAGATCAGCGGCCGCTACCAGCTCAACGACGGCGCCGGCGGCCTGCCGATCTTCATCGGCAATCTCCGCGTCAAGACGCCGACCGGCGAGGGCCCGTTCGACATCAGCCGCGATTCCAGCGGCATCGAGACCGAGTTGTCCACCGGCTCCGGCTTCTGGGCGGTCGAACCGGGCATCACCTGGATCTTCCCGTCCGACCCGGCGGTGTTCTACGGCAGCGCCAGCTATCTGTGGAACGTGGAGCAGGATGTCGACGAGAACATCGGCGGCACCCAGTTCAACGATGTCGATCCCGGCGATGTCTTCGGCCTCAGCTTCGGGATGGGCATTGCGCTCAACGAACGCGCCTCGTTCAGCATCGGCTACGAGCACAACTTCATCTTCGAGACCACCCAGGAGACCAGCGCCGGAACCCTGAGGTCGGAGGAGTTCGATGTCGGAACGCTGAACTTCGGCTACAGCTATGCGCTGACCGAACGGACCTCGCTGAACCTGACCTTCCAGGCCGGCGTGACCGAGGACGCGCCGGACATCCGCATGGTGCTGCGGGTGCCGATCAGCTTCGACGTCTTCTGAGCCGCGGTCGCCCGGACCGGAAAGCGAAGAGGGGGCATTCGCCCCCTCTTTTCTTTGGGAATGCCGCGGGTGCTAGCGGTTGATGCCGCGGATGATCGATTGCTGCAGCTCCGGGGCCATGCGCGGGCCGGCGCCGAAGGAGTTGCCGACCTGCGGCTGCTGCAGGTTGATCACGTCGATGGCCAGGGTGGCCAACGTGCTGATGTCGATGTCGTCCTGGGAGTTGTTGACCACGGTGTTGACGTTGCCCAGGCCGACATTGTGCACGATGTCGGTCGTGCCATCGCCGCTGCCGACCGTGATCTGGCCGATCTGGATGTTCTCCAGCCCGCCATTGACCACATCGTCCAGCGTCAGCGCCGTGGTCAGCGTGGTCACGCCGTTGACCAGGGTTTCCACATGGATGCCGAAATCGATCTGGAAGCCGCTCACGGTGATGAAGCCGCCGCGCTGCTCCGCCAGCAGGGAATCGTCGACGGTCTCCGGCGCCATGGCGATCTGGTCGTCCCAGGCGGCGCACGAAACGTGTTCGACGTCGAGGCCGGTGTCCCGCAGGCAGGGCGTCTCGTCGGTGGCGGCGGCGGTCGGCTCCGGATCGTAGTACCGGCCCTCGGCGACCAGCAGCGGCAGGCCGCCGGTCGGCGCCGCCGGCGCGGTCTCGGCCAGCGTCAGCGGCTCGGTGATCAGCGGCAGGCCGGCCCAGACCGACCCGGCGGCTTCGGCGCCGCTGATATCCGCCACGGAGGGCGGGGCGGCGGCGTGCACCCAGTCGAACGCGGTCGACGGGATCAGTTGCAGCGGCGCGCCGACCGGTCGCTCCGGCGCGGCGACATCCATCGGCGGGTCGGCCGGCGCTGTCGGCCCGGCCAGCTCCGGCTCGTCCTGCAGCCCGACGGCCGAGCAGGACGACAGGATCAGGGCGGCCGCCACGGTGCCGGCACCCCGCGCCGGCAGGCGTCGCGCACGATCGATTGTCCTCATGGACCAAGGCATGGTTAGCGGCTCCTCATCAGCCCGTCCGGGCTCGGCAGGCTCAACAGGAAGGATCCCAGGGTGCCGTGATCCGCGGCCTCGCCGAACGGCGCCGGCGGATTGGCGGCCCACTCGTCGTCGAGGTTGAAATGCTCACGACCGGTCGGCACGAAGTTCCGCACCGCGAACACGATGTCGCTGGCCAGGATCTCCTCGAACTCGTCGCGGTCGTATTCCTTCAGGCCGAGCGCCGGATCGCCGACCAGGACGGTCTCGTCGGTCACGCCCTTGATCACCACGAAGTGGCGGTAGCCCCGGATCACCACGATGACGATGGCCGGGATCGCCGCGGTGGCGAGCTGGTCGAGCGTCACGTTGAAGCCGTCGGCCACGAAGCCCTCGGCCTCCAGGTAGCGCTTCATGTCCAGCAGCGAGAAGCCCTGGCGGGTGATCTTCTCCTGGTCGCCGGCCGCGAACATCGCGTCGAACACCTCGGCCTCATTGGTCGGGCGGCGGTAGTGATAGGTCAGCAGCGTGGCGACCGCGGCGGCACCGCAGCTGTAGTCGCGCTGCTGCTGAACGACGGTCTCCCACAACCGTTCCCGCAGGCTCTTGACCGGCACGTCGGCCCGCACGCCGCCGACCGCGATGCGGATCTCGCCGGCATCGGCCGGCGCGCCGACGGCAAGCGCCGCCATCAGCGCCGCCGCCGCCGCAGCCAGTCTCGTGGACCGTCGTTTGATCGTCGCACGCATGGGCGCACCCGGACTCCGGTTGTCCCGGCCTAGTCGACCGTCGAGAGGTTCAACTGGATCGACAACTGGTTCAGCATCGTCACGTTGTTGCCGGTGTTGAACGCGTTGATCGACATGGTCTGGTTGGCGAATGTGTGGGACCCGTTGACCAGGTCGCCGCTGGCGACGTCGCCGGTCACGTTGAAGTAGTTCACGACCGTCTGGTCGGCGATGTTGACCGCGGTCGCGGTGCCGGCGGTGACATCGTCCAGATCGTCGATATTGCGGCCCCGTTCGGTGTCGAGGGCCTGGTCGGACACGGTCGACCAGGCATCGAGCACCTCGTCGGCCGAAGCCGGGCCGGCGGCCGCCAGGAACGCTGTTGCTGCGACCAGCAGCCCTGTGGCTTTGGCAAATTTGCTCACGGACATCGCGAGATCTCCCGCTGGGACTTCGCTATTGGCATGGACCCTTGCGGCGTTGGGCCGGCGGGCGGATGCCCGCCGGCCAACACCCCCGGATGAACCGGTTACTGGGCCGTACCGACGGAGCCGGTGGTGGCCGCGATGGCGATGCCGCCCTGCTGCGCCGCGTTCCAGCCGGTGTTGAAGCTGTTCACGGTCAGGTCCTGATCGCCGAAGGTGTCGCTGCCGAAATGCATCCGGCCGTCATAGGTGGCCTTGTCGTCAATGCCGGCCTCGTAGACGTCGACCACGTTGGCGACTTCCTGGTCCAGGTCGTTCAGCGCAACCGCGCCGCACTCGCAATCATTGCGATTGCCCCAGCCGTTCTTGTGGTGGCCATGGCCGCCGCCGGAGGCGGAAACGGCAATCGAGACGGCGCCCTGCTGGGCGGCGTTGATGCCGGAGTTGAAGTTGTTCACGTCAACGTCCTGCACCTCGAAGGTGTTGCTGCCGAACAGCATGCGGGCGTCATACAGCGCGCCGTCGTCCAGCACTTCCTCGCCGGCGTGCACGGCGTTGAGCGCCTCCTGGTCCTGGGTGTTCACCGAGATGGCGGTGGCGTCGATGTCGAGCCGGGCCGAGCCGCCCACGGTGTAATCGGCAGCCATGACGGGCGCGGACAGGCCCAGGATCAGGGCGAGTGCCGAAGCGCCTCCTAGAACTTTCTTCATCGCTATGTCCTTCTCTTCGGTCAGTTGGTCCTGGGCCCCGAGGTTGAGACCCTATTTCTGATCGAACCGCGACCGCCCGGAAGAGCGGCCGTTGTCCATGTCACACGCAGTCCCGACCAACCCGTGTCCGACGGGGACCAAGGTCCGCCGGTGCGTGATACAGGCTTATCTGCAATCACCATGCCAGGGTGAGGGAGGGCGCAAAACATATTGAAATCAATGGAAGAATTGCGTCAACGGGCGGGCTGTCGCAGGCGGCGATTTGCCCCTGTGTATCGTTGGCTTTACGAACTGTTAACCGTGGGAGACAGGTGGGAGCAGGGTGTTCCGGTCAGGACCGGCGCTGCGTGGTCGGCCGCCGGAGGACTCGCTGGCGCCCGGGCCGGTCTAGTAGCCGGCGCCGGCCGCCTTGCTGGTGGTGACGACGACGCGTCCACCGGCCTGCTGGACGGTGCCGGTGCCCGGCGGCGGCGTGACCGGCGGCCGGGTCTCGTCCCAGAGGATCACCGCCGTCCGGCTGCCGTCCGGCCCGGCGCCGGCCGGCAAGGCGCTGTCGCCCGGGCCCATGCCGACCGCGCCGGCCAGCGCGCAGTCGTCGAGCGGCGCCACGAGGCCGTCCGGGAAGAGGGGCCCGTCGTCGCGTTTCTTGTCGCCGAGTGCCGGATCGCCGATCAGCATCACCGCCGCGGCGATCGCGGTCGAAATCCAATACCTGGACATGCGGTCACCTACCCCCTTTCAGCGAACGCTCCGGGCGGCCGCCCGACTCCGGCCGACGCCGCGCGACGATCCCGGACGGCGGGCAACGGGGCGCCTGTGCCGTCCGGCCATACGCGCGACGCCGGCCGTTCGCCGAAGCCGCCCGGCTCTCTACGGCGCGCCTCAGCGGCCGTTCGGGTCGCCCCCATCCCCGCCATCGCCGCCATCGCCGCCGTCGCCTCCTTCACCACCATCGCCGCCGTCGCCGCCGTCGTCGCTGTCGCCGCCGTCGTCTTTGTCGCCGCCGTCGTCATTGCTGCCGCCGTCGTCGCTGTCGCCGCCGCCGCCGTCACCGGGTTCTCCGCCGGGGCCCACGGCGTCGCTCACCGCGGTCTGATCGGCGCGCGGGTCGAGGCAGGTGCCGGCCTGCAACGCGCGGGCGTCGCAGATCGGTCCACTGTTCAGGACCGTCATCCCGGACCCGCTGGTGACAAGCTCGCCGGAGCCCGAGCGGACCTGGCCGGCCAAGGCGGTGGTCGACATCAGCGCTGTGGCAACGAGGGCCACGGCACCGGCCGTCTTGATGGAAGTCCGTTTCATGTTGTGATCCCTCTTGCGGTTGTCTGCCATCCCCACCGCCGGTGTCCGGGTCCCCGCGAAGCGCGAACGGGCGCCCCGATGCGGACCCGGCGGCCGATCTCTTTCTCTGCATGGTGGCAAACTCCATGCCAGTGGCCCCGGCTCGCGACAGGCCGCTGTTATTGCAGGAGAAAGTCCGGATGGGCCGTCGCCGTGGCCGCCGGTCGGCCGTAAACCGCGTGAAACAGCCTGTTAACCGGCCGTTACAGAAATGCGACGGGCAGGATTCGCGTGACGGTCGAATCCTGGCAAAAGCCGATGCATCGCCCGCAGGACTCGTCAGAATTACAAACTGTTCGACATACGAACGAGTTTCGTTTCATTGAAAAACCAAGAAGACTGCAGCCAAATTCGAGAAATTTGCGTTGGGTTGAAGAATGACTACAGTAGAAAGACCAAGCGTCGTGGGTCCGTCCTGAGTGCCGGCCGACACGGCGCGGCAGGTCCCCGCAAAAGGTAGGTGAGGGGCGCAGGGGCATGAACGCCGGTGGGGCGGTAGCGTGATGGATGGGGCAATCGTCGGCGATCAGTTGCGGCGCGATGCACGGGCAGGCACGGTCGCGAGGCCTGTCGGACACCGCCATCCGGACGCTGCGTTGCCGGCGACGGCCGCGATTTCGGGCGACCAACGGACCGCCGATGACGGGCGCGGCCTGATCGCCTGGTCGGAACACGCCGCGATCGCCACGAACGGCATCCTCTGCGCCATGGCACGGCGCCGTGGGCGGGACGAACCCAAGCAGTGATCCGGGGCGCGCCCTAGTCGTCCAGATCGGCGAGGCGCAGCGCGATCGAGCCGCGGCTGAGCAGCCGGACCAGCTCGGCCTGGCTGTGCACGCCGGCCTTGGCGTAGATCCGTTTCAGGTGGGTGCGGGCGGTGTTGCGCGTGATGCCCAGGGCGGCGGCGGCATCCTGCGGGCCCAGCCCGTCAGCGATGAGTCCGGCAAGGCGCGCCTCTCCCGGCGTGAGATTGAACGCGGCGCCAAGATCCGGGGCCAGCACCGAGACGTTGTGCCCGGTGTCCTTGGTGATCACGGCCGCCACGGCGGAGCGTCCGTCATCCGACTGGCTGCGGCACTGGATCGGGGTCACGACGATCGGCAGCGGCCGGTCACCCGAGGGTCTTGTCACCGTCATCGTGGTCACGCCGCCTGCCGGCTGATCGGTTTGCGCGCGGCCGGCGTCGTCGATCAGGGCGTGCAGGGCCGCACTCTCGCCGGGAAGCGCCAGGCTGAGGCGGTCGTCGATCAGGGTCAGCCCGTCATTGCGCCGGGCGATTTCCCGGGCTGAACTGTTGCATGACAGCACCAGGCCGTTTCGGTCGACCAGGAAGATCGCCTCGGGCAGGCGGTCCAGGATCTCCGCCAGGGCCTCGTGCATGTCCTCGTTGCTGCGGATCGTCCGGTAGAGCTGCATGGCGCGGGCCAGGTGGGGCAGCAGCTCGCGGATGAGATCCGTTTCGGCATCCGCGAAGGCCGCCGCGGTCGCGGGCCGGACCACCACCAGCTGGTGGCGGACGTCGCCGCGCGCGCAGAGCGTCCCGACCAGGAACCGGCCATCCGCCGTCGTCACCGCCGCCACGCCCTTGCGTTCCGCGGCGCGGACCGGCGCGTCCGGCCGCCAGCCGCCCGATCCATGGGGGGCCGTGCCGTGCGCCCACAGGACCGTTTCGTCACGGGCGCTGCCCACCCCGATCACCGCCGCGCAGCCGCTTGCGGACAGGGTCCGCGCCAGGGCGTCCGCGAAACGCGACCAGCCGGACCGGCCCGAGGCGGCCTCGTAGCACAGGGCGATCAGGCGATGGAGCTGCTCAGACGTCACCGAGCATCTCCGGGCCGTACCGCCGCGGGGGGCACGCAGGCGAGCGTGTCCACGAGGGTGACCGGTGAGGCTTCGAACCACATGGTCGTGCCGTCAGCGGCCCGCCACCGGATACCAGGCCGTCCCTTTCGGACCGGGGAACGAAAGCGTGGATGCTGTGCCCATGTCATCGAGTGCTGGCATTGCGGTGTCTCTTGCGTCTGGTGCGCGTTGTTGTCGTTCAGCGTGGGGCGCCATGCCCGAAGCGCCTGTACCGCCGGCCGCCGAGCGCCCTGGAGAGGGCTGGCGCCGTTTCGGCACGGCCTGCCCCGTCCTCAGGTGCGGCCATGCCGGCGATGCCTGGTACCGGACCCCGGTCTTCGGAACTCCGAAGGCTCCGCGACCGAGGTTCGGGAAGACCCTACGAGATACTGTCGGTGTATTCTAGTAAAAGAACGAGAAGCAGTCAGTTCCGCAACCAACAAATCTCGAAAGGAAACCATGTATCGTTGAAGCGGACATATTGAGCCTTTTCAGTAGTCTGTCCGCTTCACTGGAAGTCTTTGCGAGACCGGAAATTTCCGTTTCGCGAAAGAGCCGTTCAGCGCCGGCGAGGCAATGCGCGCCAGACCGGGCCGACAGCGGGACGATCAGTCGTCGTCATCGTCTCCGCCATCGTCGTCATCATCTCCATCGTCGCCGTCATCGTCGTCGTCGTCACCGCGGTCGCGATCCTTGCCGCCCTGGCCGCCGCGGTCATCGTCGCGATCGCGATCCTTGCCACCATGGCCACCGCGGTCATCGTCGCCGTCATCGCCATCATCGCTGTCGCCGCCGTCGTCGCTGTCGCCGCCGTCGTCGTTGTCGCCGCCGTCGTCGTTGTCGCCGCCGTCGTCGTTGTCGCCGCCGTCGTCGTTGTCGCCGCCGTCGTCGCCGTCGTCGCCGTCGTCGCCGTCGTCTCCGTCGTCCCCGTCGTCTCCGTCGTCCCCGTCGTCTCCGTCGTCTCCGTCGTCGCCGTCGTCGCCGTCGTCCCCGTCGTCGCCGTCGTCTCCGTCGTCGTCGTCATCATCGGGCGGCGGCCCGTCGTCGTCATCGTCGGGCGGCGGCCCGTCGTCGTCGTCGTCCGGCGGCGGTTCGTCGGTCGGGGGCAGGCCAGGCGGGGCCACCTCGGCCAACAGATTGTCCAGGCAACGGCCGATGGAGGTATCGAAATCGTCGCAGCCGCCGCGTCCGTTCACGACCGGGATTCGATGTCCGTTCAGAACCACGGCGCCGGTGCCGGAATGCACTTCGCCGGCCATGGTCGACGACGCCAGGAGCATTGCCGTGAGAAATCCGAGCGTGACGGTTGCGCCCGTCTTCGTCTTGTCCATGCTTCTGCTCCCTTGCCGCCCTGGCCTCGATAGCGGGTCTGTTAGCGGCAGCGTTCCAGCGTCGTCTGTGCGAACCATCACTCTGTGCGGCACGCTCGATCACCCATTCGGTCGATCGAAATTGCGACAAATTGCAGGCAACATCCATGCCATTGAAACAAATGTCAATAACCTTTTGTTAACCTTGAGAAAATCTTTACGTGATCGGAGCGTTATCACGGCCGTGGTACGGCCTGGCCGATTCTGGCAGTCAGGACGGTTATCAAAATGAGACCATAGGCCGCCGGCGGGTCACGGCGCCGGTCGCCGGCCAATCACCCGCGGCCGGCAATTCCGCGCACCGAGATTTGGGCTTGCCGGGCCGGGTATTCGCCCCCATGACTGTGTTCCCAGGCGACGTCCACAGACACGCGGACACGACCGTGCCCACACGCTCTCCATCGGCCAAGGCCGCGACGCCGAAGGCGACCTTCACCGCGCGGGAATTCCGCGATGCGCTCGGCCAGTTCGTCACCGGCGTCACGGTGGTGACGAGCCTCGCCGATGACGGCGCGCCGGTCGGAATCACCATCAATTCGTTCACATCGGTGTCGCTGGATCCGCCGATGGTGCTGTTCTGCCTCGACGCCCGGTCGCGCTATCTGGAGGCCTTCACCCGGGCCGGATGCTTCGCCGTGCATGTCCTGGCCGCCGACCAGCGCGACTGGTCGGTGCGCTTCGCCGGCAGCGGCGATCGTTGGGACGGCGTCGGCAGCACCGCCTGGGAGACCGGGGCTCCGATCATCGAGGGCTGTCTTGGGGTGTTCGAGTGCACCCTGCACGCCGTGCATGACGGCGGCGACCACAAGATCCTGGTGGGGCAGGTGATCCGCCTTGCCGGCGGCGACGACCGCCGACCCCTGGCATTCCATCTCGGCCGGTATACGGCGGTGGAGGACGTGAAGGGCTAGGCGCCGATCTCCGTCAGGATCCGGGTCGCGAAGCCCTGTTCGTTCAGGCCGGCGACGACCGTCTCCACATGGGCCTGGTCGCGGGTCTCGAGGATGACGTCGATCTCCGCCCGCTTGACCGGCAGCTCGTAGAACAGCCGGCGGTGGTGCACCTCGACGATATTGGCGCCGGCCCGGCCGGCGACCGACGCGATGCGGGCCAGGGCGCCGGGCACGTCGACGATCTCGACCCGCAGGCGGACCAGCCGTCCGTCCCGGATCAGCCCGCGCAGCAGGATCGAGGACAGCACCCGGGCGTCGATGTTGCCGCCGCAGATCACCACGCCGACGTTTCGGCCGGCGTAGCGGTCCGGGTCGGCCAGCACGGCCGCGACCCCGGCGGCGCCGGCGCCCTCGGCGACGGTCTTCTGCTCCGTCACCAGCCGCTGCACCGCGCTCTCCAGCGCTGCCTCGTCGACCAGTTGGATACGGTCGACATGGGCGCGCACGACCTCGCGGGTCAGCATGCCCGGGCGCTTGACGGCGATGCCCTCGGCGATGGTCGCACCGGAATATGTGGCGTCGACCCCGTTCAGCGCATCGCTCATCGACGGGTATTGGCTCGCCTCGACGCCGGTGATCCGAATGTCCGGCTTGATCGCCTTGGCGGCGACGGAAATGCCGGCGATCAGCCCGCCGCCGCCGATCGGCACCACGATGTCGTCCAGATCCGGCACGGCGGCCAGCATCTCCAGGCCGACCGTGCCCTGACCGGCCATGATCGCCGGGTCGTCATAGGGGTGGATCAGGGTCAGCCCCTCCTCGGCGACCCGCTCGTCGACGTAGTCGCGGCTGTCATCCAGGTTCTCGCCGCGCAGCTCCACCCGGGCGCCCAGCTCCTGGGTCCGCCCGACCTTCGTGAACGGCGTGTTGGTCGGCATGATGATGGTCGCGGGAATGCCCAGCTTGTCGGCGTGATAGGCGACCCCCTGGGCGTGATTGCCGGCCGACATGGCGATCACCCCGCGCTCCCGCGCCGCCGCGTCCAGGCTCAGCAGCTTGACCAGCGCCCCGCGATCCTTGAACGAGCCCGTCGCCTGCTGGTTCTCCAGCTTCAGCCAGACCCGGCAGCCGCACAGGCGCGACAGCGGCGCCGCCTCCACCGTCGGCGTCTCGACCACCGCGCCGGCGATCTGCTCCGCGGCGGCGCGGATGTCGTCGATGGTGACGGGGAGTGCGGCGGCCGCCATGCTCAGCGGTCCGCCGACTGCTTGTAGGGATGCAGTGTCAGCGTGGCGTTGCCGCCGCGGGAGAGTTCGGTCGGGCTGCCGGCGATGGTGAAGCTGTCGCCGTCGCGCCAGCGCTCGACCAGGTCGCCGTAGTGGGGCGAGAACGGATTGCCGGACTGGCCGGTCGCGATGATGAAGCGGGAATTGTCCAGGTCCGACAGGTCGTAGACCGCGCGCATCGTCGCCCCGTGGACATGGGCGAAGGGCGCGTCGGCGCTGTTCACCCGGCTGTTGCCGCGATTGACCGTGTAGGGCCCGCCATCGGTTTCGATGGAGATGTCGACCAGCGAGCGCGCCACCGGAACGGCGCTGAACACGCGGTGGGCGAAGGGCGCCACATGCTCGTCGCCCCAGCGCAAGTCGGACAGGTCCCGCTCGTGCCGGGTGGTCAGCTCGGCGATGGCCGCGTCCAGGGAACTGCGCAGGATCTCCGCGCAGGTCTCGTCGCGGGCCGTGCGCCGGTCGTCGCACCAGGCCTGATGCTCGGTCAGCATGCCGCGCACGGTGCGCGGCCGCAGGCGCCAGTACTCCCGGAACAGTGTGCCGAGTTCGTCGGCGTAGAGCGCCTCGTTCAGGTGCCTCAGCCAGGTCGCGAAGATCAGCGGTTCCGGCCGGTCGCGGTCCATCCGATAGGTCCAGCCGCGCAGCAGCGTGACCGCCTCCGAGGCGGCGGCATTGTCCGGCCGCACCGTCAGCATCAGCGGCAGCAGGTCGCGCGCCGCCGCCGACACCGTGTCCATCTGCAGCGCCAGGGTGCTCTCGATGGTCTGTCCGGAATCCGACTCCAGCACCTCCAGGATGCGTTCGGCCCGATAGGGTTCGGTGTCGTCATGGCCGATCAGATAGGGGTAGTCGGGCCGGACCACCGGGTTGTTGGCATTGACGATATGCCCCTCCGCCGGGTTCAGCACCTGCGGCAGGGATTCCACCGGGATGTAGCCGGTCCAGTCGTGCTCGCCGGTCCAGCCCGGGACCGGAGTCAGCCCGTCGCCGGAGGCGCGGATGGGAATCCGTCCGGGTACGATCAGGCCGATATTCCCGTCGATGTCGGCATAGGCGATGTTCTGCTGCGGCGCGACCCAGAACTGCAGCGCCCCGAGGAACTCGACCCAGTTGGTCGCCCGCCCCATCAGGTAGATCGCCTCCGGGGTGGTGTCGTCGGCGGCCAGCGCGGTGAAGGAGAGGGCCAGGACGTGGTCCTCGTCGATCATCGCCGCGGCGTCGCCGTCGATGTCCGACAGCACCGGACCATGCCGGGTCTCGCGGACGGTCAGCGTCACCGGATCGCCGCCATCCACCTCGATGATCTCGGTGCGGACGCGGAACGGGCGGCTGCCGTCCTCGGTCAGGTAGCGGTCCGGGTCGTCCGGGTCGATGCGCTCGATGAACAGGTCCTGGACGTCGCTGCCGGTGGTGGTCATGCCCCAGGCGATCGTGCCGTTATGGCCCAGGATGTGGAACGGCACGCCCGGCACGGTGACGCCGACCAGGTTCATGGTCGGGGTGCGGACCCGCGACAGGTACCACAGGGTGGGGGAGTTGAGCCCCAGATGCGGATCGTTGGCCAGGATGGCGCCACCGGTCCGGGTCTCGCCGGCGGACAGGGCCCATTCGTTGGAGGCGGTCGCCGGCCCCAGCATCGGCGGCAGGGCGGCGCGCAGGCTGCGCAGCCGCTCCGGCGCGATATGCTCGGTCAGCGTCACCGGCTCGCCGACGGTCTGCTCCGGGAATAGCACCGACAGCGCCTCGGCGCCCAGCAGCGCCGACAGCTCGGCCCGCAGCAGCTCGGCGCGGTAGTTGCCGGAAAGCTGCAGCGCCATCAGCTTGCCCCAGACCAGCGAGTCCGCCGGCGTCCACGGCTCCGGCCAGGTCTGCAGCAGGTAGAATTCCGGCGGCAGCGCGCCGCGCCGTGTCTCCAGCCAGGCATTCACCCCGGCGGCATAGGAATCGAGCGCCCCGCGCACCTCCGGCGACAGCCGGTAATAGCTCTCCTCGGCCAGCCGGTAGGCGCCGATCAGCCGCATGAAGCGATCGAAGCCCAGCCCCGGCTCGCCGATCACCTCGGCCAGCCGTCCGGCGCCGAGGCGGCGCTGCAGGTGCATCTGCCACAGCCGGTCCTGAGCATGCAGATAGCCCATCGCGAAATAGGCGTCGCTGTCGGAAGCCGCGAAGATATGCGGCACCGCCTGGGCGTCGCGCATGATCTGGACCGGCGACTCGATGCCCTCCAGCCGCACCGAGCTGCGGAAGTCGGGCAGGCTGGTGCGCAACAGCAGCAGCCCGGCCGCCGGTGTCAGCAGCAGCAGGAACACCACGACCGCGACGCCGATCCACACCCATTTCAGCACCGGCATGCCGGCATCGCCACCGGTCGGCTCGCCGGGCGTGGGCGGCCGCGGCGCCTGCCAGGACGACAGGTCCGGCGGCATCCGGCGCTCGACCGGGATCGCCGTCAGTCGCCGGGCTCCGGCGGAACTCTTTCTATCCATCCAGCCCCAACTCGTGCAGCAACGCCTGGCGGTCGGCGTCCAGGTCGGGAGCCGGTGACCGGCTGGTCGGGTCGGCGTAGCGGGAGAACTTGATCGGGTTGCCGGACACCTTCATTCCCTTGCCGCGGCCGTTCTCGTCGGGAACGGTCACGATCATGTTGCGGGCCGCCACCTGCGCGTCGTCCAGCAGGTCGCGGACCGTGTTGATCGGGCCGCAAGGTACCCCGGATTCCTCCAAAACATGAAGCCAAAGCGCGGTCTCCCGCTTGGCCAGGGTGGCCTCGATCTCATCCTTCAGGGCGGAGGCGTGCTTGGTGCGCGCCTCGTTGGTCAGGAACAGCGGGTTGCTGGCCAGCTCCGGCCGGCCGATCGCCCGGCACAGGGTCTCGAACAGCGCGTCGTTGCCGGCGGCGATCACCACATGGCCGTCGCGGGTGGCATAGGCCTCGAAGGGGGTGATCGATGGATGGCGGGCGCCCAGCGGCCCGGGCACCTCGCCGGTGGCGCCGAAACGGGCGATGGCGTTCTCCAGGATCGCCACCTGGCAGTCCAGCATCGACACGTCCACCTTGACGCCCTTGCCGGCGCTGCCGCGGGCGGCCAACGCCGCGTTGATCCCGACGGCGGTGAACAGCCCGGCGGTGATGTCGCCGACGGAGGTGCCGACCCGGGTCGGCGGCCCGCCGGGATAGCCAGTCAGGCTCATGATGCCGCCCATCGCCTGGACCACCAGATCGTAGGCCGGGCGGCGGGAGTAGGGGCCGGAATGGCCGAAGCCGCTGGTGGCGGCATAGATCAGCCTTGGCCAGCGCCGATGCAACTCGTCCCAGCCATAGCCGAGCCGCTCCATGGCGCCGGCGCGGAAGTTCTCCACCAGCACGTCGGCCTGGTCCAGCAGCCGCTCGAAGATGATCCGATCGGCATCGCCCTTCAGGTCCAGCGCGATCGATTCCTTGCCGTGGTTTAGGGATTCGAAATAGGCCGACCGGCGATCGGCAAACGGGCCGAAATGGCGCGCATCATCGCCGCGGCCCGGGGCCTCGACCTTGATCACCCGCGCCCCGAGATCGCTCAGGATCATGGTGCAGTAGGGTCCAGCCAGCACACGCGTCAGGTCGATGACCGTGACGCCGGACAGCGGACCGGCCGGCTTTCCGTCGGATTTCGACATTCCCGCGTTTGCCACCACCCATGCTTCCGGCGACCGGCATCGTCGCGGCCGATCCCGGGCCGGCGAACCCCCGCCGGATCCGCCAAGGCTTACAAGGACTTGCGGCCCCGCTCTCGGCGAGGCCGATCGCTCATACGGAGCCTATTCTACCAGACACGACGGTCGGAGTCCGGTTCGCGGCAATCACGCGACCGGTATCCGGTGATGGCGCAAATTCCTTGCGAAAACCAAGGTCTTTCGGACATCCGGCGAGGGGATCGCGGCCGGTCACGAGCCCAACCGGCCGCCCGATGCGCAGCCTGGCGGAAATCCGGGCCGTGCACGCGAACCGACGGCGACGTGCGGCATTTCGACACCGGCGGCGGTGCGCCGGCCGGTCAGACGGTCAGTTGGTCGGGCCGTGCCGGCGTTCGAAATCGGCGCGGATGCGGGGCAGGGTCGCGCCGACCTTGGCGACGATGTGCTCCGGCGGGTCTAGGAACGCCAGGCCGAACTCGTTGCCGTCGCGCCAGACCAGCCGACCGGCGAAATCGCCGAAACGCCCGATCGACACGGTGGCCCGGTCGTCCACTTCCGAGCTCCCCTTCAGCCGCACCCGGGCGCCGCCGGCGCACAGGTTCAGCACCACGGCGTCCATGGTCTGGCCGCCGGAGAACACGCAGGCCGTCCACAGGACCGAGCAGCGGCGATAGCGGCGCTGCTCCATGATCGACGGCTCGACCGATTCCAGGGATTTCAGGAACCCGGTCACCACATCCGCCGGAGCGACGAAGCGCAGGCCGGAGAGATCATCGTTGCGCCAGGCCTCCTTGACCGTGATGCCGTCATGGCCGTCGATTTCCAACATCATCTCGGCATCGGCCGCGCAGGGCATGGCGGAGCGGATGCGCACGCCGCCGGCGGAGACGTTCAGCACGTCGCAGGGGATGGTCAACTCGCCGGCGGTCAGCCGCCCGGCAATCCATACCGAGCTGCGCGGGGCCGCCTGGCGTTCCTCCGGCTGCGGCGGATCGTAGGGGATCGCCTCGGCCAGGGCCTGTTTCGTCGGGGACATCATGGTAAATCGAACCGCGGCAATTGTGATAATTTCGCCCAAGCGTCGGCGAAACTGGTTGATCAATGCTTAATCGAGAGACGGCGTGCTTTTGATCCGGCCCGGAACTGCTAACGTCGTCGGATGGGTCGAGAAACAATCGGTCGCCGAAGAGTAGAATATCGATGGAACATTGTTCGTATCTCGGGCTGAGCCCGGCCGGCTTCCACCACATCGCCTATACAGCCTTCAATCCCGAGACCACCACCGCCGCCGGCCGGCCGCCGGCACCCGTGGTCTGCGCGCACGGGCTGACCCGCAATGGCCGGGATTTCGACATGCTGGCAGAGAAGCTGGCGGAGAGCCGGATCGTGGTCTGTCCCGATGTGGTCGGCCGGGGAAAGAGCGACTGGTTGCCGGACCCGGCACTCTACGGCTACCCGCAGTATCTGGCCGACATGACGGCGCTGATCGCCCGCCTCGACGCCAAGGAGGTCGACTGGGTCGGGACCTCCATGGGCGGGCTGATCGGCATGATGCTGGCGGCCCAGACCGCCAGCCCGATCCGCCGGCTGGTGCTCAACGACGTCGGCCCCTTCATTCCGGCAGCGGCGCTGGAGCGCATCGCCAGCTATCTCGGCGCCGATCCGACCTTCCTGGCCGAGGACGCGCTGGAGATCTATCTGCGCCACATCCACGCGCCATTCGGCCCGCTGACCGACCAGCAATGGCACCACCTCGCCCAGCACAGCGCCCGCCGGCGCGACGACGGCATGGTCGGGCTGGCCTATGATCCGGGGATCGCGGCGGTGTTCTCCATGGGCGAGATCGCCGATGTCGACCTCTGGTCGCTGTGGGACTCGGTGACCTGCCCGGTGCTGGTGATCCGCGGCGAGAGCTCCGACCTGCTGACGCCGGAGGTGGCCGGACAGATGGTCGAGCGCGGCCACAATGTGCGGCTGGTGGAGATCGCCGGCTGCGGCCACGCGCCGGCCCTGATGGATGACGGGCAGATCGGCATCGTGCGGGACTGGCTGAATGCCTGAGGGCGCGGCGCGGTCCCGGACCGCCTTCCAGGCGCCGCCGTTCCGCGCCCGCCCGCCCTGGCTGGGCGGCGACCTGCAGACCATCCGCAACACGCTGCGCAACAGGGTCGGCCTGCGTGCCGACCTCTCGCCCTGGCCCGGCGAGCGTCTCTCGCTTCCGATGGAGGACGGCACCGGCGACGCGCTGCTGGCCATGCTGCACCGGCCGGCGGATATGTCGGACCGGCCGCTGGCGATCCTGGCCCATGGCCTGACCGGCTGCGAGGACAGCGCCTATGTGCGCAACAGCGCCCGCAGCCTGCTCACTGCCGGCCATCCGGTGCTGCGGCTCAACCTGCGCGGCGCTGGCCCGTCGCAGCGGAGCTGCCGGCGCGAATACCATGCCGGCCGCAGCGAGGATTTCCGCGCCACCCTGCGGCACCTGCCGCCGGACGTGACGGCCGGCGGGATCGTCGCCATCGGCTATTCGCTGGGCGGCAACATGCTGCTCAAACACCTCGGGGAGGAGGGGGCCGGGTCGCCGTTGCGCGCGGCCGTCTCGATCTCCGCGCCGATCGACCTGAAATCCGCGCAGCAGCGCATCATGCAGCCGCGCAACCGGGTCTATCACCGCTACATGCTCGACCGCATGAAGGTCGAATGCACCGAGGGCCGGGACGGCGTCTCGGAGGAGGAGCGGCGGGCCGTGTTCGCGGCCCGCTCGGTCTACGAATTCGACGACGTCTTCGTCGCCAGCCGCAACGGCTTCGGCACCGCCGACGGCTACTACGCCACCTGTAGCGCGGAGCAGTTCCTGCCGGCCATCCGGGTCCCGACACTGGTGATCCACGCCCGCAACGATCCCTGGATCCCGGTGGCGCCCTACCAGCGCCAGGACTGGTCGCGGTATCCTTCGCTGACGCCGCTGTTGCCCGACAGCGGCGGCCATGTCGGCTTCCACGGCCGCGGCGACCCCCGCACCTGGCACGACCGTTGCGCGTTGGCGTTCTTCGAAGCGATGGCCAGTTAGGTTCCCCCTCACCCAGCTCCGGCTAAGGCTCAACGCCGCTTCGCCAAGCCTGCGCAACCCTCTCCCGCCAGGGGAGAGGGGTATGGGCAAAACGGGTTCAATTTCCCTCTCCCCTGGCGGGAGAGGGTTGCGCAGCCTTGGAGAGGCCGCAGGCCGAACCTAGGCGAAGCTGGGTGAGGGGGATCAGGCCGCCCCGCCAAGGTAAGGTTTGACCTCACCCCTCCTCGTAGCTGTCGTGGTAGCGGATCCACGCCATCGGCCAGGGCAGCGTCTCCTCATCCCGCCCCTTGGGCGCCAGGTCGATGTAGTTGTAGGCCCCAATCAGCAGGTCCAGGCCGCGGGCATAGGACGAGTAGGTGTGGAACACGGCACCGGCCCCGTCCTTGGCGAAGACGCTGATGCCCGGCGCCTCGGTGGCCGGAAATCCGTTCGGCCCGTAATTGTAGTAGGCCTTGCCGCCGTCGATCTCGTCCTGGGAGAACGATACGTTGAAGTCGCGGTTGAAGTCGCTGCCGTCCGACGACACCCAGCGGAAGGTCCAGCCCATGCGGCCGGCGAACTCCGTCAGCCGCGCGACCGGCGCCCGCGACGCCGCCACGAAGGCGATGTCCCGCGCCTTCAGATGCGCATCCGTCCCGTTGAAGCTGTCGGAGATGTAGGAGCAGCTCGGGCAGGGCTGTTCCCAATCGGGCCCGAACATGAAGTGGTAGACGATGAGCTGGCTGCACGGACCGAACAGCTCCGCCAGACTGACCGGACCGCCGGTGTCCTGGAAGACGTAGTCCTTATCGACCCGCACCCAGGGCATCTCCCGGCGCTCGGCGCTCAGCCGGTCGCGAGCCCGAGTGAACTCCTTCTCCTTCGCCAGCAACGCCTTGCGCGCGGCCAGCCATTCCTCCTGCGAGACGATCTTCTGGTTCTGCATGGTGTGTGCCCTCCTCGTGCGGATCGGACGGCCGCGGGCGGCGTCCTCGCTCCCTAGACGGATGGCGGGCCCCATGGCCGACACGGCAATTCGCGCAAAAAGGCGGCCCGCGCTAGGCCGGCTCGGGGCCCATGTAGTCCCATGGCTGCGCCGACTCCGAGAACACCACGGCGTCCGGCTTGAAGACGCTCGGATCATCCAGGCTGCCGGCATGGATGTAGCGCATGTCGGGATAGCCGGAGTTCCTGTTCAGCACCGGGCTGCCGCACACCGGGCAGAAGCCGCGGCTGACGATGTTGCCGCTGTCGGATTGCTGGTCGAAGAAGCGGAGTTCGCCGGTCAGCGTGAAGGTCTCCACCGGCACCACCATGGACGAGCCATGGCCGGTTCCGCTGGCCCTCTGGCATTGCCGGCACTGGCAATGCAGCGAGAACTGTGCGCCCGAACCCGATTCATAGCGCACCGCGCCGCAGGCGCATCCGCCGGTCAGGGCCGCGGTCGGCATGGCCGGTCCTCCTATCCGTTCAGCAGCCGCGCCGCATCGATCGCCGTGTAGGTCAGCACGCCGTTGCAGCCGGCCCGCTTGAAGCCGGTCAGCGTCTCCAGCACGGCGCGGTCGTAATCCAGCCAGCCATTGGCGGCGGCGGCCTTCAGCATCGCGTACTCGCCGCTGACGTGATAGGCGAAGGTCGGAACCCCGAAAGCCTCCTTCACCCGGCGCACGATGTCGAGATAGGGCAGGCCGGGCTTGACCATGACCATGTCGGCGCCTTCCTCCAGGTCCAGCGCGACCTCGCGCAGCGCCTCGTCGCCATTGGCCGGGTCCATCTGATAGGTCTTCTTGTCGCCCTGCAGTGTCGACGCCGAGCCCACCGCCTCGCGGAACGGCCCGTAGAAGCAGGAGGCGTATTTCGCCGCGTAGGACATGATCCGCACGTCGCTCATCCCGGCTGAGTCGAGCTGCTGCCGGATCGCCCCGACGCGACCGTCCATCATGTCCGACGGCGCAATCACGTCGGCCCCGGCCTCGGCCAGCGTCAGCGCCTGCATGACCAGCATCTTGACGCTCTCGTCGTTGAGGATGCGGCCATCCTGCAGGATGCCGTCATGGCCATGGGTGGTGTAGGGGTCCAGCGCCACATCGGCGATCACGCCGATCTCCGGCTCGGCCGATTTGATGGCGGCGATGGCCCGGCACATCAGGTTGTCGCGGTTGTAGGATTCGTCCCCGGTCTCGGTCTTCAACGCCTCCGGCACCAGCGGGAACAGGGCGACGGCCGGTATGCCGAGCCCCTTGGCCTCGGCCACCGCGTCGCCCAGCAGGTCCACGGTCAGCCGGTCGACGCCGGGCATCGAGGCGACCGGGTCCTTGGATTCCTTGCCCTCCACCAGAAAGATCGGCCAGATCAGATCGTCCGGGCTCAGCTTGGTCTCGGCCACCAGCCGCCGGGTCCACGCATCGGCCCGGTTGCGACGTAATCGGGTCGCGGGATAGCGGCCGGGATGGGTGAAGCGGGGCATGGGCACGGATCCGGTTGCGGTGGCCGGGCACGCCGGCACGACTTGACCGCGTTACCTAGCACAGTCGCCCGGGGGGCCGCATCCCGTGGTCACTCCGTGTGGACCGGCTCTCCGATCCGGTAGCTGCGCAGATGCGCCCGGGCCAGCATGGCGAGGCACAGGCAGACCACCGCCGCACGCGTCACCAGCGCGAAGTCGCTGACCCCGCGGCCGTCGAGCCAGTCGCAGACCGACCAGATGACGACCGTGCTCGGGACGGCGAGGGCGGTGAGGAGCAACCCGTTGGACACATAGGCGATGCGCGGCCCGATGCGCGCGCCCAACCGGCCGGCATGCGGGTCGAACACGTGGCGCAGCCATCGGTCGACCATGCCGGGGATCGCGAACAGCCAGCCGAAGGCGAGCGCCGGCCGCCGCGTGGCGAGCGTCAGGATGCCGGCGATCAGGAAGGGGATTGCCAGGGCGGAGCCGAAGATCGCGACTGACACCGCGATTGCGGATGGCAGTATTTCCAGCGGTGCGAGTTCGCCGGACCGGGCCAGCCAATCTCCGACGGCAACGCTGCCGAAGGCCAGGACCAGCAATCCGGCCAGGACCGCCGCCGCCGAGATGCGCCGGTAGGCGGCGAAACCGCAGATCCAGCGCATCAGGAAGATCGGCACCAGGTAGACCGCGACCGCGAAATTGTCGAACCGGATCGTCTCGTCCGCCGGTTCATAGACCGCGGGCGCGCTGACCCGCGTTTCCAGGCGGTGGCGCAGCTCGGTGAACTCCGACGGCCCGGGCGCCTCGCGCAGACCCGTCACGCTCAGGAAGAGTGCGAAGGTCAGCAGGCCGACCCAGACAAAGACCAGGGTCCTCAGCCCCTTCAGCAGCCAGAGGACGATTCGATCAAGCGGCATTTTTCCCCACCAGGATCGGTCACGTGACGATCAAGGGCGATGACGTCCTTCTAACCCTTCAGAGATTAAGGATTCGTGCAGGTTTCCGAGCGTCGGCGCCTGCCGGTCGGGCACCGCTTTTTGACGCCGCGCCACGGCGGACTATGATCGCCGACCGATCGGCCGCCGCCGGTCCCGCTCTCGACAGGCCTCCCGCCCATGGACTTCTCCCTTTCCGAGGATCAACGGGCCTTCCAGGACACCGCCCGCGACTTCGCGGCGGAACAGATGGCGCCGCATGCCGCCGAGTGGGACGCGGAGTGCATCTTCCCGGTCGACGCGCTGCGCGCCGCCGCGGCGCTCGGCTTCGCCGGCATCTATTGCGACGAGGCCCATGGCGGGTCCGGGCTCAGCCGCCTCGACGCGGCGGTGATCTTCGAGGAGCTGGCTTCCGGCTGCGTCTCCACCGCCGCCTATATCTCCATCCACAACATGGCAGCGTGGATGATCGATCGCTTCGGCGATGACGGGCAGCGGGCCCGCTTCGTGCCGAAGCTGATGACCATGGAGCATTTCGCCAGCTACTGCCTGACCGAGCCCGGCGCGGGCTCCGACGCGGCGTCGCTGGCCACCCGCGCGGTGCGCGACGGCGACGAGTACGTGCTGGACGGCTCCAAGGCCTTCATCTCCGGAGGATCGACCTCCGACGTCTATGTCGTCATGGCCCGCACCGGCGGGGCCGGCCCGAAGGGCATCTCCGCCTTCGTGGTGGAGGCCGGCACACCGGGCCTCAGCTTCGGCAAGCGCGAGAAGAAGCTCGGCTGGAACAGCCAGCCGACGGCCGCGGTGCTGTTCGACGGCTGCCGGGTGCCGGCCGCCAACCGGCTGGGCGCGGAGGGCGACGGCTTCAAGATCGCCATGATGGGGCTCGACGGCGGCCGGCTGAACGTCTCCGCCTGCTCCATCGGCGGTGCCCGCGCCTGCCTGGAGGCGGCCGGCGCGCACCTGCGCACCCGCAAGCAGTTCGGCCGGCCTCTGGCCGAGTTCCAGGCGCTGCAGTTCCGCTATGCCGACATGGCCACCAATCTGGAGGCGGCCCGGCTGATGGTGCATCGCGGGGCGGCCGCGCTCGACGCCGGCGATCCGCAGGCCACCATGCTGTGCGCCATGGCCAAGCGCTTCGCCACCGACGCGGCATTCGACATTTGCAACGATGCGTTGCAACTTCACGGCGGCTACGGCTATATCAGGGACTATCCCGTCGAGCGCTTCCTGCGCGATGTCCGCGTTCATCAGATTCTGGAAGGGACCAACGAGATCATGCGGCTGATCGTCGCCCGACGCCTGCTGTCCGAACGGGATTGATCAAGGGAATGGATACCTCGGCAACGATGACCGATCAGGTCCTGTTCGACACTGTCGGGCCAATCGGGCTCGTCACTCTCAACCGGCCCAAGGCGCTCAACGCCCTGACGCTGGAGATGATCCAGGCCATCGAGCCGCGGCTGATCGCCTGGGCCGACGATCCGGAGATTCGCGCGGTGGTGGTGCGCGGCGCCGGCGACCGGGCGTTCTGTGCCGGCGGCGACCTGCGGGCGATCTACGATGCCGGGCCGGAGCGCGCGCCGAGCATGGCCGACGACCCGGAGACCGACTTCTTCCGCCGCGAATACGTCCTCAACTGGCGCATCCACCATTTCCCCAAGCCCTACATCGCGCTGATCGACGGTGTGACCATGGGCGGCGGGGTCGGGCTGTCGGTGCACGGCTCGCACCGGATCGCCACCGAGCGCACGCTGTTCGCCATGCCGGAATGCGGCATTGGCTTGTTCCCCGATGTTGGTGGCGGCTGGTTCCTGCCGCGCTGCCCCGGCGCGCTGGGCATGTTCCTGGCCCTGACCGGCCACCGGATGAAGGCCGCCGACACCATCCATGCCGGCATCGCCACCCATTACGCCCCGTCCGACAGCCTCGACGCGCTGGTCGACGGGCTGGCGGCGGCGGACTGGTCCGGGCCGGCCGAGGCGGTGGTCGAACGCGTCGTGGCCGGGCATGCGGCCGATCCCGGGCCGCCGCCCCTGGCAGGCGATACGGCGGAGATCGATGTCTGCTTTTCGGCCGATACCGTGGCGGAGATCCGGAACCGGCTGGACGGCCAGGACGGCGACTGGGCCGCCGCCGCCCGGACCGCCATCGACCGCAACTCTCCCACGAGTATGAAGGTCACCTTGCAACAGCTCCGGCGCGGCGGCAGCATGGACTACGATTCGTGCGTCACCATGGAGTACCGGATGGTGCAGCGGTTCATCGCCGGCCATGACCTGTTCGAGGGCATCCGCGCCGTGCTTGTGGACAAGGACCGCAATCCCGCCTGGCGGCCGGCCGACCTGGACGAGATCGCCGACGATGCCGTGGACCGATATTTCGAGCCGCTGGGTGCCCTGGACCTGACCGTTCCGTGACCGGAAACCGATTGGTCATCTTCGCCTGCGATCGTGGCGGCCCCCGACGCCGCGGTTCGTGCGGCGGCCCCAAGGACGCCCATTGAAGTGAGAGGTTGACCCATGACGGAAATCGCGTTCATCGGATTAGGCAACATGGGCGGACCGATGGCTCGGAACCTGGTCAAGGCGGGCCACGCGGTGTCCGGGTTCGACCAGTATGGCGACAGCCTGCAGGCGGCATCCCGCGACGGCGTATCGGCCAGTTCTTCGATCGAATCGGCGGTGGCCGGGGCCGAGGTGGTGATCACCATGCTGCCGGGCGGCCAGCATGTGCGGGACGTCTATCTGGGCGATGGCGGGGTGCTGGGGGCGGCCACGCCGGGCACGCTGCTGATCGATTCCTCGACCATCGACGTCGATACCGCCCGCATGGTGGCGGCCCATGCCGCCGTTTCCGACTTCAAGATGCTCGACGCGCCGGTCTCCGGCGGCGTCGCCGGGGCCGACGCCGCCACCCTGACCTTCATGGTCGGGGGCGAGGAGGCGTCGTTCCGCAAGGCCGAGCCGCTGCTGGCGGCGATGGGCAAGACCATCGTGCATGCCGGCGAGTCCGGCGCCGGCCAGGCGGCGAAGATCTGCAACAACATGATCCTCGGCATTTCGATGATCGGCGTGTGCGAGGCCTTCTCGCTGGCCGAGAAGCTGGGGCTCGACCGGCAGAAGCTGTTCGACATCTCGTCGCAGAGCTCCGGCCAGTGCTGGTCGCTCACATCCTACTGCCCGGTACCCGGACCGGTTGCCAATTCTCCGGCGAATCGCAACTATGAGCCGGGCTTCTCGGCGGCGATGATGCTGAAAGATCTCAGGCTGGCCCAGCAGGCCGCCCATGCCGCGAACGCCGCGACACCCCTGGGCGCCGAGGCCGCGGCGCTTTACGCGTTGTTCTGCAACGCAGGTTCCGAGGCCCGGGACTTTTCGGGTATCTTTGAGATGATTACTGGGAAATGATTAGTTAAGGTTTCGCTAGCAAAGTTATCCTAACCTTAGTGAATGATTCGCTAAGGATCTGGAAACACGGTCCCTGTAGGAGGGGTTGGTGCAACACCCGTACTACCAGAGCATCCTCTTGATCGAGAGGCTGCATCGTCAGTTCCTCGAACTCGTCAAGGCCGAGCTGGAACGGAGAGGTATCCACGACATCAACAATGTGCAGAGCTTGATTCTGTACAACATCAGCAATGACGACCTGACGGTCGGCGAGCTGACGGCGCGCGGGTACTATCTGGGCTCGAACGTGTCGTACAATGTCAAGAAGATGGTCGAGAACGGCTATCTGGTCCAGGAGCGCTCCCTGCACGACCGCCGGTCCGTCCGGGTCCGGTTGTCGGAGAAGGGGCTCGCCCTGCGCGACAAGCTGCGCGAGATGTTCGAGCGGCAGGTCGACGGCCTGCAGTCGGCCAGTATCAACGAGGCGTCGATCAACGAACTCAACCGCTCCCTGATCGAGATGGAACGCTATCTCGTCGGGCGCCTCGGCTACGCGATTGGCGGATCGCCGACGGCGGCCTGAGCGGCCTTCCGGCCGGCGGATGCTCCGGCCCGGCAACGTTCCCCTGAAGCGCGCAATGCGGACCTGCGGCCGGGAAGGGCGGCTGATGTCCGCCGATCGGCATGCCTGACCGGCGCGACACCGCGTCCGATCCGCGCGAGGTCCTTCTGGAATTCCAGCAGGTCGGTTCGGCCGTCAAGGTGACGGCGGTCGATCCGGTGACCCAAGTCGAGGTGTCGATCCAGGGTCCGGCCTCGGCCGGGGAGGCGGCGCTGCGCCGCACCGCCATCGCCAAGCTGCGCTACGCCCTGAGCCGGAACGCAAGGCCCGGATGAACGCACGAAGAACCCGGCCAGCGTGAACCGGCCGGGCCGCTCAGCGACGCCCGGACAGCAATGTCGGGCGTGGACCGTCGTCTATCTCTTGGACTTCTTACGGCCGGCGCCACGGGCGCCGCGGCCGAGACCGATCTTCTTGGCGAACGCGGAACGCTGGGCCGCGTAGTTCGGCGCCACCATCGGATAGTCGGCCGGCAGGCCCCATTTGGCCCGGTACTCGTCCGGCGTCATATCGTAGGTGGTGCGTAGATGCCGCTTCAGCATCTTCAGCTTCTTGCCGTCTTCCAAACAGACGATAAAGTCCGGCTGGACCGAGCGGCGGATCGGAACGGCGGGCTTCTGGGGTTGCTCCGGCGCCGCCGACGCCCCGCCATCGACATTCATCAGGGTGTTGTGGACGGAGTTGATCAACTCAGGCAGTTGGTCCGGACCCACGGCATTGTTGCTTACATAAGACGCGACAACTTCCGTTGCCAGACGTAGCAAATCTGCCCTTGGAATTGATGTCTCCGCACTTTGTTCTTCGCTCATCTTGGGTGTCCTATGGAAGCACGAGTTTTGCCTCGACAGAGATACATCTTGATTCTTGATTGTCAACTAAATTTCCTAAAATCGCCAAGGATAGCTGCGACAAAGCGCAATAATAATAGCCAACGACCCCTGATGCGCCGGTCAAGCGCCAATTCACGGGGTTGTAGGTTACGATTGCATTGCGAAATTCCGAGATGATAGTAGGGCGATTACTGCGGAAACTCGTATTCGAATATGCGTTGCGAAACACCGGATTCCCTTCGCGCCTGTCATCGAAGCACATACAACCACTGGAAACAGGCCCAGCGCTTGTGTCAAAATCGCTCTCGGGCCCGAAATGTGGAATGGGCTGTGACTTCGTACCCATCCGGATCTTCTTGAGGCCGGACCACCTTATGAAGTGTGAGTGAACGGACGATGTCAGCGGACATATGCGCCATTGCCTCCGATCATGCCGGCTATGACCTGAAGGAGGCGCTGAAGGGCCATCTGGCCGGCCATGACCTGGAGGTCCTGGATCTCGGCACCGATGGTCCGGAATCGGTCGACTACCCGGATTTCGCCGCGGCCCTCGCCGCGGCCGTCGCCGAGGGACGGGCGGCCCGGGGCGTTCTGGTCTGCGGCACCGGCATCGGTATCAGCATCGCCGCCAACCGCAACCCGGCGATCCGTGCGGCGTTGTGTCACGACACCACCACCGCGCGCCTGTCGCGCCAGCACAACGACGCAAACGTGCTGGTGCTTGGCGGCCGGCTGATCGGCGAAGAGGTGGCCAAGGATTGTCTTTCGGTTTTCCTGTCCACCGCGTATGAAGGCGGCCGCCACGATCGCCGCGTCGCCAAACTCTCAGGCGCTTCCGGATGAGGATGCCATGACCAGTACCGCCTCGTCGCCGTCGGCCGGATCCGACCCGTTCTTCACCCGGGACCTGGCCGAGGCCGATCCCGACCTGGCCGCCGCCATCGGCCAGGAGCTTGACCGCCAGCGCTACCAGATCGAGCTCATCGCCAGCGAGAACATCGTCTCGCGCGCGGTGCTGCAGGCCCAGGGCTCGGTGCTCACCAACAAATACGCCGAGGGCTATCCGGGCCGTCGCTACTATGGCGGCTGCGAGTATGTCGACGTCGCCGAGGCGCTGGCGATCGAGCGTGCCTGCAAGCTGTTCGACGCCGGGTTCGCGAACGTCCAGCCGCATTCCGGCGCCCAGGCGAATCAGGCGGTGTTCCTGGCGCTGGCCAAGCCCGGCGACACGGTCATGGGCCTGTCGCTCGCGGCCGGCGGGCACCTCACGCACGGCGCGCCGCCCAATTTGTCGGGCAAGTGGTTCAACGCGGTGCAGTACGGGGTGCGCCGCCAGGACGCGCTGATCGATTTCGACGAAGTCGCCGCCCTGGCCCAGGAGCACAGGCCGAAGATCATCGTCGCCGGCGGCTCGGCCTACCCGCGGATCATCGACTTCGCCCGCTTCCGCGAGATCGCCGACAGCGTCGGCGCCTATCTGATGGTCGACATGGCGCATTTCGCCGGGCTGGTCGCCGGCGGCGTGCATCCAAGCCCGATGGGACACGCCCATGTCGTCACCACCACCACCCACAAGACCCTGCGCGGCGCGCGCGGCGGGCTGATCCTGACCAACGACGAGGCGCTGGCCAAGAAGATCAACTCGGCGATCTTCCCGGGCCTGCAGGGCGGGCCGCTGATGCACGCCATCGCCGGCAAGGCGGCGGCGTTCGGCGAGGCCCTGCAGCCGTCCTTCAAGACCTACGCCCGGGCCGTCGTCGACAACGCCAAGGCGCTGGCCTCCTGCCTGTACGAAGGCGGGCTGGAGATCGTCTCCAAGGGCACCGACACCCATCTGCTGCTGGTCGATCTCAGGCCCAAGGGGCTGACCGGCAAGGTCGCCGAGGACAGCCTGGAGCGGGCCGGGATCACCTGCAACAAGAACGGCATCCCGTTCGATCCGGAGAAGCCGACCGTCACATCCGGCATCCGGCTCGGGACGCCGGCCGCGACGACCCGCGGCTTCGGACAGGCGGAGTTCCGGGATGTCGGCGGCATGATCATCGAGGTGCTGGACGGCCTTGCCGCCAGCCCCGACGACAACAGCGCCGTCGAGCGGTCGGTGCGCGCACGGGTGCGGGAGTTGTGCGAACGCTTCCCGGTCTATCCGGACGACCAATAAGAAGACAAAAGGGGGCGCCTGACCGATGCGATGCCCGTTCTGCGGCCATGACGATACCCAGGTAAAGGATTCCAGGCCGACCGAGGACAATTCGGCGATTCGCCGACGGCGCTACTGCCCGAGCTGCGGCGCCCGCTTCACCACCTTCGAGCGCATCCAGCTGCGCGAGCTGACGGTCATCAAGAGCACCGGCCGGCGCGAGCCCTTCGACCGCGACAAGCTGGTGCGCTCATTGGAGATTTCGCTGCGCAAGCGCGACGTGCCCTCCGACCGCATCGAGCGCATCGTCAACTCCATGGTGCGCCAGCTGGAGAGCACCGGCGAGAGCGACATCCCCTCCAAGGCGCTGGGCGAGATGGTGATGAAGACCCTGGCCAGCTTGGACAAGGTCGCCTATGTCCGCTACGCCTCGGTCTACCGCGACTTCCGCGAGCCCGACGACTTCAACGAATTCGTCGAGAAGCTGCGCGTCGAGGCCGATTGAGCCGGCGCCATACGCCGAGAGCGGCGCAACGCTCTCTGCCGCAATTCCGGAGAAGCTGACATGCCAGCGCTCTCCCCCTCACCCTCCCACGGCTTCGCCGCGGGTCCCTCCCTCTCCCCGAGGAGAGGGTTTCTCGAGGCGGCTCCTGATTACCCTCTCCTGGGGGAGAGGGAGGGTGAGGGGGGAGCGCTGGATGCTCCGCCCATCCCGGCTGTCGAAATGTCCAACCAGATGCGCCGATGACCGCCCCCGACGACGATCGGTTCATGGGCTTGGCCCTGGCCCTGGCCCGGCGCGGGCTCGGCCGGGTCTGGCCGAACCCGGCGGTGGGTTGCGTGCTGGTCAAGGAGGGGCGGGTCATCGGCCGCGGCTGGACCCGGCCCGGCGGCCGCCCCCATGCCGAGACCGAGGCGCTGAACCGGGCCCGGCAGGCCGGCGCCGACGCGCCCTCCGGCGCCACCGCCTATGTGACCCTGGAGCCCTGCAGCCATACCGGCGAGACGCCGCCCTGCGCCGACGCGCTGGTCGAGGCCGGCATCGCCCGCGCGGTGGTCGCCGTCGAGGACAGCGACCCAAGGGTTGCCGGCGGCGGAATCGCCCGCCTGCGTGAGGCCGGCATCTCGGTGGAGATCGGGCTGCGCGGGGCGGAGGCTCGCGCCCTCAATGCCGGCTTCTTCAGCCGGGTCGAGCATGGCCGGCCGGTCGTCACGCTCAAGCTCGCCACCACGCTCGACGGCCGCATCGCCGCCCATACCGGGGCCAGCCGCTGGATCACCGGCGGCATCGCCCGGGACTGGACCCACGCGCTCAGGGCCACCCATGACGCCATCATGGTCGGCAGCGGCACGGTGCTGATGGACGATCCGGAGCTGACCTGCCGGCTGCCCGGGCTGGACAACCGCTCGCCGGTCCGCGTCGTCGTCGACCGCCGCCTGCGCATGCCGCTGACCGCCCGGCTGGTCCAGGGTGCGAAGGACCAGCCGACCTGGCTGATCACCTTGGCCGACGGCGATACGGCCCGCATCGACACCTTGCGGGACTGCGGCGTCGAGGTCATCGAAGTGGCGGCGCGCGACACCGGCATCCCTGACCTTCAGGCCGGGCTGGAGGCCCTGGCCGCCCGCGGCATCACCCGGCTGCTGGTGGAGGGCGGCGCACATCTCGGCGCGGCCCTGATCCAGGCCGACCTGGTCGACCGTCTGGAATGGTTCCGCGCCCCCAGCCTGATCGGCGCCGACGGCATCCCGGCGGTCCAGGCCTATGGCGTCGACACACTGGACCAGCAGGCCCGCTTCCGCCGCCTCGACATCCGCTCCGCCGGCGAGGACCTCTGGGAGAGCTACGTGCGGACGGAGTAGGATCTCCGGACCACTGGACCACTGGCCGAAGAGGCATTGTGCGGGCTGAAAAGACGGTTCCCGTCGTCCTTCGTGGGTCGGCAGGGCAGTTCGAGATCCTGATGTTCCGCCATCCGAGCGCCGGCATCCAACTGGTCAAGGGCGGCATGGAGGCCGGCGAGACGCCAGGTGCGGCGGCTGTGCGCGAGCTGCGGGAAGAGTCCGGCATCGCCGATGCCCGGCCTATCCGGTCGTTCGGCCACTCCTGGAACATCGCGTCAGGTCAATGCTGGCATTTCCATCTGTGCCAGGTTCCGGACCTCCCGGATCATTGGACCCATCATGCCCGCGATGGCGGCGGACTCGATTTTGCGTTCTTCTGGCAGCCGCTGCACGAACCGCCCACGGATCAGTGCCATCCGAACTATCTTCGGGCACTCGCCTTCATTCGGTCCGCGATCATCGAGGGCGGACGAGGGACAGTGAACCCATGACCGGATCCCGCCCCGACATCCACATCGACCTGCATCTGGTGCTCATCCGCGACGGCCGCGTCCTGCTGGGCCGGCGCCGCAACACCAGGTTCGCCAGCGAGCTGTACCACTTTCCGGCCGGCGGGCTGGAGCCGGACGAGACATTCATCGACGGGATCATCCGCGAAGCCAAGGAGGAGGCCGGCATCGCCATCGCGGCGGACGACCTCGACCTGCTCCATGTCCTGCATTTCCGTGGCGTGACCGACCGGATGTCGGTGTTCTTCGGTGCCGACCGATGGTCGGGCGACATCGAGAACCGCGAACCGGACAAGTGCCACGGCTGGGAGTGGCTGCCGGTCGATGACCTCCCCGCCGAGATGGTGCCTTATGCGCGCCAGGCGCTCGCCGACATCCGCGCCGGCCGCCGTCTCGGCCTGTTCGGCTGGCCCCGGACCTGACCTAGTTTCGCCGCGCCACCGCCGTCAGCAGGCCGGCCCCGATCAGGAAGCCGCCGCCGATGCGGTTGACCAGCTTCAGGGTCGCGGGTCGGCGGAACCGCGCCCGCAACTCGCCGGCCAGCACCGCCCAGACCGCCGCACCGATGGTCGCCAGCACCAGGAAGGTCGCTTCCAGGATGACGAATTGCGGCAGCAGCGGCCGGTCGGTGACGATGAACTGCGGCACGAAGGCGGTGAAGAAGACGATGCTCTTCGGGTTGAGCGCGGTCACCACATAGGCGTTCCAGAACATCGTGCGGCCGCCATTGCCCCGGGCCGGGGCGCCGATGGCCTCCGGGCTCGGCTCGGCCCGCCACAGCTTGACGCCAAGCCAGATCAGATAGGCCGCGCCGAACAGCTTCAACGCCGTGAACAGGGTCGCCGAGGCCGCCAGCACCGCGCCGGCGCCGGCCAGCGAGATGGTCATGGCGGTGAAGTCGCCGAGCGTGACGCCGGGCACCGTCGCCCAGCCGCTGCGGCTGCCGCGGCCCAGCGCATAGCTGACCACCAGCATCACGGTCGGGCCGGGCACGGCCAGCAGCACGCTGCTGGCGACGGCAAAGGCGAGCCAGAGCTCGAACGACATCGACGCCTCCTTCGTTGAACGGAGGCGAAGTCAGCCCATCGCCGGCCCCGCCTGTCAACGGCCGAAACAGGATTGAGCCGATTTCCCGGCGGGCCGAAACACAGGCGGTGCGCGGGATTGATCATATACTAAATTTTTAGTATATGATCTCCATGTCCAATGCGATCGTCCGATGACCCGGATCCTGATGCTGTGGCTGCTGGCCGAAGGGCCGCTGCATGGCTATCGCGTGCGCAAGATCCTGGCCGCGCCGGCGCTGGCGTTCTGGTTCCGGATCGAGGACGCGGCGATCTATTCGATGCTGCGCAGCTTCGTGAAACGGGGGCTGGCCCGGGAAGAGGGGCGGGAGCGCGACGGGCGCCGGCCAAGCCGCACCGTCTTCCGGATCACGCGGCAGGGACGCGACGCGCTGCGGGACGCGCTGGCCGATGCCTGGGTCGACGTGGCGCGGGACCGCGATCCGGTCTGCGCCGCGCTCGCCGCCGCCGACGAGTTCGAGCCCGACGAGCTCCACACGCTGCTGGGGCGGCGACGGGCGGCGCTTGTGGCGCGCAAGGACCGGCTCGATGAGATTGCCGCCGGCGCCCCGTCCGGCCTGCTCCGCCGCCGCGAGGCCGCGCTGCTGGCGGCGGAGATGGCGTGGCTCGACACCGAATTGTCCGATGACAGCGCAGAGGAGGAACACCGATGACCACCGACTCCGTGGAGACCCAGGTGATCGCCAATCTGGTCGTGCGCAATGCGCAAGGCGCGGTGCTGTTCGTCCGCTACGACCCGGAGAACGAGAAATGGTGGCTGCCGGGTCAAGACGTGGCGCCATTCACCCATCCGGACTCCGCCGCTGCCGAGGCCGTCGCCGATCTGGACGGGCTGGCGGTCCGGCACTGCCGGCTCGATCATGTGGAATCGTTCCGCGGCCGCCGCGGCTGGCATCTGGTCTTCCACTACGACGTCGGTGCCGACGGCAGCCCGGCCGGACGCCATGAGGCGGCATGGTTCCCGGCCGACGCGCTGCCGCGAACCGTGCATGGCGGTTGGGAAAAACAGGTCGTCGCGCGCGTCACCGACACCCTGCCAGGCTGATTGAATCGCCAGCGCAACGGAAGAGAAACACGAGAAACAATTGAAACAATTCAAGTGTTTACCAGGTAGCGGGAAGTGAATAATTAGGTGTGTTCATGCACGCAAATAACACATTAGAAAATCATGATAAAAGACTTGGCCTATCGTCTCGAGCCGCCCGCGGACCGGCGCACCGCGCTCCGGCTCCGCCCCGGACGGCTGGCCGACGCGCCCGAGCTGCAGGCCATGGCGGAACGCTCCTTCGCCACCCTCGGCCGCCGCTTCTATTCCGCCCGTGAGATCGAGGGCGCCTTTCGCGCCGGAGTCGGTGTCGACCGGCAATTGCTGGCGGAGGGCCTGTACACCGTCTCGGAGTCGGATAGCGGGCTGTCCGGCTGCGCCGCCTATTCCATGGGCGGGTATGCCTGGCCCTTCGAGTTCCCGCAGGAGCACGGCCGCGAGCTGGCGCTGCTCGACCAGCCGATCGCCGTCATCCGCTCGGTCTTCGTCGATCCGGATCATGCCGCAAGGGGTGTCGGGCGTCGGCTGATGGCGGTCGTCGAGGACGAGGCGGTCGCGGCGGGCGCCGCCTCCTTCTTCCTCATTGCCACCCTGACCGCCGTTGCGTTCTACGAGCGCTGCGGCTACCGGGCCATGCCGATGATCGCCGGCAGCACCAGCGACGGCATCGTGCTGCGGGCCCGGCCGATGTACAAACCCGTCCTTCGGCCCTGCTGAGCCGCGTCGCAGACGGCGATTGACGGGTCGGCGGCCGATCGGGCACACCAGCCGCTTGCAGGTAGGCATCAACGGGAGGGGCCATGTTCTCCGGGATCATCACCGATATCGGCCGGGTCGCCGCCATGGAGCAGAATGGCGACACCCGCCTGGTGATCGAGACCGCTTACGACACGGCGTCGATCGAGATCGGTGCCTCGATCGCCCATAGCGGCATTTGCCTCACCGTGACCGATAAGGAGCCGGGCCGCTACGGTGTCTCGGCCTCCGCCGAGACCCTGTCCAAGACGACCATGGGCGAGTGGGAGGTCGGCACACGGGTCAATCTGGAGCGCTCCATGCGGCTGGGCGAGGAGATCGGCGGCCATCTGGTCTATGGCCATGTGGACGGGCTGGCCACCGTCGTCGACTGCCGCCCGGAGGGCGACAGCCTGCGCTTTTTCTTCTCCGTGCCGGCCGCGCTGGGCCGGTTTGTCGCGTCCAAGGGCTCGGTCGCCCTGGACGGTGTTTCGCTGACCGTGAACGAGGTGATGGACATCGCCGACGGCAACACCCATTTTGGCGTCAACATCATTCCGCACACACGGCAATGCACGACATTCCACCTCTTAAAAGCGGGTCACCGCGTGAACTTCGAAGCCGACATGCTGGCGCGCTACGTGGCGCGGCTGACGGCGAGCGCGGCGCCCCCGGCTCCGACAGCCGGCTGAGCGACGAGGACCAGGGCGTCCTCTCGCCGATCGAGGAGATCATCGAGGAGGCCCGCCAGGGTCGCATGTTCATCCTGGTCGACGACGAGGACCGGGAGAACGAAGGCGACCTGGTGATCCCCGCCGAGATGGCCACCGCCGAGGCGGTCAACTTCATGGCCAAATACGGCCGTGGGCTGATCTGCCTGGCCCTGGAGGGCGAGCGCATCGAGCAGCTCGGCCTGCCGCTGATGAACCGCACCCACGCCTCCCGGCACCAGACCGCCTTCACCCTGTCGATCGAGGCGCGGGAAGGGGTGACCACCGGCATCTCCGCCGCCGACCGCGCTCGCACCATCGCGGTGGCCGTCGATCCGGAGTGCGGCCGCAACGACCTCGCCACGCCGGGCCATGTCTTCCCGCTGCAGGCCCGCGACGGCGGCGTGCTGGTCCGCGCAGGCCATACCGAGGCGGCGGTCGACATCGCCCGCATGGCCGGGCTGAACCCGTCCGGCGCCATCTGCGAGATCATGAACGACGACGGCAGCATGGCGCGGCTGCCGGATCTGGTGAAGTTCGCCCAGTTCCACGGTTTGAAGATCGGCACCATCGCCGATCTGATCGCCTATCGCCGGCGCACCGAGACGATCGTCGAGCGCGGCGTGGAGACCGAGTTCCACAGCCGCCACGGCGGCGACTGGCGCTTGCGCGTCTACATCAACACCGTCAGCTATGCCGAACATGTGGCCTTGATAAAGGGCGACGTTTCCGGCGGCGATCCGGTCTGCGTGCGCATGCATGCGCTGAACGTTCTGGAAGATGTGCTCGGCGACGACACCCTCGGCCGGGCCGGCGAGCTGGCCGGCGCCATGCAGATGATCGGCGAGGAGGGCAGGGGCGTCGTGGTGCTGATCCGCGAGCCGCGCCCGGACAGTCTGACGGCGCGTCTGAAGGCGCGCATCGGCGCCACCGAACCGGCCGGCGACGAGCCGCCCAAGGAGCCGGGCAAGGAGCTCCGCGACTACGGCGTCGGCGCCCAGATCCTGCTCGACCTCGGCGTGCGCGACATGGTGCTGCTGTCCAATACCCAGAAGACGGTCGTCGGCCTGGAAGGCTACGGCCTGACCATTGTCGAGCAGCGGCCGATCGCCAAGCCGGGCAAGGGCGGAAAATAGCTCCATGGCCGACACGCCCCGCATCCTCATCGTCGAAGCGCGCTTCTACGAGGAGATCGCCGACGAGCTGGCCCGTGGCACCATCGCCGCGCTGGACGCGGCCGGCGCCGCCCATGACCGCATCAGCGTGCCCGGCGCCTTCGAGATCCCGGCCGCCATCGCGCTTGCGGCGCGGTCGCCCGAGGGCGGCTATGACGGCTACATCGCGCTCGGCTGCGTCATTCGCGGCGAGACCAGCCATTACGACTATGTCTGCGGCGAAAGCGCCCGCGGCCTGCAGGACCTCGCGATCCGCGACGGCCTGGCCATCGGCTACGGCATCCTGACCTGCGAGACCGGCGAGCAGGCCTGGGAGCGGGCCAAGGTCGACCGCAAGAACAAGGGCGCCGACGCCGCCGAAGCCTGCCTGGCCATGATCGCCCTGAAGCGCCGGTTCCCGGCTGCAGGCTGATGACCGCCCCCCGAAAGCCTTCCGCCAAGGCGCGGCGCAGCTCCGCCCGGCTGGCCGCGGTCCAGGCGCTCTACCAGATCGCTTCGACCGGCGTCCCCGTCGAGACGGTGATCGGCGAGTTCGTCCAGCATCGCTTCGACACCGAGATTGACGGCGAGCCGCTCGTCCCGCCCGATCCCGACCTGTTCGCCAGCATCGTGCGGGGTGTGAAGGAGCGCGAGCAGGCGGTCCAGGAGATGGTCTCCGGCGCCCTGGACGAGAGCTGGTCGCTGGATCGGCTGGAGCGACTGCTGTCGGCGATCCTGCGGGCCGGGGCCTGGGAGCTGCTGGCCAACCCGGCGGTCGATGCCCGCATCGTCGTGGCGGAATACGTCGCCCTGGCGCATGACTTCTTCGGTGGCAAGGAGCCCGCCCTGGTCAACGCCGTGCTGGACCGCCTGGCGCGCGGCCTGCGGCCCGACGAGATGGCGGTGGCGGCCGGCCCCGACGGCGCCTGATCCCATGGCCGGGATCGGCGAATTCGATCGAATCGATCGCCATTTCAAACCTTTGGCGAAGGATTTTCAGGGCGCGCTCGAGCTCCTGGATGATGCCGCCCTGGTGTCGGCCCCGTCCGGCGAGACCCTGGTGGTCACCACCGACGCAATGGTCGAGGGGGTGCACTACCTTCCGGGCGAGGACCCGGCCCGTCTGGCCCGCAAGGCGCTGCGCGTCAACCTCTCCGACCTCGCCGGCATGGGCGCCCGGCCGCTCGCCTACCTGCTGACCACCGCGCTGCCCAAGACCATCGGCGACGACTGGCTGGCCGGTTTCGCCGACGGCCTGCGGCAGGACCAGGACCGCTTCGGCGTCCATCTCGCCGGCGGCGACTCGGTCTCCACGCCCGGTCCGACCACGATCTCCATCACCGCCATCGGCACGGTCCCGGACGGGCAGGCCATTTCCCGATCCGGCGCCCGGGTCGGCGACCGGGTCTGGGTCAGCGGCGTCATCGGCGACGGCGTCCTCGGCCTGCGCGCCGCGCGCGGCCAGCTCGACGGGCTGGCCGAGGGCGACCGCCGGCATCTCGCCGGCCGGTACCATCTCCCGACGCCGAGAACCGAGCTGGGCCAGGCGCTCCGCGGCCAGGCGACGGCGGCGGCGGATGTGTCCGATGGCCTGATCGGCGATCTCGGCCATATCTGCAGGGCGTCCGGCGTCGGGGCCACGGTGTCGGTCGACACGGTGCCGCTGTCGGATGCGGCGCGCGCCGCCATCGCGCTGGATCCGGCGCTGGAAGCCGAGGCGGTCGCCGGCGGGGACGATTACGAGCTGGTCTTCACCGCACCGGCCACGGCAAGGGACACGCTGCTGCGCATCGCCGACGACCTCGACTGCCCGTTGACCGAGATCGGAGCCATCGTCGAGGGCAAGACCGTCGCCTCGGTGGGGAGCGACGGCCGGCCGGTGTCGCTTCCGCAGGCGTGGCAGCATTTCTAGCCGCGCCGGCCGAATTCGCCACGCCGACCCTGGAATCGTCAGAATTGCCCGTGACAGTGGAGCCTCCACCGAACGGGACGGCACGATGCACCTGGCGACCGGCATGGCGCGGTTTGTGACGAAGGGCAGGGCGGTCTGGCTTCTGGCGGCGACGCTGGTTGCCGGCTGCACCGTCGGCCCGCCGGAACCGTCGGCGCCGGACGTCACCCATGCCGTCGTGCCGGTCCACTTCGCGACCGACCGGGCGCCGGAGCCGTCTCGCCCCGGACACGTTGCCTTCAGCGGTCTGCGCGGTAATGGGACCATCGCCTTCGGTGTTGCCGATGTCAGCATTCCCGTCGACCATACGCCCGGCGCCGTCGAGCGGCCGGCCTGGTGGCGGCTGGAGTTCTCCGAGGACCCGGAGCGCCATGTGGTCATCCTCGGCGCCACGGCGCTGGACCGGGAGGCCTTCCTCACCGATCTGCGGAGCTCGCTGCGCGGCGCCCCGGAGCGGGCGGTGCTGGTGTTCATCCACGGCTACAACGTCCGCTTCGACGACGCGCTCCGGCGCACAGCACAGCTCACCTACGATCTGCATTTTCCCGGAACCGCGATGCTCTACAGCTGGCCGTCGGAGGGCGATCCGGTGCGCTACACCGTCGACGAGGCCAATGTCGCGTGGACGGCGGAGCATCTGCGCCGGTTCCTCGCCATGGTGCTGACGGAAAGCGGCGCCGAGGACGTCCATGTGGTGGCGCACAGCATGGGCAACCGCGCCCTCGTCGCCGCCCTGCGCGACTTCGACTGGGATGCGCTGCCGGACGGGGCGGCGCGGCTCGACCAGGTGGTGCTGGCGGCGCCGGACATCGATGCCGGGCATTTCCTGCAATCGGCGCCGCAGATCGCCGGGCTGGCCGGCCGCACGACGCTCTACGCCTCGTCCGGCGATGCCGCCCTGACCGCCTCGCGTCGGGTGCACGGCTATCCCCGGGCCGGGGAATCCGGCGAAGACCTGCTGGTGGTCGACGGCATCGACACCATCGATGCCTCGCTGGTGGAGACCGACTTCCTCGGCCATTCCTATTATGGCGACAGCCGGTCGGTGATCACCGACCTGTTCGACATGATCCACAACGATGCGCCGCCGGCCGAACGCGACTGGCTGCACCCGGTCTGGGCCGGCGGGTCGCGCTACTGGCAGCTCCTGCCGCTCGGCGCCGCCGCCCGCCCGTCGCAATAGTGATCGGGAATTTTCGGTTGCGCCGTCAGACACTTCTGCGCGTGCCCTAAAAGGTTTCTTAAGCCGGGTCGTTTAGCCTTCCGGGTTCCATCCCCTGATCCAGGCCAGGAAGGCCATGAAGAAAGTCGTCATCATCGTGCTCGTCCTGCTGCTGTTCGGCGGCGGCGGGGCGGCCGGCTGGTTCTTCTTCCTGAAGGAGGACCCGGAGGCCATGGCCGAGGCGGAGGTGGTCGAGGAGCCGGAGCCTTCGGCACCGGTCTATGTCCGCTTCAACCCGCTGCAACTGCCGCTCATCGGCGATGACGGCATCGACCAGGTGATCGACATCATCGTGGCGCTGGAGGTGCCCGACGATGCCGCTGCCGACCAGGTCATCGCCATGGCGCCGCGGCTCAACGACGCCATCCTGCGCGACCTTTACGGCGTGTTGCACACCAACCGGATCATGCGCAACGGCGTCGTCAACGTGAACGCCATCAAGGTCCGCATCGTCGGCGTCGCCCAGGGCATCATGGGCGAGGAGCTGGTCCGCGACGCCCTGGTCCAGGGCGTCGCGCAGCGGCCGATGTAATATGGGGACAGTATACTTAACTCCATTAATAAGGGGACAGTATATGTAACTTCATAAGTTACATATACTGTCCCCATATTACATCGGTGGCGACTGTTCGACCTTGATCGATACAATTTGACGGTATCTTCGGCCGGCCCCGGCACTTAAGCTGCCGCGGCCATGACCGCCCCCAACCGGATTGAAACCGCGTCCCAATCGGGCGCCGACCCGACCCGCAGGAATGTGCTGATCCTGGCGCTCTGCGTCGCGCTGGGCATGAGCGGCAACGGCATCGTGCTGTCAGTGGGCGCGCTGGCCGGGGCGGTGATGCTGGTCGACGATGGCTGGGCGACCCTGCCACTGGCCGTCATGTTCACCGCCACCATGTTCACCACCATCCCGGCCTCGATCCTGATGGGGCATATCGGGCGCCGGGCCGGGTTCTCGATCGGCGCGCTGATCGGCTGTGGCGGGGCGTCCCTGGCGGCCTATGCCATCTTTGCCAACAGCTTCCCGCTGTTCGTGGCGGCGGCGGTGCCGATCGGCATGTTCAACGCCTTCGCCCAGTTCTACCGGCTGGCCGCCGCCGACACCGCCAGCGAGGCGTTCCGGCCCCGGGCGATCAGCCTGGTGATGGCCGGCGGCGTGCTGGCCGCCCTGCTGGGGCCGTCCCTGGCGAAGTGGAGCTACGACCTGTTCGCCCCGGTGCTGTTCGCCGGCGGCTATGTGATGATCGCCATCCTGACGCTGCTGTCCGTGGCGCTGCTGCAATTCGTCGAGATCCCGCGCCCCAGCGCCGCCGATCGCAAGCACAGCGGCCGCCCGCTGGCCGAGATCGTGCGGCAGCCGAAATTCATCACCGCGGCGATCTCCGCCGCCGCCGGCTACGGCACCATGTCGCTGGTGATGACCGCGACCCCGCTGGCCATGATCGCCTGCGGCTTCACCTTCCACGACTCGACCACGGTGATCCAGTGGCACGCGCTGGCGATGTTCGCCCCGGCCTTCTTCACCGGCAATCTGATCCAGCGCTACGGCGCCCTGAACATCATCCTGGTCGGCGCGGCGCTGAACTTCGGCTGCCTCGCCATCGCAATCTCCGGCATCGCCTTCGAGCAGTTCTTGAGCGCCCTCATCCTGCTCGGCCTGGGCTGGAACTTCATGTTCATCGGCGGCACCAGCCTGCTGACCGAGACCCATACCTCCGCTGAACGCGCCAAGACCCAGGCGGTCAACGATTTCGCGGTGTTCTCCACCGTCACCCTGGCGTCCTTCTCCTCCGGCGTGCTGCACAGCCGGATCGGCTGGGAGGCGGTGAATTGGGGCATGGCCCTGCCGCTGCTGATCGCAACCGCCGCGGTGATCCTGCTGAAGGTTCGGACGCGGGCCGCCGCGACCTGATGCCCGCGCCGCACACCGCGGCAAAGATTGTTACCAGCATGTTGCGTTGCCAAAACCGTTCTGGCATTTTCCCGGCGCCTTTCTGGCGGCCCGCGGGCGACTGGAAACAAAGTCGCGCCGGCGCGGCATAACGGTTCTCAGGGGAACATCTTCATGTCAGCCACTTTGGTCTTCGTATTGGTGTGCGGCGTCGTGGCCGTGGTCTACGGGGTTTGGGCGTCCCGGTCGGTCCTGTCGTCCGATCCCGGCAGCGAGCGCATGCAGGAAATCGCCGCCGCCGTTCAGGAGGGCGCCCGCGCCTATCTGAACCGGCAATACATGACCATCGCCCTGGTCGGCGCGGTGATCTTCGTCATCGTCTCGCTGTTGCTGGGCTTCAGCGTCGGAATCGGGTTCCTGATCGGCGCCATCCTGTCCGGCGCGACCGGCTATATCGGCATGAACATCTCGGTCCGCGCCAATGTGCGCACCGCGGAGGGGGCGCGGCAGGGGCTGGAGCACGGCCTGGGCATCGCCTTTCGCGCCGGGGCCGTAACCGGCATGCTGGTCGCCGGACTGGCGCTGCTGGCGGTCGCCGGCTACTACGCCGCGCTCCTGTCGATGGGCGCGGAAGGGCGGACCATCGTCGACGGGCTCGTCGCGCTCGGCTTCGGCGGCTCGTTGATCTCCATCTTCGCCCGTCTGGGCGGCGGCATCTTCACCAAGGGCGCCGATGTCGGCGCCGACCTGGTGGGCAAGGTCGAGGCCGGCATTCCCGAGGACGACCCGCGCAACCCGGCCGTGATCGCGGACAATGTCGGGGACAATGTCGGCGACTGCGCCGGCATGGCGGCCGACCTGTTCGAGACCTACGCGGTGACCGTGGTGGCCACCATGGTGCTGGCATCGATCTTCTTCGCCGGTGACGCGGTCATGGATTCGGTCATGCTGTACCCGCTCGCCATCGGCGGCGTGTGCATCATCGGCTCGGTGATCGGCACTTTCTTCGTCAAGCTGGGCGCCAGCCAGAGCATCATGGGCGCGCTCTATCGCGGATTCATCGTCTCCGCGGTGCTGTCGCTGATCGGCATCGCCATCGTGACCTCCTGGGTGATCGGCTTCGGCACCGAGTTCACCGTCACCGGCCAGACCTTCAGCGGCACGGCGCTGTTCGTCTGCGCCGTGGTCGGCCTGATCGTCACCGGCCTGCTGATCTGGGTCACCGAATACTACACCGGCACCGACTACCGGCCGGTGCGCTCGGTCGCCCAGGCCTCCACCACCGGCCACGGCACCAACGTGATCCAGGGCCTGGCGATCTCCATGGAGGCGACGGCGGTGCCGGCGCTGATCATCTGCGCGGCGATCATCATCACCTATCTGCTGGCCGGGCTGCTGGGCATCGCCATCGCGGTGACCGCCATGCTGGCGCTGGCCGGCATGGTGGTGGCGCTCGACGCCTACGGGCCGGTCACCGACAATGCCGGCGGCATTGCCGAGATGGCCGATCTGGACCCGGAGGTGCGCAAGACCACCGACGCGCTGGACGCGGTCGGCAACACCACCAAGGCGGTGACCAAGGGCTACGCCATCGGCTCCGCCGGTCTCGGCGCCCTGGTGCTGTTCGCCGCCTACACCTCCGACCTCAACTTCTTCATCGCCGACCCGGCCAGCTACCCGTACTTCGCCGGGGTCGACCTCAACTTCTCGCTCGCCAACCCCTATGTGGTGGTCGGCCTGCTGCTCGGCGGCCTGCTGCCCTACCTGTTCGGGGCGCTGGGCATGACCGCGGTCGGCCGCGCCGCCGGCTCGGTGGTGGAAGAGGTCCGGCGCCAGTTCCGCGAGATGTCCGGCATCATGGAGGGCACCACCAAGCCCGACTACAGCCGGGCGGTCGACCTGCTGACCAAATCGGCGATCAAGGAAATGATCGTCCCGTCGATGCTGCCGGTGCTGGCCCCGCTGGTGGTCTATGGCGTGGTGCTGCTGATCGCCGACAAATCGGCGGCCTTCTCCGCCGTCGGCGCCATGCTGCTGGGCGTGATCGTGACCGGCCTGTTCGTCGCCATCTCGATGACGGCGGGCGGCGGCGCCTGGGACAACGCCAAGAAGTACATCGAGGACGGTAACCACGGCGGCAAGGGCTCCGAGGCCCACAAGGCGGCGGTCACCGGCGACACGGTCGGCGACCCGTACAAGGACACCGCCGGCCCGGCCGTGAACCCGATGATCAAGATCACCAACATCGTGGCCCTGCTGCTGCTGGCGATCCTGGCGCACTAGCAAGACCCGGGGCGGCGGTGGCCGCAGTCCGAAGCACCGCTGCCTCTTCAATCTCGCGTCGTCCCCGGGCTTGACCCGGGGACCCATCCATCCGACCGGTCCGGCTCCGAATGGTCACGCGCGAAGGTTACCTGGGTCCCCGGGTCAAGCCCGGGGACGACGGGTTGGGGGGCGGGCAGGGCACTGCACCGCTGCTGCGGTCGGGATCCTTCTCGCGGCCACGATCGCCGGCCTGCGAATTGTGAAAACCCTTTGATTTCCGGGCGGTTCCGGGCTGTCCGTTAACCGGGGAGTAACCGGAACTCTGGTCTTATCCGCCGTCAGGTGACGGGAAGGATTCTTGATGACCAGCAGCCGGGATGTGGTTTCGGTCGCGGGGCGGCCCGCGATACCCGGCATCCTGCCGGCCTTTGCGGTGACGCTGTTCCTGAGCGCGCTGCTGCTGTTCTGGGTCCAGCCGATGTTCACCAAGATGGTGCTGCCGATGCTCGGCGGCGTGCCGGCGGTGTGGAACACGGCCATGCTGTTCTTCCAGACCGCGCTCCTCGCCGGCTACGCCTACGCCCATCTCAGCGCCCGCTTCCTCGCCCTGCGCTGGCAGGTGATCCTGCATCTGGGCCTGCTGGCGCTGGCCGCCACCGCTCTGCCGATCGCCGTCGCCCCGGGCTGGACCCCGCCCACCGAGGGCATGCCGGTGGGCTGGCTGATCGGCCTGTTCGGCGTCTCCGTCGGCCTGCCGTTCTTCGCCGTCTCCGCCACCGCGCCGCTGCTGCAGCGCTGGTTCTCCCATAGTGGCCACGAGACCGCCGACGACCCATATTACCTCTACGGCGCCAGCAATATCGGCAGCATGCTGGCCCTGCTGGGCTATCCGGTGGTGATCGAGCCGGCCCTGACGCTCGCCGGCCAGTCGGGCTCCTGGGCCATGGGCTATGGCGTGCTGGGTCTCCTGATCGTGCTGTGCGCGGGCTATCTGTGGCGCGGTGCCGTGGGCGAGGGCTGGGCGGTGCGTGCGACCGCCGCAATGGCCGGGCCGCGTGCCGAGCCGGTTGGCTGGAAGCGGCGGGCGCATTGGCTGGCGCTGGCCTTCGTGCCGTCGAGCCTTCTGCTCGGCGTGACCAGCCACATCACCACCGACATCGCGGCTGTGCCGCTGTTCTGGGTGGTGCCGCTGGCGCTCTACCTGCTGACCTTCGTACTGACCTTCTCGCGCAAGCCGATCCTCCGGCACGAATGGATGCTCAAGGCGCAGCCGGTCCTGCTGCTGCTGACGGCGATGCTGTTCCTGGTGCACGACCCGCTGGTGCCCCTGACCCTGCTGCACCTGGCCACCTTCTTCGCCTGCGCCATGGTCTGCCATGGCGAGCTGTGGCGGCGGCGGCCGGAGACCAGCCATCTGACCGAGTTCTACCTGTTCATGTCGTTCGGCGGCATGCTGGGCGGCGTGTTCAACGCGCTGGTCTCGCCGGTGCTGTTCGACTCGGTGATCGAGTACCCGCTGGCCCTGGTCCTGGCCTGCGCGCTGAGGCCCTGGGCCCGCGAACGGGTCAGCGTGCCGATCGGCAAGCTGATCGCCGCCACGGTCATTCCCATGGTGGCCGTCTTCGGCATCGCGCTGGCCACCGGCATCGTCGATCTGGACCTGGCCATGGTCGCCTGGGTGCTGGTGTTCGTGGTGGTCGCCGAGGCGAGCTACGTGTTCGCCCGCACGCCCTGGGCCTTCGCGCTGGGCGTGGCGGCGATCTTCGGGCTGATGCAGGTGGCGCCCACCGACGACCGGGCCTCCAGCCAGGTGGTGGCGAAGGAACGCAGCTTCTTCGGCGTCTACGCCGTCACCCTGAAACGCGACGGCCGCTTCGCCGCCCTGGTGCACGGCACCACGATCCACGGCGCCCAGCATGTCGACCCGTCCCTGCGGCGCCAGCCGCTGACCTATTTCTACCGCCAGGGACCGGTCGGCTCGGTCTTCGAGCGCCTGCCCAATCCCGGCAACCGGGCAATCGGCATCGTCGGCCTGGGCATCGGCACCACCGCCTGCTACCGCAATCCGGGCGAGGATTGGCTGTTCTACGAGATCGATCCGCTGGTGACGGAGCTCGCCCGGGACCCGCGCTACTTCCATTACCTGGCCGATTGCGCGCCGGACGCGCCGGTCATCCACGGCGACGCCCGGCTGTCGCTGGAACGCCTCGCCGACCGGCATTTCGACCTGCTGATCCTCGACGCCTTCTCCTCCGACGCGGTGCCGGTCCACCTGATGACCCGCGAGGCCCTGGCGCTCTATCGCAGCAAGCTGGCCGCCGGCGGGTTGCTGATGATCAACATCACCAACCGCAATGTGGACCTGGCGCCGGTGCTGGCGACGCTGGTCGCCGATGCCGGCGTGTCCGCCCGGACCCAGCGTTTCGTGCCGACCCAGGCCGCTTTCGACGATTTCGCCGCCGCGTCGGAATGGGTGGTGATCGCCGAGGATCCCGCCACCCTGGCGCAGCTGGATCACGATCCGCGCTGGGCGCCGCTGCCGCCGAACCCCGGCGGCCGTCCCTGGACCGACGATTACTCCAACATCTTCGGGGCCCTGAATTGGTGATGCGGGCCCGACCAATGCGGACATAGCGCCCGTCAGGGTGCCGATCGGGTCGAGACAGGATGTCCACGGATCAAGACATGGCAAGAAGCGCCGCCGGCGCGGCAACGGCCGCCCCTCGTGTGCTGCCGGGCATCCTGCCGGCCTTCGCGGTGACGCTGTTCCTGAGCGCGCTGCTGCTGTTCTGGGTCCAGCCGATGTTCACCAAGATGGTGCTGCCGATGCTGGGCGGCGTGCCGGCGGTGTGGAACACGGCCATGCTGTTCTTCCAGACCGCGCTCCTCGCCGGCTACGCTTACGCCCATCTCAGTTCCCGCTTCCTCGCCCTGCGCTGGCAGGTGATCCTGCATCTGGGCCTGCTGGCGCTCGCCGCCACCGCCCTGCCGATCGCCGTCGCCCCGGGCTGGACCCCGCCCACCGAGGGCATGCCGGTGGGCTGGCTGATCGGCCTGTTCGCCGTCTCAGTGGGCCTGCCGTTCTTCGCCGTCTCCGCCACCGCGCCGCTGCTGCAGCGCTGGTTCTCCCATAGCGGCCACGAGACCGCCGACGACCCGTACTACCTCTACGGCGCCAGCAATATCGGCAGCATGCTGGCCCTGCTGGGCTATCCGGTGGTGGTGGAGCCGGCCCTGACGCTCGCCGGGCAGTCCGGCTCCTGGGCCATGGGCTACGCCGTGCTGGGCCTCCTGATCGTGCTGTGCGCGGGTTATCTGTGGCGCGGTGCCGTGGGCGAGGGCTGGGCGGTGCGCGCGACCGCCGCCGTGGCCGGGCCGCGGGCCGAGCCGGTGGGTTGGAAGCGGCGGGCGCATTGGCTGGCGCTGGCCTTCGTACCATCGAGTCTCTTGCTGGGCGTGACCAGCCACATCACCACCGACATCGCGGCGGTGCCGCTGTTCTGGGTGGTGCCGCTGGCGCTCTATCTGCTCACCTTCGTGCTCACCTTCTCGCGCAGGCCACTGGTCGGGCACCGGACCATGCTCAACGCCCAGATCGTCCTGTTCCCGATCCTGGGCATCCTGTTCCTGATGCAGCAGCCCATGGTGCCGATGCTGATGCTGCATCTGGCCGGCTTCTTCGTCGGCGCCATGGTCTGCCATGGCGAGCTGTGGCGCCGGCGCCCGGACACCAGCCACCTGACCGAATTCTACCTGTTCATGTCCATCGGCGGCATGCTGGGCGGGGTGTTCAACGCACTGGTCTCGCCGGTGCTGTTCGACTCGGTGCTGGAATACCCGCTGGCCCTGGTCCTGGCCTGCGCGCTCAGGCCCTGGACCGCCTTCCGCGTCAAGCTGCCGGAGCCCGCCAAGATCATCGCCGTGGTGCTGCCGGCCGCGATGGTCCTGGTGGCGACGATCGTGCTCGATCTGGCGGAGCTCGAGCCCTGGCAGGTCGGAATGTTCGCCGCCATCATCGTGCTGGCCATCACGCTCTATGCCCAGCACCGCCAGCCGGTCATCTTCGCCGCCTGCATGGCCGGTTTCCTGGCCATGGCGCCGGTCTTCCTCGGCTCCGGCAGCGACATCCTGACGCGGGAACGCAGCTTCTTCGGCGTGCACACCGTCAAGCGGATCGATGGCGGCCGCGTCACGGCCCTGGTGCACGGCACGACGATCCACGGCGCCCAGTATCGCGACCCGGCGATCCGGCGGCGGCCGCTGACCTACTATGTGGAGGCCGGGCCGGCCGGCTCGCTCTTCTCGGCACTGCCTCAGACGGCGGAACCGCGCCGCATCGGCGCGATCGGCCTCGGCACCGGATCGATGGCCTGCTACCGGCGCCCGGGCGAGACCTGGCGCTTCTACGAGATCGATCCGCTGGTCACCCATCTGGCGCGCGACTCCGGGCATTTCCATTTCCTGCCGGATTGTGCCCCGGACGCCGAGATCGTCCATGGCGACGCCCGCGTCTCGCTGGAGCGCGGCGAGGACGGCCCCTTCGACGTGCTGATCGTCGACGCCTTCTCCTCCGACGCGGTGCCGGTTCACTTGATCACCCGCGAGGCCATCGCCCTCTACGCCGAGCGCCTGAGCCCCGATGGCATCCTGCTGATGCATATCAGCAACCGCAATCTGGACCTGCGGCCGGCCGTCGCCGCGGTGCTGGCTGATGCCGGGCTGACCGCGCGGGTCCAGCGCTATGTGCCGGACGGCGCCGACGCCGGGGCGATCGCCACCGCGGCTGTCGCCGAATGGGTGACCGCCGCCCGCGACCCGTCGACTCTGGCCATCCTGGATGCCGACCCACGTTGGGAACCGCTGCCGCCGACCCCGGGCAGCCGGCCCTGGACCGACGACTACTCCAACATCTTCGGGGTTCTGAAATGGTGAGACGGTTCGATCGTAAGTGCCCGATCCGGCAAGCATTTCTTAGTGTATCGCCAGCTAATTTTGCGCCTCGTCCGGGCTGCCGCCCGGTCTCGGGGCACGGGGACTAAGACGCACTCGCATGCTGGGTTCTGCGAACCGCCACAGCCGCATCGGCCAATTGGGCTGGACCGCCGCGTTCGGCGTCCTGCCGGTGTTCGCCGCCACGCTGTTCGTCAGCGCCCTGCTGCTGTTTTGGGTGCAGCCGATGTTCACCAAGATGGTGCTGCCGCTGCTGGGCGGCGCGCCGGCGGTGTGGAACACGGCCATGCTGTTCTTCCAGGCGATGCTGCTGGCCGGCTATGCCTATGCCCATCTGACCAGCCGTTTCCTGCGCTTCCGCTGGCAGGTCCTGCTGCACCTGGTGGTGCTCACGGTCGCCATCCTCACCCTGCCGCTCGGCGTCGCCGAGGGCTGGTCGCCGCCGTCATCCGGCACCCCGGTGCCGTGGCTGATCGGCCTTTACGGCGTCTCGGTCGGGCTGCCCTTCTTCGCCATTTCCGCCACCGCGCCGTTGCTGCAGCGCTGGTTCTCCCATACCGGGCACGAGACCGCGGAGGACCCGTACTTCCTGTACGCGGCCAGCAATGTCGGCAGCATCCTGGCCCTGTTCGCCTATCCCGTGGTGATGGAGCCCATGCTGACCCTGGACGGGCAGTCCTGGGCCTGGACGATCGGCTATGCCGCGCTGTGCGTCATGATCGCGACCTGCGCGGTGAAGGTGTTCCGCCGGGTCGGCGATTTCCAGATGCCCAGGGGCGAGGCGGCGGCGCCGGCGGAGGCGCCGGGATGGCGCCGACGGGCGCATTGGGTCTTCCTCGCCTTCGTGCCGTCCAGCCTGTTGCTGGGCGTCACGACCCACATCACCACCGATGTGGCGGCGGCGCCGTTCCTCTGGGTCATTCCGCTGGCGCTCTATCTGCTGACCTTCGTGCTCACCTTCGCCCGGCGCCCGCCGCTGCCGCATCATCGCCTGCTGCAGATCCATCCCTTCGTGATGGTCGTGGGCGCGGCGTTCTTCTGGGCGCACAACCCGTTCTATCTGCTGCTGCCGCTGCATCTCCTGGTCTTCTTCGTCGCGGCGATGGTCTGCCATGGCGAGCTGATCGGGCGTCGCCCGGCCGCCAGCCATCTGACCGAGTTCTATTTCTGGATGTCCTTCGGCGGCATGCTGGGCGGCGTGTTCAACGCGCTGCTGGCGCCGATGCTGCTGGATTCGATCGCTGAATACCCGCTGGTGCTGGCCCTGGCCTGCCTGGCCCGTCCCTGGCCGCGCGACAAGATGCGCGCGGCCCGTCGGATCGATTGGCTGGCGCCGGTGCTGGTCGGTCTGTTCCTGCTGGTCGCCGACATCATTCTCGGACAGTCGGTGACCCCGGATTCCAACACCGCGATTATCCTGCTGTTCATCGTGCTGCCGCTGCTGGCGGTGCTGAGCCGGCACCGTCCGGGCGGCCTGGCGCTGGGCGTCGGCACGCTGCTGGTGTTCGGTCCGATCGTCATGCATGGCGGCGAAACCCTGGTCCGCGACCGCAGCTTCTTCGGCGTCTACAGCGTCCGGTCGGAGCAGGCGGGCGCCTTCCATATCCTGATGCACGGCACGACCCATCATGGCGGCCAGTACCGCGACGCGGACCGCCGACGGCTGCCGACCGCCTACTACTATCCCACGGGCCCGGTGGGGCGCCTGTTCGACGCGCTCAACGAGGCCCGGCCGCCGCGCCGGGTCGGCGTGATCGGCCTGGGCAGCGGTGCCTTGTCCTGCTATCGCCGCGACGGCCAGATGTGGACGTTCTACGAGATCGATCCGGCGGTCACCGCGCTGGCGCAGGATCTGCGCTACTTCCACCACCTCGCCGAATGCGCCCCCGGTGCCCGGGTGGTCCATGGCGACGCCCGGCTGTCATTGGAGGCCGAGCCGGACGCGCAATACGACCTGCTGATCAGCGACGCGTTCTCATCCGACTCGATCCCGGTCCATCTGGTGACCCGGGAGGCCCTGCAGCTGTTCGTCCGCAAGCTCACGGAAGACGGCGTGCTGGTGATCAATATATCCAACAGAAACATCGATCTGGAGCCGGTTCTTGGCGAGCTGGCTGAACAGATCGGTCTGTCCGCCCGGATCTTCCATTTCCGCCCGTCGGCGGAGGAGAAGGCGAATTCGGCGCTGAACGCCAGCTGGGTGGTGATGACCCGGCCCGGCGATGACACGTTCCTGGATGGCGATGAGGGATGGCGCCCGATGCGCCGCGACCCGGGAACACGCCCCTGGACGGACGACTACTCCAACATCGTCGGCGCGTTGCGCTGGTGGTGACGCGGCCTAGCGCTGCCCCGGCCCGCCGGGTGCGCTCGGGCCACCGGACGGCGTGTTGAACCGCCCGAAATTGCCGAGAAGCTGTTCCAGCACGGTCAGGCGGCGGCCCAGCGTCGGGGTCTCGCGCTCGACCAGCTCGACCGCCTGGGCATCGTCGAGGTCGAGGTCGTCGATCCGGCTGACGATGCCGGTCTCGGTGAACTCGATCCGCACGACCCGACGTTCGACGATGTCCGGATCGAAGAACGCGACCTTCTCCGTCCGCTGGCCGATGTAGTACCAGGTGCGCTGGTCGAAGGTGGACACGGTGGTCGGCGAGCCGAATACGTTGGCGACATCGTTTGCGGTGCTGCGGCCGACGGTGATCAGCGCGAACCGGTCATCGTCGATCAGGTTGCCGCGGGTGGCCACCACCGGGGAGCAGGAGACGACCATCACAGCCAGCGCCGCGGCAAGCACCATGCGGGCAAAGCGGTGTGTCTCGAACAGGGTCATCGACGGCTCATCCCAGCGGCGGGCGGTGCGGCACTTCGGGAGGCATCCTGCAGGTCCCGGGCGTTCCACCCATTGACGAACCGGTGCTAAGCTACCAGTTCGAACGGCGCCATCATCTACACGAAACGGTTTCTGTCAACGGGACCATCGCCGTTGCGGTGGAAAAGGGATGCTCAGGTGATCGCCAGATTGTTCCGCCAGGACCCCGCCGATCGCGATGTCGGGATGCTCTACGTCCGGCTCGTCGAGCGCTCGCGAGAGCCGGCCTTCTATCTGAAGTGCGGCGTGCCGGATACGTTCGACGGCCGCTTCGACCTGCTGGTCCTGCACGCCTTCCTGGTCCTGGAACGGCTGGCCGGGCAGGGCGAGCGCGAGGACGCGCTGGTCCAGTCGCTGATCGATCGTCTGTTCGCCGACATGGATGTGACCCTGCGCGAGATGGGGGTCGGCGATCTGAGCGTCGGCAAGAAGGTCAAGCGCATGGCCGAGGCGTTCTACGGCCGCGCCCGGGCCTACCGCGAAGGGCTCGCCGCCCCGAAGACCGAGGCGCTGGTCGAGGCCCTGCGCCGCAACCTGTACCGCTCCGCGGACCCGGAACCGGAGCAGCTCGCGGCCATGGCCGACTACGTCCGGCGCGAGAGCGCGGCACTGGCCGACATGCCGGTCGACGCGCTGCTGGCCGAGGACGGCCAGCGCTTCGGACCGGTGCCGGACTGACGGAGGACCGACGATGGCCGATCAGACACCGGAATTCAGCCGGGTGGTGGCGCTGGACGATCTGCGCGGGGCGCCGCTGCGCCAGACCATCGAGGCGACCGCCGAGGAATGCGCACGGCTCGCCGCCCGGCTGGGGCTGGCAGCTCTGGAAAGCCTGACCGCGACGGTGACCCTGGAGCCACGCAAGGGCGGCCGGATGGTGGTTGCGTCCGGCAGCTTCGAGGCGGCCTTGACCCAGACCTGCGTCGTGACGCTCGAGCCGTTGCCGCGCACCGTCTCCGAGACCTTCGAGGACCGGCTGGCCGTCGAACCCGATGCCGGTGCCGAGGCGATCATCGAGTTCGATCCGGAGACCGAGGAAGAGCCGGAGCCGATCGACGGCGATTCGGTCGATATCGGCGAGCTGGTGGCGCAGCACCTGTCGCTGGCGCTGGATCCCTATCCGCGCGCCGAGGGGGCGGAGGTGGCCTCTGAAGCCTTGGCCGCCGGCGAGGCGGCCGATGACGGTCCGTTCGCCGAACTGGCGCGGCTGAAGCCGAAAGCCTGACCCGGCCGGTCCGGCCGGACCGCCACCATGGCGATGGGCGGAGACAGGGGATATTCCATCATGATAGGTCTTGCCGCTTGCCCCGGCGTTGCAATTCCAGTATGACACGCCCCGCTGCAGGCGGCCCGGCGAGGCCGCCTTTTGAAATAGCGAGTTACGACAAATGGCCGTTCCCAAGAAGAAGACGTCGATTTCGCGGCGTAACATGCGCCGCGCGCATGATTCCCTGAGCTCCGGGGCCTATGCGGAGTGCCCCAATTGCGGAGAGTTGAAGCGCCCCCACCATGTCTGCGGGGCCTGCGGCTATTATGACGGCCGCGAGGTGACCGACGCGTCCACGGAAGCGTAGCGGCGCCCAGCGCCGCCCGTGAGCCAAAGGCCCATGACCGCGAACGCGGCTGCCGCGCCTCTGACGATCGCGCTCGACGCCATGGGCGGCGACCACGCCCCCGACATGGTGATCGAGGGCGCCGAGATCGCCCGGCAGCACAATCCCACAGTCCGGTTCCTCATCTTCGGCGACGAAGCCAAGGTCGGCCCGCTGCTGGCCGAGCGGCCGAAGCTCGCCGAGATGTCGACCGTGCGCCACACCAGCGAGGTGGTGACCAACGACGCCAAGCCGGCCCAGGCGCTGCGCGGCGGTCGCGAATCGAGCATGCGCCTGTCGATCAACGCGGTCGGCGACGGCGAGGCCCATTGCGTCGTCTCCGCCGGCAACACTGGCGCTCTGATGGCGATGGCGAAGTTCGTTCTGAAGACCATGCCGGGCATCGACCGCCCTGCAATTGCCACGTTCTTTCCCACTCTGCGCAGTGAAAGCGTGATGCTGGACATGGGCGCCAACATCGACTGCCGGCCGGAACACCTGGTCCAGTTCGCGGTGATGGGCGCGGTGTTCGCCAAATCGGTTCTCGGCCTGTCCGAGCCGACCATCGGTGTGCTGAATGTCGGCGGCGAGGCACTGAAGGGCAACGACGTGGTCAAGGACGCCGCCGCCCGGCTGCGTGAGCTTGAGGGTCTGCCGGGACGGTTCGAGGGGTTCGTGGAGGGCGACGACATACCGACCGGGACAGTCGACGTGATCGTCACAGACGGGTTCACCGGAAACATCGCGCTGAAGACGGCGGAAGGAACCGTGAAGCTGGTGGCCGAATATCTGCGCAGGACGTTCCGGGCGTCGATTCTCGCCAGGATCGGCTACGTGCTGGCCCGTGGTGCGTTCCAGAAGCTGCGTGACCGGCTCGACCCGCGCAAATACAACGGGGCCATGTTCCTCGGCCTTCAGGGGATCTGCGTGAAGAGCCATGGCGGCACCGACGCCCAGGGCTTCGCCAGCGCCATCGACGCCGGCATCGACCTGGTGCGCAACGGCTTCAACGACAAGGTGAGGGACGGCCTCCATCACTTTGAAAGACAGGTACAGGAAGGCATCTCGTCCCAAGATGGAGATGCGGCCGAATGAGTGTCCGAAGAGCGTGTTTCGTCGGCTCCGGTGCCTATCTGCCGGACCGGGTGGTCACCAATGACGAGCTGGCCGCCCAGGTCGATACCTCCGATGAGTGGATCGTCCAGCGCACCGGCATCCGCCAGCGGCATTTTGCCGCCAAGGACGAGAAGACCTCGGACCTGGCGATCCGCGCCGCCGACACCGCCCTGTCCAGCGCCGGGGTGAAGGCCGACAGCGTCGACCTCATCGTCCTGGCCACCGCCACCCCCGACCAGACGTTCCCCGCCACCGCGACCCGGGTGCAGGCCGGCCTCGGGCTTGGCGCCAGCACCGCCTTCGACGTCCAGGCGGTGTGCTCCGGCTTCATCTACGCGCTGGCCGTGGCGGACAATTTCGTCCGGCTGGGCCAGGCGGACACCGCGCTGGTCATCGGTGCGGAGACCTTCTCGCGCATTCTCGACTGGGAGGACCGCACCACCTGCGTGCTGTTCGGCGACGGCGCCGGCGCGGTGGTGCTGAAGGCGGAGGAGGGGGCCGGGACGACCGAGGATCGTGGCATCCTGACCACGCATCTGCACTCCGACGGCCAGCATCACGACCTGCTCTACGTCGATGGCGGCGTTTCCTCGACCCGCACCGTCGGCCATGTCCGCATGGCCGGCAAGGAAGTCTTCAAGCATGCCGTGGTGCGGCTGGCCGAGGTGGTCGACGAGGCGCTGGAGGCGACCGGGCTCGGCCCCGATGCGATCGACTGGCTGGTGCCCCACCAGGCCAACAAGCGAATCATCGACGCCACCGCCAGGAAGCTGGAGATGGACCCGGGCCGGGTGGTGATGACCGTCGACCGCCACGCCAACACCTCCGCCGCCTCGGTGCCCCTGGCACTGGACACGGCGGTCCGCGACGGGCGAATCAAGCCCGGCCATATGGTGATGATGGAGGCGATGGGCGGCGGCTTCACCTGGGCGTCGGCGCTGGCACGCTGGTGACAACTCTCCGGCCCGTGTCAAGGACCGGTTCCAACTCTGTGTAATTGACGGGATATTCCCTGCGAAGTACGGTTCCCAACATAAAAACGGGGGGCCGGCAATGGCAGAGACGACCGTAACACGCGCGCATCTCAGCGAAGCGGTCTACGAGGAAGTGGGGTTATCCCGTAACGAATCGGCAGAGCTTGTTGAGACGGTGCTTGAAGAAATCTCCGGCGCGTTGTCGCGCGGCGAGATGGTGAAAATCTCCTCCTTCGGCAGCTTCGGCGTGCGTCAGAAGGGCCAACGTATCGGACGCAATCCCAAGACAGGCGAGGAAGTGCCGATCCTGCCCCGCAGGGTCCTGGTGTTCCGCGCGTCCCATGTCCTGAAAGACCGCATCAATCAAGGTCTCAACAGCCAGAAAGGTGCCGCTTGAGCATGGCGAGCCTTCTGGACGGCGGCACGCGTCCCCGCGGCGTGGGCAAATCCGCCAGCGCCTACCGCACCATCAGCGAAGTGTCCGAGGAACTCTCGGTGCCGCAGCACGTGCTGCGCTTCTGGGAGACCAAGTTCAGCCAGGTCCGGCCGCTCAAGCGCGGCGGCGGGCGGCGTTACTACCGCCCGGAGGACATCGAACTGCTGCGGCAGATCCAGAAGCTGCTCTACGAGGACGGCTACACGATCAAGGGCGTGCAGCGGCTGCTGCGCGAGGGCCGGGCCCGCACCGCGGTACCGAAGCCTGCCAGCAACCCGCCCGAGCGCCAACAGCCGGCGGTGGAGCCGCTGCCGGCCGAAGCCGCGGCGGCTGCTGAGTGCCTGCCCGAGCCGCTCAAGGCCGAGCTGCGCTCGCTGCTGAACGAACTCAGGCAGTTGCGGGCGGCATTGTCCAACCAGGGTTAGCCGCGGCGCATCACGGATCAATGTGTGCCCGCGGCCGGGCAGGGCGGCGTTGCCTGCCGCCCGGCCGCTATGTATAGTCCCGCCGCCGCCGATCGGCGGCGCGAAGTCGGAGCGTGGCGCAGTCTGGTAGCGCACTTGTCTGGGGGACAAGGGGTCGTGGGTTCAAATCCCGCCGCTCCGACCATTTATCCGAAAGCACGATCGTGACCCGCTGGACGGCCGCTCCATTGCGGAGTCCGATGCACGCTTCCCCCTCACCCAACTCCGGCTAACGCTCGGCCTCCGGCCTCACGAAGCCTTCGTACCCTCTCCCCTAGGAGAGGGATCTTCCACAAGCCTTGTGTCGTTTCCCTCTCCTCGGGGAGAGGGTTGCGCAGGCTTGGCGAGGCTGGAAGCCGAGCCCTAGCCGGAACTGGGTGAGGGGGAAGTCTCACGGCCAGGTGGAACTCTCTTCATAACGTCACATCGGTATGGCCGCGCCAGGCCGAATGGTGATCGAAATCCGGCTCATGCGACCAGGCGAGCATGAGATGGATCGTCCGGCCGGGCGACAGATCGTGGCCGAAGCGGTCCCCGCTTTGATGCGGCAGGCTGAAGGACAGGGTGGAGCGTCCATCCGCGTATCCGCCGGCGACATCTCCGAGGCCGGATGGCTGGCCTGTCAGGTCCTCAACCGGCCGGTGCTCGGGCGGTTGGGCGATATGCACCTCGGCGTGGGGCGGCGGCGTGGCCACGGCGGCGATGACGAACCGGGTCCCGCGCAGCGTGCGCTCGGCGTTGAAGCCGACGGCGAGCCATCCGGTCCCGGGCGCGGTAAGGCGACCATGCAGCCGGCCATCGGCATGGCTCCAGACGAAGTCCATCCCGCCCAGGGCAACGGACCGCGCCGCCGATTGGGCGGACGCGGCGACCGGCGCGATCGGTCCCATCGCGGCCGAGATCAGGAGCGTGCGACGGTGCATGGCGACCCTCGTCCGGTTCCAGCCATTTAGTCAAGAAACTTGACTATACGCCGAACGGGAGCCTTCGGCCAGGAAAACCGAACGCGGAAATACCGCACGGCGCCCGAGGGCGCCGTGCGGCAACGGTATAGCGGCTTTGGAACTCGGTCTTACTTGGGCGTACGCCGGGCGCGCCAGACCAGGCGGCGCCATTCCGCGTTGCGCGGCTCGGCATCGTCGGGCCAGCCGACCGCCATGGCCTCTTCGAGGGCGCGGGCCAGGTCCAGCATCATGGCGCGGTTGCGCTCGGTGGCGTCCCGATAGCCCTTCTGATAGGCGGCGATCTCCGGGCGCGGCGCCTCCTGCGCGGCGCGCACGGTGGCGGCGAACCGGTTCGGCGGCTTGGTGGCCAAGCCCAGCCCCGGCGGCGGACGCCGGACCTGCGAGGCGGTGATCTCCTTGGCCGGGCGGGTGCGACGCTGCATATGCATCAGGCCTTCCCTCCCGCCAGCGCCACGCCGGTCTGGCGCGTCTGCAGCAGGCGCTCCGCCGCGCGGCGGCGGCGCTGCCACAGCGCATAGGTCTCGAAATCACCGGCCGCCAGCCCGGCATCGGCCCGCAGGCTGATGTGGAACAGGGCATCGCTGCCGAACCGTGCCAGGAGCTTCGACGCCGACTGCGTGACCCGGCAATCGTACCGCGCCCGACGCTTGAAGCGGTGCTGCCGTGACCTGGCGGCGGCGCTCCGTTCGGCGACACTTGCCAAGGGGGTCGTCACAAAGGGTCCGATCTTCCGCATCCCGAGAGCCTTCCTGGTTCCGTAGTACGGTTATCAGAACATTAATGGAAACCGGTCCAAATGTAAAGAAATAAAGACGTATTGTATCGAAGTTTCAGATCATATTAACTATAAACTGGAAAAGTGTTAATGAAAATTAACTAAAGGAGGGGCCGTTTTCCGGCCTCTTGTTTCGAGTTCGCTTGCCTGGATTTCCCGATAACGGGATCCCGATTCTTGGTTCCTTCCCTGTTTCCTGCCCCGGTTTGTCCGGGCTGAAAAAGATGGCCCTGATCTGGGGTGATCAGGGCCGCTTCCATGCCAGGAAAACCCGCGTCGGCTCCTCGTCAGTAAACCCGGCGACGAGCCTTGGCCTTTACGGCCACGCGGTTTTGGGGGTTGAGAAGAGTATAAGTCACCTGGCCAATCGCCAGGAGCAGGGCAGCCCCGATAAACGGGACAAGAAGGGCATATTCCGCCGAGATGCTTCCGGAATCGTCGGACAGGAACCTGCTCATTCCGCTACCCATATGGCACTCTCCATTTGACCTTTTTGGTCAATTATTCTTCAACTTTATCGAAAAGCTCACATTATGGCAATAGGTTAACCAGTTTTGTTAATATCTTTCTTGCAAAACGGCGGAATTGCTGGGTTTACACTTCGACACGCATAAGACGAAATCGGCACCGGCGGTTCGGCCTCGATTAATGCCGCGCTTGTATTTGCCGCGGCGGTCGGGGAATTTGGCATCGGGAGGACCGCCGCGATGCCGAACACGCTGCCCGACGACCTGCTGACCCGGCTTAGGTCATTCGACACGCCGACCATCTGCAACGCTCTGGAGGTGGTGCGGCCGGAGTGCCGCGGCGAGGGCTTCACCACCCGGCCGCTGGTCTGCCTGAGGCCGCAGATGCCGCCGATCGTCGGGTATGCGCGCACCGCGACGATCCGCGCCGAGCACCCGTCCGGCAATACCCCGGAGGAGGTGCGGCAGCGCCGGCTGGACTACTACGCCTATGTGGATGACGGCCCGAAGCCCTCGGTGATCGTCATCGAGGACCAGGACCCCAACCCCGGCTTCGGCGCCTTCTGGGGAGAGGTCAACAGCCATGTCCATCGCGGCCTGGGCGCGCTCGGCGTCGTCACCAATGGCAGCATCCGCGACCTGGACGACAATGCCGAGGGCTTCCAGATGCTGGCCGGCCAGGTCGGCCCCTCGCACGCCTATGTGCGCATCGAGGAGTTCGGCCGGCCGGTCGATGTCGCCGACATGATCGTGCGCTCCGGCGACCTGATCCACGCCGACCAGCACGGCGCCGTGGTCATCCCCGAAGACGTCGCCGCCGACCTGCCGGCCGTCATCGACCGCATCATCCGCAAGGAGGCGGTCATCATCGAAGCCAGCAAGCGCCCGGATTTCAGCTTCGACACCCTGGCCCGCGCAATGCGCGACAGCGAGGACATTCACTGAAGTATCAGGGGTCAGCGCGCCAGCCCTCACCCGGCTCGCGTTGCTCGCCACCCTCTCCCAGGGGGAGAGGGTTTTTCTCTGCCGCCGGAGTGCTTGGCACGATCGTCGCGGCGCTGCCGGCCTTCAGTTAACCGGTCCTTAGAGTGCGAGGGATCAGGATGTGGCTATGACCGCCGTGCACCGTGACGACGATGTCGGACCCTCCGCCCTGACGATCGCCCAGCGCGAGATGCGGCCGGGTGAGCGGCTGATCTGGGCCGACCGGCCGGCGCCGGGGCGCATGGCGATGTCGGGACTGGTGCTGACGGCGTTCGGGTCGGTGTTCGCCGGCTTCGCGGCGTTCTGGATCGCCGGCGCGGCATCGGCGACGTCCGGGGATTCCGGCGTGTTCGCCTTCTTCCCGCTGTTCGGCATTCCTTTCCTGCTGGTCGGGCTCGCCATCATGCTGACGCCCGTCTGGATCTGGATGAGCGCCAAGAAAACCATCTACGCCATTTCCAGCGACCGGCTGGTGATCATCATGGGCCGCCGGGTGCGCTCCTTCGAGCCCGACGAGATCGACTCCCTGGAGCGGCGGGAGAAGGCCGATGGCAGCGGCGACATCATCTTCCGGCGCGACCTGGTCCGCTCCCACAGCCGTCATCACGGCCGCACCCGCGAGCGCAGGATCGGCTTCATCGGCATTCCCGAGGTCCGCCGGGTGGAAGACGAGATCCGCCGCCTGAAGGACCGCGCCCGGGACTGACCGGCCGGCCTACGCCCCCTTCGTACCGTCGCCGATCACCTGCCGTCCGGCATCGGTGAGGCGGCAGACCTGCCAGTCCGGCTTCAGCGGATTGTCGAACCAGCGGGTGCACCAGCCGGCCTCCAGGCAGGCGTCGATGGTGCGGCGGCTGATGCGCTGGCCGCGCTCGTCGAACAGGGGTAGCTTGCCGCCGGGCTGGCGGATGCCGCGGAGCAGCCAGCTCGCCTGGGCCTTGGTCGGCCGGGCCGGCCTGGCGGTCGGCCGAATGCTGGCTTTGGCGATCGCGGCGCGGTCGGACATGGTGCGGCATCCCTCGTGGTCGCCGGCCCTGAGGGCCGGTCCCGAGATGTCCCAGGGTACTGCAAGTGGCTGTTGTGGAAAAGGGAGCGCGCGATGACAGCGGTCTTCGTCTACATCACCGTCGGCTCGCGGGAGGAGGCGGTGCGGATCGGCCGGGCCCTGGTGGAGGAGCGGCTGGCGGCCTGCGCCAACCTGATCGGCGGCATGCGGTCGATCTATCGCTGGCAGGGGCAGATCGAGGAGGCGGAGGAGGTCGTGGTCGTCGCCAAGACGCGGGACGACCTGCTACAATCCTTGACGGATCGGGTGCGGTCGCTGCATTCGTATGAGTGCCCGTGCGTGGTCGGGCTGCCGGTCGCGGGCGGCCTTCCGGACTATCTTGAGTGGATCGCGTCGGAGACGCTGGAACCGTCCGGCTGAGGATTGTTGTCGTTCGCCAGCCGCACGCGTATTTCGGCGCGATATTCCGGATCCCAGACGACCCGGTCGAGGTCGATGGGTTCGGGGATCTCTATGGTCCGGCGCTGGTACGTCATGGGTGCACCCTAGAAAGGTGTCAAGGCAACGATTTGTCGCCTTCATGGCAATGTGGGGGCAGGGAACGCGAAGTTCTGTTGCCGTAATTCAGTTCGTTTCAGTCGGTTAACCATAATACGGGCTGGGTCAAACCATGGATCACTACTCCGATCGACTGGTCGTCGTTTTCGCCTGTATTGGGCATGCGACCATGCACATCCTGACCGGTCTGTATCTGACTGTCGTGATCGGGCTCGGCGACGTCTGGACGATGCCCTATGACGAGTTGATCCGGCTGTGGACCCTGGGCAGCCTGATGGTGGGGCTGGGCGCGCCGCTGGCCGGCTGGATCGGCGACCGCTGGAGCCCGAGCAAGATCATGGTGGTGTTCTTCCTGGTGACCGGCGGCGGCTCGGTCGCGGCGGGGCTGGTCGAGGGCCCGGCCGGCATGGTCGTGGCGCTGGCGGCGCTGGGCATCGGCGCCTCGATTTACCACCCGGTGGCCTTCGCCTGGATCGTCCGCCACTCCGTCAAGCGCGGCCGCACCATGGGCATCGTCGGCATCTTCGGCAGCCTGGGCGTCGCGGTGGCGGCGACCATCGCCGCCTCGCTGACCGACTGGTTCGACTGGCGCGCCGCCTTCCTTGTCCCCGGTGCGGTGTCGATCCTGGCCGGCGTGGCCTTGGGCGCGGCGATCGCGCTCGGCATCGTGGTCGACCGCGACGCCGACCGGGTGCCGCAGCCGGCACCGGAGCGTGACGACCTGAAGCGGGCGTTCATCGTCCTGACGGTCACCATGGTCTGCGGCGGGCTGATCTTCAACGCCATGCAGACCGCGCTGCCGAAATGGTTCGACGAGGAGATGACCGGCCTGACCGGCGGCGCCATGCTGGGTGTGGGCGGGCTGGTGACCCTGGTCTACACGATCGGCGCGTTTTCTCAGGTCGCCGGCGGCTATCTCGCCGACCGGCTGCCGCTGAAGACCGTCTATATCGGCGGGCTGATGCTGCAGGTGCCGCTGCTGGTGCTGATGGCCGGCCTGGCGGAGCTGCCGCTGCTGCTGGCGGCGACGGTGGCGATTTTCGTCGGCGGCGGGCTGCTGCCGGCGGAGAACCTGCTGCTGGCCCGCTACACGCCGGGGCACCGGCGCGGCCTGGTCTTCGGCCTGAAGTTCATCCTCGCCTTCGGCGTCGCGCCGATCGCAGTGGAGCTGGTGGCCTATGGCTACCGGATTGCCGGAGGATTCGGGGCGCTGCCGTGGATCTTCGGCGCCATCGGCCTCGTCGCCGTCATCGCCGCGTCGACCCTGCCGCGCGGCCGCCCGGCGGCGCAGACCGTGCCGGTGGCGGCGGAATAGCATCTCGGAGGGAGAGCATGTCGGCCATCAAGCCGCAGACCACGATGACGCTGCCGGCGGACCGGACGGCGCCGCTGGCGCCGGGCGACCGGGCGCCGGACTTCCTGCTGCCGGACCAGAGGCGGTCGGTGGATCCGTTCTACAATCTGGTGACCGGCGGCCCGATCGTGCTGCATTTCTATCCGAACAACCGCAAGACCGCGTTCCGTGCGGAGATGGACGGGCTGCGCGCCCAGGCCGGCGCGTTCTCCGATCGCGGCGTCCAGGTCTTTGCCGTCAATACCGACACGCTGCCGGCGAACGCCGAACTCGCCGAGGCCGAGGACCTGCCGTTCCTGCTGCTGACCGACCCGCAGGGCCGGGTGCACCGGCAATACGGCGTGCCGGTGCTCGACCCGCGCAAGGGCGGCGGCGGCGCCACCCGCTCGGTCGTGACCTTCGTGCTGGACCGCAGCCAGCGGGTTCTGGAGACGATCCAGGGCCGCAGCGAGCTGTCCCATGCCGGACAGGCCCTGGCCTGCCTCGACCGGCTGGGCCCGGCCCCCGCGCCGGAGACGGTCACCATGACCGCGCCGGTGCTGATCATCCCAAGGGTCCTCGACCGGGCGTTCTGCCGCCGTCTGATCGAGATCTGGCACCAGGACAACACCGAGAGCGGCACCATCACCATGGGCCGGTCGGGACGGGAGGCGAAGGAGATCCGCCACGAGGTCAAGCGCCGCCGCGACCATCATGTGAGCGACCCGGCGCTGTTCGAAGAGATCTCCGACACCGTCTTCGCCCGCATCGCGCCGGAGGTCGAGCGCGCCTTCGACACCCGGCTGGACCGGGTCGAGGAGTTCAAGATCGTCCGCTATGATTCTGAGGAGGGCGGCTTCTTCCGGCCGCACCGGGACAACTCCATCCCGGACAAGGCCCAGCGCCGCTTCGCCATGACCCTCAACCTCAACACCGAGGACTACGAGGGCGGCGAACTGCGCTTTCCGGAATTCGGGCCCAACCTCTACCGACCCGGCACCGGCGACGCCGTCGTCTTCTCCTGCTCCCTGCTGCACGAGGCGCTGGACGTCACCAGGGGCAGCCGCTTCACGCTGCTGTCCTTCCTGCTGGACGGCAGCCCCGACCGCTGGCGGCGTGAGCGCGCGCAGTGGTTCAACAGCAACGCCCAGGCCCTGCAGGAGGGCCTGAAGGCGCAGCAGGCGGGCACGCGGAAGGCGTAGCGGGGACGCCCTCCGCGCTTCCGTGCCGTCAGTATCCGGCGTAGGCGGGATGCCAGTGGCACCGGTGCCACCACCAGGGGCAGCAGCGGTACCAGGGATGCCGGATGTGCCACCACCAGCACCAGATCGGCCGCCAGGGGAACCAGCAGCACCAATGGCTCCAGGGGTGCACATAGATGATCGGATCGACCTTCAATTCGGCCAGGGTGGCCGCGTCGATCTTGATGCCGGCCTTGCGGCAGACCGCCGCCACATCGAGTTGAACCTCGCCGCTGTCCGCGGCCTTCTGTACCGCCTTGCCCAGCTTGGCGAAGGCACGATTTGCCTCGCCCATCGCCGCCGTCAAGGCTTCGTCCATCTTATCAGCCACACTCAATCTCCTTGCGCCGCCTGAGCGGCAAATGCCCGTGGGTTGCCCCACCAATCTCCAGTTGAATGACTGGACCAGAACTATCCTGCAATTTCTCCGTCACATCCCGATCACAGGCCGGCAATCGGCCGCCGCGTGATCGCCGGGAAGGAGGCGCCCGCCCGGCCTGGGCAGGCGCCTGTCCCGATCAGGGCTTCGACGCCGCCGCGGCCGGCTCCGGGGCCTTGAGGCAGAAGCCCTCGATGTCTCCACTCCGGTGGCCGATCGAGGCGCTGTTCACGATGGTCCGGTCGACGCCCACGATGCGGATGTTGTAGCCGCACGGGTCCATCGGCCCGGTATCCAACTGCCAGTTCAGGTTGACGAGGGTGCCGGCTCCGTTCAGGTTCCCGCCGGCATAGCTCAGGCTGCTCGGACTCCCGGTGACGGCAATCTCGGGCACCGCCCCGTTGGCCTCGTCGGTCGGCGTCACGGTCAGGCGGAGCGAGTGGCTGTGGTCGTCCGCCATGAAAAGCTCGCCCTGGATGATCGCGCCCTTGGTGAAGTCGCCGCAATTGCCGGTGCCGCTGGTGATCTCCACATCCACGTGCGGCGACGTCATGTCGACCATGAAGCGGTGCGTGGTGCTGGCGATGTGGGCTGCCGCGCCGGGATCGTCGACCTCGACATGGACCTCGTGCAGACCCTCCTCGGACGGCCGGAACACGCCCAGCACGTTGCGGTCGACCGAGATGATGTCGGGCAACACGAAGTCCGGGTAGTACTCGACCCAGCCATCGGCGTCCGGCGTCTGCACGACGGCCACCTGCGGCAGCGGGACGCCGCCGCTGATCGTCGTCGTGAAGATCGTGAACTGCTTGGTCCAGGGCTGCGCGAAGGCGCTGGACGGCTCCTTGACCATCAGCCGGTATTTCAGCCGCGGCACGAACGGGCTGCTCGAATTGACCTGGTTGGCGATGATGCCGGCGATCAGGATGTTGCCGTCGAACGGGCTGTCATCGCCGGTCAGGTTGACCGAGTTGGTCCCGTTGGCATAGCCGCTGGCATTGATCAGCGATACCGGCATGCTGCCGATCGACTCGATGACCGGGACCAGCTTGCCCGGGACGACGTCCTTGGGCAGCGGCCGGATCTCGATGCAGCACTCCTCCCAATCGCCCCAATGGGCCACGAAGTCCGGGTCGTTGGGGGTCGGCGGAATGTTCCACGACAGGATGCCGCGGATGCGCGCCTTGCCGGTCTCGCACCATTTCATCTGATGCTCGGTCAGCAAGACGGGCAGAGTGGCGAGATAGCACAGCCCGCCCTTGCGGATCTGCGGGATGTCGTGCACGCCGACCGAGGTCGTGCCCATGTGTTCCCAGCCGCTGCCGAAATCGAGGTAGAAGGCCACGTATTCGCGGCTGCCGTCCTCGCACAGATCGCCGGAATAGCCGCCCGGCCGCTTGATGCGGATATCGGCGTGCAGCACGCTCTCGTCGCGGTCCAGCCCGACGCATTCCAGCTCCTCATAGCCGGTGTTGAACTTAGGCACCTTGAGGAACTCGACGATCTTCGCGATATCGAGGCCGGCGGTCTTCAGCACGTTGGCCTTGTCGAAGGCCTTCAGATCGCTGGGGTCGAGCGCCAGGGTGTAGAGCGCCTTGTGGCCGAGGCGGGCGTCTTCCACCGCGTCGCCATAGGTCTTCTTCAGGTCCAGCACCTGGGCCACCGGCAGCGGCTTGGCCGGCTCGGCCAGGCTGACCGCCTTGGAGATCTTCTCCAGCACCGCCGGGTCGATCTTCTTGACGATGTCGGTGCCAATGATGTCGATCAGGTTGCAGAAGAAGTCCCGCCGCGGGGCGATCTGGATGTCGCATTCCAGGCGGTTGCCCCAGACCGGCAGCCAGTTCGGCTGGTTCGCCGGCGGCTCCAGATTCCACGACAGGATCGCCCGGACCTTGGGCAACACCGGCTCGCGGTCGCAACAGCTCCGCTTCTTGGGGTCGAGGCGCAGCCGGACCGCGTAGCAGAGCTCCTCCTCGAAGGGCAGGTCATGGGCGTCGAAATTCACCACGCCCTCGTCGACCCACACGCCGTCGCCGTAGTCGAGGTAGAAGCGGACGTATTCCTTGCTGCCGTCCGTGCAGGGGCCGCCGGAATAGCCGCCCGTCAGCTTGACCCGGACCACGGCCCCGAGTTCGCGGCTCTCCGGGTTGTAGCCGATGCAGGTCAGCTCTTCGTACCGCGTGTCCGAGACCTTCTTCTGGACCACCGCCGGCATGTTCGCCAGCTTCAGGTCGCTCAGGTTCCCGAAATAGTTGGGGTTCTCCAGCAGGAGGATCTTGAAGGAGCGCCGAAGCTCCAGATCCTTGTTATCGCTCGCCATGAATTGCTCCAATCGAAATGGATTGAGGGTCCGCCCGGCCGGAGCCGGATGGCCGAAATGCGTTGGTGGGTTGTAATTCTTGGCGAGTCTGCCAGCCGCCGCTCACGCACCGATCACCCGCTGATCACATGGCGGTCAGGGCGCTGAGCTTCGGTTGCAACGATCGAAACGCGGGTTGGGTCAGTGCATGGCCCCCTCACGCAGCTCCGGCTAAGGCTTGGCTCTCGCCGCGCCAAGCCTTAGCCGAAGCTGGGTGAGGGGTTCTCCGGCGGTCGGGAACCGGGCTAGTCCGTTGCCCGCTGCACCAGATGGATCGCCAGATCGGCGATCAGGCGGTGGGAGGCGTCGCTGTAGCCGCCGCTGGTGACGATAGCGGTGGGGATGCCACGCTCGGCCAGGGTGTCGACGATCAGGCGGTCGCGGGCGGCGACGCCGTCATAGCTGACCTCGTGGCCGCCCAACTTGTCACCGGCGACGATGTCGGTGCCGGCGTTGTAGATGGCGAGACGCGGGGACGGGGACGAGTCCAGGAATTCGGGAAGCTCGCGGTCCAGGGCGGCCCGGTAGTCGGCATCCGTGCGGCCGGCCTTCAGCGGCACCTGGTAGGGGTGCCTGTCCTCATCGCCGTCGAAGAAGCCGGGATAGCGCTGGGCGTTGTAGACATCGAGGATGTGCACCGCCGGGTCGTCCTGGAAGGCGGCGAAGAAGCCGTTGCCGCGATGGGCGTCCAGGTCGATCAGCAGCACCGGCTCGTCCGTGCCGATGGCGCCGGCCTGGCGGTGATGGGCCAGGGCCACGGGCACGTCGGCATAGAGGCAGAAGCCCTCGCCATGGTCCGGGAAGGCGTGGTGATAGCCGCCGCCGATATTCATCGCCGTGCTGCCGGCCAGCGCGTGGCCCATGGCCTGGATGGTGCCCTGGGTCGCCAGCCGCATGGGCGTCAGCACCCGGCTTTCCAGCACGCCATGCGGCAGCAGCTTCAGGAAGGGCAGTTCCAGCGCCTGGGCGATCGTCGCGCTGGAACTGGCGAGCGTGTCCAGATAGGCCTGGGTGTGCACCAGCAGCAGTCGGTCGTCGGAGACCGCCGCCTCCGGCGCCTCGACCAGCGCCGTAGCCCGGTCGCCGAGGGCATTGCGAATCCGGTTCCAGGCGCGGCTGTACTTGCGCCCGTCGAACGGGTGCAGCCGCTCCAGCCCGTAGAGCGTCAGGTCGTAGTCCGGCGAGTAGACCAGGCGTGGCGTCACGAACCGAATCTGTTTCTCAGTTCAATGGCGTAGCGAAGCACGGCGCTCGGGGTCCACATCTCGATATGTCCGCTCAGGAAGCGCAGGCGGAACAGGAAGCGCATGATCCAATTGCTGACATGGTCGTCGACCGCCATGCGCGGTGTGAAGCTGGGCGGAATGCCCGACCCGACCTCCAGCAGCGAGGCGACGACCGTGGAGCAATTGTGCTCCACCATATTGTAGCGGGTCGGGTTGCCGAGCAAATCGTTCCAGCTCTCGATCATGCGCGCGGTGTTCAGCCCGCCGATTTCGACCTCGTCGTCGTGGTTGCGGCCTTCCAGCCGGCGGTCGGCCCGGTAGGCGGACGGAAATCCCGGCTCGTGTGTGGTCCCGACCTTGAAATCCTTCGGTCCGGCGGCCGAATTCGGCCAATAGCTCATATAGGTGCCGTCGACATCCATCGACACGTGGCCCGGAACGTTCGGCTGGCCACGCCACACATAGATCTTCACGCCCATGACGCTCTCTCCTGAAGGTGCGAGCGTCCCCTGTGCACCGCGATCGGTCCGGCGGCGGCCCCGTGATTCCCCTCGGGCCGCCGCCGACCGTATTCGTCTCTCCGGTCTGGACGGAGTCTATCGCACGGGCGGATTTCAGCCCTGTGACGATTGCCACAGGGATCGATGACTACTCCGCCGCCGCCGGGGTCGACGCCGCCACCTTCTCGAGCGCCTGGTCGAGGTCGGCGATGATGTCGGACGCCGTCTCCAGGCCGATCGACAGCCGCACCACGTCCGGACCGGCGCCGGCGGCCTCCAGCTTCTCCGCGGAGAGCTGACGGTGGGTGGTCGAGGCCGGATGCAGGATTAGCGAGCGGGCGTCGCCGATATTGGCCAGGTGGCTCAGCATCTCCACGCTCTCGACCAGCTGCACCCCGGCCTCATAGCCGCCCTTCAGCCCGATGGTGAAGACCGAACCGCAGCCCTTGGGCACGTATTTCTGCGCCAGCGCGTGATAGGGCGAGGAGGGCAGGCCGGCATATTCGACCCAGGCGACCTGCGGGTGGCCGGCCAGGTGTTCCGCCACCTTCAGCGCGTTCTCGCTGTGCCGCTCCATGCGCAGGGACAGGGTCTCGATGCCGAGCAGGGTGAGGAAGGCGTTCATCGGCTGCTGGTTGGTGCCCAAATCGCGCAGGCCGATGGCATGGCCGTGGAAAGTGTAGGCGAGCTCGCCGAAGGTCTCGAAGAACTTCAGCCCGTGATAGCCCGGCTCCTCGGCGGTCAGCCCGGCGAACTTGTCGTTCTGGGCCCAGTTGAACTTGCCGCTGTCGACCACCACGCCGCCGATCGAGGTGCCGTTGCCCGACAGGAACTTGGACGTCGAATGCACCACGATGTCGGCGCCGTGCTCGATCGGTCGGCACAGATAGGGCGTCGCCATGGTGTTGTCGACGATCAGCGGGATGCCGGCCTCCCGGGCGATGGCGGAGATCGCCTCCAGGTCGGACACGACGCCGCCCGGATTGGCCAGGCTTTCGATGAAGAGCGCCTTTGTGTTCTCGGTGATGGCGGCGCGGAAATTCTCCGGATCGTCGCTGTCCACGAAGCTGGTCTTCCAGCCGAAGGCGCGCTTGAAGCTGTTGCCGAGCTGGTTGATAGAGCCGCCATAGAGCTTGCGTGCCGCGACGATCTCCGCCCCCGGCTCCATGAACGGAAACAGCGCCAGCAATTGCGCCGCATGGCCGGAGGAGGTGGCCGTCGCGCCGATGCCGCCTTCCAGGCTGGCGACCCGTTCCTCGAGCACCGCCACCGTCGGGTTGGTCAGCCGCGAATAGATGAAGCCCAGCTTCTGCAGGTTGAACAGGGAAGCCGCGTGGTCGACATCGTCGAACACGTAGGAGGTGGTCTGGTAGACCGGGGTCTGGCGGGCGCCCGTGGCCGGATCCGGCTGGGCGCCCGCATGGATGGCAAGGGTGTCGAAACCCGGATTCCTGTTGTCGCTCATTTATTCAGCTTCCTTTTCCTTGAAGAGATGACGCCCGTGTTGAACCCGCTCCAGCCCAGCTCGCGATAGAGCCGGGCCCATTCGATCTTCGGGCATCGGTTCATGACGACCGTGCAGCCCGCCGACTCGGCCCGTTCGGCCGCCTCGTCGTTGCGCACGCCCAATTGCATCCAGACCACCGGCGGCGGTGTCGGCAAGGCCAGCGCCTCGTCGACGATCGGCCCTGCGGCCTCGGAATTCCGGAACACCTGTACCATGTCGAACCGGTCCGGGATATCGGCCAGGCTGGCCCGCACCGGCTCGCCCAGGATCTCCTGTCCGGCGGCCCGCGGATTGACCGGGATCACCCGATAGCCCTTGGCCTGCAGGTACTTCATGGCGAAATAGCTGGGCCGGTTCCAATACGGGCTGGCCCCGACCATGGCGATGGTCTTCACCCGGTCGAGGATGCCGCGCAGGAAGGAGTCCGGGTAATGGTCGTGGTCGGGCATGTGCCGTTCGGTCAGCGCCCCGTCCATTTCGGCGGTCGCTTCTCGATGAAGGCGTCGATGCCTTCCTCCGCGTCGCGGGCCAGCATGTTGCGGGTCATCACCTCGCTGGCGTAGTCATACGCATCCTTCAGGCCCATCTCTGCCTGGCGGTAGAACGCCTCCTTGCCGATCGCCAGCACCAGCGGCGACTTGTCGGCGATTATCCGCGCCAGGGCCTCGGTCTCGCGGTCCAGCTCGGACGGCGGCACGACGCGGTTGACGAGTCCGAGCCGCTTGGCCTCCTCGGCCGGGACCATCTCGCCGGTCAGCAGCATCTCCATCGCCGCCTTGCGGCCGACGGCGCGGCTCAACGCCACCATCGGGGTCGAGCAGAACAGGCCGATATTCACGCCGGGCGTGGCGAAGCGGGTGTCTGCCGCGGCGACGGCCAGGTCGCAGCTGGCGACGAGCTGGCAGCCGGCGGCCGTCGCGATGCCGTGCACCTTGGCGATCACCGGCTTGGGCAGGCCGACGATGGCCATCATCAGCCGCGAGCATTGCCGGAACAGCCGCTCATAGGCCTCGCGGCCGGGATTGGCGCGCATCTCCTTCAGATCGTGGCCGGCGCAGAAACCGGGGCCGTTGGCGGCGATGACCACGACCTTGACCGAGCGGTCCTCGGCCAGCTCCTCCAACTGCTCGTGCAGTTGCGCCATGAGCCGGCTCGACAGCGCATTGCGCGCCGCCGGGCGGTTGAGCGTCAAAGTCGCCACACCGTCGGCATCGGCCCGCAGTAGCACCGGGCCTTCCTCGGCTTGCGCCGTCGTTGCCGCCTTGGCGCGGTCCCGCGCCGTGCGCACACTGGGGAAATCAGATGCGCTCATGGTATTCCTCCATCCCCGGGGCCTGTGCCAGTCTACCCGGACCCGCGGGGCCGGCAAATGCCCGGCTACCCTTGCATGGGCCGCACACTGGACAGGATCGGACCGGCGAATTCAACCGCTTTGCGGTCAAGGGCATTCGCATGTGGTCCTCGCCGGCGATGGGGATGGAAGCGCAGGAGCAGACGGTGATCGAGGCGGCGGAATTCGAGGCGCTGGTGCGGGAGCAGGTGCCGCTGATCGGCGGCTACAACCTGCGGGTCGACGCGATCGGCGACGGGCGGATCGACGTGTTCATGCCCTATCGCGAGGATTTCGTGCGGCCCGGCGGCACCATCACCGGTCCGGCCCTGTTCGGCCTGGCCGACGTGGCGCTCTACGGGGCGGTCTTGAGCCGGATCGGCCGGGTCGATCTGGCAGTCACCACCTCGATGACCATCAACTTCCTGCGCCGGCCGGCCCCGGTCGGCGTTCATGCCGAGGGCCGCATCCTGAAACTCGGACGGCGGCTGGCCTATGGCGAGGTGCTGATGCGCTCGGAAGGGGAGGAGGAGCCGGTGGCGCACGCCACGGGCACCTATTCCATTCCGCCGGCCGCCGGGTCCGATCGCACAGGCTAGTTGCCGAACAACTCCTCATGCCGCGCGACGATCCGCGGCCAGATCGACGCCACTTCGGGTACATCGAGACCGAAGCGGTCGCGCAGGCAGGCGACGAGGGCGTCGGCGGATTCCAGGACACGCTTGTTCACGCCATCGGGTCCGATGTCGCTCAGCACACGCCCCCGCAGGACCAGATGACGGTCCGGAAATCGCCGTTGCGCGGTGAGGTTGAGCCGGAAGGGCGAGTCCTCGTCGGTCTGCAGTTGATCGCTGACCGCATCGAAATGGCGGTCGCCGACCGGCGTCAGGCGGAAATCGAACGAGGACGCGCCGGCTTCCGACCGTTCCGTGAAGCGCAGGAAGCCGTCTTCCTGCTCCGCGATCGCGAATTGGTAGGGCGGCTGTTCCGCCTCACCCGGTCGGATCGGCAAGGGCTGCAGCAGGCTGCCGCCAAAGCCGACATCCACCAGCAGCGGTTCGCCGCACCGCACGCGCAGGCATTTGTGGCTGGCCGGGCGGGGTGCTGCGGGGTCCCGATCGACATAGGCGGCAAGGCTGTCGACCTCGAAGCCGATCTCGGCGAGGGCCCAGCCGAACAGCCCGTTCAGCTCGAAGCACCAGCCGCCGCGCCGCCGGTCGACGATCTTGGCATAGGCGGCGGGCAGGTCGGTCGTGACCCGTCGCCCGAGCTGCTGGTCGAGGTTCTCGAAGGAAACGGCCAGCAGATGGGCGCGCATCAGCGCGTCCAGCGTCGCGCGGTCGGGACGCGGGTCTCCGGTGAAGGCGATCCGGTCGAGATAGGCGGAGAGATCCATGGGGCCGGACGCTATCATGTTGGTCCGGAACGCACATCCGGGACGTCAGCTCTTATGGGATAGGGTATTATAATACCGCGCACATAAAACTCTGTTTTCGCGCCGGTTTTCCGGTTGACAGCACCCGGAACCTCCCCTAGAAGACGCCGCTTCCGATGCCCCGGGCATCGGTCCGTCTCAGGATGCGAGATCAATGAAGACCTATTCCGCGAAACCCTCCGAGGTGGAGAAGAAGTGGTTCGTGGTCGACGCCGAGGGCGTGGTGCTGGGCCGGCTGGCCAGCATCGTTGCCACCCGGCTGCGCGGCAAGCACAAGCCCAGCTTCACGCCTCATATCGACACCGGCGACAACATCATCGTCATCAACGCCGAGAAGGTCCGGCTCACCGGGCGCAAGCGCGACCAGGACATCTTCTACTGGCACACCGGCTATCCCGGCGGCATCAAGGGCAAGTCCAAGGGCGCGATCCTGGACGGCCGCCACCCGGAGCGGGTGGTCGAGAAGGCGGTCGAGCGCATGCTGCCGAAGGGCCCGCTGGGCCGCCAGGTCATGGGCAATCTGAAAGTCTATGCCGGACCGGAGCACAAGCACGAGGCGCAGAAGCCCGAGGTGCTGGACGTCGCGGCGATGAACCCGAAGAACAAGAGGTAGGCCCATGGCCGACGAACCACAGACCCTCTCCGACCTGCAGGATCTGGCCGCCATCGCCGAGCCGGAGGCGCCGACCCGCGAGCAGCAGTTGGACGCGCATGGCCGCGCCTATGCCACCGGCCGCCGCAAGGATGCCGTCTCCCGCGTCTGGATCAAGCCGGGCACCGGCAAGATCACCGTCAATGGCCGCGACCAGGAGATCTACTTCGCCCGTCCGGTGCTGCGCATGATCATCAGCCAGCCCTTCGACGTGACCGAGCGGCGCAACCAGTACGACGTGATCGCCACCGTCAAGGGCGGCGGGCTGTCCGGCCAGGCCGGCGCGGTGCGCCACGGCATCAGCCGGGCGCTGCTGAACTTCGAGCCCGATTTGCACGGCTCTCTGAAGTCCGGCGGCTTCCTGACCCGCGACAGCCGCACCGTGGAGCGCAAGAAGTACGGCAAGGCCAAGGCCCGCCGCAGCTTCCAGTTCTCCAAGCGCTAAGCGCAGAACAACAATATTTTCAACGAGTTATGCGGCGTTCCCAGCAACTGGGAACGCCGTTTTTTCATGTCTGTCGATGGATGGGTCTTTAACGGCTGCGTTGCGACTTTGACCCAGGGCGGACTCAGCTCACCGTGAACTGTCCCATCATGCCGCGATCCTCATGCTCCAGGATGTGGCAGTGATACATGTAGGGATGGTCCGGGGTTGCCGGATGATCGAAGCGCACGACGATTTCTGACCAGTCGTCGTCATCCAGAACCACCATGTCCTTCCAGCCTTGCTGATCGGGAGGGGCGGCCGCGCCCTCCATCTGCTCGATCAGGAAGGAACACCCGTGCACATGGAACGGGTGCGCACCCTGGTCGGACCGGATTCGCCAGCGCTCCCAGACGCCGCGCTGCACACGCTCGTTGATGACGTCCATGTCCATGGCCGCGCCGTTGATGCCCATATCCATCATCCCATGGCCGCCATGGCCACCATGTCCGCCATGGTCCGCGACCTCTTCCATGGTGAGCACGAATTCGCGGGTGCGCGCGATGTGATTGTCGCGAGGGCGGACGATGGTCGCCATCCGGTCCGGCAAGGGTGCCGTATGCGCCGACAAGGCCGGGTCGACCTGCAGGGTCAGCGATGGCAGCGCCGATGGCGAGCCCGATCCGGCGAGCAGATCGAGCAGGCTGCCGACGACGCCCTCTTCCTCGGCCTCCTCAACCTCATCCTCGAACAGGGTCAGCAATTCGGCGGGTTTGCCGTCCGACAGATCGACGATGATCTCGCAGCGCTCGCCGGGCGCCATCTCCATCTCGGTCATGGGAACCGGGGCGGGCAGGAACCCGCCATCGCAGGCGATCTTGTGGAAGCCGCGGCCATCGGCGAAGGCGACGATATAGAATCGCGCATTGGCGCCGTTGAGAAGCCTCAGGCGCACCTTCCCGGCGGGTACCTGGGCGACCGGCGCCATCGCGCCGTTGATGAAGACGGTCTCGCCGTACCAGCCATCCTCCTCCGCGTCTTCCAGCGAATAGACCAGGCGACCATCGTCATCGAAGCTGCGGTCCTGGATGATGACCGGCAGATCGTCGATGCCATAGCGCCGCGGCAGATCCATCGAGTCGGCATCGTCGTCGTCGATGATGATCATGCCGGCCAAGCCACGATAGACCTGATCGCCGGTCTTGCCGTGGGTATGGGAGTGATACCAACAGGTGGCGGCCGGCTGGACGATGGAGAGGCTGGGCTGCCAGAGGTCTCCCGGCGCCATTTCCAACTGGGGCCCGCCGTCGACATCGCCTGGAACGTGCAGGCCGTGACCGTGAATGGCCACGCCCTTGGTCAGCGTATTCCGATAATGCAGGTTGAGTTCGCTGTTCCGCCGGGTTCGGATCGTCGGTCCCAGATACTCCTGGTTGATGCCCAGGGTCGGCGTTCTGACACCGGGCATGAAGGACCATGCGCCACTGCGGATTTGCAGGTCGACCGGCTCCCCGCCGGTTCCATCGACAAGCGGCGGTATCGGCAGTCTGGCAGGTGCGGATTGCGACCAGCCGGGTCGAACAGCGCTTGCGCCCAGCACGGCGATACCGCCGGCAAGAAACCGCCGCCGGGAAAGGGGGAACGGCATGCGAATCCTCATATCGAAGGACCGCCTGAAAACAGGCGGTCACGTTGCAGATCCAGACCATCGTTGTGATGACCGTCGTGACCACTATGGTTGATCGGCCCGGGTCCCGCGGTCCATCGGACACATGTCGGATCGTCGGCTTCGGGCATCGGACATAAGGTCAAATTCGGCGGCGCGCCGTGATCCTCATGTCTTGATCGCAGATAGGATTGAGGATCAGTGCGATGTTCGATGCGATAGGGCAGGTTCCGCACCGGCAGACGGCGTTTGCCGTTTTCGTGCTGTTCGTCTTCGGCACCGGCGCCTTCGAAGTCATCTCCGAATTTGCGGATGGCGAGTCGCTGGCCTCCATGGCCGACGACCTGTCGCGGTTCGCCTTCAGCGTCGTAGTGCTGGCGGTGTTCCTCTACGAGGTCAGCGCGCAGCGACGGGCACTCAGGCAATTGCAGGGACAGCTCGACAGCGGACGTGGTCAGCTTGCCCGGCTTGACACCCGATCGCGGGAACTCGCCAGTCAGTACCGTGCCGTCATGCAGAAGCAGTTTGATGCCTGGGACCTGACGGCGAGCGAGCAGGATGTGGTCATCGGCATGTTGAAGGGGTTGTCCTTTCGAGAGATCGCCGAACTTCGGGAGACGCGCGAGAAGACCGTGCGCCAGCAGGCATCCGGCGTTTATCGGAAGGCCGGCGTCGGCAGCCGGAACGAGCTGGCCGCCTGGTTCTTCGAGGATCTGCTGGAGCCACCGCCGGTTCGCGACGATTGACGCTTGCGGTTGGTTGGAATGAAGGAAGGTTGAACCGCAGAGACACAGAGGAGATCGGTTCTAGCTGCCACCACCGCTTGTCATTCCCGCGAAGGCGGGAATCCAGCAGGCGCCGGTGTCGACTGGATTCCCGCCTTCGCGGGAATGACAACAGGTGGTAGCGGCGAAGGACCGTCCCCTCTGTGTCTCTGTGGTTCAACAAAACAGGCCCTTTGGGTCCGTTGCGTTGTATAAGACCGGGTGCCGGCATTGCCGGCGGGTGTAGGGAAACAGGATCATGACCGCGACGGTGTTCATCGATGGCGAGGCCGGGACCACCGGCCTGCAGATCGCCGACCGGCTGGCCGGACGGCGGGACCTCGAACTGCTGCGGCTCGGCGATGCCGAGCGCAAGGACACCGCACGTCGCCGCGAAGCGCTGAACGCCGCTGATGTGGCCATCCTCTGCCTGCCTGACGTGGCGGCCCGGGAGGCGGTGTCGCTGATCGACAATCCGGCGGTGAAGGTGATCGACGCCTCCACCGCCCATCGGACCGCGCAGGGCTGGGCCTATGGCTTCCCCGAATACGATGCCGGTCAGCGCGACGCGATCCTGGCGGCCAACCGGATCGCCAATCCGGGCTGCTACGCCATCACAGCGGTGGCGATGCTGCATCCGCTGATCAAGGCCGGGCTGGTGCCGGCCGGCTTCCCGGTCACGCTGACCGGTGTCTCCGGTTATTCCGGCGGCGGCAAGGCGCTGATCGCGGCCTTCGAGGATCCGGCAGCGCTGAACGCAACGGAGTCAACGGTCTACGCCTATGCGCTCACCCTGAAGCACAAGCACCTGCCGGAGGTCACGCGCTGGGGCGGCCTGGCCCGGCCGCCGGTCTTCCTGCCCAGCGTGGCGCGGTATCGCCAGGGCATGGCGGTGCACCTGCCGCTGCCGCTCTGGGCCTTGCCGGGCGCGCCGACTCCGGACGCCATCCAGGCTGCCCTTGCGGCGCACTACGCCGGCGAGCGCTTCGTCACCGTCGCCCCGCTCTCCGAGACGGCGGGCCTCGACAAGCTCGACCCGGAGGCGCTGAACGGCACCAACGAGCTGCGCCTGCACGTCCTGCACAATGCGGAGTCCGACCAGGCGATCGTGGCCGGCGTGCTGGACAATCTCGGAAAGGGCGCGTCGGGGCAGGCGGTGCAGACCCTCAACCTGCTTCTGGGCGTCGACGAGGCGACCGGGCTCGCACCCGCCACCCCGTCCGCCGCCTGAGGCCGTGGCCGGCATCATCCTGCCCTATCGGGGCGTGCTGCCGGCCCTTGCGCCGGATGTCTGGGTCGCGCCCAACGCGGCGGTGATCGGTGATGTGGAGATCGGTGCGGGCAGCGGCGTGTGGTTCGCCTGCACGATCCGCGGCGACGTCAACGAGATCCGTATCGGCCGCCGGGTCAACATCCAGGACGGCACGGTCATCCACGTCTCCAAGGACGGGCAGGGCACCTATATCGGCGACGACGTCACCATCGGCCATGGCGCCGTCATCCACGCCTGCACCCTGGGCGAGGGCTGCTTCATCGGCATGCAGGCCTGCATCATGGACGACGCCATCGTCGAGCCGGGCGCGATGGTCGCCGCCGGCGCCCTGGTCACGCCGGGCAAGCATGTGCTCGCGGGCCAGCTTTGGACCGGCCGCCCGGCCAGATACGCCCGCGACCTGACCGAGGCGGAGGCGGCGTACATCCCGCGTTCCGCCGAGCGTTATGCGGCCCTGGCGGCGGAATACCTGGCCGGCGATCCCTGAGTGCCGGTGGCCCGGTGACAACGACCGCCTCGACAACGCGTCTGTTCGCGATCCTCGCCCGCGAAACGTCCGCCGCGGTGGTGTTCCGACGCGGCCCCTCCAATCGGGTGCGGCTCATCAAATGGGACCGGTCGACCGACAGCTTCGCGTTCGGTCAATGGTTCAAGGGGCGCATCTATGAACGGCGATGCGACCTGTCCCCGGACGGCTCGAAACTCATCTACTTCGCGGCCAACTACAAGAAGCCCTACTACGCATGGACCGCAATCAGCACACCGCCCTTTCTCACCGCGCTGGTGCTGTGGGAGAAGGGGGATTGCTGGGGCGGCGGCGGGCAGTTCGAAACCGCCCGCGATATCGTCCTGAATCATTGGCCGGAGCAGTTGACGCCCGCCGAGGGCTTTGACCTGCCGGGCAAATTCAAGGTCAGCCCGTTCGGAACCCGCTCGGGATGGGGCGAGGACTATCCAGTCTATGGAAACCGTCTCATTCGAGATGGCTGGCGACCGATCCAGGATCCGAAGGAGATCAAACATCCCTACGGATCGAAGGTCTGGATCGAGTACGATCCACCGCTGATCTATGGCCGACCGCATCCGCGCCAGGGCGAGTCGCGGGTCGAACTGCGTCTCGTCGTAAAGGGTCTGAAGGAGCGCGACGGCCCCTGGTACATCGAGGAGTATGAGGTCGTTGATCCGGAGTCCGGTCATCGCGTCTCAATGGGTCGCCTCGACTGGGCCGACTGGGATCGCAACGGCGATCTGCTCTTCGCGCGAAGCGGCCGACTATATCGCCTTGCGCCGACCGACCCGAAGGGTGCTCCGCGGTATGACAATTCTGCGGCCGTTGAGATCTGCGACCTCCGCGACTCGTCGTTCTCGGAATGCAAGGCGCCGCCGCACGCGCTGGAATGGTGAGATCGCGGAGCCGAATCCGGACCTGCTCTAGCCGCGATCCATCCTGATCAGCACGTACCCGGTGACATCGTCGACCCGTCTGCCGCTCTCCGCAAACCCCATGTGCCGGTAGAAGTCCCGCGCATTGCGGTTCCGCTCGAAGACCTCCAAAGTCAGTGCGCCCTTCAGGGCCGCCGCGTGGTCGAGCAGGGCGCGGCCGTGGCCCTGACCATGGGCGTCGGGGTGGACGAACAGGCCGCCGACCTCGCAGGGCCCGTCCTCTTGATCGAGCATGCCCAGCAGGCCGATCACCCGGCCGGTCTCGTCCACGCCGAGCCAGTTCTCCGCTTTGACCAGATAGACTTCGCGGACCAGCCGCTCGCGCTCCGCCATGCCCTCGCCGAGGAGGAAGGGGCTGCCATGCGCCGAGGCCGCCAACCAGACGGCGATGACGGCGTCCTCGTCCTCCGGTTCGTAAGGGCGAATGCGCAGGGCCATGGCCGTCGCCCGCCGCGCCGGTTCAGGTGAGGCGGTTGGCGACGTAGTTGCCCGGCGCGTCTTCCAGGGGCTTCAGCTTGCCGTCGCCGGGCTGGCGGGCCGGGACCTTGGCGCCGCCATGCTTGGCGATCCACTTGCCCCATTCCGGCCACCAGGAGCCGTCGTGCTTCTCCGCCGATTTCAGCCAGGCATCCGAGGTCTTCGGCGTCTTGGCGTTGGTCCAGTAGCAGTATTTCTGCGCCGCCGGCGGGTTCACGACACCGGCGATATGGCCCGAGGCGCTGAGGCAGAACCGCACCGGCCCGGAGAACAGCCTTGTGCCGGCATAGGTCGACTTCCACGGCGCGATGTGGTCCTCGCGGGTCGACAGGAAGAAGCTCGGCGTCTTCACCCGGCCGAGATCGATCGGAACCCCGCCCAGCGTGATCCCGCCCGGCTCCACCAGCAGGTTCTCCTGGTACATGTTGCGCAGGTAGAAGCTGTGCATCCGGGCCGGCATGCGGGTGGAGTCGCTGTTCCAGTACAGCAGGTCGAACGGGAACGGGTCCTTGCCCAACAGGTAGTTGTTGACCACGAACGACCAGATCAGGTCGTTGGCGCGCAGCATGTTGAAGGTGGTCGCCATGGACGAGCCTTCCAGATAGCCCGTCTCGTTCATCTGCGCCTCCAGGGAGGCGAGCTGCTCCTCGTCGATGAACACCGACAGCTCGCCGGCCTCGGAGAAATCGGTCATCGTGGTGAAGAAGGTGGCGCTCTTGACCCGCGCATCCTCCTTCACGTCCATGAACGCCAGGGTGGCGGAGAGCAGGGTGCCGCCCAGACAGTAGCCGATGACGTTGGCGTCCTTCTCGCCGGTCGCCTTCTCGATTGCGTCGAGGGCGGCCAGCGGGCCTTCGAACATGTAGTCCTCGAAGGTCTTGGCGGCGAGCGTCTCGTCCGGGTTGACCCAGGAGATGACAAACACCGTCAGCCCCTGTTCCACGGCCCATTTGACGAAGCTGTTCTTCGCCCTCAGATCGAGGATGTAATACTTGTTGATCCAGGGCGGGATGATCAGCAGCGGCCGCTTGTAGGCCTCCTCGGTGGTCGGCGTGTACTGGATCAGCTGCATCAGGTCGTTCTGGTAGACCACCTTGCCGGGCGTGGTGGCGATGTTGTCGCCGACCGTGAACGCCTCGGTGTCGGTCATCTTGATCGACAGCTTGCCCTTGCCGCGCTCCAGATCGTCCAGCAGGTTGTCGAGGCCCTTCACCAGGTTCTCGCCGCCGGATTCGATGGTGGTGCGCAGCACCTCCGGATTGGTCATCACGAAGTTGGACGGCGCCATCGCGTCGACGAACTGGCGCGTATAGAAGTCGACCTTCTTGGCGGTCTTGTCGTCCAGACCGTTGACCTCACCGACCGTCGACTGCATCCAGCGCGCCGACAGCAGGTAAGACTGCTTGATGTAGTCGAACAGCGCGTTCTCGTCCCAGGCGGCGTCGGAGAAGCGGCGGTCGCCCTTGTCCGGCGTCACGACGGGTTCGGCTTCCTGGCCCATCATGCGCTGCGTCGTGCGCTGCCACAGCGTCATGTAGTCCTGCCACAGGGTCATCTGGGCCCGCATGACCATGGCCGGATCGGCCATCATCTTGGCGGTCATCTCCAGGAAGGCGTTGCCGACGTTCAGCGGGTCGAAGGAGGCCGGCGCCCCGTTCTGCGCCTGCCGGGCCAGGAAATCGCTGACCAGCCGCTGGCTGCGCTCGGCGATATCGGCCATCGCCTTGCCCATGGCGACGGGGTCGGGCATCTGGGTCGCGTCTTCGCTGGTCCCGTCCTGGGCTGCCGTCTTCTGATCGGCCATTCTCTCTCAACCTCGGTTGCGGCGGGCTACCTGCCGGACTGGCCGCACCCTTCCTGGCGCGGCACCGGCCGCCGGTGTCGTCTGTCAGCGGCCAATCTTGATGAATCGGCCGGTTTATTACACGATCAGGCCCGGATTTGCACGGCAAACGCAAGACGGCCGCGGCTCGCAGGGGCCTGTCCGGCGGCCGGAAGGACGATAGACCAGACCGACATGGCGCCGACCGGAGCCCGCCACCCCGTCCCGCATGTTGCCCGCAAGACCGGTTCGTGCCGGGCGGCGTGTCTGGTCCTGTTGGCCGTTCTGGCGGGCTGCGCCGCGAACGGCACCCCCTATGCCGGCGATATCGAGCCGTCCCAGCGGCGTTTTCCCAGCCTGAGCGACGTGCCCGACCGGCCGGAGGGGCTGCCGACCGAGGAGGTGCTGGCGGAGCGTCGGCGACGGTTGGAGGCGGACCGCGACGCGGCGTTGGGGAACGGCGATGATCCGCCGCCTGTCCCGCCGATTCCCGAGCCGCTGCCCGAGCTGACCGAGACCATGGAGGACATTCCCGTGGAACGGACCTCGCCCGGGCTGGTGGAGGTGGCGCGGGCCGGTGTCTCGGTGCAGGTCGCGACGGTCTACTTCCCCGGCGATTCGACGGCGCTGGACCAGCCGATGATCGACGTGCTGAGCCAGGTGGCGCGCGAGCAGCAGGCGATCGGCGGCGTGTTGCGGGTGGTCGGTCATGGCGGGCCGGCGGCAAGCGAAGACCTGACCCGCCGGCAATTGTCGGAAATCGGCCAGACCCTGGTGCGCATGGGTGTGCCGCCGACCCTGATCGGTACCGAGCTGGGGCCGCCGGACCGCACCGCCGAGACCGATCACGGACGCGCCGTAATTTACCTCGATTATTGACGCGACCGACGGTAGAAGAGGCCCTCCGTCCGCGGAAGACGCGGCCGGCCGGAGACGACACGTGATCGAACAGCAATTCCACCGCATCAAGCGCCTGCCGCCCTATGTCTTCGCGGAGGTCAACGCCATGAAGGCGCAGGCCCGCGCCGCCGGCGAAGACATCATCGATCTGGGCATGGGCAATCCCGACAGCGCCACCCCGCCGCACATCGTGGAGAAGCTGGTCGAGGCGGTGCAGAACCCCAAGACCCACCGCTACTCCAACTCGCGTGGCATCCCGGGCCTGCGCCGGGCGCTGGCGGCCTATTACGGGCGCCGGTTCAACGTTGAGCTGGACCCGGAGCGCGAGGCGATCGTCACCATCGGCTCCAAGGAAGGGCTGGCCAACCTGGCCCAGGCGATCACCAGCCCCGGCGACATCATCCTGGCGCCCAATCCCAGCTACCCGATCCACATGTTCGGCTTCATCATCGCCGGCGCGGCGATCCGCAGCCTGCCGATGAGCCCCGGCATGGACCTGATCGAGCAGCTCGAGCGCTCGGTCCGGCACAGCGTGCCCAGGCCGACGGCGCTGGTGCTGAACTACCCGTCCAATCCGACCGCCGAGGTGGTCGATCTCGACTTCTACCGGCCGATCGTCGAGTTCTGCCGCGAGAACGGGATCTACATCCTCTCCGACCTCGCCTATGCGGAGATCTTCTTCGACGACACCCCGCCGCCCTCGATCCTGGAGATCCCGGAGGCGCGGGACATCGCGGTGGAGTTCACCTCGCTCAGCAAGACCTATTCCATGCCGGGCTGGCGGATCGGATTCGCCGCCGGCAACGCCAAGCTGGTGGCGGCCCTGGCGCGGGTGAAGTCCTATCTCGACTACGGCGCCTTCACGCCGATCCAGGTGGCGGCGACGGCGGCGCTGAACGGTCCGCAGGATTGCGTCGACGAGATCCGCAGCCTCTATCGCGAGCGCCGGGACATCCTGATCGACGGGCTGGAGGCGGCCGGCTGGTCGGTGCCGCGCCCGGCCGCGACCATGTTCGCCTGGGCGCCGATCCCGCCGGCCTTCGCCGATCTCGGCTCGCTGGAATTCTCCAAGCTGCTGCTGAAGCACGCCAAGGTGGCGGTCTCGCCCGGCGTCGGCTTCGGCGAATACGGCGAGGGCTTCGTGCGCATCGCCCTGGTGGAGAACAAGCAGCGTATCCGCCAGGCGGTCCGCACGATCAAGGGCTTCCTGGCCAACCCGCCGCTCGACCGCGACGGCGACCATCACGCGGTGGCCGCGTCGTGACGCCGCTGAAGGTGGGGGTGGCCGGCCTCGGCACGGTCGGGGCCGGGGTGGTGCGGCTGCTGCAGGAAAACGGCGAACTGCTGGCCGAACGCTGCGGCCGGGCGGTCGAACTGGCCGCCGTCTCGGCCCGGGACCGCAACCGCGATCGGGGTATCGACCTTTCCGGCGTGCCGTGGTTCGACGACGCCATGGCGCTGGCGACCGAGGCGGAGTGCGATGTGGTGGTCGAGCTGATCGGCGGCTCCGACGGCATCGCCAAGGCGCTGACCGAGGCCGCCTTCGCACGCGGCCGGCACGTGGTCACCGCCAACAAGGCGCTGATGGCCGAGCACGGCGTGGATTTGGCGCTGGCGGCGGAGCAGGCCGGCGTGACCCTGGCCTACGAGGCGGCCGTGGCCGGCGGCATCCCGATCATCAAGGGGCTGCGCGAAGGGCTCGCCGCCAACCGCATCGCCAACATCTCCGGCATCCTGAACGGCACCTGCAACTATATCCTGTCGGAGATGCGGGACAGCGGCCGCGACTTCGCGGTGGTGCTGGACGAGGCGCAGGCCCATGGCTATGCGGAGGCCGATCCCAGCTTCGACATCGACGGCGTCGATGCGGCCCACAAGCTGGCGATCCTGGCGGCGATCGCGTTCAACACCCGCGTCGCGTTCTCCTCCGTGCATGTGGAGGGCATCCGCCACGTCACGGCCCTCGACATCGCCTTCGCCGAGGAGCTGGGCTACCGCATCAAGCTGCTGGGACTGGCCAATGAGCGCACCGACGGCATCGAGCTGCGGGTGCATCCCTGCATGATCCCGGCCGGTGCGGCCATCGCCGCCGTGGAGGGCGTGTTCAACGCCGTCGTCGCCCAGGGCGATTTCGTCGACCAGGTGATGATGGTCGGCCGCGGGGCCGGGGCGGGGCCGACCGCCTCTGCCGTGGTCGCCGACCTGATCGACATCGTGCGCGGCGATCCGGCTCCGGCCCTGGGCGCGCCGGCATCGGATCTGCGCAGCCTGCCGGTGGTGCCGATGGATCGGCGCCACGGCGCCTACTATCTGCGCCTGATGGTGATCGACCAGCCGGGCGTCATCGCCGACATCGCCGCCGCCATGCGCGACAACGCGATCTCCGTGGAGAGCCTGCTGCAGCACGGCCGGTCGGAGAGCGAGGCGGTGCCGGTGGTCATCACCACCCACGAGACCGACGAGTCCGCCATGCTGCAAGCGCTGGACACCATCGCGGCGCTGGACGCGGTGCTGGAACCGCCGCGGCTGATCCGCATCGAACCTCTGGTACACTGATCCAAGGCCCTTTCCGTCGGCGCCAGTCGTGCGCCGTCCAAACAAAGTCATAACGAGACGGGGGAGGACATGTCCGACGCCCAAGTGATGGATCGCAACCTGGCGCTGGAGGCGGTGCGGGTCACCGAGGCGGCGGCCTTGTCGGCCTCCCTGCAGATGGGCCGCGGCGACGAGCGCGAGGCAGACCAGGCCGCCGTCGACGCCATGCGCAAGGCCTTGAACAGCCTCTACATCGACGGCGAGGTGGTGATCGGCGAGGGCGAGCGCGACGAGGCGCCGATGCTCTACATCGGCGAGAAGGTGGGTGCGGGCAAGGGGCCGGAGATCGACATCGCCCTGGACCCGCTGGAGGGCACGACCATCACCGCCAAGGGCGGCCCCAACGCGCTGGCCGTCGTCGCCATGGCCAACAAGGGCGGCTTCCTGCACGCGCCGGACACCTACATGGAGAAGATCGCGGTCGGCGGCGGCCTGCCGGACGACCTGATCGACCTGGACGCGAAGCCGGCCCAGAACCTGAAATCGCTGGCGCTGGCCCGGCGCTCCCACGTCTCCGACCTGGTGGTCTGCATCCTCGACCGGCCGCGCCATGGCGAGCTGATCGCCCGGGTGCGCGAGGCCGGGGCGCGCATCATGCTGATCTCCGACGGCGACGTCTCCGGCATCATCGCCACCTCCCAGGCCGATACCGGCGTCGACATGTATATGGGCATCGGCGGCGCCCCGGAGGGCGTGCTGGCGGCCGCCGCCCTGCGCTGCATCGGCGGCCAGATGCAGGGGCGGCTGGCCTTCCGCAATGACGACGAGAAGGAGCGCGCCAAGCGCTACGGCGTGGAGGACCTCAACAAGGTCTACGACATGAAGGAGATGGCGTCAGGCGACGTCATGTTCGCCGCCACCGGCGTTACCACCGGCCCGATGCTGCGCGGCGTGCGCCGATTTGCCAACGGCGCCGTCACCCACTCCATCGTCATGCGCTCCAAGAGCGGCACCGTCCGCGAGATCGAAGCCCGCCACAACTTCCACCGCAAGACCGGCTTCTCCGCGGCCGACCACTAGATTTTCTCACCACCAAGACACCAAGGCACCAAGAGTCACGGTGTCCCGCGCCGAAGGCGCACCAACAGAGGTCACCACAGAGGCACAGAGACACAGAGTTCGCAGCGGTGCTGGGTTGATCCGCCAGCGCTACATCTCTGTGCCTCTGTGTCTCTGTGGTTATCCTTCCTTTTGAATGCGCCTTCGGCGCGGGGCTCCGTGACTCTTGGTGCCTTGGTGCCTTGGTGTCTTGGTGGTGAAATCCAGTCGTTCTAGCGCCTAGCTGACCTGGCGGCGGTGCCAGGCGATGCCGTCTTCGATCGAGCGGAAGAGTTCCGGCAGCGGGCAGGGCTTGGTGTGGAAGCGGAACAGGTAGTCCTGGTTGACCGCGTCGACCGCGAGGTGCTTCACGCCGTGCCCCGTCAGCATGATGCGGACCGTCTCCGGCGCGCGCCGCATGGCCTCGCCGAGGAATTTCACGCCATCGATATTGGGCATCTTCCAGTCGCTGACGACGACCGCGAAGGGGCCTTCCTTCTCCAGCACCTCCAGGCCCTCCCAACCGTCATAGGCGCAGTGGATGTCGTAGTGATTGCGGAAATTCCGCCAGAACGCATCGAGAATATGATCCTCGTCGTCGACCACCAGTACCTTTGCCTTCATTCCGCTCTCCATACCTGTTCACGTGAAGGAATACGCCGCGTCAGGCGGCATTGGCCGCGGCTTGGCCGCCATCGCCCGGTCCGGCATTGCGCAGCACCGCAATGGGCTGCTTGATGCGCTTGACCCGCCGCAGGCTCGCCAGCTTCTCGATCAGCGCGTTGGTGACCTCGTAGCCGGCGGCGAGCACGAGCTGCTCGTCCTCGGTGACGATGTCGGCCTCGATCACGTCGCCGGGCAGCAGCCAGTCGATCGCCACCTCGATATGCTGCGGGCCTTCTGCCGCCGGCCCCTGCTTGGGCGTAAGCCAGGACTCGATCTTTGCAAGCAACTCCGGATCGTAATGCGCCTCCTGCCGCTTCAGCGCCTCGAAGGCCCGCCGCGAGGGCTGCGGCAGGTCGGCGGCGGCATTGAGGTCATTGAGGATCTTCAGGATCCGCGCGCCGACGGGGATGTCCGCACCGGCCACGTCATTGTCGGGAAAGCCGCTGCCGTCATAGCGCTTGCCCTGATAGAGGATGATCTCGGCCACAGTGCCGAGACGCGGAATGTTGCCGATCAGCTTGTGGGCCGCCTCGGGCGCGCTCCGGACCAGGGTCATTTCCGCCCCGTTCAGCGCTTCGCGGCGCTTGCGCTTCTCGCGCACATCGACCGGCAGGGTCAGGTCGCCGACCGGCGACAGCATGGCCGCCAGGTCAAGCTCCCAGGCATTGGCCAAGCCGAGTTTGCCCGCGACGGTCTTGGCCCAGCCGCGCAACCGTTCGGTGCGCCGGAAGGCGCCCGGATCGACCAGCGACAGCACGTCGACCAGCACCTTCACGCTGCCCGCCAGGGTGTGTTCCAGCAGCGTCTTTTCCGCCGTGATCAGCCGATGGTGCTCCAGCGCGGTTTCGATGGTCGCGGCCAGCTCCTCGGGCGGGCAGGGCTTGTTGCAGAAGCGGAAGACCGCGCCCTCGTTGACCGCGTCCACGGCCGTCTTCTGGTCGGCATTGCCGGTCAGCATGATGCGCACCGTGTCCGGTTGCCGCTTGGCGACCTCCTTCAGGAAATCCAGGCCGTTCATCTCCGGCATCTGCATGTCGCTGATGACCACCGCAAAGGGGCCGTCATCGGCCAGGATGCGCAGGCCTTCCGCGCCGCCGGCGGCCGTCGTCAGCGTGCAGGTCTTGCGCAGGGCGCGGCGATACGCGGCCAGGATGTTGGTGTCGTCGTCAACGAACAGGACCTTCTTGGTCATGTCAGCGGCCCTCCTGTGTCGTGGAAGCCGGCGGCCGGACGGGTCGGCCGGATATGGCGGTGAGGTGGCGGCCGTGCGAGCGGAAGAAATCCTGGCCGCGCTCAGAAATATGAACAAATATTAATCGATGAACATGCGATCGATTGATGTATTCCGTTCTATTTGTCATAGTATGGCATAGATAATACCATGCCCGAAGAATTCAAGTATTCAAAACAGAGAAAAATTTCCCTTTGGCAGAAACCGAAAGTTGCTGCTGATTTGTGAATTCATTTTAACCAGACGATTTAATTACTTGTTAAGTTCCCGCACAGATTTTGAATACATGCTGCGGCGGGTTCTGCTTGCCGCATCGCCGATGAACACTTGCAAGGAGAACTAGATGACAAAATCGATGAGCGCTTTTCTTTCCGCCTTGGCCGTCTGCCTGTGCTTCGGCCTGCCGTCCTCGGCCGCCGAGATCGGCCAGGAAGACAAGGTCGGGCTGCAGATCAGCCTGATGGACTACATCGACCGTCATTCCGTGGACGGCCGGTTCATGCATTTCGACACCGAGCAGCGGTCCATGGTCGCCTATTACCCGGCCAACCTGCATCCGATGATCGTGCCGGTCGGGGACATCTATTTCCTGTGTGCCGATTTCCGCGACGAGACCGGGTCCGAGGTCGAGGTCGACTTTATCGCCGCGCGTGACGGCGAGGGCTACCGGGTCCTGCAGACCATGGTGAACCAGCGCCAGATCGTGCGCGAGATGATGCAGGCCGCCAACTGACCGGCAGCCGGGCATGACCCTGACCAGACGGTCGGAAGGCTCCGTCAGGACGCCGATGTTCCGCGGGTTGGTGGCGAAGTTCGCCTATATCGCCCTGCCCGTGTTCCTCATCCTCAACATCGGCTTCCTGGCCGGGTACGCGCATTACCGCACCGATGCTATCCGCTCGGAATTGGCGGCGGAGATCGGATCGCTGGCTTTCCGACTGTCCCGGGGCGTCGCCACCGCCGCCCTGGACAACGACCCCGCAACGGCCTCGAGCATCCTGCAGACCCTGGCTGGCAACCGCTCGGTCCGTTGCGCGGTGATCCGCCGACCCGACGGGTCGGTGCTCACCGGCTGGCCGTTCCCGCCCTGCGCCGAGACCGTCACGGCGCCGTATGACGTCACGCTTCCGGTGGCGCAGGCGGGGCGGCCGGTCGGCGAGATCACCATCCTCTACGACGAGCGTTGGGTGTTCGAGACCTTCGTCAAGGAACTCGGCTACATCGCCGCCGCCATCCTGTTCGCCAGCCTCGTCGCCTTCCTGGCCTGCCTTGTGGCGCACCGGATGACCATCGGACGGCCGCTCGGCCGGCTGTTGGCGGCAATCGAGGCGCGGCGTGACAACCGGCAGCACGAGGCGATCACCTGGCGAAGCCGCGACGAGCTGGGCACGGTGATCCGCGTCTACAACCGCATGACCGAGGCCGAGCGCGCCCGCATCCAGCAACTCGAGGACACGACGCGCGAGCTCCGGGCCGAGATCGAGGAGCGAAAGCGCATCGAGGCGGAGCTGCGCACGGCCCAGGTGCAGTTGATGCAGGCCTCCAAGCTGGAGGCGATCGGCACGCTGGCCGCCGGCATTGCGCACGAGATCAACACGCCGCTGCAATACCTCGCCACCAACCTGTCCTTCCTGAAGGAAGGTTTCGACGGCTATGCCGGCACCCTGTCGACCTTGCGGGAGCGCGAGGCCGTGACCAGCGCCGAACTGGATTCGATCGTCGAGGATCGCGAGCTCGGCTTCTATGCCGAGGAAATGGAGCATGCGTTGAAGCAGGGCGAGCAGGGGATCTCCGAGGTCTCCCGCATCGTCAATGCGGTGAAGCGGTTCGCCCATCCGGGCCAGGCCGAGAAGCAGGAGATCGACCTGGCCGAGACCATCCGCAACGCGATCGAGGTCACCAAGAGCCAGTGGAAATACGTCGTCGACGACATCGTCTGCGACATCGCGCCGGACCTGCCGCGCCTGGAGGGCTATCCCGGCGAGTTGAGCCAGGTCCTGCTGAACCTGATCGTCAACGCGGTCAACGCCATCGAGGACAAGCCCGACCGCGACGACGGGTCCCGCGACGCCATCGGCATCTGCGCCGCCGCCCACGCAGGCTGGGTCGACATCACGGTCACCGATACCGGCTTGGGCATCCCGCAGGAGAACCTGGAGCGCATCTTCGACATGTTCTTCACCACCAAGGGGCCGGGGCGCGGCAGCGGCCAGGGCCTGGCGATCTGCCAATCGGTGGTGATGAAGAAACATGGCGGCACGATGCGGGTGGAATCCAAGGTCGGCGTCGGCACCAACTTCACCGTCCGCCTCCCGGCCGCGGTCCAGGCCGAAGCCGCCTGATCCATCCCTCGCGCCGGCCCTTGGTGAACCCGGCGGCCGTGATACAACGGATGGGCCGACCGCGGCGGCGATTGTCTGCCGTCGCGAGGGCGCGCCGTCCGTTGCCTGGGATGCGTTGTGAAGAGCCGGACAGAACCCACTGATTTTCAAAGTGAACGATCCGGAGTTGAGCCGATCGCTCTATGCCCGTCGCCGGCCCGGGACCACCCATGGCGGTGACCGCAGCGCTCGAATCGCCGCCGCCTTCGGCCCTGCTGGGCGTCGAGCGCTCTCTATCGGGCCGCCGGTGGCAGCTTCACCCGGTCGATGAACGGTTGTCTCTGGCGCTCAGCCAGCGCCACGATCTGCCGGAACTGATGGGCCGGATCCTCGCGGCGCGGGGCATTCCGGTCGACGGCGCCGAGCTCCATCTCGCGCCGACGCTGCGCGCCCTCATGCCGGACCCCTCGACGCTGCGGGACATGGACCATGCCGCCGACCGCATCGCCGAGGCGATCGTGTCGGGAGAGCGCATCGCGGTCTTCGGCGACTACGATGTCGACGGCGCCACCTCGGCCGCGCTGCTGCTGCGCTATCTGCGGGCGCTCGGGGCGGACCCGCTGCTGCACATCCCCGACCGCCTGGCCGAGGGCTACGGCCCCAACGCCCCGGCGCTTAAAGCGCTGCGCGAGAACGGCGCGGGGCTGGCGATCACCGTGGATTGCGGCACGACGGCCCTGGAGCCGCTGGCGGCGGCGCGGGAAGACGGCCTCGAGGTGATCGTCCTGGATCACCATGCCGCGGCGGCGGAGCTGCCGGAGGCCTGCGCGGTCGTCAATCCCAATCGCCTGGACGATTCCAGCGGCCTCGGCCATCTGGCGGCCTGCGGCGTCACCTTCCTCACCCTTGTGGCGGTGAACCGGGCGCTGCGCCGGGACGGCGCGTTCAACGGCCGGGCGGAACCGGACCTGCTCGGGCTCCTGGACCTCGTGGCGCTCGGCACGGTGTGCGACGTGGTGCCGCTGACCGGCCTCAACCGCGCGCTGGTGATCCAGGGGCTGACGGTGATGGCGCGGCGGCGCAATCCGGGCATCCGCGCCCTGGCCGATGTGGCCCGGGTCTCCGAACGCATCGGCGCCTACCATCTCGGCTACATCCTCGGCCCGCGCGTCAATGCCGGCGGGCGCATCGGCCGCGCCGATCTGGGCGCGCGCCTGCTCAGCACCGACGACGACGCGGAGGCGGCGGAAATTGCCGCCACCCTCGACAGCCACAACGACGACCGCAAGGCCATCGAGGCCGATGTATTGCGCCAGGCCAAGGACCAGCTCGACGGCAGCCCCGATCCCGGCCCGGTGGCGCTGGCGGCCGGGCGGGGCTGGCATCCCGGCGTGATCGGCATCGTCGCCGGGCGGCTGAAGGAGCGCTACGACCGGCCGGCCTGCGTGGTGGCGCTGGAGGGGGACGTCGGGCGCGCCTCCTGCCGCTCGGTGCCCGGCGTCGACATCGGCGCCGCCGTGGCCGAGGCGCGCCAGGCGGGGCTGCTGATGACCGGCGGCGGCCATCCCATGGCGGCGGGGTTCACCGTCGCGGCAGACCGGCTCGACGCGCTGGGTGACTTCCTGCACGACCATGTGCGCGGCCAGGCCGGCGGACCGTTGGTTCCGGTGGCCGATTTCGACGGCACCCTGGCCGTCGGCGGCGCCACGGCGGAGCTGGCTGCGATGCTGGAACGGCTCGGCCCGTTCGGCGCCGGCAATGCCGAGCCGCGCTTCGTCATCACCGGCGCTCGCGCCGTCGCCGCCAAGGTGGTCGGCAAGGACCATGTGAGCTGCTTCCTGACCGGTGCCGAGGGCGGCCGCCTGAAGGCCATCGCCTTCCGCGCCGCCGGCACGGAACTCGGCGCCGCGCTTCTCGACCCGTCCGGCGCGCCGCTGCACATCGCCGGCCTGCTGCGCCTGGACCGCTGGAACGGCCGGGAGCGCCCGCAATTCCAGATCGAGGACGCCGCCCCCGTCTGGGGTGCCGGCGCGGCGCCGGAAAGCCCTTGATTTCGCCACCCGGCATCGCTACTTATCCGCCGGCTCTCGGCTCCCGACCCCTTCGTCTAGAGGCCTAGGACACCGCCCTTTCACGGCGGCAACACGGGTTCGAATCCCGTAGGGGTCGCCAGGCTCTTCCCGAATTTTAGGTTACATTCCGCGGTCCTGCGACGCGGCCGGTTCGGACGTCATGGCGGATTGCCGCAACCGGTGCGCCCGATGATGATGTCGTCAGGTCCAGTCTTGGCCGGCATACGGGGCTGGATCGACACGGACATGGGTGGGGAGACTTGAGATGGTACGGCACCACACGCTGCTGACATTGGCGACCGCGCTGGTTTTGGCGGCCTTGTTGGGCGCGCCGGCCTCGGCCGCAGAGTATCGGACAGTCGAAGGAACGGTGACCTACAATGAGCGCATCGCGACGCCGCTAGGCGCGAACCTGTTTGTCGTGTTGAACGACATCTCGCAGGCCGACGCGCCGGCCGAGTGGCTGGCGGTCGTCACGGTCCCGGCGTCCGGCTCGGTACCGATCCCGTACCGACTGACCTACGATCCTGAGATGATCAATCCGCGGGGTCGCTATGCGGTGTCGGCGAGGCTCGAGGTCAACGGCAAGACGATATTCCGCAGTACGGCGGTCTATCCGGTGTTGACCCGTGGCGCGCCGGACATAGCCGACATCGTGATGATCAAGGTGGAGCCATGACCAATCCGGAGACACGCAACTAATCTGGAGACGCTAATCCGGCTAATCCAGGGACACACATTATTCCAGCATTACAGTGACAGTTTACTAAATCCCGTTTTAGCCTCACCCCCCGCCCGTTGCGGGAAGAGGCTAAAACGGGATTTAGTAAACTGTCACCGTAATGCCCGAATCCCGTAGGGGTCGCCAGCGCTCCCATACCCAGGATTGCGCATCCAGAGCTGCCAGACTGTCCTCCTGAATTTCCTTTCGATCGGGCTTCAGCGGATCGCGTCCGCATCGCTGCGCGGCGAGACGGCAAGGCCGCGGCCATAAGAAAATGACAAGCATGTTCGGGCAGCATCTGCGAAATCGTGAGGTGCGCCCATGCTGCTCGTTGCTGTTTTCTATCTGGCTGGCATGACAATCGCGACCATGCTGGTATTCGCCTGGGACAAGATGTGCGCCCGAAACGGCTGGCGCCGCGTCTCGGAGAGCGCGCTTCTCACCATGGCTTTGGTCGGCGGCACCGCTGGCGCGATCGCCGGTCAGCAGATCCTGCGTCACAAGACGCGCAAGCAGCCTTTCCGCACCTATCTTTTCGTCATCGCAGGTATTCAGATCCTGGCATTGGCCGCTCTCAGCCTGCCACCCGTCAGAGAGGCTGCTTGGTTGGCGGTTCAGCATCTTGGCGGCTGAATGCTCTGGACCGAGGACGTATCGGCATGATCGGCGATAGCGAGCAAACCGCTGTCGATTGGCCGTCGTTGCCGTTGCTTAAACCGTCACATCGCCTCGGACCGCGGGACCCCTGAGACGCTTCAGCGCATTGTTGTGCCGGCGGCTATTTGTTCAACATCCTGTCAATGAGGCCGGCCGGGTGTCGTCGCCCATGCGCGAATGCGGTTAGGCTGGACAAAGAGGTTAGCGGGGAGGGCAGAAGTGTTCGGACATCAAAGCTTGGCTGGAGGGCTCGCCGCATTGGCCGCGGGACTGGCCCTAGCGACCGGCGCGGCCGCAGCGGAGTTTGAGACCTTGGACGGCTCCGCCGGGTATCGCGAGCGCATCGCCGTGCCGCCGGGGGCGGTGCTGGAGGTGGAGCTGTACGATGTCTCGCGGCAGGACGTGCCGGCGCCGCTCCTGTCGGCGATTGCGATCCGGGCCGAGGCGGTGCCGGTGGCGTTCCGGTTGCTCTATGACCCGGCGATGATCGACGAGCGGCACAGCTACGCCGTCTCGGCCAAGCTGGTGGTCGATGGGGAGGCGGTGTTCCGCAGCACCAGCGTGCACCCGGTGCTGACCCGGGGCGCCCCCGACACGGTGGACATCCTGATGGAGAAGATGGGGCCGGGCGCGCGGTCGGCGGGCGGCATGCCGGCGCTGGTCGGCGTCACCTGGCTGGTGGAGGACATTCGCGGCGGCGGCGTCATCGACCGGGCCCAGACCACCATTGGCTTCGACGAGCGCGGCGGCGTGCACGGCTCCGGCGGCTGCAACCAGTTCAATGGCGCGGCGGAGGTTGGCGGCGGGTCGCTGAGCTTCGGTCCGCTGGCCGCCACGCAGCGGGCCTGCGTCGAGGCGCTGATGGACCAGGAATCGAAATTCTTCGCGGCTCTGGACGTGGTCAAGGGCTACCGCTTCGACGGCCCGTTCCTGCTGCTGACCGACGCGGCCGGCGATCCGCTGATGCGGCTGACGCGGCTGGAGTAGGTGGCGGCGCCGCGTCGGTCCGTCGACCGACTCGCCGGGCGTCCTGGCCGTGATAGGCTGCCGGCATGGACTTGCAGACCCTGACCGGACATTGGCAGGCGACCCTCGATGCCGTGCAGCGGCTCGGGGGCAAGGCAAGTCGGCTCTCCGTCGAGCCGCCGGCAACCGAATCCGCGGTGGCATCGGCGGAGTCGTCGCTCGGGCATCCATTACCGGCGTCCCTGAAGGCGTTCTTCCTGACCGGCTCCAGGCGGGTCAGATTCACCTGGTCCCTGCCCGATAGTTTCCCTCTGCCGGACGGCTTCATCCCCGGTGTCTTCGGGGCCGCCCATCTCTCGCTGGCCGCTCTCGCCGATGCCGAGCACCGGCGCCGGGAGATCGTCGACTATCTCCAGTCCATCGACTACAGCCCGGAGCGCAGGGCGGCGTTCTCGGGAAAGCTCGCCTTCTGCCTGATGGCGAACAGCGACCTCCTGGCGATCGATCTCTCGGCACCGGGACAGGAGCCGGTCGTCTATGTCGAGCATCAGGACGACGAGATGCAGGGCTACCGGATCGCCGAGGATTTCCAGGACTTCCTGACCCGCTGGTCGGCGCTCGGGTGTCCAGGGCCGGAATGGTGGCAATGGCTGCATTTCGTCGGTGAAGACGGCCGCCTCGATCCGGAGTGCGCCAATGCGCGGCTCTGGAAGCGGGCGCTTGGCCTGAAGCCCTGATTACGCCACCGCGGTCAGCGCCCGGCTCACGCGCTCCAGGAACACCGCCCGGCTTCCGGCCGTCGATGCGTCCATCTTGTAGTGGGCCAGCCACAGGGTCCGGCAGCGCTTGGCGCACAGCGCGCGGATGCCGCGCAGGATGGTGCGGCGGCCGGGCTCGCCGACGAATTTGCTCCACCACCAGGGGGCGCCGCAGGTGGTGATCACGCCGAGGAAGCGGATATGGGTCATGAGCGGCCGGATCGCCGAGCCGTCATCGGGCAGGGTGAAGGTGGCGTGCGGAACCCACACCCGGTCGAGCCAGCCCTTGAGCATGGCCGGCAGCCCGTACCACCAGGTCGGGTAGACGAACAGCAGGCCGTCGGCATCGCGCAGCAGGGCGAGCTGGTCAGCGACAGGCGCTTCGTTCTCGCCGCTCGTGTGGTAGGCGCGGCGCTCGTCGCAGTTCATCACCGGGTCGAAGCCCTCGGCGTAGAGGTCGAGCAGGCGGACCGTATGACCCGCTTCGGTCAGCGCCGCGACGGCTGTGTCTCGGATGGCGGCGTTGAAGCTCTCGGGCACCGGATGGCTGTAGACGACCAGGATGTTCACCCGAACCGCTCCATCTCCGCCTGTACGCGCTGAAGAAACCGCTGCCGGCAGGCGTCGGTCGAGCGGTTCATATCATATTGCGCGAGGTAGCGAAGCGGGGCGCCGACGGTCTGGGCGCGCAACACCCGGGTCACTGCCTTGCGCACCGGATCGCCGAGCAGGATGGCGCGCCAGCGGTCGCCGCCATAGGTGGCGATGGCGGCGGTGCGGCGGATGTGGCGCAGCATCGGCATGGCCTTGCCGTTCTCCATGCGGAAGCTCACGCCGGGCAGGAAGACACGGTCGAAAAACCCTTTCAGGATGGCCGGATAGCCGAAGTTCCACACCGGGAACACGAGCACCAGCGCCTCGGCGCCTTGGAGCCGATCGATATAGGGCTGCACCGCGGACCGGTCGGCCTCCAGATCGTGATAGGCGAGGCGTTCCGCGCGGCTGAGGCAGGGGTCGAACTTCTCGGCATAGAGGTCGCAATCGTCGACGGAATGCCCCTTGTGCGTCAGCGTCCCGACGACCGTCTCATGCACCGCCGCCTGAAAGCTTGTCTCGACCGGATGGGCGAAAAGGACAAGGACGTTCATGGGAATTGACTGCCGGCGACTTCGCCAGACCCCTCACCCTCCCGTCGCTTCGCGCCGGGTCCCTCCCTCTCCCACAAGGGGAGAGGGGTTCGGTTCAGCACCGACCTAAAGACCCCTCTCCCCTTGTGGGAGAGGGAGGGGCCCGATGCGAAGCGTTGGGAAGGTGAGGGGGCTAACCGAACGATTTGCGCGCCAGCGCTCCACATCCACCGCATCACTCCGCCAGTTCCAGGCCGCGGAAGAGGTAGGTCTTGCGGCTGGAATAGTCGTAGTCCGGGTCTTCCCAGGCGATCATCTTGCCGGGGTTCAGCAGGCCGTCGGGGTCGGCCTCCTTCTTGAAGGCGAGTTGCACCGCGTCTGTCTGCTTCATGCCGCCTTCCTCCAGGGTGTAGCGGTGCGGGTTGAAGATCGGCGCGCCCATGTCCTCGTGGATCGCCATGATCTCTTCCAGCCGCTCCTCGCCGGTGTAACGGACCAGCGGCAGGCCGAAGCAGGTGATGTCGCCGTCGAAGCGCACGAACTCGGTGTGCATCGGCACCTCGTCGCCGAAGCGGCCGTGGATGCGCTCGATCAGCGCGACCTGGTCCGGGAAGGGGTAGAGTACCTGCAGATAGGTAATCTCCTTGTCGACCTTCAGCGCGTTGAGCGTGGTGTGGTTCCAGGAGAGCTCGTAGACCGGCGGCCGCTCGGCGCGCTGGTCCTCGGTCGCGGTGTCGGAGCGGTAGAGGATCTCGGTGCCCCTGGTGCGGCCGTGGAAGGCCAGGAAGGCGTCCATGGCGTGCGGCGCGATCATCAGCAGCACGATGGACTGGTCGCGGCGCGGGAAGGCGTGGTGGCGGCCCAGGAAGTCGTGCGGGATGGGGGCGGCGATCGGGGTGATCAGCTTCTTCAGGATGCCGTCCTGGCGGGCCAGGTCGTTGCCGTAGCGCACCGCGGCCATGGAATCGTCACAGCCGATGATGACGTCGACCCAGTCATAGGCGGGCGCCAGGGGCACCTCGACCTCGGTGATGATGCCGTTGGTGCCGTAGGCGTGCATGACCTTGTGCAGATCCTCGCCGGTCAGGTCGAGCACCCGCGGTTCCGCCTCCATGGTGACGATCCTGAGCCGCAGCACGTTGCCCAGGTCGCGCAGGCCGCCCCAGGTGATCGAGCCGACGCCGCCGGAGCCACCGGCGATGAAGCCGCCGATCGAGGCGGTGCGGTAGGTCGACGGGAACATGCGGATTTCCTGGCCCGTCTGGGCCCGGGTCTGCTCGTCGATCTTCTGCAGCACCGCGCCGGGCTCGGCGACCAGCCGGCCGGGAGCGATCTCCTTGACCGCCGCCATCGCCGCCAGGTTCAGCACCACGCCGCCGGACAGCGGCATGGCCTGGCCGTAATTGCCGGTGCCCGCGCCGCGCGGCGTCACCGGCACGCCATGGGCATGGCAGGCCTTCAGCACCCGGACCACCTCCGCCTCGTCGCGCGGGGTGACCAGCAGATCGCCGGAGACCTTGTTCAACTGCCGCTTCAAGACCGGCGAGTACCAGAAGAAATCCCGGCTCTTCTGCCGCACCAGCCGCGGATCGTCTTCCACCGCGATGCCGTCGAGATCGGCCTTCAGGGCCGCGATGTCATAAGTCATCCCAGTGCTTCCTCGGTTCGATCCGTCTGCATCAGATCATCCAGCTCACGGTAGTCGGGGAGGGTGCGGTCGATGGGCACGCCGTTGCGCAGGACTTGGCGGTTCGATTCCGGGCGCGACAGCAGCTCGGAATAGTCGCGGCCGTCGAACAGGATCAGGTCGGCCGGGGCGCCGATGGCGATGCGGCCGCGCCCTTCTGCGCCGATGATGTCGGCGGGCCATCGGGTGATCGCGGCGGCCCAGTCGCCGACCGGGCAGTCGAGCTGGAAGATCCGCACTGCCTCGCGCAGCACCTCCAGCCCGTCCAGATCGCCATAGCCGTAGAACGGGTCGCGGGTGTTGTCCGAGGCGACAGCGACCGGGATGCCGCGGGCGCGCATCTCCGGCAGCAGGGTCACGCCCCGCCATCGCGGCGTCCGGCCCGGCTGTCGATCCTGCAGGAACAGGTTGCACATGGGCAGCGAGACGATGGCGATGCCGGCCTCCGCGACCAGGTCCAGGGTGCGGTCCGCCTCGTCCTCCGGCTGGTTCGCGAGCGAGCAGCAATGGCCGCAGACGACCCGGCCGGGGAAGCGGTGGCGCAGCGCCGCATTGGCGATGTGGCGGAGGGTGCGGGCTTCCGGATCGGCGGTCTCGTCGCTGTGGAAATCGAGATCGAGTCCGTGTTTGGCGGCCAGCCGGAACATGATGTCGAGCGCGTCGTCGAGCCGGGGTGTCGTGAAGACATAGGCTCCCAGAACGCCGCCATGCTCGGCGATCAAGGGCGCCAGCTCCGTTCCGAACCCGGTCAGGAAATCCTCGATCGACAGAATCGAAACGGCCTGCAGGTCGATGCGGCCGGCCCAGCGTTCGCGCATCTCCGGGAAGAGCGGCCAGGAGACCTTGTGCTGTGGCGCCGGTGAGTCGAGATGGGTCCTCAGCGCCGCGGTGCCGTGGGCATAGGCGCAGCGCAGAGCGAAATCCATCCGCCGGCGCATGTCCTCGGCCGACCACCGGGCTTCGCGGTCACCGGACGCGGCCGTCAGCGCGCCGTCGAAGGTGCCGTCCGGGTTCGGCGTGCGCCGCCAGATATGGCCCTTGTCGATATGGGTGTGCATGTCGACGAAGCAGGGCAGGACCATGCCGTCGCGCTGCTCCAGCACCGCGCCGTCGCGCCGCGCTCCTGTCGCCTCGATGGCGGCGATCCGGCCTGCCTCCACCCTCAGGTCAACGGAGACCAGGCCGTCCGGTCCCGCCGGAAGATCGCCGTCGATCAGCACGGCCGGCACACGGGCGCTTGCGATCCAGTCGTAGTGCGGTTGGCCGGGTGCCGGCGGTGCGCTGGCCGCCACCTCAATTCTCCCGCTTCAGGGCGCTCTCATGCCATTTGCGCAGCAGCAGGTGCGAAAGCAGGCTGAGCACCAGGAAGATCAGGATGCCGGTGATCGAGATCAGCAGCAGGGCGGCGAACATGCGCGGCACGTTGAGCCGGTAGCTGGATTCCAGGATGCGGTAGGCGAGGCCGGAACTGCGCCCGGCGGAGCCGGCGGCGAACTCGGCGACGATGGCGCCGATCAGCGCCAGCCCTCCGGCAATGCGCAGGCCGCCCAGGAAATAGGGCATCGCCGCCGGCAGCCTGAGATACCGCAGCGTCTGCCAGCGTGAAGCACCGTAGAGCTCGAACAGGTTGCGCAGATTGTGGTCGGCCGAGTTGAGGCCCAGCGTGGTGTTCGACAGGATCGGGAAGAACGCCACGATCCAGGCGCAGATCAGCAGCGCCGGCGTCGAATCCACCCAGATCAGGATCAGCGGCGCGATGGCGATGATCGGGGTGACCTGGAGGATCACCGCGAAGGGAAAGAAGCTGATCTCGACCCATTTCGACTGGGCGAACAGGATGGCCAGTCCGACGCCGCCCAGAACCGCGACCGAGAGCGCGGCGAAGGTGATCGTCAGCGTCTTCACCAGCGACGGCGCGAGGATCGGCCAGTCCGTGAACAAGGTAGTCACGATCAGGCTGGGTGCCGGGAGGATGAAGTGCCGCACCTCGAAGTACCACACCGCCAGTTCCCAGCCGATCAGGGCAGACGCCAGGATCACCAGCGGCAGCACGATGCGCAGGGCCCGGTCGCGGCGGGCGGCACGGGCCCGCAGGTCGACCGGCTGCGGCTCGGCCGCCGACGTCGCCAGCGGCGGGCCGGACTCGGCCTGCACGCTCATGCCGCGGCCTCCATGGCCCGGTGCAGCGCGTCCGAGGCCGTGCGGCAGAGATGGGCGTAGTCCTCCGACGTGCGGAAGCCCTCGCCACGCGGATGCGGCGCGTCGTTGACCAGGGACTCGGTGACCCGGCCGGGGCGCGCCGCCATGACCACGATGCGGCTGGAGAGATAGACGCTCTCGAAGACGCTGTGGGTCACGAAGACGACGGTCCAATGGTGCTGCTCCCACAGCGCCAGCAGATCGTCGTTGAGCTTGAAGCGGGTGATCTCGTCCAGCGCGGCGAAGGGCTCGTCCATCAGCAGGATCTTCGGGCGCGTGACGAGGGCCCGGGCAATCGACACGCGCATCTTCATGCCGCCCGAGAGCTCGCGCGGATAAGATGCTGAAAAGGCCGAGAGTCCAACCATGTCGAGGGCTGCTTCGACATCGGCCCGCGCCGCCTCCCGCGACACGCCGTCCAGGCGCTTGGGCAGCCAGACATTATCGAAGACGGTGGCCCAGGGCATCAGCGTCGGCTCCTGGAAGACGAAGCCGATATCGCCCCGCGTCGGCTTGCCGCCGGGCCAGTCGACCCGGCCGCCGGTGGCGTCGCCCAGCCCGGCGATGATCCTGAGCGCCGTCGACTTGCCGCAGCCGGACGGGCCCAGCAGGCTGACGAAGTCGCCCTTGCCGATATCCAGCGACATGTCCTGCAGCGCCAGGGTGCCGTTGGAGAAGCGCTTGGAGACATGCGCCAGCGACACCACGGGGGCGCCGGCCTCGGCCAGAACCGCCCCCGTGATGTCGTCGGACGCCGTGGCGAGCTCGGTCACGGTCGGTCCGCTAGTTGCGCAGCTCGAGCCCGAGACCGTTGTTCACGAACTCCAGCGTGTAGGACTGGGTGTGGTCGATGTCGCCGCTGACCACGCCGGCCTGGACCATGCGGTCGAAGAAGCTCTTCATCCGCGCATCGGTCATGGCGCCGATGCCCATGGTCTCGGTGTCCCCGCTATCGACGATGCCATACTCCTTCATCTTCTCGATGGAGAAGGCGATCTGTTCCGCCGACATCTCCGGATTGTCGCGCTGGATCATGGCGTTGGCGGCTTCGTTGTCGCCGTAGAGGTAGTTGTACCAGCCGATGATCGACGCCTCGACGAAACGCTTCACCAGGTCCGGGTTGTCCTCCACCAGATCGGTGCGGGTCTCGATGGTGGTGGAGTAGGTGTCGAAGCCGTAATCCGCCAGCAGGAAGATGTTCGGCGTGATGCCGGCCTCGTTCTCGATGGCGAAGGGCTCGGACGTCAGATAGCCCTGCTGGCCAAGCCGGACATCCGACAGGAAGGGCGCGAAATTATAAGTGTAGGGCTGCACCTGCTCTTCCGAGAAGCCGTACTCCGAGACCATCCACTGGTAATAGCTGGCCAGGCCGTCGGCGCCGATCAGCAGATCGATGGTCTTCAGGCTGTCGAAGGTGTCCAGGCCCTGACCCGGATGGGTCATGATGATCTGCGGATCCTTCTGGAAGATGGCGGCCACCGCGATCGTCGGGATGTCGTTCTCCACCGCCGAGAAGGCCTGCAGCATGTTGCCGCCCATCAGGAAATCGAGCCGGCCGGTCGGCAGCATCAGCCGGTTGTTCACCTGCGGCCCGCCGGGCTCGATGGTGACGTCCAGCCCGTATTTCTCGTAGGTCCCGTCGACCACGGCCTGGTAGAAGCCGCCATGCTCCGCCTGCGCCACCCAGTTGGTGCCGAAGCTGACTTCGTCGAGCGCCATGGCCGGCGTGGCGGCGAGCACCGCGGCGGCGGTGGCGAATGCGAGTGTCTTTGTGTTCATTGGTGTCTCCCTGTGCTTCCCAACGCTGCCCGTTCCGGGCTGGCCGGGTCTCGGCCCGGCATTGATCTGGTCCAAGGCGTCGACCGCGCAAGTCCCGTGCCACTCGGGCCGACCGTCACGCCGTCTCTGCCACACCTCACACCGTCATTGCGAGCCGAAGGCGAAGCAATCCACTCTATCCGCTAGCAGTGGATTGCCGCGTCGCTGCGCTCCTCGCAATGACGTCCAATCGGGCATGGCAATACAGACGTCTTGGATCTTGCCCAATCGGTGACCCGTTGCCCGGTTCTTGGGCAGCACTATAGGGCGATCGCACGGCGCGGGACAAACGGCGCTAGCGGGTCTTGATCGAGGAGAGGGGGTGGCGCGAGACCTCGGCGACCAGCGTCGCGAGGCCGGCGGCGACATGGTCCACGATCTGCGCGCCCAGCTCGGCCGTTGCCGCGCTGGCATCGCCGGCGACGCCGGCGGGGTGGATGTCCTGCGCCTGCCAGCCGATGCCGACGCCGCCGACATAGCGCAGGCGCTGGTTCGCCGCCTCGGTCTCCGGCAGGACGGAGACGAAATTCTCGGCCTTGTCCATGCGCACGAGTTCCGGCCTTAGGTGCAGCATGATCGATGTCTCGACAGTGCCGCCATGGATGCCGTGCCGTGCCTCGTCCGGGTCCACCAGCCCGTCCGGCAGGCCCATCTGCCACCAGCTCGACGACACGGCGAGCATGCCGTGGCGGACGCGGAGTTCGCGGGCGACGATCTCCATCACCTGCGGCTGTCCGCCATGGGCGTTGACGAACAGGATCTTCGCGAGACCGGCACGGTGAACGCCTTCGGCCACCTCGAACCATTGGTCCATCAGGGTCTTGGCGGACAGTGTCAAGGTGCCGGGATAGGCCAGGTGCTCGTTCGACTTGCCAACGGCGAGCGTCGGCATCAGCAGCGCCGGCATGTCGTCGGGGAGTTTTTCCAGCGCCCGGGTCGCCATCTCCTCGGCGATCACCGCGTCGGTGGATAGCGGCAGGTGCGGCCCGTGCTGCTCGATGGCGCCCAGCGGCAGGACCGCGACCGTGCAGTCCCGGTCCAGCCTCTCGAAATCCACCGTCGTCAAATCTTGCCAGCGGTGAATCATCATCCGTACCCTCGTGCGACCCCAGACCGGACCGGAAGTCTACAGGCAATGACCCGCCATCACACACCCGCAACGATCCGCCCGCCCTTCGCGCAGTACAGCCACGGCGTCGAGCTGCCGCCGGGTGCCCGCGTCCTGTTCTGCTCCGGCCAGCTCGGCATCGAGCCAGACGACACGGTGCCCGAGGATGCCGAGGCCCAGGCCGATCTCTGCTTCCGCAACATTGGCGCGGTCCTGGAGGCCGCCGGCATGGACTTCGGCGATTTGGTGCGGATCAACGCCTATGTCACCGGCCGCGAGCACCTGGCCGCCTACATGGCCGCCCGAGACCGGGTGATCTTCACCCCGCCGCCGGCCTCGACGCTGATGATCGTCTCGGGCTTCGCCCGGGAGATCTTCAAGGTGGAGATCGAAGCCATCGCGGCGCGCTAGGGAGGCAAGTCATGACCGCACCCGATCTCACATCGAAATTCCTCGGCGGCATGGTGGGCACGGCGGTCGGGGATGCGATCGGCGAGCTGGCGTTCGCGACGCCCAGGGAGGATGCGCTGCGGGCGGCGGTGGCGGCGACCGGTCGTCTGATATGGACCGACGACACCGCCATGGCGATCGGCATCGCCGAGTCGTTGACCGAGCTCGGCCATCTCGACCCGCAGGCGCTGGGGTGCCGGTTCCACGAGAACTTCCTCGAAGAGCCCTGGCGCGGTTATGGCGGCGGCCCGCCGGCATTGTTCCGCATGGTCGGGCGCGAGGACATCGGATACGTGGAGGCGGCGCGGCGGCTCTATGACGGGCAGGGGTCGCTGGGCAACGGCGCGGCCATGCGCATCGCGCCGGTGGGGCTGGCGTTCCATGCCTCCGACGGGCTGGATGCGATGGCGCGTGCCTCCGCCAGCGTGACCCATGCCCATCCGGTCGGCATCGACGGGGCGGCGGTGCTGGCGCTGGCCGTAGCGCAGGCGGTGACGCTCGATCCGTCGCAACCCTTTCCCCTGGACACGTATTGCGCACGGCTGATCGCGGCGGCCGGGACCGACGAGATCCGGACGAAGATGGAGATGGTCCGGGACTTCGCCGCCAATGGTGTGGCGCCGGAAGTGGCCGCCGACGCCATTGGCCGCGAGATCACCGTGCATGAGTCCATGCCGTTCGCGGTCTATGCCTTCCTGCGCCATCCGGATTCGTTCGAGGACTGCCTGCTCTGCGCGGCGCTGAATGGCGGCGATTGCGACACCCTGGCGGCGATGGCCTGCGCAATCTCCGGCGCTTATCTCGGCGTCGCGGCGATACCGGAGGCGTGGCGAGGGAAGCTGGAGCGGCGCGCCGCCATCGAGGAATTGGCTCGAGGCCTGGTCGCGCTTTGCCGCGACCCTGCCGGGGGATAGTCTCGGCCCCAAGGGATCGTCCCACTGGAGTCGTTATGATCTACATCTGCAGCCTTGCCGAGATGCCGGCCCATGTCCACGCGCTGAAGCCGAGCCATCTGGTCTCGCTGCTGGCGGCGGAGCAGCAGCCGCCGACGCCGGATGGCTTCGCGCCGGAGCGCCATCACCGGGTGACGGTGAACGACATCAGCCAGCCCATGGACGGCTATGTGCTGCCCCAGGACGACCATATCGCCCGGCTGATCGGCTTCCTGGAGGGCTGGGACGGCGGCGCGCCGCTGCTGGTGCATTGCTTCGCCGGGATCAGCCGGTCGACCGCGGCCGCGCTGATCGCGCTGACCTTCCGCCATGACGGGCGGGAGGAGGAGGCGGCGCGCCGGCTGCGGGCGGCCGCGCCGCATGCAAATCCCAACCGGCGCATGATCGAGCTTGCCGACGCCAGGCTGGGCCGCGATGGCCGCCTGATCGGCGCGCTCACGGCAATGGGCGTGGCCAACCTGAGCGCATATGGCCCGCTGACCCGGGTAGAGCCGTTGAGCTAGCGGCCGTCGGAGCGCCCATCCGGGCAATCACTCAATTCCAAGGCATTGTAGTAAAAATAGATCGAATCTTAATGAATATTAATACTTGTTAAGGTTAATTCGCGTTCATCAAAGATTAATGTTAACAAATTGCTAATTTTGTTTGATTTCTAACGAAGAACTATGGAATAAGCGAAGGCAACCCGCCAAAAAGGACTGTGGCAGTCGTCAACGAATACTGCCCCGGCCGACAATAAGGGCGGGGCGGTGGCTTGGCGAAGGGCAGGCGAACATGGACCCGGCGATCACTCCACACAGCGCCGGCGCTGTCCTTGAGACCCCCCGTCGATGCCGAACCGCGAGGCAACGCGAGCGCCGTCCAAACGGACGGCGGTGACAGCGGGGATTGGCGACGATGGACGCTTTGTTTCTGGGATTCGGGCTGGAGGGCGCGGCGATGGGCGTGCTTGCCTTCGGCCACCTGGTCGGCCTGGTGCTGGGCCTGGGCACGACGGCCTATCTCGACGGCGGGTGCTTCCTGTCGATCGCGCGGGGGTCATGGGGCGGCTACCGGTCCTTCATGGCCGGACCGCTGTTCGGCATCGCCACCAAATTCGTGATGATCGGCCTGGGCCTGCTGTGGGTCACCGGATGCGGCTTCCTGGTCCACTATTCCGCCTTCGATCCGGGCAAGCTGGCCAACCCGAAGCTCTACGCCAAGCTTGCCGTCGTGACCGTGCTGACGGTCAACGGCTATGTGCTGCACTATCTGGTGCTGAAGCGGGTCCGGCGGATGGACGCGTGCGCCGACCTGCTGCGCTCCCGGGTGGGCCCGCTGTGCCTGTTCAGCGGCGCGGTGTCCAGTGCGAGCTGGATCGCCGCCTTCCTGCTCGGCGCGTTGCCGGTGCTCAACAACGGGATGGAGTTCGCCCAGTTCGTGGTCGCGTGGGCGGCGCTCGTGCTGGTCCTGTATCTCGCGGCCAGGATCGCCATTGCGCGGGCGGCCGGTCGGGAATTCCAGGCGGCCGTGCTGCAGCCGGACGCGACCGGCATGCGGGATCTCCAGGCCATCCTGGTCGACCCGACCCCGGCCTTCGCCAAGCCGGCCGCCGCGCCGGCCAAGGGCGCGCGGTCGCCACAGCCACGCGCGCCGCGGCCGTCCAGGGCGGCCCACCCGGCCTGACGCTCCGGGCCTAGGTCCGGCCGCCTTTCAGCCAGTCCTGCCAGGAATCGTCGTCGCCCTGTTTTGCGGAGCATTGCGGGCTGCACAGCGGCAGGTTGAGGCCGGTGACGAACTTGGTCGGCACCGGGCCGATGCCGACCCAGTAGGGCGAGCCCTCGCTGTCCTTGCCGCAGACGATGCAGGCGCCGGTGGCGGTGTCGCGGATCGTCGCCGTCTTGCTGGTGCGTCCCTTGCTCCACATCGGTCTATCCGGGCTCGCGATCAGGTGAGGCCCGCCGGCGTGCGGTTCCACGCCTGGGGTGCGGCAGTGCCGGCATAGTCGGGCAGCAGACCGGCCAGTTTGGCCCGTTCCGGCTCGGGCCAGATGTCCGGGTAGAGGCCGGTCGCCGCGTCGGCATCGGTATCGACGCCGCGGCGGCAGTAGATCTCCTGCAGCCGGGCGCGGATCGGCTCGGGCAGGGCGGCATAGCCCGGATGGAACCACAGGGTGATCAGCGTGCGTTCGGAGTCGGAACGGTTGGGATAGGCGCCGTGGATCAGCCGGGCGTCGCCGATCACCATATCGCCGGCCCGGACCGGAACCGCGACGGCGTCCGGATGCTCGGCGAAGGCCGGATCGTCCGGGTCGGCGACCTGGGCCAGGTCGTCGCTGTGCGCCTCCATCATGTCGTGCATCGGGTGGCGCCGGCGATGGGTTCCGGGCACGACGCGCAGGCAGCCGTTCTCCGGCGTCGTGTCGGTGAGGTAGAGGAATACGAAGAACTGCGCCAGCCGGTCGGTGTAGGAGATCGGATCGTCCCAGCCCCACCAATCCTGGTGCCAGAACAGCGCCGGGCCTCGCGGCGGCTTGCTGATCACATAACCGGAGGTGAAGCGCACGTCTTCCAGGCCCAGCCGGTCGAAGGCCGACAGCAGGCCCGGATGGGCGATGAACTCGGCGAATGCCGGATAATCGGCGACGGGGATCAGGCTGCCCTCGGACCGGTACTTCGCGCGATGCGCCTCCGTCAGGTCGGCGACGCAGCCCGCGGCGAGCGCCTGCAGGCGGGCCAGCGCGGGGCCGTCCAGCACGTCCTCGACGACGGCATAGCCATCATCGAACAAGCGGGATCTGGAGGCGCTGTCCGGCATGGCGGTCAAGCCAGCATGCGCAGGCCAAGCAGGCCGAGGAAGCCGCCGGTGATCCGGTCGATGACGCGTTTCAGGCGCAGATAGCCGGCCCGCAACCGGGCCACTGAGAAGGCGATCGCGACCGCGACATACCAGAGGAACTCATCGAGGAAGACGATGACGAGCAGGGCCACAGTCATCCAGACCGGCCGCTCCGCCGGCAACACCGCGAGGAAGATCGAGCCGAAGAACACCACCACCTTGGGATTGGCAAGCTGGGTGAGGAGGCCGAGGCGGAACGCGGCCATGGCCGACCGGCCTGCTGCGGCCGCGCAGGGCGCCATCGGCACCGGCCGGTCCGCATGCCGCCACAGCATCACCGCCAGATAGATCAGGAACAGCGCACCGGCCAGTTTCATCGCGGTGTAGATCCACGGCGCGAGCTGGAACAGCAGGTCGAGCCCGAACAGGGCCGCCAGCGCCCAGACCACCGAGCCCACGCCCATGCCGAACGCAGACCAGATGCCGGCGCCTCGCGACCGTGCAACGGACGCCCGCGCCACGACCAGGAAGCTGGGACCGGGGCTCATCACCGCCAGCAAGTGCACAGCGGCGACGCCGATCAGGATGAGGATGCTCTCCATAGGTGGAGCATGGCCGAGTTGGCCGGCGATGCAAAGCCGCCATTCAGCTCCGGGCCAGGTTCAGCCTGGGGTCGTGCAGCTCGAGATCGAAGCGGTCGGGCATGAGCCCTTGGTGGAACCAGCGGATGAAGCTGTAGATCGAGAACACCGGCAGGCCGGTCAGCTTGCGGATGTCGGCGGCGTAGGGGGTCATGTTGGTGCATTCCAGCACGATGGCGCCGACCTCCGGGAACTCGGTCACCAGGGTGCGGGCGGCGTCCAGCAGGTCGAGCCGGCATTGGGCAAAGTCGATGCTGGGCTGGTCGTCCAGGATGCCGTGGGTGAAGGCCCGGCCGTTGTCGGTGCCGACGATCGGCGTGTCGAGCGGCGCGTTGGCGGCGGCGAGATGCGCCTCGCTGAGGTCGGTGCGCGAGATGGTGATGACCCCGACCCGCCTGCCCGGCGGCAGGAGGTGCTGCACCACCGGGATCTGCATCAGCGAGGAGGTGGCGACCGGCACGGGTACCGCCTCGGCGACCTGGTCCTGGATCAGCGCCAGGAAGCCGCAATTGGTCGTCAGCCCGTCGCAGCCCAGTGCCACCAGGTCCTTTGCGGCGGCGATGAAGCCATCGACCAGGAGTCGCGGATCCTTGCGCACCACCTTGTCCGGCGTGGCGCCGGGCACGATGCGGTACTGGACCGGGAAGGGCCAGGTCATGGCGTTGGCGATGTCGCCATAGATGCGCGGGAACTGCGTCTCCAGCATCATGACCCCGACGCTGGTCCCGTAGACGGTCTTGCCGCCGTATTCCACCGACATGTCTCGTCCTCCCAAAGGTGGGGGCAGGGCGCCTCGACGGGCAGGTCCCTGTTTGCCCCTGGCCCCTTCTTCTGTTGTCATTCCCGCGAAGGCGGGAATCCAGTCGAGCCCGGTGTTCCCTGGATTCCCGCCTTCGCGGGAATGACAATCGGTGTCAGCGGCACAATGGGTTATTTCCGGCCCGCCATTTGTGAACCAACCGCGACTCCGAAGTCTCAACCATATGCCGTCACCCCGTGACGTAAAGCTGCGAGTGGGCGATGCGGACCGCCGCGGTGGCCTCCCCGCTGTGCTGCTCGATATGGTCGCGCAGGGCGGTGACGGCGGCATCGGTGTCCCGGGCGGCCAGCGCGTCGAGGATGCGCAGATGCTCGGCATGGGTCCGGCCCTGGCGCTCGGTCATCACGATCCAGCGGACGTATCGGATGCGCTCGCTGACATTGCGCAACATACGCACCAGCTCGTCATTGCGGGACAGCTCGGCCAGGCGCATGTGGAACGCCTCGTCCAGCTCCACCAGCACCTTAGCCGAGGTGCCGGCGCTGTAGGCGGGTTCGGTCTCCAGCAGAAAGGCGCGTAACGCGGCGATACCGGCATCGTCGGCCCGGTCGATGGCCCGGCGCAGCGCCTCGCACTCGATCGCCTGGCGCAGTTCATAGAGCTCCAGCACCTTGTCCGGCTGCAGCGAGCGGTTGAAGAAGCCGCGGCCGGTCTGGAAGGTGATGAAGCCCTCGGCGACCAGCCGGTTCAGCGCCTCGCGCAGCGGCGTGCGGCTGACCCCCAGCGTGCCGGCCAGGGCGCCCTCGTTGATGCGCTCATCCGGCTTGAAGGCGAACTCCGTTGCCATGGAGCGGACCTGCTCGTAGATCCGGTCGACGCTGCTGTTGGCCATGCCGTCGCCTTGCCGTCACTCAGCCTGCGGATAGCTCATCGCCCGTCCGCCCGGCCTTTGCAATTGATTTCGATGCACAGAACTGTATAACAGGCTGTATACAATTTCATCCAGGCGGTTTTGACCCGGCGAGGGCGGTCGACATGCAGAACACGCTGAACGGGGCCGAGGCGATGGTGCGCATGCTCGAGGCCCATGGCGTGCGCCACATGTTCGGGCTGTGCGGCGATACCACGCTGCCCTTCTATGACGCGCTCTATCGCCTGGACCATTCCATCGACCACATCCTGACCCGGGACGAGCGCAGCGCCGCCTACATGGCCGACGGCTATGCCCGGGTGACGGGCCGCGTTGGCGTCTGCGAGGGGCCGTCCGGCGGCGGGGCGACCTACATTCTGCCGGGGCTGATCGAGGCCAGCGAATCCTCATACGCGGTGCTGGCCATCACCACCGACATCGCCGTGCGCTCCTATGGCAAGTATCCGCTGACCGAGCTGGATCAGCAGGCGCTGTTCGCGCCGCTGACCAAGTGGAACACGGTGATCGGGCAGGCGGCGCATATCCCGCGCATGGTGCGGCGCGCCTTTCGGGCCATGACCACAGGGCGGCCGGGCTCGGCCCATCTGGGCCTGCCTTACGACATCCAGTACGACCCGGTCGATCCGGAGGACATCTGGGCGGACGGGAACCACGGTGTGTTCCCGGCCTATCGTGTGGCGCCGGACCCCGCCGCCGTCGAGGCGGCGGCGGAGGCGATCCTGTCGGCCCGGAACCCGCTGATCGTCTGCGGCGGCGGCGTGGTGATCGCCGGGGCGATGGACGAACTCGACCGGCTGGCGACGCGGCTGGACTTGCCCGTCGCGACCTCGATCTCGGGACAGGGCAGCCTTGCCGAGACCCATCCGAACTGCCTGGGCGTAGTCGGCTCCAATGGCGGGACCGACGAGACCTGGGAAGTGATGGCGGCGGCCGACCTGGTGGTCTTCATGGGCTGCCGCGCCGGGTCGACGACGACGTCGCGGTGGGAGGCGCCCGGTCCGGCGGCCCGCATCGTGCATTTCGACAGCGACCCGATGGTCATCGGCGCCAACTATCAGACCGAGGTCGGGGTTGTCGGCGATCTGCGTTTCGCGCTGGCGGCGCTGAACGCCGAACTCGACCGGCAGGGGCAGGGCGCGGGCGGTTACGGCGGCGCGGAGGCCGTCGCGGCGGCCAAGCAGGCCAAGTTCGAGCGGTTCCAGGCGATCGCCGAGGCGCGCTCGACGCCGATCCGGCCCGAGCGGGTCATCGCCACCCTGCAGCAGACGCTGCCGGAGGACGCGATCCTGGTCTCCGACCCGGGCACGTCCTGCCCCTATGCCTCGGCCTATTACGAGCTGCCGCGCGCCGGGCGCCATTTCATCACCAACCGGGCCCATGGCGCGCTGGGCTATTCGATGAGCGCGGCGCTGGGCGCCTGGTACGGCCGGCCGGACGCCAAGGTGGTGGCGATGATGGGCGACGGCTCGTTCGGCTTCTCGTGCGGCGAGCTGGAAACCGTGCTGCGGGCGCGGGCCCCGATCACCTATGTGGTGTTCTCCAACGCCAGCTTCGGCTGGATCAAGGCAAGCCAATACGCGGACTGCGAGCGGCGCTACCACAATGTGGATTTCGATCGCTCCGACCAGGCCGCCATCGCCGCCGCGTTCGGCGTCAAATCCTGGCGGGTCGAGGATCCGGACGAACTGGCCGGGGTGCTGCGCCAGGCGGTCGACCATGACGGCCCGACGCTGGTCGACGTGGTCTGCCAGCCATTGGAGGAAGCGGCCGCGCCGGTGCGGCGGTGGATGGGGTAGGCTGTAAACAAGGGGGCAGGGAGCCCCGGGGAGACAGGCAGGGGATGCGAAACGGCGGGTCCAAGACCGTGGTGGTCATTGGCGCGGGGATCGTCGGGGTCTCGGCGGCGATCTGGCTTGCCCGCGCCGGCGCCTCGGTGACCCTGGTCGACCGCAACGCGCCGGGGACCGGCACCTCCTACGGCAATGCCGGGGTCCTGGCGGCCTGCTCGGTGGTGCCGGTGACCACGCCGGGGCTGATCGCCAAGGGGCCGAAGCTGCTGCTGGACCGGGACTTCCCGCTGTTCCTGCGCTGGGGCTACCTGCCGCGGCTGCTGCCCTGGCTGGTCAAGTATCTCGGCCATGCCAACGATGCCGACACCCGGCGGATCGCCGCCGGCCTGTCGCCGATCGTCGGCGACAGCGTCGAGCAGCACCATGCGCTGGCCGACGGCACCGACGCGGCGGACTGGGTGGTCGATGGCGATTACATCTTCGCCTATGCCGACCGGGCCGCCTTCGAGGCCGACCGCTATGTCTGGACCCTGCGCCGGGAGGCCGGGTTCACGCCGGAGCTGATCGAGGGCGACGCGGTGCGGGCGTACGATCCGGCCTTCGGCCCGACGATCGGCCTGCTGGCGCGCATGGGCGACCACGGCTTCGTCCGCGATCCCGGCGGCTATGTGCAGTCGCTGGCGCGGGTCTTCGAGGGCGAAGGCGGCCGCGTCAAGCAGTCCGAGGTCCGCGATATCCGGCTCACCGACGGGCGGGTCACCGGGGTCGAGACCGAGGCCGGGCTGGAGGAATGCGACACCGCCGTGCTGGCGACCGGCGTCTGGTCCAAGCCGCTGGCCGAGAAGCTCGGCCTCTCGGTCCCGTTGGAGACCGAGCGCGGCTACCACATCGTCTTCAAGGAGCCGTCGATCCGGCTGCGCGCGCCGTCCATGGTCGCGTCCGGCAAGTTCGTGGCCACGCCGATGGAAGGCGGGCTGCGATGCGCCGGCGTGGTCGAGTTCGGCGGCCTGGACGCCGGCCCGTCGGAGGCGCCGCTGGCACTGCTGAAGCGGCAGGTCGCGGAGACCTTTCCGACGCTGGAATTCGACGGCATAGAGGAATGGCTCGGCCATCGGCCGGCCCCCACGGACAGCCTGCCGCTGATCGGCGAGATCGGCGGCACCGGCGTGATCGCCGGCTTCGGGCACCACCATATCGGCCTCACCGGCGGGCCGAAGACCGGTCGGCTGATCGCCGACCTGATCACGGAAAAAGGCACGAACCTGGATTTGGCGCCTTACAATCCAGACCGGTTCCGGCAACACTAGAGGCACTTTCAGGGAGGTAAGAATGAAAACAACCTTTGCAGTACTGACAGCGACTTCGGTCCTGGCCCTTGCCACGGCAACCGCTCAGGCGGAGACCTGGGACATGCCGATGGGCTATTCGGCGTCCAACTTCCACTCCGTCACCGGGGCGGAGTTTGCGCAATGCGTGACCCTGGGCACCGGCGGCGAGCTGGAGATCGTCACCCATCCGGGCGGCTCGCTGTTCAAGGGCAACGAGATCAAGCGGGCGGTGCAGACCGGCCAGGTGCCGATCGGCGAGCGCCTGCTCTCCGCGCACCAGAACGAGGACGCGCTGTTCGGCGTCGACTCGATCCCGTTCCTGGCGACGTCGTTCGAAGACTCGATCGCGCTGTGGGATGCGGCGAAGCCGGAATTCACCGAGCTGCTGGCGGACCAGAACCTGCACCTGCTGTATTCGGTGCCATGGCCGCCGCAGGGCCTCTACTTCAAGCAGGAGGTCAACTCGGTGTCGGACATGGAGGGGATCAAGTTCCGCTCCTACAACACCGCAACGGCGCGGCTTGCCGAGCTGACCGGCATGCTGCCGGTGCAGATCGAGGCGGCTGAGATCTCGCAGGCCTTCGCCACCGGCGTGGCGGATTCCATGGTCTCGTCCGGCTCCACCGGATACGACCGGAAGGTCTGGGAGAGCGTGACCCATTTCTATGAGGTCGATGCCTGGCTGCCGCGCAACTACGTCTTCGTCAACAGCGACTCCTGGGAGGGGCTAGACGAGGCGACGCAAAACGTCATCAACGGCTGCGCCAGCATCGCCGAGTATGCCGGCTACTGGCGCGCGGTGCAGTACACCGAGTTCACGCTCGGCGAACTGGCCGCGAACGGCATGACCGTGCAGCCCGCGGGTGACGCCTTGCAGGCCGAGCTGGTCGAGATCGGCGAGACCATGACGTCTGAGTGGCTGGAGAATGCCGGCGACACCGGTTCGCGCATCGTGGACGCGTTCAAGGCCAACCAGTAGGACGGCGATACGGGCCCCGGCCTGTTCTGGCCGGGGCCTTTCTTCAAGACATAAAGGGGGGCCGCTATGCGCGCTGTGGGGAGTGTCCTTCGGCCATGGCTGGACCGGCTGTACACGCTGGGCGGCGTGCTGGGCGCGCTGTGCCTGATCGTCATCTTGACCCTGGTCACGCTGCAGATGCTGGCCAGATGGACCGGCGAGGTCTTTCCGGGAGCGCCCGACTATGCTGGGTATTTCATGGCCGCGGCGTCGTTCCTGGCGTTCGCCTATGCCCTGAATCACGGCGCCCATATCCGCGTCAGCATGCTGCTCAATGCCCTGGGCCCGCGCCGCTACGTCGCTGAGATCTGGTGCTTCGCCATCGGTTCCGGACTGACGGTCTATTTCGCCTACTACGCCGGGAAGGCGGCGTACTGGTCTTGGAAATTCAACGACATTTCCCAGGGCCAGGATGCGACGCCGATCTGGATCCCGCAGATCGCGATGGTGGTCGGCACGGTGATCCTGTCCATCGCCATGGTCGACCATCTGATCCAGCTGATCTTCACCCGCGAACATGGCATCGGCGGCGAGTCCGTCGACAGGCATGTGGAGTAGGCGGCCATGGAAGAAATCTATCTCATCCTGATCTTCCTCTTCGTCCTGTTCCTGCTGCTGGGCACAGGCGTCTGGGTCGGGCTCGCTCTGTTCGGCGTCGCCTTCGTGGGGCTGGAGCTGTTCACCACCCGTCCGGCCGGCGACGCCATGCTGACGACCATCTGGGGCTCGTCCTCCTCCTGGACGCTGACCGCGCTGCCCTTGTTCATCTGGATGGGGGAGATTCTGTATCGGACCCGGCTGTCGGAGGACATGTTCCGCGGCCTGGCGCCCTGGATGGCGCGGCTGCCCGGCGGGCTGGTTCATACCAACATTGTCGGCTGCACGATTTTTGCCGCGGTTTCAGGATCTTCCGCGGCGACATTGACAACAGTTGGAAAGATGTCGATCCCAGAGTTGCGCAAGCGCAACTATCCGGAGCCCATCATCATCGGCACCCTGACCGGCGCCGCTACGCTGGGTCTGATGATCCCGCCCTCGCTGACGCTGATCGTCTACGGGGTGACGGTCAACGAATCCATCTCCAAGCTGTTCCTGGCCGGAATCCTGCCGGGCCTGACCCTGGCCTTGATGTTCATGGGCTATGTCGCGCTGTGGTCGATTTTCAAGCCGGATCAGGTTCCGAAGATCAGCGAACGCCTGTCATTCCTGCAGAAGCTACGGGAGTCCCTGTTCCTGATCCCGGTCCTGATCCTGATCCTCGTGGTCATCGGGTCGATGTATCTGGGTTGGGCCACCGCCACCGAGGCGGCGGCGTTCGGCGTGATCGGGTCGCTGATTCTTGCTGCCGCCCAGGGCTCGCTGTCGCGGAAGACCTTTATCGATAGCCTGATGGGCGCGACCCGGACCTCGGCGATGATCGCCTTCATCCTGGGCGGTGCGGCGGCCCTGTCGCTGGCCATGGGCTTCACCGGCCTGCCGCGGGCGCTGGCGGGTCTGATCGACACGCTGGGCCTGTCGCCGGTGGCGCTGCTGCTGGTGCTGATGGTGTTCTACATAATCCTCGGCTGCTTCCTGGACGGTATCTCCTCGGTGGTGCTGACCATGGCCATTGTCGAGCCGATGATCCGCCAGGCCGGCATCGACATCATCTGGTTCGGCATCTTCATCGTCGTGGTGGTGGAGATGGCGCAGATCACCCCGCCGATCGGCTTCAACCTGTTCGTCATGCAGGGCATGACCCATCACCAGATGGGCTACATCGCCCGCACCGCGATCCCGATGTTCCTGATCATGGTGCTGATGGTGTTCGTGCTGATCTTCATCCCCGACCTGGCGACCTATCTGCCGGAGACCATGCGCGGGCCGGCGGCGGGGTAGGCCGAACCGGCATCCTCTGGGCGGCGGGCAAGAATCGACCGGGTGTTTGCCAGATGTTTACGCAGTCGAAATAAACTCGGCGGTGCCGTCGGGCTTGCCCGGCGGTAGGCCAGGTTGGGGCAGCCTACATCCGCGGTTCAGTGCCCCGGCCTGGCCGCCTCTTCCCGTCACTGCTGATTGAGCCCCGACAGGATGATGTTGGCGGCCGCGTTGTCCTCCAGGGTGATGCGGCGGTGCAGGAAGACCGCCTTGCCCTCATCGATCGCCGGCACGTGCGTCTGCACGATGTAGGACCCGGCCGGCAGCCCGGTGAAGCGGAAATAGCCGTTGCTGTCGGCGACGGTGGAGCGGCGGTACTTGAAATAGCGCGGATCGAAATTGGCCACGCCGCTGTAACGGCCGCTGCGCGCCGGCTCCCACAACTCGCGGGTATAGGCGGTGTCGGGCACCAGCACGACCTCGCTGCCGGCCGCCAGCACCACGCCGCCGCCGATCCGGTAATAGGCTTCGCCGCTGATCGAGGAGTTTCCGCGATGGTCGTATCCGGCGAATTCGCCCTCGTTGAACGGCGTGGCGATCGTGTAGAGCGCGGCGTTCGCCTGCGGGCGTCCAGGCAGCGCAAGCGGCAGTTGGCAGGCGCCGACGGCCAGGAGGAGGAGGGCGGTTGAGAGACCGCGAACAACAGACCGCATTCGACCGGCGTTCATAGCACACAGCCAATTCGTTCCTCGGACCTGCGGCACGGCCCGATCAAGACCCGGGTTCGATCTTGGCGGGGCAGCCGTGACTTCGCAACGTTTTAGTGAAATACGATCTAATCAGTGATGCAGCCTCTGTTCGTTCATTTTCCGAGAACTGAACAAGTAATAACGTTCCAATTCGGTGTATTAATCCGAGAATATTTTCATGTTTTCGGAACTCAATAAGTTGGTTAAAGGAACTTAACCAAGACTGGATCAACATACATTGTGCTCTGTCTCCAATGTTAGGGATTTGTTCACGATTTCGTTCGAAAAAGGGCATTGAGGGAACGGCGATTATGTCCGCGGATGCTTTCAGCGATGTGGCATGACCGTCGATCCGAGGTGGGGGACATGGACCAACGCTATGCTGCCAATCCGGGCCATGCCGGCGGGGAACGCCATCGTGCCGGGCAGGACACCGATCGGAAACGAACCGCGCGCGCGGCGCTCGCCTGCGGCGCGCTGGTCGTGCTGAGCGCGTGTGCCTTGGCGACCGGGAACGGGCAGACGGCATCGATGGATCCCCGACGAAACATGACCAGCGACGACCGGCACATCGCATCGGTGACGATGCAGATCGCCATGGAGCGGCGCGCGGACAACCAGGCCAGCACCTGGACCAACGGGATGAGCGGCAATCACGGGGCCGTCGTCCCGCGCCGGACCTACCGGTCGCGCAGCGGCGACTACTGCCGCCGCTTCGACGAGACCGTCACGGTCGCGGGCGTGACCGCGACCTTCGAGCGCACCGCCTGCCGTGGCGGCGACGGACGCTGGACCGCGCTGACCTGAGCGGCGCGCCATACGGGATAAGGAGGATCGGCTGACCCGCACCGGCCGCCCTCCAGGGGAGGGGCGGCGCCCAGGCGCCGCCCCTCTTTCCGTTTGCAGTCGGCCTAACGGCCCAGCAGGTTCCTGAGCGCGTCGCCGGGATTGGGCGCCGGCGCCTCTTCGCCGCCGGTTTCGCCGCCTTGCGGCGCACCGCCTCCGGTCAGGCCTTCCAAAAGGTTGCGCACCGCGTCCTCCGGACTGGCATCGCCGCCGCCCTCGCGGAGCTGGTCGACCAGCCCTTCCACCTGATCGCGGATGGCGCCCGGGTCCTGGAGCGTGTCGGTGATCAAGCCTTCCAGGTCCGGGCGGAACCGGGGATTGTCGAAGGTGCCCTCGATGATGACGGGGACCGCCAGGCCGGCGATCTCCTGGGAGCCGCCCTGGCCCTCGGAATTGGCCACCAGCTTGGGCACCAGCCGGATCGATTGCGACCGCGGCGGCAGCGAGACGTCGCCGGTGCCCTCGATCCGCAATAGCGGTGCGAGAAGCCGCATGTCCTGGCTGCGGGCGATGCCGTCGGTGATCTGGAAGGACGCGCCCAGCTCGGCGAAATCCGTTGCCCTTTCCTCGCCGGCGGTCGGGTCGGTGAAGGCCGAGGCCACGTTGCGGACCATGGCGGCCAGGTTGATGCCCTTGATCGAGCCATCGCGGAAAATGAGGTTCGCGGTGCCGTCCAGCGCCTCGACCAGGGCGCGCTGGCTGTTGCCGGCCGATGTCAGCGCGATCTCGGCATTGGTGGCGCCGGTCAGCCGGTCGAAATCGGCGAAGCTGGACAGCACCGGCTCGGCCTGCACCTCGTCGATCTGGACGCCGACGGACACGGTCGGGGTGCGGGCCGCGCCATTGGCCCCGAGCTGCAGCGCCACATGGCCGCCGAACAGGGCGGTGCGCGCCAGATCGAAATCGAGCACGCCGTCCTTCAGGTTGATGGTCAGGGCCGACGGGCCGGCCTCCACGCCGCGCAGTGACACCCCCTCGCTGGCGATGACCAGATCGGTGTCGACCAGCATCAGCGGGCTGAAATCGATCGGCTCCTCGCTCCAGCCCTGCGATCCGGCCTCGGCCGGCGCGGCGCCGTCGGCCGTTTCCGCCGCTTCGCCGCCGGACTCGGCGGGCCCCAGGAACGGGTCGAGATTGAGCTGATCGACGGCCAGCCGCCCGAAGATCAGCGGCCGGATGGCGTTCAGCGTCACCTCCAGGTCGCCGGAGGCCGCCAGGTCGTCGATGGTCAGCGTGGCGGTCTGCAGTCCGATGGTCGTCGGATTGGCGGAGACTTCGGAATCCAGCGTGACGGTGTCGACCGGAAGGCCGGCTTCTGACAGCGGGATCGCCAGCCAGTCCGCCAGATCCGCGATCGACGGAATGGACAGCGACATGTTGCCATGCAGGTCAGGCGTCTCCGCCGAGATCAGTGCCCCGTCGAAATCGAGATCGACGGCCTCGGTGTCGAGCGAGGCGGTCAGCGAGGATTCGCCGCCGGCGACCATGGCCCGCGGCCGGTCGGCGCCGATGGTGAAGTCGACACGCCGATCCTGGAAGTCGAGGCCGCCGGTCAGCCCCAGCGGGCTGTCCAGGCTCTCAAGCTGGATGTCGAGGCCGAGATTGGTGGCCTCGAAGGATTGTCCGCTGCGGCGGTCGACGAAGGAGATGGTGCCGTCGATCACGCCCACCTCGCCAAGCCTGAGGTCGCTGAGGCCAAGCCCTTCGCCGGACCCGGACCCGGCATCCGATGACCCGGAGGCGGGCGCCGGCGCGCCGGCCGCATCCGCGCCCGGCGCATCGAAGACCCAGTTGCCGCGCCCGGCCTCGTCGATCTCCAGGGCGATCACCGGCTCGCGGAGGATCAGCCGCTCGATGACGATCTGCTCGGACAGCAGCGGCCACAGCGCCACCTCGATGTCGAGCTGGCCGAGGGTGAGCATGCTCTCGCGGTCGGAGCCGGGCGCGTTGCTGAGCGATACATCCGACAGCTCCACCGCGGCGGCGGGAAAGACCGACAGGGCGACCGGACCGTCGATCGCGAGATCGCGACCGGTCGCGGTCTTCACCTCAGCGATGACGCGATCGCGGATCGCATCCAGGGGCACGAAGAACGGGATGGCGATGATCACAACCACGATGATCACCAGCACCGCTGCGATGCCTATGAGGATCTTCTTTATCATCCTGGCTGCCCTGCCCGGTTGGTCCGTATCGCGGCGCCGACATGCCCCCAATGGGTCGGCTGCCGATTCTCCCTCCGACAATCCCCGTGCGGCCGGACCGGCATACCGGAATCCGCCGTTCCCGGCTACCGGTTGTCGCTCGGAGAAGACCCGGAAGCTGTGTTCGTTTTAGGGCGACGGCGGTGCGGTCATTCCTCCGGGTCCGGCTCGAGCAGCCGGTGCAGATGCACCACGAAATAGCGCCGATGGGCATCGTCGACCGTCGCCGCCGCCTTGCCGCGCCAGGCGGTCAGGGCCTCGGCGTAGTTGGGATAGATGCCGACGATATCCAGGGATTCCGTGTCGACGAACTCGTGCGAGGACGGGTCGGTCAGGTCACCGCCGAACACGAGGTGTAGGAGCTGCTTGGTCATCGATTTGTCCCTTCCAGCATGTGCCCATCCCGATCATCGCCGCGAGCCGGACCCGGTGTTCGGCGCTCCCCGGATCGCGGGCGTCGGGTCCCGATCACGGCGCATGGCCGGCCGGGGAGTGGCGACCGCGTAACGATTGTCGCCTGCAAGCATTGCGAGCGGATCACCGGGTTGGCCTCGCGCGGTACCGTATATTTTAGGAAGATTTGTGGTTTCCGAGCGTCAACCTGGGTAACATGATTGGAAAAATCAGTGTAGCTTGAGTTGGTTGCTTATAAGAGGGGCGAAGGTTACCCGCGCCGTGCGTGATGCGGAGAAGCGCATGCGCCCAGAATATTCAGGATCTAAAGATTGCTGCGTCCGATAGAGCCAATTGAAGCGGACCTCAATTCCAAGTTCCTGCGGGAACGGATAAGACTTGCCGACTCCGGCAACGTTATCGAAAAGCACGACTACGCGCTTGACGCGGCACACGAGGTCACCGGCCTGGCGCCGTTCCTCGAATGCTGGGAGCAGAATCGCCGCACGGCCGGCTTGCCGAAGCTTCGCGATTTCGACGCGGTCCGCGAGAAATCCGAAATCGCCGGCGTCCACCTGCTTGAGACACCGACGGCGGAACTGCGGGACTTCCGCTTCATCAGCTTCGATTCGACGACCCGCATCGACGGTCAGGATTTCTCCGGGAAATATCTTGCCGACTACCCGGACACCAGTTTTCGCGAGTCGGCGCGCATGGATTTTGCCGCGTCGGTGAAGTCCGGGCAGGGTCGATTGACGGTCCTGGATATCCAGCGGGCGGAGCGAAGCGGGAAATTCGCCCGTCTGGTGCTGCCGCTTGCGGAAAGCGATCCGGCGAAGCCGTCCCGGCTCCTCGTGGTGGTCCAGCTCCTCGAGCATTGCCCGATCGACAATTCCGGTTTTGACCAGGCCGAGGCCGGCGCGCGAACGGAAGAGGGCGCCCATCAAGGCCGCTCGGGCGGTGAGTACGTCTTCCTGGGCTCGGTCGCCAACGACGAGATGGTCCGGGCGCCCCACGGCATCACGACGGCAGAGCGCGACGAGCTTGTGATGCGGTATTTCCAGAGCGGCATCCACGAGCAGCTTGACGACGACGATCTCCTGGCGTGGATGCTCCGGCAGTTCCATACATCGAGCGACTCGCGGTCGCTCGCCAACGTGTTGCTGGACGAATTCGGGAGCCTGCCGGCGGTTTTGGCGATGGGTCGCGAGCGGCTGGCGGATTTTCCCGGCCTGACGACACAGGCGTTGGTGAGCCTGAAGGTGGTCCGCGAACTGGCGACCCGCCTGATCAAGACCGAGACCATGGGCGGGCGACTGGTTTCCGATGCCAGGCAGGTGGTCGACTATTGCCGGGCGCGCATGGCGCACGAGACCGTCGAACACCTGCGCATTCTCTATCTCGACCAGAAGAACCGGCTGATCCGGGACGAGACCTTCCAAGGCGGCGGCGTCTCATCGGTCATCGTCAACCCCCGGCAGATCATCAAGCGCGCCATCATGCTGGACGCCCAGTCAATCATCATGGCGCACAACCATCCAAGTGGCGATCCAAGCCCGTCCGCGGCGGATGTCGAGGTCACCCGGGATGTGAAGCACGCGGCGGACGCGGTTGAGATCCGCCTGCTGGATCACCTGATCATCGGGCGCTCCGGAAGCGTCAGCCTCCGCACCCTGGGCTATCTGGACGATCACTGAGCACGAAGGCCGCCGACACCGGTGCCGCCTGTCGCGGTTTCCCGCGCACAGGACGTGCGACTGCACGCACCCGGCCCGGCGTCGGCGGCGTCCCGCGAAGGGACGCTAGCCGGCCGCGCGGATGGCCGGTGCCGCCTCGTACTGGCCGCTGCGGATGTGCCGCTGCGTCTTCAGATAGCCGCCGAAGTCACGGTCGAGTTCCAGGCGCGGCCGGCTCGCCAGGAACCGGTGATCGGCCACGGCGTTGTTTGACGCCTCGGTCTGGGTCATCGTCAGCAGGTAGATGTGCTGGCTGAGATAGCCCGGTAGACGGAAGCCGGTGGCGAACAGGTCGATCCTCGGGAAGCCGAAATTCACCGACGGCACCTGCGCCCGCATGATGCCGTTCAGGGACATGCCGATGACCCAGTCGGGACTCCAGCGCTCCATCGCCAGGTAGTAGCCAAGCCGGGTCAAGGCCCAGGACAGGCCGCGGCCCCGGCAATCCGGACGGACCCAGCCGGCGCCGATGAACGAGGCGACACCGGAGGGAAGCCGCTCGAATTCGCTAAACACGATATTGAGCGGCTCCATGACCCGGATCTTCTCCCCGTACCAGAGCCGGTACGATTGGCAATACTCAATGAAGTCATCTGCCTGAATCAGGCGCGCCGCCGCAGTAGCCATGAGTCCGCCAGCCTGATCGTAGCATCCGAGCCAGAAACTGTTGTCCGCGGATAGATCGTGAAGCGAAGGATCGAATTCCGGATTTCCCATCTTCTTGCCTTCTGCCTTCAGCAAAGCGTACATGAAGTCTTCATCGATCGGTCTTCTGCTGCAGCGGAGCCCGCTTCTTGCAAATAGCTGATCCATCTCAGCAATTACCTGAACGGACGACATCTTCTTCTCCTCACTGCGAATACACTGAATGGGCGTAGAAACTGGGGAGAATCGACCATTCGGCGACTTCCAGCGGGCTGAAAGTAGGCATGGGCGAAACTCGGCCGCTTCAACGCCCAATCCCTGCTGGATCGCGACACGCGGCGACGTTTAATCGATGCAGTCCGCAGTTTCTCGCGGTTCCCTTGTATTCCGTGATGATGAAGGCTTTGTAAAAAATGCTAAGTAAGAATGAGGTTAGATTTTTACGATCGCAGATAAGAATCTTTCTAGAATAGAATAATAGATCGGCTAATAAAGTGCTAATTGGTAAATGACTCTTCAGATATTCGACTAATATTTCATAATTGCATTGATCAATATTTAATGGCGCGAAAGTCGAATTCGCTGATTTTGCTGAACAAGTGATGCGGTGTTGGGCGAGGACTGGGTACCTGGCAGTTGCTTCATTGCCGCAGGGCGGCCAGGTCCGTATCGCGGCGGCCCGGCTGGCTCTGGCGCCCACATTGCCGGGATTGACTACGGTTTTGACTTAACTGCGGCTTAACGAAATCCCCATAGCCTCGACCAAGGTTCCGGTCTTCAGGATCGAAGTAATGGGACAATCAATTTGCGGGTCAGGGCGGGGCGCCGGCCGGGCGTTGCCGACCAACATGACATCTGCCTGCACGCGGGTTCCCAAGGAGTGAGTGGATCGATGCACGTGTTGGCAGTGGCGTCCCAGAAGGGCGGCCCCGGCAAGACAACTCTGGCGGCGCATCTGGCCGTGGCCGCGGAGCTGGCCGGCGCCGGTCCGGTCGCGCTGGTGGACGCCGATCCGCAGGCCAGCCTCTCCCATTGGTGGAACGCGCGCGATTCGGACACGCCGGTCTTCGTGCGCACCAAGGTCGAGCGGCTGACCGAAGACATCAAGCGCATGGTGGCGTTCGGCATCCGCCTTCTGGTCATCGACACGCCGCCGGCGATCACCCGCACCATCGAGGACGTAATCAAAGTCTCCGACCTGGTGGTCATTCCGGCCCGGCCGAGCCCGCACGACCTGCGCGCCGCCAGCGCCACTATAGAGATCGTCGAGCGCATCGGCCGTCCGATGGTGTTCGCCATCAATGGCGCCTCGGCGCGGGCGCGCATCACGTCGGAAGCGGTCTTCGCCCTCTCCCAGCACGGCACGCTGGCCCCGGCGATCATCCACCAGCGCACCGATTTCGCCTCCAGCATGATCGACGGGCGCACGGTGATGGAGCTCGATCCGGAGAGCAGCTCGGCGGAAGAGATCACGCTGCTGTGGGATTACCTGCATGGCCGCCTGGCGCGGGTCCAGGGCCGCACCTCAGGCCAGCCATCGACATCCGCGCAGCCGTTGCAGGCGCCGCCGGACGCCGGTCGGCAGGAGATCGCGTGATGGCCCAGAAATCCAAGGCCGCCGCCCTGACAAGCGAACTGCTGGCGCAGAAGGGCGCCGCCGCGCCGGCCGAGCAATCGCCGCAGCCGGCGAGCGAGCCGGTCGAGCCGGAGGCCAACGGGCCGGCCAACGCCATGTCGAATGGCGGACGCGTCGAGTTCCCGCTCCATCTGGATCCGGCCGATCATTTCGAGCTGCGCATGGCGTCCGCGCGCTCGGGCCGGAGCTGCGAGGAGCTGATCACCGAGGCGCTGACCCGGTATCTCGCCGAGATCGCGGCGGAGTCCGAGGACAGCAAGCCGCCGCACTCGGGCGAGGCGGAATGAGCAATCCGGCCCCGCCCTGGCGACCCCACGCCGCACGGGGCGCCGAGACCCTTCGGAGGCGATCGAGCCGATGACCACTGAGCCTGAAGACCGCAAAGACGACCTCGAGGTCGACAACGAACCGGCGGCGGCAAGCCTGACGGATCTCAAGGTCGCACAGCAGCGGTCCGGACTTTCGGCCGCGCCCAATCAGAAAGCCGGCGACATCACCGACCAACTGGCCCGGATCAAGCTGCCGGGCGAGGCCGATCTGTCCGCCCAGCCGGCCGCCGCGCCGGCACCTCCGCCGTCGCAGCCGCAGCCCAACCAGCCGCCGCTGCGCGCCGTCCGCGATCTCGATTCCGGCGAAACCATGCCGCCGGCGCCACCGGAGCGCCCGCGCCCGACAGAACAGTTGCAGGCCGCGACCCGCGAGGTCGCCGCCAGCCGCGACGCCAGCGACATGGCCCATGCCGAGACCCAGCAGGAACTGCTGAGCATGATGGACCGGATCAGCGCCGGCCTTTCCGGCGGCCTCGGAGGCGACGCCCCGCCGCCGCCGCCAATGGCCGCCGCGCCGATCGCTGCCGAACCGCTGCCGCCTGAACCGGCCCCGCCGCCGCCCCCGGTGCAGCCGGCGCCGCCCCAGGCCGCGCCGCAGGCTCCGCCGCCGCCACCGGCCGCCGCCGCACCGCAGCCGGCGCCCCAGGCGGCGCCCGAGCCGCCGCCGGCAAAGCCCGCACCGCCGCAGGAAGCCTTCAGCCGCATGCCGCAGGGCCTGCTGAAGTACTGGATGTCCCTGACCAACGGCCGCAAATACCCGTCCTGGGCCAATTTCGAGCCGTCGACGATCGCCGAGTATTGGCCCAACAGCATGGTCCTGACATGCGGACCGCAGGATGGCCGCGGCGACGTCACCATCTCCAAGGTGACCCGGATCGCCGACCAGAACGCCACCCCGTCGACCAGCGGCGCCAACCGTGTCGAGTACACCCCGATGCTGACCGAGTGGATCCTGTCCCTGGGCAAGGCGGCCGCGGCCTCGGGCAAGCCGATGCAGGAATCCGACCGGTTCCCGACCAATGAGGGGCTGGTCCGCTACCAGATCATCCTGCTGCCGCTCAGCGACGAGCAGGCCCGCATCGACCACGTCCTCTGCCACGTCTACCGGGCGTAACGATCACCGTTTCCGGGCGGATGCCCTTCAGCGATCGCCGGGAGTGCGGTCGTCCTCGTCATACAGGATGCGCTCGGCGGCGCCGTCGAGGTCGTCGTACTGGCCGCTTTTCAGCGACCAGATGAAGGCGCCGAGGCCGAGCAGGCCGAGGAACAGCGCGACCGGGATCAGGTAGAGCAGGCCGCTCATTCCCTATCCCTCCGACAGGGCCGGGCGCGCCGACGGCGCGGCTCGCGGAACCGGCCGCCGGTCCGGGCGACGATTTCCGGCCAGCCGCAGGGCGTTCAGCACCACCGCGATCGACGAGGCCGACATGCAGATGGCGGCGACCAGCGGCGTCACCAGACCGGCGACGGCGATCGGCACGGCGATGACGTTGTAGCCGAAGGACAGGGCGATGTTCTGCTTCACCAGCCGGTCGGCGCGGCGGGCAACGGTCAGCAGCTCGGTGACCGGTGCGAGGCGGTTGCCCTGGAACACCGCGTCGGCGGCGGTCTGTGCGATGTCGGAGGCGGTGGCGGGCGAGGCGGAGACCGAGGCGGCAGCCAGCGCCGGCGCGTCGTTCAGCCCGTCGCCGACCATCAGCACGGTGCGCCCATCCTCCGCGAGGGCCGCCAGCCGCGCCTGCTTCGCCGCCGGGTCCTGCTCGGCGGACCAGCGGGTGATGCCAAGGGTCTCGGCGACCCGGGCGACCGCCGGCATGCGATCGCCGGACAACAGCTCGACGTGATAGCCCTGCGCGGCGAGCGCACCCACCACGCGGGCGGCATCGGGGCGCAGCCGGTCGGCAAATCCGAAGCGGGCCGCCGGCCGTCCCGGTCGGGCGAGCCAGAGTTCCGGGCCCTCTGCGCCCATCGTCTCCTCGACCCCGCACCAGCGCCGGCTGCCCAGCCGGACCTCGCCCTCCGGGCCGGACCAGGACAGGCCGCGACCGGGATGCTCCGCGACGCCGTCCGGCACCGGCACCCCCGGTACCGCGCGCACCAGGGCGCGGGCGAGGGGATGGTTGCTGGCGCCGGCCAGGCCGGCGGCGACCTCCAGGGACTCCCGATCGCAGAATGCATCCGCGTCCATGTCGAGCTGGCCGGTGGTCAAGGTGCCCGTCTTGTCGAAGACGATCGTGTCGACAGCAGCGAGCCGCTCCAGCGCCGTCGCCGATTTGAGGAGCGTTCCGCGGCGCATCAGCCGGCCGCTGGCGATCACCTGGACCGCTGGCACGGCGAGGCCCAGGGCGCAGGGGCAGGTCACGATCAGCACCGCGACGGCATAAAGCAGGGCGGTCTGCCAGCCGATGGTGCCGAACAGCACCCAGCCGAGGAAGGTGGCGGCGGCGAGCGTGTGCACCACCGGCGCGTAGAGGCGTGCGACCCGGTCGGCGAGCGCGACGAAGCGGCCGCGGCGCTGCTCGGCCAGCTCCATCAGCCGCACGATCTCCGCCAGCAGCGTGCCCTCGCCGACGGCGGTCACGGTCAGCTTTACCGGGGCGGACTGGTTGACGGTGCCGGCGAAGACCCGGTCGCCGGGCGCGATGGCCACCGGCACAGCCTCACCGCTGATGGCGCTGGCATCGACATCGGAGCGGCCGTCGGACACGCTGCCGTCGACCGGAATGCGGCTGCCGGCGGCAACCAGCACGGTCATGCCGGGCCGCACCTGCTCCGGTGGCAGGCTGGATTGCCGGCCCGCGTCGTCCAGGACGGTCACGGCGCCGGATTGCAGGGCCAGCAGGCGCTCGGCGGCGGAGCGCGCCTTGCCGCGGGCCCGGCGATCGAGATAGCGGCCGATCAGCAGGAAGAACAGCAGCGTGACGGCGCTGTCGAAATAGGCGTGGTCGGCACCGCGCAGGGTCTCGTGGAGGCTCATGCCGGCGGCCAGCAGCACGGCAAGGGAGATCGGCACATCCATGTTGGTATGGCCGGACCGCAGCGCCGCGAGGGCCGATCGGAAGAAGGGCTGGCCGGCATAGGCGATCGCCGGCAGGGCGATGAGGGCGGAAAACCAGTGCAGCAGGTCCCGAGTCGCCGGCCCCATGTCCTGGAAATGCCCGGCCCAGACCGACACCGACAGCAGCATCACATTGCCGGCGGCGAAACCGGCGACGGCCATGGAGCGCAACAGGACGCGGGATTCCGCGGTGTCGCCGGCGCCGAGCCGTTCCGGGTCGAAGGGCACGACGGGGAAACCGAGATCGGCGACGATCGCCGCCAGCGGTCCGGCGCGGTCGGCGTGGCCTGTCCAGGCCAGGGTCAGGCGGCGGGTGCTGAGATTGACCCGGGCCTCGGCGACGTCCGGCTGGCGGGCCAGCGCCCGCTCGATCCTGGCGACGCAGCCACCGCACTTCAGGCCCTCGACCAGCAGGTGCAGGCGCGACCGGCCGTCGCCGTCCGGTCGCACATAGGCGACGTAGTCGACGGACGGAGCGCCGGTGCTCATCGGCTGACCAGGCGCTCGCTCAGCCGGTAGGGGCCGCGCGGCTCGTCGATCAGCAGGTCGACCTGCCACTGGCCGGGCAGCGGCAGATCCGCCTCGCCGGCATACCGGCCACCGCCCTGGTGGGACAGGGAGGCAGTGAAGTCGTGGCCTTCATGGGTCGGGCGCGTGATGGTGACGGCGACGCTGGCGGCGGTGACCGGGACTCCGCGCCCATCGGCGACCTCCAGGTCGAACACCGCGTGGCCCGGCCGGTCCGGCACCGCCTCGAACGACACCTGCCAGCCCATGGCCGCCTGCCGATCGCGTTCGGCCAGCCGCTCGTTGTAGGCCAGCCCCTCCTGGTACGAGTTCTCGGTGGTCAGCCCGGTCCAGGTTCCCAGCGCGAAGTACAGCATGATGCCGTTTGCGATGAAAATGACCGCGAAGAATCCGAAGAACGAGTAGGGAATCCAAGATCTCGGCTGTTTCAGGCGTTGGGTCGTCATCAGCGTGGCCCTCGGAAGGAACTGACATAGCGGACCGATTCACCGTTTGCGATGTCGGTGAGGATGAAGGCGATGTCCATGACGTCGCTGTCCAGCAGGCCGCGCGGCATCTGCACGAAGACCTGGCGGCCGGTCACCGTATCGGGCAGGACGGTGAAGGTCACCGGCCCGCCTTCGCCGTCCGCGGTCGGCCCAATGGCCGACAGGCTGGCGCCGTCCGGCGCCTCCAGCATCAGGGTGAAGCTGCGGTCGTCCTGGGATTTGTTCAGGATCTTGATGGTGTAGCCGTTGCGGATGCTGCCGTCCGACAGGGTGACGAAGAGCGGGTTGCGGTCGTGCAGCACGGTGATGTCGAGGGTCGAGCGGACGGCGAGCCCGGCCAGCACGGCGGCGCCGATACCCAGGATCAGCGCCAGGTAGATGAACAGGCGGGCGCGGATGATGCGCGGCGGGGCGGCCGGTTGGCCGGCATTGAGCGCGATCTGCCGCCGCTCGGTATCGAAGTCGATCAGCCCGCGCGGGCGCTCCACCTTCTCCATGACGGTGTTGCAGGCGTCGATGCACAGGCCGCAGCCGATGCACTCGAGCTGGATGCCGTCGCGGATGTCGATGCCGGTGGGGCAGACGGCGACGCATTGCTTGCAGTCGATGCAGTCGCCGCGGTTGTCCCAGCTATCGCCCTTCTTGTGCTTGCCCCGCGGCTCGCCACGCCATTTCTGGTAGGTGACGACCAGGCTGTCCTCGTCCAGCAGGGCGGCCTGGAAGCGCGGCCAGGGGCACATGTAGGTGCAGACCTGCTCGCGCGCGAGCCCGCCCAGCAGGTAGGTGGTGGCGGCGAACAGCGCGGTGAAGAAATAGACGCCGGTCCCGGCCTGGCCGGTGAAGAAGTCGACGACCACGGTCGGCGCGTCGTTGAAATACATGATCCAGGCGCCGCCGGTCAGCAGCGAGATCACCAGCCAGATCATGTGCTTCGACAGCCGCTTGCCGAATTTGGCGGCGCTCATCGGCTGCTTGTCGAGCCGCATGCGGGCGTTGCGGTCGCCCTCGATCAGCCGCTCGATCCACATGAAAAGGTCGGTCCAGACGGTCTGCGGGCAGGTGAAGCCGCACCACACCCTTCCGCCGATGCTGGTCGCCAGGAACAGGCCGAAGGCCGCCATCATCAGGAGCCCGGCCATGTAGTAGAGCTCCTGCGGCCAGATCTCGATCCACAGGAAATAGAGCTTGCGGCCGACCACATCGACCAGGAAGGCCTGGTCGGGCACCCCGGGGCCACGATCCCAGCGCAGCCACGGCGCCAGGTAGTAGAGGCCGAGCAGGGCGATCAGCACCGCCCACTTCACCCGCCGCACCGGGCCCGAAACGGATTTCGGATGCACCTTGATGCGGCCGGCATAGAGCGGCGCCTCGCGCTGCTCCTTGCGCGAGAGCACGTCCTCGGTGGCGACCAGTTCCGTCATGCCCGTCACCCGGTCATCCGGCGCCATGGCGCGGTGTCTCCGATCCTACTGCCCGCCGCCCAGCGTGTGCACGTAAACCGCCAGCATCTTCACCGTCGACTCGTCCAGCCGTCCCGACCAGGCGGGCATCACGCCCTGCTGCGGCCGGGCGATCTGGGCGACGACCGAGTCCTTGTCGCCGCCATAGAGCCAGATCTGGTCGGCGAGATTGGGCGCGCCCAGCTCGGCGAGACCGGTGCCGTCCTCGCCATGGCAGGCCAGGCACTGGATCTCGTAGGTCTCCGCACCGCGGGCGGCGGCGGCGGCATCGGTCCCGGCCCCGGACAGGTTCAGCACGTATTCCGCGACGTCGTCGATCTCCTCCGGCGACAGGATCTCCAATTCGCCGAAGCCGGGCATTTCCGACCAGCGGGTGTCGAGATGGTCGGAGCGGATGCCGACCTGCAGGGTGGTGTGGATGTCATCCAGGGTGCCGCCCCAGATCCAGGCGTCGTCGGCGAGCGACGGGTATCCGCCGGCCTGGCCGGCGCCGCCCAGCCCGTGGCACGGCGCGCAGTTGTCCGCGAAGGCGGCGCGGCCGCCGGCGATGGCGAAGGGCAGGATCTCGGCATCGGTGCGGATGTCGGCGAGAGACGCGTTGGCGACGGCATCACGGAACACGCCCTGGCGCTCATAGGCCTGGGCGAGCTGCGCGTCGAGCGCGGAGCGCTGATCGTAGCCGAGCAGGCCCTTGGTGTAGCCGCTGATGCCCGGCAGGGCCGGGAAGACGAACCAATAGGCCACCGACCAGATGATGGTGGCGTACAGCACGTAGAGCCACCAGCGCGGCAGCGGGTTGTTCAGCTCCTTGATGCCGTCCCATTCATGGCCGGTCGTCTCGGTGCCGGTGAGCGAGTCCTTCTCGATCTTGGTCGGCATCGCCTAGTTGTCCTCGTCCTTGAGCGGTATCTGGCCGTGCTCCTCCATCGTCTTGCGGCGCTTGGGCCACATCACCCAGGCGACGATGCCGATGAAGATCGCCATCAGCCACAGCACCCACAGGGAGCGGCCGAACTCGACCAGTGCGTTCAGGTCCATCGCCGCCTCCTACTGCAGCAGGTCCTCGGTGCGGTAGTCGTCGAAATCGACCATCCGTCCGAGGATCTGGAGATAGGCGATCAGCGCGTCCATCTCGGTGAGCCGATCCGGGTCGCCGTCGAAATCGCCGACGGCGGCCTTCGGGTAACGGTCCTGCAGGCTGCCATGGTCGCCGAACGGATCCGCCTGGGCGGCCAGGTCGGCAACGGCGTTGGCCAGCATATCGTCGGTGTAGGGCACCCGGACCGCCCGCTGGGTCTCCAGATGCGCGACGATGTCGTCGACCTCGAGATCATGCTCCGCCAGGAACGGGTATTGCGGCATGATCGAGCCCTGCACCAGCGCCTGGGGATTGACCAGGTGCGCCACGTGCCACTCGTTGGAATACTTGCCGCCGACCCGCGCCAGGTCGGGCCCGGTGCGCTTCGACCCCCATTGGAAGGGGTGGTCGTACATACTCTCCGCCGCCAGGCTGTAGTGGCCGTAGCGCTCCACCTCGTCGCGGAACGGCCGGATCATCTGGCTGTGGCAGTTGTAGCAGCCCTCGCGGATGTAGATGTTGCGGCCCATAAGCTCCAGCGGGGTGTAGGGGCGGACGCCCTCGACCTCCTCGATGGTGCTCTCGATGGTGTAGAGCGGCACGATCTCGACGATGCCGCCGATCGATACCGTGACCAGGATCCCGACCAGCAGCAGCAGGCTGCGGGTCTCGAAAATCTTATGCCAACCCATCTGCCCGATCCCCCTAATCCGCCAGACCGGCGACGGTCGGTTGGTAGATGACGCCGGTTTCCTGGCGCACGTCGCCGCGGATGGTGCGCCACATGTTGTAGGCCATGATCAGCGCGCCGATCAGGAACAGGATCCCGCCCAGTGTGCGCACCAAATAGAAGGGCTGCATGCGCTCCACCGTCTCGATGAAGGAGAATTGCAGGAAGCCGTACTGGTCGTAGGTCCGCCACATGACGCCCTGGGTGATGCCGGACCACCACATGGAGACGATGTAGAGCACGATGCCCAGGGTCGAGATCCAGAAGTGGTAGCTGACCAGCTTCACCGAATAGAGCCGGGCCCGGCCCCACAGCCGCTGCATCAGGAAGTAGGTCGCGCCGAAGGAGACGAAGGCGACCCAGCCCAGCGCGCCGGAATGCACATGGCCGATGTTCCAGTCGGTGTAGTGGCTGAGCGAGTTGACCGCCTTGATCGACATCAGCGGCCCTTCGAAGGTGCTCATGCCGTAGAATGCGACCGACACCACTAGGAAGCGCAGCACCGGGTCGGTGCGCAGTTTGTCCCAGGCGCCCGACAGGGTCATGATGCCGTTGATCATCCCGCCCCAGGACGGCATCCACAGCATCACCGAGAAGGTCATGCCGAGCGTCTGCGCCCAGTCGGGCAGGGCGGTGTAGTGCAGGTGATGCGGCCCGGCCCAGATGTACAGGAAGATCAGCGACCAGAAATGGATGATCGACAGCCGGTAGGAATAGACCGGCCGTTCCGCCTGCTTGGGGATGAAGTAGTACATGATCCCCAGGAAGCCGGCGGTGAGGAAGAAGCCGACCGCGTTATGGCCGTACCACCACTGCGTCAGCGCGTCCTGCACGCCGGAGAACAGGGAGTAGCTCTTGGTCCCGGTCCACGACACCGGCACCGCCAGGTTGTTGACGATGTGCAGCATGGCGATGGTGACGATGAAGGCCAGGTAGAACCAGTTGGCCACATAGATATGCGGCTCCCGGCGCTTCATCAGGGTGCCCAGGAAAATCACCAGGTAGACCACCCAGACCAGGGTCAGCCAGAGGTCGACATACCATTCCGGCTCGGCGTATTCGCGCGCCTGGGTGATGCCCAGCACGTAGCCCGACGCCGCCATCACCAGGAAGAGCTGATAGCCCCAGAAGACAAAGCGGACCGGCGCCCGGCCGCCGAACAGGCTGGCCCGGCAGGTGCGCTGCACCACATAGAAGGACGTGCCCAGCAACGCGTTGCCGCCGAAGGCGAAGATCGCCGCGGAGGTGTGCACCGGCCGCAACCGGCCGAAGCTGAGCCACTCGACCCCGAAATTCAGCGCCGGGAAGGTGAGCTGCAGGGCGATGTAGACGCCGGCCGCGAAGGCGACGATGCCCCAGAACATGGTGACCACGGTGAAGAGCTTGACGACATCCTCGTCATACTCGACCCGCTCCAGCGCCCCCGCCGGCATCTCCGCCGCTACCGCCATACTCTTTCACCCATGCGTCAATCGGCGATTGGACAACCGCCGGGAAATCGGGCCGATGCGCCCGCCTGTGGGAAGTCCGCGCGAACCGCGCAGCCCGGACGACGCCCGGGGGCAAGGCATCGAGATGTGACTTCGTGGTATGGATTAGACTGCTTCCAGGCATTGACATAGGTCAATGAGCCTGGCGGCCGTCCGGGTTTGGGTGCGTCAGGAAACCGCGCGATCCCGCCGCGGCATCGTCATCGCATGCCGAGTCGGATAGACTGAAGAGCGGGATGCGGTCGCATTGCGAGGAGCCACCCATGTCAGAGACCGGCATCGAATTCAGCGCCGACAATCCGGCGACCGCGACGCCGCAGGTCCGCCAGGTGGATCTCGACCGGCCCTGGGCCTGGCTCGCCGCCGGCTGGCAGGACATGCGCCGGGCGCCGGGCGTGTGCCTGAGCTACGGGCTGATCTTCGCCGCCGCCGGCGCGCTGCTGACCGCGCTGATCTGGCTGTACGACGTGTTCTATCTGGTGCTGCCGCTGACCGCAGGCTTCATGCTGATGGGGCCGATCCTGGCGGTCGGACTCTATGAGGTGAGCCGCCGGCTGGAGGCCGGCGAGAGCGTGGCGCTTGGCGATGCGCTGGTGGCGTGGCGGCGCAACGTCACCCAGATCGGCCTGATGGGGGTGGCGCTGATGCTGTTCCTGCTGGCCTGGATCCGGCTTGCCACCATCATCTTCGCGATGTTCTTCTCGTCCAACCCACCGCGGCCGGAGACGGCGCTGTTCATCGAGGACGTCTTCCTGTCGGTGGAGAGCCTGCCCTTCCTGGTGGTGGGAACCACGGTCGGCGGCATCCTGGCGGCGCTGGTCTTCGCCATCTCGGCGGTGTCGATCCCGCTGCTGCTGGACCGCCAGATCAACGTGATCACCGCCATCACCACCAGCATCGCGGTGGTGCAGAAGAACTTCTGGACCATGGCGCTGTGGGCCTGGCTGATCGTGATCTTCATCGGCGTCGGTCTGGCCACCGCCTATATCGGGCTGATGGTCACGGTGCCGCTGATCGGGCTTGCCACATGGCACGCCTATCGCGACACCGTCACCTGGACGTAAGCGCCGACGAAATTCGGGGAGGCAGTAGAATGAGTAGCAACGCGCTGGGTGTCTGGATCATCGGCGCCCTGGTGGGCCTGCTCGGTTTGATCGGGCTGTTCCTGTCGGCCTATGCGGTGGACGCGGTCATGCACGCGACCGGCCTGCTGATCGCCGTGTTTTCGGTCGTCTTCGTATTCGCCCTGATTGGCGGGCATGCCGACGAGCCGGCGGAGGCCTCAGCGGCCGGCGAAGGCGCCCACGGGGCCGGTCATGACGAAGAGATACGCCCACTCGCCGCGGAAGCCGGGGTCAGCGCGGCGGAACTCGTCGACGCGACCGTGGAGCCAGGGGAGGTAGTCGTCGGCCCGCTCGACAAGCGGTCGGACGCCCTCGTATAGCGGCGCCGTCGCCGACAGAACCACGACGATGTCCTGGCCGAACGGGGCGGACACAGTCAGCCGCATGCCGGATGCCTGGTCGCCGATGACGAAGTTCTCCTCCGCGGAATAGAAGTTCTCCGACCGAAACTCATTCGGCAGCAGGTGAACGACGTTCCCGTCGCCATCGTAATAATCCATGTAGATATAGGCGTCGTAGTCGGCGCCCTGCAGTCCAAGCGTCAGGCGTTCGCCATCCTCGTACTGGACGATGCGCGCCTGGGCTTCCTCGCCCACCACCATCGGATCGTCGATCTGGTCGCGGGACTGCGGCACGCCCAGCCGTTCCACCGCGTCCAAGACGCCGCATTGCGGTGCGGGCAGGACCAGCACGCTGTCGCCGACCGGGATCGAGTCGCCAACCGTGTTCTGCAGCATCGAGACGATGGCCGGCCGGAAATCCTCCGAGGGGATATGGCCGCGAATCTCCAGCCCGCCGGATTCCGGCTGGAAGGCGGCCTGCAGCCGGCTGCAGGGGAACTGCGCCAGGGCGGATCCGATGCCGTCGCGCACCGACCCGGCAAAGGCGGCGCTGCCGGCGACATTCGTCTGTTGCATGAAGGACTGGATCGCCGCCAGGGACTGCTCGTCCAGCGTGGATGCGGCGTCGCCGGTCCAGGCGAGGGATGCCGTCGCCGCGATCGCCGCCTCCGCGGTGGCGGTGGGCGGCACGGCACCGGCGATGGCGCCGGTCGCGGCCGCCGCGACCTGGGTGCCCTGGGGCGCGGCGATGGGGGCCACCGATGCGATGCCCGGAGCCGCCGTGTCCACTGTCGCCACCGGCTGGGGCGGCGCCTGCAGCGAGGCGAGCTGCACCCCCTGGGCGCGGCCCGTGGCGACGGCCTGGGTAGGCGCGGCCACGGCGGCCATGGTGACCGCCTCGGGCTGACGCGCCGCGACAATCGGTGTGCTGTCGGCCGTCGCCCGCAGCTGCGTCGCCTCCGCCGGTCGGGCGATCGCCAACGTAGCGCTCGGTGCGGCGGGGATGACCCTGGCGCCGGCGGCAGCGACGGTCGTCAGCCGGGACGAGCTTGCGGCCGCCGGCGCCAGCGCGGCTGTCTGTGCCCGGGCGCTGGACAGCGCCTCGGCCGGTGCGCTGGCTGCCGCCATGGCCTGGCTGGGCGGGGCCACCGCCGCCGCCAGAAGTGTCGGACCTTCAGAAGCCGAGACCGCCTGTCCCACCGGGCTGGCGGCCGCGAGCGCGGCGGTCGCCGCCGTCGTGGCGGCCAGCACCGGCGTGTCCGCCGCGGCGGCGGTCAGCGAGGCGGTCGCCGGCTGCACCGTGGCGAGCGCCTGGCTCTGCGGCACCGTCGCGGCGGCAACGACCGCCTCAGGGACCGCCGCAGCGGCAATCGCATCCGGCATCGCTACGGCGGCCACGGAGGTGGATGGCGCTGTGGCGGCCGCCAGGCTTGGCACTGCGGCACTCGCGGCGGCCAGCCGTGCGCCCGGCGCGCTCGCAGCCGGGACGACGGCGCCGGCCGCTTCGACCGGGCGGGTCGCCGGCGTGTCTGGGGCCAAGGCCGCGACCTGCTGGCCCGGTGCTGTGACCGGACGGGCCTGGCTGGTCGGCACCGCCTGCACGCCGACCCGCTCACCTTCGGCCTCGGAGGCCTCCGCCTGCTCGCCTTCCGCCTCCTGGGCCTCGGCGCGCTGCGACGGCACGTCGAGGGAGGAGACGTCGATGCGGGTCTGGATCTGCTCGGTCGTCGGCACCGGGTCGGGCTGGGTGCCGGTGTGAATCATCATGACCAGTGTCGCATGCGCCAGCAGCGACAGCATGATCGCCGGGAACCAGAACAGCAGCGGGTTCGCCGTCCTCATCATCGGCGTCTCGGCGTCACGACCAGGACGACGTCGCCCTCGGGCAGCGCCTCCAGCGCGGTGACCAGCGGCAGCAGGTGGCGCACCGGCGTGTCGGCATGGGCGTTGATGCGCACGAAGAGCGGCTCGCGCGACGCGGCGATGGCGTCGCGCAGGACGGTGACGATTTCCGCCCTGGGGCGTTCCACGCCATCCAGCGCGACGCGGCCGTCCTGGGCCAGGCTGACCGTCATGCCGCCCTGGGGCAGCGTATCGCCGCCGCGGGAGATCGGCGGCGACAGCTCGAAGGGCGAGCTGGCGTCCATGCGGCCGATCAGCATGAAGAACACCAGCAGGAAGAAGACGATGTCGATCAGGGTGACGATCGTCTCGTGCTGGGGCCGGTCGGGCCTGCGGCGGACGCTGATCATTGCGGCGACAGCCGGACGACCCGGACGTTGCGGCCGCCGGCCAGCGCGATGGCGTCCATCAGGCTGACCAGCGCCTGGGTCGAGGCGGCGCCCGAGGGCAGCACCAGGATCGGGGTCGAAGGCCGGGTGGTGACGCGGATCTGCACCAGCGAGCTCAGCCCCGCCAGGGTGACCTCCTCGCCGGAGACGTAGACACCGCCATCGGCGGCCAGCCGCACCAGCAGGCTGGACGCTTGCTGGACCTGCTCGACCGGCACCGGTGCCGTGCCCGGACCGCCCTGCCGGTCGCCGCCGATCAGCGGGATCATGTCGAGGTCCAGATAGGTCGACGTCACCATGAAGAAGACGAGCAGAATCATCATGACGTCGACCAGCGGCGTCACCGAGATGATCATCCCGACCCGGCGTTTGCGGTTCAGGCGCATGGGCCGGCTATCCGGCGTAGCCGCGATCCGCGACGTAGAGTCGGGTGACGCTGTCCTCGATCGCATGGCCGGCGCGGTCGAGCCGGGCGCCCAGCATGTTGGCCGCGATCGCCGCCGGGATCGCCACGATCAGCCCCATCGCGGTGGTCAGCAGGGCCTGCCAGATGCCGGCCGCCAGGACAGCGGCATTGGCGCTGCCGCCGGCCAACTCCAGCGATTGGAAGGACTCGATCATGCCGAGCACGGTGCCGAGCAGCCCCATCAGCGGGCTGACCACCGCCAGCACCTCCAGGGTGCGCAGGTGCCGTCCGAGGGTCTCGATCTCGGAATTGGCGACCCGCTCCACCTCCTCACGCAGCAGACTCTTGTCCCAGCGCTTGGCCATGCCCTCCATGGCCGCGGAGATGACCGTGTTGATCGGGTTCTTGCCCCCGGTGACCAGCTTGCGGGCATCGGAGCGGTCGCCGCGTTCCCAGGCTTCAAGCGCCGCCTCGCGATCCCGGCGGCCGCCCAGCAGGCCCCAGAACTGGATCAGCTTCAGCACCACCAGCGCGATCGAATAGACCGACAGGAGGCCGAGGATGATGACGATCGGACCGCCGGCCTCCATCCAATGTGAAACAGTGTCCATCATGGCCGGAGCATCCCTGTCCTACCGGCCGCTACTTGACCAGCGGCGCCGAGGTCCGGGACCTCAGCTCGACGATGTCGAAGCAGTCGATCGGGCCGCCCTGATCCGGCTCGCAGGTGGATATCTCGTGCAGCAGGATCTCGCCGACGCTCTCGCAGGAGGTCTCCGGGATCTCGAACAGCTTCAGCGTCGTCCGCTCCGCCGGCAGCGGCGCGGCGTCCACGGTCAGCAGCCGGTCGATGATGCCCTCGTCGTCGAGGATCGCCAGCGACATCTCGAAGCCCTGGAACACGTTGACGGTCTGATTGCGGAACAGGAAGAAGGTCCGGCAGCCATTGTCGATCGCCTCGAACTTGTTCAGCTCGACGATCAGGCGGTCGGTCTGCGCCTGCGCGGCGCCGGACAACAGCGCCAGCCCGGCGACCGCCAGCGCCAGGGGTTTGATGAAGGTTTGCATGGATGGCCTCCCAAGACGTTTATTGCTCTGTTCTGCGTCTTCGGCGCGATGCCGGTTCAACGCGCGGATGCCTATTAAGCGGTGTTGTTCCGCCCGCGGGCAAGCGTGTAACGGAAATTTCCCCGTCGCCCCAACGACATCGCCGACCCGGGATTTGGCGCCGAAAGACCGGTCACCGGAATTTCCTTTGAGGCGGTCCACCTGCCAGCGCAATATGGCGCGCCGGCAAGCGGCCGGGGCGATTGACCCAAGAAGGCATGGGCGGCATCGACGACGAGACACGGCTGGTGACGACGGAGGACCGGGACGACCCGGCCGATTTCGGCGTCACCGAAGGCACCGTGCTGAGCCACACCTACATAGTCGAGAAGATGCTGGCGCGGGGCGGCATGGGCGCGGTCTATCGTGCCCGCCACGTCAAGCTGGGCACCGATCACGCCATCAAGATCATGCTGCCGGAGCTGGCCCAGGACGAGCGCGTGATCGACCTGTTCACCCGCGAGGCGGCGGTGCTGCGCAATGTGCGCAGCGAGGCGGTGGTCGGTTATGACGGCGTGGTCTGCGACGAGGAGGGCCGGCTCTATCTGATCATGGAGTTCGCCGACGGCCCGTCGCTGAAGGCGCGGCTGAAGGACGGGCCGCTGACGCCCGACGAGGTCCGGACCCTGCGCGATCGACTGGCCATGGGGCTGGCGGCGGCGCATGAGAAGGGCGTCATCCACCGTGACATGTCGCCGGACAACGTGATCCTGCCGGGCGGCCGGCTGGAGGACGCCAAGATCATCGATTTCGGCATCGCCAAGCTGGCCGATCCCGAGGTCCAGACGGTGCTGGGCAGCGACTTTGCCGGAAAGTATTCCTATGCCTCGCCGGAGCAGCTCGGCATGCATGGCGGGCAGGTCGACGGCCGCTCGGACATCTACTCCACCGGCCTGGTGCTGGCCGCCGCGGCAATCGGCGAGCCGCTGCCCATGGGGCGCTCCCATATCGACGTCATCGACGCCCGCCGCTCGGTGCCCAATCTGGACGCGGTGCCGGAAAGCCTGCGCGAAGAGATCGCGTGGATGCTGCAGCCCGATCCGGACGACCGGCCAGCGACCATGTCCGAGCTGGTGCCGCACATCGCCATCCCAACCACCGTGCGGCCGGCGCCACCGCCGCCGACCCCAGCGCCGGACACGGGCGGCGGCAAGCGGACCGGCCTGATCGTCGGGCTGGTGGCGCTGCTGCTGCTGGTCGGCATTGCCGTCACGGGCTACGTGTTCCGCGAGGATCTGCAGGAGATCGTCTTCGGAGAGGACCCGGTGCCGGATCCGCCGCCCGACCCGCCACCGGACCCGCCGCCGCTGCCACCCACGGCGCGCACGCCGGAGGAGATCCGCCAGGACCTCGATCAGGTGGTCGGTCAGTTCCAATGCGCCGGGCTGTCGGCGGCGCTGAAGGACAATCTCGACGTGGTTGTCACCGGCTTCGTGTCCAGCGATGCCGATCTCGCCAAGCTGGATTCCGAGGTGCGGGCGATCGATGGGGTGAAGGGCGTCAGCGAGGCGGTGAGCGTGCGGCCCTGGCCGTTCTGCGCCGCCATCGAGGTGCTGGAGACCCAGGCCGGGCTGGAGCCGGGCCTCCCGGGCAAGCCGGCGATCCGCCCGAACAACCCGTCGCTGATCTACTACGAAGGCAACAACCTGGTGGTCCGGGCCACGTCGACGCGGCTCTATGACGGCTACCTCTATGTCAACTTCATCGACAAGCAGGGGTCGGTCTACAACCTGTTCCCGAGCAGCCAGCGGCCCGACAACAGTGTCTTCGCCGGCCAGGAGATCACCGTCGGCGGCGGGCCGGGCGGCAATCCGGGCGAGCTGGCGCTGACCATCAGCCCGCCGCTGGGGACCGACATGATCGTCGCGATCTCGTCGCCGGTGCCGCTGTTCGACGACGTGCGGCAGTTCGAGGAGCCGGCCTCGGCCTATCTCCAGACACTGAGCGAGGCGCTGACCGCCGTCGACGGCATCGAGGGCCGGCCGGTCGCCAGCTACGTCTTCATCACCTCGCGGGAGCCCTGACCGCGACCTCGCCACCGGGCTGCTCCGGCTCGTCATCGACCAGTTCGGGCGGGAACCCCTCGGCGCGCAGGTTGGCCCCGGCCGCATCCTCGTGCCGCTTGGCGATCATCGACGACCAGGCGTCGGGCCCGTAGCGCTCCGCACCATCGCGGAAGATGTCGCCAAGCATCGGCGAGACTTCCAGCCGGGTTCCGGCGCGGTCGGCCACGTCCTGGAACAGGCCGAGGTCCTTCAGCACCAGGGCCATGGTGAAGCCGATGTCGTAGGAGCCGTTGAGGATCACCTGGCTCTCGGTCTCGTGCACGAAGGAATTGCCCGAGGAGATGCGGATCGCCTCGTAGGTCGTGGCGAGGTCCATGCCGGCCTGCCGGGCCACGATCAACGCCTCGCCCAGCGCCACCAGATTGGCGCTGGCCAGATAGTTGGTCACGACCTTCAGCACCGAGGCCGAGCCGAGTGGCCCGGTATGCAGGATGCGCCGGCCCATGGCCGACAGCACCGGCAGCACCGCCTCGAAGGCGGCGCGCTCGCCGCCGGCGAAGATCGAGATGTTGCCGGTTGCGGCCCGGTGGCAGCCGCCGGAGACCGGGCAGTCCAGGGCCGCCGCCCCGCGCTCGGCGACCAGCGCGCCGAGCCGCTTCACCTCGGCCTCGTCGGTGGTGCTCATCTCCAGCCAGGTCTTGCCGGGCCCGAGGCCGCTCAGCAGTCCGGATTTTGCCTCCATCACCTCGGCGCAGGCGGCGGGCGAGGGCAGGCAGGTGATCAGGATGTCGGCGGCATCGGCGGTATGCCCCGGCGAATCCGCCCAGCCCGCGCCGCGATCCACGAAGGGCCGCGCCCGGCTGCGATCCAGCTCATGGACGATCAGCGGAAAGCCGTTGCGCTGCAGGCTGCCGGCCAGCTTGCCGCCGACATTGCCCAGGCCGATGAAGCCGATTTTCTTCATGATTTCACCACAGAGACACAGAGACACAGAGAACCAAGGGAGGCCATATCGCCCGACCCCATCATTTCGTCATTCCCGCGAAAGCGGGAATCCAGGTACCGGTAGGATCGACTGGATTCCCGCTTTCGCGGGAATGACGCACGAGTAGAACGGGGCCAGATCGCCTCTCTTGGTTCTCTGTGTCTCTGTGTCTCTGTGGTTGGATTGGTTGTTTACGACGCCGCCCGGCCCTCGATCACCGCCGGGTCGAAGGGCGGCCGAGAGAAGATCTCGCGGATCAGCGGCTCGAAATGGGACAGCGGCCGGGTCGGATAGTCCGGGTCGAAGGCCTCCTGGTCCCAGTCGCGGCAGAAGCGCACGCAGGACTCGTACCATTCATGGTCGGCGTAGCGCCGGTGGCCGTCGCCGTCGCGGCCGAGCTGCGGCGCGTAGTAGGCCGTCTGGAACAGGCCGTGCATCTCCACCACCCAGGTGACCTCCTTGCGCACATAGGGCCGGATGATGGCGGCGGCGAGCTGGGAGTGGTTCTCCGGCGCCAGGTCGTCGCCCAGATCGTGGATCAGGGCGGCGGCGACCATCTCCTTGTCGGCGCCGTCGGCTTCCGCCCGGGTCGCGGTCTGCAGCGAATGGGTGAGGCGCGAGACCTTGTAGCCGTCGATCGAATGCTCCATCGCCCGGAGCGCCTCGAGAATGCGGTCGGGCAGGGCGTCGATGTGCCGCTGCTCGTGACTGGCCAGGAACTCGTAGTCCGCGCGGGTGCCGTCCGCCATGCGCGTGAAGCTTACCGTCTCCATCCCATTCCCTCCTCGGCGTCCGCGCGCCGTCGGCGCGTACGGGACCATCGTCCCGGGGGATTGTAAATGTGGAAAATGCTGCGCCGGCTGTCGACGGCCTTTCGCCGTCGGCAAATCCCGGGAGTCGGTTCCGCCATCGGGTGTGACGACGCTCACTGCGGCGTTCCGGCCGGTCGCCGAGAATTTCTTTGAATCCGGCCGGTTGCCCGCGCAGTATGGCGCGGCGCGGAGTCGGCCTGCGGCAGGAGCCTGGATTCACGGACGGCATCAGCCGGGCGGGCGGCCGGATCGGGGAAGGGCATGAGCTCGATGGACGACGAGACGAGGCTGGTAAGCCAGTCCGAACTGACCGCCGGTTTCTCGGTCGCGCCCGGAGCCGTGCTCAGCCACACCTACCGCATCGACAAGCTGCTGGCCCGCGGCGGCATGGGCGAGGTCTACCGGGCCAGCCACGTCAAGCTCGACACCAAGCATGCCATCAAGATCATGCTGCCGGAGCTGGCCAAGGACCCCAAGGTCATCGACCTGTTCACCCGCGAGGCGGCGGTGCTGCGCAACGTCCGCAACGAGGCGGTGGTCGGCTATGACGGCGTGGTCTGCGACGAGGAAGGCCACCTCTACCTGATCATGGAGTTCGTCGACGGCCCGGCGCTGTCGGCGGTGCTGAAGGACGGTCCGCTCTCGGTGCAGGACGTCATCATGCTGCGCGACCGGCTGGCCATGGGGCTGGGCGCGGCGCATGAGACCGGCGTCATCCACCGCGACATGTCGCCGGACAACGTGATCCTGCCGGGCGGCCGGCTGGAGAACGCCAAGATCATCGATTTCGGCATCGCCAAGCTGGCCGACCCGGAAGCCCGCACCGTGATCGGCGGCGATTTCGCGGGCAAGTATTCCTATGCCTCGCCCGAGCAGCTCGGCCTCTATGGCGGCAATGTCGACGCGCGGTCGGACATCTACAGCGTCGGCCTGGTGCTGGCGGCGGCGGCAGTCGGACGGCCGCTCGACATGGGCAAGACCCACATGTCGGTGCTCGAGGCCCGGCGGACGGTGCCGGATCTGAGCGACGTGCCGGCGGCGCTGCGCGACGAGATCGCCTGGATGCTGGAGCCCAGCCCGGACGACCGGCCGCAATCCATGGCGGCGCTGCAGGCGGCATCCGGCAAGGCCCGCAGCAAGGGCAAGACCGGAAAGGCGGGCGCCAAGACGGAGAAGAAGGGCGGCATGATCGGCCTGGTCGCCGGTCTGGGCGCGCTGGTCCTCGTGGCCGCAGGCGGCGGGGCCTATTTCTTCCTGGGCGGCGAGTCCGGGGTCGTGGCCGGGCAGACGGAGGCGGGCAGCCAGACCGGAACCGCGGCGACGTCCGCGGGCGGCGGGACGGAACTCGGCGGCCAGACGGCGACCACGCAGGCAACCCAGCCGACATCGACGACGCAGACCACCCAGACCACGGCCGCGACCTCGCCCGGCGGCGCGCTTGGCGGCGGCAGCCAGCTTGGCGGAAGCGCGCTTGGCGGCGGTGCCCTGGGCGGCGGCTCTGCGCTCGGCGGCGGTCAGCCCGCGTCCCAACCGGCCTCCGTCCAGACCACCACCACGACCACGCCGACCGAGATCGGTTCGACCACCACCCAGCCCATCGAGCAGACCGCGACGTCGCCGGTGCAGGTGGCCAGCCTGCCGGACCGGGTGCTGATCGAGAGCGAGGTCGACGAGGTTCTGGGCGGGTTCGAGTGCTCCCGGCTTTCGGCCACGTTGACCGACGATCTGCGGGTCATGGTCACCGGCTACCTGTCCGGCGACGACGACCTGCGACAGTTGTTGAATGCGCTGTCTTCGGTCAACGGCGTGCGCGGAGTGATCGAGTCGACCAGCATCCGGCCCTGGCCGTTCTGTGCGGCCATCGGCGTCCTGGAGGCGCAGGCCGGCATCGAGCCGGGCCAGGGCCGCGCGCCGCTGATCCAGCCGAACAAGGAGTCGCTGATCTACCAGCAGAACGACTCCCTTGTGATCCGCGCCACAGCGGCGGACCAGATCGACGGATACCTTTACGTCAGTTTCATCGACAAGGAGGGCAATGTTTATCACCTGTTCCCGACCGACCGCAGGCCGAACAACCGCGTATCGCGCGGCGGCATGGTGGTCGTGGGCGGCGGACCGGACGGCTTTCCGGGCGACCCGAACCTGGTGATCAACCCGCCTTATGGAACCGACATGATCGTTGCGATTTCCACGCCGGTCGAATTGTTCAGCGAGCCCCGCCCGTTCGCCGAACCGGCCTCGGCCTACCTGCAGGCGCTCAGCGAATCCTTGTCGGCGCTGCGGCGGCGTGGCTTCGCGACTCCCGCGGCGGGCAGCTACATTTTCATTACGTCGCGGCCACAGGGATGACGACATCCGGGCCTGGTGCCGCGGGCGGCGCCGGGATCGAACCGGGGCAACGGGGATGGCAATGGACATGGCACAGGGATTTGCGGACGGCATTGGAAGAGCGGATGGGCGCACCGGAACGACGCGTTCTTGGAGAGGCTTGATGACACGCATCCAGACGACCCGGAGCCTGATGCTGCTGCCGATTGTGCTGGTCATTCTCGTCGGCGGGCGGGCCATGGCCCAGGACGCCAAGATCATGACCGACCCGACCGCCGCGGATTTCATTCGTGCCCTGACCCCGCCGGGTGCGGCCGGCGACGCGGCGGCACGGTCGCCGGCGATCGCCAGCACCCGCTCGCTGGGCCGCCAGCCCACGGTCAATTTCCAGATCCAGTTCGAATTCGGCTCCGATCGCCTGACCGAAGAGGCGAAACGGGTGCTTGCCGAGTTGGGTGCCGCCATTACCTCACGGGAGCTGAACGAGTTCAGCTTCCTGATCGCCGGACACACCGACGCTGTCGGGTCCGCCGAGTACAACCTGCTGCTGTCCGAGCGGCGGGCGCGGGCGGTCCGGGACTACCTGATCCGGACCGTCAACGTCAGCCCCGATCGCCTGCGTGACGTGGGCTGGGGCGAAGCGCGGCCGCTGGACACCGGCAATCCCGACGGCGACGTGAACCGTCGCGTCGAGATCACGAACATAGGTGGGCGATGACGACATCGACATGCGCGCGCCGCGATGACGTCTCCGCGGTGCAACGAGCCGGGGCGGCGCTCCGGCGTCTGGCCGCGCTGGCGGGCCTTGCCCTGGCCGTCACCGCGACCACCCAGGCGCAGGGCCAGGCCGATCTGAAGCGGGTCGCGCTGGTGATCGGCAACGCCGCCTACATCAACGCGCCGCCGCTCGCCAACCCGCGAAACGACGCGCTCTCCATGTCCGCCTCGCTGCGCAATCTGGGCTTCGTCGTCGAGGAGGGCATCGACCTCGACACCGCCGGCATGTACGACACCATCCGGGCCTTCGGCGCCCTGGCGGAGACCGCCGACGTGGCGCTGGTGTTCTATGCCGGCCACGGCATACAGGTGGACGGCATCAACTACCTGCTGCCGACCGATGTCAGCCTCGCCCGTGAGCGCGACCTCAACTATGAGGGCGTGCCTTTGGAGCTGATCATGACCGAGGTGGCGCAGACCAAGCGCCTCGGCGTTGTGATCCTGGACGCCTGCCGCGACAACCCGTTCTCCCTGCAACTCGCCCGGTCGATGGGGACGCGGTCCTCCCTGGTCGGTCGCGGCCTGGCGCGGGTCGAGGCGGCGCCGGCCGACACGCTGATCGCCTTCGCCACCCGCGACGGCGCGGTCGCCGAGGACGGCGACGGCGTCAACAGCCCCTATACGACGGCGCTGCTCTCCCATCTCAGCGAGCCGGGGCTGGAGATCGGCCAGTATTTCCGCCGGGTGCGGGACACCGTCATGGACGCCACCAATGGCCGGCAGGAGCCGTTCGTCTATGGCTCCCTGAGCGCCGACCAGTTCTATCTGAACCCGGGCGCCGCCGGCGCCCTCCAGCAGGCGGCGATCACGCCGCCGACGGTGCCGTCTCCCTCCACCGCGGTCACGCCGCAGGAACCCCGGGGCGTGTCCAACGACACCGAGCGGCTGTTCTGGGAATCCATCAAGGACAGCGACGACAAGGCCGATTTCGACGCCTATCTGCGGCAGTTCCCGACCGGCGTCTTCGCCGTCCTGGCGCGCAACCGCATCGCCGCGATCGTGGCCAGCGAGCGGGCCGCCGCGCCGCCGGCCGCCGCCGCGCCGCAAGAGCGCACCGAGACCGCGCTGCTGCTGCCGCCGCAACCGGATCTGTCGGTCAATGAGCGCCGCGAGGCACAGGTCGCGCTGCGGCGGCTGGGGCTGTACAGCGGCGCCATCGACGGCATCTTCGGGCCCGGGACCCGCGCCGGCGTCCTCGCCTTCCAGCGGTCCATCGGCGTCACCGCCGACGGCACGCTGACGGACGAGCAACTGGCGCGGCTGCGCCAGGAGGCCGCCTCGGTCACCACGCTGGCTGCGGAATCAGTCGCGGCCGCGCCGCAGCCATCGACGCCGGTCCAGGTGCCGACGGCCCAGGCCGCGCCGCAGGTGGCGGTCGTGCCGCCGCCCGACCCGGTCGGCAGCTTCGGCGCCATCGCCACCAGCAATACGCCCAACCCGGTGCGGCGCGGCATCTGCAAGAACATGCCGACCCAGGCGGCCGCGGACGCGTGCGCGCTGGAGCAGTGCGGCCGTGCCTGCGAGATCCGTGCGCAGACCGGGGCCGGGCAATGCCTGGCGTTCATCGAGTCCCGGGAATGGGGCGGCGGCGAGGGCTATGGCGTCGGCGATACCTGGGACGACGCTGTGGAGGCCGCCAAGATCAGCTGCTTCGCCGATGCCGGGCGCAACTACACCTGCGAGCTGATCGCCAGCGCCTGCAACGAATAGGCCGACGGCCGCATATACCGCCTTCCGAGCTTCGACACCGCGGTGGTGACGTTCGTCACTGCCGCGGTGTTTCATGCCCTTTACAAAGACGGCATCACGGATCGCCGCCACGAGGGTCGTGCGGTCCATTCCGGGGCACGAAGGAGAATTCGACAGGTTCGGGATCAGTATCCGGACCGGACGACGGGAGGCGAGACATGGCACGGTTGGCAAAGGACACCGCGAAGGTCACCACGAGGCGCGACGGGCATTGGATTGTCGCCGAAAGCCTCGCCGTCCTTGTCCTCGCACTTCTGATCGCCTGGCTGTGGGCGCTTCCGGCGGCCGCGCAGGGCGCCAATCAGCGGGTCGCCCTGGTCATCGGCAACAGCAGCTATGTCAGCGCACCGGCGCTGCCGAACCCGGCCAATGATGCCTTCGCCATGTCCGACAGCCTGCGCCGGCTGGGCTTCACGGTCCAGGAAGGCATCGACCTCGATGCCGCCGGCATGGTGTCGACGCTGCGGGCCTTCGGCGCGATGGCCGAGACCGCCGACATCGCGGTGGTGTTCTATGCCGGCCACGGGATCCAGGTCGATGGCGAGAACTATCTGCTGCCGGTCGACGTGAACCTGCGGCGCGAGCGCGATCTGAACTATGAGACGGTGCCGCTCAACCTCATCCTCAGCGAGGTGTCGCAGGCCCGCAAGCTGGCCATCGTCATCCTCGACGCCTGCCGCGACAACCCGTTCTCCGACCAGCTGCAGGCCAATATGGGTCCGACCCGCTCGACGGCGGTCGGCCGTGGCCTCGGTCGCGTCGACGCGCCGGCCGACACGCTGGTCGCCTTCGCCACTCGCGATGGCTCCGTGGCCGAGGATGGCACCGGATTCAACAGCCCGTTCACCACCGCCCTGCTGACCCATCTCGACGAGCCGGGCGTGGAGATCGGCCACTATTTCCGCAAGGTGCGCGACACCGTGATCACCGCCACCAACGGCCGCCAGGAGCCCTTCGTGTACGGCTCGCTGAGCGCCGAGCAGTTCTATCTCAACCCGCCGATGGGCACGCAGGTCGCCGCGGCGCCGGCGCAGCCGACGGTCCAGCAGGTGGTGCCGACGCAGCCCGCGCAGCCGGTGCAGCCGGCGCAGAACGCGGACCTCCAGGCCGACATGCTGTTCTGGCAGTCGATCCAGGACAGCACCGACGCGGCGGAATACTTCGCCTATCTCAGCCGCTTCCCGGACGGCGTCTTCGCCGACCTGGCGCGCAACCGGCTGGTGGCGATCAGCACGCCGGTCACCGAGCGCGGCAGCGAGGAGGTCGCTGCGGTCAGCGGCAATTTCGGCGCCATGGCGATGAGCATCGCCAACTGGCGGCGGGTCGGCGTCTGCACGGACATGTCCAGCCAGCAGGCGGCCAATGACTGCGCCATGGCGAAATGCGGCCACAACTACTGCCGGATCCATGTGGAGTTCGGCGCCGGCCAGTGCGCCGCGGTGGTCGCCGGCAACTTCGCCACCGCCGGCTCGCAACGCGATGCCATGGATGGCGCCCGCCAGGCCTGCTGGAGCGAGAACGGCCGTCAGTCCGACGACTGCCGCCGCCGGGTCGTCGCCGACTGCAACTCCTGATCTGACGGCCGGGCCGGCGCCTAACCGAGGCCCAGCCCGGTCAGCACCTCGTCCAGGGCCGCGGCAGCGGCGACGATGTGATGGTCCTTGGAGATCGACTGGGTCGTCGCGAGCGCGAGGGAATCCAGGAAGCGCCGTTCGCGCAGCAGGAAGGCGATCGTCATCGCCATCGACTCCGCATTGCCGGCCGGTGCGATGCGGCCGGTCATCCCGTCATGGACCACATCGCGCACGCCCGGCGTGTCGCAGGCGACGATCGGCAGCCCGGTCGCCAGCGCCTCCAGCAGCGTCCGCCCATGGGTGCCGCCGGCGCAGGGCGCCAGCAGGATGTCGCTGATCGCGTAATAGGGAATGACCTCTTCCGGCGGCAGCCCGCCGACCACATGCACCCGCCCCAGCGGCAGCCGGCGCAGCATCGCTTCAACCTCCCCGCGCGCCGGGCCGTCGCCGATCACGATCAGACGGTAGGGGACCATGGCCAGCCGCGACATGGCGCGCGCCATCTGGCTGCAGGACTCCAGCCCGTCGCCCGGGTGCATGTCGCCGACGAAGAGCAGGCGCGGCGTGTCGGTGTCGAGCGCGAGACGGTGGGTGATCGCCGCCGACTGCGCGGTATGAAGTCGGCGGACGGAATCATAGGGGCCCGGATCGATGAACGGCAGGAGCCGGGTCATCGGCGTGCCGGGGAGCGTGGACTCCGCCCAGTCGGCGCTGGCATCCGACAGGGCGATCACCGCGCCCGCACTTGAGACGCCGGGCCCCGGCGCCGCACCGCGCGGGTCGACCAGCACATAGGGGATGCCAAGGCCGCGGGCGACGGCGGCGCCCACCGCATCGGGCGTGTCGGGGCGCAGGCCATAGGTCAGCCAGGCGTCCGGCAGTTGGCCTGACTGCTGCGCCAAGGCCAGGATCCGATCGGCGTCCGTGTCGTCCACGACATCCACCGAATGGCCCGCGATGGACAGGGCGGCGGCCAGGGCGTCGGTCGCCCCGGCGGCCCCGGACGGCCGGCCCCGCCCGGCCGAAAGTGCGGGAGTATGCAAGGCGATACGCATTTCGGACTCCCATGCGGCGGCGCCTGGCGCCGGCCCTTTCCCTTTCACGCGGCGGCAGCGCTATGCTAGCGTGCGCCGCCCGACAGCATGGCTGCCGGACAGACATAAAGGCATCGGCAACAACCGACAATGGGGCAGAACCCATGGCATCGCCGTCCACCCTGGACATCGAGCAGTTGCTCGCTCCGATCGAGGGCGACAACCCGGCGGGCGTCGACCTCCGCGAGGACGTCTCGCCGACATCGGACTACTATCAGGTCAAGGATGCACGCTCCGCGGCCCGGGCCGCCGAGCGCAGCCTGGACGCCGACGACGAGCCCGGCGGCGGGCTCCCCGAGGAATGGCGCACCATCCTTGAGACCGCCCCGAACCTGATCCAGACCAAGGCCAAGGATCTGGAGCTGACGAGCTGGTTGATCGAGGCGCAGCTCAGGGCGCATGGCTTCGCCGGCCTGCGCGACGGCTTCAATCTTGCCAAGGGCATGGTCGAAACTTTCTGGGACGGCCTCTATCCGCTGGAGGACGAGGACGGGGTCGAGACCAAGGTCGCGCCGCTGTCCGGCCTCAACGGCGAGGGCGCCGACGGCACCCTGATCCAGCCGATCCGCAAGGTGCTGATCACCGACGGCACGAGCTTCGGCCCGTTCGCCGCCTGGCACTACGACCAGGCGATGGAACTGGCCAAGATCACCGACGAGGAGAAGAAGCAGGCCCGGATCGCCGCCGGCGTTGTGCCGATGGACGATTTCGAGAAGAGCGTGTCGGAATCGTCGCCGACTTTCTACACCGGGCTGATCGCCGATCTGGAAGAGGCCCTGGAGGCGTTCGACGCTCTGTGCACCGTGCTGGACGAGAAGGCCGGCCATGACGCGCCGTCGGCCTCCAACATCCGCAACACGCTCCGTGGCGTGCTGGACACGGTCAAGTTCGTCAGCCGCGACCTGGTCGCGGTGGCCGATCCGGAGGAGGCCGCGGAAGGCGAGGAAGGCGCGGCGGTGGCCGGCAACGGCGCCGGCGCTCCGGCGGCGGCCGGCGGCGGGGTCCAGGTGGCGGCCCAGATCGCCAGCCGCGAGGATGCCTTCAAGCAGCTGCTGAAGGTCGCGGATTTCTTCCGCAAGACCGAACCGCACTCGCCGATCTCCTACACCCTGGACGATCTCGTGCGGCGCGGCCGGCTCAGCCTGCCGGAACTGCTGGCGGAGCTGATCCAGGACCAGTCGACCCGGGAGGATTTCCTGGCGCGGGCCGGGATTCAGCCCAAGGAAGAGGAATAGGGTGCCGAAATACCGGCTTGGCAGCGGCGAATTCGCACAGTTTGACGAAAGGCCGGTAATTTTGGTTCACGCGAGAAAAAAATTTCTATAAAATGCAAGGCAAGTTGCTCCCGTGACGATGATGGTCGGTTGCGCCACGTCGTCCGGTTGCGCATGATCGGTTGTTTTCATCCGCCGGGGCGGTGCGTTTCGGCGATCGTACCGCGAAGGCAAGAGGGGAGGCCATCGGGCCATGGCAAGCATACATGATAAGTTGAAGCGCGTTCGGAAGCCGCGCGTCCACATCACGTACGAGGTGGAAACCGAAGGGGCCGCGGTCCTCAAGGAGCTTCCCTTCGTCGTTGGCGTGCTTGGCGATTTCTCCGGTGATCCGACCAGTCCGCTGGCGCCGCTGAAGGACCGCAAATTCATCCAGATCGACCGCGACAACTTCAATGACGTGATGGCGCGCATGACCCCGGGCGCCAGCATGAAGGTCGAGAACACGCTGGCCGGCGACGGCAGCGAGATGGCCGTCGATCTGAAATTCAGTTCCATGGACGACTTCGAGCCGGGCCGTGTGGTGCAGCAGGTCGAGCCCCTGCGCAAGCTGCAGGAAACCCGGGACAAGCTGCGCGATCTGATGAGCAAGGTCGACCGGTCGGAAGACCTGGAGAACCTGCTCGAGAACGTGCTGCAGAACGAAGAGCAACTTGGCGAACTCTCGAACCAGCTGGGCGTGGATGCCTCCGGCGGTGACGAGGGCGGAGAGGAGAAGTAAGCATGAGCTCGACCGAAGAACAGGCCCAGGCCGCAACGGAAGAAGCGGAGGGCGCAGCCGAGGTCAGCTTGCTCGACCAGGCGATCGGGGCGACCAAGCAGACGGAGCCCGACCGGGCGCAAGAGCTGCTGAAGACCCTGTCTGAAGAGGCCCTGAAGGGCACCGTCACCTATTCGAAGAACCTGACGGTCACCTTCAACAAGGCGATTGCGGCGATCGACGAGCAGATGTCGAAGCAGCTCAACGCCGTCATGCATCACGAGAAGTTCCAGAAGATGGAGGGCACCTGGCGTGGCCTGCATCACCTGGTGATGAACTCGGAGACCGGTGCCGGCCTCAAGATCCGCTGCCTGAACGTCAAGAAGAAGGATCTCTACAAGGATCTGAGCAAGGCGGTCGAGTTCGACCAGAGCCAGACCTTCAAGAAGATCTACGAGAACGAGTTCGGCACCCCCGGCGGCGAGCCCTATGGCGCGCTGATCGGCGACTACGAATTCACCAACCATCCCGAGGACATCGAGCTGCTGAGCAACATGTCCAACGTGGCGGCGGCGTCCTTTGCGCCGTTCATCACCGCGTCGGCGCCGGGCATGTTCGGGTTCGAGAGCTACTCGGAGCTGTCCAAGCCGCGGGATCTGGAGAAGATCTTCGACTCCATCGAATACGCCAAGTGGCGCAGCTTCCGCGAGAGCGAGGACAGCCGCTTCGTCACCATGACCATGCCCCGGGCCCTGGCCCGGCTGCCCTATGGCGAGGCGACCTCCCCGATCGAGGAGTTCGCCTTCGAGGAGGCGCCGAAGGACTCCGCCGGTGCCGAGAAGAGCATGGAGCATGACGATTATTGCTGGATGAATTCGGCCTACGTCATGGGTGCCCGGCTCACCGACGCCTTCTCGCAGTATGGCTGGTGCACGGCCATCCGCGGCGCCGAAGGCGGCGGCAAGGTCGAGGGCCTGCCGAGCCACGTCTTCACCAGCGATGACGGCGACGCCGACCAGAAATGCCCGACGGAGATCGGCATCACCGATCGCCGCGAGGCGGAGTTGAGCAAGCTCGGCTTCCTGCCGCTGTGCCACTACAAGAACACCGACTACGCGGTCTTCTTCGGGGCCCAGACGGCGCAGAAGCCGAAGAAGTACGACCGCCCCGAGGCGACGGCCAACGCCGCCATCTCGGCGCGCCTGCCGTACATCATGGCGACCTCGCGTTTTGCCCATTACCTGAAGGTCATGGCGCGCGACAAGATCGGCTCGTTCATGGAGGCCTCGGATTGCGAGGTCTGGCTCAACCGCTGGATCCAGAACTACGTCAACGCCGATGCCGGCGGTGGCCAGGAGATGAAGGCGAAGTATCCGCTGGCCGAGGCCAAGGTGACCGTGAAGGAGATCCCGGGTGCCCCGGGCTCGTACAACGCGGTGGCCTGGATGCGGCCGTGGCTGCAGATGGAAGAGCTGACGACGTCGATGCGGATGGTTGCCCGGATCCCGCAGATGGGCTGACCACCGTATGGACATTGTGCCCGACGAAGCGGAGGGCGGCGCGGTCGATCTGCGGGACGAGGCCGACACTGCCCCCGCACCACAGGACGACCCGCCGCCCGTGCTTCGGGCGGCGGTCGCGCCTTTGCGCGATCGCATCGTCGATGTGGTCCTGGAGGGCCAGGACGACAGCCTGAAGGGCGTCGGCTGGGCCCATCTGGGCGAGTTCCTGACGGAGACGGAAACCGGCCACGCGCTTCGGCAGTGGTTCGGCGAGCATCCCGCACTCGATCAACCCTATGACCGCGGCCGCCTGCTGCGCGCCATCGATCGCGAGATCGCCTGGATCGACGGGCTGATGCGCGCGCAGCTCGACGCCTGCCTGCACCACGAGCGCTTCCAGCGGCTGGAAGCGGCCTGGCGCGGCGTTGCCTTCCTGGTCAACCAGAGCGACGGCATGGACGGCGTCAAGATCCGGGCGCTGAACATCAGCTGGGCGGATATCTGCCGCGACCTGGAACGGGCCATCGAGTTCGACCAGAGCAACCTGTTCAACCTGGTCTACAACCAGGAATTCGGCATGCCGGGCGGCGAGCCCTATGGCGTGCTGATCGGCGATTACGAGGTCTGGCACCGCCGCGGCGCCGGCCACCCGACCGACGACGTCGCCGCCCTGAAGGCCATGTCGCAGATCGCCGCCGCCGCCTTCGCGCCCTTCGTGGTCGGCTGCTCGCCGGTGATGCTGGGCATCGACCGGTTCCGCGACATGGGCGTGCCGATCGATTTCAGCGACCAGTTCGGCCAGCCGGAATACGCCCGCTGGCGCTCCTTCCAGGAGACCGAGGATTCCCGCTTCGTCGGCCTCGCCCTGCCGCGGGTGCTGATGCGGCTGCCCTATATGGATGACGGCTCGCGGGTCGACGGCTTCCGCTACTGGGAGGACGTGTCCGACCCGACCGGCGAGGACTACCTCTGGGGCACCGCGGTGTTCGCCTTCGCCAGCGTGCTGATCCGCGCCTACGACAATTACGGCTGGTTCGCCGATATCCGCGGTGTGCGCCGCGACGAGATCAGCGGCGGGCTGGTGGTCGGGCTGCCGGTGCAGAGCTTCGGCACCGACAAGGACGGCATCGCCATCAAGATCTCCACCGACGTCTCGGTCTCCGAGCGGCAGGAGAAGGAACTCAGCGATCTCGGCCTGATCCCGCTCTCGAAGAGCAAGGACACCGAGTACTCGCTGTTCTACAGCAACCAGTCGGCCCAGCGCCCCAAGCGCTACAGCTCGCTGGCGGCGGATGTGAACGCGCGCATGTCGTCGATGCTGCAGTACATGTTCTGCGTCGGGCGCTTCGCCCACTACGTCAAGGTCATCGGCCGCGACCGGGTGGGCTCCTATGCGACGCCGGAGGAATGCCAGCGCTACCTGCGCCAATGGCTGCTGGAATATACCAACGCCGACGATGACGCGACCAACGAGCAGAAGGCGAAATACCCGCTGCGCGAGGCCGATGTCGAAGTGAGGGAGAACCCGGGCAATCCGGGGATTTTCAACTGCACGATCCACTTGCGGCCGCACTTCCAGCTGGACCAGGTGATATCGAGCTTCAAGCTGGTCACGGAAGTGGCGGCACAGGAAGGCGCGTGAAGCGTCAGGAGGGAAGGCAATGACCGAGTCGGCACGTGGACATTTCGAGGCCGGAAAACTTCAGGATGCGATCCAGGCGATGAACGCGGAAGTCCGCGCCAAGCCCGGCGACGTCGACAAGCGCGGCTTCCTGGCCGAGCTGCTGTGTTTCGAGGGCGGCCTGGAACGGGCGGACAAGATGCTCGACCTGATGGGCACCCAGGATCCGCAGGCGGCGCTGGGCCTGTCCCTGTTCCGCCAGCAGATCCGCGCCGAGATGGCCCGGCGGGAATTCTTCGGCGACGGCCGGGTGCCGGAGTTCCTGGGCGATCCACCGGATCACCTGAAGCTGCATCTGGAAGCCTCGATCGCGCTGAAGGATGGCGATGTGGCGACCGCCGCCAAGCTGCTGACCGATGCCGAGGAACAGCGCCCCAAGGTCTCCGGCACCTGCAACGGCACCGCCTTCGACGATATCCGCGACCTCGACGACATGACCGCGGGCTTCTTCGAGGTGCTGACCAGCACCGGCAAGTACTACTGGATTCCCACCGAGCGCGTGGCGACGATCGAGATGCACCGGCCGGAGCGTCCGCGCGACCTGATCTGGCGCCGCGCATCGATGGACGTGAACGAGGGGCCCGACGGCGAGGTCTACCTGCCGGCGATCTATGTCACGCCGGGCGTCGAGGTCGATGAGCGCACCCAGCTCGGCCGGGTCACCGATTTCGTCGGCGGCGACGGGGAGCCGGTCCGGGGCGTCGGCCAGCGCACCTTCCTGATCGGGGAGGAGGCAATGCCGATCATGGAGATCCAGTCGCTGGAGTTCGGCGACTGAGCCGGGGCGCCGCCAAGCGCACCCTCCGCCGCCAGAGCAACCGGATACCCCTGCCATGGCCCGCGTAGACCTGGACCAGCCGCTGCAGCCGTCGGTGCTGGACCGTCTTCTGGACGACCAGCCGGACCGCACCGTCGATCCGCCGAAGTCGCGCGGCCAGTCGCTCGCCGAGCTGCGCGCGGCGGTGCGCCGCGATCTGGAGATGCTGCTGAACACCCGGCAGCGCTGCAAGAGCTGGCATCCGGACCACAAGGAGCTGAAGGCCTCGCTGGTGAATTACGGCATTCCCGAATTCACCAGCGCCAACATGGCGTCGGACCGGGCGCGGGAGGAGTTCCGTACTTCCATCGAGGAGGTGATCCGGCGCTGCGAACCGCGCTTCCAGAGCATCGAGGTCGTGCTGCTGGACAACGCGGACAAGCTGGACCGGACCATCCGGTTCCGCATCGAGGCGCTGATGTACGCCGACCCGGCGCCGGAGCCGGTGGTGTTCGACTCGACCATGGAGCCGTCGACCCAGACGGTGCTGGTGAAGAGCTCGGCCCATGGTTGACGAGCTTCTTCCCTACTATAACCGCGAGCTGACCTATATCCGGCGGCTGGCGGCGGAGTTCGCGGAGTCGCATCCGAAGATCGCCGGACGCCTGCGGCTGAGCGCCGATGCGGTCGAGGACCCCTATGTCGCGCGGCTGATCGAGGGTTTCGCCTTCCTCAACGCCCGGGTCCGGCACAAGCTGGATGACGACTTCCCGGAGCTGACCGACGCGCTGCTGGGCGTCCTGTACCCGCACTACCTGGCGCCGGTTCCGTCCATGTCGATCGTGCGCTTCGGCAGCGAGCCGGACCTGACCACGTCCTACAGCATTCCCAAGGGCACGGAGCTGGAGACCGAGACGGTCGGTGGCGAGCCCTGCCTGTTCCGCACCTGCTATCCGGTCGAGCTGTGGCCGATCCAGATCGAGGCCGCTGCCCTGACCGGCCGGCCGCTGGTGGCGCCGGCCAACCCGCGGGCCAGCGGTGCGGTCGCCTCGCTGCGGCTCACCCTGACCTGCCTGAACCCGGAGATGACCTTCACCGAGCTGGCCCCGGACCGGCTGCGGGTCTTCCTGCGCGGCCAGCCGCAGCAGGTCTATCCGCTCTACGAGCTGATCATGAACAACACGGTATCGGTGGCGCTGGCGGAATCCGCCTCCGACCCCGAACCGGTGATCCTCGGCCCGGAGAGCATCCAGCCGGTCGGCTTCGACCGCGACGAGGGCATGCTGAGCTACCCGGCCCGGTCTTTCGTCGGCTACCGGCTGCTGACCGAGTACTTCACCTTCCCGGAGAAGTTCCTGTTCTTCGACATCGTCGGGCTGTCGGCGAAGACCCTGGTGGAGGCCGGCAACAAGCTGGAAATCTTCCTCTACATGAACCGGGCGTCCACCGACCTGGAGCGCAGCGTCTCCGACGAGACCTTCGCGCTGGGCTGCACGCCGATCGTCAACCTGTTCCACCAGCAGGCCGAGCCGATCCAGCTCAGCCACGCGATCAGCGAGTACCGGGTGGTGCCCGATGCGCGCCGGCCGGCCGCGACCGAGGTCTATTCGATCGACTCGGTGATGGCCACCTCGCCGGATGGCGACGAGGTCGAATACGTGCCGTTCTATTCGGTCAAGCACGGCAACGGCGCGGACGGGCCGCAGACCTTCTGGCACGCCACCCGGCGCGCCGCGGGCCGCCGCGACCCGGGCACCGAGGTCTACCTGTCGCTGGTCGATCTCGACTTCAATCCGGCCGCGACGTCGGAATGGGTCGTCACGGTTGGCACCACCTGCCTGAATCGCGACCTGCCGTCCAAGCTGCCCTATGGCGGCGGCCATCCGCATATGCAGCTGGTAGAGGGCGCGTCGCCGGTGGCCAGCGTGAGCTGCGTGACGCCGCCGACCTCGACCCTGCGCCCGCCGATGGGCGATCGCGGCCGCTGGCGGCTGATCTCGCACCTGTCGTTGAACCATCTGTCGCTGACCGATGGCGAGGAGGGCGTGGAGGCGCTGCGCGACATCCTCAAGCTCTACGATTTCCGCGATTCCGCCGAGACCCGCGCGATCATCGACAGCGTCCTGAGCGTGCGCAGCCGTCTGGGCGTGGCGCGGGCGCCGGCGCGCGACATGGGCGCCTTCTGCCGTGGCGTCGACGTCTCGATCGAGTTCGACGCGCAGCGCTTCTCTGGCAGTGGGCTGTTCCTGCTGGCCTCGGTGCTCGAGCGCTTCCTGGCGCTCTATTGTTCCATCAACTCGTACACGCGGCTGACCGCTACGGTCCAGGGCCGCCCGGGGGTATTGCGGAAATGGCCGCCAAGGGCGGGCGATCGCCACATAATCTGATCGAGGCGCTCGGCAAGAAGCCGCAGCACTTCGAGTTCTTCCAGGCGGTCCGCGTGCTGGAGCAGCTGGGCCGCCGGCAGGGCCGCGACCCGCGCTTCGAGGCGTTGCGGGCGGTCGGCGAGGATTCCGATCCCAAGCGCGAGGCGGTCCGGTTCACCGCCGCGCAATCGCTGGCCTTCCCGACATCCGAGATCGGCGCCTTCCGCGAGTCGACATCCGAGCCCGACGCCAAACGCCCGCCGGGGCCGCCGAAGCTGTCGGTCGGCTTCATGGGGCTCACCGGCACCAGCGGCGTGCTGCCGCAGCAATTCACCGAGATCCTGATCAAGTCGGTCCGCGCGAAGAGCGTCTCGCTGCGTGACTTCCTCGATCTCTTCAACCACCGGACCATCTCGCTGTTCTTCCGGGCCTGGGAGAAGTACCGGCTGCCGCCGTCCTACGAGCGCGGCGGGCCCGGCGGCAACGACGCCATCAGCAAGTCGCTGTACGACCTGATCGGTCTCGGGTCCGGGCATCTGCGGGACCGGCTGACGGTCAACGACGAGGCATTCGTCCACTATTCCGGCTACCTCGCCCACGGGCCGAAATCGGCGGCCGGGCTGGAGGCCATGCTGTCGGACTACTTCGAGCGCCGGGTCGAGATCGAGCAGTTCAAGGGCCGCTGGATGAACCTCGCGTCCGACGAGCTGACTGCCATGCCCGGCCCCCACGATGCCGAGGCCTGCTTCTGCCAGTTGGGGGTGAACGCGGTCGTGGGCGACCGGGTCTGGGACGTCCAGGGCAGCTTCCGCATCCGGATCGGCCCGCTGACCTATGCGCAATTCGTGCGCTTCATGCCGTCGGGCAACGATCTGAAGAAGCTGTCTGAATTGACCCGGCTCTATATCGGCCCCGGCCTCAGCGTCGACGTGCAGCTCACCCTGGACAAGGACGAGGTGCCGGAATGCCAGCTCGTCTCCGAGGGCGAGGGGGTGCCGCGGCTGGGCTGGAACACCTGGATCAAGCAGGCGCCCTATCGCGACGACGTTGATGACGCGGTGTATCTGCTGGACCGGTTCTGACCGGCCCCGGCGACAATGCAGAACAGGTGTGAGATCGGCGTGAGAAATGCCGGCTAAATCACACCGCGGAGGACATGGATATGAGTGACTGGAGTTCGGGCTACGTGTCCGACGTGGAGTATGTCGGGTCGTTCTATGGCGACCTGGCCCCGGCCCAGATCGATTTCGCCTGCCTGATCAACGGCGTGCAGCCGCCCTCCACCGGCGGCGGCTACACCTACTGCGAGCTTGGCTGTGGCGTTGGCCTGACGACGACGGTGTTGGCGGCGGCCAATCCGCGGGCCTCCTTCTTCGGCGTCGATTTCAACCCGGCCCATATCGCCCGGGCCCAGGCGCTGTCCGACGAGGCCGGGCTGGACAACCTGACCTTCCTGGAAAGCGGCTTCGACGAGCTGGTCGCCGGCGCGGTGCCGGACCTGCCGATGTTCGACTATGTGACGCTGCACGGTGTCTACAGCTGGGTCGGCACGACGATCCGCGCCGACATCATCCGCTTCCTGCGCCGCTACCTGAAGCCTGGCGGGGCCGTCTATGTCAGCTACAACGCCATGCCGGGCTGGAGCCTGGGCATCGGCGTGCAGCGGCTGATCCGGGAATTCGGCGAACGGGCCACCGGCGGGCCGGAGCAGCGCGTCGAGGCGGCGATCCGTTTTGCCGAGAAGCTGGTATCGGTCGATGCCGGCTTCCTGAACGACAACCCCTATCTGCAGTCGATCTTCGAGACCCTTGCCAAGGGCAACCGGCGCTACCTCGCCCATGAGTATCTCAATACCGGCTGGCAGCCCTTGTTCTTCACCGACGTCGCCGGCGACATGCTCGAGGCGAAGCTGGACTTCGTCGGCTCCGCCAAGGTGATCGAGAACTTCCTGGACCTGGTGCTGAAGCCCCAGCAGCGTGAGCTGCTTGGCGTGCTGGACGATCCCATGCTGCGCGAGTTCGTCAAGGATTGCTGCATGCCGCGCCGCCTGCGCCGCGACATCTATGTGCGCGGCCAGCGCCGTCTGACCGGCCATGAGCGCGAGTTGCAGCTGCGCGACGTGCGCCTGGCGCTGCAGGTGCCGCGATCGGCGACGACCCGCACGATACAGGTTCCCCAGGGCGAGGCGACCGTCAACCAGGACGTCTACGAGCCGATCTTCGACGCGCTGGCCGAGGGACCGAAGGCGGTCGGAGATCTGGTCGAACTGGACGCGGTGCGCGGGAACAGCGATGCCCATCCGATCGAGGTCGCCGGCATGCTGATCGGATCCGGCCAGGCCCTGCCGGCGGTGGCCGAGTCCCCGTCCGGCACGGCGGCCAAGCGCTTCAACCGGGCGCTGTCCATTCGGGCCCGCCAGATCGATACCCAGGCCAGGGAGGCGCTGGCCGCCCCGGTGCTGGGCACCGGGATCGAGGCCGATCTGATCGAGCGGCTCTGCTACGCGGCGATCGCCGACGGCGTCCCGGCCGAACTGGAGGCCCTCCGCCCGCATGTCTGGGAACCGATCCGGGCGCGCGGCGAGGTGATGACCCTGGACGGCAAGCGCTGCGAGGACGAGGCCGGGAATCTGGAGATCATCGGCGGGCTCGTCGGCAAGTTCCTCGACCAACGCCTGCCGATCCTGACGGACATGGGTGCGCTGTGATCCGGCGAGCCGGCGACAGCGCGGAACCGCACCGGTGGTGCCCCGGCCGCGCTCGCAACCGCCGGGTTGGTGCGTGCAAAATGTCTTGCATTTGTGATAATAATGAAACGCGTCCTAGGCATGGGTGGTCTGGGCCCGTTCCGGGACGCTGTGGGGACTGAAATAAACTAAGAAAATCCGAGACTTGCCCGCCAGGACCTGGACGATCGAAGAGTTGGCGGCGGTATCGGGTTATGGGAGCAGGGGCCGGGCATGAGCCTTCGGCGTCTGCGTCCGTTGACAGCTGGAGGAGCTAGCTACCCATGGCCACCGTCGACCTGAAATCCCTCGTCGCCAAGTTCAACGAGCCGTGCCGCCGCACCCTGGAGGCCGCCGCCGGGCTGACGCTCTCGCGGACCCACTACAATGTCGAGATCGAGCACTGGCTGCTCAAGCTGCTGGAGGACAGTGGCAACGACCTGGCCGCCATCATGCGGCAATACGAGGTGGACACCGCCCGGCTGACCGCCGACCTGACCCGCGTGCTGGACAAGCTGAAGACCGGCAACTCCCGCGCCCCGGCGCTGTCGCCGCATGTGGTCGCCCTGGCCCGCGAGGCCTGGGTGCAGGCGTCGCTGACCTATGGCGCGCCGCAGGTCCGCTCCGGCCACATCCTGGCGGCCCTGCTGCTGGACGACAGCCTGGCGCCGATCGCCCGCGAGGGCTCCGCCCAGTTCGCCAAGATCCCGCCGGAGACCCTGCGCCGCGATCTGGCGACGATCATCCACGACACGAACGAATCCGCCGGTGAGGCAGCCGCGATCGCCGCCGCGGCGGACGGTGGGGCCGCCGCCCCGGCGCAGGCCGCCGCTGGCAGCGCCGCGCTCGACCAGTTCACCATCAACCTGACGGAGCGCGCCCGCAACGGCGAGATCGATCCGGTGCTGGGGCGCGACGGCGAGATCCGCCAGGTCATCGACATCCTGACCCGGCGGCGCCAGAACAACCCGATCCTCACCGGCGAGGCCGGCGTCGGCAAGACCGCCGCGGTGGAGGGCTTCGCGCTGCGCATCGCCGCCGGCGACGTGCCGCCGGCGCTGCAGAACGTCGATGTCCGCACCCTGGATCTGGGCCTGCTGCAGGCCGGCGCCGGCATGAAGGGCGAGTTCGAGAACCGGCTGAAATCGGTGATCGAGGAGGTCAAGGCCTCGCCCAAGCCGATCGTCATGTTCATCGACGAGGCGCACACCCTGATCGGTGCCGGCGGACAGGCCGGGCAGGGCGACGCCGCCAACCTGCTGAAGCCCGCCCTGGCGCGCGGCGAGCTGCGCACCATCGCGGCCACCACCTGGGCCGAATACAAGAAGTACTTCGAGCGTGATGCGGCACTCGCCCGCCGCTTCCAGGTGGTGAAGATCGAGGAGCCGAGCGAGAAGGTGGCCATCGAGATGATGCGCGGCCTGGTCGACACGCTGGAGGCCCACCACAACGTCCGCATCCTGGACGAGGCGGTGGTCGACTCGGTACGCCTGTCGCATCGCTACATCTCCGGCCGCCAGCTCCCCGACAAGTCGGTCAGTCTGCTCGACACCGCCTGCGCGCGGGTCGGCATGAGCCAGAGCGCCACCCCGGCGGATATCGAGGACCGTCGCCGCCGCATCGAGCAGATCGACGTGGAGGTGGAGATTCTCGGCCGCGAACTGGCCACCGGCGGTGAGCACGAGGACACGCTGGCGGCCCTGGCCGAGGAGAAGGATCAGGTCCAGTCTGAGCTCACCGCGCTGGAGGAGCGCTGGGGTGAGGAGAAGGAGCTGATCGGCCGGATGCGCGAGCTGCGCCAGACGCTGGAATCGGCCCATGGCAATGATAACGGCGACGCCGAGGCCGCGGCGGAGGAGGGTGCCGAAGCGGCCCCGGCCGGCGGACCCTCGGAAGAGGAACTGGTCGCGGCACGCAAGGAGCTGGACGAGCTCTCCGCCAAGCTGGAGGAGATCCAGGGCGAGCATCCGCTGATGAATGTCTGCGTCGACGGCAATGCCGTGGCCCAGATCGTCGCCAACTGGACCGGCATCCCGGTCGGCCGCATGGTCTCCAACGAGATCCGCGCCGTGCTCGATCTGAAGGAGCGCATGGAAGAGCGCATCATCGGCCAGTCCCACGCGCTGGACGCCATCGCCCAGGCGATGCGCACCTCCCGCGCCAAGCTGACCGATCCGCGCAAGCCCATCGGTGTGTTCATGATGGTCGGCTCGTCCGGTGTCGGTAAGACCGAGACCGCGCTGACCCTCGCCGAGCTTCTGTATGGCGGCGAGCAGAACGTCACCGTCATCAACATGTCGGAGTTCAAGGAGGAGCATAAGGTCTCGCTGCTGATGGGCTCGCCGCCGGGCTATGTCGGATATGGCGAGGGCGGCGTTCTGACCGAGGCGGTGCGGCGCAAACCCTACAGCGTCGTTCTGCTGGACGAGATGGAGAAGGCCCATCCCGGCGTGCAGGACGTGTTCTACCAGGTGTTCGACAAGGGCATGCTGAAGGACGGCGAGGGCCGCGACATCGACTTCAAGAACTGCGTCATCATCATGACCTCCAACGCCGGCACGGACACCATCCACAAGCTGGCCGAGGATCCGGAGACCATGCCGGACGAGCAGGGCATGGCCGAGGCACTGCGGCCGGAGCTCAACCAGTTCTTCAAGCCGGCCTTCCTGGGCCGGGTGACCCTGGTGCCGTATTTCCCGCTCTCCGACGAGGTCATGAAGGGCATCATCAGGCTGCAACTTGGCCGCGTGGCCACGCGGGTGCAGGAGAACTACGACGCCGAGTTCGAATACGACCCGGCCCTGGTGGACAGCATCGTCGCGCGCTGCCAGGAGACTGCGACCGGCGCCCGCAATATCGACCATATCCTCACCCGGACGCTGCTGCCGGAACTGGCCGGCCGCTTCCTGGAGCGCATGGCCGAGGGCGAGTCCGTGTCGAAGGTCAAGGTGGGTCTCGGCGACGACGAGACCTTCACTTACGAGATCAATTAAAAGGAGAAAGAGGCCGGAAACCGGTCGAATTTTGCTAAAATTGGTGATAGGGTTCCGCCAGAAGGCGTTGGACGGGCCGGCTCGGTGACGATCGGGCCGCCTGCGCCTTCCAATCATAGGCCGGTGCGGCAGGTGTGACTGCCGTCACGGCAAAGCAGGAAGCGGCGAGGCACAATCCACTCGTACGCTTCAAATCCGCGAAGGGAAGTAGGCAAGATGGCGATTTATCTGAAGTACGACGGTATCGATGGTGACGCGACTCACGACGAGCACAAGAAATGGATCACGCTCGAGTCGCTGCAATGGGGTGTCGGCCGCGCGATCGCGACACCGGTCGGGTCGGCGAAGAACCGTGAGGCCTCCGAGCCGTCCGTCGCCGAGGTTACTTGCACCAAGCAGATGGACACCGCGTCGGTGTACCTGTTCCAGGAGGCCTGCACCGGCCAGGCCGGCAAGGCGGTGACGATCCATCTGGTGTCGACCGGCAGTCCCGGCCAGACCTATCTGGAGTACAAGCTTACCGATGCCCTGGTCAGCGGATACAGCGTGTCGACCGGCGGCGATCGTCCTTCCGAGAGCGTCAGCATCAACTTCACCAAGGTGGAGATGAAGTACATCCCGCTGGAAGCCAACAACGAGTCCGGCAGCCCGGTCACCAAGGGTTACGACCTGGTCACCACCAAAGCCGTCTGACGCCGGATCGAACAACACCGGTTTTCCTGGGCGGGACCTTCGGGTCCCGCCCTTTTTATTTGCCCGCGCCATCGCCTCGCGCGGCGGCGGAGGGACCGCGATTCCGACCCGGATTCAGGCACTTCGAAAAAAGTCACGTTTTTTCCGATGGTTGTGACAATCGTCACCGCGGGCAGGCCGGCGCCGGGGCATGATCCGCATGCAGGCTATGGTATTGCGAAGGGACACAGGAACTATGGCGATTTACTTGAAGTACGACGGCATCGATGGCGACGCCACCCATGACGAGCACAAGAAGTGGATCAGCTTGGACTCGCTGCAGTGGGGCGTTGGCCGCGCGATTTCGACCCCGGTCGGGTCGGCGAAGAACCGCGAGGCCTCCGAGCCGTCCGTCTCCGAGGTCACCTGCACGAAGCAGATGGACACCTCCTCGGTCTACCTGTTCCAGGAGTCGTGCACCGGTCAGACCGGCAAGGCCGCGACCATCCATCTGGTCTCCACCGGCAGCCCCGGCCAGACCTATCTGGAGTACAAGCTGACCGACACGCTGGTCAGCGGCTACAGCATCTCCACCGGCGGCGACCGTCCGGCCGAGAGCGTCACCCTCAACTTCACCAAGGTGGAGATGAAGTACATCCCGCTCGAGGCCAACAACGAGTCCGGCAGCCCGGTCACCAAGGGCTACGACCTGGTCACCACGAAGGCCGTCTAACGCTCGACGCGACAATCGTGGAACCGTTCGGGGCGGGGCCGTTTGGCCCCGCCTTTTCTTTGCCGCGACGCCGCCGCTGACGAAGGCGGCCGGCGCGGATCTCCGGGCCGGACCCGGGCTTCTCAAAAAATTCTGATTTTTCCGACGGTTGTGACCATCGTCACCGCGGGCAGGCCGGCCCCCGGGCATGATCCGCATGCAGGCTATGGTATTGCGAAGGGACACCGGAACTATGGCAATCTACTTGAAGTATGACGGCATCGACGGCGACGCCACCCATGACGAGCACAAGAAGTGGATCACGCTGGAGTCGCTGCAGTGGGGCGTTGGCCGCGCGATCATGACCCCGGTCGGATCGGCGAAGAACCGCGAGGCCTCCGAGCCGTCGGTTTCCGAGGTGACCTGCACGAAGCAGATGGACACCTCCTCGGTCTACCTGTTCCAGGAGTCGTGCACCGGCCAGACCGGCAAGGCCGCGACCATCCACCTGGTCTCCACCGGCAGCCCCGGCCAGACCTACCTGGAGTACAAGCTGACCGACGCGCTGGTCAGCAGCTACAGCGTCTCCAGCGGCGGCGACCGCCCGTCGGAGAGCGTCAGCATCAACTTCACCAAGGTGGAGATGAAGTACATCCCGCTGGAGGCCAACAACGAGTCCGGCAGCCCGGTCACCAAGGGCTACGACCTGGTCACCACCAAGGCCGTCTAAGGCCAAAGACCGCTTGCGGTCTTCTCCTGGGCGGGGCCATCGCGGCCCCGCCCTTTCTCTTTCCCGGGTCCGGGTCGGCATGGCTCGCGGCAAAATCGCCAACCGGTCCAGGAAAGTGACGTTCGGCACAGCAGCGCGGTTCCGCCCGGTGCAGTCTTACCGTACGTTTGACAGTGGCGGGCTCGGACCGCCCAAGACACAGCCCGGACGCCGGGCGGCACGATAGGAGGTAATCCATGGCGGCGACCATTGACCAGTCGGATCGCTGGCTGACGATCGATTCGCCTTTCGGAGCGGACCAGCTGGTCCTGACCGCGTTCGACGGCGAAGAAGCCCTGTCGGAGCTGTTCAGCTACCGGCTGGAGCTGATGTCGCCGGACGACGCGCTGGACGCCGACAAGATCCTCGGCAAGAAGGTCACGTTCACGGTCTATCGGGCCGAGGCCGACCCGCGCATCTTCAACGGCGTGGTCAAGAGCTTCCATGCCGGGCCGAAGCGCACCCGCGGCTTTCGCACCTACCACGCCGAAGTCGTGCCCTGGACCTGGTTCCTCAGCCGCACCTCCGACTGCAAGATCTTCCAGGAGAAGTCCGTCAAGGACATCATCGAGGAGGTCTTCGGCGAATACGGCCTGACCGATTTCGAGTTCAAGCTTTCCGGCAGTTACAAGAAGCACGTCTACCGCGTTCAGTATCGCGAGACCGATCTCGATTTCGTCTGCCGGCTCATGGAAGAAGAGGGCATGTTCTTCTACTTCACCCATGAGGACGGCAAGCACAACATGGTCATCGCCGACAGCAAGTCGGCCTATTACGACCTTGAGGAGAAGAAGGTCGAGTGCCACGAGGTCGAGGTCCCGTCCGGCGCGATCACCGACTTCTCGCACCGCTACGAGTTCCTGTCGGGCAAGTGGACCCAGCAGGACTACAATTTCGAGAAGCCGAAGAACGATCTGGAGACGCCGGAGAAGACCATCCTGAAGACGCCGGACCTGTCGAAGTACGAGTACTACGACTATCCCGGCCGCTATCTGGAGAAGGGCGACGGCAAGGCGCTGTCCAAGCTGCGCATGGAGGAGGAGGAGGCCAATTATGACGTGGCCGGCGGCAACGGCACCTGCCGCACCTTCTCGCCGGGCGGCAAGTTCGAGATCGCGCGGCACGACATCTCCACCGAGGTCGGCAAGAAATACGCGCTGACCTCCACCAGCCACGCGGCGGCGGACTACACCAGCATCTATCCCGATGCCGGGCCGCCCTCCTATTCGAACAGCTTCACCTGCATCCCCGATGACGTGAACTACCGGCACCCGCGCCGCACGCCGCGGCCGGTGGTGCGCGGACCGCAGACCGCGGTGGTGGTCGGCCCCTCCGGCGAGGAGATCGAGTGCGACGAGTACGGCCGCATCAAGGTCCAGTTCCACTGGGACCGGCTCGGCGAGAACAACGAGAAGTCCTCCTGCTGGATCCGGGTCGCGCAGCTGATGGCCGGTGCCAAATGGGGTGCGGTGTTCACGCCCCGGATCGGCATGGAGGTGATCGTCGACTTTCTCGAGGGCGACCCCGACAAGCCGATCTGCACGGGCTGCGTCTACAACGCGGACAACATGCCGCCCTGGGCGCTTCCGGCGAACAAGACCCAGTCCGGCTTCAAGTCGCTCAGCTCCAAGGACGGCAGCGCCGGGTCCAACTTCAACGAACTGCGATTCGAGGACAAGAAGGGGTCGGAGGAGATATACTTCCACGCCGAGAAGGACATGAACACGGTCGTGGAGAACAACGAGACCCACAAGGTCGGGTTCGAGAAGAAGGATGATGGCGACCAGACCCTCGAGATCTTCAACAACCAGGACATCAAGGTCGGGTGCAGCGAGGCGTCCGACGGCAGTCAGACACTGGAGGTGTGGAAGGACCGCACGACGACGATCAAGACCGGCGATGAGACGCTGACCGTCGAGAAGGGCGATCGCACGACCTCGGTCGACACCGGCGACAACACCCTGATCGTCAAGAAGGGCGATCGCACGACCAAGGTCAGCCTCGGCAAGGATTCGCTGGAGGCGATGAAGTCGATCGAGCTGAAATGCGGCGCAAGCAGCATCAAGCTCGAGCCGGCCAAGATCACCATCAAGTCGGTGCAGATCGACATCAACGGGAGTGCGACGCTGAAGGCCAAGGGCGGCGCCATGGCGAACTTTGAGGCCGGCGGCATCAACACCGTGAAGGGCGCGCTGGTGAAGATCAACTGATGCTCGGCGCGTTGGCACTCTGGAGAACTCGAATACCGGTTGGAAATTGGTGGGCATCGGTATGAGCAAACTGAAGAAGATCCAAGCGAAGACGGCCGCCGAAATCTGCGGCAAATACGAACAGGCGGCCGAGGTCATGCCGCTGCTGGCCGAGGGCATGTCGCCGAAGGCCTTCCTCGACAAGCTTGTCGAGGAGGATCGCATCCAGGAGGCCAATCGCTTCCTGGCCCATGCGCTGCCCAAGCGCGAGGCGGTCTGGTGGGCCTGCCTGTGCGCCCGCGACGCCATACCGGACGCCGACGAGACGTCGGAGGCCCTGGTCAAGCTGGCCGAGACCTGGGTGCGCAAGCCGACCGACGAGAACCGGCGCTCGGCCATGAGTGCGGCCGAGGAGGCCGGATTCGACAGCCCGGCGAGCTGGGCCGCGGCGGCCGCGTTCTGGAGCGGCGACAGCATGACGCCGCCGGAGATGGAACCGGTCGCGCCGGCCGACGAGCTGACCGGCACGGCGGTGGCCGCGGCCGGATTGCTGGCGGCCTTCAGCGGCGACCCGGTGACGGCGCCGGACCGGTTCCGCGATTACCTCGACAAGGGCATCGACGTGGCGCAGGGCGGCAATGGGCGGGGCGGCGAAGCCCCCGCATGATCGCGTCGCGGGTGGTCGGACGGGAAATACCCACCGATGTCGCATAATTTGATAAAATGCGACACAATAGACCTTCGAAGGGTTTGGGGTACGGATTGCGCGCCTGAGCGGGCGCGTTTGGGACGGCAATGAAGCTGACTTTGATACTGACGCGCGGCGACGATCCGCAAGGCACGCCGATCGACTCCCGCAGCTTTGACGGCCGCGGGCTGACCATGGGGCGCGGCAACGAGAACGACTGGGTGCTGGACGACCCCAACCGGCACCTGTCGAAGAGCCATTGCGCCATCGAGTATGATGGCGGCGAGTTCCTCGTCACCGATACCAGCACCAATGGCGTGTTCATCAACCAGTCGCCAGAGCGGCTGGGCCGCGGCAACACCATGGGGCTGCGGGACGGCGACCAGATCGGCCTCGGGGAATACCTGGTCCGCGTGGAGATCGCCGCCGAAGCGGATGCCGGCGGCGCGATCGGTGATGACTTCGACGATCTGCCCGGCTTCGAGGCGCCGGCATCCGGCGGCGGCATGGCCGGATCGGCCGACCCCTTCGCCGACAATGCCGACCTGCCGGGCAATGCCCAGGCGCCGGGCGACGACCCGTTCGCCGAGTTCGATCTCGACGGGCCGATCGGCGGCAGTCCGGATTCCCTCGACGCGTTCGACACGCCCGACAGTGGCGGCGGCCTCGATGCCTTCGACAAGCCGGCCGGCGGTGCGGCCTCCGGCGAACTGATCCCGGACGATTTCGACATCCTGGGCGAGGGCGGCGGCGACGAGTCCGATTTCGGCGCCGAGGCGGAACCTGACCATGTGCCTGCGCAAGCCCAGATCTTCGAGGCGCCGGCCGTGCGCCACGACGAGAGCCTGGGGCCGGGGGCCATCCCCGACGATTGGGACGCCGAGGACGACGCGCCGCTGCCGCAGGAAACCATCGCGCCGGTCGCCAAGCCGGCGCCGCGGCGCCGGGAGGCCCGTCCGCGCCCGGCCCAGGCCGCGCCGGCGCCCGCACCGACCCCGCCGCCGGCCGCCCCCGCCGCGCCGGTCTCGTCGGCCGGCACGGCCGACGCGCTGGCCGCCTTCCTCAGCGGCGCCGGGCTCGACCAATCGGCGCTTGCCGGAGCCGATCCGGAGGCGGTGATGCGCACCGTGGGCGAGGCGTTCCGGGAGATGGTCAACGGGCTGCAGGAGACCCTTGCGGCGCGGACCGAGATCAAGAGCGAGTTCCGCCTGGAACGGACGATGATCCGGCCGCAGGAGAACAATCCGCTGAAATTCTCGCCCTCCGTCGACGAGGCCTTGGCATCGCTGCTGAAGAGCGGCGGCGGCAACGCCTATTTGCCGCCGGTGGCGGCGGTGCGCGAGGGCTTCGGCGATCTGAAGGCGCACCAGGTGGCGGTGATGGCCGGCATGCAGGTCGCCCTGGCGGCGCTGCTGCGGCGCTTCGACCCGGCCACGCTGGAGAAGCGGCTGAAGTCGCAGTCGGTGCTGGAGAGCATCCTGCCGGCGGCGCGCAAGGCGAAATATTGGGAACTCTACGAGGAGCTCTACAAGGAGATCGCCCGCGAGGCCGAGGATGATTTCCAGGGCCTGTTCGGCCGCGAATTCGCCTCGGCCTACGAGCGGCAGGTGAAGAGATTGTAGCCGGTTTGGGAGAATGCGATCGCGGTGAAACCGGGCACGATCCATCTCCGTTGGTATAGGATGTATCGGACGACGGGAGGCAACCGCGTCCAAAATGTCAGACCGGCGCGACGGTGGCCGGCGTGAAACGAAAAAAGTACGAGGGATGCGGAAATGGGGATCTTGAACAGCGCGGCGCGCGCCTGGATTGGCGTGGCGGTTCTGGCTCTGGCGGCCTGCGGCGGCGGTCCGCCGCCGCCGACGGTGGTCGAGCTGACCATGGCCGCGGCGGCGAATGCCAATGCGATCCAGGGCCAGCCCTCGCCAGTGGTGGTCCGCGTCTACCAGTTGAAATCGCCGGCGGCGTTCGAGGAGGCCGATTTCTTCCAGCTCCGCCAGGATGAAGGCGGCGTGCTGGGCGACGATCTGCTGGGCAGCGACGAGTACTTCATCAATCCCGGCGCCAGCCAGACTGTGCTGAGCGAGTTGAGCCCGGATGCCCGCTTCGTCGGCGTCGCCGCCGCCTTCTACGACATCGATGGCGCCGAATGGCGCGCCACGCTGCCGATTCCGCCGAACGAGACGACGGCGGTCACCGCCAGCATCGGCGAGAAATCGGTCGCCCTGCAGTAGGGGGACAGACGCCGTGATGTCCTACAGCACCCAAGGAGCCGAGCCGCCCCACCCCGCCCGGGGCCGGGGCGCCGGCGCCGCATTGTCGAGATCGCCCCATGTCCTGGGATAACAAAGTCATCTGGTCGGAGGGCATGTTCCTCCGCACCCTGCATTTCCAGCAGCAGGGCCGCTACACCGAGAAGCTGGTGCAGGGCCGGACCGAAGGCCTGCGGCCGCATGGCTGGGGCCTGACCGACCTGCAGATCAACACCGAGCTGCTGGCCACTGGCAAGTTCGCGGTCGCGTCGTGCCGCGGCGTGCTGCCCGACGGCACGCCGTTCAGCGTGCCCGAGGACGCGCCGCACCCGCCGCCGCTGGAGCTGCCGGAGAACACCCGCGACTGCCTGGTCTACCTGACGGTGCCGGTGCGCCAGCCGGGTGGCATCGAGGTCGATGCCGCCGAGCAGGAGGAAACGGTCGCCCGATACGCGACCAGCGAGTTCGAGGCGGTCGACACCAATGCCGGTTCGGAGACGGTGTCGCCGCTGCAGGTCGGCAAGCTGCGGCTGCGCTACCAGCTGCAGACCGACGAATTGGCCGGCTATATCTGCCTGGGCCTGGCACGGGTTGTCGAGGTGCGTACCGACAAGAACATCCTGCTGGACGACAAGTACATCCCGCCGACCCTGGACTGCCGGGTGTCGACGGCCCTGTCCGGGTTCGTCTCCGAGCTGCAGGGGCTGTTCCACCATCGCGGCGAGGCGCTGGCCGGCCGGGTCTCCGAATCCGGCACCCGCGGTGCCGCGGAGATCGCCGACTTCCTGATGCTGCAGCTGGTCAACCGCTACGAGCCGTTGATGGTCCACTATGCCGGCGTCGAGACGCTGCATCCGGAGACCTTCTACGCCAAGGCGGTGCAGATGGCCGGCGAGCTGTCGACCTTCACGGCCGCCAACAAGCGGCCACCGGCCTTCCCGGAATACCGCCACGACGATCTGCAGGCGACCTTCGCGCCGGTGATCGCGGCGCTGCGCCAGTCGCTCAGCGCGGTGCTCGAGCAGACGGCGATCCCGATCCCGCTGCAGGAGCGCAAATACGGCATCCGCGTCGGCCAGATCCAGGACCGCAGCCTGCTGACCAACGCCCAGTTCGTGCTGGCGGTCCGCGCCGACATGAAGACCGAAACCCTGCGGCGCCAGTTCCCCAACCACGTGAAGATCGGCCCGGTGGAGCAGATCCGCGAGCTGGTCAACGTGGCGCTGCCCGGCATCGCGGTCCGGCCGCTGCCGGTGGCGCCGCGGCAGATCCCGTACCACGCCGGCGTGACCTATTTCGAGCTGGACCGGTCCAGCAAGTACTGGAAGGGCCTGTCGCAATCCGGCGGCATGGCGCTCCACCTGGCCGGTGATTTCTCCAAGGTCGAGATGGAGTGTTGGGCCATCAGGGAGGCGAGCCGATGAGCCAGGACGACCCTTTTGCCGAACCGGATGACGACGCCGAGAAGACAGTCATCCGACCCTCTCCCGGCGGCCGCCGTCCGGCTGCTCCGGCAGCACCGGCGCCGCAACAGCAGCAGCGTGCCGCGCCGATGCCGACCGGGCCGCAGGTGGCGATCGCCCAGACCGGCATCAACCCGCTGGTGGCCTCGGCCTCCGCGCTGCTCGGCCTGGCGATCCGGCTGAAGAACCGGGCCTCGCATTCCGATGTCGAAGGCCTGCACAACCGGGTGGTCAACGAGGTCAAGAAGTTCGAGCGCGCCGCCCTGAACTCGGGCGCCAGCCCGGAGGCGGTACGCGCCGCCCGCTACGCGCTCTGCGCCACGGTCGACGACCTGGTCCTCAACACGCCGTGGGGCAGCCGCAGCCTGTGGACCACACGCAGCATGGTCGGCACCTTCCACAACGAGCTGTCCGGCGGCGAGCGCTTCTACGACATCCTGAGCCATCTGGAGAAGAACCCGGGGCGCAACGCGGACGTCCTGGAGCTCATGTATCTCTGCCTGACCCTCGGTTTCGAGGGCCGCTACCGGATCGAGCAGCGTGGCTCCTCGACCCACGGCCAGATCCGTGACGGCGTGTTCCGCATCGTCCGCGGCAACCGCGGCGAGTTCGAGCGCGAGCTGTCGCCGCATTGGAAGGGCATCGATGCCGGTCACCGGCCGCTGACCTCCTATGTCCCGGTCTGGGTCGTGGGCGCCATCGCCGCCGGGCTGCTGACGCTGACCTTCGTCGGCGTGAGCTACGCGCTCAGCGTGCCGGCCGAGCTGACCGACCAGCAGATCAAGATCGTGCGGCCGAACGAGGAGATCACCATCGCGCGGGTCCAGCCGGCACCGCCGCCGCCGCCGCCGCCCATGCCGGCGCCGGAGTTGAGGGTGGAGATCGAGGGCTTTCTGGCGCCGGAGATCGCCGAGGGGCTGGTCACCGTCGGCGAGGATTTCCAGTCGATCACCATCCGGATCACCGGCCAGGGCATGTTCCGCTCCGGCAGTGACGAGGTGCAGCAGCGCTTCCTGCCCCTGCTGCAGCGCATCGCGCTGGCGCTCAACGACAAGCCCGGCGAGGTGCTCGTGGAAGGGCATTCGGACGGAGACGCGATCCGCACGGTGCGGTTCCCGTCGAACTGGCATCTCTCGCTGGCGCGGGCGGAGGCCACCACCGCGATCGTGGCCCGCGACCTGGACGATCCGTCGCGGCTGCGCTCCGAGGGCCTGGCCGATACCCGGCCGCTGGTGTCGCCGGAAACCACCGCCGAGGACAAGGCCCGCAACCGGCGCATAGAACTGGTGCTGCTGAAGTGACGACCATCACACAACGCTGCAACCAAATCGGCGAGGATAGCGCCATGGTGGGCATGGACCAGGGGCGCCGCCAGACAAGGGCCACGACAAGGGCCCGGGTGGACGACGATGTTTAAGAAGCTCTTTGCCATCCTCACGGCGAAATGGCTGATCACGCTGATCGGCGCGATCATCCTGTCGCTGCTGGTCTGGTTCTTCGGGCCGTTGCTGGCCTTCGCCGACTACCGGCCGCTATCGACCGAATTCGCCCGCATGATCGCCGTGCTGGTGATCATCGTCATCTGGGGCCTGACCAATCTCTTCTCGGTCATGCGCCAGAAGCGGTCCAACGATCAGATGATCGAGGACATGGTCGAGGCGGACACCGGGCCGTCGCCGGACGAGATGGCCTCGGCGGACGAGGTCGAGCAGCTCAGGGAACGGGCGCAGGACGCGCTGTCGCTGCTGAAGAAGGCCAAGCTGGGCGGCAAAGCCGGGCGCCAGCACCTCTACCAGCTTCCCTGGTACATCCTGATCGGCCCGCCGGGCTCGGGAAAGACCACCGCCCTCGTCAATTCCGGCCTGCGCTTCCCGCTGGCCGACCAGCTCGGCAAGGACGAGATCCGCAATGTCGGCGGTACCCGGAACTGCGACTGGTTCTTCACCGACGAGGCGGTGCTGATCGACACCGCCGGCCGCTACACCACCCAGGACAGCCATCAGGCCGTCGACAGCGCGGCCTGGGGCGGCTTCCTCGACCTGCTGAAGAAGTACCGGCCGCGGCAGCCGATCAACGGCGCCCTGATCGCCATCAGCCTGGCCGACATGGCGATCCTGACCGACACCGAGCGCCAGGCCCACGCCCGCCAGATCAAGCTTCGGATCCGCGAGCTGCACGAATCCCTCGGCGTGCGCTTCCCGATCTACGTGCTGTTCACCAAGGCCGACCTGATCGCCGGCTTCGTCGAGTTCTTCGACGATTTCAGCCGCGAGGAGCGCGACCAGGCCTGGGGCATGACCTTCGCGCTGGACGACGGCAAGGACGACAAGGGCGCGGTCGCCGCGTTCATCCAGGAATTCGACCTGCTGCTGGAGCGGCTCAACGACCGCATGCTGGAACGGCTGCACCAGGAGCCGGACGTGCAGCGGCGCAGCCTGATCTACGGCTTCCCGGCGCAGGTCGCGTCCCTGCGCGAGCCGATGCGCGACTTCCTGACCGAGATCTTCAAGCCCAGCCGCTATGAGGAGCGGGCCCTGCTGCGCGGCGTCTACGTCACCAGCGGCACCCAGGAAGGCACGCCCATCGACCGGTTGATGGGCGCCATGGCCTCCACCTTCGGCCTCAACCGCCAGTCCCTGTCCGCCTTCTCCGGCAGCGGCCGCAGCTATTTCCTGACCCGGCTTCTGCGCGACGTGGTGTTCCCGGAGGCCGCGATCGTCAGCGCCAATCGCAAGGTCGAGCGGCTGCGCCTGTGGCTCCAGCGCGGCGCCTATACCGCGGCGATCCTCGTCGTGCTGGGCATGACCGGCCTGTGGATCAACGGCTATTTTGCCAACCGGGCGCTGATCGACGAGTACGAAGCGGGCATCCGGACATACAACGAGCAACTGGCCGCTGTCGCCGTCAACCCGGTGCCCGACCAGCGCATCCTGGACACGCTGCCGGCCCTGAAGACCCTGCGCAACCTGCCCGGCGGCTATGCCCGTGAGGATGAGGGCGTGCCGGTGCTGATGACCTTCGGCCTGTACCAGGGCGATAGGCTGGGCGCGCGCTCCACGGCCGCCTACCGGCGGGCCCTCAACGGGCTCTTCCTGCCGCGCATGCTGGTGCGGCTGGAGGATCAGCTGCGCCGGCACATCAACGAACCGAACTACGTTTACGAGGCGCTGAAGGTCTACCTGATCCTCGGCGGCCAGGGGCCGATGAACGAGGAGCTGGTCCGCGCCTGGATGGCGTTCGACTGGGGCCAGGCCTTGCCCGGCAACGATTTGGCGGAAACCCGCGGCGAGTTGCTGGGCCATCTCACCGCCCTGCTGGAAAACCCGGTCACGCCGGTCGCGCTGGACGGCCCGCTGGTCGAGCGGGCCCGCGAGACCCTGGCCGGGCTGCCGCCATCGGTGCGCGGCTACGACCTGATCCGGACCAGCGAGGCGGCGCAGGCGCTGTCGGAATGGCGGCTGATCGATGCCGGCGGCCCGCACGCGTCGGAGGTGCTGGTGCGGCTGTCGGAGACGCCGCTGACCGCCGGCGTCGACGGGCTCTACACCTATCAGGGCTTCCATGAGGTGTTCCTGCCGGCCCTCGACGACGTGCAGGAATTCATCGAGAGCGAGAACTGGGTGCTCGGCCCGCAGGCGGCTGTCATCGCCAACGAGCAGCAGCTGGCGCGGCTTCGGCCCGATGTGCTGAGGCTCTACCTCGACGACTACACCAGCTTCTGGAACACCATCCTGACCGACATGCGGGTGCGTCCTCTGGGCACCGATCTTGCCCTGACGGCGCTGGTGCTGAACCGCCTGCAGGGACAGAGCTCGCCCTATCGCCTGGCGATGATGGCGATCGCCGATGAGACCAAGCTGGTGCGGGAGGAAGAGCAGGAGGACGCCGGCGCGGCGGGCATCGTCGAACAGATCGGCTCGCGGCTCGGCCGCATCGGCTCGGCGGCCAACCGGGTTCAGGGCGCGGTCAGCGATCTCGGCGAAGCGGAGTCCGAAAAGCCTGGCACGCCGGTCAATGTGGAGTTCGAGTGGCTTCACACCTATGTCGGCGCGGGCGACGGAACGCCGGCACCGATCGATGACACCATCGCGCAGTTCACGACGCTCTACGGCCAGGTCAACGCCGCGGTGGCCGCGGCCAATCCGCCGGTGGAAATGCAGAAGATGGTGCAGAACGGCGCCACCCAGCCGATGCGCAACGCCGCGCAGTCCCAGGAAGGGGCCGTGGGCGAGATCCTGAAGGACCTGGCCGGCAACATCGAGGCGGTCACCAGCAGCGGCGCCTCCTCGCAGCTGCGCGCGGAGTGGCGCAACGATGTGCAGTCGCGGTGCTTCAGCGCGCTGGGCAACCGCTACCCGCTGTCTCGCGCCAGCTCGGTGGACGTGAACATCGCCGACTTCACCCTGGTGTTCGGTCCCGGCGGGCTGATGGACAGCTTCTTCAACGAGCATCTGGTGAGCCTGGTCGACACCTCGCGACGGCCTTGGCGCTGGTCCGGCCAGACCCAGCTCGACATTCCCGAATCCATCCTGGAGCAGTTCCGGCGGGCGCGGATGATACGCGACTCCCTGTTCGCCGGCGGTGCCGGCGGGCCGTCCGCCAGCTTCGAGATCACGCCGCAGCGGCTCGATCCGAACGCCACCAAGGTGTTCCTGGAGATTGACGGCCAGAGCATGGAATACGCCCATGGTCCGCCGCTGCCGTCGGCGATGAAGTGGCCGGGACCGGGCGCGGCGCTGTCGCGGATCACCCTGTCGCCGCAGCAGCCGGGGCAGCAATCCACGCTCAGCACCAACGGGCCGTGGTCCTTCTTCCGCCTGCTGGACGCCGGCAATATCGAGCGCTCGTCGCTGACCGACCGCTTCACCGTCACCTTCAATGTCGGCGGCCGGAACGCGACCTTCGACCTGCGCGCCAACAGCGTCTTCAACCCCTTCACGTTGACCGAACTGAGCCAGTTCCGATGCCCGCAGCTTTGAGCATGCCGGGCGGGTCGGTGCCGGGACTGCATGGCAAGGTCCCGACCAAGGGTGATTTCGTCACCCGCCGGCTGGGGCGCGACTTCGTCGACCCCTGGGACCAGTGGCTGCAATCGGCGATCAACTGCAGCAAGGAGCAGTTGGGCGAGGACTGGCTGCCGATCTACCTGACCAGCCCGATCTGGCGTTTCGTGCTGAGTGCCGGGCTGTGCGGCGAGGAGGTGATGGCCGGCGTGCTGATGCCCAGCGTCGACCGGGTCGGCCGCTACTTCCCCTTCACCCTGGCGGTGCCGCTCGCCGGCTGCAGCAATCCCGCGGCGGTGCCGACGACCGGTGCCGACTGGTTCGACAAGGCCGAGGGCCTGGCCCTGTCGGCGCTGGAGGACCCGTTCGATTTCGAGGCCTTCGACGGCGAGGTGGGCGCGTCGGCCGGTCCGGCCTTTCCGGGCGACGGCGTGCCCTCGCACGCCTATCCGTCCTTGAACGGCATGCGGCTCGGGTTCGACCGCGGCAAATCGGTCGCGGCCGGTTTCGCGCCGCTCATCAACCAGCAGCTTCTCGGGGTCTTCCCGCAATACAGCATCTGGTGGAACGTCGGCTCGGAGGAGGCCGAACCGTCTTTGATCCTGTGCAATGGATTGCCGCATATGGGTGGGTTCGCGGCCTTCCTGGATGGACGCTGGCAGAAGTGGGGCTGGGAGGGGAGCGATGATCCCCTTCAGACAGCCGGGTCCGGCATCATCTGAGGGAACCCGGGATTATGTCGACCAAGCCGTTCGCCTTCGCCTCCGCCTCGGTCAGCGAAGTCGGATTCGTCCGCAAGCTGAACGAGGACGCGTCGCTGGACCGTCCGGACCTCGGCCTGTGGGTGGTCGCGGACGGCATGGGCGGCCATGATTCCGGAGACTACGCGAGCCGGCTGATCGTCGACCTGCTGGCCCAGGTGCCGCCGCCGAACTCCGCCAGCACCCTGCTGGCCGAGACCCGCAACCGGCTGGAGCGCGCCAACTCGATGCTGTGCGCCAAGGCGGCGGAGCGCGGCCATGGCTCGATCATCGCCAGCACCGTCGTGGTGCTGATGGCCTTCGGCGAACACTTCGCCTGCCTGTGGGCCGGCGACAGCCGCATGTACCGGCTGCGCGACGGCGAGTTCCTGCAGGTCACCCACGACCACAGCCATGTGCAGGAACTGGTCGATGTCGGCGTCCTGTCGGCGGACGAGGCGGAAAGCCATCCCCAGGCCAATGTGGTCACCCGGGCGGTCGGGGCCGACCAGTCCCTGGCGCTCGACAAGAAGCACGACCGGCTCCAGGCCGACGACATCTTCCTGCTGTGCAGCGACGGGCTGACGCGTGTCGTGCCCGACGAGGACATCGCCGGCATCCTGCGGCGCGAGGACCTCGACACCGGCGTGCAGACGCTGGTCGACACGGCGTTGGAACGCGGCTCGCGCGACAATATCACGGTGGTCAGCGTGAAATGCCTGGCGCCGGTCGAGACGGTCGAATGGGAGACCACGGTCCCCTATACGAGCTGAGCACGCTCGGCATCTTCTTTCCGCCACACGGTCTGCTACACTCCCGCCATCTCGGACATCCGATGCGCCGTGCGTGCGCGCTGGGATCGCTTGGATATGCAGGTTTCCTGGGATCCGCTGTTGATCGCCCTGTCGGTGGTGATCGCCATCTTCGGGGCCTATACGTGCTTCCAGATGGGCGCCCGGCTTTCGGCGGTGCGCGGGTTGTGGCGGCGGACCCTGCTGGCGGGCGCCGCGGTGGCGATGGGCGGCGGCATCTGGTCGATGCATTTCGTCGGCATGCTGGCGCTCGAGCTGCCGGTGATCGTCAATTACGACGCGCTGCTGACCCTGGTCTCCGCCCTGGTGTCGATCCTGATGACCGGCATCGCGCTGTATTTCGCCAGCATCGGCGACCGCACCCCCTTGAAGCTGGTCGGCGGCGGCCTGTTCATGGGGCTTGGCATCTCCAGCATGCACTATGTCGGCATGGCGGCGATCCGGGCGAACTGCGTCATCACCTATTCCGCGCCGCTGGTGGTGGCGTCGATCGTCGTGGGCATCCTGGCCTCGACGGCGGCGCTGTGGCTGGCCTTCAACCTGAGGCGCGGCTGGCACATGATCCCCGCGGCGGCGGTGATGGGGCTTGCGGTTTCCGGCATGCACTACACCGCCATGGCGGCGGCCAGCTTCCTGCCGGTGGCGGCGGATGTGGAGATCGTGCTGGAATCCCCGGCGCTGAGTCAGCCGCTTCTGGCGATCCTGGTGGCCGTGGCCACCTTCCTGATCTTCGGCTTCGCGCTGCTGGCGGCGATCCCGGAACCGGCGCCGGCCGGCGCCGCCGTCCCGACCGGTGAGCCGGACAGCCCGGTGCCCGTCGGTGATCCCGGCGGCCGGCTGGTCAAGCTTCCGGTGACCCACAACAAGACGACGCTGCTGCTCGATCCCGAGGACGTCGTGTGCATCAAGGCCGAGGCCCACTACACCACGGTCTACACGCCCGAGGGCGGCTATTTCTGCGCCCTGTCCCTGTCCGTCCTGGAAGAGCGCCTGGACCCGGAGCTGTTCCTGCGCGTCCACCGCAGCCACATCGTCAACATGCGCCACGCCAAATCCTTCGAGCGGTTGAACGAGCAGGCGGTCATCGTGCTGGGCGAGGACGAGGCGGCACGTCGTATTCCGGTCAGCCGCGGCAAGGTCCGGCAACTGAAGACGGCGCTCGGAGTCTAGGCTCTCCTGTCCGGATACCCCGCGCTTCCGATACAACCTTGGATTTTAGGGGTAATAATCGGAAATTGGCGGCGATCAGAAAGCCGTTGTTTTTGTTAACCAATTTACGATTTCGACCCGCCATTCGTGAAATCCACCCGCCATTCATGCGCGGGAGCCGCCATTCGCGCGTCGATGGTTCTTAGAGTACGAAGTTCGCGTTAATCTCTGCAGGTTGTGTTACCGTCGACTGACTCTTGCTGTTCCGGTTGTGGCCGGCATGGCAGGGTGACCAACCGGCCAAGGCTCCGATCAACAAGGGGTCGGCCGTCGGATCTGAACAGGACCGAATGGAGGCACGCGTGATTCCGGCGAGATTCGAATACCATCGCCCGTCATCCGTCGACGAGGCGATCGCCCTGTTGACCCAGCATGGCGACGACAGCCGGCTGCTGGCCGGCGGCCACAGCCTGATCCCGATGATGAAACTGCGGCTTGCCGCGCCCGAGCACCTGATCGACCTGCAAGGGGTCGACGGTCTCTCCGGCATCTCAGAGGCTGGCGGTGTGCTGCGTATCGGCGCCATGACCACCCAGGCCGACGTGATCGGCTCCGACCTGCTGTCGGAGACCTGCCCGGTCCTGAAGGAGACGGCCGAGACCATTGCCGACCCGCAGGTCCGCTATCGCGGGACCATCGGCGGCAACGTCGCCAATGGCGATCCCGGCAACGACATGCCGGCACTGATGATGTGCCTGGATGCCTCCTATGTCCTGCGGGGACCCAATGGCGATCGTGAGGTCGCGGCGCGCGACTTCTACGAGGCGGCCTACTTCACGGCGCTGAAGGAAGACGAGGTGCTGACCGAGATCCGCTTCGCGGTTCCGCCGGCCGGACACGGCCATGCCTACGCGAAGATGAAGCGCAAGGTCGGCGACTACGCCACCGCCGCCGCCGCGGTCGTCCTGACCCTGGAGGGTGGTGCCTGCAAATCGGCGGCGATCGCGCTGACCAATGTCGGCCAGACGCCGCTCTACGCGGAGGCGGCGGGCCAGGCGCTGGTCGGCACCGCGGTCGACGATGCGGCGATCGACGCCGCCGTCACCGCCGCCATCGAGATCACCGATCCGGTCGACGACATGCGCGGGCCGCCGGACTTCCGCCGGCATGTTGCCGGCGTCATGACCCGCCGCGCCATCCAGACGGCGTTGAGCCGCGCACAGGGGGCCTGAGACCATGGACAAGATGCCAATCGAAATGACGGTGAACGGCCAGCAGGTCGAGGCCCTGGCCGAACCGCGCACCCTGTTGATCCATTTCCTGCGCGACACGCTGGACATCACTGGCCCGCATGTGGGCTGCGATACGTCCCATTGCGGCGCCTGCACGGTCGACATCAACGGCCAGTCGGTGAAGTCCTGCACGGTCTTCGTCGCCCAGGCCAATGGCGCCGAGGTGACCACGGTGGAGGGCATGGCCCAGGGCGGCCAGCTTCATCCGATCCAGGAAAGCTTCATGGAGGAGCATGGCCTGCAATGCGGCTTCTGTACGCCGGGCATGATCATGCGCACCCACCGCCTGCTGCAGGAGAACCCGAACCCGACCGATGAGGAGATCCGCAACGGTCTGGCCGGGAACATCTGCCGCTGCACCGGATACCAGAACATCGTCAAGGCGGTGCGCAGTGCCGCCGACAAGATGAACGCCGTCGAGGAGGCCGCCGAATAATGCCTGACACACCCATCCCATCGGCTGCCGAACGCGAAGAGAGCCTCGGCGGCATCGGCTGCGCCCGCAAGCGCAAGGAAGACATCCGCTTCATCCAGGGCAAGGGCAACTATGTCGACGACATCGCCCTGAAAGGCCAGGTCCACGGCGACTTCGTCCGCAGCCCCTATGGCCACGCCCGCATCAAGGGCATCGACAAGGCCGCCGCCTCGGAGGTCCCGGGCGTGCTGGCGATCCTGACGGCCGACGATCTGAAGCCGCTCAACCTGCACTGGATGCCCACACTGGCCGGCGACACCCAGGCGGTGCTGGCGGACGAGAAGGTGCATTTCCAGAACCAGGAGGTCGCCTTCGTCATCGGCGAGACCCGCCAGGCGGTCGCCGATGCGATCCAGCTCGTCGACGTCGATTATGAGGAGCTGCCGGCCCTGGTCGATCCGCGCAAGGCGATGGATGACGATGCACCGATCCTGCGCGAGGACGCCAAGGACAAGACCGAGGTGGGGCAGGGCGCGCGCAAGCATCCCAACCACATCTTCACCTGGGATGTGGGCGACGCCGACGCCACCAGCGCGGCGTTCGATAGCGCCGACATCACCGTGCGCGAGGAGATCACCTATCAGCGGGTGCACCCGTGTCCGCTGGAGCCCTGCGGCTGCGTCGCCGACATGGACACCATTCGCGGCGAGCTGACCCTCTACGGCACCTTCCAGGCGCCGCATGTGGTCCGCACCGTGGTGTCGCTGATCGCCGGCCTGCCGGAGCACAAGATCCACGTGATCGCGCCGGATATCGGCGGCGGCTTCGGCGGCAAGGTCGGGGCCTATCCGGGCTATGTCTGCTCGGTGGTGGCGTCGATCGTGCTCGGCCGGCCGGTCAAATGGGTCGAGAGCCGCACCGACAATCTTTCGACCACGGCCTTCGCCCGCGACTACCACATGACCGGCGAGCTGGCGGCGGACGCCAACGGCACGATCACCGGACTGCGTGTGCACGTCCTGGCCGATCACGGCGCCTTCAACGCCCATGCCCAGCCGACCAAATGGCCGGCCGGGCTGTTCAGCATCGTGACCGGCAGCTACGACATCCCGGCGGCGCATTGCTCGGTGGACGGCGTGTTCACCAACAAGGCGCCGGGCGGCGTGGCCTATCGCTGCTCCTTCCGGGTGACCGAGGCCTCCTATCTCATCGAGCGCATGGTCGATGTGCTGGCCCAGAAGACCGGCATCGACAAGGCGGAGATCCGGCAGCGCAACTTCATCCGCGCCGACCAGTTCCCGTACACCTCCGCACTCGGCTGGGAGTACGACAGCGGCGACTACCAGACCGCCATGGCCAAGGCCCTGGAGGCCGTCGACTATGCCGGCCTGCGCCGCGAGCAGGAGGAGAAGCGGCAGAAGGGCGAGCTGATGGGCATCGGCATCGCCTTCTTCACCGAGATCGTGGGCGCCGGGCCGACCCGGAACTGCGACATCCTCGGGGTCGGCATGTTCGACAGCTGCGAGATCCGCATCCACCCGACCGGCAGCGCCATCGCGCGGCTGGGCACCAAGTCCCAGGGCCAGGCCCATGAGACCACCTATGCCCAGATCATCGCGTCTGAGATCGGTCTGCCGTCCGAGGACATCATGATCGAGGAGGGCAACACCGACACCGCGCCCTACGGGCTCGGCACGTACGGCTCGCGCTCCACGCCGGTGGCCGGCGCCGCCGCGGCCCGCGCCGCGCGCAAGATCAAGGCCAAGGCCAAGGCGATCGCGGCCCACATGCTGGAGGTCGGCGAGGACGATCTCGACTGGGATGTCGACCGCTTCCAGGTCAAGGGCCTGCCGGAGAAGACGGCGACCATGAAGGAGATCGCCTGGGCCGCCTACAACAACCTGCCCGAGGGCATGGAGCCGGGGCTGGAGACGGTGGACTACTACGATCCGCCGAACTTCACCTACCCGTTCGGCGCCTATATCTGCGTCGTCGACGTCGACCCGCAGACCGGCGAGGTGGCGGTCCGGCGCTTCTACGCGCTGGACGATTGCGGCACCCGGATCAACCCGATGATCATCGAGGGGCAGGTCCATGGCGGCCTCGCCGAGGCCTTCGGCATCGCCATGGGTCAGGAGCTGCTCTACGACGAGAACGGCAACGTCCATGGCGCCAGCTTCATGGACTATTTCGTGCCTACCGCGGTCGAGACGCCGGTCTGGGAGACCGATTTCACCGTCACGCCGTCGCCGCACCATCCGATCGGTGCCAAGGGGGTCGGAGAATCCCCGAATGTCGGCGGCGTGTCGGCGATCTCCAACGCGGTGATCGACGCCTTCGCCCATCACGGCGTGACCCACATGCCGATGCCCCACACCCCGTGGCGCGTCTGGCAGCAGGCCGAGGCGCTGGGCCTGGCGAAGTAGACACGGTCAGGGAGGACGGTTGTGGGCTTGCAGGTAGCCCGTTCATGACCGTTAGCCGCAGCCAGCAGACGCGCTCGTTCACTCGGGCGCGTCGGCTGCGGCGAGAACCGACCAGCGGGAAACGGGAGAGGCGCCGGTGACCAGCGCTCCGATGGAATTCACCCGGGACGCGGTGATGGGTCGGCTGGCCGGGACCGGCTATGTGGCCGATCCCTCGCTGGCCATGGCGGTCGTGCTGATGGCCCGGCTGGAGCGACCGCTGCTGCTGGAGGGCGATGCCGGTGTCGGCAAGACCGAGGTGGCCAAGAGCCTGGCCCAGGCGCTGGGCACCAACCTGATCCGCCTGCAGTGCTATGAGGGGCTGGACGCCCACTCCGCCGTCTATGAGTGGAACTACCAGCACCAGCTTCTGGCCATCAAGATCCGCGAGGCCGACAAGGCGGACGCAGCCGAGACCGAGCGGCACATCTTCCAGGAAGACTACCTGCTGCGCCGGCCGCTCCTGCAGGCGATCAGCCAGGAAACACCACCGGTGCTGCTGGTCGACGAGATCGACCGCGCCGACGAGGAGTTCGAGGCCTATCTGCTGGAGGTGCTGTCGGAGTTCCAGATCACCATCCCGGAGCTGGGCACGCTCACCGCCCAGTCGATCCCCTATGTGGTGCTGACCTCCAACGGCACCCGCGAGCTGTCGGACGCGCTGCGCCGCCGCTGCCTCTACCACTATGTGGACTACCCGGCAGAGGACAAGGAGCTGCGCATCCTCAACGCCCGGGTGCCCGGCATCGAGCAGGCGCTGGCCGGCCAGATCGTCCGCTTCGTCCAGTTGGCCCGCAAGGAGGAGCTGAAGAAGGCGCCCGGCATCGCCGAGACCCTGGACTGGGCCCGCGCCCTGGTCGGGCTCCAGGTTTCCGACCTGCGCGACGATCCCGAGGCGGTGCAGGAGAGCCTGCTCTGCCTGTTGAAGACCCGCGAGGATCAGCGCGCCATGCCGCGCGAGGTGTCGGAGCGGCTCGTCGCCAAGGCGGTATGAGCACGGTCGTCGCATACCCATCCGCCAACACGCCGCTCAGCCGGCGGGTGGTCGGGTTCGTGCGGCTGCTGCGCGACAACGGATTTCCCGTCGGCCTGCGCGAGGGCATGGATGCGGCCCGCATCGCCGCCGGAGCCGATGTGCGCCGCGACCGCGAGCTGCGGGCCGGGCTGAAGGCGCTACTCTGTTCCTGCCACGCCGATTGGCGCCGATACGACGAGCTGTTCGAGGCATACTGGCTCGACCGTGGCATGAAGCAGGTGGCGACCGTCGGCGGCGATGTCGGCCGGAAGGGGCTGCGGTTCCTGCCGCCCAGCGGCGCGCCGCAGACACTGCCCGGCCTGCCGGATCGCACCGAACGCGGCGGCAGCGGCATCCCGCCGGAGGCCGGCGCGCCGCAGCGTGGCGCCAGCACCGCCGAGAGCCTGGCGAGCACGGATTTCCGCCACATCGCCGACCCTGAGGCTCTGGAGCAGGTCTACGCCCTGACCGAACGGCTGGCAGCGCGCATGCGCTACCGGCTGACCCGGCGCCAGCGCATCGCCCGGCGTGGCCGCCGTCTCGACCTGCGCAACACCATCCACAAGAGCATCCGCCATGGCGGCATGCCGCTGGACCTCGTGATGCGGAAGCGTCGCCAGCGGCCGGTCCGGCTGGTGGTGATCCTCGACGCCAGCGGCTCGATGAGCCTCTACAGCAGCTTTTTCGTGCGCTTCATCCGCGGCGTCATCGACCGGTTCCAGGAGGCCGAGGCCTTCATTTTCCACACCCGACTGGTCCAGATCGGCCCGGCGCTGAAGGAGCGCAACATCGACAAGGCGGTCGAGCGTATGGCGCTGCTGGCGGCCGGCTGGTCCGGCGGTACCCGCATCGGCGACAGCCTGGCCGCCTTCAACCGCCACCACGCCGCCGCCACCCTGAATTCGCGCTCCATCGTGATGATCGTCAGCGACGGCTACGACACCGGCCCGGCCGAGCAACTGGGCGAGGAGATGCGCCAGCTCAAGCGCCGGGCGCGGCGCATCGTCTGGCTGAACCCGATGATCGGCTGGCGCGACTACACGCCGGAGGCGGCCGGCATGCAGGCGGCCCTGCCGCATGTCGACCTGTTCGCGCCGGCCCACAATTTGGAAAGCCTTGCGGCATTAGAGCCTTATCTGGCGAAGCTCTAGTGCGGTAGGAGGATGATATGACCGACGACAACGATCGCATCTTCGACTGCATGGCGCAGATGACGGGCGACAACCAGCCCTTCGCGCTGGCCACCGTGGTGCGCACCCAGAACGCCACCTCGGCCAAGGCCGGCGCCAAGGCGGTGATCCGCGCCGATGCCTCGGTGGAGGGCTGGATCGGCGGCGGCTGCGTCCGCGGCGCGGTGCTGAAGGCGGCCGCCCGGGCGCTGGCCGATGGTCGCCCGCGACTGATCCGGGTCGGCCCGGACGGCAAGATCGAGGATGCGGACGGCGTCGACACCTTCACCAGCCACTGCCCCAGCGGCGGGACCGCCGAGATCTTCATCGAGCCCATGCTGCCGCGTCCGGCGCTGCTGGTTATGGGCGCGTCGCCGACGGCCCGCGCCCTGGCCGAGGTCGGGCTCGCGGCGGGGTTCGCCGTGACGGTGGCTGCGCCCGAGGCGGAGTTGGACGGCGTCGCCGGCGCCTGCGCGCGGATCGACGGCTACGACGTGTCCGACGCGCCGCGCGCGGCCGAGAGCTTCGTGGTGGTGGCCACCCAGGGCCGAGGCGACCGCCGGGCCCTGGAAGGTGCGGTCTCCACCGGATCGCCCTATGTCGCCTTCGTCGGCAGCCGCCGCAAATCGGCCAAGCTGCGGCAGGACCTGATTGCCGCCGGCGTCGATCCGGCCCGGGTCGCCGCCATCCGCGGCCCCGCCGGACTGGACATCGGTGCCGCCACGCCGGGTGAGATCGCCCTTGCCGTGCTGGCCGATGTGGTGCGGGAGCGCCGCCAGGGACCGGCCGAGGATGCCGCGGCGGATGCCGCCGCCGAGGGCGATCCGACGCCCTTGCCCGATCGGCACTGACCCCGTCGCGGCGCCCGATGACTGACCGGTCCGGCGTCGCCGCGATCCTGCTGGCGGCGGGACAGTCCCGTCGCATGGGGGCCGCCAACAAGCTGCTGATGGACATCGACGGCGAGCCCATGGTGCGCCGCGCCGCCCGCGCGTTGCTGGGGAGCCGCGCCCGGGAGATCGTGGTCGTGCTGGGCCACCAGTCGGCGGATGTCGCCGTCGCCCTGTCCGGACTCGCACTCCGCCTGGTGGACAACCCATCCCACGCCGAGGGTCAGATGACCTCGGTCCGCCGGGGCCTGGACGCGCTGCCGGACCGCTATGCCGGCATCGTCGTCGCCCTGGCCGACCAGCCGGGTCTGACCCCGGCCGACATCGACGTGCTGATCGACGCCTTCGAGGCCGGCGACGGCCGGCGGATCATCGTTCCCGTGTCCGATGGCCGTCGCGGCAATCCGATCGTCCTGTCGGCCGAGAACCGCGCCGAGATGGATAATCACGGGGTCAACTTCGGATGCCGCAACCTGATCGCGCGCAATCCGGACCTGGTCCAGGCGGTGGCGGTGGAAAACGACCGGTATTTCAACGATATCGACACTCCGGACGACTATTCGGCGCTTGCCGGCAACACCGCGAAATCCTAGGGAAACCGGGCGCTGCGTTAACGGAATGGTTGCGAATTCGACCTAAACGTTGGGCATGAGAATTCCCGCCGCCATCGGGCTTTCCATCATGCTTGCGGCGCCGCTGCTCGCAGCCCCGGCGCAAGCCCAGGACTCGGCGCAGCCGCCCGGCATCGTCGGCGAGGACAACCGCGTTCCGATCAACTCCCGCGAATGGCCCTGGTCGTCCATCGGACGCATCAACCGGAGCACCGGCGGGTTCTGCACCGGTGTGCTGATCGGGCCGAAGCAGGTGCTCACCGTCGCCCATTGCCTCTACGATTCGCGCCTGCGCCGCTGGACCAGCGCCAGCGACCTGCATTTCGTCGCCGGCTACAGCCGCGGCGACTTCATCGCCCATCTCAGGGTCGACGGCGTGACCGTCTCGCCGGAATACGATCCGCTGGACCCGGAGAATCCGGACAACATGGTCCATGACTGGGCCATCGTCACGGTGCACGAGACCAACGACCTGCGGCCGATCCCCTGGCAGATGCTGGATCCTGCGAGCGCCAGCGAGGTGGCCGGTGACTCGCTCGTCAGGGCCGGCTACAGCCAGGACCGGGCGCATATGCTGGCCGGCCACCAGGGCTGTGGCGTCGTCGCCTGGGAAGACGACCTCATGCTGCACAATTGCGACGGCACGCGCGGCGATTCCGGATCGCCGATCCTGTTCCAGCGCTTCGGCCATGCGACCATCGTCGGCCTCAATGTCGGGTTCCGCGTGACCGACGACGCGGTGCTCGGCATCGCCGTGCCGGCCGCCCAGTTTCACGACGCCGCCCGCGCCGCGACCACCACGCGCTAAGCGCCGGCAGGCGCCGAGGCGCCCCGCGAACTCAAGGATTTCAATCCGGTAGACCCTCTTCGGGTCCATCTTCGCTGGCATTGCCCGGCCTCCGTCACCACCTCTTCGGCAAGGGTGCCGAAGCCGCCTTATGCAACGGAGAGGGACCGGCAATGAGCGAGCCCGGCCGGGGTTTGCCGCGCATGTCGCTACGGCGCGATGGGTTTCGCGCCCATATGGCCTTTCTCGGATCCTGGCTGCGCCGTCCGCTCCGGGTTGCCGCTGTCGCGCCCAGCGGCCGCCAGCTCGCCCGGCTGATCACGGACCGGATCGATCCGGACGCCGGGCCGGTGCTGGAGCTGGGCGCGGGAACCGGCGCCTTCACCGCGGCACTGGTCGGCAAGGGCGTGCCGCCGGCCGACATCCACGTGGTGGAATTGGACGACCGGATGGCCAGGGTGCTGTCCGAGCGGTTTCCGGACGTCAATGTCACCGTGGCCAATGCCACCGTCCTGTTCCGCGATGGTTTCCCGTTTCGCGGCGGCTTCGCGGCCGCCATAAGCGGTCTTCCGGTGCTGGCCATGTCGGCGCCGGAACAGGTCCGCGTCCTGACCGGCGTGTTCCGTCGCCTGCAGCCGGGCGCGGCGCTGTACCAGTTCACCTACAGCCCGAAATGCCCGTTCTCGGCATTGATGCTGGCCCGGCTGGGGCTGCGTGCCCAACGCATCGGCGGCGTGGTCCGCAACATCCCGCCGGCCTCCGTCTACCGCGTCACCCGGCGCTGCCCGGCGCCCTGCGTGGCGGCCGATGACGATGCCGGGATCGCCGACCAGCCGGCGGCCTGACAGGCGCGATTCCACCTGTCCAACCCTGCCGATCTGACCTAGGTTTCGCCGGAATTTGGCCGGCGATCGATTCGCCCGGCCGGACCGCATGCGGGAGTGGCGCGGCATGAAGATCAGCGACGTGAAGACCTTCGTGGTCGGCAATCCGCCGCCCAGCTATGGCGGCGCCTATTGGATCTTCCTGAAGCTGACCACCGATACCGGCATCGAAGGCATCGGCGAGGTCTATTCCGTGCCGTTCCACCCGCATGTGGTGGAGCGCATGATCGCCGATGTCTGCGAGCGCAAGGTGATCGGCACCGACCCGTTCAAGATCGAGACGCTGTGGCGGCGGGTCTATTCCAGCGGCTTCACCCAGCGCCCGGACACCTCCATCCTCGGCATCCTGAGCGGCATCGAGATGGCCTGCTGGGACATCATCGGCAAGGCGCTCGACAAGCCGGTCTACGAGCTGCTCGGCGGGCAGGTGCATGAGCGGCTGCGCAGCTACACCTACATCTATCCCGATCCTGCCGACGCCACCGACGTCTACATCGACGCCGACCTGGCGGCCGAGCGGGCGCTGAGCTATGTCGAGAGTGGCTTCACCGCCGTCAAGTTCGACCCGGTCAGCCCGTACACCGCCTTCGACCCGCGCCAGCTCTCCCTGGAGCTGCTGGACCAGGCCGAGCGGTTCGTGCGGGTGCTGCGCGAGGCGGTCGGGACGCGGGCCGACCTGCTGTTCGGCACCCATGGCCAGATGACCACCTCTGGCGCCATCCGCTTGGCCCGGCGGCTGGAGCCCCACGACCCGCTGTGGTTCGAGGAGCCGGTGCCGCCGGAGATGCCGGAGGAGATGGCCAAGGTCGCCCGCCAGACCAGCGTGCCCATCGCCACCGGCGAGCGGCTCACCACCAAGTACGAGTTCGCCCGGGTGCTGGAGACCGGTGCGGCCTCGATCATCCAGATGGCGCTCGGCCGGGTCGGCGGGCTCTTGGAGGGCAAGAAAATCGCCGGCATGGCCGAGACCCATTACGCCCAGATCGCACCGCACCTCTATTGCGGCCCGATCGAGGGCGCGGCCAACGTCCAGCTCAGCGCCTGCACGCCGAACTTCCTGATCCTGGAGAGCATCCAGGACTGGTCCGGCTTCCACGCCGAGATCCTGAAGACGCCGATGCGCTGGGAAGACGGCTACGTCATCCCGCCGACGGCGCCGGGCCTGGGCGTCGAGCTCGACGAGGAGGTTGCGGCGCGGCATCCCTACACCGGCGACGCGCTGCACCTGGAAATGGAACCTGATCCGCTGTGACGATGGCGCGACGGGGCTGACGCCATGCGCGTCCTGCTGATCGGCGCGGGCGGGTTCATCGGCGGCCATGTCGCGGCGGCCCTGCACGCGGCCGGCCATGAGGTCCGGGCCGCGATCCGCGATCCGGATGGGGCGGGCCGGCGGCTGGCGTTCAGCGAGATGGTCGCGGCCGACCTACGCCGGTTCCTGTCAGCCGATGACTGGCGGCCCCTGCTGTCGGACATCGATGCGGTGGTGAACGTCGCCGGACTCCTGCAGGCCGATGCCGAGACCATGGAGGCGGTGCATCATCGTGCGCCGGCGGCCCTGTTCGACGCCTGCCGTGAAGCCGGTATCGCCTCCGTGATCCATATGTCCGCCATCGGCGCCGACCCGGAGGCGGGCACGGTCTATGCCGACAGCAAGCGCCGGGGCGAGGACGCCCTGCGCGCCACCGACCTGGACTGGGTGGTGCTGCGCCCCTCCCTGGTGTGGTCGCCGGCCGGATCCTATGGCGGCACCAGCGCGCTGCGCGGCCTGGCGGCGCTGCCCTTCGCGATCCCGGTGATCGGGCGGGGCGATTTCGCCTTCACCCCGATCACGGCCGAGGATCTCGCGCGGACGATCGTGCGTCTGCTGGAGCCCGGCGCGCCGCGGCGCGAGACGCTCGAACCCTGCGGGCCGGAAACCCTGACCATGCGGGAGATCCTCCAGCGTCTGCGCGGCTGGCTGGGCCTGCCGCCCGCGCCCATCCTGCACACGCCGATGCCGCTGATGCGCCTGCTCTGCCGGGTCGGGGACCTCGTCGGCGGCGGCCCGGTCACAACCACCTCGCTGCGACAGCTCGAACACGGCACCGTCGCCGACTCCGCCGCCTTCGCCGAGGCCATCGGCTTCACGCCGACCGCCATGGATGCGGCGCTGGCCCGGCATCCGGCCCAGCAACAGGATCTGTGGCACGCGCGGCTCTATTTCATGGAGCCGGTGCTGCGTGCCGCGCTGGTCCTGCTGTGGCTCGGATCGGGCCTTGCCGGATTCCTCGCCACGCCGGCGGAGATCGCGGCCCTGATGGGACCGCTCGGCCTGCCGGTTCCGGCGATGACGGTTGCCGCCATCGGCGCCAGCGTGCTCGATCTGGCCATCGCCTTGGCACTTCTGGTCCGGTGGCGGCCCGGCCTCATCGGGGCGGCGCAGTTGGCGGTGATCGTCGGCTATACTCTGCTGCTCACCATCGCCCGGCGGGACCTCTGGATCGAACCGCTCGGCCCGCTGCTGAAGAACCTGCCGATCCTGGCCGCCGTCGCCGCCCATATGGCGCTCGCCCGGAGGCGCTGATGGAGACCTATCTGGTCCTGAAATGGCTGCACATCCTCTCCAGCACGGTGCTGTTCGGCACCGGGCTGGGGACCGCCTTCCATATGTGGATGGCGCATCGCCGGGGCGGGGTGGACGGGATCGCCATGGCGGCGCGCCACACCGTCCTCGCGGATTGGCTGTTCACCCTGCCATCGGGCATCGCGCAGCCGGTGACCGGTTTTGCCCTGATCGTCTCCGGCGGCTGGCCGGCGGACGAGTCCTGGCTCATGGCCAGCTACGCGCTCTACGTCCTGGCGCTGGGCTGCTGGTTGCCGGTCGTCGCGATCCAGATCCGCGCGGCGCGGATCGCGTCTGAGGCCGCCGCCGCCGGCACCGATCTGCCGCCCCGCTATCACCGCCTGATGACCGTCTGGTTCTGGCTCGGATGGCCGGCCTTCCTCGGCCTGATCGCCGTGTTCTGGCTTATGGTCGCGAAACCCGTCCTGTGGTAATGGCGAAGTCGAACCGGGAGACGACGCCATGATCCTCGACCATATCGGCTTTGCCGTCGCGGACTTCGCCAAGAGCCGCGCCTTCTATGCCGACGCCCTGGCGCCGCTCGGCATCGATATCATCATGGAAGGCGACGATTGGGCGATGATGGGCCGGCCCGGCATGCCGCAATTCTGGTTCGGCGAGCACGGCGAGGTCCCGGGCCCGATCCATCTGGCCTTCAGCGCCCTGGATCGCCGACAGGTGGACGCCTTCCACAAGGCGGCCCTGGCGGCCGGAGGCGCGGATAACGGTGCGCCGGGCCTCCGCGAGGAATACCATCCGGACTATTACGGTGCGTTCGTCATCGATCCGGACGGCCACAACATCGAGGCCGTCTGCCACGGCCCGGTGAACTGAACCACCCATTGACCCCCGAACCGGAAGGAAGAGCGCCATGAAGGCAGCCGTGCTGGAAGCATTCCGAGAACCCCTGGTCGTCCGCGACGTGCCGGACCCGTCGCCGGCCAAGCACGGTGCGGTGGTGCGGGTCGAGGCCAACGGCATCTGCCGCAGCGACTGGCATGGCTGGGCCGGGCATTGGCCGACCACCTTCCCGCTGCCGCATGTGCTGGGCCATGAGATGTGCGGCGTGGTGGAGGAGGTCGGCGGCGACGTCACCCACCACAAGCCGGGCGACCGGATCATCGTGCCGTTCAGCGGCGGCGACGGCAAATGCGCCATGTGCGCCGCCGGCCTGACCAATCTCTGCGAGGATCCGGTGGTGCCCGGCTTTCGCTCCTGGGGCGGGTTCGCACAGTTCGTCGCCATCGACCATGCCGATGTGAACCTGGTGTCGCTGCCCGAGGCGGTGACCTATGTAGCCGGCGCCGGCATGGGATGCCGCTTCATGACGTCCTATCACGGGCTGACCGACCGCGCCCGGCTCCAGCCCGGCGAATGGGTGGCGGTGTTCGGTTGCGGCGGCATCGGCCTGTCGGCGATCGAGATCGCCCGGGCGCTCGGCGCCCGCCCGATCGGCATCGATATCGGCGACGACAAGCTCGCGCTCGCCACGGAATTGGGCGCGGAGGTGGTCATCAAGGCCGGCTCGGTCGCCGACGCGGCGGAGGCGGTGCGCGAGGCGACCGGCGGCGGCGCCCATGTCGCCGTCGACGCGCTGGGCATTGCCGCCACTTTCCAACCGGCGATCGAGAGCCTGCGCAAGCGCGGCCGGCACGTGCAGATCGGCATGACCAATGCCGAGGATGCCGGCCTGTTGCCGCTGCCAGTCGACCTGATCATCGAGCGCGAGATCGTGCTGGCGGGCAGCAAGGGCATGCCGCCGGCCGATTATCCGGCCATGCTCGACATGGTCGCCGATGGCAGGCTGAACCCGGGCCGGCTGGTCAGCCGCACGGTGCCGCTGGAAGAGGCCGGCGCGGTGCTGGCCTCCATGGACAGCTTCGAGACCCTCGGATTCACCGTGATCGACCGCTATTAGCCGGCCTGCTTCGGACCGCCCGGCGGGAGAGCCTTGAGCTTCCTCAGAACGCAAAATGGTAAAGAAAATTGAAACGAAACGGATTTGATGCTAGTCTCGGTTGTTCGACTTTCGAATAACTCCAGAGATATGGGCAAGACCATGAATCTTCTATGGGCGCCAGGTATGTCGGAGTCGGCAAGAGAGATTTGCCGTAATCTTAACGGATGGGAGAAGGCGGCTGCCTACACTCTCAGTCTGCTGTTCGGGCTTTGCGTTTTCGCGATCGGGGTCGTCTTCATGGGCTCCGTTCTGGCGATGGAACCGTTCCGCGGGCTTGTCGAAGGATCCGCCATTCCTTCGGCCATGATCCTTCTTGCCGCCGTTTGGCTGATCAACGCTCAGCAATGGCGGCTGCTGGTCAATTCGCGATATGCCAGGGACAAAGGAATTCGCCGGGCCGATATCGAGACCCGGCATATCCCGTCATCGTCCGATTACCTGGTCCTGGCCCGGTTCACCGCGCTGGGGGTTGCGGTCTCGCTGGCGGCCTTCCTGGTGGCGTCCTGAACGGACCCTAGGCCGCTGTGCCGAGCGTGGGCCGGCCATCGGCGGATCGGGCGTCTGCCTGCCGCCTCTTGATCTCGCCGGCCTGCAGCGACACCCACCAGATGGCGCCGGCACCGGCAAGAAAGATGCCGAGGCCCGCCAGGAACAGGCACACGAAGAGCGCAGGGGATAGTCCCATCGAAACCTCCAAGCTGGAGAAGCGTGGCGGGATTATCCTCGAGGATCGCTCGGCGTCATTGACGTGTGTCAGGGCCGCGACGGCCCGCCGTCACGCCTGTCCTTCGACCGCCCTGCGCAGCGCGGCGCGGGCCAGGAGCCGCGTGGAGTCGAGCGTGGGCAACGGTGAATTGTCGTCGTTCATCAGCAGCGGATGCTCGGTGCAGCCGAGGATGACGGCCTCGCAGCCCTGGTCCTTCATGCCGGCGATGACGCGCTGGAAACAGGCGACGGCGGAGTCCGAGAACACGCCGCAGACCAGCTCGTCCATGGTGATCCGGTTGATCTCTTCGCGCTCCTCCGCGCTCGGCCGCACCAGCGCCAGCCCGCGTGCGGACAGCCGTTCCGGGTAGACGTCGCTCTCAACAAGCCAGCGCGTGCCGGTCAGTCCGAGACGGCGATGCCCGCGCCGTACCGCCTCGTCGGCGACCACCTCGGCGATGTGCAGCCAGGGCAGGGGCGACCGCGGCGCGACATGGTCGAAGGCACCATGAATGGTATTGTCCGGGCAGATCAGGAAATCCGCCCCGGCCTTCGCCAGTTTGTTGGCGGACTCCAGCATCAGCTCGCCGACGCCCTGCCAGTCGCCCCGGTCGAGGCAGGCCGTGTAGTCGGCGAGCGACGGCGTGTGCATCGAGACTTCCGGATGGGCGTGGGCGACGCCGAGCGCGTCGGCGCCCTCGATGCAGATGGTCTTGTAGCAGAGCGCCGCTCCCTCGGCGGAGCAGCAGACGATGCCGATATGCTGGCTCATAGCCCGGCGATGATCCCGCCATCGACATAGAGCACGTGGCCGTTCACGAAGCTCGACGCGGGCGAGGCGAGGAACACCGCGGCGCCGACCAGCTCGTCGACCTCGCCCCAGCGGCCGGCCGGGGTGCGGCCCTCGAGCCATTCGGTGAACTTGGGGTCCTCGACCAGGGCCTTGTTCAGCGGCGTGTTGAAATAGCCGGGGCCGATGCCGTTGATCTGCAGATTGTACCGGCCCCAGTCGATGCACATGCCCCGGGTCAGCATCTTCACCGCGCCCTTGGTCATCGTGTAGGGGGCGATCGAGTAGCGGCCGAGCTCGCTCTGCACCGAGCAGATGTTGATGATCTTGCCGGCGCGGCGCGGGATCATGTGCCGCGCCACCGCCTGGCCGACCAGGAAGACGCTGTCGATATTGGTCTTCACCAGCCGGTGCCAGGCCTCCTCGGGAAAATCCTCCAGCGGCGTGCGGAACTGCATGCCGGCATTGTTGACCAGCACCTCGATCGGGCCGATGTCCCGCTCGATGCCGCCGACCGCCTCGGCCACCGCGGCGCTGTCGGTGACATCGAAGGCGCGCTCATGCACCGTCAGCCCGTCGCCGCGCAGGGTCTCGGCGGCCGCCGCCAGCTTGCCCGTGTCGCGCCCGTTCAGCACCAGCGCCGCACCGGCCTCTCCCAGCCCCTTTGCCAGCGCGTAGCCGATGCCCTGGCTCGATCCGGTGACCAGCGCCAGGCGGCCGTCCAGGCTGAAACGCTCTAAACCCATGTGAAGTGTTCCTTGCTTGATTGCGGCCCTGCGCGGCCGGGACGATCTGGTATGGGCGCGCGGCGGGCGATCGGTCAAGATGGGGCGCCAATCATCCGCCGTCCCGAGAGGCGGAAACCGAAGCGAAGGGGAGGCGACCATGCGGGCCGCGGTACTGCACGCAGCGAAGGACCTGCGCATCGAGGACCGCGACGCGGGCGCACCCGGCCCGGGCCAGGTGCGGGTGCGCGTGTCCAATGGCGGCATCTGCGGGTCGGACCTGCACTACTATTTCCATGGCGGTTTCGGCGCCATCCGGGTGCGCGAGCCGATCATCCTCGGCCATGAGGTCGCCGGCGTGGTGGACTCGGTCGGCGACGGGGTGACGGCGGTCGCGCCGGGAGACCGGGTCGCGCTCAATCCCAGCCTGCCCTGCGGCGCCTGCCGGTACTGCCTGGCTGGGGTGCCCAACCATTGCCTCGACATGTATTTCTACGGCAGCGCCATGCGCATGCCGCACGTCCAGGGCGCTTTCGCCGATTACGTGGTCGCCGAGGCGGCCCGCTGCGTGAAGGTGCCCGATACCCTTCCGCTCACCGCTGCGGCGGTGGCCGAGCCGCTGTCGGTCTGCCTGCATGCGGTGCGCCAGGCTGGCCCGATCCTGGGGCGCCGCGTGCTGGTGACGGGGCAGGGGCCGATCGGCGTGCTCTGCGTCGCCGCGGCGCGGGCCGCCGGCGCGCGGGAGATCGTCGCCACCGACGTGGTCGACGAGGCGCTGGAGACCTCGCGCCGCATGGGCGCGGACCGCACCATCAACGTGGCCGAGGAGCCCGACGCCCTGGCCGGCTATGGCGGCGAGAAGGGGCAGTTCGACGTGCTGTTGGAGGCGTCGGGCAATCAGGCGGCGATCCGGGGCGCGCTGGACGTGGTGCGCCCGGGCGGGGTGCTGGTGCTGGTCGGTCTGGGCGGCGACATCACGCTGCCGATGAACACGGTGGTGGCGAAGGAGCTCAACCTGCGCGGCACTTTCCGGTTCCACGAGGAGTTCCACTGGGCGGTCGAGGCCATCGCGTCCGGCCGCATCGACGTGGCGCCGGTGATCTCCGACGTCATCCCGCTGGCCGAGGCCGACCGCGCCTTCGCGCTCGCCGCCGACCGGACCCGGTCGATGAAGGTGCAATTGGCCTTCGAGGACTAGTAGCAATCCGGGACTCGGTCTCCATAGGGATCGGTGCTCACGCCGGATCGGCTCTGAAGGCCGGAGTCAGCTGCTGGATCCCCGGTACCTTTTCTCAAGGCCCCTTGCCCGTGGCAGTGAGTCGCCGCTCATGAGGATGTCCTTCTGCCCTGCGTCCCAGTTGGCCTCCTGCCATTTGCCGCCCGACCAGCACTTTGAGATCACGATGGACAATGAGATCACATCAACGGGTCCGCCCGAAAAGAACATCTTGCGGATTCTCGTCGGAAGTGTCCGCCACATCTCGTCGATTTCCGCTTCGAACAGATCCTTGCGAGGGATGCCATCGTCGGTCCAGCGAAAGATCGCACGCATGGTGTCCGCAATCTTGTCCGTCCATGCGAACTCGTCGCCGATCTGCTCGACATACTCGCATCTGGCCAGGAGCTCGAACGCCGGCTGCAGCCCCGCCTCGACCTGGAACGGCGCGCGGCGTGTAGAGACTTGGTTGCCGTAGTCGGTCACGAGGCTCAGGAAGACCTTGATCACCTCCGAGAGCGGAGGTGCTGAAGGCGGAAGGTCCTTGCTTAGGACGGCGCGAAGTTCTGGCAGATCGAACTTGATCTGAAAACACGCTGACCAGGACGTCTCGTCGTCCATTAGCGAGCCGTCACCCTTGAGCGGCAGCAAGACGCCCAAGCGATGCAGAACTTCGCACGCGGCCTCGAAATCGCTCAGGAAGCCATGGTCAATAACGCTGTTCTTGATATCGAAGCGGTCTTTCCTTGGCTGGTCCTGCCCCCAACCCAGCTCGTCGAGGCTGGATTTCGGAAAGTACACGGCGATCTGCGCAGCCAATTCCACATACAGGAGCTCTTCGGACTTGGAGAGAACCATGTTCGGCATCCTCTAGATTGCCTGCCCGACGGTCCGGCTGTTCTCTGTGTCTTCCGGTGTTGATCGCCCACCGACAGTCGTGCGTCGGCCTAGTGTCCCGGACCGGTTTGGCGTCGGTGCCTGGCCCAATATGCCGTCGGCGGCTGGACTTGCCGGGAGGACCTACTTCAGCGGGCCGCTGCGGGTGCAGGCGAGGTCGCGCAGCAGGCCGTTGTTGAGGCCGTAGATCCAGCCGCTGATGATCAGCTCCTGGCCGGCCGCCCAGGCGTTTCGCACGATCGGCGTATCCGCCACCCGCTCGACCTGGGCCGCGACATTCAGTTCGCACAGCATGTCGTGCCGGGCCGTCTCGTCGGGCTGGACCGCCAGCGCCTCGGCATTCGACCGGGCGATATCGCGGATCGGCTCCAGCCAATAGTCGATCAGCCCGTGCTGCCGGCCTTCGGTCGCGGCCTTCACGCCGCCGCAGCCGTAATGGCCGCAGACGATGATGTATCGGACCTTCAGCACCTCGACCGCGTATTGCAGCACCGACAGGGCATTCAGATCGCCCGGATGGAGCAGGTTGGCGACGTTGCGGTGGACGAACACCTCGCCCGGCGCCAGCCCGGTGATGACATTGGCCGGCACCCGGCTGTCGGCGCAGCCGATCCACAGATATTCCGGCCGCTGGATCGCCGCCAGGCGCTTGAAATAATCCGGGTCGGAGTCGGTACACGCGTTGGCCCACACGGCATTGTGGTGCAGCAGGTCTTCATGCATGGGCTTGGCGCCTCATCGATGGCAACGATGGTCCACCGTGATCACCGAATTGCGGCAGCAATGCAAGCGCCGCGGTCCGTCGCGTGCGGCGCGGGCCCGGACCTAGAGCACGAAGAACTTCACCGCGTTGGAGCGGTTGAACAGGTTCGTGCTCGCCTCCAGGCCGCCGCCGGCGCTGATACCGAGCTTCTGGTTCCAGTATTCCGAACCGTCCCAGAGGTCGATGTGGTCGCCCGCGGACCCATTGCGGCGCCGGAAGCAGTCATTGAAATAGATGATGCCGCGACGCCCCGATAGCGTGGCGAAGGCGTCGCGGGACCCTCTGCGGCCGCGGAACTCCTGGGTCGCCGACCACATGGCGTCCAGGTAGCGGGCCAGTTCGGCGGCGCCGAGCACATGCGGCACGTCCAGCCGGCAGCTGCCGCGGCCGCGATGCACCCTGCGGCCGCGACCCCGGTTCGACCGCGCGTCCAGGCGGCTGCCGAACGCATTCAGGCTGAAGCCGCAGCGCTCCAGCGCGACGCTCATGCGCACCGCACACTGGTTGCGGTAGCGGATGTTCCTGGGCCGGCCGCGCCGGTCGAACGCGTCCTCGTCGTCCTCGTCGAGACCGGACCCGGCCCAGCACACGCCGAACCCCGGATGCTTATATTGGTTGTAGGCGTGCGACATCAGGGCCCAGGTGGGCCGCATCATGCAGCGGTTGGCCAACATGGTGGGTTCGGGCATCGACCGGTCTCCAAAGCGGGGCGGCAGCCCCCTGGGAATTGGCGCCAGTCTGCCCCGGCATTCTGGGCGCCGCGTCACAAGCCGAGATGGCGCCGTGACGACGGCGTGACGGCCTAGCCGATCAGGCGGACGACCAGCAGGACGAGGTTGAGCCCCGCCAGCAGCACGATCGTCATCAGCGTCAGCTGCATGCCGCGAACCCGCAGGGTGTGGTTGCCGGCGGTCGCGGCGAAGGCATAGCCGTGCAGGACCCGACCCAGCAGGAAACCGGCCGCCAACAGCGCCACGAGCCCAAGCGTGATCGGGCCGGAGGCCTGGATTTCCCCCACCAGGACCAGCAGGGCTGCGATCGGCGCGTATTCGGCGCAATTGGCCTGGCCGCGGATCGCGCGTTGCAGGTCCTCATGGCCGCCATCGCCCAGCGAGACCTTGTTCGTCCGCCGCAATTCGATGACCCGCAGGCTCAACCGAAAGAACAACAGCCCCAGCAGGCTGACCAGGATCGTCGTGACGGGGAGCAGCATGGGCGATGTCCTTCCTGTTCCGAAGCTCAGCCAAGACCGGCGGCGATCAGCCGCAATCCGGCGGCGAACAGCCCGACGGCGATCGCACGCCGGAACCAGACGGCATTGAGCCGCAGCCGCACCATCCGCCCGAGCCACATGCCCGCCGCCATCGGCACGATCAGCACCGCCGCCACCACCGCCAGAGGCGGCGTCAAGAGCGCCACCGCGCCGAACGCGATGGTCATCAGGGCGGCCGCCGTTGTCCACAGAATCCCGACGGCGCCGATATAGGCGCTGCGGTCCAGCCCGACGCCGAGCAGATGCAGCACCATGGGCGGCGCGAAGACGCCGCTCGCCCCGCCGAACAGCCCGCCGAGAAACCCGGCGACCGCGCCGGACAGCCGCTCATAGGCCGCCGGGATGGTGATCTTGAGCTTTGATACGTCCAGCGCCGCGAAGGCGATCACCACGATCCCCAGGCCGGTCAGCAGGGTCCGTCCGTCCACCGCCCGGACCAGCAGGGCGCCGGCCGCGACCCCCACCGGCAACAGCGCGAGAACCGTCGCGTGCCGCCGGACCACCGCGCGCGGCTGCTTCGCCTCCAGCATCAGCAGAAGGTTGGAGGCCAGGGTCGGCAGCACGCTGATGCCGATCGCCTCCTTGGGCGGCACCACATTGGCCATCAGCGCGATGGTGATCAGCGGCAGTCCGAACCCGATGGTGCCCTTGACCACCCCGCCGACGACGAAGGCCGCCGCCAGGATGGCGTATTGCAGCGCGGTGTAGTCGGGGAGGTCGGGCAAGTCGGCGCCTAGAACAGGGTGTCGAGACGGGCGCGATAGGTCAGCAGCACCGAATTCGCGGCCGGGTTGGCCTCGTGGATGGTCGCATTGGAGATGTGGGCCCAGCCCAGGCCGAGCCGATGCCCGTCGGCCACCTCATAGGCAAGCGTCGCGCTCAGGTGGAACTCGAACACGCCGCCGAGGTCGGGACCGCTGCCCCGGGCATAGCCGCCGATGCCGATGGCGCCATTGGCGATCCAGCGCTCCGCCAGGACAACATCGGTCTGGACCCCGCCATAGCCGAAGACGCCGCCATCGCTGTTGGCCATCAGGCCGATGACCGGCGCGAATCCGTCGAAACCGTCCCACAGGCTGTCTTGCAGCACCCGCAGGCCCGGATGGTACTCCAGCCGGATCTCGGCCGACCGGTCCGGCTCCTCGACGTTGAAGGCCCCGACACCGATCGACAGCGCGTCGTGCGATTGCGCCGCGGCCGGCCCGGCGGCCCCGACCGCCAGACACACGCCGATCATGGCTACATGCCAGTTTGTCATCGCGTTCCTCCGCCAGACGCTCCGCAGTCCGGCGGCGCGTGCCCGGGACCGAGTGTATCGGACTGTCCGGCCGGCCACCATGTCCGGCGGGTCACGCGAATGTGTCGTGGCCGTCTCGCCGAAACCGGCGACAATTCCATATTGCTGGGAATAAACGACGGCCCGCCCGGGTCGTCCATTCATCGGATCCGAACTGGGAGGTTGATCGATGCACAAGGCTGACTCTGTTTCCAGGCGCGGCGTGCTGGCGGCGGGCGCCGGCGCGCTGGCATTGCCCATGGTCGCGGGCACTGTCACCCCGGCCCGAGCGGCGGCGCCGATGGCCGGCCCCTCGACGCCGGAGCACTACCGTTTCAAGCTTGGCCAGTTCGAGGTCACGACGATCTCCGACGGCGCGGTGCAGTTCGACGGCCCGCACCCGATCTTCGGCCAGAACGTCAGCGCGGAGGATGTCGCTGAATTGGCCGAGGCCAATTTCCTGCCGTCGGACCGCATGGAGATTGGCTTCACCCCGGTGATCGTGAACACCGGCGCGGAACTGGTCATGTTCGACGCCGGAAACGGCGCCCGGCGCCGCCCCAATGCCGGCAACCTGGCCGCCGCCCTGGGGCGCGTGGGCTATCAGCCGGATCAGGTCGACGTGGTGGTGCTGACCCATTTCCATCCCGACCATATCGGCGGGCTGATGGAGGAGGGGCAGCCGCTGTTCCCCAACGCCCGCTACGTGACGGCGCAGCCGGAATACGACTTCTGGTCCCATCCCGATCGCATGAGCGGGCCGACCGAGGGCGTCGCGACCCTGACCGCCTCCAACGTCACGCCGCTGGCCGACAAGATGTCGTTCATCGGTGACGAGGGCGAGGTGGTTGCCGGCATCCGCGGCGTTGCCGCCTTCGGCCATACGCCCGGGCACATGGCCTTCCACATCGAGAGCGACGGCCGCCGCATCCTGCTGGGCGGCGATTTCTGCAACCACTACGTGGTCTCGATGCAGCGCCCCGACTGGCATGTCCGCTTCGACATGGACAAGGACGGCGCCGCGGCAACCCGCCGGACCGTGCTCGACATGCTGGCCACCGACCGCATCCCCTTCACCAGCTACCACATGCCCTTCCCGGCGGTGGGCTATGTGGAGCGGATGGGCCAGGGCTACCGCTACGTCCCGGCGAGCTATCAGCTCAACCTGTAAGGCTGCGCCCCAAGCCCTCACCCGGCTCGCGTCCGCTCGCCACCCTCTCCCAGGGGGAGAGGGTATCAGCGCCGGTCCCAAACCCTCTCCCTCTGGGGAGAGGGTGGGCTGCCTTCGGCAGCCCGGGTGAGGGCAGCGCACCCACGAATGCGTGTTCGGCGTCCTCGCCTTGGATTCCGAACCGGTCGACCCTAGGCTCTGACCAAGCGGCGCCTGCCGCCAGTCAGTCGGAGCCCTGTGCGCATGCTCGATCTCCTGATCCGCGACGGCACCTTGCCGGACGGCCGCACGGGCGTGTCCATCGGCGTCAAGGATGGCCGTATCGTCGATGTCGGCGAGCGATTGCAGGCCGAGGCCGCCGAGACCATCGACGCGGCCAGCTGCCTGGTCACGCCGCCCTTCGTCGATTCGCATTTCCACATGGACGCGACGCTCAGCCTCGGCCTGCCGCGCATGAACGAGAGCGGCACGCTGTTGGAAGGCATTGCGCTGTGGGGCGAGCTGAAGCCGGACCTGACCGTGGAGGCGCTAAAGGAACGCGCCCTGGCGCTGGCCAAATGGTCGATCGCCAAGGGCACGCTGGCCATCCGCAGCCATGTCGACACCGGCGACGATCGCTTGCTGGCGGTCGAGGCGCTGCTGGAGGTGAAGCGCGAGATCGCGCCCTGGATCGACCTGCAGCTCGTCGCATTTCCGCAGGACGGGTTCTACCGGCTGCCCAAGGGCCGGGAGAACCTGCTGCGGGCCCTGGACATTGGCGTCGACGTGGTCGGCGGCATCCCGCATTTCGAGCGCACCATGGCCGATGGCGCCCGGTCGGTGACGGCACTCTGCGAGATTGCTGCCGAGCGCGGCCTGCCGGTCGACATGCATTGCGACGAGAGCGACGACCCCATGTCGCGGCACATCGAGACCCTGGCGGCGGAGACGGTGCGGCTGGGCCTGCAGCGCCGTGTCGCCGGCTCGCATCTGACCTCCATGCATTCCATGGACAACTACTATGTCAGCAAGCTGATCCCGCTGATCGCCGAGGCCGGCGTCGCGGCGATCGCCAACCCGCTGATCAACATTACCCTGCAGGGCCGCCACGACACCTATCCCAAGCGCCGCGGCATGACCCGGATCAAGGAGCTGATGGCCGCCGGCGTCACCGTGGCCTGTGGCCATGACTGCGTGATGGACCCCTGGTATGCGCTGGGCAGCCACGACATGCTGGAGGTCGCCCATATGGCGGTCCATGTCGGTCATATGACCGGGCGCGCGGAGATGCGATCCCTGTTCGATGCCGTCACAACAAATGCCGCCAACGTCCTGGAGTTGCAGGATTATGGTCTGGAAACGGGCTGCCATGCCGATCTGGTGATCCTGCAGGCCGCAGACCCGGTCGAGGCCATACGCCTGAAACCGGCGCGGCTTTTCGTCATCCGCCGCGGCCGGGTCATCAGCCGCACCGAACCGGTCGTCGCCCACCTCGACCTCAAAGGCGATCCCCACCCTGTGACGTTCCAGCGGTAACCGCGCGGTACCGTCCTCCCGAGCCCCAAGCCGCCGGGAGGATGAGATGGCGAAATCCGATCGAGACTATATCGGCCGCGGCCGCGCGGTTCCGTCTGAGGATCTGGACGATCTGACCTTCGCGCGGGTGGTCGCCCGCCGGGCCCGGACCCTGGCCCACAAGCTGCGCGACTTCGAGGGCGTGGCGGAAGACACGAAGGAGGCCGCGGCAGAGGCGGCGCCGGCGGTGCGGGGCGAGGTCGGTGACCCGGAGACCCGGCGCCGCAAGGATCAGGAAGACTCCATCGAGCAGTATTACGAGAAGGTGCATGAGGAGGCCGACTTCCTGCCGGCCCGCTTCCTTCAGGACGGCGCCGACCTGGTCCCGGCGGTCTGCCGCATGCGGGTCCTGACGCCGGAGGGTAAGCGCTACACGGGCACCGGCTTCCTGATCGCGCCCGGCTTCATCATGACCAACAACCATGTCCTGGAGACGCCGCAATGGGCGGCGGACAGCCAGGCGATCTTCGATTTCCAGGCGGGCGACGAGTCGTTCCGCGTCGCGCTGGAGCCGGAGCGGTTTTTCATCACCAATGAGGCGCTGGATTTCACCATCGTCGCCTGCAACCAGCGCCAGGTCGAGGGCATAACGCCGGTGCCGCTGCTGCAGAATTCCGCGCTGATCACCCGCAAGGACCGGGTCTACATCATCCAGCACCCGGCCGGCCGGCCGAAGGAGGTGGTGCTGCGCAACAACGACGTCGTGCGTGTCCGCGACCGCGTGGTCTGGTATCGCGCCGACACCGAAGGCGGCTCGTCGGGCTCGCCGGTCTTCAACGAGGACTGGCAACTGGTCGCCCTGCACCATGCCGGCTGGAAGGAGGGGCGCAGCGACCGCGCCACCAATGAGGGCATCGCGCTGCCGGCCATCATCCGCTACCTGCAGGGGCTGAGCCGCGGCGAGTCGGCCGGTGACCGCGGCATCGAGACGATCCTGGAGGCGGTCACCGACAGCTCGCCCTTCCTCGGCTTCTTCGACCAGGGCGGCTCCTACGAGGTCTCGGTCGACAGCTTCTCCGGCAGCTCGCAATACGCCGATATCGGCTTCTGGAACATCGAGCACTTCAACGACCGCATCAACAATCGCCGGGTGGCGACCATCGCCGACGTGGTGTCGCGCCTGTCGCTGGACGCGTTCGGCCTGACGGAGGTGGAGAGCGGCGCGCTGGACCGGCTGGTCGACACGCTGGAGCGGTCCGGCGATTCCTACGGGTTCGTCTACCACAACACGCCGGGCCGCCAGGACATCGCGGTGCTGTACGACCGCGACACCACCGTGGCCGAGAAGATGGACGACATCTACAGCCGCCACGCCGACAAGCTCGACGCCAGGACGCCCAGCGGCAAGACCGCCTTTCCGCGTGAGCCGCTGTTCGCCCGCTGCCTGGTACAGGAGCGCGTGGAGGACGACCCGGTGGAGTTCGTCATGGTGGTGTTGCACCTGAAGGCCTATGTCAGCGACCCGCCGAGCCGCGAACGCAGGGCCCTGGCGGCGGAAAAGCTGGCCGAGATCGTCGCCGACATCCGCGAGCGGCTGGAACTGCCGGTGATCATCGGCGGCGACTACAACGAGCTGATGACCACCGATGTGCTGGCACCCCTGCGCGATGCCCCGGACCTGTTCGCGCTGACCACCGACGATGCCCTGGACGGCGGCATCTCTTATATCGGCCGGCGCCACCGCTCGCTGATCGACCACATCATCGTCAGCGACGACGTGCCGCTGGGCACCATCCAGAGCGACGACGCGGCCATCGTGCGGCTCGACCGCTCGGTGTCGGACTTCGCCGATTCCGCCTCCGACCATGTGCCTCTGGTCCTGCGCATGGTCTATCGCGACCAGGCGGTCGATGACGGCGATCAGGGCGACGAGGGGCCGGTGCTGGAGATCCCGGACGGCGCGGAAAAGGTGCGGCTGGCGTTCGAGTGACGGGCACCGGACCGGCCCTCACCCGGTCGTCGCCTGCGCGACACCCACCCTCTCCCAGAGGGAGAGGTTTCAAACGGGCAGCGTCACAAACCCTCTCCCTCTGGGAGAGGGTGGATACCGCGACAGCGGTGACCGGGTGAGGGCAAGAGGCGATTCCGCAAGCGCTGGATTCAGAACGCTTTCGCTAGAAAGGCTGGCGGCTAGCCCGTGCCGAGCGCCGTGACGTGCTCTGGCAACGGCGTGCCCTCGGCCAGCCGCGGGCAGGGTTCCGGCGCGCCATACACGTCGCCGATCGGCACCGTCCCGGCCCAGACGGGCAGGGCGTAGTCTTCCTCGTCGTCGACCGGCGGGCCGGTGCGCACCTTGGCCGACGCCTCGTCGATCGGGATCGACAGGATCGTCGTGGCCTTCAGCTCCTGTTCGGTCATCGGCCGCAGCTCTTCCCAGCGTCCGGGATAGAGCTGGTCGACGAAGGTCTTCAGCCGGTTGGTCTTGTCCACCGGATCGGCGACCTTGGCGGCCCGGCCGAACAGCATGACCGACCGGTAGTTGGCGGAATGATGGAAGGCCGAGCGCGCCAGCACCAGCCCGTCGACATGGGTGACCGTCAGGCAGACTTCCGCGTCCTCGGCCTTGCGGAGCATGCGGCTGGCCGACGAGCCGTGCCAATACACCCGGTCGCCTTCGCGCCAATAGATTGTCGGCGTCACATAGGGCCGGCCGTCGATGACATAGCCGACATGGCAGATCATCCCGGCATCGAGGATGCCGTCGATCGATTCGCGATCGTAATGGCCGCGCTGGTGCACGCGGCGTAGTCGCGTCCGCTCCGTGGGCGCCAATTCGGTCATGGTCCGGCCTCCGTCAAGATGGCGGCTTGGATAGGCCCAGATTGGCTTTATGGAAAGAGCCAATCTGATATCATTCTGACAGTCCAATTTTGAACGAAGGCATCCGCCATGATGCAGCCGGGGATGGCGACGCCGGCATTGGCGCTGGACCGAACGGCGGCCACGCCACTTTCGCTGCAGCTCTACCGGCAGATCCGGGATCTGATCCTGTCCGGCCGGCTGGCCCCTGGCCGAAGACTGCCCGCATCCCGGTCCTTGGCCGCCGAACTGGGCATTTCCCGCACCACCGCCGTGACCGCCTACGACCAGCTCTCCGCGGAGGGTTTCCTGGAAGGACGGCAGGGCGCAGGCATGTATGTGGCGGATTTGCCGACACAGTCCGCGCCGCGCCAGGACGGCGCCAACGGCGCACGGCGCAAGCCTGTCCCGGTCGCCGGCCCCCAGCCTAGGCTTCCGGGCCGGCCGTTCGATCTGGGCGCAGCCGATCCGGCGGCATTCCCGGCCGGCCCGTGGAGCCGTGCGCTGGCCCGATCCTGGCGCAGCCCGGACAGCCAGATGTTCTATGGCGGGGCCGGCGGATATGAGCCGCTGCGCCGGGCGATCGCCGATCATCTGCGGCTGGTGCGTGGCGTGCCGTGCGACTGGCGGCAGGTGATCGTCACCGCCAGTGCCACGGAATCCATCGAGCTGGTGGCCCGGGCCCTTCTGCGGAACGGCGACGCCGCCTGGGTCGAGGATCCGGGCTATCCGAAGACCCACAGCGCCCTGGCCACGGTCGGCCTGCGCCCGGTTCCGGTCCCGGTCGATGCCGACGGGCTGGACGTGGATGCGGGTCGGCGGGCCGCACCCGATGCACGCCTGGCGGTCGTCACCCCGTCACGGCAGTTCCCGCTCGGCATGACCATGAGCCTGGCGCGGCGGCTCAGCCTGCTCGACTGGGCGGCGGAGACCGGCGGCTACGTCATCGAGGACGATTACGACAGCGAGTTCCGCTATGCCGGCCGACCCATCGCGCCGCTGTCCGGGCTCGATGGCGGCGGGCGGGTGTTCTATCTCGGCAGCTTCACCAAGGTGATGTTCCGCGCCCTCAGGCTGGGCTACGTGGTCGCGCCGCCGGAGGCGGTGGACGACCTTCTGGCGGTTCAAAGGCTGATCGGCGGCCACGCCTCCATGGTCGCGCAGCCGGCCCTGGCGGAGTTCGTCATCAGCGGGGCCTTCGCCGCCCATATCCGCCGCATGCGCCGGCTCTACGCCGCCCGGCAACGCATCCTGCTGGACGCCATCGCGCGCCGGCTGGCCGGCCTGCTGCATGTCGAACCGCAGGATTACGGAATGCACCTGGTGGCGCGCTTCGCCGGCCCGCTCTCCGGGGCCGATGATGTCGCCATCACCCGGCGCTGCACGAAAGCCGGCACCGACGTGTCTCCGCTCTCCACCCTCTACCGCGGCCCGGCGCCGATCGCCGGCCTGCTGCTCGGCTATGCCGGCTGGGACGCCCCGGCGCTGGAGGCCGCGACGGAGACACTGGCGGAAGTGTTGGAGCGGATAGCTGACCGCTAGCGCTCGGCGTCTAGGGCCTCGAGCTTGGCGACCTTCGGTGCCGAGCGGCCGCCCTGGAATTCGTTGGCCAGGTAGATGTCCAGCAGCATGCGGGCGACCGATGCGCCGGTGATCTGCGCCCCGAAGGTGATGACCTGGGCGTTGTTTGAGGCGATGGCGCGCTCCGCGGTGTAGGGGTCGGTAACGCAGACGGCGCGCACGCCGGCCACCTTGTTGGCGGCGATCGCCATGCCGGCGCCGGTGCCGCAGACCAGCACGCCCCGCTCGAACTCGCCATCGGCCAGCCGCCGCGCCAGGGTGGCGCCGATATCCGGATAGTCGACCGGCTCGGCATCCTCGACGCCGATATCGGTGACCTCCAGCCCCTGCGCCTCCAGATGCGCCCGCAGGCTGCGCTTCAGCTCAAGCCCCAGATGGTCGCAGCCGATACCGATCCGCCGCGTCGCCGCCCTCGAACTCTCCATCGGACCCGGTTCCTCCCCGTTCGTACTCCGCCATTTCGACGCGTCCGCGCGCCGGGCGCAAGGCTCAAGCGTAGTATTGCCGAGGCCCGGCGCCCCGCGCGGCGACGAAGACCCGGTAGAACTGCGCATAGCTGCCGAAGCCCGCATCGAGCGCGGCCGTGGTCAGCCCTCGGGGATCGGGCTCCGCCATGGCCCGGTCGACCAGCGCCAGCCGGCATTCGGTGCGGAACTGGGTGAGGCTGCGTCCGGTTTGCGCCTTGAACACACGGCCCAGGCGCGACGGGCTCAGGCCGGCGTGGCGTGCAACGTCGGCCAGGGCCAGGTCCGGCGCGGTGCGGATGGTCTCGGCGGCGCGGCGCACCGCGGGATGGACCTGGGTCCCGGCCATGGTCTCGGCCTCGCGCCAGGCGCTCCAGGCCCGCGCCGTCCACCATTTCAATCCGGCGGTCATCAGGTCCGGGTCGTCGGTCAGCCGAAGCGGTGCGGCGATTGCCGCCAGTTCGTCGGCCGCCTCCGGCGACACGATGCGCGCGCCCGGCTCGGTGTCGAGCGCCGCCGCCAGGCGGGGCGGGTAGAGCCGTCGCGGCCGCAGCACCGATTGCGCGATCACCAGCACCCACATGTCGAAATCCGGGCTCTCCGACAACAGCAGGTGGGACTGGTCGCTATGGGCGAACAGCAGCGCGCCCGGGCCCAGCGTGACGATGCGCCGGTCGATCAGGTAGCGCATGCGCCCGGACACGACGTGCAGCGCCACCAGCTCCGCGTGGCGTCTGGGCTCGGTGTCGAAGCGCCGGCGGTCGGAGCGCAGCCAGCAGCGTCCGGGAACCGAGGGCGGCAGGAAGCGGTTGGCCGCAGGCATGACGCGAAATGTAATGTTTTTGCCAGGAACTGCAAAGACAGTGAGCAACTCTGCCGATAGGGTGGCGCGAAATGCGATATCGCAGCTCGGAGCGCCGAGATGACTGACCAATCCTTTGCCGCCGACTTTCGCCGCCAGGGCTATTGCATCCTGCCTGATCCGCTGTCCGCCGAGGAGCTGTCCGCACTCACGGATGCCGCCGACACCCTGCTCGGCGAGGCCGTCGACGACGACGGCAAGGGCCGCTATCACGATATCGGCCGCGGCGAGGACCGGCGCTTCCTCCGACTGCGCCACGAGGATTTCCCGGCCGTGGAATCCTTCCTCTTCGGCGACCGCATGCGGGCGCTGACCACGGCCCTGGTCGGCCCGACGCCGCATCTGTTCGTCGAGCAGTTCGTGGTCAAGGGCGCCAACAGCGGCGCCAGCTTCGCCTGGCATCAGGATGGCGGCTATGTGGGATTCGACCACAAGCCCTATGTCACCTTCTGGATCGCGCTGGACCCAGCCAGCGAGGCGAATGGCTGCGTCTATCTGATCCCCCGCGACCTGGACCGCCAGCCGGAGATCGAGCCGCATCGCTGGGATGAGGTGAACAAGGAGCGGGTGGGCTATGACGGCGACGACCCCGGCATCCCCATCGAATGCCCGGCCGGCACAATCGTGGCCTTCTCCAGCCTGACCCTGCACCGGTCGGGCGCAAACACCACCGACCGCCGCCGCCGCGCCTATGTTTGCCAATACGCGCCGGAACCGATGATCGACCCGGCCACCGGCCAACAACGCCACTTCGCCAAGCCGGTCTGAGTTTCTGTAAGCGGTTTCAAAATCGCGCTGTCCGGATCGACCGACCGGGCGCGACTCAGTCCGGTGGCAGTCCGCTGCTCTCGCGGATGATGAGGTCGGTCTCCAGCCGGATGGACCGGAGTTCACGGTTGTTCTCCAGCCGGTCGATCAGCGCCTCGGCGGTGCGGGTCGCCATCAGGGTGCGCGGCGTGCGCAGGGTGGTCAGCGCCGGGATCGTGCAGGCGGCGAGTTCGGTATCGTCGAACCCGACCACGGTCACGTCGCCCGGAACCCGCAATCCGCGCCGCCGGGCCTCGCGCAGGGCGCCGAAGGCGAACAGATCCGAGCCGCACAGCACCGCCGTCGGCGGCTCCGGCCGGTCCATCAGCCGGGCGAAGGCGGCGGCACCCTCGTCGATCTCGAAGGGCACCCGCTCGATCATGTCCTCCGGCAGGCCGGGCCCGAGTTCCCGCAGTCGCGTGCGGGCGCCTTCCAGGCGGTCGCGGGCGCGGTCGTTGTGCCCGGTCTCGCCGGAGATCAGCGCGATCCGCCGGTGGCCCAGCCCGGCCACGTAGTCGGCCATCTTCGCCATGCCCTCGGCGTTGGCGAAACCGATCTGCGCCGCCGACGCCGCGTCGTTCCACGCCCAGGTCACCACATAGGGGATGCCGTTGCGCGTCAGCGTGCGGGCCACCTCCTCGGAATGATCGTGCCCCACCAGGACCACTCCATCGACGCCGCGCGACACCAGGTGCCGCACCTGCGCCGTTTCGGTGGTCGCGTTGTAGCCGGAGGTGGAGACCACCAGCAGATAGCCGACATCGTCCAACTGCCGCTGCAGCTCGCCGAAGAAGCTGCCGAACAGGATGCTGTTGAGGCGTGGAAAGACCGCGCCGATCATCCGCGAGCGCTTCGAGGCCAGGGCCTTGGCGGCGCCGTGCGGGATGTATCCCAGTGCTGCGACCGCCGCTTCGACCCGGGCCCGGCGGTCCGGCCGGACCGTCTCCGGCTGGTTGATGCAGCGCGACACCGTGGCGGTCGAAACGCCGGCGCGGTCGGCCACGTCCTTCAGGGTCACCGGCTTGTCGGGCTTGGCCATATGTCGGGTCCGCGATCCTGTTCCTGGCGCCGTCGCCGCCCGCGGGAGCCGGTGGGATCCCGGTGACGATCGGTGTCGCCGGCATATTAAGCCTTGACGGTGATCGAATGCCAACTCAGTATGAAAGCGCTTACAAATTCGGCCGATCAGATGCCGAAGAGGGGAGGCTGGCGATCGATGGATCGACGGCGCGAAGAGGGTAGGGGCCGCACGGTCTTCACCAAGGTCATGAGCGATCCGGTGCCGATCCCGGAAGAGGGGATCGCGCGGGCGCTGGAGATCCTGAAATCCGGCCGGCTGTTCCGCTATGGCGAGGACACCGGCGGCGGCAGCGAGGCGTCGAAGTTCGAAGCGGAGTTCGCCGCCTATTGCGGCCGCGCCTATGCGCTGGCGGTCAATTCCTGCGGCTGCTCCCTGTTCCTGGCCCTCAAGGCGCTCGGCCTGCAGCCCGGCGATCCGGTGCTGTGCAACGCCTTCACCCTGGCACCGGTGCCCGGGGCCATCGTGCACGCCGCCTGCCGGCCGGTGCTGGTCGACATCAACCGCTCGCTGTCGATCGATGTCGACGATCTGGAATCCAAGATCCGTTCCAGCGGCTCGCGGGTGCTGTTGCTGTCCCACATGCGCGGCCATGTCGGCGATGTCGAGGCGATCGCGGCCCTGTGTGAGCGCTACGGCGTCGACATCGTCGAGGACTGCGCCCACACGCTGGGCGCGCGCTGGAACGACCGGGCGGTCGGCACCTTCGGCCAGGTCGCCTGCTACTCGGCCCAGACCTTCAAGCACATCAATGGCGGCGAGGGCGGCATCCTGGCCACCGACAGTCCGGAGATCGCCGCCCGCGCGACGGTGCTGTCCGGCAGCTACATGATGTACGAGCAGCACGCCGCCCGTCCGGACGCGGCCACCTTCGAGGCGATCCGCGACGCGACGCCGAATTTCAGCATGCGCATGACCGAGCTGACTGCCGCCCTCCTGCGGCCGCAGCTCGCTCACCTTGATGGCTGGGTCGAATCCTGGAACGCGGCCCATGACCATCTCCAGGACGGGCTGGGCGGCATCGCGGGGCTGGCGCCGATCTATCGCGACGCGCGGGAATTCTATGTCGGCAGCTCGATCCAGTTCCGCGTCAGCGGCCTGTCCCGTGATGGCATCGCGCGCTTCATCGACGAGGCCGGCAGCCGCGGCGTGTTCCTCAAATGGTTCGGCGCGCCGCGCACCGCCGGCTTCACCAGCCGCTACGACCAATGGGGCTATGCCATGTCGGAGGCCACGCTGGCCAATGCCGACCGCATCCTGGCGACGCTGATGGACATGCGCATCCCGGTCGGCCTGACCGCCGAGGATTGCGACACCATCCTCGCCGTCCTGAAGGAATCCATGGAGGCGGCCGGAGGTCCCGACTCCCAACACGTCTGATGACCAACCACCAAAACCAAACGACAAACCAAAGGAGAGGCACAGTGTTGAGATATGCATTCGTCGTCGTCATGACGGCGCTGATCGCCGTCACCGGGCCGGCCGCGGCCAAGACCCTCAGACTCGGCATGGGCGATCCGATCGATTCCGATCAGGGCGCGCTGGCGGTCCGCTTCAAGGAACTGGTCGAGGGTTATTCCGGCGGCGAGATCACCGTCGAGCTGTTCCCCGGCGGCTCTCTCGGCGCCGAAACCGAGATGCTGCAGAACGCCCGCATGGGCACCCTGGACTTCGCCCTGGTCGGCATCGGCAATGTGACGCCGTTTGCCAAGGAGCTCGGCGCCCTGACTCTGCCCTACATCATCGAGAACACCAGCGACGCGGTCACCATGACCACCGGCCCGCTGAACGATAAGTGGAACGAGATCGCCGGGGCGGCGGCTTGCGGATCGTCAGCTGGACCTATTCCAACTTCCGCTTCCTGACCAACTCGGTCCGGCCGGTCACCACCCTGGCCGATCTGGAAGGCATGAAGGTCCGGGTGCCGCAGAACCGGGTGATGCTGGCAACCTATGAGGCCTGGGGTGCGGCGCCGATCGCCATGGCGTGGCCGGAGGTGTTCACCGGTCTGCAGCAGGGCGTGATCGACGGCCAGGACAATCCCTACATCGTGAACTACACCATGAAGTTCCACGAGGTTCAGGATCACCTGACCGAGGTCCACTACAACTACTCCCTGCAGCCGCTGGTCATGGGCGCGCGCGCGTTCTCGCAGTTCTCCGCCGAGGAGCAGGCGATGATCGAGCGGGCCGGGCTGGAGGCGCAGCTTTATTCGCTGATGTTCCAGCTGGAGCAGGCCGGCGCCGCCAAGCAGGGCATGATCGAAGCCGGCGTCACCGTGCACACGCTGGAAGACGAGGATCAGTGGATCGCGCTCGCCAAGGAAGAGGTCTGGCCGGCGTTCTATGACGAAGTCGGCGGCAAGGAGTTCGTCGACGAGCTGCTGGTCCAGCTCGGTCGCTAAGGCCTGATGGCCCCAACCGGAGGGGCGGCCTGTGCCCCTCCGGTCCCCTGAAAGGCTCGTGGATATCGGGCGGATCCGAGGATCCGTCGCCGCTGATCCGTCGTGGCGTCTGCCGCGGCGCAAGCCGGCCCCATCCGTGACCCTGCCGTTCCCCTGCTCGCTGCGACGGAGGCCGCGATGTGGAGACTCAACAACTTTGAGGACTATGTCTGCCGGGCCCTGCTGGTCCTGTTCGTGACGCTCCTGTTCGTTCAGGTCATCCTGCGCACCGGCTTCGGCTTCGGCCTGCCCTGGATTGAGGAGCTGTCGCGCTTCGCCTTCGTCTGGTTCGCCTTTCTCGGTGCCGCCCATGCGGCCAAGCTGAACGCCCATAACCGGGTCGAGCTGCACCTGAAGGCGCTGCCGCCGCGGGTCTACGCCTTCGTCATCCTGTTCGCCGACCTGCTCTGGGTCGCCTTCAACATGGCCATCGTGTGGAAGGCCTGGGAGGTGATCGAGGGGCTGCTGGAATTCCCCTACACCTCGCCGGCGATGGAATGGTCCATGGCCTATGTCTACATGATCTTCCCGATCTCCTTCCTGCTGATCTCGTTCAGGACCCTGCAGATCAACTACATGCGCATCGTCCACGGCAAGGAGCCGACGGACGCGGATTCGGCGGAGATCGAGGAGATCGCCAAGCAGGCGGCGGAGGAGTCGAAATGAGCACGACGCTTCTCCTGTTCGGCACCTTCTTCGTGCTGCTGCTGCTGGGCGCGCCGATCGTGGTGGCGCTCGGCGCTTCCGCCCTGGCGGTCTATCTGGTCGACGGCAACAATTTCTCGTCCATGATCGTGCTGGCCTACAACGCGGTCGACAGCTTCCCGATCATGGCGCTGCCCGCCTTCATCCTGTCCGGCGCCCTGATGGGCGATGCCGGCATCTCGCGAAGGCTGATCGCGGTGGCCGAGGTGCTGGCCGGCAAGGCGGCCGGCGGTCTCGGCGCGGCGACGATCCTCGCCTGCCTGTTCTTCGGCGCGGTCTCCGGCTCCGGCCCGGCAACCACGGCGGCCATCAGCATGCTGCTGGTGCCGGCGATGGTGCAGCGGGGCTATGCCGCACCCTATGCGGCGGGCATCACCGCCTCCGCCGGTGGGCTGGGCATCATCATCCCGCCCAGCATTCCCATGGTGATCTACGGGGTGACCGCCCAGCAATCGATCTCCAAGCTGTTCCTGGCCGGGGTGCTGCCGGGCATCCTGCTGTCCGGCGCCCTGGTGGCGCTCAACTACATCCGTTCCAAGCGGGCCGGCTATGGCGGCGTCGACGACGACATGGTGCCGCAGAACAAGTGGACGGTGCTGTGGGACGCGAAATGGTCGCTGATGGCGCCGGTCGTGATCCTCGGCGGGATCTATTCCGGCTTCTTCACGCCGACCGAGGCGGCAGTGGTCGCGGTGTTCTATTCCCTGTTCGTCGGTGTCGTCCTGCACCGGGAATCGACGCTGAAGGGCGTCAAGCACGCGTTGGAAAGCACCACCTGGCTGACCGGCCGTGTGCTGATCATCATGTTCGCGGCAACAGCCTTCGGCCGGGTGCTGGTGGAGAACCAGATCCCAGCGATCATCGCCGAGAACATTATTCAGCTCACCGACAGCGTCATCCTGATCTGGCTGGTGGTGATCGCCTTCCTGCTGGTCCTGGGCATGTTCCTGGAGACCCTGGCGATGATCCTCATCGTCACGCCGGTGCTGCTGCCGGTGATGGTGGCCTTCGGCGTCGACCCGATCCATTTCGGGGTGGTGATGGTGGTGTGCTGCCTGATCGGCTTCTCGACCCCGCCCTTGGGCGAGAACATGTTCATCGCCTCCAGCATCGCCAATGTCTCGCTGGAGCGCATATCGGTGAAGGCCTTCCCCTGCGTGATCGTGATGGTGGCGACCGCAATCGTCTTGGCGCTGGCGCCGGAGATCTCGTTGTTCCTCCCACGCCTCTTCGGCTTCTGAAGCGCCACGCCCCGCCCGCCAGGATGGCGGGCGGGGCGTTTCCAAGCAAAGGACGTTACGCGGCCGCGGCCTGCTCGTCGACGATCTCGCCGCGGGCCGGGTAGTCGCGGGCGATGGCGAAGTCCAGCGCCTTCAGCAGGTCGCCGAAGGCGGGCCGGGCGAACGGCATGGTCTGCACCGAGCCGAAATAGAGCGTGCCGTCGGCGCGCACCAGGAACAACCCTGGCTCGCTGAACAGCGCCGGCTCCTCGATGCCGATCGAAGTCTTGCCGATGCCCGAGGAGACGTAGAGGCCCCATTTCCGGGCCTCGTCCAGCGATAGGCCGTAAGCAAGGTCGAGCCCGTCCAGGCCCCACTTCTCCTTCGCTTCGGCGGCCCGCTCCGCGCCGTCGCTGGAGACCACGACGATGTTGACCCCGCGCTCAGCGAACTGGCCGGCCTTGCGGTTCAGATCGCCGAGATAGGTCGAGCAGATCGGGCAATGCAGGCCGCGATAGAACACCACCAGGGTGAAGTTCTCGGGCGACTGCTCGGCCAGCGACCAGGTCCCGCCGCCGACCAGCGGCAGGCTGAGGGCAGGGACCGGCTGGCGCGGCATCAACGGCGTGGGAAGAGCCATGGGACGGTGTCCTTCTGAGATATTGGAATGATCGTTCCGGAAAATAGATAGGGCCGAAACGCCCGATTGAAAAGTGACAAATCGGCGATGTGGCCGGGAAGGGATCACGAACGCGCGAGGGCGGAGTCATCTCTGTCCGGCTCCCCCTCACCCAGCTCCGGCTAGGGCTCGGCTGCGCCTAGCCAAGCCTTCTCAACCCTCTCCCGCCAGGGGAGAGGGGTTACTGCGGTGTGCGTCAGTTCCCCTCTCCCCTCGCGGGAGAGGGTTGCGCAGGCTTGGCGAAGCCGGAGGCTGAGCCGTAGCCGAAGCTGGGTGAGGGGGTTTTTCCGACCTGTCCGCCTCAGTCCAAGGCCCGCAGTGCCGCCGCCACCGTCTCGCGCATGGTCTGCGGGTCGGGGTCGGTGCGGGCGATGACGCGGAGGCCCTGCACCGTGGTCAGGAAGAAATGTCCGAGCGCCTTCGCGTCCTTGTCGGGGGAGATTTCGCCGGCCGCCTGGCCACGCTCGATCAGCCGCCGGAAGGCGCCTTCGACATGCTCGAAGATGCCCTTCAGCTTCTTGCGGATGCGGGCGTTGCGCGGCGACAGCTCGATGGCCGTATTGGTCAGCAGGCAGCCAAGGCCGCGCCCGTCGCCGGTGGAGAAAGTGATCAGGGAGTCGAAATAGGTCTCCAGGCACTCCCGCACCGTGCCCTTGCCCTGCAGCAGCTTCAGCCGCTCCCGGTTGATCGCCAGCACGTAATGGTCGAGCGCCGCCAGCAGCAGCCCTTCCTTGCTGCCGAAGGTGCCGTACATGCTGGCCCGGTTGATGCCGGTCGCCTGCACCAGGTCGTCGATCGAGGTGGCCTCGTAGCCCTTGCGCCAGAACACGGTCATCGCGTCGGCGATGACGGCCTGCTCGTCGAATGTGCGCGTGCGCCCCATGCGGCCTCGGCGGCGAATTGGAATACGTGTTCCAGTTGGTGCGCCTTTGTACCGGCGGCAAGGCGCGTTGTCGACACGCGGCGGCTGCACACGATCCAGCCCGACCTCTACATTGCGTCGTCCCCGGGCTTGACCCGGGGACCCATGTCCCAGCCGTCGAGTAGCGGTAGATAGTGGCGTGGCGGCCGAAATGTGGGTCCCCGGGTCGAGCCCGGGGACGACGCAGGAGTGTGGATGGCAACCTCGATGCGACGAGAGCGCCCTAGCGCGGTGCCAGCACGGTGCGGGCCTCGGCGATGCCCTTCAGGTCGAACCGGCCGAGATCCTCGAAATCGCCGCCATGGGCGGCGGCGAAGGCGTCGGAGACCAGCACCGGCCGGGCCAGCTCGCGGGTCAGGGACTCGATCCGGCTGGCCAGATTGACGGCGCGGCCGATGACCGTGAAGTCGAGCCGGTTGGCGCCGCCGACATTGCCGTAGAGCACGTCGCCCACATGCAGGGCGATGCCGCAGCCGATCTCCGGCGCCCCGGCCGCGGCGCGCTCACGATTGATTTCGGCGAGCCGGTCGACGGCGGCGTCGGCGGCCCGCAGGGCGCGGGCGGCGGCCTCGGCATCGCAGCCCTCGCCGGGCTGGAAGATAGCCAGCACCGCGTCGCCGATGAATTTGAGGATCTCGCCGCCCTGCGCCTCGATCGCGCCGGTGACCGCGTCGAAATAGGCGTTCAGCATGTCGATCAGCACCTGGGCTTCGAGGGTTTCCGAAAGGGTCGTGAAGCCCTTCAGGTCGCAGAACCAGATCACGGCCGGGATGGTCTCGCCGGAGCCGCGACGGATGGCGCCCTCCAGCACCCGCCGGCCGGCGACCGGCCCGACATAGGTATCCATCAGCGTGCCGGCCAGGTGGCGCAAGTAGCGCACCTCGATGGTGGCCGCGAGCGCGCTGCGCAGCCCTTCCAGCACCGCCACGTCGTCATCGGTGAAGCCGCCGGGCCGGTCGGTGGCGAAGCTCATCGCCTTGTGCGAGCCGTCGCTGAACGGCAACGCGACGACCACGTAGTCGGTGTAGCCCTTCTGGCGCAGCTCGCCGGCGATCTCGTATTCGTCGGCCTGCGGCGGACCCTCCAGGCGGCAGCGGGTGGTCCGTCCCTCGTCATAGGCCACGAAGATCGGGCTGCCCTGCAGCACCTGCGGGTTGGCCGGATCGACCCGGAACTGCCGGATGGTCAGTTCCTTGCCCTGCTCCCACAGGGTGGAGAAGCTGTCGACCTGCGGGTGCAGGCTCGGCACGCCGGTGGTGTAGCGGGTGATCGGCAGCCCGGCGTCCCGCAGCCGCTTCACCATGGCCGTGTCCAGCTTGTCCGTCTCGCCGATCAGCCTGGCCTCGGTCACCAGCCAGGCCCGCAGCTCGGCAATCCTGTTCTCAACGTCCGTCATGACGCGAGTATCGCAACTCGGCCGGTCCGGCGGAACCGCCGCGGCGCGGCGTCATGGCACTGTCACGATGGCCGGGGTACGGTCGCGTCAGCGCGAGGGGAGGGCGCCCATGAACGTCTTGCTGATCACCGGCGACCAGTGGCGCGGCGACTGCCTGTCCGCCGCCGGTCACCCGCTGGTGCGCACCCCGCATGTGGACGCGCTGGCGGCCGAGGGCGTGCTGTTCGCCCGGCATTACTGCCAGGCCGCCCCCTGCGGCCCGGCCCGCGCCTCACTGCTGACCGGCCTCTACCAGATGAACCACCGGGTCTGCCGCAACGGCACCCCGCTGGACAGCCGGCACGACACCATCGCGCTCGCCGCCCGTCGCCTGGGCTACGAGCCGGCCCTGTTCGGCTACACGGACACGTCGGCCGACCCGCGCGATTGTGATCCCGGCGATCCGCGCCTGACCACCTATGAGGGGTTGCTTCCGGGTTTCGACTGGCGGATGCGGCTGGACGAGGACGGCGCCGCCTGGTTCTCGTGGCTGCGCCGGCAGGGCATTGCGCTGCCCGAGACTGCCCTGGATGTCTACCGTCCGGAAGACCTGCCCGTCGATCCGCCGACCGACGCTCCGGCCCGCTATCCGGCCGAGCGGTCGGAGGCGGCGTTCCTGGCCGACGGCCTGCTCGACTACATCGACAATCGCGGCGGCACGCCCTGGTTTGCGCATGTCAGCTTCCTGCGGCCGCACCCGCCTTTCATCGCGCCGGAGCCTTACAACGCGATGTATGCGGTTGGCGATGTCCCCGATTTCATTGGCGCCGAGTCCGTCGGATTGGAGCGCCAGAGCCACCCCTTCCTCGATCATGTGTTCTCGATCCAGGAAAAGGCCGACTTCGTCTATGGCGCGGAGGGCCTGATCGCCGATTGGGACGAGGCCGACCGGCGACAGATTCGCGCGACCTATTATGGGTTGGTGTCGGAGGTCGACGCGCAGATCGGCCGGGTCATCGACCATCTGAAACGGCGCCGGCTCTATGACGAGACGCTGATCGTCCTGACCAGCGACCATGGCGAGATGTGCGGCGACCACCACCTGTTCGGCAAGCTGGGCTATTTCGACCAGAGCTATCACGTCCCGCTGGTGATCCGCGCGCCGGGCATGGCGGCCGGCCGGCGGGTCGAGGCGTTCACCGAATCCGTCGACGTGGTCCCGACCATCATCGACCTGCTCGGCGGCACGGTGCCGCGCGCCATGGACGGCGCATCCCTGCGTCCGTTCCTGGCCGGTGGGACACCGGAGCACTGGCGCGACGCGGCCCATTGGGAGTTCGATTTCCGCGAGGTTGCGACCGGCCGGGCGCAACGGGCCTTCGGCCTCGACGCCGACCAATGCGCGCTGGCGGTGATCCGCGACAGCCGCTTCAAATACGTGCACTTCACTGCCCTGCCGCCGGTGCTGTTCGACCTGGAGGCCGATCCCGGCGAGCGGACCAACGTCGCCGACGACCCGGCCTATGCCTCGACGCGCATCGCCTATGCCGAGAAGCTGCTGTCCTGGCGGGCCCGTCACCTGGATCGCACACTGACGGGGATCGAGCTGACGGCGGACGGTCCGGTGTCTTTGGGTTGACTCAGCGCAGCCCTCACCCGGCTCGCTGACGCTCACCACCCTCTCCCAGTGGGAGAGGGTTGATGGACGCTGCCTCGGGAACCCTCTCCCCCTGGGAGAGGGTGGACTGCCGCAGGCAGGCCGGGTGAGGGCGGCGCCGTCTACGCCGCCAGCAGCGGCCGGACCGCTTCGATCCCTTTCTTCCGCGACCGCGCCGCCACATCCGCCGGGGTCTTGCCCTTTTCGTTCCGTGCATCGGTCGCCGCACCGAGGGCCTTCAGCGCTTCCACCGCCTCGGGCTTGGCGCCGCGCACCGCGGCGAAGAGCGGCGTCTCGCCGCGCCCGTTGCGGGCCTCCAGATCTGCGCCTGCCTTGGCCAGCCGCCGCAGGACATCGACCCGACCGTGGAAGCCGGCGTCGAACAGCGGCGTCTCGCCGGCGGCGTCGCGGGCGTCGATCTCCGCCCCCTGGTCGATCAGCAATTCGGTGATGGCCATGAAGCCGGCCTGGGCGGCGCGGTGCAGGCCGGTCTTGCCCTTGTAGTCTCGGATGTTGACGTCGGCGCCGCGCTCCAGCAGGGCGCGGACCCGGTCCGGATCGTCCGGCGCGTTGTGGTTGCCGCGGCAGGCATCGACCAGCGCGGGCCAGTCCTCCGGCGGAAAGTCGGTCTCCGCCAGACGGTGGCCGCGTGCGAGCGCAAGGGCGCGCATCGTGGGGTCGTCGATCCAGTCGCGGTGGCCGGAATGCGCCGGATCGCCGCCGGCGGCCAGCAGCATGTCGGCGACCGCCGGCTGCCCGGTCGCAACCGCGTCGAACAGGATGCAGGGATCGGCCGTCGCATCGGCGCCGGCGTCGAGCAGGCGGCGCACCATCTCAGGCTGCCCGCCGGCGATCGCGTATTGCAGCGGCCAGGCGCAATACGGGTTCCAGGGATGCACCCGCTCCACCGGCCGGTTCGCCGCCGCCGGATTCTCGGCCAGGAAGCCTTCGACCCGCTTGGCGTCGCCCAGATAGCAGGCTGACAGCAGGTCGCAGCCGGCATCCCGACCGGCCAGGTAATCCGCCGTCTCGGTCTTGCCGCGCAAGGTGGCGGCCAGCCAGGGCGAGACCTCCATGCGGGTCTCCCGGAAATAGCAGCCGAGCGCGTGACAGTCGGCGCCGTGCCGCTCGGCCAGCAGCTTGACGATCTCAAGCCTTCCGCTGCGGGCCGCCTCCCAGACCATGGTCCGGCCATGCGGCCCCGTCCAGCGCACGAAGCCGCGCGGGTCCTTCAGGACCGTCTTCACCGCCTCCAGATCGCCGGACCGGCAGGCCGGCAGCACGATCTTGAGGAAGTCGTTGGTCTCTCCCGACAGGCGTCGCATGGCTCCGGCTCCGTTTGGGTCTCGGGCCGGTATGACAGGATTGGATGAAAAGCCGGTTATCGACCGGGAGATGTCGAAACGGCGGCCGGCCACCCGTCATTGGGGGTGAGCACGGAACGGTTTCGTGCTGTGATCCAACCGGGAGGAGCCGGACATGTCCTATGCGATGCTGATCTACGAGACCGAGGATGCCTTCAACGCCCGCACCGATCCCGACAAGCAGGGGGAGTATTGGGGGGCCTGGGCCGCCTATCACAACGCCCTGATCGAGGCCAAGGTGATCACCGGCGGCGGCTCGCTGAAGCCCGGCCATGCCGGCACCACCCTGCGCCTGCGCGACGGCAGCCGCCAGGTCCAGGACGGGCCCTATGCGGATTCGAAGGAGCAGCTTGGCGGCTACATGATCTTCGACGTGCCCGATCTCGACACCGCGCTGGACTGGGCCTCGCGCTGCCCGGCGGCGGCCTATGGCGCCGTCGAGCTGCGCCCGATCCACAAGATGGAATAGGGCGCCGGGGCCGGGCTGCGACGTGGGCGGCGCGACCGACGCGGAGCGGGCGGCGGCGGAGGCGGCGCGCACGTCCTATGGACGGCTGGTCGCCTATCTCGCCGCCCGCACCCGCGACGTCGCCGCGGCCGAGGACGCGCTCGGCGACGCCTTCCGCGCCGCGCTGGAATCCTGGCCGGCAACGGGCGTCCCGGACCGGCCGGAGGCCTGGCTGCTCACCGCGGCACGCAACCGGCTGCATGACGAGGCCCGACGCCGAGGCGTGCGCGACCGCGCCGCCGACGCGCTCAGGCTGGCGGCGGAGGAGGCGGCGCTGCGCGACGCGGACCGGTCCGCGTTTCCCGATGAGCGGCTGAAGCTGCTCTTCATCTGCGCCCATCCGGCGATCGATGCCGGTGCCCGCGCCGCGTTGATGCTTCAGACCGTGCTGGGCCTGGACGCGGCGCGCATCGGATCGGCCTTCCTGGTCTCGCCGGCGGCCATGGGGCAGCGCCTGGTGCGGGCCAAGGCGAAGATCCGCGATGCGGCGATCGCCTTCACGGTGCCGGGAGCAGGCGACCTGCCGGAGCGGCTCGAGGCGGTGCTGTCGGCGGTCTATGCCGCTTACGGCACCGGCTGGGAGGATGTCGCCGGCGCCGACCCCAGACGCCGGGGCCTGGCCGAGGAGGCGATCTGGCTGGCCCGTTTGCTGGCGGAGTTGATGCCGGACGAGCCCGAGGCCAAGGGCCTGCTCGCCCTGATGCTCCATTGCGAGGCCCGGCGCCCGGCCCGGCGCGACCGCTCCGGCGGCTATGTCCCGCTGTCCGACCAGGATGTCGGCCTGTGGTCGCGCGCGATGATCGCCGAGGCGGAAGCCCGGCTGACCGAGGCCGCCGCCCAGGGCCGGCCCGGACGCTACCAGATCGAGGCGGCGATCCAATCGGCCCATGCCATGCGCCTGAGCACCGGCCGCCGCAACTGGGACTCCATTGCGCTGCTCTACGAGACCCTGGCCGAGATCGCACCGACCGTCGGCGCGCTGATCGGCCGTGCCGCCGCGCTTGCCGAGGACCGGGGCGCGGAGGCGGGCCTTGCCGCCCTGGATGCCATCGATCCGGATCATGTCCAGGCCCACCAGCCCTACTGGGCGGTGCGCGCCGACCTGCTGTCCCGCATCGGCCGGACCGGGGAGGCGGATGCCGCCTATGACCGCGCCATCGGCCTGTCCGAGGATGAGGCTGTGCGATCCTTCCTGCAGCGGCGCCGCCTGGCGGCTACTTCTTCCAGTGCGCCATGACCGACCGCGAGAAATCCTGACGGCGCAGATAGTCCCCACAACCATCCAGGGTGCCGCCATCGATGTGGAAGCTGTTGGCGATCGCGCGGTTCTTCGCGTAGCTCATGGTGCAGCTCTTGTCGCCGCAATGGCCATGCGTGCTTTCCCGCCAAGCGTCGTGGGCCTTCTTGCCCGCCGGCGGCAGGTTCAGCAGGCCCAGCGTGTGCGCGACCTCATGCGCGACCAGATCGCCCAACGGCTCCTCCGCCTTCTTGGTCTGCGGAATGCCGTAATGGCCCAGCCCGACCACCGCGTGCTGCGAGTCGCCCGCGAAGCCGGACCAATGGTGGACCTGGACGTAGAGCTCGATCTCGACTTTCCGCTTCGGGCTGGGTTTGAGCAGGGCGGTGGAGAAGTCCACCCGCACCTTTTGCCGGGGGTGCACCCGGGTCCGGTCCTTGCCGGGTTTGGTGGAGTTGGGGTCGGTGATCAGCTTGATCCGCTTCTTCGGCAGCGATCGCCATTTCTTGCGGCCCTTGATCCGGTATTTCGCCCGGGCGATCCAGGGCATCGAGGGATCCCAGTATTCCCGCACCGCGAAGGAGGTCGACGACGTCCAGACCGGAGCGTCCATCTCGTGCTCGGTGATGAAATACTCTTCCGGGTCGCCGCTGAAGATGCGGTCGGCCATCAGGATGTGGGACTTGAACGGAACGAAGCCGTCCCGCTCGAAAGTGGCTCGGCCGAAATCGTGCCGCGCCTTGGCCTCGATCACCGGCTGGTGGGTTGCGAGCTTGCGTTTGCCGGTCTCCTCGAACCGGATGAAGGCCTTCTCGTAGATGCTCTCGAATGTCCGCGTCGCATCCGGCCCCAGCCGAAACCGGCCTGACGGCGGGCGCTTCATCTCGGTGACCTGGTACCAGAACTTCTTCCACACCGTGTAGGTGCCGGCCGGCTTCTCCTCGCCGGTCGCGTTCAGCGTCGCCAGCAGTTGCGACTCCTCGCCGCCATAGGTCGACAGGAAATAGTGCGCGACCGGCGTCCAGCCATCGGCGTCCGTCGTGGTCAGCGTGCTGGAAGAGCCCGATCCGGCGCTGTCGAACCCCTGTTTGTCCTGCGGGCGCAGATCCTTGCGCAGGGCCGGCGTGTAGATCGCGTCCCACTGCACCTCGTGGCCCTCCAGGCCCGAGGACTTTCCGCTCTTCCACGCGATCCGCGCCTTCAGGCAGACGACGCGGCCGTGCTCCGGCCTCAGCGCGTCCGGTTCCACCTGCCGGTCCAGGTTGACGTATTGCTCGCGGCTGGAGACTGGCGGCCGCAGCTCGGTCTTCTTGCCGTTGGTGACGACCTCGCAGACCTCGGCGAAGACCAGCTCGTCGACGACCGGCGGGGTCGGGTTCTCCGACGGGCAGCGTCGCGACAGGCTGTCATAGAAGCTGCAGCGGAATGTCTCGACGTGGCGGGTGTCCAGCGAGACCATCTGGCGCTTGCACGGCGCCAGATTGTCGAAGCCGCAGGGCAGGTTGGGCAGCCGGTCGGGGTGGAAGAAATAGAAGGTGACGCGCCGGTTGGCCTCGTCGGCGGCCTGGGTGTCCGAGATCGGGTTGAACTCGCCGCAGCCCTGATAGCCCGGATCCAGGAAGCGGTCGGCCGCAACCCCGATATCGTGCTCGCCACCCATGTATTCGGAGAAGAGCGCCTTGCGGAAGGCGGCGTCATTGGCGACCGGCGCGCCGTCATCCAGCCCCAGGAAGGCACGCATGGCCTGGCGCGTCGCATCCCGCATGGTGTTGTCGATCGGCCCCGGATCATGACCGAGATGGGCCAGGATCTCCTTGCAGGTCGCCAGCCCCCAGGTCTCGTCCGGATGACCGTACAGCGTCTCCCAGGCCTCCGGGTCGTTGACCACGAAGGCATAGGCGCTCCAGGCGCGGCGCTCGCTCAGGCGCTTGTTGTAGGTCTCTGACCCGACCGCGTCGGTGTGCCCGAACACCATGATCTTCGCCTCCGGCCGTTCCCGCGCCAGGGATTCCAACGGGCGCAGGTGCTCCACCACGCCGGGGCGGATGAACGAGCTGTTGAAGCCGAAAGTGATGCTGGGCAGCGAGGCGCAGCCGAGGAACTGGTCGGGACAGTCGCGACAATTCACCCGCACCTGATGCAGGCGATTGAGCGCCAGACCGTCCCGGTGGAAGCGTTGGGGCACGCGCAGCTCGCCGCGCGGCTGGTCGTCATCGGCGAACACGAACCGCTTGTCGCCGCCGCGCTTGCGGCAGCCCATCTCGTCGCGCAGCAGCTCGTCGACGGTCTCCGGGTCGTCGGTGCCCCAGTTGTATCGGGCCAGCTCCTCCCAGGAGATGGCGTTGCCCGCCGCCGTTTCGCGCTCGGCGATGGCGGTCAGATCGTCGCCGTCCCGGGCCCGGTAAAGCTTGGCGCCGTCCCGCTTGTCAAAGGCCATGGCCGCTCACCCGCACTGAGAGGCGGCGATTGTACACAATTTACATCAAATTGTATATATGGGTGGACGGCATCCATAAGGGTTCAGTCTCCGAACCGCGCCACAAGGAAGTCCACGAACGCACGCACCTTGGCGGTCAGATGCCGGCGATGGGGATAGACCGCGTAGAGGCCCATCTCGGGCCGCTCGAAATCCTCCAGCACCGGCTCCAGGCGGCCATCGGCCAGCTCTTCGGCACAGGCGAAGGCGGGCAGGCGGGTGACGCCCAGCCCGGCCACGGCCAGGCTGGCCTCCAACTCGGCGCTGTTGCACAGCACCCGCGGCGTGATCTTCACGGTCACGGTCGACCCGTCCGGGTCGCGAAAGGCCCATTGGTCCGGCGCGGCCATGTAGCTGTAGGTGATGCAGTCATGCCCTGACAGCTCCGAGGGGTGCCGCGGCCGGCCGCGCCGTCGCCAATAGGCCGGCGACGCGACGGTCAATCCGCGCGACGATGCGATGCGGCGACTGATCAGGCTCGACTCCTTCAACGCGCCGACCCGCAGCACGACGTCGAAGCCCTCGGCCACCACATCGACCATGCGGTCGTTGAGCTCGATCTCCGCGGTCACCTGGGGATGGGCATCGAGGAAGTCGGGCAGGGCGCGGTCCAGATGGCCGAGCGTGAAGCTGACCGGCGCGCTGATCCGCAACAGGCCGCGCGGGGTGACCTGGCCGGCGCCGATCGCCATCTCGGCCTCCTCGGCATCGGCCACCATCTGTCGGCAGCGCTCGAAGTAGAGCCGGCCGGCATCGGTCAGGCTCAGGGTGCGGGTGGTCCGGTTGAGCAGCCGGACGCCGACCCGGGCCTCCAGCCGGCCGATGGTCTTGCTGACATGGGAGACCGAATGCCCCAGCCGGTCCGCGGCCGCGGTGAAGGTGCCGGCCTCCACCACGCTGACGAAGACACTCACGCCGTCGAACCGGTCGCCGGAATTACCGATCATATGGAAATAATCTCTTTCCAATTGGCCATATTCAAAGTCAGGCGGAAAGATCATACCTGTGTTGCGATGGACCGCAAGACCATCGGCCCGCGACCGTTCGGAGGACAGGCATGCTCAACGTTTCCAAGATCGACCACATCGGGATCCGCGTCCGCGAGAAGCAGCGGGCGATCGGTTTCTACGAGACCCTCGGCTTCGCGTTGCTGACCGATGCCGGGTTCGAGCAGGGCCATCCGATCATGATGCGCCACCCGTCCGGGATCGTGCTCAACCTGCTCGGCCCCAGCACCGAGGCGGCGGACGAGAACATCCTCATGGACATCGACCGCAAACATGCCGGCTACACGCACATGGCGCTGCGGGTGGAGAGCTTCGAGGACACCGAGGCCTTCCTGGCCGATGAGGGCATCGAGATCACCGGCCGCTTCGGCTTCAAGGGCATGCGCGCCCTGTTCATCCGCGACCCGGACCGCAACGTCATCGAGCTCGACCATTACGAGGGCGACGATCCGGTCACCCGCATGACCCAGCCCGGCGACGACGACCACCGGCAGTAGCGCGCGCCCGCGGGCCTTCCGCCGCACGGGGCCTTGTGCGGCGGGCTCGGCTGGGACACCGTGGCGCCCGGACAAATCGGGTGGGGCGCGGTGTCGATGCTGGAAGTGGTCAAGGAGGTCCGCTACGGGCAGGGGTTCGTGCTGAGCCTGACGCTCGATGGGCCGCATGCCGGCAAGACGCTGCCCATCCATGCCTACTGCCCCAGCGGCGGGGCGTCCGGGCGGCCCGTGGTCATCGTCATGCACGGGGTCACCCGCGCCGCGCCGGACTACATGGAGTCCTGGCTCGGTCTTGCCGAGCGCGCCGATTTCGTGCTCCTGGTGCCGGAATTCTCCCGCGCCGACTGGCCCGGCAGCCAGCGTTACAATCTCGGTAATCTGCGTCGCGGCGATGGCTCGATCCGGCCGCGAGAGGCCTGGACTTTCACCATCGTCGAGCGGGCCTTCGACGCCGCTGCCGGGTTCCTCGGCAGCACCGCCGAGCGCTATCGCCTCTACGGCCATTCCGCCGGCGCCCAGTTCGTGCACCGCTTCCTGACCTTCACCGGCGGCCCGCGTGTCGAACGGGCGGTCGCCGCCAATGCCGGCTGGTACACGTTGCCGGACTCGGATCTGGCCTTTCCCTATGGGCTCGGCGGCGTCGACGTCGCCGAGGACACGCTGGCATCCGCCTTCGCCACCGAATTGACCATCCTGCTGGGGCAGGAGGACAGCGATCCGGAAGCCCGCGACCTGCGCCGCACGCCCGAGGCGCTGGCCCAGGGCCCGCACCGGCTGGCCCGCGGCCACTCCTATCTGGCGGCCGCCCGCGACCGGGCCGCGGCGATCGGCGCGCCGTTCCATTGGCGGGTCGAGGAGGTTCCGATGATCGGTCACAGCGACCGCGGCATGGCGCCTTTCGCCGCACGCCTGCTCGGCGGTGCGGCAGCCGACGCGACGGCGGCCTAGAATGCCCCGAGCGACCGCATCATCGCGCTTGCCGTTGCGATTGTTGTGAAGGCAGACGATTATGGTGGTCTGACGTATCTGCCGGGGCCGGTCGGCGCCTCATCGGCCCGCACCCCGGAACGACAAGAAAGCTGGGGAGGGTTCCATGACCGAGATGTTTGCCAGCAAGGTTCGCAGGACGATCGCCGGCGCGCTGGCCGCCGGGATGGCCTGTTCGATCGCCGGGGCTGCGGTGGCCGAAGAGCTCACGCTCTCCTATTTCATGGGCCCGCGGCACCCGATGAACGGCGCCGTCTTCACCCCGTTCGCGGAGAAGCTGGAAGAAGTCAGCGGCGGCGAACTCACCGTTCGGCAATTCGCCGGCGGAGCACTGAACTCGGCGCCACCTAAGCAATACTCGATCCTGCTGGACGGCATCGCCGACATCGCCTTCGGCCTGCCGGGCTACACCGCGCAGCTCTTCCCGGTCACCAACGTGATCACGGTCCCCAACGTCTCCACCGACGCCGAGGACGGCACCGAGAAGCTGTGGAACGCCATGGAGCTGGTCGAGGCGGAATACGACGCCAAGGTGCTGGCGATCTGGTCGAACGACCCGCCGGTGCTCCTGACCCGCGACACCCCGGTGCGCAGCCTGGACGACCTGCAGGGCATGAAGGTGCGCGTCACCTCCGCCCAGGACGTGCCGTTCATCGAGGCGCTGGGTGCCAGCGCGGTCTCCCAGCCGGTCAGCGTCATCAACCAGAACCTGGCCAACGGCACCATCGACGCCATCGCCATCGACCCCAGCGCCATCGGCTCGTTCAAGCTGTGGGAGCCGGCGAACTATCTCACCATCGGCCTGCCGGGCTCCGGCTCGGCCTTCTTCCTGCTGATGAACAAGGAGGTCTGGGACGACCTGACTCCGCAGCAGCAGGCCTGGGTCGACGAGGCCAGCGGTATCGAGCTCAGCCGCAATGGCGGCCGGGTCTACCACGCCGCCGCCGGCCGCGGTGTCGAGATCGCGCGTGAGAACGGCGTCGAGATCATCCAGCTCCCGGACTCCGAGATCGCCCGCTTCAACGAGGCCATGCAGCCGGCGATGGTCGATTTCCTGGCGAGCGAGATCAGCGAGGGTCTGACCGGCGCCGACGTCATCGCGGCGATGAACGGGCAGTAGGGCGGACTAGGCACACGCGGCGGCAAAGCCTGCGTCATGGCGGATCGACCGCGCTCCCCCTCACCCTCCCGCTTCGCGGGCCCCTCCCTCTCCCCAAGGAGAGGGAAACCTGCGGCCGCCTCGAATGACCCTCTCCTGGGGGAGAGGGAGGGCCCCGCGGCGAAGCCGTGGGAGGGTGATGGGGCAGCGCGGTCTCTCAGCCAGCGGGCCGGCCATTATGTAAGCCCGCACGTCGCGACATTGCCGGACTGTCCGGCATGATCGGGCGCAGCGCCGCCGAGACCGGTCTCGCCTGGCTCGACCGATGCGCCACTGTCCTGGCGGTCGTCGGCGCCGTGGCGATCGTCCTGCTGGTCGCCCTGACGGTGACCGCGGTCGTTTTCCGCTACCTGCTGAACGACCCGATCTTCGGCATCGACGACCTGTCGCAGGTCGGGCTGTCGCTGGCCGTCGCCGGCTCGATCGCCTATGGCGGCCGGGTCGGCGCCCATGTCCATGTGGACGTGCTCAGCATGGTGGGCGGCCGCCGGGTGACCCGCTGGGCCGACATCCTGGTACGGGCCATCGGGGCCTTCGTCGTCGGTCTCACGGCCTACGCGCTGGTGGAGCAGGGGCTGTGCGGCACCCGCTGCGGGCATTTCACGCCCAACCTGGCGATCCCGCATCTGCCGTTCTACATGATCCTGGCCGGCGCGATGGCGGTCTACGCGCTGGTGCTGGTGCTGGAACTGGTGATCGGCCTGGTCCATTTCCGCGCCGACCGCGACCCCAACGACCATCGCGGATAGGGCATGGACCACACCGCCGACCTGCCCGCTTCGAGCGCCAAGGCTCTCACCCGGCTCGGCTTCGCTCGCCACCCTCTCCCAGAGGGAGAGGGAACCAGCGGCCATCGCGTCAAACCCTCTCCCTCTGGGAGAGGGTGGACTGCCGAAGGCAGGCCGGGTGAGGGCTCACGGCCTCGCCAACGGATCCCACAACACGACTTGCGCGCGCCATGACCGGGATCGAGATCGGCCTGCTCGGATTCCTGGCGCTGTTCGTGCTGCTGGCGATCCGCGTGCCGGTCGGCACCGCGATGATGGTGGTCGGGTTCTTCGGCATGCTGGCCCTCAACCCGCGCGCCGCCCTGCCGGTGCTCGGCGGCGAGGTGTTCAGCATCTCCACCGTCTATTCCCTGACCATCCTGCCGCTCTTCGTGCTGATGGGGAACCTGGCCGGCATCTCCGGCATGAGCCGCGACCTCTACGACGCGGCCCATGGCTGGTTCGGCCATTACCGCGGCGGGCTGGCCTCCTCGACCATCGTCGGCTGCGCCGGCTTCTCCGCCCTGTCGGGCTCGTCGCTGGCCTCGGCGGTGACGATGGGCCGGGTGGCGCTGCCGGAGATGCAGCGCTACCGCTACGACAACGCGCTTGCGACCGGATCGATCGCCGCCGGCGGCACGCTGGGCATCCTGATCCCGCCGTCGGCCGGCTTCGTGGTCTACGCCATCCTGACCGAGGTCTCGATCGGCCGCCTGTTCATGGCCGGCGTGCTGCCGGGCATCCTGCTCTCCGGCCTGTTCATCCTGGCGATCTGGCTGATGACGGTGTGGAAGCCGCACCTGGCGCCGGCCGGGGCCGAGCCCGCGCCCCTGGACGCCCGCTTCCGGGCCCTCGGCCGCGCCACCTGGATCATCGCCATCATCCTGATCACCATCGGCGGCATCTATCTGGGCGTCTTCTCCGCCGTGGAGGCCGCCGGCATCGGCGCCTTCCTGGCCTTCCTTGTCGCCCTGATGCGCGGCGCGGTCACCTGGCCCGCCATGAAGGAGGTGCTGACCCATTCCCTGCGCTCGACCGCCACCACCTTCTTCATCCTGATGGGCGCCTTCGTCTTCACCCCCTTCGTGGCGCTCTCCGGCATCCCCTTCGCACTCACCGAGATGCTGGAGGGGCTGGGCGCCGACCCCTACGTGGTGCTGCTGATCGTGCTGGCCTTCTTCATCGTGCTCGGCACCTTCCTGGAGGGCTTCGCAATCCTGGTGCTGGCCCTGCCGCTGGTGCAGCCGATCATGGAGGCCTACGGCTTCAACATGGTCTGGTTCGGCGTGCTGATGGTGATCGTTCTGGAGATGGGTCTGATCTCGCCGCCGGTCGGCATCAACGTCTTCGTGGTCAAGGGCGTCGCCCCGGACGTGCCCATGAACACCATCTTCCGCGGCATCTGGCCCTTCTGGTTCGCCATGCTGCTGGCCATCATCATCCTGATCCTGATCCCCGACATCGCCCTGCTGCTGCCGAACTCGATGTTCGGGTGATTGCCTCCAATGCGGGATCATCACCCCTCACCCAGCTACGGCTAGGGCTCGGCCATCCGCCTCGCCAAGCCTCCGCAACCCTCTCCCGCAAGGGGAGAGGGGGCTCCCATTGCGCTGGCGACATCCCCTCTCCCCTTGCGGGAGAGGGTTGCGCAGTCTTAGGCGGGGACGAAGGCCGCGCCTTAGACGGAGCTGGGTGAGGGGTGAATAGGCCGTTCCGAAGTCCGCTATGCCGGAACCCCGGACAGCAGCCAGTCGCGGACCTGCTGCATGGGCTCGGTCAGGGGCCGGTCGGCCGGCCAGACGACGTGGAAGGCATTCTCCGTGCGCAGCCGGTGCGCTGACGCCCGCGCCAGCAGGCCGGAGGCCAGCATCGGCTCGATCAGGTGGGTCCAGCCGAGACCAATGCCCTGGCCGCCCAGCACCGCCTGGACCACCAGCACATAGTCGTTGATCGTCAGGCCCTTGGCCTTGGCCGGCGGTGGTGCATCGACCGAGCGGAACCAGTCCTCCCAGTCCGGGGTCGGGCGGAACGGCTCTTCGAGGTGGATCAGCCGATGCCCGGCGATCTCCGCGTCGCTGGCCGGCATGCCGACCTGCTCCACATAGGCCGGGCTGACGATGGCGCCGATCTCCTCTGCCGCCAGCACTGCGTCCTCGCAGCCGGCCCAGGCGCCGGGCCGACCGCAGCGGATACCGAGCGGCACCCCCTCCTGCACGATGTCGGTGTCGCGGTCGGAGGTCTGGATGCGCAGGTCGATATCCGGCAGGTCTTCGCGGAATTTCGGCAGGCGCGGCAGCATCCAGAAGCTGGCGAAGGCGGTCGAGGCGGAGAGCGTGACATGCCGGTCGGAGCCCAGAGCCCGAAGTTCCTCCGCCGATTTGCGGATATGGGTCAGCCCCAGGGACACATCGGCGTGGAAGCGCCGGCCGGCTTCGGTCAGCTCGATGGAGCGGTGCCGGCGGGTGAAGACCTGGGTGCCCAGCTCGCGCTCCAGGGTACGGATGGCGAAGCTGACCGCCGCCTGGGTCATGCCCAGTTCTACGCCGGCCCGGGTGAAGCTGCCCAGCCGCCCGGCCGCCTCGAAGACGATCAGGGCGCGGGCCGAGGGCAGGATGGCGCGCAGGTTTTGCATAAGCTCAGTTTATCTGAGGCCAAAGATTTTTCCAGCGTCACGGCGGCACCAATCGCTGCTAGCCTTCGCTGCGTTGATGTCAGGGAACAGGCCTGCCATGGAAGGGACCGCAACGCCACCGGCCCTTGGCCGGCAGGGACGCGGGCGTGCCGCCCGGCGTGACCGTCGGATGCGCGCCACGCCCAAGGCGCCCGCCTACATCACCCGCCGCATTCCGCCTTACGAAATCCTCTCGGAAGAGGAGATCGTCCGCGTCGAGGAGACCACCGACCGGATCCTGGAAGAGATCGGCATCCGCTTCCAGGACGACCCGCGCTGCCTGGAGCTGTGGCGCGAGGCCGGCGCCGACGTCATCGGCGATCTGGTGCGCTTCCCCAAGGGCCTGGTCCGGCATGTCCTGTCCACCGCCCCGGCGGTGTTCACCCAGCACGCCCGCAACCCCGAGCGCTCGGTGAAGTTCGGCGGCGACCACGTGGTCTTCGTGCCGTCCTACGGCTCGCCCTTCGTCATGGACCTGGACCGGGGCCGGCGCTACGGGACCATCGAGGATTTCCGCAACTTCGTGAAGCTGGGCTATGCCAGCCCCTGGCTGCACCATTCCGGCGGCACGGTCTGCGAGCCCACCGACGTGCCGGTCAACAAGCGCCACCTGGACATGGTCTACAGCCATATCCGCTATTCCGATCGCGCCTTCCTCGGCTCGATCACCGCGGAGGAGCGGGCGGAGGATTCCATCGCCATGGCGCGGCTGCTCTTCGGCGAGGAGTTCGTCGACCAGAACTGCGTCGTGATGGGCAACGTCAACTGCAACTCGCCCCTGGTCTGGGACGCCATGGCGACCAAGTCGATCCGCGCCTATGCCAGGGCCAACCAGGGCTCGGTGATCGCGCCCTTCATCCTGGGCGGCGCCATGGGGCCGGTGACCACCGCCGGCGCCGTTGCCCAGGCCCATGCGGAGGCCATGGTCGGCTGTGCGCTCTCCCAGCTCGAACGCCCCGGCGCGCCGACTATCTACGGCAACTTCCTCTCCTCGACCCAACTGCGCACCGGTTCGCCGACCTTCGGTACGCCGGAACCGGCGATCGGCTCGCTGGTCGTCGGCCAGCTCTGCCGCCGGCTGAACCTGCCGCTGCGTTGTTCCGGCTCCTTCACGACGTCGAAGCTGCCGGACGCCCAGGCGATGATGGAGAGTGCAAGCTCCATGCACGCCTCGGTGCTGAGCGGCGCCAACTTCGCCTTCCACGCCGCCGGCTTCCTCGACGGGCTGCTCTCCATGTCCTATGAGAAATTCGTCCTGGACACGGATTATCTCGGCCACATGCACGCCTATCTCGCCGGCGTCCCGACCGACGACAACCAACTCGCCTTCTCCGCGCTGGAGGAGGGCGGGCCCGGCCATCACCTGTTCGGCTCGGCCCATACCCTGGCCAATTACGAGACCGCCTATTGGGAATCGGACCTGTCGGACAGCATGTCCTATGAGCAATGGACGGAGGCCGGCAGCGAGGATGCGGCGACCCGCGCCAACAAACGCTGGAAGCGCCTGCTGGACGAATACGAGGCACCGCCGATCGACCCCGGAATCGACGAGGCCCTGCTGGACTTCATGGCGCGCAGGAAGGCGTCGCTGCCGGACGAATGGCATTGACTGCGCCGGCTACCCGCACCGACCCTCTGCTGGAGCCCTACCGGCTCAAGCACCTCGTCTTGCGCAACCGCATCATGTCGACGGCGCATGAGCCGGCCTATTCCGAGGATGGACTGCCGAAGGACCGCTACCGCCTCTACCATCTGGAGAAGGCCAAGGGCGGCATCGCCCTGACCATGACCGCCGGATCCGCCCTGGTCGGGGAGGACAGCCCGGCCGCCTTCGGCAATCTGCACGCCTATCGCGACGAGATCGTGCCCTGGCTGAAACGCCTCACCGACGACTGCCATGAGCAGGGGGCGGCGGTGATGATCCAGATCACCCATCTCGGCCGCCGCACCAACTGGAACCACTCCGACTGGCTGCCGGTGCTGGCGCCGAGCCCGGTGCGCGAGCCGGCCCACCGCGCCTTCCCGAAGGAGGCGGAGGATTGGGACATCGACCGCATCGTTGGGCAATACGCCGACGCGGCGGAGCGCATGGCCGCGGCCGGCATGGACGGCATCGAGCTGGAAGCCTACGGCCACATCATGGACGGCTTCTGGTCCCCGGCCACCAACCGTCGCGAGGACGCGTATGGCGGCAGCCTCGATAACCGGCTGCGCTTCACCTGGCGGGTGATTGACGCGATCCGCGACCGCATCGGTGCCGACTTCATCCTCGGCGTCCGCATGGTCGCCGACGAGGACTGGAAGGCCGGGCTGAGCCGCGAGGACGGGGTCGAGATCGCCCGCCGGCTGGCCGCGTCCGGAAAGATCGACTTCCTCAACCTGATCCGCGGCCATATCGAGCACGACGCGCATCTGGCGAAGGTGATCCCGATCCACGGCACGCCCGCCGCGCCGCATCTCGATTTCTGCGGCGAGGTGCGGGCGGAGACCAGGTTCCCGGTCTTCCACGCCGCCCGCATCAACGACGTGGCGACGGCCCGTCACGCGGTGGCCGAGGGCAAGCTCGACATGGTCGGCATGACCCGCGCCCACATCGCCGACCCGCACATCGCCCGCAAGGTGGCCGAGGGGCGCGAGGCCGAGATCCGTCCCTGCGTCGGCGCCACCTATTGCCTGGACCGGATCTATGAGGGTCACGAGGCCCTGTGCATCCACAACCCGGCGACCGGCCGCGAGGCGACCATGCCGCATGTCATCCCTCGCGCCGACGGCCCGGCGCGCAAGGTGGTGGTGGTCGGTGCCGGCCCGGCCGGGCTGGAGGCGGCGCGGGTCTCCGCCGAGCGCGGCCACAGCGTGGTGCTGCTGGAGGCGGCCCATGATCCTGGCGGGCAGTTGCGATTGGCGTCCCGCAGCCGCCGACGGAGCGAATTAATCGGCATCGTCGACTGGCGCGCCGAGCAATGCGAGCGGCTGGGCGTGGAGATGCGCTTTGACGTCCTCGCCGAGGCCGGGGATGTGCAGGCGCTCGACCCGGACGTCGTCATCGTCGCGACCGGTGGCCTGCCCGACACCGGTTTCGTGGGTGAGGGGGCCGAGCTTGCGGTGACGAGCTGGGACATCCTCTCCGGCGACGCCAAGATCGCCGACGAGGTGCTGCTGTTCGACGACAATGGCGGCCATCCCGGCATGCAGGCGGCCGAGGCCATCGCCGAGGCCGGCGCCAGACTCGAGATCGTCAGCCCGGAACGGTTCTTCGCGCCGGAGATGGGCGGCCTCAATCACGTCGCCTACGCCCAGGCCTTCCAGCGCAACGGCGTTACGACCACCATCAACCGGCGCCTCGCCGGCATTCGCCGCGAGGGCAACCGCCTCGCCGCCATCATCGGCTCCGATTTCGGCGACTGGACCGAGGAGCGGCTGGTCGACCAGGTGGTGGTCGAGCACGGCACGCTGCCGCTGGACGACCTCTACTTCGCCTTGAAGGAGGAGAGCGTCAATCGCGGCGAGGTCGACTATCAGGCCCTCATCGCCGGCCGGAAACAGGACCTCCGCACCAACCCGGACGGCCGCTTCGCGCTGTTCCGCATCGGCGACGCCGTCTCGTCCCGCAACGTGCACGCCGCCATCTACGACGCGCTCAGGCTCTGCAAGGATCTCTAGTCTCAGATCACGCCGTCGCGTTCCAACGCATCGATCTCGGTATCGCTGAAGCCGGCGGCACGCAGCGTCTCGCGGGTGTCGGCACCCAGCGGCGGGCAGGCCCGGTCGGCGCCGGGGTCGCTGCCGCCGGCATCGACCGGGCTGGCCAGCACGTCGAAGGCGGTGCCGTCCGCGACCGTCAGGGATTGGATGCGGCCGCGCTGGCGCACGAAGGGCGCGTTCATTGCCTCGCGCGGCGTCAGCACCGGGGCCGCCGGCACCCGGCCGGCGAAGCGGTCCAGCCAGTCCGCGGTCGTTCGGGCGGAGAGCCGCTCGTCGAGCAGGTCGGTCAGCAGGTCGCGATGGGCCAGCCGGCCGTCGAACCCGGCGAAGCGCGGGTCGGCGGCCAGGTCGTCCGCGCCCAGCTCGGCGCAGAGCACCGGCCAGAACTTCTGCTTGTTGCACATCAGGTAGATCCAGCCATCGGCGGTGCGATAGAGCTGGCAGGGCACCAGCGACGGGTGGGCCGAGCGGGGCAGGCGGTCCGGTTCGTAATCGCCGTTCAGCGCCCAGGCGCCGGCATAGCTGAAATTGAACAGAGCGGTGTCGAACAGGTTGACGTCCACATCCCGGCCGCGCCCGGTCGACCGCGCGGCAAGCACGCCGGACACCAGCGCCAGCGCCAGATAGGTGCCACCCATATAGTCGACCAGGGACAGGCCCATGCGGGCCGGCGGACCGTCGGGCTCGCCGGACATGGCGAAGTATCCGGCCTCGGCCTGCATCAGGAAATCGTAGCCAGGCCAGTCCCGGCGCGGGCCGGAGCGGCCGAAGGCCGAGCAATGGGCGCAGACGATGGCCGGGTTGGCCGCCGCCAGTGCTGAATAGGTGATGCCCAGCTTCTCCGGCACGTCGCCACGCAGATTGTTGGCGACGGCGTCGACATGCGGCGCCAGCCGGTGCAGCACCGCCTGGCCCGCCTCGCCGGACAGGTCCAGCGACAGGCTCTTCTTGTTGCGGTTGAAGGCCTGGAAATAGAGGCTCGCATCGCTGGCCTCAGGGTCGCCGGCGAGGAACGGTCCCAGCCCCCTTGCGTAATCGCCGCCGGTCTTGCGGTTTTCGACCTTGATCACCTCGGCGCCGAGATCGGCCAGGTGCTGGGTGCCGAACGGTCCGGCGCCATACTGCTCGACCGCCAGGACGCGCACGCCGTGAAGGGCTTTATCCATCGAACGCCTCGGCCTGTTGGCGCCGCCCGGCCCTCAGTTCAGCAGCACCCGGGGCAGCCAGAGCGCAATGTCCGGGAACGCGATCAGCAGGGCGAGCGCGCAGAGCTGCAGGATCACGAAGGGGATGATGCCGCGGTAGATCTGCTGGATCTTCACCTCGGGCGGCGAAACGGCCTTCATGTAGAACAGCGCGAATCCGAAGGGCGGCGTCAGGAAACTGGTCTGCAGGTTGACCGCCAGCAGGATGGCGAACCAGTAGACCAGCTCGAACCGGTCCACATGGGCGCCGAAATCCATCAGCTCGATGATCGGCGTGAACACCGGCAGCACGATCAGGGTGATCTCGAGCCAGTCGAAGAAGAAGCCCAGGAAAAACACGATCCCCATGATCAGGATCAGCAGGCCCCAGGACCCGAACCCGAGGGAATTGACCAGGTCGATGACGATGTGATCGCCGCCCAGCGCGCGGAACACGAAGGAGAACACCGTCGCCCCGACGAACAGGCCGAAGATCATGGCGTTGGTCATGGCGGTGCGTTCGACCACCTCGCGCAGCACCCCGCCGAAATGGCGCAGTTCGGCCATGAAGCCGCCGCCGACGCCGTGGTCGTCCAGGTCGACCGCGGGACCGCCCTCGAAGGCGAGCTGGCGGACGCCGATCGACGGCAGCACCACCAGGTTGACGAAGGAGAGGATCAGCGCGCCCATGGCGCCAACGCCCGCGGCCTCGGTCGGCGTGGCGAAGCCGCCCAGGATCGAGCCCAGGACCAGCACGATCAGGAAGACCGGCGGCACGAAGCTGCGCAGCACCATCACCGCGAGATCGGCAGCGGACTCCGGCCCGACCGCGTCGGGCAGGGCCGGGGCGTCCTGCGGCTTCAGCCGCCCGATCACCAGGATGTAGACCATGTAGAGGCCGGCCAGCATGAGGCCCGGAAAGACGGCGGCGACGAACAGGTTTCCGACCGAGCGGCCGAGCAGGTCGGCCATGATCACCAGCATGATCGAGGGCGGGATCAGGATGCCCAGCGTGCCGGAGGCCGCGATGGTGCCGGTGGCCAGCGGGATCGAGTAGCGCCGCTGCAGCATGGTCGGCAGGGCGAGCAGCGACATCATGACGACCGAGGCGCCGATGATGCCGGTGGTGGCCGCCAGGATCGTGCCCATGACGGTCACTGACAGCGCCAGCCCGCCCGGCACCCGCCGCAGCAGCACTTGAAGACAGTTCAGCAAGTCCCTGGCAACGCCAGATTTCTCCAGCATCGTGCCCATGAAGATGAACATCGGGATGGCGGTCAGGATCAGGTTCTCCATGATCCCGCCGAAGATCCGCGACGGGATCGAGTTGAACTGCAGGAAATGGAAGACCCCGAGTTCCATCCCGATCAGCCCGAAGCCGAGTCCGATGCCGCCGAGCACGAAGGCGACCGGGTAGCCGGAGAACAGCAGCAGCGCCAGGGCCGCGAACATCAGCAGGGGCAGGGCGTCTATCAGCGACATCGGCCTCTACTCCCCGGTGACCGCGGCGACCTGCTCCTCGGGCAGGTGCCCAAGAAGGCCGGCCAACGATTTGATAAGCTGGGACAATCCAGCCATCCCCATCATCAGGTAGAGCGGATAGAGGGCGCCCTTGAGCAGCCAGATGTTGCTCAGGCCCACGGTCGATTTCGACACTTCGCCCTGGGCGAAGGATGTGGCGACATAGTCGATCGCCAGATAGACACCGATGCCCGCATAGGGGATCAGGAACAGCAGGCAGCCGACGAATTCGATGGCGAACTTGCCGCGCGGCGACAGGCCCTGGCGGAACAGGTCGATGCGCACATGCGCCTGCCGCAGATACGCGAAGCCGATCACCAGGGCGAACAGGTAGGTGTGCACCCAGTATTCGCTTTCCTGGATCATCGTCGAGTTCAGGCCGAACGGCTTCGGCACGCCGAAATACCGGGTTGTGACGTCGTAGCAGACGATCAGGACGAGCAGCAGCGACGCCCACGCGCCGACCCGCCCGACAGCGGCGAGCAACGCGTCGATGGCATGGCTCACCCGCAGCAGGGCTCCCACAGGCCTATTCCCTCAATGTGGAGACGGGGCGGGCCCGACGCGTCCGGCGTCGGACCCGCGACCCTCAGACGGGCTCAGAGATAGCCGAGTTCCCTCCAGATGGCGTATTCCGCGCGGAACGCCTGCAGGCTGTCCCACGCCGCCTTGAAGTCTGGATTGACGGCGCTCTCCTCCTCGGCGACCGCGTTCCATTCCGCCTCCAGGCGCTCCAGGATCTCGTCCGGCCAGCGGTGGATGGTCACGCCCTTGTCCTGCAGCTCGGCCAGGGCCCGGCCCTGGATCGCCTCGCCCAACGCCAGCGCGTCGGTGACATTGGCCCGGCAGGCGGTCTCCAGGATCGCCTTGTTGCGCGGCGACAGGTTGTCCCAGGTGTCCTTGTTCAGCAGCAGTTCCTGCAAGGTCGACTGCTGGTGCCAGCCCGGGAAGTAGTAGTGCTTGGCGATCTGGTAGAAGCCGAGATCGAGATCGATCGCCGGCATCGAGAACTCAGTCGCATCGATGGTGCCACGCTCCAGCGCTGGATAGATGTCGCCACCGGCGAGCAACTGGGTGTCGACGCCAAGCCGTTGCATGACCCGGGCACCGAGACCGAAGAAGCGCATCTTCAGGCCCTGCAGGTCCTCGACCGTCTTGATCTCCTCGCGGAACCAGCCCGACGCCTCTGGCGCGATCACGCCGCAGATCAGCGAATGCAGGCCGTTGCGATGGTAGATGTCGTTCATCAGCTCATGGCCGCCGCCATGATAGATCCAGGCCAGGTATTCGCTGGCGCTGGGGCCGAAGGGCACCGCCGAGAACAGGGCCAGTGCCATGTTCTTTCCGGTCCAGTATCCGGGCACCGACCAGGCCGCCTCGACCGAACCGTTGGCCGTTGCGTCGAAGACCTCGAGCGCCGGTACGAGCGCGCCCGGCTCGTGGTAGGTCAGCCTCAGCTCGCCGCCCGACACCGCGTCCACGGTCTCGGTCAGCTTGGTGCCCAGTGTCCCGAGAATGACCAGACGACTGGGGAAGGTTGCCGGCATGTTCAGCCGCACGGTGTCTTCCGCGCTGGCTTGCGGGGCTGCGGCGAGGGCGCCGATGGCCATCGCCGCGCCGACAGCGCCGGCGGTCAGGCTCTTGCTCAGTCTCACAGATGTTCTCCCTGCTCCTGTATTTGTGAGGATGACCCGCCGGTCGGAGCTGCCCTGGCGGGTCGGCTTGAGGCCTTGGGCTGCAGTTTTCCCGCAACCGGACTAAGAGCGCAATTTGTTTTCTCGTTTGACGACCGGACAGGCCGCTACGGCATGTTTTTCACCTGGAATGCGAAAGGGTCTGGCGCGGTGCCGGAGCCCCTGCAACGCAAACGGCCACGGCGATGAGGCCGTGGCCGATCTATGTCTGCCGGGGAGCGGCTGCGGGATGCGCCTGTCGGCTAGAGCCCCTCGAAGGGGTCGATATTGGCCCAGTCGGTCTCCAGCACCCCCTGCCAGCAATTGCCGCTGCCATGGGCGCCGCCGCCGGTTGCATTGGGCAGGTCGACCACCATGCCGACATGCTTGCCGGCCATGCCATACGCGTGCGTGCTGACGATGTCGCCGGCGATGCGGAAATTGATCCCCGGCGTGTCCTTGACGCGCTTCGACCGCCAGGTGCGCGCCGCCATGAACGGATTGAGGAAATTGAAATGGGACACCTTGATCGGGTGGGCCATCGCCGGGGCGTTGAAGGTCGCGAACGGCACCTGCTCCCACAGCCCGACGACCTGGGCCAGTCCGCCACCAAGCGAATGGCCGGTGACCGAGACCCTGCGGCCGTTGGCGATCTGCTTCGCCATCTTCACCAGATTCCGGGCCGATTTGCTCTGGTTGGGAAGGACGCGGAAGAAGATCTTGATATCGGCCACCACGTCATGAACCAGCTTGTCCCGCTGGCCGACATTGGTGCCGCAGAAACCGACGACGACGTCATTGCCCTTCTGCCAGATCCCGCCCTGGAACCCGTGGTTCAATAGGCTGCAGGTCTTCCAATGCTGGACGGTCCAATCGTCGACCATGTGGCCGGCCGGGTCTTCGAAATACTGGTTCGTGCCGGTGTGGTAGACGGCTGAGGCGATCTTCGCGTAGTCGAGGCAATTGGCCATCGGGGGGCTCCAGGAGCTGCGCGGCACGGCCGCTGGTCGGTGCGCGGCTTGCCGATCGGCTCCCGCATCTCCCAACACCTACGGACCATTTGCCATTGTGGTTTCAGCTTGAGACCGCCCGGGTTGCTATCAGGCCGGCGCGCTCCTGAAGCCCGCCCTCGGTGATCAGGAAATCGACCACCACCTCCAGCCCGTCACCGGCCTTCAAGTTGGTGAAGACGAAGGGCCGGTCCCCGCGCATGCGCCGTGTGTCGGAGTCCATCACCGAGAGGTCGGCGCCGACCAGCGGGGCGAGGTCGGTCTTGTTGATCACCAGCAGGTCCGACCGGGTGATGCCCGGGCCGCCCTTGCGCGGGATCTTCTCGCCGGCGGCCACGTCGATGACGTAGATGGTCAGATCGGCCAGCTCCGGGCTGAATGTGGCCGCCAGATTGTCGCCGCCGCTTTCGATCAGGCACAGCTCGGCGGCCGGGAAGCGCGCCGCCATGCCGGCCACCGCGTTGAGGTTCATCGACGCGTCCTCGCGGATCGCGGTATGCGGGCAGCCGCCGGTCTCCACCCCCATGATGCGCTCCTCCGGAAGCGCTCCGGCGCGGGTCAGGATCAACTGGTCCTCGCGGGTGTAGATGTCGTTGGTGATCACCACGATGTCGATGGTCTCGCGCAGGCGCTTGCACAGCGCCTCCACCAGCGCCGTCTTGCCGGACCCCACCGGCCCGCCGATGCCGACGCGCAGGGGTCCGTGTGCGGGGTTTGTCATGGGTCGTCTCAGCTCCGGAACAGTCGTGTGTATTGGGTCTCGTGGCGCATGGCGGCGATGTCGACCATCACCCCGGCCGAGCCGATCTCCGCCAGCGGCGTGCCGATGGCGCGGTCGGTCGCGGCCAGGATCGGTGCCTCCAGCGCCGCCGTGGCGCGCTGCCCGTCGGTCTGGCCCAGCGGCACCAGCCGCACCGCCGCGTTGATCAGGTTTGCCACGACCGACTGCGAATAGAGGGCCATGGCCGGCCGCTGCTCCGCCCCGCAGAGCCGGGCCGCGACGCCGGCCACGACAGGCGGCGTCGGCGCGATGCCTTCGGCATCCAGCACCTCCGCCAGGCTGTCCAGCATCGGCTCCGGCCAGGCCGCGCGCAGGGTTTTCAGGAAGGCCCGGCCCTGGGTTTCCGCCTCCAGGGCCAGCTCGGCCGAGCCGCGCATGGCGGCGGCCAGTTCGGCGACGGGGATGACATCCCGGGCCTCCCAGGCGCGGGCGAAGAAGGCCGCTTCGCAGAACAGGGTGCCGTGGGTGACGTCGCCGGCCAGCCAGGCGGTCAGCGTCGCGCGGTCGCGCACCCGGCCATCCTCGACCGCCCATTCCAGCCCGTGCGAGTAGCTGAAGGCGCCAATCGGGAAGGCCGGCGACAGCCAGCTCTGCAGGCGCAGCAGGGCGGTCAGCTCATTCCGCGGCATGGTCGTGGTGACCGTGATGGTGATGGCCCTGGCCGCCATAGGCACCGCCCTCCGGCTGGAAGGGCGCCTCGATACGGCGCACCCGGCCGCCGAGCCCAATGATCATCTCTTCGATGACATGGTCGGGGCGCAGGCGCAGCCGCAGGCCGCCATCGCCGATTTCCGCAATGTCGGTCGGCAGGTGCCGGTTGCCCACATGCCAGGCGATGCGCAGCAAGGCGAGCCGACCTTCCGCCGTAACTTCCATCACCGGCTCCTTCGCGGCCTCGACGGCGATCCAGCGCCCATCCTCGAGCCCCAGCCCGTCTCCATCGGCCATCGCCACGGCCTTGGGCAGATCGAGCAGCACCGCGGTTCCGGCCTCGGTGGTCAGCCGGACGCGACGGCGATGCCGGCTGTCGAAGTCCAGCACCACGCGGTCCGCCGCCGGCTCCGGCCAGTCGCCGGCCTTGGCATGCCGTGTCGCGCGGATCATGGTGTCGGACCCGTACCGGTCGAGAGCATTGTCAGGAAGATCAAGGGGTTATCAGTTCTTTTTCCATCAAGGCCGTCATTCCCGCGAAAGCGGGAATCTCGATGAGGCATGTGCATGGTCCCTCGAGATTCCCGCTTTCGCGGGAATGACGAAATGGGGGTTGGGAAATGCCCATCGAGTCCATGAACTGCCACGGCCATTCTTACCTGCCCCCTCAGAACAGGAAGTAGCGCTGGGCCATGGCCAGCACTTCGGCCGGTTCGCAGGTCAGCACCGCGCCGTCGGCCCTGACCTCATAGGTCTCCGGGTCGACCTCGATGGCTGGCGTGGCGTCGTTCAGCACCATGGCGGCCTTGCCGATGCCGGAACGGACATTGGCCACCGGCAGCACGGTCTTCGCCAGCCCGAGCCGGTCGCCGATGCTGCTGTCGGCGGCGGCGCACGAGACGAAGGTCACCGCGCTCTCCGCCAGGGACCCGCCGAAGGCGCCGAACATCGGCCGGAAATGCTGCGGCTGCGGTGTCGGAATCGACGCGTTCGGATCGCCCATGACGGCGGCGGCGATGGTGCCGCATTTCAGCACCAGTTCCGGTTTCACGCCGAAGAAGGCCGGTGACCACAGCACCAGATCGGCCAACTTGCCGACCTCGACAGAACCGACATGGTCCGCCACCCCATGGGCGATGGCCGGGTTGATGGTGTATTTCGCCACATAGCGCCGGGCGCGCAGGTTGTCGTTGTCGCCGGTCTCGCCGGCCAGCGCGCCGAACTGCTTCTTCATCTTGTCGGCGGTCTGCCAGGTGCGGATCACCACCTCGCCGACCCGGCCCATGGCCTGGCTGTCCGACGCGATGATCGAGAACGCTCCCATGTCGTGCAGGATGTCCTCCGCCGCGATGGTCTCGCGCCGGATGCGGCTCTCGGCGAAGGCCACGTCCTCGGGGATGCGGTTGTCCAGGTGGTGGCAGACCATCAGCATGTCGAGATGCTCGTCCACCGTATTAGCCGTGTAGGGCCGGGTCGGGTTGGTGGAGGAGGGGATCACGTTCGCCTCGCCGCACACCTTGATGATGTCCGGCGCATGGCCGCCGCCGGCCCCCTCGGTGTGGAAGGCGTGGATGGTGCGGCCCTTGAAGGCGGCGATGGTGTTCTCGACAAAGCCGCTTTCGTTCAGCGTGTCGGTGTGGATCAGCACCTGCACGTCCATGTCGTCGGCCACGTCCAGGCAGCAATCGATGGCCCCAGGCGTCGTGCCCCAATCCTCGTGCAGCTTCAGCCCGCAGGCGCCGGCCTCCACCTGCTCCACCAGCCCGGCCGGCAGGCTGGCATTGCCCTTGCCGAAGAAGCCGAGATTCATCGGGAAGGCGTCGGCCGCCTGAAGCATGCGGCCGATATGCCATGAGCCCGGCGTGCAGGTCGTGGCGTTGGTGCCGGTGGCGGGGCCGGTGCCGCCGCCCATCATGGTGGTGACGCCGGAATACAGCGCCTCGTCGATCTGCTGCGGGCAGATGAAATGGATGTGCACGTCCAGCCCGCCGGCGGTGACGATCTTGCCCTCGCCGGCAATGGCCTCGGTGGCCGGGCCGATGACGATGTCGACGCCGGGCTGGGTATCCGGGTTGCCGGCCTTGCCGATGGCGGCGATGCGGCCGTCGCGGATGCCGATATCCGCCTTCACGATCCCCCAATGGTCCAGGATCAGGGCGTTGGTGATGACCGTGTCGACGGCGCCGTCGGCGCGGCTGGCCTGGGACTGGCCCATGCCGTCGCGGATCACCTTGCCGCCGCCGAACTTCACCTCCTCGCCATAGGTGGTGAAGTCCTTCTCCACCTCGATGATCAGGTCGGTGTCGGCCAGCCGCAGCCGGTCGCCCACGGTCGGCCCGTACATGTCGGCGTAAGCCGCGCGGGACAGTCTTGCCGGCATGGCCGTTACTCCTCCAGCTCGCCCATCACGGCCTGGTTGAAGCCGTAGACGGTGCGCGTGCCGGCATAGGGCACCAGGGTCACCTCGCGGCTCTGCCCGGGCTCGAAGCGGATGGCGGTGCCGGCCGGGATGTCGAGCCGCATGCCGCGGGCCGCATCGCGGTCGAAATCGAGCGCCGCATTGGTCTCGAAGAAATGGTAGTGGCTGCCGACCTGCACCGGCCGGTCGCCGGTGTTGGCGACCGTGACGCGGAGCGCGTCACGGCCGGCATTCAGTTCGATCTCGCCTTCCGCCGGAAGGACTTCGCCGGGGATCACCGGCTCAGCTTCCAGACCAGCCAGCCGATACCAGCGGCGGCCAAAGCCCAGGCGACGATCTCCAGCCCGTGCGGATGGGCGTGCCCCAGCGGCCCGTCATGGGCCAGGGCGGCGGTGGGGGCGAGGACGAACAGCGGTGCGAGGTACTTCATGTCAGCTCTCCAGGGGTTCGAATCATCGGTTCAACGGATCGGATTGTGGACGGTCACGAGCTTGGTGCCATCGGGAAAGGTCGCCTCGACCTGCACGTCGTGGATCATCTCCGGGATGCCTTCCATCACCTGGTCGGCCCGGACCACGTGGGCACCGCCCTCCATCAGCTCGGCGACGGTGCGCCCATCGCGGGCGCCCTCCACGACGAAGTCCGTGATCAGCGCGATGGCCTCCGGGTGGTTCAGCTTCACGCCCCGCTCCAGCCGGTTGCGCGCCACCATGGCAGCCACGGCGACCAGCAGCTTGTCCTTCTCTCTCGGCGTCAGGTTCATGGGTTTGTCTCGGTGAATGCTGGGAATTCTTCGTTTGCGATCAGGTGGGTATCGGTCGATTTTCCACCTCTGTCGTCATTCCCGCGAAGGCGGGAATCTCGATGGGCCAGGCGCATCGCGTCTCGAGATTCCCGCCTTCGCGGGAATGACGGCCGTAGAGGCACGGTCGTGCCCTTCATCGCTGTCGGCCCCTCAACAGTTCCAGACCCGGGGCAGGCCAACCGGGCGGTCCCAGAAGGCGTCACGCAGTTCGGCGACCAGGGCGCGCATGGCCGGCCTCAGGGCATCGCCGTCGCGGCCCAGGACGCGGCAGAGCATCAGCCCGTCGACCAGCGTGGCCCCGCCGATGACGCCGGCATCCTCGAAGCCGGCCAGGACATCCCGGGCCCGGTCGCGCATCGCCGCGGCATCGGGTACGGCGCAGAGCAGGGTGGCCAGCGCGGTCGCACCGGCGAGCTGCGACGGGCTGTCGACGATCTCCCGGATGGCGCCGTCCAGGCGGAGGCCGTCGGCCCAGACGAGCCGGCCGTCGCGCCGCACGATCCATCGGTCGGTCAGCCGGCCGCGCCGCACCACCTCGCCATGGGCCTTGCGGCCCAGGACCAGCCATTCCAGCGCCAGCGCCCGGGCGCCGGAGGCCAGGTGCAGCGTCGTCAGGCGCGACAGACCGGCATCGTTGAAGGCGATGGTCTCCTGCGGCAGCCATTCCAGCCGGCCGCCATCGGACACCGTCAGGTCGCTGTCGATCGCGGCGACGCCGTCCGCCGCCCGGTAGATCTTCTCCGCCGCCTGGGTCGTCACCGTGGCCGCGCCGCCGGACTCCACGGTGACCGCCTGGCGGACGACATCGCCGCCGGTCAGGCCGCCGGCGGTGTTCACCAGCACCGCCTCCAGCGACCCGGCGAAATCGCTGCGCGGGAACAGCACCCGGCATGGCGTGCGCTGGTAGAACTCGCCGATGCGGTTGCCGGCCCGCACCGACAGCCGCGAGCGCCCGTCGACCCGCTGCGGCCGGACCGGCCGGCGCGCCATCACCGTGACCGGCTTGGCCAGAGGCAGGACGTTTGGGGGCGGGGGCTGCGACATCTCCTGACGGATCACTTCTCGGGCCGCGCGCTCAGGAACTCGCGCAGGTCGCGGCAGAGTTTGGCGTCCAGCGAGACGTAGACAAAGCCCATATTGGTGCGCTCCGCCACCATCTCGCCGGGATAGGGCAGGTAGCTCAGCTCGCGGCTGCCGAAGGACGGGCTCGCCGTGCCGACCTGCCACTCGGTCGTCAGGGTCACGTCGACCAGCTTCAATGCCGGGCCGCCGGCCGGATCGTCGATCTCCAGCGGCACGCCGGCGATGCGCAGATAGGCCGCCTTGTCCTTGGCCTCGCGGAAGCCGTCGATGAACTGGGCGGTCAGGACCTGCAGCTCATCCGCAGCGTCCGAGTCCGAGATGTGGGAGTGCAGATGGTCGGCGTGGTCGTGATTGTGGCCATGGCCATGGATCGCGTCATGGGGCATTGGACCACCTCCGGCCGGTGAATTCGCCCATGGGGATGTCGACCGGCTTGTCGATATGGGCCCTGTGCTTGCCGAGCGTGCCGGCGGAGACCATGGCGCCCAGCACGTCGACGATCACCCGGGTCGCCATCAGCGCGGTGATGTCGGAGGTGTCGTAGGGTGGCGACACCTCGACCAGTTCCATGCCGCAGATGCCTTGTGCCGCCACCTTCGAGGCCAGGGCCAGCGCCTCGCGGGGCAGGAAGCCGCCCGGCTCGGGCCAGCCGGTGCCGGGCACGAAGCCGCAGTCGATGCTGTCGATGTCGAAGGACATGTAGACCATGTCGGCGCCGTCCCAGGCCATCTCCAGCGCCATCTCGGCGGTCTTGTCGACGCCCATGCGCTCCATGTCGGACATGGTGATGATGTTGGTCTCGCGCTCCCGCGCCACCTTCACCGCCTCGCGCGGCACCTGCCAGCCGCCGATGCCGACCTGCACCAAGTTCTTCGCCGGAACGTTGGGCAGGTTGGTGGCATGGAACCACGGCGTGGTGTGCATGCGCTCGTCCAGATCCTTCTCCTGGATGTCCGCATGGCGGTCGAAATGCACGATGCCGATGGTCTTCGAGGTGCATTCGGCGATGCCGCGTACCGTGGGGTAACCGATCGAATGGTCGCCGCCCAGGATGATCGGCAGCGAGCCGGCGGAGAACACATGCGCGCAGGCGCGGGAGATCTGGTCGAAGGTCTTCTCGATATTCGCCGGGATGGTGAAAATGTCGCCGGCGTCGCACAGCGTCATCTGCTCGCGCAGGTCGATCGCCATCTCGTAGTTGTAGGGCGTATAGAGCGCCGAAATCTTGCGGATGCCCTGGGGGCCGAAGCGGGTGCCGGGGCGATAGGTGGTGCCGCCGTCGAAGGGCGCGCCCAGCACCGTGGCGTCGTACTGCCCGACCTCCGAGACGTCCTCGGCATAGGGCGCCTTCAGGAAGGTGTTGATGCCGGCATAGTGGGGCAGCTCGCCTCGGGCGAAGGTCGGGATCGACTTGTCGTCAAGGCTGTCGGAGCCGGTCAGGCCCATGCGCAGGGCCCAGGCCTTCTCCTTCTCCCACTCGTCCTCCGGCAGCTCCGCCTCGGCGCGCATCGCCTTCCATCCCTGCAGGGTGCTGAGGTCCGGGTGGTGATGCCGCTTCTCGTGGGCGGGCAGGGGGCCGATCTGCGCCCCGGGGCGTCGGGCGCCCCACCGCTCAGGCCGTTGCGTGAACACGGCTTTCCTCCAGTTCGTTCGGTTCGGTGCCCCTGCGGGCATCCAGGTCGTAGGTGATGGTGGCGCCATAGGCCTGCGGGTCATGCGGGTCCCAGCGCGGCTTGTCGAAGACCAGCACCCGGTCGCCCAGCTTGAAGCCTTCCTTCAGGTCATGGGTGACCATGAAGACGGTCATGCCGGTCTCGCGCCTCAGCTCCAGCAGGAAGTCGTGCATCGACAGCCGCGTGCCGGGATCGAGCGCCCCGAAAGGCTCGTCCAGCAGCAGGATGCAGGGCTTCGCGGCCAGGGCCTGGGCGATCGCCAGGCGCTGCTGCATGCCACCGGACAAAGCTGCCGGGTAGGCGTTGGCCACATGGCCAAGGCCAATCCTGTCCAGCGTCGTATCGGCCTCCCTGGCCGCCGCCTGACGCCGGGCGCCGCGAAAGCGGCCCCATCTGCACGCGCCGAACTCGGCCGCGGCGATCAGGTTCTCGCGCACCGTCATGTGCGGGAAGACCGAGTAGCGCTGGAAGACGATGCCGCGGTCGCGGTTAGGCTCCGACGCCGGGTCGGCCCCGGCGATGCGGATCTCGCCGCGCGTGGGCTGTTCCTGGGCCAGAAGCAGGCGCAGGAAGGTCGACTTGCCGCAGCCCGACGCCCCGACCATGGAGACGAACTCGCCCTCAGCCGCGTCCAGGCTGACGCCCTCCAGCACCGGCCGGCCGTCATAGGATTTGAACAGGTTGCGGACCGAGACGTAGCTCATGCCGGTTCCGCCCACGGGTAGAGCCGGCGGGACAGGGTCCTGAGCGCCCAGTCGATGACGAAAGCCAAGAGCGTGATCCAGGCGACGTAGGGCAGGATCACATCCATCGCCAGGTAGCGCCGCACCAGGAAGATGCGGTAGCCGAGCCCGTCGGTCGAGGCGATGGCCTCGGCCGCGATCAGGAACAGCCAGGCAGGCCCGAGGCTGAGCCGAACCGCCTGGATCAGCCGCGGCATGAGCTGGGGCAGCGCCACGCGCAGCGCGATGACGGCGGTCGACGCGCCCAGGGTCTGCGCCTTGACGATCATCTCGCGCGGGATCTCGGCCACCCGCTGGCTCAGATCGCGGATGAGGAAGGGCGCGATACCAATTGTAATCAAGGCAACCTTGGCCGTCTCGCCGAGGCCGAAGATGATGAACAGGATCGGCAAGATGGCCAGCGGCGGCACCATGGACAGGGCCGAAACGAAGGGCGCCAGCCCGGCCCCGGCGTAGGGCACAAGCCCGATCATGAGGCCGAAGCAGAGACCGATCGCCGCCGCCAGCCCGACCCCCAGCGCCAGCCGCTGCAGGCTGCCGGCGGTGTCCTGCCACAGCAGGATCCGGCCCGAGCGCCGATCCGGCTCCACCGCCAGCGCCGTCGCCGTATCCACGATCTGGCCGATCGCCGGCAGCAGCTTGTCCGCCGGGTTCTCCGCCCGCCGGGCGTCGGACCCGACCACATAGGCCAGCAACACCAGCACGAACGGCACCACCGCCAGCGCCGCCGCCAGCGACCGGTCCGGTCTCCGATTGATCAGTCTCATCGCCGACCCGTCCCGTCAACGAAAGGCCGTTCGCGTCGATCATGTGATTTGCCGGCGATGCTTCTCGTGCCCACCAACAACACCCCTCACCCTCCCGTCGCTTCGCGCCGGGTCACTCCCTCTCCCACAAGGGGAGAGGGGTACTCGGGTCGGCACTTGGTATTTGCCCCTCTCCCCTTGTGGGAGAGGGAGGGGCCCAGTGCGCAGCACTGGGAGGGTGAGGGGTCTGACAACACGCTTCCGAAGGCCCGAGGCTAGAGCGCGCCGTCCGCCGCCATTTCCATGAAGGTCGTGTCGAAGCGCAGCTTGACGTTGTTGGGGTCGCCGGTGGTGGAGCCGTCGGGATAGGCGACACCGACGAAATCGGCGGAGGGGGCGCCGGTGCCGAGGATGCCCTTGTCGAACAGGAACTCGGCCACATAGATCATGGTCTGCGGCAGGTCGCCGCTCTTGGTGAAGGCGACGGCGTCGGCCGGGTCGTAGAACATCTCGGTGGTGGCGAGCTGGTTCTCGTAGCCGGCGCGATCGGTGCCCGACGCGATGGCCATGGCCTCGCGGGCTGCGGCCCCTTCGGCGGAGTCCGAGGACATCAGCGCCATGGTCTCGTACCAGGCGCCGACCAGCGCCTTGCCGAGCTCCGGATGGGCGGCCAGGGTCTCGGTGTTGACCACCATCATGTCGATGATCTCGCCCGGGATGTCGGCGCTGTCGAAGATCTTGGTCACGCCCGGTGTCTCCAGGATGGTCGAGACCAGCGGGTTCCAGGTGACGGCGGCGGTGACGTCCGGCGTGGCGAAGGCGGCGACCATATCGGCGTCGGAGGTGTTGATGACGGCGGCGAGATCGGCCTCGGACAGGCCGTTCATGTCCAGACCGCGCGCCAGCAGGTAGTGCGACACCGACAGCTCGACCAGGTTGACCGGCTGGCCGGCCAGATCGGCCATGGAGCCGTCGCCCTTGATCAGCACCGCGTCATTGCCGTTGGAGTAGTCGCCGACGATCAGTGCGGTGGTGTCGACGCCGCCGCCGGAGGGGATCGACAGGGTGTCCATGTTGGTCGCGGAGACGCCGTCGAAGGCGCCGGCGGTGTATTGGTTGATCGACTCGATGTAGTCGTTGATCTGCACGATCTCGACGTCGATGCCATACTTCTCGGCCCAGCGGTCCATGATGCCGCTGTCCTCCATGTAGCCCCACGGCATCCAGCCGACATAGATCGACCAGGCGATGCGGAAGCTCGGCGTGTCCTGGGCCCGGGCCGCCGGCGTGGCAGCCAGGGTCGCGGCGGCCAGCGCCGCGATGGCGGCGGCGCGGACGGATTTCGGCTTGGCAGTCATCGGACTCTCCCCGTCTCGTCAACGTGCAAGGTCGGCCCGACCTGGCGACAACAGGAAGCGCCCGGTCAGACCGGCGCAGTGTTCTCCCGGGATTTTTCCCCGCCGTGTGCCCGTACGGGATTTTGCCCGCCGGGTGACCCCTCTCGGACCTGACGCCGCCATCGCTCGTCCTGAGGAGTGGGCGGCCGGAACCCTAGGTGTCCTGCACCCCTAAGGCAGAGCAACAGGCGTGCCAAATGCGCGGTGGTTCGCGTCAGGGGCCGAGCGACTGCCGGGGATTGGCGGTTTGCCCTAGGTCAGTGGAATTCCGCCGATTGCCGCGCCGCGAACATCTGCACAAAAAACGGGCGGACGCGGCACAGATGCCGCCGATTGCGGCAGGCGTGCGCACCCGGCGACCATCCGGCCCGCTTTAGACGTTCCAATAACGCATTCTTTAATGTATACATTAAATTCATGCGCCGCCCTCGGGGAACAACACGCGGCGCGGCAAAGACCTAGGGAGCGCTCAAATGTCCAACAGATTTCTCGCATCGCTGGCCTGCGGTGCGATTGCCCTCGCCGCAACCAGCGCCTCGGCCGATACGGTTCTCCGGGTGCAAACCTCGACCCAGTCCGGCGGCTACTCGTTCCAGTACATGAACGACAACTGGGCGCCGAAGCTCGCTGAGATGACCGGCGGCGCGGTGTCGATCGAGTTCCTGCCGATCAACTCGGTGATGCCGAGCCGGGAGACGCCGGAAGGTGTAGCCGCCGGCGTGCTGAGCGGCGATCTGACCTCGGTGGCCTATTTCAGCGGCCGCAACCCGGCCTTCGCGATCCATGGCGATTTGATCGCCGGATACGACAACCCGGCCCAGGTCCAGGCCTTCTGCCGCGACCATGGCGGAGACGAACAGCTGCAGGCACTGTGGGACAGCGTCCTGCCGGGCCGCATCCAGGTGATCGGCTGCGGGCCCGTCTCGCGGGAAGCCCTGGTGTCGACGGTGCCGATCCGCGGCGTCGACGATTTGACGGGCGTGAAGATCCGCTCGCCGGAAGGGCTGGCCGCGTCGGTGTTCCGCCTGGCGGGCGCCACCCCGGTCTCGCTGCCGTTCTCCGAGGTCTTCACGTCGCTGGAGAAGGGCGTGGTCGATGCGGCCGACGCCAGCGCCTATGTGAACAACGACCGCAACGGTTTCCACCAGATCGCGAAATACCCGATCTACCCCGGCATCCACAGCCAGGCGGTGCACCAGTTCACCGTCAACAAGGGCATCTGGGACTCGCTTTCCGCCGACCACCAGGCGGCGCTGCGCGACTGGTTCTATGCCGCCTATGACGATCTGCGCCAGGCCCTCGATACCGCCGACCAGGAGCTCGTGGCGCGCGACAGCGCCGATAGCGGCATCGAGGTGATCGACTGGCCGCAGGCCGAGCGCGACCGGTTCCGGGCCATCGCGGTGGAGGCGTGGCAGGAGACCGCATCGCGGTCGCCGGAGGCGCAGGCCGCCCTCGAGTCGCATCTCGCCTACATGAAAGAGATCGGTCTGCTGGATTGATCTCCCACCAGCCGGCGGCGTCTAACTCCCAGCGCCGCCGGCCCTTTTCAAACTGCGGGACCGCGCACCGTGCGCACAAACAATCCCCTTACGCCTGCGGGCTTCGTCGGGCTGGTGGGCCGCGTCAGCGTCTTCATCGGCAAGTGCTGCGGGGTGCTCTACCTCGCGGCGATCGCGCTGTCGGCTTACGAGGTCTTCATGCGCTATGCGCTGGACGCGCCGACCGCCTGGACCAACGAAACCGTCATGACCCTGTGCGCCACCGCCTGGCTGCTGTCGGTCGGGGCGGTGACGCAGCAGAACCGGCACATCACCGTCACCGTGATGGAGTTGGTGGTGCCGCATGCGATCTGGCGCCGGCTGGCCCTGTTCGCCATCGTCGCCAGCCTGCTGGCGGCCGCCGGGCTGCTGTACGCCGGTTGGGAGCCGGCGGAGATGGCGGTGCGCGGCATGGAGCGGTCGGGCAGCGCCTTCAACCCGCCCATGCCGGCCTATCTGAAGGCGATGCTGGTGGTCGCCTGCGGGCTCTACATTCTGCAGCTCCTGGCCAATCTCGTCGCCCGGCTCACCACCGGCGGTGCGGGATCGGCGCCGGACGTGCCGCCGGTCAGCGACTGAGCCGCCGACGCCATGGGCATCGAGGTCGTCACCCTCCTGATCATCCTGGCGCTGTTCACGCTGATGGCGATGGGCGTGCCGCTGGGTGCGTCGACCCTGCTGGTCTCGATCACCGCGGCGCTGCTCAAGTTCGGCCCGCCGGGCCTGATCCTGGTTGCCAGCAACGTCGCGCATGTCTTTGAGAAATATCCACTGATCGCGGTTCCGTTCTTCGTCTTCATGGCCAATGTGCTGGAGCGCTCCGGCGTTGCCCGCGACCTGTTCAACTCCATGGCGATCCTCGGCGGCCGCATGACCGGCGGCGTGGCGGTGCAGACTTGCCTGGTCAGCGTCGTGCTGGCGGCGATGAGCGGCATCGTCGGCGGCGAGATCGTCATGCTGGGGCTGATCGCGCTGCCGCAGATGTTCCGCCTGGGCTACGACCGCCGGATGTCGATCGGCATCATCTGCGCGTCGGGATCGCTGGCGACACTGATCCCGCCCAGCGTGGTGCTGATCGTCTACGGGGCGGAGGCCGGCGTCTCGGTCAAGGACCTGTTCTCCGCCGGCGTGGTGCCCGGCCTGCTGCTGGCCTCGCTCTATATCGCCTATGTGGTGGTGCGCTGCCGGCTGAACCCGGCGTTGGGACCGGCCTATGACGTGCCGGAGGCGCATCTGCCGTTCCTGCGGCGCGTGCCGCATCTCAAGGGGCTGATCATGCCCTTCCTGCTAATCGGCGGGGTGCTGGGCTCGATCTATGCCGGCATCGCCACGGTCACGGAATCCGCGGCCCTGGGGGCGGTGGGCGCGTTGATCATCGCCGCCCTGCGCCGCGAGCTGCCGGTGCAGGGCCTGCGCGAGGCGCTGTGGGGCACCATGCTGACGACCGGCTCGATCATCTGGCTGATCGTCGGCGCGGTCAGCCTGGTGGGGATCTACAATCTGATGGGCGGGACCAGCTTCCTGCGCGGCCTGCTGACCGGGGCGGACCTGGCGCCGATCGTGGTCATCCTGATCATGATGGGCATCGTGATCCTGCTCGGCACCTTCATGGACTGGATCGCCATCGTGTTCATCACCGTGCCGGTCTTCGCGCCGGTGGTCGCCGATCTGGGCTACGACCCGGTGTGGTTCGGCATCCTGTTCGCCATGAACATCCAGATCTACATGCTGTCGCCGCCCTTCGGCCCGGCCTGCTTCTACCTGAAGAGCGTGGCGCCGAAGGACGTGACCCTGCAGGAGATCTTCGCCGCCGTCTGGCCGTTCATCCTGCTGCAGCTCACCGGCCTGACGCTGGTGCTGCTGTTCCCGCAGATTGCCCTGTGGCTGCCGGGGGTGCTGAACTGATGCAGGGAAAGCCCGCCAAGGCTATGGGGGTGACGTGATGCAGACCGATGACGATCGGGACCGGGCGCCCATCTACGATTTCGGCTGGTGGCCCGAACTGGCCGGTCTGGCGATGACCGCCGCGATCATCGCATTCCTGATCTCGCTGTCGACGGGCATGCTCTGAAGCCGTCGACACGGCACGCTTTAATGTATACGTTATCTGCGAGTGCATCAGCACTCACGAGATCGGACCGGCCGATCTCCGCGCACAATCCCGTGTGAGGCCTTGGGGCGCGCGGAGGTCGGACCGGTCCGTTTTGCGTGTGACGCCTAGCGCTTCAGGGCGCCGACGCCGGAAAAGCGGAAGGCCTCCTGCTCCAGGGCGTTCAGCTCTTCCAGGCTGAGCTGGTCGTTGGCCACGGTGATGCGGCCGAGGAAGACCAGCGGCAGCTCATCGGAGCGGCCTTCCATGTCGGCCTTGATGGCCTCGGCGGTGGCAGCACCCACATCGTCGCCCATGCGCATCGGCGTGGCGTCCAGCTCGCCGCGGCGGATGGCCTCCAGCTCCAGGCCGGTGCCGCCCCAGCCGGTGGAGAAGATCTCGCCTTCCTTGCCGGCCGCGACCTGCGCCTCGACCGAGCCCATGGCCATGGCGGTGTTGGCGTTGTGGATGACGGTGGCTTCCGGATAGGCCTGCAGGATCAGGTTAGTGCCGTCGAAGCCGCCTTCGCGCTGGTACTCGCCGTAATGCTCGTAGACGACCTCCCAATTGCCCTTCTCGGCGACGCAGTCGATGAAGTCGCCGGAGCGCTGGTTGTCGGTGATGCCCGGAATGCCGCGATTGGCGGCAAAAGTGATGTCGTTGCCGAGCCGTTCGACCATGTAGTCGCAGATCACCTGGGCACCATAGGCCGACGAGAAGTCGAACCAGACTTCCGGCTGCGCCGACAGATCCTTCAGCGGCGTATGGAAGGCCCAGACATAGGTGGTGAAGCCGTCATTGTTCGCCAGCTTGTCGATGTTGTCGGCCTGGGTGGCCAGCTCTGACGGGCCGAAGATGACGTAGTCGTAGAGGTCGGCATCCTGTTCCACCTGCGAGGCGTAGGTGGATTGCAGCGAGTGCTCGATCTGGCGCGAGGCGAACTCGGTCGTCTCATAGCTGATGCCGAGCTGGTCCAGGCGCTTGGTCAGGGCGAGGTAGTTACGGGCCCAGAAATCCGACACGTCGGCGGAGGGGTAGATGAGGGCGATCTGGATCGGATCGTCCTGGGAGCCGGCGAACGGCACCGCGTCGCCGCCGGTGACCGCCTGCAGGGCCTCCAGCTTGCCGGGCTCGTTGACCTGTTGCGGCAGCCAATAGTCCCGTTCGCCGTCGTCCGGCAGGGTGACCAGGGGCAGGTGGCCGTCGGCCATGGCCGTGCCGCCGGTGAGCGCGACGGCGCCGGCGAGCAACAGGGTCGGGGTGAGTTTGCGCATGATGGTTCCTCCCTAATGGATTGGTTTTGTACGGTTCATCCGCTTGGATTCGGGTCGCCGGCGGTCAGGTAGCCGACCAGCAGCAGGGACAGCAGGATCGCGGTGATGCCGCCGGCGAGCTTCAGCAGCCGGGCGTTCTCGGGCGTCGAGACCATCGCCAGCAGCCCGCGGGCGCCGTCCCGGTCCTTCTTCTGCAGCCAGGTGTAGAGGGCGACCGAAAGGATGATGACCACGCCCGAGGCGACCGACTGCCAGAAGAACTCGATCCGCAGCGTCACCAGCGCGTTGATCATCATGGAGAGCAGCAGCACGCCGGCCAGCGAGCCCAGCATGGAGGCGCGGCCGCCGAACAGCGAGGTGCCGCCGACCACGACTGCGGCGATCACATGCAGGTTAAAGTACGGCGCCGAAGTGGCCTGAACCGCATTGAGTTTTCCGGTCAGCATGACGCCGGCCAGCCCCGCCATCGCGCCCATCAGCACATAGGCGTAGATCTTGTGGCGGTCGACGGCGATGCCGGTCATCTCCGCCGCCTCCGGGTTCGAGCCGATGGCGATGGAGTAGCGCCCGAAATAGGAGCGCCTCAGCGCGTAGTATCCGCCGGCCAGGGTCAGCAGGCCGATGGTCACCGGGACCGGCAGGAACCAGGAGAGTTCACCCCGGCCGATGGTCGTGATCAGGTCGGGGAAGCGGGCCAGCACCAGCCCCTTGGCCAGCACCAGGGCGAAGCCGCGATAGACCAAATCCATGGCCAGCGTGCCGATCAGGTCCGGCACCCGGAACTTGGTGATGACCAGGCCGTTGATCATGCCCAGGAAGCCGCCAAAGGCGATGGCGATCAGCACCCCGGCCCAGGCCGGGAAGCCGAACTGCTTGATCAGGAAGGCCATGATGATGCCGGACAGCGCCGCCACCGATCCGATCGACAGGTCGATGCCGCGCTGGGTGATGACGAAGGTCATCGCCATCGCCATCGGCATGTAGAGGGCGGCTTCCAGCAGGATGATGTTCAGGTTGGAGAGCCGGAAATAACGCGCCGGCTCCACGATGCCCATGAAGACCAGGATCATCAGGATCATGGCCATGGGGCCGATCAGCGCCAGGTAGCGGTCGAGCCGCTCGCTCAAGGTCGGGGGCGGGGTGGCCGCGGTGTCCGCCATGGCTCAGGCCGCCTCCGCCGCGCCGACGATCATGCCCAAGACCTCCTGGTTGGACGTCTCGGCGGTGCGCACCACGCCGGCCGCGCGGCCGCGGCGCATCACCTGGATGCGGTCGGAGACCGCGAACACGTCGTCGAGCGAGTGGGAGATCAGGACGATGGCGAGGCCCTGGGCTTTCAGGGTCTCGATCAACGTCAGGGTGCGGGCGGTCTCCTGCGGGCCGAGCGCCGCCGTCGGCTCGTCCATCACCAGCAGGCGCAGGTTGGAATGATAGACGGCGCGGGCGATGGCGACGGCCTGCCGCTGCCCGCCGGAGAGGCTCTCGGTGGCCACTTCCATGCTCTTCAGCCGCACGCCCAGCCGTTCCATCAGGACGCGCTCGGCCTCGGCGCGCATCTTCCTGTTGTCGAGCAGGGGCACGCCGAGCACGGTCCGGGTCAACTCGGAGCCGAGGAACATGTTGGCGGCCGGGTCGAGATGGTCGGCCAGAGCCAGGGTCTGGTAGACGGCGTCGATGCCCAGCGCGATGGCGTCGGAATGGCTGTTCAGCGAGAGGGTCTGACCGTCCATCTCGATGCTGCCGCTGGTCGGCTGGTAGACGCCGGTCAGGATCTTGATCAGGGTCGACTTGCCGGCGCCGTTATCGCCGACGATCGCCAGCACCTCGCCGGCATGGACGTCCAGATCGACGGCATCGAGGGCGGTGACGCCGCCGAATTTCTTCGAAATGCCGCGCATGGAGACGAGGGGCGCTGCGTCCGGCACGATGTTTCCTCCCAACCATCAAAACACCGGCCATATCCTTGAACCGTATGGCCTTTGTCGGTGTGCACGGGCAGTGCGCCGCATGCCTGATGGCAACGTTTTCTGTGCGTTACCGGTAACGTTACGAACTATCTCAGGTGGTCGGGCGAGTGTCAACGGGTGAGGGACCACCGCCCCCGCCCGTCATTCCCGCGAAGGCGGGAATCTCGCGGGAATGGAGGGCGCTGGTGGACCGAGGTTCCCGCCTTCGCGGGAACGACGCCCCTTTTGGGTTTTGGTTCTTCGCTCCCCCTACACCGTCAGCCGGCGCCGGACATCGGCCTCGACCATCTCGTCGGCGAGGCCGGAGAGCACGATCTCGCCGCGGTCCATGACGGCGAAGTGGTCGGCGAGGTCGCAGGCGAACTCGAAATACTGCTCGACCAGCAGGATGGCCATGCCGCCCTGTTCGCGCAGGAAGGCGATGGCGCGGCCGATATCCTTGATGATCGAGGGCTGGATGCCCTCGGTCGGCTCGTCCAGGACAAGCAGGCGGGGCCGGGTGACGAGCGCCCGGCCGATGGCGAGCTGCTGCTGCTGGCCGCCCGACAGATCGCCGCCGCGCCGGCCCAGCATGTCCTTCAGCACCGGGAACAGCTCGAAGACGGCGTTCGGGACAGTGCGGTCCCGGCGCGGCAGCCCGGCATAGCCGCTCTCCAGGTTCTCCCGCACGGTGAGCTGCGGGAAGATCTCCCGTCCCTGGGGCACGTAGGCGATGCCGCGCCGGGCCCGCTCATAGGGCGGCAATCCGGAGACGTCCTTGCCCTCCCACAGGATCGCGCCGCCGCTGGCCGGATGGTGTCCGGTGACGGCGCGCAACAGGCTGGTCTTGCCGACACCGTTGCGGCCCATCACGCAGGTCACCGCCCCGATCGCCACGTCCAGCCGGATCGACCGCAGCGCCTGGGCGGCACCGTAATGCAGATCGAGGTCGCGGATCTCAAGCATCTCGGGTGACACCCATCGGGCTGACTTGGCCGAGGGAATACCCCTCACCCTCCCAACGCTTCGCGTCGGGTCCCTCCCTCTCCCACAAGGGGAGAGGGGCATATAGGGCCGGCTCCGGTTGAAACCCCTCTCCCCTTGTGGGAGAGGGAGGGACCCGCGGTGAAGCCGTGGGAGGGTGAGGGGTCTTTGGTTTCATCGTTCCAAGCCGTGCCAGCTACCGCCCCAGGTAGACTTCGACGACCCTTGGGTCGGCGCTGACATGGTCCAGGGAGCCTTCCGCCAGGACGGAGCCTTCGTGCAGCACGGTGACCTTGACGTTCAGGTCGCGGACGAAGGTCATGTCGTGCTCGACCACGATGACGGTGTGGTCCTCGGCGATACGGCGGAGCAGGGCAGCGGTCTCGGCGGTCTCCGCGTCGGTCATGCCGGCGGCCGGCTCGTCGACCAGCAGCAGCTTGGGGTCCTGGGCCAGCAGCATGCCGATCTCCAGCCATTGCTTCTGGCCGTGGCTCAGATCGGCGGCGAGGTCGTCGCGGCGGTCGGCGAGGCGGATCAGGCTGAGCAGTGCGTCGATGCGCTCGCGCTCGGCGGCGCTCTCCCGGTGGAACAGCGTGGTCAAGGCGCGGCGGTCGGCCTTCAGGGCGAGTGCAATGTTGTCGCGCACCGTGTGGCTGTCGAACACGGTCGGCTTCTGGAACTTGCGGCCGATGCCGAGTTCGGCGATCGCCGCCTCGTCCAGCTTCGCCAGATCGACGCCGCCATCGAAGCGGATGTCGCCGGTGTCCGGCCGGGTCTTGCCGGTGATGACGTCCATCATGGTGGTCTTGCCGGCACCGTTGGGGCCGATGATGGCGCGCAGTTCGCCCGGCTCGACGGTCAGCGACAGGCCGTTCAACGCCTTGAAGCCGTCGAAGGAGACGCTGACGCCGTCGAGATAGAGCATGCTCTCGGCATAGGCTTCCTGCATGGCGCTACTCCGCCGCCTGGGGTTCAGCCGCAGGTCTGGCCGGCGATGGGGGTCGCGGGACGCGCAGCCGGGCCCGGAGCGCGGTCGCCAGGCCGACGATGCCCTTGGGCAGGAACAGGGTCACGGCGACGAACAGCCCGCCCAGCGCGAACAGCCAGTATTCCGGCAGCACGCCGGTAAAGACGGTCTTGCCGAGATTGACCAAAACCGCCCCGATGATCGCACCGACCAGGGTGCCGCGTCCGCCGACCGCGACCCAGACGACGACCTCGATGGAGTTGGCCGGGGCGAACTCGCCGGGGTTGATGATGCCGACTTGCGGCACGTAGAGCGCCCCGGCGACGCCGGCCATGCAGGCGGACAGGGTGAAGACGAACAGTTTGTAGCGCTCGACTCGGTAGCCGAGGAAGCGGGTGCGGCTCTCCGCGTCGCGGACGGCCACCAGCAGCTTGCCGAGCTTGGAGTTCACCACCGTCGAGCAGATCAGGACACCGAGCGCCAGAGCCAGGGCAGAGGCTGCGAACAGGCCGGCGCGGGTGCCGCCGCTCTGGATGTTGAAACCCAGGATGTCCTTGAAGTCGGTGAGGCCGTTATTGCCGCCGAAACCCATGTCGTTGCGGAAGAAGGCCAGCATCAGGGCGTAGGTCATGGCCTGGGTGATGATCGAGAGGTAGACCCCGGTCACCCGGCTGCGGAAGGCGAACCAGCCGAACAGGAAGGCCAGCAGGCCCGGCGCCACCAGCACCATCAGCGCGGCGAACCAGAACTGGTCGAAGCCGTGCCAGAACCAGGGCAACTCCTCCCAGTTCAGGAACACCATGAAGTCCGGCAGCACCGGATGGCCGTAGACCCCGCGCTCGCCGATCTGACGCATCAGGTACATGCCCATGGCGTAGCCGCCCAACGCGAAGAAGGCGCCGTGACCAAGGCTGAGGATGCCGCAGAACCCCCAGACCAGGTCCACCGACAGGGCCAGCAGGGCATAGCAGAGATACTTGCCCATCAGGGTGACCGCATAGGTCGGCACGTGCAGCGCGTGGTCCGGCGGGAAGGCTTGGTTGAGGAGCGGTACCAGCAGGGCGAGGCCGCCGAGGATGGCGAGGGTCCAGCGGGCGCGGCGGTCCATGCCGCGCAGGAGCATGGCGGTGATCATGCCTCCACCGCCCGGCCCTTCAGCGCGAACAGCCCGCGCGGCCGCTTCTGGATGAACAGGATGATGAAGACCAGCACCAGGATCTTGCCGAGCACCGCGCCGGCATAGGGTTCCAAGAACTTGTTGGCCACGCCCAGGCTCATGGCGGCGGCCAGCGTGCCCCACAGGTTCCCGACGCCGCCGAACACCACCACCATGAAGCTGTCGATGATGTAGCCCTGGCCCAGATTGGGACTGACATTGTCGATCTGCGACAGCGCCACCCCGGCGATGCCGGCGATGCCGGAGCCTAGGCCGAAGGTCATCGCGTCGACCCAGGGGGTGCGGATGCCCATGGAGGCGGCCATGGCCCGGTTCTGGGTCACCGCGCGCATCTGCAGCCCGATGCCGGTCCGGCGCAGCACGACGATCAGGGCGGCGAAGACCGCCAGCGCGGCGATCAGGATCCACAGGCGGTTGTAGGTTATGGACATCTGGCCGAGATCGAAGGCGCCGGACATCCAGGACGGGTTGCCGACCTCCCGGTTGGTCGGGCCGAAGAGGGTGCGCACCGCCTGCTGCAGGATGAGCGAGATGCCCCAGGTGGCGAGCAGGGTCTCCAACGGACGGCCGTAAAGGAAGCGGATGACGCCGCGCTCGATGCCGACGCCGACCGAACCGGAGACCAGGAAGGCCAGGGGCAGGGCGATCAGCACCGATAGGTCGAACAGGCCGGGGAAGGAGGTGCGGATGACCTCCTGCACCACGAAGGTGGTGTAGGCGCCAAGCATGACCATCTCACCATGGGCCATGTTGATGACGCCCATGACGCCGAAAGTGATGGCGAGCCCGATGGCGGCGAGCAGCAGGACGGAGCCCAGGGACAGCCCGTACCAGATGTTCTGGCCCGCCTCCCAGAGCTGCAGGGTCTGCTCGATGGAGGTGACGGCTCGCCGCGCGGCCGCGCCAGCGGCATCGGCGCGGCCGGCGGCGAAGGCGGCGAGCAGGGCGAGGGAGTCCTGGTCGCCGCGCGCTTCCAGCGTGGCGATCGCCGTCAGAAGCTCGTCCTCGCCGGTGTCGTCGCGCTGCAGCAGGACGGCCGCGTGGGCCTGCTCCAGCACCGCGCGGATGGCCGGGTCGGTTTCGGCATCCAGGGCCAGGCCGACCGCATCAAGCGCGTCCGGGTCGCCGGATTTGAAGACCGCTTGTGCCGCCTCGATCCGGATCGCCGGGTCCGGGCTCATCAGTGTCATGGCGCCCAGGGCGGCCCGGATCGCCCGGCGCAGGCGGTTGTTGACCTTGATGCGCTCGACCGCCCGCCGTCCGGCCTCGCCGGCCGCCGCGCCGGTCAGCGGGTCGGTCAGGACGTAGCTGCGGCCGTCGCGCTGACCGATGAACACCGCCCCGTCGGCCTTGCGGGCGTAAAGATCGCCTTCCGCCAGCGCCTCCAGCAGCGGCAGCGCGCGGGCATCGCCGGTCGCGGCGATGGCGCCGATGACAGCCTCGCGCTCGTCATAGCCGCCCTCGGGCAGGGTAAGCATGAGGTCTTCCAGGGGCTGGGCGCGCGCAAGCCCCGGTGCGAGCACTAGGGCCAGAAGAAGCAGCATACCGCTGACAAGACTGAAGACTTGGCGCGCCTCGAATGATGGGCGCATCGGTCCGCTGTTCCGATCTACACGGATAGGTATCCCCCTCACCCTCCCACGGCTTCGCCGCGGGTCCCTCCCTCTCCCACAAGGGGAGAGGGGTGGGTCAATCGCCCAGCGTAAAACTGTTTCCCTCTCCCCTTGTGGGAGAGGGAGGGGCCCGGCGCGAAGCGACGGGAGGGTGAGGGGGATTGCGCCCATGTCCGAAGGTCGATGTCTCTTGGGCAGCAAGTTCGGCTCCCCAGCCGGAGAGGAGCCGAGTCTCGCTGACGATGGCAGTATCAGGCGGTCAGAAGTTCTGGCCGCTGCAGGTGCCGGTCTCGACGTTGAAGTTGCCGCAGGAGAGCGGCGCGCGCCAATCGGCGATCAGCTTGGCGCTCTCCGGCAGGAAGTCGGACCAGGCGTCGCCGACGACGAGGCCGGAGGTCTCCCAGACGATGTCGAACTGGCCGTCCTCCTGGATCTCGCCGATCAGTACCGGCTTGGTGATGTGGTGGTTCGGCATCATGGTCGACAGGCCGCCGGAAAGGTTCGGCACCGAGACGCCCACGATGGAGTCGATCACCGAATCCACGTCGGTGGTGCCGGCCTTCTCCACCGCCTCGACCCACATGTTGAAGCCGATGTAATGGGCCTCCATGGGGTCGTTGGTGACCCGGCCGTCATTGCCGATGAAGTCGTGCCAGGTGTCGATGAAGTCGTAGTTCTCGTCGGTGTCGACCGACATGAAGTAGTTCCACGCCGCGAGGTGGCCGACCAGCGGCTCGGTATCGAGCCCGGCCAGCTCCTCCTCGCCGACGGAGAAGGCGACGACCGGGATGTCCTCGGCCGAGATGCCCTGGTTGCCCAGCTCCTTGTAGAACGGCACGTTGGCGTCGCCATTGATGGTGGAGACCACCGCCGTCTTCATGCCCTCCGACCCGAAGCGCGCGATCTCGGACACGATCGACTGCCAATCGGAATGCCCGAACGGCGTGTAGTTGATCATGATGTCCTCGGGCGCCACGCCGGCATTCAGCAGGTAGGTCTCGAGGATCTTGTTGGTGGTGCGGGGGTAGACGTAGTCCGTGCCCGCCAGCACCCAGCGCTCCACGCCTTCCTCCTCGGCCAGGTAGTCGATCGCCGGGATCGCCTGCTGGTTGGGGGCGGCGCCGGTGTAGAAGACGTTGCGCGAGCTCTCCTCGCCCTCGTACTGGACCGGATAGAAGAGGATGCCGTTGAGCTCCTCGAAGACCGGCAGCACCGATTTGCGGCTGACCGAGGTCCAGTTGCCGAAGACCACGTCGACCTCGTGCACGGTCAGCAGCTCGCGGGCCTTCTCGGCGAAGAGCGGCCAGTCCGACGCCGGGTCGACGACGACCGCTTCCAGCGGCCGGCCGAGCACGCCGCCGGCCTCGTTCTGCTCCTCGATCAGCATCAGCATGACGTCCTTCAGGGTCGTCTCGCTGATCGCCATGGTGCCGGACAGCGAATGCAGGATGCCGACCTTGATCGGGTCTTCCTGGGCCTGGGCCGCGCCGGCCGCGAGGCCCAGCGCGAGGAGGGAGGCCGCGCCGGCTAGCGCGGTCTGTGTAACTGTCGTGTTCATGTGCCACCCCGTTGCTCGGAATATTGCGTTGCAGCATCCAGGGCAGCAAGATGCGGGCCAAGTGGCGACGGAACGTGGCGCGGAAGGGCGCCGAGTGCCCTAAAAGCCGGGAAACCCGCGCCGAACGGCGCGGTCGTCCGGCACCGCCGAGATCGGCCTGCGGAAAATTTGTGCGCTGCGATAGGCCGGCTGCCTGCGAAATGCGCAGGGACCCACGCTGCGGGGCTAGGCCACCAGCTCCGGCATGCGCGGGGCGCGCATCGGCGCCAGCCGCTTCATCAGTGCCTTGAAGCGCGGCAGGTGGCGCATCTGGTCGATGTCCTCGTCGCGCTCCATCCAGCGCACCAACCGGCGCTGCCATTCCGGCGCGGATTTGAAGGCGTGCTCCAGCCAGCCCATGGCCTCGTCCGGCCGGCCCAGGAAGGCGCACACGATGGAGATGTTGTAGTGCACGATCGAGGGTGCCGACGCGATCATGATGGCGCGGTCGGCCCAGGCCTCGGCCCGCTCCAACTCGCCCAGCCGGGCCATCAGCGTGCCGCCGAAGGCCAGCGCGTCGGCATTGTCGGGATGCTCGGCCACCGCCGCCTCGATGCGCTCCAGCGCCGCACGCGCCGCCGCCTCGAAATCCTCGTGCCGGCCCAGGCGGTTGTACTCCCAGGCCAGCAGGCCGAGCGTGCGGTAGTCCTTCGGGCGCAGGGCGGAGGCCCGCTCGAACAGCGCCGCCGCCTGCTCGTGCCGACCCTGCTGCCGGCAATTGCGGCCGAACAGGAAATGGGTCTCGAACTGGTCCGGGTCGAGGCTGACGGCGCGCTCGAAGAAGGGCTGCGCCTCGGCGTACCGGCCATCGGCATAGAGCGCGAAACCCCGCGCCGCCTGGGCCTCGGCCAGGTTCGGGTCCAGCTCAAGGGCGCGGAGGCTGTTGCGCACGCTGCTCTCGTAGGTGACCTCGGGATCGCTCAGCGACAGGTAGGATTCGCAAGCGGCCAGGGCGGCGAAGGCACGGGCATAGTTCGGGTCGATCTCGATCGCCTTGGTGAACATGTTGCGGGCGATGGTCAGGCTGTGCTTGTCCATGCCGCGCAGATAGAAGGACCGGCCCATCAGATAGTACTGATAGGCGTCGGCATCGTTGGTCGAATGGCTGGCGATCAGGGCCTGCTCTTCCGGCAGCAGCGTCACCTTCAGCACGTCGACGATGGTCCGCGCGATCTCGTCCTGCAGGGCGAAGATGTCGTCCATCGCACGGTCGTAGCGCGCCGCCCAGAGATGCTGGCCGGTGGCGCCCTCGACCAGCTGCGCGCTGATGCGCACGCGGCCGCCGGCGGCCCGGACGCGGCCTTCCAGGACGCAGGCGACGCCCAGCTCGGCGGCGGCGCGGGTCGGCGCGACCGGCTTGCCCTTGTATTGAAAGGCGCTGTAACGCGGCGCGACGGAGAGGGCGGAGACCTGCGAGAGGTCGGTGATGATGTCCTCCGACAGCCCGTCGGCGAAATACTCCTGTTCCGGGTCATCGCCGATCACCGTGAACGGCAGCACGGCGATGCTCGGCTTGACCGTCCAATCCACGGTCAGGGCGGCGGGCAGGGCGGATCCGTCCCCGGCCTGCATGGCTGCCGGTTCGTCGGCGCGGGCCCGGCGGGCGCGAATGGACTGATGCAGCGCGGCCGTCTCCGGCTCCGGGGCGACGTCCAATTCCTCGCGCAGCCGGCCGCGCAGGGTCTCGAACAGCTTCAGGGCCTGGGAACGCTCGCCGCGCTCGGCATGCACCCGCATCAGTGTGCGGCAGGCCGCCTCGTGCAGCGGGTCGAGGGACAGCAGGCGCCGCGCCGCATCGACCGCACGGTCGCGGCGGCCGGCCTCCAGCGAGCGGATCATCAGGTCGGTCCAGGCCTCCGTGGCCAGGCTGCGTAGCCGCTGGCGCTCGACCTGCAGCCAGTCCTCGAAGCTGGCGTCGCGGATCAGGATCCCGTCCAGCAGGTCGCCGTTGTACAGCGCCGCGGCGCGTTCCAGCGCTTCCGGATCGCGGTCGCGCAGCAGCGCCTCGAAATCCTGCACGTCGACCCAGACCCGCTCGGCGTCCAGGGTCACCGATTGCCGGTCGGTGATCAGCTGGCCGTCGGCCAGCGGGCCGAGGCCGCGTCGCAGGCGCAGCAGGGCCTGCTTCAAACTGTCGCGCGCCTGGCGGTCACCGCTGTCGGACCAGAGCATGCCGGCCAGCTTCTCCCGGGCATGGGTGACGCCGGGCGACAGCGCCAGGAAGCCGAGCAGGGCCCGGTCCTTCTGGCCGGACAGCTGCACCGCCTGACCGCAGGGCGCGGTCACGTGAAATCCGCCGAAAACAGAGATCTTCAGGGCCGGGCTGTTCGCGTCCCCGCGCATGATCATTCCCTCCAAAGCGGCATCGGGTTGTCCAGAACCAGGTGCGGCGGGTCCTCCTGTCCATCCGCCGACGATGCGGAATCGTGTCCGACGAGACCCTCGCGGGTCCCTGTCACCATCCCGTAACAGGGCTGTCTCCATGCCGGTCGCGGCGCCGCGCCGCCGATGCCGGGCGGGTGCGATTTCCCGATGGATTTCCGATCCCGCCCCCGGGCGGTTCACGCCCGTCGCCGATGCTCGCGTCCCTCACAGCCGACCACGGCCGAGATGGCGCGCCGGGCCTCCGCCTGCGCGCCGTGGCCGCGGTCGTGCCTGTGCTGGACATGGACACGAAAGGACAAGCCATGAGCACGGAGACCACCGGCGTGCCCGACGAGCCGCTTTCCAAGCTGGATGAGAATGGGGAGGCCTCCATCCTCAACTACAACCTGCCGCAATCCACCGCCTATGACGTGGTCAGCTTCATCCAGCTCGACATCGATCCGAAGTTCTTCAAGCCGGAGTACCGGCAGGCGCCGAAGAACACCTACTGGGATCAGTTCGACGCCGAGCGCAAGAACGACAATCTGAACCTCCAGGACATCACCAACATCGTCGCCGGCACGGCCTACACGCCGATCAAGGAGTTGCAGGATGTCGGCCTCAACCTGAACGCCAGGACCGAGGCGACCCGCTCGGGCGTCTATTTCAAGGCCGCCAACATCCCGGTCGCCAGCCAATCGGTGGAGGCCTCCTCGGCGTACATCGCCAACCGGATCGACCAGGGCGACCGGCCGGTGCTGTACAAGCGGCCCTCCGGCAAGCAGGGGCTGCGCTTCGCGCCGCGCCCGGCCAGGCCGACGCCGTCAATCTTCATGACCATGCACATGCGCATGGCGTCCTATCTGGGCGATTACGGCGCCGGCCAGACGCTCAGCACCTTCAGCCTGCTGCCGGGCGAGAAGACGGTCATCGAGATCCGCGACTACCAGCACAACGAGGAGGTCAGCACCTCCGCCGAGAGCGTGCTGGACAGCTACAGCGAGTCCTCCATGGACGATCTGCAGACCACCATCGAGGAGAGCACCGAGCAGAACGAGAGCTCGTCGGAGACCGACACCGACAGCATGTCCGCCGATCTCAGCGTCAATGGCGGCGTCAACCTTGGCATCGTCAAGCTCGGCGCCGACGCCAGCGGCTCGGCGTCCTCGGTGAACACCACGACCGAGGCGGTCAGCTCCCAGGTCAACACCCTGACCAGCGCCGTCGACCACCATGTCCAGACCGCCGACAGCCTTCGCCAGGTCGAGGTCAACACCAGCACCACCTCGACCGCGGTCAGCGAGACCGAGCAGACCACCACGCGGACGCTGGAGAACATCAACCGCAGCCGGGTGCTGAACTTCACCTACCGGCAGATGTCCCAGGAGTACTACACGCTCACCTATCTGAACGACGTCTCCTTCGTCTTCACCAACGGCTATCCCAACAGCAAGAAGACCGGGACCCTGTCGTCGATGCAGAACCTGCTGGCCGAGCTGCTGGTCGATGCCAAGGCGGTCGAGGAGGTCAGCAACCGCATCTACGAGCATCTGTGCAACATCCCGGACCACACCGGGACCCGGGTCAGCTTCATCGAGCAGGTGACCGAGAAATCGGCCAACTGCATCAACCCGAAGGCCAGCCCGACCGAGGTCCGCTATGTGCGCAAGCGCCAGGATTTGGTCCAGGCGTACAAGGACAAGTCCGTCAAGGGCATCATCCTGGACGTCACCCATCGCATCCTGCGCACCCCGGCGGTGATCGTCGACGCGCTGTTGAGCGGCGGGTTCGCGCTGGACGTCTACAACCAGCGGCTCCAGGAGGCCGCCTATGTGGCCGCCGAGCTGAACAACGACAAGACCGAGCAGGCGATGGGCATCATCGAGTCCATCACCGATCCGGCCGAGAAGGCGGCGCTCTACAAGAAGGTCTTCGGCGATTGCTGCGACACGCCGCAATCCGACACGGATGCCGGAAAGTAGGCCGCCATGCCCAGTCCATTGCTCAACCTGTGGGCCTGCAACCAATGGCTCGCCGAGTCCGACCGGGACGCCGCCGTCGCACTGGCCGACGGCGGTCCGACCTGGGAACAGGAGGTCGATGCGATCATCCAGGAGGTGGAGGCCGACCTGGACGCCGACGGTTTCTATTCGTCGGACCCGGGCTCGCCCTACAACGCCGATGAGTGGTACGCCGACCTGACCGCCGACTGGCCGCAGGTCGATCCGGTGATCGACCCGTCCCTCTTCATCTCGCAATCCAGCCAGGACGCCAAGGACCACTGGCGGGATCACTGGCGCAAGAAGGACGATCCCAACGACCAGATCTGGTGTTTCGACTATGCCGCCTACCAGCTTCTCGTCGCCGGCCACTTCACCGGCGGCTGGAAGCCGGATTCCACCACCTATCAGGTGTTCCGCGAGGACACCGGGGTGAACATGTTGGAGGTCGCCGAAGGCGTCCGGTATGTGAAAGGGGCCTTGGCCTCGGGCATACCGGTCCTGGTGGGCATCCGGCTATCGACCTACAGCCCGCGCCCCAACCCGGACGATACGACCAACCACTTCGTGGTGATCGTCGGCATGGAAAAACGCCCGCAGGACGGCGCCCCGACCTTCCTCTACTGGGACAATCGCGGGCGGGCCTCGGACGGCGATGCGTTCATCCTGAAGCCCGACCTGACGATCGAAACCGAGGACGGCACCCGCCGGGCGGCGCAAATCCGCCAGACCACGACGCTCTAGGGCGCCGCGGCGGAACGATTGGTCTTCCCGGCCGATTCCGCTTTGCATCGACCTGGCGTCGCCGTATTGTGCACACACTGTATACGAGACATGCGGCGACGTCGGGAGGTGCGGAGTGCCACGAGGGGAGGCCCGGCGCGGCGGGCGCAGCGCGCGCCGCGACATGAGGACGGCGCCGCGCCGGGAGATGCTGCCGAGCCTGACCCGGGGGTTGCCCCTGGTCGAGCCCATGACCCCGGAGCAGGTCGCGCGGATCGATGCCGCCTCCATGGATATCCTGGAGGAGGTCGGCGTCGTCTTTCGCGACCCGATCGCCCTGGAGGACTGGACACGCGCCGGGGCTGATGTCCGCGATGAGCGGGTGCATCTCGACCGCCACATGGTGCGCGAGCTGATCGCCTCGATCCCCTCGGAGATCACCTGGCACGCCCGCGACCCTGAGAAGTCGGTGCCGATCGGCGGCGACCGCTCGATCTTCGTGCCGATGACCGGCGCGCCCTATCTGCGCGACCTGGACGATGTCCGCCGCGGGCCGACGCTGGACGACCTCGCCATGTTCCACAAGCTGGCCCATATGGCGCCGGCGCTGCATTCCTCGGCCCATCACATCGTCGAGCCGATGGACCATCCGGTGGCGCACCGGCACCTGCGCATCACCTATTCGTCGATCAAGCACTCCGACAAGACCTTCATGGGCATGACCACCTCGGGCCGCAACGCCGAGGACGTGCTGGACATGTGCGCCATCCTGTTCGGGCCCGACTTCATCGACCATCATCCGGTCGTGGTCGGCAACTGCAACGGCAACTCGCCGCTGGTCTGGGACGCCACCATGCTGGGCGCCATGCGGGCGTTCTGCCGGCGCAACCAGCCGGTGCTGTGCTCGCCCTTCGTGCTGGGCGGCGCCAACACCCCGGCCTCGACGGCGCCGGCGGTGGCGCAGCTCAACGCCGAGGCATTGTCGGCACTGGCCTACACCCAGGTGATCCGCAAGGGCGCGCCGGCGATCTACGGCCACTATCTGGCGACGGTCTCCATGGCGTCCGGCGCGCCGATGGCAGGCACGCCGGAGATCAGCCTGATGAACTTCATGATCGGGCAGATGGCGCGGCATTACGACGTGCCGTGGCGGACCTCCAACACCCTGGGCGGGGCCAAGACCTTCGACGCCCAGGCCGGCTATGAGAGCGCCTCCACCATGATGGCGGCGCTGATGGCCGGGGCGAACTATCTGTGGCACTCAGCGGGCTGGAACGAGGCCGGCATGCACTGCTCGACCGCCAAGTTCGTGGTCGATGCCGAGCAATGCGAGATGGGCTACCGCATGGCCGAAGGCATCCGCTGGGACGATTTCGACCAGGCCCTGGCGGCCGTCCGCGACGTCGGCCCCGGCGGCCATTATCTCGGCCACCCGCACACCCTGGAGAACTTCCAGCGCGCCTTCTTCATGCCCGAGCTGTTCGACAACAACTCGATCGAGCAATGGCAGGCCGAAGGCGCCAAGGACATCACCGCGCGGGCCCTGGAACGCGCCCGCCGGATGCTGGAGGAATGGGAGGAGCCGCCCCTCGACCCGGCCAAGGACGAGGAGCTACGCGCCTTCATCGACCGCCGGGAACGCGAGATCCCAGCCGATGGCGGGCTGAACGAGGAGTATTAGGGCCAGGACTCTTGTTCGCAGGAGCCAGGGTTTATCCTGCGCCGGGCCAATGTCATGGAGTTCGCCAACAGGCGAAGTGCGTGTGTCCCTCCGATGGCGCCGTCATGAGTTTTCCCACGTCGTGTCCATGTCCAACGGAAAGCTCGGGCGCGGGATAAATCTGAACGGCCAGCGGGAGAGGACAGGGCTGGTCAATCCGCCGGTATCGACTTCGTACACCTGATCGGACGGGAACCACTCCTCAAACCCGGCCCGGAAATGGCCGCGTGATTTGACGACGACCGTCTGCGCGTCTTCCACCTTTTGCCCGAGCATCGTGAAGAAGACCGGGTCGGCTGTCTGGGTCCGCTCGGAGATCACGATCACCGTCAGCCCGCCCAGCTTCAGCGCGGCGGTTTGGCCCAGGCGCAGTCGCCGTCCGGCGAACAGACCCTTGCCGCCGACTGCGTTGCCGTCGCCCAGGGCCAGCACGGTTGCGTCGGCTTCAAACGGTTTGTCCCAGTGTTCCCAGGCCGCCGAACCGGCATTCCGGTTGAAGCGGGCGACGAACGAATTGCCGATCCCGACCTCATGGGCCTCTGCCGCCAGGTCCGGGTCGAAGAAGGATCCGAACAGCACGCGGTCGGCCCTGGCCTCGTGAAGGGCGGCCAGCAATTCCGTCGTCCGTCCGCTGCCGCCGCCGCCGGGGTTGTCGCCGGCGTCCGAGAAGATGACCGGCGCGCGGTCCATGTTCAGCGACAGCTCGACAGCAGTCTCGATGGGGGTCAGATCACGGATGAAACGCGCCCGATCCGCCCAGGCGACCCTTGCGATTTCCTCCGCGAGTTCATCGGCGACGTGTTGATCCTCGCGCGCCGTGACCACCACGGACACCGTGTTGTCCGGGGTATCGGAGAAGTTGAAGTTGCCGAAGATCGAGACGTTCAGGACCGCACCCGCCAACTCCGCCTGGCGCCGTTGGCCGTAGTCGATCAAATCCGCATAGGGGCCGGTCGCGGTCAGCAAGGCGACCGATGCCGGCGCGATGGGTGGTTTGCTCAGCGCGTGCTTGGGGCGCTTGCCGGTGGCCAGAATGCGACGCAGGGAGAATGCCGCCTCTTCCCCGCGCTCGATCATGTCCACATGCGGGTTCGTGCGATACCCGACAATCAGGTCCACGGCGTCGACCATCACCTGCGAGATATTCGCGTGGAGATCCAACGTCATGATGATCACGCAGTCGGGCCCGACCGCATCGCGTACCCGCTTTGCAAGCTCCCCGTCCGGATCGTGAAGGTGCTCGGCCACCATCGCCCCGTGATTGCACAGATAGACCGCATCGACGGGTTCCGCGCGCTGCAGGGCGGCCACGATCGTTTCCGCGACCTCCTCGAAGACGGCCTTGCGCACCGGCCCGGCAGGCCGACTGGCCGCCAGCAAGCACGGCACGGCCTCCCAGGGTCCGGTCGCGTCCATGGCACGAACGAACGCCGCGAACTCCGCCGCCAGAGTCGGGGTTTCGCGGCGAGCCTCGGTCAGAAGCGCCTCTCCCTCCGACCAGACCAGCCTTGTGAAGTCGTCCTTGTCCGCGGGCCGGGCGAAACGATTTGATTCCAGGATCATCCCGGCAAGGGCGACGCGCGGCATCAAGAGGGTGCTCCTGGTTCAATGGCTTCGAAACAGGCCGGAAGCCTGGGGGACGATCCGGCCCGGTGACGACATCTCAATTCCGGCTTCGGCACTGTCCGCCTTGCGGCCGGATTTTGGAAGTCGGCAGGCGCGCGACAAAGATCCGGCGGGCGCCGTCGCGCGCGAGGACCCGGCCGCGGCGTGGCGCGGATTCGCCCATTGCCGACAGACCCCGGCGCGTTGACAATGACCGCAAACGTGACCGCGGGAGGCGGGGATGACGGTCCTCACAGGCACCGAATTGCTGGAGAATGGCGTCGCGCTGCGCCTGGGTTGGGATGACGGGGCCACGGCGCGATTCCACGCCCTCTGGCTGCGCGACAACGCGCTGGACCCGGAGACGCGATCACCGGCCAACGGGCAGCGGCTGATCACCCTTCAGGACATTCCCGCCGGCACCCGCATATCCGATGCGGCGGTCTGGGACGGAGACCTGGAGGTCACCTTCGCGCCGGAGGACAAGACGGTGCGGTTCCCGGCCGGCTGGCTGCGGGAGCATATCTATGACCGGGCGGTGGACTCCGGCGAGGGGCGGGCGCCGGCCGGGGTGGAGACTTGGGACGGGTCGCTCGATCCGGAGGCCGTCACGGCCGACTTCGAGGCCGTCGTGGCGAATGCGGATGCCTTGCGGGGCTGGCTCGACCATGTCCGGCGCTACGGCGTCGCCAAGCTGACCGGCGGCCCGGTCGAGAGCGGTGCCCTGATGCAGATCGTGGATCTGTTCGGCTATGTGCGCGAGACCAATTACGGTCGCTGGTTCGAGGTCCGCACGGAAATCGACCCAACCAATCTCGCCTACACCGGGCTCGGGCTGCAGGCGCATACCGACAATCCCTATCGCGACCCCGTGCCGACCTTGCAGATCCTCTATTGCCTGGAGAATTCCGCCGAGGGTGGCGAAAGCCAGGTCGTCGACGGCTTCCGCGCCGCAGAGCGGCTGCGGGGCGAGGACCCGCAGGGCTTCGCGCTGCTGTCGCGGTATTGCGCGCGGTTCGAATACCGGGGCAGCGGCGGCGTCCATCTCAGTTCCCGCCGGCCAATGATCGAGCTGGCGCCGGATGGGGAACTCATCGGCGTGCGCTTCAACAATCGCAGCACCGCCCCGATCCTCGATGTGCCGTTCGACGCGATGCAGGCCTATTACGCGGCCTATCGGCGGCTTGGCGAGATCATCGACGATCCGGCGATGGCGGTCGGCTTCAAGCTGGAGCCCGGAGAGAGCTTCATCGTCGACAACACCCGCGTGCTGCACGGGCGCACCGGATACGCGGCCGGGGCCGGTTCGCGCTGGCTGCAGGGTTGCTACGCCGACAAGGACGGGCTGCTCTCGACTCTCTCGGTGCTCCGGGCCGCCGGTCTTGAGGATGCTGCATGACCTCGGGCATGACGACGGTTTCGACCCATCTGATGTTCCAGGGCGACGCCAAGCCGGCCATCGAACTCTATAAATCCGTCTTTCCCGAATTCTCTGTCGAAAGCATGGAGCTTTACGCCGACGGCGAGGCGGGAGCCGCCGGATTGGTGAAGGAGGCGCGGGCGACATTCGGTAGCCAGGGCCTGGTGATCATCGACAGCCCCATCCCGCATGATTTCGGCTTCACGCCGGCGATGTCGATCTTTGTCGAATTCCAGGACGCCGCGGCATTGGACGCCGCCTTCTCGCGCCTCTCCGAGGGCGGAAAGGTCATGATGCCGCTGGATGACTATGGATTCAGCCGCCGCTTCGGCTGGCTTGCGGACCGGTTCGGCGTCTCCTGGCAACTCAACCTGCCGCATGGTGATTGAATTGCAACGACCCGAACCCGATGGCAGGAGCATCCATGTCCTATGACCGGCTCAAGGCGCGGCTGGATGCTGGCGCGGTGATCCTGCTGGATGGCGCCACCGGCACCGAGTTGCAGCGCCGTGGGGCGTCGATGGACCAGGACGCCTGGTGCGGCCCGGCGACGCTGGAGCACGAGCGGCTGCTGACCGAGATCCATGCCGACTACATCGCCGCCGGCGCGGAGGTGATCACCGCCAACACCTTTGCGTCCTCGCGCCTCATGCTGTCCGGCGCGGGCCTCGCCGACCGCGTGGAGGAGATCAACCGCCGCGCGGTGGAGGCGGCCTTGCGGGCGCGCGATGCCGCCACGGGTGACGAGCCCGTCATCGTCGCCGGCTCGCTGTCGCATATGCTGCCCCTGACCGAGGGCACGGCCATCACGGATGCGGACGCCATTCCCGGCGACGCGGAGATCGAGGCCGCCTTCCAGGAGCTGGCCGGGATCCTCGCCCGGTCGGGCTGCGACCTGATCATCCTGGAGATGATGTATTGCCCCCGGCGCATCCGCTTCGCCCTCGATGCGGCGCTGGCGACGGGCCTGCCGGTCTGGTTCGGGTTCAGCGCCCGCCGTGCCCCGGATGGCCGGGTCCTCAGCTTCTGTCCCCATGCCGACCTGCCGCTGGACGATGTCACGGCACTGATCCCGGCGAAGGGGGTCGATGCCGCCGGTGTCATGCACAGCGGCGCCGACCTGACCGACGAGTCGCTGCGGGCCACCCGCGCCCGATACGGCGGGCCGCTGATGGCCTATCCCGATTCCGGCCATTTCGAGATGCCGGACTGGCGCTTCGTCGACATCATGAGTCCGGAGCGCTTCGGTGCCTATTGCGCCGATTGGATCCGTTCCGGGGTGCAGATCATCGGCGGATGCTGCGGTCTCGCGGTCGAGCACATCAAAGCCGCCCGGCAGGCGCGGGATGCGGCTTGAGGGAAAGCGGGCGCTGGTGACCGGCGCCGGCGGTGGGATCGGCCAGGCGATCATCGCCCGGCTGCAGAAGGAGGGCGCCACCGTGGCGGCGGCCGACAGGCATCTCGATGGTGTCGAAGCCGCCGTGAAGCTGCCGGGCGACCTGACCGATGCCAGTTATTGCGATCGGCTGCCGAGCGCCGCCGCCGAGGCCCTGGGCGGCCTGGACATCCTCATCAACAATGCCGGGCTGATGCGGCGCGGCCCGATCACCGCGGCGACCGACGAGGATTACCGCCTGTCGATGGCGGTCAATGTGGAGGCGCCGTTTCGCCTCTGCCGCGCCGCCATCCCGATCATGGCCGGTGCAGGGGGCGGGGCCGTCGTCAATGTTGGGTCGTGCTGGGGCGTGCATCCGGGGCCGGACCACCTGGTCTACTGCGTGGCCAAGGCGGCGCTGGCCTCGATGACCCAGTGCCTGGGCCGCGATCACGCCCATCAGGGCGTCCGCGTGAACGCCGTGTGCCCGAACGAGGTCGACACGCCGATGCTGCGCACGGGCTTCGCCAAGCGCGGGTTCGATCCGGACGACGCCATCGCCGAGCTGGATGCCACCGTGCCGCTCGGCCGCATCGCCCAGCCCGAGGACATCGCCGACGTCATCGCCTTCCTGGCCTCAGACGAGGCCCGCTACATGTGCGGCGCGCTGGTCGAGGTGAATGGCGGAAAGCCGGTCACATGAGCCGGCTCGATGGCAAGGTGGCCCTGGTCACCGGAGGACGCAGCGGCATCGGCCTCGCCTGCGCGCGCCGCCTTTCCGATGAGGGCGCCCGGGTCCTCACCGCCCAGCGGAAGCCCGCCGCGGATTTCGAGACGATCGAGGCGGATCTCTCCGACACCGCCGTGCCCGGGCAGGTCGTCGCCGAATGCGTGACGCGGGCCGGGCGGCTGGACGTGCTGGTCAACAATGCCGGGATGATGGAGGAGGCGCTGGTGGCGGAGACCGGCCTGGACTCCTGGCAGCGCACCCTGGCGCTGAACCTCACCGCGCCCTTCCTGTTGATCAAGCATGCCCTGCCGCATCTGAAGGGCGGCGGGGCGATCGTCAATATCGGCTCGATCGAGGGGCTGGGCTCGAACCCGCGCCACGCCGCCTATTGCGCTTCCAAGGCCGGACTGCACGGGCTGACCCGCGCCGTTGCGGTCGATCACGGGCCGGACGGGGTGCGCTGCAACGCCGTGGCGCCGGGCTGGATCGATACCGAGCTCAACACCGATTTCATCGAGTCGATGCCGGACCCCGCCGCCTTCGGCCGCCAGATCGGCGGCATCCATCCCGTCGGCCGGACCGGCACGCCCGAGGACGTGGCGGCACTGGTCGCCTGGCTGGCCAGCGACGATGCGAGCTTCGTCACCGGCCAGATCTACACGGTGGACGGCGGCCGCATGGCCAAGCTGAGCCTGCCCTGAGACCGGGCGTGGTCGCCTAGCTGCCCTGCCGGCCCAGGGACAGCCCCCGCGCCAGGTGGTTGCGGACGAAATAGATCAGGATCACGCCGGGGACCAGGGTCAGAACGCTGGCCGCCGACAGCATTGCGATATCGGCCGACAGAACTCCGCCCGCCCGGGTCATGATGCCGCCGATCGGCTTGGCATGCACCGTCGTCAGGGCGTTGGCCAGAAGGATCTCGACCCAGGAGAAGGTGAAGCAGAAGAAGGCGGTCGCCGCGATCCCGGGCGCGATCTGCGGCAACAGGATGCGCCGGAAGAACCGGGCGATGCCGTAGCCGTCGGTCCTGGCGAGATCGTCCATCTCGCGCGGCACCGACGACATGAACCCCTCCAGGATCCAGATCGCGATCGGCACGTTGAAGAAGCAATGGGCGATGGCCACTGCGATATGGGTATCGATCAGGTTGAGGTCGGAGAAGATCTGGACGAACGGCAGCAACAGGATCGGCGGCGCCACCATGCGGAACGAGAGGAACGCGAAGAACAGGATCCGATCGCCGAAGAACCGGTAGCGCGAGAACGCGTAGGCGGCCGGCACCGCCACCAGAATGGAGATGGCGACATTCATCGCCACGTAGATGGCGGCATTCACATAGCCCAGATACCAGCCCGGATCGCTCCAGATGACGCGGTAGTTGGCGAGGGTCGGCGCCTTCGGGATGAGGGTCAGACCGCCGCCGATTTCGGCGTTGGTCTTCAGGCTCATGATGATCAGCCAGTAGATCGGCACCATGAGCAGCACCGTGTAGATCGCCGGCGCGAGAGAGAATTTGCGCGGCATGGCTCAGCGCGCCTTGCCGTTCCGCTCTCGCGGGACGATCAGCGTGAAGAAGACCCAGGAGACGCACAGGACGATCAGGAAATAGATCACCGACATCGCGCCGCCCTCGCCAAGATCGAACTGGATCGTCGATGTCTGCACCAGCTCATGGGAGAGGAACGTGGTCGAGACGCCAGGGCCGCCGCGGGTGATCACATAGGGCTCGGTATAGATCAGGAAGCTGTCGATGAACCGCAGCAGCAGCGCGATCAGCAGGACGAGGCGCAGCTTCGGAAGCTGGATATGCCGGAAGATCGCCCAGCCGCCGGCGCCGTCGATCCTGGCGGCACGGTAGTAGTCCTCGGGAATGGCCCGCAGCCCGGCGAAACACAGCAGAACCACGAGGCTCGTCCAGTGCCAGGCATCCATCAGCACCAGCGTCAGCCACACCACCACCGGATCGGTCATGTCATAGTCGATGCCGAGCCAAGCGGCCGCTGCGCCGAGCAGGCCGGCATGGGGCAGGACCAGCACCTTCCAGATATAGCCGACCACCAGCCAGGGGGTGAGCAGCGGAAGGGCGATCAGCACGATGTAGAGGTTCGACAGGAAGCCCCTGGCGGGCAGCCGCAGGGCGATGAAGATGCCGAGAGGGAATTCGATCGCCAGCACCAGGGCCGAAAAGCCGAGGCTGCGCCCGACCGATGCGAAGAACTCCGGCGAGGTCAGCACGCTGCGATACCAGTCCAGGCCGACCCAGAAGAATTGGTTGCCGGCGAATGAGTCATGGACGGAATAGAAGGCGACCATCGCCATGGGGATGACACCGCACAGCACCATCACGAACAGCGCCGGCGCCAAAAATCCGTAGGCCCGGTTGCTATAGGGCTTCCTGCGCACGGGTCACGCACTCCGAAGGGATTTCGACGCCGTCGCGCATCAACGGGAATCCGGCGCCATGGAACCGGTGGACAGTGCCAGAACCGAAACCGTCATTGCCAGCAGGCTGACGGGCTCGGCACGATTCAGGAACCGGAGGCGGCAGGCGGCCGACCCGGTTTGGACTCACGACCGATCGCGCGCCCGGCCGGCAGGGGAGAAAATTGAGGCGAGGTCAGCGCGTCCGCCGATACCGCCTCAGGCGGCCCGGATGCGGCCCGACTCGTGGCCGGCCGACCGGGCGTGACCGAGCGCGAAGGTTTCGTGCCGCAGGTGCTCGGTCAGATCGCGGCGGTCGGTCATGTGCGACAGGCGGTCGTAGGGGATCGGCCGTCCGATCCGGGCGCGCACCTCGCTGCCGATCTGGTTCACCGCCTCGCGGAACAGCAGCGATGCGCGCAGATCCATGCTGATGTGGCTGGCGGCCTGGAACAGCCGGCTGGTCTGGCCTTCGAAATAGATCGGCACGACGGTGGCCTGGCCCTGGTGGATCATCCGCGCCAGGAAGGTCTTCCATTCCAGGTCGGTGGCGCGGGCCAGCGGATGCCTGGCCGTCGCGACCCCGCCCCCCGGGAAGATGGCGATGGTCCGGCCCGCGCCCAGTTGCTCCAAGGCGGCACGCCGGGTCTCCAGATTGGTCTGCTGGGCGCTGCGCGTATTGATGAAGTCGATCGGCAGGAGGTATTGCCGCAGTTCCGGAACCTTGCAGAGCGCGCTGTGCACCAGGATCTTGAAGTCGGCGCGGACCCGGGAGATCAGGTGTCCGAGCACGAGGCCGTCGACGACGCCGAAGGGATGGTTCGCGATGACGATCAGCGGCCCGTCGGCGGGAAGGTCGTCCAGGCCATCGGCGTTGATCTGAACCTTGAGGCCGAGGCGGCGGACCGCCTCGGAGAAGAAATCCTCGGTGTCGGTGTCCCGGCGATAGGCCTGATAGAGGCCCCAGAGCTTGGGTTTGCCTGACAGGCGCTCGATGCAGCGGATCAGGCCCCGGCGCCACGCGGCGTCCTCCGGAGTCGCGTAGCTGAAGTCGCTATAGGAGAGCATCGCGGATGAGTAATCCGAATTAATGACGGTTTCGCGACAGGCCGGTTACCGGGAGGTTGCGCCCAGAGCCGGGGCGGACCGGCATGCTATCAGATCAGGCCTCGCGCCAGGGCGATCAGGCGCCTGCATTGATCTTCCGTCCCGACCGTGATGCGCAGATAGTCCGCGATCCGCGGTTTCTGGAAATGCCGGACCAGGACGCCGTGCTCCCGAAACCGGGCCGCGAGATCGGCGCCGCCGTGGCCGGGGTGGCGCGCGAACACGAAGTTCGCCAGGGACGGCAGCACGTCGAAGCCCAGCTCTGAGAGGCCCCGGACCAGGGCGTCGCGGCCGGCGATGATGCGCCCGCGCGTCTCCTGAAACCACACCTCGTCCTCGATGGCCGCGCCGGCGCCGGCGATGGCCAGGCGGTCAAGCGGGTAGGAGTTGAAGCTGTCCTTGACCCGCTCCAGCGCCTCGATCAGGGGCCGTTGGCCGATGGCGAACCCGACCCTCAATCCTGCCAGGGCCCGCGACTTGGACAGGGTCTGGACGACCAGCAGATTGTCGTGCCGCGCCACCAGCGGCACCGCACTCTCGGCGCCGAAATCGACATAGGCCTCATCGATGACCACCAGCCGGTCCGGGTCCTCGGCGACCAGCGTCTCGATCGCGTCGCGCGGAAGACCGATGCCGGTCGGCGCGTTCGGATTGGGCAGCAGGACGGCACTGCAGGGCCGCCGGTAGTCGGCGATCTGAACGCGCAGCACGGCATCGAGCGGCACCTCCTCGTACGCGACGCCATGGAGGCCGCACCAGACCGGGTAGAAGCTGTAGGTAACGTCGGGAAACAGGATCGGCGCGCCGCGCTTCAGGAGGGCCTGGAAGACGTGCGCCAGGACCTCGTCCGAGCCGTTCCCGACGAACACCTCCTCCGGCCCGACGCCGGTGCGCGCCGAAATCGCCTCGCGCAGGCGGGTGGCGCGCGGATCGGGGTAGAGGCGCAGGCGATCCGTCGCCGAGGCGATGGCGGCCAGCACGCGGGGCGAGGGCCCGTACGGGTTCTCATTAGTGTTGAGCTTGACGATGTCGTCCAGCATGGGCTGCTCGCCGGGCTGGTAGGGCGAGAGGGTGTGAACGACGGGACTCCAGAATCGGCTCATGATCCGCGACCCAATGGCTTCATGCTGACGGCAGGGCAGGCAGAACCCTGGCCGGAGTCGGCTCTCCACACAACGCCGATCGCGCCAGGTCCGGAACTTCGGATATCGTAGCGGGCAACGAATTCCGACCCGACGCGGGCGGCGGGCAGAGTAGGGAGGCGGTCATGAAACTGGGTATGAATCTGCTGCTGTGGACCGGCAGCATGGACGACACCATGCTGCCGGTGCTGGAGATGCTGAAGGCGGCCGGATTCGACGGGGTCGAGCTGCCGGCCTTCACCATGACCCCGGAACAGGCGGAGTATTGGGGCCGTCGGCTCGACGATCTCGGCCTCGGCCGCACCGCCTGCACGGTCCGGGGCGCCGAGGACAATCCGATCAGCCCCGATCCGGCGATCCGCGCCAAGGGCATCGCGGCCAACAAGCTGGCGGTCGATTGCTGCGAGGCCATGGGCGCGGATGCCCTGGTCGGGCCCTATCAGGGGCCGATCGGCGTCTTCTCCGGCGCCGGCCCGACCGAGGACGAATGGAAGCGCGGTGTTGAGAGCATGCAGGCCCTGGCGGAGCACGCCGCCGGTACGGGCGTGGCGCTGGCGGTGGAGTTCCTGAACCGGTTCGAGATCTACCTGCTCAACACCGCCGCCGACTCGGCCCGCTTCACCGCGGCGGTCGGGCAGCCCCATTGCGGCATCCTCTACGACACCTTCCACGCCCACATCGAGGAGAAGAGCGTCGGCGGCGCGATCCGCGACAGCGCCAGCCAGATCAAACACGTCCACATTGCCGAGAACGATCGCAGCACGCCGGGCCAGGGCGGTGTGCGCTGGAGCGATACCTTCGATGCGCTGCACGAGATCGGCTACGACGGATGGCTGACCATCGAGGCCTTCGGCGAATCCCTGCCCGAATTGGCCGCCGCCACCAAGATCTGGCGCCGCATGTACGATACGGAAGAGCGCCTCGCCAGGGACGGCCTGGCGTTCATCCAGCAGGAAGTGGCGAAGCGCTGGTAGGCCGATCGATGGCTATGCGGCCCGGTGGAACCCGTATCGCTGGGAGAGCACCGGCCGGCTAGACGACAATCAGTTCGACCGAATGGCTGTTCAGCCAATCCCTGACGTGCTCGTCCGGTTGACCGTCGGTCACGAGCAGGGCCGGCTTGTCACTGGTGGCGATGGGGACCAGATGCTCCCGACCGAACTTGCTCGCATCCGCTACGAAGATCAGGCGTTTCGCGCTGTAGAGCATCTGCTGAATGATCGCCGCATCCTCGAAGAGGCTGACGGTGAAGCCGGCAGCGGCGGTAACACCGCCGACACCGATGACTGCGGTGTCTGTCTTCACGGGAACGAAGGTGTTGAAGCCGTCGGTCTTGGTCGTGACCTGCGAACCGGCGTGATAGCGCCCGCCAAGCACATGGAGGTCCCAATGACTGTCCTCAGGTATGACGGCCGGGACCAACAGGTTATTGGTGAGAACCGTCAGTCTGGCGCGCGGGGTCAGCGCCCTGGCCACGAACAGAGTGGTGGTACCGCCGTTGATGAAGAGGCGTTCGCCGTCCGCGATCAATGCGGCGACCTTGTCCGCAATGCGGGTTTTTGCGGGCACGTTCACGAGCCGGCGATCCAAGACCGGTACATTCAAAGAGTTCTCATGCTCGAGAGAAACGGCGCCGCCATGGGTCCGCCGCAAGTGCCCCTCGGCCGCCAGCGCGTCGAGATCCCGCCTGATGGTGTCATGGGATGCGTCGAAGAACTCGGTCATTTCGGTCACATTCACGTGCCCGTTCGTTCGCACGAGTTCGAGAATGTCGTTACGCCGTTTGAGAGGAAGGCGCGGTGTTGTTGCACCCGCTCGCTTCGGCTGCATGTGCTTCTCCGGCTGTGCCCGCAATCTGCGGGATTCGTTTGCTAGCACTCTTGACCCTATCATTCAACGCTGATAAAACCGCAAAAAAACGAATAAAGACGCGAAGTAGTTGGTTTTCTGGACCCGCGGGGCGACGAAGACGCCTTGCCTTGAGGTTTTACGGAGAAGCGGCTCCAAACATCCTTGGCGCTCCATAGCCGCAAGAAGAATGAACATTGGGCTGGCAAGAATTGGACTGTCCGACACTGGTGTCTCTCCGCGACTACGTCGCTCTTGCCGAAGACATACGCGACCGCGCGCCCCGTATTGCCCCGGTGTTCTGTGGGTTCGCTGCTTGTATTGATCGCATCTGTGATCTCGATGCCGTTCTGGAGGCGTTGCAGGGTCGGGACGACGAGCCACACACGAAACTCAGGGAGCAACTGGTCAGCCGGGCCAATGCCGGCACGGGAGGCGAATTCGACGCCGGCTTGCCGGATGGAGAGCGTGTTTTCGCCGGTATGCGGTCTGTCCGCAGCTTGCCGGGCGGCTCGTCGACTCAAGTGGCACAGCAATTGGCGATCGCCGGCGCCAAGCCACTGCTTGCATTGGAGCGGCGCGATCCGGCGCTTCTGGATCTCCTCCATCCGAACATTCAATTTGCCCCTCAGGATGAAACGACGGTCGACCAGCAGCAGCCGCGTCCCGTCCCATCGCATCGGATCATTGAGTTCTCGCCCGCTCGGCAGGCTGTTCCGACCCCGCGCGCGGATCGGATCATCCTTCGGTTCTCTGATGACTGTTTCCAGTTCGACGAGGCATTTGCCGCATTCAGCCAAACGGCGGCGCGAGACGCCGGCGCCGCCATGCTGTCGGGTTTCAATGCGCTGCGGCGGGACGAGTTCGACCGCGCTCTGACATGGTCCCGGCGATTGGCCTCGGCGTGGAAGGATGCCGGTATTCCGGTCATTCACATGGAGCTGGCCGATTTCGCGTCGGCCGACGATCGACAACGGTTGTTGGAGGCCTTTGCCGGGATCTGCAATTCCGTCGGTATGAACGTGGCCGAGCTTGGGGCCCTGGCTCCGGATGCGGCGGTTGACGAAGCGTCGATCCCGGCGGCCATGCGCGGCATCGCCAGCGCGATGCAGCTCGATCGGGTCAACGTCCATGCCGATCGCTGGGCCATATCGCTCACGCGCGCCGATCCCCAGAGAGAGCTGAAGGCGATCCGATACGGCTGCTACACGGCGTCTGCGCGCGCGCAGGCAGGATACGCCGTCGATCCGGCGACCGTACGTCCTGCGGCGACGCTGGGTACCAGCCCTTGGCCTCCGATACAGTCCGCTGCGAACCGCGGTCACTTCGTGAGTTGCCCGGCGCCCCATCTCGCCCGACCTGCCGCCACGATCGGCCTCGGCGACTCGTTTCTCGCTGGAACCCTCGCCGTTCTGTCCGGCGTGCCCGGCACCGACCCCAATTGAATCAGGAGGCAAGATGACCCCCGGCCCAGACGTCCGTTCAATCGACCCCGGCAAGACTCGCGGTATGCAGCGGGTGACCACGGCCGATGGATACTTCATCACCTGCGCCCTCGATCACGGCGACGACTACCGCGAGTTGATCGATCCCGACCTCTCGAAGGTGCCCTACGCCAGAACCGTTGGCAGCAAGCTCGACCTCATTTCGGCACTGCGGCCCTATGTCAGTTCCTTTCTTCTCGATCCCGAATACGCCGCGGCCCAGTCGATACTGACGGGTGCGCTGCCGCGCGATGTCGGCTTGATGGTCTGCGTCGAGGCGGAGGGCGGTTACGACGGCACCGGCGAGCAAGGCCAGACCCGATTCCGCGACGGTTGGAACGCGGCCAAGATCAAGAAGATGGGCGCCGATATGTGCAAGCTGCTGTGGTATTTCCGGCCCGACGGGCCGATCCAGCAGTCGCAGTGCCGGATCGTCGGCGACCTGGTCGCCGATTGTGCCGCGCAATCCCTTCCATTGGTGGTCGAACCCATCTGGAATGCGTTGCCCGGCGAAGACCCGTCTCAGGCCGTCTGGCAGAGCCGCCGGGCGGATGGGATCGTGGAATCGGCGATGATTGCGGCCGAACTCGGCGCCGACCTGTTGAAGCTTGAATTCCCCGGGCCCGTTTCAACACAGGAGGAACAGCGCGCCGCCGCAGCACGGTGTGAACAGATCAGCGCGGCCGTGCAGGTCCCCTGGGTGATCCTGTCCGCCGGCGTCGGCTACGACGCCTTCAAGGTGCAGCTCGAGCTGGCATGCCGCGCCGGAGCGTCGGGATTCGTCGCCGGCCGCTCCATCTGGCGGGATGCCGTCCCCGATGGTACGGCCGAGCCGGATGCGGAAGGTCTGAACCGCGCCAGATCGCGCCTGACCGAGCTCGCCGAAATCACGGTCCGTCACGGCACCCCGCACAAGCCGACGATCTCCAAGGGCGCGGTGTCGGATGCGCTGGAAAAATACTGGTATCGGGACTGGCACAGGGCCGCCGACCAGGCGAGCGCAGCTGAATAGACGGCCGGGTGCGGGTTAATGCGAGATATGCAAGTTGACCGGATCGCAAAACACCAATTAATCTGCAATAAAGACGCATAACTCGCGACTTGTGTCTGACTCAGCCCTGGGAGGCGCCAGCGGCCGGGTCTGATTTCGGCAGCGAGTTTGGCCGCCTGCATGGGGAGCCGGCGCCGTGGAGTCCCGCAGATCAACATTCTGGGGAAATGAAATCTGAAAATGGGAGGAAGTGATGAACGTCAAGACATCCGTACTGTTGTTGAAATCGGCTGCCTTCGCCTGCGTCCTCGGCACCACCGGCGCTGTGGCTCAGACCAATCTCGAGTTCATCCAATGGTGGGAGCCCGAGCTGCCAGACGGCGCATTGCGCGCCATCATGGATGAATTCGAGGCGGAGAATCCCGGCATCACGGTAACGCTTGTCAGCGGTCCCTACGCCACCACCCGCGACCAGATCGTGGTCGGCGCGGCATCCGGAACGCTCAGCGACGTCGTCGGGCTCGACGGTGCCTGGGTGAACGACCTGGCCAGGCAGAACGCGATCGCCGCCATGGACGACCTGATGGCCGCATCATCGGACTTCAATGCGGATGAGGTGGCCGCCGTCATCGAGGTCGACGGCAACAGCTACATGTTCCCGGTCGCATCCTTCGTCTATCCGGTGTTCGTCAACCTGGATCTGATGAAAGAGGCCGGCATCGAGGCTCTGCCGACGACCCGCAGCGAATTCGTCGACGCGGCGCGCAAGCTGACCGACGAAGACAGCAACCAGTTCGGTTGGGTCCTGCCACTCAATCTGCAGGCGCCCAATGGTATCCAGAACGACGTGATGTCCTGGGTATGGGCATCGGGCAACAGCATGATGAGCGAAGGCATGCCCGATCTGACCAACAACGACGTGGTCACGACCCTGGAGTTCATACAATCGATGTATGACGAAGGCCTGATCTCGCCCGGTGCATTCGCCAAGCGGGAACAGGACAAGGTCGAGGAATTCGTCAACGGCCGCGTCGGGATGATGGTCGACTCCCTGGCCCACATCAACCTGATCCGGGACCGGAACCCCGAGCTGAATTTCGACATCACCGCGCTCCCGGCCGTCGACGGTTATGACGGGGCCCGCGGCCTGCCATATGCCTCGTGGGGGATCGGCATCAGCGAGCACAGCGAGCACAAGGAAGAGGCCTTCAAGCTGGTGTCCTATCTGTTGAGCACCGAGGTCAATGCCAGGCTGGTGTCGATCGCCAACGCGTTCCCCGGCAATGTGAATGCCGAGCCCGACTTCGTGGCCTCGGACGAGCTGTTCGCCACGGCCTTCGACATCTTCCAGACCGGCTACCTCGCCAATGAGTTCGTCGGCCTGCCTGTCGCCGAGGAGTTGATGCGGCAACTCGGCGTGGAGGTTCAGAAGATGCTGGAGGGCGAGCAATCCGCCGCCGAGGCCGCGGCCGCCGCGCAGGCCAACTGGGAAGCCGAATTCTGATTCTGTAGCATGGTGGTGATGCGGCGCGCCGGCGGCGTCGCATCACCCAGCCTTCATGGCCGGCGACTTCCTAGACGCCACCAGGAGTTCGGGACGCGGCGACATGGCAAACTTCGCGACGAGTCCCGGCGCATCTGTCCGGCTGAGGCCAGGCCCGTCCCTCATTTCCTACAGAAAACGGCGCGCCGCCGTCCCGTACCTCTTCGTCGCGCCGGCCATGGCGCTGTTCTTCATCCTCATGCTGTTCCCGATGGGCGTGGTCTTCCGCTACGCGGTTCTGGACCGGGCGATCGTCAGCCCCGACCCGGATTTCGTCGGCCTGCGGAACTTCCGCGAAATCTTCGCCGATGCCGTCTTCTGGCAGTCGGTCGGGCAGACGCTGTACTTCACCGTCATGAGCGTGACGTTCCATCTGCTGATCGGCCTGTGCTTCGCGCTCATGCTCAACTCCAAGCGCGTCAACCCGATCGTGAGCAGCATCCTGCGGGTGCTCTACATCCTTCCCTGGCTGTTCACCGCGGTGATCATCGCGATCATCTGGCGGCTGCTGCTGGACCCCAACGGCGTCATCAACAGCATCCTGATGACCCTGCAGATCATCGGGTTCAAGGTCGAATGGTTCTCGTCGACCGCGACCGCCATTCACGCCCTGACCTTCGTCAACATCTGGGCCGGATATCCGCTCTACATGGTGAGTCTGCTGGCCGGGCTGCAGGGCGTTCCCCAGGAGTACTATGAGGCGGCCAGCATCGACGGCGCCAATGAGCCGCAGAAGTTCTGGTACATCACGCTTCCGCATCTCAAGCCGATCATGATCAGCATCGCCATGCTGGACTTCATCTGGACCATGCAGGTGTTTCCGCTGGTGTGGATGACGACGGGAGGCGGTCCGATCCATGCGACCGAAATGCTCAGCACCTACACCTACAAGCTGGCGTTCTCACGCTTCCAGTTCTCGCTCGCCGCGGCAAGCGCGGTCGTCATCTTCGTGCTGTCGATGAGCATGACCTATTTCTACATCAAGCATCAGAGGGCCAGATAGCATGTCGAAGCGGTTCGATCTTCTGACCTGGGTCACCTTCATCGGATTGGGCGTCGGGCTCGTCTTCGCGGGATTCCCGGTTCTCTGGATGCTGTTCAGCTCCCTGAAATCCAACACGGAGATCTTCGCGCTGCCGCCGCGGATCCTCCCCGAGGAGTTCACCCTGACCGCGTATGACGCGATCTTCAGCAACCCGGTCAAGGTCCAGTTCTTCATCAACAGCTACTTCGTCTCCGGCGCCGTCACCCTGTTGACCTTGCTGGTGGCGATCCTGGCGGCCTATGCGTTCAGCCGTTTCGACTTTCCGATGAAGAGGATCTTCAACCTCTTCGTCATCAGCACCCAAACCGTGCCGCCGATCACCCTGCTGATTCCGTATTTCGGCATGGTGGTCGCGTTCCGGATATTCGACACCTACCTGGCGCTGATCGTGACCTACATGGTCTTCACGCTTCCCTATGCCATTCTCCTGATGACCGGCTACTTCAATACATTGCCGAAGGATCTCGACCAGGCGGTGCTGGTCGACGGTGGCACGAGCTGGACGGCGTTGTGGCGGGTGATCGTGCCGATCTCGATTCCGGGCATCGTTGCGACGGGAGTCTATACGTTCCTGCTCGCCTGGAACGAATTCCTGTTCGCGCTCACGCTGACGAAATCGACGGACATGCGAACGGTCCCGATCGGCATTCAACTGCTCATGGGCCAGCACGCGTTCGAATGGAACGAGATGATGGCCATGAGCGTTCTGGGATCTCTACCGCTGTTGCTGATCTACCTGGTCGCGCAACGGTATTTCCTCGCCGGCATGACGGCGGGGTCGGTCAAGGCCTAAGGGCGGATCCGCAGCGAGCCTCGGCAGGCAAGGCGACGGAACACTCTCTCTCTGGCCATCGCACACCGCGTTGCCAAATGCGCGACAGGGGTGCGGGAATCGGCCTGAAGCTCCTGCGCGGCCCGCTTCGCGCACGCGGTCGGGGCCGAGCGTCTTCTGAACTCTTCAATCGGGTGTAGATGCCAGGCGAGAGATATCCCAGATGCGGGCCGTGCCGTCCCAGGACCAGGTGAGGATCAGCGTTTCGTCACCGTTGAAGGTGGCGCCCCGCACGATGTCGTCATGGCGCAGCGGCGGAAGGGCCGGCTTGCCGGAGGAAGACTCCCACAGCCGGGCCGTGCAGTCCCAGGACCAGGTGAGGATATGCGATTCCGCGTCGTTGAAGGCGGCGCCCAGGACCTCTCCGTCGTGGCGTAGGGGCGGCAGCAGTGCCTGGCCGGTGATGGCGTCCCAAACGCGGGCGGTGCCGTCGTTGGACCAGGTGAGGATTCGCGTTTCCGCTCCATTGAAGACGGCGCTCCTGACCTCCCTCCGATGGACGAGCGGCGGCATGACCGCTTCGCCGCTCTCGATGTCCCACAGGCGTGCTGTGCCGTCCCAGGACGATGTCAGAATGCGCGTTTCGTCACGATTGAAGGCAGCGCTCGACACAATGCCGTCGTGGCGCAGCGGCGGCATGAGCGCTTCGCCGGTTTCGGCGTCCCAGAGGCGGGCGGTGCCGTCCCCGGACCAGGTGAGGACAATCGTTCCTGCGTCGTTGAACGCGGCGCCCTTCACGCCGCCGTCGTGCTCAAGCGGGGGCAGGGCGGCCGCGCCGGTGGCGGCATCCCACAGGCGCGCGGTGCCGTCGTGGGACCATGTGAGGATCCACGTTTCGTCGCCATTGAAGATGGCGCCCCTCACCTGACTGTCGTGGCGGAGCGGCGGCAATGCTGCCTCGCCGGTGACGGCGTCCCACAGGCGCGCGGTGCGGTCCCTGGACCATGTGAGTATGCGGGACTCCGCATCGTTGAACGTCGCGCCCCAGACCTTTTCCGTGTGAAGCAGGGGCGGCAGGACAGCTTCGCCCGTCGCGGCGTCCCACAGACGGGCAGAGTCATCTTGGGACCAGGTGAGAATGCGCGTTTCCGCCTCGTTGAAGGCCGCGCCCAATACGTCCTTCTCGTGGCGGAGCGGCAGCAGCACCTCCTCCCCGGTGGCGGCATCCCACAGGCGGGCTGTGTTGTCATCCGACCAGGTGACGATGCGGGTGCCAGCTCGGTTGAATGCGGCACCGAAGACCGGATATCCGTGGCTGAGCGGCGTGTTTGCAAGCTCTCCGGGCCGCTCCGACACGCAGTGGGGTTCGGCAGCCAGCCGCAGCTCGGGGCGATCTCGAACGGGAACGCCGGGCTCGACGACCATCGCAAATGGAACCGTGCCAACCTGGGGTGGTTGGTTTGGCGCGGATTGCGGCCATTCTGACGGAATCCCGCCTCCGTAGGCGCGCCCTGTGCCTTCCGCCGATGCGGCACCGTCAATCGTCAACCAGCAACCGCAGGCAACCAGGATCAGTAGAGCGCGGGCGCGCAGAGCCACTCGATCAATCTCGTCTCCGCAATCCATTGGTGTCCCCCTGATCGGACATCCGTCAGCGGTTCAACCGTAGATCGAATTTCGCCTTCAATGAAGCGCTGACCGAACCGGCTCGGTGTCACCGGGACGGGTATTCCGGCCGACTGGACGGTTTGGCGTACCTGCAACGGGAGATGGCTTGGCGCCGGTCGCCCAGCGTGGGGCGTCGCGACGGCTTGGTCAGTTTCGGGCGTGCTGATGCTCGGCCGACGGGAGCCGCACCTCGACGCGCTCGCCGCTGAACTGGGAATCGATCTGCCGGGTGAGGTGACCGGGGGCACTGGCCCTGAGCTCATAGGGGCCGCCACCCAGTCCTGAGAACACAAATGCGCCGGCGCTGTCGGAGACCGTCTGTCGGATCGATTGATGGCTGTCCACCAGCCACCAATCGCCGCGCCAGTTCAACTGGATCCGGGCCCCCGCAAGCGGCTCGCCGCCCTCGCTGACCACCATCCCCTCGAGGACATCGTCACCCCAGTCGAGCACCACTTCGACATAGGCGTCGGTACCGGCGACGAGTTCGACGCCGGTGGTGCGAAACAGCGGTCGCGAAAGCGTCTGCAGCCTCAGTCGCCCTTCCGGCACGTCACCGATCTCGAAATAGCCGAAGCTGTCCCCGGTCACCTTGATCCAGCTTCCCCGCGCCTCGTCGCTTTGCAGCCACATGCTGAAATGCGGCACCGGAAATCCCGACACATTCACCATGCGACCCCAAACCCGCCCGGTCGGAAGCGGTTCCAGCACGATCTGAAGCGGCGCCCGTTCGCGCGTCAGGTCGACCATCGACGCGGTGAATGGCCTGTATCCGGCCTTCGGATGGACGGTCAGCTGGTAGTCGAAACCCGGCAGCACGTTCGGAAAGGCGACCTCGCCCTGCGCGTCGCTGGTTCCGTGATAGGTCGTGTTCGATCGCCGCGAATACAGTTGGATCGACTGGCCCTCGACCGGCGCCCCTTGCGCGTCGACCACGTTGGCCAGGACCTCGATCGGGTGCTCGATCGCGACCAGGCTCGCATTGAGGCGCACCGGTCCGTCGCCACGCAGGGCGGGCTCCTGCAGAACCTGCTGCTCCGGTCGATACCCCTCCAACTCGAAGCGAAGTGAGGGGCGGCGATCCGTCCCGAGGTCTTCGACGGCGAACGCGTATCGACCGGCCGCATCGGTCTGCGTTCGCTGGCCCTGGAGACCGACACGCGACACCTCGACACCGGCGAGCGGTCGACCGGCCGTGTCGGTGACCTGGCCGACGAGCTGCAGGATCCGGAACTCCCTAACCGAGAGGACGGCGCTGTCGGTACCGGCGCGAACGATCGCACTGCTGGCGGCATGCCGTTCCGTGGCAAGGGTTGTCAGCTCGTGATCGCCTTCGCCGAGCCCGGCGATTTCGAACCAGCCCAGCGGCCCGCTTTCTGTCCGTTGGTCCGACTCCGCCGCCAACTGCGTGCCGATCTGCCCGTGATGAGGCCGCGCCGTTACCGTGATCCCGCCCACCGGCTCCCCGGCCTGATCCAGGACCCGTCCCGCAATGGTGCGGTCGTAGTCGTCGATCCGCAGCTCCACCAGCCGATGCTCGCCCTCCGCCAGCGCGATCGGCCCGCCGGTGAGCCGCAGTCGTCCGACGGGCTCGAGCTGGTAGGCATAGCGACCGGTGACGAGGCCGTCGAACACCGCCTCGCCGACGCTGCCGGTGAACACCGTCTGTTCGCCGAACTCCGAACGCAGCCTGATCAGGACACCGGGGTACGGATCCGCCCGCAAATCCCGGACGACGAACAGGATACTGCCGAGACCCGTCTCATCGCGCCGCGCGCCGGCGGGCTCATCGTTGCCGCGCGGGGCACCGGTCGTGGCAGGATCAACGCGCCCATCCGGTGCGACGCTCGCAGTGGATGATGGCATTTCCGACGGCGCGACGGTTTCTTGGGGGCCCTCGACCGGTGTGAACACCGCCGAAACCAGGCCGACCAGAAGCGCGACCAACAGGAGCGCCAGGGCGGCATAGCCAAAGCTCTTCAACGCCGTGACCTTTCCCGTTCAATGCGGCGTGGGTCCGGAGCCGCGATCGTCCGTCGTGGGGACAGTAGCTGACGACTTCGGCACTCGGAAGGCGCTAGAGCTCTCGCCCGGCCTTGTGCTCCTTCCAGCGCATGGTGGCGTTGGCGCCGAGCCAGGTGAAGGGTTCGGGAGGCAGGCGGGTCGGCGGGGCGAAGGCCAGCATCTCCTCGATCATCGGGTTGTTGGCCTGGGCGGCGAGCTCGGCCGCCAGCATGCCGGAGAGGGTGCCCTTGGTGGTGCCGAGGCCGTTCTGGCAGCAGGCGGAGAAGAGGCCGGGCTCCAGCTCGCCGAAAGCCGGCACGTCGTTGCGGGAGAGGCAAAGGCGGCCGCCCCAAGTTGGACCGGAGCGGCAGCTACTCAGGAATTCCGGACCGCTCATACGGAGTGGGCGTCGGCGATTACGTCCTTCCAGGGCAGCGCCGCGCCGGCGCCGGTGGCGGCCTCGTATTCGGCGTCGCCGAGCGTTTCACGGGCGGTCCTGCAGTAGCGCTCGTATTGCAATTCGTCCACGGGTTCGAATTTAACACCAAGCTGGTCCAAGCGGGATTCCACGGCGCCGAAAACTCTGGCGGCGTGCACGGCATCTCCCTTCATCAGGGCAACCGCGCCCATCGACATCACAGCGTAAACCAAGTGGAACGGATAGTCGTAGGTTTCACCCAAGGCCATTGCATCTGAAGCAAACCTCGTGGCGCTCTTCCAATCGCCGGCAAGCAGGCGTAGCTGCGCCCGATTGTTCGAAGAAAGCTGCAAATAGAGCGTATCGTCAGCTTGCTGAAACAATGCGTACGCTTGCTCGTGAAGACTCTCGGAATCAATGAGGTTTCCCTCTAGCCGTTTGGCCTCGGCGATCCCAGTGAGCACGATCGCCTCGCCGTGGATATCGTCGAGATCGTGAAACAACTGCCGCGTCTCGTCATACAGCGCCATGGCCTCGACCATTCGCCCGGCATACGCCATCGCCCCAGCGGCGATGTAACCCGCCCAGGCCATCCCCGATTTGTCGCCAAGCACCTTGTAAATGCGTAGGCTCTCGACGGCCGGCTCCAGTGCACCCGTAAAGCCATTGGCGTTCGCCCGCACCCAGCACGCAACGTCCAGCGCTACTGCCCTCGGACGGGTGTCACCGAGCGCCTCGGTCCTCTCCAATGCCTGGCGGGTCCAACCGAGTGCTTCGGCACCCAGCCCGCGCGACATCCAGAACCATTTCAGGTGTTCAAGGAAACGGGCGGTCATCTCGCCATCCGGCTGCTTCAATGCCCACTCGAGCGCCGCCCGGATATTGCCGGACTCGAGAAACAGTTGCTCGACATGGGGCCGCTGGCCTTCCCCCAGGAGATGCGACGATGCAGCAGCGACCACGGCATCATAGTGAGCGGCGTGGCCGGCCAGCACCAGGGCGTGATCAGGGCTGGCGGCCAGCCCCTCAAATGAGTATTCGCGGATCGTATCCAACATTCGCAGACGCGGTCGGCCCAAAGCGTCTCTGCGCTGCAGTAGGCTCTTTGCGACCAGCGATTCGAGACCGTCAAGTACATCGTGATCGACAGCGTCGAGGTGGTGCACTACGGCCTCGGCTGCCTCGATATCGAATCCACCGGAGAACACGGAGACACACCGCAACAGACGACGCTGCGGCTCGGAGAGCGTGGCGTCACTCCACGCGATGGTCTGGCGCAGAGCCCGGTGTCTTGGGTTGAGATCGCGACGCGTGTACTTTAGGAAATCCAGGCTGCCGGCGAGACGGACTTCCAGCTCTTCAGGCTCAAGCAGCGCACCGTGGGCGGCGGCCAGCTCGATGGCAAGTGGCAACCCGTCGAGGCGTCGACAGATTCGCGCAATTGCATCGGAATTGTCCTTAGTGACGGCGAATCCTGGCCGCTTGTCGCGGACCCGCTCGACGAAGAGCGAGACTGCATCTTTCGACCGGATCGCGTCGAGCCCATCACCGACCCCGGGTATGGGCAGTGGCTGGACCTCAAACACGGTCTCCAATCGTAGGCTGAGAATTTCACGGCTCGTCACCAGGATGGTGAGGTTAGGGCAGTCGCCTAACAACTTCGCGATCAACGGAGCTGCGTCGACTACATGTTCGAAGGTGTCGAGGGCCAAAAGGAACTGCTCATCCACGATCGCGTTGCGGATAGCGTCCTGCGGCGAAAGGCCGGGCATTTGTGGAATGCCAAGAGACTGGGCGATGGCCGACACGACGAGATCGGCGCTGGCTACTTCACCGAGTTGTACCCAGTGGGTGCCGCCGGCGAACTCGTGCTGGACGCTCTGGGCAATTGCCAAAGCGAGGCTGGTCTTTCCGGTTCCGCCAGGGCCCGTCAGCGTTACCAGCCGGCAGTGGTCCCCAGTGAGCAAATCGCGAACCTGTCTTGTCTCCTTCGCTCGACCGACCAACTCGACCGGATCGGAAGGCAGGTTGGTCCGACGTCCGCCGAGTGAGCGCAGTGGCGGGAAGGAATCCGGCAGCCCCACAATGACAATGTCAAAGATCCGCTCGGGGAACCGAAGGTCTTTGAGATGATGCGTCCCCAGGTCGCGAAACCGGACACCTTCGGGTAGCGCGTCCTCGGATACTCGGGAATGCGCTTCTTCGGAGAGGACGATTTGACCGCCATGGGCGGAGGCGCTGATCCGTGCCGCTCGGTGGATCTCCAGACCCACGAAATCGTCGCCGAGCGATTGCACAGCACCGGTATGCAGTCCGATGCGGACTCGCATTTCGCGTCCATCCGGCCAGATTTCGTCGTGAAACGCCTTCTGCGCATCGACGGCGGCCCGGAGCCCGGCGGAGGGATCGGCAAAAACCGCGAACACCGCGTCTCCTGCGGTATTCACCTGGCGTCCGTCTTGCCGGGCGATCGCGTGAGACAGAATTTCGTTGTGGCGCTTGAGGACGCTCGGATAGAGCGGACCGATCGACTCAAGGAGACGGGTCGATCCCTCGATATCGGTGAACATCAAGCAGAGATCGTGATCCCGCCGATTGGTGGCGCCAACCGCCGCTGTCATTTCGGATCCCTCAGGGAGCGAGAGGCCCGCCAGCACACCGCCCCAAGCTAGTAGCCTGGTGAAAACGTACCACGGCCAGGCGTCTCACCCTAAGACGGCTCAACTCGAATGGCCGGCTGATTGCGACACAGTCGCGGTCCGTCGCTTGCTAATCGGCGAATTCGAGCGCGCATGGGCCACATCGTCAGCCCTCTGGAAGGAGCAAATTCGGCGCATCAAGTCGTCTGGGTGCTGCAGGGAGACGTAGTCAGAGACGCGGATATCGCCCGGATTTCTGCGCCGGACCGCCCTATAGCTCCCGCCCCGCCTTGTGCTCCTTCCAGCGCATGGTGGCGTTGGCGCCGAGCCAGGTGAAGGGTTCGGGGGGCAGGCGGGTCGGCGGGGCGAAGGCCAGCATTTCCTCGATCATCGGGTTGTTGGCCTGGGCGGCGAGCTCGGCCGCCAGCATGCCGGAGAGGGTGCCCTTGGTGGTGCCGAGGCCGTTCTGGCAGCAGGCGGAGAAGAGGCCGGGCTCCAGCTCGCCGAACGCCGGGACGTCGTTGCGGGAGAGGCAGAGGCGGCCGCCCCAGCGGTACTCCATCTCCACGTCCTTCAGCATCGGGAAGCGGTTGGCGTAGCTGGCGTCATGATCGCGGGCGACGGCGCGCAGCCGGGCGTCGGAGACCTCCATGCCGGGATCGTAGGTGAAGCGGTTGCGCACCACGATGCGGTCGCCGCCGGTGCCGGAGATGCGGCGCACGGTGCTGCCCATGGGGTCCGCCGGCAGCACGCCCCAGCGCGGCCGGCCGCCGAGCCGCCGGACCTCGTCCTCGCTCAGCGCCCGGGTCATGGAGGCATAGGTGAAGACGTGCAGCAGCCGGCGGCGGAAGAAGCCGAAGCTCTCCGCATGGCCGTTCACCGCCAGGATGACCCGCGGCGCGGTCACCGCGCCCTTCGGGGTCTCGGCGGTCCAGTCGCCGCCGTTGCGAGACAGGGAGACGACGGGCGTGCCCTCGAACAGGTCGAGCGTGCGGGACAGGGCCTCGGCGACGGTGCGGGTGAACATCGCCGGCTGCGCGACCGCGGCGCCGGGCGTGTAGAGGCCGCCCTGGTAGAAATCGGTTCCGGTGAGATCCCGCATCGCCTGGGCGTCGAGCGTCTCGAAGGGCTCGCCGAGCCCCTCGAGATGGCCGGCGAAATCCGCGTTGTGGGCGAGACCGCGCTCGGTGGCCGCCCCGTTGGTCTTGCCGACCTGGGCAAAGGCCTCGTCCGGCATGCCGTATTCCTCCGCCGCCTCGGCGGAGAAGGCGATGGCGGCCCGGTTCATGGCGATCTGCCGACGGTCCTTGTCGGCGGCGCCGCTGTAGCTGTCCGAGCTCAGATCGTGGGGCAGGTCGATCATGAAGCCGGAATTGCGGCCGGCCGGCCCCTCGGCGACCCGCGCGGCATCCAGCACCACGATGCGGTCGCCGCCGCGGAGCTGGATCAGCCGGCGGGCGGCGGCGAGCCCGGCCCATCCGGCGCCGATGACCAGCCAGTCGGCGGTGATCCGTTCCTCCAGCACCCGCGCCGGCGGGCGCGCCGGCAGGATGGCGTTCCAGGCGGCCGGGCCCGGGTCCTTCGGAAGCCGCGTGACGGTGATCGGCTTGGCGGTCATCTGGACCGTGAGATGAGAATTCTTGCGGCAAGAGTTGTGCCGCGATGCTGATGGGCGGTGCTCCCCCTCACCCTCCCACGGCTTCGCCGCGGGTCCCTCCCTCTCCCCAAGGAGAGGGGAATCGAGGCAGCGTTTGGTTTCCCTCTCCTTGGGGAGAGGGAGGGACCCGCGTAGCGGGAGGGTGAGGGGGAAGGGCTGTCCCATCCGCGATTCAAAAGGCTTGAGATCACCAACCCGCCCTTTCGGTTAGCTCGAAATCTCGACCGAGTCCTCGGCGGACTGGTCTGTCAGGTCGATCCAGATGGTCTTAAGCTCGGTGTACTGGTCGTGGGCGTGCACGGCGTTGTCGCGGCCGCCGAAGCCGGATTGCTTGTAGCCGCCGAAGGGCGTGGTGATGTCGCCCTCGCCATAGCAGTTGACCGTCACCGTGCCGGCGCGGATCGCGCGCGCCGCCCGGAGGGCCCTGCGGCCGTTGGCGGAGAACACCGAGGCGGCGAGGCCATACTGGGTGTCGTTGGCGACCGCCACCGCCTCCTCGGCCGAGGCGACGCTGATGACCGAGAGAACGGGTCCGAAAATTTCCTCCCGCGCCAACGCGTCGGCCGCCTTGACCGCGTCAAAGATGGTGGGCTCGACATAGCCGTCCTCGCCGGTGCCACCCAGCGCGACGGTGGCCGAGGCCCGGCCGCGCTCGACATGGCCGGTGACCTTCTCGAAATGCTCGCGGTCGACCAGGGGCCCAAGATGGTTGGCGGGGTCGAGCGGGTCGCCGGTGCGCCACTCGCGGGCACGGGCCAGCAGGCGCTCCATCAGCGCGTCCTTGACCGCTTTGTGCACGATCAGCCGGGAACTGGCCGAGCAGTTCTCACCCATGTTCCAGAAGGCGCCGTTGACCAGATGGCCGGCGACCAGGTCGAGGTCCTCGGCATCGTCCAGCACCAGGGCCGGATTCTTGCCGCCGCATTCCAGGGTCACCTTCTTCAGGTTGGAATCGGCGGCGTAGCGCAGGAAGCGCCGGCCGGTCTCGGTCGAGCCCGTGAAGGACACCATGTCGACATCCGGATGCAGGCCGAGCGGCTCGCCGGTGGTCGGCCCGTCGCCGGTGACGACGTTCAGCACGCCACGCGGCACGCCCGCTTCCATGGCGAGCTCCGCGACCCGGAGCGCCGTGAGCGAGGTCTGCTCCGCCGGCTTGACGATCACCGAGCAGCCGGAGGCCAGCGCCGGGCCGATCTTCCAGGCCAGCATCAGCAGCGGGAAGTTCCAGGGCAGCACCAGACCGACCACGCCGATCGGCTCGCGGGCAATGACCGCCATGACGTCGTCGCCGGCCGGGGCGCATTGGTCGTAGATCTTGTCGATCGCCTCGGCGTGCCATTTCAGGGTGTTGACCGTCTCCGGCACGTCGATGGTCTCGCAGTCGCGAATCGGCTTGCCGGAGTCCAGGCTCTCCATCACCGCCAGCTCGCGGCGGTTGCGGGTGATCAGCTTGGCCAGCCGGATCAGAATCTCCTTGCGTTCGGCCGGAAGCAGCCGCGACCAGCGGCCGTCCTCGAAGGCCTCGCGCGCCTTGGCCGCGGCGAAATCGATGTCGTCGGCGCTGCAGGAGGCAAGCTCGGCAAGGGTTTCTCCGGTGTCCGGGTTGATGGTCGGGAAGGTGGCGCCGGACTGCGCCGGCCGGAAGGCGCCATCGATGAAGGCGGTGCGCGGCAGGTCCAGATTGTCGGCGATGGCGCCGTATTCGGCACGGGTCAGGAGGTCGGACATGCGCGTGACTCCGCTTCGATCGCCTCGATGGTCGCGTCCATGATTTTGACTGTCTCCGCAAGCGCCCGCTTCTCATCCTTGTTGAGCGGCTGCAGCGGCCGGCGCGGCGGTCCGGCCGGAATACCGCGAAGGGCGAGCCCGTGCTTGATGCATTGGACGAACTTGCCGCCCTGTTCCAGCACCCGCATCAGCGGCAGCATGGCCGACATGATGCGCCGTCCGGTGTCGAAATCGCCGTTCACCCGGCAGGCGCGCCACAGCGCGATATGGGCCTCCGGCGCGAAATTGGAGCCGGCGCAGACCCAGCTCGTCGCCCCCCAGGCGAAGAACTCCAGGGCCTGGTCGTCCATGCCGCAGGCGAGCTGGATATGCGGGTAGTCGCGGGCCAGCAGGTGCAGCCGGTTGATGTCGCCGGAGCTCTCCTTGATGGCGCGGAAGTTCGGCGAGCGGCCGACCCGGTCTAGATAGTCCTGGTCCATCTCCGCGCCGGTGCGGCCGGGATAGTTGTAGAGCAGCACCGGCAGGTTGACGGCCCGGTCGATCGCCAGGGCGTGCAGGGCGTTCTCCCGGCCGGTCGGGGCGGCATAGGGTGGCGTGGCGATCATGATGGCATCGGCCCCGGCCGCCTTGGCCGCCTGCGCGAATTCGATCGAGTCCTCGGTGCGGATGGCGCCTGTGCCGACGATCAGCGGCACCCGGTCCTTGATGACCGCCTTGGCCAGCCCCATCAACTCGACCCGCTCTTCGGGCGACTGCGCGTAATACTCGCCCGTCGTGCCGGCCAGGATGAGGCCGTGCACGCCGGCCGCGATCAGGTGCTCCGCGATCTCCGCGAAGCGGTCACGGTCGATGGAATGGTCGTCCCGATGAGGGGTGACGATCGGGGTATAGATGCCCTCGAACCGCATGGCCCGGTCTCATGTATACATTTCGTACACAATAACGGTTGAGATGATCCGTTACAAGCGCCATGTGCCGAAGCCCTCACCCGCTCGGCTTCGCTCGCCCGCCTCTCCCAGAGGGAGAGGGAACCAACGAGCCGTCGCTGGAAACCCTCTCCCCCTGGGAGAGGGTGGCGAGGGTCGGCGAGCCGGGTGAGGGCTTTCAGCGCCCGCCGGCGGACCTGATCAGGCGGAGATCAGCGAGTCGATCGGCAGCGGGTCGGGGCGGACGAACATCTCCATGTGGTCCCGGGACAGGGCCCAATGGTCCATCGTCAGGTCGTGGGCCGCCTGGGCGTCGCCGGCGGCGATGATGTCGATGAAGCGGTCGTGGTGGTCGACGGCCTCGTGGATGCGGCGGCGCATGTCGTCGTCGCGGGCACGCCAGAAGGTCTGGCCGATGCGGGCATGGTCGATCAGCAGCCGCTGCAGGGTCGGCATCAGGTACTGGTTGTCGGCCATCAGCCCCATGTCGAAATGGAAGCGGTCGTTCCAGAAGATCATGTCCTCGACCGACCCGGCCTCGACGGCGGCGCGGAACTTCGCCTGCACGGCGCGCAGGCCGTCGACCTGCTCCGGCGTGGCGTTCTGGGCCGCCAGCCTGGCAACGGCGGCATAGATCATCGGCGCGGTCAGGAAGAAGTCGCGCATGCTCTTGTGGCTCATCGGCGAGACAATGGTGCCGCGATTGTCGCGGATCTGGATGTAGCCTTCGCCGGCGAGCTGGCGAAAGACGTCGCGCAGCGGGGTGCGCGAGATGCCGTAATCGACGCTCAGCGTCGTCTCGTCCAGATGTGCCCCCGGCTCAAGCGCCAGGGTCAGGATCTTGCGCTTGAGATCGGCGTAGAGCCGTTCCTTGCTGGTCTTGCTCATCGTCCACCATTCGACATGGGCACCCGCGAACCGGGCCGCCGGGACGTCCGATCCTGCGGCGCAGACTAGGGCAGGGACGGGGTCATCCACAATCCGTATACAAACATAATACAATCTGTTTGTGGGCGGAGAGCGACAGCGGACCGGTCCGGACGGATCAGCCCTTCTCGGCGCCCGAGAGCGTTCCGGCGCGGACGAACCTCTGCGAAATCAGGAACAGGAGCAGGACCGGCGCGATCACCAGAATGGCGGCGACGATCGCCTCGGGCCGATTGATCGGGATGTCGCTGGCCACGTCGTTGCCCAAGGCGCCGGAGCTGTTGATGAGCACCGCCAACCCGATCGGCAGGCTGTAGAGGTCGTCCCGCGTCAGCAGCACGAAGCCGAGGAAGTAGTTGCTCCAGTTCGCCAGGAAACTGAAGAACGCGACCAGCGCGATCAGCGGCTTGGAAAGCGGCAGCGCGATCGACCAGAACAGCCTGAACCGCGAGGCGCCATCGATCCGCCCGGCATCGATCAGGCTGGCGGGTAGCGAAGTCACGAAATAGATGAAGGCGAGGTAGACGCCGAAGGGAAAGAACGCCGTCGCCAGCACCATGCCGAGGTGGCTGTTGTTGAGCCCGAGCGCCTGCATCTGCAGGTAGATCGGCAGCGTGATCACCGTGTTGGGCGTGATCATCGCCACCAGAGTCACGATCAGGATCAGCTTGCGGGCGGCGAATTCGTAGGTGGCAAGCACGTACCCGGCCGGAATGACGGCGACGAGCGACAGCGCGACCCCGCCGACCGAGTAGATGGCCGAGTTGAGCGCCCATGTGCCGATCAGGAAATCATCGTAGGTCGCCAGGTTGCGCCAGGTCTGCCGCAGCGCGTCGAACGAGCCGAGACTGTAGGCCGCCTGCGTGTAGAGCTCGCTTTCGGTCCTGAAGGCCGCCAGCACCAACCAAAGGATGGGCGTCGCGTAGAACACGAAGGCGAAGGCCAGAAGCGTGTAGAGCATTGCCCGTCCCGGCGCGGGCCGCTGTATCCATGCCGTGCGGCTCACGACCGGTCCAGCCGGTAGAACCGTGTGCCCATGACCACGGCCAGCGAGATCGCCAGCGCGACCAGGAGCAGGAGCGAGCTGATCGCCGCCGAGGCGCCGAAATCGCCAAGGCTGAAGGCATATTGGAACGCCAGTTGGTTGACCGACCAGTCCGGCCTGGAGTATTGCGCGCCGGCCATCGCCATGAGCTGCGGCTCGACGAACATCTGGATGCCGTTGGCGAAGGACAGGATCGCCATCAGCGCCAGCGTCCGCCAGATCATCGGCACCTTGATGTAGGCCGCCAGTTGCAGCGGCCGGGCGCCGTCGACGCGGGCGGCGTCGAGCATCTCGCCGGATATGCCCTTGAGCGCGCCGCCCACGACCACGATCCAGCCGCCGGAATAGGCCAGCAGCGCCATTAGGGAAAAGACGGCCGGATAGCCGAGCGCCGAAACCACTTCGCGCCGGCTTTCAAAGCCCGCCGCGCCGAACAGACCGCCATAGGGGCTGACGGCCGGATCGAGCAGGAACAGCCAGACCACGACGATGGCCGAGGAGGTGATCGCGCCGGGCAGGAAGAAGGATGTCCGCAGGATCGCCGCGACGCGCGCCGGAAGGGTGTCGAGCGCGAGCGCAAGGCCGGTGACGAAGGCAAGCATGAGCGCGAGCCAGAGCGCGACATAGGTCAGGACGTTCTGGATGCTCTGACCGAGCCGGTAGTCCTGCAGCACGTCCCTGTAGTTGCCGAGCCCCCGGAAGGCCCAGTCATAGGTGTCCATGAAGCTCAGGAAGAACGCGTAGAGCGCCGGCGACAGGCCGAAGAAGATCAGAAGCGCCAGGTACGGCGCGAGCATCAGGACGATGAAAAGGCCGTCGCCCCGCCGCGGTCGTGCCTTCGGTGCCCGGCGCACCCTGCCGGTTCTGCCTGTTCCGTCGGCCATCCCGTTCGACGCTCCGTATGCCCCCGCGTGCGGGCCGGGCTGGCCGGCCCGCACCCCGTCGTCAGTTCACGACGGTGTACCGGTTCACCCGCGCAAGGTTCACGATCTCGTTCTGCAGCGCCTCCAGCTTGTCGGCAAGCGGCACGTCGGAATCGGCGTCGATCTTGACCAGCGCTGCGGCCACGTCGAAGCGGTAGCCGGCGTAATGGGCATGCCCGAACGCCGCGGATGTCTTCATCACGTCATAGACCCGGTCGCTGGCGTAGTAGGGGTCATTGACGATCCGGTCGCGCCAGACTTCCGAGCTGGCGGCGTCGGCGGGCATGGTGGTCGCCTGGCCCTGAAGCCCGGTGTCCGTCGTCATCCAGGCCAGCAGCGCGGCCACTTCGTCGGGATGCGCCGTCTTCGTGTAACCGCCGAACACACCGCCGCCCCAGCTCCACGCCACTGCCTGGTCCTGGCCCGACCAGGTGAGCGACGGGGCCGCGGCGATGCGGCCGGGCTCGATTTCGTAGAGCGGGCGCATCACGTGTTCCCCGTACCAGGTCGGGCCGACGAACATCAGCAGTTGGCCGTCCTTGGCGGCCTGCACGAAGGCCGGCTCGAACGTGCCCTGGCGGCTGAGCGCGCCGGAGGCCCGCATCCGGTCCACCATTTCCGCGCCGGCCCGGCAGTCGGCACCGGTCAGGTCGACGCGCACGGTGTTCGGGTCGCCGCCTTCGGGGAAGCCCAGCACGCAGCCCGCCGAGGCCAGGACGTTGAGGAGCGGGAAGCCCTCGGTGCCGGAGCCGACGATGTAGCCCTTCTCGGCGGCGGCGTGGCCGATCTCTTCGAACTCCTCCCAGGTGGTCGGGACCGCGAATCCGAGCTCGTCCATCAGCTGTGCGTCGTACCAGAGGATGAAATGCGCCAGGTCGTTGCGCAGGCAGAGAAGCCGTCCGTCCGCGTTCATGCAGGGCGAGAGGGCGTTGGGCAGGAAGCCGTCGATCACGTCTTGGCCGACCATGCCGGTCAGGTCCATCAGGTAGTCTGACCGCCGCGTCGACAGCTGGGCGATCTGGGTCAACTCGGCCATGAAGATGGCGTCGGGAATGCCGTCGCCCGATCGCAGCGCCAGCTGCAGCTTGGCGGTCTGCTCGGCCGGGGCGACGGTCACGATAGTGAGCGCGATGGAGTCATGCGCCGCGTCGAAGGCCTCGTAGGCGGCTATGCGCGCAGTGTCGGACCAGACGGTGAGCTGCACCTCTTCCGCCTGGGCTGCGCTCGCGGCGCAGGCCAGCAGTGCCGCCAGCGAAAGGCGTATCGTTCTCATGGCATCCTCCCTTGCTTGTTTGGTTTTGGGGATGGCGCGCCGATCGGCGCCGAACCGATTGAGGCCATCGGTCAATCCCGCCGTGTATCGACGACGACCTTCGAGAGTGCCGCCGCGTCGAGGGCCTCTGCGTCGAAGTGGTAGCCAAGCCCCGGCGCGTCGCTGACATGGAGATGGCCGCCGATGATCGACAAAGCGCCCATGTCGGCGAGGCGACCGATATGGTCGAAGTCGTAGATGATCTGCTCGTAGAAATCGTTGTTCGGCACCGCGCCGCAAAGCTGGGCATTCTCCAGGCCCATGCCGTGCACCTGCGCCCGCATGCCGAAACTGTCGGACATGTGCGCGATCTTCATCGAGCCGGTGATGCCGCCCTTCAGGACGGCGTTGATCCGGGTCATGTGCAGCGCCCCGGCTTCGATCCAGCTTGCCGCGTTCCAGTGCGATCCGTCCGAGGTTTCCGCCGCCAGGATCGGGATGTGGAGCTTCTCGGCGAGCCGCGCGTAGGAACCGAGGTGGAACTCGCGCATCGGCTCCTCGTACCAGAGGTAGCCCTCGTCCTGCAGAGCGCGGCCGACGGTCAGCGCATCGACATAGTCCCAGCCGGCGGAGCCGTCGAACATCAGTGGCGCGTCCGGCCCGGTCCAGCGGCGCAGGGCGCGGATCAATTCGATATCCGCCTTCACCTCGCCCCAGGCGTGCAGCTTGAAGGCGCCGAAGCCGACATCCCGGCAGCGCTTGATGTTCCGCTCGTAGGTCGCGAGGTCGGGCCAGGTGGCGGTCGAGGCATAGGCCGGCACAATGGTCCGGCTGCCGCCGAGCATGACGTGGATCGGCATTTCGGCAGCCTTGGACTTGAGGTCCCAGCAGAGCACGTCGATCAGGCCGAGTTGCCGGATATGGAACTCCTCGATCCGGTCGACCTCCCAGACCAGCCGCCACATCCGCTCGGTCAGGAGCGGGTTCTCGCCGATGAAATGCGCGAAGCGGCGGCGAACGACGTCGAAGACCGCATCGCCCATCTCCGCCACCACGAAGCCGGTGGCGCCGGTGTCCGTCTCCATCAGGATCGATGCCAGCCGGGGGCCTTCTCCGTCGGGCAGGCCGCCATGGGAGGTCGGCAGCCCGTGGCGCCAGATCACCTGCGGCGCGCGCTTCGCCTCATGCACCCAGCAAACGAACCTGGAGATTTTCATCGCGGTCATCTGATATCTTTAAACGACGTTTAAATATACTAATACGGCTAACAAAGCGGATCAATTGCCTTCCTTGCGTTGCCTTCCATCGCGCGCAGCGCTACGGTCCTGGCGCCCCCAAACTGCCAGACGACGTCCGATGTCCAGCCGAATCCAGGTGCCCCAGAGCCTCGACGCCCTGGCGCGCCATCCAAACGAGGGCTTCGAGAAGTTCAGCGCGGCGCTTGCCTCGGGGGCGCTGAAACCGGGGACGGTCCTGACCCAGGCGGAGCTGTGCGAGACGTTGGGGATGTCGCTGTCGCCGCTGCGCGAGACGCTTGTGCTGCTGGAGGAGTACGGTCTGGTCGAGGTCAAGCCGCGATCCGGGATCCTGATCATCGATCCGGAGCTGAGCTTCATCCGGGAGAGCTATCAGTTCCGGGTGCTGATCGAGACCGCGGCCTTGGCGACGTTCATCGACAACACGCCGGGCGGATGGGTCGAGAGCGTTACGGACGCCCAGTCCACGCTGGTCGAACGGCTTCAATCCGAGGGTTTGAGCCCCGGTCTCCTGGAAACCTTCATCGCCCAGGACCACTTCATCCACGCGAGCTTCGTGAGCGCGCTGAACAACAAGAACATCTCTGCGACCCATAACAGGCTGCTCACCAACATCCGCACTGTCCGGGCGTTGAATCGAAGCGGCAATACGCAAGCCACGCTCATCGCCGCCGCCGGCGAGCATCTCGACCTTCTTGGACGGATCGGTGACCGCGATGTCGAAGGGGCGGCCCACAGCCTGCGGCGGCACTTCGAGTCGAGCACGTTCCGCACGCTGGTCAGCATCTGAACCGGCGGGGCCACGCCGCCTTCACACGGCTTCACATCAGCGTTTGCTGCGACCCGGGGTGGTTGCGGCCGGGCCGGCGCGAAACCACCTCCCCAGAAAAGACGGTGGTGCGATGGTAGTGACGGACGGACCAGGCGGCTGCAGCGTCGAGTGGGGCCTCTACCGCTATTTCCTGGCGGTGGCCAATACCGGCAGCCTGACCGCGGCGGCGAAGCGCCTCGGCGTCAGCCAGCCCACGGTCGGCCGTCAGATCCAGGCGCTGGAGGAGGTGATCGGCGCCCGGCTGTTCGACCGCGCCAACAGCGGCTATGAGCTCACGGAGCCGGGCCGCTCCATCGTCGAGCTTGCCGAGGCCATCGAGGAGCAGGCGATCGCCATCGAGCGGCGGATCGCCGGCGAAGACCGGCGGCTGGACGGCCGCGTGCGGATCTCCGCCGCCGAGGGGATTGCCACCAACTGGCTGGCCCCGACCCTGCCGGCGCTGAAGCAGCGTTTCCCCAACATCGAGATCGAGCTGCTGGTCGGCCTGGCGGCGCTGGATGTCACCCGGCGTGAGGCCGACATCGTCCTGCGCATCGGTTCGCCGGGATGCGACTCGCTGGTCGGGCGGCGCATGGGAGCCGTACATTTCGGTCTTTTCGCCGCCGACACCTACCTCGCCGAGCGGGGCGTGCCGAAGACATCCGGCTGCCTGGCCGACCATGTGGTGATCGAGTCCTGCGGCGGCATCGCCGGTCTGGCCCAGGTGCGGCGGCTTCGGGAGCTGGCGGCGTCGACGCCGCGATCCATGTGCTGCGACAACCTCGTCACCCAGTTCGCGGCGATGCGGGCCGGTCTCGGCATCCTGGCGGTGCCGCTCTACATGGCGCATGGCGTGCCGGGCGTGCGGCGGCTGCTGGCCGACGAGTTCGACGTGGCGCTCGACCTCTGGCTGCTGGTGCATCGCGATCTGCGGCCGGTGGCGCGCATCGGCGTGATCTTCGAGTTCCTGGTCGACGCGCTGCGTCGCGACCAGGACCGCTTCACCGGCCGCGCGCTCAGCCATCCTTGAAGGCCCGGGAGAAGGTCTCCAGCAACGGCTTCAGCAGATAGCTGATCGCCCGCCGCTCGCCGGTCTGGATGAAGACCTCGGCCGGCATGCCCGGCACCAGCGCCAGCCCGCCCAACCGCTCCAGCTCCGCCTCGTCGATGCGGATGCGGGCTACGAAATAGCTGGAGCCGCGGCGCGGGTCCTCGAGCTGGTCAGCCGAGACGCTTTCCAGCGTGCCGAAGATCTCCGGCGTGGTCTGCTGGTCGAAGGCCGACAGGCGGATGCGCGATCGCTGCCCGGCCTGGACCTTGTCCACGTCGCGGGGCATCACCTGGGCCTGGAGGATCAGGTCGTCATCCGCCGGCACGATCTCCATCAGGGTCTCGCCCGGCTGCACGACGCCGCCGACCGTATGGGCGCGCAGGGCGAGCACGGTGCCGGATTGCGGCGCGGTGATCGCCACCCGCGCCAGGCGCAGCTCGGCGGCGACCCGCCGCTCCGACAGGGCCTGGATGCCGGCTTGCACGTCGCGCAGCTCCTCGGTCACGCCTTCGCGGAAATCCTGCTCGAGCTGGATGCGCTGCAGGCCGATCTCGCCGATGGCGTTGCTGGCCCGGGCGATGTCGGTGGCGTGCTCCGCCCGGCGCGCCTCGATCTGGCCGATCAGGCGTTTGAGCTCCAGCACCCGGGTGAGGGGCGCGTGGCCGTTCGCGTGCAGCCGTTCCACGCCGGCCAGTTCCTGCCGGGCCAGGTCGATCTGCCGGGTCCGGGCCTCGCTCTGCTCGGTCAGGCCGGCGATCTGGTCGCGGAAGCTGGCGATCCGCTGCGCCAGGATCTCGTGCTGGCCGGCGCGGGCGGCGCGCCCGGCCTCGAACAGCTCGCTCTGGCCGGCGAGGATCTCGGCCACCTTGGGATCGCGCCGCAGGGCCAGCAGCGTCGGGTCGTAGGCGACGGCCTCCTTGCCGTCGATCTCCGCCCGCAGCCTTGCCCGGCGCGCCAGCAGCTCGTGAAGCTGGTCGGAGACGATGGCGAGGTCGGCACGCTCCAGCGTGTCGTCGAGGCGGATCAGGACCTGGCCGGCCTCGACCCTGTCGCCCTCGCGCACGAAGATGTCGCCGATCACCCCGCCATCCAGATGCTGGACCGATTTGCGGTGCGACTCGACGGTGACCGTGCCCGGCGCGATGACCGCGCCGTCGATCATCGCGGTGATCGACCAGCCGATCAGGCCGCCGACCAGCACCAGCACCACAAGGAGGCCGACGACGATGTAGCCGGCGGCGGTCTCGTCATCGGTCATCAGACGTTCGTTTGGGGACTTCGCATCCATCATGAGGCCCTCGCTGTCTCCAGGGTTGTCACATTGTCGCCGGGCACCGCCGGGCGGACCCGCGGCGCGGCCAGCACCTCGTCCCTGGCACCGAAGGCGGCCTGCAGGCCGCGTTCCAGCAGCAGGATCTTGTCCATGGCGGCGACGGCGCTCGGCCGGTGCGCGACCACCACGACGGTGCGGCCGCGCCGCTTCAGGTCGACGATCGCCTCGGTCAGCGCCGCCTCGCCGGCGGCATCGAGGTTGGAGTTGGGCTCGTCGAGCACCACCACGACCGGATCGCCGTAGAGCGCGCGGGCAAGCGCGATGCGCTGGCGCTGGCCGCCGGACAGGCGGTTGCCGCCGTCGCCGATCTGGGTTTCGTACCCCTCCGGCAGGCGCAGGATCATGTCGTGGACACCGGCGCGGATGGCCGCCTGCACGATGGCGCGGTCGTCCGGCTCGGCGCCGAAGCGGCAGATGTTGTCCCGGACCGTGCCGCTGAACAGCTCCACCTCCTGGGGCAAATAGCCGATCGACCGGCCCAGCGCGTCCGGGTCCCACTGCGCCAGGGTCGCGCCGTCGAGCCGGACGGTGCCGTGCTGTGGCTGCCAGATGCCGGTGAGCAGGCGCACCAGGGTGGATTTGCCGGACCCGCTGGGCCCGATGACGCCCAGCGCCTCGCCGGGATCAACGGAGAAGGCGATCTTGCTGAGCAGGGGCCGCTTGGACCCCGGCGGGGCGGCGTAGAGCCGATCGACGGCGAGGTGGCCCGTGCAGGGCGGCAGTTCCGTGCGCCGCGGCGGCTCGGGCACCTGGCGCAGGAGCTGGTCCAGCCGGCGCAGGGACGCACGAGCAGCCACGAAGCCGCGCCAGCTGCCGATCGCCTGGTCGACCGGCGCCAGGGCCCGGCCCATCAGGATCGAGGCGGCGATCATGACGCCCGGGGTGATCGCCTGGTCGATCACCAGGGTCGCGCCGACGCCCAGGATCGCGGCCTGCAGGCCAAAGCGCAGGGTCTTGGACAGGGCGATGAAGCCGCCGGCGCGGTCGCTGGCCGCGATCTGCTGGAAGCGCGCGGCGCGATGGAAGGTGAGCCAGCGGTCGCGCAGTCCGGCCAGCAGCCCCATGGATCCGATCGCCTCGGCATTGCGCTGGCCGGCCGATGCGAGGATCTGGGCCTTGTCCTGCAGGCCCGCAGTCGCGGCGATCGGCCGCCGGGTCGCCAGCCAGTTGAGCGCGGCGATGGCCAGCAGCAGCAACGCCCCGGCCGCGGCCACATGGCCGAGCCAGGGGTGGAAGAGATAGAGGACCGCCACATAGACCGGCGTCCAGGGCGCGTCGAACAGGGCGAGCGGGCCTTGTCCGGACAGGAAGTCCCGCACCGTTGCCAGATCCTGCAACGGCCGGTCGCCGGTATCGCCGCCGGCGAGCAGCGGGCGGCGCAGGAAGGCGGAGAAGACCCGCTGCCCCAGCAGGCGGTCCAGGCGGCTGCCGACCCGCACCAGGATGCGGGAGCGGATCAGCTCCAGCAGCCCCATGATCGCCAGCAGGCCGCCGACCAGCACGGTCAGGGCCAGCAGAGTGGAGCGGTTGCCGCTGGTCAGCACGCGATCGTAGACCAGCAGCATGTAGAGCGGGATGGACAGCATCAGCAGGTTGATGACGCCGCTGAAGGCCCCTGTCGTCAGCAGGGTGGAGCGGCATCGGGCGATTGCCTGGCGGGCATCCGTCGCGGCGCTGTGTTCGTGTCTCATGGCCTTGACCCGTGATCGGCGGAAAAGAGGTGCGGGGGCCGGACCGGCACCGGCCCCCGCTGCCGGCCTCTAGACGCCGGTGCTGTCGTCGCCGAGGGCGACGTTGGCGTCGTTGAGGTCGGCGACCGCAACACCCAGCAGGGTCACCTGGTCGGCGCCGGTGCCGTCCAGGTCGATCACCGTGGCCTGCTGCCCGTCGATCTCGACCTCCTGGGCGGCATCGCGGACCGCGTCGACATCGGCGAAGCCGAAGGCGCTCAGGTCCAGCAGATCGTCGGAGGCCTCGAAATCCTCGACCACATCCTGGTCGGTCCCGATGTCGAAGACGAAGGTGTCCGAGCCGTCATCGCCGGCCAGCCGGTCGTTGCCGCTGCCGCCGTTCAGCGCATCGTCGCCTTCGCCACCGGCCACGTAGTCGCTGCCGCCACCGCCATCGACCGTGACGTCGTGGTCGCTGGACTGCACGAAGCGGTCGTCGCCGTCGCCCAGCAGGACGTCGCCGACCAGCCGGCCGTCATTGGTGACGTCGATGGCGCCCTGGGCCCCGCGGGCGTCGATGGCGATGCCGTTGCCACCCTTGATCAGGCCTTCGTTGTCGATGGTGCCGACGAAGGCGACGCCCTCCTCGATCAGGATGCCGGCCTCGGTCTCCGAGGCGATGCGGCCATCCTCCTCGTTGGTCACGCTGGCGGTGACGGTCGCGACGTCCTCGCCGGAGCCGTTGAAGAAGCGCAGGCCGGCCGGGACGTTGCCGTCACCGCGACCCTGGATCAGCCCGTCGTTGACGAGGGTGATGTCCTCGCTGAGGGCATCCTCGGCGGCGGAACCGACCTGGACCGACACGCCGCTGCCGTTGTTGCCGCGGCCGGCATCGATCAGCCCGTCATTCTCCACCGTGATGTCGTCGGCGGTGCCGTCGAGGTAGAGAGTGCCGTTACGCTGGTCGCCGACGCCCAGCACCTTGCCGTCATTGCGGAAGGTGACGTTGTCGCCGTCGAGGTTGACCGCCCGGCTGCCGGATTCGATCCGGCCATCATTCTCGATGGTCAGGTCGTGGGAGGCATTGCCGATGTAGAGGCCGTTGCGCGGGCCGCTGATCAGCCCGGTGTTGACGATCTCGCCGTCGAATGCGACGCCGTCCTCGACCACCAGGCCGCCCAGGAAGCCCACATCGACCTCGGCGGTGATGATTCCGCGGTTCTCCACGCTGCCGGTCACCGTGGCCTCGGCCTCGCCGGAGCCGTTGAAGAAACGCACGCCGCTGGAGCCGTTGGAGGCGAGGCGGCCGCCATCGAACGCGGCCTGGCCGCGCCCCTGGATGACGCCGGAATTCTCGATTTCGATGTCCTCATTGACCGCGTCCTCGGCGGCCGCGCCGACCTGAACCGAGATGCCGTCGCCGAGATTGCCCTTGCCGGCATCGATCAGGCCCCGGTTCTCCACCGAGATCTGGTCACCGGTGCCGTCGATATAGGTGGTGCCGTTGCGCTGGTCGCCGGTGCCCAGCACCTTGCCGGTGTTGACGAAGGAGAGGTCGTCGCCGTCCAGGCTGACCGCCCGGCTGTCCGAGGTGACCCGGCCGCGATTGACGAACTCGCCGCCATTGTGATCGGCATTGCCGAAATAGACGCCGTTCTGGGTGCCGGAGACCACGCCGCGGCGAGCATTGGTCAGCGTGCCTTCGAAGCCGACGCCATTGGCGACGCGGATGCCGGCGACGGTGCCGTTGGCGCCTTCGGAATCGACCAGGCCGCGATTGACGACGTCGCCGGTGAAGACGGACGGGCCTTCGACGCCGGACGCGATGCGGATGCCGTCCCCGGCCAGCGGCGTCGCCGCGCCGGCATTGCCCCGGCCCTGCACGATGCCGGCATTGACGATGTCGGCATCGACTTCCTCGCCGAGCTCCAGCGAGATGCCCGCACCCTGATTGCCGCCGCCGGCGTCGATCAGGCCGGCATTGACGATCGTGTAGCCGTCGGCGCCGTCATCGGCATAGACGGTGCCGTTGCGCTGGTCGCCGGTGCCCAGGATGGTGCCGCGGTTCAGCAGCGTCGCGTCGTCGCCGGCGATGTCGACCGCGCGGCTGTCGGAGCTGATGGTGCCCCGGTTGACCAGCAGGCCGGAGTCGGACTCGCTGCCGAAGCTGACACCATTGAACCCGCCGGCGATCCGGCCGGAATTGAAGATTGCGGCGTCATCGCCATCGACCCGGATGGCGGTTTCCTCGGCCTCGATGGCGGCGCCGCGCCGGTTGACGATGCGGGCGTCGTCACCGTCGACCTGCACGGTCGCGGTGTCGCCGGTGGTCGCCAGCCGCCCGGCGTTCAGCAGCGACACATCGTCATCATCGATGGTCAGCACCGGCGCGCCGTCGACCGTCGAGGAGTCGCCGCGACCGACGACAAAGCGTTGCCCGTCGAAATCGCTGGTCAGGGGTTGGTCGTTGCCGTCCGGAATGGGGGTCCGGCCGCCACGCAGGCCGCTCCAAAACTTGCTCACTGGAAGTCTCCCGTCAGAGGTTCGATTGCAGGGTCGCGCCCGGCATTCGGGCGTGTCTCAAGATTTAGAAAGCTTCTAAACGGGATGTACGGGGCAGGATTGAATAGCGCCTATTCAGGATTGAATGCCCCGGCACGGCGCGGTCCGGCCGTTTGCTTCCGACCGGCGGGTCAAACTATGCTCGACCGCTCGGATACCGGGCTGGCGAGGCCTGCTCCCGCGCAACCATTGCTCGACGGCTCGGTGTCTCAACGGGTCCGATCAGCGCCACGAAGATGGAAACACGACATGCCGAGTGTCCTCACCGCGAACCAGCGCGCCGCATTCGACCGGGACGGCTATGTCCTGATCCGGGGGTTCTTCGATGCCGAGGAAACCGATCTGCTGCAGAAGGCGATGGAACTCGACCCGGCCATCCGGGGGCATTTCTACGATCGCGGCGACGGCGAGGGGCTGCTGACCAAGATGGCGCTCTGGAACCACCCGGGAGACAGCGTCTACGGCTATGCCGCACGCTGCCACAAGATGGTCGATACGTTGGAGGACCTGCTGGGCGGCGAGGTCTACCACTACCATTCCAAGATCACCGCCAAGGAGCCGCGGGAGGGCGGCGCCTGGGAATGGCACCAGGATTACGGCTACTGGTACAGCAATGGCTGCCTGTTTCCCTACATGGCGTCGGCGATGATCGCGCTCGACAGATGCACCCGGGCCAATGGCTGCCTGCAGGTCCTGAAAGGCTCCCATCACCTGGGCCGCATCGAGCATGGGCTGCTCGATGGCGAGCAGGTCGGGGCCGACCTCGACCGGGTGGAGCAGGCCAAGAAGCACCTGGATCTCGTCTATTGCGAGATGGAGCCCGGCGACGTGCTGTTCTTCCATTGCAACACGCTGCACCGATCGGACCAGAACCGCTCCGACGATCGGCGCTGGACCCTGATCTGCTGCTACAACGCGGCGCGGAACGATCCCTTCCTGGAGCATCACCACCCGCGCTATACGCCCCTGGAGAAGGTTGCCGATACCGAGATCAAGGCGGCCGGCCTGAAGTTCTCCGGCGCCGGTCACGAGGATGCGTTCATGAAGAAGGCGGTCGCCCCGGCGGAACTGCGGAACAAGGCGGCGGGTTGAATGCCGGCCCCTCAGGCGGTTGCATCCGACGCCTGCCTGTGTGAGTCATGCGTTCGCAGCCAGTGAGAGAAACCGCCCATATGGCGTTGAAATCGCAACAGCCAGGCCGCCGCCTCTGCGTGGCACCGATGATGGATTGGACCGACCGGCATTGCCGGGTGTTCCACCGTCAGCTGACGCGGCACGCGCTGCTCTACACGGAGATGATCACCGCCGCGGCGATCCGCCATGGCGACCGGCAACGGCTGCTCGGCTTCTCGGACATCGAGCATCCGGTCGCACTGCAGGTCGGCGGGGCCGACCCGGACGACATGGCCCTGGCCGCCGAGCAGGCCGAGGCGTTCGGCTATGACGAGGTCAACATCAATGTCGGCTGCCCCAGCGACCGGGTGCAGTCCGGCCGCTTCGGCGCCTGCCTGATGGCCGAGCCGGAGACCGTCGCCGCCAGTGTCGCCGCCATGCGCCGGGCCTGCGGCCTGCCGGTCACCGTGAAGACCCGCATCGGCATCGACGACCGCGACAGCTATGCCGAGCTGTGCCGGTTCGTGGAGGCGGTGGCGGCGGCCGGCTGCGCGACTGTCATCATCCATGCCCGCAAGGCCTGGCTCAGCGGCCTCAGCCCGAAGCAGAACCGCGAGATCCCGCCGCTCGACTACGACCGGGTCTATCGGCTGAAGCAGGATTTCCCGGCGCTGGAAATCATCCTGAACGGCGGCGTGCAATCCCTGGACGAGGCGGAGGCGCACATGGCCCGGGTCGATGGCGTCATGCTGGGCCGGGCGGCCTATCAGACACCGGCCTTGCTGGCGGATGTCGATCGGCGTTTCTTCGATCCAACCGCACCGGTGCCCGAGCGCGACTCGGCGGTCGAGGCGCTGTTGCCCTATATCGCGGCCGAGCGCGCCGCCGGCACCCCGCTCATCGCCATGACCCGCCACATCCTGGGCCTCTATCAGGGCCTGCCCGGTGCGAAGATCTGGCGCCGGCACCTGTCGGAGAACGCACATCGCCGCGGTTCCGACGAGTCGGTCATTGCCGATGCGCTCGAACGGGTGCGGGAGGCCAGACGGGCCGCCGCCCTGCGCAGCGCAGCCTGAGCGGATTCCAAAGCGGATCGACCAGACGTCGCCGCGTCTAGGCTGGCCACATTGTCCGGTATCCCCGCGCGTTCGCCAGATCCTTGTCGAACAGCCCGTGGCTGCCCGACTTGTGGCAGTTGATGGCGTATTGCCAGATGACCGAGCCGTTGGGATGCGCCGGGCTTCGGAACGGGGCGTATTTCAGCGTCTTGCGATTTGCCCCGCAGCCCTTGGACGGCCCGGAGGAGAACAGCGGACACATGTACGGGACGTTGACCATCATGCCCGTGCGCTTGGCTTCGGAGATCGCCGCGGCCAGCGGCTTGTTGAGATGACCGTTGAACGGGGCGGGGTTGCAGTAGAGGCCGCCGACGCCGCCGAAACGCGAACGGTACATGACGTCCCACCAGCCAAGGATCCACTCCTTGCTCGGCTCCCAATCCCATTCGATGTTGGCGTAGATATAGGTGTAGTCGGGGATCTTCAGGCCGTCCGCCGCGGCGATGGCCGCCTTGGCATGTTCCCGCCCGACCGCTCGGCCACCCTTGATCCGCGCGGCGCTGATGCCATTGAAGACCGGCAGGATGCGGCATTTGCGCGCCAGCAGGAACTGGACCTCCGCCTTGGTCAAGACCTGGCCCTTGCTGCCGACGATGTAGCGGCCCCAGAAATCCGGCGCGCGCTCCTTCGACTTGACGAAGTCGTAGAGGGTCTTGCCGCCCGGGACATGGTTCGTGGTGTTTGCCGGGAGCAGGGAGTCGACGCCCCAATAGGTCTTCGGTCCGGCCATGAGTGCGGCGGTCCGTGGTCAGGTGGCGTGCGACGTCACGCGGGCTCTGAACGGCATCGGCTTCATGGCAGCCTGGCCGGGCCCTTGCCGTCCTCCGATTTCAGGTCCCAGAGCGCGGAATGCTTCGACCGCAGCGCGCCGCGGATGTCGAGATCGATCCCGTCCCGCTCGTTGCGGAACTTGCGCATGACCTGCAGCAGCTGGGAGTAGTCCCAGGAGTGCGTCTCATGCTCATGGGCGGGGCCGGCGACCTGGATCGCGTCCCAGCCCTTGCCCAGGAATTTCGGCGGTGACTGGTGGATGCGGGTCTTGGTGTGAAAGCCGTGATTGATCCGCTGTCCCTTTCCCGAGATCGTCCAGAGCTTGTGGGCGCCGACGGCCAGGAAGAGGCCGTACGCCGTCTTGGACAGGAAGTCGGAGTATTTGCGGTAGTTCAGGATCTCCTTGTCCGGATCCATGATCTTGCGGTTCACGAAGCGGGCGGAATGCACCAGTTGGTCCATCACCGCGCCGGTCAGCGGGAACACCTTCCACTTCTTCGCCAGGGCGAAGGTCTCGTCCGCGGTGACCGGCACGAAGGTGCCGTTCTTGGAGACCACCTGCGACACCTCGATGGAGAAGGGTGCCTCGCCGATCGGCCGGTCCGGGTCGTATTTCAGCGGCACCTTGGTCCATTTCAGGTCGGCGGCCGTCACCTGGTTCAGGATGGACAGTCGTGCCTTGTTCGCCGGGCCGTCCGGATCGATCGGCATGGGCGTTCCTCCGTTCTCCGTGATCGGGCCCCGCCGATCGGGCGATCGCCGGTTCGTCGATTGGGTGAGGGTCCAAGCGTAGCGGTGGCTCGTCACAGTCCGATCACGCCATCATCGCCGGCCGACGGCGCGGCCGATCGACCGCGCAATTCATTCGATAAAAGTTTAGCAACCTGCTATAGTCGACTGAGAACAAAAGAAACTCAGGCAGGCAGAGACGATGATCACGTTAACCAGGACGGTTGCGGCCCTGCTCGTGGCGGGGCCGGTTGCGCTGGCGGTTCCGGCCGTGGCGCAGGAGGAAGCGGACGCCTCCGGCCCCAACATCATCCAGCTTGATCCCGCCGCCGAGGTCAGCGGTGCGGATGTGGAGGTGTTCCGTGGCTCGGTGGTGCAGTCCGAGCCGGCGCCGCGCTATGCCGCCTCCAAGGCGATCCCCCCGGGCGGGCTCGAGGCGATCGGCGGCGACCGGCTGTGGCTGGTCGACCGCAAGGCCGGAGAGGTCACGGGGTGCATCCTCGCCACCACCATCCGGTCCGGCGCCATGCGCGAGGTGCGCTGCACCACCGAACGCTTGCCGTAGCCCGATCCTCGCGCTAGGCGTGTCCCGCGACACGTGAGCGAGGGGAGGGTGCATGGCGGCCGGTGCCGCGGCCGACACCGATGTGGTCATCATCGGGGCCGGCCATAACGGGCTCGTCTGCGCCGGCTATCTGGCCCGCGCCGGTCTCACGGTGCGGGTGGTGGAACGCCGCGCCGTGGTCGGCGGGGCGGCGCTGACGGAAGAGTTCCATCCCGGCTTCCGCAACTCGGTCTATTCCTACGTCGTCAGCCTGCTGGACCCGGAGGTCATCGCGGACCTCGAATTGCGCCGCCACGGCCTGGAGATCATCGACCGGCCGGCCGGCAGCTTCGCGCCGCAGCCGGACGGGCGTCACCTGCTGGTCTCCCGCGACCGCGACACCGCCCAGCGCGAGATCGCCAAATTCTCGACCCGCGACGCCGAACGATACGGAGCGTTCGACGATCTGGTCACCGATGTGGCCGAGGTGTTCCGAGCCGTGGCGCGGGAGGCGCCGCCCAATCTCGGCGGCGGCTTCAGCGATCTGCTGACCGCCCTGAGGGCCGGCAACCGGGTGCGGAAACTGCCGCCGGCGCGGCAGAAGGCGCTGGCCGAATTGATGACCATGAGCATCGGCGACTATCTCGACCATTGGTTCGAGAGCGACGCGCTGAAGGGCGTGTTCGGGTTCGAGGGCATCATTGGCAACATGGTCAGCCCCTACCATGCCGGCTCGGCCTATGTGCTGGTGCATCATGCCTTCGGCCAGATCGACGGCCGCACCGCCGCCTGGGGCCACGCAAGGGGCGGCATGGGCGCGATCACCCAGGCCATGGCCCGGTCCGCCGCCGAACGGGGCGTGGCGATCGACCTGGAAGCGCCGGTGGCCAGGGTCATCGTGGAGCAGGGCAGGGCGCGCGGGGTGGAACTGGCCGACGGCACCGCGATCCGCGCCCGCGCGGTCGCTTCCAACGTCAATCCGAAGCTGCTGTTCCTGGAGATGGTCGAGCGCGGCGCGCTGGAGCCGGACTTCGTGCACGACATGGAGAGCTGGCGCTGCCGCTCCGGCACCTTCCGCATGAACGTGGCCCTGGCGGAGCTGCCGCGCTTCACCGGCCTTGATGGCGCCGACGACCCGGAGATCCTGAACGGCACCATCGATATCGCGCCGTCGCTCGGCTATCTGGAGCGGGCCTATGACGATGCCAAGGCCGGCGGCTGGGCGCGCGAACCGGTGGTCTCCATGTGCATCCCGTCGATCCTGGACGACAGCCTGGCGCCCGAGGGCCGGCATGTCGCCAGCCTGTTCTGCCAGCATTTCCACCCGACCCTGTCGGATGGCCGCTCCTGGGACGACGAGAAGGAGAAGGCCGCCGATCTGGTCATCGACACGGTGACCCGCTACGCCCCGAACTTCCGTGACGCGGTGATAGGCCGCCAGATCAAGAGCCCGCTGGATCTGGAGCGCGATCTCGGCCTGGTCGGCGGCGACATCTTCCACGGCGCCCTGCATCTCGACCAGATCTACAGCCTGCGCCCGGCCGCCGGCCACGCCGACTACCGCGCGCCGATCAAGGGCCTCTATCTCTGCGGCTCCGGCAGCCATCCCGGCGGCGGCGTTTCCGGCCTGCCCGGCCGCAACGCGGCACGGGCGATCGTGAAGGATTTGCGATAATGCGGACCGAGATGGAGCCAGGGATGTTCGATGTGCTGTCAGCGTTCCACAAGCGGCCGGAACCCTTCTCCCGCTATACCGTCGATCTGCTCTGGACCGACGAACACATATCCGGTCGCATGCTCCAGACGCATCTGGACCCGGCAGTCGACCTCGCGTCGAGGCGGCCGGCTACCATCGACGCCACCGTCGGCTGGATGGACGACAGATTGGGATTGGCGGGCAAGTCGGTGACCGACCTCGGCTGTGGCCCGGGTTTGTATTCCGTCCGTTTCGCAAGCCGCGGCGCAACGGTGACCGGACTCGATTTCTCCGAACGGTCCATCGGCCATGCGCTGACTCTGGTTGAGGGCCGGGGAGACCGGCTGCGGTTCCGAACCGCCGATTACCTGAAATCCGAGCTGCCGGCAGACCAGGACATCGTGTGCCTGATCTATTGCGATCTCTGCGCGCTTTCGCCGGACCAACGACAGTTGCTCTATGGAAGGGTCCGGCGGGCGCTGAAACCCGGCGGCCGCTTCGTGTGCGATGTCCACTCCACGGCGCAATTCGAGGCCCGCGAGGAGGGCGCCACCTATGGGCGGCGGTTCATGGACGGGTTCTGGTCGGCCGACGACTATTTCGGTTTCCTCAACACGATCCTCTACCCGGACCAGAAGCTGGTGCTCGACCGGTACCTCATCGTCGAGCGGTCTCGGATTTGGGAGGTCTTCAACTGGCTGCAGTACTTCGACCCCGATGATCTGGTCGGGGAGTTGTCCGAAGCCGGATTCGAATCCATCGAGACTGTCGACGCTTTGACGGGCGATGCCTGGACGGGCGGTCCGCGCGAATTCGCCGTGATCGCGCGGCGCTGATCCAAGCCGCCGGTCCGGACGGCGGCCGGGCGCGGTCAGCGTGAGAGCAGCCGGTCCAGGATTGCCCCCGCCGACCGGACAAGAACCGCGCGGTCTGCAGTGTCGTCGAATGCGATGCGGCCGATGAAGCCTTCATAGATGGCGACGATGGCCTCCAGCAACGCATCCGGCGCCAGCTCGGTGGCGATGCGGCCGGTGGATTGGCCGCGCTCGATGGCGCGCAGGACCGCGTCGCGCAGGGCGGCGTCGTTGTCGAGCATCGCGGCCTTCACCCGGTCGTTGCGGCTGGCCTCGGCCAGCAGCTCCACGCTCAGCCGGGCCTCGTCGAGGCTGCATTCCAGGATGATCTCGGCGACGCATTCCAGGATCGCGGCCTTCGGGTCGGCGGCCGTTTCCAGATAGGCCGCCAGCTCGTTGATCTCCAGGCGCTCGCGGGCGGCCATCGCCTCGATGATGGCCTCCTTGCTGTCGAAGTAGTTGTAGACGGCGCCGGTGCTCAGGCCCGCCTCGGCCAGGATCTCGCGCATGGAGGTGGCGTGCAGGCCGCGGCGCACGAAGCAGCGGCCGGCGGCGTCGAGGATCTCGCGCCGCCGGCTGTCGGCCAGCGCGGGGTCAGCCTTGCGCGGCATCGGCTCAGCGCTCCGGCGGGCGCCAGCCGGGGCGTCCGAAGACGTAGCCGGCCAGATCGGACAGGCGGCGGGAGCGCAGGCAGTCGCGGGCGATGGCGACCATCTCGTGGAAATTGATCACCAGCGGATTGGCGCTGTTCAGCGGCTTGGTGATGCCGAAATCCACCGCTTCCTCCTCGGCCTGATAGGTGCCGAACATCCGGTCCCAGATCATCAGGATGCCACCGTAGTTGCGGTCGAGATACCGGTCGTTGCTGCCATGGTGCACCCGGTGCGCGGCGGGGGTGTTGAGGATGCCCTCCAGCGGGCCGAGCCGGCCGATCTTGGTGGTGTGGATCCAGGTCTGGTAGGTGAGCCCGACCAGGATCGCGACGAGGGTCTGCACCGGGTCGAAGCCGATCAGGATCATCGGAACGAAGAACAGCCATTCCACCAGCCCCTCGGTCCAGGCGAGACGGTAGGCGGTCGACAGGTTGAACTCGGGCGAGGAGTGGTGGACCACGTGATAGGACCACAGCACGCGCACCTCGTGCTCCCAGCGGTGCATCCAGTAGTAGCTGACATCCGCCACCAGGATCGCCAGCACCCAGCTCCACCAGGTCATCGGGATGTCGAACAGAGCGAAGGGCTCGGCCAGGAACAGGGCGATGACGAAGATCAGGCCGTAGGCGGTGCGATTCAGCGCCTCGCTGACCGCCGCGATGACGACATTGGCGCCTGTCTCCGCCAGCTTCGGCCGGGCACCGGTCAGACGGTCCCAGACAATCTCCGCCAGCGCCAGCACGACAAAGGCGAGTCCCGCCCATTCCAGTACGCCCAACCAACCGCCAACCGCCTCGAACCGCGCTTCCACCAAACTCTCCTATTCATAGATCGAACGATCGTTTTATAAATAGAAGACGAAGATTGGTTGTCAAGGACGGGGTTTGCAGACCGGGTGTGCGGTCAGCAGGCTTCCTGGTTCGGGACCTCGCATTCGATGATCTCGAAGCGGCCCTCGGCGCCTTCGCGGAAGATGTCGAAGGCGCGGCCGTCCTCGCAGTGGGCCTTGGCGATCACCACCGGTTGGCCGTCGACGTCCCGCTCGACGACCTGGCTCAGGAACGAGACGATGCATTGATGCTCGTCGAAGATCTGCACGGTGACTGTCGGGGCCCAGTCTTCGCGGTCAGCCTGGGCAGCCGAGGCGGCAAGCGCCAGCGTCGCGCAAGCCGCCAAGCGTGTTGCGAAGGAGCGCGTTCGTTTCCAGCGTGACATGGCGGCCTCCCGACGAGAACGCCGCATCATCGCGCCGGGCCGGTGGCCGTCCATTGACGTGCGTCAAACGAAGAGACGGATCGGTGTACGCCTGGCCGTTCCGACGGTCTTCAGTCGGCAATGTCGCGGCTTGGAGGGCCGCCGTGGGTGAAATGAATGAGGGCGACACGGGGACCGATGACGAGCGCAACAATGACCGCCACTACGAAACCCGTTCCGGAGAGATCGTTCCCCCGAGGCTCGTTCGGATGCAAGACCAGAATGCCGCCGATCAGCAGGGGAATGATGATGATCAAGTGCAGGATCGAAAGGATCGCTCGGCCCTTGAACGAGTCGATGTGGTGCCGGGTCCGGCGGGAGTCCCGGTCCCGCCTGTTCCAGAGGGCGACGCCGACCTCGATCGTCGCAAAGACACCGGCGATGGCGATCATTGCGACGGCAATCAACCGGGCTGCATAGGCCAGAAATTCGGAGTCGATCGTGGCCACCGGCCGATCGAATAGAAAGACGGTGGCCAAACCGCCGAGGAGCGCGCTGGCCATGCCCACGGTGAGACCGAGGCCCAGCAGGGCCAACCAGCTCCGCGGCTGCGACCAGTCGCGGGCCCTGTAAAGGTTCAGCGAAACGCTGTCGTCGTCTTCATGTTCGTCAGGGCCGGCCACGAAGGATGCTCCGCCAGGCGATCAGGCGCCGTCCGTTTTGCCGTTCGGCTTTGCCTTCCGGGGCGGCTTGCTGTCCTCGGTCGGTTCCGAGGTGCCCTTGAGCTGGCCGCCGGCCTCCACGATCAGCTCGCCGTAATGGACATTCCCGGTGACCACGCCGGTGCCGCGCAGACGCAGCATGCCGGTGACGTTGAGCTCGCCGTCGAACTTGCCGCCGATGGTGGCTTCTTCGACCGTGGCGCTGCCCTTGAAGGTGCCGCCGGGGGCGATTTCGATATGGGTGCAGTCGGTGATGTCGATCTCGACATGGCCCTGCACGACCAGATGTTCGCAGTCGCCGATCTTGCCCGACAGGTGGATGCCGTGGCCGACCAGCAGCTTGCGGTGATGTTCGGATTTCTGCTCGCGCGCGGGTGCGGCGGCGCGGCTGTTGGCCCGCGGGGCGCTGGGCAGGTCGTAGGCGCGGCGGGGAATTTCCGGGCTGTAGGACACGGTCTGTTTCTCTGTCCGCTGCGAATGGGACGCAGCCGGCGCGTCGCGCGACGCGCCGTGCATCATGCCGCCGGTCGGAGCCCGCGCGGTCCCCGGCCCGTCCTTCTGGTAAACCGGCATCCCGATCTCCGGTCAGTGCAAAGGGCGGCCGATCGCGCGGCGTTCGATCGACGGCGCCAAGGGTGGCGCCGACCCGGTTAGGAATCTCTTAACTTCCGCAATGCGGCAGAAATGCGAGGGGTTCAGACACTAGAACGGATCGTCTCTCATGCGTCACATGAGAAACGATCCGTTCTACGTTGAAATATATCAGAAACCGAGGTGTCAGGGCGCCGTCAGGTCACCGTATGTCTCCGGGCGGCGGTCGCGGAAGAACTGCCAGAGGTTCCGAACCTCGCGGACCATCTCCATGTCCATGTCGGCGGTGACCAGCTCATCCTGGTCTTCCGAGGCCTCGCAGAGGAACTCGCCGCGCGGGTTCACAATGTAGCTGGAGCCGTAGAAGGTGCCGATGTTCCAGGGTTCCTCCGTACCGACCCGGTTGACCGCGCCGATATAGCAACCGTTCGCGACGGCGGAGGCCGGCTGTTCCAGCTTCCAGAGATACTGGCTCAGGCCCGCGACGGTCGCGGACGGGTTGACGATGTACTCCGCGCCGTTCAGGGCCAGGGCGCGCCAACCCTCGGGGAAGTGGCGGTCGTAGCAGATGTAGACGCCGAGCTTGCAATAGGCGGTGTCGAAGACCGGATAGCCGAGATTGCCGGGCTTGAAGAAGAACTTCTCGTAGAAGCCGGCGACCTGCGGGATGTGAATCTTGCGGAACTTGCCGAGATAGCTGCCATCGGCGTCGATCACCGCCGCGGTATTGTAGTACACGCCGGTGATGTCCTGCTCGTAGACCGGCACCACGATGACCATGGAATGCTTCTTGGCGTATTCCTGCATCAGCTTGGTGGTCGGGCCGTCCGGCACGTTTTCCGTGGCCGCGTACCACTTGACGTCCTGGGACGGGCAGAAATAGGGCTGGTTGAACACCTCCTGCAGGCACAGCACCTGCACGCCTTTGGCCCCGGCCTCCTCGATCAGCGGGATGTGGGCCTCGAGCATCGCGTCGCGAATCTGCTCCGGGGTGAGGTCGGTGCTGGCCTTCAGGGCCATCTGGATCAGCCCGCCTTTGACGCTGGTCATTCTCTTCTCTCCGCCTGGTGCGGCGTGATGGTTAACGCCGGGAACATGGCCTCACGCGTGCATTAGGCACGAACCTTCACGACCGGGTCGAGAAACCGTGAACGGCCGTCAAGGCTGTGTGACTGGCGTGGGGCCGGACAGTGCGCAAATCTTAAGGAGCCAGGACGCGTCTGCAAGACATGCTTTGTCCGCAGGCTCCGAGGTCAGGTGTTCGACCCGTGCGCGCCTCCGGTACGCCGCACCCGCCCCCATGGACGGTTGCCGGAGGTCACCGTCGCTCTCCAAGACGCGCAGGGGTCGCAGGAAGGGCGGCCGGTCAAGCCAGACCGGTCGCCTTTTCATTTTTCTGAGCCGCCCATTGTTTCCGCGTCGTCCCCGGGCTTGACCCGGGGACCCATGGCTCAGCCAGCTCTTACCGGCGACTCAGCGCATCCCCCTCACCCTCCCACGGCTTCGCCGCGGGCCCCTCCCTCTCCCCAAGGAGAGGGTCTCATTCATGACGGCCGTTGATTTCCCTCTCCTTGGGGAGAGGGAGGGGCCCGACGCGAAGCGTTGGGAGGGTGAGGGGGCAGCGCTGAGTCTCGGAAGGAACACGACCAAAACATGGGTCCCCGGGTCAAGCCCGGGGACGACGGAGTAGAGGGGATAGCTCCGCTAGTCGGCCGCGTCGCCGCCCTTCGCCTCCGCCTCGGCCGGGACCACGTCCACGGTCGGGTAGGCGGCGGGGATGCCCAGCAGGGTCATGGTCTCGCGGATGTCGGGCAGGGCGGCCTCGGTGGCCTGGGCGCCGGCCTCGATCATCTCGCCGGCGCGCTGGAACTCGGCGATGCCGATATGGCCCAGCCGCGGGGCGATGTGGATGTCGGGCGGCTCGCCGGCCAGCCGGCTGCGGGTGATGCGGTCCAGGATGATGCCCAGGGACGAGGCCATGACGCCGAACAGGCTCGGTGTGTCGCGCTCGCGGCGGAACACCCGGCGCACCATGCCGTTGAGCCCGCTTGACCAGCCGGTCTGCTGCTGCATCACGTCCAAGAGGTCGAAGCCGGCCACGGTCTGGTAGATGTCGCCCGGATTGCGGGCCTGGCCGATGATGTCGCTGGTCAGGCTGACGGCGATCACCATCTGCGCCCCCATGGAGCGGCAGACGGAGACCGGCACCGGGTTCACGATGGCGCCGTCGACCAGCATCTGGTGGCCGATCTGGACCGGCGGGAAGACACCGGGCAGGGCGAAGGAGGCGCGCACCGCATCGACCAGCAGGCCCTGGCTCAGCCAGACCTCATGGCCGGTCAGAAGATCGGTGCAGACACAGGAGAACGGCTTGGGCAGTTCTTCGATCAGCCGGCCGCCGAGATTCTCGTGCAGATCCTTGGCGAGGCGCTCGCCGCCGATCAGGCCCGGCTTGCGCACCCGGAAATCCATGTAGCCGACCAGCCGCATCTTGTTCAGCCGGCGGGCCCAGCGTTCCAGGGCATCGAGCTTGCCGGCCAGATAGCAGCCGCCGACCACGGCGCCAATCGAGGTGCCGCAGATGATATCGGGCTCGATTCCGGCCTGCATCAGGGTCCGGATGACGCCGATATGCGCCCATCCCCGCGCAACGCCGCCGCCGAGGGCCAGTCCTAATCGTGGTCGATGCATGGCTTCGCCATATGGTATCGCGCGCATTGGTAAAGAAGTTCATACCGTCCGGGCCAGGCCCGGATAGACGGCCGCCATGGTGACCCCGCGGGCGGTCATGAATATGGCAAGCGCGAGCCACAGGCCGTGATTGCCGAGATAGGGCACCGCGGCCCAGACCGCCATGAGGTAGATCACCGTGGACACGATCATGGTGTTGCGCATCGACGCGCTCCAGGTCGCGCCGACGAAAACGCCGTCCATCTGGAAACACCAGACCGCCAGGATCGGCATGGCCGCCGCCCAGGGCAGATAGAGGCGGGCGGCCGCGCGCACCGCGTCGATATCGGTCATGGCGTCGATCAGCAGCGGGCCTGCCAGGGCGTAGACCAGTGTGAACACCACCGAGGTGGCGACGGCCCAGATCGACGACACCCGCACCGCCAAGCGGAACCCCCGATTGTCCTCAGCACCGGCCCGCTCGCCGGTCAGCGTCTCGGCGGCGAAGGCATAGCCGTCCAGGGCGAAGCCCAGAAAGAGGAACAGGTTCAGCAGCACCGCATTGGCGGCCAGGATGATGTCGCCCAGCTCCGCGCCCCTGGCCTTGAAATAGGCGAAGGCGCCGACCAGGCAGAGGGTGCGGATGAAGATGTCGCGGTTGACCGCCAGCAGGCGGCGGATCGCGGCCGGATCCCACAGCCTGGCCAGATCCCACCGCCCGGGCATGCCGCGGGCGATCGACAGGACCACGGCGATGCCGGCGACCATGGCAACGATCTCGGCGATCAGCGACGCCGCCGCCACGCCCGGCACGCCCCAGCCGAACCCGACCACGAAAATAAGGTCCAGCAGCACGTTGGTCCCGTTGAGCACCAGCTGCAGGGCGAAGAGCAGGCCGGTGCGCCCGAGGCCGACCAGCCAGCCGAACACCACATAGTTGGCCAGCGCGGCCGGCGCGCCCCAGATGCGGATGTCCAGGTAATCCGCCGCATGCCGCTCCACATCCGCGCTGGCGTCGAACAGGGCGAAGCTGACCCCGGAGATCGGCACCCGCAGCAGCACCAGCCCGACGCCGATCACGGCGCCCAGCGCCAGGGCGCGCAGCAGCGTCGCGCGGACCCGGTCATGGTCGGCGGCGCCCTTGGCCTGCGCCGTCAGCCCGGTGGTGCCCATGCGCAGGAAGCCGAACCCCCAGAACAGGAAGCTGAAGATGACCGAGCCGATGGCCACCGCGCCCATGTAGTAGGCGTGCTCCAGATGCCCGACCACTGCGGTGTCGACGATGCCGATCAGCGGCGTCGACACGTTGGACAGCATGATCGGCCCGGCGATGCGCCAGACGCGCCGATGCCACTCGGCCGAGCCGAACCGTTCGGCCGCGGTCACGGGAGGTGCGGTCATGGTGGTCCTTGGGGAGAGGGCGCGAACAGCCCTCACCCGGTCTGCCTTTGGCAGCCCACCCTCTCCCAGGGGGAGAGGGTTGAGCGCGCCGTTGGAAAAAAGACCCTCTCCCGCTGGGAGAGAGCCTGCCCCCGGCTTGATCGGGGGGTGGTGAGCGTCAGCGAGCCGGGTGAGGGCTCACGGCCTTTCCTTTGGCCGTGGCCCTCAAACCGGCAAAGATGCCCCGACTACTGCGTCGTGACGATCCGCCCCTCGACCGTCGGTGACACGGTCCCCGCCTCGGCGATGTACTCCATCACCTGGGCCGCCATGAAGCGCGCCCCGGCCGGGTCGATCAGCATCTCCGCGTCGACGAAGGACGAATACCCGTCGCCGCCCCGCGCCACGAAGTCGTTGGTGGCGAGCGAGTAGGTGGCGGAGGGGATCAAATCCTGCTCGCCCACCTTGACCGACACGATGCGGCTGCCGGGGGCGGCCGACGGGTCGTAGGTGACCGTCATGCCCGAGACATGCGGGAACCGGCCGCCGCGGTCCTCGACCTGGCTGACGCCGTTCTCCAGCGCCGCCAGGATGTCGGCGCCGGTCAGGCCCAGCTTGACCGTCACGTTGCCGAAGGGCAGCTCGGACTGGATGTCGCGGCGGGTCAGCACGGTGCCGGGATCGTAGATCCGGTCGGCGCGGATGCCGCCGCCATTGGTGATCGCCACGTCGGCGTCGACCGCCTCGCGCATGGCGTCGGCGATCAGGTTGCCGATCGCCGTCTCGCCGGAGCGTACCGAGGCGCGGCGCGAATCGAGCTGGGTGTCGGTGGTGCCGATCTCAACGTCCAGCTCGGCCGAGAGCTGGTCGAGATAGACCTGGACCTTGGCCGCCATGTCCGCATCCGGCTCGACCGTCGCGGTGTCGATGGTGCGGAAGCTGGGCGTCCACACGAAGCGCTCGCGGCCGCGGCTCTCCACGGTCTCGAAGGTCAGGTCGACCGCCGTCACGTAATCCGCCTGCTCGCGCGATTCCACCATGGCGATGCGGCCGTCGTAATAGCTGGTCAGCAGGTGGTCGTCGCCGCTCAGGATCAGGTCGACCGCGCCCTGGGCGATCAGATCCCGGTCCTCGCCGACATCGGTGTGGGCCAGCGCGATGACGAAATCCGCGCCGCCGTCCCGCAGCTCCGCCGCCAGGCTCTGGGCGGTGTCGGTGATCGGCGCGAAGAACAGGTCGCCGGGGCTCGACTTGACCATCGTGCCCAGCGTCGTCAGGCCGAGGAAGCCGACGGTGTAGTCGCCGACCTGGGTGGTCCAGGTCGGGACCGCGCCGTCGATGATCTCGCCGTCGGTGTCGAAGACATTGCCGCCCAGCATGGGGAACTGGGCCTCGGCGATTCGCGCCTTGGCGACCTCGGGCCCGAAATCGAACTCGTGGTTGCCCAGCACCATCACGTCGAAACCGACGCCGTTGTACAGGTCGATCATGTGGGCGCCGTCGTCGAAGCCGGACATGAGCGAGGGCGAGATGGCGTCGCCGCCATTGGTGACCAGCACATTGCCGCCCTTGGCGCGTTCCGCCTCGATGACCGTAACCAGCCGGGCCACGCCACCGCGCCCGCCGGACTCCTCCATGTCGTCCAAATCGTTGACGTGCAGGATGGTCAGTGATACCGGCTCCGCGACCGCCGGTGCCGCCCCAAAGGTCGCCAGAATCGCGACCGAGGAAAGCAGGGTCTTAATTTTGTTCATGATCACTCCCTGGTTGCCGCTCGTCTGCATGACGGTCTGCACCCGCCCGATGCATCCGGCTGTACTCCGATCGCGGGAGTGTAGCGGCTGTGCATGACGATTGCAGCGGTTGCGTGCCGACCGTGACGGCCGTTTAGGAGCGCGATCTTGGCCCCTCTCTACCATCCGAACATGCACGACCCCAATCGGGCGGCCGGCAGCCATTGGGAGGCGACCGCCGACTCGGCGCCCGACGGCGCGCGCAAGATGAACGGCGACTTCCAATGCGACGTGGCGGTGATCGGGGCCGGCTATACCGGCTTGTCGGCGGCGCTGCACCTAGCCGAGCTGGGTGTCGATGTCCGGGTGGTGGATGCCGGGCCACCGGGCGGCGGCGCGTCGGGCCGCAATGGTGGATTCTGCGGCATCGGCGCGACGAAGCTGTCCGACAAGGCGATGATCCGCCGCTTCGGTCTGGAGGAGACGCAGCGCTACTACGCCAGCCAGCGCGATGCCGTTGCGCTGGTGGCCGAGCTGATCGAGACCCGGGAGATCGAGGCCGACATCCAGGGGGACGGCATCCTGGAGATCGCCCATCGGCGTTCCCGGGTCGAGGGGCTGAAAGCGGAGGCGGCCTTCCGGGCCGAGACCCTGGGCGCTCCCTGCAGCTTCCTTGACCGGGACGCGCTGGTCGAGCGCGGGTTCGGCGGCCAGGAGGCCCATGCCGCCCTGCATCACGAGGACGGGTTCGGCCTGCACCCGCTGAAATACCTGCACGGGCTGCTGAAGGCGGTGCTGGATGCCGGGGTTCCGGTGCATCCCCACACCCGGGTGATCGGCTGGACGACGACCGGCGGCCAGCACCGGCTGATCAGCCAGGGCGGCAGCGTGTTCGCCCGCCAGGTGCTGGTCGCCACCAACGGCTACACCGACGACGATCTGCATCCTGCCCTGGCCGGGACCGTGCTGCCGGTGATCTCCGGCATCGTGACGACCGAGCCGCTGACCAAGTCCGAGCGCGAGACCCTGGGCTGGACCACCGAAACGCCGCTCTTCGACACACGGCGGATGCTGCATTACGTCCGGTTGCTGCCGGATGGCCGGCTGATGATCGGCACCCGGGGCGACACCAGGGGCGCTCCCGGGCACGAGGCGCGGCTGCGCGAGCGTGCCGCCGCCTGGTTCCACGCCATGTTCCCGGACTGGGAGCTGCCGAAGATTGCCCAGAGCTGGGCCGGACTGGTCTGCGTCTCGGCGAACCGCACGCCGCTGATCGGACAGTCGGCCGACCATCCCGGCGTGTTCCACGCGCTGGCCTATCACGGCAACGGGGTGGCCGGCGGCACCTGGTCGGGCCGGGCGGCGGCGGAGCTGATCGCCGGCTCCCGCAGCGCCAACGACATCCTGCCCGCCGTCGTCGCCCAGCCGCCCCGGCGATTCCTCCTGCCGGGACTGCGCCGCTGGTCCCTCAAGGCGGCCTATGCGGGGTACGGGGTGATGGACATGGTGTGAGCGCGGGAAGCGACAGTGCCGCGTTAGAGTACCAACCAACCTCCGTTGTCATTCCCGCGAAGGCGGGAATCCAGTGTTCAGGATCTCGCCGACTGCGAGGCGCCGTAGACTGGATTCCCGCCTTCGCGGGAATGACAACGGTGGTGGTTGGTTGTTGGCCGGCCCGCCATGACCCCTCACTCCCCCGACAGGTCCAGATACACCAGACGGGCCGCGCGCAGCAGCGGCTCGCGGGGCTGGGCGCCGATCAGCGCGTAACCGAAGCGGCCCTCCACCCAGTAGAAGGCGCCGACCCCGTCCTCGCTGACATATTCGAAGCGGGTTTCCTCGGTGCCCGGGTCGGGACGGATGTAGAGGGTGAGCCGCTCGCCCATGTCGTCTTCGTACATGAACTGGGCCGCCGGCTTCTCCGTGCCGGGCAGCAGCCGGCCGCCCATCAGGCGGAAGCCCAGCCCGGCGAGGTCCGGCGCCTTGACGTCGGTGCCCAGGCGGTTGGACAGCCAGCGGAACAGGTGCTCCTCCTCCGCACCCACCTCGACCGCGTGGCGTCGCTCATTGGTGTACAGCACGTGTGCCGCGGTGGCGTCGCGGGTGAAGTCCGGCGCCTCGGCCATGGCGATCGGCCGGTAGGCATCGTTGAGCTGCCAGCCTCCGGCGACGCCGATCGCCAGCAGGAACATCGCCGCTACCGCCTGCAGAGCGATCGCCCGGCGCCGACCGCGCCGGCGGGCGGACACGTTGGCGGGCCTCAGCGCCGACGGCACGCCGGCATCTGCGATCGGGCCGAAGAGGTCCCGCAGGCCCTCGTTCTGCCGGCGATAGGCCAGCACCTGGGCGGCGGCATCGGGATGGCTGGTCAGATACGCCTCGACCTCCGCCCGGCGCACAGGGTCCAGCGCGTCGTCCACATAGGCGTTCAGGTCGTCCAGCGTGACGGGTCGTTCGCAATCGTTTGTCATTTGACCCTCCGCAGGGTCGGGCCGGCCGGCTCCGCGCCGGCCGCCATCAATCCGCGCAGCTTCTCCCGGCCGCGTGACAGCCGGGACATGACGGTGCCGATCGGCACATCGACGATCCCGGCCACCTCCGCATAGCTGAAGCCCTCCAGCCCGACCAGCAGCACCACCTGCCGCTGGTCGTCGGGAAGCTGCCGGAGCGCCCGGTCGAGATCATGCAGGCTGATGGCATCGGTCTGGCGGGCCGGCAGGGCCGGCTCCGGCGAATCCTCCGCGCTGCGGAACAGCGCCCTCAGCCGGCCGCGGCGCCGGGCGCCGTTGGCATAGAGGTTGTGCAGGATGGCGAACAGCCAAGCCCGCAGCGAACCGTCGCCGCGCCAGCTATCCCACCGGGTCAGGGCGCGCTCGATGCAGTCCTGGACCAGGTCGTCGGCCCAGTCCGGATCCCGGGTCAGCGCGCCGGCGAAGCGCCTGAGACGCGGGATTTCAAGTTCGATCAGTGAACCGCGGTCGGTCATCGCCTGTCCCGTTGCGGCCGGCGGCGTTCATCGCCGCGGGTGACCGGTTTGACACCGGCCGGGGTGATTTATTCCCGCCGGCCACGCCCGGTGCTGCGCTATCTTGGTCCGACGGGAGGAAACCAGGATACAGGGGCAGCCCATGCGCGTCGTCATCGCGATGATGAAGCACGAGACCAACACCTTCTCGCCGGTCCCCACGCCGATTACCCGATTCGGCAATGGCGGGCCGGAATGGGACGGGCAGGCGCTGGCGGCCTACGAGAAGACCGCCACGCCGATGGGCGCCTTCATCGACCTGGCGCGGGCCGAGGGCGCGGAGATCGTCACGCCGGTGGCGGCGGAAGCCTGGCCCAGCGGCCCGGTGGAGGATGCGGCCTTTGCGAGGCTTTCCGACGCCATCGCCGAGGAGGTGGACAAGGGTTGCGACCTGATCCTGCTCGACCTGCACGGCGCCATGGTCACCGAGAGCCACGAGGACGGGGAGGGCGAGCTGGTCGCCCGCCTGCGCGGCCTGGCGCCGGAGACACCGATCGCCGTGGCGCTGGACCTGCACGGCAACCTCTCAGACAAGATCGTCGACAACGCCGATGTGGTGACAGGCTTCAAGACCTATCCCCATACCGACATGTACGAGACCGGCGAGCTGGCCGGCCGTATCGCCTTCAAGGCGCTGAAGGGCGGCTGCCGGCCGGCCATGGCCTGGGGCAACCGCCCGATGCTGCCGCACATCATGCGCCAGGGCAGCGCCGACTCGCCGATGCGCGAGCTGATCGCCGCCGCCCGTCAGGCCGAGGCGGAGGGTGCGCTGGCGGTCTCGGTCTTCGGGGGCTTCCCCCATGCCGATATCCACGATGCCGGCATCAGCGTCGTCGCCGTCACCGATGGCGATGCGGACGGGGCGCGGGCGATCTGCGACTCGATCCTGGACCGGGCCTGGAAGAACCGGCACGGCTTCGTCTATCGCAGCGAGCCGGCGGCCGAGGCGGTGGCCCGGGCGGCGAAGCTGGCCGAAGGGCCGGTCCTCATGCTGGACCACTGCGACAATTGCGGCTCCGGCGGCACCCAGGACGTGATGACGGTTCTGGGCGAGATCCTGCGCCAGGGGCTGGAGGACGTGGCCGCCTTCGCCATCCACGATCCGCAGGCGGTCGACGCGATGATGGAGGCCGGCATCGGGGCCGAGGTCACGGTCGACTTGGGCGGCAAGCTGGACATGCCGGCGATCGGGAAGGTCGGCGAGCCGCTGAGCGTCACCGGCCGGGTCAAGCTGCTGTCGGACGGCCAGTATACGATCCGCGGGCCGATGTATACCGGCGTCACCGTCGGCATGGGCCGCACCGCCGTGCTGGACACCGGCAAGGTGGAGATCGTGGTGATCGAGCGCCACCACGAGCCCTGGGATTTGGGCTGCCTGCAGAGCCTGGGCATCGAGCCGGCCGCCAAGCGCTTCATCATGCTCAAGTCGCGGGTGCACTGGCGGGCCGGGTTCTGGCCGGTGGTGCGCCATGTGGTGGAATGCGCCGGTCTCGGCGTGACCACCTCCGATTACGGCCAACTCAAATTCCGCCGCGTGCGCCGGCCGATCTTCCCATTGGATCCGGACACGTCGGTGTAACAGCGCGGTCCGTCACCACCAACGCGTCGTCCCCGGGCTTGACCCGGGGACCCATCGTTGGCGATCGCCGCGATCTGAGAAGGCCAGCCCGGCGGTCGATATGGGTCCCCGGGTCAAGCCCGGGGACGACGCAAAGAGGGGCGTGTGCGCGCCGATCTAAGCCTGCCGACGATGGTGACACGGATCACTTCGCCGCCGTGACAGCCGCGTTAGACCCCTTGGCTATCAGAGACGGGTTGAGCCGAGGCGGTCCGGTGTGCACGGCTAAGTCGCGAGACTCACAACGTTTTCAACGTTGTGCCGTGAATTAACCGCATATTCGGAAAATTGCCTTTAAATCGGCGCGTAAACGCTTGATTCGGCTCGTAGGTTAATTATCATACCATTGAAGCGGGGTACGGCGAACAATCGCCGTGGGGAACAGTTGATATGGCAACCATTTTCGCGACCTTGGTAATCGGCTTGGCGATCGGCCTTCTGGCCATCGCGCGCTTTGTCGATTCCCGGGATCGTCAGAAGGGCTGAGCCGCGCGCTCCAGCCCGTCCGGTCACGATGCGGGCGGCCCCTTGTCCAGGTAGGACGAGGATAGCCGGCATCTCCCCGTTTCCCTCATCCGACAGGCTCATCTTCCGCCGGCGATGCCGCTGTGCCACTCTCCGCCGATGCGCGGCAAGCTGGGACGGCGAGTGATGGGGTGGCTGATCGCGGCGTTCGTCGCCTATCTGGCGGTGGTCGCCCTGGTCTTCGTCTTCCAGCGCAGCCTGCAGTATTTCCCCTCCACCGATGCCCGGGACGCGGCCGAGCGCACCGGCGGGCTGATGCAGACCGTGACCTACCGGACCGAGGACGGGCTGGAGATCGCCGGCTGGTTCCACCCGCCGCGGGACGGGCTGCCGACGCTGGTGCGGTTCCACGGCAATGGCGGCCAGCACGGCGACCGGGCCGGCGCGATGCAGCCCTACATGGCGCGCGGCTACGGCGTGCTGCTGGCCGGCTATCGCGGCTATGGCGGCAATCCCGGCAAGCCGACGGAAGACGGACTCTACGCCGACGGCCGGGCGGCGCTGGCCTGGCTGGCCGGGCAGGGGATCGAGGCCGGATCGGTCGTGCTCTACGGTGAATCGCTGGGGACCGGGGTAGCGGTGCAGATGGCGACGGAGCATGCGGTGGCCGGCCTGGTGCTTGAGGCCCCGTTCACCTCGGCCGTGGATGTCGGTCAGGCCGTCTATCGCTGGCTGCCGGTGCGCCTCTTGATGTGGGACCGCTTCGACAATGCCTCCAAGATCGGCCGCATCGCTGCACCGTTGCTGCTGATGCACGGCGACGCCGACCGGGTCATCCCGATCCATTTCGGCCGCCGCCTGTTTGAGGCCGCCAACGAGCCCAAGACCGCCCTGTTCGTCCCAGGCGGCGGCCACAGCGACCTGGACTTCTACGGCATCTCCGAGCAGGTGCTGACGTTCCTCGACACGCTGTCTGCTGCCGGCGATGGCTAGCGTGCGGCGGGCCCTGCCGGCGGCCATTGTGTTGGCGCTGGTCCTGGCCGCCTGCAATCCGCTCTACCATCCGCGCGGCGTCGCGTCCCCGGAGGCGGCCGCGCGTGCCGGCATGACGGCCGTGCACTACGTCACCGCCGACGGGCTGCCGCTTGGCGGCTGGTATCGGGCCGCCCGGGACGACCGTCCGACACTTGTCTACTTCCACGGCAATTCCGGCCATCACGGTGGCCGGGCGCCGCTGGTCGGACCCTATCTGGATGCCGGTTACGGCGTTCTTCTGGCTGGCTATCGCGGCTATGGCGGCAATCCCGGCCAGCCGGACGAGGCGGGCCTCTACGCCGACGGCCGGGCCGCGATCGCCTGGCTGGCGGACACCGGCGTGCCGGCAGACCGCATCGTCCTCTACGGCGAATCCCTCGGCACCGGCGTTGCCGTGCAGATGGCGGTGGAACACGAGATCGCCGGCCTGGTCCTGCAGGCGCCGTTCACCAGCACGGTGGCTGTCGGCCAGGGCCGGGTGCCCTTCCTGCCGGTGGGACTGCTGATGACCCACCGCTTCGACAGTCTGGCAAAGATCGGCCGCGTCGCGGCGCCGATCCTGCTGATCCACGGCGAGGCCGACACCGTCGTCCCGACCCGCTTCGGCCGACAGCTCTTCGATGCGGCGCCTGAGCCGAAGACCGCGCATTTCATCCCCGCCGCCGGCCACAACGACCTGCATCGGTTCGGCATCAGCGGTCTGGTCATCGATTGGCTGCGTAATCTGCCGGACAGTCGACGTTCTGGCTGCGACAATTCCCCCTCACCCAGCTCCGGCTAGGGCTCGGCTGCGCCTCGCCAAGCCTTCTCAACCCTCTCCCGCCAGGGGAGAGGGGGTATCAGTGCGCGCTGCAAGGTCCCTCTCCCCTTGCGGGAGAGGGTTGCGCAGGCTTGGCGAGACCAGGGGGCGAGCCTTAGCCGGAGCTGGGTGAGGGGTGCGGGTACTGTCCTATTCGCCGTCGGCGGAGTTCAGCGCCTTGGTCGCCGCCTCGAAGGGCAGGAGGACGCATTCGTGGCGGCTCTTGGCGGCACGGACCGGCTCGAAGGTGGAGAGGTCGGGCCAGTTCTCCGGGACCGGGCCGTCATCTCGGATCATGTCCTGGAAGGCGTGCGAGGCGCTGTGGATGTCCTCCACCGACAGGCCGGGGCCGTGCTGTGCCAGAAGGGACGCCGACGCCTCGCAGAGCACGCAGCCGCGCACCACGTGGCCGATGGCGGTGATGGTGCCGTTGTCCAGGGCGAGGCTGACGGTCACGCGGTCGCCGCAGAGCGGGTTGTCGACGGTGGCTTCGACGGTCGCGTTCTCCAGCTTGCCGGCGCCGATCGCCGCCTTGGCGTGTTTCAGGATCGCCTGCTGATAGAGGGAGTCGGGCATGGCTCAGGAAGCTCCGCCGGCGATGCTGTCGAGCGCGTCCGGGGTGTCGATATCGGTCAGCACGGCGGCATCCTCCGTCTCCACCTCGGCGACCAGCTCCGCGTAGTCGCCGATCAGGTGCCGGGCGCCGACATCGCCGGCCACCCGGTGCATCTCGGCGAAGAAGCGGCGATCCCACAGGACCGGGTTGCCGCGTTTGCCCTCGCGCGTGGGCACAATGATGGCGCGGCCCTCGGTCGGATTGTAGGCGGCGATCAGCCGGTCCAGCAGGCCGGCGGAGACCAGCGGCATGTCGCCGAGACAGATGACCGCCCCATCCGCCGTATCCGGCACCGCGTCCAGCCCGGCCTTGAGCGACGTGCTGATGCCCTCGGCGAAATCCGGGTTATGGGTCAGCACGACATCGCGTCCGGCCAGCGCCGCCTCGACCTCGTCGCGCTCATGGCCGGTGACCACGATGACCGGGCCGGCCTGGGAGGCGAGCGCGGCATCCACCGCGCGCAGCACCATGGGCGTGCCGTCGATCTCCGCCAGCAGCTTGTTGCGGGCGCCCATGCGGCGCGACTGGCCGGCGGACAGGACGATGGCGGCAATGCGCGGCGCCCGGGGCGGCTCCACGGCCGGCGAGTCCTTGGCCGCCTGGGCGCGGGGCAGGGGCCGGGACGGGATCTCGGTCAACAGCCCGCCCAGCCCCATGGCCATGATGTCGGCGCGGGTGACGGGGATGTCGGCGGCCAGGCGCTGCAGCACCCAGTCGAAGCCGTTCAGCTTGGGCGAGCGGGCGCAGCCGGGCAGGCCCAGCACCGGCACACCGTCGACAGCGCCGAGCAGCATCAGGTTGCCCGGATCGACCGGCATGCCGAAATGCTCGACGGAGCCGCCGGCCAGCTCGATCGCCTCGGGCAGCACGTCGCGGCGATCGGTGATGGCCGAGGCGCCGACCATCAGCACCAGGCCGGCGCCCTCTGACAGCATGGCGCGGACCTCGCCGGCCAGGGTCCGGGCGGCGTGGCCGCAGCGGCGGTCGCGGGCGATCGTCATGCCCATGGGCTCCAGCCGCGCGGCGGTCACCTCGCTGGTCTTGTCCAGCACCTTGGGCTTTGTGCCGGGCAGGCGGGTCTGCACAAGCCCGACCTTGCGCGGTCGGTAGGGCGCGACCCGGACGACGCCATCGGCGTCGGTCTGCGCCACCGCCTCGCTCAGCTGCAGGTCGGAGTCAGGCGCGGCGAAGGGGATGATCTTGATGGTCGCCACCATTTGGCCCGGCTCGACCGGGGCGTATTGCGGCAGGGTGGCGATGGTGATGGATTCGTCCATCCGGTTGATGCGGTCCAGCCGCTCGCGGTCGATCACCGCCAGCCCGCGCTCGCTTGCGAACAGGTTCACGCGGCCGGTGAAGGGGGCGCTGGCGGTCAGGTTATCGCCGGTGACGGCGGCGGCCAGCCGGCCGGCGGCCTCGTCCTCATGCACGTCGCCCGCTTCCAGAACCGCCGCAACCACGGCGCGGCGCCCGGCGGCCTTGAGCCCGGCGACATCCTCGGCGCTGAGCCGGCGGCCCTTCTTGAAGACCAAACCGGCCTCGCGGACGGAATGGGCCAGGATCGCCCCCTCCGCCTCGGCCAGCGGGATGTCGCCAAATCTCACGCGGCGGCCTCGGCCGGCGCCGGCGTCTGGCGCAGGGCGGACGTCATCTGGGCCATGATGGCGATGGCGATCTCCGCCGGCGATACCGCGCCCACCGCAAGGCCGGCCGGCCCGTGGATGCGGGCCAGAACTTCCGGCGGATGGCCCAGCGCGGCCAGTCGTTCCAGCCGCTTGGCATGGGTCTTCCGGCTCCCCAGCGCAGCGATGTAGAAGGCCTCGGACTTCAGCGCCACGTCCAGAGCCGGATCGTCCAGCTTCGGATCATGGGTCAGGGCGACGACGGCGGTGCGCTTGTCCGGCTTCACCGCCGCCATGCCCTCATCCGGCCAGTCCGTGAGCACGGTGACGGAAGGGAAGCGCTCGTCGCTGGCGAAGGCGCGGCGGGGATCGATCACGGTGACGTCGTAGCCGGCCAGGCTCGCCATCGGCGCCAAGGGCTGGGCGATGTGCACCGCGCCGATGATGGCGAGGCGCAGGGGCGGATTGAAGATCTGGATGAAGACAGGGCCGTCCGGCGTCTCGATGCGGCGGCTGCGGTCGGCGGTGCGCGCCTCCGCGACGGCGGTCATCAACTGCGGCGTCAGGTTGAGGGTACCGTCGGGCGCACCGTCGACGATCACCGTCTGGGCGCCATTGTCGAGATGGGTGAGAAGCACCGTCGGGCGCTTCTCCTGCCGCGCCTTCAGGACCAGGTTCAGGATCGCCGGTTTCATTCGACCTTCTCGACGAAGACCTGGACCGTGCCGCCGCAGGCGAGGCCGACATCCCAGGCCTGCTCGTCGGTGACGCCGTATTCCAGCAGGCGCGGCTTGCCGGTCTGCATGGCCTCGATGGCCTCGCGGACGACGGCACCCTCGATGCAGCCGCCGGAAACCGATCCGACCATGCGCCCGTCCTGGTCGACGGCGAGCTGGCTGCCGGTCGGGCGCGGCGAGGAGCCCCAGGTGCTGACGACGGTCGCCAGCGCCACGTCGAGGCCTTCGGAGCGCCACCGCGCGGCCTGTTCCAGGATCGCGTCGTGTCCTGCCATGTGTTTCCCCGACCTATCGTGCTTCAGATCCGACGGTCATCCTTCGACAGGCTCAGGATGAGGTGCTGGGGGCTGGATGTGCCATTTGGCAGTTGCCAGCCCCCAAGAACCTCATCCTGAGCCTGTCGAAGGATGACGTCGACTGTTCAGCGCACTCCTCTCCAACAACCCGCTACGCCGCCGCCATGGACCGCCAGCGGGCGATGTCGGTGCCGGCGTCCTCGCGGGACAACGCCGCGGTCAGATCCGCCAGGCTGTCCAGATTGTGCACCGAGCGGAACTCGTCCACATGCGGCATCATCTCCCGCGCCCCTAAAGACTTGGGCGCGTAGCCGTCCCAACGCAACAGCGGATTGAGCCAGATAAGCCGCCGGCAGCTGCGGTGCAGCCGGTCGATCTGCGGTGCCAGCTCGTGGCCGGCGTCGCGGTCCAGCCCATCGGTGATCAGCAGCACGACCGCGCCCTGGCCCAGCACGCGGCGCGCCCACCAGCGATTGAAGTCGTGCAGGCAATGGCCGATGCGGGTGCCGCCGGACCAGTCCTCGACCGCCTCGCTGACCCGGTCCAGGGCCTGGTCGACATCGCGATAGCGCAGGTAGCGGGTGACGTTGGTCAACCTTGTGCCGAAAACGAAGCTGTGCACCCGGTCGCGGTCCGTGGTCACCGCGTGCAGGAAATGCAGCAGCATGCGCGAATAGCGGCTCATGGAACCGGAGATGTCGCACAGCGCCACGATCGGCGGCGGCCGGTAGCGGCGGGTCTTGGTCACCAGCTCGATGCCGGCCCCACCGCCGCGCAGGCTGCGGCGCAGGGTGCGCCGCAGATCGACCCGGCCACCGGACGTGCTGACATCGAAGCGGCGGGTCGGCATCGGCCGGACCGGCAGGCGCATCTCGGCGATGGCGCGCCTGGCCTGGGCCAGCTCTTCGGAGGACATCTGTTCGAAATCAATATGCTGCAGGACTTCCTTGTCGGAGAAGGTTAGGGCGGCGTCGATCTCGATCTCGGGCGGCTCGTCGTCTTCTCCGGCGTCGCCCTGGGCCGGCGTGCGCCGGTCGGCCATGGCCTCGGCCAGGCGGCGGATCATCTGCTCCTGGGACTCGTCGCGGCCGCCGTCGATCTGCGGCAGCATCAGCGCCATGGCCCGTTTCAGCATGTCCGGGTTGCGCCAGAAGATGTGGAAGGCCTGGTCGAACAGCGGCCGCTGGTCGCGGCGGTTGACCAGCGCGGCGTGCAGGGTCCAGTAGAGGTCGCCGCGCCGGCCCACGCCGACCGTGCGCACCGCCTCCAGCGCCTGCAGCACCTTGCCCGGCCCGATCGGCAGCCCGGCCGCGCGCAGCACGCGGCAGAACTGCATGATGTTCAGCGCCAGGCGGCCGGAGGGTGCGACGGTGTCAGGCATGAATTAGGGGAACCACAGAGACACAGAGGCACAGAGAGGGCGTGCTGGCGGTGGTGCCGTGCTTGACTATCGATTGTCTGACCATCCCGATCCCCCTCAATCGTCATTCCCGCGAAGGCGGGAATCCAGTGTTCCCGATCGTGCCATCGTCTCTGGCGGGATTCCTGGATTCCCGCCTTCGCGGGAATGACGGCTGTCCTTGTTGGTTCTCTGTGTCTCTGTGCCTCTGTGGTTCCAAACTCTCAACCTACCGCCGCCAGCTCGGCCTTGACCTCGCTCAGCAGGCGGCCGGCTTCCTCGCCCTGCACCTTCTCGATGTCGTCCTGGTATTTCAGCAGGGTGCCCAGGGTGTCGTTGATGACGGCGGGGTCCAGCTCCAGGGCGTCGAGCTCGGTCAGGGCCTGGGCCCAGTCCAGGGTCTCGGCGATGCCCGGCTGCTTGAACAGGTCTTCCTGGCGGAGCTTCTGGATGAAGCCGACGATCTGGGCCGACAGCGCCGCCGGCGTTCCGGGCGCCTTGACCTCGACGATGCGGCGCTCGCGCTCGGCGTCGGGGAAGTCGACCCAGTGGTAGAAGCAGCGGCGCTTCAGCGCGTCGTGGATCTCACGGGTGCGGTTCGACGTGATGATCACGATCGGCGGCTTGTCGGCCTTCATCACCCCGAGTTCGGGGATGGTGATCTGGAAGTCCGACAGAACCTCCAGCAGGTAGGCCTCGAAGGGCTCGTCGGTGCGGTCCAGCTCGTCGATCAGCAGCACCGGCGGGCCGGCGGTGTCGGGCTCCAGCGCCTGCAACAGCGGCCGGCGGATCAGGAATTGCTCGGCGAAGATGTCCTTGGCCAGGCTGTCCCGGTCGCGGTCGCCGACCGCCTCGGTCAGGCGGATCTCCAGCATCTGGCGCGGATAATTCCACTCATAGACCGCCGAGGCGACGTCCAGGCCCTCATAGCATTGCAGCCGGACCAGCTTGCGGCCCAGGGTCTCGGACAGGACCTTGGCGATCTCGGTCTTGCCGACCCCGGCCTCGCCTTCCAGGAACAGCGGCCGGTTGAGCTTCAGCGCCAGGTAGAGCGCCGTCGCCAGCGACCGTTCGCCGACATAGTGGCCGGCGGCCAGCAGGTCGAGCGTCTCTTCGACGGAGGCGGGAAGGGCAACGGGCATCACTCGGTCCAATCGGCAAGTCTACGTGACCCCGTAGGCGCGCCGGGGACATCCTGCTTATGTAGCATGGACGGCCGGTATGCCAAGCGGATGCTGATCTCGGTCAATGCGGCTGTCTCCGGGTTGCGGCGCATGGTATCGGTTCGGTTCTCCCTATCGGACCGCGCCATGCAGACCTGCGAGTTCTCGGCCATACCCTTCGGCGTCGTCCCCGGGCTTGACCCGGGGACCCATCTGCCCGCTGTTCCGGTCCTTCCAGCAAAGGCGCCCACTGACCCATGGGTCCCCGGGTCAAGCCCGGGGACGACGCGGAGCGGGGCGGTTGACCACCGTGGCTCCGCTTCCTCGCGGGGGCGTGCGGCATGACCCACACCCTGCCCCTGGACGACGCGCTGATCATCCTGGCGGCGGCCATCCTGTTCGTGCCGCTGTTCCAGCGTCTGAAGGTCAGCCCGGTGCTGGGCTACCTGGCGGCCGGGCTGGTGATCGGGCCGCACGGACTGGGGCTGATCACCGAGCTTGAAGAGGCCCGGCTGCTGGCCGAGTTCGGGGTCATCTTCCTGCTGTTCGCGATCGGTCTGGAACTGCCCTGGGCACGGCTGATGGCCATGCGGCGCTACATCCTGGGCCTGGGTCTGGCACAGGTGGCGGTGACGTCGCTGGTGATCGGCGTGATCGCGCTGGCCTTCAACCAGGGCGCAGTGGCGGCGCTGGTGCTGGGTGGGGCGCTGGCCCTGTCCTCGACGGCGGCGGTGCTGCAGCATCTGGTGGAGCGCGGCGAGGTGACGGCGCGGCATGGTCGGGCCGCGATCGGCGTGCTGCTGTTCCAGGATCTGGCGGTGATTCCGCTCCTGGTGCTGCTGCCGCTGCTGGCCGGGGCGGGCGACGGTCTGATCCAGGTCCTCGGTTTCGCGGCGCTGAAGGCGGCGGTTGTCCTGGTGGCGATCGCCGCCATCGGCCGCTTCGTGATCCGCCCGGCCTATCGCCTGATCGCCGGGACGCGGAACCCGGAGTTGTTCGCGGCCACCTCGATCTTCGTGGCGTTGGGCACCGGCTGGGCCACCGAGCATGCCGGCATGTCCATGGCGCTGGGCGCCTTCCTGGCCGGTCTGATGCTGGCCGACAGCGAGTACCGGCACCAGATCGAAGCCGACATCCAGCCCTTCCGTGGCCTGTTCCTGGGCCTGTTCTTCATGGCCGTGGGCATGGCGGTCGATCTCGGCCGATTGGCCGCCAATCCGGGCCTCGTGCTCGGCCTCGCCGCGGCGCTGCTGATCGGCAAGACCGCCATCCTGACCGGCCTCGGGCTGCTGCTGCGGCTGGAGTTGGCATTGTCGGTCCGTGTCGGGCTGCTGCTGGCGCAGTGCGGCGAGTTCGCCTTCGTGATCGGCGGCTTCGCGGTGTTCCAGGGCGTGCTGGACGGCGATGTGGCGCAGATGGTGTTCCTGGTGGTGGCCGTGACCATGGCGACGACACCGCTGCTGGCCGCGCTCGGGCGGCGGTGGAGCCAGGCGCTGGAGCACCGCACCGCCCATGGGATCCAACACACCGAGGCCGGGGACGAATTGGACGGCCATGTGGTCATCGCCGGCTTCGGCCGTGTCGGGCGCACGGTCGCCGAGCTGCTGACCGCCCAGGGTGTGCCCTATGTCGCGCTGGACCTGGACCCGGCGCGGGTCGCCGAATGCCGCGCCGATGGCCTGCCGGTCTTCTATGGCGACGCCAGCCGGGCGGAGGTGATGTCCGCCGTCGGCGGCGGCCGGGCCCGGGTGGTGGCGGTGACCCTGGACAAGCCCGGCCCGGCGGAGCGTGCGGTGGCGGCGCTGCGGCACGGCTACCCGACGGTGCCGGTGGTGGTGCGCGGCCGGGACCTGACCGATCTTTCGCGTCTGGAAGAGGCGGGCGCGACCGAGGTGGTGCCGGAGGCGCTGGAGGGCAGCCTGCGGCTGGGCGCGACCGTTCTGGGGCTCGCCGGCACACGGGACGAGGACGTGCGGGAGACCCTGGACCGGTTCCGCGAGGACGATTACGCCCGGCTGAAGCCGTTTCAGACCACGGCCACGGACTCCGCGTCGGAATCGTAGGCCGTTTCAGATGGCGTCGCGGCGAGGGCCGGCGCAAAGACCTCCTGGCGCCCCGCGACCCCTTTCAACGCGTGATCGCCCTTGGAGACGAGCCGAACGGGACAGATCCCGGCGAAGTCCTTGGACGTCAGGATGGTGCTGTCGAGGCCGCGGCACAGCCTTTCGATCCTTGCGGCGAGATTGACCGCCGGCCCGATCACCGTGAAGTCGAGCCGCTCATCGGCGCCGATATTGCCGAAGATGACCGAGCCCACATGCAGGGCGATGCCGGCCCGGATCTCGGCCTTGCCGTCGGCGGCGCGCTTTTCGTTCGCGTCCTTCACGGCGGCCTCGGCCTCAAGGGCGGCGATGAGCGCCCGGGCGGCGGCCATGTCGGTCGCCTCGTCATCCTCCAGCCGGAAGATCGCCAGCAGCCCGTCGCCGAGGAATTTCAGCACCTCGCCGCCGGCCTTCTCGACCGGCCCGACCATGCAGGCGAAGTAATCCGTCAGCAGGTCCAGCAGGTCGTCCTTGGGCAGGGTCTCCGAGGCCTGGGTGAAATCGCGCAGGTCGCAGAACAGAATCACCGCGTGGATCGAGCGGCCGGTACCGATGGTGATCTGGCCGCGGAGGATGCGCTGCCCCGCCTCGTGGCCGACATAGATGTCCAGCAGCCGCTCCGCCCGGATGCGGTTGACCATGCTCTCGACCACGGTGCTGAGCGCCGGCATGACGCGCTCGACGATGGCGATCTGGTCGTCGGTGAAGCCGTCAGGCGCCCTCGTGGTCATGCCGAAGGCGGCCAGCAGCACGCCGCGCACCGGCTGCCCGGCGCCGGAGAAGCCGGACCGCGCCGCCCCGACCGGCATTGGCAGCATGACGTAGTCGGTGCCGCCTTGCTCGACGAGCTCTTCCAGCAGCGGGAAGTCGAGCTCGGCGGCGTCCCCGGCCAGCCGGCGGCGCACCATGGTGCCGCTGCGATGCATCTGCCCGACCGGGCTGTGGTGATACTTGGCCGAGGTGGCGATGCTGCGCGGGATGTCCCAGAGGGACGATTGCCCGGTGTCCGAGAGCCAAGTGTACATCTGGCCGACCATCTGCGGATGCAGCTGCGGCACGTTGAAGGTGACCCGCCACAGCGGCACCCCGACGCCGACAAGACGCGCGCACACGCCCTCCTGCAGGGAATTGAGATCCGGCAGCAGGCGCGCCTCGGTCAGCAGCCAGCCGACGATCCCCGCAACCGTGCCGTCATCCGCGCTGTCCGCCGCCCTGATCATCGCCCGAATATGGCGCATGGCAGAGGAAAGGCAAACGCGACCACGCTATGCTGACGCTGCTTTGGTCGACGCGGAGGTGAAGATGGCGCGGGTAACGGGGATCGGCGGGATTTTCTTCAAGGCGCGGGACCGGAAGGCGCTGCTGGACTGGTATCGCGAGCATCTCGGCATCGAATCCGACGAGTACGGCTACTCCTTCGACTGGCGCGAGACCGGCGGGCCGGAGAGGCTGGGCTATACGGTCTGGGGGCCTTTCAAGCACGACACCACCTATTTCGAGCCCAGCACCGCGCCCTTCATGGTCAATTTTCGGGTCGACGACCTGGACGCCCTGCTCGCCAAGCTTCGCGCGGCGGGTGTCGAGGTCGATGACAAGGTCGAGGATCACGAATACGGCCGCTTCGGCTGGGTCATGGACCCGGAGGGAAACAAGATCGAGCTGTGGGAACCGAACAGCGTGCCGCCGCCTTAGGATGCGGATTCAGGTCAGGCGCCGCGATCGTCCGGTGCCCTCCGGACCATGTCGAGCAATCGAAACTGGTCCTCGAGGTAGCGCATGTAGAACGCGCCGAGGTCTTCGTCGCGGTGGGTCGGGACGTCGTCGTTGAACCGCTTTTCAAGCTGATCGACCATTCCATGCCAGCCCGCCGCGACAGCGGGCCACGGGGTTCCGGGGCCGCCAGGCTGCCTGTCGAGGTCCGGCATCTCTCCGGTCGCGGAGTCGGAGGCACGGATCTCGGGTCCCCAAGTGGCGAGGAACAGGAAGGCGGTTTCAGCGGGCCCCACGGGCGTCAACTCGAACCGCATTCCGCCGGTTCCGCGATAGGCGCCGGCCGGCTCGTCGATGTCGATGTAACGGGGCGCCTCGAAACCCGTGATGGTGTTGTCCCAGTGATGCCGGAAGGCGCCGCCGGTCCTGAGGTCGAATTCGCTGGGCGGCACGATCCACCACGTTGCCAAGCCGTCCCTGGTGCTGATCACCGGCCAGACCTGCTCGATCGGCGCCTGCAGATATCGCACCCAGACCATCGCGTGATCGGTGATCAGGCGGCCCGCCCGGTCAAGGCGGATGTCGTATTCGCTCGCCATCGGGCCTCCACGTTCACGTTGCGGTGCACGATCAACGATAGATCGGGATCGCTACATATACCTCATTCGTTTTTCGCTTTTTCGGACTGGCCATATCCGCCATCCGCCCACACGGGGACCGGCTCCGCGATGCCCTTGATGGCGTGATCGCCGACCGATCGCAGGCCATCGGCGTCGGCGTTGGCGATCGTCTCGTCCATCAGAACCGTCTCGCCCAGCGTTTTGCCGAGCGCCTCCAGACGGGCGGCGCGGTTGACCGTGTCGCCATACACCGTGAAGGCCTGGCGGGAGGAGGAGCCGACGCTGCCGGCGGCGATGGGGCCGGCGGCGAGGCCGATGCGGATTGCAAACCCGCTGCCATCGGCATGGGCGATGAGGGCACGGGCGGCGGACAGGGAGGCGGCCTCGGGGTTCGTGATGTCCAGCGGCGCGTTGAAGGCGGCCAGGAAGCCGTCGCCGGTGAAGGTGATGACGATGCCGTCATGGTCGCTGACGACGTCGGCGCAGTCGGCCAGGAAGGCGTTGAGGGTGGTGATCACATCCTCAGGATCGCGGTCGGCCGCGAAGGCGGTGAAATCGCGGATGTCCATCACCAGGGCGGCGCCGTGGCGGACATGTGGTGCCAGCGCCGCCTCGTCAGCGATCAGCTTGCGGGCCACCGTCTCCGGCACGAAGCGGCCCAGCGTGCCGGCGATACGTTCCCGTGCGGCGCGTTCCGCCTCGCGCTCAGCCTCGGCGGCGACCTGGGCGAAGAAGACCTGCCGCGCCCGGTAGACGGCGACCGCCAGGATCAAGGCGGCGATCAGCACCGAGGCGGATTCCTCGATGCGGTTGCCGGTGCCGACGAAATCGAAGGACAGGAAGACCGCCTCGTAATCCTCCAGCATGGCGTTGAGCGGCATGTCGCCCCAGGAGAGCCGCTGGTCCATGCCCCGAACGACGGTCGTGAAAGCGGCCCACCAGCCGACCACCACCATCACCCCGGACCAGATCACCAGGCGCCAGGACAGCGACAGGCAGGCCAGCGCGACCATCGGGAACAGGTAGTAGATGCCGTAGGCGCGGAAGGCGACGATCTGCGGGATCGCGTCACCCCTGCTGATCGGCACGATCACGAACAGGGCGCAGATGCCCAGGATATCAAAGCCGTATATGACGTACTTCAACCACCATCGATCGAACGGCGTGCCGATCACCAGCAGGTTTCCGACCCCGAGCGCCAGCAGGCCAAGCAGGGCGGCGAGCACCCAGAGATTGGGCACAAGCCCGGCCAGCACGGACCAGGAGACGAACCAGATGAAGGCAAGGCCGAGTGCGATCGTCCGGCACAGGATGGCCAGGCGCAGGCCCTTGCGCTCGGCCTGCAGCAGCCGCGATTCCGAAGCCGCGTCGGTCATCGCCAGGCCATTGGCACAGTCAGCGTGCGCCGCGCCGCTCTGGCACCATATGATGCAAGGCCATGCCCCGTCGCTATCAGGACATCTACCCCTCGCCGCCGCTTCTGGACAGCGCCGCCCTGGCGCGGCCCTCGGCTGCGGACCTGCTGACGCTTGAGTATTTCGAGGCGGCGCCGGCGACGATGCCGGCGGAGGTGTTCGATCAGCATCACATCCTGCTCAATCTGCGGGAAGAGCCGCATCGGGTGGAGAACTGGCGCGACGGCGAGCATCGCGACTTCATCTACCACAAGGACGAGATCATCGTGACGCCGGCCGGGGTGCGGTCCGGCTGGCGCTGGCATGCCCGCTCCAAGGTCATCGTCATCACGCTGGAGCCGGACAAGCTGGAGCGCTTTTCGCTCAGCGAGGTCGGCGTGGTGCTGACCGGGGCGCAGCTGCGCGACCTGCCGCAATTCACCGACCCCGACATCTGCCAGGCCGGCGCCATGCTGTGCGACGCGCTGTCGTCGGACGAGATCGGCTCGGCGGTGCTGTTCGAGTCCCTGGCGCGGGTGTTCCTGGTCAAGCTGATCCAGCGCTATGGCGACCGGCGGGCGGAACGGCCGGGTTTCGCGGGCGGCTTCACCGCGCGGCACTACAAGCGCGTGCTCGACCATGTCGCGGCGCGCTATGGTGACGCCATCACGCTGGACGGTATGGCGGGCGAGGCGGGTCTCAGCGCTTCCCATTTCTCCCGTCTCTTCAAGCAGACCATCGGCCAGAGTCCGATGCAGTTCGTCACCGCCTACCGCGTGGAGCAGGCGAAAAGGCGTCTCGCCATGCCGGACGCGCCGCTGACCCGCATCGCCGTCTCCTGCGGCTTCGCCGACCAGGCGCATTTCAGCCGGGTCTTCAAGCAGGCGACCGGCATGACGCCCAAGATGTATCGCAGCGCGCTCGCCGGCCAAGGCTGACAGCAGGAATCGACAAGACATTCAGCGGCTCGTTCAAGAGCCCGCCCCGAGCCGTCCCCAAATCCGTTTCATCGCATGCAGGCAATGGAGCGGAACGATGGAGTATTTCACCCTTGGCGGCAGCGGCTTGAAGGTGAGCCGACTCGCGCTGGGCACGATGACCTTCGGCGACGATTGGGGCTGGGGCGCCGATGACTCGACGTCGAAGGCGATCTTCGACGCCTATGTCGAGGCCGGCGGAAACCTGTTCGATACCGCCGATCTGTACACCAACGGCCGGTCCGAGGAGATGCTTGGCCGGTTCATCGCCGAGCGCGGGCTGCGCGACAAGGCGGTGATCGCCACCAAGTTCAGCTACAACGCCGATCCGGGCAATCCGAACACCGGCGGCAATGGCCGCAAGCATATCCTGAGCGCGGTCGAGGGCTCGCTGAAGCGGCTCGGCACCGATTACATCGACCTGTACATCCTGCACACCTGGGACCGGCTTACCCCGGCCGAGGAGGTGATGCGGACCATGGACGACCTGGTCCGCGCCGGGAAGGTCCGCCATGTCGGGCTGTCCGACGTGCCGGCCTGGTATGCCTCCCGCGCCCAGGCCATCGCCGAGCTGCGCGGCTACGAGCCGGTCTCCGCCCTGCAGCTCGAATACAGCCTGGCCGAGCGCACCATCGAGAACGAGTTCGTCGATCTGGGCACCCGCCACGGCATGGGCGTGATGGTCTGGAGCCCGCTGGCCTCCGGCCTCTTGTCCGGCAAATACCGGTCCGGCGCACAAGGCGCGGAAGGCGAGGGCCGCCTGAAGACGGTGGAAGGGTCCGGCAACCCGGCCTTCGAGAAGTTCACCGAGCGCAACTGGGCGATCGTGGCGGAGCTGGAAGCCGTGTCGAAGGACCTGGGCCGCTCCATGGCGCAAGTCGCGGTGAACTGGGTCGCCAACCGGCCGGGCATCGCGACGGTGCTGATCGGTGCTACCAAGCTTGCCCAGCTTCAGGACAATCTGGGCGCCCTCGATTTCGAGATCCCGGACGCGCTTCGAGCGCGTCTCGACGCGGTGAGCGCCGAGCCCAAGCGGTTCCCCTACACATTCTTCGGTCCGGAGCTGCAGGGCATGCTGACCGGCGGCGCCACCGTCGGCGACAAGCCGGCGCACTACCACCCGGACCGCACCATCATCGGTGCGGGAGCGGGTGTCGGTCCGGAAGACGTCTGAAGCGCGAAGAAAAACGGGGCGAGCACTTGGCTCGCCCCGGTCTACGCGGCTGATGAGGCCGCGTAACAGTCTGCCTGGCACCGACGGTTCCGTCGAGGGAGGAGGCGCGGATCCCGGTGCCAAGCCCCAACACCAACATCCATAGAGATAGATAAAATTTGATCTAAAATCAAGATATAATTTTATCTATGCGGCAGAATCCCGTCTCCATGCGGATTCCGGCGGTACCGGCCGGGCCGGTGGCTAGGCCACCATTCCGAACAGGGCGCCCAGGGTCAGCGACCCCACCAGGGCGAAGGTCAGGTAGGCGGCGAAAACCGGCAGCCGGGCGAGGGCGTAGACCGCGATGGCCGCCGGGATCGAGGTGACGCCGCCGGCCAGCAGGAAGGCCATGCCGGCGCCGGGCGCCATGCCCTGCTCGATGAGCCCGCCGACCAGGGGCAGGGCGGCATAGCCGTTGAGATAGGCCGGCACGCCGACGAAGGTCGCGGCCAGGACCGAGAGCCAGCCGCCGCCCAGGGTCGAGGCGACCAGCTCCGCCGGCACGTAGGCCAGCATCAGGCTTTCCAGCACGAAGGCCAGCGTCAGCCATTTGCCGAGGAAGAGGATGGTGTCGGTGCCGGTGCGCCAGAAGGCCTCGCGCCGCTTGGTCTCGCCCCAGAAGCGCCAGACCGGCGGGGCGTCGCTGCGGATCGAGGAGGCGGCGCAACCGCCATCGCCGATGCCGGCGCGCAACGGCTGGCGGAACAGGGCGCTGCCCATCAGGGCGGCGGTGCCGAAGCCGCCGATCATGCCCATGGCGATGGCCGCGAAGGTCTTGTAGGCGGCGAATTCCACGCCCAGCGTCCCGGCGGTCAGCACGAACATGGACGGGTCCATGATCGGCGAGGCGAGCCAGAAGGCCATCACCGCCGGCAACGGCACGCCCATGGCCAGCAGGGCCGCGATCAGCGGGATCACGCCGCAGGAGCAGAACGGCGACAGGGCGCCCATCAGGGACGCCGCCACGATCATGGTGCCGGTCTTGCCGCTGAACGCCTTGGCGATCAGCCGGTCGGAGCCTGAGGCCTTGGCATAGGCGGTGACGCCGACGGAGAGCAGCAGGAAGATCCCCACGTCGAGCAGGGCGCCGCCGGTGAAGGCGATGCTCTCCAGGGCTTGTTCGGGGGATATCAGGGCGATCGCCAGGAAGATGGCCAGGATCGCCACCACCACCCGGTCGATGCCGAGAGCCGCCCGATACGCCGATATCGCCAGTGTGGTCATCTAAGTGTTCCTTGCTGAGCCCAACCCTTGCCCGTCGTTCCCGCGAAAGCGGGAACCTCGAGAGGCAGTGTGCGCAAACCATCGAGATTCCCGCTTTCGCGGGAATGACGTCTGGCTTGGTGGAATGGCTGTTCGTTGCAGGTCATCATTTCGCTTCGTTTCGCCGGATGTCGATCCGTCTAGAAGGATCGAAATATGAGGCCAAAAGAAAACCGGCCGTCAGGCCGCGTCTTCGTTCTCCTGCGCATCGGCGCAGCATTCCGACACCAGGAACGACAGGGTCTCGTTCATCACCGCATAGTTGGCCCGGCAGATCAGGGTCGTCGCCCGCCGCTCCTGGCTGACCAGCCCGACGCGGGTGAGGCGATGCAGGTGATGCGACAGGGTCGAGCGCGGGATCTCCGTGCGCGCCTGCACATCGCCGACCGAAAGCCCGTCATCGCCGGCCCGCACCAGCAGGCGGTAGATGCCGAGGCGGGTCGCGTTGCCCAGGGCTTCGAGGCGTTCGGCTGTGTGTTCCAGGTCCATGCAGCCTATATACGCCGGCCGGAGAGTAGCGTCAAACGGTATTTCTAGAATTATCGAAATATGACGTATTTGCGCGGTTTCCCGCCGGATCGACGGGTGTCATGAGCGCGTTGGAAGGCCGGCCCGCCGGTCCGTCGCCGGTGGGCCGTCTCCCGGAACCTCAGATGTCGATGTCGGCCCAGATCGCGTGGTGATCCGACGCGGCGTGGTGCTTCTTCTTCACCTCGTCATAGACCTCCCAGCGCGGCGGCTGGGACCCGGGCCAAATCCCCTTGCGGAAGATGCCGCCATTGGTGACACGGTCGAACAGGGCCGGAGACAGGAGCAGGTAGTCGATCTTGGCGTTGTCATTGCCCAGCCCGTGCGTGCCGATGCCGCGGTGGCCGTTATCGGCATTGAACTCGAACTCGGTGAATGCGGGGTGCTCGGAGGCGTCCTTGAGATCGGTGTCGGCGAGCAGCGGCGCGAGCTCCTCGCTGTCCGGGGTGTCGTTGAGGTCGCCGAGAACCACGACGTTCTCCACGCCCTCGCTGATGAGCCGCTGGTAATAGCCGGCGACCGCCTCCGACTGCGCCCGCCGCTTGGCGCGGCTGGCCGGGTTGTTGCCGCCGAACTTGCTCTTGAAGTGGTTGGGCAGAACGATGACCCGAGCGCCGGACGGGGTAGTGACCTCGTATTCGGGGCAGTCCCGGCTGAAGATCGGGTGTCCGTCCGGCTTCAGGTCGTCCACATGGCTGCGGAGCTCGCCGATCGGGAACCCGGTCTTGGTCGCCAGCCCGACATCGATGCCGCGGTCGTCATTGCCGTCGATGATCATCAGGTGGCGATAGCCCTGCGGGGTGTCCAGGCCGAGCTTCTCCATCATCATCTCATGGAACTTGAGCAGCACGGGCCGGCTCTCGGCCTCCACGATGGCCAGCACGTCCGCGTTCACATCACGGATCATCCGGGCCGTGTTGAGCATCGCCTCCTCATCGACCGCCGCGGTGCGCAGCTCGCACCAGCCGACCCAATCCTCGCGGCCGTTCGCCTTGATGAACGGCGGCGACGACCGCGGACGGGAGATGAGCTGGCCGCGGATCTTGCGGATCCGGGTGAACGTCCCTTGATCGCGCCTCAGCATGCCGAGCTGCTCGATCAGCTCCAGCATCCGGCTCTTGTGGGCCTGGCTGTAGGGCTGCTCCTCGAACAGCGAATTCAGCTCCGCGAAGGCATCGAGCACATCCTGGTGGGCGTCGGGATCCTCGTCGTTGTAGACCTTGGCGCGGTCGAAGAGGTTCTCGACATTGAAGGCGGCGACAATCATTGGGGGCTCCGGAAATGCATGATTGAAATCACGCAATTCTAGCAGAGAGGCCGCGGCCAAGGGCGGAGAGTCTTGTCCGGAACCGCGGAAATGCAATCGTGGCCGATCGCATCCCGCCACGGGCCGAGTACCACCTCTCGGACAAGGGCCGCCGGTTCGGCCCGCTGCCCAAGCCACGCCTCAGGAGCGATACGCCTCCGCACGCTGGCTGTCGGTCAGGGTCACGGGCGCGGCGATCGGGGTCTTCGTTCCGGGCTGGAAGAATGGTGACCGCTTGTGGTCACCGCGAAGCCTCGCGCCGGCGATCTTTCCGAACATGCGGAGGATTACGCGCAGCACGTTGTGCTTTCGCGTCCTCAATTCGGCGGTGTCGCCGGTCGCGAATTTGGTGTTGACGTAACCCCGGATCGGGCCGGTGACCGCGTCGCGCGGCGTGCCGTCGGTGGCATCCCCGAGGCAGGCGTGAACCAGCCCGACGAAGGGCATGCCGGGGCCGGCGAGCGTATTCCCGATCGGCGTCTGGCAGCAGGTGGTGTGCCATCGCAGCAGGCCCTTCGGCTTGAGCCGGACGCAGCCGACATGCTCCACACCCTGGGTGAACCGGACCCGCGCGAAGCTGGTCTGGCAGATGTCGGTGCCGCCATTGGCGTCAAGGATCTGGTCGGCATGGCCGACGTGCCGTGCGAAGGCCTGGCAGTCGTCGCAATAGCAGACGAGCCGGTTCAAGGTCGCCGGCGACGCGCCGGTGACAAGGCCGGAGACCTTTCCGCAGGAGCACTGAAGCACAAGGTCTTTTGCCATCGGGACCTGTCCGCGTGATGGTGTGAGCTTGGCAACGCGGCCCGGCCGGTGCCCTGCTCAATGCAGTGTACTCGAACGAAACGGGCGCCGCCGGAATGGCAGCGCCCGTGACGCGAGTATTGTGCGGACCCCCTAGGCGATCGCTTCCACCGCGCGCTTGGCCATGACCTTGACCAGGTTGGCGCGGTATTCCGAGGACGCATGGATGTCGCTGTTGAGGTTGTCGGCGGCGATGGTGACGCCGTCGACGGCGCCGGCGTTGAGGCCGCCGGAGAGGGCGGACTCGATGTCCGAGGCGCGGAAGACGCCGTCGGAGCCGGCCCCGGTCACCGCGACGCGGACGCCGCCGGATGTCTCGGCCACCATGACGCCGGCGATGGCGTAACGGCTCGCCGGGTTGGGGAACTTCTGGTAGTTCGCCTTGGCCGGGATCGGGAAGCGGATCTCGGTGATCAGCTCGCCGTCGTTCAGCGCCGTCTCGAACAGGCCGGTGAAGAAATCATCGGCCGCGATGGTGCGGCTGTCGGTCTGCACCGTGGCGCCGAGCCCGACCAGGGCGGCCGGATAGTCCGCCGCCGGGTCGTTGTTGGCCACCGAGCCGCCGATGGTGCCGCAATTGCGCACCTGCGGATCGCCGATGCCCTCGGCCAGCGCCGCCAGCGCCGGGATCGCCTGCTGCACGGCATCGGACGAGGCGACCTCGGCATGGGTGGTCATGGCGCCGATCACCAGGTCGTTGCCGTCCTGGCGGATGCCCGAGAGCTCGGAGATGCCACCCAGATCGATGACGTCGGACGGCGAGGCCAGGCGCTGCTTCAGCGTCGGGATCAGCGTCTGCCCGCCGGCCATGAAGGTGCCATCGGACGCGCCCTTCACCGCCGCCGTCGCATCGGCGACCGAGGAGGGCTTATGGTATTCGAACTCATACATGGTTTCTTTCCCTCCCTATTCGGCGGCCTGGGCCGACTGAATCGCCTGCCAGACCCGCGACGGCGTCGCCGGCATCTGCATGTCGGTGCCGATGGCGTCGGTGATGGCGTTCATCACCGCCGCCGGCGCGGCGATGGCGCCGGCCTCGCCGCAGCCCTTCACGCCCAGCGGGTTGCTCGGATTGACCGTGGTGGTCAGGCCGACCTTGAAGCTGGGCAGATCGTCGGCCCGCGGCATGGTGTAGTCCATGTAGGAGCCGGTCACGAGCTGGCCGCTGTCGTCATAGACACAGCCTTCCAGCAGCGCTTGGCCGACGCCCTGGGCGATACCGCCATGGACCTGGCCCTCGACGATCATCGGATTGATGACGGTGCCGAAATCGTCGACCGCGACGAAGTTGGTGATCTCCACCACGCCGGTCTCCGGGTCGACCTCCACCTCGCAGATCTGGGTGCCGGCGGGGAAGGTGAAGTTCAGCGGATCGTAGAACGCCGACTCCTCCAGCCCCGGCTCCAGATCGGCCGGATAGTTGTGCGGCACGTAGGCGGCGAAGGCGACCTCCTGGATCGTCTTCTCCTTGTCGGTGCCGGCCACGGTGAACTTGCCGTCGGCGAATTCGATATCGCCTTCCGACGCCTCCATCAGATGGGCGGCGATCTTCTTGCCCTTGGCGATGATCTTCTCCGCCGCCTTCACCAGCGCCGAGCCGCCGACCGCCAGCGAGCGCGAGCCGTAGGTGCCCATGCCCATCGGCGTCTTCTCGGTGTCGCCGTGGATCACCTCCACCTGGTCGGTGGGGATGCCCAGATAGGACGACATGAGCTGCGCGAAGGTGGTCTCGTGGCCCTGCCCGTGGCTGTGGCTGCCGGTATAGACGAACAGGTTGCCGGTGGCGTTGAAGCGGATCTTGCCGCTCTCCCACAGGCCGACACCGGCCCCGAGCGAGCCGACGGCGGCCGAGGGCGCGATGCCGCAGGCCTCGATATAGGAGGAGAAGCCGACCCCGTGCAGCTTGCCGCGCGACTGCGCGTCCGCCTTGCGCTGGGCCACATTGGCGTAGTCGGAGATTCTAACCGCCTCGTCCAGGGACCTGCCGTAGTCGCCGCAGTCATAGGTCAGGATGACCGGGGTCTGGTACGGGTAGGCGTCGGCCGGCACGAAGTTGCGCTTGCGCAGCTCGGCCGGGTCGATGCCCATCTCCCGCGCCGCCGTCTCGACGATGTGCTCCACCACATAGGTCGCCTCGGGGCGGCCTGCGCCACGATAGGCGTCGACCGGGGCGGTGTTGGTGTAGACCGCCTCGACGTTGCAGTGGATCGACGGGATGACGTACTGGCCCGACAGCAGGGTGGCGTAAAGATAGGTCGGCACGCAGGATGCGAAGGTGGACAGATAGGCGCCCATGTTGGCGATGGTGTCGACCTTCAGCGCCAGGAACTTGCCGTCCGCATCCATGGCCAGCTCGGCCGTGGTGACATGGTCGCGGCCATGGGCGTCGGACATGAAGCTCTCGACCCGCTCGCCGGTCCACTTGACCGGCCGGCCGACCTTCTTCGAGGCCCAGAGGCAGACCGTCTCCTCGGCATAGATGAAGATCTTCGAGCCGAATCCGCCGCCCACATCCGGCGCCACCACCCGCAGCTTGTGCTCCGGCGCGATGCCGACGAAGGCCGACAGCACCAGCCGCGCCACATGCGGGTTCTGGCTGGTGGTGTAGAGGGTGAAGCCCTCGTCGCCTGAATCGTAATCGCCGATCGCCGCCCGCGGCTCCATGGCGTTGGGGATCAGCCGGTTGTTGACGATGTCGACCTTGGTGACGTGATGCGCGCCGGCGATGGCGGCGTCGACCGCGGCCTTGTCGCCCAGTTCCCAATCGTAGACCCGGTTGGCGGCGATCTCGTCATGGACCGTCGGCTGGCCGTCGGCGGTTGCGTCGGCGGTCGAGACGACGGCGCCGAGGACGTCGTAATCGACCTCGATCTGCTCCGCCGCGTCCTTGGCCTGGGCGTAGGTGTCGGCCACGACGACCGCGACATGGTCGCCGACATAGCGGACCTTGCCGTCGGCCAGCGCTGGGTGCGGCCCGGCATTCATCGGCGAGCCGTCCTTGGAGTGGATCATCCAGCCGCAGATCAGGCCGCCAAGCCCGTCCGCCTTCAGATCCTCGCCGGTCAGCACCGCCAGCACGCCGGGCGCGGAGGCCGCGGCGGCGGTGTCGATGCCGTTGATGCGGGCATGGGCGTGGGGCGAGCGCAGGAAATACGCATGCGCCTGGCCGGGCCGGTTGATATCGTCGGTATAGCGGCCCTTCCCGGTGAGGAAACGCCGGTCTTCCTTGCGTTTTACGGCTTCGCCGATTCCGTCTGGCATGTCACACCCTCCCTCACTCTGCGGCCTGGGCCGGCGCCTGGCCGGCGGCCGACAGGATCGCCTTGACGATGTTGTGGTAGCCGGTGCAGCGGCAGATATTGCCTTCCAGCCACTCACGAACCTCGGTCTCGGACGGGCTCGGGTTGGTGTTCAACAGGTCGACGGCGCTCATGACCATGCCCGGGGTGCAGAAGCCGCATTGCAGACCGTGATGCTCGCGGAACGCCTCCTGGACCGGGTGCAGGCTGCCATCGGCGCCCGCCAGCCCTTCGATGGTGGTGACCTGGGCGCCTTCCGCCTGGGCCGCCAGCAGGGTGCAGGCCTTCACCGACTTGCCGTCTACATGCACCACGCAGGCGCCGCATTGGCTTGTGTCGCAGCCGACATGGGTGCCGGTGAGCCCTAGGGTTTCTCTCAAGAACTGAACCAGCAGGGTGCGCGGCTCAGCCTCTTTTGAGACTGCCTTGCCGTTCACCGTCATGGACACGGTGGCCATCCGATCCTCCCCAATATCGTGTCGTCGCGCGTCGTTGGGTCCACGGCGTGTTCCTCCCGCCGCTTGCCAGCCCGGCATGAAACCAGACGCTTAGAGGCTAGGGTGACGGCAGGGGGTGGTCAAGCGCACACGGCGTCCCGAAGCGGCGTTTCGACTGGGGGCCAATACTCAGCGCGCGCCCTCATCGTCCCGCAGCGACGTGGCGAGACGGTGAGGGGGTGCATGCACCGACGCGGCTCTGGACTCAGGCGAAATCGTTCTCCACCTCTGGCTCCTTGGCGCCGGTCATGTAGGCAACCGCATCCGACATCGAATGCTTCTTCGGGTCGATGATGCACAGCCGCTTGCCGAGGCGGTGGATGTGGATCCGGTCTGCGACCTCGAAAACGTGCGGCATGTTGTGGCTGATCAGGATGATCGGAATGCCGCGCGCCTTGACGTCGAGGATCAGCTCCAGCACCCGGCGGCTCTCCTTGACCCCGAGGGCGGCGGTCGGCTCGTCCATGATGATGAACTTCGAGGCGAAGGCGGCAGCACGGGCCACCGCCACGCCCTGGCGTTGGCCGCCCGACAGCGTCTCCACCGGCTGGGTGATCGACTGGACGGTCATCAGCCCAAGCTCGGTCAGCTTCTCTCGGGCGAAGCGCTCCATCTCCGTCTTGTCGAGCATCCGGAACCACTGGCCGACCCAGCCCGGTTTGCGGATCTCCCGGCCGGCGAACATGTTGTCGGCGATGGAGAGCGCCGGCGACAGGGCGAGCGTCTGGTAGACGATCTCGATGCCCATCTCCCGCGCCTCGATGGGCGAGGAGAAGTGCACGGGCTGGCCCTCGATGAGGATCTCGCCCTCGTCCGGCTGTACCGCGCCGCAGATCGCCTTGACGATCGAGGATTTGCCGGCGCCGTTGTCGCCGATCACGGCGAGGATTTCACCCGGCAGCAGTTCGAAATCCGAGTGGTCGATCGCGGTCACGTGGCCGTAGCGCTTCACGATACCGCGTCCCTGAACGACAGGAGTCATGTCGGTCATTACGCAGAGACCCTTCTGATCCACTGGTCGATTGCGACCGCGATGATGATGAGCCAGCCGATGGCGAAGACCTGCCACAGCACGTCGACCCCGGCGAGACGGAGGCCGGATTGGAAGACGCCGACGATCAGGGCGCCGAACAACGCCCCCATGATCGAGCCGCGGCCGCCGAAGAGGGAGATGCCCCCGATCACCACGGCGGTGATGGATTGCAGGTTGCCCTCGTAGAAGGACTGCGGCGAGATCGAGCCGACACGGCCGATCGAGGCCCAGCCGGCGATGGCGCAGACCAGGCCCGCCAACACGTAGACCGAGACCAGGGTCCGGTCGCTGCGGATGCCGGCGAGGTCGGCGGACTCCTTGTCGTCGCCGACCGCGTAGACGTGTCGGCCCCAGGCGGTCTTGTTCAGCATGTACCAGAGCACGACGAAGATCACGATCATCAGGATCACGCCGAAGGTGATCCGGGCCCCGCCGATGTTGAACGCATTGCCGAAGAACTTCAGGAACGGCGCGGCGTCGTCGATGTCCTGGCTGCGGATCGACTGGGCGCCGGAAAGCCAGAGGTTGAGCGCGAAGAAGATCGACCAGGTGCCCAGCGTGGTGATGAAGGGCGGCAGCTTCACGCGGGTGATCAGAAGCCCGTTCATCAGCCCGGCGCCGGCGCCGCCGACGAAGCCGACCAGGATCGCGATTGGCGCCGGCACGCCCATGTTGACGGCCAGATTGCCCATGATCACCGACATCAGCACCATGATGGCGGCGACCGACAGGTCGATGCCGGCGGTGATGATGATCATCGACTGGGCGGCGGCCAGCATGCCGATGATCGACACCTGCTGCAGGATCAGGCTCAGGTTGAACGCCGAGAAGAAGCGCCCGCCGGCCAGGATGCCGAACGCCATCAGGCTGAGCATGAGGACGATGACCGGCACCAGCGTCGGGTTGTTGTGCAGGATGTGCTGGATGCGGTCGATGGGCGTGTGGTGGGTGACCTCGAATTCCGCGACCTTCGTGTCGCTCTTGTCCAGGACCTGTTCGAACTCCTGGCCCTTGCGGGATACGTCGGTTGAATCGGACATGATCTCTCCCCCCTGTCCCAGCGCGATGCGGGACAGCCTTTCAGATCGGAACATTGTTCCGGATGGGCGGGGAGGAGGGGCGCTGTGCGCGCCCGCTCCGGTCTAGCCTGCGGGCCTCAGCCCCAGCACCGCTCAAGGCCCTCGGCCGAGTCAATCGACTCGACGCCATCGACCGGCTGGTCGGTGATGAGGGTCACGCCGGTGTTGAAGAAGTCGAGGCCGGGCGAGTTCTCCGGCTTGGTGCCGTTGTCGGCCCAGGTCTTGATCGCCTCGATGCCCAGCGACGCCATCAGCAGCGGGTATTGCTGGCTGGTGGCGCCGATAACGCCTTCCTGGACGTTCTGCACGCCGGGGCAGCCGCCGTCGACCGAGACGATCAGCACATCGTCCTGGCGGCCGAACGCCTTCAGCGCCTCATAGGCGCCGGCGGCGGCGGGCTCGTTGATGGTGTAGACGACATTGATGCTCGGATCGATCTGGAGAAGGTTCTCCATCGCCGTGCGGCCGCCTTCCTCGTTGCCGTTGGTCACATCGTGGCCGACGATGCGCGGGTCGTCCTCGTCGCCGATGTCGGTCGGGTCCTTGATGTCGATGCCGAAGCCCTGCAGGAAGCCGCCGTCGCGCAGATAGTCGACCGAGACTTCCGACGGGTTCAGGTCGAGCAAAGCGATCCTGGCATTGGCGGCCTCGTCGCCGAGCTGGGCCGCGGCCCATTGGCCGATCAACTCACCGGCCTTGAAATTGTCGGTGGCAAAGGTGGCGTCGGCCACATCGGCCGGCTCGAACGGCGTGTCCAGCGCGATCACCAGCGCGCCCGCTTCACGCGCCTGGGTCACGATCGGCGCCAGCGCGCGGCTGTCGGTCGGGGTGATCAGGATTCCGTCCGCCCCGGACGCGATGCAGGTCTCCACGGCGGCGATCTGGGTCTCGACGTCGCCGTCGATCTTACCGGCATAGGTCGCCAGCTCGATGCCGTTGGCCTCGGCGGCAGCGGTCGCACCCTCCTTCATCTTGACGAAGAACGGGTTGGTGTCGGTCTTGGTGATCAGGCAGGCGCTGATATGGCCGTCCGCAAGGGCCGGGCCGGCGAAGGTGGTGGTGAGAAGGCCGGCGGCAACGCCGACAAGGGTCTTTTTCACGGAAATGTCCTCCCATTTGCGTTTTCTGCGGGCCGTTTCCCGCTTCTTGGCTGCGCCCGTTTGCGGGCGGAACCATGTCGATTATCCATCGCAGCCTTGGCGTCGTCAATAAATAAATCACTCTTAGTTATTAATTTGACAGACCAGCCGAATCGCGCCATGGTCTGCGGTATTCGGGAGGTATCCACGTGTCCGAAATCGCGGGAGAATCCGTCGCCAGGGGCGCCGGCCGGCCGGAGCTTCGCGGGTCGAACCAAAGCGGCCTGCGGGACCATAACGAGCGGCTGGTCCTGTCCTTCCTGCGCATCCGTGGCCCCACCGCCAAGGCCGATATCGCGCGCGAAACAGGAATGTCGGCGCAGACGGCATCGGTGATTACGCGCGGGCTGGAGAAGGACGGGCTGCTGAAGCGCGGCAAGCCGGTGCGCGGAAAGGTCGGCCAGCCATCCGTGCCAATGCGACTGGCGCCGGAGGGCGCGCTGTTCTTCGGGCTCAAGGTCGGCCGTCGCAGCGCCGATCTGGTCCTGGTCGATTTTCTCGGCCACATCATGAGCCGGGTGCATCTGGCCTACCGGTATCCGGACCCGGACCACACGCTGCGATTCGTCCGGGATGCGGTCGCAGAGCTCACCGGGCGTTTGAACGACCGGCAGCGCGCACGCATCGCGGGGCTGGGCATCGCCATTCCGTTCTTTCTCTGGGAATGGGCGGCGACCATCGGGGTCCCGGCCGAGAAGATGGCGGCCTGGCGCGATCGGGATATCCGTGCCGAGATCGCAGCGCTTTTCGACTTCCCGGTCTATCTGCAGAACGACGCCTCGTGCGCCTGCGGCGCCGAACTGGTTTTCGGCGGCCACAGCTATCCGGACAATTTCCTCTACTTCTACGTCGGGTATTTCATTGGCGGCGGCGTGGTCCTGAACAACACGCTGTTCACCGGGACCACCGGCAATGCCGGGGCGCTGGGGCCGCTTCTGGTGCCGAAGAGCGGGCGATCGCGGCAACTCGTCGACGTCGCCTCGTTGTTGGGCCTCGAGAAGATGGTCCTGGACGCCGGTGGCGATGCGCAGGCGCTCTGGGAAAGCTCGGCCTCCTGGAGCGTCGACCGGGCGATCCTCGAGCGCTGGCTCAAGGAGGCGGCGCGGGGCATCGCCCATGCCATCGCCGCGGCGTGCTCGGTGATCGACTTCGAACTCGTCCTGATCGACGGATGGCTGCCCGATGCAGTCCGCCGCGATCTGACCAAAGCGATCGGGCGGGCGTTCGCGGACCTCGACCTGGCCGGCCTGATGCCCGTATCTGTGCGCGAGGGCACCATCGGCCCCGATGCCCGTGCACTCGGCGCCGCCAGCCTTCCGCTGTCGCAGCGCTTCCTGATTTCGGGGAGCGCGGTCTGACGCGCGGTTCTAGCTCAGGCTGTAGAACAGCAGCAGCACCAGCACCAGGACGATGATCCCGCTGACCCAGGTGATCGGGTTGAGTCCGCCCTGGCGCGGCTCCGGAGCCGGCGCGGGCGGCGGCGGTGCCGGGGTCTCCGGCGGGGTCGGCGCGGCCGCCGCGGCGACCGGTTCAGGTACCGGTTCGGGGCTTGGCGTCGGGGCGGGGGCCTCGGCTGCTGCTTCCGCTTCCGCCGGGGCCGGGCCGCCGACCAGGGTGGCGAAGGTGCCGAAGAAGTCGTCGGCCATCTTCTTCGCCGTGCCGTCGATTAGCCGCGAGCCGATCTGCGCCAGCTTGCCGCCGACATTGGCGTTGACCTCATAGGTCAGGATCGTGGCCGCGCCGTCCTCGGCCAGCGCCACCTTGGCGCCGCCCTTGGCGAAGCCGGCGGCACCGCCCTTGCCCTCGCCGGAGATGGTGTAGCTCTCCGGCGGCACGATGTCGGACAGGGTGACGTTGCCCTGGAACTTGGCCTTTACCGGCCCGACCTTGGCCGTGACTTTGGCGGTCATCTCGGTGTCGGAGGTCTTGGTGATCTCCTCGCAGCCCGGGATCGCGCGCTTCAGGATCTCGGGATCGTTCAGCGCGTCCCAGACCGTCTGGCGCGGCGCCTCGATGCGGTATTCGCCCTTCATATCCATGGCTGGATGGCCCCCCTTAGACCGATGAACCTGCATTCGGCAGATCAGACACCGTTACGTTGCCTCGCCAATCGACCCTCTCCACGTCGTCCCCGGGCTTGACCTGGGGACCCATCGGCCCGTCATCGGGATCCGTCGGGCAGCAGCGCTTGCCGATCCATGGGTCCCCGGGTCGAGCTCGGGGACGACGAGAGGAGGTGCCAACGGAATTCAGGCATTTCCAGCCCAGTTCCAATGACGCCGCGGCCACCCTATCCGGCGGCTTGGCCGGCCGCAAGCCGGCGCCCCGACGTGATGTTCCAGGCCATGAAGGCGAGCAGCACCACCGCGCCGGCGCCCTGCACCCAGAGGCTCCAGGGCCACATCAGGGCGAGGCCGAGGCCGGCCATGAAGATGCGCAGCGGCCAGGGATAGGCCGCCTCGGCATGGCCCTCGATGGCCGAGATGATGGCGTAGAGCCCGAGCGTCGCGAAGCCGAAGATGGTCAGCGCCGTGGCGAGGTCGCCGCTGAGGAACGGCGTGTAGGCGAACAGCAGCGGCACGATGTAGAGCGCCTTGGCGATCTTCCAGGCGGTGAAGCCGGTCGCCATCGGCCGTGTGCCGGCGATCGCGGCCGCCGCGAAGGCGGTCAGGCAGACTGGCGGCGTGACGTTGGAATCCTGGCTGAGCCAGAAGATGATCATATGTGCGGAGAGCAGGGCGGTGGTCAGCACCGCCGGATCCAGGGTCGCCTCTCGCACCATGCTGGTCATCTCCGGCGGGACCAGCGCCACCAGCGCCGCCGCGTCGGCCTGGGACATCGGCTGGCCGAGGCCGGCGGCGAGGTCGGGCGGCGCGATCAGACCGATGATCGCGGTCAGCTCGACGGGCACGTTGCCCGACGCGACCGCGTCGATCAGCGCCGATTCGGTGATCAGCACGTAGAGCGCCGGCGCCGACAGGGTGGCCAGCACGATGTATGCGGCGGTCACCGGCAGGCCCATGCCCAGGACAAGCGAGGCGATGGCGATCAGAACGATGGCCACCAGCAGGCTGCCGCCGGCCCAGTCGGCGATCATCAGCGAGAAGGTGTTGCCGAGACCGGTGGTGGCGATGACGCTGACGATCAGGCCCACCGTGACCAGCAGCATGGCGGTCAGCACCATGGTGCGGGCGCCGAGCGCCAGCGCGTCCATGACCTTGCGCAGCCCCATGCGGTTCGGCGTCAGCCAGCTCGCCACCACCACCGACACGATGGCGAAGCCCGCCGCATAGGTCGGCGTGAAGCCGTAGACCAGCAGCCCGACCAGCACCGCCAGCGGCAGCAGGAAGGCGATGCCGCCCTCCTTCAGCACCGGCAGCACCTTCGGCGCCTCGCCGGGGACCGGCACCAGCCCCTGTTTCTTGGCCTCGATGCGCACATAGAAGGCGATGCCCAGAAAGTAGAGCAGGGCCGGCAGGAACGAGACGGCGACGATCTGCAGGTAGGGGATCTGGGTGTAGTTCGCCATCACGAAGGCGCCGGCCCCCATGATCGGCGGCATCAACTGGCCGCCGGTGGAGGAGGCGGCCTCGACCCCGGCCGCGAAGCGCGGCGGGAAGCCCGACTTCTTCATCAGTGGGATGGTGATGACCCCGGTGGAGACGGTATTGGCGACGGCGGAGCCGGAGATGGTGCCGGTCAGCCCGGAGCCGATCACCGCCACGAAGCCGGGCCCGCCGGTCATGCGCCCGGCCACGGCCTGGGCGATCTTGATGATGAAGTCGCCGGCGCCGGATGTGATCAGGAAGGCGCCGAACAGGATGAACATGAAGACGAAGCTGGAGGAGATGCTGGCGATGGTGCCGAACATGCCGTCCTCGCCATAGATGCTCCGCTGCAGCATGGTCTCGTAGGTGAGGCCGGGGAAATGCAGCGAGCCGCCGAGGAACTGTCCCCACCAGCCGGCATAGGTCAGCGCCACCACGATGATCGTCGGGATGATCCAGCCGGTGGTCCGGCGAGTGAACTCCAGCGCGATCAGGACCGTCGCGGTGGCGACGACGAAGTCCCAGGTGCTGGTGAAGCTGCGGCCGGAGACGGCGCGCTCGCGGGCCAGGATGTAGATGGCGCAGGCGACCACCGCGATGCCGATGGCCAGGTCGATCCAGGCGACCAGCCGCTCGCTGGCCGCGCCGCGCGGCCGGAGCATCGGGAAGATCAGCGCGCAGAGCAGGCCGAAGGCCGCGAAGTGCAGCGAATTGCGGGTCAGCTCCGGCAGGATGCCGAAAGTGTTGAACCAGATATGCGCAAGGCTGAGCAGGATGCCGGCGTAATAGACGATGCGCGCTATGCCGTCGGTCAGGTCGCGCGGCCCGTGGCTGTCGGCCACGGGCGCTGGATCGGGTTCAGTCGTCATGCTGTGCGGCCTGGGTGATGCCAGTCCCCCAACGGTCATGCCCGCGAAGGAACCTGTAAAGGAATGGAGATGCCCCCGTTTTCGTGGAAACCTGATCAGTTGGGAGAGAGGAGTCCACCAAAACAGGTCAGGCCCAAGGGACCATTGCACTCGCGCAATGTCAAACCGGGCCATGTCATCGATATCGAGGAGCGTCTAACTGGCTTCGGACAGCGCGCCACGACGGCCTCCGGCGCGCGCTTCTGCCGGTGCGCACGTGCCGTCCGGCCATGTGTTTCCCCTTGACAGGGGGCCTTTGGCTGCAAGACCGTTGTCATATGTCAGACATCTTACATTGAGCCGAGACCTCGGCGATCTGGCCAACAATAAGCAAGATGCCCGTCGGAACCGGCCGGCCGATCAAAACACGACAATGGGAGGATGACGCATGATGCTCAGAACATTTGCCACATGCCTGGCGCTAGCGATGGTCACGCCGGTGGCGGCGCAGGACATCGTGTTTCCCGGCGACAACACGTCGGGGACCTACATGGACTACATGAAGACGGTGTATTCGCGGGCCGGCTACCCGGAAATCGTCATGCTGCCGCTGACGAGCTTCGACAAGGATTTCAATCTACACGGGCTCGGGGCGGAGAGCTGGTCGCAGTCGGATGACGGGCTGACCTGGACCTTCAATCTGCGCGATGGGCTGAAATACTCCGACGGGCACCCGCTGACGGCGGAAGACTATGTCTTCTCTCTGCAACGGGCGGCGACGACCGGATACGATTTTGCATGGTATTGGGATTTCGCGGGCGGCGTTGCCGGCTGGTCGGACGTCACGTCAGGCGAGGCCGATGCGGATGCGCTTGGCCTGCGCGCGGTCGACGATCTGACGATCGAATTGACCACGACGACACCGCGCCCCTATCTGCCGAGCGTGGTGAGCCTGTGGTATCCGGTGCCCAAGCATGTCTGGGACGAGCTGGGCGATGATTATGCGGTGAATGTGGAGACGCTGGTCGCGTCCGGCGCCTACATGGTGGAAAGCTGGGAGAAGAACGACAACACGATGACGTTCGTGCCCAACCCCGAATATACCGGGCCGTGGCCGGCGACGATGGACCGTTTCGAAGTGAACACCAGCCTCGGCGCCGCCGATGTCGGTCTGCCGGCCTTCATGGCCGGTGAGTTGGACATGGCCTATCTGAACCGTGGCCAGATCCCGTTCATGGAACAGCGAAAGGCTGAAAACCTGCGCCGCAACGCGATTTTCGCGGTGTCGTACATCTCGTTTGATCTCGATGCGGAGCCCTTCGACAACCTCGATGTGCGCAAGGCGCTGTCCTATGCCATCGACCGCGACGAGATGACCGAGACCGTCCTTGCCGATCTGGCGATCCCAGGCCGGTCGCTGCTGTCGCCATCCTATCCGGGCTACAATGAAGGCATTGCCGCGCAGGCCGTCTTCGACCCCGCAAAGGCCCGCGAGTACCTGGCCTCGGCCGGCTATCCCGGTGGGGAAGGGTTCCCCGAAGTGGAAATCTGGTATCGCGACCAGGGCGGCTACAACGGCGCCATCACCGCACCGATGCTGCAATACCTCCAGGCCGAGTTCAAAGAGCATCTGGGCATCGACATGGGGATCCGCGTCATGCCGATTCAGGACTGGATGGAGGCGCTGACGCAGGAGACCAACAACCTGTTCCTGTCGCCCTACGAATACGACTATGTCGATCCGTCCAACTTCTACGGCATCTTCTACAATGGCGGCCGCCATGATCACCGGCTGCCCGAGTATGACGAACTGGTCGATGCGGCCGGTGCGGCATCCGATTGGGCGACGCGGCTGGCGTATTATGAGCAGGCCGAACAGGTGCTGATCGACAATGCGTCGATCATCCCGCTTGTGCACCCGATCCAGACCTTCGTGTTTTCCGATCGCGTTTCGGGCGAGGCAACCGTTCCGACTGAGAATGGGCTGTCCGCGTCGAGCCGCCTGACGCCGTATTTCTACACGCACCTCACGGTGCAGTAGCGGCGATCGTTCAGGTGCCCTGCCCATCCCGGCGGCTTCGTGCCGCCGGGACTTCCGACGGGACGACAGGAATTGACGACGGCGACAGCGGATCGGCAGGTGGATATTCGCGACCTGCATGTGAGTTTTCCGCAGTTCGATTCTGTGGTCCAGGCCGTGCGCGGCGTCAGCCTGCATCTTGAGCCGGGCGAGAGTCTCGGGATTGTGGGAGAAAGCGGCTCGGGAAAATCGGTCTCCTGCATGGCGGTCATGCGGCTATTGCGGACACCGCCGGCGGTCGTCCGGGCGGAGCGTCTGATGCTGGAGGGGGTCGAGATGACCGAAGCCAGCGCGGAAGATCTCAGCCGGCTTCGGGGCAGCGCGGCGGCCATGATCTTTCAGGACCCGATGACCGCCTTCGACCCGGTCTTCACCATCGGCGATCAGATCGCCGAGACGATCATGACCCATCACAAGCGGCGCAAGAGAGAGGCCCGGGCCGAGGCGCTGGACCTTCTGCGCCGGGTTGAGATCCGCAACGCCGACGCGGTGCTCGACAGCTATCCCCACCAGCTGTCGGGGGGCATGCTGCAACGGGCCATGATTGCCATGGCGCTGTCGTGCAACCCGCGTGTCCTGTTCGCGGATGAACCGACGACGGCGCTCGATGTGACGGTGCAGGCGCAGATCCTCCAGCTCATCAAGGATCTTCAGGCCGAGTTCCATATGGGGCTGATTGTCATAACCCACGATCTGGGCGTCGTGGCGGAAACGGTCGATCGCGTCGTCGTCATGTATGGCGGCAAAGTGATGGAACAGGCCCCCGTCGACGCCATCTTCGCCCGCGCGCGCCATCCCTATACCCGCGCGCTGCTTGACTCCATTCCCGGACAGGAGGGCGGGCGGCGGCGATTGACCGAGATACCGGGCGGCTCGCCCGATCCATCCAATCCGCCGACCGGCTGCCCGTTTCACCCGCGGTGTTCGATGGCCGATGCCTCATGCGCCAATGCCGAGCCGCCGGTGGTCGACATCGCCGATGACCATCAAGCGGCGTGCTGGAGGCTGACGGAATGACGGCGCGCGCCGAGCAGTCCGAAGCGGTTCCGGCCCTCGAACTGCGGGGTATCAGCAAGACCTTCCTGCTGCGCGGCGGAACCTTGTTCAACCGCCGGACCACGCCGCTGCGGGCGGTGCGCGATGTCGATATCGTGCTGCCGCGCAACGGCATTTTGGGGCTGGTGGGAGAAAGCGGGTCCGGCAAGTCGACAACGGGCATGATGGCCCTGCGCCTCGTTGAACCGACCGAAGGGCGCATCGTCCTCGAAGGGCAGGACATCACCGATCTTTCGCCGCAAGAGCTCCGCCCGTATCGGCGGCGGATGCAGGTGGTCTTTCAGGACAGCTACTCCGCACTCGATCCGATGTTCACGCTGCAGCAGACCGTCGCGGAGCCGCTCAGAATCCATGGGCTGGGCGATGCGCGCTCGCAGGGCGAGGCGGCCCTGGACTGGCTTGAGCGCGTTGGGCTGCATCGCAGTTTCGGAAGCCGCTATCCCCATGAACTGTCCGGCGGCCAGCGACAGCGGGTTGCCATCGCGCGTGCCCTGATCCTCGAACCGGCCGTTCTGATCGCCGATGAGCCGACCTCCGCGCTCGATGTGTCGGTCAAGGCGCAGATCATCAATCTGCTCCAGGATCTTCAGGACCAGATGGACTTGTCGATCCTCTTTGTCAGCCATGACCTGTCGGTCGTTCGTTCGCTCTGCGATCAGGTGGCCGTCATGTTCAATGGCCGGATCGTCGAGCAGGCAGCGACCGAGCTGATCTTCACCCGTGCGCGGCATCCCTATACCCAGTCGCTTCTCGACGCGATCCCCGTGCTGGATCCGAGCCGCCGACGCCGGCGCCAATTCCGCTCGCGCGATGAATTGGAACAGACAGGGCTCATCTTCGACGCATCGCAGTTGACGGCGCCGGTGGCGGCTACGGACGGCGCAAGGCGGCTGATACCTCTCGGACCCGACCATCTGGTCGAAGCGGAGGTGCGCCCATGAGGCCAGGTCCGCAAATGCGGGAGGCAAGACGGTGATCGGCTATATCCTGCGCCGTCTGATATCGGTCGCGGTGACGTTCTTTGTCGTCTCCATCATCATCTTCCTGATGATGCATTCGATCCCCGGCGGGCCGTTCGACGCGGGAGACATGCCGGTGCCGGAGGAGGTGCGGCAGAAGCTTCTCGCGCAATACGGGCTCGACCGGCCGCTCTATGTCCAATACCTGAGCTATATGGGCGGCGTGCTGCGCCTTGATTTCGGCGTTCCGTTCCAGAGTCCCGGCGAAACCGTGCTGGAGCTGCTTGGCCGCGCCTGGGTGCCGTCGCTGGTGCTTGGCGGGCTGGGCGTGCTGATCGGCGCGCCCCTGGGCATCCTGCTGGGAACGGCCGCCGCGCTCAGGCGCAATAGCTGGGTCGACTATCTGGCATCGACCGTCGCGACGCTGGGCCTCACGGTGCCGATCTTTGTCATCTCGATGCTGCTGATCCTGCTGTTTTCGGTGTGGCTGGGGTGGTTGCCATCATCGGGATGGGGCGAACCGGAGCGCTGGATCCTTCCGATCATGGCTTATGCGACCATCCCTCTGGCGACCTATGCGCGCTACACGCGGTCGGCCATGCTGGACACGCTGAACAAGCCCTTCGTCACGGTCCTGCGCGCCAAGGGCCTGCCGGAACGCCAGATCGTCTTCCGACATGTCCTCAGGAACTCGGCCATTCCACTTGTGACCGTGTTCCTGCCCATGTTCATCGGCACGGCGACCGGATCGATCTTTGTCGAAGCGATGTTCCGGGTCCCCGGCCTCGGCAGCTTCTTCGTGTCGTCGATCCGCACGCGCGACTATCCGCTGGAAATGGCCCTCATGCTTATGCTCACGGTCATGCTCTGTCTGGCCTATCTGATATCCGACATCGCCTATGCCTGGCTCAATCCGCGCATTCGACACGGGAGTGGCAAGGAATGAGCGTGACGGCGAATGCGGAAAGACCGGCGGCACCGCCGGTCGCTCAGGAACCGGCGAGGCGCCAGCGCGGCCCGCTGGTGCTTGCCTGGCGGCGGTTCCTTGCAAACCGCGCCGCGCTGGTCGGCGGCTCGGTTCTGGGCATCATCGTGCTGATGGCCATCTTTGCGCCGTTGGTGACGACCGGCGCTCCGAACGATCAGACGTTTCTCGCTACATCGCTGGCCTTTCCGTCCGCGGCGCATTGGTTCGGAATCGACGATCTGGGCCGCGATTTCTTCACCCGCATCGTCTATGGCGCACGGATTTCGGTGACGATCGGGTTTGCCGCGGCTGCGTTCTCGGTGCTGATCGGCATCCCGCTCGGCGCCGCCGCCGGCTATTTCGGCGGGCGAACCGACTGGATCGTCATGCGCATCATCGAGATATTCTCGGTGGTGCCGCCTTTGCTGGCCGCGATGCTGCTGGGAGCGCTCACTGGCGGCGGGTTCTGGATGATCGTCTTCATCGCGGCGCTTTTCGGTTGGGTGCAGGTCTGCCTGCTGGTGCGGGCGCAGACAAAGGCGTTCAAGGAAAAGGAGTTCGTGCGCGCGGCCCGGGCGCTTGGGGCGGGGCCGGGCTACATCATCTATCGCCACCTGATACCCAATTCGGTATCGCCGATCATCGTCGGCTTCGTTCTGGCCATCCCGCTGGCGATGATGCTCGAAGCGTCCTTGAGTTTCCTCGGGGTCGGTGTGCCGCCTCCCACGTCGAGTTGGGGTCAGATGATCAATAACGGTCTGAATTTCATGTATTTCTACTGGCATCTCGCGGTATTTCCGACGGTGGCCCTGGCGGTGACGGTGCTGGCGACATCGCTGTTCGGCGACGGGTTGCGCGATGCGCTCGATCCAACGATGGAGGGTCGGTGAGATGTCTGACCAGACGATGCGCTCCCTGTTCCTGCTCGACCCCGACATTGTTTTCCTCAACCACGGATCGTTCGGCGCTTGCCCCGCGTCCGTTTTCGAACGCTATCAGGCCTGGCAGCGCCAGCTTGAGCGTCAGCCGGTCGCCTTCCTCGACCCTGACCGGGGCTACGGCAAGTGGATGGCTGAGACACGCGCCAAGCTGGCCGCGGAACTCGGCGCCCGCCCCGATGACATTGTCGGGGTGACGAATGCGACCCATGCCCTGAACATCGTGGCCCGCTCGCTTCCACTCAAACCGGGCGATGAGATCCTGACCACCGACCACGAATATGCCGCGCTTGAGAAAACATGGGCCTTTGTCGCAGCCCGGACAGGCGCACGGGTCGTTCGTCAGCAGGTCGCGCTACCGCTGGAAAGTGCGGAGGCGTTCACCGAGTCCATGCTCGGCGCGATGACGGACCGCACGCGCGTGCTCTTTCTCAGTCACATCACCTCGCCGACGGCGCTCTTGCTTCCCGTCGAGGATCTGGTCGCCGAAGCACGCCGCCGCGGCATCTGGAGCATCGTGGACGGTGCGCATGCGCCGGGACACATCGCCCTCGACCTCGGGGCGCTGGGCGCGGATTTCTACGCCGGCAACTGCCACAAATGGATGATGGCCCCAAAGGGCGCAGCCTTTCTGCATGTTCACGACCGCCATCAGACGATGATGGACCCGCTGGTTATCTCCCATGGCTGGCAACCCGATCGCGCGGCGGAATCCGGCCCGTTTGGCGGCACGGCATTTGTCGACGCCATGGAGATGCAGGGCACGCGGGATCCTTCAGCCTGGCTGTCCGTGCCGGATGCGATTGCGTTCAGAGAGTCTCTGGACTGGCCCGCGCTCACCAGGGAATGTGTAGATCTGGCGCAGCAGGCCTCTGTGCGCCTTGCCGCGGCCACCGGACTCCCGCCGTTGGCCTCGCCGGAGTTCTGCGCCCCGCAGATGGTGGCGCTGCCGGTGCCGCGGTGCGACCCGGCCTGGCTGCAGCAGGCGCTCTACGATCAGCATCGTATCGAAATTCCGGTCCTGAACTGGGCCGGGATGACGATCGTCCGCCTCTCGGTCCAGTGCTACAACACCGCCGATGAGGTCAACCTCCTGCTCCGGTCGCTGGTCGAGTTGCTGCAATTGCCGGAAGCGGCGTGAGGATCGGCACCGGATATGGCGGATAGCCCTCTCACCTATCTCGACCCAATCGAAACGCGGAACCGAGGCGATGCGGTCCTGGACGCGTTGGCCGAAATGGTCACCTTGTCGGGTCTTTCGGTCGGCGACAGGCTTCCACCGGAAATTCCCCTTTCGCGACAGCTCGGGGTCGGCCGGTCGACCATCCGCGAGGCGCTGAACCGATGGGAGGCGCTTGGCATCATTCGACGGCAACGCGGTGTCGGGACGTTCATCGCAGCACCCATTCCCGCCCCGGGCGGCCCGGTCGACCAGCATACCGTTCTCGAGGGTGAGGCGATCCTGCGGATCTTGGAGGTCCGCCGAACATTGGAGGCCGCGGTATGCCGGCTAGCGGCCGATCGCGCCACGCCTGAGCAACGCCAGCGCATCGACCGGCTGGCGACCGAACTGCTGGAGGTTGTCGCCCGCGGCGAAGACTATCGCCGGGCGGACATTGCCTTCCACACCGCCATATCAGAGGCGTCCGCGAACCCGATATTCACGCAATTGCTGACCTATCTCGATCAGGCATTCGAGAAATCCAAGGAGTCACCCTTCAACCGCGCGGCGTTCGGCGTTGGGAGCTTTCCCCATCACCGGGACTTGGCCGATGCCGTCATAGCAGGCGATGGTGACGGTGCCGAAGCGGCGGTGGAGGCGATCATATCGACCGTCCAGCGCGAGGTGGAGCTGATCATTCAGTCGAACGCCAGCCCGGAATGAGAGGGCCGGCGGCCACGGGGCCGCCGGCCCGCCTCAACACGGTCAGCGCAGGCTGTCCGGAATGGTGACGCCTGCTTCCTCGTAGTAGCGCAGGGCGCCCGGGTGCAGGCGCAGCGGCAGGCCGGCCAGCGCCGCCTCCAGCGACATCGCTTTGGTCGCCGGGTGGATGTTCTGCAGGAAGCCGAGGTTCTCGTAGACCGCCTTGGTGATCTGGTAGACGGCGTCCTCGTCCACATCGGCGTTCACCGCCAGGAAGTTCGGCTGAGCGATGGTGCGGACATCGTCGTCCTGGCCCGGATAGGTTCCGGCCGGAATGACATAAGGTGTCCACAGGCCGAGCCCGGCATTGGCGCGCTCGATCTGTTCGTCGGTGAAGCTGAGGATCTGCACCTCGTCGCCGACCGCGGCGGCAAGCCGGGTCATCGCCCCGACCGGGGCGCCGGCGGCCGGGTTGACCGCGTCGATGGTGCCGTTCTGGAAGCCTTCCGCGCTGGGGCTGTAGCCCACATAGGCGACGTCGAAATGGCTGTCCGGATCGGACACGCCGAGACCGCCGAGCAGGTGGCGGTTGGAGCCCTCGGTGCCGGAGTTGCGGGCGCCGATGGCGAAGGTCTCGCCCTGCATGGCGATCAGATCGTCGACGGTGCCGGTGTCGACGAAGTCCCGCCGGATCGCGAAATGCTCGACGTTCTGCCACAGCATGGTGACGGCGCGCATATTCTCCTGGGCGCCGTCATCGGCCAGCGGGCCGGTGCCGTTGGCGGCATAGGCGCCGAACAGGCCCTGCACGATGGCGAACTGCGCTTGGTCTTCGCGCAACAGCTTGACGTTCTCGCCGGAACCGGCGGAGGTGATCGCCGACATGGCGATGCCCTGGCGCGGCTCGAGCTTGATCTTGACCAGCGTCGCAAGCGCCACGCCGACCGGGTAGTAGGTACCGCCGGTGCCTGCCGTCGCCAGCAGGTAGGAGCGGTCGTCCTGGGCCTTGGCCGGGGTCGTGGAGAGTGCCGCCATCGCGGCGACCAGACCGGCGGCGAAGACCGTCCGGACCCAATTGAACTGCATGTCCTATGCCTCCCTTGGTGTGCGGGTTTCCGCAGTCTTGGCGCCCGCCCGGGGACGGAGCGCGAATTCAAGGGCGGCACTATGCGAAAAACTCACGCGGGCGGCTAGAGGAAGATGCCAAGGACCGTTCGGCGCCGCTCCGCGCGCTTCAAAGGCCGCGCTTCCCCCTCACCCTCCCACGGCTTCGCCGCGGGTCCCTCCCTCTCCCCAAGGAGAGGGATTCATGGCGGCGGCTTTGGTTCCCCTCTCCTCAGGGAGAGGGAGGGGCCCACGTGTAGCGTGGGAGGGTGAGGGGGAAGCACGATGTGTCGTACCGAGCGCCGGATTGGCCGCGACGCTTAGGGCCTTGGCCCGTGTCCGGCTATTCGCCATACTCCGACTCTCGCCTGGGCTGGGTCCTGCCCGTCTTTTCCGGAGGTTTCTCGGTGGCGTCATCTTCCCCCGCCGGCATTCCGCGCCTCGGTGTCGCGGCGGCGGTCCTGATCGGATTCGTCGAGCCGGCCCTGGCCGCCGAGGCCGGCGGCGACGCGCCGCATCTGGACGGCGCCCAACTGTCGCTCGTGTCGGTGGTACCGTTCGTCGGCATCCTGCTGTCGATCGCCATCTTCCCGCTGGTGCTGCCGCAGTTCTGGCACCGGCATTTCGGCAAGATCTCGGCGATCTGGGCCCTGGGCTTCCTGATCCCCTTCGCGGTGCAGTTCGGCTGGGAGCTGGCGCTGTTCGAAATCCTGCATGTGGGGCTGCTGGAATACATCCCCTTCATCATCCTGCTGGGGGCGCTGTTCACCGTGGCCGGCGGCGTGCGGGTGAAGGGCGCCCTGGCGGGCACGCCGGTCGTGAACACCGGCATGCTGGCGATCGGCACGGTGATCGCCAGCTGGATGGGCACCACCGGTGCCGCGATGCTGCTGATCCGGCCGCTGCTGAAGGCCAATGAGAACCGGCGCAACAAGGTCCACACCGTCGTCTTCTTCATCTTCCTGGTGGCCAATATCGGCGGCTCGCTGACGCCGCTGGGCGACCCGCCGCTGTTCCTCGGCTTCCTGAAGGGCGTCGACTTCTTCTGGCCGACGACGCACATGTTCGTGCCGATGGTGATCGTGTCGGTGATCCTGCTGATCCTGTATTTCTTCGCCGATACCTACCTCTTCCGCAAGGAAGGCGGGACCGTCGCCTTGGCCGAGGATGGCGCCGACGAGAAGCTCGGGATGGAGGGCGGCATCAACATCCTGCTGCTGGCCGGTGTGGTCGGCGCGGTGCTGCTGAGCGGCGTCTGGCGGCCGGGCGTGGAGTTCACCGTTTTCCACGTACATGTGGAACTGCAGAACCTGACCCGCGACCTGCTGCTGATCGGGCTGGCCGGGGGATCGCTGCTGCTGACCAGCGCGGAAAGCCGCAAGCGCAACGGCTTCACCTGGTTCCCGATCGTGGAGGTGGCCAAGCTGTTCGCCGGCATCTTCATGACCATCATCCCGGCCATCGCCATCCTGAAGGCCGGCACCGACGGGGCGCTGGCGCCGGTGGTCTCCGCGGTCAGCGACTCCGCCGGGCAGCCGGTCAACATGGCCTATTTCTGGCTGACCGGAATCCTCTCCAGCTTCCTCGACAATGCGCCGACCTATCTGGTGTTCTTCAACACCGCCGGCGGCGATCCCGAGGTGCTGATGGGACCGTTGTCCCAGACGCTGCTGGCGATCTCCGCCGGCGCGGTGTTCATGGGCGCCAACACCTATATCGGCAACGCGCCCAACTTCATGGTCCGGGCGATCGCCGAGGAGCGCGGCGTGCCGATGCCGAGCTTCTTCGGCTACATGATCTGGTCCTGCGTGATCCTGATGCCGATCTTCGCGGTCATCTCCTGGATCTTCTTCCGGTAGGGGTGGTGCCGGCGGCCCGGCCCTCGTCCTTCGACAGGCTCAGGATGAGGGCCTCCATTGGCGCATCCCGTTCAAGCCTTCACGAGGGCCTCATCCTGAGCCTGTCGAAGGACGAGGCCCGCTGTCAGCTCCGACGACCAGCAGCGCCGCCCGCCCTCAGTGGGACATCACGATCGGGATCGGGCAGTCGTTCAGCATGTCCTGGGTGACGCCGCCCAGCAGCGCCTCGCGCCAGCGCGGGCGGCTGTAGGCGCCGAGCACGATCAGGTCGGCCTTCAGATCGGCGGCGTAGGACAGGATCACCTTGGCGGTGTCGCCGCGCTCGACGACATCGCTTTCCTGCTGCGCGCTGATGTCGTGGCGCTTCAGATAGGTGGCGAGGTCGGTGCCGGTCTCGAAGCGGTTGTGCGGCTTGTCGGCGGTCAGCACAAAGACCTTGTCGGCGGTCTCCAGCAGCGGCATGGCGTCGCGCACCGCATGCGCGGCCTCGCGTACGTCCTTCCAGGCGATCAGGATGCGCTTGCCGACGGGCTGCGGATCCCACTCCACCGGCAGCACCAGCGTGGCGCAGGCGGCCTGTGCCACCAGATCGTCGATGGTGTAGATGCCGACATGGTCCTCGACGACCCAACCATGGTCCTCGCTGACCACGATCAGGTCGGCGTAGTAGCTGCGGGCGGCGAGCAGCTCATTGTGGTCGCCCTCCAGGACCTCCCAGTTCCAGCGGATGCCTTCGCCCTTGCAGCGCCCGGTGACCTCCTCCTCGACCGCCGCCGCCTTTTCCCGCGCGATGGCGGTGGCCTCGGCGATATAGGCGGCCGACGCGCCACGGCCCTGGATCGCCGCCGGCATGCCGGCCGGCGAGGTCAGATAGGCGATCTCCAGATGCGCGCCATGCTCCTTCGCCAGGTGCACCGCGGTCTCGAAGCGGCGCATATGGGCGTCGTCATTGGCCATGTGCAGGAGGATGTTCTTGATCGGCATAGGGCACCTGCGCGTTGGAAGGGTGCCTTGCATATGCCCCACGGCGGGGGCCGGCGCAATGATCTAGCGCATTCGTCGGTCCGACGGCCGGCGGCGACAGCCGGCCGTCAGGGCGCGCGCTCCACCAACTCGACCCGGCGGTTCAGCGCCCGTCCGGCCTCGTCGTCGTTGGACGCCACCGGGGCCAGGAAGCCGACGCCATGGGCCTGCAGGCGGTTGCCGTCGATACCGTAGGTCGAGAGCAGGTCCTGCACGACAGACTCCGCCCGTCTGCGGGAGAGGTCCAGGTTGTAGTGCAGGGTCCCGGCATTGTCCGTGTGGCCGACCACGTGCAGCGACAGGGCGGCGTCCTCGGCCAGCAGCTTGCCGATCTCGTCCAGGGCCGGGCGGGAGGCGGGCAGGATCTTGGCGCTGTCGAAATCGAACTGGATGCCGTAGAGGGCGACCGAGCCGGTCTCGGCGATGGCGTCGCGCATCTCGTTGGCGGCCACGGCGACGAGTTGGCTCTGCATCCGCTCGGTCTCGATCACCACCAGCCGGGCGTAGGTCCAGCCGGCGCGGGAGCCGCCTTCCGACGTGTTGCGGACGATGTAGAGCGACAGGAAGGTGGCGCCGTCGGGCCCGTCGGCGCGGACGGCGCGATAGCGCTGGTCGGAATAGTTCTCGGCGAAGCGGGCGATGTAGGGCACGACCTGGTGGTTGAAGCCGCGGCCGCCGCAGTCTTCGTTCTTGCAGCCGTAGAGGGTCTCGAAATCGCCGGCCTTGAAGGCGTTCTCGTAGGTGCGCATGACCTCCAGCGTCGAACGGTCGGCGCCGATCTCGTAGATGATCTTGGTGATACGCCCTTCCAGATGCTCGAAATCGCCCATCTCGTTGCGGTTGGGCACCGGGCCGGTCAGCAGGTCGTATTCGTCGAACTCGACCACCTCGTAGCTGGTGATCACCGAGCCCGGGAAGCGCTGGCCGAGGACCGGGTGGTCCTGGCTGCCCGGCACGTCCTGGGCGATGGCGGTTCCGACGCCTGTCAGAGTGATAAAGAGGCAGGCAGCGAGGGAATGGAAGGCGCGCATGGTCGAAGTCCCGGTCTGTCGGTCACGGCATCCGGCCACTTTCGGGCCTGACCGCAACAGCTTTCTCACATCACTCCGCGGCCAGTCGATCGTCGGCTTTGGCCACCGCCGATTTCGGCAGGTCGATCCGAACCCGCAGACCCTGATCGCCGGCGCCCTCGGCCACCACGACTGCGCCGCCATGGCGCTCGGCGATCTCCTTCACGATGGCGAGCCCCAGGCCGCAGCCATCGGAGGGGCCGCCGGGCACGCGGTAGAACCGCTCCAGCACCAGGGTGCGGTCCGGCTCGGCGAGCCCGGGCCCGTCATCCTCCACTTCCAGCCAGGGCAGCCCGGCATCGCCGACGCCAACACGAACCGTCACCCGTGCGCCCGATCCGGCATACAAAACAGCGTTCTCGACCAGATTCTTGATCAGCTCTCTCAAGAGCATCTCGTCGCCGGCGACGGTCGCCGTCTGGGTGTCGCGCTCGAAACCCAGATCGACGGACCGCTCCAACGCCGCCGGAACCCAGTCGCGGGTCACCGCCTCGGCGATCGCGGCGAGGTCGATGCGGTCCTGGCGATAGGTCGCGCCGCCGGGCTCGGCCTTGGCCAGGGTCAGGAGCTGGTCGGCCAGCCGGCTGGTGCGCCGGGTGCTCTCATGCACACGGGTCAGGCTCTCGCGGACGTCCTCCGGGTCCGGCGCGCGCAGGGCCAGTTCGGTCTGGGTCTTCAGCGCCGAGAGCGGGGTGCGGAGCTGGTGCGAGGCGTCGGCGATGAAGCGGCGCATCCGCCCCATACTGCCGTCCAGCCGCCGCATCAGGTCGTTGATGGCGGCGACCAGGGCACGGACCTCGCGCGGTACCTCGCCGTCCAGCGGCGCCAGGTCCTGCGGCGAGCGCGACTGGACCGCCCGCTGAAGCTGGCGCAGCGGCGCCAGGCCGACGGCGACGCCGGCCCAGATCAGCCCGGCGGCGCACAGCACCAGCAGGGCCAGGCGGATGCCGGCGCCGAGCACGATCTCGCGGGCCAGCAGGTCGCGCTCGTTGCGGGTCTGGGCGACCTGGATCTGCACCTCGCCGCGCACATCCGGGCCGGAGACCGGTTGGCGCAGCACCGCGACCCGGACCTTGGAGCCGCGGTAGTCGGCGTCATAGAAGACGGTGTCGCCGTCCGCGCCGGCCGGCAGGCCGGGCAGGTCGCGATAGCCGGTGACGAATTCCTCCGACGGCCCGGTCACCCGGTAGAACACCCGGTCCTGGGCGGCGGAGGAGAACATCTCCAGCGCCACGTATGGCAGGTCGACCTCGATGCGGCCGTTCTCGGCGACGACGCGCTCGGCGATCGCCAGGGCCGAGGCCATCAGCAGCCGGTCATAGGCCTTGTCGGCCTGGCGGATGGCGTTGACATAGGTGTCGGCCAGCAGCCCGGCGCAGACCAACACCAGGGGGATCAGCAGCCAGGCGAGCAGCCGGCGGCGCAGGGACCAGCGTCGCGGCGTCATGGCTTCTCCATCAGATAGCCGAGGCCGCGCACGGTGCGGATCACCACGCCGGCCGGCTCCAGCTTGCGGCGCAGCCGGTGGATGTAGAGCTGGATGGCGTCGAGGCCGGCCTCGTCGTCATAGTCGAAGATATGGCCGGCGATCTGTTCCTTGCTGACCACCTTGCCGGCTCGGGCCATGAGGATCTCCAGCACCGACAGCTCGCGGCGCGGCAGCTCGATGCCCTTGCCGTCGACGGTGGCGGTGCGGCCGACGCTGTCGAAGGCGAGGGGGCCAAGCACGATCTCCGGGTTGGCGATGCCGGCACCCCGACGCAACAGGGCGCGCACGCGGGCTTCCAACTCCGGCAGGTCGAAGGGCTTGGTCATGTAGTCGTCGGCGCCCAGGTCGAGACCGCGGATACGGTCGTCGAGCTCGCCCCGGGCGGTCAGGATCATCACCGGCGTCGCGGTGTTGCGGGCCCTGAGCGCCTTGAGCACGCCGAGCCCGTCGAGGCCGGGCAGGGTCAGGTCCAGGATCACCAGGTCGAAGTCCTGCATGGACAGCAGGTCGTCCGCCTCGCCGCCATCCGCCGACCAGTCGACCGCATAGCCGTCCTGGCGCAGCGCCCGCTGCAACCCGTCGGCCAGAGTTCTGTCATCTTCGACCAGCAAGATGCGCAATGCCGGTTTCCTCCCGGGCCGCAGTCTAGGGCATGCGGCCGGGTAGGCGAAATCCGGGCCGGCGGGGAAGGGGATCAACGGGCGATGGGCGGGTTCTTGGCATGGTGGCGCGATCTCCGCCGACGGCGGGCGGAGGCGGCGACGCAGCGCGTGGCGGCAAAACATGCGGTGGCCTTGGCCAAGGATGCGTTCGTTGCCACCTATTCCAACCATTACGGTTCACCGCATCGTGGCCCGATCGACATCGTCGACGATGGCCACATCGTGATGCTGGGTTGTCAAACGCGGCCGACACTATGGACGGTGTGGCATGTCGATACCGCGGGTTTGGTGCGCAAGCTTTCCCTGGAAGAGGCAATGGCACACACAAACCTGCCGGTGTTGAGATGAAAAGGCTCGGCATCGGCCTTCTGATCCTGGCGGGTCTGTTCGCCGCGCTGCTGATCGCCGGATTGCTGGTGCCGGAGCGGATGGTGATCCCGGTCGACGGGGCGGACGAGAACGACTGGAACCACCAGACCTTCTGGTATGCGCCCTGGGGCGCCTCCGGCGTGCATCGGGGCATCGACATCTTCGCCGCGACCGGCACGCCGGTGATCTCGGCGACGCCGGGCGTGGTGGTCTTCGAGGGTGATCTCGGCCGGGGCGGCGATGTGGTGTTGGTGCTGGGACCGAAATGGCGAATGCACTACTACGCCCATCTCAGCCGGATCGACGTGGCGCGCTGGCAATGGGTCGGCCGGGGCGAGACGGTCGGCCTGGTCGGCACCACCGGCAACGCCGCCAACCGGCCGCCGCACCTGCATTACTCGGTGGTCACCCCGATCCCCCATGTCTGGGTCGATCTGAGCGGCCCGCATGGCTGGCAGCGCATGTTCTTCCTCAACCCCCACGCCATGCTGATGGCGCGGTGACTTTGGGCAGGTTCTGACGGATAGACCGCGCTTCCCCCTCACCCTCCCGCTACGCGGGCCCCTCCCTCTCCCCAAGGAGAGGGGAACAAGCGGCCGCCTCGAGGTTCCCTCTCCTTGGGGAGAGGGAGGGGCCCGCGTAGCGGGAGGGTGAGGGGGAGCGCGGCGTTCGAAGCCAACGCGTCCGCAATAGCAAAGACCGGAGTCCTACTGCCGATAGAGGCTCACCAGGCGCGCGATCAGGACGGCCAGGTAGAGGGTGCCGGTGACCGACTCCAGGGCCGACCACATGCGGGCCACCGCGCCGATCGGGGTGATGTCGCCGTAGCCGAGCGTCGTCAGGGTGACCAGGCTGTAGTAGAGCAGCTGGGTCCAGACGGTCTCCAGCTCCAGGTCGGAGAAGCCGAAGGAGCCGGGGATCAGCACCTCGATGACGCTGTAGCAGACCGCCCAGACGACGCCGATCAGCAGATAGGCGGCGATGGCGCCGCAGATCGTGTCTATGCCGACCTTGTCCGACCGGACCACTCGGGCCAGCACCAGATACAGCACGTGTACCGACAGGCCGATCATGAGGATGCTGGCCAGGATGTCGGTGGCGTCGGCCCGCCAGAGCGGATGCACCCAGGTGACGTAGACCCAGGGCATGGCGAAGCCGAGCGCGATGGCCAGGGTCCGGCCGCGGCCGCTCGCCGCGAAGACCGCGGCGAGCATGACCAGGGTGAACAGCGCCGTCAGCACCAAATTGCCGGCGGCGTCGCCTTCCATCAGGGGCGACAGCAGGAGCAGCAGGACCAGAGAGCCCAGCAGCAGGGTGAAGCGGTGCTCGCGGATGTCGAACGGCCGGGCGGCCGGTTCGGCGTCGGTTGCGGAGTCCGTGGATAGGATGAAGGCGCGCATGGGTCTGGTCTCCTTACTCGGCCGGGGCCGGCGCGTTCGCGGGGGCCGGTGCCGGGGCGGGCGCCGCGACCGTACGCGGCGGCAGCTTGACGCCGTGGAACAGGGTGTAGAGCACCGGCACCGTCGCCAGGGTCAGGATGGTGCCGACCGACAGGCCGGCGGCGATCACCACCGCCATGGCGAAGAACAGCGGGTCCGGCGGGATCATCAGCGGCAGCAGGCCGAGGATGGTGGTCAGGGTGGTCATCATCACCGGCTGGAAGCGGCTGACCGAGGCGTTGATGACCGCGTCGTAAGGGGTAGCCCCGCCGTCGATCTCAACCTGGATCTGGTCCAGCAGCACGATGGCGTTATTGATGATGATGCCGGCCAGGCTGAGGAAGCCCAGCATCGCCATGAAGCCCATATAGGCCCCGGTGGCCATCAGGCCGATCGCCGCCCCGACGAAGGAGAGCGGGATGGTGATGAAGATGATCGCCGGCTTGGCGAAGGAGTTGAACTGCCAGACCAGGATCAGGACGATCGCCGCCAGGCAGTGCGGCACGAACTCGAACAGCGCCTCCTCGCCCTTGGCCGCGTCCTCCGGCTCACCGCCGATCTCGATCGAATAGCCGGCCGGCAGCCGGGCCGAGATCTCGTCAAGCGCCGGCTGGACCGCCGCCAGCAGTTCCACCGCCTGCAGCCAGGAATGCTTGGCCTGGACGGTCACCGTGCGCTTCAGGTTGAAACGCTCGATGCGGCTGAACTGGTTGACGGGGATGAAGTCCGCGACCTCGGACAGCAGCACGCTGTGGCCGCCGCTTGAGGAATAGACCTCGATGGAGCGCAGCCGGTCCAGATTGGTCCGCTCCGCATTGGCGGCGCGCAGCACGATCGGGATCACCTGATCGCCCTCGCGATAGGCGGTCACCGTGCCGCCGCTGAAATAGGTGTTCAGGCTCTCGGCGATCTCCTCGGATGTCACGCCGGCGCGGCGGGCGCGGACCTGGTCGATCTCCACCTGCATCTTGGTGATGCGGTTTTCCCAGTTGTTGTGGATGTCCAGTGCGCCGGGGATCCGGGCGAGCGCCTGCTCGACCTCGGCGCCGAAGGCCGAGACCGTCTCCAGGTCGCGGCCGCGCACCCGGACCTCCAGCAGCCCGGTTTCGGAATTGCCCAGGAAGAAGGACTTGATCCGTCCCAGGGCTTCCGGATGGGCGTCCGCCAGATAGGCGCGGGTGCGCTCCTGCACCGGCGACACGGACTCCGCCTCGTCCACCGTCACCAGGATGAAGGCGACGTGGGGGTCCTCGTCGCGCGGTGCCAGCGGCACGAAGAAGCGCGGTCCGCCATAGCCCACATAGGCCACATTGGACTGCACCTCGGGATTGGCGGCCTCGTCGCCGAGCCAGCCGATGACGTCGCGCACCGTCTCGTCGGTCGCACGGGTGGTGGCGCCGTTGGGCAGGTCGAGATAGACGTAGAACTGGTTGCGGGAGGATTCCGGGAAGAACTGCTCCGGCACCTGGGCCAGCATGGTGAAGCCGCCGAACAGCCCGGCCGCAATCGCCACCACGAAGGGCACCCGGGCTCGCAGCAGGAACTTCAGGACCGCGATGTAGATCCGGTAGATCGGGGTGTCGAAGGCGGCCTTGACCTGTGCCGGCGTCTTCTTCGGCACCGCCATGAACCATTTGCACAGCAGCGGGGTGAAGGTCATTGCCAGCACCCAGGAGCTGAGCAGGGCGATCAGCACCACCATGGACATGGAGCGCATGTATTCGCCGGAGCTGTCGCTGGCCATCATCAGCGGCATGAAGGCCAGGATGGTGGTAAGCGACGAAGTCAGCAGCGGCAGCGAGAGTTGCTTGCCGGTGCCCATCGCCGCTTCCGCCCGGCTGGCGCCCTCGGCCATGCGGCGGCCGATGTCTTCGGCGATGACGATGCCGTTGTCGACCAGCAGGCCGAGCGCGATGATCATGGTCGCCAGGCTGACCCGCTGCAGCTCGATGCCCAGCACGCTCATGAAGACCAGCGAGACCAGCATGGTCAGCGGCACGATCGAGCCGACGATCAGCCCGGTGCGCCAGCCCAGGAACAGCATCACCATGGCCAGCACGATGCCCAGCGTCTCATAGACGTTGAGGGTGACGCCCTCGACCGACTCCTCGACGTAGTCCGCCTGGTAGGTGGCGAAGTCGAGCGCGTAGCCGATCGGCAGATCGGTCTCGATCTCGGCGATGCGATCCTTCAGCCGGGGGCCGAAATCGAGCACGTTGACGCCGGTCTTCTGCATGGAGACGGCCAGCACGATGGCCGGCTTTCCGTCGTAATAGGCCAGCGACTGGGCCGGGTCCTCATAGGCCCGGCGCACCGTGACGATGTCGCGCAGATAGGCGACCTGTTCCGTCGACGGGATGGTGATGACCGTGTTGCGGATGTCCTCGATGGAGTCGAAATTGCCGCTCGGCTCGACCACGGTGCCGTAGCCGCCGATCTCCACCCGGCCGCCGGGCAGGATGATGTTCTGGGCCTCCAGCGTCTCGATCAGCTCGTCCGGCGACAGGCCGTAGCGGGCCAGGCGGGCGTTCGTGGTCTCCAGATAGATGCGTTCCTGCTGCACCCCGTGCAGCTCGACCCGGCGGATGCCGTCCACGGTGTAGAGCTCATCGCGGATGTCGCGGGCCACCTTGCGCATCTCCTCGAAGGAGAAGCCGTCGGCGGTGAGCGCCACGGTGGCCACGTTGACATCGCCGAAATCGCTGTTGACGAAGGGCCCGATGGTGCCCTGGGGCAGCGTGGGTCGGGCCTCGGCCATCTTGTTGCGAAGGTTTTGCCAGATCGGCTCCATCTCGAAGAAGCGGTCATAAACCACCACATGGATGATCGCGACGCCGGTCTTGGAGCTGGACTTGATGTCCTTGACCTCGGGGATCAGGCGGATCTGGCGCTCCAGCTGGCGGGTGATCAGGTTCTCCACCCGCTCCGGCGACATGCCGGGGAAATACGCCGCCACCACCGCCTCGCGGACCGTGACCTCCGGGTCCTCCTTGGAGGGGAAATTGGAGAAGAGCACCACCCCGGCGATGGCCAGCATGGCGACGACCAGCGCCGTCACCCGGGTGTTCTTCAGGGCAAATCCGGTCAGGTTCATCGGTCAGGCTCCTTCGCCATAGGGCATCTCGCGGCCCATCAGCCGCACCTCCTGGCCGTCGGCCAGGAACTCGACACCGGCGGTCGCGATGATGTCGCCGGCGGTCAGGTCGCCTGCGATCTGGACTTCGTTCTCGTGCAGATCCTCGATCTCCACCGGCACCCGGCGCACGGTCGAGGTGCCCGCGTCGTAGCGGAAGACGTGGTAGTCCTGACCGTCGCCCGACAGGATGGCGTTCATCGGCACCATCAGGCTGTCGGCCACCTGTGTGGCGTTGTCGAAGGCGAAGGCGACCTCCGCCGACATGCCGGCGCGCAGCCGCTCCGACGTCTCGTCGAGCACGACGGTCACCGGGAAGGCATTGGCTTCGGCTGCACGGGCGCCGATCTCGGTGACGGTTCCTGCCAGCTCCAGGGTCACGTCGCTGGGGAAGCGGACCGAGACACTCTGGCCCTGATGGATCTGGTTGATCAGGGTCGGCGGCACCCGCAGCGTGACCTTCATGTCGCGCTCGCCGCTCAGCTCGAAGATCGGCTGGCCGTTGGCCACCTCCTCGAAGGCCTCGATCGCCTTGGCGGTGATGACGCCGTCGAACGGCGCGCGCAGTAGGGTCAGCCCCAAGTCACGCTGGCGCAGGTCCAGACTTGCGCTGCGGGCGCCGACCTGGCTCTCGGCCGCGTCATGTCCGGCGACGGCGCTGTCGAGGCGCGCCTGGGCGATCCAGCCGTCCCGGAACAGGATGCGCTGGCGCTCCAGGTTGCGGCGTTCCTCCATGTAGATCGCGTTGGCCGCGGCGACCTCGGCCTCGGCGTGGCGGACCTGCAGCAGGTAGGGCTCGCGGTCCAGCTCGGCGATCACCTCGCCGGCCTTCACCCGGTCGCCCAGGCGGACATGCAGGGTCTGCACCCGGCCGCTGACCTCGAAGCTGAGCTGGGTGACATCGACCGGCTGGACGATGCCGGCAATGCGGCGCTCCTGGGCCGCGACGCCCTGATCGAGCGTCGCCCATTTGATCGACCGCACGACGTTCTTGTCGACCGGCACCGGGTCGTCGCAGGCGCTCGGTAGCAGGACCAGCAGCGCCAGACCGGCGGCGCGAACGGCGCCGGGAATGGAACGGGGGAATCGGAGGTTCGTGTTCATGGTCTCAGGTCCTCTGGGCAGTCGGATGGTCATCGGGTGGCCGCAGACGACGCGCGCGCAGGCGTCGCGAGCGTGGTCGGGCCGTCAAACTGGAAGGAGACGCTGCTGAGGTCGTGCATGACCCATCGGCCGTTGGAGCATCCGGAGAGGAGCATCAGCGCGACCAGTCCGTAGATCGCGATCAGGGTCATGATTCCGCGCATGGCATGTGCCTCCTCGTTCCGATGCAGCCGGCGGCGCCGGGACGTCCGGCGGTGCTTCGTCGCTGTGTCGTGGAGGCAATTTGGCGCCGGAGGCTGGCGGACAGCAGTTTGTTACGGTGAGTCACCCGCGCGTCGACAGCCGGTCGATCGACTGCTAACCTTTTGGTTAGGTGGGAGTTTGTACGACCGCCGGGACCGTTGCGGCATGTCGCGGACCCGGGCCGGCGGTCGATGGGAGGCAGTTATGGTCCGCCCGGACGGATCCTCCGGGGATCAGCACGCCGCCGACACGGCGCCGTCGGAAAGCGCCGTTCGGGTGCAGCTCGGACAGATCCTCAACAGCGCCGATTTCGCCCAGTCCGGGCGCATCAACGCGTTCCTCAGCTTCGTGGTGGAAGAGACCCTGGCCGGCCGGTCGGACCGGCTGAAGGAATACACCATCGCCACCACCGTCTTCGATCGCGACGAATCCTTCGATCCCCAGACCAACACCATCGTGCGGGTCGAGGCCGGCCGCCTGCGCCGGCGGCTGGAGCGCTATTACCTGACCGATGGCCGTGAGGACCCGGTGCGGATCGACCTGCCCAAGGGCAGTTACGTGCCGCTGTTCCGGCCGGCGCAGGCACAGGCCGAACCCGCGCCAGCCAGGGCGCCGCAGGCAAACGATGCGCCAGGCGACATCGCGCTGGAGTATCCCAAGGGGCCGTCGATCGCGGTCCTGCCGTTCGAGAATCTGAGTGGCGATTCGAGCCAGGAATTCCTTGCCGACGGCATCACCGAGGAAATCATCAACGCCCTGACCCGGTTCCCCGACCTGCGGGTCATCGCCCGCCACTCGACCTTCAAGTACAAGGGGCAACCCGTCGATGTCCGGGATGTCGGGCGGGACCTTGGCGTGAGCTACGTCCTGGAAGGCAGCGTCCGCAGGGCGGGCGACATGATCCGGGTGACCGGCCAACTGGTCGACGCGGCCGACGGCATGCATCTGTTCTCGGATACCTATGATCGCGACCTGTCCGCGCAGAACATATTCGACGTTCAGGACGACATATCGGACCACATCGTCGCCGCGGTGGGGCAACCCTACGGCATCATCGCGCGGGCCGGCGCGCGGCTCTCCAAGGGCAAGGCACCGCAGCATCTGGACGCCTATGATGCCGTCCTGCGCTTCTACGAATACTGGGTCCACCCGTCCTTGGAGCTGCACGATTCAGTGCGCGCCGCGCTCGAACGGGCCGTCGAGTTGGATCCGGGCTATGCCAGCGCCTGGGCGGCGCTTGCCGAGACCTACATGGAGGAACGGGTCTTCGGGTACAACCCGCGGCCGGAAAGCGACCCGTTTGATCGCGCCCTGGAGGCTGCGCAGCGCGCGGTGATGCTCGATCCCGAGAACTCGATGGCCTATCACATCCTGTCCAACGCGCATTTCCACCGGCGCGAACTGGACGAGTTCGACGCGGCCGGAACCCGCGCCATCGCGCTCAATCCGAACCACGCCGATATGTTGTCGGACTTTGGAATCAGGCTGTGCTGCATCGGGGAATGGGAGCGCGGCAGGGAATTGGCCGACAAGGCGATCGCCTTGAGCCCGACGCACCCCGGCTGGTTCCATGGGGCCGCTGTTCTGGACCACTATCACAAGGGCGAGTATGAGGCGGCCCTGGCCGAAGCCAAGCAGTTCCGGATGCCGGGCCTATTCTGGCATTTTGTGCTTCTTGCGATGTGCTACGGCCAGTTGGGCCGCGACAAGGAGGCGCGTGCCGCCTGCGAAGAACTGACCGCGATCGCGCCGGAGTTCGCCGAACAGGCATGGGCGTTCCTCACGGCTTGGAATTTCCAGGACGACTTCCTGCAAGCGGTCGTGGAGGGGCTGCGCAAGGCCGGGCTGACTGTTCCGGAGTCCGCCGGATAGGGCGCGCCGCCGACCACATCGGATGGCCTGGGAGACCGACCAGACCCCTTACGTGACTCACCGTTACAGCCTCGTATTAGAAGACGAGTCCCGACACATTGAGCAGCGAACCAACGCGAATGCGAAGGCCATGCTGCAAGACACGAAACGGACACTGGTTGCGATCCTGGCCGGCGATGTGGCCGGCTACCGGCGGCTTGCCGGCCAGGACGAGGAACAGACGGCCCAGAACTGGGCCGCCAGCCGGGACTACATCCACGACGTCGCGGGCGACTACCAGGGGCGTCCGATCGAGACCGCCGGCGACGGCCTGGCATTCGCGTTCGCCAGCGTGCTGGACGCGCTGCGCTGCGCTGTCGAAGTCCAGCAATTCCTGCGCGACGTGAACACCGGCGTTCCGGCGGAGCGGCAGTTGCAGCTGCGCTTCGGCCTGCATCTCGACGGGGTGCCGGTCAATGGCGCGGCGGTCCCGGGCGACCGCACGGATGTCGCCTTCGGGCTCGAGCGACTCGCGGATCCCGGCGGCATCTGTGTCTCGGAAGCGGTCTATCGGAACGTCGCCGCCGGGTCGGAATTTGCCTTCGAGGAGCTTGGCGAGGCCGGCCTGGGAGATGGCGCGGTACCGCTGCCCGCCTATCGCGTCACCCTGAGCGACGCCGGGCCGGTGCCGGCGGCCCGGCTGAGCGACAGCGCTGCCGACACTCGGCCCGCGGTCGCGGTCCTGCCGTTCGAGAACCGGCTCGGGCATGCCAAGGACGAGCTGCTGGTCGACGGCATTGCCGAGGATGTCATCGCCGCACTGGCCGCGTTCCGTGGCTTTCCGGTGATCGCCCAGGGTTCGACCTTCGCCTACAAGGGCAAGTCGCCCGATGCCCGGGCGGTCGCCCGCGATCTTGGGGCGCGTTACGTGCTTGGCGGGAGCGTCCATGCCGACGGCGCCCACATCACGGTGTGCGCCGAGCTGGTCGACGCCGCGACCGACGACCGGTGCTGGCGCGAGAGGTTCGACCGCCGCGCCCATGACATCCTCACCCTGCCGGAGGAGATCGCCCGCCGGGTCGTCGGAACGATCGCTCCCCATTCGGCGGTGGACCCGGCTCGCGCCGAGCAGGCCCGACCAAAAGATTTGACAGCCTGGGCTTTGTGCCGGCGGGGCCGGGCGCTGCTGGATGCCTTTACGCCCGAGGGCAACCGGCGGGCGCGGGAACAGTTCGAGAAGGCCATCGCGCGCGATCCCGGCTATGCGCCGGCCCATGCCGGGCTTGCCTACAGCCTGCACCGGGATCTTTGGTTCGAGGTCGCCGATAGCCGCGACGGCACCATCGATGAGCTTCTGGCCGCCGCGCGCCATGCGGTGAGCCTCGACGAGACCAGCTCCGACGCCCATTGCGTGCTTTGCTTCGGCCTGATCTGGGACCGTCAGTTCAAGCTCGCCATCGCCGCCGGCGAGCGGGCGGTCGAGCTCAATCCCAGCAACGCCATCGCGTTCTCTGGGCTCGGCATGGCCCAGAGCTTTGCCGGGCGGCCCGTCGACGGCATCGCAAATCTGGAGCGCTCCATCAAACTGAACCCGCAGGATCCGCGCATCCACTTCGTCATCACCATGCTGGCCCGGGCGCATCTCAATGCGCGGACGCCGGAGCCGGCGGTTCGGTGGGCCGAGACGGCGGTGCGACGCCGGGTGGATTATCCTCTGGCCCATCTGGTGCTGGCGGCGGCCTTTGGCCATATCGGGCGGGCCGGCGAAGCCCATTCGGCGCTGGCGGAATGCGAGCGCCTGGATCCGGGTTTCGCGACCCGCTGGGCGCTGAGGCCCATGTACCGGGATCCGGCCGACGATCTCTATTTCCTGGACGGCCTGCGCCGGGCCGGGCTGGACACCGAAGCCGAGCCCGTTTGACGAGCCCGGGTCGGAACGATCAGGATTGCAGCGAGGTGCCCCCGATGTCGCAAACGGAAAGAACCGGACCCACCGGCGATACCGAGGCGTTGCTGCGGACGGTGCTCGAAGCCTGGCCGGACCTGGTCTACGTCAAGGATTGCAACGGACGCTTCGTGGTCGGCAACACCGCGACGGCGACCCTGTTGGGGGCCGAAACACCGGCCGAGCTGGTCGGCAAGACGGACTTCGACTTCCTCCCCGGGACCGTTGCCGAGACCTTTGCTGAAGCCGAGGCCGAACTTCTGAAATCCGGCCTTGGCCTGGTCGATGTGGAGGAGCAGTTCACCGCATCCGACGGCACGCCGGTCTGGATGTCCACCACCAAGATCCCGTTCTTCGACGACGAGGGGAAGGTCCGCGGCCTGGTCGGCATCAACCGGGACATCACCGACAGAAAGCGTGTCGAGGAGGCGCTGAGGACACAGCAATTGCTGCTGACCAACGTGCTGGAATCCTGTCCGCTGGCCGTCGCCATCACCCGGCCGCCGGACGGCCAGCTGGTCTTTGCCAACAGCCGGTTGCTGGAGATGTTCCGGCTGAAGCCGGAGGACGTCCTAAACACCAACAGCGTCGACCACTACGCCAGCAACGAAGAGCGCGATGCGCTGCTGGATAGGGTGCGGACCGAGCCGAAGGTCGATGTCGACGAGATCGAGATGAAACGGGCGGATGGCGAGCCATTCTGGGCCCGCATGTCCCTGCGCCGGTTCATCTATGAAGGCGGGCCGGCGGTGTTGGCCTGGGTTGACGACGTCACGGAGGAGCGGCGCGACCGCGAGGCCCTGCATCAGGGCCAGCAGCGCTTCAGCGGCATCGTCGAGGGGCTGAAGGACGAGTACATCTTCTACTCAGCCGACCGGGAGGGCTATGTCACCTTCGTCAGCCCGTCGATCGAGACCGTCCTGGGTTTCACGCCCGAAGAGGCGGTTGGCATGCATGTCACCGACGTCGTTCCCGAGGACAGCCCGGTCAATGAGAAGTTCGCCGAGTTCATGGAGCGCACGCTCGCGGGCGAGATGCTGCCGAGCTATCTGAACGAGATCCGCACCAAGGATGGCGGGTTCCGCCTGATGGAGACCCTCGACATCCCGATCCGCAACTCAGCCGGTCAGGTGATCTGCATCCATGGCGTCGCCCATGATGTGACGCGGCGCGAGGAGGCCGAGGCGGAGTTGCGCGCCGCCAAGGAGCGGGCCGAGGCCGCGGTCGCCGAACTGCGGCGGGCCCAGGCCGAGCTGGTCGAGGCGGAGAAACGGGCGTCGCTGGGCCAGCTGACGGCCGGCATCGCCCACGAGATCAAGAACCCGCTCAACTTCATCAACAATTTCGCCGAGACCTCGCACGAACTGGTCGCCGAGCTTTCGGATGTTGTGGCCCCCGCCAAGGCGCTCTTGGACGCGGAGACCTGGGAGGAGGTGGACGACATCGTCGCGACCCTGAGCGGCGACATGGAGACCATTGCCCGGCACGGCAAGCGGGCCGACCAGATCGTCAAATCCATGCTGATGCATGCCCGCGGCGACCTGTCGGAGCGGGTGGCCACGCCGATCAACCAGCTGGTCGAGGAGGCGTTCGGCCTGTCCTATCACGGCGAGCGGGCGCGCGATCCGACCTTCCAGGCGCGGACCGAGCAGGAACTGGACGAGGCCGCCGGGGAGGTGGAGCTGGTGCCCCAGGAGATTACCCGGGTGCTGGTCAACCTGCTGGCCAACGCCTTCTATGCGGTCCGTGAGCGCGCCGAGGCCGAAGGCGGCGACTTCGCGCCCACGGTCCGGGTCACGACCGAGGATCACGGCGACAGCGTCACCATCCGGGTCCGTGACAATGGCAGCGGTATCCCGCCCGAATACCGGGCGCAACTCTTCACGCCCTTCTTCACCACCAAGCCCACCGGGCACGGCACCGGCCTTGGCCTGTCGATGAGCCACGATATCATCGTGCACCACCATGGCGGCCGGATGTCGGTGGACAGCGAGCCGAACCGGTTCACCGAATTCGTCATGGAATTGCCGCGGCGCGCAATGCAGGAGGCGCCGGAGCCATGATTGCCATCACCATCCTCGTCGTCGATGACGAACCGGACATGGTCGAGCTGTTCGAGCGGCGCTTCCGCCGGGAAATCCGCAAGCATGACTATGTCATGCATTATGCTGACTCCGGCGAGGCGGCGCTGGCGCTGCTGGGCCAGGGAACCGATCCGGAGGTCATGCTGATCCTGTCGGACATCAACATGCCGGGCATCAGCGGCATCGAACTGCTGGCCGAGGCCAAGCGGCGGTGGCCCGATCTGCCGATCGCCATGATCACCGCCTATGGCGACAAGGACAGCTATCGCCGCGCAATGGAGGCAGGCGCCTCGGATTTCCTGACGAAGCCGATCGATTTCGCGCTTCTGAAGGACAAGATCCGGACCCTGACGGCCTGATGCCCGCGAAGATCCTGGTCGTCGACGATGAGCTGGACCTGGAGGCGCTGATGCGCCGCAAGTTCCGGCGCGAGATCCGCCATGGCGAGTTCACCATCGATTTCGCCTGCGACGGCGAGGCGGCGCTGGAGCGCGTCCGCGCCGATCCGGAGATCGATCTGGTCATCAGCGACATCAACATGCCCAACATGGACGGGCTGACGCTGCTGGAGCATCTGGCCGATTACGAGGAGCAACTGAAGACGATCATCATCTCGGCCTATGGCGACATGAGCAATATCCGCGCCGCCATGAACCGGGGAGCCTTCGACTTCGTCACCAAGCCGATCGATTTCCACGACCTGCTGATCACCATCAAGAAGACCCTGGACCAGCTCGACCTGCTGAAGGAGGCGGTCGAGCAGCGCCTGGCGGCGGAGCGGGCGCGCAGCAACCTGTCGCGCTATGTGCCGCCGAGCCTGGTCGATACGCTGGCGGCACGGGACGAGCCGTTCGGGCCGCCCCGCCAGCAGGACGCCGCCGTGCTGTTCGTCGACATCCGCGGCTTCACCACCATGTCGGAGTCCATGTCGCCCTCCGCCGTGATGGAGCTGTTGCGGAATTTCCACAGCCGGTTGGAGGCGGTGATCTTCGAGCATGGCGGGACCCTCGATAAATATATCGGCGACGCCATCCTGGCGACCTTCGGGGTGCCGGACCCAAGCGACAACGACGCCACCAACGGGCTGCTCTGCGCCCGCGGCATGCTGGCCGCACTGGCCGACTGGAACCGCGAGCGGGACGGCCACGGCGAGCCGCCCATCGGCGTCGGCATCGGCCTGCACCACGGCCCCATCGTGGTCGGCGAGATCGGCAGCGAGCGGGCCATGGAATTCGCGGTGATCGGCGACACGGTCAACACCGCCAGCCGTCTGCAGGCCATGACCCGGCGCCTCGACTCCGATCTGGCGGTCAGCGATGCGCTGGTCCGGCGGATCCGGTGGGAGCGCGACGGCCGGACCGCCGAGCTGCTCGACGGCCTGGCGGATGAAGGCGAGCACGCCTTGTCCGGCCGGTCCCAGCCGGTCCGCATCCATGCGCTGAAAGGCGCGACGGTGACGCCGGGCGAGGACGCGTCGCTCCGGTAGCCCTCCGCCGCCATCGGCGAAAGGTCGGCGAAATCCGCCGCGTGCTAGCGTTCGGCAACCTGCCTTAGACAGGTGATCGGGAGACCATGCAGATCCATCATGTGCGCAGCCATCGGGAATCCGAGCGGCTGGAGAAGACCGAACAGCTTGCCTGGCGCATCGCCGAGGTCGCCGCCGATGCGGTGCCGCTGGAGCCTGAGGTCGTCGAGACCATCGGCGACCGCATCATCGACAATGCCGGGGTCGCGCTGGCGGCGATCAACCGGGCGCCGGTCGCCAGCGCGCGGGCGCAGGCGCTGGCCCATCCGCGTGCCGATGGCGCCTCGGTTTTCGGTGTGCCCGCGGAGCATCGCGTGGATGCCGAATGGGCCGCCTGGGCCAACGGCACGGCGGTCCGCGAGCTGGACTTCCACGACACCTTCCTGGCCGCCGACTACAGCCATCCCGGCGACAACATCCCGCCGATCCTGGCGGTCGGCCAGCAGCTTGGGCTGGACGGCCCGGCGCTGCTGCGCGGCATCGCCGCCGCCTACGAGGTCCATGTCAACCTGGTGAAGGGCATCTGCCTGCACCGGCACAAGATCGACCATGTGGCCCATCTGGGCCCGGCGACGGCCGCCGGCATCGGCGCCATGCTGGGCCTGGACGCCGACACGATCTACCAGGCGGTGCAGCAGGCGCTGCACGTCACCACCGCGACCCGGCAGTCCCGCAAGGGCGCGCTGTCGAGCTGGAAGGCCTTCGCGCCGGCCCATGCGGGCAAGCTGGCCATCGAGGCGGTCGACCGGGCCATGCGCGGGGAGGGGGCGCCGTCGCCGATCTATGAGGGCGAGGACGGGGTCATCGCCTGGATGCTGGGCGGGCCGGAGGCCGAATACGCGGTGCCGCTGCCGGAGCCGGGCGAGCCGAAGCGGGCGATCCTGGAGACCTATACCAAGGCCCATTCCGCCGAATACCAGAGCCAGGCGGCGATCGACATGGCGATCCGGCTGCGCCCGCAGGTGCTCGAGCGGACCGGGGACGACTGGGACCGGATCTCCGAGATGGTCCTGCACACCAGCCACCACACCCATTACGTCATCGGCAGCGGCGCCAACGACCCGCAGAAACGCGACCCTGGGGCCAGCCGCGAGACCCTGGACCATTCGATCCTCTACATCCTGGCCGTGGCCCTGCAGGACGGGCGCTGGCACCATGTGGATTCCTACGCGCCGGCGCGCGCGGGGCGGGAGGAGACGGTGCGACTGTGGCATAAGGTGCGCACGGTGGAGGACCCCGCCTGGACCGAGCGCTATCACGATGAAGACCCGGCCCGGAAGGCGTTCGGTGGCCGGCTGGAGATCGTCTTCGCGGATGGCGATGTGCTGGCCGACGAGATCGCCGTCGCCGATGCCCACCCGCTCGGCGATGCGCCGTTTGTTCGAACCGATTATATCAATAAATTCAGAATTCTGTCTGACGACGTTGTCTTGGAATCTGAACAAGAGCGGTTCCTGACGGCCGTCGAGGCGATTGCCGGCGCACCGTCCGGGAGCCTACATGACCTCACCGTCGCCGTGCCTCCCGAGCGGCTGGGTCGCAACGATCGCAAGGGGATCTTCTGATGCTCTTTGCCGACACATCGCCGTCCGGGAAGCGCGCCGCTCTGCGCGCCGGTCTCGCCTCGGGCAGGCTGCTGCAGGCGCCGGGCGCCTTCGCCCCGCTGGTCGCAATGGAGATCGAGGCCCAAGGTTTTGATGCGGTCTACGTCTCCGGCGCCGTGCTGGCCGCTGATCTCGGCCTTCCGGATATCGGCCTGACTACCCTGTCCGAAGTGGCGCAGAGGGCGCATCAGATCGCCAGGGTCACGAACCTGCCCGCGATCGTGGACATCGATACCGGCTTCGGCGAGCCGATGAATGCCGCCCGGTCGGTGCAGATGATCGAGGATCAGGGCCTCGCCGGCTGTCACATCGAGGACCAGGTCAATCCCAAGCGCTGCGGCCATCTGGACAACAAGACGGTGGTCGGAACGGCGGAGATGGTGCGCCGGGTCCGCGCCGCCGCAGAAGCGAAGCGCGACCCGGATTTCCTGCTGATCGCCCGCTCCGACGCCCGCGCCGTCGAAGGCCTGGACAAGGCCATCGACCGCATGAAGGCCTATGCCGACGCGGGCGCCGACATGATATTCCCGGAAGCCCTGGAAGGCCCGGCCGAGTTCGAGGCGGTGCGCAAGGCCCTCGACGTGCCGCTGCTCGCCAACATGACCGAATTCGGCAAGTCGCCGCTGCTGTCCAAGGCCGAGCTCGAAGCCCTCGGCTACAATCTCGTGATCTACCCGGTCACCACCCTGCGCCTCGCCATGCATGCCGTCACAGAGGGCCTGTCGGAGATCAGCGGTAAGGGCACCCAGGCGGGCCTGCTCGACCGCATGCAGCACCGGCGCGACCTCTACCGCCTGCTACGCTATGAGCGTTACACCGCCTTCGACAAGGACGTGTTCGATTTCGAGGTTTGAAGCACCCCACCAAGATCGATTGTCGCAAGGCGAGTGATGCGGATCCGCGCGTTCATGCCAGAGGTTGGAACGCGATGACGTAGGCGCAGAGAGCGATCCAGAGGGCGATGAACGGAATTCGGGGGCGGCGCCAGGCCAGGAGGATTCTGCCCGGCTTCCACCGAAGGATCATGTCGGCAGCCACACCGCTGATGAGCGCGTAGACGCCGAACACGACATCGGATGCGACGCTCAGCCCGAGCAGAAAACCCACAAAGAACGGCACCAGCGACAAGACCGCGGCCAATACCACGAACAGGCTTGCCCAGTGTGGCGCTGTCAGGACCAAAATCTCGGTTTCCGCAACTCCTGCTTCGTCTGCGTCCGCCATATCGATCAAGCCTCCAAGAAAGAACCGAACCCTTCCGTCATTGGTCGAGGCCTTGCGCAATAGCCATCACCTGCCGATATTCCCACTCCGCAGACTCTCGAATTAGCAGTTCCATATCGAGGAAAACCTGCCTGACAATCGGATCCTGAAGCAGGATCGGAAATATTTGGAGGGCCAGGGCCTGCTCTGGCGTCGCGGGAGTCCGCATCGGACCGAAATTCCCGGCGGCTGCGGGCGGCAATACCCGAGAAAGCCACGCCATCTGTTGGCTCATTGCGTAAAACATGGCCGAGGCACTGGGCATCTGCGGACCCGGGGCGATTCCCATCGCCCCGAGTTCAGCGTTCAACTCCTGTTGGCGACTCAGCGCTTCGGGATCGTAGGACGTGATCGCGCCGCTCATCAGCGCTTGCGACATGGCGCGGGCGCATCGAACCGCGTCAGAACCCCCTGCGAATTGCGGGGAGTAATTGGCGACGAGCGATTCGAGGTCGCCGATGAACAATGCGTGCATGGGGTTCACGCGCACATAAGCATTGGCCAGCGCGTTCGCACCGTTTTTACAGCCAGTTTGCGCCAATGCCGGCAGAGTGACCAGGACCGCCCACAATGTGCCGACGATCGTGGTGGCCCTCACGAGCCTCAGTGATGGTCGTGCTGAGAAGTTCTTGATAGGCATTGTCCTCACCTCCGTGTGGACCGGTAGGGCAAGCTAATCTGGAGCATCGGCCCAACAGGCGCTGTGGCAATTGCCACATTCCCGGCTGAAATCGCGTGCTCCAAGCATGTGCATCGCAATGCGCCTGTTGCGGTCGCTGCTCAGGAGCGGTCTGGGTCTGCATTTGGCCACGAGAGGAGGCCGCTATGCGCCTTGCACCGATGAAAGCCTCGTGACAGGAAAGCGTGCTACCGTGATCGGGTAAGGGTGCCGGATAGCGGCCCGGTTCGTGGTTCGGCAACCCCAAGACATGGCTGGAAAGGCCGGATGTGAGAGGGAGCGCTTTGCGTGTGGCTGCCGGCGTTGTTGTGGCGCTGGGCCTGGCTGCCGGATCGGCGGCGGCCGGTGTCATGTTCGACTATCCGGCCCTGGATCCGGGCGCGGAGCCGTCCGGTCCCCTGGTGATCTTCAGCTCCGCCGACCAGCCCGCCTTCGATCCCGTCGTGACCGCGTTCCAGCGCGCCAATCCCGGCGTCGCGGTGGCCTATCACGACATGAACACCATCGAGATCTACGACCGCTTCATCGAGGCGGCGGATGCCGGCGAGACGACCGCCGACCTGATCCTCAGCACCGCGCTCGACCTGCAGATCAAGCTGGTCAATGACGGCTATGCCGCGGCCTACAGCTCGCAGCAGACCCGCCGCCTGCCGCGCTGGGCGAACTGGCGCGACGAGGCCTTCGGCTTCACCTTCGAGCCCATCGTCACCGTCTTCAACCGCTCCGAGATGGCTGCCGAGGACGTGCCGCGCACCCGGTACGGCCTGGCGCAGTTGCTGGACCGGGAGCCGGTGCGGTTCTCCGGCCGCGTGGGCACCTATGATCTGGAGCGCAGCGGCGCGGGCTTCCTGTTCGCCACCCAGGATGCGCGGGAATCCGACGCGATCTGGTCCCTGGCGCGCAGCTTCGGGGCCAGCGGCGTCAAGCTCTACAGCAGCACCACGGCGATCCTCGACCGGGTGGCCAGCGGTCAGTTCCTGATCGGCTACAACGTCATGGGGTCCTACGCCATGGCGCGGGCCGACAGCGATCCGGAGATCGGCATCGTGCTGCCGGAGGATTACACCCTGGTGGCCTCGCGCATCGCCGTGCTTCCGAACACCGCGGCCCGGCCCGACCTGGCGCGGCTGTTCCTGGATTTCCTGCTGTCCGAGGCCGGCCAGAGCAGCATTGCCGCGGCACGGCTGTTCGCCATCCATCCGAATGTCGAGGGCGAGGCGACGGCGGCGGCCCTGCGGGATGCGGCCGGCGACTCTCTCCGTCCGATCCAGGTGGGCCCCGGCCTGCTGGTCTATCTCGACCAGGCGAAACGGGAACGGTTTCTGGAACGCTGGCAGCATGCGCTGTCCGGCCGATGACCGAGTGGTCAATGTGATGACAGGCAAAGGGAGGAAAACGATGTCTGTTTCTTTGGGTAAGACGGTACGCGGCGGTCTGGCGACCGTGGCGATGGTGGCCGCGATCGGCCTTGGCGGCGGGGCCGCCCAGGCGCAGGACATGGACCACATCCATTTCCTGATCCCCGGCGGCGCCGGCGGCGGCTGGGACGGCACCGCGCGCGGTACCGGCGAGGCCTTGACCGGCGCCGGGCTGGTCGGCAGCGCGTCATATGAGAACATGTCCGGCGGCGGCGGCGGTGTCGCGATCGCGCATCTGATCGAGACCGCGGACAGCCAGGACGGCACCTTGATGGTGAATTCCACGCCGATCGTGATCCGCTCGCTGCAGGGCGTGTTCCCGCAGTCGTTCCGCGACCTGACGCCGATCGCGGCGGTCATCGCCGACTATGGCGCCTTCGTCGTGGCGGCGGATTCCGAGTATCAGAGCTGGAATGACGTCATCGAGTCCTACCGGGCCAATCCCAACTCGATCAAGGTCGCCGGCGGCTCGGTGGTCGGCGGCATGGACCATCTGGTCCCGGCGCTGGCCATGCAGGCGGCCGGTGAGGATCCGCTGGCGCTCGCCTACATCTCCTATGACGCCGGCGGAGACGCCATGACCGGCCTGCTGACCGGTGAGACCCAGGTCCTGTCGACCGGCCTTGGTGAGGCCCTGGGCCAGGCCGCGGCCGGCCAGGTGCGCATCCTGGCGATCACCGCCGATGAGCGCGTGTCCGACGCGCCGGATATCCCGACCCTGAAGGAGCTCGGCTACGATGTCAGCTTCGCCAACTGGCGCGGCTTCTTCGGTGCGCCAGGTCTGGACGACGCAACGGCCGACGCCTTCGCCGAGGTGCTGGGCGAGATGTACGCGACCAGCAATTGGGAGACCGTGCGGTCCCGCAACGGCTGGGCCAACCTGTACAAGCCGCGCGCCGAGTTCGTGACCTTCCTGGAGGAACAGGAATCGGCGGTCGGCGACATGATGCGCAAGCTGGGCGTCCTGTAGGCTTGGCGTCCTGAGGCGGAGGGGTGCGGGGAGCGCTGTCTCCCCGTATTCCGCCTCAGCTCTTCTTCGTCGTGCCCGGGCCTGACCCGGGCACCCATTGATCGGCCGCCCAGGACCCATTGATTTGGGAACCGGCGGTGGGATGGGTCCCCGGATCACGTCCGGGGACGACGAATTCAAAAGAACCTCTGGCGGCTTGGGGAGGCACGCCATGACCCGGGATCGCATTAGCGCCCTGTTCTTTCTCGCCGTATCGATCGCATATGGCCTTCTGGCAACCGATATCCGGGTTCCGCCCTTCGCGGCCCAGGGGGTCACGGCGCGCACGTTGCCCTATGTGCTGGCCGGCACCGGCGCCTTCATCGCGATCCTGATGCTGGTGCTGCCGCCCAAGGAGCGGTCAGCCGAACCGGGGTCCGGCGGCCTGTTCGCCGAATGGGGCGACTACGCCTGGGCGAAGGTGATCCTGCTGGGCCTGGATATGGTGATCTATGGCTATCTGCTGACCCGCATCGGCTTCATCACCTCGACCAGCCTGTTCCTGATCGCCGGTTTCCTGATCCTGGGCGAGCGCCGCGTCCAAATTCTGCTGCTGGCCTCGGTGCCGGTGGTGGTCGTGTTCTGGTTCATCCTCAACCAGCTTCTGGGAATTTTCCTCGGCGATCTGTTCGGCAGTTGGGGCGCGGCCCTGTTCGCCGGAGGGGAGAACGGCTGATGCTCGACGGAATCCTCACCGGCCTGCAGACGGCCGCCCAGCCGACCAACCTGATGATGGTGGTGATCGGCTGCTTCGCCGGCACCTTCATCGGCATGCTGCCAGGGCTTGGCCCGATCTCGGCGATCGCGCTGATGATCCCGATCACCTATGGCTTCGACCCGGCCGCCGGCATGATCCTGATGGCCGGCGTCTATTACGGCGCCATCTTCGGCGGCTCGACCTCCTCCATCCTGATCAACGCTCCGGGCGTGGCCGGCACGGTGGCGACCTCCTTCGACGGCTACCCCTTGGCCCGCAAGGGCATGGCCGGCAAGGCGCTGGCGATTGCCGCCTACGCCTCCTTCTCCGGCGGCACCATCGCGGCGATTTTCCTGCTGTTCGCGGCGCCGGCCCTGGCCGGTGTGGCGCTCAGCTTCCAGTCGCCGGACTATTTCGCGCTGATGGTGCTGGGGCTGACCGCGGTCTCGGCCTTCGCCGGCCGCGGCAACTTCCTCAAGGCGATGATGATGACCGTGCTGGGGCTGATGCTGGCGACGGTCGGCAGCGACCCGGTGGTCGGGATGCCGCGCTTCACCTTCGGGCGCATCGACCTGCTGGACGGGATCAGCTTCCTGCTGCTGGCCATGGCGACCTTCGCCCTGTCCGAGGCGCTGATGACGGTCCTGAAGCGGGAGAAGATCGCCGACGCCGCCCGCAGCGCCACGACCGGGAAGATGGGCAGCCTGAAACTTTCCGGGTCCGAGGTGAAGGAGATGGCGCCGGTGGTCGGCCGCTCCTCCGTCCTCGGCTTCTTCATCGGCGTGCTGCCGGGCGCCGGCGCGACGATCGCCTCGTTCCTGGCCTATGGCATGGAGCGCAACGTGGCCCGGGGTGCCAAGAAGGAGGAATTCGGCAAGGGCTCGATCCGGGGTCTTGCGGCGCCGGAAACAGCCAACAACGCCGCCGCGTCCGGCTCATTCGTGCCGCTGTTGACCCTCGGCATTCCGGGCTCCGGCACCACCGCGGTGATGCTGGGGGCGCTGATCTCCTACGGCGTCAATCCGGGGCCGACCCTGTTCACAGACCGTCCGGACGTGTTCTGGTCGGTGATCATCTCAATGTATATCGGCAACGTCATCCTGCTGGTGCTGAACCTGCCGCTGATCCCCTACATTGCCCGGCTGCTGACCCTGCCGTCGCATCTGCTGGTGCCGCTGGTGCTGTTCTTCAGCCTGATCGGCGTATACCTGGTGTCGTTCAACACCTTCGACATCTTCATGATGGTCGGCGTCGCCGGCATGGCGATCCTGCTCAGGCTGTTCAACTACCCGATGGCGCCGATGATCCTCGGCTTCATCTTAGGCGACCTGATGGAGCGCAACCTTCGGCGATCGATCAACATCAATGACGGCTCGATCAGCTTCCTGTGGGAACGGCCGCTGACCGCGGCGATCATGGTCATCACCATCATCGTCCTGGTGCTGCCGCTGCTCGGCTATTTCCGTGAGCGCCGGAAGCTGGTGACGGCGGGCGAGGGGGGCTAGCCATAGCCTAGACGGTCGCCAATTCCACCTTGCGCCAGCCGGCGAGGAGCTTGTCGGCGAGCGCTTCGTGCGTGCACCAGACTTGCAGCTCGTCGGCCAGTTGCTCGCCGTAGGCCGGGTTGAGGGCCAGGACCTCCGCGGCCTCCCGCGCTGCCGCCGCCGCGTCGCCAAGCTCGGCGAAGAAGCAGGCGAGATGCGCGTGGAACCAGTAATGGCCGATCATCGGGGCCTGCTTGAGCTCGACGATGGCCGCCTCCGCATCGCCGTTCATGAAGTGGTGGAAGGCGATCGGCATGCGGTACCAGCCGGGATGCACCGGGCTCAGCTCGATCGCGCGCCTGAGCAGGGGCAGTCCGCGGTCCCAGTCGCCCATGATCGCATGGCAGAATCCGATATCGGCCAGCACGTCGGCATTGCCCGGGTTGAGCTCGACCGCGCGCGTGCCGGCGATGCGGAAATCGGTGACGTCGCGCTTGTGGTAGTGCGCCAGGGCCAGCGCCTGATAGGCGAAGGCGTTCTCCGGATCGCAGGTCACCGCGCGCAGCGCGTGCTCCAGCGCCCGATCCAGTGCGGGAAAGCCCGTCCGCTCGTTGAAGTGGAAGCGATACTCGTCCAGCAGGACGATCGATAGCGCGGCCCAGCCGTCCGAGGAGCCGGGATCGTCGTTCAGCGCCCGTTCCAGCCCGTCTCGCACCTCGAGGTGACGGGTCGGGTCGTGCACCGCGTAATAGTCGAAGAACCGCGTGGTCCAGAGATAGGTCTCCCAGCGTTCCGAGCGTCCGGTCCGGTGCGCGCGCCGGGAATAGCGGCCGACCGGGCCGTACCGGTCGGCGACGCGACCGGCGACCAGCAGCGCGATCTCGTCCTGAATCTCGAACAGGCCGTCCGGCGTGCAGGGCCGCTCGAAGCGCTCGGCGAAGATGTGGCCCTCGGTGGCGGCGTCGATGAGCTGGATGGTCACGCGCACCCGTTGTTCGGTCCGGCGCACGCTGCTCTCCAGCACGAAGTCCACGCCGAGCGCTTCGCGGAGCCGCCGGATATCGGCGCCCTCGGCGGCATGTTTCGCGGTGGTCGAGCGGGAGAAGACGAAGAGGTCCTTGTAGCGCGCCAGGTTGGCGATGGTCTCCTCAGTCAGGCCGTCGGCGAAGAACTGGTCGCCGGGGTCGCCGCTGTAGTTGTCGAACGGCAGGACGGCAATCGCCGGCCCGCGATCCGCCCGCCCGCCGGCGACGGCCGCCTTTGCCGTGCCGTTTCCGCGATAGCGGAATTGCGCGGCGTATCCTCCCTTCGGGATGTCGATCTCGACCGGGTCTTCGGCGCCGGCATGGCCGTAATACTCGGCCAGGCGCCGGCGCAGGCGGCCGGCCTCGACGCGCACGATGGTGTCGACCGCCGGGTCGAACGACTCCTCCTTGCCGAAGACATCGATGGCGATGGTGTAGGCGATGATCCGGTCGCCGCGGTCCGCCAGGGTCTCCTCGACCACGTAGGAGAGCAGGGATGACAGCCGGGCTGACCGCACCAGCGGCGGTCGGCTCCTGATGCGCTCCAGGGCCGCACGCACCTCCGCCTGCGATGGCGCCGCTCCCCTGAAACCGTCAGCCGGTTCTTCTCGCGTGCCGGCCATAACTCACAACCTCGGTCGACGGGCCCGCAGGCCACGTCACACGTTACGTCACATCCTGTCACTCACCGGCCGTGACGCGCCATGCCACATACAGCGCCACGTCCGGGATGCACCCAAGGCTGGAAACAATGCCGCCCGGGAAACTTCGCAGTCAATGTATCGGAGCATCGCCATGACCACCAACGGTACCCTCAAATACGGGCTTCGCCCGACTGTCAGCCTCGCGGGCAATACCACGCCCTTCGCGGCTGTCTTCACGCTCAAGCAGGACGATCCCGAGGCCCATGCCCAGGCGATCGCCGCGCTGATCGGCGAGGAGGAGTTCGGCGAGGCGGTCTCGGAGATGGCCATGATCCACGTGTTCAGCATGTCGCGGATCAGCGCCGACAAGATCCTGTTCCAGACCAATTTTGACGGCGACGTCGTGGCCTATTTCGAGGGCTTCAAGCCGCTCGACAAGCCTCTGCGCGAGATCCTTGCGCATTTCGACGGCGCGCCGGGTCCGGACGCGGAGTTCACCGCGCTGCTCGAGTTCATCGCGGCGGCGCAGGTCGACGTCATCGCCTATTTCTGCGGCTACCCCGAGCTCACCGTCAATCAGATCCGCCGAGACGCGGATTGGCGGATGAAGCTGGTGGAGTTCCAGAAATCCCTTGCCCGGCCGGCCGACAAGGTGGCCTGGGGCCAGTCGGTCTCGGGGCTCTGACCCGCGTGCAGGCCCGGACCGGCCCCGGTGGCCGGTCCGCCCCGATGGAACCCGAACAGGAGGCGGGCATGCCCGACCAGCCGACGACGCCGCTCACGGCGGCCGATCTCGCCGCCAATCTCGCCGATATCCAGGGCGGGATGCTGGAGGAATACGACACGCTCGCCTGCTGCTACGCCTTCTTTCGGATCGGCGATGCCGCATCGGGCCGGGACTGGCTGGCCGGGCTGGCCGAGCGGGTCACCAGCGCCGCGTCGGCGCAGGCCGCGGAGCCCGAGCAGACCCTGAATGTCCTCATCTCGGCCAACGGTCTTGCGGCCCTGGGCGTGTCGCCGGAGGCGATCGCGAGCTTTCCCCAGGCCTTTCGCGAGGGCATGGCGCCGCGGGCGGCCCGGCTCGGCGATCGCGGCCCCTCCGACCCGGCGCATTGGGAAGGCGGGCTCGGGACGCCGGACACCCATGTCATGGTGGCGCTGTCCGGTCCCGACGCGGAAACCGTCGACGCCATGCGCCAGACCCTGTCGGCCGACGCCGAGACGCGGCAGGTGCGCGAGATCCATCATGTCCACGCCGAGGTCGTCTTCGAGCAGCGGTCGGGCTGTCCATCGGCCCATTTCGGCTTTGTCGATCCCATCTCGCAGCCGGCCATCGATGGAATGCCGAATGGAGCGCCGGGCGACGGCGCGCTGGACGGCGAGAGCTGGCGGCCGATCGCGCCGGGCGAGTTCCTGCTGGGCTACGTCAACGAGCTTGGCGAGACGACCGCGACGCCGCGGCCGCCTGAGCTGGGCATCAATGGCAGCTTCATCGCCTTCCGCAAGGCGGCGCAGGACGTCGCCGGCTTCCGCGACTACCTCAAGAAGGGCGCCCGGACGCTGTGGGGCAGCGACGATGCGGCGCATCAGGAAAAGATGGCGGCCAAGATCGTCGGCCGCTGGCGCTCGGGCTGCCCGCTGGCGCTGTCGCCGGATCGCGACGACCCGGAGATCGCGGCCGATCCGGACCGGGTCAACGACTTCGACTATGCCGACGACCCGGAGGGCGTGAAATGCCCGCTGGGCGCCCATGTCCGACGGACCAATCCGCGGGCGTCGCGCATCACCACCACCACCGACATCAACCGCAAGCGCATCCTGCGCCGCGGGCTGGAATTCGGCCCGCCGCTGCCGGAGGGCGCGCCCGATGACGGCGTCGCCCGCGGCCAGGCCGGTGTCTTCGTCGTCGCCGACCTGGAGCTGCAGTTCGAGTTCATCCAGGCGCAATGGATCGAGAAGGGCGACTTCATCGGCCTGCCCAGCGACGAGAAGGACCCGCTGGTCGGCGCCAATGGCGATGGCGGCTCGTTCACCGTGCCCGGCGCCGACATGCCCTTCCTGTTCGACGTCCGGCAATTCGTGACCATCCAGGGTGGCGAGTACTTCTTCGCGCCCGGGCTCAACGCGCTGCGCGGCCTCGCCGCCGGCAGGTTCTAAGGAGGACCGGAAATGCATCAACTGTCTCTCGACCCGACCGTGCCGCATCCGCTGGAGCGGGTGCCCGATGGCGAAGCCGACATGATCGAGCGCGTGACGGCGCTGCAGACCGGGATCATGAAGGCCCGCCAGGACCCCCACAAACGTGGCCAGCATCCCCGGCAGCAGGCGCTGGTCCGTGGTTCGTTCGAGATCGCCGAACGCGTACCGGAAGCCCTGCAGGCCGGCATCTTCGCCCAGTCCGGGCGCTTCGATGCGCTGGTGCGGCTGTCGACCGGGCCGATGCCGAAGGAGTCCGATCCCAACCCGCATGCCGCGGCGATCAAGCTGCTGGACGTGCCGGGGGCGCCGGACGGCACCCAGGATTTCATCATGCTGGACCAGCCGACCTTCTTCATCCGCGACGTCGCCGAATACGTGACCTTCTTCGAGGCGGCGGAGGCCGACCCGGCGGCGGCGGCCTATTTTCGCAACCGGCCGCGCGAGTTCGGGCTCAACCTGACCTTCAACGTGGTGATCGGCAGCCATCTGGAGCGGCAATACTGGTCGGAGGTGCCGATCGCCATGGGCGGCGGCGCGGCGCGGCTGACGCTGATCCCCGATCTCTCCAACGTGTCCGGCGCGCCGCCGGTGACGACGCCGAACGGCCTTCGCGAGGCGCTGGAAGAGCATTTCGTGCGGAACCGGCGGCCGGCCACCTACCATTTCGCGGCACAGGCCTACGTCGACGAGACGATCACGCCGATCGAGGACGCGACCTCCGTCTGGCCGACCCCGTTCGAGATCATCGCCACGCTGACCCTGCCGGCCCAGGACTTCACCGCGCCGGAGCAGTTCGAATTCGCCGAACATCTGTCCTACACGCCCTGGCACTGCGTGCCGGAGCACCGGCCGCTGGGCGGCATCCAGCGCTGCCGCAGGCGCGTCTATGAGGAGAGCTCACGGCTCCGGCACAGCCTCAACGAGGTCGAGCGGCGGGAACCGACCGGCGCGGATCTCGAACGGCTCGGGCCGTTGCTCTGAACCTGAGGCCGGAATGCGCGCCGCCAACTCAGGCGGCGTGCGCAAACGCGCTGCGGACCAGCCACCGGTCGACCGTCTTGACCAGGAGCTGGTTGCCGAGCAGCACGATCCGATCCCGCTCGCATTCCTCGGCCAGCGAGCTGTAACCCAGCCAATACGAGGTGAAGGCCTTGAGCTCGGCCTCGATGAAGAGATCGACATCGAAGCCGGGATCGTCGAAGCAGACATCCACCGGCACGCCCGGTTTCCAGATCAGCCAGAACAGGCGATCGCTCGCCTTCTCCGCGTCGGGAAAGTGAAACCGGACGACCGTCCGCCGGTCGGCGATCGACCGCAGGTCGATCTTGCGGCGGATGTTCCAGAGGAGCGTCCGGGCATCGAGATGCTCGAGGGTGAGCTCGGTGTCGATGTGCTTATGCGCCCAACGGCCGAGCGCCTCGATGATCGGCTCCAGCTCCTCCGCCGACCTGGTCTGCAGATAGTCGATCGTTCCGGCCGCATGATCCTCGACCCGCTCGACCAGTCCGGCGGCCTCCATCTCCTTCAACCGCTTCGACAACAGCGTCGGCGAGATCCCCGGCACGCCGCGGCGGATGTCGTTGAACCGGGTGGAGCCGCAGGACATCTCCGACAGGATCAACATCGTCCAGCGCGGTTCCAGAACTTCGCAGGCCTTCGCGGTGGGGCAGAAAAACCCATAGCCTTGATGCGTCATATCAAGTCCTCCGCTTGTGCGGGGAATTCGCGAATTTGGCGAGTCTACCGGTTCGCGCGGGCGCCGGACTAGTCCACAAACTGTACCGGGCACGCTCCAGTTCGTTCACTGGGCGTGCATGGCAGCATCCGTCAGCCTTCTCGCAACGCCGCCGATCACGGATCGGGCAAACGAGGAGGATGACATGACGGTATTCGATGCGACCGCATTCAAGACTTCGACCCGGGTCCAGTGGGACGCCGTGGCCGAGCGGTGGAACGCCTGGGGCGCCGTGCTCGACCGATGGCTGGGCCCGGCGACCGAGCGGCTTCTGGATCTCTGCGCGCCCGGTCCCGGCGACGCCGTGCTGCACGTGGCCGGCGGCGCCGGACATGACGCCAAGCTGAGCGCGCGCCGGGTCGGCGCGTCGGGGCATGTCCTGTCGACCGACATCTCCGGTGTCCTCACCGAGATCGCCAACCGGGAATTCCAGGCCGCCGGCCTCAGCCAGGCGCGGGCCGTCGCGATGGACGGCGAGGCGCTGGACGTCGAGCCGGGGCGATACGATCTCGCCATCTCCCGGCTCGGCCTGATCTTCTTCCCGGATCAGCAGGGGTCCCTGCGCCAGCAGATGGCGGCGCTCAAGCCTGGCGGCCGGATCGGTGTGCTGGCTTATGCGCCGGCCGAGGCGAACGGGTTCTTCGCCGAACCGATCGGCATCATTCGCCGCCATGCCGGGCTGGCGCCGCCGGCGCCGGGGCAGCCGGGGCCGTTCAGCCTGGCCCCGCCCGGCAAGGTCGAGGCCCTGTTCAAGGGCGCCGGGCTGGTCGACATCGTCAGCGAGACCATTCCGGCGCCGCTGATCCTCGACAGTGGCGCCCAGGCCCTGCGCTTCGAGCAGGAGACCTTCGGCGCCCTGCACCAGATGCTCGACGGGCTCGATCCCGAGGCCAAGCAGGCCGCCTGGGACGAGGTCGCCGAGGCGCTGAAAGCGTTCGAGACGGCACGCGGATTCGAAGGGCCCTGCGCGCTGATCGCGGCGGTCGGCTGCAAGCCGGACTGAGGCCCGACCGGCCGGGCGGAGCGGCACCGCCTGCTCCACTCACCCCAGAACAGGAGACAGCAGAATGACCTATGCAAGGATGACACCCGTACTCTTCGCCGGCGGCGTCCTGACGGCCCTTGTGTCGGCGGGACCGGCCGTCGCGGAGGCCGGCGACGCCCAGCGCACCCAGGTCGAGTGGAGGGCCAGCGGCGAAGCCCCCGCCCGGCCGATCGACGGGGCGGAGGCGACCCTGGTGACGACCCCCGCCGGAGCGGCCATGGCACTGCAGTCCTCCGGCCTCACGCCGGGCCATGTGGTCACCGTGTGGTGGGTCGTGATCACCGAACCGACATTGTGCGAGGGCGCGCGGTGCTCGGGCAATGATGTGCTCAAGCGGACGGAGATCGTCAGCCCCGTCGTGACCTTTGCCGATGGGGCGGTCGTCGATGCCGACGGCGCTGTCTCGTTCACCGGCTTCCTGGCCTCGGGCGCGGTCGCGGGCAACTGGTTCGGGAACCGCTTTGATGATCCGACGAGCGCGGAGGTCCATCTGGTCCTGAACGACCACGGGCCGTTGATCTCCGAAATCGCCGGCTCGATGCTGACCAGCTATCGCGGCGGATGCCGGGACGACAGCCTGCCGGAGGCGTTCCCCGCGACCGCGAAGGCCGATGGCGTGCCCGGGCCGAACACCTGCCGGCTCCTCCAGCACGCAATCTTCAGCCGGCCGTCGGCCGAGACGAACTGACGGCGCATCGGTCCCCGTGCGGTCGCGGCTTGACTGGGCACCGCGCGGGGGCAACCCGGAATACGCCGGCCCGCCGGGCCGGTCCCGCGGGTCGGCTAGACGCTGCGATCGCCGTCCTTGTCGCTGGCCTGAAGAAACAGCAGCTGCTGGATCTTCTTCAGCTCCAGGATCATGACGCCCAGCGCGATGACCACGGCGCTCAACAGCAGGCCCTGATTGAGGCTGTCGTTGATCAGGATTTCCTCGGTGGAGATCCCGGTCTCCTCGTAGACGAAGGTCAGGATGGTCGCGACCAGGCTCCATACGCCCCAGGCCACCACGCCGATCCCCGTGGTCAGGCCCAGGACACCGCTGAGCCGCATCATGACCCGGTTGAAGACGGTGTTCGCGGCACGCTCCTCGGAGTCGAGTTGCTCTACTGACATGGTTCTATCTCCCAAATTCGTGGTTCTGCCGCTGCGCACTGGGGCACTCGGGATTGAGGCGACCGGTTTGAAGCGGTTCCGCCGGCGTTCGGCGGTATTGACTAACTGACAGACACCGGGCCGCCACTTAAGTGACTCCCCGTGAGTCACAGGTGACACGGGACACCGGGCATTCATGGATTTCGGGGCACCTGGGTCGGTCTGACCCGCCGGCATGGCCGTTCCGATCGTCACCAGAAAGCCGGACCGCCCTTGGGCGCCCGGCTTCCGGTGTTCGTGCTCCAGATGGTCTTGACGGGCAGGGGAGGCGGTCCGCCTCCGCTTATTGCGGGTCCGGCTCGAGATGCATGTAGGTGAGGCCGGCGGCGACCCCGACGCCCTCGCTCTGGATGACGGCCGGCTTCAGGCCGATATTGTCGTGGTCTCCGCCGACCAGGACCTTGCCGCCGCCGCCAATGCCGAGCGAGACGGAGGCCTTGCCGCCTGCGTAACTGCCCGAGAGGTGATGCCCGTCGGATTCGAACTTGGCGGCCAGCACCGCGAAGTGGAAGGTCTCGTCGTGGCCGAAGCTCAGGTCGATGCCGAGGCCGACGCCGGTTTCGCCCTTGTAGTGCTCGACGCTGCCATCGGTGCCCTCGAAGGTGCATTTGATATCGACGGTCGAATGCACGATGAGGTTCAGGCCCGAGCCGGGAACGCTCTCGCAGCTCAATGTGCCGATCTCGACGCCGGACTCCGTGACGTCGGTTTCCTCGGCCAGGCTGCCGCTCGGGGCCAGAAGGGCGAGGCCGAGGGCAGCGGCGGTCAGAAACCGCGCTTTGGCACTCTTGGGTTGGATTCGCATGGTCACTCTCCTCTCAGGGGTTTGCGGATGGGTCATCGCTGGGCCCGCATTGGGTGCGATGCGCCATCGCCCCGAGCCCGCGAGAGCAATCGCAGACCGAAGAGCGCCGGATAAGTGACTCCCCGTGAGTCACATGTGACGCCGGAGGACGGCAGACCGCGCGGGAACGGGGGAGCGGGGCCGCTCCGCCCGTGCCATGGCGATGGTCAGGTCTTGATCGGAATCCAGATCTCGAGGCCGCCGAGGCCGGTCTCCGCGTCGAAGGACTCGTCGTAGCGTTCGAAGTCCGGACCGTCCGAGGCCTGATGGTCGGATTCCGGCAGCCAGCGGTTCCAGATCGCGGTGACCGTGCCGCGGATGCTTGAGATGTGGTCGTCATGACGGAACACCGCGTAGCGCTGCTCGGGGATCCGCAGCCGGGCGAACTCGGCAGGGCTATCGGTGAAGTCTGAGACCTCGACGCCGGCGATGTAATCGAAATTGCCGTGGTCGTCGTGGTTGCAGCACACACCGTAGGTGATGTGGCCGACCTGGCCGGGGATGTGCCCGTAATGCGGCACGAAGCGCTGCCAGAGCGACGGGACGGCCTTGCTCGATTCAACCGTGTAACGGTCGCCGAGCCCGGCGATCAGGAGCGGGCGGCCGGTCTCGAAGCGCGGCGGTTTGAGAGTGGTGGTCGGAGTGTCATCCATGGTGATCGGCTCCACGAGGTCGAGGGTTTCGATGCAGCGGGTCGCCCGGACCTCTTCCGGGGTGACCCGGAACTGGTCGCGGAAGGCCCGCGTGAAGGCCTCGTGGGACCCGTAACCGGCCTCGAGCGCGATGCTCAGGATGTCCGGCGCGCCATCGGCGAGCGCCAGGGCCGCGACGGTCAGCCGCCGGCCGCGCACGAAGCGCATCACCGAACGGCCGGTCGCGGCGCTGAACGCCCGCGCCAACTGGTAGCGGGAGATTCCGGCAGCATCGGCGATCTGGTCGAGGGACAGATCCTCGCCGAAACGGTTCTCGATGAACCAGAGCGCTTTTGAGACGGATGTCATGCCAGGGCCTCACGAGATCGATGCACTGGTGTAGCGGCTTCGGTTCCGGCCCGTTTGATCGGTATTGCAGGCGGCCGGGTCAGCGCGCACCCGGCCAGACATCCGTCTCCGAGAAACCGAGTTCCGCGAACTCCGCCGCGCGCAGTGGCGCCTCGTCGGCCATGAAGAACTCGTCGAGCTGCGGCGGGGCGACATCGGTGGCCGACAGCATGGCGTGGGCCTGGCCGCGATGGTGAATCTGGTGCTGGAACAGGTGCAGCAGCACCCGGTCGGTGCGCTCGATCTGGTCGCGGCTGCCGCGGTTCAGCGCAACCGGCGTCGCCAGCCGATCTGAGTCCAGCCCGTCGCAGACGGCGATCAGGCGGCGGTCGATTGCGGATTGCTCGCGCATCAGGCCGGCGACGTCGGGGCAGGGGATCTCCACCGCCCAGGCCCGCGGGCCCAGCCGGCCGCCCTCCAGGGCGTCGACGTAATACCAGTCCACGTAGAGGATGTGGTTCAGGGTGTGCTGGATCGACGGGAAGAAGCCGGTCCGCTCGGCCTCGAACGCCTCTTGGGAGAGCTTGGCGCAGGCGGCGAGCAGGCGGTGATTGGCCCAGGCGTTGTTGCGGGCCATGGCCCGGTATGGATCGGTCGGCTGCATGGGATCGGCCCCTCGCTGGATGACGGGCGGTCAATCCGATTGCAGCATCTCCGTGCCGTAGATGTCGATGGGCATGGCCCGTCCGGCGGCGATCACTCGCCGGGTGCCGTCACCGCGCGTCGTATTCCTTCAGGAACATGTCGACGGTGGTCTCGATGATGCGGGTCATCTCGTCCATCGAGACGACCGCGCCGGAATGGATCATCGGCCAAAAGGCCTGGGACTTGATCAGCCCGAGGAATTGCTGCGACGCCCGGGCGATGTCGGGAATGCGCAAGGCGCCCGAGCGTTCGGCCGCCTCCATGAATTCCCGGAACACCGCCATGCGCTCGAACTTCTGGTTCATCTCGGCGGCCAGGGCCGGCGCGCGCATGGTCTCGCCCATCACCATGCGGGCAAGGCGCATGAAGTCCGGGCTGGTGAGCAGGGTGCCCTCGGCCCAGGCCAGCTCCAGAAGCTGGTCGCGAATCGGCCGCGCCGGATCGTAGGTGAGGTCCAGAGCCTGGTTCACCTCCGCCGCCATGATATCGACGATGGCGCGGAACAGCGCTTCCTTGGACTCGAAGTGGTTGTAGACGGTGCGCTTGGAGACCGCGGCGCGCAGCGCCACGCGGTCCATGCTGGTGCCTTCGAAGCCGCTTTCCAGGAACTCCGACACCGCCGCTTCGATGATCTGGCCGCGCTTGCCTTCGATCAGGGTCATTGTACTTCCCTACTTGGGCCGCGGAGCCTATCGGCGGCGGCCAACAATGTAAACTTACCAGTTTACTTGCACGATCGGAATGCTAAACTGCACCGTGTAGTTTACCTCCTCAGCCTCATCCGGCATCCATGCGCATCGACTGGAGGCAGTTCATGGCGATCAATCTCAAGGTGAATGGCAAGGAAGTGAGCGTTTCGGCGACGCCCGACACGCCGCTTCTGTGGGTCCTACGGGACGAATTGAACATGACCGGCACGAAGTTCGGCTGCGGGGTGGCATCCTGCGGCGCCTGCACGGTGCATGTGGACGGTGTGCCCATGCGGTCCTGCTCGACCTTCGCGCAGGATGTCGAGGGTGCCGAGATCACCACGATCGAGGGCGTGTCCGGCCCGGCCGCCGAGGCGGTGCAGACGGCCTGGCAGCAATTGGACGTGGTGCAGTGCGGCTACTGCCAGTCCGGCCAGATCATGTCGGCGATCGACCTGCTGAACACGACGCCGAAGCCGACCGACGAGGACATCGATGCCGCCATGTGGGGCAACGCCTGTCGCTGCGCCACCTATGTCCGCATCCGCGCCGCGATCCATCGCGCCGCCGAGATCATGGAGGCCTGAGCCATGACCATCGAGACATCCCGTCGTTCCTTCCTGAAGGGCGCCACCGCGGCCGGCGCGGTGATGGTCGTGGGCATCCGCCCCGACGGCGCCTTCGCCGCCGTTCCCGACACCGGCGGCGTGAACCCCTTCGTGCGCATCGCGGCAGACGGCAAGGTCACCGTGGTGGTGAAGCATTTCGAGACCGGGCAGGGCACGGCGACCGGCCTGGCCACCCTGGTCGCCGAGGAGCTGGACGCCGATTGGGAGCATGTGAGCGTCGAGTTCGCGCCCGCCAACAACGATCTCTACAAGAACCTGTTCTTCGGCATGCAGGGCACCGGCGGATCGACCGCCATGGCGAACAGCTTCATGCAGTACCGCCAGGCGGGTGCGGCCTGCCGCGAGGTGCTGGTCTCGGCGGCCGCCCAGACCTGGGGCGTGCCGGCCTCGTCCATCACGACGGAGAAGGGCGTGCTGCGGTCCGGCGGCCGCTCGGCCGGTTACGGCGAGATGATCGATCTCGCCATGACCTTGACTCCGTCGGCCGAGCCGGCGGTCAAGGACCCGTCCGAGTTCCGCCTGATCGGCATGGACATGCTCCCGCGCCAGGACACGCCGGGCAAGACCACCGGCACCGCCACCTACGCCATGGATTTGAAGGTTCCGGGCATGGTGCATGCGGTCCTGTTGCGCGCGCCGCGTTTCGGCGCCACGCTGACCGGGTTCGATGCCTCGGGCGCCGAGAGCGTGCCCGGCTTCGTCGACGCCAAGGCGCTGCCGACCGGCACCGGCGTTGCCGTCTATGCCAACAGCACCTGGGCCGCCATCCAGTCTCGCGACGCGATCACCGCGGATTGGGACTTCTCGGCGGCGGAGAACCGCTCGACGGACGAGCTGATCGCCTACCACCGCGGCCTGCTGGACGCGCCCGAGTTCCAGGCCCGCGAGGGCGGGAACATGGCGGCGGCCGGGGCGGCCGTCGACGGCGCCGACGAGGTCATCGAGGCGGAGATGTACTTCCCGATGCTGGCCCATGCGCCGATGGAGCCGCTCAACTGCATCATCGAGCCCACGGCGAACGGCGTGCGCATCCATGACGGCTGCCAGTTCCCGGCCGGGGTCCAGCCGACGGTGGCCTATGTGCTGGGCATCGACGCTGCGAATGTCGAGGTGAACACCGTCTATGCCGGCGGCTCGTTCGGACGGCGGGCGACGCCGACGGCGGATTACCAGGCGGAGGCGGCCCTGGCCTTCGCGCTGATGGGTGGTGCCACGCCGGTCAAGCTGGTCTGGACCCGCGAGGACGACATCCGCGGCGGCTACTACCGGCCGATGGCGATGCACCGGGCCCGCATCGGCCTCAAAGATGGCGCCATTGCCGGCTGGGACCACCGCATCGCCGTCAAGTCGATCATGAAGGGCACGCCTTTCGAGGCTCTGGTGCTTGCCGACGGCAACAACATCGACGGCACCTCGGTCGAGGGCGTGAACGACACCCACTACGCGATCCCCTCGCTGTCGGTCGGGCTGACCGATGCGCAGTCGCAGGTGTCGGTGCTGTGGTGGCGGTCGGTGGGGCACACCCACACGGCCTACGCCATGGAGACGTTGCTGGACCAGGTGGCCGAGGCGATCGGCGCCGATCCGGTGCAGTATCGCCTGGACCTGCTGTCCGGCGGCGACGCCGATCAGACGCGCCTGGCCGGCGTGCTGACGCTGGCGGCGGAGAAGGCCGGCTGGGGCAATCCCGCGCCGGGCCGCTTCCAGGGCGTGGCCGTGCACAAGTCCTTCGGCACTTATGTCGCGGAGGTGGCGGAGGTCTCGCTGCGGGACGGCGCGGTCAAGCTGGAGCGGATCACCTGTGCGGTCGATTGCGGCGTGCCGGTCAACCCGGACGTGATCCGGGCCCAGATGGAAGGCGGCATCGGTTACGGGCTGGGTGCTGTGATGCGCAACCAGATCACCCTGACCGAAGGCGAGGTCGACCAGTTCAACTTCCCCGACTACGAGCCGCTGCGCATCTCCGACATGCCGGCGATCGACGTGCACATCGTGCCCTCGACCGAGGCGCCGATGGGCGTCGGCGAGCCCGGCGTGCCGCCGGTGGGTCCGGCCGTGGCCAATGCGATCTACGCGGCCACCGGCAAGCGGGTCACCCGGCTGCCGATGACGGAGGACGGCATCACCTTCGCCTGAGCCGAAGACCGTCGCCACGTGTCCCGGAGCGGCTGCGTCAGATCGACAGCAGCCGCTCCATCATGGCAAGGTCGACCGGCTTGCGCAGGGCGGCGGTGATCTTCAGCCCGGCCGAGCGGCCGACGCTCTCGGCAAGGGACAGGTAGTCCTCGCGCTGCCCGCTCACCAGGATAATCTCGCCGTCATAATTGCGGGCGGCCAGCGCGTGCAGGGCGCCGAACGCGTCGCCGCGGTCCAGCAGTACGTCCAGCACGATGGTGCGGTCGGCCGCGCCGATCAGCCCCATGCGGATCGGCGTGTCGTCCCGGAACACCCGCACGGCCCGGCCGCAGCGCGCGGCGATGGCGCCGACGATGTCGGCGTCCAGCGGGTTGTCCTCGAAGACGACGATATCGGACACGGGATCAGTCGCCGCTGCCGCCGGCGGCGGACTTCGTTTCGGCCGCGTTCGGCTGCCGCGCCTCGGACAGGGCCGCGACGGATTCATCGACGGTGGCGGCCAGGGCGGTGACCAGCCGCTCCGTCTCGGCCGCCGGCGTGCCGGCCGGCTGAGCCATCAGGGCGCGGCACTCCGCACAGAGCTTCAGCAGGCCCAGATTGCCGGCCAGCGAGCAGATGTCATGGGCCGCCGCGGCGATCGTCGGCTGGTCGTCCAGGGCCGCCATCATGCGCTCGATCCGGGTCCGGGCCTCGGTCTGGAACTCGCCGACATAGTGCGACAGCTTGCCGGCGCCGAACAGCTCGACCAGGTTGTCCAGGCGAAGCGGATCGATCACCGTCTCGCTGTCGCGCATCGCCGCATCGTCCGCGCCCCCCGGATCGCCGGCGCGGCTGGTGGCCAGCCAGCGGTCGATCAGCGGCAGCAGCACCGCCTGGTCGACCGGCTTGGCGATGTGGTCGTCCATGCCGGCGGTGCGGCAGGCCTCGATCTCCGCCGCGAAGGCGTGGGCGGTGAGGGCGATGATCGGGATCTCGTGGTCGCGGTCGATCAGCTCGCGGATCAGCCGGGTGGCCTGCAGGCCGTCCATGTCCGGCATGCGGACATCCATCAGGATCAGGTCGTAGCGGGTGTTCTGCGCCGCCCGGACGGCCTGTTCGCCGGTCTCCACCGCATCCACCTGGTGCCCCGCCTTGCGCAGCATCGCGCATTCCATCTCGCGGTTCATGGCCAGGTCTTCCGCCAGCAGGATGCGGGCCCGGCGGCGCGGTCCGGACTTGGCCTTGCTTCTCGGCGTCGCTGTCTTGCGCGGCGCCTTCGCCGGTCTCAGTGGCAGACGCAGCGTGGCGACGGTGCCGGTGCCGGGCGTGCTCTCCAGGGTCAGGGTGCCGTCCATGAGCTCGGCGAGGTGGCGCGAGATCGCCAGCCCCAGGCCGACGCCGCCGGCGGCGTTGCCCGGGTCGTCGGTCGCCTGCCCGAACGGCTCGAACATCCGGTCCAGGTCGTGGGCGGCGATGCCGTGGCCGGAATCGGTCACCACGATCTCCAGCAGCCGGCTCTTGCCGGGGCCGGCGACCGGCCCGGCGTTCAGCGACACCGTACCGGATTCGGTGAACTTCACGGCGTTGCCCAGCAGGTTCAGTACGATCTGGCGGACCCGGTCTGGGTCGCCCTCGATCCAGCGCGGCAGGCCGGCATGCAGGTCGTAGCGCATGCCCAGGCCCTTCTCGCGCGCCTCCGCGCCGAGCAAGGAGACGGCGTATTCCAGCACCCCACCAAGCTCGAAAGGACGGTCGAAGATCTCGATCCGGCCGGCCTCGATGCGCGCCAGGTCGAGGATGCCGTTGAGCAGTTCGAGCAGGGAGGAGCCGGCCTCCTTGATCTGGCTGAGGCAGCGCTGCTGGTAGCCGTCCAGCCGGGTGTCGGCGAGCAGGTCGGCGAAGCCGAGCACACCGTTGAGCGGGGTGCGGATCTCGTGGCTCATATTGGCCAGGAAATGCGTCTTCGCCTGGTTTGCGCGATCGGCATCGTCCTTGGCCTCCTGCAGCGCGGCGCGGTCGCTGCGGCGGGCGATCTCGTAGGCGATCCACTCCGCGACGAGCTGGACCATCTTACGGTCCTCCTCGGAGAACGGCGCGGGCCGCGCCTTCGCGCCGGTGAAATTGACGGTGCCGTAGCGCGCGCCGTCGATCACCAGAGGCACGCCGAGATACGCCTCGAGCCCGAAGGTCTTGTAGCAGGGGTGGTCGGCGATCTCGCTGGCGCTGGCATGGTGGAAGCCGGTCGGGCCGTCGGCGCGCAGGGTGTGGATGCAATAGGTGTCGCCCAGGTCGAAGGACGTCCCGCGCTCGACGCTCCCATCGGGGGTGTAGACATGATCCAGCGTGTAGGTGTCGCCGACGATGTGGCTGGCGATCCCCATCTCGAGCCCGAAATGGCGGCAGCCCAGCTTGAGCATGCGCTCGATCCGCGCGTCGGAGGTAGCATGGTAGTCGGCGGCGGTCTCGTAGAGCGCCCGCAGTGTCTCCTCCAGCCGGATCCGCCGGGTGACGTCGCGGACGATCGCCAGGAAGCCGACCACGGTTCCGTCATCGCCGTAGATCGGCACGCCGGTGGTCTCGCCGGTGAAGATCGCGCCATCGGCGCGGCGGTAATCCATCAGGTAGGGCACCGGGTCCCGGACCGCGTCGGCGTTGAAGCGCTCGCGCCCCATCGCCTCGAATTCCTCCAGCGTGGCGTAGAGGAACTCCGTCGTCCGGCCGATCACCGCGTCGCGCTCGAAACCCATGTCCCGCACGAAGGCGGGGTTCACGTCGACGATCTCCCGCCTGGTGTTGCTCACGACGATGAGCTCCGGCGAGCCCTCGAAGAACGCCGTCAGCAGATGGGTCGGATTGGTCGGCATGTCGGTACCCACTTGGTCGACGCCCCGTGACGGTGATGGCTGACGCAGCCGGTGTACGAATTCCGGAAGCGGGGGTCGCTGGGGAACGCACCGCTTGCGTGCATCCTTGCAGGAATCCGGTACGAATGCGAACCCGCATTGGCCGCAACTAAAGCCTCGGTTGTCTTCCTGATTCGATATCCCGACTGTACCGGCGGGCGCCGGTCAGCGGTTGGCGACGACTTGTCGCGGTGTCGGCCGGTCAGGCCCCGGCGATCCGAGATAGTCGGCGAGCTCGGGCGGCTCGCGGCGGTGCAGCAGGTCCGCCGCCCGCCCGTCCGCAAGGACCCGGCCGCGATGGACGAAGACGGCCCGCATGTCCACCTGGAGCAACTCGTCCAGCATGTGGGTCACCATGACCACCGTGAGGCCACGGTCCCGCCGCAGCCGGTCCACCAGCACCACCATCTCCTGGCGCAATGCGGGGTCGAGGGCGGCGAACGGTTCGTCGAGCAGCAGGATCTTGCGGTCGCGGACGACGCTGCGGGCCAGGGCGACGCGCCGGCGCTCACCGCCGGAAAGCTGTCGCGGCAGCCGCGCGTCCAGCCCCGTAAGCCCCATCGTCGCGAGCGCCTCGCCGACCCGGCGGCGGTCCTCGGCGGTGAGGCGCAACCCCGGATGCAGCCCCAGGCCGACATTGTCCGCCACGGTCAGATGGGCGAACAGGTTGTGCTCCTGGAACAGTGTGGTCGCCGGGCGCTCGGCCGGCGTCAGGGAAGTGGCGTCCCGGCCGTCGAGACGGATGGTGCCTTCGTCGACGCGTTCGAAGCCGGCGACAAGATTGATCAGCGTGGTCTTGCCGGCGCCGCTGGGGCCGATCACCGCGACGAAATCGCCCACCTCGACGGATAGGTCGAAGCGCATCTCCGCCTGGTCGTAGCGGTAGATGACCCGCTCGAGCTCAATCATCGGCACGGCCGCCAATCCCCCTTTCGATGGCGAAGAACAGGGCCAGGGTGAGGCCCAGCAGCACCAAGGCCGTCACCGCTGCGGAGTCGACCCGGTAGCTGCCCATCTGATGGTACAGCAGCAGCGGCAGGGTCTGGGTCTCCGGGGTGCCGAACAGGGCGATGACGCCGAGATCGCCGGCCGCCAGCGCCGAGCAGATCGCCATCGAGAGCGCCGCCGGCCGCCGCAGCAGCGGCCAGTCGACCAGCCGCAGCCGGTCCCAGCCGGACATGCCCAGGCTGTCGCAGAGCCTCAAGTGCCGCTCCGCTGCCTGGGTTGCTGCCGGCCCCAGGATGCGCAGCACGAAGGGCAGGCCCATCAGGGCGTTGACCAGCACAACCAGGCCAAGGCCGATGGCGAACACGTCGGCCACCGGCCGCAGCAGGACGAAGAGCCCTGCGGCGATCACGAAGGGTGGCACCACCAGCACCATCGTGCCGGCCAGCTCAAGCCCGTCGGCGGCGCGCGGCCGGATGTAGCGCACACGCAAGGTTCGGCTGCTGAGCACCAGGCCCCAGCCGAGCAGCAGGGCCAGGAGCCCGGCGGAGAGCCCGACCGCGAGGCTGCGCCACGCGGCTTGCCAGAGCGCCGGGTCCGACAGCGCGGTTGCCACCGGCCCGGCGACGCCTGCGGTGAGGACGGCCGCCAACGGCATCACCAGGATCAGGACGGCGAGGCCGATGGCGGCGACGTCGATGATCCGCCCCAACGGGTGATCCAGATCGGGCCGGCCGGAGGCGTAGCCGGTGGTCAGCTCCACCGGCATCGGGCGCGCCAGACGGCCGGCCAGCACGAACAGCGCCGCGCAGACCGCTACCTGCAGCGCCGCCAGCGCCAGCACCCGGTCGAGATCGAAGTCGAAGCGCAGCGACTGGTAGATCGCCACTTCCATGGTCGCGTTGGGCGGTCCGCCGCCCAGCACCAGCACCACGGTGAAGCTGGTGAAGCAGAGCAGGAACACCAGGATGCCGATGCCGGGCAGCACCTGGCGCAGCATCGGCCATTCGATCAACCGGAAGATCTGCCCGCCGCTCATGCCGAGCTGCGCGGCCAGGCGCCAGCTCTCGCCGGGTATCGCCGCCCAGGCCTGCACCAGCAGGCGGGTGGCGAAGGGCATGTTGAAGAACACATGCGCGATCAGGATTCCGCCGAGGCCGTAGATGTCGAGCCGGAGGTCCAGGCCGGCCGCCGCCAGCAAATCGTTGGCCAGGCCCGACCGGCCGTATATCGCGACGATGCCCAGCACGCCGACCACCGTCGGCACCACCATCGGCAGGCCCAGCAGGCGCAGCAGCAGCCCGCGCCCGGGAAAGGCCTGGCGCCGCGCCATGGCCCGCGCCGCCGGCACCGCCAGGGCGATGCTGAACAGGGCCGAGAGGAACGCCTGCAGCGCGGTGAAGCGCAGCACCCCCAGCACATAGTCGTCGATCCACGGCCGCTGCGAGGTGCCGTCCGCGACGAACAGGAGCCCCAGCACCGCGCCGCCGATCAGCACCGTCAGCGCCGTCAGCGCCGCCGCGCCGGGGAGGAGGGCGGACGCGGTCAGGCCGGCGCGCATGGTTGCCCGGTGCCGGTGCGGAAAGCCCTCACCCGGCTCGCTGCGCTCGCCACCCTCTCCCAGGGGGAGAGGGAACCCTTCGGCCGGCACTGAAACCCTCTCCCTCTGGGAGAGGGTGGACTGCCGCAGGCAGGCCGGGTGAGGGCCTTCACCGGCTCATTGCCGACAGCCATTCGTCGATCCATTGGCCGCGATTGGCGGCGACCGTGTCCGGCGCGGTGAGCAGCGAGCGCGACGGCTCGATCAGGTCGTGGAAGGCCGGCGGCAGGCCGTCTTCCGGGATCACCACCGGATACATCCAATTGGTGGTCGGGATCACCGACTGAAAGGCCGGGGTCAGCATGAAGGCGAGGAACCGGTCGGCGAGCGCCTCCTGGTCGGTCGTCGCAACCTTGGCGGCGACCTCGACCTGCATGTAGTGGCCCTCGGAGAAGGCGGCGGCGCGGTAGCGGTCCTCCTCCTCGACGGTCACGTGATAGGCGGGCGAGGTGGTGTAGCTCAGCACCATCGGTGCCTCGCCCTCCAGGAACAGGCCATAGGCCTCGCTCCAGCCATTGGTCACGGTGACGATGCGCGGGCGCAGCTTTTCCCACGCGGCGGCCGCGCCGTCGCCATAGACCTCGCGCACCCACAGCAGCAGGCCCAGGCCGGGCGTGCTGGTGCGCGGGTCCTGGATCAGGATCTCCGCCTCGCTCTCCTCGACCAGGGCCTTCAGGCTCGTCGGGGGCGCGGCCAGGGTCTCGCTGTCATAGACGAAGGAGAAGAAGCCCCAATCGTAGGGCACGAAGTAGTCGCCGAACATCTGCGCATCGACCGGGGCGTGCAGCCCGCCCAGGTCAAGCCCGTGCGGCGCAAGGAGCCCGGTCTCGCCGGCCTCGGTGACCAGGTTCATGTCGAGGCCCAGAATGACGTCGGCACGGGTGCGCTCGCCCTCCAGGCGCAGCCGGCTCAGGATCGCCACCCCGTCCTCGACGCCGACGAATTCCAGGTCGCAGCCGCATTCGGCCTCGAAGGCGGTCTCGATGGCCGGTCCCGGCCCCCAATCGCTGACGAAGGAGCTGTAGGTGTAGACGGTCAGCGTCTCCGCTGCCGCCGGCAGCGAGAGCAGGGCCGCCAGGGCGGCGATGATCGGTGTCCGCAAGGTGCGTCGCATGGCACGTCTCCCAACCATTGCGACGGAAAGGAGAGGGGCTTTGCGCCGGTCTCAATCTCCCTCCGCCGGCATTATCCGGATCAGGTTCAACGGGTTGGCCATCCGGCCTCTCAGCCCCGCCCGGGGCACCCCTTTTGAGATGCGGACACAATGATGGGATCGACAGGGAGCGTCAACAAAACGGTCACACTGACAAGATGGTTTTTCTGGACATTGCATATCATGGATATATGATATCCACGATATGAGGTAAGGAGCATCCGGTGAAATTGAGCGAGGGAGTCGAGTGGGGCATTCATTGCGCCATGGTGCTTGGCGCGCTTGAACCCGGGGACACGTTGTCCGGGCGCGTGCTCGCCGAGTTTCACGGCGTGCCGGAAAGCTACCTGCTGAAGCATCTGAAGACTCTGGTGGCGGCCGGGCTGCTGGAATCCGTGACCGGGCCCAAGGGCGGGTATCGGCTGGCGCGGCCGCCAAGCGAGATCACCCTGCTGGACGTTGTCGAGGCGATCGACGGCCGGCAGCCGGCTTTCCGCTGCACCGAGATTCGCCGCCGCGGTCCTTGCGCCCTGGACGACAGCGCCTATCCGCGACCCTGCGGTGTCAACGCCGCCATGCTGCGGGCCGAGGCGGCCTATCGGGCGGCCCTGGCCGAGGAGACCCTGGCCAAGGTGACGGCGGAATTCGCGGCCCGAGCCGATCCCCGGATCTTCGCCCTGGCCGTTCCCTGGCTGACCGACAACAAGAGGAGTCCCAAGCAATGAGCACCGTTTTCGTCACCGGGGCCACCGGCGTGCTGGGTCGCCCCGTCGTACAGCGATTGATCTCCGACGGGCTCTCGGTCCGGGCTCTTGCCCGGTCCGAGCGTAATGTCGCCGATCTGGAACGGGCGGGGGCCGAGCCGATCTCGGCCGATCTGTTCGATGCCTGGTCCCTGTCGGGAGCGATCGCCGGCTGCGACGCCATCCTGCATCTGGCGACACGCATCCCGCCGACATCGGAGATGCGGCGTCGCGAGGCCTGGGCCGAGAACGACCGCATCCGCCGCGAGGGCACGCGGGCGCTCGTCGACGCGGCGCTGGCCGGCGGCGAGGTGATGCGTTTCGTCTATCCCAGCGTGGCGTTCGTCTATGCCCATAGCGGCGATCGTTGGATCGATTCCGCCAGCGGCGCGATCCAGCCCGACCATCCGGTCTGCACCACGGTCGAGGCCGAGGCCGAAGTGGCCCGCTTCGCCATGGCGGGAGAGGGTCGCCGGGGCATCAGCCTGCGCCTCGGCGCGTTCTACGGCCCGGCCTCGCCGGACAGCCGTCAGGCGCTGGCGATGGCCAGGAAAGGGCTGGCCATGCCGATCGCCCCGACGGAGGCCTACAAATCGCTGATCTGGATCGACGATGCCGCCAGCGCTGTCGTGTCGGCCATGGAGCGAGCGCCGTCCGGCGTCTTCGACGTGGCCGAGGACGAGCCGTTCACACAGCGGGACGCCGCCCGCGCCCTGGCCTCGGCCGTCGGGCGCGGCGGGTTGACCCGATTGCCGCGCTGGATGCTGCGCTTCGCCGTCGACCGGCCGGTGCGCGACCTGCTGGCCCGCAGCCAGCGGGTGCGCAACGACCGCTTCAAGCAGGCGACCGGCTGGCGGCCGGAGGTGCCCAACCAAGTGGAAGGCTGGCGAAGGATGGCCGAAACGCCGGTTGCATGAGGCCGCCGACTGCGCTGCACTGGGCGCCCATCGCACCCAGGAAGCAGCACCATGGCGGAGCCCGCACCAACCGGAATCGAAGCGGCGGAGGTTGTCCTGCCCTGCCAGGACCTGACCGAGACGCTGCCATTCTTCAAGGACCGGCTCGGCTTCCGCCTGGACGCGATCTTTCCCGCCGACGACCCGGCCGTGGCCGTCCTGTCGGGCCATGGGCTGCGGCTGCGCCTGGAGCGGGGCGGGACGGGGGCGCCGGGCGTCCTGCGCCTGGGTGCCGCTGACCCGTCGGCGGTGGCGGGCGGCGAGACCCGCCTGACCGCGCCCAACGGCACGGTCGTCGACATCGTTGCCACGGACCCGCCGCTCGACCTGCCGCCCGTCAAGCAATCCCTGGTGATCAACGCGCTGGCCGGCGGCGCCGGGGAGTGGGGTGTCGGGCGCGCCGGCATGGGCTATCGCGACCTGATCCCGGACCGCCAGGGCGGCCGCTTCATCGCCTCGCATATCCGCATCCCCGACGGCGGGCCGGTGCCGGACATGGTGCATTTCCACAAGGTCCGCTTCCAGATGATCTACTGCTATCGCGGCTGGGTCGATCTGCTCTACGAGGACCAGGGCCCGCTGTTCCGCATGTCGGCCGGGGATTGTGTGCTGCAGCCGCCGGAGATCCGCCACCGGGTGGTGGAAAGCTCCGCCGGGCTGGAGGTGATCGAGATCGGCTGCCCGGCCGACCACATGACCTGCATCGACCACGATCTCGACCTGCCCAATGCCGAGCTGCGGCCCGACCGCGACTTCGGCGGCCAACGTTTCGTGCGCCATCGCCTAGACCAGGCGACCTGGCGTCCCTGGCGCTTCGACGGCATCGAGGCCCGCGACATCGGCATCGCCGCCGCCACCGACGGCCTTGCCGGCGCCCAAGTGCTGCGCTTTGGCGGCACCGAAGATTTGCCGATGCACGCGCACGAGGCGGAGTTCGTCTTCACATTCGTGCTGGAGGGTGCGGCGACGCTGGATGTCGACGGGCAGGGACGCCACGCCCTGACGGCGGGTGATTCCTATGTGATCCCCGAAGGCGTGTCCTTCGGGCTGACGGGCTGCTCCGACGATCTGGAGGTGTTGGAGGTGGCTCTTCCGGCCGACTACCGGCTGGTCGGGTAGGCTCTGGATATGGTCACGGTCCCCGCCCTGGACCGGCTGGACGCCGCCGCCAATGTCCTGATCCTGGGCTGCGGCGGCGGGTTCGACGTCTATTGCGGCGTGCCGATCGCGATGCGGCTGGCGGAGCAGGGCAAGGGTGTCGTGCTGGCGAACCTGTCCTTCACCGCCCTCACCATGAGCGGGGCCGAGCGGGTGCTGCCGTCGCTGTGGCGGATCGACAAGCAGTCCCATTTGCTGCCCTATTTCCCGGAGCGCTGGCTGTCGGAATGGCTCCTGGCACGGAATACGCCCATGCCGGTCTACGGCTTCGAGCGCACCGGGCCGGCGGCGCTGGCGCCCGGCCTGGAGCACATCCTGTACAGCCACGACATCGATCTGATCCTGCTGGTGGATGGCGGGACGGACAGCATCCTCTTCGGCGACGAGCCCGGCCTGGGCACGGTGGTCGAGGACGCCTCGACCATCGTCGCCGCCGACACCGTGGCGGGCGACGCGGCCATGCTGGCGTCGATCGGCTTCGGCATCGACCATTTCCACGGCGTGTCGCACCACGCCTTCCTGGAGAACGTCGCGACGCTGACCCGCGACGGCGCCTATCTGGGCACCGTCTCGCTGACGCCCGGATCGCCCGAGGCGGAAGCGCTGGCCGCCTTGGTCGAGCACGCGAACCAAAGACAATCAACGCAGAAGAGCATTGTCCTGAACTCGATTCTGAGCGCGCTGAACGGCGAGTTCGGCGATTACCACGCGACCGACCGGACGCTCGGATCCGAGCTGTTCATCAATCCCCTGATGACCCAGTACTGGTTCTTCACCATCCAGGACCTGGTGCGGCGCATGGCCTATGCGGAGGAGCTCGCCAAGGCGTCGTCCTGGGAGGAGGCCCGGTCGGTCGTCGAACGGGTGGCGGAACCGCTGGACCGCCGCCCGCGCAGGCCGATTCCGCTGTAGGAGCCTGCGCTGAAGCGGTCCGCCGCCGCGTCAGGCGTTGCCGATCAGGATGCCGGCGGCGAAGACCAGGGAGCCGCCCAGTACCACCTGCAGGGCGGCGCGCAGGAAGGGCGTTTCCATCCACCGCTTCTGGATCCAGGCGATCGCCCAGAGCTCGACGAAGACGATGAGGATGGCCAGGGTCGTGGCGATCTGGAAATCGGGGATCAGGTAGGGCAGGGCGTGCCCAAGCCCGCCGACCGTGGTCATGATGCCCGACGCGAATCCGCGCTTGATCGGCGAGCCGCGGCCGGAGATCTCGCCATCATCCGACGCCGCCTCGGTGAAGCCCATGGAGATGCCCGCGCCGACCGATGCCGCCAGGCCGACCAGGAAGGTCGTCCAGGTGTCCTGGGTGGCGAAGGCCGTCGCGAAGATCGGTGCCAGGGTGGAGACCGAGCCGTCCATCAGCCCGGCCAGCCCCGGCTGGACCCAGGTCAGTACGAACTGGCGATGCGCCTGGGCCTTCTCCTCCTCGCGGACGTCTTCCGGCAGGTGCCGCTTCTCAAGCACGGAGCCCAGTTTGATATGCCCGGCTTCCGCCGCCGCCAGATCGCCCAGCAGCTTGCGCGTGTCGGCGTCGGTCGCCCGTTGCGCGGCCCGGAGATAGAATTGATGCGCGTCGCGCTCCATGCCGCCGATCTCCTCGCGGATGCGGTCGACACCGAGGGCCTCGGTCAACCAGACCGGCTTGCGCGCATAGAATCCGGCCACATGCTCCCGCCGGATCAGCGGGATGACGTCGCCGAAGCGCCGCTTGTGCATGTCGATCAGCCGCTGGCGGTGGTGGTTCTCCTCCGCCGCCATGCCGTCCAGCATTTCCGCGGTGGCCGGGTAGTCCTGGCGCACATGCTCGGCGTAGGACTGGTAGATGCGCCCGTCATCCTCTTCCGACGAAATCGCCAGGGCGAGGATCTCCTGCTCGCTCAGATCCTTGAAGCGCCGGCGGCCGGCGAAGCTGCGAATCATGGTCTCGGCGTCCTGATTGCGGGAGTGCGACGATCGGCCCAGCGACATAGGCCGCGCGGCGGGCTAGGGCAATGGCTGCCGGGCCAGTGTAAGGGTCCGCTCGTAATCGTCCACCGCGGCGGTGCCGCCCAGGCCGGTGACCGAGCAGGCGGCGGTTGCGGCACCCAGGGCTGCGGCCTCCGGCAGCGGCAGGTCGCGGATCAGGCCGGTCACCAGCCCGGCCAGGAAGCAGTCGCCGGCGCCGGTGGTGTCGATGACCGGGCCGGGCGGCGGCACTGCCGGCACGCCGATGAACACGCCGGGCGCCGGGCTGAGCAGGGCGCCGGACTCGCCCATCGTGACGCCGAGCAGGGCGGTGGTGCCGCATCCGCGATAGGTGTCCAGGATGGCCTCGGGGTCGTCCTTACCAGTCTGGTTGCGGGCCTCGGCCAGGCTGGGGATGTAGACATCGAGATGCGGCAGGATGGCGTCGAGCGGCTGCAGGCCGCCGCCGCCATTGGCGGTGTCCAGGGCGGTGCGGCAGCCGGTCGCGCGGATTGCCGCCAGGATCTCCGGCAGGTCGCTCTCATAGTGCGGCATCAGGTTGTAGTACCCGAACAGGGCGAAGCGGGCGCGGCCGAACAGGTCCAGGCAGTCCAGGGCGAAGGCGCGGTCGATGCGGCGAGCCGCTCCGGACTGGTGGATGAAAGTGTGGGTGCCGGCGCCGTCGGTCATGACCGCGGTGACATTGGTGCCGATGTCGGGCAGGCGCCTCACATGGCTCGTGTCGATGCCCTCGGCGGACAGATGGCGCAGGACAAGGTCGCCCCATTCGTCCTCGCCGATCATCGTCGCGGCGGCGACCGACAGGCCCAGGCGCGCCAGGGCAATGCCGGCATTGGGCACGTTGCCGCCGGTCGTCGCGCGGATGCTGTCCACGTCCACATGCGGGCGCAACTCGGCAAGCGTCTTGTCCTGCGGCACCGGCTGGACCATCAGGTCGACGCCGGTCTCGCCGAAGACGACGCAGTCGATGGCGCTCATGGCACGACCGGCCTCAGTTCCCCTTCAACACCGCCTCGGTGATCTCCAGATCCGACTCCAGCGGCTGTGCCGGCTCGATGTCCTTGGCCTCCAGCTCGGCGTGGTAGGCCTTCACCGCTTCCTCCGACGACACGTCGCCCTCGACCACCCGGCGCATCAGCGACACCAGGGCGGTCGGCGATTCCGCCAGGTTGATCTTGCGGCCGAACAGCGCGACCCGGCCGCCATATTTCTCGGCCTGCCGGACCAGCTCGAAGGTGTCGCGCGTCGTGCCCTTGCCGCCGCCCAGGATGCCGACGATCAGCCCGCCCGGGTCATAGGCCGCCAGCTCCTCAAGCGCGCGCGGGCCGTTGTAGACCGCCTTGAGGAACAGCGGCCGGTCGGCCGAGGCGACGCCGGCCAGGGTCCGGACGATGCAGTCGTTGATGTAGAAGGGCAGGTCTTCCTCCGACAGGCCGATGTCGAAGGACGGGTTGAACACCTCCAGGAAATACCGCATCGGGCTGTCGGCCAGTTCCTCGCGGAACAGGGCGTAGGATTCCAGGGTCGACAGGTCGTGATCGACCTCGTTGCAGAAGGTGATGGCGTAGAGCCCGAGATCGGATACGGCGGACGCGCGATCCAGATCGGCGGTGCGGAACGGCCGCGCCGGCCCGCCCTTGTAGTCGCCATGGCGCTGGGACCAGATGTCGGTGCTGTCGTTCAGCCGCACCGCAGCGGTCACCGGCGTGCCTTCGATGGTGCCGTCCCCGACCAGCACCTCGGCGGAGGACACCGACATCAGCATCACGTCGACCAGGTCGCTGGCCACCATGTCGCGCATATTCTGCAGGTATTCGGCCCGGCTCTTGAACCCGCCGCCGCGCCGCGGCCCCGGAGCGGTGAGCCCGAAGCCCATATCACCGTCCTTGGCGTCGGCAATGATGAAATCCTTGGGCGTGTAGGTCCCGTTGCGGACCTTCTCCAGCTTCTCGTCCAGTCGCTTCACGGCCGCCGATCCTCCCCGGTTAAACGATTTTCCCGAGCCGGAGTCTGGCAGCATTATCCGAAGGGGGAAAGAGGGCAATCTCACCGGCCGTCGACGGCGTTGCCGGGATGGGACCGGTGGCGACGACGGGTCCGCGACACAACCTCAGCTGTCATCGGTGCAGGTCCCCTTCAACCCGATGTCAAGGTTTCGGTGGCGTGATGGGCGCGTCCTGCCCCGACGCCGGACCGAGGAGCCTGCCATGCCGTGGCGTGCCGAGAGGCGCTTGCCGACCAAGCCTTCCGCGATCCTCCTTGTGATCGGCGTTTCGCTGTGCCTCGGCACCGCGTCCGGCGCCAATGAGCCGGGCCGAGCCGGCAAGGCGATGATTACCGGCGCGCCGACGACGCCGGCCGGTGCGGTGGAACAGTCGGCTGACATGTTGCTGGTGATGGCGATCCGGCAGCAGGATATGCGGGCGGTGGACAGGCTTCTGTCTGAGGGTGCCGATCCGAACGCCTACCGCCATGGCGACCTCGAGCCGCTGGAGCAGGAAGGCCGCCTGCCGCCGCTGTTCGAGGCAGCGCTGACCGACAACGAGGCGATATTGGCCACCCTGATCGACGCCGGGGCGGAGATCGACCTTGCGCGCCAGACTGACGCGTCGTCGTTCCATACACCGCTCAGCTTCGCCGCGCTGCATGGCAGCCACGTCGCGGCGTCGCTGCTGATGGATCATGGCGCGCGGCCAGGCGGGCCCGCCTGCATGGAAGACCATTGCGGAAACGCCATGACGATGGCCGCGATCGGCGGAAACGGCGCCATCGTGCGGGCGCTGGCCGACGCGTCGATACCGGGCGAGAGAGACGAGTTGATCGGGCTCCACGGGCTGATTTCCGAGTTCGAAGCGGGATCGCCGGATAGTGGTCCCGGGTTCGACACCCGCCTTCTCGACAACCGCGCCTCGGGCGATTTCCTCCCGCCGGCGATCGCCGCCGCCCGGTTCGGTCACGCAGAGATTGTCGCGCAGCTGCTGCGGCTGGGCACCGACGTCGACCAGGCAAACACGGCGGGCCTCACCGCCCTCATCGCCGCCGTCGAATTTGCCGACCTGCGCACGGTCCGCCTGCTTCTGGCAGCCGGTGCCGATCCCAACGCGGGTGAAATCCGGTTTGACGATCGCTGGGCCACGCGGTTCGAGAGCATCTACGGCCGGGAGCCAACGCGACTTGAGCTTGGGTCCGGCCTCAGGCCGATCCATGTCGCCGTGGCCACTGGGAATCCGGAACTTGTCAGGACACTCCTCGAAGCTGGCGCGGACATGCATGCGACCTATGCGGCGGAGAACCGATGGCCCCAAACGACCCTGAACCAGGCCATCGCCGTCGGAGAGAGGGCGATTGTTCAGGAGCTATTGGACCGCGGTGCCCATCCGGACCGGGCCGCCGGGACCGGGCTGTACCCGCTCGTGGTGGCCGTCGAGCAAGGGAGCGCGGACCTGGTCCGCCTTTTGCTGGCGGAGGGCGCCGATCCGGATAAGAGCGAGTACAGCCCGCTCCGAGGAGACAATGCCAAGCCAATTCACTTGGCGGTCCGGGACGGCCGCGTCGATCTGCTCCGGATTCTCCTTGAGGCCGGCGCGGACGTGAATGCCACCCATTTCGATGAAGGCGACGGCACTCTTACGACCCTGGGTCATGCGGTTGAAAACGGAAACCTGGAGCTGGTCCGGTTCCTGATCGACAGCGGGGCGGATACAGGTCGGTCGCACGGCGGCGGCGGCGATGCCGTTCGGGAAACCTATCTGGAGACCGCGGCACGGCTTGGCTTTGTCGAGCTGGTGCACCTCTTCGCCGCCGCAGGGAATCCCGTCGACCGGCCGGAGGAGGAGCTTCGAGGGTTCTATGATTTCGGAGGTCGAACGCCGCTCATGATCGCGGCCCAGTATGGCCGCTCGGAGGTCTTGGCGGCCCTGATCGAGGAATACGGCGTACCCGTATCGAAGAGAAACAGCCTCGGCTGCACGGCGATCGATTTCGCCGTCCTCATGGAGCAGCCGGATGCCGAACGGGTCCTTCGGACCGCCGGTGCGGAGCCGGACCCGGCGGCCTGCCAGCGATATCGATCGCCATAGCCGATGAACGCGCAGTTACCGCATGCGCGCGACCTGTCGCTCAGACGGATTGCCCTATCGGGTGTGTGGCGCGCCATAGCGACTGTTGACGGAGTCGACGCCGGGCTTTAGCTCCCCGCCATGGGTTCGAAACCGCTCTTCATCGGTGGCCAGATCTACCGCCACTCGAGCTACGGCCGGAAGCACCCGCTGGCGATCCCGCGGGTGTCGACGGCGATGGATCTGGCACGGGCGATGGGGTGGCTGCCGGACGGCCAATATGTCGAAAACCCGATGGCGACGCCGGAGCAGCTCGCGCGGTTCCACGACCCGGATTACATCCGCGCGCTGCAGGACGCAGAACGGGACCAGCGGCTGGATGCGGAGCGGCGGGCGCGCTACCACTTGGGCAAGATCGACAATCCGATCTTCCCGGAGATCTTCCGCCGGCCGGCGACGGCGGCCGGGGCCTCGATCCTGGCGGCCGAGCTGCTGGCCGAGGGCGGCATCGTCTACAGCCCGGCCGGCGGCACCCATCACGGGCGGCCGGACCGGGCCAGCGGCTTCTGCTACTTCAACGATCCGGTGCTGGGCATCCTGGCGATGCTGGATCGCGGCCTTGAGCGCATCTACTACGTCGATGTGGACGCCCATCACGGCGACGGGGTGCAGGACGCCTTCGCCGACGACGACCGGGTGTTGACCGTCTCCGTGCATGAAGGCGCGCGCTGGCCCTTCACCGGCGCCGCCGATGACCGGGCCGGCGGCATGGCGCGCAACCTGCCGGTGCCCGACGGCCTCAACGATACCGAGATGGAGGTGATCCTGGAGCGGGTGCTGGTGCCGCTGGGCCGGGCCTTCGCGCCCGAGGCGGTGGTGCTGCAATGCGGAGCCGATGCGCTGGCCGATGATCCGCTCAGCCGGTTGTCTTTATCAAACAGGGCATTGTGGCGAGTCGTTCAGGCGATGCCTGAGCTGGCGCCGCGCACTCTGGTGCTGGGCGGTGGCGGCTACAACCCGTGGACCGTCGGACGCTGCTGGGCCGGCGTGTGGGCGACGCTCAACGGCATCGACCCGCCGGAGGCGGCACCGGCGGCCGAGCCGGTCCTGCGGGCGCTGACCTGGCATCGCGAGGCCGGCAAGAACCCGCCCACGGAATGGCTGACCACCATCGCGGACCGGCCCCGGCCCGGCCCGGTGCGCGAGGCGGTTCTGGAAATCGTCGAGGCCGCCTTGGCCCCTTAGTTGGGCCGATTGCCGATTGACATCGCGCCTGGGAGGTCGGAGGTACGGGCGGTTCGACACGTGGGGAGCGGCCTGCCATGGCGGGGGAAACGGGCGACGTCCTGATACCGGACTTCATCGCCTATACGATCGGCATCGTGGTCTTTTTCGCCGGCATGCACCTGAACGGCCGCATCCGGCTGCTGCGCGACTACAACATCCCCGAGCCGGTGACCGGCGGCCTGATCGCGGCCGTCGTCGTGTTCGTCCTGCACCAGTTCACCGGGCTGGACATCAGCTTCGACCTGGAGACCCGCGATGTGCTGCTGGTCTATTTCTTCACCGCGATCGGGCTCAATGCGCGGCTCTCCGACCTGATCGAGGGCGGCCGGCCGCTTGGCATCCTGCTCGGCCTGACCCTGGCCTTCATCGTCATCCAGACGGCGGTCGGAATCGGTGCCGCCAGCCTGTTCGGCCTGCCGGCGCCGGTCGGCGTTCTGGTCGGCTCCGCCTCGCTGATCGGCGGCCACGGCACGGCGATCGCCTGGGCGCCGGAGATCGCCGCCGATCACGGCGTCGCCAACGCCATGGAGATCGGCATCGCCGCCGCGACCCTGGGCCTGGTGGTCGCCAGCCTGATCGGTGGCCCGATCGCCAAGTTGCTGCTGAGCCGGCACGACCTGACCGGACCGCCGGAGGATGGGCCGGTGGTCGGCATCTCCCATGAGCGCGAGAAGACGGAGACGATCAACCACGTCAGCATCATGTCGGTCTTCCTGACCCTGCATGTGGCGATCATCATCGGTTTCGCCGCCAACGAGGCGGTCGAGGAGGCGGGACTGAAGCTGCCTCTGTTCGTCACCTGCCTGCTGGTTGCGATCATCATGTCCAACACCATCCCGGTCTTCTTTCCCAGGATGCGCTGGCCGGCCCGGACCCGGGCATTGGCCATCGTGTCCGACTATTCGCTCAGCATCTTCCTGGCGATGTCGCTGATGAGCATGCAGCTATGGACCATCGCCGGGCTGGCCGGCCCGTTGCTCGGCATCCTGGCGCTGCAGACCGTCGCGGCCGTCGTCTTCATCCTGCTGCTGCTGTTCCCGCTGATGGGGCGGGACTACCAGGCGGCGGTGCTGAGCGCCGGGTTCGGCGGCTTCGCGCTCGGCGCCACGCCGACCGCCATCGCCAACATGACCGCGGTGACCAAGACCCATGGGCCGGCCCCGACCGCCTTCATCATCCTGCCCCTGGTCTCCGCCTTCTTCGTGGACATCACCAACGCGCTGGTCATCCAGACGGCGCTCAGCCTGGGTTAGGGCCGGCTTTCGTGCGGTATCGCGTCGTCGGCCTTTCGTCTGGAACTGGCGTCCTACAATCCCGTCTTTCCTCCGCGTCGTCCCCGGGCTTGACCCGGGGACCCACCGGGCCACCGCCACTGACCAGCGACGATCTGTGCGACCGGTCGAATGGGTCCCCGGGTCAAGCCCGGGGACGACGCGATTGGGCGAATGCACTGCAAAGTTTCAGGCATGGAGCAACGCGGCCGCCTTGCCGTCACGATCGCTGCTGTATAGTGCGCGCGGTCCATCGATGAGAGCGTGTCCGGCGCCATGAGAGCATCCGTCGCAAGAGCCGTCCCGATCCTCCTTCTCGGCCTGCTGTTGGCCCTGCCGCCGGCCTGGGCGCAGGAGACCTCCGAGCTGTGGATCGAGACCGCGTCCGGTGCCCGCTACCGCTTCGACGTGGAGCTGGCCCTGACGCCGGAGCAGCAGGCCCAGGGCCTGATGCATCGCGAGGAGATGGCGGCCGATGCCGGCATGCTGTTCGTCTTCGAGCCGGAGCGCCCGGTCTCGTTCTGGATGCGGAACACCCTGATCTCGCTGGACATGCTGTTCGTCGGCGGCGACGGCCGCATCGTCAATATCGGCGAACGCACCGTGCCGCTGTCGGAGGAGTCGGTGCCGTCGGACGGGCCGGTCCGCGCGGTGCTGGAGATCAATGGCGGGCTCTCGGACATGCTCGGCATCCGGCCCGGCGACAAGGTCGTCCACGCGGCCTTCCCGGAATAGGCGGCGATGACCCAGAGCGAAAAGGCGGACGCATTCGCCCGGCTGCACGCCGGGCCCGGGCCCTTCATCATCCCCAACCCCTGGGACCGCGGGACGGCCCGCATGCTGATCGGCCAGGGATTCCCGGCGCTGGCCACCACCAGCGCCGGCTTCGTCTTCTCGCTCGGCCGGCAGGAAGGGACCCTGACCCGAGACGAGGTGATGGCCCATGCCCGCGACATCGTCGGATGCGGCCCGGTGCCGGTCAGCGCCGACCTGGAGGATGGCTACGCCGCCGATCCGGCGGGCGTCGGCGAGACGATCCGCCTGGCGGCCGAAGCCGGCCTGGTCGGGGGTTCCATCGAGGATGCCAAGATCGCCGATGCCGAGCCGATCTACGATCTGGGCGAGGCGGTCGATCGGCTGTGCGCCGCCGTGGAGGCGGCCGCCGCGCTGCCTTTCGACTTCACCCTGACGGCGCGGGCGGAAAATTTCCTTTACGGCCGGCCGGACCTCGACGACACCATCCGCCGGCTGCAGGCCTATCAGGAGGCCGGCGCCGACGTGCTCTACGCGCCGGGGCTGACGACCCGGGAGCAGATCGCGGCCGTCACCGGCTCCGTCGACCTGCCGGTCAATGTCGTCGTCGGCCTGCCGGGCACCCAGTTCACCGTCGCGGAACTGGCCGAGCTGGGCGTCAGGCGCATCAGCGTCGGATCGGCCCTGTTCCGCAAGGCCTTCGGCACGGCGGTCGCGGCGGCGCGCGAGATGGCCGAGTCCGGCAGCTTCACCTTCGCCGCCGACGCCATGGGCTTCGGCGAGATCAACGGGATGTTCGGCGACGGATGAGTTTCCTCGTCCGACGCTGTCTCGGACACCGTCATTGCGAGGAGCGAAGCGACGCGGCAATCCACTGACTGCCGATAGAGTGGATTGCTTCGCCTCCGGCTCGCAATGACGGTGAGGGGTGAGGCTACCGCTTCCGCGCCAGGGTCAGGCCGTCGCCGATGGGGACGAGGCTCAAATCGATGCGCTCGTCCTTGACCAGGGCCGCGTTGAGGGCGCGGATGGCCTGGGTGTCGCTGCCGGTATCCGACGGGTCGGCGACCGATCCGCCCCAGAGCACGTTGTCGATGATGATGAGGCCGCCGGGACGCACCAGGGCCAGGCAGTCCTCGAAATAGCGCGGATAGTTGGACTTGTCGGCGTCGATGAAGGCCATGTCGAACTGGCCGGCCTCCGGCGCGGTCCGCAGGGCGGCCAGGGTCTCCACGGCATTGCCCAGGCGTAGATCGATGCGGTCGGCGATGCCGGCCTCGGCCCAGTAGCGGCGGCCGATGGCGGTCCAGTCGGCATTGATGTCGCAGGCGATCAGCCGGCCGTCCGGCGGCAGCGCCTGGGCCACCGCCAGCGCGCTGTAGCCGGTGAAGGTGCCGACCTCCAGCGCCAGCCGGGCGCCGATCAGCTTCGCCATCAGGGCCATGAACTGGCCCTGCTCCGGGGCGATCTGCATGGAAGCCGAGCCGCCCAGCGCCGACGCGGTCTCGTCGCGGAGCTGGCGCTGCAGGTCGGTCTCGCGCAGGGAATTGGCGATCAGGTAGTCCTGGAGGGCGTCCGACAGGCCGATGCTGCGGCTGGACATGGGCTCAGTCTCCCGGTTGCGGGCGCTTGCGGACCAGGGTGACGCCGTCGCCGACCGGCAGCATCACCAGGGTGACCCGCGGGTCGCCATGAAGCTTGGAGTTGAAGGCCCGGAACGCCTCTGTCTTGGCCTTGCGGTTGTCCGGATCGGCGACCCGGCCGCGCCACAGCGTGTTGTCGACCGCCGCGAGGCCACCGGGCCGGAGCAGCGTCAGCACGCGCTCGTAATAGGCGTCGTAGCGTTCCTTGTCGGCGTCGATGAACGCGAAGTCGTACTGACCGGCGCCGCCGTCGGCGAGCAGGGCGTCCAGGCTGTCCAGCGCCGGGCCGAGTCGCAGGTCGATGCGGTCGGAGACGCCTGCCGCCTGCCAATGCCGGCGCGCGATGGCGGTGAATTCCTCCGAGGTGTCCAGCGCCACGACACGGCCCTCCGCGCCCATGGCCAGGGCCGCGACCAGGGCGCTGTAGCCGGTGAAGGTGCCGATATCCAGCGCCCGCCTGGCGCCGATGGTCTCCAGCAGGAAGCCGAGGAGTTGTCCCTCCTCGGGCGAGATCTGGTAATGCGCCTGGTCCAGGCCGGCGGTCTCGGCGCGCAGGGCGGCGAGGGCGTCCGGCTCGCGGCAGCCGACCTGCACCATGTAGGCGTAGAGCCGCTCCGGCACGAACATCGATGTGGTGGTCACGAACGGGGACTCCGCAAGACGGGGCGGGGCCGCGGGCGGGGCGGCCGGGGCGGGGAGGCGATGCCTAGCGGGTATATAGGTGCAGTGTCGAGCCGTAAAAGCGCTGGACCGACAGGTGCTCCGGCGCAATCTCCGCGAACATCGGCTCCAGGGCCGGGCGGGGCCCGAGCGCATGGGCCTCCCACAGCACCACCGGGCAGGGGGCGGAGAGCACCTGGCGCACGGCATGCGGCGACACTTGGCCGTGGGCCGGAACCGGGATGAAGGTGATGGCGACGTCGTCGCCGGCGCGGTTGACGTAGAATTCGAACAGCGAGGGATCGGCGCTGCCGGCGACGAACATGGTCGTCCGCCGGCAGCCCGGCTGCGCGAGGATGTGGGACGCCGCCTCGCGCCATTGCTCCTTCAGCGGCATGGTCTTGCTCTCGATGCTGGGCAGCACCATGGCCGCCACCAGCAGCACCACGGTGCCGACCCGCACCACCCGCCAGCCGCCATCGGCGCCGGCGGCGCTGGCGATCCAGTTCAGCAGGTGGGCCACGATCAGGTAGATCGCCGGAAAGATGATGACCAGGTTGCGCGGCGTGAGGATCGGCGAGTGCAGCGAGATCGCCGCCGGGATCAGTACCGACAGCAGGATGATCAGCAACAGCGGCCTGGGGTCGAAATCCGCCGGCTTGGCGCCCTTCAGCCAGCCATAGCCGTAGATCAGCAGGGCCGCGGCGATGCCGTAGACCCCCCAGGCGCTGCCGAACAGCAGCAGCAGGACGGATTTCAGCACCCATTGCACATCGGCCGGGATCCAGAAGCGCCCACCGGTCAGCCCGGAGACATGCGGGTAGTGGTGCGCCACCCAGATCGCCGCCGCACCGCCGCAAACGAGACCGGCCAGCACCACCAGCCGCAGCACCGTCTTCCAGTCCCACAGCAGCACGATGATCGTGGCGAAGCAGGCGGCGGCGATGATCATGCCGAAGTAATGCACATAGGCCGCGACGATGCCGCTGGCGGTCAGCAGCAGCAGGGTGCGCGGCGCGATGCGGCGGTTTCGGCGGGCCTGGTCGATGATCGCCAGGGTGGCGCCGGTCAGCACCGTCGCCAGGGTCAGCAGCAGGGAGTAGGCCCGGGCCTCCTGGGCGTACCAGACCGCGCCGAAGGAGGTGGAGAGCAGGGCGACGAAGGTGACATGGGTCCAGGGATCGCAGAGCCTGCGATAGTACAGCGCCGCGAACAGGATGCCGGCGCAGCCGAAGGCGGCGCTGAGCGACCGGGCGCCCAGCTCGCTGGCTCCGAACAGGTCGATCCAGCCGCGCAGCAGGAAGTAGAACAGCGGCGGGTGCACGTCCCGGTTCAGCCGCGCCACCATGTCGGCGACCGGCCCGTCCGGGTCGGCGACGGTGACCGAGAACAGCTCGTCAAGCCAGAAGCTCTGGATCTCGATGCCGTGGAAGCGCAGGACGAAGGCCAGGACGATCACTGCCGACAGCAGGATCGTCGGGAATCGATTCCGAATGACGGCGGTCGCGTCTTCGCCCCGAAACATCGCGACTCCAGCGGTTCGTCCATGGGTGACCGGACGTTTGCGTCTCGGCCTGCCATCGGGCCCCGCCTCGGCCCATCGGCATTTTTCTTCTTTTTCCATCCCTTGGCGTGATGGAAAACAACCGACACTATAAGTAATAGTAACTTAGAAGTAAAACAAAATTTATGTCCTGTTAATACTGATGAAGATTTGTATTCTATGAATATTGTTTGTGCATTCGAGATGTTTTTTGCACGACTTTTTGGTCGGGTTGGAAATCGTCGATCCTCGACGCGCATGGCGGCGCTTGAATCCCGCTCGCAACCTCCCTATTTTCCGCGCCACGGGGCGTAGCGCAGCCTGGTAGCGCGCCTGCTTTGGGAGCAGGATGTCGGGAGTTCAAATCTCTCCGCCCCGACCAGAATTCGGGCCCGGCTGAGGAGTGGTGCAGGGAACCATGCAGGCGCGTATCTACCGGCCGGCGAAGACGGTCATGCAGTCCGGGCGCGGCAACACCAAGCTCTGGGTGCTGGAATTCGAGCTGGCGACCCCCAGACGGCCCGAGCCGCTGATGGGCTGGACCAGCTCCGGCGACACCTTGAACCAGGTGCGGCTGCACTTCGACAGCCAGGAGGACGCGGTCGCCTATGCCGAGCGCAAGGGTCTCTCCTACACGGTCGAGCGGGCCCATGAGCGCCGCGTCGTGCCGCGCAACTATGCGGACAACTTCAAGCCCCGCCCGGCGTGACAAGGCCCCCCGGTTCCGCGTACAAGGTGCGGCATCCGCGCCCGTAGCTCAGTTGGACAGAGCACGAGCCTTCTAAGCTTGGGGTCGCAGGTTCGAATCCTGCCGGGCGCGCCAACGTCCTTCCGATACGAAGGAATGGGCGCGCTGCCACAATTGCCCTCAAGAATCCTGTTTCTGCGCCAGCGCCTGCACGCGGGCATAGACGGCATCCGACATCCGGTGTTGCCAGACACCTTTGAGTGCATGCCTCAGTGGCCTGTTGGTCTCGCACTCGGTCTCCAGCGTCGCGATCCATCTGTCACCGAACCGACCGAGAAAGCCCTCCAGGGGGCCGGCTGCGAAGGCTGCAACGTGGTCCGGGTGTTCCAGCCGTGCGGCAGCAATCAGGATGAAGCGCCATTGGACCTCGGCAGGCGCAAAGAATGTCAATCCGACAATATGTTGCTCGACGGGTTTGCTTTTCTCGGCATTGGGATTCCGCAGCGCCTCCTTCCAGGCCTCTACGGTCGCACCAAGATCGTCGTCGGTGGGATCGCTTTGCCAAAATGCGTGTGATGCGTCCAGGTCCAATGATGCCATCCTCCAATCATCGGCGATCGGCGCCGTCCGCAAACCATTAACAACTTGTTGCTATCACTGGCCGGGCGATGAACCCGTCCAACCGCGCGATCCAGGACGATGCCGAAGAAGAAAAAGCCGACGCCGCTGACCGGCAAGATCATCGACTTCTGCCTCTACACGGTCATTGTGCTGCTGATCCTGTCGGTGGCGATACTCTGGCTGTCCAGTGTGGAAGGGCTGGTCGCCGCATTCGTCATATTCTGTTTCTCGGCCGCCACGATCATTCACGTATCGCTCTTCTCATCCCAGTTTAAGCTGGTGAAGGCCTCGCCCTATCATCAGATCAACTACAAGATATTCTCGCCGTTTGCGCTCGTGCTCTCTTTTCCGGTCATCTGCTACATCCTGAACGGGATCGAGCCGCAATTCTTCATCGGCTCAAGCGATGCCTCGATCATCGATTTCTCTGCCTTCGCCTTCGACAACATCATCCGGGTCGTCCTCTGGGACATCCCCGAGATTTACGGGCTATCGGCGACCGCGATCACCCACAACGTGGACAATCTTCTGATCTCCTCGTTCATCCTCATGTTCCGGACGCTGATCGGCCTCAGCCTGTTCAAGATGCTGCTGCTGTTCCTGCGGAATTGACGCCCCGGTCTCCCCAGGCCTAACGCCCGGCCCGTTCCGCCCAGAACTCCCGGAGTCCCAGCACCCATTCCGGCCAGCAGTTGTGGCCCCATAGCCCGAGCGCCGCTTCCCGCGCCGCGTCTTCCCGCGCGGCATATCGCGGGTTATCCGGGCCCCGTTCGTTCAGGGCCAGGCCGGCGCCGATCATCTCGGCGCCGATATCGACACCGTCAACGAAGCATTGCGAGGGGATGGTGGGCTGCTCCGGGACGATTGGCGACGGGTCCACGATGCTCATAGCGACGCAGTCCAGATCGCCGTCGCCGATCAGACGGGCCAGCGTGCTTCTGGCCTTCTCGCCGGCCAGGAAGGCGTCCTTGCAGACCGTGAATTGATCCGGGGCGCTGACGCTCCAGAGCTCGATCCGTGTCCCGTCGATCTCAAGCGTATCGCCGTTGATCACCTGCACGTTCCCGGCGCAGGCCGGTACGCAGAGCAACAAGAAAAATGCCGAAGCCAGTCTCGCCATGCCGCTCACCCCCGCTTTCCGTCGATTACCGCGTTGGCGGCCGGGCAGGGCGGGAACGCGGTATTCACACTAGGCTGAACCGTCCCGGCGGGCTGTGCAAGCGCCCGGTTCGCCGAACGCATCCGGGGCCGCCGTCCTAGCGATACTGTCCCACGAGCCGGACCTCCTCTCCGCCGAGGCCGGCCTTGAAGGCCTTCACGCCGGCGGCGTCGCGGTCGTTGACGCCGCCCAGGTCGAAATCGCGATAGCCGCGCGCCTTGAGCTCCTCGACCGCCCTCCACAGCAGCAGCGTCGGAGCGCCGAGCTTGCGGCCGGTGGCATCGCTCCAGCCGGTCTGGTAGGTCGCGGACGTGCCGTGCAGCAGCACCAGGACCGCGGCCACGGCAGCCCCGTCGATGGCGGCGCTGAGGATCAGCAGATTGCCGTCGACACCGAAGCATCGGCCAAGCGTGAGGAGGAACGTCGGCTTGGGGCCGGGGAAGTCGCGCGCCTTCTTGTCGGCGTTGTATCGGGCGACCAGCCAGCCGAGCCGTTGCCCGGTTTCGTCGATATCGACCTCCAATCCCTGGCGCTCCGACTTGTTCAGCGTATTGCGCCATTTCTGCTTCAGGCCGGCGCGGAGGTGTTCGGAGTCGGGCGTGATATCCAGCCACATGGTCTGGTAGCCGGGAATGCCCGACTGCCTGCGGAAGCTCAGATCGATCAGCAGATCGCGCGCTGCCGGGGTGTCGATGAGCTCCGGCATCAGCCGCCGCCGCCGGCCGATCCGGCTTGGGAAGGCGGCGTCGAAGGCTTCGAGGAACTGGCGCCAATGGCCCAGGCTGCCGGCGCCGTCGAACCAGACCGGTCCGCGGTCGAGGCTCAGCAGATGGACCGTGCGACCGACCAGCCCGACTTCCTGGAGCTGCAGCAACCCGACTTCGGAACCGTCAATGTGGATTCGGCCCCATCGGGCGCCCTGCTGCTTTGCGGAACGCAGGGCCCGGGCATAGGGCAGGGCCTGCAGCACCGGCAGCCGCCGGACCCGGGCGAGGCGGGCTTCCCAGTCGGCGACGCTCAGCGCGGTCCAATCTATGGTACAGCGGGTCGAAATCGGTCTGTGTCCGGCGGATCTGAGGATGCAGACACCCGGCTGTAGACAATCAAAACGGGCGCCGGTCAAGACCTCGAAAAACGCGAGGCGCGACGGCCGATTGACCTTTCTTCGATATTTCGGGAATATCCGAAGAATGTCGATCGATACCGCCGTGAGCGCGTTCGGTGCGCTGGCCCATCCGCATCGCCTGAACGCCTTTCGCCTGCTGGTCCGCAACGGGCCGGACGGGCTGCCCGCCGGGCGGATCGCCGAGCACCTGTCGGTGCCGGCCTCCACCCTGTCCACCCATCTGGCGCAGCTGGAACGCTCCTCGCTGCTGCGCTCGTGGCGGGTCGGCCAGCAGATCCGGTACGCGATCGACATCGAGGGGACGCGCCACCTGATCGGGTTCCTGCTGGCCGATTGCTGCGAAGGCCGGCCGGAGATCTGCGGCTATGCGGTGGCGCATTCCGAGTCCACGGAACTGGCCTAGGGGAAGGGCATCGTCATGGGGGATTCCGAGTACAACGTGCTGTTCCTGTGCACCGGCAATTCGGCCAGGAGCATCCTGGCCGAAAGCATCCTCAACCGTGCGGGCATGGGAAAGTTCAAGGGCCATAGCGCCGGCAGCAATCCGGTCGGCTACGTCCATCCCTTCGCGCTCGACCTGCTGAAGAACCAGAACTACCCGACCGGCGAACTGCGGTCGAAGAACTGGTCGGAATTCGCCGAGCCCGGCGCGCCGAAGCTCGATTTCGTCTTCACCGTCTGCGACAACGCCGCCAACGAGGTCTGCCCCGTCTGGCCGGGTCAGCCGATGACGGCGCATTGGGGCGTGCCGGACCCGGCAGCGGCCGAGGGCAGCGACGCGGAAAAGCACTACGCCTTCGCCAACACCTTCCGCATGCTGAGCCAGCGCATCGAGATCTTCATCAACCTGCCGATGACCTCGCTGGACCGGCTGACCCTGCAGGACCGCCTGCACAAGATCGGCCAGCCGGCGCGCGAGACCGCCTGAGGCCGGTCCCGGCGGCTCGGACCTCGTCCTTCGACAAGCTCAGGATGAGGTCCTTCAAGGTGATAAAAAGACCCTCATCCTGAGCCTGTCGAAGGACGAGGGTCGGGCCGCCAGTGCTGTCCCTTAGCCGACGTCGCCACGGAGAGGCCGGTCGCGGACGCCGCCGACGCTGTGGCGGTCGATCGCCACGGCCTTGACCAGCGCGTGCACCTTGCGGCCCGGCTCCAGGCCGAGCTGCGCCACGGAGCGGGCGGTGACCCGGGCCCAGATCGGCGCCCCGGCGTCGACCAGCACGTCGACCAGCGCCTCGGTGACCGGCCCGATCTCCCGCACCTCGCCGGCGAAGACGTTGAGGATGCTGATGTCGCGCGGCGGCTCCAGGGCCAGGGACACGTCGCGGGCGCGGATGCGCAGCCGGATGCGGGTGCCGATCTCCGCTTCCAGGGCCGGGACCAGCAGCGTGCCGCCGGGGAAGGAGAGGCCGGTCAGCCGGTGGTCGCGGTCATGCTCGGCAACCGTGGCGGTGAGCACCGCGCCGGCCTCGTAGCGGCCGGTCAGCGGGCGCAGGTCCAGGCGGTTCATCAGCTCGTCCACCGGACCGACCGCGGCGACCGCGCCGTCGGACATCAGCACCAGCGTGTCGGCCAGGCGCACGATCTCCTCGATGGTATGGGTGACATAGACGATGGGGATGCCCTCGGCGTCCCGGAGGCGCTCGATATAGGGCAGGATGTCGCCCTTCAGCCCCGGATCGAGGGCGGCCAGCGGCTCGTCCATCAGCAGCATGCGCGGCGCGGTCAGCAGGGCCCGGCCGATCGCCACCCTTTGCTTCTCGCCGCCGGACAGGTCGCGCGGCCGGCGCCCCAGCAGCCCGCCCAGCGACAGCAGGTCGACCGCGTGGTCCAGCCGTCGCTGGCGTTCCTCCTTCGGCTGGCCGGCGGCGCCGTAGAGCAGGTTGCGGCGCACCGTCATGTGCGGGAACAGCCGGCCCTCCTGGAAGACGTATCCGAAACGCCGGCGTTCCGGCGCCACGAAGACGCCGCCGCCGATATCGCACAGGGTCTCGCCGTCCAGGCGCACGACACCGTCCTCGGGCCGGACCAGGCCGGCCAGGATGTTGACCAGCGAGGTCTTGCCCGCGCCGGAGCGGCCGAACACGGTGATGATGCCGGAGGTCGGGGCGGTGAACCGGGCATCCAGCGCGAAGCCGCCGAAGCGGGCGCGGATATCGACTTCCAGCGCGCTCACGGGCCGATCCGCCGCCGGATCTGCCGCGCCAGCACCTCCGACGCCACCAGCGCCGCCAGGGCCAGCGCGATGGAGATCGCCGCCAGCCGGACCGCCGCCGCCTCGCCGCCGGGGATCTGGGTGGCGGTGTAGAGCGCGATCGGCAGCGTGCGGGTCTCGCCCGGGATGTTGGACACGAAGGTGATGGTGGCGCCGAACTCGCCCAGGCTGCGGGCGAAGGCCAGCACCGCACCGGTCAGGATGCCCGGCGCGGTCAGCGGCAGGGTGACAGTCAGGAACACCCTGACGCGACCGGCGCCCAGGGTCCGGGCGGCCGCTTCCAGCCGGTCGTCGACGGCTTCCAGGGACAGCCGGATGGCGCGCACCATCAGCGGGAACGCCATCACCGCTGCGGCAATGGCCGCGCCCTTCCAGGTGAAGATGACGGTGATGCCGAACCAGTCATGGAGCCAGGCGCCCAGCGGTCCCTGGCGGCCGAGCAGGACCAGCAGCAGGTAGCCGACCACCACCGGCGGCACCACCATGGGCAGGTGGACCAGCCCGTCGATCAGGGTCTTGCCCCAGAACTCCCGGCGCGCCAGCAGATAGGCGACGAGGATGCCCAGCGGCAGGCTGCACAGCACGCTCCAGCTTGCCACCCGCAGGCTGAGCGCCAGCGCCTCCGCCTCAAGCGGCTGGATCAAGACCGGCTGCCGGCGGCGGCGCGAAGCCCCGGGCCCGGAAGATCGCCTGCGCCTGGGCGCCGCGGAGGAAGGCCAGGAAGGCGCGGGCATCGTCTCCGGCGTCGCCCACCAGGGCGGCCGGATAGGCGATCGGCGGATGGCTGTCGGCCGGCAGCAGGGCGACCACCCGAACCCGCTCGGAGATCGCCGCGTCGGTCGCGTAGACGATGCCGAGCGGCGCCTCGCCGCGCGCCACCAGGGCCAGCGCCCCGCGCACGTCGCCGGTGCGCGCCAGCCGCGGCGCGATCGCCGGCCATTGACCGAGCGCCTCCAGGGCCTGCCGGGCATAGAGACCGGCCGGGACGTGGTCGGGATCGCCCATCGCCAGCCGCCCGTCGCCCAGCAGGCCGGCCAGGTCGGGTGTCGCTGCGACTTCGGCGGGGAGGTCGGACTCCGTCGGGGCGATCAGGGCGAGCCGGTTGCCGGCGACGTCGGCCCGGCTGGCCGGCTCGATCAGCCCGGACGCCTCGACATGGTCCATCCAGGCCCGGTTGGCCGAGACGAAGATGGCCGCCGGCGCGCCGGACTGGATCTGCCGGGCCAGGGCCGACGAGGCGGCAAAGGACAGGCGGACGCGGATACCGGTCGCCGCGGCGAACGCGTCCGCGATCTCGGTCACCGCGTCGGTCATGCTGGCGGCGGCGAAGACGAGCGGCCCTTCGGTCTGCTCGGCCCGGGCGATGGATGGGCCGGTCTGCATGACCGCGAGCGCGCCACAGGCCGCCAGCAGCGCGCGGCGTGCAAGCCCGGCCGCCGGCCGGCGTCTGTGGTGTTGGACTGTGAGGCCGCGTCTCATGGCTGCGGCCTCTGATACACGGCGGGCCGGCCGCGATCAATCGGCGGCGGTTCGGCCCTCCCGTGCTACGGGGTGCTGGCGCCCGTGGGCGCTACGGCTGCTGTTGCGGCGGCGGGGCCGGATCGGGGGCCGGCTGCGGATCCGCCGGCTGCGTATTCGCCGGCTCGGGCGCGGCCGCGCTCAGGGTCGGCTCCTGGCGTTCCGGCGCGGCGGCGTGGGAGGCGGTGGCGGTCTCGGCCCGGTGCCCCAGGTAGTACAGGACACCGCCCGCGATGATCATCGCGGCCCGGATCGCCCAGCCGGCGTTTTCGCCCCACTGGTCGATCCAGAACAGGATCGCGAATTCATAGCCGATCAGGTTCAGCACGATGGTGCCGACCCCCAGAAGCAGCAGCAAGGAACCGATATTCTTCATGGCACGTCCAATCCGTGGTCGTGGGTCCGGCGTCGCGGTTTCGCGGCCGGCCAGGCCACAACACAAGGCATCGATTGGTTTCGGCGAAGTTAAAGGAAGAATTTTCAACCAATTCGATCGGCCGGCCCGCCGGCTTGCTGACCCCGGCGGGCCGGCCGACAACCGTCGCTCTAGGGGCGCGGACGGTTGTAGAGGCTGGCGACCGGGTCCGGGTAGGGGGCATCCGGCCGCGTCGGGGTCCAGTTCGGCATTGGCTTGTGACGCTGCGGCTTGCGGCGCTTGCCGGGCAGGAACAGCGCGGCGCCGAAGGTGATCAGCGCGGTCTTGATGATCAGGCTGGCTTCCAGGCCCCAGGTGTCGATCCAGGCGAAAGCCTCAACTTCGCGGCCGAGATACTCGGCGACGATCGGCCCCAACCCGAAGAACAGCAATATCAGACCCAATGTTTTCATGGCTAACGCCCAGCAGACGCTGTCTAAACCCATGCCAATTCTGAGCATTCTTCGCCAAACGGCGAGCCAAGGTGAACAAAATGCTAAACAGGTCTTAATATCCTGTTAACGGTATATTTCAATTATTACTTAAGAATTTAGGCACTTTCGCCGGAACTTGGGTCATCCCCATACAGGGTCTTCGGGTCGGTCTGGACATCGGCGATGGTTTCCAGCGTCCCATCCCGCGCCGCCCGATAGAAGCAGCTTCGGCGGCCGGTGTGGCAGGCGACTCCGGTCTGGTCGACCCGCACCAGCAGCGTATCGCCGTCGCAATCCACAATGAGGTCGACCAGGCGCTGCACCTGGCCGGAGGTCTCGCCCTTGCGCCACAGCGCCTGGCGCGAGCGCGACCAGTAGCAGACCCGGCCGGTCTCCAGGGTCTCGCGGATCGCCTCGCGGGTCATCCAGGCCATCATCAGGACCTCGCCCGTATCGTGCTGTTGGGCGATGGCGGGGACCAGGCCGTCGGCGTCGAACCGCACGGCGTCCAGCAGCGCGTCCATCAGGCCGCTCCGGCCGCGGCCCGGAGCCGGTCGAAGCCGCGGGACAGGTCGTCGATCAGGTCGGCGGCGTTCTCCAGGCCGATATGCAGCCGGATCATCGGGCCGGGTTCGGTCCATTCCGTCGCGGTGCGGATGGCGCGCGGGTCGGAGGGTACCGCCAGGCTCTCATAGCCGCCCCAGCTGTAGCCCATGCGGAAGATGTCCATATGGTCCAGCATCGCCGCGACCGCCTCGGGCGGGCAGGGCTGCAGCACCACGCCGAACAGCCCGCAGGCGCCGGTGAAGTCCCGCTTCCACAGGGCGTGGCCGGGATCGTCTTCCAGTGCCGGATGCAGGACGCGCTTGACCTCCGGCCGGCCCTGCAGCCAGCGGGCGATCTCGAGCCCATTGCGGAAGTGCTGGTTCAGGCGCACCGGCATGGTCCGGAGGCCCCGCAGGGCGAGATAGACGTCGTCCGGGCCGGCGCATTGACCGGTCTCGTAGGCGTTCGCCTTGACCGTCAGATAGGTCTCGCGCGTGCCGCAGACGATCAGGCCCATCATCACGTCGGAATGGCCGACCACATACTTGGTGCCGGCATGGACCGAGACGTCGACGCCATGCTCGAACGGCTTGAAGAAATACGGCGTGCCCCAGGTGTTGTCGATCAGGGTGGTGACCCCGCGGGCCCGGGCGACGGCGGTGATCGCCGGCACGTCCTGGACCTCGAAGGTGTGCGAGCCCGGGCTCTCCAGATAGATGACCCGCGTGTTGTCGCGGATCAGATCCGCGATGCCGTCGCCGATCAGCGGATCGTAATAGGTCACCTCGACGCCGAAGCGCGTCAGTACCTTGTCGCAATAGGTGCGGCTGGGGCCGTAGACGGAATCCACCATCAGCACATGGTCGCCGGCGGCCAGGAAGGCGGAGAGGGCGGTCGCGACGGCCCCGAGCCCGGAGGAGGTGGCCACCGCGTCATGGCCGCCTTCCAGCGCCGCCACCGCCTGTTCCAGCGCCTCGCTGGTCGGCGTGCCGGTGCGCCCGTAGGAATAGACGCCGCGCTCGAACTTCTTGCCGGCGGTCTCCCTCAGTGCGGCGACCGTCGGATAGAGGATGGTGGAGGCGTGGTAGACCGGCGGATTGACGATGCCGTGATTGTCCCAGGGCTTCAGTCCGGCATGGGTTGCCACCGTTTCATCCCGGTGTTTCTTGCTGTCGGTCATCGTCGTTCTGCGTCCTGGGCGTGAGTGAGGGGCGGCAGTGTTCGCGCGTCGCGAGGGGCGGTCAATTGCGAAATGGGGCGGATGCAAGCCGGAACTGCTTATGAATTCCTCAGTTTGCCGCCCGTTTAAACGGTTTGCTGAGGAATAAGGCAGGAATTGTCCCAACCAATTGCTTCTGTTCTGGGTCAAATCCTTGCTAAAAGGGTCCGAATGGGGTGCGTGAAGCCCCAGGAGGCTAACACTGTCAATCAATAGGGACGGGATCAATGAATCTCAAACACGTTCTCGCTGCCGGCGCGATGGTCACGATGGCTGGCGCTGTTCTTCCGGCCAATGCCGGTGAAACGCTGGATGCCATCAAGGACCGGGGCACGCTGCTGTGCGGCGTCAGCACCGGGCTTGCCGGATTCTCCAACCCGGACAGCGAGGGTGTCTGGTCCGGGCTGGACGTGGATGTCTGCAAGGCCGTGGCCGCCGCGGTTCTCGGTAGTGCCGACGCCATCCAGTTCACACCGCTGACGGCGCAGCAGCGCTTCACCGCTCTGCAGTCCGGCGAGGTCGACATCCTGTCGCGCAACACGACCTGGACCCTGACCCGCGACAGCTCGCTGGGCCTGAACTTCGCCGGCGTCACCTTCTATGACGGCCAGGGGTTCATGGTGCCCAAGGCGTTGGGTGTCACCAGCGCGCTTGAGCTCGACGGCGCCGCCGTCTGCGTGCAGCCGGGCACGACGACCGAGCTGAACCTGTCGGACTTCTTCCGGGCCAACGGCATGTCCTTCGATCCGGTGGTGATCGAGAGCCTGGACGAGGTCAACGCGGCGTACTTCGCCGGCCGTTGCGACGTCTACACCACGGACGCGTCCGGCCTGGCGTCGATCCGCGCGTCGGTCGCGCCGAACCCGGACGACCACATCATCCTGCCGGAGATCATCTCCAAGGAGCCGCTGGGCCCGGTGGTCCGTCACGGCGACGATGAGTGGCTGGACGTGGTCAAGTGGACCGTCTACGCGCTGATCGAGGCCGAGGAGAAGGGCCTGACGTCGGCCACCGTCGACGATGCGCTGAACAGCACCGACCCGACCGTCCAGCGCCTGCTGGGCACCACCCCGGGCATGGGCGAGAATCTCGGCCTGGCCGAGGAGTGGGCCTACAACGCCATCGCCCAGGTCGGCAATTACGGCGAGATCTTCGACCGCAATGTCGGCCCGAGCACCCCGCTCCGCCTGGAGCGCGGCGTCAACGATCTGTGGACCCGCGGGGGTCTGATGTACGCCATGCCGGCTCGGTAATAGCCGCTTGAACCGCCGCCCCGGACCTTCGGGGCGGCGGTTTTCGCTTTATCCCCGGGCGCTTGCCGCCCGCCACTGGGAGTGAGGCGAGCCTCATGGCTGTAGAAACTCATGATATGGACGTGACGGGGCGCTCCTCGGCGCTCAACGATCCGCGCGTCCGGGCGATCCTGTACCAAATCGCCATCGTCATCGGTGTTGTCGGCCTCGGCTGGTACCTGGTGACCAATACCATCACGAACCTGGAAAACCAGCAGATCGCGAGCGGTTTCAGCTTCCTGGAACGCGAGGCGGGATTTGAGATCAGCGAAAGCGTGATCGACTACTCCGCCGCCAACAATTATCGCCGGGCCCTGTTTGTCGGATTCCTCAATACGGTCAAGGTCGCCGTGCTTGGGGTCATCCTGGCCACGTTCCTCGGCACGGTTGTCGGTGTCGCTCGGCTGTCTTCCAACTGGCTGGTCGCCAAACTGGCGTCGGTCTACGTCGAAGGTCTTCGGAACATCCCGCTGCTGTTGCAGTTGATCTTCTGGTACGCCGTCATCACCGAATCCCTGCCCGGTCCGCGAGAGGCGTTGAACCCGATCGAGGGCGTGTTCATGAGCAATCGGGGGCTGAGCTTCCCGGTTCCGGAAGCGCATCCGGTGTTTCCGGCCATGGCTATCGCGCTGGTCGTGGCAATTGTCGGTGTGGTCGTCCTTGACCGTTGGGCGGTCAGGCGACAGGCGCTCACCGGCCAGCAGTTCCCGCTCTTCAGTGTCGGCGCGGGGCTGATTGTCGGGCTGCCGATACTGGTCTGGTTGCTGGGTGGTGCGCCGACCGCGCTGGAAGTCCCGGCGTTGCGGGGCTTCAACATCCGCGGCGGATTGTGGTTGAGCCCGGAATTCACGGCCATGCTGATCGGCCTGACGCTCTACACGGCGGCGTTCATTGCCGAGATCGTGCGCGGTGGCATCCTGGCGGTGCCGCATGGGCAGACCGAGGCTTCGGAGGCGCTGGGCCTGAGGCGCAGTTGGACGCTCAGGCTGATCGTGCTGCCGCAGGCGCTGCGGATCATCATCCCGCCGACCACCAGCCAGTATCTCAACCTGACCAAGAACAGTTCGCTGGCCGTTGCGATCGGCTATCCGGATCTGGTCCATGTCGGCAACACGACCATCAACCAGACCGGCCAGGCGATCGAGGCGATCTCGATCTTCATGGCGGTGTACCTGATCCTGAGCCTGCTGATCTCGGTGTTCATGAACTGGTACAACAAGAAAATCGCGCTGGTGGAGCGCTGACCATGGCTGAGCAATCGCAAGGCACCGCCGTCGCCGAGATCGGACCACCGGTCACCTCGCACGGCATCGTGGGTTGGCTGCGGGTCAACCTGTTCAACAGCATCCCCAACGCGATCATCTCGATCGTCCTGCTGGTCTTCCTGGTGCAGATCTTCATCGGGATGGTCAACTGGCTGTTCCTGGACGCGGTCTGGGGCGTTCGCGATCCCCAGACCGGAGATCTGTCCGCCGATGCCTGCCGGGCAGCCGGTGGGTTCTGCTACGCGTTCCTGCGCGAGAAGATCTGGCTGATCCTGTTCGGGACCTACCCGTCGGCGGAACGCTGGCGTCCGGCCATCTCGGTGATCCTGTTCGTCGCCATGATCCTGATCAGCTGCGATCGCAGGGCCTGGAAGCTCTGGTTGGGGATCGCATGGGCGGTGGCCCTGGTGGTCCTGAGCACCTTGATGTGGGGCGGCGTGCTGGGCCTGCAGCATGTGCCGAACACCAATTGGGGCGGCCTGCCGCTGACCCTGATGCTGTCGGTGATCGGGCTGGTCTTCGCCTTCCCGCTGTCGATCGTGCTGGCCCTCGGCCGGACCTCCGACCTGCCGGCGGCGAAGACCATATGCGTGGGCTTCATCGAGCTGGTGCGCGGCGTGCCGTTGATCACCGTGCTGTTCATGGCCTCGGTGATGTTCCCGCTGTTCCTGCCGACCGGCATCACGATCGACAAGCTGCTGCGGGCGCAGGTCGCCATCATCCTGTTTGCCGCCGCCTATCTGGCGGAGGTGGTGCGGGGCGGGCTGCAGGCGATCCCGAAGGGACAGTACGAGGCGGCCGACGCTCTGGGGCTGGGATACTGGCAGAAGATGCGGCTGATCATCCTGCCGCAGGCGCTGAAGATCTCGATCCCGCCGATCGTCAACACCTTCATCGGTTTCTTCAAGGACACCTCGCTGGTCATCATCATCGGTCTGTTCGATCTGCTGGGCACCGCCAAGGCGGCGCTGACCGATGCGGCCTGGCGCGGTTTCTACAAGGAATCCTACCTGTTCATCGCGATCCTCTACTTCTGCTTCTGCTATTTCATGTCGAGATACTCGCAGAACCTCGAGAAGAGGCTGAACACCAGCCACCGGCGCTGACCGGACAGGACCTCAAGGGAAGGCAACACAATGACAGATGCCGCCGTCGCAACCGCGGAAGACCCCGTCATCCTGATCCAGGCGATGCACAAATGGTACGGCGACTTCCATGTGCTGAAGGACATCAACCTGGCCGTCGACAAGGGCGAGGTGCTGGTGATTTGCGGCCCGTCGGGCTCGGGTAAATCGACCATGATCCGCTGTATCAACCGGCTGGAGGAGTATCAGCGGGGGCTGATCACCGTCGACGGGATCGCGCTCAACAACGATGTGAAGAACATCGACGCCATCCGCCGCGAGGTCGGCATGGTGTTCCAGAGCTTCAACCTGTTCCCGCATCTGACGGTGCTGCAGAACCTGACCCTGGCCCCGATCTGGGTGCGCAAGACGCCCAAGAAGGAGGCCGAGGAGACGGCCATGTACTTCCTGGAGCGGGTCAAGATCCCCGAGCAGGCGGAGAAGTATCCGGGACAGCTCTCCGGCGGTCAGCAGCAGCGCGTCGCGATCGCCCGCAGCCTGTGCATGAAGCCGAAGATCATGCTGTTCGATGAGCCGACCTCGGCCCTCGATCCGGAGATGGTCAAGGAGGTGCTGGACACCATGATGGAGCTGGCGCGGGAGGGCATGACCATGCTCTGCGTGACCCACGAGATGGGCTTCGCGCGGGCCGTGGCCAACCGGGTCCTGTTCATGGATGGCGGCGAGATCATCGAGCAGAACAATCCCGAGGACTTCTTCCACAACCCGCAATCGGACCGCACCAAGCTGTTCCTCAGCCAGATCCTGTCGCACTAGGGCAGGGCGGCAGCTCTAGTCGAAGCGGGAGAAGAACGCCCAGGCCTCGTCGGCCCCGTTGATGTCCTGGTTGACCGGGCCGACGATGACCTCCAGCCAGGAGCGGCGGCCGGACGGGAAGGTGTGGCCGCCGCCCTCGATCCGGTAAAGCACCACCGGCGCGCTCCGGCACGTCTCCCAATCGCTGCGGATCACGGCCATGCCGTCATCGGCGGTGTCGATGGTCCGCACCCCGTCCGGCGCGGTGGCACAGCCGTTGCGCTGACGCCAGAGGGCGATCGTGTCGTCGGTCGAGAGCACGATGTCCCGGCGGTCGTTGCCGAAGGTGATCCAGCCGCCGTCATAGGGGACCAGCGGATCTTCCGTGCCGTTGATCACCGCGAGGCCGACCGGCGGCGCCTGCCGGCGGCAGTCATCCTCCAGGAAGTCCGGCAGCGACATGGCGATCGGGGCGATCGCCCGGATGCGGCCCGGGAAAATGCAGGCGAGGAAGAACGATGCCTGTCCGCCACGGGAGATACCTGTGGAAAACACCCGGTCCCGGTCGATGGGCAGGGTGCCGGTCAGCTCGTCAAGCAGGGTGCCGAAATAGGCGCGGTCGTCGACCCGGGGGGCCAGCCGTGCGGAGGTGCGGCCCTCGCCGAAATCCCAGAACCGGTCATAGGCGTTCGGATAGGCAAGGTAGAACCCGAACTCGTCGGCAAGCGCGATCCAGCGCCGGTTGGTGAAGCGCGGCGTCTGACGGGCATTGCCGCCGCCGCCATGGATCATCAGCACCAGTGGCCGCGCCTCCTGCCGATTCTCGGCCAGGGACGACGGGATGTAGAGCAGATAGGAGCGATCAAGGCCATCGAGCCGGAAGGCGCGCTCCTGCAGGCCTGCGCGGAAGACCGGAGTTGGAGTGCCGGTGCCATCGTCCGACACGGGCACCTGGCCTACGCAGCCGGATGCCGCGAAACCCGACAGCAGCGCCAGGGCAGCGGCGTATCTCCGTATCGCGCTACTCATGGCTAGGCTTCCAGCAGGGCATCCTCGAAAGGGAAGGTCGACAGCAGCTCGGTTCCGGTCTCGGTGATCAGCACCTGCTGTTCGAGCTTGACGCCCTCGTCGCCGTTCTCTTCGCCGATGAAGCTTTCGACACACAGGGTCATGCCCGGCTCGATGACGCCGTCATAGCCGGCGTCGGGGAAATCCATGCGGTGGTAGAGATAGGGGTACTCGCCGGTCATGCCGCAGCCATGGGCGGAGAGGTAGTAGCGGTTGGCGACATAGCACTCGGGGATCGTCCAGGCCGCTTCCGAATACTCCCGGAAGCTCAGCCCCGGCTTCAGGATCGCCATGTTGTGGTGCAGTTGCTCATGGGCGATCCGGTAGAGCGCCCGCTGCGCGTCGGTGGGCGCGTCGGGGCCGGAATGAAAGGTGCGGGAGAAGTCGCTGTAGTAGCCGTGGCAGCCGACCACGTCGGTATCGAGCGCGATCAGCTCGTTGCGGCCGATTACCCGGCCGCCGCATTCCTGGAACCAGGGATTGGTGCGCGGGCCGGAGTTCAGCAGCCGTGTCTCCACATAATCGCCGCCCTGGGCGATGACCGCCTGGTGCAGCACCGACCAGAGTTCCGCCTCGGTGATCCCCGGCCGCACCGCCTGGCGCAGGCGGGCCACCGCGACCGCCGTCGCCGCCAGGGACTGGCGGATGCAGGCGATCTCCTCCGGCGACTTGATCGCCCGCGCCATCTCCACCGGCTCCTGCGCGTCGACCAGGGTAATGCCTTGCCCGGCCAGGGCGGCCGCGGCGCCGGCATTGACCCGCTCGATGCCGATGCGCCCGCCGGCGCAGCCGGCCTCGCGCAGGACGGTCGCGATCTCCCGCGCCCAGTGCCGCTCGCGCTCGGCGATATCGGGGCCGGCGGCGACAAAGCTGGCGGTGATCGCCGGGCGTACCGCGTCGATGGTCTCCAGCCCGTCTGCCAGATGCATGCAGCCGGTGAACTCGAACAGGATGACCGGCCCCTCGGCCGGCAGCAGCAGATAGCGCGCCGGGTTGCGCTGGCTGAACACCTGCATGTTGCGGGCGCCCGACGCGTAGCGGATGTTGACCGGATCGAACAGCATGCAGGCGGCGATATCGCGCTTGGCCATCTCGGTCCGCACCCGGTCCTGGCGGTAGCGGCGGACCGCCACATGGTCGATCCCGTCCTGCTCCGCACAGCGGTCCAGCAGCCGCAGATCGTCCAGGCCGCTGCGTTCGCCGTGCCAGTCGAGGGTCGTCACGCCGCCCCGATCGGATGTTGCGGCGCGACGGTCTTGGGGATCAGGCCCAGGATGCGCGGGTCGTCGCGCAGCACCTCCTGCTGCGCGAAGGGCCGGAACCCGGCCCATTGATAGAGGGTGAGGGCGCGCGGGTGGTCCAGGGTGCAGGTCTCGACCACCAGCCGCCGCGGCTCGTCGCGCCAGGCCCGCTCGATCGCCGCCTGCAGCAGGTAGCGCCCCATCCCCTGGCCGACGAAATCCGGGATCAGGCCGAAATAGCTGAGCTCGGTCGTATGCTCCTCGCCCCTGAACAGCTCGGCGAACCCGGCCGGCACGCCGGCGCGGTACAGCACCAGCACGGTGCAGCGCTCATCATGGATGATCGCCTTCAACATGGTGTCGCTCAGCTCGCGCCTGTCGCCCCACAGCCAGTCCTCGCCGACCGTGTTGTAGAGGTAGCGGTAGAACGACACCGTCGGCTGTTCCGCCTCCAGCAGCGCCACCTTGGCCAGCGGCGTCGGCACCGGCCGATGGGTCGGCGGCGCCGTCATCTCCAGATGGGTGACGGTGACCTTGAGCTTGCCGGCGGTCTTGCTCTTCGTCGGTTTGCGGGCCATGGAATCCCTAGCGGCTGGGTCCTGTCTCGAGCGGCAGGTCGGCGCGGCCGCCCCATTCGGTCCAGGAACCGTCATAGACGGCGACCGCGTCGTGGCCGGTGACCTGCTTGGCGAGCGCGAAGATGCAGGCGGTCACGCCGCTGCCGCAGCTCGCCACGAAGGGGCCGTCGCCGCTGAGGCCGGTTTCCGCGAACCGTGCGTTTAGCGCGGCCGGGTCCAACAGCTTGCGGGTCTCCGGGTCGATCAGCGTGGCGTAGTGCAGGTTGGCGCTGCCGGGGATGTGGCCGGACCGGCTCTCCGGCCGCGGCTCCGGCTCGCTGCCCTCGAAGCGGCCGGGCGAGCGGACATCGACGACGCGGTCCGCGCCTGAGCCAAGATTGGCGAGCAAATCGTCAGCCGAGCGCACCAACTCTGGCCGGAACCGTGCCTCGAACCGCGCCGGCGGATGCGCGACCGGTGCATCGCTGGTCGGATGCCCGTCGCCGGTCCAGCGAGGCAGGCCGCCATCCAGCACCGCCACCCGGCCATGCCCGAAGACCCGGAACATCCACCAGGCCCGCGCTGCGCTGAACAGGCCGTGCACGTCGTAGCTGACAACCATGTGCTCGCTGCCGATGCCCAGCGCGCCGACCGCCTCGGCGAACCGATCCGGCGACGGCAGCATATGGGGCAGGGAGTTGTTCGGATCGGCGATCGCGTCGATGTCGAAGAAGACCGCGCCGGGGATATGCGCCGCCGCGTACTCGGCCCGTGCATCCCGGCCGGAATCCGGCATGAAATAGGTGGAGTCGACCACCCGCACCGACGGGTCATCCAGATGCGCCGCCAGCCAGGCGGTGTCGACCAGCGGGCCGGGTAGGGTCATCGCCGGCTCCGATTCTTCGAACTGCGCTCGGCCCTCACCCGGCCAGCCTTCGGCTGTCCACCCTCTCCCAGGGGGAGAGGGTTATGCGGTCGGCGCTTGTGATGTCCCTCTCCCCCAGGGAGAGGGTGGCGAGCGATGGCGAGCCGGGTGAGGGCTTCAGCACTGAATGCAGCGTGCTTCACGCTATCCCTCGTCCAGCAGGATGTTGACCCGGCGGTTCTGGCGGCCCTTGTTCTCGATCTTGCCGATCCTCAGCGCGCCGATCTCGCCGGTGTTGGCGACATGGGTGCCGCCGCAGGGCTGGAAGTCGGCCGGGGATGCCTCGTCGCCGATCAGCATCAGGCGGACCTTGCCGCTGCCGGTGGGAGGCTTGACCGACATGGTGCGCACCAGCTCCGGTCGCGCGGCCAGTTCCTCATCGGTGATCCAGCGCGGCTGGACGGGCAGGGCCGCGGCGACCAGCTCGTTGAGCGCCGCGCCGATCGCCTCCTTGTCGAGCGCGCCGGCCGGCACGTTGAAGTCGAGCCGGCTCTTCTCCGCGCCCACCTGGCCGCCGGTCACGTCGCCCTCGACGATCGAGCAGAGCAGGTGCATGGCGGTGTGCATGCGCATCAGCCGGTGGCGCCGGTCCCAGTCGATCTCGGCCTCGACCTGCGTGCCCGGGGCGGGCAGGGCGGCCCCCTCCTCGGCGATGTGCAGGACCGCGTCGGGACCGTCGCCCTTGCGGGCGTCGACGATGCGGACCTCGCCGCCATCCCAGCGCAGCCGGCCGGTGTCGCCGGGCTGGCCGCCGCCCATGGGATAGAAGACGGTCTGGTCGAGCGCGATCTGGCCGTCGGCGGCGGCGGTCACCGTGGCGGTGCAGGATTTCAGATAGGCGTCGTCGCGGAACAGCAGGGTCATGACCGTTCAGCCCTCCAGCCAGCGCGGCACCGGCAGACCCTTCTCGCGCAGGAAGGCCGGGTTGAACAGCTTGGACTGATAGCGGGTGCCGAAATCGCAGAGGATGGTCACGATGGTGTGGCCGGGGCCCATCTTCTTGGCCAGGCGGATGGCGCCGGCGACGTTGATGCCGCTGGAACTGCCCAGGCACAGCCCCTCGTGCTCCAGCAGGTCGAAGCAGACCGGGATCCCTTCCTCGTCCGGGATCTGGAACGGCTCGTCCACCTCCAGCCCCTCCAGATTGCCGGTGATGCGGCCCTGGCCGATGCCCTCGGTGATCGAGCTGCCGGAAGATTTCATCTCGCCGGTGGTGAAATGGCTGTAGAGCGCCGCGCCCATCGGGTCGGCGAGGCCGATGACGATATCCTTCTTGCGCTCGCGCAGGCCCATGGCGACGCCGGTCAGGGTGCCGCCGGTGCCGACGGCGCAGATGAAGCCGTCGACCTTGCCGTCGGTCTGGTCCCAGATCTCCGGCGCCGTGCCTTCGATATGGGCCCGGCGGTTGGCGGTGTTGTCCCACTGGTTGGCGTAGAGCACGCCGTTCGGGTCGGTCTCGTTCAGCTCCGCCGCCAGCCGGGTGGCGACATGGACATAGTTGCCGGGGTCGCGAAACGGCTTGGCCGGGACCTCGCGCAGCTCCGCGCCGCACAGGCGCAGCATGTCCTTCTTCTCCTGGCTCTGGGTCTCCGGGATGACGATGACCGTCTTGTAGCCCCGGGCGGCGGCGACCAGCGCCAGGCCGATGCCGGTATTGCCGGCCGTGCCCTCGACGATGGTGCCGCCGGGCTTGAGCACGCCGCGCTCTTCGGCATCCAGGATGATGAACTTGGCGGCCCGGTCCTTGACCGAGCTGCCCGGGTTGAGGAACTCGGCCTTGCCGAGGATCTCGCAGCCGGTCTCCTCCGATGCGCGCTTGAGGCGGATCAGCGGCGTGTTGCCGATTGCGCCGACCAGACCGTCCCGGATATCTGCCACCCTTTAATCCTCCCCCTTGGGAACCGTGTTCGACCCGAACCTAGCGCCTTGGCCCGGCCGGTCACAAGGCATCGAACGTCTGCGGACAATCACCGCCAGCGCGCGCGCAGGGCCTCGCGATTGCGGACCAGCCAATACAGCCCGACCAGGGTGATCGCCGTGTCGATCCGGCCGTCGTCGAGCATCCCGAACGCCTCCTCCGCCGGCAGCCGGAAGACGCGGATGTCCTCGCCTTCGTCCTCGACGCCGTGATAGCCGCCGGCGCCGTCGGAATCGACCTGGCCGACATAGACCTGCACCACCTCCGACGAGCCGCCGGGGCTCGGCATGAAGCGGGCGACCGGCTCCATGGCACCGATCTCGAGCCCGGTCTCCTCCAGCGTTTCCCGGCGCGCCACCGCTTCAGGATCCTCGCCCTCATGGGCCATGCCGGCGACGATCTCGACCATCCAGGCCGGTTCGCCTGCGACCAGCGCGCCGGCCCGGAACTGCTCGATCAGCACCACCTCGTCGCGCACCGGATCGTAGGGCACCACGGCCACCGCCAGCCCGCGCAGCAGCACCTCCCGGGTCAGGGTCGGCGTCCAGCCACCATCGTAGCGGCCATGCCGCAGCCGCAGCCGGTCCATCCGGAAGAACCCCTGGTAGCAGGTCTCCCGGCCTTCGATATCCACATCGTCGTTGTCCGGCATGTCGGGGGCACTCGCGCAGTTCGGCACAGGTCGGGCCAACCCGGACACTAGCGGAAATGCCCGCCCCGGGGTCCCGGAATCACCGGCCTGGATTGTCAGGATGCGACACGAACTTGGCCCTCTGCGCCACGTCGGTCGGCGGCCGCGGCGCGGCGCCGGGTGTGCCGGATTTTGGTTTGACAATCTCCGGCACGGTCCTACGATTTGCAGGACAATAAGTGATCAAAAACGGCGGTCGACCCGGCAGAATGTTCGCAAATCAACGCCCGAATTGTCTTATGTCCGCGAACAACTATCGGACAATTTCGCCTCGACCAGTCGCGCACGGATCTTTTTTGAACAGGGAGCGATCGACGAACAGGCGAGACTTGGAGAAGGCCCCGCATTGCTGATCCGCGACTGGGCGCGCCGCGGCGATGCGGCGGCACGATAGTTGCGAAGTCTTGCAGGCATGGCCGGATGCGACGGCAGACACCGGGATCCGGTGCCGCCGCGATCGGCCGACAGGGCCCGATCTCTCGTTTCCGAAACTTCGGTTCAGCGGCTGTTCTCGCGGATCTGCGATGACCTCAATCAGTTATCCGTCCATCCACGCACGATCGACATCGCCAGCACCAAGCGCAACGACCCCGGCGCCGTGGAGAAGGGGCAACGGGGGCAACCAGTAACACCGGTGGCCCGTGGCGGGCCCATCGGATGAAATGAACAGGGAGAAGAACACATGTCGGAATACGATGGTAAGCCGAGGACCGCTGAAGCGGATCTGATCGACCGCCTCGCGGCGGAAGCCCGGCGCGGTCGACTGCAGCGGCGCGAATTCATGCGCTACGCGGTGGCCGCCGGATTCGCCGTGCCGGCGGCGACGACGCTGTGGTCGACGGAGGTGGCGGCACAGACGCCCCAGCGCGGCGGCACCTTCAGGCTCGGCACCCATGACGGCAACACGTCCGATTCACACGACCCCGGCACCTATCTGAGCTTCACGCAGATCCAGTTCGCCCACACCCATCGCAGCTTCCTGACGTTGATCACGCCGACCAACGAGCTTGGCGGGGACGTGGCCGAATCCTGGACCCCGTCCGACGACGCGACGGAGTGGACCTTCAAGCTGCGCAGCGGCATCACCTTCCACAGCGGCAAGCCGTTCACCGCGGACGACGCCATCGCCTCGCTGAACCACCATCGCGGCGAGGACAGCACCTCGGCCGCGACGGCGCTGTTGAAGGATGTCGCGGATATCGTCAAGAACGACGATCTCTCCTTCACGGTGAAGCTGACCGGCGCGAACGCCGACTTCCCGTGGCTGATGACCGACTATCACATGGCGATGTGCCCGGCGAATTCGGACGGGTCGATCGACTGGCAGTCCGGCGACGGCACCGGCCCGTACAAGATCGTCAACCATGAGTTCGGCGTCGGCACCGAGATGGTGCGCCACGACACCTGGCACCTCGAAGGGGCCTATTTTGACGCCTGCGAGATCACCGTCCTGAACGACCCGAACGCGCGCCAGACCGCTCTGGTGACCGGCGCGGTCGACTCGGTGACGCAGCTCGACCTGAAGACCCTGCCGCTGCTGCAGCGCTCGCCGAACGTCGAGATCGACAACGTGCCCAGCGGGGCGGCGATCACGCTGCCGATGCATTGCGACACCGCGCCGTTCGACGACGTCAATGTGCGCTTGGCGATGAAATACGCCATCGACCGCGAGGAGATCATCGAGAAGATCGCCTTCGGCACGGCGATCCCCGGCAACGACGCCCATGTTTCGCCGAACATGCCGTACTGGGCCGATTTGCCGCAGCGGGAGTACGATCCGGACAAGGCCAAGTTCCACCTGAGCGAGGCCGGCCACAGCAGCCTGTCGGTCGACCTGAGCACCGCCGACAGCGTCTATTCCGGTGCGGTGGATCTCTGCGTGCTGTACTCGGAGCAGGCCAAGGCGGCGAACATCAACATCAACGTGGTTCGCGAGCCCAACGACGGCTACTACTCCAACGTCTGGCTCCGGAAGCCGTTCTGCATGGTCCAGTGGGGCGCCCGCCCGACGCCGGACCAGATGCTCAGCCTGGCCTACAAGGACGATGCGGCCTGGAACGAGGCCCGCTGGCAGAACGCCCGATTCAACGAGCTGCTGCTGCAGGCCAAGGGCGAGCTGGATCAGGCCCGTCGCGCCGAGCAGTACCGCGAGATGCAGGAGATCGCCCGCGACGACGGCGGCACGATCATCCCGATGTTCATCAACTTCGTCTACGCGCGGAACAAGAACGTGCGGCACAGCGGGCAGCTCGCGGCCAGCTGGCAGTGCGACGGGGCCCGCGGCGCCAGCCGCTGGTGGTTCGAGTCCTAAGGCGGGCTGGGCCGCCGACGGTCCCGGCCGCGTGAACGCCGGACAGGCGGGCTTTCGGACGACGCGCCGAAAGTCCGCCGTCCCGGCCGTCGGTACCCTCATCAACAGACCAAGTCCGCCGTCGGCAACCCGTGCCCATGAAGGGGCTCGCGGTGGCGGCGGAGTCACAGAAAAGAAGAGGTTCGAACGGGGGGTATCATGGGCAATGTCTGGGGCATCGTCCTGAAGCGGCTTGGGCTGGGACTGCTCACACTGCTCGTCATTTCGGTATTGATCTTCGGGGCGGTCGAACTGCTGCCCGGCGACATCGCCCAGGCGGTCCTGGGCCAGGGGGCGACGGAAGAAAACCTCGCGGCCATGCGCGAGCAGATGGGCCTGAACCGGCCTGCCTTCGTGCGCTACTTCGAATGGTTGGGCGGCGCCGTCGTCGGTAATTTCGGCAGCTCGCTCATCACCCAGGCTCCGGTGACCGAGACCATCGGCCCGCGCCTGCTGAACACTCTGTTCCTGGCGGCATACGCCGCGGTCATCGCGGTGCCGGTCGCCATCATCCTCGGCGTGATCGTGGCCCTGCTGCGCAACTCGCTCTTCGACCGGGTCGCCAATGTGGTCACCCTGACCTCGATCTCCTCGCCGGAATTCTTCCTGGGCTACATCCTAATCCTCTACCTGGCGGTCAAGACCGGCTACTTCCCGGCGATCGCCCGGCTCAACGAGGGCATGACCTTCTTCGAGCTGCTGAACCGGACCTTCCTGCCGGCCCTGACCATGGTGCTGGTGGTGGTGGCGCACATGATGCGCATGACCCGGGCGGCGATCATCAACCTGCTGGCCTCGCCCTATATCGAGATGGCGCGACTGAAGGGCACGCCGGCCTGGAAGGTCATCGTCAAACACGCCCTGCCCAATGCCTGGGCGCCGATCATCAACGTGGTGGCGCTGAACCTGGCCTATCTGATCACCGGCGTGGTGCTGGTGGAGGTGGTGTTCGTCTATCCCGGGATCGGCCAGCTGCTGGTCGACAGCGTGACCAAGCGCGACTTCCCGGTGGTCCAGGCCTGCTGCCTGATCTTCGCCGCAACCTTCATCCTCTTGAACCTGGCGGCCGATGTGGGCGCCATCCTGACCAATCCGCGCTTGCGGCATCCGAAGTGAGGGCGCGGACATGAACTACTTCGTCATCGGTTACTACGCACTTTTGATCGGCGCCTCGTGCCTCGCGGCCTATTACGGCAAGCGCGGGCCATTCCTGCTGCTGTTCTCACTGACCCTGGCCTCCTTCATCATGGGCATCATCGGCGGCGAGCCGGCGCTGTGGACGGTCACTGTCATGGCCGGCCTGATCGCGCTGTCCGCCGGAACGGCCTACGCGTTCCGCGAATTCCTGGTGATCGTCCTGCCCAGGGAGCCGGCCAAGGCGATGCGGACCGCGCCGCTGACCGCCAGCTTCGGGCTGTTCGTCATCGGCGTCTACGCGATCGCCGGCGTCTTCGCACCGGTCATCACCCCCTATGGCGAGGCGGAGGTGATCACCTCGGCCTTCGCGCCGGCCGACGAGAACATGCTGCTCGGCGCCGATCAGCTCGGCCGCGACATGTTCAGCCGCATCATCTACGGCGCCCGCAACACCGTCGGACTGGCGCTGCTGGCGACCACCCTGGCGTTCCTGATGGGCGCCATCGGCGGGATGATCGCGGCCACCAAGGGCGGCTGGTTCGATCAGGTGATGGGTCGGGTGGTCGATGTCATCATGTCGGTGCCGTCGCTGATCTTCGCCCTGCTTCTGCTCAGCATCTTCGGCACCAACCTGGCGATCCTGGTGATCATCATCGCGGTGATCTACTCGCCGCGGGTGTTCCGCCTGACCCGGGCGGTCGCCGGCAATGTCGTGGTGATGGACTACATCGAGGCGGCGCGGCTGCGCGGCGAGGGGACCTGGTACCTGATCCGCAAGGAGATCCTGCCCAACTCGACCGCACCGCTGATCGCCGAGTTCGGCCTGGAGTTCTGCTTCGTGTTCCTGCTGGTCGCCGGCCTGTCCTTCCTGGGCCTGGGCATCCAGCCGCCGACCGCGGATTGGGGCTCGATGGTGCGAGAGAACGCGACGCTGATCTCATTCGGCGAGATCACGCCGCTCATACCCGCCGGCGCGATCGCGTTGCTGACCGTGGCGGTGAACTTTGTCGTGGACTGGATGCTGTATCGCTCGTCCGGACTGAAGGAGTAGAGGCCGTGACGAAGGAAAAAGACGTCCTGCTGAAGATCGAGGGCCTTCGCATCGAAGGCTACGCGGATGAGAAATGGGTGGAGATCGTGCATGGCGTCGATCTCACCCTGCATCGCGGCGAGGTGATGGGGCTGATCGGCGAGTCCGGCGCCGGCAAGTCGACCATCGGGCTCGCCTCGATGGGCTTCGCCCGGGACGGCTGCCGCATCTCCGGCGGCTCGGTCGAATTCGACGGCATGGAGCTGACCACCACGGCGGAGAGCGATCTGCGCGCCCTGCGCGGCTCGCGCATCGCCTATGTGGCGCAATCCGCCGCCGCTTCGTTCAACCCGGCCCACAAGCTGATCGACCAGCACACCGAGGCGCCGGTCTACTACCGCATCAAGAGGCGGATGGAGAGCCAGGAAGACGCCATGGAGCTCTATGAGCGCCTGCGCCTTCCCAACCCGCGGGAGATCGGCTTCCGCTACCCGCACCAGGTCTCCGGCGGCCAGCTGCAGCGGGCGATGACGGCCATGGCCATGGCCTGCCGGCCGGACCTGATCATCTTCGACGAGCCGACCACGGCGCTTGACGTCACCACCCAGATCGAGGTGCTGGCCGCGATCCGCGACATCGTCGACCAGTTCAACACCGCGGCGATCTACATCACCCACGATCTGGCGGTGGTGGCCCAGATGGCCGACGTGATCAAGGTCCTGCTGAAGGGCGACGAGGTCGAGGAGGCGGTTACGGAGAAGATGCTCGAATCGCCGCAGGAGGACTACACCAAGACCCTCTGGGCGGTCCGCAGCTTCCAGCGGGAGCAGAAGCCGCGCCCGACCGGCGACGTCGCCCCCGTCGTCTCGGTGCGGGACATCGACGCGGCCTATGGCCCGGTGAAGGTGCTGGAGGACGTCTCCTTCGACGTCTTTCCGGGCATGACCGTCGCCGTGGTCGGCGAGTCCGGCTCGGGCAAATCGACCACCGCCCGCTGCATCACCGGATTGCTGCCGCCCACCAAGGGCACGATCCTGTTCGACGGCGAGGAGCTGCCGTCCAGCTACAAGACCCGGACCAAGGACCAGCTCCGCCGGGCCCAGATGATCTATCAGATGGCCGATACGGCCCTGAACCCGAAGGTCCGCATCAGCGAGATCATCGGCCGGCCGGCGGAGTTCTACGGCGGCGTCAAGGGCACGGCGCTCAAGGCCCGCGTCGACGAGCTGCTCGACATGATCGAGCTGGAGCCCTCGCAGTTCTACAGCCGCTTCCCGCCGGAGCTCTCCGGCGGCCAGAAGCAGCGCATCGGCATCGCCCGGGCGCTGGCGGCCAACCCGACCTTCATCATCTGCGACGAGGTGACCAGCGCGCTGGACCAGCTCGTCGCCGAGGGCATCCTGAAGCTGCTGGACCGGCTGCAGAAGGAGCTCAACCTGGCCTACATGTTCATCACCCACGACCTGGCGACGGTGCGGTCCATCGCCGACGAAGTGGTGGTGATGAAGGACGGCAAGGTGGTGGAGCAGGGCCCCAAGGACCAGATGTTCAAGCCGCCGCACCATCCCTACACCGACCTGCTGCTGTCGTCGGTGCCGGAAATGGACCCGAACTGGCTGAGCACGGTGCTGGAGGAGCGCGGCGTCGACAATATCGGCGAGGCCGCAAGGTCCTGACCCGGGACGCGCCACTTTCTTAGGAAGACCGGACCGGATCGGTCCGGAAAGCCCCGGAATCACTGACTCCTGGGGAAGAAAGCGGGCATTCCGCCGCTTTCCATATACCTTTGGATGAATTGCCGAGGGTCGATCCCGTCACTACAACTACTGCTTAGTAACACGCGCGCGTACTCGCCACTGGGTATGCGAACGGTTACTGGCACGGATGTGTCGGGCGGCCGGTGGATCGTTGCGATCCGCGGGCTCTCAGCGGACGGTTTCGAACCGCTCGTATTGGGGGAATGTCCGGCTCGGATTACCCACGCGCAACAGCAACAAGGCAGTGATTTATGGGAGTACTTGAAATGGAAGCTGCGCCTGCCGATACGCCGCGGCGGCGCCGCAAGACAATCGCCATCGACGGGCCGGATCCCGTCGACGTCCATGTCGGCATGCGCCTGCGCCAACGGCGCACGCTGCTGGGGATGAGCCAGGAGAAGCTGGCCAAGGCCTTCGGTGTGTCCTTCCAACAGGTCCAGAAATACGAGCGCGGTGCGAATCGCATCAGCGCCAGCCGGCTGCATCTGCTGACCAAGATCCTCGATGTTCCGGTGTCCTATTTCTTCGAGGGCCTGCCGACCGCCGTTCAGGAACGGCCGCTGCCGGCCGAGCCCGAGGCGCCGGATCGCATGACCAGCCGTGAGACGCTGGAACTGGTGCGGGCCTATTACCGGATCCTCGATCCGGGCGTGCGCAAGCGCCTGGTCGACCTGGCCCGCGCGCTGGGGCGCGAGGACCAGCAGGAGAGCTGACGCTCTTCCAGGTCTCCGGAGCGCCGGCCGGCGCTCCAGGGTATTCCGAGCCAACGTCCGGCCCGGCGGAATTGGTCGCCGGGCGGACGCCATCGGAAGGCGGGCAGGCTACGGCGACGCCTGCCGCCAGGCCCGAACGGTCCTCAATCGGATAGAACAGCACGATCGATCCGCGCCGGGTATCGGCGCGGCCGACCGTCACGGGTCGGCGATGGATCAGAAGAGCGACAGCGGGTCGTCGATGATGCGGCTGTCGGTCCGCTCGATCCGCAGCCCGGCCGGCGGCGGCGGCGCCGTGCCGAGCACCAGCCGCTCGATGCGGAACGGCTCGACGACGGCCAAGGTCGTCGATTCCTGGTCGACCAGCGTGCGGATTCGGGGGTTCGCCTCGGCGACTCCGGCCAGGGCCAGCAACCGGCTCTCGCCGGCCGACAACCCGGTGCGGGGCACCGGCCGTGCCGCCGGCGACTCCGGCGCGGTGCCGGGCCGCACGGCATACTCCGGCGGAATATAGAGCGGAACCTGGGCGGCCGAGGTCGCTTGCGCGCCGGCTGCCGGCTCGGCGCCGATCTCGAATTCGGCGTCGGGACCGCCACAGGCGCAGAGCGTCGCCGTCGCGACGGCGGCCAGAATTCCGAACGTCCTGTTCACAGCACGCCTCTCGAAGTCTTCCCCGGAGCGGCGGCCGGCGGACCGCCGCTCAACGACAAGCGGTCTGCCTAGGCAGAGTTCTCCAGCAACGCGCGGACATCGGCGTCCTTGCCGCCGCCATCCTTGCCGCCCGCCACGACCGGCGTCTGGCGCATCACCTGCGTGTCCAGCCGGCGGGCGAACTGGTCGAACAGCTCGGCCACGCATTTTGCGACGTTCTTCTGATGGCCCTCGGGCAGGTGCTCCGACGCCTGGGCGCACATCGCGGCGAAGTGCCGCGCCGACCGCACCGCGGTGTCATGGGCGTCCATGCGGATCTCGTCGAAGGTCTGCAGGATGTAGTCGCGAGCGATGTTCTCTTCGACCGTCTTCAGGGACGCTTCCTCGATCATGCCTTTCTTGAGCATGCTGAAGACTTGGTCGGTCTCTTGGGTGATGCGATCAAAGATCGCGTCGACGCGTTCCATATCGGTCGGCATCGAGTTGAGGCGGTCGACGGCGATCTTCGGCTGCAGCGCGGCCTTGGGATTGTTCATGCTTTCGTTCCCGGAACCGGGGTGGGGATGTTTGACTTCGAGCGGCGGCGCACTAGTATACAGATCATGCACCGACTGGCGAGCCGCAATCGAAGGGCGTTGGTTACCGCATAAAAGCGCGGTCGAAATGTGGCAGAATCGGAATGCCGAAGAGAACGCGTCAAAACAAACTGCGAAAATCACTGCGAGCACTTGCAACCGTGGCGGTCATCCTGCCGATGCTTGGCGTTCCCGGTCCGGCGGCGGCCCAGGACGCGCTGAGCGACCGTTATCAGGCAATCCGCGCGCCGACCGCGATCCAGGCCAACCGCATCGACCGGCAGCGGCTGCAATCCGAGATCAACGCCCTGGAGCGGGCCGAAACCCGGACCCGGCTGGAGCTGCGCAACACCGAGAGGCTGCGGCTGATCGATCCGGTCTCCAGCCTGCCGGCCGCGGTACGGGCGCTGCGCGGCGATTTAAACCGCCTCGACATCGACCAGCGCGACGCCATCGCCGAACTGGGACGGCTGGACCGGGAGGCGGGCGCCCTCGTGGCGCCGCCGCAGCTCTCGGTCGGCCCGGCGGACCCGGACATCCCGCCCTCCGCCGCCGTTGCCCCCGACACAGTCTTAGTGGATTCGGAGGAGGCGGTCGCCGCGGCCCGCGCGTTCGTTGAAGAACTGCTGCGCGCAAACCGGGCCCGGCCATGATCCGACCCCTGATCCGTCCTGGGAACGCGAAAGAGGCCCGGATCGGCGGATCCGGGCCTCTTTGCTGAATTGGCTCCCCGGGCCGGACTCGAACCAGCGACAGGGTGGTTAACAGCCACCTGCTCTACCAACTGAGCTACCGGGGATCAGGTCGGCGGCGCGCCAAAAACGGTGCCGCCGCGATCGCGGGCGCGTCTTATATCAGACCCTTTTCGGCGATGCCAGCCCCACGAACCGGCGGGTCGCACGTGGTTCGGGTACTGGAGGCGCGAACCGGAATCGAACCGGTGTACACGGATTTGCAGTCCGCTGCCTAACCACTCAGCCATCGCGCCGCCGGTCAGGGCCGCAGACCTATAGCCGCGCCGTCGAGCGCCGGTCAAGCGGTTCGCGCCGGACGAGCATGGTTACCGGACATTTACCTTATCGCCTTTGTATTATCGCCGCCGGAAGCTATATAAGGCCGACCGCCGATATCCGGCGGCGGTCCCGTGTGCCTGTCCCTGTATCCCAACTGCCGTGCCGACATGACTCAATACGCCGCCGCCCGGCTGAACATGGTCGAGGGCCAGCTCAGGCCCAACAAGATCGTGACGGAGGCGATCCTCGAGGCGATGGGCGACGTGCCGCGCGAGGCCTTCGTGCCCAAGGCGCTGCGCGGGATCGCCTATGTCGACGAGGACATCGCCATCGGCAATGGCCGTCACCTGATGGAGCCGATGGTGCTCGGGCGTCTGATCGAGGCGCTGCAGGTTCAGGACGGCGACATCGTGCTGGCGATCGGCTGCGGCACTGGCTACAGCACCGCCGTGCTGGCCCGGCTAGCGAACACCGTGGTCGCCATCGAGGACGATGCCGACCTGGCGCAGCAGGCGACCGAGACGCTGGCCCGTCTGGGCGCCGACAATGCGGTGGTCATCGAGGCGCCGCTGAACGGCGGCTATCCCAAGCAGGCGCCCTATCAGGCGATCATCATCGACGGCGCCGTCGCCGACGTGCCGCGGGCGATCCTGGACCAACTCGCCGAGGGCGGTCGGCTTGCCGCCGTGGTTTCGCCGCAGGGCGGGCTCGGCAAGGCGACCCTGTACCAGAACATCGGCGGCACCGTGTCCCATCGCGAGGTCTTCGATGCCACGGTGCCGGTGCTGCCCGGGTTCGAGCCGGTCCCGGTCTTCGAGTTCTAGCCGCCGCGGGCGCCCCTGATCCCATGAACGCTCTGGTGCAAGACGACCTGCAGATCGACGTCGAGACGCTCGACCGGCTGCGCCGCGGTCCGGGCGACCTGACGGTGCTCGACGTCCGCGAGCCCTGGGAGCGTGAGATCTGTTCCATCGAGCCGAGCCTGGCGATCCCGCTGGGCACGCTGCCGGATCATCTGGACAGCGTGCCGAGGGCCGGCATGGTTGTGGTGCTCTGTCATCATGGCGTCCGCAGTCTTCGGGCTACACTGTGGTTGCGCGGGCAGGGCATTCCGGCGACCGTCAACCTGGAAGGCGGCATCGATGCCTGGGCCGACCGGGTGGACAGAACCATGACGAGGTACTGATGACTGTGGACATCGCACTCCGCTTTCCGGGACGGCGATCGGTCGCGGCGCTGGCGGTGCTTGCCGCGGCGGCCGCCACGACGCCGGCCGGCGGCCAGGAACTGGTCGAGGCGCTGGCCCTGACCCACGACACCAACCCGACCCTGATCGCCCAGCGCGAGGCGCTGCGCGCCACCAACGAAGACGTGTCCCAGGCGTTGTCCGGGTTCCGGCCGACGGTGGAGGCGGATGGCGATTTCGGGGTGCAGTACTCCAACACCGACCCGTCCAACGGATCCAGCAGCTCCGACAGCGTCACGCCGGCCTCGGTCGGCGTCACCGTCAGCCAGCCGCTCTATCGCGGCGGCCGGACGACGGCCAGCGTGCGCAGCGCGGAATTCGCGGTGCAGGCGGCCCGCGCGACCTATCTGAGCATCGAGCAGCAGGTGCTGCTGGACGCGGTGACCGCCTATATGGACGTGGTTCGCGAGCAGGCGGTGCTGGAGCTGACGATCAACAACGAACAGGTGCTGCGCCGGCAGTTGCAGGCGACCCGCGACCGCTTCCAGGTCGGCGAGGTCACCCGCACCGATGTCAGCCAGGCGGAGTCGCGCCTGGCCCGCGCCACCGCGGACCGGATCGCCGCCGAGGGCGATCTGGACAATTCCCGGGCGACCTATACGCGGGTGATCGGCCGGCCGGCCGGTGCGGTGACCCCGCCGCCGCCCGTGGTCGGGCTTCCTGCCTCCCTCGACGAATCCATCACCCAGGCCGAGGGCAACAACCCGGCGCTGATCACGGCCAATTTCAACGAGCGGTCCGCCGACGCCAATGTCGATGTGGTGTTTGGCGAGCTGCTGCCGGAAGTCAGCTTGGTCGGTCGAGCGCAATCGACCTACGAGCCCAGCGAGACCATCGACCAGTCCGATACCGCGTCGCTGACGGCGCAGGTTACGGTGCCGCTCTACCAGTCCGGCGCGGTGTCGTCGCGGGTGCGCGAGGCGCGCTACAACGCCAACCAGACCCGTATCCAGGTCGAGGAGACCCGTCGCGACGTCGTCGAGAATGCGATCCAGGCCTGGGAGACGCTGGAGACGGCCCGGGCCAGCATCAGGTCCTTCGTCGCCCAGGTGTCGGCCGCCCGGATCGCCCTTGAGGGCACCGAGCAGGAGGCCCTGGTCGGGTCCCGCACCGTGCTCGACGTGCTGGACGCCGAGCAGGAGCTGCTGGACGCCCAGGTGTCGCTGGTCCGCTCACAGCGGGACGAGGTGGTGGCGGCCTACAGCCTGCTGGCGGTGACCGGCCAGCTCACCGCCCGCGCCCTGGGCCTGCCTGTCGAGTACTACGAGTTCGAGCCGGACTACCGCGCCACCCGCGGGCGGCTCTGGGGCACCTCGGTCCAGGGCGACTAGGCGGTCGGGAATCTCGCGGGAATCGGCACCCTGTCTATTTAACCTTTGTTAACTCTGTTCTAGTTTATCGATTCGGCAGCGATAGCCTGGACACGAAGCGATGAACCAGCCGAAACCCGAGCAAGAACCATCCATGGAGGAGATCCTGGCGTCGATCCGCCGGATCATCTCCGAGGATGGCGAGGAAGGTGAGCCGGCGGGCGATCCGCCCGCCCAGGACCCGCAGCCCGAAGCCGTGGAGGCCTTAGAGGCCGCTGCGGAAGCCGTGGAGGCCGAGGCGCCCGCTGCGACCGACGACGACGTGCTGGAACTGACCGAGGTTGTCTCTGAGCAGGCGATCGCGGAACCGGAACCCGAGCCGGAGCCTCTGCCCGAACCCGAGCCCGAGCCGGTCCCGGAGCCTGAACCCGAACCCGAGCCCGAACCCGAGGCCGCCCTGGAGCTGGCCGAACCCGAAACGGATGACGCGCCGCTGGAATTCGAAGCGCCGTCCGCCCCGCCGGAGATGGAGGATCCCCTGTCCCAACAGCCTGCCGAAGACGACTCGCTGGTGGCCGATTCCACGGCGCTGATGGCCAGTGCGGCCATGTCGAGGCTTAGCGAGGCGCCCGCCGGGAGCACCGCGGAGGCCGGCGCGTCCATGCCAATCGGCGACAAGACGATCGAGGCCCTGGTGCGGGAACTGATGCGTCCGATGCTGAAGGACTGGCTCGACCAGAACCTGCCGGCGATCGTCGAGCGCATCGTCGAGCGCGAGGTCTCCCGGGTCGCGGAGCGCCTGCACAACAATTGACCGGCCGAGCGGCCGCCGTCATTCTGCGCGGCAATCGGCCGCCGGCTTGCGCCTGCGCCTCCCAATAACCCTGGAATAACGGCCACCGCTGGAAGGGTTCAGCGATGCTGGACAAGACGTATCGGCCTGCCGAGACCGAGGCCAAGCATTACGACGGTTGGGAAGACTCCGGCGCCTTCGGGGCGTCGGTCGAGTCCAATGCGACCCCCTATGTCGTCATGATGCCGCCGCCGAACGTCACCGGCAGCCTGCATATGGGCCATGCCCTGAACATGACCCTGCAGGATGTGCTGATCCGCTACCAGCGGCGCTCCGGCAAGGACGCCCTGTGGCAGCCCGGCACCGACCATGCCGGCATCGCGACCCAGATGGTGGTCGAGCGCGAGCTGGCCAAGGACGGCAAGTCCCGACACGATCTGGGGCGCGAGGCCTTTCTCGATCGGGTCTGGGACTGGAAGGCCGAGTCCGGCGGCACCATCACCCGACAGTTGCGCCGGCTGGGCGCTTCGCCGGATTGGACCCGCGAGCGCTTCACCATGGATGACGGGCTCAGCCGGGCGGTCCGCAAGGTCTTCGTGCAGCTTCACAAGCAGGGCCTGATCTTCCGCGACAAGCGGCTGGTGAACTGGGACCCCAAGCTGCACACCGCGATCTCCGACCTGGAGGTCGAGCAGCGCGAGGTCAAGGGAAAGCTGTGGCACCTGCGCTACCCGCTGCAGGACGACCCCAAGAAATACCTGGTGGTGGCGACCACCCGTCCGGAGACCATGCTGGGCGATACCGGCGTGGCGGTGCATCCCGAGGACGACCGCTACACCGACCTGGTCGGCAAGTTCGTGACGCTGCCGCTGGTGGGGCGCGCGCTGCCGGTGGTGGCGGACGACTACGCCGACCCGGAGACCGGCAGCGGCGCGGTGAAGATGACCCCGGCCCATGATTTCAACGATTTCGAGGTCGGCCGGCGCCAGAACCTGGAGATGGTCAACATCTTCGACCACAACGCCGTCCTCAACGACCAGGTGCCGGAGGCCTATCGCGGCCTGGACCGCTATGCGGCGCGCAAGAAGGTGCTCGAGGACCTGGAAGCGGCCGGGCTGATCGATCGTATCGACGACCATGTGCACACCGTGCCCCATGGTGACCGCTCCGGCGTCGCCATCGAGCCCTGGCTGACCGACCAGTGGTACTGCGACGCCAAGACCCTGGCCAAGCCGGCCATCGAGGCGGTGGAGCAGGGGCGCACCGTGTTCGTGCCCAGGACCTGGGAGAACACCTATTTCGAATGGATGCGCAACATCCAGCCCTGGTGCATCAGCCGCCAGCTCTGGTGGGGCCATCAGATCCCGGCCTGGTACGGTCCCGACGGCACGGTCTTCGTGGAGGAGACCGAGGAGGAGGCGCATCTCGCCGCCCGCCAGCACTACGGCCACGATGCCGCGCTGGAGCGCGACAGCGACGTGCTGGACACCTGGTTCTCCTCCGCCCTGTGGCCGTTCTCGACATTGGGCTGGCCCGACGAGGTGCCGGAGGTCGAGCGCTACTACCCGGGCGACGTGCTGGTCACCGGTTTCGACATCATCTTCTTCTGGGTCGCCCGGATGATGATGATGGGGCTGCACTTCATGGGCGACGTGCCGTTCCGCACCGTCTACATCCACGCCCTGGTGCGCGACGCCCAGGGCCAGAAGATGTCCAAGACCAAGGGCAACGTGATCGACCCGCTGGAGTTGATCGACAGCTATGGCGCGGACTCGCTGCGCTTCACGCTGATCTCCATGGCCGCCCAGGGGCGCGACATCAAGCTGTCCGAGCAGCGGGTCGAGGGCTATCGCAACTTTACCACCAAGCTTTGGAATGCCGCCCGCTACTGCCAGATGAACGACTGCCGGCCACGGCGCGAATTCGATCCGGCCGCCTGCACGCTGACGGTCAACAAATGGATCATCGGCGAGGTCGCGGCGGCCGCGGCCAAGGTCGACGCGGCGCTGGCCGGCTACCGCTTCAACGAGGCGGCCAACGCCCTCTACCAGTTCACCTGGCACAGCTTCTGCGACTGGTACCTGGAGTTCACCAAGCCGGTGCTGCAGGACGGCGACGCAGCCGCCCAGGACGAGACCCGCGCCGCGACCGGCTGGGTTCTGGATCAGATCGTCCAGCTCCTCAACCCGCTGATGCCCTTCGTGACCGAGGAGCTGTGGCGGCAGCTTTCCGACGACCGGGACGGCGCCCTGATCGGCGAGTTCTGGCCGGACTACCCCGACACGCTGGCCGATCCGGCGGCGTCGGAGGAGATGGGCTGGGTGGTGCGCCTGATCTCCGCCATCCGCGCGGTGCGCTCGGAGATGAACGTGCCGGCGGGGGCCAAGATCCCCATGCTGCTGAAGGGCGCCAACACGGCGACCGCGAAGCGGCTCGACACCCATCGCGGCATCATCACCCGGCTCGCCCGGCTGGACGGCGCCGATCTCGCCGATGGCGCGGTTCCGAAGGGCGCGGTCCAGGAGGTGATCGACGAGGCGACCATCCTGCTGCCACTGGAAGGGATCGTCGATTTCGCCCAGGAGCGGGCCCGGCTGGAGAAAGAGGCCGGCAAGGTCTCCGCCGACATCGCCAAGCTCGACAAGAAGCTCGCCAACGAGCAGTTCCTCGCCAAGGCCCCGGAGGCAGTGGTCGAGGAGCAGCGCGAGCGCAAGGCCGAGTTGGAAGGCGCGCGGGAGAAGCTGACGGCGGCGATCGAGAGGCTGGACGGAGGCGCCTAGGGCGCCTGGCCCTCGCCGAGCACCTCGATAATGGCGTCGACATCCATGTCGAGGTCGAAGAGGCAGAGATTGGTGGACAGGTCGCCATCATCCGACGCCAGGAGGAAGACGCCGGTGTTGCCCTCCTCGAGCATGATCCCGCACATGGCGGCATCGGTGCCGTAGGTGAACTCCACCGATGGGCCGATCTCGCCCTTGAACAGGGTGTCGACGCGGGCCACGGCCATCTGGGTGTAGCCGTCTGAGAACCAGCCCCAGGGCGACCACCAGGGCCATCCGACCTGGGTCAGCTCGCCGGTGAACACCACATCGGCGAACCTGAGATGCTCCTCCACGGTGCCCCGGAAGCACGAACAGGCCTCCGCCCGCCCGGCGGCCAGCGCCGCGAGGCCGAACAGCAGGAGCGTGACCATGGGCGCCGCCTTTCGTCGGCGGCGCTGGGAAACCAGTGCCATACCGGACATGTCTCCATTCGAGGCGGGTGGCGGCGGGCCTCCCTATACCCCGATCGGAACCGCCGCGCCAAGATCGATTCCGCCGGGCGGCCGCGCGACCCGCGGTGCCCGCCAGTCCCGCGGCGCATGCCCGCCATGACGCGGTGGGCGTAGAAAGTATGAGGATTGCCCGCTAGTCTGGTCGCCGACTGCGAAAAACACCGATCTTCAGGGGGAAGGGATGCCACTCGACACACCCGGCGGCAAGAAATCGTTCGACAAGTCCAAGCTGCCGAGCCGGCATGTCTCGGTCGGGCCCGACAAGGCGCCGCACCGGTCTTACTACTACGCCATGGGGCTGACCGAAGAGGAAATCGCCCAGCCCTTCATCGGCGTGGCCACCTGCTGGAACGAGGCTGCGCCGTGCAACATCTCCCTGTCGCGCCAGGCCCAGGCGGTCAAGCTGGGGGTGAAGGCCACCGGCGGCACGCCGCGGGAGTTCACCACCATCACCGTCACCGACGGAATCGCCATGGGACATGCCGGCATGAAGTCGTCGCTGGCCTCCCGCGAGGCGATCGCGGATTCCGTCGAGCTGACCATGCGCGGCCATTGCTACGACGCCATGGTCGGCCTTGCCGGCTGCGACAAGTCGCTGCCGGGGATGATGATGGTGATGGTGCGTCTCAACGTGCCGTCCGTCTTCATGTATGGCGGCTCGATCCTGCCGGGCCGCTTCAAGGGCCGCGACGTGACCGTGCAGGACGTGTTCGAGGCGGTCGGCGCCCATTCCGGCGGCAACATGTCGGACGAGGACCTGCATGCGCTGGAATGCGTCGCCTGTCCCAGCGCGGGGTCCTGCGGCGGCCAGTTCACCGCCAACACCATGGCCTGCGTGTCCGAGGCGATGGGCCTGGCGCTGCCCGGTTCGGCCGGCGCGCCCGCACCGTACGAGTCGCGCGACGAATACGCCGAAGCATCGGGCCGGGCGGTGATGGAGCTGATTGCCAACAATCTCCGCCCGCGCGACATCGTCACCCGCAAGGCGCTGGAGAATGCGGCGACCGTGGTGGCGGCCTCCGGCGGCTCGACCAATGCCGGGCTGCACCTGCCGGCCATCGCCCATGAGGCGGGCATCGATTTCGACCTGCACGAGGTGGCGGCGATCTTCAAGAAGACCCCCTACATCGCCGACCTCAAGCCCGGCGGGCGGTATGTCGCCAAGGACATGTACGAGATCGGCGGCGTGCCGGTGCTGATGAAGGCGCTGCTGGATGGCGGCTTCCTGCATGGCGATTGCATCACCGTGACCGGCAATACCATCGCGGAGAACCTGGCAGACGTCGTCTTTCCGACCGACCAGGACGTGATCCGCACGACCTCGGCCCCCCTCAGCCCGACCGGCGGCGTGGTCGGCCTGCGCGGCAACCTCGCGCCCCAGGGGGCGATCGTGAAGGTGGCCGGCATGAGCAAGCTGAAGTTCAGCGGCCCGGCCCGCTGCTTCGACAGCGAGGAGGAGGCCTTCGCGGCGGTGCAGAACAAGCAGTACGAGGCCGGCGAGGTGATCGTCATCCGCTATGAGGGGCCGCGCGGCGGCCCCGGCATGCGCGAGATGCTGGCGACCACGTCGGCGATCTACGGCCAGGGCATGGGCGACCAGGTGGCGCTGATCACCGACGGCCGCTTCTCCGGCGCCACCCGCGGCTTCTGTATCGGCCATGTCGGCCCGGAGGCGGCGGTCGGCGGCCCGATCGGCCTGCTGAAGGACGGCGACGTGATCACAATCGATGCCGAAGGGGGCACGCTGGACGTCGCCCTGTCCGACGCCGAGCTGGAAGAGCGCCGCAAGAGCTGGGCACCGCGCAGCCACGACTACCAGTCCGGCGCCCTGTGGAAATACGCCCAACAGGTCGGCGACGCCGAAAAGGGCGCCATCACCCATCCGGGCGGCGGCGCGGAGACCCATTGCTACGCGGATATCTGAGGTCGGGATGGCGGACGGGATCTTCATCCAGCAGGCCGGAAACACCATGGCGCCGGCCTTCGCCGTCATGGTGGCCAAAGGATACGCGGTGAAGAGCTTCTGGAGCGCCGGCGAGCAGATGTGCGCGGCAGAGCGGGATGACAATCGGTTCGTGGCGTCCGATCCGGTGGCGGTGCTCGGCTTGATCACTCTCGCCGAGGCGCGGGGTGCGGACTGGCTGCCCACGGACGCCGAGGTCGACGCATTCCTGGACGAATTCGGGTCTTAGTCGGCGGGCCCAATTGCCTGCCGGCGATCACGGGTTTCTATGAGCCTCTCCGCCGCCGCCGTAGTCAGCGCCGGACAAACCGCCGGCGGAGGCTGCCATGGTTTCGGCACCGGGCACGATGTCGGTGTTCTGGGCCGCAACGGCGCGCCAGCCATCGTCGGTCCGCCGCAGCACCAGGAGGACCACGCCGCGTCGCGGATCGAGCACCGTGTCGTCCGGGGCGCGCTGGCCTTCCATGCGCCAGCGGCCATGCACGGTGGCGGCGTCATCGCCGATATGCCGCACAGAGACCTCCTCGATGGTCAGCCGGCTGTCGCGGAAGAAGCGCTTGAGCGCGTAGTCATGGGCCTTCTCGATCGCGCGTCGGCGGCGCCACCAGATGCCGACCACGTTGACGAAGTCGGCATCCTCCTCGAACAGCGCGGCCAGCGCCGCGGCGTCACGGCCGTTCCAGGCGGCGGCAAAGGCGTGGAGCGCGGCTTCCGGCGTGGCGATCGCGGTCATGGTGGTGGATCCGGGATTGTCTGAACGGCGGGTTGGCTGCGATACCGTTGAGAATGCCTGACTCGCCCGATGACGAACAGCCGCCGACCATCTCGGTTCGCCCCTACGGTCCGACCGACCGGGCGCGCTGTGCGGAGATCTATGTGGCCGCCCGGCGCGTGGCGTTTCACTGGGTGCCGCCGGACCGGTTCTCCTCCGATGATTTCGTGCGCGACACCGCCGACGAGGACATCCATGTCGCGCAGGGGCGGGCCGCTGACGGCACGGCCGACTTGCTCGGGTTCGTCTCGGTGTTCCTGCCCGGGCGCTTCGTGCACCACCTCTACGTCGATCCCGATCATCGCCGGGCCGGGATCGGCCGGCTCCTGATCCGCCATGCCATCGGCCTCAGGCCACCGCCGTGGCGGCTGAAATGCGTCGCGGCCAACACCGCGGCGCTGTCGTTCTATCGGTCGGAGGGCTGGGTGGAGGAGGGGCGGGGCACCGACGATCTCGGCCTGCATCTGGCGCTGCGCCGCGACTGAGCGGCGCGGCGGGCGGTCAGGCGACCCGTGCGGCCGGTTCCGGCGCGGCCTCGGTCTCGTCGGACGCTTTGGGCCGGGTGCCGGAGAGCGGCGCGCCGGAGCCGACGAAATGGCCGAAGACGAAAGAGAGGAAGCCGCCGACGACGGCAAGCTGCACGAACAGCGCGACGGCGCTCAGGAACTCCAGCGGCTGGCTGACGAACCAGGCGGCGCCGCGGCCCCGGGTGATGTCGGCGGCGGCGGTCAATCCGGCGGCGATGACCAGGGGCGGAGCGGAACAGGCGATGACGCCCAGGAACAGCCGCCAGGTGTTGCCCGTGGTCAGGGTCCAGGAGCGCTTGAGGCTGAACTGCTTCAGGCCGAGGGCGATCGCCGGGAAGACCAGGATCAGCCGGTTGATCGACACCGCGATCACCAGGAAGCCGGCCGAGAGGACGGTCACCGCGATCTTCGGCGGCTCGGTACTGAGATGGGTGATGACCATCATCGCCACCACCGGCACGTAGAGCACCACCAGCATGGCGAGGCCGAGGCCGAGATAGCGGGCCTCGCGGCGGCCGAACAGCGCCGTGCGGCGCTCGCCACCCTTCTCGGCGATGGCCCGGTGCCAGGCGACCAGCACCGCCGTTCCGGCGACCATCATGACGATCTCACCGAGATAGCCGAGCTCCGGCAATCCGGCCCGGACCGCCAGCACCGGCGCAAGGGCGGCACCGGCATAGGCCAGCAGGAACCAGAGCCATCCGACCCGCACCAGCAGCGGGAAGTGCCGGATGGCAAATCCGTAGCTGCGGGCGACTGTGCGCCGAAGGGGCAGGATGCTCATGGACCCAGTTTGGCAACCGGGAATTTACAACCGTTTAACGAATCCGTGCTCCGGACGGATCAACCGGGCCCGCCGGCGCGCGCCTTGAGCACCATCTTGCGGCCCCAGATCACCAGACCCAGCCCCATCAGGGTCGGGAACGCGGCGAAGAAAAGCGAGGACACGAGTAGCGCCGTGAACTGCGTCGTCGTCTCGGCCGAGACGAGGACCGCGATGCTGATGACGATCGTGCCCGCAGTCACCAGCACACCAAAGCCGGTGATCGCCCAGCCGATGATCAACCGTGTGCTGCCCCGATCCGTCCCGCTGCCGGGCTGCTCATTCATTGCTCGAACTCATCGTCTGCGCTGGCGCAGCACCAGCATTCCTGCTCCGACCGCGCACAGCCCGAACAGCGCGGGAACGCCGGGCAGCAGCACGAAATGCAGCCACCAGCGCACATTCTCCGGATCGGACATGTCGGCGCTGAGAAAGATCGCCATGCCGAGGAACAGGGCCGTGCCTCCGCACAGCGCCGCGACGGCGACGCCCACGCCGATCAGGATGCGCCCAAGCCACAGCCGTGTTCGGCCCATGATCGGCGGCAGGTCGGTGTCGGTCATGTGTCACGCATGTCTATCGCCGTAACCGGGACGTGACCCTCGGGCCAGATCACGAGCACTCCTCCCATCGGGCAACCTGCCTGTCTCACGCTGCGCCTCGCCACACTGACATCGCCTGAGGCTCAGGGTCTGATCCAGTAGCCGATGGCTGCGAATATTGCCAGTGACACGCCGCCGCCAACAACCAGAGTTGGCCAGGCCAGGAAATGGCAACAGAGCGAATCCCTGAGTCCGAAGAACATGCCAACCGCGAGGACCCCGATAACCAGCGCGCCGGCAATCCCGATTGCCTGAATCAGACACCCAACGCCGGAGTCCCTCGCACGCGGCACCGGCGGCTTGTAGGCGGGACGCCGGTGTTCGTCTTTCTCGCCCGTCACACCTCGGATGTCCTCAGAGAGGACATGATCCGATCGCCGCGTAGCGACCGCACCGGTCTACCCGTCGGCCAGCGTGACCACGACCGGCGTGTGGTCCGACGCCTTCTCCTTGCCGCGCGGTTCGCGGTCGATGGCGCAGGCTTCCAGCCGGTCGGCGGCCTGAGGCGATAGCAGGAAATGGTCGATGCGGATGCCGTTGTCCAGATCCCAGGCGCGGCGCTGGTAGTCCCAGAAGCTGAACGCGCCGCCGCCGGAATGCAGGGCGCGATAGGCCTCGACGACGCCGAGGTTGAGGATCGACCGGAAGGCCTTGCGCGTGTCCAGCCGGAACAGCGCGTCATCGGCCCAGGCGGCCGGGTCGTAGCAGTCTTCCGCCGCCGGGATCACGTTGTAGTCGCCGCCCAGGGCGAAGGGCTGGCCGCTCTCCAGCAGCGCCGCCACGCGGTGGCGCAGCCGCTCCATCCAAGCCAGCTTGTACGGGTATTTCGGGCTGTCGACCGGATTGCCGTTGGGCAGGTAGAGGCAGGCGACCCGCAGATCGTCGACCTCGGCTTCGATGTATCGCGCCTGGTCGTCGGCATCGTCGCCGGGCAGGGCCTCCAGCACCACCTCATGCGGTCGCTTCGACAGGAAGGCGACACCGTTGTAGCTCTTCTGCCCGACGATCGAGACGTTGTAGCCGAGATCCTCCACCACCTCGCGCGGAAAGGCCGACGCCTCGCACTTGATCTCCTGCAACAGCGCGATATCCGGGCTGGCCGATCCGAGCCAGTCCAGCACGTTCTGCAGCCGCGCCTTGATCGAGTTGACGTTCCAGGTGGCGATGGTGGGCATGGTGCAGCGACGTCGTCGTGGCGTGGATGAACGCCGCCATCATGCCGGGATTCGTTTCCTCCCGCCAGCAGGCGAGGCGGGGGTCAGATCGCGAAGGAGCTGCCGCAGCCGCAGGAGGAGCTGGCGTTGGGATTGCGAATCTGGAAGGAGGAGCCGATCAGCTCCACGACGAAATCGATCTCCGATCCGGCCAGCAGGTCGAGCGACATGTCGTCGACCACCACCGTCACGCCGTCGCGCTGGAAGGTGTGATCGTCGTCGCCGACGCTGTCGTCGAAGCTGAAGCCGTATTGGAAGCCGGAGCAGCCGCCGCCCGACACCGCGACCCGCAGCATCAGGCCGTCGCCGGATTCCGCTTGCATGAGCTCCGTCACCCGCTTTGCGGCGGAGTCGGTGATTGTCAGTCTGCGCGCGCCGTCATCGGGCATCGTCGGGCCGTCCGTCCTTCTCTGCGGTCTTCCGCCCCTTCATGTGGGCATGGACCCCTGCCGGTCCAAGTATAGCACCGTCGGGGCCGCCAGGGCGCCCAATGTGCCGTCGGCCGGTGTCCGGGTCACAGTGCCTCCGCGGGGCCGCCGCGGCAGCGTCCAGGATTTCCACCATTGCCCGGATGTTCGGCGAGTCCGCACCCTTGCGCCAGATCAGCACCGTGGCGAGCCTGTCCCGGCCTTCCGGAAGCGGGTGCACCGACAGGCGGCGGCTCTCCGGGAAGGTGCCCAGCACGCTCCTCGGCAGCAGCGCGATGCCCATGCCGGCCACCACGCAGCCCAGCATGGCGTGATAGGAGCCGAGCTCGATGACCCGGTCGGGCCGGTCGCCGCGGCTCTGGTACCAGCCCTCCAGCCAGCGGCGATGCGGGCAGCCGGTCTCGAACGCGATCATGGTCTGACCGCCATCGGGCGGCGCGTCGAGCGGTGCATGGCCCGCCGGGGCCGCGATGACCAGCTCCTCCACGAAGGCCGGCGCCGCCTCGAACGGACCCTCGGCCATCGGCTTGGTGACGAAGGCCGCATCCAGCTCCCCGGCCAGCAGCGCGCCGGCGAGCTGTTCCGGGTTGCCGGTGCGCAGCTCCAGGGTCACCGCCGGATGCCGGCGATGGTATTCGGTCAGCACCGGGGGCAGGCGCACCGCCGCCGCGCTCTCCATCGCGCCCAGGCGCAACGTGCCGCGGGGACGGGAATCCTGCACCGCGTCCTCCGCTTCCGCGGCCAGCGCCAGCATCCGGTCGGCATAGCCCTTCAGGACCTGACCGGCCGGCGCCAGGTGCATGCGCTTGCCCTCGCGGATGAAGAGATCGACGCCAAGGCCCTGCTCAAGCTGGCGGATCCGGGTGGTCACGTTCGACTGCACCCGGTGCAGCCGCTCGGCGGCCCGCGTGATGCCGCCTTCCTCGACGACGGCCTGGAAGATCCGCAGATCGGAGAGTTCCATAATCTCAATTCAAGATGATTTCGTTCTGAATAATTCATTTTACGTGATCCATCAGCGCCCGTAAACATCCGGCCACGCGGATCGAACGGACCGCGGTTGCCAGACGAGGGACAGGACCATGCGCGACGAAATGCTCGATCTTCAGGCCATCGATATCCGGACACTGTCGGCGGAGCATTGGGACGCGGTGATGCGGGAAGCCGCCCGGCGCGCCCATCTCGAACGCTCCCGGGCCTTTCGGGACCTCATCGGACGCGGCTGGCGCGTCCTCCGCCGGTCCGTGCGACGGGTCGCGCCTGCTGACCCTGGCCTCGAGGCGACGCGCTGACGGCGCCTGCTGCGCAAAAACATCTGGAGAGAGAGTTGTGACAGATGTGATCATGCTCAACCGTATGGCGGAAACAGCGGATTCCGCCGGATGGGAAAAGGGAGCGCACTCCATGAACCAAGACCAGAAGGACGTCATTCGCCGGACATGGGCGCTGGTGACGCCGATCGCCGATATTGCCGCGACGCTGTTCTATGACCGGCTGTTCGAGATCGATCCGCCGACACGGCTGCTGTTTCGGGCCGAGGGGCTGGACGAACAGCGCAGCAAGCTGATGCAGACACTGGACGCGCTGGTCCGCGGCCTCGACCAGCTCGATGACCTCGCCCCGGTGCTCGAGGAGCTTGGCCGCAGGCATGTGCGCTACGGCGTGCAGGACGCCCATTATGACAGCGTCGGAGCGGCCCTACTGTGGACCCTGGAGCGTGGATTGGGGGCGAACTGGTCCGACGAGGCGCGGGAGGCCTGGAGCGAGGTCTATGGTCTGGCATCCGAAATCATGAAGCAGGCGGCGCAAGACGCGCACTCGGCGGCCTGACCGGCAGAGCGCCAAACGGAGGACAACGCCCGCGCCGGCCTGCGCTAGAGTGTCCCGGAACGAACGGCATCAACAGGGGCCTGTCATGAAGATCGCGGTATTCGGCACCGGCGGCATCGGCGGGGTCTTCGGGACCCGGCTGCACGCCGCCGGCCATGAGGTCCACTTCATCGCCCGGGGCGCCCATCTCGCGGCGATGCGCGAACGGGGCCTGACGGTCGAGGGGGCCGCCGGACCACAGGTCCATGAGGGCATTTCTGCGACCGACGACCCGTCCGCCATCGGCCCGGTCGACGTCGTCCTATTCGGCGTCAAGCTCTGGGACACGGAGAGTGCCGCGGCGGCCTGCAAGCCGCTGCTCGGTGCAGACACAGCGGTGCTGTCGTTGCAGAACGGCATCGACGCCCGCCCGGTGCTGGCACGGGTCCTGGGTGAGGCGCATGCCCTGGCCGGCGTGGCCGAGGTCTCGGCGGTGATCGCCGGCCCCGGGCTGATCCGCCAGACCGGCACCTTCACCCGCATCCGGGCGGGCGAGGAGGATGGGCGGGAGAGCGACCGGCTCTCGGCCTTCGGGTCGGCCTGCGCAGAGGCGGAAATCGAGTTCCTGCACAGCCAGGACATCGTCGCCGACCGCTGGCGCAAATTCGCCCTCATCGTCGCCGGCTCCGGGCTGACGGCGGTGACCCGGCAGACGGTCGGGGTGGTGCGCGGCGATCCGCACATGCGCGCGGTCTTCGCCGCCTGCCTGGAGGAGACGATCGCCGTCGGCCGCGCGGAGGGCGTCGATCTCGAGCCCGACCTCGCCGCGACGCTGATGGGCTTCGTGGAGAACCTGCCAACCGACATGAAGGCGTCGATGGCCGCCGATCTGGAATCCGGGCGCCGTCTGGAGCTGCCGTGGCTGTCCGGCCGGGTGTCCGCGCTGGGCCGCGAGCTGGGCGTGCCCACGCCGGTCAACGACACCCTCTACGCGGCCCTCAAGCCTTACGAGATGGGCGCCTGAATTCGGCCGGGGCGGCGTTGCCAGGCCCGGCGGCGCGGCCTAACGTGCCGCCATGCGCGCAGCCTTCGCCAGCGACCCGGCCGCCAGCCGCGGCCGGCTGCAGGCCGAACCGGAAAGCCCGACCCGCTCGCCGTTCCAGCGGGACCGCGACCGCATCCTGCATTCCGGCGCCTTCCGCAAGCTGAAGCACAAGACCCAGGTCTTCGTCTATCACGTCGGCGACTACTACCGCACCCGGCTGACCCACAGCCTGGAGGTGGCGCAGATCGCCCGCTCCGTCGCCCGCTGCCTGAAGCTGGACGAGGATCTGTCGGAGGCCCTGGCCCTGGCCCACGACCTTGGCCACACCCCGTTCGGCCATGCCGGGGAGGAGGCGCTGGATGCGGCCATGGCGCCCCATGGCGGCTTCAGCCACAACGACCAGACCTTGCGCGTCGTGACCTATCTGGAGCAGCGCTACGCGGATTTCGACGGGCTCAACCTGAGCTGGGAGACGTTGGAGGGGCTGGCCAAGCACAACGGGCCGGTCCTGCCATGCCCCCCGGGTGAAAGCCTGCCGCCGGCCGTCGCGGCGCTGACCGAGGCGGTCGATCTGATGCCGGACTGCCAGGCAGGGCCGGAGGCCCAGGTCGCGGCCATCGCCGACGGCATCGCCTACAACAACCACGATATCGACGATGGTGTGCGGGCCGGCCTGTTCGGGATCGAGGATTTGCGGGAGCTGCCGGTGGTCGGCGAGATCGTCACCGGCCTGGAGCGACGCTATCCCGGCCTGGAGCGCCGGCGGCAGATCCACGAGACCATCCGCCGCCTGATCGACCGCATGGTCAGCGACCTGCTGGAGGAGAGCGCCGCCCGGCTGGCCATGCTGGCGCCGCAATCGCCGGATGATATCCGTCGGGCCGACGCTCCGGTCATCGCCTTCAGCGAGGAGATGGAACGCCATGACAGGGTCCTGCGGGCCTTCCTGTTCAACCGCATGTACCGGCATGCCGACGTCAACCGCGAAACCGCCCGGGCCCGCGCCGTCGTCGCCGATCTGTTCGCCGACTACATGAGCCGCCCCGATCATCTGCCGCAGGAGTGGCAAACCCCCGCGAATCCCGCCGAATCGGGCGGTTTGGCGCGCATCGTCGCCGACTACATCGCCGGGATGACCGATCGTTATGCCATGGCCGAGCACCATCGGCTGATCGACGCCAAAGAAGAATTATGCTAGAATTACAGGTGTCTATAAGGATTTATTAATAGTTCGGTAAAATAAGTGCTAAGGGCTGCATGAAGCGGGTCGGCCACAAGACCCGGAAAGCCTTGGCCCGTGCGGGACCATCTGCTACCCCCGGTCATGAGGTCATGCGTCGACCTCGGGTGTTTTGACCGCGGATTTCGACAGTCAAGCCGCGTCGCGAAAGACGGAATAGAGGCCCCGAGACAGATGACCGATTGGGCAAAAGACGACCTGATGGACCCGCCTTATGCCGAGGAGGAGTCCGGCGCCGGCAAAGGCGGCTCGCGGGTCATCCGGCATGTCATCGCGCTGGCGCTGGTGGTCGTCGCGATTGCCGGGCTGGGGTATGCGGCCTGGTTCGGCTACAAGACCTGGCGCGCCCAGGGCAGCGAAGGTCTGGCCCCGATCATCGAGGCCGATGCCGGCCCGACCCGGGTGCGGCCGGAACAGCCCGGCGGCATCGTCATTCCCCATCAGGACCGCCTGGTCCTCAATGATTTGAACGGCGGCGGCGCCAGCGTCTCCGCCGAAAGCCTCCTGCCGCCTCCGGAAGAGCCGCTGCCGCGTCCGCAGCCGGCGGTCGCCACGGCGCCAGCCCCGGCTCCGGCCCCGGTCGCAGCGCCGGCTCCCGCGCCGACGCCGGCCTATGCCCCGGCCGAAGCGGCAACCGCTCCGGTCCAGACGGCCGCCGTGGCGGCGCCCGCACCGCCCCAGCCGGCCGCGGAGGTCGCCGAAATCGTCGCCACGCCGCCGGTGCCCGAGCCGTCGCCGGTCGCCGTGCGCGACGCGGACGAGAAGGTGCCGGCCATTGCCGTGCCCGATCAGGTGGCCCAATCGACCGAGCCGGCGCCCGAGCTGATCACCCGCCCGGCGGCCGAGGCCGACCCGGCGCCGACGCCGGAATTCGTGTCGGTCGGCAGCCTGATGCAGTCCCATCGGGTGCAGTTGGCGGCGGTCGATTCCGAGGAATCCGCCCGCCGCGCCTGGTTGCGCTATCAGGGCCTGTACCAGGACCTGCTGGGGGATCTGAGCCTGCTGGTGCAGCAGGTGGAGGTGAACAACCGCACCTTCTTCCGCGTCCAGGGCGGTCCGCTGCAGGCCGACAGCGCCGGCAGGATCTGCCAGGCGATCAAGTCGCGCGGCGCCGACTGCCTGGTCGTTCGCCCGTCCCGGTGACCGCTGAGCGGCCGCTCGCCGCGATCTTCGGCTGTGAAGGCGCCCGTCTGACCGAGCGCGAGCGCGCCCTCTACCGCGAGGCCGATCCGCTCGGCTTCATCCTCTTCCAGCGCAATTGTGAGAGCCCGGACCAGATCCGCGCCCTGACTTCCGAGATGCGCGAAGCGGTCGGCCGGAATGCGCCCGTGCTGATCGATCAGGAGGGCGGCCGGGTGCGCCGCCTGAAGCCGCCGCACTGGCCGGACCATCCTTCGGCGGCGCGGATCGGCCGACTGGCCGAGACCTCGCTGGAAACGGCCGTGAAGGCCGCCAACCTGCATGCCCGCGCCATTGCCGCCATGCTGGCGCCGCTGGGCATCGACCATGTCGCGGCACCATCGCTCGATCTCGGGCTGCCGTCGGAAAGCGACGTCATCGGAGATCGCGCCTTCTCCGGCGATCCGGCGGTCGTGGCGGCGCTTGGCCGGGCCGCCTGCGACGGGTTCCTTGCCGGCGGCGTCATGCCGATCATCAAGCACATGCCCGGCCACGGACGGGCCCAGGTCGACAGCCACAAGGCGCTGCCCGTCGTCAGCACCGACTGGGACACGCTTGCCGCGACCGATTTCGCGCCGTTCCGCGACCTGGCCGACCTGCCCTGGGGCATGACCTGCCATCTGGAATTCGCCGCCATCGACCCGGAGCGGCCGGCGACCCTGTCGCCGGACGTCATCCAGAGCGCGGTCCGGGACGCGATCGGCTTCGACGGTGTGCTGGCGAGCGACGATCTTTCGATGAAGGCGCTGAGCGGCACGCTCGGCGAGCGGGCGGCGGGCGCCATCGCGGCCGGCTGTGACCTGGCGCTGCATTGCAACGGCGTGTTCGAGGAGATGACAGACGTCGCGGCCTCGGTTCCGCGCCTGTCCGACGCGGCCGTCGCGCGGTTGGACCGGGCGGAGGCCGCCAGGCGCCCCGCACCCCCGGACGCCGACGCCGTAGCACTTCTCGCCGAACTCGAAACCCTGCTTGCCCTTGCTTGAACCGACAAACCGGGCCGGAATGCCACGCCCATTGCGTCGCCGCGCCCGGTGCAGTCAAATCCGCGGATGAGCGATCCGATTCGCGGCGATGACGATTTCCAGGATCCGCCGCGCGCACCGGCGGATGACGCCGCCTTCGTCCTGCAGCTCGATGCCTATGAAGGGCCGATCGACGTACTGCTGGACCAGGCCCGGGACCAGAAGGTCGACCTGACCCAGATCTCGATCCTGGCCCTGGCGGACCAGTATCTCGCCTTCATCGAGCGGGCCCGGCAACTGCGCCTGGAACTGGCCGCCGACTACCTCGTCATGGCCGCGTGGCTGGCCTATCTGAAGTCTCGCCTGCTGCTGCCGGAGGAAGAGGACGAATCCGAGCCCAGCGCGGCGGAGATGGCCGAGGCGCTGGCCTTCCAACTGCGCCGGCTGGAGGCGATGCGGAGCGCCGGCGGACGGCTGCTGGCCCGGCCGCAACTCGGCCGCGACTGGTTCGCCCGCGGCGCGCCGGAGCCGCGCCTGGTGGTCACCAACTCGGTGCTCGACGTCTCGCTCTATGACCTGCTGAAGGCCTATGCCGGCAATCGCAGCCGGGCCCAGGCCGGCGACACCCTGCATATCCGGGCCAGCGAGCTCTACACCACCGACCTGGCGCTGAAACGCCTGACCGACATGCTCGGCACGCTGCCCGGCTGGTCGACCCTGGCCAGCTTCCTGCCGGTCGGCATCGGCGATCCGCTGGTGGCGCGCTCGGCGCTCGCCTCGACCTTCGCGGCCTCGCTGGAGCTGGCCAAGGCAGGGAAGGCGCGCCTGCGCCAGGCCCGCGCCTTCGACGATATCTACATCCGCGGCACGGAGCCGTCCCAATGAGCGACAATGTGGTCAGCCTGGCCGGGCAGTCGATCGATCCCGAGCACGCCCAGCATGTGCGGCTGATCGAGGCGCTGCTGTTCGCCGCCGCCGAGCCGCTGGGCGACGCGGTGCTGCGCGCCCGGTTGCCGGAGGAGGCGGATCTGGCCGCCATCCTGGCCGATCTCGGCCGGCTCTACGAGGGCCGTGGCGTCAACCTGGTGCGCATCGCCGATGGTTGGGCCTTCCGCACCGCGCCGGACCTGACCAGCCGTATCCGGCTGTCCAAGGACGTGCCGCGCAAGCCGTCCCGGGCCGCCGTCGAGACCCTGTCGATCATCGCCTACCACCAGCCGGTGACCCGGGCCGAGATCGAGAGCATCCGCGGCGTGACCACCAGCAAGGGCACCCTGGATCTGTTGATGGAGGCGGGCTGGGTGCGCCCCGGCCGGCGGCGGCAGACGCCGGGCCGGCCGCTCACCTGGATCACCACCAAGGCGTTCCTGGACCATTTCGGCCTGGCCTCGCTGGAGGACCTGCCCGGCGTCGACGAGCTCAAATCCGCCGGGCTGCTGGACACCCGTCCGGCGATCGACACGCTGGGCGACCGGGCCGGTCCGGACGGCGATCTGGTCGACACCGAGGCCGACGAAGACCCGGAGGAGGCGCCGGCGGACGAGGACGACTTGTTCGCCGATCCCGCAAGCTGAGATTAAGAACCGGTTGCAAACCGGCATCGGCAGCCCTTAATTGGGCGTATGATGCTGTTCCCTGGCCGGATCGATGCCTGACATGGCGGCTCAAGGCGCCGACGCGGCGGTCGCCTCCGTCGATGCCCTGTCCCTCGAAGGCGTGTCGCATGCCTACGAGACGGTGCTGGCGGTCGACTCCGTCGACCTGTCGGTGCGGCCGGGCGAGATCGTCTGCCTTGTCGGCCCCTCGGCCTGCGGCAAGTCCACGCTGCTGCGCGTCGCCGCCGGGCTGGAGGACCTGCAGCAGGGCACGGTGCGGATCGGCGGCAAGGTGGTCGCCGATCGCCGCCGCAGCGTGCCGCCGGAAAAACGTGGCGTCGGGCTGGTCTTCCAGGACTATGCCCTGTTCCCGCACCTGACTGTCCTGGACAATGTCCGGTTCGGCCTGACCGGGCTGGCCGGCGCGGCGCGCCGCGGCCGGGCCTTGCAGAGCCTGGGGCAGGTCGGCATGGCCGGCCAGGCCGAGGCCTATCCGCACATGCTGTCCGGCGGCCAGCAGCAGCGCGTCGCCCTGGCCCGGGCGCTGGCGCCGGTGCCGCGGGTGCTGCTGCTCGACGAGCCGTTCTCCGGCCTCGACACACAGCTGCGCGCCCAGGTCCGCGACGAGACCCTGCACGTGCTGAAGCAGAACGCCGCCGCCACTCTGGTGGTAACCCACGACCCGGAGGAAGCGATGTTCCTGGCCGACCGCATCGTGCTGATGCGCGACGGCCGGATCGTCCAGTCCGGCACGCCGGTCGACCTCTATTGCCGCCCGGCCGACGCCTTCGCCGCCGGCTTCTTCGGCGAGGTCAACCAGATCCCCGGCACCGTCGGCGGCGGCAAGGTCGACACGCCGTTCGGCCCGATCGCCGCGTCGGGCATGCCCGACGGCCGGCCGGTCAACGTGCTGATCCGACCGGAAGGGCTGACCCTGCGCAGCGATGGCGCGGCGGTGAACGGCGCCGTGCTGGGCCGGGTCGAGGCGGCCCGGCTGCTGGGCCGGACCAGCCTGGTGCACCTGTCGGTCGACGACGGCGCGGGCAACGATCTGCATCTGCATGCCCGCATGCCCGGCCAGTTCCTGCCCGGCGAGCAGACCCATGTGACGATCGCGCTGGACCCGTCACAAGCCTTTGTCTTTCCGTCGGAAGACACTACCTAAGGCGCAGGATGCGGGTCGGCCCCGGCATTGCGGGTCCGTAGGCGTTCTGCCATTATCCGCGGCGACCTTCCCGGCGGGCAGGACAAGTCCGCCAATGGGACAAATGGAGTAGATAAGATGAGTATCGGTGTCTGGCAGGTGGTCCTGATCCTGGTGATCGTTTTGATCATCTTCGGAGCCGGCAAGCTGCCCCGGGTGATGGGCGACGTCGCCAAGGGCGTGAAGAACTTCAAGGCCGGCATGAAGGACGAGGACGAGGCCGCCGCTGATCCGGCCAAGCAGATCGACGAGGGCGACGCGCCGATGGCGACCGCCCGCGCGAAAGAAGACGAGACCGCGAAAACCTGAGCCCGGCCTCGCTGCCGCCGGCCCCTGGGGCCGAGATCGCGGCAGCCCTGAGCGGTTGAGCGGAAAGGCGAGATGTTCGACATCGGCTGGCCGGAGATTGTCGTCATCCTGATCGTGGCGCTGTTGGTGATCGGTCCCCGGGACCTTCCCAAGGCGTTCCACACGGTCGGGAAATGGGTCCGTGCCGCCCGCCGCGTCACGGCCGATTTCCAACGGCATGTCGACGACATGATGCGCGAGACCGAGCTTGAGGACCTGCGCAAGGTCGCCAACGAGGCGCGCAGCTTCAACGTCAAGAAGCAGCTTGAGGACACCATCGATCCCGGCGGTGATCTGAAGGGCGCCTTCGACGTCACCGGAAAACCCGAAGCCAAACCGAAGGCGACGGCCGCGACGCCGGGCGTCCCGACGGACCCGCCCGCCGAGAACGCCATCGAGGCACCGCCGGCGCCGGCAACCGAAACGGCGCCCAAGAAGGCCGCCAAGCCTGCTGCGAAGCCGGCAAAGGCCGCGGCCAAGCCCGACAAGCCGGCGGCCAAGTCCAAGCCGCGCGTGCCGTCGCGGGTTCCCAAGCGCAAGGCCGCTACGGCCGGCGCGCCGACGGCGGCCAAGGCATCGCCGTCGGAACAGACCTCCTAGGATCGGCCTGTGCCGGAAGACCACCAGAAGCCCGCCGACGGCAATCCGATCGACGACAAGCAGATGCCGCTGCTCGATCACCTGATCGAGCTGCGCAACCGGCTGGTCTATGCGGTCGCCGCGTTGTTCGTGGCGTTCCTGGTCTGCTATTTCTTCGCCGAGGACATCTATGCGTTCCTGGTCCGGCCGCTGGCCAATGAGCTGCAGGGCGAGAACCGGCGGCTGATCTACACCGGCCTGACAGAGGTCTTCTTCACCTATATCAAGATCGCCTTCTGGGCCGGCGCCTTCATCTCCTTCCCGGTCATCGCGACCCAGCTCTGGCTGTTCATCGCTCCCGGCCTCTACAGGAATGAGAAACGGGCGCTTTTGCCTTTCCTGGTCGCAACTCCTGTCCTGTTTTTCCTGGGCGGGGCAATGGTTTATTACGCGATCTTCCCACTCGCGTTTAAGTTTTTCATCTCCTTCGAAAACCTGATCGTCGCGCCGGGCTCACTGCCGATCGAGCTCGAGGCCCGGGTCGGCGAGTATCTCGGGCTGGTGATGAAGCTGATCTTCGCCTTCGGCATTGCCTTCCAGCTTCCGGTCGCCCTGACCCTGATGGCCCGGGTAGGCCTGGTCACCTCCCAGGCCCTGGCGGCCAAGCGCAAATACGCCATCGTCATCGTCTTCATCGTGGCCGCGGTCCTGACCCCGCCCGACATCATCAGCCAGGTCGGCCTCGGCATCCCGGTGCTGCTGCTGTACGAGATTTCCATCGTCCTGGCGCGCATGGTCGAGAAGAAGCGGGCCCAGCGCGAGGCCGAGGAAGAGGCGGCGGCTGAGTAGGAACGGTCTTTGCCTCGTGATTTGAACCACAGAGGCACAGAGGCGCAGAGAACCAAAAAGTCGTCATTGCCGCGGAAGCGGGAATCCAGGAATCCGATCGGTAGCGGCGGCGCCATCAGGCCATCTGGATTCCCGCTTTCGCGGGAATGACGATTAGCGTGTGGCGGTTGGTTCTCTGTGTCTCCGTGCCTCTGTGGTTCCGTCTCATGGTTGTCCCCTGCACGCCGCCAAACCACACTGGATTTGCCCGGTCGGCGGCCCTATAACCACGGTCCCTGATGGAACCGGGTTCTCCCGAATCGCCGCCGGTGGCCGAGACATGCACGACATCCGCGCAATCCGCGAAGCACCGGAGGAGTTCGACCGGGCCATGGCGCGGCGCGGTCTCGAGCCGCAGGCCGACGCGATCCTGAAGCTGGACGTTACGCGCCGCGAGGCCCAGACCGAGCTGCAGCAGCTCCAGAGCCGCCGCAACGAGGCGTCGAAGGAGATCGGCGCGATCAAGAAGCAGGGCGGCGACGCCCAGGCGCTGATCGACGAGGTCTCTGATATCAAGGAGCGCATGGCGACCCTGGAGGGCGAGGAGAAGATCGCCGCCGATGCGTTGCGGGTGCTGCTCGGCGGTCTGCCCAATGTCCCGGACACCGAGGTGCCAGACGGCGCCGACGAATCCGACAATGTCGAGCTGCGTCGCGACGGCGAGGCCGGGCGCAGCAACAGCGCCCGGGAGCACAACGCCGTCGGCGAAGCGCTCGGCCTCATGGATTTCGCCACCGCCGCCAAGATGTCCGGGTCGCGTTTCGTGCTTTTGCGCGGCGCCCTGGCGCGGCTGGAACGGGCCATCGGCCAGTTCATGATCGACCTGCACGTCACCGAGCACGGCTACACCGAGGTGTCGCCGCCGCTGATGGTGCGCGACAAGGCGATGTTCGGCACCGGCCAACTGCCGAAATTCGCCGAGGAGAGCTTCCGCACCACCAACGACCTCTGGCTGATCCCGACCTCCGAGGTCTCGATGACCAACATCGTGGCCGGCGAGATCGTCGCCACCGAGGAGCTGCCCTACCGTTTCACCGCGATCACCCCGTGCTTCCGGGCCGAGGCCGGCGCGGCCGGCAAAGACACCCGCGGCATGATCCGCCAGCACCAGTTCTACAAGGTCGAGCTGGTGAGCATCACCGCGCCGGAGGAGTCCGAGGCGGAACACGAGCGCATGACGCACTGCGCCGAGACGGTGCTGAAGAAGCTTGGCCTGGCTTACCGGGTGATGACGCTCAGCACCGGCGATCTCGGCTTCGCCGCGCACAAGACCTACGATATCGAGGTCTGGCTGCCGGGGCAGGGCGCCTATCGGGAGATCTCCTCCTGCTCCAACACCGGCGCCTTCCAGGCGCGGCGCATGAATGCCCGCTGCCGCGCCCAGGGCGAGAAGGAGACCCGCTTCGTGCACACGCTGAACGGCTCCGGCGTCGCCGTCGGCCGCGCCCTGATCGCCATTCTCGAGAACTACCAGCAGCCCGACGGCAGCATTGCCGTGCCGGATGTGCTGCAGCCGTATATGGGCGGCCAGACCGTCATTCAGGCGGCCTGACTCGCCATCCCAAGGAGCCCGCATGTCGCCGCGCATACTGCTGACCAATGATGACGGGATCCATTCCACCGGCTTTGCCGTGCTGGAGCGGATCGCCCGGGAGTTGTCTGACGACATCTGGGTCTGCGCCCCGGAGCGCGAGCAGAGCGCGACCAGCCATTCTCTGACCATCCACCGCCCGCTGCGCCTGCGCGAGGTCGGCGAGAAACGCTATGCGGCCGACGGCACGCCCACCGATTGCGTGCTGCTGGCGGTCAATCACATCCTGAAGGACCACCGCCCGGACCTGGTCCTGTCCGGCGTCAACCACGGCTACAACATCGCCGAGGACGTGACCTATTCCGGCACCATCGCCGCCGCCATGGAGGCGACGCTGCTGGGCATCCGCGCTGTGGCGCTCAGCCAGGAGCTGCCCGACGACCGGCCGCCAAGCTGGGACACGGCGGAGCGCTGGGGTCCGGAGGCAGTGCGCAAGGCAACTTCCGTGGACTGGCCGACCGGCGTGCTGGTCAATGTCAACTTCCCGGCAGTGGCGCCCGACGCGGTCAAGGGGTTCGCCGTCGTGCCCCATGGCAACCGCAAGATCGGCGACGAGCTGAGCGAGCGCATCGACCCGCGCGGCCGCACCTATTTCTGGGTCGGCACCACCCGCAGCAACGAAAGCGTTGCGGAGGACACCGACGCCCATGCGTTGAGCGAGGGCAAGATCCCGGTCACGCCGCTCTATCTCGACCTGACCCACCACCAGAGCCTGGCGACCCTGGAGCAGGCCTTCACGTGATCGAGGAATCGCGCAAGATCCGGCTTCTGATGTCGCTGCGCCGGTCCGGCGTCACCGACACCAAGGTCCTGGGCGCGATCGAGCGCATTCCCCGCGAGGTCTTCGTGCCCCCGGCCTTCCAGGACCAGGCCTATGAGGACATGGCCCTGCCCATCGGCATGGGCCAGACCATCAGCCAGCCCCTGGTTGTGGCACTGATGACCCAGGCGCTGGAGGCCGGCGACCGCCACAAGGTGCTGGAGATCGGCACCGGGTCGGGCTACCAGGCCGCGGTGCTCGCCAAGCTCTGCCGGCGGCTCTACACCATCGAGCGGCACAAGGAGCTGCTGGAGCTGGCCCAGAGCCGCTTCGCCCAGCTCCGCCTGCACAACATCACCGCCCTGTGCGGCGACGGCACCAAGGGCTGGCCGGAGCAGGCGCCGTTCGACCGCATCATCGTCACCGCCGCCCATGCCGGCGAGACCGCGCCGCCGGCCCTGACCGACCAGCTCGGCATCGGCGGGATCATGGTCATCCCCATGGGCGACGACCGCCGCAGCCAGTTCGTGGTCCGCTTCCGCCGCACCGAGTCCGGGCTGGAGCGCGAAGCCCTCTGGCCGGTGCGCTTCGTGCCGCTGCTGCCGGGCGTGCCGGACGCCAAGGCGCCCGCATCGGTATCGTGAACCGTCACCGGCGATATCTGCCGATCGCGCTGTTGACGCTTGCGGCGTCCATGCTGGCCGCCTGCACGATCCCGAGCCTGGAGACCCTCAGCCGGCGCAATGCGGCGGCCATCGCGACATCGGCTACGCCGGCCAGCGTGACCGTGCGCTCCGGCGACACGGTCTATGGCATCGCCCGCCGCCACCGCGTCTCGCCGCAGGCGGTGATCGACGCCAACCGGCTGACGCCGCCCTATACCCTTTGGCCCGGCCAGGTGCTGCGGCTGCCCGGCGGCCCAGGCCACACGGTCCGCAACGGCGACTCGCTCTACGCCATCTCCCGCCGCTACGGCATCACGGTCGCCGATCTGGCCCGCGCCAACGGGCTCCGGCCGCCCTATACGATCTATGTCGGCCAGCAGCTTGCGATCCCGCGGCCGGCTCTGGCCGCACCGGTGGTCGCGGCGGCGCGGCCCACGCCGGTCGCGCCGATCCGTGAGACGCCGGTCGCCAGGCCACCCACGACCCAGACGGCCGTCACGGCGCCGCTGCCGCCGCGGCGTCCGGCGCGTACCGAGGCGGGGCAGGTGGTCGCCACACCGATACCGCCCCGGCCGCCGCAACTGGTCGCCGCCCGCGATCGGCAGATCGCCCTGCCAGCCATCCCGGCGCCGCAGGCCCGCTCGACCTCGGGTTTCCAATGGCCGGTGGCGGGCGAGGTGGTCTCGCGTTTCGGGCCGAAATCCGACGGGCGGCATAATGACGGCGTCAACATCGCTGCCGCCGCCGGGACACCGGTCCTGGCTGCCGATAACGGCGTCGTGGCCTATGCCGGCAATGAGCTGCGCGGCTACGGCAATCTGGTGCTGATCCGCCATGACGGCGACTGGGTCACCGCCTATGGCCATGCAGGGCGACTGCTGGTCTCCCGCGGCGATCGGGTCCGCGCCGGCCAGCGCATCGCCACCGTGGGCAACAGCGGCTCGGTGACGTCGCCCCAGCTCCACTTCGAACTGCGCCGCGGCGCCGTCGCCGTCGACCCCCTCGACCACCTGCCGCCGGCTCCTCAGCAATTGGGGCTGCGGTAGAAGTCGTGACGTCTGGGCCTGGTTGGTCGCCCCTCTCCCCTTGTGGGAGAGGGAGGGGCCCGCGGCGAAGCCGTGGGAAGGTGAGGGGTCTAGACAAGAGTCTTCGCGCGGCGGACGCCGCGCGACCCCTCACCCGGTTTGCCGCGCAAACCGACCTCTCCCACAAGGGGAGAGGTGAATCGAATTCGGTCTTTGCTTCTTAGCCGTCGTCCAGCGTCTGCCCCAGGCGGCCGGCGAGGTCCTGGATGAACTGCCAGGCGACGCGGCCGGAGCGGGCGCCGCGGGTGATGGTCCATTCCTGGGCCTCGGCCTTGAGCTGGTCGGGATCGATCTTCAGCCCGTAGGCGCCGACATAGCCCTCGATCATCGCCAGGTAGGTGTCCTGCGGGCAGGCATGGAAGCCGAGCCACAGGCCGAAGCGGTCCGACAGCGACACCTTCTCCTCCACCGCCTCGCCGGCGATGATCGCGGTGGACCGCTCGTTCTCGATCATGTCGCGCGGCATCAGGTGGCGGCGGTTGGACGTGGCGTAGAACAGCACGTTGTCGGGTCGCCCCTCGATGCCACCCTCCAGCACCGCCTTCAGGGATTTGTAGCTGGTGTCGGCCTGGTCGAAGGAGAGGTCGTCGCAGAACAGGATGCAGCGGCGTGTCGTGCCGCGCAACGCCGCCAGCAGCCGCGGCAGGCTGTCGATGTCCTCTCGATGGATCTCCACCAGGGCCAGGGCGCCGGCGCGCTCGGCGTTGATCTCCGCGTGCACCGCCTTGACCAGCGAGCTCTTGCCCATGCCGCGCGCGCCCCACAGCAGCGCGTTGTTGGCCGGCAGGCCATCGGCGAAACGCCGGGAATTGCCCAGCAGGATGTCGACCTGCAGGTCGATGCCGCGCAGCAACGCCAGCGGCACCCGGCTGACCTCGGCCACCGGGGCCAGCCGGTCCTGCTCGGCATGCCAGGTGAAGGCGTCGGCCGCGTCGAGGTCCGGCGGCTCGGCCGCCGGCGGTGCCAGCCGCTCCAGGGCGCCGGCGATCCGCGCCAGCATCGCGGCCATGTCCTTGTCGCTATCCGTCACCAACACCACCTAAACATCTTCGGCATCCGCGCCCGCCCGTCTCCGCCGGGCAGGGCGGCGGAGGGTAGCAGGCAGCGACCGGAATGCCCAGAAACCCGCGACCTCGCGCCGGTCGGGTTTCGATTGCAAAGCCATTGCGGCGGACTATAGTCCGCGCGTCGAAATTACCGCGTCAGGCCGAGGCGCCAACCGGCCGCCGCGTAAGGGAGTGAAGTCTTGGAACAGAGCCTGCTACCGCAGTTGATGCCGATCATCCTGATCTTTGTCGTTTTCTATTTCCTCCTGATCCGCCCCCAGCAGAAGAAGATGCGCGACCACCGCGAGATGCTGGCGGCGATCCGGCGCGGCGACAAGATCGTCACCGGCGGCGGCATCATCGGCCAGGTCGTGAAGGTCGGTGAGGATGACGAGCTCTCGGTGGAGATCGCCGACGAGGTCCGGGTCAAGGTGGTGCGCTCCACGGTGACCGCCGTGCTGTCCAAGCCGCAGCCCGCGCCGAAGGAGTCCGCGGCGGTCACCAGGGACGACGGCCAGGAGCGCAAGGGGCTGGGCAAGCTCTTCTCCCGCAAGTAGCCGGGCACCGGCGGATCGCCGCATGACGAAACCTCGATAGGCACCGATGGTCTATTTTCCCGCTTGGAAGATCGTTCTGGTCCTGCTGGTTTGCGCCCTGGGCGTGATCTATGCCTCCCCGAACCTGATCGGCCGCCAGGCCGCCACGGTGGCCGAGCAGACCGAAACCGCCGGAAGCTATGGCAGCTTCAGCATCGCGTCGAACGGCCGCTGGACCTACGACATCGATGTGTCGAGCGCCGGCTTCCAGGCCCTGGGCACGGGCGAGACCCGGACCGACAGCTTCACGGTCGTGGTGACCGACAGCTCCGGCGCGGAGACGGCCCGCGACGTGGTGGTCCCGGTGCGCGGCGGCGACGACGAGGCGCGCAAGACCGGCCTTCTCGACCTGATCTCGGAGCATTGGACCGACGATCTGCCGTCCTGGATGCCGGTCAAGCGGGTCAATCTCGGCCTCGACCTTCAGGGCGGCACCCATCTGCTGGCGCGGGTGGAGTATCGCGACATCATCGACCGCCAGATCCAGGCGCTGGAGGAGAACATCCGCCGGCCGCTGCGCGAGGCCGATATCGGCCGCCAGGGCAGCATCGACGTGCGCGGCGATGCCGTCGTCCTGACCCTGCGCGACCCGGCCGATGCCGGCCGCCTGCGGGACGTGGTGTTCGAGCTGGACCAGCGCTTCGAGGTCCAGACCGATGCCGCCAGCGGCACCACCGAGATCCGCTTCGCCGAGGCGGCGGTGGAGGAGGTGCGCAACAACGCCCTGGCGCAGTCGATCGAGATCATCCGCGGCCGCATCGACCAGCTCGGCACCACCGAGCCGAACATCCAGCGGCAGGGCGAGGACCGGGTCCTGGTCCAGGTACCCGGCGAGGGCGACTCCCAGCGGGTCAAGGACCTGATCGGCACCACCGCGCGGATGTCCTTCCACATGCTGCACGAGACCTGGCGCCCGGGTCAGTCGCTGCCATCCGTCGCGCCGCGGCGCGCCTTCATCGCCGAGTCCTACGAACGCGTCCCCGGCACCGACGAGCCGGTGACCAGCTATCTGGTCAGCCGGACGGAGAATGTCAGCGGCGAGAACCTGGTCGACGCGCAGTCGACCCTGCATGAGAACCGGCCCGCGGTGTCCTTCCGTTTCGATGCCGCCGGCGCGCGTGCGTTCGCCGACACCACACGCAGCAACGCCGGTCGGTTCCTCGCCATCCTGCTGGACGACAAGGTCATCAGCGCACCGGTGATCAACGAGCCGATCCTGGGCGGCAACGGGGTTATCACCGGCCAGTTCTCCTTCCAGGAGACCAACGATCTGGCGCTGCTGCTGCGGGCCGGCGCGCTGCCGGCCGAGCTGACCTTCCTGGAGGAGCGCACCGTCGGCCCCAGCCTGGGCGCGGACAGCATCGCTGCCGGCCAGGTTGCCGCCATGATCGGCATGACGCTGGTGGTGGTCTTCATGATCGCGACCTACGGCATGTTCGGGGCCATGGCGGTGGTGGCGCTGATGTTCAACCTGGCGCTGATCCTGGCGGTGCTGTCCGGCATTCAGGCGACGCTGACCCTGCCGGGCATCGCCGGCATCGTGCTGACCGTCGGCATGGCGGTGGACGCCAACGTGCTGATCTTCGAGCGCATACGCGAGGAGATCGGCAACAAGCGATCGCCGATCTCCGCCATCGATGCCGGCTACAGCCGGGCCATGACGACGATCATCGACTCCAACCTGACCACCGGCATCGCCGCCCTGCTGCTGTTCGCACTCGGTTCGGGCCCGATCAAGGGCTTCGCCATCACGCTCGGCTTCGGCATCCTGGCCTCGATGTTCACCGCCATCATGGTGACCCGCCTGATGGTGGTCACCTGGCTGCGCCGGACGCGGCCGAAGTCCATCCCCATCTAGGAGCCGACGATGTTCCGCCCGATCCGGCTCGTTCCGCCCAACACCAAGATCAACTTCGTCGGCCGTCGCTTGGCGGCCTATGTCGTGTCCGGCGTCCTGATCCTGGGATCGCTGGTGATGCTGGGCACCCAGGGCCTCAATTTCGGCATCGACTTCCGCGGCGGCACCCTGATCGAGGTGCGCACCGATGGGCCGGCCGATCTCGCCGCCATGCGCAGCACGCTGGAGGCGCTCAATCTCGGCGAGGTGGTGCTGCAGGAATTCGGCGCCGAGGACGAGGTGCTGATCCGCATCCAGCGGCAGGAAGGCTCGGAGCAGGAGCAGATCGCCGCGATCACCCTGGTCGAGGAGGCGCTGGGCGATTCCGTCGAGAAGCGCCGGTCGGAATTCGTCGGCCCCACGGTCGGCCAGGAGCTGATCGAGGCCGGTACGCTCGCCGTGGTGCTCGCGATCACCGCCATCCTGATCTACATCTGGGCCCGATTCGAGTGGCAGTTCGGGCTCTGCGCGGTGGCCGCGCTGGTCCACGACGTGGTGTCGACCATCGGCCTGTTCGCCCTAATCCAGCACGAGTTCAACCTGGCGACGGTGGCGGCCCTGCTGACCATCGCCGGCTATTCGATCAACGACACGGTGGTCGTCTTCGACCGGGTGCGCGAGAACCTGCGCCGCTACAAGCGCGCCACCATGATCGAGATCCTGAACCGCAGCCTGAACGAGACCCTGGCGCGCACCACCATGACCAGCGTGACCACGCTGCTGGCCCTGGTGGCGCTCTATTTCTTCGGCGGCGCGGTCATCCAGGACTTCTCCTTCGCGCTGATCTGGGGCGTGCTGATCGGCACCTACTCGTCGATCTTCATCGCCGTGCCGCTGCTGCTGTACCTGAAGCTGCGGCCGCCGCCGGCCGAGGAGGCCGAGGGCCAGGAGGCGGCCTCGCCCAACCCGGCGGAGTAGTCGGGCCATGGAGGTCACCCCGATCGCCGCCGCCGGCCGTCAGGTGATCGAGGCGTACAGCCCCGGCCATTTCCAGGTCAGCGGCGTCGCGTTCGCGACCTCCATCATCGTCACGCCGGAACAAACTTTGCCCTGGGACGGTGTGGCGGCAGACCGGCTTGCGCTGGAGGACTTCACTGCCGTTGTGGAGGCCGAGCCGGCCATCGACGTGCTGCTGATCGGTTGCGGCGGGCGCTTGCTTCCGATCCCCAAGGCTGTGCGCGACGGATTGCGGGCCGCCGGGATCGGCGCCGACGCGATGGACACGGGTGCTGCCTGCCGGACCTACAACATCCTCGTCTCGGAAGGCCGCCGGGTGGCGGCGGCGCTGATCGCGCTGTAGTTCCGGCGTGGCGGAAGACCCCCGGCTTTCCGACTGCGCCCGGCTCGTCCGCCGCTACGACAATGACCGATACCTGACCGCCCTCTTCGCGAAGGCCGAGCGGCGCGAGGCCTTGTTTGCGCTCGCCGCCTTCAATCTGGAGGTCGCCAAGATCCCCGAGGTGGTCAGCGAGCCGATGCTGGGCGAGATGCGCCTGCAATGGTGGCGTGAGGTGATCGACGAGATCGCCAATGGCCGGGTCCGGAAGCACGAGGTGGTGGAGCCGCTGGCGGCGGCAGCCCGCCGGTTCAACCTGCCGATCCGCGACCTGCACCCGTTGCTCGACGCCCGCGGCTTTGATCTGGAGGACCGGGCACCGGCCAATCTGGATGAGCTGGAACGCTATGCCGAGGCGACGACGGCGCCGCTCAACCGTCTCGCCTTTCAGGTGCTTGGCGTGTCCGGTGACGCGGCCGACGGCGCCGCCGCCGCGCTCGGCAAGGCCACGGCGATCACCGGCCTGTTGCGGGCCATCCCGTTCCATGCCCGGCAACGCCGGGTCTACCTGCCAACGGCTGTGGTGGAGGAGGTTGCCGTTGAGATGGGCGAGTTGTTCGAACTGCGGCCTCACGCCGGTCTGGCGCGGGCCGTCGAGCGACTTGCCTGCGCCGCCGGACTGCATCTTGAGGCGGCCCGCGCCGCGGCCCGGCTGCTGCCAAGGAGGTCAGCCGCGGTCATGCTCCAGGCGACCCTGGTCGCCGGCCATCTGAAGACGCTCCGTCGATCCGGCTTTGATGTGTTCGACCCGGCAGTACAGTCCGCGCATCCTGCGCGGCTACTGAGCCTTGCCTGGCGCGCTGCGCTGGGGCGTTCCTGACCGGCGTCGAAGGTGTATTGATGCTATCTTAATCGATTCGCGTAAATGGTGAGAGGAGGTCGTACACTTATCGAAAAAGGAAGTAATCGGCATGCCTGTGGTGACATTGCTGGGTAACCTCGCAAGGCGCTCCTGGCTGTTCGCGCTGCTCTGGCTCCTGCTGTCGTTTCTGTTCATGAGGCTGTCGCCGGTGTTCGGTGTGCCGGTGATCCAGTTCATCGACATTCCGACCTTGCTCTACCAGCCCTTGCTCCCGCCGCCATTTCAGATGGTCCTGGCTCTCCTGTTTTCCTATGTGTGGTTCCGCAGCTGTCTTCGCAGCACCGGGGGAATGCCCACGGTATCGGACATAAGGCCGCACAATCTGCTGTGGTACCTGCTCTACGGATGCGGATTTCTGGTCACTGCCGGGGTCGTCTACGCGGTGGCATCCTTTCTGGCGCACCGGCTGCTCGCCGACACCGCCTACACCCTTCTCGAGTGGACGCCGTCGATCGCGTTGTTTGTTTTGTTCACCCGGCTGCTGCCTTGCCTGCCGCTGATCCTTCTGGCGCCGATTCTGGGTCGTCTGGCGCTGGTGCTTCCGGCTGCCGTGGCCGGGCCGCCGCTCTCTCCGGCGCAGGCCTGGCGGCTGTCGCGCGGAGGCGGGACAATGCGCGCAATTCCGGGCGCGTTCGCCGTGACACTGGTGCTGGTGCTGCCGGTATACCTGCGCATCGAATGGGTGGGACAGATGCAGAACCTGCCTCCTATCGTCGAATGGGCCGGCGCCTATCTCTTGGTAATGGCAACGTTGGCGCCGGTGTTGCTGGCGGTTGCGGTGCTGGTTGAAATCCTTGCCGAGCGCTACCGGACCTTGATGGCATCAGCGGCCACAAATGCCGAGGAGCACGTCGAGGAGGAGGGCGCCATCGCCTGATCGACGGCGGCGTTTGAATAGAGGCCGCCGGACCTCGGCGACGCGGCTCCGGTCATGCTGCAGCCAACCTTGACGGGGAGGTATCTGAGATCCCCGCGCGCGGCTCAATTCGACGTCTTCGCGTCCGACGTCCAGGCAACGCACCCGCTTGGGGTGATCAGGCTGCTCTGGCCCGCCCTGATGGGGCGGTATTAATGAAGATACGTTAACCCTATGAAAAACGCGGCCGCCGTACCCTTGCTCCTGCAACTGCGCAAGGGTGGGTGGAATGAAGCGGATCTACGGTCTGTTGGCGCTTGGCTTGGTCGTTGCCGCGATCGGAGCGTTTGCGCTCTTTGGCGGGTTCAGTGGCGACGGCATTTCGTCCAGCGGTGATCGGCAGACGCAATTCTCGGTGCTGTTGCGGTCCGACCAGGAAAGGCTGGCGCATCAACGCGAACTTGTTCGGCGCGAGGCGGAAGGCCGGTACGGCATCAAGGAGCTGCATCGCAGCGAGGAGGACATTCCGGTGCTCCAGGCCCTGCTGGACGACAATGCCTTCCTGCCCCATCAAACCTATGAGCTGGAGAGTCTCGGAATCGTGTTCGGCGACATCTTCGACGCCGCGCCACGGTATTCCTGGACCATCGTGACCGACGAACACGGCCGGGACGCCACCATCCGCTATGGCGAAACGAGCCTTCACATCAATGCGCTGACGATGATTTCCCAACGAGTCGAGCGTGGGGAGACCGTCGACGTCAGGCTGCTCTATGAAGAGACATTGGAATCGGTCGGGAACGAGAACTCGAGACTTCGCTAGCAACGGCGGACACGGTGGGCCGTCGGAGACGGCCCACCGGGATCGGCGACCGGGGCTGCCCGGTCAGAACAGGTTCTGCGCCGAGACCATGGCGTAGAGCATCGGGATCGACAGCATGGTGTTGGTCCGCGAGAACAACATCGCGGTGCGGGCCGATTTCGCCTTGCTGTCGGCGTCGGCCTCGACGATGCCGAGCGCCCTCTTCTGGTTCGGCCAGATCACGAGCCAGACGTTGAGGAACATGATCGTGCCCAGCCACATGCCGATGCCGATCGCTGTGTGCCTCGGCACGCCGTCGGTCAGGCCGATCAGGATGGCTTCGATCAGATAGCCATTGAGGCCGGCAAGGATGATGCCGGTCACGATGGTCGACATGGCCGCCCAGCGGAACCACCACAGTGCCGCCGGCGCGATCACCTTGCCGATCGCCGGTTTCTGCTCGTCGGGGATCTTCGGCATGTTGGGGATCTGCACGAAGTTGAAGTACCACAGCAGGCCGATCCACATGACGCCGCTGAGCACGTGCAGCCAGCGGAACAGGAATGCCCACCAGCCGGTGTCCATGCCCAGGCCCTCGCCGTGCCAGATCAGCACGATGAGGATCAGCAGGATGGTCAGGCCGATGCCCGCGAAAACCGTATTTCTCAGGTCTTGCAGTATGTTCGCCATTGGCCCCCCCGATATTTATGGACGCTTTAGCCGCACGAACGTGCGATTCCGAAGCGCAATCCATACCGTAAATTGCCGGTTCGCGCGATAGCGGGAGTTCAGGCAGCCACGCGGGGTTCCGCCAGCCAGGCGTCCAGATCGGCCAGGGCGCGGCTGGTGTAGAGCCGCTTGCGGTCGCGGCCCTTGACCTTCCGGCCGCCGGTCTCCGGTGGCGGGAACAGGCCGAAATTGACGTTCATCGGCTGGAAGGTGGCGGCTTCGGCGCCGCCGGTGATGTGCCGCAGAAGCGCGCCGAGCGCGGTGGTCTCCGGCGGCCGGGACGGCGCCAGGCCGGCCCGCTCGGCGGCCGCGAACCGGCCGGCCAGCAGGCCGATGGCCGCGCTCTCCACATAGCCTTCCACGCCGGTCACCTGTCCGGCGAAGCGCAGCCGCGGCATCGCCTTCATGCGCAACGCGCCGTCGAGCAGCCTCGGGCTATTGAGGAAGGTGTTGCGGTGGACGCCGCCCAGCCGGGCGAACTCGGCCGTCTCCAGCCCCGGGATCATGCGGAAGATCCGGGTCTGCTCGCCGTATTTCATCTTCGTCTGGAAGCCGACGATGTTGTAGAGCGTGCCCAGCGCGTTGTCCTGGCGCAGCTGCACCACTGCATGCGGCTTCTCCGGCCGGTGCGGGTTGGTCAGCCCGACCGGCTTCATCGGCCCGTAGCGCAGGGTCTCGCGGCCGCGCTCGGCCATCACCTCGATCGGCAGGCAGCCCTCGAAATAGGGCGTGTCGGCTTCCCACTCCTTGAATTCGGTCTTCGGCGCCGCCAGCACCGCGTCGAGGAAACCCTCGTACTCCGCCTGGGTCATCGGGCAGTTGATGTAATCGGAACCGGTGCCGCCGGGTCCCGCCTTGTCGTAGCGGGACTGGAACCAGGCCTTGGAGAAGTCGATGGACTCCTTGTAGACGATCGGCGCGATGGCATCGAAGAAGGCCAGCTCCGCCTCGCCGCTCAGGGTCTTCACCGCCTCGGCCAGGGCCGGCGAGGTGAGGGGGCCGGTGGCGATGATGACGCTGTCCCAGTCCTCCGGCGGCAGGCCGGCGACCTCGGCACGGTCGATCTCGACCAGCGGATGCGAGGCGAGCTCGGCGGTGACGGCGCGGGAAAAGCCCTCGCGGTCGACCGCCAGCGCCCCGCCAGCCGGGACCTTGTGGCCGTCCCCGGCCTGCATGATCAGCGAGCCGCAGCGCCGCATTTCCTCATGCAGCAGCCCCACCGCGTTCTCGTCCTTGTCGTCGGATCGGAACGAGTTGGAGCACACCAGCTCCGCCAAGCCGTCGGTCTGGTGCGCCTCGGTCATGCGCTCCGGCCGCATCTCGTGCAGCACGACGGGAACGCCGGTCTGCGCGATCTGCCAGGCGGCCTCGCTGCCGGCGAGTCCGCCGCCGACGACATGGATCGGAGCAGGGGAGGTATCGGTCATGGTTGGCGTCCGCGCGCGATCGGGGCCCATGACATAGCGATGCCGTGTGCGCCGCGCAATCCACAACCGGTGCAATCGCCTTCAAGCCGCATGGCAACGCCGAGTCGCGCAAGACTGGAAAAAATGGCGAAAATGTGGAATAACCCTGCGCACGCACCGTTATCGTCACCTCGGTATCGGGAAAGGTAGGCATCGCGTGGCCCCAGGTAGGGGATCGGAAGGTTCCCGACGGCAACGGGCCTTCGGTCCGATCGGACCGCGCGCTTCGCAGCAAGGCATCAACCCCGTTGGAGGTCGTGTAATGCGACGCCCTCTGTTCACAGCCCTGGCAGCGCTCGCGCTGTCGGGAATGACGTTCGGTTTCGCCGCGCCGGCGGCGCGCGCCGCCGAACCGCAGATCCTGGGGCTGGTCGCCAGCAACGGTGCGATGCCGATGCACTGCGACGACCGTGAATGCACCGTCGACCTGTCGGCCTTCTGCATGCAGGAACGCGCTCCGGTGCCGCCGCCGCGTACGCCGTACGAGGTCGCCGAGGGCCAGACCGCCGCCATCACCATCGTTGCGCGCGCTTCCGGCGGCGCCATCCGCATTCCCGCAGCCTCTGTCGCCGAATTCGTCAGCGCCCGCGGCAACCGCGCCGTCCGCATGTCGGTGCCGCGCCAGTCGCTGGCCGCATTCGACCTGTCCGACATCGCCGTCGAGGTCGGGCCATTGGCCTCGCTGGTGCCGCAAACCCTGGCGGTCAACGCGGATCCCACGGTGCAGTCGGAAATCGCGCTGGTCACCGGGCCGCTGCGCCAGGTCGCCGACCGGCTGGTCGACCAGGGCGGCCCGGGCACCGTCGCCGCGCTGATCACCAACCGGCTGATCAACGCCATCCCCCGCGGTGGCGACGGGGACGTCGCCGATCGCGACCGGCTGTGGACCACCGTCGTGGGGGATGCCGACGTGGTCTGGGAGGATCGCGCGGGGCTGGAGATGGCGGAGGACGCCTATCGCCGCTGCGCCGGGCTTCCCGGCGGCGGGTTCATCTCCTTCCGGCAGTGCCTGGCGGCCCGGCACGACATCTTCCTGAGCCCGCAGAACCGCGCCTACTGGGACGCCGTGGAAGGCGGCAGCTAGGCCCAAAAAGTTCTGCCTGCGGGCATCCCGCCCGGCCAATTCAACGTGGCGGGGGTGGCGGCACAAATGCCGATCTTGTAGGCTTGAGTCTGGAACAGGGTCGGTCCGCATTCCGCGCTCTCAAGTCCCCGTCCGGGGTCCCGATCCGGAACCATCGCCGATGCCGGGCGATCATCCGGTAGGACTAGCTAGGGCGGGCCAATGAACATCAGCAGAAACTGGCTATGGCTGATCGCTGCGGTCGCGGTCGGCGCGATCATGATCGTGTCGGCGCCGGAAATCGCGGTGGCGCAGACCAATACCTGCCAGTTCGCCAATGACGGCGATTGCGACGAGCCCGGCCGCGGCACCGGGCTGTGCAAGCCCGGCACCGACACCAATGACTGCTCCATCGCCAATCCCGGGCCGAACAGTTGCCAGTTCGCCAATGACGGCGAATGCGACCATCCCGGCACCGGTACCGGGGCCTGCCCGCCCAACACCGACGTGAACGACTGCCAGGCGGCGGCCGAGCGGGCCGCGGCCAATCCCGGCAACAGTTGCCGCTATGCCTTCGACGGCGATTGCGACGAGCCGGGCCGCGGCACCGGCCTGTGCGAGGCGGGCACCGACACCCAGGATTGCTCGAACCCGAACCCCGGTCCGGATAGCTGCCAATACGCCTTCGACGGCGAATGCGACCATCCCGACACCGGCACCGGGGCCTGTCCGCCCAACACCGACCAGTCCGACTGCCAGATGGCCATGGTGCCGGGGCTGTCGCTGCCGGCCGGCAACGATTCCTGCCAACACGCCAATGACGGCGAATGCGACGAGCCGATCTACGGCACCGGACTGTGCGTCAGCGGCACCGACGCCACCGACTGCGCCCAGCTCGGTGAGAACACCTGCGCCTATTCCGGCGATGGCGAATGCGACGAGCCGGGCATCGGCACCGGCCTCTGCGCCATCGGGACCGATACCGACGATTGCCGCCCGGTGGCGATCGTGGCGCCGCCGGAGACCCCGGCCTGCCCGACCGCCTCCAATGGCGAGTGCGACGAGCCGGGGCTCGGGACCGGGCTGTGCGCCGCCGGCAGCGACACCGCCGACTGCCAGAACCTGGCGGGGATCGGGCCGAACAGCTGCCAATGGGCCTTCGACGGCGAGTGCGACGAGCCCGATGGCGGCACCGGCCTGTGCCAAATGGGTACCGATGCCAGCGACTGCGCCGGGTTGGAGCCGATCGCCGATACCAGCTGCCCCTACGCCAATGACGGCGAGTGCGACGAGCCCGAGGGCACCGGCCTGTGCCCGGCTGGCAGCGACTTCGCCGACTGCTCCGGCTCCCTGGCCGGCGCGACCTGCAGCTGGACCAATGACGGCGAATGCGACGAGCCGGGCATCGGCACCGGGCTGTGCCCGGCCGGAAGTGACACCGCCGATTGCGCCGGGCTCCAGGGCACGGCCACCTGCAGCTGGACCAATGACGGCGAATGCGACGAGCCCGGCATCGGCACGGGCTTGTGCCCGGCCGGCAGCGACACCGCCGACTGCGCCGGCGTCACCGGCAACAATACCTGCCAATGGGCCAATGACGGCGAGTGCGACGAGCCCGGCATCGGCACCGGCTTCTGCGACGCCGGCACGGATTCGGCCGATTGCGCCGGCCAGGGCGGCGCGGTCGCCGCGACCTGCAGCTGGACCAATGACGGCCAATGCGATGAGCCCGGGATCGGCACCGGGTTGTGCCCGGCCGGCAGCGACACCGCCGATTGCGCCGGCGCGCAGGCGGGCACGACCTGCAGCTGGACCAATGACGGCGAATGCGACGAGCCTGGGATCGGCACCGGACTGTGCCCGGCCGGCACCGATACCGCCGATTGCGCCGGGCTTGAGGGCACGGCCGCCTGCAGCTGGACCAATGATGGTGAGTGCGATGAGCCCGGCATCGGCACCGGGCTGTGCCCCGCCGGCAGCGACACCGCCGATTGCGCCGGTCTCCAGGGCAACAACACCTGCACCTGGGCCAATGATGGCGAATGCGACGAGCCGGGCATCGGCACCGGTGCCTGCGCCGCCGGCACCGACGCCGCCGACTGCGCCGGTCTCCAGGGCACCAACACCTGCACCTGGGCCAATGACGGCGAATGCGACGAGCCGGGCATCGGCACCGGCGCCTGCGCCGCCGGCACCGACGCCGCGGACTGCGCCGGGCTGGTCGCCGATACCGGCCCCAACAGCTGCCAATGGGCCTTCGACGGCGAATGCGACGAGCCCAGCGGCACCGACCTCTGCGCAATCGGGACCGACACCGCCGATTGCTCCGGCGGCATGACGCCGGCGGCCGGACCCAACAGCTGCATGTTCGCCAATGACGGCGAATGCGATCATCCCGATGTCGGAACCGGGGCCTGCCGCGCCGGAACCGATACAGCCGACTGTCAGTCCTGACGGCCGGCCTTTCCCAAACCCTGTGACGTCCGGGAGAGAGCTCTCCCGGAAAACCCATAAATGCGTCGTTAACCCTAGGCGCAGATAGTCGTCTCACCTCCGCCCGGCCGTCCGGCCGGGGCCTGCAACATGGACACCCGAGGAGTTTGTTCCGTGCTGATCCGATCGTTCGTCCTGACCGTGGCGTTTGCCGCGGCAGCCCTCACTCTCGCTCTGCCGATCGATTCGGCCCGGGCGCAGAACAACTCCTGCCAGTATGCCTTCGACGGTGATTGCGACGAGCCGGGCCGCGGCACCGGCCTGTGCGCCGCCGGCACCGACACCCAGGACTGCTCGATCCGCGATCCGGGTCCGAACTCCTGCCAGTACGCCAATGACGGCGAATGCGACCATCCGGGTGTGGGCACCGGCGCCTGTCCGCCCAACACCGACGTCAACGACTGCCGGAACGCCGGCGGCCCGAATTCCTGCCAGTACGCCAATGACGGCGAATGCGACCATCCGGGCATCGGCACCGGCGCCTGCGCCCCGAACACCGACCAGGCCGATTGCGGCGGTCCGATGGATCCGCGGAACTCCTGTGAGTTCGCCTATGACGGTGATTGCGACGAGCCGGGCCGCGGCACCGGCCTGTGCGCTGCCGGCACCGACACCCAGGATTGCTCGATTCGCGATCCGGGCCCGAATTCCTGTCAGTTCGCCAATGACGGCGAGTGCGACCATCCGGGCGTGGGCACCGGCGCCTGCCCGCCGAACACCGACGTCAACGATTGCGGTGGCAGCTCCAGCAGTTCGGGCAACAACACCTGCCAGTATGCCTTCGACGGCGAGTGCGACGAGCCGACCATCGGCACCGCGCTGTGCTCGCTGGGCACGGATGCCAATGACTGCCGGGGCCTCGGCCGCAACGTCTGCCAGTACTCCAACGATGGCGAGTGCGACGAGCCGGGCATCGGCACCGGCCTGTGCAAGATCGGCACCGACACCAACGACTGCCGTCCGTAATCCGAACGGGCAGGTGAGGGCCTTACGCACGTGAAGCCCTCACCCGGCCTGCCTGCGGCAGTCCACCCTCTCCCAGAGGGAGAGGGTCGTCGTGCCGGCTGAAGGTTTCCCGCTCCCATTGGGAGAGGGGTGAGGGCCTCCCGGCGCGTTGGCGCGGGTCCTAGGCCCGCTTTCGCGCGTCGCCGCCGCGCAGATGGCCGGTCAGGTAGCGCCCGGTGTGGCTGCCCGGTGTATCGGCCACCTTCTCCGGCGTGCCGGCTGCCACGACTTCGCCGCCGCCATCGCCGCCCTCCGGACCCAGATCGATCACCCAGTCGGCGGTCTTGATGACCTCGAGATTGTGCTCGATCACCACCACCGTGTTGCCCTGGTCGACCAGCGCGTGCAGCACCTCAAGCAGCTTTCGCACGTCGTCGAAATGCAGGCCGGTGGTCGGCTCGTCCAGGATATAGAGGGTGCGGCCCGTCGCCCGGCGTGACAGCTCCTTGGCCAGCTTCACCCGCTGGGCCTCGCCGCCGGAGAGCGTCGTCGCCGGCTGGCCGATCTGGATGTAGCCGAGGCCGACCCGGCGCAGGGTCTCCAGCTTGTCGCGGATCGACGGCACGGCGCGGAAGAACTCCGCCCCTTCCTCCACCGTCATGCTCAGCACGTCCGCGATCGACTTGTCGCGGTACAGGACCTCCAGGGTCTCGCGGTTGTAACGGGCACCGTGGCAGACGTCGCATTGCACATAGACGTCGGGCAGGAAGTGCATCTCGATCTTGATGACGCCGTCGCCCTGGCAGGCCTCGCAACGCCCGCCCTTGACGTTGAAGGAGAACCGGCCCGGCCCGTAGCCGCGCGCCTTGGCCTCCGGCAGCCCGGCAAACCAGTCGCGGATCGGGGTGAAGGCGCCGGTATAGGTCGCCGGGTTCGACCGCGGCGTGCGGCCGATCGGCGACTGGTCGATGTCGATGATCTTGTCGATGAAGGCGGCGCCGTCGATCCGGTCGAACTCGCCGGGATGCTCGCGTGAGCCGTGCAGTTGCCGCGCCAGACCCTTGTACAGGGTCTCGATGATCAGCGAGGACTTACCGCCGCCGGACACCCCGGTGACGCAGGTCAGCACGCTGAGCGGGATCGACGCGGTCACGTCCTTCAGATTGTTGGCCCGCGCGCCGCGCACCGTCAGCGCCTTGGACTTCTTGTGGCGCCGGCGGTCCGGCGGGACCGGGATCTGCTGCATGCCGGTCAGGTACTGGCCGGTCAGGCTGTTGGGGTTCTGCAGGATCGCCGGCGGCGGGCCTTGCGCCACCACCGTGCCGCCATGCACACCGGCGCCGGGGCCCATGTCGACCAGATAGTCGGCCGACAAGATGGCCTCCTCGTCATGCTCGACAACGACCACCGTATTGCCCAAGTCGCGCAGCCGCTTCAGGGTCGCCAGCAGCCGGTCGTTGTCGCGCTGATGCAGGCCGATCGACGGCTCGTCCAGCACGTAGAGCACGCCGGTCAGGCCGGAGCCGATCTGCGACGCCAGCCGGATGCGCTGGCTCTCGCCGCCGGACAGGGTGCCCGAGGCGCGGCCGAGGGTCAGATAGGCGAGGCCGACGCTGCTGAGGAAACCGAGCCGCTCGTTGATCTCCTTCAGGATGCGATAGGCGATCTCCTGGTCCTTCGCCGACAGATGGTCGTTCAGCGTCCCGAACCAGGTCTCCGCCTCGCCGATCGACATGCGGCCGACATCGGAGATGTGCAGGCCGCGGATCTTTACCGCCAGCGCCTCGGGCTTCAGCCGCTGACCCTCGCAGGCCTCGCACGGCATGGTGTTCTGGTACTTGCCCAGCTCCTCGCGCACCCAGCTGCTGTCGGTCTCGCGGTAGCGCCGCTCCATGTTCGGCACCAGCCCCTCGAAGGCCTTGGTGGTCTTGTAGGCGCGCAAGCCATCGTCGTAGTTGAAGGTGATCTTCTCACTGCCCGAGCCGAGCAGGATCACCTCGCGGACCTCCTGCGGCAGCTCGCGCCAGGGCTCGTGCATGCTGATCCCGTAATGCTTGGCGATGCTGTCGAGGGTCTGCGAGTAGTACTGCGAGGACGAGTTGGCCCAGGGCGCAACGGCCCCGTCATACAGGCTCTTCGATTCGTCCGGGATCACCAGCTCCGGGTCGATGACCATGGTGGTGCCCAGCCCGTCGCAGGTCGGGCATGCGCCGAAGGGGCTGTTGAAGGAGAACAGCCGCGGTTCGATCTCGTCGATGGTGAATCCGGAGACCGGGCAGGCGAACTTGGCGGAGAAGATCACCCGCTCGCCGTCATCGGCGTTCTCGGTGACGGCGAGTCCGTCGGCCAGCTCCAGCGCCGTTTCCAGGCTGTCGGCCAGGCGGTTGCCCAGATCGTCGCGCACGATCAGGCGGTCGACCACCACCTCGATGTCGTGCTTCAGCTTTTTGTCGAGGACCGGCGTCTCGTCGATGTCGTAGATCTCGCCGTCGATCTTGACCCGCTGGAAGCCGCGCTTCCTCAGGTCCTGCAGCTCCTTCTTGTATTCGCCCTTGCGGCCGCGGACGATCGGCGCCAGCAGGTAGAGCCGCGTGCCCTCGTCGAGCCCCATGATGCGGTCGACCATCTGGCTGACGGTCTGGCTTTCGATCGGCAGGCCGGTGGCGGGCGAGTAGGGGACCCCGACCCGGGCCCAGAGCAGCCGCATGTAGTCGTAGATCTCGGTCACCGTCCCGACGGTGGAGCGCGGATTGCGGCTGGTGGTCTTCTGCTCGATGGAGATCGCCGGCGACAGCCCCTCGATCGAATCGACGTCCGGCTTCTGCATCAGCTCCAGGAACTGGCGGGCATAGGCCGACAGGCTCTCCACATAGCGGCGCTGGCCCTCGGCATAGATCGTGTCGAAGGCCAGGGACGACTTGCCGGAGCCGCTTAGGCCGGTGATCACGACCAGGCTGTCGCGCGGCAGGTCGACATCGACGCTCTTCAGATTGTGCTCGCGCGCGCCGCGCACGCTGATGGTCTTGTGCATCAGCACCCACCAAATGGATTGCGGTCGGGAAGGCGCCGCCTTCCCCCGAGGGACCGGCCGGAGAGGCGGCGCAGAGTCCGAGAACAAATATGGACCATCGGTCCCGGAAAATCGACTCCCCGTCCGGTCGACACGACAGCCTGCTGACACTCTGGCGACTTGATCGTGGGCCGTGGGAGGCGGATGCTTGGCGCGGGGGAAGGGGACATCGAGCCCTGCCGCCGATGCGACGCGGCCGGCCGGAGAAGATCGTCCACGATCCGCAAGGGGAGGATCATGAGCAACCTGACCATCTACGGCATCGCGCCGAGCACCTATACCCGCAGCGCCCGCATGGCCTTGATCGAGAAGGGTGTCGATTTCGACTTCGAGACGGTCGAGCTCGGCTCGCCGCAGCATTTGGCGCTGCATCCGTTCGGCAAGATCCCGATCCTGCAGCATGGCGACACCCGGCTGTACGAGACCTTCGCCATCGGCCGCTATGTCGACGAGACCTTCGACGGCCCGCCGCTGCAGCCCGCGGATACCGGCGGCCGCGCCCTGATGACCCAGTGGATCAGCGCGATCATCGACTACGTCTACCCGGCGCTGATCCGCAACTACCTGCTGGCCGGCTACATCTACCCGCAGATGGCCGGGCAGGAGCCGAACCGGGCGGCGATCGACGCCGCGCTGCCGGACCTTGAGAAGACCATCGGGCTGATCGACGGCGCGTTGGCCGGCCGCCAGACCCTTGTCGGCGACACGCCGACCCTGGCCGACCACATACTGCTGCCAATCGTTTTCTACATGAACATGGCGCCGGAAAGCGCCGAGCTCATGGGCAAGAGCGCCAACCTGTCGGCCTGGCTGGAAACCCAGTCGGCCCGGCCCTCGGCCCAGCAGACCGTCCCGCCACCGCCGCCGAAATAAGATTAGGAGTCCTAACGTATTTCTTGGCTGGCTCCCTCTCTTTTCCGTCGTCCCCGGACTTGATCCGGGGACCCATCTCGCTGGCGGCCGGCATGGGTGCCCGGGTCAAGCCCGGGCACGACGCGGTGAGGGGCTTTGCGTGAGTGACGGCGGCACCCAGCCTCGCCCAGTTCGTGCCGACGTCACTCGCCCTGGAGAGTCCGGGACAGGAAGGGCAGCACCTCCGAATAGAGACGGCCGCCCTCGCCCCACAGGCGGTTGCGGTGGTCGCCGTTGTACATCTCGAAGGTATGCGGCACGCCCTTGCCGGTCAGGGCCTCCGATAACGCCCGGGATGTCGGCGGAATGTGGGTGAATTGATCGGCGAAGCCCGCGTCGAACCGCAGCCCGGTCAACCGAAAGGGTTGTGCCAGATAGGCGTCGATCCGATTCGCGGGGAAGTTCGACTCCCAGAGGCCGTGCGCCGGCTCATTGGGCACGAGACCGCCGGCGCTCATCTTGAAGGGATAGTCGGCGTAATAGGGAGGACGATCCGGGTTCGGCGAGAAAGCCTGGCTGACCCCGATCACCGCGCCGACATAGAAATCAGAGTCGAGATGCGCGGACGGGTCGGCGCCGGACGCCAGGATGCCGAAGGCCGGATTCTCCGCGGACAGGTCTCCACCCCATCCAAGGAGGCTGGGGCTCAGGCCGTAGACGGCGCTGAACACGTCGGGACGGTCCAGCCCTGCGCGGAGCGCACCGTATCCGCCCATGGAGTGGCCCATGACGCCCCGGCTTTCCCGGCGGTCCAGCGTCCGGAAGTTGGCGTCGATATAGGCGACCAGGTCGTGGGCGAGAAAATCCTGCCAATTCCCCTTTACCGGGGAGTTGACGTAGTGACAGCCGAAGAACGGCGTCCGGGCATCGAACAGGACCAGGATCATCTCCTGAAAGCGCCCGGCCGCCACGCCACGGTCCATCAGGCCCTGCAGGGTCCCGTAGTCGATCTCGTCATCGCTCCACGGCACCGTCCAGACCGTCAGGGGGTCGGTAATCCCGTGCAGGACATAGACGACCGGATAGCGCCGCGCCGGCGCGGCCGCATAGCTCGGCGGCAGGTAGATCAGGACGTCCCGGTCTGTTGGGAATCCCAGCAGGTTGTTTTCCAGCGCCGCGCCGTGGACTGTCAGCGAGAGCAACTGCCCGCGCTCCGATGTCTGGGCCGCGGACGCGTTCGGGAGCATGGCGAGCACCAGCAGCAGTGCGCTGCAAAGGCTGCGTCTTGCGATCATCGCGGTGATCTCCTGCTATACCGTTCCGTCTTCGAGAGCTTGGCGCGCCGCCGGCGGTCGATGACGGCGATGGCCGGCCCATGGAATACCGGCGCGGAGCACCGCATTCGCCCCACTCGATAGACTGGAACTCCGGTCCGGTGGATCGGATGGCCGGGGGGGGGCCGGCCTCAGCCATCCGGGACGGCGGCCGTCGACACGGGACCCGAATTCTCCACTTGGCCGGGGCGATGCCGCCGATAGTCGGACGGTGTCATCCCGACGGTCTCCTTGAAGACCCGATTGAACGACGTCTTGCTGTTGAAACCGGCCTCGAAGGCCAGCTCCAGCAGGGTCCTGTGGTCGAGGTCCGGGTTCGCCATCATGTCCTTGACCAGCCCGATCCGGTGGCTGTTCACGAAGCTGTGGAAATTCATCTTCAGGACGTCGTTGAGGACCAGCGACAGGTCATGAGTCGAAACGCCGATTGCCTGCGCGATGTCGCCGAGGGAGGTCTCCGGATCGCGAAACGGTTCGTTGCTCTTCACGTAGGAAAGCAGCGCGTCGCGGATCTCGTATTTGCGCTCCTGATCCAGCGATGAGGTCCGGTACTTCACTGGCGGGGTCCCAAGGACCGCGGGGCGTGGCGCATCGCCGGCCGACGAGCGGAAGAAGGGCCACCGCATGGCGGCATAGGCGAAGGCATAGAGCATAACCGCCAGGACGAGGCTGCCCGCCCGGTCCGACTCGACCGGACCGAGCGACGGATAGAAATAGAGAACATGGACGAGGATCACCGGAACCAGGGCGGCCAGCAGCACGCGGCGGAACCACACGACGCGGGCCCGGCCTCCCGGTCCGGCGGTCTCCGGAGGCCGTGCACACAGGATGATCGCGGCGATCTGGTAGCCGAGACCATGGAGGCCCTTGAAGAGCACCAGCGGAGCGATGCGCTCCCGCATCTCGCCGTCCAGGGCGATGAGCTTGCTTGTGCCGTCGAGTCCGTAGAACGGGGCCAAATACGCCACAACGGCGACCATCGGCACGAAATGCAGGAGGTCGCGGGCCCGCAGGGCTCGGTTCGGATCGCCAAGCTGCCGGGCGCAGAGGACGATCAGCGGGCCGATCGCCAGAGGGAGCGGGAAGGCGATCAGCGCGGCGTGCGGCAGGGTCGAATAGAGATTGGCGCTGTCCACCAGCTCTTCGCCGATCATCAGGGCAAGAACCAGGCTCAGGACGGCCAGCACGGCGCTGACCCTCCTGTCCGCCCCCCGGTTGCCCAGCAGCACGGCGGCGACGAAGAGCCCCTGAACCAGGCCGGCGAACAGGAGGATGGTCCAGATGTGGTCGGCGCTATCCATCGATGAGCACGTCTGCCCGGTGCGGCGGCGGGTCGGCCGGACCGGCGGCGAATGATCATAAGGGGTCGGACCGTCATCCTATCGACGCGTGCCGCCGGCGGCACCACCGAAGGTGCGGCCGAATGAGTTGGCGGTGGATGACGGCCGGCGGTAAGGTGCCCGACCTCATGACTCGCATCAGACGGAACCAAAACAATGGCGGGTAGCGTCAACAAGGTGATCCTGGTGGGCAATCTGGGCCGCGACCCGGAGGTGCGCACCTTCCAGAATGGCGGGCGGGTGTGCCACCTGTCGGTCGCCACCTCGGAATCCTGGAAGGACCGCAACACCGGCGAGCGCCGGGAGAAGACCGAGTGGCACCGGGTGGTGATCTTCAACGAGAACCTTGTCGGCGTCGCCGAGCGCTTCCTGCGCAAGGGCTCCAAGGTCTATCTCGAGGGCCAGATCGAGACCCGCAAGTTCACCGACAATTCCGGCGCCGAGCGCTACACCACGGAGGTCGTGCTGCGCCCCTATCGCGGCGAACTGACCATGCTGGACGGCCGCCAGGATGGCGGCGGAGGCGGTGGCGGCTACGACAGCGGCCCGTCCTATGGCGGTGGCGGCGGCGGCCCCGGCCCGTCCGGCGGCGGTGGCGGCGGCGACCTGGACGACGAGATCCCGTTCTAGGGTCCGGGCATCTGGATTGCCGGCCCATTCAGCCGTCATTGCGAGCCGAAGGCGAAGCAATCCACTTGATCGGCAAGCCGTGGATTGCCGCGTCGCTTCGCTCCTCGCAATGACGGAGTTGAAGGAGCAGCATCGCACCTCAATGACAGATAACCGATGACCCTCCAGACCTATCTCGCCTACCTCGCCACCGTCGGCATCTTCTTCGCGACCCCGCCGGGGCCGAGCCAGGTGCTGATGATCGCCAACAGCATGACCCATGGCCTCAGGCCGAGCCTGGCGACGGCGGCCGGCGACCTGTCGGCCAACGCGTTGCAGATGACCGCCGCGGCGTTCGGCCTGGCGGCGGTGCTGGCGACCTCGGCGGACGCGCTGCAAGTGGTGAAATGGGCCGGCGTGGCCTATCTGGCCTATGTCGGCATCCGCACCTTCCGCAGCCCGCCGCCGGCGCTGGCCCGGGGTGCCGCGGCCAACGGCGCCCGGCTGTTCCGCCAGGGCTTCTTCACCTCCGCGGCCAATCCCAAGGCGGTGTTCTTCTTCGCCGCCCTGTTCCCGCAATTCATCGACGCGACCCTGCCGATCTGGCCGCAGCTCCTGATCCTGGGGGCCACCTACATCGCCGTCGACGGCACCATCCTGGTGCTCTACGGCTCGGCGTCGGAGCGCGTCGCGGGGCGCTTTGGCGGGCCCTTCATGCGGTCGCTGAACCGTATTTCCGGCAGCCTGATGATCGCGGCGGCGGCCCTGCTGGCGCTGAAGGATGTCGAGGCCGCTCCGGAGCGCTGACCGGGCCCGTCCGGACCGCAGAATTCCGGGGGTTTGAGCGGGTTCGCCGCATTGTTCGCATGTGCGAAATTTGTTACAATCCGGCCGCTGAAACGATCTCTGCCCGAATCCGGCGCGAAGCCTTGAATTCCGCGCGTTTCGCGGCCTCCCTGCCTAGGACATCCCTTGACCGATTCCCCCTCCGACCCCTCGGGTTTCGACATCTCGCCGGTGACCATCGAGGAGGAGATGAAGCGCTCCTACCTCGATTACGCCATGAGCGTGATCGTGCAGCGGGCGCTGCCGGACGTGCGCGACGGGCTGAAGCCCGTCCACCGCCGCATCCTCTACGCCATGAAGGAGGGCGGCTACGACTCGTCCAAGCCCTTCAAGAAGTCCGCCGCCATCGTCGGCGACGTGATGGGCAAGTACCACCCGCACGGCGACACCGCCATCTACGACGCCATGGTCCGCATGGCGCAGGACTTCTCCATGCGCCTGCCGCTGATCGACGGGCAGGGCAATTTCGGCTCCATGGACAACGACCCGCCGGCGGCCATGCGGTACACCGAGGCGCGGCTGGCCAAGGCGGCGGAGTCTATGCTGGAGGACATCGACAAGGACACCGTCGATTTCCGCCCCAACTACGACGAGAGCGAGTCCGAGCCCGAGGTCCTGCCGTCGCGGCTGCCCAACCTTCTGGTCAACGGCGCCGGCGGCATCGCCGTCGGCATGGCGACCAACATCCCGCCGCACAATCTGGGCGAGGTGATCGACGCCTGCTGCGCGGTGGTCGACGACCCGACCATCGGCATGGATTCCCTGATCGAGATCGTGCCCGGCCCGGATTTCCCGACCGGCGGCCTGATCCTCGGCCGCGCCGGCGTGCGCGCCGCCTACCACACCGGCCGCGGCAGCGTGGTGATGCGGGCCCTCACCAATATCGAGGAAATCCGGAAGGACCGCGAGGCGATCGTGGTCACCGAGATCCCCTTCCAGGTCAACAAGGCGCGGCTGATGGAGCGCATCGCCGAGGTGGTCAACGACAAGACCATCGAGGGGATCGCCGACCTGCGCGACGAGAGCGACCGCGACGGCGTCCGGATGGTCGTCGAGTTGAAGCGGGACGCCGTCGCCGAAGTGGTCTTGGCCCAGCTCTTCCGCTACACGCCGCTGCAGACCTCGTTCGGCGTCAACATGCTGGCGCTGCACAATGGCAAGCCGCAGCAGCTCGACCTGCGCCAGATCATCGATGCCTTCCTGGCCCACCGCGAGGAGGTCATCACCCGGCGCACCAATTTCGAGCTCGCCAAGGCGCGCAGCCGGGCCCACGTGCTGCTCGGCCTGGGCGTCGCCGTGGCCAATATCGACGAGGTGGTGGCCCTGATCCGGCGCGCGCCAGACCCTCAGACGGCGCGTGAACAACTCATGGCAACCGATTGGCCGGCCGGCGATATCGCCCCGCTGATCGAGCTTGTGGCCGAGCCGGACCGACCGGTCGCCGAGGACGGCACCTATCGCATGTCCGAGGCCCAGGCCCGCGCCATCCTGGATCTGCGCCTGCACCGGCTGACCGGGCTGGAGCGCGACAAGATCGGCGACGAGCTGCGTTCCGTCGTCGACGAGATCGCCGAGCTGCTGAACATCCTGGGGAGCCGCGAGCGGCTGCTGGAGATCCTTCGCGCCGAGCTCATCGAGATCAAGGAACAGTTCGGCGATCCGCGCCGCACCGAGATCGTCGATGCCGAGTTCGAGGCCGACATCGAGGACCTGATCCAGCGCGAGGACATGGTCGTCACCGTCACCAACACCGGCTACATCAAGCGGGTCGCAGCATCGACCTACCGGGCCCAGAACCGCGGCGGCAAGGGCCGCACCGGCATGTCGACCAAGGATGGCGATTTCGTCACCGAGGTCTTCGTCGCCAACACCCACACGCCGATGCTGTTCTTCTCCAGCCGCGGCATCGTCTACAAGCTGAAGGTCTACCGCCTGCCCGAGGCGGCCCCGCAGGCCCGCGGCAAGGCCCTGGTCAACCTGCTGCCGCTGGAGGAGGGCGAGAGCATCTCGACCGTCATGGCGATGCCGGAGGACGAGGACAGCTGGGGCGATCTCTGCCTGATGTTCGCGACCGCCAGCGGCAATGTGCGGCGCAACCGCCTGTCCGACTTCGAGAACATCAACCGCAACGGCAAGATCGCCATGAAGCTGGACGAGGGCGACAGCCTGATCGGGGTCAGCACCTGCACCGAGGAGATGGACGTGCTGCTGGCCTCGCATCTGGGCATGTCGATCCGCTTCCCGGTCACCGATGTGCGCATCTTCAGCGGCCGCACCTCAACCGGCGTGCGCGGCATCAAGCTCGGCGACGACGACCGGGTCATCTCCATGACCATGCTGACGCACAGCGAGGCCACGGCCGAGGAGCGCCGCGCCTTCCTGAAGCGGGCCAACGCGCTGCGCCAGGCCGAGGGCGAGGAGAGCGACGGCGCCGACGAGGTCGCCGGCGACGAGATCGAGCTCAGCCAGGAGCGCTACGACCAGATGGCGGCGGAGGAGGATTTCATCCTCACCATCAGCGAGCAGGGCTTCGGCAAACGCAGCTCCTCCCACGGCTATCGCCTCACCGGGCGCGGCGGCAAGGGCATCTGGAACATGGAGATGGGCGAGAAGAACCAGGCCATCGCCGCCAGCTTCCCGGTCGCCGATGGCGACGAGATCATCCTGGTCACCGATGGCGGCACGATCATCCGCACCCCCATCGACGATGTCCGCATCGCCGCCCGCAAGACCATGGGCGTGACGGTCTTCAAGGTCGAGGACGGCGCCCGGGTCGTGTCGGTTGCCCGCGTCCAGGAGAACGGCGAGGATGAAGGTGCCGAGGGCGAAGGCGCCGGGGATGCGGGCGACGGAGACGCGCCGGCCGGCGACGACGCCGGATAGACCGGGCACCTAGGACGGGGCGAGGGCGATGACGGAAAAACGGATCGGCATCTATCCCGGCACCTTCGACCCGGTCACCAACGGCCATATGGACATCATCCAGCGGGCCACCCGGCTGGTCGACCATCTGGTCATCGCGATCGCCCGCAATGCCGGCAAGGGGCCGCTGTTCAGCGCCGACGAGCGGGTCGAGCTGGTCCGCGAAGAGGTCGCGACCCTGCCGGAGAACAGCACCCATATCGAGGTCCGGGCCTTCGATACCCTGCTGATGCATTTCGCGCGGGAGACCGGCGCCGGCCTGATCATCCGCGGCCTGCGCGCGGTCTCCGACTTCGAGTACGAGTTCCAGATGGCGGCCATGAACGCCAAGATCGACCCGCATATCGAGACCGTCTTCCTTATGGCCTCGGACCGCAACCAGTTCATCTCCTCCCGCTTCGTGAAGGAGATCGGCCAGCTCGGCGGCGACATCAGCCACTTCGTCAGCCCCCGCGTCCACGACCGCCTCGCCAACCGGTTCACGGGCGCGAAGCACCGGAAATAGGGCGTTCCGGCGTCCCGGGCCTCCCCTCCCATACCCGTCGTCCCCGGACTTGATCCGGGGACCCATCTCACGGCCGCCGGACTGGGTGCCCGGGTCAAGCCCGGGCACGACGCGGGGAGGGTGGTGTCCTTGACATTGTCGGCCATTTCCCGATACTCCCCGCCGCTATGAACGCGCACGCGAAATCCTACCGACTGACCACCGACCTGCCTCCGGCGGAGGCGGGCGTGTTGGCGTGCGCGCGCTCAGGATCGCGATCGAGCTGATCTGACAATCCTGATACCGGCACCACCGACCGCCCGCGGCACCGCGAGGCGGTTTTTTCGTATGCGCAATAGAGAGGAGGGACGCCAAGCGATACTGGGCGGGTGTGATCAAACTGGTAAAGATGCCGGGCTTAGACCCCGGAGTTTGCAGGTTCGAGTCCTGCCACCCGCACCATTGCTCCCGCCGCCGGCGGGGACCTGGCCAAACCGGTAAAGGCGGTGCGCTCAAACCGCACGTCATGTCCGGGTTCGAGTCCCGGGGTCCCTACCACGCGGCGATGTCCACGCGACCACGGGATGCGTTCCCCTCGCCGGTCCGTAAAACCGGCGGCGCGAAACCGAGGGGCGGGCGCCGGGTGGTTCGACTCCACCGCATCCCACCAGCCGCGCTGCGGCGCCGGTCCGACGCCAAATCGTCCCGCCGGCACGGTTGACCGCAACCGCCGCGCTGCCTATGGTCCCGCGCCGTGACCGCTTAGCTCAGTTGGTAGAGCAACTGACTTTTAATCAGTAGGTCCAGGGTTCGAGCCCCTGAGCGGTCACCATCCCTGCCACTGTTCCATCATCGTGCCGGCTCCCTGAGCCACGGCGTGGCATTCCCTTGCGGAAGGCCCTGCCGCGACGGATTGCTTCACCGACACCCCGCTCTGCCTCCATCAGCGGTATGATCCCGTATTGGCGGGCAACGCGTCCTTTCCCGCCGGCGCCGAGAGCCGTATTCCTGGCCGGCGCGCTTGGCGTTGGTGGCGGGCGGGTGCGTCATCGAGCGAATTGGGAGGCCAATCATGGAACAGATTACGGTCGACGTGGCGATCATAGGAGCCGGCAGCGCCGGCATGCGGGCCTATCGCGAAGCGACCAAGGCCACCGACAGCGTGCTGCTGATCGAGGGCGGGGCCTACGGCACCACCTGCGCGCGGGTCGGCTGCATGCCCTCGAAGCTGCTGATCGCCGCCGCCGAGGCGGCGCATCACGGCCGCCACACCGCGCCCATGGGCGTCACCTATGCCGAGCCTGTGATCGACGGCGCCGCGGTCATGCGGCGGGTCCAGGCCGAACGCGACCGGTTCGTCGGCTTCGTCGTCGAGGCGGTCGAGGGGTGGCCGGAGGACCATCGGGTCCAATCGATGGCCACATTCCGCTCGGACACCGAGCTGGACCTGGCCGACGGCCGGCGCGTCGCGGCCGACCGCATCGTCATCGCCACCGGGTCGCGCTCCAGCGTGCCCAGGGTGTTCGAGGGCTTCGGCGACCGGCTGGCGGTGAACGACGACGTGTTCGATTGGGACGACCTGCCGTCCTCGGTCGCGGTGTTCGGCGCCGGCGTGATCGGCCTCGAGCTCGGCCAGGCGCTGAGCCGGCTCGGCGTGCGCACCACGCTATTCGGCCGGGACAATCTCGTCGGCCCGCTCACCGATCCCGAGGTCCTCGCGACCGCGCGGTCGCTGTTCGCCGAGGAGTTCCCGTTCCACCCGCACGCCGAGGTGACGCGGCATGCCCGCGCGGACAATGGGGTGGAGATCGACTATCTCGAGGACGGCGAGACCAGGACCGAGCGCTTCGACTGGGCGCTCGTCGCCACCGGCCGCGAGCCGAACGTCGACGCGCTCGGGTTGGAGAACACGACCCTGGAGCGCGACGGCCGGGGTGTCCCGGTGCATGACCGCTACACCGGCCAGTGCGGCGACAGCCGGATCTTCATCGCCGGCGACGCCAACAACCGCCTGCCGCTGCTGCACGAGGCGGCCGACGAGGGCCTCGCCGCCGGGTACAACGCCGGCAATTACCCGGAGATCCGCCGGTTGGCCCGGAGCGCGCCGATCTCGGTGATGTTCACCGATCCCCAGGTGATGATGGTCGGTGCCTCGTTCCGCGAGTTGACCGAGGCCGGCACCGATTTCGTCACCGGGGAGGTCGAATGGTCCGACCAGGGCCGCGCCCGGGTGATGGGCGTCAACAAGGGCCTGCTGAGGGTCTATGGCGAGCGCAACACCGGCCGCTTCCTCGGGGCGGAGATGGTGGGCCCGCGGGCCGAGCACCTTGCCCACCTCCTGGCCTGGTCTCTCCAGTCGAACCTGACCGTCGGCGAGATCCTAGAGCGACCGTTCTACCACCCGGTCATCGAGGAAGGCGTGCGCACCGCGCTGCGCACCCTCAACCGGGCGCTGGAGATGGGCCCCGAGCCGCCGCCGCGCTGCATCGATTGCGGCCCGGGCGGCTAGCCAGCCGACGCCGAATATGGTTATGGTTGACCGGCACCCGAGCACTGCCCATGGCCCCGCACCGTAACCAATTGGTTCAGCTGGAGGAGCCACTTACCTTTATTCAGCAGGTGAAGGATTCTAGTTTCTGAGCGGTCACCATAGAATCAACGGCATATACGAAAGATCGCCGGTTTCGATGCAGCCTAGGTTGGCCGACCCACTGAGTTCCCAGATACCTGAACACAGGCGATGGAGGCAGGTTCAGTGCGAGGGCAGGACGCTCCTCCTGAGCCATCGTAATAAGCGTAAATCTGTAAAGATCTTCAACACTCCTCGTGGCAACCAGTACCACTTTGGCAACGACCACCGCGCTCCACCTCTGCAGCCCTTCAAAGTCTCCGCGGTCGAGCACAATGCCGGCTAGGTTCTTGAATCGGTGACAATTTGGCCGTCGATCCGCCCTTCGGGCCGCATGGCGGGTTTTATCCATCTGCTGGAGGGTCGACAGAAGCGCGAACACACCCCACAGGAGAGCAGTCGCAGTTCATTGCTGACGAAGACCGGAACAGGTGTGAGGTAGTTGTCCGATTGTTGGGCCTCAACACCACGAAAACTGCCTGGCGACCAATGCGTCTCAACGACGTATAGTTGAATAGAGTACGGAACGAGCACGCCAGAGGTGGGTATGCAATCCACGAGTGCACATTTCTCCCTAGTTGACTTAGGACGATTTCAATTCGAGCCGCACGTCACCGACGCTCTCTCGAACGCTTGGCGCCTGAGCGCTGGTCGGCCGCTCGATGCCGGGCACCTGCTGAGAGGTTCGTTGTTGGTCGCGGCGTCCGGTAAGACCGGAGCATTCGCCAAGGTGAGAGCGCTGTTGGGCGGTTCAGGGAGTCGCATCCCAAGTAAGTTAAGTCGGCCACCACCGCTTGATCCCGCTGCAGTTCCATTCTCTTTGGCCCTCTTCGAGTCCTTTCGAGCCGCCGAGAGTTTCTTTCTGGATCGTAAGCGTGTGTGGGGTCGAGACTATGTCACCTTGGCTCTGCTGGCGCGCGACGACAAGTCGTTGCTCGAACTTGTGGGCGGCTCGGGGAGCGACATCGACCGCGTTCGCGGCGAGTGGCTGAGTTACATCTGCGACTCTGGCGCGCACCGCGAGGCGGATGAATGGAAACGATGGTGGCGTGCGGCAGGCTTTTCCGTCCCAGGAGATTTACCAGCCGAACCCGGATCGGCCGCATTCCTGCTGACCTGGAACCCGGCCCTATACCCGGAATCGAAGCTCCAACCTCCGGTCGATCGCCTCAAATCGGAGGGATCCGTCGAGTTCGGTTGGAGCACTGGCCAGCGACGCGAGATTAGTCTCGGCGAGAGAGTGTACCTAGTCGCCCAGGGAGACGGTCCACGCGGGCTCGTCGGTGTGGGGAACGTTGTCGGAGCGGTCGAGGAGATGCCCCATTGGCGCGACGACCTCCGAGCTCAAGGCAAGACCTCGCGCATAGTCCCAGTGCGATGGTCTGCTCTTGCGACCGCTCCTTTTGTCGACCGCGCAACCCTGATTTCCGCAACCGGCGAGGAGAAGGCCTGGTCGAGCCGCTCGGGAGGGGTTCAGCTTTCTCCCGACGTCGCAGGCAAACTCGAAGAGTTTTGGCCAGCTGCCTGGGAGCGCCATCTGCACGGTCTCGGCGCGGAACACGTCGTAAGGATCGAGCGAAAGCAACTGATCGCTCGATTCAACACAGACCGCGCTGTCGAAGACGACAGTCTCAACATCAGCCGCTATGTGAGCGCCTTCGCAAGGGTCATGGCCTCTCGAGCGCTGTCGCCTCCGCTTTCTATCGGGCTATTTGGCGACTGGGGATCAGGCAAGACGTTTTTCATGAACCAGTTGCGCGAGGAAATTAAGGCGCTGTCCGGCGACGAGACCGAATCAAAAGAACTCTATTGGCCGAACATCTGCCCGATCGCCTTCAATGCGTGGCATTACGCCGAGACAGATCTCTGGGCGAGCCTTGTCAGCACCATATTCAATGAACTGCGCAGCTACCTCGATCAGGAGAATGATGACGCTGACGAATTCAACAAGGTGCTGAACCGGCTTGAGATCGCTTCTGCCCTGCGCGAAGAGGCGCAGACAGACCTGCAGAATGCCGAAGCCCGTGTTAAGCGTGCGAACCGGGAGGTCCGCGATGCCGAATCCAAGCTTCGGAAGCTGGAGCCGGCGAAGCCTTTGTCAGACGCCCAACTGCGAAACGTCCTGAGCGCCAGTGTCGACGAGAACTGCGGTGCGCCGCTCGAAGAGCTTAGGGAGCTGCTTAACACTGCGGCGGAAGTCTCCGGCAGCCCGCGCCTGAAGGAGGCAGCGAAGGATCTCGAGTCGTCTGCGATCTCCGTGGAACGGGCACGCGAAGTATTCGCAGAGACCCAAGTCCTGGCCTCGAGAGCAGGTTTCTGGTGGCGGATTTTGAGCGCGGCAAAAGTCTACAGGACTTGCGCTTTCTGGTGGATCGTTGGCCTCGCGGCTGCCATTCCAGCCGCAATCGTCTATCTGCAGACCTGGCTGCAAGTTGGGCTTGGCTGGTTCGGGCTCCTTGCCGAGTTGCTCCTGTTGGGCGGTGCGGCGACCACTTGGGTCAGTACCAGACTGGCCCGCGCGTCCCCGGTTTTCGACCGGTTGGACGCGCTTCAGGCAACCATCGAAGAGAAGATCGAAAGCGCAAAGTCCAAGGATCGCGACGACTACGAAGAGCGCGTGCGCACAGCGGAAACCACAAGGAAGAATGCCGAGGAGAAGCTGGCCTCGGCAATGGCCAATGTGACTGCCGCACGGCTGGAAGAGGAACGGGCAAAAGCGAGCCTTCGTGAATCGACCTCGCAAGCGAGGCTCGGCAGGTTTATTCAAGAGCGCGTCGGGAGCGCCGACTACGAAAAGCACCTTGGACTGATCGCGATGATTCATCGCGACTTCCAGAAGCTCTCAGATCTCATGGAGAAACAGCGCGCGGAGCAGGCCGATCCAGATTTGCCCCGCGTCGACCGGATCATTCTCTATATCGACGATCTAGACCGCTGCTACCCTCCGACGCGGGTAGTACGCGTATTAGAAGCGGTACATCTTCTGCTGTTCTTTCCGCTCTTCGTCGTAGTAGTCGGGGTCGATTCCCGTTGGGTCTCGCGTGCGCTGAACAAGCACTACGAAGACATGCTGGCCGACGAGTCGATCCGCGCGGGTACGCCCGACCAAGAAGGAGCGCAGCGCGCTCCTGCTGATAGCCAGGATTTTCTCGAGAAGATCTTTCAAGTGCCGTTCTGGCTGCGCAAGATGGAGCCTGCTTCGGTCAGGCGCATGATCAATAGTCTGATCTCGACGGATGAAATCGATTCCCGTCAACCGCCTGATCCGGACGTCCCGGATTCGAACGGCGAAGGCGAACTCGACGACCTTGCGACCTTGGTGCCGGCGCAACAGGCTTCCCCGGACCCCGGCCCGAGTATTCCTCTGCGCTCGCCTGCGAGACACGTCACTGCCGAGGCAGAGGCCGCGCCGAAGATGACTGACGAGCCGGACAAGCTGCCCGCAGAAGGACTGCTGATCACTGAGGATGAGTTCAGCTTCATGAACGAAGTTGCGCCGCTCATGCCGCGAACCCCGCGCTCGGTCAAGCGCTTCGTCAACATCTACCGGCTCTACAAAGCGGCGCTCTCGGCCGAAGGACTTGGCCGCTTCCTCGGAACTCCAGACCGCCCCGGAAACTTTCGTTCCGTACAAGTGCTACTGGCCCTTGTGACCGGCACTCCCCAATTCGCGAAGCAGGTGATTGGCGCCATAGATGCCGTGCAGGAAGCGGAAGCGGAAAATCCCAAGCGGCTATCTGATCTAGTGGAAAGCAAGGATTTAGAGAACGAGACATGGAGTACAACGATCGAAGCGCTCAGCGAGTTCGCCGTCGGCGACAACGACCTAGAGCTGAAGGCGCTGCGCGAGGTTTCGCCGCTCGTCGGCCGCTACTCGGTCCATCACATGGTAAGCCAGGTGCCTGGTGAGTCGGGGCTTGGGTGAGTCGAGATGATCCCGCTTTGGTCACTACACCAAGCGACCAACGGCCACGGATGCACCTAGTGCCGTCGTCAAGGCCTTGCTCGCGCGCTTCAGAATGACCATTGTTCAGTCCGCTCATACCTCTAGCGTTCGGTAGGGCGCCAAAAGGGATTGGAAACTCGAAACCAGCCGGCCGGTTTCTCCGGCCCTCCTGGGCGAATTCGAGCGCGACTCCGAAGCGACCCGGTGCCTACTACCCGTCAAGTCGCAGGCGCAAATCCTCATAGCCGCCGATGTGCTCGCCGTCGATGAAGATCTGCGGGATCGCTTTCTCACGCGGCAGCCGCTCGCGGAGTTCGTGCAGGATTTCCGGGTCGCTGATGTCGCGCTCGGTGTAAGCGAGGCCCTTTGCCGCCAGCAGGTCCTTGGCGGCCTGGCAGTAGCGGCAATTGGGGCCAGCGAACATCTCGATGGCTGACATGGGCGTCTTGGTCGGGCAGGCGGGCTTTGAGCCCGCCTCCGCGTCTCCCGCTCAGTGGTTGATGGTCAGGACCGGCTTCACGCCGTCGAACATCGGTTCCAGTTCCACGCCCAGGGCGTCGCCGAACTTCGAGACCATGATGTAGGTCGTGATGACGAAGCAGGCGTCGACGATCTGTGGCTCGGTCCAGTGCTTGTGCAGCCGCTCCCAGAGCTCCTTGGGGATGCGGTTGGCGTCCTCGCCGATCTGAATGCAGAAATCCAGCAGCGCGACCTCGCCCTCGGTGAAATGCGGGCTGGTGCGGTATTTCACGCCGTCGATATCGGCCACCTTCTCCGCCGGCATGCCCAGCATGTCGCACAGCCGCTCGTGCTGGATGACGCAGTACTGGCAGTCATTGCCCTGGGTGGCCTTGAGGATCAGCAGCTCCTTGGTCAGCCAGTCGATCTCGCCGTCCTTGAGGATCGCCATGATCAGGTCGGTGAAGACGTTGCCGTATTCCGGGTGGTGGCCGAAGACCTTGAAGATGTTCAGCAGGGCTTTGAAGCGGTCCTCCGCCTTGTCATAGAAGGCATGGGTCGCTTCGCTCGCCTGTTCCCGCTCGACGTAAGACACGCTCATTCTTCCCTCCCTGATCTTATTTGAACGATCGATCAAATACGCTAGGCCCGATGGAGGGAGGCGTCAACGGAGCGGTTGGGCGAGAATCCGGGGCATATCGGTTGATTGAACAGCGAAACCTGCGCCAAGTGGCGGATATTGAACGATTGTTCTTCACTCGCTAGAGTGCCGCCATGCCATGGGAAAAGCAGTTCGATGATGCCGAGGTGCTGGAGAAGGCCATGCAGGCCTTCTGGGCGCGCGGCTACGAGGCGACCTCCATCCAGGATCTGGTCGACTGCATGGGCCTCAACCGCGGCAGCATCTACGCCGCTTTTGGCGACAAGCGCAGCCTGTTCCTGAAGGCCCTGCAACACTACGAGACCTACCACCGGCGCAGCTGGCTCGACACCCTGCAGACCCGCCACACCCCGCGCGCGGCCATCCTCTCGGTCTTCGAGGGCGCAATCGGCGCGGCCCTGTCGGACCGCAGCCGGTCCGGCTGCTTCCTGGTCAACACGGCCATCGAGCTCTCGCCCCATGACCGGGAGGTCGCCGATGCGGTGGCCGCCGGTCTCCGCGAGACCGAAGGCTTCTTCCGCGACCGCATCCTCGACGGCCAGGATTCCGGCGAGATTCCGGCCCATATCGACTCCGTCGACACGGCGCGCACTTTGCTTGGATTGCTGACGGGCCTGCGCGTGCTGGCGCGCAGCCGGCCGGAACGCCCGCTTCTGGAGGCCCTGGCCGATCAGGCTGCCGCCTTACTCCGATAATTGGCGGCCAAGAACCTGCTGGCGGCCATCCTCGTCCTTCGACAGGCTCAGGATGAGGATAAGCAGTTGCGAGGCTTCTCAGGGCGTGACAATCAACTCACCTCATCCTGAGCCTGTCGAAGGATGACCGACCGGCCAGGACCGGCCGATCTTCGGTCGCCTGCCAGCGCGTCGGCTGCTTGGCCTCGCAGGTCAGGATCAGCGACAGCGGACGGTCTCCGTCCTCGGCCATGGGCTCCGCCAGGCCGGCCAACGCCAGGCCGGCCGTGTGGATCGCCGCGTGCCAGGTTTCCAGGGTCCGGAAATACCAAGGCATGGGCTGCCAGCCGGGCGAGTCGAAGCCGGAGAAATCCTCCGTGCGCCATCCGTCGCGATAGGGGCCGTCCTGTGTGTGCGGATGCAGAGTCTGGATGATGACGGCACCGTCCGGCGCCAGCAGCGACCGTGCCGCGGAGAGCAGGGGCACCGCGTCCTCGTCCAGGATCGCATAGTTGAAGGCGATGACGTCGAACGGGTCGCCGAGCGCCGCCGGCTCGCTGATCAGCGCGTCATAGGAGACGACACGGTAGTCACCGTCCGGATCGGATTTCCGGGCATCGGCTACCAGCGAGCCTGACCCGTCGATGCCCACCGCCTGGCAGTCCAGTGCTTCGCGAACCCGCCGGATCAGCCAGCCCTCGCCACAGCCGACATCCAGCAAGCGCGTTGGTTTCCGGTCTATGATCGCCGCCACGATCGCATCGTCGGTGCCGGCGCGGCGGGACGGGATCTGCCCCTCGCGCACGGCCTGGGTCCAGTTGCCGGCATTGCTGTCCCAGGACCCTTCGAGCGCCTTTGACCTGTCCTTTGCCATCTCCACCACGTCCCGCCTCAAATCTCGCTTCGGACCATATGGTCCGGCGCAACCTGACGCCAGTCCGGGACTGGCGGAACGTAGTCCGGCGGCCGGAGCAGGGAGGGCGGCTCGCTGGTGTCGAGGGCGAACGCGCGGCGGCGGGACCGGTCGGTGGTCGGGACGGCGGCGATCAGGCGTTGGGTGTAGGAGTGGGCCGGGCCGCCCAGCACCTTGGCCGCATCGCCGATCTCCACGATCTGTCCGGCATACATGACCGCGACCCGGTGGGCCACGCGCTCCACCACCGCCATGTCGTGGGAGATGAACAGGTAGGTGAGGCCGCGCTCCGCCTGCAACTCGGTCAGCAGCTCGAGGACCTGGGCCTGGACCGACACATCGAGGGCGGAGACCGCCTCGTCCAGCAGCACGATGCGTGGGTCGGTCATCAGCGCCCGGGCGATGCACAGCCGCTGACGCTCGCCGCCGGAGAACTGATGCGGGTAGCGCTCCAGGCTGTCGGCGGGCAGCCCGACCCGGTCGAGCAGCGCCGCCATCCGGTCGACCACCGTTTCGTCGATCCGGGCGCCGGTCGCGATCACTGGCTCCGCCAGCAGGCCGCGCACCCGCAAGCGCGGGTTGAGGGAGGCGAACGGGTCCTGGAACACCATCTGCGGCCGCCGGTTGTCGGCGCCATCGCCGACGACCGAAACGGATCCCTCGGCCGCCTTGACGAGGCCAAGGATGGCGCGGGCAATGGTCGACTTGCCGCTGCCGCTCTCCCCGACGATGGCCAGCGTCTCGCCGGCGTTCAGGGAGACATCGACGCCGTTGGCCGCGTGCACGACTCCGACGACCCGGCGCAGCAAGCCGGCCCGCACCGGATAGCGGACAGACAGGTTGGAGACCGACAGGACTGGGTCGGGCCCGGACTGCACTTCGTCCCTCGTCGGGCGCACCGCCGCTCCACCGCGGAAATGCGGGACGGCGTCCAGCAGGGTGCGGGTGTAGGCGTGCGACGGCTGCTCGAAGACCGTGTCCAGCGGCCCGTGTTCCACGACGGCGCCCTTGCGCATGACCATCACCCGGTCGGCGATCTCGGCGACCAGGCCCATGTCGTGGGTGATGAACAGCACCGCCATGCCGATCTCCTCGCGGAGCTTGGCCAGCAGGGCCATGATCTGCGCCTGGATGGTGACGTCGAGCGCGGTGGTCGGCTCGTCGGCGATCAGCAGCCGCGGCGCACAGGCCAGTGCGATGGCGATCATCACCCGTTGGCGCATGCCGCCGGAAAGCTGGTGGGGATAGTCGCGCATGCGCCGCTCCGCATCGGGGATGCGGACCCGTTCCAGCGCCTCTCGCGCCTTGGCGAGCGCCGCGCCGGCCGACAGGCCCTGGTGCAGCACGAAGGATTCCGCCACCTGCCGGCCGACCGGCTGCACCGGGTTCAGCGAGGTCATCGGCTCCTGGAAGATCATCCCGATCTCCGCCCCGCGGATGCGCCGCATCTCCGCCTGGGATGCCCGCGCCAGGTCGATCTCTGACCCGTCCTGCCGCCGGAATGGCATGCGGCCGCCCAGGATCCGGCCGCCGGCATGGTCGATCAGCCGATTGATCGACAGCGCCGTCACCGACTTGCCCGAGCCGGATTCGCCGACGATGGCCAGGGTCTCGCCGGGCCGGATGTCGAAGCCGACATCGTGCACCACAGGATCGCCGCCGAAGCCGACGCTGAGCCCTTCGACGGTGAGCAGCGGAGCGGTCATGCCCGGGCCTCCCGGCTGCGCGGATCGATCACGTCGCGCAGCGCGTCGCCCAGCAGGTTGAAGCCGAGCACCCCCAGCATGATCGCCGCGCCAGGGAAGGCGAGCAGCCAGGGCGCCAGCTCCATCAGGTTGCGGGCCTCGCTGAGCATCAGGCCAAGAGATGGGGCCGGCGGCTGGGTGCCTAGGCCGAGGAAGCTGAGCGCCGCCTCGGTCAGCAGTGCCCAGGACAGCGCAAGGGTGGCCTGCACGGTCAGCGGCGCGGCCAGGTTCAGCAGCAGATGGCGGGTCAGGATATATGATTGCGCGCTGCCGAAGCTGCGGGCGGCGTCGACGAATTCCCGCGCCTTGATCGACAGGGCCGGACCGCGCGCCACCCGGGCGAAGATCGGCGTGTAGACGACGGCGATCGCCAGAATGGTCGTCACCGTGCCCGGCCCGGCGACGGTCACCACCAGCAGCGCCAGCAGAATCGCCGGGAAGGCCAGGAAGACGTCCATCACCCGCATCAGCAGCCCGTCTCGCCAGCCGCCCCACCAGGCTGCCACCAGCCCGATCACCGTTCCGGCGGTGCCGGCGATGGCGACGGAGGCGATGGCGATGACGAAGGAGGTGCGGACGCCGACCACCAGCCGGCTGAACACGTCGCGGCCGAACAAATCGGTGCCCATCAGATGCGCCGCGCTCGGCCCGGACAGCCGCGCCGCCGGGAACTGGGCCACCGGATCGTACGGCACCAGCGTCAGCAGTCCGGCCAGGGCCAGCAGCCCGTAGAGCAGGATGATGATGCTGCCGATGCGCCCGCTGGGATGGGTCATCAGGCCCTTGAGCGCACTCATCGCTCGCTGCCCAGCCGGATACGCGGGTCGAGCGCCGCATAGGCGAGGTCGACCAGCAGGTTGAGCACCATGAAGTTAAAGGCGATGAACAGCACGGCGCCTTGCACCAGGGCGTAGTCGCGCTGGGTAATGGCATTCAGCACCAGCCGGCCGAGGCCGGGCAGGGCGAACAGCTCCTCCACGATCACCGCGCCGCCCAGCAGATAGCCGAGCTCGACGCCGGTCAGGGTGACCACCGGGATCAGCGCGTTGGGGAAGGCATGCCGCCAGACCACGCCGGGCTCGGCCACGCCCTTGCTGCGGGCGGTGCGGACGAAATCGTCACCCAGCACGTCCAGCATGGTGGACCGGGTGGTGCGCATCACCGAGGCGGCGAAGGCCGTGCCGAGCGTGATCGCCGGCAACAGCATCTCGCGCAGATTGGCCAGCGGGTCCTGCAGGAACGGCACATGCACGCCGATGTTCGGCGAGATCCCGAACCCCACCGACAGGGCGAAGATCAGCACCAGGCCCAGCAGGAAATTTGGCGTCGACTGGCCCAGCATGGCAGCGATGCGGGTCGCCAGATCGATCGGCCGTTCCGGATGGCTGGCCGCCAGCACCCCGGCCGGGATGCCGATCGCCAGGGCCACCAGCATGGACAGGAATGCCAGTTCCAGGGTCAGCGGGAATCGCTCGAGGATCACCGCCATCACCGGCCGGCCGTGGATCACCGACAGGCCCAGATCGCCCTGGACCGCGTTGCCGATCCAATGGCCGTATTGCACCAGCCAGGGCTTGTCGATGCCGAAATAGGCGGCCAGCGCCGCCCGCTGGTCGGGCGTCAGCAGCCCCGCCTCGGTGCCCAGCATGGCGATGATCGCATCGCCAGGCACCAGACGAATGGCCACGAAGACCAGGATCGAGACGCCGAGCAGGATCGGCGGGAACAGCACCAGGCGCCGCAGCGCGTAGCTCATGCCCGCCGATCCATCGGGCCGGGTCTATCTGTCCCGAACGTCCCTTCCCATCCACCCCCGCGTCGTCCCCGGGCTCGACCCGGGGACCCATCTCGCGGGTAGCGCGGCAATTCCTGCGGCAGCACGAACGGGGCCATGGGTCCCCGGGTCAAGCCCGGGGACGACGTGGATTGAGGCCGCAATTGAGCAATTCGGCCCCGCCGGATCACCGGTTCAGGCTGACCTGGCTCAGGCCGTAGAGCGAGTCGTTCGGCATCGGCACGAAGCCGTCCACGTAGGCCTGCTGGGCGGTGTACTCGTAGCCGTTATAGAGCCAGACCCAGGGTGCCATCTCGGTCAGATGCTGCTCGAACTCGGCGAAGATGCGCTGGCGCGCGGTCGGGTCGGTCTCCTCGCGTCCCTGGCGCATCAGGCTGTCCAGGGTGTCGTCGATGTAATTGGAGACCTTCTGCAGGTTGCCGTCCCGGGTCCAGTAGCGGGTGTACATGGTGTAGGGGTCGGCCCGGCCGCCATTATGCGCCGCCGCCACGTCGAAATCGGCCTTCAGCCAGCGGTCGACATAGACGTTGAGCTCCAGCACCTCGATCTCGACACCGATGCCGATCTCGCCGAGCTGCGCCTGGATCACCTGCGCCTCGGCGACCGCGGTCGGCGGCTCGCCCCGGGCGGCGATCAGGTTCAGGGTGATGTCCGTTTGGCCGGAGTCGGCCAGAAGCTGCCTGGCGCGATCCACGTCCTGCTCATAGCAGAACAGGGTGTCCGGATCGGACTGGTAGGCCGGGATGGTCAGCGGCCCGGTCACCTTGCCTTCGCCCAGCGACGCCGTGTCCAGCACCTGCTGGCGGTCGATGGCACAGGAGATGGCCTGGCGCACCGCCAGATTGTCCATCGGCGGCCGCGAGGGGTTGAGCTGCAGCACGTGATAGGAGATCGCCGGCGCGCGGTTCAGCTCGACGGAGCTTTCCGCCGCCACCAGCGACGCCACCAGCGGGTCATTCAGCAGCGCGAAATCGATCGCCTTTGTGCGCAAGGCCGCGAGGATCGCCGTCTCGTCCGGCATGACCCGGACCTCAATGCCGCCGATCGACGGCCCGTCGCCCCACCATTCGGCATTGGCCGACAGGACCGAGCGCTCGTTCGGGCTCCAGCTATCCAGCTTGAAGGGGCCGGAACCGACCGCCTCGGTCCCGACCGAGCCGGCCGCGATCTCAGAGGCCGGCACGATGGCGGCGTTCAGGTCGGTCATCGCCGTCAGCACCGGCGCGTCGAGCTGCGACAGGTTGAAGACCACCGTGCGGGCATCCGCCGCCTCGATGGACTCGATGGACAGGAAGTTGGCCCGGGTTGCCGCACCGGTCGCCTCGTCCAGGATGCGCTCATAGGACGCCTTCACATCGGCCGCGGTGACCGCGTCGCCGTTATGGAAGGTGGCGCCGTCGCGCAGGGTGAAGGTGAGCTGCATTCCGTCGGCGGAGAATTCCCAGCTTTCGGCCAGCGCCGGCTGGATCTGCAGGTCGGCGTCCAGCGTCACCAACGGCTCGTAGACCAGCTCCAACAGCCGGATCGACGCGAAGGCGGTCTGCTTGTGCGGGTCCAGCCCGGTGGCGTCGGTCGCCCAGGCCATGACCAGCGTGTTGTCCTGTGCGGCCGCCGGCAACGGCGACTGCAGTCCAAGGGCCAGCACAAATCCTGCGGCGACGCCCACTCCATGCATGCGTTTCATGATGTCCTCCCGTTTTGGCCGACGGTCCCGGTCCTGCGGGCGGCCGGCAAATCAGGGTAACAGCCGCGATCATGCAGCGACCAGCCCGGATGTCCGGCGGGGATGGGTCATGGCCAACCTTGCGGCATCTCCTGGTCCAGCTTCCATGTCACATATTGGCGGATGCGATCGACGCGGTTGAGGACCAGGTCGAGGGCAGGGCGCATGCATTCCTTGTAGGTGCCGTCCGGATCAACCCGGACATACTGCTCCCATTCGGAAAGCCGCTGCGGACGCGGATCGCCGATCGAATAGGGCCCGTAGGTCTTGCCGTTGATCCTTACCGGCTGGGTCCGGAGTTTCGGAATGTTCACTCCGATCACGGGGTTCTGGAGGTGCCGGCCGGCATAGATCGGAACGCGCATGATCTTCGCCAGCCGCAGCAGGACCGTGAGGTCCTGTCCGATCTCGCAGTGGGTCATCCAGACACACCCTTCGATCGGATGGAAATGCGGCGCCAGCCGTGACAGAAGCGGCTTGAACGTCGCCAGATTGTTCGGGTTGATGACATCCTTGCCGATCTCGAACTCCGCCCTGAATTTGCGGCTGGACGGCATCATGGTCATGGCGCCGTGGTCGTGGATGGACAGGCAGCGGATCTTCTGCCGCTTCGATTGGACGTGGCCGATGACATTGGTCACCATCGACTGGACGTCCGACATATACAGCTCGTCTCGCCGGACCCAGGCGGCGAGCGTTCCGACAAAATCGGAAACGTCGATGACCGTCACATCAATGCTCATGGGTATCTCCGCAATTTCGTCATGCGCCCGCCGGGGAGAGCGGGCCGCCAATGGGCTGCGGTTTACAGAAGGGTGCGGAAATTCATCGTGAATGACTTGGCGGCGCCGATCACACGCCAAGCCCGTGGAGCGTCAAACCCGGTTTTCGGGTCGCGGCCGGGACGTGTGGCGGGCCTCTGGATTGCCGCCTCGGCGAGACCGAGCTGGCGCCGATTGCGGCCGAGTCTAAGGCGGTCGCGAGCCCGGCCTCCCCAAAACGTCGCCGACGGGCTACCGTTCGCAGCTGAGGGCGAGGCGCCCCGAATCCGACATCAGCTCCGGGGAGACAACGGCAGAATGAAAGAGTCCGTCGCACGCGAACGTGCCCACGACGCCGTTCACAGAGGCAAGATCTACGAAGCGCTCATTGAGCAAACGAAGGAGATCCCCTCGATCCCGACGGTTGTCGTCCATCCCTGCAACCGGACATCGCTCGTGGGCGCGATCGAGGCCGACAAGGAGGGGATCATCTCTCCCATCCTTGTCGGACCCAGGCAGCGGATCGAGGCCGTCGCCAAGCAGCACAAGCTGGACATCTCGCCCTATGAAATCGTCGATGCGCCGCACAGCCATGCATCGGCGGATACCGGGGTCGCCCTGATGCGCGAGGCGCGCGGCGAGATCCTGATGAAGGGCAGCCTGCATACCGACGAGATCATGGGTGCGGTCGTCAGCAGGGAGTCCGGACTTCGCACCGAGCGCCGCGTCTCCCACGTCTTCGCCATGGACACGGCAAGCTATCCCAAGCCGCTGTACATCACCGATGCGGCGATCAACATCTTCCCCGACCTGGATACCAAGCGCGATATCGTGCAGAACGCCATCGACCTGACGAGGGCGCTTGGCGTCGAGCAGCCGCGGGTGGCGATCCTGTCGGCGGTGGAGACGGTGACGCCCAAGATCCCCTCGACCATCGACGCCGCCGCGTTGTGCAAGATGGCCGATCGCGGGCAGATCACCGGCGGGCTGCTCGACGGCCCCCTCGCGCTGGACAATGCGATCAGCCCTGAGGCGGCACGGATAAAGGGCATCGAGTCGCCGGTCGCCGGCCAGGCCGACATTCTGCTGGTCCCCGACCTGGAGGCCGGCAACATGCTGGCCAAGAACCTGTCTTTCCTGTCCGGCGCTGCCGCCGCCGGCATCGTCATCGGGGCCCGGGTGCCCATCGTCCTGACCAGCCGGGCGGACTCGGCCCAGACCCGCCTTGCGTCCTGCGCGGTGGCGGCCTTGTACGCAAATGCGCTGCGCGCCGACAAACCGATCCAGACCTGAGCGATGGGTCCTCAATGCCGGCTCGTCCAGCATCAAGTTCCAGTCCTTCGCCGCCCATGTCATCCCGACCGACGCGGACAGGATGATCACCTGCCTATGGCTGCGCCAAGGCGTTCGAGCTCGTCGGCGCCGAGGCGCTGGCCGGGCAATTGGTCGGCATCGATGATGTGGGCATGGCCTGCGCCAGCCTCGCGACCGATGCCGCAAGGCTGATAACCGGCAACACCATCTTCATCGACGGCGACCTCAACATCATGGGGTGAGGGCGGCCAACCGACGTGACTGCAACATCCGGACGACAAAGAAGACGGCGCAGGCGGCCAGCACATGCTTGATGGTGTGGCCGCTGACCACGCCGGCCAGGACGTCGAAGATCTGCCGGTCGAGCTGTTCGCAGACGACCGCCAGGCCATAGCTGCCCAGTGCCAGGGCCAGGAAGCCGCGCTGGCCCGGCGGGTGCGGGAAGAGGGCGATCAGCGCGATGATGGTGCCGAAGACAGCGGCCTGGACCGCGAGGTAGAGCCGCAAATCGTCGGTGAAGCCCCAATAGATCACGCTGGCGAAGCCGATCGCGATGGCCGGCAGGATCAGCACCGGCTCCAGGCGCCGGCCGGCATACTCCGCCAGCAGCGCCACATAGGCGCCCATGAAGCCGATGGTCATCGGCAGCCGGTCCCAGACCAGGGTCTGGTCGTTCGGCTCCCAGTGATAGTAGGCCGAGCCGGCACTGACCAACGCCGCACCGACGAAGAACACGATCCAGGCGAATCGGGCGCCCTCGGGACGCGCCGTCAGGCAGCGATGCACGCCCAGCAGCCCGGCGACCAGGAAGGCCAGGTTGGAAGCCACGTCACCGAAATTGGGAATGCCGAAACAGCCGCGGGTGTCGGCGAACAGGTGGTATTCCGGGGGTTGCGGGATCGGATCGAACAGGAACAGGGCGGTCAGCGCCACGATCGGGATCGCCGCCAACAGCGTCGTGCGCCAGCCCATGTCCGACATGCTCCACCCCCGGCGTGATTCCGGCTTAACATGGGGCTGCAACGAGTCGGGAGCAATGCGCCGTGTTCCTGAGTACCTTGGCATCGTCGCGGCCGGCCGGTCGACCTTTGGTCGCCCAGGCACCCGTTAAGGCACGCTGAGCCAGCCCATGGGTGCGACCATCCTGGAACGCATGGGCAGCGGCCTGGCGCATTACCTCGACCAGCCGAGCAAGCGCTACGTCACCTTCTCCGTTTCGCCGATCGACCGGCTGGCCGAGTGCCTGCAACCCGGCGACGTGCTGCTGGTCGAGGGCGACCGGCGCATCAGCGTGGCGATCAAATACCTGACCCAGTCGACTTGGTCGCACGCGGCCTTCTATGTCGGGCCGGACTGGAGCGGTGCGCCGGACGGCACCTCCGCGCCCCGCACCCTGATCGAGGCGGACTTGCAGGAGGGCGTGATCGCCGTCCCGCTGGCCAAGTATGAATCCCTCAACACCCGCATCTGCCGCCCGGTCGGGCTCTCCAAGCCGGACCGGCGCAAGGTGGTCGGCTTCATGCTCGAGCGGCTGGGCATGCAATACGATCTGAAGAACGTCATCGACTTGATGCGCTACCTGCTGCCCACGCCGCCGGTGCCGGTGCCCTGGCGGCGGCGCATGCTGGCGTTGGGCAGCGGCGATCCGACCCGCGCGATCTGCTCGACCCTCATCGCCCAGGCCTTCCAGTCGGTGCGCTATCCGATCCTGCCGCATGTGCGCGCCGAAGCGACCTATGACGACGCCCTGCGCCGCCACGTGGTTCGGGAGTTCCTGCACATCCGCCACCACAGCCTGTTCACGCCGCGCGACTTCGACATCTCGCCCTATTTCTCGGTGGTCAAGCCGACCCTGGAGGGCGGCTTCGACTACCGCCGGCTGAACTGGTACGACGCCGCGCCGGAGAGCGAGGCCCCGGCAGCGCCGGAAGACGAGGTACCGGTGGAGGAGGAGCCGCCGGCCGCGCCGAAACCGAAGCGGGCGCGCAAGGGCCAGCATGCGCGGCCTTGATCCGGGCTCGCGTGTCTGGCCGATCGGCATCGCCGCCCTTGCATTCCTGACCGTCGCCGCCGTTCTGGCACAGCCGCGCGACGATGCCGCGGATCAGCCCCGATGGCCACGGGAAGTCCTCGACACCGGCGCCGGCGGCATCGCCTTCGTTCCCGACGCAATCTGTGCCGACTGCCACGCCGACGAGACGGCCGCGTGGGCGAGCTCGCATCACTTCCATGCCATGCGGCCGGCGAGCGAAGTGTCCGTGCTCGGCGACTTCGGCGACGTCACGATCGCGCATGACGGCGGGACGTCACGCTTCGTCCGGCGCGATGGGGCGTTCCTGATCGAGACCGACGGCCCGGATGGCGCCCCGATCGCGTTGCCGGTGCTCTACACCTTCGGGGTCGAGCCGTTGCAGCAATACCTGGTGCCGATGCCGGGCGGCCGTTTCCAGGCCTATCCGATCGCCTGGGACACCGATGCCGGGCGCTGGTTCGATCTCTACCCCGGGGTCGACACGGAACCGGGTCACCCACTGCACTGGTCGGGACGCCTGAACAACTGGAACGGCCGCTGCGCCGAATGCCATTCCACGGACCTGCGCACGGGCTTCGATCTGGCCTCTCGGACATTCCGGACGGAGTGGTCGGCGGTCAATGTCGGCTGCCAGGCCTGCCATGGCCCGGGTGAGGCCCATGTCGATTGGGCCCGGACCGGTGGTTCGGATGCCGGCTCCCGGCTCGGCCTGGTCGTCGACTACGGCGGTCTCGACGCCGTCGGGCATGTCGAGACCTGCGCCCGCTGCCATTCAAGGCGCCACCGCATCACCGCCGACGACCGCCACGACGTGCCGTTCCTCGATCAGTTCGTGCCGGCCTTGCTGCGCGAGGACCTCTATCACGCCGACGGCCAGATCCTGGACGAAGTGTTCGTCTACGGCTCGTTCGTGCAAAGCCGCATGTACCGGGCCGGCGTGACCTGCCTGGACTGCCATGATGCCCATTCCGGTCGGTTGCTGGCCGAAGGCAACGCCGTCTGCACCCAGTGCCACAACGCTCGGCCGCCGGACCGTTTCGACGGGCTGATTGCGGCCGACTACGACACGCCGGACCACCACCATCACGAGGCCGGCACGGACGGGGCGCAATGCGTGAGCTGCCACATGCCGGCACGGACCTACATGGTTGTCGACCCGCGCCGCGACCACAGCCTGCGGGTGCCCCGGCCCGACCTGTCGGCGGCGCTCGGCGCCCCGAACGCCTGCGCCGGCTGCCATGTCGGGCAGCCGGCTGCTTGGGCGGCGGACCGGATCGCCGAATGGACCGGATCCGATGTCCGGCAACCGTCCCACTACGGCCTGGCGATTGCCGCCGGCCGTGCCGGTGCGCCGGCGGCCGGCCCGCTCTCCACGCTGGCGCAGGATGTCGGGCAGCCGGCCCTGGCGCGGGCGACCGCAATCGATCTGCTGCGGCAATACGGCGTGGAAGGCGGCCCGGCGATCGTCGCCGGCCTGTCCGACCCGGAGCCCCTGGTCCGCGCCGCGTCGGCCCGGGCCATGGCGCTGGCCTCGCCGGAACGGCGCATCCCGTTCCTGTTCCCGCTGCTCACCGACCCGGTGCGCGCCGTGCGCATCGAGGCGGCCCGCCAGCTCGCGCCGATCCCGGCCGAGCAGATGGTGCCGGATCTGCGCATCCCCTTCGAGGCGGCCCTCGACGAATACGTCACCGCGCAGATGGCCGCGGCGGAGACGCCGGAGGCGCATCTGAACCTGGCCCGGATGTGGCTCGACCGCGGGCAACCGGACCGCGCCGAGGAGTCCTACCGCACCGCCGCCGAGCTGGCGCCGGACCTGGGCGACCCGCCTTACGCGTTGGGGCTGCTGCTGGCCGAGCAGGGCCGGCTGGACGACAGCGCGGCCATGCTGTCCGAGGCGGCGGAGCGCATGCCGGACAATCCGCGCGTCCGCTACAACCAGGCCCTGGCGCTACAGGAGATCGGGCGCCTTGCGGAGGCGGAGGCGGCATTGCTCTCGGCGGATGCATTGGCGCCGGACGACGCCGACACGCTGCGGGCCCTCGCCATCCTCTATGCACAGCAGGCGCGGTGGGTCGACGCCGAGCGCTACGCCGAGGCTCTGGTCCGGCTGCGGCCGGGCGAGGGCCGGCTGTTGAGGGACATCCAGCAGCGGCGCGACAGATAGCCGCAATCGCGCCCGCGGACGCCGCGGCAGGCTCCAGGACTGCACCTATTGCGGGCGCTGGTGTCGCGGAAAATCAAACATTTCCAAGCCTTGATCCGCTCCCAATGCGACCGAGACTCGCTTATGCGCGAGAACCCGGTAGAGCACGCCGGCGGCGTCGCGCGGTACGGGCGGGGATGGACGTGCGCGGGTGAGCGCGGTGCAATGGTTCCTGCCTGCAACAGGGAGGCAGAGATAATGGCATCCATCCTTTTTCGTTCGTCACGGCTGCTGGCCACGGCCGTGGCCTGTACCGTCCTGGCCGCCGGATCGGCGGCACTGGCTCAGGACGGCCCCCCGAACATTCTCGTCATCTGGGGTGACGACATCGGGCAGACCAATATCAGCGCCTACACCATGGGGCTGGTCGGCTATCGCACGCCGAACATCGACCGCATCGCCGACGAGGGCATGATCTTCACCGACTATTACGGGGAGCAGTCCTGCACCGCCGGCCGGTCCTCCTTCATCACCGGGCAGAGCGTGTTCCGCACCGGCCTCAGCAAGGTCGGCCTGCCGGGGGCGGAGCAGGGCATGCAGGTGGAGGACCCGACCATCGCGGCGATGCTGAAGCCGCTGGGCTACATGACCGGGCAGTTCGGCAAGAACCATCTCGGCGACCGCGACGAGCACTTGCCCACCAATCACGGCTTCGACGAGTTCCTCGGCAACCTCTACCACCTCAATGCGGAGGAGGAGCCGGAGAACGAGGACTACCCGACGGACCCGGCCTTCCGCGAACGCTTCGGGCCGCGCGGCGTGATCGCCTCTTCCGCCGACGGCACCATCGAAGACACCGGCCCGCTGACCCGCCGCCGCATGGAGACGGTGGACGAGGAGACGCTGGCAGCCGCCATGGACTTCATGGAGCGGGCGCACGACCAGGACACGCCCTTCTTCGTCTGGTGGAACGCCACCCGCATGCACTTCCGCACCTATGTGAAGGAGGAGCTGGACGGCATTTCCGGGCAGGACGAGTACGGCGACGGCATGGTCGAGCATGACATCCATGTCGGCATGCTGCTCGACAAGCTCGACGAGCTCGGCATCGCCGAGGACACCATCGTCTTCTACTCGACCGATAACGGGCCGCACATGAACACCTGGCCGGATGCCGGCTGGTCGCCGTTCCAGGGCGAGAAGAACACCAATTGGGAAGGCGGCTGGCGGGTGCCCGCCATGGTGCGCTGGCCCGGCCGTATCGAGCCCGGATCGGTGACCAACGAGATCGTCCACCACATGGACTGGATGCCAACCCTGATGGCCGCCGCCGGTGTCGACGACATCAAGGAGCAGTTGCTCGATGGCGGCGTCCAGGCCATCGGCCGCGAGTATCGGGTCCATCTCGACGGCTACAACATCCTGCCGCTGTTGACCGGCGAGACCGATGAATCGCCGCGCCAGGAGGTCTTCTACTTCTCCGACGAGGGCGACCTGACGGCGCTGCGCTATGGCGACTGGAAGGCCATCTTCCTGCTGCAGGAGCGCAAGGAGACCCTGGAGGCCTGGATCGAGCCGTGGAAGTCGCTGCGCGTGCCGCTGATATTCAACCTGAGGCGCGATCCCTATGAGCGGGCCTATTTCACCTCGAACTCCTACTACGACTGGATGATCAACCGCATCTACTTCCTGGTGCCGGCCCAGGCTTACGTCGCCGACTTCCTGGAGACCTTCAAGGAGTACCCGCCGCGCCAGCGGGCCGGAAGCTTCAGCGTCGACCAGGTGCTGGAGACCCTGCAGGCGGCGGGCAGCGCGAACTAGTGGCGCCACTCTCTCGGCGGCCGCTCCGGACCCGGAGCGGCCGCCGGAACCCCGGATTCCGAGCAGGAACCTTGACGCCGCCGCCTGGCGCGCGTGCATGATCGTGGCGGGACCAATGGCGGACACGGGCCCGACATGACGGCACGGGAGCAGATCGAGACCCTGCGCGGGCGCATGGCCGAGGCGATCATCGGCCAGGAGGCGGTGATCGAGCGCCTGATCATCGGGCTGCTGGCCAACGGCAATTTGCTGGTCGAAGGCCTGCCGGGGCTCGCCAAGACACGGGCCATCAAGGCCCTGGCGCGGAACCTGGAGGCCGCCTTCAGCCGCATCCAGTTCACGCCCGACCTGCTGCCCTCCGACGTCACCGGCACCGAGGTCTATCACCAGTCCGGCGGGACCGGCGCGTTCCGCTTCGAGCCCGGGCCGATCTTCGCCAACATCGTGCTGGCCGACGAGATCAACCGGGCGCCGGCCAAGGTGCAGGCCGCCCTGCTGGAGGCGATGGAGGAGCGCCAGGTCACCGTCGCCGGCACGACCCATCGCATGGAGCCACTGTTCATGGTGATGGCGACCCAGAATCCGGTGGAGCAGGAGGGCACCTATCCGTTGCCCGAGGCGCAGATGGACCGGTTCCTGATGCATGTGCTGATCACCTATCCGCCGGTCGAGGACGAGGTCGAGGTGATCCGGCTGGTCCGGGGCGAGGAGAGTGCGGCGGTGGGTGAGAAGTCCAAAGGCGATGCGCCTGCCATCGTTCCGCAGGAGGCGATCTTCGCGGCGCGGCGGGAGATCGCGGCCATTCACGTTGCCAAGGCCATGGAGCGCTACATGGCCGATCTGGTGTATGCGACACGGACTCCCACGGCCTACACGGAAGACCTGGCGCGCTGGATCGAGGTCGGCGCCAGCCCGAGGGCCTCGCTGGCGCTGGACCGCTGCGGCCGGACCCATGCCTGGCTCGCCGGCCGCGACTATGTCGACCCGCAGGATGTGCGGGCCATCGTGCACGACGTGCTGCGCCATCGTCTGACTCTCAGCTTCGAGGCGCAGGGCGAGGGGATCGGTCCCGACCGCGTGGTCGACGAGATCGTGGCGCAGGTTGCGCTGACCTGAGGAGAACGGCATGCGGGACACCGCGGCGCGGACCAGGACGGGGCTGACGGACGGTCGCGCCAGGCCGTCGCCGCCGGACACCCGCATCCATGTCGACCTCGCCCATCTCCGCCGCCTGGAGGGCCCGGCCCGGTGGCTGAGCCTGCTGCCAAGGCAGCCGGCGCGCAGCGTGCTGAGAGGGCGGCACGCCTCCCGCCTGCGGGGTCGCGGTCTCAATTTCGAGGAGTTGCGCGGCTACCTGCCCGGCGACGACGTGCGGTCGATCGACTGGAAGGTCACCGCGCGCACCGGCGAGCCGCATATCCGGGTCTACACCGAGGAGCGCGACCGCCCGGTCATGATCCTCGTGGACCAGCGGCAATCGATGTTCTTCGGCTCACGGCTCAACATGAAGTCGGTCACGGCGGCGGAGACCGCCGCACTGGCCGCGTTCCGGGTGCTGCATCAGGGCGACCGTGTCGGTGGCGTGGTCTTCGGAGACGATCGGGTCGCCGAGTTCCGGCCGGCCCGCCGCCGTCGCACGCTGGAGCGCCTGTTAGCGGCGATCGCGGCGGCCAATGCCGCGCTCACGGCCGAGGCGCCAAGCCGGCCGGCCATGCCGCTCAATGCCCCGCTGGCCTCGATGCTGCGCATCGCCAGGCGCGATCACCTCATCCTGCTGATCAGCGATTTCGACGATGTGGACGACCGGACGGACCGGCTCATCGGCGGGCTCTGCCGCCATAATGACGTCCTGCTCTGCCCGGTGACCGACCCCACGGCGCAGGACATCCCGGAATCCCTGCGCCTCGTGGTCTCCGACGGCGTTCTCCAGGCCGAGATTGACGCCACGTCGGGTCGCGTGCGGCAGGCCCTGCGCGACTTTTCCACCGGTCGCCTCGCGCGGGTGCTGGACTGGGAACGCAAATTTGGTGCCGCCGTCCTGCCGCTCAGCGCCGGCGAGGCGACGCTGCCGCAGATCCTCAGGCTCCTGGGCCGGGCCCGGCCCGCATGAACGAAGATCTCTCCGGTCTGACACTGGTCGAACTGCTGGACCTCTTGGAGCCGGTCCCAGAGCCGCCGGAAATCTCACTCTGGCCCCAGACCGCCGGGTGGCTGGTGCTTGGCATCGTGCTCCTGGCCGTCACGGCGTGGCTGATCCGACGCTGGCGTGCTGGTCGCCGGGCCGATGCGTATCGTCGTGCCGCCCTGGCCGAACTTGCGGTCGCCGGAGACGATCCGGCGCGGCTGGCCGCCATCCTTCGGCGTGCCGCGCTCGTCGCCTTCCCGCGCGCCCGCGTCGCCGGGCTGCATGGCGATGACTGGCTTGCCTTCCTGGAGTCCCATTGCCACGGAGCGGCGTTCCGCACCGGCGCCGCCCGGGTGGTCGCCACCGCGCCCTACGCGCCGGCCCCGCCCGATGCCGCGGTGACCGTGCAGGTTGCCCATTGGCTGCGCCATCACAGGCGACCGTCGCCATGATCGCGCTGGGTCTGCCGTGGGCGCTTCTCCTGCTGCCGGCGCCTTGGCTGGTGTGGTGGCTGGCGCCGCCCCATCGGGAGCGGGCGCCGGCCCTGCGCATTCCCTTCTTCCGGCGGATCGCCGACGCGGCCGGCGCCGAGGCGCGGCAGGGCTCCGTCATTCCCCTGCGCCAGCGTATGCAGGTGACCGTCGCCATCCTCGTCTGGGTGATGCTCGTGGTGGCCCTGGCCCGCCCGGAGCGGGTCGGCGAGCCGATCGAGATCACCAAGGCGGCCCGCGACGTGGTCCTGGCGATCGATATCTCCGGCTCCATGGACGAGCGGGACTTCGTCACCCAGACCGGTGACCGGGTGCAACGCCTGGACGCGGTCAAGCGGGTCGTCGGGCGTTTCGTCGACGCACGGGACGGCGATCGCATCGCGCTCATCGTGTTCGGCGCCAAGGCGTTCATCCAGTCGCCCTTCACCGAAGATCTGCGCACGGTGCGGGACCTGCTGGACCAGACCGAGGTCGGCATGGCCGGCCCGCACACCGTCATCGGCGACGCGATCGGCCTGTCGATCCGCGTCTTCGAGGCCAGCGAGGTGCCGCAGCGCCTGCTGATCCTGCTCAGCGACGGCGCCGATACAGGCAGCCGCATGAGCCCCGTCAACGCCGCCGCGATCGCCGCCCGAAACGGCGTCGAAATCCACACCATCGGCGTCGGCGACCCGCAAGCCGATGGAGAAGGGCAGGTCGATCTGGGCGCCCTGGAGGACATCGCCGCGCGGACCGGCGGTCGGTTCTTCTTTGCCGATGACGAAGCGGCCCTGGCCGCCGTCTATCAGCGGATCGATGCGCTGGCGCCCCGCGATGTCGAGACGCTGAGCTATCGCCCGCGCGAGCCGCTCGGGCACTGGCCGCTTGGCGCCGCCGCGATCCTGGCGCTGGCGGCCATCGGCTGGCTGCAGGTCCGGATGCCGAGGGTGGCCGGCCCATGACCGACCTCGTCGCAATGCTTGATGCCTTCCAGTTCCTGCGCCCCATCTGGCTGGCCATCATCCCGGTCATGTCTGTGCTGTGGTGGCGAATCCGCCGCCGAGCCACCGCCCGGAGCGTCCCCGCAACGGGGATCGCACCGCACCTGGCGGCCGCGCTGACGGTCGGCGGCGGGGACCGCCGCCGCATCCTGCCCATCGACGGCGTGGCATTGGCGGTCATCCTGACCGGACTGGCCGCTGCCGGTCCCAGCTGGAGCTATGTGCCCAACCCGCTGTTGTCGCAGACCGCGCCGCTGGCGGTGGTGCTGAAGACCTCGGAGAGCATGGCCTCGACCGACATCGCGCCCAGCCGGCTGGAGCGCGCCAAGCAGAAGATCCGCGACCTGATCGCGGGACGATCCGGCGGCCGCACCGCCCTGATCGCCTATGCCGGCACGGCGCACAGGGTGGTGCCGCTGACCGAGGATCCGGCGGTGCTGGCGCCCTTCGTCGCCGGGCTCTCGCCCGACGTGATGCCGGCACCGGGCGGGAATGCCACGGCTGCATTGGAAATCGCCCGGGACGTGTTGGCGGGCGAGCCGGTTCCGGGCGGCATCCTGTTCGTCCTGGACACGCTGGACCCGGCCGATCTGCCGGCCTTCGCGGACAATGAGCGCGCGGGCGGTCCTCCGGTCGTCTTCCTGCTGGTCAACCCGGACGCGGCTGCTCGCGAGGCGGTGGAAGCCGTACCCGGCGCCACCGTGGTCCGGCTGACGCCGGACGGGTCCGACGTGGCGGAGATCGAGCGCCGGGTCGCCTCCGCCTATCGCGAGGCCCTGGCGCGGGACGACCGGCAGCGCCGGGACGACAGGGGCTGGCTGCTGGCCCTCCCGGCCATGCTGCTCACCCTGCTGTGGTTCCGGCGCGGCTGGACCATGCGCTGGGCCGCGCCGGCCGCCGTTGCTCTGTTTGTAGTGCTGCCCGGGCCGGCGCGGGCGGAGGGTGTGATCGACTGGTTCCTGACCGCCGATCAGCAGGGCCGGCTGGCCTTCGACGACAAGGACTACGCCGCGGCGGCAGACCGCTTCGCCGACCCCATGTGGCGGGGATACGCCCTCTACCGCAACGGAGACTATGCCGAGGCGGCGGAGGTCTTCGCCAGCCAACCCACCGCCGAGGCGGCCTTCGCCCAGGGCATGGCGCATGTGAAGGCGCAGGCCTATCGCGACGGGATCCGGGCCTTCGAGGTGGCCCTCGAGCGGAATCCCGAACATGCGGCCGCGACCCGAAACCTGCAGATTACCCGGGCGATCGTGGATTACGTGGAACGGGTGCGGGAGCAGTCCGACACCGGCGAGGAGGCCGGCATTGGGGCCGACGACATCGTCTTCGACAATGAGTCGGGCCGCGGCGCCGAAACGACCATCAGCGGCGAGGACGCCGGCATGCAGACCGCCGAGGAGTGGATGCGCACGGTGGACACCCGGACGTCGGATTTCCTGCGCATCCGCTTCGCCCTGGAAGCGGCGGAGCCTGCGCCATGAGGGCCTGGGCCTGTCTGGTGCTGTGCTGCCTCCTGGCCGCGGGCCCGGGCTGGGGCCAGGAGCGGGACCGGCCGATCCTCCAGATGGAATTGGAGGCGGACTCCGGCATTCCGGGCCAGCCGATCATCCTCAGGGTCACCGTGCTGACTCCGACCTGGTTTCCCGAACCGCCGGAATTCCCGAGCTTCGAGATCCCCAATGTGATGGTGCGGCTGCCATCCCGCGCCGCCGGCCCGACCAGCCAGCGCATCGGCGCCCAGACCTGGTCCGGCGTGACGCGGGCCTATCGCATCTACCCGATGATCGCCGGCCGCTTCCGCATCCCGTCGAGGCCCGTCGTCGTCACCTACGCCGATTCGAACACGCGCGAGCCGATCCGGCTGGAGCTCGCGACGGACGCGCTCGTATTCAGCGGCGTCGTGCCGCAGGAGGCGGCAGGGCTCGACCCGTTCATCGCGGCCGAGTCGCTGACCCTGGAGCAGTCCGTGGACGGCGGGACGGAGGGTCTGGAACCCGGACAGGCCGTGACCCGGATCGTCCTAGCTCGAATTGCCGGGACGTCGCCGATCTTCCTGCCGGACCTGATCCCGCCATTGGAGGGTGAGGGGCTGGCCGCCTACCCGGACGAACCGGTCGTCGCCGAAAGCGAGAACCGCGGCGTGCTGCAGGGAGAGCGCACGGAGCGGGTGACCTACGTGGCGCAGTCCGGCGGGCGCTTCGACCTGCCGGCCATCTCCGTGCGCTGGTGGGATCTGGAGAATGACCGGATCGAAACAGCCGAGGTCCCCGGGCTCTCCATCTCCGTCGCCGCGCCGATAGAGACCGCGGTCGAGTGGCAATGGCCGGCGCTCCTGGCGTGGCTGGCCGGCATTTTGCTGGCCGTGGCGGTCGCGACCGCTGCGGCAAGGCCCGTCTGGAGGTACATGGCGGCGAACGTCCCCTCACTGCAGCAGGCTCAGCGGACCTCGGAGGTCTACGCCTTTGCCCAAGCCCGCGCCGCGATGCGTCGGCGCGACATTGGCGCCACCCTTGCCGCGGTGGATGCTTGGGCGGGCCGCGTGTCCGCCGCCGAACCGGAGGATTTCGATCTGCTGACCGGCGCGCTGGCGGCTTTGGGTGCGGAACATTATGGCCGATCAGGACGGGTCGCGCGGATCGAGCCCTGGATGTCCGCGGAACGGGCCTTGCGCGCAACACGGCGGACATTGCGCCGGCGTGTCCAGTCGGCGGCCGGCGATCCGCTGCCGTCGCTGAACCCCTGACCGGCGGCCGAGTCAGCGCACCGGGTCGATCCCGCGCAGGACGGCCTTGGGGCCGGGGCGGCGGTGGCCGATGGCGACGGCGTAGAGGGCGACCTCGCTCTCCGGGTCCAGCCGCAGCAGGCCGCCGAGCTCCTGGTCGAAGAACCCGCCCATGTTGCAGCTCCCCAATCCGGCCGCACTGGCGGCCAGGTTCAGGTTCTGGGCCACATGGCCGGCCTCGAACAGCATGTAGCGATAGCCGCGGTCGCCGTATTTGCTCATCAGCCGGTCCGGGGCGGCGGCGATGACGATGATCGCGGCGGCGGCGGTCAACTGGGTCTGGCCCATGAACAGGTAGTCGCGCAGCGGCGCGGGCAGGGCGACGTCGCGGCGCTGCTCCAGCCCGTGGGTTACGACGGCGTAGTGGTGGATCCCGGCGCACAGCCCGTCCACGTCGCGGGACAGCACGTAGAGCTCCAGCGGATAGAGCCCGCCGCCGGAGGGCACCGGCCGTTCCAGGAATTCCATGCCGCCGAGCACCGAGCGATCGAGCACGCCGTAGCCGGCATGGAGCAGGTCGCCCAACTCGCCCAGCGCCAGCGCCCGGTCCTCGAAACGGCGGCAGGACACCCGGTCACGCAGCAGGGCACCGAGCGCGGCCCGGGGCAGGCGGGGCGTCGGCAGCGGCAGGTAGGGCGCGTCGGGATACTCCGCCGGCGGTCGGGGCAGCATGTCGCCCTGGGCCGATTGCGCGTTGTGGGCCCAGCGGCTGGTGTTCTTGTGGAACAGCCAAGTCAGCGGGTAGTCCCGGCACAGGGCCTCGAAATCGCCGCTCATGCCAGGGGATGGGGGTCGTCGTTGAGGTCTGCGACGCCCGCATCGTCGGCGCGCAGCCCCAATAGCCTTGGCATCCGGTAGAGCCGCTCCGCCGCCAGCCGCCGCTCGCCACGGCCGAAATGCATCGGCTGATAGTCCGGGATCACCGCCCGGACCACATGCACGCCCAGACCGGCGACATCCTCGGTGGTGAGGTCGCGGTAGAGCAGGTCGGTGCCCTGTTCCCGCAGCTCACCGACCAGCCGGCGCAGGGCCGTCTCGGTATCGGGCGGCGTCCCGGCATCCCAGTCGAACGCCTCGACCGGACGGCGGCGCAGGAAGTCGAAGCTGCCGAGCATTGCCGGATCGGCATAGAGCAGGTCGTGGTCGTCCAGGGTGGTAACCTTGGCCGGGTCGGCGACGAGCTCGGCCATGCGCGCCTGCGCCTCGTCCCGGCGCAGCCGCATCCGCAGGGCGGGCCGCACCTGGGCCACTTCCAGGATGGCGGATCGCGCGGCGGCGACGGGGTCGTAGTCGGCGCCCAGCCCGACCACCACGGCGGGGCTCATATCCGGCTCCGGCTCGACCGCCATGCCGATGAAGACATGCACGCCGTGATCCACCGGCACGCGATAGAGCTCCATCGCGACGCCACGCCGGCGATAGGCGGCGCACAGCCCGACGATATCCGGATCGGGCAGGGTGAACGGATCGACCTTGGTGGCCGGCAGGCGGTGCAGCCAGAGGTTCAGGAAGGCGTCGCGCTCGACCACTTCCAGCGCCGCCGACAGGATCGCGTCGGTAAGCGTCCGCCCGGCCGCCAGCCCGTTGGAGGTGATGGGGAACAGGAACCCCTCGTCCTGCAGGGCGTCATAGGCCATCACCACGGCCAGGGCCGGCACCATCATGGCCTCGCCGGTGCCGAGCGAGCGGCATTCGACCCAGCCCAGCAGGCTGTCCTCGTCATACGCGTCGTATTTCAGCCCGGCATACTGCTCCGGCCGGAACAGCACCAGGCGCCGCGGGTCCAGAGACGGCCCGTCCAGGTCGCGCCGACGCGCATGGGTGACGATGTCGTCGGACCACAGGCAGGAGGCGTAGCGCTCCACCGCCTCGCCCAGCGCGCTGCCGCGGGCCGCATCCAGGGTCATGCCCTTGCCGGAGGCGACGATGAAGGGCTCGTGCTCGGCATCCAGGAACCGCGCGTTCGACAGCTCGGCGCGGAAGATGTACGGCTTCTCCGGCTCCCAGGGGTCCTTGTGGATGCGCTCGAAGGTGCGCACCACGCCGCAATGGGGGCTGACCAGACGGTCGGCCGCCGTCAGCACATCGCCGGGCGGCTGGTCGAAGGGCAGCTCATCCAGCGCCGGTTGCGACGCCGTCAGATCTTTTTTTTTACCGCAGACCGGGCAGTCCGGACGGCGCAGGACGGGGTGGCTCCGGGTCTCCGCCTTCAACGCGTCGTATTCGATGACGTTGCCGGCCAGGGCCGGGACGCCCAGCGCCAGCGCGGTCTTCAGGAACTCGGTCGCCATCATCCCGGCCAGGGTGGCGCCGAGCGATGGGATCGCCGAGGCGGCGCGGTCCGCCGGCTGACGCAGCCCGTCGAGGTGTTCCTCATAGGCCATTGCCTCGGCGAAATCGTCGGCGCAGGCCAGGTATCGCATCCGCCAGCACATCAGGCAGGCGGTTTCGTCCGGGATCACCACCGGGCCGATCAGCGCGCGATGGCCCTCCAGACGCCCGAACATCGCCGGCACGCCGGTGTCATGGGCGGCACGGTTCACCCAGTGATCCGCCGCCGGCAGCGCCTCGCCGAAACACCCGAACAGGAAGTCCGCGCCGTCGGCCAGCTGCCGCACCGCCGATCGATCCAGCGCATCCGTCTCGGCGATCTCGATCCGCGGCGACGCCGGCCGCGACTCCAGCCATGACCGCACCGCCGTCTCGCGATCCGAGGCCCAGGGATCGGCCACCACGACGGCGCCGATGCCGAACCGCGCCAGCAAATCCGCCAGCAGGCCGCCATGATCGCCGAGGCCGGCCAGCACGACCCGCATCGACGACAGCCGCTCCCGGGCCCGGCCGGCGGGCAGGCCCAGCCCGTCCAGCAGGTCGTCAAGGGCGGCGTGCGGGCCCGTGCCGGCACCGTTTCCGGGCGCATCGCGGCAGGTCAGCACCTTGGCGTCCGCCAGGCTCTCCAGGTGTTCCCTTAGGTCGCCCGCGCCGATGTCGGGCAGGGCGGCGGCGACATCCTCCACCGTGCGCCGGCCGTCCAGCAGCGGCAGCACCTTGTCGGCGAAGAAGGTCGCCGACGGGCCTTCCAGTCGCAGCGCCACCGCCGGAGAGCGGAACAGCACCGAGGGTTCGTCGCCGGGCAGGGGCAATACCTTCACCCCCGCGCCCAACGCGAAATACTTCCTGTCTGCCTGTGGGTCCACGGACGACTCCTCCGGTCAGCGCCACATGGGAGAGGTGCGAACCGGAGGGTCAGCCACCCATTCCGGAGAACCGCCGCAGATTGCCGCGGAAGCCGCCATAGCCGCACGGACCGCACGAGCACTCCGTGTCACACGGATTGCAGATGATGTCGCACAGGGTAATGCAGCGCTGGATACAGCGGACAATGATGCAACGGAAACAATCGTTTATGCCGCAAAATTCACCCCAGTCGGCAGCGATGACATCGCGCACCTTCTGGTAGGCCTTGATTTCCCCCTCGCTGAGGTCCGTGGCCTCGCTGCGGCCCGCCAAACTCTCGACGAGCTGCTCGATGCGGCCAATACGCATCTCGAGTTTTTTCATGTCTCCGGATTCGGCCATAACACGCTCCTTGAAACAGGCTCTGATTGAAATGGGCAGGTGCAATACAACGGCTGGAATCATACGAGGGCGTGTTAACCAAAACAATATTTAATTTTATATAAAAGTGATAAAAATTGCAGAAATTGGCCCGGACTGGACGCCGGTCGAGTGGGAGAGCAGGGCTCCGGCTACTCCGTGACCATGGCGATCTCCAGCAGCAGCTTGCGCAGCATGCCGCTGGAGAAGTCGCGGAAATCGTCGATCAGGACGACGAAGCCGATGCCTTCCGGCCCCACTACCTCGGTCCGGTAGTGGTTCAAGGCGGCGAATTCCTCGCTGGCGATGACCAGCCCGTTGATGACGATGCCGCGGTCGTTGGCGGCGTCCCGTGCCGCCACCGGTCCCGGGAAGACGTTTGTGACGCCGTCACCGGCGATGTTGAGGAGCTGGCGCTCGGCGTACCAGGGGCAGGTTTCCAGCAGCACCACGCCGGTCTGGATCGCCAGGGTGAGGCTGGTGTTTCCGTCGCCGACCCGGGCCGGCAGCGCGAACAGCCGGGCGGCGATCTGCTCGGTGTCCTTCGGTCCCGAGATGCCGGTCCAGGGCACCACCACCTGGACATTGCGGTTCGCCGACCAGGTGAAGACGCTGACCGCCGTCACGCCGTGCCGACCGGCCCGCACCGCGCGGAGCAGGCGCGGATGGTTGAGGGCGCGGGCGAGGCCGTCGAACTGCAGGCGCATCTCCTCCGGCTCCATGGAGCCGGACACGTCCAGGCCGATCGCCATGCAGATATCGGCCCGTTCCAGCACCTGGGCCAGCGGCGTGGCCGGTCCGGCGACCGCCAGCACCATGATCGCCGCGATGCCGACCCTCAGGCGGCCGATGGCGGCGCGAACCCGATCCGCCGGCGGCCCCGATACCGGGCGCCGCCAGCGCCGTTCGCTGTCCTGATTGCCCTGCCGGCCAACTGGCATCCGAAGACCGATTCAACCCGCCGTAACAATTCCTTCACCGACAAAGCTATCAGACTTCCAGGTCGCGATCCCGCGCATTCTGCGGATTGCGGCCCGCCGGGGCCGGCCGATTCGCGGCCGAGGCGGGTCAGGCGGCCGCCGATCGGCCCTCCTTGGCGCCGCCGCGCGATCCCATCGCCGCCGCCGCAACGGCCCGTAGCGCTTTGATTGCAAAGAAACTTTCATATCCGCGAATGGACCCCCGGAGTGGCCGGATTCGCGGCCTGAGGCGCGCTTGCAAGGTCGAATTCGCAGATGTAGTGTCCGATTAGGCGTGAAACTACTAGAGGTGCTATCCGCGATGGCTGATGCCGCGGCCAAACGATCTGCGCCACCTGCCACCCGCACCCGGATCGGGCCCGCGGTCGCGCTTCTGGCGCTCGCCCTGGGCGCCTGCAACAACAACCCGTTCCTGAACCTGAACGGGGATGAGAGCGCCTCGACCGCGCAGCCGGCGACTGCCACCAGCAACGCCAATGCCCCGGCCGTCGACCAGATGTCGACGGCGGTCGCCATCCGCGACGCCGCCTGCTACAGCGATTTCGAGCTCGCCAACGCGGCCATCGAGGCAAAGCTGGCCGAGAGCATCCAGAACATCACCGTCAGCGGCGATGTGGGCGAGAACGCCCTGCGCGACGAGATGATCCTCGGCCTGCGCTTCAACGCCAACCTGCAGAAGCGGCTCGCCTTCGACACCCTCGAGGAATGTCTGCGCTGAGGCGGGCTAGGGCGTCTGCGCCCCCCGGGCATTGAGATAGATGGCGTAGAGCGACGTGGTCGCGGTGACGAACAGGCGATTGCGCCGCGGCCCGCCGAAGGTGCAGTTCGACACCTTCTCCGGAATCAGGATCTTGCCCAGCAGGGTCGCATCCGGCGTGTAGCAATGGATGCCGTCCGCAGCACTGGTCCAGATATTGCCCTGGGTGTCCAGCCGGAAGCCGTCGGCGACACCCGGGCTGATCTCCGCGAACACCTCGCCGCCGCTCAGCCGGCCGTCGGCGCCGACGGAAAAGGCGCGGATGTGGTGCGGCCCGTTCGGGTCGTGGCTGAGGCCGGTATCAGCGATATAGAGGATCGACTCGTCAGGCGAGAAGGCGAGGCCGTTGGGCTTGTCGAAATCGTCGGACGCGATGCTCAGGTCGCCGCTCTCGGGATCGAGGCGGTAGACGTGGTTGGCGCCGATTTCGCTGTCAGCCTTGTACCCCTCGTAGTCGGTCAGGATGCCGTAGGGCGGGTCGGTGAACCAGACCGTGCCGTCCGATTTGACGACGACGTCGTTCGGCGAGTTCAGCCGCTTGCCCTCGAAGCGGTCGGCCAGCACGGTGATGCTGCCGTCATGCTCGGTCCGGGTGACGCGGCGGCCGCCATGCTCGCAGGAGACCAGCCGGCCCTGGCGGTCGCGGGTGTTGCCGTTGGTGTAATTGGAGGGGTTGCGAAACACAGTGGTGCCCAGCCCTTCCTTCCAGCACAGCATGCGGTTGTTGGGGATGTCGCTCCACACCAGGTACTCGCCATCGGCGAACCAGACCGGACCCTCGGCCCAGAGGCTGCCGGTGAACAGCGTCTCGACCCAGACATTGCCGAGAAGATATTCGTGGAACCGGTCGTCATGGATTTCGAAGAAATCGGCCAAGGCTGCCTCCCGCTGGCGGACGCGGTGCCCCGGCACCACGAAGTCATCCGATCGTTGGTACACCAGGCGGGGCGGAACGGCAAAGCGGCCCGGTCATCCGCAACCGGCCGATCGGAGACGGCATCACGTTTCGGTGTGACCCGCGAAATCGAATCGCGGCAGCCTATCTGTAAAGCAAATGACAAGCCTTGTTCGATAGACACTGAAGGAATTCAACGTCTTCACAAGGTGTATCGCCACGGTGCTATGCTAATTGCGGTGGTATCGTCGGACGGCCTGTCGCGGCCGGGGTGAAGCGCAGGAGGCGCGGCCCTGACGGGCAGTCGGTTCGCAAATCGGGCGATGCCGCCACGCCGCTGTCAACCGCATGGGGAAAGGACTCGACCATGACGTCACGGCATCTCAAGATTCTCGTTGTGGCGACGGCTCTGTCGCTGTCCGGATGCGCCGTCAACGACGCAGGACCGGCGGAGTTCTCGTTCGAGAAGATCACCATCTCCAACCCGTTGACGTCCACGGACGAACGGACTCGATAAATGGGTGGAGCAGGGCGGGGGACAGCCTGGACAGATTCTGGACAAAGAGACGGCCCCGGTTGGGGATCCGGGGCCGTCAAGGGCATGGGTCCATCCGCCGCCTGACGGTCGCAATGACAGGCGGCAGAGACGACTATCGCCGAGCGTGGTTAACAAATCGTTAATTTGTAACCGGATTGACTTATTCTATTTTCCGGGCCGCTGCGCGACATAACGCAACCCATTGACAACGTTGAGAAAATCGGCATGCGACCGAATCCGAACTGGGCGCGCATAAGAAGGCGCCGGCTGGAAGATCCAGCCGGCGAGTTCACAGGGGTCTTGCTCGGAAGCTGAAGGATCAGCGAAAGGATCTGGTGGGGCGCATCCCTTCCGCATCACCCTCGATATCGACTCTAGGCCTCTGGTTGGGGCGGGCTGTGACGGTCGTCACACTCGCAGGATTAAATTGCGGGGCGCCCGCGAAACGCAATTTTCAAGAAGCGATCGCCCGCCCGACGGGCGGTTTCGAACAAATCTCCGGGATGTGCCTGCCGGGGCGGCCTAGTAGTCGGCGCCGCGGACGTCCTCGACCAGCTGCTCCAGTTGCTCGAAATCGCTGACGAAGAGCTGGTTGGAGCGGCGCTCCACGAGCCCGGTCTTGGACAGCTCGCCGAACACCCGGGCGACCGTCTCGCGGGTGGTGCTGACCCGGCTGGCGATGTCGCTGTGGACGGGGATCGGCGAGATCACCGCCGTCAGGGCGTCCTCGTCGGAGCGGCTGGCGCGGGCCAGGCGCAGGATCTCCGCATGGACCCGGTTGTTGGCGCCCAGCGTGCTCAGATCCATGATGCGCTCGGTCGACCGCCGCACCGTCACCGCCAGGTTCTGCATGATGTCGAGGGCCAGCTTGGGATGGCCGCTCACCGTCCTCTGGAACAGGGCCGGGGACATGGAGGCGAGCAGCGTGTCGGTCAGGGCGATCACCCCGGCCGAGCGCGGCCGCTCGTCGATCGCGCCCATGTGACCGAAATAGGTGCCGGCGGAGATGTCCACGAAACTGACCTCTCGTCCCGAGAACGAGTAATCCACGATCCGCACCACGCCTTCGACGATGAAATAGGCGTCACGGCCCGTGTCGCTGCGGTCGAAGACCTGTTCCTGGGGCGCGTAGCGGCGCCAGCGGCATTGCTGCGCCAGGGTTTGGCGCTCGGCCTGAGACAGCGGTTCGAACAGCGTGATGCTGTCCAGCGAATGACTGGTGGTTTCGCTCACGTGCCCCCCAACGGCTGCCGGATTTTGTCCAACAATAGGGCGGAGCCGCGTCGAGGCAAAGAGCCGCGTCGCACACCGGATGCGGGAATCTCCGGTCAGCGGCGCTCGGCCAGCGCCTGATCCTCCACCGCGATACGATGCCGCAGCAGGACCGCCGTTGCCGACCCGGCCAGGATGGCGGTCCAGAACTGCCCCAGGGCCAGCGGCAGCACGACGATTTCCGCCGCCACCACCAGGTAATTGGGATGCTGCACCCAGCGATACGGTCCAGCCTTCACGAGGGGCGCGTCGGGCATGGTGATGACCCGGGTCGTCCAGTACCGCCCGAGCGTCATGATGATCCAGATCCGTGCGGCCTGCAGCAGCAGGAACACCGCGATCAACGGCCACGAGATCGGCGCATCGGCCGGCGTGAGGAGCAGGAGCGCCAACAACCAGCCGCCCTGGATGATGAAGAAGAACGGGTAGTGGCCGGCGCCGACCTCGACACCGCCCTCGGCCAGCAGCCGCGCGGTATTGCGGTTGGCGTATTGCAGCTCGGCGATACGCTGGAGAGCGACCGCCAGCACGATCACCTGCGGCCATCCGAACCAATCGATCATTGCGCTTACGACTCCACCAGGGACAGGCCCAGGGTGAAGCCGGGGCCGAGCGCGAGCAAGAGCCTCAGGCCGCCTTCGCCCCGGCGGCGCTTCTCCTCCAGCACGAACAGCACGGTGACCGACGACATGTTGCCATGCCGGCGCAGCACCTCGGCTTCCACGTCCAGGGCGCCGGGCGGCAGCTCAAGGGCGCTCTGCATCGCCTTGATTACCTTGGCGCCGCCGGGATGGGCGACCACGCCGTCCAGGTCGGACAGCCGCAGCCCCTGATCGGCCAGGAACCGGTCCACCACCGGCCGCAATCGGGTCTCCACCAGGTTCGGGATGTCCCGGGAAAACACGACGCCGAGGCCGTCCTCCTCGATGGTCCAGCCCATCACGTCCAGGCTGTCGGGCCAGGTGAACTCGCCGCTGGCGTGGATCTGGACCGGAGGCGGGCTGCCGGCCGCCGGCCGGTGCTCGATCAGCGCCGCCGCCGCGCCGTCGCCGAACAGGGCCGAGGCGATGATGTTGCTCTTGGCGAGGTCCTGACGCCGGAAGGTGAGGCTGCACAGCTCGACCACCAGAAGCAGCACTCGGGCGCCGGGCATCGCCTGGGCCAGCGCATCGGCCCGGGCCAGCCCCAGCGCGCCGCCGGCGCAACCCAGCCCGAAGACGGGCAGGCGCACGATGTCGCGGCGGAACGGCATGCGCTCCATCAGCCGGGCGTCCAGGCTCGGCGTCGTGATGCCGGTGCTGCTCACCACCACCAGCGCATCGACGGCCTGGGGCTCGAGCCCCGCGTCAGCGAGGCACTTGCGGGCCGTCTCTTCCAGCAGGGCGTCGGCGTGCTCCACGAACAGCCGGCTGCGCTCGGTCCAGCCATGGGGCTCCATATACCAATCCAGCGGGGCGCAGAACTGACGCGTGTCGATGCCGGCATTGTCGTAGGCCGGGACCAGGCGCTCGAATTGTCGGCCACGCGCCCCGAAGACAGTGCGCGCGGCGGCAACGATGTCGGATTGGGCGATGGTATGGGGAGGAGATGCGGTGGCCAGGCTGGTCAGTGTAGGCATGGCTTGTCAATATCTCCTCAATGTCCATGTAGGATGGTGTCCAAGTCATATGGACCACCGCTGCCGGTGGTCATACCTACGGACGAACGCATGGACCGGTTTCAACCGCGACCCAGAAGTCGATCCGCCGATCGCATCGTGTCAGCCGTGCCCCAATTCTGCCCGGTCGCGGCCATGACCGGACGTAAAATGCGATCACGATCAGCTTCCGGATCAAGGAGCTAGACTGTGGCGGCGAGAAAGAACGCGAAGAACGGCAAAGGCCGTGCCGCGCGTGGAAAGCCGGCCAAGATCAATCCCTTCCTGACCGTGGGCTCGCGGCTGCGGGCCTATTTCCTGGCTGGCGTGCTGGTCACGGCGCCGATCTCGATCACGCTCTATCTCGCCTATCTGCTGTTCCGGGCGGTGGACGAGACGGTGCGGGCGATGCTGCCGCCCTGGGCAAATCCCGAGACTTACCTGCCGGAAACCTGGGGCTCGATCGGCATTCCCGGTATCGGGCTGATCGTCTTGCTGGTCGGGCTGACGCTGATCGGCTGGCTGACCGCCGGCTTCATCGGCCGCCTGTTCCTGCGCATCAGCGAGGGCGTGCTGGCCCGCATCCCGGCGGTGCGCAGCCTCTACGGCGCGGTCAAGCAGATCCTCGAGACGGTGCTTGCCAACCAGTCCTCCGCCTTCCGCGAGGTGGTACTGGTGGAATATCCGCGCCGCGGCATGTGGGTGATCGGCTTCATCACCGGCGCCACCGAGGGCGAGGTGCAGAACCTGACCGAGGACACCCTGATCAACATCTTCGTGCCGACGACGCCGAATCCGACCTCGGGTTTCCTCATCTTCGTGCCCAAGGCCGAGGTGACTGTCCTGGACATGTCCGTGGAGGAGGGGATCAAGATGGTGGTCTCCGCCGGCATCGTCACCCCGCCGGACGAGCGCCCCAAGGCGGAGCAGGCCAAGCCGGCAATCGCCGCTCGTAGCCGCGCCCAGGAAGACCAGATCGAGCAATCCGCTGTCGAGGCCTCCAGGCGCGACCGCCTGCCCAAGCGCAAAGCAGGGTGAAGTAGCCTCGCTACGCTCAACGCTTTCTTCGGACCCCTCACCCTAACCCTCTCCCGCAAGGGGAGAGGGGACATGTCAGCTCGGGCTGCCGGATTCCCCTCTCCCCTCGCGGGAGAGGGTTAGGGTGAGGGGGCTCAAAGAAACATCGCGCGCAGCGCGGCCGCTCACCCCGATCGCAGCAACCGCACCGCCGCATCCCGTTCGAACAGGTACAGAAGCGTCCGCAGGGCCTCGCCGCGCTCGCTCTTGAGCTCCGGGTCACGGTCCAGGATCAGCCGGGCGTCGTCGCGGGCGGCGGCCAACAACTCCCCATGCACCGCCAGATCGGCGACCCGGAAGGTCGGCAGGCCGCTCTGCTTCGTGCCCAGCACCTCGCCGGCGCCGCGCAGCCGCAGATCCTCCTCGGCGATGCGGAAGCCGTCATCGCTCTCCCGCAGGGTCTTGATGCGCGCCCGGGCGGTCTCGCCCAGCGGCGGCGAATAGAGCAGCAGGCAGGTCGACTCCGCCTCGCCCCGGCCGATCCGGCCGCGAAGCTGGTGCAGTTGCGCCAATCCGAAACGCTCGGAATGCTCGACCACCATCACCGTGGCGGACGGCACGTTGACCCCGACCTCGATCACCGTGGTGGCGACCAGGATGTCGACCCCCTCGCCGGCAAAGGCGGCCATCACCGCATCCTTCTCCGCCGCCTTCAGCCGGCCATGCACCAGCCCGACCCGTGGGCCGAAGCGGGCCTTCAGGGCGTCGTAGCGGTCGGTCGCGGCGGCCAGGTCGACATTCTCCGACTCCTCGACCAGCGGGCAGACCCAATAGACCTTTGCGCCCTGATCCAGCTTGCGGGCGACGGCGGCGACCACGTCGTCGATCCGCTCGGCGGGCAGGGCGCGGGTGTCGACCGGCTTGCGCCCCGGCGGCTTGTCGACCAGCCGCGACACCTCCATGTCGCCATAGGCGGTGAGCGTCAGGGTCCGCGGGATCGGCGTCGCCGTCATGACCAGCACGTCGACCGCCTGCGTGCCCTTGCGGGACAGCTCCAGGCGCTGATGCACGCCGAAGCGATGCTGCTCATCGATCACCGCCAGGCCAAGATCGTGGAAGGCCACGTCTTCCTGGATCAGGGCATGGGTGCCGACGATGATCGGCAGGGCGCCCGAGCCGAGATCGTCCAGCAGCGCCGCCCGCGCCTTGCCCTTGTCGCGGCCGGTCAACAGTCCGGCCCGCAGGCCCGCCGCCTCGACCAGCGGGGCGATGGTCTCCAGATGCTGCCGGGCCAGGATCTCGGTCGGCGCCAGGATCGCCGCCTGCGACCCCGCCTCGACCGCCGTCAGCATGGCCATCAGCGCGACCACCGTCTTGCCGCTGCCGACATCGCCCTGCAGCAGCCGCAGCATGCGCATGTCCGAGCCCATATCGCCGGCGATCTCGGCAATCGCCTGGCGCTGGGACCCGGTGAGGGAGAAGGGAAGGGCGGCCTCGACCTTGGCGGTCAGTCGCCCGTCGCCCTTGAGCGGCCTCCCCGGCAGCCGGCGCATGGAGGCGCGGACCAGGGCCAGCGCGAGCTGATTGGCCAGCAACTCGTCATAGGCCATCCGTGCCCGGGCCGGCGCGAGGGTCGACAGGGCTCCGTCGTCGGCCGGTGCATGCGCCGTCGCCAGCGCATTGTGCCAGGCCGGCCAGCCCTGGCGATCGAGCCAGGCCCGGTCCTGCCATTCCGGCATCTCCGGAACCCGCTCCAACGCCGCTGCAAGGGCCTTGCCCAGGGTCTTGGGAGCGAGGCCGCCGGTCATCGGATAGACCGGCTCCACCGTCGCGATCTCGGCCAACTCCGCCTCGGTGCCGATCCGGTCCGGATGCGCCATCTGCGGCGCGCCCTGGAACTGCTCGACCCGGCCGCTGACCACGCGCGTCGTGCCGACCGGCAGGGACTGGTTCAGCCAGTCCGGGTTGGCGTGGAAGAACACCAGATCGATGCTGCCGGTCGAATCGGAGCAGCGGACCCGGTAGGGCGCCTTGCGCGAGGGCGGGGCGATGTGGCCGTCCACATGGACGGTCAGGGTCGCCACCTCTCCGGCCGGGGCTTCCGCGATCTTCGGGGCGAACCGGCGGTCGACGATGCCCGAGGGCAGGTGCCACAACAGGTCCATGATTCTGGGCCCGGCGAGCTTCTCGACCAGCCGTGCGGATTTCGGGCCGATGCCCGGAAGCTGGGCCACATCGGCAAAAAGCGGATAGAGGATTTGCGGACGCACCGGACGGGTCTATACCGTGTCCCCATTCATTTTCCGGAGAGTACCCGAATGACCGAGCGGCCCGATAGCCCGGAGCTGGCGGCGATGCGCCGACGCCTGAAGTTCCGCAGCTGGCACCGCGGAACCCGCGAGTCGGATCTGCTGCTGGGCACCTTCGCCGACCGCCATGTGGACGGGTTCTCGGCCGAGCAGCTCGAGCGCTACGACCGCCTGCTCGGCAACAGCGACCCCGATCTCTACAACTGGCTGACCGGGCGCGAGACGGTCCCGGCCGACCAGGACAACGATGTCATGGCTCTTCTCAAAGAGCACGAATATCAATCGCAATCCGGCTGATTTCACACGTGTTTCAGATCGTACTCGACTCCGCCGAACCCGGCCTCAGCCGCATCGGGGGCGCCCCCGAGGGCCATGACGCCCGGCTGCTGGCCGATCTCGCCGGCCGCAGCCCCGGCGGCGTGCTGCATGTTGCGCTGGACGATCTGCATGCCGCCCGCCTGGCGGAAAGCGTCGCCTTCTTCGCGCCGGCGCTGGAGGTTCAGGTCTTCCCGGCCTGGGATTGCCTCCCATACGACCGGGTGTCGCCGAATCCGGATATCGTCGGCCGTCGAATCCACCTGCTGGCCCGCCTGGCCGGCGGCGCCGCGCCCGGATTGATCCTGACCACAGTCAACGCGCTGCTGCAGCGCGTCCCGCCGCGCTCGGCGCTGGGCCAGTCGAGTTATGCCGCAAAGATCGGCGATCGGATCGACCTGGACGGCTTGCAGGCTTTCCTGGCCAGCAACGGCTACACCCGGGCGCAGACGGTGCGCGAGCCCGGCGAATACGCCGTGCGCGGCGGCATCGTCGATCTGTTCCCGCCCAGCAGCGAGGAGCCGGTGCGGCTCGACCTGTTCGGCGACGAGTTGGAGGCGCTGCGCAGCTTCGACCCGATCAGCCAGCGGACGACCGGCAAGGAGCAGTCCATCGTCCTCACGCCGATGAGCGAGCTGCTGCTGGACGACGACTCCCGGGCCCGCTTCCGCTCCGGCTATCGCGCGCTGTTCGGCGCCGTCACCGGCGACGACCCGCTCTACGAGGCGGTCACCGCCGGCCGCCGCCATGTCGGAATGGAGCACTGGCTGCCGCTGTTCCACCCGACAATGGAGACGCTGTTCGACTACCTGCCCGATGCGGTCGTGACCCTCGACGCCCAGGCGGCCGAGGCGCGCGATGCCCGGATCGGACAGATCGGGGATTTCTACGATGCCCGCATGACCATGCGCGGCGTGGAGAAACGCACCGACAGCCCGGTCTACAAGCCGCTGCCGCCGGACCGGCTGTATCTGGAGGCCGGGGACTGGGATATCTGGCTGGCGGACCGTGCGGTCGGACAGTTCTCGCCCTTCGCCGGCGCCCCCGGCGGGATCGATGCCGGCGGCCGCCGGGGCCGCGACTTCGCCGATGCGCGGGCCAATCCCGACACCAACCTGTTCGATGCGGTCCTGGAGCATATCGGCGCCCTGCGTCGTGACGGCCGGCGGGTGCTGATCGCGGGCTACACCGCCGGCGCCCGGGAGCGGCTGCGCACCGTATTGCGCGAGCACGGGCTGGGCGAGGTGGAGACGGTGTCCAGCCTGGACGCGCTGTTGGAGCAAGACCCGAAGACAACGTCGGCCGCCGTGCTGCCGATCGAGACCGGCTTCGTGGCGCCGGACCTGGCGGTGATCTCCGAGCAGGATCTGTTCGGCGACCGGCTGGTGCGCCAGAGCCGTCGGCGGCGGCGGTCGGAGCAGTTCATCTCCGAGGTCTCCGCGCTCAGCACCGGCGACTACGTGGTCCATGTGGAGCACGGCATCGGCCGCTATGACGGTCTGGAGACGCTGACGGTCTCCGGCGCGCCCCATGACTGCCTGCGCATCGTCTACGCCGACAATGACAAGCTCTTCCTCCCCGTTGAAAACATCGAGGTGCTGTCGCGCTACGGCTCCGATGCGGCCGGGGCACAGCTCGACAGGCTCGGCGGGGCCGGCTGGCAGGCGCGCAAGGCGCGGGTCAAGAAGCGGCTGAAGGACATGGCCGAGGAGCTGCTGAAGATCGCCGCGGCGCGGGAGATGAAACAGACCGAGCCGCTGCCGCCGCCGGAAGGCCTCTATGACGAGTTCGCCGCCCGCTTCCCCTATCCGGAGACCGAGGACCAGCTCCGCTCCATCGAGCAGGTGCTGGACGACCTCAGTACCGGACGGCCGATGGACCGGCTGGTCTGCGGCGATGTCGGCTTCGGCAAGACCGAAGTTGCCCTGCGCGCCGCCTTTGTCGCCGCCATGGCCGGTCACCAGGTCGCCGTGGTGGTCCCGACCACGCTGCTGGCCCGCCAGCACCACCAGACCTTCGCGGAGCGGTTTCGCGGCCTGCCGCTACGCATCGCCCAGCTCTCCCGCATGGTCGTGGCGAAGGACGCCAAGCTGGTGCATCAGGGCCTCGCCGACGGCTCCATCGACATCGTGGTCGGCACTCATGCCCTGCTGGCGAAGACCATCCATTTCAAGCGCTTGGGGCTGATCGTTGTCGATGAGGAGCAGCATTTCGGGGTGCGGCAGAAGGAGCGGCTGAAGCAGCTCCGGGCCGACATCCACGTGCTGACCCTCACGGCCACGCCGATCCCGCGCACCCTGCAGATGGCGCTGTCCGGCGTGCGCCAGCTCTCCTTGATCGCCACACCGCCCGTCGACCGGCTGGCGGTGCGCACCTTCGTGCTGCCCTTCGACCCGGTGATCGTCCGCGAAGCGATCATGCGCGAGCATTTCCGGGGCGGTCAGACCTACTATGTCTGCCCGCGCATCGAGAATCTGGAGAAGGTCGCCGAGCAGCTTCGCGAGCTGGTGCCGGAGATCAAGATCGTCAGCGCCCATGGCCGGATGCCGGCCCGCGCCCTGGAGGACGTCATGGCCGCCTTCTACGAGGGCAGCTTCGACGTCCTGTTGTGCACCTCGATCGTCGAGTCCGGCCTCGACGTGCCCTCGGCCAACACCATGGTGATCCATCGCGCCGACATGTTCGGCCTGGCCCAGCTCTACCAGCTCCGCGGCCGCATCGGGCGCTCCAAGCAGCGCGCCTACGCCTATCTAACCTACGCCCCGGACAAGGCCCTGACCGAGACGGCGCAGCAGCGCCTCCACGTCATCGAGACCCTGGACAGCCTCGGCGCCGGGTTCAGCCTGGCCAGCCATGACATGGACATCCGCGGCGCCGGCAATTTGCTGGGCGAGGAGCAGTCCGGCCATGTCCGCGAGGTCGGCACCGAGCTCTATCAGCAGATGCTGGAGGAGGCGGTCGCCGAGGCGCGCGGCGGCGGAGGCGAGGGGGCCGATGGCGAGCAATGGACGCCGCAGATCAATCTCGGCATGCCGGTGCGCATCCCGGAGACCTATGTGGCCGATCTGAACGTCCGTCTCGACCTCTACCGGCGCCTGTCACGGCTGGTCGACTCGATGGAGATCGACGGTTTCGCGGCGGAGCTGATCGACCGCTTCGGCGCGCTGCCGCAGGAGGTCGAGAACCTCCTGCATGTCATTGCCCTGAAACAGCTTTGCCGGATCTCCGGTGTCGAGAAGCTGGAGGCGGGTCCGAAAGGCGCGGTGTTGACCTTCCGCAACAACAGCTTCGCCCATCCGGAGCGGCTGGTGGACTTCATCGCCCGCCAGGCCGTCGGCATCAAGCTGAGGCCCGACCACAAGCTGGTCTACAGCCGCTCCTGGCCCGACAGTGCCGCCCGCGTCGACGGAGCCCGCAGGCTGATGCAGGACCTGGCGTCGATCGCCGCGTAGGACTTGCCCAAACGGCGTCATTGCGAGCGAAGCGCGGCAATCTACTCTATCGGCAGGCAGTGGATTGCCGCGTCGCTTCGCTCCTCGCAATGACGACGAGCGGCGGGGCCTACAACACCTTCCGGAAGACGACCTTGTCGTCGCCGGCGGCGTAGTAGTCGCGGATCCGGGCCTCCTCCTCATAGCCGTTCTTGGCGTAGAAGGCTCGGGTGAGCGTGAAGCCGTCGGTCGCCGACGTCTCGACCAGCAGCATGCGCGCATCCCGACGCCTCAGATCCTGCTCGACATGGGCCAGGAGGGCGCCGCCGCGACCCTGGCCCTGGCGGTCGGGATGGACCCCGATGAAGTACAGGTTCCAGACGCCGTCGCCCATGATCTCCGGGGCGTAGTAGGCGGCGGCGCACAGGCCGTCCTCGTCGTCGGCGATCCAGGTATGGCCGTCGTCGAGGGAACCGGCGAAGTACTCGGACAGCATGGCGTCCAGCACCTCCAGCTCATGCGGTTGGAAGAGCCCGGTCGCCGCGCCCAGGTCGAGCAGGGCGGGCTTGTCTGCGGGTTCAGCGGATCGGATCATCGTGAAAGTCCTTTTGGAGCCGGCATTGCCGGATCAACGGTTGTCGGGTTGCGATCGGACGGAACGGCGTCCGAGGCGCGTGATGCGGTAGGGGCCGCCATTGCGCGAGCCGATCAGCCGTTTGCGGCGCAGGCGCGAGAACAGCGACAGGGAGCAGTCGGTGAGGATGATGCCGTCGCGGGTGACGCAGAGCACCTCGCGGATCTTGCGGCCCTCCTCGGCACGCTCATGGCGGATGTGGCCGCCTTGCGAAAGCACGTGCAGAACGCGCTGTTCGCCCTTGGAAATATTCATGGATTGAACTCGGAATTCGGAACCAGTGCTCACAGCGCCGCTTCTCCGCACCGGGGGTGCGAAGGCAAACGCTGCACGACCATGCCCCGCGACGGGGGCACATCAGCAGGTCGTTACGGTCTCCGACATAAAGGCTCCGAGCTTGGGCGCGACTGGGATGCCGCGCAGGCCGGGGCCGTGAATAGCGGGCCGGGCCGCCGATCGCAAGTCAGGTCTGCGGTTGCGGCTCCGGGCCGCCGCCGGCGAGGCTCTCCAGGTGGCGGCGGACGCTCTGGGCCTCGATGAAGATCCGCTTCACGTCGGGATGGGCATCCTTGATCCGCTGCTCCAGCGCCGAGATCGCCTCCTCGACCTGGGCCGAGCTCATATGGTCGGCGAAGTCCAGGCTGATGTTCAGCAGGATGTCCTGGGGGCCCAGATGCATGGTCCGCAGCTCGTTGATGCGGCCGATGCCCGGCGTCTCTCCCGCCAGCTTTCCGATGCCCTGAACCACGTCCGGCTCGGCGGCCTCGCCGATCAGCAGGCTCTTGCACTCATAGGCCAGCAGCATGGCGGTCAGGGCCAGGATCACGCCGATCGCCACCGATGCCACGCCGTCCAGGATCGGCATGTCCAGAACCTGCCCGAGGCCGATGCCGGCCAGCGCCACCAGCAGCCCCAGCATGGCGGCGGAATCCTCGAACAGCACCGTGAACAGGGCCGGGTCCTTGCTCTTGCGCACCGCTTCGAAGAACGGCATGTCGCCGCGCGCCCGGTTGAATTCCTTGAAGGCGACGGTACACGCTGCGGCTTCAAAGAGGATGGCCGCGCCCAGCACGATGTAGTTGACGATGACGTTGGTCACCGGGTGGGGATGGATCAGCTTGCTGACGCCCTCGTAGATCGACACCCCGGCGCCGATGGCGAAGATGATGATCGCCACCACGAAGGCCCAGAAATACAGCTCCATGCCGTATCCGAACGGGTGCCGGTCATCGGCCGGCTTCGACGAGCGCTTCAGCCCGTAGAGCAGCAGAACCTGGTTGCCGCTGTCGACCAACGAGTGGATGGACTCGCTGAGCATGGCGGAGCTGCCGGTATAGGCGGCGGCGCCGAACTTGGTCACGGCGATCAGGGAGTTGCCGATCAGCGCGGCATAGATGGCTTTCTTGGAGCCGGCGGCCATAGCGGTCCTCGATGGGTCGGTGAAGTGGAGGCGGCCGGATTGGCCGTCGGGTCAGACGTGGGAGAGGGAGGCCTCGGCGCCGGCCAGGTCGAACATGGGGAAGAAGGAATCCGGCTCCTGGGCCCCGGACAGGGCGTAGCGCCGGTCGAAGACGAAACACGGGACCGCCTGGATGCCCATGCGGCGGGCGGCGGCATCGGCGGCGCGGATGTGGTTGATGTCGGTCCGGCCGGCCAGGTGGTCGACCACCGCGTCCCGGTCCAGGCCCAGCGATTCGGCGATGTCGGCCAGGGTCTTGCGGTCACCGATGTCGCGGCCCTGCTGGAAATAGGCTTTGAAGATCGACTCGGCGACGATCGCCGGATCGCGGCCGCGGCGCGTCGCGAAGCGGACCAGACGGTGCGCGTCCAGGGTGTTCGGAGTGCGGTGGATGGCGTCCAGTTCCAGGCACAGCCCGTCGCGCTCGGCGGTCTCGGCGACCATGGCGTAGATCTGCGCGGCGCGCCCGGAGCCGCCGAACTTGGCCGACAGGTAGTCGCGGCGGTCCATGCCGCCGGGCGGCATGCCGGGATTGAGCTGGAAGGGCTGCCAGTTCAGCTCGACCGGCAGGCTGGGGCGTTCGGCCAGAGCGCGGTCCATCCGGTGCTTGCCGATGAAGCACCAGGGGCAGACCAGGTCGAAGAAGATGTCGATCTGCATGGGGGAAATTGCCGACCCTCTCCCGTTGAGGCACCCTACAGTGAAGAAGTTGTTAATCAAACCGTCCTAGGGTTACGGCGCCGTTAAAGCGACCACAAGGTGACGCGCTGTGTCGAGCAAGGAATACGTGGCCGGGCGGGTGCGCGCCGCCCTTGCCGAGGCCAAGGGCAATGCCCCGGCGGCGCGTCAGATCCTCATCGCCGAGTGCGGCCGCGACGTCCGCCTGCTGCACGGTCTGGTCGCCTCCTATCTTCCGGGCATCGTCGCCCATGCGGTCTCCCGTTCAACCGACTCCAAGCCGACGCGCCGCAAATCGGAACTTCCCGCCGATGCGTTGGAGACCGTTGTCGGGCAGCTCGGCAAGGCGATCGGCGAGGCGCGGCTGCCGCGCGGCATGACCGCCCTGGTCGAGCCGCCGAGCCGGCCCGCCGCCGGCGCCCGCCACCAGGACGCGCTCCGGCAGCTCGCGGACGCCTACAAGCAGAAGCGCCAGGCGTTCTGAGCCGCGCGCTCCAATCCGCCACTATCACTGTTGGCTGGCCGATTGTCTTTGAACCACAGAGACACAGAGGCACAGAGAACCATATAGGTCTGTCATTCCCGCGAAGGCGGGAATCCAGAAGTCACGTCCTCACAGATGGAACCGATGTGATCACTGGATTCCCGCCTTCGCGGGAATGACGATCCTGTGGTTGTTGGTTCTCTGTGTCTCTGTGTCTCTGTGGTTCAACAAAGAAGCCGCCGGGGCGCATCAGCCACTGGAACAGGCGCGGCGGGTGGCGTCGCTGCCTCGGGTGAATCCCAGCAACGAGATCGGAAAGACCTGGGGATCGGCGGTCCGGCGGCGGATCGTCACCTCCATGGCGATGCCCCGGCGCATGGCGGCGATCAGCCGGGCACCGTCGGCATCCTGGCTGTAGCCGTATCCGTCGGCCCCGATCCGCAGGGTGAACCGTTGCCGGCCGTCGATCACCGCCTCCAATTCGCGGGCGCCGTCCGCCACCCGGCGATCGATCGCCAGGAACCCGTGCGGCAGTCGCGCGGCGTGGCGGGTATTGAACACCCAGTAGATCTCCGCCTCCAGGATCGCCGGATGCACCGCGCGCAGGGCGCAGCGGGTCTCGCTGGCGTCGATCCGGTAGACATGCCCCTCCCAATCGGAATAGCTGCCGATATAGGAGCCGCTCTGCGCCCAGGACGGGCCGGCGGCGGCCCAGGCGGCAAGCAGGACCAGCAGGGCGACTCGAGTCGGAACTGGCGTCATCGATCGGCGAATCCGTTGCGTTTCGCCCCCGAGAATTGGTCGGCGGCGGCGATTAGGCAATGAAAAGCCTACGAAACCGTTCCAGGAAGGCCGATTTGGCGGCATCCGGCGCCAGCGCCGTCAGCGTATCGGCCCGGGCCTTGCGCCGGTAGCCGAGCACCTTGCGCGCCTCCGGCTCGCTGAAGCCGGCCAGGTCCACCGCCTCGGAAAACGCCGCCACCCGGTCGGCGCGCTTGATCAGGGCCGTGATCTCCGCCGGCAGGCGGGCCGGGAGCCCGAAGCGGATGTGAACCGCCGCCTGAAGGGCCTTCTCCACCGCCTTGTAATCATTGCCAATCGATGCCTTGAAGGGCGAGATCATGTCGCCGATCACATATTCCGGGGCGTCGTGCAGCAGGGCCGCCAGCCGCCACCGTGTCTCCAGCCCGGGCCGGTCCTGTGCCGCCAGCCGCTCCACCAGCACGCAATGCTCGGCCACCGAGAAGGCGAAATCGCCGACCGTCTGGCCGTTCCAGCGGGCGACCCGCGACAGGCCGTGGGCGATGTCCTCGATCTCGATATCGATGGGCGAGGGGTCCAGCAGGTTGAGCCGCCGTCCGCTGAGCATTCGTTGCCAGGCGCGCATGCATCCTTCCGTCGATCGAACCGGCACCGCTCACGGCGGCCTCAAATCGTTGCGTGGAATTACGCTTTGTTAAGGGAGAAGCGGTAGGAATTTTTCACAAATCCGTTTGTCAACCATCAGGTCCTCGGGGGTCCCGTGAGTCAGCGCCTTAAATTCAACCTCGTGATGCTGCTCGTGTTCGGCATCGCGCTCGGCGGTATCGGCTTCGTTGCCGACACCATCCTGAAAGACAACGCCCGCGAAGAGGTCATCCAGAAAGCCCGGGTGATGCGCGCCAGCGCGCTCGCCATGCGCGGCTACACGGCGAACGAGATCCGGCCGCTGCTGCAGCAGCTGCGCACGGACGAATTCCTGCCGCACACGGTGCCGTCCTTCGCGGCCCACACCAATTTCGAAGAGATCCAGAAGGCCTTCCGTCACTATTCCTACAAGGAAGCGACGCTGAACCCGACCAATCCGCGCGACCTCGCCACGGATTGGGAGGCGGACATCATCCAGGCCTTCCGCAACAACCCGACCCTGACCGAGGCCGTCGTCGTCCGCGAGTCGGCGGTCGGTCAGATGCTGACCATGTCGCATCCGATCCGCATCACCAATCCGGCCTGCCTGCAGTGCCACAGCACGCCGTCGGCGGCCCCGCCGTCGATGATCGCGCGCTATGGCTCGGCCAACGGCTTCGGCTGGCAGATGGACGAGATCGTCGGCGCCCAGATCGTCAGCATCCCGATGTCGGTGGCGCTGGAGCGTGCGCAGCAGATCTGGACCGTGATCATCGGCAGCCTGGCCGGCGTGTTCCTGGTCGCCGCCGTCGCGCTGAACTTCCTCGTCTCCTTCCCGTCGCGGGAAGAGGCCGCCCGCAACGTGGCGCCCGCGCCGGGCGCCTGACGCCGGAGCGCAAGCCCCCTAAGACCCGGCCGGGGTCATTCCAGACCGCCGGCCATCGAAAAAGGGAAGGGCGGGCCCATCGGGCCCGCCCTTTCTTCTATTGCAGACTCCGGCTCATCGCCGAGGGGCGCCCGCCAGGGCGACCCCAACCGGGATCAGGCCAGGTCGAACCGGTCCAGGTTCATGACCTTGGTCCAGGCCGCCACGAAGTCGGTGACGAAGGCCTGCTCGCCATCGTCGCTTCCGTAGACTTCCGCGATGGCGCGAAGCTGGGAGTTCGAGCCGAAGATCAGGTCGACGCGGCTGCCGGTCCACTTGACCTCGTCGGTCGCCAGATCGCGGCCCTCGAACGCGTCTTCGGAGCCCGGCTTGGCCTGCCACTTCGTGCCCATGTCCAGCAGGTTCACGAAGAAGTCGTTGCTCAGGGTCTCCGGCCGGTCGGTCAGGACGCCCTGCTCGGACTGCCCGGTATTGGCATTGAGGACCCGCAGGCCGCCCACAAGCACCGTCATCTCCGGCGCGGTCAGGGTCATGAGCTGCGCCCGGTCGACCAAGAGCTCCTCCGCCGAGACCGAGTATTTGGTCTTTTGATAATTGCGGAAGCCGTCGGCGACCGGCTCCAGCACATCGAAGGAGTCCGCGTCGGTCTGCTCCTGCGAGGCGTCCATGCGCCCCGGCGTGAAGGGCACCGTGACGTTGTGCCCCGCATCCTGCGCGGCCTTTTCGACGGCGGCGCAGCCACCGAGCACGATCAGGTCCGCCAGCGACACCTTCTTGCCGCCGGACTGGGCGCCGTTGAAGGCCGACTGGATGCCCTCCAGGGTCTCCAGCGCCGACGCCAGACGGGCCGGCTGGTTGACCTCCCAATCCTTCTGCGGTGCCAGTCGGACGCGCGCGCCGTTGGCGCCGCCACGCTTGTCGGTTCCGCGGAAGGTGGAGGCCGAGGCCCAGGCGGTCGAGACCAGGTCCGAGACGGACAGGCCCGAGGCCAGGAGCTTGCCCTTGAGGTCGGCGATGTCCTGGTCGTCGATCAGGGCGTGGTCGACCGCCGGGATCGGGTCCTGCCAGATCAAATCCTCGGCCGGCACCTCCGGGCCGAGATAGAGCGCCTTCGGGCCCATGTCGCGGTGAGTCAGCTTGAACCAGGCCCGGGCGAAGGCGTCCTGGAACTCCTCTGGATTCTGGTGGAAGTGGCGTGAGATCGGCTCATAGATCGGATCCATGCGCATCGCCATGTCGGCGGTGGTCATGATGATCGGCACACGCTTGGAGGAGTCCTCCGCATCGGGCGCCATGTCCTCTGCCTTGAGATCCTTCGGCGTCCACTGGTTGGCGCCGGCCGGGCTCTTCACCAGCTCCCACTCATAGCCGAACAGCACGTCGAAATAGCCGTTATCCCAGCGGATCGGGTTCGGCGTCCAGGCGCCCTCGATGCCGCTGGTGATGGCGTCGCGACCCTTGCCGCTGCCAAAGCTGCTCAGCCAGCCGAGGCCCATCGCCTCGATCGGCGCACCTTCCGGCTCCGGCCCCACATGGGCGGTATCGCCGGCGCCATGGGTCTTGCCGAAGGTGTGCCCGCCGGCGGTCAGCGCCACGGTCTCGTAGTCGTTCATCGCCATCCGGGCAAAGGTCTCGCGGATGTCGCGGCCCGAGGCGACCGGGTCGGGATTGCCGTTCGGCCCCTCCGGATTGACGTAGATGAGGCCCATCTGCACGGCGGCGAGAGGGTTCTCCAGGTCCCGGTCGCCGCTATAGCGCTTGTCGCCGAGCCATTCGGCCTCGGCACCCCAATAGATGTCCTCCTCCGGCTCCCAGACGTCCGCGCGGCCGCCGCCGAAGCCGAAGGTCGTGCCGCCCATGGACTCGATGGCGGCGTTGCCGGCCAGGATCATCAGATCGGCCCAGGAGAGCTTGTTGCCGTATTTCTTCTTGATCGGCCAGAGCAGCCGGCGCGCCTTGTCGAGATTGCCGTTGTCCGGCCAGCTGTTCAGCGGCGCGAAGCGCTGGGTGCCGGTGGACCCGCCGCCGCGACCGTCCGCGGTGCGGTAGGTGCCGGCACTGTGCCAGGCCATGCGGATGAACAACCCGCCGTAATGGCCGTAATCCGCCGGCCACCACTCCTGCGAGTCGGTCATCAGGGCGTAGAGATCCTGCTTGACCGCCGCCAGGTCGAGGGATTTGAACGCCTCCGCGTAGCTGAACCCCTTGGCCATCGGGTCGGAGAGGGCCGAATTCTGGTGGAGGATCCTGAGGTTCAGCTGGTTCGGCCACCAGTCACGGTTCGACCGGGCCCCGAAACTCACCGCACCGTGCATCACCGGGCACTCGCTAACGCCTTCCATAGTTTCCTCCGAGTCTTGGCATGGACCGAGTTTAGAATCGTTCTAACAACATAGGACCGCCGCGTCCAACGATCCAGATAATTTGCCACGGTTTCGCGCCGCCGACGATCACGAGAATTCGACTGGCGGCCCTTCATGGCGCGATCGGGCGGACGCGCGTGAAAGCGGTCGCGTCGACACGCTCCGCCGCTGAGCAAGGCCAGCGACGACGTCCCTGGAGTCGGCTCGCCTTTCGGGTGGGTCGGGAGACGGCATTCAGCCCTCGCGGGAAAAAACCGCGATATGTCCGAAACCGATCGCGAAGGAACGCCGTTTCTAAGGAGGCAATCCAACAGCCCCGGCGACGATCGGGGTCCACTCCGCTCAACCCCAATGAAGGAGCATCATCATGCCCGATCAACTCAACGGACTGAGGGTTTTTGACGAGAATGCCGGTGGCAGCGGCCTCTTCACCAGGGGCGCCGAAAGGGAAACCTTCAGGCGCTTCCAATGGGTTCTCGACCGCAAGCTGGCGCGAAGCGCGCGACCTTATTATTACGGCGCGGGCGCCTATACGGTCCAGCGTTCCGACGTTTACTTCCTGGCGACGCAGAAAATCACCTGCGTCATCAGCTTCTACGGGACCGATATGGAGCAGGATGGGCAGAACCGTCTTAGGGCGGCCGGCATTGAATATCACAGCTTCCCGGTCACGGATTTCAGGGCGCCGGCGCCCCAGCAGGTGCTGGATGTCGCCAACTTGATAGATCGGCACCGCGCGACATTGGTGTATTGCGGAGCCGGCTGCGGGCGGACCGGCACCTTTGTGGCCGGCTGGGCAAAGCTGAAGCACAGGCCGTACATCGGTGGATTGAACAATGCCGGCCTGACTTTCCTGAAGGCGAACTTTGGCGTGGAGGAGCCGTGTCAGGCACAACTCCTCAACAGGATCCTGCCCAACGGTCAGATCGTTGTGCCCCCGCGGCGGCTCTCAGGCGTGGCCATGCCCGCCGACGACATGACTGACGGGTTCGGGTTGGCCAACGCAATGGCCAGCTTCAAGAGCGGCAGATCGTCTGGCTCCTTCATACCTCCATTTGCCAATTTCGGCGGTGGCGCTTCCGAATTCGGCGATATCGATTTCTAGCCGAGGCCATGCCGGCGTCGTCGAGGAGGGCCGGCATCACCGTGCTTGTCCATTGCCGGCATCAACGCGGTCCAGGCCGCCTCGCGCGGCCGGACGACCGCTTGGTGAACTGCCGCAGGGCATTCCGACATCCCTGAACCGACGGTGATCCATAGGAGCGCCGGCCCCCTGGCTGGCGCCTCCGGCAGTGCCTTGCCGCCGCCCGAGGGCAATCGCGAGAAATCCGAAACCGATCACGAAGCCGTGTCGTTTCTTTGAGAGACACTGGACTGCCCGGACAGCACTCGATGCCGGCGGCCCCCCGACAGACGCACACAGACATCGAGCCGGAGCAAGGCCATGACACCGAATACCCAGACCGCCCCATCGAAGGCCATGCGCAGAGAGGCGCAGAAGGTGGTTGCGCGCATTCTCTTCTCGATCGCGGTGCTGATCCTGTCGACGCCGTCGGCCGTCGCGCAATCCGATCGGGTGGTCGCGCTGGTGGTGTCGGTCGGCCAGGGCGCTGCACGGGCCGACGCCATCCAGGCCCAGCTCCAGGTCATGGGCGCGGAGACGCTGCGCTCCGCCGGCCCGAACAACGCCGAGCTGCGCTCGATGCTGAAGCGGTTCACATCCGAAGCCGCGAACGCCCGCGCGACCTTCGTCTATCTCGACATGCCGGCGGTGTCCTTCGAAGGCCGGGAATTCGTCCTGCCGGACGGCGCCAGCCTGAACCGGCCGACGGATCTGTTCACCCAGGCCATCCCGCTGCTGGCCTTCGCCCGCGCCGCCGCGCAGGCGGAGCAGGGCGGGGCGGTGGTGACCACGGTCAGCGCCCCGCCCGCCGCCTTGCCGGACGGGCTGCTGGTCGTGGAACGCGCGCCGGAGCCTGTGCCGGGTTCCGGATCCATCCTGGTGGCGCATTACAGCAATTCCGATCCGATCGTGCAGGTCATCGCCGCGGCGGGCCGGGACGAGGTGATCGAGATCGGCGACGTGTTCCGCCGCATGCTCGCCAGCGGCGACGTGACCGTCTCAGCCCTGCCGGCCGCGCCGATCTATCTGCGCAGCCCAGCCGTTCCTGAGGTCACGATCGATCCCGTGACGATCCAGGTCTCCACGGTCCAGCCGGACGACCGGCCGGAAACCCTGGAGGAGCTGACCCTTCTGGAGCAGTCGCTGTCGCGCTCCGCCAAGCGCGCGATCCAGCGCACGCTCCGCGACCTCGGCCATTACAAGGGCCTCGTCGACGGCATCTTCGGGCCGCAGACCCGAGCGGCGATCACCGCCTTCCAGGAAACCCGGTCGGAAGAGGCGACCGGCGTGCTGACCCAGCGGCAGATGCTGGACCTGCGCGCGCCGCGCTGAGCGGCCCGTCAAAGACCCCGAAACACGAAACGACACACCGAAGTAAGAAGGAAATCGGCAGATGGGCCTCCGCTTCAAATACAACATGGTTCTGGTCCTGGCGTGCCTGCTGGGAATCGGCGCGGCGACGGGCCTCTCCTACTGGGTCGCCCAGGACAACGCGGTCGAGGAGATCAAGCAGGAGATCGGCCTGCTGCGCGCCAACGCGCTGGCGGTCCGATCCTACACGCTGAACAGCATCGACCCGCTGCTGTCGGACGACAACGACATCCTGTTCTTCCCGGAATCGGTCACGTCCTATGCGGCGCAGAGCGTGTTCGCGACGTTCCGGAACGCCTTTCCGCAGTACTACTACAAGGAGGCGGCGCTGAATCCGACCAACCCGGCGGATTTGCCGAACGACCTTGAAGAGTCCCTGATCGAGCAGTTCCGGGCGGACCCGTCGCTGGAGCAGCTTGCCACCGTGGTGGAGAACGAGGAGGGGCGCTTCCTGACGGTGGCGTTCCCGTTGGTCGTGAAGCAGGAAGGCTGCCTGCGCTGCCACTCGACGCCCGAGGCTGCCCCGCCCGCCATGGTCGACCTCTACGGCCCGGTGAACGGCTTCGGCTGGCAGTTGGGCGAGACCATTGGCGCCCAGATCATCTCCGCGCCCATGTCCCTGGCCGAGGAGCGGGCGCAGGAGACCGTCGTCATCCTGGTCGCCGCGCTGTCGGTGGCGTTCCTGCTGGTCCTCATCGTGACCAACGGCATGCTCAGCCGTATTGTGCTGCGCCCGGTGGCCCGTATGTCGGCAGTGGCCGAGACGGTCAGCATGGGCGACTTCTCCGTGCCGGAATACGCCAAGCCCGGAAAGGACGAGATCAGCTCGCTCTCGGCCTCGTTCAACCGCATGCGGCGCAGTCTCGAGCGCGCCATGAAGATGATCGATGAATGATCTGACCATCCTCGCGCCGAACGGCCCCAGCTTCGTCGGCAAGTACCGCATCGACGGCATCCTGGGGCAGGGGGCGATGGGCGTCGTCTATGACGGCCACGACCCTGACATCGAACGCCCGGTCGCCATCAAGACGGTCCACCGGCACCTGATCGACGCCGCCGGCGCCGAGGACTGGCTGGAGCGCTTCGCCCGCGAGGCCAAGGCGGCCGGGCGCGTGCTGCACCCCAACCTGGTCACGGTGTTCGACTATCTGCAGGAGGACCGCGTTCCCTACCTGGTGATGGAGAAGGTCGACTCCATCACCCTGGAGGACCGGATGGCCGCGGCGCAGGCGCTGGGACTGGACGAGATCCACGCGATCCTGGCCCAGATCCTCAGCGGTCTGACCTGCATCCACGACGCCGGCATCGTGCACCGCGACCTGAAGCCGGCGAACGTGATGCTGACCGGGGACGGCACCGTCAAGCTCACCGATTTCGGCATCGCCCGGATGACCGCCATGGGCGAGACCGGTGCCGGCATGATCGGCACGCCGTCCTATATGGCGCCGGAACAGTTCACCGGCGGCGCGGTCGACGCGCGCGCCGACATCTATGCCTGCGGCGTCCTGCTCTACGAGCTGATCACCGGCCGGAAGCCCTATCGGGGCGGCGGGGTCGAGGCGCTGTTCGACGCCGTGCAGGATGGCGGCGCCACCCCGCCGAGCGCGATCGCGCCCGGCATCTCCGAGGCGCTGGACCGGGTCGTCCTGACGGCGATGAGCGTCGATCCGGCGGACCGGTTCGCCGATGCGGCGGCCTTGCGCGCCGCCCTCGCCGAGGCCCTGCCCACGGCCGACAACACAAGGCTGGCCGACGCCACCGTGCTCGCGCGGCCCAAGCCCCAGGCGGCTTCGGGCGCCTCGAACACCATGCTGCAGCAGATGTCGTCGCGGACCCTGATGGAGGTCGAACGGCACCTGATCAAGAAGATCGGCCCGATGGGTCGGGTCATCGCCCGCCGCGCGGCCGCCAGCTGCACGACGGTCGACGACATGATCCGCGCCATCCTCGGGGAGCTCTCGGAGACCGACGAGCACCAGGCCGTGCACGACTCGATCCTGCGCCTCCTGGCCGCCAATGCCGGCCCGTCCCAGGCCGACATCCCGGACGAGACCCTCCAGCGTCTCGCCGACCTGTTGAAACCGCATCTCGGGCCGATCGCCACGGTCCTGGTCAAGCGTCAGGCGGCCAAGGCGGCCTCGATGGAGGAGCTGATCCAACAGCTCTCGGAGACCATTGACGAGCCTGAGGAAAGACGCCAATTCCAGCAGGCGGCGGAGGGTCCCCGCGACTGAAGGCGCAGCGAGCACCATGGAGCCATTCGGACAGACCATCTGGACGATGAACGGCGACGACGTCCGCATGTTCGGAGTGCTGCCGTTCACGACACGGATGACGGTCATCCGGTTGGAGTCCGGAGGGGTCTGGCTTCACTCGCCGGTGCGGCCGACGCCGGAACGCTGCCGCGCCGTCGACAGGCTGGGCCCGGTCGAACATCTCGTCGCGCCGAACAAGATCCACAGCCTCGGCGTCGAGCCCTGGAAGGCCCTGTACCCCTCAGCCAGGGTCTGGGCCTCGCCGGGGTTCGGAAAGCGCCATCCGGATATCGCCGTCGACACGCTGCTGACGAACGATGTCGAGGCCCCGTGGACCGGTGAGATCGATCACTGTGCGGTCGAGGGGCACGCCGTCCTGGACGAGGTGGCGTTTCTGCACAAGCCCTCCAGGACGCTGATCCTGACGGATCTGATCCAGAAGCACGACGCGGCCGGCGAAACCTGGATCTGGCGCGGCGTCAAGCACCTGGCCGGTGTCCTGGGCGAGGAGGGCGGTGTCCCCCTGGACATCAGGCTCAGCGTCCGGGACAAGCCGGCGGTACGCCGGAGCGTCGAGACAATCCTCGGCTGGGATTTCGACAATCTCATCATCGCGCACGGCCACTGCCTGCAAGGCGACGCCAAGGACGCCGTCAGCCGCGCCTTCGAGTGGATTACGGGCGCCTTAGCGCCCCGACGGCCGCGGACGTGAACCTCAGGCGGCGCTGGCGGATGGGGTGGGATTCGAACCCACGAGGAGCGCTAACCCCTGCCGGTTTTCAAGACCGGTGCCTTCAACCACTCGGCCACCCATCCGGGCTTGGCGAACGCCGCAGGCTGTGACGCCGAGCCCCTTTTGCCGGTCCGGCGGTCAGGCGTCAACCACGGCAGCCGGGCGGGCCTAGGCGGCAACCTCCAGGAGCACCTCGGCAAGCTCCCTGGGCTTCGAGAGCATGACCTCGTGGCTTGCGTCGATCTCGTGGACGATGGTCGGGTTGTCGGGGAAGGCGGCGTCGAGGTCGCTGATCATCAGGTCCTGGGTGCCGGGACGCAGCGTCCAGTCCTGGGCGCATTTGACGAAGACTCGCCGGAGCGAGCCATAGCGCTCCTGGCTCAGCTCCGGCGCCACGCCGTAGATCGAGATCGGGGCATCCGGGGTCAGCAGGTTCATGGCGGCGGCCAAGACGGAGTCGTCTACGTCATGCGCCAGGGCCGCCTTCGCGGCGGCCAGATACTCCGGGTCCGTGGACCGGGGGTCCCATCTGAGGCCGCCGGTCACGCCCGGATCGGCCATGATGACCGATCCGAGCCGGGAATCCTCCTGGGACGGGACGCCGAAATACTCCGCCCAGGGCTTGCCGGGCGGCATCATGCAGGCGGTCACGAAGACCAGCGTGTCGATCCTGTCCGCGGCCTGCTCTCCGGCGAAGGAGATCGGAACGCCGCCCATGGAATGGCCGACGACGATCACCCGCTCGGCGCCGCCGGCCCTTGCCTGGTCGACCGCGTCGACCACCGCGCCCGCGAAGGCGTCCAGGCCGATCTCGGCCATGTGCGACGGCTCGGCCGCGAAGGCCTCCGGATCGAGCGGCCGCTTGAAGTAGGAGGGCGGGAACTTCGCATCCAGCCCGTGGCCCGGCAGGTCCAGCGGGATCGCGTTGTGGCCGGCGGCCACCAGATGCGGGATGACATTCGCCCAGCACCAGGCCCCGTGCCAGGACCCGTGGGCGAAGACGAAAGTGACGCCGCCAGCCTCCTGAGCCCGCGCCGTGACGGGGCCCGCCGCGACCGCCGCGCCGGCAAACCCGCCGACCAATCCGGATTTCAGGACATCGCGTCGTCTCATGGATTTCCCTCCCCAGGCATGATTTTCTGTTATTTATCAACGTATTGACGCCTGATTTCAGGATACCATGCAGCCGGGTTCCGGACAATGCGCGTCCGGCACTGGGAGGCGGTGCCGGTCGGTGAGGGCGGATCGTTCCCGTCGCCGCTCGATCAGGACGGAATCGCCGAATTCGTGGCTTCTGAACCCCTGCCGGACGAGATGCGCGGTGGCGCTGTCCAGGACGTCGTCATCGGCGAAGGCGCGCAGGAGCTCGAAATGACTCTCGCCCCGCTGATGCACGCCGGACAGGATCGTGTCCACCACCTGCAGCGACGTATCCGCCGTGATCCGGCCGCGGGCGACGCCATCGCCGGGCACCACGCATCCCCAGGTCTGGGCCGCGGCTTCCAGGGCGCGCACCACGGTCGTGCCGATGGAGATAACCCGCCGGCCTGCCTGCCTGGCCCGGTCGACCGCCCGCGCCGTCGTCGCCGGGATGCGATAGGGCTCATCGAAGGGAAGGCGGCCGTCGAGCTCCGGATCGCCGGTCGATGAAAGGCCGGCGGCGTGGGTGAGGGTGGCGAAACCGACCCCGCGCCGGCGCCATTCGGCCAGCACGGACCAGTCGAGGGCGAAACCGGCCGAGGGCGGCTCGAAGGCGAACGGCACGCCCGCCGCCGCCGTCCAGACGTCCCAGAGCGCCAGCGGTTGCGGCACATGGGCGTACTGGACCGGCCGCCCATGCCGGGCGATGCCCGCCAGCACCGTGTCCTTCGACCCCTGAAACCGGACGGTGATCAGGCGGGGATGGTCGAGCACATCCTCGACGATTGCCGTCAGCGGCCCGAGCCCCAGGCGGTCACCCGGGAACAGGGGCGGGGGCGTCGGCCGATCCTCGGTGGGGGTGCGGTGGTCGCCGGCGCCGAAGGCCAGCGCCGTGAAGCGGGTGGGATCGCCCGCCGCATGCCAGGCCGCCAGCCGGATCTCGATCGGCGCGCCGGACGGATGATGAACCCCGGGCAGGCTCGCCGGCAACGTCGCGGCGTCGTTGGCGACGACCAGATCGCCGGGTTCGAAAAGCGCGGCGAGGCCGGCGCGCGTCATCTGGCGCAGCCCGCCCGCAGAGTCGACGATCAGCAGCTTGGCGGCGCGCCGATCCGGCCCCGTGGCGGCGATCATCCTTCCACCCCGATGAAGACCGGTCGCCGGGCACCCAGGGCCTCGCCAATGGCCGTGACGATGTCGGACGCGGCGTCCGCCGGCGCGCGCAGGGTCGCCGGGTCGGCATCCGGCACCGCCGCGGCATGCAACGGCGTGTCCATGTCGCCGGGATCGATCGACAGCAACCGGACGCCCTCGGCCTCGGCCTCCACGCCCCAGATCGCCGACAAGTGACCGAGCGCGGCCTTGCTGGCGCCATAGGCGCCCCAGCCGGGATAGGCGTTGACCGCCGCGTCGCTGGAGATATTGACCACCACGGCGCCACGGCCCTCCCGGGCGGAGGCGGCGAGGGCGCCGAACAGCGCCTTGGTGAGCCGGAACGGGCCGACCAGGTTGACCGCCAGGGCCTCCTCCAGCGCTTCGCAGTCGGTATCCGACAGGAGGGCGAGGGGGACCGGCCCCAGGCTGGAGGCGTTGTTGATCAGGACGTCCAGGCCGCCCAGCGTACCGGTGATCTGCAGGGCGATCGGATGGATGTCCTGCTTCCGCCCGACATCGCCGACGATGCCATGGGCGCCGGTTTCCGTCCGGGTCCGGGCGATGGCCGGCTTGCCCCGGGCGACGAAGGCGATTTCGGCACCGAGTGCCGTGAGCTGCCGCACCAGCGCCAGCCCCAACCCGGAGGTGCCACCGGTGACGGCGACACGCAGGCCCTTGAAATGTCTGTCATTCGACATGGAATCCGTGCTCCTCGCTTCGTGGAGCCTCTTTGCTACAAGTTAAAGTGAACTTGAAGTCAAGCGCAAAATATGCTCCAATCGACGGCATGGAGTGGGTGCTGACCATCAGCCAGGTGGCGCGGCGCAGCGGCGTCGCCGCCTCAGCGCTGCGTTTCTATGAGGAGAAGGGGCTGATCGCCTCGGAACGGGCCGGATCCGGCCATCGCCGGTATCCGCGATCGGTCCTGCGGCGGATCGCGTTCATCGTCTTCGCCCAGCGCATCGGGCTGTCCCTGGACGAAATCGCCGCCGAGCTTTCGAAGCTGCCGGCCGGCCGGGTGCCGACCCGCGAGGATTGGGCCCGGCTTTCCGCGACCTGGACGGAGCGGGTGGACCGGCGGATCGCCGAGCTCCAGCGGCTTCGGGACGGGCTGACCCAATGCATCGGCTGCGGCTGCCTGTCGATCGATCGATGCAGCCTGGCGAACCCGGCCGACAGCGCCGGCCGCCGCGGGCCGGGGCCACGCTACTGGATGGGCTAGGCGCGGGTCATCGCCGCCAGGACGGTGCGCCGGGCGCTGCGGTCAGGAAGCGTGTGTGATCGGCTTGGCGGGGGAGCCACCCGCGCCGGCAGGGGCACCGGCGGTCGGGGGCGGCTGGCCCGGCAGACATGGAATGCCGGGCCGGCAGACGCGGCGCGGTGGGGCGCGCCGCGTGGGGAATTTTCAGGATCGGGTCGGGTTCGTGCGGCCTCAGCTCATCAGCCAGTAGGCCGGCCACACCAGCGACCAGGCGACGTTTTCCATCACCAGCGAGGTGCAGTAGCTGAACTGGTAGCACCGGTCGAATGCATCCGGCGCGGCCTGCAGGAAGGTCACGAACAGGCCGAACATGTAAGCCACCGAAATCGAACCCCAAGGAAGACTTCTCATTGTATTGGCCCCTGATCCTATGGCGGCCTCTCCGCGACGCCGCCGGTCATACCCTTGATCATTCCCGCCCATTGGCTTGTTACCGGAAGCGAACAAGCACGCTGGCAAATGATCAATTCAACTGGCATTAAGACTACAGAGCCGCTACTCGGACATGTTGTGTCAAAACTGTGATATGGCACGACTGATTACGGTAAATATTCCGTTAAATGGTTAATATGAGACGCGATTTGCCGCTGTTTTATTGGGTTTTTGATCCGACAGTGCCGTGACATTGCCGCCTGTCTTCTTCAGGGCAGAGCCAAATTTTTCGAGAATTGTATGAGAATGTTTGAACGGTCGACAACCGATACGGAGCGACCGCACGCCGAGCCGGCGCGAACGCCCGCCAATCGCTTCCTGCTTAACGCCCCGTCAACCCTGTTGGTCGCACCATTGCGCCCGAGTTTCCACCTGCCGGCGAACCGGCACTGCATGTTCCGACGGGCCCGAGATGACGCGCAATCCGGTTACCAATCTCCGCCGCTTCACCCAAACCACCACCGCCCTGGTCGGCACGCTGGCACTGTCGGCCTGCCTGGGAAGCGGCGATGGCGGGTTCGGCAGCTTCGGCGGCGGTTTCGGCGGTGGCAGCGGCTTTCGGACCGGCGGTGGCGGCGAGACGATCGCGACCTATGAGGGCGACCCGGAATACCAGCTGATGGGCGGCCTCTCCACGGTCGGCGCCAGCACGTACTACAACGGCGGCAGCAATCCCAACGGGTACACCGGGTCTGGAGTCACCGTCGCGGTGATCGATTCCGGCATCGACATCGACCATCCGGAATTCGCCGGCGCCATCCACCCCAGCAGCCGCAGCATGGTCGGCGGCTCGTTGAACGACATCGGCGGGCACGGTACCGCCGTCGCCGGCGTCGTCGGCGCGGCGCGGGACGGCGTCGGCATGCATGGCATCGCCTTCAATTCGACCATCCTGGCCCTGCGCACCGACATTCCGGGCACATGCCCGGCGGCCTGCCTGTACGGCCAGTCCGAGCTGGCGGCGGCGGTCAATCTGGCGTCCCTCGAGGGCGCCGACGTCATCAATCTCAGCCTGGGCTCGTTCGGGGCGACCGCGTCGGCGTTCCGCAACGCCCTGGTGAACGCCGCCAACAACGGTGCGGTGATCGTGGCGGCCGCCGGCAACGAGTTCGACAACGACCCGGTTCAGGCCGTCAATCCGATCAACCCCGCCGCCCTTGTGGCGAGCGAGCCGTTGCTCCAGGGGCCGATGATCGCCGCCGGGGCCTACGATACCGGCACCGGCGACATCGCCTTCTTCAGCAACCGGGCCGGCGTGGCGCAGGATTACTACCTCATGGCGCCGGGCGTGAACCTGGTTACCACCGCTATCGGCGGCGGATACACCGTGACCAGCGGCACATCGTTCGCCGCCCCGATGATCGCCGGCGCCGCGGCGCTGCTGAAGGAGCGTTTTCCGGCGCTCACCGCGACCCAGATCGTCGATATCCTGCTGGTCAGCGCCACCGATCTGGGCGCCCCGGGCACCGACCCGATCTATGGCCGCGGCCTGATGAACCTCACGGCCGCGGCGGCGCCGCTCGGCACGACGTCGCTGCCGTCCACCAGTTCGGTCGATGGCGGCGGGTCTGATCCCAACGCCACCGTGCTGCAGCTTGGCGCCGCCTTCGGCGACGCGCTCAGTGGCTCCAGCGTGCTGGCCAACGCCATGTTCCTGGACGGCTATGGCCGCGACTACGCCATCGACCTGACCGGCTCCATTACCGTGGCCGCCACCGGCCCCGACATCGAGGCCTTCCTGACCGCCGGCACCGATGGCGAGCGCTACGCGACCACGCTGACGCCGACGACCGAATTGCGGATCCGCACCAGCGACACCGAGAAACAGCCGTCGCGCTGGCTCGGCGCCGCATTGGACGAGGATCCGTCCGATGCCAGCTTCAGCCTGCGGCACCGGCTGACCGAGGAGACCGACGTCACCGTCGCGCAGGGGCAGGGCGCCGGCGGGCAGTTCGGCCTGCATGGCGCCGGCGTGCCGATCGGCGGCGGCCTGCTCTCCGCCAACGACACCGCCTTCGTCGGCATGGCCGACACCGGCGGCAACGCCACCGTGTCGACGGCGCTGGGCGACGGGCTGCAGCTCCGACTCGGTGTCGGCCTCAACGAGGCGGCGGTCGGCCAGGACCTGCAGGACGCCACCGGGGACGCGTCGGTCTATGTGGCCGAGATGAGCCATCTGTGGGACTCCGGATGGCGGCTCGGCGTCCAGGTCGGCCGGCTGGTGGAGGAGGATGGGCTTCTGCAGGCCGGTGGCGATGGCGGGTTCTCGCTGGGCGGCTCCGCGACCACCGATTTCGTCAGCGCCTTCGGCGTGGTGCCGCTGACCGACACGATCGACCTGTTCGGCAGCTACACCACCGGCGAGAGCGACGCCGGATCGCTGTCCACCGATCTGATCGGCGGCTTTGACGGCGTGCGCAGCGAGGCCATGAGCCTCGGCCTGGCCGCCCGCGACCTGTTTACCGGCGACGACCGGCTGTCGATCGCGGTGATGCAGCCGCTGCGGGTCACCGACGGCACGGCGACGGTCACCGCGCCGGAATCGCGGACCCTGGAGGGCGCGGTCAACTTCGCCGAGGAGACGGTCGGCCTGTCGCCCAGCGGCCGGGAGACCGATGCCGAGGTGACCTACGGCTTCAGCCTGAGCGACTTCGAGCAGCTTGATTTCAGCTTCGTCACCCGGTTCGAGCCGGACCATGTCCAGGACGCCGATCCGGAATTCTCAGCCGGCGTGCGCTATCGCCTGACGTTCTAGGCGTCGAATCCCGGTCCGGCCCGCCAGCAATGTGTTGAAGCCTGGCTGGCCGTATGGCACAAGATGTTGTTGCTGGCCGGCGTGTGGAGACTAGGGGAATGATGCGGTTTCGGGCGGTGCCTCTCGGCATGGTCGCGATGGTGGCGTGGCTGCTGGCGGCGCCGGCGCTGGCGCAGCAATCCTTCGATCAGTGGCTGGACGCGGTGCGCGCCGACGCCCGCGCCATGGGGGTGAGCGATGCGACCCTGGACAGCGCGCTGACCGGAATCAGCCCCATCCCGCGGGTCATCGAGCTCGACCGGCGCCAGCCGGAAGGCCGTCTCACCTTCGCCGAATACCTGCAGCGCCAGACCCCGGATTCGCGGATCGAGCGCGGCCGCCGCTTGCTGGAGGAGAACCGCGAGCTGCTGGCCGAGATCGGCGCTGCCTACGGTGTTCAACCGCGCTTCATCGTCGCGCTGTGGGGCATGGAAACCAGCTATGGCAGCTATACCGGCGGCTATCCGGTTATCGAGGCACTGGCGACCCTGGCCTATGACGGCCGGCGCAGCGACTATTTCCGGCGCGAGCTGCTCAACGCCCTGCGGATCCTCGACGAGGGCCATATCGCCATCGCCGACATGAAGGGCTCCTGGGCCGGCGCCATGGGGCAGAGCCAGTTCATGCCGTCCAACTTCCTCAGCCTGGCGGTGGATCATGACGGCGACGGCCGCCGCGACATCTGGACCACCCGCGCCGACGTCTTCGCCTCGGCCGCCAATTTCCTCGCCAAGGCGGGCTGGAACGACGGGGTCACCTGGGGCCGGCAGGTGCGACTGCCGGACGGCTTCGACGCAGAACTCGCCGGTCTCGGCTCGCGACTCAGCCTCGGCGAATGGCAGGCGCTCGGGATTCGCCGGCCGGACGGGCGCGATCTGCCGAGGGCCGATGTCAGTGCCTCGCTGGTGCTGCCCGACGGGCCGCGCGGATCGGCCTATCTGGTCTATCAGAACTACCGCGCGCTGATGAACTGGAACCGCTCGACCTATTTCGCCACCACGGTCGGCATCCTGGCCGACCGCATCGGCGGCTGCCAGGACGGCCCCGGAGGCTACGGATGCACGTTCTGAGCCGCCTGCCGAAGGGACGCAGCCGGGCCGCCGCACAGGTCGGCGCGGCGATCGCCCTGTTGACGCTCGCGGCCTGCAGCAGCGTCGAGCTGGCCAGCCACATCGCGGCGGTCAGCCGGCCGCAGGGCGAGGGGGTCTACAAGGTCGGCTCGCCGTACCAGATCAACGGCGTGTGGTACCACCCGGAAGAGAGCTTCACCTATGACGCGGTCGGCGTCGCCTCCTGGTACGGGCCCGGCTTCGACGGCAAGCTGACCGCCAATGGCGAGATCTACGACCAGAACGCGCTGACCGCCGCCCATCCGACCCTGCAGATGCCAAGCCTGGTGCGGGTGCTGAACCTGGAGAACGGCCGCTCCGTCGTCGTCCGGGTCAACGACCGCGGCCCGTTCGCCCAGGGGCGCATCATCGATGTGTCGATGCGGGCGGCCGAACTGCTGGGGTTCCGGGAGCAGGGGACCGCGCAGGTGCGCGTCCAGGTGCTGACCGACGAGAGCTACGCCATCGCCGTGCAGGCGCGCGGCGGCGATGCCGGCCCGGTCGTGGCCGCCCGTCCGCGCGAGGATGTCCAGGTCGCGTCCCTTGCCAGCCCGGCGACCGTCGCGGCGGCTCCGGTTCCAGCACCGATCCCGACGCAGCGGCCCGCCGCCGAGCCACCGGCCGCCGCTGCGCCGGCCGCGGCAGCGCCAGAGCCGGCGCCCCAGCAGCGGGGTTATTTCGTCCAGGCCGGCGCCTTCTCGGTCTACGACAACGCCACGCGGCTCCGCGACCGGCTGGCGCCGCTGGCCAACACCACCATCGCGCCGCTGACCCGCAACGACGGCACGACCCTCTATCTCGTCCAGCTCGGCCCGATCGAATCCGCCGCCCTCGCCGACGAGGTGCTGGCCGGTGTCATCGATCGCGGCCAGTCCGACGCCCGCATCGTCTCACGGTGAGCCCGGCCCCGCCGGGGCCGCCTGTGCACGCCAAATTTTCGCCACCGCGCGGGGTGTAGCTTCGCCTCCGCCGCACATGCCTGAACGGAGACCCAGGCCGATATGCCCCTTCGCGTGACGCCGCATTCCACCCGCGCCCGAGCCCGCACCGCCACCCGACCCGTCCCGGATACGTTTCTGCGCCTGACCCTGTCGGCCCTGCTGGGCCTTGCCTTGCTGGCGGCCCTGGCCGCCAGTGCGAAGGCGCAGTCGACCGTGGATACGACCGCGCGGCAGGCCATCCTGGTGGACATGGAAACCGGCTCAGTGCTGATGGAGAAGGACGCCGACGCGACGATGCCGACCTCCTCCATGAGCAAGATCATGACGATCTACATGGTCTTCGAGGCGTTGGAGGATGGCCGCCTGTCCCTCGACGAGGCCCTGCCGGTCAGCGAATACGCCTGGCGCAAGGGCGGTTCGAAGATGTTCGTGGAGGTCGGCACCGAGGTCCTGGTCGAGGACCTGATCCGCGGCATCGTCGTGCAGTCCGGCAATGACGCCTCGATCGTGGTCGCCGAGGCGCTCGGCGGCACCGAGGAGGGTTTCGCCCAGGCGATGACCGAGCGGGCCCGCGCGCTGGGCATGGAAGACACCAACTTCGCCAATGCCACCGGCTGGCCAGACCCGAACCACTATTCCACCGCCCGCGACCTGGCGGTGCTGTCGCAGCGGCTGATCACCGATTTTCCGCAGTATTACCACTACTTCGCCGAGACCGAGTTCACCTTCAGCGAGATCCGCCAGGGCAACCGCAACCCGCTGCTCTACCGCAACATGGGCGCTGACGGTCTGAAGACCGGCCATACCGAGGACGCCGGCTACGGGCTGGCCGCCTCGGCGGTGCAGAACGATCGACGGCTGGTGCTGGTGGTCAACGGCCTGGGCAGCGTCAACGCCCGCGCCGACGAGAGCGCGCGCCTGATATCCTGGGGCTTCCGCGAATTCGACAACGTGGCCCTGTTCGACAGCGGCGAGACGGTGGAGACCGCCGAGGTCTGGCTGGGCCAGGCGGAGACCGTGCCGCTGGTCCTGGGCGACGATCTGACCGTCACCCTGCGCCGCTCGCTGCGCAGCGATCTCTCCGTTGTCGCCCAGGTCGAGGAGCCGGTGCGGGCGCCGATCGCCGCCGGCGACCGGCTCGGCAAGCTGATCGTCACGGCACCGGGCTCGCCGGCCCTGGAACTGCCGCTGCTGGCCGGCAGCGACGTGGCGGAGAAGGGCTTCTTCGCCCGCGCCGCCGCCAATGCCGGGCAACTGCTGTTCGGCTGGATCGAATAGGGTGACCGCCGGCAAGCTGATCACCCTGGAGGGTGGCGAGGGCGCCGGCAAGAGCACCCAGGTCGCGCGGCTTGCACAATCCCTGACCGATCTCGGCCTGACCGTGGTCACCACCCGCGAGCCGGGCGGCGCGCCGGGCTCCGAGCTGATCCGCCGGCTGCTGGTCGAGGGCGACCCGGACCGCTGGGACGCCGAGACCGAAGCGCTGCTGCACTACGCCGCCCGGCGCGAGCATGTGCGCAGCACCATCCGCCCGGCCCTGGTGCGCGGCGACTGGGTGATCTCCGACCGCTTCGCCGACAGCACCATGGCGTATCAGGGCTATGGCCACGGGTTGGGGCGCGACTGGATCGACCGGCTGCACGCCAATGCCCTGGGCGATTTCGGGCCCGACCTGACCCTGATCCTCGACCTGCCGGTGGAAACAGGCCTGCGCCGGGCCGATGGCCGGGCCGGCGACGAGGACCGCTACGAGCGCATGGAGTCCGGCTTCCACGAGCGCCTGCGCCAGGGATTCCTGGCCATCGCGGAGGCTGAACCCGATCGCTGCGTTCTGGTCGACGCCGCCGGATCGACAGATGCGGTCGCGGCCGCCATTCTGGAGGCCGTGAAACACCGTCTGTCGATCCCGTGAGCGCAGCCGTCCCCGCACCCCGCGCCAATCCCGACCTGATCGGCCACGCGGCGGCCGAAGCCGCATTGCTGGCCGCCGCCCGGTCCGGCCGCCTGCCGCATGCCTGGCTGATCGGCGGCCCCGCCGGCCTGGGCAAGGCGACGTTGGCCTTCCGCTTCGCACGGTTCCTGCTCTCCGGCGGCGCGGAGGACGCCGGCGGGCTGTTCGGCGACGCGGTCCAGGACAGCCTGCATGTCGACCCGGAGGACCCGGTGTTCCGCCGTGTCGCCGCCGCCGGCCATGCCGATCTGCTGACCGTCGAACGCAAGCCGCCGGACGACAAGGGCAAGCAGCCGCGGGAGATCCCGGTCGACGAGATCCGCAAGATCGCGCCGTTCCTGCGCCTGACGCCGGCGGAGGGCGGCTGGCGGGTGGTCGTCGTCGACGAGGCGGAACGGATGAACCGCAACAGCGCCAACGCCCTGCTGAAGGTACTGGAGGAGCCGCCGGACCGGGCCGTGCTGCTGCTGGCCTGCAACCGTCCGGGAGCGCTGCTGCCAACCATCCGGTCGCGCTGCCGCAGCCTGACGCTGCAGCCGCTGGCCGAGGACGATCTGATGGCGCTGCTGGCCCGTCAGGCACCGGACCTGCCGGAAGAGGATGCCCGTGCCGCCGCCCGGCTGTCCCGCGGCTGCCCGGGACGCGCCCTGGCGCTGGTGGAGGAGGGCGGGCTGACCCACTATCGCAACCTGATCGACCTCCTGGAGACCCTGCCGGACCTCGACATGGTGGCGGCGCACCGCATGGCCGACAAGCTGGCCGCGCCGGCGGCGGAGCAGGCTTACCGGACCGTCTCCGGGCTGCTGGAGACGTGGCTGGAGGGGCTGATCGGCGCCCTGGCGCGCGGCACGGCACCACCGGAGATCGTGGCCGGCGACGGCGCGCTCGGCCGGCGGCTGACGGCCGGCCGGGCCAGCCTTGAACCCTGGCTTGAGGTATGGGAAAAGACGCACCGCCTTTTCGCCCGGGCGGATAGCGCCAATCTGGACAGGAAGCAGGTCGTTCTACAGGCCTTCATGGCCCTGGAGGACGCAGCACGGGCCTAGCTGGAGTGCAGTGTGATGGCCGGTGCCGATAAGACCTACTACGTCACGACCCCGATCTATTACGTCAACGACAAGCCGCATATCGGCCATGCCTACACGACGCTGGCCTGCGACACGCTGGCCCGGTTCAAGCGGCTGGACGGCTATGCGGTGCATTTCCTGACCGGCACCGACGAGCACGGCCAGAAGATCCAGCGATCGGCCGAGGAGGCCGGCACCGACCCGCAGAGCTTCACCGACCGGGTCAGCCAGAATTTCCGCGATCTGGGCACGCTGCTGAACTTCTCCAACGACGATTTCATCCGCACCACGGAGGCGCGGCACAAGACGGCGTCCCAGGCGATCTGGCGGGCGATCGCGGACAATGGCGACATCTACCTGGACAAGTATGCCGGCTGGTATTCGGTGCGCGACGAGGCGTTCCACACCGAGGACGAGCTGACCGAGGTCGACGGCAAGAAGATTGCCCCCAGCGGCCATGAATGCGAGTGGGTCGAGGAGGAGAGCTACTTCTTCAAGCTGTCGGAATGGCAGGATCGGCTGCTGGCCTTCTACGACGCCAATCCGGACTTCATCCTGCCGCCGTCCCGGCGCAACGAGGTGGTCAGCTTCGTGAAATCGGGGCTGCGTGACCTGTCGATCAGCCGCGCCACGCTCGACTGGGGAATCCCGGTCCCGGGCGACGACAGGCATGTCATCTATGTCTGGCTCGACGCGTTGACGAACTACATCACCGCCGTCGGGTATCCGCAAACGGAGTCAGAGTCTTACAAGACGTTCTGGCCAGCCGATCTCCACATGATCGGCAAGGATATCCTGCGCTTCCACGCGGTCTACTGGCCGGCCATGCTGATGTCGGCGGGGCTGGAACCGCCGCAACGGGTCTTTGCCCATGGCTGGTGGACCAATGACGGCCAGAAGATCTCCAAGACCCTGGGCAACGTCATCGACCCCTATGCGCTGGTTGAGCAGTACGGGCTCGACCAGGTGCGGTACTTCGTGCTGCGCGAGGTGCCGTTCGGCAATGACGGCGATTTCTCGCACCGGGCGATGGTCGGCCGCTGCAACGGCGATCTGGCGAATGATTTCGGCAACCTGGCGCAACGGGTGCTGTCGATGATCGCCAAGAACTGCGGCGGCGCGGTGCCGCAGCCGGGCGATTTCACCGAGGCCGACCGGGCGCTGCTGGACAAGGCCGGCGGCCTGCTGCCGGAGCTCCGCCGCCAGATCGACGTGCAGGCCTTCCACAAGGTGCTGGAGGCGATCTGGGCCGTGGTCGGCGACGCCAATCGCTATGTGGATGAGCAGGCACCCTGGACGCTGCGCAAGACCGATCCGGAGCGCATGGCCACGGTGCTCTACGTCCTGGCCGAGACAGTGCGCCGGCTGGCGATCCTGGTGCAGCCGGTGATGCCGGACGCCATGGCCAAGATGCTCGACCAGCTTGGCGTGGCCGCCGAGGCGCGCGCGTTCGCCCATGTCGGCGACGATGACGCGCTCAAGCCGGGAACGGCGCTGCCCAAGCCCGAGGGCGTCTTCCCGCGCTACGTCGAGGAGGCGGCGGAGGGCGCCTGATGCTGGTCGACAGCCATTGCCATCTCGACTTCAAGGATTTCGCGGGCGAGCTCGACGACATCGTCGCGCGCGCCCGCGAAGCCGGGGTCGGCCGCATGGTGACGATCTGCACCCGGCCGAGCCAGCTTGACCAGAACCTGGAGATCGTCGAGCGCTTCGACGACGTCTTCTGCGCCGCCGGCGTGCATCCGCACAACGCGGCGTCGGAACCGGCGATGAGCGTGGCGCGCCTGGCCGAGATCGCGGAACACCCCAAGCTGGTCGGGATCGGCGAGAGCGGCCTGGACTACCATTACGACCACAGCCCGCGCGAGGAACAGCAGGCCAGCTTCCGCACCCATATCCAAGCGGCGCGCGAGACCGGCCTGCCGCTGGTGGTGCACACCCGCAGCGCCGATGACGACACCATTCGGATCCTCAAGGAGGAGGGCGCGGGCGAGGGCGGCGACAAGCCCCTGCGCGGTGTGATCCACTGCTTCAGTTCCAGCCGGGAACTCGCTGAAAGTGCTGTGGAATTCGGGTTCTACGTGTCCCTGTCCGGGATCCTGACCTTCAACCGCTCCGACGACATCCGCGCCACGGTACGGGACCTGCCGATGGACCGGCTGCTGGTCGAGACCGACTCGCCCTACCTGGCGCCGGTGCCCAAGCGCGGCAAGCGCAACGAGCCGGCCTATGTAGCGCACACGGCGGCGCGCCTGGCCGAGGTCAAGGGCATCGGCACCGCCGAGGCCGCCCGCCAGACCACGGAGAATTTCTTCACCCTGTTCGACAAGGTGACCCGGCCTGATCGCGAGGGATCGGCCGGATGACCGGTCAGACGGTGCATGCGGTCGCTCCGACATCGCATGGTCTCGGTCAGAGCCCAGCGCTTGCAAGTCTGCACTGGAAGCCCTCACCCGGCTCGGCTCCGCTCGCCACCCTCTCCCAGAGGGAGAGGGTAACGGCGGCCAGCACCACCAAACCCTCTCCCTCTGGGAGAGGGTGGACTGCCGGAGGCAGGCCGGGTGAGGGCTCCCAGCGCGGAATTGCCGCCGATTGTGACCGTTCGGACGACCTGAACCGGCGCCGCCAACCATGAAGGTGACGATCCTCGGCTGCGGCGGCTCGCTCGGCGTGCCGATGGTCGGCAACAATTGGGGCACCTGCGACCCGTCGAACCCGAAGAACCGCCGCCGGCGACCGGCAATCATGGTGGAGCAGGGCGCCACGACGGTCCTGGTGGACACCCCGACCGATCTGCGCGCCCAGCTCCTCGACGCCGGCGCCAGCCGCATCGACGCAGTGCTCTACACCCATGCCCATGCCGACCACATCCACGGCATCGACGACCTGCGGCCGATGACCTGGCAGGACGGCCCATTGCCCGCCTATGCCGACGCAGCGACCAAGGCCCGGCTGGAAGAGGCATTCCCGTATGCGATCGGCAATATCGACATGGACAGAGGGCTTTATCGGCCGATCCTCACAGTTCAGGTGATCGACGGCATCTGGACGATCGGCGATCTCGACATCGTGCCGTTCATCCAGGACCATGGCTTCTCGCCATCACTCGGCTACCGCTTCGGCGAGTTCGCGTACTCCACCGACGTCGTCGATCTCGACGACGACGCCTTCGCCGCGCTGGACGGCGTCAAGATCTGGGTCGTCGACGCCACCCGCGAGGAGCCGCATCCCAGCCACGCCCATCTGGACCGCGCGCTCGGCTGGATCGAGCGCCTGGCGCCGGAGAAGGCCTATCTGACCCACATGAACCACCAGATGGACTACGATTCCCTGATGTCTAGGCTGCCGGAGGGAGTCGAACCGGCCTATGACGGCCTGGTGATCGAACTCTGACGATTTACGGCCCACGGCGCGGGCGCTTAACCCTCGGGTAACCCGGCAAGACGCTAATGAACGCGGTATTTCCTGGGGACCGAGGGCCGCCTAGATGTCGCAGCGCAGGGCCTATCCGCTAACGAGGCTTTCACTTCTCGTCGCTGAGAAGCACCTGATCCATGACATGGTCGTTGCGGTCGGCCGGTTTTGCAGTCGCGCAGAGAAGGCTGAAATCATTCGGAATATCAGGACCGCATTCGATCTCATCCAGGAGTACGCACCGGTTAGGCTTAAGGCGATGCAAGGAGATGTGCAAACCGTCTTTGTCCACGGACTGATAGAGTTTCCCGGCTGGTATGTGCCCAAACAAAGGCTGGTGGAACTGAACGTGAGAGACGTTCTCGGACCGCAAGGAGGCCCGGAATGGCTTGCCTGCATATTGATCCACGAAGCGCAGCACGCACGGCTGTTCCGGTTGGGCTTCGGCTATGACCAGAGGATACGGGCGCGCATTGAGGCACTTTGTTACAGGGCCGAGCGGATTTTCGCCCACGCATTGCCGAATGGACGTGAGTTGGCCGCTGAAGCGCAATCCTTCCTGGATCGAGATCTGGATTATGCCCATTCAAGCGAAGGGCACTTTCACGCCCGCATGAGAGCGCTCCGCCATGAAGGCTGTCCCGAGTGGCTCGTAAGAATCGTGGAATGGATTGCACGCCGCCGCGGCCTCATATCTTAGGCGCAGCGGCACTGTGGATGGCGACCCGTGAAGTTGATCCGGTATTGCCGAAGCTAATGTCGATATTTTCCATAATGTACATTATCAGACAAACGGGAAGCGCCATCTGAGTAGGTCGCGGCCGACGAACCAACCTCCTCTGATGTTTGGGTCCGGCCTGGAACGGAACGACCCTGTCCCGGACTGATCCCCGGTGGTCGATGCCTCCATCCCACGGATACTGGCTCGTGCCGCTAGACAGCCATAAACGTCGGGCAATGAGGGCCAGCTAGCGACGCTGACCACACCATGCAGGGCGGTTCCGTGACCATCGACGACTACATCGACCTGGCGATGTCCAGGAAGGGTTTCGGCTCCGATCGGGAGCTTGGACGGGCGCTGGGGTTCAAGGGCAACCCGGTTAACCATTGGCGGTCGAAGCGGGCCTGGCCGGCGGATCAGACGATGATCCGGCTGGCGCAGATGGCCGGCGTCGATCCGGTCTGGGCGCTGGTCGAACTCAATATCTGGCGGGCGCCGACCGCGGCGGTGCGGGACGAATACGTCACGGTGAAGCGACTGGTCGAACAGGCGCGCGGCATTGCCGCCGCCTAGGCGGCCGAGCGCCGTCAGGGCGGCGACCCGCCTTCCCCGTGGCGATGCGCCCCGATGGACCGGAACGGTCAAGCCGGCTAGAAATCCGACCATCGCGACTCGCGGCCGCCGACAGGCCCAATTGGGGTTCCGCCACATGACCAGTCCAACCGTGCCGCCGGCCTCCGGAATCGACCGCCTGCTGGCCGTCATGGCGAAGCTGCGCGATCCCGACAGCGGCTGCCCCTGGGATCTGGAGCAGAGCTTCCGGACGATCGCGCCGCACACCATCGAGGAGGCCTATGAGGTCGCCGACGCCATCGAGCGCGGCGACATGGCCGAGCTCAAGGACGAGCTGGGCGACCTGCTGTTCCAGGTGGTGTTCTACGCCCAGATGGCCCGCGAACAGGGCGATTTCGACTTCGAGGCGGTGGCCGCCGCCATCGCCGACAAGATGATCCGCCGCCATCCGCATGTGTTCGGCGACGTCATGGTCGAGACGGCGCAGGAAATGACCGAGCGCTGGGAGGCGCAGAAGGCCGAGGAGCGGGCCGAGAAAGCGGCTGTGGATGGCCATGCCGCGAGTGTCCTGGACGGTGTCGTGCCCGGCCTCCCTGCACTCACACGGGCCCTCAAGTTGCAGAAGCGGGCCGCCCGGGTCGGCTTCGACTGGACCCGGCCGAAGGAGATCCTCGACAAGATCGAGGAGGAGATTGGTGAGCTGCGCGCCGAGATCGATGGCGGCGGTGCGGCCGAGCGGTTGGAAGACGAGGTCGGCGACCTCACCTTCGCCCTGGTGAACCTGGCGCGGCGGCTGGAGGTCGACCCGGACTCCGCGCTGCGGCGGGCCAACGGCAAGTTCGAGCGCCGGTTCCGCCGCATCGAGCACTGGCTTGCCGCCGAGGGCCGAGGGCCCGAGGATGCCGATCTGGACGAGTTGGAAGGGCTGTGGCAGCGGGCGAAGCGGGAGGAATAGGCCAAGGCCGGCTTGGGCCTTGCCGCCCTCACCCTTCGACAGGCTCAGGATGAGGGTTTTATCCGCGACGTACCCCCTCAGAACCCTCATCCTGAGCTTGTCGAAGGGTGAGGATGACAACGCATCGAACAGACTGCTGAGAATTCAATCACGCAATTGAGGGCCGCAACATCATGAGCACCAAGGCCTGGGCGCGGGAGATGGCGCTCTACACCCATTGGCAGGAAGGGACCCTGTTCGGACTCTGCGAAACCCTGTCCGACGCGGAACGCAAGCGCGACAACGGCCTCTTCTTCGGCTCCATCCACCATACGCTGGACCACATCCTGATGGTCGACGTTCGACTGCTGCGCTATGTGGTCGACGGCCAGCCCTCGGGAGACCCGTTCGAGCCGCGGCGGATCGTCCATGAGGACTATGAGGCGCTGAAGCAGGCGCGCTTCGCGTTCAACAAGGCGTTGCTGGACCTGATCGACAGCCGTCCGGAGGACTGGCTGGACGAGACCCTCACCCTGCACGCCCCGCATCTGGGGCGCGAGCGCACCGTCCCGCGCCAGTTCTACATGATGCAGATCTTCAACCACGGGACCCATCACCGGGCCCAGGTGACCGCCGCGTTTCACCGCATGGGCATCGGCTACGGCAACACGGACCTCCCGTTCAACCCGCTGTCGCAGTACTAGACGGGCGACGGCCTAACGCTCCGGCTCCCCTCCCCAGCCCACGGCGTCCTGCCGGGCGACCGCGTAGGGCCAGGTAATCGCCGTTGGCGGTGTCAGGAAATGCCGGTAGGCGCAGGACATCTGCCGGGCCGCCTCGTCGAACGGCACGCGGCCGGTCGCCGTTCCCAGCCCGGGGCAGGCGATCGATCGAATGGGCATGCCCGAGCCGGCCGCATTGTGCCGGTCGACGGCCAGCAACATCGCCCACATTGCCTGATAGACGTTGTCGGTACGGGTGATCGGCATGGGCACGCGCATGGTCGGCGTGTGCGCCAGGAACGGGTGCTCAGGATGCCCGGTTTCGATGATGAAGGATGTTCCGACCGGCTGCTCGCCACGGAATTCCCTCAAGATCCGCTCCTGAACCGCGTCCATCAGCTCCAGACCGAAGAACTGGATGATGGCCAGGTCGACGCCGCCATCCATCAGGCCGAAGGAATTGGCCGCGCTGACCATGCAGTCGTAGCGATCCAGGGATTCGAAGCGGCCGTGGACGATCTCGACCCCGGCCAGGCCGTCAAAACACAGGCGCCAGGCGTCGCAGAGCCCTGATTCCGGATCGACGAGGATCAACTTGGGAAGCGTCATGGACGGAGCGTCGGATGCTGGCCAAAGGAGCAGCGCGCCAGAACCCGGGATTCAGCCGATTTCGGCCTCCAGATCGGCGCTGAGCATGTCCCGGACAGTATGCCATGTATCGGCGTCCGGTGCTGCGATTAGCAGCCCCTCATGGATGGTCGGGGCGTAGTCGCGACCGTCCGAGAGTGCAGAGAAACCGCCGGCCTCGCGGTGCATCAGGAGCCCGGCGGCGTGGTCCCAGGGATTGAGGCGCACGGGCACGCAGAGATGCGCCTGGCCGGCCGCCAGTTCCAGGTATTCGATGCCGGAACAGCGCAGGTTGCGGCCCGACGCCATGGCGTCGCGCAGCCGGCTCATGCGTGGCCACCAATCGCCGGCGTATTTCGGGCCGCTGACGAAGCCGCGCATGTCCTGGATGGGTGCCGGGGCGGCGACCCGGGTCCGCGTGCCGTCGATCACCGTCCCCTCGCCCGCCACCGCCCAGCCCATCCGGCCGGTCAGCGGCTGGTGGATCCAGCCGGCGACCGTGCGGCCGTGCTCGGCCAGCGCCACGATCATGGCGAAGCGCTCCCGGCCGGAGGCGAAATTGGCGGTGCCGTCCAGCGGGTCGATGATCCAGACCGGCGCGTCACCCTCGAGCCGTTCGAGGACCGCCGGATCGTGGGACGCGGCCTCCTCGCCAACCACCACGGAGCCCGGCAGCAGCGCCGCCAACTCGGCGCCGAGCCGCGCCTCGGATTCCTCGTCGACGATGGTGACCAGGTCGCCGGGGCTCTTCTCCCGCACGTCCCCATCCGCCAGGGCGCGGAACCGGGGCAGGATGATGTCCCGCGCCACCGCTTGGAGGATTTCGGCGACATGTCCGGTGTCTGGCGGCGTCATGGAGGTTCCCGGGCTTCGACGGCCGCCATCGAGCGGCGCGAGAAAAGGGCGCATCCGCGCCCCCGATATCTATAGACCTGATTCGTGGCGATCGGGTTACAGATCCCGCGCGCCGGCGTTATTGCGGATGGATGCCCCGCCCCTCCAGGCGCGCCAGGTCGGCGGCGTCGATCCGCACCTTCAGATGGGCGAAATCGTCGTCATCGTGGCGTTCCAACACGTCGCCGCGCTCGTGCAGCCAGGCGATGGTGCGGCCGTCTGCGACGCTGACGCGGAGATCGACCACCGGCCGGCCGGAATCGAGCTTGCAGGCGATGGCGTCCAGCAGGGTATCGGAGCCCGCGCCGGTCAGCGCTGACAGCGCGACGACCGCCGGCCGTCGGCTGAGCTGGTTGCGCATGACGGCGGCATCCGCCGGGTCCAGCAGGTCGATCTTGTTCAGCACCTCGATGACCCGGTCGTCATGCTCCGCCTCGATGCCCAGATCGGACAGCACCGACAGCACGTCGGCCCGCTGGGCGGCGCTGTCGGGATGGGCGACGTCGCGGACATGCAGGATGATGTCGGCGGTCTCGACCTCCTCCAGCGTGGCGCGGAAGGCCGCCACCAGATGGGTCGGCAGGTCGGAGATGAAGCCGACCGTATCAGACAGGATCGCCTTGTGGCCGCCGCCCAGCTCGATCTGCCGCATGGTCGGGTCCAGGGTGGCGAACAGCATGTCCTTGGCCATGACGTCCGAGCGGGTCAGCCGGTTGAACAGCGTCGACTTGCCGGCATTGGTGTAGCCGACCAGAGCGATCACCGGATAGGGCACGCGCTGGCGCGCCGCCCGGTGCAGCGAGCGGGTGCGGCGCACGTCCGCCAGATCCCTCTTCAGCCGGTCGATACGCTCGTCGATCAGCCGGCGGTCCAGCTCGATCTGGCGCTCACCCGGGCCGCCCATGAAGCCGGCACCGCCGCGCTGCCGCTCCAGGTGGGTCCAGGACCGCACCAGGCGTGAGCGCTGATAGCTGAGATGCGCCAGCTCGACCTGTAGCTGGCCTTCCTTGGTCTGCGCCCGGTCGCCGAAGATCTCCAGGATCAGCCCGGTGCGGTCGATGACCTTGGTCTCCAGCCGCTGTTCCAGGTTGCGCTGCTGGATGGGCGTCAGGGCGCCGTCCACCACCACCACGTCGGCGGCGGACTCCGCCACCACCGCGGCGATGTCGGCGATGCTGCCGCCGCCCAGCAGGGTCGCGGCCTTGGGCCGGGCGATCCGGATGCTGTTCTGGTGCACGATGTCCAGGCCGATCGCCGCCGCCAGCCCAACCGCCTCCTCCAGGCGCGCGCCACCGCTGCGCGGGGCGCGGCCTCCGGTCAGATCGGGATGGATGACGACAGCGCGCCCGGCCGACCCGGCGGCGGGGCTCCCTGCCCCGTTTACCGGTGGCAAGACAGGCTAAGCCTCTTCCTTGGCCGGCTCGAACAGCTGGATCGGATGGGCCGGCATCACGGTTGAGATCGCATGCTTGTAGACAAGCTGCGAATGGGCATCGCGTCTGAGCAACACGGAGAAGTTATCAAACCAAGTAACGATGCCCTGGAGCTTTACACCATTGACCAAAAAAATCGTTACCGGTGTCTTGTTCTTCCGGATGTTGTTCAGGAAAACATCCTGTACGTTCTGACTCTTCTCCGACATCTCTCTGCCTCGTTAGTCTGATTCTTGGGGCCCTTGTTACCGGCCCGTGATTGGCGTCAGCGGCAGTCCAATACCTGCGTACTGGCGGCCGCATGGTATAGGAAGCACCTTCGGGCGCGTAGCGAAATTTCCACGCGCCGCACAATTATTGTTCCACCCGTTGTCCCGCAGGGCTCAGTCTCGTGCACCGGTTGTCGCGGCATAGCCGACATAGGAATCCCGCAGCTTACGGCTCAACGCCCCCGGGCGGCCATCGGCCACCGCACGCCCGTCGATCCGCGTCACAGGCATAACATAGGTCGTCGCGCTGGTGATGAAAGCCTCCGTTGCCTGCAGCGCCTCTTCAACGGAGAAAGACCGCTCCTCGAAGGTCAGCCCGGCCTCGCCGGCCAGACGCAGCACCGACTGCCGGGTGATGCCGTTGAGGATGAGGTTGGTCGGGTTGCGGGTGACCAGCTTGCCGTCGCCCGTCACGATCCAGGCATTGGAGGAACAGCCCTCCGTCACCTGCCCCTCCTCGTCCACCTGCCAGGCCTCGAAGGCGTCGGCCTCGGCCGCCTGTTGCTTGCCCAACACCTGAGGAAGCAGTGATACCGATTTGATATCCCTGCGTTTCCAGCGGATATCCGGGATCGTGATGACGGCAATGCCCTGGTCGAGCCGCGCCTTCGGGTCGAGATTCATCCGCTTGGTGGTCAGTACCAGGGAGGGCTTGGCGTCGGCCGGGAAGCGGAAGTCGCGGGTCGCCGTCCCGCGGGTGATCTGCAGGTAGACGATGCCGTCACGCACCCGGTTCCGCCGGATCAGATTGCGCATGATCATCCGCAGCACCCGCTCGGATACCGGCCAGGCGATCTGCAGTTCCCCCAGCGAACGGCCCAGCCGGGCGATATGGCCGTCCTCGTCGACCAGGCGGCCGTTCTGCACCGTCACCACCTCGTAGACGCCGTCGGCGAACTGGAAGCCGCGATCCTCGATATGCACCGCCGCCACCTCGTGGCGCAGGTACTGTCCGTTCACATAGGCATCACGCGGCATGCTCGTCCGTCCTGGTGCGTCGCGGTTTCATCCACTGGGCAGTACGCCAGCGGTCATCGAACAACAGCATACCCACCTGTCATTCCCGCGAAAGCGGGAATCCAGCGGTCCCGCCGGGTCCGATGGCACCGGCGTGCCGCCTGGATTCCCGCCTTCGCGGGAATGACGAGTGGGGTGAGGGCCTAAGCGGAACCCGCCCTAGAAGAACTCCAGCCGGACGGCGAACATCTTCTCGATCTTCTTCACCGATTCCGACGACGCCAGCAGGATGACCCGGTCATGCGGTTTGATGACCGTGTCGGGCCGGGCGATGATCACCGACTCGTCGCGCACCAGGGCGCCGATGATGACGCCCGAGGGCAGCCGGATGTCCTTGATCGGGTTGTTGACCAGCGGCGAGGTCTCCAGCGCCTCGGCCTCGATCACCTCGGCGAAGCCGTCTTTCAGCGAATGCACCGATTTGATGCGGCCGCGCCGCACATGCTGGAGGATGGTCGAGGCGGTGATCGAACGCGGGCTGACCACCGCGTCGATGCCCAGCGAGCCGACCAGGGTGTTGTAGGTGGTACTGTTGATCAGGGTGATGACCCGGTCGGTGCCGTAGCGCTTGGCCAGCAGCGAGGACAGGATGTTGACCTCGTCGTCATTGGTGACCGCCACCACGGTCTCCGACAGCCGGACATTGGCCTCGTCCAGGATATCGGTGTCCAGGGCGTCGCCATGGAGGACCGTGGTCTTGTCGAGCTGCTCGGCGACGTGGCCGGCGCGGGCGCGGCTGCGCTCGATGATGCGGGCAGTGACGCCGGGATGGTCGCGTTCCAGGTCGGTGGCCAGGGTCAGGCCGATATTGCCGCCGCCGACGATGATGATGCGGCGCGCCTCGCGCTCCTCATGGCCGAACGCCGCCATGGCACGGGTGACGTGGCTGGTCTCGGTGACGAAATAGACCTCGTCGCCGGGCAGCATCTGGTCGTCGGCGTCGACGATGATCGGCCGGTCGCCGCGCACGATCGCCAGGATCTCGATATGCAGGTCCGGGAACAGCCCGGTGAGCTGCCTCAGGGGCGTGTGGACGATCGGGCAGTCCTCGCCGCAGATCACCCCGATCACCCGCACCAGCCCGTCTGCCAGGGGGATCATGTCGAAGGCGCCGGGCACCTGCAGCCGGCGGCCGATCGCCCGCGCCACCTCGATTTCCGGCGAGATGATCACGTCGATCGGCATGTTGTCACGGCTGAACAGATCGGCCCAGATCGGGTCCAGATAGGCCTGGTTTCGGATGCGGGCGATCTTGGTCGGCACGCTGAACAGGGAATGGGCGACCTGGCAGGCCACCATGTTGACCTCGTCCGACTGGGTGACGGCGATGATCATGTCGGCATCCGCAGCACCAGCCTGCTCCAGGATCGGCGGGCTGGAGGCATGGCCGACCAGCCCCTGGACGTCCAGCGTGTCGGACAGCCGGCGGATCAGGTCGGCCGCCTGGTCGATGACGGTGATGTTGTTGGCCTCGGTGGCCAGGTACCGGGCGATGTTCTCGCCGACCTGGCCGGCGCCGCAGACGATGACTTTCATGGGCGGTTAGCCGGTAGACCGGGACCGCGACGCCTCAACCCAGCCGTCATTCCCGCGAAGGCGGGAATCTCGATGGGATCGCGCACAATTGGCTCGAGACTCCCGCCTTCGCGGGAATGACGGCTGGGGGTTGGGAAGACGCACGAACGAACCCGCGGCAAGAATTCCATGTCTCCCCTACTCCCCGGCCAGTTTCTGGGTCCGGTCGGCGCCGCCATGGACGCCGAGGTTCTTCAGCTTGCGGTGCAGGGCGGAGCGTTCCATGCCGACGAACTCCGCCGTGCGGCTGATGTTGCCGCCGAAGCGGGTGACCTGGGCGATCAGGTATTCCCGCTCGAACAGCTCGCGGGCGTCGCGCAGGGCCAGCCCCATGATTTCGCCGCCCTTGTCCCAGCGCATCGAGGCCGGGGTGATGGCGCCGATATCCGGCGGCAGCATGTCGGTGCGGATCGGCGCGGCGCTGTCGCCGGTGGCCATGATCAGCAGCCAGTCGACCACATTGCGCAACTGCCGGACATTGCCGGGCCAGCCATAGGCCTGCAGCGCCGCCATCGCGTCGTCGGCGATGTGGCGTGCCGGCAGGCCCTGGGACTCGGCCGATTTCCGCATGAAATGATCGGCCAGCAGCGGGATGTCCTCGCGCCGCTCCGACAGTGGCGCGATGGCGATCGGCACCACGTTCAGCCGGTAGAACAGATCCTCGCGGAAACGCCCGGCCTCGATCTCCGACGGCAGGTCGCGGTTCGACGAGGCGATCACCCGCACATCGACCTCGACCCGGATGGCGCCGCCGACCCGGGTGAAGGTCTGTTCCTGCAGCACCCGGACGATCTTGCCCTGGGTGGCCAGCGGCATGTCGGCGACCTCGTCCAGCAGCAGCGTGCCGCCATGGGCCATCTCGAAGGTGCCGACCTTGCGCGGCCCATCGCCGCCATCGATGGCGGTCTCGGTGCCGAACAGCTCCTCCTCCAGCCGGTCCGGCGACATGGCGGCACAGTTCAGCACCACGAAGGGCCCGTCGGCGCGGCGCGAGCGGCTATGGAGCTGGCGCGCCACCACCTCCTTGCCGACCCCGGCCGGGCCGGTGATCAGCACCCGGCTGCCGGTCGGGGCGACCCGCTCGATCTGCTGGCGAAGCTGCAGGATGGCCGGCGACTCGCCGATCAGATCGTCCTGCGCACCGGCGCGGCTGCGCAGCTCGACCACCTCGCGCTTCAGCTTGGCGGCCTCGATGGCGCGCTCGACCATCAGCAGCAGCCGGTCGGACTTGAAGGGCTTCTCGATGAAGTCGTAGGCGCCGTTCTTGATGGCGTTGACGGCCATCTCGATGTTGCCGTGGCCGCTGATCATGAGCACCGGCAGTTCGGGGAAGCGCTTGCGCACCTCATCCAGGATCTGCAGCCCGTCCAGGCGGCTGCCCTGCAGCCAGACATCCAGCACCACAAGGCTCGGCTGGCGGTTGTCCAGCTCGGCCAGCGCCTGGTCGGCATTGGCCGCCTCGCGGGTGGTGTTGCCCTCATCCTCCAGGATGCCCCGGATCAGCAGGCGAATGTCGTCCTCATCGTCGACGACCAGGATGTCGTGCGCCATGGATCAGCTGCCCGCGGCTTTCTTCTTCGGCTTCGTCCGGGATTTCCGGTTCGCGGCGGCCGCGCCCTCGGGGCTCTGGAACACCAGCTGGACCCGCGCTCCGCCCCCGTCGCGATCCGCCAAGAGCAATCGGCCGCCGTGATCTTCCATGATTTTCTTCACGATGGCGAGGCCCAATCCGGTCCCGCGACTGCGGGTAGTGACATAGGGCTCGGTCAGCCGGTCGCGGTCCTCCGCCGGCAGACCGGGACCGTTGTCCTCCACGGTGACGATCGCGGTGGTGTCGTCGGTGGACAGGCCGATGTCGACCCGGCCCTTCGGCTGGCGGCCGGCGCCGCCGTCGCGCGCGCCGGTGATGGCGTCGACCGCGTTCTGCAGCAGATTGGTCAGGGCCTGCGACACCAGGCGGGCATCGCATTGCACCATCGGCGGCTCCGGCGGCGTCGAGACCACGAACTCGATCCGCCGATGGGCGTTGCGCTGCAGGAAGACCGCCTGCTCGACGATCTGGGCGATATCCTCGGTCTGGATCACCGGTGCCGGCATGCGCGCGAAGGAGGAGAACTCGTCCACCATGCGGCCGATATCGCCGACCTGGCGGATGATGGTGTCGGTGCAGGTGACGAAGGTCTCCGGATCGGATTCGATCTGCTTCAGGTATTTCCGCTTCAGCCGCTCGGCGGAGAGTTGGATCGGGGTCAGCGGGTTCTTCATCTCATGCGCGATGCGGCGGGCGACGTCGGCCCAGGCCGCCTTGCGCTGGGCGGAGAGCAGCTCGCTGACGTCGTCGAAGGTGACGACGTAGCCGCGCACCTCGCCCTGGACCCGCTCCGGGGCGATGCGGACCAGCAGGGTGCGGCGGACGGTACCGCGCTGGATGATCACCTGCCCCTCCACCAGCTTGGTGGGCCGCCGCCGGCTCTGGGCCATCAAATCGCTCATCTCCGGCACCACATCGGTCAGCGTCTGGCCAGCCAGCGCCTCCAGGCTCAGGCCCAGCAGCTCGGTGGCGGAGCGGTTCGGCAGGTTGATGCGGGTGTTCTCGTCCAGGCCCAGCACACCGGCGGAGACGCCGGCCAGCACCGTCTCGGTGAACCGACGGCGCAAGTCGAGCTGTCGGTTGGCCTCGATCAGCTCGCGCTGCTGGCTCTCCAGCTGACTGGTCATGCGGTTGAAGGCGCGGGACAGCTTGCCGAGCTCGTCGCCCTTGGCCGGCGCCTCGACCCGGGCGGTGAGGTCGCCGGCCCTCACCCGTTCTGCCGCGCCGATCAGGGCGCCGATCGGCGTCACCAGGGTGTCGGCGAAGACCAGGCCGATCCACACCGCCACCAGCATCAGCAGCACCGCCACGACGACATAGATCAGGGTGAAGGTGATCTGGATGGTCGAGCGCCGGCTCTCGAGCTGCTGGTACTCGGCGACCGCGCCCTGGGAGCGCACCATGTGGCCGATCACCTGCGGCTCCACCAGCCGGCCGATCAGCAGATAGGTGTCGACGAACCGGTCGAGCTGGATCAGCGCCCGCACCCGGTCGTCGGCCTCGTTGGTCAGCAGCACCACGTCGCCCTGGCGGGCCTGCTCCAGCAGATTGTCGGAGATCTGCTCGAACTGCAGGGTGAAGGTGAGGTTGGAGCGCGCCAGGGTGCGGCCGCTGCGGTCGAAGATCAGCGCCTCGCTCAGGCCACGCAGGATCGCCTGGGTGGAGACCATCTGGTTGAAGAAGGGCGAGTCGTCGACCAGACGTGGCATCTCCCGGTTCAGGTCGTTGGCCATCGACAGCGCGTCGGCCCGCAGGGTCTGCTGATGCTCGGCCAGATAGGCCTGGGCGACCGACAGGGATTCGTTGATGGCGGTGCTGACCCGCTCGGAGAACCAGGATTGGACGCCGAGATAGAAGACCAGCGCGGAGAACGCCGCGACGATGATCGCCGGTGCCACCGCCAGCACGCTGAACAGGGCCACGAGCTGGGCGTGCAGCCGCGATCCGGCGATGCCGCGCCGCCGCCGTAGCCACAACAGCAGGATCCGCCGGCCGATCACCAGGCTGAGCAGCAGCAGGATCGCCAGGTCCAGGTTCAGCAGCAGGTAGACCGTGTCGGCGTCGCCGCCCAGCGCCGGGCTCTCGGTCAGCGCCAGATAGGTCGCCACGCCGGCCGCCAGGGCCGCCACGGTCAGCAGAATGGCGAGCTTGTTGGCCAGCCCGGCCCGGGCCGCCCAGATGGCCAATTGGCGAAGGACCGTGGGAGAGGAGTCGGCGATCTCGCTGGTCATGGCTGCATCGCGGTGCGTCCGACGGGCCGGCGCGCAGGCGCCTCCGCGGCCCATGTGGCCATTGGCACGACTTCGGACAAGCTCAAGATCCGGGCCTCACATCCCAGGCGCGGTCATCTTAGGCCGCGCACCACCTGGATGTCTAACTCGCGGATCTTCTTGCGCAATGTGTTGCGATTGAGGCCGAGAAGCGCTGCGGCCTTGATCTGGTTGCCGCCAGTGGCTGCCAGGCTGAGCGTGATCAGCGGCCGCTCCACCTCGTGCAGCACCCGGTCGTAGAGCCCGGCGGCAGGCAGCCCATCCTTGTGGGCGGCAAAATACTCCTTCAGCTGGCGCTCGACCGCGCCGGACAGGCCCTCATTGCGGCGGTCGTCGGCCTCGGCGGCCGGCGGCTCGACCTCGGCCAGCTCCGATTCGACCACGTCCAGGCCGATCACTTCCTGGGAATAGAGCGCCGCCAACCGGCGCACCAAATTCTCCAGCTCGCGGACATTGCCGGGCCACTGGTACTGCGACAGCCGCGCCATGGCGGTGGCGTCCAGGGATTTGACCGGCAGCCCCTCCGCCGCCGCCTGGGCCAGGAAGTGATGGGTGAGTGCCGCGATGTCCTCGGTGCGGTGGCGCAGCGGCGGCAGGCGGATCGGCACCACCGCCAGCCGGTAATACAGGTCCTCACGGAAGATGCCCTGGCGGATGGCGTGGCGCAGATCGCGGTGGGTGGCGGCGATGATCCGCACATCCGCCTTCATCGGCACCCGGCCGCCGACCGTGGTGTATTCGCCCTCCTGCAGCACCCGCAGCAGCCGGGTCTGGGCCTCCATCGGCATGTCGCCGATCTCGTCCAGGAACAGCGTGCCGCCCTGGGCCTGCTCGAATCGGCCGCTGGAGCGGGCCGTGGCGCCGGTGAAGGCGCCCTTCTCATGGCCGAACAGCTCGGATTCGATCAGCTCGCGGGGGATCGCCGCCATGTTGATGGCGACGAAGGGGCCGTTGCGGCGCTTGCCGTAATCATGCAGGGCGCGGGCTACCAGCTCCTTGCCGGTACCGCTCTCGCCGCTGATCATGACGGTCAGGTCGGTCGGCATCAGCCGGGCCATGACCCGGTAGATCTCCTGCATCGCCGCGGAGCGGCCGATCAGCGGCAGGGCCTCGCCGGTCTCGGCGGCCGGCTCCTCGGCCTTGCCGCTGTCATTGGCCGGCGGCGCGGTCAGGGCGCGGCCGACCACGGCGACCAACTCGTTCAGGTCGAAGGGCTTGGGCAGGTATTCGAATGCGCCGCGCTCGGTCGCCCGCACGGCGGTGAGCAGTGTGTTCTGGGCGCTCATGACGATGACGCGCAGCTCCGGGCGCACCCGCTTGATGCGCGGGATCAGGTCGAGCCCGTTCTCGTCCGGCATCACCACGTCGGTGATCACCAGGTCGCCGTCGCCATCCTCCACCCAGCGCCACAGGGTCGCCGCGTTGCCGGTGGTGCGCACATCGTGCCCCAGCCGGCCCAGTGCCTGGTTCAGGACGGTGCGAATGCCGCGATCGTCATCGGCCACCAGGATCGTCGATGTGGCCATCACGCGGCCTCCGTTTCGGTGCGCGTCGCCTCGACATCCGGGTGCATGGGCAGCCAGGTCTTGAAGGTCGTCCGCCGCGGCCGGCTCTGGCATTCGATGACGCCGCCATGGTCGCCGATCACCTTGGCCACCAGCGCCAGGCCCAGCCCGCTGCCGTTCTTCTTGGTGGTCACGAAGGGATCGAACAGATGCGCCTGCAAATCCTCGGGAATGCCCGGTCCGTTGTCGCGGATGGTGATCGCCAGCGGCAGGTTGGTGCGCTGGTTGGTGCCGGGCACGGCGATGCTGACGCCGCGCTGGTAGCCCGTGGCGATGACGATCTCGCCGCCATTGGCCGGCACCGCCTCCGCGGCGTTCTTCACCAGGTTCAGGAACACCTGGACCAGCTGGTCGCGGTTGCCGAAGACCGGCGGCAGCGAGGGGTCGTAATGCTCGGTGAAGCGCACATGGCGGGCGAAACCGTTCTCCGCCAGCCGCCGCACCCGTTCCAGTACCTGGTGGATGTTAATCGGCTCGCGCGGGATCGGGCCGCTGTCGGCGAAGGCCTCCATGCGGTTGACCAGGGCGACGATGCGATCGGCCTCGTCGCAGATCAGCCGGGTCAGCTCCCGGTCGCCCTCGGCCGCCGCCTGCTCCAGCAATTGCGCCGCGCCGCGGATGCCGGAGAGCGGGTTCTTCACCTCATGGGCCAGCATTGCCGACATGGCGGTGACCGATCGGGCGGCGTTGCGGGTGCTGAACTGGTTGTCGAAGCGCTGGGCGATGGAGATCTCGCGGATCGAGACCACGAGCTGGCTGGGCGGATCGCCGATCGGCGCCACGCTGGCGGTCACCAGATGCGCGCCGATGCGCGGTGTCTCCAGGGTCAGTCCGTATTCCGACATGCTGCTGCCCTCGGCCAGGGCCTGACGGATCAGGGAGAAGATCGGGCTGTCCTCCGGCAGCCAGTCGCTCAGTCTCTGACCCAGCAGCATCGCCTCGCCGGCCTGCAGGAAGCGCTGGGCATCCAGGTTGACGAAGCGGATGACCCCGTCGGCATCGAGCACCAGCACCGCCTCGGGCAGGGCGTTCACCAGCTGCCACGGATCGATCCCGGACGCCTCGCGGCGCAGGTCGCGGGGCTTGCGCGCCGTCATGCCGCCAGCGCCATGCCGTCGCCGGAGAACACGGCGTCGATCAGGTCCCGTACCCGCTGCGGCTCATCCGTCCGGTTCACTTGCGCCCGGAAACGGGCGGCATCCCGCAGCCCGGACGCGTACCAGCCCAGATGCTTGCGGGCGATGCGCACCCCCTTGCCGATGCCGTAATGGCTCAGGATCGCCTCGTAATGCTGGCGCACGACCGCGCGCCGCGCCGCTATCGGCGGATCGGCGCGCCGCTCGCCGGTGCGCAGATAGTGCATGACCTGGGACAGGAACCAGGGCCGCCCCTGGGTGCCGCGTCCGATCATCACCCCGTCGGCGCCGCTCTCGGCCAGGCAGCGGTCGACATCCTCGAAGCTGGTGATGTCGCCATTGGCGATCACCGGGATGGACACCGTCGCCTTGACCTCCCGGATGAACCGCCAGTCCGCGGTCCCTTGGTAGAGCTGGCAGCGGGTGCGGCCATGCACGGTGATCATCCGGATGCCGCTTTGCTCGGCGATCCGCGCCAGGGCCGGCGCGTTGCGGTTTTCCGCGTCCCAGCCGGTGCGCATCTTCAGGGTCACCGGCACATCGACCGCCTTCACGGTGGCTTCCAGGATGCGGCCCGCCAGGGGTTCGTCGCGCATCAGCGCCGAGCCGGCCAGCTTGTTCACCACCTTCTTCACCGGGCAGCCGAAATTGATGTCGATGATCGCCGCGCCGCGGTCGACATTGAGCCGCGCCGCCTCGGCCATGATTTCCGGGTCATGGCCGGCGAGCTGCACAGCCATGGGGTATTCCTCGGCGCAATCGGTGCTGCTGCGCATGGAGGCGCGCGCCGCCCGAACCATCTCCTGGCTGGCGATCATCTCCGAAACGACCAGACCGGCCCCCTGCCCGCGCACGATCTCGCGGAACGGCCGGTCGGTCACGCCGGACATCGGCGCGAGGATCACGGGGTCGTCGATCGCAACGGACCCCACAGAAATGCCCATTTTTTAGGCGTCCAATTGATGTGCACTCATTTTGGGCAGGAAAATACCATGGCCGGTCGGCATTTCAAGCGCTATAAATACGGGGACAGTATACTTATCTTATAAAAGATAAGTATACTGTCCCCGTATTTATAGACAATTCCGGCGGCACGGCGCATTGCGCTTGGCCCCAAATGGCCGACTCAGTAGGCTCGCGCGTCTGTTTCAAACGGCCGGATTCCCGATGAGCCAAGCGGATTGCGCCGCCCTGATCATGGCCGCCGGCAGCGGCGAGCGGTTCGGCGGCGACACGCCCAAGCAGTACCGCCTGCTGGCCGGCAAACCGGTCCTCCGGCACACGGTGGAGACCTTCCTGGCCCATCCGGCGGTCGACCGGGTCCGCCTGGTGATCAACCCCGACCATCGTGCCCTGTGCCTGGCGGCACTGGATGGGCTCGACGTCGGCGAACCGATCGAAGGCGGGCCGTCCCGCCAGGCCTCGGTGCGACATGGTCTTGAGGCTCTGAGCCCGGCCCCACCGGGATTCGTGCTTGTCCAGGACGGTGTCCGGCCACTCACCGACACCGGGACCATCGACCGGGTACGCCGGGCCCTGGACGCCTCGCCGGCCGCCATCGCCGCGGTGCCGGTGGTCGATACCCTGAAGCGCGAACGCGAGGGCGTCAGCGCCGGCACCGTCGACCGGGCCGGGCTGTGGCGGGCCCAGACGCCCCAGGGGTTCGCCTATGACATGATCCTGCAGGCGCATCGGGACGCGGCCGAGGGCGAGATCACGGACGACGCGGCGGTGGCAGAGCGGATCGGCCTGCCGGTCGCGCTGGTTCCGGGAAACGAGGACAATCTGAAAGTGACCACCGAAGAGGATCTGTCCCGGGCCGAGGCCCTGCTCACCGCCCGCGCCGGCGACATCCGGGTCGGCAACGGCTTCGACGTGCACGCCTTCGGCCCTGGCGACCATGTCACCCTGTGCGGCATCACCATTCCCCACGACAAGGGCCTGGTCGCCCATTCCGACGGCGATGTCGGCCTGCACGCGATCACCGACGCCATCCTCGGGGCGCTCGGCGCCGGCGACATCGGCCAGCATTTCCCACCCAGCGACCCGCGCTGGAAGGGACAGGATTCCGCCGCCTTCCTGCGCCACGCGGCGGAGATGGCGACCAGTGTCGGCGGCCGCGTCATCCATGTGGACGTGACCCTGATCTGCGAGCGGCCCAAGGTGGGGCCGCATCGCGACGCCATGAAGGCGCGGATCGGCGAGATCCTCGGCCCCGGCGTCGCGGTCAGCGTCAAGGCGACCACCAGCGAAGGCCTCGGCTTCACTGGCCGTGGCGAGGGCATCGCTGCCCAGGCCACGGCGACCCTGCGGCTGCCGCCGGGCGCGGCCTGACCCGCGCCCATGCGCCTCGTCCGCCCCCTGCCCGCCGGCATCACCTTCTGGCATCCCGCCACGATCGCCGCGACCTGGTTCGGCACCGGGCTGATCGGCATCGCGTCCGGCACCTGGGGCTCCCTGGCCGCCCTACCCTTCGCCGCCGCCATCGCCTGGTTCGTAAGCCCCTGGGCCCTGCTGCCGGCCGCCGCGATCGCCTTCGCGATCGGCGTCTGGGCCTCAGATCACATCGGCAAGTCCGGGGAGAAGGACTCCAGCGCCATCGTCATCGACGAGGTGACCGGCCAATGGGTCACCCTGGCGGTGGTGGCCGTCGATTGGCGCTACTACCTGATCGGATTCCTGCTCTTCCGCCTGACCGACATCACCAAGCCCTGGCCGGCCTCCTGGGCCGACCGCAAGGTGCCGGGCGGGCTCGGCGTCATGCTGGACGACATTTTCGCCGGCCTCTACGCCGCGCTGGCGCTGTGGCTGCTGAGCCGGTGGCTGGGATACGGGCCATGGCTGGCGAGTTGACCGACAAGGCGGCGGCGCTGCTGGACGGCTGTCGTGGCCGCGGCTGGCTGCTGGCGACGGCGGAGAGTTGCACCGGCGGCCTGATCGCCGCAACCCTGACCGAGATCGCCGGCTCCTCCGACGTGGTCGATCGCGGCTTCGTTACCTATTCCAACGCGGCCAAGACCGAGATGCTGGGCGTGCCCGCCGCGCTGATCGCCGAGCATGGGGCGGTCAGCGATCCGGTCGCGCGGGCCATGGCCGAAGGCGCCATCGCCAAGTCCGCCGCCGAGTTGGCCGTCTCGGTGACCGGCATCGCCGGCCCGGGCGGCGCGACACCGGGTAAGCCGGTCGGCCTGGTCTTCCTCGGCGTCGCCCGGCGCGGCGAGGCGGCGACCGCCGAACGGCATGTCTTCGCCGGCGACCGGCAGTCGGTGCGCCTGCAATCGGTCCATCGGGCCCTGGACCTGCTCGCCGGACTGGTCGCACCGCCAGGGCCGTGACCGCCCGATACGCCCGATATCTCGGTGTCGACTTCAGCGGCGCCCGCAACGCCGGCAACGCCATCTGGGTTGCCGAGGGCATGCCCGACGCCGGCGGTCTTGCCATAGACCGGTTGCGCCGGGCGCGGGACCTGCCGAAGGGCGGGACCGATCGCGCCGCCGCCCTGACGGCGCTGCGGGAGTTCCTGGCAGTCCAGGAGAATGCGCTGACGGGTCTCGATTTTCCCTTCAGTCTGCCGTGCGCATTGGTCGATGCGCCGGATTGGGCCGGCTTCGCGAACGCATTCGCTCGTCGATACCCGGATCCCGAGGTGTTCCGCGAGGATTGCCGACGGCGGACCGGCGGCAAGGAGTTGAAGCGGCGCACCGACCGTCGCGCCGCCACGCCGTTCTGCGCCTACAATCTGCGCCTCTACCGCCAGACCTATTGGGGCATCGCCTCGGTGCTGGCGCCGCTGCTTGACGACGAGAGGATCGCAATTCCTCCGGTGCTGGTCCGCCAGGGTGCGCGGAGCACGCTGGCCGAGACCTGCCCCGCCTCCACCTTGAAACGGCTCGGCTGCTATCGGCCCTACAAAGGCCCGGACGAATCCCTGAAAGTCGCGCGGCAGGCGATTGTGGACCGTCTGCGCCACGAGGGTCTGCACTGCGACCGATCGATCGACGATATGGCGGTCGCGGACACCGGCGGCGACGCGCTCGACGCGATCATCGCCGCCATGACCATGTGGCGGGTCGCCGATACCGAACTCGGGCCACGCGACCAAACGGATGCCCTTGAGGCGCGGGTCTTCGCCTGGCCGGAAATGAGCTGAGACGATGGCACCTGCGGCAACACCGCGCTGCCCTCACCCGGTCTGCCTCCGGCAGCCCACCCTCTCCCAGGGGGAGCGGGTCGTCGACGCCTGCCCGTGAAACCCTCTCCCTTTGGGAGAGGGTGGCGAGCGACAGCGAAGCCGGGTGAGGGCAGCGCGGAGCCGCCGCAGGCACTGACGGCATCAGCCCCCTGCTTCGTCCGGCGTTCCCGGGAAGATCTGCAGTTCCCGCAGCGCCGCCGCGTCGGCCACGGCCTCGGACACCAGCCACTCCCGGAACACGCGGACCTTGGGTCGCTCGGCGATCGGGCGGGGGCAGACGATGTAGTAGGCGTAGGGCACCGGCAGGGTGAGTTGGAACGGCATGACCAGCCGGCCGGAGATCAAATGCGTGGCGACCAGCGCGCTGCGGACCTGGGCGACGCCCTGCCCGGCCACCGCGGCATCGATCACCAGGCTGGTCTGGTCGAACAGCGTGCCCTTCGAGAGGTCGATCCCCTCGACTCCGGCGGCGTCCAGCCATTTCAGCCAATCGGTCCGGCTATCCAGGTGCAGCAGGGTGTGGTGGCCGAGGTCGGCGGGCGACCGCAGGGGACGTGGCCCTTCCAGGAGCTTTGGGCTGCAGGCCGGGAACAGGCGCTCGGTCGCCAGCCTGGTCACATGCAGCCCGGGCCAGTCGCCGGTGCCGTGGCGCACGGCGATGTCCACATCCTCGCGGGCGAAGTCGATGTGGCGCAGCACGGCGCTGATCCGCAGATCGATCTCCGGATGCGCGTCGACGAACCGGCCGAGCCGGTGCACCAGCCAGTTCGCCGCGAAATTCGGTGACACGCTGACGGTCAAGACGCCGGACCGGTCCCGTTCGCGCATCTGCTCAAAGCCGGCCGCGAGCCGGTCGAAGGAGTCGCGCACGAAGGGCAGGCAGGCCTGGCCGTCGCCGGTCAGCTCCAGGCGCTGATGCCGGCGGTGGAACAGCGTCAGGCCGAGCTGCGCCTCCAACGACTTCACCTGATGGCTGACCGCGCCCTGGGTGACGTTCAGCTCCTCGGCGGCCCGGGTGAAGCTGAGATGGCGCGCCGCGGCCTCGAAGGCCCGCAGGGCGTTAAGGGAGGGCAGCCATCGTGTCATGATCGGTGGCGCATGAGTTTTTCTCAGTTATGCCCGACAAATCATGCTTTGTCGGCCGATACGGGAGTCTCCATCTTGCGCCAAAGAACATGGCTTTTCCAGGCCAGATCATGACCTGTCGTATCGGAGGGACTCATTATGGTCCGGAACACATCGCAATTTTTCTCAGCCATCAGGGATGCCGCGACAGCCCCGGCCGAATTGATCGACGGGATTGCCCGGTCATGCCGGGCGGTCCTGTCGTGGCTCGTCTATTGGGACGACCTGGCGCGGCAACGGCGCGCACTGTCGCGGCTCGACGACCGACAACTCATGGATATCGGCGTCACCCGGATGGAAGCCGACGCGGAATCGCATCGGTGGTCGGCCCCGCACCGTTCGCGCCGCATCGGTCGGGGTGCATGAATGACCGGCCAGGTTCTGCTAGATACAGTTGCCCGAAACGGTGGCGCGCCCCGAGCCTTTGAGGACGCGTTGCAGACAGGAGCGACTGCATGCTGAGCTATATCAGGGTTGGTGCCAACGATATCCCGCTCTCGGGGCGTTTCTACACGGCCATCCTGACCCCGCTCGGCTACAGGAAGAAGGAGGTGCCGAACGGCATCGAATTCACCTTTCCGGACGGACCCGGCCGGGACCGCGGCCCCGCCGAGGTATACGTGGCGAAGCCATATGACGGTAAGGAGGCGACCGTCGGCAACGGCTCCATGACGGCCTTCCAGGCCGAGACGCAGGAGATGGTCCGCAGCCTTCACGCCGCCGGTCTTCAGGCGGGCGGCTCCGACGAAGGCGCACCCGGCTTCCGGGCCGCGTACGGCGATCGCTTCTATGTCGGGTATCTCCGCGATCCACTGGGCAACAAGGTCGCGATCTACTGCTCGATCCCGGCAGAGGAAGCCCGGGGCCGCTGAGCCCAGCCTGGGCCGCTCAGCCCGACGCCGGCTTGGTTCCGACCGGGACCGCCGCGCTCTTGGGACCGTAGAGATCCCCGGCGCGGGCCTCGAAAGCGGCGACCATGCGCTTGACCGCCTCGTTGAACAGGGCGCCGATCAGCTTCTGCAGCACCCGCGAGCGGAACTCGAAATCGACATAGAAGTCGATCAGGCAGCCATCCTCATGGGGGATGAAGACCCAGTGGTTGTTGAGATGGCTCAGCGGCCCGTGGGTGTATTCCACGTCGATGCGGTCCGGGCGGGCCAGGGTGACGCGGCTGGTGAAGCGCTCCCGCACCATGCGGAAGCCGATGATCAGATCGGCGGTGATGACGTTGCCCTCGCGCTTGGTGATGCGCGAGGCGAGGCACCAGGGCAGGAAGTCGGGATAGCGCTCGACATCGGCGACCATGTCGAAGAGCTGCGCCGGGGTGTAGGGCAGCACCCGCTTTTCCGCATGGGTCGGCATAGGGCGGCCCCGGCTCCCTACTCGGCCGGCCGGCCGGCCGCGAGGTCGACCAGGTTGATGGTCTCCAGGCCCGCCAGCTTGGCCTCGCGGGCGGCGCGCAGCCGCTCGAAATCATCGCCGGCCAGATAGGAGGACCGGGTCAGCGGCGAGGCCGAGACCATCAGGAACCCCTTGCCCCGGGCCACCTTCTCATAGGTCGCGAACTCGTCCGGCGGCACGAAGCGGTCGATCGCCGCGTGCTTGGGCGTGGGCTGCAGGTATTGGCCGATGGTCAGGAAATCGACATCCGCCGCACGCAGATCGTCCATCACCTGGTAGACCTCCTCCGCGGTCTCGCCGAGGCCGACCATCAGGCCGGATTTGGTGAACACCGAGGGGTCGTTCTCCTTGGCCTTGCTGAGCAGCGCCAGGGAGGTGAAGTAGCGCGCGCCCGGCCGGATCGACGGGTAGAGCCGCGGCACGGTCTCCAGATTGTGGTTGAACACGTCCGGCTTGGCGTCGGAGACGATGTCCACCGCCCCGGCCTTGTCCTTGAAGTCCGGCGTCAGCACCTCGATGGTCGTGTCCGGCGAGCGGTCGCGCACCGCGCCGATGACATTGGCGAAGTGCTGCGCCCCGCCATCGTCCAAATCGTCGCGGTCCACCGAGGTGATCACGATATGGCTGAGGCCCAGCGCGCCGCAGGCATCGGCGACATGCTCCGGCTCATGCGGGTCGAGCTGGTCCGGGCGGCCCGTGGCGACGTTGCAGAAGGCGCAGGCGCGGGTGCACACGCTGCCCAGGATCATCACCGTGGCGTGCCCCTTGGCCCAGCATTCGCCGATGTTCGGACAGGCCGCCTCCTCGCACACCGTGTTGAGCTTCAGCGTGCGCATGAGCTGCCGGGTCTCGTGGTATTCCTTGCTGACCGGCGCCTTGACGCGAATCCAGGACGGCTTGCGCTGGATCGGATTGTCCGGCCGATTGCGTTTCTCCGGATGGCGTATGCGGTCCTGGGCGATGGGCATGGCGTTCCGACGGGTCCCGGGTAATCCCTAGACTTGTAACATAGGTTCGCCCGCCCAACTGGCCAAGAACCGCCGCCGCATGGCTGGATTGCGCGCCAATGCCGGCCCCGGTGCTCTATACTCGCGGCGATCCAGGACATGGGAGGACATCGTGGACCAATCGGGGAAGATCGCGCTCGTCACCGGGGCCAGCTCCGGCATCGGCAAGCACACCGCCATGGCGTTCCTGCGGGCCGGCTATTCGGTGGTCGTGACCGGGCGGCGGGCCGACAAGCTGGAAGAGACCATCGCCGAATCCGAGGCGCCGGCCGACCAGGCCCTGCCGGTGACCTGCGACGTCACCGACCCGGCCGCCGTCGCCACCCTGTTCGCCGAGACCGAGAAGCGCTTCGGGCGGCTCGACGTGGTCTTCAACAATGCCGGCAACAACGTGCCCGCCATGCCGATCGGCGATCTGAACATCGAGCAGTGGCGCACGGTGATCGACGTCAACCTGACCGGTGCCTTCCTGATCGCGCGGGGCGCCTTCAACCTGATGCGCCGGCAGGAACCGCAAGGCGGCCGGATCATCAACAACGGCTCGATCTCCGCCCATGTGCCGCGGCCCGGTTCCGCCCCCTACACCGCCTCCAAGCACGCCATCACGGGCCTGACCCGCACGATCTCCCTGGACGGCCGGCCGTTCAACATCGCCTGCGGCCAGATCGATATCGGCAATGCCGCCTCCGACATGACCGCCAAGATGGCCGCCGGCGTGCCCCAGGCCAACGGCACCATCGCGCCGGAGCCGACCATGGATGTCCGCCACGTCGCCGACGCGGTGGTGCAGATGGCCGACCTGCCGCTGGAATCCAACGTCCAGTTCATGACCATCATGGCGACGATGATGCCGTTCATCGGCCGGGGGTAGCGGGCCGTCCCGGCCAGGCGGTTCCGCGGTCAAAGGTTGCGGAGGTCGCGTGCCTAGGCGGCGAGGATCTGGTCGTTCGTGATAACCGCCCGTATCAGTTCGGCAACGCTCACATTGCTGCCGTCCTGGCGGATGTCGATCCATGAGATCATCTGGGCGTTGCCTACATTGTTGATTTTTCTGAGCGTTTGACGGCCATGGCCGCAGCTGTAGTGCTCCGCCACCGCGCCATTTGCATTGCGCAGAATCACAACGATTTCGCTGCCGAATGAATTGCGGACAAAGCACACGCTTGCCGTCACGCGCTGCATCCAGGCAACCATGCCGATTCCACCCGGGTTCAGATCGAACCCTGCACCACCACGCGCGCCCGCCGCGCCAACGGCCCACACGTTGTTGAACGTGGCCTGATCGACGCCGCGGATTGCCAGGTGGTACTGGCCGACATTCTGGGTAATCGGGGACATGCTGACGGTCGGCGTTGAACCACCGCTATCTTCCTCTGCCTTCTTCTCCTGCTTCAGCCTTTGCAATTCCTTCATCCCGAACTTGAACGCCATGAGTGAACTCCCTTGAAAATCACGTTGTTCGAGGCGCCGCCCGAGGTCACTCCGGCCAGGCGGCACACTCGATTGAATCGACCGATCGACTTCGAGAATGAGTGGGTAGATCTACAACTTAATGGGAGGGCTTCACTATTGACCCAATTGCCGCAGCGGCGGAGCGGATCCGGTGGAAGATCAGATCCGCCGCGCGCGGTCAGCGTCCCCGCTTCAGCTTCTCGATCGCCTCGTGCAGGGCCGACAGGAAGGCGGAGCGGTCGCGGTCGGAGAAGGGCCTCGGGCCGCCGGTGACCGTACCGGCGGAGCGCAGGTCGTCCATCAGGTTGCGGGTGGCGAGCGCCATGCCGATGGAGTCCTCGGTGAAGGCGCGGCCGGTCGGGCCGATCACCTTCGCGCCCGCCTTCACGCAGCGGTCGGCCAGTGGGATGTCGGCGGTCACCACGACGTCGCCCTTGCCGGCCCGCTCGGCGATCCAATCATCGGCGGCATCCAGCGCATCCCCGACGACGACGCGGTGGATGTCCGGATGGTCCGGGATGGCGATCAGCCCGTTGGCCACCACATGGACCGGCACCCCGTGGCGCTCGGCGACCCGGTAGATCTCGCGTTTCACCGGACAGGCATCGGCGTCGACATAGATGGCGCCGACCGGCGGCCGCTCAGTCATCGGCCGGGCCCGGTTCCAGGGCCGCCGGTGCGGCGTCCTCGCGGCCCCGCTCCGTCCAGCGCATGGTGACGGTCGCGGCGACGCCCAGGGCCGCGAACCCGCCGACCAGCGGCAGCACGGTGCCGTCATAGGCCTGGGCGATGGCGGTGCCGAGCGCGACCGAGATCACCGTCGTGATCGAGCCGATGACCGCCGCCGCGACGCCGGCGATGTGGCCCATGGGCTCCATCGCCAGCGCGTTGAAATTGCCGAACAGCAGGCCGAGGCAAAAGAAAGCGGCGAGCCAGTAGGCCATCAAGGCCCAGAGCGGCGGGTTGCCGGACAGGATCACGGCGATGACGAAGAAGCCGATCGACAGCCCGCTCATCGCCAGCAACGCGGCCCAGGACAGCGGCCGCATGCCGTAACGCATCACCAGCCGGGCATTCACATAGGAGGCGCCGCCGATCGACAGGGAGAGGACGGCGAAATAGAGCGGGAAGCGCTCCGCGACGCCGTATTGCTCCTGGAAGATCTGCTGCGAGGTGGTCAGGTAGCCCACGAAGGCGCCGAAGATCAACCCGGCGGCCATGGTGTAGCCAAACGCGACGCGGTGCAGGCACACCTCACGGATCGCCGAACCGATGCTGCGCGCCGAGAGCGGCGCCCGGCGTTCGGGCGGCAGGGTCTCCGGCTGGCGCAGGGTGAACCAGAAGAGCGCGACCAGCGCCAGAACCAGGAAGAGAACGAAGATCGCCCGCCAATGGGCGATCCACAACACGCCCTGCCCCAGCGCCGGGGCCACCGCCGGCACCAGGATGAACACCGCCATCACCAGCGACATGATGCGGGCCATGGCCCGGCCCTCGTATTGGTCGCGCACCAGCGCGACCATCACCGTGCGCGGCCCGGCAGCACCGATCCCTTGCAGGAAGCGGCCGGCCAGCATGACCGCGAAGCTGGTGGCGAAGATCGACATCAGGCAGCCGACGATGAAGACCGCCATGCCGATATAGATCGTCGGCTTGCGGCCGATGCTGTCGGACAGCGGCCCGAAGATCATCTGGGCGATGGCCAGGCCGACGAACAGGGCGGTGATGACGAGCTGCGGCTCGTTGGCGCGCACCGCGCCGAGGTCGTCGCCGATCTCGCGCAGGGCCGGCAGCATGGCGTCGATCGACAACGCCACCAGCGAGATCATCAGCGCCGTCAGCGTGACGAACTCGGCAAAGCCCGGTCCCGAACGGTCCTGTTGAACAGCCACGATCTTCCCCTTCCGCCACCCCGGGGAATGGGCGGCGACAAGGCCGGCAAGCCCCTTGGCCTGCCCGCCCTATTTTCTAAAGGATTTGCTTTAGAAATTCGACGCTAGGCCTCCGGCCGGCCTTTTGCAAGAGAAACACGCCGGCACAATGAAGGGCATGGCTCGCTGTGCGTCGGGCTTCTCGAAGCACCCCCCTCCTCGTCATTCCCGCGAAGGCGGGAATCCAGTTGGTCCGGGCGTATCGGTGGCACCTGCGTGATCCCTGGATTCCCGCCTTCGCGGGAATGACGATTTGGATAGAGGGCACGAATAAACGGATGCGCGCCGTCGGCCTCAAGCTCCTAGTGCGACAGGATCTGGCTCAGGAACAGCTTGGTGCGGTCGCTCTTGGGCGCGGCGAAGAAGGCGTCCGGCGGGGCCTGCTCGACGATCCGGCCCTCATCCATGAAGATCATGGAGTCGGCGACCTCCCGGGCGAAGCCCATCTCGTGGGTGACGCAGACCATGGTCATACCGTCGCGGGCCAGATCGACCATGACGTCCAGCACCTCCTTGATCATCTCCGGATCGAGGGCGGAAGTCGGCTCGTCGAACAGCATGATCTTGGGCTTCATGGAGAGCGAGCGGGCGATGGCGACCCGCTGCTGCTGGCCGCCGGAGAGCTGTCCCGGATACTTGGCAGCCTGTTCGGGAATGCGCACCCGTTCCAGATACTCCATGGCCAGGCCCTCCGCCGCCTTGCGGTCCAGGCCGCGGGCCCGCATCGGCGCCAGGGCCAGGTTCTGCAGCACGGTCAGGTGCGGGAACAGGTTGAACTGCTGGAACACCATGCCGACCTCGCGGCGGATGGCGGTGATGTGCCGCGTGTCGTCGTCCAGCTCGATGCCGTCGACGGTGATGCGGCCCTCCTGGTGCTCCTCCAGCCGGTTGATGCAGCGGATCATGGTCGACTTGCCGGAGCCGGACGGCCCGCAGACCACCACCTTCTCGCCCAACCGGACCTGGAAGCTGATGTCCTTCAGCACCTGGAAGTCGGCGAACCACTTGCTGACGCCCTCGAAGGCGATCATGACCGGTGCTGCGGGGCTATCGGACATGTGGAGGGTTCGGTCCTCTTGCTTCGGCGCACTCATCCTTCGACAGGCTCAGGATGAGGTCCGGGTAATGGATGGGCCAAACAACACGCCTCATGCTGAGCCTGTCGAAGCATCCGGCCGCCAGTCCCGACCATCAATCCCGCACCCTCAACCGGTGCTCCAGCCAGCTCACGAAGATCGACAGGGTGACGGTCAGCACCAGGTAGATGCCGGCGACGGTGAACCAGATCTCGAAGCTCATGAAGGTCTCCGCCACGACATTGCGGCCGGCGGTAGTCAGATCGGCGATGGCAATGGCGCTGACGATGGCGGAGTGCTTGATCAGGTTGACGATAAGGCCGGTCAGGGGCGGCAGGACCAGGCGCAAGGCCTGTGGCAGGACGATGTCGCGATAGGTGTCGAAGCGGGACAGGCCCAGGCTCTCCGCCGCCTCCCACTGGCCGCGCCCGACCGACTGGATGCCGGCGCGGAAGATCTCCATGGCGTGCGCGCCCTCGAAAAAGGCGAGCGTCAGCACACCGGCCCAGAACCGGTCGAAGCCGAAGATCGGCGCCAGGATGTAGAAGAACAGGAAGAGCTGGACCAGCACCGGCGTGTTGCGGATGACCTCCAGATAGGCCTTGGCCAGCAGCCGCGCCGCCCAGGAGTCCGACAGGCGCAGCAGGGCGCCGGCCAGGCCGATGACGATGGTCAGCAGCAGGCTCCAGACGCCGATCTCCAGGGTGACGAGCAGGCCGCGGGTCAGCGGCCCCCAGATGATCTCGCCGTCGATGACCCGGTAGAGGTAGCGCTCGACCCGGTACCATTGCCAATTATAGCCCATCTGCTCCGCGCCCTGGACCGCGAGCCAGATGAGCGCGGCGCTGAGGACCGCGAACTGGGCGATGTCGATCGCCGCGGTGCGGAACTGCCGGCGCGAGCGCGCCATGCGGCGGACCAGCCGCGAGCGCGCTGCCGTGTCGGTCAGGGTCTCACCGACCGCCATCAGCGCCCTCCCCGCCCGTCGCCGAGCCCCAGGCGCCGCTCCAGCCGGTCGAAGCCGGCGGAGAAGCCGGCACAGATGACGAAATACATGGCCGCCACGGTGATCCAGACCTCGAAAACCCGTGAGGTCGCGACCACGACCTCAAGCCCGGTGAAGGTGAGCTCCTGGATCGAGATGAGGGCGATGATCGACGAGTCCTTGATCAGCGCGATGAACTGGTTGGCCAGCGGCGGCACCACCCGGCGCACCGCCTGCGGCAGGATGACGTCGCGCAGGGTGTCTAGGCGCGACAAGCCGAGGCTCTGCGACGCCTCCCACTGGCCCTTGTCGATCGACTGCACCCCGGCGCGCACGATCTCGGTCACATAGGCGCCTTCGAAGATGGCGAGCGCGATCAGCCCGGCGATGAAGTTTCCGAGCAGCTCCGGCCGGCCGAACAGCAGCGAGATCACCGCCAAGGTCTCCGGCGAGGCCTCGCGCACGAAGGCGTCGATGCCGAGTAGCGGCATGATCTGGCTGGAGATGAAGAAGTAGAAGACGAACAGGAAGACCAGCGGCGGGACGTTGCGGATCAGCTCCACATAGGTCCGGCTGACCATGCGCAGGAACAAATTGCGGCTGACCCGGCAGAGGCCGAAGACGAGGCCGATGAGGGCGGCCAGGATGTTGCCCCAGATCGCCAGGCGCAGGGTGGTCAGGAAGCCGTGCAGCAGCAGGTTGGCGACCCAGCGCTCCTCCTCCGCGTCATAGCGCAGGATGTAGACCGGGATGTAGGTCCAGTCCCAATCGTAGCGCAGGACCGAATTGACCCGCATGGCGACGAAGGCGACGAGCCCCAGGACGGCGGCGACGATGACCACGTCTAGCCAATGAAACCGGCGCTTGCGGGCTTTAGGGGGCATGTGGGTCACCGGAGGAATGGAAACGACCCGTTGCTGGTGGCGCCGTCAGCGCCTGACCCTCACCCGGTCCGCCTTCGGCGGCCCACCCTCTCCCAGGGGGAGAGGGTTTCGTGGCAATGGCCCTTGGTTCCCTCTCCCCCTGGGAGAGGGTGGCGAGCGGCGGCGAGCCGGGTGAGGGCTCGCCGCCGCCAATGCCCCTTACTGCTCCGGGACCTGGTCGGCCCATTCGCGGCCGCGGAACCAGTAGTCGTTGCGGTCCTGCAGCCAGCCATCCTGCCAGCGCAGGCGGATCCAGTTGTTGAACACGTTCAGCGTGTCCGGATCGCCCTTGCGCACGGCGAAGGCCTCGGAGCCCTGGTTGTAGACCTGCTCGATTGGCACGTAGAGCACGTCGGGATAGCGCTCGACCCAGGTCGCCGGGGTCGGGTCGTAGGCGAAGGTGGCGGTGGCGCGGCCGTTCACCACCTCCAGGAAGGACTGCCCGTCCTCGTCGAACAGGTTCAGCGTCGCCTTGGGCAGGGTGGCCTGCACGAAGCTGGCCGGCGTCGAGCCGCGGCGCAGCGAGAAGACCACGTCCGGGTCGTTGTAGTCCTCCAGCTTGGTCATGTCGGCGGCCAGTTCCTGGTGCGCCACCAGCCGCATGCCGGAATGGGCGTAGGGAATGGTGAAGTTGACCGTCAGGTTGCGCTGCGGCGTGACGGTCATGCCGCTGATGATGACGTCGAAATTGCCGGCAAGCAGGGCCGGGATGATGCCGTCCCAGGCGGTCGGCACGAAGTTGACCTCGACGCCCAGATCCTCGGCCAGCCGCCGGGCGACGTCGATCTCGAAGCCGATCAGCTCGCCCTCGGTGTTGCGCATGGACCAGGGCACGAAGGTCGACAGGCCCACATTCAGGGTGCCGCGCCGCATGATCTCGTCGATCGCGCTGTCCTGCGCGGATGCCTGGGTGCCCGGGACGACCACGGCCGCCGCCAGGACGATGAAGGCAAGAATCTTGCCCGTCACGCTATGTGTTCTTTGCATCTCCCTGCCTCCACTCTTGGGATTTGACATAAGCGTACGCGCTGGCCTTCGGCTGATCAAATGCTCTCGGGCCGGCGGCCTTGGATCGCATGGCGCTCTGCCGATAGACTGGACGCCGGGGATCAATCGCATGGCAAAGCCGCCAAACCTGAGGACCATCGTCGGGACCAAGGCGCTGAAGGCGCTGAACCGCCGTAGCGACGCGCCGGGGCTCGCCTTCCTGTGCGGGCATCTCGCGACCATGGCCGCGACCGGCGTCCTGCTCTGGCTCTCGCTCGGCACGCTCTGGGCGGTGCCGGCAACGGTGCTGCACGGGATCGTGCTGGTGCACTGGTTCTCACCCTTCCACGAGACCTCGCACCGCACGGCGTTTGCGACCGGATGGTTGAACACGGGTGTGAACTGGTTCTCGGCCCTGGTGCTGGGGCTCAACCCGACGCATTTCCTGCACGAGCATTTCCGCCATCACACCTTTACCCAGGACCCGGAGAAGGACCCGCAGGCGATCCCGCATACCGACACGCTGGGCGGATACCTGCTCTATGCCACCGGCATCCCCTATTTCCGCTCGCTGCTGCGCGATCTGGTGGTGTTCCCGCTCGGCATCTTCAGCGCCCAGGTGCGCGGCTACACGCCGGAGGTCGCCCTGCCGCGCATCCGCCGGGACGGGCAGATCATGGCGGCGGTCTACCTGGCGATTGCGGCCGTGTCGGTCTGGCTTGGAAGCTGGGATGCGGTGATCTACTGGCTGCTGCCGCGGGTCGCCGGCGAGCCGGTCATGCGCCTCATTCGCATGTCGGAGCATGGCGGCTGCGCCAAGGTGCCGGACATGCTGCGCAACACCCGCACGGTGCTGACCGGCTTCGCGCCGCGCTGGCTGGCCTGGAACAACGCCTTCCATGCCGAGCATCACAACTCGCCGACGACGCCCTTCCACGCGCTGCCCGAGCTGCACACCCTCCTGGGCCCGCACCTGGCCGAGCTGGAGCACGGCTATGTCCGGACCCAGCGGGTGCTGATCGACCGTGCCGGCGGCGCACCAGCGGCTGACGCGCCCTGAGCGGCTATTCCTGCCCCTGCCGCCGGCGGTACCGGATGTACCGGACGCCGCGCCAGCTCTGCCAGCCCAGAAAGACCGCCCCGGCGACGCCCGTCGCCGCGCCGCCGGCGAACAATAGCGTGGTGACCGTGTCGGTGGATTCCCAGGCGTTCCGGGCGAAGACGTAGGTCAGCCGGGCGCAGACCAGCAATCCGGCGATCGCCGCCAGCAGGATGGTCCAGTTCCACAGCGCCACGAAGAACGCCTTGAGCTTATCCCAGAACCCGCTCAAATTGTCCCCGCAGCCTGCGCGCCATAGCGTTGCCGACCGGACGATGCGCAATGGCCGGACGGATCATTGCTCCGCTGACTCGACACCACGCCCGGATCGGAACTGGAATTCGCACTCTTCGTCCGCGCGCGCATCGTCGGCATTTGCAATGGTCGCAGTCGCCTCGCCGGTAAAGTTGTCATAATCGGTCACGCGGATCAGGTACAGGCCGGCCTCGACCTCCAGGTCGACACATGAATTCAGCTCGACTCCACCGTCGTCGTTTCGCGCCACGAGATTCCATTCGCCGGCCGACTCCCCCGGGGACCCAATGCGATAGATCTCAACCAACGTATCCAGCCATTCCGACTGCGCGGCGAACCGGACTCGTCGGCTGGGTCCGGTGATCTCGAGCTCGAACTCCTCGCCGGAATCACTTCCGATGAACAGATCGCTCGTCAGGGGTTCCGTATTCGCCGCGAGCGTGAACGTCTCCCGGGTTGCCTGGACCTCGGATTCAGCGCGGGCATTTACGCTGACGCTGATGCGTCCGCTCTCTCCGAAGAGATCAAACACGTAAATCAGATAGCGATCCGCCGGAAAGCGGTTGCTCACCCGCGCATTGAGTCCGCCACCACTGTCATCGTCATAATCAAAGAACTCGATGGTGGCGTCATCGTCTCCCCTGAATATCTCGAGATAGGGATCAAGGTCCTGCCCGCCGGCCGGGACGGCGTCAATCTGCAGCAGTTGCTCTCTTCGCAGGTTGAGGGTCAACACCACCGGGTCGCCGGCAACCGAGACCTCCAGGCGCTCATCCACGTCGATCGTGTATTGGGGCGAAACCGTCTCAGGCTCAATCTCAACCGCTTCCGGATCCTGGCATCCCAGATCGGCATTTCGAGTAAGCTCGAGTATCCGGCACCCAAGATCCGTCAACTCCATGGTATCGGGCATGTCGCCGTAGCGATCGTCAATCAGCCCTTCATATCGCAGAAGTTGAAGATCGGACTGGAACTCGGGAAACCCTTCGTACTTCAGGAAGCTGACGACGAACTCACCGTCATGAATCTCCGACAGCAGCTCGTCGGCTCCCTTGTTCGTGATCCGCTCCACGATGGCGGAATGCTCCGCCTGGAGGATGATCTGGCGGATCTCCTCCTGCAGGAGGCGCGCACTGTTCTCGGAAAGCGCGAAATCCTCATGCCGGGCCTCGATCATTTCGCGGATGCGGCGGGCTGTGTCGCGAAAATCCTGCTTCCCGCCGGCGACCTCGCCACGGCCGGTGCTTCGCCGGGACAACACGCCTGATATGTCTCGTTCGGACCCGGTGACGGTTACGTAGAGGCGCACGAGGTCGTCGACCGAGACAAAGACGATGGCGACGATCACGATTGCCAGGGCGGTGATGAACTTCTCGGTCTGGCGCGACGCGATCACCGCGATGATGCCGATGCTCGCCATGGTGAGCAGCGACTGGAACCCCTTGATCAACGCCAGTTCCGGCGCCGACGGGACGAAGGAGGCGAGGATCAGGAACAGCAGCGCGAGGAACGAGCCAAGCGTGAGAACCACGCCGGCAAGCTCGAGCGGCCGATCGCCGAAGACGCTGAGCAGCCGCCCGAGGAGCCCGCGGGCCGGAGGCGGATCACCCTCACCGGAAGGCGGTTGGCCGGTCGAGCCGGCTTCGGCGCCGTCAGCGGCGTCTTGTTTGGCCTGTGGGGCCGTCTCGTCGGTCGGCCCCGGTTTACCCGGGTCTGGAGTATCTGCCACGGAATTGCCCATCTGCCGCGATCATTCCCATCGCACTGCTATCATCAGTGGTTGGGTTCCGCAACCGTGGCTTGCGCGTGGCGCCGGGCCTAGATGTGGATCGCCCTTCCATAGGCGCCCAGCACGCTCTCATGCATGGTCTCGCTGAGCGTGGGGTGCGGGAAGATGGTGTGCATCAGCTCCGCCTCGGTGGTCTCCAGCGTGCGGGCGATGGTGTAGCCCTGGATCAGCTCGGTCACCTCCGCGCCGATCATATGGGCGCCCAGCAACTCGCCGGTCTTGGCGTCGAACACCGTCTTGACCAGACCTTCCGGCTCGCCGAGCGCGATCGCCTTGCCGTTGCCGATATAGGGGAACTTGCCGACCTTGACCTGATGGCCGGCCTCCTTGGCCTTGGCCTCGGTCAGGCCGACGCTGGCCACCTGCGGCATGCAGTAGGTGCAGCCGGGGATGTTGGAGGTGTCGAGCGGGTGCACGTCGTTAAGGCCGGCGATCTTCTCCACGCAGATCACCCCCTCATGGCTTGCCTTGTGGGCCAGCCAGGGCGGGCCGACCACGTCGCCGATGGCGTAGACGCCGGGCTCGCCGGTGCGCATCCACTCGTCGATGACGATGTGGCCACGATCGACCTTCACCTTGGTGCCTTCCAGGCCGATATCCTCGGTGTTGCCGGTGATGCCGATGGCCAGGATCACCCGGTCGACAGTGATCTCGGATTTCTTGCCGCCGGCGTCGATGGTGGCCGTGACGCTGTCCTTGTCCTTGTCCAGCTTGTCCACCTTGGCGCCGGTGAGGATCTTCATGCCCTGCTTCTCGAAGGCCTTGCGGGCGAAGGCGGAGATCTCCTCGTCCTCGACCGGCAGAACCCGGTCCATGATCTCGACGACCGTCACCTCCGCGCCCATGTTGCGATAGAAGCTGGCGAATTCGATGCCGATGGCGCCGGAACCGACGACCAGCAGGGATTTCGGCATGGCGTCGGGCACCATCGCCTCGCGATAGGTCCAGACCAGCTTGCCGTCGGGCTCCAGCCCCGGCAGGGAGCGGGCCCGGGCGCCGGTGGCGAGGATGATGTGCTTGGCCGACAGGGTCTGGGACTTGCCGTCCTTCTCCACCGTCAGCTTGCCTGTCCCGGCAAGCTTGGCGAAGCCGTCGAAGACGGTGACCTTGTTCTTCTTGAGCAGGTGCTTGACGCCGCCGGAAAGCTGGCCCGCAACCTGGCGGGACCGTTTTACCACTTTCTTAGCGTCAAACTTTATCCCATTGGCCTCAAAGCCAAAATCGCCGAGGTGATTCAGCAGGTGGTTGATTTCCGAGGTGCGCAGCAGGGCCTTGGTCGGGATGCAGCCCCAGTTGAGGCAGATGCCGCCCAGGCTCTCGCGCTCGACCACCGCGGATTTCATGCCCAGTTGCGCGGCGCGGATGGCGGCGACATAGCCGCCGGGGCCGCTGCCGATGACGATCAGATCGAAGCTGGTGTCGGCCATGCCCTACTCCCCAAACTCTCCAGTGCCCGCTTCACCGCGTCGTGCCCGGGCTTGACCCGGGGACCCATGTTATCGCCTCGTCCCTATGCCTGACAGCCGACTTGCCTGCGCGATGGGTCCCCGGGTCATGCCCGGGGACGACGCGGGAGGGATGGCGCAAGGGACTGCCCTGCCGCTACAGCATCATGCTGAGCGGATTTTCGATGATTGTCTTGTAGGCCGCCAGGAATTCCGCGCCGACGGCGCCGTCGACCACCCGATGGTCGACCGAGAGCGTGCTGCTCATCACCGTGGCCACGGCCAGCTCGCCGTTGCGCACCACCGCCTGCTGCTTGCCGGCACCGACCGCCAGGATGCAGCCCTGGGGCGGGTTGATGACGGCGTCGAACGCCTTGATCCCGAACATGCCGAGGTTGGAGATGGAGAAGGTGCCGCCCTGGAACTCCTCGGGCTTCAGCTTGCCCTCGCGGGCCCGCCCGGCGAGGTCCTTCATTTCCGCGGAAATCTGCGCCAGCCCCTTGTTGCTCGCATCCTTGATGATCGGGGTGATCAGCCCGTCCGGGGTCGCCACGGCGACCGAGATGTCGACCCGGTCGTAGAGCAGCACCGAACTGTCGGTCCACGAGGCGTTGGCCGCCGGCACCTTCTTCAGGCCCAGCGCGACGGCCTTGATGATGATGTCGTTGACCGAGAGCTTCACGCCGTCGGGCGCGGAATCGTTCATCTGCTTGCGCGCGGCCAGCAGGGCGTCGATCTCGCAATCGATGGTCAGGTAGAAATGCGGGATGGTCTGCTTGGCCTCGGTGAGGCGCCGGGCGACCACCTTGCGGATGTTGTTGTTCGGTACCTCGGTGTAGGGGATGCCGAAGGCGTCGGCAAGCTGGCGCGCATCCGGGCCGGACCCCACGGCGATCGGCGTCGGTGCCGCGCTTGGCGCGGCCGCGGGAGCGGCGGCCGGAGCCTTGGCCGCGCCGCCGGCCTGGGCGGCCAGCACGTCGGCCTTGACGACGCGCCCGTTCGGACCGCTGCCGGCGATCTGCGCAAGGTCGAGGCCGGCCTCCTTGGCCAGGCGCCGGGCCAGCGGGCTGGCGAAAACGCGTCCGCCCTTGGGAGCGGCGGCGGCCGGGGCCGGCGCGGGCGTGGGCGCCGGCGCGGCGACCGGTGCCGCGGCGCCATTGCCGGAATGGGCGGCGGCACCGTTGCCGGACAACGGCGCCGGAGCCGGCGCGGCGGCGGCGCTGTCCAGGGCGGCGGCGTCCTCGCCCTCCTCCAGCAACAATGCGATCACCTCGTTGACCGGCACGCCCTCGGTGCCCTCGGGGATCAGGATCCGGCCCATCACGCCTTCGTCGACCGCCTCGACCTCCATGGTCGCCTTGTCGGTCTCGATCTCGGCGATCACGTCGCCGGCGGTGACCTCGTCGCCTTCCTTCTTCTGCCAACTGGCCAGCGTGCCCTCGGTCATGGTCGGCGACAGGGCCGGCATGAGGATCTTGATCGGCATCTCGTGTCTCCCCGGTGCGCTTCTTATCAGGCGCGATAGGTGGCCTTGCGCGCCGCCTCGACGATGTTGGCGGGCTGCGGCAGGGTGAGCGCCTCCAGGTTGGCGGCGTAGGGCATCGGCACATCGGCACCGCAGACCCGGATCACCGGCGCGTCGAGATGGTCGAAGGCGTGCTCCATCATCAGCGCCGCCAGCTCCGAGCCGATGCCGGCGAAGGGCCAGCCCTCCTCGGCCGAGACCAGGCGGTTGGTCTTCTTCACCGACTCGATGATCGTGGCGGTGTCCAGCGGGCGGATGGTGCGCAGGTCGATGACCTCCGCGTCGATGCCGTCCTGGGCCAGGGTTTCCGCCGCCTCCAGGGCCTTGCCGACCATGATCGAATAGGCGGTGATGGTGACGTCGCTGCCGGCCCGGACGATCTTGGCGCGGCCGATGGGCACGGTGAACTCCGGGTCCTCCGGCACGTCGAAGCTCTGCCCGTACATGATCTCGTTTTCCAGGAAGATCACCGGGTTGGGATCGCGGATCGCCGATTTCAGCAGGCCCTTCGCATCCGCTGCCGACCACGGCGCGACCACATGCATGCCCGGGCAGTGGGCGTACCAGCTGGCATAGTCCTGGCTGTGCTGGGCGGCGACCCGGGCGGCGGCGCCGTTCGGACCCCGGAAAACAATCGGGCAGCCCATCTGGCCGCCCGACATGTAGAGGGTCTTGGCGGCAGAGTTGACGATCTGGTCGATCGCCTGCATGGCGAAATTGAAGGTCATGAACTCGACGATCGGCCTCAGGCCGGCCATCGCGGCGCCGACGCCAAGGCCGGCGAAGCCATGCTCGGTAATCGGGGTGTCGATCACCCGGTCGGCGCCGAATTCCTGCAGCAGGCCCTGGCTGACCTTGTAGGCGCCCTGGTATTCCGCGACCTCCTCGCCCATCAGGTAGACGGATGCGTCGGCGCGCATCTCCTCGGCCATGGCGTCGCGCAACGCGTCGCGGACCGTCAGGCGCTGGACCTTGTCGAAATACTTGTCCTCGTCGCTCGCCGGCGGCGCGGAGATCACCGGCGCGGCGGCGGTAGGGGCCGGTTCGGGCTCGGCGACCGGGGCCGATGCTTCGGCGGCCGCCGGCGCGGCCGAGGCCGAACCGATCGACGCCTCGTCCTCGCCATCGGTCAGCAGCACCGCGATCGGCGTGTTCACCGCCACGTTCTCCGCCCCCTCGTTCACCAGGATGCGGCCCAGCTTGCCCTCGTCGACCGCCTCGACCTCCATGGTCGCCTTGTCGGTCTCGATCTCGGCGATGATGTCGCCAGCCGCGATCTCGTCGCCTTCCTGCTTGACCCATTTGGCGAGCGTGCCCTCGGTCATCGTCGGCGACAGCGCCGGCATCAGGATTTCGATCGGCATCTTGTGTCCTCCCGCGCCCGGCGGCGCTTATCGGCCGGCCGGGTCATGGCGCATGGTCTTGATCAGGCCGCCGTGACCAGCACGTCGGTGTAAAGCTCGGACGGATCCGGCTCGGGGCTCTGCTGGGCGAATTCCGCGGCATCGTTGACGATGGCGCGGATTTCCTTGTCGGTCGCCTTCAGATCGTCCTCGCTGGCCCCCTTGGAGTCCAGCAGGCGCTTGCGCACGTAGTCGATCGGGTCGTGGTGCTCGCGGACCTCGGCGACCTCCTCCCGGCTGCGGTATTTCGCCGGGTCGGACATGGAATGGCCGCGATAGCGGTAGGTCAGCATCTCCAGGATGTACGGGCCCTTGCCGGACCGGGCATGCTCCTGGGCCTGCAGCGCCGCCTCCTTGACCTTCAGCACGTTCATGCCGTCGACCTGCATGCCGGGGATGCCGTAGGCCTGGCCGCGCTTGTACAGCTCGGGATCGGCGGAGGCGCGCTGCACCGAGGTGCCCATGCCGTAGCGGTTGTTCTCGATAACAAACACGGCCGGCAGCTTCCACAGCGCCGCCATGTTGAAGCTCTCATAGACCTGGCCCTGGTTGACCGCGCCGTCGCCCATGTAGATCGCCGCGACGCCGTTGTCCTTCTTGTACTTGTGGGCGAAGGCCAGGCCGTTGCCGAGGGAGACCTGGGCGCCGACGATGCCGTGGCCGCCATAGAACCCCTTCTCGCGGCTGAACATGTGCATCGAGCCGCCCTTGCCCTTGGAATAGCCGCCGCGCCGGCCAGTCAGCTCGGCCATCACGCCGCGCGCCTCCATGCCGGTGGCCAGCATGTGGCCGTGGTCGCGATAGCCGGTGATCACCGAGTCCTGCGGCTCGTGCGCCGCATCCATGCCGACGACCACCGCTTCCTGGCCGATATAGAGATGGCAGAAGCCGCCGATCAGCCCCATCCCGTACAATTGACCCGCCTTCTCCTCGAAGCGGCGGATCAGCAGCATCTGGCGGTAGTAGTCGAGCAGTTCCTCCTTCGAGGCCTTGGGCTCGTCCGCCGTGCCGGCACCATTGGATTTCGCGGTTTTCGCCTTGCCGCGGGGCTGTTTCGTCGTGGCCAAGGGGCCCTCCCGAATGGCGTGGGAACCGGCCGCCTGCCTGGGTTGCGCCCTTTGGCGGCCGTCCCTCTTTAGTAAAGTGGTCATACCAATTTTGCAAGGGGCCGGGGATGCCGGAATTGGCCGGCAGCCGCGTCGGATCAGGCCGCGCGGCCCCGCTAGCGCTCGCGGTCGGCGGAGCGGCTGTGCACCGCGAGCACCGACACCAGCAGGCCCAGCATCACCGAAACGCCCAGGCCCCATCGCAGGCTGGTGGCCTCGGACAGCACGCCGATGGCCGGCGGCCCGGCCAGGAAAGCGAAATAGCCGGCGGTCGACACCGCAGCAATGGCCGGGCCCTGGGCCATGTCCGGGCTGTGCGCGGCGGCCCGGACCACGGTCGGGAAGATCACCGAAATGCCGATGCCGGCAAGGCCGAAGCCCGCGATCGCAAGCCAGGCCGTTGGCGCCGCGAGCGCCAGGCCGATCCCGCCGGCCGCGAGCAGGCCGCAGCAACGCAGCACGCCGACGGCGCCATAGCGGTCCACCACCTGGTCGCCGGCGAACCGACCGGCGGTCATGGTGACGGTGAACGCGGCGAAGCCCAAAGCCGCCACATCCTGGTCGGCGGTCAGGACGTCGCGCAGGAACACGGCGCTCCAATCATAGACCGAGCCCTCGCTCAGCAGGGCGCAGAAGGCGATGATGCCGAGCCACCAGATGGCGCCGCTGGGCATCGCGAAGGGCGCGACGTCGCCCTCTCCGCCCCCGCCTCCGTGGTTGTCGGCCAGCAGGAAGAACCCGGCGATCGCGGTGATGACCGCCAGCATGACGGCGACCAGCCCGATATGGAGCGTCAGCGGCAGGCCGGCGGAGACCGCCAGATAGGCGGTGCCGGCGCCGGCCATGGTGCCGACGCTCCACATCCCGTGCAGCATCGACAGGAACCGTCGCCCCACCCGGCCCTCGCCGAAGGCAGCCTGGGCGTTCATCGCCACGTCCAGGGACCCGGTGAAGGCGCCGAACACGAACAGCGCCGCCGCCAGGGTCCACATGTCGTAGGCCAGCACGATCAGCGGCAGCGAGGCGCTCATGCCGATGGCGGTGACCCGGGTGATGGCATAGCTGCCTTGCCGGCCGAGCAGCCAGCCGGTGATCGGCATGAACAGCATCGCCCCGGCGCCGGCGCCGAACAGGGCGGTGCCCAGCTCGTCATAGCTCAGCCCGAGCTGCGCCCGGGTCTCCGGGATGCGCGGCATCCAATTGGCCAGCGCCATGCCGCTGGCGGTGAACACCAGGGCGATGGCCGCGATGAAGCGGCGCCCGTCTCGGGGCGGCAGGGTCGTAGCCTCGGCCATGCGGTCAGCCGTGAAGGGTCGGTGTCAGAGGTGGAGGCCGCCAAGCGGCGGAGGAGAGTCACCGCGTCCGGCGCCCGGCGTCAAGGCCGGTCTGCGCTCCCGCCATCGGGATAGAAGTAGATCACCTCGTCCGGATGGGCGTAGTTCAGCATCACCCGCACCCGCTCCTCCAGCAGGTCCGGATCGATGTGCTCCGGGCTCAGCAGGCCGGCCCGGTGCTCCAGCACTTCACGCTCGGCCTTGAGGTCCGCCAGGGTCGCGTCGGCCTGCTCCAGCTCCGCCTTCAGATGGGTGCGCGCCAGGATGCCGTGATCGCCCTGCACCGCGTGATAGGCGAAATAGGCCACCAGGCACGCGCCGAAGGCCGGCACGGCGGCCGGACGCAGCAGGCGTTTGAGGCGAAGCAGCAAGGGCATGAGCCGAATCGAATCATTTTGATTCGCCCGCGTCAACTAAAGAAATACAACAGAGTCAAAGTGTTACACGAAGAGCCCGGTAACCGGTTGATGCGACTCACTTTTGGCCGAATGTCAAATCGGACGGCCTGCCCTCGCCCCGACCGGATGACGGCCGCCGGACCGCGCTGCTAGGCTTCCGATGAACCTGGGAGGCCCTATGCGATGAACAAGAACCCCGACGTGGATGCCTGGCTGGAGCGCTACGACAACCCCATGAAGCCGGTCGTCGCGGCCATCCGTGAGCTGGCCCTGGCCTGCGACCCGCGCATCACCGAAGCGATCAAATGGCAGGCCCCGACCTTCATCTACAAGGGCAACATCGCCAGCTTCTTCCCCAAGGCCAAGAAGCACGCCAGCCTGATGTTCCACAAGGGCGCAGAGATCCCCGGCGACTTCCCCAACCTGGAAGGCGACGGCAAGGAGGCGCGCTCGTTCAAGGTCGCCGACCTGGACGAGCTGGAGGCCAAGGCCGGAGAGCTACGTTCGATCTTCATCGCCTGGTGCGACCTTAGAGACGCGTCCTAGGCTCTCCTCGCGGATTCCGGCCGGCCGCCGACGCATCATGGCGTGCGGACGGCGCTGGCCTTGGCCACGCTGAAACTGCTGCAGTCGCCATTCATGGCGTCGAGCACCAAGGGCAGCGTCGCCTGGCCACCCAGTCTCGGGGGGATGTAGTCGTGGGGAACCAGATAGGTCACGATCTCCGTCGCGCTGGGGTCGTTCCCACCGGTGGTGATGTCGACCGCGAAGTTACCGTATTGGTCCAGCGGAACCGTCGGGTAGGCCCAATACGGCTTGGTCCACCAACCGCCGGAGACCTTGATATAGGTCGCCACGGCGTAATTTTCGGGGTCCGGCACCAGGGCGAAGCCAATCAGGTTCGCCGTGCTGCCAATTGGCGGAATCTCCGTCAACTCGAAGCCAGGAGCAATTGACGGATTCGGCGTCTCGCCGTCGATCAGGATATTGATGGTATCTCCATCCTCCGCGTCCAGGCCGGCGAGCGTGCAGTTGTAGTCGCATTCGCCGATGCCCAAGGTGACGGTTTCCTCCGTTACCTGGGTAACGTTCTGGCACGTGACGTCGATTGGCGGCGCGAGGCCGGCGACCGTGCCACGGATCGAGTACGGGGCCAGCAGCCAGATGGTGTTCGTATTGTATTCCGACACGAAGATGTTCTGGCCGATCTGAACGGCTCCGACCGGGCCGTTGAATCCGGACGCGATTTCGGTGGCAACGCAGTCCGATCCCAACCGGAAGATCTTGCCATTGCCGAAATCGGCGACCAGCAGATCGTCGTCGCCGCGTCCAATGCCGATCGGCTGGCTGAACATCCCATGGGCACAAACCTCGGGTGTCTGGCAGAGCAGGACGTCGTCCATCACATCGATCCTGCCGTCGCCGCGATTGGCGATGTACAGAGAGCCGTTCCAGTACTCGAGCCCGTCCGGCCGGTGGCTTGTCGTACACGTCCAGCCCAATTCCGTCGGAATGTCGTAGGCATGGATCTGGTTGCCGGTATACGACGCCACATAAACCGTGCCCCCATCGTCCGAAAGCGCGATACCGGCGGCCCCGGGAATGCCGGATACAAGGACTTCGGGGTCGCCGCCGGCGTACCTGGCGACGTAGCCGGACGAAAGGTTGCTGGCGAAGAAGTGGCCCGTCCCGGGATCGTAGGCCGGGTCGATCCAGGTTCCGGACCCCAAACTCGTGACCTCCGTCTGGTTGCCGGCGCGATCGACCTCTATGAGGTCGCCGCGAACGGTAAGGACCAGCAGTTGATCGTTCCGCCGGTCGATCGCGCGCGGCCAGCCGATCGTCGTGAGCGCATAGAGGTCGTATCCCTCCGCGACGGGATCGGCTTTCGCCGACGGCACCCAAACGCAAAGGGCCGCCGCCAAGGCCAGGGCCCGCCCTGGCAGGTGTGAATGGCTGCTCATGGTGTGTCTCCTCCATCGGGCGGCAGCGTGTCTCGTGCGCCGCCGCGCGCTTGGTCGATGGTCGGAGACGTTCGGCACAGGGCCGTGGAATTCCTGTGCGCTCGCTGAAGGGAACGGTCGACTGTCCGATAACGCCTTCCGTCGGGCGTCCGTCGATCGCCGGTGCTTAGCGTCGGTCGATGCGCTCCCAATCCGCAGCGAGATCCCGCAGCCGACACACGCCTGATTGCCGCCGACCACAACTAATGCGGATTCAACTGCGACAGAAAAACCCTTATTAGACTCTTGTCTGAATGTTTCTGCCTCTAATAATTGCTTTTCTGTATCATAATTCGCGAATAATTGCAAGTTAATTTCAAATCGCGAGACATTTTATTGCAGATCATTCGTCGCGCGCGTCCCGATGGCTGTCTAGTCCACCTCGGACTGCCGGACCAGGCGGGCGACGATGCGGCGGACCAGCGGTGCGACCACCAGCACTGTGGGGAACGCGACCAGCCAGGAGGAGGCCCAGGCAGACATCCACAGACCCGCGAAGCCCTCCAAGAGGCCCACCGCGCGCACCGTGGCGATGCCGGAGACGACCAGCGACATCAGCCCGGACAGCAAGAAGCCAAAGATGTACGGGGCGAAACGGGGGTGCATGGGAACGGTCTAAACTCAGACCTTTTCCAGCGCCCGATGCGGCTCCGCCGGCAGGGTCACGGCGATCGGGTCGCCGGGTCGCACAAGACCGCCGGAAACGACCACCGACATGACGCCGGCCTTGCGGATGAGGTTGCCCTCGGAATCGCGATCCAGGGTCGCGGCCATGAGGCCCTCCTGGATGCCGTTGAGCTGATAACAGGGATTGCGCAGGCCGGTGACTTCGACGATGGCGTCGTCGCCCAGATGCAGGCGCGTGCCGACCGGCAGGCCAAGCAGGTCGATGCCGCGCGTCGTCACGTTCTCGCCCATCTGGCCGGGCGTGAGGGCGAATCCCCGCTCGCGCAACTCGTCATGCAGCTCGCCGTGGATCAGGTGGACCTGGCGCAGGTTCGGCTGGGTCGGGTCGCGGGCGACGCGGGAGCGATGCTTGACCGTCTCGCCGGAATGGGCGTCGCCTTCCACGCCGAGACCGGCCAGCAGGCGGATGGCCTTGGCGTTCGGCTTGCTCATGGTGTGGCCCGCGCTGAGGCTGACCGCGGTGACGACGGGTTTCATGGCTAATCCTCGCCAAGCCCTCACCCGGTCGCCGCTAGCGCGGCGCCCACCCTCTCCCAGAGGGAGAGGGTTCTTGAGGTCTGGTCTGTACGGGTCCTCTCCCTCAGGGAGAGGGTGGTGAGCGTAGCGAGCCGAGTGAGGGCTTGCGCGATTTCGAGAGAGCGGGCCGTCCCTACCCCCGAAGCACACCCTTGCCCGCGTACCGCGCCGCCCGGCCGAGCTCCTCCTCGATGCGGATGAGCTGGTTGTACTTGGCCATGCGGTCGGAGCGGCTCAGCGAGCCGGTCTTGATCTGCCCGCAATTGGTGGCGACGGCGAGGTCGGCGATGGTGTTGTCCTCGGTCTCGCCGGAGCGGTGCGACATGACGGCGGTGTAGTTCGCCTTGTGCGCCATCTCCACCGCCTCGAGGGTCTCTGTCAGGGTGCCGATCTGGTTGACCTTCACCAGGATCGAGTTGGCGACGCCCTTGGCGATGCCGTCGGACAGACGCGCCGGGTTGGTGACGAACAGGTCGTCGCCGACCAGTTGGATCTTATCGCCGATGGCGTCGGTGAGGGCCTTCCAGCCGTCCCAATCATCCTCGGCCATGCCGTCCTCGATGGAGACGATCGGATAGCGGGAGACCAAGCCGGCGTAGTAGTCGACCATGCCGGCGGCATCCAGGGTCTTGCTCTCGCCCTCCATCACGTATTTGCCGTCCTTGAAGAACTCCGATGAGGCGGAGTCGAGCGCCAGGACCACGTCGTCGCCCGGCGCGTATCCGGCCGCCTCGATGGCCTGCATGATGAAGCCCAGCGCCTCGTCTGTGGAGGAGAGGTTCGGCGCGAAGCCGCCCTCGTCGCCCACATTGGTGCCGTGGCCGGCATCCTTCAGCTTCTTCTTCAAGGCGTGGAACACCTCGGCGCCCATGCGCACCGCCTCGGCCCCGGTCTCCGCGGCCACCGGCATCACCATGAATTCCTGGATGTCGATCGGATTGTCGGCGTGGGCGCCGCCATTGATGATGTTCATCAGCGGCACCGGCAGGTCCCGCGCGCCGGCCCCGCCGACATAGCGGTAGAGCGGCAGCCCGGCCTCGTCGGCGGCCGCCTTGGCCACCGCAAGGCTGACACCCAGGATGGCGTTGGCGCCCAGGCGTCCCTTGTTCTCGGTGCCGTCCAGCTCGATCATGGTCTGGTCGAGGACCACCTGCTCCTCGGCCTCCATGCCCGACAGCGCGTCGAAGATCTCGCCGTTCACGGCGTCCACGGCCTGGGTCACGCCCTTGCCCAGATATCGCCCCTTGTCGCCGTCGCGCAGCTCCACGGCCTCGTGCACGCCGGTGGAGGCGCCGGACGGAACGGCGGCGCGGCCGGTTGCACCGGTCTCGAGCGTCACGTCGACCTCGACGGTCGGATTGCCGCGGCTGTCGAGGATCTCGCGGCCATGGATGTCGATGATGGCGGTCATCGCAATGCCCCTGTCAGTCGGTTCTGGAGGTGCCGCCGGCCCCGGCCGCGCGCGCGGTGCACAGATACAGGCTCAACCGGCCAGACGCAAGGCGGCGCGGCGGTCAGAGAGCGTTACAGTTCAGCGTACGGCCCCGATCTCCAGGACCTTGCGCATTGCCACCCGGGGCTGCCCGGCAAATCCGCTGTCCCGTTCCTCGGCGATCACCGCCGCCAGGCCGGGGCGGTCCTCGCCCGGCTCGAAGACCACATAGCCCAGCGACCGGTAGAACGGCGCGTTCCAGGGCACGTCGCGGAAGGATGTGAGCGTGATCTCGGCGAGGCCCTGATCGGCCGCCCAGGCCTCCGCCTCGCCGATCAGCCTGCGGCCAAGTCCCCGGCCCTGATGGCGGCGCGCCACGGACAGCTCCACGAGGTGGGCCCGGCCGTCCAGGCGCCAGACCAACGCGAAGCCGGCCGCCTCGCCCGCCGCCGTCTCGCCAACCAGGGTCCGGCCGTCCTCCAGGCCGCGTCGGTGCTCCTCCGCGTCGCGCACCGGGCCGTCGGCGCAGAAATCGAATCCGATCTCGCGGAACCGCTGCGCCGCGTCCCGTTCGATCGCGGCCAGGGTCGCGTAGTCGTCGTCCCGGCCGACGCGGATCCGATACGCCATCTTCGCCTCGCAAGTGCCGATCACGGCAGCAGTCGGGGCGATTTCACGATGTTTTTCCGCAAGGCACCACCGTCGATTTCCGCAGCCCGACGACAGTGAGCGCAATCGTACGACCGATCGTCAGGAGATCCGACATGATTGCGTTCTGGAGGGCGTTCTTCGCCCGATGGGATCCGCCCGCACATCCGCGTTCGGCCATCAAACAGCCGCCGCCAAGCCATCAGCCGTTTCCAGGCGCGGTGCCGATCGGTTGGGCACTTGGACTTCTGCTCCTGTTCGCGCTGATCGACCTGCCGACTCCGGGCGCCTCCCAGAACCATGCCTGCCCGGCGGCCGCCGCCGCCTCCCATGCGCTGTGCGATGGCCATCCGGAGAGCCGCAGCCCGCTCGACCTCACGGCGTCGGACGCCGGCAGAAGCGCGATCGCGGCCGAATAGGTGCCGCGGTTCCGATACAGGACACTTGACCGGCGCCGCCCCCCGGCCGAAGACCTGCCGCCATGTCGGCGATCATCGAAACCGAGCGGCTCAGGCTGCGCTGCTACGTCCGGGAGGACGCGGCGGCGCTGTTCGACGTGTTCGCCGACCCCGACGCACGGCGCTTCTACCCGCAGATGGCGGACCCGGCCGCGATCGACGACTGGATCTCCTGGAACCTGCGGGTCTATGAGGCCTTCGGCTTCGGTCTCTGGGTCGTCGAGCCCAAGGATGCCCCCAGGCTGATCGGCGATTGCGGCCTGACCTACCAGGATGTCGAGGGCCGGGAGTTGCTGGAGATCGGCTATCACACCCACGCGGCCGAGCGCGGCAAGGGCTATGCCACCGAGGCGGCCCGGGCGGTCCTGTCCTATGCGCTGGACACGCTGGGCGCCGATTTCGTCTGTTCCAAGGTGCACCCGGCCAACACCGCCTCGCGGACCGTGGCCGGCCGGATCCACCGGCACCGCCGCGACTATCTGAAAGACGGCGAGCGGCGGCTGCTCTTCTACACCGAGCGGCCGGCACCATCCGGGCCATGACCCGCCGGGTAATTGCGGCGACCCGGCCACGGCCCTACTCCTCTCCGCGATCTTGCGAACCGAGGAGGGCCATGCCATGACACGCCATCAGGCGAATGACCGACCGTTGCGCGCCGCATTGCTGGGCAATGCCGGTTTCTCCGCGCTTTCCGCCCTTGCCTGCCTGCTGGCGTCCGGGACCATCGCGAAGGCGCTGTCTGCGCCGAGCGCCACGCTGCTGGGCCTTGTGGCCGCCGACATCGTGTTCGAGCTCGGCATCCTGTTGCTGGCCTTCGCCGGGCTGGTGGCGCTGATCGCCACGCGGCCCCTGCTGTCACGCGGCTGGGTCGCCGCCATCATCGCCGCCGACGCCCTCTGGGTGATCGACAGCGTCGCGCTCCTCGCCGTCTTCCCGGAGTCGCTGACGACGGCGGGTTTCTGGATCGTCCTGGACGTGGCCGTCGTCGTGGCGCTGTTCGCCGCCGCCCAGGCGGTCGGGCTCGCCCTGCTCTACCAGGGCGCCAGCACCATCACCGTCGCACGGTCCGGGGACCGGATGACACTCACCGCCAGCCTGCCGACCCGCGCTCCGGCGGAGCGGGCCTGGCAGGTGATCAGCGACCAGGAGGGCTATGCCGAGGTCGCGGACAATATCGGCAAGGTCGAGATCGTCTCGGGCCGGGGCCAAGGCATGATCCGGCAATGCAGCGATACCGACGGCCGGTCCTGGCGGGAAACCTGCACCCTGTGGGAGGACGGCCACGCCTTCGCCTTCCGGGTCCACACCGAGGCCGAGGACTACCCGTATCCCATCGCCGAGCTGACCGGGCACTGGTCGTTGGAGCCGGAGGCCCGCGGCACGCGCATCACCATGCGCTTCGAGATCCGGGCCAAGCCGGGATTGGTCAACCGCGCATTGCTCGGGCTGATGGTGGCGCCGTTCGCGAAGGTGTGCGACCGGCTGCTGCGGCGCTGGGCGGCGCTCATGGAGGGCCGGGACCGGCGGGCAACGACGCGTCCCGTATCCGCTCCGAGCGCCGCCCCTTCGGCCTGATCCTCTGGACGCCCCGGGAGAGGATCGGCCGGTATCTCACCGCCGCGGTCGCGGGCGACGGCGCGAACCCCGGGTGAGGCTACCCGGTCCCAGGGCCCGCGCCGCGCCGTGGGCCGCGTCCTACCGGAACTCGCAGCCGTTGGTGGTCACGTTGGCGGTCAGCGGGTCGATGCTGCACTGCCCCGCCAGCACCGTCGGAAAGCCGGTGATCGCGCCGTCGACGGAGAGCGTCGCCTGGAACGCGGTCAGCCGCGGCGCCCCGACCAGGTCGCCCTTGACGACCATCTCGGTCTTCATCTGGCAGGCCAGGTTGGCGGCGCCGCCGAGATCGCCTTCCACCTCGACCTTGCACTCCTCGACGCCCGGCGAGCCGGACAGGGTGAAGAGGCCGGGGCCCTTGCCGATGAACTCGAAGCTGTCCTCCTCGGTGCCGCCATCGCCGGTGACGCTGATGTCGGCGCTGGCCTCGATCAGGTTCTCCACCAGGATCGACAGGCCGCTGGACCGGGTGCCGAAATCGAAGCCGACATCGAGGGCGAAGTTGGCCGCGCCGTTGGCGACCTCCATCTTGACGTTGTCGGAGCGGGTCCCGGTGACGAAGTTGAAGCCCAGGGCGACATCGGTGACCTCCGGCGGCGTGGTCACGAAGATGCTGCCGTTGAATTCCCGGGTGGTCTTGGTGACGTTGACCTGGAGCGCCTCGGACTCGATGAACATCTCCAGGCTGTCCGACCGGCCGCCGGGAAAGATGTCGATCCGGTCGACGCCGGAGAAGCTGGTCCCGTCGGCCACATTGGGAACGCCGAACAGGGTCACCGTGTTGGAGCCGGTGGACTCCCGCATGACGGTGATCGACATGGAATCGCTGTCCGTCTGCCCGAAGACCCTCAGCAGCGTGCCGCTCTGCCTCGCGGCAAGGGCCGTATCGGCCAGCAGCATCGCGGCGACGATTCCTCCGACGGCCGCACAGCACAGTCTCGTTCGTGAATTGACCTGCATGGTAGCTCCCCAATCCCGGGGCGCCGGCAGGCGCGGCCTCCTGGCCGGCCCGGTTTCCGGCGCCCCTGTGGGCCGCATCCCCTGTGAGAAGCGGCCCGCGCGGCACCGGAAAACCGTCCATGCCCGAGATGACGCCGGGATGGGTGGCTGGTTAACAGCAGATGAACATCCGATTAACGGCCGCCCGGCCCGATGGGCCGCGTGATCCGGCTAGAGCGCCAGTTCCATGTGCGGCCGGCCGTCGGAGGTCTTCTCCGCCGTGCGTCCCGTCCGGTCGATGGTGCAGGTGACCCGCCGGCGATAGGCCGAGAAGCTGTCGAAGGTCACGACATCCACCGGCTGGTCGAACCGCAGGGTCACCCGGAACCGGTCCGGGGTGGCCAGGGCCTGCACACCGATCACCTCGCCCGCGAAGGGCTGGCTCAGGTAACGGCCCGCGACCCGCGCGCCGACGGTTACGGGTGCCGCCGGCGGCCGGTTGCCGATGGCGGCGTGCAGGGTGTTCCAGTCCCTGTAGCCGTGCTGATGCGCCAGCAGCTCAAGCGCGCGGCTATGGCCGATGGGCGTGCCGTCGGCGGCCAGGGTGGCCCGCAGGCGCTTGGCCTGGGCCTTCAGGTCCTCAAGGGAGGGAAGCTGGGAAGATCCGGTCATGACAAAGCCTTTCGCAGCGATGCATGCGGGGTTCGGACGGTGCTCGCATTGCCGTCGGTCCGCATGTCACTGGGATCGGCGGATCGGATCGTCAGGGAAGGACTTCACCAAGGCTTGCGCCCGCGAGCGGCAGGGACCTTCGGCCCGGCGGTGTAGATAGGGACGCCGGCGCGGGGTGTCAATCGCCGCGAAGGGACCGCGCGATCGACCTGTCCTGCAGGCCGCTATGGCCAGCTCGGCAGGAACTCCGCGCGGATGTCCCGGGAAAAGGTCTCGGACTCGGGTGTCCCCCGACCCGGGTCGATCAAGGCCCGATCGCCCGTGTCACCGGGCCCGAGCAGCCCGAGATCGCGCACCAGCCGGTCGGAATAGCCGGGCAGCACGATGCGGTAGTCCAGCAACCGTCGCCAGGCCGGCATGGGCGTGGCGTATTTCGCGATGCCGGTGGTGCAGTTGTCGATCAGCGTGTTGTAGAAGCGCGGCGAGCGGTTGATCGCGTCCGCCTCGTCCAGCAGGGCGCGGAGCAGCCAGGTCCCCTCCTCCGGCGTGACGGCGATCCGGTAGAGCCGCACCGGCAGCCGCTGGACATGGCTGCGCAGGCCGATCACGTCCCGCTCGTCGCCCAGCACGTAGATGACCTCGTAGTTGCGGAACAGGCCACGGATCGGCCCGTAACCCTCGCCGACCTCCCGCCGCGCCTCGATCGACATGGCCAGGTAGCGGCCGTCGGAGAACCCGAAGCTGAGAAAGGTATGGGCGATGCCCTTGAAGCCGGAGATCTGCGAGATCCCGTACCAGACGCTGTCCAGGGTCGTCAGGTCGTATGTCCGGTCCTCATAGCGGGCCTCCGCAACCGCCCCGCCGGCCTCGTACCGGAAGTCCCGCACCCCGCGGACCGTCACGACGTCGCCATCGAACCCGACCCGCGGCAGCCGCTCATGCCCCGATATCCAGTCGCGGTCGTGGCTGGGCGTGCGCAACAGCAGCACCAGGGCGAAAATCCCGAGACCGGCCAGGGCTGCAAGGCCGGCGTAGAGGGCGATGGATTTCATGGAGACGTCCCGGCCGCAATCGACCGGTCCTGCGTAGCATCGATTCGTCCGATCTTTGAAGCGTGTCGGCCGCCAAGGGCCTGCTGCGACCCGTGGTCTATAGTGACCGCATGCGGATCGAAAACACGCTCGGACCCGACGACCTGGCTCGCGTGACGACCCGGCAGAAGGAGCAGCAGGCGCGTTGGCGGAGCGCCCCCGAAGAGGGGTATTGCGTGTCCCTCGCAGGCCTCGCGTTTGTTGTCCTTCCCGATGTGTTTCCGCCGAGAGCCGATACGGACCTGCTGCGAAGGCATCTGCGGGTGCCGGACGGCGGCGCCGTGCTCGATGTGGGCACCGGCTCCGGGGCGCTGGCGGTGCTCGCGTGCAAGGCCGGGGCGGCGCGGTGCGTCGCGCTGGACATCAGCCCGGCCGCGGTGCGCAACGCGCAGGCCAATGCCAAGCAACACGGCCTCTCCGACCGGATGGACGTCCGGCTGTCGGACGGGCTCGCGGCACTGCAGAGCGGCGAGGTCTTCGACCTTGTGATCGCCAACCTACCCGGGCGGTCGGCCGAGGCGCGCGACGTCGTCGAAGGTGCGCAATGGGATGCCGGGTTCCGCACCCATCGGCGGTTCCTCGAGGGCATCGGCGCGCATTTGTCGCCGGCCGCTGAAATCGTGATGACCAAGGCCAACTATCCGGAGATCAACGACCTTCTGCGCCTGGCCGAACGCGCCGGCTTCCGGGCGCGAATCCTGGCGACCCAGGGGCCGGAGGGGAATGATCCGCGGACCTATTACGCGCTTGCGTTCTCAAGGATGGAGGCGACTGGCTGAACCGGCCGAGGGTCGCCTGGTTCAACGCGCCAATGGCGCGTACGGACGCCAAGGGGCCGGGATGCCCCTGAGGATCGATCAGTTGGCCTCTCGATCCGTCAGTCCTCACGCCCGGCAATCCGATCCCGTTCCGCCAGCACCGCCTGGGCCGCGTCCAGCAGGGTGAGCTGATCCATGAGGCCGATCTCCGAGCGGAAATCGACATGGTCCAGGCCGTCCAGAAGGAAGAGGTCGGCCCTGCCCGGCGCGACGGCGGCGGACAGCGCCATGCTTTCGGTGACCGGCACGGCCGGGTCGTCCTCGCCATGGACCAGGATCAGGCGGGCGCCCAGCGTCGTCAGGTCGTAGCGGGACGGCGACAGGGCCGCGAAGGCGTCGCGCAGGCGCGGTGGAAGGCCGGCGATCAGCTCCGGCACCACGTCCGGGTCCCGGTTCTCCAGCAGCGCCAGCAATGCCCGGCCTTGCGGGCCCAGCCCGGCGGAGAGGTCGTCGATGGCGGCAGAAGGGTTGGCGATCCGGCGGCGGGCGAGCACGGCGAAGGTGGCGCGGTCGCCGGGTTCGTCGAGCTGGTCTGCGTTCACCGCCACGAAACGCCATTTGGCGAGACCGTGGGGACGTCCGGTTTGCCACCGACCGCCGCCGGGCGCGCGGTACCGGCCGGTGGTGAGATAGGTCACCACCGCCGTCATGTCGTGATAGCCGCCGATCGAGACCAGGAACCCGACATGGCGCGCGGTGTCCGGCTCCAGGGCGCCAATCAAGGCCGGGCCGACCGCGTAGGAAACGGCGGCGAGGCCGACCGGGCTGGCGGCGCCGCCGGCCGGCATCCCGGTCAGCGCCAGGGCCGCATCGGCGATCGCGCGGGAATCCTCAGGGCCAACCCGCAATCGACGCAGATTGGCGATGTCCGGCACCAGGACGGCAAAGCGCATGCGCGACAGGGAATAGGCCAGCGCGGTGACCCTGGGGTCGGCGCGCCCCTGCTCCGTCAGCCCCGGTACCAGCACCATGCGGGCCAACGCACCCTCCGCCGGCGTGTAGAGATCGCCGGCGCCGTCCCGGCCGTCGATGCGCCAGATGACCGGCTCCCGGTCCGGCAACGCCGTCGCGCGCTTCAGCTCCGAGGCCGCGTGGCCGGCGGCGATATCCTGCAGCAGCAGGCGCGCCTCGCCGGCCCGTTCACCGCACCCGGTCAGGAGTGCCGAGATGACAAGGATCAGCAGACGCGCAGCGCCTCTGTACCCCTCAAAGATGTCCTGGACAGCCGTGCGGACCACGGCCGGGATCAGATATCGACCGGGGCCGTCTTGGCGGTCCGATCGAGTTCAATCAATGTCTCAAGAACACCTCGTAACACGTTTACTGGTATCATGTTCGGGCCGTCGCTGGGTGCGGAGTCCGGATCCTGGTGGGTCTCCATGAAGACCGCCGCGACGCCGATCGCGACCGCCGCCCGCGCCAGGACGGGCACGAACTCCCGCTGTCCGCCGGAACGGCCGCCGAGGCCGCCGGGCTGCTGCACCGAATGGGTGGCGTCGAACACCACCGGATAGCCGGTCCTGGCCAGGATCGGCAGGGAGCGCATGTCCGAGACCAGGGTGTTGTAGCCGAAGCTGGCTCCGCGCTCGGTCATCAGGATGTTGCGGTTGCCGGCGCCGGCGATCTTGTCGACCACGTTGGCCATGTCCCACGGCGCCAGGAACTGGCCCTTCTTGACGTTCACCGCCTTTCCGGTGGCCGCCGCGGCCAGCAGCAGATCGGTCTGGCGACACAGGAAGGCCGGGATCTGCAGCACGTCGACGGCCTCGGCCGCCCGGGCGCATTGCTCGGCGGTGTGCACGTCGGTCAGCACGGGACAGCCATGCACCTCCCGCACCTCAGCCAGGATCGGCAGGCTCTTCTCGATGCCCAGGCCGCGCGGACTGTCGGCTGAGGTCCGGTTCGCCTTGTCGAAGGAGCTCTTGTAGATGAGCCCGATGCCCAGCGCCCCGGTCAGCTCGACCAGCGCGTGGCTCATTTCCAGCGCATGCTCCCGGCTCTCCAGGGCGCAGGGCCCGGCGATCAGGGTGAACGGCCGGTCATTGGCGACGGTCAGGGGGCCGATCTGGACGGGATGGGCGGTCGTCATGGGCATGGGACCCGTCTATGCGGTGCGAGTTTGGCGAGAGTGCGTTCGGTTTCAATAGCAACCAAACAAGGATTACCACAGAGACACAGAGACACAGAGGAACCAACAACCAACATCATCGTCATTCCCGCGAAGGCGGGAATCTCGATGGATTTGAGTGCCGGTGGCTCGAGGTTCCCGCCTTCGCGGGAACGACGAGTTTTCCTAGTTGGTTCTCTGTACCTCTGTGGTGAACACGAGGGCGCAGCCTCTCCTACACCAGCCGGCTCTGTTCGATGGCGGCGCGGATGAAATCGGTGAACAGGGGGTGCGGGTCGAAGGGCTTGGATTTGAGCTCCGGGTGGAACTGCACGCCGATGAACCACGGGTGGTCCGGCAGCTCGACGATCTCCGGCAGCACCCCGTCCGGCGACAGGCCGGAGAATTTCAGTCCTGCCTCCTCCAGCCGGTCGCGATAGTTGATGTTGACCTCGTAGCGATGGCGGTGGCGCTCGCTGATGGAGGGGCCGCCGTAGATGTCGCGGACCTTGGAGCCCTCCGACAGCACCGCGTCATAGGCGCCCAGCCGCATGGTGCCGCCCAGGTCGCTGTCGCTGTCGCGGACTTCCTTCTCGTTGCCGCGGGTCCATTCAGTCATCAGGCCCACGACCGGCTCGCTGGCCGGGCCGAATTCGGTCGAGCCCGCCCGCTCCAGCCCGGCCATGTGGCGGGCCGCCTCGATCACCGCCATCTGCATGCCGAAGCAGATGCCGAAATAGGGCACGTCGCGCTCGCGGGCGAACTGGGCGGCGCGGATCTTGCCCTCGCTGCCGCGCTCGCCGAAGCCGCCGGGGACCAGGATGCCGTGCACCCCTTCCAGCCGGGTCACCGCGTCCTCGGTCTCGAAGATCTCCGAGTCCATCCAGTCCAGCTTGACCCGCACCTTGTTGGCGATGCCGCCATGGGCCAGCGCCTCGGACAGGCTCTTGTAGCTGTCGATCAGCGAGGTGTATTTGCCGACCACGCCGATGGTCACCTCGCCTTCCGGCTGGCGCACCCGCTGCATGATGTCGGTCCACATGGACAGGTCCGGCGGCCCGCGGTCGTCCATGCCGAAATAGGCCAGCACCTCGTCGTCGAAGCCCTGCTCGTGATAGCTGATCGGCACCTGGTAGATGGAATCCACGTCCAGGGCGGCGACCACCCGCTCCGGCTTGACGTTGCAGAACAGCGCGATCTTGCGCCGCTCGTTCTCCGGGATCGGCCGGTCGGCGCGGCACAGCAGCATGGCCGGCTGGATGCCGACCGAGAGCAGTTCCTTGACCGAATGCTGGGTCGGCTTGGTCTTCAGCTCGCCGGCGGTAGGGATGTAGGGCAGCAGGGTGACGTGGATGAACAGCGCCCGCTGCATCCCGATCTCGTTGCCGAACTGCCGGATCGCCTCGACGAAGGGCAGGCTCTCGATGTCGCCGACGGTGCCGCCGATCTCGCAGAGCACGAAATCCTCGTCGCCGATGTCCGAGCGCAGGAAGTCCTTGATGGCGTCGGTGACGTGCGGGATGACCTGGACGGTGGCGCCGAGATAGTCGCCGTGCCGCTCCTTGGCGATCACCGTGGAGTAGATCTGCCCGGTGGTGACGTTGTCGCTCTTGCGGGCCGGCACGCCGGTGAAGCGCTCGTAGTGGCCGAGGTCCAGATCGGTCTCCGCCCCGTCATCGGTGACGTAGACCTCGCCGTGCTGGGTCGGGCTCATGGTGCCCGGATCGACGTTCAGATACGGGTCCAGCTTGCGCAGCCGTACCGTGTAGCCGCGCGCCTGCAACAGCGCCCCGAGCGCCGCCGACGCCAGACCCTTGCCAAGAGAGGAGACCACGCCGCCGGTAATGAAGATGTACCGCGTCATGGACCCCCACCATACTCGCCTTGCATCGCCGCCCCAATGAGAAAGAGGCGGCCCGACCGCCGCCTCTCGCTAATCCCCGGATTTCCGCCGCTGCTCATTCCGACAGCGGTGCGTTCAGGCCGTCCCCTTCGGCCGGAGCCGATTCGGTGGCGGCCGGCAGCGATTGCTCCAGCAGCGAGGTCGACTCGCCGCCGCCGCCCGCCAGGATCGCCAGCAGGATGCTGGTGCCCATGAAGCAGGCGGCCAGGATGCCGGTGGCGCGGGTCAGGAAGCTGGCGGTTCCGCGGACCGACATCATGCCGCCGCCGCCACCGCCGCCCATGCCCAGGCCGCCGCCTTCGCTGCGCTGGATCAGCACCAGGCCGACCAGGCCAAGCGCGATCAACAGGTGAATGACGAGAACGATCTGCTGCAAAACGAACCTCGACTGGAATCCAGTCCGGCGCGGCGGCCCACCGGCGCGCGTCGCGGACGCGCCCTTTTACATAAGCACTCGGGCCAAGGCCAGTACCGTTTTCTTCCTAATGCCGGCCCTATTCACCTCTCCCCTCGTGGGAGAGGTCGGATCGCGGAGCGATCCGGGTGAGGGGGCGCGCAGCAGAGCTGCGCGAAGTTGTTTCTCAAGACCCCTCACCCTAACCCTCTCCCGCAAGGGGAGAGGGAAAGTGGCCAGTGCACGGCAATCGATTACCCGCAGGCCCGGCCGATGGCCCAGAAGTCGTCCGCCTTGAGGCTGGCGCCGCCGACCAGGGCGCCGTCGACGTTGTCGACCGCCATCAATTCCTCGGCATTGGACGGCTTGACCGAGCCGCCATAGAGGATGCGCACATTCTCCGCCCCGGCCATGCGGGCGGTGAGCGTGCCGCGGATATGGGCGTGGGTCTCGGCGACATCCGCGGCGGTCGGCGTGCGGCCGGTGCCGATCGCCCAGACCGGCTCATAGGCCACGACCATGTTCTCGGCGGTGGCGCCGGACGGGATGGAGCCGGCGATCTGGCGCGAGCAGACCGCCAGCGTCTCGCCGGCGTCGCGCTCCTCCAGGGTCTCGCCGATGCAGATCACCGCCACCAGCCCGGCGCGATGCGCCGCCAGCGCCTTGGCCTGGACCTGCTCGTCGGTCTCTCCATGATCCTGCCGGCGCTCCGAATGCCCGACGATGACATGGGAGCAGCCGAGATCGGCCAGCATCTCCGCCGCCGTGTCGCCGGTATGGGCGCCGGAGGCCTCCGCATGGCAGTCCTGGCCGCCCAGCGCCAGGCCGCTGCCGGCGATCACCCGGGCCACCGTGGAGATCATCGGCGCCGGCGGGCACAGCAGCATGTCGAAACCCGGCGCGGCGGCGCCGTATTGCTCGGCCAGGCTGCCGGCCAGGGCCTCGGCATCGGCGGAGAGCCCGTTCATCTTCCAGTTACCGGCGATCAGCTTGCGGGGCATGGGGGCGGTGTCCTTGAGGATCTGCGGCGGGGAGCCTTCGTTTAGCAGGCCCGCGCGCGGCCTGCCAACGGGCAATCGAACACCCGGCCGGCGCGGCGCGGATGCCGGTTGCCGCTGCTGTCCGCCGCACCTAAGATGCCGGCCCTTCGGGACCTGGCACAGGCAGGATGGCGACGCGGCGGCGCGGCCGTCCCGAAGTTCGAACAGGCCGCCGGCGCCGATGCGAAGGTCCACTCATGCTCCAGCTCATCCGCGGCAAGGTCGGTTCCTGGTTCATCAAGATCCTGTTCGTGCTGATCGCCATCGCGCTCGGCGGCGTCGGGCTGACCGGCATCTTCGGCGGCGGCGGCGTGCGGGCGACCATCGCCACGGTGGGCAGCGAGCGGATCACCATCCAGCGCCTGACGGAATCCTTCGAGCTGCAGCTGCGCCAGTTGCAGCAGCAATACGGCCCGGTCTTCGACGCTCAGCTCGCCATCAATCTCGGCCTGATGGACCAGGCGATCGAAGGGCTGGTGAACGAAGCCCTGTTCAACCAGGCCGCCGCCAAGCTGGGGCTGCAGGCGCCGGACTCGATGATCGCCGAGGCGATCCGCCAGGACCCGCTGTTCCAGGACCGCACCGGCCAGTTCAGCCAGGTGCAGTACAACAACTATCTGGGCGCCTCCCAGCTCGACGAGCCGACCTATTTCGCCACCCTGCGCCAGGAGTTGGCGCGGGCCGAGCTGATCGGCGTGATCGGCGCCGGCGCGGCGGTGCCGGAGACCCTGTCCGAGGCGCTGCACCGCTACCGCAACGAGACCCGGCACATCCAGGCGATCCTGATCGGGTCGTCCCTGGTGGCGGATGTCGCGACCCCGACGGATGAGGACATCCAGGCCTATTACCGCGACAACGAGCAGCAATACATGGCACCGGAGTACCGGGTGCTGCGGGTCGTCAGCCTGACCGCCGAGGGTGTCGCGGAAACGATCACCGTGCCCGAGGCCGAGGCCCTGGCCGAATACGAGCTGCGCCGCGACGAGCTGGAGGTCGAGGAGCAGCGGGCCTTCGAGCAGATCGTCGTGCCCGACCAGGAGCTGGCGACCGAGATCGCCGAGGCGGCGGCGGGCGGCCTGTTCTCCCTGGCGGATGCGATCGCCACTGTCGGCAATGAGGACGTCTCGGTGATCACCCTGGAGATGGCGCCGCGCGGCGACTTCCTGCCGCAGCTTGCCGAACCCGGCTTCGCGCTGCCGGCCAACGGGGTCAGCGCGCCGTTCAACACGCCGTTCGGCTGGCACGTGCTGCAGGTCACCGAGATCATCGAGGGCGGCGTCCCGTCCTTCGAGTCGGTGCGCGAGGAGATCGAACAGGAGATCCGGCTGGACGAGGCCCGGGACCTGGTGTTCGAGCTCTCCAACGATCTGGACGACCTGATCGCCAGCGACGTCTCGCTGGACGACGCGGCCGCGCAGCTCGGCCTGCCGCTGCGCGTGACCGGCGCCGTGGCCCGCGATGGCAGCCTGCGCGACGGCGGCCGGCTGGACGACATCCCCGCCCTGCCCCAGGTCCTGGATGTCGGCTTCTCCCAGTTCAACGAGGCGACCAGTCCGGTCGAGGAAACGCCGGAGGAGGATTTCTTCGTCGTGCGCACCGAGGAGGTGATCGCGCCGGCGCTGCGATCGCTGGAGTCGGTGCGCGACGAGATCGCCGCCGCCTGGACCGAGGCCCGCACCACCGAGGCCGCCGAGGCGCTGGCCGAGACGGTCTCCGAACGCCTGGATGGCGGCGAGACGGTCGCCGATGTGGCGGCGGAGATCGGCGCCGTGCTGGTCGAGCAGGCCGATCTGCGCCGCGACGGCGCCAATCGCGGCACCCTGCCGGAAGAGCTGATCGCCAGCGTCTTCGAGATCAACCGGGGCGACGTCGCCATCGCACCGGCCGCCGACGGCTATGTGGTGGCCCGGCTGGAGGACATCATCCCCGCCCCGGCCTCCGATTCCGCGACGCTGGAGGACATCGCCGCCGGCCAGACCCGGGCCATGGCCGGCGACCTGCTGGCCGGTTTCGCCCAATCCCTGCGCGACCAGTACTCCATCGACATCGACCGCGACTCCATCAGCCGCCTCTACCAGCAGCCCCAGCATGGCGCGATGTGAGGTGTTCGATCTGGCGGGACGACACTTGGCCACACCCTGCGCCTCGTCGTCCCCGGGCTTGACCCGGGGACCCATCTGGCAGCCAAGACTCCTGCTTGAGCGGAACGGCGGCGCCCAAACAAAACCTGGGTCCCCGGGTCAAGCCCGGGGACGACGCTGTTGGTTGGGAGTTGGCCCGGTAGGTCGTCAGCCATGACCGTTTTCCCCGATGCCGAGGCGTTTCGCGCGCGCTATAAGGCCGGCGCCGCCCAGGTGGTGTGGACCCAGCTGGTCGCCGATCTGGAGACGCCGGTCTCCGCCATGCTCAAGGTGGCGGACGGGCGGCCCTACAGCTTCCTGCTGGAATCCGTCGAGGGCGGGGCGATCCGGGGCCGGTACTCGGCGCTCGGGCTGAAGCCCGACGTGATCTGGCGCTGCGTCGACGGCAAGGCGGAGATCAACCGGCAGGCGCGGTTCGACGCCGAGAGCTTCGAGCCGGACGCCCGCCCGCCGCTGGACAGCCTGCGCGACCTCATCAACGAGAGCCGGATCGACCTGCCCGAGGCCCTGCCGCCGATCTGCTCGGGCCTGTTCGGCTATCTCGGCTACGACATGGTGCGCCAGATGGAGCGCCTGCCGGACGACAACCCGGACACGCTGGGCGTGCCGGACAGCGTGATGATGCGGCCGACGGTGATCGCCGCCTTCGACAACATCGAGGACATCGTCACCATCGTCACGCCGGTGTTCCCGGCCGACGGACTGGACGCGGCCGCCGCCTACGCCCAGGCCCGCGAGCGGCTGGCCGACGTGGTGGCGGACTTCGAGCGCAGCCTGCCGCACCGCCGGGAGCGGGACTCCCTGGTCGATGCGCTGCCGGAGACCGCCTCGAACATGACCGAGGCGGAGTACTGCGACGCGGTGGAGCGGGCCAAGGAGTACATCCGCGCCGGCGACATCTTCCAGGTGGTGCCCTCGCAGCGCTTCTCGGTTCCCTACCGGCTTCCGCCGCTCAGCCTGTACCGGGCGCTGCGCCGGCTGAACCCCTCGCCCTTCCTGTTCTTCCTGGATTTCGGCGCGTTCAGCATCGTGGGCTCCAGCCCGGAGATCCTGGTCCGCCTGCGCGGCGGCGAGGTCACCATCCGGCCCCTGGCCGGCACCAGGCCCCGCGGCGCCACCGCCAGCGAGGACGCGGCCCTGGCCGAGGATCTGCTGTCCGACCCGAAGGAACGGGCGGAACACCTGATGCTGCTGGACCTCGGCCGCAACGATGTCGGCCGGGTGGCGAAGATCGGCACCGTCACGGTGACCGAGCAATACGTGGTCGAGTATTACTCCCACGTCATGCACATCGTCTCCAACGTCGTCGGCGAGCTGGCCGAGGGCAAGGACGCGCTGGATGCCCTGATCGCCGGCTTCCCGGCCGGCACCGTCAGCGGCGCGCCCAAGGTCCGGGCCATGGAGATCATCGACGAGCTGGAGGTGGCGCGCCGCGGCGTCTATGCCGGCGCGGTCGGCTATTTCGGCGCCAATGGCGACATGGACACCTGCATCGCGCTGAGGACCGGCGTGGTCAAGGACGGCCAGCTCTACGTGCAGGCCGGCTGCGGCGTGGTCGCCGACAGCGACCCGGCATCGGAGCAGCAGGAAGCGATCAACAAATCCCGCGCCCTGATCCGCGCGGCGGAGGAGTCGGTCCGCTTCGCCAGCGCCCGGCGCTAGCCACGATGCCGAAATCCGCCGCCTTCATCCGGATCAAGGCGGACATCCTGCGCATCGTCTCGGCGATCCCCGAAGGCCGGATCGCCACCTACGCCGATATCGGCCGCCACCTCGACGTCATGCCCCGCCACGTCGCCTATATCCTGACCATGCTCGGCGATGAGGAGAAGGCGCGCATCCCCTGGTACCGCGTCGTCGCCGATGGTGGACGGCTGGGCAAGCTCAGAACGAACGGTTTCGGCGTCAGCCAGGCGGAGCTGCTGGCGTCGGAAGGCCTGGACCTGACCGAGGACGGGTCCGTCGGGGAATTCGAGAAACGCGTCGTGCTTCCGGAAGCGCTGGACCCTCCATCCTGACGGCTGAGCCTGCGCCACCTGGCGCGGGCAATCCCTGCGTCTCCCCCGACCGGTTGACCGACGTTCATCGCCACCTGAACGCAGTTCGCTCGTCACCGCTGCCGCGATGCGCGACCCTCGCTCATACGCAATCGACAAAAGGCCCACCGATGCCCGACCTGGTCCTCATCGATGTCGCCGACCGGATCGCCACGCTTACGCTGAACCGGCCGGAGACGCTGAATGCCATCAGTTACGCCATGGCCGACGCGCTGATGGAGCGGCTGGACGTGGTGGAGTCCGACGATCGGGTCGGCGCCGTCATCCTGACGGGGGCCGGAGACCGGGCGTTTTCCGCCGGCGGCGACATCCATGAGTTCTCCGGCAGCGTCGCCCGGGGTCCGGAGGCGGCGGTGCGGGATTTCGTGCGGCGCGGGCAGGCCATGACGGCGCGGCTGGAGGCGTTCGAGAAGCCGGTGATCGTCGCCGTCAACGGGCTCGCCTATGGCGGCGGCTGCGAGATCACCGAGGCGGCCCCGCTCGCCATCGCCAGCGACCGCGCGGTCTTCGCCAAGCCGGAGATCGCGCTGGGCATGCCGCCGACCTTCGGCGGGACCCAGCGGCTGCCCAGGCTCGCCGGACGCAAACGGGCGCTCGAACTGCTGCTGACGGGCGACCCGTTCCCAGCGGACCGGGCGCTGGCGCTTGGGCTGGTCAACCAGATCGTGGCGCATGAAGACCTGTTGCCCGCCGCGCGGGACCTGGCGGCACGCATACTGCGGCATTCGCCCGTCGCGGCCGCGGCCATCCTCCGGGCCGTGGCCCGCGGCCTGAACATGAGCATCGCCGAGGGGCTGGCCTGCGAGGGCGATCAATTCGCCCGGCTGGTGCCATCCGGGGACCTTCGGGAGGGTCTGGACGCCTGGGTCGCGCGCCGCCCGCCGGCCTGGTCCGGACGCTGATCTGCGCACACTTAGTCAACTCTCCTCACGATCGCCTGCAAATCGTCCGATAACCGCTTGATTTAGCGGTTAGGGATCGCATCATGGGTTGTATGGTCGCCGATCGATTCGCACCAGCGGACAGGCTGGAGCTGTTGGAGGCCGAAGCCGAAAGCGGCTCCGGCCCGCATCGAACGCGCCGCGCATCGACCCTCCCCTCGCCGCTTCACAAGGCCGTTTCCAGCGCCGTCGGGCGCCTGCGTGACGGGCGGGCGGTGTTCGGGTTCGTCTATGTGCTGCTTGCCCTTCTGACGATCCTCATCCCGGCCAAAGTCTGGGGCCAGGAACGCGCCGATGCCTGCATGGCGGTCGGCCTGGACATCTCCGGGTCGATCAACGACCGCGAGCTCAGGCTTCAATATGAGGGACTGGCGTCGGCCCTGCTCGACCGCCGCTTCCTGCAGGCGATCGAGACCGGCCGGCATGGCCTGATCGCGGTATCGGTCTTCACCTGGTCGGACAGCCACGACACGGTCGACGTGATCATTCCCTGGGTCGGGGTGCAGACCGACAAGCATGCCGAGGCCATCGCCGAGACCCTGGGCGATCAGCAGGTCGACCGTATGATCCGCAGCACCAGCCTGACCGTGGCCTTGCAGGCCGGCACCGAGCTGCTGCGCCAATGCCCCTGGTTCGCCGATCGCCAGCTCCTCAACATCGCCGGTGACGGCATGACCAATGTCGGACCGGGGCCCCAGCCCGCCCGGGACGCCGCCTTCGATCGCGGCATCGTCGTCAACGGGCTGGTCGTGGGTGGCGAGTCGGACGCGATCCAGCACTACAACAGCAAGGTCATCGGCCCGCCGAGGATCGGCTTCCTGGTGACGGTGGGCGACTACGCCGACTTCGCCAACGCCATGCTGAGCAAGTTCATGCTGGAGATCAGCGCCCTGCCCCCGGCCATCGAGATCCCGGACTAGGGACCAGGCCGTTGGCATCGGCGAAGACCGACAGGATCGAGCGCTCCAATTCATTCTAGGACGTCATTCCCGCGAAAGCGGGAATCTCGATAGGCTCGCACTGATTGCGTCTCGAGATTCCCGCCTTCGCGGGAATGACGTCCATTGGATGGGTGCTTGCGCCCTGACGACCGATGCTGACAGGCTGTTTCGATGACGGACAGCATCACCAAGCACCAGCTCGACCTCGATCGCTTTCCCCTGGACGATGCGGACGGTCCGGCCGGCCGTGCGCTGGTGCGGGACTGCCGGGCGGAACTGGCGGCCAACGGGCTGTTCAGCCTGGACGGCCTGGTGCGGCCGGAGGCGCTGGCCCGCTGCGTGGCCGAGGTCCGGCCTGTCCTCGACACCGCCGCCTTCACCCATGCCCGGCGCCACAACGCCTATTTCGAGGCCAGCGTGCCCGGCCTCGCCGCCGATCATCCGGCCCTCGCCGAGGTCGAGACGATCAACCATACGATCTGCGCCGACCAGATCGCCGGGTCTTTGGTCGTGAGCCTCTACGAATGGCCGCCGCTGGCACGGTTCCTTGCCGCCGTGATGGGCAAGCCGGCGCTCCATTCGATGGCTGACCCGCTGGGCCGGGTCAACGTGATGGCCTATCGCGACGGCGAGGCGCTGAACTGGCATTTCGACCGGTCGGAATTCACCACCACCCTGCTGCTGCAGGCGCCCGAGACCGGCGGGGAATTCCAGTACCGCAGCGATCTGCGGTCCGAGGCGGACCCGAACTATGACGGGGTGGCACGGCTGCTGGCCGGTGCGGACGGCGCGGTCCGGACCCTGCCCCTGCGCCCGGGCACCCTGAACGTGTTCAAGGGCAAGAACACCGCCCACCGGGTCACACCGGTCGGCGGGCCGCGGGACCGCATCGTCGCGGTCTTCTCCTATTTCGACCGGCCCGGCGTGACCATGAGCACGGATGAGCGGATCGGCTTCTACGGACGGGCTGCCTGACCCGGCGGCACTCGTTCTCGCCGAATATTCGAATCTTCGTTAACTAAGCTCGCGATTTACGGTCCGTTCATCGCAGTTTCGTAAAATCCGTCATTATGCCGCTCGCTCCCAAGCTGACGCCTCAACAGGCGATCCGCGAGGGTATCGCCTGCCAGAAGGCCGGAAACCTGCTGCAGGCGGCCCAGATCTATTCGGGCCTGCTCCGCGAGGACCCGACGAACTTCAACGCCTGGCACCTGCTTGGCACGATCGAGCTTGCCCGCGGCAATTTCGATGCGGCACACGACCTGATCGCCCAGGCGCTGACGCTCAAGCCGGATACGGCCATCTTCCACCACAACCTCGCCTACGTGCTGGGCGCCAAGTCGCGCATGGCGGAATCCGAAGCGGCCTATCGCAAGGCGGTTGAGCTGGCGCCGGATTATGCCGAAGCCTTCTACAACCTGTCGCAGTCGGTCCGGGTGAAACCGGACGACCCGATGATCGCCAAGGTGAACCGGCTGGTCGCGAAGGCCGGGCTGTCCGACACCGACCGCTGCTTCATCGAGTTCGCGGCCGGCAAGGTGCACGCCAATCTGGGCCATCATGACCGCGCCTTCCGCCACTACGCGGCGGGCAACAAGGCCCGCAACGTGGCGCTGAAGCCGACGACCGGTCGGCCCTACATGAAGCGGATCCTCGACATCTGCGACGCGGCGTTCCTGAAGCCGGCGGGTTCAGGCGCCACCGAAGGGCGACAGCCGGTCTTCATCGTCGGCATGCCGCGCTCCGGCACCTCGCTCGCCGAGCAGGTCCTGGCCAGCCATCCGGACGTCCATGGCGGCGGAGAACTGCCGTTGATCGAGCGCACCTGCAACGCCCTGCCGCAGCGCGCACCCGGCCGCAAGCCCTACCCCGAGTGCCTGGCGGATGCGCCCGCCGAGCTGTTCGCGGAGTTCGCCGCGAGTTACCTGAAGCATGCCGGCGCCGCGGCTGGCGGAGCCCGGGTGATCACCGACAAGGCGCCGCTCAATTTCCGTCATCTCGGGCTGATCGCGCGCCTTTTCCCGGATGCCCGGATCGTGCATTGCCGCCGCGATGCGCTGGACACGTGCCTCTCCTGCTTCTTCCAGAACTTCACCCACGGCCAGGAATACAGCTTCGACCTGGCCGCGCTTGGCCGCTTCTACACCGACTATCGCTGGATGATGGACCGCTGGGCGGAACGCCTGCCGCTGCCGGTGTTCGACCTTGTCTATGAGGATCTCGTCGGCGATCTGGAGGGCGTCGGCCGCCGGCTGCTCGACTTCTGCGGCCTGGACTGGCATCCGGACTGCACCCGCTTCTTCGAGACCGAACGGCCGGTGCTGACCGCCAGCCGCGCCCAGGTCCGCCGACCGGTCTACACCACCTCGATCGGCAAGTGGCGCAACTACGAGAAGCACCTCGGGCCGCTGATCGAGGCGCTGGGCGAATACGCGGAGACCGGAGAGGCCCGGCCTCTAGAGTGAAGCCAACAGGGCGACGAACAGCACGACGAAGTAGGCCCCGGTCGCGCCCAAACCGGAGACCAGCACAGCCATTATCGACGCCCTCATCACTCGATCCGCCAGAGGCAGCGGCCAGAACCTGTTCACGGCCGCGGAGAAGACGAGCTCCAGCCCGAATCCCAGCGCAGCGGCAAGACCGAAGAAACTCCAAGACCAAAGCTGAAAGGAATCGTCGAACCTGCGGTAAAGGACTCCCGCGAAAACCGTCAGGATCGAGATCACCACGAACCGCAGAAGGAAAGCGAGAACGCCACCCCAGCCGGAACCGCTTGCCGCGCGTTCGGAGCCGGCTTCGCCAGCGTTCATGCCGACGGGACCGACAGCCTCATGACGAAGTGGCTCCCTTCCCGTTCGACGACCACCGCCCCGAGTTGTCGGTAGAAGTCCGGAATGTCTGTCCCAAGGTAGAGTTCGACGACACCAATCCTCGCCGCGTGCTCCACCAGACCCTTCACCAGCGCGGCGCCTACGCCCCTGCCACGAAACTCCGGCGCGACGTAGAGCGCGGCCAGCCAGGGGAACAGGTGCGGGCGCTTTGAGTCATCATCCTCAACGAGGTTGACCGTGCCCGCCGGCCGGCCGTCCACCAGAGCCAGCAGGGAAAGCGGTATGGCGTCCGGTTCGCCCGCCTCGCCTAGTGCGCCTTCCAGCTCCGCGACCGTGCGCCCGTCCTCCGGCGGGCGGTCGCGCCAGAAAGCGTCATGGATCCAGGCCGCGACCAGGGGCCGGTGATCCGGATGATCGAACAGGTGCGTGATCGTCAGCATCATATTCCCGACGGTCCGGTCTTCATTTCAGGAGTCTGAACACTACCGATCCGGGGCGCATCTGGCTGCGTTGCAGCCGCTCCGGACCGATTTCGCCGGCCAGCGGCCCGGCAGGGCTGGGCTCCTCGAAATCGTCCATGGTGAAGCCCGCGTCGCGGAAGGCGCGCCAATAGGTCCTGAGCGGCCGGTGGTACCAGACGAAGGGGCTGGTGAAGTGGTTCCAGGGCGGCTCCTCGACCCGGCGCGGCGCGAAATAGGGCGTGGCCCAGCGCACCGCGAATCCGTCCGGCGTCCCGGTCTCGTCCATGTCGCCCAGCGGAAAGCAGGGATGGCTGAAGACGGCGACGGCCACGCCGCCCGGCTTCAGGACCCGATGGAAGGCGCTCGCGGCCCGGTCCAGGTCCGGGAGGTCCATCAGCACGTAGTTCGAGACCACCCGGTCGACGCTTTCATCCGCGAGTCCCGCGAGGTCGGAACTGGACCCGACCCGGTAGTCGACCGCAAGACCTTCCGGGGTCTCGCGACGGGCGATCTCGACCATGCCCTCGGCGGCGTCGAGCGCGATGACGCGGGCGCCCGTCTCCGCCAGCTTGCGGCTGAGATAGCCGGTGCCGCAGCCGGCATCGAGCACGGTCAGCCCGGAGACGTCGCCGAGGAAGCGCCACAGGACAGGATCGGAATTGAGGCGCCGGTTGAGGTCGCCGTCACGGCCGACCTGGGTGTGCCAATCCTCGGCCTTGGCATTCCACAGCGCGATCGCGTCGGGATCGTTGCTCATCGGGCCGGCCTCCGGTTCGGGTGGGGCCGCGCACAGTACGCGGTCGCAACCGGCAGGTGAAGAGCACCCGTCGCCGCTAGCGCAGGCCCGGCGTTATGGCGATCGCCTGGCCGGTTCCATCCAGGGTCAGAACCAGCTTGCGGACGACCCAGACGCCGTTCTGCCGGGTCGACACCATGCGCAGGGTCCCCGAGGCCAGCGGGCCGCTGACCGACACGTTGACGTCGGCGTCGCCGGTCTCGTTCTGCTGGCTCACCGATCCGGCGGTGAACCAGCCGACTTCTACCGGCGTGCCGACGATCTCGGCGATCTGGGGATTGGTCCTGGCCTCTTCCTTGACCGTCTCGAAGGGCCCCAGGCTGGAGAAGATCACCACCGCCGCCACGATAGGCGCGACCACGAACAGGACCCCGACCCCGTAGACCACCGCCCCGGCGATGGCCCAGTTGCGCTGGACGGACCGGAAATGCTCGACGCTGCGCCAGGTGCTGTTCTGCCAGGCCCATTTGTCGCCCTTGAACAGCAGCACGAAGGGCATGATGAAATTGGCGATCGGCAACAGCGACAGGAGCGCGATATAGGTGCCGTTGCCCAGGCCCCAGATCCAATTCAGCAGGAATGCGCCCCAGTTGAGACGGCCGACCTCGGCCGGCAGTTCCGCCGCCGGGCCGCGGCCCGAGGTGTTCGGCGTGGCATCGAGATAGGGGCTGCCCTGATATGCACCGCTCATCGCTGGTCCGTCCTACGCTGTCCGCTGGTCATCCGGGATTGCCGGCTGTAGTCTTGCCGGCAGCGCATGAAAGGTATTCAGGCTGAGTAAACTCAAGGATAACGTGTCGCAATGCTGTTGCTGATCGATAATTACGACAGCTTTACCTACAACCTCGTCCATTTCCTGGGCGAGCTGGGGGCGGAGACGGTCGTGCGGCGCAACGACGCGCTGACGCCCGAGGAGGCCGTCGCCATGCGGCCGGACGGCATCGTGCTGTCGCCAGGCCCCTGCGATCCCGACAAGGCCGGCATCTGCCTCGACCTGATCGGCGAGGCCGCGGGCAAGTTGCCGATCCTCGGCGTATGCCTGGGCCACCAGGCGATCGGACAGGCCTTCGGCGGCAAGATCGTGCGGGCGCCGGAAATCATGCACGGCAAGCTCTCGGACATCGGTCATGACGGCACCGGGGTGATGACGGGCCTGGCCAATCCGCTCCGGGTGACACGGTATCATTCCCTGATCATCGATCGTGACACCCTGCCCGACTGCCTTGATATCACGGCGGAAACCGAGACCGGGCTGATCATGGGCGTGCGCCACAAGACGCTGCCGGTCCACGGCGTGCAGTTCCACCCTGAGAGCATCGCCTCACAGGACGGTCACCGCCTGCTCGGCAACTTCCTCGACATCGCCGGACGAAAGCGCGCGGCATGAGCGGTCCTTCCAGCGATCTCCAGCCCTTCATCGCCCGGGTCGCCGACGGCCAGTCCCTGGGCGAGGACGACGCCGCGGCGGCGTTCGAGATCATCATGTCCGGCGACGCCACCCCGTCGCAGATCGGCGGCTTCCTGATGGCGCTGCGCACCCGCGGCGAGACCGTGGAGGAGATCACGGGTGCGGCCCGCATCATGCGCGCCAAGGCGCTGCATATCGAGCCGCCCGAGGGCGCCATCGATGTCTGCGGCACCGGCGGCGACAATTCCGGCACCTACAACGTCTCCACCGCTGTTGCCCTGGTGCTGGCCGCGGCCGGGGTGCCGGTCGCCAAGCACGGCAACCGGGCGCTGTCCAGCCGCACCGGTGGCTCCGATGTATTGGGCGCGCTGGGGGTCAACCTGGACGCGGACATGGCGCTGGTGAAGAAGGCGCTGTGGGAGGCCCAGGTCTGCTTCCTGTTCGCCATCCGCCACCACAGCGCCATGCGCCATGTCGGGCCGACGCGCGTCGAGCTCGGCACACGAACGATCTTCAACCTGTTGGGGCCGTTGAGCAATCCGGCCGGGGTGAAGCGCCAGCTCATGGGCGTGTTCGCGCCGCAATGGGTCGAGCCCCTGGCCGCGGTGCTGGGCAAGCTGGGCGCGGAACGAGCCTGGGTGGTGCACGGCTCCGACGGGCTCGACGAGATCACCACGACCGGCCCGACCCAGGTGGCGGAATGGAAGGACGGCAAGGTCTCGACCTTCGAGATCACGCCGGAGGAGGCCGGGCTGGAGCGCGCCAGGCCGGAGGATCTGAAGGGCGGTGGCGCGGAGTTCAACGCCGCGGCCATGCGCGAGCTTCTGGCCGGCGCCAAATCCGCCTATCGCGACATCGTGCTGCTGAACGCCGCGGCGGCGCTGATGGTCGCCGGCAAGGCCGACAGCCTGACCGACGGGGTGGCCAAGGCGGCCGCGCTGATCGATGGCGGCAAGGCCGCCGAGGCCTTGGACCGGCTCGTCGCGGTCACCAACGAGCCGCCGCCGGCCGAGCCCGCATAGAGCGCATCCGATGTCCGACGTCCTGGCCAAGATCTGCGCCGACAAGCGCCAATACATCGCACGCCGCAAGGCCGAGCGGCCCTGGGCGGACGTCGAAGTGGCGGCGAAGCAGGAAGGGGCGCCGAGGGGTTTCGCAAGGGCCCTGAGGCAGGCGCGTGCGGAGGAACGCTACGGGCTGATCGCCGAGATCAAGAAGGCCTCGCCCTCCAAGGGATTGATCCGGGAGGATTTCGACCCGCCGTCTTTGGCGAGGGCCTATCATGACGGCGGCGCGACATGCCTCTCGGTCCTGACCGACCGGCCCTATTTCCAGGGGGACGATGCCTACCTGCAGGCGGCCCGTCAGGCGACTCCCCTGCCGGCCCTGCGCAAGGATTTCATGCTCGACCCCTATCAGGTGGCCGAGGCCCGGTCACTGGGCGCGGATTGCATCCTGTTGATCCTGGCGGCGCTGACCGACGGCGAGGCCCGGGAGCTGGCGGCGGCGGCCGCATCCTTCGACATGGACGTGCTGTTCGAGGTGCATGATCGAGCCGAGCTCGACAGGGCGCTGCTGATGGACGCGGCGATGATCGGCATAAACAACCGCAATCTCAAGACCATGGCGGTCGATCTTGCAACGGCGGAGAGCCTGGCCGCGGGCATTCCAGCCGACTGCCTGGCCGTCGCCGAAAGCGGCCTGTCGACTCCGGCGGATCTGGCGCGCATGGCGAATGTCGGCGTCACGACGTTCCTGATCGGCGAGTCCTTCATGCGCCAGGACGACGTCGCCGAAGCGGTGCGCACCATGCTGGAGCAGACGGTGTCGGCATGAGCAAGGAGTTCACCCATTTCGACGAGGCCGGCGCGGCGCGCATGGTCGACGTGTCGGACAAGGACGTGACCCATCGTATCGCCCGGGCCGGTTGCCGCGTGGTCATGGCGCCGGAGACCCTGGCGATGATCCGCGACGGTGCGGCCAAGAAGGGCGACGTGTTGGGCGTAGCGCGGCTGGCCGGGATCATGGCGGCGAAGAAGACGTCGGAGCTGATCCCGCTCTGCCACCCGCTGCCGCTGACCTCGGTGACCCTGGAGCTGACCTGCGATGAGGCGGCCAACGCCGTTGAGATCGTCGCCGAGGCCAAGATCGACGGCCGCACCGGGGTGGAGATGGAGGCGCTGACGGCCGCCTCCGTCGCGGCGCTCACGGTCTACGACATGTGCAAGGCGGTCGACCGATCCATGACCGTGGCCGATCTGCGCCTGCTGCATAAATCCGGCGGCAAATCAGGGACCTACGAGGCCTCCTGATGCTCTCGGTCGAGGAGGCGAAGGCCCGCATCACCGAGGCGTTCACCGCCCTGCCGGCGGAGACGGTCGGTGTCGGCGAGGCGCTGGGCCGGGTCCTGGCGGAGGATGTGGCCGCCCGGGTGACCCAGCCCTGGGCGCCGATCTCAGCCATGGATGGCTACGCGGTCCGGGCCGAGGACGTCGCGACGGCGCCCGCCGCCCTGCGGCAGATCGGCTCGGTCCCGGCCGGCCAGAGCTTCGACGGCACCGTCGGGACCGGCGAGTGCGTGCGCATCTTCACCGGCGCGCCGCTGGCCCAAGGCACAGACACCATCGTCATCCAGGAGGATACCGAGGCCGAGGGCGACCGGATCACCATCAAGGAGACCGCGGCCAAGGGCGCCTATGTGCGACCGGCCGGTCTCGATTTCTCAACCGGCGACACGCTGCTTCGGGCCGGCCGCGTCCTGACGGCCCGCGATGTCGGCATCGCCGCGGCCATGAACGTGCCCTGGCTGCGGGTGCACCGCCGCCCGCGGGTGGCGATCCTGGCGACCGGCGACGAGATTGTCCTGCCCGGCGATCCGATCGGGCCGAACCAGCTCGTCAGCTCCAACGGCCTGGCGCTCTCCGCCCTGGTCACCGCCTGCGGCGGCGTGCCGGTCAATCTCGGCATCGCGCTCGACAGCCGCGAGTCGCTGACCCGCATGGCGGCCGGCGCGGACGGCACCGACCTGCTGATCACCACGGGCGGCGCCTCCGTCGGCGAGCATGATCTGATCCGGGACGTGCTGGGCGAGCGCGGCCTGGAGCTCGATTTCTGGAAAATCGCCATGCGGCCGGGCAAGCCGCTGATGTTCGGCCAGATCGACGGCACGCCCATGCTCGGCTTGCCGGGAAACCCCGTTTCGTCAATGGTTTGCGGGCTGCTGTTCGTGCGCCCCGCGCTGCTGGCCATGCTCGGCGTCGACGGCCCGGACCCGCTGACCGCGACCGCCCGGCTGGGCTGCGATCTGCCGGCGAACGACCGCCGCCAGGACTATCTGCGCAGCCGGCTGGAACGCGATGCCGACGGCCACCAGGTCGCCACCCCGTTCAACCTGCAGGACAGCTCGGTCATGTCGGGGCTGGCCGGCGCCGACTGCCTCGTCATCCGCCCGCCCGATGCCCCGGCCGCGACAAAAGGCGAGATGGTCGAGATCGTTACCTTCGCCGCCGGCATGACAAGACTGTAGTCGCTGGCGCCACTCATCTATGGCGACTGGAACTAAAACAGAACAAATCTTGACGTTTGTGTTTTGTTCCAGTTAGTGTGCGTGCGACTCGCCCATTGCCGATCCGCGGCATTCCTTTGACGGGGCCGATCCCATGCTGACCAGAAAACAGCAGGAACTGCTGATCTTCATCCACCGTCGCCTGGCCGAGGGCGGCGTGTCGCCCTCCTTCGACGAGATGAAGGACGCGCTGGATTTGCGGTCCAAATCCGGCATCCACCGTTTGATCACCGGGCTTGAGGAGCGCGGCTTCATCCGCCGTCTGCCGCATCGCGCCCGGGCCCTGGAGGTGCTGCGCCTGCCCGACGGGCTGGAAGCGGCCGCGGCGGAGGCCGACCGGACCGACAAGCCCTTCGCGCCGAATGTCATCAAGGGCGATTTCACCGCCGCCATGCCCGGCCGCGCCGTCGGCGCCGCGGAGGAAGCGGCGGTGGTGTCCCTGCCCCTCTATGGCCGCATCGCCGCCGGCACGCCGATCGAGGCGCTGCGCGACCATTCCCACTTCTCCGACGTGCCGGCGACCATGCTCGGCAAGGGCGACCACTACGCCCTGGAGGTGGCCGGCGACAGCATGGTGGATGCCGGCATCTATGACGGCGACACCGTCATCATCCGCCGTTGCGACACGTCCGAGAACGGCTCCATCGTCGTCGCCCTGGTCGACGATCAGGAGGTGACGCTGAAACGGCTGCGCAAGAAGGGCGCGACCATCGCCCTGGAACCGGCCAACCCGGCCTATGAGACCCGCATCTTCGGCCCCGACCGGGTCAAGGTGCAGGGCCGCCTGGTCGGCCTGATCCGGCAATACGGCTAGGCAACCGGCGCCGGGCGATCATTGCCGGCCCCACATTTCGTTGAATGCGGACTCCTTCGCCAGGTTCAGATCCACCGAGGCGAAGCCGTTCAGCCCGAAGGGGATTTGCGCGCCGTATTGCCAGATGACGGTTTCCACCATGAAGCTGGCCGGCGTGACCTCGGCGCGGAACTCCCGGGGATACATGGTCCCGGCCGCCATCTCGGTTCCCGGCTGGTTGAGATAGGGACGGTTCGACCAGATTTTCGCGACCGGCGATGACGGCCCGATCGCGCCGTCACGGCGGCTGAGCGCGTCGATCACCGCGTCGAACTGGCGATCGCCGAAACGCTCGGCTGCCGGCCCTATGTTGCGCCTCCAGCCCTCATGGACACGGCGGCGCACGCCGTTCCGCTCGCGCCAGAACGACCCCCAGACGGCCGGATTGCCATAGAAGCCACCGACGCCCGGATAGTCGGACTGGTACATCACCTCCATCCAGCCCAGGAACCACTCCCGGTCGACCCGCCACCGTTCCAGATCGGCGTAAAGCCGGACGGTCTGAGGGATGTCGAGATTGGCTGGGGAGGCGAGATCGATGGCTTCTTGCGCGCTGCGTCGGCCGTTGTGCCGGGCATTCGGCCCGGTGACCCGGTCCTGTCGGCGCCAGCTTCCGTTGTAGATGGGCAGGATGCGACAGCGGCCGCCACTCATGGCGAAGATTTCGCCGGCCTCGTCCCGGGTCAGCGGGCCACGGTTGCGATGGTCGCCACGATTGAGATATCGGCCCCAGAAGCGCGGCAACTGCGATTCCTCGACCCAGCGTGGCCGCGCGCCGCGCAGGCGGCTGGTGATGTAGGTATACAGCGTCTGCGCCCCACCGCCCGCCGGGCGGTGTGCGTCCGGCATGCGCCGCGCCGGCACTTCGAATGTCGTGCGGGTCTGGCTGTCGGCACCGTAATACAAGGTCATCGCTGGCCCCGGACCGCGGAATGCGCTGAGGAGAGAGATACCGGAAGGGACGGCGGTCGTCTGTGGGTGACGTCACAGGGGCGTCCTGGGAACCCGGACGCTCAGTCGGCCTCTCCCTCCCGCTCCCACTCAGGCCGGCGGTCGAGCGACCAGGGCCGCAGGCCGGTTTCGTCGGATACGCGGTCCACCGCGTGGCCCTGCGGCGTCAGCCGGATCGCGTGGGCGCCATGGCGCCAGACGTCGAAGCGGTCCGCCGCCGTGCGGCCGCGGCAGCCACGCGGCACGGGAACGGCCGAGACGACGATGTCGGTGACGGCGCAATCCTCGTCCAGGGCCCGCGGGTCGCGGATCAGGGCGACCAGCCTGCCCTCGCGGCGATAGAGGCATCCCAGGAGGTCACAGCTCAGGAGGCCGTCCGCGCCGGTCCCCTCGGCGGGCCAGGGCTGCGCCTCGGCCCGACCTTCGGCGCGTAGCCAGATCTCGCGGGTGAAGCGCTCGCCGCGCAGCTCCGACAAGGCCAGCCCGCCATCGGCCGCCCGCACAGCCATCAGCCCCCCATCCTCGCTGATCAGAATGTCGGGGCCGGTCCGCGGCCAGACCAGGGCCATCGCGCCTGCCACGAGGCCGACGACGCCCCAAAGACGCAGACGGCCCCGCCAGAGGCATAGCCACAGCCCGCCGAGCGTGACGATGCCAATCGCCCAGCCGGGGGGCGACGCCACGCGGAGGACGGAATTCGGCCAGCCCGCGGCGGTCTCGGCGATCGCCAGCAGCGCGGAGACGCCCCAGCCCATTGGCACCAGGGCCAGGGCCTCGAACCCCAAGGGCATCAGCAGGTAGGCGCACAATCCCCAGGGCATGATCCACAGCGCCGTCAGCGGCACCGCCAGCAGGTTGGTCGCCAAGCCGTAGCTGGCGATCTGCTGGAAGTGGTAGAGCGCAAAGGGCGCGGTCGCGGACGAGGCGATCGCCGTCGACAGCAGCACGCCGGCCAGATAGAGCGCGGCCATGCGCAGCGGCCCCGCCCGATGCCGCCAGCCCGCCAGCCGGTCGCGCAGCGCCTCGTAGCCGGCGATCAGGGCCACCACCGCCGCGAAGGACATCTGGAAGCTGGGGCCGAGCAGGCTGTAAGGCGAGACCGCCAATACCAGCACCGCCGCCAGGGCCGCGAGCCGCATGGAGATCGCGGTCCGGTCGACCAGCACGGCAACCAGCACCAGCCCCACCATGACGAAGGCGCGCTGGGTCGGCACCGTGGCGCCGACGATGAACATGTAGGCGAAGGCGCCGGCAAAGGCGGCCAGCGCCGCCCATTTCTTGATCGGATACTCCAGCGCCAGCACCGGCACCAGCGCGAGACCGGCGCGGATGGCGAAGAACAGCAGCCCGGCCACGAGACCGAGATGCAGGCCGGAAATCGCCAGCAGATGCGCCAGGCCAGAGGCGCGGATGGACTCGGTCACATCGTCCCGGATGGCGCCGCGATCGCCGGTCAGCAGAGCCGTGGCGATCGCCGCCTGGTCGCCGTCAAGCGCCGCCCCGATCCGATCGGCAATGCCGCGCCGCACGCTCTCCAACCACAATCCGGATTGCGAGGCGTCCCCTGCATCGAGGACCCGCACCCGGCTGACCGCATAGCCGACCCCGCCGATCCCCTGGAAGAAGGCGTGCCGGCGGAAATCGAAGCCGCCGGGCAGGACCGGCCGGCTCGGCGGGTTGAGGACGGCGCGCAGGCCGATCCGGGCACCGGTCGCCAGCGGCTCCGAGCCGGATGTCAGCCGGATCCGCACCCTTTCGGGTGTCGCCTCCGCCGCAAGCCGGTCGATCGACGGCTCGCCCAGCACGACCCGCACGCCGTTCGGCGTCAGGGTCTGGGCGACGATCCGGCCTTCGACCCAGGCCGGGCCGATCCGGGTCTCGAGCATGGGCGCCGCCACCCGCGCCGTGCCGAGCTGGGCCGCGACGAACCCCAGGGCCAGCGCCAGGGCGGCGAGTGCGACCGGCGTGCCGGTACGTCGGCGGGTGATCGCATAGGCCGCGCCGGCGCACAGCGTCGCTCCAACGCCGACCGACAAGCCGGGCTCGAAGGACAGTGCGAAATAGCCAAGGATGCCGATGCCGGCCGCAACCGGCAGCCAAAGCGGCCATTTCTCTCGCTCTGACGCCAGTTTACCGGCAATCGCGGCCAGCACGGCAACCGCCGGCGCTTCAAGCCGGGATCGCGGACCGGCATCGATCCGGGCTTCAGCCACAATGTCCTGCGGTCGGGCTCATTTGCCGACCAGTATTCCAGATCGGAAGCCGGATGGCTGCAATCGAGCCGACGCGGTCAATTAGAATGGGCGATGGGACGCGCCCGCCTCTCGGCTCACGGGCCTTGCGGCAACACGACCGCCCGGCCGATCCGCAGCCCGGCATTGGCCGCCTGGTACAGCGGTCGCGGCGGACGAATGGCCGTGTCGATCCTGCGCTCGAGCCAGTGCTGCCCTTGCAGAAGCTTGAGCGACTGGGACAGGGCGCGATCGGTGATCGGCAGCAACCGGGTCTTGATGTCCGTGAAGCATCGAGGTTCCCGGCTGACGGCCAGGACCGGGATGGTCCAGGTCCGCCGCAGCAACCCGCGTTCGGCCGGCCCGGGGACGGCTCGCATGATCCTGGCCGCGACACAGGCGACCTCCGCCCCCTGCGGCGTCAGCCGGAACTCGGGCCTGAGCGGGTGGCCGTGGCCGGGATTCCTCTCCAGGAGCCCCAGCTCGATCAGATGGGCCAGACTCTGGGTGAACGCGGTCCGACCGGCGCCGGACGCGGCAAGCAGGGGCGCCTGTCGGCCCGGCGTACCGGCATGCATCGCGGCGAGGATGTTCAGCGACCAGGCCCGAGAGGTCACCTTGACAAGCACGTCGATGTCCATAAAGTATAGTTTATATATTTTCTGACCAAAGGGAAGCGCCATGCCCATCGTATCGTTGGACAACACGATCACCCTCGCCATGTCCGTGCGGGACCGCCACGCCAGCGCCCGGTGGTATTCCGAGAAACTCGGTTTCGAGCTGCTCCATCACATCGACGAGGCGGGCTGGAGCGAGCTGGCGACAAAGACCGACGGCGTGACCCTGGGTTTGGGCGAGCAGGCCGAGCCGGCGCCGGGGAATACGGTCCCGGTGTTCGGCGTCGCGGATATCGACACGGCCCGAAGGGATCTGGAGTCGGCCGGCGTCCGGTTCGACGGCCCGAACGATGTTGTGGAAGGCATGGTCGCCACGGCGACCTTCTACGACCCCGACGGCAACGCCCTGATGCTGGCCCAGGACCTGTCGGGCGCCGGGTGACGGCGCTGTCGGTCAGCCTTGCGACACGCTCACGGCTGATTGCAGAACTGGTCCCGCGGGTTCCAGCCGGTGGATTGCTGCTCCGCCGGCATGGCGCACCAGCTGTCGTGGTCCATCTCCGCGCCGCGGCAGCTGAACCCCCATTCCACGCAGTCGAAGACGATGCGGCGGACGGTGCACACCTCGATCACGTCACCGCCCCTGGCGCGGCAACTGGCCAGCGCATCCGGCTCGGTGTTCGAGGTCGGGGTCTGGCAGCCGGCGAGCAGGGTCGCGGCGGCGATGCAGGTCCAGAACTTTCTCATCCATGTCATCCGTTTATCGGTTCTTCTTCTGACCGGCGATGGTGCCATGAAACCCGGCCGGCGCGGTAGGCATCAGTGGGACCGGTGTGCTATGCAACCGCGCTCCCGGCACACCCCCACGGATCAGCACCGCGCCGCCCATGACCGTCGTCACCCGTTTCGCCCCCTCCCCGACCGGCTATCTGCATATCGGCGGCGCCCGCACCGCCCTGTTCAACTGGCTGTACGCCCGCCACCATGGCGGCCGCTTCCTGCTGCGCATCGAGGATACCGACCGGGAGCGCTCGACCGACGATGCCATCCGCGCCATCCAGGACGGCATGGCGTGGCTCGGGCTGGACTGGGATGGCGAGGCGGTGTCGCAGTTCGCCGGCCGGGAGCGCCACGCCGCAGCGGCCCGGCGACTGCTGGAGGCCGGGCTCGCCTATCACTGCTATTGCACCAAGGAAGAGCTGGCAGAGATGCGCGAGATGGCGCGCCGCGAGGGCCGGCCGCCGCGCTATGACGGCCGCTGGCGCGACCGCGACCCGTCCGAGGCGCCCGACGGCGTGCCGCCGGTGGTGCGGTTCAAGGCGCCCCGGGACGGTGCCACCACCATCGAGGACGCGGTGCAGGGTCCGGTCACCGTCGCCAACGACCAGCTCGACGACATGGTGCTGCTGCGCGCCGACGGTACGCCGACCTATATGCTGGCCGTGGTGGTCGACGACATCGAGATGGGTATCACCCATGTGATCCGCGGCGACGACCACCTGACCAACGCGTTCCGGCAGTGGCAGTTGTTCCGCGCCCTGGACGCCGAAGCGCCGGTCTTCGCGCATGTGCCGCTGATCCACGGGCCCGACGGCGCGAAGTACTCCAAGCGCCATGGCGCCATCGGCCTGGAGGCGTTCCGCGATCTGGGCTACCTGCCGGCCGCCCTGCGCAACTACCTGCTGCGGCTGGGGTGGGCCCATGGCGATGACGAGATCATCTCCACCGAACAGGCGATCGACTGGTTCGATTTCGACGGGATCGGCAAGTCCGCCGCCCGCTTCGACACCGCCAAGCTGGACAATTTGAACGGCATCTATCTGCGTGAGACGGAGGACGTCACGCTTGTCGAGCTGATCGTGCCGCGACTGGAAGAGAGTGTCGGGCGCCCGCTGGACGGCGCCGACCGGACGCGCCTGCTCGACGGCATGGACGGCCTCAAGCAACGCACGAAGACATTGGTAGAGCTCGCTGAAAACGCAGCGTTCTATGTGCGAAGGCGGCCGCTGACCCTGACCGAGAAGGCGGCCGGGCTGGTCGCCGGAGACGGCGCCGCGTTGATCGGCCGGCTGTCGGCCGCGCTCTCCGGGCTGACGGCGTGGGAGGAGCCGGCGATCGAGGCGGCAGTACGCGACCTGGCCGACGCCGAAGGCCTCAAGCTCGGCAAGGTGGCGCAACCGCTGCGTGCCGCGCTCACCGGCTCGACGATCTCGCCCGGCATCTTCGAGGTCGCGGCGGTGCTGGGCCGGGAGGAGGCGCTGGCGCGGCTGGGCGACGTGGCCGCGGGAAACGGCGGCTGACGGACGGATAACGGGGGGTTGCGTTGCTATTGACCCCCCTGGGAACTATTCTTGACGGCACGCCTGAGCGCCCGGCCAGGCCCCAATCAGTTAGCTTCTAAGGACACCCTCATGGATCAGGACAAGCCTGTCGCATCGACCAACGCGGCCAACGACACCGTGACCCTGACCGTCAATGCGACCGGCGAGAGTTACAGTTTTCCCGTGATGGAAGGGTCCGTCGGGCCGCGGGTGATCGACATCCGCAAGCTGTACGCCGAGACCGGCATGTTCACCTACGATCCGGGCTTCACCTCCACCGGCTCCTGCGACAGCGGCATCACCTATATCGACGGCGACGAGGGCGTGCTGCTGCATCGGGGCTACCCGATCGAGGAGCTGGCGGAGAGCAGCGACTTCATGGAGGTGTGCTACCTGCTGCTGCACGGCGAGCTGCCGAACGTCGAGGAGAAGGCAAAGTTCGAGCGGACCATCACCTATCACACCATGGTCCACGAGCAGCTGATGAACTTCTATCGCGGATTCCGCCGCGATGCGCATCCCATGGCGATCATGGTCGGCGTGGTCGGGGCGCTGTCCTCCTTCTACCACGACAGCACGGACATCAACGATCCGGCCCAGCGGGTCATCGCCTCGCACCGGCTGATCGCCAAGATGCCGACCATCGCGGCGATGGCCTACAAGTATTCCATCGGCCAGCCCTTCATCTATCCGCGCAACGACTGCAGCTATGCGGCCAATTTCCTGCGCATGACGTTCGGCGTGCCGGCGGAGGATTTTGTCGTCAACCCGGTGCTGGAACGGGCGATGGACAAGATCTTCATCCTGCACGCCGATCATGAGCAGAACGCCTCGACCTCGACCGTGCGGCTGGCCGGCTCGTCCGGCGCCAACCCCTTCGCCTGCATCGCCGCCGGCATCGCCTCGCTGTGGGGCCCGGCCCATGGCGGCGCCAACGAGGCGGTGCTGAAGATGCTGGAGGAGATCGGCTCGAAGGACCGGGTCGCGGAATACGTCAAGAAGGCCAAGGACCGCAACGACCCGTTCCGGCTGATGGGCTTCGGGCACCGGGTCTACAAGAACTACGATCCGCGCGCCAAGGTTATGCGCCAGACCTGCTACGAGGTGCTGGGCGAGCTCGGCGTGGAGAACGAGCCGCTGCTGGACCTGGCCATGGAGCTGGAGCGCATCGCCCTGGAAGACGCGTACTTCGTGGAGAAGAAGCTCTACCCGAATGTCGATTTCTATTCCGGCATCATCCTGCGGGCGATGGGCTTCCCCACCAGCATGTTCACGGTGCTGTTCGCGCTGGCCAGAACGGTCGGTTGGGTGGCACAGTGGAAGGAGATGATCGAGGATCCGGTCCAGAAGATCGGACGACCCCGCCAACTCTATGGCGGCAAGCAGATGCGGCATTACGTGCCGCCGGAGCAGCGTGGCTAGCAGGCCCGACCAGCACCGTCGAAAGCGCGACCGTCAATCCGGCCGGGCCACCTGGTCCAGCCGGCGTCGCTCGACCCCGCTGCGCCGCGTGCCCGCCCCCGCCAACGACAACCGCTTCCACATGACCCGCACCGGGCGCCTCGCCTTGCTGGCGATGGTGGTCGGCGTGGTGCTGGCGGTGTCGCTCTACGTCGCGTTCTGACGCGCCGCCACGGACGGCGCGATCACAGCCTCCGAGCCGGGCTCCTCGGCACCTTCCCATCCGATGACCCCCAGCACCGCCTCGGCGGCGCGGTCGCTCGGCGGCGAGCCGCCCAGGCCGACGAGGCGGGCTGCCTCGGCGCAGTCGCGACGTTGTGCCGCAGCGGCCTCCGGGTCGTCGAGCAACGGCGCCAGCGCCGCCTCCAGGAGGTCGGCGCGGCAGTCTTCCTGCAGGTACTCCGGAACCGCCTTGCGGGCGAGCACGACGTTCAGCAGGGAGACGTAGGGGATCTTGATCAGCCGACGGCCGAGCCAGGCGGTGACGGCGTTGACCCTGTAGGCGACCACCATCGGCGCGCCGGCGAGGCCGAGTTCCAGCGTCACGGTCCCCGATGCCGCCAGCGCCGCGTCGCAGGCGGCGAAGGCATCGTATTTCGCCTGGTCGCCCTCGACGACCACGGTCGGGACCGACCAGGCCCCGGCGACCTCGCGGACCCGGTCGGCCACGGCCGGCGCCGCCACGACGACGGCGCGCAGGCCCGGGCGCGTGGCCGCCAGCCGCTGCAGGGTCTCGCCGAACACCGGCGACAGCCGCTCGATCTCGGCGCTGCGGCTGCCCGGCAGGATGCACAGCAACGGTGCGTCGGCGGGGATCGCGTGCTCCACCCGGAAACGGTCGCGGTCGCCGCGGTCGGCGCCGTTCTCGACCACCGGATGTCCGGTGAAGGTGCAGTCCAGGCCGTGCACGGTGAAATACGGCGGCTCGAACGGCATCAGGGTGAGCAGGTGATCGAACAGCCGCGCCACCTTGACCGCGCGGCCGGGGCGCCAGGCCCAGACATGCGGCGCGACGAAATGGATCAGCGGGATCCCCTGCCCCTGCAGCCGCTTGGCCAGGCGCATGTTGAAGCCTGGCGAGTCGATGGTCACCACCGCGTCCGGGCGCATGTCCGTGACCGCATCGGCGGTCTGCTTTATGCGCCGCAGCAGGTGTCGCGCCTTGGGCAGGATCTCCACCAGCCCCATGAGGGACAGCTCGTGCATGGGGAACAGGCTGTCCAGCCCCTCTGCCGCCATGCGCTCGCCGCCGATGCCGGCGAAGCGGATGGCCCCGCCGGTCCGGCGCTTCAGCGCCGCCATCAGCCGGGCGCCGATCACATCGCCGGAGGCCTCGCCGGCGACCAGGAACAGGGTCGGCCCGCTCATGGGGGCGGATCGACGCAGACGACGAACAGCCCGTGCCGGTCCGCCGCCTCGGTCACCGCGGCCGTATCGTTGATCAGCGCGCCGCCGGCCTCCACGGCGATGCCGGCAAGGCCGGCCGCGGCGGCGGCCTCGACGGTCGAAACGCCGATCACCGGCAGGTCGAAGCGATTGTCCTGCTGCGGCTTGCGCGCCTTGACCAGCACGCCGCCGCCGCCGTCGCGCACCAGCGGGCCGCTGCGCGCCAGCATGGCGTCGGTGCCCTCGGCCGCCTCGATCGCCAGCACGATGCCCTGCTGCACGATCGCGCCCTGGCCGACATCCAGCGTGCCAATGGTGCGCGCGACCTCCAGCCCGCGGGCGATGTCGGCGGAGTCCAGCTCGTCCGGCTGCCGGCGGGTCAGGGTCCCGGGCCGTGCCAGGAGGTCCTCCAGCACCTCATAGGCGGCAACGATGCGGAAGCCCTCTTGCGCCAACGCGTCGCCGACGCCGCGCATCAGGGCATCGTCGCCGACCGCGTTGAAGCCGATCTTCATGGCCAGCCGGCTGCCGCGCAGGTCGGGCATCAGCTCGCGCAGGGTCGGGCGGCGGAACTGCCCGATCATGCACAGATCGCGCACCGCCTCGCCGTGCAGCCGGTCGAAGATCCTGCCGATCGCGCCGAGCCGCATCCAGGCGTGCGGCAGGCCCTCGGTGGCCTCCGCGTCGGTCTGGCCTTCGAAGGCCACGATGAAGACGTCCCGCCCGCTGTCGATGGCGGCCTCGGCGAGGCGGCGCGGCAGCGGCCCGCCGCCCGCCAGGATGCCCAGTTTCGGCTTGCTCTCGGACATGGGATCAGGCGGCCGTCGCCGGCCGCTCACTCGGTCGGCTTGCGGGGCTGGACGATGCCGCGCTTGCCGGTCTCGCGGATGAAGGTCAGGAGCTGGCCGATCGGTCCGTCCTCGCCATGCTCTTCGGCGACGGTCTCGATGCGCTCGGCCAGCTCGCCGTCGCCCTCGAACAGGTAGCGGTAGATCCGGCGCAGGGCATGGATCGCGTCGCGGTCGAAGCCGCGGCGCTTCAGCCCGACCAGGTTCAGCCCGTTGAGATAGCCGCGCTCGCCGACCACCATGCCGTAGGGGATGACGTCCTGCTCGACGCCGGTCAGGCCGCCCACGAAGGCGTGGTCGCCGATGCGCACGAACTGGTGCACCGCGCTCAGCCCGCCAAGGATGGCGTGGTCGCCGATCTCCACATGCCCGCCCAGCGTGGCGTTGTTGACCAGGATGACGCCGTTGCCGATCAGGCAGTCATGGCCGATATGGGCGCCGATCATGATGTGGCAGTTGTCGCCGACCCGGGTCAGCAGCCCGCCGCCCTCGGTGCCGGGCGAGATCGTCACATGCTCCCGGATGGTGCAATTGCGGCCGATCTCCAGGCGCGAATTCTCGCCGTGGAATTTCAGGTCCTGGGGGATCATGCCGACCGAGGCGAAAGGGAAGATGCGGGTGCCCTCGCCGATCACCGTATTGCCGTCGACGACCACATGGGCTTCCAGCCGGACGGAGTCCCTCAGGGTCACGCCGGCGCCCACCACGCAGTAGGGACCGATGGTCACCGCATCTCCCAACGTCGCGGCCGCGTCGACAACCGCGGTGGGATGGATCGTTTGCGCCATCAGCGATCCACGAGCATGGCCGCGAAAGTGGCGTCGGCACAGAGCGTTCCATCGACCTTGGCCTCGCCCGAGAAGCGCCAGACATTGCGCCTGTGCTGGAGCTTCTGGACGTGGATGCGCATGCTGTCTCCCGGCGTCACCGGGCGGCGGAACCGGGCGCTGTCGATGGACATGAAATAGACCAGCTTGCCCTCGGCCTCCGGCCCCAGGGTCCGCACCACCAGGATCCCGGCGGTCTGCGCCATCGCCTCGACGATCAGCACGCCGGGCATGATCGGGCGTCCCGGGAAATGGCCCTGGAAGGCCGGCTCGTTCACCGTGACGTTCTTGATGCCGACCGCGCTGACATCCGGCACGATCTCGACGACACGGTCGACCATCAGCATGGGATAGCGGTGCGGGATCAACTCCATGATCCGCAGGATGTCGATATCCGAGACCGCCTCGCCGCTCGGGGTTGAATCCATGGCCTACCCGCCCTTCAGCCCACTCAACTTCATAAGCCGGGAATACCAGCGCCAATACTGGCGGCTCGGCATGGCCGGCGAACCGAAAACGTCCTCTCCCGGCGGCACGTCCCGCATGACGCCGCTCTGCGCTCCGACCCGGGCGCCGTCGCCGACGGACAGATGCCCTGCCAGACCCGACTGGCCGGCGAGAACGACAAGCTTGCCGAGCTTGGTGCTGCCGGAGATGCCGGCCTGGGCCACGATGATCGACCCCGGCCCGACTTCGACGTTGTGCCCGATTTGTACCAGATTATCAATCATGCAGCCCCGGCCGATCACCGTATCCGGCCCGGCGCCGCGGTCGATCGTTACATTGGCGCCGATCTCGACCTGATCCTCCACGATCACCCGGCCGAGCTGCGGCACGGCGACGTGGCCGGCGGGGTCGATGGCGAAGCCGAACCCGTCCTGGCCGATTCGCACACCTGGGTAGATCCGCACCCGCCGGCCGATCATGCAGTGGCTCAGGGTCGCGCCCGCCCCGATCTCGGTATCGTCCCCCAACACGACACCGCGCCCCACCACGGCGTTGGCGCCGATCCGGCAGCCATCGCCGATCTCGGCGCCGACCTCGATCACCGCGCCCGGCCCGATCTCGGCCTGCGGCGACACCCGGGCATCCGGATCGACGACGGCGCTCGAAGCGATGCCGGCGCGGATCGGCGGCCGCGGATAGAAGCGCTGGGCGATCAGGCCATAGGCCTTGTACGGGTTGTCGGACAGCAGGAGCGCCATGCCCTCCGGCGCGTCCCCGGCGAATTGCGGCTTGACGACGCAGGCCCCGGCCCCGCTCTGCCGGAAGGCATCCCGGTACTTGGTGTTGTCGAGAAAGCCGAGATCGGACGGCCCGGCGCGCTCCAGCGGCGCCACGTCCTCGATGGCCCGGTTCGGATCGACACCCTCGGCGAGCTCGGCATCGGCCGCCTCGGCGAGTTCGGCCAGGGTGAATGGTCCGGATCGGTTGAAGAATCTGGGATCTGCCATCGGCTCAATACGCTTGCCTGCGCCCGTCACTCGTCCGGGACGACAACATCCACATGCGGCAGTGCGGCGTTCAATTCCGCAAGGGCCTCGTCGGTAAAGTCAAGGTCCTGATCCACCATCACCACATTGGCGCGGTTGAGAACCACATTGGCACGCTGGCTCTCGGCGATCGCGGCGATGATGTCCAGCAGCGACGAGCGGATCTGGTTCATGGCGTCGTCCAGGGCCCGGTCCAGCTCGGCGCGCCGGTATTGCGCCTGGCGTTGCGCCTCGGTCACCTGCAGCTCGAACTCGCGCCGGCGGCGCAGGAACTCCTCGTCCGGCAGGATCGCGCGCTGGTTGGTCAACTCGGCCTCGGCCGCGCGGAGCTGTTCCTCGATGCGGGCGAACTCGCCCTGATAGGCGTTGCGCAGCTCGTCGATCTGCTCGCGCACGGTGGCCGCCGCCACCGATTCGCGGACGATCCGCTGGAAGTCGACGACGACGATGACCAGCGGCCGCTCCTGCGCCGTCGCAGGGGCCGGCATCAGGCAGACCAGGAACGACAGGGCCAGGGCGGCGACGCCGAGGCGGGCGACCATGGGTCAGAAACTCGTCCCGAAGCTGAACCGGAAGATCTCCTCTTCGTCGAAATCTTCCTTCAGCACGGGAAAGGCGAAGTCCACGCGGATCGGCCCGAACGGGGACGACCAGGACAGGCCGGCACCGGTGCTCAGCCGCAGCGACGCCTCGTCCAGCACCTCGGCGCCGTCATCGTCCACGTCGAACAGCGTGCCGAAATCGGTGAAGATCCGTCCGCGCACGCCGAACTCCTCCGGCAGGCCGATGGGAAAGGCCGCTTCGATGGTGCCGATCCCGAACACATTGCCGCCCAACGCATCGTCGGTCAGGGCATCCCGCGGGCCGATGCCGGAGCGCTCGAAGCCGCGGAACAGATTGCCGCCGACAAAGAACCGGTCGGCGATATTCACATCCTCGTCGAAGCCGAAGATGTAGCCGGCCTCGCTGCGCAGGTTCAGCACGGTCTCCCCGAACAGCGGGATGTACAGGCTGCCGGCCGCGGTGGTCCGCAGGTACCGGACATCGCCCCCGAGCCCCGCCACATCGTTGCCGAACTCCAGCAGATAGCCGTCCGACGGCTCGATCCGGCTGTCGAGCTGGTCGTAGACGATGCGGTGGCCGACCAGCGAGGTCAGCGTGGTGCCCTCCTGGTCCTGAATGAACCGCGAGGCATCGGAATCGACGTTCTCGATGGTGCGGTCCTCGAGCCGGTAGCGCACGGTCTGGCGCAGCCGGTCGCCCAGCGGGTAGCCCACGCGCAGGCCGAAGCCGAGGGAATCCTCGTCGAACGAGCTCTCATCCTGATTGTCGGTGGTGGTGTTGAACGCGTCGAAGCCGGCCGACAGGTCCTTGTCGAGGAAATAGGGCTCGGTGAAGTTCAGGGTGAATTCCTGGGTCCGGCCGCTGACCGTGGCCGCCACCCTCAGATCCTGAGCCCGGCCGAGCAGGTTGCGCTCGCGCAGGCTGACCGTTCCGACCGGGCCCTCGGTGGTGGAGAAGCCGCCGCCGAGGGACAGCTCGCCGGTGGACCGTTCGCGCACGGCGACGGTGACCACCGTCTGATCCGGCACCGATCCCAGTTCCTGGGAGACGTCCACGCGCTCGAAGAAACCCAGATTGCGGATCCGCGCCTCCGAGCGGCGCAGGCGAGACGTGTTGAACGGATCGCCTTCCACCAGCTCCATCTCGCGGCGGATGACCTCGTCGACGGTGCGGACATTGCCGGTGATGTCGATCCGCTCGACGAAGACCCGGGGGCCCTCGTTGATCTGATAGGTGAGGTTGATCAACTGCTCTTCGCGTTGCCGCGAGATGAGGGGCTCGACCTCGACGAAGGCGTATTGCAGGTCGCCAACCGCGTCGGTCAGGTTGGTGATCGACTCCTCCACCGTCTCGCTGGAGTACCAGTCGCCTTCCTCGGTCGCCAGCTCGGCCAGCAGCACCTCGGTGTCCAGATCGGGCAGCACGGTCTGGATGTCGATGGTCCCGAAGCGGTAGCGCTCGCCCTCCTCCACGGTGAAGGTGATGAAGAACTCCTCGCGGTCGGGGGTCAGCTCGGCGATGGCCGATATGACCCGGAAATCGGCATAGCCCTCCGCCAGGTAGAAGCGCCGCAGCAGCTCGCGGTCGAAGGCAAGGCGGTCCGGGTCGTAGGTGTCGTCGGCGGTCAGGAAGCCGTACCACGCGGATTCCGCCGTCTGGATCTCGTCGCGCAGCTCGGAATCGCTGAACTCCCGGTTGCCGATGAAGCTGATGCTCCGCACCGTGGTCAGGGCGCCCTCGTCGATCTCGAAGACCAGATCGACGCGGTTCTGCTCAAGCTGGATCACCTTCGGCTCGACGGTGGCGGCGAAGCGGCCGCTGCGGCGGTAGATCTCCAGCAGCCGCTGAACGTCGGACTGGACCCGGGTCCGGGTGTAGACGACGCGCGGCCGAAGCTGCACCTCGGCGGCCAGGAGGTCGTCCTCGATGCGCAGGTTACCCTCGAAGGCGATGCGATTGATGATCGGGTTCTCGACGACGGTGACGATGAGCGCCGATCCCTGCCGACGCAGCACCACATCGGCAAACAGACCGGTGGCGAACAGGCTCTTCAGGGAGTCGTCCAGCGCCCCGGATGCGAACCGGTCGCCCGGACGAACCGTCAGATAGGACACCACGGTCGTCGGCTCGATCCGCTGTGCGCCTTCGACAATGATTTCGCGAATGAGGTTGTCGGTAAAGGAGTCCTGAGCCGGGGCGTTACCGACTCCCAGGAAAATCAGGAATAAAGAGAGGACTCCGCCCCGGACGAGTTTTGCCCGCCACACAAATCGCCACAAGTGATCCCCCAGACGGCCCCGCCCATGTTTTTCAGATTAGTTCTCGCAGGAAAGCGATGACCTTCAATTGAATCAGGTCGTTGAAGGTCACAAAGACCATCAGGGTTAATACCAAAGCGAGTCCGATCCGAAAACCATATTCTTGGGCGCGCTCGCCAAGCGGCCGGCCGCGCACAGCCTCTATGGCGTAGAACAGCAGGTGCCCGCCATCGAGGATGGGGATGGGGAAAAGGTTGATCAATCCCAGGCTGATGGACAGCAACGCCATGTAGTACCAAAGCAGCATGACCTGCCCGGTTTGGGCGACGTCGCCGGCGGTCTTGGCGATCCTCAGCGGGCCGCCGAGATCCTCGGTGCCGCGCTGACCGACGATCATCTGGCCGACGATCTTCAAGGTCTCACGCAGGAAGGCGTAGGTCTCCGAGACCGCCATCGGCGCCGCCTCGGCGATGCTGACCGGCCCCGTCCGCACCGCCACGCCGATGCGGTAGACCTCGATCATGCTGCCGTCGGTGGCCTCCACCATCTCGGCGCGCGGCGTGATCGGCACGATGTCCTCGCCGCGGTCATGGGCGACGGTCAAGACGACCTCGTCGCCCTCGGCGGCCTGGATCGCCAGGCCCAGCTCGCGGAACCGGAACACCGACCGGCCGTCAACGGCGAGGATGCGGTCGCCCGGCTGCAGCCCAGCCTCCGCGGCAGGGCTGCCCGGGACCACCTCGCCGACCACCGCCGGCGGGATCGGGTTGCCGGAGGTCGCGAACAGCACGAAGAAGACCACGATCGCGAACAGGAAATTGGCGATCGGCCCGGCGGCGACGATCTCGGCCCGCTGATGCAGCTTCTTGTGATGGAAGGAGACCGCCTTCTCCTCCTCCGTCATCTCGACGATGTCCTCGCCGGGCTGGGAGGCGGCGTTGGCGTCACCGAACATCTTCACATAGCCGCCCAGCGGGATGGCGCTGAACTTCCAGCGGGTGCCGGCTTTGTCGGTCCAGCCGAAGAGCTCGCGCCCGAAGCCGATCGAGAACACCTCGATCCGAACGCCGTTGCGCCGCGCCGACAGGTAGTGGCCCAGCTCGTGCACGAAGACCAGAACCGTCAGCACCACCAGGAAGGCGGCGATCGAAATCAGGGTACCGGAGAAGAAAGCCATGGGGGTCCCGAGCTGCGGCAGCGAAACTGAGTTTCTAGCGCCAATCGTTTAAAGAAGGCTGACGGCTTGATGTCGCGCCTCGGCGTCGATCTCGGTCACATCGGCCAAGGTTTCAAGGGGGCGGTCGCCGATTGCGGCCAATGTCCCCTCGACGACCCGCACGATGTCGAGGAATCCGATGCGGCGATCCAGGAAGGCGCCGACCGCGACTTCGTTGGCGGCGTTCAGCACCGCCGGCGCGCCGCCGCCGGCCGCAAGCGCCTCGCGGGCCAGCCGCAGGGCGGGGAAGCGGTCCGGATCGGGCGGCTCGAAGTCGAGCCGCGCCACCTCGGCCAGGTCCAGCCGCTGGCACGGTGTCTCCATGCGCTCCGGCCAGGCCAGGGTATAGGCGATCGGCGTGCGCATGTCCGGCATGCCGAGCTGCGCCAGCACCGAGCCGTCGACATAGGCGACCAGGCTGTGGATCACCGATTGCGGGTGCACCAGCACCTCGATCCGCTCCGACGGCAGGCCGAACAGATAGGACGCCTCGATGATCTCCAGCCCCTTGTTCATCATGGTGGCGCTGTCGACCGAGATCTTCGCGCCCATGTCCCAGGTCGGATGCGCCACCGCCTGTTCCGGAGTGACGCTGGCCAGGGTCCCTGGGTCTGCGGTGCGGAACGGACCGCCCGACGCCGTCAGGATGAGCTTCTCGACCGACGCCTTGGCCTTGGAGTCGAGCACCTGATAGATCGCGTTGTGCTCGGAATCGACCGGCAGCAGCGTCGCCCCGCGACGGCGGACCCGGTCCATCATCAGCGGCCCCGCCGACACCAGGCATTCCTTGTTGGCGAAGGCCACCATGGCGCCGCGTTCGGCCGCCGCCAGGGTCGGCGCCAGGCCGCAGGCCCCGACGATCGCGGCCATGACCCATTCCGCCGGACGGGCGGCCGCCTCGACCAGCGCGTCGGTCCCGGCCGCGGCTTCCACGCCGCTGCCGGCGAGACCGTCCTTCAGGCGTGCATAGCCGTCCGGGTCGGCGACCACCGCCAGCCGCGGCCGCAGGCGCAGGGCCTGCTCGACCAGCCGGTCGACATTGCGGTTGGCGGTCAGCGCCTCGACCTCAAAGCGGTCGCGGTTGCGCTCGATCAGATCGATGGTGTTCGAGCCGACGGACCCGGTCGAGCCGAGGATCGTCACGCGCCGACGCGGCGCCATATCCACTGCCGCCGTCATTGCCAGGCACTCCCGTTGAACACGAAATACACTACCGCCATCGCCGGTGCGGCGGCCAGCAATCCGTCTATCCGGTCCAGGATGCCGCCATGGCCGGGGATCAGGGCGCCGCTGTCCTTGGCGTTGAAGCGGCGCTTCACCGCGGATTCCATCAGGTCGCCAAGCTGTGCGACGACCGCCAGCACGCCGCCGAGCGCCGCCGCCAGGGCCAGGGCCGCTGTCGGCACCTGGAAATGCCAGGCGACCAGCGCGCCGACGCCGGCCGCGGCGGCCGCGGCGCCGGCCAGCCCGGCCCAGGTCTTCTTCGGGCTGATGCGCGGCGCCAGCTTCGGCCCGCCGATGGCGCGGCCGGCGAAATAGCCGCCGATATCCGTCGCCCAGACCACCAGAAACAGCCACAGCACGATCGCGAAGCCGGCATCGGGCTGCTCGCGCAGCCAGATGATCAGCGCCAACGGCACCCCGACATAGGGGATGCCCAGGCCGACCAGCACGAAATGGCGGTGCCCGGCGACCATGGCCAGGGCCAGCAGCGCGGCGGTCCAGACGCCGAGCACCACCATCGCCTCGGCCAGGCCGACCAGCAGCACCAGGCCCATCACCGCTGCGAGGCAGAGGATTCCGGCGATCACCAGCCGGTCGCGGCCCTTGACCCCGACCAGGGACATCCACTCGTAAAGGCCGATGAAGCCGGCCACGGTCACCGCCAGCGCGAAGATCCAGCCGCCCGCATAGATCGCGGCCAGGACGGCCGGCGCCAGCACAAGCGCGGCCAGAACGCGGGTGGCAAGATTTCCCAGGCTTCTAAACGCCAACCGAGACCCCGTAGCGCCGTTCGCGCCGCTGGTACTCACCGATCGCCATCTCGAGATGGGCGCGGGTGAAGTCGGGCCAAAGGGTATCGATGAAAACAAGCTCTGCATAGGCGGCCTGCCACAACAGGAAGTTGCTGATCCGCTTCTCGCCGCTGGTGCGGATCACCAGGTCCGGGTCGGGCATGCCGTGGGTGAACAGGCGCTGCGCCAGGGCCGTTTCGTCCAGCCGGTCGAGTTCCAGCGCGCCGTCGCGGACGGCCTCGGCCAGCCGGCGCGCCGCGTCGGTGATCTCCTGCCGGGCGCCGTAGCTGAGTGCGACGGTGAGCTGCAGGGTCGTGTTGTCACCGGTCACCTGCTCGGCATTGTCGATCAGGTCGACGATGTCGGGCTGCAGGCGATCGCGGTCGCCGATCACCTTGAGCCGCACGCCGTTGCGGTGCAGCTCGGCCACCTCGCTGCGCAGGTATTTGCGCAGCAGGCCCATCAGCTCGGAGACCTCGTCTTCCGGCCGCCCCCAATTCTCGGTGGAGAACCCGAACAGGGTCAGATGGCCGATGCCGAGATCGGCGGCCGCCTCGACGGTCCGGCGGACGGCCTCGACGCCACGATGGTGGCCGATCGTGCGCGGCAGGCCGCGCGCGCGGGCCCAGCGGCCGTTTCCATCCATAATGATTGCGACATGCGCCGGCGTGGCCGGCCCCTCGGAACCCGTTGCGTGCATATGCGGCGTCTAGGCTGGTGTCCAGGCAGGGCTTTGGGCCGGCCCGTCAGGACCCCCGGCGATCGTGATCACCGGGTCCGCCCCTCGCCCCGGATCCGCGTCATGCGGCCGGGCCAGAAGTCCCGCTTGCGGTGTGCCTCGCGCCATGTTCAGGGTCCTCGATTCGGCTCCTGACGCTCACACTTGCATGATTTCTTGTTCTTTATTGGCCAAAGCTTCGTCAATTTTGGCAATGTGTTGATCAGTCATGGTCTGAATCTCGGACGACAGCCCCTTGTGCTCGTCCTGGGAGATCTCGCCCTCCTTCTCCCGCCGCTTCAGCGTATCCATGCCGTCCCGGCGCACATTGCGCACCGCCACCCGCGCCTGCTCGGCATATTTGCCGGCGATCTTGCTCATGTCGCGGCGGCGCTCCTCGTTCAGCTCGGGCACCGGAACCCGAACGAGCTGGCCGTCGGGCTGCGGGTTGAGGCCGAGATCGGCCTCGCGGATCGCCTTCTCGACCGCCTTGACCAGGCTGACGTCCCAGACCTGCACGGTCAGCATGCGCGGTTCCGGCACGCTGATCGTGCCGACCTGGTCCATGCGCATCTCCGAGCCATAGGCGTCGACCACCACGCGGTCGAGCATGTTCGGCGACGCGCGGCCGGTCCGCAGCCCGGCGAATTCCTCGGCAAGCACGCTGACCGCGCCATCCATGCGCTTGTTCAGGGATTTCATATCCGAAGCGGTCATGGGCTCACTCCTCCTCGGTGATTATCGTTGACCGGCCTTGTCCGGTGATGACCTCGGCGAAGCCGCCGGGCTCGTGGATGGAGAAGACCAGGATCGGGATGCCGTTCTCCCGCGCCAGCGAGATGGCGGAATGATCCATCACCTTAAGGTCGTTGGACAAGACCTGCATGTAGGTCAGGCGTTCGAAGCGCTTGGCGTCGGCCACCTTCTTCGGGTCGGCGTCGTACACGCCATCGACCTTGGTGCCCTTCAGCAGCGCGTTGCAGTCCATCTCGGACGCGCGCAGGGCGGCGGTGGTATCGGTGGTGAAGAAGGGGTTGCCGGAGCCGGCGGCGAAGATCACCACCCGCCCCTTTTCCATGTGGCGCACGGCGCGCCGGCGGATATAGGGCTCGCAGACCGTCTCCATGGGGATCGCCGACTGCACCCGGGTCTGCAGGCCGCGGCCCTCGCAGGCGCTCTGCAGCGCCAGGGCGTTCATCACCGTGGCCAGCATGCCCATGTAGTCGGCGGTAGTGCGCTCCATGCCGTTGGCCGCACCGGCCATGCCGCGGAAGATGTTGCCGCCGCCGACCACCAGGCAGACCTGGGCGCCCAGCTCGATGACCTGGGCGACCTCGCCGGCGATGCGGTCGACGGTGTCGGGATCGATGCCGTATTGCCGGTCCCCCATCAGCGCTTCGCCGGAAATCTTCAGGAGCACGCGGCGATAGAGTGGCGCGGACGGCATGCGGGCTCTCCCGTGGTTCAGCGTCGCCGGCGGGCGCACGGGCCGGGCCGGTGCCGCGAACAATCTGCGATTCGTCGGCGCGGCGCCAGACGGCACCGCGCGGCCGGAACAGGCGTCAGCCCGCCAGGGTGGCGGCGACCTCGGCGGCGAAGTCGGCCTCTTCCCTCTCGATGCCCTCGCCGAGCACGAAGCAGGTGAAGCCGGCCACCGACACCGGCGCGCCGACATCCTTCTCGGCGGCGGCCAGCACCTCCTTGACCCGGCTCTCGTCGTCGATGACCCAGGTCTGCTCCAGCAGCACCACATCCTCGTAGTACTTGCGGATGCGGCCGTCGACCATCTTCTGGACGATCTCCTCGGGCTTGCCGCTCTCGCGGGCCTGGTCGGCCAACACGGTGCGCTCACGCTCGACCAGTGCGGGGTCGAGGTCGTCGGTGGACACCGATTCCGGACGGGTGGCGGCGATGTGCATGGCGAGCTGCTTGCCGAGCACGGCCAGCTTCTCGGCGTCGCCGGCCGACTCCAGGGCGACGATGACGCCGATGCGGCCGAGATCGGTGGCGACGGCGCCGTGCACATAGCGGGCGGCGACGCCGGTGCCGACCTTCTGCTCGGCGATCCGGCGCAGGGACATGTTCTCACCGATTGTGGCGACCATCTGGGTCAGCTCCTCGGCGACCGACCGGCCGGTGCCGGGATACTCCGCCCCCTTCAGCGCCTCGATGTCGCCGCCGACGCCCAGCGCCAGTTGAGCCAGCGTGGCAACAAAACCCTGGAACGTCTCGTTACGGCCGACAAAATCGGTCTCGGAGTTGACCTCGACCGCGGCCGCCACCGGGCCGTCCACCGCGACGCCGATCAGGCCCTGGGAGGCCACCCGGCCGGCCTTCTTGGCGGCGGCGGCGAGGCCCTTGGTGCGCAGCCAGTCGACCGCGGCCTCCAGATCGCCGTCGGTCTCCTTCAGGGCGTTCTTGCAATCCATCATGCCAGCACCGCTCTTCTCGCGGAGCTGCTTTACCAGCGCGGCGGTAATCTGCGCCATCTCGTCCTCTCAATGCCCGGCGCGCCGCACCGGGCGCGATCCCATGTCAGCAATCTGACGGCGCGTCGGGCGCCGTCGCTCAATCCGTCGCGGCCGGTTAGGCGGGGGCGACCGCCTCCTCGACCGGCTTGTCCTTGTCGGCCGCGTCCGCCGCCTCTTCGGCCGGGGTCTCCTCGGCTGCCGCCTCGGCCTTCTCTTCTGCCGGGGCCGCGTCGTCAGCCGCCTCAGCCTTTTCCTCGGCCTTCTCTTCCGCCTTCTCCTCGGCGGCTTCGGCCGGGGCCGCGTCTTCCGCGGTCGCCTCTGCCGGCGCCTCTTCGGCAGCGGCCTCCTCGGCCTCGGCGGCCAGGGCCGGCTCGACCGGTGCCTCGCTCTCGCCGATATCGGTGCCCGACGCCATCATCTCGGCCTCGATGCCCGACAGAACCGACCCGGCCAGCAGCTCGCAGTACAGGTCGATGGCGCGCAACGCATCGTCATTGCCCGGGATCGGATAGGTGATGCCGTCCGGATCGGAGTTGCTGTCGATCACCGCGATGACCGGGATGTTCAGCTTGGTCGCCTCCTGCACCGCGATCGACTCCTTGTTGGTGTCGATGATGAACAGGATATCCGGCAGGCCGCCCATGTCGCGGATGCCGCCCAGCGCCCGCTCCAGCTTGTCGCGCTCGCGGGTGACGCCCAGGCGTTCCTTCTTGGTGAGGCCCGATTCCGCTTCGGCCAGCATCTCGTCCATCTCCTTCAGCCGCTTGATCGACTGCGAGATGGTCTTCCAGTTGGTCAGCATGCCGCCGAGCCAGCGGTGGTTGACGTAGTACTGGCCGCACCGCTTGGCGGCGTCGGCGATCTTCTCCTGGGCCTGCCGCTTGGTGCCGACGAACAGCACCCGGCCACCGCCGGCGACGACCTCGCGAGCCGCCTCCAGGGCGCGGTGCAGCAAGGGCACGGTCTGTTGCAGGTCAATGATGTGCACGCCGTTGCGCACGCCGAAGATGAAGGGATCCATCTTCGGATTCCAGCGACGGGTGTGGTGGCCGAAATGGACGCCGCTCTCCAGGAGCTGGCGCAAGGTAAAGGTCGGAGACGCCATGGTCTGTGTCTGTCCTTCTCCGGTTGTTCCGCCGCGGGCAAGAGGTCCGGCTGCCGCCCGGTTTCCCGGACACGACAAACGGACACCGGATGGACCTGTCCTGCGTCGACAGGCCGCGATGCCCACGTGTGTGATGAAACGCGGCGGCTAGATAGCCCGGACCGGGTCTTTTTGCAAGCGTTGTGGAGGGCGGTCGACACGGTGCCGACAGTGGGGCGTGCACGGGCCGGCGCAATCCACGGGATCAGGCCGTCTCGGGACGGCTGTGCGGGGTCAGCAGGACCTCGACCAGGCAGGCGCCGACGATCAGCACGGCCCCGACCCATTCCAGCGCCGACAGCCGCTCCTCGGGCAGGAACAGGCTGGCGGATATGACGGCGGTCAACACCTCCGACATCATCAGCAGGCCGACACGGCCGGGAAACAGGAATTTCTGGGCCCAGAAGATCAGGCAGACGGCGGGCAGGAAGATCGCGATCGAGACCAGAGCCGCCGTCGGGACCATACGGATAACCAACGCCGCCGACGGAAGCGCTACCGCGCCCGCGACGTAGCCCAACGCGACGGCGCTAATCCCCGTGACGGCGAACTGGATCATCGTCATGCCCGGCACCGGGACGCGGTCGTAGCGCTTGATCATCGCCGCGCCGAAGGCCCAGAACACGCCTGACAACAGGGCGTACAGGTCGCCGATGTTGAGCGGGACCGAGCCGCCCCCGGAGACCAACAGTGCCATCCCGCCGAAGCCGCCGCCGATGGCCGCCCAGCGTTGCCAGGAACCCTTCTCGCCGAGCCAGGCCATCCCGATCAGCGTCGCCCAGACCGGCGTGAGATAGAACAGCAGCGTTGCCCGCACGACCGAGGAATAGACCAGCCCGGAGGCATAGAGCGCCATGCCGAGCCCGGTCAGGACGCCGATCGCCAGCGCATGGCCGAATTGCCCGCGATGGCGGCCCCATTGCCGCGCGACGACCAGCGCCAGCACGAGCCCGGCCGGGATGTTGAGCAGCGCCACGGACCAGGCGCCGGCGATCCCCTGCCCCTCCAGGTATCTCAGCGGAACCCAATACAGCCCCCAGAGCGAGGCCGACAGGAACACCGTGGCGGAGGCGAAGCCGGCACTCGGGGGACTCAGTCGCATGGGCCTTGCCTCTTGTCACCGGTCGTCCGACAGCGTCGGCAACGTTCCGGCCGCGGCGCACGCTCCGCCGCAATTCACCCTGTCTGCTGTCGATTAGAACCGACCGCAGGCCCGCATCGCAATGGCGCGTTGTTCCGGGGCCGTCGCTTGACATTCATTCGAGATGTTCCTTTTATGTTCTCATGCTCTCCGGGATCGAGGATGGACGAGAACGGGCGCCGTTCGATCACGCGGCGACCATCCTGCATGCCGACCTGGACGCCTTCTATGCATCGGTCGAGCAGTTGCTCGACCCGTCGCTGCTCGGCCGCCCCATCGCCGTCGGCGGTGGCGTGGTGCTGGCGGCGTCCTATGAGGCGAAGGCGTTTGGGGTGCGCAGCGGGATGCCGGGGCGCAAGGCGCGGGAGCTGTGCCCGGCGCTGACCTTCGTCAAAGGGCATTTCGAGGACTATCAGCGGCTGGGCGACGCGGCCATCGGGGTGATGGGCGACTTCACGCCGCTGATCGAGCGGATCTCGATCGACGAGGCCTTCGCCGACGTGGCGGGCTGCGAGCACCTGTTCGGACCGCCGGAGGCGATGGCGCGACGCATCCGGGAACGGGTGCGGCGGGAGGTCGGGCTGCCCATCTCCATCGGCGTCGCGCGCACCAAGCATCTGGCCAAGATCGCCTCGCAGGTCGCCAAGCCGGACGGGCTGGTGGTGGTACGACCGGAAGCCGAGCGCGACTTCCTGCGCGACTTGCCGGTGGAGCTGATGTGGGGCGTCGGCCCGGCGGTGCGGGCCCGGCTCGCCGAGATGGGCGTGTCGACCATCGGCGCGCTGTCCGAGACCCCGGGCTGGTCGCTCGAACGCATCCTGGGCCGGGCGGTCGGCGGCAAGCTGGCGGCCCTGTCGCGCAACGAGGACCCGCGCGCGGTGGTGTCCGACCGGCGCGCCCGGTCGGTCGGCTCGCAATCGGCGCTGGGCCGCAAGCCGGCGACAGCGGCGGTAATCCGCCCCACCCTGCTGCATCTCGCCGACCGGGTCGCCTCGCGCCTGCGGGCCAAGTCCCGGACCGGGCGGACGGTGACCGTGCGTGTGCGCTTCGCCGACCTGCGCGCGGTGACCCGATCCATCACCCTGCCGGCGGCGGTGTCCGCCACCCTGATCCTGGCCGAGGTGGCGCAGGACCTGGTCTGCGCCGCCCTGGCGGACCACCCGCAAGAGACATCCATCTCCTTGCTGGCGATCTCGGTCTCGCATCTGGAATTTGATACCGAGCTGCAGCTCGAGCTGCCCTACGCGATGGACGCCGATGAGCGCCGCCCGGGGACGGCCAGGGGCGCGGCCCGCTGGATGGCCGACCGGGCCATGGACACGATCCGCGACCGCTTCGGCCGCGAGGCGATCGGCTACGGGTCGGTGGTGCTGGGCGACCGCCGGGCCGTCCCGGACGCCTTCCGCGAGCTGGCGGAGCGGGAGCTCTAGCCGCCCGCGGGCCGGCATGCCCGGATCTGGCGCACCGAAGGGGTGGCCCCCGCCAGAGTCTTGAGAGACGATACGCTATCGCAACGATCAGCGGCATCGACGATGGGCCGACCGAACAGCACCTATTGGGACCGAACCGCCTCGCGCTATGCCCTGCCCCGCGTCGGCGAGAGGCTGCGGTCCGTCGACAAGGATAACGCCCGACAGGCCCTGCAGGTCGTGCAGGACGATCTGCGGCCGGACATGGAGGTCCTGGAATTCGGCTGCGGTGCCGGGGCGGCGGCCCTGGCCTTCGCACCCTTCGTGAAGCACATCCAGGCCATCGACATCGCCGAGGGCATGCTCCAGGTCGCCCGGGATGAGGCGACAGCCGCCGGGATCGACGCCGTCACCTTCGAGAGGACCGCCATCGAGGATTTCGGTGCGCCGGACCGGCGTTTCGACGCGGTCATCGGCCTTCGCGTGTTGCCCTACCTTGCGGATCCCGACGCAGCAATCGCGAGGGTCCGGCAATGGCTCAAACCGAGCGGCATCTTCATCTGCAGCACGAATTTCGTGCCCGGAAACCCCAAATGGCTGATGTTCTTCTCCGGGATCGCCGCGGCCCTGGGGATGGTGCCCCGGACCAGGAACCTCTCCGCCCAGACGCTGGAGTCCAGCCTCTCGGCCTCCGGTTTCACGATCGACCGCCGTTGGATGCCGGACAGGGGCAACGCCGTGATCTTCATGGCGAAGCGCGCTGATTGAACCGGCCAAGGACCGATCCGACGGAACCGGATGCGACGTAGCTCCCATAGGTGAGATGGAGCCGGCCTCGCGGCACTCTCTCTAGAAGATCCGGTTGTCCCCGGAGAAGGACTCCGCCAGCAGGTCGAACACCAGACGGATGCGGCGGCTGGTGTGAAGCTCGCGGTGGGTCACCAGCCAGGTCGGAACGGGAAACGGGTCGAGGTCCGGCAGGACCTGTTCCAGGTCGGGCACAAGCGCCGCGGTTTCCTTGACGAAGATGCAGATGCCAAGGCCCTGCCTCACGAACTCCAGCATCGCCGTCCCGCTGGCCGTGGTCAGCCTGCAATTGCGTCTGGTCAGCGCCAGGCCGTGCGCGTTCAGCAGCTCGATAACCCGTTCGGGCTCCTCGAAGCCGATGAAGTCCATGTCCGCCAGCTCGCTCGCGGTCCGGGGCCGGCCGTGCCTGTCGAGATACGCCTTGGAGGCGTAGAGATGGGCGGTGGATTCGGCGACGAGCCTGGCGATCAGATCCGGCTGCTGCGGGCGCCCATGCCGGATCGCGATGTCGGCCTCGCGCCGCGTCAGATCGCGGACCTCATTCGAGGCGACGACGTCGACCTCGATGCCCGGCGCCATTTCCCGGAGCCGCCGCAACACCGGGGGCAAGTGGTACGTCGCCACGATATTGGTGGCGGTGATGCGGACATGCCCCTCGATGGCCTGTGACTGGCCGGATGCCGCCAGCGAGATGCGGTTGGCGGCATTGCCCATGGCCCGGAAGTGGTCGAGCAGTTCAAGACCCGGCTGCGTCAGGACCAGCGACCGCCCGACCCGCTCGAACAAGGTGACGCCGAGATCGGCTTCCAATGCCGAGACCTGGCGGCTGAGCGTCGGCTGGGTCTGGCCCAGGGCCCGCGCGGCGGCGGAGAGGGAGCCTTCCTCGGCGGTGGCGAGGAAGGCCCGGGCCTGATTCCAGTCGAAGGCGACGGACTGCCAATTCATGCATTTTCGTATATAGCAACTGCGAAAATCCGCAATTCCTATTTGATCCGCGCATAGGTAGACAAGCGCCTCGCGACCCGATCGAGCGGGTCCAGGTGAACAGAGACAACCCATAGAGACAGTCCCATGCAGCACGCGAGTGCACCGCACGCCCTGCCCGCCGTCCCATTCGATGACGACCAGGCGATCCCCGTCTTTTCCCGCTGGTTCGGGTCCTGGCGCCTGTCGTTGCAGCGCCGGGCGTTGGATGCCGGCCAGCTGACGCGCCGCTACGACCGGGCCGCGCCCGGCTGGCACCGGACGCTGGACCGGCTCGGGGTGCCGGATGCCTATGAGTCGCTCCTCCGATCCGAACTGTCCGGCGTCGACGCGGCCGGTCTCCGCGTGCTGGATTGCGGCATCGGGACCGGGGCCCTGTCCTGCGCCCTGGCGCGGGTCCTGCCGGCGCCCTTCCGGCTCGACGCCATCGACATCTCGCCCCGCATGCTGGAGCGGGCCGGCGGCCGACTTCGGGAGGCGGGGCTGGATGCTTCGCTGCGCCAGGGCGACGTGCGCGCCCTGCCCTACGATGCCGGCGCGTTCGATCTGGTGATCACCGGCCATGTCCTGGAGCACCTGGCGGATCCGGGCCCGGCGCTCGGCGAGATGGCACGGGTGCTCAAGCCCGGCGGGCTGCTGATCGCCTGCCTCACGCGCCGTTCGCCCCTTGGTGCCTGGGTGCAGCTGAAATGGCGGACCCATCGGGTGACGCCCGCCCAGGCCGAGTCCTGGCTCCACGAGGGCGGCCTGGAGACCGTGCGTTGCCGGTCATTCGGCAGCCGCTCGGTCTCGCGACAGCTCAGCGTGGCCTGCATCGGCACGAAACCTCTTTGAAATCCCAACAGGAGTATGCGCTATGACTTCCATCGCACACACGGAACCGACCATGACCCGGCCGAGCAGCAAGTTCTGGGACAAGATCGCCGACAAGTATTCCCGTCAGCCGGTCGGCGACGAGGCCGCGTATCAGCAAAAGCTGAAGGTGACGCAGGAGTACTTCCGGCCCGACATGGAGGTGCTGGAGTTCGGCTGCGGCACCGGCTCGACGGCCATCGTGCACGCCCCCTTCGTGAAGCACATCCGGGCGACCGACATCTCAGAGCGCATGCTGGAGATCGCCCGGCGCAAGGCCGAGGCGGCGAAGATCGACAACATCACCTTCGAACAGGCCGCCATCGACAGCTTCACCGCGCCGGACGAGACCTACGACGTGATCATGGGCCACAGCATCCTGCACCTGCTGGCCGACAAGGAGGCGGTGATCGCCAAGGTGCACCGGATGTTGAAGCCGGACGGCGTCTTCGTCAGCAGCACCGTCGTCCTCGGCGAGCGCATGAAGTGGTTCAAGCTGATCGCCCCGATCGGCAAGGCCCTGGGGTTCTTCCCCCTGGTCAGGGTGTTCAAGGCGAAGGAGCTGGAAGCCAGCATCACCGCCGCCGGTTTCACCATCGACCACCGCTGGATGCCAGGCAAGGGCAACGTAGTGTTCCTGGTGGCGAAGAAGGCGGATAGACGTGATTCATAGCCGCATTGCGGAGGGGTTATTGGCAACGGGTCGGTAAAATTAAGTAATCGCTGCGCTTGTTCTAATGCTCTCTTTCGTTATTGTTAGTCACCAATCATGCAGAATCCAGGCATATTTTACAGAATTATTTGATTTCGATTCGCTGATGATTATGATCATTCCGACCTAATTTTCAGCACTAGAGATAGCCTCAAGGAGGCTATCTCTGAAATTGATGAAACTCCGTGATGTTGAAAGCGTGGGATCTATTTCGCGGCCTATTGCCGTCGCTACTTCAATTTTTCGTAGACCGCCACGGAAATAGCCGGCATTTTGGAATACACGTTCCAAAGCTTCCCACGTACCGCCGAGGATGTTGTCGGACTCTCGGAAGGCAGCACGCAATGGAACATTTTCGGGCACTCGTGGAAATGCTCTCCTGACGCCAGTCCATTCACCAAAGTACCATGCCTCGAGCTCCTCTATTGCAAGGCGGTTCACCACCCGCCAAGTTGCATCGTTGGAGTGACTACGCGTCGCAAGGCCGGCGGCAGCCGCTACCTGCTCCATCCGCTCCTTCAGAGCAGTGCAATCATCATCATCTTGGTCGACGAGTACTACGATGCGTGCGGTCGCCGGCAGCCATTTCGCGTAACCCCGCAGGCGACCACCAAGCTTGTTCAGTAGGTCACTCTTGCCTTGATGAACGTGAATCGTGAAAGTTGATTGATTGCCAATGATCCGCGGCAGCAACTGGGCAAGAAATGCCTCTGCCGAGGGTTCCTCTACCAAGAACTCCAAGTGCTCAGCTCTCATTGGGAAGCTAGGAGCCCGTGCGTTGGAGCCCCTTGGTTCGTCAGAGGATCACCAATGCTGAAGTGCCCTTCCACCCAAAGATGGCCGAGCAGTGCCCCCTCGTCCATGAACTCTGAAACGCCTGGAATATCTGACGTGAGTATCGCGTGAGTGTAGCCGTCGTCATCACGGTAAAGGACTCGCACCTCATCAGGTCGCAATGCATTCAGGAAAAACGGCGAGTGGGTCGTTACGAGCAGCTGTCCATTCCCAGCCGCTGCTCGGCATTCCTCTGCGAGTCCTTGTAGTAGACGCGGGTGTAAAAAGTTCTCCGGCTCCTCGATGCCAATGAATGGAGGCGGATCTGGATCATAAAGTAAAACAAGATAGGCCAGCATCTTCAGTGTACCGTCTGAGGCAAATCGGGCCAGTACTGGATTGTCGAATGGTGCATCCTTTATGGTCAGTAATAGGCGACCATCAGGCATTGCCTCGGCTATGACTTTTTCGATGCGCGGCACACGCAACTGTAGTGATTCAAATATCCTCGAGAGCCTTTCGGGGTGTTGCTCACCAAGGTACTGAATGACATTTGCGAGGTTGTCCCCAGTGCGCGATAGCTGCTCCTGTGGTCCAACCTCCGGCTGCCCTCGCGTGTTATCGATGGAAAGATAGGATACGTACCAGCCGGTGATGAATTCGCGTAGCGCTGCAATGCGGGGGTGGTCGGCAAATTGCCCTAGTGCATTTACGGCTATGAGATCTGGTGATTGAAGCGGAATCTCAACACGCGAATCCTGAATATCAGGCTTCTCGCCGCTCACCGCCTTGCCCATTCCCTCCTTATAGTCAAGAAAGCGAAACGGCTGACCGTAGCTACCGCGTTTCCAGCGAAGCCATTCCTCAACGACGATTGGAGAACCATTCCGCTCATCTACAGCGAGGTGATATGTTATCAACGGGAAGTCTGGTTCGGAGTACTTGATCTCAATAACCAGCGGTCCATCCGCACCGCGGGTCTTTAGTTCTTTGGCCCTGCCGCGTCGATCCCAGGCACGGCGCAATCCCGAATCGAAGCACTCAGATAGAAAGGCAAATACGTCAAAGACTGTAGATTTCCCGCTACCGTTTGGCCCTAGCAGCACCGTCAATGGTGTTAGATTCTTAAATTCAACCTTCCGCAGAGCACGAAAGTTCTCCACTTTGAGATAAGTAATTCTAGCTGATCGCTTGGGCTTCCTCGATCGTCTGGGAGATTTGCTCTCCATAGTCATTATGGCTTCGCCTCCAAACTTACAACGTGCCCAAAGCAATAGAGGGCTCTGGATGCACTCTGAGAGATGGTCTCCCGAGTCGAGCCGCCAATAATCAAGTTATAGAATGGTTTGGAAAATGAAAAATGGCCGTTACATCCGAGCCGTCACACCTCCTGCACGTCGACGATCCCCGGGATCGCGCGGAGCGCCGCGCGGCCCTTGGCAGTGATGGCGTAGCCCTGGGGGAGGACGACCTCGACCTCGCGGCCTTCGCCGACCGGGATCATGATGTTGACGCGGCCGCGGCCGTCGCCTTCGCGGCCGAGGGCGGCGGCCAGGGGGGCGGCGGCCCTGGCTTCGTCCAGGAAGACCTTGAGGCCGATGCCGGCGCGGGCGACGGCCTCGTCCAGGGGCTCGATGCGCTGGCAGGTCAGGCGGTAATCGTCGCCATTGGCCTGCTGGGCCTCCAGGGAGAGCAGCAGCGGAGTGCCGCCTTCCAGCAGGTGGCGGGAGGATGCCAGCACCTCGGAGAACAGGGTCACCTCGAAGACCCCGGCGGCGTCGGACAGCATGACGAAGGCCATGCGGCCGCCGGAGCGGGTCGACATCTCCCGCTTTGACATGACCACGCCGGCCATCTTGAAGACCGTCGAGGGACCGCGCAGGCGGCTTTCGATGTCGCTGGAGGGCACGGCGCCGACCCGCACGGTGTTGAAGCTGTCCAGCGGGTGGGCGGAGAGGTAGAAGCCGATCGCCTCGAACTCCTGCTTGAGGCGCTCCATCAGGTCCCAATCGTCGACGCCGGGCAGCGGCGGCGCGTCGAGGCCGCCGCCATCCGGCGCGCCGAACAGGTTGGACTGGCCGGCGCTGCGCTCCTCGGCCTGTGCGCTGCCGTGGCGGACCAGCACATCGACGCCGGCGTGCAGCCGGGCCCGGTTGGGGTCCAGGCTGTCGAAGGCGCCGGCGCGGACCAGGTTCTCCCATTGCCGCTTGTTCATGACCTTGGGATCGACCCGCAGCGCCACGTCGAACACGTCCTTGAACGGCCCCTTGGCCTGGCGCTCGGCGACCAGGGCGCGCATGGCCTCCGCCCCGACCCCCTTGATCGCGCCCAGCGCATAGCGGATGGCGTGCTCGCCGCGCTCCAGCCGCTCGACCGAGAACACCGCCTCCGAGCGGTTCACGTCCGGCGGCAGCAGCTTGATGCCGATGCGGTCGAGCTCCTGGCGGAAGGCGTTCAGCTTGTCGGTGTTGCCCAGATCCAGGGTCATCGAGGCGGCCAGGAAGGCCACCGGATGGTTCGCCTTGAAGAAGGCGGTCTGGTAGGCGACCAGGGCGTAGGCCGCCGCGTGGCTCTTGTTGAAACCGTAGCCGGCGAACTTGTTGACCTGGTCGAAGATCATCGAGGCCTGGGCCTTCTTCACGCCCCTTGCGACCGCACCCTCCACGAAGGTCTTCTTCTGGGCGTCCATCTCCGACTGGATCTTCTTGCCCATGGCCCGGCGCAGCAGGTCGGCGCCGCCCAGCGAGTAGCCGGCCAGGACCTGGGCCACCTGCATGACCTGCTCCTGGTAGATCATGATGCCGAAGGTCTCTTCCAGGATCGGCTGCAGGCTGGGGTGCAGGTAATCGGGCTTCTCGTCGCCGAGCTTGACCTTGATGTATTTCGGGATGTTGTCCATCGGGCCCGGGCGGTAGAGCGCCACCAGGGCGATGATGTCCTCGAACCGGTTCGGCTTCATGCGCTTGAGCACGTCGCGCATGCCCGCCCCTTCAAGCTGGAACACGCCGACCGTGTCGCCGCGGCCCATCATCTCGAAGCTGGCTTTGTCGTCGAGCGGGACGGTTTCCAGCGTCATCGCCTCGCCGCCGGAACTCTCGATCAGCTCCAGGGTGCGGGTCAGCACCGTCAGGGTCTTCAGGCCCAGGAAGTCGAACTTCACCAGGCCCGCCTGCTCGACATATTTCATGTTGAACTGGGTGACCGGCATCTCCGAGCGCGGGTCGCGGTAGAGCGCCACCAGCCGGTCGAGCGGCCGGTCGCCGATCACCACGCCGGCGGCGTGGGTGGAGGCGTGGCGGTAGAGCCCCTCCAGCTTCAGGGCGATGTCGATCAGGTAGGCGACGGTCTCGTCGTTCTTGCGCATCTCCTGGAGCTGCGGCTCGCCGTCGATGGCCTGCTGCAGGGTGACCGGGTTGGCCGGGTTGTTGGGGACCAGCTTGGTGATGCGGTCGACCTGGCCATAGGGCATCTGCAAGACGCGGCCGACATCGCGCAGCACCGCGCGGGCCTGCAGCTTTCCGAAGGTGATGATCTGGGCGACCCGGTCATGGCCGTATTTGCGAGCCACGTGCTGGATCACCTCGTCGCGCCGGTCCTGGCAGAAATCGATGTCGAAATCCGGCATCGACACGCGTTCCGGGTTCAGGAAGCGCTCGAACAGCAGGCCGAAGCGCAGCGGGTCCAGGTCGGTGATGGTCAGCGACCACGCCACCACCGAGCCGGCGCCCGAGCCGCGGCCCGGCCCCACCGGGATGTCCTTCTCCTTGGCCCATTTGATGAACTCGGCGACGATCAGGAAATAGCCGGGGAAGCCCATCGACCCGATCACGCCAAGCTCGTAGTCCAGCCGCTCACGGTAGGGCAGCGCGACCGCGTTGCGGGCGGCGGCGTCCATGTCGTCCGAATAGACATGCGCCTCCAGCCGCTTGGCCAGCCCGGCCTCGGCCTGGGCGCGCAGCTCGTCCGCCTCGCTGCGGCCGTCCGCCGTCGCATAGGCCGGCAGGATCGGATCCCGACGCCGGGCCATCACGTGGCAGCGTTGCGCGATGACCAGCGTGTTGGCGATCGCCTCCGGCAAATCGGCGAACAGCGCCTTCATCTCCTCCGCCGATTTGAAGCGGTGGTTGGGGGTTAGCCGGCGGCGGTCCTGCTCGGCGACATAGGCGCCGGAGGCGATGCACAGCAGCGCGTCATGGGCGGCGTACATGTCCTCATCGGCGAAGAAGGCGTCGTTGGTGGCGACCAGCGGCAGGTCGTGGCGATCGGCCAGGTCGATCAGGGCCGGCTCGATGCGATCCTCGAACTCCATGCCGTGGCGCATCAGCTCGACATAGAGCCGGCCCGGGAACAGCGCCTTGAGGCGCTGCAACCGGTCCTCGGCGGCCGGGGCGTGGCCCTCGGCGAGCAGACGGCCGACCGGGCCGCCGGGGCCGCCGGTCAGGGCGATCAGCCCGTCGCTGTGGCCGTCCAGATCCTCCAGCGCGATCTGCGGCGCCTCGGCGGTGCCGCTTTCCAGATAGGCGCGGCTCAGCAAACCCATCAGGTTCTGGTAGCCGGCCTCGTCCTGGGCCAGCAGCACGATGTGGTCCGGCCCCGCCAACGCCCCGTTGCGCCCTGCCCCGGCGCCGGTCGAGACCTCGACCCGGGTGATCGGCAGCAGAGTGCCGACGATCGGCTGCACCCCGCCCTCCGCCGCCGCCAGGCAGACTTCGAGCGCGCCGAACATGTTGCCGGTGTCGGTGACCGCGACCGCCGGCATGCGCCGGTCCCGGCACAGCTTGACCAGCTCCTTGGTCTTGATCGCCCCTTCCGACAGCGAATAGGCGGAATGGACCCTCAGATGGACGAAATCTGCATGCGCCATGTCGCTCTCCCCGACTCGGGCGCAATGATGTCAGGAGGGCGATGCGGAGTCAGTACCGGCGGCCCGGCGGGGCCTGTGGATATCGGGGATAGCGTGCCGGCGACCGCGAGGGCTGGCCGGCCTCCCCATCATCGTCCCCAGGCTTGATCCGGGGACCCAGATTACCGCCCGGGCGGCCGGATGGGTCCCCGGGTCAAGCCCGGGGACGACGCAGAGTTACAAGCAAGATGGCCGAATCCTACCCGTGCGTCGCGGTGGCCGGGGCCGGCGTGGCGCCCTGCCCTGCCCCCGGATCGACGACTACGCCGTCGTGCAGTTCCAGGGTACGGTCCATGCGGTCGGCGAGGTCCTGGTTGTGGGTGGCGACCAGGGCGCCGATACCGGATTCGCGGACCAGGCCGATCAGCATCTCGAACACCTCTTCGGCGGTGTGGTGGTCGAGATTGCCGGTCGGTTCGTCGGCCAGCAGCAGGGTCGGCGCGTTGGCCAGGGCGCGGGCGATCGCCACGCGCTGCTGCTCGCCGCCGGAGAGCTGGCGCGGCTTGTGGGTCAGGCGTCCGGACAGACCGACCTTGGCCAGCAGCTCCTCGGCCCGGGCGCGGGCCGCCTTGCGCGGCTGGCCGGCGATCAGCTGCGGCAGGATCACGTTTTCCACCGCCGAGAAATCCGGCAGCAGGTGATGGAACTGGTAGACGAAGCCAATCGCCGAGCGGCGCAAAGCGGTGCGGTCGCCGTCGCCGAGTTCGTTGCAGCTTCGGCCTTCGATGGTGACCTGTCCCACATTCGGCCGCTCCAGCAGCCCGGCGGTGTGCAGCAGGGTCGACTTGCCGGATCCGCTAGGGCCGACCAAGGCCACCATCTCGCCGGCGCCGACCTCCAGGTCGACGCCGCACAGCACGTCGAGGTGCACGCCGCCCTGGTCGAAACCGCGACGGATATCCTGCAACCGCAGGCGCGGCGCGCCGGGTGCCATGGCCGGCCTACTCACTGCGCAGCGCCTTGACGGGATCGAGGCGGGCGGCGCTCCAGGCCGGATACAGCGTTGCGATGAAGGACAGGAACAGCGACATGAGCACGACCGCCGTCACCTCCGGCCATTCCATCTTTGCGGGCATCTGGGTCAGGAAGCGGACCTCGGGGTTCCACAGGTCGGTGCCGGAAATGAAGGACAGGAATTCCTGGATCGCGTCGATGTTCGCGACAAAGGCGACGCCGAGCAGGAAGCCGACCAGCGTTCCGAGCACGCCGATGGTGGCGCCGGTTATCACGAAGATGCGCATGACCGAGCGCCGGTTGGCCCCCATCGTGCGCAGGATGGCGATGTCCGGCCGCTTGCTGCGGACCAGGATGACCAGGCCGGAAATGATGTTGAAAGCCGCCACGAAGACGATGACCGAGACGATCATGAACACCATGTTGCGCTCGACCTGGAGCGCGCTGAAGAAGCTGGCATTGGATTGCTGCCAGTCCCAGATCCGGGCCTGGCCGGCAACGATCGGCTGCAGCGTGCGGTGCGCCGGAGACAGATCGTCCGGGTCGTCGACATAGACTTCCAGCGCGGTGACCTGCTCGGGCATGCGGAAGAAGATCTGTGCGGCCTCGATGGACATGTAGACGAAGCTGCTGTCGTATTCATGCATGCCGGCTTCGAAGATCGCGGCGATGTCGTAGGCGCGCAGCCTGGGCGTCGTACCAAACGGCCCGGCATTGCCGATCGGAGAGATCAGGGTCAGGGAATCGCCGAGCCGCAGATTGAGCCGCGCCGCCATGCGGCTGCCGATGGCGATGACGTCGGTGCCGCCGAAATCGCCGGGCAGGTCCATCTGCAGCCGTTCGGCGATGGCCGGACGGGCCAGGAAATCCTCCGGCACCACGCCCCGGACCGCGGCGCCGACCGCGCGGTCGCGGTGGCTGATCAGCGCCTGGCCCTCGATGACCGGCGAGACGGTGACCACCCCGTCGGCGGCCCGGATGTCTGCCAGAAGGCCGTCATAGTCCTCAAGCGGCTCGCCGAACCCGTAGATGCCGAGATGGCCATTCAGGCCCAGCACCCGGTCGATCAGTTCGGCACGGAAGCCGTTCATCACCGCCATGGTGATGATCAGCATCGCCACGCCCAGCATGATGCCGACCAGCGACAACAACGAGATGATCAGCAGGAAGCCCTCGCCGCGCTGCGGCAGCAGGTAGCGGAAGGCGACGAAGCGTTCAAAACCGCTGATCATGGGGCGCCGTTCCTGGCCGTTGCGTGGAGGACCGATCCCGCCAGAATGGCGATGTTTATGGCGATTCCGGGACGGGCGGGGGGCATGGTGTGAGCGCCGGATGAGGTGCCAAATGTCGGAAGTTCCGACCCTTTGGCGACAGACCGACCATTGTCATTCCCGCGAAGGCGGGAATCCAGGGATCCCGACCGGGAGGCGGATACGATCGTGCCACCTGGATTCCCGCCTTCGCGGGAATGACAAAAAGAGGGAAATCCGTTTCACAGTACTCTAGCCCACGACCTTCGCCAGCGCGGCGTCGGCGGCAAGCTCCTCGCGGTCGCCGGTGGCGCGGCGCTTCAGCTCCACCGTGCCGGCCTTCACGCCGCGCGGGCCGACGACGAGCTGCCAGGGCAGGCCGATCAGGTCCATGTCGGCGAATTTGGCGCCGGCGCGCTCGGCGCGATCGTCGTAGAGCACCTCGACGCCGGCGTCGCGCAGCTTGCCATAGAGATCGTCGCAGGCGGCGTCGCAGTCGGCGTCGCCGGCCTTCAGGTTGATCAGCCCGACGGCGAAGGGCGCCACCGGGTCGGGCCAGATGATGCCATTCTCGTCATGGCTCGCCTCGATGATCGCGCCGACCAGCCGCGACACGCCGATGCCGTAGGAACCCATATGCACCGGCACCTGGCTGTCATCGGCGGTGGAGACCAGGGCGCCCAGCTTGTCGGAGTATTTGGTGCCGAAATAGAACACCTGCCCGACCTCGATGCCGCGTTTTTCCAAGCGCTTGTCGGCCGGGACCTCGGCCTCGAAGGCGGCCTGGTCGTGCTTGTCGTCGGTGCGGGCATAGAGACTGGTCCACTGATCCACGATCGGCGTCAGGTCCGACTCGTAGTCGATGTCGGCTGACAGCACGTCGTAGTCCAGCACGTCGGAATGGCAGAACACGCCGGATTCGCCGTTCTCGGCCAGGATGATGAACTCGTGGCTCAGGTCGCCGCCGATCGGCCCGGTCTCCGCCTCCATCGGGATGGCCTTCAGCCCCATGCGCGCGAACGTCTTCAGATATGACACGAACATCTTGCGATAAGCCACGACAGCCGCGTCGTAATCGACGTCGAAGCTGTAGCTGTCCTTCATCAGGAACTCCCGCCCGCGCATGACGCCGAAGCGCGGCCGCACCTCGTCGCGGAACTTCCACTGGATGTGGTAGAGCAGCTTCGGCAGTTGCCGGTAGCTCCGGACCCCGCTCTGGAAAATCTCGGTGATCAGCTCCTCGTTGGTCGGGCCGTACAGCATCTCGCGGTCGTGCCGGTCGCGGATGCGCAGCATCTCCTTGCCGTAATCGTCATAGCGCTCGGACTGCTTCCACAGATCGGCCGACTGGATGGTCGGCATCAGCAGCTCCTGGCAGCCGGCGGCGTCCTGCTCCTCGCGCACGATCTGCTCGATCTTCTTCAGGACCCGATGGCCCAGCGGCAGCCAGGAATAGATCCCGGCGCTGGCCTGCCGGATCATCCCGGCGCGCAGCATGTAGCGGTGCGAGACGATCTGCGCCTCGGCAGGGGTCTCTTTCAGCGTCGGCAGGAAATAGCGGGACAGGCGCATGGGCGGTTTCTGTGCAGCGGAGGGCGGGCCGGAACGGCGGCCGCGACTTTAGGAAAACCCGATCACCCTGTCCACGGCGGCCAGACCTCGTGGCCGCAATCCGTCACGTCAACGCACGTCGACCAGCGTCGTGCGGACGTGATGGTAACGATGGACCCGCGCATTCGGGAAGCGTTCCCGGATCTTTCCCTCCAGCCTCACCCAATCCTGCTCCGACCGGGGCGGATCGAATGCGAGCGCACCGGAACCGCGGATGTCGATTGCCAACGGGACGGTCGGCGACAGCCCGTCGATCAGCGGGACCTGCCACCCGGCGGAGAGCAGAACGGCCGTCGGGCCGGCGCCAGGCACTTCGATGCGCCAATCCACCGGATAGACCGAAAGCAGGATGAGAACGGCGTCGGGATCGCCGGCATACCGCAGGACGACCGTGCTGCGCTGCGCGTCCCGTTGGCAGCGATAGACCTCATAGCCGTAGGAGGTCGACGCCGGCAACAATGGCCCCGTGCGCCCGTCACTGACGCGAACGACGTGGACGTCCCGCACGGAGGCGGGTTCGATCCCATCGACAAACGATGGATGCCTCTGCGCCATCGCCGTCGCGGTCTCCCGCAGTTCACGCATGTATCGCTCGTCGAGCGCATCCCAGGTCTCGAGGCTGAACGCCTGCGAGCCCTGATTGATCGATGCGCCCGCCAGGCATTCGTCGCTCGACCGGCTCGCCGACTCGGTCGCGCGCGGCCGCGCATGCTCCGCCCTGCGCCGGTAGCGATAGATGTAGATGGCGTCGTAGCCGCGCGGCATGATGAAGCGACTGGGCTCCCGCGGGAAGTTCTCGTATCGGTCGGCCCAATAGTCCGCCTGCTCCATGTCCGCCTGAACTCCGCTGCCATTGCGGTAGCTGCGCGCGGTCAGCCGCATGGCGCGGTAGTGGCCGGCCTCGGCCGCCTTGAGCAGCCATTGAAAGCCTTCGACAGCGTCGATGCCGCGGATGAGTTCCGAACCGAGCTCGGCCTGCGAGGGGACATGGCCCAGATCGGCCGCCTGCCGCAGATAGCCGATCTCGCGCTCGCGGCAGTCATAGACCACATGGCGGTCGTCGCAGGTCATATGCGTATGCCAGGCCAGCGAAAACAACGGCTGCGGCTCGCCCTGCGCGGCCGCCCGCTCCAACACCTCCTGCATCCGCTCGGTACTGCCCAGCTCCTGATAGCCTTCCAGGGCGTCCGCCACCATCATCAGCGCGAACAGATCGTCCTGCGCCGCCGCCCGCTCGAACCACTGGCGCGCCTGCGTCTCGTCCTTCTCGATGCCGCGGCCGAGCTGCAGGGCCCGGCCGAGATTGTACTGGGCGGGCGCGTACCCGGCATGCGCCGCCTCGGTGATCAGCCGCATGGCCGCGGAGCGGTGGATCCAACTGTCGCCAAGCCCCTGGAAGACCATGGCGCCGTAATTGCTCGTGGCCGGGACATGGCCCTGGCCGGACAGCACCTCGAACATCAGCCGTGCCGGCGGGTCCATGCCGCGATTGAAGGCCCACACGCCGATCTGATTGCGCAGCGACATGAACCCCGGATGGGGCGCATACAGGAACGCGAACAGCCCGATGACTACGACATTGGCGATAATGAGAATGCGCGTCCGCAACGGCATGCGCTTGCGATCCTGATCGGCCATCCCGCCCTCCGATGTTTCGCACATGCGGTTGTAGCGGTGAATTCTTGATACTTCTTTGACGAGCAAAGCGGCTTCGACTGCATCGCCCTTCGCCCTGCATCGTTAGACTGGCGGGACACGCGATCGGAGCGACGCGGATCAAGATTGGGAGACCGAGCCATGACCGTGCGGATCGAGAGGAACGGCCCGATCACCACCGTGACCATGGACCGACCGGCGGTGCGTAACGCGGTGAACGGGCCGACGGCGGCGGCATTGCTGGACGCCTTCACGGAATTCGAGGAAGACGAGGCGGCCAGGGTCGCCGTGCTGTGCGGTGCCGGGCCGCATTTCTGCCCGGGCGCCGATCTGAAGGCCTTCGCGGCCGGCACCGACACGAACACGATCGACGCAGAGGGGCCGGGGCCGATGGGGCCGACGCGGCTGATGCTCTCCAAGCCGACGATTGCCGCCATCAACGGCCATGCCGTCGCCGGCGGGCTGGAGCTGGCCCTGTGGTGCGACCTGCGGGTGATGGAGGAGGACGCGGTGCTGGGCGTGTTCTGCCGGCGCTGGGGAGCGCCGCTGATCGATGGCGGCACGGTGCGGCTGCCGCGGCTGATCGGCCAGAGCCGGGCGCTGGACCTGATCCTGACCGGCCGGCCGGTGCATGCGGAGGAGGCGCTGGCGATCGGACTGGTCAACCGGGTGGTGCCAAAGGGCCAGGCGCGGGCCGCCGCCGAGACGTTGGCGGATGAACTGGCGGGCTTCCCGCCCCTCACCCTGCGCGCCGACCGGATGTCGGCGCATCTGCAGTGGGACCTGCCGCTCGCCGACGCGCTGAAGGCCGAGGGACGGCGCGGCGAGTCGGTGCTGGAGGCGGAAACTTTGCCCGGAGCAAAGATTTTTGCCGCCGGTGGCGGCCGGCGCGGCGGGCCGGATCGGGCCTGAGCGCGGCATCCCGCAGGGCCATGCGGGCTGTGCAACATATGTTGGTTTTCAACCGCTTAGGCCGGTTTGGTTACCGCCGCGGGAGGCCGCCGATGCGCCGGAAACGGCGGCAAACCGGGGATTCGGGGCATTTTCGGAAAATCAGCCCGGTAACACTTTGCTCATAAATTGGAGTCCATTTGGCGTGCTCAGGGCTGCTCTACCGCGGCCCGGGACCGCAATTCGGGCCTCCTGGCGCGCGGTCACGGGCACGCCGCTCGGTGCCGGGCAGACCGTTGTGAACCAGTGTCTGAGAGACGAGGGCAAGATGAGCGTCAAAGACGATTACGCTGAATTGGTTGCCAAGAAGACCGGCTGCACGAAGACCGCCGCCCGCAAGGCTGTGGACGAGATCTTCGAGCAGATCATGAAGACCACCAAGAAGACCGGCGAAGTTCAGATCCCGGGCTTCGGTAAGTTCCGCGTCCAGAAGCGCGCCGCGCGCATGGGCCGCAACCCGCGCACCGGCCAGTCCATGCGGATCGGCCCGAGCAAGTCGGTCGGCTTCCGCCCGGCCGCAGCCTTCAAGGGCTCGCTCTAAGGGTACGCGTTTGAAAGGGCCGGGACCGGGCCGCTGCCGCGAGACGCGCAGCCGCCGGGTCCCGGCCTTTTTCTTTGCGCGGGTCTAGGTCCCCAGATCCGCAGGTGAGATCAGCACACCGAATTCCGCGCACCAGATGACGACGCTGGGGTAGTCGGCGAGGTCGATGCCGGCGGGGATGGGGTAGTTCTGGCTGCCCTCGAAGGCGCGCAGGCCGCCGAGATCGACGAACATGGTGCCCTCGACATCCGCATTGGTGCGGATCTCGGCCTTGGGCACCAGGTACACGTGGAAGGCCGGGCCCGGGCCGACCTTGAAGTCGTCTTCCAGGAACACCGTGTCCTCATAGACCGTGACGTTGCCGCTGCCGTAGTGGATCGGATCGGAGGGATTGGCGTGGATGAATTCGCCACGGGCGACGACCATGGCGTCCTCAGCCGCCGCGAGCTGTTCCATGGCCGGGGGCGGCGGGAAGACGTAGGGGAAGAGGAAGAAGCCCAGCGCCACGCCGAAGCCGGTGCCGGCGATGCCGCCGATGAGGAAGAGTGCGATGCCGCGCCACATGGGTCGGCCTCCCGTCTGTTTGGGGGAACGCGCGAGGCTGCGCGCACGGGGTAACCATGGAATCCTGGTGCCGAGGTGCCGTGCGGTCAATCCGCAATGCGTTGAGAGCGGCTGTAGCGGTGCCGCCCTCACCCGGTCCGCCTGCGGCGGCCCACCCTCTCCCAGGGGGAGAGGGTTGTCAGTATCGGCCGCTGAAACCCTCTCCCCCTGGGAGAGGGTGGGCGCCGCCAAGGCGGCGACCGGGTGAGGGCAGCGCCGACCGCCCGGCCCGTTCTGTCTCCCGATCTCCTTCCCGCTTGCCGCCGTGGCCGTGCCGGTGCGTATAATCGGCCGAGAACAGGACAGGGTCCCGCGCCGGTCTGGCGTATCGAGGGTCCGAGAGGCGGAAAACAAGAACCAACCCGGCGGATGGCGTCACAGGCATCGGAGAACGCGGCCGGCCCGGCGCGGCTGGCGCTGCGCGGCATCACCAAGCAGTATCCCGGCTGCCTGGCCAATGATGCCGTCGACCTGACCCTGCTGCCCGGCGAGATCCACGCGCTACTGGGCGAGAACGGGGCCGGCAAGTCGACCCTGGTGAAGATCGTCTATGGCGTGCTGCGCGCCGATGCGGGCGAGATCCAGTGGGAGGGAAAGCCGGTCGAGATCCACAGCCCGGCGGAGGCACGGCGGCTGGGCATCGGCCTCGTCTTTCAGCATTTCTCCCTGTTCGACAGCCTGACGGTGGCCGAGAATGTGGCGCTGGGCATCGACCACAAGGAGAAACTGCCGGAGCTGTCGGCCCGCATCGCCGAGGTGTCGAAGCGCTACGGGCTGGCGCTGGACCCGGCGCGGCACGTGCACACGCTGTCGGTCGGCGAGCGCCAGCGGGTGGAGATCGTGCGCTGCCTGTTGCAGGACCCGCGCCTTCTCATCATGGACGAGCCGACGTCGGTGCTGACCCCGCAGGAGGCGGAGACCCTGTTCGAGACCCTGCGGCAGCTCGCCTCGGAGGGCTGCACCATCCTCTATATCAGCCACAAGCTGGAGGAGATCCGGGTGCTGTGCGACCGGGCGACGGTGATGCGCGGCGGCCGGGTGGTGGCGGCCTGCGACCCGCGCCAGGAGACCGCCCGCAGCCTGGCCGAGATGATGATCGGCAGCGAGCTGTCCGACCCGCAGCGCACCGCCGGCAGCAGCCTGGGCGAGCCGATGCTGGTCGTCGACCATCTGTGGACCTCCGCCGACAACCCGTTCGGAACCGACATCCGGCATGTCTCCTTCTCGGTGCGGTCGGGCGAGATCTTCGGCATTGCCGGCGTGGCCGGAAATGGCCAAGCGGAGCTGCTGGCGGCCCTGTCCGGCGAGATGCTGTCGCCGGTCGGCGACGCTGTGCGCATCGGCGGCACGTCGGCCGGGCATCTGGGGCCGGCCAAGCGGCGGGCGCTGGGCATGGCCTTCGTGCCCGAGGAGCGCATGGGCCATGGCGCGGTGCCGCAGATGAGCCTGGCCGATAACGCGCTTCTGAGCGGCTACGACACCCAGGACCTGGTGAAGGGCGGGCTGATCCGTTTCGATGCGGTGCGGGAGACCGCGGCGGTGGTGATCGACAAGTTCCGTGTGGTCGCCACCGGGCACCATGCCGAGGCCCAGAGCCTGTCCGGCGGCAACCTGCAGAAATTCATCATCGGCCGGGAGATCCTGCAGAGGCCGAAGCTGCTGGTGGCCGCCGCACCGACCTGGGGGGTCGATGCCGGGGCGGCGGCGGCCATCCATCAGGCATTGATCGACCTCGCCCATGAGGGCGTGGCGGTGCTGATCGTCTCCCAGGACCTGGACGAGCTGTTCGCCATCTGCGACCGCATCGCGGTGCTGTTCCACGGCCGCCTCTCCGACAGCCTGGAGACCCATGCGACCACCGTCGACCAGGTCGGGTTGCTGATGGGCGGGCTGTTCGAAGGCGCGGACAGTGAGGAGGCCGGCCATGCGGGATGAAGTTGCGACCGTTGCCGGCCACGCTTTCTTCAGACCCCTCACCCTCCCACGGCTTTGCCGTGGGTCCCTCCCTCTCCCACAAGGGGAGAGGGGCTTGGAGCCAGCGCTGAACCCGTACCCCTCTCCCCTTGTGGGAGAGGGAGGGACCCGCGCGATAGCGTGGGAGGGTGAGGGGTCCAACGAAGGCATCGAAGGCAAATTCGAGGGCGCAACATGACCCCCCTGCTCCGGCTTGAGCCTCGGGCGGAGGCGTCGCGGGCCTGGGTGTACCTGACGCCGGTGCTGGCGGTCGGGCTGACCCTGGTCGCCGGCGGGGTGCTGTTCGCGGCGATGGGATTCGACCCGTTCGGCTCGCTCTGGGCGATCTTCGTGGAGCCGGTCACCACCGTCTATGGCGTGACCGAATGGCTGGTCAAGGCCACGCCGCTGGTGCTGATTGCCGTCGGCCTGGCCATGGGCTTCCGGGCCAATGTCTGGAACATCGGAGCGGAGGGGCAGCTCACCCTGGGTGCGATCTGCGGCGGCGGGCTGGCGCTGGCCTTCTGGGGCGAGGAAAGCTGGTGGCTGCTGCCGGCGATGATCGTCACCGGCGCCCTGGGCGGCATGGCCTGGGCGGCGATCCCGGCCTTCCTGAAGACGCGGTTCAACTGCAACGAGATCCTGACCAGCCTGATGCTGACCTATGTGGCCACGCTGCTGCTGGCCACCTTCGTCTACGGACCCTGGCGCGACCCGGACGGCTTCAACTTCCCGCAGTCGCGCCTGTTCGGCTACGACGCCACGCTGCCGATCCTGGTCGCCGGGACACGGCTGCATCTGGGGGCGCTGTTCGCATTGGCGGCGGTGGTTGGCGGCTGGGTGCTGATCAGCCGCAGTTTCATCGGCTTCCAGATCAAGGTGATCGGGCTGACGCCGCAGGCGGCGGGGTATGCCGGCTTCAGCCAGAAGCGCATCATCTGGTTCACCCTGCTGCTGGGCGGCGGCCTTGCCGGCATGGCCGGCCTGTTCGAGGTGGCGGGGCCGATTGGGCAGCTGGTGCCGTCGATCTCCCCGGGTTACGGCTTCACCGCGATCATCGTCGCGTTCCTGGGGCGGCTGCATCCGGCCGGCATCCTGGCGGCCGGGCTGTTGATGGCGCTGACCTATGTCGGCGGCGAGTCGGTGCAGATCACCATGGGGCTGCCGCTGGCCGCCACCAGCGTGTTCCAGGGCATGCTGCTGTTCTTCCTGCTGGCCAGCGACGTGCTGATCCGCTTCCGCATCCGGGTCGGGCGGCCGGGCATTTCCCCAACCGCCGCCGCGCGGGCGGCGGAAGAGGCGGCCGACTGATGCCGATGCTGGACATCACCGTGGCCATCATCGTGGCGACGATCACCGCCGCCACGCCGCTGCTGTTCGCGGCCCTGGGCGAGATGATCACCGAGAAGTCCGGCGTGCTCAATCTGGGCGTCGAGGGCATGATGATCGTAGGCGCCGTGACCGGCTTCGCGGTGACCGTCAGCGTCGGCAATCCGGTGGTGGGCATCCTGATGGCGGTGCTGGCGGGAGCCGGCATGGCGCTGCTGTTCGCGGTGCTGACGCTGAGCCTGCTGGCCAACCAGGTGGCGACCGGGCTGGCGCTCACCATCTTCGGCATCGGCTTGAGCGCCCTGATCGGCCGCTCCTATGTCGGCACCCCCCTGCCCGCCCTGCCCAAGCTCGATATCCCCGGCCTGTCCGACCTGCCGGTGATCGGGCCGCTGATCTTCGGCCATGACGCGCTGATCTACCTGTCGGTCGCCATGGTGGTGGCGATCGCCTGGTTCCTGAACCGCAGCCGGCCGGGGCTGATCCTGCGGGCGGTCGGCGAATCCCACGAGGCGGCGCATGCGATCGGCTATCCGGTGATCGTCATCCGCTATCTGGCGGTGCTGTTCGGCGGCGCCATGGCCGGCCTCGCCGGCGCCTACCTGTCGCTCGCCTACACCCCGCTGTGGATCGAGAACATGACCGCCGGGCGCGGCTGGATCGCCCTGGCGCTGGTGGTGTTCTCGAGCTGGAAGCCGGTGCGGGTTCTGCTCGGCGCCTACCTGTTCGGCGGCGTCACCATCCTGCAGTTCCACGCCCAGAACATCTCGGGCCTGCAGGTGCCGTCGCAGGTGCTGTCGATGCTGCCCTATCTGGCGACCATACTGGTGCTGGTGGTGATTTCCTACGACGCCACCCGTATCCGGCTGCATGCGCCGGCCTGTCTCGGAAAAACCTTTCATCCGGACGGCTAATCGGCCGAATATAGGCGCAACAAGACCCCATCTTGGCAGGTATGCAAGCAGGAGAGTGTTCATGAACAGGAATTGGCTTGGCCGCGTCTTGGCCATCGGCGCGGCGGTCGCGCTGTCGGCCACGGCGGCGGTCGCCGAACCGCTCAAGGTCGGCTTCGTCTATGTCGGTCCCATCGGCGACCATGGCTGGAGTTATCAGCACGACCAGGGACGCCTCGCCCTGGAGGCGGCGCTGGGTGACCAGGTCGAGACCACCTATGTGGAGAGCGTGCCGGAAGGTGCCGACGCCGAACGGGTGATCCGCCAGCTCGCCTCGACCGGGCACAAGCTCATCTTCACCACCTCGTTCGGCTATATGAACCCGACGGTGCGGGTGGCGCGCAGCTTCCCGGATGTGGCCTTCGAGCACGCGACCGGCTATCAGCGGGCGCCGAATGTCAGCACCTACATGGCGCGGTTCTACGAGGGCCGCTACATCGCCGGGCTGATCGCCGGCCACATGACCGAATCCGGCGTGATCGGCTATATCGGCTCGCACCCGATCCCCGAGGTGATCCGCGGCATCAACGCCTTCACCCTGGCCCTGCGCAGCATCAAGCCGGATGCGGAGGTGCGCGTGGTGTGGGTGAACTCCTGGTACGACCCGGGCCGCGAGGCCGACGCCGCCAAGGCGCTGATCGACCAGGGCGCCGACATCATCCTGCAGCACACCGACAGCCCGGCCCCGGTCCAGGCGGCGCAGGAGCGTGGCGTGCTGGCGGTCGGACAGGCCTCCGACATGGAACGCTTCGGCCCCAACGCCCACCTGACCGCCATCGTCGATGTCTGGGACAGTTATTACATCCAGCGCGCCCAGGCGGTGATCGACGGGACCTGGTCTTCGGAGGACACCTGGGGCGGCCTGAACACCGGCATGCTGGAGATGTCCGCGTACAACGCCTCCATCCCGGCCGAGGTGCAGGCGATCGCCGACACCGCGAAGACCGGCATCATGGACGGCACCCTGCATCCGTTCACCGGCCCGATCCACAACCAGGCCGGCGAGCTGGTCGTTCCCGACGGCGACGTGGTGTCCGACGGGGACCTGCTGTCGATGGATTGGTACGTCGAGGGCGTGCAGGGCTCGATCCCGAACTGAGCCCGTCACCCTGAAGACATTTCGCCCCGGTCGCGCCTGCGGCCGGGGCGTCCCGTGTCCGCCGTCATCCGAGAAAAACGGATGACTTGCGGAGAAGCATTTTGTAGATTGTTCTGCCGACAAAAAAGACCGCGCCGTTGACGGGCGCGGCCCGAGTTTAGGGAGGAATCGCCACCAGGCGATATCGAAGGAAAAACCTTCGAACGGCGTTAAGGATAAATAATAGGCCGTCTGGCAAGGCAAGCTAAAACGTTAGCTTGCCTATTTTTTATGCGGTTTCTTGCTGAATTGGCCGTCGGTTTGAACAAATCATGCTCATTTGCGGCGACTCGCGCCGGCAATCGCAATAAAATAATCCATAGTGTCCGCCGAGTCGTTTTCTATGGCGCGGCCACTGTCGTCGGTCGGCCATTTGTTGCCTGGCCGGCATCCGAAGTATTCATCCGATGATTAGGAACCTTTAGTTGCAGCAGTCCTGCCGGCGGCGGCCTCTTCCAGGAGCTGCCGCGCGACCGCCGACGCCTCCCGCGCATAGGTCCGATCGCCGCTGATCAGGATCATGGCCTGGCAGCCCTCCAGCAGGATCATCAGCCGGCGCGCAAGGCCCGGGGCGTCGTCGAACCCATGGCCGTCGAGCCGGTCCTGGAGCAGCGCCTCGATGGTGGCCTTGTGACGTCTGGCGACGTGCCGCGCCGGGTGCCCGGGCAGGCCGGCGAGCTCCATGGTCAGCCGGGTGAAGCCGGAGCCGCTCCAGCCCGGCCGTGCGGCCCAGTCGCCCAAGGCCTCGAACAGCCGCTCGACCATCTCCTTAGGCGCTGCCGCCAGCGGGCCGAGCCACTGTTCGACGCGATCCACTGCAAGGCCGGTGCGACCCTCCAGGACCGCCGCAAGCAAGGCGTCCTTGCTGTCGAAATGGTAGTAGAGGGTGCGTTTGGTGATGCCGGCGGCGGCGGCCACCGCATCGACGCCGACCCGGTGAAAGCCATCGCGATAGAACAGGTCGTAGGCGGCCTCTTCGATGCGACGCCGCGTGTCGCTTCCGGAGTCCGCCATCCACCTCTCCCGCCGTCCACGCCATGTATACCGACGAGTGAGTGTACATCCTCGGTCCGCCATGCGTGACTGCCTGTCCCGCGCAAATCGAACGCCGCAAGGACCGCCATGAACGCAGAGCCGCTGACCATCCGATCCGTGACGGCCCGCCCCGTCGACCTGCCCCTGGCCCGGCAGATCCGCACCGCCTCCGGGTCGCTGCTCTCGGCACCCCTGGTGCTGATCGACGTGGCGACCGAGCAAGGCATCACTGGGCGGTCCTACATCTTCGGCTACACGCCGGTGACCCTGGCGGCCCTGACCGCCCTGATTGGCGACCTGGCGCCGATCCTTCTCGGAGCGGACGCCGCGCCGGCCGCGCGCATGGCCGACTTCACCGCCCGCTTCCGACTGGTCGGGCGCCAGGGGCTGCTCGGCATGGCGCTGTCCGGGCTCGACATGGCGTTCTGGGACGCGCAGGGACGGGCAGCCGGCCTGCCCGTGGCGCGGCTGCTGGGCGGCACCACCGACCCGATCCCCGCCTATGACAGCTATGGCATGGTCGACCCGGTCGCCGATCGCGGCGCGCTTGAGACCTCCCTGGAGCAGGGCTTCACGGCGATCAAGATCAAGATCGGCGGCGGCGACCTGCGGCAGGATCTGGAGACCGTGGCGGCGGTGCGGGACATCATCGGCGCCGATGTGGCGCTGATGCTGGATTACAACCAGTCCCTCACCGCGCCGGAGGCGATCCGGCGGATCGAGCGGTTGGCCGCGTATGATCCGCACTGGATCGAGGAGCCGGTGCCGGCGGAAGACCTGGCCGGCCATGCGGCGGTCCGGGAGGCGTCGCCGGTGCCGATCCAGACCGGCGAGAACTGGTGGTTCGTCGCCGACATGGCCAAGGCGCTCGCCGCCCGGGCCTGCGACTATGCCATGCCCGATTTGATGAAGATCGGCGGGGTGACTGGATGGCTGGGCGCCATGGGCCTCGCCGAGGCCGCCGGCATGCCGGTCTCCTCCCACATCTTCGTGGAGGCCAGCGCCCATGTCCTGGCGGTGACGCCGACCGCCCATTGGCTGGAGTTCCTCGACAAGGCACGGCCGGTCATGGACGAACCCGTGGTGCTGGAGGATGGAATGGTGCGCCCCCAGGGCACCGGCCTCGGCATCGCCTGGGACGAGGCGGCGGTCGACCGCTACGGGGTCTGAACACCCTTCCTCGTCATTGCGAGAAGCGTAGCGACGAAGCAATCCACTCTTTCGGCAAACAGTGGATTGCCGCGTCGCCTTCGGCTCCTCGCAATGACGGCTGAGGGGCGTCGGCTCCGTTAGCCGCGCATCTCCCGGGCCATGTCGCGGAAGGAGACGAGGTCGGATTGGGCGATCAGGAAGATCACCAGCCAGACCAGAGCGGCCAGGATCGAGGTAACCGTGAACTTCAGGGCCAGGCGCGGCTGGTCCGGGGCGCTTTCCGCATGGCCCGGCTTGGGGTTGTCCGGACGGTGCGCGCCCCAGGGCAGCACCACGAACAGCATGATGAACCAGGCCACGAAATAGACGAAGAGCGAGCTGATCCAGCCCATCGGCTCAAACCTCTTCCAGCTCGACCAAGGTGCCCAGGAAGTCCTTCGGGTGCAGGAACAGGACCGGCTTGCCATGGGCGCCGATCTTCGGCTCGCCGTCGCCGAGCACGCGATAGCCGTCGGCGATCAGCCGGTCTCGGGCGGCCAGGATGTCGGCGACCTCGTAACAGATGTGATGGATGCCGCCGGCCGGATTGCGCTCCAGGAAGCGGGCGATCGGCGAGTTCTCGCCGAGCGGCAGCAGCAGCTCGATCTTGGTGTTCGGCAGCGTGATGAAGACGGTGGTCACGCCGTGATCGGGCTGGTCGACCGGCTCCGAGACGTCCGCGCCCAGGGTGTCGCGGTAGAGCGCGCTGGCGGCCTCCAAATCGGGGACCGCGATGGCGACGTGGTTCAGATGTCCGATCATGTGCACTCTATTTCCATCCATCAGCGCCCGGCGGCCCGGCCCTCGCCCTTCGACAGGCTCAGGATGAGGGCCTCCCTTTGCGCCATAATTGTCATCCGCCCCATCGGCAAGTTTCAGTCCTCATCCTGAGCCTGTCGAAGGACGAGGAGTGAAACGGGCGCGGTGTCAGCTCTCGTCTCCGCGCTCCTCCCCTCACGACAGCCGCATCAGATGGATCTGGGTCATCGGCTTCTTGCCCTGGCGGGCCTTGATGGCGCGGCGGATCGCCAGGCGGGCCGCCTCCTTCAAGGTCTCGTCGTCGCGGCGGCTCAGGGTCGGCAAACGGTTGACCGCCTCGCGAACCGCCTCGGAGAGGTCGTCCTGCAAGTCGAGCAACGCCTCGCCCTCCTCCAGCCCCAGCAGCGTGACCTGCGGGTCGGCGGCGATCTTGCCGTGCTTGTTCACCAGTACTGTGGCCATGGCGGCGCCATTATAGGCCATGCGGTGGCGGTGGCGGATGGTGTCGCTGTCCTGCAGCGGAATCAGCCGCTCGCCATCCAGCGCCAGCCGGCCGGCGGCGATATGGTCCTCGACCTCGGCCCGGCCCGGCGCGAGGCGGATCAGGGCACCGTCCTCCGGCACCAGGGCCTGCGGGACCTGGCAGGACTCCGCCAGCCGGGCATGCGCCAGCAGGTGCCGGGTCTCGCCATGCACCGGGATCGCGATCTTCGGCTGCAGCCATTGGTACATGGACAGCAGATCGTCGCGGGCCGGGTGGCCGGACACGTGGATCGGTGCCCCCTCCTCCGCGTCGTCCGGCGTGACGATGGCGACCCCCTGCCCGATCAGCAGGTTGCGGACCCGGTTGATCGCCTTCTCGTTGCCGGGGATCTCCCGCGACGAGAAGATCACCGTGTCGCCGGCGCTCAGCACGATATTGGCGTGGTCGCCCTGGGCGATGCGGGTCAGGGCCGCGCGCGGCTCGCCCTGGCTGCCGGTGCAGATCAGCACCACCTTGTCCTCGGGCAGGAAGCCGGCATCGCTCTCGCTGACGAAGGGCTCCGGCGGGTTGAGATAGCCGGTCTCGGTCGCCGCGGTGTGCACCCGCCACAGAGAGCGGCCGACCAGGGCGCAGTGCCGGCCATTGGCGTGGGCCGCCTCGGCGATGCTCTGCAGCCGCGCCACGTTGGTGGCGAAGCAGGCGACCGCGATGCGGCCCTCCACCCCCGCCATGCGCTTGGTCAGCGCATCGCGGACATCGGCCTCGGACCCGGTGGAACCGGTCTCCAGCACATTGGTGCTGTCGCAGACCAGGGCCAGCACCCCCTCCTCGCCGAGCTTGCGGAAGCGGTCCTCGTCGGCGGGGGCGCCGAGCAGCGGGTCCGGGTCGAGCTTCCAGTCGCCGGAATGCACCACCGCGCCGAAGCGGGTGCGGATGACCAGCGCGTTCGGCTCGGGGATCGAATGGGTGACGGTGACCAGCTCGACGGCGAAGGGATCGGCATTGATGGTGCCGGAGAGCGGCACCTCGACGATCTCGACCTCGTCGGCGAAGTCGGTCTCCTGTAGCTTCAGCCGCAGCAGTGCCGCCGCGAAGGGGGTGGCGTAGACGGGGCAGCGGAAGCGCGGCCAGAGATACTGGACGGCGCCGAAATGGTCCTCATGGGCGTGGGTCAGCACGATGCCGACCAGATCGTCGCTGCGCTCCTCGATGAAGGCCGGGTCGGGCATGACGACGTCGATCCCCGGCGTCGACTCGTCGCCGAAGGCGATGCCGAGATCGACCATCAGCCACTTGCCGTCGACCCCGTAGAGATAGAGGTTCATGCCAATCTCGTCGGATCCGCCGAGAGGCAGGAAATACAGAGCGTCGTCCCGCAATTCGGGGACGCCGCCGTTCACATCGGTCATGTATGGGTGTTCCGTTTGTATATGTGCAGCAGGCCGCGCATGGTCATCTCGCCATCGATCTCCTGGATGGCGTCGGTCGCGTCGGCGAACTGGCTGGCGAGGCCGCCGGTGGCGACCACGGTCATGGGTGCTCCGAATTCCTGCTTGGTGCGGCTCACCAGCCCCTCGATAAGCCCGACATAGCCATAGAAGACGCCGGACTGCATCGCCTGGATGGTGCCGTTGCCGATAATCCTGTCGGGCTTGGCCACCTCCACCTTGGGCAGCTTGGCGGCGGCCCGGTGCAGCGCATCCATGGACAGGTTGATGCCCGGGGCGATGATGCCACCGCTGTAGTTTCCATCCGCGTCGACGATGTCGAAGGTCGTCGCTGTGCCGAAGTCGATGACGATCAACGGCGGCTTGTGCGCCTGCGCGGCGGCCACCGCGTTGACCAGCCGGTCGGCGCCGACCTCGGCCGGATTGTCCAGCAGCACCTCAATGCCCAGATCGACATCCGGCGAGCCCACCTCCAGCGGAGTGCAGTCGAAATGATGGGTGCACAGGCGCACGATATGGAACGAGGCCGCCGGAACCACGCTGGCGAAGATGGCGTCGGTGACGTCCTCCTTCTTCAGCCCGGCCATGGACATGAGCTGCAGCAGCCAGACCGCGTACTCGTCGGCCGTGCGGCGCGGGTCGCTGGCGATGCGCCAGATTCCACGCCGCTCATCGCCGTCATAGACGGCGAAGACCACGTTGGTGTTCCCGGCATCGATCGCCAGCAGCATCACGGCACTCCGAAAAACACATCGCCGGTGGTGAATCGCCGCCGGCTGCCGTCGCCCAGCACCACATGCAGGGCGCCGTCCTCGTCCAGCATCTCGAACCGGCCGATGACGATCTCCCGGTCCAAGCGGACCGTGATCAATTCGCCGATCCCGGTCGCCTGCTCCCGCCAGGCGTCGCGGATGGAGCCGAATCCCCGCACCCGCCAGACCGCCAGCCAATGGTCGAGCCGGGCCGCGTAATGCTCCAGCAGCGTCACCGGCAGCACGAACGGGTGGCCCTCCGCCGCCAGATTGGTCGCGGGGTAATCCACGTCTTCGGGGTGGCTGTCAAGGTTGACGCCGGTCCCGATGACCACCCAGTCGACATCTCCCTCGGCCGACACCGCCGATTCCAGCAGGATGCCGGCGATCTTGCGGCGTTGGACCACGACGTCGTTGGGCCATTTCAGATGGAGACCCTCAATCTCCGGCGCAACCTCCCGCACCGCGTCGGACAGGGCCAGCGCCGTCACGAAGCTGATCTGCCCGGCGGCGGCGGGCCGGCAGTCCGGCCGCAGCAGCACCGAGCAGTAGAGGTTGCCCGGCGGCGAGTCCCAGCCACGGCCGCGACGGGCCCGGCCCTGGCGCTGCTCACGGGCCCAGATCACCTGCCCCTCGGCGGCACCCTCCTCGCCGAGCTTGCGCGCCACCGCGTTGGTGCTGTCGACCGCGTCGAGATCGTGGAGGTGCCAGCCCTTAGGCAGGGTCGGCAGGTCATGCCCGGATTCGGGCTCCATCAGCGCCTCAGAACAGGGTCGCGGCGGCGGTCGCGGCCGCGTCGACGATCGGCGAGGCGACGATCCAGAAGAACAGGGTGAACAGGCCGGTCGCCGTCAGGACCGTGGCCATGTCGCGGCCGATCGGGCTGTCCAGCGCCTCCGCCGGCTCGTCGAAATACATCAGCTTGATGATGCGCAGGTAATAGAAGGCCGACACCACGCTGGTCAGCACGCCGATCACCGCCAGGGTGTAGAGCTCGGCATCGACCGCCGCCTTGAACACGAACAGCTTGCCGAAGAAGCCGGCCAGCGGCGGGATGCCGGCCATGGAGAACATGAACACCGCCAGCGACGCGGCCATCAGCGGGTGGGTCTTGCTCAAGCCCGAGAGGTCGGTGATGCCCTCGACCATGCGGCCATTGACCCGCATCGACAGGATGCAGGCGAAGGTGCCGACATTCATGGCGAGATAGATCGCCATGTAGACCAGCACGCCATGCACCCCCTGCTCGGTGCCGGCGGCCAGTCCCACCAGCGCATAGCCGACATGGCCGATGGAGGAATAGGCCATCAGCCGCTTGATGTTGCGCTGGTGGATGGCGGCGAAGGCGCCGAGCGTCATCGACAGGATCGAGGTGACGATGATGATCTGCTGCCACTGCGCCACCAAGTCGCCGAACGGCCCGATCATCACTCGCACGAACAGGGCGATGGCGGCGATCTTGGGCGCCACCGCGAAAAAGGCGGTGACCGGCGTCGGTGCGCCCTCATAGACGTCCGGCGTCCACATGTGGAACGGCACGGCGGAGACCTTGAAGGCGAGGCCCGCGGCGACGAAGACGATGCCGACAATGAGGCCGGCGGCGACTTCCGAGTCGTTGCGGAACACCTCGGCCAACTCGACGAAGCCGGTGGTTCCGGCGAAGCCGTAGACCATGGAGGCGCCGTAGAGCAGCATGCCCGAGGACAGGGCGCCCAGGACGAAATACTTCAGGCCGGCCTCGGAGGAGCGCACCGTGTCGCGGCGGAAGGCGGCAACCACGTAGAGCGACAGGCTCTGCAGCTCCAGCCCCAGATACAGCGCGATCAGGTCGTTGGCGCTGATCATCATCATCATGCCGAGCGTGGCGAAGACGAACAGCACCGGGTATTCGAACCGCGCCATCTGCTCGCGGCGCAGGTAGCGCTGGCTCATGATCACCGCCAGCGCCGAGCCGAGCAGGACCAGCACCTTCATGAAGGTGGCGAAGCCGTCGGTGAGAAACAGGCCGTTGAAGGTGACCAGCCGCTCATTGCCCAGCGCCATCACCATCACCCCGGCGACGATGAAGCACAGCACGGCGAGATAGGAGACCAGCCGGGTCGCCTCCTTGGCGCGGAACACGCCCAGCATCAGCAGCAGCATGCCGGCGCAGGCCAGGAAGATTTCCGGGGCGGCGGGAGCGAGATCGGGGATCGTGCCGGACATCTGCTCTCTACCCCTAGCGGCCGGCCAGAACCGCCGGGACCGTCTGTCCCAGCGCCAGCTGGTGGTCGGCGATCAGCTTGTCGACGGAGGCTTCCATGACCTCGATGAAGCTGGACGGGTAGATGCCCATCCAGAAGACCAGCGCGATCAGCGGCACAAAGATCGCCACCTCGCGCGGCCCCAGATCCAGCATGCCCTTCAGGTCTTCCTTGTTCAGCTCACCGAAGATCACCCGGCGGTAGAGCCACAGCATGTAGGCCGCCCCGAGCACCACGCCGATGGAGGCCAGTGCGCCGACCCAGGTGTTGGCCGCGAAGGCGCCGACCAGGCTGAGGAACTCGCCCACGAAGCCGCTGGTCCCCGGCAGGCCGACCGAGGCCAGGGTGAAGATCATGAACACCAGGGCGTATTTCGGCATGATGTTCACCAGCCCGCCGAAGCGCGCGATCTCGCGGCTGTGCAGCCGGTCGTAGACCACGCCGACGCACAGGAACAGCGCGGCCGAGACAATGCCGTGGCTGAGCATCTGGAAGATCGAGCCCTGGATGCCCTGCACCGTCATGGTGAACATGCCGATGGTCACGTAGCCCATATGGGCGACCGAGGAATAGGCGATCAGCTTCTTCATGTCCTCCTGGGCCAGGGCGACCAGGGAGGTGTAGATGATCGCGATGATGCTGAGCGCGTAGACCAGCGGCGTGAAGAGTTCCGTCGCCTCCGGCAGCATCGGGATCGAGAAGCGCAGGAAGCCGTAGCCGCCCATCTTCAACAGCACCCCGGCCAGGATCACCGAGCCGGCGGTCGGCGCCTCCACATGGGCGTCCGGCAGCCAGGTATGCACCGGCCACATCGGCACCTTCACGGCGAAGGACGCGAACATGGCCAGCCACAGCCAGGTCTGCATCGAGCGGCTGAAATCGGTCACCAGCAGGGTCGGGATGTCGGTGGTGCCGGCCTCCAGATACATGGCCAGCAGCGCCAGCAGCATCAGCACCGAGCCGAGCAGGGTGAACAGGAAGAACTTGAAGGCGGCGTAGATGCGCCGCTCACCGGATCCCCAGACCCCGATGATGATGAACATCGGGATCAGCACGCCCTCGAAGAACACGTAGAACAGCAGATAGTCCAGGGCGCAGAACATGCCCACCATCATGGTCTCCAGGATCAGGAAGGAGATCATGTACTCCTTCACCCGGACCTTGATGCTGCGCCAGCTGGCGAGCACGCAGATGGGGGTCAGCAGGGTCGACAACAGCACGAACATCATCGAGATGCCGTCGACGCCCATATGGTAGGAGATGTCGAAGCCCGGCAGCCATTCCACCTTCTCCACGAACTGGAAGTCGGCCGAGCCGCGCTCGAAGTAGTACCAGATGCCCAGCGACACGATGAAGGTGAAGACCGAGGTCAGCAGCGCCATGTTGCGGGAGTTTTCCGCCACCACCTCCGGATCCGGACTGCGGATCATCAGGATGAACAGCGCCCCCGCCAGCGGCAGGAAGGTGACGACCGAGAGAAGCGGCCAGTTTTCCATCGTCCGCCGCCCCTAGCCCGAAACCGTCACGAGATACCACGTCACCAGGGCCGCCACGCCGATCAGCATGACGAAGGCGTAGTGGTAGACATAGCCGGTCTGCAGCCGGCTGATCCGGGCCGCCGCCAGGATGCTGGCCTTGGACAGCCCGTCCGGGCCGAGCCCGTCGATCACCGCGCCGTCGCCGCCCTTCCACAGGCCGCGGCCGAGGCGCAGGCTGGGCCGGGTGGCGATGGCGTCATACAGCTCGTCGAAGAACCACTTGCGGAAGAACAGCACGTGGAGCGGCTTGAGCATGGCGGTCACCGCACCCGGGATGGACGGGATCGTCACATAGGCCAGATAGGCGCCGCCGATGCCGACGACACCGACGATCAGTGGCAGGGCCTTGACCCAGAACGGCACGTGATGCGCCTCTTCGATGGTGTCGTTGCCGGGCAGCATCAACAGCGCGTCGCGCCAGAAATCCTCCCGGCTCTCCACCGAGCCGCCGAACAGCTCGTAGCCGACCATGCCGGCGAAGACGGCGCCGATCGCCAGCACCACCAGCGGCCCCAGCATCACCCAGGGCGATTCATGGACATGGGCCATCACCTCGGCATTGGCCCGCGGCTGCCCGTGGAAGGTCATGAAGATGACCCGGAAGCTGTAGAACGCGGTCATGGTCGCCGCCGCGATGCCGAGCCAGAAGGCGAAGGCGCCGAACCAGGTATGGTCGGCGAAGGCGGATTCCAGGATCAGATCCTTGGAGTTGAAACCGGCGAAGCCGAAAATGGTGCCCGGAATGCCGATGCCGGCCAGCGCCAGGCTGCCGATCACCATCAGCCAGTAGGTGATCGGGATGTGCTTGCGCAGGCCGCCCATGTGCCGCATGTCCTGCTCGTCCGACATGGCGTGGATCACCGAGCCGGCGCCCAGGAACAGCAGCGCCTTGAAGAAGGCGTGGGTCATCAGGTGGAAGATCGCCGCCGAGTAGGCGGAGACGCCGAGCGCGAAGAACATGTAGCCGAGCTGGCTCATGGTCGAATAGGCGATCACCCGCTTGATGTCGAACTGGGTCATGCCGATGGTGGCGGCGACGAAGCAGGTCGCGGCACCCACCACGGTGACCACGATCAGCGCCACCGGGGCGTATTCGAACAGCGGCGACAGCCGCGCCACCATGAAGACGCCGGCGGTGACCATGGTGGCGGCGTGGATCAGGGCGGAGACCGGGGTCGGGCCTTCCATGGCGTCCGGCAGCCAGGTGTGCAGGCCGAGCTGGGCGGATTTGCCCATGGCGCCGATGAACAGCAGGATGCAGGCGCAGGTCAGCGCATCCACTTCCCAGGAGAGGAAGGTGAAGCTGGTGCCGGCGACTGCCGGCGCCTGCTCGAAGATGGCGTCCAACTGAACGCTGTCGAACAGGATGAAGACTGTGAAGATGCCCAGCGCGAAGCCGAAATCGCCGACCCGGTTGACCAGGAAGGCCTTGATCGCGGCGGCATTGGCGGTCGGTTTCAGGTACCAGAAGCCGATCAGCAGGTAGGAGGCGAGACCGACGCCCTCCCAGCCGAAATACATCTGCACCAGATTGTCGGCCGTCACCAGCATCAGCATCATGAAGGTGAACAGGCTGAGATAGGCGAAGAAGCGGGCCCGGTGCGGGTCGTGCGACATGTAGCCGATGGAGTAGATGTGCACGAGCGCGGAGACGCCGTTCACCACCAGCAGCATGACCGCGGTCAGGGTGTCGAGCTTCAGGGCCCAGTCGACGACGAAATCGCCGCTGTGGATCCAGGCGGAGAGCTCGACCGTGCGCTCGTTGCCGCCGATCGCCACGTCGAAGAACAGCCAGATGGAGATGATCGCGGCGATCGAGACCGCCAGCACGGTCACGCCCATGGCGCCGCGGTCGCCGATCCAGCGGCCGAACAGGCCGGCGATCAGGAAACCGATCAGCGGCAGGAAGATCGCGGCTGCGTCCATGCTGCGCTCAGCCCTTCATCAGATTGATGTCTTCCACCGCGATGGTGCCGCGGTTGCGGAAATAGACCACCAGGATGGCGAGGCCGATGGCCGCCTCCGCCGCCGCGACGGTCAGCACGAACAGCGCGAAGACCTGGCCGACCAGATTGCCGAGATGGGTGGAGAAGGCCACCAGGTTGATGTTGACGGCGAGCAGCATGAGCTCGACCGACATCAGGATGATGATAACGTTCTTGCGGTTCAGGAAGATGCCGAAGATGCCGAGCGTGAACAGCATCGCGGCGATGACCAGGTAGTGGGACAGGCCGATCTCGAGCATCTCAGACGCCTTCCCCGCTCTCGACCTGCCGCACCACCACGACCTCCTCGCGGCGGCGGGCGATCTGGTCGGCGACGCGCTGGCGGCGCACGCCCTCGCGCTGGCGCAGGGTCAGGACGATGGAGCCGATCATGGCGACCAGCAGCACCAGCCCGGCAGCCTGGAACAGGTAGATGTAGTCGGTGTAGATCAGCCGGCCCAGCGCCTCGGTATTGGTCGCCGCCCCCGGCGTTCGGCCCGGTGCGCCGGCGAAGGTGCTGGCTTCCGGCGCCGCCACCCAGGCGCCGAAGATGAAGATCAGCTCGGCCAGCAGGATGAATCCGATCAGGGCGCCGATCGGCAGATACTGGAGGAATCCCTCGCGCAATTCGGCGAAGTTGATGTCCAGCATCATCACGACGAAGAGGAACAGCACGGCGACCGCGCCGACATAGACGACGACCAGGATCATCGCCAGGAACTCCGCGCCCATCAGGACGAACAGCCCGGCCCCGTTGAAGAAGGCCAGGATCAGGAACAGCACCGAGTGCACCGGGTTGCGCGCCGAGATCACCATCACGGCCGAGGCGATGGCGATGAAGGCGAACAGGTAGAATGCCAGGGCCTGGACGATCATGTCCCGGCGTCCCCGCGGCCTGCGCGTGAAGCGGACGGCGTCACGGTATCGGATACTCCCTGTCGAACGATGCGGACGCCAAGAACGAGGCGCCCAAACCCCCACTGATTTGCGGGTCTTTTAGCGGTACGGTGCGTCGGCTGCAATGTTGGCGGCGATCTGGGCTTCCCAGCGGTCGCCGTTCGCCAGCAGCTTCTCCTTGTTATAGAAAAGTTCCTCTCGGGTCTCAGTGGCGAACTCGAAGTTCGGCCCCTCGACGATGGCATCCACCGGGCATGCCTCCTGGCACATGCCGCAATAGATGCATTTGGTCATGTCGATGTCGTAGCGCGTGGTGCGGCGGCTGCCGTCGTCGCGCGGCTCGGCCTCGATTGTGATCGCCTGGGCCGGGCAGATCGCCTCGCAGAGCTTGCAGGCGATGCAGCGCTCCTCGCCGTTGGGATAGCGGCGCAGGGCGTGCTCGCCGCGGAAGCGCGGGCTCAGCGGCCCCTTCTCATAGGGGTAGTTGATGGTCGCCTTCGGCTTGAACATGTAGCGGAAGGTCAGGGCCAGCCCGGACAGGATCTCGGTCAGCAGCAGGCCGCGGGTCGAGCGCTCGATGAACGACATGGGTCTCTCTCCTCAGCCCCGATCAGGGCGCCAGGTCGAACGCCATCAGCAGGCCGGCGATGACCACGACCCACAACAGCGAGAACGGCAGGAAGACCTTCCAGCCCAGGCGCATGAGCTGGTCGTAGCGATAGCGCGGCAGGGTCGCGCGCACCCAGATGAACACGAATAGGCAGAAGGCGATCTTCAGCGCGAACCACACCGGACCCGGCACCCAGGTGAACGGCACCGCGTCGAACGGCGGCAGCCATCCACCCAGGAACAGGATGGTGGTCATCGCCGCCATCAGGATCATGTTGGTGTATTCGCCGAGGAAGAAGAGCGCGAAGGTCATCGACGAGTATTCGACGTTGTAGCCGCCGACCAGCTCCGATTCGCCCTCCGGCAGGTCGAAGGGCGCCCGGTTTGTCTCGGCCAGCGTCGAGATGAAGAACAGCACCGCCATGGGTGCCAGCGGGCTGAACAGGTACCAGCCGCCGAACCAGCCGGTGTCGCCGCCCCACCAGCCGGTGCGCTGGGCCATCACGATCTCAGACAGGTTCAGGGACCCGGCGCAGAGCAGCACGGTGATGATGACGAAGCCGATGGAGACCTCGTAGGACACCATCTGCGCGCCGGAGCGCAGCGCGCCCAGGAAAGCGTATTTCGAATTCGACGCCCAGCCGGCCATGATGATGCCGTAGACGCCCAGCGAGGAGATCGCGAAGAGGTAGAGGATGCCGACATTGATGTCGGCCAGCACCAAGTCGATGTCGAACGGGATCACCGCCCAGGCCACCAGGCTGAGCAGGAAGGTGATCATCGGCGCGATGATGAAGACGACCCGGTTGGCACCGGCCGGGATGATGGTCTCCTTGCCCAGCAGCTTCAGCCCGTCCGCGAAGGGCTGCAGCAAACCCATCGGGCCGACCACCATCGGGCCCTGGCGCAGCTGCATGGCGCCCATGACCTTGCGCTCGGCATAGGTCAGATAGGCCATGCCGACCAGGACGACGACGATGATGACGACGATCTGCACCAGCAGCACGAAGGTCGGCCAGACATAGGACTCGAACCAGGGATAGGACTCGAACAGCGGCTGCAGCAGGCTATCCATCGGTCCCGGTCCTTTCCGAGGCCGATGCGCCACCGTTCAGGATCTGCTCGACGCAGGCCGCCATGGTCTCCGAGGCGCGGCAGATCGGGTTGGTCATGTAGAAATTGTCGACCGGCGAGGCGAACGGCGCCGCGTCCATCTTGCCCGCCTCGCCGAACGCCGCCCAGTCCGCCTGCCCCGGCACGTCGACCGCGGCGAAGACCGGCGCGACCTGGGCCATGTGGCGGCGCAGGGCATCCAGGGTGTCGTAAGGCAGCGGATCGCCGACCCGGGCGCTGAAGGCGCGCAGGATCTTCCAGTCCTCGCGCGCGTTGCCCGGCGGATAGACCGCCAGGCGGGCGCGCTGGACCCGACCCTCGGTATTGACGTAGGTGCCGTTCTTCTCGGTGTAGGCCGCGCCCGGCAGGATGACGTCGGCGCGATGGGCGCCACGGTCGCCGTGATGGCCCTGATAGACGACGAAAGCCTCGCCGAGGCGGTTCGCGTCGATCTCGTCGGCGCCCAGCAGCCAGACCAGCTTCACCGCGCCGGACTGCGCACCCTCCAGGATGCCGGCCACGTCGCGGCCGCCGGACGCCGGCACGAAGCCGAGGTCCAGGCCGCCGACCCGGGCGGCGGCGGTGTGCAGCACGTTGAAGCCGTTCCAGCCCTCGGCGATCATGCCGCAGCTCTCCGCGACCTGGCGGGCAGCCGCCAGCACGGCGGCGCCGTCCTCGCGGGCCAGGGCGCCCTGCCCCAGGATCAGCATCGGCCGCTCGGCGCCCTTCAGGGTCTTGGCGAAATCGTGGGACCCCGAGGCGATCTCCTCCAGGGTCTGCGGCCCGGCGCCCAAATACTGGGTGCGGTAGCCGAGATCGACCTGCGGCCCGACCACCCCGACCTTCAGCCCGCCGGCCAGCCAGCGCTTGCGGATGCGGGCGTTGACCATGGCCGCTTCCCAGCGCGGGTTGGACCCGACGATGAGGATCGCATCGGCGGCCTCGATGCCGGCGATGGTGGTGTTGAACAGGTAGCTCGACCGAACCGAGGGATCGATCCGGGCGCCGTCCTGGCGGCAGTCGAGGCTGGTCACGCCGCGCCCGGCCATCAACTCCTTCAGCGCCAGCATGGACTCCGCGTCGCAGAGATCGCCGGCGATGGCGGCCATCTCGTCGCCGGACAGGCCGGACATGCGCTCGGCGATGGCCGTGAAGGCCTCGTCCCAGCTCGCCTCGCGCAGCTTGCCGTCGCGGCGCACATAGGGGCGGTCCAGGCGCTGGCGCTTCAGACCGTCATAGGCGAAGCGGGTGCGGTCGCTGATCCACTCCTCGTTCACATCCTCATGCAGCCGCGGCAGGACCCGCAGCACCTCGCCGCCGCGGGCGTCGACGCGGACGTTGCTGCCGACCGCATCCAGGGCGTCGATCGACTCGGTCTTGCGCAGCTCCCAGGAGCGGGCATTGAAGGCATAGGGCTTGGAGGTCAGCGCGCCGACCGGGCAGATGTCGATCATGTTCCCGGACAGCTCGGTGGAGATCGCCTTCTCGATATAGGTGCCGACCTCCATGTGCTCGCTGCGGCCGGTGGCGCCGAGCTCCGGCGTGCCGGCGATCTCGTCGGCGAAGCGGATGCAGCGGGTGCAGTGGATGCACCGGGTCATGAAAGTCTTGATCAGCGGCCCGAGGTTCTTCTCCTTCACCGCCCGCTTGTTCTCTTCGAAGCGGCTGCGGTCGAAGCCGTAGGCCATGGCTTGGTCCTGCAGGTCGCACTCGCCGCCCTGGTCGCAGATCGGGCAGTCCAGCGGGTGGTTGATCAGCAGGAATTCCATGACGCCCTTGCGGGCCTTATGGACCAGCTCGGTGTCGGTCTTGATCACCATGCCGTCGCCACAGGGCATGGCGCACGACGCGATCGGCTTGGGCGCCCGCTCCATCTCCACCAGGCACATGCGGCAATTGGCCGGCACCGACAGGCGCTCGTGATAACAGAAGCGCGGGATCTCGATGCCGAGCTGCTCGCAGGCCTGCAGCACCGATGTGCCCGGCTCGACCTCGATCTCCATCCCGTCGATGGTCAGTTTCGGCATGCTCCCCGCCCCCTATTCCGCCGCCGTCCTGTGGGCGGCGTCGCGGTATTCGCGGATGCGCTGCTCCATCTCCGGGCGGAAATGCCGGATCAGCCCCTGGACCGGCCAGGCCGATGCGTCGCCATGGGCGCAGATCGTATGGCCTTCGATCTCCTTGGTGACCTCCAGCAGCATGTCGATCTCCTCGACTCGGGCATTGCCCTTGACCATGCGCTGCATCACCCGCCACAGCCAGCCCGTGCCCTCGCGGCACGGGGTGCACTGGCCGCAGCTCTCATGCATGTAGAAATGCGACAGCCGGGCGATGGCGTAGATCACGTCGGTGGACTTGTCCATGACGATCAGCCCGCCTGTGCCCAGGCTGGAGCGCGCCTCGCGCAGGCTGTCGAAATCCATCAGCACGGTCTCGCAGTCGGATTTCGGCAGGATCGGCGTCGAGGAGCCGCCGGGGATCACCGCCAGCAGATTGTCCCAGCCGCCGCGCACGCCACCGGCATGGCGCTCGATCAGCTCCTTCATGGGCACGCCGAGCTCTTCCTCGACGTTGCAGGGCTGCTCCACATGGCCGGAGATGCAGAACAGCTTGGTGCCGGCATTCTTTGGCCGGCCCAGCGCGCCGAACCAGTCGCCGCCGCGGCGCAGGATCTCCGGCACCACGGCGATGGTCTCGACATTGTTCACCGTGGTCGGGCAGCCATAGAGGCCGGCGCCCGCCGGGAAAGGAGGCTTGTTGCGCGGCTGGCCCTTCTTGCCCTCCAGGCTTTCCAGCAGCGCGGTCTCCTCGCCGCAGATATAGGCGCCGGCGCCGCGGTGCAGGTAGAGGTCGAAATCCCAGCCGGTATTGGCGGCGTTCTTGCCCAGGAGACCGGCGTCGTAGGCTTCGTCGATGGCCTTCTGGACATTCGACGCCTCGCCGTAGAACTCACCGCGGATGTAGATGTAGCAGGCATGCGCCCCGAGGGCGAAGGAGGAGACCAAGGCACCCTCGATCAGCCGGTGCGGATCGAAGCGCAGGATCTCGCGGTCCTTGCAGGTGCCTGGCTCGGATTCGTCGGCGTTGATGACCAGGTAGCTCGGGCGGCCGTCCGGCGACTCCTTGGGCATGAAGGACCATTTCAGCCCGGTCGGGAAGCCGGCGCCACCGCGGCCGCGCAGGCCCGAGGTCTTGACCTCCTCGATGATCTTCTCGCGGCCCAGCGCCACCAGCGCCTTGGTGTTGTCCCAGATGCCGCGCTGGCGGGCGGACTCCACGTCCCAGCCGTACCAGCCGTAGAGGTTCGTGAAGATGCGGTCCTTGTCCTGGAGCATCGCTCAGCCCTCGTCCTTGACCTCGGGGGCGTCGTCGTCCCCGGCTTCCGGCGCCTTCGTCCCGGCCTCCGCCTTGGCGGCTGCCTTGGCCTTGGGCGCGGCCTTGCGCTTGGGCTTCGGCTTGGCCTCGGCCTCCGGTTCGTCACCGGCCTCGTCCTTCGCCTTGGGCTTACGCGCCTTGGTTTCCTTCGGCACCACCACCTTCGGCGGTTCCAGCAGCGTGGTCGGGCCGGACAGGGCCTGACTGCCCTTGCGACCGATCTGAGAACCGACCTTCGGCGCCTCGCCCTTGGCCAGCGCGTCGATCAGCTCGCCCATGCGCTGGTAGTCGAGGTCCTCGTAGTAGTCGTCGTTGATCTGGACCATGGGCGCATTGACGCAGGCGCCCAGGCACTCGACCTCGACCACGGTCACGGTGCCGTCGGCCGACGTCTCGCCGACCCCGGCACCGGTCTTGTCCTTGATCGCCTTGAGCACGTCGTTGGAGCCACACAGCCAGCACGGCGTGGTGGTGCAGACCTGGATGAAATGGCGGCCGACCGGCGCCTTGTTGAACATGGTGTAGAAGCTGGCGACCTCGTAGGCGCGGATCGGCGGGATCTCCAGCAGGTCGGCGACATAGTCCATGGCAGCGCGGGGCAGCCAGTTGTCGTGCTGGCGCTGGGCCAGGTCGAGCAGCGGCAGCAAGGCGCTCTGCTGGCGGCCTTCGGGATACTTGCCGATGATCTCCTTGGCCCGGCTCAGATTCTCCGGGTTGAACTGGAACTCGGCCGGCTGCTGGGAGTCCGGTGCGGGCGCGCCGAAGCTCATCGGTCGATCTCCCCGAACACGATGTCCATGGAACCGATGATCGCGACCGTGTCGGCCAGCATGTGCCCGCGGCTGCTGAAATCCAGCGCCTGCAGATGGGCGAAGCCGGGGGCGCGGATGCGGCAGCGATAGGGCTTGTTGGTGCCGTCGGAGACCAGGTACACGCCGAACTCGCCCTTCGGTGCCTCGACCGCGGAATAGGTCTCACCGGCCGGCACGTGGTAGCCCTCGGTGTAGAGCTTGAAGTGGTGGATCAGCGCCTCCATGGAGCGCTTCATCTCCGCCCGCGGCGGCGGCGCCACCTTGTGGTCGTTGACCTTCACCGGCCCGTCCGGGGGCATATCCTCCAGGCACTGCCGGATGATGCGGTTGGATTGCCGCATTTCCTCGATGCGCACCAGGAAGCGGGCGTAGCAGTCGCCGGTCAGGCCGACCGGCACGTCGAAATCGATCCGGTCGTAGACGTCGTAGGGCTGTGCCTTGCGCAGATCCCAGGCGACGTTGGAGGCCCGCAGCATCGGCCCGGTGAAGCCCCAGGCGATCGCGTCCTCCGTCGAGACCGTGCCGATATCGACGGTGCGTTGCTTGAACACCCGGTTCTCGGCCAGAAGCCCTTCCAGATCGGCCAGGAACTTCGGGAAATGCTCGGTGTATTCCCAGATGTCCTCGGCCAGGCCCGCCGGCATGTCCTGATGCACCCCGCCGGGCCGGAAATAGGCCGCGTGCAGCCGGGCGCCGGAGACGCGCTCGTAGAACTCCATCAGGAGCTCACGCTCCTCGAAGCCCCAAAGCGACGGGGTTATCGCACCAACATCAAGGGCATATGTCGTCAAGTTCAGAATGTGGTTGAGGATGCGCGAGATTTCGCTGAACAGCACACGGATGTACTGCCCGCGGATCGGCACCTCGATGCCCAACAGCCGCTCGGTGGCCAGCGCGAAGGCGTGCTCCTGGTTCATCGGCGCGACATAGTCGAGCCGGTCGAAATACGGCACCGCCTGGAGGTAGGTCTTGTACTCGATCAGCTTCTCGGTGCCGCGGTGCAGCAGGCCGATATGCGGGTCGGCGCGCTCGACCACCTCGCCATCCATCTCCAGCACCAGCCGCAGCACGCCATGGGCCGCGGGATGCTGCGGCCCGAAATTCATCGTGTAGGGTTTGATCTGGGTATCGGTCATTGGCCTACCTGCACCTCACGCGCCGTCGGAGGGCTTGCCCTCCTCCGCCTTCTCGTCGCCGGGCAGCGGCTGCCGGGTCATGCCCTCCCAGGGGCTCAGGAAATCGAAGGTGCGGAAATCCTGGGTCAGCTTGACCGGCTCGTAGACCACCCGCTTCTGCTCGTCGTCGTAGCGGACCTCGACATAGCCGGTCAGCGGAAAATCCTTGCGCAGCGGATGCCCCTCGAAGCCGTAATCGGTGAGGATGCGGCGCAGGTCCGGGTTGTCGGAGAAGAAGATCCCGAACATGTCCCAGGTCTCGCGCTCGAACCATGTGGCGCACGGGTGCACGCCGGCGATGGAGGGCACCGGCTGCTCCTCCTCGGTGACGCATTTCACCCGCAGGCGCCGGTTCTGCTTCATGCTGAGGAGCTGGTACACCACCTCGAAGCGCTGCTCGCGCTCCGGATAGTCCACGGCGCTCACATCGGTGAGCTGCTCGAACAGGCAGCCGGCGTCGTCGCGCAGGAAGGTCAGCACCCGGCAGATGGCGCCGGCGCGCGCGGTGACCACGAGCTGGCCGTTGATGACCTGGAAGCCGGAGACATCCGGGTCCAGTTCCGCGGCGATGTACTCGCCAAGCTCGGTGAGAGAGCGATCGACCATCGCGATGCCGCCGGCTAACGGACGATCCGGCCGCCGCGGCGGATCTTCTTCTGCAGCTGCAGGATGCCGTAGACCAGCGCCTCGGCGGTCGGCGGGCAGCCCGGCACGTAGATGTCGACCGGTACGATGCGGTCGCAGCCGCGCACCACCGAGTAGGAGTAGTGGTAGTAGCCGCCGCCATTGGCGCAGGAGCCCATGGAGATCACCCAGCGCGGCTCGGCCATCTGGTCATAGACCCGGCGCAGGGCCGGCGCCATCTTGTTGGTCAGGGTGCCGGCGACGATCATCACGTCGGACTGGCGCGGGCTCGGCCGCGGGATGACGCCCAGCCGGTCGAGGTCGTAGCGCGGCATGTAGGCGTGGATCATCTCCACCGCGCAGCAGGCCAGCCCGAAGGTCATCGGCCACAGGGACCCGGTCCGGGCCCAGTTCAGCACGCTGTCCAGGGAGGTGACCAGGAAGCCCTTGTCCTGGAGCTCCGACGACACCGCCGCGACGACCTCGTCCTGCTGCACCGCCGGCGTCGCCGCGCCGGCCGTGGCCACGGGCTTGCCGTCTACTCCCATTCCAGCGCTCCCTTGCGCCATTCATAGACAAACCCGACCGTCAGCACGCCGAGGAAGATCACCATCGACCAGAACCCGTACATGCCGATGTCGCCCAGCGAAATCGCCCAGGGAAACAGGAAGGCGACCTCCAGGTCGAAGATGATGAACAGGATGGCGACCAGGTAGAAACGCACATCGAAGCGCGACCGGGCGTCGTCGAAGGCGTCGAAGCCGCATTCGAAGGCCGCGACCTTCTCGCTGTCGGGCTTCTGCTCGGCGACCAGATAGGACATCCCGACCATCACCGCCGAGATCGCCATAGCGATGCCCAGGAAGAGCAGGATCGGGAAGTATTCGGCCAAAAGCGATTGCGACATGCGGCGCCTCGGGCAGCGGTGATCCGAAAGTGGCGACGGGAGGAAAATCCAGACAACTCAACCCGTTGTAGGGGTCCGCGCCACGCGTGTTTCGGCTAGAGATATAGGCCGGAGCGTCAGGCAAGGGAAGCGAAATCGGCCCGATTCCTCAACGTTTGAGGGCCATCGGGCCCTCCCGACCCGACCGGTGCGCGGCGGTTCCGCCGCGATGGGGTACCCCGGTGGTCGGGCCGCCGTCACGGGCCCGGTCCGGGTACCCTGAATCCTCCTGGCAGGAATCCGGAGACCGGGTGTAGTCTATATAGATAAAATGCTATACTTGGTCCCGGAACCGCCTGTCACGGAAGACAATTGACGGCGGACGGGCGATGGGAACGACGCCCGGCATCTCGGGGAAACGGGGCGGTATAGGCATCATATGGGCGAGCCGACCCACAATCTTGGCATCCTGTACGCGGATGTGTGCAACAGCGTGCGTCTGTACGAGAACCTGGGCGACGAAGAGGCGCACCGGCTGATCCATGATTGCCTGGACCGGTTGGTGGAGATCACCAAGCAGTACAACGGCACCGTCATCCGCACCCAGGGTGACGGCGTGATGAGCGTCTTCGACACGGCCGACCAGACCTTCGACGCCGCGCGCCAGATGCAGGACACCTATCGCGAGGGCCATATCACCATCACCGCCGGCTTCAACTACGGCACGGTGATCGCCGATGGCGGCGACGTCTATGGCGACGCGGTGAACCTGGCGGCACGGGTGGCGGCCCTGGCCCGGCCGGGCGAGATCCTGCTGACCGGCGAGACGGTGCGCGCGCTGTCCGACAATCTGAAGGACTGGGTGCGGCTGTTCGACACAACGACCGTGCGCGGGCGCAGCCGGCCGGTGGAGATCTTCTCCGTGCGCACCCAGTCGTCCGACCACCAGACCACCTTCGTGCCGACCAGCAACAAGCGGCGGGCCGGCCGGACCCGCCAGCCGGGCCTGCTGACCCTGCGCCATGGCAGCCGGATCTACCGCATCGGTGACGGCACCCCATCCCTGGTGCTGGGCCGCGACGAGCGCTGCGACCTGGTGGTGAAGAGCTACTTCGCCTCACGCCGCCACGCGGTGATCGAGATGAGCCGCGACCGATTCGTGCTCACCGACCAGAGCTCCAACGGCACCTTCGTGGCGCCGGAGAACGGCCACGAGATCTTCCTGAAGCGCGAATCCGTGCCGCTGCTGGGCGACGGCACCATCTCGCTGGGCGCCGCCCCGTCGGACGACGAGAGCTACACCGTCACCTTCCACGTGCGCGAGCCGGACTAGCCCGCGCGGCGGATGGTCGCGTCGTCTTCGATCGGAAGGAAATGGCGCGAGTGACGGGACTTGAACCCGCGGCCTCCGGCGTGACAGGCCGGCGCTCTAACCAACTGAGCTACACCCGCGCAGGCGCTTGAACCCCTCGGTTCAGCGAGGCGCTTGAGATACGCATTCGGCCTCGTCCTGTCAAGCGCGCGAAGGCGAGAAATCGGGCACGGACACGGCTGCCGGCACAGCCGGTCATCGGACACAAACCCCTATCGGGCGAGAGGCGTGCATTCTCCGGGCCTGGTGGGCGATGACGGGATCGAACCGCCGACCTCCTCGGTGTAAACGAGGCGCTCTGCCAGCTGAGCTAATCGCCCGATCGCAGGATCGCGGCTCCTAACATAAGAAGACCGGGCTGGCTGTCCAACCCGGTCTCTTATCGTCTGAACCGCTTGCCCAATGCGGCACCGGCGGATGCCGGATCGGGGAAGCGGCCGCAAACCCCAAGTACGTGTAAGCCTGCGATGGATGCCGGACCGATGGATCGATGCCGACGGTCCGGCACTCCATCGGAAACTCAGTTCACGGCGTCTTTCAGTGCCTTGCCAGCCTTGAACTTGGGCTGCTTGGACGCCGGGATGTCGATCGGTGCGCCGGTGCGCGGATTGCGGCCCTTGGACGCCGCGCGCTTGGCGACTGCAAACGTACCGAAACCAACGAGGCGGACTTCGTTCCCCCTCTTCAGCGAATCGGTAATGCCGTCGATCACGGAATCAACCGCCTTGGTGGCATCGGCTTTCGACAACCCGGCGGCATCTGCAACGTGAGCAACGAGATCCTGCTTGTTCACTTCAAGCCCCCCTTCTTGGACTCAGGAGATGTGAAACTATCCGGAAGCACAATCGAACTGATCTGACACTTCTCCATATCGACGGGAGCACCGTCCACGCGGGTCGCAACCAAGCATGACTGAGCCGTTGCCGGCGATACGGAGTCGAGCAGGATCGCTCGATTTGAGGCGCGGAGTGTAAGCGCAAGAAAGCGCCGGGGTCAATCGCCCCGACGCTTTTGACGCACTTATTTTCCTGAGAATTCCGCCATTTTTAGCTCAATGGCGGACGACATTCTCGTCGTCCGTGTCGCCTCCGACGGAGGCCACCGATTCGACGTCCGCCGGCTCGATCCACTCGATGGCCTCGAGCGGCTCGGTCAGCGCCTCGGCCAGGACCTCGTCCACCGCGCCGACCGCCTTGATGGTCAGCCCGCGCTTCACATTGTCCGGGATCTCGGCGAGGTCTTTCTCGTTATCCTTTGGAATCAATACGGTTTTCAGCCTGCCGCGGAGTGCGGCGAGAAGCTTCTCCTTCAGGCCGCCGATCGGCAGCACCCGGCCGCGCAGGGTGATCTCGCCGGTCATCGCCACATCCTTGCGGACCGGGATGCCGGTGAGCACCGAGACGATCGAGGTCACCATCGCGACGCCGGCGCTGGGGCCGTCCTTCGGGGTGGCGCCTTCGGGGACATGCACGTGGATGTCCTTGCGGGCGAACTCGGTCGGCTTGATGCCGAACTCCACCGAGCGCGACTTCACATAGCTTTCCGCCGCCTGCACCGATTCGCGCATCACGTCGCCCAGCTTGCCGGTGGTCGTGACCTTGCCCTTGCCGGGCACCCCGACCGCCTCGATCGACAGCAGCTCGCCGCCGACCTCGGTCCAGGCCAGGCCGGTCGTCACGCCGACCAGATCCTCCATCTCGACGACGCCGTAGCGGTAGCGCTTCACGCCGGCGAACTTCTCGATGTTGCGGCGGGTGACCGCGACCTTGCCGCCCTTCTCGCCCTTCAGAAGGATGTCCTTCACCGCCTTGCGGGTCAGATTGGCGATCTCGCGCTCCAGGTTCCGCACCCCGGCCTCACGGGTGTAGTAGCGGATCAGCTCGCGCAGGGCGTCGTCGGAGATGGTCCACTCGCCCTCCTTCAGGCCGTGCGCCTCCATCTGCTTCTTGATCAGATGGCGCTTGGCGATCTCGACCTTCTCATCCTCGGTGTAGCCGGGGATGCGGATGACCTCCATGCGGTCCAGCAGCGGCTGCGGCAGGCGCAGCGTGTTGGCGGTGCACAGGAACATCACGTCCGAGAGGTCGTAGTCGACCTCCAGATAATGGTCGTTGAAGGTGTGGTTCTGCTCCGGGTCCAGCACCTCCAGCAGGGCCGAGGACGGGTCGCCGCGCCAGTCGGCGCCGAGCTTGTCGACCTCGTCCAGCAGGAACAGCGGGTTGGATGATTTCGCCTTCTTCATGCCCTGGATGATCTTGCCGGGCATGGAGCCGATATAGGTGCGGCGATGGCCGCGCACCTCGGCCTCGTCGCGCACGCCGCCGAGCGACATGCGCACGAAGTTGCGGCCGGTGGCCTTGGCCACCGACTTGCCGAGCGAGGTCTTGCCCACACCGGGCGGGCCGACCAGGCACAGGATCGGGCCCTTGATCTTGTTCATCCGCTGCTGGACGGCGAGGTATTCGAGGATCCGCTCCTTGACCTTCTCCAGCCCGAAATGGTCGTCGTTCAGGACCTTCTCGGCGAGACGGATGTCCTTCTTCACCTTGGTCCGCTTCTTCCACGGGATGCCCAGCATCCAGTCGAGGTAGTTGCGGACCACCGTCGCCTCGGCGGACATGGGGCTCATGTTGCGCAGCTTCTTCAGCTCCGCGATGGCCTTCTCGCGCGCCTCCTTGGACAACTTGGTCTGGGCGATGCGCTCTTCCAGCTCCTGCAGCTCGTCGCGGCCGTCCTCGGATTCGCCGAGCTCCTTCTGGATCGCCTTGAGCTGCTCGTTGAGATAATACTCGCGCTGGGTCTTCTCCATCTGGCGCTTGACCCGGCCGCGGATGCGCTTCTCCACCTGCAGCACCCCGATCTCGCCCTCCATGAAGGCGTAGACCTTCTCCAGCCGCTCGGCGACCGACGGCGTCTCCAGAAGCTGCTGCTTCTCGGGGATCTTCAGGCTGAGATGCGAGGCCATGGTGTCGGCCAGCTTGCCGGGCTCGTCGATCTGATTAATCGAAACAAGGACTTCCGGCGGGATCTTCTTGTTGAGCTTGATGTATTGCTCGAACTGCGCGACGGCAGCGCGGCCCAGCGCCTCGACCTCCTGGCCCTCCTCGCCGATCTCGTCGATCACGTCGCCGAAAGCCTGGAAGAAATCGGGATTGTCGGTGAAGCGCACGATGGAGGCGCGGCGGCCGCCCTCGACCAGCACCTTCACGGTGCCGTCGGGCAGCTTCAGCATCTGCAGCACCGAGCCGACGGTGCCGACGGAGTAGATGTCGGAGGGGCCGGGATCGTCCTGGGCGGCGTTCTTCTGGGTGACCAGCAGAATCTGCTTGTCATCCTTCATCACGTCTTCCAGCGCGCGAACCGATTTCTCGCGGCCCACGAACAGCGGCACGATCATGTGTGGAAAGACGACGATGTCCCTCAGCGGAAGCACCGGGTAGAGGACACCTCGGTTCAGTTCAAGCATATACCTTGCCTCTTGGGAAACGGCTTGAGCCGGCCACGGAAGACCGGTGGATTTGATTGTAACTTGGCGTCGTTACCGACGGGTTCAAGGGACCGAAAAAAGCCGGGCCCGGACCGCCAGCCGCAGACCGGCGGTCCGCAACGGTCAGGCGCTGGGCGCCATATCGCCGCGCTTCTCGGCATAGATCATCAGCGGCTTGGAATTCGCCTCGACCACCTCGCGGTTGATGACGATCTCCTCCACGCCTTCCATCCCCGGCAGGTCGAACATGGTCTCCAGCAGGATGCCTTCCATGATCGAGCGCAGGCCGCGCGCGCCGGTCTTGCGCTTGATCGCCTTCTGGGCGATGGAGCGCAGCGCCTCGTCGGCGAAGGCCAGCTTGACGTCCTCCATCTCGAACAGCCGCTGGTATTGCTTGACCAGGGCGTTCTTCGGCTTGGTCAGGATGGAGACCAGCGCGTCCTCGTCCAGATCGCCCAGGGTGGCGACGACCGGCAGGCGGCCGACGAATTCCGGGATCAGGCCGAACTTCAGCAAGTCCTCCGGCTCGACCTCGCGCAGCACCTCGCCGGTGGCGCGGTCCTCCGGGCTCTGCACATCGGCGCCGAAGCCGATCGAGGTGCCGCGGCCGCGCTGGGAGATGATCTTCTCCAGCCCGGCGAAGGCGCCGCCGCAGATGAACAGGATGTTGGTGGTGTCGACCTGCAGGAACTCCTGCTGCGGATGCTTGCGCCCGCCCTGGGGCGGCACCGAGGCGACGGTGCCCTCCATGATCTTCAGCAGGGCCTGCTGCACGCCCTCGCCCGACACGTCGCGGGTGATCGACGGGTTGTCGGACTTGCGGCTGATCTTGTCGACCTCGTCGATATAGACGATGCCGCGCTGGGCCCGCTCGACATTGTAGTCGGCGGCCTGCAGCAGCTTCAGGATGATGTTCTCGACATCCTCACCGACATAGCCCGCCTCGGTCAGCGTGGTGGCGTCGGCCATGGTGAAGGGCACGTCGATGATCCGCGCCAGGGTCTGGGCCAGCAGGGTCTTGCCGCAGCCGGTCGGCCCGATCAGCAGGATGTTCGACTTGGCCAGCTCCACATCGCCGTTCTTCTGGCCGTGGGCGAGGCGCTTGTAGTGGTTGTGCACCGCCACCGACAGGACCCGCTTGGCGTGGGCCTGGCCGACGACGTAGTCATCCAGAACCGTGTGGATGTCGCGCGGGGTCGGCACGCCGTCGCGATTCTTCACGAGGGTGGTCTTGTTCTCCTCGCGAATGATGTCCATGCACAGCTCGACGCACTCGTCGCAGATGAACACGGTCGGGCCGGCAATAAGCTTCCGCACCTCGTGCTGGCTCTTTCCGCAGAAGGAGCAGTAGAGAGTGTTCTTGGAGTCGCCGCCGGAAGATTTGCCGCTGCTCATCGAAGCTCCGTTATTGCGCCGTTTTTCCTCGATCGGAACCCGCTGTGAGTCCGGGTCGGCAATGCCCGGAATCGATTTGGGTTGTTATGCAATCCGCCGAGTATTCCCGACTGAAAACACACCCGCAACATTTTCATTCAACATGAGAGTGTGGAACCGATCAACATATAGTTAAGTTAATCATTTTGCCTCCGGTTCCTTGTCTAGGCCGGGGCGTTTTTCAACCACCTGATCGACGATTCCGAAGGTCTCCGCCTCCTCCGCCGACATGAACCGGTCGCGCTCCATCGCCTCCTCCACGGTCGCCAGCTTCTGGCCGGTGTGGCGGACGTAGATCGCGTTCATCTGGTCGCGCATCTTGAGGATCTCGCGGGCCTGGATCTCGATGTCCGTAGCCTGGCCCTGGGCGCCACCATGGGGCTGATGCATCATGACCCGGCTGTTCGGCAGCGCGTAGCGCTTGCCCTTCGCGCCGGCGGCAAGCAGCAGCGAGCCCATCGAGGCCGCCTGGCCGATGCACACCGTCGAGACGTCGTTCTTGATGTACTGCATGGTGTCGTAGATCGCCATGCCGGCGGTCACCACGCCGCCCGGTGAATTGATGTAGAAGGCGATGTCCTTGCTGGGGTTCTCCGACTCCAGATACAGCAGCTGGGCGCTGACCAGGCTGGCGACGGCGTCATGCACCGGGCCGATCAGGAAGATGATCCGCTCCGACAGCAGCCGCGAATAGATGTCGAAGGCGCGCTCGCCCCGGTTGGTCTGCTCGACCACCATGGGGACCAGCGTGTTCATGCGCGGCTCAAACCCGTCCATATCGTCTCTCGGTTCCACTTCGGTTCGCCCTCTGCGACCTGGATATGCGGCCCCGCCGGCACCCCGCCGACGGGTGAATCACCGGTCTGGAAGTCGACACATCAAATGTGTCGAGCTTGGGACCGCAGCCTAGCTTTCGGCCTTGGTGCTCTTCTTTGTCGCACCCTTGGCCGGGGCCTTCTCCTTGGCGGCCTTGGCGGTCGGTTTCGCCGCCGCCTTCTTCTTCGCGGCCGGCTTGGCCTTGGCCGGCTTCTCCCCGGCCTCGTCGTCCGGGTCGCGCAGCAGCTCCTCCGGGGTGACCGCCTTCTCCTCGATCTCGGCGATCTCCAGGATGAAGTCGACCACCTTGTCCTCCAGGATCGGCGCCCGCAGCCCGTCGACCGCCTGCGGGTTCTTCTGGAAGAACTCGAAGACCTGCTGCTCCTGGCCCGGATGGCGCCGCGCCTCGGCGATGATCGCCCGGTTCAGCTCGTCCTGGCTGATCTGCAGGTTGTTGTTCTGCGCCACGTCCGACAGGATCAGGCCCAACCGCACCCGCCGCTCGGCGATGCCGCGATACTCGTCCCGCAGCTCCTCGTCGCTCTTGCCGGCGTCGGGATCGTCGTCGCCGGCGTTCCTGCGGGCCTCCTCCACCTGCTGCCAGATCGAGTCGAACTCGGCATCGACCATGCCGGCCGGAACCTCGAAAGTGTGCCCTTCCGCCAACAAGTCAAGGAGCGCGCGCTTGATGCGGGCGCGGGAGACCTGCTCGAACTCGGTCTCGGTCTGCCGCCGCACCGCGTCCTTCAACCCGTCCAGATCGTCGAAGCCGACATCCTTGGCCAGGTCCTCGCCGACCTCCATGGTCTTGGCCTCGCGGACCTCCTTGAGGGTCACGTCGAACTCGGCGGCCTTACCGGCCAGCTCGGCGGCGTGGTAATCCTCCGGGAAGGTGACCGCGATGGTGAACTCGCCCTCCTTCTTGCCGACGATCTGGTCCTCGAAGCCGGGGATCAGGGAGCCGGAGCCGAGCTCGACCTCCATGTCGGTGCCCTGCATCTCCGGGCGCTTCTCGCCGTCGATGCCGCCGGAGAAATCGATCAGGACCTGGTCGCCGAGCTTCGCGGCCCGCGCCTTGGCCACCTTGGTGAAGCTCTTGCGGCCATCGGCCAGCTTCTGAAGCCCCTCGGCGACGGTGTCGTCGGTCACCTCGCATTTCAGGCGGGTGAGCTTCAGGGCGCCGAAATCGATCGGCTCGATGTCCGGCAGGATCTCGACCGCCATGGTGTATTCCAGGTCGGCGCCGTCATCGAACTTGGTGATCTCGATCTTGGGCTGCTGCGCGGGACGGATGCCGCGATCGGACATGGTCTCGCGCGAGCTGTCGTTGACCGCGCCCTCCAGCACTTCGCCGAGGACGGACTTGCCGTAGCGCTGGCGCAGGATCTTGCGGGGGATCTTGCCGGGGCGGAAGCCCGGCAGGCGGATCTTGCCGCCCAGATCGTCCAGCCGCTCGGTGACGCGCTGCTCGATATCGGCGGCATCGACAATGATCTTGTACTCGCGGCGCAAACCGTCGGCCGCTGTCTCGGTCACCTGCATGGGTCTCTATGCCTGCTCTGCGTTCTCCGGACCGCTTATCCGGGCGGTCCGTCGTTCTTCCGCGATCGGCGCGGCCGGTCCGGCTGGTGCGGGCGGAGGGACTTGAACCCCCATGACTTGCGTCGCTGGCACCTAAAGCCAGTGCGTCTACCAGTTCCGCCACGCCCGCGCCGGGAGGGGAAATCCGGCATCGTGCCGGCACCCTGCGCCATCGCGGCGCGGTCTATAGCACACCCGATTCCGACCGCGAAGGACAAATCGGACGCCTGCCCTCGCGCCGCGCCGCATCAGGGATTCCGGTCCGCCAGCCCGCGCAGCACTGCCGGCAGCCCGTCGATCAGATCCTCGGCGATCAGCCCCGGCCCGAACGCCGACGCCGCCTCGCCATGCATCCAGGCGGCGGCGCAGGCGGCCGGGAACGGCGCCATGCCCTGGGCCATCAGCCCGGTGATCATCCCGGCCAGCACATCGCCGCTGCCGGCCGTCGCCAGCTCCGGCGGCGCGTTGGTGTTCACCACCGCCCGGCCATCCGGATCGGCGATGACCGTATCGGGACCTTTCAACAGCACTACCGCACCGCTCTCACGAGCCGCCGCGCGGGTGCGCTCCAGCTTGCTGCCCTGCACATCGAACAGCCGAGTGAATTCCCCCTCATGAGGCGTCAGGACGCACCACCCGTCGATGGCCTCAAACAGCGCCTGGCGATCGCCGGCGAAGCTGGAGAGGCCGTCGGCATCGATCACGGTGGCCTTGTTGGAGCAGGCGTCCAGCACCCGCTGGCGGGTCGCCTCTCCCACCCCGGCCCCGGGACCGACCAGGACCGCGTTCCACCGCGCATCGGCCATCAAGTCCGACCAGCGGTCCTCGGTCTCCACCAGCAGCCCCGGCGGTCCGGCGGCGTAGACCGGCCAGGCCGGCTCCGGCGCTACGATAGTCGCCAGCCCGACGCCGGCGCGCCGGGCCGCCTGGGCGGCGAGCCGGGCCGCGCCGGTCATGCGGGCGCCGCCCAGGACCAGGGCATGGCCGCGCCGGTACTTGTGACCGGCCGGCTCCGCTCGGGGGAGGTCGTCGCGCCACAGTGCCGGGTCGTTCTCCCAGGTCGCCGGCGCGATGGTCTCCAGGACGGCGTCGGGTATGCCGATATCGGCGACCACGAGCGCGCCGCAGAGCGCCCGGCCCTGCGGCGACTGGAGGACCGGCATCAGGACATGGCCCGGCTTCTTGCGGAAGAAGGTCACGGTCAGCGCCGCCGGAGCCGCATCGCCAAGCACCGCGCCGCTGTCGCCGTGCACGCCGCTGGGCATGTCCACGGCGACCGATGTCAGCTCGCGTTCGGCGACGCGTCGCAGGACCGCCGCCGCGACACCGTCGACCGGCCGCGCCAGCCCGGCGCCGAACAGCGCGTCCACGACAAGCGGCCCGCCGTCCAGCACTGTGTCGACGGCATTCTCCGACAGGCGCTCCACCGGGCCCGTCCAGCGCTTGGCGGCCAAGGCCGCATCGCCGCCGAGCGCCTGCGGGTCGACGAGGGTCGCGAGGCGGACGGGCCAGCCCTCCTTGGCCAGCAGCCGGGCGACGACCCAGCCGTCGCCGCCATTGTTGCCCGGTCCGCACAGGACCAGCACCAGGCGCCGGTCCCAGCGCTCGCGGATCGCCGCGGCGATGGCGGCGCCGGCATTCTCCATGAGCTGGATGCCCGGCGTGCCGCCGGCGATCGCCAGCCGGTCGGCCTCGCCCATCTCGGCGACCGTCAGCAGTTCCCGCCCGCTTCCGTGCATCGCGCAATCCACTCCCGTTCCGACATTTTCGAGTGTGCGCCGCCGGCCCGGCATCGCCAAGCCGTCACGCGACCTTTCGGCGAGACGATTGTGATCAGGCGGTGAGGTCGGTCTGGGAGGGTGGCGCCAGCGCACGGGGCGCCGGTCATTTGCCAGTCAATCGAGGGGAGGTTGCCTACAGTTCGGGCAGCCGGGCGGACACCGGCACCGCGATACAGCGACCAGACCGCAGTCGGGTCGCGCGGGCATGGTTCTTGCTGTGTCCGATATCACTGCCGTCTTCGGGACGGCCGCTAGACTGCGGATCACCCAATGCCGGACCGGCCCCACGGCCAGGTCCAGCGTCCCGAAACGGTTCGTCGCAAAACGAGGGAACCAGGACGCATGGCATTGCAGGACTATCTGAAAGCAACGTGTGGGGGTCCCAGCATGTCGATATCGCCGCGATTCACGATCTGCACGATCGACGGCGATCTGGAGGTCAGCCGCGATCCCGGCAAGGGCTGGCGTGTGCACTTCCCGGGGGGCGAGCGCGATGACGTCGTCATCGGCGAGCAGGCAGTCGCGGTCCTGACCGACCCGTATGTCCGCGCCGCCGTGGAAGCGGTTCTCGAATTCGAGACTCGAAAATGGACCGATACGCGGAGCCGCCCGAACGGCGTCTCCGACTGATCCTGCGTCAGAGCCCCGAGGGCGCGTCCAGCCGCGCCGCCTCGAAGACCCGGTCCAACGGGTCTTCCCGCGCCCGGCGCGGGCGCAACGGCTCCGCCGGGATCGCCGGGGCCCGGGCCGCATCGACGGCGGCCGCCCGGGTCAGGACGGTCAGGCATTTGAAATAGGTCACGCCCAGGACGACCAGGAAGGCGCCAAGCCGCGTCCCGACGAACAGGACGACCTCGAGAACGGTCTCCGGCGGATCTCCAAACACCAGCAAAAGCAAAGCGGCGCCGACGGCCACCATACCGAATCCGAGCACCACCGGGCCGCCAAACGACGCGCCGGCGCTCATGCGATCGCGCCAATCGACCGCCGCCCTCGGCCCGCCACGGCCATGGCGCCACAGGACGTGTCCGATGTTCAGGGCGAGCCCGGCGGCGAGGATCAAGAAGGTTGCATGGGCCACGATCGTCAACACGGCTCCTCCTTTCCGGATCCCGGCCCATGCCAGGGCATTTGGTCCGTTTAGATATTTCTGTTATTACAGAAATAAATGTAGTGCGTGATGGAGCGTCGGTCAAGCCCTCGCCTGACTCGTGGCGGATGAGCCGAGTAACCGCGCCCCAACACCACGGCCGGAGGCGCGGGCCTCGGCACGACACGGGAGATGTTCCAGGGAGAAGATGGGGCGACCGATGGGATTTGAACCCACGACCACTCGGACCACAACCGAGCGCTCTACCAGCTGAGCTACGGCCGCCACCGGGAGGCCGGTGATATGCGTCATCCGCCGGCCGTCGTCAAGCCTTTGCCTCGGCGATCGGCGCTGCGAACATGGCGGGAATTCCCGCCCCGCCGGCCTGGAGACGCGCCATGAGCCAATCCCGCTTCATCGACCTCAGCCACACCGTCACCGACGGGATGATCACCTATCCCGGACTTCCGGGGCCGCACATTTGCGACTTCCTGTCCCGTGAGGCGTCGCGGTCGCACTACGCCGAGGACACGGAGTTCCATATCGGCCGCATCGACATGGTCGCCAACACCGGTACCTATGTGGACGCGCCCTTCCACCGCTACGCCGACGGCAGGGACCTGTCCGAGCTGCCGCTGGAGAGCCTGGCCGACCTGGATACGGTGGTGATCCGGGCCGATGCCGGGCGCGGCAGGGCCATCGATGTCTCGGCCTTCGAAGGGCTGGACGTGGCCGGCAAGGCGGTGCTGGTGCAGACCGGCTGGTCGGCGCATTGGAACACCGAGCGGTATGTCACCGGCCATCCCTACCTGACCGGCGACGCCGCGATCTGGCTGCGCAAGGCCGGAGCCGCCCTGGTCGGCATCGACTCGCTCAACATCGACGGCACCGACACCGGCGCGCGGCCGGTGCATTCCGACCTTCTGGCCCATGACATCCCGATCGCCGAGCATCTGACTGGTCTCGACGCCCTGCCCGACCGCGGCGCCCGGTTCTTCGCCGTGCCGGTCAAGGTCCGGGCGTTCGGCACGTTTCCGGTGCGCGCCTTCGCCATGCGAACCTGACAGAGAGCCGCCGCCGGCGCTGTTACACGACCGAAACCATTCTCGGTTTAACGGCGGACCGAATTTCCCATAGAGTTCATTTCAGGACGACGCCGGGCCCACCCCAGGCCTGCGGGTTTGCGCGCCCGCCCAAGAAGACGCGACATCCTCGTCGACCACCCAGAAACGCGTTCCATGGGAGGACCAGACATGCCGACTTGGCAACCCGATCCGACATTCTATCCGTCGCCCCGCATGGCCATGAAGGCGCCGGAGGAGAAGCTCGCCTACGTTGCCAGCTTCGACCCGGACCGGCAGGTACCCGACGAGCTGGCCGTGGTCGATGTCGACCCCGCCTCCTCCACCTATTCCCAGATCGTCGGCAAGGTGGCGATGCCGAACACCGGCGACGAGCTGCACCATTTCGGCTGGAACGCCTGCAGCTCCTGCCTCTGCCCCAACGCGCCGCACCCGCATGTGGAGCGCCGCTATCTGGTGGTGCCGGGCCTGCGCTCCTCGCGCATCCACATCCTGGACACCCAGCCTGACCCGAAGAACCCGACGATCGTCCGCGTCATCGAGCCCGAGGAGGTGCAGGAGAAGACCGGCTATTCGCGCATCCACACCACCCATTGCGGGCCCGAGGGCATCTACGTCAACGCGCTGGGCGGCGGCGAGACCGGCAATGACGGACCCGGCGGCATCTTCCTGATGGACCACGAGAATTTCGACGTGCGCGGGAAATGGGAGATCGACCGGGGCACCCAGGACCTGGCCTATGATTTCTGGTGGCATCTCGGCCACGACACCATGATCACCAGCGAGTGGGGCAAGCCCGAGAATTTCGAGAACGGGCTGGTGCCGGAGGTGCTGCTGGGCAGCCAGTACGGCCGCAAGCTGCACTTCTGGGATCTGCACACCCGCAAGCACCAGCAGGAGATCGATTTCGGCGAGGAGCACCAGCTCGTCTTCGAGCTGCGCCCGGCGCACGACCCGACCAAGGCCTACGGTTTCGTCGGCTGCGTGATCAGCCTGAAGGACCTCTCTTCCTCGATCTGGACCTGGTACCGGGACGAGGAGAAGGGCGAATGGGCGGTCAAGAAGGTGGTCGAGATCCCGGCCGAGCCGGCCGACCCGGATCTGCTGCCGCCCATGCTCAAGGGCTTCAAGGCGGTGCCGCCGCTGGTCACCGACATCGACCTGTCGATGGACGACAAGTACCTCTACGTCTCGTGCTGGGGCACCGGCGACATGCACCAGTACGACGTCAGCGATCCGTTCAATCCGAAGCTGACCGGAAAAGTCCGGATCGGCGGCATCGTCTCCAAGGCGACCCATCCCGGCGCCTCAAACGGGGCGCTCAACGGCGGGCCGCAGATGGTGGAGATCAGCCGCGACGGCAAGCGGGTCTACTTCACCAACTCGCTCTACGGCGCCATCGACGAGCAGTTCTATCCCGACGGCATCGATGGCTGGATGGTGAAGCTGGATGCGGATCCCGACGGCGGTATCGCCTTCGACGAGGACTTCTTCATCGAATGGCCAGCGGGGCACCGACCGCACCAGGTGCGCCTGGAGGGCGGCGACTGCTCATCGGATTCCTACTGCTATCCGTGAGCCGGCGACCGCCGGCCACGGGCGCGTCGGCGCTCCGGGCAATGGGGGGTCTTGGAGCGCCGACGCCCTTGTGACCGAGTGCAGCGGTGTTTGACGACATGACCGGCCTTTGGCCCTGGCTGACCATGGCCGGGCTCGGCGCCTTCCACGGGCTGAACCCGGCCATGGGCTGGCTGTTCGCCGTTGCCCTCGGCCTGCACCGCCAGAGCCGCAACGTGGTCCTGGTGTCGCTGCTGCCGATCGCCTTCGGCCATGCGCTGGCGATCGTGCTGGCGGTGTTCCTGGTGATCGTGGTCGGCACGTCGGTCGACCAGGACCTGCTCAGCATCGGCACCGGCATCCTGCTGATCGGCTGGGCGATCTATCACGCGCTTCGGGGACACCGTCATCGGGTGCGGGTCGGCATGCAGACCGGCCTTGCCGGGCTGGTGCTGTGGTCCTTCCTGATGGCGACGGCCCATGGTGCCGGCCTCATGCTGCTGCCGGTGCTGATCCCGCTCTGCATCACCGCCTCCCCGGCCGCCGAGATCACCGCCTCGGCCGCCCTGCCCGTCTCCCTGGCCGCGGTCGGCGTGCACACCGCCGCCATGCTGGCGGTGACCGGCGCCATCGCCGTCATCGTCTATCACTGGGCCGGGCTGGAATTCCTGCGCCGTGGCTGGATCAATCTCGACCTGCTCTGGACCGTCGCGCTGATCGGCGCCGGCGCGCTGCTGATCCTGGGCGTCTAGCGCATCTGCCCCCTTCCCGTCCGCCACCCGCCGACGGCATAGTGCCGCCCGAACGGGAGGAGACGCCGATGCTGCAATTAGCCGCCGGGATGAAGACGCTCGGCACCGAGACCGCCTTCGAGGTGCTGGCGCGGGCCAACCAGCTGGCGGCGGAAGGCCGGGACATCATCAATCTCGGAATCGGCCAGCCGGACTTCAAAACCCCGGAGCACATCGTCGAGGCGGCGGTGCAGGCGCTGCGCGACGGCCATCACGGATACACGCCCGCCGCCGGCATCCCGCCGCTGCGCGAGGCGGTCGCGGCCTATCTGCACCGCTGCTACGGCGTCGAGGTCGATCCGGGCCACGTGCTGATCGAGCCCGGCGGCAAGGTCACCATGTGGTTCGCCATGCTGACCTTCGGCGAGCCGGGCGCGGAAATCCTGTACCCGAACCCGGGCTTCCCGATCTACGAGTCGGCGATCCGCTTCACCGGCGCGACGCCGGTGCCGATCCCGCTGCGCGAGGAGAACGGCTTCGCCTTCGATGCCGAGGAGGTGCTGGCCAAGATCACCCCGCGCACCCGCCTGCTGATCATCAACAGCCCGGCCAACCCGACCGGCGGGGTTGTGCCGAAGGACCAGTTCGATCGGCTGGTGGCAGGCCTCGCCGACCATCCCCAGGTCGCGGTGATGAGCGACGAGATCTACAGCCGTATGCTCTATGACGGCCGCGAGCATGTGACGATGCTCTCCTATCCTCAGATCCGCGACCGGCTGATCGTGCTCGATGGCTGGTCGAAGACCTATGCCATGACCGGCTGGCGGCTGGGCTTCGCGGTCTGGCCGGAAAGCCTGGTGGAAGGCGCGACGCGGCTGGCCGTCAACAGCCACTCCTGCGTCAACGCCGCGGCGCAGTACGCCGGCATCGCCGCGCTGGAGGGCCCGCAGGACGCGGTCGATTCCATGAACGCCGCCTTCGCCGAGCGCCGCCAGGTGATCGTCGCGGCGCTGAACCAGTTGCCCGGCTTCCGCTGCGTCGAGCCCGGCGGCGCCTTCTATGCGTTCCCCAACATCACCGGCACCGGCCTGGATGCGAAGGGGCTGCAGACCAAGCTGCTTGAGGAGGCCGGCGTGGCGGTCGTCGCCGGCACCAGCTTCGGCGCCGAGGGCGAGGGCTATCTGCGCTTCTCCTACGCCAACTCCGTGGAGGCGATCGAAGAGGCGGCGCGGCGGGTCGGCCGGTGGCTGACGGAGAACGTGCGCTAGGCGCGTCGGGCCGCGCCCACCTATCGAAGTTGCAGGTGAAGGCGCATCACCTGCCGCCACTTGCCCGACGTGCCGGCATGGACGAAGCCGGCGCGCTCGAATTGCGGGACCAGGCCCATGAAGCGGTAGCTGGGCGCGTACGGCGCCACCGGATAGGCCTCGACGATGTCGGCGCCGTTGCGCCGGGCGCAGGCAACCGCGCCGTCGATCAGGCGGGACGAAAGTCCCTTGCCGCGATGGGCGCGGGTGATGAAGAAGCAGGTGATGCTCCACACCGACCCCTCCTCCGCGCCGGCCTGCTTGGAAAGCCGGCGGAAGGACGATCTGGGACCAACGGAGCACCAGGCGACCGGCGTGCCGTCGAGGTAGCCGAGCAGGCCGATCGGCATGCCGGCCTCCACGCGCTCGCGCAGCGCCGCCTTCTTCGCCGCCTTGTCGGACCGCGCCTTGGCGGGCATGTCGCGCCACGCCATGCACCAGCAATAATGCGGCCCGCCGCGGCTCTCGAACAGCCGGCAGAGATCCGGCCACCGCCCCTGGTCGACCTGCTCGATGCGCCATTCGGCCGTCGCCTTGCCCGGCATCGCGTCTCCCTTGCCCAATCCGGCGGCATGATAGGACATCGGCGCGCCGGGGGATGTCAGCAGCCGGTCGCGCCCCATGGAGCCGTCGGGTCGGACTGCCTACGAGATAGTCGATTTTGTGCACAAATCTTATGCACCGGTGCTAAAAAACGGGCATTCATCGACGTCGGCGGGGCCGGCGTTCGGCGGCATGCGGCGGGAAATCGCGGTTTCCGGCGCGGCCTCCGGTTGGCACGGGCCGTGCTTTACCGGAAGCGATCGATGCCGTGCGGACGGCCATCGTCGAGCCCAACTCGGCCTGCCACGGACGCAACTCAGGGACATCAACGGACGCTCATGAAAAAAGTCGAAGCGATCATCAAGCCGTTCAAGCTCGACGAGGTCAAAGAGGCGCTTCACGAGATCGGCATCAAGGGGATCACCGTCACCGAGGCCAAGGGCTTCGGGCGCCAGAAGGGCCACACCGAGCTGTACCGGGGGGCGGAATACGTCGTCGACTTCCTGCCCAAGGTGAAGGTCGAGGTGGTGATGGATGACGGCCTGGTGGAACGGGCCATCGAATCCATCCAGAGCGCCGCGGAGACCGGCCGCATCGGCGACGGCAAGATCTTCGTGATCCCGATCGAGGAGGTCGTGCGCATCCGAACCGGGGAGAAGGGTGCAGACGCCATTTGACCGAACCTGACGCGCCGCCGCGCGCCCTGCCCGCCTTCGGGCCGAGCGGGTCGCGTGTCATGCCCGTCGCCAGCACACAACCAGCAAGCAAAAGAGAGAAAGAGGCATGTCAAACGACATCTCCAAGGTGTTCGACCTGATCAAGGAAAACGACGTCAAATACGTCGACCTGCGCTTCACCGATCCGCGCGGCAAGTGGCAGCACACGGCCCAGCATGTCGACACCATCGAGGAAGACACCTTCAGCGACGGCATCATGTTCGACGGCTCGTCGATCGCCGGCTGGAAGGCCATCAACGAGTCCGACATGGCGCTGCTGCCGGACGCGTCGACCGCGGTCATGGACCCGTTCGCGGCCCAGCCCTCGCTGATCCTGTTCTGCGACGTGCACGAGCCCTCCACCGGCCAGCCCTATCACCGCGACCCGCGCTCCGTCGCCAAGGCGGCCGAGAACTACATGGCCTCGCTGGGTGTCGGCGACAGCGCCTATTTCGGGCCCGAGGCCGAGTTCTTCGTATTCGACGACGTGCGCTTCGGCTCGGAGATGCATCGCGGCTACTACTTCCTCGACAGCGAGGAGTCGCCGGGCAATGCCGGCCGCGAATACGATGAAGGCAATATGGGTCACCGCCCGGGCATCAAGGGCGGCTATTTCCCCATCCCGCCGGTCGATAGCGGCTCGGATTTGCGCGCCGAAATGCTGAGCACCATGGAAGAGATGAACGTGCCGGTCGAGAAGCACCACCACGAGGTGGCGCCTGCCCAGCACGAACTCGGCATGAAGTTCGACACCCTGGTGAAATGCGCCGACAACATGCAGATCTATAAGTACTGCGTGCACATGGTGGCGCATGCCTATGGCAAGACCGCCACCTTCATGCCCAAGCCGGTCAAGGACGACAACGGCTCCGGCATGCATGTGCACCAGTCGATCTTCAAGGGCGACAGCCCGGTCTTCGCCGGGTCCGGCTATGCCGATTTGTCGGAGACGGCGCTGCACTATATCGGCGGCATCATCAAGCACGCCCGCGCGATCAACGCCTTCTCCAACGCAACCACCAACAGCTACAAGCGGCTGATCCCGGGCTTCGAGGCGCCGGTGCTGCTGGCCTATTCGGCCCGCAACCGCTCCGCCTCCTGCCGCATCCCCTACGTGACCAGCCCCAAGGGCAAGCGCGTCGAGGTGCGGTTCCCGGACGCGTCGGGCAACCCGTACCTGACCTTCGCGGCGATGCTGATGGCCGGCCTGGACGGCATCCAGAACAAGATCCATCCGGGCGACCCGATGGACAAGAACCTGTACGACCTGCCGCCGGAAGAGCTGGCCGACGTGCCGACGGTCTGCGGCTCGCTGCGCGAATCGATGAACGCGCTGGCGGCGGACCACGAGTTCCTGCTGAAGGGCGACGTCTTCAGCAAGGACATGCTGGACGGCTACATGGAGCTGAAGTGGGAGGAGATCTACACCTTCGAGCACACGCCGCATCCGGTCGAGTTCGGCATGTATTACAGCGTGTAACGCGCGCTGCTTGACGTCATGTGACAAGAGCCCCCGCCGGCCCGGCGGGGGCTTCTTCGTTGCCCGCCGCGCAATGCCGCGCTTGGCCGCCCGGGGCGGTTCACGCTAGGCTGCCGCATTGGAGGCTGGAATTACTTGGTGGCGACCGACCCTGCGTGCCGGATAACGGGGACCGGCCGGCGGGGCGACCGCGATAGATGTCGAAACATGGACCGGATGTCGCCGTCCTGTTCGCAGTGGTCTGCGACAGCGAACGGCTCTACGAGACGCTTGGGGACGACCGGGCGCATCGGATGATCTCGCAATGCGCCGACGGGGTCGCATCGGCGGTGGCGTTCGAGGGCGGCCATGTCGTCAAGACCGCCGATGCCGAGACTCTGGCGGTGCTGCCCGACGGCGACCGTGCCTATCGTGCCGCCACCGGCATCCTGGACCAGCAGCGCTCCGGCGGCCTGACCGTGCGCATGGGCTTCCATGTCGGCCCGGTGATCGAGCATGCCGGCGACGTCTATGGCGACACGGTCAACCTGGCGGCGCGGGTCATGGCCCTGGCGCGCCCGGGCGAGGTGCTGATCACCGATGCCGCGGCGCAGACCCTGTCGGAGGCCAACCGGGCCGGCACCCGGGTGCTGGACCGGGAGACCGCGGTCAAGGGCAAGGCGCTGCCGATCACCGTGCATGAGATCGTCCAGGTCGATCAGGACATGACCATGATCGGCGGCTTCACCGCCGCGCCGCGGCGGCGCGATGCCCGGCTGGGGCTGGAGCACAGGGGCCGGCGGATGACCGTGGACGGGCCGGCCGGCAAGATCACCATCGGCCGCGTCGACGACAACGATCTGGTGGTGCCCGACGGCGCCGTCTCGCGGCTGCACGCCACCATCGAGGCGCGGCACGGACAGTTCCACATCAGCGATATCAGCACCAACGGCACCTATGTGCAGGCCGAGGGCCAGCCGCCCATGCTGCTGAAGCGCGAGCGCCTGCAGTTGACCGGCTCCGGCGCCATCTCCCTGGGCCGGGCCCCCGGCGGCAACGAAGACAACCTGATCCGCTTCGAGCAGTTGCCTGGCTAGAACGCCCAGTGCAGGGCGAAGCCGACAAGGCCGCTGACTGCAAGCGTCGCGATCACCCCGATGCGCCCGGCGAACAGGCAGGCGGCGGCGATGCCGAAGACGGCGAGCGCTCGCCAGTCCAAGGTGTCGGGGATCGGCAGCGAGAGCGCCACGGGTCCCGCCGAGACTTCCGCGAAGTCGCGGAACAGCACCTGCAGGCCGAACCACAGGGCCAGGTTCAGTATCACGCCGACCACAGCCGCAGTGATGCCGGCCAGCGCCGCCGACAGCATCGGCCGCCGGGCCAGGGATTCGATATAGGGCGCCCCGGCCAGGACCCACAGGAAGCAGGGCGCGAAGGTGACCCACAGGGTCAGCGCGGCACCGGCCAGTCCGAGCCAGAGGGATTGCCCGCCCTGCCAGCCATGGGCGGCCAGGAAGCCGATGAACTCGGTCACCAGGATCAGCGGTCCGGGCGTGGTCTCCGCCAGCCCCAGCCCGTCCAGCATCGCGCCCGGCGTCACCCAGCCATGGGTCTCCACGGCCGCCTGCGCCATATAGGCCAGCACCGCATAGGCGCCGCCGAAGGTGACCACGGCGAGCTTGGAGAAGAACACGCCGATCTCGACGAGCACGTGGTCGCCGCCCAGCAGGGCCGCGATCGCCAGCAGCGGCGCGAACCAGATCGCCAGCCACAGGGCGATCGTCCGGGCGGTGCCGCGCCAGGAGACCGGGGCCGCCGGGGCCGCACCGCCCTCCTCCGCCGGCGCCCGGCCGGACAGCCGCATCGCGCCGATCATCGCGCTGGCCAGCACGATCAGCGGGAACGGCACGCCGAGGACGAAGATCGCCACGAACGCGGCGCAGGCGATGGCCCAGTCGCCGGCGGTCTTCAAGGCACGCCTGGCGATCCGCAGCAGTGCCTCGACGACGATCGCCAGCACCGCCGCCTTGATCCCGAAGAACAGGGCGGCCAGCAGATCCGCCTGGCCGAACCGGGCATAGACCGCCGCCAGCACCAGCACGATCGCCGCGCCGGGCAAGACGAACAGCAGACCCGCCGCCAACCCGCCGCGAACGCCGTGCAGCCGCCAGCCGGCATAGGTCGCAAGCTGCATCGCCTCCGGGCCCGGCAGCAGCATGCAGAAATTGAGCGCCCGCAGGAACTGCGCCTCGGTCAGCCAGCCGCGCTCCTCCACCAGCATGCGGTGCATCAGCGCGATCTGGCCGGCCGGCCCGCCGAAGGACGTCACCCCCAGCCGTCCCCAGACGCCGAGCGCCGAGGCGAAGCCCGGCGCGCGCCTTTCGGTCTCTCCGTTGGCTGTCCTGGCGCTCATGGGGCGCCGGCGGCGGTGGTCAGCGCGGCACCGTCACGCTTTGCTCGAGGCCGCCGAGCCCGTCCACGCTGTCATGGGCGCGCACGGTGACCGTCTCGATGCCTTCGGGGATCCGGATGCCGCTCTTGCTGCGGGTGAAGGGCTGCTCGTGCTCATGCGGGTGCAGCAGAACGCGGGTGCCGAGCACCGTGCCGTCCGGAGCCACCACCTCCCAGCGGTCGGCGTAGTGCTCCCAGCCCGTGTCGGCATGGCGCACGGTCACGGTGAAGGAATAGGTGCCGGAGCCGCTCTGGACGATCCGCACGTCCAGCACGTCGGCCTCACCGGCCATCGCCGGCAGCGCCAGCACCGCACCGGCCAGCAGGGCGGCCAATCCCATCCGCATGTCGATCTCCCTTCCATCCCCCACGGGCGATCTTAGTCGTCCGGCAGCATGGCGGTCGACCGCTTCCTGATCCCGGGACGATGAAATCCGGTTGACCGGATGTTCCGACTATGTTCTTCTGTCCGCGACCGGAACATACGGAGAACATCAATGCGACCCTGGCCCGCGCTGCGCGACTTCCTGTCCCTGTCCCTGTTCTTTGCCGCGGTCTATGGTTTCGCGATGCTGGGGCATGCCTACGGGCTCTGACAGGGGCCGTATCGACGGTCAGACGTCCCGGACTTCCGGCTCAGCCGACGGCACCGGTCGCGGCTTGCCCAGCTTGTCGATGGCGACGAAGGTGAACAGCCCGTCGGTCACCAGGACCAGGTCGCGGGATTCCCGGCGGCGGACATAGGTTTCCACCTTCACCTGGATCGATGTGCGGCCGACGCGGTTGACGGTGGCATAGCAGCTGATGAGGTCGCCGATGAAGACCGGCTGGCGGAAGCTCATGGCGTCGATAGCAACGGTGGCGATGCGTCCGCCGGCGCGCTCATAGGCGACGACGCTGCCGGCGAGGTCCATCTGGCTCAGCAGCCAGCCGCCGAAGATGTCGCCGTTGGGGTTGGCGTCCGCCGGCATGGCGATGGTCCTGAGCGCCGGCTGGCCCGTCGGCGGCCTCGGCCGATCGTCGGATTGACGGCTATTGGTTTCGGGTTTCGCCATGGCGTATACCAAATATTGTATAAACAAGGGCTAGGCATACCGCATATCCTTGCCTCGTCACCACCGCGATTCTAATACTCCGCCCATGTCCGATCTGTTCGACCGCGCCCAGCCGACCCAGGATGGCTATTCCGCCCATGACATCGAGGTGCTGGAGGGGCTGGAGCCGGTCCGCCGGCGCCCCGGCATGTATATCGGCGGCACCGACGAGCGGGCCATGCACCATCTGGTGGCCGAGGTGCTGGACAACGCCATGGACGAGGCGGTGGCCGGGCACGCCACCTGGATCGAGCTGTCCCTGGGCGAGGACGGAGCGGTCACCGTGCGCGACAACGGCCGCGGCATCCCGATCGAGGAGCACCCGAAATTTCCCGGCAAGTCGGCGCTGGAGGTGATCCTCACCACCCTGCATTCCGGCGGCAAGTTCTCCAACAAGGTCTACCACACCTCCGGCGGCCTGCATGGCGTCGGGCTGTCGGTGGTCAACGCGCTGTCGGACCGGCTGACCGTCGAGGTCGCCCGCGACCGCCGCCTGTGGTCGCAGCGCTATGCCCGCGGCGTGCCGGACGGACCGCTCAAGGACGACGGCGCCACCCAGAACCGCCGCGGCACCATGATCAGCTTCCACCCGGACGCGCAGATCTTCGGCAAATCGCCTTCCTGGGACGCCAAGCGCATGTACCGGATGGCGCGGTCCAAGGCCTATCTCTATCGCGGCGTGGAGATCTGCTGGAGCTGTCCGGAGGCCCAGGCCGACCCCGAAGGCGGCGTGCCCGCCACCGCCACCCTGCACTTCCCCGGCGGCCTGCTCGACTTCCTGCAGGCCGCGCTGGCCGACCGCGCCACCCTGACGCCGACAGCCTTCGCCGGCACCGCCAGCTTCCCGGACGGCGCCGGCAGCGTGGAATGGGCCATCGCCTGGCCGGAGGATGAGGACGGCTTCACCAACTCCTACTGCAACACCGTGCCGACGCCCCAGGGCGGCACCCATGAGGCCGGCCTGCGCGCGGGCCTGCTGCGCAGCCTGAAGGGCTTCGCGGAGCTGACCGGGTCGAAGAAGGGCTCGGCGATCGCCGCGGAGGACATCGTCGGCGGGGCCGCGGTGATGATCTCGGTCTTCATCCGCGACCCGCAGTTCCAGGGCCAGACCAAGGAACGGCTGGCGACCCCGGCCGCCGGCCGGCTGGTCGACAGCGCGGTCAAGGACCATTTCGACCATTGGCTGTCTGGCGATCCGGCCGCCGCGAACCTCCTGCTCGACCGCATCAGCGAGCGGGCCGAGGAGCGGGCCCGCCGCCGCCAGGCCAAGGACATGGCCCGCAAGACCGCGACCCGCCGGGTGCGGCTGCCGGGCAAGCTGACCGATTGCAGCCGCACCACCGCCGACGGCACCGAGATCCTGCTGGTCGAGGGTGATTCCGCCGCCGGCACCGCGAAGTCGGCCCGCGACCGGGAGATCCAGGCGATCCTGCCCCTGCGCGGCAAGATCCTGAACGTCGCCAGCGCCTCGGCCGACAAGCTGGCCGGCAACCAGGAGGTCGCCAACCTGATCCAGGCCCTGGGCTGCGGCACACGCAGCGAATACGACGAGGACCGGCTGCGCTATGAGCGGGTCATCATCATGACCGACGCCGACGTCGACGGCGCCCACATCGCCTCGCTGCTGATGACCTTCTTCTTCCGCGAGATGCGCGGGCTGATCGCCGACGGTCACCTCTACCTGGCGCAGCCGCCGCTGTTCCGGCTGCAGCATGGCGCGACGGTGGCCTATGCCCGCGACGACGCCCACAAAGACGCGTTGCTGGCAACGGTGTTCAAGGGCAAGAGCGCGGTCGAGATCAGCCGCTTCAAGGGCCTCGGCGAGATGACCACGCCGCAGCTGCGCGACACCACCATGGACCCGTCACAGCGCAACCTCTTCCAGGTGCGCCTGCCGGAGCATGACGACCCGGAGGCGGCGAAGGAGACCGCATCGCTGGTAGAACGGCTGATGGGGCGCAAGCCGGAGCTGCGCCTGGCCTTCATCCAGCAGAACGCGCCGAAGGTCGGCGAGCTGGACGTCTAGCGCGCGCCTCCTTTCGGCGCTATCGGTCTGGCTAGAGCGACAGATACATCAGTAGCGCCATGGTCAGCGGCACCGCCATGTCGTTGGAGTATTGCGCCACCGTGGCGATCTGCTCGTCAGTGACGGTGTTGCCTCTGGCCGCGGCCTCCAGGACGGGAAGCGCTTCCTTCCACATCCGGTCGACCTTCATCAGCTCGTCGCGGATCTCCCGGGTCGGCGCCGGCAGCAGCCGCAGCTCGCCATCGCCGTGGATCAGGCCCATCAGGATCCGGTTGAATTCCTGGGTCGACTGGATCAGCCGCTGGCGATCCGACTCTGAGCGGTCGTTGTAGGCCACCAGCAGCAGGGCGCGAAGCACGCTCTGGGTATGGGCGCGCAGCTTGCCGGCCTCGTCGATGGTGGCCGACAGGATTGAATGGCTGCTGCCGCCATGAACATAGAGCTCATAGGCGTCGACCATCTCACCCAGCGCCGCGACCGTGGTCGCATGGCTGTCCGTCAGGGTCCGGATCTGGTCGCTGGAGATGCTGCCCGCGCCGGCGATCTCCGAGAAGATCCGGTCGTATTGCCGCCATTGCGAGTCGACCCGGTCCAGCGCCGTCACGATTTCCGGACGGCTCCGCTGGTCCTGGTCGCCGGTGAGCAGTTCGCTATGGGTGCGGTCGAACCGGTTTCTCGACCAGTGCACCGAATTCATGCTGGGCGATGCCGAGACGTCCAGCGCGGCCAGCAGCGCGCTGTTGGTCATGCGTTCGATCAGAAGCCATTGCCGGCCCGCCATGGCGAAGGCGCGATTGCCGTCGGCGCGCGCTTCCAGCGGGACCGCGGCAAGCAGGATGAGGACGAGTGCGAGAATGCCGCCGGACCTCAAGATCCGGCCATACGTCGAAGAATTCATTGAATATTCCCCTGGATGTCCATGTGTCGCCGCGCATGCCCCCGCCGGGTGCGCGGCGCGAATTGATCGTCTCCGAAGGCGTCGCGCGGCGGCCTAACGGGTGGCGGCCGCGACATCGGTCCAGATGATCGCCTCGACGTCGATGCCGACGGTGATGGCGCCGATGACCTCGCCAGTCGCCTGGTCGGTGATCGACATGTTGAGCTGCGACTGGAAGGTCTGAGTCGACTCGTCCAGCTCCACCCCGTCGATCATCACCGCGCCCGGACCCACCAGGTAGGTCTGCTGCCATTTGGCTTCGTCGCCCTGCCAGTAATCGGAGGTGACGTCGCTCTGGCCGACATTGAGGCCGCGATTGTCCATCACGAAGACCTCGGTGACGATGCCGCGCTGCTCGTCCTTCGAATGCGACAGGAACCGCGACAGTTCGTTGTTCAGCGCCTGGTCGATCATCGGCCGCTCGTCGGCGCCCGTCTCGGCACGCCACTGCTGGTCCATGGCGATGATATCGCTGTCGCTCAGCCCGGCGTTCCGCGCGTTCTGCTCACGGATGGCGGCGACGACGACGGGGCTGCTGATCCAGGCCCTCACGGTGTTCTCGCCGAAGGCGCGGATCGGTTCCTCATGCGGGCCGGCGGCCAGCGCTCCGCCCGCGACACCCAGACCGACGCAAAATGCGACAGTCATCGACCAAACTCTCGATAGCGGCATGGTAATCCCCCAATTCTCAACCCCGATGTCCCAATCCAAGGCCGTTCCCATGTCGGCCAACGAGCAAGCACGACCGCCCCAGCCGGTCGCGGGACATACTTTCGGATGGTCCTGCTAATAAATGTTAAATTGCCGAATAATTGCCTAAACTTTCACGTAATTAAACCAGGGGTGGTAGCACGGTGTGCCCGTGCCGAGCGGGATCGACCGGTCCGCAACACGGGATTCTGACAAACTCGTTACGGCGGGTGTGACGATTGTCACTCGCGCCTTGCATCCGTCGCCGTAGCATTTCCGTAGCTGGCGTATAGGCGCCCGCACTTTGGGGGCTCATTCCATCGGTTCGCCAAACGCAAGGTTAGGATCATGATGAGCAAATTCAGTGTCCAGTCCGTCGCAATGCTGCTCGCGGCAATCGCCGTGTCGGCCTGCGAGTACAATCACCGCCGCAGCTATGTGGAGCCGACCTATCGGCCCTCGCTGTTCAACTACGCCGCCGGTGGCCGCGACCTCGTCGTGCAGACGGTCGGCAACCCGTATGCCGAACAGGGTTTCGGCGACCAGGAGTTCCCGGATTTCATCGCCGCGTCGATGCAGGGCCACAATCTCGGCCAGCCCACCAACTTCACCACCACGCCCGGCGAGAGCGCCCGCGACCAGTACAAGGTGGTCATCGCCTTCAACCCGGTCGAGCCGGCGACCTACCGGTCGCTGTGCCGGGGCGAAGTCGAGTCCGGCCCAACCGAGGAGAAGGTCCAGGTCAAGGCGGCCTTTTGCCAGGGCGGCCGCAGCACCGGACCGCGTGTGCTGACTGGCGTGCGCGCCAATGTGGTGGCCGAAGCCGGCCCCAACTCAGAGGCGTTCCAGCGCATGATGGAAGGCGTCACCCGCGACCTGTTCCCGCTGCAGGACAACGATTTCGACGATGACGACTGCCCGGGCCTGCGGATTCTCTGCCGCTAGCGCCCGTCCCGCCGATGCAGGCGCGCGCCATGGGTGCGCGCCTGCGATCATTTGATCAGGGCGCTCAGTTCGCGGAACTCGGGCGTGCCGGCTTGGCGCAGCCATTCAAATACCACCATCTCGGTCGTGACCGGCTGCATGCCGAACCGGGCAGCGCGTTCCATCGCCGCCGCGACGCTGTCCGGTCGGCGCGACGCGGTGGCATCGCGCACCAGCCAGACGCGCCGACCCCGGTCACGCAGGCCTAGCGCGGTCTGCAGCACGCAGACATGGGCCTCGATGCCGCAGATCACGGGTTCCGGCCGGTCGGCCACATCAAGCCGCTGACGGAAATCGTCGCTGTCGACGGCGGAGAACGTTATCTTCTCCACCACTGCATCCGGCGCCGCCAGCGCCGAGATCGACTCGACGGTCCGGCCCAACCCCTTGGGATACTGCTCGGTGATGATGACCGGCACAGCCAGCCGCGCCGCCGCACGCATGAGGATTTCCGTGTTGCGCAGGAAGGCCTGCAGACCGTGCATCGCGGGCGCCAGGCGCTCCTGCACATCGATGACGATCAGCACGGACCGCTCGGCACTCAGCAGCATTCCCCGATCCCCTCCCCGCCGTCGACCTGTTCTGACCCTGGCCAAGAACGTTTGTTGTCGAATGTGGCGGCCATCATGTTTCTGCAACGATTTGGCGCGGGCTAACCAAATATTGACATCCCGGTTTGACTTTCTATGCTCCGGCCCCAATTAAGGGCCAAAGCGGGCCGAGCGGCAATAATACTGGCGAAAAGATACCCACCGAATGAGTTTTTCTGACCTCGGGCTGAAGCCCGAAATCCTGCGTGCGGTCGACGACGCGGGCTACACGGCGCCGACGCCGATCCAGGAACAGGCTATTCCCTATGTGCTGCAAGGGCGCGACGTCCTCGGCATCGCCCAGACGGGCACCGGCAAGACGGCAAGCTTCACGCTGCCGATGCTGGAGATCCTCTCCACCGGACGGGCCCGGGCGCGGATGCCGCGCTCGCTGATCCTGGAACCGACCCGTGAGCTGGCCGCCCAGGTGGCGCAGAACTTCGAGACCTACGGCAAGTACGAGAAACTCACCTACGCCCTGCTGATCGGCGGCGAGCGCTTCGAGGAGCAGGTCCGCAAGCTGGACCGCGGCGTCGACGTCCTGATCGCCACCCCGGGCCGCATGCTCGACCTGTTCGAGCGCGGCAAGGTGCTGCTGGCCGACGTCAAGGTGCTGGTGATCGACGAGGCCGACCGGATGCTCGACATGGGATTCATCCCGGACATCGAGCGCATCGTCGGCAAGCTGCCGACCATCCGCCAGACCCTGTTCTTCTCCGCCACCATGCCGCCGGAGATCAAGCGCCTCACCGAGGCCTTCCTGACCAATCCCAAGCAGATCGCCGTCGCGCCGCCGGCCACCACCGCCGACAGCGTCGAGCAGTTCATCGCCACGGTGCCCAGGGCCGACAAGCGCGCGACGCTGCGCCAGCTCCTGCGCCAGGAGACGGTGCGCAACGCGCTGATCTTCTGCAATCGCAAGCGCGATGTCGGGATCGTCTTCCGCTCGCTGGAGCGGCACGGCTTCAACGCCGGCCAACTGCATGGCGACATGCAGCAATCGGTGCGCACAGAAACGCTGGGCAAGTTCAAGAGCGGCGACATCCAGATGCTGGTCTGCAGCGACGTGGCGGCGCGCGGGCTGGACATCAGCGAGTTGAGCCATGTGTTCAATTTCGACGTGCCGACCACCGCCGACGATTACGTGCACCGGATCGGCCGCACCGGCCGCGCCGGGCGGTCGGGCCGGGCCTTCACGTTGGCCACGCCGGAGGACCGCAAGTTCGTCGCCGCCATCAACAAGCTGACCGGCACGCCGATCCCGCCGGCGGAGATCGAGGGCCGCGAGGACGCCGCGACCGCCGAGCCCGCACCCGCCGCCGAGGCGGCGGCCGAACAGCCGGCGCCCAAGCGGCGGCGCGGCGGCCGGCGCGAAGGTCCCGCCGAGGAGCCGAAGCGCCGCGCCCCGAAGCGCGAGCGCGGATCGTCGAGCCGCGGCAAGCGCGGCGGGAAATCCGAGTCCCATGACGAGGTCGTGGTGGGCCTTGGCGATCACACGCCGGCCTTCCTGCTGCGGCCGGTTCGGCGGGTCGCCGCCAACAGCTAAGCCGGCCGGATCGCGGCGGCAACGCGCCGCCGCATGGCACCGAAAAGGGCCGCCCCGATGGGCGGCTTTCTGTTTTTCGGGGCACAGGCCGGTTGACTTGGAGTCGCCCTTTCGAAAGTCTTGCCGTTTGCCCGATGCGGGGGCCGGGCAGTGGCGGCGGCAAGACGAGAAGAACGAATGGGGCGGTGGCTGTGGGTTCTTGCGGTGCTGGGCGTGTGCGGCCTGGCCCCGGTCCGCACCTTGGGCCAGGAGGCCGAGGCGGAACCCGAACCGGTCGTGATGTCGGCCGACGAGCTGGTGGTTGACGAGGTCCTCAACATCGTCATCGCCCGCGGCAACGTCGAGGTTTCCCAGTCCGGCCGGCTGCTGACCGCCGACACGGTCACCTACAATCCCCGCAGCGGCGTCGTCACCGCCAGCGGCAACGTGATGGTCATGGAGCCGTCTGGCGAGGTGGTGTTCGCCGAATATGCCGAGCTCGACAGCGAGCTGGCGGAGGGCTTCATCGAGGGCATCGGCCTTCTGTTCGACGACGAGAGCCGGCTGGCCGCCGACCGCGGCCTCCGGCGCGGCGAGCGCACCGAGGTCGGCCGCGCGGTCTACTCCCCCTGCGCCCTGTGCGAGGAGGATCCGGACCGGGCGCCGCTTTGGCAGTTGCGGGCCGGGCGCGTGATCCACGATACCGAGACCCGGGACATCATCTACGAGGATGCGTTCCTGGATGTCTTCGGCATCCCGGTCTTCTACACCCCCTATTTCTCGCATCCCGATCCGACGGTCGATCGACGGTCCGGGTTCCTGACCCCCCAGATCGGATCGACCAGCGATCTCGGGCCCTTCGCGCGGACCTTCTACTACTGGAACATCGCGCCGAACCAGGACGCCACCTTCCAGCTTGGCGGCACCCGGGACGCTGGCTTCGTCCTCGGCACCGAATACCGGCATCGGTTCGAATACGGCGAGATCTTCCTGGACGGCAGCATCAACGAGAGCGACCGTACCGAGATCGTCGGCGCCACGGAGGTCGTGAAACAGGACGAGATCCGCGGCCATGTCTTCGCCCGGGGCGAGTTCCACCTGACCGACAACTGGCGGGTCGGCGCCGATATCAAGCAATCCTCCGACGACACCTATCTTGACCAGTTCGAGGTGACCGGCGACGACGTCCTGACGTCACGCGCCTATGCCGAAGGCTTCTATGGGCTGAGCTTCGCGTCGGTCGAGGCGTATCGGTTCCAGGATCTGCGACAGGACACGATCGACCAGCCGCTGGTGGCGCCGCTGGCCAGCTACGAGCATGTCAGCGAGCCCGGCAGCCTGTTCGGCGGCCAATGGTTCGCCAGCGCCGAGGCGCTGAACCTGGTCCGCGAACAGGAGGCCGGCGTGGTGCAGACCGGCACCGAGGGCGTGGACTCCCGGCGGTTCTCGCTGGAGACCGGCTGGCAGCGCGAGCTGCGCGCCGATTTCGGGCTGGTGACCAACCTGTCGACGGCCGTGCGCGGCGACCTCTACTGGTCCGACGACCTGCCGGAGGCGGGCACCCCCTCGGTCACCCAGGACGACGTGTTCGAGTTCAGGGTCTTTCCCCGGGCGACGATCACCAGCAGCTTTCCGATGATCCGCCAGCAGGGAACGATCCAGCAGCTCGTCGAGCCCATCGCCGCGTTCACCGCGGCCCCGAGCCAGGGCGATGTCGACGAGATCCCCAACAATGACAGCGTCGACGTGGAGTTCGACGAGATCAACCTGTTCAGCGACAGCCGCTTCCCCGGCGTGGACCGGGTCGAAGGCGGCCTGCGTTTCACCTACGGCCTTCGGCTCGGCGTCTTCGGCTTCGGCGGTGGCTCGACCACCCTGTTCGCCGGCCAGAGCTACAGCTTCGACGAAGACAACGAGTTCCCCGACGGCTCCGGCCTGGAGGACCGGCAGTCGGACTGGGTCGGCCGGCTCACCGTCACGCCGTCCCCCTTCTTCAACCTCGATTACCGGTTCCGCTTCGACCACCAGACCTTCGACGGCCGGCGCCAGGAGGTCGATCTGATCGCCGGCCCCGACCTGTTCCGGATCGGCGCCAACTACACCTTCGTCGACCAGATCGCCGGCACCGGCACCGATGAGGATGTGGAGGAGATCAGCGCCCGCTTCAGCTCCCGCTTCGCGGAGCACTGGCTGCTCTCGGGATCGTTCCGCCGCGACCTGGAGCTCGACGAGTCGCGCGAGATCTCGCTGGGCCTCGCCTATGGCGACGAGTGCATCACCATCGGCGTCGACCTGCGGCGCGACTTCACCGAGGACCGCGACAGCAGCTCGGGCGATTCGATCTTCGTCACCCTGAGCCTGCGCAATCTCGGCGACCTGCCCTTCTCGGTCAAAGGCGGGGACCTCTTCGAATAGGCAAGTCGGGCCCTGTTGCCCGATTTCGCCACGAATCCCTTGCTCCCCGGCATGATTGTTGGAGGATGACGGTGTCATGACGGTCATCCTCGATCCGGCCTGGCAGATGTGGGCGGTCATCGCCGTGCTTGTCGCGGCGATGGTGTCCTTCGCGCTGGAGCGGGTGTCGCTGGAGGTGACGTCGCTGACCACCCTGGCGGTGCTGCTGCTCTGGTTCCAGGTCTTCCCCCTGCCGGATGGCGCCGGACACAACCAGCTCGACGCCGCGGCCCTGCTGCGCGGCTTCGCCAACCCCTCGCTGTTCGCGGTGCTTTCGCTGCTGGTGATGGGCCAGGCGATGGTGCAGACCGGCGCCCTGTCGGGGCTGACGCGGATGTTCGTGCGGCTGTCCAAGAACCACGAGCAACTCGCCCTCGTCAGCGGCTTCGCCGGCGTCATGCTGACCAGCGCGTTCCTCAACAACACGCCGGTCGTGGTCATGTTCATCCCGATCATGCAGGCCATGGCGGTGCGCCGGAACATGTCGCCGAGCCGGCTGATGATGCCGCTCAGCTTCGCCGCCATCCTCGGCGGCATGACCACGCTGATCGGCTCCAGCACCAACCTGCTGGTCTCCAGCGCGCTGACCGATATCGGCGAGACGCCGCTCAGCATGTTCGACTTCCTGGTGATCGGCGTGTGCATGGCCGCCGTCGGCGCGCTCTATGTGGTCTACGTCCTGCCCCGGCTGCTGCCCGAGCGCGGCGACATGGCCCGGACGCTGCTGCATGGCGGCCGGCAGTTCATCGCCGAGATCGACATCCTGGCCGACAGCCCGCTGATCGGGGAGCAATCCGCGGCGGGGCAGTTCCGCGCCCTGCCCGACATCACCGTGCGGCTGATCCAGCGCGGCGACCACCTGATCATGCCGCCATTCGAGGACGTAACGCTGAGCGCTGGCGATATCCTGTTCGTGGCGGCGACCCGGCAGGCGCTGACCGACGCGATGGCGCGCAATGTCGGCTACCTGCTGGCCAGCGGCGGGCCGGGGGCGCCGTCGAAGGACGATCCGGAGGGGCCGGAGGGCGAGCGCGTGCTGGGCGAGGTGATGATCACCCCGGCCAGCCGGATGATCGACCAGACCATCGACATGATCGGCTTCCGCCGCCGCTTCGGCTGTCCGGTGCTCGGCATCCAGCGCCGCGGCCGCATGGCCCGGCAGCGGCTGAGCGAGATCCGGCTGGAGGCGGGCGACGTGCTGCTGGTGGTCGGCGACCAGGACCGGGTCGACGCGCTGAGCGACAACCCGGACATGCTGCTGATGACCTGGGCGGTGCGCGACATGCCGCGCCTGAAGCGGGCGCCGCATGCGGCGGTGATCTTCGCGGTGACGGTGCTGGCCGCCGCCACCGGCATCGTGCCGATCACCGTGGCGGCGCTGTTCGGGGCGCTGGCGACGATCGTGACCGGCTGTCTGAACCTGCGCCAGGCGGTGCGCGCCATCGACCGCACCATCCTGGTTCTGGTCGGCTCGACCCTGGCGCTTGGCCATGCGCTGCAGGCCACCGGCGGGGCGGAGTACATCGCCATGAACGTGCTGGGCGCGGTCGCCGGGCCCGAGCCGATGATCAACATGGCGGTGCTGTTCCTGGTCGTCGCGGTGGCCACCAACGTGCTGAGCAACAACGCCTGCGCCATCCTGTTCACGCCGATCGCGGTCAGCCTGGCGGCCAGCCTGGGCCTGCCGCCGGCGGTCATGGCGATCACCGTGCTGCTGGCGGCCAACTGCTCCTTCGCCAGCCCGATCGGCTACCAGACCAACCTGCTGGTCATGGGTCCCGGCCACTACCGCTTCGCCGACTTCCTGAAGGCCGGCCTGCCGCTGATGCTGCTGATGTGGCTGACCTTCTGCCTGATCGCGCCGGGTTACTTCGACGTGCCGCTCTAACGTCCGCGCGGACGGCACCGGGCTGCCGACAAGCCACATTTCGACCATCGCGGGATGCGCATGATGACCGGGGCGATCGGGAGCAACGGTCCATGCAGACGCGTCGAGAGTTTGCGGCATCGGTCATCGCCGCCTTTCCGGCCTACGCCCTGTTGGCCGAGTTCGCGCCCGCGCGGGCGCAAGTTCCGACGGGCCTGGCGGCGCGGCGATGGATCCGGCGGCAGGACGAGCTGGCCCGCGCCCTCGCGCGCGGCGAAGTCACGCCGCGGCAATGGCGTCGGGAGGTCGAGGCGCTGTCCCTGTCGGTCGACCTCGATCAACTGATGGCCGAGATCGACCGCTCGCAGGTCAGGGTCGCCGGACGCGGGATGCACAATGATCCGGTCAAGCGGACGATCCGGTTTCGCGACGAGACCGGCGCGCCCCGGCGCCTGGGTTATGCCGCCGCGCTGTTCCGCTTCGACCGGGGCAACGTCATCACGCCGCACGGGCACCGGCACATGTTGTCGGCCCATCTGGTGGTCGAGGGCGCGTTCCGTGTGCGTAATTTCGACCGGGTACGCGACGAGGACGGCGCGGTCATCATCCGGCCCAGCATCGACGAGACGATCCGGCGCGGCGCGGTATCGACCATCGGCGTGGAGCAGGACAACATCCACTGGTTCGTGCCGCGCACCGAGCGCGCCACGACCTTTGACATCATCGTCACGGGCCTGGGTCCGGACGAACCGCGCTATGTGGTCGAGGCAGTGGACCCGCTGCGTGGAACGCGCCTGCCCGACGGCACGGTGCGGGCGCCGATCCTCGGCTTCGCCGAGTCCAGCCGCTACTACACCGCCGACCGCTAGCGCATCACCGGCATGGTGAACTCCGCGCCGCCCTTGATGCCGGTCGGCCAGCGGGACGTCACGGTCTTCAGCTTGGTGTAGAAGCGCACGCCTTCCATGCCGTGCATGCCGTGGTCGCCGAAGTTGGAGCGCTTCCAGCCGCCGAAGCTGTGGAACGCCATCGGCACCGGGATCGGCACGTTGACCCCGACCATGCCGATATTGCAGTCCGACACGAAGGTGCGGGCGGCGTCGCCGTCGCGGGTGAAGATGGCGGTGCCGTTGCCGTATTCGTGGGTGTTCACCAGGTTCAGCGCGGATTCGAAGTCGGGCTGGCGCACCACCGAGAGCACCGGCCCGAAGATCTCCTCCTTGTAGATGCGCATGTCCGGCGTCACCTCGTCGAACAGGCAGCCGCCGATGAAATAGCCGTCCTCGTAGCCCTGCAGCTTGAGGTCGCGGCCGTCCACGCGCAGCTTCGCTCCCTCCTCGACCCCGAGATCGACATAGCCGCGCACCCGCTCCAGGTGCTGCTTGGTGACCAGTGGGCCCATATCGGCCTCCGGGTCGGTGCCCGGCGCCACCTTCAGGCCGCGCACCTGCGGCTCCAGCTTCTCGATCAGCTTGTCGCCGGCGTCGCCGACCGCGACCGCCACGGAGATCGCCATGCAGCGCTCGCCGGCGGAACCGTAGCCGGCGCCCATCAGCGCGTCGGCCGCCTTGTCGATATCGGCATCGGGCATCACCACCATGTGGTTCTTCGCCCCGCCCAGCGCCTGCACGCGCTTGCCGTGGGCGGCCGCGGTCGAGAACACGTACTCGGCGATCGGCGTGGAGCCGACGAAGCTGACCGCGCCGATGCCGGGATGGGTCAGCAGCGCATCGACCGCGACCTTGTCGCCGTGCAGCACGTTGAACACGCCCGGCGGCGTGCCCGCCTCCATCATCAGCTCGGCGAGGAAGTTGGCGGAGGACGGGTCGCGCTCCGACGGTTTCAGGATGAAGGTGTTGCCGCAGGCGATCGACAGCGGGAACATCCACATCGGCACCATGGCCGGGAAGTTGAACGGGGTGATGCCGGCGCACACGCCGACCGCCTGGCGCATGGAATAGCTGTCGATCTCGCGCCCGACATTCTCGGTGAACTCGCCCTTCAACAGGTGCGGGATGCCGCAGGCGAATTCGACCACCTCCAGCCCGCGCTGGATCGAGCCGCGCGCGTCGGTCAGCACCTTGCCGTGCTCGGCGGTGATGATCGCCGCCAGCTCGTCCATGTTGCGCTCGACGAGCTCCTTGAACCTGAACATGACCCGGGCGCGCACCAGCGGCGGGGTCGCGGCCCAGGCCGGAAAGGCCTCCCGCGCCACATCGACCGCCTGGCCGATCTCCTCTTCCGAGGCGAGCGCCACCTGCCGGGCCACCTCGCCGGTCGCCGGATTGAACACGTCGCTGTAACGGCCGCTGGACCCGGCGACGAGTTTGCCGCCGATGAAATGCTGAACCGAGTCAGCCATACCTTCCTCCCTCGGATTCCCCCGCGCCAGGCCCGCCCGGCGCCAAATTCAGGGCCGGCACAATACAAGCGCGGTTGGCGGACCACAATATTGCAGGCGCCTGTCGATTTCGCCGCCCGACAGGGCAAATTTGCCGCAATTTCGGCGGGTTAACGGTTCTTTATCCGTAGCATGTGTTCTTCTTGGCGCGATAGGTCTCTTGTCGTAGTTGTTACGCGCCGCATCGACCGGCGACTCGGCTTCTGCGGCCGACTCGTCCACGCCTTCTGACCTCGGTTTCGCCCATGTCGCTCGGCCTCTACGATTCGGAAAGACGGCACCGCCGGAAAGTCATGGCGAGCCTGTTCCGTTTTGGACTGGTCATTCTCGCCCTGGTTGTCACCTCGACGATCTCCTACCGCTACGGCATCCGCCAGGTGGAGACCGAGGAGGCGCGCCTGCTGGCGGAGGTGGAGACGCTGCGGGAGGCGAAGAACAGCCTGGAAAGCGACGCGCTGCGCCACCAGTCGGAGGTGCGCACGGTCGAGATCCGCTACGAGGAACTGCAGCGCCGCTTCGAGACCGAGATCCCGACCGGCCCGCTGCTCGAGCTGACCCAGCTTGCCGCCGGCCGGCTGGCCGAAGGCATGGACCCGGACCGGCTCGCCTTCTACATCCAGGAAGCCGCCGAGCCGCGCGAGTGTTCCCGTCTGGACAGCAAGCGCTTCGTCATGCCGACCCCGGCCTATCAGGGCGCCGACGGCATCGTCTCCTTCGACAGCGGCCGGATCAGCGTCACCGGGCTCGGCCAGAACGCCATCGCCGCCAATGGCGGCATCCAGGGCTGGTTCGACCCGGCCCGCGAGGTCTCGATCACCCTCACCGTCATCGACGGCGAGACCACCACCGTCGGCGGCGTGCTGCCGCTCTACAAATCGGTGGTGCTTGAGGATCGGGAGTTCCGTTTCGCCTTCCAGCCCGGCCGGCGGAGCTTCGTCCAGGTCGCCGTGGACCGCTGCGCATTTCCGTGATCCCGAGAAATTCGGCCATGCCCATCGGCTGGCTGGCCCGGCTTGTCCTGGCCGGCGCGCTGCTTGCCGTCGCCGCCTGCGATGTCGGCGACTCGACGCCGAAGCTGCAGCCCTTGCCGCAGAACGCCCTGGTGCTCGCCTTCGGCGACAGCCTGACATACGGGACCGGCGCCAGCGCCGACGCCAGCTATCCGGCGGTGCTGTCCGGGCTCATCGACCGGCGGGTGATCCGCTCCGGCGTGCCGGGCGAGGTGACCGAGGCGGGCCGCCGCCGGCTGCCCTCGGTGATCAGCCAGTACCAGCCGGCGCTGGTCATCCTCTGCCATGGCGGCAACGACATCCTGCGCCGGGTGCCGGAAAGCACCGCGGAGGCCAATCTGCGGGCGATGATCACGCAGGCGCAGGCGGCGGGCGCGCAGGTGGTGCTGGTCGGCGTGCCGAAGCCCGGCGTGTTCCTCTCCGACGCGCCGGTCTACAAGCGGCTGGCCGAGGAATTCGGCCTGCCCTATCTGGAGGAGACGCTGGCGGACATCCTCGAGAGCAATAGCCTCAAGAGCGACGCGATCCACCCCAACGCCGCCGGCTACCGCAAGCTGGCCGAGGACATCGCGGCACTGCTCCGTCGCGCCGGCGCGGTCTAGCGCCGGCCTACTTCTGCACCCAGGCGCCGCCGGCGTTCATCACAAACTCGCCGCTCCCGGCGCGCTCGATCAGCCGGGCGCCGGCGCGCTGCTCGACGGCGGCCATCGGCGCGCCCTCCTCATCGGCGATTTCCTTGTAGTGTTCGCGCCGTCGGGCATTGATGGAATCGACCAGGTCCTGCACGCCGGGTCCGCTGCGGACGACCCCGACATAGCCGTTCGGCATCTCGCCGACCTGTCCGGAAGCCCGGGCCTCGTCCAGCGTCAACGCAAGGGCCGGGCCCGCCGCGCCCATGGCGGCGATCCCGATCCCGCATCCAATGACAATTCGCCTGCTCAGCATCGCGGCCATCCCCTAGAAAATGTCTTCCTCTTCCTCGAACAGCTCATCGAGCTCGCGATCGATCTTGATCCGCACCTCCTGCTCGATGCGGACATTGAGGTTGATCTCGATCGGCTCGGACGGCGCCTCGACCCGGACGGTCGGATTGCAGGCCGCCAGGGCCGGCGCCGCGGCCAGCCCGGCCATCAGGCAACGGCGACCGGGCATCCGGTCCGCCTCGCCTGCCTTCGTCCCTGCCTTCGTCTCTGCATCCATGCTCATTCGCCCCGCAAGATCCGGCCGGCCTCGTCGGCGATGGCCAGGGATCTGAGTCCGGTCAGCAGGATCTGGTCCAGCGCCCCGGACAGGTTCACGTTCAGGGCGATGGGAAATCCGTCATAGACCTCGGGGTTCGCCCCGGTCAGCCGGATCGCCACGTCCAGATCCTCGCCCGTCCTGCCGTTCAGCGTCGCGCGCAACGCCTCGTACTGGAAGTTCTCGACCGCGTTGATCAGCAACGCGACACCGCCTTCCCCCTCGGAGCCGAAAGGCACCGACGCGACATACCGGATCACGCCCGCCTCGGTCGACTCCAGGACACCGTTCTCGACGGTGATCGTGTCCTCTCTAAGGCGCAGCGGGATCCGGCCGTCTATGTTCCCGGTCAGGCTCAGGCCCTCGACCGGGAACTGCTCGGCCAGCCGTGCGAGATCGATGCCCCGCATGATCACCGTCATGGGCAGTTCGTCGTCCGCCGGACCGACATCGAACGGCTCCACCGCCAGGGACCCGCCGGCCAGCCCGAACCCGAGCCCCTGGACCGACAGCCGGCCGCCCGGGCCAACGCCAAAGGCCATCGCCCCCTCCTCCAGCACCAGCCCGAATTCCGCGCCGTCCACCGAGAGGAGCTGGCCGTCCGGCAGGCTGAAGGGAATCAGGCTGTCGGCCCGCAACCGTCCGTCGATGCTGCGGACCAGCGCGGCGCCGAGGTTCAGCGTCACGTCCTCCAGGGCCAGTTCGGCGGAGGATGTCAGGCGGTCGCCCCAGGCGAGCCGGGCGCTGCCGTCGATGCTGCCGGTGACGTTTGTGATCGGAACCGGACCCAGCACCGGCGCCAGGTCGGCGGGTTGCCGCACGCCTTCGGCGAACGAGACCGGGTCGAGGCGGAGGTCGAGCCGCCCGGCCCCGCTCGCGGCATCATGCTGCCCGTTGACAGCCGCCGCGATCGCGCCACCGGCGCCGGTGACCGAGCCCTCGAACAGGAACGCGCCGTCGCGGGCCATCGCGGAGAAGCCGGTCATCGACAGCGGCGCGAACCAGGGCGGAGTCTGCTCCGACCGGACCGTCGCGCCATCAAGGCGGATGCTCAAAGGCACGACCTGCGTCGTATCGGCGCTCGCCGCGATGTCGATACCGTCAAACGCGATCGCCTGATCCGGCAGCGCGAGACTTGCGCCGGCAGCCGCCACATCGGCCATGATGCGGCCTTCGGCCTGCACGACCCGGACCGTCGCTTCGGGCAACTCGAAACCCAGGCGCGTCGGGTCCGCCGTGCCCGAGCCCAGAACGACCTCTCCGGGCTCCAGATCGACAATCGCGGCAAGGGTCAGGGCGTCCGGTCGGCCCGGCGACATGGCCAGAAGTGGCTGATCGGGAAGTGCTGAGATGCAGCCGGAAAGCCCCTCTGTCGTGGTCGCCGGGGCGATAGTCAGGCTTTCCAGGGCAATGGCGATGCAGCCATTCGGCCGGAGGCTCCATCGCTCATCGGCAAGGGCGAGATGTCCCTCGAGGGTCGCCTGTGCACCGACGATTGCGGCCGTCCTGGCAAGCGTGCCGGACATCTCCAGATCGGCGGCGATCGGACCGGCAAGCGTACCGTCCGTCTCGTCCAGCGAGGCTGTGAGGTCGAGTGCGCCGGCGGCGATGTTGCGACCATGGCTCAGGGCATAGGGACCGGCTGCCGCCACGGTCCAGCCGGTGCCGACCTGGTTTAGCCGCACGGCGAAGGCGTCGCCATTCCGCGCGCTCAATCGCAGCTTGTATCCATGGACGCTGTCCGGTGGACGCCACTCTGCAAGGGCCGGCCGCTCGGTCTCCACGCTGAGGGTGCCTTCCGCCAGCGCAAATCGCGCCCCGGCACTGAGCCCACCGCGGTCGCCGCTCGCCAGGATGCCGTGGGCGACGATATCCAGCGATCCGCCCGCCGACTGGGGTATCCCGCCCGCAGGCGGTGTCAATTCACCAGACAGCCGGGCGGTCAGGCGGCCCTCCATGACGCCATAGGGCTCCAGCCCCGCCAGCGCGGCAACCCGATCCAGCAAGCGCAGATCGCCGGCAAGCCGGGCATCCAGCGACGGAGATGGTCCGCTCATATCCTCAAGGTCACCGGCAAGTTCCAGGCGCTCCTGCACGTCATTGCCCGCCAGGGTCAATTCGACGCTCAGCGCGTCGTCATGGACCTGCCCGGCTCCGTCCAGGTCCGCGACCGATCCGTCCGGCAGGGTAATTGTGGCGGCCAGCATCGCATCGGCCCGCTCAACCGCCGCACGGGTGCCGGAAGCGCTGAACGCGCCGTCGCGCAATTCGAGAGTGGCGCCCCGCCATTCCAGGCGCCCGGACTCAGGCGTCGCGAGCACCTCGAATGCGCCCGCCGCCGATATGGTCGCCGAGAAGGGTGTCTGAATCTCGCCGGACTCGCCATGGATCGTCACGGCTCCGGCTACCGTGATGCCGCCTTGGGCCGGCCCCTTCGCTTCCAAGTCGAATGCAAGGTCGATCGGACCGGACGGCGTCATGATGGCTATACGACTATCACGCAGCACCACCTCGTCGACCGGCAGCGCGACCGGCGGTCGCGTCTCACCGGCGCCCGCATCCGCGTCACCCCCCTCGCGCGCCCATGGCATGTCGACGAGCGGATGGCGCAGGCTGGTGATTACAAGTCGATCGAACCTCTGATTGCGCGAAATCTCGGCCGGCCGATACTCCACCGTTATCGCATCGATGGTCGTTCCATCGGTGAATTCGAAATCGGCCAGTTCGGTGCGGTTGAAGCCAATAGAACGCACCGTCAGCGCGCGCGCCGAGAACCCGTACTCGGCCAGAGTGTCCTTGAGATAAGATTCCAGATACGCCGGCAGAAAGACTTGCCAGCCGAGTACCAACGTTCCGATCAGCAGGGCAACCGCCCAGAATGCGATCGTCCCGCGCTTCAAGAGACTTCGTGTGCGCATTGCTCGCTCGTCGTTGCGCCTGCCGCGATCGACCGGTGATTGCCTTCCAAGTGCACTGCAACACTTACAGGAATGCGCACCTTGGACTAAGGTCTTGGCAAAATCAGGGAGAACCCCATGAGCGAGCCCGACAGCGTCGATCTGCTGATCGTCGGCGGCGGCATCAACGGAACCGGCATCGCACGCGACGCGGCCGGGCGCGGATTGAAGGTCCTGCTCTGCGAGCAGGACGATCTGGGCGGCGCCACCTCGGCCTCATCGTCCAAGCTGATCCATGGCGGATTGCGCTATCTGGAGATGTACGAATTCCGCCTGGTCCGCGAGGCCCTGACGGAACGCGAGGTGCTGCTGGCGGCGGCGCCACACATCATCTGGCCGCTGCGCTTCGTGCTGCCGCACAACAAGCTGCTGCGGCCGGCCTGGATGATCCGCCTGGGGCTGTTCCTCTACGACCATATCGGCGGTCGCCGCACGCTGCCGGGCACGACTGCGCTCGATCTGCGCCAGGGGCTGCAGGGCGCGCCGATGAAGCCGGAGCTGGTGAAGGGCTTCGAATACTCCGATTGCTGGGTCGACGATTCCCGGCTGGTGGTGCTGAACGCCATGGACGCGGTGAACCGCGGCGCGGAGGTGCGGGTGCGCACCCGCTGCACCAGCGCCCGCCGGGTCGGCGCCGGCACCGGCAGCCGCTGGCAGGCGATCCTGGTCGACGAGGCGACCGGCGCCGAGCGCCAGGTGACGGCCCGCATCCTGGTCAACGCCGCCGGCCCCTGGGTCGACCACTTCCTGCAGAAGGGCCTGGGCGACAACGCCGCGCAGAACCTCAAGCTGGTCAAAGGCAGCCACATCATCGTGCCGCGGCTCTACGAGGGCGAGCACGCCTACATCCTGCAGAACACCGACAAGCGGGTGGTCTTCGCCATTCCCTATGAGGACCGCTTCACCCTGATCGGCACCACCGACATGCTCTACACCGGCGATCCCGGGACGCCGGCGATCACCGAGGAGGAGACCGCCTATCTGTGCGAGGCGGTGAACCGGTACTTCGAGAGTCCGGTCGCGCCATCCGACATCGTGCACACCTATTCCGGGGTGCGGCCGCTCTATGACGATGCCGAGGCAAACCCCTCGGAGGTCACCCGCGACTATGTCTTCGACGTGAAGAGCGACCACGGCCACACGCCGCTGCTGTCGATCTATGGCGGCAAGATCACCACCTATCGCCGGCTGGCCGAGCACGCGATCGCGAAGCTGGAGCCGTTCCTGCCGGGGCTGGGCCCGGCCTGGACCGAGGGCGCGCCGCTGCCGGGCGGCGACCTGCCCGACGGGTTCGAGGCCTTCGTTCCGGACCTGGCGAGCCGCTACCCGTTCCTGCCCGAGCCGCTGGCGCGGCGATACGCCCGGCTCTACGGATCGCTGTGCCTCGACTTCCTGGCGAATGCCGGCACGCTGGCCGATCTCGGCGAGGAGTTCGGCGTCGGGCTCCACGCCCGCGAGGCGGAATACCTGATGGACCGGGAATGGGCCCGCAGCGCCGACGACATCCTGTGGCGGCGGACCAAGCTGGGCCTGGTGATGCCACCGGAGGGCCGCGACCGGCTCGCCGACTGGGTCGACCGCCGGGTCGGAGCCGGAGAAGCGGCGCTGGCGAGCTGACACCGTCGCGGCGGCTTCACCGGCACCGCCGCGTCGGCCCCATGTCGAAATGCATATGTCCCGCGTGCCAGCGGTCGTAGTCGGGCGTCAGCACGACACGGAAGACCCGGCAGGCGCGGCGCGCCACATCGGCCACGAAAGCGGAATCCGGCCCGTCGCCGCCCCAGGCCTCGGCAATCGCGATCCGGCGGCCGTCCTCCAGCACGAAGGCGGAGACATCCAGCGCATTGGCGTAGGCGTGCTGGCTCAGCGTGCCGAACATGGTTCGCCGCATGGGACGGCAATTGTAGCTGCCGACATGCTCGACGCGCGCGACCCGCTGGCCGAAATGGCGTTGGGCCTGCGGCTGCAGCACCCGCGCCTCGAACTCGGCGAAGGCGGTGGCCAGCCGACAGCTGGCGATGAAATCCTGGTTCAGGGCGACCGGACCGCCGGCCAGGCGCACGCCGCCACTCAGGCCGCACCCACCCTCTTCCTCGAAGGCGCCGATCGGCGTGTACTCGAGTCCGGTCGCCGACAGGTCCGCCAGGCATTGCCGGTGATCGGCCGGCGCGGCCGGTGGCGCCGGCGTCACCAGCGCCAGCGCCAGGGACGGCCAGCCCTGCTGTGCCGCCAGGCCGATGCCGGCGGCGAGGCAAAGTCCGAACAGGACGGTCGCGCGTCGCTTGCGCATGGAGGAATCCCCGAATGTCCCCGTAGGCCGGACTCGCTAAGCGGCGATTTTGTCCAAATTGCGCGGATTCCTGGACATCCCGGTCATTCCGGCCAAACCATCAGCGCGTCGGGCACCTGCTCCTCGTTGTCGCGGCCGTCGGTCCGCCGCTCCGTCCGGAAGCCGTGCCGGGCGTAGAAACGGATCGCGCCGGTGTTGGGCTGGAAGACCCAGAGCCTCAGGCCGTCCGGCCGCCGTTGCTTGGCCGCGTCCAGAAGCGCCGTGCCGATCCCCCGCCCCTGCGCATCGGGCAGGACATAGAGGTTGCTCACCCAGTCGCCATCGAGGGACAGGTAGCCGGCAATCGCGCCATCGCCGCCCTCCGCCACCAGCACCTCCTGCGTGGCCAGGACGACGTCCCGCATCCAGGCTCGGGTCTCCTCGGCGCTGTGACGCTCCGGTGGCAGGAAGCCCATAGCCTCGCGCGCCCGCATATGGATGTCGGCGCAGGTTGCGGCATCGGCCGGGCCAGTGACGCGGATCACAGTCATGTGCCTTCGCCGGCTTTTACAGTGGGCGGCGACATTGCTACGGTCCGGGAAACAACGCAAATTCAGCAGTCGGGGGCCCGCGATGAAGCGGCTGGCATGGATCGCTCTCATCCTTCTGTTCACGGCCACCAGCGCGTCGGCGAACATCGACCAGAGGCGCGTCGCCCTGGTGATCGGCAACGGCGCCTACCTGCACACAACCTTCCTGCCCAACGCGCCCAATGACGGCCGCGCCGTCGCCCAGATGCTGCGCCAGCTCGATTTCGAGGTGCTGGAAGGCATCGACCTGGACCGCCGCCGCACCGAGGATCTGATCCGCGAGTTCTCCCGCACCCTGCGCGGCGCCGATGTCGGCCTGTTCTTCTATGCCGGGCACGGGCTGCAGGTGAACGGCGCCAACTTCATCGTGCCGGTCGACGCCCAGCTCCAGGACGAATCGGACCTCGATTTCGAGGCGATACGGCTGTCCACCATCCTAAACCAGCTTGAGCGCCAGCCGCGCACCAACATCGTGCTGCTGGATGCCTGCCGCGACAACCCGCTGTCGCGGACCCTGGCGCGCAGCATGGGCGCCTCGCGCTCCGCCGCCATCGGCCGCGGCCTGGCCCGGATCAGCGGCAGCATCGGCACCCTGATCGCCTATGCGACCGAGCCCGACAACGTGGCCCTGGATGGCCAGGGCCCGAACAGCCCGTTCACCACCGCACTGCTGCAGCACATGGATACGCCCGGCCTGGAGGTTCGGCAGATGCTGACCCGGGTCCGCCAGCAGGTGATCCAGGAGACCGACAGCCAGCAAGTGCCGTGGGACCATTCCTCGCTGACCGGCGACTTCTTCTTCAGCCCACCGGTCGCGGAGCCCGACCCGCCGGTCGACCCCGATCCGAACATCGCGATCAACCCGGATCCCGGCCCCGGACCGACGCCGGGCCCGAATCCCGGACCGACCATCGACCCGGCCACCACCGAGCTGATGATGTGGGAGACGGTGCAGAACATCAGCGTGGCGGAGCAGCAGGTGGCGGCGCTGAACCTCTATCTGGAAACTTATCCGCAAGGCCGCTTCGCGCAGCTTGCCGAGATCCAGATCGCCGCCCTGACCTCCCCGACCAACACGCCCGGCCCCACTCCCGATCGCGAGCTGGTCCCGGATATCCCAACCGGGCCGACGCCGGCCGATATCGAGCGCGGCCTCGGGCTCAACCGCGACGACCGGCGCGCGGTGCAAAGCGCGCTGACCATGCTGGGCTACGACACCCGCGGTATCGACGGCGTCTTCGGCAACAACACCCGCCAGGCGCTGCGCGCCTATCAGCGCGCCCGGGGCCAGCAGGCCACCGGCTACCTGACCCTGGAAACCCTGACGGCCCTGGCCGCCGCCGCCGATGTCACTCGCGACACCGCCAATACCTGCCAGTGGGCCTTCGACGGCGAATGCGACGAGTCCCGCTACCAGGGCGGCGGCAGCGCCTGCCCGACCGGCACCGACACCTTCGACTGCCAGGGGCTGGCCTTGATCGGCACGCCGACGCCGGGCGGCCCGGACAGTTGCGAATGGGCCCGCGACGGCGAGTGCGACGAGGGCCGCTACGCCAACAACGACACCAGCCTGTGCGCCGACGGCACCGACACCACCGACTGCCGCGGCTACACCCTGCGGGTCAACGACCCCGGCAACAGTTGCCAATGGGCCTATGACGGCGAGTGCGACGAGGAGCGATACCAAAACGCGGACAGCAGCGCCTGCGCCGCCGGAACCGACACCGCCGACTGCCGCGGCTATTCGCTGGTCGGCACCGGACAGTCGGATGCGGCGAACAGCTGCCAATGGGCCTATGACGGCGAATGCGACGAGGATCGCTACCACGGCAACATGAGCAATGCCTGTGCCTGGGGCACCGACACCTACGATTGCCGCGGGCTGACCCGGCGCTGATCCGGGGGGCCGGCAGGCGCCGGTCAACAAAGCTTCACACCGCTGCCATCGTTGCGCGGTCGCAAGCGCCCATGGCGCCGTCCATCCTCTGACCGCGCGACCCGATTGCGCCGGACATCCGGCGGACGCGTCGCGTGCTTCACATGCCAGTCAGAGGGGAAATCAGGCCATGAGGTATCGGACGGTGGTCCCGTGTTTATCCGCCCATGCGCGCGGTCTCGCAGGCGTATCGGCTCTGCTGCTGGCGCTTGCGCCGGCCACGGCTGAGGCCCGAACGGAGTATCGGGCGGGCGTCGACGTCCGGCCGGCCGCCGCCGAGGACGGCCGCACCGCGATCAGCGGCCGCGTGTTCCATGACCTGAGCCGCGACGGCGTGCATCAGGACGGCGAGCCCGGCGTCGGCGGCGTGCTGGTGTCGAACGGCCGCGAGGTGGTCGCGACGGACCCGGACGGCAGCTACAGCCTGCCGGTCTTCGACAACATGACCGTGTTCGTCACCGAGCCGGCCGGCTGGGACGTGCCGGTGAACGCGGACATGATCCCGCAATACTTCTACCACCACAAACCGGGCGGCTCGCCGCAGGAGCTGCGCTATGGCGGCCTACCCCCGACCGGGCCGCTGCCCGAGGCGATCAACTTCCCGATCGTGCGCGGCACCGACAGCGATCAGTTCAGCTGCGTGATCATGGGCGACACCCAGCCCTACTCGAACACCGAGGTCGGCTATGTCCGCGATTCGATCGTCAACGACCTGCTGAACCGGGACCTCTCCGGTGCGGAATGCCTGATCCTGGTGGGCGACGTGATGGGTGACGACCTCAGCCTGCTGCCGCGCTTCATCGAGAACATGGGCGTGCTGGGCCTGCCGCAGTATTACGCCCACGGCAATCACGACTTCGACTGGGATGCCACCGACGACGCCGATTCCGCGGACAGCTGGCGGCACATCTATGGGCCGAACTACTACTCGGTGGAGATCGGCGACGCGCTGTTCGTCTTCCTGGACAATGTCGTCTATCCGTGCGGCGAGGCCGACAACGGCCCGGGCGGCCGCGACGCCTGCGTCGATCCAGACCGCACCGTCTATAACGGCCGGGTGCCCGAGCAGCAGATGACCTGGCTGGAAAACACCCTGGCGCTGGTGCCCGAGGACAAGCTGATCGTCCTCAACCACCACATCCCGTTCGTGTCGTTCATCGACTCCAACACCGGCCGGCACCAGACCGACAACCTGGCCGACATCTACGCCCTGATCGGCAACCGCCCGGCCGTGTCGATCTCCGGCCACACCCACACCTTGGAGCAGCTCTCCGCCGGCGAGTGGTACCAGGGCTGGGAAGAGCAGGTCGGCGTCACCCGCCTGCCCTTCGACCATGTCGTGGCCGGCGCCCCGTCGGGCAATTGGTGGCTGGGCGATTTCGACTTCGACGGCGTGCCCATGGCCTTCGCCCGCGGCGGCACTCCTCCGGGCTATCTGGTCTTCGACTTTGACGGCAACCAGTACCAGTCGACCTTCCACGCCTCCAACCAACCGGTCGACCGCCAGCTCGCGCTGTCTTTCAGCACGCCGCAGTTCCGTGAGTGGTTCGACCTGATGTTCAACTGGACAAACGAGAATGGCGGCGTTGTCGACAGCGTCCCGCCGGCCAGCATCAACGACCTGCCCGACGTGAAGCTGTTCACGCCGGCGGACCTGTCGGAAGGCGTCTTCCTGACCACCAATTTCTGGAACGGCGACCGCTTCTCCAAACTGTCGATGCAGATCAATGGCGGGCCCGCGATCGCCATGACCCGGACCCAGGAAGGCGATGGTGAGGATGTCCGGACCGGCTCTGACTTCGCCGATCCGTTCTCGGCCCAGCGCCAGCTCTCGATCGGCCGCTATGCCCTGGAATCGACCTCCGGTGAGGAACGCAACCAGGGCGTGGAGATCTGGAAGGCGGAGAGCCTGGGCCCGGCGCCGCCGCAGCCGATGCAGGCCTGGATGATCGCCGACAGCTCGTCGCATCTCTGGAAGGGCCAGATGCCGGCGGACCTGCCCATCGGCACCCACATCGCCACCGTGACGGCGGTCGACCGCTGGGATCGTGAATTCACCAGCAACATCGCCTTCGAGGTCCGCGCCGAGCACCCGCCGGCCCGTTGGCAGAAGGAACTCTGGCCCGAGACCAACTAGGGTCCAGGCCCGGTAACGGCGAACACTGCCACCCTCTCCCAATGGGAGGGGGTGGCATGCCTTTGCCGCATCGAAATCAATCTGAAACCGGATCGGCGCCCGCCTCGTAAGTATGCGTGAGACGTGCCTGCCGACGTGTTGATTGGCTTTCCAACGCGCGGTCCGGTTGTTAACGTTTCAGAGCCGCTGGGACCTTGATTGGTGGAGAATGCCGGTGCGTCGTCTGGCATCCGCAGCCCTCGTCCTCCTGCTGCTCGCCCTCGCCCCCCTCGCAACGGCCGCGCCGGCCACCGATGAGCGCCGCGTCGCGCTGGTGATCGGCAACGGGTCCTATGCCCACACCACGGTGCTTCCCAATGCCCGCAATGACGGCCGCGCCATGGCCGAAACGCTGCGTGGCCTCGGCTTCGACGTGCTGGAGGGCATCGATGCCGACCGGGCCGGCACCGAGGAGCTGATCCGGCAATTCGGCCGGCGGTTGCGCGGTGCCGATGTGGGCCTGTTCTTCTATGCCGGCCACGGTCTGCAGGTCGGTGGCTCGAACTACCTGGTGCCGGTCGACGTGGCGCTGGAGGACGAGACCGATGTCGCCTTCGAGGCGGTGCGCCTCGACGTGGTGCTGGCCCAGCTCGAGCGCGAGCCGCGTACCAGCCTGATCTTCCTCGACGCCTGCCGCGACAATCCGCTGAACGCCAGCCGCATCGGGCTGACCCGGGCGGCGGCCGCCTCCCGGGGCCTGGCCCGGGTCGACGGCAGCATCGGCACGCTGATCGCCTTCGCCACGGAGCCCGACGCCGTCGCCCTGGACGGCGACGGGCCGCACAGCCCGTTCACCGCCGCCCTCCTCGATCATATCGGCACGCCGGGGCTTGAGGTGCGGCAGATGCTGACCCGCGTCCGGCAGCAGGTCATCGACGCGACCAACGGCGAGCAAGTGCCCTGGGACCATTCCTCGCTGACCGGCGCCTTCTTCTTCAAGCCGCCGGAGCCGGAACCGCTGGCCACCCTTCCCGATCCGGCGACGTCCTTCGTGACCGCGCCTGCGACCGCGACGCCGTCCGACCCCGGTGCCGCGGAGCTGATCGTCTGGGAGACGATGCAGGACATCGCGGAGCCGGAGCAGCAGGTCGCGGCCCTGAAGCTCTATCTGGAGACCTTCCCGCAAGGCCGGTTCGCCCGCCTGGCGGAAATCCAGATCGCAGCGCTGACCGCACCGGAGCCGGAGCCCGTTCTGGATGGCCAGCAGCCCGCCGCCGTCGACGTGGCGGCCGTCCCCAAGCTGCCGGCGCCGGCGCCGGAGACGACGACGCCGGACGCACCGCGCCAGTCGCTTCCGCCCGGGCCCGCCGATGTCGAACAGTCGCTCGGGCTCGCCCTCAACGACCGCCGCACGGCCCAGTCCGCCCTGACGCTTCTGGGCTACGACACCGGCGGCATCGACGGCATCTTCGGCAGCAAGACCCGCGGCGCCCTGCGTGCCTATCAGGAGGACAATGGCGACCCGGTCACCGGCTACCTGACGGCGGAAACCCTGCTCGCCCTGGGCAGCGCAGCCAACTCGTCGCGGGACAGCGCCAATTCCTGCCAGTTCGCCTATGACGGGGAGTGCGACGAGGGCCGCTTCGAGGGCAGCGCCAGCGACTCTTGCCTGGCCGGCACCGACACCATCGACTGCCTCGGCCTGACGCTGCTGGCCGACGGCTACGGTCACGGCGAGAGCTGCCCGGCGGATTTCTGAGGTGACGTACGACAAGCCCGGGACGTCGTTGCGAGGAGCGCAGCGACGCGGCAATCCACTGTCTGCCGAGAAAGTGGATCGCCGCGCTTCGCTCGCGATGACGATATTGGAGACTGGAAAGGCCGCCTATCCGGTGGCGCCGTCTCCGTCTTGGCCCTGCAGCAGCCCGCACAGCATCACCGCGTGATTGCAGCGCTCCTCTCTGGCGCCAAAGAGGATCGTCACGACGGCATCGGCTTCCCCGGCCTCCGCCAACTGGCGCAGCGCGGCCGCGCGTTCCGGGGATCGGAGTTCCTCGGCGTAGCGGGCCTGGAACTCCGTCCAGCGCTCCGGATCGTGGTCGAACCACGTCCGGAGTTTCGGCGACGGCGCGATCCCCGTGAGCCAGAGATCGACCGCCGCGGCCTCCTTCTTCAGCCCGCGCGGCCATAACCGGTCGACCAGCACACGGTAGCCGTCCTCGGGCGCCGGTGGCGCATAGACACGCTTCGTCCGGAAGGGCATGGCACGCAAGACCTCGACAAATGGTGGACGACGACTTATCTGATCGTCCTACACAACAGGCGGATCTGCAACATGGATGCCCTAAGCGATATCCTCGACCTGCTCGAGCTGCGCGGAACGATGTATTTCCGCACCGCCTTCTCGCCGCCCTATGCCGTCGCCGTGCCGCGCCATGGCCGGGCGGCGCGATTCCATCTCGTGGCCCAGGGCCGGTGCCATGTCCGCATCGAGGACCGCCACTCGGTCACCCTGAACACCGGCGATCTGGTGCTGATCCCGAACGGCGCCGCGCATGTGCTGAGCGACGCGCCCGACCGCAAGCCGATGGAGCTGGAGGATGTTCTTGCGCAATCGGGGTACACGGGCGAGGGCGTGCTGGCCTTCGGCGGAGACTCCCGGCCCGACGCCGACGCCAAGCTGATCTGCGGCCATCTCAACTTCGCCGAGGGCCTCGACCATCCGCTGCTGCGCGCCCTGCCCTCGCACCTGGTCGTCACCGCCGAGCTGCGCGCCCGGTCGCCCTGGCTGGATGAGCTGATGCGGCTGATCGCACGCCAGATGTTCGCCGGGTCTCCCGGCTTCACCGCCTCGGTGATCCGGCTCTCCGAGGCTCTGTTCATCGAGGCGGTGCGGGCCTGCGCCGACCAGGATGAGGGCCTGCACCGGGTAATCACCGCGCTGGGCGACGCACGGATCGGCCGGGCGCTCAGCCTGATGCATCGCGAGCTCGGCCGCGACTGGACCCTGGACCGGATCGCCCGCGAGGTCGGCATGTCGCGCAGCCGCTTCGCCGAGCAGTTCCAGGCGCTGATGGGCAGCGCGCCGATGAGCTATCTCTCCGACCAGCGGCTGCAGAAGGCGAAGAGCCTGCTGTCGGGCACCGGCGAGCCGATCCAGCGGGTGGCGGCGCAGGTCGGCTACCAGTCCGCTGCCGCCTTCTCCCGCGCCTTCTCCAATCGATACGGGCACAGCCCGAGCGATGTGCGCCGGGCCGTCGCCTGAGCAGAATTTGCAGATCGTCCGATAGATGATGCGGATCAGTTCAGATACCGGGCCAGATATTGCTTGATTGACCGGAATCTCCAAATCTCGATGAGGCCGACGACAGATGCCGCCGGCCGCTTCGAAACCCTCGCTTGGAGACCCGATCCATGATGATCTCGAAACTGATGAAGGCCGCCCTGCTGTCCACCGCCCTGCTGGCGACGACGGTGTCGGCCCATGCCGCGGACGAGCTGAACGTGGTGCCCGGCCTGTCGATCGCCGGCGCGCCGCTGGCCCTGCACGGCTACGACCCGGTCGCGTATTTCACGGTCGGCGAGCCGATGCGCGGCTCCGATGCCCTGACCCATGTCCATGACGGCGCCGCCTACCGCTTCGCCAGCCAGGCGCATCTCGACGCCTTCAAGGCGGACCCGGCCCGCTACGTCCCGGCCTATGGCGGCTTCTGCGCCTATGGCGTGTCCGTCGGCAAGAAGTTCGACGGCGACCCAACCCTGTGGAAGATCGAGGACGGCCAGCTCTACCTCAACCTGAACGAGGAGATCTACGCCCTGTTCCTGGAGGATGTCGACGGCAACATCGAGAAGGCCGACGACCGCTGGGACGACATCGAGCATGTCGCCGCGCGCGATCTCTGATTGTCCGCAACCAGCCCCAAGACGCGATCACGGCGACGGTCTCCCGTCGCCGTGACGCATTTCACCGTCCGGCCAGACCGGCCGGGGCACTAGATGGACGGATCAGTCGTCTTCGTCGAGCTCGGCGAGCTCGTCGTCATCATCGTCGTCCCCGTCATCATCATCGTCGTCGTCGTCCTCGAAGTCCTCGGCCTCATCGACCGCCTCCTCCGCATCGACGAAGCCGTGGCCCGTCAGAATGTCGAAGCCCCTGTCGAACTCGGGCGTGAACGGGTCGTCCATGTCGATGGCGGTATCCTCGAGGATCTCGTAGACGTCGTCGGGCTGAAGTGACCGGTTGGCCTCCAGCATCAATGCCGCGACGGCGGCGACATGCGGCGCCGACGCCGACGTGCCGAAGAAGTGGTTGCCGCCAGGCGTCCGGGTCCCGAACGAATCCCGCCCGCCGAAGAAGGTCGTCACGCCGCCATCCGGTCCGGTGAACCGCGGCTGGTCCCGCACCACGGTGCCGATACGGTTGCCCGCGATATCAAAGAAGATCGGCGTACCGCCAGCCGACGTGAAGACCTCCGGCTCCGGCGGCGAAACGCCGAATGCCGGGGTGTTGCGCCAGAACGCGGCCGCGACACCGGCGGCGCCTTCGGCATTGGAATGCCCGTAGTTGGTGCCGCTGTCGGTCGGAAAGTCGATCGGGAACGAGGTGGCGGGATCGGTGATCTCAGGACCGCTGGGATCGAAGACCACATACTTCATGAAATTCGGCGCCGGGCCGTCAAACAGCTCGATCGCAACCTCGAAGATCGCCGGTGGTTCGTCGCTGATCACCGCCGCGACTTCCCAGGAATCGCCGCCGATGTTCCCGCGGACTCCCTGAAAGACCGTCCCGGTGAAGCCGGGCGGAGGGATGAGGACGATGTCGACGTCACTGGCGGAACCCGGCGGACCGCTGACCGAGAAGAACGGCTCATCCCACTGGAACGCTATGATCGTGGTCCCGGTGGCGATCAACATGCTCTGCAGATCGTCCACGCCAGGGCCCGGGTCGAAATCATGGCGCTCTCCGAGCGGTCCGATCACGCCCGACCCGACAAAACCGTCGCTCGTGCTCTCCCAGGAATTGCGGCCGCCATTACCTGCGGATGAGAAATAGGCGACGCCCTGCGCCTTCACCTGATCGACGGCCTGGGCGATGATTCCGTCCTGGAACATCGGCTCGGCGAAGTAGATCACGTCATCGACGATGATGTCGGCGCCGGCCACTTCGGCAAGTTCGATGATCCCCTGGGCGAAATCCGGCTGACCGCCGAAAGCAGTGTGGAAGGCCTGTCGCGCTGCCGGTGCGACGTCGCGGATCAGCTGCATCATAGCGCGCCCCTCGTCACTGGCGGGGCAGGCGGAATCGTCGAGGATCGTGATCCGGCTGGCCCTCGGAAGGTCCCGACTCGCGATGTCGTTGGCCGCTCCGCCAAGGCAGTCATAGCTGTCCGAGAGCGAGCCGACGGTCACGCGCCGGCCACGCACGCCCTCATCATCGCGCGCCTCGTCTGCGAACAGGGCGCGGTCGCCCTGGCTGGTCACCGAGCCGACCTGTGCCATGGCCATCGCCGGCCGCGCAAACTGCAGGCTGTCCAGCCCGGCCAGTGCTTCCAACGCCGCCACAGGCAGATGGCCCGACACCATGTGGCCGAAGCGGGCGCCGTTCTCCAGGCCCAGCGCTTCCAAATCGCGCAGCAGCGCCTCGGCATCCTCCGCCGCCGCCTCGATCACGACCTTGTCACCGATCATCTGGATCATTGGGTTGGGAGCGGGCGCCACCTGCGCACGCAGGCTCGGCTGCGCCGACAAGGCCTCCTGCTCGTGGTAGAGGTCGGCCAGGACCGGGCCGATTTTCGCCATTGGACCGGTCTTCTCGCTGACTGTCCGGGCGATCGTGTCCATGCCCTGCGCCAGCGCGGTCGCGCTGATCGTCAGGCCGGCTGCGATGCCAATCGACGCCGCGGCCGCCAACCCAATCATCGGAGTATTCGCCAAGTATTTCACGTGAGCCTCTCCATTTCTGTTCACTACAGCCGCCCAAAAAGACGGCCGAGTCCCGCCCTCGAAGGAAGAACAGGGAAGAAGAGAGAACTATGCACCGCTGCCCGCGCGACCGGCAACCTTTCGTTGAAAATACTTGGAGAACAGCCCGTTATGACTGTTTCTTCACATGGAGGTAGCAAGAATGGCGGTCTGACACACGCATTCGGGCCGTTCCGGCCCCCGTTCCAACGGGATCGGAGGCCGGAGCGACGATTTGACGCGACCGTTTCGCGATGCGATCAGGCGGCCGCCGGCAGCGCGGCATCGGACGTGGCGGAGCCGCCGACAATCCGCAGGGCCACATAAGGCACGATGTTGAAGACCAGCCAGAAGATCTTGAACATGCCCAGGAATAGGTACATGGCCGCGCTCAACGTGCCCGGCGCGACCTGGAACATCCGGCTTTGCAAGGCGTGCCCAACCTCCGGGCCCAGCACGATGCCCAGGATCGCAAGGACCAGGAGGGTCCCGTTGATGATCGAGCACCATTTGAAGAAGGCGGTAAGTCTTTCGGTATCCAAGGACGTCATGACCTGATCCCTCCGAAACGCGGGTGAAGGACGAGTTGGCCCTAGATACGCACGATGCCGGCCGGACCGCCTTGACCCAGGTCAGCCCGCAGCGCCGTGCCGTTCGACCGCGGCACTAGACGGACCCGTGGCGGTCCGCCTCGGACTGGAGCAGCCATGTGTCGGGCCGGATCTCCGACTTCGGCAATCTGGTGTGATCGGAGAGCACTTCGATCAGGTCCCGCCAGGTCTCCGACGCCCGCGATGCCGCGCCCTCGGCGATCAACGTCGCCCGGTTCAATCCCGCGACCTTCGCCGCAAGCAAACCCAGCGTCTGACAATCCGAAGGCGCCCTGCCCCGGTCAAGGAAGCACATCCCCACCCCAAGGCTGGCCAGCAGCAAGGCAATCCAGGGCGCATCGCCATGCGCCAGCATGACGATCGCCGCAACCGACGAGAGGCCGGCGATCCAACTTCCGACGGTCCCCAATGCCCGCATCTCGTAGACAGGCATCGTCAGTTCGGTCCGGCGCCCCAAGCCGCCGAGCAGGCGTCCTATGTTTTCGGACTCGGAACTGAGAAGCGGCGTGTCGACCCGCATCGGTCCCGCGCGGCCCGTCCGCCTCAGGCCGCGGCGAATGCGGTAGAACGCCATCGCCGTGGCGCAGCCACCTTTGCAGTCGTTTGCCGCTGGAAACCGCACGGCCAGCGCTCGATAGACATCGTCGACCGTGTACCAGTGGCCCGGCTCGTGGTCGCCGAACTGCACCGCGAAGGCGCGCTCGATGTCCTCGATCAGTTCGACATCATCCAGGTCGCCGTGCAGGCCAAGCGTGTTCGCCATGACGGTTGCCTCGCCGCGTTGCTTGCGGGTGCATCCTAACGCAACAGACCGGCGGTCCGGTGAACGCCATCACGAAGGCTGCGTGCCGGCAGGCACGGCCTCCTCCTCTTCCAGCGACACCAGCGAGGCGTTGCCGCCGGCCGCCGTCGTGTTCACCGACAGGGTGCGCTCGGTGGCGAAGCGGTGCAGGTAGTGGGGGCCGCCGGCCTTTGGGCCGGTGCCGGACAGGCCCTGGCCGCCGAAGGGCTGCACCCCGACCACGGCGCCGATGATGTTGCGGTTGATGTAGGTGTTGCCCACGCCGAGGCGCTCGTGGACATGGGCGGCGGTCGCCTCGATGCGGGTGTGCACGCCGAGCGTCAGGCCGTAGCCGGTGGCCTCAATGGCGTCCAGCACCCGGTCGAGATCCTCGGCCTTGTAGCGGATGACGTGGAGGACCGGGCCGAACACCTCCCGCTCCAGTCGGTCCAGGCTGTCGATCTCATAGGCGCGCGGGGCGAAGAAGGTGCCGTCGTCGCCCGCACCGTCCAGGGGCACGGTGAACAGCAGCGAGGCGTCCCTGGACATGCGTTCGGCATGGGCCTCCAGCAGGCCGCGGGCCTCGTCGTCGATCACCGGGCCGACATCGGTCTCCAGCAGCGCCGGGTCGCCGACCTTCAGGGTTGCGGCCGCCCCCTCCAGCATGGTCAGCAGCCGGTCGGCGATGCCGTCCTGGACGAACAGCACGCGCAGGGCGGAGCAGCGTTGGCCGGCGCTGCGGAAGGCGCTCTCGATCACGTCGACCACCACCTGCTCGGGCAGCGCGGTTGAGTCCACGATCATGGCGTTCTGGCCGCCGGTCTCGGCGATCAGCGGCAGGATCGGCCCGGGCCGCTCGGCCAGGGTCCGGTTGATCAGCCGCGCGGTCTCGGTCGAGCCGGTGAAGGCGACGCCGGCGATGTTCGGGTTGGCCAGCAGGGCGCCGCCGACGGTCGGCCCGTCGCCGGGCAGCAGGTGCAGCACATCGCCGGGCACGCCGGCCTCGTGTAGCAACTGCACGGCGCGATGGGCGATCAGCGGCGTCTGCTCCGCCGGCTTGGCGATGACGGCGTTGCCGGCGGCCAGGGCGGCGGAGACCTGCCCGGTGAAGATCGCCAGCGGGAAGTTCCACGGGCTGATGCACAGGAAGACACCGCGCCCCCTCAGCGCGACGGAATTGTCCTCGCCGGTCGGACCGGGGAGCATCAGCGGACCCTCGAACTCCTCCGCCGCGCGCGCCCCGTAATAGCGCAGGAAGTCCACCGCCTCCCGCAGCTCGGCGACGGCGTCCGGCAGGGTCTTGCCGGCCTCCCGCACCGCCATGGCCATCAGCTCCGGCCCGGCCGCCTCCATCAGGTCGGCGGCGCGGGCCAGGATCGCCCCGCGCGCCGCCCCGCCCAGGGCATCCCAGCCGCGCCACGCGCCGGCGGCGACGCGTGCCGCTTCCGCGGCCTGCTTGGCGGTCGCGTCGATGACGCCGCCGACCATGTGGTGGCGATTGGCCGGGTCGGTGACCAGGCGGCGATCGCCCTCGCCCGCCTCCCCGCCGATCAGCGGACCTGCCTCCCAGGTCACACCGGCCGCCGCCGCCATCGCCTCGAAGACCGGCCGCAGGCTCGGCGGGTCGCTCAGATCGTAGCCGGCGGAGTTCGGCCGCTCCGGCGCGTAGAGGTCGACCGGCATCAGGATCTGCGGATGCGGCTTGTCGGCCAGCGCCGCCACCCGGGCCACCGGATCGGCGACGATGTCGGCCACCGGCACCTGCTCGTCCTGAAGGCGGTTGACGAAGGAGGTGTTGGCGCCGTTCTCCAGCAGCCGACGCACCAGATAGGCCAGCAGATCCTCATGCCCACCGACCGGGGCGTAGACCCGGCAGGGCAGGTCCGGCGCCACCACCTGGTCGTAGAGCGGCTCGCCCATGCCGTGCAGGCGTTGGAACTCGTATCCGTCGCTGTTCCCGGCCGCCTCCAGCACATAGGCGACGGTCTGGGCGTTGTGGGTGGCGAACTGGCCGTAGAGCCGGTCGCGGGCCTCCAGCATGCGTTTCGCACAGGCGAGATATGAGACGTCGGTGGAGGCCTTGCGGGTGAACACCGGATAGCCGGCCAGCCCATCGACCTGGGCCAGCTTGATCTCGGTATCCCAATAGGCGCCCTTGACCAGCCGCACCATGATCCGCCGGCCGTGGCGCGCGGCGAGGTCGATCAGCCATTCGATCAGCGGCATGGCGCGCTTCTGGTAGGCCTGGACCGCAAGGCCGAATCCGTCCCAGCCACTCAGAGCCGGATCCGCGTAGACGGCCTCGAACACGTCCAGCGAGAGGTCGAGCCGGTCCGCCTCCTCCGCGTCCATTGTCAGCCCGATGCCGCGCCCCTTGGCGGCCACGGCCAGCGCCTTCAGCCGCTCGGTCAGGGCCGCCACCGACTCGACCCGTCGCGCCGTCTCGTAGCGTGGCCAGAGCGCGGAGAGCTTGACCGAGATGCCCGGCCCGTCGATCGGCCCGCGACCCTTGGCGCGCTTGCCGATCGCCTCGATGGCAGCGTGGTAGCTCTCCAGGTAGCGCTCCGCATCGGCATGGGTGCGGGCCGCCTCGCCCAGCATGTCGTAGCTGTACCGGTAGCCCTTGCCCTCCGGCCCGGTGGCCCGGTCCAGCGCCTCCTTGATGGTGCGGCCCATGACGAACTGCCGGCCCATGATGCGCATGGCCTGCACCATGGCCTGGCGGATCACCGGCTCTCCCAGCCGCTTGACCAGCCGCGACAGCACGGTGCGCGGCTCGCGCTGCTCCTCCGGCTCCGGGCGGATCACCCGGCCGGTCAGCATCAGCGCCCAGGTCGATGCGTTGACGAACATGCCCTCGCCATGGCCGAGATGGGCGTCCCAGTCGGCCCCGCCGATCTTGTCGGCGATCAGCCGGTCGGCGGTCTCCGCGTCGGGGATTCGCAACAGCGCCTCGGCCAGGCACATGAGCGCCACGCCCTCCTTGGACGTCAGCCCGTATTCCTGCAGGAAGGCCTCCAGCCCGCCGAAGCTGTGCCGGGTCTCCCGCACCTTGGCGACCAAACCGGCGGCCCGTTCCTTCACCCGCTTCTGCACCTCGCCGGGCACGACGGCGAGCGGGATCAGCGCCTCCACCGTCTCGGTCTCGTCGGCCCGATAGGCGGTATCGATGGCGGCGCGCAGGCCGTCATGGCGGGGCAGCGGATTGGCGAGGAAGGACATCGCGGACACTCTTTGGCGAAACGGCAAATCGGCGTCACAATCTAGCGCAGTTCGCGACGCGGAAAGCCAGAAGTCAACGCGCGAGGCCGTCATGATCTACGCCGTCACCGCCCATCTGATCGAAGGCCGCGAGGCCGAGTTCCACCGCCGGCTGACCGACGGCACGATCGCCGCGCAGCGACCGGACGGGATGGAGATCGTCGCCTCGATGCGGCGGGCCCGGATCACGCAGGACGGCACCGTGCGCTGGACCGAGCTGTGCTACTGCTCCCCGCCGCTCCAGCACGAGCGCGAGACCGTGCTCGACCGGTATTTCAGCGACCTTCGGACCGAGCCGGTCGAGGACCATGCCCGGTTCGACGGCACACCTCTGATGAACAGTCTGGAAGCGGCGGCGCGTTCGGAGCCATAGGACGCCGGCCGATCAGGTCGTCGGCCGTGACGTCGCCTCGGACTCCGCAACCGGGGCCGCGGCCTGCGCTTCTGCGACCTGAAGCAACTGTGCGGCGACGGCGACGGCGATCGTCTTGGGGTGCTTGCCGGTGATGCCGTCGATGCCGATCGGGCAGACCAGGCGGCTTGGGTCCACGCCCAGCTTGCGGAAGCCCTTCTCGAAGCGGGCCCGCTTGGTGCGCGAGCCGATCAGCCCGGCATAGGCGAAGTCGTCTCGCCGCAGCACCGCCTCGGTGACCCGGAAGTCGAGCGCATGGCTGTGGGTGGCGACCAGGAAGAACGCTCCGGCCGGCGCCGTCGTCACCTGCTCGGCCGGCCGCTCGGTGACCTCCACCCGGACATTGGCCGGCACGTCGACCGGAAACTCGGCGGCCCGCTCGTCGATCCAGCGCACCCGGAACGGCAGGTCGGCCAGTACGCCCACCAGCGCCTTGCCGACATGGCCGGCGCCGAACAGCAGCAGGGTGTCGGTCTCCGGGCGCATGGGCTCGAACAGCAGCGAGGCATGGCCGCCGCAGCACTGGCCGATCGCGGGCCCGAGCGGGAATTCCCGAAGCTCGGAACGGATCCGGCCGTCCTCCAGATGGCGTCGGGCGATCTCCAGCGCCTTGTGCTCCAGCGCGCCGCCGCCGATGGTGCCGACGAAGCGGTCGGGGAACACCACCATCTTGGTGCCGGCGGCCCGCGGCGTGGACCCCTGCGCCTCGGCCACCGTGACCAGCACGCAGGCGTCGCCGGCCGCACGCGCCTCCGCCAATGCGCCAAGCCAGTCCGTGGTTGTGGTCTTCATGCCGGCCACTGTCGCCGATCACGCCCCGACCGGCAAGCCGCGCTCATTTGAACGGCGGTCCGACGATCCAGGCGACCATGGCGCGGCGCACGCCTCTGGTGACCGGCGTGACCCGGTGCAGCACATAGGACGGGAACAGGATCAGCTGCCCCTTCTTCTTCGGCGCCGTCTCGACCTGCCCGACCGCGTTGAATTCCAGGTCGCCGCCCTCGTATTCGTCGGCATCGCTCATCTGGAAGGTGATCGAGAGCTTGCGCTGGGCCTGCTTGTCGTTGCCGACATCGGAATGCCAGGCGTAGTGCCCTTCTTCCGCGCCGTCATAGGTGACGTGGTACAGCGGCTCGTCGGTGCCGGTGATGTCGAACTGATAGGTGTTGGCGTTCAGGATCGAGATCGCGTCGGCCAGCTTCTGGTAGATCCACTGATGCTCGCGGGTTGGATTGAGCTGGCGGAAATGGCTCCGGTTGCCTTCCGGCTTGAAGGTCAAATCCTTGCCGACGACCACCCGCTCGGCCGGCATCGCCTCGGCGATCGCATTGATCCGGTTAATCTCCTCGGCCGAGTAGACGCCCTCGCCATAGACGAAGCTCGGCATGTTGGGGCGGATCGGCGGCCGTTTCGGCACCGGGAAATGGAACATCGGCAAGACCCTCTGCTGCGCCGCACGTCGCGTGCGCTCGCCCAGTTAGATAGAGGATCGACCGGCAGTCGACCAGCGCTAGGTGTGGGATGTTCCGCGGCCCGGCGCCGCGCGCAGCGCCTTTGCGGCAGCATAGGCGAACAGCGCCACCAGCACCGGCGTCATCGGCTGGAGCCCGGCCGCCGGCACCAGGAACAGCCCGGCGAAGGTCCATAGCGGCAGGGTCCAGGCCAGGAGCAGCACGATCCGCTCGCCGGCCAGCCAGTCGCCGGTCCTCACGCCGTGGCATGCCAAGGCGGCAATCGGGATGGCCAGCAGGATCAGATCGTAGTCATAGGCGAAGGGAGTCGCGATCAGGGCGCCACAGGCCAGGACGGCGCCGGCCAACGGCGTCGGCGAACGGCGCCACCAGACCAGCCCGACAATGGCCGCCACGCCCACTGCGATCACCCCGTGGACCGCGGTCGCGAGGCCGCCGCCGGCGCCGAGCGCAAGGGCGAAGACGTAGGGTCCCGGCATCTTGCCCCAATGCAGTCCGCCGGCCTGCAGGAACTCGCGCGCGGTGCCAATCGCCGCCAGGAAGGCGGAGGCGGTGTCCCAGCCGAGCACGGACACCGCCAGCCCCTGCGCGACCACCAGCGTCACCCCCGCCGCCGCGAAGGCGCGCCAATGCCCGCCGCAGGCCAGCGCGATCGGGATCAGGATGCCGAATTGCGGCTTGAAGCTCATCAGGCCGATCAGGATGCCGGCGGCCACCGGACGTCGGTCCAGAAGGACCAGGGCGCCGCCCAGGCAGGCCAGCAGCAGGCCGCCATTCTGACCGTTGACCGCGGTAATCCAGAGCCCCGGGAAGGCGGCGCCCGCCAGCCAGGCCATGCGATGTGGTGCCAGCCCCCGGATGGTCCGCATCGCGAGCGCCGCCCCGGCCGCCGTCCACAGGAACAGGGCCGGCACATAGGGCAGCGCGGCGAAAGGCGCGACGACCAGCAGGAACAGCGGCGGATAGAACCAGCCGTAACGGCTGTCATTCGCCGGCGCCCCGGGCTGCTGCGACGCCAGCCAGCCTTCGGGCCCATAGGCGGCGGCCGCGCCGCCGTCCAGCACCATGCGGCCGACGCCCCAGAACGACGTGAAGTCCGAGCCAAGCGGGTTGGCGCCGAAATGCAGGGGATCCGGCGGCAGCAGGATGCCGATCGCCACCGCCCAGCCCTGCAGCATCAGCATCGCGGCGGCAGCCAGCTTCAGCCGGTCGGCGGTCAGCCAATGGCCGGAAGCCGGCGCAAGGCCGCTGTCGGAGAGTGTCATCGCGCCCGCCACATCCTCGCGATCGCACCGCGGACCGTCCGCGGCCGGCCCACGGTGACCGGCCGCCCCTTAGATTCGGTAAATCGACAGCAACGGTCCCAACGTCGTCATTGCGAGGAGCGGCAGCGACGTGGCAACCCACTGACAGCCGAGAGAGTGGATCGCCACGCCTTCGGCTCGCGATGACGGTGCTGGAGGGTCGGCGCCGGATACTTTGGCCGTCAGTTGATCAGCGGCCCGGCTTCCAGCTCATCGGCGATGCGTCGGACAATCGGCATGGCCTCGGCGCGGCTCATCCCGGTCTGCAGGCGTGGATCATAGAGGATGCGCACCATGTGCTCGTCGCTCGGGCTGAGCGTTTCACGCCTTGTGCGGCTGGAGAAGATGGTGCCGTCCGGATCGTCGATGTCGTTCATCAGGCCGAGCGCCTGGGCCAGCTCCTGGGCCAGGCAGCGGCGAATATGCCCGGCGTCCAGGTGCACCGAGTCGATCAGCACGACGGCGGCGGCGATGGCGAAAGGCGGGCCATCGGGGCCGGGATAGGCGCTGACCATGCAGTCGAAGCGGATGTTCGGGTCGCGGCCGAAGTCGAGCTCCGGGAACTGCCGCCACAGCGCCTCCATCTCCTCCCAGGTGCCGATCAGCAGCAGCAGATTGGCGAACTCGCCTTGGCGCCGCTCCCGCACCGACATGGGCGTCAACCGGTCCAGCGCACCAATCACCGACCGCGCCGCCTGCAGATGGGGTGCCGCGTTGGCCTGGCCGATCTGGATGCGGACCGGCCCTTCCCAGCGGCGCAGGGGCAGCTCGTCACCGCTCAACTCGTCATAGAAGGCGACCAGCTCGAAGCGGTCGGCCAGGCGATCCGGGGCCGGCGGGTCCAGGTTCAGGGTCGGCGCGCAGGCGGCCGTGAACAGCAAGATCAAGAGTGCCGGTCGAAGGAGCATGGCTTCTGGAAGTGCCGCGTGATCGCGCCCAGACTGCGCCGGACTCCCTAAAGACACCCTTTACACGCCGGCGCCGCCCACCGTGCGCCACGGATGACCGCGCCGGCCGCCTGCCCTATCGTGCGGACGCGGGAGCGCAGGGAGGGATCGCGTGGATATCGAGACGTTTCGCCGGCAGGCCCATGAGATGGTCGACTGGATGGCCGATTACCTGGACACGGTCGAAGAGTATCCGGTGCGCGCCCAGACCCGTCCCGGCGAGATCGCGGCCCGCATTCCGGAAACGCCGCCGGACGGCCCGGAGCCGATGGAGCGGATCTTCGCCGATTTCCAGGCCGACATCCTGCCCGGCGTGACCCATTGGCAGCATCCCAGCTTCTTCGCCTATTTCCCGGCCAACGCCTCGCCGCCCTCGGTGCTGGCCGAGATGCTGACGGCGACGCTCGGCGTCAACTGCATGCTGTGGCAGACGTCGCCCGCCGGGACCGAGCTGGAAACCCGGATGATGGATTGGCTGCGACAGATGATCGGACTGCCGCAAGGCTTCCACGGGGTCATCCAGGATACGGCGTCAGGCGCCACGCTCTGCGCCCTGCTGACGGCGCGGGAACGGGCGACCAACTGGCGCGCCAATACCGACGGGCTCGGCGCGCTGGGCGGCGACGGCACCCGGCTGGCCGCCTATGTGTCGGAAGAAGCCCATTCCTCGATCGAGAAGGACGCGATGATCGCCGGCTATGGCCAGGGATACCTGCGCAAGATCCCCGCCGGGCCGGATTTCGCCATGCGGGTCGATGCGCTGGAACAGGCGGTCGCCGCCGATGTGGAGGCCGGGATCACCCCGGCCTGTGTCGTCGCAACGCTGGGCGGCACCGGGGTCGGCGGCATGGACCCGCTGGGGCCGATCGCCGAGCTCTGCCGGCGCCACGGCATCTTCCTGCATGTGGACGCGGCCTGGGCCGGCAGCGCGCTGATCCTGCCGGAGCACCGGAGTATGATCGACGGCATCGCCCATGCCGACAGCTTCGTCTTCAACCCGCACAAATGGCTGTTCACGAATTTCGACTGCTCGGCGCATTACGTGAAGGACGCCGAAGCGCTGACCCGCACCCTGTCGGTGACGCCGCTCTACCTGCAGTCCCGCGAGACCGGGCAGGTGATCGACTACCGCGACTGGGGCGTGCCGCTCGGCCGCCGCTTCCGCGCCCTCAAGCTTTGGTTCGTGATCCGCTCATACGGCGTTGAAACACTGAAGGAAATGGTCGCTGACCACATCGCCTGGGCCGCAGAGCTGGAAGAGCAGATCGCCGCGGCGCCCGGCTTCGAGCTGATGGCGCCCCGCTCGCTCTCACTCATCAATTTCCGCTGCCATCCGGAGGGGATGGACGATGAGCCGGCGCTGGACACCCTCAACCAGCGCCTGCTGGAGCATCTCAACGACAGCGGCCGTCTCTACCTGACCCAGAACCGGGTCAAGGGCCGCTACGCCATCCGCTTCTCCATCGGCCAGACCACCGCCACGCGGGACCATGTACAACGGGCCTGGGGCGTGATCCGGGAAACGGCGGCGGCATTGGCGGACTAACCGCCGCGTTCCACCCGCCGGCGCAACTCCTCCGCCTCACTCCCGCGACCCTGCCGTTCATATATGGCGACAAGCCGCTCCAGCGTGCTGAGCGTGCCCGGATGGTATTGCCCCAGGATCTCGAGGCGGATCGACAGCGCCTGCAGCAGCAGCGCCTCGGCTTCGTCCATGCGGCCATCCGCGCCGTACAGCATGGCAAGGTTGTGCAGGCTGGACGCCGTGAGGAAATGCCTCGGCCCAAGTGTCGATTCGCGGATCGCCAATGAACGCTCGTTGAGGGCGATCGCGTCGTCCAACCGTCCCAGCCATCCATTGACGGAGGCCAGGTTGCCGAGGGAAATGGCGACCACCGGATGGTCCGTCCCCAGCACCTCCTCGCGGATCGCCAGCGCCCGCTGATGCAGCGGCTCGGATTCGGCGTGCCGTCCCTGCTGCTGATAGAGCACCGCGAGGTTGTTGAGCATCAGCGCGGTCTCCAGATCGTCGGGACCGAGGGCCGTCTCGACGATCTTCAAGGCCCGGCGGCTGAGCACCTCGGCATCGGCAAACCGGCCCTGGCTGAACAGCACGCTGCTCAGGTCGTCGATCGTGCTCGCAAGATCGAGCGGGTCCGACCCGGGGTCGCTCTCCAGCGCATCCAGCACCTGGCGGAACTCCTCCTCGGCGGCCCCGTAGCGGCCCTGTTGCACGAACAGGCGCCCGAGATTGGCACGCATGGCCAACCGGCTCGGGTGGTCGGGCGCGAAGGTCCGCTCGGTAGCCGCCAGGGCGCGTTGCAGGTAGTCCTCGGCCTCATCGAACCGGCCCTGCAGCCCCATGATCTCGCCTGCGTGAACGAGCGCATCCGCGGTGCGGCGATCGCCAAGGCCAAAATGCCGCTCGGCCATGGCCAGGGCGCGCAGCACGGTCGTCTCCGCAGGTTCGTATTCCGCCACCGACGTATGGAGATGACCCAGCAATACCAGCAGCTTGAACAGTTCGGGGCTGTCGGGGCCGTGTGTGGCCTCTTGGATCGCCAGCGCCCTGGTCGCCAGCGGCAGGGCATGCTCGAAGCTGTCCGACTGGAAGTGGATGACAGCCAGGCCGTGCAAGAGATCGATCAACTGTGGATCGGCCGGGTCGAGCTCCCGCTCGGCGAGCGCGAGCGCTTCCTGCCAATGCGGCAGCGCCTCTGCATAATTTCTGGCGTTGTAGTGCTCGCGGCCGGCGTTGAAGGCGGCCATCAGTTCCGCGGACTGCCCCCGTGCCACCGATGGCGCCAATAGCGCGGCGGCAAGCAGCAGGAGCAAGGCAAACGCCCTGCTGGTGTTTTTCTGGGCGCAGTGCACGACCGCCACGGCCGATGCCCCGCGCATGGCTATAGCTCCACCTCCTCCGCCATTCGGGCCGCGACGATCCTTTGCCCCCGACTGCACTGCCCGGCCATCGCCGTGCTACGAACGACAAGGATCGCGGCGTCGGCGTGGGCATTCCGGTTCTGCGGATTGGCAGTGATGGCGGCAATCATCGGTAGCGGTTCCTCCGGTTGGGAAAGACTGTCGAAGGCGCAGCATCACAGGATAAGGCAGAGCCGGGATGGCTCCGGATGCTGCCTTATGGATATGGGGACAGTATACTTAATATACAAGAATTACGTGTACTGTCCCCCGGTTGTTGGAGCCATCGCGGGCTCCGCTACTCCTCCACGATGACCGCGGTGCCGGCGACGGCGACCATGAGCATGCTGCCGCCCTGCCCGACCGTCTCGTAGTCGAGATCGACACCGATCACGGCGTTGGCGCCGACGTCGCGGGCCTGCTGCACCATCTCCTGCATGGCCATGTGCTTGGCGTTGCGCAGCTCTTCCTCATAGGCGGCAGAGCGGCCACCGACGATGTCGCGGATGCCGGCGAACAGGTCCTTGAAGATATTCGCGCCGAGGATCGCCTCGCCGGAGACGACGCCCTTGTATTCGGTGATCTTGCGGTCCTGCAGCGTGGCGGTGGTGGTAACGAGCATTGGCGGCGGTCCTTTCCGGGTCGGGGATCAGGGATCAGAATATCGCCTGGCTGGCTCGGCGCCAGGATGGAAGCACGGGCAATTCCACTTGTCTTGGGATCGGCGCATCGAGTACCCGGATTGCCCGTGAGGCCATACCATTGGCCCGACGACGGCGCGATTGCGGCAGACGCGGAAGTGCGATAGCCGGACGCGCGATCGAAGCCTGACCGCAATGAGGGGCCGCCCGTGAATTACGCCAAGGCCTATGCCGCCACGTTGATCGTGTTCCTGGCGATCGACGCCGTCTGGCTCGGCGTCGTGGCCCGGGATTTCTACATGGGGCAGATCGGCGAGCGGCTGCGCCCGGAGCCGGACCTGTTCGTGGCAGCGCTGTTCTATCTCGGCTATGCCGGCAGCATCGTCTTCTTCGCGGTGGTCCCGGCGCTCACCGCGGCGTCTTGGAAGGTGGCGGCGCGCAATGGCGGCCTGCTCGGCCTGACCGCCTATGGCGCCTATGAGCTGACCAACTTCGCCACCCTGCCGGACTGGCCGGCGACCCTGACGCTGGTCGACATGATCTGGGGCGCGGTCCTGACCGGCGTAGCGGCGGCCGGCGGCTACCGCTTCGCCCGCCGGCGGAACCGCTGACCGACAGCGGCCGGCCTTCACGGTTTCTTCAGACCGCCTGCCCTAGAGGTCTCATCCGATCACGCCACGGACGATCGCCGTCCGCCCGCCAGGAACGGACCCCCGGTGCCCAGCCCCACGCGCCCGCGGCCAAACCAGCCGCCCCCAGAGCGGCCGATGAAACCGATGACGCAGGCGGAGGCCGGGCCGACCCGGCTCCAGGCCCGGGAGCACTATTGCCGGGGCGACATCGCGACCGCGATCGGCATCCAGCGCTCCCTCATCGAGGCGACCCGCGCCGACGCCCATCCGGGCGACTACCTGTTCCTGGCCACCATGCTCTGGGCCTCCGGCGATCACCGGGCGGTGCGCGACACCATGCTCGAGGCGCACGCGCTCTGGCCCGAGGAGCCGTATTTCATCGACACGATCGGGGTCTGCGAGGCGCATCTGCTGCGCTGGCACGAGGCGGTCCAATGGCTGGAACGCGGTCTGGCGATCAATCCCGACAATCCCAACCTGCATGACTGCCTGGCCCGGGTCCGCGGCGAGCTCGGCGACCGGGAGCGCAGCCGGGAGCACGGCGAGAAGGCCCTGGTGCTGAAGGACGCCCTGGCCGCGCGGCGGCCGCCGGACGTCGACCTCGCGGCGGTGCCGGTGCCGCCGTTCCGCGCCGATGCGCCCGAGCGCAACATCATCGCCTTCAGCCTGTTCGGCGCGCGGGAACGCTATTGCCTGGCGGCGCTGGAGAATGCCCGGGTGGCGCCGCATCTCTATCCGGGCTGGCGCTGCCGGTTCTACTGCGACGCCAGCGTCCCGGAGGAGACCCGGGCCGGCCTGTCAGCCGCCGGGGCCGAGATCGTCCTGATGCCGGCGCCCCAGCGGCTGTTCGAGGGGCTGTTCTGGCGCTTCCATGTCGCCAATGATCCGGATGTCGACCGATATCTGGTGCGCGACTGCGACTCCCTGCTCAACCTGCGTGAACAGCGCGCGGTCCAGGCCTGGATCGACAGCGGCCGGCATTTCCACGTCATGCGGGACTATTTCTCCCACACCGATCCGATGCTCGCCGGTATGTGGGGCGGCGTGCGCGGCGCCCTGCCCGCGCTGAAGCCGCTCTACGATCCCTATCTGGAGGACGCGTCGAAGACCGCCAATTGCGACCAGCGCTTCCTGCGGGAGGTGGTGTGGCCGACGGTGCGCACCAGCGTCTGCAGCCATGACAGCACCTTCCGCGTGCTCGGCGCCGAGCCGTTTCCCGACGGCGCGACCCTGGCGCCCGACCGCCATGTCGGCCAGGACATGGTGGCCTGGAAGCCCGCCGCGATCGGCCCGGTGGCCGACAATACTGGTGGCGCGAAGGCCATTCGCCGGCGCAGCCAGTTCATCTTCGCGTTGACCAGCACGCCCTGCGAGGCCGGCGCGATGGCTGCGTTCCTGGCCGCGAACCTGCCGCATGCCGAGGTCCACGATCGCCGCGACGCGCCCGGCGATCTGGGGACGCGAACGCCCGAGTCCTCGGACGTCGCGCGGTTCAACCGTGGCGGCCGCATGCGCGAGATCCGCGGATTCTGGCGCCGGAAATTCGCCTTCGACCTCTACGGACCCACCGCGACCTATGTCGAGACCGCCCACATCCTGCCGCTCGCCGGCCTGATCGAGAGCCTCGACATCCCGGGCGGCGATCTCCGGACCGACCTGGTGATCGTCCGCCGCCCGGAACACCGCATCCTTCAGGAGTTGATGGGCGATACCGACCGGCCGGGGCCGCTGGCCCTCGACCCCGCCCTGGCAGGGAACATCGTCGACTCCACCCCGTATATGAAGGAGGGCCGGCTCGGGCTCTGCCATTGGTACGCGACCGAGCTGGCGGCCCGGGCGTCCTACTATTTCCATATGCTGCAGAAACACCCGACCATCCGGGTGCACTGGATCGGGTTCGATGCGCTGTGCAAGCCCGACGGGGCGGCGCATTTCCTGGCCGCTCTGGGCCGTCCATCCGACGTCACGGCGCTGCGGCTGCCCGATGGGCCGGCCGACCCCGACTCGGAAGCGGATCCGGCGATCCGCGCGATCATCGAGCGCTTCCCGCTGCAATCGCGGCGTCGGGCGCTGGAATTCCTGCAGTCAGGGCGGCGGCTGGGCACCTAGCCGTGGCCAGTCGCGGGTGGGCCGGTCAGGGGCCGGACGCGTAGCCGAAACGTTGGAGTTGCGGCGTGATCATGCCGGCGATCGTGGCCTGGACCGTGTCATCCAGCGTCTCCCGCCAGCCCTCTCGCTTGCCCGACCGGAAGAAGCCGGCACCGGCGCCGTTGCGGGCGGCCTCCTTGGTCTTGAGCCGGTCGAAATCCGTCGCCTGCCACATGGCCGCCAGGTCGTCCGGTCCGTATCGAACGCCGAGAAGGTCGAGGGCCGCTGTTAGGGCGGTGTCGCGGCCGTCGCCGATCAGATCCTCGTAGCGGAGCACGATGGCGCGGTCCGGCCGCTCCGCCACGAAGGCGTCCAGCGCGGTGACGTGCTTGCCCCAGGCCTCGCCCACGGCGGTGGCGACCCGGTCCATCGGCGGATTGCTCTTCGCGAAGTCCGGCTCGGTGCGCATGCGGTGATGCCACAGCGAGATCCCGACATCGCGCGGGTCGCGGACGATGAAGACGAACCTGGCCTCCGGCAGCAGGGCGGCGAAGAACGGCCCGCTCTGCAGGATCGAGTTGTCGTTCAGGCCGGTGTGGGTGGTCCGCGGCGTGGCGCCGAAGGACATCAGGCTGAGCAGGCTCTGCCGGACCAGCTCGCCGGTGAAGACGCCCTTGTTGAAGCGGATGCCCTGGTTCGCGGTGCGCTCGTCGAAGGCGCGGACCACCGTCTCGTAGCGGTGCGCCAGGGCGGACAGATCCTGGATCAGGGTCGTGAAATGATGCTCGCTGGGACAGTTGATCGCCGGATGGGCGTCCAGCAGCATCTGCAGGAATGTGGTGCCGGACTTGTTGAAGCCGCTGACGAAGAAACGCTCCATGGTCCGGGACGGTCCTGGCCTGCAATGGGGCTGCCGGTAGCGGCATGCGAAGCCGGAGTATCCGGCGCCCCACTAACAAATCCGTTAAGTCCGGAGCGGGCCTCTCAGAGCGGCGCCTCCTCCACCGTGACCAGCTTGGCGTAGAACGCGACGCGTCCGGCGATCGCGGAGGAGAAGTCGAACGGCTCGGGATAGCACCAGGCGATCTTCGGCACGGCCACCGCCCCGGCCTCGTCGACCAGGTCGAAATAGACCGCGTCGCCCTTGAGCGGGCAATGGCTCGACGGGGCGTCGCTGCCACGCAGCCGGGGCGATATGGCATCCGGCGGCAGGTACAGCACCGGATCGTAGAGGTCCTTGCCCACCTCCAAGACCCGCACCGCCTCGGTGGTCTCGGCCAGCAACTCGCCGTCGCGCCAGACCGTCACCCGCCGCTCCACCGGCTTGACGCGCATGAAATGCCGGGGCTCGGCGGGATTGTGGATGGCGTCCCGTACCATCGTGGTCTCGGCTTGTCCCATGGCCTCTCTCCCCCATTCGCCGCGATCGGCGCACCGTCGCACAGCCACTGTACCCGCATTGGCAACGCGTTGCCGGGACGAATGCCCAAATCGGGCAGGGTCCGGCGCCGCGCGCTATGACCGGCTTTCCGCGTCGGCGATCTGCCGCACCACCTCCTCGACTTGGATGCTTCCCGGCGGTGCGCGACGCCGCGCCAGTTCGTTGGCTAGATGCCGGACGACCGCGTTGGCGGGCGTGGGCACGCCGTGCCGCCGGCCGAGTTCCACGATCTCGCCGTTCAGGTAGTCGGTCTCGATGTCGCCGGTGCCGCGCAGCAGGCTCTGGATCGACGATCCGCCGACCCGTTTGACGCCGCCGATCTCACCATGCTCGACGACGCCCTGCCGTCGCGCCCGCACCTCCTCATCGGCGGCCCAACCGATGCCCGCCGCGCGCAGGCAGGCGCGCCCCTCGTCCCGCAACATGGCCAGCACATCATCCACCGCCCCGCCGCGCGGCGTCACGGCACCCAGCGCATTGCCCAGATTGCTCAGCAGCTTGGCGTATTTGAGCCGCATCACCTCCGGCACCGGCTGGGCGCTGATCGCGCCCCGCTCCAGATGCCGGCCGATTTCCGCAGCGCGCTCATCGGTCCCGCGCGGATAGAGCCCCAGATCGAGGATGCCGCGCATGGGCTGGCCATGGCATTGCACCCGCCCCGGCTCGGTGAACTGTGCCGGCAGGTACACGCACATGCCGTAGACATGCCGGAAATCCCGCGCCGCGAACCGCTCATTCGCCACCCCGTTCTGGCAACAGACGACCGGGATGTCGGGACCCCGCAGCGCCAGCAGTTCGGCCAAGGCCGCCTCGGTATGCTGCGTCTTCATGGTCAGCAAAACGACGTCATCACCCCGCGGCGCGATCTCCGAGGGATGCCCTACCGCGTCGATGGCAAGCGTCACATCCTCCGACGGCGTCTCGTAGCGCAGCCCATCCGACTGAAGTGCCTCGAGATGCGTGCCGCGTGCGATCAGGACCACATCGACCCCGGCCTTGTGCAGCTCGCCTCCGACGACGCCGCCGACGCCGCCGGCGCCGTAGATGATGAAGCGCATGGTACTGCCCGCTCTAGTCAGCCGTTCGCCTCGCTGCCGCGGCGGCCATCATTGCGCGAATTGGCTGCGCAGCGTCGCGGCTTCGGCCGATTGGCCTTGTTGATCGAGGAGACCCGCCAGCCGCTCTGCTGCCTCCAGGACCAACGGATGCCGTTCAGGAAAGACCTCTCTTCGGATGTCCATGGCTCGCCGGAGCGGCTCCTCGGCGTCCGCCAGCCGACCTTGGCGACGAAGGATTTCGCCAAGATTGCCCAGGCTGTCCGCGACGACGGGGTGGTCCGGTCCGAAGGCAGTTTCCCGGATCGACAGCGCGCGGCGTTGCAGTGGCTCGGCCTCTTCGGCCTGGCCAAGCTCCATCAAGGCCACCGACAGGTTGCTGAGGCACGTCGCGGTCCGCGGATGGTCGGGTCCGATCTCAGCTTCGGAAATTGCCAGGCCACGACGTTGGAGCCGCTCGGCATCAGAGAATTCGCCAAGGTCGATCCTGACTTCCGCAAGGCCGCTCAAGATCGCCGGAAGATAGGTGTGGTTTTCGCCGTAGCTGGCCTCGACCAGCGTGCGCCCGCGCTCAAGAAGCGTCCTCGCATCGGCGTATCGCTCCTGCTTGCGGTAGACATCGGCAAGGTAGATGCCAATCAGCGCAATGCGGAGGTGGTCCGGTCCAAGCGACTTCTCGACAATCGCCGTGGCATCCAGAAACACCGCCTCGGCTTCTTCCTGGCGCCCTTGCCCTGCCACCGCCCTGCCCAGGTAGTTCATGGCCGAGGACATGTAGTCGGGGTTTTGTCGTCCCGATCGCTGCTGCGCCGCGATGACGTCGCGAAGGAGCATCTCGGCCTTGATGAAGTCGGCGCGTTCGAGCAGCAGGGTGGCGAGAGCGAAGGACAGGGTTGGCCGACTGGGATCATCCTCCGGCAAGACCTCGAGTGCCCGGTGGATAAAGGGCTCGGCTTCGTCCAGCCGGCCGCGGTCGCGCAGATGACTCCCAATCCTGACCAGCAGATCGGCCGTCAGCCAGTGTTGCGGGCCGAGCCGCCGCTCCGCGATCGCCAGTCCCTCCCGGAAAGCCTCCTCCGCCGCAACGGGGTTACCGAGCCGCGACTCCGCCAGGCCGAGCAGTCTCAAGGCGTCAGCCAATTCCGGTCGATCATCCCCGTAGATCTTCCGCATGATGACCAGCGATCGTTGAATACGCAGCCGTGCTTCCTCGTGCCTTCCAAGCCTAAGGTAGAGACCGCCCAGGTCCCTGAGATGGCCCGCCGTGATCGGATGGGCCGTGCCGAATTGCCGTTCGGCAATCTCAAGGGCCCGCTCCCAGTGCGGGACCGCGCTTCGGTAATCACCGGCATCGTAGTGCTCACCACCGGTGCTGACGGCCTCGTCAAAGCTCGACGAGACCTGGGCGGCAGCGGGCGCCATCAGTCCGGCCAGCATCGCGAGCACGGCCAGCAGAGGTGCTGCGGCGGCGGACTTCATGATGCGCTTAAGCCCTGGCCAGGGACTGAATCGCCATCAGCACGCGCTCGGGCGTCGCCGGGGCATCAAGGTGGGGCATGGCGCCGGGGCCGGCGGTGGCGGCGACGGCGTCCTTGAGGGCCAGGAAGGCGGAGATGGCGAGCATGAAGGGCGGCTCGCCGACGGCCTTGGAGCGGTGGATGACGTCCTCGCGGTTGGGGTTGCCGTGCATCAGGGTGACGCGGAAAGAGGTCGGGATGTCGCCCGCCGTGGGGATCTTGTAGGTGGAGGGGGCATGGGTGCGCAGGTGGCCCTGATCGTCCCACCACAGTTCCTCGGAGGTCAGCCAGCCGAAGCCCTGGACGTAGCCGCCCTCGACCTGGCCCAGATCGATCGCCGGATTGATGCTGTCGCCGCAGTCGTGGAGGATGTCGACCTGGGTCAGCCGGTGCTCGCCGGTCAGGGTGTCGATCATCACCTCGCTGACCGCGGCACCATAGGCGTAGTAGTAGAACGGCCGGCCGCGCCCGGCCTCGCGGTCCCAGGAGATCTTCGGGGTCTTGTAGAAACCGGTCGAGGAGAGCGAGACCCGGTTCATATAGGACAGCTTGGCGAGCTGGCGGAAGCTCAGCTCATGCCCGCCGCCTCGGACGGTATTGATTTCAAAGACAACGTCCTGTCGGTTCATCCTGAAGTGGTCTGCAAAGGCTTTCGCCATTCGCTCCTTGATGGTGCGGGCAGCGGCCTTCGCCGCCTGGCCGTTCAGATCGGTGCCGGATGAGGCGGCCGTGGGCGAGGTGTTCGGGACCTTGCCCGTCGTCGTCGCGGTGATCTTCACCCGCCCGGCATCGATCTGGAATTCCTCGGCGACGATCTGGGCCACCTTGGTGTAGAGCCCCTGCCCCATCTCTGTGCCGCCGTGGTTCAGGTGCACGCTGCCGTCCTGGTAGACATGCACCAGCGCGCCGGCCTGGTTGAGATGGGTGACGGTGAAGGAGATGCCGAACTTGACCGGCGTCAGGGCCAGCCCCTTCTTGAAGCGCGCCTGTTCCGCGTTGAAGGCGTCGACCTGCCGCCGCCGCTCGGCATAGCCGCTGGAGCGTTCCAGCGCCGGGATCAGCTCGGGCAGGATGTTGTCGGTGATCTTCTGGTGGTAGGGCGTCGTGTTGCGGGCGCGCTTGCCGTAGAGGTTGGTCTTGCGCACCTCCAGCGGGTCCCGGCCCAGGGACCGGGCGATCTCGTCCACCACGTATTCGATCGCCACCATGCCCTGCGGCCCGCCGAAGCCACGGAAGGCGGTGTTGCTGACGGTGTGGGTCTTGCAGCGATGGCCGGTGATGGTGGCGGCCGGCAGGTAATACGCGTTGTCGGCGTGGAACATGGCCCGGTCGACGATGGCGTTGGACAGGTCCGGCGACATGCCGCAACGGCCGGCCAGCTCCATCTCCAGCGCCAGGATCCGGCCATCCGCGTCGAAGCCGACCGCGTAGCGGGCCAGGAAATCATGCCGCTTGCCGGTCATGATCATGTCGTCGTCGCGGTCCAGGCGCAGCTTGACCGGGCGACGGGTGCGGTCGGCCAGCAGCGAGGCGATGCAGGCGATCAGCGCCGGCTGGGTCTCCTTGCCGCCGAAGCCGCCGCCCATGCGCCGCACCTCCACCGTCACCGCATGGTCGGGGCGGCCCAGCACCTTGGCGATCAGGTGCTGCACCTCGGAGGGATGCTGGGTGGAGGAATGCACCAGAAGGTCGCCGTCCTCCTGCGGCAGGGCATAGGCGACCTGGCCCTCCAGGTAGAAATGGTCCTGGCCGCCGATCTCCAGCTCGCCCTTCAGACGGTGCGGCGCCTTCGCCAGCTCCGCGGCGCTGTCGCCGATGCGGAAGGTCAGCGGCGGCGAGACGAACAGCCCCTGCTCCCAGGCCTCGCGCACCGAGATCACCGCCGGCAGATCCTCATACGTGACCTCGATCAGCGCCGCGGCGGCCCGGGCCTGGGCGATGGTGTCGGCGGCGACGGCCGCGACCGCCTGGCCGGCATATTCCACCAGCCCGTCGGCCAGCACCGGGTCGCCCGGGAACACCGGGCCGATATCGACCTCGCCCGGCACGTCGGCGGCGGTCAGCACCGCGTGCACGCCGGGCGCGGCCTCGGCCTTGGTCGTGTCGATCCCACGGATCCGGGCATGCGGACGGTCCGCCATCAGCACATGGGCCATCAGCGTGCCGGGCAGCTCCGGGATGTCGTCGATATAGACCGCCTCGCCGGACACATGCTTGTGGGCGCTGTCATGGGCCAGCGCCGTCTTGACGCCGCCCTGGATCGCCTGGGGCTGGCGCGGCGTGCGGGCGTCGTCAGCCATGGGCCGCCTCGGTCAGCAAGTCGGCCTGGCCGGTGCTCTCCAGGTAGAAGCGCAGCACCAGGTTGCGGGCGACCAGGGCGCGATAGCCGTTGCTGGCCCGCATGTCGGTCATCGGCTGGAAGTCGCGGTCCAGCACCGGCAATGCCGCCGTGACCGCATCCAGGGTCCAGGGCTGGCCGGTCAGGGCCTGTTCCAGGTGCGTCGCGCGCTTGGGAATCGCCGCCATGCCGCCATAGCCGGCACGGAACTCGGAGACCCTGTCTCCATCCAGTGTAACCGCGAAGCCGGCGGCGACGGCGGAGATGTCCTGGTCGAAGCGCTTGGACACCTTGTAAGTGCCGTAATGGGCACCCGGCTCGGGCAGCGGCAGGCGCAGGCCGGCGACGAATTCGCCCCGCGCCAGCGCGGTCTTTCGGTAGTCGAGATAGAATTCCTCCAGCGGCAGCGTGCGGTCGCCCTCCGCGCTCTCCAGCACCACCTCGCAGCCATAAGCGATCAGGGCCGGCATGCTGTCGCCGATCGGCGAGCCGTTGGCGACGTTGCCGCCCATCGTGCCGGCGTTGCGGATCTGCACCGATCCCAGGCGCCGGACCAGGGTTGCGAAGCCGGGATAGTGCGGCTCGATGGCCGGCAGGACATCGGTGTAGGCCGCGCCGGCGCCGATCTCCAGGACACCATCGGCCTCCGAGACGCCGCCCAGATCGGCCACCTCGCCCAGATAGATCAGGGTCTCCGGCCGTCGGTGCTGCTTGGTCACCCAGAGGCCGACATCGGTGCCGCCGGCCAGCAGCCAGGCATCCGGATGCCGGGCCAGCACCTGGGAGAGCGCCGCCTTGTTGCGCGGCGCGAGGCAGCGGGTGCCGGCCGCCTCCATATCGAGCATCTCGCGGCGGCGGATCGATCGCAGTAGGGCCGCCGTCTCCGCCTCGGTGGTGGAGAACTGGTCGTCGCGGCCCGCGTCATACATCCGCTCGGCCGCCTCCAGGATCGGCTGATAGCCGGTGCAGCGGCACAGGTTTCCGGCCAGCGCGTCGCAGGTCTCCGCCCGGTCCGGGGCCTCATGCCCGCGGAACAGCGCGAACATGGACATGACGAAGCCGGGGGTGCAGAAGCCGCATTGCGAGCCGTGGCAGTCCACCATTGCCCGCTGGACCGGATGCAGGGCGCCGTCCGGCCCTTTCAGATCCTCGACGGTGACGAGCTGCCGGCCGTCCAGGGTCGGCAGGAACTGGATGCAGGCATTGACCGCCCGGTATCGCACCCGGCCATCGACCAGCTCGCCCACTGCAACCGTGCAGGCTCCGCAATCGCCCTCCGCGCAGCCCTCCTTGGTGCCGGTGCGGCCGGTGGCGCGCAGCCATTGCAGCACGGTGGTCATCGGGTCGACGTCGTCGACCGTCACCACCTCGCCGCCCATCACAAATCGAATGCTGCCCGTCATCGCCGGCGACCGCGCCATCCCTGTTTTCAATCGATTCGAGTATCCGCCAACGGCCAAGCCGCCGCAATGCGCCGCAGACAATCGACCATCGGAGGCAAACCAACGGTATTCACCACAGAGGCACAGAGACACAGAGAACCAAATGACCAACAAATGCGTCATTCCCGCGAAGGCGGGAATCTCGAGACGCCTGCGCATGATCCATCGAGATTCCCGCCTTCGCGGGAATGACGGCTCGTTGGATTGGTTGGTTCTCTGTGCCTCTGTGTCTCTGTGGTGAACTCCTGTTGGTCTTCAACCCACCTTGCCAGCCTTTGCCCTTCCTGCTGTCATGCGCGGCTCGACTTGCCAGGAGGCCAATCCGCCGTGACGGCGCAGAGATCGCTTGCTCTGTCGGAGCTGAACGCCATGCCGGCGGCCGACTTCGTCGCGCATCTCGGCGAGGTGTTCGAGCACTCGCCCTGGGTCGCCCGCCGGGCCGCCGTCGGCCGCCCCTTCTCCAGCGTCGGCGTGCTGCACGACGTGATGGCGGCGGCGGTGCGGGCGGCCGGGCCGGAGGCGCAGGACACGCTGATCCGGGCCCATCCCGACCTGGCCGGCAAGGCGGCCCGGGCCGGAGACCTGACGCAGGCCTCGACCGGAGAGCAGGCCTCGGCCGGGCTCGACCAGCTCACCGACGAGGAGTACGAGCGCTTCGACCGCCTGAACCGCGCCTATCGGGATAAGTTCGGGTTTCCCTTCATCATCGCCGTGAAGGGCCTGGACAAGACCGCCATCCTGACCGCCTTCGAGCGCCGCATCGCGCATGACGAGGACACCGAGCGCCAGACGGCGCTGGAACAGATCGCCCGCATCGCCCGCATCCGGCTGGGCGCGCTGGTCCACGATGACGGCCTGCCCGGCGAGCCGGCGCCGGCCGCCGAGAAGCCCAGAGAGGGAGCCGCCATGGGGCGCCTGACCACCCATGTTCTCGACACCGCCCACGGGGTTCCGGCGGCGGGGCTGAAGATCCACCTGATCCGCATCGAGGCCGGCCTCAAGCAGCACCCGCTGAAGACGGTGATCACCAACTCCGACGGCCGCTGCGACGACCCGCTGCTGGAGGGCGAGGCGCTCACCGCCGGCCAGTACGAGCTGCTGTTCGAGGTCGGCGCCTATTTCCGCGAACGCGGCCTGCTGCTGCCCGAGCCGGTCTTCCTGGACGAAATCCCCATCCGCTTCGCCATCGCCGACCCGGGCGCCCACTACCACGTGCCCCTACTGGTCAGCCCGTGGAGCTACAGCACCTATCGGGGGAGCTGAATTCACCAACCACAGGGGCTGACCATGGAAGCCGTGGTGTTCACCGGCATCCAGGGTGCCGGGAAGACGACGTTCTTCAAGGACCGGTTCTTCGAGACCCATGTGCGGATCAGCCTGGACATGCTGAAGACCCGGCGCCGCGAGGCGGTCCTGTTGGCGGCCTGCATCGAGGGCAAGCAGAGTTTCGTGGTGGACAACACCAATCCGACTGCCGAGGACCGCAGGCGATACATCGAGCCGGCGAAAGATGCCGGCTTCGCGGTCATCGGATACTGCTTCGCCGTCGATCTGGCCGGTTCAAAGCGGCGGAACCAGGAGCGCACCGACAAGCCACCAATACCGCTGCCCGGGCTGCTGGGCACACACAAGCGGTTGCAGGTGCCCGCCTATGCGGAAGGCTATGACCGACTTCTCGCCGTCCGGATCGGATCGGATGGCGCATTCGTCGTCGAGGACTGGGTGCGATGAAGTTCGATGAGCTCGACAAGCGCATGCGTGCCTTCGAAGCGGTCGACGACCCCAGCGTGCTGCCGGGGATCGCCATCGTGGTCCGGCTCGATGGGCGCAGCTTCACAAAGCTGACCAAGGAGACCCATGCCTTCGAGGCGCCGTTCGACGAGCGGTTCCGCGACTTCATGATCGAGACGACCCGGCACGTGATACTGGCCGGATTCCGCATCGTCTATGGCTATACCCAGAGCGACGAAATCTCCCTGCTGCTGCCGCCCGACGAGGAGACCTTCGGTCGGCGCCGCCGCAAGCTGCTGTCGGTCCTGGCAGGCGAGGCCAGCGCCAAATTCAGCCTCCTGCTGGGCGACGTTGCCTGCTTCGACGCCCGCGTCATTCCGCTACCCGACCGGCAGGCGATCATCGACTACTTCCGCTGGCGCAACGAGGACGCCCACCGAAACGCGCTGAACGCCCATTGCTACTGGCTGAAGCGCAAGGCCGGGGATTCCGCGCGTACGGCAAGCGACGCCCTGGAGCGGATGAGCGCCCGCGACAAGAACGAGCTGCTGTTCGCCAACGGCATCAATTTCAATGACCTGCCGGACTGGCAGAAGCGCGGCATCGGCGTCTTCTGGGAAACCTACGAGAAGGAGGCGGTCAATCCCAAGACGGGCGAGACCGTCACTGCCGAGCGCCGCCGGCTGACTAGCGAGATGCACCTTCCGATGAAGGATGCCTACGACCGGTTCCTGGAGCGCTTCGTCGACGCCGGTTAGCGATCGGGCGCGGCTTCCAGCAAAGTTTCCGCCACGGCGAGCCACCTGTCGTAGCTCTCGCTGCCGAACAGGACGAAGCGGATTTCCTTCAGCGCGTCGGCGCTTTCCCGGCAGGTCTCCAAAGCAACCACTGCCGCCTCGTCCAGCGGGTAGCCGTAGATGCCGCAGGAGATGGCCGGGAAGGCGATGGTCTCCAGGCCGTGCTCGTTGGCCAGGGCGAGCGAAGTGCGGTAGGCGGAGGCCAGCACCGGGACGGATTGCGCCGCGGAATGGTAGACGGGGCCGACGGTGTGGATGACGTGCCGGGCCGGCAGGGCGAAGCCCGGCGTGATCCGCGCCTCGCCGCGCGGGCAGCGCACGCCGGGGCTGACCTCCGGCACCTCGTAGCAGGCCTGCAACAGGCGGCCGCCGGCTGCCATGTGGATGGCGCCGTCGACACCGCCGCCGCCGAGCATGCGCTCGTTGGCGGCGTTCACGATGGCGTCCGTCGCCGATTTCGTGAGGTCGCCCTGCTCAATGATGAGTGTGCAATTGTCATTGAGAACGAAGCGTTTCATGGCCCTGCTCCCTGGTCACCCGGCGCTTTGACCATTGTTCCGGCTGCCCGGGCGGCCGTTTCGACGATCTTCGCGACAAAGGGGCTCTTCGCGCGCGTATAGCCATCCACATCGCCGGCAAACTCAACGGCCAGCCGGCGTTTCAGGGCAGCATAGGCCTCGGCCGCATCCCTATGTCCGCGCAGATGGTCTCTGAACAGCAGCCATTCGCGATGCTTCAGTGTGCCCGGCGCGCAGACATACAGGCGTTGTCGGCGCATTCCGGGCCCGTCGGTGAAGGCCCACATGCCGTCATTGTACCGGTTCCCGCGATACTCGTAGCCGCTCTCCTGCAGCCGGCGGGTCGCCTCCGGGATATCGGCCTCCGAGGCGACCACGGCGACGAGGTCGATGCGCGGCTTGGCGCAGAGGCCGGGCACCGACGTGCTGCCGACATGATCGATAGCGACGACCAGAGGTTCCAGCAGCACCCGCACCCCAGCGGCGATCTCCCGGAAGGCATCCGGCCAAGCCGGGTCATAGTCGACCACGACGATTGGCTTGCGCGGTTTCGCAGTCTCCTGCGCCACCGGTCGCTCCTCCTCACTCCATTCGTTCGATCCGTGCCACGCCGACCGGCGTCAGACCGGCGGCGCTCAGGACATGCGGCGTCGCCAGCAGGCGGACGGACTCCCGCGGCTGGGTGTCGGCGTCGGCGGCGGTGTAGGTGTCGCCGCTGTCGGTGCCGGCATCCCAGGCCCAGAGCGGGATCTCCAGCCGGTCGACCCATCCTTCGCCGGCCCTGAGGTCGATGCCGGCGGCGCCGGCGAACCAGTCCGGGCTGGGCGCGATCATGGTGGCGAAGGAGACGAACCGCCGGTTCGGATCGGCCTGGAAGGTCGCGGTGAAGCGGCCCGGCAGGGATCGCAGGCCCGGCGCCTCGAAGGTCTCGGCGACCCGGTTGCGGCGCATGCCCTCGGCCAGTTCCGCCAGCATCACCGACGAGCGGCCATTCTCCGCCACCAGCTCCAGCCCCGAGGTCGCGGTGCGCCCATCGGCGAACAGGACGAAGCGGGAGTTGTGGGTCGCGCCGACCAGCCCGGAGAAATGGGCGCTGTCCGGATACTCGAAGGGATGGGTCTCGGCGGTCCAGGTGATGTCGACCTCGAGCCGGTAGCGGGCCGTATTATCGTCATGGGCGTCGGCGACCGCCGAGGGCGTCGCGAGCAGCGCCAGTGCCAGGAGCCAGGCCGGTCGGATCGAGGTCATGCCGTGCCTCCTAGTCCAGATAGGTCCAACTGTCGGCGCCGTCGAAATGGCGGATGCGCAGCGCCGCGATCGCTTCCGGATCACAGAGCCGGCAGTTGACTGCCATGTGCCCGTACTCTTCCGGCCGCAGGTTCTGCCAATGGGTGGTGCAGCCGCAGGTCCGGCAGGTGTGGAAGGCAATCCCGCCGTCGCCCCAGACGTAGCCGAAGCTCGCGTCGCCCTCGCCGGTCACCGTCACCTCGTCGATCGGCGCATGGGCCCAGAGCGTGCCCAGCCGACGGCAGATCGAGCAGTTGCACTCGGTCAGGCAGTCCGGCGTCTTCGCCAGCGTGAACGTCACCGCGCCGCAATGACAGGTACCGCTCAGCATCGCACCGGGCCTCCGCCGACATCCATCCGATCCGGTGGATTGTCGGTGTTGGCCCGGCCGATGTCATCCGCGTTGTGCGGCCGCCTTGCCCTAACCGGCCAGGCTGCTCGCGGAGAAGGAGACCCGGCCCGTTAGATGGGTCAGCAGGCGCTGCAGGCACTCTGCCCAGCCGTCGCGATGGGACCGCGTCGCTTCCAGGCTGGCGAAGCCTTCCTGGATCAGGACGATGCGCGTGCGCCCATCGACCGCCTCGAAGGTCACCGTGACCAGGGTCGTGGCCTTGCACTCTCCCGTGGCGGTCTCCCAGCCATGGGTGAAGACGAGGCGACCCGGCTCCTCCATGGCGCGGTAGACGCAGCGCAGCCAGTAATCGGTCCCGTCATCGCCCTGGAACTTCACGCGGAAGACGCCGTCGGTGCGGATGTCCGCCTCCAGCGCCGTCATGACGCAGCCGAACGGTCCCCACCAATGCTGCAGATGGGCCGGGTCGGTCCAGGCCTTCCAGACCAGCTCGCGGGGCGCGTCGACCATCCGGGTCAGGGTGAAGCGATCGGCCGCGGCCACGTCCAGGTGATCGGCCAGCATGTCGAAACTCGCCTCCCAAGCATTGGCGGTGAAGGATTCGAAGGCGGCCCAGTCCGGATGCAGCTCGTGCACCAGGGTCAGGGTGCAGCCATCCCCGTCCGGGTCGATGCCGATGGTCAGCATGTCCACGGCATCGGGCTGGTTGGCGACCCAGAAGCGCATCCTGAGCCGGCGCGGCCGGTCGATCTCCAGGAAGGTGCCTTCGTGGATCACCTCGCCGCTGCTGCGCCGGTCGACGAAGGTGAAGGCGCCGCCCACGCGGGCGTCGATCTCCGCGCGCACCGGCTCGGTGTCCGGCATGGTGAACAGCCAGTGCCGCGCCGCCTCGGCGTCGAGCCATGCGTCGAACACCCGCTCGGCCGGGGCCTCGAAGCGGCGGGACACGGTGACACTGACGGATTGGGTGACGGTCATGGCGGTTCTCCCTCTAGGGATAGGGTTTCGCGTCGAGAAATTCGCGATAGGCCCGCTGGTAGGCGGGCCGCCGCTGCAGCCGCGCGAGATAGGCCTTGAGCACCGGATGGCCGCCGATCAGCCCGGTCACCGTGGCCATGAAGCAGCTATGGCCGATCAGGATGTCGGCGCCGGTGAACGCCGTCCCGACCAGGTATTCCCGGCCATCGAGCGCTTCCGAGAGCATGTCGGCGCGGAGCGTGAATTCCGCGCGTCCATAGCCGGCCTGCGCCTCGTCGGGCTGCCGGCCAGCCGGACGCAGATGCTCCGGCGGCCGCATGGTGTTGTCGAAATAGGTCATGACAGCCGGATCGACCTCGGTGCCGGCGAAGACGCACCACTGGTAATAGGCGGCCCGCTCCGGGCTGCCGATCGCGGGCGCCAGGCCGCTCTGCGGATGCTCGTCGATCAGCTGCAAGACGATGGCCACGGATTCCAGCATCGTGTAGCGGCCGGTCTTGAGCGCCGGCACCACACCCAGGGGATGGATGGCCCGGTAGGCGTCGCCGTCCTGCTCGCGCGCCATCATGTTCACCAGCCGGCTCTCATAAGGGATTGCCAGCTCTTCCAGCGCCCACTTCACCCGCTGCGACCGGAGCGGCGGCCACTCGTAAAGCTCGACCTTGGTGCTCATGGCGATTGCTCCTTCAATCCGGTGATCAGGGCTTCCAGCTTGTCGAGGCCGTCCCGCCAGCCCGGTTCGACGGCATCCACCATCCAGGCCGCCGACGGATCGAAGAGCGTGAGCGCCTGGCGGATGTCCAGCCGGGTCCCGTCGCCGTCCGCGACGAAGTCCACGCGCGTGTCGGTGCCGTAGAGCGGGTCGCCGTCGTCGACCGAGATCGTGCTGGTGAAGGCGATGCGGTCCGGCCGGACGATCTCGGTGTAGCGTCCGCGCGACCAGTGGTCCTTGCCGTCGGCCGAGCGCATGCAGACCTCGAACCGTCCGCCGACCCGGAATTCGCAGACGCAGTCCGGCACTGTGAAGCCGGTCGGGCAGAACCAACGCGCGAGATGCTCCGCGCTGCTCCAGGCCTCGAAGACGAGGCCGGGCGGCGCGTCATACCGCCGCGTGAGGTCCAGGGTCCGGGGCCGCGGCGTGTCTGTCGCTGCGTGCGGAGTCATCACGGCGCGTCCTTCAACTGCCGGGCCACGGCCGCCAACTGATCGATGCAGGTGCCCCACCCCTGGTGGAATCCCATCTCCTCATGCTTGACGCGGTCGGCCTCGTCCTTGTGCCGTACCAGGGCGGAATACTCCGTGCCGCTGTCCCGGTCCTTCAGGGTGATGATCGCCGTCATGAAGGGTTCGCTCACCGGCCGCCATCCGGGCAGCAAGGCATCGGTGAAGACGATGCGCTCCTGCTCCACGACGTCGAGGAAGATGCCGGTGTTGTCGTACTCGTCACCGTCCGGCGACCGCATCACGGTGCGGAAGATGCCGCCCGGCCGCACATCCATCTCGCACACCGGCGTCGTGAAGGGCGCCGGCGTCCACCACTTCTTCAGGGGTTCCGGATCGGTCCAGGCCGTCCAGACCAGGGCGCGCGGCGCGTCGATGAACCTGGTCAGCGTCAGGTCGAGCCGGCTGTCCGCCGCTTGTGTGTCAATCCTCGCCATCGCCCTTCGCCTCCTTGTCCTTCAGCTCCTGCAGGTAATCGCCCAGGCGATCCAGGCGGCCTTCCCACAAGGCCCGCTGCTCGGCGATCCAGCGCTCCGCCGTGGTCAACGGCGCCGGCTCGATATGGCAGGTGCGCACCCGCCCCTGCTTCTCGGTGCGGATCAGGCCGCTGTGCTCCAGCACCTTGAGGTGTTGCACCACCGTGGGCAGCGCCATGGGCAAGGGCTTGGCGAGCTCGGTCACCGAGGCCGGGCCGGCGATCAACCGCTCGACCATCATCCGCCGGCTGGGATCGGCCAGCGCGTGGAAGACGCGGTCGAGGGCGGGTTGTTGGTTAGTCATATGGCTAAGTATCATGATCGCCGGCCCATCGCAACGAAAAACTTAGCCAATGGACTAACTTTCGTATTCCGGGAAAAAGAGGTTGTTGGCCGCAGCGGTTGGACCGATTGTTCCGACACCGCAGACACCGAGGGAACAGCGCCGATGTCCGGACAGCCCGACCTGGTCCTCTACCATTTCGCCCCGTCCCGCTCGATGATCGCCCGCTGGATGCTCGAGGAGGTCGGTCAGCCCTACGAGCTGCGCCTGCTTGACTACAAGAATGGCGAGCATCGCAAGCGCGACTATCTGGCGATCAATCCGATGGGCAAGGTGCCGGCCCTGGTCCACAAGGGCGCGGTGATCACCGAGGCGGCGGCGATCTGCTGCTACCTCGCCGACACGTTTCCGGAAGCCGGGCTGTCGGTGCCGATCGGCGACCCGCGCCGCGGCCCCTACCTCAGATGGCTGTTCTTCGGGCCGAGTTGCCTGGAGCCGGCGGCAACCGATTCCCTGCATGGGCGCACCGACGCCAAGCCGGAGCAACTGGGTTGGGGCACCGCTGAGCGCGTGTTCGATGTGATCGCCGCGGCGGTCGAGCCTGGCCCATACCTGCTGGGCGATCAGTTCACCGCCGCCGATGTGATCATCGGCTCCGGCCTGCGCTGGGGCATGTGGAGCAAGGCAATCCCGGAGCGGCCGGAATTCACCGCCTATGTCGCCCGGCTGGGTGAACGGCCGGCGCAGCAACGGTCCATGGCCGCCGACATGCAGCTTGCGCAGTCGCAATCGGCATGAGCGCCGCACACCCGGTGCCGCCCAGCGCATGACGGCATCGAAACGATCGCTTCTGGGAACGCTGGCCAGGCGCAGCTTGCTGGTCGGGGCCGGGGCGGCGCTTGGTGCCTGGGGCGTCCATCGCCTGCACACGACCGGCCAGCCCGGACGGCCCGAGATCCCGGCCGGGGAAACGCCGACCGGCGGCGGCGTCCTGCTCAACGACGCAAGCGCGCTCAGCCAGACCCCCGTCGCCCGCCACCTCACCCTCTCCCGCCGTCCCGATGATGGGTTCCTGGCGGCACTGCGCGCCGAGCTCGCGGAGTGCCGGCAGTCCGGCCGGCCCTTCGCCGCCAGCGCCGCGCGCCATTCCATGGGCGGGCACAGCCTGCCGCGGGGCGGCACCGCCGTGACCCTGGCACAGGACGCGCTGGACGCCGACACCGCGGCCGGCACCTATCGGGTCGCGGCGGGCACGCGCTGGCACACCGTGGTCCAGCGGCTGGACGCGCTGGGCTTCTCGCCGGCGGTGATGCAGTCCAACAGCGATTTCGGCGTCGCCAGCACCTTCTGCGTCAACGCCCATGGCTGGCCGGTCCCGTTCGGCCCGTGCGGCAGCACCGTGCGGTCGGTGACGATGATGCTGGCCGACGGCGCGCTGGTGACCTGCTCGCGCAACGGCAACCGGCCGCTGTTCGAGATGGCCATGGGCGGCTACGGGCTGACCGGCGTGATCACCGCGCTGGAGCTCGACATGGTGCCGAACACCCGGCTGGAACCGAGCTACACGGTAATGCCGTCGGCCGAAATCGGGCGACGCCTGGACGAGGCGGTGACCGCCGGCGACGGCGTCCAGATGGCCTATGGGCGGATGCAAACCGCCATCGACGGCTTCCTGGACGAGGCGATCCTGGTCACCTACCGGCCGGCCGAGGACCAGACCGACCTGCCGGCGGCGTCGCGCTCCGAGACGATCGGATGGGCGACGCGTCAGATCTTCCGTGGCCAGTTCGGCTCGGAGCGCCTGAAGGATCTGCGCTGGTGGGTCGAGAGCAACATCGCGCCCCGGCTGCTCGGCGGGACAGTGACCCGCAACAGCCTGCTGTTCGAGCCGGTCGCGACCCTGGCCGACGGCGACCCGGCGCGCACCGACATCCTGCACGAGTATTTCGTGGCGCCGGACCGGTTCGCCGATTTCGTCGCGGCATGCCGGCGCATCATCCCGTCTTCGTACCAGTCGCTGCTCAACATCACCCTGCGTTACGTGGCCGCCGATCGGGAGAGCGTGCTGGCCTACGCGCCGGAGCCGCGCATCGCCGCGGTGATGCTGTTCTCGCAGGAGAAGACCGCCCGCGCCGAGGCCGATATGGCGCGGATGACCCGGGCGCTGATCGACGCCACGCTGGGGCTGGGCGGCACCTACTACCTGCCCTACCGGCCGCATGCGACGCCGGACCAGCTGCGCCTCGGCTACCCGAGGATCGCCGAATTCGTCGAGCGCAAGCGTGCCGCCGACCCGGACCTGGTCTTCCGCAATGCATTCTGGGACCGCTATCTGGCGGAGTTCTAGGCCGCCGCAGACCCGACCCGGACTCTTCCGGCAGTCAACCAATCCTTCATCTAAAGGTTGGTATACCCGAACCACTCTTCCAATTAAGACGGCAGGCGGGTTCGGCCCATGGTCCGGAAGGTACTTGTCGCGTTCACCGTCGGACTGGCGATCCCGGTTGCGGGCTTCTTCACCGCCGAATGGATCCTCGGCGAGTTGATCAACGGCCAGCCCGTGCCGCCCGAGATGATCACCTTTTGCGCGACCGAGAGCCTGCTGGCCGACAATGGCTGCGGCATCGTGCGGCGGCTGGTCATGCTGCGCGAGGCCAGCTTCTGGAGCGGCGTGGCGGCCTTCGACCTGATGGCGCTGTACTTCGTCACCGCCATGGTGGCCGGCCGCAGCCGCGAGTTGAACGCGGCGATCTTCCCGATGCTGATCCCGCTCTCGCTGCTGATGGTCACCGGCCTGGTCTTCGTGCAGGGCGCCATCCTGACCTATACGGTCGCGGCGGCGGAGGTCCACCTGATCGGCCGGCTGCATATCTGGCTGGTCGGCATGATCGCGCTCGGCGCCCTGTTCGGCGGCTTCAAGCTGATCGCCGCCACGGTGCGGCTCGGCCGCCGCCCCTCGACCCAGATCTTCGCCAAGGTGGTCGACAAGACCCGGGCGCCGAAGCTGTGGGACTTCGTCGCCGAGATCGCCCGCAAGATCGGCGCCCACCCGCCCGACAACATCATCGTCGGCCTCGACCCGACCTTCTTCGCCACCGCCGCGACTGTGGAGATCATCAACGAGGACAAGGCGGTCAAGGGCGAGACCCTGTTCCTGTCGCTGCCGCTGATGCGGCTGTTCAACCTGGAAGAGCTGCGCGCGGTGATCGGCCACGAGCTGGGCCACTTCAAGGGCGCGGACACCGCCTACACCCTGAAATTCGCGCCGGTCTACACCGGCCTGGCCCGTGCCATCGACACCTTGGAAGGCGACGGGGTCAACGCCGCCACCATCGCCCGGCTGCCGGCCTTGTCCATGCTGTCGCTGATGATCGAGCTGTTCGCCCGCAACGAGCGCATGATCAGCCGCGACCGGGAGTTCGAGGCCGACAAGGTCGGTGTTAGCGTCTCCAGCCCGCAGGCGCTGGCCTCCGCCCTGGGCAAGGTCGCGGTCTACGGGCCGGTCTGGGCACAGGTGCGCGAGGAGAATGTCGAGCGCCTGAACCAGGGCAAGATCAACGCCAACATCTCCAAGATCTTCGAGGACGCGGCCAAATACGATGTGACCCACAAGGCGGTCGGGGCGATCATGACCGAGATCCTGGCCACCGAGATCCCGCACCCGACCGACTCCCACCCCACCATCGACGCGCGGTATCGCAATATCGGATTCGACCCCGAGACCCTGACCGTGGAAACGCTGGTTGGGACAGGCGGCAGCAGCGATGCGCTGATCGACAATCCGCAGATGCTCGAGCGCGACCTGACGGTGCAGGAGCACCGCCTGATGGTGATGATGGGCGCCGCCGATCCCCCCGGGGACTCGCTACGGCGTGCGGTCGAGATGCCGCCGGATGGCCAGGATCCTCAGCAGCCGCTGCCGGCCGGCGACAACCCGATCTACGCATTGAGCGCCGCGCTGATCAGCGTCGACGGCCAGGTCAGCCTGGAAGAGATCGCCGTCGCCGAGGAAGTCGGCGCCCGGCTGATGCCGGGATTCGACCGGATCGAATTCCGCGAATGCTGCAGCGAACCGGATGGGCTGCCCGACTTCCGCCGGACCGTCGACGACCTGTCGATCGAGTTCGACGCCGAGAAGCGGCGCGCGGTGTACGATTACCTGAAGGGCATCGCCATGGCCGATGGCCATCTGCCGCAGTCCGAGCGCGAGCTGCTGCTCTACGTGCGCATGCGCTGGGAAGTCTGACCCCGGCGGCAGCGGGACCTTGTTCCCGCGTCGCCGATTGCGGCAGACTCGCCGCCATGGTTGCGCGATCGGACTGGGACCGGCTGCGGCTGGGCATGGAGCTGCTGTCCAAGGCGGTGGCCGATGAGATCCTGCGCTACCCGGCGCCGATCCCGGCCTGCGACGCGCAATACAACCATCTTCTGGAGCTGCGGCGGCTGCTGCCGGCCGAACTCGCCCGGCTCGACGCGGCGGTGGAGTCCGGCGGCGTGGCGCTCAGCGACTTTCTCCAGACCTCGCCCTGCCGCGAGACGCTGACGGAACTGCTGCCCCGCCCGGCGCAATCGGCCGACTGACGACTTGGCGTCGGGTCGAATTACGGTTAACACATTGGTCACCGTAATCCTGTAGTTGCATCGCACGCTACGGATCGGCGGCACGCTGGCCGCCCCTCGGCCATGAACGGCCATTCCCGCCACGAAGCCCTGGACCCGGAGACCATGAGCGGATCAACCATTGCCCTGATTGTCGTCGTCGCGCTGGTGGTGCTGCTGGCGTTCTACGTCATCGGCATCTACAACAAGCTCGTCACCAGCCGGAACCGCTTCAAGAACGCCTTCGCCCAGATCGAAGTGCAGTTGCAGCGCCGCTACGACCTCATTCCCAATCTGGTCGAGACCGCCAAGGGCTATATGGCCCATGAGCGGGAGACGCTGGAGGCGGTGATCCAGGCGCGCAACCAGGCCATGGCGGCGATGAAGCAGGTCCAGGCCGACCCCGGCGAGGCCATCGCCACCCAGGCGCTGATCGGCGCCGAGGGCATGCTGACCGGGGCGCTGGGCAAGCTGTTCGCCCTGTCGGAGGCCTATCCGGACCTCAAGGCCAACGAGAACATGATGCAGCTCTCCGAGGAGCTGACCTCGACCGAGAACAAGGTCGCCTTCGCCCGCCAGGCCTTCAACGACTCGGTCATGCAGTACAACACCATGCGTGAGACCTTCCCCGACAGCCTGGTCGCCAACAATTGCGGCTTCAAGGAAGCCGCCCTGCTGCAGATCCAGAACCCGGAGGCGCGCCAGGCGCCCAAGGTCTCCTTCGCCTAGCGCCCCCCACCAACCCCGGCGGACGCCGGGTGGTCACACGGCGCATGGGGGCCTAGATGGATTTCTTCGGACAGCAGGAGGCGGCACGGCGCCAGACGTCGCGGCTGGTCTTCTATTTCGTGCTGGCGGTGCTGTGCATCATCGCCGCCATCCACGGCGTCGTGGTGGGCATCACCCTGTACTACCAGCAGGAGCAGGGGCTGCGCGTCGATCCTGTGGCCGTGCTGACCGATCCGGGGCTGATCGGCACCACGACGCTCGCAACCCTGGCGGTGATCGCCTTCGGCAGCCTGTTCAAGATCGCCCAACTGCGTGGCGGCGGGTCCGCTGTCGCCGAGTCCCTGGGCGCGGTTCCGGTCAATCCGGAGACCCGGGACCGCGACGAGCGCCGCCTGCTGAACGTGGTCGAGGAAATGGCGATCGCGTCCGGCACCCCGGTGCCGACCGTCTACCTGATGCCCGACGAACCTGGGATCAACGCCTTCGCCGCCGGCTTCAACACCAGCGACGCGGTCGTGGCGGTAACGCGCGGCACGATGACCCGGCTGTCGCGCGCCGAATTGCAGGGCGTGGTGGCGCACGAGTTCAGCCATATCCTGAACGGCGACATGCGGCTGAACATCCGCCTCATGGGCGTGCTGCACGGCATCCTGCTGATCGCGCTGATCGGCCAGGTCATCCTGCGCGGCAGCGGCCGCCGCCGATACAGATCAAGTTCCCGCGACGGCAAGGGACGCGCCCTCATCCTGGTCATCGCCGCCGCGCTGCTGGCGATCGGCTATCTGGGCGTCTTCTTCGGCCGGCTGATCAAGGCCGCGGTGTCCCGTGAGCGCGAGTACCTCGCCGACGCGGCGGCGGTGCAATTCACCCGCAACCCGGACGGCATCGGCGGCGCGCTGAAGAAGATCGGCGGTTTCGCCGGCGGCTCGGAGCTCGAGGCGCCGAATGCGGAGTCCGCCAGCCACCTCTTCTTCGGCAGCGGACTGAGGAAGTTCGCCAGCGGCGCCTTCGCGACCCATCCGCCCCTGCCCGACCGCATCCGACGCATCGATCCCGGTTGGGATGCCGAATACATCGCGGAGTCGGCGCCGCCGCCCGATCGCGATGAGCCGGCCGGAGTGGCGGCATTCTCAGGCGTCGTCCAGCCGGAGGAGAAATCCTTCGCGTTGTCCCCCCAGGACGCCACCGCCAGGGCCGGGGCGCCGACGGCGGAGCATGTGGACTACGCCCATGCCCTGCTCGGCACGCTGCCGAACGCGCTGCTCGGCGCGGCGCATTCGCCCTATGGCGCTCGGGCGCTGGCCTACGCCATGGTGATCAGCCGCGACCGGAGTGTCTGGCAGACGCAGTTGGCGACGCTGCAGCAACGCGCCGACCCCCAGGTGCTGACCGAGATGGAGCGGGTCTTCAAGCTGGTCGACGCGCTTGACCGGCCGTCCCGCCTCGCCCTGATGACGGTCTGCGTGTCGTCGCTCAGGACCCTGTCCGGCGCGCAGTTCCGCGCCTTCCAACCAACCCTGCAGGCGTTGATCGACGCTGACGACGCCGTCTCGCCATTCGAATTCGCGCTGCTGCGCATCCTGCGGCGGCATCTGGACCGGCACTTCGCCGGCGTCTCCCGGGCCGGGTCGATCCGCCGCTCCCTGAGCGGTCTCGCCGACGAGGCGGGTCTGCTGCTTTCCGCGCTGGCGCATATCGGACACCGGGATCCGGGGGCGGCCAAGCTGGCGTTCGAGGCCGGGCTGGCGCAACTCGCGCTGTCGACGGCGCCGGCCCTGTCTCCCGAGGACAAGACCGACCTGACCGCCGCCGGCGACGCGCTGGACACGCTGGAACAGCTTCGGCCGAACGACAAGAAGCGCCTGGTCGCCGCCTGCGCCGCCACCATCGCGACCGACGGCCAGGTCACCGTCGAGGAAGGCGAGGTCCTGCGGGCCGTCTGCGACTCCCTCGATGTGCCGATGCCGCCCTTCCTCGCCGACGGGACGCCGGCGGCCGCACCGTCATAGCGGATAGACGATCACCGCCTCGGTGCCGTCATCGTCCATCTCGCCGGTCTCGGTGAATCCGTAATCCAGGTAGAAGGCGCGCGGGCCGGCCTCGCCGGGCACATAGCTGGACACCAGGCGCGCCGCGTCGGGCCGCGTGCGGACATGGCCGACCACCAGATCCAGCGCCTTGCGGCCGACGCCGCGGCGCTGGTGCCGCCGGTCGATCATGAAACGCCACAGCGTGATGTCGCCGGGCGCGTCGTCGGGGTCGGCGGTCGCGCCCGGCAGGGTCGGGTCGAACAGCATGACGAAGCCGACCGCTTCGCCATCCGCCTCGATCGCCCGGAACCAGGCACCCTTCTCGAAATACGCCTCGGCGATCGAGACCGCGTTAGGCGCGACGAAGCCACGCTGCTCCGGCGCCACGTCGAGGTCGATCACACTCCGCACGCTGTCGGCGGTGATCTCGGCCAAAGTGACGACTGGCGCGTTCATGTCAGTTTCGAGCCTCGGCGCCCACTCTCCGGCTACCACCTGCCGTCATCGCGAGCGAAGCGCGGCGATCCACTCTAACCGCCGAGAGTGGATTGCCGCGTCGCCGTCGGCTCCTCGCAATGACGGCCGTTGTAATGCCTGGCCGATCGTATTGCCCTGCGTCACCCATTGGCCAGGTCGACCAACGTGGCGGCCAGGACGCGGGCGCCGGCCGCCAGGTCGGAAGCCGTCGCGTTCTCCGCCGGGTTGTGGCTGATGCCCTTCTCGCAGGGCACGAAGATCATGCCGGTCGGGCAGATTCCGGCCAGCGACTTGGCGTCATGGCCGGCGCCGGACGGCAGGTCCATGTGTCCCAGGCCGAGCGCCTCGGCGGCGGCCCGGATGGTGTCGCGCATCCGCCCTGGAAAGGCGACCGGCGCGCTGTACTGGGTCTCGGTGACGGAGACGCCGCAGGGGCCGGCCTCGCTCTGGCACAGATGGGCGATGGCGTCACCGAAGCGGTTCAGCACCTCGGCGTCGGGGTGGCGCAGGTCGATGGTGAAGAACACCCGCTCCGGCACCGTGTTCGGCGAGCCCGGCACCACGTCGAAACGGCCGACGGTGAAGCGCACCACGTCGTCGGGATCGGCGGTCATTGCCTCCAGCGCGGTGACCATGCGGGTGGCCGCCAGCAGCGCATCCCGGCGCTGGGCCCGGGGCGTGGTGCCTGCATGGTCGGCATGGCCGGTCACCTCGATGGCGAACCAGCGCGCGCCCTGGATGCCGGTGACGACGCCGATCGGCAGCCCGGCCGCCTCCAGCCGCGGCCCCTGCTCGATATGCGCCTCCACATAGGCGGCGACCTCGATGCCCAGCGGCCGGTCGACGGCCGTGGGCGTGGCGGCGCGCATGGCCGCCAGCGTGTCGCCGACGGCGATCCCCTCCGCGTCCCGGGCCGCTTCCACTTCGGCCTGAGGCATGGCGCCGGTGAACACGAACGAGCCGGCCATGCCGGGCTGGAAGCGCGACCCCTCCTCGTTTACCCAGGCCACCGCCTCGATCGGCCGCCGGGTCTCGATGCCGGCCTCGGCGATCGCCTGCAGCGCCTCGAACGCCGCCAGGACGCCGAAGGCGCCGTCGAACTTGCCGCCCATGGGCTGGCTGTCCAGATGGCTGCCGGCCAGCACCGGCGCGGCGTCCGGATCGCTGCCGGCGCGCCGGACATAGAGGTTGGTGATCGGGTCGAGCAACAGACCGAAGCCGAGCGACTCCGCCCATTCCGCAAGCTGCGCCCGGCCGGCCGCGTCCTCGGCGGAGAAGGCCTGGCGATTGACCCCGCCATCCTCCCGCGCGCCGTGCCGCGCCATGTCCATGTGGCGCTGCCACAGGCGCTGTTCGTCGACCCGCCGGGCCGCCGCCAATGCCTGTTCCGACGGAAAGGTTGCCATGGCAGAGTGCTCCGGACTGATTTGGCTGGACCCCTCACTTATCCCGCCGGCACCCGCCGGGCAAGACGGAGACCCGTTACATGGACAGCAGCTACCCCCGCGACATGGTGGGCTACGGCCCCAAGCCGCCGCATGCCGACTGGCCCGGCGGCGCGCGGATCGCGGTGCAGTTCGTGCTGAACTACGAAGAGGGCGGCGAGAACTGCGTGCTGCACGACGACCCGGCGTCGGAGGCCTTCCTGTCCGAGATCGTCGGGGCCCAGCCGCTGGCCGGCCAGCGGCACATGAACATGGAATCGATCTACGAATACGGCAGCCGGGCCGGCGTGTGGCGCCTCCTGCGCCTGTTCGCCGAACGCAGCATGCGGCTGACCTGCTACGGCGTCGGCATGGCGATCGCCCGGCACCCGGAGGTCGCCCGCGCCATGGTCGCCGCCGGCCATGAGATCGCCAGCCATGGCTGGCGCTGGATTGACTACCAGGACATCGACGAGGCGACCGAGCGCGAGCACATGACCCTCGCCATCGAGGCGATCCAGAAGGCCACCGGCGAGCGGCCGGTCGGCTGGTACACCGGCCGCTGCGGCCCCAACACCCGCCGGCTGGTCGTGGAGGAAGGCGGCTTCCTCTACGACAGCGATTCCTATGCCGACGACCTGCCCTACTGGAACACCGAGCATGGCCGGCCGCATCTGGTGATCCCCTACACCCTGGACGCCAACGACATGCGCTTCGCCACCGCCCAGGGCTTCAATTCCGGCGACCAGTTCTTCGCCTACCTGAAGGACAGCTTCGACACCCTCTACACCGAAGGCGCGGACAGCCCGAAGATGCTGTCGGTGGGCCTGCATTGCCGCCTCGCCGGCCGCCCGGGCCGGGCCGCGGCGCTGGCCCGCTTCCTCGACTACGTGGCCGGGCACGAGCGCGTCTGGGTCTGCCGCCGCATCGACATCGCCCGCCACTGGATCGACCGGCATCCGTTCCAGGGAGAGGGGTAGACGACGGCCGTTGCCTCGGGGTCCATCGTCCCCCTCTCCCATTTGTCGTTCCCGCGAAAGCGGGAATCCAGTCTGCACCGCACTGACGGCCGCATCGCCGTGTACACTGGATTCCCGCCTTCGCGGGAATGACAACAACGGGATGGACGGGAAATGGCCGGTGACGCCACGCCCTACGACCTGATCCTCCGCGACGCCCTGATCGTCGACGGCACCGGGGCGGCGGCACGGCCGGGCGATATCGCCCTGCACGGCGACCGCATTGCCGCAATCGGCGAGAGCATCGACGCCCCGGCGGCCGACGAGATGGACCTCGGCGGTCTTGCCGTCGCACCGGGCTTCATCGACGTGCACACCCATGACGACCGGGCGGTGATCGACACGCCGGAGATGCCGGCGAAGATCAGCCAGGGGGTGACCAGCGTGGTGGTGGGCAATTGCGGCGTCAGCCTGTCGCCGATCGTGCTGGACGGCGACCCACCGCCGCCGATGAACCTGCTCGGCCAGCGGCGCATGTTCCGCTATCCGCGCTTCGCCGACTATGCCGCCGCCGTCGACGCGGCCCGGCCTACTGTGAACGTGGCCGCGCTGATCGGCCATTCCACGCTCCGCGTCGGGGTAATGGACGACATCGGCCGCCCGGCGACCGCCGCCGAAATCGATGCGATGGGCACCCTCCTCTCCGACGCGCTTGAGGCCGGCGCGATCGGCTTTTCCACTGGCCTGTTCTACCCGCCGAACGAGGCCGCCGGCATCGACGAGGTCTCGGCGCTGGCCGCCCGGCTGGCAGGGACCGGCGGCATCTACACCACCCATATGCGCGACGAGCATGACGGAGTGCTGGACTCCCTGGAGGAGACCTTCGAGACCGGCCGACGCGCCGATGTCCCGGTGGTGATCTCGCACCACAAATGCGCCGGGCCGGCCAATTGGGGGCGCAGCACCGAGACCCTGGCCGCGATCGACGCCGCCCGCGCCGGCCAGCCGGTCGGGCTCGACGCCTACCCCTACGCCGCCGGCTCCACGGTGCTGATCCCGCGCTTCATGGACCCGGACATCCGCATCCGGGTGAGCTGGTCGAAGCCGCATCCGGAGATGGCCGGCCGCGACCTCGCCGATATCGCCGCCGAATGGGGCTGCAGCCAGGAAGACGCCGCCCGCCGCCTGGACCCGGCCGGCGCGGTCTATTTCCAGATGGACGAGGCGGATGTCCGCCGCATCCTGGCCTATCGCCACACCATGATCGGCTCCGACGGCCTGCCCCACGACACCCACCCGCACCCCCGGCTCTGGGGCACCTTCCCCCGCGTCATCGGCCATTACGGCCGCGACGAGGGCCTGTTCGGCCTGGAGGAAGCGGTGCGCCGCATGACCGGGCTGCCGGCCGAGACCTTCCGCCTGCCCGGCCGCGGCGTTCTCGCCGCGGGCAATTTCGCCGATCTGGTGGTCTTCGACCCGGAAACCATCGCCGACCGCGCCACCTATGACGAGCCGACCCTGCCGGCCGCCGGCATCGCCATGGTCCTCGTCAACGGCCGGCTGACCTTGCTGGACGGCAAACCGACCGGTGACCGTGCGGGCCGTCTACTGCGGCGGGGCTGATCAACCGCGCAATCGGATTCCGGCAACTCCGCATTAATCCTGGAATGAGATCATCGCGGTCCGAATAACGGGCCATGGCGCCGCGGCCAGATGACAGTCAACGCCTTCGCCGAGCAGCTGTTCACGCTCATCGATGAGATCGCCGAGGACGTGGCCAACGTCACGATCGTCTTCGTGAGCTTCGTATTTGTCATATTGGTCCACAAGTATCTCAGCGAGTGGGTCGGGTTGAGCTTCTGGTCCGCCTTCGCGGTGGCCCTTTCGGTTGCGGCGGCCATTGCGGCCGTCTTCACGACCGTTTGGGCGCTCTGGTCCAGGTTGGTCGACCGGGTCTGCCTTCGCCCGGAGGATCAGACTTCGAGCTTTGGAAACGACACGAGGGCGACCCTCCATCAATTGCTCGCGACGCGCCGGCTCCCGGACATCGTGATAACCGGGATGACGATCTCGGGACTTCTCTATCTGCCCTGGGACCGGTTCACCCAGGACTGGGATTTCCAGCAGAGCTTCACCGTGTTCTACGGTGCGGTGGCGGTCATCGCGCCCTTGCGACGCAGGATCCTGCAGCGGCTCCGTCCCGCGCCCCGCGATCCCACAACACCACGCCATACCCTGATTTCCAGCGTCTTCGAGTAGACCCGACCATCGATCAGCTCTGCCTTCCAGTGCCGCCTGAGGGATTGTGCGGACCAGAGCCGTGAGGTTTGAGCCAGGCCCGGCAGCAATTGAAACCCGATTGCCTTTGACTTCCGAACCACAACCGCCTATCTCCACGCCCATGAGCAAGCGCATCGCGACCACGCAGGCCACGACCACGACGACCCGCATCGGCGGGCCGCAGGGATTTGGCATGCGGTGACGACCGCGACACTGCGCTGACCCTGAGGCCCCGCCGGCAACGGACGGGGCTTTTTGATTCCGCGCCTCCGTCCGTGCCGCACAGGAATGGAGGATGAAATGGACCCGCACGACCACCGGGCGATCGCCAACCGGATGGACCTCTTCCACCAGCAGGAGGAAGGGCCGGGCATGGTGTTCTGGCACCCGCGCGGCTTTGCCATCTATCGCATCATCGAAGACTACATACGCCGGCGCATGCGCCGCGCCGGCTTCCGCGAGATCCGCACACCGCAGCTCCTGGCCCGCTCGCTCTGGGAGAAGAGCGGCCATTGGGAGAAGTTCGGCGACAACATGTTCGCACTGGGCGAGAACGGCCATGTGCACGCGCTGAAGCCGATGAGCTGCCCTGGCCACGTTCAGATCTTCAACAAGCGCCTGCGCTCGTTCCGCGACCTGCCGATCCGGCTCGCCGAATTCGGCGCCTGCCACCGCGACGAGCCGTCCGGCGCCTTGCAGGGCCTCATGCGCACCCGCGCCTTCGTGCAGGACGACGCCCATATCTTCTGCGCCGAGGAGCAGGTGGTCGAGGAGGTCGCCCGCTTCTGCATCCTGCTGGGCGAGGTCTATGCCGATTTTGGTTTCCAGGATGTGCGCGTCGCCTTCTCGACCCGGCCCGCGGTCCGGGCCGGCGACGACGCGGTGTGGGACAGGGCCGAGGCGCAATTGGAAGCGGCGGCGAAGGCCGCCGGGCTCGACTACCAGCACGATCCCGGCGAAGGCGCTTTCTATGGCCCGAAGCTGGATTTCCATCTGCGCGACAGCCGCGGCCGGGAATGGCAGTGCGGCACCGTCCAGCTCGACATGGTGCTGCCGGAGCGCCTCGACGCCCGCTATGCGGACGCCGAGGACCGCCGCGTCCGCCCGGTGATGATCCACCACGCGGTGCTGGGCAGCGTCGAGCGCTTCATCGGCATCCTGCTGGAACACCACGGCGGCACCCTGCCGCTCTGGCTGGCCCCGGATCAGATCGTCGTCGCCAGCATCGGCAACGCCCAGGCGGGCTATGCGGAGAAGATCGCCGACGACCTCGCCGATCACGATTTCCGCGTCGTCGCCGACACCCGCGGCGAGCGTCTGTCCCGCAAGATCATGGATGCCCGGGAGGCCGGCATCCCGATCCTGATGGCGGTCGGCAAGCGCGAGGAGGCGGACGGCACCGTGTCGCTGCGCCGACGCGACGGCGAGCAGGAGGTTCTGTCGGTGGAAGAAGCACCGGCGGCGCTAAGGTCGGAAGCGTTCCGGTAGCGGCGCCGGGGCAATCCCCTCGGCGTCGTCCCCGGGCTTGATCCGGGGACCCATGCCTCCGCGCCCGCTGGTAGATGGGTCCCCGGGTCGAGCCCGGGCACGACGCGTTTCAATGGGTGGCGGACGCATCCATGGGAGAGCCAGCGGTTTTCTCGGCTAGTGGCCGCGCGCCGGTTTAACCCGGAGTAGGTTGCGTTCGGGCGAAGCTGCTTATGAGAGCGCGGACCCGTTCATCGATCTGGCGCCAATCCGAGAGATCGTTGGTGTAGTACTCGTATCGCACCCATGCGCCATCAGGCAGCCGATAGCCGCTCCTGCAGTCCATGGCGACACCATAGAGTTCGGTCATGCCGCCGATGCTGGGATCGCAGATGATGACGACCTGGTCGCCATTGTCGGCCCGGTACTCATCGTCCGACACATAGTAGGCCAGGTCATTGTTATCCATGCGGCCACCCGCGTACCGCACCAGCCCGCAATCTGTCGCCTCGGCAGGAAATGCGCCGTCGCGCACATGGTTCTCCAATACCCCCACATTGGGATAGTCGCTGCTCAAGATCTTGATTCTGATGGTGCCTCCAGGATTCCAGGCTCCGATCTCACGGCCGTCCTCATCCCATGTCCGCCACTCGGCGGCGTTTTCCCTGGTCCTGGGCTCAAAACCCTGCCTCAGCACCATGAGATTGACGAACTGATAGCCGCCCGGCTCGCCCTGTGGAACAACCGAAACGTAGTTGCCCGGGATCTCATAGCCGACGGTTCCGATGTCGACGGCAATCGGGTCCGTAGAGTATCCATCGCGTGGCTCGTGCAACCCGAAGATCACGGTCGCGAATGCCCAAAACGCGATGGCCTTAAGCGCCAATACCACGGCGAACGCCAGAAGGACTCCGCCAAGATCAAATAGCCTGCCACCGCCGATATGACCGCTTAGGCCAAGGCCCTCATGGCCCGCTTTCTCTCTCATCCCGGTGCCTCCTGCACTGCCATGGATGAAATTGGACGCTCATCGGAGATTGAATTCTATCACAGAACCACGGCCAGGGCGTGCATCTGTTTGCCGGACGTCACTCCTCGTCCCCTAGGCTCCCATCGAGTCGCTGGCCGACGATGCGGGTCTCGCCGTCGACCTTCTCCAGGCGGATCGGTCTCCGGCCGGTCTCCGCCTCGATGTGGCCGGCCAGCACCTCGGAATGGGTGATGACCCAGATCTGCGAGCGTTCCGAGGCCTTGGCGATCAGGTGCGCCAGGGGCTGGATCAGGTCCGCATGGATGCTGGTCTCCGGCTCGTTGAGCACGAGGAACCGGGTCGGCCTCGGGCTCAGCAGGGCCGCCGCCAGGCACAAGTAGCGCAGCGTGCCGTCGGACAGCTCGCGCGCCTCGAACGGGCGCTGGATGCCGGGCATGGTGAGCCCGACCTCGAAGCGCCCGCGGTCGATGAAGATCTCGAGCCTGGCCCCCGGGAAGGCCGCGTCGATCGCTGCATCCAAGGCCGGCAGGTCGCCGATCTCGGTGATCGTCTGCAGCACCGCGGCGAGGTCCTCGCCCTCGGAATCGAGAACCGGCGTGTATACACCCACCTGCGGCCGGCGCAGGGGAGAGCCGGCATCGGTGCGGAACTGGTGATAGAACCGCCAGGCCGTTAGCTCACTGCGGAAATAGGCCAGTTCAGGATAAAGATGCGCCTCCATGATTTGCGACAGGGCGGCTTCCGACTTCACCAGCTCGATCGGGTACGAGACGCGGCGGCCGTCGCTGTCGCGCAGCCAGGCGCTCAGGTTCTTGCGTTCCAGCAGCTTGACCGGCCGCCGACCATCCGCGTCGGCGGTCACCGTCTCCTGCTTGACCAGCGGATCCATGTCGAAGGCGGTCGGAAGGCCGGTATTCACCGCGTTGTAGGGGATCGGCAGGCCGCAGGCGATCTCGTAGTCCCAATTGTCGCTGACGACGCCCAATGTGACGCGGACCGGCGCCTTGCGCCCCCGGTCCCCGGCCCAGAGGATCGACGGCATGCCCCCCTCTTCCGCCACTGTGCGCGCCAATGTCCCATGCGCCGCCGCCGACAGCAGCAGCATGGCCCGGTACAAATTGCTCTTGCCGCATCCATTCGGACCGACAAACACGTCGAGCCCGGTCACCGGCAAGCGAAGCTGCCGCAGGGATCGGTAGCCGGACACGTGGAGTTCACGGATGGGCATTCGGTGACCTTGGAGACGAGCCGGACACGGGATCAGGTATTCACGCTGCGCGCCAAAGGGAGACATCGTGAAACGAGCATTTAACCTCCGCTGCTACAATCTCTAACTTGGCGGTACGCCGCTCCACATCTCAAGACCGGATCGGGCGAGCGAGGCATGGATTTTCGGGACCGTATCAGGTCGGGCGATCTGGCAGTGGACACCAGCGGCTACCTGCTGATCTTGCTGCATATGTTGGCGGCCTTATGTGCCGTCGAGGCCGTCATCCGGACGGTCGAGCCGATCGGGGCGGCCTTCTCCGGCGGACTCGGTGGCTGGGATGGCATTGTCTATGCCTTTTCATTCGTGACCCTGTTCGCCAGCCTCTTGAGCGCGTCGCAGCGTTGGCTCGGCAAGCGCCTCAATGCCGTGCAGTTGGCCTTGGCCCGACTGATTCCGGCGGCACCGCGGACAAGGGACGGGTATGTCTGGCTCACGGAGCGGTACGGGCTGACGGTATTGGAGGCCCTTTTGGTGAGAACACCGGGGGCGTACCTCCTCCCGGCTCTGATTGGCATTATGGTGGCGATCCTGAGCAACCATCTCGGGGGCCGGGACGGCGGTGAAGTTCAGTGGTTCCTCGTCATCCTGATCGGCCTCGTCGGCATCTACTCGGCCCTCTGGGCAGGCATCGTCGTTGCGAGCGCCGTGGTCGGATGCCGCCTCGATCGACAGTCGACCGACTCCTGAGATCATGGCCATGCAAACAGCCAGCGCGTGGACGTCAGTCCGCCGCCTCTGACAGATCCTTCGCCCGGTCCGCCGAGACCGCCTGCCCCACCGCCGTCAGCCGCTGCTCGGCGATCTCGCGGATGCGGGCGCGCAGCTCCGGGTCGCTGCGCACGAAGCGGCGGAAGTCGCGGCTGGAGAGCACGAGCAAACGGCAGAAGCCGGCTGCGGAGACATTGGCCGTGCGGCGGCGGTTGGCCAGCATGGCCAGCTCGCCGAAGAAGTCGCCGGCGCCGAGCGTGAACTTGTTGCCGTCGCGGTCGACCTCCACCGAGCCGGAGGAGATGAAGTACATCGCGTCGCCGCGCTCGCCGGCGGTGACGATGCGCTCGCCGGGATAGGCCAGGCGCGGTTTGAGCAGCGCCACCACCTGCCGCAGCTTGGCCTCGGGCAGCACGTCGAACATCGGGAAGCGGCGCACCAGGGCGGCGGTCTCCAGGCCGAGATCGAGCTCCGGCCGGCCGGCGACGGTCTTCCAGCCCTCGCCCAGGCTGCGCTGCAGATCGTGATAGATCTCCGGGCCGATCAGGGATTCCGACAGCAGCATGCGGTACTCCGCCTCCTCCATGCGCAGCGCCGCCTTCTGCAGGAAGCGCTCCTCCAGGGAGCGGGCGTAGTCCGGGTATTGCCGGTAGAGCGCCGATTGGGCCGCCTGGCTGCCATCGAGCCGTTCCTGCAGCAGGACCCGCAGCTCGTCGGCGATCGCCTTGCCCAGCAGGCCGGAGAGCTTGGTGCGGGTGAAGCCGATCAATTCCTCCAGGACCATGCGGGTGATCAGCAGGGTCTCGAACCGGTCGGCCAGCCGCCGGGCCAGGAAGCGCTCGACCCCGAAGCGCCGCTGCATCGCGCTGGCGAAGCGGAAGGCGAGCTGGAAGCGCAGGCTGTCCCGGGCGGCCTTCAGATAGGCCTCTGCGCCGCCCGACTTCGCCGCGTCGCGCAGGCGTCCGGCCTTGGCCACCAGCACCGTGACCATGCGCCGCGAGACGGTGCGGTTGGCGAAATGATCGAGATAGAGTTCCTCCTCGCGGCCGGCCAGCGACACCAAGCCGATGCGCAGCTGGTCCTCCTCCGGCAGCGGGCCGGCCTGCTCGTCCTCGGCGACGGCCGACAGCCGGCGGCGATAGGCGCCGGCGACGTCGTCGGCCACGGCCGGGGCGATGTGGTGGCGCGGCGCCGCGGCGGAAACCTTCTCCGCCACCGTGCCGAGCGCCATCTCGACCGCCCGGTCGCGCACCGCCTGCTCCACCGCCGTCAGCCGGTCAAGCTTCAGCAGCCGCAGCACCGGCCGGAGCGTTGTCGCGTTGACCAGCAGGGTGAACAGCACGAAGCCGGTGGCCAGCACGCCCACGAACTCGCCGATCTCCGGCGCGTTCAGGATGATGTAGCGGTTCTCGGTGATCGCCAGCGCCAGCGCCAAGGTCACCGCACCGCGCAACCCGCCCCACAGGATGACCGTCTTGTAGGCCCCGCTGACCCGCTCGGCGAGGCCGGTGGCGCTCAGCACCGGCAGCAGCCCGTAGAGGACCGCCGCGCGGGCGGCGAAGGCGGCGACCACCAGAACCGCCAGCAGCAGGATATAGCTCAGGCTGAGATCGACCAGGAAGCGCGGGACCAGCATCGAAGCCAGCACGAAGATCAGGGTCGAAGCCCAGAAGCCGAGCTGGTTCCAGATGTCCGACAGGCCCTGCCAGCTCTGCGGCGTGATCCGGGTGCGTCCGGCCGACCCGACGATCAGCGCCGCGACCACCACGGCGACGACGCCGGACTGCCCGAGATACAGCTCGGCGGCGATGAAGGTCAGATAGGCGCCGGCGACGGTGACGGTGACCTCCGCCAGCGGCAGGTCGCGGAGCGGCCGCAGGCACAGGATGGTGAGCCAGGCGCCGGCCACGCCGCCCGCCGCCCCGCCGGCGAAGACCAGGGCGAAGCGGGCCACCCCGGAGGACCAGTCGGTCGCGCCACCGCCCACCACCATGGCGAACAGGATGGAGAAGGCGGCGATGGCGGCCGCGTCGTTGAACAGGCTCTCGCCCTCGATCAGGATCAGCAGCCGGCGCGGCGCCCCCAGCTCGCGGAAGATGCCAACGACGGCCACCGGATCGGTAGTGGCGACGATGGCGCCGAGCAGCAGGCAGACCACCAGCCCCTGATCGCTGACCGCCGCCAGCGCCAGCCCGACGGCGCCGGTGCTCACCAGCACCGCCACCACCGCCATCAGCAGCACCGGCGCGATGTCGTCGACCATGCGGCGGACATCGATGGTCAGCCCGGCCTGGAACAGCAGCAGCGGCAGGAACAGGTAGACGATCGCGTCGGAATCCAGGGTCAGCGCGTTGATGCCGCCGAAGACGCCGACACCGCCGGCCATCGGCCCGATCAGCGTGACCGCGCCCAGCCCAATGCCGAGCCCGGCCAGCAGCACCGAATGCGGCAGGCCCAGCCGCTGCGCCAGCGGCTGCAACAGGGCCACCAGCGCCAGCAGCACCGCAAAGACCAGGATTGCGACGGCGAGATCGATCATGTCCCGTTCTTAGCACGGCCGGCAGGCGCGAGTCGGACCCGCAACTCAGGCCATGAGGCCCGCCATCTCGGTCAATCCGAGCGGGACGGTCAGGAAGTCATCCGCGCCGCCGGCCACCCGGGCGGAGGGCGCCGCCCGACCGATCGCCGCGCGCACGGCCGGCACGCGGCTCGACCCGCCCGTGAGCAGGATGGTGTCGATCGCGGCCGGGGCTACGCCTGCCGCCGCGATGCACTCGCGCGCCGCTTTCGCCAGCCGATCCGTCCCGGTTCGGATCGCGCGGTCGAATTCGCCGCGCCTTGCGATGACCGCGAGACCCTTTTCGAGAAACGCCAGCGACATGGCCACGCGATCCTCGGCACTCAGCGCGATCTTGGCATCCTCCACGGCGAAGGCCAGGCGATGGCCCAGCCGCTGGCGCACGACGTCCAAGAGGCGTTTCACCTTGGCCGGTTCACACGCCTGCGAGACCAGCTCCGCGATCATCCGCTCGTTCTTGTAGGTGTAGGCGAAGTTGATCGTGGCCCAGGTCGCAAGCTCCAGGTATGGCGCCTTCGGCATCGGCAGGTCCTTCTCGACGAGCTGCGTGCCGAGACCGAGGAGAGGCATCACCGCGGCGCGGCTGAGGTCCGTGTCGAAATCCGTGCCGCCCACCCGCACACCGGTGGCGGCGAGGACGTCCTCTCCTCGATCCGCAGCGTTGCGGCGCTGCGGGCCGACGCGGACGACAGAAAAATCGCTGGTACCGCCGCCGATATCGGCGACCAACACCAACTCCTCACGGCGCACCGTCCGTTCGTAATGGTGCACGGCCGCGATGGGCTCGTAGACGAAGGTGATGTCGCGAAAGCCCGCCTCTTTGGCGATGCCTTCCAGCACCGCCTGTGCCCGGGCGTCGGCCGCGTCGTCATCGTCGAAGCGCACCGGCCGGCCATGCACGACGGCGGTGATCTCCTGCCCGGCGAAGGCCTCCGCCTTGTGCTTGAGATGCCTCAGGAACATCCCGACGATTCGGGTGAGCGGGACCCTGCGATTTCCGACAGCGGTCTCGGAATCGATCAGGGGAGAGCCCAGGATCGACTTGAGCGCGCGCATCAGCCGGCCGTCGGTCTGCTCGATATAGGCCGAGATGGCCTCGTTGCCGAACAGCGCCCGGCCATACCTCTCGTGATCGAGGAAAATGGCGCTCGGCATCAAGGCGCTGTCAGCCTCGACCGGCGCCAGCGCCACCGTCCTGTCGCGGGCCACGCCGATGGCCGAATTCGACGTCCCGAAATCCAATCCGCAAGCAATCATCATCGTCCCCTTTCAAGCGCGAAGGGGACCCTATTTATTGTCATGCGGAATTCGTTGCCAGACTGTTTCTTTGTGCCTAATATCGCGCTCGACAGAGGCATCCGCGGATTTCGCGGGTGCCTCTTTTTCGTCGGCGCGACTAGGGCAGCGCCGGCGGGTCAGAACGTCAGAGTCCAGTCCTGGCCGACCAGGTCCTTGCCGAAGCTGTGATGCGGCGCCTCGCCGGTCAGCACGAATCCGAAAGACCGATACAGCTCGCACGCCGCGACCAGATTGGCATTGGTCCACAGCGTGATGCCGCGATAGCCATCCTGGCGGGCGGCATCGATGCAGTGCTGAACCAGCATGCGGCCGATCCCGAGGCCGCGGGCGGTCGGCTCGACCAGCAGCAGGCGCAGCCGGGCAAGCGCATCCGACTCGCGCACGAGAAACACGCAGCCGACCCGCGCGCCGTCGCATTCGGCGATCCAGGCGTGCTCGCAGGCCGGGTCCTGCTCGCGCAGGAACTTCGCCGCGATCTCCGCCACCAGCGCCTCGAAGGAGACATCCCAGCCATACTCCCGGGCGTAGAGCGCGCCGTGGCGTTCGATCACCCAGCCGATATCGCCGGGCCGATGCGGGCGCAGCGTCACCGCCGGCGTGCGATCGCGGCCATTTGCCAGGATGCCCTCGACATCGCGCAGCGCTTGCGTGAGTCGGCCCAAATCCCGGTCCGGCACCGCCCGCAACAGATCGCCGACCTCCTGGCGGGACCGGTCCTCGAGGTGCTCGAACGCGATCCGCCCGGCCGAGGTCAGCTCCAGGATGTTGCTCCTGGCATCCGTCTGCGAGCGCCGGCGGGCCAGCAGGTCATCCGTCTCGAACCGCGTCAGCACCCGGCTCAGATAGCCGGCGTCCAGGCCCAGCGCGGCCCCGAGTTCCTTCGCCGTAGGCGCGTCCCGCGTGCCGAGCTCATACAGCACCCGGCTCTCGGCAAGCGTGAACGGGCTGTCGTAGAGCCGCCGGCGCAGGATTCCCAGGCGGTGGGTGTAGAAGCGCGAGAAGCGCCGTACGGTATCGATCTCTTCCAGCATCGCGGCTTGATCCATGGGCGTCAGGACATCCGGCCCGAACCAGCCTAGCGGCAAACCAGTTATTTGACAAAGTCAAATAACTGGACGCATCACCACGGTTGAGGCTTTCCCGCCGCGGCTCGCCAATGGATGACCTGCCCGGCGGCGATGGTTGACTAAATCAAAGAAAGTCCGGCGGACGCGCCGTACGGTCAATCACCACCGCCGGCCACCGGCCGCGACGGGGCGCTGGCCAGCATCACGCCGGTCAGGATCAGGGCGAACCCGACGAGGTGGAACAGGGCCAGACGCTCGTCGAGGAACAGCATGGCCAGCACCGCGGCATAGGCCGGCATCAGGTACATGAAGGGTCCGGCGCGGGCCGGGCCGATCAAGGTAACGCCCTTCTGGTAGCTGGAATAGGCCAGGACGGAGGCGAAGACGGCGACGCCGGCAACGCTCAGCAGCGCCTCCGGCGTCCAGGCCACCGGCCGTCCGGCCAGGGTCTCGGCGAGATAGAACGGCGCCAGGCACAGCACGCCGGCGGCGGTGATCGCCGCGAACAGGACGAAGGTGGGCATCTGCAGGGCCTGCCGCTTCAGCATCACCGAATAGACCGCCCAGGCGATGGTGGCGCCCAGCACCCAGAGGTCGCCCGTGGTGAAGCGCAGCGCCAGCAGGGCTGAGATATCGCCGCGCGCCAGGATGGCGGCGACGCCGGCCACCGCGATGACGATGCCGGCGACCTGCCGCGGCCGCACCGCCTCGCCTCGGAAGACCGCCGAGACCAGCAGGATGAGCGCCGGCGAGGCGGCGTAGATCAGCCCGGCATTGGTCGCGGTCGTCGTCTTCAGCCCGACATAGACGAAGGCGCCGCACACCCCCATGCCGAGCGCGCCCAGCACCAGCAGCACCGGCCACTCCCGACGCAGCACCTGGCGATAGCGCCACAGCCCGGCCCCGGCCAGCGGCAGCATCAGGACGAAGGCCAACGACCAGCGCCAGAACGCCAGCCCGACCGGCGGCATGATCTCCGCCGCCGCCCGCCCGATCACCACATTGCTCGCCATCATCAGCGGCGCCATGAGCAGCAGGCCGTAAGCAAGCAGCGCGGGGCCCTCGGCCGGCGTCGTGGCGGCCGGCGGCTGCGGCGGGGTTTCGGGGACCCGGTCGAGCTTCATGATTGCCCCATCCTCAGACCGTCATTCCCGCGAAGGCGGGAATCCAGGGAACACGGTGCCCGACTGGATTCCCGCTTTCGCGGGAATGACAACCGAGGGCTGGGCCAGCACGCCATACTGAACTCAGCGCCCTCACCGCACCTGCTCCACCGCGAACCGCTCTGGCGGCTGGGCGATCGCCTCTTGTGCGGCGACGATCTGGATCTCGCGCGCGCCGGCGGCGACCGTCGCTTCCATCACCGCGAAGACCGACGCCGCGACCCGGCCCAGCGCCGTTGCCGGGTCGCCGGTCTTCAGGTAGTGGGCCAGGAACAGGGCGGCGGTCATGTCGCCGGCGCCGTTGACCGAGATCGGCAGCAGCGGCGTGCCGACCAGCCAGGCGCCCTCGCCGGAGACCGCCAGCAACTCGATGGTGTCGGGCGGGGCGCCGGCGCGCTGCAGACTGGTGATCAGCACGATGCCCGGCCCCATGGCCCGGGCCGCGTCGGCCGCCGCCAGGGCGTGATCCAGGGTGTCGACCGAATGGCCGGTCAGGTATTCCAGCTCGAACTGGTTGGGCGTGATGATATCGGCCGCCGGCACTGCCGCGTCGCGCATGAACTCCGGGATGCCGGGCCGCACGAAGAAGCCGCGGCCAACATCGCCCATCACGGGGTCGCAGCAATACAGCGCCTCCGGGTTGGCCGCCTTCACCTTGGCGGCGGCGTCCAGGATGACCGTGCCCAGGGACACGTCGCCCATGTAGCCGCTGAGGGTCGCGTCGCAGTCCGGCAGGACGCCGCGCTCGCCGATGCCCTCGACCACCTCGGCGATGTCGTCCGCCGCCAGCACCGGCCCGCGCCAGGCGCCATAGCCGGTGTGGTTGCTGAAATGCACGGTGATCACCGGCCAGACCTCGATGCCCAGGCGCTGCAGCGGAAAGACGGCGGCGCTGTTGCCCACATGGCCATAGCCGACTGTCGACTGGATCGACAGTATATTCAGTGGGTTGTCAGGCATCGTTGCGATACCATGAGAAGTCGTCCGGGGCCATCTCCGCGGCCAGTTGCAGGCCGCTTTCGGTGCCGTCGGCGCGCAGGGCCGCGATCACCCCGGCCTGATCGGCCGGCGTGCGGTTCTGGCTCATCTTGCGCTTGCCCTCGATGCGGGTGATGGCGATCTCGACGCCGACGATGCCGGTCAGCATCTTCTCGATGAAGTTCGCCGGCGGCTCGGCCAGCGACCACGGCTCCGGCCGGCTCGACTCATGCACCGCGATCAACCGCTCCAGATGCGCGCGTAGCGCCGCCGGCTCGTGCTCGGTCCGCGCGGTGCCGTGGACATGCACGGCGACGTAGTTCCAGGTCGGCACCGCGATCGGCGTGGTGTACCAGCGCGGCGAGATGTAGCCATGGGCGCCGGCGAAGACCGACAGCACGTCGGGATTGGCCTCGATCGCCTGCCAATGCGGGTTGGCCCGCGCCATGTGGCAGTGCAGGGTGCCCTGCCCGGTCTCGGTGTCGAGATCGATCATGAAGGGCAGATGGCTGGCGACCGGCGCCTCCGGCCCGTTGCTCAGCAACAGGCCGAAGCTGTTCGCCTCGACCACCGCGCGCAGGCGGCCGAGATCGGTCTCCTCGAAGGGCTTGGGCGTGAACACGGGCCCCTCCTCAGGCGACCGCCAGGCAGGGTTCCGGCGCCTGCCGCAAAAGCTCCACCAGGGCCGTCAGGCCGCGCTCCAACTCCCCATGGGTGCGCGTGGCGCAGATGCTGACCCTGAGCGCGTGCGGCGTCTCTGCCCGCCCGGGCACGAACAGCTCGGTCGAAGTCATCGACACGCCCCGGTCCCGGGCGGCGGCGACCAAATCCTGGGCCCGCCAGGGCTCGGGAAGCTGCAGCCAGATATGGAAGCCGCCCGGCGTGGCGTCGAAGGAGAAGCCGTCCAGGATGCGCTCGACGATGCCGAGCCGGGTGATGGCGTCGGCGCGGATGCGCGCGGTCATCTCGTCGGCCAGCCCGGAACGCACCCAGCGCGAGAGGATCTCCGCCTCCACCGGCGGCGCCATCCAGTTCAGCGCCCGCGCCGCGGCGGTGAAGCGGCCGATCCGGTCCACCGGCACTGCGGCGTAGCCGATGCGCAGGCACGGCGCCAGGCTCTTGGAGGCGGAGGTGATGTACAGGCTGCGCTCCGGCGCATAGGCCGACAGCGGCGGCGGCGCGTCGGCCGCTAGCATGCCGTAGACATCGTCCTCGACGATGGTCACGCCGTGCTCCCGGGCAATCGCGGCGATCTCGGCCCGCCGTGCCTCGGGCATCAGGATCGTGGTCGGATTGTGGATCGTCGGCATGGTGTAGAGCATGCGCGCGCCGCTGGCCCGGCAGGCGGCGTCCAGCGCCTCGGGGATCATGCCCTGCTCGTCCATCGCCACCGGCTTCAGCGACAGCCGCTGCAGGCTGCCCAGCGCCCGTGTGCCGGACCAGGTCAGCTCCTCGACCAGCACCACGTCACCCGGATCGGTCAGCCCCATCAGCGCGGCGGCGATCGCGTGCTCGGCCCCGCTGGTCAGCATCACCTGCCCGGCATCGACCTGCAGGTCGCGGCGGGCCAGCCACTCCGCCCCGGCGGCGCGGTGGTCCCAGCGGCCGGTATGGGGCTGGTAGTTCATCAGCGTGTCCAGATCGCCGGACTGCGCCAGCGCCGTCATCGCGGCGGCGAATTCCGGCGTGGACAGCGCCGCCGCCGGCTTGTTGATGCCCAGCTCGATGGTCGCCGGCCCGCCCGGATCGGGCATCGCCAGCGTGGCGGTGGAGCGCGCGCCGGCCTTCACATAGCTGCCACGGCCTACCTCGCCGACCAGCAGCCCGCGGCGCTCCGCCTCGGCATAGGCGCGGCTGACGGTGCCGACGGTGACGCCCAGATGCCAAGCCAGGTCGCGATGGGTCGGCAGCCGGTCACCGGCGGCCAGCCGCCCGGCGTAGATGTCCTCCGACAACGCATCGGCGATGCGCAGATATTTCGGCCCGGGCCGGTCATTCAGGGAAGGCAACCACATTGTCATCATCCCCTCCACAAATTGTATCGATTTTCACGCGCAATGCGCGCCTATTTGTCAGGGTATAAGGGAGACAAAGGCCCGACAACCGATACATTGTCCCGATCAATGCGGGACAAAGTACCCACGGGTGGGTCCGGGCCCACTGCTCGCCGTAGACTTGGCATCGGCCCTGGCCTGTTCCTTGCCACCCTTCCCTCGTCGTCCCCGGGCTTGACCCGGGGATCCATCGACAATCGGCTCCGCGCCTCTGGCACCGGGAACAGGCGGGCAAATGGGTCCCCGGGTCGAGCCCGGGGACGACGCGAAGGGGAATCGATAAGGTGCCTCGCCTCACCCTGCGGCGTTGCCGGCCGACTGTTCCGCCATGGTCGTGTCGAGCTGTTCGCGCAGCCAGGTTTCGAAGGCGCGGACGCTGCGGGATTTGGGCAGGCGGCGGCTGGTGATGAACCAGTAGGCGTGGCCGGTCGGGTAGCGGCCGGGGAACGGCGCGACGACGCGGCCCATCCGAAGCGCATCGGCGGCCAGGGTCTCCCAGGCCAGGAACACGCCCTGCCCGGCGATCGCCGCGTCCAGGCACAGCGAGCCATCGGAGAAGGCCGGTCCGTCACCGAGAATGCCGGCGTCGAGGCCGTTCGGCTCGAGCCAGGTGTTCCAGCTCAGCAGCTCGCCGGCGTCGTGGATGATCGGGACATCGGCAAGGTCGGCCGGTTCCTTCAGGCGCTTGGCCAGCGCCGGGCTGCAGGCGGGGAAGACGCGCAGGTCGACCAGCTTGGCGGCATCCACGTCCGGGTATGGCCCCCGCCCCACCCGGATGCAGACATCGACGTCCGAGGTGCCCGGATCGACCAGGTTGATCGTCGCATCGACGCGAATGCTGATGGTCGGATGCCGCCTGTGAAAATCCTTCAGGCGCCAGACCAGCCACTTGCCGGCGAAGACCGGCGCCACGGAGACGGTCAGGGTATCGTCACCACCGCGCTCGGCCAGCGCCACGGCGGCGGAGAGCTCCGCCATGCCGCCGGTGAGGTGCCGCAGCACCGCCTCGCCATGGGCCGTCGGCACCAGACCCTTCGGCCGGCGCTCGAACAGGGTCCGGCCGAGCTGCTGCTCGGTCTTCTGGATCTGCTGGCTGACCGCGCCAATGGTGACGCCGATCTCCTCGGCGGCGGCACGCAGGCTGCCGAGGCGCCCGGCGGCCTCGATCGCCCGCAGTCCGCCCAGGCTGGTACGGTTCAGGTTCTTCATATAGCCAGGCTATATCACTATCGAGAACAATTCGATAGTTCTCTTGCGCCTGGAATACCTATCTTTCAGCCATGCTAAATCAACTGAAATCCATCATCCGTGGCCTTGGCCGGGCCTTGGCGGGGCAGACCACCCGTGCCGACGACGGCACGCACTGGTCATGCGACCCGCTCTCCCACCCCGACCTGCGGCACATGTCGCAGCAGGCGCTGGCGGACCTGCCCTTCGACCCGATGCAGATCTGCGCCGAATCCGCGGCCGCGCGATCAGCCAGCCGGGTCAGCCGCCGGCGATCGCCGCGTATTGCTCGGCCAGCGCAGCCATGGCCTGGACATACGGCCCCGGGCCATAGCTGACCCGGGCGACGCCGAGCCCGGCCAAATCCCCGATGCCGGGAACCCCGCCCGCCATCATCACATTGACGGGCAGCGGCGATGATTCGCACACCGCGCCGATCAGATCCGGGTCGGCCAACCGCGGCACGAAGAACCCGCTGGCGCCGGCCTCGGCGAACGCGGCGACACGCTCCCGCGCCTCGCCCAGCAGATCTCCGTGCCGGCCGCGATCCTTCTCCTTGATGAACAGGTCCGTCCGGGCGTTGATGAACAGCGGCACGCCCGCCTCCTCCGCCATCCGGCGGATCGCCGCGATGCGCGCGCTCTGCGCCTCGATCGGGTGCAGGCCCTCACCGCCGACGACCTGGTCCTCGAAGTTGATGCCGATGACACCGGCCTCGACGACCCGGGCGACATTCGCCGCGACCGCGTCCGGCGCCTCGGCATAGCCGCCTTCGAAATCCAGGGTCACCGGCAGGTCGACCGTGGCGACGATCCGGTCCACCACCCGCAGCGCCAGATCCAACGGGATCGCCTGGCCGTCCGGATAGCCGTGGGCGTCGGCGACCGACCAGCTCCCGGTCGCGATGGCCTTGGCGCCGGCTCCGGCGATGGCCTTGGCGCCGCCCGCATCCCAGATGTTGTAGAGGATCAGCGGGCTCCCCGGCACGTGCAGCGCGGCGAATTGGCGGGCCTTCTCGGCTTGCGTCATGGTCGGTCCTCACTTTTGCAGAGTTCCCGCCACTCATATCGGACGGGACCGGAAAGCACGAGGCCGTCTTCCGCGTTGGAGTCTGAATCCGGCCAGCGCGCCGCGCCCCGGGATGCCCTGCCCCGCGTCACCAGGCGTTGACGGCCAGCACGTCGCAGGGCGGATCGCGGAGCAGATCCTCCGCGATGCTGCCGAGGAGCGCGTGGGCGACGCCGGTGCGGCCATGGGTGCCGACGACCAGCAGGTCGGGCTTGAGGCCTTCCACCTCCCGATGGATGACCTCGTGCACCGTGCCTTCCTTCATGATCCGGTCGAGCTTCGGGGCCTTCTCCTCGAGGGTGGAGAGGAAGGTCGCCATCTCCGCCTCGACCATCTGCTGAAACTGCGCCTCGTGCTGCTTGCTCACTTCCCGCCGTGTATCGGCGCCATAGAGGAAGCCCTTGAACGGCACATCGAAGGCATGGACGAGATGGAAGCGGCCGGCCGGCGCGAAGCGCACGGCGAATTCGACGGCCCGCCGGGAATAGACGGAGAAATCGACCCCGACCAGGATCCGGCGATAGGGGTCGTCACACCGCTCCTTCACCAGCAGCACCGGCACGTTTCCGGCGCGGATGACACGCTCGGCCGTGGTGCCGCGGAACATGTCCTTGAAGGCGTCCTCGCGGTGCACGCCGAGAACGATCAGGTCGGCCTCGATCGTCTCCGACATCTCCAGGATGACGGCATGGGCGCGCCCAAACGCCACCTCCACCGAGACCTGCGGCCGGCCCGACTCCGCCATGGCGTCGATCTGGTCCCGGATGGCCCGGGCGGCCGCCTGCCCTTGGGCGTCGGCCAGCGATGCCGGCAGGTCCGCGTCGATGACATGGACGATTGTCAGGCTCGCATCGTGCTCCCCGGCGACGCGCAGGGCGCGCTCGAGGGCACGATCGGACCGGGCCGAGAGATCCGTCGCCATCAACAGGGTCTTCATGCGCAACCTCCATCCGTTCCACGTGGCAGACCGGCCGATTGCGTCGCGTAGGGCATGGCTGACGCTCCCCGTCCGTCTGGTGTAAAAAGACAGGTTCATCTGTCCCCAACGTGACTTAACGGCATTGATTTGGATCAATGATGCTTACATTGCACTCAACGATGCTGAACCAAGTCATTTTGCACCGAAGGGCGCTGAATGATGCTGAGTAAGCCATTCATGACCACACACGAGATCGCGGAGCTTCTGAAAGTCAGTGAGGCAACGGTCCGCACCTGGATCCATGACAACGAACTGCGCGCCATTCGGTTCGGCCGCGAGTTCCGTGTCGCGGTCAAGGATCTGGAGACCTTCGTCAACGCCCACGAGACCAGGCCCGCGGCATGGAAAGGGGACGAGCCGGACTGACGGGTGCACGGCATGGCTGACCGCCATGGCCTCGCCGACCCGCCGCTCCGGCACGATGGGACGCGATGGCCGCCATTGAGCAGCACGAGACCGAGAACCGACAGGCGATCCGGCCGGCAGGGGATACCGGCTGGCATGCGACCACCGCCGATGACGCTGTCCTCAGACGGGAGGGCAGCCCCGGAGGCCTGACGGCGCAGGACGCCGAGCGCCGCCTGGCGGAGCATGGGCCGAACCGCCTGCCGCCGCCCAAGCCGCGCAGCGCGGCCCGCCGCCTCCTCGCCCAGTTCAACAACCTGCTGATCTACGTTCTGCTCGGCGCCGCCGCGCTGACGGCGGCGCTGGGGCATTGGATCGACACCGGCGTCATCCTGGCCGTGGCGGTCGTCAACGCCCTGATCGGCTTCGTGCAGGAGGGCAAGGCCGAGAAGGCGCTGGAGGCGATCCGGCACATGCTGTCGCCGCGCGCGACGGTGCTGCGCGACGGCCACCGCACCACCGTCGACGCCGGCGACCTGGTGCCCGGCGATCACGTGATCCTGGAACCGGGCGACAAGGTGCCCGCCGATATCCGCCTCACCCGGGTCAAGGGGCTGCGTCTGCAGGAGGCTGCGCTGACCGGCGAATCGGTCCCGGTGGACAAGGCGGTCGACCCGGTCGCAGCGGACGCGCCGCTAGGCGACCGCCGATCCATGGCCCATGCCGGCACCCTGGTGGCCGCCGGACAGGGGGCCGGCATCGTCGTCGAGACGGGTCCGCGCACAGAGATCGGCCGGATCAGCGGCATGCTGACCGAAGTGCGGCAGCTCTCCACCCCGCTGCTGCGGCAGATGAACGTCTTCGCGCGCTGGCTGACCCTGGCAATCCTGGCGCTGGCCAGCCTGGTCTTCCTCTTCGGCGTCACGCTGCGCGGCTTTGCGCTGACCGAAATGTTCATGGTGATCGTCGGCCTGGCGGTCGCGGCGATCCCGGAGGGCCTGCCGGCGATCCTGACGGTGACGCTGGCCATCGGCGTGCAGCGCATGGCCTCGCGCCAGGCCATCATCCGCCGCCTGCCGGCGGTGGAGACGCTGGGTTCGGTCTCGATCATCTGCTCCGACAAGACCGGCACCCTGACCCGCAACGAGATGACGGTGCGCTCGATCGCGACATCGTCCCATGTCTTCACCGTCGGCGGCATCGGCTACGAACCGCGCGGCGGGTTCAGCCTGGACCGCCGCGAGATCATCGCCGACCACCGCCCGATGCTGTCGGAGGTCACGCGCGCATCGGTGCTGTGCAACGATTCCGAGCTGCGCGAGGCGGACGGGCGGTGGGCCGTGACGGGCGACCCGATGGAGGGCGCGCTGCTCGCGGTCGGCATGAAGGCGGGACTCGATCCGGAGTTCGAGTCGAAGGCCTTCCCGCGCACCGACGAAATCCCCTTCGATGCCGAACACCGTTTCATGGCGACGTTGCATCACGGCCATGAGGGCGACGGCTTCATCTACCTGAAGGGCGCGCCCGAGCGGGTCATCGGCATGTGCGACCGGCAACGGACCCGCGAGGGCGACGCGCCGATCGACCCGGACTATTGGAACGACCGCGTGCACCAGATGGCAGCACAAGGCCAGCGCGTGCTGGCGGTGGCGTCCAAGCCGACCGGCGGTCACCATCGCCAGCTCACCTTCGACGATGTCGAGGACGGGCTGGTCCTGCTGGGGCTGCTCGGCCTGATCGACCCGCCGCGCGACGAGGCCATCGCCGCGGTCGCGGAATGCCAGGCCGCCGGCATCCGGGTGAAGATGATCACCGGCGACCATGCGGGTACCGCCCGGGCGATCGCCGGCCAGCTCGGACTGGCCAACCCCCGCGACGTGCTGACCGGGGCTCAGCTCGACCATCTCGACGACGAGACGCTGATCGCCCGGGCCCCGCAGGTCGACGTCTTCGCGCGAACCAGCCCGGCGCACAAGCTGCGCCTGGTCGAGGCGCTGCAGGCCAAGGGCCAGGTCGTGGCCATGACCGGCGACGGGGTCAATGATGCGCCGGCCCTCAAGCGCGCCGATGTCGGCGTCGCCATGGGCGGCAACGGCACCGAGGCCGCCAAGGAAGCGGCTGAGATGGTGCTCGCGGACGACAATTTCGCCTCCATCGCCGCGGCGGTGCGCGAGGGCCGCACGGTCTACGACAATCTGAAGAAGGCGATCGTCTTCCTGCTGCCGGTGAATGGCGGTGAGTCCTTCGCGATCATCATGGCGATCCTGCTCGGCTACACGCTGCCGATCACGCCGCTGCAGATCCTGTGGGTGAACATGGTCAGCTCGGTCGGCCTCGCAATCGCGCTGGCCTTCGAGCCGACCGAGGCGGATGTGATGCGGCGCCCGCCCCGCCCCGCCGGCCAACCCATGCTGTCGGCCTTCCTGGTCTGGCGCATCGTCTTCGTCTCGGCGCTGTTCGTGACCGGCATCTTCGGCATCTTCCTGTGGACCCGGTCCCAGGGCGCGACGCTCGAAGAGGCACGCACCTACGCCGTCAACACCTTGGTGGTGATGGAGGTCTTCTACCTGTTCAGCGTGCGCTACCTGCGCACGCCGTCGCTGACCCTGACCGGGGTGCAGGGCACGCGCGCGGTGCTGATCGCGGTGGCCGTGGTGACGTCGCTGCAGCTCGTCTTCACTTATGCGCCCTTCATGAACGCGCTGTTCGACACCCGGCCGGTCGGCCTGATCCACGGGCTGGAGATCACCGGCGTCGGCATCGCCCTGTTCGCGATCCTCGAGGTCGAAAAGGGACTGCGCGGCCGATGGACGCACCGCCGAATTCCGGCGGACGGAGACGGCCGATGATCGTCGACATCCTCTCCGGCTCGGTCTTCTACGAGATCGCAACGCTGCTGGCGCTGGCGACGGTGGTCGGGCTGGTGGGCGTGCTGCTGCGCCAGCCCCTGATCGTCAGCTTCATCGCGGTCGGCATCCTGGCTGGCCCGTCCCTGCTCGACATCGCCCGCTCCGACGCGCAGATCGACCTGCTGGCGGAGCTCGGCATCGCCGTCCTGCTGTTCCTGGTCGGGCTGAAGCTGGACGTGAAGCTGGTGCGGACCCTGGGCCCTGTCGCCCTGATCACAGGGCTGGGACAGGTCGCGTTCACCTCGGTGATCGGTTTCGGGCTGGGGCTCGCCCTCGGCCTCGACGTGGTGACCAGCCTTTACGTCGCGGTGGCGCTGACGTTTTCGAGCACGATCATCATCGTCAAGCTGCTGTCGGACAAGCGCGAGATCGATTCCCTGCACGGCCGGGTCGCGCTCGGATTCCTGATCGTCCAGGACCTGGTCGTGGTGCTGGCGATGCTGGTCCTGTCGGCCGTCGGCGCCGGGTCTCAGGGCGAGTCGGCGGCCGCGGACGTGGCGCTGGTGTTCGTCTACGGGGCGCTGATGATCGCCGGCGTCGCGCTGTTCATCCGCTTCGTCGCCGAGCGGCTGGTGGAGCGCCTGGCGCAGTCGCCGGAACTGCTGGTCTGTTTCGCCATCGGCTGGGCGGCGCTGCTGGCGGCCGCCGGCGACTTTCTCGGCTTCAGCAAGGAGCTGGGCGGGCTGCTCGCCGGCGTCTCGCTGGCCTCGACCCGCTTCCGCGAGGCGATCGCGGCCCGGCTGGCGCCCCTGCGCGATTTCCTGCTGCTGTTCTTCTTCATCGCGCTCGGCGCCGGGCTGGACCTGTCGCAGCTCAACGAGCAGATCCCGGCGGCCATCGTGTTCTCGCTGTTCGTGCTGATCGGCAACCCGCTGATCGTGCTCGTGATCATGGGCGCCATGGGCTACCGCAAGCGCACCGGCTTCCTGGCCGGGCTGACGGTGGCGCAGATCAGCGAGTTTTCCCTTATCTTCACCGCCGTCGGCGTGTCGTTGGCGCATATCGGGGAGCAGACGCTTGGCCTGGTGACCCTGGTCGGGCTGATCACAATCTCGCTCTCCACCTACATGATCACCTATTCGCACCACCTCTATGGCTGGCTGGAACCGCTGCTCGCCCCGTTCGAGCGCAGCGAAACGCCGCGCGAGACGGTCGGCGGCGAGGACGGCGCGAAGGCGCGATACGACGTCCTGCTGTTCGGTCTCGGCCGGTACGGCACCGCCATCGCCCGGCGCCTGTCGCAGCAGGGCCATTCGGTGCTGGGCATCGACTTCAGCCCGGCGGTGGTGCGGCAGTGGCGCCAGGAAGGACTGCCCGTCGCCTTCGGCGACGCCACCGACCCGGAGCTCGTCGCCAGCCTGCCGCTGGCCGGCGCCGGCTGGGCGGTGTCCACCGTGCCCCACCACGAGACCGGGGTCGCGCAGGAGGACGCCCGGCTGGGTCTGATGGACGCCCTCCAGGCCGCCGGATTCACCGGCAAGGTGGCGGTGACCGCGCACCGCCTGGCCGACAGCGCGCCGCTCGAGGCCCGTGGCGCCGACCTGATCCTGCAGCCGTTCCGGGACGCCGCCGACCAGGCGGCCCAACTCATCCTCGGCCAGGACCATCCGGTGCCGAGCCCGCCGGACGATGCAGACGAGCGCGACGAGGTCGACCTGCGCGCGGCGCACCGCGCGGTCGCGGACCAGGCGGCGGGCGACTGAGACCGGGCTGCGGGGAACGGCTCCCGGGGGGCGGCCCAAGGCCCGAATACGCCGATTCCGGTTGACTTCCAGGACGATGCCGGGACAGTGGGTGCCGCGCCGCCGACGCGTTGGCGACGTGGCGGAACTGAGTACGGGCAAGGATGAATACCGATACCACCATGCGGGCCGGGGTCGAGCTGACCCGCCTGCTGGTCCGATCCTTCAAATCCGATCGTGGCGTGCACGCCGAGACCGTGATCGGCGCGGCTGGCGCATTGGCCGGCGATTTCGCGCTCCGCGCCATGGAGCGCAACCCGAAGGCGTCGGGCTTCATCAACAGCAAGAAGGTGAGCCAGCTGCTGTTCGGCACCGATCCGCTGGGCACCACCGGCCTGTGCGGCGTGATCCGCCAGGGCGCGGTCAAGGCCGGCGCCGCGGAGACGGCGATCCCGGAGCTGGAGGAGATCACCGCCCGGATCAAGGAGGCCATGGACGGCGGCCCGTTCCCGCCGCTCAGCGTGCCCATCGAGCATTACCCCCAGGAATGGTCGCCGAACGCCTGTCCGCGGCTGCGCGCGGCGGCGGCGGAAATCTGCCAGGCGCACGGCCTGAACCCGGCGAAATCGGCCACCGCCCTGGTCATCGCCTGCGCCTTCCTGATCAATGAGACCCGCAAGGTGCTGCCGCCGGAGATCGGCGCCCGCATCGCCCTGGAGACCATGATCGGCGTCGCCCGCATGGCTCCGGTCACCGAGGAACAGCCGGACCGCCGCGCGGGGTGAGTGGCCGGGGCCGGCTCGGGCTTCGCCACCGACCCGTTCGCCTTGCAGTCAGCCCGCCCCGTCGAACGCGGCCTCCGCCCGCATCGCCAGCATCCCGTCGCGGTCGGCAATCCACAGCGCCATCGCGTCGTCGCCCTTCGGTGAGCCGCAGAGGTCGAAGGGTTGGCCATCGAACACCGGCCGCCGGATGCTGAAGTCGAAGCGGGCCAGCCGGGTTCCAGGCCGGGCGCGCTCCGCCAGGCCGACCAGCAGGGTCGCCAACAGCGGGCCGTGCACGATCAGGCCGGGATAGCCTTCCACGCCCGTCGCATAGTCCCGGTCGTAATGGATGCGGTGGCCGTTGAAGGTCAGCGCCGAATAGCGGAACAGCAGCGTCGGGTCGGTGACGAACGTCTCGCGGACCGCGGCCTCGGCCGGCGCGGGTTGTCCGGGAGGCATGCCGCCCGTCCCGCCCAGGCCGTCGCGGTAGACGATGTCGTGCTCGTCGATCCAGGCGGGGCCATCCGGGCCGTCGATCTCGTTGCGCACCGTCACGAAGACCAGCAATCCGCTGCGGCCCTGCTTGGCGGTGACATCGGTGATGGTGGAGCGGCGCTCGGCGATCTCACCGATCCGCAAGGCGCCGGGAAACGCGACGCGGCTGCCGGCCCACATGCGACGCGCCTCGCCCAGCGGCGGCAGGAAGCCGCCAAGCTCGGGATGACCGTCCCGGCCCAGCTCGGAACGCGGCGCGATGGTCCAGAAATAGAGCCAGTGCCACAGCGGCGGCAGCGGGTCCCCATCCCGCAGCGGCGGGTCGGCGCGATCGATCGCCGCCTGCATCGCCCGGCAGCGCTCGGCCCCGATCCGGTCGCGCACGGTCTCCGACGTGCCGACCCAGCCCTGGAGTGTCTTTTCGTCCAATGTCATTGGCTGACTACCGATTTCGTGGATGCCGGCCTGGCCATGATCAGATCGAGGCTGGTCTCGGCGCCGGACCGGACGGCGAAGCGGCGCTCGCCCACCACCTCGAAGCCGAAGCGGCGATAGAACCGCATGGCCGCCGGATTGTGCTCCCAGACGTCCAGGCAGACCCGGTTGGCACCGCGCAGCAAAGGATGGCCGAAGGCGGCCGTCATCAGCGACCTTCCGATTCCCCTGTTCCGGAAACCCGCCTGAACGTAGAGCCGCCGAAGCTCCGCATCGCAACCGGAGTTCGTGCCGGCCGCGCCGAATTGCGCAAAGCCGACGATGACCCCGTCCCATTCGGCCACAAGCAGCCCGTCCCGCTCACAATAGGTCCGGAAATGGTCGGCCGTCAGATGGTCATCCAGATGGCCCTGCAGGTCCGGGGCGCTGAAGGAATGGCCAAACGCCTCGGCATAGGTCTCCATGGCCAGCGCCGAGAGTGCGACGGCATCGCGGGGGTCGGCCTGCCTGATCTTCATGGCCGGGCGTCGCCTATGCGCGCTTGCGGCAATGGACCTCGATCGGGATCAGCGCCGCGTCGGCCACGGCCCGGGACACGTTGGCGGACATGATCGCCGCCCGCGCCTCTCCGTGGATCAGGGTCACCGCGCGGTGCGGCGCCTTGCCGCCGCTTTCCACGATCTCCCGGGCGCGGGCGCCGGAGGCCAGCGACGCCGCGCGCTTGTCGTGCACGGCCTCGACGGTGAACCCGACCGCCTCCAGCCGGTCGGACGTCGCCTCCGGCGTCGCCAGGAAGCTGGAGCCGGCATCGGCGGCCCAGGGCGTGGGATAGTCGACCTCTCCGCCCGGCCCCTGCGCCAGCTCGGACAGCGCCAGCCAACCGCCGGGCTTCAGCACCCGGTGGATCTCCCGGTAGAGCCCGTCTTTGTCGGCGATATTCATGGAGACGTTCATCGAATAGGCGCCGTCGAAGCTGCCATCCTCGAAGGGCATGGCCAGGGCGTTGCGCTCATGGAAGGCGAGCAGGTGCTGCAGGCCGACGATATCCGTCAGGCGCAGGGCGGCATCGCAGAACTCCGCCGTCAGGTCGATGCCGGTGACCCGGCAGCCGAACCGGTCCGCGAGATACCGGGCCGGCCCGCCGATACCGCTGCCGACATCCAGCAGGTGGTCGACGGAGGCGATGGAGAGCCCATCCGCCAGCTCCTCGGTCGCCTCCAGGCCGCGCCCATGGAACTGGTCATGGGGCGCCAGCGCGGCAATGGACGGCCGCTCCGGATCGACCCCGTCATCGATCAGCGCGGCCCGCAGACGGTCCATGAGATCGCCGCTGGCGTAATGTCCGGTGATGCGCGTCTCCGCGGTCATCGCCTAATAGCCCTCCTCGTAAGCCCAGCATTTGCCGTTGGTCTCGCAGAGCAGAAGCGCTCCGGTCACCGTGTCGAAGCGCACGATACTGGTGGCGACCGTGTTCTGCACGGAGAGGTTCTGACGCAGCTCGAACCGGGGTGCATCGCCGTCCGGGACCTGCGGATGGGCGCCGGGAAAGTCGAAGCACTCGAAGGTGGAGGCGCCGAGATTGGCGAGGCAGCGGCTGAGCTTGCCGGTATGGGTGTCCAGGCGCCAATGGTGGAAATCGGCCTGCAATCCCGAGGCGCCACGCGCCGTCATCAGCGCATAGCGGTCGGTCTCCGGCTCGCCCTGGGCGGCCGCCGAAGCGCCCACCAGCGCCAGTGCTGCCGCGACGGTCACGGCCGCGATGCGCATGTCTCCTCCCCATCCGGCTTCGGCCCGTCCGGGCCCTGGGGTGCATTCTGGCAGACGCCGGAGACAGGGCAAGGCCGGCACCGCTGGCCGGAGTGCCGGGCGGCGACTAAGCTGGCAGCCGGACGGATCGAGATGACGAACTGGTTCGCACGCATGTTTCTGGCGGCCGCGATGGCGGTCGCGACATTGCCCGCCGCCGGGCAGTCGCGGGTGGCGGTCGATCTGGCGTTGGTGCTGGCGGTCGACGTCTCCAACTCCGTCGACCGGTCCGAGACCGCGCTGCAGCGGGCCGGGTATGTGGAGGCGCTGCGCCATCCCGATATCTGGGCCGCCATCGGCTCCGGTCCGCTGCGCCGGATCGCGCTGACCTATGTGGAATGGGCCGGCCCCGCCGAGCAGCGGGTCGTCGTTCCCTGGCGGCTGGTCGACGGCCCGGAGGCGGCCGGAGCCTTCGCCGACGCGCTGGCCGACCGGCCGATCCTGTTCGCCCGCGGCACCGGCACCTCGATTTCCGCCGCGATCGCCTACAGCGTGGCGCTGTTCCCCGAAAGCGGTTTCGAAGCGACCCGGCAGGTGATCGACCTGTCCGGCGACGGCCCGAACAACCGCGGCGGCCCCGTGGCGGCGGCCCGCGACGCCGGAATCGCCCAGGGCGTCACGATCAACGGCCTGCCGCTGATGCTGCGGCCATCGCGCAGCTATGAGGCGGTCGACCTCTACTACCGGGATTGCGTGATCGGCGGGCCGGGGGCGTTCGTGCTGCCGGTGTTCGACGACCGTCAGCTCGGCCAATCGATCCGCCGCAAGCTGGTGCTCGAGATCGCAGCCCGCCCGCCGGCCGGCGGGCTGATCAACACGCAGGGTGAGGCCGCCACCGACTGCCTGATCGGCGAGCGCCTGCGCCGGATGCTGTAGGGCCTCGTCAGAAGCTCTCCTTGCCCTTCAGGTCGTCGAACGGGATGCAGATCGCCTTGCGGTAGCCCGGGCGATCGCACAACCGCGCGTACCAGGCCTCGACATGTGGCGTCGGTGGCCGCTCGATCTCCATCTCGAACCAGCGATGGAGCATCATGCCGGCCGGGATATCGGCCATCGTGAACGTCTTTCCAGCCATATAGAGGCTGTTCTTGAGATGCCGATCGAGGACAATGAACCCGTCGGCGGTCGCCTTCAGGTGCCGGGTGATGACATCCGGCTCCTGCTTTTCCGGTGGCGTGCGCACCAGCCGCCAGAACAGCGCGATCCAGTCCGGATAGAGGTCGGCCGCGGTCCAGGCCATCCACTGGTCGGCGACGGCGCGGGCCTCCGGCGTCTCGGGCCAGAGCGAGCCGGCACCGTACCGCGCCGCCACATAGCGCACGATGGCGTCGCTCTCCCACACCACCGTCTCGCCGTCGACCAGGGTCGGGATCCGGCCATGGGGATTGAGGGCGCGATAGGCGGGATCGTCGAGCCCGCCCCAATCGCCGCCGGCATCGACCCGCTCATAGGCGATCCCCGCCTCCTCCAGCGCCCAGGCCGCCTTCTGGACATTGCAGGAGGAGATGCGGCCCCACAGGGTCGCGGTCGGAGTGGTGCTCATGGGGGCCTCGGGTCCGGTGGTCGGCGCTGCTATGGTCGCGGGCAACCCTAGACCAGTTCGGAGGACCCGGTGGATCAATCCGATACCCAGGCCGAAACCCTCACCGGATCCTGCCTCTGCGGCGCGGTCCGGTTCCGGGCGACCGGCCCGGTGCTCTTCGTCGCCCATTGCCAATGCGTCGACTGCCGCAAGACCAGCGGAACCGGCCACAGCACCGATGCCGGCTTCCGGACGGCGAATGTGGTGATCGAGGGACCGCTCAGCGGCTATCGACAGCAATCCGACAGCGGAAACCAGATCCTGCGGTCGTTCTGCGGCCATTGCGGCACCAAGGTCAGCACGTCGAACTCTACCTATCCGAAGGAGATCGCGCTCAACCTGGCCGCCTTCGACGATCCCGGCGCGCTGACGCCGGACACGGTCTATTTCACGCGCAGCGCCGTCCGCTGGGACTTGATCGACCCGAGCCTGAAGGCGTACCAAACCCAGCCCTGAACGCCTCGCCCCACCCCCGCCCGCAACATCGGGATCCATGCAGATGACCGGTATGTCCGATGACGAGGCGCATGTCGCCAAGGCCTGGGACGGCAACGCCCGGGCCTGGTCGGATGACGTGCGCGGCGGCCATGACCGCTATCGGGAGATCTATACCTGGCCGGCCTTCCGGGCCTTCCTGCCGCCGGTCGCGGGACTGGAGATTCTCGATCTGGGCTGCGGCGAGGGCGAGAACACCCGCCGGCTCGCCGGCGACGGCGCCGCCATGTCCGGTGTCGATCTGTCCGGCGAGATGATCGCGCTGGCCCGCGCAGCCGAGGCCGCCGATCCGCTGGGCATCGGCTACGAGACGGGCTCCTATGCGGACCTAACCGCCTATGCCGACCGGTCGTTCGACGCCTGCGTGTCGACCATGGCGCTGATGGACGGCCCGCGGCTCGGCGACGCCTTCCGCGCCGCGCACCGGGTGCTGCGCCCCGGCGGCTGGCTGGCCTTCAGCGTGCTGCACCCCTGTTTCTTCATGGGCCTCAGCCGCTGGCCGACCAGGGAGTACGGCGAGGAGACCCATCTGGAGGTCGGCGACTACTTCGCCGAGGCCCTGGAGGACGAGCATTGGCGGTTCTCCAAATCCGGCCGCGACCGATCCGCCGCGCCGGACCTGTTCCGTGTGCCGCGCTTTGCACACCGGCTGGAGGACTATCTGAACGCCATCGGCGAGTCCGGCCTGGTCCTCGAACGGGCCTGCGAGCCGCGCCCCAGCGAGCAGGCCGCGACGGAGAACCCCTGGCTCTGGCGCTTCCGCCGGCACGCGCCGATCGTGCTGATGATCCGGGCCCGGCGCCCGAGCGAGTCATGACGGCCGGGACAGCACCCGGCTTCGCGGCGCCGGAGGTGGCGAATGTCTTCGCCGCCTACCCGCCGCCCCTGCGCGACCGGATGCTCCGGCTGCGATCGCTGATCTTCGAGACCGCGGCGGCGACCGAGGGCGTCGGCCCGCTCCAGGAAACCCTGAAATGGGGCCAGCCGAGCTATCTGCCGGCCGCCACGAAGAGCGGTACGACGGTCCGCATCGATGCCGTCAAGGCCGAGCCCGGGCGCTATGCGCTCTACGTGCACTGCCAGACCAACCTGGTCTCGACGTTTCGCGAGATGTACCCGGAGGCGCTGACCTGCGAGGGCAACCGCGCGGTGCTGTTCGATCAGGACGACCCGGTGCCCGAGGACGCCCTCAGGCACTGCATCGCACTCGCCCTCACCTATCACGCCAGGAAGGCCCGCAGTGGCCGATGAGCCGAAGATGACCGACTTCGCGCGCTACCCCAGCCTGAAGGACCGCACCGTCTTCATCTCCGGCGGCGCCAGCGGCATCGGCGCGTCCCTGGTCGGGCATTTCGCGGCGCAGGGCGCGAAGGTCGGATTCATAGACCTGGCGGACGAGGCCGCCGGGGCGCTATGCGACAGCATCGCAGAGTCGGGCCCCGCGCGCCCTTGGTACCGGCACTGCGACATCACCGACATCCCGGCACTGCAGGCAGCCATCGCGGATTGCGCCGCCGATCTGGGGCCGGTTCGGACGCTGATCAGCAATGCCGCCAGCGACGACCGGCACCCGGTCGCCGAGGTGACGCCGGACTATTGGACGGGCCGGATGGCGGTCAATCTGGACCATCAGTTCTTCGCCGCCCAGGCGGTGGCGCCTGCCATGGCGGCGGCCGGCGGCGGGGCCATCGTCAACATGGGCTCGATCGCCTGGCAACTCGGCTTTCCGGAGCTGACCGCCTATGCCGCCGCAAAGGCCGCCATCCTGTCGATGACCAAGTCGCTGGCCCGGGCCTGGGGGCCGGACGAGATCCGGGTCAACTGCATTCTGCCCGGCGCCATCCTGACCGAGCGGCAGCGTCGTCTGTGGATGACCCCGGACTACGAGGCGGAGGTGATGAAGGCGCAAAGCCTGAAGCGGCATTTGATGCCCGACGAGGTCGCCCGGCTCGCCCTGTTCCTGGCCAGCGACGACGCGTCCGCCATGACCGGCCAGGGCTACGTGATCGACGGCGGCTGGATCTAGGCCTGTACGCTCGAACCGGCTGGACGATCGCCTCGAACCCGCGCGTGACATTGCGTCCGCTCAGATGTTCACTTATTGTTCCGTTAGATGATTCCCATCGTTCGCCGGGAGATTGGCTTGATGATGCGTGGAAGCTGTTGCTGCGGAGCGATCAAATTCGAGCTGTTGGCTGAACCGTCGATGATGGGGACATGCCATTGCACGAGATGCCGAAAGGTCGGCGCGAGCACCTTTGTCTTCGTCAGGAAGGAAGACCTGAAATGGGTTCAAGGGCGGGATCACGTCGCGCTGTTCGAGCCGGTGACCCCGTACAAGTACGGCCGCTGCTTCTGCAAATCCTGCGGCACATCGCTCGGCGAAATCCTCTCCGACGCGGACAGCTTTCCGATTGCGGCGAATGCCATCGATGGCGGGCTCGACCTGAAGAACAGCTTCCACGAATTCGTCGCCGAGAAACCGTCATGGTATGAAATCTGTGACAGTGCAAAGCAGTTCGACGGACACCCTGTCTCCTCGTGACTTTGCTTGCTGAGGAAGGCAATTCGCGATCAATCCCGGTCGCGCGGCTCCATCCCCGCCGACGTCAATGAGCCGGGGCCCGAAGCGCTCTCCGCCGCCACGTGCTCCGCGCAATCAAGCCGAAGGTGACGGTCGCCGAGCGGCAGAGCGAAATGGTCGCAATGGTGCGGCGCATCGGCCCCCTCATGAGCGTCGGGCCGGAAATGCCGGCAGGAGGCGCACAGGCGCGAGCGGGCCATGTCGCCGGATTGCTGCAGGGCGCCGATCATCTTCAGCAGCGCCTGATAGACGGTCTCCTGCTCTGCCGGGGACAGGATCGCGACGGCATCGGTAAGGAAGTCGGGCCAGTGGGCGATCCGGTCGGCCTCCCAGACGCCGTCGACGGTCAACCTGAGCGCAATGGCGCGACCGTCCGTCGCGTCCTTTTCCTTGAGCAACAATCCCTTGCGCACCAGGGTTGCCACGGCGTCGCAGGCGGTCGGCCGGGTGATGCCGAGACCGTCGGCGACCTCCGACAGCCGTCGCGGGCCGCCGGTCGCCCGCAGCAGTGCCAGGATGCCGCCCTGGGTCGGGGTCAGCCGCTGTGCCTCCGCCCCCTTCCAGGCGTGGCTGCGCAACGCCGTGCCGATCTTGCCGAGCGCCGCGCCGACCCGGCGGTCGAGCGGTTCGCTGATGGTGTCGAATGCGGACCTAGCCATGGACGCATTATATGATTAGGATTCCTAATTAAAATACAGGCCCCGTCGGCGGATTGCAAGGGATCGCCGATGGCCGGCGGCGCGCGCCCCTCGTTTGCATTTGCCGGGGAGACCGGCTATCGGGATGGAGACGGCCGCGGGACAGCGGCGGGAGAACATCGACAGGGAGGAACACCATGAACAGTCTCACGCGCCGCCAGGCGCTGGGCGTGATCGGCGGCACGGCGGCCGCGGCCGCATTCCCGGTCCGCGCGCGGGCCAATACCAGGATCACCGTCGGCGCGCTGCGCTTCACCAGCCATGCCGCCAGCTTCGTGGCGCTGGAGCGCGGCTATTTCGCCGATGCCGGGCTGGAGGTGGAATTCAAGTTCTTCCAGGCGGCCCAGCCCATGGCCGTGGCGATCGCCTCGGGCGACGTGGACTATGCGGTGACGGCGATCTCCGGCGGCCTGATCTCGCTGGCCCAGCGCGGCGCGATCCGGGTGATCGGCGGCGCGCTGTCGGAGGAGGCCGGCATCGACGGCCAGAAGATCCTCGCCTCCAACGCCGCCCACGAGGCCGGCGTGACCAGCCCGGCCGGGCTGGACGGCAAGGACTGGGCGGTGACCCAGGCGGGATCGTCCTTCCACTACATGGGCTCCAAGATCGCCGCGGCGGAGGGCGTTTCGCTCTCCTTCAAGCCGCTGCAGCGGGTCGGAGCGATCATCGGGGCGATCAAGTCGGGCCAGGTGGATGCCTGGTCGATCGTGCCGCATATCGCCAAGCCGCTGGCCGGGTCCGGCGAGGTCCACATTATCGGCGACGTGGCCGACTACATCCCGAACTACCAGGTGACGACGGTCTTCACCTCGACGGAGAACGCGTCCGAGCGCCGTACCGACACGGAGGCGTTCATCGCCGCCTTCTCCCAGGGCGCGTCCGACTTCAACGCCGCCCTGGTGGACAAGACCGAGGGCGATGGCGGCCGCGACGCGATGGTCGATCTGGTGCACAAATACGTCTACACCGACCGGCCCCGCGAGCGCGCCGCGCCGAGCATCATCAACGGCGCCATGCGCATCAATGCCGGCGCCGCGCTCAACGTCGCCTCGGTCGCAGACCAGCTTGCCTGGTTCCAGTCGGAAGGTCTGGTGGACTCCGACATCACCCTGGAGACCTTCGTCGACACCAGCTACGTCGAGACGATCTGACTGCGCGGCGAGTCCCCAAGGCCAGTGCCCGGACGCCCTCACCCGGCTCGCTTTCGCTCGCCACCCTCTCCCAGGGGGAGAGGGTATCAGCGCCGGTCCCAAACCCTCTCCCCCTGGGAGAGGGTGGGCTGCCGAAGGCAGGCCGAGTGAGGGCGTCCGGACGCCGACCGTCATGAAAAGGAGCTGAACCAGCGTTGACAGCGTCCTCCCGCCCATGGACCTGAGACTCGACTCCGTCTCCCACCGCTACGGCGAGGTCGCGGTGCTGCGGAACATCGCGCTCGATATCCCGGCCGGCCGGATCGTGTGCATCGTCGGGCCGTCGGGATGCGGCAAGTCCACTCTGCTGCGGCTGATCGGCGGGCTGGAGCAGCCGACGGACGGGCGGGTCGTGCAGATCGGCGAGCCGCCGGCGGACAGCCTCAACCCCCTCACCTATATCTTCCAGGACTTCGCGCTGCTGCCCTGGCGCACGGTGGAGCGCAATGTCAGCCTGGTGTTGGAAGACCACGCCCTGCCGCCGGGGCGCGCCGACGCGATCATCGACGACGTATTGGCGCGCACCAAGCTCTCGGATTTCCGCACCGCCCTGCCCAAGCAGCTCTCCGGCGGCATGAAGCAGCGGGTCGCGATCGCCCGGGCGCTGGCGGTCAGCCCGGCGGTCATGCTGATGGACGAGCCGCTCTCGGCGCTGGACAGCCAGACCCGCGAGCTGCTGATGGACGACCTGGTGGCCTTGTGGACGCGCACCCCGTTCACGGCCGTCTACGTCACCCACAACCTGGCCGAGGCGGTACGGCTGGGCCACGCCATCGTGGTGCTGTCGCGGCGGCCGGGCACCGTGCGCGAGGTGGTGGAGATCGACCGCCCCTTGGCCGATCGCGGCCTGGGCGACCCGGAGCTTGAGGCGCATCAGAAACACCTCTGGACACTGATGCGCGACGAGGCCCGAGCGGCGGATTCGGAGCTGCTGGATGCCTGATGGGGGCAAGCCCGAGGGTCGCACCGTCCCGTTCCGCGGGGGCGGCTTCGCGCCGCGCCGGGTGCGGCTGATCGGCGCCCTGGTCTTCGTGGTGCTGATCGCGGTGGCCGAGATCGGCACCCGGACCGGGTTCATCTCCGCCCTCACCCTGCCCGTCCCCTCCGACGTGCTGGCGGCGTTCGGCGACCTCTACCGCTCGGGCCTGTTGTGGAAGCACCTGGTGCCGTCGCTGACCCGGCTGGTGGTCGGGGCGATCATCGGCGCCAGCGCCGGCATCGGCGTCGGCCTCCTGATCGGGCTGTTTTCCCATGTCCGGGCCGGGCTGGTGCCCTTGGTGGCGGCGATCTTCCCGATACCGAAGATCGCCCTGCTGCCGCTGTTCGTGATCTGGTTCGGCATCGACGAGGGGTCGAAATACGCCCTGATCGCCTTCGGCACCTTCACGCCGACCGTGGTCGCCACCTATGGCGCCGTCGACAATGTGGACCGGACACTGATCCGCATGGGCCAGAGCTTCGGGCTCTCCTGGGCCTCGATCGTGCGCAAGATCGTGCTGCCCGGGGCGATGCCGGGCATCCTCTCCGGCCTGCGCATCAGCCTGGCGATCGCCATCATCCTGCTCGTCGCGGCGGAGATGCTGGGTGCGGAATTCGGCGTCGGCGCCTACATCCTGGAGGCCGGCTCGCTGTATGATCTGGAACGCCTGTTCGCCGGCGTCGTCATCCTGTCGCTGCTGGGCGTCGGCGTCAGCTACCTGGTGGGGCTGGTCGAGCGCCGGCTGCTGCGCTGGCGGGTTTAGTACCCACTATCATGAATAGATGACACGTATGACGGCCTTGCATCCCCTTCGGCCAGGAGCGTGGTCCGCCGCGATGCAGCGCATCGCAAGGGCCGCGCGACGCCGCCCGAAGGGGATGCAATGCCGCCCGCAGGGTCGCGTCCCGCGCCCGCCGGAGGGCGTCAGCGCTGCTTGCCGATGCGCAGCATCGCCCGCGCGACGCTTCCTGCCCGGCGGACGCGGGACGCGATCATACGTGTCATCTATTCATGATAGTGGGTACTAGCCACCACACCGTTATCCGGAGAGCGCCGCCATGGCCGATGAGACCGGTCCCGATCCGAACACCCGGTTTCCGATTCCCGGCTTCGACCGCGTCGCCTTCGTGAAGGCGGTGGTCGACGACCCGCGCATCGAGGTCGGCGACTACACCTATTACGACGATCCGGCCGGCCCCGAGGCGTTCCTGAAGAACGTGCTCTACCACTATGAGGATGTCGGCGACCGGCTGCGGATCGGCCGGTTCTGCGCCATCGCCAGCGGCGTCACCTTCCTGATGAGCGGCGCCAACCACCCGATGGGCGGCGTGTCCACCTACCCGTTCGCGGTGTTCGGGCGCGGCTGGCGCAAGGGCTATAAGGGCGAGCTGCAATCCGCCTGCCGCGGCGACACGGTGATCGGCAACGATGTCTGGATCGGCCTGAAGGCCACCATCCTGCCCGGCGTGACCATCGGCGACGGCGCCATCATCGGCGCCCATGCCGTCGTGTCACGGGATGTCCGCCCCTATGCGGTCGCCGTCGGCAACCCGGCGACCGAGGTCAAGCGTCGCTTCGACGATGCCACCGTGGAGGCGCTGCTGGAGATCCGCTGGTGGGATTGGGACGCCGCCAAGATCACCCGCAATGTCGAGGTGATCGGCAATGGGCGCCCGGAGGACCTGCGCGACTGCCGCTGATCGTCTTCACGCCGGGGTTGTGACGATCCTGTAGCAGCCGCGCCATAGCCTGCCCCCATGACGATGCTCAATCGATTCCTGTGGGGCGGCCTCGGCGGCTTGGCGCCGATCCTGGCCACCTTCGTGATCCTGGAGGCGCACACGATCGGCCTCTATCTCCAGGAGCTGCGGCAGGGCGGCAGCTTGCTCACGCTGATCGGCTACGGGGTCCGGGTCGTCGGGCTGTTCGTGGTCGGCGGGCTGTGGGCCGGCCTGCACAAGACCGAGATGGACCCGCGGAAGCTGTTCCAACTCGGCATCGTGGCGCCGGCGATGATCACCGGCATGATCAGCGCCAGCAACGTCAACGCCGCCTCCAGCGAGGTCGAGATGACCAGCTTCGAGCGCCCCGCCGTGACGGCCCGGCTGTCCGAATCGACGAGCGGCGGCGAGATCGCCACGCGCAGCGTGATGTCCCAGCGCCAGGAGCCGCAGCCGGACCAGACCGGCCAGCCCCGGCCCCGGGACACCGAACCGGTGCGGTCGTTCATCCGCGGGCTTCTGGGCCGCTAGTCAGCGCTCCGTCACCGCCAGCAGGCCGACATAGGGATAGCGGGTCTCCGGCGGCGCGCCGCCGGGTGTCCAGAGCTGCGAGATCACGCCGTCGAGATAGAGCGCCGACGGGCAGCCCGCCTGGTCGCGCATGAACGTTGCCAGGGTCCAAAGGTTGACCGGCATCCGGGTCATCGCCAGCACCACCACCCCGTCCTCCCGCACGCCGACCGCGTTGCGGCTGCGCACGCTGTCGGAACTCCGCCGGAAGGCCGGATGGAGGGCGCCGTCGCGGACCAGCAGCGGGCCGCTCTGGGTCGCCAGGGCGATCGTCGGATCGGGCCGGAAGGCGCCGGTCTCGACCACCATGGCCCGACCGTCGGCGACGGCGAAGACGCCGTTTGGCTTGAGGAAAAAATTGCCACTGCCGTCGTCGCGGTTGAGCGGCCGGAGCATGCGGCCGGCCTCCACATGCAGGCCGAGCGGCGTGCCGTCGGTCTCGTAGATCCCGGCATTGGTAACCGCCGCCACCCGCTCGCCCCGTCGGGCAAGAGCGCCGGCCAGCGCCTCGATGGTCCGATAGGGCCGGCCGGCCGCGTCCCTCCAATGCAGGGACAGACGGAATCGCGACAGATCGAAGGCGATCGCATGGACTGCGTTCGACGACGCCAATACCTGTGACGATGTCAGTACCAGGGGCGACAGCATCGCGGAGGTCAACAGCCTGCGACGCCCGATCCCTCCCGTGGCATCGGTCCACGCCGAACCACCAACCCACTGCGTCGTCCCCGGGCCTGACCCGGGGACCCATCGCCCGCTCATACCCGCCGACTGGGTCCCCGGGTCAAGCCCGGGGACGACGCATGTGGATGCGGATGGATGCTTTCGAGCATGAGGGGTTCGGGAGAGTGCGTCCTATGCCGCTGCACGACATCTCCATCCTGGGCCTCAGCCGCCCGCCTCCTTGGTGTCGATCTTCACCTCCGCATGCAGGGTGCGGTGCACCGGGCATTTCTCGGAGATTTCCAGCAGCTTGGCGCGTTGGTCGGCGTCGAGGTCGCCGTAGAATTTGAGCTCGCGGGTGATGTGGTCGAGGCGGCCCGCCTTGGTCTCGCAATCGGCGCAATCCTCGGCGTGGATCTTCTCATGCCGCAGCACCGCATGAGTCCGCTCCAGCGGCCATTTCTTGCGGTTGGCATAGAGCCGGACCGTCATCACGGTGCAGGCGCCGAGACCAGCCAGCAACAGATCGTAAGGGGTGGGCCCGCTATCCTTGCCGCCATAGCTCTCCGGCTCATCGGCCAGCAAGCGGTGCGGCCCGGCGGCGATGGCCTGCTGGAACGGCCCCCAGCCGGTCTCCTGCACCACCACCGCGCCCTCGACCGGCTTGACCGCCGGGACCGCCGGCGCATCCGCCTCGATGTAGCGCGATGACCAGGCCGACAGCACCGTGGCGACGTATTCCGCGTCGGCGCGCTTGGACAGCAGGTGGTCGGCCTTGTCCAGGGAGACGAAGCTCTTGGGATGCTTGGCGGCGCCGAAGATCAGCCCGGCATTCTCGATCCCCACCGTGTCGTCGATCGGCGAGTGGAAGACCAGCAGCGCCTTGCGCAGCCCGGAGATGCGCTCGTCCTGGCGCTGGTTCTGGATGTCGTCGATGAACTGCTTTTGGATGCGGAACGGCCGGCCGACCAGCAGCACCTCGGCCTCGCCGGACGCCTCGATCTCGTCGATGTTGTCCTGGAACAGGTGCGCGACATGGCCCGGATCGTGCGGCGCGCCGATGGTGGCGACAGCCTGGGCCTCCGGCACCTCGCCGGCGGCGGCGAGCACCGCCGCCCCGCCCAGGCTGTGGCCGATCAGCAGCTTCGGCGCCTCGCGGGTCTCCCGCAGATAATCCACCGCCGCCAGCAGGTCGCCGACATTGGAGGAGAAATTGGTGTGCGCGAACTCGCCCTCGCTGGAGCCGAGCCCGGTGAAGTCGAAGCGCAGCACCGCGATCCCGCTGTCGGCCAGCGCCTGGGCGATCCGGCTGGCGGCGAAGATGTCCTTGGTGCAGGTGAAGCAGTGGGCGAACAGCGCATAAGCGCGCGGCGGTGAGTCGGGACTATCCAGCCGCGCCGCCAGCTTGGCGCCGCCGGCGCCAGGGAATTCGAGCTTTTCGGTGCGCATGAGTGTGCCTCCTTATGCCGGCCTCCGCGGGAACCCGGGGAGTTTCACCATAAAGACGCCGCGGCACCAAGACGGTTACACCGGATTGGCGCGCATGTGACGAACCGTGACCGTCCGGGCACCCTACCGGGCGGCGAACCGCCAGACGCCGTTCTCCAGTTGCCGCGCGATCCGCCCCTGCGCCACCAGCCGGTTGAGATGGGCCAGGGTCTCGCCGACCGCGAACATCAGCTGATGCGTATCCAGCGCGCGCGGGAAGAGCACGTTGGTGGCGCTCCGGACGTCGATGGGCTCGCGGCAGGCTTCCACGGCCGTCGCCAGGCGCTCCTCGTGATGCGCCGCGAGCTCGGCGGTGCGCGCCGCCAGGCCACGGAACGGCAGGCCGTGCGAGGGCAGGACCAGCACGTCGCCGGGCAGGCTGTCGAACATGGCCAGGCTGTCCAGGAAGCCGCCCAGCGGATCGGCCTCCGGCGCCGATGGCCAGACGCTGATGTTGGGGGTGATCTTCGGCAGGACCTGGTCGCCGGCGATCAGGACGCTGTGGTCCGGGGAGAACAGGCAGGCATGCTCGGGCGAATGCCCCTGCCCGGTCATCACCCGCCAGTCAACGCCGCCCACCGACAGCGTCTCGCCATCCGCGATCGGCCGGAACACCGGCGGGATCGGCGTCACGATGTGGCGATAGGCGCCGCGCCGTCGCTTCAGGCCCTCGACGGAGTCCTCGTCCAGCCCGAGCCGGCGGTAGAAGCCTTCATAGGCCTGCATCAGCCCGTCGCTGTCATCCAGCCAGAGCATGCGTGATGCGAGCCATTCCGCCTGGGTCGCCAGGAACTCCCCGCCGCAGCGGTCCTGCAGCCAGCCGGCAAGGCCGATATGGTCGGGATGCATGTGGGTGGCCAGGATCCGCCTGACGGGTCGCCCGGACAGTGGGCCGGCGAGCAGGCCCGCCCAGAGGTCCTTGATGGTGTCGTCGGGAAAGCCGGTGTCGACCAGACACCAGCCGTCGCCATCGTCCAGGACCCAGAGATTGACGTGGTCCAGCGCGAAGGGCAGCGGCATGCGGATCCACAGGATGCCGGGCGCGGCTTCGAGAACCTGGCCCGGCTCCGGCGGGGTCTCGACCGCATAGGTCAGGGTGTGTGCGTTCATCGCCTGGAGGTGCACGAGCGGACCGGCCGGGTCAAGCGCGAACGCCGCCGCGTTTGGAGCGGCGGGCCGCGATGGCCTATCATTGGGAAGCGACAACGATCGGTCCCGCCTTGCTCGATGTTCTCCTCCGAACCCCATCCCTGGTTCTTCCCGCTCTACCGCCGGGTCCTCACCATGGCGGTCTGTGTCCTCTGGCTGGTCTTCGAGCTGGTCGGGGAGCAGTCCTTCTGGCTGGTCCTCGCCGCGGCGGTGAACGCTTACGCGCTCTGGGAGTTCTTCCTTGGGCCGAACTACAAGGACGTCAACAAGCCCGCCGCGCCCGATCAGGATCCGTGATCAGCCGGGGGGCCCGAGCATGATCGACATCCCGGAGGCCGCCTGGACGCGCGCCTTCGACGCGCCCCAAGACCTGGGCCAGCGGCCGAAGATCGCCGGCCAGCATGATGGCGGCTGCCGGCAGGGCGTCCCGCTCGGTGGCTTCGGCACTGGTGGCATCGGGCGCGACTGGACTGGGGCCTTCCGCCGCTGGACCCTCAAGACCGGCTCGCTGAAGCACTTCACCGAGGCGGTGAACGGCTTCGCCTGCTTCCAGGGCACCGCCGACGGCGAGGGCCGGGCCCGGGTGCTGCGGCCGCGCGAACCGGAGGACGGCGACGCCCTGTCGGCCTGGGGCTGGGAGGAGACGCCGCCAGCCGGGGCCTATCACGGGCTGTTCCCCAAAGCCTGGTACCGCTATCCGGCGGCGCCGGGGTGGCCGGTGGAGATGGTCTGCGAGCAGTTCTCTCCGGTGCTGCCCAACAACTACCGGGAGACGGCGCTGCCGGTCGGGGTGTTCCGCTGGCATCTGCGCAACACCGGTGACGAGCCGGCGACGGTCGGCCTGCTGTTCAGCTTCGCCAACCTGTGCAACTGGTTCACCGCCCCCGGCCGCGGCAAGCCCGAGCGCCGCAACGCCGGCAATGTCAACGCGCCGCTGGACGAACCCTTCGTCGACGGCGGCACCGCCCGCGGCGTGCTGTTCGACTGCGTCCGGCCGGACGACATCCCCGGCGAGGGCCAGGGCCAGATGGCCATCGCCGCCCGCGCCAACGACCGCATCGCGGTCGCCACCGTGACCAGCTTCGATGCGCTGGGCGACGGCGCCGCGCTCTGGGTGCCGTTCGCCCGGACCGGTGCGCTGGAGGAGGATCACACGCGCTGGATCGCCGCCTGCGGCTTCGCCGAGGCGACCGAGGGCACCCTGGGCGGCGCCCTGTCGGCGACCGTGACCCTGGCGCCCGGCGAGGTGATGGTGGTGCCCATGGTCCTGGTCTGGGACTTCCCGGTCATCCGCTTCGGCACCGGGCGCCGGTACTATCGCCGCTATACCGAGCTCATCGGCCGCACCGGCAACAACGCCGTGCTGCTGGCCCGCGAGGCGCTGGAGCGGGCGACGGACTGGTCGCTGGCCATCGACGACTGGCACGCCCGGGCGATCGCGGACGGCCCGAAGGCGCCGAAGCTCGCCGGCATGATGCTGAACGAGCTCTACCTGCTGGTCGACGGGCTGACCGCCTGGACCGCCGGCGCGGTGGAGGATGGCGAGGCGGAGGATTTCTTCGGGCTGATCGAATGCCCGGACTATCCCTACTACGACACGCTGGATCTGTGGGTCTACGCGTCGCTGGCCCTGGCGGCGAACTGGCCGGAGATCGACCGCGACGTGGCGGCGCTGTTCGCCCGCCAGGTCGACCGGGACGACGACCGGCAGCGCCGCCATGTCTGGACCGGCGAGACCTTCCCGATCACCGTGGCCGGCTCGGTGCCGCACGATCTGGGCGCACCGGACGAGGACCCGGTGGAGGCGGTCAACGCCTTCGCCTATCGCGACACCAATGGCTGGAAGGATCTGAACGCGCAGTTCATCGTGACCGTCTGCCGGATCTTCCGGGAGAGCGGCGACGCGGCCTTCCTGGAAGAGTGCTACCCGGCCGCCTGCGCGGCGCTGGAATACCTGGCCCGGTTCGACCGCGACGGCGACGGGCTGATCGAGAATGACGGCATCCCCGACCAGACCTTCGACAACATCCCGATGCTGGGCCCCGGCGCCTATTGCGGCGGGCTGTGGCTGGCGGCCCTGGCGGCGGTCGCGGCCATGGCGGAGGCCGTCGGCGACGCCGAGCATGCGGCGGAGTGCCATGCACGCAAGGCGCGGGCCGCCGAGGCCTATCAGGAGCGGCTGTGGACCGGCAGCCATTTCCGCATCGACGCCGCCGGCACCTATGGCGACGCGGTGCTGATCGACCAGATGTTCGGGCCGTGGATGGCCGATCGCCTGGGGCTGGAGTGCGGCCTGCCGCGCGAACGCATCGTCACGGCGTTGAAGACGGTCTACCAGACCAACTTCCTCGACCGCGACGGCGGCCGTAACGGGGCGGTCAACATCGCCGGCGACCCCGAGGCGATCGCCGCGGCGGTGACCGGAATCGGCGATGTGCGCAACCAGTCGTCGGAATCCCTCACCGCCTTCAACCTCTCGCTGGCCGCGCAGCTTCAGCATTTCGGGCTCCTGGAGGAGTCCGAGGCGGTGCTGGAGAGCGTCCATCGGGCAATCTACGAGGAGCGTGGGCTGTGGTTTCGCACACCGGCCGCCTGGGACCCCGATGCCGCCACATTCCGTGCCATCATGAACATGAGGCCGCTGGTGGTCTGGGGCATGGCGAAAAGGGATGGTCGCTGATGAGGTCTGTTGTTCCGCTGCTGCTGGCCGCGCTCGCGGCCTGCGCCCCCAATACCGCGGCCGTCGAGGATTCGCGCTACGAGGCCGCCGCCGTTACGCCGAGCGCGGATGAGATCGAATCGACCGCCAGCCTCTATCGCGAGACCATCCGGAAATCGGAGCGCCTGGGCCGGGCGATCTTCGAGAAGGACATCGCCACCGCCTTCGCGACTGACCTGCTGCTGGAATCCGGCGCGCTGGCCGGCGAGAACCGGATCATCGGCTGGGTCACCCAGCAGAGCGAAGGGTCGCTGCTGGTGACCTATGTCGCCGAGCAGGACGGCCGCCGTCTGGTGGGCTACGAAGTCGCCTTCCCCGGCGGCCTGGCCGGCACCCCGACCATCGCGCCGACGCCGCCCCAGACGCCGCTCGTGAACGAGCGGGCCATCATGTACAACGCGCGCGAGACGGCCATTTCCGAGCTCAGGCCGCAATGCAACACCAACTACAACACCGTCGTCCTGCCGGCCTCGATGATCGGTCAGCAGGGCTGGCTGGTGTACATGCTGGTGGCGACGATCAATCCGGGTGAGCGGATCCTGGCCGGCCACGCCATGGCGCAGATCTCGCCGGACGGGCTGACCTCCATGGGCTCGACGCCCTTGTCCCTGTCCTGCCTGATCACCGCCCCGGACCTGCCGCAAGGCACCGAGCCGGCCGGGCTCTACGTGACCCACCTGACGACGGCCTGGCCGCTGGAGACCCATGTCTACACAAGCCTGCTCTACGGCGTGCCGGTGTTCGTCCAGACCAATGTCGGCATCTGGGAGGTCGATGGCGACCGGATCGAGCTGATCGACCTGGCCTCGGCGCGCTAGAGCTCCGAACGGCGCGGCGGGTCGGCGCCGGCGCGGGTGCAGGTGATTGCGGCTGCGCGCCCGGCGAAGGCCAGCGCGTCGGAGAGTTCCGCCTCCGTCAGCGCCGACAGACCCTCGATGGACAGCCGGCCGAGCTCAGCCAGCCGCACCAGAAGGCCGGCCTGGAAGGTGTCCCCGGCGCCGACCGTGTCCACCACCTCGACCGGCGCGCCGGCCGCCTCGGCACGCACCGTGGCGGTCAGGCCGAAGGCGCCGCGCTCTCCGGCGGTGACGGCGATGACCGCGGGCCCGGTGTCGAGCCAGCGGGCGGCGACGGCCCCGGCCGCCTCGCCGGGGTAAAGCCACTCCAGATCGGCGGCGCTCACCTTGACGATGGTGGCCTGCCGCACAAGCGCCTCCAGCCGGGCCACATAGGCAGTGCGTTCGCCGACCAGTGTGGGACGTACATTCGGGTCGAGGGAGATCACCCGTCGGCCGCTCTCCCGCGCCATCAGCCCGGCCAGCGTCGTCGCCGCCGGCTCCACCGCCAGCGAGAACGAGCCGAAATGCAGACACGCGATGGCATCGGGCAGCGCGTCCGGGATGTCGGATGCGACCATGCTGCGGTCAGCCGCACCGGTGTTGAAGAAGGCGTAACGCGGCTCCTCGCCGGGCGCCAGCGCGACGAAGGCGAGCGTGCTGGATTCGTCGCCGCGCACCACCAGGCCGGTGTCGACGGCGTTGGCCTCCAGCGTGGCGACGAGCTGGTCGCCGAAGAAGTCGGTCGAGACCCGGCTCAGGAACCCGGCCGGCTGCCCCAGCCGGGCGGCGGCAATGGCGACGTTAAAGGGCGACCCGCCCGGCAACGGCCGGTACCCGTCCTCGCCGCCGGCCCCCTGCAACGGCACGAAATCGATCAGCGCCTCACCGCAGCTGACGATCATGGTGATGGTCCTCCCCCAACTCAGCCCGTTGGGTCAGCATACACGCTTCCCGTCATCCGCCGTCGTCGACTCTGCGCTCCCCCTCACCCTCCCGCTTCGCGGGTCCCGCCCTCTCCCCCAGGAGAGGGGAACCAACCGTCATCACCAAACATGCCCTCTCCCTGGGGAGAGGGCGGGACCCGCGAAGCGGGAGGGTGAGGGGGAAGCGCAGCGCCTCATTGCACACTGCGGCCAGCGAATGAAAGAGCAGCTACTCCGCGGCCGCCTTGGTCACGGCCGGCTCGGTCTTGGACGACTTCTTCGCCTTGGACGGCTTCTTCGCCTTCGCCGATGCCGGCGCGTCGCGGCGGGGCGGCGGTTCTACGGCCAGCGCCTCGCCCGGCTTCAGATCCTTGCGCTGCTTGCCATAGCTGCCGAAGCGCGCCAGTACGCCCTGCATCTCCTCCTCCGACAGGATGAACGGCTTGCCGTCGCGCTTGGTGTACCAGTATTGCCGCGCCAGGGTCTCGACCTCCTCGGCCAGCCACATCGCCTTGCGCAGGTTGGCGCCGAAGCAGATCATCCCGTGATTGGCCAGCAGGCAGGCGGTGCGGTCCTCCAGCGCCGTCAGCATGTAATCCGACAGCTCCTGGGTGCCGAAGGTGGCGTATTTGGCGCAGCGGATGGAGGTGCCGCCGCCGACCCCGATCATGTAGTGGAAGGCCGGTATCTCCAGATGCCGGCAGGCCAGCGCGGTGCAGAAGGTGGAATGGGTGTGCACCACCGCGCCGGCCTCGGGCCGGGCGCGGAAGATGTCGTAGTGCATCCGCCATTCGCTCGACGGCAGGAACTCGCCGTAATAGCCGCCGGCGAGATCCATCTGCACCACCTGCTCCGGCTCCATCAGATCGTAGGGAATGCCCGACGGGGTGATCAGGAAGCCGCCATCGATGCGGGCGCTGATATTGCCCGACGTGCCCTGGTTGATCCCCAGGTCGTTCATGGCGCGGCAGGCGGCGATGATCTCCTTGCGGAGCTTGCGGTGCTTGAGTTTCGGCATGGGTCCAGACTGTATCGGCGGCGTGGCGGCGGTTCAACTCGCTGGGCCCGTCCGCTACCATGAAAGCCTGCACAAATCCTGAAGCCCAGCAGCGCGCAGTTCCCCGATGGCCGAAATCGCCGCCGTCCTCGACCTCGGCAAGACCAATCTGAAGCTGCTGGCCATCGCCTCCGACGGCACCATCCTGGACAGCCTGACCGCCGCCAACCGGCCCGTCGACGGGCCGCCCTACCTGCATGTCGACACGGAGTCCATTTGGCACTGGCTGATCGATGCGCTGCGCCGGCTCGGCGCGCGGCATCCGATCGGCGCCATCGTGCCCTGCGCCTATGGCTCGACCGCGGCCCTGGTGGACGGGTCCGGCCTGGTGCTGCCGATGATGGATTACGAGGCCGACCCGCCGGCGGATATCAAGGCCGCCTACGCGGAGGCCGCGCCGGACTTCGCGGAGTCCTGCGCGCCGACCAATCCCGGCGGCCTGACCCTGGCGCGGCAGGTGTTCTGGCAGAGCCGCGCTTTCGCGCAAGCCTTCGCCCGCACCCGCCACATCCTGCCCAATGCCCAATACTGGGCCTGGCGCCTGTCCGGCATCGCGGCGACGGAAGTCACGTCGCTGGGCGCCCAGACCCATCTGTGGGCGCCGAAGGCCGGCGATTTCTCCTCGCTGGTGGACCGCGAGGGCTGGCGCCCCCTGTTCCCGCCCCTGCGCAAGGCGTGGGAGGCGTTGGGGCCGATCACGCCGGCGGTCGCCGCGGAGACCGGCCTGCCGTCGGACACGCCGGTGCTGTGCGGCATCCATGACAGCAATGCCAACTACCTGCGCTACCTGGCCGCCGGCATGAGCGATTTCACCCTGATGTCCTCCGGCACGTGGGTGATCAACTTCAACGCCGCCCATCCGCTCGATGCGCTCGACCCGGCCCGCGACACCTGCTCCAACACCGATGTCCACGGCAACCCGGTCGCCTGCAGCCGCTTCATGGGCGGCCGCGAGTTCGACATCCTGGCCGGCGACGCCCCTCGGGACGCCGCCACCCTGGATGACGTCGCCCGGGTGATCGCCGCCGGCACCCTGGCCCTGCCCTCCTTCACCGACAGCGGCGGCCCGGTCCCCGGCACCGGCGGCACGGGCCGCATCGTCGGGCCCGAACCGGAGACACCGGCTGATCAGGTGGCGCTGGCAGCCCTGTACACGGCCCTGATGTGCTGCGAGTCCATCGACGTCATCGGTTCGGCCAACCCCATTGTCATCGACGGCGCGCTGGCCGGAAACACGCTGCTGTGCCAGTTGATCGCGACGCTCAGGCCCAGCCAATCGGTGCAGGTCTCATCGGATGCCGGCGGCACAGCATTGGGCGCGGCGCTTTTGCCCTCAATGCCGTCCGGCGATCCCGGCACCAACCTAGAGTTGACCGACGTGGATCGTGCGGAGATTGACGGCCTGGCTCATTATCGCGCCGCGTGGCATGACCACATCCGCTAGACCCGATCGAGATTGAAAGCGTCATGTCGGACGAAGACGATACGAACGACGATCCGCAGATCATCCGCAGCCGGATAACCCTCGGCCGCGGCCCTTCTCCGCTCGATCCAAACGGTCGGGATGCGATCGGCCCGACAACGCTAGATCACTATATCGATGAGTTGCGGGACGCAGGTGAGCTTCTGCAGCGCTATAACTACTTCGTCTATCACTTTGAGAGGGATGGGTTCTCGTATCAGGCGCGGGCCTATCTCGATTTCATCGAAGAGGTCTCGCTTCTGGCGCCTTTGGACCGTCCGGTCACCAGGAGCGACGCGGAAGAGGCCTTTCGGCGTGACGTGCTGCAATACCTGAAGCGCCGGCACGATCGCATCCAGGAACTCGGCCAGGAGGGGTATGTGACGATCTGGGAGCGATCCCATGAATAGAGGCCGGTGGCAGTCCGGTCGTTGCCCCGTCGATTCCTGTGAGACGCTTGAGGCGCGTCGGCGCTTTCATAGATATCGAAGCACACGCGGCGAACACCGGCATCCGGAGTTGAGATGATCCAGTACACACGTTTGAAGAAGACCCTGAACGACGGCAAGGCGAACGGCCGCCGGGGCACGCTGACGATCTACGGCAAGTCCTGGCACACCGTGGAGCGTATGGACGGCTATAAATGGCTGCGGCCGGGCACCTATGACTGCGAGTTCGGCCTGTGGACGTCGGGCAGCGGCAAGAAGAGCAAGGCGATCCGAGTGCTGGGCTCGTACAGCAAGGGGCGCATCTACATCCACCCGGCCAACTATCCCAAGCAGCTCGCCGGCTGCATCGCGCCGGGCAAGACGCAACTGGCCGCCGGCGTCGGCTCCTCGCGCAAGGCGATCGGCGAAATCTTCTCCGCGCTCGGCGGCTGGAAGGCCAACAAGAAGCTGAAGCTCACCGTCGAGGGCGACATGTACGGCCGCGGCCGCGACACGGTGAACAAGACCGAGCCCGGCGACACCCGCAGCACGCCGGTGATCGACTTCTCCGACGAGCCGATGATCATCGAGGTCTGAAGAAAGCGGCACTTTCCGGATGCAGAGCGGCGGCGAACAGGTCGCCGCTGCATCAGTGGAAGCCGTCGCGATCGACCAGCGTGCGGGGCCGGCAGGCGGCGCTCCGCAGCAGGACGAAGAGACCAATCAGGACCGATTTCAGGCCAGGGACAATGGACCTCCCCAGTCCCATCCTGCACCCCATGCCCACTTCGAGCCTGGCGAATCAAATGCCCAGCCACACCAGAATGACGGCGATCGGCATCGCGTGGAAGACAAGCCACTTGGGACGATGAACGATCGCCTCGACGCGGTTCCAATTCTGCCAGTCGATCAACCGAACCCGCATGCACCGGCGCATCGACAGGTATGATACGAGATAGACAATCAGAAAGGTCAGGCTGACATTGCTGCCCTGCGCCTGGATCGGCCCGATCGCGATTTGCCAGTCGGGCGGATCGCCCAATGACAGGAGTGTGGCGGCGGGCAGGCCGATGAGCATCGCGATCGTCGACAGACCGGCGACGAGCAGGGCGGCCGCAAAACCAAACAGGCCGAGCCAGGACAAGCCGATATGGCTCAGCCTTGCCCTGGTCTTCGCGCAAAAGCGCTCGATCTGCTCCGAGCGGCTCAGCGCCCGCTGCGGCACTGCCATCATCTCTGCAGGGTTCAGCAAGTCGTCAACGGCGCGGTTGTGCCCGTCGTGCTCACCGTAGCCGAAGAAGTCGTGCCAGATCGTCCTGGAGAGCGCGAGCGCCCGTTCAAGGTTGTTGCCGACATCGATGCGGGCGCAACCCTCGGCGCCTCTGCCGGCCGCCGTCGAATCCCGATAGGGCAGACCGTGATCGTCACAATAGGCCTTGAGCCTCGCGACGAATTCCCTGCCCCACCGGATTTCCGGGAACGTCAGGGCGATTCCGCCGCCGGCGTCGGCATATTTCTCAAAATGGAGGAAACGGCCGGACCGCGAATGCCGAAACAGAATGGTCTGGCCCCCATGTCCGTTCCGGAGCAGAGAACCCAGCCAAATCTCGATCTCGGAAAATGGGGGCGGGTCCACGTCTTTCCTGAACGACGAGATGGTCACGACGATCAGCAGAGCGATCGAATGCAGGAGCACGCCCGACAACACCCAGGCACCAATATCTCCGACCGACATGGTCTCCTATCAGGCTGCGGAACTTTCTGTTCCATGTTGGCATCGCCTGCACAAATTCTAGTCTCGGCCAGGTAACCAAGCTGTTGAGACTTCGCATCGACCGGCACAGATTGGCCGGCTTGGCTTGGCGGCACGCGCTAGCGTCCCGTCACATAGGGGGCAAATATCAGCCAGCCCATCGCAACCGCGCCGATGGCGCAGATCAGGACCGCGCCGGCGGCAACGTCCTTGGCGGTCTTGACCGAGGCGTGGAACTCCGGCGAGACGACGTCGCACAAATGCTCGAAGGCGGTGTTCATCGCCTCGGCGACCCAGACCATGGCAATGGTCAGCACCAGCCACTTCCAGTCGGAGGCTTGAAGATCGACGGCGAGGCCGGCGGCGACGACGGCGATCGTGGCCACGGCATGCAGCCAGGCATTGTGTTGGGTTCGCAGCATGAACCCAATGCCGGCAAAAGCATAGCGGAAGCTCTTCGCGCGATCCCTGAAGCTGAATCCGTCCATGGTCTAGGGCCCCTCGCGTTTGTCCAGCCGCCAGGCCACGGCCGCGTCCCGCACCGGTCGCCGCACCCCGCCCAGGGCGGCGAGGCCGATCGCGATCACCGCGGCAAGGACCACGCAGCAGGCCATGTCAGTATGCCACGACCAGCTCGGACCGGCCGTCCAGGCGGACGGTGATCTCCGCCCTGCCGCGGTCATCGGCGGCCCCGGATCCGGTCGCGCATCCCTGACAGGAGAATGGCGCGCCGGGGTCGAAGCCGGAGAGCGTCAGGCCGAGCGTCCGGGCGCCGCGGCCCGGATAGAGGACCGCCTCCAAGCGGCCGTCCTGGCGCACCGCCTTGGCGACGAGGTAGTCCGGATAGGCGTCGGTGTCGATCACCGGACCCTGGTGGGAATTCACCGGAGCGCCGACCAGGTCGGCGATCCCGTTGGTGCGTCCGAACCGGGCGATCAGCTCGACCGCATGGGCCCAGACCGAGGCGTTGTCGCGATGGATGACGCCGCCGGCCGATCGGCCCGGACACTCCCTGTCCAGGGCATCCAGGGCCAGGGCGGCGATCTGGACGTCCCCCATCTCGACCGCGGCGGCTGCGACGCCGGCATAGCTGGTCGCGCGCGCGAAGCGGTAGTCGCCGGTGTCGATCGGCCAGAATCGGCGGCGGTCGAGCGATCCGTCCGGGCGCAGCATGTCGCGCCGGGCCAGCAGCCAGAGCCGCACCGCCTCGTCGGGCAGGACGGCGTTGTAGAACAGGCAGGGGAAGGCATCGGCCACGGCGCCGCCGATCTGCGGCGCGGCGATGCCGGTGTAGGTGGACCGGAACGGCACCAGCCGGCCCGCCGGCGTGGTCAGCTCGCGATGCAGCTCTTCGCGAAACCCGGGCGCGATGGCGGCCCAGGCGTCGTGCCCGGACTGCCGGTCATGGGCCAGCACCGCCGTCGCCCCGATGCCGTTGCACAGCGGGTAGACCCAGTTGGGCTCGCACGGCATTGCGGTGTAGGGCGAGCACGCCCATCCGGCCTGCAAGGCGGCCACCATCGAGCCGAAGTCGTGCCGGAATTCCCGGCCGTCCGGATGGGTCAGCGTGAACGCGCCCGGCCGGGCATAGCGCCGGTCTCCGGTCGCCGCCTGGTAGTAGGCGATCTGGGCGCCGACGAAGCCCGTATACATGATGTTGTCGCGCGGGATCGGGTCCGGATCGGAGCGCAGATTGCCCCACAGGTTCTCGGCCCGCCAGTAGCGCCAGATGCGATGGTCGCGCTGTTTTTCGATCAGGTTGCGCTGCGCCTTCGCCAGGTAGCCGCGGAAGGCCGGCAGGCAATGCACCTGGGCCAAGGACAGCGCATAGCCGGAGAAGCAGAGCTGGTAGCGCACGGCGGCCGTCTGGAACTGCTCGATCCACTGAAAGCCGTCGAAGGCCTCGACCGGCTGGAGCGCGCGGTCGAGCAGGAAGCGCAGGCGGGCGATCTCCGTCTCGCTCAGTTCCCGGTCCGAACCACCGCTCCCCGACCGCACCGCTTCGACATGGGCCTGCCGGTGCGCGTCCACGTAGCGCGCGTTCTCACGCCTGGCCCGGCGCTGCGCCGCCCGAATCCCCCAGCCAAGCCCGCACCCGCCAAGCACCGCGCCGGCAACGACGAGCGGAAGCACCTCGAAGGCGTCGCCGGCCGCAGAGGCCGAGCAGAGGATCGGATGATCCATTGCCAATGCGGCCAGCGCCGCCAGCAACCACACAGCCGGAGGTGCCACGACGTTGCCGGTGGCAAACCACAGGAACATCGCGAGACCGAAGGCGAGGAACGCGATGAACGCCAGGACGGCGTGCAGTGCCGCGAGCAGTGTTCCGTCCCAGGCGTAGGCCAGAAACCCGCCGCCCGGCAGCATCAGTCCGAGCCCGAAGGCCTGCCATCCCGGCGTCGCGGCGAACTGCGCCAGGAAAAGTCCGACTCCGTAGAGTCCGGCATAGATCAAAGCTAGGCGCGCCAGCCGTCGCCGGGTCTCGGGGCCCCATCCGCCCCCGACGACATCGATCGCGCCTTCCCCCTGCGCCGCCATCCATCCTGCCCGGCATTGTTTCGCGGACGCTCTTGTCGCGGCGGAATGTGGCTGTTTTCCTCTATTCCGAAGACCGATTGTGGCGGCCGCACTCGCTAGGGCGTCGGCGCGTCCTCGCGCAGCAGGCCCTCGGCCTTGAGCTCGGCCCAGAGGTCGGGCGGAACCTCGACCGCGAAGGTCTCGACGTTGCGGGTGATCTCCGATGGGGTGCGGGCGCCGGGGATGGTCGAGGAGACGGCCGGGTGGTGCAGTGGGAACTGCAGGGCGGCGGTGGCCAGCGGAACGCTGTGGCGTTGGCACACCGCCTCGATCTTTGCCACCTGCTCCATGATCTCCGGCGGGGCCGGGGCGTAGTTGTAGTAGGCGCCCTCGACGGCACCGGTGGCCAGGATGCCGGTGTTGAGCGGGCCGCCGATGATGATGCCGATGCCGCGCTCGACGCAGAGCGGCAGGAAGGTGTTCAGGGACTCCTGCTCCAGCAGTGTGTAGCGGCCGGCCAGCAGGAAGCAGTCGAAATCGCCGGCCTCGGCGAAGCGCTGGCACATCTCCCATTCGTTGACCCCGGCGCCGATGGCGGTGATCACGCCCTGCTCGCGCAGCTCGATCATCGCCCGGTAGCCGCCTTCCATGACCTCCGCGAAGTAGCGGTCGACAACCTCCGCCTCGCCGTGGGTCCAATGGTCGACGTCGTGGATCAGCAGGATGTCGATGCGCTGCAGGGCCAGGCGCTGCAGGCTGTCCTCCACCGAACGCATGACGCCGTCATAGGAATAGTCGTAGACCGGGTCGAACGGCAGGGTGCGCATGAACAGCCCGCCATCGATCTTGCCCGGGTCCTCCGGCTGCAGCAGCCGCCCGATCTTGGTGGAGAGCACGTAGCTGTCGCGCGGCTGCCAGCGCAGCGCCTCGCCGATTCGGTGCTCGCTCAGGCCGTAGCCGTAGAGCGGCGCGGTGTCGAACAGGCGGATGCCGGCATCGTAGGCGGCCGAGACCGTCGCCCGCGCCTCCTCGTCGGTGAACTCGGCATAGAGGTTGCCGAGCGGCGCCCCGCCGAACCCCATCTGGCACACCGGCAGCTTGGTCCGGCCGAGCGGCCGTGTGGTGTCCGGTCTCATGGCGTGGTGTCCTCCCCTTGCCGCCGATCTGTCGTCGCAGGCCGCCGAGCATGGCGTGCGCCCGGCCCTTCGCGCAAGCGTGACCACGCGGGCCGGCCCGGCATGCTAAGACGCTGGCTCAAGGATCGCATCGGGAGGACCCCATGGACGCAGAAGACCTGCGCGCATTGCAGGCGCCGCTGAAGGACCGCTACCGCGACGAGCCGGAGGCGGCGGTGATCACGCTGAAGGCGGACGGCAGCCTGGACGGCGAGGGCATCACCTGTTCCGTCGACACCGGCCGCGCCCTGGTCGAGGCCGGGTTGCATCCGGCGACCGGCGGCGACGGGCTGTCGGCCTGTTCCGGCGACATGCTGCTGGAGGCGCTGGTGGCCTGCGCCGGCGTCACCCTGCGCGCGGTGGCGACCGCGATCGGCGTGGAGCTGCGGGGCGGCACGGTGCGGGCCGAGGGCGATCTGGACTTCCGCGGAACCCTGGGCGTCGACCGCGAGGCGCCGGTCGGGTTCCGGGAGATTCGCCTGGCCTTCGACATCGACAGCGATGCCGATTCCGAGCAGATCGCCACCCTGACCAAGCTCACCGAACGCTACTGCGTCGTCTATCAGACCCTGCGCAACAGCCCGCCGGTCGCGGTGGAGATGCGGGCCGGCGCCGGCGCGCCATAGCCACCCTGCCCCGCGTCGTCCCCGGGCTCGACCCGGGGACCCATGGTGCCGTCCGCGCGATTTCCTGAGTTCCGGTTGAACCGGAAAGAGGGGTCCCCGGGTCAAGCCCGGGGACGACGATCCGTGGCTGCAGACGGTGGCTCGCCTGCCCTCTGACTCCCGCCCAGAAAGCCCTGGAAGCGCGAAGGGTAGCGCTTCCAGCCGGTTATGGTGCTAACGTTGCGGGCGGAAGTGGTCGTCTGGGGTTTGCCGGCGGGGGCCACCAAACAAACCGAAGCGCTGGCGAACAGCTCTCTGGGGAGGAAAAGCATGCTTTTGGAGAAACGTACCCTTGGATTCGCCGGCGGCGCTGTCGCCGCCGTCGCCATGATGGCGGCGTCCGGCCTGGCGACGGCGCAGGACAAGCCCTTTGAGGGCGTGACGATCAACGTCATGACCTTCACCGGGCCGCAGATCGCCGAGCCGCTGCAGCGCCGGGCACCGGACTTCCAGGAGCTGACGGGCGCCCAGGTCAATGTCTCGACGGTGCCGTTCTCCGATCTCTACACCCGGCTGCTGACCGACTGGGCGACCGGAACCAACTCGATCGACGCCGCGGTCTTCGCGCCGCAATGGGCCGTCGACTTCATCGCCGCCGACCTGCTGGAGGACCTGTCCCCGCATGTGGCGACCGACTCCAACCTGCGGCCCGGCGATATCGGCCAGTTCTTCCGCGACTTCAGCCAACAGTTCAGCGGCCGCACGTACCTGCTGACCGTCGATGGCGATTTCCAGATGGTCTATTACCGGACCGACGTGCTGGACGAAGTCGGCCTGGCGCCGCCGGTGACCTGGGACGACTACCTGGCGATCGCCGAGGCTGCGGACGGCCTCGACATGAACGGCGACGGCCAGGGCGATTTCGGCTCCTGCATCGCCAAGAAGCCGAATGCGCAGTCCTATTGGATGATCAGCTCGGTGGCGAGCGCCTTCCTGCAGTCCCAGGGGACCGGCCAGGGCGCCTTCTTCGACACCGAGACGATGGAGCCGCTCTACGGCCCGAACGAGGCCTTCAGCGCCGCGCTCGACGTCTATCTGGCGACCACCGAGTTCGGCCCGCCGGATGAGCTGAACCTCGACGTCGGCGACACCCGCGGCCTGTTCACCGCCGGCCGCTGCGCCCTGTCGATCGACTGGGGCGACATCGGCACGCTGGCCATCGACCCCGACACCTCCAACGTGATCGACCTGGTCGGCGCGGTGGTGCTGCCGGGCTCGCGGCAGGTGCTGGACCGTGACAGCGGCGAGCTGGTGGATTGCGACGCGGACACCTGCCCGCACGCCATCAACGGCATCAACCATGCGCCGTTCGCGGCGTTTGGCGGCTGGTCCGGCGGCGTCAACGCGTCGGCCGACGACCGGGTGAAGGAGGCCGCCTACGCCTTCTTCTCCTATATGAGCCAGCCGGAGCAGTCGAATGTCGACGTCACCATCGGCATCACCGGCTTCAATCCGTACCGCATCTCCCAGTTCAGCAATCTGGATAACTGGATCAACGCGGGCATGAGCGAGGCGGCGGCGCAGAACTATCTCGGCGCCATCCAGTCCAGCCTGAACAGCCCGAACATGGTCCTGGACATGCGGGTGCCGAGCAACCAGCGCTACCAGCAGGTGGTGCTGGATCGCGAGCTGGCGCGCCTGCTGGCCGAGGAGATCTCCAAGGAACAGGCCATGGAGAACATCTTCGAAGGCTGGGAGGAGATCACCGACGAGCTCGGCCGCGACGAGCAGCTTGAGCTGTACCAGGCGTCCCTGGGCATCAAGGGATAGCAGTGCCGCCCGACGCCGTGCGGGAACGGCCGGGGGATAATCCCCCGGCCGCCTCCGCAAACCGAAGGGGGCGGAGTTTCGGCGAATGGGTCGATGCGCAGTCCAGCCGGCTGTTCATCGGCCCCGCCGTCGTCGTCATCCTGGTCTTCTCGCTGTTCCCGCTGCTGGTCTCGCTCTACCTCGCCCTGTCGCGGGTGCGGCTGGGGGCCGGCGGGTTCACGATCAAGTTCATCGGCTTCGGCAATTTCGACAAGATCTTCTTCGGCAGCCAGAGCGAGTTCCTGCTCGGCCGGATGGGCGCGATCTCGGCGGTCGGCTGGGTGTTCGCGCTCGCGGTCGTGGCGCTGATCGCCTACTGGCTGTTCCGGTACCTGCGCGCCGGCCGGATCTGGATACCGGGTCTGATCGGCCGCGCCATCCTCGCCTCGACGCTGATCGGGCTCGCCTTCATGACGGCGGCGACGGTGCTGAGCGGGCGGCCGATGGGCGCGATGGGTGTCACCCTCTACTATGTGGTCGTCGGCTGCACGATCCAGTTCGCAATCGGGCTGGGCCTCGCCCTGCTCTGCGCCATGCCGATCCGCGGCCGCAGCTTCTTCCGGCTGGTCTTCTTCATCCCGCTGATGGTGACGCCGGTCGGCATCGCCTACACCTTCCGCATGCTGGCGGACCTGGACAAGGGCCCGCTGTCGCCCTTCTGGGTGCTGTTCGGACTTGAGGAGGTGTCTTGGGCCGCCAATGCCTGGACCGCCCGCACGGTGATCATCATCGGCGATTCCTGGCAGTGGATCCCGTTCATCTTCGTGGTGATGCTGGCGGCGATCGAGAACCTGCCGCGCGACCAGGTCGAGGCGGCCCAGGTCGACGGCGCCAGTGGCTGGCAGATCTTCCGTGAGATCACCTGGCCGTCGATCCTGCCGGTGGCCGCCACGGTGATGCTGATCCGCGTCATCGAGGCCTTCAAGATCATCGACCTGCCCAACGTGCTGACCAATGGCGGCCCCGGCACCGCCACCCGTTCGATGACCCTGGAGAGCTTCTTTTTGTGGCGGGCGATCACCACGATCGGCGAGTCGACCGCGATCGCCTACACGCTGTTGTTCATCACGGTGGTGATCTGCGTGTCCTTCTTCAATCTGATCGTCCTGAAGAACCGGGAGCGGGCGGCATGAGCGGCACCAACGGCCAACGCGGCCTGTTGCGGCGGCTGTTCGAGCCGCCCGCCATCGACCGGATGGCCCCGGGGACCAAGCTGGTGGTCTATTCCCTACTGGTGTTCTGGGCCTTCGTGGTGCTGTTCCCGCTCTACTGGCTGGCGATCACCTCGGTGAAGCTGCCGATCCAGGTGAATGACGGGCCGGACTACCTGCCCTTCATCGATTTCGACCCCTCGCTGCACGCCTGGAAGTTCCTGCTGATCGATATCGGGCCGGACACCTTCCGCCCCTATCTCAACTCGATCATCGTGGCGTCGGTCAGCACCGTGCTGGCGGTGCTGATCGGCAGCATGGCGGCCTATGCCCTGGCCCGCATCGAGTACCGGCCGAAGCTGCTGTCCGTCGGGCTGTTCCTGCTGGTGCTGGTGGCGATGGTGGTCGCGATCACGATCGGCGGCGTCGACTGGCGGCTCGCCATCCTGGCCGCGGGTGCGGTGTTCTACTTCCTGCTGCGCGCTACCGCCGGTCGGGCCCGGCGGGCGCTCGGCAACGGCGACATCCTGTTCTGGATGATCTCCCAGCGCATCCTGCCGCCGGTGGTCACGGTGCTGCCGATCTATGTGATGTTCCAGCGGGTCGGCATGCTCGACACCCATGTGGCGCTGATCCTCACCTACATGACCGTCAATCTGCCGATCGTGGTCTGGCTGATGTTCGACTTCTTCTCCTCGATCCCGGTCGACCTGGAGGAGAGCGCCCAGCTCGACGGCGCCTCGCGCCTGCGCATCTTCGCCGAGATCGTCATGCCGCTGGCCCGCGCCGGCCTCGCCGCGACGACCCTGCTGGTGCTGATCCTGGCCTGGAACGAATACCTGCTGGCGCTGTTCCTCTCCACGTCGGAGGCACAGACCATGCCGCTCTTGGTGGCGGCGCAGAATGCGACCCGCGGGCCGCAATGGTGGTACATGTCGGCGCTGATCCTGATGATGATCCTGCCGGTGGTACTGATCGCCATCGGGCTGCAGCGCTTCATTTCCAAGGGCATCCTGCTGGGCGCGGTCAAGGGATAAGGGAGGACGGGCTTGGCAGGACCTACGGCAAAGAGCGTCAGCATTCGCGACGTGCACAAATCCTTCGGGCCGGTCAAGGTCGTGAAGGGGCTGTCGATCGACATCACGCCGGGCGAGTTCCTGGTGCTGCTGGGCCCGTCCGGCTGCGGCAAGACCACGGCGCTGCGCATGGTCGCCGGGCTGGAGTCAGTCAATGCCGGCGAGATCCGCATCGGCGACGAGGACGTGACCGGCGTGCTGCCGAAATACCGCGACGTCGCGATGGTGTTCCAGAGCTACGCGCTGTATCCGCACAAGACGGTGGCGGAGAATATCGGCTTCCCGCTCAAGGTCCGCGGCCTTGGCCCGGCGGAGATGGACGCGCAGGTGCGCGACGCCGCCGCCCAGGTGCATCTGGAGGACTATCTCGACCGCCTGCCCCGGCAGCTCTCCGGCGGTCAGCGCCAGCGCGTGGCGCTAGCCCGCGCCATCGTGCGCCGCCCCTCGGTATTCCTCATGGACGAGCCGCTGTCCAACCTGGACGCCAAGCTGCGCGGCTATATGCGCGCGGAGCTGAAGCATATGCAGCACGCGCTGGGCGTCACCACCATCTACGTCACCCATGACCAGATCGAGGCCATGACCCTGGCCCATCGCGTCGCCATCATGGAGGGCGGCGTGCTGCAGCAGATCGACACGCCGCGGCAGATCTACGAGGCGCCGGCCAATCTGTTCGTCGCCGGCTTCATCGGCGCGCCGCCGATGAACTTCATCCATGGCGCCTTCGCGGACCGCAAGTTCACCGCGCCCGGCATCACGGTGCCCTTCTCGTCCGACCCGTCCGTCGGGCGGGCGGTGATCGGCTTCCGGCCGGAGGACACCCGCATCGTCGCTGCCGGCGCCGGGCTGTTCGATGCCAAGGTGTTCACCGCCGAGCTGACCGGCGACATGACCCTGGTGACGGTCAATGCCGGCGACGACACGGCGGTGGCGAAGATGCCGCGCGATTTCGAATGCGACTACGACACGCTCGTCGGAGTCGACATCGACCGGGACCGCCTGTTCCTGTTCGACGCCGATGGCGGCGCCCGGCTCGACATATCGGCGGTTGCCGAAGCGGCCGCGACGGCCTAGTACCCATTCGACGCGCCCGAGGCGCATCGACCGTGCCGCCTTCCGCGCCCGGTCCCAATCCATCATGGCGGAAGGCGCGTGACCGACCTCATCCTCTTTGATTGCGACGGCGTGCTGGTCGACAGCGAGATCATCGCCTGCAAGGTCCTGGCGGCGGAGATCGGCGCCCACATCCCGGCCCTCGACCAGACCGAATTCGCCGCCGGAATCTTCGGCGTGACAGACGAGGACGCGGTGCGCCAGGCCGAGGCCACCTTCGGTGTGACGCTGCCGGAGGGCTTCGCCGACCACCTGACGGGTGTGATCTACGACGCGGTGCTGCGCGGGGTCGAACCGGTGCCGGGCGCCGCCGAGGCGGTGGCGACGATCACCCTGCCGATCGCGGTGGTGTCGAACAGCCCGCTGGACCGGGTCCGCCGCATGCTCGACCGCACCGGGCTCAGATCCTACTTCGCCGATCGCCTGTACTGCGCGGAGATGGTGGCCCGGCCCAAGCCGCATCCGGATGTCTACCTGGAGGCCGCGCGGGGCCTGGGGGTCGAACCCGGACGGTGCATCGCGGTCGAGGACAGCGTCGCCGGCGTCACGGCGGCGGTGGCCGCCGGCATGACGGTCATCGGCTTCCTCGGCGGCGGCCATGTCCGGGACGGCCATGGCGACCGGCTGCGCCATGCGGGCGCTCGCGCATTGTGCGAGTCGATGGCGGAATTAAATCCGACCCTGGCCGTTATATTAACAGGAAGTTAACGGCGAGAGGTATCGCGCCGTTCTTCCCTGGAGGCATCGAACGGCGAAATGACCGACTTAGTAAATTCAGTATTAAAGTCAGGGCGTATTAACCATGTATCTTGGTTAATATTTGGATAAGCCTGCGTTAATTGTATGAGGTATCGGGAAAATTGCATAAATTTTTTGATAGATTGCGTTTTTTCATTGAATCGGCGCGCGAATGCGCAGAGTATCACTGAACACTTAATTCGGAAAAATCGGCTGTTAAGGCTACTCGATGCGGCAGGGAAAAGAGGAAAACTGAGTCACTGACGGATCGAGTATCAACTATGACGAGCAAGGTGGTCCATCTTCCTGGGGCCAAGGGAAGCGACAAGCCAGAACAGCTTCCGGTCGACCAGGACATCACAGCATCCGCAATCATCGACCTGAACGGGTTGATCCAGAGCGTCAACAGCGACTTCACGTCGCTGGTGCAGTATTCGCGCTACGAGCTCGCCGACATGCGCTGGTCGGATTGCGGGCATCCCGACGACACCGACGCCGAGGCGGCGATGATCGCCGACCTGTTGGTCGGCACGGTCGGCAACGCGCAGATCCCGCGCCGGCTGGTCGCCAAGGACGGCACGATCATCTATGGCAGCCTGCGCCTGTCGCCGCTGCGGGACTCCGACGGCAAGCCGATCTCGCTGTTCGCGGTCTTCACCGCGTTCGCGACCTCCGGCCCCAAGGTGCCGGACCCGGCCAGCCTGGGCGACAATGTCAGCGTGCTGCCGACCGCGGCGGTGCCGTTGCGCGGCGATTTCGACAACGCGCCCACCGACGACACGGATCGCCCGGCCGACACCTCGACGGAAGAGCTGCTGACCCTGCTCAACCACGAGTTCCGCACCCCGCTCAACGCCATCATCGGCTTCGCCGAGATGCTGGACCGGGAGACCTACGGCGCGCTGGGCGACCCGCATTACCGGCAATACGCCAAGCATATCCATGAGAGTGGCGAGCGGCTGCTGGAGTTCCTCACCGACATGTTCGACCTGGTGATCGGCGAGAGCAGCGCGGTGAAGATCAGCGACTCGGTGATCGACCCGCAGGCGCCGGTCGACGCGGTGCTGACCGGCAGCGAGGACGACGACATCGCCGAGCGGATCGCCCGCGACATCGACGGTGTCACCGACGGCACCCAGATCATGGCCGATCCGCAGATCATGACCCGCATCCTGTCCTTCCTGGTCGCGGATGCGATCCGCAGCAGCGGCGACGGCGAGGTCTCGGTCAGCGTCGACGAGTCGGCGTCGGATGGCGGGCTGATCTACACCATCGTCAATGCCGGCGGTCCCGAAAAGGCGGCGCTCGACGGCCCGTTCGGCCGTCTGGGCCATGTCGCCGACGGCGACCGGACGAACACGCGCCTCGGTCTGCCCCTGTGCAAATGGCTGGTGCGGCTGCACGGCGGCGAGCTGGAGGTCAACCGCTCGGCGGAGTCCGGCACCGAGGTGCATGTGCGCATGCCGGAACGCCGCATCCTGCGCCAGACCGTGTCCGGCGCCGAGGACAGCTCCCAGCAGGCCGGTTGACCGCGGGGTCAGCCGGCTCCGGCCATCAACGCGTCGACCGCCGCCCGATTCGGCATCGACGGCGCGGTCCCCACCTTCGTCACCGACAGGCCGGCCACGGCACAGCCGAGCCGCGCCGCGTCGCGCGCCGCGCGCCCCTCTGACAAGCCGACCGAAAAGCCGCCATTGAAGGCGTCCCCCGCGCCGGTCGTATCGACCACGGCGCCGGCAGAGACGGCCGGGATCAGCTCGGCGCCGTCGGCATCCTTGAACAGCACCCCCTGCTCGCCCAGCGTGACGATCGCCGTGCCGACGCCACGCGCCAGGAAGATGTCGGCGGCCGCCTCGGCTTGCTCGGCGGTCTCCACCGGCACGCCGGCCAGCGCCGCCGCTTCCGTCTCGTTCGGGGTGAAATAGTCGACCATCGGATAGACATGCTCCGGCAGCCCGACCGCCGGGGCCGGGTTCAGCACCGTGGTGACGCCGTGTTCGCGGGCGATCCGCAAGCCCCGCTCGGCCAGCGCCACCGGCAGCTCCAGATTGGTGGCGAAGACGGCCGCGTCGGCGATGGCGCGCTCGGCCGACTCCACCTCCGCCACGGTCAGATCGGCCACCGCCCCCATCGCCACCACGATGGCGTTGTCGCCGCTGTCCTCGTTGACCAGGATGGCCGCCGCGCCGGTCCCGGTGTCCGGGCTCTCGAACACGAATTCCTCGGAGATGCCTTCGTCGCGATAGGTGCGCCGGGCCAGCTCGCCGAAGGCATCGGCGCCGAGCTTGGAGATGAAGGTGACTCCGGCCCCGGCCCGCCGTGCCGCGATCGCCTGGTTGGAGCCCTTGCCGCCGGGGCCGAGCTTGAACTCCCGCCCCATCACCGTCTCGCCCATGGTTGGCAGCCGCCCGGTCCAGAACGCCAGATCGGCCACGAACACGCCGAGGATGGTTACGCCCTTGCCCGCCATGGCGCCCTCCCTCACCCGGCCGAGCCGTCGGGCAGGATGATCCCCTTCTTCAGGATGAAGCAGCCATAGCCGCGGCGCTCGCCGGTGGCGACCACGGCGTAGGAATCCCGGGCATGCTCGTAGAACGCCATGCGCTCGATGCTGCCCATCGGCCAGTCGCGCCCGGCCGCCTCGTCGATCACCGCCTGCACCTGTTGCTGCACCTCCGGCACCGTGTCCGGCTCGCCGACCACCTGCATCCGGTGCACCGGCGTGTCGACGAAGGTGTCCAGCGGATAGACCGAAAGGATGGCCCGGGCGGCCTGCACCACATCGACCCCATCCAGCCGCACCAGCTCCTCGCTGACCGTATGCTGCGCCACCGAATCCGCCGGGAAGTTGCAATCCACCAGCACCAGATCGTCACCATGCCCCATGGCGCGCAGGATGTAGAGCAGATCCGGCGTCAGCAGCGGATCGATGTTCTTCAGCATGGATGCGGTCCTCCCAAGGGCCTCGTGGCGTCGACGGAACGCGGCGCGGGGCCATGATCCCCATCGCCGGATGGCCTATCTGAGCGGCTCTCCGCGCTCGGCGTCAACCGTGCTTGCATCCTGTCGCGGGCAGCCGGTGATCACCGCGCCAAGAAATTCCGGCGCCCTGTATCAACCGTCACATTTTGCGTATTCGCTATCTGGTACCTCACTCCGCGTCAGGTCAGCGGGTGAGGCCCGGCGACGGACATGGACACCAACCCCAGAGAGACGAGGACAGGCATGGCGATTGATACGTACAAGACGGCGACGTTCGAACAGGGCGCGCTGCTCAACAACACCTACCCCATCGGTTCCCCGCTGCGGCAGGGGGTGTGCTTCAGCCTGGTGCTGCAGTGGACCAAGAACCACATGAAACAGCCGACCGGCACCGCCAGCAGCCGCATGGCGGCGCTGCGCGGCAAGATCAAGTCCGCCGGCGCCCGGCAGCGCATGTATGACGAGATGCTCGGCCAGGGCTCTTCGACCGGGGCGGTCGAGAACGCGCCGATGAAGTTCCTGGGCATGAAGAGCGTGGTGAAATTCGACTACGCCAAGTTTGCGGCCTTCGCCAACGAAGTCGGCAGCGACCCCGACTACCAGGGCAAATACACCGAAGTCGGGTTCTTCTTCGTCGACGCGAAGGGCAATTCGGATGGCGGCCATTCCATGGGCATGTATTTCGGAAAGACCAATCTGACCTACTTCGACCCGAACTTCGGCGAGTTCGACTTCAAGTCCGGCAAGGCGGAGTCGTTCCTCAAGGACCTGTCGGGAACCTATCCGAAGATCAACCTGGTCCAGATCCAGGTTCTGGAAGAGGTCGAATCCCTGATCCAGAAGTTCGGCGGCTGACGCCCATCGCGACGGCTTCCCAGCCTGACGGACAGACGTCCGGGCGGCCCAAGTAGGGCCGGCAGCTGGGAGCCGGGCGCCCGGGTCACCCCCAGACGGTGGCCGCGTAGACCCCGAAGGCGAGATAGACCCCGCCGACTATGCCGGCCAGGACCCGCGTCGGCATCGGGCTCCCCCTCCAGACCAGCACCAGGCATCCGGCAAAGACGGCAGCCGCCTCGAACCAGGCGAAGATGCCGCCATAGTGGTCCCGGTCCCAGTAGGAGACCGGGCTTTCGAACCGCCAGTCGGAGAACGGGAAGAAGTGCCGGTGTCCGTCGTCGTTGTGGAACGGCAGGTCGCCGGCGACATGCAGCAGCATGCTGGCGAACAGCAGCTTGCCCGGCAGCGACCCCAGCCGCCACGCGACCGCCAGCCCGACCAGGATCAGCGGGATCGAGTTGGGCACGTCGAAGACGTTCTGCCAGACCGGATCGTAGTAGCGCTCCGACCAGATGACGCTTTCCGGCGTTCCCAGCACCACCTTCTCGACGAAGTAGAAGACGAACATCGCCGCGTCCGGCAGCAGGGCGCCGACGAGAATGGCGATCTGCGGCCGCAGGCTCTGTTTGCGGCCCAGCACCGCCATGTTGATGATGACGTGAGCGGGGGTATTCACGGCATCGCCTCCGGAGATGTGGCCACCGACCGGATCAGCCCGGCCGCCGCGCCGTGACGGTTTCAGCCATGCTCATGCCGCCCCGGCCTGCCGGTGCAGCAGGTCGGCCAGTGCCGGATAGGTGTCCTTGTAGGTCTGGTAGATCGGCCGGTAGTCCTGGTGTCGGGCCGGGTCCGGCTCGATGGTCCGGGCCACCTGCACCATGGCGTCGGACGCGGTGGGAATGTCGTCGTAGAGGCCCGCCCCCACCGCCGCCAGGATCGCCGAGCCCAGGGCCGGCGCGTCGGCCACCTTGGTGAGGCTGAGCGGCAGGCCGGAGATGTCGGCGTGCAGCTGCAGCCACAGATCCGACCGGGTCGCGCCGCCGGCGACCACCACGTCGCGCGGCTCGAAGCCGGTGGCGCGCATGGTCTCCAGGATCAGCTCGCTGCCGAAGCAGATGCCCTCGATGATGGCGCGGAAGATGTGCGCCGGCCCGTGCTTCAGCGTCAGGCCCGAGATCACCCCACGCGAATTGGGATCCGTGTGCGGCGTGCGGTTGCCCTGGAAATGGTCCAGCACCACCAGCCCTTCCGAGCCCGGCGGCAGTATGGCCGCGTCGGCGTTGAGGGCCTCGTAGCTGACGTCCTTGTCGAGCAGGCCCTTGAACCAGTTGATGATCGAGCCGGTCGAGGTCTGCCCGCCTTCGACCACGTGCAGGCCCGGGATGACCGCATCGGCATAGGTGCCCCAGATGCCCTTGCCATGGAATTCGGCATCGCTGAGCCCGAGCTGCAGGTGCGAGGAACCGGTGATGAAGGCGAGCCGGCCCGGCCGCACAACCCCGAGGCCGATCATGCCGATGAAGGCGTCGGCCCCGCCCTGCGCCACCGGCAGGCCGGCCGGCAGGCCGAGATGGTCCGCCGCCGCCGGCGTCAGGCCGCCGATCACCGCGCCCAGCGGCAACACCTCCGCCGGCCATTTCTCCATCAGCGCCTCCAGCCCGAGCCGGCCCAGCAGGCCCTGCGCATAGCCGCCGTCGCGCGCCCCGTAGTGCCAGCGCACCGAGGCGTTGTTGATGCTGGCGACCATGCGGCCGGTGAGGTGGAAGTTGAGATAGTCCTGGAACTCGCAGATATGGGCGGCGCCGTCGAAGCTGTCCGGCTCGAATTCCTTCAGCCACAGCGCCTTGGGCACCATCCACTCCGCAGAGACCGGCCCCGCCCCGGCCGCGTTGACCTTCAGGGCCGGGTCGCCGCAGCGGGCGACCCGTTCGGTGACGGCGCCCGACCGCATGTCCATCCAGATCAGCGCCGGTCGGACCGGATCGCCCTTGCCGTCCAGCGCCACGACGCTGCAGCAGGTGGTGTCGAGGCCGATGGCGGCGATATCAGACGGCGCGACCCCGGCCTCGGACACCACCTGGCGGACCGACCGCCCCAGTGCCCGCCACCAGTCGCGCGGATCCTGCTCGGCCCAGCCGGGATTGGGAAAGCGCGTCTCATAGGGAGTGGCGGCAAAGCCGATCGGCGTTCCATCAAGATCGAAGATGCCCGCCCTCAGGCCCTCGGTGCCGCCATCGACACCGAGCAGATACGGTCCCGCCACGATCAGCCTCCCAACCCTTTTTCCGGGCCACGTGCGCGCGCGGGCCCGTCTTGCTGCGATCTTGGCATCGGCCGCGCGCAGCGTCCACCGGGGCACCGGCGACGCGGTCCCATCAGGCAGGAACGGGACTGGTCGTGGAAGGCCGCGGGGCGCCGACCGCGCTCAGCGACGGCGTCCGAACGGTTGCTATGTCAGGAAAAAATCGAGGCCGGTTGGAACCCGACCCCACCAACCTGCCGGAGACGGGAACCGTCCCGCCGGCAGGGCGTCACGCCGCGTTGGCGCAGTTCTTGTCGCATTCCGGCGCGGCGCCGTCCGTCGTCTCCAGCGCCGCCTTGGCGACGCGCAGGCACCCGCCGGCGCGGAAGTTCACGTTGACCGTGATGCCGTTGTCCTTGCAGACGCGGCCCAGATCGCCCTTGGCCCCACCATCGGCAAACCGCACCACGTCACCAACCGATACCGACATTTTCGCCTCCATTTCTCGCCGCGTGCAAAGCCGGGCGCTGACTCCATGTCCGTTGTGCAGCGCAGAGTAGCGGTGACCTCTTAATGCCGACTGAAGATCATTTATAGACATCGCACACCCAGATCGGCGCCATCGGACACGGAAAACCGCGATACCCAACCTACTGAATTCCAGGGAATAAACCGGTTTCTCAACCGTTCTAGAAAAACACGGGTCGAATACCATCCGTGGCCATCTCGGGGAGATCGGCGCGCCAGATGCGGGCCGATCGTTAACGCACGCTGGCGATGCGAAGCCCGCATCGGCAGGCCGCCGGAACATGGGGTTCCGGCGACTGGCATGAACTGGGGGTCACGTCGATGACTGTTAAGCCGATGGCCGCATCTGTCGCGCTTGCGCTCGGACTGTCCTGCGCGCCGGCCCTTGCCGATACGGTCCCGCAGGACCAGACCTGGGGGGCGCCACGGGCCCTGGTGTCCGCAGCCGCCCTGAACCTTCGGTCGGGACCGTCGCTGGACGCGGAGGCGATCGCCATACTGCCGCGGGCCTGGCCGGTCGCCGTGCTGCAGGAGGCCGGACCGTCGCTGACCATTGGCGGCCGGGCCGATCACTGGAGCTATGTCGCGACCTTCCGCTGTGCAGACGCGGACTGCCTGAGCTACCAGGCCGGCTGGGTGGCGAACGCGCACCTTGCCTATGACGACCGCTTCGCGCCGCTGGAAGACGGGCCGGCGGGCATCGTGTCCGGATACGATGCCCGCTCGGTGTTCGCCTACGACATCGAGAAGTCCGGCGCCTTCACCCGTTGGCGCCTGCCCTGCGCGGCCGGAAGCTGCAGCACCGCCGTCGGCGTGGCGCCCCATTGCGAGCCGCATGAGGAACTGGCGCTGGGCAGCGTCTGCGTGTTGTCCGGCACCCTGCATCGGCATGGCGACCTGGTCCGCGGCCGGTCGCGGCAGGGCGCCTGGCTGGACGGGCAGGACGTCCAACTGGTGGTCGACGCGGCCGGCTCGATCTGCCCTCTTGGACCGGCCGAGACCGGCGAGGCCGGCGGCTGCGCCCGGCCCGGGCACGTCCAGACAGTGGACGACGGGCCGGCGGTGGCGATCGCCCAGCTTGCTGCCGAACGGCGGCGCAGCCTGGCGCTGGTCGCGGCGAGCGCCCTCAACCTGCGCGCCGCGCCGTCGCTGTCCGCGCCAATCCTCTCCCGACTGCCGCGGGCCTCGGTGGTGGAGCGCGGCGACGGTCATGGCCTGCCGGTGATCCTGAACGGCCGCCGCGACGACTGGGTCCGGGTCACCGTGCTCGATTGCGGCGGGTCGGGCGGCTGCGAGGAGGACACCAGCGGATGGGTGATGGATTCCTTCCTGGCCTATGAGGACAGGCTGGAGGCGGTGACCGACTGGCCGCGGGCGGAGCGGGCCGGCAATCAGGGCTTCGGGTTCGAGGTCGCGGCCGACGGCACCTTCCGCCACTGGGAGGCCTGCGGCACCGGCCAGTTCGGCCTGGAGATCTGCAGCCGGACCGGCCGCCTCTACCGCTACCGCGACCTCTACGTGCTGCGCGACGACCGCGGCGACATCTATTCCGCCTTCCTGGCCGATGCCGGAACGCTCTGCGTGATCGTCTCCGGCGTCCGCCGCGAGGCGGTCGGCGCCTGCGACAGCTGATCCGTTACGGGATCGGCCTCAGGCGCAGCGCCTCCGGCGTGGCGCCGACGAAGCCGTAGGCGGTGTAGGCCGCCTGCCCCTCCGGCGTGGCCAGGAAGGCCAGGAACTGCGAGGCCGCCTCGGCGCGCCGCGAGCCGGTCAAGGCGCCGATGGCATAGGACACCTCGGCGCGTAGGCTGTCCTCCGGCGGCAATTCCACCCCCTCGACCGCCGCGCCGTCGCGAACCGCCGCCAGCACCTCGGTCTTCCACACGATCCCGGCGTCGGACAGCCCGGCCAGGATGCGGTCCGGGGTCTCGCGATGGTGCACGGCGGTGAACCAGTTTGTTTCGGTCGTCTGGCACGAGAAGCACTCCTGGCCGCCGGACAGCGCGTCCCACAGGCCGTGCCGCTCCAGCACCGGGCGGGCATAGAACTTCATGATGCCCTCGTTGATCGGGTTGGGCATGGAGGTGCGGATCTCCGACCGCCCCAGATCGGCGATGCCGGCGATGCCCAACGGGTTGCCCGCCGCCACCATGATCTGCAGCTCGTTGTGCATGTAGACGGCGTGGGTCTCCATCAGGCCCAGGCCCTTGAGCACCTGCAGGTGGCCGAGATTGACGGAGGCATAGACGTCCGGCAGGCCGGGATAGTCGACCCCGCCATAGGTCCATCCGCCGGCCTTGATGGCGGCGAGCAGCAGGCCCGGAGGCAAGGTGACGACACCTACATCGGTTCCCGGCGCCTGGCTCTGGAACGCCGCCACGACGTCGGCCATGGCGAAGAACTGATTGCCCGCCAGCCACAGGACCAAGTCCGCCTCGTCCTGCATGCGGGCCATGGCGTCCGGCCCGCCGACCACCGATCCGTCCGCCAGGAACAGCCGCAGATCGCTGTCCTTGTTCGGCGGGATCTCGGCGAAAGCGCTGCCGCCCTGGGCGTATGCGAAGGACCAGAAGGACGCCGCCAGGAACAGGCCGGCGATCAAGGATTTCAGGGGCATAGGATGGGCTCCGGCTTGAATCAGGGCGCCGAAACCTAACACCGATGGTAGATGATTCGAAAGAAAACTATTGTTATTCGTGTGGTGTGAAACCGTCGGCGCGGCGGGCCCCGGAGACAAGGATTGCCTCCGGGGCCACGCCGGCCGTCTTTAGAAGCCCTCGGGCCTGCGCAGGCCGTACTGGCTCAGGATTGCCGTGAACTCCGGCGACAGGAACGAGTCGATCAGCCGCTCCTGGGCGTCGAACTGTTCCGGCGTCCAGTCACCGTTGATGCGGATGGCGAACAGGGTCGCGACCCGGTTGCCCTCCACCGGATCCGGGTTCTCCACCGTCCCGCCCAGCGGCACGATGTCGAACTCGTCCGGGAAGGAGTTCTTCGCGAACAGGGCCAGGTGATAGAACATCAGCCCGGCATCGGCATCGCCGATCGCCACCGACCAGGGCACCTCGCGGTGATGGATGCGGGCGCCGGACAGCCAGGCGCCACGGCGCCAGTACCAGCGACCGACATCGCCCCGGCTGTAGCCGTGCCAGCCATCATCATCGTCATCATCGTCGTGCCGGTGGAAGCGCCGGTTGTTGTCGTTGAAGATCCGATTGAACAACCGGGTGGCGGCCCGCTCGCCACGCTGGGCGAAGGCGATGTTGAAGATGCTGCTGGAATAATTGCCGAAGCTTCCCGGCTCGGTGAACGGGTTGGACGTGACCAACCGGACCCGGTCCAGGTCCCAGACCGACCGGATGCGCCGCGGATTGCCCTTGCGCACCAGGATCACGTTGCCGAAGTTGCGGATGATCGGGATGCGCGTGCCCACGGTGACCGGGCGGCCATCGTCGAAGGTCAATCCCTCCAGCGTGTTCATCAATCGACCCGGCCCGACCGCGATCTGCGGCAGGCAGTTGGCGGTCAGGTTGGCGATCGTCAGCGTGTTGTTGACGATCTGGTCCGCCGAGATCGGCGGGCTGGTCGTGTAGTACCAGTTGCGCGGCTCCTCGCCGGCCGGGAAGGATGGCAGGTAGACGTCGAACCAAAGGTCACGCAGCGCCATGTGGTAGTTGCCGGCGGTCGACAGCACCATGTCGCAATCGTCGATGCTGGCATGGAAATCCCAGAGCCTGTTGGATGTCGGCTCGGTCAGATCCGGTATGCGCGGAGGGTTGTCCAAAGGCCATTCCAGAAGGTCCGGTATGTCGATGATCGGCTCGCCGGTGATCTCCGGCACCTCCTGAGCCACGGCGGCCGCGCTGGCGCCCAGCAGGACGCCGGCCGCCGCCGATACGGATACAGTCCATCTCATCGCTTGTTTCCCCATTTCCTGTTCCCCAATACCAATTGTGCTCAGCCGCTCGGGCGGCGCGGGCCGTCCGGCGGGTCTTTGCTTCTTTGAGGATTGTCCGGGCGAAAATCGCCGGACGGTGCGGACCGGGCACGGCCTGACGGCCGGACCGGCGCGATCCCTGGGACCGGGATGCGGCCCCAATGCATCGGGCAAACCAGCGACGGGCGCCGATACGGCCCCCGCTTTCCAGCCAATTCCACGCCGGCTGGGCAATTATCGATCCGGAATTCGTGGCGTCCCATTCGGGTGCCTGTGCCTCCCTGGCGTTATCGGCGAAGGATGATTTCGCCGTCCGGTGACATCACTCCTGATGCCCGATGATTTGTTAGTGTATTGGCAAGATGTCTGAACAATTTCCTAACAAGATATATGTAATTGCGGGCATATCCGCTTAGCCCGCTAATCCAACGCGAGAATTTCGAAAAGAAAAGGTGTGGCCAGGAACCGACGACAACCCCGCCACGCCAACGCGGCCGCCGAGACAACGGCCTGAAAATTCCCGGCTTTCATCGGCCTCACGGGAGACGGGTCCCGTCGTTGGCGCGGATTTGGCTGCAAGTTAAGACGGATTTAACGGATATACCTCTCAAAGGTTTAGTCTGTTAACGGTTCCTCTACTTTTTCGTTAGTATTCGTAGGAGCAGTTGGGGAGGGTCATGACAATGCCGCGATTGGGATCGCCATCCGGCGGACCGAATTCCGGGTTTGCGTCAGGGCCGCGAATTGCCGCGCAACAGGCTGCACTTCTCCCTTCGCCTTTGTGAGGTCGAAAGGAACCATCATGCTGAGACGACTGCTTACCCTGTCCGCCGTGGTCGCGGCGCTCTTCGTCGGCACGTCATCGGCGTCCGCCGAGATCAAGATCGGGATCCTCGCGCCGCGTGGCGAAGACCACGCCTACCGGCTCTGGGCCGATCTGGGGCTCTACCTGACCGACCGCATGGGCGAGCCGGTCACCATCATCCCCCTCGCCCCGACACGCTCACTCTACTTCCTCGGCAACCGCCACCTCGATTTCCTGATGAGCAACCCGGTGCAGTCCGCCATCGCCGAGGAGGTCTATGGCGCGACCGCCCTGGCGACGCTCAACAAGCGCAGCGGCGACCAGTTCGCCGGTGTCATCGTGACCCGCGCCGACAGCGGCATCGTGGCCGCCTCGCAGCTGCGCGGAAAGCGGATCGTGTCGATGCGCGTCGGCGTCGCCGCCGGCGGCTACATCTTCCAGGCCTATTACCTGGAGCAGCGTGGCGTGCGCATCCCGCAGGATCTGGCCTCCCTGGAGGAGGGTTCCAAGCAGGACGATCTGGTGATGATGGTCCGCGACGGCCGCGCCGATGCCGCCTTCGTACGCACCGGCATCCTGGAATCCATGGCCCGCGACGGCCGCATCTCCATGGACGAGTTCAACGTGGTCGACCGGCGCGACGACGGCTTCCCGCTGGTCCGCACCACCCCGCTCTATCCGGAATGGTCGATGATGGCCGGCTCCTTCGTCGACCAACGGGTCGCCACCCGCCTGCGCAACGCCCTGCTGGCGCTGACGCCGGAGCACCCGGCGGCGCAGTCGGCGCGGATCAACGGCTTCGTGCCGCCGATCTCGCTGAACGGGATGAAGCTGGCGCTGGCCGCCCTGAAAATCCCGCCCTTCGACAATCTGGATATCGATACCGACACCACGGCGGACAACGGCGACGCGCCGCTGCCATCCGGACCGACCCACACCGCGTCGACCTTCTGACGCGACATGATCCGACGGCCGCCGGCACGATGCCGGCGGCCGTCGCCGATTCCTAGCCCCCCTGTCGCCAGGGCTGCGGCGATGCCCCGCGATCTCTCCGGCGAAACCCCGCCAGCCAGTCGTCCACCGCGTCACGGATCTTCCCGACCGTCACCCTGACCTCGCGGTCGTTCCTGCGCTCGCCCAGAGTGTAGATGCCCACCGGCTTGAGTTCCGTCGGAACGGCAAGCTCCAGGGCGGTGAGCCCGAAGCCACGGAAGTAACCGGCCATGACGTCGGGATAGGTCATGATCGAATCGGAGTTCGCAACGAATTCCAGGCAGGCGAGCAGCGAGCTGGCTTCGAAGACATGGCCGGGTGCGCGGAACTGCAGCGGGTTGGGGTTCGGCACAATCGAGACATCGACGAGTTTTCGATGCTTGGCCTCCACCGGCACCGAATCGACGACGCCATATGCGTCGATGTCGCGTTCATCGCACGGGTTGCCGACAAGCGGGTGGGCCTCGCGGACAAACAGGGCATCGCGCACCGAGAACAGCGGCTCGAACACCGCTCCGACGCCCTCGCTCAGTCCGGCGATGCGATGGCCGATGAAGGCCGTCGTGTCTCCGGACAGGAGATGATCCATGCAGCTGAACTGGTTTCCGACATCGATGGACACCGGTGCGTTCGGATATCTCCGGCTGTGCGCGATGACCATGTCGCGAACGAACAGCGTCCACCAGGCATGGCCGCATCCGACCCGCATGCCGCCCTCCTGTCGCAACCGGAGGGCCTCGATGCTTGCGCGTGCGTTGCTGTCCAGCCGGGACATGACGCGCGCATGGTCGACCAGGATGTCGCCGTACTCGCTCAGCTCCATCCCCCGCGACGACCGAACGAACAGCGGCACGCCGAGAGCCTTCTCCAGCTTCTTCATGTTGAAGCTCAAGCCCGGCTGGCTGACATGCAGCCTGGCGGCCGCCGCGCTGACGCTGCCGGCCTCGGCGATCTCCAGAAACTGACGAAGCAATCGGTCCATAGGCGCCGCCCCGAGATATAAACCTGACTTATGATTCAGGGATCAGATTGTATTTCCATTTCTACCCAAATCCGAGTCAGCTAGGAGGTCCGGGACCAAGGCGCCGCATGGGCGACAACCAAGGCGAACATCCGTGTTCGACGGGACCTCGAAATCGGATCTGGACGCGTGGTGGCACGACGCCACGGTCTATCAGATTTTCCCGCGCAGCTTCTGCGACACGAATGGCGACGGCATCGGCGACCTGCCCGGAGTCATATCCAAGCTCGATTATCTACAGGATCTCGGGATCGACCTGATCTGGCTGTCGCCTGTCTACCGATCGCCGATGGCCGATATGGGCTACGACATCGCGGATTACCGCGCGATCGCCGACGAATACGGCACCATCGCGGATGTCGACCGTCTGGTGGAGCAGGCCCGCCGCCGCGGCATCGGCATCCTCCTGGACCTGGCCGTCAATCACACCTCGGATCGGCACGCCTGGTTCGAGACCGCCCGCCGCGACCGCGACAACGACAGGCGGGACTATTACATCTGGCGCGATCCGGCCCCCGATGGCGGCCCGCCGAACGCCCTGCAATCCTGTTTCGGCGGCCCCGCCTGGACCCTCGACCCGGCGACGGGGCAGTACTACCTCCACCTGTTCGCGCCGGAACAACCGGATCTGAACTGGAGCAACACCGCCGTCCGGTCCGAGATCCACGCCATCATGAACTGGTGGCTGGACCGTGGGATCGCCGGGTTCCGGCTGGATGTGATCGACCTGATCGGCAAGGACCCCGACCGGGGCGTCACCGACAACGGCCCCGCGCTTCACTTCTATCTGCACGAGATGCACGAGCGCACCCTGGCGGGCCGCAGGACGGTGACCGTGGGAGAGGCCTGGGGCGCGACGCCGGACCACGCGCTGCTGTTCTCCGGCCGCGACCGGCGGGAATTGTCGATGGTCTTCCAGTTCGAGCATGTGACCGGGCGCTGGAACGCGACGCACGGCAAATGGCGCTGCGGCCCGCCCGACGCGGTCGCCCTGAAGACGACCCTCAACCGATGGCAGGCGGCCCTGGCCGAGGACGGCTGGAACGCCCTGTTCTGGAGCAATCACGACCTGCCGCGGGCCGTCTCGGCATGGGGGTCCGACAGGCGGCATCGTGAACGCTCGGCAAAAATGCTCGCCACCATCCTGCACCTGATGCGCGGAACGCCCTACATCTACCAGGGCGAGGAGATCGGCATGACCAATGCCGGCTTCACGTCGATCGACCAGTATCGGGATGTCGAGACGCTGGCGCGGCACCGCGCGCTCGCCACCGCGCCGACCGGCGACATCGAGGACTTCCTGGAATCCGCCCGGGCCGTCAGTCGCGACAATGCGCGCACGCCCATGCAGTGGACCGCCGGACGGAATGCGGGTTTCTCCAGCGGAACGCCGTGGATCGACGTCAACCCGAACCATGAAACCATCAATGTCCAGGCGTGCCGGAACGACCCGGATTCGGTTTTCGCGCATTACCGCCAGCTCATCGCCCTGCGCAAGGCGCACCGGGTCATCGTCTATGGTCGCTATGAGCCATTTCTCGAGGACGACCCGCGCGTCGTGGCGTATGTCCGCCAGCTCGACGGGGTCCGCCTTGCGGTGATCGCGAATTTCACCGGCGAGGCGACGACGGTCCGCATTCCATCGCCTTACCGAATCTCGGGCCAATGCCTCGTCTTCAACGTCACCGCGCGATTCGCTTTGCCGGAGACCTGCGCGCTGCAGCCCTTCGAGGCCTTTGCCGTCATCGCCGAGGGCGGCGGTGCGCAGGACCGGTCAGCCTAGCGTTGCGAACCAAAGAAAAGGGAGGGATCTCGACCATGCGTATTCTGGCACCGTCAGCGGCAGCATTGCTTCTTGGCGTCTCATGCGGCCCGGCGATGGCCCAGTCGGCAGAGGACATCGTCTTCCCCATCGGCGAGGACGACCGGTTCCATTGGGACACCCTCGACCGCTTCCAGGCGATCGACCTGGCCGGACAGACGATCACCATCATGGGCCCCTGGAGCGGCACCGAAGGCGACGTGGTCAACAGCGTGCTGGCGACCTTCGAGGCGGCGACCGGCGCCGACGTCGTCTACACCGGCTCCGGCAGCATGGAGCAGCAGATCATGATCGACTTCCAGGCCGGCAGCCCGCCGAACATCGCCGCCTTTCCCCAGCCGGGGCTGGCGGCGGACCTGGCGGCCCAGGGCGGGCTGGCGCCGCTCGGCGACGATCTGCGCGACTGGGTGGGCGAGAACTACGCCGCCGGGTCATCCTGGGTCGATCTGGGGACGTTCCCGGACCAGTCCGGCACGCCGCAATTCTTCGGCTTCTTCTACAAGATCGACCTGAAGAGCCTGGTCTGGTACTCGCCGGACAATCTGGAGGATGCCGGATTCGACGTGCCCACGACGATGGAGGAGCTGCTTGCCACGTCGGAGGAGATCGCCGCCGGCGGCGAGGCACCCTGGTGCATCGGTCTCGGGTCCGGCGACGCCACCGGCTGGCCGGCGACCGACTGGATCGAGGACCTGATGCTGCGCACCCAGCCGGTCGAGGTCTATGACGACTGGGTCACCAACGACATCCCCTTCGACGACCCGCGCGTCGTCAACGCCATCGAGGTGTTCGGGACCTTCGCCCGCAATCCGGACTGGGTCGATGGCGGTGCCGCGGCGGTCGGGGCCGGCGACTTCCGGGACAGCCCGCGCGGCCTCTTCTCGGTGCCGCCCAAATGCTATTTCCACCGCCAGGCGAGCTTCATCACCTCGTTCTTTCCCGAGGACATCGAGCTCGGCCTCGATGCCGATTTCTTCTATTTCCCCTCATTCGAGTCGGAAGATCTCGGCAACCCGATCCTGGGCGCCGGCGCCCTGTGGGCCATCACGGATGACAGCGAGGGCACGCGCGTGCTCTTCGATTTCCTGACGACGCCGCTGGCGCATGAGCTATGGATGGCGCAGGCCAGCTTCCTCACGCCGCACAAGGGCGTGAACCTGGAGACCTACGTCAACGACATCGCCCGCAAGCAGGGCGAGATCATCCTGGACGCGACGGTCTTCCGGTTCGATGCATCGGATCTGATGCCCGGCGCCATCGGGGCCGGCTCGTTCTGGACCGGCATGATCGACTATGTCGGCGGCGAGAGCGCCGAAGATGTCGCCGAGGCCATCCAGGTCAAGTGGGACTCGATCAAGTAGCGGGGACCGCGACCGGCCGCCGCTTCGGCCCGCCAACGCCCAAATGTCCGTGAGAGGGTCCGCCGGTCACCCGGCGGGCCGTCCCGGCGCCTTGCGACGGCGTTCCCGGGCGGCCTGAAGCAGGGCGGCGCCGATGATCAGGCCAGCGCCGAGCGCACTGGTCGCGGCCGGAACCACGCCGAAGACCGCGACGTCATAGAGGGCGGCGAAGACCAGCGTCGCGTAGAAGAACGGGATGACGAAGCTGGCCTCGGCCAGCCGCATCGACTGGATGAACAGGGCCTGGCCCGAGACGATGGATACCCCGATGCCGGCCAGAATCAGCCATTGCATCGGGCTCGGCGGAGTCCAGACGAAGGCGGCGGCGCTGGCCGATATGGTCGCCCCGATCGCGTTGTTGATGGCCAGGATGCGGATGGGCGGCTCCCGGTCGCTGAGCCGCTTGATGAGGACGGCCTCCAGCCCGAACAGTACAGCGGCCGACAGGGCGATCAGGGCTGCCGGCTGAAACGCGCCACTGCCCGGCCGCATCAGGATCATCGCACCGCAGAGGCCGATGGCCACGGCGGCCCAGCGCCAGGGGCCGACCCGCTCTCCGAGCAGCGGTATGGCCAACATCATCGTGAAGAGCGGGCTGAGGAAGCTCAGCGCCGTCGCGTCGGCCAGGGGCATCACCGCCGCCGCGGCGAACAGGCAGCTGACGCCGGCCCAGCCGCACAGCGATCGGCCGGCATGGACCGACCAGGCCGCGCCGCGAAAGCCGGGCCGCAGCCAGAGTGCGAAGGGCAGCACGGCCAGGAAGGCGAAGCAGAAGCGGCCGGCGCTGACCTGAAGCGGGTGCAGGGCCGCGCCAAAGAGGTCCTGGCCCAGCACCTTGGCCAGCAGGGTGCCGGCGGCGAACAGGGAGCAGCTCAGCACCATCAGCATGGCGGCGGTCGCCGGGCGGGGCGTCACCCGCGCGGCGTCAGGCACGGTCAGGCCGGCGCGGGCCTCGCCGGCACGCAGTCTGGGTCATCGGGACTCGGATGGTCGTGGTCGAAACGCGACCGTCCGGATATCACGGCTGGGCAGCGGATGGGAGGGCCGATAGCGCCGCCGCGGTGCCCGTCCCTACTCCGCCGCCTGGGCCTCTTTGGCGCGCGGTTCCCGGCCCTGCTCGCGCTCGATCTCCAGCACCGCGTCCATGGTCCTGAGCACGCTGTCCGGCGTCAGGCTGACGCTGTCGATGCCGTGCTGGACCAGGAACTGCGCCACCTCCGGATAGTCCGACGGGGCCTGGCCGCAGATGCCGGAATGGCGGCCGTTGCGTTTCGCGCCGTCGACGGCCAGGCGCAGCATCTCGAACATGCCGGGGTCGCGCTCGTCGAAGTCGAAGGCGACCATCTCGGAATCCCGGTCGACGCCCAGGGTGAGCTGGGTCAAATCGTTGGAGCCGATCGAGAAGCCGTCGAAGCGCTTGGAGAACTCGTCGATCAGGATGACGTTGTTGGGGATCTCGCACATGACGTAGATCTCCAACCCGTTCTCGCCGCGCGTCAGGCCGTTCTCCGCCATCACTTCCAGCACCCGGTCGGCCTCGTCCAGCCGACGGCAGAATGGGACCATGAGCTTCAGGTTGGTCAGCCCCATCTCGTCGCGCACCCGCTTCATGGCGGCGCATTCCAGGGCGAAGCCCTCGCGATAGGCGTCGTGGATGTAGCGCGAGGCGCCGCGGAAGCCGATCATCGGATTGGCCTCCTCGGGCTCGAAGGCGCGGCCGCCGATCAGGGCGGCGTACTCGTTGCTCTTGAAGTCCGACAACCGGACGACGACGGGCTTGGGATAGAACGCCGCGGCAATGGTGCCCACCCCTTCCGACAGGCGCTGGATGAAGAAATCGGCCGGCTGGTCGTAGCCCTCCACCATGGCCAGGACCCGCGCGTGTTCCGACGGGTCCGCCACCCGGTCCGGATACAGCAGGGCCATGGGATGGGCCTTGATGTACTCGTTGATGATGAACTCCATGCGCGCCAGCCCGACCCCGTCATTGGGCAGGAAGCTGGTCTTGAAGGCGATCTCCGGGTTGCCGAGGTTCAGCATGATGTGGGTCGCCGGCTGCTCCAGCCCCGAGAGGTCGGTTGTCTGCACCTCGTAGGGCACCGCGCCGTGATAGATGCGGCCGATATCGCCCTCCGCGCAGGAGACCGTGGCCTCCTCGCCGGTGGTCAGCGCCTCGGTGGCGTGCTCGGCGCCGACGACGGCGGGGATTCCCAGCTCGCGGGCGACGATGGCCGCGTGACAGGTCCGCCCCCCGCGATTGGTGACCACCGCCGCCGCCGTCTTCATCACCGGTTCCCAGTCCGGCGAGGTGGTGTCCGCGACCAGGATCTCGCCCGGCACGAACTCATGCAGATGCGCGGTGTCGACCACCACCCGGACCTTGCCGGCGCCGATCTTGGTGCCGACGGCGCGGCCGGTGGCCAGGACTTCGCCGGTGCCCTGCAGCACGAATTCCTCCAACGTCGTGGCGGATTGCTGCGAGGCGACGGTCTCGGGCCGGGCCTGCACGATGTAGAGCCGACCGTCGAGCCCGTCCTTGGCCCATTCGATGTCCATCGGCCGCGGCTCGCCGGCCCGGGCCGTGTAATGGTCCTCGATCTTGATGGCGTAGTCGGCCAGGGTCAGCGCCTCGTCGTCGGTGATGCAGAAGCGCCTGCGGTCGGCCTTGGGCGTGGGCTTGTTGATCACCGGCTCGCGGGTGCGGCCCGGCGCGTAGACCATCTTGATGCCCTTGTCGCCCAGCACCCGGCGCAGCACGGCGCGATGGCCTTGGCCGAAGGTCGGCTTGTGCACGTAGAACTCGTCCGGGTCGACGGCGCCCTGCACCACGTTCTCGCCCAGACCGTAGGCGCCGGTGATGAAGACCGAGTCGCGGAAGCCGGTCTCGGTGTCGATGGAGAACATGACTCCGCTGGAGGCGAGGTCGGCGCGCACCATCTTCATCACACAGGCCGAGAGCGCGACCTTGAAATGGTCGAAGCCCTGGTCGATGCGGTAGGAGATCGCCCGGTCGGTGAACAGCGAGGCGTTGCAGCGCTTCACTGCGTCGATCAGCATCTCCTCGCCATGGACATTGAGATAGGTGTCGTGCTGGCCGGCGAAGCTGGCGGTCGGCAGGTCCTCCGCCGTCGCCGAGCTGCGCACCGCCACACTCAGATCCTCGCCGTATTCCGCCACCAGCGTGCGCCAGGCCTCCAGGATCTGGTCGCGCATGGCCTCGGTCAGCCCGGCGGCATAGACGATCTCCCGCGCCCGCCGGCCGGCGGCAGCGAGCGCCCGCACGTCCGACTTATCCAGGCCGTCCAGCAGCCCGTGCAGCTCGCCCCAGGCATCCGCCTCGGTCAGCGCCGTGCGGAACGCCTCGGCGGTGACCGCGAACCCGTTCGGCAGGCTGACGCCGAGCGGCGCCAGCTCGCGATACATCTCGCCCAGGGACGCGTTCTTGCCGCCGACGATCGGCACGTCGTCCATGGAGAGCTCCTCGAACCAGCGGATGTATCGGGGGTCTGACATCGGGTCCTCCTCTCGGGCGGCATTGGCGGGCGTCGCTCTCGCGATCCGCGGCGGAGGATGTCAGCGTCCGCCCGCCCCTCCCATGACCTGGATCAACCCTGGCGCGGCGCGTCGATTTGACCTGCCTCAAGGACCGGGCGCATCATCCGGAGCACCATGCGGGCAATGCCAGAAGGAGGGATTGCCGTGGACAGCCTCAGCACGGACAAGGTCTGCTACATCATCGCCAAGGCGCGGGAATTCGACGTCAAGGTCGACCCGGTCGCCCCCGACCCCGGCGCCAACCCGGCCGACGACGACGAACTCGACGTGCTGGAGGATTTCGCCGCCGACCCGACCTTCGACGAGCTCACCGCGGCCATCCGCGAGCTGAACCGGGACGAGCAGATCGAGCTGGTCGCCCTCACCTGGCTCGGCCGCGGCAGCTTCACCACCGACCAGTGGGCCGACGCCGTCTCCGAAGCCCGCGACGCCCACAACAACCACACGGCCGAGTACCTCACCGGCATCCCCCTGCTCTGCGACTACCTGGAGGAGGGCCTGACGGCGCTGGGGCTGTCCTGCGAGAGCTAACGCGCCACCCGCCAAGCAAGGTCTGCCGTCCGCGGACGAAGGCTCGACCAAGCTCCGCCTGGGCTCGCTCCATTGGCGCGCCATAGAAGGCCCCCGGGCTTGAAAATCCACGCGAGACGGCGTGAAATAAAATTGATGACTGTCCTAAGGGCAGACATCGCCGGGCGGCTCAGTTTTCGTAATCGCCAAATGTGCTGAAATGCAGGAGGCGTCCGATGGGAATTGATGAAAAGCTACTAAATCCTGATCCACTTGTGCGTGAATTGGAAGAATTGGGTGAGACCGCCGTAGCCATAAGCGGATACGTCGGAAGCACTGAAGACAAGGAAAAGATCAAAGTCTGGAGCACTCTCGAACTCAACGACTATGTTGAGGTCGCAAGAGACGATATCTGTTCGGTAGAGAAGCACAGCATCGACGAAAGGCGGGTGACACTTCGGGTCAGAGGAACCGCCGATGTCAGACACGTCTCGACCCGTACGGCGACTGCGGCGGTCGAGACACGTTGGCCCCTTGAGGTCGATTTCGCCTGGCCGTGGTCCATTTTCCGTCCGCAGTTGCCCATAAATCACTGCGATGTCGAGTTCACCAGATGCATGGCGCCTGTGATCGAGTTGCAAGACAGGATCGCAACGGCACCGCCGGAAGCCGTTAGCGCAATGTCGGCGGTGGCTAATCAAATGGCGGATCAGTGCAGAAGACAGCGCGACGATTGCGAAGCCGGCCTCCAGCAGCCAAGCGCGTGGCTGCAATTCCTTCAATGGTACTTTCGCGACCGTTACGGCTCTTACTTCCAGGTCCAGCGCTGAACAGATCGCAGACCCATCCGCCGAATCGGAGGACGCCCTATCCGTTTGGATGGGGCGTCTCTTCTCTGTCGCCGCTCAAGGGGCCGTACAGGCAAAGGCTCAATTTGATGCCCCGGGAACCAAGCTCACTCAGCGTATTTGAGGATAGCTCCAATCCTTCGCTGCCCTCACTCATCATCAATCCGCAGAAGAGCTCGACCGTGTAACGTGAAGAAAGGGAACGCCAGACCTCCAAGTCCTGATTGAGCTTTCCAAGGATCTTCGTGGCCTGGCCATCCAAGTCGCCGGGACGGGCCGCATCGGCAGCGAGCATCCAGGCTCCGGACCTCATCGTGGTCCGGAGTCCGGTCTTGTTGCCGACCCTTCCCGACCCCTTCATGCCACTGGATGTCGGCTCGCATCCAAGAAGCCTCGTAACTTCGCCGGGATCAAGGCTGTCGCCCACGATCCGGAGCGACGCAAGCGACTCGTACAAGACAGCCATTCAAATTCACCCCCTGGACTCGCTGGACTGGACCCGAAATTGACTTCTTGTCCGGACTCGCTTTACCACGCCGATGGACTCGAAGGCGCCGTGCGACACGCCGATAGCACGGGACTGCGAACAATGCCTAAGCCATGCGGCGTGTGGTGCTGGAGATCGCCGCGGCATCCCATCCGCGCCCGCCCCTGGAACCCGGCGTGATTGCCGCTCAGGTCGATGCCGAACCAATGAACTGCCGAATCGGCGAGATCATGCGTCACTGCGGCGATTTCTGACGGTCGGTCCTATTCCATGCCGCGCCGCGCCGATCCGGTCGTCCAGGGCGCTGTTCAAGGCATCGAATGCTGCGGGGCCGATTTCCTGTCGGCTGAAGGTGAGACGCCCCCGGACCGTCTTCAGGTTGAGGAATCGTGTGACGATGCCGGAGTGGACCCGCTTCTTGGATATGCCATCCAACGGCACGGTCACCGGTTTCCGGAAGAAGAACCCCTTTGGCGCCGTCAATTCGTCCGCAGTCAGGCGAATGACGTGGTCCCGGCCGGCCACGCCCTTGGCCAGGCTGACAAGCGCCAAGACCGCCAACCAGCCATTCGCGGCCGCCATGACCCACATGAAGACCGTCGCTTGGTTCGACGGCAGGGTGACGACGTCGATCAGGGTCATTCCCCGGTCGTTGGCTGACGCGCAATAGGAGAGGAAGACCGCTCCGAACGCGGTCAACAAGAGCATCCGGACCAACCGCCCGCGGTCGACCCTGTAGGTGAATTCCAGCACTTCGTTCACCGCTTCCTTCCTTCGATGAGGACGACGCCAATAGCCGGGACGCGGGCCGCGCATATCCAAGGACACAATTCCTGAGGTCCCGTTAATCGGAGGTGGCCGGACGAGACAAACGGTGCCGCGATCTTCATTGACTCGCGTGAAGCTATAATATAATAAATGTGTTATGGAACAGATCGGTTATATGGCTGCCCCACAGTCGCTTGACGCGGTCTTCGCCGCGCTTGCCGATCCAACCAGGCGGGCGATCCTGTCGCGGCTGGCGGCGGGCGAGGCGTCGGTGAACGAGCTGGCCGAGCCATTCTCGATCAGCCAGCCTGCGGTGTCGCGGCACCTGAAGGTGCTGGAGCGGGCCGGGCTGATCGAGCGGGACATCGACCGGCAGCGCCGGCCGGCGCGGTTGAAGGCCGAGCCGATGGCGGCGGCGGTGCGCTGGCTGGAGGAATTCAAGCGGTTCTGGTCTTCGAGCTTCGATCAGCTCGACGGCCTGCTGGACGAATTGCAGAAATCGGAGACGAAGGGAACCGGGAATGGCTGATCTGCCGACCTATGTGCTGGAGCGGGAATTCGACGCGCCGCGGGAGCTGGTGTGGAGGACCTGGACCGATCCGGAACTGCTGGTGCGCTGGTACGGCCCCAGGGTGGAGACCATCGTCCATAAGCTCGATGTGACACCCGGCGGTCTGTGGCTCGGCGAGATGCGCTGGGACGGCAAGTCGAACTACCAGCGGGTCGAGTACACCGAGGTCGCCCCTCCGGAACGCCTGGTCTGGCTGCATTCGGTCTCCGACGGCGACTGGAACGTGATCGCCAATCCCATGATGCCCGACTGGCCCAGGGTTCTGCTGACGACCGTCACCTTCGAGGAGGATGGCGGCAAGACCAAGCTCCGCCTGACCTGGGTGCCGCACGACGCCAGCGAGGCCGAGATCGCCTGCTTCTCCGCCGCGCTGGAAGGCATGGACAAGGGCTGGGGTGCGGGCATGGCGCTGCTGGAGGAACTGCTGGCCGAACTGCAAGCCTAGGCGCACCGGCCGGCGTTTACGGGATGCTCATGGCTCCAGGTGACGATGAGGAGCGAATGACCGCATCGTTGGCAGCACAAAAAGGCCGGGCCGGAGATCTTGCCAGGGACCAAGAGCATCGAGGACCGACCGGCATCGGAGTTGATGCGGTTCGGGTTGGGCTTCAGCCTTCTCAGCGTCGGCTACCTGTTGCTCGTCCTCCTGCTCATCGCAATCGGCGTCGACTGGAAGAGGGATCCGGCCACGTTGTCCTGGGGGCATTGGCTTGGCTCGCTGGCCTATCTGGGCGGTACCGTTCACATCGGCCTCAAGACCATGAGGAAGAAGCACATTGCCCTGCTTGTCGCATTCCTTGCCGCGCCGGTCTGGTGGTTCTTGGTTCTGGTCATCGGCATGAATTTCCATTTCCTGATGGGCGGTAGTATCTAACGCACCATGCCTGCTGCCAGGCGTCGACCGGGAGTGCATGGATGTCGAAAGACGATGCCGAACTGGTGATCACACCGATTCCTGCGTTGATCGATCTGCTCTCGATCAAGGAGCGCGAAAAGGGCTCACCGCTGACGGAAGCGGAGGTCCTCGAAATCCGCGACACGGCGGTCTGCATTGCGTTGTCGCGTGCGAGGCGGATCGCGATGGACGAGGCCCGCGGATATGCCGATCTCGACCCGGGTTCGATCTGGGAGCAATGGCAGGCGGTCAGGCGCCAATGGTCCGGGGAGCAGCCCGCTTGACCGGCGAAGCGGATCTTCCGGCCACCCTGAAGGCGGCCGCCGACGAACTCCGCGCCCAGGCGCTCGGCTATCCGGAGACCACCGAGGATTTCCCCTGGGGCCACAGCGCCTTCAAGGTGAAGGGCAAGTCGTTCCTGTTCCTGGCCCATGACGCGGGCTGGCTCAAGCTGTCGGTGAAGCTGCCGCGGTCGCGGGAATTCGCGCTGGAATACCCCTTCACCGAGCCGACCGGCTACGGGCTCGGCCGGGCCGGATGGGTATCGGCAGCCTTCGACGGCGAGCGCGACGTGCCGCTCGACGTGCTGAGTGCGTGGGTGGAGGAAAGCTACCGCGCGATCGCCCCGAAACGGCTGGCGGCAGCGCTGGACTAGCGGACGGCCTCTCAGGACATGTCATTGCGAGGAGCGCAGCGACGCGGCAATCCACTCTTGCGGATAGAGTGGATTGCTTCGCCTTCGGCTCGCAATGACGATTTGAGGGACGGCGACCTCGCCGCGATGCCCTACGACGCCTTCTTCTGCTCTTTGCGGCGGCGGTCGCGGTGGCGGGCGATGGTGACCGCGGTGCGGTTCTTGCCGATCTTGTGGACGAAGTTGTAGCGGGCGATGTGGTAGCTGGGATTGGCGCCGTAGAAATTGGCGCGCATCTCGGCCAGCTCCTCCTCGCGGTATTGCAGCAGCGGCTTCTCCGCCTCGTCCTTTTCGCGCCGCTTGGCCTTGGCCTTCAGCATCTTGTCGACGGCCGGCTCGTTGACCAGGGTCTCGGCCCGCTCCTGCAGATCTTTCTCATAGGCGGCCCGGTCGCCGGCCAGCTTGGCGTCGGCGAGGCCGAGGTCGATCGCCTCGTCCACACCCATGGGCAGGCGGGCGTCGATGATGCGCTGGGCATTCTCCTCGCCGGCGCAGCGCGGCAGGTGATAGGTCCAGAACTCCGAGCCGTGCAGATTGCCCATGTCCTTGTAGTGCGGGCTCAGCACCACGCCGGTGCGCAGCCAGACCTGGTCGGCGGCCCGCGCCAGGAAGACGCCGCCGGCACCGGCATTGCCCTGCAGCGCGGCCACCGTGACATGGGTCTCGGTGCGGATGATCGCCTCGGCCAGATCGTCGATGGCGTTGATGTTGCGCCAGCTCTCATCGGCCGGGCTGTCCGCCGCCTCGATCAGATTCAAGTGGATGCCATTGGACCAGTATTCATAGCCGCCGGTCAGCACGATGACCTTGGTGTCCCGCTGGCAGGCCGCGTTGTAGGCCTCCAGCAGGCGCTCGCACTGGGCGGTGCTCATGGCGCCGTTGTAGAAGTCGAAGGCCAGGTAGCCGACCCCGTCCTTCTCGGCATAGGTGATCTCGTGATAGCCGGTCTCGCTGTCGACCGGGATGTCCGTCACCCCGTCCAGATCGCCGGCCAGCAGGTCGGTGGCCGGCAGCTTGAAGGTGTGATCATACGCCTTGTCGCGCAGCTGTCCGATCCACACGGCGCCGTCGGTGGTGGCGCGGCAGATCGCCGGGCCGCTCCTGGCGATGATGGCGCCGGGTTCGCCCTCCAGGCCGGTTGCCGGGCGCGGATCGTGCAGGAAGACCTCGCGGTTGCGCAGGGTGTTCTTGATGCCCGGCGCCCCGTCGGCGCTCAGCAGCTTGCGCATCACCGTCTCGGTGTCGTCCCGGCGCCAGTCGATGGCGCGGTCGGCCTGCTTGCAGGGCGGCCGCTCCTCGCCGCGGGCCTCGGTCCAGACCGTCTTCGGGTCCGGCGGCCCCTCCCCCTTCTCGAACCGCTTGATGGCCCGCAAGACCGCGTCCACCGCCGCCTCGGTCACCTCGTTGCGATAGAGGCTCGACTTGCTGGTCTGGCGCATGGGGAAGCCGGCGGCGGCCCAGACCGGGCCCGCATCCATCTCGGCTTCGGCCTGCAGCACGGTGACGCCCCAGCGTTCCTCCTGGTTCAGGATCGCCCAGTCCAGGGCCGACGGACCGCGGTCGCCGGGGATGCCCGGATGGACGATCAGGCAGACATGCTTGGAGAAGATGCTCTCCGGAATGGCGCGTTTGAGGAACGGCGCGATGATCAGATCCGGCGCATACAGCTCCACCGCCTCCTGGGAGACCTTGTCGTCGATGTCCAGCTCGACGCTGACCTCGTGGCCGCGCTGGGTCAGCTCGACGAACAGGCGCTGGCCCAGGCTGTTGAAGCCGCTGGCAATGAACAGAATGCGCATGGGATGGTGTCCTTTCCGACCCCGCCGGCAGCGGCCGCCGGCGGGGAGTGAGTGTCCATGTTGTGACGGGTTGGCCTGGGTGCGCGGTTGATCCGGCTTCAGGCGGCGACGATGGTCCAGGGCACGGCCGCATCACCGCCCAAGGGCAGCGAACGGTCGTAGGCACAGCGGTCGGCGTCCAGGAAAGCGAGGCACGCGCCGTTGCCGTCATCCCGGGCGCAGCCGATCGCGAGCGATTTCGGCTCGGCCGCGGTCTCCAGGCCGAAGCGGGCCTCGGCGTCGTACTCGGCGAAGGCCGACTTGATGCGGAAGGCGCTGTAGGGCACCTGCCCCAACCCCCGCCACTCGAAGGTGCGGCGCAGCTCGAAGACGTCGCCGACCAGGGCCAGCGCCTTGGAGTTGCCGCCCTCGGTGACGGCACGGCGGTACTGGTTCTCCACCTCGTAGCGGCCGTCATTGACCTGGCGGACCAGCATCAGCGCCGCCTGCATCACGTCCAGCGGCTCGAAGCCGGCGACCACCACCGGCCGCTGATACTCCTCGGCGAAGAAGGCGTAGGGCTGGCTGCCGATCACCGCGCTGGCATGGGCCGGGCCCAGGAAGCCGTCGACGGTGCGCGGATCCATGCCGCCGATATCGGCCGATTCCATCATGTAGTGGATGGCGGCCGGGGTCAGCAGATGGTTGCAGAAGACGCTGAAATTCTTCAGCCCCTCCGACTCCGCCCGGCGCAGGGCCACGGCGGTCGGCGCGGTTGTCGTCTCGAAGCCGGTGGCGAAGAACACCACCTGCCGGCGCGGGTTGTCGCGGGCGATCTGCATCGCCTCCTGGACGGAGCGCACCGGCCGCACATCCGCGCCCTTGGGCTTGGACCGGAACAGGCCGCGGCGCTTGCCCTCGACCACCCGGACCATGTCGCCATAGGCGCAGATGATCGCGTCGTGTTTGCGGCCCAGGGCCAGCGCCTGGGCGATCCGGCCCGGCGGAAGCACGCAGACCGGGCAGCCCGGGCCGCGCAGCAACTGCACGTTCTCGGGCATCAGGCTCTGGATGCCGAACTGCTGGATCGCGCGGGTATGCGCGCCGCAGACCTCCATGAACCGGTAACTGCGACCGGGATCGACCTCGTCGATCAGCCGGTCGGCCAATTGCTCAGCCAGATCCTGGCGGCGGAACTGCTGTCCATAGTTCATGCGACCAAACTCTCCCCAGCGTCATCGCGACCGCCCTCGGCGATCGTGGCGAGCGTGGTATCGGCCTCCTTGGCGCTGATCTTGGCCACCGCGAAACCCACATCGACCAGCACGTAATCGCCGACCGAGACGGTGTCCAACAGCTCCACCGAAACCTGCTCCGTCGCACCGGCGAACCCGACCGTGGCGGTCCCGGACTCCCCGTGCACTTCCATCACTGCGGCAGGAACAGCATTCGACATGATAACCCCCGAACAAATAGACCCGTTGCATTGGTGGAGCCAATTTGTCAGGCATTTATGTAGTCATACTTAATTATTTTGCCTAAAATCTCTTAACCATCGATTTTTTCGTCCCGCCGACAGAAAACTGCCGATTTCCGGGACGAAGCGTCGCACCAGAGTGTTGAAATATTTCTTATTTTCGGTCGAAGGCTAGGAAACGGGGTCCAAACGGACCGCGCAGTACTTGTATTCGGGGATCTTGGATTGCGGGTCCAGGGCGGCGTTGGTCAGCAGGTTCGCGGCCGCCTCGGCGAAGCAGAACGGCATGAAGACCGATCCCTCCGGCAGGCCGGGATCGACCCGGCAGGCGGCGGTGATGGCGCCACGCCGGGAGGTCACCTGCACCGGGTCGCCGACCGTGACGCCCAGCCGCCGGAGATCGCCCTCTGCGACATAAAGTCCCGGTTCCGGATCGGCCGCCTCCAGCACCGCGCTGCGCCGTGTCATGGCCCCGGTGTGCCAATGCTCCAGCACCCGGCCGGTGATGAAGACGAACGGATAGTCGTCGTCGGGCTGCTCGTCCGGTTCGCCGGGCGCCACCGGCACCAGCTTGGCGAGGCCGTCCGCGGTCGGAAAGCGGTCGCCGAACAGCACGTCCTTGCCCGGCTGGTCCTCCTGTGCGCAGGGGTATTGGCACCAGCCATCCCGCTCCAGCCGCGACCAGGGCACGCCGGCGATCGCCGGCCACAGCGCCCGCGCCTCCTCCCAGACGTCGCCCGGTCCCGAATAGGACCAGTCGAGGCCCAGCCGGCGGCCGATCTCCTGGGTGATCCACCAATCCTGCCTGGCGTCGCCCGGCGGCTCGACGACCGGGCGGCTGATCTGGATCTGCCGATTGGTGTTTGTGAAGCTGCCCCATTTCTCCAGCAGCGACGCGGCGGGCAGGACCACATCGGCATACCAGGCGGTCTCGGTCAGGAAGATGTCCTGCACCACCAGATGGTCGAGACAGGTCAGGGCGTGGCGGACGTGGTTGGCATCCGGATCGCTCATCGCCGGGTTCTCGCCGACGAAATAGAGCCCGCGCACGCTGCCGTAAGCGGCGCCGTTGATCATCTCCACGATGGTCAGCCCTGGATCCTCCGGCACCGGCGCGCGCCAGGCCTTGGAGAACCGGTCACGGATGTCCTGCTTTGCGACAAGGCCGTAGCCGGGGAGGAAATTCGGCAGCAGCGCCATGTCCGAGACGCCCTGCACATTGTTCTGTCCACGCAGCGGGTGTAGCCCCGTGCCGGGGCGTCCGACATGGCCGGAGAGCAGCGCCAGGTTGATCAGGCTGCGGGCATTGCGCACGCCATGCACATGCTGGGTCACGCCCATGCCCCAGAAGACCATCGCGGCACTGGCCCCGGCATAGAGCCGGGCGGCGGCGCGGATGGTCTCGGCCGGCACGCCGGTCACGGCCTCGGCGGCCTCCGGCGTGCAGCCCTCCAGGCCCTCCCGGAAAGCCGCGAAGCCGGTGGTGCGGTTCTCGATGAAGGCGCTGTCGTGCAGCCCCTCCTCCAGCACCACATGGGCCATGGCGTTGAACAGGGCGATGTCGGTGCCGGGGCGCTGGGTGATGACGATCGCCGCATCGTCGGCCATCTCGCTGCGGCGCGGATCGATGACGATCATCTTCGCGCCCCGCCGCACGGCGCGCCGGAAGAAGGAGGCAGCGACCGGATGGCTGCGCGCGGAGTTGGTGCCGACCACCATCAGGACATCGGCGTTGTCGCATTGGGTGAAAGCGGCGGTGACGCCGCCGGAGCCGATCTGGTCGAACAGCGCCACCACCGAGCTGGAATGGCAGAGCCGGGCGCAATGATCGACCGAGTTGCTGCCGAAGCCGGTGCGGATCAGCTTCTGGACCAGATAGGCCTCCTCGTTGGAGCCCTTGGCGGTGCCGAACCCGCCCAGTGCCTGCGGGCCGGCGCGCTCCTTGATCCGGCGGAAGCCGTCGGCGGCGCGGTCCAGCGCCTCGTCCCAACTCGCCTCACGAAACTGTGCCAACGGGTCGACCGGCGTGTCGTGCTTGAGCGCGTCGTCGCGGCGGATCAGCGGCACCGTCAGCCGGTCCGGATGGTGCACGTAGTCCCAGCCGAAGCGGCCCTTGACGCAGAGCCGGCCGTGATTGGCCGGACCGTCGATGGCCTCGGCCCGGACGATGCGGCCGCCGGCCAGGTGATAGCGGATCTGGCAGCCGACGCCGCAATAGGGGCACAGGCTGTCGACCGCCGTTCCGGTCGCGGTCGCGCCGTCGTCAAGCGGCATCGGCGGCCTCCAGCGGATCGCGCAGTGCCAGGGCGCCGGTCGGACAGGCCTGGGCGCAGGAGCCGCAGCTCACGCAGCGCGACGCCAGCATCGGATCGGCGAAATCGAACACGATGGCGGTGCCGGTGCCGCGATGGGCCATGCCGATCACCTCATGGATCTCGATCTCGCGGCAGACCTGCAGGCAGCGCAGGCAGCGGATGCAGGCGGCCAGGTCCACGGTGATGCCGGGGTGACCCTCATCGGCCTCGGGACGGTGGGAATCGGGATACCGCGTCCCCTCCAGGCCCATCTCGGCCGGCCAGCGCGCCGCCTCGCAGCCGGGATCGATCCGCGCCTCGGCCAGCAGCAGCTCCATCACGCCGCGTCGGGCTGTGCGGGCCCGGGCGGAACCGGTCTCGACCACCATGCCCGGTTCCGGATGCAGGATGCAGCTCGCCTCGAGATGCTCATGGCCCTCGACCTCCACCATACAGACCCGGCAATTGCCATCCGGCTCGAAATCCGGCGCGGTCGAGTGGCAGAGATGCGGGATCTCGGTCCCCAGCCGAAGGGCGACCTGCCAGACGGTCTCGCCCGGCTCGGCCCGGGCCGGCGCCCCGTCGAGGGTGAAGTCGATGCCGGCGTCGGATGGGTCAGCCATGTTGGGCGTCGCGCAGATAGACAATCCAGTAGACCAGGGCCACCAGCACACCGCCGCCGATGACGTTGCCGATGGTGACCGGCACCAGATTGCCGAGGAAGCCGGCGATCGTGACGCCGGCGGCGCCGTGCAGCCAGCCGACGGTGATCAGGTACATGTTGGCGATCGAGTGCTCGAAGCCGAGCGCCACGAAGGCGGCGATCGGAAACACGATCGCCAGCACCTTGCCCGGCACCGTATGGGCGGCGAAGCACAGCCACACGGCCAGGCAGACCAGGGTGTTGCACAATATGCCGCGCACCAGGGCCTGGAACGGGTCCAGCGCCACCTTTGCCTCGGCGATGGCGATGGCGGTCTCGCCCACCGCGCCTCCGCCGGCCCCCAGCGCGCCCGACCAGTGCATCAGATAGGCGCTGCCGATCGAGCCGATGAAGTTGCCGATGAAGACCAGCCCCCAATTGCGCAGCAGCCCGGCCAGCCGGACCTTGCGGTCGGCCCAGGCCATCACGATCAGATTGTTGCCGGTGAACAGCTCGGCCCCGCCGACCACTACCAGGATAAGGCCCAGCGAGAAGGCGAGCCCGCCCAGCATCCGGGTCGGCCCGAAGCCCAGGCCGCTATCGGTGACGACGGTGGTGAAGAACATGCCGCCGAAGGCGATGAAGGCGCCGGCCAGGACTCCCAGCGTCAGGGTCTTCAGCGCCGGCAGGTTGGCCTTCTTGACGCCGACGGTCTCGACCAGCTCGGCGATCTTCGGCGGCGGTACGGCATCGAACGGGTTGGGCTCGGCCGCGGGAGCCGGGGTCAGGGGCGCCACGCGTCCGGCCGCGATGTCCCGATCCCCACCTTCCATGGCCGCGTCCCCCGATGCCGGCAATTTCGACGCCATCATCATCCGAGCCGGGGGCGAAACCATTGATGCAGGTCAACGGGCCGGCCGATCGCCCTCCAGCAGGGGCCGCAGGCCCGTGACGGCCTCGGCGACGGCGTCGAGGAAGGCGCGGATGCGGGCCGTCTGCCTGAGGTCGCGGTGGGTCAGCGCCCACAGCCCGGTCTCCAGATCGGGGCGCGGACCGCCGACCCGCCGAAGACCCGGCTCCGGGTCGCCCATGAAACAGGGCAGCGCCGCCAGCCCCATGCCGGCCCTTGCGGCATCCAGCATGCCGCTCATGGTGTTGGCGCGGATCGCCGCCGGCGGCGCCATCTCCCGCAGCCAGTGCGCCGAGGCCAGGTGTGCCAGACTGTCATCCGGCACCACCCAGCGCTGCTCGGCCAGAGCGCCGGCCGGTTCCGCGACATCCGCGCTCCGGTAGACGGCGGAGGCGATGCCGCACAGCCGCCGGCCGACCAGCGTCTCGGGCGGCGCATTGGTCGGCCGCACCGCGACATCGGCGTCGCGCCTGCTCAGGTTCAGAAAGGTGTCCGAGACCACCAGCTCCAGCTCGATCTCCGGATAGCGGCGCTCGAAGGGCGCGATCAGCACGGGCAGCAGAAGCCGCGCCACCGTGTCCGGCATGGTGACCCGCAGCCCGCCGCGCAGCCGCAGGTCGCGCCCCCGCAGCGCCCGTTCGGCGGCCAGCACCTCCGCCTCGACCCGATCGGCGGACTCCAACAGGGCATCGCCCGAGGCTGTCAGCGCATAGCCGCCGCTCTGCCGTTCGAAAAGCCGGACGTCGAGCTCGGCCTCGAGCCCGTTCAGCCGGCGGAACACGGTGGAATGATTGACCGACAGCACGCGCGCCGCGCCGGACAGGCTGCCCGCTCGCGCGATGGCCAGGAAGATGCGCAGATCGTCCCAATCGATCGAGCTTTGCATTTTCGCAAATAGAACTTGGAAATTTCACGAATTGTCTTGCGAATGAGCAAAGCACATCTTGGCGGGCAGGACAACGGGCCCTCAGGTCCCAGCAAGGAGACGATCCATGATCGACACCAAGACCGCCCCCTACGCCGCCCTCATCCTGCGGGTGTCCCTGGGCGTCATGTTCGTCGCCCACAGCGCCTGGCTGAAGCTGGTGGTCTTCACCCTGCCCGGCACCGCCCAGTTCTTCGGCTCCCTCGGCCTGCCGCCGGTGTTGGCCTATGTGGTCGTCGCCGCCGAGACAATCGGCGGGCTGGCGCTCATCCTCGGCGTGCGGACCCGCTGGGTGGCGGCGGCGCTGATCCCCATCCTGCTCGGCGCCGCCTGGGTCCATGCCGGCAATGGCTGGGTGTTCAGCAATGCCGGCGGCGGCTGGGAATACCCGGTGTTCCTGATCGCCGCCTCGGTCGTCCAGATCCTGCTCGGCGACGGCGCCCATGCGCTGCGCCTGGGCCGGCTGCGCCCCGCAACGGCCTGAAGGCGGAGCAATTCCTTCAATACTTCGTCGTCCCCGGGCTTGACCCGGGGACCCATCTCGCAGCCCGGCGCGGCATCGCCCGAAGGTGGATCTTTGCCCACTGCATCCCGGTGGGTCCCCGGGTCAAACCCGGGGACGACGCGGAATTCATAAGCGCGGGCAACACCCGCATCGCCAGCTTGGAGTAAAGACATGAAGGCCCTGATCGATGGCGTCTGGCACGCCGACATTGCCGATACGCCGGCGCTGCGCGCCCGGCGCGCGGAGGAGAAGAAGCGCTGGTTCCGGGACGTCGTGAGCGCCGATGGCAGCACCGGCTTCAAGGCGGAGCCCGGCCGCTACCACCTCTACGTCTCCTATGCCTGCCCCTGGGCGCACCGCGCCATCCTGTTCCGCGTGCTGCTGGGGCTGGAAGCGGTGATCTCCATGTCGGTGGTGCATCCGCGCTGGGGCGGGCCGGACGGATGGTCGTTCGGCGACGGCCCAATGAGCACGATCGACCATGCCAACGGGCTCGACCATCTCTACGAGGTCTACCAGCGCGCCAAGCCGGATACCACTGGCAAGGTCACGGTGCCGGTGCTCTGGGACCGCCAGACCGGCACCATCGTCAACAACGAGTCCGGCGAGATCATCCGCATGATGAACGAGGCCTTCGCCGGGCTCGGGACCCGCGACGAGGACTTCTACCCGGCCGGCCTGCGCCCACAGATCGACCGGATGAACGCGCGCATCCTCGACCATGTCTGCATGGGGGTCTACAAGGCGGGCTTCGCCAACACCCAGGCGGAGTACGAGCAGGCGGTCACCGCCCTGTTCGACGAGCTCGACCGTCTGGAGGCCTTGCTGGCCGACCGGCCGTTCCTGCTGGGCGACCGGATCACCGAGGCCGACTGGCATCTGTTCGCGACGGCGGTGCGGTTCGACGCCGTCTATCACGGTCGCCTCAACTGCAACCTCAACCGGCTGGCCGACTACCCGGCCCTGTCGGCCCACACCGCCCGGCTCCTCGCCCTGCCCGGCGTGGCCGAGACGGTGAAGCTGGACCATGTGAAGCGCCACTACTACGACGATCTCGGGCTGGTGAACCTCGCCATCATGCCGCTCGGCCCGCAGGTGGCGTTCGCCTGATCGCGCTGTTCACGCCGCAAGGCCCGGGAACCGGCCGGTGATCGCCTCGACCGCGGTCCGAAGCCGGTTCTCCGGGTCACCCGACAGGGTGACATAGGGTACCTCGCGCGCCTCGAGCTCGGCCCGGCAGGCGGCGAAGAACCGCCCCCGATCGGCGGCATCCGGGAAGTAGCGCGACCCGTCATCGACCCATGGCATGTCGATGTCGCACAGCAGATAGAGGTCGGCGACATCCCCGTATTCGGCGAACCAGGGGTCCCGTCCGCCGCACAGCATGTCCGACCAGACCGCGGTCAGCAGCGGGTCGCCGTCGAGGATCAGGATGCGGTTTGCGTTGCGGGCGGCGGCGTCTTCAGAGGCGACGTGGCCGCGGGCGATTGCCAGCAGGTCCTCCGGTGAGCAGTCGGTTCCGAATGTATCGGTGTGGACCCGGCCGTATTCCGGCACATGGACCGTCTCGAACCGCTCCGCCAACGCCGGCGCCAGGGTCGATTTGCCGGTGCTTTCCGGGCCGAACAGGCAAACCCGTTTCGCGAAATAGGGCCGCACCAGATCGGGCAGCCAGCGCCAATGCCGGAACGGGTCGTCGCGGATGGCGCTGGCGGAGACCGGCACCGCCTGTCGCGCCGGGTCGACCGGCACGAAGCGGGCGCCGACCTCGCGCGCCAGTCGGTCGCCATACGCCTCCGACGCGAACACGTAGTCGATGGGCTCGGGATGGACCCGCTGCACGATCTCGCGCCAGATCTCCCAGAACCGGGGATGCTCGGCCGGCTCCTGCGGCACCGGCTCGGTCAGGTGCGGCACCCGGCAGCGCGGCAGCAGCCGGCGCATCCAGTCATGGCGCAGGGCGCCGGGGATCGGATCACCGTCCAGGCTGCAGACCAGCACCGTCACCTCGTCGGCGATCGCCTGGGCGAAATCGCAGCAATAGAGATGGCCGCGATGCGGCGGCATGAACTTGCCCAGCAGGAAGCCGCGGGTCATGGGTCAGGTGCCGGCCGGCGCCGGCGCCTCGATCGGCCCGGCCTGTTGGCGCTCGGCCCGCAGCCAGGCCATGAGGCCCCAGCTCGCCATGCCCAGGAAGACCGCGTAGAGCCCGGCGGTCAGGTAGAGCTCCTTGTAGGTGTAGATGCCGATCGACAGCACATCGACGGCGATCCACAGCACCCAGTTCTCCAGGTAACGGCGCGACAGCAGGAATTGCGCCATCAGGCTCATGACCGTGGTCGTGGCGTCCCAATAGGGCACCGAGGCGTCGGTCTTGCTGGCCATGATCCAGCCCAGGCCGGCGGCGCCGACGACGATGATGCCGAGGACCAGGGCGCGGTGCCGGTCGGCAAGCCGCGCCACGGTGATCAGCCCGTCCGGCTGGCGCCCGCGCAGCCAGTACCACCAGCCATAGAGCTGGATGCCGACGTAATAGATCTGCAGCAGCGCGTCGCTGTAGAGCTTGTAGTCGTAGAAGATCTTCGCATAGAGCACGACCATCGCCAGCCCGAACGGGTAGTTCCAGATGTTGCGGCGGATGATCAGGTAGACATTGGTCAGCCCCAGAATGGTCGCGAGGATCTCGATGGCGGTCATGGCTCGGGGATGTCCTCTGCCCGGTGCGGGACGTGATAGCCGCGCTGGACCGCCGGGCGTTCGGCGATGGCCCGATACCAGCGCAGTATGTTGGGAAAGTCGGTCAGGTCGATGCCGTGCCTCGGGAAACGGGCGATCCACGGCCACACGGCGATATCGGCCACCGAGTAGTCGCCGGCGAGATACGCGGCCTCGGCAAGCCGCCGGTCCAGGACCCGGTGCAGACGGTCCGCCTCCTTCTCGTACACCTGCTCGGCATAGGGCGCCCGGCCCGGGTTGAAGTGCCGGAAGTGCTCGACCCGTCCAAGCATCGGGCCGAGGCCGCCGACCTGCCAGAACAGCCATTGCATGGCGGCCCAGTGGGCGGCCCCGCCCTCCGGCATGAGCCGGCCCGATTTGCCGGCGAGATAGAGTAGGATGGCGCCGGACTCCATCACCGAGACGCCGGACTCCCGGTCCACGATCGCCGGGATCTTGTTGTTCGGGCTGATCGCCAGGAAGGCCGGGTCGAAGCGCTGGTCGCTTGCGATGTCGACCGGGTGGGCCTCATAGGGCAGCCCGACCTCCTCCAGCATGATCGAGACCTTGCGCCCGTTCGGCGTCGCCCAGGTATAGAGGTCGATCATCCGGACCGGCGGCGAGACGCGGTCAGCCGCCGGCGGGCCGGTAGTCGGCGTAGTCGTCCCTGAGCTTGCTCTTCAGCACCTTGCCGGTGGCCCCGAGCGGCAGGGTGTCGACCACCACCAGATCGTCTGGGATCATCCATTTGGCGACCTTGCCCTCGAAGTACGCCAGCATGGCGTCCTTCTCCGGAGCGTCGCCGGCCGGCACCACGATCAGCAGCGGCCGTTCGCCCCATTTCTCGTCGGCGATGCCGACCACCGCCGCCTGGGCGACCTGGGGATGGCTCATCGCCAGGTTCTCCAGCTCGATCGAGCTGATCCATTCGCCGCCGGACTTGATCAGATCCTTGGTCCGGTCGGTGATGCTCATATAGCTGTCGGCGTCCAGGGTGGCGACATCGCCGGTGGCGAACCAGCCGTCATCGTCATGGGCGTCGGACTGGTCGAGCCTGTAATAGCCGTTGCACACCCACGGGCCCCGCACCTTCAACTGGCCGAACGCCTCGCCGTCATGGGGCAGCGGCTTGTTGTTCTCGTCGACGATCTTCATCTCGACGCCGAAGATCGGCCGGCCCTGCTTGCTGAGCACCGTGTACTGGTCCTCCTCCGGCCAGTCGGCCATCTTGGTGCGCAGGACGTTGAGCGTGCCCAGCGGGCTCATCTCGGTCATGCCCCAGGCGTGGCGCACCTCGACGCCGTACTGCTTCTGGAACGCCTCGATCATCGAGCGCGGCGCCGCCGAGCCGCCGACCACCAGCTTCTTCAGGGTCGGCACCCGGGTGTCGGCTTCCTTCCAATGGTTCAGCAGGCCGAGCCAGACCGTCGGCACGCCCGCGGTCAGGGTCACGCCTTCCCGGTTCATCAGCTCGGTCAGGCTGGCGCCGTCCAGGCCGGGACCCGGCATCACCAGCTTGCAGCCGGTCAGCGGCACCGCATAGGGCGTGCCCCAGGCATTGACGTGGAACATCGGCACGACCGGCAGCATCGCCTCGGATTCCGCCAGCCCCATCACATCGGGCAGCGAGATGGCGTAGGAGTGCAGCACCGTCGAGCGGTGGCTGTACATTACGCCCTTGGGGTTGCCGGTGGTGCCGGAGGTGTAGCAGAGCGAGCTGGCCGTGTTCTCGTCGAAGACCGGCCAGTCGAACTCGTCGGAATGGCCGTTGACCAGTTCCTCATAGCTGATCGCGTTGGTCAGCTTGGTGTCCGGCATATGGGCCTGATCGGTCATCACCACGACCGCCTCGATCGTCGGCAGCTTGTCGATCACCGCCTCGACCAGCGGCACGAAGGTCAGGTCGACGAACAGCACCCGGTCCTCGGCGTGGTTGACGATGTAGGCGCATTGCCCGGGGTGCAGGCGGGGATTGAGCGTGTGGCAGATCGCGCCCATGCCGGAGACGGCGTAGTAGATCTCCATATGCCGGTGGGTGTTCCAGGCGATGGTGGCGATCCGGTCGCCCCGCTTGATGCCCAGCGCCGCCAGGCCGTTCGCCAATTGCCGGGTGCGCCGATGCATGTCGGCATAGGTGTAGCTGTGGAACGGCCCCTCGACGGTCCGGGTGACCACCGTCTGGTCGGAAAACACCCGCGCCGCGTGGTCGAGGATCGACGAGATCAACAGCGGCGTGTCCATCATCAGACCACGCATCATACCTCCCCCTGGATTTGCCCGTATGTCTTGTTCTGCGTTGGCGGCCGGTCGGGCCGCGCCGTTTGGATGGGAACTGACCGTACGCTGTGCCGGTCGTTCAATTCAACCGCATCCACGGTCGCAGGGCGGCCTGCGGCCCTGTCCGAAGGGCACCGGCGGCAACACTGAAAGGTTGTGGGCCGGGCGGCAAGGCACTGATAGACGGTGCAGTGTGATGCATTGATGCGAAAAGGATTGCCTCCCGCTCTTGCCATGGTGGTGGTCAGCGACGCATACTGACGATGCGACTTGTCCTGTGACCCCGGAGAGCATAAACCTGCGAAGGAACATCGCGCCCAAGGTCGATCGATAAACCGCACGTCAAGACGCCGGACCGCTGACATGCCCTATGGCCCGTCATGCATGGTCTTGCGTGTTTCGCTTACCAGGCACCTTCCCGACCCGATGCGGGGGCAAAAAAGGCGCCCTCTTGGAGTTTGTTTGTTAGATGATGAACCGGAGAAACTTCCAGCAACCGGAACCGTCCCGCCGCGACGTCAGCGCTGTCGTCAAGTGGTTCAACAGGGCCAAGGGGTTCGGATTCGTGCAACCCAGCGACGGTTCGCCCGACGCATTCCTGCACGTTTCAGTACTCGAGCAGCTCGGCCGCAGCGAGCTGGATGAAGGCACGACGATCACCTGCGATATCGCCGACGGGCACAAGGGCCCGCAGGTCGCCGAGATCCACAACGTCGACGAATCGACGGCATCCCCGTCCTCGGGCGGGCCGCGCGGCGGCGCGCCCGGCGGCTTCACCGAGGAGTTCGAGGGGACCGTCAAGTTCTTCAACGTCGAGAAGGGCTTCGGCTTCATCAAGCCCGACGATGGCGGCCGCGACGTCTTCATCTCCGCCCGCACGCTGGAGCGCGCCGGCCTGAGCATGCTGGAGTCCAACCAGCGGGTCCGCGTCGCCACCCGCATGGGCCTGAAGGGTCCGATGGCCGAGAGCGTCACGCTCATCTGATCAGATGCCCCGCCCGCCGAAATCCGGCGGGCGGGGTATTTCCCCCAACAGATCAATGCGTTGCGAGGGCATCCGCGCGAGCGCGATTCGCGCCGCGCCGATCGCCTGTTTCCGGCCGCTTTTCGACATATTCTAACACCTGAGATCGCGTTGGCGACAGGTTCTTGCGCGCAACGATCGTGCCGGCGGGCCGTCCAGCCCGCGCGCGGCCGTCTCCGCGGCCCGTCCGAAAGTCGTTCGGACGCGAAGAACGTTTACAGATGGTCATGATTCTAAAGGGCAAATTCGAGCAAGCGTCATTTTTCGCGATTTTTGCGATATGGCAATCAATCGCCCGTAGGCTCCCGCTCAGCGTCCGGCCGCCAGGACACTATGGTTTACAGTTCGGTAAGGCTTTGCCTGCATAGTTTTGGTTACCGCCGCGGAACGATCCTTTGATGAAGCCACGACTCTTAAACTCTGCATCGGTCGCGATCGCGCTTGGCTGTGCCGCCCTTGTCGGCTGCACCAACCCGCCAGCCGTCGATCCCCCGCATGCGAGCAGTCAGATCACCAGCGGTCAGCTGGTCGATCCTGACAACTCGGTCGAGACGCTGGTTCGCATGGGCGACTTCACGATGTCGCGCGGCGAGATCCCGGCGGCCATCGCGCTTTATCGGCGGGCCCACGCGGCCGCGCCGGAACGGGCGCTGCCGCTGGAGAAGCTCGGCCGGGCGCTGTCGACAATCGGCTCCCATGACGAGGCCGCCGGCGCATTCCGCTCGCTGCTGGAGATCGATCCGGTGAACGCGATCGGTCTGCGCGGCCTTGGCAATTCCTATCTGGCCCTCAACGACCCGGACCTGGCGCTGCCCAACCTTGAGGCGGCGGTGGCGGTCGACGAGGACGCCGCGAGCCTGAGCAGCCTGGGCGTCGCCCTGGACATGCTGGGACGCCACGAGGAGGCCCGCGACACCTATGAGCGCGCGCTGCGGCTGGCCCCCGGCGATCTCGACGTCGCCACCAATTTGGCGATCTCGCTCTCGCTGAGCGACCGCCACGAGGAGGCGGTGCAGCTGATGCGCCGCACCGCCAGCGCGCCGACCGCCACCGTGCGGCATCGCCAGAACCTGGCGCTGATCTACGGCCTCGCCAACCGCACCGACGACGCCCGCGCGGTCGCCCGTCTCGACATGGACGAGCTGTCGGTCGAGCGCAGCCTGGCCTACTACGCCATGCTGCAGCGGATCGAGGACAGCCGGCGCCGGGCCGCGGCGATCGGCGACAGCAGCGGCGCCCGCCTCGTCCCGTAAGACTGCCCGCAGAACCCGGAACGACTGCGGGGCGCGGCCGGTGGGCGCGCCCCGATTTGATTCCGGCCCTGGCCTCACCTCACCGTTGGCATCGGCTCCGGCTTGGCGGTCCAGTTCCTTCGCCCTTCGACACGCTCAGGGTGAGGAGGCTCAGGATGTGGGATCACTTGGCGGTCGACAGACATCAGCGCCCTCATCCCGAGCCTGTCGAAGGACGAGGATGGCTAAGCCAGCACCTTTGGGAGGCAAGAGCCGGGGCACATCCCCGGCGAAACATCACGCGGCCTAGAACGCCTTGATGATGTTGTCCGCGACGCTGAGCATGGCCGGGCCCAGCAGGATGATGAACAGCGGCGGCAGGATGAACAGAATCATCGGCACCGTCAGCATGGCCGGCAGCTTGTGGGCCTTCTCCTCCGCCTTCATCAGGCGCTCGTGGCGCATCTCTGCCGACAGCACGCGCAGCGATTGGGCCAGCGGCGTACCGTATTTCTCGGTCTGGCCCAGCGTGTTGACCAGGGCGCGGATTCCGGGCAGGTCGGTGCGCGCGTTCAGGTTCTGCAGCGCCTGCGTGCGCTCCGGCATGAAGCCGAGCTCGACCGAGGTCAGCGCCATCTCGTCGGCGAATTCCGGCGACGACTTGCCGAACTCCTGCGACAGGCGCTGCATGCTGGCGTCGAGGCTCAAGCCCGCCTCCGCGCAGATCACCATCAGGTCGAGCCCGTCGGGCAGCGCCTTCTGCAGCAGCTCCTTGCGCTTGGAGCCGGCATTTTTCACGATGATGTCCGGCACGTAGGCGCAGAACAGCACGATGCCGGCGCTGAACAAGATGTGCTTGGCGCTGAAATTGCCGCCCAGCTTGCCGAACAGCAGGAAGAACCCGACCAGCCCCGCGGCCACCAGCGGGAACGTCGCCTTGGCGAAGAGATAGGCGACCATGGCGTCGTGCGAGCGCCAGCCGGCCTGGGCCAGTTTTTTGGAGATCCCGTCGGCGTGCTTGCTGCGCAGCAGGTTCAGGCGCGTGACAACCTCGCGCATGAAGCCGACGGCCTTCTCGTTCTGCTTCTTGTCGCGGCCGGAGGTGGCGGCCTCCTTCAGCTTCAGGCGGCGCTCGGCCAGCTCGCGCGCCTTGGCCGCCATCGGGTCGCGATGCATGAACGCGTTCCAGATGGCGAAGACCGTCAGCACCGCGGAGCAGAACGCGCTGAGGAGGATCATCGCCTCCGGGGACAGGCCGAGCGGGAGATTGTCCATCGGTCAGATCTCGAACTTGATCATCTTGGCCATGACCGTGAAGCCGACCCCCATCCAGGTGCCGCCCACCGACAGCATGATGACGCCGCGCGGGTCGGTCCACAGGGTGGCGATGTAGCCCGGGTTCACCAGGTACAGGATGCCGGTCATGATGAACGGCAGGGCGCCGATCAGCAGCGCGCTGAACCGCGCCTCGGCAGACAGCGCCTTGACCTTCAGCTTGGCGGCGCGGCGCTTGCGCAGGATGTCGGACAGGTTCTCCAGGGTCTCGCCCAGATTACCGCCGGTCTCGCGCTGCACGGAGATACAGACCACGAAGAAGCGGAACTCCGGCACGCCGACCCGGTCGGCGCAGCGCCACAGCGCCTCCTCCATCTGCCGGCCGAGCTGGAGGTCGGAGACGATACGCCCGAACTCGATGCCGATCGGGTCCTCCATCTCCGCCGCGACCGTCTTGATGGTCTCGGAGACCGGCAGGCCCGATTTCAGGCCGCGCACCATCAGGTCCATGGATTCCGGGAACTTGGACAGGAATTTCTGGCGCCGGCGTTCGACCAGCTTGCCGAGCACGAAGTGCGGGCCGCCGAGGCCCTTGGCGATGCCGAACAGCATGCTGGCGATCAGCGGCAGCCCAACCAGCTTGGTGAAGAAGAAGGTGGCCACGACGGCCACGAACATGCAGACCAGAAAGTACTGGTTGAGGCTGATGTTGAGCCCGGCCTGCCGGATCCGCCCGCGCAGCAGATCGGGGTTCGGCAGCACCTTGCGGACGAACTTCTCGAAGCCCTTGGCGTTGCGACCGTCGTCGACGATCTTGACGCCGCTTTCGGCTTTCTTCAGATCGTCGTCGGCCTTGGCCCGCTTGGCCACCGCGTCCATGCGCTTGGCCTTGGCGAGCTGGCCGTCGCCGGTCACCTGCATGACCGCGCCGCCGACCAGGACGACGAACAACATCGCCCCGGCGCCGACGAGATAGATCAACATGGCCTGCCCTCTCCCGCCGGGTCCGCTTACACGACCTCGAGCAGCGCCTGGTCGAGACCGTGATACTCGGCGCGCGGCGTGAAGTGCGGACGCACGCCGGCCGGCTTGAAGACGCCGGTCAGCTTGCCTTCCTCGTCCTCGCCGGTGAACTCGAAGTTGAACAGCTCCTGGGTGACGACGACGTCGCCTTCCATGCCGATCACCTCGGTCACGCTGGTCACCCGGCGCACACCGTCGCGCATTCGGCTGACCTGCACGATCATGTCGACGGCGCTGGCGATCTGGGTCCTGACGGCCTTGGCCGGCAGGTTGATGCCGGCCATGCCGACCATGTTCTCCAGACGGACCAGGGCGTCGCGCGGCTTGTTGGCGTGGACCGTGCCCATCGACCCTTCGTGACCGGTGTTCATGGCCTGAAGCAGATCGACCGCCTCCTGGCCACGCACCTCACCGACGATGATCCGGTCGGGACGCATACGCAGGGAGTTCTTCACAAGGTCTCGAATGTTGATCTCGCCCTTGCCCTCCAGGTTGGCCGGTCGGGTCTCAAGCCTCACCACATGCGGCTGTTGCAGCTGCAGTTCGGCGGCGTCCTCGATGGTGACGATACGGTCGCCGTGGTCGATCATCTGAGACAGGGCGTTCAGCAGCGTCGTCTTACCGGAACCGGTACCGCCGGAGACCAGAATGTTGAGCTGCGAACGGGCCGCGATCTTCAACAGGACGGCCATTTCCGGCGAGATGTTCGCCTGCTCGGCCATCTTGTCCAGCGTGATCTTCTTCTTGGAGAACTTACGAATCGACAGCGAGGGGCCGTCGATGGCCAGCGGCGGGCCGATGGCGTTGACACGAGAACCGTCCGGCAGACGCGCGTCGCAAATCGGGTTGGTTTCGTCGATGCGGCGGCCGATCCGGGTGACGATCCGGGTGGCCACGTTCATCACATGGGCGTCGTCCTGGAACACCACGTCGGTCAGGGTCAGCTTGCCGCCCTTTTCCACGTAAACCTGCTTGGGGCCGTTGACCATGATGTCGGTCACGCCCTCATCCGCCAGCAGCGGCTCCAGCGGCCCGAAGCCGATCATGTCGTCGACCAGCGAGCGGACCAGCTCCGCATGTTCCTTGCGGTTCAGGTGCAGGCCCAGCTCGTCGCGGATCTCCGCGACGACGCCGTCCAGCTCGCCGACCAGGGTCTCCGGCTCCAGGTTCGACGCCGAGGCGACGTCGATGCGCTCCAGCAGGATCGGCTTGACCTTCAGCTTGGCGTCGGTGACCGACATCTGGCCCGGATTCTGCGCCCGGCTCGGGCTCGGCGCCGCCTGTTGCGGCGAGGCGCTGGCCTCGGCCACGGCGCCGCCGCCATTGGTCGTGGTGACCAGGTCGTTGACCAGGGTGGCCACCAGCGAGCGCTGCTCCAGCAGGTCCGGCGCGTCCGGCTCCAGGTCCAGGACCTCCATTACGATGTCGCTGACCTGATGGGCGATCTCCTGGCGCGGCAGGCGTTTGACCGCCTCCGGCTGGAGCCGCTTCTTCACCATCGGCTGCAGCATCTCGTAGAACCGCGCCAGCCGATTGTTGTCGCCCCCGACGACATCGCGACCGCCCGCGGCCTCCGGTACCGCTCCCTCAACGGGTACCGGCTTCAGGGACATCTTGTCCGCTCCACTCGAGTCCATGGATTACCCCTACCGTTTGAAACTGAACCAGGACCGCTTCGACTTCCTGTCGTCGGAGATGCCCCCCATGAGCCTGGCAAGACCGTTCATCGAATCCGCTATCCGTCCCCGATTGACGCCGGCCGCCAACGGTTTGCCGTTGATGGCCGCCTTGGCCGCCTTGGGATCCTCCGGAAGGATGAAGTCGATCTTGGCCCCCAGACTCTTCTCGAATTCCGCCGGCGCCAGCTCGCTGGACTTGGCCAGCCCGACGCGGTTGGCGACGATGCACAGCTGCGCCTCCGGCGCCAGCGTCTCCAGGCTGGTGCGGATGCGCAGCGAGTCCCGCAGGCCGGCCAGCGACAGGTCGGTCACCAGGCCGACCGAATGCGCCGTCTGCAGCACCGAGGAACAGGTCGCGACCAGGTGCCGCGGCATGTCGATGATGATCACGTCGAAGATGCGCTTCAGCTCGCCGATCAGCCGGTCGACCGAGGCGGCCTGCACCTGGACCTCCTGGTCCAGCGCTTCCTCGCCGCTGAGCACGTAGAGATTGTCGCCGCAGCTCACCATGGCGCTGGCGACAAACAGGGAGTCGATGCGGTCGGGCTGCTCCAGGGCGCTACGCAGGCCGGTGCCCGGATCCAGATCCAGGCTCAGCGATGCGGTGCCGAATTGCAGATCGAGATCGACCAGCCCGACCTGCTTCTTGTGCCGGTTGGCGATCTGCCAGGCCAGGCCCACCGCGACCGCGCTGCCGCCGACGCCGCCATGGGCGCCGACCACCACCGACAGCAGGCCGTTGGCGGCCTGGTCGGTCATGCCGTCGCGCTGGTTGGCGGTCAGCATGGTCCGGCGCAGCTCCTGGCCGGAGATCGGCTTGACCATGTAGTCGGTCACGCCGGCCGAGACCAGGGCCCGGAACAGGCTGACATCGTTGTCCGGGCCGATCGCCAGCAGCGTGGTGGTCGGACCGCACATCTCGCCCAAGGCGGCGATCTCGGACACTGGCGACGACGAGCCGGTGATGTCGACGATCAGCAGCGCCGGCGCCGGGTTGCCGCGCAGCATCGACAAGGCCTGCTCGATGCCGCCTTCGTTGACCTCCACGCCCTTGCGGCCGCCCGGGACCACACGGCTGATGGTCTCCAGCGTCTCCGCGTCGGTGGCGAACGCCATCACCGGCGGCGCTTTGCTGCCGACCGCGGCGATGCCTTCAGAGAGTTCAGATACTGCGCTCATGTCACTGCGAGAACGGGCTGAGGGACTGGGTGGCGCCGGTGCGGTAGCGGTTGACCGCCCGCACGGCCGTCACGCCGTCGGTGGGGCCGGCCTCGCGGCCGACCAGGAGGTCGCTGGGATTCTCGACCATGTTCGCGAGGTTGGTGGCGTTGGCGCAGCCCGGTGGCGGCGTCAGCACGCCCTCGTTGAAGTGCCGGACACCGCCGCGCAGGCAGGCCGTCGCCAGATAGTGGGTGCGGGTGACCGACACCGTGACCTGATCGAACCCGACATTGCCCTCGGCCATGGAGAGCGAGCGGATGCCCATATTCGCCAGGGTGTTGGCGACCGCGTTCTCCCGCGCCAGGGCGAACGGCCCGGAGGCGACGATGGTCAGCGCGTCGTCGCTGGTCACGCCGACCTGCGAGATGAAGGACCGCAGGTTCGCCTGGGCGATGGGGTCCAGGGTGGCGCTGCCGGGCAGGAAGGTGATGTCGTGGTTGATCCGCACCGTGTCGACCCGATACGGGTCCATGGTCGGCGCCGAGCGGGCGTCGGTGTGATACGGGTAGTACGGATAGGTGCAGGCGGAGATCAGGCCGACCGCGAGAGCGGTGAGCGAGGCGCGCAGAACGGCACCGGCTCTGCGGCGGCGATCGGGCGAGTGTGGGCGAGACATCTGGCGGCACCTCATTTCAGGATGAAGCCGGCCGACCCGACGGCCCCGGCGATCGGTGATCCGGCCAGCACCGACGTGGCGCCCGGCCCGGCAAGCTGTGCATCCGGCACCTGGTCTACCGGCGCGACCAGACGGTCCGTCGGATAGGCGATCTGGTCGGCGGAAACCGGCTCGACGAGATACGGCGTGACCGAGATGACCAGCTCGGTGTCGGTGTCGCTGAAGTCGCGCCGCCGGAACATCGGCCCCAGGATGGGCAGATCCGACAGGAACGGCGTCAGGTTCTCCGAGTCCCGGGTATTCGACTGGAACATGCCAGCGATGACGAAGCTCTGGCCGCTGCCCAGCTCGACCGTCGTCTCCACCCGGCGGGTGGTGAGGCCGGGGATCGAGAACCCGTTGAGCAGGATGCCGCCGGTGTTGGTGAGCTCGCTCACCTCCGGGCGGACATGCAGGCTGATCCGGCCATCGTCGAGGACGGTCGGGGTGAAGGCGAGCGACACGCCGAAGGGCTGGAAGGTGATCGTCACGCCCCCGTCGCCATCGGTCGCGGCCACCGGGAACTCACCGCCGGCCAGGAAGCTCGCCGTCTCGCCGGACAGCGCCGTCAGGTTCGGCTCGGCCAGGATATGGACCAGGTTCTCCGTCATCAGCGCGTCGATCAGCGTGTTGAAGGAGAAGTTGTTCGACCGGTAGCCGCCGATCAGGCCGCGGTTGCCGCTGACGATCACCGGATCGCCGAAGCCCCGGCCGGTCTGGTCGATGAAGTTGCCGGTCGCGAAATCCAGGAAGAAGTTGCCGCTGGAGGCGATCGACTCCCAGTTGATGCCGATGTTGCGCACCGCGGAGCGCGAGACCTCGGCGATCCGCACCTGCAGGTTCACCTGCTGCGAGCCGGTGACCTGCGCCTGGTTGACCACCTGCCCGGTGCCGTCCTCCGGCAGCAGGCCGATGGCCAGCTCCTGGACGTCGGCGATGTCCTCGGCGGATTCCGCCTCGCCCTGGATGACCACGGTGCGGCCGGCCGAGGAGACCCGAAGATCGGCGTCCGGCGAGGTCTCTTCGATGTTGCGGTTGATCGAGGCCACGCCGATGCCGACCACGATGTCCATGTCGGCCACGACGATGCTGTTCTCGTCGACCGCGTAGAGGTTGGTCTCGCCGGGCTCACGGCCGAACAGGTAGATCAGCTGCGGCGACATGACCTGGACGTCGGCGACTTCCGGGTCGGCCAGGTAGACCGTGGTGGCGGGGTTCTGCAGGCGGATCAGCTGGCCCTTGCCGATGCCGACCTCGACCTGGGTGATGTCCCCCGACAGGATGCCCTGTTGGGCAAGCGCCGGAAGCGCGGTGAGAATCAAGGCGGCCGCAAAGGAGAGGCAGCGCAGGAGCCGCTTGGGAAACTGGAACATTTCGGTTCTCATCCTTCGACGTCGGGGTCAGTTGCCGCGAATGACAACGACGGAGCCGCTGCCACCACCGCCACCCAGCAGAACCGAAATGTCCTGCTTGGAGGTAAAGGTCTGGTCCTGGCGGCGGGCCGAATGCTCATCCGCGGCCGCCTCCTCGGTGAACCCCAACGACTGGCCGACCGCGTTCTCAACGCTTTCGGCCTCCCCTGCATCCGCCACCTCCGGGGCCTCGCCCGGATAGACGGTCGGTACCTTCTCGATGACTTCCTCGGCGACGTCCGGCTTCTCCGATGCCGCGGTCCCCGCCTCGGCCATCAGTTCCGGGCCGCCCGTCATCTGGTCGTTCTGCCCGGACTTCCCATCACGTTCCTGGTCGGTCAGCTGCAGGCTGCGCAGGCTGAGCGACAACGTCCCCATCTGCTGCATCAGCGTGAACGCCTCGACTTCCCGCGGCGTCACCTGAAGGGTCGCGGTGCGGCCGATCCGGGCGGCGCCCTCCGTCTGCGCCAGCGCCTGGTCGATGGCCAGCACCTTCATGTCGAAGAACACGGTCTCGCTGACCGTGCCGAGCCCGGTGTCGTGGGTCAGCACCACGTCGACCCGGTCGCCCGGCAGGATGAAGCCCGCGGAGGCGCGGATCTCGCTGATCGGCACGCTGACCGCCCGCATGCCCGGCTCCAGCACCGCGGCCAGGAAACCCTGCTGCCCCGGCTTGGCGACCTTGAAATCGGTGATCGGCTCGCCGGCGGCGATCTGGTAGCGCACCACGGCGCCGAAGAACTCGCCATCTGTGCGCTTGCCCTGAACCACATAGGCCGGCGGCACGTCCTCGGTCGGCCAGCCCTGCCAGCGCACCGATTCCGGACCGATCAGCTGGCCCGGCTGCAGGTTGCCCTGGGCCACCAGCACAAAGAGGTCCGGAACGACCTCCTCGCGCACGACCTCGCGCTCCGGCGCGACCGGAGTCTGGGATGCGATCCAGCGTTGGGCGAAAATGACGGTTCCGACGCCGATAACCAGCGCCAGACCCAGTAGCACAACGACCCGCACAGCCATTTATGACCTCCTGTCCTGCCTAGCCGGTCCACAAGCCGACTGCGACAACTCCACCGCCTATTGCGATGGCGACCCCATAGGGGATTTTCGATTTGACCACGGAAGTTAAGAACGGGCCGTTAACTTCGCCGCCGCGGGCCAAAACCGCCCGGCGGCGCATGGCCTCGGACAGGATGGCACCGGTGGCCATCACGCCTCCGGCCAGCGTCGTCACCAGCAACATCGGCAACAGCAGCGCGGGGCCCGACCACAGGGTAATGGCGGCCAGCATCTTGGCGTCACCGCCCCCGATCCAGCCGCGGTCGAATGCGATGAATCCGGCGACGAGCATGCCGCAGGCCAGTGCGGCGGGCATCAGGACCTGGTCGAGTGGAAACCCGGTGGCAATGATCCAGGCCGGATAGAGAGCAACGAGCCCGATCGAGATCCGGTTGGGTATCTTCATGGTCAGCGCGTCGCTGACGAGGGCCCAGCACAGCAATCCGGCAAAGCACAGGATCACGAAGTGACCGGTAGACAGCGCTATCATTGCTGTGGGCCTTCGATCGGGTTGAAAAGACGAAAACAAAAAGGGGCGGGCGACATGCGCCGCGCCGCCCCTCTTCGTAAGGACTGCGATCCGGACCCGCGAACGGGCCCGGACCGAGTTCTAGCTGCTGACCTTAGGTGCTCTTCGCACTGGTCGCGGCGCTCTCCAGGGCGTCCTTCACGACGTTGAAGATGTTCTTCAACGCGTTACCCATGAGAGTCAGGGCCGCAATAGCAGCAACGGACACGAGGGCGGCGATCAGACCATACTCAATGGCCGTGGCGCCGGACTCGTCGCCCAGAAAGCTCTGGAACTTCGTAAGCATTGCAATGTACTCCTGGCTAGCGGTTCATAACCTACGCGGCCAGTGTGTCCGTGAAACGTGAATGAATCGTTAATCGTTCGTGTAACTGTTGTTGTCGATTTCTACCGAATTGTCGATCACTTGGTTAACAAATTCTGTAAAGATTTAAACATCTCAGGCTTTGATTATCACCTGTCCTGACTTTAATTGTCAAGGCCACTGATTTTTACTTCAATACGTACGCTGCGTGTTTCATCTCGCCAGCCGTGTTAACCAGCCATTGCTTTCCGCGACAAGCACTGGACCGAATAGACCTGCACCACACCTCATACCAATTCCTCAAATCGTTGATTTGACGAAGCAATAGGGTGGTCGCCGGTAACCAATTTGCCTTGGATTCGAGCCGGATTCGCGACGAATTCCGCCGGTCCCCGGTTGGCCTCGACGGCGACACCGGATCCGTCACGGCGTTACGGCGAACAGCCGGAAATGGCGGGAAAGGGTCGCGGGCAGAGCGACCTCGCGCAGGAACCCGGGCACGGGCCCACCGGCCAGCACGGTGTAGAAGCCGCCCGGATTGCCGGCCGCGCCGCCGTAGAACTGCGCCTCCAGGGGCCAGTCCGGGCAGACCAGCAGCAACTGCACCCCGCTCTCCCGGATCAGCCGCTCGGCCGGGGCGGCACCTTGCGCTGTCATCACCTGGTACGTCTCGGTGAAGCCGGGCTGGAACCGGTGGTTGGGGATCGAATAGACCGAATGCGGCGTGCGATAGAGCAGCTCCGGACCGAAATCCACGAACGCCATCAGCCGCCGGGGCTCGGCCCCGAGACCGTCCGGCTGGCCAAGGTACCGGGCCATCGCGCCGACCGGGCAATAGCCGCCGCCGGCTGCCGCCACGGCCTCGCCGCCGCCCTCCTCCGCCTGCGCCACGGCGCCGGCGATCGCGGCGGGGCCGAATGTCCACACGCAGGCCAGCGACACCAGCAGGGCGCGCGGGAAGGCCAGCATCCATTCCCGCACCCGCATCCGGCTGATGCGGTCGAGCGCCATGCCGACCGCACAGGCATAGGGGATCACCACCGCCGCTTCGGCATAGGCGACCCAGCGCACCTGCAGGCAGGACAGCGGGAAGAAGATCAGCGCGATCACTGCCAGCACGATCCAGCCGGGCCGCTGCGCGGGCGGGCTGGTCACCACCATCCAGATCAGGAAGGGGATCGCCAGCACCGCCGCGCCGAGCCACAGGAACAGGCTGCCGATCGCCGTCAGCGCCTCGCCGCCGACCAGCTCCGACCAGCGCAGGATTGGCTGGATCTCCTCGATGTTGACCAGCCGCACACTGCGATAGAGCGGATCGACCCGCGACAGCGGGCTCTCGAAGAAGCCGGGCAGCACCACCCAGATGAGTGCCAGCACCGCAGCACTGAGCACGCCTGCGGTGATGACCCGCAGCGGCCAGTCCGAAAGGCGGGCGATGTGGCGCTGTGCCAGATGCAACGCCGCCCAGAAAACGAGATTGGCGGCGAACAGGCCGAGATGGGCGATCGAGGTCTGGTCGAACTCCAGATCGGCGAAGCGCCCGAAGCCCCGCTCGATCACCAGCGCCAGAACCAGCGCGCCGACCAGCGCCCCGGCATGGGCGGCCATGGCCCGCGGCACATGCCGGAAACCCATCACCCAGGCGACTCCCGGGGCGGCGATTCCGGCCACGACGAACAGCAACGTCTCCACGCTGACCCACAGGGCGAGGCCGGCGACCGCGCCCGCCAACAGGGCGTTGCGCAGCCGGTCCGGCTCCATCAACAGCCGGATGGTCAACCCGAGATACAGGATGAACAGTAGGATCAGCAGGCAGTTGTGGTCCGGCCGCCCGACCAGGAAGGTCACCAGGATCGCCGGCTGGGTGACGAACAGCACCCCCACCAGCCACAGCCATTCCCGCCGCGCCAGCGGCTGCGCCGCCCAGACCAGGGCGATCAGCGCCGGCAGCAGCATGACCGGGCCGATCACCACGCCCCACCAGTGCAAGCCGGTCTCGAAGCCGACGAAGGGGGCCGCGACGGCGGCGCCGGCCAGCAGCAGCACGTCCATCGGCCGGGTCCAGTGCTGCACATGGCCTTCCGGCGCGCCGATGCGCGGGTAGACCGGATCGAACCAGGCGCCGCTGTCCCACAGATGCTGAACGCGGTTGAGCCGCATATAGGCATCGGGGTCGGCCAGGCTGCCGTCGAAGAAGGGCGCCACGTCGCCGAACACCAGCGCGATCTGGATCACCAGGAAGACGGCGAAGGCCTTTACCGGCTCCCAGTTGGTTCCGCTTTGTGCGGCAAGGGGCGGCCGGCCGCCTTCGGATTCGGTCAGTGTCGTCATCGGTCCGCGATGCCCGTGATATGCCCGATCCGCAAGGCGAGGGGCACCCGCAGCCTCCGGCAATAGACTTAAAGGTTTCTTAGCGAAGCACTTGAAAACTGCGGACTTTACGGCATCGAGAGAACCGGGCGCCCGTGACCAAGCTGATCATCCAGATCCCCTGCTTCAACGAGGCGGAGACGCTCGGCATCGCCCTGGCGGAATTGCCCCGGGACGTGCCCGGCGTCGACACCGTCGAATGGCTGATCATCGACGATGGCTGCACCGACGCCACCGTTGACGTGGCGCTGCAGAACGGCGTCGACCATATCGTGCGGCTGAACGGGCATCAGGGCCTGGCGCGGGGCTTCGAGGCCGGGCTCGCGGCCTGCGTCGCCGCCGGCGCCGACGTCATCGTCAACACCGATGCCGACAACCAGTACTGCGCCGCCGACATCCCGGCCCTGATCGCGCCGGTGCTGGACGGCGAGGCCGACATCGTCGTCGGCGCCCGGCCGATCACCGAGATCGCCCATTTCTCGCCGATGAAAAAACTGCTGCAGCGGCTCGGCAGTGCCGTGGTGCGCATCGCCAGCAACACCGACGTGCAGGACGCGCCCAGCGGCTTCCGCGCCATGAGCCGCGAGGCGGCCATGCGGCTGCACGTGTTCGGCGACTACACCTATACGATCGAGACGATCATCCAGGCCGGCCAGAAGGGCATGCGCATCACCTCGGTGCCGATCCGTACCAATGGCGATCTGCGCCCGTCGCGGCTGATCAAGAGCATCCCGCGCTACGTGGCGCGTTCGGTCAGCACCATCTGCCGGATCTTCGTGACCTACCGGCCGCTGCGGCTGTTCCTGCCGCTGGCGATGGCGATCTTCCTGGCCGGGATGATCCTGGGCACGCGCTATCTCTACTTCCGCCTGATGGGCCAGGGCGCCGGCCACGTCCAGTCGGTGATCCTGGCCGGAACCCTGCTCGGTACCGGCGTCTTCGTCTTCCTGATCGGCGTCATCGCCGATTTGATCTCCACCAACCGCAAGCTGCTGGAGCAGATCGACTGGAAGGTCAAGCAGCTCCAGGAAGTGGTCTACGAGCAGCGCCCGCCGGCGGAGCCGCAGGTCGTCGTCGACCAGCGCCGGCTGGCCGACCGCATCGCCGCCACCGACGGCAAGCGGCGCGAGGGCGGCGCCGGCTCATGAGCATGGACGAAGCCCAGGTCGAGCCGTCCATCCCGGTCGGCAACCATTATCCCAAGTACCAGACCAAGAACCCGATCGCCCGCTGGCTGGTCAACGGCTTCCTCGACTCGTTCCGCGAGTTGAGCCGCGCCACCGAGGCCCGCAACGTGCTGGAGGTCGGCTGCGGCGAAGGCCATCTGAGCGCCATCCTGGCCAGCGACGGCCGCGCGGTCCGGGGCATCGACATCTCCCCGTCGGTGATCGCCCAGGCCCGCGCCCATCCCGACAACCAGGCCCATGGCGCCCGCTTCGAGGTTGGCAGCGTCTACGACCTGGCCCCGGAGGCCGACGCCACGGAGCTGGTGGTCTGCTGCGAGGTGCTGGAGCATCTGGAGGACCCGGACCGGGCCCTGTCGATCCTCGCCCGACTGGCCCGACCGCACCTGCTGGTCAGCGTGCCCCGCGAGCCGATCTGGCGCGTCCTGAACATGGCCCGGGGGCGCTATCTGGGCGATCTCGGCAACACGCCCGGCCATGTGCAGCACTGGTCGCAGCGCGCCTTCCTCGGCCTGCTAGACCGCCATGTGGAGGTGGTGACGGTGCGCGCGCCGCTGCCCTGGACCATGGCCCTGTGCCGCGCGAGACGCCAAGACGATGTCCCGGCAGACCCTCGCTAGGCTGAGCCGGATCGCCGGCTACGGCATCGTCCTGGCCGCCTGCGTCTTCGTCGTCTCGCGGATCGTCGACAGCGGCATCGGCGCGGCCATCGCCGAGCACGGCGTGACCCTGTTCGCCACGGTGGCCGGCGGCAGCCTGCTCTACGCCGGCGCCGGACTCCTGCTGGCGGCAGCCTGGATCCGCCTGCTGCGCTGGTGCGGCCAGGCACCGCCGGCGACCCGGGCCGGGATCGCCATCTACGCCCGCACCCAGATCGCCAAATACCTGCCGGGCAACGTCTTCCACCTGGTCGGCCGCCACCTGGCCGGCCGCGGTCTCGGGCTCGGCCACACGCCGATGGTGTGCGCCGCCTGGTTCGAGAGCGTGACCCTCGTCTCCGCTGCCGCGGTGCTGTCGCTGATCGGATTGGCGACCTGGGGGTCTTTCGGCACCCCCCGCCTCTTCCCGCTGCTGGCCGCCGCCCTGGCGCTGGCCCTGATCGCGCCCTTCGCCATGGGCACCCTGCTGCCGCAGATCAGCCGGCTGACCGGCCAGCGCATGCCGGCGGAGGGCCTGGCGACGCTCGCCACCGGCATCGCCATTCCCTACCTGCTCTACATCGTGTTCTTCTCCGCCGCCGGCGCCATCCTCTGGCTGCAGGCCTTCGGGCTCGGCGAGGCCGGGCCGGCCATGCTGCCGGCTGTCGTGTCGATCGCCGCCGGCGCCTGGATCCTCGGCTTCATTACACCGGGCGCGGCGGCCGGCATCGGGGTGCGCGAGGCGCTGCTGATCGCCGGGCTCTCCGACGGGCTGGGGCTGGAGAACGCCGCCCTGATCGCGATCGCCTTCCGCGGCACGACCCTGATCGGCGACATGCTGTTCTTCCTGGGCGGCCTGGCGCTTGCCGGCGGCACCATGCCGGCCCGGGCATCGCCGCAGCCCGACCCGGGCGGCTGAGCCCGTGGTGTCCGAGCAGCCGTCGATGGCGGAGAGCGGGACGGCGGCAAGGCAGGCCATCGCCGTCTCGCGCCCGGCGGCCTACCTCGCGGGGACCGCTGTGCTGTTCGTGCTCGGCTTCGCCTGGCTGATCCGCGACTTCTACATGGACGACGCCTATATCGGCTTCCAGTACCTGCGATCGCTGCTGGACGGCCACGGCTTCGTCTTCTTTCCCGGCCAGGCGCCGGTCGAGGGCGTCACCAATATCGGCTGGCAGATCGTGCTGGCACCGGTGGCGCTGGTGGTCGGTGCACCGGCCGCCGCCAAGGCGGTTGGGCTCGCCCTCACCCTGGCGGCGCTGCGGCTTATCGCGGTGATCGGCGGCTCCGTCACGCGCTCCCCGGCGGAAACCCACGGCAACGGCACCATCTGGCTGGTGCCCGTGCTGCTGCTCGCCACCAGCTTCGACTTCCTCTACTTCGCTTTCGCCGGCATGGAGACGGCATTGCTCGCGGTGCTGCTGCTGGTCATGGCGGTCGTCGCGCAGAGATCGCCGTCGGCATGGGCCCTGCCGGCGCTCGGCGTGGCCGCCTGCCTCACCCACCCGGAGGCGATCCTGGTCCTGCCGCTTTACGTCGCGCTCGGCCTCGTGGACGGCTTCGCCGACCGGCGCCGGCTGGTGGCCGGACTCGGGCTCCTCGCCGGGCTGATGCTGGCGGTCACCGGCCTGCGCTACGGCTATTTCGGCGACGTCGTGCCGAACACCTTCCACGCCAAGAGCGGCAGCCTGTTCCTGAAGATCGACGGCGCGGTCCAATACCTGACCGGGCGCAACATCAACATCGCCTTCCCCATTTCCGGCGCCGCCGCCCTGCCCTTCCTGCTGTTCGGCTATCTGCGGATCCGTCGCGCCAACCCGGCCCTGGCCGCCATGCTGGTGGCGATCACCGCGACCGGCATCGCCTTCGGCATCTATTCCCGCGAAGACTGGTCGGAGCTGGCCCGCTACTTCGCCCCCTATCTGCCGGCGGCGCTGGTGCTGTTCTGGTGCGGCCTGGCCGAGGCGGTCGACAAGGTCGGCCTCGGCGCCTGGCGCGGGCGCGTCCTGGCCCTGGCCGCGTCGGCGCTGATCGCGACCCAGCTCTACGGCATGCTGACCGGGATGGCGCGCATGGAGGCCTATCCGGGCTATGTGCTGGCCGGCCATCCGCTGGTCGGGCCGGCGCGGTGGATCCGCGACACGGTGCCGCCGGACGCAACCATCGCGACCCGCCGCATCGGCGCGCTGGCCTACCATTCCGAACGCGATGTCTTCGACTATGTCTTCGGCCTCACCGAACGCGACGTGGCGGCCGCCGTCGCTGCCCGCGGCACCGGCTTCGACGCCGCCGATGACGACCTCGCGCCGCTCTGGGCCGACCGGGCGCCGGACTACATCCTCGAGGACGACGACATCATGGCGGACATCATCGAAAGCACCGGCGGCACGCCGGAGCGCTTCGTGGTGCACGGCGTCGCCTATCGGGTGATCCGCAGCTTTCCTATCGGCCCCCGGCGCGACTGGGTGCTGGCCGGCCGCGTCGATCTTCCGTGACAGTGCGGCGACGGCCGCCTAAAAGGGCGGCGGACCATCGGTCCACCAAGCCCTGCCGCACATCGTCATCCTTGTCGAAGGGAACCGCGGTCGATGAACCGACTGATCAGCTTACTCGGGAGTCTCGTACTTATCATGGCTGGATCCGCCCAACCTGCCGACGCGCAGGATCTCGAAAACACCCTGTACCTGGAGCTGGAGTACGGCCGTGTCGTGATCCAGATGCGCCCCGACCTGGCGCCGCAGCATGTGGCCCGGATCAAGGAGCTGGCGCGCGAGGGCTTTTATGATGGCATTGTATTCCACCGGGTGATCGACGGCTTCATGGCCCAGACCGGCGACCCGACCGGCACCGGCTCCGGCGGCTCCGGCCAGAAGCTGCCGGCCGAGTTCAGCGAAGAGCCCTACCAGCGCGGCACGCTGGGCATGGCCCGGACGAACGATCCCAACAGCGCCGACAGCCAGTTCTTCATCACCTTCGTGCCGACCCCCTTCCTGAACGGCAACTACACCGTCTGGGGCCAGGTCGTCGAAGGCATGGAGGCGGTCGACCAGATCGTGCGCGGCGAGCCGCCGGCGAACCCGGACAAGATCGTCAGCCTGCGCGTGGCGGCCGACGTCGCCAACTAGACGGGTCTGAACCCCGATCGCGGCCCCGCCCCTTCGGCGGGGCCGTTTTCGTTCAGCCCGCCTTGGCGCAGGCGATGCAGTTGGGCGTCGTGGGGTCCAGCTCCAGGCGCCTGACGGCGATCGGCTCGCCGCAATTCACGCAGAAGCCGAACTCGCCCTCCGCGATGCGCTCCAGCGCCGCCTCGATGCGCTTCAGCTCGACCTGCCGGCGCCGCTCGGTCTCGATCGACATGGCCTGGTTCTGCAGCGCGTCCATGCGCGACAACCGGCCGACCCGGGTCTGATCCAGCTCGACCGGCCGACGGGCTCCGGCGCCGCTCTCGGTCAGATGCTCCAGCTCGCGGCGGCGGTCCTCCAGGCGGCCCTTCATCGCCGCAACATCGATGGCGTCCTGAGCGCTCACCGTCGTTCCTTTCGATCCGCGCCCCCGCCGTCCCATCGCCGGTCCGGCCGGTCGGCGGGCCCAACCCGATTGTGCGGCAGAAACGGCCACGGGGCAAAGCCACTGCGCCCGACACCCATATCGTGCCGGTCCCAGGCAGCGCCGTCGCCAAACACGCGAGTGAGTTTTTCGACTATCGAGAGTATTTGCCCTCCGATCGCGCTGCCGAAGGCTCACGCTCCCCCGCAACTTTGGCCACTAAACGGCTGGTCTGATGACATCCGGCCGGCCGGAACCGCCTTGTCTGCCGACGTTTTTCTTCAATTTCAGCGACTTCGGGCCGTGACCCGGTAGATCGGCGTGGCAATAAGAGTCACAGCGCTAGACCTAATATTTCTTACAAATTTACGGATATACGATTGTATAAGTCTCAAATCTACAACCAACATTTGATACTCGGAGTAATTTCAATACAACTTCTGCTCAACAAAATTACGTTCTGCCGTCTGAAATACATTTGAACTGAGCTTTTTTTGCTGAACTCTTCGGAAAGTTTCCTATAAGATCGCTCTATCTTGCCTTGTGAAACGTCCTGACAGGTCGCTCGCACGGCACGATATCCGGTTTTGGGGAACCAATCTGAGACGTATCGCGGGCAACAAAGTTCGGACTCTAAGCGCGCAGGAAAATCTTAACCTTAACAATCCGTTACCACAACTTTCGCAAATGGTAGGTAGAGTAGAGGGGGAAAGCCGACCGGAAATGCGAATGTAGGGGCTTTCAATCACAAGATGTGCACGGGGCGCAGGTCCATACCGAATGGAACTACAGATAGTGGAGCGCTAAGCAATGGATCGGAATGTGGAAACGGTAGCGGTGTTGCCGACGGCCAGGACGGCCAGCAACCCGTCGGGGAGGCGTGGTCGAGACATCGGCGACGTGGCGGCCCTTGAGGGCGAGCCCGGGCACCAACTGGAGAAGAAGTGGCGGGCCGAACTGGAATCCCGCATGGCGGCCGAGCAATTCGAGGAATCCGAGGTCGAACTCGATCACGACCGGAACATCTGCTGGCTCTGGTTCAATTTCGCCGAACGGCCCTGTTTCACCCCTGGACTGCTCCGCGATGTCGGCCGTCTCCAGAACGCCCTGATCTCGTCGGCCAACGCCTACAATACGGTCAAGCTGCCCCTGAAATACGTGGTCCTCGCCTCGCGGATGCCCGGCGTGTGGAACCTCGGCGGGGATTTGAGCCTGTTCGTCGACGTGATCCGGCGACAGGACCGCGACCTGCTGACCGAATACGCCTATCGCGCCACCCATGAGGTGTTCGTCAACTGGACCTGCCTCAACCTTCCGGTCATCACCGTTTCGCTGGTTCAGGGCGACGCGCTTGGCGGCGGCTTCGAGGCGGCGCTGTCGGCCAGCATCATCGTGGCGGAGCGCAGCGCCCGGTTCGGATTGCCGGAGATCCTCTTCAGCCTCTTCCCCGGAATGGGCTCGTTCAGCTTCCTCGCCCGCCGGACGACACCGGCCATGGCCATGCGCATGATCACCGGCGGCAAGATCTATTCCGGCGAAGAGCTCTATGAGATGGGCGTCGTCGATGTGCTTGCCGAGGACGGCCAGGGCAAGGAGGCGTTCCACCAATATGTCGACCGGAACGCGTCGCGCCACACGGCCATGCGCTCCGTGATCCGCGCCCGCCAGCGCTTCAACCCGGTCACCTTCGAGGAATTGCGGGACGTCGGCGAAATCTGGATCGAGACGCTGCTGTCGCTGTCCGACGCCGATCTGCGCAAGATGGAGCGGTTGGCCGCGGCCCAGGACCGGCGGCGCGCCCGCGCGCTCAAGGACGGCTGACGAGCGTTCGGCCCGGCCGTGACCGGATCGCGGTCACGGCCGCCGTCACCCCATCGACCACGATCGGAGCCCGGTCACGCCGCGTGCCGGCGCGGCGCTATCGCCGCGAGCGGCTGGCGCGCTTCTTGCCGATCTCCGATTCCAGCCGGGCGCGGACTTCCGAGAATTCGGTGCGCAGGCGCGGCATCACGTCGGCGCTGATCGCCTCGAACTGATCGGGGTCGAATTCCCGGACGTCGAGCAGCATGCGCACCATGCGCAGCGCCCCGACATGGTTGGCGCTGCTGCGCAGGGAGTGCGCCGCGTCCTTGAACGTCAGGGAATCCCCCCGTTCCGTCGCCGTGGCCATCTCCGCCAGGGTCGCATCGGTATCGGCCAGGAATTCGGTCAGCACCTCGGTCACGAACTTGCCGTCGGTGTCGAGCTTGCGCAGCGCATCCAGCGCGCTGTGGTCGATCACCGGCTCGACGATGGTGCGGTATTGCGGATGCTGGGAGATCGGCGTGACGATCTCCTCCTCCGCCGAGGCGGCTGGCTCAGCGGCCATCTCGTCGGCCGCCACCGGGGCCAGACGCTCGATCTTGGCGAACAGTTTCTCCGGCTCCACCGGCTTGGTCAGATAATCGTCCATGCCGGCATCGGCGCAGTCCTGGCGGGCCTGCGCGGTCGCGTCTGCGGTCAGGGCGACGATCGGCAGATGCTCGTCCGGCGCCTCGGACATCCGGTGCAGCCGCACCACGTCCAGGCCGCTGGTGCCCGGCATGTTCAGATCCATCAGCGCGATGTCCAGATTGCCGGCCGCCAGCAGGTCCAGCGCCTCGTCGCCATCGGCCGCCGGGACCACCTTGTGCCCCGCCATTTCCAGGACGCGTGTAATGACCAGCCGGTTGGTGCCGTTGTCCTCGGCCAGCAGGACCCGGCGCGGCGCCGTCCGGGTGGCGGCGGCGGCAGGGGATCCGGTGCCGGACTCCAGTTCCCTGGAATAGGCGGCCTGGGCCGCGAACGGCACCCGCATCGCCAGCGCGGCATGCAGCGCCTGGCGCAGGGCCGGCCCGTCATCCGGCGCCACCAGGGCGAAATCCACGGCCCATTCGCGGGTCCGGTGAATGACGTTCTGGACCTCCTCGGAGACCTCGATCACCGCCGGCTGGGCATCGGCGGGCCGCGCCGCCATCAGCGTCGCGAAGGCATCGACCAGCGGATCGCCCTTCTGGTCGTTGACCACCACGATGGTGCCGCCCATGGCCTTGTCTTCCGCCAGGATGCCGCGCAGCGTTTCCTCGTGCTCGACGATCACCGGCTCGACCTGCCAGCGCGCCATGGCCAGGAACAGCCGGTCGGTCACCTCGCGATCGGAGCTGACCAGGATCAGCGACGCGCCCTCCGCCTTCAGCGGCGCGTCCGGCTCGACCGATTCCGGCACGAAGGGCACGGCGACGCGGAAGGTGCTGCCCTCGCCCGGCACGCTGTCGACCATGATGCGCCCGCCCATCAGCTCGATCATCTGGCGGGATATGGACAGCCCCAGGCCGGTGCCGCCATAGCGCCGGCCGATGGAATCGTCCGCCTGGGTGAAGCCCTCGAAGATCGACGCCTGCTTCTCCGGCGGGATGCCGATGCCGGTATCCCGGACCTCGAAGCAGAGCCAGATCTGGTCGGCGCTCTCCTCGTGCAGCCGCATGACCAGCTCGACCTCGCCGGTCTCGGTGAACTTGATGGCATTGCCGACGAGGTTGATCAGCACCTGGCCGAGGCGCTTGCTGTCGGCCTCCACCAGATACCGCGCCCGGGTATCCAGCGTGATCCGCAGCCGCAGCCCCTTCTGCTCCGCCTGCCCGTGCAGGATCATCCAGACCCGCGCCACCACCTCGTGGATGTTGCAATTGGCGAGGTCCAGGGACAGCTTGCCGGCCTCGACCTTGGAGAAATCCAGAATGTCGTTGATCAGCGCCAGCAGCGACTGGGCCGAGGTGTCGACCGTCGCCACCATGCTGCGCTGGTCGTTGTCGATCCGGGTCGATTTGAGCAGCTCGCCCATGCCGATGATCGCGGTCAGCGGCGTGCGCAGCTCGTGGCTCATGGTGGCGAGGAAGCGGCCCTTGGCGCGGTTCGCCTCCTCCGCCTGCGCCCGAGCGCGATTGAGCCGTTCGATCAGCGGCGTCACATAGGCCGGCAGGATCAGGAGGCCGATCCACAGGCCGATGCCGGCATGCAGGTTCGCCGCCCAATAGTCGCTTTGCACCAGCACGAAGCCGAAGCACAGGGCGCTGACCACGGCGGCGATGATCAGGAACCGCACGCCATAGCGGAATCCGTGCCCGAAGGTCGCCCACAGCATGAACGGGTAGATCCCCGCCGTGACCTCGCCGGCGCTGAACACCCACCAGGAGATGATGAACTGGTCGCAGAAGATGCCGACGATGCGCCGCGGGGTCGATTGCGCCGGGCTGTGGATCAGGTGCACCAGCAGCGCCCAGCTCAGGCATTGCCCGACCGCCGACGTCAGCAGCGAACCGGTCAGCTTCGGGCCGAATCCGTCGAACCAGGCGGCGATGAACAGGAACAGCGAGATGACGCCCAGCATCAGGATACGGACGATGATCTGCTCGAGTTCCGAATCCGGCCGCTGGCGCAGGATCGCCAACTGGGCGCGCCAGCCCGGGAAATACAGGGCCGCCGCGACCACGGGCAGCATGGTCGCCGTGGCGATGAGCAGGGAATAGAGATAGGGCCGCGCGGCCCAGAACCCGGACAGCCAGAAGGCGATGCTGCTGAACAGGACGGCGGTGACGGCGCTGATTGCCAATCCGATGGTGGCCGTCTTGGACCGACGGCTCGGCGCTTCCGTGGTTTCGATGTCCGCTTCGGGCTCGTCCGTTTCCGGGATCTCCTTCACCGGATCGGCCGTTCGTTTTGCTAGGCCCATGCTGTGCCCCTATTCCTTGCGATCGGGCGTCAGCCGGAGATCTTTCTCTTCTTCCGCACCATCGAGACGACACGGTTGGCCGGCAGCGACACGGTGACCTTGGTGCCCCGCCCCTTCTTGCTGTCGATGGTGACCTTGCCGCCATGCAACTCGGTCAGGTCGATCGCCAGGGTCAGGCCGAGCCCGGTGCCGGGCTGGCTGGCCGCGATCGGTCCCTCGACCCGGCCGAAGCGGGTCACCGCGATCTTGACCTCCTCCTCGTCCATGCCGATGCCGGTGTCCTCCACCACGAAGGTGAAGCCGCCGGAAACCGGCTTGGCAGCGACCGTGACCTGGCCGCCGGCCGAGGTGAACTTGATGGCGTTGGTCAGCAGGTTCAGCAGCACCTGCTTCAGCTTCGACGGGTCGGCCCAGACGCAGACATCCGGGTCGGCCACCTTGGTGCGAACCTGGACATTGGCCAGCTTGGCCCGCTCCGCCGCCAGACGCACGACGTCGTCGATCAGGCCCGCCACATTGACCGTGTCCTCGTTCAGCGGGATGGTCCCGGCCTCGATCTTCGAGACGTCCAGGATGTCCTCGATGATCTGGCACAGCAGCGCGCCGCTGGTCTCGATGTCGCGGCAGTATTCCAGGTATTTCTGGGTGCCGACCGGGCCGAACACCTCCGCCTTGATGACCTGGGCGAAGCCCACGATGGCGTTCAGCGGCGTCCGCAGCTCGTGGCTCATATTGGCCAGGAACTCGGACTTGGTGCGGTTGGCCAGCTCCGCCGCCTCCTTGGCGTCGATCAGCGCGGCTTCCGCCTCCTTGCGGTCGGTGATGTCCAGCGACACCGTCACCACATGGGTGATGCGGCCAAGATCGTTGCGCACCGGCGATTTGGTGGTCAGGAAGATGCGCTGCACGCCCTTCGACGTGATGAACATCTCCTCGAAGCTCGGCGGCGCGTCGCCGGTCTCGAAGATCTCCAGATCCAGGGTCAGGGCGTTGCGCGAGTAATCGTTGTCCAGCAGCTCCACGGCGGTCTTGCCGGACGCCTCGTCCGGCCCGACGCCGAACAGGTTGGCCTGGTAGGAGTTGATGAAGGCATAGCGGCCGGTGGAGGTGGTGGCGCTGATCATCGCCGGCACCGCGTCGATCACCCGCAGCAGGCGCTTGTGGCTCTCGCGCAGGGCCCGCTCGTGCTGGTCTGTCTCCCGCTCGATGCGCCGTTCCAGGGTGATGGCGCGCTCGTTGACCAGCTTCTGGTGCTGGCGCAGGGTCAGCAGGTTGCGCGACCGGGCGCGGAATTCGTGATGGTCGACCGGCGTCAGCAGGAAATCCGTCGCGCCGGCATCGAGTGCCGCGTAGCGGAAGCTGCGATCCTCATAGGCGGTCACCACCATGACCGGGATCTCGGCGCAGTTCGGCACCTCGCGGAACTTGCGGATGAAGTCCGCGCCGTCCATCTCCGGCATCTTGAAGTCGGTGACCACCAGGTCGGGAATGTTGGTCTTGGACCAGGTCAGGGCGTCGCGCGGGTCGGCGAAGGCCTTGACGATCGCGTTCTCCTCCAGCGACGAGGCCAGCCGGGCCAGGACTTTGCGGTTGGTTCCGCGGTCGTCTATAACAGCGATGATCGACATCAGGCCGGCTTTACCCGTTGGCGGCTGGGCAAACGCAAAGACAAGAAGACATGACGGCCTGCGATAGGGCGACCGCCGCTCTCTATTCCGTCGTAGATAGGAATGTTAAATTTCCCCTTAACAATCGTTGAAATGCCAAGGATTTGAGCAACCTGGAGCAGCTCCGGCCGCTGCCCGGAGCACATCGTCCGGAGCGCCGATGACGGCACCCGAGGACAGACCCTTCTGGCGACATAAATCCCTGGCCGAAATGACCGCCGGGGAATGGGAATCCCTCTGCGACGGCTGCGCCAAATGCTGCCTGGTCAAGCTGCAGGACGTGGTGGACGGGCGCACGGAATACACCGATGTGGCCTGCCGCCTGCTCGACTCCGGCACCTGCCGATGCACCCGCTACGCCGAGCGCCAGACGCTGGTCCCCGATTGCGTGGTGCTGAGCGCCGACACCATCGCCCAGCTCGCCTGGATGCCGTCGACCTGCGCCTACCGGCTGCTGTCCGAGGGCAAGGATCTGCCCTGGTGGCACCCGCTGGTGTCCGGCGATCCGGAGACCGTGCACCAGGCCGGCATCTCGGTCCGCCACCGCGTGCTGTCGGAGACCGAGGTCGACGACGACGCGCTGGAGGACCGCATCGTAGACTGGCCGCGCTGACCATGATTCTCAGCCGGGACCCGTGAATGAGCGACGACCGCCTGCCGACAGAACTCTGGATCAAGGCCCATGTCCGGCGCTGCTTCGCCGACGGCATACCGGTGACGGTGGCGCGCAAGGGCGAGCTGACCGGCGGCATGGTGCTGCTGAAGATCAACCAGCTCGAGAATGGCTGCCGTGTGCTGACCCAGACCCGTGACCTGGACGGGCGCCTGGGCTGGCTGCCGGCGCTCGACTGCAAGCTCTCCAGCGAGGCGGACGCCGACGCCTATATCGCCCGCGCGGTGGAGCGCGACCCGGACCTCTGGGTGGTGGAGATCGAAGACCGCGACGGCCGCCACCCCTTCGAGGGCAAGGTGCTGTGAGTCCCGAGGCCCTTTGATCGAACCACAGAGGCACAGAGACACAGAGAACCAACAGGAAACGGCACAACCCTTGGTCGTCATTCCCGCGAAAGCGGGACTCCAGATAGTCCACCGCTCTCCCGGAATCCCGCTTTCGCGGGAATGACGCAGGCGGGATCGGCCTTCCCTCCCTGGTTCTCTGTGCCTCTGTGGTTCCCCTACCCGCCGCCGGCCAACGCCATGTCGGATTGCCGCAGCAGGCCGCGATAGATCTCCTCGTCGCCGACCACACCGATCATCCGCCCGGATTCGTCGACCAGCACGACCGGCGTGCTGGTCACATGGCGCAATTCCAAGGCCGTGCGCATGGTCACGCCGGGGCCGGCCGTGACCACGGCATCGGTTGTCAGGGCATCCAGGTCGACGCCGTCGCCATAGGCAACCAGCCGGCCCGGCTGACCATTCACCGTGGCTGAGGCCGGCCGCCCCTCGCCGTCCAGCGCCAGCATGGTCCAGGCGCACCAGTCCAGGCGCAGCCGGTCGCCGTCGCGGGCGATGGCGTCGACCGGCGTCATCAGCGAGGAGCCGGACAGCACGTTGAGCGGGTTCATATGGGCCACGAAGTCGGCCACGTAGGGGCTGGCCGGGGACAGCACGATCTCCTCCGGCCGGCCGTACTGCACGATGCGGCCGCTTTCCATGATCGCGATATGGGTGCCGATCTTCAGCGCCTCGTCCAGGTCGTGGCTGACGAAGATAATGGTCTTGCGCAGGCTGCGTTGCAGCTCCAGCAGCTCGTCCTGCAGCCGCGAGCGGATCAGCGGGTCCAGCGCCGAGAACGGCTCGTCCATCAGCAGGATATCGGCGTCGGTGGCAAAGGCCCGGGCCAGGCCGACCCGCTGCTGCATGCCGCCCGAGAGCTCATGGGCGTATTTGTCCGCCCATTGCGCCAGGCCGACCAGCTCCAGCTTCTCCAGCACCACGGCGTCGCGCTCGGCCGCCGCCAGGCCGCGCAGCTCCAGCCCGAAGCCGACATTCTCCTTCACAGTGCGCCAGGGCAGCAGGGCGAATTGCTGGAACACCATGGCGACCCGGTTCATGCGCAGCCGGCGCAACGTCGCCGGATCGCAGGCCGCCACGTCCACCGTGCCGCCCGCATCCTCCACCAGAACCTGGCCCCGGGTGACCGTGTTCAGCCCATTCACACAGCGCAGCAGGGTCGACTTGCCGGAGCCGGACAGGCCCATCAGCACGCAGATCTCACCTTCCTCGATGGCGATCGAGGCATCGGTGACGCCGACCACGTTTCCGGTGTCCGCCAGGATGTCCTCACGGCCCTTGCCCTGGTCCAGCAGTGCTAGTGCGCCCTCCGGCTGATCGCCGAAGATCACGTCCACCTTGCGGAATTCGACCGCCGGCAAGGCTCAGCGCCCCTTCGAGGAGCCGCCGGCGTCCGGCTGCTTGCAGATGCGGTCCAGCAGGATGGCGACGATCACGATGGCCAGCCCGGCCTCGAAGCCGCGGGCGATGTTGACGGTGTTCAGGGCCCGCACCACCGGCGTGCCCAGCCCGTCCGCGCCGACCAGGGCGGCGATCACCACCATGGACAGGGACAGCATGATGCATTGGGTCAGCCCGGCCATGATGGTCGGCATGGCGTGCGGCAACTCGACCTTCCACAACAGCTGCTGCTTGGTGGCGCCGAATGCCTCACCGGCCTCGATAAGCTGCTTGGGCACCGAGGAGACGCCGAGATGGGTCAGCCGGATCGGCGCCGGGATGGCGAAGATCACCGTGGAGATCAACCCCGGCACCACGCCCAGGCCGAACAGGATCAGCGTGGGGATCAGGTAGACGAAGGTCGGGATGGTCTGCATCAGGTCCAGCACCGGCCGCAGCGCGGTGTAGAGCCAGGGCCGGTGCGCCGCGGCGATGCCGATCGGCACCCCGACGACGAGGCAGATGGCGGTGGCGAAGACCACCAGCGCCAGGGTCTCGACCGTCTCTTCCCAGTATCCCAGGTTGATGATCAGCAGCAGCGACAACAGGATGCCGACCGCCAGCTTCCAGGACCGGTGCAGCCAATAGCCGAGGCCGGCGAACACCGCCACCAGCAGCAGCGCCGGCAGCCACAGCATCAGGTCGATCAGCCCTTCGATCAGAAATCCAAGGACGTCGGATATCAGGTTGAAAACCCAGGCCGCATGGTCGTTGAGAAGGTCGACGAACGCCTTCATCCAATTGCCCAGCGGGATCTTGTTGTCGGTCAGCCACTCCATGGCTCAGCCCCCGTGCCGACGCGGCAGGCCGACGCGCGCGCCGGCCCGCCGTCTCGCCCGCTAGCTGCCGAGGGCAGACTTGACCGCCGCCAGGCCGTCGCTTCCGTCGAAGGTGGTGACGCCGGCCAGCCAGCCGTCCAGCACGCCCGGGTTGGCCTTCAGCCAGTCGGCGGCCGCATCGGCCGGCTCCTCGCCATCGTTCAGGATCGCGCCCATGATCTCGTTCTCCATCGCCAGGCTGAACGAGAGGTTGGACAGCAACGCGCCGACATTCGGGCAGTCGCCCAGGTATCCGGCCCGGACATTGGTGTAGACCGTGGCACCACCGAGATTGGGCCCGAACCAGTCATCGCCGCCGGTCAGGTACACCAGCTCGAAATTGGCGTTCATCGGATGCGGCTCCCAGCCCAGGAACACGATCCAATCCTCGCGCCGTTCCGCCCGCGACACTTGCGCCAGCATGCCCTGCTCGGAGCTCTCGACGATCTCGAAATCCTCAAGCCCGAAGGCGTTCTCGGAAATCATCTGCTGGATCAGGCGGTTGCCGTCGTTTCCAGGCTCGATGCCGTAGATCTCGCCATCCAACTCGTCGGCGAACTTGGCGATGTCGGCGAAGTCGGTCAGGCCGCCATCGGCGACGTATTGCGGCACCGCCAGGGTGTATTTGGCGCCTTCCAGGTTGACTCCGATGGACTCCACCGAGCCGTCGTCCAGATAGGGCCGGATGTCGCCTTCCATGGTCGGCATCCAGTTGCCCAGAAAGACGTCGATGTCCTGGTTCTTCAGGCTGGCATAGGTGACCGGCACCGACAGGATGGTCGTCTCGGGCTCATAGCCCAGCGCCTCCAGCACCACCGAAGTGGCCGCCGTGGTCGCGGTGATGTCTGTCCAGCCGACATCGGAGAACTGCACCTCGCGGCAGCTGTCCGGATCGGCGGCCTGGGCCTGGCCGGCCAGCAACAGCGCCGCGGCCGCGCCGCTCCATAGCAAGCTTCGTGAACGGTACATCCCAAATCCTCCCTTTCATTCCAGCGGCTTATCACGCCACCTTCAGCCATGGACGCAGCCATGGCCCGTCCTCGAACCGACATCCTATCGGTAAGTTGCCGCGGGAAAAAAGACAAAGCTCATCGGCTCGCCCCATGCGGAATCCACGACGTATTCCGAAGGGCATGAACACCAAAGCGTTCGGCCGGTCGACCACAATCATTCCGGGTTCAAGTGCGATCTATTTCTGCCAGTCAGGGAAGCCTTAACCGGACGGCTGGTACATCGGCAGCAACGTCCGCCCGCCCGCACAGGAGACACCCCCAATGCTCCGAGCTGCCTTTCCCGCCCTCTTGCCCTGCGCCGCCCTGGTGCTCTGGATCGCCGGCGATGCGGTCCTGGCACCGGCTGTCGCGCAGAACCCGGAAGAAGCCAGCCCGCTGATCTCGGCAGAAGAGCCGACGCCGGAAAACGGCTATGTCCCGCTCGAGCCGCTGCCCGAGATCGTCGGCGCGCCGGTCGACGCGGAGTTCATCTTCCTGTCGGGCCATGAAGCGTCCGGACACGGCAACCGGGTCGACATCCTGCTGGACCGGCCGGGGAGCGAGGTGGTGCTGATCCTCACCAGCAATGAGCCGGTCGTCTGGAACCTGGAGGCCACGACCGAGACCGCTGTGAGGCAGGTCCTGGTCAGCGGCAACCACGGTCGCGCCCTCAGGACCGATCTGCCGGTGACCGCATACGGCGTCGACCTGCCCTACGCCTACGAATCCCAGAACCGCCGGTTTCGGGAGGCGCTGGAGACCCTCCATGAGATCTACGGCATCCGCAGCATCGACTACCATTTCGGCCAATACCGTCTGCCCGGCCGGATCGAAGTCCGCGATCTCGGCCGCCTGGACCCGACCCTCGCCCTGGCATGGCCGGCGATTACAACACCAGCCGAGGAGTTCCGGTTCAACCTGTCGGAAAGGGAGTTCCGGCAAGCGGCCTGGACTGCATCAGGACCGGTCGGCGAAGACGAGGCGGACGTCATGGCTCCCGAAACCGTGACCTTCGCGCCGGATGGACGGACCGCTTACCGCATCCTGGACACCGGTATCGAGATCATCGATCTGCCGGCCGGCAACAGCCGCACGGTCGAGATTCCACCCAATTTCGAGCGGATCTCCTGGCCCGAGGGCATCGCCTACGACACCGACAACGATCTTGTCGTCATCGTCTCGTCCGGCGGCGGCGGGGCCGGCGCGTTCTATCGCTTCGACGCCGTGGCGGAACGCTGGAAGGATTTCCGCATGCTGCACCGGATGCGCAACCTGGACTCGCTCGGCTTCGACCCGGCGAACGGGGTGTATGTCGCGGCGCGCCAGCGCGAACCGGGCTTGTTCATCCTCTCGCCCGAGGGCGAATACCTCGAGATCATCGATCTCGGTGATGTCCTGCCCGGCATCTACCAGACCTATGACCGCAACAATCGCGGCGTGCCCTCGCTATCCGTCGTGCCCCACGGACGATATGTCGCGATCATGATGGTCGCCGACCAGTATGACCGCGCGACCAACCGCAGGCCGCGGCAGGTGCGGCAGATCTGGCTGTACGATCGGGATACCCACACGGCCGAGCTGACCTATGTGCGGGAGTGATCCGGCCTCCTAAGGCCCGGCCATCACGGGCGGCCGGTAGACCGGCGCGTTCGAGGGGTCCGGCGGCGGGTTGCCGAGGATCATGTCGGCCGCCTTCTCCGCCATCATGATGGTCGGGGCGTTCAGATTGCCGCTGACGATGCTGGGCATGATCGAGGCGTCGACCACGCGCAACGCCTCCAGCCCGCGCACCCGGGTCTCGCCATCGACCACCGCCATGTTGTCCGATCCCATCTTGCAGGTGCAGGACGGGTGATAGGCGCTGTCGGCCCTGGCGCGCACGAAGGCGTCGATCTCGGCGTCGCTGCGCACGTCCGGTCCGGGCGCGACCTCCTCGCCGCGATAGGGGTCGAAGGCCTTCTGGGCGAAGATCTCGCGGGTCAGCTTGACGCTGTCCCGCATCTCCTCCCGGTCGCCCTCGGTCGCCAGGTAGTTCGGCTGGATCAGCGGATGGTCCAGCGGATCGGTCGAGCGCAGCTTCAAATAGCCGCTGCTGGTCGGCCGCATCGGCCCGACATGGGCCTGGTAGGCGTGCAGCTCCGGCCTGACCCGGCCATGGTCGATCACCTGCGAGGGCAGGAAGTGGTATTGCAGGTCCGGGTGCGGCACGGAGTCGTTGCGGCGGATGAAGCCGCCAGCCTCCAGATGGGCCGAGGCGCCGGGCCCCGACTGGAACAGGAACCAGCGCAGCCCCGTCCAGACCATCGGCAGGCCGCGCTGCACGCTGTAGAGGGTGATCGGCTGGGTGCAGGCCTGCTGCACATAGAGCTCCAGATGGTCCTGCAGGTTCTGGCCGACACCGGGCAGGTCGGCGACGACCGGGATGCCCATTTCGCCCAGATGATCGGCCGGACCGACGCCGGAGAGCATCAGGAGTTGCGGTGAGTTGATCGCGCCGCCGGCCAGGATGACCTCCCGCTCGGCCATGGCGGTCACGGTCTTGCCGCCCTGCCGGTATTCGACGCCGGTGGCGCGGCTGCCGTCGAACAGCACGCGGGTGGTCAGCGCACCGGTCTCCACGGTCAGGTTCGGCCGGCCCAGGACCGGGCGCAGGAAGGCCCGCGCGGCGCTCCAGCGGCGGCCCTTGTGGATGGTCATGTCCATCCGGCCGAAACCTTCCTGCTGGAAACCGTTCATGTCCTCGGTGAAGGGATAACCGGCCTGGACGCCGGCCTCGATGAAGGCATCGAACAGCGGGTTGTCGGATGTGCCGGTCGAGACGTTCAGAGGCCCGTCGCCGCCGCGATATGCGTCCGGCCCCTTGGCCCGGGTCTCCGCCTTGCGGAAATACGGCAGCACGTTTGCGTAGGACCAGTGCGCCAGGTCCGGATCCTCGGCCCAGCGGTCATAGTCGAGCGCGTGGCCACGGATGTAGACCATGGCGTTCAGCGCCGAGGAGCCGCCCAGCACCCGGCCGCGCGGCCAGTACATGCGCCGGCCGTCCATGTGGTCCTGGGGCTCGGTGTGGTAGAACCAGTTGTAGCGGTCGTCGGCGAGGTTGTAGGTCAGCGCCGCCGGCATGTGGATCTTCCAGGTCCGGTCCTTCGGCCCCGCCTCCAGCACCAGCACCCGAATGTCCGGGTCCGCCGACAGCCGGTTGGCCAGCACGCACCCCGCCGACCCGGCACCGACGATCACGTAATCGAAGCCCTTCCCGGCCAACCGCCCCTCCCCATGGTCCTGGCGCTGCCTCCAGCGCGGCGCTCGGTGATAGGGTGCCGTGCCCGGGACGGTCAACCGCCCTGTTCGTCAGCGCGTGAAATCGAAGCGATACATCGACCCATTACGATCGAATCCGTCAAGCCAGGGAAGATGATCGCCGATCCGTCCGCGCGTGACGGGGGCATCGGTGATCGCCACCCTGACCCGCTGAATCCGGATGCCCATTGCGGCAAGACCGTCCGGTTTCACGAACTGGAACGAGGCCGGATCACCAGGATCCGTGGACAGGTAGAGCTTCGGCAGAATGAGAAGCGGCACCTCGACAACTGGCCTTTCCTGTTTCCAGTGGCGGAACATGGGTGCGAAGCCACGGACGGAATGATCGCGGAACGCGACCATCAGGAACTTCCAATGGGTCATGACGTGGGATGCGTGGTCGTTCCAGCCCTCGATCCGGACTCCGTCGCCACCGCTCATGGTCAGGTACAGAAAGCGCCCATCCCCGAGATCCACCGGGATCGCCTCCCCGGCCACCAGAAAACCGATGCCGGTCGTCCCCCATGATCGCCGGGTCTCGACAAGCCGCATGCTCATGACGCCCGAGCCGACATGGACCGCGCCATCGACCTCGACCTCGAGCGTCGTTCGATAGTGCACCGTGACGGCGTCCCGGTTGAACTTGGCCACCAGGAGGGCTGCCAGGATCGCTGCCGCCATCAGTCCAACGAGCAACTTCAGTCCCATTCCACCCCGGTCTGCCGGGGACCCGGCTTTCTCAGTCATCTTCTGAACTCGTCCAAGGCGAAGGCCCCGTTGGCACGATCCGGCGCGAAGGCCCGGTGACAGCGCCGGCGTCGACCATCGGGTCGGCGGCCGGCCTCTCCGAATCCGACGGGCCCGGACATCGCCGATGGGTTGCAGCCGGCCTATTCGGCACCCGCATTGGGGCGGCAGCGGGACGATCCTGGGCCCCTTCCACGGCGATCTCGGTCCGGCGTTGCCCCGGTGATACTGTTGACGGTGCGACGCGGCCCGGCCGCCCCTCCGACAGGCATCAAATCCAATGTCCAACCGCCCGATCCCGCCGGATTGTCTGCTCGCATTCGCGACGTCCGTTTACCGCGCGCTCGGCATGCCGGAGGCGGATGCGGCGCTGCTGGCCGACTCGCTGGTGCAGGCCGACCTCTGGGGACATCCGTCCCACGGTGTCATGCGCATCTTCTGGTACGCGGCACGGCTGCGGACCGGCGCCATGAAGGCGGCCACGAATGCCGAGCTGGTCGTCGATGGCGGCGCCGTCGCGGTGATCGACGGCCATGACGGGGTCGGCCAGGTGGTCGCGGCCCGCGCCATGGAGGAGGCGATCACCCGCGCCAAGGTCCACGGCATCGGCGCCGTCGCGGTGCGCAATTCCGGGCATTTCGGCACCGCCATGTATTTCACCCGCATGGCGGCGATGGCGGGCTGCATCGGCTTCCTGTCCACCAATGCCAGCCCGGCCATGACGCCCTGGGGCGGCCGCGAGGCCCGGGTCGGCACCAATCCCTGGTCGATCGCCGCGCCGGGCGGGCGGCACCCGCCGATGATGCTGGACATCGCCAATACGGCGGTCGCCCGCGGCAAGCTCTACGTCGCCAGGCAACAGGGCGCGCCGATTCCGGAAGGCTGGGCGCTCGATGCCGAGGGCCGGCCCACCACCGATGCGGCGGCCGGGATCGCCGGCTGCATCCTGCCCATGGCCGGCCATAAGGGCTATGCCATCGCGACCCTGATGGATGTGCTGTCGGGCGTCCTCGGCGGCGGCCGCTTCGGCCCCGACATCACCGGCCCCTATGTGCCGGACGGCGAAAGCGGCGCCGGCCATCTGGCGCTGGCGTTCGACATCGCGGCGTTTCGCCCGACCGACTCTTTCGAGGCGGATATGGAGCGATTGATCGAGAGCCTGAAGTCGGCACCACAAGCCGTTGGCCATGATGAGATTTTCTATCCGGGCGAGCTGGAGGCACGGGCGGAGGCCCGGCATCGCCGCGACGGCGTGGAATTGCCGAACGACACGCTTGCCGAACTCGACGCGAAGGCTGAGGATTTGGGCATCGCGACCCTCAGCAGCCTGTTGCCGTAGACACCGGTCTGCATCCGGTCGCCCGCGGATCTCGTAACTCAAGAACCGCCCCCGGGTAACCGCATCGTCCACAGGATCCCGATGAGCCGCACCGACCCGCCCCTGCCCCGTCCCATCGCGCTTCTTCTGGCCCTGGCCTGCCTGTGCCTGGCCGCGTTGTCTTCCGACCCGGCCCAGGCCCAGAGGTTCTCCAGCCAGTTCCTCGACGTGCTGAACGAGGCCTGCTTCGCCGACCCGGCGCCGCAGCAGAACGGGCAGAACCGGTTCCGCTCGCGCGTCCGGGTCATCCTGGCCAACTCGCGCCGAAACGATCTCTCCCAGGTCTGCGCTTACGATCTGACCTGCGGCGAGGTCGCGTTCTCCGGCCGCATCGAACGCAGCCGCCGGGTCAACTTCACGGTCTGCGCCGATTCCCGAGGCCGCGGGCACATCGTGCTGCTCGATCCCTTCGGGACCATCGTCGAGCGGCGCGACCTCCAGAGCCCGGCAACGATCCAGCTTGGCCGGTAGGCGGATGACGATCTTCAGGCTCGGCCCCAATCCCAACGAGGACCTCGACCTGTTCGGCCGGTACGAGTGCTCCATCCGGGGCGTGAATTGTCCGACCTGCACCCAATGGGGCGGCCCTTTGCGCTACCCGACAATAGCGTGCGCGGATATTGCGGCGCTGGGCGGCATCGTCGGCGAATTCCTGGATTCGGGTCCAAGGGATGGTCGACGAAAGCCGCCCGCCCCGATGACAGTGGCCGAACTCCGATCGGTCAAGGCCCAACTGGAGCCGGTATTGGGGCCGCGGCGGCCGGTGGAGCCCGGAACCAGCTTCGGGCCGTCCACAGGCGAACTGCGCGGGGTGGTGCAGGATTTCAACTGGACACTCATGTCCATGGTGTTCGTCAAGCAGTCGGTTTTCGATCAGATGAGCACTGCCGGGTTCCCGATCGCCGGTGCCCGGGCTGACCTGTCCTACAAGACATTCAGGGGACGGCGATGGCTCGAAGCCGACGCCCCTGGTGAACCCTTGATCGAGCTGGAAGTGCCGCCGACCGCGAGGCTGACCGAAGGGTCCTACAAGCAATGCGACCTCTGCGGCCGCACGCAGGTCGGACGAACCTGGACGCTGGATCGCACCGCCTTCGACCTCTCGATCCCGCTGCAGCGCATCCTTGAGATGCCCTCCTACGTGGTTGCGACCGACGCCTTCTGCGCGTTCCTTCGGAACGGCCGGTACTCCGGCTTGAAGATCACCAAGCAGAAGACGAACTAGCCCGATACGGTCGCTGTCCCGTCGATATTACCGGTCGACCGCCAGAGGTCTCGACAGGCCGTGCCGCGGCCTTGTACGACTCCCGCATGGAAACGCTCGAGACCCGCAAGCTCTATATCGGCGGCGCGCCCGTCGACGCCCATTCCGGGCAGAGCTTCCCGACCATCAATCCGGCCACCGGCAAGGTGCTGTGCGAGGTGCAGGTCGCCAGCGAGGTCGATGTCGACCGGGCGGTCCAGGCCGCAGCCGACGCCTTCGCGGAATGGTCGGCCATGCCGGGCGCGGAGCGCGGCCGGATTCTGAACCGGGCCGCCGCGCTGCTGCGCGAGCGGCGGGAGGATCTGGCGCGGCTTGAGGTGCTGGACACCGGCAAGCCGATCGCCGAGGCGACGGTGGTGGATGTGGATTCCGGCGCCGACGCCATCGAGTTCTTCGCCGGGCTGGCGGCCAGCCTGCATGGCAGCCATGTCGACCTGCCCAACGCCTTCGCCTATACCCGCCGCGAGCCGCTGGGGGTGTGCGCCGGCATCGGGGCGTGGAACTACCCGATCCAGATCGCCTGCTGGAAATCGGCCCCGGCGCTGGCCTGCGGCAACACCATGGTGTTCAAGCCGTCGGAGCTGACGCCGCTGACCGCCATGGCGCTGGCCGAGATCTACACCGAGGCCGGGCTCCCGGCTGGCGCCTTCAACGTCGTGCACGGCTCCGGCCCGACCGGCCAGGCGCTCGGCACCCATCCGGGTGTCGCCAAGGTGTCGCTGACCGGCTCGGTGCCGACCGGGCGCAAGGTCATGGCCGGCGCGGCGGAGACCCTGAAGCACGTGACCATGGAGTTGGGCGGCAAGTCGCCGCTGATCCTGTTCGCCGACGCCGATCTGGACAACGCCGTCTCGGCCACGCTGCTGGCGAATTTCTACACCCAGGGCGAGGTCTGCTCGAACGGCACACGGGTGTTCGTCGAAAGCACCATCAAGGACGCGTTCCTGGAGAAGCTCCTGGCCCGGGTCGAGAGCATGAAGATCGGCGACCCGCTGGACCCGGAGACCGATATCGGCGCGCTGATCAGCGCCGATCATCGCGACAAGGTGCTCGGCTATGTCGAGGTCGGCAAGGCGGAGGGCGGCAAGCTGCTCTGCGGCGGCACCGTGCCCGACGACCCCGCGCTGAAGGACGGGTACTTCGTGACCCCGGCGGTGTTCGACGAATGCCGCGACGACATGACCATCGCGCGGGAGGAGATCTTCGGCCCGGTGATGGCGGTGATGGCCTTCGAGGACGAGGACGAGGTGATCGCCCGCGCCAACGACACGCCCTTCGGCCTGGCCGCCGGCGTCTTCACCCGCGACCTCGCCCGCGGCCATCGCATCGTGGCGCGCCTGCAGGCCGGCACCTGCTGGATCAACAACTACAACATCACGCCGGTGGAGGTGCCCTTCGGCGGCGTCAAGCAATCCGGCATCGGCCGCGAGAACGGCCTGGCGGCGCTGGAGCACTACACGCAGTTGAAGAGTGTCTATGTCGAGCTGGGCGACGTGGAAAGCCCGTACTGAACCGATCGTCGGGGCTTAGCTCTTCCCGCCAACCGACTGTTCCTGCGCCCCTTCCGGGCGGCGCAGCAGCTTCTCCAGGAAGTTGAAGCAGTCCGAGGACATGTCGATGAACTTGCAGGCCAGCATGTTGCTGCCCGGCTCCATGCGCACCACCGTGGCGGTGAACTCGTAGACCGGCGATTCCGTCGACGGGCCGAGCGTGCCGCACAGCACGTCGTCGACGGTACAGGGCACCGACAGCCGGTGCATGTCATAGATGGCGAAGCCGCCCAGCGACCAGTCGCGGGTGTGCACGATGTCGTCGCCGACCTGCACGGACAGGCACGGATAATCGCGGCGGAAATCTCGCCGGAAGTTTCTTTTGATCACCTGTGCCATGCATCGCCCTCAATAAGCCGGTGCAAACCAACGATTTTTTTCGTTTTCCGTCAAGGAACCGTTAAATCGCCAACCCTGGGAACCCGGCGCGGTTTGCGGACTTGCCGGCCCTCCATACCCCCATTGTGGCATGCTCCGGCCGCGCGTCACCTTCAAATCCCCGTCAGGCGGTGGCAATGGCGGCGGTGAGGAAGTTCTTCAGCCAGTCGAGGGCTTCCCGGGACAGGCCGGAGCCGACCTTGATCTGGTCCCGGTCGCCGGCGATGACGAGCTCCTTGCCCAAATTGCCATCCTCGGCCCTGAGCCGGATCGACTCGATCTCGTCGAAACTCATGGACTCCGGGCCGCGCCGCCGGCTGCGCATCTCATCGTCGAGGATCAGGCGGTCGCGTTCGATCTTCAGCGACCGGGCCGAGGTCCGGTCGCGGTACAGCATGTAGAGCGGTACGCCGCCGAAAAGGAGGCCGACGCCGAGCATCAGCATCGGCTTCTCGCCGCCGAGAAACGCCGCGACGACGAGGCCGGCACCGACCAGCACGAAGACCGACAGGAACCAGAGCGGGAAGCGCGGCGCGGTGATCGCGATGGTGAAGGCATTGGCGTGATCGCGGGTGACCACGAGCCCGTCCGGCGCCGGCGCGTCCGGGTCGAAGGCATGGGACACGGTCCCCTCGGCGACCTGCTCCCGCAGCGATTTGTCGAGATCGCCGGGCGCGCGGGACAGCAGCGCGCCATCCTCCATTTCCAGCGCCGGCAGCTTCAGTCGCGCGGCATAGCCCTCCCAGCGCGATCGCGGCATCTCCGACGACCGCCGGACGTAGAGCGGCACGGATTTGTCGCGGTCGTCATGCAGCAGCTCGATGACCTGATAGGTGCGGGTGTGGTTCTTGCTGCGGATCACGACGCGGCGGTGCAGCACGCCCTGGAAGGCGCCATAGGGCTCGTACCAGGCCTTGGCCCCGAACAGGCTGCGCTCGGTGACCTCGACGCCGTCGGCGCTCAGCACCGCGTGATGGCGCCGGAACAGTTGCGAGAGCCCCCAGAGGATGACGCCGGCGCCGATCACGGTGGCGCCCGCGAGGAAGATCAGGTCGTCCCGGGGCAGCGACGTGACGCCGCCCAGGGCCATGATCGTGACGCCGATCCAGAACCCGCCGAACAGCATCAGCAGCACGGCGCCAATGCGCGACGGCGACAGATCCAGGGTCTGGGGAAGGAACGTCAGATTGGCGTCCACACGCAAATTGTGCCAGCTCCGCAAGCCCGAGATCGCCATGTCCGCCTTCTCCTTCGGCGCCAAATCCAGCAGGATTCCGAGAAGAACCGGTTAACGGCCTGGAACCGGGCGGCTGGCGGGCCGGCAATTCCGGGGCATGATTACGCCTTCGCCATCCCCGCGACGAGGTATCGCTTCAGCCAGACCAGGGCCGACCGGGACAGGCCGAGCCCGACCCGCATCCGACGATCGTCACCGGCAATCACAAGCTCATCGCCCAGATTGCCGCGGTGCCGGCGGACGGCGATGGACTCGATCTCGCCGAGCCGGATGGATCCGTCTGTGCCGGGCTCGGAGGCGAGGTCGTCGGACACCGTGATGCCAGCCGCATCGAGGGTGAGGGTCCGGCGTGACGCCCGGTCCCGATAGACGAGGAAGGCCAGCAGGATCAGGGTGGCCGGTACCGCGACGGCAAGCACGAAGGGCACCAGATCCACAAGGCGCGCCGCCAGGTAGAGAACGCCGATCGGGATCAACAGCAGGCCGTAGAACCAATACGGCGTCCGCGGCGCCGCGATGGTGATGGTCGCGCCATCCCTCGCACCCTCCTCGACCCGCAAACCTCGGGGTGACCGGTCGCCATCGCCGGAAGGCGGTTCGGCGTCACCATTCCGAAGCCGCTCCACCAGCGGCGTGTCGAGCGCGTCGTGTGGACGGGCCGACAGGCCGTCCGGCGCGGCGAAATCGACCTCCAGGGCCGGAAGCCTGAGCCGGCGCGCATAGTCCTCCCAGCGCCGCCGGGGGATCAGGTCCGATCGTTTGACGAAGAGCGGGACAGAGAAAGCCGGATCGTCGTGCAGCAGCTCGATGACCTGGATATGGGTCGGCACATCCAGGCTGCTGTTGCGCCGGCCCCTGCCGATCAGCACCTCCGCATAGGCCACCCCACGATACGCGGCGATCGGCACGAACCGGTCCTTCATCCCGGTGCTCTGAAACGTCACGCCGTCGGTGTGGAGCGTTGCCTGCCGCCTGCGCATCAGTCCAAGGCCGGCAATCAGCAGGAGGGCGCCCATCAGCGCCCCGCCCCAGACGATCCCCGCCTGCATCACCGCCGGCAGCGGCAATCGGCCGGACAGTCCCAGGGCGCCGATCAGCCAGGAGGCGCCGATCACCATGAACAGGAACGCTCGGATCTGCGACCGGCCGACATCGACCGCCTGCGGCAGGGATGCGAGATCGACATCGACCTCGCGGATCACCCATCGGCCCGGGTCCTGTCTTTTGTGGCGCGCCGTCGTCATCGATGCCGAATTGACAGGCAATGCGCAAACTTTCCGTTAAGCGGGACGGCCGGGCCGCGGAGCCCGGCGCTGCGATCGCGCGGCCCGAACCGCCCGACAAACAAGTCTTGCCCGCATCTCGAAAATCGCTTTAAGCTTCAAATAATTTTCACGACAGCGCCGCCCAGGCGGCCGGAGTGACGATTGGCGGCTTCCGACGCAGCCGAGGGGCGGACCGGACCACAGAGCACGGAGGCGCGGCTTGCCGGCCGGCATGCCCTGGTCACCGGCGCTGGCCGAGGCATCGGCGCCGCAATCGCGACCACGCTGGCAGCCCAGGGCGCGAAGCTGACGCTGACCGGCCGGAAGCGCGAAGCGCTCGACCGGCTGGCTGCCGAGCTTCCGGCGGACACCTTCGTTGCAACCGCCGACGTCACCGACCCTGCCGCCATCGACACGGCGTTCACCGCCGCCGCGCAGGCGCTGGGGCCGGTCGACATCCTGGTCAACAATGCCGGTATTGCCGCCAGCGCCCCGTTCCGCAAGATGGACGCGGAGCACTGGAACCGCATCCTCGCGGTCAACCTGACCGGGGTCTACACCTGCACCCACGCGATCCTGCCCGGGATGGTCGAGCGCGGCTGGGGCCGGGTGGTCAACATCGCCAGCGTCGCCGGGCTGCGCGGCTACGCCTATACCGCCGCCTATTGCGCGGCCAAGCATGGCGTAGTCGGCCTGACCCGGTCGCTGGCCATCGAGCATGCCCGCACCGGCGTGACCGTGAACGCCGTCTGCCCTGGCTACACCGAGACCGACATGGTCACCCAGGCGCTGGACACCATCCGGTCGAAGACCGGCCGCAGCGAGGACGAGGCGCTGGCGGAGCTGACCAGGATGAACCCGCAAGGGCGCCTCACCCGGCCGGACGAGGTCGCCGGCGCCGTCCTCTGGCTGTGCGACGCGGGCTCCGACGGCATCACCGGCCAGGCGATCGCGGTCGCCGGCGGCGAGATCATGTGATGGATGACGGCCAGCCGATCACGAGCCCCATCGACCACGAGGTCACCGCCTCGGGCCGCAAGCCGGAGCTGCGCCTATGGCTGAGGATGCTGACCTGCGCCAACCTGATCGAGGCCGAGGTGCGCGCCAAGCTGCGGGCCCGGTTCAACGTGACCCTGCCGCAATTCGACCTGCTGGCGCAGCTCGACAAGGCGCCCGACGGACTGTCCATGGGCGAGCTCAGCCGCCGCATGATGGTCACGAACGGCAATGTCACCGGCATCGCCGACCGGCTGGAGTCCGTCGGCATGGTGCGCCGCGCCCGCAGCAGCGGCGACCGGCGCAGCCAGACCGTCACCCTGACCGCCGCCGGCCGGGATGCCTTCCGGCGTATGGCGCGGGCCCATGAGGGCTGGATCGCGAACCTGTTCGCCGGGCTGGAGCGGGAGGAGATGGCGACGCTGATGGACACGCTGGCCCAGGCGAAGCAGTCGGTGCGCGCCGCCGGCTCCGGAGGACCTACGGCATGAGCATGGCGGCCTATGAGGCGCGGCATTTCCGCTGGAGCGTCGACGACCGGGTGGCGACCATCACCCTGGACCGGCCGGAGAAGAAGAACCCGCTGACCTTCGATTCCTACGCCGAGCTGCGCGACCTGTTTCGGTCGCTGGCGGGCGACGAGGACATCCGGGTGGTGGTGCTCACCGGCGCGGGCGGCAATTTCTGCTCCGGCGGGGACGTGCACGAGATCATCGGGCCGCTGACCGAGATGAAGCCGGCCCAGCTCTTCGACTTCACCCGCATGACCGGCGACCTGGTCAAGGCCATGCGCGCCTGTCCGCAGCCGATCATCGCCGCGGTCGACGGGGTCTGCGCCGGGGCCGGCGCGATCCTGGCCATGGCCTCGGACCTGCGCTACGGCACGGCGGAGTCCAAGACCGCCTTCCTGTTCGTGCGCGTCGGCCTCGCCGGCTGCGACATGGGCGCCTGCGCCATGCTGCCGCGGATCATCGGCCAGGGCCGCGCCGCCGAGCTGCTCTACACCGGGCGCAGCATGGACGGGACGGAGGCCGAGCGCTGGGGCTTCTTCAACCGGCTCTGCGACCCGGACGCGATGCTGGCCGAGGCCCAGGCGATGGCCAGGCGCCTCGCCGATGGCCCGACCCAGGCCCACGCCATGACCAAGCGCATGCTGCACCAGGAATGGGACATGGGGCTGGACGCCGCCATCGACGCCGAGGCCGAGGCCCAGGCGCGGCTCATGTCCACCCGGGATTTCACCCGCGCCTACAAGGCCTTCGCGGCGAAAGAGAAACCGGTTTTCGAAGGCAACTGATGGCCGACACCAGCTTCCTCCACTGGCCCTTCTTCGACGACCGGCACCGCGCGCTTGCCGCCGCCGCCGATCGCTGGGCCGGAGAGGCGCTGGCCGGGCACGCCCATGGCACGGATGTGGATGCCGCCTGCCGCGACCTGGTCGCCCGGCTGGGCGATGGCGGCTGGCTGGAACACAGCGTGCCGGAATCCCATGGCGGCGTATCGGAGCGGCTGGATGTCCGCAGCCTGTGCCTGATGCGCGAGACCCTGGCCCGCCATGCCGGCCTGGCGGATTTCGCCTTCGCCATGCAGGGGCTGGGCACCGGCCCGATCAGCCTGTTCGGCACCGACGGCCAGAAGGACCGCTACCTGCCGCCGGTCCGCGAGGGCAAGGCCATCGCCGCCTTCGCGCTGTCGGAGGCCGAGGCCGGGTCCGACGTCGCGGCACTGGCCACCGAGGCGCGGCGGGAGGGCAATGGCTGGGCGCTGAACGGAGCCAAGACCTGGATCTCCAATGCCGGCATCGCCGACCATTACGTGGTCTTCGCCCGCACCGGCGAGGCGCCGGGTGCGAAGGGGCTGAGCGCCTTCATCGTCGATGCCGACGCACCGGGCCTCTCGGTCACCGAGCGCTTCGACCTGATCGCGCCGCATCCGCTGGGCACCCTCACCTTCGAGGATTGCCGACTGCCGGCCGAGAGCCTGCTCGGCGAGCCGGGCCAGGGCTTCCGGATCGCCATGGCGACATTGGACGTGTTCCGCCCGACCGTGGGCGCCGCCGCGCTGGGCTTTGCCCGCCGCGCCCTGGACGAGGCCGTCGCCCGCGCCGCCGAGCGGAAGCTCTTCGGCAGGCCGCTGGCGGATCTGCAGATGACCCAGGCGCGCATCGCCGACATGGCGACGGCGGTCGATGCCAGCGCCCTGCTGGTCTACCGCGCCGCCTGGGCCAAGGATGCCGGTGCCGAACGGATCAGCCGCGAGGCCTCCATGGCCAAGATGCACGCCACCGAGGCGGCCCAGTCGGTGATCGACGGCGCGGTGCAGATCTTCGGGGCGCTGGGCGTGGTCTCCGGCGTGAAGGTGGAGGAGCTCTATCGCGAGATCCGCGCACTGAGGATCTATGAAGGTGCCACGGAGGTGCAGAGGCTGATCATTGCCCGCCAGACCATGGAGGCGGCGCGTGGTTAGGCCGTGCGACAGCAGCGGCGCGTTCAGCGCCTGCCGCCCGCGTCCTCTCTCGCCCGTGTCCTTCGACAAGCTCAGGATGAGGGCGAGAGAGGACGCTGGCGGACTTCGACGATTCGCCAATGAGGCACGATGCGAGGTCCTCATCCTGAGCCTGTCGAAGGACGAGGACCGACTCGCCGAGCACGGTCGCGCGACGGAAAGGGGGTGAGCATGGCCGAATACACCGCCCATATCGACACCTTCGCCCGGGACAACCTGCCGCCCGAAGACCAGTGGCCCGAACTCACCTTCACGCTGCCCGCGCTGCAGTACCCGGACCGCATGAACTGTGCGGCGGAACTGCTTGATAAGGCTATGGATAACGGCTGGGGCGACCGCGCCTGCCTGATCACCCCGTCGGGCACCTGGACCTATGGCGAGCTGCATGGCCGGATCAATCGCCTCGCCCGGGTGCTCGTCGAGGATCTCGGCATTGTGCCCGGCAACCGCGTCCTGTTGCGCGGCGCCAACAACCCAATGATGGTCGCCTGCTGGTTCGCGGTCACCAAGGCCGGGGGCATCGCGGTGCCGACCATGCCCCTGCTGCGCGCGGTCGAGCTCGGCTACATCCTGGACAAGGCGCAGGTTTCGCTGGCGCTGTGCGACGCCCGCCTGTTCGAGGAGCTGGACACAGCTGCCGCCACCGCGCCCGCGCTCGACCGTATCGTGCAATTCGGCGGTGATGCCGAGGATGGGCTCGAGAGCCTGATGGCCGACAAGCCGCCGGAATTCGAGGCGGTCGAGACGGCGGTCGACGACATCTGCCTGATCGCCTTCACCTCCGGGACGACGGGGCAGCCCAAGGGCACCATGCACGCCCATCGCGACGTGATGGCGATGTGCGATTGCTTCCCGCCGCATATCCTGAAACCCACCGCCGACGACATCTTCTGCGGCAGCCCGCCGATCGCCTTCACCTTCGGCCTGGGCGGGCTGGTCACCTTCCCGATCCACGTCGGCGCGGCGACCCTGCTGCTGGAGAAGGCGCCGCCGGACGTACTGCTGCAGGGCATCCAGGACCACAAGGCGACCATCTGCTTCACCGCGCCAACCGCCTATCGGGCGATGATCGACCTGGCGGATCAGTACGATATCTCCAGTCTTCGATCCTGCGTCTCGGCCGGCGAGACCCTGCCGAAACCGACCTGGGAAGCGTTCCGCGACAAGACCGGCATCGCCATCATCGACGGCATCGGCGCCACGGAGATGTTGCACATCTTCATCTCCGCCGCCGTGGACGACATCCGCCCTGGTTCCACCGGCAAACCGGTGCCGGGCTACGAGGCCTGCGTTCTGGACGAGGACGGCAACCCCGCCCCCGCCGGCGACGTCGGCCGGCTGGCGGTGCGCGGGCCGACCGGCTGTCGCTACCTCGACGACCCGCGCCAGGCCGACTACGTCCTGGATGGCTGGAACCTGACCGGCGATGCCTACCTGGTCGATGAGGACGGCTATTTCTGGTACCAGGCGCGCACCGACGACATGATCATCTCGTCGGGCTACAACATCGCCGGGCCGGAGGTGGAAGCCGCTCTGATGGCCCATGAGGCGGTTAAGGAATGCGCCGTCGTCGGCGCCCCGGACGCCCATCGCGGCACGGTCGTGAAGGCGTTCATCGTGCTGCGCGATCCGTCGGCGGCCGGCGACGACCTGGTCGCCGCGCTCCAGGATTTCGTCAAGCAGCGCATCGCCCCCTACAAGTATCCCCGCGCGATCGAGTTCGTGACGGCCCTGCCGCGCACCGAGACCGGAAAAGTGCAGCGCTTCCGCCTGCGCCAGCAGGAGCTGGAGAAGGCCAGGAAGGCGGGATGACGGCAGCCGGACATGGCATTGGACCCCTCACCCTCCCAACGCTTCGCGTCGGGTCCCTCCCTCTCCCACAAGGGGAGAGGGGCAATTGGCCGGCGCTCGCGTCATACCCCTCTCCCCTTGTGGGAGAGGGAGGGGCCCGCGGCGAAGCCGTGGGAAGGTGAGGGGTCTGGAGAAAGCACGGAACGCAATATCAATCTGAAGCACAACAAGAGCTGGGAGGCTTAGAACGATGAAAACAAAGGTATTGGCAATGGCGTCGGCCCTCGTGATGGCGACGGGCGCGGCCCAGGCGGCGGATCAGGTGCGGGTCGGGATGATCACCACCCTGTCCGGCGGCGGATCCGGGCTCGGCATCGACATCCGCGACGGCTTCATGCTGGGGCTGGAGCATGTCGGCGGCAAGCTGGGCGGGCTCGATACCGTGGTCACCGAAGGCGACGACCAGCGCAAGCCCGACGTCGCCAAGCAGCTCGCCGAGCGCATGATCGAACGCGAGGACGTCGACATCATCACCGGCACCGTCTGGTCCAACCTGGCGCTCGCCCTGATGCCGACCATGGCCCGCAACGAGGTGATCTATCTCAGCCCCAACGCCGGCCCCTCGGTGCTGGCCGGGGCGCAGTGCAACGAGTTCTTCTTCAACGTCGCCTGGCAGAACGACAACAACCACGAGGCCATGGGCCAGTATGTCCAGGACCAGGGCTTCCGGAACGTCTACATCCTGGCGCCGAACTATCCGGCCGGCCGCGACGCGCTGACCGGCTTCAAGCGCTACTACACCGGCAATATCGCCGGCGAGGTCTATACCGAGCTCGGGCAGTTGGACTACGCGGCCGAGCTGGCGCAGCTGCGCGCCGCCAGCCCGGACGCGGTGTTCTTCTTCCTGCCCGGCGGCATGGGCATCAACTTCGTCAAGCAGTACGACCAGGCGGGGCTCAAGGGCGACGTGCCGCTGTTCGGCCCGGCCTTCTCGTTCAGCCAGGACATCCTGGCGGCGGTCGGCGACGCGGCTCTGGGCGTGATGAACACCGCGCAATGGAGCCCGGATCTGGACAACGCCGCCAACCAGCGTTTCGTCGCCGATTTCCAGGCGGCCTATGGGCGGATCCCGTCGCTCTACGCCTCCCAGGGCTATGACGCGGCCCTGCTGATCGACGCCGCGGTCAAGGCGGTCGACGGCAATATCGAGGACGGCGAGGCGTTCCGGGCGGCCCTGCAGGCGGCCAATTTCGAATCCGTGCGCGGCGGTTTCCAGTTCAACCGCAACAACTTCCCGGTCCAGGACTTCTACCTGCGGCAGGTGACCAAGGACGACCAGGGCCGCCTGACCAACACCCTGATCGGAACCGTCTTCACCAACCACGCGGACGCCTACGCCGACGATTGCTCGATGTAGGGCGCGAGCCGAGGACCGTGCCATTGCACCCATATTGCGTCGTGCCCGGACTTGATCCGGGCACCCATCACCCAGCCAAGCGTCGGCGTAGGGGTGGGTCCCCGGGTCAAGCCCGGGGACGACGAACAGGGAGAGGGGCATGACCGCCCTCCTCCTCATCGAGCAGGTGCTGAACGGCGTGCAGCTCGGCGTCATGCTGTTCCTGATGGCGGCCGGGTTGACGCTGGTGTTCGGCATCATGGACATGATCAACCTGGCGCATGGCTCGTTCTACATGGTCGGGGCCTATCTGACCGCGACCTTCGCCGGGCTGTTCGACAGCTTCGTGCTGGCGCTGCTGGTGGCGCTGCCGCTGGCGGCGCTGGTCGGGCTGGCCGTCGAAATCGTGGCGCTGCGGACGCTGTATCGGCGCGACCATCTGGACCAGGTGCTGGCCACCTTCGGGCTGATCCTGTTCTTCAACGAGCTGGTGCGGATTATCTGGGGGCCGGTGCCGGTGTTCCTCGACACGCCGGCGTTCCTGTCGGGCACGGTGGAGATCCTGCCGGGCGCCCCCTACCCGGCCTTCCGGCTGGCGATCATATTCGTCGGCATCGCAGTCGCGGTGTTCCTGTGGGCGCTGATCGGGCGCACCCGGATCGGGATGCTGATCCGGGCCGGCGCCTCGAACCGGGAGATGGTCGGGGCGCTCGGCGTCAATGTCGCCCTGCTCTACAGCCTGGTCTTCGCACTGGGCGCGGCGCTGGCGGCACTGGCCGGGGCCATGGCCGGGCCGATCCTGGCGGTGCAGGTCGGGATGGGCGAGCAGATCCTGATCCTGACCTTCGTGGTGATCGTGATCGGCGGCATCGGCTCGATCCGCGGCGCCTTCATCGGCGCGCTGCTGGTCGGGCTGGTCGACACCTTCGGGCGCATCCTGCTGCCGGCCGCCTTCAAGCTGGTGCTGGACCCGTCGACCGCCGACGGGGTCGGCGCTTCGCTCTCCTCCATGTCGATCTACATCGTCATGGCGGCGGTGCTGTTCTTCCGCCCCCGCGGGCTCTTTCCGGCGCCTGCGTGATGACCAACCTGTTGAACCACAGAGACACAGAGACACAGAGGGGGCCGTTCCTGGCCCCCACCCTCCGTTGTCATTCCCGCGAAGGCGGGAATCCAGTCGACGCCTGCGTATCCTGGATTCCCGCCTTCGCGGGAATGACAACGGGTGGTGGGGCCATTGTTGGTTCTCTGTGTCTCTGTGCCTCTGTGGTTCCCCTTCAAGGTTTGGCCGCATGACCGCGCTCGGCCGCCTCTTCGCGACCCGTGAGCGCATTGTGCTGCTCGCCACCCTCGCCATCCTGCTGGTGCTGCCGGTGGTGGCCGAGGCGGCCGGGGCGAAGTTCTATATCAGCCTGGCGACCCGCATCCTGATCTTCGGTCTGGCGGCGGCCAGCCTGGACCTGATCCTCGGCTTCGGCGGCATGGTCAGCTTCGGGCACGCCGCCTTTGTCGGCATCGGCGCCTATGTGGTCGGGGTGCTGTTCTTCCACCAGTTCGAAGGGAGCACCCTGTTCGGCCTGCCGGGCAGCGTGAACGCCTTCCTGGTCTGGCCGCTGGCGGTGCTGGCCTCGGCCCTGGCGGCCTTGGTGATCGGCGCCATCTGCCTGCGCACCAGCGGCATCGGCTTCATCATGATCACGCTGGCCTTCGCCCAGATGTTCTATTTCCTGTTCGTGTCGATGCGGCGCTATGGCGGCGATGACGGCATCGCGCTGTGGAACCGGTCGGAGTTCGGCGGCCTGATCGATATCGAGGACAACACCAGCTTCTATTACCTGGTGCTGGCGATCCTGCTGGCCTTCCTCGGCTTCTGCCACCGGCTGCTCAACGCCCGCTTCGGCATGGTGATCCGGGGCGTGAAGGAGAACGAGCGGCGCATGCAGGCGCTGGGTTTCCCGACCTACCGCTACAAGCTGGCGGCCTTCACCATCGCCGGGGCCGGCGGCGGGCTGGCCGGGGTGCTGCTGGCCAACGCCACCACCTATGCCGGCCCCGCATTTATGACCTGGGCGCGGTCCGGCGAGATCATCGTGATGGTGGTGCTGGGCGGCATGGGCACCCTGTTCGGCCCGGTCTATGGCGCGGCGGCCCTGCTGCTGATGGAGGAGATGCTGGCCGACATCACCGAGCATTGGCAGATCGTGCTGGGCCCGATCCTGCTGCTGGTGGTGCTGTTCGCCCGGCGCGGCCTCTATGGCCTGATCCAGGGCCGGAGCGGCGGCGCGACGAAGCCACAGCCGGCCATGGCCGCGAAGCCGGCAGAGGCCAATGACTGAGGCGGCGATGCTGCGGGCCGAGGGCCTCTCCAAGCGGTTCGGCGGTCTGACGGCGACCGACGAGTTGTCGCTCGACGTGCGGCCCGGCGAACTGCATGCGGTGATCGGGCCGAATGGCGCCGGCAAGACGACCTTGATCGGCCAGCTGGCCGGCGAGATCGCCCAGGATGCCGGCCGCATCGTATTCGCCGGCGAGGACGTGTCGCGGCTTGCGACCGCCGATCGGGCCCGGCGCGGCATCGTGCGCAGCTTCCAGGTGACCAGCATCTTCTCCGGCTTCACCGCCGCCGACAATGTCGCCCTGGCGGTGCAGGCCAATGCCGGGCACAGCTTCCGCTTCTGGCGCGCTGCCCGGACCGATGCGGCCTTGCGCGATCCGGCGATGGAGGCCCTGGAACGGGTCGGGCTTTCGGGCCGCGCCGACGTGCCGGCCGCCAGCCTGTCCCATGGCGAGCAGCGGCAGCTCGAGGTCGCCATGGCCCTGGCCACGACCCCCACCGTGCTGCTGCTGGATGAGCCCATGGCCGGCATGGGCCCGGAGGAATCCGCCGCCATGGTGGCCCTGCTGCGATCCCTGAAGGGCACCCTGACCATCCTGCTGGTCGAGCACGACATGGATGCGGTCTTCGCGCTGGCCGACCGCATCACCGTGCTGGTCTATGGCCGCGCGATCGCCAGCGGGTCGCCCGAGGCGATCCGGGCCGACACGGCGGTCCAGGAAGCCTATCTGGGCGCCGCCGAGGAGGCCGGCTGATGCTGCGCGCCGAAGGACTGCAGACCTTCTATGGCGACAGCCAGGTGCTGTTCGGCATGGAGCTGGAGGTCGGGGCAGGCGAGCTGGTCACCCTGATGGGCCGCAACGGCATGGGCAAGACCACCACCATCCGCTCGATCCTGGGACTGACACCGCCGCGCGCCGGAACGGTCACGCTGGACGGCGCGGCCCTGAATGGCCGTCCGTCCTACGCGATCGCCCGCGCCGGGCTGGGGCTGGTGCCGGAAGGGCGGCAGATCTTCCCCAACCTGTCGGTGGCCGAGAACCTGGTCGCCACCGCCGCCAACCGCTCGGGCCGCGCCGATCCCTGGACCGAGACGCGGGTCTACGGCCTGTTCCCGCGGCTGGCCGAGCGGCGCGGCAACATGGGCGGCCAGCTGTCCGGCGGTGAACAGCAGATGCTGGCGATCGGCCGGGCGCTGATGACCAATCCACGCCTGCTGATCCTGGACGAGGCGACGGAAGGGCTGGCGCCGTTGATCCGGGCGGAGATCTGGTCCTGCCTCGCCGGGCTGAAGGCCGACGGCCAGGCGATCCTGGTGATCGACAAGAATGTCGACGCCCTGGCGAAGCTTGCCGACCGCCACACCATCATCGAGAAGGGCCGGGTCGCCTGGGCCGGCGACGCCGCCGCCTTCCGCGCCGACCCGAGCCTGAAGGAACGGTATCTTGGGGTCTGATCGCGTCTTCACCGTCGACCGGCTGGTCCGCTTCTCCCATTGCGATCCGGGCGGGATCGTCTATTTCCCGCGCTACTTCGACCTGATGAATGCGCTGGTCGAGGACTGGTTCTATCAGCGCCTGGGCCTGGACTATGCCGGCCGGCTGATGGCCGACGGCCAGGGCCTGCCGACCGTGCACGCCGAGTGCCACTTCCAGCGCCCCAGCCTGATGGGCGAGACCCTGACCTGGCGCCTGACCGTCGACAAGATCGGCACCAGCTCGATGACGGTGGCGATCGCCGCCGCCTGCGACGGCGAGGAGCGGCTGCGCGCCACGCTGGTCCTGGTCGCCACGTCGCTGGAGACCCACCGGCCGATCCCGCTTCCCGACGATCTGCGCCAGGCGGTCGAGCGCTATCAGGCCGAATGCCGTTGACCCAACGATCCATCCCGCAAGACGAGGCGATTTGAGCATGCCACCCACCCCGCACCAGATCCTGCAGCCGCCGGGATGGCCGGCGCCCAAAGGTTACTCCAACGGGATCGCCGCCCAGGGCCGGATGGTCTTCGTCGGCGGCCAGATCGGCTGGGATGAGGCCGGACGCTTCGCCGAGGGCGGGTTCGTCGGCCAGACGCGGCAGATCCTGAAGAACATCCTGGCGGTCCTGGCCGAGGCCGGCGGCGGGCCGGAGCATCTGGTGCGCATGACCTGGTACGTGGTCGACATGGCGGAGTACAACGCCGTCCAGGAAGAGCTGGGCGCCGCCTATCGCGAGATCCTCGGCCGGCACTTCCCGGCCATCGCCCTGGTCCAGGTGGCGGGCCTGGCCGAGGCGCAGGCGCGCGTCGAGATCGAGGCGACGGCGGTGGTTCCGTAAGCGTCAGGAGTACAGCGTGCCCTTGAACTGGAAATGCGACTGGCCGGCCTGGTCGACCCGGACATAAAGCTCGGTCGGCGAGATCTTCACCTTGTCCTTGCCGATCGAGTAGTCGAAGCCGAACACGCCGTTGTAGCCGATCTCCTTGGCCGCCCAAGTGTAGCAATAGGTCACGAAATGCGAGCAGTAGAACTGCAGGTTCGGCCGCCGCTTCCACTTTGACGAGCCGGCCTCCAGCCAGGCGTTCAGATCGTTCTCGAAATCCTCTTCCGACTTGTAGCGCTTGCCCTTCTGGTGCAGCAGCGCGGTGCGCAGCATCTTGCCGAGGCCGTAGCTGGCGGTGGTCTTGGCGCCCTCCTGGTGGGTGACGTCCCACAGCAGCTCCGCCTTGTCGGCCGCCGCCGCCCGTAGTTCCTTGTTGTTTGAGCGGAACACCTCGTAGCGGTTGCCACGGCGGCTCTCGACCTTCATGCCGCCGCGCACGAAACCGAAGCCGGCCAGGAAGATGATCGCCGCCGTCGACGCCCCGCCCTCGTCGAACTCCATCACGTCGTCCGGCCCGGCCGCCATGGCGACATGGGTCAGGCCCGTCGCGAATTCCTTGCCGCCATCGGGCACGATGTTGATGGAGCGCAGCGCACTGTCGTAGTGGCTGCCCTGGCCCTTGGCGATCGCCTGGCTGACGATGCCGGGGCTGGAATGCTTGAACAGGATGTCGCCCGGTTCGAGCTGAGCTGCGGTGATGGGCATGGGTCGCGTCCTTCTGAGCGTGGGGTTTGGGCGGACGGATCGCTCAGAGCGACCGCAGCTTCTTCTTCAGCACCAAGTGTCCGTCGGCCATGCCGTCGATCAGGTTGTAGACCTTCAGTCCGAGCAGCTCCTGGCAGGCGGCAATGGCGCATTGGTCGCCGATCAGGGTGTTCTGCCACAGCATGGACGCCTGCTGACGGCGCTCGACGCCCCGGGTGCCCGTGACCCGCTTCTTGATCGAGCGGCCGGCGGTGTAGACGGTGTTGCAGATGCTGCCGAACACCGGCACGCAACCGATCCCCTTGCGCTTCAGCTTCTTGTTCTTCTTCTTGATGGTGAACATGATCGCCTCGACCGTGCCCGGCTTCGCCAGCGAGCGCTTGGTCTCAAGGATCCGTTCCAAATGCTTGATGTGCTTGTAGGTCTTTACGGCCGAGTAGGCGGAGAAGCCGCTCTCGACCAGCGACAGCGCGATCCCGATCGGGCCGGTCACCGCCACCACCGGCGCGAGCGCGGCGGAGGCGCCGGTCGCGGCCACCGTGGTCAGGCCACCGGTCTGCACCAGATTGGCGACCCGGGCGGTATGGCCGACGCCGGACAGGCCGGTCGAGACCGCCAGCTTGGAATAGCCGGCGACGTCCTTGGCCAGCCGTCCCTTGGTATAGGCGGCCGACGGGGCGCCGGACAGGAAGGCGTCATCCTCGTCGCCCACATCATCTTCGTCGTCATCGATGTCTTCCAACGCCAGCGCGGCCAGATCGACTTCAGCCATTGAGCAGTTTCCTCTATGTCCAATGTTATCGCCGTCCACTCTATAGGATGTGGAGGCGGGGTTGTGGTGCTGATATCCGCAACCACTTCGGCGCGCCGTGACACCGGTCACAGAGGTCTCACAAAATTGGCGACGGCCTGCGCGGCCTGGGCGGAGGGACATCGCCGGACCTGTGACACGACGGTGATGTCCGGGACCTAGTCAGCCAGGGTGTCCGCGGCGATGGAGAGCGACCGCGGCGCGACGGACCGGAGGCCGCCGGGGCGGCGGCGAGCCGGCATCTCAAAAAAGGACCGTGCCCATGTCGACGGGACGCGTTGACGTCGGCGCCGTTGCGGCCAGCCGGCCCCGAGAACCGGTGCGCCTGACGACGCAGAACATCCGCGCCGCGGGCCGCGAGGCGCCGTTGGCGACCTGGCCGCTCGGCCATCCCCGAGGCGCCCCCAACCCGGTTCCGGCGGCGGTGTGGAAGGGTCCGCGACAGCCGCTGCAGAGCTGCGCGTCACCCGCAACGCTGCGCGGCCACTGGCCGGACGGCGCGGTCCTCGTCCGGGCCGCCGCCCCGCCGTCGGGTGATCGAGACGACATGGCGCCGGCGGAGCTGCTCGACCGGATCGATGCCGAGCTGCATGCTGGCCGTCCGGTGGCGGCGTTGCTGACGCTTGCAAACCGGACGGAGGCCGGGCCCGAAGACCGGCAGTGGCTGCACATCGTCGCGCGCAACTACTGGCCGGATGGTACGGTCTATTATCTGGGTCGGCCGGTGTCGGCGGCGAACGGGTCCGACATCCGGCTCTATGTCCACGAAGGCACACTGGCGCTCATCAAGCCGGGCCTGAAGACCGCCCGCTACAGCATTGACATGGAACACGTCGTCACGCGGATCGCGACAGCCTGACGGAAGCGCCTCGGGCAACGCCCGTTGGGCGTCTCCGGAACGCGCCGGTCCCTGTGTGACGCAGTGAGGGCACTGTGACGAGGGCGGCCTATCCAGGCTTTTCCAGACGCGGCTCCGAGACCGGGCGGGAACGACGTCTGCCGGCGAGAAGGCGAGGAGGACGGTGCATGTCGACCCCTGGAGGCGACTCCGACGATGTTGCCGCGTCGCGGCCTGGCGATCCGGTGCGGCTGACCAGCAAGAACATAGCCCCCGAGCGCCGCCACGACCCGGCGCGGCCATGGACGGACGACCATCCGCGCGGCGGCGGCGATCCGGTGCCGGTGGCACGCTGGATCGGTCCGCGACAGCCGCTGGAGGCCCGAACCGGAACGGAGTCCGCCCTTCGCCCTACACACAGTGACGACGAAGACGGCTTCCGACTGGAGGCTGTCGCGGCGCTGGCCATGCTGCGCGAGCCGCCGGGGACCCGCTACATCCCGCTGCCCAGGGAGGGCGCGCCGACAATCGGCGCGACCACACAGGTCAGGGAGAACGCCCGGCTGCTCAACCTGATAGACCTGGAGCTTCATGCCGGCCGTCAGATCGTCGTTGCCATCGACTCGATGGCCGAGAATCCGTTTGCCGACGAACGGCGCATCCGGATCGCGGCACGGCGCTACCGGCCGGACGGCACGGTCTACTACGTCGGCGAGGACGACGCGTCGGCGGACGGGAGCATCCGGCTCTACGTCCACGAAGAGGATTTGAGCCTGATCAGCCTCGACTGATCGCGGCCACAGCCGCTCAGCCGCCCCAGCGCCCCTTCAGCGCGCCGCCGGCGAGCGACCGGAACGGGCCGACGCGGACGCGGTCCTCGTTCTTCACCGACCAGACCGGGGTCAAGCCCCGGTTCAGCATCTGCTCCGCGCCGCGCTCACTCAGCCACAACTCCGCACAGGGCAGCAGGTACTCCTCGCCCTCGTCCCGCACCACCTGCAGCGGCATGCCGTCGAGTTGGTTCGGCGCGCCGGGACGCAGCGACCAGCCATCGGCGGTGAAGGCCTGGCCGATCAAGCAGGCGGCGGCGAAGGCCGGATTGCCCCAGACATAGGCCTGCCGCCGGGTCGCGGCATCGGCGTCCTCGGGGATCTCCTCGAAGTCGAAGGCCTCGACCGGGTTGCTGCGCACGCCATAGGGCAGCCGCTGCAGCACACGTGGCAGGAACAGCGCCACGCTGGCGGCATCCGGCAGGGCGCGCAGGGCGGCCCAGGCCTCCGCCGCGTCGATCTCGAGCTTCAGGGTCCAGTTGTCCGGGTCCGTGTCCTGGGCGAAGGACTGGCAGCCCGCCAGCACCGACGCGCCGCCGGCCAGGAACGGCGCCCCGGCCCGGCCTGCCACCTGCGCCACCCGGCCCAGCAGGTCGGCATCGCCGACGGTGCCGCCGAAGCTGTAATTGCCGACGATCAGCGACCAGGGCAGCCCGCCCGGGGTCTCCAGCGACTGTTCCACCAGCAGCTTGTAGAGGGCGGAGGATTTCAGCGAGTCCCGGTCGAGATCGGCCGCCAGATCCTCCTTGCACACATCCAGCAGGTAGAGCTTGAGCTTGGTGCCGGTCTCCAGCCGGCGGACCACGAAGTCGAGCGCCAGCCAACCGGACTCCACGCGCTGGAAATCCGGGTCGTGCAGGATGGCGCGGAGCTGGGCCGCCGTCGCGGCATCGACCGCGCCGACCAGCTGGTCCTGGCGCGGATCCGGGGCCGGCAGCACATGCGGCGCGACGATGTCGCGGATCAACTGGTCGGCCAGGTCGGAGCCGGTGCGGCTGCGCATATCCGCCGCCGCTTCGCCGGATTCCGACAGCACCGCGCCCAGCAGGTCGTCGGGCAGCGGCACACCGCCCTCCGGGGGTTCGGGGTCGGGCTGCGGCGCCGGCTCGGCGGCGGCCGGCTCGGGCTTCGCCGGCGTGCCGCCCCAGCCCGTCACCTCCTCGGCGGCGGCGGCGAACAGGTCCGGGTTCAGCAGCCGGCGGCGCAGGGTCCGCAGCTCGGAAAAGACCCCGAGCTGGTCGACGATATGGTCGGGATGCAGATTGTCCAGCTCGCCGAACCGCACGGCCTCGCGCCAGCCATCGCCGAGCGGCAGGGCGATCTCCACGCCCAGCTTGGCGAACACCTCATCGAAATCGTCCCGGTCGATGGGGATCGGCGACGCCGCGAGCCGGGCCGCGTCAGGCGCCACGTCGCGGCTGCCGCGACCGCTGAAATCGCCCAGGATCAGCATGCGGAACGGCGTGTCCGGTTCGGCGGTGGCCGGCTGCGGGGCGTCGGAGACCCCCATCTGGATCTGGCCGAACATGGTCGGTCTGGTGGTCACGGCATCGCTCCCCGCTTGGTGGCTCCAGCGGTATTATCGCAGAGAATTTATCACAAAGGCGACACAACGATTGCCGCGCCCGGCCGCTCGGGCCGCCGGGCAATCCGGTCGTCGCGGCTCGTGAGGACCGGTCAGCCCTGGGGCATCTGGAAGTTGACCATCCAGTTGATGCCAAACTTGTCGGTCCAGTTGCCGAAATAGGCGCCCCAGAAGGTCTCCTGCAGCGGCATCTTCACGGTGCCACCCTCCGACAGCCCGGCGAAATAGCTGTCGCACTGCTCGCGGCTGTCGACGGAGATCGAGATGGCGAAATTGTTCCCTGCCGTCGCCGGCGGGCCGAAGGCCGAGGAGCTGTCACTGCCCATCAGGACGCTGGAGCCGACCGGCAGCGACATGTGCATGATGCGCCCCTTCTCCGCCTCGGGCACGCCCATGTCCTGGGGCGCGTCGCCATAGGTCTGGACGTCCAGGTACTCGCCCCCGAACACGGAGCGGTAGAAATCGAACACTTCGCGGCAGTTGCCGTCGAAGGTGAGGTAGATGTTCAGCGACATGGAAGCCTCCTCGGATTGCGAAACGCGACCCTAGAGGACGCCGTCGGACAATCCGCCAGATGGTAACCGGAGAGTTACGGTAGGGACCCGGCGCCCCGAGTGTCAAGCGACGGTAGGGCGCCCTGTCCGATTCGCGAACGCCTCGTCGACCAGGGCGCGGACCCAGCTGACATCGTCGCCGGACAAGGTGTCGATCAGCCCTTCACGCAGCCAGTCGGTCAGCTTGCGGCGGTAGTCGAGCCCGATCTGTTCGGCACGCTCGATCCGCTGCGGGCTGTAGGCGTGGCAGCGGATGGAGATGCCGGCCTCGTGCAGCGCCCGCGCGTCGTCCGGATGGAAGACGTCGAGATCAATGCAGAGCTGGTCGAGATCGGCGGAGCGGGCGACGGCCACCGGATCGCCGTAGCGCGCATGGACGATACCGCCGGTGCGGATGCCGGGGATCGCCTGTTTGACCGCGCGCAGGCTGGCATGGTCGAAGGAGATCATCATCGCCCGCGCCCGATCCTCGGCATCGGTCATCAGCGCCGCCAGGGCCTCGATGTAGGGACCCAGGCGCCGCTTCTCCTTGATCTCCACCTCGAAGCCCATATCCAGCGCGCGCGCCAGGTCGAGCGCCTGCCGCAGGGTGGGCACGCGTTCGCCGAAATGGTCCTCGCCGAACCAGGAGCCGGCATCGCACCGCGCGATTTCCTCCAGGGTCAGATGGCCGACGACACCGGTCCGATCGGTGGTTCGGTCCACGGTCTGGTCGTGCAGCACGATGATCGCATCGTCCGCCGTCAGGACGGTGTCGATCTCCGCCGTCGTGCCGCCATGCTCGTGAGTGGCGCGGATCGCCGCCTCGGTGTTCTCCGGCGCGCCCAGCATGTGCCCGCGATGGCCGCAGACATGCACGAATCCGTTCTCGCTGGCCTTGAAGCTGAAGGTCATGGGGACCCCGATTTCCGGTTACCGGGCCATCGTCGCATGGCCCGACAGAATATGCGCGAACTCCGCGAATCCTTGATGATGGTGGAGACGGGCTGAGGCGAGTCCGTCGGGCACTTACGCAATCGTTACGCATTGTCACCCACGTTGGCGCACCGGTCGTGCTGAACTCCCGCCCGCGGCGCAAGGCAGGCGGCGTACCGACCCGACCGGCGTCAGCCACGGAAGGATGAACAGCATGCGTGGCCCATTCTCGGAACCGATGTCCGTCCCGCTGATGCGGCTCCTGGCGATCTGCGGCCTGGTGGTCCTGTCCGCCTGCACCAGCGTGGAGCGCCTGGCGCTGCCCAAGGCCGGGCTCGACGACCGGCATTGGGCGAGCACCGATGCCGGGTCGCCGGAGGCCGTCGACCATGCGGCCTGGGACGCTTTCCTCGCCGCCTATGTGGCCACCGCGCCGGACGGGGTGAACCGGGTCGCCTATGGCGCCGTGACGGCCGCCGACCGGGCGGCGCTCAATGACTACCTGGACCGGCTGCAGGCGATCGAGGTGAGCGCCCTGTCCCGGGACGAGCAGCTCGCCTATTGGGTCAACCTCTACAATGCCCGCACGGTGGCGCTGATCCTGGAGCACTATCCGGTCTCGTCGATCCGCGACATCACCTTCGGCTTCCTGTCCTTCGGCCCGTGGGACGAGCCGATGCTGACCGTGGAAGGCCGGGCGCTGTCCCTGAACGATGTCGAGCACCAGATCGTCCGGCCGGTCTGGCAGGATCAGCGGATCCACTACGTGCTCAATTGCGCCGCCAGCGGCTGCCCCAATCTGGGCCTTCGGGCCTATGCCGGCGCGACCATCGACGCGGCCATGGACGCGGCGGCGCGGGCCTACATCAACGATCCCCGCGGCGCCCGTTTCGACGCCGAGGACCGGCTGACCGTGTCCAAGATCTATGGCTGGTTCCAGGAGGATTTCGGCGACGACCATGCCGGCGTGCTGGCCGAGCTGCGCCGCTATGCCGAACCGGACCTCCTGGCCCGGCTGGACGGCCGCGACCGGATCGACGCCTATGACTACGACTGGTCCCTGAACGACACGGCGACGCTCCAGCAATCCGAGGCCGAGTGATCGCGGCACGGTCCATCGTTTGCCATCAGCTCCTCATCAGGAAACACCGCGCTCCCCCTCACCCTCCCAACGCCTCGCGTCGGGCCCCTCCCTCTCCCCAAGGAGAGGGGAACCAAAAGCCATCGCGAAAGACCCTCTCCTTGGGGAGAGGGAGGGACCCGCGGCGAAGCCGTGGGAGGGTGAGGGGGAAGCGCTGATGCTGAATTGCTCTCCGAGGCCCGACACGGACCACCGGCCCGTTATTCCCTGATCCGGCGCGCCTGCCGTGACCGGCCCTTGCGGCGCTTCAGGGGCAGGTCGACGGGCTCGGTGGCCGGCGGCGTATCGGTCCAGGCGCCGGTCAGTGGGTCCCAGTAGTGGTTTTCCCGAACCAGCGGCCGCAGGATCATCGCGTCGCGTTTGGCGTTGTGCACGCACATGGAGACCGGGCCGTCTGCCGTGGCGACCATGAAGACGCAGCTCTCGCAGCGGTCGCGCTCCAGCCTCTCGGCATCCATGAAATTGTGCACGAACACGCTGAGCCGGTTCACCCGGCCGCGGGAGCGCAAGAGCCCGGCGCGCATGCGCCAGGCCTTGCGCGCGACATGGCCGATCGCCCGGAGGCACAGCCCCGGATGACCGAGCGCCATGCGCAGCGCGGCCGGAAGCCATTGCCGCCGGTCATGCCAGTCGAAACGCCGTCCGGCGGCGGCGCCAAACAGCTCGGCGAAGAACGCCGGGTCGTCGAACAGCGGGTAGAGACGGCCGCCTGATTCCAGCAGCCCGGCGTAGCGGTTGCAGCGCGGGTGACCGACCATGGCGGCATCGAAGTCGACAGGGAAACCGATGCCCTCTGATATGCGGTCGATCACCGATTGCTGGCTGATCACCGCGTCGCGCTGGCGCAGCACGCCACGACCGGTATCCGCCTGGAGCTGGAAGGACGCCAGATGCACCGCGTCGGCATGGTCGGCGAAGAACCGTGCCAGCAGCGGGATTTCCGTGAAATTGCCGTCGAACACCGTGGTGTTGAACAGGGTGCGCAGGCCGAGCCCGCGGGCCCGCTCGATGTAGTCCAGGCGCACGCCGTTCAGCGAGACCTCGCTGGTGTGCCCGGATCGCTCCTGGGTCATGTCGACATGGAAGGCGACATCGATCAGGCCGGCGGCCGCCAGCTCGCGAAGCAGGTCGCGGGTCGCCCGGATGCCGTTGGTGAACAGCGCCGGGCGCATCTCCCGCTCCCGGATGCGCCGTACGATCGCCACCAGCTCGTCGCGCCGGCGCAGGGTCGGATCGCCGCCGGTGACCTGGACGTCGGTGTTGGGGCCGTAATGCGCGCGGATCGCGTCGATGCGGCGGAACAGCTCGTCCAGCGGCACGTCGCGCACCGCCTCGGCATGCTCCGACAGGTAGCAGAGCGTGCAGTCGAGATTGCAGCGCTGGGTGATCTCCAGGGCAATGCAGCCGATCGACAGATTGCGGCCGGCGAGCTGTCGGTCGTCCCAAACGCGGTGCCGCATCAGGCTCGTCCGCAACGGCGCGAAGCGGTCCTCGGGCGTGGCGCCGGCCACCGGCCAGTCGGCGATCTCCGCGGGTGTCAGGAAGGGCTCGGCGGCCTTGTCTCCGTCGGCCATGTCGGTCCGTTCGTGGCGCCGCGAGGGTCGCGGCCGATGGCGGCAGCGGCCGCCCGACGACCACCCAATCTAGCGTCCGGGTATTACCGACCCAGACAAGCCGTCATAAAACCTTCGTGACGTGCCGTGACCTGTGATGAGGGGCCGCGATCAGGCGTCGGTGACCACGCGGAAATGGTGCGCGCCGTCCTCGATGCGGTTGGCGATCAGGGCGCGGATCTCCGGCTCGATCTCCGGACTGTCCGTGTCGTACAGGCCGCAGACCCGAAGCGCCGCCTTCACCGCCACCCGGCGGCCGAGGGATTCCAGCAGCACCCGGGCACAGAGCGGCTCGCGACGGCGGCCCGTGGAGACGCCGAGCTTCAGTCCCATCAGCCGGGTCAGGCGGTGCTGATAGTTCGGATAGAGGATGGTCTGGCTGATCTCGTTGCCGGTCATGCTGTCGTAGTCGATCAGGAAGATGCGGTCGTTCAGGTAGAACGCCATGCCCCGGTACTTGCATTTCAGCCGCGGCTCGGACCGGCGGGCCACGTTTTCCATGCGCTGGTAGGTGATCGTCCCGGCCTCGCCGGTCAGCCGGAGCAGCGAGCGCAGGATCAGCCCGGGCCGGGTCATCGAGTAGCTGTATTCGAAGTAGTAGCCCTCATAGGCCGTGAGGTCGCCGCGTGACCGGCGGACCAGCTGGTCGAGATAGGTGACATAGGGCCGGGGCGGCGCGCCGGATGTCCCGCCGGTCGGCTTCAGGCCGACAATCTTGCGAAAATCGGCATGGGGCAGGACGATCTCGTGCTCTTCCACGCCGAAGAAGTCGCACACCGTGCGGAAGACGTGGCGGGAGGGGTTCGACCGGCCGCTCAGGTACTTGTTGAACTGGGAGCGGTTTACGCCGATGCGCCGGCAGACTTCGGCGACCGATTTGTAGTGATCGGTGAGAAGCCTCAGGTTGAGCGCGAAGTCCGAGCTCATCGCAATCCGGGTCGCATGACGGCGACCAGCCTAGCCCGATCCTCCCCACCCCGCCACCGGAATGGCGCGACCTGGCGCTCCTGCAGCATCACAAGGCGCCGGCTCGCATCGGGAGGCCAAATTGTCCGGATGATCAACCGGTGATACTCGCAACGGTGCCGTGCTTTAATCGCCAAGAACGGAGCACGGTCGGGGAGACAAGCGACAAGAAGACCGCCGCGTCGGGGCCGAGGCTCCGGCCGCGAGACGGCGCACATCAGAGGCCGCTCCTCCCGCACCGCGCCCTTGGGCTGCCTGGGAGGCCTTCATGCCCGAACGCCTCTTCGACCTGTCCCGGGGCGTGGTCCCGACCCAATCGGCCCGCGTGGCCCGTCGGTGGCGAACCGCCGACAGATCTCTGTCAAATGAAGGGGGGCAGGCGACATGAGTTTCCTTGAATCCATATTCAACGCCATCGGCACCGGCACCTGGGGGTGGTCCCTGATCCCATTCCTGGTGGTCCTCGGCGCGTTCTTCACGCTTGCCTCCGGGTTGGTGCAGTTCCAGTTCTTCGGCCGCATGTTCCAGGTGCTGTTTCCGGGCAAGCAGCCGGAGCCGGGGCAGCATGTCAGCTCCCGCGAGGCGCTGCTGGTCAGCGTCGGCGGCCGGGTCGGCGGCGGCAACATCGCCGGCGTGGCGGTCGCCATCACCCTGGGCGGACCGGGCGCGGTCTTCTGGATGTGGGCGATCGCCCTGGTCGGCATGGCCACCAGCCTGTTCGAATGCTCCCTGGCGCAGCTCTACAAGCGCTCCGACGAGAACGGCACCTATCGCGGCGGGCCGGCGCAGTACATCCTGCACGGGCTGGGCAAGCAGTACCGATGGCTGGCCGTGATCTACGCGGTGTCGCTGATCGCCGCCTTTGCGCTGGGCTTCAACGCCTTCCAGGGCAACACCGTTGCCGGCGCGGTCAACGACAGCCTGGGCATCGGCCGCATCTGGACCGGCATCGGCCTCGCCATCCTGACCGGCTTCGTGGTCTATGGCGGCATCAAGCGCATCGCCAAGGTGGCCGACGTGGTCGTCCCGATCATGGCGGTCGGCTATATCGGCATGGCGCTGCTGATCATCCTGTTCAACATCACCGAGGTGCCCGCGGTCATCGCCTTGATCGTCAAAAACGCCTTCGGCATCGAGGAAGCGGTCGGCGGCGGCATGGGCGCGGCGGTGGCGCAGGGCCTGCGCCGCGGCCTGTTCTCCAACGAGGCCGGCCTGGGAAGCGCGCCGAACGTGGCGGCGGTGGCATATGTGCGCCACCCGATCAGCCAGGGCATCGTGCAGGCGCTATCGGTGTTCATCGACACCATCATCATCTGCTCCTGCACCGCCTTCATGATCCTGCTGGGCGACGTCTATGTGGCCGGGGCCGCCGGCATCGACGGCGTGGTGCTGACCCAGCAATCCATGGTGTCCCATGTGGGCGCGTGGAGTCAGTACTTCCTGACCGCGGCGATCCTGCTCTTCGCCTTCAGCTCGATCATCTACAACTACTATCTCGGCGAGAATGCGCTGACCGTGTTCACCCAGTCGGAGATCTCCCGCCACGTGCTGAAGATCCTGATCGTCGGGCTGGTGTTCCTCGGGTCGGCGGCGCCGGGGGCGACATCGGTGTTCTTCTTCTCCGACCCGATGATGGGCGTGCTGGCGCTGGTCAACCTGCTGGCCATCATCATGCTGTTCCCGACGGGCCTCAGGATCCTCAACGACTACCGGGAGCAGTTGAAGCAGGGCCGGGAGCATCCGGTGTTCGACGCGGAGAAATTCTCCGATCTCGACATCGACCGGACCGCCTGGACCTTCGACGACGACGAGACCAAGGCATCGGCCGCCCAGCCGCAACCAGCGGAATAACAGAATGCCGGACCGGCGCCCGCGACCAGGGCGCCGCGCAAGGCACCTCTCTGGCCTCGAGGGAGGGACTCCGGTCCCTCCCCCTTTTTCCGTCCAATAGCGCTTGCCTCGACCGACGCTTCCCGGCATAGTTCGGCGACACGAAAAGAACATTTCATGAACAAATGGCGGTGGGCATGACGCGGTCCGATTTCGACACCTTCTGCTCGGCACTGGCCGGCACCACCCATGTGGTGCAGTGGGGCGGCGCCTCGGTGTGGAAGGTGGGCGGCAAGATCTTTGCCGTGTGCTCGGTCTGGGGCGAGGGCAACCACAGCAAGATCAGCTTCAAATGCAGCGACCTCGCCTATGACATCCTGACCGAGCAGCCCGGCATCATCCCCGCCCCCTATCTGGCGCGGGCAAAGTGGGTCCAGGTCGAGGAGGCGGAGGCGATGACGGATGACGATCTGCGCGCCTATATCCGCACCGCCTATGACATCATCGCCGCCAAGCTGACCCAGGCGCAGCGCAAGGCGCTGGGCCTGTCGCCGAAGACCAGGGCGAAAGCGGGCTAGGTCCGGCTGGTCAGCAGCTTGATGCCGGCGAAGCAGAAGAAGGCGCCCAACAGGCCCTGGATCCAGCGCCGGGCCCGGCCATAGATGCGGACCATGGTCCGGGTTGAGAAGGCCAGGGCGTAGAGGCTGTGGATCCCGATGGACAGCAGGCCGGTGCCGGCCACCAGGACCGCCCCGACCCAGAGCGGCGCGTCGGCCTGGAGGCCGAGGGACATGATGGCGATCCAGGCCAGCGCCGCCTTCGGATTGGTCATCTGCACGGTCAGGCCGCGCAGGTAGTAGCCGCGCGGGCTGCGGGCCGGGCCCGCCAGCGCCACGGCGTCGATGTCGTGGGACGAGGCGGCGGAGCGGAAGGCCTTGTAGGCGAGCCAGAGCAGATAGAAGCCGCCGGCGATCTTGATGACCGTCAGCGCCGCCGCATAGGTGGCGAGCAGCGCCGAGAGCCCGGCCACCGTCATCACCGCCCAGCAGACCGACCCGGTGCCGACTCCCAGCGCCAGCGCCGTACCGGGCTTGCGGCCGACGCTCATGGCCGTGCCGATCACCGCCAGGATGTTCGGGCCTGGGCTCATGATCGACAGCAGGAACGCCGAATACGCCAACAGAATCCCGGGAAGAAATTCCGACACCTGATCCATTGCTCGAGCCTCCATCCGTCCGGTTGACAATGGCATAGCAGCCCCCTGCTGACAGCATCTTGTCAGCAGGGGGCTGCGGACCGGCGTCCGGCGCCGGGTCCGGCCCGGGGTGCGTCTACGCCGCAGCGAGCGCGTCTGCGTCCCGGCGATACCCGGCCCGCCGCAGGGCCCGCACCTTCAGCAGCACCGTCAGGTGCAGGATGATGAAGGCCGGCACGATGAAGCTGGGGAAGATGTTCAGCGGCCAGACATCCATCGGGGCGCTGGTGAGGCCGGACTCTGTCAGCCCGGCGAAGGACCCGGCGGTCAGGCCCGCGGTCACGATGGCGGTGGCGAAGTCGAGCAGGCCGAGCAGGTTGAACCGCACGAAGCCCGACGACAGTACGAAGTCCGGGTCGCGATCGATCCGCGCCACCATCCAGGTGGCCGCGATCCCGATCGCCACGTCGCCGACACCGGCCGGCCAGGCGAACAGCCCCGGCAGGACGCCATGGGCGTAGAGCGCCAGGAACACGAAGCCGAGCACCCGCCAATGCTGCAGCATGGTCAGCCGGCGGAGGTCCTGGGCCAGGACGAAGGCGCGGAACCGCGGCAACAGGGCATAGGCCGCCAGGAACAAGGCAACGGGAGCGGCCACGGTGACGGCGATCGGCGCGAAAAAGCCTTGCGCCTCATTGGTCAGCAGATGGCCGGTTCCGACCGCGAAGGCGACCGCGAACTGCACCGCCAGGGCGGCGACAAGCCCGGCCTTCTGTGCCCTGCTCCAGCGCACGGGTATCGGTTGGATGGTCATGATCGTCTCTCCTCTATTATGTGCATATGCACGTAGTGACGGAAAAAAAGTGAGTTCCGGCGGTGGCGCCCGGCCTAGCGCCAGAACTCGATGTAGAAGGACACCGGGCCAAGCGGCGTGACGCGATGGGTCACCGTCGGCTCGGCGATACCGGTGCGCGACGGGGTCAGGATTTCCTCATGCCCGGTCGACGGAACCGTGAAGCGCAGGCTGCCGGATGCGACGTGGATGACGCCCCAGACGCCGGCTTTTGTGCTGTGGTCTCTCAGAAAGCCCTTGGGCACGGTCGTCTCGGTGAAGACGGCGCTGCGCTTGTAGGGCTTGGCAGTCGCCGGGATTGCCGCCGCCGGCGGTGTCCGGCCAGGGGACAGGGCGTGCGGGTCGGGATGGGGGATGGTCATCGTCTCTCTCCTCATTGGGCGGGGGCCGGCGCATCGAACATGGCGCGCTGCAGGCTTTCCGCGATGCGCTCGGCGCGGTCGATGAACAGTTCGGCAACCGGCTCGGCGCAGATCTCCCGGGCGCTGTGGCGGAACAAGGCGAGCCAGCGGATAAAATGCTCCGGCCGAACCGAAGTCAGCGCCCGGTGCTTCTGCACCGGCTGGCCGTGAAAGCGGCCGCTCATCATCATCACAGACGACCAGAACGCCATCATGGTCTGCAGATGGGACTCCCAATCGGCTGGGATCACCGCCGCGAAGATCGGGCCCAGCTCCGGGTCCTGCCTCACCCGGGCATAGAAGTGGCGGACCAGCCGTTCGATCAACGCCTCGTCGATGTCCGGGTGCAGGGGCCGGCGGCGGGGCGCCGGCCCGACGGGAATTGCCGTCGCGGTCATGGCGGGGTCCTGCCCTACTCGGCCGCGATATGGGCGTGGTTGCCGGCATCGCCATGGCGCAGGGCGTCGGCGAAGCCGTGGTTGCGGTCGCGGTGGCCGGCCTCGTCGGCGCGGACAGCCAGCACCACCTCGCGCAGCCGGGCGTCGGCCGGCAGCCGCCAGTAGTCGATGGCGAGCTGCGGCGCGGGCAGGTTCTCGTGCCGGCCGGCATCGATCTCTTCCAGGTAATGGGTGTAGCTGGTGACCGCCTCCTCCTCGAAATAGCCGACCACGCGATGCGCGGTCTTCGGCCAGAACAGGTAGAGGAAGAAGTAGAAGTTATAGAACACCGCCTGGGTGAGCATGATCACGAGGCGCTCGAAGACCGACGGCCGGGCGATCTGGACGAACGTCATCAGATGCATTCGTTCATTCTCCGCCTCGTCCAGCAGCTCGCGGATCCAGCCCTCGTCGTCGCGGATGTGGCGCAGCGCCTTCAGGTGCTGCAGCAGTCCGCCGACCATGCCGGGCACCGCCGCGACGGTTTCCAGCACCACCGCACGATGGCCGTACCGGCCGGCGAAGAAGCGGTCGGCCACGAAGCGCAGCATCTTGACGAAGCCGAAGGCGACCCGGTCGCCGAAATCCTCCGGCGCGCGATGCAGTTGGGCGGTATCCGGCGCATTCTCGGTCCTGACCTGGGTCATCGGGGGTCCTCTTCGTCAAAAGATGTATTTCGGATACCGGTTATATAGATCGGGCCTTGCTAAAAAGCAATACCTGAAATACATCTTTATTCGGATAACCGGAGGACGGGGCGATGCGCTTCACCCGCTACACCGATTACGCGCTCAGGGTGCTGATGTATCTGGGGCTGAAGTCCGAGGACGAGCTGGCGACGATCAGAGAGATCGCCGGGAGCTATGGCATCTCGGAGAACCATCTGATGAAAGTGGTGCACCGGTTGGGCCTGAACGGCTACGTCACCACGGTGCGCGGCCGCCAGGGCGGCATGCGCCTGGCGCAGGCGCCGGCCGCGATCAATATCGGCGAGGTGGTGCGGCGCTGCGAGGACGACATGCGCATCGTCGAGTGCTTCGATCCGGAGACCAACACCTGCCCGATTGCCAGTGTCTGCGCCCTGCCGGCGGTGCTGGACGAGGCGCTGACCGCGTTCCTCGCCGTGTTGGACCGTTACACGCTGGCGGATCTGATGGTGCCGCGCGGCGGGTTGATCGAGATCCTGGCGCCGCCCGGCGCGATTGCCGCCCCCTCGCCCGCGGGCCGGCCCGGCTGACGACCGTCTTCAACGCGCGAGGCGCTCCAGGGCCGTGCGCTTCGCATCCCGCATGACGTCTGCCGAGGCACCGGCCTTGGCCAAGACCCGGAGCCCGAAATAGACCGACATCAGGTGCCGCGCCTCATGTGACGCCGCCTGCCCCTCCATGTCGGGGCGCAGCTCGGCGAGTGCTTCCGCCAGCGCCGTCTCCATGCGCGTGAAGCTCGCCTGGACCGTCCGGGCCGCATCCGGGTCCACCGGCGCCTGGTCCATGGATGCGTTGCAGATGAAGCAGCCGCGGCTGTCTGCCCCGCCCGGGCTGCCGTCGGCCGCCGCCTGCAGGAAGCGGCCGATCCGGTCCAGCGGCGCGCCCTCGCCGGTCAGGCCGACGACCGCGCTGTCGATCCACAGGCTGTCATAGAGCGCCAGGGCCTTGTGGTACATGGCGCGCTTGTCGCCGAAGGCGGCGTAGAGGCTGCCCTTCTTGAGGCCGGTGCGGTCGACCAGGTCGCGCATCGAGGCGCCTTCGAACCCCTTGGTCCAGAACACCTCCATGATCCCGGCCAGGGCCGTGTCGGGATCGAATTCGCGGGGCCGGCCCATGGTCGTCGTCGGTTCACGCATTGGTGATCACGCCACTTCTTGACCAATCGGTCACGAAGTCCCATCTCCACGCTGTCGGCGGCGGAAGGCCGCCTTGTCTTTGGCCAATATAGTGACCGGTCGGTCAAAAAGTAAGGCCGGTGCGGTTGAAAAGGAGATCCGAACCATGACAACGGAAGTGAACGTGGCGGCCCAGCGCGAGACCAACGGCGGAGTCGGAGCCACGGATGAGATGGCCGTACTCGGCCAGCGCCTGTCCGATATCGGCAAGGCGGCGGTGCGCTACAGCGTGGCCGGCGTGCTTGGCTGGATCGGCGCGATGAAATTCACCGCCTATGAGGCCGGCGCCATCGAGGGCCTGGTCGCCTCCAGCCCCTTCACGAGCTGGCTGTACGACGTCACCAGCCTGCAGGGTGCATCCAACCTGATCGGCGCCATCGAGATCACGACCGCACTGCTGATCGTGGCCGGCGCGCGGTTCCCGAAGGCCGCCCTCATCGGTGCGCTCGGCGCCATCGCGACCTTCGTGGTCACCCTGAGCTTCCTGTTCACCGCCCCCGGCTGGGAGGCGAGCCTGGGCGGTTTCCCAGCCCTGTCCGTGGTGCCGGGCCAGTTCCTGCTGAAGGACAGCGTGCTGCTGGCCGCAGCGGTCTGGTTGCTGGGCGATGCCGTCAGCCGATATCGCGCGGACGGATGAAGCCCGGGCGCCGGGTCCGATCCCGGCGCCCCAACCCCTGGATTGGAGAGCCTGTCATGAGCGACGCAAAGACCAACGATGTCGTGATCTACACCAAGGATTACTGCGGCTATTGCGCCAGCGCCAAGGCGCTGCTGACCCGGAAGGGCGCTGCATTCCACGAGATCGACGTCACCCATGACAGCGACCTCCAGGCGGAGATGATGGAACGCTCGGGCCGACGCACGGTGCCGCAGATCTTCATCGGCGACCGCCATGTCGGCGGTTTCGACGACCTGGCGGCGCTGGACGCGGCCGGCGGGCTGGACCCGCTGCTTGGTTTGGCGAAGTCCGCCGATGACGATGCGCGCCATCACCGCCTGGTGATCCTCGGCAGCGGACCGGCCGGCTACACGGCGGCGATCTACGCCGCGCGGGCCGGGTTGGAGCCGGCCGTCATCACCGGCGTTGAGATCGGTGGCCAGCTGACCACCACCACCGAGGTCGAGAACTGGCCGGGCGGCGACGTGACCCTGCAGGGCCCCGAGCTGATGGAGCGGTTTCGCGAGCATGCGGAGCGCTTCGAGGTGACGCTGATCCGCGACCACATCGAGGCGGTCGACCTCTCGGTTCGGCCGTTCCGGCTGGAAGGCGATGCCGGCAGCTACACCGCCGACGCCCTGATCGTCGCGACCGGTGCGGCGGCCCGCTATCTCGGCCTGGAGTCGGAGACCGCGTTCAAGGGACGCGGCGTGTCGGCCTGCGCCACCTGCGACGGGTTCTTCTTCCGCGACAAGCCGGTCTCGGTGGTCGGCGGCGGCAACACGGCGGTGGAGGAAGCCCTCTACCTCGCCAACATCGCCGGCCACGTGACCCTGGTGCATCGCCGCGATGCGCTGAAGGCGGAGAAGATCCTTCAGGACCGGCTGTTCGCCAAGGTCGCCGAGGGCACGGTCTCGGTGCTGTGGGACCATGCGGTCGATGAGGTGCTGGGCGATGCGTCCGGCGTCACCGGCCTGCGCGTCCGCCACACCGGCACCGGCGAGACCCGGGACCTGGAGGTGGACGGCGTGTTCATCGCGATCGGCCACGACCCGAACACCGGCCTGTTCGAAGGCCAGCTCGACCGCGACGGCGGCTACCTGACGACCGTCGGCGGCCTGGCTGGCAACGCGACCGAGACCAGCGTGCCGGGCGTCTTCGCGGCCGGCGACGTGGCCGACCCGGTCTACCGCCAAGCCGTCACCTCCGCCGCCACCGGCGCCATGGCGGCGCTGGACGCGGAACGTTACCTCGCCGGTCTGGAGGCCGGCGAGGCCCCTTCCCCACTGAAAACCGCAGCCTGAGAAAGGAACACTGAGATGACGACCGTGATTGCCAACGAGCCGGTGCATATCGGCGACGACAGCTTCGATGCCGTGACCGGCCGGGACGGGCTGACCCTGGTCGATTTCTGGGCCCCGTGGTGCGGCCCCTGCAAGGCGATCGGCCCGGTGCTGGAGGATCTGGCGGCCGAATACGGCGAGGACCTGACGGTGGCCAAGATCAATGTGGACGATCACCAGCAGAAGGCCGCCGCCTTCGGCGTCCGCGCCATCCCGACCCTGGTGCTGTTCAAGGACGGCGCCCCGGTCGAGACCCTGGTCGGCTTGCAGACCCGCGCGTCTCTGGTCGCGGCGATCGACCGGGCTGGGGCTTAACGGCCAACCACACCGTCATTGCGAGCCGGAGGCGAAGCAATCCACTGGTGCAGCCCGAGAGAGTGGATTGCCGCGTCGCCTTCGGCTCCTCGCAATGACGGCCGTGGGAACGGAGAGGCCCCTACTCCTTCCCCTCCTGCTCGACGCAGATCAGTTCGCTGTCTTCGGCGGACAGGGGCGCGTCGAGCAGGCCGCAGCGGTGCGGCGCGCCGTCGGGGTCGTCGGGCCGGAAGAAGCGACAGGTGTGGCAGGCGCCGAAGGGGCGTCCGCCGCGCCGCCGCAGGGTCTCGGTCAGGATCGCATGCAGGCCGTCGGCGATGCCGGCCCGGTCCTGTTCGGACAGCCCGGCGGTCGACTGCAGAACCGCAAGGATCGGGTCGTCGTCCAGCAGCCTGGCGCCCTCCTCGGTGAGCGCGATGCGGACCTGGCGGCGGTCGGTGGGATCGGTCTCCTTGGCCACCAGCCCCTTGCGCTCCAACGCGCCCAGCGTCTGCGACACCGTGCCCTTGGTGGTGCCGAGATAGGCGGTCAAGGCCGAGGGCGTGCGCGAGAAGCGGTTGGCCCGTGCCAGGTAGCGCAGGGCCTCCCACTGGACCGGCTTCAGGCCGCCGGCATGGGCGTCGTTCTGCAGCACCCGGGCCAGGCGTTCGAGCAGCACGGTCAGGTCGTGTGACGAGGTCATGAGAAAATAGTATCGACTCAAAACTTCCCTTGCAAGCCAGACCGGGATGCCTTATCTCATCGGTATCGACTCGATACTATAAGGACGAAAACCATGAGAACAACCCTGTTGGCCGCCTCCATACTGGCGGCCGGTGCCACGAGCGCGCTGGCCCACGGCATCACCAGCGAGGTCGACCAGACCAAGACGCCGGCCTTCGACATCACCACGGCCGAGGCGACGACCGATGGCCGCTTGACCACCTTCATGATGGAGGTCGCCGGCGTGGCCGGCAGCGTGCGGCCGGTGCCGATCGGCCAGCTCGCCGGATCGAAGGTCGAAGCCTATGTGTGGCCGACCGATCTGGATCCCGCCACGGTCGGGTTCGATCCGGAATCCGGCATCCTGGCCCTGGCCATCACCTCCCATCCGGATTTCGACGACACGCCGCTGTTCGACGAGAACCAGGACGGCGATCCGGCCAATGACGGTGCCGACTGGCACTCCCATTGGGTGGTGCTGGTGCCCGACGAGGCTTGCGGCGCGGGCCTGAAAGTCCGCGACGTCTCGCCGGGCGTCGACCTGCTGCCGGCCACGGCTCCGTACCTGCCGATCGCGCTGGACAGCCCGGGCATGAGCCCGATCCTGGACGGCCGCACCGCGCGCATCACCGTGCCCATCGGCGATTCCGAAATGGCCGCCTTCGACGCGGTGACCGCGGAGCTTCAGGTCAACGTCGAGGCTGTCGCGCCGCTGCTGTGCGTGACGGGCGTGCATGATGTCGGCTCCGGCGACCTGTCCCTGCCCGGCCGCGTGATGCGGGAGGACTGAGCCATGCGCGCGAAGCTCCTCTCCGGCCTGGCCTGCGCCGTCGCCCTGACGGCGTGTGTCGAGGCCGGCCCGTCGCTGGCCGAAGCGTCGGGGCATCACGCCAACGCCGAATACGGCGACCGTGCCCGGGCGCGGCTGATCGACGCCGCCGGCAACCGCATCGGCGAGGTCCATCTCTGGCAAGGCCGCGACGGCGTCGTCGTGGAGGTCCGGGCTCGCAACCTGCCACCGGGCATGCATGGCCTGCACATCCATGCGGTCGGCGACTGCTCGGATGTCGGCGTGTTCACACGCTCTGGCGGCCATCTGGACGTCACCGGCGGCGCGCATGGCGCCCTGCATCCGCACGGGCCCCATGGCGGCGACCTGCCGAACCTCTACGCCCATGCCGACGGCGTGGCCCGGGCGGATTTCTTCGCCACCCGGATCTCGCTCGCCGACGTGCAGGACGCGGATGGCGGCGCCCTGATCGTCCACGCCAACGCCGACGATTATCAGACCGCCCCGATCGGTGGTGCCGGCGCCCGGATCGCCTGCGCCGCCTTCAGCCCCCGGCCTTGACGCCGGCAGAAACCCCGCTCGCCCGCCGCGGGCCTTGAATTGAATCGGCGGGCACAACCCGAGTGATACGAAAGGACAGTCCCATGCCAAGGATCACCCCCTACCCCCACGCCGAGGCCACCGGCGACCGCAAGGAGCTGATGGACGCCGTCAAGGCGCAGTTCGGCGGAGTCGTGAACATGTTCGGCACCGTCGCCCACTCGCCGGCGGCGCTGAAGAGCATGCTGGGCGCGTTCGGCGCCCTGGCCGAGGGCAAGCTCGGCGCCAAGCTGGGCGAGCAGATCGCGGTTGCCATCGCCAACTACAATGGCTGCGCCTATTGCCTGTCCGCCCACACCCTGCTCGGCAAGAACGCCGGCGCGTCGGCGGAGGAGATGGCCGCGGCGCAGGAAGGCCGCGCCGACGACCCGCGCAGCCAGGCGGCGATCCGCTTCGCCTTGCAGGTGGTCGAGGACCGGGCCGACATCCAGGACACGGATATCGCGGCCCTGCGGGTGGCCGGGTTCGACGATGAGGAGATCGTCGAGATCTTCGCCCACATCGCCCTCAACCTGTTCACCAACTACATCAATGTCGGCTTGGACGTCGATGTCGACTTCCCGGTCGTGACCCCATCGCAAGTCGCCGCCTGACATCCGTCAGCCGGACCCTGCGAAACACGCGCAATCAGCCCTCCCCGGTGACGGAGAGGGCTGACGCCGCACCGGACTGGCATTCCCCTTCCCTTCTTCAAGAGCAAGGGCGGGGTGAATGCCGGCGGAGCGCCATCCGGCGGCGCTGTGCCTGGCCCCTATCGCCGGCGCGGGTTGGTCTGACCGCGAAGCTCTCCCGGCGGATGGGCGTCGGTGTGCAGGTTGACGTAGGCGGCGCCGTCATCCATCAGGCGCTTCAGGCCATCGATGTCGCCGGCCTCGATGATGACGCCATTGGCGCCGATCACCGGCAGGACGTCCGCAGCGACGATCGTCCCATCGACCTCTCCGGGCGACCGGGGGCACGGGCGCAGCGTCGCGCCCGGCGGGTTGTTGCCGAGATTGGTGCAGAGGAAGACGGCGACGCCGCCATTGTTGCCCGGATTGGCGATGTGGATGTGTGCCTGGGTCACATCGCTGCCGTTCGATGCCACGTCGTATTCCAGCTCGAACTCGATCCGGCCCCGGCGGAAGTCGAAATCGAAGTCCCCATCGCCGCGGGAGACGACCGGCGGCACCTCGTTCGCGCCCAGCAGTTCCGTATCGCCGCCACCTCGGCGGCGATCGTCATCATCGTCATCATCATTGTCGCCATAGGCGGGGACCGCCTGGCCTAGCCAGATCGCCAGGGCCGCGCAGCAGACTGTTCCGAAAACGCGTCTCTCGGTGCTCATTGCCTACCCCCTCGTCCAAGGATCGAGCGGGCGCGCGGCTGCGCGCCGCTCTTGTCAGAAGGGACACCTGATAGACGGCGATATTCCCTCCTCCACCAAAAGGTGCTGGACAACAGGGGTCCGGCTGGGGTTCCGGTCGATTGCGGGATCGGCTTGGTGATAGTGTTACGGTTGCGTTACGGCGCGGATTGGAACACCGTCGAAAGAGGTACGGCGAAAATCCCCCGCAGGAAGCGGGTCCAATGGGGGGCGGGCCATGTTTGCCAGCAAGGAGCAACGGGATCCTCATCTGTGGGAGGCCATCCTCTCTCTGTTTTCCCTGGTGATCGGGATCATGCTCTCGATCGTCGTCTACGGCACCGATCCCCACATCCCCATGCTGCTCGGCGTCTTCGTCGCCGCCCTGATCGGCTACCGCGCCGGCTTCTCCTGGGACACGATCCAGGGCGGCATGCTGAAGGGCATCTCCAACGCCCTGCAGGCGATCGTCATCCTGCTGATCATCGGCATCCTGATCGGCGTGTGGATCCTCACCGGCGTCGTCCCCACCCTGCTCTATTACGGGCTGAAGATCCTGTCGCCGGAGATCTTCCTGCCGGCGGCGCTGATCATCTGCGCCATCACCTCCCTGGCGACCGGCACCTCCTGGGGCACCACCGGCACCATCGGCGTGGCCCTGATGGGCATCGGCGCCGGGCTCGGCTTCCCGCTCCCGCTGGTGGCGGGCGCGGTACTGTCCGGGGCCTATTTCGGGGACAAGATGTCGCCGCTGTCGGACACCACCAACCTGGCGCCGGCGATGGCCGGGACCGACATCTACACCCACATCCGCCACATGACCTACACCTCCGGGGTGGCCTTCGGCCTGACCCTGGTGATCGAGATCGTGCTGGGCCTGTTCTACGGCGGCGGCGAGGAGAACCTGGCCGAGGTGCAGGCGATCATCGCCACCCTGGACCGCGACTTCACCGTCGGCCTCTGGCATCTCATTCCGCCGGCGCTGGTGATCGTCTGCGCCTATCGCAAGTATCCGGCGATCCCGGGGCTGGTGGCGGGCGTGCTGTCGGCGGTGATCCTCGGCGTGGTGTTCGAGGGCGTGTCCTACCCCGACCTGCTGGACGTCGCCTATGGCGGCTATGCCAGCAACACCGGCATCGAGTCGGTGGACAGCCTGCTCACCAAGGGCGGCTTCACCGCCATGCTCTATGCCATCTCGATCGTCATCTGCGCGATGATGTTCGGCGGCATCATGGAGGAGACCAACCAGCTCAAGGTGATCGTCGACCGCATCCTGCAGATGGCCCGGTCCAGCGGTTCGCTGATCGCCTCCACGGTGCTGACCTGCCTGGGCGCCAATGTGGTTCTGTGCGACCAGTATATGGCCATCGTCATGGGCGGGCGGATGTATGCCCAGGCCTATCGCGACCGCGGCCTGCACGCCAAGAACCTGTCCCGGGCGGTGGAGGACAGCGCCACGGTGACCGCCAACCTGGTGCCGTGGAATTCCGGCGGCGCCTATCAGGCGGCGACCCTGGGCGTGGCGACCATCGCCTATCTGCCGTTCAACTTCTTCTGCTGGCTGTCGCCGATCGTGACGCTGGTGTTCGGCTGGATGGGCTGGACCATCCATCCAGCGGACAAACCCGGAGAGGCCGAGGCGGCCGCCAAGACCGCCCCGGCGGAGTGAGGCCGATGCCGGCCCTGGCCAGGATCGCGCTGGCGCTGCTCTGCGCTGCGCTCAGCCTGCCGGCGGCGGCCCAGGACCGCACGCTGGACCCGGACTCCACCCTCGCCGGGGTGCTCGACCGCGGCAAGCTCAGGGTCTGCTTCGAGGCCGGGTACCTCCCGTTCGAGATGATCGCTACCCGGTCCGGCCTGCGCGAGCAGAACCTGCGCACCGGCGACGAACGGCGCGGCGGCCAGGTCGTCCAGTTCGGCGGCTTCGACATTGACCTGGCGCGCGAGATGGCGCGGGAACTCGGCGTGGACTTCTCACCGGTCAATACCCGCTGGACCAGCATCATTCCCTCCCTGACGCTGGGTCGCTGCGACATCATCATCAGCGGCATGTCGATCACCGAGGACCGCCGCGAGCGGGTCGACTTCTCCGACCCCTACATGCAGGTCGGCCAAACCGTGCTGCTGAGCCGGCGGCTCATCGACGAGGTCGCGACTTACGCCGATCTCAACGCGGCGCAGTTCACCGTCGCATCCAAGCCCGGGACGACCGGAGAGGAGGCGGTCCGCCGGTTCATGCCCGACGCGGAATACCGACCGTTCGGCACCGAAATGGACGCCGCCAACGCCGTCGCTGAAGGCGAGGTCGACGCATTCGTCTACGACCGGCCGTTCAATGTGACCTATTTCTACATGCATGGCGGCGTGATCTTTCTGGACCAGCCGTTCACCGAGGAGGCGATCGCCTTCGCGATCCGCAAGGGCGATCCCGATTTCCTCGGATGGCTGAACGACTTCCTCGGCAAGATCCGCGCCGACGGCCGCTACGACCGGATCTACAACAAGTGGTTCGAAGAGACCGACTGGTTCGACCGCTATCGCTGACGCATGCCGATGCGCTACCCGGCCGGCGCCCGATCGAGCGCATAGCGCACGCTTCGCGCCAGATCCTCGGTCAGGAAGGGTTTTGTGACCAGCAGCTCGCCTTTATCCAGATGGTCCTTGCCGAGGACGCGGTCCGGAGCGTAGCCCGACATATAGAGGATTTTCAGGCCGGGCCGTTTCCGCAGCGCCGCGTCGGCAAGCTCGACCCCGCTCATGCCGCCCGGCAACACGATGTCGGTGAACAGGAGATCGATGTCGGCCGACCCGGCCAGGAGTTCGAGCGCGTCGGACGCGGTCCCCGACTGCAGCACCTCGTATCCGAGCCGCGTCAGGATCCGGACGGCCAACCGGCGCACCTTCGGCTGATCCTCGACGATCAGGATCCGCTCCCCATGGCCACCCCGATCGGGCGCCGAGACGTCGATCGGGGGTCGATCCTCGGTCTCCTCGGCACAGCGCGGAAGATAGACGCGAACACTTGTCCCCTGGCCCGGAGCGCTCGAGATCTCCAGGCGACCGCCGGACTGTTCGACGAATCCGTCGACCATGCTCAGCCCGAGGCCGCTGCCCTGACCGGAGGGCTTGGTGGTGAAGAAGGGTTGCACGGCGCGGCTCAGCACCTCCTCGGTCATGCCCTGACCCGAGTCCGACACGGTGAACAGGACATGCTGACCTGACCACCGGTGTTCCGGTGAGCCCCGCCCCGGCCCGACCTGGCCCGCGTTCTCCGCGGAGATCCGCAATTCGCCGCCCTGCGGCATCGCGTCCCGTGCATTCAGCGCAAGATTGATGAGGCAGGATTCGAGCTGGGACCGGTCGACCCGGATCGCCCAGAGATCGTCGGCCGGCCGCGCCACAAGGTCGACGGTCTCGCCGAGCGTCCGCGTCAGCACGCGTGACATCTTCAATAGCAGCTCGCGACTGTCGGTCCGCTGCGGCTGGAGCGTCTGCAGCCTGCCAAAGGCGAGCAGCCGGTGCGTCAGCTCCGACCCGGCCTGGGCCGCCTCGAAAGCGTCCTCGATGACCTCGGCAAGGTCGCCGGTGCCGGCGGTCTCGTTCCTGACCAGGCTCAGATTACCGGAGATGATGGCCAGCAGGTTGTTGAAGTCATGGGCAACGCCGCCGGTCAACTGGCCGAGTGCCTCCATCTTGTGGGCGCGGCGCAGATGGTCCTCCGCCGCACGATGCTTCGTCACATCGGTGGCAATCGTGCCGACCGACAGCAGCCGGCCGTCGGGCGACCAGACGGGGAACCGGGTCAGCGACAGGCTGTGTTCGGTGCCATCCGCGAAGGTGAGGGAAATGTCCGTGGTGCGCTCGCCGTCACCGACATCCTCGCCGGCCCGGTCGACATGGAACAGGGACGCGGCCTCCGCAGAAAGGATGCCGGCGGGAGTCTGGCCCACGGAGGCATCGCCGCGAACGCCGAACCATTCCTCGAAGCGCCGGTTGACAAGCAGAAACCGGCCATCGAGTTCCTGGAGCGAGATCATCGACGGAGAATTGTCGATGGTGTCCCGCATCCGTGCCTCGCTCGAGGACACCCGATCCAGGGCCTGCAGGCGGTGGATGGCCGCGCTGGCATAGGACGCAAGTATCTCCAGCAGCTCCCGATCCTGGAGCGACAGCGGCAGCTCCTCGGCCGCTTCGATGCGGATGGTCCCCATAGGCTCCTGATCGGCGCCCAGGAGCGGCAGTTCCGATGCTCCGGCGGACGGCGCCGACCCTGGTTCGCCTGGCCGGTCGGTCCGGCCTTCGACCGCCTCGACGGTCCGTCCACCTTCCAATCGCAACGTAACGGAGGCTCGATCCGCGTCGGTGAGCGCCATCGCCTGGCTGGCCAGCGTGCGGCAAAGCTGACCGATGGAGTCGGAGGCGGAGATCGTCTGCATGCTGGTGACGAGCGACTCCAGGCTGGCGTTGAGCGCCTCCAGCTCGAGGTTCCGCTCCCGCAGCGCCGCTTCCGCCCTGTCGCGGTCCCGCACCAGCGCGGTGCGCTCTATGGAGCAGTTGATGGTCGACACCAGCTCGCGCGTATAGAAGGGCTTGCGCAGATAGTCGTGGGCGCCCTCCTGGAGTGCAGTGATGGCGGTGTCCACCGAGGCATAGGCGGTCATCATCACGCAGGAGATGTTGGAATGGGCGGCCTTGATCTCGGTCGCGAGATCGAGACCGCTGCCGTCTCCCATGCGAATGTCGATCAGCGCGACGCGCGGCGCGAACGCCGCCAGCAACTGTCTGGCCGCGGCAATGCTGTGTGCTGTCTCGACCTCGAACCCGTGCATCCGGAGAAGTTGGACCATCGTGTCCGCGAAATCCTTGTCGTCGTCCACGACCAGGATGCGGCGATTGGCATCCGCGACCGGCGTCCGGTCTTCCCCTGCTTCCGACATGTCCTTGCCGACCGCGGTTTCATGCCCGGGGATGGACGTCATTGGGCATGCCCTCCTATTGGACTCCGGCGCCGGCGGGTCGTCATCCGCGTTGTGACGCCTCACGCTCCGCCAGCGGAAGGCGGATCGAGATCGTCGTCCCCTCGCCCCAGGTGCTGTCCACGGCGATGGTGCCCTTGTGACCCTCGACGATGCGCTTCACCAGCGGCAACCCCAATCCCACACCGAAGGCCTTGGTGCTGAACAGCGGCTTGAAAATCTTGTCGTCGGTACCTGGCTTAAGCCCGCAGCCCTCGTCGGAAATCCGCAGCTCCACCTGGTTGCCGTTCCTGCGCGTGGCGACGCCGACGGTGCCGCCCTCAGCACCGTTTCCGGTTTCGTCCTGCTGCAGGATCGCCTGCTGCGCGTTCTGCAGCAGGTTGACCAGGGCATGATGGAATTTCTCGCCGTCCACCGCCACCACCGCCTCGGAGTTGAGGTCGATCTCGAGCGTGATCGAGTCGGGCTTGTCCCAGTCGGCCAGTTCACCGGCGATCCAGCGGTCGAGCTGCATCGGCCGGGGATAGACTTGCTGCTCGCGCGAAAACTCCATCAGCTCTTCGATGATGCTCACGCAGCGCCTGATGTTGCGCCGCATCTTGTCGAGCTCGTTCCCGACCTGCTTGGGCGCGCTGCCGGTGTACCGCCGCAGTACGGAGACCGATGAAAACAGGGTCCCGAGCGGATTTCTGAGCTCGTGGCTGACGGTGGCCGTCAGCTGCCCGATCGTCGCCATCCGCTCGCTCTGCATCAGCTCCTGGCGCGTTTCCTTCAGCGTCTCCAGCGAACTGACGAGGTCCCGCTCGGCGAGTTCCCGGCTCTCATGCGACAGGACGATCCACCAGGCGCCGACGCAGATCAGTACGAGGGACGACAGGTAGAGCCGCATGAGCAGCCGTGCACTGTCGCCAAGCGCGAATTCGGGATCGAGCTCGATCAGCCGGTAGGCCAACAGGAAGACGGCCGCCGTCACGACCGCGAGCACCAGGAACACGCCCAGGAACTTCGCCAGGCGCTGACCGATGTTCGGCGGGATCATGCGGCGCAGATGACCGTCCCCAAGTTTGGCCCGCCGTGCTTCGTGAACCTCCGCGGGGCGCTTGCAGACATCGTGGCAATGGGCGTCGAGGCTGCAGCACAACGAGCAGATCGGGCCTTCGTAGAATGGGCAATGCGCCATGTCGTCCGGCTCGTATCGGTAGGCGCAGATGGCGCAGCGCGGATTGGGATCACCGTCCGTTTGCCGGGCGAGCTCGTCGGTCCTGGCGATGTAGTATCGGCCGCGGGTCGCGAACCCCAACGCGATCGCGCTGGCGAACGCGGTGCACAGCGCCAGTTCCGCGGCATAGGCCTCGGGCACCGGTCCGAAGACGCCGGCGAAGGCGGTGACCGAGACCACCGACGCGATCGCCATGGAACCGCAGCCAACCGGGTTGACATTGTGGAGATGCGCCCGCCGGAACTCGATGAAGGACGGCTGATGCCGAGCGGCTTGAGAACCGAAAGGTCGGCGAAGATCGCGCCGATCCAGGCGATCGCCACGATCGAGTAGACCGCCAGGACGGTCTCCAGGGTCTCGAACACACCGAGCAGCATCAACAGCAACGAGATCAGGATGTTGAAGACCAGCCAGACGACGCGGCCGGGGTGGTAGTGCGTGACCCGCGAGTAGAAGTTCGACCAGGCCAGTGAGCCGGCATAGGCGTTGGTGACGTTGATCTTGACCTGCGAGATGAGGACGAAGACCGTCGCCGCTGTCAGCACGATCCAGGGATCCTCGCTGACGAAGCCGTAGGCGGTGACGTACATGTGGATCGGCTCGACCGCGTCGGCCGGGCCCAGGCCGCTGTTCAGGGCCAGTACCGCGAGGAGACTGCCGGCCAGGATCTTCAGGCCGCCGATGACGATCCATCCCGGGCCGGCACAGACGACGGCGGCCCACCAGCGCAGCCGGTTCTCCTTGGTCTCGTCGGGCATGAAGCGCAGGTAGTCGACCTGCTCGCCGATCTGCACCACCAGGGAGAACAGGACTCCCGTGGCGGCGCCGAAATAGACGTAGTTGAACTCCCCGGACGGGTTGCGGCCTCCGGCGAACGCCACCCATTGCGACAGCACCTCGGGATCCTTGTAGAAGACCGCGACGAACGGGGTGATCAGCAGCACCAGCCAGATCGGCTGGGTGACGATCTGCAGCTTGCTGATCAGGGTCACCCCGAGGAAGGTGATCGGGATGATGACGATCGACGAGATGATGTAGCCGAGCGCGATCGGCAGGCCGAAATAGAGCTCCAGCGCCTGCGCCATGATCGCCGCCTCCAGAGCGAAAAAGATGAACGTGAAGCAGGCGTAGATCAGCGAGGTCACGGTCGAGCCGATGTAGCCGAACCCGGCGCCGCGCGTCAGCAGGTCCATGTCGATGTTGTATTTGCTGGAGTAGTAGGCGATCGGCAGGTTGGTGATGAAGATCAGCAGACAGACGACGACGATCGCCGGAAAGGCATTGGCAAACCCGTAGCTGATGGTTATGGCGCCGCCGATCGCCTCGAGCGCCAGGAACGAGATGCCGCCGAGCGCGGTGTTGGTGATGACGAAGGGCGACCATTTGCGGAACGACGTCGCCGCATAGCGGAGGGAATAGTCCTCCATCGTCTCGTTGGCGACCCAGGCCTGATAGGAACGCCGTGCCCTGATCTCCTCGAGTGGCATCCCTCCCCTTCCCCGTGAATCGTTCTTTCCCGCGACTTGCCGTCGCGTTTGATGAGCCGGCGGCCGGTGTCAGTCTCCGGTCGCTGCCGGGGTGAAGAGGTAGCCGACCCCTCTGATGGTCCTGATCAGCTGCGGCGCGCGTGGTTCGTCGTTCAGCTTCCGCCGCAGCTTGCCGATCATGACATCGATGCTGCGATCGTCCGGCTCGCGCTGACGATGGCCGATCAAATCCGCGATCTGGTCGCGGGACAGCGGACGTCTCGGCCGGCAGGCCAGAATGGCCAGCAGCTCGAACTCGTAGGTCGTCAGTTCGACCATGTCGCCGGCCGGGGAGGTCAGCCGTCGGAGGTCGATGTCGAGTGTCCAGCCGGAGAAGCGAACCACCCTGCCTCGCCGCATCGGCGCCACGTGATCGAAGCGAAGATGGCCGGTCCGGCGCAGCGCGCTGCGGATCCTGGCCAGCAACTCACGCAGGTCGAACGGCTTGGTGACGTAGTCGTCCGCCCCGATTTCCAGCCCGACAACCTTATCGACGCACTCGCTGCGGCCGCTCAACATGATCAGCGCGACATCGGAATCCTCGCGCAGGCGGCGCGCAATGTTCAGACCGTCCTCGCCGCCGGGCAGTCGCAGGTCCAGCACGATCAGGTCGCAGGGCCAGACCTGAAGCTTGCGCCACATGGAGTCCCCGTCGCCGACGGTCGCGACCTCGAACCCCTCGCCCGTCAGGAACCGCGTCAGCAGTCGGCAGATCTTGGGGTCATCGTCGACCACAAGCACACGCTGCGCATCGGCGATCCGGCCGACCGGCGCATCCCTGGCCTCGATTTCCACTGCGCTCATTCTGCGATGCCGTCCAGTTGCCACGGCATGCGGCTCCGCCGTCGGAACCTCCGGTACCCACCGTCAAAGCATGGCCGAACAGACGGCTGCCGGGAATCAAATCTTTGCGAAGATTACAATTCATTACAATTCAGCGGTGCGGCAAGACATCGCGATTACATGCCGTCGATAGCCTGTCTGTACTCAGACCACTTCGGACCGGCCCGGATCCCGGCGCGTCCGGAGTGGTGGATTCTGACCCGTCGGCAAGCCCGTGTGACCGGGCCCGGCATCAGACAGGGAGGCCATAAGATGGCGAAGACGGCATTTCGAGCGGAAATGGACAAATGGCCGGAGGAGCAGTCCATCAAGACCCATAACCGCTGGCATCCGGATATCCCCATCGTCGAATGGTTCAAGCCCGGCGATGAGTTCCGCGTCGAGTGCTATGACTGGACCGGCGGGCAGATCAAGAACGACAACAGCGCCAACGATATCCGCGACGTCGACCTCTCCAAGGTGCACTATCTGAGCGGTCCGTTCGGCGTCGAGGGCGCTGAGCCTGGCGATCTGCTGGTGGTCGACATCAACGACATCGGCTGGCTGGAGGATTCGCAATGGGGCTTCACCGGCATCTTCGCGCTGGAGAATGGCGGCGGATTCCTCGACAGGCATTTCCCGGAGGCGCGCAAGGCGTGCTGGGACTTCAGCGGCATCTATACGACTTCGCGCCACATCCCGGGGGTGCGTTTCCCCGGCCTGATTCATCCCGGATTGATCGGCACGCTGCCCTCGGCGGACCTGCTCAAGACATGGAACGACCGCGAGTCGGCCCTGTTCGAAAGCGATCCCGATCGGGTGCCGCCTCTGTGCACCCTGCCGGACGGCATGGCCGGAACGACCACCGCCTTGATGGGACAGTTGACCGGCGAGGCGCAGGAGGCGGCGGCCCGAACCGGCGCGCGGACGGTGCCGGGCCGCGAGCATGGCGGCAATTGCGACATCAAGAACCTGTCGCGCGGATCGCGCTGCTACTTCCCGGTCTATGTGAAGGGCGGCGGGCTCTCCATGGGCGACATCCATTGGTCGCAGGGCGATGGCGAGATCACCTTCTGCGGCGCCATCGAGATGGCCGGCTGGATCGATATCGGCGTCGACGTGATCAAGGGCGGTGTGGCGAAATACGGCATCACCAACCCGGTCTTCCGGCCAAGCCCGGTCGAGCCGCATTATGACGACTACCTGATCTTCGAGGGCGTCTGCGTCGACGAGCACACCGGTGAGCAGAAGTACCTGGATGCAACCGTTGCCTATCGGCGCGCCTGCCTGAACGCGGTCGAGTACCTCAAGAAATTCGGCTACAGCGGCGAGCAGGCCTACATGATCCTCGGCACGGCGCCGGTCGAGGGGCGGGTCAGCGGAATCGTCGACATTCCGAATGCCTGCTGCACGGTCGCCATCCCGACCGGGATCTTCGACTTCGACATTCGGCCCAATGCCAATGGTCCGACGAGGGCCGTGTCCGGAGCCGACGCGGCATCCTGCAGCTGAGTCGATGGGCGGGGCGCGGTGGCAGCACCGCGCCCCTCCGCCTTGGACGATAAAGAGGGCGCTCGCCGGGCCCGGGTCGGGGCATGGCCCGATGGCACGGCGGTCTGCGCCGATAATCGGAGGACAGGCTCATGTTGCTAGGAATGGCGCTGCTCTTCGTTGGCGCCGTACTGTTCCTGAACGGCCTCTGGCTGATCGGACGGATCGGCGACCGCGAGATCGCGGTGATCAATATCTTCGTCGGTGGTCTCACGCTCATGGTCGCGCTGTATTCGGCCTTCGGGCCGGGCGCCGACGCGGGCTCGATCAAGGGGGCGGCCCTGACGCTGTTGTTCACATTCACCTACCTCTGGGTCGCCTACAACCGCTTCAACGATGTCGATGGTCGAGGACTGGGCTGGTTCAGCCTGTTCGTCTCGATCACGGTGATCCCGGTGGCGTTGGACACGCTGTTCTCGGCCCAATCCACCTGGGATGTCTGGTTCGGGCTGTGCTGGTCCGCCTGGGCGGTGCTCTGGTTCATGTTCTTCCTGCTGCTGGCGCAGGGCCGGCCGATCGCCAAGGTGACCGGCCACGTCACCTGGGTACAGGGGGTGTTGACCGGCTGGCTGCCGGGTTACCTGCTGCTCGATGGCGTGCTGGGACCGGCCGCCGGCGCCTGAGAGGACCACGGCACGACGGATATCTCTGGAGGGTCACGATATGCCACTCTACGACTACGCCTGCGGTGCCTGCGGCCCCTTCCGGGCCTGGCGCCCGATGAGCACGTCCTCATTGCCAGCCGAATGTCCGGAGTGTGGGGAGGCAGGACAACGCATGATCGGCGCACCGTTCATTGCCGACATGAACCCGCACAACCGGATCGCCCACCAGCGCAACGAAAAGAGCGCCGACCAACCGCAGGTGGTCCGAAAGACGCACGGCCACGATGCCAATGCGCATCCCCACCGGCATTGCGGGCACGGGCACGGTCATGGACACAGCCACGGCCACGGGCGCCCCTGGATGATCGGGCATTGACCCCCGCTCGGTGAAACCGACCTCACCGGCGATCGGGGCATGAGGGATGTTCTGGCCGTGGCGGCCGGCGGCGCCGTTGACGCGGTCGGCGCCTTGTGTGCCGGCCTTGCCTTGATGCGTCGGTTGCTGGCGCCGGTGCTCTGACCGCGCGACGGCGCGCTAGTCCAGGAACAGCTCGGTAAGCTCGGGATCGGGCACCCAGCAGACCTCGCGCTTGCCGAAGAAGCGGTAGCGTCGGGTGCCGATCCAGTCATAGACCCAGTCGCGGATCGGGCGGGGCACGATGAGGAAGGCCGCCAGCAACGGCCATAGACCGTCCAGCCGCCACAGCGTGTGCAGGGCGGCGGAGGATTTGCGGTAGGTCCTGTCGCCCAGCACCAGCACCACCGAGCCCAGCCGGCCGCCGGTCTCGATATCGGGGCCGAGGATCTGCTCGGCGACCGGCGATTGCAGCGAGGCGAAACGGAACCGGCGGCGCTTGTCGCGGGCGATCACGAACTGCACGCTGCTCGTGCAGAGATTGCACACGCCGTCGAACAGGATGATCGGCCCTGTCCGCTCTGCGGTCTCAGCAATCGAGGTCATTGCGACGCTCCCGATCCGGCGGACGTTCGAACGGTGTCACCAGCGGCATGACCCAATCGGCATGGGCCAGGTTGCGCTCGATCTTGGTCAGGTCGACCTCGGGGTCGTAGAGAAGCTGGGCCGGGCGGCCGTTGAGCGAGGCGCAGACGCGGACCCGCACCTCGACCCCCTCGATGCCCTCCTGCTCGGCGAACAGCCGGGCGATGTAGTTGGCGTATTGCAGCACCATGTCCGGCCGGCTGCCGACCTTGCCGGCCTGGTGCCGCTCCAGCAGATCGCGCGGCGTGATGTCCCATTCGGTGCCGGTCGCGGGATCGCGCACCGTGAAGACGGCGCGGTTGCGCTTGTCGCGCAGCTTCATCTGCCAGGAGAAGCGATGGCCCTCCTCGTTCCAGCTCGGGCTGCCGGGATAGAGCAGATGGCGCAGCGGAAACAGGATCTGATAGGCGAACCAGACGATGATGAACACCAGCAGCGCCCGCTTGGCGAACTTGGACGGGGCGGCCGGAGCAGCCGGAGCGGCGTGAGCGATGTCAGACATCGGCCGTCCTTTCCGCCGCCGCGGCGAGCTTTCCGATCCCGCGCCACATGCGTCGCCAGACCTGGCGTGGCCAGTCCGGGTCGAAGAACATCATGGTCCCAGCCATCGTCATCCACGGGAAGATCCCGATCTGGAACATGAAATGGTTGGTCAGGTGAAAGATTCCATAAACGATCGCGATATAGAGCCGGGTCTTCTTGAACAACAGCAACGGCGCCCCGAACAAGTGCAGCGCGATCGACCCGTAGGCGCCGATCGCCACCACCCAGTCATGGATGAACAGGTGCCCGATCAACGGGAAGTCCTCGCGCCGCGCCATCCACATGGCCAGCGGCTCGAGCCTGAGCCAGTCCGGGTTCACCTTGACGATGCCGGCATAGAGGTAGAGCACCTCGAACTGGGCGATGAACAGCCATACTGCCCAATAGGGAATGGTCCGTGGGCCCGGCCTGCCGAGCTTGGTGCGGATCCAGGAATCGACCGAGTAGGTCTGGCTGGCCGGCACGATGATCATCAGGAAGGCGATGATGCTGACCAGGTAGAAATGGTTCAGGTAGCGCGCCTGGTCGAGCAGGAAGATGTAGGTGAAGGCGAAGAAGAACACCGTCATGGCGAAGCGGTAGAACAGCCCGACGGTGATCATCAGCGACAGCACGGTCAACAGCACGAAATGCCAGTACATGCCGTCGCCGGGCCAGGGGTGGACCCATTCGAATCCGTAGTACTTGAACAGGAAATCCGGGCGGATGTAGTAGCGCTCGATCCAGCCGTGATCGTAGAAGCGCCAGCACTCCACCAGCATGATCACGCCGAAGCCGACGCGCAGGAACACCAGCGACGCGCTGTCCACCGGGCGGAACAGCCCGTCGAACCAGCGGTCGAACGCCGCCGACAGTTTCCCTAGTGCAGTCGCCGGCTTTTCAGCGTCGCCGGCCTGGCTTGCAGACATGCCTCTGCCCCGAGATGTCCATGACGGCGCATTCTTGGCCGAACCGCCGAAAACGGCAACCTTTACAATGTGAAGTCTTCGCTCAGGACACGCGTGGCGACGGTATCCCCTTGTCGCCTCTGGATGCCCAAGCCGCGACCTCGCCGACGGTCCGGTTCTTCTCGTGGCGCATGGCGGCAACGATGTTGAGCCAGTTGGCGAAGAACCGCGCCGCCGCATGTCGCCACGGCAAGGCCGCGGGCTCGGGCTCGCGGATGTCGAGCCCCGCGGGCGGCGCAATGTCGCAGCCGGCGGCGCGGTCGCGGCGATATTCGCGGATCAGCGTCCCGGCACCGTACTCCAGGTGATTGAACATCATCAGGGCGGCGGCCGGGCGGTCCTCGACCAGGCACAATCCGCTCATCGGCGAGGCGGCCAGGACCCGCAGTCCGGCATCGCGCGGCAAGGCTGATCGCCGCACCTCGGTATGCCGCGATACCGGGCACGGGAAGCGCTCCCCAAGCCCGCGCAGCACCTCGGCTTCCGGGCGTTCCACGGTTTGTGGGAACACGCCGAAGGCCTTGCGGTCAAGCGGATGCTTGGCAACACCGTGACGGTGGAACAGCGCCGCCTGGCCGGACCAGCAGATGTAGAGGCTCGGAAGGCGCGCCGCCGCGGCACGGTCGATGATCGCCGTCATCTCCCGCCAGTAATGCACCTTCTCGAAGGGCAGGTGCTCCACCGGCGCGCCGGTGACGATCAGCCCATCGACGGCCATGCACAACAGCTCCGGCACGCGGATGTAGAACCGGCGCAGATGGTCGGGATCGGCGCGGCTGGACGCGTGGGTGGCCGGACGCACCAGCAGCATCTCCACCGAGCCCAACCCTTGCGCGAGTTGACGGGCGAACTGCAGTTCGGTGACCGGCTTGTCGGGCATCAGATTGACCAGCGCCACCCGCAGGCGGTGCGGATCCGGCCCGGCATCCTCGATGCCGGCAACCGTTCCCGCACCCTCCGCGCGCAACGCCTCGATCGCCGGCAGCCCGGTCGGCAGGTACAGGGTCATTCTTGCAGTGTCCCTCGCCCGGTCGGTGGGGCCGGCGACGCGATCCGCCGCCGGCCCCTCCGCTCATGCAACCAGGGTGGCGCCGGCACCATGATGGGCCGCCGCCAGGGCCTGGTCGATATCGGCCAGGATGTCGTCGATATGCTCGATGCCCACCGACAGCCGGACATAGCCCGGCGTCACACCCGTCCTGAGCTGGTCCTCCGGGACAAGCTGGCGATGCGTGGTGCTGGCCGGATGGATCGCCAGGGTCCGCGCGTCGCCGATATTGGCGACGTGGTAGATCATCTGCAGCGCGTCGATGAAGCGGCGCCCGGCCTCCGCACCGCCGTCCAGCTCGAAACCCACCAGCCCGCCGTGCCCTCCGCTCAGATAGGCATCAGTCCGCCGCCGCGCTTCGCCCTCGAGCTTGGAGGGGTGGATGACCCGCACAACCCGCCGATCGGACGCCAAATGGTCGGCCACGGCTTGCGCGTTCTCGCAATGGGCCCGCATGCGCAGGGCCAGGGTCTCCAGCCCCTGGAGGAACTGGAAGGCGTTGAACGGGCTCATCGAGCAGCCCAGATCGCGCTGCAGGGTGGTGCGCGCCTTCAGCACATAGGCGATCGGGCCGATCGCCTTCGCCGCCTCGGTCCAGACAACGCCATGATAGCTCGGGTCCGGCTGTGTCAGACCCGGAAACCGCGCGGCATTGGCCTCCCAGTCGAAGGTGCCGCCATCGATGATGACGCCGCCGATGGAGGTGCCGTGACCGCCGATGTACTTGGTGGTGGAGTGCACCACCACATGGGCGCCGTGGTCGAACGGCCGGCAAATGATCGGGGCGGCGGTGTTGTCGACGATCAGCGGCATGCCGAGCTGCTCGGCGATCGTCGCGACCTCCCGGATCGGGAATGCCTCCAGCTTCGGGTTGGGCAGTGTCTCGGCGTAGATCGCCCGGGTACGGTCGTCGGCGGCGCGGCGGAAGGCCTCCGGATCGGCCGGGTCGACGAACCGCACCTCGATGCCCATCACCGGGAAGGTGTTGGCGAACAGGTTCCAGGTGCCGCCATACAGGTCGGTGGAGGTCAGGATGTTGTCGCCGCTGCGGGCGACGTTCAGCAGCGACAGCGTGGTGGCCGCCTGGCCGGAGCTGACCGCCAGGGCCGCCGCACCACCCTCGAGCGCGGCCAGCCGCTGCTCCAGCACGTCGTTGGTCGGGTTCATGACCCGGGTGTAGATATTGCCGAGCTCGGCCAGGTCGAACAGGCTCGCGGCATGCTCGGTGTCGCGGAACTGGTAGGACGTGGTTTGGTGGATCGGCATGGCCACCGAGCCGCTGTTGGGATCGCAGCGATGGCCGACATGCAGCGCGATCGTCTCCGGTCGGGTGAATTCCTGTGTCATCTCTGTCTCGTCTGGTCTTGCGGTGGAGGGCCGCCCCGACGCCGCGATTTCCGGCGCCGGGGACCGGCCGTGGGATCAGCGGGTGCGCAGCAGAGGGCTGCGATGGATCGACGCCTGCACGTCGGCGCATTCGTTCGGCGGGCAGCCACCGTTGAACTCGGTCAACTGGGCTTCCAGCATGTCCGGATCGAAGGAGGCCGGCCCGTGGGTGCGCAGGACCAGGTGGATCTCCGCATTGCGCCGGATCGGATGGTCCAGGCCGGGAAACGGCACCTGGTCGAAGCCCTCGGGCAGCTCGCCGTAGTCGACCTCCCCGGACATGCCGACCTGGCCGTAGGAATCGGAGACGGCGCCGGAGGCGTAGAAGACGCTGACCTCGGCATCCGGATTGAACAGATCCTCGCTGCCGCACTGGTAGCGGATGATGCATTTCCGCGGCCGGTTGAAGGCCACCCACCAGGTCGTGTAGGGCGTGTCCGGCTCCAGCTCGCGGCTGTGCAGGGTGAAGCCGACGCCGGTGCGGGTGCGCACCAGCATGGCCGTGCCGTCGACCTCCATGAACGTGCCGTCATCCATCGGCGTCAGGTCGATGAACGGGGCGACGCTCACGCGTTCGGTGCGGAACCGGCCGAAGTCGCGGCCGTCATCGTCGTCGTCGTCCGCAATCGCCGGCGCGGCGGCCAACGCCAGCGCGACGCAGCAGGCGGTCAAGGGGTACAGGGTACGCATGATGCTCTCCTTCTCGGCTTGCATTTGGGTAAGAGCCGGCGTGCCGGGCACCGGGCCCGGTCGACGGCTGCGCCGTCGTGGCGGGTTCGGTCGGGTCGGTGTCAGCGACCGGGCAAGGCGGTCGTGCCGGCGGATGCCAGAAGCGCCATGTCGGCGATTGCGGTGATGTGATCGGCGATCAGCCGGTTGACGGCCTCGGCATGGGTCAGCGGCCCCATATGCCCTGCTCCCGCAATCTGCTCGGGGAGGCAGTCCGGCACGGCGCCGGCGAGCAGCGCGGAGACCAGTCGCGTCGGGCGCGGCGCGTGCTGGCCGCGCAGGATCAGCACCGGACAGGCAAGGTGGCGGTAGGCGGACAGCGGCGCCGGCTCGTCGATCAGGGCGCGGAAATCGAGCGGCGCCTTGGGCAGCCAGCGCACCAGCGCCGCCTGCAGCCCGGGGCGCAGCGCCGGCCAGGCGCCGCTGCCATTCCAATAGTCGACGAAGCGGGCCGCCGCGGCGCGATAGTCGCCGCGGGCCAGGCCGCCGATACACGCATCCATGAGCGCCAGGATCTCCGCCAGGGCGGATTGCCCCTGGGCCGACTCCTTCAGCAAGTGGAACGCCGACGGCTCGTAGAGGGACAGGCTCGCGACGCGGTCCGGCCGACAGCGGGCCACGTGCAGCGCAACCCCGCCGCCATAGGAGTGGCCGACCAGATGGGCCGGCACCGGGCTGGCGTCCAGCCGGTCGAGGATCGGTCGCGCCTCGTCGGCCAGGCTGAAGCGGTGTTCGCCGGTCCAGTGGCCGGCGGCCTCCGTGCCGAGGAGATCGGGCGCATGCACTGCGAACCGGCCGCCGAGCGTATCGGCGAGCCCGCGCCATTGCGCCCCGGTCGATCCGGAGCAATGCAGCGCGATGACCGGTATGGGGCCACCGGGCATCGCAATTGGCCCCGCGATGAGTCTGTTGGTCATATCGTTCATGGCAAATCTCAAATGGCTTCGGCCCGGCGGTGGCCGGCCGTTCGCGTCGGCGCCAATTCACCGCCGGCGCGCTGAAAAATCCTGATGGAAACCTGAAATTTTTGTGGGGGTTGTCGCCCCTGCCCCGGGGCGGTAGGCAGCCAGAGCGTGTCGAATCCAGGGCCGCTCAGAGACTCAGCGGCGCGACCCTAATCCTTCGAGGTATGCCCTATGTCGGAAGAACGGAGTTGGTCCCGGTCCGGGCCGGGATGGCTCGGGGCCTACGACCCGTCGACGACGCCGCGCGCGACCACGAGGCCGGCCTGGCGCCGGGCCTCGAGGGTGCCGCTGGCGACGGCGAAATCCTGGTCGATAAGCCGGCGCAGGGCCTCCTTGCGCTCCCGGCCGGCGTCGATCCCGGGCGGCATGGAGGTCAGGTAGGCGAACACGTCCTCCGGATCGGAGATGGCGTAGACATCCTCGAACCGGGCCAGGTCGACACGGGCGAAGCGCCGGCCCAGCAGGCTGGCCGCCTGGTCGACACCAAGCACGTCGGCGGCCGGATCCACGGCAGGACCGCCAAACGCCCGGCTCGCAAGGTCGAACACCGCGCCGAGATTGTCGTGGCCGTTGGTGGTGACCACCGCGCGTCCGCCCGGACGCAGGACGCGCGCCATCTCGTCCACCGCCCGGCCAGGGTCCGGGACGTGATAGAGGACATGCATGGCGATGACGGCATCGAAGCTGCCGGCGGAGAACGGCAGCGCGACCGCGTCGGCCACCCGGCCGTCGACCCGCGGATAGCGACCGAGAGCGGACAGCCGCCCGACGGCTTCGGCGACCATGCCGACCGACCGGTCGATGACCGTCAGGGACAGCCCCGCCGGCAACCGGGCCGCGGCCTGGGCCCAGAACCAGCCGGCGCCGCAGCCGATGTCCAGCACATGGGCGCCATCGGCCAGGTGCAGCCGGTCGGCCACCCAGTCGAACCAATCGATGGTGCTGTAGCGGGCATGCAGACGCGCGCGGGCCGCGAGGCGCGCGCTGTCACGGTATTGCGACGCCGGCGGCGCGACGACGCTCACGGTCAACCGCCCCGGCCCGGGTCTGACGTGCGCCGAATCGCGGGCCGGTCCGGCGCTTCCTGTACCCGCCCCCACATGCTGTCAGCCTAGCATCAGGCTCCGCTCGCGGACAGCGGCGCCGGCGAGAACAACACGCCGAACTGCTCGCACCAGATGACGACCGACCGGTAGCGATCGATCTGCGCATCCGCCGGGATCGGGTAGATCTGGTCGCCGATATTGCCCTTCAGGGGACCCAGCGACAGCCATTCGCTGGCACTGACGTCGCGGGACGCCTTCGGATCCTCGGCGGTCAGCATCCAGACCTTGAGATCCGGCCCGTTGGTGACCTCGAAATCGCTCAGCCGGAGCAGATAGGTCCCGTCGGCGGTCAACAGCACCTCCGCCAGCCCCATGCCCTGATGGGCACGGTCGGCGTCGCGGAACCGGCCCTGGCTGACGACGGTGAGCGCGGCGTCCGACGGCAGGTATTCCGAGACCTCGCGGTCGGACCAGAGCGGCGATCCGAGATACCAGAACGCATTCCCGACCACGAATCCCACCAGGAACATCGGAATGCCGATCTTCAGCAACGGGTTCATCCCACACCCCACAGTCGATGGTTGCCCCGAAGAACCAGCCGATCCCCGCCGGCATCCGGCCCGGCTCCGGCCCATGGCGGACCGGTGCGACGGGCACAAGGATCGGTAGCGGGACGCTCGCCTGAATTTCCCTTTTCCGCAAGTCGCTTTCGATGGCAAGACCGTGACCGGCCCGTGACCGTCCGGCATAACAATGCCGTCGAGCAACACCGGGCGACAGGAGACGATTCGTGGCTGGGATGCGACACATCGCCGGTTGGATTCTTGTCTGCGCGGTCCTTCTCGGTTGCGACGAGGCGCCGCCGGACCCCCTGCTGCTGCCGGAAATGCTGCGGCACGCCAACGGCCTGACCGTGCCACGACCGGACGGCTATGAGGTCTTCGAGCAGGCGGACGGATTCCTGTTCCGCGAGGCGGGCGATATCCGCTCGCCGCGATCCCTTGAAGTGGTGATCGGCCGGACACTGCCGGACCTGGCGATTGACGGCCACCGCCAGCTTCCGGGAGGCGGCACCGCCGCCTATGCCGCCCGGACGCTCAACGGCGGCTCCGGCGGCACCGAATACGCGCTCGTGGCCTGGCGTCGGGTCGATGGACGCTTGATCGTGTTCCGCGAGCAGGCGCAGTCGGAATGGGGGGAGCCGGGCTTTGCGCTTATCTGGGCGGTGATCGATCGCACCGGGATCCGGCCTGCCGACTGAGCGGCCGGCGCGCTTCTAATCTTCTTGAGACAATTCGTACAGCGCGTTGACCGTGTTCATGTTTCGGGCCGTTCCGGGCTGACCGAGGCGCCGTTCGATCAAGGCCGGCGTGAGCTTCGAACGGCCGACGCCGGCGACGTAGTCGATGAAGAGCTCTCGCCCGACGGCGGCGATGCGCTCCGGTCCGGAATGCGGTTGCAAGGCCGCAAGACCGTCCGGTGATGGCGGCTCGTTGAGGAACACCGCCAGGATGTGATTCGGCCGCTCGCCTGTCGCGTCGGCGAACGGGTTGCACGAGATCGTCCTGCCGAGTTCGTCTGGGCGGCGCAGGAACACCGCATTGTCGAGGTCATGCCGTTTGAGCAAGTCCGCCAAGGTGCCCTGGAGCGCCACCGCATCAGAGGCGGATCGGAACAGGATGTTGCCCGTCGCGATATAGGTGCGGACCGCCTGCAATCCGGCGGCCGTGCAGCCATCCCGCAGCTGCTGCATGGACATCTTCTTGTGCGTCGCCGGTCCGATTGCTCTGATGAGCGCGATCCAGGGAGTCGATGCCGTGTCCAAGACGCCTTTCCTCGCGCGCGCGGCGGCCAGAGTCGCGACGCGTCACAATAGCCCACCGGATCGGCGGTTATGAACCGGAGCAAGGCCGGCATCCTGAAACAGGCGCTGGCGCGCTTTCCCACCGTCGCCGTGGCCCATGTCCCGACACCGGTCGAGCCGCTGAACAATCTCGGTGGCGAACTCGGGCTCGCGCTGCGCGTCAAGCGCGACGATTGCACCGGACTCGCCTTCGGCGGCAACAAGGTCCGGCAGCTCGAATTCTATTTCGGCGACGCGCTGGACAAGGGCGCCGACACGATCCTGATCACCGGCGCGGTGCAGTCGAACTATGTCCGGGTCGCCGCCGCCATGGCGCGCCGGTTCGCGCTGGACTGCCACGTCCAGCTCGAGGAGCGGGTGCCGGATGTCGATGCCCTGCACCGCGGCTCCGGCAACGTGCTGCTGGACCGGCTGATGGGCGCGACCATCCACCGATACCCGCGCGGCGAGGATGAAGACGGGGCCGATACGAACCTGGCCGGGATCGCATCGGAACTGCGCGCGGACGGGCGGACGCCATACATCATCCCGCTCAGCCCGAAGGCGCCGCCGCTGGGCGCGCTGGGCTATGTGGCGGCAGCGATCGAACTGGCCGAGCAGTTGGAGGGCATGCCGGACGAGATCGTCGTGCCGTCCGGCAGCGGCTTCACCCATTCCGGGCTGCTCTTCGGGCTGCGCGCCCTCGGCCTCGACGTGCCGGTGACCGGCATCTGCGTCCGTCGTGATGCCGCCCGCCAGACCGAGCGGATCGCCCAGCGGTTCCGGGAGGTCGGCGACCTGCTGGGACAGCCCGTCGCCGTGCCACCGGAAGACGTTCGGCTGTTCGACGGCGCCCTGGCGCCCGGATACGGACAGCTCAGCCCGGATGTCGTCGCCGCCATCCAACGCACGGCGCGGACCGAAGGGTTGTTCCTGGACCCGGTCTACTCCGGCAAGGCGATGGCCGGGCTGATCGCCCTGGCACGGGACGGCCGACTGGCCGGCCGCGACATCCTGTTCCTGCATACAGGCGGACAGCCGGCCCTCTTCGCCTATGGCGACTCGTTGCTGCCGTCAGCGGGCTAGCCCACCGGGGCGGTCGGCTCAGACCACGTCCGGCGAGACCTCCGGTGCGGCGCCCTCGGCGCGCTTCAGCCTCAGATGGCGGGCGATCTGCTTTGCCACATCCTGGAAGATGTACTGGAAGGCCTCGACTCCGCTGTCGAATTCCTTCCGGTCCCAGGACAGGTAGTCCGGGTCCATCAGCGGCCGGAGATAGAAGGTCTTCCAGACCACGAAGCTGGACCGCGGCCGCAGGACCTCGGCGCCCGGCTCGGCCAGGAACCGCACCTCGGGGTTGGGCTCCAACTCCCATCGCCCGTCGATCTCGAAGCGCTCGGCTTCCGACGGCCTGTCGCCCACATCGATCACAACGCGGGTGTCGGTGATGCGGATGCGAACATAATCCTCGTCCACCGCGTCGGCGAATTCCTTCAGCAGCGGCCGGACCTCGTCCAGCCGATCCTTCTGGCTGCCGGTCGCAGGTGCCTGTGGCCGACCCGCCGCGGCGGGCTCGCCCGGTTCTGAATAAATGATCTTGTCGAGTTCGTCCTTCAGGGACATGTCAGTGGCCCCACTGCATGAAAATCAGTGCCATTCCGAGCGGGCAAATCATCAATCGTCGCACTGTCGGCGAGTTCGTCGTCCCGCACGCGACTTCGAAATGTCCTTGTCGCGGACCGGCCGGATAATGTCTCGGCGCTCGAAATCAACCCATCCAGCATGCGCCAATTCGAACCGGCATTCAATCCGCTCGTAATACGAGAATATGCACTGATTTCAATGTCCAGATAACGTGCGAACCGCGGCTCACCGCCCCTCGAACTTGGGCGCTCTCTTCTCGAGGAACGCGGCAATGCCCTCGCGCCGGTCCTCGGTGGCGAAGGTCAGCGCGAAAGCCTTGCGCTCGAAGGCCAGGCCATCCGCCAGGGCCGCGTCGGAGGCCAGCAGCACCGCCTCCTTCGCCAGCCGCACCGCCACCGGCGACTTGGCGGCGATCTTGGATGCCAGCTCCACGGCACGCGGGAGGGTCTGGTCGTCCGGCACGAGTTCGGCCACCAGCCCGGCCCGCAAGGCCGTCTCGGCATCGATCAGCTCGCCGGACAGGACCATCTTCATGGCCAGCGGCTTGCCGGCGAACTGGGTCAGCCGCTGGGTGCCGCCGGAGCCGGCGATCAGGCCGAGATTGATCTCCGGCTGGCCGAACCGGGCCCCGGCGCCGGCGATGACGATATCGGCCTGCATGGCCAACTCGTTGCCGCCGCCCAGGCAGAACCCGTTCACCGCGGCGATCAGCGGCTTGGGAAACCGCGATATGGCGGCGCGGTACTCCGCGCGCCGATTGGTCAGCACCTCCACGGCGGTCAGGTCGGCCATCTCCTTGATGTCGGCGCCGGCCGCGAACACGGCCTCGCCGCCGGTGAGCACCACCGCCCGAACCGCGTCGTCCGCCGCCGCCTCGGCGAGCGCCTCGGCGAGACCGGACAGCAACGCCGTGTTGAGCGCGTTGCGCGCCTCCGGCCGGTTCAGCGTCAGCATCAGCACGTGCTCGGCGGGGTGCTCACGAAGCAGGATTTCGGCCATGGCGGAGACTCTCGGGCTGCGGAATGGACGGCCCCATCCTAGCGAAGGCGGATGATCACCAAAACTTCACCGATCATGATTTGAACCGGACGCCGCTCGCACCCCACATTGCCCGCAACCCCCATCGTGACAAGGGAGACATGCGATGTTGACGAGACTTCTGGTCGCCGGCTCGACCGCCTTCCTCCTGCTTGCCCAGCCCGCCGCCGCCCAGCGGATGGATTGCGACGCGATGTTCCGGGACGCCGAGCGCATGCTGGCGGATAACACCGAGGCCGATGTCGACGAGAAGGTCGAGGTCTACCGCATGGCCCTGGAGGCCTATGAGGCCTGCGAGGCCGGCGAAGGCGAGCAAGAGCGCGCCGAGCGGCTGTTCCGCGAGGTGTTCGACACCGCCGGCGGCATGTAGCAGCGCTTCGGTCGGCGCCCGTCTCGCGGCATCCCGGCCGGCACTCCCATTTGCCGGCCGGGCGGCGTATTGTGGCGTCCGGAATCCGGATGATCAGGAGTGACGCCGATGGCGCAGCCCGCCGCCGCGCAGACCGGGGCCCCCAAGCGCCCCGCCTTCCAATGGGACGACCCGCTGCTGCTGGAAGAGCAGTTGAGCGAGGAGGAGCGGCTGGTCCGCGACAGCGCCCGCGCCTATTGCCAGGACAAGCTGATGTCCCGGGTGCTGCAGGCCAACCGCGACGAGGTCTTCCACCGCGAGATCATGACCGAGATGGGCGCGCTCGGGTTCCTCGGCGCCACCATCGACGGCTATGGCTGCGCCGGGGTGAATTCGGTCTGCTACGGGCTGATCGCGCGGGAGGTGGAGCGGGTCGATAGCGGCTACCGCTCGGCCATGTCGGTGCAGTCGTCCCTGGTCATGCACCCGATCCATGCCTATGGCACCGAGAGCCAGCGGCAGAAGTACCTGCCCAAGCTGGCGACCGGGGAATGGGTCGGCTGCTTCGGGCTGACCGAGCCCGATGCCGGCTCCGACCCGGCGGCGATGAAGACGCGCGCCAAATCCGCCGATGGCGGCTATGTGCTGTCGGGCGCGAAGATGTGGATCACCAACTCGCCGATCGCCGACGTGTTCGTGGTCTGGGCCAAGGACGATTCCGGCGCCATCCGCGGCTTCATCCTGGAAAAGGGCATGAAGGGCCTCTCGGCGCCGAAGATCGAGGGCAAGTTCTCGCTGCGCGCCTCGACGACGGGCGAGATCGTCATGGATCAGGTCTTCGTGCCGGAGGAGAACCTGCTGCCCAACGTCACCGGGCTCAAAGGCCCGTTCGGCTGCCTCAACAACGCCCGTTACGGCATCGCCTGGGGATCGATGGGTGCTGCGGAATTCTGCTGGCACGCGGCCCGGCAATACACCCTGGACCGGCAGATGTTCGGCCGTCCGCTGGCCGGGACCCAGCTGATCCAGAAGAAGCTGGCCGACATGCAGACCGAGATCACGCTGGGCCTCACCGGCGCCGTGCGCCTGGGCCGCCTGAAGGACGAAGGCCGCGCCGCACCCGAGGCGATCAGCCTGATGAAGCGCAACAATTGCGGCAAGGCGCTGGACATCGCGCGGGTCGCCCGCGACATGCATGGCGGCAACGGCGTCGCCGACGAATACCACGTCATCCGCCACTGCATGAATCTGGAGGCGGTCAACACCTACGAAGGCACCCACGACGTGCACGCCCTGATCCTGGGCCGTGCGCAAACGGGGATCGCGGCGTTCTAGTCGGTCGTGGTTTCAGCGCTGTAGCGGGGACGATTGCGGCTCCTGCCGCAACCACTCCTTGTCATTCCCGCGAAGGCGGGAATCCAGGATACTTTCGTGTCGACTGGATTCCCGCCTTCGCGGGAATGACAACGTAGGGAGAGGGCTAGGCTAAGCCCTCATCATGTCCTGGCTCGTGGCTCTCTATGCCGCCGCTGAGCTAGGCCAGCTCCCACTTCTCGCGCCAGTCGGAGGTCACGTAGTTGATGATGATCGACTTGCGGACGCCATTGATCGGGGCGCGGGCGACGCTGTGCCAGGTGTTGTCGGCGGGGACGAAGATCAGGCCCTTGTTGCGGCCGTAGGGGGCGGCGCCGACGCAGCGGAAGTCCGGCGGGCCTTCGTGGATGCGGGTGCCGGCATCGGCCAGGGCCGGGTCGTCGGAGAGGTAGACCAGCATCGTGAGCTTCTTCACCGAGATGTCGGTGTGCGGCTCGAGCCAGAAGCCGTCGGTGTCCTGGCAGTATTCGATCCTGAGATGGCCGTCCGACAAATCGGCGCCGGTGGCCTGCTCGATCGTCCGGCGCACGACGGGGTTCTGGAAGCCCTCGACGACGTGGCGGCAGACCGGAAAACGGGATTGGGTCTCCGCGTTGAAATAGACCCGCAGCGCGTTGTTGGTCTCGCGCCGGCCGTTGAACAGCACTCCTTCGGGCGGCGGGAACGGAAGATCGGCGATCTTCGCGGCATAGCCGGACGGCAGCACGTCTTCCAGCAGCCAATGGTCATAGGGCGCGGTCTCGTGCCGGGCCGCGCGCAGACTGGCGAGGAACGAGTCGGCGACCGGATCGGATGGGGCGGCCTCAAGCGCCGGGGTCGGGGTCATTTTCGATATCCTCATGCGAAGGGGTTGAGCTGCTTGATCTTCGCGGAGAAACGGTGGCGGCCGAGCTCGTTGTCCAGCGCCGCCTGCGTGGTCATCCAGTTGAACATCACGTAGCGCCGGTCGCCGATTGTGGGCTTGTGGCCGTGCCAGGAGTTCTCGGTGCGCAAGAAGGAGGCGAAGGTGCCGCCATTGGGCGGGACCTCGGCGACGTAGTCCTCGATGTCGTCCGGCCGGCGCAGCAGGCGCAGGCGCCCCTCGCCCTCGTCCCAGACCTCGTTGAGGTACAGCAGGCAGGTGACGAACTTGGTCCGGGTGTCGTTGTGGATGCGGCCATCCTTCCTCCGCGCCCGGCCGCGCACGGTGATCATCAGCGGCTTGTCGGAGAGGTCGACGCCGTATTTCTCGGCCATCACCTCTTCCAGCTCCTGGCTGCGGATGTCCTCGATCAGCGCCGCGAAGGCCGGGCCGAAGGTGAGCTCGGACAGCGGGAAGACCCCGGGCTTGCGGATGTCCGGGAAGTCCGCCCGGATCGCCGCCAGGTTCTCCGCGCCCAGCACATCGGGGGTGGTGAAGAACGGGAACGGCTCGCGGGCCAGCTCTGACCGGGCAATGGCATCGAAATCGATCACGGCCGCCTCTTCCTGGGCATGCGGGAAGCCGGCGAATCGGGCGACCCGCCGAGCGACCGGACCTTAGGGCGGCGCGTCCGGTCGGCGATCTGATCCAGGTCAAGAGTTCGGCAGAAAACGCCCCGCGCGCCGCCTCACCCGTTCCGGTAGACGTAGCTGTATCCGTTGATGGCGGGCACGCCGCCCAGATGGGCGTAGAGGATCCTGGAGCCCGCCGGGAAGTGCCCTTTGCGGACCAGATCGATCAGGCCCTGCATGGATTTCCCCTCATAGACCGGGTCGGTCATCATCCCTTCCAGCCGGGCCGCCATGCGGATGGCGTCGTTGGTCTCGGCCGACGGAACGCCATAGGCCGGGTAGGCATAATCCGGGATCAGGGTGAGGTCGTCGTCGGCGATGTCGCGGCCGAGCTCGACCAGGTCGGCGGTGTTGCGGGCGATGTCGAGGACCTGGGCGCGGGTCTGCTCCAAGGTGCCGGAGGCGTCGATGCCGATCACCCGGTCGGCCCGGCCGTCCTTGGCGAAGCCGACCAGCATGCCGGCATGGGTCGAGCCGGTGACCGTGCAGACGATCACATAGTCGAAGGCGATGCCCAATTCCGCTTCCTGGGCCCGCACCTCCTCGGCGAAGCCGACATAGCCGAGGCCGCCGAGCCGGTGCACCGAGGCGCCGGCGGGGATGGCGTAGGGCCGGCCGCCCTGCGCCTTCACGCCTTCCAGGGCCCGCTCCCAGCTCTCGCGGATGCCGATGTCGAAGCCCTCGTCGACCATCTCGATCTCCGCCCCCATCACCCGGCTCATCAGGATGTTGCCGACCCTGTCGTAGACCGCGTCTTCGAACGGCACCCAGCTCTCCTGGACCAGCCGGCACTTCATGCCGAGCTTCGCGGCCACCGCCGCCACCTGGCGGGTGTGGTTGGACTGGACGCCGCCGATGGTCACCAGCGTGTCGGCGCCCGAGGCGATGGCATCGGGCACGATGTATTCCAGCTTGCGGATCTTGTTGCCGCCGAAGGCGAGGCCGGAATTGCAGTCCTCCCGCTTGGCGAAGATCTCGACGGAGCCGCCGAGATGCTCTGACAGGCGGGACAGGCGCTCGATCGGCGTCGGCCCGAAGGTCAGCGGATAGCGGTCGAATGTCTCCAGCATGATGGGCCTCCAGCGGCAGGTCCGGGATGCATCAGGCTATCGGGTTTGCCATGAAAGGTGCCTCCGAATTCACGGCGACAGCCGCCCGAAAAGTGGAGTCCATGACGCTGAATTGGTAGATTCTTTGGCATCCGGGCAACGATACGGAAGAGTCTTCCATGCAGCCTTTGGACCGAACCGATCGGCGTATCCTGCGCCTGCTGCAGCGCGACGGCCGCCTCTCCAACGCGGACATCGCAAAGGCGGTCAATGTCAGCCCCGCGACCTGTCACCGCCGCACGCAGCGCCTGTTCGAGGACGGCTATATCCGCTCGGTCCGGGCGGAGATCGCGCCCGACCGGGTCGACCGCGGGGCGCTGGTGATCGTCGGGGTGGTGCTGGACCGCTCCACGCCGGAGAGCTTCGGGGCGTTCGAGCGGGCGATCGCCGACCTGCCCTTCGTGCTCGATTGCCATCTCGTCGCCGGGGATTTCGACTATGTCCTCAAGATCCGCATCCGGGACATCGCCGATTTCAACCGGCTGCACGGCGAGGAGCTGATCGCCATCCCCGGCATCCGCCAGACCCGCACCTTCTTCGTCATGAAGGAGGTGATCGACAACGCGCCGCTGGATTTCTGAAGCACATTCGGCCTGCGATGCCCTTACGCATCGAGGGCGGTGTGATCGGGTTTGCAGGGCTGGTCGTCGAGGACACAAAGGGCGTCCGGCCGTGCCAGGCCGGTGGCATCAGGCCGGCGAATGCGTCACAATAAGCGTAGAAGGCGCAATACTAGCGCCACGCATGGTTGTCCACCACCGGAACCCGGCGCGCCGGGGCGCCACTCTCTTCATCCGCTTGAACCACCGCCTTGGGCGTGGAAGCAGCAGGGAGGAGAACAAATGGTCACACGGGACATCTTTCAGTCGATCAGCGATCTCGCGCCCGAGGCGGTTCAGAAGATCGTAGAACGCCTCGAGTATCGCGGCGCCGACGCCAATTTCGTACGCATGCGCGAGACCTATCTCGATCGCATTGCGCCTGCCCCCAATGCCCGCATCCTGGACTTCGGATGCGGCACAGGGGTGGTCGCGCGAGCCCTGGCGAAACGCGACGGCTTCGCAGGTTCGATCGTTGGCATCGACGCAAGCGACGACCTTGTCGCCGCAGCGCGGAGATTGGCGCAAGAAGACGGTCTCGGCGATCGCATCGAATTCCAGGTCGGTGACTGTCACGCCATTGAGGATCCGGACGACAGTTATGATGTCGTGATCGGTCATACGCTGGTCAGTCACGTGGCGGATCCCGCCAGGGTGATAGCGGAGGCATCGCGGCTTGTCGGTAGCGAAGGGACCGTCGCGATCTTCGATGGCGACTATGCCTCCCTGACCTATGGCGCGGGCGACCCGGATCTCAATCAGCAGATCGTAGACGGCATCCTGGCTGCCGTCGTTGCCAACCCCTACGTCATGCGCCGGGTCCCCGAATTGCTGCGCCGATCCGGCCTGGACGTTGTGGCGTTTCTTCCGGAGATCCTGGCCGAGGCCGGCGAGGGTGCGTTCTTCGCGAGCCTGTTCGAGAGCTACGTGCCGATGGCCGTGTCTGCGGGAACGGTCTCGAGCGAAGCGGCCGAAGACTGGCTTGCCTTCCAGCGAGAGGCCTCGCGCATAGGCAGTTTCTTCGGCGCCTGCAGCTATTACGCCTACATCGCCAAATAGCGCGGTTGGGCGTCCTGGCGGGCCTGGAGGCGGGTACTGCGGAACGACATCCGTCGACGGAGCGACAACCCCCTGTGCCTTGGCCGTCATGTGGTGGATAATCGGCCGGCGCCGGCACGGGCCCGCAAACGGGGGATGGGATGCAGACGATCTTCGTGATGGTGAAATGCGAGCTGGGCAAGGTCTATGACGTCGCCGCCGAGGCGGTGGACATGGTCGAGCAGGTCTCCGAGGTGCATTCGATCTCCGGCAATTTCGACCTGCTGGTGAAATGCTACCTGCCGGCGGACATGGATATCGGCCGCTTCGTCACCAGCCAGGTCCAGACCCTGCCGCACGTCAAGGACACCCAAACCATCATCAGCTTCAACGCGTTCACCTGAGTGCACGTATGGCTGTCCAACTCGACAAACCGACGATTGAGCGGGCATTCGAGCGCGTTGGTGAGCTGCTCCAGAGGCAAAGGAAGCACGCGGTCATATCCGTCTATGGCGGCACTGCCATATTGCTCACGGTTGACCGGTCACGGACAACTCAAGACGTGGATGCGGTCGTTCGAGCGGAGCACGGCGAAGTGCTCAGCGCCGCACGACAAGTCGCCAGCGAACTGGGGCTGCCGCGGAGCTGGTTGAACGAGAGCGTAAGCGTCTACACGTCCGTCGAGGGCCATCTGGACAAGACCGAAACGCACTGGTTCGGCAACTATCCTTCGTGGGCAGGTCAGCCGGGACTTGAGGTGCGTGTCGCTTCAGCCAGCTATCTTCTTGCAATGAAGACAGCGTCGAACCGGCTGCAACCCAGTGACCTTGAAGACATCGAACGACTGGCGAGAGAAACAGGCTTTACAAGTACAGAAGCGATTGCGACCAATCTACGACGGTACTTCCCTTCACATAACCAGTCTGCGGAGATGGCCGCCGCAATCCGTGATATCGTTAGACGACTAGGGTCGTGACAACTTTTACCGGAGGACGCTCCGTTGGAAAGGCCTGCGACGTTAGCCGAGGTCGCGCAGCGAACCGCACCGGAGCGCGACTGGTTTCGATTTCATCTATCGGAGTTCCTAGACGAGTTCTACCTCGACTCGTGCGCAGAGGATCGGCAGAAGCGGATAGATGAGAAACCGGAATTCCTGGGTGACCCGGAAATCGACGCTTGGCTGTGCGCTGTCGCAGAGCATTTGGCAGGACTTTGGGGACTTAAGGTACCCGCCTGGACCGATGATGATGCCGGTTGGCGGTTGCAGTCTCCCACCTTTTCCTGCTCCGAAGACTATCCCAGCTTGAGACAGGTACTGCGAAAGGTGTCTCCGCCGGCCTTTCGCAGACGCAAACTATTTGTCGAGCCGGAGGCCCTATCGCGCGCGCGCATGGCAACGGCCGCCGGCCGACCCAGCTAGCACTCCGAGCGTCCCAGACTCTCCAATCGGGGCACGCCGACATGGACGCCGAAGCCCAGCGCCTGATCGCCGAAGCCGAGTTGAAAGCCGAGCACACCGTCGCCGTCGTGCGGATGGTCGTGGGCGGCGTGCTGGGTCTCGCCTTCATCCTGACCGTGCTCGGGCAGGCGCCGCCGGACAATGCGGTGCTGGAGCGCCAGATCACCCTCGCCGCAGGGACGATCGGCGGCTATCTGGTGCTTGGGATCCTGTCCTTCGCGGCGGCCCGGCCGGCGGTGTTCCGCGACTGGATGTCCTGGGTCTTCGCGACGCTGGATGTCGGCTTCGTCGTGGCCAGCGCGAAGCTCGGCCTGGTCAATGCCGCCGTGTCGGCCAGCTACATCGCGGCGTTCCCGGTGCTGTGGCTGATCCCGCTGGTGCTGGCCTTCGGCACGCTGCGCTACAATCCCCGCCTCCAGGCCTATGTCGCCGTGCTGCTGATCGGCGGGCTGGCGCTGACCATGGGATACCGGACCGAGATCGGAATCCTGTCCCCGGAGCCGCCACCGCAATTGGCGGTGCTGTTCGAAGGGCCGCCCAACATCATGCGCATCGTGATGATGGCCCTGGCCGGGCTGGTGCTGGTGATCGCGGTCGGCCGGGCCCGGGGCATGCTGGTCCACGCCATCTCCGAAAGCCGCCGCAAGGCCCGGCTGACCCGCTACCTGCCGCCGAAGATCGCCGATTGGATGGTGGACACGCCGGCCTCGGTCGCCCGCGCCGGACGCCGGCAGACCGTCGCGGTGCTGTTCTGCGACATCCGCAACTTCACCACCCGGGCGGAGACCCTGGACCCGCACGCCCTCGGCGACTTCGTCGGCGAGTTCCGCCGCCGTGTCTCCGCCGTCGCGACGGCCCATGACGGCGTCATCGACAAGTTCATAGGCGACAGCGCCATGGTGCTGTTCGGAGTGCCGGAGCCGGGGGACGGCGATGCCGGCAACGCCCTGGCCTGCGGCACGGCGATCCTGGATTCGCTGGACGATTGGAACGCCGAGCGCGCGGCGGCCGGCGAGGACCGGGTGGAATTCGGCATCGGCATCCATTGGGGCCCGGTGTTCAGCGGCGCGATCGGCGACGAGACCCGGCTGGAGTTCACCGTTCTCGGCGACGCGGTCAACGTGGCCGCGCGGCTGGAACAGGAGACCAAATCCGCCGGCCTGCCGCTGATCGTGTCGAAGGACCTGCTGGAGGCGGCCGGCGCGTCGCCGGACGACTGGACCGCCCTGCCCGACCGGCCATTGCGCGGGCGCAAGGCGGCGATCGCCCTGTATGGAAGGGCCGCGACCTAAGGTATTGCCTGCGAAGCTTTTGCGAGACCCCTCACCCTCCCACGCTTCGCGCGGGTCCCTCCCTCTCCCGCAAGGGGAGAGGGGTTGGTGGTCCGCGCTGAGCCGATACCCCTCGCCCCTTGTGGGAGAGGGAGGGACCCGCGGCGAAGCCGTGGGAGGGTGAGGGGTCTGAAGATGACTTGATCGAAGATCGCCTTAGCCGGCGGACGCGACCTGCGCCTTCACGCCTTCCGTGTCCACCCCGCCCGCCTGCATCTTCTCCTCCGCCTGGGCCTTCACCGCCGCGCAGAAGGCGGCGAGGAATGGGTCATGGGCGCAGGCGGCGTCCATCTTGGTGTAGACGAGGCCGTATTCCACCGGCTCCCAGGTGGCGAGGTCGGCCAGATTGTGCTGCACCTGGACTTCGAGGTTGTCGAGCGCGCCGGCGAAGCGGGCCTCCGGCGTCTCCCTCGCCTCGAATTCCTCCCACAAGGCGACGATCTCCGCCCCGACATCCTCCGGCAACATGCCGCGGATGGTCTCCATGCCGGCGCGCTCCAGCTCCGCCTTGGCGCGCTTGCGGTCGCTGACCTCGAAGAACGGGATGTCGCCGGCCTGCGCTTCCGCCAGATCGTGGACCAGGATCATCTTCAGCGTGCGGGGAAGATCGACCGGGTGTTCCAGATGCCGGTGCATCAGCACCGCCATCAGCGCCATCTGCCAGCAATGCTCGGCCACGCTCTCCCGCCGGCCATCCGATAGCCAGCTATGCCGCAGCTCCAGCTTCAGCCGCTCGGAAAAGCCGAGGAAATCGAGTATCGCCTGGACCTCACGCACGCATCGCCCCCATTTCATCGCCGCCATCCGGCCGAGCCTAGCACCCGGCGCGGCATCGCCCAATCCACGCCCCTTGTGCGGAGATATTTTAAGCCTAAACTAATTTCAGCGACGGCGCGCATAGGAAACGGCCATGAAGATTGCCTGCATCGGCGGCGGCCCGGCGGGGCTGTATTTCGCCATCCTGATGAAGAAGGCGGACCCGGACGACGACATCACCGTCTATGAGCGCAACCGGCCCTACGACACCTTCGGCTGGGGCGTGGTGTTCTCCGACCAGACCCTGGAGAACCTGGCCGGCGCCGACGAGGAAAGCCGGGATGAGATCATCGATAGCCTGGCCCATTGGGACGACATCGACGTCCACTTCAAGGGTCGGGTGATCACCTCCGGCGGCCACGGCTTCTGCGGCATCGAGCGCAAGCACCTGTTGAACATCCTGCAGGCCCGGGCCGAGGCGCTGGGCGTCAAGCTGGTCTTCGAGACCGAGGTGGAGGGGCTGGACGCGTTTTCCGATTGCGACCTGATCGTCGCGTCCGACGGCATCAACAGCCGCATCCGCACCCTGCATGCCGACCACTTCAAGCCGAGCGTCGACACCCGCCACTGCAAGTTCATCTGGCTCGGCGTGCACAAGGTGTTCGAGGCCTTCACCTTTGCCTTCGAGGAGACCGAATGGGGCTGGTTCCAGGCCCATGCCTACCGCTTCAACGACGACACCTCGACCTTCATCGTCGAGACGCCGGCGGAGGTCTGGGAGCGCGCCGGCCTCGCCGACGCGGACACCGACCAGAGCATCGCCTTCTGTCAGAAGCTGTTCGGCAAGTACCTGGACGGCCACGCGCTGATGTCCAACGCCCGGCATCGGCGCGGCTCGGAATGGCTGAGCTTCCCGCGGGTGAGCAACGAGACCTGGGTGAAAGACAATCTGGTGCTGATGGGCGATGCGGCCCACACCGCGCATTTCTCCATCGGCTCCGGCACCAAGCTGGCGCTGGAGGATGCCATCGCGCTGGCGCGGGAGATGAATGCCCATGGCAATGACGTGCCCAAGGCGCTGGCAGCCTATGAGGCGGAGCGCCGGATCGAGGTGCTGAAGATCCAGTCGGCGGCGCGCAACTCCACCGAATGGTTCGAGAACGTGAAGCGCTACACGGCCATGGAGCCGGAGCAGTTCGCCTACAGCCTGCTGACCCGCAGCCAGCGGGTCAGCCACGAGAATCTGCGGCTGCGCGACAAGGCCTATCTGGAAGGCGTGGAGACCTGGATCGCCGGCCGCGCCACGGGGCAGAAGCCGGATAAGCCGGTGCCGCCCATGTTCGCCCCGTTCCGACTGCGCGGTCTGGAGCTCCCCAATCGCATCGTGGTCTCGCCCATGGCGATGTACAGCGCCCGGGACGGCGTGGCCGGCGACTTTCACCTGGTGCATCTGGGCGCCCGGGCCCTGGGCGGCGCCGGGCTGGTCTATACCGAGATGACCTGCGTGACGCCGGAGGGGCGGATCACGCCGGGCTGCGCGGGGATGTATGACGAGGCCCATGTCGCCGCCTATGGGCGGATCGTCGACTTCGTGCACCGGAACTCGCCGGCCAAGATGTGCCTGCAGCTCGGCCATTCCGGGCCGAAGGGCTCGACCCAGCTCGGCTGGGAGGAGATGGACGCGCCGCTGAAATCCGGCAATTGGGAGCTGCTGGCCCCCTCACCCGTGCCGTGGAGCCCGGGCAACCAGGTGCCGCGGTCGATGACCGGGGACGACATGAAGGCGGTGATCGCCGCGTTCCGGCGGGCGACCGAATGGGGCGAAGAGGCCGGCTTCGACATGGTCGAGTTGCACGCCGCCCATGGCTATCTGCTGTCCAGCTTCATCACCCCGCTGAGCAACCGCCGCACCGACGAATACGGCGGCAGCCTGGAGAACCGGCTGCGCTTCCCGCTCGCCGTGTTCGACGCCATGCGCGCGGTGTGGCCCGAGGACAAGCCGATGGCGGTGCGCATCTCCGCCACCGACTGGGTCGATGGCGGTATCACCGGCGAGGACGCGGTCGCCATCGCCCGCGCCTTCCAGGAGCATGGTGTCGACCTGATCGACGTCTCGGCCGGCCAGACGTCGATCGAGGCGCAGCCGGTCTATGGCCGCATGTTCCAGACGCCCTTCTCCGACCGCATCCGCAACGAGATCGGCATCGCCACAATGGCGGTCGGCAACATCTACGAGACCGACCACGCCAACTCGATCATCGCCGCCGGCCGCGCCGATCTTTGCGCGCTCGCCCGCCCGCACCTGGCCAACCCGAACTGGACCCAGCACGCCGCCGCCGAGCTCGGCTATGCCGACCAGCCCTGGCCGAACCCCTACCTGACCGGCAAGGCGCAATACGAGCGCAACCTGGCGCGGGCGGCGGAGATGGCGATCGCGATCTGATTCGGAGGACAGGGATCAGTAATCAGGAATCAGAGCGGCAGGAACTGGCCGTGAGGCATCGCCTTTAGTTGATCCCTGATCCCTGATCCCTGATTACCGCCCCAGGGTGACCTCGGCGAGGACCGCGCCGTCGGCGGACAGGAAGCTCGCCTGCACCCGCCGCACGCCGTCGACGCCCAGCAGGCGGCAGGCGACCGGCACCAGCTCGCGGCTGGGCAGGCCCGACAACAGACCCGACACCGACATGCCGCCATCGGCGGCGCTGGAGACCTCCGGGAAGGGGCAGCCGAGCTTGTCCAGCCGGCCGCGGAGATCGTCCATCACGTCCGGGCCGGGATCGGCCTCGACGACGACTTGCAGGACCGGCGGTCGTGCCGGAACGGGCTCAATGGTTTGGGAGTCGGCTGCGGAAGGGATGTCGGCGCCGGACATAGCGCTGTCCTCGAATGGCGATGGTGGAAAGGAGTTCGGCCGTGCGTTACCCGCGAGGGGTGCCCGGCATTCGTTTCCACTCGGTGCCATTCAAAGAAAACATTATGTCGACCCTATAGCGTCGGTTGCGCCCGCCGTCAACGCGCCGCCCCAATTGGGCCGCCGTTCCGGCGGTCTGTCCGTACGGCCGGGCCGGCGCTGCCCTCACCCGGCTCGCTGACGCTCGCCACCCTCTCCCAGGGGGAGAGGGTCAATCCGGCAGGCGCTGGAATTCCTCTCCCCTGGGAGAGGGTGGGCGACGCGAAGCGGCGACCGGGTGAGGGCCTCTCCCGCGCCGCCAATCCAGCCCTATTGCGGCAGATATCCCGCGAATTCCTTCTCCACCGCCTTCGGGTCCGCCGCCAGCCCTTGCGCGACGCCGGTGGCCATGTCGCCGGGATAGACGTCCTCGATGCCAGCCTCCAGCGCGTCGAGGGCGGCGGAGACCACCTCCGCCGGCTGCATCTTGGGGATGTCGACGCCGGCGGTCATGTCGGTGTCGACCGCGCCGGGCATGACGCCGATCACCGCCGTGCCCTGGGCCGCCAGTTCGGCGCGCACGCCCTGGGTCAGGCTGAGCCCGGCCGCCTTCGACGCGCAGAGCGAGCCCATCATCGGCAGGTTCACCCGCGACAGGATCGACAGCATGTTGACGATCGCGCCGCCGCCACTGGCCTTCAGCACCGGGGCGAAGGCCCGGCACATGGCCAGCGTGCCGAAATAATTCGTCTCCATCTCCCGCCGGGCCGGTGCCAGGTCACCGATGCCGAGCAGCGGGGTGTTGTTGTTGAAACCGGCATTGTTGACCAGAAGGGCCGTGTCCGCGGCCTGCGCCGCCGCTTCCGCCACCGCCGCCGCATCGGTGATGTCGAGCGCCACCGGCACGACGCGGCCGCCACCGGCCGCCACCAGATCGGCGATGGCGGCGGTGTCGCGGGCGGCGGCATAGATCTTCGCCGCGCCGCGCGCCAGCAGGCCCTCCACATACGCCCGGCCGATGCCGCGATTGGTGCCGGTGACGAATGCGATGCTGTCCTGGATGTTCATGGCGGCGCCTCCCCTGGATTTTCGTTGCTTGGCGTCGAGCTTAGAAGACCCAAGGGATTTTCACCACCAAGAGACCAAGGCACCAAGCGACCCCATTGGTCGCGCCGAAGGCGCATGAAGACAACCACAGAGGCACAGAGACACAGAGGACCAACTAACAACGTCACGCTCGGGCGTACCAGCGGAGGCAATCGCTTTTTGTTTCTCTGTGCCTCTGTGGTCATCTTCCCAATGCGCCTTCGGCGCGACCAACGGGGTCGCTTGGTGCCTTGGTGCCTTGGTGCCTTGGTGTCTTGGTGGTGAAAAACCCCTACCGCACGCCAAGCAGGGCCAGCAGCAGGGACAGCGTGCCGATGGTGATGGCGGTGGAGACCAGGACCGCCGTCGCCGCCTGGGCGATGCCGGTGCCGTAGCGCTCGGCGAAGAGATAGGCGTTCACGCCGGACGGCAGGGCGGCCATGACCACGGCGACGGAGGCCCAGAGCGGCGTCACGTCGAAGATCTGGGTCGCCAGCAGCCAGACCAGCAGCGGATGGACCAGGATCTTCAAGGCGATCAGCACCGCGGATTCCGCCAGGCTGCCGGCGATGCGGTACTGCGCCAGCGAGGCGCCCATGGCGAAGGTGGCGCAGGGCAGCGCCGCCTGGCCCAGGGTCTCGGCAATGGCATCGACCGGGCCCGGAATGCCGAGGCCCAGCAGATTGAAGAGGAGCCCAAGCGCCAGGCCCACCATGATCGGGTTCTTGGCCATGCCCACCGCCGTCACGATGGGCAACCGGCGCAAACCCTCGCCGCGTCCCCGCCCCGCCTCAATTACCGCCGTCGCGGTCGGGAACAGCAGCAGGCTGTGGAAGGCGACCAGCAGGAACAGCGGCAGGGCCGCCGCATCACCGAAGGCGGTCAGGATCAGCGGGATGCCCAGAAGCACCGTGTTGGAATAGCCGGCGGTCAGCCCGGCCGCGCCCTGCGCCTCCAACGGCCGTCCGAACAGCAGCCCGGCGCTCGCCATGCCGAGCCCGAACACCGTCAGCGCGCCCAGATAGTAGGACAGCAGGAAGCCCCACTCGATCGACTCGGGCAGGTCCACCCGCGCCAGGGTGCGGAACAGCATGATCGGGATGGCGAAGTTGAAGACGAACAGCGACAGGCCGCGGATCGCGCCCTCGTCGAACCACTTCGCCTTCGCCGCCCCGAAGCCGAGGATCACGAGCCCGAAGACCGGCAGGATGATGTCGAGGATAAGGGCCATACGGTGATCGGGCTGCTACGGGCGCCGCCCACCCCGGTGGGCCCGGCAGTTTCGTGAGTGGCCGCGGTGCCGTCGGGTCGGGCGAGGAATGCGTGGCTTCGGCCGCGCGGAGGGGAGGACGCACTATCCACGGTCTGCCCCGACCGGGCAATCGCCATCCCCTCCCCGCTCCAGGGCCCGCCCTATTGGTTGCGCCCGGCCATGACGCCGCCGTCGACGTCCCAGACCGCGCCGGTCACCCAGCCGGCCTCGTCGGAGGCGAGGAAGTCGATCGCCGCCGCGACATCGGTCGGCCGGCCGACCCGTCCGACCGGGTGGAAGGCGTCGAAGGCGCCGGTCAGGGTGTCCTCGATCTTGTCCTGCTCGATGAAGGCGCCGTAGATCGGCGTCACCACCACCGCCGGCGAGACCGCGTTGACCCGGATGCCGTGTTCCGCCAGCTCCATGGCCAGGTGCTGGGTCAGCGCGTGCAGCCCGGCCTTGGCCATGGAATAGGCCGAGGACGGCGTCACCTTGATCGCCTGCTTGGCCCACATGGAGCCGATGTTTACGATCGAGCCGCCGCCATGGGCCGCCATGTTGCGGGCGACCGCCTGGGTGATGAAGAAGGTCGCCCGGTTGATGGCGTGGTAGCGGTCGTAGTCGGCGCCCTCATGCTCCAGGAACGGCTTCGGCGCGAAGACGCCGGCGGCATTGACCAGATGCTTCACATGCCGGGACTCCTTCCCCAGCGTCTCGACAAAGGCCTCGACCGCCGCCGCGTCGTTGAGGTCGAGGGCCACCGTTTCGACGGCCCCGCCGCCGGCCACCGCCAGGTCCGCCTTGGCCTGGGCCAGCTTGCCGGTATCCCGGCCGACCAGGATCACATCAAGGCCACGGGCGGCGAACCGCCGGGCCGCCTCCAGCCCCATGCCGCTGGAACCGCCGATGATCAGGGCCGTCGAATTCGTGTTGGAAGTCATGTCAATTCTCCGTGCTGAATTTGCCTACCTATCGATAGATAGATTAGCCAGAGATGGGATTGCGATGCGGCCTTTCAACCCCTATCTATCGCTAGGTAGGCAATTGCTTGGATTCAGCCGATGAGCACGACGACCAGCAAGCTGGATGAGATCCTGGACGTGGCCGAGGCCCTCGTGCAGACGCGCGGCTACAACGGCTTCAGCTTCCGCGACGTGGCGGCCGCGGTCGGCGTGAAGAGTTCCAGCGTGCACTACCACTTCCCGACCAAGGCCGATCTCGGCGCCACCCTGGCGCGGCGCTATCGCGAGCGCTTCCTGGCGAAGCTGGGGGACATGGCGGCAGGCGCCGACCCGCAGGACGCGATCCGGCGCTATGTCGGCGTGTTCCGCGACGCGCTGGTCCATGACGGCCGGATGTGCCTGTGCGGCATGCTGGGCGCGGAGGTCCAGGCCCTGCCCCCCACCGTCGCCGCCGAGGTCCGCGACATGTTCGCGCAATCGGTGGACTGGCTGGCGGACGCCATGGGCGGCGCGGAAGACACTGCCCGGACCGATGCGCTGCGCATCACCGCGACGGTCGAGGGCGCGATGATCCTGTCGCGCACATTCGAGGATCCGGGCCTGTTCGACCGGATCACCGGCGGGATCGACGGGCCGGCCGGCTAACCGGGCTTCGGCAGGCGCAGGACGGCACGCAGGCCGCGCTCTTCCCGGTTCTCCAGATCGATGTCGCCGCCATGGCCGCGCGCGATGGAGCGGGCGATCGCCATGCCGAGGCCGATGCCGCCGGTCTCCTGGCTGCGCGACTTCTCCAGCCGGACAAAGGGCTGGAAGACCGTCTCCCTGTCCTCGTCCGGGATGCCCGGGCCGTCATCCTCGATGACGATGCAGATCTCGTCGGGCTCCTCGACCATGCGGACCCGGGCGCGCTCGCCATAGGCGACGGCGTTCTCGACCAGGTTACGCACCGCGCGTTTCAGGGCGACCGGGCGGCAGGAGAACGGCAGCTTGTCGGCCTCGGCGAAGGTCACGTCCTGGCCCATCTCGGCCAGGTCGTCGCAGACGCTGTCGACCAGGGCGGAGAGATCGACGGCGCGGGTCGGCTCCCGCGTCGCTTCCTCGCGCGCGAAGGCCAGGGTCGCCTCGGCCATCTGCTGCATCTCGTCCAGGGTCTCCAGGATCTTGCGCCGGGCCTCCGGATCCTCGACGAACTCGGCGCGCAGGCGCAGGGCGGTGATCGGCGTGCGCAGATCGTGGGAGATGGCCGCCAGCATACCGGTGCGGTCGCGCACGAAACGGTCCAGGCGCCGGTTCATGGCATTGAAGGCGCGGATCGCGTCGCGGATGTCGAGCGGCCCCTCCTCCGGCACGTCGGCCACGGTCTCACCGCGTCCAAGCCGCCCGGCGGCGGCCGCCAGATTGTCCATCGGCCGGGTGATGCGGCGCACCGTCAGCACCACGATCACGATCAAAGCCGCTGCCATCAGGACGGTTGAGATGAGCGATGGCAGCGCCCAGAGCGGCGAGGAGATCGGCAACGCCGACTGGGCGTTCAGCCAGCCGCCCTCGGCAAGCCGGACCGAGATCGTCAGCCCGATCAGCTGCGGCGTCAGACCGGGCTCGAACAGATCGGTGTCTTCGCCCCCGTCGTGATCGTCGTGATCATCGTCGTCCCAATCCTCGTGCCTGTCGTCGTCGCGGTCCTCGCCACGGTCTCCGCGCTGGGGCGGCCGCCGGCGCTCCGGCCATCCGAAGCGCGGGCGGCTCTCGCCATACAGGTTCGCCTGGCCGGAAAGGTCGACCCGGATCTCGACGGCCGAGCTGCCCTCCAGCATGTGTTCCAGCCGGTGCTGCAGCATGCCGCCATTGTCGGTATGCCGGATGGCGCCGGTGGGCGACATCCAGAAGCGCAGCAGCGGCGCATTGGCGCCCCGCACCACCCGGCGGTGCAAGGCCGGCGGCGTTTCGTCCAGCAGGCGCACGACCGATGCCACCCGGCGCAGCACCTGCTCGCGGGTCACCTCGCGCACGGCCTCGTGCCGCTCCTGCAGGAAGAAGGCGAGCGTGCCGGCCTGCGACGCGACCAGGGCCAGCAGCAGGAGCACGATGATCTGGCTGGCCAGCCGCCGGGGCAGCACCCGCCTGATGGCCGCCCAGACGCGGGTCATGGGCGTTTCACATCGGCGCTGAACATGTAGCCGCCGCCCCACACGGTGGTAATCAGCTTGGGCTGCTTCGGATCGGCCTCGATCTTCTTGCGCAGCCGGCTGACCTGGTTGTCGATGCTGCGGTCGAAGACGTTGGCGGCCCGGCCACGGGTCAGGTCGAGCAGCTGGTCGCGGCTCAGCACCATGCGCGGCCGGTTGACGAAGGCGCTCAGCAACTGGAATTCCGCCGTGCTGAGCGGCACGGCCACGCCGTCCTCGCCGATCAGTTCGCGGCCGGACACATTCAACCGCCAGCGGTCGAACTCGATGGTCTCGGCCTCCACCGTCTCGCGCTGCTGCGGCAGGGCGTTGGCGCGGCGCAGCACCGCCTTGATGCGGGCCAGCAGCTCGCGCGGGTTGAACGGCTTGGTGACGTAGTCGTCGGCGCCCAGTTCCAGTCCGATCACCCGGTCAGTGTCCTCGGCCATGGCGGTCAGCATGATCACCGGGATGTCGGTCGAGGCGCGCAAATCGCGGCACAGGGTCAGCCCGTCCTCGCCCGGCATCATCAGGTCCAGCACCACCAGGTCGATGGCGCCGGCCTTCATCACCCGCTTCATCTCCACGCCACCATCGGCGACGGTCACGCGGTAGCCGTGCTTGGCCAGGTACTTGCCGAGCAGGTCACGGATCTCGCGATGGTCATCGACCACCAGGATATGGGGAGACGGGTCCATGAATCTCCGGTCTTCCGAACCAACCAATGATCACCACAGAGACACAGAGGCACAGAGAAACAACAGGAGGCTGCGGCCATTTGGCGATGTCGCCACACGCTACAAATTGTCATTCCCGCGAAGGCGGGAATCCAGGGGGCACATTCGGAGACGCTTCGCCGTCGCGACATCTGGATTCCCGCCTTCGCGGGAATGACGACACTTCTTTCCTGGTTCTCTGTGTCTCTGTGCCTCTGTGGTTCAATTTCTCATTCAGTATCCGCCATCGCGCGAAACCCCGGGGCCGGAAAAATGTAACAAGCCATGTCAGAACCCGGCCGCGCAACACATGGCGACAGTATTCCCTGTCCGCTGACAAATCTCCGCGACGTTTGGCGGGTCTAATCCGCCTCATCGAAACCTTGCGTGAAAGAGGACATCCATGAAGACCGGATACAGGGCCCTGATCATCGCCGGCGTGGTCGCCGCGGCAGGCATCACCTTCGCCGCCAGCACCGGCATTGCCGACGAGCGTGGGCACCACGGCCGCTTCGGCATCTCCCAGGGCGATGACGGCCGGGACTTCCGGCGCGGCCGGGGCCGCGGCGCCGCGATGATCGAGAACTTCGATTCCAACGGCGACGGCCAGCTCACCCAGGCCGAGATCGATGCCGTGCGCGCCGACCGCTTCGCCGAGTTCGACACCGACGGCAATGGCGAGCTGACACTGAGCGAATACGAGGCGCTGTGGCTGGACGCCATGCGCGAGCGCATGGTCGACCGCTTCCAGAGCCTGGACGATGACGGTGACGCCATCGTCACCACGGGCGAGTTCGTCGACCCGTTCGCGGCGGTCGTGAGCCGCATGGACCGCAACGACGACGGCGTGCTCAGCCTCGACGATATGCGCCGGGGCGGCCGCGACGATGATGACGATGATGATGAAGACGACAGCTAACGATCTCGCCTCCGGTGGCTGATCGCCGGAATCCAGGGTTGGACGGCGCGATGCGACCAAACATCGCGCCGTTCTTCCTTGGCACCGGTGTTCCGACGTCCGATTTCGTGCCGCGGCAACACTGGTAATCGCCCGTCACGACGCCAAATCTAGCGTGTCGGTTCCCCCATCCTCGACACCGTTGATCCCTATTGCCCCAGCCAAGGCGCCTGGCGGCGGCAACGCGGACCAACGGACAGGCCATGCGGCAGGGCCCGCGTGGCTCTCTAAGAGTGAGTGGGGCATGGCACCGGATTCCGAGCTTTTTCCCGACGGGTTGACCACGGCCGAGGCCGAGCGCCTGTTGGCGGTCCACGGGCCCAATCGCCTGCCGGAGCGCAAGCCGCCCGGCGTGGTGCTGATCTTCCTGCGCCAGTTCCTCAGCCCGTTCATATACATCCTGCTCGCGGCCGCCGCCGTGTCGCTGCTGGTCGGCCAGACCCCGAGCGCTGTATTCATCATGGCAGTGCTGTTGCTGAACGCCGCGATCGGCACGGTGCAGGAGTATTCCGCCCAGCGCTCTGCCGCCGCGCTGCGGGCCATGGTGCGCACCCGCGCCCATGTGCTGCGCGACGGCGTCGCCCGCACCATCGATTCCGAGCAGGTGGTGCCTGGCGACGTGGTTTTCCTGGCATCGGGAGACCGCACGCCGGCCGACATCGCGCTGCAGGACAGCGATGGGCTCTGCGTCGACGAGTCCATGCTGACCGGCGAAAGCCTGGCGGTGACCAAGAACGCGCGGGCGAATGTCCCCGTCGACGCGCCGATCGCGGAGCGGATGGATTCTTGTTTCGCCGGCAGCATCGTAACCCGCGGCCGGGGCCGGGGCATCGTGCTGGCAACCGGCACCGGCACCCAGATCGGCGGCATCGCCACCCGGGTCGCACGCCGCCGGGTGTCGGAACCGCCGCTGATGATCCGCATCCGGCGCTTCACCTATCAGGTGGCCGGCGCGATCCTGCTCGCGATCCTGGGCCTGGCCGGGCTGATGGCCGTGCGCGGCGACTACGACCCGACCACCATGGTGATGATGGGCATCGGCCTGGCGGTCTCGACCATTCCGGAGGGTCTGCCCGCCGCGCTGACCGTGGCGCTGGCCATCGGCATGCGGCGCATGGCCCGGGCCAGCGTGATCATCCGCAAGCTGGTGGCGGTGGAGGCGCTGGGTTCTGCCACCCTCATCTGCACCGACAAGACGGGCACGCTGACCGTCAACGAGTTGACCATCGCCGCTGCCATCCTGCCCTCCGGACAGCGCTACGATGCGACCGGCGCGGGCGTCGCTCCGGGCGAAGTCACGGGCGAGGATCAGGCGCTGCTGCGCGAGCTGTGCATCACCGGTATCCTGGCCAATGAGAGCCATCTCGACTATGCCGGCGGCGACTGGGTCTCCGATGGCGACATCGTCGACGTCGCCTTCCTGGTCTTCGCCAAGAAGTACGGCCTGTCCCTCAACGGCATCCGCGCCGAGCGCGAGCGGTTGCGCCTGATCCCGTATGAATCGGAGAAGGCCTACAGCGCCAGTGTGAACCGGGACCCGGACGGCGCCACTTTCTATGTGAAGGGAAGCCCCGAGCGCCTGCTTGCCGCGTCGACGACGATGCAGATGGAAAGCGGCGTCCAGCCGATCGATCGGCAGCGGATCGAGTCCCTGTTCGTTGGGCTGGCCCGGCAGGGCTACCGCGTTATCGCGCTGGCCAAACGCCGCAACACCGACAGCCAGCCGGCCGACCGGCTGGCCGACCTCACCTTTCTGGGCATGGTGGCGATGATCGATCCGGTGCGGCCGGAGGCACGCGATGCGATCCGCGATTGCCGGGCCGGTGGAATCGGCGTCGCCATGGTGACCGGGGACCATCCCGCGACGGCGCGGGCCATCGGCGCCGATCTAGGCCTCTGCGACGCCGAGGATCCGATCGTCACCGGCGCCATGATCCGCGAGGCCGAGATCCAGGGGACGGACGCGCTGCGCCGTCTGATCCTGCCGGCCCGAATCTTCGCGCGCATCGAGCCGGTGCAGAAGGAGCGCATTGTCGAGACCTTCATGACCGACGGCCATTTCGTCGCGGTCACCGGCGACGGGGTCAACGACGCCCCGGCGATGCGCCGCGCCAATGCCGGCGTCGCCATGGGCCGGTCGGGCACCGACGTCGCCAAAGAAGCGGCGGACCTGATCATCACCGACGACAATTTCGCCTCCATCGTCGCCGGCGTCGAGCAGGGCCGCATCGTCTACAACAACATCCGCAAGGTCATCGCGCTGCTGACCGCGACCGGCTTCTCCGCCCTGTTGCTGTTTTTCCTGTCGGTGCTGGCCGGCCTGCCGATGCCGCTGACCGCGGTGCAGTTGCTCTGGCTGAACCTGGTCGCCAACGGGCTGCAGGACGTGGCGCTCGCCTTCGAGCCCAAGGAGGGCGGCGAGTTCCGCCGGCCGCCGCGCGACCCGACCGAGCCGATCTTCGAGCGGCATGTGATCGAGCACGTGTTAGTCGCCGGCACCGCCATGGGCGTGCTGGCCTTCCTGTCCTTCCTCGCCGCGCTGAACAGCGGCGCCACGGAGGTCGAAGCGCGCAACCTGACCCTGTTGCTGATGGTGCTGTTCGGCAATGTGCACGCGCTCTCCAGCCGCTCGGAGACCCGTTCGCTGTTCCAGATGCCGCCGCTGGCCAACCCGTTCCTGGCACTCGCGGTGCCGATCGCCCTGCTGCTGCATCTGGGCGCCATGCATGTCCCGGGTCTCAGCGACGTGCTGGAAATCGCGCCGGTGACGGGTGCCGAGATCGCGAGCCTTGCCGCCATCGCGCTTGTCTTCCTGGCCTTCGAGGAAGGGCACAAGGCAACGCTGCGCTGGCGCCATGGCGGCCCACACCGGGACGAGGGATCACAGGCGACCGCCTAACGGACTGCCGATAGCGGGCCAGTTCCAGCCGAGAGGTCATCCGTCGACAGGCTCAGGATGAGGTGAATTGTTTGCACCACCCTGGAAGCCGCCCAATTGCTCACCCTCATCCTGAGCCTGTCGAAGGACGAGGGTGGCCGCCAGCGCGTCTTCAGCAACCTGCTGACCGTCAGCCGCCCCCCAGCCAGTCCGGATCGATTTCCGGCAGCGGGATGGCGTCGATCAGCGCGCGCGTGTAGGCATGCCGCGGGTCGGCAAAGACGGTTTCGCAGTCGCCGGTTTCCACCACCTCGCCATGCAGCATGACCACGACGCGGTCGCAGAGCACGCGCACCACCGAGAGGTCGTGGCTGATGAAGGCGAGCGCCAGGCCCAGGTCGCGCCGCAGCTCGGCCAGCAGGGCCAGGATCTGCGCCTGGGTGGAGACGTCCAGGCCGGAGACGATCTCGTCCGCCACCACAAAGGCCGGGTCCAGGGCGATGGCGCGGGCGATGCCCACCCGCTGGCGCTGGCCGCCGCTGATCTCATGCGGGTAGCGGTCGGCGAAGGCGGCCGGCAGGCCGACGCGTTCCAGCAGCGCGCCGGTCCGCCGAGCCGCCTCGGCCGGCCCCCCCGCGCGTCCAAAGGCGATCAGAGGCTGCGCCAGGATGGTGCCGATCCGGTGACGCGGGTTCAGCGAAGACTGCGGGTCCTGGAAGATCATTTGCATGCGGGCCCGGAGCGGCCGCAATTTCGACTCGTCCAGCGTTCCGATGGACTGGCCGTCGAAGGCGAGATGCCCGGCAGTCGGCCGGTAGAGCCGGAGCAGCGTGCGCCCCAGACTGGTCTTGCCGGAGCCCGACTCGCCGACGATTCCGACCGCCTCGCCAGGCCCGACTTCCAGGTCGATGCCTTTCAGGATCTCCACCATCGGCGGCGGGCCGAAGGGCGGCGAGGCGGCGCGGTCCGGCAGCGACAGGCTCAGCCCTCGCGCCTCCAGGATGGGGCGCTCACCCATCGCGAGCGCCTGCCCTGTCCCGGTCGTACACGGCCGCCTCGGTCAGCAGCCGCTCGGTCAGCGCGGAAGGCACGGGTGTCAGCGCCTCGGCCGGGCGGTCATAGCGGGGAGTCGCGCCGAACAAGGCCTGGGTGTAGTCGTGCTGTGGGGCGGCGAAGATGTCGGCGGCCGGGGCCGCCTCGACGATGCGGCCGGCATGGATGACGCTGACGTCGTCGCAGATCTTGGCGACCACGCCCAGATCATGGGTGACGAACAGGATCGCCGTGCCGTGCGCTGCCTGCATGGCGCGTATCAGCCGCAGGATCTGGCGCTGCACGGTGACGTCCAGCGCCGTGGTGGGCTCGTCGGCGATCACCAGCTTCGGTTCGCCAGCGAAGGCAATGGCGATCAACACCCGTTGGCGCATCCCGCCGGACAGTTCGTGCGGGTATTGCCGCATCACCGTCTCGGGCGCGCGGATATGCACCTCGTTCAGCAAGTCGAGCGCACGCGCCTCCGCCGCCCGGCGGTCCATTCCCTGGCGCAGCCGCAGCACGTCGGTGATCTGCCGGCCGACCGGCCGCACCGGGTTCAGCGCCGTCATCGGGTCCTGCGGGATCAGCGCCAGGTCGCGGCCCAGCAAGTCCCGCCGCTGACGCTCGGCCATCCCGGCCAGATCGTCGCCGGCAAAGCGGATCGGCCCGCCGGTGATCCGCGCCGCCGCCGGCATGACGCCAAGCACCGCCCGCGCCACCATGGTCTTGCCGGCCCCGGACTCGCCCACCAGCCCTCTGACCCGCCCCGGACCGACCGCAAGATCGACGCCGCGCAGCACCGGTACACCGCGGCCGGCTGGGCCGATCGCCACATGCAGGTCGCGGATCTCGAGAACCGCGTCGGTCATCGCCGCATCACCGGGTCGAGGGCGTTGCGGAGGCCGTCGCCGAGCAGGTTGAAGCCGAGGACGACGAGGATCACGCAGCCCATGGGCAGGGCCATGATCCACCAGGCCTGGTAGACGTTGCTGCGGCCCTCGGCGATGAGGCCGCCCCAGGTCGGGGCGTCAGAGGCGACGCTCAGGCCCACGAAACTCAGGATCGCCTCGACGATGACGGCGATGCCCATCTCCAGGGTCAGCAGCACCAGCAGCAGCGGCGCCACGTTGGGCAGGATCTCGGTCAGCAGGATGCGCCAGCGGCCCAGGCCGATGGTGACGGCGGAGGCGACGTAGTCCTGCTCGCGCTGGACCAGCACCTCGGCCCGGATGACGCGGCAGAAGCGGGTCCAGTCTACGATGACGATGGCGATCACCACCGCGTGCAGCCCGGCGCCGATCACCGCCACCAGCACGATCGACAGCAGCACCGGCGGGAAGGCCATCCAGATGTCGACGAGGCGCGAGATGGCGGTGTCGACCCAGCCGCCGAAATAGCCGGCCATCAGGCCGAGGATCGTCCCGAGCAGTGCCGCCAGGGTCGCCGCGACAACAGCCACGATCAGCGCCACGCGGGCGCCGTAGATCAGCCGCGAGAGCAGGTCGCGGCCGAGGCTGTCGGTGCCGAGCGGGTATGCCGCCTCGCCCCGGTCGAGCCAGGCCGGCGGCAGCAGGGCGCTGAACAGATCCTGGCCGAGCGGGTCCTGCGGCGCCAGCAGCGGCGCGGCCAGGGCGACGATGACCAGCAGCCCGACCACGCCGGCGCCGAACCAGACCCGGCCCTGGCTTGCCAGGGCGCGCATCACCGGCCACCGCTCAGCCATGGCGCACCCGCGGGTTCAGCAGGGCGTAGGTCAGGTCGATCAGCAGGTTGAGCGCGATGAACAGCACCGCGAAGGTCAGCACCAGCCCCTGGATCAGCGGCAGGTCGCGGTCGATCACCGCCCCGATCGCCATGTTGCCGATGCCGGGATAGCTGAAGATGCGCTCGATCAGCACGGTGCCGCCGAGCAGGAAGGTGAACTGCACGCCGGTCAGCGTCACCGTCGGCACCAGGGCGTTGCGCAGCGCCTCGCGCAACAGGATGCGGCCACGGGAGAAGCCGCGCACCCGGGCCATCTGGATGTAGTCCTGGGTCATCACCTCGGCCAGCGTGCTCTTCAGCACCCGGGCGATGGCGGCGGCCAGAGGCAGCGCTAGCGCTGCCGCCGGCAGCAGCAGGTGCGACAGCAGGCCGGCGAAGATGGTCAGCTCGCCGCGCACAAGGGTTTCAATGAGATAGAAGCCGGTGATGAAGTCGTATGCGAGCCTGGGATCGATGCGGCCGGAGATTGGCAGCAGCGGCAGCAGCACGCCGAGGAGCAGGATGAACATCAGCCCCCAGAGGAAATCCGGCACCGCCTGGGTGAACCCGATCAGGGCGTCCACCACCAGCTCCGGCCAGCCGCCCCGCCAATAGACCGCTGCCAGCGCCGAGGTGCCGCCGATCGCCACGGCCATCACCATGGCCAGGCCGGCCAGCTCCAGCGTCGCCGGCAACCGGCCCAGCACCAGCGTCACGACATCCTGGCGCAGGCTGATGGACGTGCCGAAATCCCCGCGAACCGCATCGCCCAGCCAGATCAGGAACTGCACCCCGATCGACCGGTCGAGCCCGTACAGCCGCCGCAGATTCTCGATATCCGCCTCGCTCGCCCCCGGCGGAATCATCATCGCGATCGGATCGCCAGGGACTACCCGCAGCAGGACGAAGACAACCACCGCCACGCCGAACAGCGTCGGTATGGCCAGGAGAAGTCGTCGAAGGAGGAACTGTGCGGTCACGGCAGACGCAGACCAGATCCCCTCTCCCCTTGTGGGAGAGGGTTAGGGTGAGGGGTCGCGCGCTTGCGCGCATGAAAATGGTTGTCCGGCCGCCCTCCGGGCGGCGACCCCTCACCCACCCGCTACGCGGGTCCCCCCTCTCCCACAAGGGGAGAGGGAAAAGGACCGAACACCTAACGTGCTGATCATGATAACCGGCTGCCCTACCCCGCCGGGCTCATGAGTTGCGGCAGGAGGAAGTTGGCGATGTGCGGGGTTACCTGCACGTCGTCGCGGTGGATGATGGGCTGGACGTATTGCAGCAGCGGGATGACATAGCCCTGCTCGGCGATGTGGCGGTCCACGGCCTTCCAGCCCTCGATGCGCTTGGCCTCATCGGACTCGCCCCAGAGCGGGCCGATCATGCCGTCCAGATCGTCGGTGTCCCAGACCGAGTGCGGCGACGGGCCGAACATGGCAAAGCCTGTCGAAGTCGACGGGTCGCCGATCGAGTTGCCCCAGTTATAGAACGCCGCCGGCGCCAGCTCGTCGCGGGCCCGCAGCTCGAAATGCTTGGCGATCTCGTAGATCTCGATCTCCGCCTCGATGCCGACCTGACGCCACATGCCGACGATCGCCTGGATCATCTCGTAATCCTTCGGCTTGAAGCCGCGCGTCGTCTGCAGGGTGAAGCGCACCGGATTGTCCGGCGAATAGCCGGACTCCGCCAGCAGGGCCCGCGCCCGGTCCGGGTCGTGGGGCACGGTGATCGAGGCGTCGAAGGCGGCGTATTGCGGCGCCTGCAGGGTGTCGATCGGCACGCCGTAGCCGCGCAGCAGCCGGTCGACGATGGCCTGCTTGTCGATTGCGTGATGGGCGGCCAGCCGCACGTTGCGGTCCTCCATCACGCCGATGTCGTTCAGGAAGATCATGGCGATGTCGGAGACCGGGGTCGTGGCCCCGGTCAGGCCGGGCTTGGCGCTCAGCCGGTCGAACTCCTCGTACGGGATCTCCAGCGTCACATCCGAGGCGCCGCTCTCCACCTCGGCGATGCGGCTGGTGGCGTCGGGCACGAATTTGAAGACCACCGTCTCATAGGCCGGCGCGCCGCCCCAGTAGTCGGGCACCGCCTTCAGGCGGACGAAGGCGTTGCGCTCGAAGGCGTCGACCCGGTAGGGGCCGGAGCCGACCGGATTGGCCTCGAAGCCCTCCGGCCCAACCGCCTCGTAGTGGTGCTTGGGCAGGATGTAGGCGGTCAGGAAGGCCATCCACTGGAACAGGGTCGGCTCGAAGGCCAGCACGTCGCCGGTGATGCGGTTGCCGTCGATGGCGTAGTTGCCGACCTTGGACCAGACGAACTGGATCGGGTTGCCGGTGTCAGGATTGCCGGCGCGTTCCAGCGACCAGACCACGTCCTCCGGCGTCACGGGTACGCCGTCATGCCACTTCGCGCCCTCGCGGACCTCCAGGTAGATCTGGGATTTGTCCTCGTTCCAGCCCCAATCGGTCAGCAGGCCGGGCTTGAAGCTGAGGTCCGGGTCCTGGTCGATGAACTGGTCGAACACCGATTTGTAGATCGACTGGATGGTCGGGTTGACCGCGGAGGGGCCCACCGTCGGGTCCCAGGACGGCAGGTTGACGTTGTAGGCGATGGTCAGGCTGCTGCCCGCCTGGGCCTTCAGCGGCGTGGCGGCAAGGCCCGTCGCCAGCGCCGTGCCCGCCGCCGAATAGGCCAGTACCTGGCGGCGTGTCGGTCGAAACATGATGGCAAACTCCCTGTTTGTTTTGTTGTTTCAATTGGGTGCGGTATTTTCTTAAGGCCCCTTCACCCTCCCAACATCGTCATTGCGAGGAGCCGGAGGCGACGCGGCAATCCACTGTTTGCCGAGAAAGTGGATTGCCGCGTCGCTGTCGCTCCTCGCAATGACGGCGTTTGAGGGCGGAAGAGCAGTGGTTTCTCCTTCGACGGCCCCCTACTCTGCCGCCTGCGGGGCGCTTTCGGCCCAGCGTTTCATCAGCGTGTTGGAGGGGTTGGTCTCGTCGACCAGCTTCTTGGCGGTCTCCATGCCGGCGACCGGCAGCAGGCCGGCGTCGAGCAGGCCGATCTGCACCAGCACCGAGGCCTGGTCCCAGTAGATGTGCTCGTTGTAGAGCTTGTCGCCGCGGAAGCAGACGATGGCGACCAGCGGCACCTCGACGTATTTCCCGGTCGGCTCCACCCCCGGCAGCATCCAGTCGATCTCGATGTCATGGGTGAAGCAGAACAGCATCTCGTCGACCAGCCGGTCGGCGCCGATGGTCCGTGAGATCGGGATCAGCTTGGTGTCCGCCGGCGTCTTCGGGATGAAGTGGTTCTTGTAGAACCGGTGCAGGTCGTTGTAGCCGACCCCGCCGGTCATGGTCGGGATGTGGTTGACGTAAGGGCTGGCGACCATGGTCGCCATGGTGGCGTCGACGTCGCGGGTGGCGAACTCGTACTCGCAATGCTTCTCCCACAGCGCCGAGAGGTCGTAATGCGGTCCCATGACCTTGCGCAACAGGGCGATGGAGCGGGAATGGGCCATCAGGGCGGAGGGCTTGTCATACGCGGCCCGTGATGCGGCGCTGAAGCCGTGGTCGACGCCCGGATAGACGTAGATCTCGATCTCGTCGCGGCCGGCCAGCGCCGCCTGCACCTGCTCCACCGCCGCCATTGGCACGTGCTTGTCCTCGCCGGCGAAATGCAGCGCCATCGGGCAGGTGATGTTCTCCGCCTCGTCCAGCGCCTGCTCGATGCCGACGCCGTAATAGCCGACGGCGCAATCGATGTCGGTGCGGGCCGCCGCCAGATAGGCGAGCTTGCCGCCCAGGCAGAAGCCGAGCGCGCCGACCTTGCCGGCCTGCTGCGGCAGCGCCCGGAGCGCCGCCACCGCCGCGGCGATGTCCTCGACTGACTTGTCGGCGTCGAATTGCTGGCGATAGGCCAGCGCCTTCTGAAAATCTTCTTCGGTGTAGTCCAGCTCGATGCCCGGTTCGATGCGCCAGAACAGATCCGGCGCGATCACCACATAGCCTTCCTCGGCGTAGTAGTCGGCGACGTCGCGCATGGACTGGTTGACGCCGAAGATCTCCTGCAGCAGCACGATACCCGGGCCGCTGCCCGAGTCCGGCGTGCTGACATAGGCCTTGAACTCGCCGCCATCGCCGGCGGCGACCGTGATAGTGGTGCCGGTCATCCGATGCCCTCCCATTTATCCGACCGCCGGGACCGACGGCGATCGTTGGCTTGGCCAACATAATACACGGGGGCGGCCAGCGCGCACCCCCGACGAAACGGGTCCAGGATCGCTGTAATCAGATAGGGCGGCCGGACCGCCCACCCTGCGCATCAGACCTAAGCCACTGTCTCAGATCTGAATATCGTCGCCGGCTCACCGGGACGCGATCCCCGTTGCTCAAAGTGCACATATACGCGCTTCCCGAGGGCCGCAGGGCCTGGACGTGCCGCCGGCTGATCCAGTGGGATCTGTGGCACTGGATGCCTTCGAACTCCTCCAATTTGCCGACGCAATCGCTGAACCGCTCCGTTATCAGGGATCTTCCGGCGGCGGTCACGACTTCCACATAGTGATCTTGCGCGTGCATGCGGATGATGTCATTGCCGAGCGAGCGGGGTATCGCGCTGATCAGGTCGCTTAGTGCGGGAGCCTGGGATATCGCGCCGGTTTCAACTGGACCGCCCAGCATGTCGCGCGATGCGGCCTCCTTGTAGAGCGCAAACAACGTCACCAACGCGGCGGCGAAAGTCACCGGGACGACCGCCGCAACCTCGCTCAGATACACGGTCATCAGGTTCGTCGCGGAGGCCAGCTCCTCGTCCGGCTTGCCGAATCCGACGTCGAGCAACAGCGATACCGGCGCAAAAACCGCGGGCAATGTCAGGGTCGCCGCTGCTGCCGGCAGCGGATGGGGCAGGCCGATGCGCATCATCGCTGCAAGGCACCCGACAAAAAGCAAGAGCGCGAAGAGAATGTGGGTCGACCACAGACCGAACGCGACGAGCAGGGGCAGGTCAGAGGTGTGGTCTGGCTCGAGTGCCAGCACGATACCGCCGCCAGCCAGGGCGGCAAAAGGCACACTCATCAGTGTCTTTCGCCAGCGGGTGCCTGCGAGCGATATCTCGCCCGTCAGACATCCCTTGAGGGTATTGCTGAAGGTCATCGGTCGCTGCATCGTTCAGCGTCCTCGAAGGGCCTTGTCAGGGCGTAGCCCGATGCGCCGGGCCGGCTGATCGCATTCCTCGGCAATCTGAGCGCACTTCGCGAGCGGTCATTCGGCCACCGGTGGCGAATTTCCGCGACCGGCAACGTCGATTGGCGTCCGGACGCGAATTCGGATTGGTCGTCGGGCTCCCCCAGTTGCCATAGAGGCTCGGCGCGCGCCGCGCACAACGCCAACCACGCATTTTGGTGACACTATCAGGAGCAGAGCAGATGGCGTCAAACGACTTCCGTCAGCCCTTGGAATGCTATGCGCTCTCGGCGCGTGTCGTGCATTGGCTGATGGCCTTGGGTTTCGTTTTCATGTGGGCTTGCGGCTATGCCATGACCTCACTGGTGGCCGACGACTCGCCTTTGGAGGAGCTGCTCTTCGATCTTCACATTTCGGTGGGTGTCACACTGCTGGTGCTGTTGGTCGTGCGCATCACCATTCGCCTCCTGTTGCCGCCGCCGCCTTTGCCGCAAACCCTCTCCAGATGGGAAAAGACCGCTTCCCATCTGGCCCATCTGGGTCTCTACGTCCTGCCAGCGGCGGTTATCGCCATCGGATGGGCCGAGACGGATTTCGGAGGGCATGGCGTGAAGTGGTTTGGCCTGTCGATGCCGAAGATTTTTCCGACAATGGAGACGCTGCTCGGATTCGAGCTGGAGACCGCCACCGCCTCGTTACATATGTGGCTTGGGTACACGATGCTGGTACTGGCCATCGTTCATGTCGCTGCTGTCGCGAAACACCGTTGGATTGACGGGCATGACGTGCTGTACCGGATGACGATCGGTTCCCGCTAATTCGGCTGATGCGCGCGACGACCCTGTCGCGTGCTGTGGACAGCCGTACCGCCGATCGAGGGGCAACATGGCCAAGGTCGAAAGTCTGCACGGAACGACGCCCGCCGAGATTTTCTCCAGCGGGCTTGAGAATGCCAGTGATATCGCCGGCGTTGCCGCGGCGGTGCTGTGGAAGGACGGCCGGGTCACCACCGGATGGTCGAACATGGATCCGGCCCATCTGGCGCGGCTGATCCTGACCCTGGACGAGAAGCAGCGGCGCACGACGATAAGCGACGCCGATCTGTGACACGGCGGGCCGCCGGCCCGTCGGACATACGACTGAAACACGGCGCCGTTAAACGACCCGGCGTCCCGGCCGATGCGTTGTTTCGGCGATGGCAGTCGCCGCGATCAACGCGCTCGTCCGGCATTCGCTTTTTCCGCTAAGCTGTATTGCAGGGGCCGTCGCATCCTGTTCGACACGGCCCGGACCAAAACAGAAGAGGCAACAGGAGGTCCAATGTCCATCGTTCCCCGCCGCGCCCGCGGCCCCATTCTGGCCGCCAGCGCGGCCGCTCTGCTGCTCGCCGCCCCGGCGACGGCGCAGGAGGTCAAGATCGGCGCCCTGTTCGGCATGACCGGACCGATCGCCGGCTTCATGCCGCCCATCGTCGATTCCGCCAACCTGGCGATCGCGCACATCAACGAGCAGGGCGGCCTGCTGGACGGCCGCGAGGCACGGCTGATCATCGGCGACACCCAGGGCGTGGCCCAGGGCTCGGTCGACGCCGCCACCAAGCTGGTCAATGTCGACAATGTCCCGGTCGTGGTCGGGGCGCTGACCAGCGGCGCCGCCATCGCCGCCGCCAACAGCGTTACCATCCCGTCGGGCGTGCTACAGATCTCGCCGACCGCCACCTCGCCCGAGGTCTCCAACCTCGACGACAACGACCAGGTGTTCCGGGTCGTGCCCAGCGACGACTATCAGGGCCTGGTGCTGGCGCGGCTGGTGCTGGACCAGGGGCTGGACCGGGTCGCGCTGACCTTTGCCAACAACGACTATGGCGTCGGCATCGCCGGGGCCTTCCGCGATGCCTACACCGCGGCCGGCGGCACCATCACCGCCGACCAGGTCCATGAGGAGAAGAAGAGCTCCTACCGCTCCGAGCTGGCCACACTGTCCAGCGGCGACCCGCAGGCGCTGGTGCTGATCGCCTATGCCGCCGACAGCGGCATCACCATCATCCGCCAGTCCCTGGAGAACGCCTTCTTCGAGCGCTTCGTCGGCACCGACGGGCTGCGCGACGAGCTGCTGATCCAGGAGATCGGCGAGGAGAACCTCGGCGATATCTTCTTCACCTCGCCCAGCGCCCCGCCCGGCACCGATGCCGGCGCCCGTTTCGAGGAGGCCTACTCCGCCGCCTACGAGACGACCGAGGACAAGTTCTTCATCCAGCAGACCTATGACGCGGTGTTCCTGGCCGCCCTGGCCATCGAGCAGGCCGGCAGCACCGACCGCGCCGCCGTGCTGGGCGCCCTGCGCGCCGTCTCCAACCCGCCGGGCACGCCGATCCTGCCCGGTGAATGGGAACGGGCCAAGGAGCTGATCGCGGCCGGCGAGGCGATCGACTATTTCGGCGCCTCCGGCCCGCATGACTTCGATGAGAACGGCGACGTCGCCGGCGTCATCGGCCATGTCGTGGTCAGGGATGGCGGCTACGAGGAGATCGCGATCATCGAGCCGTAAGGGTCCTGTCCGGGCGGGCCAAACCGGCCCGCCCGGTCATGGAACCAGCCAGGTCGCGATCAACGCGCCGTCGTCCCAGCGGAACCTGGCCCTGCGGTGGCCTTGGACCGCAAGGTAGAGCCATTCGATGCCGGTGACCGCGACCGTGATCGCGGCGAAGTTTTCCCGACCGGCCTCGCCACCATCGTCCGGGCCGATCACCGCCTGCGCCGGCGTGTCGATCGGAGTGCCCGGCCCCGGTGCCACCCGGTAGCAGGCCCGGCTCATCGGCCGCGACCCTTCCCAGGCCTCGTCCGCAAGTACGTCGTTCGCATGCCGCGTCGCCATGCCGTCGATGCAGAGCTGCACCTTGGCGGTCGGATCGTAGACATGCAGCGCCACCCGCGGTTCGGCGGCGATCTCCTCGTACTTCATGGAGCGACGGTCGGTGTGGAAGCGCAGCGTGCGCCGCTCGCGGTCGACCGCGCGCAGCACCACGGTCCGCGCCGCCGGGCGCCCGTCGAGCCTGAGCGTCGACACCACCGGCGTATGGAAAGCGGCCCGCCGGTCCTCTGCACCCTGGAGCAGCATCCGCCAGGCCTCGGCAAGCGTGCCGTCGAGATCGTCATAGTAGGCCGGCAGGTCGGCCGCGATTGCCGCTTCCGTGTCCGATTGCGAGGTCAAGTCATGGTCTGGCATGGCGCTGGGATCGCTAGTCGTTTCCAATTCCTAGGGTGACAAGCAGCCACCGCAAGGGGCAGCGGATCGCAAACCGTTGACCCTTGACGTTTTCGGTCCCGTCGGGCATCGACGCTGTGGCCAAAGGACACCATATCAAGCGGGTAGGCCGGCATCGGCCGGTTCCTGCCCCGGCGTTCCATTCCAGCCCAACCACCTGTCCATCCGGAGATGCCCATGTCGTTCAGCCTGCCCGATCTGCCCTACTCCGTCGATGCGCTTGCGCCGCATGTCTCGGCCGACACGCTGCGCCTTCATCACGGCAAGCATCACGCGACCTATGTCGACAAGCTGAATGGCCTGGTCTCCGGCACGCCGATGGAGAACATGGACCTCGACACGGTGGTGCTGGAGAGCGCCGGCAACGCTGATCAGGTCGGGATCTTCAACAATGCGGGCCAGGCCTGGAACCACAATCACTATTGGAACTGCATGAAGCCCAATGGCGGCGGCGCGCCGACCGGCGACATCGCCGACGCGATCAATGGCAGCTTCGGCAGCTTCGACACCTTCCGTGAGCAGTTCCTGGCGGCCGCGACGGCCCATTTCGGCAGCGGCTGGGCCTGGCTGGTGGCGGATGGCGGCAGCCTGAAGATCACCGCCACCCCGAACGCCAAATCCTGCATCGTCGACGGCCACACATCGCTGATCGCCTGCGACGTCTGGGAACACTCCTACTACCTGGACTACCAGAACCGCCGTCCGGACTATCTGTCCGCCTTCCTCGACAAGCTGCTCAACTGGGACTACGTGAACGCGCAGTTGGCGGCCGCGCGCAACGGCTAGCGGCCTATCAAGGGCCCGCCGGGCGATCCGGCGGGCCGCGCGCTTCGTAACCAGAAGCACACCCGGCGAGGAGTGCGCACGATGATCCGCCAGATGTACGATGTCGTCATGGACCCGAAGAACACCCCGTTCCGGGCGCTGCCGCCCAAGGTGCGTTTCCAGTACATGATGATCCTGTCGTATCTCTGGGGGGCGCCCCAGCCGGTGCGCGTGCGCACGACCCGCCGCTGATGTCCGCCGTGGCGCAGACCCGGCCGGCGGATGGATCGGATCGTGCCGACCTGACCGTCTTCTATGACGGCGCCTGCCCGCTCTGCCGACGCGAGGTGGCGTTCTATCGCGAAAGGCGCGGTGCGGAGCGGGTGGACTGGGTCGATGTCAGCGAGGCCGGGACCAAGGATGTCGCCCCCGGATTGTCGCGGCAGCAGGCGCTGGCACGCTTTCATGTCAGCGACGCGAGCGGAACGCTGATGTCCGGCGGTGCGGCGTTTGCCGCGCTGTGGCGCACGCTTCCGTCCTTCCGGCCGCTCGGGCGCCTGTTCGGGCTGCGCCCCTTCGCCTGGGCCCTCGAGCGCCTTTATCTCGTGTTCCTGCGTCTCCGGCCGCGGCTTCAGGCCCTTGCGGCGCGCAACGAGTCCCGGCCGGAAGCGGGCTTCCCGGACTGGCTGGTCCGCGATCTGCGGTCCGACCATGCCGGCGAGACCGGGGCGGTCGCCATCTATCGCGGCATCCTGGCGGTGTCCCGCGATTCCGCCGTCCGGGACTTCGCGCAGGCGCACATGGCGACGGAACGCCGGCATCTGGAGCTCATGGACGCGTCCCTGTCGCCGAAGGGGCGCAGCGTGTTCCTGCCGATCTGGCGCGTCGCCGGCTTCCTGACCGGGGCGCTGCCGGCCCTGTTCGGCCGCGAGGCGGTCTTCGCCACCATCGACGCCGTGGAGACCTTCGTCGACCATCACTATGCCGAGCAGATCGAGCGGCTCGACCGGGAGGGCATCGAGCCCGCGCTGCGGGACATGCTCGAGGCCTGCCGCCAGGACGAGGTCGATCATCGCGACGAGGCGCGGGATGCCGCAGCTCGGCCCGCGACCCTCATGCTGCGGCTCTGGTGCCGGCTGGTCGTCGGCGGCTCGGCCGCGGCCGTCGCCTTGGCGCGCCGCGCCTGAGCGGGTCGGCTCCTACCAGGCCAGCGTGCCGCGGGCGCCCTTGAACGGGCCAACCACGCGGGAGGTGATCCAGCCGCCGTAGAAATCGCCGTCCTGTGCTGTGGCCCGCTCGTCGCCCACCCAGCACTCGTCGACCCGCGAGGCGTAGAACGCCAGGTCCTCGGCAATGTCGGCGAAGGCCGGCGTCGGGTCCGGATAGCTCCAGGCCACGTTCTCCGAACGCAGGCCGTCGATGTCGAGCGACCAGTAGCTGGCCATGCCCTTGAACTCGCAGAATGACCGCCCGCGCCCGGGCACCACCTGCAGCCAGTCGATATCGGCCTTGGGGATGTAGTAGACCGGCGGATGGCTGGTCTCCAGCACCCGGTGGCCGCGCCAGGTTTCCGCGATCGTCCGCCCGCCATGGACCACGCGCAGGATTTCCCGCACCGGTTCCAGCCTCGGCGGCCGCGGATAATCCCAGACGGATTCCTGGCCTGGCCCGGGCGCAACGCGTTCCGGCCGCAATAGCATGAGCGCCTCCCCAACTCGACGTTCTGCCAAATCCACCGTTTCTTACGATACGTATCTTAGCCAGGGCCGGATCGGTCCCGGTCGCCCGAAACTTGATTGCACCCGAAATGCCTGCATCCGCTCCGCCCGCCCTTGCCTCCTTTGGGACCGACTTCACGGCGGTCGTCATCGGCGCGCATGGCGGACTTGGCGGCGCCTTCGTCAAGGCGCTGGCCGCCAACGACAAGGTCAGACAGGTCTTCGCCCTGTCCCGCAAGGATCGCCCGTCGAATGGCCGGCGTGTCGTCGGGCTGCGGCTCGATCTCGAGGACGAGCCGTCGATCGCCGATGCCGCCTCCGCAATCGCCGAGGCCGAGGGCGACCTGCGCCTGGTGATCGTGGCTGCCGGCATCCTGCATGACGGGTCCGGCCTGCAGCCGGAGAAGACATGGCGGTCCCTGGACGGTGCGGCGATGGAGCGGGTGTTTCGCATCAACACCGTCGGGCCGGCGCTGGTGGCCAAGCACCTCCTGCCGCTTCTGGCGCGGGACGGCAAGACCGCCTTCGCCGCGCTGTCGGCGCGGGTCGGCAGCATCTCCGACAACCAGCTCGGCGGCTGGCATGCCTATCGGGCGTCGAAGGCGGCGCTCAACATGATGCTCAAGACGCTGTCGATCGAGCTGGCCCGCAAGCGGCCGGAGGCCCTGTGCGTCGGGCTGCATCCGGGCACCGTCGACACCGCCCTGTCGCAGCCCTTCCAGTCGGGCGTACCGGCCGCCAAGCTGTTCACGGCGGAGACGTCGGCCCGTCACCTGCTCGGGGTGCTCGACCGTCTGGGACCGGAGGATACGGGGAACACTTTCGCGTGGGACGGGAGCCCCATCCCCTTCTGATTACTGGGGACCACTGCCCTGGGTCGTGGCCGATGGCCAAAAATTCTCACTGGTAACCATCCGTTAACCAAACTAATACTGGGCCCGCATCGTGGTCTCCGGCGCGTCGTTCGCGCGTGTCGGGCGATGCCACCAAAAATGCCGCGCAATCGGAGCCGCGCCGCCGGTCGGCGGCGGCGACTCCGTTCGATGGGAAGCCGGGCACTTGGTTCATAAGGCGAACGCGAGAGGCGGGCCGCGTCGATCCGAGGTTTCGGATGGACCCGGCATGCCGACCGTCGGTGCGTCGGATGGATACCGGTGGTCCCGTCGAGCAGACCGGCGCCGCCGAGAAGTCCGCCCGGACCGCGCGCCGCGTTGATCAGGGACTTGCAATGGCCACGACCCCGAATACGGAAAACGCCGCCAGCTACCTGAGAGTAACCTTCCTGCTGTCCTACATCGCCGGCGCGGCCGTGATCGGCGCATCGGTGGTGGCGCCTGTGGAGCTGCCACTGCTGATCGGCGTGCCGAACGCGGTGATGCTGCTCTACCTGTTGAGCTTCGTCTTCGTGCGGCGCAAGGCGCATCTGGTCGAGCCCTTCGCGGACAGCCTGTTCTATCTCGGGTTCCTGTTCACGGTGACATCACTGGTCGCCGCCCTGCTGCCCTATGCCATGGAGGTGGCGGTGCCGTCGGTCGAGGCGGTGCTGGCGCAGTTCGCGGTGGCGCTGACCACGACGCTGTTCGGCCTGATCGGTCGCGTCGTGCTGCGCCAGTTCGCCATCTCCGTCGACCGCGCCGAGGCCGAGGCACAGGCGTCGCTGTTCGACCGGACCCAGGCGTTCAACGACCAGCTCGACGGCGTGATCGCCCGGTTCCAGGAGACGGCGGACCGGCTGAACGCGGATCTGGAGCGGACCGTCATCGCGTCGGTCGAAGGCGTTGAGACGGCCGGCCAGGCCGGTATCCAGGAACTGCGCGAGACCGCCGCCGCGGCCCGCGACTCCATCACCCAGTCGACCGCCGCCGTGACCGAGCAGATGGACCGGCAGATCCAGCATGCCTTCCGGAACAGCGCCGTCTCGGTAGACGGGCTGAGCGAAAGCATGCTGGCGCTGAAAGAGCGCACCACCTCGGCGATGGAGCCTCTCTCCAATGAAATGAGAGGGTTGACGGCGGACCTTCGCAGCGTGCGCGAAGCGGCGATGCGCAACGAGGAGCGCATCACCCGGATCTTCGAATCCTACGACATGATGATGGCCAAGCTGCGCGAGGCGCAGGAGGTCGGCGACCGTTTCCAGGAGCTGATCGGCACCCGGATCTCCGGCGTGGTGACGGCGCTGGAAGGGGCGTCGCGCACCGTTGATTCGCTGTCGAGCGAGCAGCGCGCGGCGCTGGGCGGGCTGGCCCAGGAGGTCGACGGCATCAAGGAGGCGCGCGCCTCGCTGGCCGCCGATGTCACCACGCTGTCCGATCTGCAGAGCAAGCTCGGCGAGGTCCTGAACGCCGCCATCGACCAGACCACCGCGGCATCGCGGCTGGCGGCCGAGGAGGCCCCGCTGTCCATCGACGAGGAGGCGTTCAGCCCGCTCAGGCCGGCCCCGGACGAGGAGGTCTACATCCCGCCCCTGCGCGGCCGGCATAGCCGCAATCGGGGCTGAGCATGATCACCCCGCGCAAATCCGGCGACATCAGCGGTCCGGCGCTGCTGCACCTGGCGGTGTTGATCGCCTTCACCCTGCTGCTGGTCGCGGCGATGACCAGCCGCAGCGAGGTCGTGGCGACCGAGCATTTCGACGGCACCATCTCCGACCATCAACTGGCCACGTCCGATGCCGCGGCGCAGGCGCGGCTGCTGGCGGAGACCTATTTCGGCGTCGACCGGCTGATCGAGGAGCACACCCACGACCCGATCCTCGACGACATCACCGAGGTCGCGCAGTCCTTCGCTCTGTTCAGGACGGCGGCGGAGTCGGCCGGGGCGCGCGAATTGCTGGCCGGCCGGACGCTTCCCGAGATGCTGGGCGAGGTGGCGCGCTACAAGGACGATGCCGAGGAAGCCGAACGATCGCTGCGCGCGGTCGAGGGCGCGCTGGACACGGTTGGCGGCGGAGACGACGTGGTCACGGCGGTGACCGAGCTGGCGGCCTATAATCGGGAGCTGCAGATCCGCAACATGCAGCTGATCGGCCAGTTGGCCAACCTGGAACGGCGGGCCGGCAGCGTCGGGAAGCCGCCTTGCTGGGTGACCCCGGACGGCCAAGCCGAATACACCTACAAGATCACGATCACCGATGTCGACTTCGTCGTCGAGCCGGTCTGGCGCGAGGGCCGGGCCGAAGACATGGAGCGGATCGGCGCGTCGCTGAGCCGCGAGATCGTCAACCACGATGACGAGTCGTTCACGCGCGCCATGTATCCCTTCCTGGCCCATGGTGTGGAGTCGGACCCGGAATGCCGGTTCTTCGTGCAGGTCATCGACGAGACCGGCCCGTTCAAGGATGCCTGGCAGGAACGGCTGGCCCTGGTGGAAGGGTACTTCTACAAGTACTGGGTCAAGTAGGCCGTCGCGATCGGCACGCTTTTGGTGACGGCTGGGATCGGATCGCGGGTCCCGGCAGACGGAGGTGCTGATGGCGAAGATCGAGGCGCGACTGGAGTCGCTCGGCCTGGTGCTGCCCGAACCGATCCAGGTGCCGGCCGGCGTGGTGCTCCCCTTCCCCTTCGTGAACATCCGCGGCAACCGCGCACTGATCTCCGGCCACGGGCCGCAGGAGCCGGACGGTGCGCTGGCCGGGCCGTTCGGCCAGGTCGGCAGCACGGTCACCGTCGAAGAGGCCTATGAATTGGCGCGCAAGACCGCCCTGTCGATGCTGGGCAGCCTGAAACGCGAGCTTGGCGATCTGGATCGCATCACCGCCTGGCACAAGGCCTTCGGGATGGTCAATTCCGCGCCAGGCTTCGACCGGCACCCGGCCGTCATCAACGGCTTTTCCGAGCTGATCCTGGAGGTCTTCGGACCGGAGATCGGGCGGCACGCCCGCTCCGCCGTCGGCATGGCCGGCCTGCCCTTCAACATGGCGGTCGAGATCGAGGCCGAGGTGGCGATCGCCGACTAGGGCCGGCGGCTACGCGCCGAACACCTCCTCCAGCGCCGCACGCATCACCGACGGGTCCGGCCGGATCCCGGTCCAGTACTCGACCCCGATCACGCCCTGGGCGACCAGCATGCCGAGCCCGTCGATGACCGTGCAGCCGCGGGCCTCGGCGTCGCGGACCAGCCGGGTGCGCGGCGGATTGGGGATCACATCGGTGACGATCATGGCCGGGTCCAGGGTGTCGGTGTTGAGCGCCAGCCGCGCCTCGACATCCGGGTAGAGCCCGATCGAGGTGGCGTTGATGACGATGTCGGTGCCCGCCGGCACGTCGAAGTCGCCGCGCCACGGCACGAATTCCGCCCGCAGGTCCGGCGCCGCCTGATCCCGCACGTCGCCGTTGAGAAGGTCCGCAAGGCCCCGGCCCCGCGTGTCGCTCCGGTTGACGACCATGATCTCGGTCGCGCCGGCGAGGGCCAGTTCGACGCCGATCGCCCGCGCCGCGCCGCCGGCGCCGAACATCACGACGGACTTGCCGGCCGGGTCGGTGAGCCCGCGCAAGGTCTCCACGAAGCCCTTGCCGTCCGTATTCTCGCCGACCAGCCCGCCGTCGCGTCGCACCACGCAGTTCACCGCGCCCATCAGCGCCGCCGACTCGCCCAGCCCGTCGAGATGCTCGATCACCGCCACCTTGTGCGGGATGGTGCAGTTGAAGCCGGCGAAGCCCATCGCCCGGGCGCCGCGCACCGCATCGCCCAGATCGGCCGCGTCAACCTCGATGGTCAGGTAGCGCCAATCCAGCCCGTGATGGCGATAGGCCGCCTCGATCATCGCCTGGGTCGGGTTCTCGGCGATCGGCTTGCCGAAGGCGCCTGTCAGCTCCTGCTTGAAGTTCAATTCCTTGGACATTGATTTTCCTCCCATAACCGACCAATCCGCTGTCTGCTGCCCCGGTTTCCGGGACGGCGCGGACAGGCAATCCTAAAGGGAATCTTAAGGCCGCTGGATCACGCTTGGGCAAAGCGCGCGATCAAACCGGGCCGGCCGATCGAGGCAAGTCCGGACGAAGCCCGGAGCCTAGGTGCATGAGCCTGCAATCGATCCTCCAGCCCGGCGAGCCGGTGGTCTACGCCACCCGCGGCGAGTCTTTCGTCGAACCGTTCATCGCGCTGCTGGGCCTGATGGCCGGCGGCTCGGTACTGACCGCCGTGGTCCAGCCCGGCGGGGTGTGGACGATCCTGGGCATCTTCGTATTGCTGGTGGCCGCGGTCACCTTCCTGTCGCGCAAGGAACAGCCGATCCACCAGGCCCAGATCCTGATCACCGACCGCCGCCTGCTCTTCCTGCCGTCCAAGCGCAACGCCGCCGTCATCGACCTGCCGCTGTCGGAGATCGCCGAGATCGACTGGTCGGAGAGCGACGCCACCGGCACGCTGCGGGTGACCGGGCCGTCCGGCGTACTGGTGCTGCCGCCCATGCGCGAGCCGGATGCCCTGGCCGAAGCGCTGGCCCGCGCCGCCGGAAAGCGCACGCCGCCGACGGTCGGTCGCATGCTGAACCCGGACCTGCTGGTGCCGGGCAGCTATCTGGTCAGCGCCGGCGCCATGTACATGCTGCTGCGCTGGATCCTGTCGGAACGCTGGATCGCGACCCTGTCCAAGCTGACCGCCTGGGAAGGCGTGGCGGTCGAGGTCTTCGCCTTCGGCTCCTCGCTGATCGCCGCCCTGGCCCTGGCCGCCCCGGTCGGCCGGTTGGCCGGCGTGCTGCTGACCGTCACCCTGCTCAAGTCCTGCGTCACGGCGGAGGAGATGCGCACCGGCCTGATGTCCCGCAACCCGGACCGCTGGCACCGCCGCGCGGCGCTGCGCTGGGCCGGCCTGCTGTATGGCGACGAGTGGCGTGCCTCGACCGCCAAGGCTGGCGCGCCGTCTGCGGAACATGGCCACTCCACCACCTGATGGCCGCGGCCGCCGCGCGACGGCGGATCTGACCACCAACCTCGAACCCGGGGAAACGGTCGTCTTCTGGACCCGCGGTCGGTCACTCGCAGCCGCCGTGATCCCATTCGGCCTCGCCTTCGTCGCCATTGCCGTCCTGCCGCCATTGCTGCTGCTTGACCAGATGGTCATGGCGCCGGAGACGCTGAACTGGCACGCGATCCGGATCGCCGCGCTGATCGATGCCGGCATCCTCCTCATCGCCGTCGCGGCCCTTCTGAAGGCGTGGCGAAGGCAGTCTCTCGGGCCGGACGACTTCATGATCACCAATCGCCGGGTCTTGTTCGCGGACAGTTATTGGGTCGACGAGATCGCGCTGGACGAGATCGACCGGGTCGGTTGGGCCAACCGAGACGGCCTCCGGTATCCGACCATCATCGGCAATGGCCAGACCATCTGGCTGTCGCATCTGCGGGAGCGCGACGCGGCAATCAAAGCTCTGGCCGATGCCACCGGCACCAAGGCACCGCCGTCCCTCGGCCTGCTTGCGGTGGTCGATCCCGCTCATGTCGGGATGGCCACCGTATTCGCCTTCATCGTCCTGACCTTCAAGATCGTCCTGGTGGTTACCGGCGCTGCCGAGTTCGCCGGGCTGATCCGATCTTTCGACGGCACGTTGTTCTTTGCTGCGGCTGCCGCAGTGGTCCTGGGGCTTGCGCTTGGAACTGGCAAGGCCGTCGGCCACATGGTGCTTGCGACGCTCATGCGGCCATTCATGACGCCGGAACAGATGCAGGCCGGCCTCTGCGCCGGCCAGCCCGAAACTCCTCACCTCCGCGCAGCGCTCAGATGGGCCGGCCTTCTGTACGGCCGCCCGTTGCCCTATCTCGCGCACTGACAACGGCCGAGGAGGATCCTCATGGCAGCCGACCTCGACGCAGCCCTTCAGCCGGGCGAGACGATTGTCTACCGGACACGCGGGCGCACTTACGCCAGCGGCGGGCTCTACTACGGCATCCTGTTCGTGTCACTGGTCCTGTTCGTAAGGCTGAATGCCGAATTGCGTGGCCATGAGTTTTCGGTTCTGGTCAACGTCGTCACTCTTGGCGGCGCCTTGGGCGGTGCAGCAGTCGTCCTCCTTGTCAGCGGTCAGGTTGCGAGATGGTGGCAGCGCTGGACTGCCGACGCGTTTGCCGTCACCGACCGCCGTGTGCTGTTCGCCAATGGCGACTGGGACAACAAGCTTGAGACGATGGAACTGAGCGAGATCACACGAGTTTGCTGGATCGCGAAGTGGGGGATACGGCACCTGTCAATCAGAAACTCTGAAGGAACGATCGAGCTCCATCACCTGCGCGACGCCGACGGCGCGGCGCGGGCCACCGCGGACGCGACCGGACTCGAGCCACCGCCGGTCCTCGGCCGGCTCGCCAGGGTCGAGCCGACGCATTTCGGGATCGTGCCGGCGATCTTCGCCCTCTATCTGTGCCTGATCCTTGTCCTTGAAACGTCGGGACTGTCCGCATCCGGTGGTCCGCTCCATTACGACGAACCGTGGTCCAAGCTGGCATTCATGCTCACCCTCTGGATCGTCGCGGCCCTTCTGGGCCCGCCGATCGGTGGCGGCCTGACGCTCGCCGTCTTGCGTCCTTTCGTCCCTGCCGAGCGCACACGGGCGGCCATATGCGCCGGCCGGCGGGATCGGTGGAATGTGCGTCTGGCGCTCGGATGGGCCGGCTTGCTGTATGGCCGCCGGATGACCTACCAACCCGGCTGATCGGACGACGCGTCTGAGACGGCGGCTGCGCGGCCGCCGCAAATCATGTAAAAGCCTTTCACATGAACTGGGCGAAGCGGGGCCGCGGGCGACGCGGCTATCATCACGGCAATCTGCGCGAGGCGCTGGTGGCGGCAGCGCTGGAGTTGATCGCCGAGAAGGGGCCGGCCGGCTTCACCTTCTCGGAGGCAGCGCGGCTGGCCGGGGTCAGCGCGGCCGCGCCCTATCGCCATTACCGCGACCGCGACGCGCTGATGGCGGATGTGGCGCGGCAGGGATTCGAGCGCTTCGCCGACGCGCTGTCGGAGGCGTGGAATGGTGGCGACCCGGACCCGGTCGGCGCGCTGGACGCGGTGGGCCGGGCCTATCTGGCCTTCGCCGGCCGCGAGCCCGCTTACTACGTGGCAATGTTCGAGTCCCAACTGCCATCAGACCTGAGTCCGGAACTGGCCGAGGCCTCGAACCGCGCCTACGAGGTTCTGCGCACGGCCTCCCAGGCGGTCTGTGCCCTGCTGCCCCAGGAGGGCCGGCCTCCGGCCTCGATGGTCAGCTACCACCTCTGGTCCATGGCCCACGGCATCGCCTCGCTGTTCGCCCGCGGCGATGCCGGCCGCCGCAAGCTGCCGATGGCGCCGGAGGACCTCTTGGAGGCCCAGATGCTGATCTACCTGCAGGGTCTCGGGCTCGGCCGGACCTAGGGTCCGGGCCCGCGCGCCGATTTTCTGACAGTTTCCTCTTGAAAGCGCCGCGGACCCACGCCAGATTGACGAATGTAAAAACCTTTTACATGAGGGTCCGATGGAATTGGCAGCGAAACTGGACGATATGGGCAAGCCGGCGTGGATCGCCGCGACGGTGGCGACCTTCATTGTCTTCTGGCCGCTGGGACTGGCTCTCCTGGCCTATCTGTTTTGGAGTGGACGCATGGGATGTTCAAGACATGGCGGCCGTGGCCGCTGGCACCGCAACGGCAATGGGGGTGAATGGGGCTCATGGCGCCGACGCCGCTCCTCCAGCGGCAATACCGCCTTTGACGAGTATCGCGAGGAAACGCTGAAGCGGCTCGAGGAAGAGCAGAAGGGCTTCATGGACTTCCTCGATAATCTGCGCCGAGCGAAGGACAAGGCCGAGTTCGACCAGTACATGGCCGAACGGCGCCGGGCGCCGGCCACCCGCGACGAGCCGGATGTCCCGGACGGTCCGGAGCCACAGCCGCAGGGCTGACGGTCGCGCCAAGCAGGAACGGCGTCGGGATGTCCCGGCGCCGTTTTCGTTTGTGCCGGGTTGGACCGATCAGTCGCCGACCGTGATCTCGATGCGCTCCTTGCCCTTGCCGATGTTCTTGCGTTTCAGCGCGATGGGGCCGACCTCCCCCGAGCTCTTCAAATGAGTACCGCCGCAGGGCACCCGGGCAAAGCCGTCGATCTTCCAATAGCGCTCCTCGCGCTCGGGATCGCTGAAGGCGCTCTCGATCGGACGGTCCTCGGCGACGATGGCATTGGCGGATTCGGCCAGGCCGGCGAGATGCGGCGTAATCGGCTCCGGCCACAGGAAGTCGATGCGCGCCTTGTCCTGGGCGATATGGGCGCCGATCTTCTCGATCGGGTCGAGGGTGCGGTAGGCCAGTTCCAGGACCAGCTCGGCGGCGAAATGCAGCCGCATCAGCCGGTGCCGCCGGTCCCAGTCGATGGCGATGTCGACCGCCGCGCCGGGCGTCAGGCCATGGCCGTCCTCCAGCCGATAGACGATCTCGCGGTCCGCCTTCCGGGCCTCCAGCACGGGACAGCCGGCGATCGTGCCGCGATCGCTCTCCTGGCCGCCGGAGAAGGCGAAGAAGATGGTCCGGTCGAGGGTCACGGTCGCGCCGTCCACGGCCGCCACCCGGGCATCCAGCCGGGTGCGGTAGGGATCGTCCCAGAACAGTTTCCGTGTCATCGCTGTGCTCCCCCAACGCCGGCCGACGCAGACTTACGGCGACCGGCCGGCCCGATCAAGCGCCCCCGCCCGCGGCTCGGGCCCTCGCAGTTGCTCGGATCCCGCGCAAAGAACGCCACCTAACCGGTTGTTAGGAATAGCACCCTACCCTTTCGGGGTTGCAGGGCCTCGCGGGAATGCGGGCTGTCGGGGACCGGCGCTCGGAGATGGGAAATTACCCATATCTTTCACGGTGTTGTTCCCGGTCGCCGGAGTCACCAGATACACGCGGGGCGAGGGTCCAAGGTGCTGCGGGAGCCGGATATGACACGGGACAAGGGGCGGTCTGCGCCGCGGGCGGCGCGGTCGTGAGCGTCGTCGACGAGACGGCGTCGAAGCCCGGCTTCCGGGACCGGCTGCGTGCCTTCATCGAGGCGCCGGCGACCCAGAACTTCATCATCGCGGTCATCGTGATCAATGCCGTAGTGCTCGGTCTGGAGACCTCGCCGACGGCCATGGCGGCGGCCGGCGGGCTGCTGCATGCGCTGGACCTGATCGCGCTGTCGATCTTCGTGGTGGAGATCGGGCTGAAGCTTGTGGCCTACCGCCTGTCCTTCTTCCGCAACCCGTGGAACCTGTTCGACTTCACCATCGTCGCGATCGCGCTTGCGCCATCCGGCCAGGGGCTGGCGGTGCTGCGGGCGCTGAGGATCCTGCGGGCGCTGCGCCTGATGTCCATGGTGCCGAAGATGCGCGTGGTGGTGCAGGCGCTGCTGTCGGCGATCCCGTCCATGGGCTCGGTGATCGCGCTGCTGTTGCTGGTGTTCTATGTCGCGGCAGTGATGGCAACCAAGCTGTTCGGCGCCGAGTTCGACGAGTGGTTCGGCACCGTCGGCCGGTCCTTCTATTCGCTGTTCCAGATCATGACGCTGGAATCCTGGTCCATGGGGATCGTGCGGCCGGTGATGGACGCCTTCCCCTGGGCCTGGGCCTTCTTCGTGCCCTTCATCCTGATCACCTCCTTCACGGTGCTGAACCTGTTCATCGCCATCATCGTCAACGCCATGCACGAGGCGGCGGCCGAGGAGGAGAAGGCCCAGGAGGGCCAGATGGCCGAGATGCTGGAAGAGATGCGGGCCCTGCGCGCCGACATGGCGGCGCTGAAACGCGACAAGGCCGGCGACTAGATGACGGATCGGCTGCACGACGCGCTGGAGCCGGACGAGCGGATCGTCTTCGAGACGCGGCGCCGCAGCCTGTTGCGCTTCTGGCAGTCGAAGCTGGCCGACTGGCTGGGCACCACCCTGCTCGGCCCCGCAATCCTGTTCCCGTTCAGCGGCGCGCCGACCGCCGAGTTCGGCGAGATCTACCTCATGGCGGCGGGCATCATCGCGGTGGCCTACCCGGTCTGGCTGGCCGTCCTCTCCGCCGGCCTGCTGCTGCGCCAGGACCGGGTGATCGTCACCGACCGTCGGGTGCTGCACGTGTCGGGCGGGTTGTTCGACTGGACCACCCGGTCCCTGGCCGTGTCCGATGTGAAGCAGGTCGAGGCGATCGGATCGCTGGGGCCGAACGCAGTGCGTCTGCGCGGCAAGCGGCGCAGCCTGCTGATCCCCGAGATGGCCGACGCGCCGGCGCTTCGGGCGGCGCTGAAGAAGGCGATCCGGGTGAAGCGGGTCGATGCGCGATCCTGGCCGGCCCGGCTGGAGGTCGAGAAGATCGGCTTCCTGGCCGCCTGGGCCGGGATCATGATGGCCGGGCACCTGGCGCTCTCCGCGCTGGGGCTCGTCGACATGGCCGACGCGCCGGGAACCGGCCTCGCCATCATCCTGGTGCTGATGGTGATCGGCATGGTCGGCGGCTTCGCGCTCGGGCCCTCGCTGGCCTATCTGGTGGCGCTGGGCGCGGCCAGGCCGTTCCTGTCGCAGACCCGGATGCGCCGCATCGTCGACACGTCCGACTGGATACCGGAATGGAACGGCCCGCTGCTGCGGCGGTGGGTCGGCCTGCTCTACGGCCGCCCGCTGGACTCGCGGCCCGGCTGAGGCGCGGCCCGGACGACCCTGTCCAAATCCCGCCACGACACGCGGGACCGCGGGATCGCCGCGCCGGCCATGTCTTCCATGCCAAAAGATTCCGTCCGGCCGCCAAGCCGCTCATAGAAGGCGATCGCCTCGCTGTTGGCATCGAACACCAGCAGGTAGGCGGAGCGGCAGCCCATCACCAGCAGCCGCTCGACCAGGGCCGCGAGCAGGCGGCGCCCGAGACCGGCGCCCTTGCGGTCCGGTCGAATATGGATGTGCTCGATATAGGCGTCGAAGCCGTCATCGCTGGACCGCGCCGCGGACACGAAGCCGTCGAGGCCGCCTTCGCCCTCGGCAACCAGGGTCACGCGCTCGCAGGCGGACTCCTCCAGCAGCTCGAACCAGTGGCTCGCCCGGTCCTCTTCCACCGGGCCGTCCAGGAAGGCGTCCGGCAGGATGCCGCGATAGGAGGCGCGCCAGCTCGCCACGTGCAGGGCGGCGATGGCGTCCAGATCGTCCAGGGTCGCGGTCCGAATGGTCATGGGCCGCCGCGGCCTTCGGCCGATGCCGGCGCCTCCGTCGGTGCCGCCTCGCCCTCTCCTTCCCGCATGCCGACCGCCTCCGGCGGCTTCTCCGGCAGGATGCCGCGGGCGTAGCGCTGCATGACGAATTGCAGCAGCAGGCCGATCAGGAAGATGCGGATATAGGAGGCGCGGGTGATCCAGTCCGGCGGCAGGCGGTTGGTCACCAACTCGGTCGCCGACCAGATGCCCCAGATCACGAAGGCGCCCAGGATGGCGCCGCGATTGTTGCCGCTGCCGCCGACGATCAGCATCACCCAGACCAGGAAAGTGGTCATCAGCGGCTCGGTGGCGTCGGGGCCGATGAACTTGAACGAATGCGCCGTCAGCGCGCCGCCCAGCCCCATGAACATGGCGCCGAACATGAAGGCCTCCAGCCGGAAGCGCACCACGTCCTTGCCGGCCGCCTCCGCCGCGGTGTCGTTCTCGCGGATCGCCCGCATGACCCGGCCCCAAGGCGCGTTCTGCCCGCGCTCGATCAACAGGTAGATGACCGCCACGATGGCCAGCACCATCACCAGGAAGGCAAGCTGCGCCCAGGGCTGGCCCTCGGCCTCGAAGGGCCGCGGGATCGAGGCGATGCCGCGCGCGCCGTTGGTCAGCCAGGCCTCGTTCTTCAGCACCAGGCGCAGGATCTCGGCGATGCCGATGGTGGCGATGGCCAGGTAGTCGCTGCGCAGGCGCAGGCAGATGCGCCCGACCCCATAGGCCACGATCGCGGCGGTGACCATCGAGCCGAGCAGGCCGACCGGCACCGGCAGGCCGAAGCCGCCCAGATGGTTGGGGCTGTCGGGCGCGGTCAGGATGGCGGAGGTATAGGCGCCGATGGCGAAGAAGCCGGCGATGCCGGCGTTGAACAGGCCGGTCAGCCCCCAATGCACGTTGAGGCCCAGCGCCATTACCGCGTAGATGCCGCCTGCCGTCAGCAGGGCGATCAGGTACATCATCAGGCCGAACGCGGTCTCGCCCATCAGAACACCCGGCCCTTGAACAGGCCCGAGGGCCGCCAGATCAGCATCGCCACCATCAGCGCGAAGGCGACTGCGGTCTTGTAGCCCGGCGACAGCAGCGGCTCGGTGCCGATCCAGGGATAGGCCGACAGCTCCTCGGCCAGGCCGATCACCATACCGCCGGCGATCGCGCCATAGGGCCGGCCGATGCCGCCCAGGATGGCGGCGGCGAAGACCGGCAGCAGCAGGTTCCAGCCCATGTTCGGGTTGAGCTGGGTATCCATGCCCAGGAAGACGCCGCCGGCGGCCGCCAGCCCGGCCCCAATGATCCAGGTCCAGACGATGACCTTGCCGGTGTCGATGCCGGTGACCCGCGCCAAATCCGGATCGTCGGACATCGCACGCATGGCCTTGCCGGTCCGGGTCCGGGTCAGGAACAGGTGCAATGCGGTGACCAGCAGCACCGCGCCGCCGACGATGTAGATGTGCCGCTCGGCGATGCGCAGCGCGTCAAAGAACACCATCGGCCGCTGGATGCCGGTCTCGTAGGACGTGATCTCCACCCCCCAGAAGAGCTGCACGGCCGAGCGCACCATCAGCGTCACACCGAAGGAGGCGATGACGGTGATGATTGTCGCGCCCGCACGGAACGGTTTGTAAAAGGCCCGGTCGATGCCGACCGCAATCGCCCCGGTCGCCAACATGGCGAAGGGCAGCGCCGCCATCGCCGGCCAGCCCAGCCCGAGCACCAGCGTCAGCGCCAGATAAGCGCCCAGCGTCATCACGTCGCCATGGGCGAAATGGGCGAAGCGCAGGATGCCGAACAACAGCGACACGCCGATCGCGCCCAGCGCATAGATGCTGCCGAGGACGAGGCCGGGGATCAGATAGAAGTTGATGAATTCGAGCATCCGCGCCTATTCAGCATCACGTCGCCCGGACGCCAAGCGTTTTGTTGTTTCAGTTCGGTCCCAGCCACGCCGGCCGGGACCCGATCAAGCCATGGACCCTGCCGTGCCCGACATCACCGCCCTGGATGCTCTCGCCTTCGCCTTCTACGTCGCGAGCTGGGCCGGCTATACCGCCTTTGCGGATCACAGCCGCTGGCGCGACCGCAGCATCATGAAGCTGATGGATGCCTATCGCGAGCAGTGGATGCTGCAGATGCAGCAGCGGGATGTCCGGATCATGGACGCCAACATCATCGGCAGCCTGCAGAACGGTGCGGCCTTCTTCGCCTCCACCACCATCTTCGCCCTGGGCGGCTTGATCGCGTCACTCGGCGCCAGCGACCAGGTGATCGGCATCCTGGCGACCCTGCCCCTGGTCGAGCCGGGCACGGAAGAGACCTGGCAGTTGAAGATGCTGCTGCTGATCGCGGTGATGGCCCATGCCTTCTTCAAGTTCGCCTGGACCTTCCGGCTGCAGAACTATTGCTCGATCCTGTTGGGCGCCACCCCGAACGAGACCGGGCCGGAGCATGCCGCCATGGCGATGCGGGCCGCCCGCATCAGCGCCCTGGCGGCGCGGCATTTCAATCGCGGCCTTCGCGCCTATTTCTTCGCCCTGGCCGCGCTCGCCTGGTTCCTCCATCCGGTGCTGTTCATGGCGATGACGGTCTATGTGCTCTATGTGCTGTACCGACGCGAGTTCCGTTCGAAGTCCCTGAGGGCACTGCAGAACGCTGGCGATGAGCCCTAGCGACACCCGTTTGGGGGAGTTTGGGCAGGGATGACATCCCGACGCGTGACCGTGTTCGGAGGGTCGGGGTTCCTTGGCCGCGAAATCGTGAAACGCGTGGCGGCCCAGGGCAGTGTCGTTCGAGTGGCGGTGCGCCACCCGGAGCGCGCCTCGTTCCTCGAGGACATCGGACAAGGCGGTCAGGTCGAGCGCGTTCGGGCCGATGTCTGGGATGAACCGTCGGTCGCCCGGGCCGTGCACGGGTCGACTTGGATCATCAACACGGTCGGCCATTATGTGGAGAAAAGCACGGCAACCTTCGACCAGGTCCATGGCCAGGGGGCGATGCATGTGGCCCGACAGGCCAGGACGGTCGGAGCCGAGCGGTTGATCCATATCTCCGGCCTGGGCGCCGATCCCGACTCGGACTCGCCATACGTTCGCGCCCGGGGCATCGGAGAGAACCTGGTGAGGGAGGCGTTTGGCGACGTTACGATCCTCCGTCCCAGCGTGATCTTCGGTCCGGAGGACTCCTTCCTCAACACGCTGGCCGGTCTGGCGCGGCAATCGCCCGTCCTGCCCTTGTTCGGCCAGGGCCATACGAAACTGCAACCGGTCTTTGTCGGGAACGTCGCGGACGCCTGCGTGTCCGCCTTGGCCAACCCCGCGACGATCGGGCGGGTCTACGAACTCGGAGGTCCGGGCGTCCATACCTACAAGGCCCTGCTCAGGATGGTGATCCGGGAGATCGGCAAGAGGCGGGCTCTCGTCCCGATCCCGTTCTTCATCTGGGACGCTCTTGCTGCGCTGATGGCCGTTCTTCCCAATCCGCCATTGACCCGAGACCAGGTGACGTTGATGCGGCGGGACAACATTGTCGGAGCGACGGCACTGACCCTGAAGGATCTCGCCATCGCCCCGGTCTCCGTGGAAGAGGTATTGCCCAGCTACCGAACCCGCTGGCTGGGCGGGAGGAACGGCTCGTAGCGGACCGCCCGGACGATACTGGCGATTGCATTTCCCGCCAAAAGGACCACGCTGTCACAACGATTCCATCGGGCAGAGTGTGCGCGGATGGCCGAGAAGAATTTACGCGACAATCCGAAGATCGCCCTGATCGGGGCGCCGACCGATGTCGGGGCCGGGCATCGTGGCGGGTCGATGGGGCCTGAGGCGTTGCGCGTCGCCGGGCTGGAGCGGGCGCTCCGGCAGATCGGACAGACGGTGATCGATCGCGGCGATGTCTCCGGGCCGCCCAACCCCGATGCGGAGCCGGTCGGCGGCTATCGGCATTTGGACGAGGTCGCGGCCTGGTGCGGGGCGGTGCGCGACGCGGTGCACGGTGCCCTGGGCGACGGGCTGTTTCCGATCCTGCTGGGTGGCGACCATTGCCTGGCGATCGGGTCGATCGCCGGGGTCGCCAAGCACTGCGCGGAGAACGGCGTGCCGCTGACGGTGCTGTGGCTGGACGCCCATGCCGACTTCAACACGCCGGAGACCTCGCCCTCGGGCAACATCCACGGCATGTCGGTGGCGGTCGCATCCGGCTATGGGCCGGACGCGCTGACAGGGCTGGGCCATGCCAAGCCGATGATCGATCCGGCGAACGTGATCCAGGTCGGCATCCGCTCGGTCGACCACATCGAGAAGCGCAAGGTGGTCGAGAGCGGGCTGGAGGTCCACGACATGCGCCGCATCGACGAGAGCGGCATGCGCCGGACCATGGAGCTGGTGCTGGGCCGCACGGCCGCCACCGGCGGCCACCTGCATGTGAGCTTCGACGTCGATTTCCTCGATCCCGGCATCGCGCCCGGGGTCGGCACAACGGTGCCCGGCGGGCCGACCTATCGCGAGGCCCAGCTCTGCATGGAGATGATCTACGATTCCGGGCTGATGCATTCACTGGATGTTATGGAACTCAATCCAGCCTATGACGATCGCAACCGCACCGCCAAGCTGGTGGTCGGGCTTGTCGAAAGCCTGTTCGGCGAACAGATCCTGAGTCGCCACCATTAGCCGCACGGCCCCATTCGAGACCGGGAGCAAGGAGATGGCAGCCCCCCAATATTCGGCCCAAGAGCTGATCGATATCGAGTCCGAGCTCGGTGCCCACAACTATCATCCGCTCGACGTGGTGCTGACCCGCGGCGAAGGGGTCTGGGTGTGGGATGTGGACGGCAATAAGTACATGGACTGCCTGTCCGCCTATTCGGCGGTCAACCAGGGACACTGCCACCCGAAGATCTATGCCGCCCTGGTGGAACAGGCCGGCCGCCTGCCGCTGACCTCCCGCGCCTTCCGCAACGACCAGCTCGCCCTGTTCTACGAGGAGGTCTGCGACCTGACCAACTCGCACAAGGTGCTGCCGATGAACAGCGGTGCGGAGGCGGTCGAGACGGCGATCAAGGCGGTGCGCAAATGGGGCTACGAGGTCAAGGGCGTGGAGCCGGACAAGGCCGAGATCGTGGTCTGCGAGGATGGCTTCCACGGCCGCACCATCACCATCGTCGGCTTCAGCACCGACCCCAACGCACATGGCAATTTCGGGCCGTTCACACCGGGCTTCAAGATCATCCCCTATGGCGACGCCGACGCGTTCGAGCAGGCCATCACCCCCAACACCGTCGCCTTCCTGGTCGAGCCGATCCAGGGCGAGGCCGGGGTGATCATCCCGCCCGACGGCTATCTGCGCCGGGTGCGGGAGCTGTGCTCGCAGCACAACGTGATGCTGGTCTGCGACGAGATCCAGACCGGCCTCGGCCGCACCGGCAAGCTCTTCGCCGAGGAGCACGAGGGCATCGAGGCCGACGTCACCCTGGTCGGCAAGGCGCTGTCCGGCGGCTTCTATCCGATGTCGGCAGTGCTCTCCAACACCGAGGTCCTGGGCGTGCTGCAGCCCGGCCAGCACGGCAGCACCTTCGGCGGCAACCCGCTGGCTTGCGCCGTCGCCCGCGCCGCCCTCAAGGTCCTGACCGAGGAGGGCCTGATCGAGAACTCGGCCAAGCAGGGCGCCTATTTCCACGAGGAGCTGGTCAAGCTGCGCAGCAACAAGGTCAAGGAAATCCGCGCCCGCGGCCTGATGCTGGCGCTGGAGTTCCACCCCGACACCGGCGGCGCGAGGCAGTACAGCGAGGCGCTGCGCAAGGCCGGAATGCTGTGCAAGGAGACCCACGAGTCGACGCTCCGCATTTCCCCGCCCCTGGTCATCGACCGCGAACAGGTGGATTGGGCGCTGGAGAAGATCGACGGGGTGCTGCGGAACAGCTGAAGAGCCGCCCAACGCGCTCGAAACCTGCCGGAATGTGCCAGGTCTTTTGTCCCTTTGCGGCAAGTGCTCAGATTGCCCCATTCACGCTCCCCGCAAGGGATCGGGCGATGTCAGCTTGAGCATGGGGATTGGCCATGCCGCGGCGGCGATCTGTTGGGCCGTCAGCGCGATCCCGCACCCTGCGCGAGATGCTCTAAGGCAGCCTCGAGCTGAGCGTCGCGGCCTGCCGCTAGGCTTGAGCGGTCGAGTGACATCTTCAAGTCGGGCATGACGCCACGATCTTCCAGCACGGTATCATCGGCAAGGCGCGGCTGGCCCATGGCATACATCATCAACAAGCCGTTCGGCAGCCGTCGCCAATGCGCCGCAAGCACATAGCCCGGCGTGCGCATGCCAACGACAGTGGCACGGCCGATGGCTTGCAGCGCCCCGGCGAAGACTTCGGCCGCTGACATCGTGGTCTCGTCGACCAGCACCGCGACAGGTCCAGCATAGCCACCCGGAGATCTGGCGATCGACCGGATCCCGTCGCCCTCGCGGGTGCGAATTGCATAGAGCTCTGCATGCTGAAGCATCAGCTGGCCGGCGATCTTGTCGACGCCGTCGAAGAAGCCGCCCGCGTTGCCGCGCAAATCGATAATCAGACCGGGCGCGGTAGCCAGCCCGTCGTCCAGAGCGGCGGCGAACTGATCGTCCACCGGCGGCGCGAAATGATTGAAGCGGATATACCCGATTCCGCTTGGAAGTGTCCGCGCCTCGAACTCGATGAAATAGGCCGGCAGGATATCCGTGTGCACACGACCTGTTCCGCGGCCTTGCCGTTGAAGCGTCAGGGTCTCGGCGGCTCGGTCCGACTCACGAATTGCGATTGCCGTCTCGGTTCCCGGGGGGCCGTACAAATGGGCCCAAAGCGAGCGGACTAGGACATTGAGGCGGTTTCGCGGATTGAATGGCGGGATCAACTCCGCCTCTCCCTGGGTCAAGAGGTCGGAGGAGGCGGTGCCATCAATTGTATCCAGGATGGCGCCCACGGGGACGCCAGCCTGCGCTGCCGGTGAACCGGCTCGCACCCCGATGACGACGGCGTCGCCGTCGATCACGCGCGTCTCGAGCCCGAGGGTGCCGGCGGCGTAGACTTCCGGAAGCAAACGCGCGAAATCGTTGGCTCGGACGACCAGCAAATGCGAATGCCCCAGCTCGAATAGCATCTCGTTCGCCAACCGGAGGAACTGATCGGCAGTGGATGCTTTGGGCAGACGGGCACGATACTCCCGACCGATCCCCGTCCAGTCCCTACCGCCGAAGCTCGGGTCAAAATACTCTTCGGCGACGGTCCGCCAGACGAGATCGAAACTCTGCATGGAGGGACAGACTCCGGTTCGATTACCGCATCTCAAGGGTGCATGATCGGAAGTCCAACGCGACGGGCACGGCCGGCGGGAAAAGCCCCCGCGCGGACATGCGACCGCGCGGGGTGGAACTGAACTCAGACACGGACCGCGGCGGTGTTAGGTGCCGATCTCTCCGCCGTCGGTCTTGGTCACCGCGACCAGGCTTGGCCGGGGCGGCATTCCGTCCTGGAAGTCCGGCCAGCGGGTGGCGGGGTCGTCGAAGGAGGAGCGTTCGCCCGGGTGCTGCACGGCGCAGAAGAAGGTCGTGTCGTCCGGGGTGAAGGCGGGGCCGCAGAGTTCGGCCTGGTGCGGCGTGCGCAGGAAGTGGCGGGTCAGCGCCCTGCCCTCGCCGGTCACGTCACAGGCCCAGACACCATCGGCGACGCCGGCGGCGCGGTAGGCGCCGTCGGTGGCGATCCACAGGCGGCCCTTGTTGTCGAAGGCGCAATTGTCGGGATTGGCGAACCAGCCATGCTCCGAAATGCCTTCGTGGTAGTCGGCACCGTGCAGCGCCTCCTCCGGGTTGCCGGCCAGGATGAAGAATTCCCATCCGAACTCGTCCGCCGTGTGGTCGCCGCCCGGCGGCAACAGCTCGACGATGTGGCCGAACAAGTTGTTGTGGCGCGGGTTGACCGCGTCGACCGCCTGCGGCTTGCGCCGGGAGTTGTTGGTGAGCAGCGCGAAGACGGTCCCGGTCACCGGGTTGATGTCGACGTCCTCCGGCCGGTCGAGCGGCGTCGCGCCGACCAGATCGGCGGCCTTGCGGACCTCGATGACCACGTCGGCCTGGCTGTCGAAGCCGTTCTCGGCGGTGATCGGCCCTTCGCCATGCTTCAACGGATGCCAGATGACACGGCCGTCATCGGTGAATTCCGCCACCGACAGATCGCCGTCTTCCAGCAGGGTCATGTTGGCGGCGCGGTCGTTGGGATCGTAGGTGCCGGACGAGATGAACCGGTAGACATACTCGAAGCGCTGGTCGTCGCCGGTATAGGCGACGGCGCGGCCATCGGCGTTGATGATGACGTTGGCCCCTTCATGCTTGCAGCGGCCGAGTGCCGTGCGCTTCAGCAGCGGCGCCTCCGGATCGTAGGGGTCGAATTCGACGATCCAACCGACATGGTTGGGCTCGTTCGGCTCCTTGTCGAGCTGCCAGCGCTCGTGGAAATGGGCCCAGGCGTAACGCGGGTCGTCGCCGCCGATACCGCCGAAGCGGGCGTAATTCTCCGCCTCCGCGGTCGCCGCCGGATCGCCCTTGAAGTAGTTCTGGACGTTCTCCTCGCCGGTCACCACCGTGCCCCAGGGCGTGACGCCGCCGGCGCAATTGCCATAGGTGCCGAGGGTGGCGATGCCGTCCGGCGAGCTGCTGGTGACCATGCGCGGGCTGCCCGCCGCCGGGCCGGTAATCTGCCCGGGCGTGTCGGGCGTGATGCGGCGCGCATGTTGAGACTCCTCGACGACGCGCCAGCTGCCATTCTCGCGGGCAATCTCTACGACGGTCAGGCCGTGCGCCATGCGGCTGATATTCGCCTGCTCCTCGTTCATCGCCAGGCCCTTGGGCGAGCCCGGATGCATCATGAAGTCGTCGGTGTATTCGTGGTTGATCGCCAGCAATCCGCTGTCGGACGCATTGGAGCCCAGGGGCAGCGGGAGATAGCCGACATAGTCGTTGTTGAAGCCGTACTGCTTCGCCTGGGCCTCGGCCGACTGCGCCATCGGGTCGAAGTCGGGGGCGTCCGCCTCGACCTTGTCGCCCCAACGCAGCAGCACCTGGGATTCGTAGCCTGGAGCCACATGGAAATCCTCGTCGAGCCCGTGCTCGAGCTCGGTGAATGTCAGGGTCGAGACCCCTTCGGCGGCCTTCGCCTTGCTGACAGTACCGAGCGCGCCCGCGCCCATGGCCAGCGCCGAGGTCGCCATCATGCCGCCAAGCACGGTGCGACGGCCCATGCGGGCGGCGACAACGTCGTAGAAATCCCGGTTCTTGAGGGGGTTCGACGGGATGTCGTCGTCATCCTCGATCACCCAGCCATGCTCGCTGGTCGTGCGATTGTCAGTGCTCATTCCTCCCTCCCGCAGCTGGATTTATTCCCCTGAAAGCCTATCACCACGCCGATCGGGAGGAAATCATGGCAGCCGCGCGACGCCCGCCACGATGCCGGGAGCCTTGTCCGGCAGCGGGATCCTGTCAGTGGCGGGGGCGCCCAGGCAACGAAGCCCGTGCGGCCGGCGAGGAGTTCGGAATGGCCGCCTAACGCGAGGACTGACGATCGGCGACGATGTCCGTGTCGCTCGGGATTGCCGTGTCGATGGCGACGTCCAGTCCGGTCCCGCCGCCATCCTCATCCTGTCGTGGAGCGAGCCCCGGAATCGCCAGCAGGATCGCGCAGACCGCAACTGCGACGATCCATGCGATGACCACATCTCGCAGGCCGGTGATGCGCGCGGCGGGATCGTAATTCTGCATATCGGCACCTGAAGGCTATGAATGTGCTCCTGCGCGGAGCCATCCGGGCCTTCTCTGGCGGGCCCGGGTTCATCCATCGCCAGACCATTGGCACAGGTCGCCGGTCGCCGGATGTGAGAATTCCCACAGGCCGGCTGCAATTGCTTGGTTGTAGAGGCGGGTCGCCGCGTTGATCTCGCGATGCCGGTGCGGTGATGGCCGGTATCAGTGGGAGCGCTTGCGCTCCGCCTGTTCCCGGACGCCATCGGCAAACCGGTTCGCGTCCCAACCCTCCTCCAGCGCCCGCAGCATCAGCTCCTGCTGGCTTTCCGGGGCCATGCCGGTGAGCGGGGAGTCGATGTCGAGGTTGGCCGGGAACGGGTAGCCCTCCGCACAGGCGGCGGCGACGTCGGCGATCTCGGCCTCCGTCAGGGCGCCGGATGCCTTGAGCGCGGCGAGGGTCGGATACAGGGCCAGGCTCATGCGGGTGCGGTCGACGATCTCGATGGAGCGGCCGTAGCCCGAGCCGATCTGCAGCAGGTTGGCGATGCGGTCGATGTCGGCCGTCTGGTTCTCGCCGGCGGCGTGGAACATGGCCGGGTTGAAGAACAGCGCGTCGCCCTTGGAGAGCGGCAGCTGGATGTGATGTTCCTCGAAATAGGATCGGAATTCCGGCCGCAGGGCGGCGAGGTATCCGGGCAGGTAGGCCTGCGAATAGGGCAGCAGCTTGGTCGGGCCGGTCTCCGCCGGCATGTCGCAATGGGCGATCGCGCCCTGCAACGTCAGCAGCGGCGACACCGCGTGCACCGTCGCCGGATAGTCGGCAAGGCGCTCGGCGGTCTGGAAGCCCATATGGTAGTCGCGGTGGCAGGTCTGGGCCTGCCCGCCCGGATGCACAACGTTCACCTGGGTGGTGATCTGGTAGAGCGGCCCGAGCCAGGACCGGCTGATCAGCCCCAGGATCGGGTTGGCGTTGTAGCGGGCGAACAGCTCCGGCGACTGGATGCACAGCTTCTCATGGGCGTTCCAGATCCGGGTATTGGCGCCAGCGGCCGCGAAATGGTCGCCGGAGCCGGCGGACTCGTCGCGCTCCGCCTTCATGATCACGTGGAAGACCTCGGTGACCTGGTCGATCAGGCCGGTATCGTCATAGGCCCCACGGAAGACGACCGCACCCGGCCCGGTGGCCAGCACCGCGTTCCATTCCGCCATATAGCCCTTCAGCCGGCCGGCATCGTGGCGCACCTTACGGATACGGTCGCAGTCGTAGATCGGCAGTCGGCTGGCAATCTCGTCGGCCAGCGGCACGGCATCGGGCCGGGTTTCGGACTCCGCAAGGGTGCGGAATTCGTCGATCGAGCAGGCCTCGGTCTCCAGCCAAACGCCGCGACCGCGCCCAGGCAGCGTATCCATGGCACCCTCCCGTAATCGCGCACGGTCAAAGGATACAGGTCCGCGCGCTGGCTGACGCAAGAAAAAGGGGCGCCGGCCCAAGCCGGCGCCCATCAGGCTGCGGATGGACCGAGGGGGTCGGGGCCCTACATCAGCTCGTCCAGATTGCCGACCGTCAGCAATAGGGTCTCGCCATGGGCGTCGTCGACGCCGTCATTGTCGGTGACCATCAGCACGGTGCCGTCGGCGGTGACCGCGAGGCCCTCGGGCTTGTCGGAGATCCAGCCATTGGTCGCCCGCATCAGCGGCAGCAGATCGGCGACCACGGTCTTCTCGACGACCGGCAGGTCGCCGCCGAATGCCGCGGGCTCGACGCCCGCCAGCGAGATCTGCGTGACCACCTTGTGGGTGGAGTAGACGCCTGGCTGGTTGTCGCGCTCGATGATCAGGAAGCGGTCGTCGCCGATGGCGGTGATCTCCGACAGCCCGACCCAGCCGCCGCGCGGCGAGGTGGGGGCGGCGATCGGGTAGCGCACGAAGGACCAGCCCTCGCTCGCCGGATCATAGACCGCCAGCTTGACGTGATTGGCGGGATCATCATTCCAGGAGCGCTGGATGGCGATGATCGCCCGGTCACCCCAGGCCGCGACGCCCTCGAAGCCGAAGCGCACCGACTCCGCCTCGACCGCCTCGGGCAGCTTGATCTCCGCCTCGACGGTGCCGTCCGGCGCCACCCGCAGCAGCAGGTTGTGCAGACCGCGGTCGAGCCGGCCCTCCGACACGGCCCAGAAGCCGCCGCCGGGCCGCAGCGCCACGCCCTCCAGGTCGTAGCGCTTCGGCGTGCCGTCCAGCGTGAGGTCGACATAGTCGGTGATCCGCGCCGGCGTCTGGCCGGCATCGATGGTGTAGATGCGCGAGGCGGCATAGAAGCTGTCATTGACGCCGTAAAGCGTGCCCGGGTTGGCCGGATCTGCGACCAGGCCGGACATGGCACCCCAACCGATCGGCGCGCCGGTGGCGGGGTCGGTGTCGGAGACCAGCGTGGGGTATTCCGGCGCCGAGGCTGTGCGGGCATAGAGGCCCAGCGTGGCGCGGAAGCCGTCCTCCTCGGAATCCTCTTCCGTGGCGACCACGAACAGGTTGCGCTGCGGGATGGCCAGCAGGCCTTCGGGGCCCAGCGCGGTCGGCAGGAAGTCCAGCAGCTGCGGCCCGGCAGGGTCATCGACAAAGACGGTGACGAAATTGCCGCGCTCGGAATTCACGAAGATCAGCGTGTCGTCGCCGAAGACCGCAACCTCCACGCCTTCCGGTTCCACGCCCTTGTTCTCGGCCCGGCCTTCCGGGTAGTGGCCGTGGGACATGCCGAGATGCTCCATCAGCACCGCACTGTCGTAGAGCACTTCGCCGGAGGTCGAGTAAATGGTGAAGCCTCGGGAGCCGCCGAGATAGTCGCCCTCATTGGCGGTGACAATGCGATCGGTGCCAAGCCAGCTCACCGCGTCCGCCTCGCGGGCCAGGCCGGTCAGGCTGTCGACGCCGGCGACGATGCCGTCCTCGAGATTGTCGATCGCCGTCAAGTCGACAGTGCCGCCGGGGAAATGGCCGGTGACCGTCCCGGAGGCCAGATCGACCAGGGCGATGTGGTTGTTCTCCTGCATCGTGACGACGGCGATGTTGTCGGCATTGATGTCGACGAATTCCGGCTCCGGGTCCTCCGGCGCGACCTCGGCCAGGCCGGTCAACGCGACGGTGGTGACCGCGTCGCAATTGGTCGGCATGCCGTCGGCGCCGAGGCTGAAGACCGCCAGGTTGCCGGCCGGGAGCTGCGGGATGATGCCGTCGTTCAGATCCTCGTCGCGCTCATTCTCGATGGCGATGGCCAGGAAGCTGCCGTCCGGGCTGACCGCGACGCTGTCGGGCTGGCCCTCGACGGCGCAGGTGGCGACGATCTCGCGGCTGTCGACGCCGATCACCGCCACATGGCCGGACGGCGCGGTGAAGCTCTCGGAGGTGTTGACGCCGGAATAGACGTGGCCATTCGCCACGGCGACGGAGGTCGGCTCGCCGCCCACATCGACCGACCCGGCACCGGCCGGCGCGCCGGCGTCGCTGATATCGACGAAGCCGATCCGCTCGCCGGGGCCGTCGGTGTAGACCAGCATCATGCCGTCCGGCGTTGCCGACACGATCTCCGCGACCGTCTCCGTGTTCGGGTCGACCCCGTCCGGCAGGTTCAGATAGACCGGATAGGTGGCGACACGCTCGAAATGGGCCGATTGGGCGTTGGCCGCCGTCGCGGCGAGGACGATCGCACTGCCGGCCAGCAGGGCATCGCGGAAACGGTGGATTCTCATTGGGGCTCCCCTGTGTTTTGCCGCCCGGCACTCCCGCCCGGGCCCGGCCGCGCGGACAGGCCGCGCGCCTCAGACAGGCTGGGTAGCAACGCCCCGTTACGGTTCGGTGAAGGATTGATGACGCCGCCGTTGCTCGGGCCGGCTCAGCCGGGATTGGGCCGGGTCGCGGAGGGCTCGGCGGCGGAAAGCGTGACCGGCTCTCCATGGTGCTCGAAGGTGATGTCGGCGCCGTCGAGGAGCCGGTAGATGGTCTCGTCCCTCCCCGCCTCTATGCGCAACCGGCTGCCGCGCACCGTCAGATGAAAGGACAGGCGCTTCCAGGCCTCGGGCAGGCGCGGCTTGAAGCTGATCCGGCCGGCCGCGTCGCGCAGCCCCGCGAACCCGTAGACCAGGGCCATCCAGGCGCCGCCGATCGAAGCGATGTGGGCGCCGTGCCGGACGTTTCCGCCGACATCCGACAAATCCATGGTGGCGGCGAAGCGGTAGTACTCCAGCGCCTTGTCGTAATAGCCGACCTCGTTGGCGATGATGCTCTGGATGCACACCGACAGCGAGGAATCGTGGGTGGTGAGCGGGTCGTAGAAGTCGAAGTTGCGGCGCTTCTCCTCGATGGAGAAGGCGTGGCCGAACAGGAAGATGGCGAGCAGCGTGTCGGCCTGCTTCAGCACCTGGTGGCGATACAGGTTCAGCGGGTGGTAGTGCAGCAGCAGCGGATAGTAGTCGTCCGGCGTGTTGGCGAAATCCCAGGGCCGCTTCTCCATGAAGCTGTCGTCCTGGGCATGGATTCCGGTCGCCTCGTCATAGGGCAGGAAGATCTTCTCGGCCGCCATCTCCCAGGCGGCGATCTCGTCATCGGCCAGGCCGGTGGCGCGGATCAGGCGGGCATGGGCGTCCGGATTCCGGTCGGCCAGCTCGCGGACCACCTGCGCAGCGTACTTCATGTTCCCGCGGGCCATGAAGTTGGTGAAGTAGTTGTTGTTGACGATGGCGGTGTATTCGTCCGGCCCGGTCACCCCGTTGATGCAGAACTTGCCGTCGCGCCGCGGGTTGTAGAAACCGAGATCGGCCCAAAGACGCGCCGTCTCGACCAGCAGTTCGGCGCCATACTCGTCCAGGAATTCGGTATCGCCGGTGACCTCCACGTATTTGCGCATGCCGTACATGATGTCGGCGTTGATGTGGTATTGCGCCGTGCTGGCGGCGTAATAGGCGGAGGCCTCGTCGCCGTTGATCGTCCGCCAGGGAAACAACGCCCCGCGATGGCCGAGCTCATGGGCCCGCTTGCGGGCGCGGTCGAGCTTGTCGTGGCGGAACTTCAGGATCGCGCGGGCGATCCGGGGGTTGGTGTAGACCAGGAACGGCAGCACATAGATCTCGGCGTCCCAGAAATAATGCCCCTCATAGGTCCGGCCGGTCAGGCCGCGGGAGCCGATGCCATGGCCATCGACGCAGGCCGACGCCTGCAGCAGTTGGAAGAGGTTCCAGCGCACCACCTGCTGGGCGTCGTCATCGCCCTCCAGGATGACGTCGGACCGGTCCCAGAATTGCCCGGCCGCGGCCTCCTGACGCCGCACGATCTTGTCGAAGCCGGCGGCCAGGGCGTTGTCGAGCGTCCATCCGACCTGGGCCCGCAGGTCCTCGGCCGGACGATCCGGGCTGTAGTGATAGGCCAGATACTTGGCGAGCCGGATCGGCCGACCGGCCGGGGCGCGCAGCCGGAAGACGACCCGGCCGGTGTCGTCATCCTGGCTGGCCTCGACCTGCGCCTCGGTCTCGCAGTCCAGGGCGTGATCCATGCCGCAGGCCAGCACCAGCCCGGAGCGGGTGGTGCGGTAGCTGAGGATGGAGCGGCAGCCGTCCGCCTCGCGACCGGTCGGCAGCAGCACCGGACCTTCCGGCATGGCGCCCAGGCGCGGGTCCTCGGGATCGCCGTCGACAAGCAGCTCGCCACGGTGCAGGAGCTCGGAACTGAAGACGACATTGGCGTCCGCGTTCTCCAGCTCCAGTTCCAGATGCAGGCAGGCGAGATGACGGCTGGCCAGCGAGACCAGCCGCGTGGAACGCATGCGCACCCGCTTGCCGCTCGGGGTCACCCATAGGAGCTCGCGTTCCAGGATGCCGCGCCGCATGTCGAGACGCCGGCGGTAGCCGCTGGTCTCGCAGCTCTCCACGTCGAACGGCTCGTCATCCACATAGGTCTTCAGCACTTTGCCGTCCGGGCAGTTGATCATGGTCTGGCCGGACTCGGGGAAGCCGTAGGCCTTCTCGCCATAGACGATCTGGCGCAGCTCGTGGAAACCGTTGAGATAGGTGCCCGGCTCGACCACCGGGTGATCCTCCTCGTGGCTGCCGCGCAGGCCCACATAGCCATTGGCCAGGGCGAAGATCGTCTCGATCTCCTGGATCAGGTCGCCGGAGGCCTGCAGGGTCTCGATCGCCCAGGGGTCGATCGGGAACAGGTGCCGGGGCGGGTTCTGTCGGGCGCGCAGGACCATCGGGGGATCTAGCCTTCTGTCAGTGGGAGCAGTTCGTCGAGCTCGCCGACCACGATGTCGGCGCCATGGGCCAGCAGGGCATCGCGACCGGCGCCCCGGTCGAGGCCGATGACCAGGCCGAAGCCGCCGGCCCGCCCGGCTTCGACGCCGGACAGCGCATCCTCGACCACGGCCGCTGCGGAGGGCGGCACACCGAGCGCATCAGCCGCGCGGAGGTAGCTGTCCGGGGCGGGCTTGCCGGCGAGCCCGCGCTCGATATCGAAGCCATCGACGATGGCGTCGAACAGGTCGACCAATCCGGCGCGCATGAGCACCGGCCGGCAGTTCTTCGAGGAGGAGACGCAGGCGGTCGCCACGGACCGGTCGCGCAGCGCCCGGACCAGCCGGATGCTCGGCGCGAATACCGAGACGCCGTCGCGTTCCAGCACCGCGTTGAACAGCGCGTCCTTGCGGTTGCCGAGGCCGCAGATCGTCAGCCGGTCGTCCGGGTCGGACGGCGCGCCATCCGGCAGGGCGATGCCGCGCGCCGCGAGGAATGTCCGGACGCCGTCATAGCGCGGCTTGCCATCGACATGGGCCAGGTAGTCCTCCGGCAGCCTGAACGGCGCGAATGGCTCCGATGGCGCGTTGGCGTGCAGGAACCCGTCGAACAGCCGTTTCCAGGCCTGGGCATGCAGCCCGGCGGTATCGGTGATCACGCCGTCGAGGTCGAACAGGACGGCGCGGAGGTCGCCCGACGCCACCCGGTCCCGGACCGCATGCTCCGAGAAATCCGACACCTTGCCTCCCAGCAGCGCTGTCCGTCCGTGGGGCCAGTCTCGGGACAATCGCGCGGGGCATAAATGATCTCGCGCAAATGCCGGGCCCGCTGCGGAATCCGGTCAACTGATCGCGATCTTCCAACGGCGGCCGGTCGGGCTGTGTATGATCGGATGGCCGCAGGCCGAACGGCCATGGGGACCGGATGCCGTGCGGCGGGTTCTGCTCGACGAACGGAGGCGACCATGCAGACGCCCATGACCGCAATAACCCCACAGGAGGCGGATGATTTCAGCTCCGCCCAGATCGGCGCGATCGCACATCTTTATCGGGGCGAGGTGTATCGCAGCACGATGTGGCGGACCCGGCTGGACAACACCACCAACTGGGCCGTGGTGACGACGGGGATCGCGTTGTCCCTGACCTTCAGCGGGCCGTACGCCTCGCCGCTGCCCATGGCCCTGGTCGGTGCGGTGGTGGTGGTCTTCCTGCTCTTCGAGGCGCGCCGCTATCGCTATTTCAATGTCTGGCGGGCGCGATGCCGGCTGATCGAGACCGAATTTTATGCCCCATTGCTCCAAGGCAGCGGCATCCACATGGATTCCGGATGGAGCGACATGTTGGCGAAGGAATACAGCAAGCCGGAGTATCACATCAGCCTGGCCCGGGCGATCGGGCGGCGGCTGCGGCGCAACTATGCCTGGATACTGGGGATTCAGGTGCTGGCGTATTACTCCAAACTGGCGATCCACCCGACACCGGTCCTCGGGCTGTACGATTTCACCGAGCGCGCGGCAGTCGGGCCGATCCCCGGCGAGCTGGTGATGATCGCCGGTGTGTTGTTCCACGGCGGATGGATCGTATTCGCGCTGGTGACTTGGAGAGAGGACATAAAGATCCGCAACGCACGGCAGAGCCGGGTCGCGATGGGCTGACCCCCCCGGGGCGCCGGTGCCCGGCGTGATCGGATTGTGACAGCCGGGGGCAGAAATGGCCGCCGCGGATCCCGCGTCGGGATTCCGGATCGCGGCGCCGGCCCGATGCGCCGGTCAAGCGCGGATCATGGGGGCACAATCATGTATCTGAAGACCATTGGGGAGCCGGATGCGACCGGCCGCGTCGCCGAGATTTACGCGGAGGAGAAGGCCGCCTTGGGTTTCGTCATGTCGGCGACGGCGTGCTGGACCGCCCGGCCGGACATGCTGCCGGTGTTCGAGGATTTCGTCGGCGCGGTGAAGGCGAATTTCTCCCTGTCGCCCCGGGACTGGCGGCTGATCACCTTCATCGCCGCCCAGCAGGTGCCGTCGACCTATTGCTCGACGGTCTATGGCCGCCAACTGCTGGACGATCTGGGCTCCAAGGACGCGGTGATGGCGGTGCAGCGCGACTTCCGCGCCGCCGGGCTCGACGACCGGGATGTGGCGATGCTGGGCTATGCCGAAGCCGTCGCGAGGGATGCCTCCACGGTCAGCGGCCACGACATCGAAGGCCTGCGCGCCGTCGGATTCTCGGATCAGGAGATCGCCGACATCGCGCTCTGCGCGGCCTTCCGCTGCTTCGTCGCCCGCTTCTATGACGCCACCGGCGCCGGCCCGGAACCGGCATTCCTGGACGAGGACGAAGGTTTCCGCGACTCTCTGGCGATCGGACGGAAACTGTAACCAGGGCAGACCGCATGGCGGAGTTCCTCACGGCCCCAACGCTGGAGACCGAACGGCTGCGCCTGCGGCCCAATCGTGCCGAGGATTTCGACCGCTTCGCCGCGTTCTATGCGTCACCGCGCTCGAAGTTCGTCGACGGGCCGGTCTCGCGCGACAAGGCCTGGTTGATGTTCGGGGCCGATGTCGGCCAATGGGGATTGCTCGGCTTCGGCAGCTGGGCGATCGAGCGCCGCGCGGACGGCGCCCATGTCGGCCAGATCGGCCTCAACCGCCCGCCATCCTATCCGGAACGGGAGATCGGCTGGCTGTTGTGGGACGGATTCGAGGGCCAGGGCTACGCCCGCGAGGCCGCGCGCCGCGCCCGCGACTTCGCGTATGGCACCCTGGGGTGGGACACGGTGGTCAGCTACATCGACCCCGGCAACGCCGCCTCGATGCGGGTCGCCGAAAACCTGGGCGCCACGCCGGACCCGGACGCGCCGAGACCGGTCGGCGGCCCCTGCCTGATCTATCGCCACCCTCCGCCATCGGCTCTGCGCTCGTAGTCAGGGCCCGGTATCGGCCCGACGGGCGACGAATACGTGGTGCTCTCCAGCATAAGGGTCGGGCACGTCGACCTCGACCGGCTCCAGGCCGGCCTCTGAGATCAGCCGCAGCCAGGTGCCGATCGGAAACAGGCCGACCGTGTGGGCGTCGTGCTCGACCCGGACGGGCCGGCCGGGCTCGCGCAGCATCAGGACGAAGTCGACCGTGATCTCGGTATCCGACGGATCGGGATCATGGTCCCATTCCAGGTAGCGCAGCGCCCGCCCGTCCGCTCCGTCATGGCCGCCGGATTCCCATCGCGGCTCGAAGGTGTCGGTTACGATGTCGGGGATCAGGACCGCCAGCCCGCCTGGCCGCAGATGCCGGGCAGCCGTCGCGATCGCCGCGGCAAGATCGGCTTCGGTCGTCATATAGGCGATTGCGTCATGGGCCAGCACGACATCGAACGTGCGCCCGAGATCGAGGGTCCGCATGTCACCCTCGGCGTGATCGCATTCCGGGTTTTGGGCCTGGCTGATCGCCAGCATGTCCGGCGACAGGTCGGTCAGCGTGCACCGAAACCGCCCCTTCAGGTGCGAGGCGAGGTGTCCCGCCCCCGTCCCCAGCTCGAGCAGCGTGTCGGCCGGCCCGGCCCGAGCAGCCTCCACGAGGCGGATGAAATGGTCCGCCTCCTCGCCGTAGTCCTCGGCCACCGTGAGCAGCGGATACCACTCGGCCAGGTTTCCGTAGAGCCGCATCTAGCGCCCCTTCCAGACCGGGTCGCGCTTCTCGGCGAAGGCGCGCGCGCCTTCGAGCTGGTCTTCGGAGGAATAGAGCACGTCGACGGTGCGCAGCTTGCGCTGGGTGACGCGGTTCATGGCGTCCTGGAACTTGCTGTCCTCGGCGTCGCGCACGACCTCCTTGATCGCCGCGTAGACCAGCGGCGGGCCGGATGCGATCAGCCGCGCCATGTCCCAGGCATTGGTCATGAGGTCGTCGGCGGGCACGATCCGGTTCACCAGACCCCAGCGATGCGCCTCCTCCGCATCCAGCCAGCGGCCGGTCAGCAGCAGCTCCATGGCGATGTGATAGGGGATGCGCTTGGGCAGCTTGATGGAGGCGGCATCGGCGACGGTGCCGGAACGGATCTCCGGCAGGGCGAAGGTGGCGTGCTCCGCGGCCAGGATGATGTCGGCGGACAGGGCCAGTTCCAGCCCGCCGCCGCAGCAGATGCCGTTGACGGCGGCGATCACCGGCTTGTTGAGGTCGCGCAACTCCTGCAGGCCGCCGAAGCCGCCGACCCCATAGTCGCCGTCCACCGCGTCGCCCTCCGCCGCGGCCTTCAAATCCCAGCCGGGGCAGAAGAATTTCTCGCCTGTACCGGTGACGATGGCGACCCGCAAATCGGGGTCGTCGCGGAAATCGGCGAAGATGTCTCCCATGATGCGGCTGGTGGCCAGGTCGATGGCGTTGGCCTTCGGCCGGTCCAGGGTCACTTCCAGGATGCCGCCCTCGCGGCGGGTCTTGATCGGTGTATCCGTCATGCCGGGCCCTTTCCCATCCGCACCAGCGCATCCACCGCGACCGCCCTTTCGGGGCCGCAGAGAAGCGGGTTGATCTCGATTTCCTCCAATTGGCCGACATGGTCCAGCACGAATCGCTGGACCGCCATGATTGCCGCCAGGATCGCCGCCCTGTCGGCCGCCGGCCGCCCGCGATAGCCGTCGAGGAGCCGGGCGACCTTCAAACGGCCGAGCGCGGAGCCGACCGCCGCCTCGGAACTTGGCACGAGCAGCGATTGGCTGTCGCGCAGCAATTCGGTCAGCGTGCCACCGGCCGCCAGGGTCAGGACGAAGCCATGGGCCGGATCGCGCACGACACCGATCAGAAGCTCGGCCACCGGGTCGGCCACGAAGTCCTCGACCAGGAATGTCCCGGTCGGCATCGCCTTCGCGGCCTGCCGCACCGCCGCGGCGGATGTCAGGTTCAGCGCGACGGCGCCCGCCTCGGTCTTGTGATCGATGCCTTCGCCTTTCAGCACGACCGGAAATCCGATCCGCGCCGCCTTCTCCGCGGCGTCCTCCGCGCTGCCGGCCCGCGCGGCGTTCGGGACCGGCACGCCTGCCGCAGACAGGAGCGCCTTGGCGTCCGCCTCGCCGAGCGTTTCCGGAGCTGCGACCGCAACGGGCAACGCCACCGGCTCCGGCTGGTGCGCAGTCGTGCCGAGCCATGCGGCGGCCTCTGCGGCAGCCAGCGCATCATCAAGGCCCATAAGCGGGGCCACACCGCCACCGATCAGGCGGTCGGCAACGGGCTCGGGCAGGTTCTCCGGCAACGTGGCGACCATGGCGAGCGGACGGTCCACCTGCTGGCGGGCGGCCAGGGCGGCCTCGATGGCGCATTGCCAGTCGGCGTCGGAGCAGCGGTCGGCGCGCGGCAGGTCGACGACCGCCAGGGTCAGATCCGCCCCGCCCATCATCGCCGTCCAGGTCCGGGTCATCGCCGCCGTGTCGTTCCAGATATAGGTGTGATAGTCGAGCGGATTGGCCAACGCGACCCTCGGCCCCAAGACGGCGCGCAATTCCGCGCGCTGGTCGTCGGTCAGCGGCGGATAGCGAAGGGCGCGTCCGGCGGCGCTGTCCGCCATGAGGGCCGCCTCGCCGCCGGAGCAACAGATCGCGGCGATGGCGTTGGAGGCCAGCGGGCCGGTCACATGCAGCAGCTTCAGGGTCTCGACCAGCTCCGGCAGCGAGGAGACCCGGGCAATGCCGAGCCGCTCGAGAAAGGCCTGCGCGCCGGCGTCATCGCCGGCCAGCGACGCGGTGTGGGTGACCGTCGCCGTGCGCGCCTGCTCGGTCCGGCCGACCTTAAGCGCGACAATCGGCTTGGCAAGCTCGGCCGCGCGGGCGGCCAGGGCCTCGAACGCGCGTAGGTCGCCGAAGCCCTCGATGTGAAGGCCCAGCGCCGTCACCCTGGAATCCTCCAGCAGCGCCGTACCGATCTCGGCAATGCCAAGCTGCGCCTGGTTTCCGGCGGTCACCACATAGGCGACCGGCAGGGCGCGACGCTGCATGGTCAGGCTGATGGCGAGGTTCGAGGACTGGGTGACGATCGCCACGCCCGTATCCACCCGCGTCCCGCCATGCTGATCGGGCCAGAGCGGCACGCCGTCCAGATAGTTGATCAGGCCATAGCAGTTGGGTCCGATGAGCGGCATATCGCCGGCGGCTTTCAGCAACGCCGCCTGCAGGCCGGCGCCTTCGGAATCCTCCTGTTCGGATTCCAGAAAGCCGCTGGCGAAGCAGACCGCGCCGCCCGCGCCGATGGCCGAGAGCGCGCCGACGACTTCGACCGTGGCCTGCCGGTTGACGCCGATGAAGCTGGCGTCGGGGGCGTCGGGCAGGTCCGACACGGATGCGAAGGCGGTCGCCTCGGTGACATCGTCCGGCCTGGGGTGCACCCACCACAGCGCACCGTCGAAGCCGATCTTCCGGCACTGCTCGACCAGGTTGCGGCACCAGGTGCCGCCGCCGATCACGGCGATGGAGCGGGGCCGCAGCAGGCGCGACAGGTCGGGCATGGCGGGGCCGGTCAGGCGCCCAGCGGCCGCAGCAGCTCGCGGCTGATGATGTGGCGCTGGATCTCCGAGGTGCCGTCCCAGATCCGCTCGACCCGGGCGTCGCGCCAGAAGCGCTCGACCGGATAGTCGGACATCAGGCCCATGCCGCCATGGATCTGGATCGCCGCGTCGGTGACCCGGGCCAGCATCTCCGAGGCGTAGAGCTTGGCGCTGGCGATCTCGCGGTTGGCCGGCAGGCCCCGATCGAGCCGGTCGGCGGCGGCCAGGGTCAGGTAATCCGCCGCATCGATCTCGGTGATCATGTCGGCGATCTGGAAGCCGATGCCCTGGAACTTGCCGATCGGCTGGCCGAACTGTTCCCGCTGGGCGGCGTAGTCGAGCGCATAATCGAACGCCCGGCGGGCCCGGCCGACGCTCATGGCGGCGACGGTGATGCGGGTGGCGTAGAGCCATTCGTTCATCACGTCGAAGCCGCCATCGACAGGACCGAGCACCTGCGCGTCCGGCAGCCTGCAATCGTCGAATTCCAGGATCATGTTCTTGTAGCCGCGATGGGACACGGATTCGTAGCCGTCGCGGATGGTGAAGCCCGGCGTGCCGCGATCGACCAGGAAGGTGGTGATGCGCTTCTTCGGGCCCTTCGGTGTCTGGTCCTCGCCGGTGGCGACGAAGACGATCAGGAAATCGGCGTGCTCGGCGCCGGAGATGAAATGCTTGGTGCCGTTGAGCACCCAGTCGCCGCCGTCGCGGACGGCGGAGCATTTCATGCCGCGGATGTCGGAACCGGCGCCGGGCTCGGTCATCGCCAAGGCGTCCATCTTCTCGCCGCGCACCGCCGGCAGCAGGTAGCGCTCGCGCTGCTCGCCGGTGCAGGCCATCAGGATGTTCTGCGGCCGGCCGAAGAAGTGGGTCAGCGCCATGGAGCCCCGGCCCAACTCGCGCTCGACCAGCGCGAAGTCGAGATGGCTCAACCCGGCGCCGCCCACCTCCTCTGGGAAATTGCAGGCATAGAAGCCGAGCTCCAGGGTCTTGCGTTTGATCGCCTCGGCGATCTCCTCCGGGACCGCACCGGTGCGCTCGACCAGCTCCTCATGGGGATAGATCTCGTTCTCCACGAAGCTGCGCACCGTGGAGACGATCATCTCCTGCTCTTCGGTCAATCCGAACGGCATCACGCGTCCTCCCTCGGATCAGGCAGTGCGGAATGGGCGGCGGCAATCTCGGCCAGGCGCGCCGCCACCGCCTCGCCCGGTATCGACGAGCGACGGGCGGTCAGATCCACATGGAGCAGCAACTGGTCGCCGGTCGCCAGCAGCCGGCCATCCGCGTGGGTCATGCGGTGGAAGAGGCGCATCTTCTTGCCCCGCCCTTCCAGCACCTGAGTCGTCACGACAACCGCATCGCCGGCGACGGCCTCGTTGAGGAACCGGATGCGGATGTCGACGGTGAAATAGCTCTGGCCGCCGGCCACGTAGTCCTGGTCCGCCCCGATGATGACCATCATCGCATCAGCCGCGTCGGAGAAGACCTGGCCGTAGCGGCCCTCGTTCATGTGGCCGTTGTAGTCGGTCCAGTCGAGCGGCACGGTGCGGTCGACGGTGCGGATCGGCCGGGCAATGTCGATCTCGCCGGACGGCGCCATGCGCCGGTCCTGCCCGCGCAGCAGGGCGCCCGCACCCCAGTCCTGGGCCTTCAACGCCCGCATCATGGCCACGAGGTTGGTGTCGCGGATGCGCTCCAGTTCGCGGATCGAATGCCGGCCGGATTGCGCGTCGGACTGGTCGGCGATCGTTCGGACTAGGTCGTCGGTCAGCTCCGGCACGTCGGTCAGCCGGCTCCACGGCCAGGCCAGCGCCGGGCCGAACTGGGCGATGAAATGCGCCATGCCGGCCTCGCCGCCGGCGATGCGGTAGGTCTCGAACAGCCCCATCTGGGCCCAGCGCAGGCCGAAGCCGTAACGGATCGCGTCGTCGATCTCCTCGGTCGTCGCGATGCCGTCCTTGACCAGCCACAGCGCCTCCCGCCAGACGGCCTCCAGCAGCCGGTCTGCCACATGGGCGTCGATCTCCTTGGCGATGTGCAGCGGCTTCATGCCGATCGTCGTGAGGATCGCCTTTGCGGCCTCCGCCGTCTCGGCCGGCGTGGCGTCGGACGGCACCAGCTCCACCAGCGGCAGCAGGTAGACCGGGTTGAAGGGATGGGCGACCACGATCTGGCCGGGCCGGGCCGCGCTGTCCTGCAACTCCGACGGTTTGAACCCCGAGGTGGAGGAGCCGACGATCGCATCGGCACGGCAATGGGCCTGGACCTCCGTGTAGAGATCGCGCTTGAGCGCGAGCCGCTCCGGCACGCTCTCCTGGATCCAGTCGGCCTCGGCGACCGCCTCCGCCACGGAACCTACGAAGGAGAGCGTCCCCTCCGCCGGCATCGCGACGTCGGCGAGGGACGGCATCGACCGGCGGGCGTTGTCCAGCACCGCGCCGATCTTCCGCTCGGCCTCGGGATCGGGGTCGAAGACGCGGACATCCCAGCCCATCAGCAGGAAGCGCGCCGCCCAGCCGCCGCCGATGACGCCGCCGCCGAGGATCGCAGCCGTCTTCGCCATGGCGTCAGGCGGCCGCCGGGGCGCGTTTCTGGAGGCCGAGCCGCTCGCGGACCTCGGCCGGGCCAATCACCCGGGCGCCGAGGCTCTCGATGATGCCCACCGCCTTCTCGACCAGCTGCGCGTTGGTGGCCAGCACGCCCTTCTCCAGGAACAGATTGTCCTCCAGCCCGACCCGGACATTGCCGCCGGCCAGCACCGCCGCCGCCACGAAGGGCATCTGGTTGCGGCCCAGCGAGAAGGCCGAGAAGGTCCAACCCTCCGGCACGTTGTTGACCATCGCCAGGAAGGTGTTCAGGTCGTCCGGCGCGCCCCAGGGCACGCCCATGCAGAGCTGCACCAGGGCGGGGTCCTCCAGCACGCCGTCCTTCACCAACTGCTTGGCGTACCAGAGGTGGCCGGTGTCGAAGGCCTCGATCTCCGGCTTTACGCCCAGCGCCGTCATCATCCCGCCCATCGCCTGCAGCATGCCGGGCGTGTTCATCATCACGTAGTCGGCCTCGGCGAAATTCATGGTGCCGCAGTCCAACGTGCAGATTTCCGGCAGGCAGTCGCGGATATGGGCCACGCGCTCATCGGCGCCGATCAGGTCCGTCCCCGCCTCCGACAATGGCAAGGGGTTGTCCGGTGCCCCGGTGACGATGTCGCCGCCCATGCCGGCGGTCAGGTTCAGCACCACATCGACATCGGCGGCGCGGATGCGCTCGGTGACCTCACGGTAGTAGTCGAGCCGGCGCGAGGGCGCCCCGCTCTCCGGGTCGCGGACATGGCAATGCACGATCGCCGCGCCGGCCTTGGCCGCGTCGATGGCGCTGTCGGCGATCTGCTGCGGCGAGCGCGGCACGTGCGGGCTGCGGTCCTGGGTGCCGCCCGAGCCGGTCACGGCACAGGTGATGAAGACCTCGCGGTTCATTTGAAGCGGCATGCCGGCACCTCCCCTGACCGATCGCGTTTCGACCGATCATAGCCAGGAGTAGAGCGCCGACTGTTCGAAAACCGAACTGAATCATGCCGATCCGGACACATCCGGACCTGTGCGCCGTCCGGTCAGTCGTTGGCGCAGACGCTGAGGAAGTCGGGGCGGCGCAGATGGCGGTCGAAGGTGTCCCGGTCGTCGGCGATGTAGACGTCGAAGATCTTGCCGCCCATCAGGAAGGTGCGGACCAGCCGCACGCCGCCGCCTTGATGGCGCACCGCGGCGGCGGCGGACAGGTTGTTGCGCTCGATGATGAATCTGGGCATCGCGTTTCTCCACGCAGCGATCGTCAGGCCTGCCAGAACGGCTTGCCGGCTTCGCGGATCAGCGCGGGCGGCTGGACGTCCCGCCGATGGCGTCCGGCGGACAGCGTCTCGAGGATGTGTCGCCGCAGCCTACGGCGGGCTGCCGCGCGGCGGCGCCAGACGCTGGCGGTCTCGGTCAGTCTCTTCCAGGTATCCATGGCGGCCCCGCTCGTCCGCACTCCGTGCCAATCCAGTGGTGGGACGCTAGCGGTCGAACGCTGCCGGACGATGTCGTGCGCGGGGAAATTGGTTTCAGTTGTTTCGCAAAAAGCGGCCTAGTCGCGGCGGCGCAAGGCCGTGACCTCCAGCTCGACCTTCATGGGGTCTTCGGCCAACTGGCAGACCACCGTGGTGTTGGTTGGGCGGCTGTGATCGAAGCTCTCTTTCAGCACCTCGCTGACCGGCACGATATGGGCGCGATCGCTGACATAGACGCGGATGCGGACGATGTCCTCCAGGGCCGCTCCGGCCTCTTCCAGGGCGGTGCGGATGGTCTTGAGGGACTGGCGGGTCTGGTCGGCGACGTCGTCGGAGATGGCGCCGGTCGGCTGGTCGTGGCCGGAGGTGCCGGAGACGAAAATCCAGTCGCCCTCGACGACGGCGCGGGCATAGCCCGCCAGCTCCTCGAAGCGGCTATCGGAATAGATGCGCTGCCGGGTCATCGTCAGTCGGCCCCCTCGCCGTTCCCCACCATCCGGGCCTCGCGCGACACGATGTGGCGCTCGCGCAGGATGCCGGCCGGACGGTAGAGCAGCATCAACACCAGGACCAGACCGATCAGCACGATGCGCACCGCCGCCGCCTGGGTTTGCCAGTCGGGCGGCAGCACCGCGGCGATCAGGCTGCCGCTGCCCGACCACAGCGCCCAGACGACGAGGCCGCCCAGGATGGCGCCGAGATTGTTGCCGCTGCCGCCAACGATCAGCATCACGTAGACCTGGAAGGTGAAGATCGGCAGGAAATCCTGCGGGCTGATGAAGCCGACGAAATTGGCGTAGAGCGCGCCGGCGAGCCCCATGACGGCGCAGCCCAGCACGAAAGCCTGCAGCCGCACCGCGAAGACGTTCTTGCCCAGCGACGCCGCCGCCGTCTCGTCCTCCCGGATGGCCCGCAGCACCCGGCCCCAGGGCGAGCGCACCATGCGCTCGAACGCCCAGTAGACCAGGCCGATGCAGAAGACGCAGATCAGCAGGTAGAGCAGATTGTCGACCAGATTGGACTCCGACAGGCCGGAGAGCGGCTTGGGCAGGGCGTAGAGCCCGTTGGGGCCGCGGGTCACCGATTGCAGGTTCAGGGTGACGAGCTGGATCGACACGGCGATGCCGAAGGTGGAGATGGCGAGGAAATCCTCGCGCAGGCGCAGGGTCACGAAGCCGACCACGAAGGCGATGGCGGCGGACATCAGGATGGCGGCGACATAGCCGAACGCCACTGGCAGGCCGAAGCCGCCGAACAGGGTGTCGGGATAGGCCGGCCCGGTGACGATCGCCGAGGTGTAGGCGCCGACCGCGTAAAACCCGACGACACCCACATTGAACAGGCCGGTGAAGCCCCACTGCATATTGAGGCCGAGCGAGGCCAGCGAGAAGAAGGACGCGAAGGTCAGGAAGAAGACCGCGAAGGAGAGCACGGAGAGCGGGTCCATCAGTCGCGCGCCCCCAAGAGCCCCTGCGGCCGGACCAGTAGCACCGCCAGCATGAGCATGAACGACACCGCCTCGCGATAGGCGGACAGGCCGACCGCCACCGCCAGCGACTGCACCACGCCGATGAACACTGCGCCCAGCACCGTGCCGTAGACATTGCCGACACCGCCCAGGATCAGTGCTGCGAACATCGGCAGCAGCAGGCTGAAGCCCATCTCGGGCCTCAGTTCCACGATGTGGCCCTGCAGCGCGCCCGCGATGGTGGCCAGCCCGGTGCCGACGATCCAGGTCCAGCGGATCACAACGCGGGTATCGATGCCGTTGACCTGGGCCAACGTCGGGTTCTCGGCGGTGGCGCGCATCCAGCGGCCCATGGTGGTGCGGGTCAGGAACAGGTGCAGCGCCAGAACGGAGACGATCGCGATGGCGATGATCGCCAGATCGTCCGGCACCAAGCGAAGCCCGGGCAGGATCTCCACCGAGCGCGGGATGAAGAAGGCGTAGTTGATCGGGTCGCCGCCGGCCAAGAGCGTGATGATGTTGCGGCCCATCAGCGAGACGCCGAAGGCGGCCATGATCAGCGTGATGCGCGAGGCGTTCTTGTCGCGCAGCCGGCGGAACAGAAGCCAGTCGACCACCAGCACCACCGCGCAGGTCGCGACGATGGCGAAGCCGATGGAGGCCAGCAGCGGCCAGCCGAAGGCGAGCGGTCCGATCGCCCCGACCCCGGCGCCGATCAGCGTCACCACGGCAAGCGAGAAATAGGCCCCGGCGGCGACGATCTCGCCCTGGGCGAAATTGGCGAAGCGCAGGATGTTGTAGATCATGCTGAGGCCGATGGCGCCCAGCGAGATGATCGCGGCGAAGACGATGCCGTCGGCGACGAACTGGATCATGCCCGGGCCAGCCGCGACTTGGCGCCGAGATAGAGCGCGCCGATCTCCGGGCTCTCCAGCAGTTCCGCAGCACTGCCATGGATGCGCTCGCGGCCTTCCGCCAGCACGTAGCCGCGGTCGGAGATGCCCAGCGCCGCCTTGGCGTTCTGCTCGACGATCAGGATGGTGACGCCGGCGTCGCGGATGCGGCGCAGTTGGCCGAACACCACCTGCGCCAGCTTGGGCGACAGGCCGGCGGAGGGCTCGTCGAGCATCAGCAGCTTCGGCGAGGACATCAGTGCCCGCCCGACGGCCACCATCTGCCGCTGCCCGCCGGACAGCTTGCCGGCTGCGAGCTGGCCCAGCCGGGCAAGGTCCGGGAACAGGTCCAGCACCTTGGCCCGTCGCTCGGCCATGGCGTCGCGCTCGAAATCCGCGCCCAGGGCCAGGTTCTCCTCCACCGACAGCCGGGCGAAGACGTTCTCGGTCTGCGGCACATAGGCCAGGCCCTGGCGCACCAGTTCGTGGGTGCGGGCGCCAGTGATGTCGCGGCCGGCGAAGACCGCCCGGCCGGCGCTGATCGGCACGAGACCGACGATCGCCTTGATCAGGGTCGACTTGCCCGCGCCGTTCGGCCCGAGCACCGTGACGATCTCCCCCGCCGCCACATCCAGCGACACGCCCTGCAGGATCGGTAGGGTCGGCGCATAGCCGGCGACGACGTCGCGGACTTCGAGGATGGCGGTCATGCGCGAAAACCGCCTTCGTCGGCGCAGGTCAACTCATCCCTCCCCGTCATTGCGAGGAGCGAAGCGACGCGGCAATCCACTGCTTGCCGACAGAGTGGATCGCCACGCCTTCGGCTCGCGATGACGAAGATGGGAATGGAAGCGCGGAAGAGCGACAAAGCGCGCACCGCAATCACGCCGGGGTGCCGCCGAGGAAGGCGTCGAGCACGCGGGGGTCCTGTTGGACCGCGTCGGCGGTGCCTTCAGTCAGCAGCCCGCCATCGGCCATGACCAGGATCGGCTCGCAGAGGGTCATGACCAGGTCCATGTTGTGCTCAATGATCAGGAAGGTTATCCCGCGCTCGTTCAGCGCGGCAATGCGCTCCAAGATCTCGCCAAGCAGGGTCGGGTTGATGCCCGCCCCCGGCTCGTCCAGCAGGATCATCTTCGGCTCCGACATCAGCGCCCGGCCGAGCTCCAGCAGCTTGAGTTGGCCGCCGGAGAGCTCCCCCGCCGGCGACTCGCCCAGCCGGCTGAGGCCGAGGAAGTCGAGGATGTCGATCGCCTGGTCGCGGATGCGCCGCTCTTCCGCGCGCACAGCGCCGCCGCGCAGCCAATTATTCCAGAAGCGTTCGCCGAGCTGGTCCTGGGGAACCGCCATCAGGTTCTCCAGCACGGTCATGCCGGCGAAGGGGCGCGGGATCTGGAAGGTGCGCACCAGTCCGCGGCGGAACACCTCGTAGTCGACCAGATCGGTGATGTCCTGGCCGTCGAAGGCGATGTGCCCGCCCGACGGCGCCAGCGCTCCGGCCAGCAGGTTGAACGTCGTCGTCTTGCCGGCGCCGTTGGGGCCGATCAGTCCGGTGATGGTTCCCTCGGCGACCTCGAAGGACACGCCGTCCACGGCGCGAAGCCCGTCGAAGTCCTTCGTGAGGTCGACAACCTTAAGTATAGTTCCCACGGAAGGCGGCAATCCGAATTGTCGGGTGACTCGTCTAGGAGTGTCCGAGTAGTATGATGGGAAATATTACGCGTATCAAATAACTACGCTGAGCAACAGGAGCAGGCAGGCAATGAGAACAACAACATATCTAGCAACGGTGGCCGCGGCCGGCATCGTCTTGCTGGCGGGGACCCCGTTCACCGGCACCGCGCAGGCGCAGGACTGCACCCACAAGATCGGGGGGGTGCTGTCCCTCACCGGCTCCTATGGCGCCTTCGGCGTGCCGATCTCCAAATCGGCGCAGCTTGCCATCGAGCAGGTCGACGAGGCGCGCGGCGGCATCGGCTGTGCCTTGGAGTACGACGTGCGCGATTCCCAGACCCAGGCCTCCGTGGCGGTGGATTCCGCCCGCAAGCTGATCGACCTGGAGGGCGTCACGGCGCTTGTCGGGCCGATTTCCTCGGGCATTACCGCACCGCTGCTCACCTCGGTCACGGTGGAAGAGGACGTGCTGGTGATCGCCACCGCCTCGACCTCCTCGACTTTCACCAACATGGCCCGCGAGGGCGAGACCAAGGGGCTGTTCTTCCGCACCCTGCCGGCCGACAGCCTGCAGGCGGTCGCGACCGCGAAGATGGCCTATGACGCAGGCTTCCGGAACCCGGCCATCATCTACCTCAACAACGACTGGGGCGTGAACAACCAGGCCGAGTTCATCAGCGCCTTCGAGGCCCTGGGCGGCACGGTCGCCGACAGCGTCGCCTACAATGCCGACCAGGCCTCCTATCGCTCCGAGGTCAACAAGGCTCTGGAGGGCGGCCCGGACTCGGTCTACCTGCTGTCGACGCCGCAGGACGGGCTGAAGCTGGTGCGCGAGTGGATCCGCTTCGAGGGGCCGTCTGGCATGATCCTGGCCCAGGGCATGAACGACGCCGCCTTCACAGACAACATGACCGAGGATCTGCTGGAGAACGCCTGGTTCATCACCCCGGGCACGCCGGAGCCCTCCTCCGTCGAGCTGATGGAGCGCGACATGCAGGCCCGCTGGGAGATCAGCGCCGATGGGCCGGGCCGCGCCTCGGGCTACGATGCCGGCGCCCTGATCGCGCTGGCCCATGTCGCCGCCGACATCAACGGCGACGGCCATGACGGCCCGACCCTGGCCCGCTATGTCCGCGAGATCACCGGTCCCGAGGGCGAGCCCTTCTTCGCCGATGTCGAGGGCTATGCCCAGGCCATCGCCATGCTGCAGGAAGGCAAGACCGTCCGGTATATCGGCCCGACCGGCCCGGTGCAGTTCGACGCCTATGGCGACGTGGCGGTGCCCTTCATCGGCCAGCAGTTCCGCGGCGGCGGCTACGAGGACGTCATGCAAATCTCGCTCGACGACGTGAACGCCATCAAGGCACAGGTGGCCGGCGGGAACTGAACCGGCAACCGAAAGTACGCGAAGGGCCGGTTGCGACACCGGCCCTTTCCGTTGGCGCGCGTCGAAGAGAACGGCACTTGTGTCGAGCGCACTGCAGATCGTGGGTTATTCGGCGGCCCGTTCTGTAGGTGATTCGCTGTTGCAGATGCGCGCGGGAACCGGACCGGACTCAATCCGGCTCTCACTTCTGTAGTTGAACCGAAGCAGGTGTTGGATACACTACCTCATTGGACACAAATCTACTTAAAGTGAAATTGACTCCATAGGAAACCTGTGAGAAGGCCCAAAGCTGCCGTAGCAAATAGCACTGACATTACAAGAATTGGGCCAAAATCATCTCCTAAGGTGGCGGCAAATGTCACAGCGAATTGGTTAGCATTGGAAAATATTGTTTTTACTTCAATTAGGCCAGCGCCAATGATTGCTTTGGTAAGCCAGTCAGATATACGTTCTAGGTTCGTGGGGCTGCTCGAACCACCACTCACGTCCCGGACCCCAAATAAGAACCCAATGAAACCGAATACTGAGAAAACAGTGTATCCCACAATTAGCGTGATTAGTGATTTCGGCCAAATATTGTACAGAAGAACAAGAATCACCAGCAATACAGTCCAAGCAGCCATTGACATTGCCCAACCATACTTTGACCAAGTTGCTTGAGTGATCATAATTGGAAACTCCAACATACTCCATGTATCTACAATTTATAGTAGAAGATTTAGCGCACAGTCAATGAGCTCTTGGGCTCGCCGGCCTCTCTCGATAGGTCGTCAGCTGCTGGCAAGCTGCCGCGATCCAGGCCGCATCGACGGTGCGCAAGTTCTTCACCCAGCCTCGAACGCGCCGGATGTGGGGCGCTAACGCCGAAATTAGGCGACTTTGGCCGCCACCGAAGGGTGGTTGCGACCGGGCTAATCCGAGTGCTGGTATCGTGTCGGATTCGCTCCGGCTTTGACTCTTGCAGTAGACCCAACTCGAATTCCTCCGACAGGCTGCCCTGGTTTCGCTTGAGAGCGCACATCAAGGCGTGGTCGCGGGGTGTCTGAAGGCCGAGTCGTGGCGGTTCCGATCATGCAGGGCTAACCGAGCCCCATGGCAGAGGCGCGCCGAGCAACCCGATCGGACGAACTCCTCTTCGAGCGGGAATGTCAGGGCGTTCGCACGCTCACAATCGTGCGGGGCGTCTTTGTACTGATCATGGCGACAAGCCATTGGATCGTCGGGGTCAGCGCCTTTGAGAAGCTGCCGCAACGGTGATCGCCATACTTGCGCTCGCCGCCATCAGGCTGTGCCTGACGCTGCTCGCACGGCGCACATTCGTGGGTGCGGCCGGGCTTTCGGGATGCGTCATCGACATCGTGATCCTGAGCGCGCTTCCGGTCATCTGGTACGTGTCGGTCGGTGGCACGGACGTGCTTCCGGCCTATATGCTGAAAACGCAGCTGACGGTGCTGACCATGGGCTCGTCGCCCTGAACGCACTGGCAATCCGTCCACTCTGTCCGCTCGTGGTGGCCAGTGGAGGTGTCACCGTACATCTGGTCCTTCTCATCTATGTGCTGTGGGACCCGCGCACGATCACCTCGTCCAATTTCGTCGACGTGGCGATGGGTCCGGCGATCAGCGTCGCGTTTGTGGTGACCAGCATGCTGACCATCGCCGTCACCGGCGTGGCGATGGGCTATCTTACCCGTAACGCACGCCGCACGGTCGCACAGGGCGACCGGCTGGAAGTCGCCAACGCCCAGCTCGGCCGGTATTTCTCTCCCGGCGTCGTCTCCCGCGTTTCCGGCGAGGCGGAATCGTTGCTCGGCGTCGGCGGCCGCACGCAGGAGGTCACCGTCATGTCCTGCGAACTGCGCGACTTCACCACGATGACGGAGAACCTGCCGCCGGCGGAGGTCGTCGAATTCCTGTCCCAGTACCACGCGGGCATGGTCGACGTGATCTTCCGGTTCGGCGGTTCGATCGACAAATTCATCGGTGACGCCATCATGGTGACCTTCGGCACGCCTGATCCGAGCGCGGACGATGCCGAACGATCGGTGCGCGCCGGCATCGCGATGAACCACGCGCTGATCGCGCTCAATGCCGATCGCGAGCACGGTGGCCTGGAGAAGATCAGACATGGCATCGGCATCCATTTCGGCCCGGCCATCGCGGGAAACATCGGAACCGAGGCCAGGCTCGAATACATGGTGATTGGCGACACAGTGAATGTCGCCAGCCGCATTCAGGACGCGTGCAAGTCAATCGGCGAGGACCTGTTGATATCCGAGGCGGTCAGAGAGCGCCTGCCTTCGGATATCCAGGTGTGGGCGCTCCCCGAACAACGCGTCAAGGGACGGCAGGCGCCGGTTCGGCTCTACGCGGTCGAAGAGCAGGCGAGCACCGATAGGCTGCAGGACGGAAAGCGAATGCGTCATGTGGCCGGGCTGCACAAGTAGCGAATTTCGTCAAATCGGCGAACCACGATGCCGGCCCGGCATAAGGTCCGATCCGTCGTGCCGTCCGCCGGCACAGGCGCGTTTTCGTTTGCAATGGATCGCCGGATCGGTTTCGGATTTCACGGCGGGATGGCCGGTGGCTAACGCCCGGCCCTCTCATTGGTCTCAATGCCGCGACGGCGCATCCCTGCCGTGCAGCTGGGAGTTTGGCGACCATGTCCAACGAAGGCCTTCAAACATTGAAGAGCGCGTATGAGAGAGACGGATTCGTCTCAGCGGTGGAGATCCTCACCGCCGACGAGGCCACCCGGCACCGGCGGGCCATGGAGGATACCGAGGCCAAGATCGGTCCCCTGCATTACCGGAGCAAGGTGCACACGATCCTGCGGTCGCCGCTGGAGGTCGCGACGATGCCGGCGGTGCTGGACATCGTCGAGCAACTGATCGGGCCGGATATCCTGCTCTACAACGTCACCTACATCGTCAAGGAGGCCGGCACCGCGTCGCATGTGAGCTGGCACCAGGATTTGACCTATTGGGGTCTGAGCCATGACGACCAGGTCTCCATGTGGCTGGCGCTGTCGCCGGCCACGGCGGAGAGCGGCTGCATGCGCATGATCCCCGGCAGCCACCGGCACGGCCGGGTCGATCACGAGGCGACCGAGGACGCGGCAAACGTCCTGCTGCAGGGCCAGACGGTGCGGAACGTGGACGAGGCGAGCGCGGTGATGTGCCCGCTGCGGCCCGGCGAGGCCTCGTTCCATCACGGCTGGACCCTGCACGCCTCCATGCCGAACAACAGCCAGGACCGGCGCATCGGCCTGAACATCCAGTACCTGGCGGCCCATGTGCGGCAGACCAAGCATGATCTGGATTCCGCCATGCTGGTCCGGGGCGAGGACCGATACCGGCACTTCGAGACCGACATCCCGGCCGAAAGCGACCTCGACCCGGCGGCCCTGGCCCGCCAGGTCGAGCTGGACAACCGCTACAAGGCGATCGCCGGCACGACGTAAAGCTGAACGGCGCCACCACGTAGCCCGTCATTGCGAGGAGCCGGAGGCGACGCGGCAATCCACTGCTTGCCGCAACAGTGGATCGCCGCGCTTCGCTCGCGATGACGGGAATTGAGGGGCCGACCCCTACGCCGCGGCGGCCTCGGCGGCCGCGCCTTTCATCGTGTCCGCCATCAGAGTGTATGTCGTGATCCAGGCCTGTCGGACATCGTCCGTGAATGCCTCGCCGAGACCGCGCTCCAGGGTCCAGAGAAGCGCGCCGGCCACGGTGTCGTAATCGGCGTCCCTGACGCCGTAGCCCGCGTGCCGGCGTCCGAGGTCCTGCAGCAGCGGAACGAGGTCGTCCAGGTTCTCCAATTCGCCGACCGCGGTGTCGATCATGCGCATCAGGCGCCGACGCTGGGTCGGCATGTCGCGGCGGAACAGCCGCCTGAGTTCCGGCGCGACGCCGAACAGCCGGTCGTAGAACAGCTCCGCCGCCTGGTCGGCGATCGGCCGAACCAGGGCCCAGCTCGATTGCACGAGATGCAAGTCCTCTTTGGTCACTGTCGAGATCTCCTGACGTTGTGTTGACGCGCTCCGTGGGCCGCCATCGGTCCCACCGGTTCACAACGCCGCCTCTGCAGCGACCATGCCAAGCAAGACATCCCTGGCAACCCGTTGATTCAAAGCAGATTTTTCGCAGGCTTGCCGACGCAGCCAGAGCACAATATCTTGCGGTCTCACCATATGTTGGGGGTAAACCACAAAATCTTGTGGCCTGCCCCGCGTCCGGTTGCCAGGTCCTCGCCGGAGGGATCGAGAGGAGCCCCCACCATGCTCGGCTATCCGTTCAAGCCGCTGCTTCAGGCCATTGAGACCAAAGGCGGACCGGATGCCGTCGCCGAGGTGATGCGACGGGCGGGGGTGCCGACGGACCGGACCTATCGGATGAGCGAGATTTACGCCGACGAGGAATGCCAGCGCATGCTCACCGCCGCCGGCGAGGTCCTGTCGTTGAGCGCCGCGGACACCTGCGAGGCGTGGGCGGAAGCGTTCCTGGAGGACACGCAGAAGCGGTTTCCCGCGTGGTTCCGCATGTGCCCGGACTCCCGCGCGCTGCTGGAGCGCCATCCGGAGATCCATTACGGCTTCGGCGCCAGCCTGGAGGACCCGGAGGCCAGCCAGGCGGTCATCGACAAGTTCCGTATCGAGACCGACGGCGACGCGCTGATCGTCCACTATCGCTCTCCCAACCGCCTCTGCCTGCTGTACCGCGCGCTGGCCCGCCGCGTGGTCGCGCTCTATGGCGACGAGGCCAGCATCGAGGAGCCCCGTTGTCTGCACCGCGGCGATCCGGAATGTGAGTTCCGCATCCGCTGGCAGAGTTAGGCGGAAGAGCGCGACCATGCCGGACTCCAAGCTCTCCGATGATGCGGCGCTCCGCCCGCTGATCGAGCAGATCGCCGACCAGCTCTGCCTGACGGTCGGCGGCCAGTTCGATCTCCGCGTCAAGATCGACGGCGAGGACGACACCGCCGAGAAGCTCCAGATGCTGACCAACTTCGTGCTGGCCACCGCCCGCCGCTCGATCGAGGAGGTCCAGCGGGTGAAGGACGCGCTGCAGGCCGAGCTCGAGGAGCGCCGGCGGGTCGAGCAGCAATGCGCCTACCTCCTGGAGGAGGTCGAGAGCGCCAAGGCGCTCGGCCCGATGGTCGGCAAGAGCGCCGCGCTGAGGAATGTGTGGCAGCAGATCGAGGTGGTGGCGCCGACCGATGCCAGCGTGCTGATCGTCGGCGAGTCCGGCACCGGCAAGGAGCTGGTGGCACGCGCCATCCATGCGCATAGCGATCGGAAGGACCAGCCCATGGTCAGCGTGAATTGCGCCTCGATCCCGCGCGAGCTGTTCGAGAGCGAGTTCTTCGGCCACCTCAAGGGCTCGTTCACCGGCGCGGTCAAGGACCGCGTGGGCCGGTTCGAGCTTGCCGACGGCGGGACCCTGTTCCTGGACGAGGTCGCGGAGATCCCGCAGCCGCTGCAGGGCAAGCTGCTGCGCGCGCTGCAGGAAGGCGAATTCGAGCGGGTCGGCGAGGAGCGGACCCGCCGGGTCGACGTGCGGATCATCGCCGCCACCAACCGCGACCTGGCCGAGGAGATGGACACCGACCGGTTCCGGCCGGACCTGTACTACCGGCTGAACGTCTTCCCGATCGAGGTGGCGCCCCTGCGCCGGCGCAAGGACGACATCCCCCTGTTGGCGACCCTGTTCCTGGACCGCGCCTGCACCCGGCTCAACCTGCCGAGGGCGCGGCTCACCGCCGAGACGCTGCGCCAGCTCGAGGCCTATGACTGGCCGGGCAATGTCCGCGAGCTGCAGAACATCATCGAGCGCGCGGCCATCACCGCGCGGGGCGGACCCCTCCGGCTCGCCCTCGCCGATACCGGCCGTGCCCGGCCGACATCCGGGCGCCGCGACCGTGCCGCGGAGGTCTTGACCGAAGAGGAGATGCGGCAACGGGAGCGGGCCAACATGCTGGCCGCCATGGAGCGGACCGGCGGCAAGGTCTATGGCGCCGACGGCGCCGCCGCGCTGCTTGGGATCAAGCCGACGACCTTCGCGGCGCGCCTCAAATCCCTGGGCCTCAAGGGCGCGAAGGAGGCCTAGCCGGCTCCTGGAAAAGAGCAGGTTCTGGCCGATAGGTTATCCTTCGACAGGCTCAGGATGAGGTGAGAATATCGTAACGCACTGAAAAGTATAACAATTGTTCATCCTCACCCTGAGCCTGTCGAAGGGCGAGGATGGCCGCCAGCACCCTTTCAGCAGCCTGCCATGCCCGCGGAACCAGCCTGGCGATCCCTTCCGCCGATCCAGTCCGTCACCTCCGCAGCGATCTCCTCCGGCGGCCGGACCACCTCGGCGGCGTAGACACCGTCGCCGGGCTCCGGCGGCTCCAACGCGGCGAACTGGCTCGGAACGAGGCTCGCCGGCATGAAATGGTGCCGGCGTTGCGCCATGCGGTCGCTGATCAAATCCTGGGTTCCGAACAGGTGGACGAGCCGCATCTGGTCACGGCCGCCGAGCAGGATCTCGCGATAGCGCTCCTTCAGCGCCGAACAGGCCAGGACGACGTCCTCGCCGTCGCGCTGCCAGGCGTCGATGCTGTCGGCCATGGCGTGCAGCCAGGGCCAGCGGTCGTCGTCGTTGAGCGGCTCTCCGCGCGACATCTTCTCCACATTGGCCTTGGGGTGGAAGCGGTCGCCCTCCTCGAAGCGGGCGCCGAGCCGCTTGGCGATCAACCGGCCGATCGTGGTCTTGCCGGTGCCGCAGACGCCCATGACGATGACGATCATGTCTCGCCCTCACCCGCCGTCCAGTCGAAGTGGAAGCTGCCCGGCTTGTCGGTGCGCTCGAAGGTGTGGGCGCCGAAATAGTCGCGCTGGGCCTGGATCATGTCGGCCCACAGCCGCTCGCGGCGGTAGCCGTCGAAATAGGCCAGTGCCGACGCCATGGCCGGGACCGGCAGGCCTATCCCGATCGCGAAATTGACGATCTGCCTCAGGTCGATCTGATGGCGCCCCATGATGGGCACGAAATGCGGCGCGACAAGCAGGTTGGCCGGCGCCGGCGGAGACGCATAGGCGGCGGCGATGTCGTCGAGGAAGCGCGAGCGGATGATGCAGCCGGCCCGCCAGATCTGCGCCACGCGGTCCAGCGGCAGGTCCCAGCCCCATTGCCGGGACGCCGCCGACAGGACCGCGAAGCCCTGGGCATAGGCGGCGATCTTGCCGGCGAGCAGCGCGCCCGCCATCGCCCGGACAATGGCCTCGACCGCACGGGGCTCATCGATCGGGGTGGGCGCGGTCACGCCGATCTCGGCATAGGTCCGGGCGGCGGCGACCCGCTCCTCCTTCTGCGACGACACCGCCCGCGCCGCGACCGCCTCGGCGATGGTCGGCGCCGGCACGCCGAGATCCAGGGCCTCGGCAGTCGCCCAGCGGCCGGTCCCCTTTTCGCCGGCCCGGTCCAGGATCCTGTCGACCAGCGCGTCGCCGGACTCCGGATCGACGGTGTCAAGGATATCGGCGGTGATCTCGATCAGATAGGAGGCCAGCGACCCCTGCGTCCAGCGCCGGAATGCGGCGGCGCACTCAGCCGGAGCCATCGCGCTGCCGTACCGCATGACGTGGTAGGCCTCGGCGATCATCTGCATGTCGGCATATTCGATGCCGTTGTGCAGGGTCTTGACGAAATGCCCGGCGCCATCGGGGCCGAGATAGGCGCAGCACCGGTCCTCGCCGGCCTTGGCTGCGATGGACTGCAGCATCGCGCCGACGACGTCGAAGGCCTCGCGCGAACCGCCGACCATGATCGACGGGCCGTGCCGGGCGCCCAGTTCGCCGCCGGACACGCCGACGCCGAGGAAGCGGAGCCCCTGCTCCTCCAGCGCCGCGGCCCGGCGTCTCGTGTCGCGGAAATTGGCGTTGCCGCCATCCATAATGATATCGCCGGGTTCCAACAGCGGGCCGAGCGCCTCGATCTGATGATCAACCGCCTCCCCGGCCTTGACCATCAGCAGGACCGGACGCGGCGGACGCAGATGGCTGACCAGCTCATCCAGGGTGCCGCAGCCGATCAGCCCGCCGCGCTGGTCGCCGGCCTCGGCCAGCACGCGGTCGGTGGTCTCCCGGGTGCGATTGTACACGGCGACGGTATAGCCGTTGTCGACCAGGTTCAGGGCCAGGTTGCGCCCCATGACGCCAAGCCCGATCAGGCCGATATGGGCTGCTGCCATGGTTCCTCCCCGCGCCCTCAAGTCTCTCTTTCGGACATCAAGCTTAGGCGATTCCGTACGCGACGTATGCCGGGATCGTAGGCCTAGCGGTCCGGGCTCGCGTCAGAGAGCGCCCTCCGCTGGCGGCCATCGGCATCGAAATTGTCCGGCGACAGCCAGCGTTCGATCCGGTCGCGCACCGCCGGCCACTCGCCGTCCAGGATGGAATACCAGGCGGTGTCACGGTTGCGCCCCTTGACGATCATGTGCTGGTGGAAAAGGCCCTCGAAGGTGAAGCCGAGCCGCAACGCCGCCCGTCGGGACGGCGCGTTGGCGGCATCGCATTTCCATTCCAGCCGCCGATAGCCGAGGTCGTCCAGGGCGTGGCGCATCATCAGGAATAGCGCCTCGGTCGCCTGCCGGGTCTGTTGCAGCGCGGGCCCGAACCAGATGGCGCCAATCTCGATCACCCGGTGCACGGGCGTGATCCGCAGGTAGCTCGCCACCCCGGCGGCGCGACCGCTTTGGAGGTCGCGGATCGCGAAATAGAGCGGGTCGTCCGACCGGGCCGCCTCGGCAAGGCCCTCGGCGAAGGCCGCCCGATCCGGAACCGGTGCGTGCGACATGTAGCGCCACAGGACCGCCGGATCCGCCTCCTCATGCGAAGCGGCGTACAGGTCGGCGGCGTGAAGTGCCGGATCGATCGGCTCCAGGCACACCGTCTGCCCCTGCAACGGCGCCCGTTCGGGCAATGGCGCGGGATCGCTCTGCGCGACGCGCGCCGTGCTTTGTCTGCGGTCTTCCATCATCTCGATCTTGCGGGCACGGGGCGCCATCCGACAACGGCCAATCGGCTGACGGCCATCGACGAGTCCCGCAAGTGGGCGCAGGCTTGACACCTCCGCTCCCGGACCGAGGATCGATTGGCAGGCCTCTCTGGGCAACACCGAACCGGCCGTCCGGGACAATGACCCCGACCATCGACATACGTGATCTTTGCCAGTTGGACGCGCGGCAAATCGATCGACTGCGCCGGCTGAAGATTCCGGAACCTCAGATCGAATTCGGCGGATCGTTCGAACAGTCGGTCGCGGAATGCCTGGACGGCGCACCGCCCTGCATGCGTGGATTTGGCATCCTGGTCGATGCCGCCCCAGTCGGGCTTGTCATTCTGAAGCGGCCGCCCTGCTCGCCGGATTGGGCGTCGGACGACATGGTGACGCTGCACGCGCTGAAGATCGGCGCCAATTGGCAGGGGCTCGGGTACGGGCGGGCCGCGTTGTCCGGCGCCCTGACCATGTGCAGGTCGATCTGGCCGCGGGCGAAACGGCTGGCGCTGTCTGTCGATGCCGACAACACCGCCGCCCTGTCGCTCTATCGAAGCGTCGGAATGACCGACAGCGGCCCTGTGTTCCAGGGTCGCATCGGACTTGAGCACCGCCTGTGCATCGCGCTCGATTGAACCGGACGTTGCGCGATCGGAGGGCGCGCCGGTAGCAAGATCACTCTTCTATGAAGCGCATGCCTTTGTTCGGATCGATGCGATAGACCTGGGTAAAGAACTCGGCGGTCATCGCCGCCGCCGTTTCGACATCCGACCCAAGAATGACCTGGAACGACCGTTGAATGCCGACCTGCGCCCCGGTTTGCGGGCTGTAAAGCGGCCCTGTATACGCGGCGTCGATGCCCTGTTCAGCGAAATACGCCTCGGCCCGGATGTCCTCGTCATAACTCAGGATCTGACGGGGAACGTCCAGCAGAAGGCCGCGCGCCTTAGACGTGGCGAACTGTACGAACTTTCCGGTCCCGGAATGTTCGAACACCACGAAGCCATCCGGCCGATTGAGCAGCCGCTGGAGAGCCGATCTGACACTGCGCTCGAAGTCCTCGCCGTGTGACGCGTGAAGGCCTTTGACCGGCCCGGCATGGCGCGTAACGACGCGAGTCTCGATCTCTGTATTGCCGGCAACTGTCACCTCGACACCCCCACAGCACAGAAGCACGAAGAGAAAGACGAGGCCTAACGGGCGTGCGTATTGCGGCTTTGACATTGGTGACTTGAATTCCCTGATTGCAGGCAAGGTGAGGAAGACCCGGGACACCGAAGCGGCGCCGATGCATCAAATCCACTGTTCGGCAGCTTACCAACCCCTCAGGTTTGATGCCAACCAGCGGAAAACCACCTCAGGTTGATGGCGCCATCGGTGTGACGGCCGGGCCCTGGCCGGGTTGGCCGCGGGGAGCGCGGTCACCGGCCTGCCGCAGACCGTTCAGCTCCGATCCCAGGGCTGGCGCCGCTCTTCGTAGACCTTGTTGCGTGGCTCGAAGGCCGCCGGATCGTCGAGGGAGCCGGCGAACAGGAAGATCAGCTCCGGCATGAATGTCGTCGTCTTGTAGATCGGCGACCCGCATTGCCCGCAGAAGCCGAGCTCGACGTCATTGCCGGAATCCGCCTTGACGCCAAAGGTCGTCAGCGGACCGGACAGGGTCACGGTGGCGCGCATGACGGCCAGTTGCGGTGCATTGCCGCCACCGGACATGTGCTGGCAGTCGCGGCAATAGCATTGGATGGCGTGAACGGGCTCCCCGGTCGCCTCGTAGCGGACCGCCGTGCACAGGCACCCGCCAGTGTGATGGGACGGCATGGCCTGGTCTCCCTCTGTCGTTTCACGATTAGACGGATACGGACGAGGAAATCCGACCAGCCCGTCGCAACCAGACAAGGGTTGCCGCCCGCACCAGCCGAATTCCGGCACGGGCAGTGGAATGCGGTTATGGCATTGCCGCCCGATCACCCTATGTTGGCTGAGGACCATCGCAACGGAGGCCGTCATCGTCGCAGCCTTTGCACAAACCGCGGACACCTGCATCGTCAGACTGGACGGCGCGGGCCTGTCCTACCCGACAGTGTCAGGCGAGATCGCGGTGTTGCAGGGTCTCGACCTGTCGGTCGACGCCGGCGAGGTGGTGGCGGTGACCGGCCCGTCCGGCTCGGGAAAATCCTCCCTGATCGCCATGATCGGTGGCCTGGAGGTGCCGACCGGCGGTCGTGTGCGCGTCCTCGGCGTCGACATCGCCCAAGCCGGCGAACGCCAGCGCACCCATTTGCGGCGCAGAAACATCGGTATCGTCTTCCAGGCCTATCACCTGGTGCCGGCGATGACGGCGCTGCAGAACGTCGCCTTGCCGCTGATGCTGTCGGGCGAGGCGGAGGCTCGGGACCGGGCGGCGGCGATCCTGGAACGGGTCGGGCTGGGCCATCGCCTGACCCACCGTCCGTCCGCCCTGTCGGGCGGCGAGCAGCAGCGTGTCGCCATCGCCCGGGCCTTCGTCGCCGGGCCGCGTCTGCTGCTGGCCGACGAGCCGACCGGCAATCTGGACCGCAAGACCGGCAATGGGGTGGCCGAGACCATGCTGTCGCTGGTCCGCGACAGCGGCGCGGCGATGCTGCTCGTCACCCATGACGAAACACTGGCGCAGCGCTGCGACAGGGCGATCGCGCTGGATGGCGGACGGGTGGTCGGCTGAGATGGACCGATCGGGCTCATTCCGCACCCAGGCAGGCATCCTCGGAACCCTGCTCCGCGCCGAGCTCGCGGCCGGGATCTTCGGCCTGCGGCTGTTCATCGCCTGCGTGGTGATCGCCGCCCTGATGCTTGGGGCCGTCTGGATGCTCGGTGACGGCCTGGTCAAGGCACTGGACCGGAGCGGCACCCGCATCCTCGGCGGCGACATCGCCGTCACGGTCGTGAACGTGCCGCTCGACGAGGAGATAGTCGGGGCCCTGGGGACCGTCGGGACCGTCTCGCGAGCCGCCGAGTTGCGCACCTCCGCCCTGGTCGACGGGCAACGCCTGACGGTTGAGCTGAAGGCTGTGGACACCCTATATCCGCTGTACGGCACCGTCGCCCTGGAGGGAGATGCGCCGATCGCCACGGTGCTGGCAGCCGACGGCGCCCGCCCGGCGGCGATCGTCGAGCCGGCGCTGCTCAGCCGCCTCGGGGCCGCGCTCGGCGACACCATCACCCTTGGCGAGACCGGATTCGTCATCGCCGGCGTGCTGGAGACCGAGCCGGATCGCCTGTCGGCCGGCCGCTTCCTGGTGGGGCCGCGGGTGATCGTGGCGATGGACCGGCTGCAGCAGACCGGCCTGCTGCAGCTTGGATCGCTGGTCGACTTCCGGTACCGCGTGCGGCTGCCGGACGGGACGCCCCGACAGACGGGCATCGCGGCGGTGCGTGACCTGACGCCGGAGCGCGGCTGGGAGTTGGAGACGCCACAGGATGCCGGCGACCGGGTGCGCCGCACCGTGGAACGCACGACCACCTTCCTCGGAATCGCCGGGATCGTCGCCCTGTGCATCGGGTTGGCCGGAGCCTGGGCGGCGGCCCAGGTCTGGATCGCGCGGCGCGCCCGCACCATCGCGCTGTACCGCCTGTCGGGCGCCACGCCGCCGATCGTCGTCGCCCTGCACGGCGCCATCATCGCGATTGCCGGCGGTGTCGGCCTGGTGGCGGGGCTGGGCCTGGCGGTGGCCGTGACCGGACTCGTCATGGATGTGGCGGCGGCCCGGCTCCACCTGCAATGGGATCTGGCGTCCCTCGCCGCCCCGGCCCTGCAGGCGGCCGCGACCCTGGGTCTCGGCCTGGCCGGGGCCAGCGCCGCGGCGCTGTCGGGGGCGGCACGGCTCTCCCCCGGCACCGCTATGCGCAGCGGCGATGCCGAGCTCGCGGCCGACCCGCGCCATCTGACGGCCGGCGCGGCGGTGATCGCCGCGGCCGTCGTCTTCGCCGTCCTCAGCCTGCCGGTTCCGGCGCTCGCGGCGATTGCGGCCGCCGGCCTCGCGCTCGCCAGCGCGGCGCTGGGGCTGGGTGGCTGGGCGCTGGCACGGCTGGCGGCGCGCAGACAGCCGCAGAGCTTCATCGGGCTGGTCTCGTTGCAGGGGCTGGGCATACCCGGCGCGGCCGCGACGAAGGCGGTCGCGATCGGTATCGGCATCGCCGGCATCACCGCCATCCTGGCCGCCCAGGGCTCGCTGGAGGCGGCCCTGCGTGCCGAGCTGCCGGACCGCATTCCGGACCTGGTGCTGATCGACGTGCAGCCCGACCAGGTGGAGGAGATCAGGCAGCGGGTCGGGGACGACGCCGCGCTCGGAGCCCTGCAGGCCTCGCCGTTCATGCGCGCGTCGATCCTGGCGGTCAACGGCGTGCCGGCGGAGGAGGCGCTGATCGACCCGGACAAGTCCTGGGTGATCGAGGGCGACCGCAGCTTCTCCTGGGCCGCCGAGCCGACCGGGGCGGAACTGCTGGGCGGGGAATGGTGGCCGGCCGACCACGCCGGCGCGCCGCTGATCTCGGCGGAGGAGGACGTGGCCGAGGCCTTCGACCTGAAGCCCGGCGACACCCTGACCTACAGCGTGCTCGGCAGAGCCTTCACCTCCCGGGTCGTGAACATCCGCAAGGAATACCACCGGACCTTCCGGCCGGAGTTCCTCCTCGTGGCGTCGCCGCAGCCGTTCCGCGACGCGCCGCATTCCTGGATCATGTCCCTGGAGGGCGAGACCGATCCGGCGGTCGACGCCCTGATCCGCGACCTGTCGCGGACCGCGCCAAACGTGACCGCGATCGATGTCCGGGTGATCGTCGCCCAGGTGACCGAGGTGATCGAGGGCGGCGTGTGGGCCTCGCTGGCGGTCGCGGCGACGCTGCTCGTCGCCGGTGCGCTATCTCTGACGGCGGTCGTTGCCGCCGATGTCGACGGCCGGCGCCGCGAGGCCCTGGCCTTCGCGCTGATCGGCGCTTCGCGGTTGGAGATCGCCGCGGCCCGCCTGGCGGAAGCCGCCGGTATCGGGCTGCTGGCGGCGGCGTTGGGCGGTACGGCCGGGCTTCTGGGCGGATACTGGCTGGTGGACGAAGCCCTGCGGGTGGCCTGGGCCCCGGGACCACTGGCGCTCGGCATCCCGCTGGCGCTCGGCATCCTGTCCGCCCTGGCCGCCGGGATGGCGGGCGGACTGGGCGCGGCGCCACGCGGCCGGGGTCAGGTGGCGCGCCAACTGGCCGGCTGAGCGGCCGCCGGCGTGACTCCCGGGATCGCTAGTCGGCGGCGTTCTGGTTGTAGCGCATGATGCGGCCGTGGCGGCCGTCCTTGTCGCGTTCCAAATCGTAGCAGTCGCCCTCGGGTCCGGTCCGGCGGTCGGTCACCGCCCCGATCGCCGCCCGGTCCTCGTCGTCGAGCGCGATGTCGAATACCCGCCGGTTCTCGGCCAGGTGCCGGGCCGAGGTGGCGCCGACGATGGCGCCGGCGATCCCGGGCCGGTCCAGCACCCAGCGCAGCGCGACCAGCGGAATGCTGGCGTCGTGCCTGGCGGCGATGCGGTCGAGCGCGGCGAGGAGCGCCTGGAACAGGGCCCAACCGCCGAAATCCTCGATGATCAGCTTGTACTTGGTCAGCGACCGGTTCTCGAACGGGCCCTCGGGTTCGTCCCGGCCCAGCCAGCCGGTGGAGAGGAAACCGCCGGCCAGGGTGCCGTAGCAGAGCTGTTGGATGCCCTGGCCGGTGCAGTAGTCGATCAGACCGCCATCCGGCCTGAGATCGAGCGGCGAGTATTGCGGCTGGTTGGCGGCCAGCTCCACGCCGGCCTCCACCAGCGCACGCAGCCGCGCGGTGTCGAAGTTGGTGGTGCCGATATGGGCGATCTTCCCGGCCTGCTTCAGGTCCTGGAGGACCAGGGCGGCCTCGACGAAGCGCGGCACCGCGAAGTCCCACCAGTGGAACTGCACCAGGTCGAGCCGTTCCACCCGCAGCCGGCGAAGCGAGCGGTCGATGATGCCCTCCACATAGGCGCGGTCGGCCGAGGCGAGCCGGTCGTAGTCGGGCACCATCTTGGTGTGGATCTGGGTCTGCGCGGCCAGCGACGGGTAGGCGGCACGGAAATCGCCGATCATCGCCTCCACGCCGGTGTAGTGGTCGGCGCAGTCGAAGGTGGTGATGCCGGCCTCCACGAAGGCCGCCATGTCGGCGATCGCGGCGTCGCGGTCGATGGCGCCATGACCGCCGGCCAGATGCCAGCCGCCCTTGATCAGCCGCGAGATGGCGTAGCCGGGCGCCAGCTCGGCCCTTGGCACCTCACCCATCGGCGTCCGGCCGCTTGGTGGCCGTCGTCTCGGAATGACGGAAGCTGCGGGTGCCGGTGCGGCTGATGCGGAACCGGGCGCCGCAATTCGGGTCCGGGCAGGCGATATCGGTGTCCGTGGTCATCCAGTCATTGGCGTCGGTCATGCGCTGCTTGGCCGGCAGCAGAGGCAGCAACGGCGCCAGGGTGTAGATCGACCAGGTCTGGCCAGCCGGCATCTCGATATGCTCGCCCTTGAGGGTGAAATGGTCGCCGGCCTTCGCGCCGCACCAGCACGGCCGGTCGCCCGCCATCCATTCGACCTTCAAGTCGTAGAGCTGGAATTCGTCGTCCGCCATCGGCCCCGCCATTGATCCGCCGGCTGCCAGCGTAGACTATCGCCCGTCGGGGGCAAATGACGGGGGCTGGATTGGAAAGCAGCACACGGCCGGAGCGCGGCGAACTGGCGCCGGGGCTGGAGATCAGCCGCATGGTGACCGGGCTGTGGCAGGTCGCGGACATGGAGCGCGACGGCAGTGCGCTCGACATCGACCGGGCGGCGACTGCGCTGGGCGACTACGCCGCGGCGGGCTTCGACACCTTCGACATGGCCGACCATTACGGCAGCGCCGAGCTGATCGCCGGCGAGGCGGCACGGCGGGCGGGGCCAGGCGCCGCGCCCCACCTGCTAACCAAATGGTGCCCGGAGCCGGGACCGATGACCGCGGAAATCGTGCGCGCCGGGGTGCAGGAGCGGCTGGACAGGCTCGGCGTGGAGCGCCTCGACCTGCTGCAGCTGCATTGGTGGTCGTTCGAGCATCCGGGCTATCTCGATGCCCTGAAGCATCTCGCCGACTTGCAGGCATCGGGCGTCATCGGCCAGCTCGGCGTGACCAATTTCGACACCGACCACCTGCACCTGCTGGTCCGGCACGGCATCCCCGTCGCCTCCAACCAGGTCAGCCTGTCGGTGCTGGACCGGCGCGCCACCGGCCGGATGGGCGATTTCTGCCGTGAGAACGGCATCGGCCTGCTGGCCTATGGCACGCTGGCCGGCGGGTTTCTGAGCGACAAGTGGATCGGCGCTTCGGAGCCCGCGGAGATCGGCGATTGGAGCCGGATGAAGTACAAGCGCTTCATCGACGTCATCGGCGGCTGGCCCGTCTTCCAGGGCATCCTGGCCGCGCTGTCGTCGGTGGCCGAGCGGCACGGCGTATCGGTGTCCAACGTGGCGACGCGCTGGGTGCTGGACCAGCCGGCGGTGGCGGCGGTGATCGTCGGCGCCCGGCTTGGCGAGCGCGAGCACCGGGCGGACAACCTGCGCTGCTTCGGGTTCTCCCTGGACGATGGCGACCGTGCGGCGATCGACGCCGCGCTGGCCCAGGCGCAATCCGTGCCCGGCGATTGCGGCGATGAGTACCGCAGGCCGCCCTTCCTCACCGCGTCCGGCGATCTGAGTCACCATCTGGAGCGCCTGCCGCCGGTCTTCGAGCGCATCCCCTCTCAGGACAACCCGGACCGCGCCTATGTCTCCACCGGCAGCGTCTGGGAGCCGATCGCCGGCTTCGGGCGCGCCACGCGCATCGGCGACCGCATCCTGGTCAGCGGCACCACCGCGACCCACGGCTCCGACGAGCCGGTCTGCCCCGGCGACCCGGCCGGCCAGACCGTCTACATCCTGGACAAGATCGCCGCGAGTATCTCGTCCCTGGGCGGCCGCCTGACCGACGTGGTGCGCACCCGCATCTACCTGAAGGACATCGACACCTGGGAGCCGGTCTCCCGGGTCCACGGCCGCTACTTCGGCGCCATCCGCCCGGCCAACACGCTGATCGAGATATCGAACCTGGCCGGGCCGTACGACGTGGAGATCGAGGCGGAAGCGGTGGTGCCTCGCGGGAGAGATTAGCGGCAGCTCGGCAAGCTACTTAATCGACTGGATCCGCCGTGCCGTGAGGGCCGCCTGGAGGATTGCCTCCAGGCCGAGGTCGCCGTCGTCGTGGATCAGGCGGCGGGCGCTGTCCACCGGCAGGCGGGTCAGGCGCGCCATGGCCATCTCGAAGAACCGCATGTCGCCGAGCGACAGGGCGCGGAAGGCCAGCGAGGTGGTCAGCCGGCCGTCGGTGTCCATGCGCGCGATATGGGACCGCAGCTCGTCGTCCGCCACGCCCTCGCGGAACATGGAGATCGTGGCGCGGTCCCGCGCGCCCTGCAGCAGCGACTTGACCACATGGGTGGGCAGCTTCTTCTGGTCCACCAGATGGCTCATGAGCTGCTCGGTCACCGCGCCGATCAGGCGATCGGAGATCGCCGCCGGCAGCTTGGGCCGGCGCGCCAGGGAACCGCAGACGAGTTCCGAATGCCCATACTCGGTGACGGTGCGCTCCAGCAGCGTGTCGTCCAGCGCGGCCCCGGGATTGGCGACCATGCGGGCGACGGCGGCCTCGTTCTCGGTGTCGATCAGGGCGCCGGCGAGGCGGGCGGAGACCTGCGGCCGGCCGGCGATGGCCACCTGCTTCTCCGGGCTGCCGGTGCGCACGATCTCGATCAGGTCCTCGTCGGTCAGCACCTCGGAGTACTCGAGCACCGGCAGGGAGACCGACTCGACGTCCCGGGCAAGGGTCAGCGCCATGTCATGCGGCAGCCCGGAATAGGCCTTGAGCTGGGCGGCCAGCGCCTCGCGGACCCGGACCTCGGCATCCTTCATCAGCCCGCGCAGGATGTCCTCGGCGATCCGCCGCTCTTCGGCGGCGAGGCCGTCGGACTGGAACTGCGCGGAGACCTTGGTCGCGGTCGCGATGCGCACTTCCGGAGAGGTGTCGGCCTCCAGCCGGTCGATGTCGCTTTGTCTGAGTTGTGCCGAAGGCCTGGCCATGGCTGCGTTCGAGCGGCGATCCGCCCGCCCGTTTCCGTTCAGGGGAAGACGAGGCTCAAGCATCCCTGGACAGGTTGAGGGAATGGTTAATTGCGCGCGGATACCGTGCGCTGAAGTCCCGGCCTGGGATTGACCGGCCCCAATCCGTTCGGTGCCGCGCCGTATCCCCTTGGAAGAACTAAGGGATTCTGCCTTTTGGCTTGGCCTTCATCGACGCCCGCATCGCGGGTTTCAGCAATGCATCGAGATCGATCTCCCCGGCATCGGGGTCGTACCCGGGCAGCGACTCCATCCGCGTCGCAAGCTCGTCCTTGAGATCATCCATGATATCCGCAATCGACACGCATAGGCCGTCGCCATCGGCGTCCGGGAAGACGCCAATGCCCAGATCGGACTCGTCCCTCACCGGCTCCAGCGTGTCCTTGAGCCAGTCACGCAGCGGGCTCGAGACAAATCGTAAACCGGGCCAATCCCCGGAAGCCTTCGTCATGGCATGTTCCGCATAGCGGCGGGCAGGCCAGACGGGAAGGACTTCGCCGCCCTCGTGATTGATTGTCACCAGCCCGTCCTCGTCTTCAAGAATCCAGACCAGGTCGAAGTCGACGACATGCCTGAGGAAATGCGCATATCGTTCGACCGGTGAAAGCCGGAGGATGGCGTCGAACTCAGGGTCCTTGGGCTCTGCGTGCATGGCCGCTGATCTCCCGATCTACCGCGGTCAACGACACTAGGCGTCGTCCGTCAATATTCGGTTGATCAGTGGCGCGGCGATTATCCTGCGCCGTCCAGACGCTCCAGGAACGCCGCCAGTTCCCGCTCGTCGACGCGGACGGTTTCCCGGTCGGACGGGAAGGCGCCGCCCATCGCATCGGCGCGGAATTCCGTCAGGGCGCGGATGCGCTCGTCGCGGATCCGCTGTCTGAGGCCGTGGAGGTCGGCATAGGCGCGGGCATGGCGGGGCCGGTGTTCCTTCTCGCCGCAGATGTCCTCCATGAAGAGATACATGACGTCGGCGCCGTCGCCGGAGCCGAGCGAGACGGTGATCAGCCCGGACCGTCGGGAGATCTCGGCCATCACCGGGCCCGGGATGACCTCGGCCTCGACCAGGACCGCCCCCGCCTCCTCTAGTCGGCGGAAGCGCTGGAAGAGCTCGAAGGCCTCATCGGCGGTCTTGCCGACGGCGCGCAGGCCGCCGACCCAGGTGCTCTTGCGCGGCACCAGCCCGAGATGGCCCATGACGGGGATCTCCTCCTTCGCCAGCATGGCGACCACGTCCATGCTGCGGGCCGTCAGGACCGCGTCCGCTCCGAGCGCCAGGGCGCGCAACGCCTCGCGCAGGATGTCGGCTTCCGTCGGGTAGTCCGGCAGGCCGATCGCGGCGGTCAGGAACAAGGTGTCGTTGCCGGACCGCACCGCCGCGGTGTTCTGGGAATTGCAGATGATCATGTCGAGGCCGGCCTCGGCCGCCGCGGCCGCCTCTTCCGCCGTGTTGGCGGTGACCTGGGTGAATTTCCGCTGGCCCTTGCCGGCCCTCAGATCGGCGACGGTCAGGGTGCGCCGGGCCGGCTTGGCGGCCCAGGTGAAGATGTTCTTCATGGATTGTCCTCCCCACCGCCCCGGTTCGCCGGGGCGACAGGCCACAGACTATGGGAGACCCGGATTGCCGCTCAAGGGCAAGGGCGCGGAGCGTTGCACCGTGCGGCGATCCTCTATCGGGCGGTCTTGCGACGCCTCGCCTTGCCGCGCTGCCGTTGGATCATCCAGGCGACGTGAAAATCCGACATCCGCAGGTCGCTCTTCTCGAGCCGCGCGCCGAGCAGCCGGTTCGTGCCGGCTCGGATCTGGTGGGCGCCGACGATGCCCGAGACGATCTGCTCGATCGCCTCGGGCAGCATGGCACAGAGGCTCAGAGCGGCCGCTCCCATGGTGATCTCGCCGAGCGATGTCGTGTATCGCGCCTTCAGCGTCTCAATCTTCGCCTCGAAACTCTTGAGCTCGTGGTCGATGCGCTCGCCGATCTCCACGACCTTGTCGTTGCCCGACGCGTCCGGAAGCCGGGTGAGAATGGTCTTCAGGGCGTAGTGGAGGCGGGAGAAATCCTCATGCTCATCCGCCTTCAGCCGGAGCATCGTGTCCAGATCGATGCCGTCGACATAGGGCAGCCAGAGCTTCAGCGGTCCCAGCCTGCGGGTGTCCTCCGCCAGCTGGGCGGCGACGAAGGAATCGTCCAGGCCGACTTTCATGGCATTGGGATTGCGGTAGTCGGCCTCGTAGTCGCCGGTAAAGACGGTCTCCACGATCGGTCGCCCCGATCCATCGTGATCGTCCTCGGACAGGACAAGCTTGCGCGGCACGATGAACAGACCGCTGTCCGAATTGCCGACATCGATCCTATCGATCCGGTGAAGCAGGCAGTCGTGCCGCGTTTCGATGGTGAAGAAATCGGCCGAGACGCCGACGGGCCGGGTGAATAGGATGGCCTTCTCCGAATAGAGCAGGCATTTCTTCAGCACCGTATCGACCTCGGCGGCCTCCAGCCCGTCCAACTGCTCGGCCTGCAGGACGCAGTGCAGCGCCTTGGAGGCGGAGAGCGCCCTGACCTCCTCTCCCAGCGCCTGCGCCTTGCGGCGGCTCTCGTCCCAAGTCTCGCGAATACCCAAACCCGGCTACCGCAGCCCTTTGCGGCCCCTCTCCGTCAAATTCGTCGAGGCCAAGCGTAGCATGGGCGGGATCATGGGAACCGCGCCCCGTCGTCCGGCCGTCACAATTCCACAACCAACCGGCGCTAGCGTCCGGCCGCATCGGCCCGACCCGACGGCCGGCTGCCTTAGATTCCAAGACAGGAGCAGACGCCATGGCCCCCAAACCCGACCGCGATATCGAGAAGGGCTATCCGACCGCGGAGTTCGTCGCCAAATTGCGTCGTTTGGCCGATTGTCTGGAGAGCGGCGAGAATTTCGAGATCCAGGTGGCCGGAGAGCGAATCTACCTCCCCGATCGCGCCATCTTCAACATCGAGCACGAACGCGCCGATGGCGAGGAGGAGCTCGAATTCCAGATCAAGTGGAAGCGCTAAGCGGCCGGACCCAATAACGGGGACAGCCAGTTAAGGGGACAGTATACCTAACTCTTTGAGTTAGGTATACTGTCCCCTTAACTGGCTGTCCCCTATCCCCCCAGGAAGCTCTCCGCCACTTCGCGGTTGGCCAGCAGGTTGGCGCCGGTGTCGGTGAAGCGGTTGCGGCCGGTGGCGAGCACGTAGCCGCGATGAGCGATCTCCAGCGCCATGCGGGCGTTCTGCTCGACCATCAGGATGCCGACGCCGGTGCCGTTGATGGCGACGATGCGCTCGAAGATGTCGTCCATCACCTTGGGCGACAGGCCGGCGGTCGGCTCGTCCAGCATCAGCAACTTCGGCTCGATCATCAGGGCGCGGCCGATGGCGACCTGCTGGCGCTGGCCGCCGGAGAGCTCGCCGGCCGGCTGCTTGCGCTTCTCGGCCAGGGCCGGGAACAGGGCGTAGACATGGTCCAGCACGGCCGCGATGTCGTCGCGGCGGGTGAAGGCGCCCATCTCCAAATTCTCGTGCACCGACAGGTTGGGGAAGACGTTGCGTTCCTGCGGCACATAGGCCATGCCGAGGGTCACCAGCCGTTCCGGCGCGGCGTTGGTGATGGTCTCGCCGGCGAAGGCGACGCGGCCCTCGCGCACGGTGACCAGGCCGAAGATCGCCTTCATGGCGGTCGACTTGCCGGCGCCGTTGGGGCCGACGATGACCGCGATCTCATGCGCGTCGACGGCGAGGTCGACGCCGTTCAGGATGTCGCCGCCGCCATAGCCGCCGACCATGCCGGTCGCTTCCAGCAGGCTCATGCGGTGGCTTTCCGGTGGGCCGCGCCCTGGCCGAAATAGGCCTCGATCACCCGCTCGTCCTTGCGGATGTCCTCCATGGAGCCTTGCGTCAGCACCGTGCCCTCGGCCATCACGATGACCGGGTCGCAAAGCCGGGCGATCATGTCCATGTCGTGCTCGATGACCCAAAAGGTGTAGCCGAACTCCCGGTTCAGCCGCTCGATATCGGTGGCGAGGGTCGCCAGCAGGGTGCGGTTGACCCCCGCGCCGAGTTCATCGAGCAGCACCACCTTGGCGTCGGTCATCATGGTGCGGCCGAGTTCCAGCAGCTTCTTCTGGCCGCCGGAGAGGTTGCCGGCGAGCTCGAACTTCAGCTTGGAGAGATTCAGGAAGCCCAGCACCTCCTCCGCCCGCCGCCGCACCTCGGCATCGCGCCGGCGCACCGCCCCCCAGCGCAACCAGGCCGCCATCAGGCTCTCGCCGGGCTGTTCCGGCGGCACCACCATCAGGTTTTCCAGCACGGTCATGCGGGAGAACTCGTGGGCGATCTGGAAGGTGCGGACCAGCCCCAAGTGGAACAGGGCATGCGGGCGCCTGCCGGTGATGTCCCGCCCCTCCAGCGCGATCGTGCCCTGGTCCGGCGCGAACAGCCCGGCCACCATGTTGAACAGGGTCGACTTGCCGGCCCCGTTCGGGCCGATCAGCCCGGTGATCGAGCCGGCCGCAACCTCAACCGAGCAGTCGCGCACGGCGCGGATGCCGCCGAAGGATTTCGAGACTTTGGAGACGGTGATCATGGCCGCGAAGCTTTACACCGGGCCGGTTCGCGGCGGAAGGGGTTCCGCCCGGGTTCCACCTCGACCGGACGCCGGGATTCAGGCAGGCTCGAACCCGCCTTGGCAAATGCCGCGACATGGGGATCCGAAGTGAGCGACCAGACCGAACACCGCGCCACCTGCGCCTGCGGGCAGCTCAGCGTCACCGCGATTGGCGACCCCGACGTGGTCACCGCCTGCAACTGCTTCGAATGCCAGCGACGCACCGGCAGCCCGTTCGGCGTCGGCGCGTACTACCGCAAGGACCGGGTGGTCTCGGTCGAAGGCCGGTCGAGCGGCTATGAACGCACCGCCGCGGAAGGCCGCAAACTCCACAACCATTTCTGCCCGGATTGCGGCACCTCGGTCTATTGGAGCCTGGACATGCGCCCGGACCATTACGGCATCGCGGTCGGCTGCTTCTCCGATCCCGGTTTCATCCGGCCGACCCGTGTCGTCTGGGCGGAAAACCGGCACCACTGGGTCGCCTTCCCCGGCGAAATGCCGGTGTTCGACCAGGCGGCGACCTAGCCCGCCAGGTCACGCCGCCTCGAACGGCATGGCGGGGCTTGTCGTTACCGTGCTGCTTCGGTCTGCTTGTCGGAGCCCTTGCGCTCATCGGACTCGGACGTCGCCCCAGGGATCAGCCATCCGCCGGCCCACGCCATGTAGCCGCCGGCGGCGCCCGCCAGCACCAGCACGATGGCCGCCACCACCCATCGCCGGCGCCTCGCGGGCGGCGGCCGGGAGACAGGCGGGGCTTCGCTGGTCCCGCCGTCCAGCAGCACGCGATAGGCGCGCACCGGCGTCGCGATGTTCTTGACCTTCTGCTCGCCCAGATCCTCGTAGTCGACGCCGATCCTGCTGGCCAGGTGGTCGTAGGCGGTGCCCGAGATGCAGATGCCGCCGGCCTCGGCCAGCGCCTCCAGGCGGGCGGCGATGTTGACTCCACCACCAAAGACGTCGTCATCCTCGACGATAACGTCGCCCAGATTGATGCCGATGCGGAATTCGATCCGCCGGTCGACCGGCACCTCGACGTTGCGCCGCGCCATCCGGCGCTGGATCTCGACCGCGCACTGCACCGCCTCCACCACGCTGGCGAACTCCACCAGAATGCCGTCGCCGGTGGTCTTAACGATGCGGCCGTTGTTCTTGGCGATGGTCGGGTCGATGAGCTCAATACGGTGGGCCTTCAGCCGCGCCAGGGTGCCCGACTCGTCGGCCTCCATCAGCCGGCTGTAGCCCACCATGTCGGCAGCCAGGATCGCCGCCAGCTTGCGCTTGTCGCCTGTCGGTTCCACCGGAAGCCCTCCGCGCCTCGGTTCCGCGGGAGCCCCCTGCCCGCCCGGAACAGTTGCACACCGCATGGTACCGGAACCACCTGTTGCCGTCTAACCGCGCATCGGCCTGACACGGCGTGGGCCACAGATCCCGGCCAACTCCTATTGCCCTGGTCCTGTGTCGCTTCTGTGTCAGTCGGGTCCTAGCGTCCCCCGATTTCAAAGGAGGGGGCGAACATGGACGAGTCGTTCGGGGCGCGGTTGAAGCGCTGGCTGGTGAAGGTGGTGAACGCGATCCCGCCGCTGCACCGGTTCATCAATCGCAAGCTGATCAACAAATACGCCTACGCTGCGGCGGCACGGCCGCGGCCGCTCTCCATGGCGGCACCCTACCCGACCTGGCGCGGGCTGACCGACCGGCGCTATTCGGGCCGGCATCTGCCGCCGGAGCCGGACTACACCGCCTCGCTGCCGCCGGTGGCCGAGGTCAACGCGCTGTTCAAGCGTACCGAGGACGTCCGCGCGACCGACACCAGCCTGCTGTTCCCGTTCTTCGCGCAATGGTTCACCGACAGCTTCCTGCGCACCAAGTGGAAGAAGCCCGAGGAGCAGGATTTCGCCGAGAACGAGAGCAACCACGAGATCGACCTGTGCCAGATCTACGGCACCGGCGAAGTCCAGACGACCATGCTGCGCGCCATGACCGGCGGCCGGCTGAAGAACCAGCAGATCGGCGGCGAGGAATTCCCGGCCAGCCTGTTCGAGGAGACCCCGGACGGCCCCGCGGTGAAGCCGGAATTCGACGGGCTCTACACCCCGGACAATCTCGCCCGGGTGTTCCGCTCCGCGACCGACGAGCACAAGCTCAACGCCTTCGCGGTCGGGCTGGAGCACGGCAACTCCACCATCGGCAACACGGTCATGAACACGCTGTTCCTGCGCGAGCACAACCGCATCGCCGGGATGCTGCAGGCGGCCCATCCCGATTGGGACGACGAGCGGCTGTTCCAGACCGCCCGCAACGTCACCATCGTGCTGCTGCTGAAGATCGTCATCAGCGACTACATCGTGCACATCGCGCCGGTGGATTTCCGGCTGGAGGCGGTGCCCGGCATGGCGGAGCGCGAGCGCTGGTACCGCACCAACTGGATCGCGGTGGAATTCGCCCTGCTCTATCGCTGGCACGACCTGATCCCGGCCACGGTGTGGTTCGGCGACCGGGCGGTCGCCCGCGATTCCAAGGCCCTGCGCCGCAACAATGCCTGGCTGCTGGAGGTCGGTATCGATCAGGTGCTGCTTGACGCCTCGCGTCAATTGGCGGGCCGCATCGGCATCGGCAACACCGCGCCCTTCCTGGAGGATGTGAAGAAGGTCAGCCTGGACATGGCGCGTGGCTGCCAGCTCGCCCCCTTCAACGCCTATCGGAAGCATTACGGTCTCGACCCGGTGACCAGCTTCGAAGCCCTGACCGGCGATCCGGCCAAGGCCGCGACGCTGAAGGCCCTCTACGGCGACATCAACCGGCTGGAATGGTTCATCGGCATCTTCGCGGAGGACTACGCGCCGGCCGACATGATGGGCGACCTGCTCAGCACCATGGTCGCCAACGACGCCTTCACCCAGGCCCTGACCAACCCGCTGCTGTCGGAGGCGGTGTTCAACCACCCCGACACCTTCGCCCCGGAAGGCCGCGCCATCATCGATGCGACGCATGGGCTGGCGGATGTGGTGGTGCGCAACACCGGCGTTTCCGACCGCGAAGCGGTGGGCTTCCGCATCCGGAGCTAGGTGCTACTCCGCCTCCAGCGGCGTGGTCGGCGTGACCTCCTCCCCACAGACCCCGCCGCGGGGCAGCCCGGGCTTGAGCGGGCCGTAGCGTTCGGCGAAGACCGGCGGAAGCGGGCGCGGGTCGTGGGCGGAGAGCCAAAGGCGCAGCAGGTGGCGGCGCCGTGCGGGCTCCGGCCAGTCCTCATAGGCCGTGCGGGAATGCAGCAGCACGTGGTTGTGCACGAACTGCATGTCCCCGGGGCGGAAGTCCATGTCGAGGCGGAAGCGGTCGCTTTCGGCGAGGCGCTCGATCAGGTCGAGAGCCTCCACCTGCAAGGCCGTCAGGCGCGGGATATCCGGAAACCGCTTCTGCGCGGCCTCGATGAAGTCGCGGGCGAAGTAGATGGTCGTGCGGCCGGCGAAGTGGTGGGCGATGGGAATCTCGTAATGCGGCCCCTTGCCGGCCGGCACCTCGCCCTTGCGGTCGTAGATGAAGGGCCGCGCCAGCACCTCCGCCAGGTCGGGGCGGGTGCGGGCGACCTCCGCCAGGATGGCGGTGGAACTGCACAGGGAGCTGGCGCCGCCGGTCCTCGACGGCTGCAGGCAGAGCAGGCCGACGATGTCGCAGCTATCCACGTGGAAGCGCTGGCGGGCATTGGTGCGGTAGAGCCGGGTCTTCGGGTCGGACTTGTCCTCGCCGAGATCCTTCACATGGCCGACCAGATGGCCGGCGGCGTTCTGCGGCCGGGCGACACCGAACCAGGCGCCGATGCCGAACCAGGCGCGCATCACCCACGCCCGGTCCCGGCCCTCGATCGGCAGGCCCCGGATCAGCACGAAGCCCCGGCCGTCGACCACGTCGCGGCGGGCCTGTTCCAAGACGGATCCAAGCGTCGGCAGCGTGAAGTCGTCGCGCGTGATCTCGTGGATCGCACAGTCGCCGGTCGCCATGACCGCGCGTCGCACCTCCTCGCACTGCGCCTCCGACAGGTTGATCGCCCAATCCGGCCGGCCACGCATCTCCCCGGCCTCCCAGGCCGAGGGGTCATCGCCGATGGCGGCGGCATCGAGACTTGCGTGGTCGGACACTGGCAATCGCCATGGTTGGTGAACTCGGATAGGGTCGATAGTCGGGCGGCCGCCCCTCCAGGGCAAGCCCCCGCACCCCTCTCCTCATCCTGAGCCCGTCGAAGGATGAGGCCGACGGGAGTGTCCTGGATTGGTTCCGTGCCATTCGGCACCGCGCTGGGCTACGGTGGCGGCGACACCGAAACCAGGGACCATCGCCATGTCGGACACGCAAGACCGGGACGACCTGCACACCGCCGTCCGGGAGGAGATCGAGGCCGTGCACCGCTTCATCGCCGCCTGGTTCCGGGGCGAGGAAGAGAACACGGATGCGGCCTACGCGGCCGGGCTGGCCGACCGCATGGCGACCGGCTTCGTCAACATCCAGCCAGCCGGACGAGTCCATGAGCGCGACGGCCTGCTGGACTCCCTCCGCGACGGGCACGGGACCAACCCCGACTTCCGGATCTCGATTTCGGATGTGCGGTTGCACCACGTGGACGAGACCGCCGGCCTGGTGCTGGCGACCTATGTCGAGACGCAATCCGGCGCACGCCACTCCAACCCGCCGACCAATGCCCGCATTTCCACCGTGCTGATGCGCCGGGCCGGCAATGGCGCGCTGGAATGGCTGCACATCCACGAGACGGCGGTGCCGGTCGCCACCTAGCCGGCCGGTCCATCCGGCTCGGCCCAGTGGCGCTGCTTGTGGCCGCGCCGGGTATAGTCCTCCGCCATCGCCCGGGCCTCGCGTTCGGCCAGTCCGGCGGCCATGCGAAAGCGGTTGCCGTTGTCGTCCTCGCGCCAGACCGACCAGGTGCCGGCACCGGATGGCGGTTTCGGCCGGGATCGGCCGGCGGCCGAGGCCTGCTTGGGCTTATCCCTTGGAATCTGCGGTCACCCAATCAAGCACGAATTGCGCCCGCTGCTGCGGCGACTCCCGCGGCAGCTCGACCAGGGTATAGCCGAGGGCGCGATAGGCGTCGCGCATGCGCTCGCCGAAATCCGCCGCCTGGCCATAGGTCATCTTGCGCTCCTCGTCGGTGCTGTAGATGTCCTGCCAGGGCGGCGCGAAGAAGACGGTCGGGTTGTAGCGGTATTTGTGCGCCGCATTACGGGCCGGCCGGTCGTCGAGCCCGTAGAGCAACGCATAGGCGATCAGGTCCGGGATGCCCCGGTCGAAGAACACCGGCAGGTCCGCCAGCCGCGGCTTGCGGCGCTCGAACACGGCGCGGGACAGCATCAGCTCCACGAACAGGGCCGGGTCGGTGTCCGGCACGCCGTTGCCGCCGTAGCTGCGCTGCTCGGCCAGGATCTGCCGCGCCGGCTCATCGACTCCGTCGAAACCCTGGAGCCTTAGCCGCTCCAGGAGGGCCGACTTGCCGGTGCCGGGCGCGCCGGTGAGGACGTAGAACGGGATCATGCCGGTCCGCCCCCATGGCGAGCGGTGGCTTTGGCTGTCATCCAATGCTCCATCATTCAGTTCTCCAATGTTTGTCATTCCCGCGAAAGCGGGAATCCAGGAATCACGACGGTTCCGCCGTCGAGTTCGGGATTTCTGGATTCCCGCTTTCGCGGGAATGACGCTTGAGGGGTGGTTCTCCGACCGCTTGCCTGCGCGCGGCCGGTAGCAGGCGCCTAGGGCTGCGGGTGCCGGGGCTGGTAGAGCATGACGGCGCCGCCGCCGGGGATCTCGAAGCTGGTGCCCAGGCCCCAGCCGTGATCGGTGATCGGGGTGGTGAAGGATACACCCTTCCCTTCCAGCTCCGCCACCGTCGCCTCGATGTCGTCGCACAGGAAAGAGATATCGTGCTTCGGCCCGTCGCCGGGATGGACCCCGAACTCCGCCCCGCCGATCCCGAAGATCAGCCAGCCATCGCCGGCGTCGACATGGGCAAGCCCGAGCGTGTCGCGGAAGAACGCCCGCGCCGCCTCCGCGTCGGTGGAATAGAACAGGCCATGCATGCCCTTGATCATCGCCGCCTCCCCGATTGCGGCGAGTATGGCATGGGCACGGGCGCCGGTCAGCCGTCCTTGGCGCCGGTGATCAGGCGGGCGCCGCGATCGAACAGGATGTACGACCACAACCACTGGATCGCGACCAGCAGCCGATTGCGCAGGCCGATCAGGAAATAGACATGGGCAATGCCCCAGATCCACCAGGCGAGCCAGCCCTTCAGGCGCAGCCAGCCGAAATCGATCACCGCCGCCGAGCGGCCGATGGTCGCCAGGCTGCCCGGATGGCTGTAGCGGAAGGCCGGGCGCACCACGTCGCCGGCCACGCCCCGGCGGATGCAGGCGGCGGCATGGCGCCCCTGCTGCTTGGCGACCGGGGCGATGCCCGGCAGGGGCCGGCCCTCGTCGTCGGTCACGGCGGCGGTGTCGCCGATGACGAAGATCTCGGGGTGCTCGGGCACGCTCAGATCCGGCGACACGACCACCCGGCCGGCCCGGTCGGTCTCCGCCCCCAGCCACTCGCCGGCCGGCGAGGCGGCGACGCCGGCGGCCCAGAGCACGGTGCGGGCGCCGATCCGCTGGTCGTCGAAGGCCACGCCCTCGGCATCGCAGCCGGTGATCGGCCGGCCCAGCAGCACCTCGACGCCGAGCTTTTCCAGCGCGCGCCTGGCGAAGGCCGAGAGACGTTCCGGAAAGCTCGGCAGCACGCGCGGACCGGCCTCGACCAGGAGGATGCGGGTCTGGCGTGGGTCGATATTGCGGAAATCCTTGGCCAGCACCCGGCGCGCCAGCTCCGCGATGGCGCCGGCCAGTTCCACGCCGGTGGGCCCGGCCCCGACGATCACGAAGGTGAGCAGCCGGTCGCGCTCGGCCGGATCCGGTTCAACCTCGGCCCGCTCGAAGGCCATCAGGATGCGCCGGCGGATGTCGGTCGCGTCCTCGATCTTCTTCAGCCCCGGCGCGAACGGCTCCCAGGCATCATTGCCGAAATAGGCATGCCGGGCCCCGGTCGCCAGGATCAGATGGTCGTAGGGCACCGTGTCTTCCCCCATCCGCACCGTGCGGCCGAGCGCGTCGATGCCGGTCACGTCGCCCAGCAGCACCCGGGTGTTCTTCTGGCTGCGCACGATGCGGCGGATCGGCCAGGCGATGTCGGCCGGCGACAGCCCGGCGGTCGCCACCTGATAGAGCAGCGGCTGGAACAGGTGGTAGTTGCGCCGGTCGATCAGGGTCACGTCGACGGGCGCCGATGCCAGCGCCTTGGCGGCAGACAGACCGCCGAACCCGGCGCCGACGATCACGACGCGCGGTCGCTTCGTCTCCGAAGCCGCGTTCGACCGGTCCGCATTGGTGGCAGGGTGCAGTGCGTCCATGCCCGGAATCTGGGTATTCCACACCGGCGTTTCACGCCAATTCGTTGCCCGGGAAAAGCGGCTCTGACCGGCCCGGACCACATCGATCCCGGACACCCTGCCGCCGGTGCATGATGCGCCACGGATCGCAAGATCCGGGTGGCTCCGACCCCGGCCAGCCGATAGCTCAATCGGTGATTGCATGCCGTCCGCGGACCCGGCATGCCCCCGCTCAGGAGGTTGACCGATGACTTGGATCACGCCCAGGGACCGGGCGCATGACGCCATCCGACAGGCCGTCGAGGCCGGCGTGTCGCCGGGCGGCCTGCCGGCGGCACTGCTGCTGGAACATGGCACGCTCACGCTCTATTTCTACGCCCCGCGCGGCGCCGACCATCAGACCCCGCATGACCAGGACGAGGTGTATGTGGTCGTCTCCGGCCACGGCACGTTCGCCGTCGGCGACAGCGAGGAGACCCTGGAGCGCAAGCCCTTCGGGCCTGGCGACGCCATCTTCGTGCCGGCCGGTGCCGTGCACCGGTTTGAAGGGTTCTCCGACGATTTCGCCACCTGGGTGATGATGTACGGCCCGGATGGCGGCGAGGCGGCGGCCGGCACCTAGCGGACCGTCGCGGCTATTCCGGAAGGAATTCGGCGAGCTGCCGCTCCACCGCCTTGGGATCGACGGCTAGCCCCATGGACATGCCCGAGGCCATGTCGCCGGGCATGACCTCCTCGGCACCGACGGACAGGCCATGCACGATCGCCTCGGCCACCTCGGCCGGAGCGATCTTCGGGCCGTCGAAGTCGCGGGTCATGTCGGTGTCCACGGCGCCGGGAAGGACCGCCATGACATGGGTGCCCCGGGCCGCGAGCTCGGCGCGCAGGCCCTGGGTCATGGAGAGTTCCGCCGCCTTGGACGCGGCGAGCGAGCCCATCATCGGCAGATTGCCGCGGGCCAGGATCGAGAGCAGGTTGACGATGGCGCCGCCGCCATTGGCCTCAAGGACGGGCGCGAAGGCGCGGCACATGGCGAGCGTGCCGAAATAGTTGGTCTCGATCTCGGCGCGGGCGTTGTCCAGATGGTCGATCGCCAGCAGCGGAGTGTTGAAGTTCACCCCGGCATTGTTGACCAGCAGGGTCGTGTCGCCGGCCGTCCCGGCCGCGGTCGCGATGGCCGCGGGGTCTGTGACGTCGAGGGTGACCGGGACCAGCCGGTCCGGCGCCTCGGCGATCAGCGCGTCCGCACCGCCGGGCTTGCGAGCGGCGCAATAGACCTTGGCGGCTCCGGCGGCCAGCAACGCCCGCACGATCTCCGGTCCGATGCCCCGGCTGGTGCCGGTCACGAAGGCGACCGCGTCCCGCACGGGGACCGGCGCTCCCGTCCGAAAGCCCTTGATCGCGGTCTTTGCCGCGCCGTGCACCAGGCCGATATCCTCGGCGATCACCACCGCCTGGAAGCCCTGGCGGCGGCGGTCCAGGGCGAAGGCGAGATGCGGGGTGAAGGCGCCGCAGGGCGTGCCGGCATCGCGGCAGGCCTGCTGCACCACCTTCACCGCCGCCTCGTGATCCGGGCCGAATTCCGGGAAAGTGCCGATCGACAGGGCCAGATCGCCGGTTCCGATGAACACCAGGTCGACGCCGGGCACCGCGGCAATGGCGGCGGCGTTCTCGACGCCCTTCGCCGTCTCGATCATCACCGAGACCAGAACCGCGTCGTTGGCGGCGAAACCATAGGCCTTGAAGTCCATCAGCGGCCGCACGCCGCCGCCGGAGCGGATGCCGGCGGGCGGATACTTCGCGGCGGCGACGGCGGCGGCAGCCTGCTCGGCCGTCTCCACCAGCGGCACGATCACGCCCAGCGCGCCCGCATCCAGCGCCTCGCCGATCGCCGTCGCCGAGCCATCCGCCACCCGCGCCAGCGGGGTCGTGCGGAGCCGCACGATGCCGATCGCGTCCTGCAGGGTCTGGCGCTGCCAGAGCCCGTGCTGCAGGTCGAACACGACCGCGTCCGGCCCGGCATCGGCGGCCAGTTCCGCCACCGCCGTCGAGCCCAGGCTGAGCCACACCATGCCGACCGATCCGCCATCGCGGATCGTCGTGAGAACCGGATTGTCGAGCGTCATCGTCCCTGCCCCCGTCTTGCGGCGAGCCTAGCGGTGCCGGGCGGTCGGGCCAAGGACACGGATCACGAATCGGATTTGGTTAATCGGACGGTAACCAATTCCCGGACAGGTTGCCGCAACGCGCACCGCCGCGCCGCGATACGGGTTCCGGGGACGAGACCATGGCGCTTCCACGACCGTTGCGGTTCATCCGACCGCTGTTCCTGCCGCGCGAGAAGAACAATGCCGAGTTCTGGCTGTCGCACGCGCTGATCGTCGGCTCGACCATCCTCGGCGTCTACCTGGCCGCCGCCGCCGGCTACAAGGTCGGCATGGAGCTGCAATCCGTCCGGTCCGACCGGGAGAGCTATTACCTGCAGCTCGCCCTGCTGGCCGAGGTCACCGACAATTTGCGCCATGTCGAGGCGTGGTCGCAGGAATACACCACCGGCAGCAAGGCCAAGTTCGTCGGCCGCGGCGAGCAGTACCGGCTGGAGACCTATGTCTGGGAGGCCACGGCGCGGTCCGAGGTCGCCTTCCAGATCCCGCCGGACGCCCTAACCGGCATCCGCCGGCTCTACCGCCAGCTTTCCAGCGAGCTCGTCAACCTGTCCGACGACACCCTGACCACGTCGCCGGACCAGTTCCAGATCCAGGGCAATCTGGAGGACGCCAGGCGCACCGTCCTGCCGGCATTGACGGAGAGCATCGAGACCCTGCGCACGCGGCTGGAGCAATCCGGCATCGCACTCGACGGATAGTCTCCCGACGCAATCCCGCGGCTCGGCTAATCCAGCACCCCATCGAGCCGGTCGTAGCTCGCCGCGACGCCGCCCTCCATGCCGAACTTCAACGCGTTGTCGCGATTCTCCCGGGAGGGGTAGAGGATGGTCGTGGTGACGGTGGTCAGGCTGTCCTGCTCGGTCAGGATGGTCGTCACCCGGGTCTCGCCGCCGGTCCAGTCCTCGTCGAACAGTTCGGTGTGCACCAGACGCGCCGGCGGATCGACCTCGCGGAAGATGCCGCTCATCCCCATGCCGTTCCCGTCCGGGCCGCGCCACTCGTAGCGCAGCGCCCCGCCGACCCTCAGATCGACCTCGCAGACCGGCATGGTCCAGCCCTCCGGGCCCAGCAGCCAGCGCTGGATGAGCGCCGGCGTCGTCAGGGCCTTGAACACCGTCTCCCGTGGGGCGTTGAAGGTCCGGCTCATGACGACCTCACGGTCGGTTGGCGTGGAAACCTCGAGCCTGGCGGGCGCGCTCATGATCATCCGTCCTTGTTGCCGGTGTCGGGATCGAGTTCGTCAAGCAGCGCGTCGAGGCGCCGGAAATTGCCCTCCCAGATCTCCCGGTAACCTTCCAGCCAGTCGGTCGCCTCGGCCAGGGGCCGCGCCTCAATCCGGCAGGGCCGCTTCTGAGCCTCGCGGCCCCGGCTGATCAGCCCGGCGTGTTCCAGCACCTTGACGTGCTTGGAGATCGCCGGCTGGCTCATGGCAAAGGGCCGGGCCAGTTCCGTCACGGTGGCCTCGCCCGTCGCCAGCCGCGCCAGGATCGCCCGCCGGGTTGGATCGGCCAAAGCCGCGAAGGTCGCATCGAGGGTGCCTGGGGACATTCTTCATAACCAGAGAGTTTATAAACCATCTGGTTATGAAGCACGCGGGCCGTCGCGTCAATCCCTTCCGCGCGATCGGATGGGACGGCGCCCGCCGCCGTTGAGACCGGCCCTACAAGGCCTGCACGGCGACCAGCCCGGCATTCGGCTGCCGCGCGAGGGGATTGCGCAGCGGCCGGCCGAACCCTTCGGCCGCGATCTCGAACACGTCGCCGGGCTCCGGCCGGATGCCGTCGGCGAAGCTGAGCGTCGCGGTCCCGAAGAAATGCACATGCGCGTCGCCGGGCCGGCGGAACAGATCGTACTTGAAATGGTGGTGCTCCAGGTTGGCCAGGCTGTGCGACATGTTCGCCTCACCGCTGAGGAAGTCCCCTTGCCACAGCGGCTCGCTTTCGCGCAGCAGCCGCGAGGTGCCGCGCACGTCGGCCGGCAGCGGGCCCAGCCGCAGCTCCGGCCCGAAGGCGCAGGCCCTCAGCTTGGAATGGGCCAGCATCAGGTAGTTCTGCCGCTCCAGCACGTGGTCGGAGAACTCGTTGCCCAGCGCGAAGCCGATGCGGTAGGGCGAGCCGTCCGGACCGACGACATAGAGGCCGACGATCTCCGGCTCCTCGCCACCGTCCAGCGCGAAGGCCGGCATATGCAGTGGTTGTTCCGGGGCGGCGACCATGCCGCCGTCGCCCTTGTAGAACCACTCCGGCTGCGCCCCGATGGCCCCAGCCGCCGGACGGCCGCCCTCCAGCCCGGCGCGGAACATCTTCATGGAATCGGTCATCGGCGCGTCGTTGGCGACGTCGGCGTGCATCTTGTCGCGGGCATCGGCGCTGCCCAGATGGGTCAGCCCGGTGCCGGTCACCAGCAGATGGGCCGGGTCGGGATGGTCGAGCGGCGGCAGCAGGCGGCCGTCGGCGGTGATCGCGTCGTAATCGTGGGTCTCGCCGGTCGCCAGGGCGCGCGCCAGCTCGGCCAGGCCGGCGCCCTCGTCGATCGCCTCGCGGGCCAGGGCATAGACCGACTCGACCCCGTCCAGCCCCCGCGCCGACCGGCCGTCATCCGAAACCACCCCGACACGGCGCGCACCGGCCGTGTCGGTAAACTGGATCAACCGCATTCCCGCACCCTCCCCTGCGCCCGGCCATCATCGATGATGAGGCCTGGGCGGTACACATCGCGCTGTCATTCGCCTGTGGTGAATTCGATCTGGTCCCGATGGCCCGGGCAGGTCGCGAAGGCATCACCGACCATGTTCACCGACCCCGACCAAAAGCTGCCCTGCGTGAATATCGAAATGCCGGCAGGGATGCCGGCCTATGGACCTGTCGCCGCCCGCTTCTCCCGCTCGATCGCCCGGCGCACGAACTCGACCGACTCCGCCAGCAGCGTGCGCATGGCCAGACGCGCGCCCTTGGCGTCGCCGGCGCGGATCGCGTCCAGCACCGCCTTGTGCTTGGGCAGGGCGTAGAATTGCTGGCTGACCTCCGAGCCGGACAGCTTGATGCTGGAGGCGAGCGCCGTCTCGATCAGCGCGCCCAGCGGCACCAGCAGCTCGTTCCCGGTCGCCGCCAGGATGCTGAGATGGAACCGCAGATCCGGCTCGATCGAGGCCTCGAGGTCCTCGCCGGCCGCCTCCATGTCCGCATAGGCCCGCTCGATCGCCGCCAGGTGCTCGGCATCGGCGCGCTCCGCCGCCAGCGCCGCGGCGGCCGGCTCGATGATCTGCCGGACCTCGAACAGATCGTCGGCGAAACGGGCGACGTTGTCGGAGGCGAACTGCCAGGCCAGCACGTCCGGGTCCAGCATGTTCCAATGGTCGCGCGGCCGGATGCGGGTGCCGATCTTCGGGCGCGATTCCACCAGCCCCTTGGCCGCCAGCACCTTGATGGCCTCGCGCAGGGCGGTGCGGCTGACCTTCAGCTTGACGCTGAAATCGGCCTCGTTGGGCAGGATGGTCCCTGGCGCGAACTCGCCGCTCATGATCCGCTGGGCGATCTCGTTGGCCACCTGGCCATGCAGGCTGCGCCGGGAATAGGTCCTGTTGGGCTGCTGTCCGGTGGGCACGGCGAACTCCCCGTCAACGCCTGCTGCGGCAGGTGCCGCGGCAGTTCCGAGGGAGTCCCGGCGTGGCGTTCAGGGCACGAGCCAGGGCGTCTGTGCCTTGCCAGGCGTTCATCCCGATGCGACCCTCCCAGGCATGCGGCACCTCAGGTTCTGGGGCCGTCAGGAATCCGAGTCCGGTGATGCCGGCCCGGCCGAATTGGGCGTTTTCCGCCCTATCATTGATAATACGATATGCCGAGAGTATCGGCCCGGGGGCAGTTTAACGTCAAGCACCGCCCGGTTCGCGACATCAGGGAGGCCAGGCGCATGGGGGGCGAATCCAGCGACATCATCACGTTGCGGCATGGCGAATTCGGCCTGTCGATCAGTCCCGCCGCCGGCGGCTCGATCACCCGCTACTGGCAGGAGGGCGCGCCGGCGATCGAATGGCTGCGGCCGGCGACGCCGGAGGCGATCGCCGAGCGCGATCCGCTGCGCATGGCCAGCTTCCCGCTGTCGCCGTTCTCGAACCGTATCCGTGACGGCAAGTTCACCTTTCAGGGCCGCGACGTGGCGCTGCCGCTCAATTTCCTGCCCGAGAAGCACGCCATCCACGGCATGGGCTGGCAACGGTCCTGGACGGTGGTGGGGCTGGAGGAGGACACCGCGACCCTCGCCTTCGCCCACAAGCCGGATGCCTGGCCCTGGCCGTTCACGGCCGAGCAGACCTTCTCGCTGGGCGAAGGCGGCATGTCGCTGCTGATGACCGTGACCAACACCGGCGACAGCCCGATGCCGGCCGGTCTCGGCCCGCACCCTTATTTCGTCCGCACGCCCAAGGCCACGATCACCGCGCCGGTCGCGCGCATGTGGGTCTCCGACGACGAGGTGATGCCGACCGAGCTGGTGGCGCCGCCCGGCGGCCGCGACCCCAATGACGGAGTCGTGGCGGACAGTGTCGCCATGGACAACACCTTCACCAACTGGGGTCACCGGGCCGAGATCACCTGGCCGGAATGGGACGCGAAGCTGGTCATGGAGGCGCCGCCGCCGCTCGATTTCCTGGTCGTCTTCACGCCGCCGGGAGAGGATTTCTTCTGCGTCGAGCCGGTCAGCAACATGACCGACGCCTTCAACCTGTCGGCCGCCGGCCGGCAGGATACCGGCATGACGGTCCTGGGCCCGGACGAGACACTGACCGGCATCGTGCGGTTCCGGCCGGAGCGGATCGGCTGAGGCGCGACCGCCTGCTTCCCTTTCCGCCATGGGACGGCGGTGCGGCCGATGACCCGGGATTGACGCGGGCGTGCCCTGCGACCGCCGAAATTGCCAGCGACGATCGCGGCGTCCACGATCAAAGGGTCAGGAAGACCGTGTCGCTGTCCATCCGACTTCGCCGCCTCGCCGACACTCCAGTTGCCCGGTTCCTGCGTGACTCCGCATTGAGCGGATTGCGCCTGCTGGTCGGCGGCCTCGCGCTCGGACTTCTGATGTCGACCCTGGCGACGCTGCTCGCGCGCCATTGGTGGGCATTCGACCTGACCACCCACTTCCGGGCGCATTACGTGGCGGTCGCCCTCGTCGGCGTGCCGCTTGCCGCCGCGCTGCGCTGGCGGGCGGTGGCGGTGGCCATCGCGGTCCTGGCGATCCCCCATGCGATCGCGCTGAGCAGCGTCATCCCGTTCGGCACCACCCAGGCGGTGGCGGCGGCGCCGGCAACGCCGGTCCGGGTCTCCACCATCAACGCCTACTGGGCCAATTGGGACGGCGACGCCCTGCTCGGATATGTCGCCGAGACCGATCCGGACATCCTGGTGATCCAGGAGGCCGACCGGCGCTGGCGCGACACGCTGCTGGCGATCGGCGCGCGCTTCCCGCATGCGGTGCCCCAGGATTGGCGCGAGGCCCGCGACGTGATCGTCTTCAGCCGCTTCCCGATCACCGGGGGTGCACGGCGCTTTCCCGAGGGCCAGGGCTTCCACTACCAGACCGCCGACCTGGATGTCGCCGGGCGGACGGTCACCCTGATCGGCGTGCACCCGCCCCTGCCCGCCGGCCCGCGCTTCACGGCCATGCGCAACGGGTATTTCGCCGCCATCGCCGAGATTGCGGCGGCGACGGACCATCCGGTCATCGTCGCCGGCGATTTCAACAGCACGGTGTGGTCGCCGCATTTCGCCGACCTGACCGAGGCCGCGGGCCTGCGCAACGCCGCCGACGGCCGCGGCTGGCACCCGACCTGGCCCAGCTGGCTGCCGCTCGCCGGCATCCCGATCGACCACATCCTGGTCAGCGACGATGTCTTGGTGCACGCGGTCCATCGCGGACCGCATATCGGCTCGGACCACTACCCGGTCACCGCCGATCTGGCCCTGCGCTAGCGTGATCCCAGCTTGGCCGCCGCCTTCGCCTTGGTCGTGATCTTCTTCCACGCGCCATCGGCGATCTCCGCCTCGGTCGCGAGCCACGAGCCGCCGACGCAGAGCACGTTGGGCAGGGCGAGATAGTCGGGCGCCGATTTCGCCGTGATGCCGCCGGTCGGGCAGAAGCGCAGATCCTGCAACGGCGCGCCGAGCGCCTTGAGCGCCGCGATGCCGCCGGCCGGCTCGGCGGGAAAGAACTTCAGATGCGTCAGGCCCAGCTCCAGGGCGCCCATCGCTTCCGACGCCGTGACGACGCCCGGCAGGAACGGCAGGCCGGCCTCGCCGGCGGCGCGGGCCAGGGACTCGGTCAGCCCGGGGCTGACGGCGAAGCGGGCGCCGATCTCCCGGGCGTTCTCCACATCCTTCGGCGTCAGCACGGTGCCAAGGCCGACCACCGCATCGGGCACCGCATCGGCGATCGCCTTCGCGGCAGCGAGTGCCGCGTCCGTGCGCAGGGTGATCTCCAGCACCGGCAGGCCGCCGGCCACCAGCGCCTCGGCCAGCGGCACCGCATCCTGCTCTCGCTCGATGGTCAGCACCGGGATCACCGGCGCCGTCGCCATGATCTCGGCGATCGGCGGTTTCGTGCTCACGCCACGTCCTCCAGCAGCATCTTGGGCATCGCCTCGGCCGGGATGATGGCGCCCGGATGGCGGATCACCTCGGCCGCCAGGCGATTGGCGCAATGGGCCGCGGCGACCGGCTTCAGCCCCTTGAAGCGGGCCGCCATGTAGCCGGCGTTGAAGCTGTCGCCGGCGGCGGTGGTGTCGACCGGCTTGGGGTCGGGATCGGAGGCGACCATCTCCTGGCCCTCGGAATTCACCACCAGGCAGCCCTTGCTGCCCAACTTGATGGCCGCCTCGGCGACGCTGTGCTTGAGCACCCGCTTGGCATAGGCCTGCGGGTCTGCATAGCCGAACAGGGCCTGCTCGTCCTCGAAGGTCGGCAGCAGCAGGTCGGTGCGCTTCAGCATCGCCGACATGGCGGCCCGCGCGGTGTCGCTGTCGCCGTCCCAGTTGCGCGGCCGGTAGTTGCCGTCGAACGCCACCTTGGTGCCGCGCTCGCGCATGGCGTCGAGGATGGTGAACAGCGCCTTGCGGCCGTCGGCACCATAAAGCGACAGGCTGATGCCGGAGAGGTAGAACCAGTCGTATTTCGCCAGCTTCTTGGCCAGCGCCGGCAGGCCGCCGGGCTTGAAGAGTTCGCGGGCCGGCGCGGTGTCGCGCCAGTAGTGGAAGCTGCGCTCGCCCGCCTTGTCGGTCCGCACTACGTACAGGCCCGGCATGCGCCCCGGCGCCCGCTCGATCAGCCCGGTGCCGACCCCGTCCGCCTTCCAGGCGGCGACCATCTCGTCGCTGAAAGGGTCGTCGCCGAGGATGGTGCAGTAGTCGACCGTGATCCCCAGCCGCGCCAGATAGACGGCGTAGTTCAGCGTATCGCCGCCGAACGACCGCCCGTAGCTCCCGTCCGGCCGGGGGCTGAACTCCACCATGCATTCGCCAATGGCGACGACTTTCACCGGAGGTGTCCTCAACTAGCGGCAACGAGGCCGGCCTGGGCCGGACCGGCAGAACACCGGCGATCGACAAACTGGCACAGTTCGCCCAGCAGGTGTAGCCGCTAGCCGTATACCGGGGCGTTGTCTTCCAAAGCGTTAACCGGCGCGGCTAGGATTTGGGCGGACAGACGACGAGGTAGTGGAACGGCGCGTCCGGCCCACGGCCGTCGGCGATCCATCCGCCCCGCTCGTGGTTGACCGTGACGGTCTTGAGCTTCAGCGACCTGCCCGGCAGCACGTCGTAGACGTTCTGCTCGTCCGCGATCTTGCCGCCGCCCCAAAGGATGCCCACGGAGTCCACGATGGTCCGGACCTTCTCGTCTGCGTTGGTGAACTCGATGGTCGCATTGGAGGTGACGTAGGTGGTCCCCTCAGAGATTCCCACGCCAGCGTGGAGAATGAATCCGTAATAGGTGGCGGCGTCCCGGCACGACGTGCCGATATAGTCGTCATCGGTCTCCGGCGGGACGGAAGCGCGGATCGGCCAGGGCCGCGGCGGTCTGGGCATGATGTCCTGGGGAATGGCTGTGACGTGGGCGCGCCGATTATCTCCGTGACGCTCACAGGCGAATCACAATCCAATCCGCCAGGTTTCCGCTACCAGTGGAACAGGGTCCCGTCCTCCAGCCGGTTCACCGGCAGGTAGGCGCGCTGATAGGGGTATTTCGCGGCCAGCGTCTCATCGATGTCGACGCCGTGGCCGGGGGCCTCGCCCGGATGCAGGTAGCCGTCGGCGAAGCTGTAGGCGTGCGGGAAGACGGCGTCGGTCTCCTCCGTGTGGTGCATGTATTCCTGGATGCCGAAATTGGGCACCCAGAGGTCGAAATGCAGGGCAGCGCCCATGCAGATCGGCGACATGTCGGTCGCACCGTGGCAGCCGGTGCGCACATGGTAGAGCGAGGCGAGGTCGGCGATGCGCCTAAGATGGGTGATGCCGCCGGCATGCACGACGGCGGTGCGGATGTAGTCGATCAGCTGCTCTTCGATCAGCTGCTTGCAGTCCCAGATGGTGTTGAACACCTCGCCGACGGCGAGCGGCGTCACCGTGTGCTGGCGGATCAGCCGGAACCCGTCCTGGTTCTCCGCCGGCACCGTGTCTTCCAGCCAGAACAGCCGGTAGGGCTCCAATGACCGGCCCAGCCGGGCCGCCTCGATCGGCGTCAGGCGGTGGTGCACGTCGTGCAACAGGTGCCGCTCGAAGCCATAGGTGTCGCGCAGCTTGTCGAACAGCTTCGGCACGTGGTCGAGGTATTTCTCGGTCGACCAGACCGACTCGCTGGGCAGGTCGGCATCGGCCGGCTCGTAGAACATGCGGTCCTTGGAGACGCCATAGGTCGAGGCCATGCCCGGAATGCCGCATTGCGCCCGGATCGCCTTGTAGCCCATCTCCGCGTAGCGACCGACCTCCTCCACCGTCTCCTCGATGTCCCGGCCGTTGGCGTGGCCATAGACCATCACGCCGGTGCGGCTCTGGCCGCCGAGCAGTTGGTAGAGCGGCAGGCCGGCGGCCTTGGCCTTGATGTCCCACAGCGCGGTGTCGACCGCGGCGACGGCGCACATGGTCACCGGACCGCGCCGCCAATAGGCGCCGCGATAGAGGTACTGCCAGATATCTTCGATCTGGTGCGGGTCGCGTCCGATCAGGCACGGCGCCACGTGGTCCTGCAAGTAGGAGACGACGGCCATCTCCCGCCCGTTCAGGGTGGCGTCGCCGATGCCATGCAGACCTTCATCGGTCTCGATCTTCAGGGTGACGAAATTGCGGCCCGGACAGGTGACGATGACCCGTGCGTCGGTGATCTTCATGGACAATCGGTCCTTCCTGGCATGGCGGTGATGGCGTGACCCGTCGGAACCATATCGCTCCGCCCGAACCGGCGGCAATATCCGGCCTCGCCATTCGATCATCAAGCGGCCGTTACCACTTTTTCAATGGCTTCGGCGCAATCTTTCCACACTGGGTTGCCACAGACCTCTCGGGAAGACTTCCAAGATGCCGACCATCCGAGTCCTGTTCCTCTTCGCCGTCGTGCTGTTCGCCGCTCCGATGGCGAACGCTTCCGAAACGTTCATGGAGCGGCGATACCCCGTGCCGGATCATGGCGATCTGATCCTGGAGGTTCCGGTTTCCTGGAATCAGACGTTGCAGGCCTGGCCGGGCAACCTGCCGACGGCGATCAACTTCAAACCGGACCCGCCCGGGTCCTTCAGCTTTACGATCACCCCCTGGACCAACAGCCTCCGCCGGGACGACTACGGCACATCCGGCATGGTGCGCGAGTTCACCGAGCGCCAGGCGGCCATGACCGGAGGCCGGTCGCCGAGCAACCCCATGGCGGTCGAGCCGATGGGCGGTGGCGCGGTCGGCTTCACCTTCGTGTCCGTCGACCACGCCGTGCTCGCCGCGGAGCCGGTTCCCGGACGCTACGGCGTCGGGCTCCAAGGCTATCTGATGGTCGGTGGCCTGCTGTGCCACTTCATGATCTTCTCCATCGATCCGGACGACCCGGACTTCGACATCGCCGAGCGCATCATCCGCCAGGCCCAGCACCGGCCGTAGCGACCGGTCCTGCCGGCCCCTTGTCCAAGGTCCGCCCGCGGGCGCGATAGCGTTTGACGGCGCTGCCCGCCGCCGACACCATTGCGGCGGCGTTCGTCCGACAAGCAAAAACCCGGATCGGGAGAGGTGCACATGGCGCAGCCTTTGGTGCTGCACGAGGACAGGTTGTTTCCGCCGGACCCGACGGCCAGGGCCATCGCGCGGCGCCTGTTCGAGTCCGTCCGGGACCTGCCGATCGTCAGCCCGCACGGGCATTGCGACCCGGCCTGGTTCGCCGAGGACCAGCCGTTCCCCGATCCGGCGACCCTGCTGATCGTGCCGGACCATTACCTGTTCCGCATGCTGTACAGCCAGGGCGTTCCGCTGGAGAAGCTGGGCATCGCGCGCCGGGATGGCGGGCCGGTGGAGACCGATCCGCGGGCGATCTGGCGGCTGTTCGCCCAGCACTACCATCTGTTCCGCGGAACCCCGTCGCGCATCTGGCTCGACCACGTCCTGTCCGAGGTGTTGCGGGTCCAGACCCGGCTGGGGCCGGACACGGCCGACGAGGTGTATGTCCACATCGCCAACCGGCTGGAGGAGCCGGAGTTCCGCCCCCGCGCCCTGTTCGACCGGTTCGGCATCGAGGTGCTGGCGACCACGGAATCGCCGCTGGACGATCTGCGGCATCATCGGACGATCCTGGACAGCGGCTGGTCCGGCCGGGTGATCACCGCCTTCCGGCCGGACCCGGTGGTTGACCCGGACTTCGAGGGCTTCGCCGATAACGTGGCTCGGCTGGGCGAGATCACCGGCTGCGACACCGAAAGCTGGGACGGGTATCTGGACGCGCTGATGCAGCGGCGGGAGTATTTCGCCCGCTATGGAGCGACCTCGACCGACCACGGCCACCCCACCGCGACGACGGCCGATCTCGGCCGCCAGGGCTGCGAGTTGCTGCTGCAGAAGGCGCTCAAAGGTGAGGCGACGGCCCAGGAAGCGGAGCTGTTCCGCGGCCAGATGCTGACCGAGATGGCGCGGATGAGCCTGGAGGACCGGCTGGTCATGCAGATCCATCCGGGCTCGTTCCGCAACCACAACGCCCGGCTGTTCGAGCATTTCGGCCGCGACATGGGCGCCGACATTCCGACCGCCACCAGCTACGCCAAGGCGCTGAAGCCGCTGCTGGACCGGTATGGCAACGAACCGCGCCTGTCGGTGATCCTGTTCACCTTGGACGAGACCGCCTACAGCCGCGAGCTGGCGCCGCTGGCCGGCCATTACCCGATCCTGAAGCTGGGGCCGGCCTGGTGGTTCTACGACAGCCCGGAGGGCATGCTGCGCTATCGCCAGACGGTCACCGAGACGGCCGGTTTCTACAACACCGTCGGCTTCAACGACGACACCCGCGCCTTCCTGTCGATCCCGGCCCGCCACGACATGGCCCGCCGCATCGACTGCGCCTATCTGGCGGGCCTGGTCGCCGACCACCGCATGGCGGAGGACGAGGCGGCGCAAGTCGCCGCCGACCTCGCCTACAACCTGGCCAGGCGCGCCTACCGGCTGGACAAATGACGGCCGCGGTTCGCCTCGACTCAGGGCAGTTGGAGGCGCTGCCCGAAAGCGTCGAACGCCCCCGCTACGACCGCGACGGGACCGGCATCGGCATCGTGCATCTCGGGCTTGGCGCCTTTCACCGGGCGCACATGGCGGTCTACGTCGACGACCTGCTGGCGAAGGGTGCCGGCGACTGGGCGATCTGCGGCGTCAGCCTGCGCAGCCCGGCGGTCCGCGACGCCCTGGCGCCGCAGGGCGGGCTCTACACGCTGGTCGAGCGCGGACCGGGCGCGCCGCGCTATCGGGTCATCGGTTCGGTGAAGGAGGTGCTGGTCGCACCGAACGACCCGAAGGCGGTGCTGGAGCGCATGGCGCGGCCGGAGACACGCATCGTCTCGCTGACGGTGACCGAGAAGGGCTATTGCCATTCGCCGGCCACCGGCGCCCTGGACGAGACCCATCCGGACATCCTGCACGACCTGACGGACCCCGATGCGCCGAGAAGTGCAATCGGCTTCCTGGTTTCCGCCCTTGATCGTCGGCGCCGCGACGACCTGCCGCCTTTCACCGTTCTGAGCTGCGACAACCTGCCGAGCAACGGCGACACCGCGCGCGGCATCGTGCAGCGCTTCGCCGACCTGGTCGATCCAACGCTAGGTCGTTGGGTCGAGGACCACGTCCCCTTCCCCAATACCATGGTCGACCGCATCGTCCCGGCCACGACGGATGACGACCGCGCCGCCGTGGAAGCCGCGCTGGGTTGCCGCGACGCGTGGCCTGTGGTCACCGAGCCGTTCCGGCAATGGGTGATCGAGGACGAATTCTGCGATGGGCGGCCGGACTTGGACGCCGTCGGCGCGCAGCTCACCGAGGACGTTGCCCCCTTCGAGCTGATGAAGCTGCGCCTGCTGAACGGCGCCCATTCCTCCCTCGCCTATCTTGGCTACCTGGCCGGCTACGAGACCGTCTCCGACGCCATGGCCGACCCGAACATGGCCGCCTTCGTCCGCCGCCTGATGGACGAGGAGGTCACCCCGACCCTGTCGGTCCCGCCCGGCACCGACCTCACCGCCTACAAGGACGCGCTGATCGAACGCTTCCGCAATCCGGCCCTGAAGCACCGCACCTGGCAGATCGCCATGGACGGCTCCCAGAAGCTGCCGCAGCGCCTGCTCGACACCGTCCGCGACCGCCTCGCCACCAGCCAGCCGATAATTTGTCTCGCGCTGGGGATTGCGGCCTGGATGCGCTACGTCACCGGCATTGACGAGCAGGGCGAGCCGATCGACGTCCGCGATCCGCTGGCCGATGCGCTGCGCGATCAGGCACGCGCGGCCGACGGCGACCCGACCTTGCTTGCCGCCGGCCTGTTTGGCGTCGAGGCGGTCTTTGACAGGGATTTGCCGAACAGCCCGTTGTTCCGGGCTGTCGTCACCAGTTCCGTAGAACGCCTGTATGGCATGGGCGCGCGCGAGGTACTCGCAGCCCTTGCCAGCCCCTGATCCGTCGCCCCAAGAAACCCCATCACGATCCGCGCAACGGAGGCCGGGGCGTCTTCCGGGCTGTAGTGGCCGACGCCCGGCAGACGGTGAACCGCTCCGTCCGGGAAGGCCTGGCGGAAGAGCGGCAGGAATTGTTCAGCCTGCAAGGTGCGGTCCGCTTCGCCCCAGATCGCCAGGGCCGGGATTCTGGCCAGCGCCGCCTTTGTCCCGGCGTCCGGCGTCTCGAAAACATGTGCGCCGGTGGCGAATCCTTTCGCCCAGCCGATAGCGCCGAGCGCATCGGCCGGGGTCGGGTACGGCGCCCGGTATGCGGAAAGCCAGGGTTCGGTGATGATCGCATTGCGCTCGAACCCGTTCAGCTTGAGGGTTGAGAGCATGGTGTAATCGAGCTGGCCAAGCACCTGTTCCAACGTGCCGTCCGCCTCCGCCTTCAGGATCCACTGGAACCACGGCGCGGCGGCGGCGTTGGCCATGAGCCGCTCGAGGAGGTCGGGCTGGCCGGCTGGGGTCGGGCCGTTCACCGAGACGATGCGCTTGATGCGGTCGGGATGGCGGATCGCCAGCCCCATGCCGCTCGGGCCGCCGAAATCATGCATCACCAGGGTCAGGTCGCGCAGGTCCCGGGCCAGCACGAACCGCTCCAGATTGTCGATGTGATCCTGGAGCCAGTAGGTCTGGTCGTGCGGCGTCGCGCTCTTGCCGAACCCCATATGGTCGACCGCGATGACCCGGGCGTGCCGGGCCCAGAGCGGGATCTGCTGCCGGAACAGGTAGCTCCAGGTCGGCTCGCCATGCAGCAGGAGCATTGTGTCGGGTCCCGAGCCCTCCTCCACGTAATGCATGGCGAAGCCGGCGGCATCGGAATAGCGGGCGCGGAACGGCCAGGTGCCGTCAAACGTCGCGTCGGCGTCCACCTGGGAGATGGCGTGTGTCATGGGTCGTCTCCTCTTCGGCCGTGATCCCGGCCCTGTTGCGCCGATCGAGCCCGGTCCCCTTCAGCCACGCAGTGACCACTGGCCCAGGAACGCGTATGACCGGCAGTTAGTTATGTGAGTCACTCACATATTATTGGCAATGCCATGCTTGCATGTCAAGTGTGTGAGTCACATAATTAGACGATGACCGATGAAACCCGCCGCGCCGCCAACCTCCTGGGCGCCACCGTCCTTGGCCTGCATGACGAACTGCGCGCCGCCGTCGAGCGCCGCACCGGCCATGCGGGCGAGGCACCCGCCGCGATCGTCGCCCTCGGCCATCAGCCCGGGTTGTCCAATGACGGGCTGAGCCGCCTGCTCGGCCTCACCCATACCGGAGCCGTTCGCCTGGTCGACCGGCTGGTGGCCGACGGGCTTGTCGAGCGCCGCGCTGCGCCGCGCGACAAGCGCGGCGTCGCACTACACCTGACAAAGGCGGGCTTGCAGGCACGGCGCCGGATTCTGGCGGAGCGGGAGGACGTGATGCGGCCGCTCGTATCGGAACTGGATGCATCCGAGCAGGCCAGGCTCTCGGTACTGCTCGGCAAGCTGCTCCAGGCCGTTGGGCGGGACGACGCCCACAAGCTGCGGATCTGCAGGCTCTGCGACAGCAAGGCCTGTCCGGACTGCCCGATCCTCGTTCCCATCGGATCCGACGCAGCCCCGGAGGAGCGTCGCCCGCGGCAACGCTGACGCCCGCCACGTCCCGGCGACGGCCCTCGAGAAAAATCATCCGCACCGCGCAGGGTATCGGGCCTCCGTGCGTAGAACCGATTGACGGGCCCTGCCCCGCCGTACCGACCCCCTTTGCCTGGAGTGCACGGATGAAGCCGTTTCGCGTCACGATCGTTGCCGCCATCGCCGTCGTTGCCCTCGCCCAGCCCGGATGGACCCAGCCGAGCGGTCCAGGCGGCAATCTCGACGCCCTGATCGCGCAGATGGACAGCGATGGCGATGGCGCCCTCTCCCGCGCCGAGATGGACGCTGCCCAGTCGCAACGGTTCGCGACCCTCGACACCGATGAAGACGGCCTGGTGTCCGAGGCCGAGTTCGTGGACGCCGTCAAGCAACGCGGTCGCGGGCGCATGGCGGACCGGATGGCCCAGCGCTTCGCCCAGACCGACGCCGACGGCGATGGCTTCGCAACGGAAAGCGAGTTCGTGAGTATCGGCAGCGCCCGCTTCGACCGGATGGATGTCGATGGCGACGGCCTCGTCACCGCGGAGGAGATGCGCGCGACGGCCCGTCAGGCCTTCGGCCAGCGCGGCGGCTAGTCTCCCGGCCGGCACGCCGCCCGCACCCTGCGTTCAGGACCGGCGGGACCAGGCGGTGCGGGTCAGTAGCAGTCCCACGAGCCGTTGACCTGGGCGAAGTCCCGGGCCGCCAGGCCCTGCGCGGTCGTGGTGAAGTACATCCGGCCCATGTCGCCCCACATCCAGCCCGGACCTCGAAGATCGGTCGAGAGCTGCAGGAGCTGGAACCAGTCATCCGACGGGCGGGGATCGCCCTGGACCGGCATCGGCAGCCCGCCGAGCAGGTGGACGGGCTCATGCGGGTCGTCGAACGCCACCTCCAGGTGGACCCAGTCGTCCAAGGGGTCGCTGCCGTCTTCGAGCCCCGCCCACATGAAGGCATCCTTGTCCGGCAGGCAGGTCCATGGCTCCGGCCGAACGGCGCAGGAGAAGAAATCCATGCCGTCCGGAAGGTCGCCATTGTTGTCGTAGCCGTCCAGGTTCAGTCCGCGCCCGCCAGGCTCGGCAAGGGCGACGCGGCGCAGCGAACCGGCATCCGCGTCGAAGAACGTGCCGTGCCAAAGGTCCCGGTGATTCAGAGCCGTCTGGTTCATGTCGTGGAAGATCACCAGCCAGCCGCTCTCGGGCAGCCCGTCGAGCCTGGCTGCCGCAGCCGTCTCCGCGAAGTTGATCTGTACCAGGAACTCCAGCGGCCGGCCCTCGAAATCCGGCCATGCCAGACCGGGCGGCAGGTCGGGCAGCCCGCCCATGCGCGAGGCGCCGATCGGCAAGCTGTCCATATTTGTACGCTCGGCATTGAGGCGTATGGCCGGCTGGGCCGCCTGCATCAATTCCTCGACTTTCCAGCCGAAGCCGTACTCCTCGATCGCATCTCGGATTTTCTGGTCCTGCGCGGTGCTCATCTCGGCAACCTCCGGCAATGGATCGCAGCAAGAGCGGCGATCCTAGGCACCGAGAAATGAAGAAATGATGGTCGCGCCGGCGGGCCGGCCATACGCATCGATTGCCCGGCGCGGTCTTCCGTAGCAATATGCCCTGCTAGAATAAATTGTATGAGGAAAGGGAGGGCGTGGTGTCGTCCGAGGACCGTAAGCGCCTGCGCAGCCAGGATTGGTTCGACAATTCCGGCAATCCGGACATGACGTCGCTCTATATGGAGCGGTACCTCAATTTCGGGCTGACCCAGGGCGAGCTCCGGTCCGGCCGGCCGATCATCGGCATCGCCCAGACCGGCAGCGACCTGTCCCCGTGCAACCGCCACCACATGGACCTCGCCGTGCGGGTCAAGGAAGGCATCCGCGATGCCGGCGGCGTGGCGCTGGAATTCCCCATCCACCCGATCCAGGAAACCGGCAAGCGGCCGACCGCCGCGCTGGACCGCAACCTGGCCTACCTGTCGCTGGTCGAGGTGCTGTACGGCTACCCCCTGGACGGCGTGGTGCTGACCACCGGCTGCGACAAGACCACCCCGGCCTGCCTGATGGGGGCGGCGACGGTCGACATCCCGGCCATCGTGCTATCCGGCGGCCCGATGCTGGACGGCCATTACGAGGGGCAGCTCGCCGGCTCCGGCACCATCGTCTGGGCGGCGCGCAGGCGTCTGGCCACCGGCGAGATCGACTATGAGCAGTTCATGGAGATCGCCGCCGCCTCGGCCCCCAGCATCGGCCATTGCAATACCATGGGCACGGCCTCCTCGATGAACTCCCTGGCCGAGGCGGTCGGCATGTCCCTGCCCGGCTGCGCCGCCATTCCCGCTCCGTATCGCGAGCGCGGGCAGATGGCCTACAGGACCGGCCGCCGCATCGTCGACATGGTGCGCGAGGATCTGACGCCGTCGAAGATCATGACCAAGCCGGCCTTCGAGAACGCCATCGCGGTTGCCTCGGCGATCGGCGGCTCGTCGAACTGCCCGCCGCACATGATCGCCATCGCCCGGCATATGGGCGTCGACCTGACCCTGGAGGACTGGCAGCGGGTCGGCCACGACATCCCTCTGCTGGTCAACTGCCAGCCGGCCGGCGAGTATCTCGGCGAAGGCTTCCACCGGGCCGGCGGCGTGCCGGCGGTGTTCCGCGAGCTGATCGGCGCCGGCCGCATCCACACCGACGCCATGACGGTCACCGGCAAGACCATGGGCGAGAACCACACGGCACCCATGGACATCGACCGCGCCGTGATCCGGTCCTACGACGACCCGCTGATGCCGGCCGCCGGCTTCGTCGTCATGTCCGGCAATCTGTTCGACGGCGCGGTGATGAAAACCTCGGTGATCAGCCCGGAGTTCCGGGAGCGCTACCTGTCAGACCCCGGCAGCGAGGGCGCCTTCGAGGGCCGCGCCATCGTCTTCGAGGGGCCGGAGGACTATCACGACCGCATCGAGGATCCGGCGCTGGAGATCGACGAGAACTGCATCCTGGTAATCCGCGGCTGCGGCCCGATCGGCTATCCCGGCTCCGCCGAGGTGGTCAACATGGCGCCACCCGCCGCCCTCATCAAACGCGGCATTACCGAACTGCCCTGCATCGGCGACGGCCGACAGAGCGGCACCTCGGGCAGCCCGTCGATCCTCAACGCCTCGCCGGAATCCGCCGCCGGCGGCGGGCTGGCGCTGCTCAAGACCGGCGACCAAGTCCGGGTCGATTTGAACACCCGCCGGGTGGACGTGCTGATCGACGACGCCGAGCTGGAGGCCCGCCGCGCCGCCCACGCGCCGCCGGACCTCGTCAACCAGACCCCCTGGCAGGAGATCCAGCGCCGCATGGTCGGCCAGCTCTCCACCGGCGCCTGCCTAGAACCGGCGACGCTGTACCTGCGGGTGGTCGAGACCCACGGCACGCCGCGGCATTCGCACTGACGGTCCGCCGCCATCCCTGTTTCCAAGCGGCGCGGATGCCCATCTGAGCGGTATGGGTCCGGATCGGGCCCGGTTGAGATGGAGGTCGCGCCATGGCGGATCAGGACACACGGATGATCCCGATGAGCCGGAGCAAGCAGGTGTTCCTGGCCATCGCCTGCCTGGGCTTCGTCGGCCTCTGCCTCTGGCTTCTGACGCTCGACGCGGAGGCCATCGCCCAGCAGCGGCGGTTCAATAGCCCCGCTTTGGTGCAAGGCGTCGCAATCCTGGGCATCGTGCTGTTCGGAGCGCTCGGTGTCTTCAATATCCGCAAGATCCTGGACCAGCGGCCCGGTGTCGTGCTGAGCCCGGAGGGCCTGGAAGACAATTCCACCGGCGTGGCGGTCGGGTTCATTCCCTGGTCCGACATCACCGGCGTCGACACCTACCGCACCTTCAACCAGCGCACCCTAGTCGTGAAGGTCGCCGATCCGCAGAAGTATCTCGGCGGCGGCAACGCGCTGGCCCGCTACCTGCGGAAATCCAATCTCAAGCTCTGCGGCAGCCCGGTGACCATCACCACCGCCGTGTTGAAGATCGGCTATGACGACCTGATGGCCCTGATCGAGGAATACCTTAAGCGCTACGGCCGCGCCGCCTGATCGCCCTGTCCCAGGCCTGCGGCGAAGGCGGCGATCTCCCGCAGGACGGCCCGCTGGTCACCGGCGAAGAACCAATGGTCCTCGCCGTCCAGCTCGACCAGACGTGCACCGGGTATGTGTTCGGCAAGATGTCGGCCGCCGCCGATCCTGAGCGCCCGGTCGCCGCGCCGGTGTACCACCAGGGTCGGTGTGGAGACCCACGGCAGCAGGTCGCGCACATCGGTGTCGCGCAAGGCCTCCAGCACCGCCCGGAGCGCTCCCGGGCTGGACGCCGCCCGCAACAGCCCGGCCCACCACGCCCGGGCCCTGCGATCGTCGGCAAGGCTGGGCGCAAAGGTCTTGATCTCCGCGGCCGCGCCCCAATGCGCCACCAGCCGGTCGAGCCATACGGCGTATTGCTCGCGGCTCAGCGCGAAGGGATAGTCCGGCGACCGGCTGCCCTTCGCCAGCGAGCCGTAGAGCACCAGCCCGGCCAGCCGGTCCGGCGCGTCGACCGCGAATTTGATGCATCCGGGGCCGCCTTCCGAAGAGCCGATGAGGATCGCCCGCCGGCTGCCGGCGGCCTCCATCACCGCACCGATATCCGCCGACGTCGCGGCGATGGTCGGCGCCGAGCCGACACGGTCTGAGAGCCCGACGCCGCGCCGGTCGAACAGGATCAGCCGGCCGATCTGGGACAGCCCGGCGAGGAAGGCCCGTGCCCGCGGCTCCTCCCAGACGCGTTCGACATGGGAGACGAAGCCCGGGACCAGGATCAGGTCGGGCGGTCCCTCGCCCATGGTCCGGTAGGCCAGGTGGACCCCGGCGCCGGCCGCGTAGCGGGTCGGTCCCGGACGCGCGGCGACACCCGGTTCCGCCTCGTCCAGGAGAGCCTGCGTTTCCGGTTCCGGCGCGACGCCCAGCTCGTCCGACAGGATGCGGGCGCAGCGCTCATACTGGTGCCGGGCCGCGGCCCGGTCGCCGGCGGCGATGTGGGCCCGGATCAAAAGGCGGTGCGCGGTCTCGCTGAGCGGATCGATCTCCACGAGCCGCGCGGCGCTGGCCACCGAGGCGAGATGCGCACCATCGGCGATCTGATCCGTGCCGAGCCGTTCCAAGGCCTGGATCAGGCGCCCGCGTAGGGCCTCGCGGCGGAAGAACGCCCACTCCTCGAAGGTCTCGCAGTCCGGCAACGTGAAGCCGGAGAGGTAGTCGCCGCGATACAGGCCAATGGCGAGCGGAAAGTCGCCACGATCGCAGGCGTGCTCGAAGGCCCGCGCATCGACCGCAATGTCGGCGGCCGATGAGAGCCGCAATTGGGCCCGATCCGCCTCGACGATATCGCCACCGAGGGCCGCGTGGATCCGATGCAGCGTCCGCCGCAGCCCGGCCCGCGCAGCGGTGCCGTCGAAGTCCGGCCACAGCAGCGCCGCCAGCGTATCGCGGCTGACCGGTGCCGCCGCCTCGGCGAGATAGACCAGCAACGCGACACCCTTCTTGAGCCGCAGATCCACATCGCGGCCGTCCAGGCGCAGGCGCGGTGGTCCGAGTATGAGCAGGTCGAGACGGGTCATCGGCGCCGGGTCGGCAACTTGCATCGCCAGGGGACGGTCAGGGGACGTCGCCACGATATCTCCGTCGGCCATCGCATTGCATCCGGAGAATTCTCATGTTCGCCATGAGCCCCGACAACTGCCGCATCGCCTGCGAGGTGGTCGGCGACGGCCCGCCGCTGGTGCTGCTGCACGGCTTCACCGAGACCCGGGAGTCGTGGATCGAGTTCGGCCATGCCGACCGCCTCGCAGCCGCCGGTCATCGCCTGATCCTGATCGACGCCCGCGGCCACGGCGCGAGCGACAAGCCGCACACACCGGAGGCCTATAGCCCCGCTCGCAGGGCCGCCGACGTGATCGCGGTCCTCGACGCGCTGGGCATCGGGACGGCCGATTTGATGGGCTATTCCATGGGCGCGATGGTCGCGCTGGCCGTCGCATTGAAGCATCCGGGCCGGACCGGCGGTCTGGTCTCGATCGCGGCCCATCCCTTCGGCCAGGAGATGGCGCCGTTCCGCCAGGCGCTCGCGATCGGCGTCGAACCCTGGCTGAGCTGGGTCGAGGCGGAGGCCGGCCCGGTCTCCGACGCCATGCGGGCCCGCATCCGGGCCAACGACCTGCGGGCGCTGCGCGCCTGCGTGGCCGTGGACCGGCCGGACGCCTCCGCCGCCCTCGCCGCGCTGAAGGCTCCATTGCTGACGATCGCCGGGACCGACGACCCGGCCTGCGACCAGGTTCGGCGCTTCGCCGACCTGGCCGGCGGCGAAATCCTGGCCCTGCCCGGGCGCAACCACTTCACGACCTTCCTGGCGGCCGACGAGATCGCCGACGCCGTGACCGACTTCCTGGCCGGGCATCGCGGATCGGCCCGGACCACCGCCGCCTGAGGCGGCCAATCATCGGAGACATCCCATGAGCTTCTCACCTGCCGCGATCTACGATCGCGCCATCGCGCCCTATGTCGTCCATTGCGGCTGTTCCATGGGCACCTTCTCGCGCATGCGCGCCGCCATCGTGCCGCGGGCCCGCGGGGTCGTCGCCGAGATCGGGTTGGGATCGGCGCTCAACCTGCCCCACTACCCGGCCGGCGGCGTGACGCGCCTGGTCGGCATCGAGCCGGATGGGAAGATGCTCGGCCTGGCGCGCCGCAAGCTGGCCCGGCAACCGGTCCCGTTCGACCTGATCCAGACCGGCGCGGAGGACATCCCGCTGAAGGATTCCAGCGTCGACACCGCGATCGTCACCTACGCGTTGTGCACGATCCCGGAACCGGAACGGGCGCTGTCGGAGGTGCGGCGCATCCTGAAGCCGGACGGCCGGCTGCTGTTCGTCGAGCACGGGCTGTCCGACCGGCCCCGGCAGGCGCGCTGGCAGCACCGGCTGAACGGCGCCTGGGGCCACATCGCCGGCGGCTGCAACCTGATCCGCGAGCCGTCGCGGATGATCGCCGAGGCGGGCTTCGCCGTGGAGGATGTGCGGCGGGAGCGGTTCCCGGTCCATTTCTGGCCGCTTGGCGCCCATTTCGCCGGGGCGGCGGTGCCCGCGTAGCGTGCGCCGTCCGCACCGTCGCCATTCCTTCCGAAGATTGTCGTGAAACCGTCATTGCCCCTCGCTCAGACTTGACTGGACGGCGCCGGACGGTCGGTGGACCATGGCGTCTGGCCAGGAGGACGGCATGCGCAATTGGGGATCACTCGGATTGGCGGCGGCGATCGCGGCGACCGCCATCGTCACCACGTACGAACCGGCCACGGCGGACGGCCACGTCCAGCTCGGGCCACGACCGTACTACCTTGTCGACAGCCTGCAGGATGAGGCGCTGAAGGCCGAGCTGCAGCAATGCACCGGCCCGTTCCAGCCCTCCGACTTCTCCATCGGCCATCGCGGCGCGCCGCTGCAGTTCCCCGAGCACACGCGGGAATCCTACGTGGCGGCGGCCCGCATGGGCGCCGGCATCCTGGAATGCGACGTCACCTTCACCAAGGACCGAGAGCTGGTCTGCCGGCATTCGCAATGCGACCTGCACACCACCACCAACATCCTGGCGATCCCGGAGCTGGCGGCGCAGTGCAGCGAGCCCTTCACGCCGGCCGACCCGGCCGCCGGCACCCGGGCGTCGGCCCGCTGCTGCACCAGCGACATCACCCTGGAGCAGTTCCGCATGCTCGAGGGCAAGATGGACGCCGCCAACCGGAACGCGACGTCCGTCGAGGAATACATGGCCGGCACGGCGGACTGGCGCACCGACCTCTACGCCACCTCCGGCACCCTGATGACCCATGCGGAAAGCATCGAGCTGTTCGACAGCCTGGGCGCCGGCTTCACCCCGGAGCTCAAATCCCCCGGCGTGGCGATGCCGTTCGAGGGCGATTACAGCCAGGAGGACTATGCCCAGCAATTGATCGACGAATACAAGGTGGCCGGCATCGACCCGGCCCGGGTGTTCGCCCAATCCTTCAACCTGGACGACGTGCTGTACTGGATCGCCAACGAGCCGGAATTCGGCGCAACTGCGGTCTATCTTGACGGCCGCTACAGCCGCGACGGCTTCGCCCATGACGACCCGGCTAGCTGGTCGCCGAGCATGGAGGAACTCGCGGCGCAGGATGTGAACATCCTGGCGCCGCCGCTGTGGATGCTGGTCGGGCTGAACGATGACGGGGATATCGTCCCTTCGACCTACGCCGAGGCCGCCAAGGCCGCCGGGCTCGACCTGATCACCTGGACCCTGGAGCGCTCCGGCCCGCTGGCCGGCGGCGGTGGCTGGTACTATCAGACCATCACCGACACCACCGACAATGACGGCGTGACCTTCGAGCTGCTCGACGTGCTGGCCCGCGACGTCGGGGTGCGCGGCGTGTTCTCCGACTGGCCCGCCACGACGACCTTCTACGCCAATTGCATGGGCTTGGAATAACAGCGCTTTTTGCCGTCACGAAACATAATTTCGTTGACATGCGAAGGCGTTAGGGCCATCTACCGCGTGCGATTGCGCAAGAGCGCCCCGTAGGTGCGCCCCATCGCGACTTCCGAAAAAACCCGTCCGTGCCAGATGCGCCTGGCAATGACACAGCGCATCGGCCGCCAGTGCGACAACCGCACGGCGTGGCAGTGCGCATGAGACACAAGAAAGTACCTTTGTTTTGATCCCACAGACCTTTGAGACGCTCGGCCTGGCCGAGCCCCTGACCCGCGCCCTGGCCGACGCGGGCTATTCCGAGCCGACGCCGATCCAGGCCGGCGCGATACCCGCCCAGCTGGGCGGCCGCGACGTCCTTGGGCTGGCGCAGACCGGCACCGGCAAGACCGCCGCCTTCGGGCTGCCCATCCTTCACCGGCTGCTGCTGGGCCAGAAGGGCCGGCCGGCGCCGCGCACCGCGCGCGCCTTGATCCTGGCCCCGACCCGCGAGCTGGCGGTACAGATCGAGCAATCCCTGAAAGGCTATGCCCGGCACATGTACCTGTCGACCGCGCTGGTGCTGGGCGGCCTGTCGCGCAGCCAGCAGATCCGGTCCCTGGCGCGCGGTGTCGACATCCTGATCGCCACCCCCGGCCGGTTGACCGACCTGATGGCCGAGGGCCGCGTCAAGCTGCATCAGACCCATTTTCTGGTGCTGGACGAGGCCGATCGCATGCTGGACATGGGCTTCATTCGAGACGTGCGCCGCATTGTCTCGGCCTTGCCGAAGGCGCGCCAGTCGCTGCTGTTCTCCGCCACCATGCCCAAGCCCGTCGAGGCGCTGGCCGCCGAGATGTTGCACAACCCGGTCCGGGTCGAGATCGCGGCGAAGACGGTCGCCGTCGATCGCATCGACCAGAGCGTCGCCATGGTGCCGACCCCGGCCAAGCGGGCCCACCTGGCCGGCATGCTGGCCGATCCGGCCCTGGCCCGGGTCGTCGTCTTCACCCGCACCAAGCACGGCGCCGACAAGGTCGCCCGCAACCTGGAGAAGGACGGCTTCGAGGCCCAGGCAATCCACGGCAACAAGTCCCAGAATGCCCGCCAGAGGGCCCTCAACCAGTTCAAGTCCGGCCGTGCCCGCATCCTGGTCGCCACCGACATCGCCGCCCGCGGCATCGATGTCGACGGCGTCACCCATGTGATCAACTACGAACTGCCGGACGAGGCGGAGAGCTATGTGCACCGCATCGGCCGCACGGCCCGGGCCGGCGCCGACGGCATCGCCATCACCCTGTGCTGCTCGGTCAAGGAGCGCGACAAGCTGCGCGCCGTCGAACGCCTGCTGAAACAACCCCTGCCGGTCAGCGCCGTGATTCAGGACAATCGGCCGGTGACCCCGAACAAGCCTCGCTCCAACCGTCCGGCGCGGCGGCCCCAGGCCAATGCCAACACGCCGGCCCAGCCCCAGCGCCAGGTTGCCGGCAAGTCGGCCCCTCGGCCGCAGTCGCAACGACCGCAGTCCCAGAGGCCGCGCGGCGACAAGACCGCGCAATCGGATGGCAACAGGCCACTGCGGCGGCGACGCAACCGGTCACGGGCGGCCTGAGCGGATATGCCGGCGCGCTGAAATCCAGGCGTCGGCACCGATAGCCCTCACCCGGCCTGCCTTCGGCAGCCCACCCCCCGATCAAGCCGGGGGCAGGCTCTCTCCCAGTGGGAGAGGGTCGTTTCAGCCGGCGGTGATCGACCCTCTCCCTCTGGGAGAGGGTGGCGAGCATCGGCGAGCCGGGTGAGGGCTCAGCGCTCCGACGGCCGATAGAGCTGCACCACGCCGGCAACGTTGTCGCCGCCATATCCGCGCTCGGCAGCCATTCGGTATACGTCACCGGTTGAGTGCGCCAAAGGGAGGTCGGCGCCCGCGCCCGAGGCGGCATCAACCGCGTATCGGAAATCCTTGGCGACCAGGTCGATCGGGAACATCGGCGCGAAATTACCCGCCAGCATCTGCCCGGCGACGCCCTTGGCTGCCGGGCTCATGACCGGAGTCTCGCCGAGCAAACCAATGGCCTTTTCCGCATCCAGCCCGGACGCCTCCAGGAACCCGATCAATTCCGCCACGGAAGCAACCTGGATGCCGAACAGCGCGTTGACCACCAGCTTCAGCACCGCGCCGTGGGATACCGGCCCGACATGGTGGATGGCGCCGCCCATGATCTGCAGAACCGGACGGGCGCGCTCGACCGCGCCGTCTTCGCCGCCGACCAGGTAGATTAGCTGCCCGGCTTCCGCCTGGGGCCGCGAGCCGGCGACAGGCGCGTCGATGAATGCCGCATCCCGACTATCAATCGCCCTCGCGAGGTCACGCGCCCAGCCGGGTGTCAGCGTGCTCGACTCGATGGCGATGGCGCCGGCGGAGAGCCCGGCCAGTGCGCCGGTCTCCGGATCGGTCCAGACGGCGCGGGAGGCGTCGTCGTCGGTCAGCATGGCAATCACCATCTCCGCGCCCTCGGCGGCCGCCCTCGGGGTCGGCGCCACCGATACGCCGAGATCGGCGAGCGCTTCCGCCGGCCCGACGGAACGGTTGTAGACGGTGACCGCGTGGCCGGCCTCGACCAGCCGCTTCGCCATTCGGGACCCCATGGCGCCCAGTCCGAATACCGCGATCTTCATGGCCTCAACCCTCCGTGTTTTGGATGCCGGCGTTGTCCCACATGCCAATTTCACCGGAAAGCTGACGCACGGAATATCATTCATGCTATTCCTGCATGAATGAACCTCGACACCCTCGACATCTTCGCGGAGGTGATGCGCGGCGGCAGCTTCGCCGAGGTGGCGCGGCGCCGCGATCAGGACCCCTCCTCCATCTCGCGGGTCATCGCCGGGCTGGAGGCCGAGATCGGCGTGCGCCTGTTCCAGCGCACCACCCGGCGGCTGTCGCCGACCGAGGCCGGGCGTGTCTACTTCCAGCGCATCGAGCCGCTGCTTGGCGAGATCGATCGCGCATCCGCCGAGGCCCGGGACCTCGCGACCTCACCATCCGGAATGCTGCGCATCACCGCCTCGGTCGCCTTCGGGTATGCGGTCCTCACGCCACTGCTCCCTGAGCTGCGGTCCCGTTATCCCGACCTGAAGCTCGACCTGATCCTCAACGACGCGGCCATCGACCTGGTCGCAGAGGGCATCGATCTCGCGATCCGCCTCGGCCCGCGCCCGGATGTCGATCTGATCGGAACCCGGCTGATGCCGGTCCGCCACCGGGTCTGCGCCAGCCCGGGCTTTCTGGAGGCACGGGGCCGCCCCGCCGCACCGACCGACCTGCAATCCCTGGATTGCCTGCGCTTTCCGTTCAGTGGCTTCCGAACGCACTGGCGGTTTCGCGAGCCCGCCGGCCCGACCATGGAGGTCCCGGTCGACGGCAGCCTGGTGATCTCCAACGCCCAGGCACTGCGGCAATGCTGCCTGGACGGGCTCGGGCCGGCGCTGCTGGCCGATTGGCTGGTGGGCGATGATCTGGCCGCCGGCCGCCTGGTCGACCTGTTCCCCGACCACGACGTCACGGCGACGGATTTCGACACCGCCGCCTGGCTGCTCTACCCCAGCCGCGCCTACGTCCCGCTCAAGGTCCGAGCCTTTATCGACTTTCTGAAGGAGGTTGTGGCGCGTCGGAGCTAGCGCGGCCGGGGTGCCCGGATCGCCAGTCACGGAACACGGCCCAGATTGGCCAAACGAAGTTCACGCCGACAATGAAGATGAGCATGATAGCGAGAGCGTAGTGCCCGAGCCCGCTGTCATCCTCGAACAGCGCTCCGCCCCTGGCGGAGAACAACAGGACGGCAACTGCGACGATGACGATTTCCAACCCGAGTATCGCCGCCACGGGCCAGAGGTCCCGCATTCTCAACGGCTCTTTCGACATCAGGAGCCGGTGTCGCCGGGCTGATCGCTGTCGTTCGCCCCATCCGCCGCCGGCAGGGTGAAGATCTCCTGCTTCTCCCGGAAGCCGCGCAGCGCGTGGACACCGAGCGAGACCAGCTCGTCCGGGATGCTGCGGGCGAAGGCGGTGGAGACGACGATCGGGGATTTGAGCACCTTGCTCATGTCCTCGATGCGCGAGGCCTCGTTGACCGCCGAGCCGATCACCGTGAAGTCGAGCCGGTGCTCGCTGCCGATATTGCCGTAGGTCAGGTCGCCGCGATGCAGGGCGATGCCGAAGGCGAGCGGGCACTGGCCCTGTTCGGCGCGCTCGGCGTTGACCGTGGCCAGGCGCTGCTCGGCCTCGCGGACCGCCGCGACGGCGCTGGCGCAGGCCTCGGGATGTTCGCAGTCGGGGTTGTTGATCGGGAAGATCGCCAGCATGGCGTCGCCGATGAATTTCAGCACCTCGCCGCCATGCTCGATGACCGCGCCGGCGGTGCTGTCGAAATACTGGTTCAGCGCCGCCAGGTACTCCTCGCGCGGCAGCGACTCCGCCAGGGCCGTCGAGCCGCGCAGGTCGCTGAAGACGATGACCGCGTGGATGTCCTCGCCGTCGCCGCGCTTGACCCGGCCCATCAGCACCCGCTCGCCGGATTTCTCGCCGAGATAGGTTTGCAGCAGCGACATGGAGGACATGCGCTGGGCATGCGCCTCGAGCTGCCGGCTGAGATTGGGCAGGATCTCGTAGAGATGGCCCAGATGCTCCGTGGCGAAGCCGCCGGGGGCGTGGGAGACGAAGGTGATGATGTTGATCTGCCCGTCGGAGAACTGCAGCGGCATCGCCACGTAATCGGTCGCGCCCTGCTCCAGCAGATCCTTCAGCACCGGGTAATCGAGCTTCGGATTGGGTACGTCGAGCCGCCGCCGCACCCCGCCCTCGCCATTCAGGATCACCGCGAAGGGGCTCTCCCGGAACTGCGGACCCTGAATGCCGGCATGGGTCGGCTGGAACTCGGCAATCTCGTCGATGTCCTCCTGCCAGGAATAGCCATGGGCGAACAGCAGCGGGTTCAGGGTCTGGATCATCACCCGCATGCGGAAGATCGGCATGCCCTCGGCCACCAGCATCTTGGCCAGGCGCTCGACCAGATCGATGGTCGACTTAACTCTCGGGGCCTCGTGGATCAGCCACGGCACGAAGGGGTTGTCGATGGTGGTCTCGGGTTTCCAGTCCGGGATCGTGATGGCGGCATCGTCGGCCAGCCAGGCATCCATCTGGTCCCAGTAGAAGGCGATGTAGCCTTCCACCATCGCCGCCTCGTCGAAGGGCTGCTCATAGCTCCAGGCGGCGGTCGCGGAGGTCTTGTCGCCGACCGTCATCGACCAGTGCCGGGCGTTGCCCTTGAACGGGCAGTATGTCGTGTGGTCGGTCGGGGTCAGCAGATCCAGGCGCACATCGTCGCGCGGGAAGTAGTAGACCAGCGGCAGCCGGGTCTCGTGCATCACCAGCGCCCGGCGGCTGTCGGCCACCGCCTCGCCATTGAACACAACCCGGATGCGCTTTTCGCTCGGCTCGATGATGAGCCGGTAGCCGGTATGCGTCGTCGCCTTGCGCTCGAACGCCGCGGCCGCCTCGATGACCTTGGCCATCGTCAAGTCCCCTGAAAAATCCGCCCGACGGTCGGCCCAGGCCGCCGCCCAGACCGCCATCGTGTTATGCAATCTTCCTAAGGTTGGGACTCAATCCGGCGAAAGGAAGGCCCGCCTGGCCGTATCGACGTGACTTTTTGCTCTCCGAGGTGAAGCAGGCCGGCTAACTGGCGTAGCAGCCGGCCACTTCCGCCCTCTGGCGCACCAGCGCGAGCACCAAATCGATCGTCGGGGTGGCGATGTCGGTCATGCGGCCGAGTTCCTGCACTGCGGTGACCAGGGCGTCGATCTCCATCGGGCGGCCAAGCTCGAGATCCTGCAGCATCGAGGTCTTGTGGGCGCCGACCTCGCCGGCACCCTCGATGCGGCGGTCGACGTCGATCGGGAACTTGACGCCCAGCGCCTCGCCGATCGCCTGGGCCTCGACCATCATCGCCCGCGCGACGCTGCGGGTGCCGGCATCGCCGTGGATGCGGTCCAATGTCGCACAAGTCAGCGCGGAGATCGGGTTGAAGGAGACGTTGCCCCAGAGCTTGACCCAGATGTCGTTGCGGATGTGCGGCCGGACCGGCGCCTTGAGGCCGGCCGCGACCATCACCCGCGACAGGGCGACGACCCGCTCGCTCTTCTCCCCCGACGGCTCGCCGATCGGGAAACGGTCACCGGAAAGATGGTGGATCACGCCAGGCGCGGAGACATCCGCCGCCGGATAGACGACGCAGCCGATCGCCCGCTCCGGCCCGATGCCCTGCCAGATGCGGCCGCCCGGATCGACCGCCTCGATGCGACGGCCCTCATAGGGTCCGTCGAGGCGGTGGAAGTACCACCAGGGCACGCCGTTCTGGGCCGTCACCACGGCGGTGTCGGGCCCCAACAGCGGCTGCAGCCGGTCGACGATGCCGGTGACCGAATGGGCCTTCAGCGCGACGATCACATAGTCCTGCGGGCCGAGCGCGGCCGGGTCGTCGGTGGCCGTGACCGGCACGACGGTCTCGCCCTCGGCGCTTGTCAGTGTCAGCCCGTTCTCCCGCATCGCCGCCAGATGCGGCCCGCGCGCGATCAGGCTGACTTCGGCCTCCCCCGCCGCCGCCAGCTTCGCCCCGACCAGCCCGCCGATGGCGCCGGCCCCGAAAACGCAGATCTTCATATCAGGCAACCAGATGGAAATTGCTGGGGTGTCGTCATGAGCCCCCTCACCCTCCCACGCTGACGCGCGGGTCCCTCCCTCTCCCACAAGGGGAGAGGGGTTGAGACCAGCGCTGGCGCAAAATCCCCTCTCCCCTTGTGGGAGAGGAAGGGACCCGACGCGAAGCGTTGGGAGGGTGAGGGGGCTACGATGAATGCGTAACGCGCCGCGTTGTCTCTCATCACGCCAGCCCCAGCTTTTCCGCCAGCCCGATGCGCTGTAGCTTGCCCGTCGCGCCCTTGGGGATCTCGTCCAGGAAGACGAGCCTGCGCGGAACCTTGAAGTCGGCGAGGCGTTGGGCGACGAAATCGCGCAGTTCGCGGTCGCCGGCCGCCTGCCCCTCGCGCAGCACCACCGCGGCCGCGACGTCCTCGCCCAGCTTGGGATGCGGCAGGGCGAAGGTGACCGCCTGGCTGACCGCCGGATGGTCCATCAGCACCTCGTCCACCTCGCGCGGGGAGATCTTCTCGCCGCCGCGGTTGATGATCTCCTTCAGCCGGCCGGTGATGCGCAGATAGCCATCGCCGTCCAGCACGCCCTGGTCGCCGGTGTGGAACCAGCCATGGGCGAAGGCCTCGGCATTGGCCGCCGGGTTGTTCTCATAGCCGGCGGTGACGTTGGGGCCGCGGATGACGATCTCGCCCACCTGGTCGGCGCCGAGCAACGCGCCGGTCGTATCCATCACGCCCACCTCGGGGCCGGCGGCAAGGCCGACGCTGCCCGGCTTGCGGGCGCGCGGCGGCAGCGGGTTGCTGGCCATCTGGTGCGCCGCTTCGGTCATGCCATAGGCCTCGATCACCGGGCATCGGAAGGTCCCCTCCAGCGCCGCCATCACCTGCGGCGGCAGCGAGGAGGAGGAGGAGCGCACGAAGCGCAGCTCCATGCCGGCGACGATCTCGGCATTGCGCGGGGCGCGGTCCAGGATCGCCTGATGCATGGTCGGCACGGCGGTGTACCAGCTCGGTTCAGCCTCCGCGAACCACTGGAACACCTTCAGCGCGTTGAAGCCCGGAGCGCAGAAGATGCTCGCCCCGGCCGACAGCGACGACAGCACCGCCGCGATCAGACCGTGGATGTGGAACAGCGGCATGATGTTGAGGCAGCGGTCGGCGGCGGTCAGCGCCAGGCTGTCGCGGATATGCGCCGCCGATGCGGTGACGTTCGCCTGGGTCAGCGGCACGATCTTCGGCCGCGAGGTGGTGCCCGACGTGTGCAGCACCAGGGCGATGTCGTCCGCCTCCGCCCGGCCGGGCCTATCGGCCGCGCCGATGGACTCACCCTCCAGGCGGAAGGCGCCGGCACCCGCCGCCGGCTCCGGCTCCAGGGTCAGGACCGGAATGCCCTGCTCAGCCGCCACCGCGATCGCCGGGCTGTCGCTGCCGGCGGCGACCACCAGCGCCCTGGCGTTCAGGTCGGAGAGGTAGAAGGCGAATTCCTCCGCACGATAGGCCGGGTTCAGCGGCGCGGTCGTCGCGGCCGCACCGATGGCCACGAAGGCCGCTGCCATCTCCGGCCCGTTCGGCAGCACGATGGCGACCCGGTCGCCGCGACCGATGCCGAGCCCGTTCAGCCGGTCCATCGTGGAGTCGGCCAGGTGCCGGAGTGCACCGTAGGTCAGCGGCCGGCCGCCGGGCTGCAGGAGGGCCGGGTCGGCGTCGGCGCCGGTCTGCAGGAGCGCGTGCAAATTGGTCGTCATGGGCCTGCGGGCAGTCGGAAAAAGAGGCGCCGTCGCGGCGCGGATGCGCACTAAACCACGGTCACCGCGAGATCGCCAATGCCGTCGATCCAGCCGTGGAGCCGGTCGCCGCGCGCCACCGGCCCGACCCCGGCCGGCGTGCCGGAGAAGATCAGGTCGCCCGGCTGAAGCGTGAACAGGCCGGACAGGTACGCGACCATCTCCGGCACCTTCCAGATGAGTTGGTCGAGGTTGCCCCGCTGGCGCGGCGCGTCATTGACGGTCAGCGCGATCACGCCCCGGTCCGGATGCCCGATCGCCTCGGCCGGCACGATCTCCGAGCACGGCGCGGAATGCTCGAAGGCCTTGCCGACCTCCCAGGGCCGGCCGGCCTTCTTCGCCCGGCCCTGCAGGTCGCGACGGGTCATGTCGAGCCCCACCGCATAGCCGAAGACATGGTCCAGCGCCCGCTCCACGGGTATGTCGGCGCCGCCGACGCCCAGGGCCACCACCAGCTCGATCTCGTGATGCACGTCCTCGCTCGCGGGCGGATAGGGGAAGTCACCGCCGCCGGGCACCAGGTTGTCGGGGTTCTTCTGGAAGAAGAAAGGCGGCTCCTTGTCCGGGTCGGCGCCCATCTCGATCGCGTGGGCGGCGTAGTTCCTGCCGACGCAGTAGATCCGGTGGACCGGAAAGACATCCGACCGATCGCGGATCGGCAGGGTGACCATCACTGGCGGAGGAACGGCGTATCGCATCGAGAGCCCTTCAACGGCGGGGAGATCGCGCGGGCGATCATGCCGATGGGGACGGGAATTCCAAGTGCGAAGTCCGGCCGATGGCACGGCAAGCCCTGCTGACATGTGCTGACAGAATGCTGTCAGCAGGGCGCCCCTATGCTCTGCAAATCGTCGCGCCGCTCCTGATTGCCGGCGCGACGCCCGACGATCCGACGAGCGAGGACAGGACAATGGGCAATCCGTTTGTCTATGTGGAGCTGCATGCCAGCGACACCAAGAAGGCGCAAGACTTCTACGGCGCGATGTTCGACTGGGAGTTCGAGGACATCGAGACGCCGATGGGCCCCTACACCTTCATCAAGCCCGGCGACGGCACCCCCGGCGGGCTGGCGGCGCTGAACGGCCAGGGCGGCGGTTCGCACTGGCTTTCATACATCAATGTCGAGGACATCGACGCCGCGACCGAGAAGGCGACGTCGCTGGGCGCCGAACTGCTGCAGGGCAAGACCCAGGTCCCCAGCATGGGCTGGTTCACCGTTCTCGCCGACCCGACCGGCGCCAAGATCGCGCTCTGGCAATCCGCGCCGGAGTCCTGACCGGAGGGCCTCCGCCGGCGCGACGGCCGTGTCGCCGCCCTGCCGGCGGCGGCACGGCTGCGGTCGCTCAAGACTTTTTCTCTACGTCTCAGACAGTTCGACCGTGCTCTGAAACTTGGACATGAGGTGCGGGCCGGAGCGGGTCGGCGGGTATCGCGGCGACTCGCCGGGGCCGACGCAGCCCGGCAGGCAGGTGATCTCCGCACTCCAATTGGGCTGGTGGAAGAAGGCGATCGACTGGCGCCGCGCCGACCCCCCGGCATCCGGCGGCGGATTGACGACCCGGTGCAGGGTCGAGATCCAACGATCGTTGGTCCAGCGGGCCATCAGGTCGCCGATATTGACGACGAAGGTGCCGGGAATCGCCGGCACGTCATGCCAAACCCCGTCCCGACCGCAGACCTGGAGACCGCCCGGTGCATCATCCTGCAGCAGGATCGTCAGGCTGCCGTAGTCGGTATGGGCGCCGGCGCGAAGCTGGCCGGATTCCGGAGGGGTCGGCTGGTCGGGATAGTTGATCATGCGCAGGGCGCTGATCGGCTGGTCGATCTTGTCGGCGAAAAAATCCGGCGGCAGATCGAGCGCCCGTGCGAAGAGCGCCATCAGGCGTTCGGCGAGCGCGCCAAGGGCCCGGTAGTAGTCCTCACAGGCTGTGCGAAACCCTTGTGGGCCGTCCGGCCACGGAGTCTCGGCATAGACGAATTCCGCCTCTCCCGGGGCCATTGGCCGGTCCGGCCGGCCAAGCGGGCCAATTGAATAGCTCTCCTTCAGATCGGCCGGCGTCGCCTCGCCCAGCGACTGTGACAGCGCCTCCGACAGCAGCTGCGCGTAGCCGTAGGGATAGCCCGTGTAGGGCATGGCGACCGCCATGCGCCGATCGAGAGGCAGGTCGAAGAAGCCGCGCGCAGCACTCCAGCAGCCGTCGATCACCGCTTGCGGCACGCCGTGACCGGAGATGAGGAAGAATCCGACATCCGCACAGGCCGAGCGAAGCTTGGCCGCAACCCGTGCCGCGCCGTCCTCGCCCGCTGCCGCGGTCGCGAGATCTATGTTCGGGATCAGGCCCACGCCGCGTCTCTCATCTGATGGCCATGCGGGAGCATAGCCGCGATCACGCGGTCTGGCAGCCCGCGCAAGTTCCGGGTCGCCGGCCGGGCCGGCCGGAACTACCCTGCTCGACGACAACCGGCGAGGAAGCGGATCGATGAGCAACAAGACCATGACCGCCGGCGTCTGGGGCCTGCTGATCCTGCTGTCGGTCCTCTGGGGCGGATCGTTCTTCTTCGTGGAGCTGGCGCTCGACGGGCTCGGGCCGTTCACCCTGGTGACCGGCCGGGTCGGGTTGGGGGCGCTGGCGCTGTTGATCTTCATCTACGCCACGGGCGAGCGCATGCCGCGCGACGCCGGGCTGTGGGGCGCCTTCATCGTCATGGGCGCGCTGAACAACCTGGTTCCGTTCAGCCTGATCGCCTGGGGGCAGGTGCATATCGAAAGCGGGCTGGCCTCGATCCTCAATGCCACCACACCGCTGTTCACCGTCCTGCTGGCCCATTTCCTGACCCGCGACGAGAAGATGACCGCCGGCAAGTTCGCCGGTGTGCTGTTCGGGCTGGTCGGCGTCGTGGTGCTGATCGGGCCGGACGCGCTGGGCGGCCTCGGGGTCAACGCGCTGGCCCAGATCGCCATCCTGGTGGCCTCGTTTTCCTATGGTTGCGCGGGCATCTTCGGACGCCGCTTCAAGGGCATCTCGCCGGCCGTCGCGGCCGCCGGCATGCTGACCACCAGCACGGTCATGGTGGCACCCCTGGCGCTGGTCATCGAGCGGCCCTGGACCGCCGCGCCGGGCGCGGGCGCGCTGCTGGCGGTGGTCGGGCTGGCGGTGCTGTGCACCGCGGTCGCCTATCTGCTGTATTTTCGCATCCTGGCCCTGGCCGGGGCGACCAACCTGCTGCTGGTCACCTTCCTGATCCCGGTCAGCGCACTGCTGCTGGGCGTGTTCGTGCTCGGCGAGCAGCCGCATTGGACCGCCTTCGTCGGCATGGCGCTGATCTTCGCAGGCCTCGCGGCGGTGGACGGCCGCGCCTTCAGCCTGTTCCGCAAGAGCAAGCCGCAACCCGATGAGCTGTCCGCCTAATCGGAGGCCATCTCACCGGCGGTGACGGCCCCCGGCAGCCGGTTCTCCGGCGGCGCCAGCGGGCAGGTCCAGCCCGGGTAATGGGCACATGAGGGGTTGTAGGCGAAGTTGAAGTCGACGGTCAGCCTTCCGTCGGCGAGGCCGAGATCCGCGCCCTTGATGCCGTCCAGCACATAGCGGCCGCCGCCATAGGTCTGCTGTCCCGACGTCGCGTCGGTGAAGGGCAGGAACAGCCCGCCGCCATAGCCGAGGATCCAGAAGACCGTTAGCTCCCCGCCCAGGGCTTCGGCAAGGCCCTCGGTGCGGGCGAAGGGCTGCAGGGTGATGGTGCCGTCTGCGCCGAGATCGATCGCGGTCGCCGCGGCGGCGTCCAGGGAGGTCAGCCCGAGCTGGAAGCGGAAGCGCGGATCGTAGTCGAAATAAGGGATGCCTTTGAAGGCGGCGCGGCCGACGATCGACAGCGGCGATTGCGGGTGATGCTCGAACAGCCGGTCGCGCTCTGCCCGCCAGCGGGTCCAGGCGGCCCGCGGGTCCGGATCGGCGCGGATCAGGGCATAGAGCTCGGCGATCCGACGGCGCCAATCCGCCAACTCCGCCCACCGCGCCAGCGGGACGTCGGTGTCACCCTGTGGCGCGGCCATGCGCCCCTCCCCCTGTGCCGCCATAAGGCGGCGATCAGACGGCGGCGCGGATCCCCTGCAGACGCGCCAGCTCGTCGCCGAGGAAACGCGCCAGCGCTCCCATTCCGGAACGGCCGGCGCGTGCCTCTGCGTCGGGATTGTAGTTGGTATTGGTGTTGATGTCGTAGGTGAAGATGTCGCCGGCCCGATCAACCACGAACTCGATTCCCGCCACCTCGATGCCGTTGGCCGAGAGGAACCGCTCATAGGCCGCCTGGAGGTCGGGATCGATGCCGTCGACGATGGTGAATTTCGGCACCGGCGGGCCGCCATCGACGGCGCAGGCATCGGCCGGGCACAGCTCGAAGCCGAGCGAGGTATCGACCCGCACCGCATAGAGGAAACGCCCGCCGATGAACTCCGCCCGGGTGATGAACGGCGCCGGGGCCTCGACATATTGCTGAACCAGCGCCACACCATCGACCGGCGGCTCGTAGGTGTCGGAGCCGACATGGGCGATCAGCGCCTCGGCATCGGCGAAGAGCTGCACGCCATGGCCCTTGCCACCGCGATTGGGCTTCAGGATGACCTGGCCCGGGCCGAAGCGCCGGGCGGCGTCGACCAGCGCATCGCGGCCGACCGCGACCAGCGTGCGCGGCGTGCGGATGCCCTGCGCGGCCAGGGCGGCGTATTGCTTGACCTTGCTGACCTCCAGTTCCAGGGCGCGGCCCTCGTTCACCACCCGCCGGCCATGGGCCTGCAGCCAGGCCAGCACGCCGGCGGTCAACTCCGGGGCGCGGACATGGTCGCGGGTGAAGGACGAGGCGCTCATGCGGTTGTAGAACACGCCCTCGGGCGGCGCCTCCGACAGGTCGATGGTGCCCTCGTCCAGGAACCACTCCTCATAGGGCAGGCCCAGGCTGGCGAAAGCCTGGCGCAATGGCGGCAGCCAGGCATCGTTCTCATGCAGGACGTAGATCTTCGCCATATCCCCACCCATCGGCGCTATTTACCGGAAAATTCTGATTAAACAGAGATTAGATGTGGAAATGGACAGTTCAATACAAAGTTTCTGTGTTTAATCCGGCATGACCCCCATTCATCGTCATTGCGAGGAGCGTCAGCGACGCGGCAATCCACTCTCGCGGCCGGCAGTGGATTGCCGCGTCGCCTTCGGCTCCTCGCAATGACGGTGTGGGGGGCCGTCAGTCGTCCGACTCGAAACCCAGCAGGAACTTGCTCATCAGCCGGTCGAGGTCCGCCCTCTCCTCCGCGGACAGGCCCGACACCAGCCGGGTCTGGGTCGCCACATGGGCGGCGACGGCCTTGTCGACCAGGGCGAAGCCCTCATCGGTCAGGGAGATGATGACGCTGCGGCCGTCTTCCGGATTGCTGGTGCGGCGCACGAAGCCGGCCTTCTCCAGCTGGTCGACCCGGTTGGTCATGGTGCCCGACGTGATCATCATCGTGGCGAGAAGGTCGCCGGGCGACAGGCTGTAAGGCGCACCCGACCGTCGCAGGGTGGCCAGCACGTCGAAGGTCGCGCTGTTCAGCCCGTGCTCGGCCAGGGTCTTCTCCATCCCCCGACCCAGATGCGCGGACACCCGGCGCACCCGGCCGATCAGGCCCATCGGCCCGACATCGAGGTCCGGACGCTCCCGGTTCCACTGGGCCAAGATCCTGTCGACGCGGTCCATGCACGATGAACGCCAGAAATTTATCTTGACGTCAAGACAATTCGACTTATCTTGAGGTCAAGATACTTTTCCGGGACACCTCGCCATGACACGCACCTCCGATCTGATGCTGACCGCCCTCGCCCCGGCCGTCTGGGGCAGCACCTACCTCGTGACCACCGAACTCCTGCCCGACGGCTATCCGCTGACCGTCGCCATGCTGCGGGCGTTGCCGGCCGGGCTGCTGCTCCTCCTGTTGGTGCGGCGCCTGCCGGCCGGCGAATGGTGGCCGAAGATCTTCGTGCTCGGCGCCCTGAACTTCTCGATCTTCTGGTGGCTGCTGTTCGTCGCCGCCTACCGGCTGCCCGGCGGCGTCGCCGCCACGGTCGGGGCGATCCAGCCGCTGGTGGTGATCTTCCTGGCCCGCGGCTTGCTCGGATCGCCGATCCGGTTGTTCTCCGTCGTCGCGGCGGTGGCCGGCATGGGCGGCGTCGCGCTGCTGATCCTGACCCCGAACGCCGCCCTCGACCCGGTCGGCATCGCCGCCGGTCTGGCCGGCGCGGTCTCGATGGCGACCGGCGTGGTCCTGACCCGCCGCTGGCAGCCGCCCGTCTCGCCGCTCACCTTCACCGCATGGCAACTGTCCGCCGGCGGCCTGCTGCTGGTGCCAGCGGCGCTGTGGCTGGAGCCGGCTCTGCCTGCCCTGACCGTGCCCAACATCGTCGGCTTCACCTATCTCGGATTGATCGGCGCCGCCTTCTCCTACCTGCTGTGGATCCGCGGTATCGCGCGGCTGGAACCCGCCGCGGTCTCCGCGCTCGGCTTCTTCAGCCCGATGACGGCGGTGCTGCTCGGCTGGTCGGTGCTCGGCCAATCGCTCAGCCTGCCGCAGATCCTCGGCGTGCTGGTCATCCTGGGCAGCGTCTGGCTGAGCCAGCGCCCGCCCCGCCCGGCACCCGCCGGGGCACTGCCCCAGCCGGCACGCTGACCGGTCAAGCCCGGCCCGTCCTTGTCACCCCGAAAGATCAGGAGACGAACCATGACCAAGATCCTTGTTCTCTACTACTCCTCCTACGGACACATCGCCGAGATGGCCGCCGCCGTCGCAGAGGGCGCGCGGCAGGCCGGTGCAACGGCCGCCGTCCGCCGTGTCCCCGAGCTGGTCGACGCCGAGACGGCCCGCGAAGCCGGCTATGTCGCCGACGATACGCCGGTCGCCACCGTCGAAGAGCTTGTCGAATACGACGCCATCCTGTTCGGCACACCGACCCGCTTCGGCAACATGGCGTCGCAGATGAAGAACTTCCTCGACCGCTGCGGCGGGCTGTGGGCCCGCAACGCGCTCGTCGGCAAGATCGGCGGCGGCTTCACGTCGAGCGCCAGCCAGCATGGCGGCCAGGAGCACACGCTGCTGTCCCTGCACGCCTCCCTGCTGCATCTGGGCATGCTGGTCGCGGGGCTGCCCTACACCTTCGCCGGCCAGACCCGCATGGACGAGATCACCGGCGGCTCGCCGTATGGCGCGACCACCCTGGCCGTCGACGAGAACGGCGACCACCGCCCGCCCAGCGACAACGAACTGGACGGCGCCCGGTTCCAGGGCCGGCATGTGGCCGAACTGGCGGGCGCGCTGGCGTCGTCGCGTCAGGCGGGGCAAGCCAGGCGTGCCGCCTGAAATCGATTGTTCACGGCGCCACAAAGTGGCTCCATTGGTTTCTCTCAGGGTGGGTCTCGTGGAGGACCCACCCTTTCCCATCTCTCCAGCGTTGCGCAGTCGCTTCGATCCGCGACACGGGACCGTATCGACGCAGGTGGCCAAATTCGGCCATCGCCGCGGCTGCAAATTCTCCGACCACTGGAAGATGATGATGAAACCGAGAATTCCGACCCTTGGCGGAGCGCCGGCGGTGTCCACCGGATCGGCCGACCCGCTTTCGCTCTCCGGCCGCGTCCTTGGCATAGCCGAGCTTGGCGACGAGCGGCCACTCGCGGCACAACTGATCGCGGCCAATCTCGCCTACCCCTTCGTCCTCGCGCTGTTCTTCGCGGCGCTCGGCCCGGCCGCTGCCGGATCCCGCGCCGCCCTGGCCGGGGCGGCAATGGCGCTTGCCCTTGCGTTTGCGATTCCGGCGATCGGTCTCGTCGCCATCCGGCGGCTCGGCGCGCTGTCATCGATCAGCAAGGCCGCACTGCGCGCCCGACGCCTGGCCCATTTGACCGTTGCAGTCCCGCCGCTCTTCACCGCAACCGGCGTGGTGCTGATCACGATCGACCTCCCGGCCTGGGAGACGTTCATCTGGCTGGCCATGTGGCTGATCGCGCTGGCCGCCCTTGTGATCCGGCCGGCCCGGGCCGAACCGCCTGGGCCGGTGTTGCTGGCGCCGCCGGCGGCGTGGTTGCGTTGGAGCCACGGCGTCGCCGCGGCAGCCGTCCTGATCGGCTTTGTCGGCCTGCATCTGGGCAACCATCTTTTCGCGCTTGCCGGCGCCGATGCTCACGGGGCGGTCCAGGAGACCTTGCGGCAGTGGTATCGCGCGCCGGCCATCGAGCCGATCTTGATAGCGCTGGTTGCCTGGCTGCTCGGCTCCGGAGCGGCGCTGGCACGTCACCGCACCGCCACCGCCAGCGATGGCTGGGGCGCGCTGCAGACGGCCAGCGGCGCTTATCTCGGTGCCTTCCTGTTCAGCCACTTGACCGCGGCGCTGCTCATGGCGCGGGCCAAGTTCGGGATCGACACCGATTGGGCGTGGGCGTCGGGGGCGCCGGTCGGGCTGCTCGGCGATCCCTGGAGTGTCCGCCTGATCCCGCACTACGCACTTGCCGTCACAGCCGTCGCCGTTCATGCCGCTTGCGGGCTGCGGCAAGTGCTGCTCGCCCACAAGATGCGGCGCGCCACCGCAAACGCCCTGGGGCACTTGACCATCGGTGGAGGCGTGCTGCTCGCGCTCACCCTCGTCGCGGCGCTGCTTGGCCTCCGCCTCTAGCGATCCAGTGCGCGGGCAAGGGACCTGGTTGCGCGCCGGATCTCCTTCGGAGAGAACGGCGCGTATCCCAGGATAACGCTGGGTTGGGGCGGTCTGAGCACGCTGAACCACGAGGTCGGCGTCAGCTCGACACCGGCCAAAAGAGCCGCCTGCAGGACTGCCCCTTCGCTCATCGACCCGGCGATCCAGCCGACGAGATGCAGCCCGGCATCGGACGCCGGCACCTGCAAGACTCCGTCCAGATCGCTCGCGGAGGATTCCACCAGCGCGGCCTGCCGCTCGGCGTATAGGGTCCGCATACGGCGGACATGGCGGGCGAAATGGCCCTCCTCGATGAAGTCGGCCAGCACCGCCTGTTCCAGCAGCGGTGAGTGGCGGTCAATGAGCCATCGGGTGGCGGCGAAGTGATCGACCATGTCCGGCGGCACGACCACGTAGCCGATTCGCAAGGACGGAAACAGCAGCTTGCTGAAGCTGCCGGCATAGAGAACCCGGCCGGCCGGAGCGAGGCCGTGCAGGGCCGGCAGCGGCCGTCCGGCGTAGCGGTACTCGCCGTTGTAGTCATCCTCCAGGATCATCGCGCCCTGGCGATCGGCCCAGGCGACCAGGGCCAGCCGGCGCGGCAGCGACATGGTCATGCCAAGCGGGAACTGGGCGCTTGGCGTTACGTAGACGAGCTTGGCGGACGGCGCACCGTCATCGAGGCGCGAGACCTCCATCCCCTCCCCATCGACTGGAATCGGTACGACCTTGGCGCCGGCCAACTCGAACAGGATCCGTGCCGGCGCGTAGCCAGGGTCCTCCATTTGGACGCTGTCGCCGGGTTCCAGCAGCAGCTTTGCGATGATCTCAATGCCTTGCTGCGCGCCGGCCGTGATGATCACCTGATCCGCGCTGCAAACAACGCCGCGCGCGCTTCCGAGGTAGCCGGCGACGGCCTCGCGGAGCGGCCGGTAGCCGCGCGGGTCGCCGCGCTCGAGCAGGCCACGGGATGTCCGCCGCAGCCGGCGCGTCGTCAGCTGCGCCCATAGCTCCCGGGGGAACGCATCGGTCGCCGGGGTGTGCGGTCGGAATGGCCGGGCCGGACGATCCATCTCGGCGCCGATCCAGGGGCTGAAGGCCGCGATCCGTTGGGCGGCGGCGGAAAGCGAGACCGGCTCTGCCGCCGATGTCGGTATCGCCCGGCGCCCGGGCACCTGCAACAGCGCCTCCGGCAGGTCCTGGGCGACGCGGGTTCCCGACCCCGTCGCCGTTGCGAGATAGCCCTCGATGATGAGCTGGTTATAGGCGTTGATCGCGGTGTTGCGGGCGACACCCAGGTCCCGCGCCAGCCGGCGTGTCGACGGCAACCGCTCGCCCGGCCGCAAGCGGCCCTGCCAGATCGCCGTCCGGATCTGGTCTTCAAGCTGACGATAAAGCGGCTCTGCCGCGCCCTCGTCGAGACTCAGCGCATCGAGGGGAAACCGCTGGCGCGTGCGGCGCTCCGGCCTTCCGGACATCAAGTGGTTCCACCAGTTTGTCCAAAAGTGGGTCTTCTGGCAGACCCAACCTAGACCATTTGTCCGACGTCGCAAGGATGCAATAGCGCAACCGGGCTTGAGCGATCGGCTTCCGATTGGCCGCGGCCGAAAACAGGCGCACCGCGTCCGCGCGATGACGATCCCTGAACATCCATGAGGACCACGACCGTGAACCGTACCTTGTCATCTCCGCTGGCCGCCGCGGCGATTGTCGCCGTCTCGGCCCTCTGCACCGCCGGCACGGCGAAAGCGGATCTCTCCTTTATCGACCTGACCCATGCGATCCCGACCTTCGCGCCGATGGCTGCCGATCCGACCCGGCCCGATCTCAGCAAGCCGGTGGGCGACAGCGCGCCGATTGCCGGCTTCTATCATCAAGCGATCCTGTACCCGGCCGATATCTGGCCGACCAATGAAGGGTACTTCGCCTCCGCCGCCATCCTGGTCCAGGAGCACAACGGCACCAGCTTCAACAGCCCCAACCATTACATCAACAGCACCCGCAGCCTGGAACCCGGCGGCGTTCCTCAGGAGGAGCGCCGTGCCTCCGACCAACTCACCGCCGAGCAGCTCACCGGCCGCATCGTGCTGATCGACGTCGCCGACCGGGTCGCAGCGGAGCTGGCGAAGAACGGCGGAACGCCGAGCCGGCTGCGGTCGGTCACCGATTTCTCCGACAGCTCGCGCGCCACGGTCCGTGCCGAGGACATCGACGCGGTCGCCGACCGGATCGAGGACGGCGTCTGGGTCGTGGCCCGGCTCGGCTGGTCGCAGTTCTATGGGTCCGGCATCGAGGATTGGGACCGGTCGCCCTACGTCAACGGACTCAACCATCCGGGCTTCACGCGCGAGGCGATCGACCGGCTGATCGAGATCATGGATGCCAAGGGCGTGCGCATCGCCGGCATCGCCGCCGACAGCCTGAGCACCGATTCCGGCCAGGGGGCGAAGGGCACCGACGATTTCTGGAGCAATTCCTGGCCGGCCCATGTGCGCCTCTATCAACGCGGCGTGCTGATCGTGGAGAGCCTGGACAACCTCGACGCGCTGGCCGCGGCAGTGGACAGGGGCGACTGCACCCTGATCGTCGGCGCCCTGAAGCATGTCGGCGGGACCGGTGGCCCTGCACGGGTCATGGCCGCGTGCGAGGCCGGCTGACCGTGCAATCAGCTTCAACACGATGCGTAGGAGGAGGTATCCATGAAGATTGATGCAGACCGGATCAGCGCCTACGACGCCGCCCCGGGGGGCATGGCAGTCCTGATGAGAGTCGAGGAATACGTCAGGAGCTGCGGGCTGGAAAAACCGCTCATCGAGCTGGTCAAGATGCGAGCCTCGCAGATCAATGGTTGCGCGTTCTGCCTGGACATGCACAGCCGGGACGCCCGCGAAAGCGGTGAGAGCGAACAACGGCTCTATCTGCTTGGCGCCTGGCGCGAGTCTTCGCTCTACAGCCCGCGCGAACGCGCCGCGCTTGCCTGGACCGAGGCCCTGACCACCATCGCGGTCACGCATGCGCCCGATCGGGTGTTCGCCGAGCTCTCCGCGCACTTCACCGATGAGGAGGCGACCAACCTGACGCTGCTGATCTGTCAGATCAACAGCTGGAACCGCATTGCGATCGGCTTCCGATACCGGCACCCGTGACCGGTATGGGCCGGCCCCGCCCGAACGCGACCGTTCGCGCGGGGCCGCTCCCTATTCCGAAGAGACGATCAGGAATTCCGGCTCCAGGAAGAAGAAGCCGGTCTGCAGGGTGCGGAAGAGCTGGCCCGGCCGGTCCTCGCGCCCGCTGCCGGTGATCGAGACCACCGCCACGGAGCGGCCGCCCGGCACTGCCTCGAACACATGCGAGAAGACGCCCAGGTTGAAGGCCTCGCCCAGCGCGATCTTGCGGGTCAGCGGGACATAGGCGGCGACCCGGCTCTGCACCGCGCTGGCGGCCGCCTGCGCCTCCTCCGGAGAGTTGTAGACCAGCGCCACGATCGCGATCTCGTCATCGCCATCCTGGCGGTCGGCCATCACCGCGAGGCGGTAGGGCGGCAGTTCGCCGGGCAGCCGGCCCTGCAGCACCTCGGCGAAGGCGGCGCGCTGCGCGTCGTCGGCGGTCGGTCCGAGCTTGTTGCGGCTGACGCTGAAGGCGGTGAACTCGCGCCGGGTGAACAGGGCGCGGACCAGCGTGCCCTCATAGCGGCTGGCATCGGTGATCGCCGCCGCCGCGGCGCGGATTTCCCCGTCATCGGCCAGCGACCGCACGGTGCCGCCAGCCGCACCCGCAACCTGGTCGATCATCGACCATTCGCGACTGCCGGCCAGCACGCCCGGCAGCACGGCGATGCGGGCCGCATGGCCCTGCTGTATGCCGAACGGGTCGCCGATGCGGTTGCCCAGGGCGCTGCCGCTCTCGATCGCGTCGGTGCGGATCTCACGGTCGTTGAAGCGGTGCCAGACCAGGGTGCGGCCCAACTGCTCGATCTCGAAGCCGCGCCCCTCCAGGGCCGGCGCGATGGAGCCGAGATCGGTCAGGCCGGCCCCGCCGCCGAGCAGGATGGCCCGGGCCGGCGAACCGCCGATCGCCAGCGCCCGGTCGATCTCCAGCCAGTCGACGCCCATCACCTCCGGCAGTTGGCGGAAGGCGCTGCTCGCGGTCGGCACGGCGCGGGCCAGGGCCTCGCCCGGAATGGCGTTGGCGACGGAGAGCGGGTCGAACTCGACCCGGGACTGCGCCTCAGCCCAGGCGTCGAACTCCCGGTCGCCCAGGGCGCCGAGATCGTCGACGCTGGCCGGCTGCGGCGCGCCCGCCACGCTTTCCAGCGCCCGGTAGTCGACATAGTCGGCGATGATCTGGGCGCCGCGGACCCGTGTCGTATCGGGCGCGTTCGCCAGCATCCCGATCAGGTTGTCGTAGTCGGCGTTGCCGGTCTGGGCCGATGCAGGCAAGGCGACGCCCATGCAGACGGCCGCGACGGCGAGGATACGGAACGGGTGTCGGGTGCTCATCGACGACCTCCTGTCGGTCCCGGCCTACGGCGCCGCCGGGCTGCGCGCACTGCGCATAGGGTTAATTTTTCATTAATTGTATTGTTTACCGACAGACCGGCAAAATCAACAGGTTAATCGTTAACGCTGGGATGGGAAGTGAGGCTGAATACGGTGCCACATCCAACAACCAATTTAGTTGTCATTCCCGCGAAGGCGGGAATCCAGCGGGCGCGAATGGTGAGCCGGCTGGGGCTTACAGACTGGATTCCCGCCTTCGCGGGAATGACAATGTGGAGTGGTTTCGCGTTCCTACCGGAACCTGCAGAACCAGCCGGCCCAGGCGCCGCCGCGGTCCAGGCAGGTGTCGATCGCGAAGAACTCATAGGCCTGCCAACCCAGCAAAGCGCCCACAGCGAAAATGAGCAGGCACAGCCAGATGACATGGATTGGCCGCCATTTCGATGGGAGGATCTTCATCCCCGGTTCCCGGATTGGTGACGTCTTTTTGCTAGGCGGCCGAGACCGCAACTGCCCTTGCGGTACCCGGATACGCCTCAGGTAGTCCGATACCTTGTCGCACGGCCAGATGGCGAAAATCCGGGGGGCCAGGCGTGAATTCCCGTGCGGCGTCAGGGGCGTGCGGCTACCATCGCGCGTCCATTCCGAAGCCGACGGAGTCCCGCCATCCCGGCCCGACAACCCGACCTCGACACCTCGCCGGTGGTCTCCGACGAGGTCAAAACCACGACCTGCTACATGTGCGCCTGCCGCTGCGGCATCAAGGTGCATCTGAAGGACGGCGCGGTCCGCTTCATCGAGGGCAACCGCGACCATCCGGTGAACCGCGGCGTGCTCTGCGCCAAGGGCTCGGCCGGCATCATGACCCAGGTCTCCCCGGCCAGGCTGCGCAAGCCCCTGAAGCGGGTCGGCGAGCGCGGCACGGGGGCGTTCGAGGAGATCGAGTGGGACGAGGCGCTGGAGATTGCCGCCGGATGGCTCGGCGACATCCGCCGGACTGACCCGCGCAAGCTCGCCTTCTTCACCGGCCGCGACCAGTCCCAGGCCCTGACCGGCTGGTGGGCCAGCCAGTTCGGCACCCCGAACTACGCCGCCCATGGCGGCTTCTGCTCGGTCAACATGGCGGCCGCCGGGCTCTACACCATCGGCGGCGCGTTTTGGGAGTTCGGCGAGCCGGACTGGGAGCGCACCCGCTATTTCATGATGTTCGGCGTCGCCGAGGACCATGACAGCAACCCGATCAAGATCGGCCTGGGCAAGCTGAAGGCGCGCGGCGCCAAGTTCGTCGCGGTCAACCCGGTGCGGACCGGCTACCAGGCCATCGCCGATGAGTGGATCGGCATCACGCCGGGCACCGACGGGCTGCTGATCCTGGCGCTGATCCATGAGCTGGTGGCCGCCGGCAAAGTCGATCTGGACTATCTCGGCCGCTACACCAACGCATCCTGGCTGGTGATCGACGATCCCGGCGCCGCCGATGACGGGCTGTTCGCCCGGGACGCCGATGGCAACCCGCTGTGCTGGGACCGCAAGGCCGATGCCCTGGTCCCGGCCGCGCCGGCGCCGGACCATCCCGCCTTCAAGGGGCGCTTCACGCTGGAGGACGGCCGCGAGGCGGTGCCGACCTTCGAGCTGCTGGCCAGGCGCTGCCTGGACGAGCGCTATGCGCCCGATGCCGTCGCCGAGGCGACCGGCGTGTCGGCCGACACGATCCGCCGGCTGGCCGCCGAGTTGGCCCATGCGGCCTTCGAGGAAAGCGTCGTCATCGAGCAGCCCTGGACCGACTGGACCGGGCGGCGGCACGAGCGGATGATCGGCCGGCCGGTGGCGTTCCACGCCATGCGCGGCATCTCCGCCCATGCCAACGGCTTCCACACCTGCCGGGCGCTGCACCTGCTGCAGGTGCTGCTGGGCTCGGTCGATTGCCCCGGCGGCTTCCGCTACAAGCCGCCCTTCCCGAAATCGGTCCCGCCGGGGCCGAAGCCGACGGGCCGTTCCGAACATGTGGCGCCCGAGACGCCGATGCCGGGCATGCCGCTGGGCTTCCCGACCGGGCCTGAGGATATGCTGGTCGAGCCGGACGGCAGCCCGAGCCGGATCGACAAGGCGTTCTCCTGGGACGCGCCACTGGCGGTGCACGGCATGATGCACATGGTGATCCGCAACGCCTGGAAGGCGGATCCCTACCCGGTCGACACCCTGTTCATGTACATGGCCAACATGGCCTGGAACTCGTCGATGAACACGACCGAGACCGCCGCCATGCTGACCGACCGGGACCCGGAGACCGGCGAGTATCGCATCCCGCATATCATCTACGCCGACGCCTTCAACTCCGAGATGGTCGGCTATGCCGATCTGGTGCTGCCGGACACCACCTATCTGGAACGGTGGGACTGCATCTCGCTGCTGGACCGACCGATCTGCGAGGCGGACGGGCCGGCGGATTCGATCCGCCAGCCGGTGGTCGCGCCTGACCGCGACGTGCGGCCGTTCCAGGACGTGCTGATCGATCTGGGCGCGCGCATCGGCCTGCCCGGCTTCACCGCCGAGGATGGCAGCCCGCGCTATCCCGGCGGCTACAGCGACTACATGGTCAACCATGAGCGCAAGCCCGGCATCGGCCCGCTGGCCGGCTGGCGCGGCGCCGACGGCGCCTCTGAGGGCCGGGGCGAGCCGAACCCGAACCAGCTCGAGCGCTACATCGCCAATGGCTGCTTCTGGCAGCACCACCTGGCGCCGGAGGAGCGGTTCTTCAAATTCGCCAACAAGGCCTATCTGGAATGCGCTGTGGCGCTGGGCCTGATCGACCACGCCGAGCCGATCGTGCTGCAGCTCTACAGCGAGGTGCTGCAGAAGTTCCGCCTTGCGGCGCGCGGGCACGGGGACGTGCAGCCGCCGGACGACAAGCGGGCCCGGGTCGAGACCTATTTCGACCCCCTGCCCTTCTGGTACCGGCCCTTCGACATCGAGGCGGCGGAGGCCGAGGGCGGCCTGCCGCTCTACGCCGTCACCCAGCGGCCGATGGCGATGTACCATTCCTGGGGCTCGCAGAACGCCTGGCTACGGCAGATCCACGATAGCAACCGGCTCTATGTGTCCACCAGGCTGGCCGAGCGATCCGGTCTGGAGGACGGCGACTGGGTCTGGATCATCGGCCGCAATGGCCGGGTCAAAGCGCGCATCCGTACCATGGAGGGAGTCAACCCGAACACGGTGTGGACCTGGAACGCCATCGGCAAGCGGGCCGGCGCCTGGGGGCTGAAGCCGGGCGCACCGGAATCCCGGGAGGGCTTCCTGCTGAACCCGCTGATCCCGGAGCTGCTGCAGGCAGACGACCAGGGCTATCAGCATTCCAACGCCGATCCGGTCACCGGCCAGGCGGCCTGGTACGACCTCAAGGTGCGGTTGGAAAAAGCGACGGCGGAGGAAGCGGCGGAGGCGCAGATCGCCGACCTGACGCCGCCGCCGGGCCTGCCCGATGGGCCGGACGAATGGCGATACGGCGCCGGGTTCGGGGGCCGGGCGCGATGACCAGCCTGCCGAGCACGCCGCCGGAGAAGCGCCTGGGGCTGGTGATCGACCTGGACACCTGTGTGGGCTGCCATGCCTGCGTGGTCGCCTGCAAGGAGTGGAACACCGGCGGCTATCCCGCCCCGCTCAGCGACCAGAACCCCTACGGATCAAACCCTTCGGGCGCGTGGCTGAACCGGATCCACAGCTATGAGGCCGGCGATTGCGCGACCGGCCGCACGGTCCATTTCCCGAAATCCTGTCTGCATTGCGAGGACGCCGCCTGCGTCACGGTCTGCCCGACCGGCGCCTCCTACAAGCGGCAGGAGGACGGCATCGTGCTGGTCAACGAGGATTGGTGCATCGGCTGCGGTCTGTGCGCCTGGGCGTGCCCCTATGGCGCCCGGGAGCTGGACGCGTCGGAAGGGGTGATGAAGAAATGCACCCTGTGCGTCGACCGCATCTACAACGAGAACATCCCGGAGGCCGAACGGCAGCCGGCCTGCGTCAACACCTGCCCGGCCGGCGCCCGGCATTACGGCGATCTGGCCGACCCGAGTTCCGCCGTGTCGCAGCTGGTGGCGGATCGCGGCGGCTTCGACCTGATGGCCGAGATGGGCTACCGGCCGACCAACAAGTACCTGCCGCCGCGGCCAAGGCGCGCCGGCCCGGATGACGGCGCCGCCCCGGCCCGGCTGGAGTCGGCCACCGCCGAAGGCGGCTTCCTCGGCTGGCTCGACCGCGTGCTGTCGGATTAGGCTGAGAGTCTTGATTAGACCCCTCACCCTCCCGCGGCTCCGCCGCGGGTCCCTCCCTCTCCCACAAGGGGAGAGGGGTATCTACACCGGCGCCGAACCAAACCCCTCTCCCCTTGTGGGAGAGGGAGGGGCCCGCGCGAAGCGTGGGAGGGTGAGGGGTCTGTTGGTCTCCATCTATTCTCCATAGGTCCATGCATCCAGCGCTTTCGATCATCTTCTTCACCACCGCGTCCGGGGCCGGGTACGGGCTGCTGGCCCTGCTGGGCGTCGGCGCGGCATTCGGATGGCTGCCGGCGGAGCGCTGGTTCGGGTTCGTCGGCATGGGGCTTTCGCTGGGCCTGATCACCGCCGGGCTGCTGTCCTCGACCTTCCATCTGGGGCATCCGGAACGGGCCTGGCGGGCGTTGTCGCAATGGCGCTCCTCTTGGCTGTCGCGGGAAGGCGTGGTTGCGATCATTACCTATGTACCCGCCGGACTGCTCGGCCTGGGATGGGTGGTGCTGGAGACGACCAGCGGCGTCTGGGCCGTGTTCGGGTTCCTGGCCGCGGTGATGGCGATGGTCACGGTGCATTGCACCAGCATGATCTACGGCTCGCTGAAGACCATCCGACAGTGGCACAACCCGTGGGTCCCGCCTGTGTTCCGGGGTTTCGCGGTGTCAACCGGCGCCTTGTGGCTCTACGCCATCGAGTCGCTGTTCGGCATGGCGGCCGGGTGGCTGCCGGCCATCGCCATGATTTTCACCGCGATGGCCTGGGGGCTGAAGGCGCTCTATTGGCGCGACCTCGGTCGGACCAAGGCCGAGCATTCGATCGAGAGCGCCACCGGTCTCGGCCATATCGGCGCGGTGCGGATGCTCGACCCGCCGCACAACCAGGAGAACTACCTGCTGCGCGAGATGGGTTTCCGGATCGCCCGCAAGCACGCCCTGAAACTACGCCGGCTGGCGATCGTCTGCGGTCTGGTGGTGCCGGTGGCGCTGGTGCCGCTGGCGGCAGTGGCGGGCGGGCCCGTCGCCGTGCTGGCATCCCTGCTGGCCGCCCTTGTCGGCAGCGCCGGTGTGGTCGTCGAGCGCTGGCTGTTCTTCGCCGAGGCGCAGCACACGGTCACCCTGTACTACGGCGCCAAGGCGGCGTAGAGAATGCGCCCGGCGCGGCGGCGCGCCACCGGACCGGACTCCAACACATCAGAGCGACGGCGGCGCATCGGAAAGGGCGATCGGCGATGGACGAGTATTTCGAGGCCAACCGGAAGCGCTGGGACGAGGCCGCCGGCATTCACGCGAAATCGACCGCCGGCTACCGGATCGCGGATTTCTGCGCCGGCGAGGACACGCTGCTGCCGATCGAAAGCGCGGAAGTCGGCGATGTCGCCGGCAAGCGCCTGGTCCATCTTCAATGCCATATCGGGCTCGATACGCTGAACCTGGCGCGCCGGGGAGCGGAGGTCACCGGGCTCGACTTCTCGCCCCGGGCGATCGCCGAGGCCCGCGCCCTGTCCGAGCGGTCGGGCGTGCCCGGCACCTTCATCAAGGGCAATCTCTACGACGCGCCCGATCTGATCGACGGCCGGTTTGACATTGCCTACGTCACCTGGGGCGCCATCAACTGGCTGCCGGACATCCGCAGATGGGCCGAGATCGTGGCGCATTTCCTGGCGCCCGGCGGCTATCTCTATCTGCTGGAGGGCCATCCCAGCACCCTGTCCCTGGACCAGGCGGAAGACGGCCGGCTGGTCCCCAGCTATCCCTATTTCCAGGGCCGGGAACCGATCGCCTTCGATGACGAGACAAGCTACTCCGGCGATCCTCACATCTTCGAGCACACCCGCGCCTATGAGTGGAACCATCCGATCGGCGCGATCGTGACCGCGCTGATCGATGCCGGACTGACCATCGACTTCCTGCACGAGCACGACAGCGCCGCCTGGAAACCGTTCCCCTGCATGGTCGAGGCGGACCAGCCGCACATGTACACGCTGCCGCCGGATGTCCCCCCACTGCCGCTGGCGTTCTCTCTGAAGGCGTCGAAACGCTAGGGCATCCGCTGGCGGCCCGGTCCTCGTCCTTCGACAGGCTCAGGATGAGGACCTCTTTCAGAACTGGTCTGTGATGGTCGCCTGGGCGATGGCTCGCACCAATGGAGGTCCTCATCCTGAGCCTGTCGAAGGACGAGGACCGGGCCGCCAGAGCTATGATCGCCGGGTCCGGTCCAGCAGGTGCAGGTTCACGCAGTTCCTCAGCTCGCCATCGCGCAGATGCGCGACCACCGTCTCGACGGATTTGCGCCGCACGTCCTCGGCACTCTCCGGGCTGCCCCAGGCGGCGTGCGGCGAGAGCACGAGGCGCCCGGCCAGCCATTCGGCCTTCTCCGCATAGGCCCGGACCAGGGGCGGCAGCCGCTCCGGCGGCGGTTCCTCCGGCAGCACGTCGAGCGCCGCGCCGGCGATCCCGCCGGCCTTCAGCGCGTCATGCAGGGCGTCGATGTCGACGACGGCGCCGCGCGCCGTGTTGACCAGGACCGCATGCGCCGGCATCGCTTCCAGGGCCGCCGCGTCGATCATGTGCCGGGTCTCCTCGGTCAGCGGCGTATGCAGGCTGACGATGTCGCTTTGGGCCAGCAGATCCTCCAGGCGGTCGACCCGGTCGACGCCGACGGCGATCTCCTGGCCGCGTGAGATGTATGGGTCATAGGCGACGATTCGCATGCCGAAGGCCTTGGCCCGCAGCGCGGTGGCGGTGCCGATGCGGCCCAGGCCGACGATGCCCAGGGTGCGGCCGCGGATGCGGCGGACCAGCGGTGCCGTGGTGACGTCGAAACCGGCGATCGGATCCGCCGTCAGCACCTCGTGGTACCGGGCGATGCCCCGGGTCAGCGACAGCATCAGGGCGATGGCGTGGTCGGCAACCTCGCTGGTGCCGTAGTCCGGCGTGTTGGCGACGGCGATGCCGGCCGCCCCGGCGGCGGCCAGGTCGATGTTGTCGAATCCGGCCCCGGCCCGCACGATCGCCCGGCAGCGCGGCAACCGCGCGATCACCTCGGCGGTGACCTGCACCTCGTGCCACACGACGATGCCATCGCATTCGGCGAGGCTGGCCTCCGGCAGCTCGGCGGCGTCACGCACCCGGTGCACATCGAACCGAAAGCCCTCGCCGGCGGTGCGGCGCTCGACCTCCGCGTCGTCGGCATATTGAGCGTCAGGCGTGAGGATCTGGAACGTCATCTTGGCTGCCTTCGCTGGAGACCCGAACCGCCGATCTTAGCCGCCGATCGCCGCGCCGTCGCGCAACGGCGCCAATCCTGCCAAGATTGGGACCGTACCGGGCCGGCAGGAGGATCCAGGATTGCAAACCGACGCGATCGCAGAGGCTGTACACCGATTGGCCGACAACCGGGCGAGGCCCGGACCGTTCGAGGGGCTGCCCGACCACTGCCGACCGGTCACGGAGTCGGACGGATATGCCGTCCAGGCCGCCCTGCGCCGGGCGCTGTCGGGCACCGCGCTGGGACAGGCGGTCGGGGCCAAGATCGGCTGCACCACGCCGGTCATGCAGGACTACATGAAGATCGACACCCCCTGCGCCGGCACGATGTTCGAGCGGGATGTGCACATCTCGCCGGCCAGCCTGCGCTTCGCCGACTTCCATCATGTCGGCGTGGAATGCGAGATCGCGGTGCGGCTGGCCTCCGCCCTGCCCGACCAGCCGGGCATCGAGGATCTGGCTGCCTGCGTGGAAGCCTGCATGGCGGCGATCGAGATCGTCGACGACCGCTACCGGGATTTCCGCGCCATCGATACGCCAACCCTGATCGCCGACGACTTCTTCCATGCCGGCTGCGTGCTGGGGCCGGCGGTCACGGATTGGCAGGGAACCGATCTCGGGGCCGTATCCGGTCGGATGACGATCAATGGCGACATCGTCGGCGCCGGCCAAGGCTCCGACATCCTCGGACATCCGTTCAACGCCCTGGCCTGGCTGGCCGATTCCGGGCTTGGAGATGCCTACGAGCTCGGTGCCGGATCGATCGTCATGCTGGGCAGCGTCGTGCAGACGGTCTGGCTCGCCGCCGGCGATACGGTGTCGGTGGAGATCGAGGGCCTCGGCACGGCCGAGGTGCGATTCGACTGAGGTCGGCGGCCTACGGCGCCGAGGCGTAGGCCCGGCGGCTGGCCTCGATCATCTCGGACAGGTGCCGGACCAGGGTCCATTGCTGCTGGGCGCCGATGATGAATTTGAGACCGATGCGGTTCTTGCTGTGGTGCACCACCTCGGCGTTGAGGCGGCCGACATGGGCGATGTCGATCGCTACATGCTCGCCGACCTCCGGCAGGTCCTTGCCGAACACCAGCGCACCGCCGGCGGAGATGTCGTTGACCGTGCAGGGATACTGCTTGTCCCCGGCGACCAGGGTCGCGGGCTGGTCGAAATCCCAGCGCGGGAAGCGCCGGGGCTCCTTGCGCTGCTTCTTCGCCGGCGCCGGCGGGGCCGGCTCCTCGGTCTCCAGGCGCCGGTCGAAATAATCCCACAGCCGGCCGACCTCCTCGGCCAGAAGCGCCTGGTCCGGCGTCTCGAACACGGTCTGGCCGCTGTGCATGCGGTGGGCGAACTCGCTGCTGGCCGGCACGATGGCGGTCGCCACCGATCCGTGCTGGGACAGCGCCATGACCGATTCGGCGGTGATGTCGGCGCTGGGCGAGCCGCCATTGACGACGAAGATGTGCTTCAGGCCCATCCGGTCGAGCAGCTCGACCGTGGTGCCGGCGGCCTTCAGATCGTATTGGCCGGGCCGCACCGGAATGGCGACGAGGTCGGCGAAGCCGATCACCGTCTCGGTCGCCGCGTCGATCTCCGGCGGCGTGTCGAGCACGATCAGGCCGTCCTTCTCATCCTTCATCGAGGCCAGTGCCGAGGCCATGTCGGATTGGTCGACCTCCACCAGGGTCGGGCCGGGGCCGTTGCGGGCCTCGCGCCAGCGGGCCAGGTTGCCGCGCGGATCGGCGTCGATCATGGCGACCGGCCCGGTACCGCAGCGATGCGCCTGCACGGCGATATGGGCCGCGAGCGTCGTCTTGCCGGCGCCATTGGCGGTCGAGACAAAGGCCAGGACTTTCATGCGGGCACGCCCTCTCGGCTGACCGGCTGTGCCGGCGGACCTGTCACGTCCCGGGCCCGCCGCCCACACCAGGTGAGGTCACGACCCTAACGAATAGACCCATCAAGCTTAAGCGCGAGTTAACGGACAATTGGCGCGAATATTTAAGGAATCATAAGAACCGTCGCCAATTCTGGCGGTCGCAGACTTGCGGCATCTTGCGGCGTTCGGCGCAATTCAAGGCTTGCCGCTGTCGTTGGACGGAGAGCGTGGATGGCCATCCCGCGACTTGCGAAGACGATTTCGACCTGGACCGCGCTCGCCGCGGCGGTGCTGTCGGTCGCGGCCGGCTGCGGCCCGAATGTTCGGACCGTGCAGCGCGCCGGCGAATCGCCGCAGCCCTACATGCAGTTCTCGGTGATCGTCGATCGCGAGACCGGCTCCCTGGGGCCGGCGCAGGCGGAAGCCGACCAGCTTTGCGCCGAGGTCCTGCAATCCGCCGTCATGTATATCGCCGCCGATGTCGGCGAGGACCAGACCCGCTACTACTTCCGCTGCCGCTAGGGAACCGGCTGGCGCGCCATCTGGGTGTCGTCGCTGCCGACCATCAGCGCCACGCATTGCAGCTCGCGCTGCAGCGGATGCTCGGCCGGGTCGAAGCGGAAGCCGCAGACCTCCCCCTGAGACCAGACGATCTTGCCGTGGAAGCTGCCGGCTACGGCGTGCTCCAGGGTCAGGCCGTCGCCTTCCGGAACCGACTCCTCGAAGCGCAGCCGGGCGCCGCCCAGCGAGATGTCCTCGATGACACAGGCATGGCGGGCCTCGCCGCACTGCACGTAGCCGCTGGTCCGCCGGTCGAGCACGCAGCGCTTGGACCGACGGCGGTTGAAGACCTGGGAGGACGAGACAAGGCGCAGCGCGTGCATGGCACCGACTCCGCGGAAGCGGTTGAAATCGTTGCAGACTGTCGGAGAACTTGGTTAACGAACCGTTAGCCGTGATCCAAGCCGACGAAGCCGCTCGCCCTTCGGAGACAGCGCGGCGGCGTCGCCAAAAAAGCGAATTTAATTAAAATTGTGATTATTCCCACCGCTGCACCCCGTCCCGGCCGGTAAGTCCAGACGATCAACATGGACACGCCCGAAGCACGGCAATGACCGCGCCCGGGCACGGCAACGGGGACACCGACAATGGATCAGCTTATCGCCGCATACGGCGTCGACGGACTCACCAAGTGCGTTCTTTCCCTCGGCCATCTGGTCGGATTGACGCTGGGCCTTGGAACGACCCTGTTCCTCGATGGCGGCTGCGTGCTGTCCATCGTCAACCGATCCTGGGGCGGCTATCGCGCCTTCATGTCCGGCGCCCTGTTCGCCTGCGCGACCCGGTTCATCACCGTCGGCCTGGCGATCCTGTGGATCACCGGCATCGGCTTCCTGGTGCACTACGCCGTCTTCTCGCCCGACAAGCTGGCCAATCCGAAGATCTACGCCAAGCTGGCCCTGGTGTCGGTGCTGACCGTCAATGGCGGCCTGCTGCACGCCTGCGTCCTGCCTCGGGTCGCCGTCATGGACGATCCGCAGGCGATGATGGCGTCGCCGGTCGGCCGGCTGTGCCTCCTGAGCGGCTCCGTGTCCGCGGCGAGCTGGATCGGCGCCTTCCTGCTGGGCGCGCTGCCGGTCCTGAACAATGTGGTCAGCGCCACGCTGCTGCTCCTGGTCTGGGCGGTGCTGGTGGTTTTGGTGTTCGTCTGCGCCCGGGCGGTGCTGGCCTTGCATGGCCGCCAAGGGGCCGCTCCGCAATCCCGGTGCCAAGCCGCCGGATCGGAGATCGGCTCCGCCCGGAGCACGTCGTGACGGTTGAACATCTTGTTAACCTTAATAATTTGCAACTATCTTGTATTTTAGTAAAATACGCACACGGGCTGGTTGGCCGATTCGGACTTCCGGCATGCAAGAGATTGGTCATGGACCAACAATCGGCGCCCCGCAATCGCAGGGCGCCCCAATGTGAGGGGAAGAACATGCGAGTACCTGCCGCTATCCTGCTGGCGACACTGGTCGCGACTCCGGCTTTTGCCATCGACATCGTCTCCGGCAGCGGTTCCGTCATCAAGAACGGTGCCGGCCTCAACGTCGTCAACGGCGACCCCTGTGCCGGCCGCATGGAGGCCGCCTGCCTGAGCCGCGAAGATGACCGTCGTTCGGCACCGACCGTCGAGGACGTCGTCCAGGTCAACGAGCCGCCGCCCGAGCCCCAGGACGAGTACGAGTACGAGTACGACTACAATCAGGTTCGGGTGGAGTAGGCGCAGCAGCCTAAGACACACCAGCCAGGCGGCGGTAGGATCGACTCGCAATCGCGTTGATCCGGAGGGACGAGGTGGACGTCGTCATTCGCAGCGCCGCGGCGAATGACGCGGCCGCCATCGCCCGCCTCGCCAACAGGCTGAGCCAGCATGAGGGCCTCGGGGACGACGTGTTCTCCGAGGACCAGGTGTTGCGCGACGGATTCGGCGATCGCCCCGCCTTTCAGGTGCTGATCGCCGAAGCCGGCGGAGATGCGGTCGGCTACGCCCTGTTCACCGACGGCTACAACACCGATATCGCGGCGCGGGCGGTCTGGCTCGAGGACCTGTTCGTCGACGAGACGGCCCGCGGCCAGGGTATCGGCCGCCGGTTGCTGGCGGCCGTCGCGCGCCTCGCCGTCGACCGCGGCGCGCGGTCTGTGTGGTGGGGCGTGCGCTCCGCCAACCGGGCCGCGCGGGATTTCTACGCGACGCTTGGCGCCACAGACGACGACGCCCGCATCCTGGAGCTCAACGACGCGGCGCTGGTCGCGGTCGCCCGGCAGGCCGGTCCGATCGGCTGATCGGACCGCGGCCCCTACCCGCCCGACAGCACCTCGCGATTGACCACGAGCTCGGGATCGAGCCGGCCGTCGATCCCGTCCAGGGCATTCTGTGCCGCGGCCAGCGCCATGCGGGCGGCGCATTCATTGGTCAGCCCGGCCGAGTGCGGGCACAGGATCACGTTGTCCAGCGCCATCAGGGGATGCCCCGCGGCCGGCGGCTCGGACTCGAAGGTGTCGATGCCAGCGCCGGCGATGGCGCCGGTCCGCAGCGCCTCGGCCAGCGCCGCCTCGTCGACCAGCCCGCCGCGCGCCGCGTTGATCAGAAAGGCGGTCGGGCGCATCGCGGCCAGTTCGGCGGCGCCGATCGCGCCGCGGGTCTCCGGGGTCAGCGGTGTGTGCAGGGTCACGATGTCGACCTGCCCCAGCACCGCACGCCAATCCTCAACCTTCGCGACACCGGCGGCCGCCATGGTCTCGGCGTCCACGAGCGGGTCGTAGGCGGCGACCTGTATGTCGAAGGCAAGGGCGCGCCGCGCCACCTGGCGGCCGATCCGGCCGAAGCCGACGATCAGCAGGGTCTTTCCGGACAGTTCGACGGCGGCGAAGCTGTCGCGGATGGTCCAGTGCCCCTGCCGCACCGCCCGGTCATAGGGGATGCATTGCTTGGCCAGCGCCAGGATCAGGAACAGGGTGTGCTCGGCCACGGTGACCGCGTTGACGTTGCCGACGACGGTCAGCGGGATGCCCCTGGCCGTCACCGCCTCGACCGGGATATTGTCGTAGCCGACGCCGTGGCGGGAGATCACCTTCAGCCGACCGGCCCCGTCCAGCGCCGCCGGCGGCACGACCGCGGTGCGCACGATCAGGGCATCGGCGCGCGGCAGCCGGGCGGCGAAATCCGCCTCGGTGGGATTGTCGATCGATTCCAGCGTGACGCCCGGCCGCTCCTCCAGCAACGCCATCCCGGCCCGATGGATGTTCCCGGTCAACAGGACATGGGGCATTAACGTGTCTCCAATTCAGACTGGCCGTAGAGTCCCCTCTCCCCTTGTGGGAGAGGGTTAGGGTGAGGGGTCTTGAGAAAAAACTTCGCGCAGCTTCGCTGCGCGCCCCCTCACCCGTCTCGCTCCGCTCGCCGACCTCTCCCACAAGGGGAGAGGTGTAAGGCGAGCAGCCACAGTTCCCGACTCTAATACGTCCCGCCGGAGCCGGTGGCCTCGGCCAATCCGCCGCGCAGGCCGGCCAGGGCGGATTTGGCGGCGGCGGCCATGAAGCGGGCATCCGACGCCATGGTCACGAAGCGGTAGCCGGTCTCGATCATGCGCAGGGCGTAGGCCGGCGTGCCGTTGTGGATGCCGGCGACGACCCCCTTCTCCTTGGCCTTGGCGGAGATCATCTCGATCGCCTCGACCACCGGTTTCTCCTCCTGGTCGAAGGTCGGCGTGCAGCCCAGCGCCAGCGAGAGGTCGGCCGGGCCGACATAGATCGCGTCGAGCCCGTCCACCGACAGGATGTCGTCCAGATTGTCCAGCGCCTGCTGCGTCTCGATCATGGCGAAGGCCAGCACGGTGTCGTTGGCATGCTTGGGATAGTCCGGCCCGCCATAGAGCAGGGCCCGGATCGGCCCGAAGCTGCGGCCGCCGGCCGGCGGGTAGCGGCAGGCGGAAACCAGCGTCTCGGCATCAGCGACGGTGTTGACCATCGGGCAGATCACGCCATAGGCGCCGGCATCCAGCATCTTCATGATGATGCCCGGGTCGAGCCAGGGAACGCGCACCAGCGGGGTCACATCGGTGGTGGAGATCGCCGCCAGCATGGTGGCGGCGGCCTGGTAGTCGACCACGCCGTGCTGCATGTCGACGGTCAGCGAGTCCCAGCCCTGATGCGCCATGGTCTCGGCGGAAAACGCGCTGGGGATCGCCAGCCAGCCATTGGCCACCGCCCCGCCGCCGGCCCAGATGCGGCGAACGCCGTTCTCTCTCATATGCCTCTCCTGTCTTCGGGTCCGCGCCGATGTGACCATGCGACGCGCGATTGCGCCAGTGTCAGTTGGATGGATCAGCCTTCGCGCGCGGCTCGATCAGGTCCCAGAGATTGCCGTAGAGATCCTCGAAGACCGCGACCGTGCCATAGGGCTCCTCGCGCGGCGCCTCTCGGAAGCGGACGCCGCGTTCGGTCATGGCGCGGTGGTCACGGTGGAAGTCGTCAGTGTGCAGGAACAGGAACACCCGGCCGCCGGTCTGGTCGCCGACCCGCGCCGCCTGCCCGTCACCGGCGGCCTGGGCCAGCAGCAGCCGGGTGCCGGGCGATCCCGGCGGCCCGACCAGGACCCAGCGCTTGCCGCCGCCGAGGTCGACATCCTCGATCAGCGCGAACCCGACCCGGTCGACGTAGAAGGCGATGGCCTCGTCATAATCCCGCACCACCAGGGTGACGGCACCGATCATCTGTCTCACGGCATCCCCCGATGCATGGATCTGCAGGGCCAAGCATAGCGGCCCCGGGGCCCGTGCGAAGCCCTGCCTCCAAGGCTCTCGATCGGTCCCGGCGCAACTATTTCGAGGAGTTCCTGCAATACCGGAAGGGGTTTGTTTACGTTCTGTTAAAGTTAATTTCCGGCTAACCCATTCGGAAACTTAACTTCTCATTAAATAGCTTTGATTCGCGGAAAAATTGAAGATAAATTTTCTCGAAATCCGGCCTGGGCCGAAAGATCAAAAAGAAAACCGTCGGTCCCGGCCATGCAAAGGCGCAGCAAGCGTCGAAGCAAAGGGGATTGGACATGGACGCAGCAATTGTTCCCGATTTCGTCGTTGTCGACACCGACTACCAGGCCCTGCCGGGCCGGCTGGTCGGGGATGTGCGGAGTTTCGCCCGCTCGCAGGAGTATGTGGCGATCAATGAGGTTGAGCGGCACCGGCCGGAGATCGTGTTCTCCGCCCTGGTGAAGCTGTGTATCCGGCTGCACCGCAAGGAGCTGACGGGCCGCCTGTTGTGGGGCGAGCGCGCCACCCTGAGGCAGATCCACAAGCTGTTCGAGCGGATCGCCCGCGGGCACACCGCCTCCACCAAGTACACGCTGGTGACGATCATGTTCGACCGGCTGGCCCAGGATGAGGGCTGGGAGGTGCTGCCGCTGCTGCGCAAGCGGTTCGGCCCGGCGACCAGCGAGCTCTTCAACCTCTGGATCATGTGACCCGGGAGGCCCGGCGGGCCGCCATCCTACCCATGGGATGGCGGCCCGGTTCGTGGCCTCAACGCGGGGTCATTACCAGAAAGACGTATCCGTAGGTGTCGCCGTGCTCCCGGAACACGGCGATCTCCTCCCGGCTTTCCGCGATAACGGCCTCGGCGACGGGATCACCCGCGTACTTCGAGGCCAGCCGGTCAAGCCGGTCCTGCATCGGTGCGTAGTAATCGTCCCACCACGCCGATCGCGGCAGGACGAGTTCGCCGAGCAGGTCGTACCCACAGGAGTCGACCAGCGTCCGGTTCGAGGCGATTTCGCCCATCGCCGGGTATTCCTCCCACATGCGCCGCACCCGGTCCGGCGGGTTCTCGTCCAGCCAGACCGCCTCGGTCAGCGCCAGCCGTCCGCCGGGCCGCAGCAGCGGTTTCCAGGCGCGCAGCGCGGCGCCGACGCCGATGGAGTACGCCGCCCCCTCGCTCCAGATTAGGTCGAAGCTGGCCGGCGCGAATCGCAGGTCGGCCATATCGCCGACCTCGGCGGCCACCCGATCGGCCACCCCGGCTTCGGCGGCCCGGCGATCGACCTCGGCCACAAAGGGCGGATGAAGGTCCACGGCGGTGATGCGGGCCCCGGGCAGCAATTCGGCCAGATGCAGGGTCTGCATGCCGGGTCCGCAGCCGATATCCAGCACATCCGGCCGCTCCGGCAGCGGCCCGGCGAGGTCCAGCGCCCACGCCGTGCTCTCCCGATCCCCCGGCCCCTCACGCGGCAGGCCGGAATGGATCTCGAAGAAGACGGCACGCTGCTTGGAATCGTCGAAATCCATTGTTGCTCTACCGGCCTTTCGTTGCCGTCTTCCCGGGTCGTGCCGCTTCCGGGCCGCCTAGAGGGCGGCCATGCCGATCACCAAGGCGGCGACCAGAGGCCCGATGAGGGTTACTGCGGCGGCGTGCAGCACGACGACACAATACGACACCCGGTCCGACGTCGATGCCTCTGATCGCATCCTCGGAAGACAGGCCGCGCGGAGTGGTCCCAAACGGCTGTCGAGCAGCGCGTCATCGATCGGCCGGTCATAGAGGGTCGTGCTCCGGCGGCCGCGGAGAAAGGCCGCGAAGGTTCGCCGCGGCAGGACCAGCGCGCCGATACAGACCAACGGAAGGCAGAACAGCGTCGCCCCGACATGCGGATATCGGCCGGCGGCGAACTCCCATGCCGCCATCTCGATCTCACCGGCCGGTGTGCACGGATAGCCGGTCAGGATGTGATGCAGGTCGTGATGCGCGATCGCCTTCAGGCGCCAATCGAAGTTGTAGAATGACAGGCTGAGCCGTCCGAACCGGCAGCGCCACCAATCTGCCGAATAGCCGCCATCGGCCGGCATGCCGTTCGTCGCGAAGAACCGGGCCTGGGCCTCGCGGACCGTCGGTCCGCCGTGGCCGCCGGCACACCGGTCGGGGCCAACGGAGCCGCTCATCCGCGGGCCGCGTCCTTCCTATCCTCGGGGTCGGCCTCCGCATTCTCACCGGCGGCGGCGTTCCGATGGCAGAGTTCGGCCTGGCCCGGCGCGGCAATGGCGTACGCGGTCTCCCGGGTCGGCGAAATGCCCGGTCGCGGCGGCAGGTTCTCCGGAAGCTGGATGTCCCAGGCCAGGCCCAGCCGCTCCAGCAACTGGATGAAATGCCAGCCCAGGTCGATCTGCCCCGGATACAGCCCATGCTTCGCCGACCCGGGGAAGGCGTGATGGTTGTTGTGCCAGCTCTCGCCCATGGTCGGGATCGCCATGATCGGCACGTCATGGGCCTGCACGACGGCATCGTCGACGGTCCAGCTCTGCGGCCCCTGGGTGTGGGCGAAGTAGGAGATCATCCAGTGCATGGTGGTGCAGGAGGCAACCCGCACGAACACGCCCCACACGACCCAGGGCCAGCCGCCAAGCCAGTAGAACAGGGCCGCGATCGGCAGCTGATGCCACATCCAGGTCTTGTCGAGGAAGCGGTAGAACGGGTCGTCGCCGATGCCGGGCCCGGGATCGAAGCCGGGCGGGTTCTTCAGCACCAGCCGGCCGTGCAGATAGAGCAGCCCGTCCAGCCACAGGCCCTTGCGATGGGCCAGGAAGTCATGGCAATCCGGTTGCCGCTGGGCCCAGTCGCGGCTGTCATGCAGCCGGATGGTCCACAGCGGACCGCCCATCCCGACGGCGGTGCCGAGCCAGACCAGCATCCGCTCCAGCCATTTCGGACAGGCGAAGCTGCGATGGATCAGGCGGCGGTGGAAGCCGACGGAATGCCCGGCACAGAGCGTAACGGCCGCACTGACCAGGAACACCAGGACGGCGTCCCAGCTGATGGTCAGGGGCGCGAAGACCAGGGCCGCGAGCAACATCGACCCGTTCCAGATCGACCGCAGCGGGTCCCAGACGATGCGGCCCTCCACCGGGCTCGCGGTATCGAGATCGGTCAGCGAATTCACCTTGTAGGGGTCCGCGGCGACGGTGTGTCCGTCCATGCTCACCTCCTTGATTGGCGTCCCGGTATTGCGCGGTTCAGCACGCGTGCAGCGCGGCCGCCCAGCCCGATCATCTGCCGCATGCGGCGCGGCGACAGGCGGCGCGCCTGCAGGTCGATCGCCGCCAGATCCTCAACCAGCGTCCGCATGTCAGCGATCCGGCGGGCGACCTCTGTGGGCGTTCGGCCGTCACCGCGCGCCTCGGACTCGCAGCGCGTGAGCAGCTCCATGGCCGGCTCGAGCTCGCGCCGTCGTCGCTGCTCCAATCCGGCCAGCATCAGCTCCCACGGATCGCCGCCGGCATCCCAGCGGCCGTCATCGGTTGGGCGCACCATCTTCCAGTCGGCGAGATCCTGCAGCGCGGCGGCACGCTCGTCCGGCGCAAGGCCCAGCGCCGCCTCAATCTCCTGCTCCCCGACGGGACCGCCGGCCAGGTAGAGCAGCGCGTGGACCCGGCAGGTCGCGCCGCTCAGCCCCCAGCGGGGCCCGAGCTCGGCGAAGTACTCCACGAAATCGAGCATCGCGTCCGGCAGCGGGACCGGCGGGCTCATGTCTCGTCATCCTCGCGGCGCTCGCGGGCGATCCGCCGGGCATCCGGGCAGAACGGCGTCAGGAATCCGTAGAGGGAATTGGCAAGCTTGTCCGCGGCGATGTGATAGAGGACAAACTGTCCGCGCTTCTGCTCGCGCACCAGCCCGGCCTCCTTCAGCACAGAGAGATGCTTGGAGATCGATGGCAGCGCCATGTCGAACTTCTCGGCGACCTCCCCGACCGTCATCGGCCCGCCGGCGAGGTAATTCAGAATGCGCCGCCGCGGCTCGGACGCCAGGGCCTTGAACATATCTCCCATAGATATTTTCCTAACAAGGAAATTATCTAATTGCAAGAATTTCTTCGAGCCAGCAGGGTCATGTCGTGTGAAAAGAGGGTTGGCATGCGATCCGGACGGCAGGGCGATCCCGCACAATCGGCAAGCCGTTCAGCTCGCCGCAAGGTCCTCCCTGTCGCGCAGAACCGCGGCCGTCGTCTGTCTCCAGTCCTGGACATGGGTCGCCCAACTGGGCATGACCGCGAGCCGCGGCTGTTCCCCAAACAGGTAGAGCCGGGGAACGATGCCACGCAGATGCTCCAGCACATCCGGCCGGTCGTCGATGAAATGCGTGATGCAAAGCTGCTTGCAATGCCCCGCCTTCTGGGACCGTTCCAGGCAGAACCGGAGGTGCTGCCGCGACAGCCCGGTAGCCCGATAGAAGTCCCAGTGGTGCAGCCAGCGCTTGGTCTTGTCCTGAACCCGCGGGCCGGCCTTGGAGATCAGCCAGGCCTGACCGCCGAACGCCTGCACGAGCCTGGTGACGCCCTCCAGCGCGCCGGGCGATGGCGGGGTCCGCATGGCGTGCTCCAGGCTTCCGCTCAGGAAGCTGGTATCGGCCTTGCCGCCCTGGACCGGCGCCATGATGACCCGACCGATATCGATGCCGAGGCGCGGTGATCTGTTTCGATGTGTGCTCATGACGCGAATATGGTCGGCAGCGTCATAATTCAGAACTATTCTTATTCTATCGACTATATAAAATGACTATAGTTAGGAACGCCTCACGATCATGGTCTCGTCATGCGATCCGATTGGCTGGATGCCTTCCTCGTCTTCAGCGAGAGCATGAACTTCACCCGCGCGGCCGAGGCGTTGCACATCTCCCAGCCGGCCCTGCATGTGAAGATCAAGCAGCTATCCGCCGCCCTGGAACGGCCGCTCTACCGGCGGGTGGGGCGCAATCTCGTCCTGACGGAGGCCGGCGAGCGTGTCGCGGTCCATGCGCGCGAGCAGCGTGAGCGCGCGGTTGCCTTCGAGGAGTCCTTGCGGACCGGATCGGAACGGTCGCCGACGATCCTGTGCGCCGGCGCCGGCGCCTTTCTCTACCTGTTGGGACCGGCGATCTCCCGCTTCTCGCGCACGGGGGGCCGGCCCATCAGCCTGCTGACCGGCGACCGGGATCGCACCATCGCCTCCGTCGCCTCCGGGCGCGCGCACGTCGGGGTCACCGCGCTGAACGAGCATCCCAAGGGACTGGACGTGACTACCCTGACCGATGTCGATCAGGTCCTGGTCGTTCCGCTCGATCACCCGCTCGCCGGCAAGCCGAAAGTGAACTTGCGGGACCTGGCGGGCGCGGACCTGGTCGTGCCGCCGCCGGACCGCCCCCATCGCATCATGCTCGGCCGCATGCTCATGGATGCCGGGGTCGACTGGCATATATCGGTGGAGGCCAATGGCTGGGAGCTGATGATGCATTTCGTCGCGCTCGGCATGGGGCTGGCGGTGGTGAACGGCCATTGTCGGCCGCCTCCCGGCCTGGTCGCCCGACCGCTGAGGGACCTGCCGGGGATCCGCTACCATGTCCTCACGCGCCCCGGAATGGACCGCCATGCCGGGGCCGCGGCCCTGAAGGCACTGCTGCATGAGACGGCCGATGACTGGCGCAAGGGACGGTAACGCCGATGGATGACCGCGACACGCGCGTGAGCCGCACGCTCTCTCATATGCTGCGCCATCGGCCCGGGCAGTACGGCGTAGAGCTCGACGCCGCCGGCTGGGTGTCGGTCGATGCGGTCCTCGTAGCTCTCGGCACGCACGACGATCGCCTTGCCGGGCTGACGGTCACGGATCTGCAAAGGATGATGGCGGCGGCCGAGAAGCAGCGGTTCGAAATCCGGCACGGGCGCATCCGGGCCGTCTACGGCCACTCGCTGAAAGGCCGGATCGCCCATGAGCCCGCCACGCCGCCGTCCATCCTCTATCACGGAACCACCTGGCAGGCCCTGCCGTCGATCCGGCAAGAGGGCCTGCGTCCGATGCGGCGGCAATTCGTGCATCTCTCGCCCGATACGGAGACGGCGGCGATCGTGGCGCGCCGGAGGACCGACAACCCGGCGATCATCGAGATCGATGCCGGCCGCGCCCATGCCGATGGAACCGTCTTCTACGCCACGAACGATCGGGTCTGGCTGACGGCGGCCGTTGCTCCGGAGTACCTCCGGGTTCCCGATCCCTGATCGGACCTCGGCCGTCAGCCGAACGACACCCGGTCCGACCAGCGTCGCTGACGTTCCTTACCATTGCTTAACGGTCCGGGACCAACCTGGATCGCATGCACCCTCACCCGCACCGCGGCACAGCCGGACTGTTCCGCATGGCCCTGATCCCGCTGCTGTGCCTGGCTTTGGCCGCCTGCGCGGGCTCGTCCGATCGCGGTGGGCATACGCCGCATCGCGCCAACGCCGTCGTTCCCGGCGGCGCGTCCACCGGCCTCCCCGGCCATCTGCAGCCCCGCATCGTCAACGCCTCGAGCCGACTGCAATGCGTGCCCTATGCGCGGGAGCACTCCGGGATTCAGATCCGCGGCGACGCCTGGACCTGGTGGGACCAGGCGTCCGGGCGCTACGCGCGCGGACACCGGCCGGAAATCGGCTCGGTGCTGGTGCTGCGGCGGCGGGGCGGCAGCCTCGGCCATGTCGGCGTCGTGAGCGACATCATCGACGGCCGCACGATCGTGCTGCGTCATGCCAACTGGCTGAACGGCGGTCGAATCCACCTCGACACACCTGTGCGCGACGTCTCATCCGCCGGCGACTGGTCGGCCGTGAGGGTGTGGTACACGCCGGGCGGCGTCTATGGCGGATCAACCTACCCAGCCTACGGCTTCATCTATCCCAGGACACTGGCCGCGCGGAGCTAATCCCGCCCATGTGGCCGGACATGCCAATGTAAGGGCGACGCGCCACCTGCCGCGCTCAAACCCAGCACGAAGCTGAGCGCGACCGATGACCGTTTTGGCCGTCAGATCGACTGGTCGGCATGTCAACAATCGGGGGCCGCGACTGCGCCACGGCCCCCGCATCACTAGGGTGGTCGGACGTCAGGCGTCCTCAGTCGTCCTCATCCTCGTCGTCGTCGTCATCGTCGTCATCATCGTCGTCGTCGTCGTCGAAATCGCCCCGGACCCTCAGCATGAACAGGCCGCGATCCATGCTGCTCACCGCGACGACACCTTCACGCCGAAAGAAGGGGAAGTTGCTCCAGGTGCCGCCTTCGAAGCTCGGGTTGTCGTTCTCCGGATACATGTCGAAGAACGCCACCTCCTCGTATTCCCCCTCGTCGACGTCGTCGAGATCGAAGACCCGAAGCCCGGAGGTGTAGTTCGACGCGTAGGACAGGTCGCCCCGGATATAGATGTTGTGGTCGATCGAGGTCGTCCCATAGGTCACTTCCGCGATCAGCCTCGGATCGTCCAGGTCCTCCACGTTCCAGATCCGCGTCGTGGTGTTCGCGACGGAGCCGAAGAACTCGTCCAGTTCGTCACCGTGCACGAAGTGGGTCTGGTCTTCCGTCAGCCAGCCCTGATGGCTGAAATCCGACCGGATGCCATAGGGCGTAAGGCCGAGCCCGACGGGATTGAGCTTGTCGGTCACATCAGTGATCGAGACGCTGTTGTCCGTATTGCCGAACTGGTTGGGAGTCGCGTTGAAGCAGATCTCCTTACCGATATGTTCCAGGTCCGGGCCGTGATAGATCACGCATTGGGTGTCGTGGACGTAGCTGAAGCTGTCGAAGCAGCCGGCGAAGCTCGGAGACGCCGGCACGCCGATATCGATCATCAGCAGACCGCCCGAGCAGATATTGGCGCCGACCACGTAGGCGAAGCCGGTGTCCTCGTTGATCGCGATGTTATGGGCCGTGGAGAAGCCGGTGTAGTGCGCGGCGTCCGAGAACGTCACCGGCCCGGCGGAGGTGTCGGCGTCGCGGATGGTCGTCAGGTCCCACACCTGCAGGCCGTGATCGATATGCTCGGAAATGATGAAGGCGTGGTTGTCGAAGACCTTGATGTCACGCCAGAAGAACCCGCCCTGGTTTGAGGCGGTGGGGAGCATGCCGATCACCTTTGGCCGGTGAGGCCGGGTCACGTCGATCGCGAAGGTCCCGTCATTCGAGCCCAGCAGCACGTATTCGCGGCGGGTCACCGGGTCCCGCCAGCCCCACATGTCGTTGATGAAGGCGACGCCGAGCGTGCCGATATCCACGAAGCTCAGCATGTCGATGTTGTCACAGGGATAGGTGCCGGCGGCCAACCCGTTGCGGCACCGCGCGAAGGTCTTGTGCGCGTCCGCCAGGGCTTCGGCCCGTTCCGGCGCCGTGTCGGCAATGCGGGTCCAGTCGGCAATCTTGCTGCTGCCCTGCTGCCCGCTGCTGCTTTGCACCTGCGTGCCGTTCGCACCGAAGGACAGGATCGCCGCGGACACGGCCGCGGCCACCACAAACGTCGATCTTAGGAAGTTCATTAGCCTCTCCATTCTCGTTCTTTTCGATTGGTGCCTCCAATCCTTGGGGGGAACGAAAGCGCCACGACATGCCAATCGGGGGCCGAAGCCCGCGAGGGGAGAGAGGTCAAATTTTTTGGTGCTGGAATGCCCCCAAATGACAAAAGAGACCGTAACAGAAATGAAACACAACCAGAAGCGTTAGGGGCACGGCCGGGCAAAAGGTCGCGCCCCCAGTCGCCGGACGGTCAGCCGAACGACACGCCCTCGACCGCCTCCCACTCCTCGATCGGCGGCGGGACCGGTTGCGGGCCGGCGCCGACGACGGATTGGTCGAAGTCGATGGTGTCGCCGGTCAGCATGCCGGACTCGTCGGAGGCCAGGAAGGCGATCATGCGGGCGACCTCGTCGGTCTTGAGCAGGCGGCCGAAGGGCTGCGCGGCCTCCGCCGCTTCCAGCCAGTCCTGGCCGTCGCTGTGGTAGCGGCGCTGGATCACATCCTCGCCGGGCGTGTCCATCCAGCCGAGGTTCAGCGCGTTGACCCGGATGCGGTGGCGCATGACGGAATAGGCGACGTTCCGGGTCAGGATGTTGAGCGCGCCCTTCGAGACCGCATAGGGGCAGAGCATCGGCAGGCTGCCATGGGAGGCGACGGAGGAGATGTTGACGATCGAACCGGCCACGCCCTCGCGCTGCATCAGCTTGACCGCCTCCTGGATGAGGAAGAACGGCGCCCGGACGTTGATGTTCATCATCCGGTCGTAGAGCTCCGGCGTCGTGTCCCAGATGGTGCCGCGTTCGGTGAGGGCGCCGGCATTGACCAGGATGTGCAGGGTGCCGAAGGCCTCGTCGGCCGCGGCGATGATCCGGCGGCAGTCCTCGACCCGGTCGAGCTCGGCGGGCACGAAGACCCCCTCGCAGCCAAGCCCGGCCAACTCGGCGACGACCGCGTTGCCCCGCTCGGCATTGCGGCCGGTGACGACGATGCCGGCCGCACCGCGCTCGGCGAACAGTTTCGCAGTGGTGGCGCCGAGACCCTGGGTGCTGCCTGTCACGACGGCGATCCGTCCGGCCAGAGGTTTGCTGTCGGTCATGATATCCTCCCGTCGCGATCTGTCGTCACAGCTTTGAATTGATGTTCCGACCTGAATTCAGTTCCGGCATGCCTCGTCAGCAGACCATAAATCCAACCGATCGTCTTGTTCCTTTCCCGATGCGCAAAACCAACGAAATCCAGTGGACTGGCCCCTCGAGGCGCCCCTGCATGTCGTTGTGCACTGGTGTCGTGCCGGTGAATCACGGCGAGGCGCGGTTACTTCTGCGTGAGACCCGCCAAGCCGGCAATAAGGAAAGATCCCAGAAGATAGCCAACAAGCTTATGAAAATGGAAATAGGTCGCAAACCATCGGTTACTTTCGATTTCCGCAGCGATCTCGTCTTGCGATGCATCCAGATCGACAATCGGCAGCAACTGGTCGAGGCTGAACCATCCGACGTCGAATGGGTCCAGTTCCGCATTCGTCTGACCGCAAAGAAGCACGAGCGCCCCGATTGCCGTCATCCCGGCGATCCACCCCAGAACCCAGAAGTATCGGGCACCCAGTCCAAAGCCGATTGTCAATTGCAGAAGTCCCATCCCGACACACCGGCCCCATTCGCACCGCCGGCACGACTCGACAGTTGCGCGCTTGCGTCCGGCGAAGAGGATCGCATTGGCCTTTTTCGTGTCGCCGGCGGCCCGGAACACCGACGCCAGCTGTTCGTAGGGCTGAGGCGAGTAGTGGGCATTGAGAGCCAGCCACTTGACGTACCAATTCGCGTCGCGAGCGATCATGTCCGCGGACGGACCGCCTGAGCGCAGGCCGCCCAGCCGATCATAGGTAAATCCATCTAAATGCAGGTTGCGGGGCCAGGTCGTGATCTTTCTCTCTTCGGCCCATTCTTTCTCCTTCCAGCTGTCCTGAAGCGCCCCGGCATGGACATTGCGGAGACAAAGGTGTTCCTCCCCGTGCCAATGGACTTCGGATTCCGGACCCGAACCCAGGCGGAGTTCTCCATCGATTGTCGTGCCGGTCAGATCGAGTTTGGAGACTGCGGAGCCCGAAAAGTCCAGTTGCCCGACGCGACCAAAGATCAGCCTGACTTCGCCCTGAATCCAGCATCCCTGCATGAGCAGCTCTTTCTGCACGGAGACCCCGTCCAGGTCGAGTTCGCCATTGAAATTGGACTCGTCCATCGATAGTTGCCCACCGATCCTGGACCCGCGCAAATCAACAGAGCCCGAGACCTCGGGCATGCGTCGCAAGTAGACGTCTCCAGATACTTCAGCATTGGCAAGGTCTATGCCGCCCTTGAGGATGGCGCCCTGCGCCTCAAGTTGCCCGCGAATCCTGGCGCCTCGCATGCTGATGCGTTCATCGAATGTCGCCGATGCATTCATGACGACCTTGCCGGCAACATCGAGGCTCTCCATGTGCACGGGGCCGCCGAAATTCGAGTCCTGCAGATCAAGTTCGCCGCCGATCTTCGCGCCCCGAAGCATCAGTTTGTTCTTGAATACGGTGCCCTCGCGCATGAACACATCGGAGGCGACCAGCAGTCTGCCCATTTCGGCCGCCGATCCGAATTCTGAAGAGTTCAGGCTCAGATAGCCGCCGATATCTGCACCGCTGAGTATTACCCCTCCGTCGAAGACCGCACGCCTATCGATGACCAAGTTGCCCGCTACCTGAAGGCCTCCCAGGTTTGCTGCTCTCTGAACGCGACAGCCCGACATCAGGAGGTGCTGATCGAGCCTGGCACCGTTTAGGCAAACCTCGCCCAGGTTCGCGCGTTCCAGGTTGACCGAGCCTCCGGCCTTGACGTCCATGAGGTCCAGCGCGGCAATCCGGGAGCCGTCGAGAGAAAGGAGCCGCTCGACGTCGGCAGAGTCCAGACCGAACCGGTCTTCGAAGCGGCAGTGATCGAGCCACAGCTGCGCACCAATCTCGGCATTGCTGAGGTCGACAGGCTCTCGGAACCACGCGCCGGCGATGCGAACACCCAGGCGAGGGATCGCGCTCCGGAAGGGCTCCTGAAGCAAGATTGTTTGAAGAAACGCCTCGCTGAGAACTCTGTCTGAAGTCCAGTCCGCGGCCGTCTCTACGTCGATACTGCCATGCTCTTTAGCGAGGTCGGCGATGCTATTGTCGCTGATCTTCGCCCAGACCCATCGTTCCGCGTCAGACCAGTTGTCCAGGGGAGGTATGCGGTCCATCCGATGAGCGGAGCCGTTTCCACCGGAATGCGATTCTGCCATCACCCTCGGCCGACTACGACGCCTGGGTGCCCAGACATCAGCGCCCTATGTCCGCCACAAAGGAAACTTATATATCAACTTTCCTGAAAAAAAACAAAGCACAAACAGCAATCAAGTCGAATCGAAGAGTCTCAATCCATGCCGCGCGTTCACTACTACACAATATTTTTCTTCAGTTTTATCCTGGCATCAACAACACCAGTTGCAGCTCATCCACTTGCTGGGAGTTTTGAACTATTACCTGAAGCCGTTTGCTCTGAGTCTGCAAGCTTCATACTTGTAGGGCGCCGCAGCCATATGCTCCGACCGCACACTGCCGCTCAACTCACGCCCTGGCGAAGAGAACCCTGGAACGACCGCAATTTGCCCCGGCCGTCCTCACTGCCATTTGCGTATTCAGCCTGGGATAGGTTTCTTGAAATCTGGAGCGCTCCCAAAAATACTCCGGGATTGTTGGCTTCGCCACCTGCGGCGGACGCGTTGCCGCCGAACGTCCACTTGCCCGACCCGTCCCCCCGGCGGGTTCCACCGGATCCGCGAGTTATTTCCGGAGCAACGTTGCTAGACGAACTCGTGGGCGGATTCTCCCTCCGACCGGAATTCCGGAATCCTTACCCGGACTTCAATCGCCGTTCAGACGGTGATGTCGATGTTCTCGTTGTCTATCAAAGCATGCTGCGCGACTGGATTCAGGGAGGTAGTTGGCGCGAGAGACCGGAGTTGTCTGTCCCGGCGCTTCCAAGCGAGGCTTGGCCATCGCAGCCCAATTGGGATGACCCGAGCGCCAACCGGCGTCATCGCCTCCACGATCCTGACAGGCAATCGCCAAGCACGGTGCCGGAACCGTCCGATCGCGCGTTCAACGATTCTCTCGGCCTGGTCCGCGGAGTGCCGCCGAACGTTGTTCCTCTGTACGAATACAGGGCCCGGCGACCCGAAATTGCCGAATGGCCACTGGACCCGATGTTCCGACGGAACGAAGCTCCGCCAATGGTTCGTCGTGATCTACGGGGTGATGGCACTGACGACCAGTGATGATACGTCACTCGGGGACGAACCGTTTCGAAGAACTGCTTGCGTTCAATGTCGAGGGTCCAACCGGCGATTGGCCTCACGCTGCTTATGACTTGCCGGATAGCGGATCTCGCCCGGGAGACGTTCGCCGATCCGATCGCGCAAACGCTTGACGACCTTGGCCAGGATGGCAGTCCGCCTATCAACACAGGCTGCAGAGGCGGGCTTGCGATGCCGTATGGCGGCCGCCGATCGCCTAACGGCGAGGTCCGCTAATCCGTCACCGGGATGACTCGGCCGCTGGCGCGGGATTCGTTGGCGGCGTCGGCCAGGAGCAGGGCGCGGCGGCCGTCCTCGAAGGTCACGGCCAGCGGCTCGCGCTTCTCGACCCGGGCGATGAAATCGGCCAGCTCAGCGTGGTAGGCCTCGTCATAGCGGTCGATGAAGAAGTTCAGCAGCGGGTCGCGGGTGCCGGTGGCGGTCTCGGTGTAGCGCTCGACAGTGGTCGGCCGACGGTTGCGCGAGCGCACCATGCCCTTGCTGCCGAACGCCTCCACCCTCTGGTCGTAGCCGAACACGGCGCGCCGCGAGCAGTTGATATGGCAGAGCGCGCCCGACGCGGTGCGCATGATCACCATGGCGGTGTCGACGTCGCCCAACGCCTCGGCGTTGCTGTCGAACAGGGCGCCGCCGGTGGCGAAGACCTCGACCGGTTCCTCCCCCAGGACGAAGCGGGCCAGGTCGAAATCATGGATCATCATGTCGCGGAACAGCCCGCCGGAGACCTTCAGGTACTCCGCCGGCGACGGGCCGGGATCGCGGCTGGTGATGATGACCTGCTCGACCGTGCCGATCTCGCCGGCCGCGACGGCTTCGGCCACCGCCCGGTGGCTGGGGTCGTAGCGCCGGTTGAAGCCGATCTGGATGGGCACGTCCAGGCCGCCGATCTCCGCCCAGCATTCCGCGACGCGGTTGCTGTCCAGGTCGATGGGCTTTTCGCAGAGGATCGCCTTGCCGGCCTTGGCCGAAGCGGTGATCAGATCGACATGGGTGTCCGTGGACGAGGCGATCAGCACCGCCTGGACGGCGTCATCGTCGAGCGCGGAGGCGATGTCGGGAGCGACGGTCGCGCCATGCCGGGCCGCCACCTCCTCCGCCGACGGCGCGTGCACGTCATAGACGGTGACCAGCCGGGCATCGCGGCTGAGCGCCAGGTTCTCGGCATGCATGCGGCCGATCCGGCCGGCGCCGAACAACGCAAATCCCAACATGTCGGCTACTCCTCCCCGCCACTTTTTCGTCATTCCCGCGAAAGCGGGAACCCAGATGGCACGATCCCGTCAGCGTAGCGGATCGGACCCCTGGATTCCCGCTTTCGCGGGAATGACGGCTAATGGGTTGCGGTCCGGCCCGGCCACAAACCCCGAACGGTTCAACGATACCAGCCCGGAATGTCTGTTGCATCCAAGACTGATGCTCGAAACAGGGCCCTCATTCCGTGTCCGGTGAGCCGGCCGTAAGATGGCGGGACATCCCTCCGGCACGCCGGTTCCGGCCGATTACGGCGGGATGGCGACGGGTGTTAACGGTCCCGGAACCGAAATCGGCCATGTTTCGACGGTCTGATTGGTGGGCCGGCTGGCCGTGACATGTGCGGAGCCACCGCCCGCCTGCTCCGATGACCAACCGGAGTCGGTCCGATGCGATTGATGCTCAAACCCGCCCTTCTCGTCCTTATGCTGGCGATCGCCGGCTGCGCCAGCGGTCCGGAGGCCGATTTCGTGTCGCCGCAGGTGACGCTGGTCAACCTGGAAGCGATCGAGAGCCCCGGCCTGCAGCAGCGCTATCGCGTGACGCTGCGGGTGCAGAACCAGAACACCTTCCCGCTGTCGATCTCCGGCTACATCGTCAATCTGAGCCTGAACGGAAACAATGTGGCCGACGGCGTGCACAATGCCGCGATGGAGCTGCCGGGCCTGAGCGAGGAGCTGGTGGTGGTCGACACCACCACCAACGCGTTCCAGGTGCTGCAGACGGTCCTGGAATTCCCCGGCCGCACCTCGCTGACCTTCGGAGTAAACGGCAAGGTGTTCGTCCAGCGCGACATCGAATGGACGGTGCGCTTCTGGGACAACGGGGTGCTGCGGGTGCCCGACGATCCGTCCGGCATGTTCCGCCGTAGCTCCTGAGGCAAGTTGCCCGTCACGGCACCGGCCCGATTCGGAAAATCGCCACGATTGTCGAACCTGATGCCAGTCGCCGGCCGCTCGCGCCGGCATGCCATCCGAAAGGACCCGCGATGCGATCGACTTTGAGACTGGCGCTGATCCTGGTGGCCGTGACGCTGTCCGGCTGCGCCGGTTCCGGCCTGGTGCCGGACATCATTCCGCCGCGGGTGTCCCTGGCCAATCTGGAGCTGCTGGAAGGCGGCGCCCTGGAGCAGCGCTTCCGGATCACGCTCAGGGTCCGCAACCCGAACCAGATCCCGCTGCCGATCACCGGCTTCTCCTTCGACATGAACGTCAACGGCCAGCGCTTCGCCGACGGCGTCAACAACACCTCGACCTTGATTCCCGGCCTGGGCGAGCGGACCGTCGTGGTCGACGCCTCGACCTCGGTGCTGCAGGTGGCCCAGATCATCATGGGGCTGCCGGGTCGCAACACCTTGAGCTACGGGCTGGACGGGCAGGTATTTTTGCAGCGCAGTATGGGGCTGAGCGTGCCGTTCAGCGAGAGCGGCGAGCTGAGCCTGGACGGTGTAACCGGCGGCTCCCGTATCTATCGACCCACAATCTAGGCGGTGCAGTTCAGGGACGGCGGCTGAAATCGCACATTTCCGTTTCGGAATTGTTGCACTGCAACAAAACTCCTGATACACTCTCCGGGAAATGAGATTCCGTTGCCGTGCAACGGCGCGGCCGGTGGCCGCCCGCCGGCCGCGAGAGATCGAGATACCCCGGAAATCGTTCAGGAGTTGCGTGACATGGCGACCAGAAAGTCTCCGTCGCGCGGGACCGGCAGCCGTCCCGCCAAGGCCACCATCAGCAAGACCCGTTCGCCGGCCAAGAAGCCGTTGAAGGTCTCTGCCAAGCCGGCCGCCCCCGAGCCCGAGAGCAATGTCGTGCCGCTGACCGCGGCCGAGGCCGCCGAGCCGGCCCCGGTGGTCGAGGACACCGTCGCCGAGGCGCCGAAGACCGCGCCCGAGCCGACTCCGGTGGAGGATGTCACGGTCCTGGAATCGGCCGCCGAAGAGGCTCCGGAGGAGCTGGAGGATGACGGACCGGTGATCGACGAGACCGTCGAGGAGACCAAGGTCGAGGCCTCCTGGCCGTTCGGTTTCTCCTCCGCCACGATGTTCCAGGGCTTCCCCCAGATGCCCCAGTTTCCCCAATTTCCCCAGATGCCGAACCTCGCCGACTTCCCGGCCTTCGGCGCGGTCGACATGAACGCCTATGTCGCCAGCGGAACGGCGCTTGCCGAGGGCATGCGCAGCCTGGGCGAGGAGATGATGGACTTCTCCCGCAAGGCCGCCGAGCGCAATGTCGAGGCCACCATGGCGGTGTTCGGCGCCTCCTCGGTCGAGGAGGTGGTCGACCTGCAGTCGCGCCATGCGATGGGCAGCATGGACGCGCTCATGAACGAGAGCGCCAAGCTGACCGGCATGGCCATCGACGTCGCCAACAAGGCCGCGGCACCCTTCACCCGCGGCTGACCCGCACGGCTTCGCACCGGACGCCGGAGACACGGCGTCCGGTGCCGCCGTCGTCGCGGTCTGTTAGCATGCCGGCATCGGCCGGTCGTCCGGCCCCACCGGAAGGCCGCGCCGCCGTGTCAGCCGCATTCCATCCCATCCCCACTGCATTTGGCCGGCTGGCGCGCCGCTCGGCGGCCGCGTGCCTTATGCTGCTGGCGTCACTGCTCAGCCTTGGGGCGCCCATGGCGGCCGAGGATGCCACCCTCTCCGGCCAGTTCCTCGTCGCAGAGCCCGGCATGCCGGATCCGCGCTTCGCGGAGACGGTGATCCTGATGATCTCCCACGACGCCGACGGCGCGCTGGGATTGATCGTCAACCGCCGCATCGCGACCGTCGACATCGCGGACCTCCTGGACGAGCTTGGCCGTCCGTCGGAGGGGGCGCAGGGTACGATCGGACTCTATTACGGCGGACCGGTCCAGCCGGAACGCGGCCTCATCCTGCACAGCGCCGACCACGTCTCCGATAGCAGCGACATTGTCGGCCGAGATTTCGCGGTGACCGGGCAGCCCGACATCCTGGACAGCATCGCCGGCGGCAACGGCCCGGAGGACAGCCTGTTCGCGCTCGGCTATGCCGGCTGGGGGCCGGGGCAGCTCGAATCGGAAATGCAGCGCAACGACTGGTTCACCGCCCCGGCCGATCCGGCGCTGGTGTTCACGGACGATCCGACCGCGACCTGGCAGGAGGTCATGGACCGCAGGGGCGTCGATTTGTAGGGAGAGTAGCCAGCGACCGCTTTGGTGCGGCGACGGCCGGCGCTATTTGTGGCGGAAGGTAATGCGGCCCTTGGTCAGGTCGTAGGGGGTCATCTCCACATCGACCTTGTCGCCGGGCATCACCCGGATGCGGAACTTGCGCATCTTCCCCGCGGTGTGCGCAATGATCTCGTGGTCGTTCTCAAGCTTCACCCGGAACATCGCGTTGGGCAGCTTTTCAACCACCGTCCCGCTGAACTGTATCAACTCTTCTTTGGCCATTGACCCTCGCCGTGGACAATCCGTCGCGCGCCGCAAACATCGGCCCATCGCCCGACAACATCAACCCTTGATGACGGAAAGATGCCCCGACGCGGCCGCCGGAGCGCGACCATAGAAGACCGGAACCGGCTTGTCATCGGCCGTCTGCGCAATTCTGCCTAGCCGGCGGGCCGAATGGTGACGGCCAGCGCGTCGTGATCGGAGATTGCCGCGCCCGTCTGGTCGACGGCCGGGATGGTGACCGGATCAAAGCAGTCCAGGCCGCGCGCGAAGAACCAGTCGATGCGACCCAGGGGCCAATCCGGCTCGTCCGGGCGCGGCCGTTGGGTCGGCCGGTCGTCATTGCAGGGCTCCCAGGAATATCCGGCCTCGCGGGCCACCGCGAACAGCGGCTCATGGGGCATCGGCCGGAGCAGCCGGTCCGGGTCGTCGGCCAGCAGCGCCTCCATCGCGCCGGGGCGCCGCAACTCGTCGCGCCCGGCCGAGGCGGTGTTGAAGTCGCCGCCGATGATGGCCGGCGCGCCGGGCGCGTAGCGCTCGATCGCATCCAGAAGGTCGCGCATCTGACCGGCGCGGTGATCGGGGTCGCTGTGGCTTTCCAGATGCACGGCGGCCACGACCACGTCCGTGCCGCCGATGCCGAGCATCGCCGCCTGGGCGATGCGTCCGCCGACCCGGCGCTCGTGCCGGCTGCCGTCGAACCATCCGCCCTCGCGCTCCAGCCGGATCAGCACCGGCCGGGCGAGCGGATGCACAGAGAGGATGGCGCCGCCATGGAACCCGAGGGCGTTGTGATCGTCCTCGATGGTCTCCAGCTCGCGCGGATGGCCGAGCCCGAGCTCGAGGAACTCCACGGCATAGGCACAGCCCTGCCCCAGCCGATCGGCGAGATCGCGGGCGGTATGGCGCTGACCGGTCCGGGCCATGCCGCAATCCAGTTCGCAGAGCAGGCTGACGCCCGCCCCCTGCCCCGCCAGCAGCGCTGCCGAGGCCTCCGGATGGAAGCCGCGTTCGGCATTCCAGAACAGGACCCGGACCGCGTCGCCGGCCGATACCGCCTGCTCCGACGGCCGAAGCTCCGTGAGGCGCAGCGCGGCGATCTCGTCATGGAGCCAGCCATGGGTGTCGGGGTCGGCCGCGCCGGCCAGAATGGCGTCGCGGCGATCCTGGGCGACCTCCGGCAGCGCGTCGCAGGTCTCGTGGAACAGGCTCGCCGCCAAGGTCCGTCAGCCGGGGATGGAGACGCGGACGTCTGGCAGCAGCCGTTCGGACTGCGAGTCGAACAGCAGGGTATCGGCGTCGCGGAAGCGGATATGCACCTGGTCGCCCACGGCATGGCGCCGGTCATCGTCGCCGCCGCCATTGAGGGCGCGCATTTGCCCGAGGTCGGTATCGACCAGGAACAGGGTCTCCCGGCCCATGGGCTCGACATCCTCGACACGGCCGGGAATGCCGTCATCCGCGAAGCGCACGTGCTCCGGCCGGACTCCCAGGGTCACCGCACCGGCGGCATCGCCCTGGCGCGGCAGTTCCTGGCCGTTGACGGCGACGGAGCCATTGGCCGCCTCTCCCGGCAGCAGGTTGATCGGCGGCGCGCCGACAAAGCTGGCGACGAAGATGCTGGAGGGGCGGTGGTAGAGGTCGTCGGGCGGGCCCACCTGCTCGATACGGCCCTTGCTCATGCAGATGATGCGGTCGGCCATGGTGGTGGCCTCGATCTGGTCGTGGGTGACCAGGATGGTGGTGACGCCGAGCTGGCGCTGCAGCTTCTTGATCTCGGTGCGCATGGACAGGCGCAGCGTGGCGTCGAGGTTGGACAGCGGCTCGTCGAGCAGCAGGAGTTGCGGCTGCTTGACCAGCGCCCGGGCCAGGGCGACGCGCTGCTGCTGGCCGCCGGACATCTGGCCGGGGCGGCGGTCCAGCAGCTCCTCCACCTGCACCAGCCGCGCCGCCTCCACCGCGCGGCTGCGCGCCTCGTCCTGGGGCACCGATTTGAAGCGCAGCGGGAACATGATGTTCTGCAGCACCGTCATGTGCGGGTAGAGCGCATAGGACTGAAAGACGATGCCGACATTGCGGTCGCGGGCCTCGACCTCGTTGACCACGGCGCCGTCGAAGGTCAGCGCGCCGCCGGTCGGGGCATAGATGCCGGCCAGCATGAACAGCGTCGTCGACTTGCCGCAGCCGGAGGGGCCGAGCACCGCGACGAACTCGCCATCCTCGATGGTCAGGTCCATGCCCTCCACCGCGACCACGTCGCCCCAGGCCTTGCTCAGTTCCTTCAATTCGATGCGGGCCATGGCGCTATCCCTTGATCCCGCCCAGGCTCATCTGGACGAGGAATTTCTGGCAGAAGATGTAGAGCAGCAGGCTGGGCAGCACGTAGAAGACGCTGACCGCGGCGACCATGCCGTAATCGACGCCCATGATGTCCTCGGCCACGAAGAACAGGTACAGGCTCATCACCCAGTTCTGCTTGTCGAACAGCAGGGTGCGGACGAAGACGTATTCCTCCCAGCCGCGGATGAAGGCGAAGACCCCGACCGCGATCAGCCCGACCTTGACCTGCGGCAGCACCACCATGAAGAAGGCCTGACGCCGTGTGGCGCCGTCGGTGATGGCACTCATCTCGATGTCCCAGGGCACCGCGTCGAAGAAGCCCTTCATGATGAAGACCGCGAAGGGCAGCTCCAGCGTGACGATGACCAGGATGACGCCGGTGCGGGTGTCCAGCAGCCCGCTCCAATACATCAGCAGGAAGATCGGGATCACCAGGGTCATCGCCGGGAAGGCGTGCAGCACCAGCAATGACTGCATGAAGGCGGCACGGCCGGCAAAGGCGAAGCGGGACAGGTAGTAGCCGGCCAGGGTCGAGACCGTCACCACCAGCACCGTCTGCATGCCGGCGACGGCCAGCGAGTTGAAGAAGGCGGTCCACACCCAGGGGAACTGGCTGGCGGCGGTCGCCTCGCGCCGACCCGGCAGGTCGGCGACGAAATCCGCCACCCAGAAGAAGCGGTAGTTCTGGGCGTGCAGGTCGCCGCCGATCAGGATGCCGAGCAGCAGCACGGTGACCGCGATCAGGGCAATGGTCGCCAGCACCCGCCAGCGCCGGTCCTCAAGCCCCATGCGGATGAAGGCGAAGGCGACCACCGCCGGCGCCAGCACCGCGCAGGACTTCCACAGCACCGCCGACTCGACGCCACCGGTCTTCGCCGAGACCGAGATGGTGAACATCCAGAAATAGGGCAGCAGGATCGGCAGGGAGACGATGATCAGGAAGACGATCAGCCCGGCCTGGGTCAGCCGCCGCCGGTTGCGCGCCCTGGCGGCCAGCGCGTCCCAGTCGGATTGCAGCAGGGCGTTGGGCGCCGGGCCCTCGCGGGTCAGGACGGCCATCTCAGTGCACCTCGATCCGCGGCTCCTGCAGGAGCCGTTTCATGTCGAGGAAGCGCCACATGGCGAGCGCGGCGGCGATGCCGATGATCACCAGCCCCAGTGCCAGGGCGGCACCATAGGCGTATTGCCCGCTCTCGAAGGCGCGCTTGTAGACATAGAGGGCATAGACCGTGGTGTCGTAGAACGGCCCGCCATCGGTGATCAGCCAGATGTATTCGAAGCTGACCAGCAGCGAGAGGGTCTGGTAGACGGTGATGAAGCTGAGCGGCCAGCGGATCGCCGGCAGCGTGATGTGGCGGATGATCGACAGGCCGCCGGCCCCGTCGACCCGGGCGGCATGGAACAGGTGCTCGGGAATGCCGCGGATCGCCGAGGTGAAGATGATCATCCCCATCGAGGCTCCGATGAAGCCGTTGGCGAAGATGATGAGCATCATCGGCGCATTGCTCTCCATGTCGACCGGGCCGACCCCGACGACACTGAGGATCTGGTTCAGGAGGCCGCGCTCATTGGGATCGATCGCCCAGGCCCAGAGCAGCGCGTAGACCACCGACGGGCTCATGCGCGGCAGCAGCCAGACGGCGCGGAAGAAGCCGCCGGCCTTGTCGGGAATCGCGGTCGTGACCAGGGCCAGGATCAGCCCGAAGGTGACGTTGAAGATCGCCAGCGTGCCCAGGACATAGATGAAGGTGAGCGCCAGCGTGCTGCTGAGCCGCCGGTCGCCGGTGGCCATGCGCTCGAAGTTCTCCGTCGTGAACTCGGTGATCTGGAGCGTGCGCCCCATATCGGTGAACGCGATGAAGATGTCGACGAAGACCGGGGCGACGAAGAACATCGCCAGCAGGATGATCGCCGGCCCCAGGAAGATCACGAAATTGGTCGATTGGCGCAGCCGCGCCCCGGTAAACGCCGTCACGGCATCGGGTCGGGAGGGGCCGGGGAGCTATTGTCCCCGGCCCCTCCCGAACCTTCCGCTAGTTCAGGATGACGACGTCGTCGCCGAGCTCGGACTGCAGCTCGTCGACGGTGAAAACGGCCGCCTCTTCCGGCGACAGGCGCCCGGTCTGAACACCCTGGATGCCCTTGTAGATGATGGCGTTGAACTCACCGATCCGGGTGTGGTTCGGCATGAACGTCGAATACTCCAGCATCGGCGTGCCGGCGCGCAGGGCCCAGCCTTCCTCGATGAAGCGCGGCATCGACGCCTGGCCGAAATTGATCGGCGTGTGGTTGGTCGTGACCGCATGCGGCGTGTTGAAATAGCCCTGGCTGGCGATCGCCACCAGCAGCGCCGCCAGATCGGCGTTTTCGGAGTTCGGGTTCACCACATACACGATCGGATGCGACAGGTTGGCGGGACGGCCGCCCTCCTCCGCCGCCGGCGAATGCAGCCAGCCGATCTTGTGGAAATACTCCTCCTCGGTCTCGATCCCGAACGCCTCAAGCTGCGGGCCAACATTCCAGATGCCATGGAACTTCATGAAGGACTCGCCGCCACGGAAGGCCGCGTGCACGGAATCCCAGGACCAGGAGGTGATGTTGTCCGGCAGCACGCCCTGGTCGACCGAGTACTTCATCCAGGCGAAGAAGTCGGTCAGCGCACTCTCGCTGGCCTGCAGGTTGCCCGACTCCTCGTCGAACGGATCGAAGCCGAAGCTGGCCATGGCCATCTGGAAGTCCGGGCCGACATTCGGCCGGTGCACGAAGCCGTACTCCGCGGCCCCGCCATCGACCACTTCCTTGGCCAGGTCGACCAGCTCGTAGATGGTCATCTCACCGGATTCCACCAGGCCCGGCAGGCTCTCGATGAACTCCTCCGATTTGCCGATCTCGCGCAGCATGTCCTTGTTGTAGAAGAACATGCGGATCTCGGAATCCTGCGGGATCGCATAGCGCTCGCCCTTCACCAGGGTGGATTCCCACAGGATCGGGATGATGTCGGAGTAGTATTCCGGATAGGCCGCGATGTGCTCTTCCAGGTTCATCGCATAGCCGGCATCGGCGAAGGCGCCGACCCACTCATGGGCCGCGACATAGATGTCCGGCCCGCGATCGACCGCGAAGGCGCGCATCACGTCCAGCGCATCGGCGTCGAAGCCGGCGGCGTTGTTCTCATGCAGCTCGACGGTGACGGTCGTGTCGACGCCAGCGGCAGCCAACTGCTTGTTCAGCAGGTCCGCGGCGCCAACGATGTTGCCGGCGCGCAGCGGGCCCGACCGGTCGGCGCGCGACCAGAGATTGATGGTGATGTCCTCGGCCAGCGCCGGCGCTGCCGCGCTGCCCAACATGGCGGCGGATATCGCCGTCAGCGTGATCGTCCTGATGATGCTCATTCCTTCCCCTCCCAAAGTTGAACCAGGCCTCGCAAGGCCGACTTCACCGCCGCCGACCACGTGGTCCGGTCCACCCGTCCTCGAAATCGGCAAATTGCAGGCAAATCAAAGAGATACACTGGGACGTTGATCGCAAGAACACGCCATGCGCAACGAAGTCATGCGCACCGCGTACTACTTGTGTCGAACGATAGATCAACGCGGTCCTCCCTCGCGCCGACCTGACGGCCCTGTTGTTAGGGCTCTATCCGCTTGGTCTGCTTAGATATCAAACCGCGTTTTCCGCCGACTGGCAAGGTCGGCACTGTGAAGGTTTGTTGAAAACTCGGACAGCATCGCCACGGCGGAACGGCGCAGGTCACAGCGATTTCGCCGCCTTGGCTAGGTTCACAAGCTTGGCCAAGGCCAGATCGCGGTTCAGCATGATCAGCCCGCAATCGGGTGCCGCGATCAGGCGGTCGGCATCGATATGGTCCAGCGCCTCGACCAGACGGGCGCGGATCTCCTCGACCGTCTCCACCCGGCTGCGGGCGATGCCGATCACACCGAGCAGGATCGTGGTGTCGGCGAAGCGATCCAGCAGCCGCAGATCGTTGTGGCGGTGCGCATCCTCCAGCGAGACCGCATCGACCGCAGCCGCGTTCAGGGCGTCGGCCATCACGCCATAGGCGCCCGGATCGGCCTTGGCGTATTCCTCGTCGTCCAGCTTGGCCGGGTAGCCGCAACAGATATGCACCGCGCGACGCGTATGGTCCGGCACCTCGTGGAAGCACCGCTCCAACGCCTCGATGCCGAAGGCGAGCGCCCGGTCCGGCTGGCGCGCGAATACCGGCTCGTCGACCTGGATCCACCGGCAGCCGGCATCCGCCAGCCTGCGGATCTCAACGTTCAGCGCCCCGGCCAGCGCCATGGCCAGCGCCTCCGGGTCGCCGTAATGGGCGTCGGCGGTGGAGTCGATGATCGTCAACGGCCCGGGCACGGTGATCTTGACGGGCCGGTCGGTGACCGCCTGCGCCTTGCGCCAATCCTCCGCCAGGAAGGGCGCGCCGGCCGACAATGGGCCGCGCACGGTGGGGACCCGGGCCTGCCAGGCGCCCTCGCGCATGGTCTGGTCGGTCAGCTCCTCGAAGTCGAAACCCTCGATATGGCGCAGATGGTAGTAGATGTAGTGCTCGCGGCGGACTTCGCCGTCGGTCGGGATGTCGATGCCGGCCTCGACCTGGTCGCGCACCGCCTCCGCCGTCGCTCGGTCGAAGGCGGCCTCGGACTCGTCGGTCTTCTCCTTCAGATAGTCGCTATAGGCCTTGGTCGGATTGTTCTGGTGCCCGGGGCGCCGCTCGTACCATCCCAGGACAGGTGCGTAGTCCGGCTTGGGATAGGCGCCGATGGTGGTGGTCAGGACGGGCATGGGCCATGCTTCCACGGCCGCGCCACGATCCGCAAGTCGGGAGCCGCCTGCCGATATGGACGGCGCCCGGCAGGCGAATTAGCCTGCCCTGACATTCGTCCCCGCCAACTGACCGGAGCGTCCGCGTGCCGGCGCAAATCACACGCCCCGGGCCCGAAGGCCCCATCCCTGGCGATCCCGCCGACGGTCTGTGCATCGCCGACGGCGCACGCCGGGTCCGGCTGAAGTGGCACATGCTGAGGCGCGCGGGCGGCGATCCGCCTTTCCATCGTCCCAACCTGCTGGCCGGCCTTTCTCTCGGCGCCTCCATGGAGGTGGACATACAGTGCCTGTCTGACGGCGAATTCGTCTGCCTGCATGACGAGACGCTGGAGACCGAGACTGACGGCACCGGCCCGGTGGCGAAGGCCGACAGCGCAACGATCGCCAGCCTGCGTCAGCGGGACTCCTCCGGCGCCGCCCTGGGGCCGGCCCCGCTGACGCTGGCGGAGCTGCTGGCGATCATCGCCGACAATGCGGACAAGACGGAGAAGGGCGCGGTGGTACAGCTCGACCTGAAGGACAGCGTCGCGGCGATCACCCCTGCCGTCATCGACCGCTTCGCACGGCAGGTCGGGCCGGTTGCGGCGCATGTATCCCTGAGCGGCGAGGATTGGTCGGCGGTCACGCGTCTCGGCAGCGGCGTGCGCGGCCTCTCGCTGGGCTACGACCCGACGATGCAGGTCATCGGCGAAGATCGGTCGATCGGCGATCTGTCCGGGCTCACCGACCATGTCGCGGCCACGTCTCCCGAGGCCGAGACCGTCTACCTGCATCACGCGCTGATTGCGGCCGCGGCCGAGCGCGACCTCGATCTGGTCGGGGCCTTCCACGGCCAAGAACGCCGGGTGGATTGCTGGACCATCGGCACGGATCGTCCCCAAGCCGAGGCGCTGCTGCGCATGGCGGTCGCCGCCGGCGTCGACCAGATCACCACGGACACGCCGAGAGACCTCCAGGCTTTGTGGGCCGGGACATCCGGCATAGGCGACTGAGGGCGGGGATGCGGTTGCCGCGGAAGTGTACGGGGCTGCCGGCGCTGGTATTCCTTCTGGCCTCGGGACCGGCCCTCGCCGAGATCGATGCACCCGCAGGCGAGAGCATGGCCGACCACACCTTGTCGGTGGGCGAGGTCTTTCGCGATTGCCCCCTTTGCCCGGCGATGGTGGTGCTGCCGGCCGGTGCGTTCGAGATGGGTTCGCCGCCGGACGAGGTCGGGCGGGCCACCGACGAGGGGCCGGTCCATCGAGTCGAGATCGCGCGGCCCTTCGCCCTTGGGCGCTACGAAGTCACCTTCGCGGAATGGGATATCTGCTTCGCCGCCGGCGGCTGCCGGCATCGGCCCGAGGACAATGGCTGGGGCCGTGGCGACCGGCCGGTGATCAACGTGTCCTGGCAAGACGCCCGGGAATACACCGAATGGCTGGCCGGCCTGACCGGCCAGCCCTATCGGCTGCCCAGCGAGGCGGAGTGGGAATACGCCGCCCGCGCCGGCACCACAACCGCCCGTCCCTGGGGTGACCAGATCGGCTCCGGCCACGCCAATTGCCGGGGTTGCGGCGGCGACTGGGACGGCCGCGAGACAGCGCCGGTCGGCCGCTACGCGCCGAATGCCTTCGGACTCTACGACATGCTCGGCAATGTCTGGGAGGACACGGCGGATTGCTGGCGTGCCGACTATGCCGGGGCACCGGCGGACGGGTCGCCGCGGCGCGACGGCGATTGCCGGCGCCGGGTGATGCGCGGCGGCGGCTGGAACGTGCTGCCGGCCTATGTCCGCTCCGCCAACCGCCATGCCGGCGACGCCGGGCATCGCGACAGCGTGCACGGCGGTTTCCGCGTGGCCCGATCGATCGACCGCGAGCACGTGGCGAGCCGATAGGCCATCAAGCCATAACGGGCCTTCGCATCGCGGCGTCGGCGTATAGGATAGCGGCGACAACCAACCGCCGCGCGCGGACCTGCAGGGGGACGAAACGCAGATGACCGAGTTTTTCGGCGATATCGAACCGATCCGCCATGAGGGGCCGGAGAGCCGCAATCCGCTCGCCTTCAAGCACTACGATCCGGACCGGATGGTGATGGGCAAGCGGATGGAGGACCATCTGCGCATGGCCGTGTGCTACTGGCACAATTTCTGTTGGCCCGGCGGCGACCCGTTCGGCGGCCAGACCTTCGAGCGGCCGTGGTTCGGCGACACCCTGGCCGACGCCGAGCTGAAGGCCGACGTCGCCTACGACATGTTCACCCTGCTGGGCGTGCCGTTCTTCTGCTTCCACGACCGCGACATCGCGCCGGAGGGCGCAAGCCTGGCGGAGTCCAACGCCAATGTCCGGCACATCGCCGACCGGCTGGCGGCCAAGATGGAGACCGGCCACACCAAGCTGCTCTGGGGCACCGCCAACCTGTTCTCCAACCGCCGCTTCATGGCCGGTGCCGCGACCAACCCGGACCCGGACGTGTTCGCCTATGCCGCCGCCCAGGTGAAGAACTGCCTGGACGTGACCAAGGAAATGGGCGGCGAGAACTATGTGCTGTGGGGCGGGCGCGAGGGCTACGAGACCCTGCTCAACACCGATCTCGGCCAGGAGCTGGACCAGCTCGGCCGCTTCCTCTCCATGGTGGTGGAGCACAAGCACAAGATCGGCTTCGACGGCACCATCCTGATCGAGCCCAAGCCGCAGGAGCCGACCAAGCACCAATACGACTACGACGTCGCCACGGTGTACGGCTTCCTCCGGCGCTATGGCCTGGAGAAAGAGGTCCGGGTCAACATCGAGGTCGGCCACGCCTTCCTGGCCGGCCATTCCTTCGAGCACGAGATCGCCACCGCCTCCGCACTCGGCATCTTCGGCTCAATCGACATCAACCGGAACGATCTGCAATCCGGCTGGGACACCGACCAGTTCCCCAACAACACCGCCGAGGTCGCCCTGGCGCTCTACTACATCCTGAAGGCAGGCGGCTTCACCACCGGCGGCCTCAACTTCGACGCCAAGCTGCGCCGCCAATCCCTCGACCCGGAAGATTTGCTGCTGGCCCATATCGGCGGCATGGACACCTGTGCCCGGGGCCTGCTGGCGGCGGCGGCCATGATCGAAGACGGCGCGCTGGACCGCCACCTCGCCGACCGCTACGCCGGCTGGAAGACGGCGGAGGGCCAGGCGATGCTGAGCGGCGACCGCAGCCTGGAAGACATCGCCGCTAGGGTAGAGGCGGAGGGGCTGGACCCGCAGCCGGTATCGGGCCGCCAGGAGTATCTAGAGAACCTGGTGAACGGGTATCTTTGACTCTGCAGGCAAGAGGCTATTTCGGTGACTTCCTCAATCGATAAGCCCATAGAGTTCGTGCAACGGGGTCATGATGTCTCGGTCGCGGAGCCGGCCGTGGAGTTCGGACACCCGTTGGAGGTGACCTGACAGCCGCCCGGCATCTCTCACGAGGCGAATGGCATCTGCAAAACCCGGGCTGAGAGCAAGCGCCCGTTCGCCATCCTGATAGGCGCTTTCGGGGTCGTCTTCGATCACGATGGAGCCGCGATCCACGTAGGCCAGCACCAACATGTCTGCCCATAGGTCTCGATCGGCGGGCGTCGCGCGCAGCTGCGGATTCGAACCTGCTGATTGAGCCAGAAGGGTTTCGAGCTGATCAATGGCCTCGCTCAGCCTGCTCGCGGCGTCGTCCAATGCTCCGATCTCCATGTCGATCAAAGCCAGCAACAGCTGACCGTCCGGCGCCTCCGGCGCGGATTTGAGGCGGTTCTGGGCATAGGCCCGCGCTTCATCAATGCGCCCTTGGTTGAGCAGCAAAAAACACAACAGCTTGATCTCGCTGAAAGAGAGCGATTGCCCGTCACCGTCCGGGACCTTTTCCAGGTGCGTGGCGCTCTCGTCAGGCAGTGCTCCTGCGATTGCACATGACTCACTGACGACCCTGGTCAAAAGCGCTCGATCGGCAATCATCGGCTGTGAGGCCGCATCAACGCCGGCCGCGAGCTTGTAGGCAATTGCCAGATGCGCGGCGGCGGCATCCAGGTACCTGCAGGCGTAGGTATTGAGCAACGCGGCCCCAAACGAAAGCCTCATGCGCCAATCGCCGGCCAGATCGGGAAACGCGGCCATCAGAACCGCCGGGAATTCAGCACTTCCCGCAGTCGCAAGCGCGGAAACCGAATCCCTGAACTCCTCGCCGGTGATTGTCACGAGCCGCCGACTGATACCGTCGTCGCTGAGCTGCGCCCTTGCGCCGACCGCGTTCCTTCCTTCCAGCAACATGAACTCGTCTGGCCGGGTATCGAGAAGGGTCAGGCGATTGGCTGACCGATCGACCCCATACACATAGGTTAGGTGCTGATTGAGCTGGTCGGACAGCAGGACTACGTCGCCGGGCCGGACAATCGACCACAACTGATCTCGGGTCAGAAATGCCGCAGTGTTCGATTCTGCCTTGGTGCCAATCGTATAAAGCGGATAGAGAATCGCTGCACGACCGGTCACGTCGCGACCAATGTGAGCGTAAAGCCCGGCGTACACGACCATCGCTTTGGAGAATGAGATTGCCGCGTCCCCAGGTCGGTCATCAGCCCTTAGATGGCCTGTCTGATCCTGGATACCGAACAATGCCCGCATGAAGTGGTCGATGACGTAGGACAGACCTTCATCTCGGTCCTCCGAAACGCGAGGCGGCTCGGGCCACGCGGGAGGATCGGCGCGAACGAGAGTCACATTGTTCAGAGGATTCGCCGGATCTGCGTTAAGTCGCGACCACAAGCCGGAGACAGCTTCCGCACGAAGCGCGGTAAATGCCGTGCTGCCATGCTGGTAATCCGACCGCATGAGTGACGTCGCCAAGGCCGATCCATCGGTGCCGGCAATCAACGCCAACCTCATATACATGTAACCGTCCGGATGGCGGCTGGCATCGGTGTGGGCGAGCAGCAGCTGGCCCAACTGGTACTTGGCCCCATGGTCGCCACGGTCGGCTGCTTCACGGTACCAGCGGATCGCCTCTTCAAGATCCACCGGCGTGCCCTGCCCTTCGCGATACGTTACGGCAAGGTTGTACTGGGCTTCAGCCACACCACCCATCGCCGCCATCCGCCACCACCGGCGGGCCGAATCATAATCGGCGTCGCCGAGCCGGCCCTCACCGTAGATGTCGCCCAACAGGTGCGCTGCGCGCAGCGACCCGCGATCAGCCAGCTCCGTCAGCAGCGGAACTGCGGATTCGTATTGGCGCGCGTCGAGTGCCGCTTGGGCGTCACGCCAGAGTGGATTGCCACCTCCCGCATCGGTCTGGGCCATTGCCGAGACAGCGACAAGGAGCAACGCCGAAGTCACGGCGCCCCATTGAAACCAGCGTCCGGTATTCGAATTCATCTCGATCGCCAAATCCCTGGAAACTCACGCTGTACAAAATCCCGCCGGTGCCGGTCGCCTTCAGATCGGACAGGGCAACGCAAGAAATCCCGTTTCTATATTCCGGCGAACCCTACCACCTCCGAGAATGGCGGTCGTCATGGAAGCCGGCGCCCTAGCCTACGGCGGGATGATGGTCGTGTTCTTGTGTTGGCGCAGCACCAGGTGGCTGGCCGAGGAGGCGACCGAGGGGTGGGCCAGGAGTTCGTTCATCAGGAAACCCTCGTATTCCTCCACCGTGCGGGTACGGACGATCAGCGTGTAGTCGTGGGTTCCCGAGACGGCGAAGCATTGCAGGATCGCCTCGTTGCCGGAGACGAAATCCTCGAAGGCGCGGCGCACCTCCGGCTTGTGTTCGGTGATGTGCACGTGGATCAGCACGCAGACGGTGCGGCCGAGGCGGACCGGATCGACCAGGGTGACCCGGCCGGTGATGACGCCGGCCGCCTCCAGGTCCTGGATGCGCCGCCAGACCGTCGAGGGCGACATGGCGACACGTTCGCCGAGCTCCTTCAGGGACAGAGTGGCGTCCCGTTGAAGCTCGAGCAGGATCTGGCGGTCGTTTTCCTGAACGGTCATTTCCTGAACAGACTTCCAGAATTTCGCGCAATTATGAAATTGATAGTTCAGAAATCCGCAGAATGCCAGAAGGACTGAAAACTCTTTCCACACGGAGCATGGCATAATTCGAGGCATGCCTGCGGAGTCCACGGCCACCCGTGCGTTCTCCCATCGCCGTGACGGAAAGGAGCCTCAGGATGGCCAAGGCCGCGTCGAAGAAAGCCGCCGAGCTTCAGGAAAAGAACCGCTACTGGAACGCCAAGCGTAATCCGGACTACACCATCGACCAGGACTGGGAGTCCTATACGCCGGAGGAGCATGACCGCTGGGACCGGCTGTTCGCCCGCTCCCGCAAGATCCTGCAGACCCGCGCCTGCCCGGAGTTCCTGGAGGCGATGGACGCGCTGCGCCTGTCGAAGGCGGGCATTCCCAACATGGAGCGGCTGAGCGACCGGCTGGAGCCGCTGACCGGCTGGCGGGTGGTGCCGGTGACCGATCTGGTGCCGGACCCGATCTTCTTCGACCATCTGGCCAACAAGCGCTTTCCCGCCGGCGCCTTCATCCGGCCGGAGAGCCAGCTCGACTACCTGGAAGAGCCGGACATCTTCCACGACATCTTCGGCCACGTGCCGATGCTGGCCAATCCGGTCTTCGCCGATTTCGTCCAGGCCTACGGCAAGGGCGGCCAGCGGGCGATGGATCTGGGGCTGCTGCCCAAGCTCGCCCGGCTCTACTGGTACACGGTGGAATTCGGGCTGGTGCGCGACCGCGACGGCGACGGGCTGAAGCTGTTCGGCGCCGGCATCATGTCGTCGACCTCCGAAAGCGTCTTCGCCCTGGAGAGCGACTCGCCACATCGCGTCGCCTTCGACCTCGAACGGGTCATGCGCACCAACTACATCATCGACGACTTCCAGCAGACCTATTTCGTCATCGACAGCTTCGAGGCGCTGCTGGAGGAGTGCTACAAGGATTTCGGTCCGACCTACGAGCGCCTGCGCACCGCCGGCGATTTCGAGCCGCATGAGCTGGCACCGGGCGACGAGGTGCTGACGAAGGGCACGCTCGAATACTTCAAGGAAAAGCGGAAGCTGGCGAGTTGAGCTTGAAGTTGCGCTGACGCAAGTCGTCATTTAGACCCCTCACCCTCCCAACGCTTCGCGTCGGGTCCCTCCCTCTCCCACAAGGGGAGAGGGGTCAAAGAATCAAGCGCGGCTCCCAGCCCCTCTCCCCTTGTGGGAGAGGGAGGGACCCGACGCGAAGCGTTGGGAGGGTGAGGGGTCTTTCGATCGCTTGATCGAAGGTCGCCTCTACCGACTGCCTTAAGCCGCGCCGCGTTCCTGCAGGACGCCGCGGCGGATCTGGTCTTCCTCGATGGATTCGAACAGGGCCTTGAAGTTGCCCTCGCCGAAGCCGTCATCGCCCTTGCGCTGGATGAACTCGAAGAAGATCGGGCCGATCACGGTCTTGGAGAAGATCTGCAGCAGGATGCGGGTCTCTCCGCCATCCACCACGCCTTCGCCGTCGATCAGGATGCCGTGCGTCTTCATGCGGGCGACCGGCTCCTCATGGCCGGTGACGCGGTCGTGGGACTTCTCGTAATAGACGTCCGGCGGACCCGGCATGAACTTCAGGCCGTTGGCCGCAATCGCGTCGGTCGATCGGTAGATGTCGTCGGTGCCGACGGCGATGTGCTGAATGCCTTCGCCCTTGTACTGCTTCAGGTATTCCTCGATCTGGCTCTTGTCGTCGGAGGACTCGTTGATCGGGATGCGGATCTTGCCGCAGGGCGAGGTCAGCGCCCGGCTGGTCAGCCCGGTCAGCTTGCCCTCGATGTTGAAGAAGCGGATCTCGCGGAAATTGAAGGTGTCGGCATAGAACCGATACCAGGTGTCCATGTTGCCGCGGACCACATTGTGGGTCAGGTGGTCGATGTAATAGAAGCCCTCGCCGATCGGCCTGGGGTCCGGCGCGTCGATCCAGTCGAACTCGGCCGCATAGGGCGAGCCCTTCTCGCCATAGGTCTCGATGAAGTAGAGCAGCGAGCCGCCGATGCCGATCACCGCCGGCACGTCCAGGGTCTTGTCGGCGCCGGTGTATTCCTCCGCACCCAATTCCACGGCGCGCTTCAGCGCGTGCCGGGCGTCGACCACCCGCCAGGCCATCGCCGGGGCGCAGGGACCATGCGCGTCGACGAAACGGGCGGCGTGGGAGTTCGGCTCGCGGTTCACGACATAGTTGATGTCGCCCTGGCGGTAGACGGTGATGTCGCGGGTCTTGTGGTTGGCGACCGGGACGTAGCCCATGCTGCGGAACAGCATGTCCAGCTTCTCCGGCTCGGGATGGGCGAACTCGACGAATTCGAACCCGTCGGTGCCGGCCGGGTTGTGCTTGTCGATTTGGGCAGCGGGGGCGTCATGCGGATACGGTCCCATGATCCTGTCCTTCCAAGGCGAGAGTCCGATCATGCAAGAATAGCTGGAATCGCATGCAAACAGTGTGCATTCTGAGGGTAATTTCAACGATCAATGCACGATCCGTGCACTGTTTGGCTCAATCGTGAAGAATTCGTGATGGACACCTTCGACATCGCCATCCTCGACGTGCTGCAATCCGACGCCAGCCTGACCAATGCGGAGCTGTCGGAGCGCGTGCATCTGTCGCCCTCGCAATGCTCGCGACGGCGCGCGGCACTGGAGAAATCGGGCATCATCCAGGGCTACCGCGCCGAGCTGGACGCGCGGCGCATCGGCTTTCCCATCGAGTCGATCACCCGGGTGACCCTGGCGGCCCACAGCGACCAGACGGCCGAGGATTTCGCCGCGGCACTAGCCGGGCTGGACGAGATCGTCGACGCCTATGTGGTGACCGGCGACGCTGACTACGTGGTCCGCATCCGGGTGCGGACCCTGGACGAGCTGGCGGATTTCATCCACCGCCGGCTGCTGCCGCTGCCGGCGGTCGGCCAGGTCCGCTCCGAGCTGGTGCTGCGCGGCATTAAGCGCGGCGGCGCCCTGCCGTTATCGAATCCGGAACTCCTGTTGGAGAGCTGACGGTCAGGCCAAACCGCGTCATTGCGAGGGCGCCCTTCGGCAGGCTCAGGGTGAGGGCGACGCGGCAATCCACTCTCTCGGGCCACACCAGTGGATTGCTTCGCCTGCGGCTCGCAATGACGACAGTTAAGATAGAGTCGGTTCACACGCCCTTCGGCGCGTGGTCGCCGGTCGCAATCGGCAGGTCGTCCCCGTCGCCGGCGCTGGACCGTCCGCGATCCTTCTTCAGCCGTGACTTCCGCAGCACGCCCTCGGCGTCGAGGATCGGATAGGCGATCGAGGTGACATGGGCGATGACGCGTTTGAGATCACGCAGCATGTCGAGATGCAGGGACGAGGTCTCGAGCGTCGCCACCGCGCGACCGCGCAGACGGTCGAGATGGCGCTCGCCGGCCTGCCGCTCCAGTTCGCGGAACGCCTCCTTCTCGGCCAGCAGGCGGCGGGCCAGGCCGACATCCCGTGACATGAAGACATTGATGCCGAGCCGCATCTGGGACACGACGCGGGCATGCATGTCGGTGAGCTCGGTCCAGCCCTCCTCGGAGAATTCCAGGCGGCGCTTGATCTTCTTCTGGGCCGAGGGCAGCAGGTTGTTGTCGATGATGTCGCCGACATGCTCCAGGTTGGTGGTGAAGGTGATCAGCTCGACGAAGCGTTCGCTGTCCTCGCCTTCCAGCGGGTTGCGGCTGACATCGGTCAGGTAGAGCTTGATCGCCTCGTGCAGCGCGTCGACATCGTCGTCCCGGTCCGAGATCTCGTCCAGCAGCCGGCCGTCATTGCGCTCGAACACCGTCATGACGTCGCGCAGCATGGCCTCGACCATGTCCGCCAGGCGCAGCACCTCGCGGGCGGCGCAGGCCAGGGCCACGGCCGGGTTGTCGATGGCGGCGCGATCCAGATAGCGCGGCTTGCCGGCCGCCAGGTCCTGCGGGCCCGGCGCCGGGAGCAGCTTGCCCGTCAGCCGCGCCATCAACCCAACGAAGGGCAGGAAGACGACGGCGAGCGCCAGGTTGAACAGGGTGTGGAAGTTGGCGATCTGGCGGGCCGGCTCGGCGCCGAGCCGCGCCAGGTAGGGCAGCGCCTGGTCGATCAGGGCCAGCACCGCCAGCGCCCCGATCGCGCGGAACAGCAGATTGCCCAGCGGTATGCGCCGGACCTGCGGATCGTCCGACAGGCTGATCGCCATCGGCACCAAGCCGGAGCCGATATTTGCGCCCAGAACCAGCGCCAGGCCCAGCGGCAGCGGCACCACGCCGGCGGCCGTCAGCGACATGATCAGCAGCACCATGGCGACGCTGGAATGGGCCAGCCAGGTCAGCAGCGCCGCCAGCAGGACCGCCAGGATCGGATCGCCGGCGAGCGGCGCCAGGATTGCCTGCAGCCCCGCGCTCTCGCGCAGCACGGCCGACGCGTCGACGATCAGGGTCAGCGCCAGCAGCATCAGGCCGAGGCCGATCGCCACCCGGCCGAGATGGCGCCACAGGGTCGCCCGCGCCGCCATGAACATGATGACGCCCAGCAACAAGAGCACCGGCATCAGCCAGGCGATGTCGAAGGACAGGACCTGGACCACCAGGGTCGAGCCGACATCCGCGCCCAGCATGATCGCAAGCGCCGGTGCCGAGGCAATCAGCCCGCGCCCGGCGAAGGACATGGTCAGCAGGGCGGTGGCCGTCGAGCTCTGAAGCAGCCCGGCCGCCGTCAGTCCCATGGCGAAGCCCTTGAACCGGTTGCTGGTCGAGCGCGCCAGCACATTGCGCAAGGCGCCGCCATAGGCACGCAGGATGCCGGTGCGGATCATCCGCGCCGCCCACAGCAGCAACGCGACACCGCCGCCGATGCTCAGCAGGATTTCATGTCCGACCATGTCAGGCGCCGATCTCTTGGATTGCGATTATGCGGCGCGCGGGCTGTGGATTGTCAAACACGTGTCATGAACGCGGATGTGGGGGACCGCGCATGGACAAGACGGGCGGCCGGAAATGTCGGGACGGGCGCGGCGCGCCGATGCCTCAGCGGGCCGCCAGAACCTCCGACACTAGGGGCCGAAAATGGCCGAAATCCGGCGTCTTGCAACCGACGACCTTGGCCGCCTCGTCCCACAGCCTGAGCCGCAGCGCGTCCTGCGCGAACGGCCCTTCCAGGAACGCATCGGCCTCGTCGGATGACATCGGCCCGCCCTGCAGTGAGAGGCTGAGTTTCGAGGCGTCGGACAGCCGGTCGTGATAGGCCGCGTCGACCGCGCAGCGATACCGCTTGGCGTCCACATGCAGGCGGACCGGTTCCGTCACCTCCGGGCCGAAATGCCGCCTCAGCCAGCCGCCGCCGATGGCCTCGTGGCGGGTGTCGATGCCGCGCTCGGCGGCATCCTCGCCCTGCTTGTCCAGCAGGTGGCCGATATCGTGCAGCAGGGCGGCCACGATCAGCGCCGGCGGCGCACCTTCCTTCTCGGCCAGCTCGGCCGCCTGCAGCGCGTGCTCGCTCTGGCTCACGCCTTCGCCGTAGTAGAGACCGCCACGGGTGGCGAAGAGATGCTCGATCTCGTCGAGTATGGAGTCACGACCGGACATGGCTGCACCCACCTTGGCAAACGCCGACTAACGGCTTCGCATCGTGAATCCTTCGATGCCCGGCGCGCAAGATCAAATGAAGACTTCGAGACCGGTCAGGCCGGGCTGCACCGCAGCGCCCGCGGATGGATGACCGCGCGACGGGAAGGCCCTCCGGCACCCCTCTCTCCAAGACGCGACGCACGATCGAGGCAAGCCCTGAGCGCTGACAGGACACCGCGGGTGAACACCGCCCGCGGCCGCGCCTGTCGCACCGTGTGCACCGCCGCCGCGACGCCGCCCGCCTCGCCGCTGGCCAGCAGCACCGCCGCCGCAACACAGGCGCTGCGGCCATAGCCGAGCGCACAGTGCACGTAGACCGGGCCGCGCCGGCGATGGGTCTCGACGAACCGCACCGCCCGGGACAGGGTGGCCGGGTTCGGTGCGGTCAGGTCCAGCACCGGGAGGTTCAAGTAGGGCAGTCGGAGCAGGTCCGGGCATTCGGGGAATTCCGCCGTCAGGTCGAGCACCGCCACGACCCCCTCGCCCGCCAGGGCGCGGGCCTCGCGACGGGAGAGGATGCGGCCGACAAGCAGGCCGGGCGCCACCGCATGCCAGGGCGCGTCGAACAGGGCCCGCAGGCGGACAAAGGCGAGCGCGCCGAGGCGATATGGCGCAAGCACGATGCGGGACGGCAGGGAGATCAGCCCATCGGCCCTGCCCAGCAAAGCCGGCCCGCCCCAGGCATAGGCCGCTCCGACCAACGCCAGCGACGCTGCCGGCCACAGCAGGGCCAGCGACCAGGGGAGCGCCACCGGGCTCAGCGCCAACAACGCCAGGCAGCCAAGGCGGTAGTATCGCCCGACCGCGCGGCGGGCGTCGGACTCCCACCCGCGCTGAATCGCGCCCCGCCGGCGGCGATCCCGGTCCGGCAACAGGCACAGCGCCGTGAGGCCCAGCAGCGCGCCGGTGGGCACGTCGATCACATGGTGCTGCCAGGTGAACAGAACGGAGGCGCCGATCAGCACGAACCAGACATGCATCGCCAGGTTGGCCGGGCCGCGCAGGACCCGATGGAAGACCGGCCACAGGACGACCAGCAGCGCGATGTGCAGCGACGGCGCCAGATTGTAAGGCCGGTCCAGCGCATGCAGCAGCGTGAACAGGGACGCGAAGACGCCGTCGACCATCGGCCGCTCGAAGCCGAAGCGCAGCGGGAAGACGAGGAAGAAGGCGGTGGCGACGGCGATGACCAGCGCGATGCGGGCGGCATGGGTGCGCAGGGCGTGCCGGTCGGCGCACAGGAAGAACGACACGGCAAACAGCAGGTCGATCGACATATAGGGCACGATCATCGCCGGGATGAGCGGGATCCGGTCCTCCCAGGCGAAATGCAGGGTGCCGACATCCGGCTGCAGCGACGCCAGCCAGCCGGCGCCGCCGTAGCACAGGAAGAAGACCCCGGCGAGGCCGAGCAGCCACAACGTCGCCTCGCCCAAGGGCCGCGCAGCCGATGTGTCCGGCATCGGGCTACTCCGCCGCGGCGACATGGCTCAGGCCCTCGATCAGCGCCGGCGTCACCCGTCGCCGGGCCAGCGAGACCGTGAAGATGCCGTCATCGTCGATCGCCATGGCGATCTTCTCGAAGCCGGCGGCGGCCACCAGCTGGTCCATCTCGGCCTGGCTGCGCCGGCGCATCACCCAGGGCCGGCCGCCGCGGAAGCTGGTCAGCACCCGGGCGATGAACTCGAGCTGCGGGTGCCAGGGCTGGTTGCTGTAGATGAGGTAGCCGCCCTCCTCGACCGCCGCGCCCAGGCCCATCAGCGAGACCCGCACCCGGTCGTTGCCCGGGAACAGCTCATAGAGCCCGGCGGCGACGGCGACGGTCGGGCGCGGTGACAGGGCACGCAGCGACGCGCCGTCGAAGGCGTCGCCCTGCTCCACCGTGACGTCATGCAGCCGGAGCGACTTCGCCAGCGCCCGGGCCGACGCGACATTGTCGCGGCCGATATCGCGCAGAACCGCCGAGCCGCGCAGGTCGCGGCGCTGGTCCAGCGCGTCGAGCACGTAGCGGCCATGGCCTGTGGCGATGTCGACAACATGCACCGGCAGGCCGCCGGCGCGGGCCGACGACATGGCGCGGTCCAGCATCGCCTCCAGGTGCCGCTTGCGAGTGCGGATGCCCTGCCAACCGACGGCGTCCAGATAGACCCGGTCCATTGCGCGCCCGAGCGGCGTGATCCCGCCGGCCCGGTTGCGATAGACGTAATCCATCATCGCGCCGGAATCGAAGCCGGCGCGCAGGCCGAGCCGGACCCCGTCGCTGAGCCGGCCGACCGTGCGCAACAGCAGCCGCGTCACGCCGTAGCCGAGCCGCTTCGGCGACCAGATCGGCAGGGGTCGCGACAGGGCCTGGTGCTCGGCCTTGCTCGGACCCTCGCGGTCCGCCGTCAGCAGATCGACGGCGGACGGCGGGTCGGTGAACAGCTCTTCGAAGAAGTTCCGGGCGGCGCCGATCGGCCGGTGCCGGTCGCGCTCGCCGAATGTGTCGTGCAGGAAGCCGGGAAACACCCGCCATTGCTTGCGCGCGCTGCCCAGGCGGCGGAAGAAGGCCTGCTGCGGCCCACGACGGACGACCCAGTCGGCGCCCGAGACCAGCATCAGCGTCGGCACGGTGATCGCCGGCGCGTCGCGGATGATCCGGCTTGCGGCATCGTGCAGGCCGATCAGCGTCTTCACCGGGATCGCCGGGTTGACCAGCCGATCGGTGTCGTAGGAGCGCTGCCGCTCCGGATCATGGGTCAGCAGCCGGCCCTTCACATAGCTGCGGATGACACTGCCCGGGCGGACCCGATCCAGCAGGCGCAGCAGCGGGATGGCGAAGGGCACGTAAAGCCGGATCCGCAGCGCCGGGCTGCCCAGGACCAGGCCGCGGATCGGCGGGGCGAAGTCGTGCACCCAGGTGGTCGCGATCACCGCGCCGACGCTGTGGCCGATGACCACGATGTCCTCCATGGCGATGCCATGGGCCTGGGACACGTGGCGCACGAAGGCGTCGGCGTCGCGCACCAGGGTCTGGAAGGATGGCCCCTTGCCCCGCCGCCCCGGCGACAGGCCGTGGCCGCGCGCGTCCCAGGCGAACATCGGCACGTCCGCGAGGCCCAGCCCGTCGACCATGTCCTGCCAGCGGCCGGAGTGCTCATGGCCGCGATGCAGCAGCACGATCGCCCGGTCACGCGGGCCTGGCGCGTCCCACATGCGGTAGTGCATCTGGGTGTTGTCGAAGCTGTGGAACACACGTTCACGGGACTCACGCATCATCCCCTCCTCCGCTTGGGTCCGGACCGGTTCGGCCAACGAACTGAACAGTGTTCAATTAATATAATCTAGCAGTGAACATCGTTCAACCCCTAGAATGAACCCCGTTCAATCAGGGAATCGGACAGGATATGGCGCGACGGTCGGATCACACCCGCGACGAGTTGCGGGCGCTGGCGCTCCAGGCGGCCCGCGATGTCGCGGAGGCGGAGGGATGGCGCGGCCTGACGGCGCGTAAGGTCGCGACCCGGATCGGCTATTCGGTGGGGACCCTCTACAACGTCTTCCAAGACCTCGACGACATGATCGTCGCGGTGAACGGCGACACGCTCGACACGCTGTTCGCCCATCTGCGGGAGGCGATGTCCGGCACGCCCGCGGACAGGCCCGAGGCCGCACTGCGGGTGCTGGGTGAGGCCTATATCGCCTTCATCGACCGCCATCCCAATCTGTGGGACATCCTGTTCGAGCACCGGCTGCCCCCGGGCCGCGCGCTGCCGCCCTGGTACGACGAGAAGCTGGCGCGGCTTCTGGCCCTGATCGAGAACGCGATCGCCCCGCTGTTCGACGACACCCAGCGGATGGAGCGCGGACGCGCGGCCCGCGTCCTGTGGTGCGCCATGCACGGCATCTGCTCGCTCGCCCGATCGGGCAAGCTCGGCGTCGTCACCGGCGATTCGGTGGAGGCCATGGCGGGGGAGCTCATCACCAGCTACACGGCAGGCTTGCGGTCGGCGACCTCGGCTGCGACCGACGGCTGAAGACCGCGCTGATTCCACGGCGCAATTCCCGGCCACCCTATGCCGCCACCGCCGCCATCTGTTAGGCTGCGCGGCGTTTTGGCCCCCGATTGCACGCAGCATGGTCCGCGCCATATCTGTGGCACGCTCCCACCGCCAGGATCCCCGCCCCATGTCCGACACGGCGAACGCCCCCGACCCGGAAGCCGGTCCGTCGATCTCCTCGGTCGCGACCCTGGTCGCGGGCATCGCCGATGCCGTGGCGCCGATCTCGCTGAACTATTTCCGCAAGCCGATCACCGTCGACCAGAAGGCCGACGATTCCCCGGTGACCGTCGCCGACCGCGAGATCGAGGTGGCGATCCGCCAGTTGATCGACCATCACTGCCCCGACCATGCGGTGCTCGGCGAGGAGCATGGTGGCACTCCGGTGATGGAGGGCCCGCAATGGGTCATCGATCCGATCGATGGCACGAAGAGCTTCGTCTCGGGCATCCCGCTCTACGGTACCCTGATCGCCCATGCGATGGACGGGCTGCCCATGGTCGGCGTGATCGACATGCCGGCCCTGCGCGAGCGCTGGTTCGGCGCCGCCGGACGGCAGACCACCTTCAATGACGGGCCGTGCCAGACCAGCGGCTGCACCGACCTGACCCAGGCGCGGGTCGCCACGACCTCCATCGACATGTTCGTCGGGATCGACCGGGACCGGTTCGACGCGCTGACGGCGACGAGCCCGCGGCGGCAGTTCGGCGGCGATTGCTACCTCTACGGCCGGCTGGCCTCGGGCGGCATCGACCTGGTCGTCGAGGCGATGCTGAAGCCGTATGATTTCGCGGCCCTGGTGCCGGTCGTGCAGGGAGCTGGCGGCGTCATGACCGACTGGCGCGGCAATCCGTTGACCGTGGAGTCCGATGGCTGGGTCGTCGCCGCCGCAACGCCGGAGCTGCACGCCCAGGCCGTCGCCCACCTCTCCGGCTAGGCCGCCGCCTCCGCGTCGCGCCGCTCAGGCTTGGCGGCACTGTCGGCCGCCGGCATCAACCATCCGAACAGTATTGTGGCCGTGACCGCGCCGACCAGCTGCGCCGCGATGAAGGCCGGCACGTGGGACGGCGCGATGCCGGAAAAGGTGTCGGTCAGCCCGCGGGCGATCGTGACCGCCGGATTGGCGAAGCTGGTGGAGGCGGTGAACCAGTACGCGGCGGTGATGTAGAGCCCGACCGCATAGCAAACTGCGTCGGGCCGCCAGCGCAGCGTGCCGAAGATCGCCGCCAGCAGGCCGAAGGTCGCGACGAACTCCGCGAACCACTGCGCCGCCCCGGTCCGCGCGTTGACCGAGGCCTGAATGACCGGCAACTCGAACATCAGATGCGCCGCCCAGACCCCGGCAATGCCGCCGACCACCTGCGCCAGGACATAGACCAGCGCGTCGGACGGCGTGATCTCGCGCCGCAGCGCGAAGGCCAGCGTGACCGCCGGGTTGAAATGCGCACCAGACAGCGGCCCGAAGACCATGATGAGCACCACCAGGATCGCCCCGGTCGGGATGGTGTTGCCCAGCAGCGCCAGGGCCGCGTTCCCGTCCGCCAGGCGCTCGGCCATGATGCCCGAGCCGACCACCGTCGCGAGCAGGAAGCCCGTGCCCAACGCCTCCGCCGCCAGCCGGCGCCGCAGATCGGCCGGACCGCCTTCCTTGCCGGCCACCGCGTCATCCGCCATCGCACACCCCGTCCCTTGCCCCGATCGCGCCGCACAGCTCGGGCCGGCCGCGGCAGCAATCCTCCGTCAGAAATCCGATGAGGCCGCGCACCGCGTCGACGGCGACGGCGTAGATCACGTTGCGTCCGGATCGCCGAGAGGTCAGCAACCCGGCCCGCTCCAGCGCCGACAGATGGAACGACAGCGCCGAGGGCGCGATCCCCAGGCTGCGCGCGATCGCCCCGGCGGTCAGGCCGGGCGGCCCGTCGCGCACTAGCAGGCGAAAGACCCGCAGGCGATGGTCGTTGGCCAGGGCGCCCAGCGCGTCGACGGCTTCGGCATCGGTCATTCGTTCAATATTTCATGAAGTGTTGAAGAAAGGAACCGGAATTCCAGCGGGCCAGCGCCGGCAAAGCCCTCACCCGGTCGCCGCTGCGCGCCGCCCACCCTCTCCCAGGGGGAGAGGGTATATGCGCTGGCCCTCAAGAACCCTCACCCACTGGGAGAGGGTGGTGAGCGTCAGCGAGCCGGGTGAGGGCTCACCAGCGCGATGCAACGGGTCTCAACTAGCCGCGACCGGGCCGTTTCAGCTCCAACTCCTCCAGCGTGCGCGGCCAATCCTTCTTCAGCAGCCGCGACAGGGCCCTGTCGGCCAGCAGCTTGCCGCCGGTCTGACACTGGGCGCAGTAGTTGGTCTCGTTGTTGGCGTGCACGATGCGCTGGACCGGCGTGCCGCAGACCGGGCAGGGCTGGCCGAACTTGCCGTGCACCGCCATCTCCTTGCGGAAGGCGGTGACCTTCTCCGGGAAGCCTTCCCCCGCCTCGGCCGTCAGCCGCTCGGTCCATTCCAGCAGCACCGTGCGGACCGCGGCGTGCAGCCGGTCGATCTCCGCCGCCTCCAGCTTGCTGGTCATCTTGATCGGCGAGAGCTTGGCCCGGTGCAGGATCTCGTCGGAATAGGCGTTGCCGATGCCGCTGAACAGCCTGGGATCGGTCAGCGAGCGCTTGACCGTGTGGTTCGCCGCCGTCAGCGCGTTGGCGAAGGCGTCGCGGTCGATGTCGATGACCTCGGCGCCGCCGGGATCATGCTCCGCCAGCGCCGCCTCGCCGGACACCAGGTAGAGCGAGGCACGCTTCTTGGTGCCGGCCTCGGTCAGGGTCAGGGTCCCGTCGGGGAAATCGAACGCCGCCAGCCCGGTGCGGCCTGTCGGCTTGGCACCCCGCGCCTTCCAGTGCAGCCGCCCGGCGATCATCAGGTGCAGCACCAGGAACAGATCGCCCTCCAGCCCGAACACGATGCGCTTGCCCAGCCGCCGGAGCTCGGTCACCTGCCTGCCCTCGGCCTCCTTGATCGGCGGAATGACCGAGCGCAGCAGGAACGGATTGGCCAGCCGCACGCCCTCCAGCACCCGCCCCTGCACCCGCGAGCGCAGGCAGGCGAGATAGGTCTCGATATCCGGATATTCGGGCATGGCGTCACGATTCTGGCAGCAATGCCGACAGGTCTCAATCCCAGGTTGGATTGGGTCAGGCCGCCGGTGCGCGCCGTCGGATCAGACCGCGCTGCGGGTCGTATCCGATCACCGCCACGACATAGAAGGCCAGGGCGCAGCCGGCGGTGACGGCGCCGGCGATCCAGTTGATCTGGCCATAGGCGGCGTAGCGGACGAACTCCACCGCATAGGTGAACGGGTTGGCGAGCGACGCCCAATAGACCGCCTGGGCCGCGGATTCCTGCAACCGCCACAGCGGGTAGAGGGCGGAAGAGATGAAGAACATCGGGAAGATGACGAAGTTCATCGTGCCGGCGAAGTTCTCGAGCTGCTTGATGTAGACCGAGAGCAACAGCCCCAGCGCCCCGAGCATCAGCCCGCCGAGGAACAGCGGCGGCAGGGCGTAGAGGTAGCCCCAATCCGGCATGCGGATGTCGAGCAGCCAGGCGATCAGGAAGAAGGCGTAGACCTGCGCCACCGACAGCAACGTGCCGGCGATCAGCTTGGCCAGCAGCAGGAACCAGCGCGGCAGCGGCGCGGTCAGCAGCAACCGCATCATGCCCATCTCGCGGTCGTAGACCATGGAGAGCGAGGACTGCATGCCGTGGAACAGCAGCACCATGCCGGCCAGGCCGGGCAGCACGTATTCCTGATACGGCGTGTAGGTCTTGTAAGGCGGGATGATCGAGATGCCGTAGACGTTCTGGAACCCGGCCGCCACCACCACCAGCCACAGCAGCGGCCGCACCAGGGCCGAGATTAGGCGGCCACGCTGATGCACGAAGCGGAAGGTCTCCCGCCAGGTGACCGCGCCCAGGGCGGCGACCGCATGGGATGGCGTCATGCCGCCTCCTTGACGCCGGTCAGCGCCAGGAAGGCGTCCGCCAGGGTCGCCGTCTCGGTCTTCCGCAAAAGGTCGGCCGGCTCTCCGTCCTGCAGCACATGGCCGCGATCCAGCACCACGACCCGGTCGGCCTGCTCCGCCTCGTCCACCAGATGGGTGGCCCACAGCACGCCCAGCCCCTGCTCCGCGCACAGCCGGCGCACATGCAGGCCGAGGTCGCGCCGGCTGGCCGGATCGAGACCCACCGTCGGCTCGTCCATCAGCAGGATCGTCGGCCGGTGCAGCAGCGCGCGGGCCAGCTCCACGCGACGGCGATTGCCGCCGCTCAGGGTCCGCGCGGTGTCATCGACCCGGTCGGCGAGGTCGAGCCGCCCGAGCTCCTCGGCGATGCGCTCGCGCGTATCGCGGCGCGACAGCCCGTGCAGGCGGGCGTGGAAGCGCAGATTGCCTCGGACGGTCAGGTCGAGGTCCAGGGTCGGCTGCTGGAAGACGATGCCGAGCCCGGCCAGCGCCGGCACGGCGTCGCGGCGGATGTCGCGCCCGCCGACCCGCACCGAGCCGGCATCCGGCACGAACAGCCCCGAGAGGATCTGGAACAGGGTCGACTTGCCGGCCCCGTTCGGTCCCAGCAGGGCGACGAATTCTCCTGCGGAGACCGTCAGGCTGACCGCATCCAGTGCCGTCAGCTTGCCGTATCGCTTGGTGAGGTCGGCGATCTCCAGGACCGCGGTCATGGGCCGGCGCTGCGGCGGCCGGGAGGCGCGCCGTCCGACACCTCGCCGAGCCCGGCGAGCAGGCCCGGCCGGGCCGCCAGCAGCCGGCTGCGCTCAGCCTCCACGGCCGGGTCGTCGATGTGGCGCGGGCGCGGCAACGACACCGCCATGTCGTAAACCAGCCGGCCGGGCGTCGCCGACAGGAACAGGATGCGATCCGCCAGGCTCAGCGCCTCGCGCACGTCATGGGTCACGAACAGCACCGTGGTCGGCCGCGCCTGCCACAGCTCCAGGAGCAGGGTGCGCAGCCGCTCGGCGATCGGCTGGTCCAGGGACACGAAGGGCTCGTCGAGCAGCAACAGCCGCGGGGTGACGGCGAAGGCGCGGGCCAGCGCGACGCGCCGCTGCATGCCGCCGGACAGGGTGCCGGGATAGGCGTCCAGCACCTCGGCCAGCCCCATATGCACCAGCAGCTCCCGGGCGCTCTCCGCCTCGGCCGGCGCATTCGTCACCAGCCGCACATTCTCCAGCACCGTCAGCCAGGGCATCAGGCGGGGCGATTGGAACATGAAGCCGATGTGGCGGTCGCCGGCCGGCCCGCCATGGTCGATGCCGCCATCGAAGCCGGCATCCAGCCCGCCGATCAGGTTCAGCAAGGTGGTCTTGCCACATCCCGACGGGCCGACCAGGCAGACGAACTGCCCGTCCGGCACCGCGAAATCGAGCCCCGCCAGCGCCTGGTGGGCGGCCTTGCCGGCCTGGGCCGGATAGGTCTTGTCATGGATGCGGACGGCGAGACCCGTCATGGCCGCCACCGGGTCAGCCGCCGCTCCAGCGGGCGCAGCATCCACACCTCGATCAGCAGGATCACCCCGACGAAGGCGAAGGTGTAGGCCAGGATGCTCTCGATGTCGAAGAACTGGAAGTAGACGTGGAGTTGGAAGCCCACCCCGTTGGAGCGCCCAAGCAGTTCGACCACCAGCACGATCTTCCAGATCAGCGCCAGGCCCGAGCGCGCCGAGGCCATCAGATAGGGGTAGAGCTGCGGCAGGTAGACCTGAACGAAGCGCCGCTCCCGGCTCAGGCGGAAGGCGTCCGCCACCTGCATGAGGTCGCGGTCGATGGCCCGGGCACCCTCCCGCACGGTGACCACGACGGTCGGGATCTTGTTGACAGCAACGGCGGCCAGGGCCGCCGCCTCGTTCAGCCCGAACCAGATGTAGCAGAGGATGATTGTGACCAGCGCGGGCACGTTCAGGCCGATCACCAGCCAGCCGTCGAACAGCGAGTCGACCTTCCGGCTGCGGCCCATGGCGATGCCGATGCCGGTGCCGATCAGCATGGCCAGCGCAAATGCCGCCGCCACTCGGGCCAGGGTCACGGCGGTATGGAAGATCAGGTCGCCATCGACCAGGTGCCGAACCAGGCTCTGCCCGACCTGCAGCGGCCCCGGCAGCAGCCGGCTCTCGAACAGCGCCGCCGCCGCCCACCACAGGGCGAGGAACAGCGCGAAGGAAATGACGCGGACCCAGGGATCGCGCGGCCAGCCCAGCCGGCCGCCAGTGCTCGCCTCCGCCGCGGCCGGATGCGCCATCAGGCGCGCCTAGAACCCGAAATGCGGCCAGAAGGTCCCGGCCGCCAGGATCGTGGTGCCGCCGGTCAGGTCGTCGCCGCCCAGCTCCGCCATCACCGAGAACACGGTCTCCGCGGCGTCGATATCCTGCGGGCCGAAGGAGACCGGGATGCCGGCGCGCCAGGCATCGCGCAGCGCGGCAAAGGTGACGTCGTCCTCGGCCTTGGTCATCGGCCGCAGCCGGTCCCATTCGGCATCGGAATCGGCCAGCAGCGCCTTGGCGGCGCGCGATGCGGTCAGCATGCCGGCGATGGCGTCGGGGTTCTCCTCCGCCCAGCTCTCGCTGAAGACCCAGCCCAGCAGCGGCGGCTGTGCTTCGACGCCCAGCTCCGGCAGCATGTCGACGACGCTGACCAGCTCGGTCATGCCGGCGGCGGACAGCCGCGCATTGTAGTGCCAGAAGTTCAGCACCGCCGGTATCTCGCCGCTTGTCATCAGCTCGTTCATCAGCGGCGGCGCGCCGAACACCGGCTCCACCATGTCGGCGAGGTCGCGGCCCAGCTCCTGCTGCCCGAAGGCGCGCAGCAGCAGCCAGCTCTTGTCGACCGGGCCACCGGCGATGCCGAGCTTGCGGCCGTCCAGGTCGGCCAGGCTCTCGATGCCGGAGTCCGGCCGCACCATCAGCGCGCCGACGGTCAGCGAATAGGGCACGAACGTGTAGTCGGCACCGGCGGCGCGTTGCCGCGACACCCAGATCCAATCCGATACGATCACATCGACCGCGCCGCCCTGCAGGGCGACCGCGGAGGCGTTGCGCCCGGCCATCTCGACGACCTCGATCGCGACGCCGTTCTCGGCGTCGAGGCCGTTGTGCCGGATCGTGTCGAGCTCCCAATTGACCGTGCCGAATTTCAGGGCGCCGACGCGCACCGTGGCCGTATCGGCCGCCGCGCTAGCGGCGCCGAACAAGAGTGCTAACGCAACCAGGGCAGGAACTGCCCTGTGGATATTGGTCATAGCGTTCCCTCCCGTTTGCCCCGCGCGATTGCAGCGCCGGTGCAATGGCCTTGATGGGCCTTTTCGTGATGGTATCACGCCGCCGGACGAGCGGGCGAGCCAATCCATGCGCAGAATCGGCCTCCATCCCGCACCCGAGACGGTCCGAATTCGCTTCGCGTTCAGTGCCTTGCAGTTGGCTCGTCGCATCGCGGGCCGATGGGCATCCATCAGGCGGCGAAGTGGGCGGCCGCGGACGGCTCCCAGATTCCTGGCGGACTCGTTGACGCCACTTGAGGTGGGGCGTACGGTATTTGGTTAACTGATAAGAGCGGCAGCGAATCCGCCTCGTAAGCGTTCGCACTTCCTTGGGACAGGGGGTGTCGGCGCCAACCAAAGCAACAAAATTGGGAGGGAGCAGGCCATGCGTGCGCGTGAGTCGGTCTTATACAACTATTGTAAGATTATTTCATCAGCAATTCCCTTTGTTGTTGCAGCCGGCGTCGCCTCTCAGGCGGCGGCGCAATCCGGCAGTCCGATCGACGATCTGACTCCCGTGACGGACGAGATGCTGCTCAACCCGCCGGACGGCGATTGGCTGATGTGGCGGCGCACCTATGACGGCTGGGGCTACAGCCCGCTCGACCAGATCAACAAAGACAACGTCGGCGACCTCAGGCTTGCCTGGGCCTGGGCCATGTCGCCAGGGCGGACACAGGAGACTCCCCTTGTCCATGACGGGGTTATTTTCATCCAGAACTCAGACCACACAATCCAGGCGCTCGACGGGGCCACCGGCGACCTGATCTGGGAATATGAGTACGAGCTGCCGGATGACGCCAGTGTCAGAGGAGTGCGCAACAAGGCGATCTACGGTGACACCCTGATAGTCGCAACCCGTGACGCCCATTTGATCGCGCTCGACACCAAGACCGGCCAATTGGTTTGGGACCAGCAGGTCGCCAATTACGAGCACGGCTTCTCCTTCTCCAGCGGTCCGATCGTGGCCAACGGCGTCGTTGTCCAGGGCGCGACCGGGTGCTGGAGCGCCCAGCCGGGTGGTTGCTTCTTCACCGGGCACGACGCGAATACCGGTGAGGAATTGTGGCGTGTTCACACCATCGCTCGCGGCGATACGCCCGAGGGCAACAGCTGGAACGGCATCCCGCTGGAGAGCCGCCACGGCGCCTCGGCCTGGATCGCCGGATCCTACGACCCGGATCAGAATCTGATCCTTGCCGGCGTCGGTCAGGTCTATCCGTGGAATACGGAGATGGCCGGGCTGATGCCCCCGAGCTCAGATCCCAATGTCACCAACGAAGGGCTCTACACCAACTCCACTCTCGCGATCGACCCAAGTACCGGCGAGTTGAAGTGGTACTTCCAGCACCTGCCGACCGACTCGCTCGACCTCGACTACGTCTATGAGCGCCTGCTCATCGACCTACCGGTTGACGGCCAGGAGCGCCAGATGTCGGTGACGGTCGGCAAGATCGGCATCATCGAGGCCATCGACCGGGTCACCGGCGAATGGCTGTGGCACGTCGAGACCGTGCCGCAGAACGTGGTGCTCTCGATCGACCCGGAAACCGGCGAGAAGGAGATCAACCCGGCGGTGATCCCGGTGATCGGTGAGACGACGTTCAACTGCCCGGCGGACCCGGGCGCGAAGGCCTGGCAGGCCACGGCCTATAGCCCGCGGACACAGGCACTCTATCTGCCGATGGTGGAGTTCTGCTCGAACACCACGGTGAACCCGCTTGACCCCGGCGAGATCTATACCGGTGGTGGCCGGCAGACCTTCGCGCGCGTGCCGGTGCCCGACAGCGACGGTAACATCGGCCAGGTGCGCGCCATCAACCTGGTCGACCAGTCGGAGATGTGGCAATACCGGCAGCGTCCGCCGGTCACCAGCTCGACACTGCCGACCGCTGGCGGGCTGGTGTTCGTCGGCAGTCTCGACCGCAGGTTCCTGGCCTTCGACGACGAGACCGGGGAAGTGCTGTGGAGCAGCGGCAAGCTGAGCAATTCGCTGGAATCTTTCCCGATCAGCTACGAAGCCGGCGGCAAGCAATACGTTGCGATAACGGCGAACTTCGCCTCCGGGCTGGGCCGCCTGGCGTCGCTGACGCCGGAAGTGCAACTTCCGGGGAACGACCCGATCACTCTGTACGTTTTCGCGCTTCCCGACTGATCGGCTGAGCGCATTACGAACCCGGCCCGGGCGGACCTGGAGGCTTCCAGTCCGCCCGGCGCCTTTGTGAGGTCCGGCCTTGCCCAATGCTCTCGCGTTTCCGCGTCTGGCCCGCTCGCTCCTGACGCTGGCGCTGGCCCTTCCGGTGGCCGCGCTGCCGCCGTGGCCGGCCTCGGCTCAGGAGCCGGAATTCTTCGATAGGCCCTACGCCGATGGCCAATGGACCTTCGGCCGGCGGCTGAATGAGTCGCAGTTCCGCTACTGTGTGGATCGGCGCGACCCCGATTGGGAGGTGGCCGGCGCCATTGCCGACGCCATCGCCCTGGGCCTGTTGCTCGAGCCGCAGCGATACGTCGTCGAAAGCAGGATCGTGCAAGAGGACATCACCAGAGTCTATGCGGTCATGCTGGAACACTGTGACATTCACATGGGCTTCAAGCTGATCCCCGGGGGCTATCCCAACTGGGTCACCGTGACCCGATCGTATTACGAGACCGAGTACGTCTTCGTCACAGCCGACCCCGACATCCACGCGCTCGCCGAATTGGCGCCCGCGCGTCCGATCGGCGCGACGATTGGAACTTCGGCGCACCTCCGGCTGGTCTCCTACCTCACGGCGTTGCCGGCGGAGGACCACTGGCCGACGTACCCGATGGGCACCAACGACCTCGCCCTGGAGTTGCTTCTCGACGGCACAGTCGACGTCGCCCTCGTCTGGGGCCCAAGTCTGTGGGCCAAGCAGCGCGAGGAGCCCGCCTACGCCGACCTTCACGTCATCGACCCGACCCCCTTGCCGCCGACGACCCTGAGCGTGGGCGCACTGTTGCTCGCCGATAAGACCTACTTGCGCACGGCGGTCGATGAGGCAATCGCCGCGCTGCGCGAAGATGGAACGATCGCCGGCATCCTCGAGACGTACGGGTTCCCGGCGACGGCCAGGCCTTGATGGCAAGCGCGCCGAATTCCGGGCCCGCCATCCGCGTCGACGCCGTATCCAAGCGGTATGGGCGAACCCTCGCCCTGGATGACGTCAGCTTCGAAGTTCGCAACAACGAGCTCTTCGCCCTCCTTGGGCCGAACGGGGCCGGCAAAACGACGCTCATGCACATACTCTGCACCATCCTCAGGCCGGACAGCGGCGCCGCGGCCGTTTCGGGGTTCGACGTGATCAAACAGCCGTTCTACGTGCGCAGACTTCTGGGCACGGTATTTCAGGAGCCGAGCCTCGATGACCGCCTGACAGTGCAGGAAAACCTCAATCTTCACGGTCTTGTTTTCGGAGTGCCGGCCGGTCTGCGGCGGCGGCGCATCGAAGAGATGCTTGCACTGGTTGAGCTCGGCGACTGGGCCGACAAGCCGGCCGGCTCCTTGTCCTCGGGCATGAAGCGCCGTCTGGAGATCGCCCGCGCCCTCATCCACGATTCGGAGATCCTGCTGCTGGACGAGCCTACGGTTGGCCTTGACGCGCAGACCCGCGAGCGGATCTGGCACTACGTGCGGCACCTGCAGGCCGCGCGCGGGATGACGGTGCTGGTGACAACGCATTACATCGAAGAGGTCGAAGCGTGCGACCGGGTCTGCATCATCGACTACGGCAGGGTTCAGACGATGGATAGCCCGGATGCGCTGAAGCGGGCGCATGGCCGGCAATTCTTGCGGATCGTTCCCAAATCCGACGAGGATCGCATGGATTTCCTCTCCCGATATGCCGACCGGGTCGTCCGGGAAACCGGCGAGGAGATCGTGTTTGCCGCGACCGACGGGTTCGTGGAGGCATTCCTGTCCGAGGACGGCAATCGGATCCGCGCGCTCTCGATCGATCAGCCAAACCTGGAATCCGTGTTTCTGTCGCTGACCGGCCGGGAGCTGCGCGACCAGGCCGCGGGCGCTCGCGAGCGAACATACGCTTTCGGACAGAGAGGCGGGGAGCACACGCGATGACCACACAAGATGGCGCCGAAATCGGTGGCGAGCGTCGCTCGATGCTCCTGGCCCAGTTTGGCGGTCTCTACGGCATTTGGCTGCGCGAGGTGAAGCGGTCGATCCGTGACCGCGGCCAACTCGTCGGCGGCGTGAGCCGGCCGATCCTTTGGGTGCTGATCCTCGGGATTGGGCTCAACCCGTATTTTCGTGGCGAGGTTTTCGGAGAGGTGACGTTCGTCGTTCCGTACACCTATCTGCAGTTCATCTTTCCGGCGGTGATCGCGCTCAACATACTGTTCACCTCGGTGCAGTCGGCGGTGTCGGTGATCTGGGACCGCGAGTTCGGTTTCCTGCGCGAAGTCCTGGTATCGCCGATGTCGCGGGGCATGGTTCTGCTCGGCAAGGTGCTCGGTGGCGCCACCGTGGCGGTCATGCATGGCTGTCTGGTCCTGGTCCTGGCGCGCTTCGCGGATGTCAGCCTGACGCCGCTCAAGGTGCTCGAGGCCCTTGCCCTGATGGCACTGCTTGCCTTCGCGCTGACGTCGCTCGGCGTCGTCATCGCCAATCGCATTCGCAGTTTCCAGGGATTTGGAATCTTCTCGAACGCGGTGATCCTGCCGCTCTACTTCACCTCGAGTTCGGTGTTTCCACTCGACCCGGCGCTGACCCGCGCCCAGACCCGGGTGGCCTATCCGGAATGGCTGGTGACCGTGGTCGAATTCAATCCACTAACCTACGCGGTTGACGCCCTGCGTGGCGCATTGATCGATTTCAACCAATTCGACCCTCGTCTCGGCGTCGCAGTGATGCTCACGGCGGCCGTCATCTTCTTTCTGATCGCCCTCCGCGACTTCCGACGCGCGTGAGGACAACCATGGCGGGGATCCGGCGGATTGTTGGCGATTTCGGAGGACTGGCCTTCGTCGCAACATTGCTGGCGCTGGTCAACCTTCTGCCGCCTGACACATCGCTGCGTGATGTTCTCGCCGCGCGCTTGTTGCGCGTTTGTGTTCCGATCTCCTATCCGCCCCTGGTGACTGGCGATCCTGAGAGGCCGGGCATCGACATCGAGCTTTTGGACGCCATCGCCAACCGGCTTGGCGTAAGACTGAGCCTGAACCAGAACCAGGCGATGGGACGGGATTTCAACCCGCGCAACTGGGCTCTGACCCGCGCCCAGTGCCAGGTCATCGCAGGCGGCATGGTCGATTCCCCGCTGACGCGATCGTTTCTGGACACCGGGCCGGCCTATGCGGAGACCGGCTGGGCGGTTCTCGCACCAGAGCGCCCGAGCGACCTTCGCGGTCTCAAGATCGGCGCCGTGGCCACCATTTCCGGACTCGACCGTATCAGCCTGGCCAGCTATCTGCGCAGCCTGGACGTAACCGTCAGTGTCTTGCCCCGCCCGGCGGAACTGGCGGAAGGCATTGCGGCGGGCCGGTTCGATGCCGGGATCACCGAGGCGCTGTCGGCGGGGCAGCTCGCCGCCGACCATGGCTGGACGGCGACGATGCTGCCGGTCGATTTCAGCCGCTACCACCTCGTCTTCGGCCTGTGGAAAGGCGATCTGACGCTGAAGCGCGCGATCGTCTCGGCGTTTGAGGATCTTGCCGAGGACGGAACGGTGGCGGCGATCCTGGAGCGCTACGGCGCGGCACCGATCAACTAAGCGGAGAGCGTGCCGCCACTGATCAGAGGCGCCAGAAGCGCATAGGCAGGCGCCAGCAGCCGCCGGATGACGCCGGTTGCGGCGCCCACCAACAGTACGGCCGCAAGAATCCACACGACGCGATGCGGCACCCTGACTTTGAGCGCGGTCAGCAGATGACCGCCGGTGAGTGGCGGGATCGGCAGCAGGTTGAACAGCGCGAACCAGATGCAGAGCTGGGCGGCAACCCTCAGAAAGGCCGCGGTCGTAATGCCGGCCGTGTAGGGCAGCACCGTGAGCGCCGGCAGGACCAGCAACAGCAGGAGCGCCGCGGTCGCCAGCAGCGCTGCGAAGGCCGCCAGCAAGACCACGACGAGCCCGGCCCGACCGGCGCGGAATTGCCCGGCATCGACCGCCATGGGCCTTATCCAGCCAAGGCCGAACAGGATCAGGCAGGCGCCGCCCAGGATGTCGAGATGGCCGAACGGCGCCGCGGTGAGCCGACCGTCGTGTTTGGGTCCCTTGTCGCCCAGGACGACCACCGTCCTGGCGACGACGCCACCATGGACTCCCGCGATGATCAGAAGCGCCAGGACACGAAAGGCGATCGACTGGAGGGTGAGTTCCGACAGCCACATGCTCAGGCTCCGGCCAATCTCCTGTCACCGTTCCGGCGCCGGTTCCCGATCACTTCTCCATGATCAAGGAATCGAGCGCGTCAAGGTCCGACGGCAGCGGCTCACCCGCGTTGAAGCCGTTCCGCTTGAGGATGTAGGCCACCAGGTCGGCATAGGTATTCGGAGAATAGCGCCCCGGCGCGTTGGGCGGCATCGTCGTGCTCGTGAACAGATACAACGCCGAGGCTGGCGCTCCGTTGGCGAACTTCTGCTCGAAGTTCAAGCCGCGCAAGGGCGCGCCGCCGTTCAGCCCGCCCCTGAGATCGTCTCCGTGGCACTCAAGACACGCGCGTTCGTAACGCTCCTCTCCGCGATCGGCCTGTTCAGACGAGTAGGACACCGACCTCAGGGCGAGCGCAGGCTCGGCCTGCGCCAGGAGAACCGGACCCTCGCCAATTGCCGAGGCGACCGTGACGGGCACCGGCTCGCTCCCGGTGGCCGGTTCGGACAATGCGAGCGCGCCAGTAGCCGCGGCGAGCGCGATGTGGCGGACTCGACGACCGTTTGGACCGCTCACCCTGCTCCTCCCACCCGCTCTTGTCCCGGCGACCATGCGGCCGGTCTTTCACAAGGCCAGCCGGCGCGCCGGATATTGACCCAAGCCAAGCCCATCCATTGACTCTTTGCAAGAACCGCCATCGCCACCGCCGTTCAGGGAGCGGTGCCATGAGTGACCAGGGAGGCCGGCGCGGACTGAGAGACCGGGTCCGTCTGGCCCGATTGCCTAGTCGGGCAGCTCCACGGTGAAACGGATGCTGGAGTACCAGGCGATCAGATGCCCGATCGCCTCGTCGTCCAGGCCCTGGGCGATGATGGTCATCTGCTCGTGGTGCCGGTCGCCGGATCGGAACGCCTCGAGCTGCGCCTGCAGGTAGATGTCGCTTTCGCCGGCGATATGCGGCACGTCCGGGCGCTTGGCGACGCCGTCGATGCCGTGGCATCCGGAACACTGTCGCGCGAGGTCGCGCCCGGTGGCGGCGTCACCGGCGATCGCCGGCAGGCTGAACAGGGCCAGGGCGCACACCGCGCCCGTCGCCGCCGCACGAACCCATGATGTCATTCGGCACCCATTCCGGCATGGCGGCCCGCCCCTGCCGGGGCGGGCCCATCAAGCAGGCGGTCCGGCCGGGGCTCAGCCCTCGTACCAGATGCGGTACAGCGCACCGGCGAAATCATCGGAGATGATGATCGAGCCGTCGGGAAGCTGCGCCACGTCGACCGGGCGGCCCATGTACTCGCCGGTCTCCTCGACCAGCCAGCCCTCTGCGAAGGCCTCCGTCTCGGCGGCCGCGCCCTCCTCGTCCAGCGAGGTGAACATGACCCGGGCGCCGACCGGCGTGGTGCGGTTCCACGAGCCGTGCTGGGCGGAGAAGATGCCGCCGCGATACTTCTCCGGGAACATGGTGCCGGTATAGAACATCATGCCCAGATCGGCGGCGTGCGCGACCATCTCCACCTCGGGGAAGATCGCGTCGGCCGGCGGCTCGCTGTCGGCATACTCGTTGGTGCGGGTGTCACCACCGCCATACCACGGGAAGCCGAAATGCTGACCGCGCCCGGTGATCCGGTTGATCTCGCCCGGCGGGATGTCGTCGCCCATGCCATCGACCTGGTTGTCGGTGAACCAGAGCTGGCCGTTGGCCGGGTTGAAGTCCTGGCCCACGGAGTTGCGGATGCCGCGGACATAGACTTCGCGATCCGAACCGTCGGTGTTCATCCGGATGATGCCGCCGATACCGACCTCGTCGTACAGCGCCATCTTCTCCTGGGGATGCACGTTGAAGGGCTGGCCCAGCGAGATGTAGAGCTTGCCGTCCGGCCCGACATCACAGACCCGGGCGGTGTGGTTGTAGCTTTCCTCCTCGACCGGGATCAGCTTGCCCTGGTCGACCACGACGAAGGCGGCCACGTCCGGCCCCTCGAAGAAGAACTCCGCCGCCGGGAAGACCAGCACGCGGTTCTGCTCCACCGTGTAAAGGAAGCCGTCGCGCGAGAAGCACACGCCGTTGGGGATCGCGAAGTCGATCGACGGCGCGAAGCGCATCACGTCATCGGCGACGCGGTCGCGGTCACGGTCGGCGACGGCCCAGATATCGGTCTTGCGGGTGCCGACGAAGGACACCGTGCCCTGCGGCGCGACGGCGATATGCCGGGCGTCGGGCACCACGGCATAGAGATCGATCCTGAATCCCGGCGGCAGGGTGATGCTTTCCAGATTGGCGCGCAGCTGCGCGGCCCGCTCGCCGGTCTGGTCGACGGATTCCATCTCCAGCGGCGTTCCGGTGGTCTGGAACGAGGACAGTTTCTCCAGATTGGTCTGGCCGTACGCGGAACCGGCGACCGTGATCGCCAATGCGGACGCCAGTAGCGGCAGTCTCATGGTCATCGAACTTCCTCCCACTTCGACGGATTCTCTTCGGGTCCGTGCTTAAGAAAGTTGCGCTGTCTTCCTGATCGCAGCAACGAAACAGGATACAGCCGAAACGGAAGGACAATGTAGTATTCGGCTAGCACGATTGCGTTAGCAGGCCGGGCCGGAGGCCCTGTGCGCCTGACACCCCGGGAGCGGTCTGATACTGTCCCGCGCCGCCGCCCCGACACCCAATTCGGTACCCGGACCGCCCGCCCATGGCCCGTCGCGCCAATCCCCATAGTGCCGGCCGTTCATGACCGCGGCGCTGGTCATCACCGGCGGCGTTTCGCTGGCCATCTGGCTCTACCTGTGGCTGGCGCATGGCCGGTTCTGGCACGTGGAGGCCGCGCTCGATGCAGAACCGCCGGCGCCCGAGGACTGGCCGCCCGTCGCCGCGATCATCCCGGCGCGCAACGAGGCCGAGACCATCGGCGACGCGATCGGGTCGGTTCTCGGCCAGGACTATCCGGGCCCGCTGGCCGTCTACCTGGTTGACGATTCCAGCGACGACGGCACCGCGGAGGTCGCGCACAACGCCTCCGGCCAGAGCGAACGGCTGACCATCGTGACCGCCCGGCCGCCACCGCCGGGATGGGCCGGCAAGCTATGGGCCCTGTCGGAGGGGCTGCAGGCGATCCCGGACCCGGCCGGCCCGGTGCATCTCTGGTTCACCGACGCCGATATCGCCCACGACCCGTCGACCCTGCGCAGGCTGGTCGCGGCGGCGGAGGCGGAGGACCGCGACCTGGTGTCGCTGATGGTGATGCTGACCAGCGAGACGGTCTGGGAGAAGCTTCTGATCCCGCCCTTCGTCTTCTTCTTCGCCATGCTCTACCCATTCCGCTGGATCGCCGAGCCCGCGCGCAGGACGGCCGGCGCGGCCGGCGGCTGCCTGATGGTGCGGGCCGAGGCCCTGCGGCGCGCCGGCGGGCTGGAGGCGATGCGAGACGCCCTGATCGACGACTGCACCCTGGCGGAGCGGATCAAACGGCTCGGCCGGCCCGGCGGAGGCCGGCTGCGGCTGGCCCTGACCCGCCGCTCGCACAGCATCCGCCCCTACCCCGCGCTGGCCGATATCTGGCGGATGGTGGCGCGCAGCGCGTACACCCAGCTCCGGCATTCCCCGGTGCTGTTGGCCGGCACCCTGCTCGGCATGGCGGTGACCTATCTCGTGCCGCCCCTGCTGCTCCTGGCCGTCCCGTTGCACGGCAATGTGGTGGCCGCAGCCGTCGGCGTGCTCGCCTGGGTGTTGATGGCCGTGCTGTTTCGGCCTACATCACGACTTTACGGGCAGCCCTGGCCGATGGCGTTTGCCTTGCCGGTCGCCGCCCTGTTTTATGCCGCGATGACGGCTGATTCCGCCCGCCGCCATGTCCTGGGCAAGGGCGGCCAGTGGAAAGGCCGCGTCCAGGCGCCGAGACGCGGCGGCGCACCCAGCCGCCCACAGTGATCCGAATGGTCGACGACACAGCGAAATCCCTGGCAGCGGTGGAGACCCCGTCCGGCAAGGGCGCGACGGACGAGAACTTCCCCGTCGGCTCGTTCCTGCTGGCCGCGCCGCTACGGCCGCATGTCGCCGCCTATTACGCCTTCGCCCGCGCCATCGACGACATCGCCGACAATCCGGACCTGGCGCCGGACGACAAGATCGCCCGGCTGGACCGCTTCGCCGCCGGCCTGACCGGAGACGAAACCGCCGACCCGGGGCTGGAGAAGGCGTATCGGCTGCGCGCAAGCATGGCGGAGACGGCCGTGCCCGAGCGCCACGGCCTCGACCTGGTCGATGCCTTCAAGCAGGACGCCACCAAGCTGCGCTACACCGATTGGAACGACCTGCTGGGCTATTGCGAACTCTCCGCCAACCCGGTCGGGCGCTTCCTGCTCGACCTGCACGGCGAGGCGCGCAGCGGCTGGGCCGCGTCGGACGCGCTCTGCAGCGCGCTGCAGGTGATCAACCACCTACAGGATATGCAGGACGACTACCGCAATCTTGATCGGGTCTACGTGCCCCTCGACTGGCTTCAGGCGGAAGGGCTCGACGTCACCGCGCTGGACGCGCCGCGCTGCAGCCCGCCCATGCGCCGCGTTCTCGACCGCTGCCTCGACGGCGTCGAGGAATTGATCGCCCAGGCGCGGCCGCTGGCGGCCCAACTGCGCAGCACCCGGCTGGCGATGGAATCCGCTGCGATCGTCAGGCTGGCGACGATACTGACGGCGCGATTGCGGCGCCAGGACCCGCTGGCCCGCCGGGTCGCGCTGTCGCGCCCCGGGCTTGTCGCGGTCGCGGCGACCGGCGCGCTGGGTCACCTGATCGGCCGGATGTTCCGCCGCCGGCCGCCGGACGACGCCTCCGCCTGGGCCCATGTGGACCATGTGGTCGCGCGCTCCAAGAGCTCCTTCATCGCCGGCATGCGCGCCCTGCCCAGGAACCGCAGCCGCGCCATGTACGCGGTCTATGCCTTCTGCCGCGAGGTCGACGACATCGCCGACGAGCCGGGCGATTTCGGCCGGCGCCTGGAACAGCTCGCCGAGTGGCGGGCGGAGATCGAGCGCCTCTACGCCGACGCGCCCACCTATCCCACGACCCGCGCCCTGCTGGGCCCGGTCGCCGAGTTCTCGCTGCCCAAGGCCGAGTTCCTGGCGGTGATCGACGGCATGGAAAGCGATCTGCGCAACGCCATCCGCGCACCCTCGGCCGCCGCGTTGCGCACCTATTGCCGGCAGGTGGCCGGCGCGGTCGGCATGCTGTCGGTGCATATCTTCGGCGCCGACGAACCGGAGGCGCATGAGCTTGCCGAGGTGCTGGGCGAGGCGCTGCAGCTCACCAACATCCTGCGCGACCTGGCCGAGGATGGCGCCCGTGGCCGCCTCTATCTTCCCCGCGAGCTGCTGCACCATCACGGCATCGACAGCGACGATCCGGCGGTCGTGCTGGCGCATCCGGCGCTGCCGCAGGTCTGCGCCGCCGTCGCGGCCCAGGCGTGGCAGAAATTCCGCCGCGCCCGCCTGCTGATGAGCCGCTGCAACCGCGGACGCCTGAAGCCCTGCGTGCTGATGATGGAAGTCTATGAGCGCATCCTGATCCGGCTGGAGCGCGAGGCGTGGCGCGACCCCAGCCGTCGGGTCCGCCTGTCCAAGCCGACCAAGCTGTGGATCCTGCTGCGCCACGGACTGGCCTGACCGCGCGCCATGGCAAGGGTCCACGTCATCGGCGCCGGCATGGCCGGCCTCGCCTGCGCCGTCCGCCTCGCGGGCCGCGGCCACGCGGTCACGGTGCACGAGGCGGCGGGCCAGGCCGGTGGGCGCTGCCGCTCCTATTTCGATGCCGGGCTGGGCCGGGTCATCGACAACGGCAACCATTTGCTGTTCAGCGCCAACACGGCGGCCCTGGCCTATCTCGCCGAGATCGGCGCAGCCGACACGGTCATCGGCCCGGAGCAGGCCGCATTCCCCTTCCTGGACCTGCGTGACGGGCGGCGCTGGTCGGTGCGCCCGAATGCCGGCCCCCTGCCCTGGTGGATCTTCGCCGCCAGCCGGCGCATCCCCGGCACGACGCCCTGGTCGTACCTCTCCGCCCTGTCGATCCTGGGCGCCAAGGATGGCGACACGGTCACCGACCGGATCGGCTGCGAGGGACCGCTCTTCGAGGGGTTCTGGCGGCCGCTGACGATTGCGGCGCTCAACACCGCCCCGGATCAGGCGGCCGCGCGGCTGATGCGCACGGTGGTCCGCGAGAGCTTCGCCCGCGGCGCGGAATCCTGCCAGCCTCTGGTGGCGCGGGAGAGCCTCGCCGCCAGCTTCGTCGATCCGGCCCTGGCGACGCTCGCGCGACACGGCGCGGAGGTCCGGTTCGGCGACCGGCTGAAGGCGCTGGAGACCGGTGCCGGCCGGATCGAAGCGCTGGTCCTGCCGAAGGAGCGCATCGCGGTGTCCGAGGGCGACCATGTCGTGCTGGCGGTGCCGCCCTGGGTCGCCGCCGATCTGGTCCCGGGGCTCGAGGTCCCACAAGACCATCGGCCCATCGTCAACGGACACATCGTGCTGCCCCAGCCACCGCCCCCGGACCGCCGCGCGCCCATCCTCGGCCTGATCGGCGGCACGGTCGACTGGCTGTTCCTGCGCGGCGACGTCGCCAGCGTCACGGTCAGTGCGGCCGAGGCTCTGGCCGACCGGCCGGCCGACAAGATCGCACCGCTGTTCTGGGCCGACACCGCCAAGGCGCTGGACCTCGATCCGGCCGCCCGGCCGGAGATCCGCATCATCAAGGAGCGCCGCGCCACCTTCGCCCAGACCCCGGACGCCCTGCGCCAACGGCCTGGGCCGATCACCGCCTGGCACAACCTGCTGCTGGCCGGCGATTGGACCGACACCGGCTATCCGGCGACGATCGACGGCGCCGTGCGATCAGGCTTGGCGGCGGCTGAAAAGATCGACGGTCGGTAGCGCACCCTGAGACATTGGCGTTCTGGTTGCGGGCGCGCCGATCAGCCGCGCCGCCCGGAGACGGCGCGGCTGAGACAGGCTCAGTTCGGCGTGAGCTTGTGGATGTCACCCCCGTCCACGGCGGCGTAGAGGCTGCCATCCGGCCCCTGGACCACCGACCGGAAGCGACCGGCGGCCATGGGCAGGGACATCGAGGTCACGCTGTCGACCGACATGTCGTCGGCGCCGAGATCGATCACGTCGATCCGCATGCCGACCGGGGTTCCGCCGAAGCCGATCCCCATGATCCCGACGACCATGCGGCCATCCCAGGCGCCCCACTGCTCGCCGTCCAGGAACGCGGCGGAGGAGGTGCCCTGGGACAGGCCGTTGTTGTTCCACGCCGGCGGCATCGCCTCCGGATAGGTTGCGGTGTCGGTCATCGGCATGTAGGCGGCCCGTTCCGCCGGGTCCATGCCTTCCATCTGGTTGGGCTGATAGCCGCAATAGTCGACCGGGCAGTCGCTGCGGCCGGCCATGTTGGGACGCGGATCCCAACCGCCGTTGCCGCCGTTCTGGAGCACCGTAATCTCATCGGAATGCCAGGGCCCGTGCTCGGCCACGACCGGCTGATTGTCGCCGGGGCGGAATGCGATGCCTTGCACGTTGCGGTGACCATAGGTGTAGATCCGCGGGTCGAAGCCGGACGGTGCGAGGTTGCCGGGGGCCGCGTTGCCGTCGCCGTCAATCCGCAGCACCTTGCCGCCGAGCAGCGTCGGACTCTGCGGCACCACGCCGTTATGGGTGTCGCCGGTGGTCACATAGAGGAAGCCGTCGCCCGGATTGAACCGCAGGCGCCCGCCATTGTGGGCGCCGGGCCCGCCGAACGGATGATCCGTGGCGGCCGGCTTGTAGGGGATGTCGTCGACGATGTCGGTGCGGTCCGACACGCTGCTGAAGTCGTCGCTCACGGTAAGCCGCAGCACCCGGTTGCTACCGGGGGCGGTCAGGCTGGATGTCGAATAGACGTAGATGGTCCGGTTGTTGTCAAAGTCCGGATCAATCGCCACGCCGTTCATTCCGGCCTGCCCTTCGCAGAACAGGTCACCTTCCGTGCTCGGATAGCCTTCCGCGCCCGCCATGCCCATCAGCGGATTGACGTCGCCGGACGGCAGCAGCACGGAAAGGCCGAGGCATTTCTCGGTGTAGAACATCGTCCCATCGTCGAGGAACGCCATGTCCCAGGGGTTTTCCAGCCCGGACAGGACAGTGGAATGGGTGAGGCTGGGCGCTCCTGCGTGTCCGTCCGCGACGGCCGGTGCGCTGTAGGAGATGGCCGTGGCCATGACCGCGCACAGCGGCCATGCAGCAAGTGTCCGATACATGGAAGATCCTCCCGATAATTTTCTTGCCCCGGAAGATGCCGGGTGGAGAGATTGTATCGAGAATTTAGAACGTTTCAAACGTCGCCACCTTTAAATGCTGTTGCTGTCGAGTGGCGCGCGGGAATTCAACCGTCTCACTTGCCTCTGGGCCCCGGATGGCGGGGATCCCTCGGCCATTGATCCGCTCTAATCGGGTCGGCCGCCAAAGACCGCGGCATCCGTCAGCTCATAGCGCTGATCGTCGACGCGGATGACGTGCCGGTCGCCGTCCCGGTGCCAGTCGGCGTCGCGGCCGGTGCCGGACATCGTGGCGTCGCCCGCAATGAACGCGCCATGGCGGAAGAACAGCATCCGCTTGAAGCCGTTGGAAAAGGTCACGACGACCGTCGCATCGCCGCCACCGCTGCGCGCGACGCCGAAGGCGCAAACGCCCATCGGCTGACCCTGGTTCTGTGCGCAGGGGATGTCGCCGCTGGCGTCGAAATCGCCCTGTCGGGCCCGCATCATGCTGTTGTCGACGCCCATCGGCACGGTCCCGTCCGGACCGGCCGCCGGACGCAGAGCTTCCGCCGGGGCAAACCCGCGAGACCGGCTCCCGAGTGGCCGAACCGCGCACCAGACGCGGTCGCCGGCGCGCTCGCAGCCGAGATTGGAGAGGATCGCGCCGTGGGCGAGCGTGCGCAGGACGGGCGCGTCACCCGCAGGCGCGTCCCGCAGGTCGAGCCCGCCGTCGGCCACCACCTGCCAGCGTCTCGGGCCGCCCTCCTCGGGCGCGACCAACATCGCCTCCGTCACGACGCCCGCTTGATCCGTCGTCGGTTCCTGGGCCCAGCCCCCTGGGCTGCCGGCGAACATGGCGAAGGCCAGGAGGCCGGCGCCGGCGATGAGCCGCTTCATCACCCGGTCGGCACGGGCGCGTGCGCGACGACGCTGGCTCACTCGAATGTCGTGGAAACGTAGACCGCGAGGTTGGCGATCTCCTCATCGGTCAGTTCCGCGACCAGCGACATCATGATCGCGGAGTTGGGGCCAACCTTTTCCCGGGCGCGGTATTGCTCAAGCCGTTCGGCGATGTAGTCGGCATCCCGGCCCGCGATCGACGGGAAGCTCGCCATGCCCTTCCCGGCACGGCCGTGGCAGTTGACGCAATTCACGTTGTACCGCTGTTCTCCCGCAACGACGTCTCCGGCCCGGGTTCCTTCGACACTCAGAGCGAGAATTGCGCAGGCGATGAACAGCAGCGGCAGCGGATTGTTCATCTGGATCTCCCCCTATGTGTCCCGTTTGCTGCGGTTGAGCGGGGTCCAGCCTAGGGGCGGTCATTTTTGCCTGTCAAATCCGCACGGCGGCCCGGCCAGGCGGCCGCGCGGATCATCAACGCCGGCCAGGGTGCCCGGCAACCGACTCCAGCACCGCCTCGATCGCGCGCACGATCTCCCCGGATTTGCGCCAATCATCCGCATCGGGATGCGGTGCCGCGAACCGGCCATTGTCGTTGTCGAAATAGCGGCCCGACGCGGCCGCGAATTCTTCCGACAGCGCCGCGCGCACCAGGATTTCGGCGCCGATACCCAGATCGCCGCCGGCCACGCCGAAGCCCTCCTTGACCATCTTGCTGCCCAGCAGCGAGCCGGGATTGACCGCGATGATGGCCGGGCCGTCGTCGAGTTCCTCCGCCATCACGCGGGACCACGCGGTGATCGCCAGCTTGCTCTGGGCATAGGCGTCCATGTCCCCGAGCCGAGCCCGGCCGGCCAGGGCTTCCAGGTTGACCGGCGCCTGCGCCGCCGACGACACGTTGACCACCCGACCGGACGCTCCCAGCACGGGCAGCAGCCGCCGCGTCAACACGTAGGGGGCCAGCGTGTTGACGGCGAACCGGACATCGAGCCCGTCCGCCGTGACCGGTTCCAGCGCCTTGAAGATGCCGGCATTGTTGATCAGCACATCGAGGTCCGGATGCCGCTCGGCGATCTCGGCCGCGAGGGCCTCCACGTCGGCCATGCGCGAGAGATCGGCGATGTAGCGTTCGACGCCTCCCTCGCCCTGCAGACCGGCGAGCGCGTCCGCCGCCTTGTCCAGCTTCGTCGGATTGCGGCCGTGCAGCAGCACGTCGTGCCCCTGCGAGACCAGCATCTTCGCTGTCTCCAGGCCGATGCCGTCGGTCGATCCGGTGATGAGAATGGTTTTCTGCATGCCGATCCCTATGCGATGTGCCAAGCGCGCCCAGGAACGCTCAACGGGTCAACCGATCATCGTCATTTCGTTCAGCGTGAAGTTCTCAACCGCACCGTCGGTCGCCGACAGGTAGGCGGCGAGATGCGGCGCGTTCATGTGCTGCTGCCAGAGCGCACGGCTGGTCCAGTTCTCGAAGAACAGGAAATGCGCCGGGTTCTCGTTGTCCTGATGCAGATCGTATTGGATGCAGCCCTCCTCGGCGCGGGTCACCGCGATCAGTTTCTGCAGCTCCGTCTTGACCAGGTCGATCTTGTCGGCCTTGGCGTGGATGTTGGCGACGATCGTGAGGTTGGCCATGGCTGCGTTCCTTGTCGTGGCTGTGCAGGCGAGATATGGCTAAAGGGCCGGCTTGGCAAGTACGCACCATTCTGTGCGGTAGGTACAGAAAGTATCCTGTGGAGGGCCCATGCGGTTCGATCGCTATGACTGCTCGCGCGGCTGCCCGGTGGAGGCGGCGCTCGAGCGCATCGGCGGCAAGTGGAAGGGCGTCGCCCTCTTCCACCTGCTGGACGGTCCCAAACGCTACAACGCGCTGAAGCGGGATGTCGGGAACGTCACCCAGCGGATGCTGACCAAACAACTCCGCGAGCTGGAGAAGGATGGCCTGATCGACCGCACGGTCTTCCCGGTCGTCCCGCCCCATGTCGAGTACAGCCTGACCGAAAAAGGCCGAACCCTGGAGCCGATCCTTCTGGCCCTGCGCGACTGGGGCGAAAGCTACGTCTGAGCCGCCGGCCATCGCTTGCGAGGCGTCTCATTTGGCAGACCAAGGCCGCGGAGCGATGGGCCGAGCGCCGACCGTCGCCGCAATCTGGTCGCAATCCGCCTCAAGACTCACCTTTGAAGACTGGATTTAATACTCACGGTCTTTGACCCGACGCGCTCAAAGATTCCGGTCTTTCGGATACTGTACCTTCCAAGACGGACTCTCGATCGGTCGATCAGGACGAGAGGCCAGTACATTGAGAAGACTGCCTTAGCACAGGAGGTTTCGACAGAGCAGTCATAGGGGGGACATCATGCATTTTTCAAAGTATCGCTTTGCGTCCGCATTGTTCTTCATCGTTGCGATTTCCGGCGCTCTATGGCCAGCCATGCCGTCCTCGGCGGATGACTTCACGATCTCGGATCTCGACGGCCGGTATGGCATTTCACTGAGCGGCTTCGCGGCCGATGGCTTCGGCTTCCCGACCCCGGTCAGTGCGGTCGGCCAGATGACGGTGGTCGACGGTTTCACCAACGACAGCACCCGGACCTTCAACGTCGGTAGTTTCGGCATCGTCGACGGCGTGCTTGTCGGCAATGCCGAAGTGCAGCCGAACGGGCGCGGCGTGGCCGTATTCTGCGGCGAGAACACGGTCCGGCCTCCAGCCGTGCTGCCGCTCTTCCCGAGGCGGTCGCTGGAAGTGTTCGAGTTCGTCCTCACCGGCAAGGACGTCGACGAGGTTCTGTTCATCAGCACCGCATTCGGCACCCTGCCCGACTCGATCGCGATCGCGGACTGCCCCTTGCCGTCCGACGTCCTGCCTGTCGTTCCCGTCTCCGGTCCGATCACCGGGATGTTGCGCCGGCAGGATGAGAACGAAGACGACGACTAGCCGTTCCGGCGGCGCCGGGTCATCTCCTCAGACCGGTCCCGCGCGCAGGTCCTTATCGTGCCGACACACGAGGAGATCATGATCGCCCGCCACACTTGGCGTCCCATCGGCGACGGGGAGCAGCACGCCCTGTAGCCGACGGCCCCGGGGCACCATCCAACCCTGTGAGGTAACGGTTCCGCCCACTCACTCGCCGGCACAATCTGTTCATGTCTGGTGATTGGACCGTGGTAGCGGCGCCGTACACCATCGCTGGGACGGTGCCCGCAGGCCACACTGTCGCGGAAGTGATACATGGTCGGCAAAGGCGTCTTGACGTGTCGTCTTTCGCCGAACAGTGTATGGCCGCCGCGGCCTGACAGGCAGTTGGCCGCCGATGGTGAAATCGGCGGTTGCTAATCCGTCCGGGTAAGAAGAGCACGGAGGCATGTCGCCAGCCATGGGAGCCATCAGATGGCAAGCCGACGACGCGGTCGGCGCGATCGATACGGTTGCGGAAGTCCGCGAGTCGTTGAAAGGCGGCCAGCGAGACGACGGCCACTGGATCTTCCAGCTTGAGCCGGACGCGACCATTCCGTCGGAATATGTCCTGCTGCAGCACTATCTGGGCGAGATCGACTCCGATGAGGAGCGCAAGATCGCCGCGCATCTGCGCCAGTCGCAGACGGCCGATGGCGGCTGGCCGCTCTTCGCCGGCGGCGCCATCGACCTGTCGGCGACAGTCAAGGCCTACTATGCGCTGAAGCTGACCGGCGACCCCATCGACGCGCCGCACATGAAGCGTGCCCGGGACGCCATCCTGGCCCGCGGCGGGGCCGCCAAGTCCAATGTGTTCACGCGCATCGCGCTGGCCCTGTTCGGCCAAGTGCCGTGGCGGGCGGTTCCGGTGATGCCGGTCGAGATCATGCTGCTGCCGCGCTGGTTCCCCTTCCATCTGAGCAAGGTGTCGTACTGGTCGCGCACGGTGATCGTGCCGCTGCTGATCCTGATGGCGCTGAAGCCGACCGCCCGCAACCCGCGCGGCATCGGCATCCGGGAACTGTTCACCACCGATCCGGAGCGCGAGAAGCGCTACATCACCAATCCGACCGGTGCACCGATCGGGCATGTGTTCGTGGCGCTGGACCATATCGTGCGCCTGTTCGAGCCGTTCCTCACGCCCAAGCGCCGGGCCTGGGCGATCAATGCCGCCGTGGCGTTCATCAAGCGGCGGCTGAACGGCATCGACGGGTTCGGCGGCATCTTCCCGGCCATGGCCAATACCGTTATGGCCTTCGACGCGCTGGGCTATCCGGCCGACGACCCCGACCTGGCGATGGCCAAGAAGGCGATCCGGCGGCTGATGGTGGTCGACGAGGACCGCGCCTACTGCCAGCCATGCCTGTCGCCGGTGTGGGACACGTCGCTGACCATCCACGCCCTGCTGGAGGCCGGCGAGCCGCCGGACGGCGAGACCCTGCGCGGTGCCTGCCGCTGGCTGCTGGACCGGGAGATCGTCGACTATCGCGGCGACTGGGTCGCCAAGCGGCCGGAGGCCACGCCCGGCGGCTGGGCCTTCCAGTACCGCAACGACGCCTATCCCGATGTCGACGACACCGCCGTGGTCGCCATGGCGCTGCACCGTATCGACCCGGTGCAATACGCCAAGCCGATCGAGCGCGCGGCGCGCTGGATCCTCGACATGCAGAGCAAGAATGGCGGCTGGGGCGCCTTCGACGCGGACAACACGCACTACTACCTGAACCACATCCCCTTCGCCGACCACGGCGCCCTGCTGGACCCGCCGACCGTCGACGTCACCGCCCGGTGCCTGGGCATGCTGGCGCAGCTCGGCTATGGCCGCGAGCACCCGGCGGTCCAGCGCGGCATCGCCTATCTGATCGAGGAGCAGGAGAAGGACGGCTCCTGGTACGGCCGCTGGGGCGTCAACTATGTCTACGGCACCTGGTCGGCCCTGATGGCGCTCCGGGCCCTGGGCGAGGATCCGAATTCGCCGCATATCCGCAGGGCGGTGGACTGGCTGAAGTCCCGCCAGCATGCCGATGGCGGCTGGGGCGAGGGCTGCACCACCTATTGGGGCGGCCAGCGCCATTCCGAGGCGGCCAGCACGCCGTCGCAGACCGCCTGGGCCCTGCTCGGCCTGATGGCCGCCGGCGAGGCGGACAGCGCCGCCGCCGCGCGGGCCGCCGCCTATCTGGAATTCCATCCGCGCAACGGCGCCGACTGGGAAGAGGAGCCGTGGACCGGGGTCGGCTTCCCGCGGGTCTTCTATCTGAAGTATCACGGCTACGCGGCCTACTTCCCGCTCTGGGCCCTGGCCCGCTACCACCGGCTCGCCTCCGGCGCGGTCCCCGATCAGGAATACGGTATGTGACGCGGGTCGGCATCGTCACCGGCCTGATCGCCGAGGCGCGCCTGGCGCGCCGCAAGGCCGTGGCGACCGACGATGACGGCCCATTGATCGCCTGCTCCGGCCCCGGCCGCGGCCGGCAAAGCGCCGAAGACCTGCTCTCCCGCGGGGCCAGGGCGCTGATCAGCTTCGGGCTTGCCGGCGGCCTCGACCCGTGGCTCAAGCCCGGCGACCTGGTCTGCCCGGAGCAGGTGCTGACAGGAACCGGCGCCCTCTCCACGCATTCCCTGTGGCGCGAACGCATCTCGACCGAGGCCCGGATGGCCGGCCTGACCATGGCGGAGGGCGCCCTGCTCGGGAGCGATGCGCCGGTGGCCAGCACACTGGACAAGCATATGAGGGCACACGAGTCCGGTGCGGTCGCCGTCGACATGGAGAGCCACGATGTCGCCACCGTTGCCGCGTCCCGGGGCTTGCCGTTCATCGCGTTGCGCGCCGTCGCCGATTCCGCCGAGCGATCGCTGCCGCCGGCCGCCCTGGCCGGTGTCGATGCGGAGGGGCGGACGCGCGCCGGCCGAGTGCTCCTGGCGCTGTGCCTCAGCCCCGGTCAGATTCCGGCGATGATTGGCCTCGCCCGGGACAGCCGGGCCGGCATGGCGGCGCTAGGCCGCGCCGCGGGTTTCGGGAGCCTGGTCCTCGGCCTGCTCTGACGCACCGGCCGAAGCGACATCCAACTCGGCCTTGGCCTGGTCGATCAGCGGCTCGAAGGGGTTGGCCGACTTCGGCGCCGCGTCGCCGGAATGCAGCTCCGCCACCGCGTCGTTGACCAGCCGGTCGAACACGAAGGCCGCCGGCCGCTGGTTCTCCAGCGCGATCTCCGGCGCCATCGGGCCGTCGGTGCGCACCCCGCGCAGGCTCACCGCCAGCGCCTTCAGCGGGCTCTTGATGGTGTCGTTGACGGCGGTCGGCTCATAGCCGCAATGCACCATGCAGTCGGCGCATTTCTCATACCGGCCGGTGCCGTAGCTGTCCCAGTCGGTGCTCTCCATCAGCTCGCGATAGCTGGCGGCATAGCCCTCGTTCAGCAGATAGCACGGGCGCTGCCAGCCGAAGATGTTGCGGGTCGGGTTGCCCCAGGGGGTGCAGTGATAGGTCTGGTTGCCGGCCAGGAAGTCGAGGAACATGACCGATTGGGAGAACTGCCAGCCCTTGCCCTTGCCGCGCGCGAACACGTCGCGGAACAGCTGCTTGGACTTGCGCCGGGTCAGGAAGTGCTCCTGATCCGGCGCCCGCTCATAGGCGTAGCCCGGCGACACGGTGATGCCCTCGACACCGAGGCTGGTGGCGTAGTCGAAGAACTCCGCCACGTGCTCCGGCTCGGCATTGTCGAACAGGGTGCAGTTGACGTTGACCCGGAAGCCCGCGTCGCGCACCGCCTTGATGGCCTTGACCGCCTTGTCGAACACGCCCTCGCGGTCGACCGCCTTGTCGTGCTCCTCGCGCAACCCGTCGAGATGGACCGAGAAGGTCAGGTAGGGGCTGGGCTGGAAGAGATGCATCTTCTTTTCCAGCAGCAGCGCGTTGGTGCACAGGTAGACGAAGCGCTTGCGCTTGACGATCTCGGCGACGATCTCGCCGATCTCCTTGTGGATCAGCGGCTCGCCGCCGGGGATCGAGACCACCGGCGCGCCGCACTCCTCCACCGCCTCGATGCATTCGGCGACCGACAGGCGCTTGTTCAGGATCTCGTCCGGATAGTCGATCTTGCCACAGCCGGGACAGGCGAGATTGCAGCGGAACAGCGGCTCCAGCATCAGCACCAGCGGGTAGCGCCTGTTGCCCGACAGGATCTGCTTGAGGATATACGCCCCGACGCGGACCTGCTGCCTTAGGGGAACGGCCATGCTCTCATACCTATCCGGTTCGCGGGTCGGGCCGACTTCCGGCCATCGCCCTGGTCACATCTTGCCGCGACCCCCGCATGGCCGCGTCCTCCAGTTCCGGCGGCATGCGGAACCGAACCGTCTCCGCCACACCGTCGGCCTCCACCAGATCGACGTCATACAGGGCACGCAGCCGCGCCACCAGTTCGTCGACCAGTTCTTCCGGCGCCGAGGCGCCGGCGGTGATCCCGACCGAAGATGCCCCGTCGAGCCAGTGCGTGTCCAGCGCCGCGGCATCCCGGACCAGATAGGCCGGGATGCCCGCCGCCTCGGAAATCTCGCGCAGCCGGTTGGAGTTCGAGCTGTTCGCCGCGCCGACCACCAGCATGACATCGACATCGGCCGCCAGCGCCCGGGCAGCGGTCTGCCGGTTCTGGGTGGCATAGCAGATGTCGCGGACATCCGGCCCCACGATCTGCGGGAACCGGCCCTCCAGAGCGGCGATCACGTCGCGGGTGTCATCGACGCTGAGAGTGGTCTGGGTCACATAGGCAAGCCGGTCCGGATCGGCCGGGTCCAGGGCGGCAACATCCTCGACCGTGCTGACCAGGAAGACGCGGCCCGAAATGCGACCCATGGTGCCCTCGACCTCCGGATGGCCGGGATGGCCGATCAGCACCACCTCGAAGCCCTTGGCGGCGTAGCGCTGGCCTTCCTTGTGCACCTTGTCGACCAGCGGGCAGGTCGCATCGATCACCTCCAGCCCGCGCGCCTCGGACGCCTCGCCCACCGACTGCGCCACCCCATGGGCGCTGAACACGGTGACCGCGCCAGGCGGGATCTCGTCCACTTCCTCGACGAAGCGCACGCCGCGGGCGGCGAGGGATTCGACGACACGCTGGTTATGGACGATCTCATGACGGACATAGACCGGCGGGCCGAATTTCTCCAGCGCCCGCTCCACGATCGCGATCGCGCGCACGACTCCGGCGCAGAACCCGCGCGGGTTCGCCAGCACGACTTTCAGTTGCGATCGGCCATCGCGCCGCGGTGGGACGGCAGCCATCGGCGTCTCCCCGTCTTTCGGCGGGGCCGCCCCCGGCTGGCCCGCACCCGCTTGGTCTTCCGTCCCGCTTCGGGATCGTTTCTGCGGCGTTGCCAGGCACTCTAGCACCGGCCCGCCCTGGTTGAACAAGAAACAAAATTGTGAAATCCGCGGAGGTCCGGCAGCCGCTCGGAAGGCTGTCCGGCGCCGGGTCAGTGCAGATAGCCGCGTTCCGAGAACCAGGACAGGGCGTCGCGCAGCGCCTCTTCCAGCGGGCGCGACCGATAACCCAGTTCGCGCTCCGCCTTGGCGGAGGAATAGAACATGGTCTTGCGGGCCATGCGGGCGCCGTCCACGGTCACGAAGGGCTCACGTCCGCTCACGCGGGCCATCGCCTCGGCCGCATGGGCGATCGGCAGGATCATCGCGTGCGGCAGGCGCACGCGGGGCGGCCGCCGCCCCTGCAGCCGGGCGATCGCCGCCAGGATCTGCCCCAGCGTGACGTTCTGGCCGCCCAGCACGTAGCGCTCGCCGACGTCGCCCTTTTGGAAGGCCAGCAGATGGCCCTCGGCGACGTCGTCCACATGCACCACGTTCAGTCCGGTTTCCACGAAGGCCGGCATGCGCCCGGTCGCCGCCTCGACGATCATGCGCCCGGTCGGGGTCGGCTTGATGTCCCGGGGTCCCACCGGCATGGACGGGTTGACGATCACTGCCGGCAGCCCCTCCTCCGCCACCATCCCCCGGACCGCCTCCTCGGCGAGGTATTTCGAGCGCTTGTAGTGGCCGATCATGTCGTCGATGCCCACCGGCGTGCTCTCGTCCGACGGTTTGCCGGCGCGCGCCGTCGCCAGCACCGCGACGCTGCTGGTATAGACGATCCGGCGAACACCCGCCTCGCCGGCCGCCTGCATCAGGGTCCGGGTCGCCTCGACATTGGTGCGGTAGAGCGTGCCGGGGTTCGGCACCCAAAGACGGTAGTCGGCGGCGATATGGAACAGGGCCTCACAGCCGGAAAGCGCGGCGCAGAGCGAGCCGCGATCCAACAGGTCGCCGGTGACGATCTCCACATCCAGCCCGTCCAGGTTGCGCCGATCGGCGTTGGGCCGGGTCAGGACGCGGACGCTCTCGCCCTCGTCGAGCAGCCGCCGCACCACGGCCGAGCCCACGAACCCGGTTCCACCGGTGACCAGGGTGGTCATGACCGGCCGACCCCGGACCGGGCCGTCAGCGCCAGCAGGGCGGGCAGCACAACCAGCATCGCCACCAGGGTGCAGGCGATGGAGATCGTCAGGAGCTGTCCCATGCTGTTCATGCCGCGATGGTCGGACAGGGCCAGGCTGCCGAACGCGGCCGCGGTGGTCAGCGCGCTGAACAGCACCGCGCGCGGCGTGCTGCTGGCCAGGACATGGTGGGCCGCGCCGACCTCGCGCCAGCGCAGCACCAGATGGATGCCGGCACTGACGCCGAGTCCGAGCAGCAGCGGCAGGGCGATGATGTTGGCGAAGTTGAAGGGCAGGTTCAGCACCACCGCCACGGCCACCGTCGTCACCGCGGCAAAGGCCAGCGGCCCAAGCACCAGCGCCACATCCCGGACATTGCGCAGGACCACCGCCAGGATCGCGGTGATCAGCACCAGGGCGATGACCGTCGCCTGCAGGAACGCGGACACCACGGCCTTCCCCGCCTCTGAAATCACCACCGGCGTTCCCGTCGCATCGGGAATGACCGCCATGACCGCGTCGACGAACCGCGTCAGGGCCGCGTTGTCGTCCATCGCCTCGGTCGGAAGCACCTGGACCCGGGCCCGGCCGTCGGCGGTGAGCCAGCGCTCTCGCAGGCCGTCCGGCAGGTCGTCGAAGGTCACCGGCCCGGCCATCAGCGCGGTGCCGAGCCGGTCGATCGCGGCCGGCAGGTTGACCAGCAGCCGGCCCTCCAGGAACGCCAGCGCCTCGTCGTCCTGGCCGATCGCCGCCAGGCTGGCGCGCAGCCGGGCGACCGCCACGGACAATTCGCCCTGGTTCTTCGCGGCGACGATGGCGAGCTGGCGGTCGAGCCCGTCCAGCGCGTCGCTGCGCTGCATGCGGCCGGTCAGGGTGTAGCGCGGACGGCCCAGCGCCGGCGCCATGAAGATCGCCAGATCGTCGATGACCGCCAGCTTCTCGTCCTGGTCCGTGGGCACGAAGCTGGACAGGGTGATCGCCGACTCCACCTCCGGCACACCGGCCAGCGACGCCGCGGCGGCATCGGCCGCGGCCAGGTCCTCCGCCAGGATGTCGATGGTGTAGATCGGCACGTCCGGGTCGCGGATGAGGTCCAGGAAGGTGGCCGTCGACTCGGTCTCGGGGTCCTTCAGGTTCAGCGGATTGAAGTCGAACCGGGCCCAGGGCAACGCCGCCAGTGCCGCCAAACCGACCGCCAGCGCGCCCAGGACAATGCCCTTCGACAGTCCCGACTGGAGCATGAGCACGCGCTGCGTCGACCCCTCTTCCTTCCGGGCGATCCGCATCGGGATCACGGCGAGGATTGCCGGCAGCACGGTCAGGTTGGCGAACAGGGCGATGAACATGCCGCTGCCGGCGATCAGCCCGAGCTCGGCCAGCCCGCGGTAATCGGTCGGCAGGAAGGAGTAGAAACCGGCGGCGGCCGAGACCGCGCTCAGGACCAGCCCGCCGGCGATCGCCCCGCCGGCGATCGGCAGCGCCATCCGGCGATTGTCGACCCGGCCGGCCTCTTCCCGGTAGCGCAGGCTGAAATGGATCCCGAAATCGACACCCAGCCCGATGAACAGCACCGCGAAGGCGACCGAGATGATGTTGAGCGCGCCGATCGCCAGGGTCGCGAAGGCTGCCGTCCAGATCAGCCCCATCACCAGCGTCACGGCGGTGGCGATGACCGGCACAACCGAGCGCACGCCGATGGTCAGCAGGAACGAGACCAGCACCAACGACAGGATACCGGCCTCCCGGCCACCGACCTCGGCGCTCTCCAACTCCTCCTGGTCCAACGCCGCCGGCCCGGTCAGGCGGAACTCGATCGGCCGGTATTCCGCGCGCACCAGCGACGCCAGCGAACGCAGCCGGTCGATGGCCGCCTGGGCCGGCTTCAGCGAGCCGAAATCGAGCTCCGGCTGGACGATCAAAAGCGCCCGCCCCTGCTCCAACGCATCGCCGCCCAGCAACCCCTGCCAGGAGAGGTCGCGTGGCCGGCGGCTCTGCTGCGCCTCGGCCACCTCGGCCATGGCGCGCAGCACCGGCAGCGCCGCCTGGGCCGCTGCCGGGTCGTCCTGGGACAGGGCCAGCTCCAGCATGCCGAACAGGCCGCGCATGGTCGGGTCCTCGACCAGGGCGCCGAGGAAGGGCTGGGCGTCGGCCAGCCGGTCGGCCAGCTCGGTCAGCTCGTCGACACTCAGGAACAGCAGGCCGTTCTGCTGGAAGAACGGTTCCGACCCCGGCCGGTAGACCGACTGGAACAGCTCGTCTTCGGCCAGCAGCCGCTGCTCCAGCCGGCGGGCGGCGAACTCCACCCGCTCCGAGCTGGGCCCGTCGATGACCACCAGGATGAAATCGACGAATTGCGGGAAGGCGGCGTCGAAGGCGTTGTCGTTCTGACGGAACGGCACGCTGGAATCGATCATGTCCCTGGTGTCGGAATTGATCGTGAGGTTGCGCGCCGTGTACAGGCCGGTCACGACGGTCAGCGCGACGGCCGCCAGGATCACCAGCCAGGCCCAGCGCACCGAGATGGTGACCAGGGGCTTGACGATACGCGGCGCAAGGCCGCTCGGCGTTTCGGTATCCGGCGCGGTCACCTCGGGTGATACTCCCCGGCCGACGGCATCCTCAGTCTGCCTTCATTTGTCCGCAAGCGCACCCTAGGATGCCCGTCCACGCCCCCGTTCCGGAACCACGGACCGACACCATGCGACATCGCATCGCCCGATTGTGCCTGCTGCTGGCCGGCCTGTGGCTCGCCGCGCCCGCCGCCGCCCAGGACGGCCCGACCGCCGTCGTGCAGCAGCTCAACGACACCCTGCTGGGCGTCATGCAGGAGGCCGACACGCTGGGGTTCTCCGGCCGCTATGAGAAGCTGGAGCCGGTGCTGGGCGAGGTCTTCGCCTTCCCGACCATGGCCCGGGTCGCCGCCGGCAGCCATTGGCGCGGCCTGACCACGGAGCAGCGCGCCCGCCTCGCCGACGCCTTCGCGCGGTTCAGCATCGCCACCTATGCGAACCGGTTCGACGGCTTCTCCGGCGAGCGGTTCGAGATCGGCGACGAGGAAGAGGCCGCGCGCGGCTCGACGATCGTGCAGAGCCGCATCATCACCGGCTCCGGCGAGCGCGTCGCACTGAACTACCTGCTGCGCCAGAATGCCGGGCACTGGCGCATCTTCGACGTCTATCTCGACGGTTCGATCAGCGAGCTGGCGACCCGTCGTTCGGAGTACACCGCGATCCTGGACGACCAGGGCTTCGACGGCCTGATCACCCGGCTGGAGGGGCGCATCGCCGATCTCAGCGGCGATTCCGGCTGAGTGGTTGCGGCCGGCGGGCATCTCAGCTGCGCCGGTCGACGACGAAGCGGGCGATCTGGCGCAGCACCCCGGCGCGCGCGCCGAAGCGCTCAAGCCGGGCCTCGGCCGAATCGATCAGCTCACGGGCCTTGGCACGGGCCGGCTCCGCGCCCAGCTGTCCGACGAAGGTCGCCTTGCCCATGGCCGCGTCCTGCCCGGTCGGCTTGCCCAGATCCTCCGCCGTCGCCTCCAGGTCCAGCAGGTCGTCGGCGATCTGGAAGGCCAGGCCCAGATCGTCAGCATAGCCCTTGAGCGCCGCCCGGTCCTCGGCGTTCGCGCGGCCCAGGATGCCGCCGGCGGCGCAGGAAAAGCCGATGATGGCGCCGGTCTTCAGCCGCTGCAGCTCAGTGATGCCGGCGAGATCGAGGGCGCTGCGCTCCTCCGACAGGTCGATCATCTGACCGCCGACCATGCCGGCGGCCCCGGCCGCTTCGGCCAGTGCCGCCACCAGCTCGGCGCGGATGGCGGGGTCTTGCGCGGTCGCCGGATCGGCCAGCACCGTGAAGGCCTCGGTCAGCAGCCCGTCGCCGGCCAGGATCGCCGTCGCCTCGTCGAAGGCGCGATGCACCGACGGCCGGCCGCGCCTGAGATCGGCGTCGTCCATGGCCGGCAGATCGTCATGGATCAGGCTGTAGCAGTGGATCATCTCGATCGCCGCCGCGGTCCTGAGCGCGCCCGCCTCCGGCACGTCGAACAGCCCGGCGCTGGAGATCACCAGCAGCGGCCGCAGACGCTTGCCGCCGCCCAGGCAGGAGTAGCGCATCGCCTCGATCACCCGTCCGCGCGGGCCGTCCGCCGGCGGCAGAAGGCGGTCGAGGGTCTCCTCCACCGTGCGGGCGGTGTGCTGAAGTACGGTGTCCAACCGGTCCACGGCGGCTTCCTTCCGTTCGATCAGGCGGCAGGCGGCGATCAGTCCGGACCGGTGGCGATCCAGGCCGCCAGCAAGTGCCGTTCCTCGTCGGAGATGCCGGTGATGTTGCCGGGCGGCATCGCATGGGTACGGACCACCTGCATCTCGATCTGGTGGGCATAGAGCCGGATCTGCTCCGGCGTCTCCAGCACGACGCCCTTGGGCGGCACCGGCATTGCGTACCACAAAGGCTCCGCCGCGTGACACATGGCGCAGCGGAATTCGATGACCTCCTGCACCGCCGCGAATTCCGGCCGCGCGATGGACGGCGCCACCCGGGCGCTGGCCCCGTTCGGCGGCTGAGCGCTCAGCAGGACGATCGCCGCCATGCCGGCGACCGCCACGCCCCAGGTCCACCAGGGGCTGGGCTTGCCCATGTGGCGGGCGTTGAAGAAATGCCGGATCACCGCGCCGACCACCAGCACGACGGACAGGATCGCCCAGTTCCAGCGACTGGCGAAGGCCAGCGGGTAGTGGTTGGCGATCATCACGAAGAGCACCGGCAGGGTCAGGTAGTTGTTGTGCAGCGAGCGCTGCTTGGCCTGCCGGCCCAGCTTCGGGTCCGGCGTGCCGCCGGCGATCAGCGTCGCCACGACCTTCTTTTGGTTCGGGATGATGATGAAGAAGACGTTCCCCACCATCATCGAGCCGATCAGCGCGCCCATCTGCATATGCGCGCCACGGCCGCTGAAGAGCTGGGTGAAGCCCCAGGCCAGCACCACCAGGAACACGAAGCCGGCGGCCGCCAGCAGGCGATCGTCACGGCCCAGCGGCGAGCGGCAGAGCAGGTCGTAGACGATCCAGCCCAGCGCCAGTCCGCCGACGCTGATGGCCGATGCGGTCAGCGGTGACACCGAGAGCACCGCATGGTCGATCATGTAGAGCTCGGCGCCCATGTAGTAGACCAGCACCAGCATGGCCATGCCACTGATCCAGGTGGTGTAGGCCTCCCATTTGAACCAGGTGAGCTGGTCGGGCATGCGGGCCGGCGCCACCAGGTACTTCACCATGTTGTAGAAACCGCCGCCATGGACCTGCCAGGTCTCGCCGCCGGCCCCCTCCGGCAGGCCCTCGCGGGCCCGCAGGCTCAGATCGAGATGGATGAAGTAGAACGAGCTGCCGATCCAGGCGATGCCGGCGATGACATGCAGCCAGCGCACCGCCATGTCGACCCATTGCCACAGGATCCCGTCCATTCCCCAAAACCTTGCTTTCGCCGCGGCCCGGAACCGGCTGGGTCCGGCCTCCGTCGTGCCGCCCGCGCCTTCCGATCCGGTACCTGCTTTCGCGTTTTATAGCGTTCCCCCGACCAAGGCCACAGCGGCCGGCGGAAGGCCCCTGAAAGTGCCGGAGCTGGCTCCACTGTACCGAGGGCAACGATTCGCGCCATCATGACGCGCCGCTTGCCCCGCGAATCGGGACCAGTCCCGGCAGCAGGGGTGCGTATTTGCTGGGGGGCAAATCCATGACCGACATCGCCATGACCCGCGACCAGATGCGGGATCCGGACTACCTGCCGCCGATGGCCCAGGCCGTGCCGCTCGGCCTGCAGCACGTGCTGGCCATGTTCGCGAGCAATGTGACGCCGGCCTTCATTATCGCCGGCGCGGCCGGGCTGGCCACCGGCGATCTGGTCTACATGATCCAGATGGCGATGGTGTTCTCGGGCATCGCGACCCTGATCCAGACCGTCGGGATTGGCCCGGTCGGCGCCAAGCTGCCCATCGTGCAGGGCACCAGCTTCGCCTTCATCCCTGTGATGATCCCCGTCGCCGCCACCGCCGGCATGGCGGCGGTGCTGGGCGCGGCGGTGATCGGCGGCATCTTCCATTTCTTCCTGGGCACGGTGATCGGGCGCATGCGCGGGCTTCTGCCGCCGCTGGTGACCGGCACCGTCGTGCTGACCATCGGCCTGGCGCTGATCCCCGTGGCGATCAAGTATTCCGCCGGCGGCGTGCCCCTGGAGGGCCAGCCGGAATTCGGCACCTTCCAGCATTGGGGGTTGGCCCTGCTGGTGATCGTGGTGACCCTGGCGATCAAGTTCTTCGCCCGCGGCATCATGACGGCAGCGGCGGCGCTGATCGGCCTGGTGGTCGGCTATGTGGTGGCGATCCCCTTCGGCATGGTCGATTTCGGCCGGGTTGCGGGCGCCGCCTGGTTCGCCATCCCCAACCCCTTCTCGTTCGGCTTCGAGCTCAACGCGGCGGCGGTGATCGGCATGTGCCTGATGGCCATCGTCAGCGCCATCGAGACTGTCGGCGACATCTCCGGCATCACCAAAGGCGGCGCCGGACGCGAGGCAACCGACAAGGAGATCGCCGGAGGCACCATGGCGGACGGGCTGGGCACCGCCCTGGCCGGCATCTTTGGCGGCCTGCCCAACACCTCCTTCTCGCAGAATGTCGGGCTGGTGGCGATGACCGGCGTGATGAGCCGGCATGTGGTCACCATCGGCGCGGTGTTCCTGATTGTCGCGGGATTGGTGCCGAAGGTCGGCGCCATCGTCTCGGCAATGCCCATCGCGGTGCTCGGCGGCGGCGTGGTGATCATGTTCGGCATGGTGGCGAGCGCGGGCCTGCGCATGCTCGGCGAGGTGACCATGAATCGGCGCAACATGGTGATCCTGGCGGTATCACTGGCCATCGGCCTCGGATTGCAGGCGGTGCCGGGTTCGATGCAGCACTTGCCGGCGACACTGAAGATCCTGCTGACCTCCGGCCTGCTACCGGCGGCCTTCCTGGCGGTCACCCTGAACGCGCTACTGCCGCAGGAACTGGGCGAATAAGGAGACCGGCACTCAGGGCCAGCGGGCACCCCAGGTCGCGTCGATGTCGAGGTCGTAGCCGCGCCCCACGCCGCCGACGACCGTCGGTTCGATCGAGATCTTGTAGAGCCCGGTTCGGGGAATACGCACCGAGACCGTGCCGGGGCCCGATGTCGACACCGTCTCCCACAGCACGTGCTCCATGCCGGCATATTCCAGCACGCCGATCCGCACCCCGCCGCGCCGGATGGTGATGTCGTACTCGACGAAGATTTGCTGGCCCTCCAGGAAGGCGAAGCTGGTCGGGCCGAACGCGCTGCCGGACACCGACCCTGCGGCGACGGACAGGCCGACGGCGGAGGCATCGCGATGGGTCTGGCTCATATGGCCAAGCCAGGGCGCGAGGCCGGACAGGAACGCGACGGGCCAGAGCAGGGCGACGAGGACGACGACCGCCCCGGCGGTCAGCGCGCCGCCGCCCAGGGCGATACGGCCACCCGTCAGCTCGATTTCGTGGTCTCCGGGCATGACCGGGGACTGTCGTCAAGGATGGTTAACGGCCGGTAAAGCCAGACGCCGGCCGATCAGGGCCAGCGGGCACCCCAGCTTGCGGAGATGTCGACATCGTTTCCCGATCCCACGCCGCCGTCGGCCGTCGGAAGCAGGGAGATATGGTAGATGCCGCTCCGCGGAACGGGCACGGTGAACGTGCCGGAGCCCGACGCCGTCACCATGTGGCGGAACGTTCTCTCGGGTCCGGCGTGTTCCTGAACGATGATCTGAACCGCGCCGCGCCGGACCGTGATGTCGTAATCGACATACACCTCCTGGCCGGAGAGGAAGAAGAAGCTCGACAGGCTGAGGAGATCGGTGGAGGTGTCCTCGACGGCGGCGGAGGTCATCTCGACACGGCCGTCCCGGTAGCTCTCGTCGACGGTTCCGAGCCAAGGCGCCAGGCCGGACGTCGAAACCGCAATCCAGAGAAAGAGAACCACGAACAGGATGGCACCCACCCACCGCAACGTGTTTCGCGAATCGCGAACGTTGTCCGCTGAGTCGGTGAAATCGCTGAAATCGTCGTCGCTGTTCCCCATGACCATGGATTTTGGAGAGCCGCGGTTAAGGATCGCTAAAGCTCCGGCCATCGGGACGGACGGAGTGGTACGGAGATGCGTGCCCCAATGGTCCTACGGACAGGTCAAGCAGGCGATCTGCCGGCCAGGCGCGAATTCGATGCGGACGGTCCGGTCAGCGCGCTTCCGATGCGGCGGCTGTCCGATCGAGGCTCGCGACGCAGTACCGCCCTGCCGGCCAGATGCCGCCCAGGTAGTGGGGCGCGACGACGACGGAGCTTGCGCCCGCCAGGGAAAGCCTCGGCATCCACTCTTTGTTTCGCGCATCGGTGCCTTCCCAGAACAGCCACGCATCGATGCATTGCGTCAGGATCCGTTGCGCAAGTGCGTATGACGGCGCGATCCGATAGCCCTGAGAGACTGCTATCGAGAGCTCGGACTTGGCTGTGTCGTGGCGACAGGCGCCCCAAATCCGATCCAGTTCGAACGTCCACGCCGCCAACGGCGACGGAACCCCGTTCACAGCGGGGAGGTGACCCATGAAGTCGCTGTCCGCATACTCCATGGTGAAATGCGTTCCGCCGCGCTCCTGGGAGATGGTCGTTCCATATTTCGGATACAGCACGCGCTGTCCGTCAGCCGAACGCATGTAGGCCGTCTTCCCTTCCATCCCCGTCAAGGGGAGGCCGGCGGGAACAACCCAGGCCCGATCGATTACGGATGCCTTCGGACCGGCCACTTCCGTCATCCCAGCCAGCCTGACTTTTTCGCTCAGTTCCGGCGGTGATCGGTTTTCAGCGGCAGGCTCGAAAGGAAACCCGAAGAAGCACCACGGGGAGGGAGGGTCCGCATCAATCGGGACAATGACGGGCCGCTCCGCCATCTGAGCGCCCTCCCAGGACTTGATCCATTTCCGCCTTGCCGGCGTCAGGGTGGCGAATGCGCGGCGATATCCGCTGTGCCAGGCGCCGTTCAGCCATCCGCCGTGTATGCGGACCTCCGCCAGCGCCCGATCGCGGCTCTTCATGCGCGGCCAACATGGCAGGGCGTCGGAGAGGCAGTCATCGACGCGACGCCAGAGGCCGTATGGCGGTGTCGGGCTATCGGCGCCGCATTCGGCCTGCCAGAGGCCCGCGGAGCGGTTGTGGTCCACCGTCAGAACCCGGCCGGTTCGCCGGCGCGAACGCCACAGCGGGTCCCGGTACTCGTCGTCCCGCAATTGGGCCAGGACCGGGTAGACAATTTCGTCGTCCTGATACTCGAACCGAATCCACCCGTCGGACCTGAGACCGTCGGAAAGAACGGATGACCCCAGTCTCCGGAGCCTCTGCCCGCTGACGCGGTTCAGGAGAGCATCGTCCTTTGGAGACGGTTCCCACCAGCCAAATCCGTAGGCGTGCATGATCTCGTCACAACCGGGTTATTCGCCGACGACGGCGGGGAGGAGCAACTGCCCGCGCCTCCGAAGAGTGCGAAACAGTGTCCGATGGCCGCTGCTACTGATCTTCCAGATAGGCGAAGTAGGCGACCAGATCCTCGATGTCCTGGGATTCCAGGGCCAGGGCCGGCATTGCCGGATGGCGTTCCCAGGTCAAATAGTGGCGGATCGCCTCAGGCGAGCGCAGTTCCAGCAGCATGGCGAAGGACGGGGCGTCGGACTCCGGCATCTCGCCGGCGCCGATGGCGTGGCAGCCGCCGCACCAATCCATGGCCGCCTCGCGTCCGGTCTCGGCATCGCCGACGGCCGCGACCTCGGCGCCGGGGCCGGTCTCGGCGGTCTGGCAAGCGGCAAGCCCGGCGACGGAGATCAGCGCAACCAGCCAGGCAAAACGAGGCACGATCGCCTCCTTACATCGAATTCGACCATTCGATCCTATCGCAATCTGGTCAACAGAACCTTGACGTGGCGCAATTGCGGGCCGGCCAAGGCGATTGCGGCCGGGGCGCAATTTCCGACAATGGCACCATATTGGTCTTGTGCCTTGAGGGCCGCGTCCGGCGGACCCAGGGCCGTCGCAAGAGGCGGCCGGTCTCGGTGAGACCGGACCCGCCGTTCCCCCCGACAGAGAGGACGCCTCCCGGATGAGCGAAGCCCAAGAGTACGAACCGCCCAAGGTCTGGAAATGGGAGGCCGAAAGCGGCGGCACCTTTGCCAGCATCAACCGCCCGATCGCCGGACCGACCCATGACAAGGACCTGCCGGTCGGCAAGCACCCGCTCCAGCTCTATTCGCTGGCCACGCCCAACGGCCAGAAGGTCACCATCCTGCTGGAGGAGCTGCTGGCTTTGGGAGAGACCGGCGCGGAATACGACGCCTATCTGATCAAGATCGGCGACGGCGAGCAGTTCTCCAGCGGCTTCGTGGCGGCCAATCCGAACTCCAAGATCCCGGCCCTGGTCGACCATTCCACGTCACCGCCAACCCGGGTCTTCGAATCCGGCGCCATCCTGCTCTATTTGGCCGAAAAGCACGGCCGGTTCCTGCCTGAGGACCCGGCGGCGCGCACGGAGGCCCTGTCCTGGCTGTTCTGGCAGATGGGCTCCGCCCCCTATCTCGGCGGCGGATTCGGCCACTTCTACGCCTACGCGCCGACCAAGATGCAATACCCGATCGACCGCTTCGCCATGGAGACCAAGCGCCAGCTCGACGTGCTCGACCGGCATCTGGCGGACAACGCCTACATGGCCGGCGAGGCCTATTCCATCGCCGACATCGCCATCTGGCCCTGGTATGGCGGGCTGGTCCGCGGCGTGCTGTACGACGCGGGCGAATTCCTCGACGTGACATCCTACAAGAACGTCGTGCGCTGGGCCGACGCCATCGGGCAGCGCCCGGCCGTGCAGCGCGGGCGCATGGTCAACCGGACCTGGGGCGAGCCCGAGACGCAGTTGCGCGAGCGCCACGACGCCAGCGATTTCGAGCACCGCACCTGGGACAAGATCGCACCGCCCGAGGAAGCCGAAGACGGCTAGCCCGAGAGCTGGTCGAACGCCTGCAGCGCCTGGGCGCCGTACACATAGGACGGCCCGCCGCCCATATAGGTGGCCACGCCGATGGTCTCGACGATCTCGTCGCGGCTGGCGCCGTGGCGGATGGCGGCCTCGGTGTGAAAGCCGATGCAGCCGTCGCAGCGCCCGGCGATGCCGATGGCCAGCGCGATCAGCTCCTTGGTCTTCGCATCGATCGCCGCCGGCTGGGTGGCCGCCCGGGCCAGTCCGGTGAACGCCGCCGCAACATCCGGCGCCGATTGCCGATAGGTCGCCAGCGCGGCGGAGAGCTCCCGGTTGGCGGCCGGCCAGTCATTGATCATCGCAATCCTCGTCCAATCCGTTTTCCAGACCGATTGGTGTCAGCCTAGGACCGGTCCGGACGGTCGGACATGTTCTGGATCAACAATCCATCTCCCGCGTCGGCGCGCTACCGCAATATCCGTCGATATGCCAGGGTCAACGGAGACGCCCGACGACAGGGGAATCATCGTCATGAACGAGCCGGCAGCGCCTGGGCGGCGCCGTGGCCTGTTTGGTCGGATGGATCGGGTTCCGACCGAAAGCGAGGCCGACAACAAGTTCACCGAGGCGGCACTGGAGCGCCACAAGCGCGAGGGCATGGAGCTGGCGATCCGGGCCCGCTGGATCGCGCTGGCGATCATCGCGGTGATGCTGCCCTTCATCAATCCGAGCTGGGAGATCATCTACTACCACGCCCTGCTGGGGGCGCTGGCTCTCACCGCCTGGGCCCAGCGGCACGTCGCGCGGGTCGGCCTGTCGCGGCAGGAACTGCTGCTGATGTATTGCGACCTGGCGATCATGACCATCGCGATCATCGTGCCGAACCCGCTCTCCGATGCCGACTGGCCGTTGGCCATGGCGTTCCGCTATGGCGGCTTCAAGTATTTCTACATCCTGTTGGCCGGTGCCGTGCTGGCCTATTCCTGGCGCACCCTGTTCGCCTTCGGCACCTGGACGACGATCTTCTGGGTCCTCGCAATCGTGTTCGCCTCGGTCTTTGCGACCGAGTATCCGGCGCTGACGGAAGCCACCTATGCCGCGTTCGGCGCCGATGCAGAGATGTCCGAAGTCCTGGACCCAAACAACCCGCTGATCTTCATCCGGGTCCAGGAAATCGTCGTCCTCCTGATCGTCACGGCCACCCTCGCGGTCTCGGGACGCCGGACCCGCCGCCTGCTCCACGGCCATGCCGCGCTGGAGCGGGAGCGGGCCAATCTCGCCCGCTATTTCTCGCCCAACGTGGTCGAGGAGTTGTCCCAGAACGACGAGCCGCTGAAGCAGATCCGCACCCAGAACATCGCGGTGCTGTTCGTCGACATCGTCGGCTTCACCCGCTACGCCGCCGACCGGACCCCGCAGGAGGTCATCACCACCCTGCGCCAGTTCCACCAGCGCATGGGAGACGAGGTGTTCCGGCACAACGGGACCCTGGACAAATATCTCGGCGACGGGCTCATGGCGACCTTCGGCACCCCCATCGCCAGCGACGCCGATGCGCTGAACGCACTGCGCTGCGGCCGCAGCATGATCGACTCCATGGCCGCCTGGAACGCCGAGCGGGCCGAGGCCGGCGAACCGCCGATCCAGGCCAGCTTCGGCCTCCACTACGGCCCGGCCGTGCTCGGCGATATCGGCTCCAGCCGCCTGGAATTCGCGGTGATCGGCAACACGGTCAACGTGGCCAGCCGCGTCGAGGCGATGACGCGCAACCTGTCGGTGGAGCTGGCGGTCACCCAGGATCTGGTGGAACGGGTGCGCGACGAGGCCAATGGCGACGACCGCACCTATGCCGACCTGATCCGCCATGACGACCAGGAGATCCGCGGGCTGGACGCCCGGATGACGGTCTGGACGCTGTCGCCGCAAAGCTAGGATTTCTTCTCACGCGTCATTGCGAGCCGAAGGCGAAGCAATCCACTGTCTCCGTCGAGAGTGGATTGCCGCGTCGCTGCGCTCCTCGCAATGACGGTATCGGGTGGCTCTAGAACGCCACCGTCCGCAGGAATTTCGGCGGCCGGCGCACCCGGGTGGCACGCTCGAAGGCATGCGCCAGGCCGATCAGCGCGGGTTCGGAGAAGGCGCCGCCGATGAACGAGAGGCCGACCGGCAGGCCGTGCAGATAGCCGGCCGGCACGGTGATGCCGGCGTAGCCGGAGACGGCCGCCAGATAGGCGGTGCTGCCGGAGCGGTTGTCGCCGTTGACCCAGTCGATCAGCCAGGGGGCCGAGGTGGTCGGTCCGACGATGGCGTCCAGCGCGTAGTCGGACAGGGCGCAGTCGATGCCTTCGGACCGGGTCAGCTTCAGGCAGGTCTGCCGGGCTTCCAGATAGTCCGAGTCCTCGAGACCGCCGGTGCGCTGGGATTCCTCCAGAAGGTCCTGGGGGAAATACGGCATGGTGCGGCCGCGATGGGCCTCGTTGAAGGCGATCAGGTCGGCGATGCCGTGCACCCTGGCGTCCGGGCCCAGGCCGGCGAGATAGGCGTCGAGACCGACCTTGTACTCGGTCTTCATCACCGTCATCTCCGACGGGCGGATGGCGTCCGCCGGGGTGATGCGCACCGTGTCGACGATCTCCGCCCCGGCCCCGCGCATCACCTCGACGCAGTCGGCGACCAGCCGGCGCACATCGATCGAGAAGGCATCGAGGTCGGCCAGCACGCCGATGCGGGCGCCCCGCAACCCGTCATCGTCCAGGTTGGCGGCGTAGTCGGCCGGCCGTCGGCCTTCGGCGCCGGCTGTCGCCGGATCATCCGGGTCGACGCCGACGATGGCGTTCATGAGCAGCGCCGCGTCGGCGACGCTGCGGGCGATCGGCCCGGCGGTGTCCTGGCTGTGCGAGATCGGAATGATTCCGCTGCGGCCGACGAGGCCGATGCTGGGCTTGATGCCGACGACGCCGTTCATGGCCGAGGGACTCATGATCGAGCCGTCGGTCTCGGTGCCGATCGCCGCGGCGCAGAAGCCGGCCGCCACCGCCACGCCGGAGCCGGAGCTCGACCCGCCGGGCGTGCGGTCCAGCGCATAGGGGTTGCGGGTCTGGCCGCCCCGGCTGCTCCAGCCGCTGGAGGAGCGCTTGGAGCGGAAATTGGCCCATTCGCTGAGATTGGTCTTGCCGAGGATCACCGCACCGGCCTCGCGCAGCCGCGCCACCACGCCGGCATCCTGCGCCGCCACATGGCCCTCCAGGGCCAGCGAGCCCGCCGTCGTGGTCATGCGGTCGCCGGTGTCGAGATTGTCCTTCACCAGGATCGGGATGCCGTGCAGCGGTCGGACCCGGCCGGACTGGCGCTCGTCATCCAATGCCGTGGCAATGTCGAGCGCGTCCGGGTTGATCTCGATGATCGAATTGACCTTGTCGTCGAGGCGATCGATGCGGGCCAGGCAGTGCATGGTCAGAGCCACCGCGGTCAGCCCGCCATCGGCCATGTCCTCCAGCAGGTCGGCGATGCTCTTGGTGTTCAGGTCCAGATCGTCGGTCATGCTCATACCCCGTCCCGGCTCTCCCGCACGTCGAGGAAGTCGCGCAGCGCATCGCCGATGAAGTTGATCGAGAGCACCGTCAGCATGATCGCCACGCCCGGGAAGATGCCAAGCCACCAGGCGCGGGTGATGAAGCTGCGGGCATCGGCCAGGATCAGGCCCCAGGTCGGCGTCGAGGACTGCACACCGAGCCCCAGGAAGGAGAGCCCGGCCTCGCCCAGGATGGCGTAGGAGACGCTGACCGTCGCCTGCACGATGATCGGCGCCATGGCGTTGGGCAGGATGTGCCGCCACATGATCCGGAAGTCCGATGTCCCCACGGTGCGCGCGGCGTCGACATACTGCTCCTGTTTGACGGACAGCACCATGCCGCGGGCGATGCGGGCGAAATCGTCGACGAAGGCCAGCGAGATGGCGACGATGACGTTGCTGAGCCCGGTCCCGAACACCGCCACCAGATAGACCGCGATGATGAAGTTCGGGAACGCCCATTGCAGGTCGATGTAGCGCATGATGATGTGGTCGACCCAGCCGCCCATATAGCCGGCCAGCACGCCCAGCGCCACGCCGGCCACCAGGGCGATTGCGACGGTGGAAACCCCAACGAACAGAGAGATTTGCGCCCCGACCATGATGCGGCTCAGCAGGTCGCGGCCGAGATCGTCGGTGCCCAGCGGATGCTGCCAGGAGGGCGGCGCCAGGAAGTCGTAGTCCATGGCGTTGGGGTCGTAGGGGGCGATCAGCGGGCCGAAGATCGCCGCGACGGCGAAGACCGCGAGAATGATGGCGCCGACCAGGGCCTTCTTGTCGGCCAGCATCACCGCGCGGAACTGGCTCCAGCGCGTGGTCCGGACGTAGGGCGCCTCGGCGGTCTCGGAAAGCGCGTGCGGCGTCATGACTCGAACCGGATGCGCGGGTCGATCACCGTGTAGAGCAGGTCGACCAGCAGATTGCTGAAGATGAAGATGGCCGAGACCACCAGAATGGCGCCCTGCACCACCGGGTAGTCACGGTCCAGGATTCCCTGAATAAGAAGCCGCCCCAAGCCCTTGATCGCGAACACGTTCTCCACCACGACCGCGCCGGCCATCAAGAGCGCGAAGGCGATACCGATGACCGTGACCACCGGGATCAGCGCGTTCGGCAGGGCGTGGCGCAGCAGCACCACGGAATTGGTCAACCCCTTGGCGCGGGCGACGCGCATGTAGTCGGTCTTGAGCACCTCCAGCATGGCCGAGCGGATCATCCGGGCGATGATCGCCGAGAAGGCGGTGCCGACGGCGATCGAGGGCAGGATGAGGTGCTTCAGCCAGGGCCAGAAGCCCTCCGACAGCGGCACATAGCCGATCGCCGGCAGCCATTGCAGGTTCGCGGCGAACACGATGACCAGCAGGATGCCGACCCAGAAATCCGGCATGCTCAAGCCCAGGAAGGCCCCGAGGGTCACGCCGTGGTCCAGGGCCGTGTTGCGCTTGGTGGCGGCGATCAGTCCAGCCGGCACAGCAATCACCAATGCAAGGATGAAGGAGAGGCCAGCCAGGGACAGGGTCCGGGGCGCGGCCTCGGCGATCAGCCGGCTGACCTCCACCCGGCTGCCATAGATCGAGTTGCCCAGATCGCCCTGCAGAACCAGCCAAAACCATTTCAGGTATTGAACATAGATGGGCTGATCGAGGCCCAGCTTGTTGCGCAGATCCGCGATCGCCTGGGCGTCGCCGACATCGAACAGGATCGCCCCGATCGGATCGCCGGGCACGATCCTGAGCATGAAGAACACCAGCGTCGCCACCGCCCACATCACGATGACGGCACCCAATGCCCGGCGGATCAAATAGGTCGACATCTAGCGGCCCGTCCTCTTGTCGCGCTGCGTAGATGGGGCGAATGCGATCTGGATTTCTGAATTACCAGGAGGCGGGACCATACCCCTCACCCTCCCACGGCTTCGCCGCGGGTCCCTCCCTCTCCCACAAGGGGAGAGGGGCAACCAAAGGGCCGGCGCTAATTCGAGTCCCCTCTCCCCTCGCGGGAGAGGGAGGGGCCCGGCGCGAAGCGACGGGAGGGTGAGGGGGAAGGCCCTATCCACTTGGCGTTTGCCTTTGGGTATCGAGGGAAATGGGCGGCCGGATCAGACCGGCCGCCCGTTAGCCCCTAGGACGCCACCGTCACCCGGTCGAGGTCCACGAGGCCCGGGATGCGGCTGACCGCCGGGAAGTTGACATCCTTGTGGTGGATCAGGATGTCGGACGGGTGGAACAGGAAGGCGGCCGCCACCTTGTCGGAGGTGATGCGGTTGGCCTCCTGCACCAGCCGGCGGCGCTCCTCCGGATCGGCGGTGGCGCTCTGCTCGGTGATCAGCCGGTCGGCCTCGGCCTCGGAGAAATAGCCGAACGGGTAGATCGCCGTGTCGCGCTTGCGGCCGTTGAACTTGGACGCGGTCTGCATCCAGTCGACCAGCCCGTCGTCGGGATCGAAATCGCCGCCGCTGCCGGCCCGGCGCATATCCCAGTCCATGGTGTCGAAATCCTCGATACCGACCGAGAACTCCTTGGGCAGCAGCTCGACCTCGATGTTGAGATTGCGCTTCAGGATCGCCGCCACGATGGTCGATTCCCGCCGGTTGGCCGGCGTCGTTGCCAGCTTCAGGGTCGGGAAGCCCTCGCCGTCCGGATAGCCGGCCTCGGCCAGCAGCCGCCGCGCCTCCTCCGGGTCGTAGCGCTGGGCGCTGGTCTCCGCCAGACTCTCGTCGAAGTAGAAGCCCATGGCCGGGTTGATGGTGCCGTAGGCCGCCGTGCCGCGGCCGAAGCGCGCCTGCTGCAGATAGCGGTCGCGGTCCAGCGCCTTGGCGATGGCGAGCCGGACCATGAAGCCGGGCTCGGTCATCAGCTCGTCCAGCGGCTTGTTGAAGTCGGTGACCTTCATGGCCTCGTGCCACGGGTTCAGCCAGACCGCCTGGAAGCCCGGCGAGGGCTTCTCGTCGACCACCAGGTCCGGGTTCTGGATGAAGCGGTCAACCAACTCGGCCGCCACCGGATTGCCGCCGATGAGCTGGATGTCGCCGGCCTCCAGCGCCGCGGCCAACGGCTCGGCGTCGATGATCGGCTTGATGGTCACCCGGTCGAGCTTGGGCCGCTCGGGATCGTAGTAATCCTCGAACTTCTCCAGCACCACGCCCTGGCCGAGTTGATGCTCGACGACCTTGAACGGGCCGGTGCCGACCGGCGTCAACCCGTATTGCGACGTGCCGAGCTGCTCCAGGCCACCGCGGCTGACGATGGTCATGGCCCGGCCGCTGGAACGCTCCAGGGTCTTGCCGAGGAACGAGGCCTGGGGCTGGGCCAGGGTGAAGACCACCGTGTAGGCGTCTGTTTTCTCGAGCGAAACGACGTTGGTCAGCACCCGGGAATGGATCGACTGGGCCGGGTCCTTGGAGCGTTCATAGGTGAACAGCACGTCGTCGGCGTCGAAGGCGTCGCCATTGTGGAAGGTCAGGCCCTGGCGCAGGTTGAAGGTGTATTTCGTGCCGTCGTCGGAGACCGACCAGTCCTCCGCCAGATCGCCCTGGGCGACGAGGCTGGAGTCGATATGCATCAGGCCGCTGAGCACGTTGGACGTGATCTGGAACTGCAGTACCTGGTTGATCTGCGCCGGATCGAGGGTGAGGATTTCGCCCACACCCGCCCAGCCGGCGCGCAGCGTACCGCCGGCATGGCCGTCCGCCTTCGCCGCGGTCGTCCCGACGCCCGGCATCAGGTGCCAGGCGGCCAGGGTGCCGGAGGCCGCCATCAGCCGCAGCATGGAGCGGCGCTTCAGCTTCGGCCCCGACATGTCGGCCCTGCTGAGCCCGAACAGCGGATCGCGCGGGTCGAAATCATGGGCGTCGTCCCACTCCGCCTTGATGCGCGCCTGCTCGGCCGCGTCCAGATCCTTGAACAATTTCGATGTCATCTGAGCCTCCTGTCGTATCGGGTTGGTATTCTTCCGTTGTCCACCGGGCTTGCTACCCATTTCCGAACCAATGGCGGAGAGCGACCCGCCCTTTCATTGTCATTCCCGCGAAGGCGGGAATCCAGATAGCGCCGGGATCGGCTGGATTCCCGCCTTCGCGGGAATGACAACTGGTGGCGGCGGTGCGCATCTCCTTTAATTGATCCACACTTTTCCATTTCGCATCAGCCACTTACGCGAACTCCATCGCCGTCTTGTCCAGCTTGAAACAGGCCGCGCCGTGGCCGGCGGAGAGCGTCTGCAGCTCGGGCACCGCGGCGGTGCAGCCATCATCGGCCAGCGGGCAGCGCGGATGGAAGACGCATCCCGCCGGCGGGTTGATCGGGCTGGGCACCTCGCCGGTGATGGCGCGATGCGGCCGGTCGCGCTCGATCGCCGGGTCCGGCACCGGGACCGCCGACAGCAGCGCCTGGGTGTAGGGGTGCCGCGGGTCCTCGAACAGGGTGTCGCTGTCGCCGATCTCGACCAGCTTGCCGAGATACATCACCGCAACCCGGTGGCAGATATGGCGCACGACGCTGAGATCGTGGCCGATGAAGAGGTATGTCAGCCCGAACTCCTCGCGCAGATCCTCCAGCAGCCGGATGATCTGCGCCTGGATCGACACGTCCAGCGCCGAGACCGCCTCGTCGCAGAGGATGAAATCGGGCTTCAGAGCAAGCGCCCGGGCGATACCGACCCGCTGGCGCTGGCCGCCGCTCATCTCGTGCGGATAGCGGTCGATCAGCCGCGCCGGCAGGCCGCAGACGTTCAGCAGGGTGGTCACCTGCCTAGCGATGTCGGCGCGGTCGCGGGCCACGTCGTGCACGATCAGCGGCTCGCCGATGATGTCCTCAACGGTCATGCGGGGATTGAGGGAGCTGAACGGGTCCTGGAAGACGGCCTGAACCCGGCGGCGATAGGCGCGGGTCTCGTCCTTGTCCAAGGTCGCGATGTCGCGCCCGTCGAACAGGATCTCCCCTTCGGTCGGCGCCTCCAGCTTCAGCAGGCAGCGGCCGATGGTGGACTTGCCGCAGCCGGACTCGCCGACCAAGCCCAGGGTCTCGCCGCGCCTGACCACGAGGTCGACGCCATCCACCGCCTTCACCTGCCCGACCGTCGACTGGAACAGGATGCCCCGGGTCACCGGGAAGTGCTTGCGCAGACCACGCAGCTCGATCAGGGCGTCAGCGTCGCTCATGCCGGCTCCATGGCGTGCAGGGCGTCGATCTCGAAGCAGGCGCTCTGATGGGCCTCGCCCGCATCCCGCAGGGTCGGCACCTCCTCCGCGCACAGCGCCGTCGCCAGCGAGCAACGCGGCCGGAAGGCGCAGCCGCTGGGCAAGGCCAGCGGGTCGGGCGGGCTGCCGGGGATCGGGTCGAGCGGCGCGCCGCGCGGCCGGTCGAGCCGCGGCACCGAGTTGAGAAGGCCGACGGTGTAGGGGTGGCTCGGCCGCCGATAGATCTCCGCCGCCGGCCCACGTTCCACGACGCGCCCGGCATACATCACGTTCACCCGGTCGGCGTGCCGGGCGACGATGCCGAGATTGTGGGTGATGATGACCAGCGCCACGCCCATGCGCCGGCACAGCCCCTGCATCAGCTCCAGGATTTGCGCCTGGATGGTCACGTCCAGCGCCGTGGTCGGCTCGTCGGCGACGATCAGCTCCGGCTCGCAGGCCAACGCCATGGCGATCATCACCCGCTGGCGCATGCCGCCGCTGAGGTGGTGCGGGTACTGCTTCAGCCGCCGCTCCGGCTCGGCGATGCCGACCATGTCGAGCAGCTCGACCGCCCGGTCCCGGGCGGCGGCGGGCGTCAGGCCGAGATGGGCGCGCATCGCCTCGGTAAGCTGACGGCCGATCGACAGCACCGGGTTCAGCGAGGTCATCGGCTCCTGGAACACCATGCCGACCCGGCCGCCGCGCACCTGGCGGATGCGCTCGTCGTCGAGGGTCAGCAGATCGACGCCGTCGAGCAGGATGCGGCCGCCGGAGATGCGCGCCGGCGGCTCCGGCAGCAGGCGCAGGATCGACAGGGCCGTCACAGACTTGCCGCTGCCGGACTCACCGACCACGGCGACGATCTCGCCGGGCGACACGTCGTAGGAAACGCCGTTGACGGCCCGCAGCACCCCGGCCGGCGTCGCGAAGTCGATGACCAAATCCTCGATCTGGAGCAGCGCCGCCATGACCGCAGCCCGCTACCGGCGCGCCGCGGCGACCGGGCGCGACCCGCGCGCCTTCGTCCGCATGGAACCGCCGAGACCGGCAATGCCAGAGGCATGCCTCGCCATGGTGAAACCCTCCCACACCGTCCGGTGATGCGGTCCGACCGGAGGCAGACCCTCCACCGGAGCGAACACCTGTTGGGCCTTATCGGTGCGTGTCGACGTCCATCGGCGGCGAAGCAACCATCGGGCCCGTCATCCCCGACAGCGCGACCCGGTTGTTTCGCTCCCGACCGGTTGTTATCATTATCGATATTGATTTTAGACCCGGAGCCACCGCTGTCAACCGATGAGCCGGCTAGCGCACATCCTCCAGGACGACGCCGCCGCCGTTCCCAGGGAACGCAAGGGCAATGCCGTCTATCACGCGGTGAAGCGGGCGATCATCCTGGCCTCGCTGCCGCCCGGCGATGCGTTGATCGAGCAGCAGATCGCCGGCGCCTTCGGCTGCAGCCAGGGCACGGTGCGCGAGGCGCTGTTGCGGCTGGAGCATGACGGGCTGGTCAGCCGGCGCGGCTATCAGGGCACGGTGGTGTCCGACACCTCTCCGGACGAGGCGGCGCAGATGGCCCGCATCCGCATCGATCTGGAGACCCGCGGCGCCCGCCTTGCGACGCCAGCCTTCGCCTCGGCGGATTTCAAGGGGCTGGAGGAGATCGTCGGCCGCATGGACTGCGCCGAGCACAGCCATGACAGCTATGCCCGCAGCGAGCTGGACCGGGAGTTCCACATGACGATCTTCCGCAGGGCCGGGCTGCCGGCGCTGGAGCCGATCCTGACCCGCTGCAGCCTGCACATGCACCGCTTCACCTTCGCCGGCGACCCGCCCGCCCCGGTCACGGCCGTCCGCTCCGACGGCCAGCCCCTGCAGCCCGGCCCGGCGCAGCACCAGGAGATCATCGACGCCCTCGCCGCCGGCGACCCGGACCGCGCTGCCGATACTTTGCGCATCCACATCGACTCGGTCATCGGCGCCTGGGCGCCGGTTCTCAAGGATGCGATGGCGCGGACCGGCACCGAGTAGACCCGACATCATCCGGCATCGGCGAGAGTGAGCCCATATGCATGGCCGGCTCCGCCGCTATGCCCCATTCGGTCTGGTTGGGTATTCCGGCCAAAGTCGGTCGGCAGACGACGATCGAAGAAATTTAGGCGCGAGCCGGTCCTAATCGGTTGTTCTTGTTCCTTGAGAGAGATAGGTGACAGTCGCCTTGTATGACGCAAGGAATTGGTGATCAGTGCCAAGAATTTCACGCCCTCTAGAGAGGTGCCGTCATGGAATTCCTGTTCCTAATCATTATCTTGGCCATCGTCGCAGCCGTCGTTGTCAAGATACTCTTCTGGGTGTTCGTCGGCCGTGCGATCTTCAGCATCGGCCGGAGCGCCGAAGCCGAGTTCCTGCAGCAGATGCAACAACTAGAAGCGATGATGCGCTATGCGCAGCAGCATCCCGGCCCGAACGGCCGGCCACAGCTCCCGCCGCAATTCGCCGCACAGATGATGCAAGCGCAAAATCAATTCGCGGCCATGGACCGGCTGTCTCAGCAGAGACACGAGACCTTTGTCAGCGGCATGCTCAGCGACGCCAGCGCGGCCGGCCTCGACGTCAGCGGCTGGAATTCGAGTAGCTGGTAAGAGCATCGTCGCTGGAGTCACATCCCTGAAAGGGCCCCGCGACATGAGTATTTCAAGCAGCATGGAACGCTTGCGGAGGCTGATGGACCTCGACAAGCAGTTCCGGACGGCGATGATGACCTGCACCGCCGACCGTGCCGACACGGCCCTGTTCGATCTCTTCTCGAAGCTTGAATCGGGCTATTCGGCCCTGCTTCGTGAGACTACCGCGCAGGATCCGCTGATCAAGCCCATCGACCTCCGTCAGAAAATCGCGGATCTCACGGATTGGCGCGCACGGGCATTGGAGACGGCGCGCCGGTTCGAGGAAGCCGTCGAGGCGTTCGAGACCGCCGCCAGGCTCTTCGAAGAGGCCGACAAACCCGACGCCGCGCAACGGTCGCGCGACAAGGCCGGCAACCTTCGTCTTGAGCTCTCCGGTGACTTCGACGCCGAAATCAGCCGGTTGCGCGATCGCCTGAACACGGCACATCAGGGCAGCCTTGATCGGGTCGAGGTCCTCGTCGCCCTGGGCGAATTGCACTCCCGCGCCAATGATGATTTCGAGGCCATCGAAACGCTCGAAAAAGCGGAAGCGGAATTGGCCGCGCTCGGCGGCCACCCGACAGACGATAACCTGATGGGACAGCTTGTCGAATCCGTGCAGCGTATTGAGAAGGGCGAGGCGATCGCCGGCTCAAGCCCCATCGAGCGAGCGGTACAGCGCCGGGCACTGACCCAGCGGCTTCTGCTCGCCATGGCGAATGCGTATCGGACGACGAATCCTGGCAAGGCGGCCGAGTATGAGGCACGCATCGCGGCGCTGGACGACGGCAAGAATTCGGATCTCCGCGAGCTGCTGGGTCAGTTCCTTGATGCGGGCCAGGATGTCACGGCGTTCCTGAAGAAACGCGAGTCCTGAGCCCCGCAGGGTCCATGGATCTGCCCCTTCGACTTAGGCTGGCTCTCGACACGGTGAAGACCGAGCATCTGCGGCGTCCGCAGACGGCTGACCGCGCCGATCTCTTGTCGCGCCTGGAGACGTTGGCCGTTGAGGCAGGGGACGCAAACATTCCCGAATTCGTGCTGGCGTCCTTCATGCGAACCACTGACATCCTGCTTGATCAAGGCCGGCCAAAGGAGGCCATCCGGATTCTGGCGAAGGCGAGTACCGAAACCGGCCTCAGGGATAGCCACGAACGACGGATCGACCACCTAGTCTATCAGGCGCGCGCGCACGCTCAGCTGAAGGATTGGACGGCGGCATCCCGAGTCTGCGAAGAGGGAATTCGCATTGTCGAGGCGGCGCGGAGCAAGGTGTCGCCGCAGGGGCTTCACAGCGCCTATCTGCGATTCAAGATCCTGCTCTATGAAATCGGCGCACGGGCCGCGTTCGAATTGCAGGATTTCGAGCTCGCCCTGACACGCGCCGAATTGGCGAAATGCGCGAGTGCACGGCGCATCGCGCGCGGCTTCGAGCGGGATCGCCGAGGCGAGCAGGAGCTGCGTGACCGCTATCGCACGATCTGCGCACGCCTCGATTCACCGGGGCTCACGAACGATGCCTATGCCCAACTCAGAGCCAAACGCCGGGCAATCTGGGACCTTCTCTCGATCCATCGGTCACGTCGCCACAACAGTGACGGATTGGAAAGCGGCAAGCCCAATTCATACGCCGACCTGAGTCCCGGCGAAGTGCTGATCTACTATTTCTGGACCGACCCGCGCACGCTGCTGGTGTTCGCTGCGACGAGAGAGAGCTTAACCGCAAGCCGCGTGGACCTGTCACCCGGGGACCGAGCGTTGCTTGACGGCATACCGAACGCAATCCTCGAATTTGAGCGGGCAAGCGGTCGCCGACGCCGGCCGACACGCAAGCACACGGCGCTGCTGCTTCCCGCCGAGATCCTCGCGGAAGCCGAGAGGGCGTCAGCCTGGTTGGTCTCGCCCCACCGACAACTGCATCTGTTCCCGTTCCACGCCATGCCCCTCGACGTCGGTCTGGTGATTGATCGGTACTCGGTTGCTTATGTCCCAAACCTCCAGGCAGCCCTCGCCCGCCATGCCGCCCCGGATGACTGGAGCGTCTGCTGCGTGGGCGTGCGGCATACCCGCGTCGCCGAGCCGAACGGGCAGCCCTTGGGCGAACTCGCCAACGCCGAAGACGAGGTGAAGTCCATCGCCGATGCTTTTCAGGACAAGGGCATGAGCGCCATGCCGGTCGTGGAGGATGACGCCAGCGAAGACCATATCCGTGCGCTCGACGAAAGCGGAACGCTGGCCACTTTCAGCCACCTGCACTTCGCCTGTCACGGAGCGACGATCGATTCGGACTCGCCTCTGGAGTCCTGGCTCGCGCTCCGCGATTCGACGTTCGACGGCCTCGACGTGGCCGGACTGCACCTTGACGCTGAGACCGTCTATCTGAGCGGCTGTTGCTCAGGACAGCGCCCTGTCCATATGCCCATTGTCGGTGAGTCGGGACAGCGCCAGGAGCTGCCGGGCGACGAGATGTTCGGCCTCCCCGCAGCCTTCTTCGCCGCCGGCGTGCGGCAGGTCGTATCGACGCTCTGGGCGGTCGATTCCGAGACCGCCAAGGACATCAGCGACAGCTTCTACGAGGCCTATTTGGATGGCGAGACGGCAGATTCGGCACTCCGGTCGGCTGTCCTGCGATATCGCGAGAATGCCGGACCATTTCGCGGCGGGGTCGACATGTGGGCGCCCTTCTTCATTACGAGCCTGTCGCGACCGTACCCAACTCATCGGAAGGGAAATTGAACCATGTCCGAGCCCATGCGAATCCATTTCGAACTCGATGGCGACGCAGATCCGGAGGCCCTACGGTCGGCGATCGATGCGGAAATCGCGACTCTAAGCGGGATTGAAATCGCCGAGGTGGTCATCGAGGCACCGCGCCTGATGGTGGGCGAGGTCGTGACCATGATCGGAGCGGGAATCGTCATCGCCAAGAGTGCCAAGGAGGCCGTCGACGTCGTATCGGAGATTGTTGAAAGCCTGACCAAACTTGTCCGAAACGTGAAAGGACTAAAGGCCGCATTGGTTGATACCGACGACGGTGCCAAGCAGATCGAGGATCTTACTGACGACGACAGGGAAGCCCTTGCGGATGCCTGACTCGCCGGCGGGCCGCCGCGGCCCGGCCTAGCACCAGGAGATCATCGACGCCATCGTCGGCGGCGGTCTGGACCGCGCGGCCGATACCTTGCGCATCCCTATCAACCCGGTCATCGGCGCCTGGGCGCCGGCTTTCAAGGATGCGATGGCGCGGACCGGGACCGGGTAGGGCCGCTTCTCGACCAGCATCGCAAGACAGGACCACAAGACGCCAACGGCGTGCCGAATTGCGAGATCGGCCGGACGAGCGTAGACTCCGATGACAAGGTGTCCGAGCGCCCGCGATTGGGGCCGTTCAACACCAGATTGAAAACTCCTCACGAGCGCTCGGGCCGTAACGGCAGCTGGCAAGGAGGAGTTGAAATGAACACCTCTGCGAAGAAGGCATGGTTCAGCGAGCATCGGCGCTGGGAAGACGCCTGCTCGGCCGGTCTGGGCGTCCTGATCGTTCTCTCGCCGGCCCTGGTGAGTTCGGCGAACATGGGGCCGGCCGTGCTGATCAGCACCGGGCTCGCCGGTGTGCTCATCACCATGGTCGCGCTGCTTGAGATCATGTCGCTCGAGCGTTGGGAGGAGGTGCTGGAGCTGATCTGCGGGGCCTGGGTCGTTGCCGCGCCCTTCGCGCTCGGCTATGGCGGCGTGCTGCGCACCTGCCACGTGGTCCTCGGCGCGGCGGTGATCGTGCTGGCTCTGGTGGAACTCTGGCAAGACCGGCATCGCCAGTTCGCGGATTAGAGCCGGGACCAGCCAAGGCGGCGGTCACGGACGCGGTCCCAGATCATCCGGGGCCGAACAGACCCCTGCCCTACGCCAGGCGGCCGACCGGAATGATTTCCTTGGCGGTCTCGTGAAACGGGGTCCCGTGCCAATCGCCGAGCCACCGGTCGACGGCAAGTCCGGCCGCCTCGATCATCTCGGCCAATAGCGGCTGCGGCGTGTAGCGGATTCGTGCCGAGCCCGCGTAGGTTTCGCCGCTCTCGACGACAGTGAAGCCGTTGCGATAGCTCAGGATGCCCGCCTCGCTGTCATAGCGGGATTCGTTCCACGCCTCGATGCGGCCGAGCCGGGGATGATCGAGCTCACGAATCGTGTCGGCGCGGTTCCGGTTCTCCCGAACGCCATAGGCGGGGTTCCGGCTGTCGAAGATGAAGCGCCCGTCCGGATTCAAGTGACCGGCGATCGTGGCGAGCACGGCCGCCTGGTCGCCCGCGGTGAGGAAGACCTGGAAGGCGTGGCCTGTCAGGACGACGAGATCGAACGTCTCGCCCAGTCGCACCGTGCGGGCATCGGCCTGTCGCCAGGTGACGGCGTCGCCTCCGGGCCGGCGACGGGCGATATCCAGCATGGCCGCCGCCGGATCGACGCCGGTGACCGACCGGCCATCGGCAAGCGCCGCAGGCAGGGTTCCGGTCCCGCAGCCGAGATCGAGAACCGAGCCCGCGCCCGACGCCAAGGCGATGCAATAGTCGAAATCCGATCGCACCTGGTTCGCCAGGTCGTAGAACTGCGTCACGTCCGGATCGGCATAGACGTCGTCGGAGAGCGCTTGGCCTGCGGAACCGGCCGGCAGGTCCGGCCGACCGTCTCCGTCGCCCGCCGTGTTCATGGGGTGGCAGGTTGCGTCGCCGAAGCGCCGGTGCCGGGCGTGCCGGCGGCCCCCGCGACACGGCCGAGCGCGCGGGCCCGGGTCTGCGCCGCACGGACCTGGTCCGGCGTCAGCAGGCCGGCATTGGCGACGCGCGGGTTGCGCCGGCCATACATCAGGTTGCTCGGACCGTTGGCGGTCGTGTGGTTCGGGTCGTCGATCAGCACGTGGCCAAGCTCGTGGGCCAGCAGATTGCCCGCGAAACCGGGCAGCCCGGACCGCGCCTTGACGCCCGAGACCGCGGCGATGCGCCCGCCGCCCCAGCCGCCCTCATGGGACGGCAGATCGTGGACGAACCCGACGCTGACGCCGCGCCCCCTGGGACTGAGCTGATTGACCAGCCCGATCCACATTCCGTACTCGTCGGGCGGCACGCTCACCACCCGCGCGGACACCGTGACCGGCGCGAATTCGATATCCGCCTCGCGGGTCCAGATCTGGTTGGCGGCGGCGAAGGCCTGGTTTATCTCGGCCCGGTTCCAGAACGATGGAACCGCCAGGCCATTGGCCAGCGCCCGCAACTGCCGGCCACGGCGACGGCTGGCGGCCCCGCGTCGCGGCGCGTTCGGGGGCTGCGGAAACAGCCCCAGGATATAGGCCTGGATCGGTACGCGAATGCGGCTCATCGGCGGCCCCGGTCAGATGCTGAGGGGCCGATCATGGCACAAAACGGGGCGATCCGCCCGGCGCGTCCGACACTGGCCGGTCCTGGGCGCGTCGGCTCAGGCGCCGATGAGGGCTCGAGCGCCGTCATAGATCAGCCGGAGCGCCAATAGCGTGAGGATGACGGAGAGGACCCGGTGGAAACTGCGGTCCTGCATCTTCACCAGCACCCGCTTGCCGATCACGGTGCCGAGAAACCCGCTTACGACCATGGCCACGATCAGCGGCAGATAGGGGCCATAGGCGAAGCCCAGCAGGCCGAATGCCGCCACCTTGATCAGGTGCTGGGCGACCATGCAGGCGGAATGGGTCGCGACATGCTCCAGCCGGCCGAGCCGGAGCGTCTTGACCATGGCCGAGATAAAGGTGCCGGTGGCGCCGAAGAACATGGTCAGGAAGCTGGAGAACACGCCGGTCAGCACGATGGCGAAGCGCCCGGCCGCGGCGATCGGGCGGCCCCAGGCCGACCACAGGATGAAGGCCGCCAGCCCCAGCTTCAGCACCGCCGGCGGCAATTGCACCACCGTCAACCCGCCGACCGCCGCCCCGACCACGCTGCCGGCCAGGAACGGCAGGAGCACCGCTGTCTTCACGTCGCGCAGCATGATCAGCGTGCGCCCGGCATTGGAGCCAAGCTGCACCACGCCGTGCACCGGGATCAGCGCCTGCGCCGGCATCAGCACCGCCATCACGGCCAGCAGGGCGACGCCACCGCCGATACCGGCGGCGGCGGTCAGGAACGAGGTCGCGGCGCTGACGAGGACCAGTATGGCGCCGGCGGTCGCGCCGACGTCGCTTGGGAGCAGAGACTCGAGCAAATCGCGCCACCTTCCGGAATCGGTGGCGCGATCCTAAGCAGGAATGCGTGGAGGCGATACGGTTCGGCCGTCACTGCACCGCCGGTGCTCCCCCTCACCCTCCCACGGCCTTGCCGCGGGTCCCTCCCCCTCCTCCAGGAGAGGGGAACCAACAACCGTCGCCAGGAACCCCCTCTCCTGGGGGAGCGGGAGGGACCCGACGCGAAGCGTTGGGAGGGTGAGGGGGAAGCGATGGCCTATCGGCCGGTTCGACGCCACCGGCTTGGCGTTACGGTCGGACCGGGCTCAACGGCAATCGTCGAGGGTCAAGCCGTCGCCGGTTGTGGGCGCAGGGCGCGGGCCAGGTTGAGCATGGCCTTCTGCAGCTTCTCGAAGGCGCGGACCTCGATCTGGCGAACGCGCTCGCGGGAGACGCCGTATTCCTGGCTCAGCACCTCCAGGGTGACCGGATCGTCCTTCAGCCGGCGCTCCGACAGGATGCGCCGCTCGCGCGGGTTCAGCTTGCTCATCGCCTGGCGCATCAGGCGCCGGCGCCAGCCGAGCTCGTCGGCGTTGATGACGATCGCCTCCTGGTCCGGCGACTCGTCGACCAGCATGTCGATCCACTGGCTGTCGCCGTCCTCGCCCATCGGCGTGTTCAGCGACACCTCGCCGGACGAGGCCAGGCGGCGGTTCATCAGCACCACCTCGTCCTCGCTGACATCGAGCTCCTTGGCGATCGCGGTCACCGTCTCCGGCGCCAGGTCGCCCTCCTCATAGGCCTGCATCTTCGCCTTCAGGCGGCGCAGGTTGAAGAACAGCTTCTTCTGGCCGGCCGTGGTGCCGGCCTTCACCAGCGACCAGGAATGGAGGATGTATTCCTGGATCGCCGCCCGGATCCACCACATGGCATAGGTCGCCAGGCGGAAGCCGCGGTCGGGATCGAATTTCTGCAGCGCCTGCATCAGACCCACATTGCCCTCGGCGATCAGGTCGCGCAGCGGCAGCCCGTAGCCGCCGAAGCCACGGGCGATCTTGGCCACCAGGCGCAAATGGCTGCCGGCCAGCAGGCGCAGGGCTTCGTCGTCCTGCTCGTCGCGCCAACGCCGGGCCAGATCGGCCTCCTGCTCGCGCGTCAGCAGGGGAAATTCCCGGATCTCAGCAAGATAGCGGGACAAGTTGGTGTTCGGATCGAAGGTAATCGTTTCCGTCTTCATCGATGCTCCAGACTGTTGCACGGTCCCGCCGCATTGGGCGGGCCGGGGTCGGCCGCCTTGGCGCGCGGCAGACTCCCGGTCTTAAGCATAGATGGGAACAAAAGCCGAACTTTTCAAGGGGTGGCGCTCTGACGCGGCCCGGCGCCGAGGGTCGTCAGAGATCGTCTTCCGCGACCACCACCAGGGTATCGTCCGCGTTCAGCGTGTAGGTCGTGCCCTTGGGCGGCACCAGGCTGACGCCGAAATTGGCCTCCAGGTCGCCGGCATGCCGAGCCTGGCGCACCCCCAGGCAGATTTCGCGGCGCTTGTTGGCGATCGCCAGCAGGTCGGCGAACCGCACCTCGGCCGGCAGGGTCTCGAAATAGAGCGAGGCGGGCTTCAGGTAGATCTCCGAGCCGCTCTCCTCGAACAGGCTGTCATAGACGGCCTTCAGATCCGGCTCCTCGCTGATCTGGGCCAGCATGTTGCTGACCAGCCGGTTGGAGATGATGAAGTCGTTCACGCCGGCCTTGAAGACGAGCTCCTGGTTGTCGGAATCCATCACCTCGGTCAGCAGCGCCGTGCGTCCCGCCTGCTCCGGATTGGCCGCGAAGATCGCGCGCAGGTGCAGCAGGATGATGATGGTCTCCGAATCCGTCTTCTCCGAATTGCCCGCGCTGCCGTTCTGGCTGAGGATCACGATGTTGTCGTAGGTGAACGGGTTGAGGGAGATCAGCACCTCCTTCGACAGGGCGCTGGCATCGGCGAGATTGACCGTCAGGCTGTCGAGCTCCCGGTTGAGCGCCTGGATCTCATTCCGGGTTTCGTCGGACGGTTCGTCGACGACGATGTTGACCACGGATTCGTCCCGGACGTAGTCGGCCAGCTCGCGGGTGAACACCGCAGCCTTGTGGTTCCAGCCGAGGATCAGGTTGCGCTCTTTCCGCGGCTCGAGCCGCGCCTTGCGCACGGCATGTTCCGCGGGCTTGATCAACGGCCTCCGGCCGAACTCGATGGTGGAGTCGTCCTGGGCGAGGATCAGGATATCGTCGCCCTCCTCCATCACCGTCGTGGGATCCGGGTTGATCATCAGCGTGCCGTCCGGCTTGCGGATGCCCATCGGCACGCCGTCGGCGAAATGGTACTGCAGGTGCCAGAACTTGGCGCCGCGCCAATCGGCGCCGTGGAAGTACATCTCGGAGCCGTCGAAGGAGAGGATCTCGTTGTAGACCACCGCCAGCCCGCTGGTGCGCGAAGTCTGCACCAGGATCTTGGCAAGGATGTCCTCCGCGTCGATGGCCCGGACCTCGTCGGGCGCGATGTTCTCCACCACATCGCGGTTCTTGGCGTCGAAGATCTCGGCGACGATGTTGAAGTCCGTGTCGTCCGGCTTGGCGGCGACGACGGCCAGCACGGTCTTGATGGCCTTGGCGTCGCTGGCGGACTTGTCCTCCAGCGTGGCGGCATCTCCGCAGCTCGCCAGGACGATGACCGATTTGCAATCCTCCACCGTCACCCGGTGGAGGTTGGCGAGCAGCGAGGTGTTGCCGGAACGGGTGATGACGCGCGTGTTGCCGGTCTTCGGCACGCGGGTGCGCAGGATCGTGTCCATCTCCTCCTTGTCCAGCTCGGACAGGATGACGATGGCCGGCTTGCGCTCGCTCTCATTGGCGATGACCAGCTCGCGGATGATCTCGATGACTCGCTCGTTCCAGCCCAGGATCAGGGTGTGGCCGGATTCCATCACCTTGGACCGGCCCTGCTTGAGCTCGTCGAGCTTCTGGTCCAGGGCCGTGGTCACCACAGCGATCAGCATCGACAGCAGGATCACGCCAGACAGCCCGGCCGCCACCGCCGCCACCTTGTATTGCGGCGAGGTCGGGATGTCCTGGGCCATGTTGCCGGGGTCGGTGAGCTGCAGGAAGGTGACCCAGACATTCATCAGCACGTCGTCGAACGGCGCGGCGCCGTCGGGAAACACGCTGAAGATGGCGGCGCGCACGCCGCCGATCAGCACCAGGATGGCGATGAAGGCCAGGACCAGGCTGAAGAAGATCGAGCCGCCGCCCTTGGAAATGAAATTGTCGAACTTGTATCGCAGGACCTGCGACGCGTTCGCTATCCTCATCGCTCCCGTCCCAGAAATCATGGGGCGCCGACGCGTCACGGGGCTGCGGCCGGACCGTGCACGCAATGGTGCTAATTGAGGCGGAATCGATTAACCAATGGTGAGTGCAGCGCGCTTTTTTTGGGATCCGGCCTGGCACCGGACGCTGACAAGCCTTGTTACAACTGCGGCACAGTCTGGCGGCGGGCGCATGCAATAAGCGGACGGAGCGACACCCAAAGTGAGGGAACTCCGTCCATGTCCTTCAACGACACCCCGTCAGCCTATGGCTGGCCGTCCATCCTGTTCCACTGGGCCGGCGCCGGCCTGGTGGTCGCCCTGTTCCTGATCGGCGAGCAACTCGAGGATCTGGCGCGCGGTCCGGAACGCACCGAGATGCTGGCGCTGCACGTTTCGCTCGGCGCCATCGCGGTGGTGGTGCTGGGCGGCCGCATCCTGTGGCGCCTGGTCCAACGCGGCCCGGCCCCGCCGCCCGCCCCGCGTCCGATCCGGCTGCTGTCGCGGATCGTGCAATGGGGGCTGCTGGGTATGATCGCGGCGTTGATCATCACCGGTCCGCTGATGCAATGGACCGTGGGCCAGCCCGTCGACGTCTTCGGCCTGGTCAGCCTGCCGAGCCCGCTGCCGGTGATGCGCGGGGTGAACGACGCGCTGGAGGAGGTCCATGAATTTGCCTCCCATGCCATCGTCCCGCTCCTGGCGCTGCATGTGCTCGGCGCCCTTAAGCATCTGATTTTCAACCGCGACGGCGTTTTTCAGCGTATACTGTGGACAAAGAAGGGGGCGCATTGAATCCAGCCTGAAACGCGAGCCGGCGGCACCGCGATCCGTCGCCTCGCAACGGACGGAGTGCCGCCGCCATGCGACAAGAGATCATCGACCTCTACGACGAATTCACCCATGAAACCCTCGACCGCCGGTCCTTCATGGAGCGCCTGACGGTGCTCGCCGGCGGTGCCGCGGCCGCGACGGCGCTGCTGCCGCTGTTGGAAGCGAGCAGCGCCAAGGCCGCGGTCATCGCGCCGACCGACCGCCGGGTGAACCCGCGGACCGTCACCTTCGACGCCGGCGGCGATCCGATCACCGGCTATCTGGTGCGCCGGGCCGGGACCTCCGGCGGCTCGCCGGGTATCGTGGTGATCCATGAGAACCGCGGCCTGAACCCGCATATCCGCGACGTGACCCGGCGCGCGGCGCTGGCCGGATACCTGGCGATGGCGCCGGACTACCTGTCGGTCGCCGGCGGCACCCCGCGCGATCCGGATCAGGCGCGCGAGATGATCCGCGACCTGGATGCCGACACGGTTCTGGAGATCTCCACCGCCGCCGCCGCGTTCATCAAGGACCATCGCGACACCAATGGCCGGGTCGGCGTGGTCGGCTTCTGCTGGGGCGGTGGCCAGGCCAACCAGCTCGCCGCCAGCGATGCGGAGATCGACGCGTCGGTCGCCTTCTACGGCCGGGTCCTGGACGCCGACGACGTGGCCGGCGTCACCACGCCGATGATGCTGCACTACGCCGGCCTGGACGAGCGCATCAATGCCGGCATCCCGGACTTCCAGGCGGCGCTGGAGGCCGCCGGCACGCCCTACGTCATGCACATGTATGACGGCGTCAACCACGCCTTCCACAACGACACGTCAGAGGCGCGCTACGATCCGGAAGCGGCGGAACTCGCCTGGAACCGCACCCTGGCGTTCTTCAACGAGCACCTGTCCTAGGCGAACCGCCTCAGACCGCCGGCAGCGGCCGGGCCTCGGGCCCGGCCGGCTTGCCGAGCGCGCGTTGCAGCACCAGGAAGCCGACCACCCCGGACAGGATCGATCCCATCAGCACGCCCAGGCGCACCGCGTTGAGAAGCTCGGGGCTGTCGAAGGCCAGGGTGCCGATGAACAGGCTCATGGTGAAGCCGACCCCGGTCAGGCAGGCGACGCCGTAGACATGCAGCCAGTGCACGCCTTCGGGCAGGCGGCAGATGCCGGCGCGCGCACCCAGCCAGCTGAACGACAGCACACCGATCTGCTTGCCGAGGAACAGGCCGAGCGCGATGCCCAGCGGCAGCGGCGCGATCAGGTCGGCGACCTGCATCCCGCCCAGCGCCACGCCGGCATTGGCGAAGGCGAAGATCGGCAGCACGCAGAACGCGACCCAGGGGTGCAGCCCGTGCTCGACCCGCTTCAGCGGCGGCTCCAGCGTCACGCCGGGCCTGGGCCGCAGCGGGATGGTCAGCGCGATCAGCACGCCGGCCAGGGTGGCGTGCACGCCGGATTTCAGGACGCAGACCCAGATGATCGTGCCGACCACCACATAGGGTGCCACCTTCATCACGCCGCGGCGGTTGAGGATCATCAGGATCGACAGGCCGACGGCGCCGATCGCCAGCGAGATGAGCGACACGCTGTCGGTGTAGAACAGCGCGATGATGATGATGGCGCCCAGATCGTCGATGATGGCGACCGCCAGCAGCAGCACCTTCAGCGCCACCGGCACCCGCGGCCCCAGCAGCGCCAGGATGCCGAGCGCGAAGGCGATGTCGGTGGCGGCCGGGATGGCCCAGCCGTCCAGCGTGGTCGGGTCGCCCCAGTTGATCGCCGCGAAGATCGCCGCCGGCACCGCCATGCCGCCGACCGCCGCCACCAGCGGCAGCGCGGCGCGGTCGAAGGACGACAGCTCGCCCTCCACGATCTCCCGCTTGATCTCCAGCCCGATCAGGAAAAAGAAGATCACCATCAACCCGTCATTGACCCAGAGCAGCAGCGGCTTGGCGATCTCCAGCGGCCCGACCTGCACGACGATCGGCATGTCCAGCAGCCCCTCATAGAGCGCGCTCAAGGGTGAGTTGTTGACGAGCAAGGCCGCCAGTGCGGCGGCCATCAGCACCAACCCGCCGGCGGTGTCGTGCTGGAAGAATTCGTTCACGCGGGTTTGGAGCCGGGCAATCATTCAGGGTCGGCCTTCAATTCGTTCCGGGGGAAATGCGAACGGGGCGGCCGGGGCCGCCCCGATTGACCGGCTTCAGACCGGTCCCTGCCGGGGGGACTCCGGCATGCGCACCGTGCGCATCACGCCCTTCATCAGGGCCATCTCGTCCTTGACCCGCAGCTTCAGGCGCTTCAGCCGCTGGATCGCGAGGCCGTCGCGGAACGGCCCCCGGACCTCGTTGCGCAATTGACGTTCCAGCCTTGCGTGGCGGAGTAACAGCGCGTTCAAGCGTCTTTCCATTTCCCGTCTCCCAAACTCGAAATGTGCCTGTCTCAACCCTGCGATCATCTATGCCTGCCCCTGGGCCAGGGTATAGGCCGGCTGCCCGTCGAAGCGCTGCAGCCGCTCGACATGCATCCAGGAGGCGACCCGCGAGACCCGCGCCAGCAGGTGGCAGATCGCCGATTGCAGGTCCGTCGCCTCGACGCCGCGATACACGAAGCGGCAGCGCCAATGGTCGACCGTGTCGGCGATGCCGCGGCTTTCCGGATAGACCAGGGTGCCGCGGTTGGAGATCATCGCCAGGTCGAAGCGGGTGGCGGTGCAGGCCGCCTTCAACCGGCTGGCCAGCTCGTCGACCGGCCCGACCCACTCGACGAACACATCCAGCCCGTCGAACTCCCGCCGTGGGTCGAGCCGTGCCGTGCGCGACGGTCCGGCCCAGACCAGCCCGCCGCTCGGGTTCGACCAGGCGGCATCGGGAACCGGGTCGATGCGGTCCGCGATCGCCGCCGCGAAATCGGCCGTGGAGGCCGGCTTGTGGCGCCCGGCGATGTCGGCGGTGACGTATCGCCCCTCCTCCAGCACGTCGTAGAGCGCGTTCTCCACGGCGTCGGCCGCGCCGGCGGCACCGATGTGCCGCAGCAGCATGGCGCCGGAGAGGATCAGCGCGGTCGGGTTGGCGACGCCCTGACCGGCGATGTCCGGCGCGGTGCCATGCACCGCCTCGAACATCGCGACGTGCTCGCCGATGTTCGCACTGGGCGCGAAGCCCAGCCCGCCGACCAGCCCGGCGGCGATGTCGCTCAGGATGTCGCCGTTCATGTTGGTGGTGACGATGACGTCGAACGCCTCGGGCGCCAGCACCATCTGGTGCGCGCAATTGTCGACCAGGATGTGACGCGCGGCGATGTCCGGATGGGCCGCCGCGACCTCCTCGAAGGCCGATTTGAACAGCCCCTCGGTCAGCTTCAGGATGTTGGCCTTGGTGGCGCAATGCACCTGGCCGCGCCCCTCTGCCTTGGCCAGGGCGAATGCCAGCCGGGCGATCTTCTCGCTGCCGGGCCGGGTCACCAGCTTCAGGCACTGGGCCACGTCCGGGGTCTGCATGTGCTCGATGCCGGCATACAGGTCCTCGACGTTCTCCCGCACGATCACCAGATCGACGCCCGGGTCGGCGAAGCGCGTGGGCACGCCGGGCAGGGTCCGGGCCGGCCGGATGTTGCCGTACAGCTCGAACATCTTGCGCAGGGTGACATTGGCGCTCTTGCCGCCATGGCCGATCGGCGTCTCCAGCGGCGCCTTCAGCACGATGCCGGCATCGGCGACCGCGTCGATGGTGTCCGCCGGCACGCCGGACGCGATGCCGGCAGAGAAGACCTGGGCACCGGCCTGGTGCTCCTGCCAGTCGATGAACGGATAGGCGGCCTCGATCACCCGCCGGGCGGCGGCCATGATCTCCGGGCCGATGCCGTCGCCCGGGATCGCCACCACCGCCGTCTTGTCGGCGGCGATGGCGCCATGCAGGTCGGTGGAGTCGAAGGCCGGCTCCGCGTAGCTGACGCCGACGCCTTCGGTCGCGAGCATGTCCAGACGCATGGCCGCTACTCCGCCGCGATGGTCGGCACGGGCGCCGCCGGCGCCAGCGCCGACAGCCGGCTCGACAGGGACCGGCCGGAGGCGCGGGACTGTCCGCGCGCCTTGGCCAGGGCCTCGGACACGCCGGGCCGGTGGGTGATGCGCTCGCCGCCCATCACGTCGGCCCGCATCTTCAGCACCTCGGTCTCGGACCGCACGCGGGCGGTCTCCCGGTTCATGGCGTCCAGTGCCGTCGACAGGGTGGACAAGGTGGTGCCAAGGCCGCCGCGCATCTCCGCGCGCTGGTGCTGCAGCTTGGCCATGTCCATCTGCCGGCGGGCCGATTGCAGGTCGCTGCGGGCAGTGCGGATCTTGCCGGCCAGCTCCTCATAGGCGCGCCGCAGCTCGGCCCGCCAGGCCTCAACCTCCTGGTCCTCGGCCGCCTCGCGCTCGATCTCCGGCTTCAGCCGCTCCAGCTCGACGACGATGGTCTCCAGCGTCGCCTCCTTGTCGGCGCGCGCCATGGGTTCCTCGATCCCGGCCAGCTCGTCCTCGACGATCCGGGCGGCGGACAGCAGCTCGGCATAGGTCGTCTCCAACTGCCTGGTCTCGCCATGCTCGCGCCGGACCTCCTGCTCGGCCTCGACCAGCCGGTGGCCGAGCCGGGCCAGCTCCTCCTCCATGCCGGCGACCTCGGCCTTGCTGGCCGACGCCGGGTCGAAGGCCACCACCGACTGGGCGAACTCGTCCAACACCTCGTTGGCCTTCGCGACCCCGTAATGCTTCAGGAACCTCCACACCATCTCTCGCCGCCTTCCTTTCCTCAGTGGATATCACTGGGCAGATGGCGCGGCGGGCTTGATTAGTCCAATCGAAAGACCAAAGTCAGTTTGATAGAAAATCTCAATCGATCTTGGATGATGCCATGCCGACCCTGCGGCAGTTGAGCTACCTGACGGCCCTGGCCGATGAGCGCCATTTCCGGCGGGCGGCGGAACGCGTGCACGTAACCCAGCCGACGCTCAGCGTGCAGCTCAACGTGCTGGAAAAGACGCTGGGCGTGCGGCTGGTGGACCGGCGCGGCAAATCCGTGTCGCTGACCCCGATCGGCCGCGAGGTGGCGGAGCGGGCGCGGCGCATCCAGGAGGAGGTGCGCGGCATCCGGTCGCTCGCCGCCAGCGCCCAGCACGGCCTGGCCGGCACGGTCCGGCTCGGGGTGCCGCCGACTCTGGGACCCTATCTCCTGCCCTATGTGGTGCCGGCGCTGCACAAGCGCTTCCCGGACCTGAAGCTGCATGTGCGGGAAGGCATGCCGCGCACCCTGCTGGCCCGGCTGCACGAGGACGCGTTCGATTTCCTGTTGTCGCCCTTGCCGGTGGGCGGTGGCGTCGTTGTCAAGCCGCTGTTCACCGAACCGCTGGCGGTCGCCGCCGCGCCGGACCATCCGCTGGCGCGGAAGAAGCGGGTGGCAACCACGGACCTGCAGGGAGAGCACCTGCTGGCCCTGGAGCCCGGCCACCATCTGCATGAGCAGGTCCGCGACCTGTGCGAGGCGTTCGGCGCGACCCTGCTGCGCGACTATGAGGGCACCAGCCTGGACACCCTGCGCCAGATGGCCGGCATGGGGGTCGGGCTTGCGGTCCTGCCGGCCCTCTACGTGCACTCGGAAATCGCCGGCCGCGGCGAGGTCGCCGTTCTGAAACTGGCGGACGAATCCCTCAACCGCAACATCGGCATGGTCTGGCCCGCCGGCGCCCATGGCGGGCCGCAATTCGAGGACATCGCCGCCCTGATCCGCGACATCGTCGGCCAGCGCTTCCCGGACCTGACGATCCGCCGCTAGGGGCCGGCCGACTCCAAGGCCGTCATTGCGAGGAGCGACGGCGACGCGGCAATCCACTCTGACCGATAGAGTGGATCGCCACGCCTTCGGCTCGCGATGACGGTGCCGGTTGGGCTGCCCTGCGCGCCACACTTAAGCGGGTGTTTGATTATCACCCGTAGCTGATCTGCGGGAACCAGTCCGTGCCGCGTCCGTCCGGCGTCATGTCGAACACGTTCCACAGCGGCCACATCGGGTCGATGTGGCGCGGGTGCTGGCCCGGCTCGGACGGGATCATGAACAGCTCCGAACCGTAGGTGTGGTGGATGCCGTCGGGGCCGCGCCGGAACACATTGAGCATCGGCAACTGCCCGCCATCCGGCGATTCCGCAAAATAGTCCGTGTTGTAGCCGTTGCCGCCCGAGGACAGCAGCCTGAGGCTGGTCCATCCGCGAGAGGCCGCGTAGGCGCGGATGGTCTCCACCGGCGCCTTGGCGACGATTGCGAGATTGATCCGCTGGCTCAGGTGAACGGCGTTGCCGTTCAGCGCGTCGAGGAAGGCGGTGCACATCGGGCAGGCGCTGCCGCCCGGCGGATACATCAGGCTGTAGAGCACCAGCGTATCCTTGTCCGGCGCGAACAGGTCCGACAGGCGCGTCTCGGTGACGGTCGTCGTGTCCGACGGATCGGCCGCGCCCTCCGCGAAGACATAGTCCTCCTTCAACGCGCCGCCGGCCGGCAGGGCGCGGCGCAGCGCCGCGACCTCTTCCGTCTGCCGGCGCAGGGCCCGCTCGGCGTCCAGCAGCGTGTCGCGGGCCGCGCGATAGGCGTCGCTTTCGCCGGGATACCGGCGCTCATGCAGATGTCCCATGGATCTCTCCTCCCGCGTTCAGCCGGCCAGATGGCGGTCCAGGCACTCGAACGAGCTGGTCCAGCCCTGGTTGTGCATGCGCCGGCCCTCGGCGGTCTCGAACAGGGCCTGGTGGAAGTGCATCTCGGTGCCGCCGTCCCTCTCGTGGAACTCGATGGTGACGATGGTCTCGTGGCCGCGTACGCCGTCGGTCTCCCAGGCCCAAGTGAACTGCAGCCGCTCCGGGGCGCTGATCTCGCGATAGACGCCGCTGCAGACATGCTCGCCTTCGGAGCCCTTCATGCAGGTGCGCCAGGCGCCGCCGGGGCGCACATCCATCTCGCAGACCGGCGTGGTCACGCCCTCCGGCCCCCACCATTTCGCCAGCTCGACCGGGTCCGACCAGGCGCGGAACACCGCCTCGCGGGGTGCCGCGATCCGGCGGGTGATCGTCAGGGTGCGATCGGCCTCGGTCTCGGCGTCCGGCGTCGCTTGGGTGGCAACATCACTCATCGGTATCCCCTTTCGGTTTGGGAGCAACATCCTCCAGATAGCGCTCGAGCCGGTCGAACTGGCCCTCCCAGAAGCGCCGGTAGCGATCGACCCAGTCGGCCGCGTCCTTCAGCGGTTCGGCGTTCAGGCTGCAGCGCACCACGCGCCCGGCCTTTTGCTTGCTGACAAGCCCCGCCGTCTCCAGCACCCGCAGATGCTTGGAGATCGCCGGCAGCGACATGTCATGGGGGGCGGCCAGCTCCGTCACCCGGGTCTCACCTTCCGCGAGCTGCGCCAGGATGGCGCGCCGGGTCGGGTCGCCGAGGGCGGAGAACACCGCGTCGAGACTCTCTGTAGAACAGTTAACCATCTGGTTAAATATCAAGCCGAACGTCCGCGGAGTCAAGAGGTGATTCGTCACCGGGACAGCGCCGGACGGGTCGAAATCGACCTGAAAAGGCGTGAAAGGTGCGGTTTTTAGGAGGAATCGCCGGATTCGGGGTACATATTCCCAGTATCGGTAACCCCTCGGCAACGCCTGCCGGATAAGGTCCCCGGTTGACCGGCCCAGGTGGCAGGCCCTAGTACCCACCATCATGAATGGATGACACGTATGACGACCTTGCAGCCCCTTCGGCCAGGAGCGTGGTCCGCCGCGATGCAGCGCATCGCAAGGGCCGCGCGACGCCGCCCGAAGGGGATGCAAGGCCGCCCGCAGGGTCGCGTCCCGCGCCCGCCGGAGGGCGTCAGCGCCGCTTGCCGATGCGCAGCATCGCCCGCGCGACGCTTCCTGCCCGGCGGGCGCGGGACACGATCATACGTACCATCCATTCATGATGGTGGGTGCTAGGGGCTCCTCGCCGAGGTGATTGGTCGCGAGGTTTCTGCCTGTTCGGGAGATCGATTCCATGGCCTATGAAACGGAGATGGGTAAGCGGCTGGAGAAGACTCTGGCCCAGTTGGAGAAAGCCGCCGAGAAGTCCGTGACCCGGATCCGGGCGGCCTCGAAGAAGGTCGCCAAGGGCCTGAACGCCGTTGAGAAGAGTGTCGAGAGCGGCCTGGCCCGCGAGAAGCTGCGCGCGCGGCTGGACGCGGTGACCAAGGAGCTGTCCTCGCTGCAGGACGCGTCGGAGAAGGAATTCAAGGCGCTGCGCAAGGCCAGCGAACGCGAGTTCGCAGCCGTGAAGAAGGCGTCGCGCAACATCGCCAAGGCGGTGATCGAAACCGCGAAATCCGCGAAGAAGCCGACCAAGGGCAAGGCCGCAGCCAAGACCGCGAAGGCGGCGCCGAAGAAGGCGAAGTCGACGAAGACCGCAAAGGCAGCGCCGAAGACAACCAAGGCCGCGCCGAAGAAGGCGCCGGCCAAGGCGGCCGCCAAGAAGGCTGCACCGGCAAAGGCCGCGCCGACCAAGGCCGCCGCCAAGCCCGCGGCGGCCAAAGCCTCGACCGCCAAACCGGCTGGCAACGGCGCTGCCAAGCCGGCTGCCGCGAAGGCCCCGGCGCGGCGGACCACCGCGCGCCGCACGACGGCCCGGTCGACTGCTGCGGCGAAGGCGCCGGCCAGAACGGCGGCGACAAAACCCGCGGCCAAGCCGGCGGCACGCACGACCAGGGCCAAGAGCGCGACCGCCAAGCCGGCGGCGGCCAAACCGGCCGCGGCCAAGTCGACCACGACGAGGTCGACCGCCACCAAGTCGAACGCCGCCAAGCCGGCGAGCACCGCCCGGCGGACCACCGCCGCCCGGCGTACCACGACACGGCGGACGACCCCGGCCACCCCGAAGCCGCCGGCCGGCAAATAGCCGCACCGGCATCGGGCGACGGCGATGCCGGGCGTCACCGTCCAGCATCTGGTCAAGGCGGACCCGGACACGACGTTCCGGGTCTTCGCCGACATCCCGAACACGGCGACGATGATCGCCGGCATCGACAGCATCGAGATGTTGTCGGAGGGTCCGGTCGGCATCGGCACCCGCTGGCGCGAGACCCGCATCATGATGGGCAAGGTGGCGACCGAGGAGATGTGGGTCACCGGCTTCGACCCGCCGAGGAGCTACGTGGTCGAGGCCGAGAGCCACGGCACCCACTACCACTCCCGCTACGACTTCGAGCCGGCCGAGGGCGGCACCCGGGTGACACTCCGCTTCGAGGGCCGGCCGCAATCGATCGCCGCCAAGCTGATGACGATCGTCGGCTATCTGTTCATGGGCCAGATCCGCAAGATGCTGGCCCAGGACATGGCCGACGCCGCGGCCCATGCGGAGAGCACCCGATCGGCCCAGTCGGTATGATGCGGCGTCACGATCAGGGAGCTCGCCGACATGAAGGCCCTTCGCCACGTCGTGCTGTTCGGGTTCACACCGGAGACCACCTCACCGCAGATCGATGAGATCGTGGCGCGGTTCGCCGCATTGAAGGATCTCATCGAGGAGATCGAGGCCTTCGAGTGGGGCGCGAATGTCAGCCCCGAAGGCCTCGACCACGGGCTCAGCCACTGCTTCTTCGTGACCTTCGCCACCGAGACGGCGCGGGACACCTATCTGACCCATCCCGATCACGTCGCCTTCGTGGACTTCGTCAAACCGTTCCTGGCCGGCGTGACGGTCGTCGATTACTGGGCGAGCGAGGCGGCCGGATCTCCGACCTGAGGGACGCGGCCACCGGCCCACGCCGGACCGGCCGGGTCGCGCATTCAATCGTCGTCGGGGCCGTCCGTGGCCGAGAGGTAGTCCATCAGCCGCCGCGATGGCGCGCCCATTACGACGCGCCCCGAGTCCGGATCGTTCCTGTCCGGCCGAAACCCAGCCGGGCCAAGCAACGACAGCATGCGCTCGTTCGATTTCGGGTTCCGTGCTGCGGGCGTCGGCGCATCAGATCCACGCACTGGACTTCGTCCTTCCAGATTGCCGTCAAGGATCCGCGCCGGGCCGGCATCGGACCCGAGTCACATCTGGGAGCGTTTCGGACGCGTTGAATGGGACAGGACTGAATACCGGCTATTCAATTCTGAAGGACGATTGCCCGCCATGTGGCGTCCGGCGGAGATTGGTGGCCGCGTCCGGACGGACGCTAGCCGGGCCACGGAAATCGTTGCGCCAGGCGGATCAGCGTCTGCAAGGCCGGTGAGAAGCGGCGGCCGGCGACGGTCACCAGCGAGATCGTGCGGGAGACTTCCGGCTCGACCACCGGGCGGGTGGCGAGGCCGGGGAGCATGGGCAGGAATTCCGGCATGATGGCGCAGCCCATCTGGGCCAGCACCATGGCCTGCACCCAATCCTCGCGCTCACTGCGATAGAGGATGTTGGTCTTCAGATCCTCCTCGCCGCCCAGCGCGGTGAAATGGTCCATGAACTCGCAGTGCAGGCGCAGCAGATAGTCCTGCCCCTCCAGGCTGTCGACCGGCACCGCGTTGAGCGCCTCGAAGGGGTGGCCCTTGGCGAAAGCGACGGTATAGCGCTCGGTGTAGAGCGGCCGGGCGTCGAGCCGGTCCGGCAATTCCGGAAGGCCGATCAGGGCGACTTCCAGCTCACCGTCCAACAGCGCCTCGACCAGGTCTGTGCCCTTGGCCTCGCGCACGGTGAGCTCCAGGTTCGGCATCTCGTCCTTCAGCCGGGCCATGAACTCGACCATCTGGGTCGGGCCGATGGTCGACATGACGCCCAGGCTGACAGTGGCGTGCTCCAGGGTGTGGAAGCCCTTGGCCTGCTCCTCCGCCGCCTGGCTGGCGTCGTAGATGGTCTCCAGATGCGGCTGCATCAGCCGGCCGAGCTCGGTCAGGTGGGTCTGGCTGCGCTCGCGGCGGAACAGCTCGCCGCCCAGCTCCTCCTCCAGCTTCTTGACCGCCTTGGTCAGCGAAGGCTGCGCCACGTTGCAGCGCTCCGCCGCGCGCGTGAAGTTCAACGTCTCGCAGACGGCGAGGAAATAGCGGACCTGATGCATTTCCATGGGCGGCTCTCCACGCCGGTGACGCGTTGGGCGGCTGAGGCGAGTGCGAGGGCGACGCCGCTTCGTGCCGCCCCCAGTTCTCGTCATTCCCGCGAAGGCGGGAATCTCGAGCCGATTGGGTGCAGGCCCATCGAGATTCCCGCCTTCGCGGGAATGACGACAGGGAGGATTTTGGTGCCGGATTGATGCCGGACTGCCCAGAATTCCCAGCCGTCGCCACCAACATAGCCCGCGGCTATGGAATTGGGAGCCACCCGATATTTCAACAACCCGGTGACGGTTTCCATCTCCTGAGGCGTAACGGCCCAACCCCGAGGGCCATCGAACCGCAGACATGGAGATCATCACGATGCGTAAGTCTTCCCTTATCGGCCTCGCCGCCGCCTCGGCCCTGGTCGGGCTGGCGAGCACCGCCCAGGCGGCGCCGACGGTGGTCGAGCTGACCCAGACCGCCTGCCAGTTCGTGGAGGTCGAGGGCATGGACCACGGCTACACCAGCACCAACGCCGACGACTGCAACGACATCAACGACGCCACCGGCGACGAGCGGCTGGCCCAGTCCCAGACCCTGCGCCTGACCGCCGGCGACTACGTGTTCCGCGTGACCAACCAGAACGTGCCCTACCAGCTCGGCTTCTGGCTGCGCGGTGACGGCCTGGTCGGCCGGGCGACCCTGCCGAGCGTGTCCGGCGGCGGCCTGTTCGAGGGCCAGACCCAGGACTACGCCATCACCCTGGAGCCGGGCGAATACCTGTTCTCCTGCCCGTTGAACCCGACCCTTGACTACAAGCTGGTGGTCGAGGGCTAAGCCCTCGGCTTCCTTCGGATCCTTGGAAGGGAGACGCAATCATGAGCAAGCAGACTGACCAGACGCTCAGCGTGGACATCGCCGTCATCGGCGGCGGGTCCGGAGGGCTGAGCGTGGCCGCCGGCGCGGCCCAGATGGGCGCCAGCACGGCGCTGATCGAAAAGGCCAAGATGGGCGGCGACTGCCTGAACACCGGTTGCGTCCCCTCCAAGGCGCTGATCGCCGCCGGGCACGCGGCGGAGACCACCCGCACCAGCGGCCGGTTCGGCGTCAACGGCCACGAGCCGGAGATCGATTTCGGCCGGGTCAACGCCCATGTGCACGACGTCATCGCCGGCATCGCGCCGCATGACTCGGTGGAGCGCTTCGAGGGCCTGGGCGTGAAGGTGATCCAGGCCGCCGCCAGGTTCGTCGGCAAGCGCGAGCTGGAGGCCGGCGGCTTGCGCATCAAGGCCCGGCGCATCGTCGTCGCCACCGGATCCTCGGCCTTCGTGCCGCCGATCCCGGGCATCGAGGACGTGCCCTATGTCACCAATGAAAGCGTCTTCGAGCTGACCGACCGGCCGGCGCATCTGATCGTTGTCGGCGGCGGGCCGATCGGCATCGAGATGGCCCAGGCGCATCGCCGCCTCGGCTCCGAGGTCACGGTGGTCGAGTTCGCCCCGTCCATCATGCCCAAGGACGATCCCGACGCGGTGGCCGTGGTCCGCGACCGGCTGGTTGCCGAGGGTGTCGACGTGCGCGAGAGCACCAAGGTCGAAAGCGTGGTGCGCGACGGCAACGGCGTCTCGGTGCTGGTCAGCAATGACGGCCGCAGCGAGCGCATCGACGGCTCGCACCTGCTGATCGCCGCCGGCCGCCGGGCCAACGTCAACGGCCTCGACCTGGAGGCCGCCGGCATCGAGTACGGTCCGCAGGGCATCACCGTCGACGCCCGGCTGCGCACCAGCAACAAGAAGGTGTTCGCCATCGGCGATGTCGCCGGCGGCTTCCAGTTTACCCACATGGCCGGCTATCACGCCGGGATCGTGATCCGCAACGCCCTGTTCAACCTGCCGGCCAAGGTGGACTACAAGGCGGTGCCCTGGGTCACCTACACCGACCCGGAGCTGGCGCAGGTCGGCCTGACCGAGGCCGACGCGGTACGCCAGGGTTACGAGCCCACCGCCTCCACGTTCCACTTCGCCGAGAACGACCGGGCCCGGGCGGAGCGCGCCACCGAAGGCTTCGTCAAGGCGGTGATCTCCAAGAAGGGCCGGATCATCGGCGCGACCATCGTCGGCCTGCACGCGGGCGAGTTGATCCTGCCCTGGGTTTTGGCGGTGCAGAAGGGGCTGAAGGCGGCCGACATGGCCTCCATCATCGCCCCCTACCCGACCCTGGGCGAGGCCTCCAAGCGGGCCGCCGGCGCCTACTTCACCCCGGCCCTGTTCTCCGACCGCACGGCCAAGGTGGTGCGCGTCATGCAGCGCCTGCCGTAACCGGCGGCGAGCGAGAGGAGTTCTCGACATGTCCATTGACACCACCACCCGCGAGGTTCCCGCCGGCACTGCCGGCGCCCTCCGCCGCATCCTGCCGCTTGTGATCCTGGGCGGGGTGATCGCCACGGTCTTCGCCTTCGATCTCGACCGCTTCCTCAGCTTCGAGGCGCTGCGCGACAACCGCGAGTTCCTCATGGGCTTCGTGCAGGACCAGGCGATCCTGGCGGCCGTCGTCTTCGTCGCCCTCTACGCGGTCTCGACCGCGACGTCGCTGCCCGGCGGCGCCATCCTGTCGATCGCCGGCGGCTTCCTGTTCGGCACCGTGTTCGGCACGGTCTGGATCGTGGTCGGTGCCACGATCGGCGCGACGGCCCTGTTCCTGGTCGCCAAGACCGCGTTCGGCGACGCGCTGCGCGCCAAGGCCGGCCCATGGCTGCAGAAGATGGAAGCCGGGTTCCAGGACGACGCCTTCAGCTACATGCTCGTGCTGCGCCTGGTGCCGCTGTTCCCCTTCTTCGTGGTCAACCTGGTGCCGGCCCTGCTCGGCGTGCGGCTGCGCACCTACGTGATCGCCACCTTCGTCGGCATCATCCCGGGCTCCTTCGTCTTCGCCTCGGTCGGCGCCGGTCTCGGCAGCGTGTTCGACTCCATGGACGCGTTCGCCCCGGCCTCGGCCCTGACACCGGAGGTGATCACCGCCCTGGTCGGCCTCGCCGTGCTGTCGCTGATCCCGGTCGCCTACAAGAAGATCAAGGCCCGGCGCGCCACGTAACCCAACCTCCCCCACTCGCCGGCACCCCTCACGGCGGTCCGATCCCCCCTGCCCGGACCGCCGCATCGCCGGCCAGCCCCGCCAGCGACGCTGCTCTCCCTCGGCGTCCCGGCGGGGCTCTTTTTTTGGAACCAGGGGATTCACCACAGAGGCACAGAGAACCAACCAACCCACTAGATCGTCATTCCCGCGAAGGCGGGAATCTCGATGGATTGAGCGCCTGCGTCTCGAGATTCCCGCCTTCGCGGGAATGACGATCTTCTTTATTTGGTCCTCTGTGTCTCTGTGCCTCTGTGGTTTCTAAAGTTCACCCTTTAGAAACTCACCCCCGCATCCGCTCCGCCTTGGGGTCGAACAGCGGCTCGGACTGCACCGTCGCGGGCCGGACCTCGCCGATGATCTCGACGCCGTATTCGGCATCGGCGTCCAAGGCCTCGGTCTCGATGTAGCCCATCGCGACCGACTTGCCGACATGGTGGGCGTAGCCGCCGGAGGTGACCCAGCCGACGACTGAGTCACCGCGGAAGATCGGTTCGTCGCCGACCACGTCGGCGTCGGCGGCGTCGACCACCAGGGTGACGAGTTGCTGTTTCGGGCCGGCGTCGCGGGCGGCCAGCAGGGCGTCGCGGCCGATGAAGTCCGGCTTCTTGTCGGGGGCGACGAAGCGGCCGAGGCCGGCTTCCCAGGGGGTGTAGATCGGCCGGTATTCGCGGGCCCAGCTGCCCCAGCTCTTCTCCAGCCGCAGGCTGTTGAGGGCGCGGCCGCCGAACGGCTTGAGGCCGAGATCGGCGCCCTCGGCGCGCAGCAAATTGTGCAGGGCACGCAGGTAATCCGGTGTCACCCAGATCTCGTAGCCGAGATCGCCGGTGAAGCTGATGCGGCCGACCAGGGCCGGGATCATGCCGATGCCCATGGGCCGGAAGGCCATGAAGCGGAAGGACTCTTTCGACACGTCCTCGTCGGCGACCCGGGCCAGGAGGTCGCGCGCCTTCGGTCCCGCGATCTGCAGACCAACTAGGTCCGTACCGAGGGCCCGAAGGCTCACACCACTGTCCGGCAGATGCGCCTGGAACCAGCGCATGTGGTAGTCCTCGGCGATGCCGGAGCCGAACAGGCAGAAATCGTCCGGGGCCAGCCTTGCGACGGTGAAATCGCCGATCAGCCGGCCCTGCTCGTTCAGCATCGGTGACAGCACGATGCGGCCCGGCTTCGGCAGCGTGTTGGGCAGCAGCCGGTCGAGCCAGGCCTCGGCCCCGGGCCCGGCGATCTCGTACTTGGCGAAGTTGGAGATTTCCAACAGGCCGACCGCTTCGCGCACCGTGCGACATTCACCCGCCACGGCATTGAAATCATTGGAGCGGCGGAAGCTGACGATGTCGGCCGCCTCCTGCCCCTCCTCGGCGAACCAGAGCGGGTGCTCCAGCCCATAGGCGGCACCGAACACCGCCCGGTCTTCTTTCCAGGTCTCGTAGAGCGCCGTCGTGCGCAAGGGTCGGCCGGCGGGCAGTTCCTCGTTCGGGAAGGTGATGGAGAAGCGGCGGCCGTAATTCTCCCGCACCTTGGCATTGGTGTAGGCGCGGGTCGCCCAGTCGCCGAAGCGGGCATTGTCCATGCCCCAGATGTCGAAGCCCGGATCGCCCTCGACCATCCAGTTGGCCAGCGCCAGCCCGACGCCGCCGCCCTGGCTGAACCCGGCCATGACGCCGCAGGCCAGCCAGTAATTGCGCAAGCCCCGGACCGGCCCGACCAGCGGGTTGCCGTCCGGCGCGAAGGTGAAGGGGCCGTTGATCACCCGCTTGATGCCGGCCTCCGCGAAGGCCGGAAAATGCTCGAAGCCCATCTCCAGCCGCTCGGAGATGCGGTCGAGGTCGTTGGGCAGCAGCGCCATCTCGAAATCCCAGGGCGTGTCCTTCTCCGACCACGGCACGCCATGGGTTTCATAGGTGCCGAGCAGCATGCCCCGGCCTTCCTGGCGCAGGTAGATCTCGGCCCCGAAATCGATGCAGTGCGGCAGCTCCTTGCCGGTCGCCTCGTTGGCGGCGAGCGCTTCCGGCATGTCCTCTGTCACCAGGTATTGGTGCTCCATGGCCAGCACCGGCAGCTCGCGGCCGACCATGCGGCCGACTTCCCGCGCCCACAGCCCGCCGGCATTGACCACGTGCTCGGCCTGGATCGTGCCCTTGTCGGTCTCCACGTCCCAGCTTCCGCCGACCCGCTGGGTCATGCCGGTCACCCGGGTATGGCGGTAGATCTCCGCGCCCGACTGGGTGGCGCATTTGGCGTAGGCCTGGGTGACGCCTGAGGGGTCGACATGGCCTTCCAGCGGATCGTAGAGGGCGCCGGCGAAGTGGGACGGATCGATCAGCGGCATGATCTCCGCCGCCTCCTCGACCGTCACGACACGGGTCTCCATGCCGAGATAGCGGCCGCGGGCATGGGCCATCTTGAGCCATTCCAGGCGCTCCGGCGTGTCGGCCAGCATGATGCCGCCCGGCATATGCGCGCCGCAGGACTGGCCCGACGCCTCCTCGATCTCCTTGTAGAGGCCGAGGGTGTATTGCTGCAGCTTGGCGACGTTGGGATCGCCATTGAGGGTGTGCATGCCGCCGGCGGCGTGCCAGGTCGAGCCGGAGGTCAGCTCCGACTTCTCGATCAGCACGATGTCGGTCCAGCCGGCCTTGGTCAGGTGGTACAGCACCGAGCAGCCGACCACGCCGCCGCCGATCACCGCTACCTGGGCAGTCGTCTTCACGCTCTCGCCTCCCGTCGCTCGCCCGGACCTCCCGTATCAGTTGCCGACCGGTTCCGGAAGCAAAACGTCACACGATATCGCGGGATCGAGTCGCGTCCGCCGACGACATCCGATGCCGCAACCGCGACCAGCCGGCGTCGGGCCCGTTCATCCGGTCTTCGGCGCGGAGGCCTCCAGGACCGGCGATGTGAGCTGGTGGCCCGAGCGCGCCTCGTCCACCAGGGACTTGGTGTCCCAGCCGCCCTGCGCGGCATCGGTGCCCATGTCGGCCAGGTCGCTCTGCAACAGCTGTTCCAGATCGGCGGTGCGCTGGCGCACGGCGTCGCCATAGGAGGCGTCGTCGCCCCAGAGTTCCGAGAGCTGGCGCAGGGTCTCGCGGTCATGGTCGCGGAACAGCCGGCCGGCGCGCTCCGCCTGATAGGCGCGGAAGCCCATGAGCCGCAGGGCCGCCACACCGCTCTCCAGGGCCGAGCCGAAGGTCTCGCGGGAAACGTGGTCGACCTGCCGGTCGATCAGCCCATAGGCATCGCGGCGATCGAAGGCGCGGGCGACGATCTTCAGATGCGGGAAGTGCTTGCGGGCATGGTCGACGATCTCCAGCGCCTTGTCGCGCTCGTCGACCGCGACCACGAGCAGCTTCGCGTCCTCCGCCCCGGCGGCGTGCAACAGTTCGGCGCGGGAGGCGTCGCCGTAATAGACCTTGTTGCCGAACCGGCGCAGCAGGTCGATCTGGCTGGGGCTGTGGTCCAGCACGGTGATCTTGAAGCCGTTGGCGATCAGCAACCGGCCGATGATCTGCCCGAAGCGGCCGAAGCCGGCGATGATGGCGGTGCCTTCCGGCGTGATGGTATCGGCCTCGCGGACCTCGCCCCGGTCGGCGAAGCGCGGCGCGATGACCGTCTCGTAGATGATCATCAGCAGCGGCGTGACAAGCATCGACAGGGCCACCGCGGCGATCAGCGGGGCGACGATCTCGGTAGTCAGCACGCCGTTCTGAAGCGCGAAGGCGGAGAGCACGAAGGCGAACTCGCCGCCCTGGGCCAGGGCGAAGGCGAACAGCAATCCGTCCGGGGCGGTCATGCGGAAGGCCCGGGCGAGGCCCGCGAGCACCGCCAGCTTGATCACGATCAGGCCCAGGACCATGGCCAGGATCATCAGCGGACTGCCGATCAGCAGGTTGAAATCGATGCTGGCGCCAACGGAAATGAAGAACAGGCCGAGCAACAGGCCCTTGAAGGGCTCGATGTTCACTTCGAGCTCGTGGCGGAATTCGCTGTCCGCCAGCACGACTCCGGCCAGGAAGGTGCCGAGCGCCGGGGACAAGCCGACGAGCTGCATCAGCAGCGCGATGCCAATCACCAGCAACAGCGCGGCGGCGGTGAACACCTCGCGCAGACGGGTCTCGGCGATGAAGCGGAAGGCCGGCCGGATCAGCAGACGGCCGCCGAGAATGATCGACGCGACGGCCGCCAGGACTACCAGCGCGTTCGCCCAGCCGGGCAGGCCCGCCATCCAGTCCGCGCCGCCATGGCCGCCGTCTCCATGGTCGCCGCCATGGGCGCCGGCGGCCTCGCCCGCCAGGTCCGGCATGGCCAGCAAGGGCAGAAGGGCCAGGATGGGGATCACCGCGATGTCCTGGAACAGCAGGACGGCGAAGCTGGACCGTCCGGCCGGCGTCTTCATCAGGCCCTTCTCAGACAGGGTCTGCAGCACGATGGCGGTCGAGGACAGGGCGAGGATCATGCCGATTGCCAGCGCCACCCGCCAGTCGAAGCCCAGCGCCAGGACGATCGCCGCGATCGCGGCTGTGGTGACCGCGACCTGCAGCCCGCCGAGCCCGAGGATCGGCCCGCGCATCTGCCACAGCAGAGAGGGCCGCAGCTCCAGCCCGACGATGAACAGCATCATGACGACGCCGAATTCGGCGAAATGCATGACGTCCGACTGGTCGCCCACCAGGCCCAGGGCGAACGGTCCGATGATCACCCCGGCGATCAGGTAGCCGAGCACGGAGCCGAGGCCGAGCCGCTTTGCGACCGGCACGGAGACGACCGCCGCGAGCAGGTAGACGAAGGCGTTGGCGAGGAAGGAGCCGTGTTCCATGGGTGGTGTCCTAGGATGCGATCGGCACTTGGAGTGGAGCAGCCGGGTGCATAGCGCCCCTGCCCCTGTCATCCGTTGTCATTCCCGCGAAGGCGGGAATCCAGTCGACGCCGGCGCTCGCTGGATTCCCGCCTTCGCGGGAATGACAACGGCGTGGCTGGAGTTGTCCCAAAGCGGTGTGTGCCTTCAAATCAAGACTCGTCCGCCATTTGGCCCAAGACCACGCCGAGATCGGCATTGATGCGCGGCTGCTTGGCGATCGCCTTGGAGGATGGGTCGATGGCGCCGTCCCGCAAGGCCGTCAGCACGCGGCGGTAATCCTCGGCGTGGCCGGCGATGGCGTCGGCATCGAGAAGCAGCGTCCCATGCACCACGAAGGGCGGCAGCCAGCGCATGCCGCACAGGGCCGCGGTCTGCTCGAAGGGGCGCAGCAGTTCGGCGATGGTGTAGCGGTTCACGCCATCCTTGCGATAGGCCGCCTCGCCGCCGCCGGCCGAGATCGCCGACATCACCATCTTGCCGTGCAGCGCGGTGGCGTCGCGGCCATAGGCGAAGCCGTGCTGCAGCACCAGGTCCTGCCATTCCTTGAGGATCGCCGGCGACGAGTACCAGTAGAAGGGGTGCTGGAAGACGATCACGTCATGGTCCCGCAGCAGCGCCTGCTCCCGCGGCACGTCGATCATCAGATCCGGATAGGCCTCGTAGAGATCGTGGATCGTCACGCCCTCCAGGCTGCGTGCCGCCGCCAGCAGGGCCGGCTGCACCCGCGCGCGCTGGTACGCCGGATGGGCGAACAGGATCAGGATCTTCCGTGTCACCGGCGGGCCTCCCTCGATTCACGGCAGGCCAGACACCGCCACAGCGTGCGGTGAAGCGCAAGATGTCAGAATGACCGGTGCGGCGGACGGGCACATTCCCCGGGGCGCCCCTCGGCGTGACGCATTATGATGGCGCCGCACCCCGTCCGGACGCGCGTATCAGGAATTGCGAGGACCGACACCGATGAAGCTGACCGATTTCAAGGCGCTGACCTTCGACTGCTACGGCACCCTGATCGATTGGGAGTCAGGCATGATCGCGGGGCTGAAGCCGCTGACCGATCGGGCCGGGCGCGCCCTGTCCCGCGACCAGATCCTGGAGGCCCATGCCCGGCATGAATCGGCGCACCAGGCGCAGACGCCGGCCAAGCCCTATCGCGACCTGCTGCCGACGGTCTATCGCCGGCTGGCGGAGGAGTGGGGTGTCGCGGTGTCGTGGGAGGAATGCGCGGCCTATGGGCAGTCGGTCAAGGACTGGCCGGCCTTTTCGGACTCGGCTTACGCGCTGGACTACCTGAAGCAGCACTACAAGCTGGTCATCCTGTCCAACGTCGACAATGAGAGCTTCGCCGCGAGCAATGAGAAGCTGCAGGTCGATTTCGACGCCATCTACACGGCCGAGGATATCGGCTCCTACAAGCCGTCCGACCGGAACTTCGAGTACATGGTGCGGATGCTGGAGGGCATCGGGGTCGCCAAGTCCGAGATCCTGCACACGGCCGAGAGCCTGTTCCACGACCATGCGCCGGCCAACCGGCACGGCCTCGCCTCATGCTGGATCTATCGCCGATACGAGCAGGAAGGCTTCGGCGCCACCCGGGATCCCGGCGAGATGCCGGACGTGCATTTCACCTTCAACAGCATGGCCGAGCTGGCGGCCGCGCATCGGGACGCGCTGGCCGCCTGAGGGTCAGCCGAAGATCAGGCCCTCGATGTTCTCGATCAGGAAGGCGGCGCCGATGCCGGCGGTGACGGCGCCGGCCAGGCGGGGCTGGATGGCTTCGGCGGTGCCGGCGTTCCAGACGGTGCGGGCCAGCCACATGGCGGCGCAGGCGATGCCGTACTGGATGACCGCGAAGCCGCCGAGATAGGCCAGCAGCGGCGTGGTCTCCGCGCCGATGATCGCCTCGCCATAGGCCCAGCCGTGGAACAGACCGGCGACGGCGAAGATGGCGGCGTAGGCGAGGCCCGGCACCGTGCGGCCGGAGAGCACCAGCGCGCCGACCAGGACCACCGAGCCGGTGACGACGAACTCCACCAATGGCAGGGCGATGCCGCCATAGGTCAGCAGGCAGCCGGCGATGGTCGCGCCAATGAACGCGAGCGGCGTGAGGTACCGCCGGGTCGTGAAGGCGGCGGCAAGGCCGACGGCGATCACGAAAGCCAGGTGGTCAACGCCGATGATGGGATGGCCGAAGCCGGACAGCAGGCCGTGCCAGAAGGTCTCCGGCGTGCCGCCGCCCATCGGATGGTGGACCAGGGCCGGGGTCGCGGCGAGCAGGGCGGCGATGGCGGGCAGGACGGTTTTTGCGAAGCGTTTCATGATGATCTCCCCTCCGTCTCACCCGACGGATCAAGCAGGTTGCAACGACGGCGGCAGGTCTCCTGGCTCGCGGGTCGCCGGCTCGGTTCCAGCCTTCCCGGGGACCGAGATCCCCAGTGGCTTTTGCGCGGAACCGCCTCGCCGCTCACAGTTGCGGGGGCAGCCACGGAGTAGGCCTGGACAGGCCGCACCATGTTCCCTTTTCAGCCTCCGGCGCGGACACGCCATCGGCAACCACCGGACTCAGCAATAAACCGGACCCGGCCTTCCTGTCCATCCATGGAATGTGCCGGTGTGCATTTCGCCAGCCTGCTGACAGATCCTGACACGGACATCGCCTAGGCTCTTTGCAGACGGCGTCCAAGGCCGTCAAATGGACGCGCGACACCGTTGCAGGACCGAATTCCCGATGACGACCGAAACGCTGAGCGTCGACCAGGCGCGCCGCATCGCCCTTGCCGCCCAGGGCTTCGCCAAGCCGAAATCCGCCGAGACGTCGAACTGGCGGCGCATCGGCCAAGCGGTCGGCACCATGGGCCTGCTGCAGATCGATTCGGTCAACGTGCTGATCCGCTCGCACTACATGCCGGTCTTCTCCCGCATCGGCCCCTATGACCGGGCATCGCTGGACCGGCGGGCCTGGAAGCGGCGCGACCGGGCGCTGTTCGAATACTGGGCGCATGAGGCGTCGCTGTTGCCGTTGGAACTCCATCCGCTGTTTCGCTGGCGGATGGAGAACGCGGCCCGGCTGAAGGGCATCTATGGCGGGCTGGCGAAATTCGCCCGCGAGCGGAAGGACTACGTGGCCGCCGTGCTGGACGAGGTGCGCGACCGCGGCCCCGTCTCCGCCCGTGACCTCAGCGATCCCGGCGAGCGCACCGGCCCCTGGTGGGGCTGGCATGACGGCAAGATCGCGCTGGAATTCCTATTCTGGGCCGGCGCGGTGACAACGGGGACGCGGCGCGGATTCGAGCGGGTCTACGACCTGCCGGAACGGGTCGTCCCGCCGGACATCCTGGCCCTGCCGACCCCGTCCGAAGCCGACGCCCAGAGGGAGCTGGTGCGTCTCTCGATGCGGTCCATGGGCATCGCGACGGCGGCCGACCTGCGCGACTATTTCCGGCTGCCGCTGGCCGGGTCCAAGCAGGCCATCGCCGAGCTGGTCGAGGAGGGTGCACTGGTGCCGGCGGCGGTCGAGGGCTGGCGGCAGGAGGCGTTCCTGGACCCGGAGGCGGTCTGGCCGTCACGGGGCAGCGGGACCGCCCTGCTCTCCCCCTTCGACCCGCTGGTCTGGGAGCGGTCGCGCACCGAACGGCTGTTCCGGTTCCGCTATCGCATCGAGATCTATGTGCCCGCCGAGAAACGGAAATTCGGCTACTACGTGCTGCCCTTCCTCTATCGCGGCCGGCTGGTTGCGCGGGTCGACTTGAAGGCCGACCGGCAGGATGGCGTGCTGCGGGTGCTGGCCGCCCATGGCGAACGCCGCCACTGCACCGGTGCCGCCGTGGAGGCGCTGGCGACGGAGCTCGAGGCACTCAGCGAATGGCTCGGCCTGAGCGGCGTCGTGGTCGGGGAGCGCGGCGATCTCTGTGGCCGGGTCTCGGACTGCCTGGTTGCGGCCTGAAAGTGCGGCAACCAAAGGCCGGTAGCAAATCTTGGCACGCAGCCACTTATCCTGATTGTCATTCCCGCGAAGGCGGGAATCCAGGGGGCACGGTGGCGCCGATGGCGCGGACGGGAAATCTGGATTCCCGCCTTCGCGGGAATGACAATCGTGATGGAAGAGGTGGTTTCCCGCCATGACCTGAGGGCGCTGCCTACGGACCTGTCACGACCAGCCCTCAGCAGCAACTCCGCAAGATTTGTCAAATCGGTTCGTGCTGGAGTTGCGCCGCGACGTGAAGGGAGCGGGCGAGAGATGGGCAAGACGCCGAGTTGGCAGCGCTATGAGGACCGGCTGGCCCGGGTGACGGCCTATATCCACGACCATCTGGACGAGGATATCGATCTGAACCGGCTGGCCGAGATCGCCTGCCTGTCGCCCTATCATTGGCACCGCATCTACCGCGCGGTGCATGGCGAGACCATCGCCGCGACGGTCAAGCGCGTCCGGCTCAGCCGGGCGGCCGGGTATCTGGTCCGGTCGGACATGCCGGTCGAGGAGGTGGCCCGCAAATGCGGCTACCCCAACCTGCAATCCTTCACCCGCATCTTCAGCGCTGCGTTCGGCATGCCGCCGGCGCAGTACCGCCGGGCCGGCAATCATGTCCGGCTCAAGGACGCGTTTTGCGAGAGGATCGAGGGCATGTACGAGGTGACGATCCGGACGATTCCGGACATGGCGGCGGTGACCGTCGAACACAAAGGCTCCTACATGGAGGTCGGGCGCAGCTTCGAGACCGTCTTCGGCTGGCTCGCCGTGCGCAACCTGATGGGCCAGGTGCGGAAGACCATCGGCATCTACTACGACGATCCGGACGCCGTGCCGGAAGAGGAGTTGCGCTCGCGGGCCGGCGTAGTGGTCTCGGACGGGTTTGCGGTCGAGCCGCCGGTGGAGCTGACGCCCATCGCCGGCGGCGAGTATGCGGTGCTTCGCTACAAGGGCCCCTATGCCGAGATGCCAGCGGCCTATCAGTGGTTCTTCGCGGACTGGCTGAAGAATTCCGGCCGCGAAACCGCGGACGAGCCGATGTTCGAGGACTATCTCAACGACCCGCGCGAAACCCCGCCGCCGGAACTCCTGACCGACATCTACATGCCGCTGGTCCCGGCCGAGGCCGCCTGATCCCAGACCCGAACCGTCATTGCGAGCGAAGCGCGGCAATCCACTCTCTCCGTCGGCAGTGGATTGCCGCGTCGCCTTCGGCTCCTCGCAATGACGGTCTGGATTGGTGACGAGGCGCCGTCAGCCGGAGCGGGCTGCGCGGCGGTACGCCTCGACAGGGAGGCCGCCGATGCCCCAATCCTCCATCTCGACCTCATCGATGGCGACGACCGTTGTTGCCGGCGACTTGTCCAGGACGCGGACCAGCAGGTCGGTGGCGCCCTTGATGAGCTCGGCCTTCTGGTCCGGCGTGGCGCCTTCGCGGGTGATCTTGATGTTGACGTAGGGCATGACGGTTCTCCTCGCGGTCAGGGGCGCAGATCGTAGTGGAAGACCTTCGCGATGATGCGCCATCGGCCATCGGTGAAGATCAGGGTGAGGAAATCGGTGAAGTCCTTGGGCCCGATGGAACAGCGGACCCGGGCGAAGGCGGTCACCGGACCGGCGAACTGGATCTCGTCGATCGCGTCCCGGCGCGGTTCGCCCCGGCTGGCGGGGGATGGGCGCCGGTCGACGATGGGCAAGTATTCCTCCATGCCGAGATCGGTCAGCCCGTCGACGGCGCAGACGTACCGCGCCGCCGGATGGAAGACCTCGGACAGGATCGCCGTGTCGCTGGCATGGAGGCCGTCGAAATAGCGCGACAGGACCTCCGTGACCGCCGCATAGCGGGCATCCATGGGCCGGCTAACCCAGCAGGCCTTCGCTGCGCATGGCCCGGCGCACGGCGTCGCGGCGGGCGACCCGGGTGACGTAGGCGCGCAGGTTGGGCCAGCGTTCCAGGTCGATGCCGCTCGGGCGGGCCCAGGACGCGACCACGAACAGATAGGCGTCGGCGACCGAGAAGGCGTCGCCCATCAGGTAGGACCGCCCATCGGCCAGGTCCGCCTCGACGCGATCGAACTTCGCGGCAACCGAGTCTTCGGCGCGGGCCTTGTCGGCCTCGGTGGCATTCGGCGCGAAGAACGGTCCGAAGGCCTTGTGCAGCTCGGAGGCGACATAGTTCAGATGCTCCTGCAGCCGCGCCCGCGGGAGAGTCCCGGCGGCGGGAGCCAGACCGGCATCGGGCCGGCGGTCGGCCAGGAACTGCAGGATGGCGGCGCCTTCGGTCAGAACCTGGCCATCGTCGAGGCGCAGGGCCGGCACGTAGCCTTTCGGGTTGATCGCGGTGAAGTCCGCGCCGGACTCGGTGATCCCGGCCGCGGTGTCGACCCGCTCGACATCGAATGGCTGGCCCAGCTCCTCGAGCACGATATGGGAGGCAAGCGAGCAGGCGCCGGGCTTGTAGTAGAGCTGCATGGTGGAAGTCCCTTGGTTCGGTGTGCGCCGGATGGCGTGACCGAACAGGTGGGCTTGATGGTTACCATTGTAAATCAGATTACCTTCTGTTACTCAATTATCGCGTTTCCGTTTGGTAACCCGAGGTCGCCCCATGCCGCTCGCCATGCGCAAGAACCGCAGCGCCCATCCGCCCCTCGCCTGCCCGCTGACCGAATGCATGGCCGTGCTGGGCGGCGCCTGGACCCCGAACGTGATCTGGTATCTGAGCGGCGGCCCGCGCCGTTTCAGCGAATTGCGCGCGGATATCCCCGGAGTCTCGGCCAAGATGCTGACCCAGCGGCTTCGGACCCTGGAGGCAAAGGGCGTCATCGATCGGGCGGTCAAGCCGACCTCGCCGCCGTCGGTGGAGTACTCCCTGACCGATCTCGGCCTGGAACTGGTGCCGGCCATCGAGGCCATCGTCGCCGTCGGCCACAAGCTCAAGGACCGGGCGGAAGCGGGCTGATGCCACACGGCGATCGTCGATTGATGCAGTCCACAGGACGGTGCGCCGGACACAGCAAGCCCAGCCGTCGTCCCCGGGCTTGACCCGGGGACCCACCGTCGCGGCTGTTCAATCAATCGGCGGCTTGGCCGGACCTCTCACTGGGTCCCCGGGTCAAGCCCGGGGACGACGCAGTGAGTGGTTGGATCCGCCAGAACGCTCCGACTAGACGTCCTGCGGATACTCCAGCGCCTTGAAGCTGATGCTGTCGGCGCCGGGGGCGCGGCCGATGCGGCGGATGTCGGCCCAGACGTTCTTGTAGTTGGGGATGATCAGCTCGTTGGTGTGCTCGCTGATCACGTTGCCGACCTGGCCCTGGGGCGAGGAGAACTGCATGAAGCATTCGCCGCGCCTGGCCGTTTCCACCGGGTACACCATCGCCTGGGTTGACCCGACATTGTTGAACACTTCGACCAGATCGCCGGCCTCCACGCCGAGCGCATCCATGTCCGCCGGGTTCATCTCGATCGGCGGGGCGGGGAAGCGCTCCATCACGAAGGGCGTGCGGACGTCGTAGAACATATTCTGCCAGATCATGTTCTTGCGGCCGTTGTTGATCAGGAACGGATAGGCGTCCCGTTGCGCCTCGCGGCCGGCCGCCTGCAGGCCGCGCCACTGGGCCGCCTGGAAATGCGCCTTGCCGTCCGAGGTGCCGAACACCCCGTCGGTGTAGAGCCGCGCGGTGCCGATCAGCTTGCCATCCTCGAAGCCGGTCACCGGCTCCTGCACCCCGTTGGTGCCCATGGCCCGCAGCCGCTCATAGGTGACGTGCTCCCCGCCGCCGGCATTGGCGTGGTAGCCGTCCATGAAGGCGTCTTCCTCGGTCTCCCAGTCGAAGCCCTGGAACGTGTCGGCCGTGGCGCTGTCGCCGGCGGCCCGGAATGAGCGTTCCAGGTGGTTGGCCATGCGGGCGGCGATCAGGCAGTCCGGCAGCGCCTCGCCGGGCGCGTCCATGTACTTCTCGGTCAGCCTGAGACGCCGCTCGCCGTTCATGGAGGTCAGGTTCATCTCGCCCGCCGTCGCCGCCGGCAGCACCACATGGGCGGCCTCGGCGATCGGGGTGGGCAGGATGTCGACCACGACGCTGAACAGCCCGCCGCGGCGGATGGCGTTGACGATGGTCTCCACCTGGGCCTCGCGGTCGCCATAGGGGATCGCGTCCATCGCCTCCTTGACGATGTTGGTGCGGCGGCGATAGGCACGGCGGAACTCCTCCGCGTTCAGGGTCGACTTGAAATGGTCGACGGCCCAGACATGGTGGATGCCGCCCTCGCCGTTGATCAGCAGCTGGTCGACATAGGCCGCCGGCCGCCCGACATGGCCCTCATTGGGGCGGACATAGCCTTCCTGGTGACCACCCAGGCGCACACAGCCGGTGCCCTCGCGCCCGACGCTGTGGGTAGCGAAGGCGAGATTGGCGAGGGCCGCGTTGGTCCGGTAGTTGTCATTGCCCCAGATGAGCCCCTTCTCGTAGCACATCATGGTGCGGCGCAAGGAGCCGTCGGCCTTGGGCTCGGCGATCCAGGCCGCCGCCTTGCGGATGTCGGCCGGGTCGAGGCCGGTGATGCCGGCCGCCTCGTCCACGCTGGTGCGGTTGGCCTCCAGCGCCTCGTCGAAGCCGCTGGTGTGCCGGGCGATGAAGTCCTGGGCATGCCAGCCCTTGTCGACGATCTCGGTCAGCAGGCCGTTGAGCAGCGCCAGATCGGTGCCGGGCCGGATCGCCAGGTGCAGGAAGTTCTCCGCCCCCGCCTCCATCTCGCAGACATTGGCGGTCACGGTACGCCGGGGATCGACGATGATGACCCGGCCCGGCGCATGCGGCTCGCCCGGGATCAACTGCGCCTTCTTGGCCATGGAGGCGCCGCGCATGTTCGGCACCCAGTGGGCCAGGAAGTAGTTGGTCTGGTTTTCCAGCGAGTTGGCGCCGACGCAGAAGATGGTGTCGGCCAGCTCCGCATCCTCGTAGGAATTGTTGAGCTCGCCCATGCCCATGTCGCGGGTCGCATGGACCTCGGAATTGTAGGCCGGGCGGTTGTGGATGCGGATGTTCTTGACCTTCATGCTCTCGAAATAGAGCTTGCCGGTCCCCCAGGTGTTCTCGTAGCCGCCGGCCGCACCGCCATGGTCGAAGGCGGAGACGATCAGCCCGTCCTCGCCCCATTCCTCGATCACCCGCCGGGTGACGTCGGCGACCAGGGACAGGGAATCGTCCCAGGAAGTCGGCATGTGCTGCGAGTAGCGCCAGACCAGCGGATGGGTCAGCCGGTCGGCCATAGTCCCGGTCTGCCGCGAATAGCGGGTCTCGGCCAGGCGGCCGCCGCGCACCGAGTTCAGGCCCTGGTTCACCACGCACTCATGGTCGGGCTTGATGACGAGATGCACCGGCCGGCCGTCCTGCTCCACGATGTTGTACATCGAGGGCTGGTACCAGGCCTCGGATTCCGGGCCCTGCTGCCGCGACAGGTCGACGCCGAAGGCGTTGTCGCCGGCCAGCGGGCCGCCCTGGCTGTTGAGATCCCAGCTGTAGGCCTTGTAGCCGCAGCCGACGATGCAGAAATCGCAGGTGACGTTCTGGACGGTGGCGTCCCGGGGTGGGATCGGAAGCTGGTCCACGCCGCGTTTGTAGGTCATGTCCGCCTCCCCTAATCCGCCAGCACGTTGTTGGTGCGGCCGTAGATCAACTCATCCACGCCCTCGGCGAAGATGTCGCCGTTGTCGGCGATGCGCAGGTCGAATTTCGGCAGGCTTTGATTGGCCATGCCGAAGATCTGCTGACCCTCCATCTCGGCATCGAAGCGCGAGTAGTGGCCGGGGCAGTTCAGGGTCCGGTCGGCACTGTGGTAGAGCAGCGGATAGCCCTTGTGCGGGCAGAGCACCGAGTAGGCGACGATGTCGCCGGAGGGTCCGGCGCCGCCGGGCACGGACCGGCCGAGCTTCACCAGCACGCCCGGCGAGTCGGCGTCCGGATAGGCGATGTCCATCGGGATGTTGTCGCTGAGCTCGCTGATATTGGCGAGCCGGTTGGACGGGTAGTCGACCCGCGCCCGCGCCTTTGCGGGAGTCTGGGACGCGACCGCCGCAGCCGCGACGCCGGCCGTCGCGACGGCCCCTCCGCGCAGGAATTGACGCCGGCCGACCTCAACAAGTCGATCGCATTTTGACATGACACCCCTCCCTTTATGTCAGCGATACTGCCACTAATTGTTACGGTTTTATTGCAGTCGGAAGCCCGAAATCGCAGGAACTTTGATGGTTAACGATCATTAACCATAATTTCATTTGTGGAAAGCCTGTGAAGAGAGTGCTTCGACGCGTGATTTCTTGCGAGCCTTTGGCCGAGTTTTGCTGCGATGCGGGAACTGCACCATGTCGGCTTCGCAGATGCCCGGCTGCCACTGGCAGCAGCCATTTCGATTCAGAGTGTTAGGCTAAGGCCCGCCCAACTACGCCGATTGCCGCGCTGCGTCATGCAGGCGCTCGTCGAGCTCCACCTGATAGGCGGTGGCCAGTGCATTGGTCTCGCTGGCCATGGCGACCACGGCAAGCAGTTCGCCCAGCATCGCCTCGGTCATGCCGGCCCTGCGGGCGCCGGCGATGTGCGAGTTGATGCAGTAGTCGCAGTCATTGGCGATGCTGACGGCGACGTACAGCATTTCCTTGGTGGCCGGATCGAGCGCGCCGGGGGCCATCACCTGCTTCAGGCTCTCCCAGGTGCGGATCAGGGTCGGCGGATGCTGCGCCAGCGCCTTCCAGAAATTGTTGACCCAATCGACCTGGCGGGTCGCCATGATGTCGTCGTAGACGGCCCGCACTTCGGGCGTCGCATCCTCGTACTCCACGAACCGGCTGATCGGCATCGCCCTGACCCCCTGTCTGCGGCAGATAACCGGTCATAGCAGAATGCGGCGCGCCTCGACCGGCGAAACGCACAAAGAAGGGCCGTCCCGGCCGGGTGGTCGGGACGGCCCCTGCCCTCGCCAAGCGCGGCCGGGCGGCGGTCAGGTCTTGCGGGGCGCCGACCGCGAGGCCGCCTTGGCGCGGGGCTTGCGCTTGGACTTCGAGGCGATGAGCGGCTGCTCCGGCTCCGGGACCGGCGCCTCGATCTCCTCGATCGGCGGCGGGCCGAGATCGTCGGCGACCGCGGGCAGATCGGTCACGCCAATCGCCTCCATCGGCGGCGGCGCGTCCGCTGTCGGCGCCGCCGCATAGCTCTCCAATGTCTCGAGCGGCGGCGGCCCGGGTTCCGCGGGCGACCCGGTTGGCCCGGCGAGGCCCAACTCGCCGAGATCCGGCGGGCCCGGTTCCGCCGATGCGCCGACCTCCGCCAATCCGAACGAGTCGAGGGATGGCGGCCCGGGCTCCGCGCCCGACGCGAATGCGCCGAGGCCCATCTCGTCCAGGGTCGGCGGCTGGTGCTCGGCCGGCGGCCCGCCATTGGTCAATCCCAGCGCGCTGATCGGTGGCGGCTCCGGCTCCGCGGTGACGGACACCGGCGGGGCAAGCTGCTCCAGCGGCGGCGGTTGTTCAGTCGCCGGCGCGACCGGCTGGTGCGCATAGTCGACCATCGGCGGCGCCGGTTCGGCGGCCGCCTGCGGCTGGGCGGTCTGTGTCACGGACACGCCCTCGCCGATCGGCACCTTGATGTTGATCTCCAGATTCATGATCTCAGGCTCCCTTTCGAATGGGTGATCAGCCAGAAGCGTCGGGCCCGGCGGCGGGCGCCGCCGGGCCGTCGGCACGTCACAGCATCAGCGCCCGTTCGATCTCGTTGCCCTGCAGGAAGACGTTGACGTTGCGGCCATGCGCCTTGGCCGCCGACAACAGCTCCGCGACATTGCCGACGCCGTCGGGCGAACCTGTCTTGACCCGCTTCCAGCCGGCGATGCCGCCGAAGATGGCCCAGACCGCCTGTGATCCGTTGGTGGCGTAGACGGTTTGGACCGAAACATTGTTGTTCCACATAAGACTGTCTCCGTGTTGCGGGAGGGCCGGCGGACCAGCCGCTCCGAAGGGCCGTTCCGTCGCGTCAGCGCTGGACGACGTTGTAGAGGAAGCTGCCGTCCACATAGGCGTTGACGTTGGTGCCCGCGCCCTTGGCCTGGCAGCAGAGCGCGAAGACGTTGGAGACGCCGTCCGCCTGGCCGCTCTTGATGCGCCGCCAGCCGATGCCGGTGATGTAGGCCCAGCAGGCCTGGGTGGTGTGCAGCGCGTAGGTGTGCTGGATCGCGACGTTGTTGACCCAGGTCTTCATCGCCGCCGGGATCAACTGCGCCAGGTTCGGCCGGTTGCCAATCCGCTGTGAGACCGGTCGGCTCGGTGCGGCCTGCTGCGGCGATCCGGTCGAACGCAGAAGGCTGCGGGCCCGCCAGGAGGTCAGCAACGGCATGTTCTTCGCCATCAGCGCACCCTGGGTGCAGGCCAGGGCGCCAGTGACACACGGCGAGGCACTGGAGGTGCCGCTGAAGGTGTCGGTGTACCAGCGGTTGATGTCGGCGCCGCCCTGCAGATCGCCATAGCCGGTGGTGGTGACCTCCCAGCCCCAGCCCTGGCAGTCGACGCGCGCGCCCCAGTTGGAGAAGCCGCAGCGGGCCCGATCGACATAGGGCTGGTTCCACGGGCTGGTGAACCGGCCATGGGTGCCGCTGGGCGGATCACCGGCGCCGACCATGACCGCGCCGCATTGCGGGTTGTTCAACCGGAACGGGTTCCTCCAGCTTGCCGGGAAGCCCGCACCGGGGGTGTCGTACGCCGCGTCATCCAGGTTCTCCCAGCCATTGCCGGCCGCCTCGACCACGATGATGCCTTTGTTCACGGCATTGCGGATGGCGGTGAAATCATCCGGCCACCACTCGATGCCGATGAAGCCCTGCTGGCCGCCGCCGCCGCCATTGGGCCCGCGCCGATGGATTTCGAGCAGGATGATGTCCCCGGCGGACAGGTTGTTCGCGGCGCAATTGATGGCCGCGGCCGAAGACTGCGTCACGAAGGACGACGCGCCGAACTTCGCGTTGGGCGAGATGCCGGTCACGCCGAAAGTGTTCACATCCGCATTGATCTCACCCATCACGGCGGTGCCGTGATTGGTGTTGGTGGAGCTGACGCCGCACACCATGCCAAGTGAGTTCTGCTGCAGATCCTCATGGGCGAAGTTCCACCCCCATTCACAGTCGATCACCGTGACGCCGTTGCCGCGGCCGCCCGGCTGGCTCCACGCATAGGCCGTGTCCATACCCACCGGCGCCGGCCCCAGATAGCCCTGGCGGCCCGTGAAGTTCGGCGTCACCGCCGGCGGCGCCTGGACCTCCGGCTCCATCTCGTTGAGCCGGGGCAGTTCCTCCAAATCGATCGTCGCCAGCTCCGCCGGAGGTTTCACATAGGCGCCGGCCACCGCGCCGGTGGCATTGAGCCGGTCGGCGATCGCCTGCATGCGGTCTTCCGGCGCATCGATCTGGTAGAAGAGCGACAGGTCGCTCTCGTCGGCCGCTTCCATCTCCAGCGAGCCGGACGGCGCGCTGGCCGCCTGCCCGAAGAGCGGCGCCATGGCAACGCCCTCATCGGCGAGGACCTGCTGAAGGTCGCTGACCGGGGCACCGGAGGCCGACGCAACTCCCTCGGCAGTGGCCTGAATCTCGGCCTCGGGATGGGTAACGACAATGAGCTCGGGCTTTCCTTGAGCCTCGGGCCCCATGGACGGATCGTTCGGCATAGTTGTGACTCCTCTGCACGCCGGCGGCCGCCGGCGCTGTTCGAACACCTCGGGATGAGAAGGCGCGACGCACCTCTTCCGGTTGCAATCCGGTAATGGGCACGCACTTTTCTTGGGCCTGACCCGGCCGCCGATTTGCTAGATCGGATAGTGGGTTAGGCCAATTAATCGATATATAAGAAGTTTTCTTATAAAATTTGATATTAATCCTAATTAATTGATCCGTCAACCGGAAATTGCGCATCAGGAGCAAGAATAGTGCGCGCTAAAGTTTCAGTTTTGTGGTATTCGGCGCGGCCTCAGCGACCGGCGCGTTGGCCGCCCTTGGGCGTCGTTATCGGCCCGGTGCCGCGCCGTCGCTAGCCCGTCGGCCGGCGCTCGAAACGGATCGAGAGCGGATCGCCGGACGCGACGGTGACATGGCCGCCGGCGGTGAGCGGGCCGAACAGCACCGCCTCCGCCAGAGGCGTCCGGATATGGGTCTCGATCAGCCTCGCCAGGGGCCGGGCGCCCCGGGCCGGGTCGTGACCGGCGCGTGCCAGCCATTGCCGGGCGCGGTCGGTCAGGCCGATGGTCACCCGGTGCGCCGAGAGCTGTCCGGCAAGCCCGTCCATCACCTTGTCGACGATGCGCGGCATCACCTCCGGCGTCAGCGGATCGAAGGCGATGACCGCATCGAGGCGGTTGCGGAATTCCGGCGGGAACAGCCGAGCGATCGCCGCGACGTCCTCGCCCTGCCGCGCCTGGCGGGCGAAGCCGAGCGGCGGCCTGGACTGCTCCGCGGCCCCGGCATTGCTGGTCATGACGACGATCGCCTGGCGGAAGTCGCAGACCTTGCCGGCGGCATCGGTCAGCCGCCCGGCATCCATCACCTGCAGCAGAATGTTGAACAGGTCGGGATGCGCCTTCTCGATCTCGTCCAGAAGCAAGACACAGCGCGGCGTCCGGCCGACCGCGTCGGTCAGAAGCCCGGCCTGGTCGAAGCCGACATAGCCGGGCGGGGCGCCGATCAGCCGGCTGACCGCATGCGGCTCCCTGTATTCCGACATGTCGAAGCGGTGCAGCGGCACCGCCAGTGTGGCGGCCAGCTGGCGGGCCATCTCGGTCTTGCCGACGCCGGTGGGCCCGGCGAAGAGATAGCTTCCGACCGGTTTGTCCGGATCGCGCAGACCCGCCCGGGCGACCCGCACCGCCGACGCCAACGTCTCGATCGCCCGGTCCTGGCCGAACACTGCGCGCCCAAGGTCCCGGTCCAACCGCGCCAGCGCGGTCCGTTCGTCGCCGCCGATCTGCCGGCACGGAATGCCGGCGATGCCGGCCAGCACCTCCTCGATCTGCCGCGCGCCGATCCGCGGCCGATCGGCGGACCGGGCGCGGATGCGCGCGCGGGCGCCGGCCTCGTCCACCAGATCGATCGCCTTGTCCGGCAACCGCCGTTCGCCAAGGAACCGGTCCGACAGGCGCGCCGCCGCGACAAGCGCCCGATCGCCATAGCGGACCGCGTGGAACGACTCGTAGCCGGGCTTGAGGCCGCGCAGCATCGCGATGGTGTCGGCGACCGGCGGCTCGGCGATGTCGATCCGTTGGAAACGGCGCGCCAGGGCGCTGTCGCGGGCGAAGACCCGGCGAAACTCGTCCGGAGTCGTCGCGCCGACACAGGTCAGCGTGCCGCGCTGCAAGGCGGGCTTCAGCAGGTTGGCGGCGTCGGGCGCGCCCTCCGCCCCGGCCCCGGCGCCGACCAGCAGGTGGATCTCGTCGATGAACAGGACCGCCTCCGGCTGCCCTTCCACCGCCTCCACCACCGCCTTGAGCCGTTCCTCGAAATCGCCGCGATAGCGGGTGCCGGCGACCAGGCGGCCCATGTCGAGGGCGAAGATGGTCGAGTCCGCCAGCGGCGGTGGCGCCGCGCCCTCGATTATGCGCCGGGCCAGCCCCTCGGCGATGGCGGTCTTGCCGACGCCGGGCTCGCCGACCAGCAGCGCGTTGCCCTTGCGGCGCCGGCATAGCACCTGCGCGGTGCGCGCCACCTCCTCGTCGCGGCCGACCAGCGCGTCGACGGCCCCATCGGCGGCCTTGGCGTTGAGGTCGACGCAATAGTCCAGGAGCGCCCGCGGGACCGCCGTGGCCGGCGCGACCTGAGGTAGGGGCGGCGGCGCGGCGAAGGCGCGGCCGGGATCCGGACGATGGCGATGGACCGCGTCCGACCACGGCCGCTCATCGCCCTGCGGCAGCGTCGAGCGGCGGCGCAGGAACCAGACCGCCGGGCTCTCGGGCTGCGCCATCAACGCCGTCAGCAGATGTCGGCCCAGGGGCGGCCCGGCACCCTCCGCGCGATCGGTCTCGGCGGCCATCTGCAGCACCCGCCGCACCGCCAGGGTGGGCCTCGGCGCCTCCGTCTCGCGCGGCCGGTGATGGCCGTTCTCGGCCCGCAGGAAGGTGGTCAGGTCGTGGCGCAGGCGCTTCACGTCGATCTGGAAGCGATCGAGCTCCGGCCCCAGCGCCGGTTGCTCGGTCAGCGCCAGCAGCAGGCATTCCAGGGTGGTGTATTCGCAGCCCAGGCGTTCGGCGTGCCGGCTGGCCTGGACCAGGGCGCGCTGATAATCGGGCGATAGCATGCGCCGGGGATCCTAGGCCGGTTCCAGGGTCATCTGGACAGCGACCTGATGGATTCCGGCCTGCTCGATGGCCTCGCTGGCCTTGGTTTCGGCGATCTCGTAGCGGTAGACACCGCAATCCGCCGGCCGCCCGTCGCGCACCACCCGGGCCGCGCGGCCGGCATCGACCGGCGTCATCCGGAACACGCTTTCCAGCAGGCTCTCGATGATCCCGTCCGGGGCGCCGCCATCGTCGAGCAGGAGGACCCGGTAGCGCGGCGGCAGCGCGTCCCGGCTCTCGCCGGCCCCGGCACTGTGCCGATCATCCCGACCCATGTTCTCCGATCCCGCTTCCGTATCCGCCGAACGGCCGCCGGCAACTCAATATCCAGTAGCCGCTCGCGTCTCGAACCACGAAACTGAGTAGAATGGGTTTGGTTGACAAAAGATTAACGACGCGTGTCGGAGAGCGGATTTTCGCGCCGGTGTATCACGCCGCGCAGCGGTCCATGCCCTGGGCCGCGGCGGTGATGATCTCGCCAACGGATTGCGATCGCGGCGTTTCCGGGCCGACCTGAGCCGGCTCGACCGCCGCGAAGGCCGCTCCCTCGCGCCGCGCGATCTCGAAGGCGAAGACGAAATCCGGGTGATAGCCGATGCGCAGATCGGCGATGGCCAGGGTCTCGCCGCGGTCCTGATAGGTGTAGAAGCCGTTGGTGAACCATTCCAGCCGCCGCACCGATTCGCTGGGCTCGAAGCCGTGCGGTGCGTCGGTCAGGCGCTCATGCCGGCTGAGACCGTTGATGGGACAGGACGGCAACGGGCTGGTCAGCCCGGTCACGTAGTGCGTGTCGTCCACCGCCAGCACCTGCCAGAACAGGATGTTGAACGGCGTCGGTTGGACGAAGACCCGCATGCCGGCCAGTTCCGGCTGGGCCTCGGCATTGGCCCGGACGATCATGTTGGCGGTCAGCCCGAGGCCGAGATAGACGCTGGTGACGGCCAGCAGGACGCGATTGATCGCCACGCCGCGCGGCCGGTTCCGGCGCATCAGCCAGACGCAGAGCACGCCGATCAGCAATAGAACCGAGTAGAGCGGATCGATGATGAACACGGCCGGCCAGGCCGCCGGTGCTGCGACCGGCAATGGCCAGAAGATCTGAGTTCCGTAGGTCGTCAGCGCATCGAGGATCGTATGGGTCACCAGGCACAGCCAGGTGGTCAACAGCACCTGCGGGAAGAGATCCCGCGCCGGGCGGACGATCCGGGTGACCGCATAGGCGACCGCCGGCGCCGCCGCCGTCAGCACGAAGACCGAATGGCTCACGCCGCGGTGATAGGTCATCGTGTCGATGTCGTTGCCCATGGGGATGAAGGCATCGAGGTCGGGCAGCGTCGCCACCAGACCGCCGATCAGCAGCGCCCGGCCTCCGAGCCTTGAGCCGAGCGTGGCGCCGGAAATCGACGCGCCGAGCAGGAACTGGGTCGCTGAATCCATGGGGCAAGGTACCGGAGGGTCTGACTGGACGTCGGAGAAATTGGTAACGACATATGTCGGCGGCGGCCATTGTCACATCCTGCAATCAATCGCGCGCGGCTTGACACATTTTGGCACCAGGCTGGACTTAGACTTGCGATTGCGGCTCACCGGGCCGGGACACTGATTGGCAGCGGAGGCATATGCGCTTTCTGGTTCGCGGCATCGTCGGCCTGCTGCTGCTGGCCCTGACCATCGGCTTCGTCGCCGTCGGCGTGGTGCGCCTGATGGATGCCCGCGAAAGCACCGAATCCGGTCGGCCCGGCGGCGCGCAGGAGCGCAGCTATGTGGTCAACGTGGCGGTGTTGGAGCAGGTCACGGCCGAGCCGGTGATCACCGCCTATGGCGAGCTGCGAAGCTGGCGCACCCTGGAGCTGCGCGCCGCGACGGCGGGCCGGGTCGTCGACCTGTCCGACGGGTTCCGCGACGGCGCGGCGGTCGCGGCCGACACCCTGCTGTTCGCCATCGACCCGGCCGAGGCCCAGGCCAAGCTGGCTGATGCCGAGGTGGCGCTGCTGGACGCCCAGGCCGAGGCGGTCGAGGCCCGCGAGGCGCTGACCGTCGCCGAGGCCGAGCTGGCCGCCGCGGAGACCCAGCGCGAGCTGCGCGGCCAGGCGCTGGACCGCCAGCGCGAGTTGCTGGAGCGCGAATTCGCCGCCGCCGCCACGGTCGAAGAGGCGGAGATGTCGCTGGCCAATGCCGAGCAGACAGTCGCCAATCGCATGCTGGCCCTGGTCAGCGCCCGCAACCGCATCGACCGCGCCAACCGGACCATCGAGCGCGCCGCCATCACCCGCGACGAGGCCGCCCGCATCCTGGCCGAAACCCGCGTCATCGCGGAATTCGACGGGCTGCTGAGCGAGGTCGACGCGGCGATCGGCCGCCGGGTCTCGGCCAATGAGCGGCTGGGAACACTAATCGACCTGACGGCCTTGGAGGTCGCCTTCCGGGTCTCCAACACGCAATTCGCCCGGCTGCTGGACGATGGCGCCCTGCGCGCCGCGCCGGTGGTGGTGTCGCTGGAGCTGGACGGGGCCAGCATGGAGGTCGGCGGCCAAATCGAGCGGGTCGGCGCCGTGGTGGAGTCCGGCGACACCGGCCGCATCGCGTACGCACGGCTGGACAGCACGTCCGATACGATCCTGAGGCCCGGCGACTTCGTCACCGTGACCGTGGCCGAGCCGCCGCTGGACGATGTCGCCGTGATCCCGGCGACCGCCGCCGACAGCGACGGCAACCTGTTGATCGTCACCGAGGACGAGCGGCTGGAGGAGATCGCCACGACCATCCTGCGCCGCCAGGGCGACCTGCTGATCATCGGGTCGGCGCCGTTCGGGGCGCGCTATGTCACCGAACGGACGCCGCAGCTCGGCCCCGGCATCAAGGTGCGCCCGGTCGAGGCCGGCGATACCGGCGACGGATCGACCGCCGCCCTGCCCTCGCCCGCCGGGTTCGGCGCCGTCGGCGGCGACCGCATCGCCCTGAACGAGGAAGAGCGGCGCAGCCTGATCGAGATCCTGGAGGCCGACCAGCGCATGCCGGAGGACCGGCGGGAACGGCTGCGCAGCCTGCTGTCCCAGCCGGAGGTTCCGCGGCAACTGGTCGAACGCCTGCGCCAGCGTGGCGCCGGCGGCGGCTGATGGACATCCGCCACCTGCGCGACAGCGCGAAATCCGGTGGCGTGCTGGCCTATCTGGTGCGCCACCGCACGGCGGCGAACCTGCTGCTGATCCTGATGATCGTGTCCGGCGTCGCCGCGGGCACCCAATTGCGCACCCAGTTCTTCCCCGACATCGTGTTCGAGACCGTGACCGTGCGGGTGCCCTGGTCCGGCGCCGGGCCGCAGGATATCGACGACGCGGTCATCGCCATCCTCGAGCCGCAGCTCCTCACCGTCGAGGGCGTCGCCGAGGTCACCTCCATCGCGCGGGAAAACCTGGGCACCATCACCCTGGAGTTCGAGACCGGCTGGGACATGCAGCGGGCCGTCGACGAGGTGAAGGCGGTGGTCGACGGGATCACCACCCTGCCCGATGATGCCGAAGTGCCGACGATCCGCCGTGGCGCGTTTCGGGATCGCGTGACCGACCTGGTCATCTCCGGGCCGGTCGGCATCGACCAGCTCACCCGGCTGGCCGACGAGCTGCAGGCGCGGTTGTTCCGCGCCGGCGTGACCCGGATCAGCCAGCGGGGTATCGCCGAGCCGGTGATCCGGGTCTCGGTCCCGGAAGCCAATCTGCACCGTCACGGGCTGAGCCTGCGCGAGGTGGCGGACGCCATCTCCGCGGAAAGCGCCCGCGATCCGGCCGGCGACCTGGATTCCAGCGCAACCCGGGTGCGCACCGGCACCGAGCGCCGTGACGCCAACACCGTCGCCGACATCGCAGTGCGGTCCCTGCCCGATGGCGGCAAGCTGTATGTCCGCGACGTTGCCATGGTGGATCTGGAGGGGGTGGAGCGCGGCACCGCCTACTACAATGGCGACGACCCGGCGGTGGTGCTGCGGGTCGAACGCGGCGCCGATGGCGACACCATCCGGCTGCAGGCGGTCGTGCAGCAGGTGGTCGACGAGATGCGCGGCACCGTGCCGGACGGCGTCTCCATCGACCTGACCCGGACGCGGGCGGAGGCGGTCAGCGACCGGCTGGAAATCCTGTGGCGCAATGGCCTGACCGGCCTCGTGCTGGTGCTGGGCTTCCTGTTCCTGTTCCTGTCGGCGCGCACCGCATTCTGGGTTGCCGCCGGCATCCCCACGGCCATGGCCGCCACCATCGCATTGATGTGGGTGTTCGGCCTGACCCTCAACATGGTGTCGCTGTTCGCGCTGATCCTGTGCATCGGCATCGTGGTCGATGACGCGATCGTGGTGGGCGAGCATGCCGACCATCTGTCGCGCCACGGGCTGAAACCGGCCGATGCGGCGGCGGCGGCGGCACGGCGGATGGCGGCCCCGGTCTTCAGCGCCTCGATCACCACGGTGATCGCCTTCACCGCCCTGGCGGCGATCGGCGGCCGGTTCGGCCGGCTGATCCTGGACATCCCGTTCACCGTCGCGGTGCTGCTGATCGCCAGCCTGGTGGAGTGCTTCCTGATCCTGCCGGCGCATATGCGCCACGCGCTCTCCGCCCAGAACCGCGCGCCCTGGTATGACGCGCCGAGCCGCGCCTTCAACCGCGGCTTCGTGTGGTTCCGGGAGAATGTGTTCCGGCGGATCATGGGCTGGGTGATCACCGCGCGCTACCCGGCGTTGGGCGCGGTGGTGATGCTGCTGCTGATCTCCGCATCGCTGTTCTTCGACGGCACCGTGCGCTGGCGCTTCTTCAACGCGCCGGAGCGGGCGGTGATCAGCGCCAACATCGCCATGCTGCCGGGCGCCACCCGCGACGACACCCGCGCCATGCTGGACGAGCTGCGCCGCGCCCTGGACGCGGTCGACGCCCGCTATGCCGAGGAGCATGGCCGCGCGCCGGTGCTGTTCGCGTTGGCGACGGTCGGCGGCTCGACCGGCCGTGGGTTGGCCAGCGCCGATTCCAAGGATCGCGACCTGCTGGGCGGGTTCTCGGTCGAGCTGATCGACCCGGATCTGCGCCCCTATTCCTCCTTTGCCTTCATCGGCGACTGGCAGGCGGAGATCCGCCAGCACCCGCTGCTGGAGACCCTGGCCCTGCGCGGCCAGCGGTCCGGCCCGGGCGGCGACGCCATCGACGTGGAGCTGACCGGCACCAACATCGAGACCCTGAAGGCCGCCGCCGAGCAGCTCAAATCGGACCTGGCGCGGTTCGCCGTGGTCAGCGCGCTGGAAGACACCCTGGCCTATGACAAGACCGAGCTGCTGCTGACCCTGACGCCGCTGGGCGAGGCGCTCGGCTTTACCACCGACGCGGTGGGGCGGGAACTGCGCGACCGGCTGGAAGGCATCGAGGCGGCGGAATTCGCCGTGGGCGCCCGCACAGCGGAGATCCGCGTCGGCGCGCCGGAAGAGGAGCTGACCGCCGCCTATATCTACGAGACCCGCCTTGCCACGCCGGGCGGCGGTTATGTGCCCTTGAGCGAGATCGTCGATATCGAGACCCGGCTCGGCTTCTCCGCCATCCGCCGCGAGGACGGTCTGCCGGTCGTCAACGTGACCGGCGACATCTCCGAGGACGATCCGGTTGCGGCGGCGGAGGTCAGCCGGGCGCTGAACGACAGCATTCTGCCGAACCTCGCCGCCCGCTACGACGTGACCTACCGGTTCGGCGGGTTGGCGGAGCAGGAATCCCGCTTCCTCGGCGACGCTATGGTCGGGGCGATGCTGTGCCTGGTCGGCATCTATCTGGTGCTGGCCTGGATCTTCGCGTCGTGGACCCGGCCGGTGGTCGTCATGGCGATCATCCCGTTCGGGGTCATCGGCATGATCTGGGGGCACCATTGGCACGGGCTGCCGCTCAGCATGTTCTCCGTGGTCGGGCTGATTGGCATGTCGGGCATCATCATCAACGACTCCATCGTGCTGATCACCACCATCGACGGCCACGCCAAGCGCAAATCTCTGATCGCCGCGGTGATCGACGGCGCCGCCGACCGCCTGCGCGCCGTGGTGCTGACGACGCTCACCACCGTGGTCGGTCTGATGCCACTCCTCTTCGAAGAGAGCCGCCAGGCCCTCTTCCTGATGCCGACCGTTATCACCCTGGTCTACGGCCTCGGCTTCGGCCTGTTCCTGGTCCTGCTGGTCACCCCGGCCCTGGTCACCGTGCAGCACGATATCGGCCTGCTGATCCGCTCCGGCCGCCGCCTCATAAGTCACGGCGCCCGCGTCGGCAAGAAGCGCATCAGCCCAGGCGCGCCAGCCAGCGCGGAGTAATTGTTGCGGGCGTCAGGTACTAGCGGCTGAGTGCCAGCGGAGTGCAGCATCCAGAAACTCCTGGCGTGCCTCCACGCTCGCAAAGGCGCGTGCAGGAACGATCATCGCGTTGTTGCTTGAGCCAATGAACGCGATCGCATCACCGTCCTCCTCAACTGAGCGCACCTGCTTCCATGGCACCGAACCTGAGAGCGTGCCGATCTGGGTGCTGAGCCCATTGGCATCGATTGTCAAAGCCCGTTGAGCCCTCTTGAAGCGGATCTGCGGCCACAGTGGCAGCAGGATCACGCATCCGAGTATTCCGACAACGACATGAAGCAGAAATCTGCTCAGTTCGAAGCTGCTGGTCCCCGATGCAAGTGTGATCAGAAGGGCGATGCCAATGCCGAACAGCACGTGAATGCGCCACAAACCATTGGGTCTCGCCCAGGAACGCCAATACCAGCGCCAGATTTCCGCGCGATTGGACGTGTAGTGAACTGTGTGCACCTGGTCTCGCCTCGCCGAGAGGATCAATGAGTCATCACGAACGCAGTTCCTTTAGGCCATCCGTGATCAACCGCGCGCCCAGTGCGCCGAACACTAGTCCGAACGTCGCCTCGACCGCGTGGACCAACCGGCCGTATGTACGTATCGCTACTCCCGTCGAGAACAGCAGCGCGTATGCGCCGTAGATCGCCATCGCCGATAGGGAAATGCAGAAGCCGATGATCAAGAACTGCGTGTTGGTGAGATTTGCCGAGGCCAGGAAGATCGAGACGGCGACCCACATCAGCGCGGCCTTCGGGTTGGTCAGCACGACCATGAGGCCGGTCGCGTAGGCGCCCGGGCCGGTCGTCCGCATGCCGGCGCCAGTGCCGCCCGCCTTGGCGCCGCGCCAGGCGGCCCGGATCGCCCTGAGACCCAGGAACAGAAGGTAGCCACCGCCGACCAGCTTCATCGCCGTGATGGCCTGGGGGAAGGCGTCGAACAGCGCGCCGATGCCCAGCGTGAACAGCACCGCCCAGAGGAACACGCCGCTGGCGACGCCGGCGGCGGTGAAAATCCCCGCCCTGCGCCCCGACCCCAGGGACACCGACGACACGGCCATCATGTTCGGGCCGGGCGTGACCTGGGCGAGCAGGACACCAACGATCAGGGGCAGGAATTCGAGCACGGGCGGGTCTCCAATACGGCGAGCAGGGATCGTACTTTGTCGCCTCCCGGACCAATTCACTCAAGTCAAAGCCGTCATTGCGAGGAGCCGAAGGCGACGCGGCAATCCACTGCTGGCCGACAGAGTGGATCGCCACGCTTCGCTCGCGACGACGGAGTGGTTTGTCAGCGTTCCGCCTTCTTGCCGCCGGCCAGGGTGATCACGGCGATGATGATCAGGCCGGTCAGGACCATGCGGAAGCCGGCGCTGAGGCCGAAGGTGTTGAGCATGGTGACCAGGAGGAAGAGGAACAGGGCGGCGCCCCAGAGGCCGGAGACGTTGGAGTAGCCGCCGGCGACGGAAGTGCCGCCGATGACCACGACGGCGATGGAGGCGAGCAGGTATTCCGCGCCCATGTTGAGGGAGGCGCCGCCGGAGAAGCCGGAGAGGACGAAGCCGCAGAGGCCCGCGAAGATGGCGCTGAGCACGTAGGTCGCGAAGCGGATGAAATCGACCTTCACGCCAGCGAGGAGGGCCGCGCGGGGGTTCTGGCCGATGGCGATCACCGAGCGGCCGTAGACCGTGCGGTGCAGGGAGACCGCCATGACCGCCGCCAGCAGGATCACGCAGACCGCCAGCACCGGCACGCCGGAGATCTGCCAGGTGGTGAAGTCGGCCAGCAGCGGCGGCGGCTTGATCTTGATGCCGCGGCCATAGGCGATGGCGGTGGACTGAACCAGGAAGCTGGAGGAGAGGGTGGCGATGATCGGCGGGATGCGCAGCAGGCGGATCAGACCGTAGTTGAAGACGCCGACGCCGGCACCGCACAGCAGCGCGACCAGGAATCCGACGGCGAGCATGTGGTTCTGGGTATCCATGAGCTTCATGGAGACGGCGCCGGCGAGCGTCATGGTGGCCGGGATCGACAAATCGACATTGCCGGGGCCCAGCGTGATGACATGCATCTGGCCGATGCCGACGATCACCGAGAAGGCGGCGAAGGAGAAGGCGGCGGTCAGCACCTGCCCCGCCCCCTGGCCGCCGGTGAAGGCGATGGTGGCGAGCCACACGACCAGGGCGCCGAGATAGGCCCAGAGCCAGGGCTGCTCGCCGACGATTCGCAGGCGTTGCACGAGGACGGTCATCGCCGCGCCTCAGCCCGGTTGATCAGCACGCGCAGCGCCAGGACGATGATCAGGATCCCGCCCTGGGCGCCGATCTGCCAGTCCGGCGAGATACGCAGGAAGGAGAGGAACGAGCCGGCCAGGGTTAGGGTCGCGGCGCCGATCACGGCACCGATCGGCGAGATGCGGCCGCCGACGAACTCGCCACCGCCGAGGATGACCCCGGCGATCGACAGCAGGGTGTAGCGCAGGGCGATGTTGGCGTCGGCGGAGGTGGTGAGACCGATCAGGGACAGGCCCGAGAGCACGCCGAAGAAGCCGGCCAGCGCGAACATGGTGACCTTGGTGCGCAGCAGCGACCAGCCGGCCCGCTCCACCGAGCGCGGATTGCCGCCGGCCCCGCGCAGCACCACGCCATAGGCCGAGCGCATCAGCCCCACATGCACGATCACGGCGAGCGCAATGGAGGCGTAGATGGTGAAGGGCAGGATCGGCGCCTTGTACTTCATGATCGCGACGATCCACTCCGGCGCGCTGCCGCCCGGCGTCGGCAGGACCAGCAGGGCGAGGCCGAGCCAGACGAAGGACATGCCCAGCGTCACCACGATCGAGGGCAGGTTGCGCAAATGGATCAGCGCGCCGAGCGCGGCATAGGCCAGGATGCAGCCGGCCAGCGCCGCGACACCGAGCAACGGCGTTTCGGCCAGCCAGGTGGCGCCGATGCAGGCGACGAGGCCAACGAAGGAGCCGATGCCGAGATCCAAATCGTTCACCGTGATCACGCACATTTGGGCGATGGTGGCGAACGCGATCGGCAGGGCCAGGTTGAGCAGCAGGTTGAGCCCCAGATAGCTCATCGCCCGCGGCTGCAGGTAGAAGATCGCGGCCAGGATGACGGCCAGCGAGAAGGCCGGCAGCAGGCTGCGCAGGAGGCGCGGCGAGAGGGTTGGCATGGGCTTACGCCCCGCCTGCGCGGTCGGAGGAGCCACTGCCACCCTCCGCCGCCATAGGCATTGAGCCCACCATTCCCCCGTCGTCCCCGGGCTTGACCCGGGGACCCATGTCGCGGCCGCCTCCGGCGACGCCTGAGAGGCGGCCGCTTTGGCTCTGCAAACCCGTGGGGCACGACGGCCGGGGGTTGGGTCCCCGGGTCAAGCCCTGGAACGACACAGGGATGGGAAATTGAGAAAGGTGTTGAGATCGGTGAATCCGACAACCCCCGAAAGGAGAGGGTTTGGCGAGGATAACCCCATGATCGAAAACGGCCTGCATCAGGCCACCGCGCCGAAGGAGGCGTGCAGGACCGACTCCTCGGTCAGCCGGTCGCGCGGCAGGTCGGCGACGATGCGGCCCTCGCGGAACACGTAGACGTGGTCGCAATGGTCCAGCTCGTCCATCTCGGTCGTGTACCAGAGGAAGGTCCGGCCGCGCGCCGCCTCGTCGCGGATCATGCCGTAGACCTCCTGCTTGGTGCCGATATCGACGCCGCGCATGGGGTCGTCCATCAGGATGATCTCGGCATCGGAGGCAAGCGCCCGGGCGAACAGGGCTTTCTGCTGGTTGCCGCCGGAAAGCGACAGGATGGGGTTGTCCATGTCCGGGGTGACGATGCCGATGCGCTCGCGCCATTCGGCCGCGACCCTTGCCTCGGCGTCGCGATCGACCAGCCCGAAACGCAGCAGGGTGCGCATCGAGCCGATGCTGATGTTCCGGGCGATTGACCAGAGCGGGAAGACGCCGTCGGTCTGGCGGTCACCGGCCACCATCGCCATCGCGTGACGGCCGCCCAACCGCTCCTGCACCGCCGACCCGTCGAAGATGCCGACCAGCATGTCGGTCTGGCCATGGCCGCCCAGACCAGCGAGGCCGATGATCTCGCCCCGATGCACGGTCAGCGGCGAGCCCGCCGGATCGGCCGGCGGGCGGGCGGTGATCAGAGGCGTTGCGCCGGTGCGCTTCGATCCGGTGTCCGGCCCCTCCTCCGTCTCGTCTTCCGCGACGCTGCCCATGGCGGCGACCAGGGTCTCGCGGGTGAATGCCGCCGCCGGTCGCGCCTCCACGACCGCGCCGTCGCGCATGACGACGATGCGGCTGGCGGTCGACAGCACCTCGTCCAGCAGGTGCGAGATGAAGACGCAGGCGCCGCCGGTCTCCACGAAACGCCGCACGAAGCCCAGGAGCTGCTCGGCGACCACGGCGTCCAGCGATGAGGTCGGCTCGTCGAGGATGACGAGGTCGCTCGGCGCGTCGGTCACCGTGAAGGCGCGGGCGATCTCCACCATCTGGCGGCGGGCGATCGACAGGTCGCCGACCAGGTCGCCGGCATCGATGCCATGGTCGGGGAAGATCGCGTCGAGCTTGCTTTGGATGAGCGCCGCCGCCCGGCCCCGCCAGCCGAAGCCGCGCAGCGCCGGGTGCAGGATGCGCGCGTTCTCCGCGACGGTGAGGTTCGGGCAGAGCGACAGCTCCTGGAAGACGCAGCGGATGCCCGCACCATGGGCGAAGCCGACGGAATACCGGGACGTCACGTCGTCGTCGCGCACCCGCACCGCACCGCCACTCGGCGCCAGGGTGCCTGCCAGGATGTTCATCAGGGTCGACTTGCCGGCGCCGTTGTGGCCGACGAGGCCCAGGCATTCGCCAGGGGCAAGCGCCAGATCGACGCCCACCAGCGCGCGGACGGCGCCGAAATGCCTTTCGACGCCGTCCAGATTGACGATCGGTTGGCCGGGTTCCGTCATGGCCGATGGGGATCGACCGGGCGGTCTCCAGCGCTGGCGATACCGGTCACCGGATCACATACCCGCATCCGAGATGACCGCCTTGGCGTCGTCGAGCGAGTACTCGACATTGGCGACGCCGCCGACCTGGGTGTTGGCCAGGTTCTCTTCCAGATTGTCCTGGTCGATGCGCAGGAACGGCACCACCAGGTCCTTGGGCACGTCCTGGCCGTCGAGGATCTGCTGCGCCACCCAGAAGGCCAGGGTGGAGACGCCCGGCGCGATGGAGACCGACATGGTCTCGTAGCCGTTCGCCGCCTTCTGCTCGGCCCACCACTGCAGCTCATCCTGGCGGTTGCCCATGATGATCAGCGGCATGTCGCGGCCGGCGGCGCGGAACGCCTGGGCGGCCCCATAGCCGTCACCGCCCTGGGTGACCACCGCGTGCACATCCGGCAGCGACGGCAGGATGCCGGCGACCGCCTTCTGGGCCACGTCCTGGGCCCAGTCGCCATGGACCGAACCGACGATGGTGAATTGCGGGTTCTCCGCCACGCCCTCATGGATGCCGGCGCTGATCTCGTCATCGACGAAGACGCCAGCCAGGCCGCGGATCTCCAGAAGATTGCCGCCTTCCGGCATCTTCTCCGCCAGGTACAGGACCTCGTCCTTGCCCATCTGCTTGAAGTCGACGGCGATCCGCCAGGCACACGGCGCCGTGACGATGCCGTCGAAGGAAACGACCGTGATGCCGGCGTCGCAAGCCTCTTGCACCGCGCCGTTCAGGGCGTCCGGCGAGGCCGCGTTGATGACGATGGCGTCATAGCCCTGCAGGATCAGGTTCTGGATCTGCGCCGCCTGCTCGGTGACCTGGTTCTCCGCCGTGGTGAAGGCATCTGCTGAGGCGACGATGCCCTCGGCGACCGCGGTGCTGCCGACCGTCTCCCAGCTCTGCAGCATGGCCTGACGCCAGGAATTGCCGGCGTAGTTGTTGGACAGCGCGATGCGGCTGTCCGAGGTGTCGGCCAGCGCCGATCCGGCGATCGAGGCGGCGGCAAGGGCAATGGCGAGCGACAGCGCGCCCGTCGATTGGGGTTTCATGGGTCATCCTCCCTAGTTTTGTTTACGGCAGGCCTTGGGGCGGCGCTCTTTCCCGCCAGACGATCAAAGTCATTACTCATACGAATGTCAACTGACGAGGCCGCGAGTGCGGCGCAGTCCAACGACCGCGAGGGCAAGCAGAAGGACCGCCTTGGCGACCTCAAGGCCGGCATAGGCGCTGTGGTGCCAGGAAGGCGGCAGCGGCTCGCCGGCGATCACCGCGGCGACCCGCCCATCCAACGCCGGCAGAAGCCACAGGGCCTGCACCGCCAGGATGATGGCCAGCGCCCCGGCCATCACGGCCCGGAGCGGCGCAGCCTTGGCAAAGGCGACAATCAGCACGAGGACCGCGGCGACGCCCCACTCGATCCTGCTGAACAGTCCGAAGGTCACCCGGCCGACATCGAGCGCCGGCCCGAGCTCAAGTGTCGGTGCGGCGAACTTAACCGGCGTGGCGATGAAGGAAACGCCGATCAGCAGGCCCAGCCAGATGGCCGGGATCAGGCACAGCGCCGCCCCGAGCAGCGGGCGATCGTCGGTCCAGTCCACAGCGTCCCTCCTGCAGGCGCGCGCTCAAGAAAGATGGATGGAAAATACATATTAATTGCCGCGACGGCGGGCAATGCAAAACCGATTGGAGAGTCGGTCAGTCGGAGGCGTCGAAGGCCTTGCCGTAATCCGGGTGCCAGCGGGACAGCGGCGGGCGGTTCTCGGTGATGTCGCCGGCACCCCAGCGGATGCGCTTGCGGTCCATCTCCTCGGTGACCTCGTTGTCCGGGCAGATGATGTAGAAATCGCCGTTGCCCATGGCCGCCTGCATACGCTCGATCACCTGGTCGGGCAGCCAGGCTCCGGGCTTGTGCTCGCGCTTGCCGGTGGTGGTCCAGCCGGGCACCAGGAGGTGTGCGGTGACCCGGCATCCTTCGGTGTTGCGAAGCTGGTGCTGGAGCTGCTCGGTATAGGTCTTCACCGCCGATTTGGTGACGTTGTAGATGACGTTGCCGGGCGGGTTGGTGATGCCCTGCTTGGACCCGGTATTGACGATGGCGGACGGCGTCCCCTGCTCCATCATCCGCGGCAGGAAGGCCCGCACGCCGTGGACCACGCCCCAGAAGTTCACGTCCATCGTGCGATGCCACTCGTCGAGTTCTTCCGACGCGCCGCCGGCGACCCGCGCCGCGGCGTTGTTCATCAGCAGGCCAACCTCGCCGAACCGCTCGAAGGCGGCGGTGCTGAGCGTCTGGAGTTCCTCGAAGCGGGCGACGTTGATCTCCATGGCCATCACGGCATCGTCGCCGGCCGGCGCCAGCCCGGCGACCTGGCCCGACGCCACTTCCAGCTCGTCGCCGTCAATGTCGGCCATGCAAACCCGCATACCGGCGGCGGCGAAGCGTTTGGATGCGGCCAGGCCGATGCCCATCGCCGCCCCGGTGACCACCGCAACCCGACCCTTCTCGAACACCGCGCTCGTCATCCCTGTCTCCTCCGCACTTTGCGGATATCCTGCGCAGAGGAACATCGGCAAGTACAGGGGTAGGACGCATGACGGCCACGCCGCCACGCATCGCAGTGATCGGCGCCGGGCTGATCGGCCGCCGGCATATCGCCTGCGTCGCCGACGAGCCCGGTGCGGCCTTGGCCGGGGTGGTCGAGCCAGACGCTGCGGCCGGCGCCGAGGCGGCATCGCTGGCCGCGGGGGCCGGCATCTACCCGTCTGTCGAGGCACTCGCCGCCGCTGAGCCGGTCGACGCGGCCATCGTCGCGACGCCGACACCCGCGCACCGCGAGGCCGCCATCGACTGCCTGCGCCGCGGCTGGGCCATCCTGGTCGAGAAGCCGATCGCCGACTCGGCCGATGCCGCGCGGGCAATGATCGAGACGGCCGAGGAAAGCGGCGTACCGCTGCTGGTCGGCCATCATCGCCGCCATCACCACTGCATCGCGGTCGCCCGGCGGCTGATCGCGGAGGGCGCGATCGGCCGGCTCGCCGCGGTGTCGGTGCAATGGGCGACCCGCAAGCCGGAGGGGTATTTCGCACCGGACTGGCGGCGGGCGCCCGGCGGCGGCCCGGTGATGATCAACCTGATCCACGACATCGATCTGCTGCGGCATCTTTGCGGCGAGATCGTCGAGGTGACGGCAGCGACCGGATCGGCGATGCGCGGGCACGCCAATGAGGATTCCGCTGCGGTGCTGCTGCGTTTCTCCAATGGCGCGCTGGGGACCATCGTGCTCACCGACGCCGCCATTTCACCCTGGACGTGGGAGGGCGGCAGCGGCGAAAATCCCGGCATCGCGGAGACCGGCCAGTCGGCCTATCGCCTGATGGGAACGGCCGGGTCCCTGGAACTGCCGTCACTGACCCTGTGGCAGGCCGGACAAGAGCCGGCCGACTGGTCGACGGCGCTCAACGGCCAGAGGGTCGCATACCGGCCGACCGAGCCGCTGCCGGCGCAGCTTCGGCATTTCCTCGCCGTCCTACGCGGCGAGGCGGAGCCACTGGTCAGCGGCGCCGACGGCCTGGCGACATTGCAGGCGACGGAGGCCGTGCTGAATTCGGCCACGACACATCAACCGGTCCGCCTGACGGGCGGACCCGAGCAGGACTCAATCGGGAAGGCAACGTCATGACGACAAAACCGAAGATCGGCTTCATCGGCCTCGGGCTCATGGGTTCGGCCATGGTCGAGCGGCTGCAGAGCCTGGGCTATCCGCTGACCGTGATCGCCCATCGCAACCGGGCGCCGATCGAGGCGGCGGTTGCGCGCGGCGCCGAGGAAGCCCAGAGCTACGCGGCGCTGGCGTCGGCATCCGACGTGGTGATGCTGTGCGTCGACACTTCCGACGCGGTCGAGGCGGCCATGTTCGGACCCGAGGGGGTGATCGCGGGGCTCCCCTCCGGCGCCCTGGTGATCGATTTCGGCACCTCCCTGCCCGACTCCACCCGGCGCATCGGCGCAGCCCTGGCCGAGAAGGGCGTGGAGATGCTCGACGCGCCGCTCGGCCGCACCCCGGCCCATGGCCGCAAGGGCAAGCTGAACATCATGGCGGCGGGAACCGACGCGGCCTTCGCCAAGGCAAAGCCGGTGCTCGACGATCTGGGCGAGAACGTCTTCCATGTCGGCCCGCTGGGCGCGGGGCACACGTTGAAGCTGATCAACAATTTCTTCGCCATGACCACCGCCTGCGCCATGTCGGAGGCCTTCGCCATGGCCGATCTGGCCGGGCTGAAGCGCGAGACCCTATACGACGTGATGGCGGCCGGGCCGCTGCGCTCGGGCATGATGGACTTCATCAAGGCCAACGCCGTCGACGGCCAGCCGGACATGCTCGCCTTCTCCATCGCCAATGCCCGCAAGGATGTCGGCTACTACACCGCCATGGCCGACGCCGTCGGCGCGCCGAGCTTCATCGCACCAGCCACCAAGCAGCAGTTGGGCGTCGCCAAGGCCAATGGCTGGGGCGACCGCATGGTGCCGGAGATGGTGGACTACCTGGCCGGGCTGTTCGGCGGCAAATCAGGCTAGCCCGGCGTCGGAGCCCGACTGTCAGAGAGCGGCGCGCAGGTAGCGCACCTGCTTGCCATTGTCCAAGGCGCCGCGCCCCACCGCCTCGAATCCGAGCCGGGCGTGGAAGGCGTCGGAGGCCGGGTTGGGCGGCTCGCTGTTGACCTCGCAGACGATGTCGCTGTGGCCGGCGGCGCGGGCAGATTGGAACAGGTCCTCGTAGAGCGCCCGCGCCAAACCGTCCCCTCGCGCATGGGCCGCGACGGCAATCCTGTCGACATAGACGAAGCGCGGATAGCGGTCCCGGAACCAGAGGAAGTTCGGGCTGTCATAGTCGGCGTCCTGGTCGAAGGTCAGCAGCAGGGCGCGGTCCGGCTCGACGACCCGGAACGAGAAGGCCCGAGCGGACAGCTCAAGGAGGCGGCGCTCCGTCAGCGGGGAAAGCTCGACCTCCAATTCCGCATTCAGCTTCAGGACCCAGCCCAGGTCGGCGTGCCGGAACGGACGGATCAAGGCGCTGTTCCTCGTTCGCGTTGCCGCCATTGGCGGGCAGGGCCGACCCGATAGCCTGCACGCCGTTGTGGCGCTTGGCACGCCATCCCATATGCATTGGGTTGCGGGTCGGTCGGAGCGTCACTGCGGAATGCCCAAGCCATGGCCCTGAAGCATGCCGAACCGGCGCTGGCCGTCAATGCCGGTCCGGACCGGACCGACGGCTCGGGCCGGACGGACTTGCGACGCCGGATCTGGATCACGCTCGGCGCGTTGATCGCCTTCCGGGTCGGGACCCACATTCCGGTGCCGGGGATCGATCCCGGTCTTCTGAACGAACACTGGTGGTCGAATTTCATCGACTATCTGAACACCAGCTTCAACTCCGGGCTCCAGTGGCCGCGCGTCGGCACATCGCTCGAGGTGATCGATGTCCTCTCGGGCGGCGCCTTGCAGCGCCTGTCCGTCTTTTCCCTGAGCCTTGTCCCCTATGTCGTCGCGCTGGTGGTCGTGCAGCTTCTGGCCGCCGCCTGGCCCGCAGCGGGCCGGGCAAAGGACGGGGGGACGCTCCGACGGCAATCGCTGCACCGACATGTCCGGTTCGCCGCGGTGGCGTTTGCCGCCCTGCAGGGCCTGGGGCTCGCCATGGCGATGGAGGGCGCGTATGGGTATTCCGGCCCGATGGTGCCGGATCCGGGCTGGTCGTTCCGGGCCACGACCATGGTCACGCTTGCCGCGGGCACGCTGTTCCTGATGTGGTTGGGCGACCAGATCACGGCGCGGGGCCTGGGCCATGGGCCGTCGCTGATCCTGTTCGCCGGCGTCGCCGCCGGCCTTCCGGAGGTGCTGGCCGGCACGCTCGATCTCGTCCGGGTCGGAGCGTTCTCGGTCTGGTCGCTGCTCATCGTTGCGGCCATGCCGGTCGTCATGACCGGCTTGATCGTCTTCATGGAGAAGGCGCATCGCCGGGTCCTGGTCGAGGGGTCCAATGCCCGCACTGCGGGTACGACTCCCGGCGCACAGGGCTTCCCGCTGAGACTCAACCCGGCCGGCATGATCCCGCTGATCGCGGCTGTGCTGGTGATGCCGCTTCCGTTGTGGCTGTATGACCCGATTAGCGGCGAGGGACCGCAATGGCTGTGGCCGGTTCTCTCCTGGATCGGCCAGAGGCAACCGCTCTACCTTATTCTCTATGGCTTGCTGATCGCCCTGTTCTGCATTGTCTGCCGGGCCGATCGTCGCGAGCCGGTCGCCATCGCGCAGGCGCTGGAACGATCCGGCAAGGCGATCCGGGGCGCCCAACCGGGCATCGGGACCGCACGGCATCTGGCCGCCATTCAGCTTCGCCTGACCACGCTGGGTGCCCTCTACCTGGCCGGACTCGGGATCGCGGTGGAATTGCTGGCGCCGATCAACTCGCCGCTCTTTGCCATCGGCGCCGCCGGAACGGTCGTGATGGTCCTGGCAAGCCTGGGGGTGTTCGCGGGGTTGGGGGCGTATGTGCGGGCAAGACCCGGGTGACCGGCGCCGTCACCTTGTGATCGCGATCACATCGATCTCGCTCCGGTTCTCCCTATCCTTTCTGCCGGATCGGGCCCGCGTTTTGGGGCGGCGGTGCCCTGACGGATCGGGATCGAGCGGGAACGAGACATCATGGACGGCACCATCCATTTCGAATGCGACCGCTACCGCCAGGACCTGGCCTATGTGCGCAGCCGGCTGGCGCTGAAGCGGATCGGGCCGGATATGTGCATCCGCCTCATCGCCGGCATTCCGCACACATCGGCGTCGACCTGGGTCGACGTGTTCCTGAGCCGCAAGGATGTCTGGATCGTCGGCTTCCGCAACGAGAAGATCGCCGCCAAGTTCGAGGACACCAACCCGGTCATCCCCGGCGTCAGCATCACGCGGACCATCCCCTACAGCCCGAACTACACGATCCTGGGCGCCTGGACCGAGGGCCTGTCGGTCAACGGGCCACCGTCGATTTACAACTCCATCCTGGCGCTGCAGACCGTCACCCGGAACAATGATCTCGGCCGGACCGTGCCGCGGGCGCTGGTCTTCGTGATCTTCGCCGTCTCCGAGGCGCTGCGGTTCTGGGAGATCGACAAGGCGATCTCGCAGACGATCTGCGACAGCCGGCCCTTCCGCTACATCGACTGGAAGGAAAAGGTGAACAACTGGGGCAATCTCTCGGGCTCCGACCAGCAGGGCGCCCGCATGGGCGTGCAGCTCCCGGCAGTCTAAAGGCGCCCTCGGGCCGTCGCCGGGCGGTTTCACACACCCGGTTTCTTGAGCCAGTCCAGATACCGTTTGCGATCGCGGGTGACGGCGTCCCGGTAAGCTCGTTGTTCTTCCGGGTCGAGCTTGCCGATATCCGAGAACCCCCAACGCATCTGGTCCGGATATTCCGCACCGACCAGGGCATCCCGGTAATCGCTGCTGGCCATGTCGACCAGGCCAGGGATCGTCTGGCGATCCCCGTCGGTCTGCATCAGCACCGCCAGTTGGACCCGCGCCAGGACGGCATCCGACGCGCCATGGACGTCGATCCGGTCCAGCATGCCCATGACCGCATCGAACGCGTCCGGCCAGGTCTGCCTGACCTTGCGCTCAACCAAGGCACGATCCGCCTCCACCATTCCGTCCTCGATTGCCTTGCCGAGACGATCGCCGTAACCCTAGCGCCCGGTTGGCGGTGTGCCGAGTCGTCCGAGGCCCGCGGTCGTGACGGTTCGCTTGATGCAGCAATGATGTATACTGCCCCTGAGAATTCACATCATTGGAGCCGGTGATGGCGCCCATGATGTGGACCGACTGATGATCGCACCCACCAGATGGGTCGGGTGCGGCGGAGGGAACGGAAGCGCATGGCCAAGGGCCGCAAGGCGAGGATCCTCGACATCGCGTTGGAGTCCGGCGTCAGCACGGCGACCGTCGACCGGGTGCTGAACGAGCGGCCGGGCGTGCGGCCGGTCACCATCGAGCGGGTGCGCCGGGCGCTGGAGGATCTGGAACGGCGCGAGGCGGCCGGCATCGGCAGCCAGCGTGGCAGCTTGGCCTTCGAGGCCTTGCTGCCGGCCGCGGCCGGCCCGTCCACGGAACGGCTGGCGGAAGCGCTTCAGCGGGAGTGCATCGCGCGCGGCACGACGCTCCGCCATCGCTATGTCGAGCGGTTCAATCCCTCGGCCCTGGCCGAGGCGCTGCGGCAATGCGCGTCGACGGGCGCGGCCGGCGTTGCCTTCCAGGCGCTCGACCACCCCTTTGTCGCCGAGGCTGTCGACGAGCTGGGCGCGCACGGCGTTCCGCTGGTCACGCTCCTTTCCGACATCGCTGGCGTGCGCCGGGACGCCTATGTGGGCATGGACAATCGCGCCGCCGGCCGCACCGCCGGCCTGTTGATGGGGCGCTTCGTGCGGGGCGCCGGGTCGATCGCGGTCATGTGGGGCAGTTCGCTCTACCGCGCCCATGAGGAGCGCGAGGCCGGCTTCCGCAGCGTCCTGCGCGCCGAGTTCCCGGAGATGGTGACCCTGGAGCATGTGGCGGGCCACGACGATCCGCGGGAGAGCCATGCCCGTATCGGCGCCGTCCTGGACGAGCATCCCGAGCTGGTCGGCATCTACAATGTCGGCGGCGGAATGCCGGGCGTAGTGCAGGCCCTGGAAGAGCGCGGACGCGGCCAGGAGGTCGTGTTGATCGGCCACAACCTGGCGGCGGATACCCGGGGCTACCTGCTGCGCGGCATCATGGACGCGGTGGTGCACCAGAGCGTCAACCGGGCGGCACGGTCGGCGGTCAACGCGCTTGTCGATCTGAACCGGCAGGGCGATTGCACGGTCGAGCCCCTGCCGGTGGAAATCCTGCTCCGCGAGAACCTTCCGGCCCGGTTCGACGCCGAATTCGCATCGGTCTCCTCGGCCGCCTGACGCTCACATCCTCACGCCGTGCTTCCGGACCGGTCTCTGCGGCGCAACTCCCGCTCGGCAATCGCGCAGTGCGCCTATTCGGCCTTCGAGATTGATGCATCATTTGATGTGATCTATTGACTCTTCGCTTGTGCGTTCGCATCATGCCGACGTCACGAGGTGACCGGAGGGACAAGCCGGCGCCGTTGGCCAAGGCGGGAGGACCCATAAGATGACCCGGCCGCTGTCCGGTGGCGCGAAGGGTGCCGCGGACATCATGCGCGCGGCCGCCGCGACCGGACCTTTCTTCCGAATCTGGCGAGGGACCTTTGGCGGCCGGGACGGCTGGAATGGCTGACCTGACCCGGGCCTTGCTGATCGGGACCGGCTTCATCGGCCGGGTCCATGCGGCGTGCCTGGAGAAGTGCACGCGGGCGCGGCTGAGCCACGTCTACGACATCGACGGCGACAGCGCAGACGTGCTCGCCGGCCGCCATGGCGCCGAGGCGTCCACCACGCTGGAGGCGGCGCTGGAGGCCGGCTGCGACTTCGCGATCATCGCGACGCCGACCGCGACCCATGGCGATATCGCCCGCGCCTGCATCCGCTCGGGCATTTCCTTCCTGTGCGAGAAGCCGATCGACACCGATCTCGGCTCGGCGGTCGAAACCCTTGCGGCGGCAACGACGGCCGGCCTCAAATCCGGCCTCGCCTTCAATCGCCGCTTCGACGCACAGCACGCGGCCTTGAAGGCGCATGTGGATGCCGGCGCGGTTGGCGCCATCGAGTTGATGGTCCTGACCTCGCGGACCCAGGCGCCCCCGCCGGTGCAGTACGTCGCCGGATCCGGCGGCCAGCTGCGCGACAAGGGCGCGCATTTCTTCGACCTGGCCTGCTGGATTTCCGGCGACCGGCCGGTCTCCGTCTATGCCGACGGCGATTGCCTGTTCGAGCCCGACTACGGCCGCCATGGCGACGTCGACACGGCGGCGCTGACGCTCCGAATGGCCGGCGGCGCCTTCTGCCAGATGAACTTCAGCCGGCGCACCGGCTATGGCTACGACGAGCGCATCGAAATCGTCGGCTCGGAGGGCATGGTGCAATCCCGCATGCCGGTGCCGGTCGACGTGGCGCTCTATCGCGGCGACACGATCCAGTCGCTTGGCGGGCACCAGCATTGGTATTCGCGCGCGGCCGACACCTATCCCGCGCAGCTCGACGCCTTCCTGGACCATCTGGAGGGCTCCGCGCCCTTCCCCGGCCTGGAGGACGGGCTCGTGGCCGAGGCCATCGCCCTGGCAGCGGAGCAATCCATGGGCGCGGGCGCGGCGGTGCCGGTCCGATACGACTTCATACCGACATCGGCAAGGGAGGCGCCTTTCGAACGGGTTCACTAGCCGGTGGGCCGAGGGACACGGGGTCCGTCGGCCGCAAGAAAACAGCCAATTCCATGTGAAGACCTCAGGGAGGAAAGACAATGAAATCAACGGCCAAACTGTTGGCGGGCGCCGCCGCCCTCGCGATCGTTTCCGGACCGGCGCTGGGCGCGGACTACAAGCTGCGCATCCAGACGCATTTCTCGGCGGAGTCGACGCCGGGGCAGCTGATCGCGCGCTTCATCGACGAGGTTCAGACCATGTCGGACGGCGCTCTGGAGATCCAGATGCACTATTCGTCCGAGGTGGTCGCCCAGAACGAGGTGATGGGCGCGGCGTCCCAGGGCATCCTCGACTGCGACATGGGCGGGATCACCGGCAATGTCGGCAAGGATGCCGGCTGGCAGCTCGCCGGCGACATCATGGGCGGATACGACACGCCCTACCAGTTCCTGGCCTGGCTCGACCATGGTGGCGGCCGCGCGGTGGTGCAGGAGCATCTCTACGATCCGCAGGGCATGCATCTGGTCGGCTTCTGGCTGCAGGGCCATGAGTCGCTGTCCTCGACCCGTCCGCTGGCCGGCTTCGCCGATCTGGAGGACTGGAAATTCCGCTCGCCCCCGGGCCTGGAGACCGAGATCTTCGCCTCCTTCGGCGCCAAGCCGGTGGTGATGGATTTCGGCGAGGTGCCCAACGCGCTCAGGACCGGCATCGTCGACGGGGCCGACGCCTCGACGCTGAACACCAACAACTCGCTCGGGCTGTTCGACGTGGCGAGCCACGTCACCTATCCGGGCTTCCACTCGATGCCGTCGGAGCAGCTCTCCTGCAACAAGGGTGCCTGGGACGAACTGCCCGAGAGCATCCAGACCATGATCGAGGTCTCGCTCAAGGGCATCGCGCTGGATCTGGCGCTGCTGACCGAGATCCGCGATCAGCAGACCGCGCGCGAGATCGCCGCCAATGGCGTGACGATCCATAACTGGTCGACCGAGGACCGCAAGGCGTTCCGCGATTTCGCCCAAAGCCGCTGGGAGGAGTGGGGCAACAAGACCCCGGCCGCCCAGGCGGTGATGGAGAGCCATGTCAACTTCATGACCGATATCGGTCTGATCGACTAGGGCACCTCCCTGGCGGGCCGGCGTAATGGGGTGCCGGCCCGCCCCTTTTTCACGACTTCAGCGATATCGACCCGGCACTGGCGGGCGAAGGGGCGGCCATGGACGAGCGAACCCGGGAACTGGTGGAGAGCAAGGGCGTGATCGGCGGGATCGCCGCCTACATCGCCGCACCGCCCGACAGCGAGCGCTACACGCCGCTCGACCGTGTCGTCACGGCGATCTCGCGGGTGACGATGTTCCTGATCTTCGCGGGCGTTCTCGTGACCTTCTACGAGGTGGCGATGCGCTACCTCTTCGGCAGCCCGACGCTGTGGGTGAACGAGCTGGTGCTGTGGATGGGCTCGATCGTCTACCTGGCCGCCGGCGCCTACACGATGCAGCGCCGGGCCCATATCCGCATCACCGCCATCTACGACATCGTGCCGAGGAATGTTCGGCGCGCTTTCGACTACACCGCCCTCTTCGTGCTCACGGTCTATGCGACGCTGATGCTCGTTGGCGGAAGCGACGTCGCCTGGAAGGCGTTCATCACCTGGGAGCGCTTCGGCACCATCTTCGATCCGCCGATCCCGGCGACCATCAAGCCGCTGGTGCTGATCGTGACGGCGCTGGTGGCCGCGCAGTCCCTCAACAACATCCTCGTCGACTGGTTCGGGCGCGGCAGGCCGGGCATTCCGGCCGCCGAAGAGGATGACGGGTCATGAACCAGCGCGCGCTGACCCCTGTCGCCCTCTTCGCCATCGCGATCCTGCTCGGGCTGACGGTCCCGCTTTGGATCCTAGGCGATTTCCGCGCCGATCTCGGCGTCGGGACCCTGTCGCTGCTCCTGCTCATCGGCATCTTCGCGCTGCTGGTGGCGGGCGTGCCGCTGGGTTTCGCCACCGGTTTCCTCGGCGCCATCATCATCTGGCTGAATTTCGGCGAGCCCGGGCTGGGCCTCGTCATGCAACGGGTCTACGACCTGGTCGTCACCCACGCGATCATCGCCGTGCCCTTCTTCATCGTCATGGCCTCTCTGCTGGAGCGCTCGGGCATCGCCAAGGACATGTACGACGCGCTCAACATCGCCATGGGGCGGATGCGGGGCGGCGTCGCCATCGTCACCACCATCATGGCAGTCATCATGGCCGCGATGTCGGGCATCATCGGCGGCGAGATCGTGCTGCTGGGCCTGGTTGCCCTGCCGCAGATGCTGCGCCTGGGCTACAACAAGCATCTCGCCATCGGCACGATCTGCGCCGGTGGCTCGCTCGGCACCATGATCCCGCCCTCGGTGGTGCTGATCATCTACGGCCTCGTCACCGAGACCTCGATCACCAAGCTCTTCACCGCCTCCTTCATTCCGGGGCTGATGCTGGCGGGCACCTACATCCTCTACATCGTGGTCCGCACGCGCCTGCAGCCGGAGCTGGCGCCGCTCCCCGCGGAGTCCGGCGTCGAGACCGAGACCCACGAGATCAATCACCGCGGCGAGCTGGTCTTCTGCCTCGCCCCCTTCGGCGTCGGGCTCGGCTGCGCCTTCATCGCCTGGGCGCTCGGAATCCGTGACAGCGATCTTGTCGCGGCCTTCATCTTCTCCAGCGCCGCCGTGGCGCTGGTGCTGGTCGCCTGGCTGCAGAAGAACGGCGAGGGCCTTCCTATCGCCAAGGGGCTTCTGCCGCCGCTGGTCGTCGTCGACCTGGTGCTGGGCTCGATCTACGGCGGCGTGACCGGCTATGCCGAGGCGGCCGCCATGGGCGTCGTCGCCTCCACGCTGCTCATCTGGATCCGCGGCGAGCTCAGCTCGGTCATGATGCTCGAAGGCATGGAGCAGACCTACCGCTCGGTCGGCACCATCTTGTGGGTGACCTTCGGCGCAACCGTGCTGGCCGGCGCCTTCAGCCTGTCGGGCGGCAACCGCTTCGTGGCCAACGCCATTCTCGGGCTCGACGTCGCGCCGATCGTGGTCATCCTGGTGATGATGCTGATCTTCTTCATCCTGGGCATGTTCATGGACTGGATCGGCATCGTGCTGCTGTGCATGCCGGTCTTCATGCCGATCGTGAAACAGCTTGGCTATGACCCGATCTGGTTTGGTATCCTGTTCAGCGTCAACATGCAGGTGGCGTTCCTGACGCCGCCTTTCGGTTCGGCGGCGTTCTACCTGAAAAGCGTGACGCCACCGAGTATCGACCTGGTGACGATCTACCGCTCCTTCGGGCCGTTCATCTGCCTGCAGGTCATCATCCTGGCGGTCCTTCTCTTCTTCCCGCAGATCTCGCTCTTCCTGGTGCGGTAGGGCGGGAGAGCTCGAAAGGAATTTGCGCATGCAACGTGTCGGCGTCGTGGGCCTTGGCGATATGGGGTCCGGCCTGGCCAAGAACCTGATCAAGAACGGTTTCCGGACCACCGGCCTGGATCTCAGCGAGGCGCGCCTGGCCGCCTTCGCCGAGATGGGCGGCACTCCCGCGAGCAGCGTCGCCGATGTCGGCGCCAATGCCGATGCCGTCTACGTCATGGTGATGAACGGCGACCAGGCGAAATCCGTCATCCTCGGCAAGGACGGGCTGGTCGGCAGCATGGCCCAGGGCGGCGCGGTGATCCTCACCGCCACCATCAAGCCCCATGAGGCCCGCGAGATCGGCGCGGCGATGGAGGGCTCGGGCATCCACCTCATCGACAGCCCGGTCTCCGGCGGATTTCCCGGCGCCCAGGGCGGCACGCTTACCATGATGGCGGCCGGCGAAGGCGCGGTCCTCAACGATTTCGCCCCGGTCATGGAGGCCGTGTCGGGGACGATCCATCGTGTCGGGTCCAAGGCCGGCGATGGTCAGACCGTGAAGGCCTGCCTGCAGTCGCTGATCGGCTCGATCTTCTCCGCCACCTTCGAGGCGGCGGCCCTGGCAGCCAAGGCCGGCGTGAAGGGCGAGGTTCTGCTGAATGTCGTATCGACGTCCAGCGCCGGCTGCGGAGTGGCGAACAACGCGCTGGAGAAGATCATCGACCGTCAGTTCGAGGGCACCGGCAGCCACATCAACACCATGCACAAGGATCTGACGATCGCGCTCGGTCTTGCCGAGGAGCTGGGCGTTCCGATGCATACCGCATCGACGGCCATGCAGCTGTTCCATGCCGGCAAGACCAAATACCCGAACGGGGACAACTGGATCGTGACCCGCGTGATCGAGGAGATCATCGGCGCGGAACTGCACCGCTAGGCCCGGAGACCAGAGATGAAGCTTGGTGTGATCTGCGACGGCATCAGCCGAGACCTCGCCCACGCGCTGGCGGTGATGGACGAGTACGGCCTGGAATACGCCGAGCTGCAATTCGTCGGCGACACCGAGGTCGGCGATCATTCGAAGGAGGAGATCGCCGGGATCAAGGCCCTGCTGGACCGGCACGACACGCCCGTCTCCTGCCTGTCGCGGCACATCTTCGCGGGCATGACCACGGCCAACCGGCCGGGCGACGATCTGCACACCCGCCACATGGATGCGCTGAAGCGGGTGATCGCCATGGCCCATGAGCTTGGCTCGCCGCTGGTGCGCATCATGACCTCGAAGAAGGAGCAGATCCTGTGGGGTCGCAACGGGGCGGAGGTCTGGAACGTCGCCAAGGGCGCCTGGGATACCCTGCCGCCGCTGATCGCCCCCGCTGTCGAGCTGGCGCGGGCGGAGGGCGTGACGCTGGTGGTGGAGACCGGCAACGGCACGATGGTCAATTCCAACTACACCGCCCGCAAGCTGATCGACGACCTCGACGCCAAGGACACCCTCAAGGTGCTCTGGGACCCGGCCAACAATTGCTGGTGCCACGAGCGCGCCTGGCCGGACGGCTACGAGGAGGTGCGCGACGGCTACCTCGGCCACATCCACATCAAGGACGTCCAGGTCGACACGCCGCGCGCCACGCTGGAGGTCCGCCGCATGGGCGAGGGCCAGCTCGCCGACCAGTTCCAGCCGATGGCCGACGCCCTGCGCACCGACGGCTATGACGGCGTGATCTCGTTCGAGAGCGTGCACCGGCCGGAAGGCGGCAGCTTCGAGGACGGTTTCCGGGCCTCGATAGACCGCTTCAAGACCCTTTTCGCATAGCGACACCGCGCCGGCGGCAGGCCGGTTCAAGACGATCGATGGAGGATCAGGTCATGGCAGCCCTGACCGCAGAGCAGATTTCGCAATTCGAGGACCAGGGCTATCTGGTGGTGCCCGGCCTGTTCGACCCGGACCGGGATTTCGCGGCCGTCTTCGCCGATTACACGGAGGTGCTCGAGGGCCTGTTGCGGGATCTGAAGGCCGCGGGCGAGATCCCGTCGACCTGGCCGGAGCTCAGCTTCGCCGAGAAGGTCGTGCAGCTGCACGAGACGACCGGGAAAATCTTCCATCAGCACTTCGATTTCGCGCTGCCTCCACGGGCCGGCATCCCGGCCGAGACCCCGATCTGCCTGGCGCCGTCGATCTTCCGGCTGTTGACCCACCCCGCCCTGCTCGATGCCGTCGAGAGCGTGATCGGGCCCGAGATCACCTCCAACCCGGTGCAGCATGTGCGCATCAAGCCGCCCCAGGGCGCGCTGACCTTCGGGGCATCGGGAAAGCTCAAGGATTCGATGGGCATCCCCACCGGCACCGGGCTGGTTGGCCGCACGCCCTGGCATCAGGACAACGGCGTCATCACCGAAGACGGGGACGCGACCGAGATGGTCACAATCTGGTTCCCCTTGACCGACGCCACCATCGAGAAGGGCTGCCTGGCGGTCATTCCGGGCAGCCATCGCGACGGGCTGCTGACCCATTGTCCCGACAGGGTCGGCGAGTTGCGCATCGCCGACCGGCTGATCGACGAATCCCGGTCGGTACCCCTGCCGATGACGGCCGGGGACATCCTGTTCCTGCACCGGCGGACCAGCCATTCCTCCCTGGCCAATACCAGCGACACGGTCCGCTGGAGCTTCGACCTTCGCTACCACCCGACCGGCCAGGCATCGGGCCGGGCCTGCCTGCCGGACTGCATCGTGCGAAGTGCCAAAGATCCATCGCGCGTGGTGCAGGATCCCGCCATCTGGGCCGCGGCCTGGTTGGCAACGCGCGACCGTCTGGCGCAGGCGAAATCGCTACCGCCGTCGAACCGCTGGTCGGCCGACGCGGTGGAGTGCGCCTGAACGGCTGCAGCGAAGGTGCCGGCCGCCGGACTATTCCGCGCCGAATGGCAGTGTGGTGAGCTCGGCCATGGCGCGCTTGGTGCCGTCGAGCAGTCCGATCTCGATCATCCCACCGGTCTCCGCCGCGTCCTTAGCCATTCGCGCCAGGGCGATGGTGCAGCCGAGCCTGGGCGAGCGCGCGGACGACGTGACCACACCATGTACCGCATCGCCGGCGCCAAAGATGTGCGATCCGGCCGGAACTGCGTCGGTCGTGGCGAGGATCAGCCCGGTGAGGACCCGGCGTGGCGCCGATGATTCCAAGGCCGCGCGGCCGACGAAGTCGCCCGACTTGCGCTTGAGCGAGACCGCGAACCCGACCCCGGCCTCGCGCGGGTCGATCTCGGGGCTGAACTCGCTGCCGAGCGCCGGCAGCCCGGCTTCAATCCGCAGCATGTCGAGCGCGTCCAGGCCCATGGGCCGGAGCCCCCGAGGGGTTCCGGCGTCCATGATCGCATCCCAGACCGCGACCGCGTCGGTGGGTGCGCAGAACACCTCGTAGCCCGGCAGGCCGGTGTAGCCGCTGTTGGAGACCAGCACCGCCGGCCCCTGCTGCTCCCCGATCCGGCCGACCAGGAACTGGAACCGGCGCAGCTCCTCCGGGCACGGCTGATGCTCGGCGGTCCAGACGGCCCGGGCGAGAATGTCCCGCGCCGCCGGACCCTGAACCGCGACGTTGTGGATCGATCCGCCGACCACCCTGACATGCGCGTCCAGGGCCTGCTCGCGGGCCAGATAGCCGAGCCAGGCGCCGCTGTCGGCGGCCGAGCTCATCCACCGAAAGCGCGTCGGCGCGAGGCGGAACAGGGTCCCGTCATCGACCATGTCGCCGTTCGGGCGCAGCATCGGGCTGTAGATCAGCCGGCCGACGGCCAGGCGCGTGACGTCCCGCGGCAGGGCGTAGTCCATCAGGCGCTCGGCATCCGGCCCCACGATCTCGGTCTTGGAGATCTGCGACAGGTCCTGGATCGTGGCCGCCTCGCGGGTCGCCCAATATTCCTCGATCGCGTCACCGGCACCGAACGAGGTCGGGATCCAGAGGTCCTTCACGGCGCGATAGTGGCGCGTGAGGGCGTGGGTGCGCGGATGGAACCCGGTCTCGCGGGTGAGCGCCGTCGCCGCCGTGGCATTCATGCGAAACCCCGTCTTGCGGCGCAGCGGCGCCCCGGCATCGTAGATGCGCACCAGGATGTCCGTCGGATTCCAGCCGTTGATGGGGCTGGTGTCGTCCGGGCAGGCGGTCGAGACGCAGACCAGATCGGTGGCCGCGCGCATCAGGACATGATCGCCCGGCCGCGACCAGCTCTCATCGGCCAGGATCGCGCCGTCCTGGCCGACCTGGGTGTTGAAGAAGAAGTTGATCGCCGACCAGGCCGGCCGCGGCGCCACGTCCCACGCCGCCATCTCGGCCGAGATGTTGTCGGAACAGCTGACATGGCCGAAATAGCCCATCCGCTCGTAGATGCGCTGGGTGCAGGCGAGCCCGAACGTGTCGTGCCGGCCGCAGGTATCCTGAACCACATCGACCAGCGGGTTGACGTCCTGGTCGAAGAACTTGTCGCAGAGCCCGGGCGCCGGATAGGCCCGCCCGATCATGCTGCGCGAGACGGTGGTGTCGATGAACCGCTCCTGCCCGGCGTCCAGGGCGCGGCGCGGGAAGGCCTGGAAGTCCGAGCATTGCCGGCCCTCGATATCGACGATCTGGACGAACTGTCCCTTGGCCAGCGCGTATGCCCGCGCCGTGCGCCGATCGACGATGAACTCGTCCACCGGGTCCCAAAGCGGCTCCGGGACGATCGGGGCATTGCCGCCGGCCGCACGCTCGACCGCCACCTCCAGCTCCGAGGCCAAGCGATCCTCGCCGAGCGGCGCGGCAACGATCAGGGTGGCGGCGGCCCCGGCGGCGAGGGAGAGGCGCTCGCCGGGGCCGTCCGCCGGCACGAACCAGCACGGCGCCGTCGCCGGATCGCGCCCGCGCCGTGCCAGGAGCCCACGCTGGCGTTCCGACAGGAGCGCCATCATCGGTTCCATGTCGCCTGACCTCGGCGCGCCTTTGTCGAAATCGAGCAGCGGCGACACTCCGGCATCGGCGCGCGGAAGGGCCGCGAGCAGAACACCCTGCCCGCCTTGCGGATCGAGGATGGCGGCCCGTTCGCCCCTGGCGAGCTCGATCAGGCTCGCGGCGCCGGGCGCGACGAGCACGAGCCGCCGGCCCGGTCCCAGGCGCTCCTGGAATGGCCGCCGGATGGCCGCGGTCGACAGGTTGGTCATGTCGGTCGTCCCGGAAGGCGCGCCGATCGGCGCGCCGCCCGGACCGTGGCGGATGTCAGACGCACCCCTCCAGCCACGCGTCGACGATCGCCGGATTGGAGTCGACCCAATCCTCGGCGACGTCCTGCGCATCCTCGCCGTCGCGGCCGATCCTCAGGATCCAGCCATTCACCATCGCCGGCTCCAGCACCATGTTGTGCAGGAAGCAGGCGACCTCGGGTGCACGCTCTTCCAGCGACTTGGAGTAGGCGTTCCACACCTGGGCGTCGTTGGACGCACAGTCGAATTTCGACGCTTCCAGCCAGTCCTCGCGATCCGCCGGCTGGTACATCTGCTCGCAACCGTCGTAGCGCGCGGGCTCTTCGATGGGTGTGATGTCATAGGCTGCGTGGATCCATTCCGGCGTCCAGTAATAGAACAGGATCGCCTCTTCGCGGGTGTAGGCGGAGTCGAGCTGCGACTTGAAGATCGCGTCGTCGACCGGGACCGCCTCCCACATCTCGTCCAGCCCATAGGATTGGAATTTCACCGCCCAGCGGTTGGTCGAGTTCCAGCCCGGCGCGCCCGGCCAGTATTCGCCAAGGCCATTGCCGTCGGTGTCGAACAGGGCGACCACATCAGGGTTCTTCAGATCCTCGATGGTCCGGACACCCTGATCGGCGATGTAGGTCGGCACGAAGATGTGCTGGGTTCCCGGATAGGGCGAAGCATTGGTCAGCACGGTGCCGTTCTGATCGATGTATGTGTCCCACTTCTCCTGCTGGTTGGGCATCCACATGTCCGGATAGACGTCCAGGCCGCCATCGCCCTTGTCCATCGAGGCCATGATCACCGCCGATTCCGACTTGCTCAACTCGGCCTCGCCGTCCAGGCGCAACTCGATGACGGCCTTCATGACGTAGCCGATGGCACGGGCGCCGTCCCAGCTCAGCTCGCCGATCGAGATCCGCTCCTGGGCCGACGCGGCGCCGGCCGCGATGACGGCCGCGGCCGCGACGGTGGTCTTCAGAAAACGCTTCATTACTTCCTCCCTGTTCCGCGCCGGCACGAGGGCCGGCGCCAACTCATTTCGGACCGGTCCTCATTCCCTGAACCACGCGATCCATCATCATGGCGACCAGCGCAATGGCGCCGCCCGCCAGCAATCCCTTGCCGTGCTCCACGTGCTGCAGGGCGAACAGCACATCCTCGCCCAGCCCCTTGGCCGCGATCAGCGCGGCGATGACCACCATCGACAGGCTCATCATGATGGTCTGGTTGATGCCGGTCATGATCGACGGCACCGCAAGCGGCAGTTCCACCTTCCACAGGAGCTGGCGCGGCGTCGCCCCGAAGGCGGTCGCGGCCTCCTTGACGCTGTTCGGCACCTGGATGATGCCCAGCGTCGTCAGCCGCACCATCGGCGGCAGGGCGAAGATCACCGTCGCCAGGATCGCCGGCGGCTTGCCGACGCTGAAGAAGGCGATCGCCGGGATCAGGTACACGAAGCTGGGCAGCGTCTGCATGATGTCCAGCACCGGCCGGATGATCGCGAAGGCGCGGGCGTTCTTGGCGCACCAGATGCCGATCGGCACGCCCAGCACGACGCAGATCACCGTCGCCGCGCCGACCAGCGAGAAGGTGCTCATCGCCTTCTCCCAATAGCCGAGCACCGCCAGGTAGCCCAACGAGATGGCGACGAAGATCGCCACCGACCGGCCGGCGGCCCGCCAGGCCGCCAGCACCAGCAGCCCGGCCATGACCGCCCAGGGGGTGCCGACGAAGACCAGTTCCAACGCCTGCAGCAGCTCGCGCACACCCCAGGTGATGGCGTCGAACAGCCATTCGAAATTGATCACCAGCCATTCGATCAGGCCGTCGACGCCGCCGGCGATGGGGTCGTGCAGCACCCTGCGGTCGACCGGCAGGTCGCCGATCACATAGCAATTGAAGTTGTCGACGAAGGCGACGGGCTCGCCTCCCCCTTCCTCCCGTCGCCAGAGCCGACGGCATTCCCGCCAGGTCAGCGCATCCTGGGTCGCCTTGTAGATGACCAGCGGCGCGGTCAGGGCCATGGCCAGGATGCCCTTTTGCAGCCGCCCGCGATCATGTCCATGGGCGACGCTGCGATCGACCCGCCAGCGGAAGAACTGCGCCCGATAGAGACGGTCGGCACTGGCCCCGACGATCAGCCGGCCGATCGCCAGCACCACCACGCCCGCCAGCACGGTCAGCGGGCCGACGCCCTCGACCGGCTGGGCGATGCCCCGGGCGATCAGCAGCAGGCCCACCACGTCGAAGGCCAAGCAGGCCCAGAAGACCAGCCAATTGCCGCGCAAGGCGCCCCAGAAGGGCCCGTGCAGCATGGCCTTGGTGTTGAGGTCGAAGAGGCCGGCCTCGCGCCGGGCCAGGGCCCGGAACTTGTCGGTGAAATAGGCCGCATCGGGGCCGGCGAATTCCTCGATAAGGGCGTCGCGCCCGGCATCGCCGGACAGGTCGCTGGCGGCTTCGGCGGTTGCGTCGACCATCACGGTTCCCCCTGGATGCCGCGCAGCAACGCGGTCTTCGTCACGACCCCGACCGGCCCGCTCTCGGCCATGATCAGCGTCGGACTCTCATTGCCGACGGCAAGGTCGATCAGGCCGTTGAGGTCGGTCTCGGGCGTCGCCTCCGGGCAATCGGCGTCGTTGACCGCCGCCCCGCCATTGGCCTTCCACTCCGCGTAGGGCTGCATCACGGTGTGCGCGAAGACCAGCTTCAGCCGCGAGATGCCGGCGACGAAATCGGCGACGTAGTCGTCCGCCGGCTGGGTGACGATCTCCTCCGGCGTGCCGATCTGCACGATCACGCCGTCCTTCATGATGGCGATCCGGGAGCCCATGCGGATCGCCTCGTCGAGATCATGGGTGATGAACAGGGTGGTCTTGCCCATCTCTGCCGAGAGGGCCAGGAACTGGTCCTGCAACTGCCGGCGGATCAACGGATCGAGGGCGGAGAACGGCTCGTCCATCAGCAGGATCTCGGGATCGGCCGCCAGCGCCCGGGCCAGCCCGACACGCTGCTGCATGCCGCCGGAGAGCTCGGCCGGATAACGGTCGCCGTAGCCGGTCAGATCGACCCTGGCGATGACCTCGTCTGCCGCCTGGGCGCGCTTGTAGCCGTCGATGCCGCGCAGCTCCATGGCCAGCGCCACGTTGTCGCGCACCGTCCGGTGCGGCAGCAGGGCCATGTTCTGGAACACCATGCCGATGGTGTCGGCGCGCAACTCTCGCAGTCTTTCCGGATCGAGCCCGTTGACGTCGCGGCCGTCGATGCGGATCGACCCGGCGGTCGGTTCGATCAGCCGGTTGACATGCCGCACCAGCGTGGACTTGCCGGAGCCCGACAGCCCCATGATGCAGAAGATCTCGCTCTCGGCGACATTGAAGGTCGCGTCCTGGACCCCGACGACACAGCCATAGGCCTCCAGCACCTCGGGCTTGGTCAGCCCCTTCTCCCGGATGGCGGCCAGCGCGTCCTCGGCACGCGTGCCGAAGATCTTCCAGACACCGTCGACTTCGACGACGTTGCGACCCGTCCCCATGAGGCCTCCTGTTCATTTCCGGCTTGCATTGATGTAACCGGTTACACTAACGATAGACCCGGTTGATGCACGATCGCAAGGGTTCTTTCAGCAGGCTGTCAGGGGTCTCGGATGGATCGCAATCGCCAGCAGGTGCACAAAATCCGCGGAATGTCGGGCGTCCGCGAGATCGCGCGGCATGCCGGCGTGTCCACGGCGACGGTCAGCCGCGCCTTCAACGAGCCGGAAAAGGTGCGGCAGGCCCTGCGCGATCGCGTACTGCAGGTCGCCGCCGAGCTCGACTATTCCCCCAACACGGCGGCGCGCGAACTGACCAGTGCGCGCAGCTTCCGGATCGGCGCGGCGATTCCGACCATCGACAACGCGATCTTCGCCAAATTCGTCGAAGCGCTTGGCAGCGCGCTGGCGGAGCAACGCTATGCGCTGATGCTGGCGACCTACGAATTCGACCGGGAGCGCGAGGCGGCCGCCGTCCGCAACCTCGTCTCGGCCGGCATCGACGGGCTGGTGCTGACCGGCATCGAGCATGACCCGGCGATCTATCGCCTGGCCGACACCCGCCGCCTGCCCTATGTGCTGACCAGCATCATCGACGAGACCGACACCCATCCCAGCATCGGCTATGACAACGCGCGCGGCGGCCGGCTCGTCGTCGAGCATCTGCTCGCGCTCGGGCACCGCCGGATCGGCATCATTGCCGGGCAGACCGACCGCAACGACCGTGCCCGCCTCAGGCTTCAGGGCATGCGGGCGGCGCTCGCCGATCACGCCGAGCGGTTGGCGCCGGCGGCGGTCGTCGAACGGCCCTTCTCGGTCGCCGAGGGCCGCTCCGGACTGGCGGAAATTCTGGAATCCGAGCCCGGGATCACCGCCGTCGTCTGCGCCAACGACGTGCTGGCCAGCGGCGCCCTCTACGAGGCGGCGGCGCGCGGGCTGTCGGTGCCACGCGACCTGTCGGTCACCGGGTTTGACGGGTCCGACCTCGCCGGCGCCTGCCATCCGGCGATCACAACCGTGTCGACGCCGACCGAGGCGATGGGGCGGGAGGCGGCCCTCTATTTGACGGCGGCGGCGAACGGCAAGGAACCGCGACGCCGGAACACCCTGCCCTGCGCGCTGGTCCAGGGCGGCTCGACCGGTCCTGTGCTCGCCGCCTGACCGGAATGCCGGCCCGGAGGCACGAATTCTTGCGAAGATGGTTAACCGGGAAACCCGAACGCTGACAAAGGGTTGCTCGGGCGAGCGCCCCTTTTTTCGGCGGAATTTGCGGTTGCAGTTAACCAGCAAATAAAAGCCCCTCTTAAGTATTGGTATCCATAATTCGTCCTAAATCGGCGCGGTCTCTGTACCGCGATCGCCGACCATGATTTTGGGGGCCGGGCACGGGATTGCCTGGCGGGGATGGTTGTTATGGCACTGCGAAGAGGCGCCGCACGGCGCCTGATGGATGATGCTAACCGCCTGGACTTGAACGCCGGTGGGCCGAAGCGCCTGGAAGACGAGCTCAATGTCGGCGACGGCCAGGCGCCGCGCGCCGAAGAGTCCGATGCCAGCCTGGCGAATATCCAGTTCGGCAGCGCCATCCTGGCTGACGATCCCGAAATGACGCCCCGTGTCACCGGAACCGAGGCCGGCGACGCCGGTGCCCAGTCCGAGACTTCGCCCTCCGACGGCGATGCCGCCGCTCCCGGGGCGGACACCGCCATTCCGGCCGAAGGCAGCGATGCCGCGCTGTTCTCCGGGGTCGAATTCGAGACACTGCATGTCGCCCAGCCCGGAAGCCTGCGGCCGAGCCGGTCCGAGGCGGATTCGCCGGCGGCCGTCGACCCCGCCGCCGCGCCGGCCGGGGCCGAGGCGCCGGAGCCGGCGCCTCAGGCCATCGCCCCGGAAGACCCGGAAATCGCCGAGCCTGCGCCCGCCGATGACCCGCCGCCGCGCGACGCGACCACGCTGATCGGCACGCCAGGGCGCGACACGCTGAGCGCGGCCGGCTCCGACCGGGCGCACGACATCTATGGCCGGGGCGGGAACGACCGGCTGATCGGCGGCAATGCCGACGACCATATCCACGGCGAGGGCGGCGCAGACCGCCTGTACGGCAACGCCGGCGCCGATCTGATGGATGGCGGATCCGGCAACGATCGGCTCTATGGCGGCGCCGGCGATGACACGCTCGAGGGCGGCGCCGGGCGCGACCTGCTGTACGGGCAGGCCGGGGCCGACCGGCTGTCGGGCGGCGCCGGCAATGACCGGCTGTTCGTCGATGCGGCGGATACGCTGGTGGACGGCGGTGCCGGGAACGACCGGGTCGACGTCCAGGGTGCCGCCGGAGTCACCCTCGACATGACCGCGGCCAGCGTCGAGACCGCAGTGGGCAATGCCGGCGATGACCGTTTCGACGCCACCGGCAGCACCGCCGCCACCCGGCAATATGGCCGCGACGGCGACGACAATCTGACCGGCGGCAATCGGGCCGACCGCCTCTATGGTGATGCCGGGGCGGACACGCTCTCTGGCGGCGCTGGAGGCGACCGGCTCTATGGCGGTGCCGGCGCGGACACCCTCGCCGGCGATGCCGGCAACGACCGCCTCTATGGCGGCAACGACGACGACACGCTGACCGGCGGGGCCGGCAACGACCTGCTGTACGGCCAGGGCGGCGCGGACCGGCTGTCGGGCGGCGCCGGCAATGACCGGCTGTTCGTCGATGCCGCCGATACGCTGGTCGATGGCGGCGCCGGCAACGACCGGGTGGACGTGCAGGGCGCGGCCGGGGTGGCCCTCGACATGACCGCGGCCAGCGTGGAGACCGCTGTCGGCAATGCCGGCGACGACAGCTTCGATGCCACCGGCATGGCCACCGCCACGCGGCAATATGGCCGCGGCGGAGACGACACCCTGACCGGCGGCACGCGGGCCGACCGGCTCTACGGCGATGCGGGCGCGGACAGCCTGGCCGGCAATGAGGGCAATGACCGGCTCTATGGCGGCGCCGGCGACGACACCGTGACTGGCGGGGCCGGCAACGACCAGCTTTATGGGCAGGCCGGCGCGGACCAGTTGATTGGCGGCGACGGCAACGACCGCATCTTCATGGATGCCGCGGACACGCTGGTCGATGGCGGCGCGGGCAACGACCGCGTCGACGTGCAGGGCGCGGCCGGCGTCACGCTGGACATGACCGCATCGAGCATCGAGACCGCCGTCGGCAACAGCGGCGATGACAGCTTCGATGCCACGGGCACGACCACCGCCACCCGCCAGTACGGACGCGGCGGGGACGACGCGCTCACCGGCGGCAGCGGCAACGATCAGCTGCGAGGCGATGCCGGCAACGACACGCTGGATGGCGGCGCCGGCAATGACCGCCTGATCGGCGGCGCCGGGGCCGACCGCCTGATCGGCGGCGATGGCAATGACCGGATCTATGTCGACGCGGCGGACACGCTGGTCGACGGCGGCGCCGGCAACGACCGGGTGGATGTGCAGGGTGCCGCCGGCGTGACGCTGGACATGGCCGCGGCCAGCATCGAGACCGCGGTCGGCAGCAATGCCGGCAATGACAGCTTCGACGCCTCGGGCGCCACCGGGGCCACCCGGCAGTATGGCCGGGGCGGCGACGACAGCCTGACCGGCGGGTCGGGCAACGACCAGCTCTACGGGCAGGCCGGCGACGACACCCTGTCCGGCGGCGCCGGCAACGACCGCCTGATCGGCGGCGCCGGGGCGGACCGGCTGAGCGGCGGCGACGGCAACGACCGGATCTACGTGGACGCCGCCGACACCCTGGTCGATGGCGGCGCCGGCAACGACCGGGTCGACGTCCAGGGCGGCGCCGGTGTCACCCTGGACATGGCGGCGGCCAGCGTCGAGACAGCAGTCGGCAATGCCGGCAACGACAGTTTCGACGCCACGGGCGCGACGGCGGCCACCCGGCAGTATGGCCGGGCCGGCGACGACGCCCTGGTCGGCGGCGCGGCCAACGACCTGCTGTCCGGCGATATCGGCGACGACAGCCTGTCGGGCGGTGCCGGCAACGACCGCATGTATGGCGGCGCCGGCAACGACACCTTCACCGGGGGCACCGGCAACGACCGGGCCTATGGCGGCGCCGGCAACGACGAGTACCGCTTCATCTTCGGCGCCAATGAAGGCGACGACAGCTTCGATGGCGGGCGTGGCTGGACCGACACGGTGCACCTGGTCGGCGTCAGCGGCGACCACACCGACGGCGACTGGACCCTGACCCTGGATCCGGGCTCGGTCATCGAGAGCCAGGACGCCAACAGCCTGACCCTGTCGGACGATTCCTCCGGCACGATCACCTTCTCCGACGGCGAGACCCTGGACTTCCGCAACCTGGATACCATCACCTGGTAGCGGACCGGACCCGCCACGGCGCGCCGCGCCAGATGGCGAGCGCCACGCCCAGCAGCACCGCCAGCCCGACCAGATCGGCGACCGCGATCTTGCGCAACGCCCCCGCCGGCATGCCGCCAGCGAGATAGAGCAGCACGAACCCCGCCATGCTCCAGCCGGTGAGAACGGCGACCGGCACCCGCCACTGCGGGACCGCCGCGGCCGCGAAGCAGCCCAGGGTGATGAGGGCAAAGATCGCGCCGCGATGCTGCAGCACGATGCGGAGGCCGGGCTCGGCGGCCGTCGGGCCGTAGAGCGACGCCAACGCATCCGGCGATACCGCGCCAAGGGCCGCCGGCGCGTGGATCAGGCCGAGCACCACGAACCCTGCGGCGATCCAACGGGACATCTCGATCCTCCTCTGGTTTCCGGCAGGGTCGCCTGGACGCCGCAGCGGCGCAATTACCCGCGAGGTCATGCTGCCGCACCGGTGCTTCCGCGCTAGACTGCCCCGAACAGGCGGCAGAGCCGCCACGGGGAGAGGACCGGACCATGCTCAGCGCGCAGCAGATCGCCTTCTACCGCGAGAACGGATACCTGGTGCTGGAGCGCCAGCTATCCGACGCGCAACTCGCCGCAATCAGGGAGACGCTGGCGCGGCTGGTGGACGGTGCCCGCGGCCTGTCGGAAAGCGACGACGTCTACGACCTGGAAGACAGCCACCGTCCGGACGCCCCCAGGGTCCGGCGCATCAAGCTGCCGCACACGGTCGACCCGGTGTTCGACGCGTTGATGCGCAGCGAGACGGTGCTGGCGCCGGTGCGCGACCTGATCGGGCCGTCGGTCCGGCTGCACACCAGCAAGCTGAACATGAAGTCGGCGGAATTCGGCGCCGCGGTCGAGTGGCATCAGGATTGGGCCTTCTACCCGCACACCAATGACGACCTCCTGGCCGTCGGGGTGATGCTGAACGATGTCGGGCCGGAGAACGGCCCGCTGCTGGTGATCCCCGGCAGCCATCGCGGCCCGATCCTCAACCACCACGCCCATGGCCGGTTCTGCGGCGCCACCGATCTGGCGGCGCACGGCATCGACCCGGCCGACGCGGTGGCGCTGACCGGACCGGCCGGCTCGATCTCCTTCCACCATGTGCGCACCCTGCACGGCTCCGACCTGAACCGCTCGACCCAGGACCGCGCCCTGCTGCTCTACGAGATGACGGCCGGCGACGCCTGGCCGATCCAGGGCTCGATGAGTCCGGTCGGCGACCTGGAGAGCTACGACGCCAAGCTGCTGTGCGGTGAGCCGACCATCACCCCGCGCCTGGCCGACGTGCCGGTGCGCATTCCGCTTCCGGGCCCGGAAAAGGAAGGCTCGATCTATGAGAATCAGAAGGGCAGTGCTGCGCGAAGTTTTGCGGTGGTCAGTAACGCGGAAAAGTCGCGGGCGCGGGTTACTTGAACAGCGATCGCGGGCAATTCGGCGCATTGGGACCGACCACGCTGGACGCATCCGGAGACACCCGTCACAATCATCCTATTGTAGCACCACACAAAGACGCCGAGGCGCCATGAGAAGCGCCAGACGCGCCGCAACACCTCAAGGGAGGAAACGCATGACACTTTCGATTCGCACACTGGCCCCTGCCCTCGGCGCGGCCGTCGGTGCGCTGATGGTCGCGCAGGCCGCCAGCGCCCAGGAAATCACCCTGCGCATCCAGACCCACTACGCCCCGGAGACGGTCTCGGGCAAGCTGGCGCAGCAATTCGTCGACGACGTGGAGACCATGTCCGGCGGCCGCGTCGACATCGAGATGTTCTTCTCCTCCTCCGTCGTGAAGTCGGTGGAGACCTTCGACGCCGCGGCGACCGGCATCCTGGACGGCGACATGACCGGCGGCGCGTACCAGACCGGCAAGAACCCGGCCTTCCAGTTCGTTGGCGATATCATGGGCGGCTATGACACACCCTGGCAGCAATATGCCTGGCTCTACTACGGCGACGGCTTCGAGGCCGCCAACTCGCTGTACAACCAGTACAACATGCAGCTGATCGGCTGGTGGGTGTACGGCCAGGAATCCATGTCCTCGTCGCGTCCGATCGCCGGGCCGGAGGATCTGGTGGACTGGAAGTTCCGCTCCCCGCCGGGGCTGGAGACCGAGATCTTCGCCGAGCTGGGCGCCAAGCCGATCGTGATGGATTTCACCGAGATCTTCACCGCGCTTGAGACCGGCATCATCGACGGCGCCGACGCGTCGGGCCTGGCCAACAATGTCGGCCTGGGCCTCTACGATCTGGTGAGCCACGCCACCTATCCGGGCTTCCACTCCATGCCGTCCGACCATCTGGCCATCCGCAAGGATGTCTGGGACGGGCTGCCGGAGGACATCAAGCGGATTATCGACGTGGCGATGCAGAAGCTGGCCTTCCAGACCGCGTTGACCTTCGAGGTGAAGAACAACGAGGCCGCCGCCGCCCTGCGCGAGTCCGGCGTCACCCTGTATGACTGGTCTCCTGAGGACCGGGCCGCCTTCCGCGGCGCCGCCCAGGCGGCCTGGCAGCGCTGGGCCGACCGCACGCCGGAAGCGCGCGCGCTGGTCGACAGCCATGTCAACTTCATGGGCCAGCTGGGCCTGATCCAGTAGGCCGGTGCGGGAAGTTCGGCGGGCGGGTCCTCTGACGGGCCCGCCCCGCCGGACACCCGCCACCCGCCGCATTCCTATCGCCTAGTCTCTCAGCGGCGCGGCCAACGGCCCTCGCCATTTCCAGGACAGGCCAACCATGGTCGAGCACGAAGCCAAGAGCTGGATCGACTACATCAGCCTCGGCATCAGCCGGATCGGCATGTTTCTGGTCGCCCTGATCTCCGGCGTCATGTTCTACGAGATCGTCGTGCGAGAGGTATTCGCGCGGCCGACCCTTTGGGCCAACGAGATGTCGCTCTGGCTCGCCGGGATGATCTACCTGCTGGCCGGTCTCTACGTCATGCAGCAGCGCGGCCATATCCGTATCTTCATCCTCTACGATATGGCGCCCCGGTGGCTGCAGCGGGTTTTCGACCTGATTTCCACCCTGTTGATCTGTCTGTTCGCCGCGGCTGTCGTCTGGGGAGGGTTTGGCGAGGCCTGGGACAAGCTCAATCGCTGGGAGACCTTCGGCACCGCATGGGACCCGCCGATCCCGGCCACCATGAAGCCGCTGGTGCTGATTACCGTCGTGCTGATTGCAGCCCAGGCGGTCGCCAACCTGATCACCGATTGGGGCCATGAAAAAGAGGCCCACGACCTGGTCCAGGAAGTCACCGACGAGCACGTCGACTGAGCCCGGGCCAAGGCCGATCGAAAGTCACTCCACATGGACATTGGCACGCTATCGCTGATCCTGCTCGTCGCCATGCTCGCGCTGCTGGCGATCGGCATGCCGCTGGGGTTTGCCTCCGGCATACTGGCAGTTGCCGTGCTGCTGATGAAATTCGGGCCGGACGCGCTGTTCAGCAATTTCGGCAGCGGCGTGCTCAATATCCTCGCCCAGCGCATTTACGGGCTGATGACGGATTACGTCATCATCTCGGTGCCGCTGTTCATCTTCATGGCGAGCCTGCTGGAGCGATCCGGCATCGCGCGCGACATGTATTCCAGCCTGAATCTCTGGCTGAACCGCACGCGCGGCGGCATCGCCATCGTCACGGCGATCATGGCGATCATCATGGCGGCGATGTCGGGCATCATCGGCGGCGAGGTGGTGCTGCTCGGCTTGATCGCGCTGCCGCAGATGCTGCGGCTCGGCTACAACCAGAACCTGGCGATCGGGACGATCTGCGCATCGGGATCGCTCGGCACGATGATCCCGCCCTCGATCGTGCTGATCATCTACGGGCTGGTGACGGAAAGCTCGATCAAGAACCTCTTCACCGCGTCGTTCATTCCCGGCTTCATGCTGGCGTCGTTCTTCATCATCTACATCATCGTGCGGACCCAGCTTCATCCGGAGCAGGCGCCGCTCGCCGAGCCATCCGACGACGAGCCCACGACGCGTGAGAAGCTCGTGCTTTTCGCCGCGCTGGTACTCATGGTGAGCGCTCCGGTGTCCCTCGTCCTTGCGGCACGGGCAGCCTTTTTCCAGATCACCGGGCAGGCGGATATAGCGATTGAAGACGGCGACCCGATCGGGCTGAGCACATGGAGCCAGGCCGGCTGGCTGGTCATCATCTCGGTCGCTTCGGCCGGGCTGCTGCTGACGGTTTTCAGCCGCGAGCGACTGCGTCGATCCTGGGAAATGGGACGGGGCCTCGTGCCCCCGCTCATCGTCGTTGTTGTCGTTCTGGGCTGTATCTATGCCGGCATAACCGGGATCACGGAGGCCGCCGGCATGGGCGTGGTCGCCGTCCTGGTGATTACCGCGATCCGCGGCGAGATGAGTTGGGACCTGCTGCGCGAGTCGCTGATGCGGACCTTCAAGTCCACCGGCACGATCCTGTGGGTCACCTTCGGCGCCACGGCGCTGGCCGGCGCCTACACGATCGCCGGCGGACCGAACTACGTCGCCAATCTGATCGTCGGCGCCGAGCTGCCGACCATGGGCGTCATCCTGACGATGATGGTCATCTTCCTGGTGCTGGGCGCCTTCATGGACTGGGTCGGCATCGTGCTGCTGGTGATGCCGGTGTTCCTGCCCATCGTCACCCGGCTGCCGGTCGAGGAGATCGGCTTCTTTGGCGCCATCCCGGCCTCGCTGGTGCCGATCTGGTTCGGCGTGGTGTTCTGCATGAACATGCAGGTCAGCTTCCTGTCGCCCCCCTTCGGACCGGCGGCCTTCTACCTGAAATCCGTGGCGCCGCCGCATATCTCGCTGACCGACATCTTCCGGGGCTTCCTGCCCTTCATCGCGATCCAGCTTCTGGCGCTGTCGATCCTGCTGATCTATCCCGCCATCGTGACGGTTTTCCTCTGACCGGAAAGAGAAACGCCGGGGAAGATCCCCGGCGTTTTCGTCCAACTCGGCAGAGCCGAGGTCCTGTCGCCGGCTAGATCTCCAGCACGTTCAGCCAGGCATCGTGCTTGTTGCAGACGCTGACCGCGTAAACGGCCTGCCTTTGGCCGCGGATGTTGTGCTCGGAGATCGGCGCGTCCTTCTCCGGGTCGAACATCATCTCGTCCATGAACTGGAAATCCTTATCCAGAAGCATGTGCTTGACGATGTAGTGGTGGTAATCGTCCATCTCGTGGCCGGTGGTGATCTGGACGGTCGAGCCGTTGCGCTCGATGGTCGGAATGTGGCCGCCCTCCTTGCCGGCCCAGCGGCCGGGGGCGTCCAGGGTGTAGTAGACCGACCCGGCCAGCGGCGTCACCAGCGAGCTGGGTCCGGCGGCGAGCACCTGCGGCGGTACAAAAACGGCGGTCGCCGCACCGGCGGCACCGATTGTAAGCATGGCACGGCGGTTCATCCGTCGCCTCCTCCTGATTCAGACAGACTGAAGAGCAGGGATACCGCCAAGAGATTAACAATTCCTACAATACGCGACGTTTTTCAGGGACTTATTCGGAAACTCTAATCTAACCATTTCAGCCCGCGGGTGGCCGGGGCGGCGGTGAGGCACCAGCCACCGCCCCGGCCGGCCGCCCGGCTCGTTCCTAACGGCCCCAGATCTTGCGGTATTCGTCCCGATAGCCGTTGCCCGGGTCGAAGACGTTGCCCGGGCCGCCATCGAAGGCGATGTTGTCCGCCGTCACGACATGCAGCGGCGAGGTATAGCCGGACCATTCCGCGCCCTGCATGGCGCGGTTCAACTCGTCGACCAGTTGCCAGCCCTGCAGGTTCAGCGGCTCCGCCACCGTGACCGACTGGTACTGGCCGGCGCGAATGCGCTGATAGGCGGATTCCGAGCCATCGCCGGCGGCGACCGCCTTGGGCGCGCTGTCGCCCGGCAGCCCGGCGGCGGCGAGGGACGGCCCCATGAAATCGAAATAGATGTCATTGATCGCAAGGCTGTGGGTCCAGGCATTGCCATGGCGCTGCAAGAGCGCGGTGGTCAGCGTCGGCATGCGGTTGGAGGTGTCGGCGATCGGCGTGTCGACATATTCCAGCACCGTGCCGCCCAGCCGCTCGATCTCCTCCTTCATCCGGTCCGCCTTGGCGATGGCGATCGAGTAGGTGGAATCGGTGAAGATCACCACGCCGGGCTCGCCGCCGGCATCGGCGAAGGCCCACATGGCGGCGGCCGCGGACACCTCCATGGCGTCGGTGGAGACGTTGGCGAAGACGCCGTTCTCCGGGTCGGGACCGATCATCGGCGAGGCGTGCCAGCTCACCAGCGGGATGCCGGCCTCCGCGGCCGCCTCCATGCCGGGCTTCTGCTCCACCGCATCGAAGCCGTTGATGACGATGCCGTGCGGCTGCAGCGCCAGCGCCTGGCCGAAGGCGGCGGTGCGGCCCGAGACAGAGCCGGCGCCGTCCAGCACGCGGACGTCCCAGCCCATCACCTCGGCCGCCTCTTCCACGCCGCGGGTGACGCCGAGCACGCCGCCATTCTTCAGATCCGCCGCCAGCACGACGATGGTGCGGCCGTCCGCCGCCGCCGGGCCGGAGGTCGGGCCGTCCCAGACCTCCTTGCGGCCGGCATGCCGGTCGACCAGCGCCATGGCGTCGGAGATCGAATCCGCAACCGCCGGCACGCCGGCCAGAAGGGCCGTCGTCACCGTCGCGGCGGCGGCGGCCAGAAGTGTCTTTCTCATGCTTGGGTCCTCCCGTTTGACGATTATTCGTGATGCTTGATCATTTGCGCGCGGCACCCTTGCGGCGCTGGGCGTAGCCGGCGATGCCGATGGCGATCAGCAGGGTCACGCCGTTGAACAGCGGCTCGACCCAGAACGAGCCGCCGATCTGCTGGATGCCGGAGATGCCGACCGCCAGGATCGCCACCCCGACGATCGTGCCCCAGACATTGACCCGCCCGGGCTTGATGGTGGTGGAGCCGAGAAAGGCGCCGACCAGGGCCGGCAGCAGGTATTCCAGCCCGACGCTGGCCTGGCCGATGCGCAGCTTCGAGGCCAGCAGGATGCCGGTCAGCGCGGTCATGATCCCCGACGCCATGAAGGCGCCGATGACGTATTTGCGGGTCGGGATGCCGTTCAGCTCGGCGGCCCGCGGGTTGGCGCCGATGGCGTAGAGATATCGGCCGATCGGCAGGTATTCCAGGATGATCCACAACGCGATGGAGATCGCCAGCACGTAAAATCCGGTGATCGGCAGCCCCAACACGAAGGTGCCGTTGATGGCGTAGAAGCCGTCCGGCACCACGCCCACCACCTGCCGCCCGCCGGTGTGCCAGAGGGCCAGCGCGTAGAGCACCGTGCCGGTGCCCAGCGTGGCGATGAAGCTGTCGATCTTGGCGACCTCGACCAGCAGCCCGTTGCACAGCCCGACGAAGGCGCCCAGCAGCAGCACGGTGAGCACCGCGACCGGCCAGGGGAAGCCGTACAGGACCTGCAGGCTGATCGCCAGGATGTGCCACAGCACGATGCCGTAGCCGACGGTGAGGTCGATGCGGCCCGCCACCATGGGGATCATGGCGCCCAGGCTGAGGATCGCGATGATCGCCTTGTCGGACACGATCGCCCGCAGGTTCAGCATGGTCGGGAAGGTGTTCGGCAGCAGGACCGAGAACAGCAGGATCAGCAGCGCCGTCAGCACCAGCAGCCCGTAGACCGGCAGCAGCCGCAGGACCCGCACGGCGAACGGGGCGCCCGCCAGCTCACCCTTGGTGGGTTCCAGGGCGTTGGATTCGATCGACTGCATCCCGTCCCCCTTCAGGCCGCCTTGTGGTCCGACGCCGAGGCCGCCTGGATCAGCGACTCGGTGCTGAGATCGACGCCGGACAGGTCCGCCACCTTCTGCCCGCGGCTGAACACCAGGGCACGGTGGCAGATGGTCGCGACCTCATCGAAATCGGTAGAGACCACGATGACGCCCAGGCCACGGGTCAGGGCGTCGTTGATTAGCGCGTAGATCTCCGCCTTGGCGCCGACATCGACGCCTGCGGTCGGGTCTTCCGCGATCAGCAGCCTGCGGTCGGTCGCCAGCCAGCGGCCGATTACCACCTTCTGCTGGTTGCCGCCGGACAGCGCCTCGATGGGCAGCTCCGGCTCGTTCGGGCTCAAGCCCACGGTGCGGCCGATCTCGACCGATTGCCGCGCCTCGCGCCGGGCACCTAGCAGCGAGTGGAGCTTGCGCCCCACCCGCGACGGGTTGAGGAACGTGTTCTCGCGGATCGTCAGGGCGGGCGCGATCGACTCCACCACGCGGTCCCGGGCGATCAGCCCCAGACCCGCATCCATCGCCGATTTCGGCGACGTGCTGTCGAGCGGGCGGCCGTCCAGCAGCACCTCGCCGGCATGGGCGATCTCGCCGAACAGGCAGCGGCTGACCTCCTCCTGCCCGGCCCCGCGCAATCCGACCAGCCCGAGCAGCTCCCCGCGCCGGACCTCGAAATCGACCGGCCCGAGCGCGCCCGCCGCCAGGCCGCGGACCTCCAGCACCCGGTTGCCCTCGCCCGGCTCAAGCTTCTCCACCGCGCGGGTCTTGCGGCCGACGATCAGGTTGACCAGCTCGTCGGAATCCGTGTGGCGGGCGTCGCGGACGCCGACCATGTCGCCATCGCGCAGCACCGCCACCCGGTCGGCGATGCGGAACACCTCGTCGAGCCGGTGCGAGACGAAGATCATGCCCACGCCCTTGTCGCGCAGGCCGCGCAGGGTGGTGAACAGGCGCTCGACCTCGTCCGCCGGCAGGCTCGCGGTCGGCTCGTCCAGCACCAGGAAATCGCATTCCACGGCGAGCGCCCGGGCGATGGCGACCAGGGATTTCTCGGTGCGGGTCAGCGACTGCACCCGGGTCGTCGGATCGAAATGGCAGTCGATCCGCGCCATGGCCACGCGGGCGACGGTCTCGGAGCTGCGCCAGTCGATCAGCCCCGCCTTGCGGGCGAAGCCCTGGGCCAGCGCCATGTTCTCGGCGATGGTCATCCACTCGATCAGGCCCAGATCCTGGTGGATGAAGGCGACCGGCTGGCGCTCGTCGATGCGCCCGGGCTTGTGGCCGTAGGGCGCGCCGTCGATCAGCACACGGCCGGAATCGGCGTGGTGGATGCCGCCCAGGATCTTGATCAACGTCGACTTGCCGGCGCCGTTCTCGCCCAGCAGCGCGACGATCTCGCCCCGGCCGACCGCCAGCGAAACGCCTCTCAAGGCATGGGTTCCACCGAAGCTCTTCTCGATGGAATCGAAGAACAGTCCGGCCGGCGGCGCCTGGGCCACGCTTTCCTCCCCGCCGATCGGGCGGTTATTGTTCTCTTGGGCGTCCCCGGCTAAGTTACCGGTAACGCAACCGGAAGCGTGCGGTACACGCGCAGGAGAGTCAAGCTGTCAGCGGGCCCGAAATCGGCGGTCACAAGGACGCGGAATGGCTGAGCGGCGGCGCCCGACCGGACCGATCAGCCTGGCCGACGTGGCCGAGGCCGCGGGGGTCAGCAAGATGACCGCGTCGCGGGTGCTGCGCAACGCGTCCGGCTTCTCCGAGGCGACCCGGACCCGGGTCCTGAAGGAGGTTGAGCGGCTCGGCTACGTGCCCAACAAGCTGGCCGCCGCCTTCGGCTCGGAGGCCGCCTCCACCCTGGTCGGCGTCAGCGTGCCGCAGCTCGCCAGCGAGGCCTTCGCCAAGGTGCTGCAGGGCATCGACCGGGGGCTCGGCCGGTTCGGCTACCAGACCGTGGTCGGCACCTCCGGCCACGACATAGGCACGGAGGAGAAATGGGTCGAGTCGGTGCTGGCGTGGCGGCCGGCGGGGCTGATCCTGACCGGCCGGCACCGCTCGCCGAGAACGCTGGAGCTGCTGCGCAATGCCGGCATCCCGGTGGTCGAGATCTGGGACCTGAACTCCAAGCCGATCGACATGTGCGTCGGCTTCAACCATTTCGATTCCGGCTATGAGATGGGGCGGTTCATCGCCGGCAAGCGGTTCCGGCGGATCGGCTATGTCGGGGTCGAGCAGGAGTTCACCACGCTCGGGAACTCGCGGCTCGACGGGTTCCGCAAGGCGCTTGAGGATGCCGGCAAGTCGATCGCGGCAAGCCAGATCCTGAAAGACGCGCCATCCTTCTATTCCGGCTATTACGGCACCGAGCACATCCTGGCCGGCACGCCCGATCTCGACCTGCTCTACTACCTCGACGACAACATGGCCGTCGGCGGGCTAATGTACTGCCAGTCGCTCGGCATGAAGGTGCCGGAGGATATCGGCATTGCCGGCTGGGGCGGCATGGATGTCACCTCGATCCTGCCAAAGCGTCTCACCACCACGGCCACGCCGCGCCTGAAGATCGGCAAGATCGCCGCCGAGAGCATCCTGAAACGCATGCGCGGCAACCCGGTGCCGGACACGGTGGATGTGGAATTCCGGCTGGTCCCGGGCTCGACCACCTAGGCGGAAACCGATTTGCGATTTTCGATCGCGTCTTCTTTGACCCCTCACCCTCCCACGGCTTCGCCGCGGGTCCCTCCCTCTCCCACAAGGGGAGAGGGGTCTGTTGCGGCGCGGACTCCGAGCCCCTCTCCCCTTGTGGGAGAGGGAGGGGCCCGACGCGAAGCGTTGGGAGGGTGAGGGGTCTCGGAAACGTTTTCCGAAGGTCGACTAATCCAGGTTCTGGACCGCGTCGGTCGCCAGCAACTCGCGGATGTCCGGCGGTACACACAGTCCCTCGGACACTTCCGCGTCCAGCGCCATTTCCGCTTCGCGCACCCGCTGCAGCCGGTCGATCACCGCATCGATGCGGGCATGAGGCACGACGACCACGCCGTCCCGGTCGGCCAGAATGATGTCGCCGGACTCAATGGCGATGCCGCCCAACGTAATTGGCAGGCCGACCGTGCCGGGGCCGTTGTTGGCCGGCGAATTGGGCGTAATGCCCGAGGCATAGCAGGACAGGCCGACCGCCTCGATCCCGGCGATGTCGCGCACGCAGCCATCGGTCACGAACCCGACCGCGCCGCCATTGCGGGCCATGCCGGTCAGGCGGTCGCCCGCCACCGCCGTGCCGGTGAAGCCGTCGGTGGCCGCCACCACCACGTCGCCTGGCCGAATGACGTCCAGCGCCGCCAGCACCGCCAGGCAGTCGCCGGGGCCGGCCTGGCAGGTGACGGCGACCCCGCAGAAGCCCGGTGGCGTGGCCCCCATCGGCTTGATCCGGGCGTCGAGCGCGCCGCGACCGTCCATGCAGTCGGCAACGAAGCCGGTCGGCGCGCCGGCCAGCGCGGCCACCTGTTCCGGTGTCGGGCGTGGAAATCGTCTCCTGATGGTCAGGATCGGCGGGTCTTCGATCATGTCGGCGCTCTCCCTCTCCGACGGTTATCGCACCGCCGGACCTTCCGCCTCAAGATTTGAGGGACTGCGCCTGCCCCGCTCAGCCCTGCCGCGGCGGCGCCGTGCTGCCGCCCAGGATCAACTCGCCCGGCAGCTCGATGATCCGCTCGCCCGATCCCTGGCCGGCGATCTCCTCCAGCAGCGCCTCCGCTCCGGCGCGGCCCAGATCGTGGCGGGGCTGGTGGACCGTAGTCAGGGTCGGCTCGACGAAGTCGGCATATTCGATCCCGTCGAATCCGACGATCGAGATGTCGTCGGGCACCTTGAGGCCGGCCGTCAGCACCGTCTTCATGAAGGCGATCGCCATCTCGTCGCTGGCCGCATAGACCGCGGTCGGCCGGTCCTCCATCGCCAAGAAACACTCCGCCGCCCGGATGCCGGCCTCGAGCCGAAACTGACCCGGCCAGCGGGTCACCGCACTACGGTCGATGTCCGCCGCAACCAGCCCTTGCAGGAAGCCGGCATAACGTTCCACCTCGTTGATGTTGTCCTTCGGCCCGGAGGCATAGCCGAACTTACGATGGCCCAGCCCCAACAGGTGCTCGGCGACCTTGACCGACGAGGCGCGGTCGCTGACGACGATGTGCGGCGATTGCTGGCCCGGCACCCGGGCGCAGACGCCGGCCATGGGCAGGCCGAGCTCGGCCATGGTGCGGTCCTCGCCCCTGGGCACGCGGCCCGTCAGGTTGAGGATGCCGTCGACCTGGCCCGACATGGCCAGCTTGATGTAGCGCGCCTCGCGCTCGACCCGGTTGTCCAGGTTGCCGATGATCATGTCGTAGCCGGCCTCGGCCAGGGTGTCGTCGATGCCGCGCAGGATCTCGGCGAAGAATGGGTTGGCCAGGTTCGGCACCACGACCAGGATGATCATCGACCGCCGGGCGCGCAGGTTGCGCGCCGCCACGTTCGGCGTGTAGCCGGTCTCCGACACCGCGCGCATGACCCGCGCCCGGGCCTGGGCGCTGACGAAATCCGGGTTGGCCAGCGCCCGGCTGACGGTCGCCGTGGACACGCCCGCGCGCGACGCGATGTCCTGGATGGTCACCGATTTCCGCCCGGTCTGGCGCCGGCCGGTCTTGCTTACGCTCATCGCCTGGTCAGCCGTTTCCCCGTCGCGATCCCACTTGCGAAGTCGCCGGTGTCGCCCGGCCTGCCGGAATGTGTTGACAGATCGCCTGGATCGTTTAGCCTCCAATGTAATCGATTACACACCGTCCTGTCGATGCGTATGACCCGGACGGCAAAGCGTGATCACATCGAGGGCACCAATCCGGTGCCTCCAAGGGAGGAGTTGCTCAAGCATGAAGAAGACCCGAATTGCGTCCGTCGCCATCGCAACGGCGGCCGGCGCTCTGTTGTCCGGCGCCGCCTCCGGTGCCGAGGTTGAAGTGGTCCATTGGTGGACGTCCGGCGGCGAGAATGCCGCCGTTTCCGTATTTGCCGACGAGTTCGAGGCGCAGACCGAGCACGATTGGGCCGACACCGCCATCGCCGGCGGCCAGAACGCCCGCGCGGCCGTCATGCAGCGCATCCTGGGCGGCGACGCACCGGGTGCCGCGCAGTTCAACCCCGGCCGCCAGTACGAGGAGTTGATCGAAGGCGGCCTGCTGCTCGACCTGACCGAGCTGGCAGAGAGCGAAGGCTGGCGCGACGTGGTCCGGCCCGAGAGCATCCTCACCAACGCCTGCGAGAAGGACGGCCGCATCTGGTGCGTGCCGGTCAACATCCACTCCTGGCAGTGGGGCTGGGCCTCGATCCCGGTCTTCGAGCAGGCCGGCGTTGAGATCCCGTCCAACCTGCAGGACTTCCTGGCGGCGGCGCCGAAGATCCAGGACGCCGGCTTCATCCCGCTGGCCATCGGCGGCGAGACCTGGCAGCACACAGGCGCCTTCAACGTCACCCTGGTCGGCGTGGTCGGCAAGGAGAACTACTACCGCTTGTTCCGTGATCGGGACGCCGACTACGCCCGCTCCTCCGGTGTGACCGAGGTCTTCGAGACCTGGCGCGCGATGACGTCCTTCAAGGACGAGGCCTCGGCCAACCGCAACTGGAACGACACCACGAACCTGGTCATCACCGACCAGGCGGCGCTGCAGATCATGGGCGACTGGGCCCGTGGCGAGTTCGCCGTCGCCGGCGAGGTCCCGGGCGTCGACTACGAATGCATCCCCGGCCCCTCCGACACGCCGTTCCTGACCACCGATGGCGACATCTTCGTGTTCCCGAAGCAGGACGATCCTGATGTCGAGGCGGCCCAGCTCGAGCTGGCCTCGCTGATGATCAGCCCGCGCGTGCAGACGCTGTTCAACCTGGCCAAGGGCTCTCTGCCGGTCCGCGCCGATGTCGACCTGTCGCTGGCGGATGCCTGCATGCAGAAGGGCCTGGACCTGCTGGCCAATCCGGAGACGGTCATCACCGCGACCAACCGCTTCCTGACCGAGGACACCCAGGGTCAGCTCAACGACCTGTTCGCGGAGTTCTCGTTCAACGAGACTCTCAGCATCGAGGACGCCCAGGAGCGTTTCGCGACCATCCTGGAAAACGCCGACTGAGTTCGGTCCTAGCTTGGAACCGGGGTCGGGCCGCCCAGGCCCGCCCCGGACCCGAGCCCCCTTTTACCCGGGCAGGACCGAAATGCCGCAGCGTCGCAGGCCCCTCAAGAACATCCACGCGATCATAGGCTCGCTGCCGATGATCGCCGTTTCGGTCGGCGTCTTCGTGCTCGGCATCATCTATTCGATCACCCTGTCCTTCACCAACGCCAAGCTGTTCCCGAAGTTCGATTTCGTCGGCTTCATCCAGTATGCCCGGCTCTGGGAGACCGAGCGCTGGCTGGTCTCCGTCCAGAACATCTGGCTGTTCGGCATCCTGATCATCATCTTCCAGATGGTGCTGGGCTATCTGCTGGCGGTCTTCATCGACCAGCGGATCAAGCAGGAGGACGCCTTCCGGACCGTCTTCCTCTACCCCTTCTCCATGTCGCTGGTCGTGACCGGCCTGGTCTGGCAGTGGATCCTGGACCCCAATCTCGGCTTCTCCTCGGCCATGCAGAAGCTCGGCTTCGAGGATTTCGTCTTCGCGCCGCTGATCGACCAGGATACGGCGATCTACGGCTTGGTCATGGGCGGGGTGTGGAACGGCGTCGGCGTCACCATGGCGATCCTGCTGGCGGGCCTGCGCGGCATCGATTCCGAGATCTGGAAGGCCGCCAAGGTCGACGGCATCCCGGCCTGGCGGGCCTATCTGTTCATCGCCCTGCCGATGATCCGAGGGGCTTTGGCCACCGCCTTCATCCTGCAATGCACCAGCATCGTGCGCGTCTATGATTTGGTCGTCGCCATGACCCAGGGCGGGCCGGGCATCGCCACCCAGATGCCGGCGATCTTCGTCATCGAGCACATCACGATCCGGCAGAACGTGGCGCTCGGCATGGCCGCGGCCTCGATGATGCTGCTGCCGATCATCGTCCTTCTGGCCATCAAGGCGGCGATCGAGTGGCAGGCCAGGCGGCGCAAGGCGCTGAAGGCGACATGACCAGCGTCGCGACCACCTCCGCCCCCGACCGGCCGGCCGGTACCGAAGCCGCGGTCCGACCCCGCGGTCCCAAGCCGCGCCGGATCACCCTGTCGCGGATCGGCGTCTATGGCTTCCTGATCATATCGGCGATCTTCTTCCTGGCACCGCTGTGGGTGATGGTGGTGACGTCGCTGAAGACCATGCCGGAGATCCGCCTGGGCTACCTGTTCAACTGGCCGGCCGATCTCAGCTTCGAAGCCTGGACCAAGGCCTGGACGACGGCCTGCACCGGCCGGACCTGCGAGGGCATCAGCCCGGGCTTCTGGAACTCGGTGAAGATCACCGTTCCCAGCGTGATCGTCTCGGTGATCATCGCCGCGATCAACGGCTATGCCCTCTCCTTCTGGCGCTTCAAGGGGTCCGAACTGTTCTTCGGCCTGCTGATCTTCGGCGCCTTCGTGCCCTATCAGGTGGTGATCTATCCGCTGATCATCTTCCTGCGCGAGATCGGCCTGTTCGCCTCGCTGCCGGGCATCATCATCGTGCACACCATCTTCGGAATGCCGATCCTGACCCTGCTCTACCGCAACTATTTCGGTTCGCTGCCGGAAGAGCTGTTCCGCGCCGCCCGGGTCGACGGGGCCGGGTTCTGGTCGGCCTTCTTCCGCATCATCATGCCGATGTCGGTGCCGATCACCATCGTTGCGATCATCCTGCAGGTGACCGGCATCTGGAACGACTTCCTGTTCGGCATCGTCTTCGCCGGCCGCGAGAACATGCCGATGACGGTCCAGCTCAACAACATCGTGGCGACCACCACCGGCGTGCGCGAATACAACGTCAACATGGCCGCGACGATCCTGACGGCCGCCGTGCCGCTGGCCGTCTACTTCATCTCCGGGCGCTGGTTCGTGCGCGGCATCGCCGCCGGCGCCGTCAAAGGCTGAGTAACTGCCATGGCAAGCGTTGCGATCAACGATCTCGAGGTCACCTTCGGCACGCTGAAGGTGCTGGAGAACCTGAACCTGGAGGTCGAGGAAGGCGAATTCATCGTGCTGCTCGGCCCGTCCGGCTGCGGCAAGTCCACCCTGCTGAACTCGATCGCCGGCCTGCTGGAGATCTCCGACGGCGAGATCTGGATCGACGGCAAGAACGTCACCTGGGAGGAGCCCAAGGACCGCGGCATCGGCATGGTCTTCCAGTCCTACGCGCTCTATCCGCGCATGACGGTCGAGGGCAACCTGTCCTTCGGGCTGAAGATGGCCAAGGTGCCGAAGCCGGAGATCGAGAAGCGCATCGCCGACGCCAGCAAGCTGCTGCATATCGACCAGCTGATGCACCGCCGCCCGGTCGAACTGTCCGGCGGCCAGCGCCAGCGCGTCGCCATCGGCCGGGCCCTGGTGCGCGACGTCAACGTCTACCTGTTCGACGAGCCGCTCTCCAACCTGGACGCGGCCCTGCGCACCGAGCTGCGCGTGGAGCTGAAGCGCCTGCACAGTGAGCTCGGCAACTCCACCATGATCTACGTGACCCACGACCAGGTCGAGGCGCTGACCCTGGCCGACCGGATCGCGGTGATGCATGGCGGGATCATCCAGCAGCTCGCCTCACCGAAGGAGATCTACCACCGCCCGGCCAACCGCTTCGTCGCCGGCTTCGTCGGCTCGCCGCGGATGAATTTTTTCCAGGGCCACGTCGAAACCGATGGCGGTGCGACGGTGTTCCGATCCGACACCCTGACGGTCCCGCTCGACCAGTACGAATTCGCCGGGCCACCGCCCTCCGGAACGTCGGCCGAGCTCGGCATCCGGCCGGAACATGTGCGTATCGACGCCAGCAACGGCGCCCTGTCTGCGGATGTCGACATCGTCGAGCCCATGGGTGCGGAAACGGTCGTGTGGTGCAAGCTGTCCGACGACACCATCGGCATCCGCCTCGACGGCGACGCCAGCCTCTCGGCCGGCGACCCGCTGAAGATCGCCTTCCCCGGCGACCGCCTGAACCTGTTCCACGCCGAGACCGGCGCGCGGCTGTAGGTTCCCCCTTTCAATTCCTGTCATTCCCGCGAAGGCGGGAATCTCGAGCCGCCGGTACTTCAATCTCATCGAGATTCCCGCTTTCGCGGGAATGACGACGTAGGGAGGAATTGCGTCCGCCCCTTCCGGCAACCGACAGCGCTCCCCCCTCACCCTCCCGCTTCGCGGGTCCCTCCCTCTCCCCAAGGAGAGGGCTTTCGGTGACGGCCTTTGGTTCCCCCTCTCCTTGGGGAGAGGGAGGGACCCGACGCGAAGCGTTGGGAGGGTGAGGGGGAGCGCGGTGCCGGAACTCGGCACGCGCTTGGACGGATCACTGCCGCCATGCCAACATGCCCCCGAACGGCATTTTGGGGGCGACGCGGCGCATGGCGCTTCTGGAGGTACGTGGCCTGACCCGGAGCTTCTATGGCATCCGGGCGCTGGACGGGGCCGATCTCGATATCGAACCGGGGACCATCACCGGGCTGATCGGCCCGAACGGCGCCGGCAAGACCACGCTGTTCAACTGCGTCTCCGGCGTGGTGCCGCCCGATGGCGGCACGGTGCGCTTCGACGGACATGACATCACCGGCGCGCGGCCGGAGGCGGTGACCCAGGCCGGCATGGTGCGAACCTTCCAGATCGCCCGCGGCTTTCCCCGGCTGACGGTGCTGGAGAACCTGATGCTGTATGGCCGCGACCAGCCCGGCGAGGATATCGTCCGGGCGCTGGTCGGCCTGCGGTCCAGTCGGGAACGGGAATCGGAGATCAAGGCGCGGGCGATCGAGATCGCCGGGCGGCTGAACCTGGCCGCGGTGATCGACAACCCGGCCTCGGACCTCTCCGGCGGCCAGAAGAAGCTGCTGGAGATCGGCCGCGCCCTGATGAGCGCGCCGAAGCTGATCCTGCTGGACGAGCCGATCGCCGGGGTAAATCCGACCCTGAGCGTGGAGATCGCCGAGCATCTGAAGGGGTTGCTGGATGACGGGCTGACCCTGCTGATCATCGAGCACGACATGGACATGATCGCCCGGCTCTGCGATCCGGTGATCGTCATGGCCGAGGGCCGAAAGCTGACCCAAGGCACCTTCGCGGAGATCGCCGCCGACCACCGGGTGCAGGAAGCCTATATGGGGGGCCGTCGATGGGCCTCCTGACGGTGGAGGGCGTCGTCGCCGGCTATTCCAGCGCCGACCGCATCCTCAAGGGCGTGGGGCTTTCCGTCGATCCGGGCGAGGTGGTCTGCATCATCGGTCCCAACGGGGCGGGCAAGTCGACCCTGCTGAAGGCCATCGCAGGACTGCTGCACCCGAGCGAAGGGACGATCCGCCTGCGCGACCAGGACCTGACCGGCCGGCCCGCGCGGGAGGTGGCGCGGGAAGGCATCGCCTTCGTGCCGCAGGAGATGAACGTCTTCCCGACCATGTCGATCCGCGAGAATTTGGAGATCGGCGGCTATGTCGCGCCGGACAAGACCCGCGCGCGCATCGATGCCGCCTTCGCGCGCTTTCCCATGCTGTCCGAGCGGCGGCGCAGCGCGGCACGCACCCTGTCCGGCGGCCAGCGCCAGGTGCTGGCCATGGCCATGGCGCTGATGGTGGAACCGGTGGTGCTGATGCTGGACGAGCCGTCCGCCGGGCTGTCTCCGGTGGCCGCCGAGCAGCTCTTCGACACCATCCGCGCGATCCGCGACGAGGGTGTGGCGATCGCCATGGTGGAACAAAATGCGCTGGAGGCGCTCACACTGGCCGATCGTGGGTATATCATGGTCGATGGCAAGAACAGCCGGACAGGGCCGGCGGCGGAACTCGCCGCCGATCCGGAGGTCCGGCGGGTGTTTTTGGGAGGTTAGGACCCAGGCGGGTCCTAGGGAGCATCAACAGGGAGGCAAGGTATGACCAGAATGACATCCACCCGCCGCACGGTGCTGAAGGGCGCCGCCGCGGCCTCGGCGCTGATCGCCGCGCCGACGATCGTCCGGGCCCAGTCCGACGCCATCCGCGTCGGCAGCCTGACGCCGCTGACCGGCGTGGGCGGCGCCTATGGCCCGTCCATGCGCAACGCCGTCGCCGGCGTGGTCGACGCGGTCAACGGCGCAGACGGCCTTCTGGGCCGGCAGATCGCGCTGACCTCGGAGGACACCCAGACCAGCCCGGAGGCCGCCGTGCGCGCCGCCCGCAAGCTGATCGACGTGGACGGCGTCTCGGCGATCATGGGCACCTGGGCCTCTTCGGTCACCACGGCCGTGGCGCCCCTGTGCTGGGAAAGCAAGACCATGCTGTTCTGCGTCTCCGGCGCCGACAGCATCACCCTGCTGCCGCATCAGGGATTCATCGCCCGCACCCAGCCCAACAGCAAGCTGCAGATCCGCGTCGCCGGCGACTTTATGATCGGCGAAGGCGGCACCAAGCTCGCCTGGATCGGACCGCAGACCCCGTTCGCCCAAAGCTCGATCGACATCCTGGGCGAGATCGCGGCGGCCAATGGCGCGTCCATGGAGTCGCTGATCTACGAGGCCGACAAGACCAGTTACCGGTCGGAGGTCGACGACATCCTGCGCGGCGATCCGGACTTCATCATGCTGGGCGGCTATGCGGCGGACAGCACCATTGTGCTGCGCGACCTGTTCCAGGCCGGCTATGAGAAGACCATCATCGGCCCGGCCTATGCGGTAAACCAGGGCGTGCTGGAATCCCTGCCCGCCGACGTGACCGAGGGCGTCTATACCTGGGAAGGCTCGCCGGCGGTCGACAGCGGCGCCTATGCCCGGGTCCAGGCGATCCTGGGCGTCGACGAGATCGACCCCTACTCCGCGCAGACCTATGACCATGCCAGCCTGGCCCTGCTGTCGATCGGCGCGGCCGGTGCCGACAGCGGCGACGCCATCCGCGAGAGCCTGCGCACGATCAGCCAGGGTGACGGCGAGGCGGTCGACAACGCGGTCGACGGGCTGGCGGTGCTGGCCGGTGGCGGGTCGGTGAACTACACCGGCGCCAGCGGGCCGTGCGACTTCAACGATGTCGGCGACATCACCGGCACCCAGTTCGTGTTCAAGCGCATCTCCGGCGGCAGCGCCGAGCTCTACAAGCGCGCATGAGGGCGATAATCGCCGGGCCGGGCCCTCACCCGGCTCGGCATTGCTCGCCACCCTCTCCCAGGGGGAGAGGGAACCAACTGGCGCGAACCGATACACCCTCTCCCCCTGGGAGAGGGTGGGCCGCCGCAGGCGGACCGGGTGAGGGCTTCGCGCCGCTCGGAGAATGCAGTCGGTCCGCCCGTGTTTGACCTGCTGCCGCAATTGCTGGTGAACGGGATCGTCTCGGGCACTCTGCTGGCGATCCCAGCGGTCGGCTTCACCGCGATCTACGCGGTGCTGCGGTTCCCGAATTTCTCGGTGGCCAGCCACGCCACCATCGGCGCCTTCGCCGGCTATGTCGCTAATGTGCATTTCGGCCTGCCGGCGGTGGCCGCCCTAGTCTTCGCCTTTGCTGTCGCCGGGCTGGTCGGGCTGATCAGCGACGAGTTGGTGTTGCGGCCGCTCAGGCCCCACGGCGCGCTGACGGCGGCCATCGCCTCGATCGCCCTGACGGTGGTTCTGGAGAACATCGTCCGCTTCATCTTCGGCAACGACATCCGCGGCTACGACCTGCCCATCGTGCGCGACTGGCGGGTGCTGGATATCCCCATCGTGCCCGACTGGCGGGTGCTGGATATCCGCATCGGGCCGCAACAGGTGGAGAATTTGGCCCTGGCGGTGGCGATCATGGCAGCGGTGTTCGCCTTCCTGACCTTCACCCGCATGGGCAAGGCGATGCGGGCCGTGGCCGACAACCCGGCCCTGGCCGACATCAAAGGCGTCAACGCGCTGCAGATCGGCCGGCTGACCGCCTTCATCGGCATGGGGCTGGTGGGGGTCGGCGGCATGCTGCTGGGCCTGGGCACGGCCATCGACCCGCTGACCGGGTTCCGCTTCATCCTGTCGATCTTCGCCGCCACCGTGGTCGGCGGGCTGGGCAGCATCCCGGGCGCGGTGCTCGGCGCCATGGTGGTGGGCATCGGCGAGGAGCTCTCCCTGATCGTGCTGGAGCCGACCTACAAGAGCGCCGTCGGCTTCATCGCCATCGTCCTGGTCCTCACCCTGCGCCCCCGCGGCCTGCTGGGCGAGCGGGCGTATTGATGGCGGCAATGACGCTCATGGACCCTGTTGTCCAGTCGTCATCGCGAGCCGAAGGCGCGGCGATCCACTCTCTCGGCAAGCAGTGGATTGCCGCGTCGCTGTCGCTCCTCGCAATGACGCCCGTATGTGAATGCGTCCGTCGGACTCCGGATTCCATGGGGGTTCGATGGAGAACTACCTGATCTCGATCGTCACCTTCGGGGCGTTCTACGCGCTGCTGGCATTGGGGCTGAACCTGATCTGGGGCATGACGGGCATGATCAATCTCGGCCTCGCCGGATTCTTCGCGCTCGGCGGCTATGCCTCCGCACTGGCGACGACCGGGACCAGCCTGCCCATGGTGCTGGGGCTGATCGTCGCCTTCTGCGTGGCCGGCGGGGCCGGCGCGCTGCTGACCATGACGACGCTGAAGCTGCGCGGCGACTACCTGGCCATCGTCACGCTGGGATTTTCGGAGGTCGTGCGGCTGGTCGCCAGCAACGAGATCTGGCTGACCAACGGGACCGACGGGATTTCGGGCATCCCCGGGCCGTTGCGCGCCAGCCTGACGCCCGGCGGATTCAACCTGCTGTTCTGCGCCATCGCCCTGGCGGCGGTGGCGGTGATCCTGGCGCTGACGCAGCGGCTGCGCCACAGCCCCTATGGCCGGGTGCTGCGGGCGATCCGCGACGATGAGCAGGTGGCGGCGGTGGCCGGCAAATCGGTGCGGCGGTTCAAGATCCAGGCCTTCGCCGTAGGGGCCGGCATCATGGGCCTGGCCGGCGGGCTCTACGGCCACTACACCAGCTACATCGCGCCGGACATCTTCCGGCCGCTGGTCACCATCTACATCTTCCTGGCGCTGACCGCCGGTGGCACCGGAAACAATCTCGGTGCGGTGGTCGGCGCCTTCCTGGTGATGGCGATCCTGGAGGGCACGCGCTTCATCGGCGATGTCGTGCCGGACCTGCCCGGTGCCCAGATCGCCGCCCTGCGCGAGATCCTGGTCGGCACCCTGCTGATCCTGGTCATGCGCTTCCGCCCCACCGGCCTGTTCCCGGAACGCGCGGCGATCCGGAGCACCGGCCCATGAGGCCGGAACCAGGCGAAGGCGACCAACGCGCCGCGCTGACCGAGTGCGCCGCCGCGATGAACCAACCGGGCCAGCCCGCCACCGCATTCGACGCCGTGGAAGCGGCACTCGGCCGCCTGATCGGCCACAAGCTGTTCACCCTGATGATCCTGGACGAGGCGGCCGGCGAGGCCGAGCGTGTCTACTCCAACCAGCCGGAGGCCTACCCGGTGCTCGGCCGCAAGGCGCTGGGCGCCGTGACCGATTGGGGCCGGCACGTGATCGAGGGCCGGCAGCCCTATCTCGGCCGCACCGCCGCCGACATCCGCTGGGCGTTCTTCGACCACGCGCTGATCGCCTCACTGGGCTGCGGCTCGGTGATCAACCTGTTGGTCCTGCATGACAACCGGTTGCTGGGAACCGTCAACATGCTGCATGAGGAGGGGTACTACAGGGAGCGCGATCTGGAGATCGGCGCGCCCTTCGCCCAACTGCTCGCGCCGATCTACCTGCGGCTCATCAGCGGCGACCTGAACACCGGCGCCTAAGCCGCCGAACCGACAGGACTTTCATGTCAGGCGATACCCATACCCGCAACAAGGCGCTGATCCGGCCTCTTCGTCAGGCGCTCTACGACTACGAGCCAGACACAGTCAGGGCCGCGCTCATGGCCGCGTTCCGGGACGACGCGCCGGTCCACCTCGCCTACCCGTTCGAGGACCTGGACGGCCCGGCCGGGCTCTACGAGGCCGCCTTCCGGCCGCTCCACGCCGCCATCCCGGACCTGGAGCGCCGCGACACCATCGTCATGGCCGGCACCTCGGCGCTCGGCAAGGATTGGGTCGGGTGCGGCGGCTACTACACCGGGACCTTTCTCCACCCCTGGCTGGACATCCCGCCGACCGGCCATCAGGTGGCGATGCGCTTCCACGAGTTCTTCCGGGTCGAGGACGGCAAGGTCGTCGAGATGCAGGCGCTCTGGGACATTCCGGAGGTGATGATGCAGGCCGGCGCCTGGCCGATGGCGCCGAGCCTGGGCCGGGAATGGCACGTGCCCGGCCCGGCGACAGAGGACGGCATCGTGCCCGGCCCTTACGACCCGGAACGGTCGGGCGCGAGCCTGAAACGCGTCGGCGACATGCTCGCGTCGCTCGGCAACTTCGCCGAGGGCGGCGTCGAGGCCATGCGTCTTGGGGACTATTGGCATCCCCGTTTCAGCTGGTACGGGCCGTCCGGAATCGGGACCGGGCGCGGCATCGCCGGTTTCCGCAACTGGCATCAGATCCCGTTTCTGAACGCCATGCCGGACCGGGTCGGCACACTGGGCAAGGGCGATCTCTTCGGCGACGGCGACTATGTCGGCTTCACCGCCTGGCCAGGCATGCGTTGCACCATCACCGGCGACGGTTGGCTCGGCATCGCACCGTCCGGCCAGAAGGTCACCATGCGCAGCCTGGATTTCTGGCGCTGCGAGAACGGCCTGATCCGGGAGAACTGGGTGCTGGTGGACCTGCTCGACGTCTACCACCAGATCGGCGTCGATGTCTTCGCCCGCATGCGCGAGTTCAACAAGGCGCGCGGGCCGCACTAGAGCGCCAGGCCCAGCCGTCTGGAGACCTCGGCGCGGACCGGAAACGGCGTGTGCGGGTTCGCCGTGAAGCGGTCTTCCAGATCATAGGCGTCCCGTTCCAGCGGGATCGCCATGTACTCGAAACCGTTCTCCGCCCAGCCGGTCACATAGCGCTCGACGAAGCCGCCGACGCCAAGCAGCCGATACTGGACCATGTGCACCAGCTCGTGGAACAGCAGGCTCATGGGCGGGCCATCCGCCGCCACGTATCGCTCCGACAGCAGGACGGTGTCTTCGAATGTGATGCCATGGGTGTCGGAGAAATCGATCGGGATCGGCCGGCCCGCCGCCTCCAGCTCCTTGTAGAAGCCGGGGTTCTCGACGACGGGGACGGATTTGAACCGGACCGAGCCGATGATGTCGGGGCCGAAGAAGGGTGCCAGGGTCGCCGCCGCCCGGTCAGTCAGGGGCGAAGCGTCGGGTCGATGGAGCGCCCGCTGCTCTCTGATCCAGGCCTCGCCCTGCGCGATCAGGTACCTGATGTCTTCGTCCACCTGCTCCCCCTTCCACCATGGGCGAAGCCTACCGCAGTTGGCCGGTCCGGTCGCTAGAACACATGGATCTCGTTCAAGGCCAGGACAATCCGGTCGTCCGGCTTCCAGATGGCGAAGGTCGCGGTCAGGTCCGACCATGCGCCGTTCAACGGCAGGTCGAACCATACAGATCCGAGACGGCCTGCATTGGCGACCGGGTCGAACCATTCCACAGCGTGGCGGGGCGTCGGCCCGCCTGTCGCGGCCTCAAGGTCGGTCACCCGGAAAGGACCGTCGGGATGCGGCTCCGGGCTGCCATAACCGTTGATCACCGTGCCGATGAGCGCCGGCGTCCAGGCGAAATCGGGCTCGTGCGCCGTCATGCCGTAGGCCGCCCCATAATCCTCCTCGGCCAGCAACGCCGCCCACCGGTTGGCGATTCTCAGGATATCCGCATCCGCTGCATCCGGCGCCAGGCGCACCGCCGTTTCCGGCATGATGAGGTGTCCAACGTCCACGTCCAGCCCATTGATCCCAGACAATAATCCAAGTGCTCGATCGTCGAATTGTCTTCACAATTCGATCGCACTGGCAAATGCGGAAACCTCGAAGTCATGCAGCTGACGATCCGCGAAGACGATCCGGCGACCGGCGCGGCGGCCGGACTCATCCGGGCCCATCTCGATCACGCGGAGCTGCACTCGCCTGCGACCAGCATCCACGCGCTGGGGGCGGAGTCGCTGGTCGCGCCGGACATCACCTTCTGGACCGCCTGGGCGGGAGACGCCATCGCCGGCTGCGGCGCCCTGAAGGCGCTCGACGCGCGGCATGCGGAGCTGAAATCGATGCACACGGCCGAGGCCTTTCGCGGCAACGGCGTGGCCCGGCAGGTGGCCCTGCACATCATCGCGGAGGCCCGCGAGCGCGGTTTCCAAAGGCTCAGCCTGGAGACCGGCTCGATGGAGGGATTCGCGCCGGCCCGGGCGCTCTATCAGGGCCTGGGTTTCGACGAATGCCCACCCTTCGCCTATTACGCGCTCGACCCGCACAGCGTCTTCTTCACGCTGGACCTCAGCTCGGCGCCGTAGACTCCGAAAACCACAGCTCGACGCCGTCAAACCGGTTGAACGCCTGGTACGGTTCGCCGGTCTCCCCTACGCTGCCCTTGCCCAAGACGTACAACCCGACGGTTGTCGCCGACCGGCGCTGCCAGGCGGGGCTGAGCAAGAAAAGGAGGAGAGGCAATGGATGTCGCTGCGACGATGGCGGAGTTCATCACGTCGAGCACGGATGTCACCGACTTCGTCCCCTTCGAGTATTTCGAGCCGGGACAGGGAATGGTCCAGTTCGGCGAAATCCACCCCATCCGTGCCGGCGGATCGGGGGACGGCACGCTGCTTGCCGGGATCTGGCGGATACAGGACTCGTGCACCAGCCCGGTCTACACCTCCTTCGCGGGCGACGAGACCTTCCTGGTGCTGGAAGGCGAAGTGACGATCAAGCTGCTCGACACCGGCGAGGAGAAGCACCTCAAGGCCGGCGATGTCGGGGCCTGGTTCAAGGGCATGCGGACCCAATGGACCTTCAAGGCGCCGTTCAAGAAGCTGGTGGTGGTCGCCCACGACCAGCCTCTGCCGCAGCCCTAGGAATGCGGCGGCGCTAGAGGGCCTCCAGCGCGGTCTTGACGAATGCCCCGCCCTTCATGATGGCCATCAGGTTGCGGCCCTGGTGTTCCAGCAGGTTGATGTCCTCCAGCGGGTCGCCGTCGACAACCAGCAGGTCGGCCAGGGCGCCGGGGCGGACGACGCCGAGTTCGCCCTCGCGCTGCATGATCTCGGCGTTCATCGAGGTGGCGGAGATCAGGATCTCGGCCGGGGTCAGGACTTCGGCGCGCAGGGACAACTCGCGGGACTGGTGGGCGTGCATGTCGCCCAGCAGGTCGGTGCCGAGGCCCATCTTGACGCCAGCCGATTTGAGGATTTCCAGGGAGCCTAGGCCGGCTTCGGAGACCTCCTGCAGTTTGTCGAGGCTGACCTTGGGCAGGCCCTGCTCGGCGCCGAACTGCGACATGGATTCGTAGGTCACCAGGGTCGGCACGACGTAGGCGCCGTATTCGGCGCACAGCGCCGCGGTCTCCGCGTCGATCAGGTTGCCGTGCTCGATCGACCGCACACCGAACCGCACGCAGCGGGCGATCGCTTCCGGCGTGTAGGCATGGGCCATGACATAGGCCTGCCAGCTATGGGCCTCCCAGACCGCGGCGCGGATCTCCTCCTCGGAATACTGCAGGTTCCAGATCGGGTCGCTGGGCGAGGCGACGCCGCCCGAGGCCATGATCTTGATCTGGTGGGCGCCACGGCGCAGCTCCTGTCGGGCCGCCCGGCGCACCTCGTCGACCCCGTCGGCGATATGGGCCAGGCTCGCCCCACCCCGGCAGCAATGGCAGTAATAGCCGGTAGTGGCGCTCTCCAGGCTGGAGAAGTCGCCATGGCCGCCGGTCTGCGACAGCGCCTTGCCGGCGAAGAACAGGCGCGGACCCCGGATCAGTCCGCTCTCGGTGGCGCGGGCCAGCCCGTAATCGGCGCCGGCCGCGTCCCGCACGGATGTGAAGCCGCGCGACAGGGCGGATTCCAGCAGCCCCTTGGCGCGGATCGACAGCATCGAGGCCGGCATCTCCTCGATCCTGCGGATGTCCGGATCGACCGCCAGGGCGTGGAAATGCGCGTCGATCAGGCCGGGCATCAGGGTCCGGCCGCCGAGATTGATCGTGATGTCGACGGCGGTTGTGATCGGCGTGTCGGAAACGTCGACGATGCGCTCGCCCTCCACGACGACGTCGCAGCCTTCGCGCAGATGCGGCGTGGTGCCATCGAACAGGGCGGCGTTGCGGAACAGAAGCGTGGTCATGATGCGATCCCCGTCTTGCCCGACAGGGATCGCAGCACGCGGGCGGCGAAGATGCAATCTCCGGCGATGGTCACGGCTTGCTGCCCGTTGGTCCGGACTCCGATTGATCGGCCAGCGCTCCCCCTCACCCTCCCACTTCGTGGGCCCCTCCCTCTCCCCAAGGAGAGGGAAACCAACAACCGCCGCGAAACCCCCTCTCCTGGGGGAGAGGGAGGGGCCCACGAAGTGGGAGGGTGAGGGGGAAGCGCTGACGTCCAAAGCGGCGGAACGAGAGCCGTGCAGCGGTGGCCTACGCCGCCAGCCGCATGCGGTCGAGGATGTGACGGGTGATCGCCGCGGCGTCTTCCTCCACGCCCCAGATGATCCCGGATTTGCGCTTCGACAGCCACGGGAAGCCGACGAAGTAGATGCCGGGGATGGCGCCGATCCCGCCTTCATGCATCGGCTGGCCGAAGCCGTCGAGGACCGGCAGGCGCAGCCAGGAGAAGTCGCCGGAGAAGCCCGTCGCCCAGATGACCGAGCGGATGCCGGCCTCGCGCAGGTCGAGGTGCCGCGGCTGGGGCAGTGTCCAGAAATCCGTCCAGGGCGCGTCGGCCGGATCGGCCTCCGGCGCCGGGGCGCGGATGCCGTAGCGGGTGATGTAGGCGTCGACTTCCTGCTTGCCGTCGGCCGATTTCCGGTCGGCGAAGCGGATGTTGTCGTGAAGGTCGTCGCCGAGCATCAACTCGGTGCCATCCACGCCGGTCAGGCGGCCGAGCAGCACCACGCCGTCGCGATGCAGCGACTGATAGCTGAGCGTGTGGCCATGGCGGCCGACGCCGGAGACCTGGGCCTGCGCCGCGCGGGTGATCGCCGGGTCGGCCAGCTCGGCGCGGGCCACGTCCATGAAGCCGGTCTCGCGGAACCAGACCAGGATGTCCTTGCCGCGATAGCGGCGCGGCAGGCGGCCGACCTTACTGGTGCACAGATAGACCTGGCGGCCGGCGCCAACGAGGTCCTCGGCGATCTGGCTGCCCGACTGGGCGCTTCCGACCACCAGCACCGCGCCATCGGGCAGCGCCTTGGGTTTGCGGTAGTCGGCCGCGTGCTGCTGCACGATATCCTCGGGCAGCATCCGGGCAATCACCGGGGTCTTGGGCTTGCGCAGGATGCCGCAGGCCGCCACCACCGAGCGGGCGCGCAGGTCTCGCTCACGGTCGTTCTGGTCCCGCGTGCGCACGACGAACCCGTCGCTGTCCTCGCTCCGCTCCACCGAACGGACCTCGACCCCGGTCCGTACCGGCAGGTCGAAGCGGGCGGCATAGCGCTCAAAGCCGCTGACGAGATCGGTGGCGGAGTCGAAGCCGTCAGGCAGGGGCCCGTCATAGGGCGCGCCCGGCAGGCCGTTGAGCGCATTCGGCGAATTCAGCCGGAAGGACTCCCAGCGCTGCGATCGCCAGCTCTCACCGATCCGGCCCTTCTCCAGCACCAGATGGGAGACGCCAGCCATCGCGAGGAAATAGCTGGTCGCAAGGCCGGCCTGGCCGGCGCCGATGACGATCACGTCGAACGGCCCCTCGGCCGTGGGGTTGTTGAACATGGTCTGCAAATCCTGGTCAAGATGGGTTGGGCGGCGGTGCCCGGCTGGCCGCGCCGTCAGCCGCCACCGGGCCCGCCGACCGACCTCGTTCGGTCGGCGGGCCCGGCGACCAAACGCTGGTCAGCTCTCCTCGTCGACGGCCACCGGCAGGTTTCCGTCCGAGCCCCACTCGGCCCAGGAGCGGTCGTAGCTGCGGACCTGCGGGTAGCCGAGCAGGCGAAGCGCGAAGTAGGAATGCGCCGCGGCCTTGCCGATCTGGCAGTGCACGACGACGTTCTTGTCCGGGGTCACGCCATGCGCCGCGAAATGCGCCCGCAGGGTGTCGGCGGATTTGAGCGTGCCGTCCTCGGCCAGGTTCTGGCTCCACGGAATGCTCTGCGCCCAGGGGATATGCCCCGCCGCATACATCTCGACCGGGCGCACATCGATCACCACGGTCGACGCGTCCGTGCGGCGGTCCATCAGCCAATCGGCAGTGGCCAGCCGGCGCGGCATCGGCGTCAGGCCGAACGTCCGCATCGGCACCTGGGGTGCGACCGTCGTGACGTCGCGGCCCTCTTCCACCCATTTGGGATAGCCGCCATTCAGGATCGCGACGTCGCGATGCCCGAAATACTCCAGCATCCAGAACAGGCGGGCGGCGTGGAAACCGCCGCGGTCGTCGTAGAGCACGACGCGGGTCTCACGGTCGATGCCGAGCGCACCGAGCATCTCCGCCAGCTTCGCGTCCAGCAGCAGGGTGCCGTCGATATGACCCGTCGGGTCGACGACGTCGTCGGCGCCGAGATGGACCGCGCCGGGGATATGGCCTTCGTCATAGGCCTCCCGGGGCCGCACATCGACGATGCGCAGCTCCCGGCCACCCTCGAAGACGGCGCTGATATTGGCCTCGTTGGCGAGGCCGGCCAGGTCTTCCGTCTCGACCAACAGGTCGGGATTGGCATAGTCGGCCGCAGAGGCGGGCAGCGGCACGGCAAGGGTGAGCAAAAGGCCGGCCGCCGCCGCGACCGACGCAAGGGTCTTATGGAAGGACATGGATGTCTCCATTGCGTTGGGGGTTGATCGGGTCGCGAAGGCTCAGCCGGGCTGGGCGACGATCCGCAGATAGGGTTTTGGCGCGCGCCAGCCTTCGGGGAACCTGGTCTTCGCATCCGCATCGGAGACCGCGGGCACGATGATCACGTCCTCGCCCTGGCGCCAGTTCACCGGAGTGGCGACCTTGTGCCGGGCGGTGAGCTGCATGGAGTCCAGCACCCGCAGGATCTCGTCGAAGTTCCGGCCGGTGGTCATCGGGTAGACCAGCACCAGCTTGACGGTCTTGTCCGGGCCGATGATGAACACGTTGCGGACGGTGGCGTTGTCCATCGCGGTGCGACCGTCGGCGCTGTTCCCCGCTTCCGCCGGCAGCATGCCGTAGAGCTTGGAGACCGCAAGGTCGGTGTCGGCGATCATCGGGAAGTTCGGGGCGTGACCCTGGGTCTCCTCGATATCGGCGGACCAGCTGGCGTGGCTGTCCACCGGGTCGACGCTGAGGCCCATGATCTTGCAGCTGCGCTTGTCGAATTCCGGCTTCAGGCCCGCCATGCAGCCCAGCTCGGTCGTGCAGACCGGGGTGAAGTCCTTCGGGTGCGAGAACAGCATCGCCCAGCCGTCTCCGATCCACTCATGGAAGCGGATCGGGCCTTCGGTGGTCATGGCGGTGAAATCCGGGGCGGTCTCCCCGATCTTGAGGGTCATCGAACACTCTCCTTGCGAATCCTGAATGCGTGGAACGCCACGAGCGGCCCTGCAATCGGCCGGTCGCGGCGTCGCGGGCACACACAAGCGCCGCCAGGCCGGAAAGACCTGAAGGAATCCGACTGATTTCCTGAAGATCGCGATCCCGGCACCGCGGCCCGCCCAACAATTTCGTTTGGCGTTATTCGCGGGTTGCATCCGCGATAGCGGGATGCCACCTGACGGCGTATTGAACGAATTCGCCGCGCATATCGCGAAGACTGTCCATGACCCGTTCCGAAGCGTTCCTGTTGGCCGGATGGCTGATCGACCCGGCGTCTCGGCGCGTCAGCCGCGGCGCGGAGCGGCAACGCCTGTCGCCCAAGGCCATGTCCGTCCTCACCACGCTCGTCGCGGCAGGCGGCAGGGTCGTGCGTCGGGAGGACCTTATGGATGCGGTCTGGCCCGACGTGACCGTTGGCGAGGAAGTGCTGACCCACGCGGTCGCCGAACTGCGCCGGGCGCTGGGAGACAAACCCCGGGCGCCCAAGCTGATCGAGACGGTGCACAAATCGGGATACCGTCTGTTGGCCGATGTGCGGCCGCCTGGCGACATGGCCGGCTGGCCGCAATCCGATGCCCGGCGCGATGTCGCCTCACCGTCAGGCGCCATCGACCTGAATGCCTACGCGGCTTATCTGGAGGCGTGCCGGCATTTCGATTGCGGCGGCACGCAGCACACGCTGTCGGCGGTCGACGGGTTCTCCCGGATCATCGCGTCCCATCCGGACTACGTGCCGGCCTATGCCGGGCTCGCCAAATCCCTGGCATTCGTGGACATGTACTATCCGGCATCGGACGACCCGCTGGCGGAGGCGCTCGCCGCCTGCGAAGCGGCCTTGCGGCTTGATCCCAGTTCACCCGATCTACAGGCCGCCTACGGCCTCACCCTGGCCGCCGCCGGTGATGTCGACGCAGGCTATGAGCGGTTCAAGACGGCGCTGCACCTGCGGCCGGACTCCTTCGACACGCACTACCTGCTGGGCCGAACCAGCTTCGCGCAGGGCGACTACGGGTTGGCGGCGGCGATGCTGGAGCATGCGGCCCGGCTGAAGCCGGCGGATTTCCATTCCCTGGTGCTGGCGGCCAAGGCGCGCCGGCGGCTGGGCGACGAGTCCCGCGCGACCGCCGATATCGTGCGGGCGGACCACCGCATCGACATGCATCTCGGCGCCCATCCCGGGGATTTCCGCGCCCTGTGCGACAAGGCCTGCTGCCTCATCGACCTGGGCAAGCCGCAGGATGCCTTTGCCCTGAGCGAACGGCTGCTCGGGCATCACGATCCGATGTCCTACTACCTGGTCTGCTTCTTCTCCCGCGCCGGCGAGGTCCGGCAGGCCCTCGACACGCTGGAGGCGGCGGTTGACCGGGGCTGGTCCCACGCGGCCCTTCTGGCACGCGACCCCGACATCGACCCGCTGCGGCGCGAGCCGCGTTTCCGAAGGATCGAACGGACGTTGGCGGCGCACTAGCGCGCGACCGCCTCCGGCGGTCAGGCCGCGAGCGCCGTCTCCAGCCGGCGGAAGCTGATCTCCTTGCGCAACGGCTGGAGCGACGGGTCGACCAGCATCCAGTCCGAATGGCGCCAGCCGCGCTCCGCCACCGCCTCGAGCCGGCGAATGGCTTCCGTGGTCTCGCCGGCCCAGGCCAGGGTGGCGACGGTATAGTACTCCAGCGGCTCGCCCTTGCGCTCATAGGCCTCGACAGCGTCGAGCGCTTCGGTGTACCGGCCAAGCCGGGCCAGGAACGAACCCTTCACGTTCAGCGCCCGCGGCTCGTCGGGGTCGGCCTCCAGCCGCTGCAGCGCCCGGGCGTAGCCGCGCGAGGCGGCGGCGCGCTGACGCCGGTGGTCGCCAAGCTGGGCCCAGGCGCCTGACGCCAGGTACAGCGCCCGATAGTCATCGGGCCGCAACTGCCCGGCCCGCTCCGCCAGCCGCGCGGCGGCGGCCATCTCGCCGGCGCTGAATTCGGCGCGGGCGAACAGGTAGTGGGATTCGAAGCTCTCGGTGTCCTTCGACAGCGCGTCCAGGAAGGCGCGGCGCGCCGGTTCGTACCGGCCCAGTGCGGACAGGGCGAAGCCCAGCGCGGCGTGGTTCGGCGCCTGGTCGGGTCGCCGGCGCACGGCGGTCTCGGCCGCTTCCGCCGCAGCCTCCAGGGACGGGCCCGACTGGCCGCTGTAGAGCCGGCGATTGACGATCGCGACGGCGTATTCCGCCTGGGCGAACGCGAAGCCCGGCGCGCGGGCGGCCGCCTCGGCGCAGATCTCCAGCGACCGCTGGACCGCGCCCGCCCCGCTGCGCTCGAGCACCTGCCGCGCGTCGAGGCACAGCATGTAGGCGTCGAGATCGAAATCGTCACCGGGCGGGATCAGGCTGTGGGCGACCGGGTTGATGTCTACCTCGGGAACCGCTTCGACCAGCAGCCGGTATCCCGCCTTGTGCACGGTGTCGATCAGCGCCGGCCCGCCGGACACATCGCGCAGGGCGCGACGCAGCTCCGAAACGGCATGGGTCAGGCTTTCCTCGCCGACGGTGACATCGGGCCAGACCGCGTCCAACAACGCGTCGCGGGAGACCACCCGGCCCTCGGCCGCGATGAGCTCCGCCAGCACGGCCGCGGCCTTCGGCGAGATCCGGCGCTGCGTGCCACAGCATTCGACCTCGCGGGTCGCAAGATCGACCTGCCAGGGTCCGACCCGGAACCGGCCGGTCGGCGAAAGCGTGGCTCGCATACAAGGATGGCCGCCAGCGCCCATGGTCGCCTCCTCGGTGTGTCCGTCCTATCGATGGTGCGCCGTTGCGGATCAAATACGCGGCCGGCGCGCGCGGTCCCGATTGTCCGGGATTCGCTTCAAATTGCGGTGAATAAGGCAGCGGAGCGCGCTTGTCCAACGCTCCGCGCCGCTATTCCATCAAAGCTTCGTGAGCACCGGGCTTTAGTGACCGCTCCAATCCCGGGTTCCGAAGCGCATCCGGCGCTGGCGGGTCAGGACCCGCTCAGCTCCTTCTCATGCAGGAACGCGGCGTGCTTGGGCGCCTTCTTGGTCTTGGACCATTCCTCCAGCATGTCCCATTTCACCGCGTCCAGCTTTTCCAACAGGGCCTCTTCGGCCGGGTCCGGGCAGGCCAGCTCGACCCGGTGGCCGTTCGGGTCGAAGAAATAGATGGAGTGGAACAGCGAGTGGTCGGTGACCCCCAGCACGTCGATCCCGTTGGCCTCCAGCCGCTCCTTGAACTGCAGCAGGGTCTCGCGGTCCTTCACCTTGAAGGCGATGTGCTGCACCCATTCCGGGGTGTTCGGGTCGCGGCCCATCTCCGGCTTGGTCGGCAGCTCGAAGAAGGCCAGCACATTCTCGTTCCCGGCATCCAGGAAGACATGCATGTACGGGTCCGGCTCATGGGTCGAGGGCACGCGGTCCTCGGCGATGGCCAGCACGAAGTCCATGTTCAGGTTCTTCACGTACCAGTCGACGGTCTCCTTGGCGTCCTTGCAGCGATAGGCGACGTGGTGAATGCGGTCGATCTTCATCGGTGGTCCCTTTCGGTGAGGCAGGCTAGTGGCCTTCGGTCGAGCGGCCGGCATCCGCTGCGAAGTCGAAGGCCTGCCGGAGAACGGCGCGATCGCCGATATGGTTGGCTAGGATCAGCACCAGCCGGGCATTGATCGCATCGCTGCGCGCCTTGTCGTGGCCGTCATGCAGCGCGAGCAGCTCGGCGTAGAAGCCATCCGGATCGTCGATGTTCGGCTTGGTGATCAGGGTTTTCTTCATTCGCTCCCCCCTCGGCCCATCGCCCGCGTCATCGCCGCGCCGACGGCGTCGCGACCAAAGCCGGTCCAGCGCGCCGCGACATGCTGGTCGGGTCGCATCAGGTAGACCGCCGACTCCGCATCGCCCAGATAGCGCTGGCGGATCGGGTCGGTCGCCGGCACACGGACTGTCTCGACGGGAACACCATCGAAAGCCAGTTCATCCGGCGCCTCGGTGCCGATCGCCAGGAGCTGGAATGCATTGCCGAGACGGTCGATCAGCCAGCCATCGGCCAGCGGCGCGTCGACGGCCGGCGCGCCAGGCCGGGTACGGGCCGGCAGGCCGTCGGCATCGGCGCCGTTCAGGGGCGAGCCGTCGTAGATGCTGGGCACCGAGAGCCGGCCGGAATTGACCAGGGGCCGGGCGAAGGGGGCGATCTCCGACAGGTCCAGCACGGCGTCGCGGAACACCCGGCTGATCTCCGATTTCGGGGTGATGAAGTCTGTCGACCGGGTCGAGTTGAGGATGTTCTCGTCCGCCGCCGGGACCCGCTCGGCGTCGTAGCTGTCCAGCAAGCTCTCCGGCGCCAAGCCGTCGATTACCAGCTTCAGCTTCCAGCACAGATTGTCGGTGTCCTGCAGCCCGCTATTGGCGCCGCGGGCGCCGAAGGGCGAGACCTGGTGCGCGGAATCGCCGGCGAAGAGCACGCGGCCATGCCGGAAGCGCTCCATGCGGCGGCACTGGAAGGTGTAGATCGAGACCCATTCCAGGTCGAATGCGACATCGTCGCCCAGCATCGCCTTCAGGCGCGGGATCACCTGTTCCCGCCGCATCTCGGCCACCCTGTCGATGTCCCAGCCGAGTTGCAGGTCGATGCGCCAGACATTGTCGGGCTGCTTGTGCAGGAGCGCGGACTGGCCGCGGTTGAAGGGAGGGTCGAACCAGAACCAGCGTTCGGTGGGAAACGCCGCCTGCATAACCACGTCGGCGATCAGGAAATTGTCCTCGAAGACCTGGCCGACGAAATCCAGGTCCATCATCGCGCGGATCGGCGACTTGGCCCCGTCGCAGGCGATCAGCCAATCGGCGTGCAATGCGTAGTGACCGTCCGGCGTCTCGATGTGAAGCGCGACCCCGTCGGTGGATTGCGTCACGGACGTCACCGTGTTGCGGCCGCGCAGCTCGATCGGCCTGCCGGCCTCCTGCAAGGCGCGGACCTGATCGACCAGGTATTGCTCGAAGTAATATTGCTGCAGGTTGATGAAGGCGGGCCGCTTGTGCCCGTCCTCCGGCAGCAGGTCGAAGGCGTAGACCTGGCGCTCGCCGAAGAAGACCTTACCGGTGTTCCAGGTGACGCCCTTGTCGACGAAGGCATCGCCGCAGCCCAGCCGGTCGAGGATCTCCAGCGGCCGCTTGGCGAAGCAGATTGCCCGCGAGCCCCAGCTCACCTTGTCGTTGTCGTCCAGCACGACCACCGGCACGTCCTGCTGCGCCAGATCGATCGCCGCGGCGAGCCCGACCGGCCCGGCGCCCACGACCACGACCGGATGGCGCGACGGTGTGGCGGCGTCCTGGTCCGGCGACCGGGCGTAGGGATAGAGCGGCGTCTCGAAGATCTTGCTCACGGGCGTCGTCCGGCCACGCCCCGGTCAGCCTTCGCCCTGCAGCGCGGCCCACATCTGCTGGTCGCGCTCCGCCGTCCAGATGCGCGGCGTGTCGATGCCCAGCGCCTCGTCATAGGCCCGCGCGACATTGAACGGCAGGCAATGCTCGTAGATCGCGTAGTCGCGGAACTTGTCGTCGCAGGCGGCGCGGCAGGCGGCGAAGGCCTCCTTCAGGCTGCCGCCGCCCTTGGCGATGGCAGCGACCGGGCGATAGGTGCTTTCAAGGAAATCGCGGGTCAGGGCGACGGCCTCGGCCACCTTGTCGGCGCCGACCAGCGCGTCGCCCCGGCCGGGGCTCAGCGCGTCGGGCCGCATGGCGGCGATGGCATCCAGCGTCGCCGGCCAGTCGCCGAAATGCCCGTCGCCGCAATAGCAGGCGGAGCGGTACTCGACGATGTCGCCGGAGAACATGACGCCGGCATCGGGGACCCAGGCGACGATGTCGCCCGCGGTGTGGGCGCGGCCCAGATGCATCAGCTCCACCCGGCGGCGACCCATATGCACCGTCATGCGCTCGCGGAAGGTGACCGTGGGCCAGGTCAGGCCGGGGATCGTCTCGGCGGCCTGGAACAGGCGCGGGAAGCGGGCGTATTCGCTGTCCCAATCCTCCTGGCCGCGCTCATGGATCATCGCCCGGCAGGTCTCCGACGCGATGATCTCCGAGGCGTCATAAGCCGACGCGCCGAGCACCCGGACGGCGTGGTAGTGGCTGAGCGTGACGTATTTGATCGGCTTGTCGGTGACCCCCCGAATGCGCGCGATCACCTGTTCCGCCATCTTCGGCGTCGCCTGGGCATCGACCACCATGACGCTGTCGTCGCCGATGATGACGCCGGTGTTCGGGTCGCCCTCGGCCGTGAACGCATAGAGGTCCGGGCCGATCTCGGAGAACGAAATGGTCTTCTCGGCCAGATCGGCGGCGGACGCGAACGCTTTGGCCATGGAATGGTCCTCGCCTGTGAGATGGCCGGAGCCGAGGATGGCGGGACGACGCGAAGGCGCGTTGCCCATGCCAAACCGCCGCACGTTTCGGACGCCATAAATTTTAGTTGCAAATGAAACTATGTCAATGGCGGTCACCAGGTTTCCGCGAAGGGGCGTACGACCAGGTCGAATGTCCAGGTCGAGCGGTCCTGGTGGGCCAGATGGAAAACTTCCTCGGCGATCGCCTCCGGCTTGGCGAAGTAATCCTCCCGCAGCCACGGCCAGTCGGCGGGCGGCATCAACCAGGACGGCCGCTCACTCTCGGATCCGAGCCAGGTCACGTCGATGGCGGCGTCGATGGTGACGTAGCCGACATGCACGCCCTTGGGCCCGAGATCCCGCGCCAGGGATTGCGCCAGGATCCGCTGCGCCGCCTTGGTCGGGGCGAACAGAGCGTAGTTCGGCACGCCGCGATGGGACGCGGTGTTGCCGGTCACGACGATCGCGCCGCTGCCGGCCGCGATCATGTCCGGCGCCAGATCCCGCGCCAGATACAGGAGCGCGGTTGTGTTGACCCTGAAATTCCGTTCCAGGTCCCGCGGATCGGCGTCGAGGAAGGTGTCGAAGGTATGGGAGACCGCGTTGTGGATCAGCACGGCGGGGTTCCCCACGGTCGCGCGGACGGCCGCAACGGTCTCCGCGAGGGCGTCCAGATCGCCGACGTCACAAACGAAGGCCTTGGAGCCCTCGATTTCCGCTTCGAGGGCTCTCAGCCGTTCGGCGTTGCGTGCGATCATCGCCACCCGATATCCGCCATCGGCGAAGCGGCGGGCGAGAGCGGCGCCGGTCGAGTCGCCGACGCCGGTGATCAGGCAGACGGGCTGGTCCATTTCCGTCGCCCCGCCCTCAGGCCGCCTGCCGCTTCGGGCCATAGGGCGCGCCGTATTTCGGGTCGGCGCGACCGGCCTTCAGCACCTCGTGGATCGACTCGTCGACCTCGTAGGTGCGGACCCATTCTTCGGCATCGGCCTCCATCAGCAGGCTCGAATGCGGCGACTTCGCGGGGCGGCGGTAGCGCACAAGCGCCATGCGGCAGGCCTGACCGCCGAAGCCGTAGGCGTATCCGGAGCCGTCGGCTTGCGCGAAACGGGCGCGGTAGAGCTTCCAATACTGCCCGTCATGCTCATAGATGTCGAAGGACAGTTCATGGGTGTCGTATTGCCAGTGCCAGGCGCCGCTTTCGTGGATTTTGCGCCAGTCCTGAAGCCGGCTGCCGTCCTCGAAGCTCACGCCCTGGATGCGCCATTGCAAGGTGTCGGTCATGTCTTTCACCTTTCGGGTTGGAGGTGTGCCGGTCGCGCTCAGTTCGCGCGTCTGAGGGCGGTGTCGATCAGCGGGGCGTAGCCGCGGCTGGCCAGCATCGCGCCGACCTGGCGGAAATAGGCCTCATCGCCCTCAATCCCCACGGCGTCGACAAGCCGGTTCACATAGTTGAACAGCGCCACAACGTTGATCGCATCCTCGACCGCCTGTTCCGACCAGCCGGTCTCGATCAGCGCGTCGACATCGGCCTGACCCATCTGCTCGGGTGCATCGGTCAGCTTCTCGGCGAAGCGCAGCATGGCGCGAAGCCGCGCGTCGATCGTCTCGCCGTCCGGCCCCTCCTCCAGCGCCTCGATGGTCGACCAACTGATCTCCATGGCGGACAGGGTCCAGCGGTGCGCGCCGAGGCAGAAGTCACAGCCATTCTGCTTCGACACATGCGCCGCGATCATCTCGCGCTCGGCCTTGGTGAGTTCAGAATCGCGCGTCATCACGCGCTCGATGAACTGGAGCAGCGGCGCGTAGAGATCGGGATCGCGCAGGAAGACGTCGGCGACGCCGCGAAACCGTTTCGCGTAGCTGAGGTAGGGCATGGTCTGTCTCCTTCCGGATCCGGAATGTTCCATAGCGATCGCTATGAAATTGGTGAAAAAAATTAGACGAACCTGGACACCGCCATCTCCGCCTGTCGCCGGACATGCGCCCGATCGAAGCCGGAGCGCATCAGCAGCGCCAGGCCGTATACCGTCGTCGAGAGGAACTCCGCGGCGGACCGGAGCTCGATACCGGCATCGAGAGCGCCGGCGTCGCGGGCCCGGTTGAGCCAGTCCGCGAAAAGGTCCGCCAGCAGACGCAGATGGGCCTGGACTTTCTCGGCTACCGCGTCGTCATGGGGTGCCAGCTCGGTGGCGCAGTTGCACATCAGGCAGCCGATCTGGCCCTCGTCGCCGGTCAGCAGGTCGAACAGCCGGTTGAAGGCGCCGAGCAATCCCTCGGCCGTCGGCTCGGCCGAGCTCAGCGCCCTGGCGAATTCGGAGGTGACGGTCTGCCGGTAGCGATCGAGCGCCGCCAGCAGCAGGCCGTGCTTGCTCTTGAAGACGCCGTACAGGCCGTAATAGTTGACGCCGGTGTGCTCCACCAGATCGCGGATGGAACTGTCGTGGTAGCCCTTGACCCAGAACAGGCGCATCGCCCGGTCGAGGGCCTCGTCGGCATCGAATTCCCTTGGTCGCGCCATTTCTCTATTCCATATCGATCGCTATGGAATTGGTGCATATGCACCAGATTGTCAAGAGGCGGGGCGTCAATACAGCAGGTCTCGGCGAGGAGCGGCGCCGATGCAGTGTCCGGCAGGCATTCGTGCGCTGCCGGCGGCACGGTTCCAGAAACGGGGAACGGACGGCGGCGGATCGCGGGACTATGCCGCGTCGGAATACTCCGCGCCGGTCTTGGCACCGGTGATATAGGCGACGACGTCCTCGGGGTTGGTGTCGGCCTTGTTCAGGTTGGCGACGATCCGGCCGCGGCGGAAGACGACGATGCGATCAACCAGGTCGAAGACCTGGCGCATGTTGTGGCTGATCAGGATCAGCGGCTCGCCCTGCTCCTTCAGCGTCCGGATGATGGTCTCGACCTGCGCGGTCTCCTGCACGCCGAGTGCCGCCGTCGGCTCGTCCATGATGGTCAGCTTGGAGTGGAAGGTCGCGGTCCGGGCGATCGCCACGCATTGCCGCTGCCCGCCCGACATGTTGCGGATGGTGTTCTTGATGTTGGGAATCTTGACCGCGGTCTTCTCCAGACCGGCCAGCGTCGCGTTGCGCATGCCCTTGTAGTCGAGGATCGAGAACGGCCCGAGCTTGAAGAGCACCTTCTCGCGGCCCAGGAAGAGGTTGTCGGGCACGTCGAGATCGTCGGCCAGCGCCAGGGTCTGGAAGACGGTCTCGATGCCGGCCTCCCGGGCCGCCAACGGACCGTCGAAATTGACCGGATTGCCGTTGAAGATGATCTCGCCGCGGGTGCGCTGCTCGACGGCGGTGATCTGGCGCACGAAGGTCGACTTGCCGGCCCCGTTGTCGCCCATGATCGCCACATGCTCGCCCATGCGCAGCGCGAAGTCGGCGCCCTCCAGCGCGTGCACACCGCCGTAGTGCTTGGTCAGGTCTCGTGTCTCGAGGATGATCTCGGCGTCGGCCATGGAAACCCCCTAAGCTTTTGCCGCAGCGCGCCGCTGCCGCCACTGGTCGAGCACCACCGCGCCGACGATGATCGCCCCTTTCACCATCTCCTGATAGAAGGCGTCGAGGCGCAGGAAGGTGAATCCGGAGATGATGACGCCGAAGATCAGCGCCCCGATCACGGTGCCGACGATCGATCCCCGGCCCCCGCTCAGCGACACGCCGCCGATGACCGCCATCGCGATGGCGTCAAGCTCGTACATGATCCCCATGCCGGCCTGGGCGGTCAGGTTCTTGGAGCTCAGCACAATCGCCGAGAGGCCCGCCAGCATGCCCGCGATCGTGTAGACCAGCGCCTTGTGACGGGCGACCTTGATGCCCGACATCCGTGCCGCGTCCTCGTTCGATCCGATCGCGTAGGTGTGCTTGCCGTAGACGGTGTATTTCAGGACGAAGTGAAACAGGATCGCCAGGGCGACGAATATGAAGACCGGCATCATGCCGGCGCCGATCGTCGCGTAGCTGTCGGTGGGGAAGGAGATCGGGTTGCCCTTGGACCACCACTTGGCCACGCCACGCGCCGTCACCATCATGCCCAGGGTGGCAATGAAGGGTGGTATCCGCGTGTAGGCTATCAACAGGCCGTTGATGCAGCCGGCGACGATTCCGCAAGTCAAACCGACCACCACAGGGACGATCATCGGCAGGTCCATGAAGGACGGACCGAAGATGGCCTTGGGGTTCGGAAGTCCGTTGACCTCCGCCACCTGGGCGAAGGACATGGCGATCATCGCCGTCGCGCCCACGATCGAACCCGAGGACAGGTCGATGCCGCCCAGGATGATGACCTGGGTCACGCCGAGCGCGATGATGCCGATGATCGAGACCTGGAGAATGATGATCCGGAGACGCGCTTCGTTGAAGATGCTGTCGAAGCGGTCGTTGCTGTCGAACAGAAAGCTCTGCCCCATGAGAATGGCGCCGAGCACTTCGAACACCACCACGATCAGCACGAACGCGCCGAACACGTTCACTTCGTTCGGCCATTGCCGTTTCGATGTATCGAACGTCAGTCCGCCCGTGCCGTGCGTTGTCTCAGCCAACGGCCTTCTCCCCGCATCAATCTCCAATCAGCCCTGATGGAACCGGGAGGGTTCGGAGCAGCACGATCGCGCCGCTCCGAGCCCTTTCCGGGTCCCAGGCTCAGTTCCTGGTGATGTAGTCGTCGATATTGGCCGGCGTCACCAGCTTGAACGGAATGAAGACGCTCTGGTCGACATCCTCTCCGCGCGCCAATGCGAGGGCCGTGTCCAGCGCGCCCGCGCCCTGACCGCGTGCATCCTGGAAGACGGTGGCATCCAGATCACCGGCCACCATTGCCACGAGGGCGTCCTGGGTGGCGTCGACACCCGTGACCACCACGTCCTCCATGGAGATTCCGGCCGCCTTCATCGCCTGGATCGCGCCGATCGCCATCTCGTCATTGTTGGCGAACACGACGTCGAACGGCTCTCCGGACGACAGCCAGTTGGTCATCAGGTCCTGCGCCTCGTCGCGCTGCCAATTGGCGGTCTGCTCGTCGATCAGGGTGATAAAGCTGCACATATCCATGCCGATGACGTCATGGACGTCCTTGGACCGCTGCACGGCGGCCTGGTTCGACAGCTGGCCCATCAGCATGTAGCCGCGGGCGCCGCCGGCCTTGCCTTCGGCCCGGAGCAGCTGGCAGGCCTCGAACGCCGCCAGGGTGCCGGACTCGATCTCGTTCGACGCCACGAAGGCCTGGTTGTCCGGCAGGGTGTCGAGGTTGATCGGCTGCCGGTTGACGAAGACCAGCGGAATACCGGCGGCTTCGGCGGCGTTGGTCATCGCCTCGGTGGCCGAGGTGTCGACCGGCTGGACGATGATCGCATCGACGCCGGAGGCGACGAAGTTGTTGATCTGGTCCAGCTGCCGGGCCACGTCGTCCAGCGCGTCTTCGACCTGGACGTCGACGTCCGCCATGGTGTCGGCATGGTCGGTGATCCCGTTGCGCATCACCGTGGTCCAGACATCGTCGAACAGGTAGATGGATACGCCGATGTTCTCGGCCATGGCGGATGACGACATCAGGGTCGCCAGCCCTGCGGCAAGAAGTGTCTTCTTCACTGTGTACCTCCCTTTCGCGGGTGTCCGGCGCACCCTTGCCTGTTCGTGCCGGAAGGCCCCAAAGGGCTCAAAGTTTGCCCCAGTCAGGCGGCATGCGCCGTCACCTGGGAGCGGATGAAATCCATGGACGCGCCCAGCGCCGCCGCCGGATCGGCGACGGCGTGCACTTCCTTTGCGAAGGACTCGAACGAGACCGGCCCGGCGTATCCGCCGGCCAGCAGCGCGGCGATCTGGTCCACCGAGCGAAGCCGGTCGCGCCGATCGACCAGGATCCGATCGGCATCGGCCATCTCCGACCGGTCCAGATCCGGGTTCGCCACGCCCGATACATGGACGATCCCGGTGCGGCCGGCGAAGATCGGGCCGCCGCCGGCCAGGTGATGATGAAAGGTATCGTGGACGATGCGGAAGGTGCCTCCGGCGCCGAGTTCATCGATCACCGCGACCGTCTCGGCCTTCAGGCACAGCGCACTGGTCGCAAATCCCAGCGGCTCCACGAGGCCGACCAGCCCGGCATCGTTTAGCATCGGGCGCAGTTCGCGGAGGGCGGCCCGCAGATTGGCCTGGCGTTCGCCCTCGCCGCGTCCGCGATTGTCGTTGCGGGGGATGAGGCTGACGGCCTCGGCGCCGGCAGCGGCGGCGATATCGATGAGGTGCCGGGCCTTCGCGCGGATGTCCTCGTCCATCGCGGTGAAGCCCGGAACCTCGGCCACCGAGAGCAGGCGCAGCCCCTTGTCGCGCGCCATCGCGCCGGCCTCCGCCGGTTCCATCCTGTCGAAGAGCGGCCGGTCGAGGTCGTTGCGGGCTTCCACGCCGACGCACCCCAGCCGTGCGGCGATGTCGAGCAGCCCGGCATAGCTCGCCCGGGCGACGGTGATGTGGTTGAGCGCGAAATCGAGCACTCGGGGCTCCTCCCTGTCCGCAAGCGTCCTCGCGGCCGCCGCGTCATGCCCTTTACCGGGCATTTTTGTCCGTCCGGACCAGGAGGCTGGGGCCACCGATGCGGACTTGCGGTCAGCATAAACCCATTCGATCACGGCTGCAATCGGTTGCAATAATGCTCCAACAATTGGACACTGCGCGGTGCTCTGAGCCGCGCGTAGCGAGGGTCAACCGTCCGTCCGCGGCATCGCTCGGGGCGCGCAGCGCCGAACCCGGTTGCAAACCTTGCACGGAGGATCAGGAAACCGAGATGCATCGAGCGACCGGATCCCATTCGGAGGCCGCCCTGCCATGGCGGTGACGCTGAAGGAGGTGGCGGAACGGGCCGGCGTCTCACGCTCGGCGGTCTCCCGGGCCTTCACCGAAGGGGCGTCGGTTTCCGAGCGGACCCGGCGCAAGGTGGAGAAGGCCGCCGCCGAAATGGGCTACAGCCCGAACGTTCTGGCACGCAGCCTGACGACCCGGCGCACCAAGCTGGTCGGCCTGGTCTCCGACAATTTCCACAATCCGGTCTTCCTGCAGGTCTTCGACCTGTTCACGCGCGGCTTGCAGGAGCGCGGCCTGCGGCCATTGCTGGTCAACCTCTCCGGCGGAACCGGGCTGGAGGATGCGGTGCGCATGCTCAGGCAGTATTCGGTGGACGGGGTGGTCGTCGCCTCCTCGACCCTGCCGCCGGCCTTCGCCAAGGCCTTCCACCAGGCGGGCGTGCCGGTCGTGCATTCCTTCGGCCGCTGCACCAACGCCCCGGAAACCCACGTGATCGGCATCGACAACGCGTTCTGCGGCCGGCTGGCGGCGGAGACCCTGGTGGCGCGCGGCTACCGGCGCATCGGCTTCATGGGCGGGCCGGAGACCGCGACCTCGACCCAGGACCGGTTCGCCGGGTTCATGGAGGCGATGGCCGAGTATCCCAACATCACGGTGACGCACAGCTTCGCCGAGGCCTATTCCTTCCAGGCCGGGCGCAAGGAGATGACGCAGCTGCTGACGCGCGACCGGGCCGAGGCCTATTTCTGCGGCGACGACGTGCTGTCGGTCGGGGCGTTGAGCGCGATCGGCTCGGCCGGCCTGTCGGTGCCCGGGGACATCGGCATCATCGGGCTGAACGACATGGAGATCGCCGGCTGGGAGAACATCAACCTCACCACCATTCACCAGCCGATCCGCGAGATCATCAACTCCTCGGTGGAGCTGATCGTCGCCATGCTGGAGAATCCGGACCGGGAGCCCGAGACCCGACTCTTCCGCTGCCGGATCGTCGAGCGCGGAACGCTCAGGCCTCTTTGAACATCGGCGGCCGGGCGTCGACCCAGGCGCCGTCCTGTCCTGCGGACTCGACCGCCGCATGCACCGCGGCCATCGAGCGCAGTCCGTCCTCGGCGCGCGGATAGAGATCGGCCGCAGGGTCCGGCGTACGGCTCTCCCGCGATGCCCGGATGGCCTCCGCCAGATCGGCGTAGATGTTCGCGAAGGCCAGCGGCATGCCTTCCGCATGCCCGATCGTGACGCGGCTCGCCCGGTCGGCTTCCGGCGACAGGCCGGCCTCGCCGCGCTCAAGGATCTCGGTGCGGCCGCCGACCGGTGTCCAGTAGAGCTGGTTCGGCTGCTCCTGGGCCCAGCGCAGCCCGCCCGCTTCGCCGAACACCTGCAGGGTCAGCCCGTGCTGCCGGCCGATCGCCACCGAGGACGTCCAGAGCCGCCCGATCGTGCCGCCATCCATGCGGAAGTTGACCATGGCGTCGTCCTCGAGCTGGCGGTCGCCGACGCAGGACGCGAAATCCGCCGACAGCGTCGCGATCTCCCGGCCCAGCACGAAGCTGGCCAGATGCAGCGCATGGATGCCGCAATCGGCGAACTGGGCCGAAACGCCGGCCTGGGCCGGATCGTAGCGCCAGCGGACCCGCGGATTGTCGGCATCGGCGGCGTCGGCATGGTGGCCGTGGGCGAATTCCGCAACGACGACCCGGATCTGCCCGAGGTCGCCCCGCGCCACCATCGCCCGCATGTGGCGGACCAGCGCATAACCGGAATAGCCGTAGTTCACCGCGCAGATGCGGCCGGCGGCGCGGGCCGCCTGGACGATGGTCTCGCCCTCCTCCACCGTCGTCGTCATCGGCTTCTCGCAGAGCACATTGAAGCCGGCGTCGAGGAACGCCTTGGTGATCTCGAAATGGGTCGCGTTCGGGGTGGCCACGGTGACCAGGTCGAGCCGGTCGTCGCGCCCGGCCTCGCCCGCCAGCATCTCGCGCCAGTCGCCATAGGCGCGGTCCGGGGCAATGCCGAGCGTCTGCGCGAAGGCGCGCCCGGCGTCCGGCCGGTGATCGAGCGCGCCGGCGGCGAGATCGAACTCACCGTCGAGACCTGCCGCCAGGCGGTGCGCCGGCCCGATCTGGCTGCCCTCGCCGCCACCGATCAGCCCCCATTTCAGCCGTGCCATCGCCCGGACCTCAGTTGAAGCCGATGGAGCGGAGATAGGCCCGGTTCGCCGCGGCGTCGCGTACCGGCGAGGTGTCGCCGGCCGGGTCGCAATCCTGCTCCACGGTGCACCAGCCCTCGAAGCCGGCATCCAGCAGGACCTGCCGCACCGCCGGGAAATCCACTTCGCCGTCGCCGAGATTGCAGAAGATGCCCTGGGCGCAGGCATCGTAGAAACCGGTGCGGCTGGCGATCACCTCGGCCTTCACCCGCGGATCGATGTCCTTGAAATGCATGTAGCTGATGCGGCCGATATGACGCTTCATGAAGGCCACCGGGTCGAAGCCGGCATAGGCGTGATGGCCGGTGTCGAAGCAGATCTTCAGGATGCCTTCGTCGACCTCGTCCAGCAGCCGCTCCAGCTCCGGCTCGAAATCCATGAAGCCGGCGGCATGGGCGTGGATGCCGACGGTCAGCCCGTATTCCTCCGCGCCCAGCCTGGCGACCGTGCGGATGCGGTCGACATAGGCCGCCCATTCCGCCCCGTCCATCTGCTCCGCCTCGTCGGCGCGACCGGCGGTCGGTGCCCGGCGCTCGGAGATGGAGTCGATCAGGACCAGGTGCCGGGCGCCATGGGCGGCCAGCGCCTTGCAGGTGCGCACCGAGCCGTCCATCACGTCGTCCCACTGGGCGGGATCGTGGAACGCACGGAACACCACGCCGCCGATCAGCTCCAGCCCATGCCTGGCCAGGCCCTCGCCCAGTACCGCCGGATCCTCGGGCATGAAGCCGACCGGCCCCAGCTCGATGCCGCCATAGCCCGCCTCGGCGCACTCCGTCAGGACGGTCTCCCAGGCCGGGTTGCGCGGGTCGTCCGCGAATTCGACGCCCCAGGAGCAGGGCGCGTTGCCGATACTGATGGTCATCTCACACCCGAAGATTTGAATTGCAACCGGTTGCAAACCCGGTATCCTGAAACCGACAACAGGTCAACGGAAAGGTTGGCCCGTCGCCACCCTGATGCACGCGAACCCCGGAGCTGCGCATGGACAATGTAGCGGGAACGGTCAAGCTCACGCTGGCACAGGCCATCGTACGACATCTGGCCAATCAGTTCATCGAGATCGACGGTGTGGAGACCCGCCTGTGCGGCGGCGGCTTCGCCATCTTCGGCCATGGCAATGTCACCTGCCTGGGCGAGGCGCTGTACAACCACCGGGCCGAGCTGCCGCTCTATCGCGGGCAGAACGAGCAGAGCATGGGCTTCGCGGCGGCGGCTTACGCCAAGTACCATCTGCGGCGGCGCTTCATGTTCTGCACCGCCTCGGCCGGGCCGGGGACGTCCAACCTGGTCACTTCGGCGGCCCTGGCCCATGCCAACCGGCTGCCGATGCTGATGCTGTGCGGCGACGCCTATACGACGCGCCTGCCCGACCCGGTGCTGCAGCAGCTGGAGCATTTCGGCAATCCGAGCCTGGGCGTCAACGACGCCTTCAAGCCGGTCAGCCGCTACTGGGACCGGATCACCCATCCGGCCCAGATCATCCAGTCCCTGCCGGCGGCGATCGCCACCATGCTGGACCCGGCCGATTGCGGCCCGGCCTTCCTCGGCCTGCCCCAGGACGTGCAGGGCTGGACCTACGATTATCCTGTCGAATTCTTTGAGAAGAGTGTGCACCGCATTCGGAGGATTGCACCGGATTCTGACGAGGTGGCTGACGCCGCGTCGATCCTGAAGGCGGCCGAGCGGCCGATGATCATCGCCGGCGGCGGCGTGCAGTACTCCGGTGCGGTGGCCGAGCTGACCGCCTTCGCCGAGGCGCACGACATCCCGGTGGTCGAGACCATCGCCGGCCGCGCCAACCTGCTCTCCACCCATCTGCTCAACATCGGGCCGATCGGCGTGACCGGGTCGAACTCGGCCAACAAGATCGCCGAGAAGGCGGATGTGATCCTGGCGGTCGGGACCCGGCTGCAGGACTTCACCACCGGCTCATGGACCGCCTTCGACCGGCACGCCAGGCTGGTTTCGATCAACGCCGCCCGCCACGACGCCGGAAAGCATCGCGCGGCCCCGGTGGTCGGCGACGCCAGGCTGTCGCTGACGGCGCTGACCGGCGCCTGCGAAGGCTATCGCGCGCCGGAGGTCTGGACCGCGGAGGCCAAGGCCGAGCGGGCGAAATGGGACGACTACGTCGCCGACAACGTCCGGCCGGGCAACCGCCCGAATTCTTACGCCCAGGCGATCGGCGTGGTGAACGACCTGTGCGACGCGGGCGACCGGGTGGTCACCGCCGCCGGCGGCCTGCCGGCCGAGGTCACGGCCAACTGGCGGACCCTCAGAATCGGCACCGTCGATGTGGAGTTCGGGTATTCCTGCATGGGCTACGAGATCGCCGGCGGCTGGGGCGCGCGCATCGCGCAGTCGGAGGCGGAGCCCGACCAGGACACCATCGTCTTCACCGGCGACGGCTCCTACCTGCTGATGAACTCCGACATCTACTCCTCGGTGCTCACGGGCAAAAAGCTGATCATCCTGGTGCTGGACAATGGCGGCTTCGCGGTCATCAACAAGCTGCAGAACAACACCGGCAACGAGTCCTTCAACAACCTGATCAAGGACTGCAACATCGCCGTGGAGCCCTTCGCGGTGGATTTCGCGGCCCATGCCCGGGCCATGGGCGCGGAGGCCGAGACCGTCGGCAATGCGACCGAATTGGCCGCCGCTTTCGAGCGCGCCAAGGCTGCCGATCGGACCTATGTCATCGCCATGCAGGTCGACGCCCATGAGGGCTGGACCGCCGAGGGCCACACCTGGTGGGAGGTCGGCACGCCGCACGTGTCGGAGAGCGCTAAAGTCCGCGCCGCCCATGAGGAGGTCGAGTCCGCCCGGGCCCGGCAGCGCAGAGGGGTCTGATGGCCGATCTGGGCCGCATCGCGCGGAACCGCTTCGTCGTCATCGGCCGGGCCGGGATGGATTTCTATCCCGACCCGCCGGGAACGCGCACCGAGGACGCGACCCGGTTCGTCGCCGCGCTTGGCGGCTCATCGGCCAATATCGGCGCGGCCATCAGCCGGCATGGCGGCCAGGTCTCGCTGGTGACGTCGGTTTCCGACGATGCCATCGGCCGCTTCGCGCTTAACCAGCTCGACCACTACGGCATCGACCGTGCCCACGTGAAATCCGTCGGTGGCGAGGCGCGCAATTCGCTGGCCGTCGCCGAGACACGCATCGAGGACCACCAATCGGTGATCTACCGCAACGGTGCCGCCGATTTCCAGATGACGGTCGAGGATGTCGAGGCGGTCGACTACGAACCCTTCGGCGCGCTGATCACCACCGGTACGGTGCTGGCCGCCGAGCCGTCGCGGGGCGCCGCCTTCCATGCCTTCGACCTGGCCCGCAAGGCCGGGCTGCCGCTGGTCTTCGACGTCGACTACCGGCCCTATTCCTGGCCCTCGGCCGGCGTCGCGGCGGACGTCTATTCCCAGGCCGGCGCGCTGTGCGACATCATCATAGGCAACGACGAGGAGTTCGGCTTTATGGCCGGCGCGCCCGAGAAGGGCCTGGACAAGGCCCGGGAGCTGGCCCGGACCAGTGCCGGCATCGTCGTCTATAAGCGCGGCGAGCACGGCGCCATCACCATCACCGCCGACGAGGAATTCCGCACCGGCATCTACCCGGTCGAGGCCCTGAAGCCGACCGGTGCCGGGGACGGTTTCATGGGCGGGTTCATCGCGTCGCTCGCCGCCGGCCACGCGCTGAAGGACTGCGTGCTGCGCGGCTCCGCCTGCGCCGCCATCGTGGTCAGCCGGGTCGGTTGCGCCCCGGCCATGCCGACCCCCGCCGAGCTTGAGGATTTCCTCGCCACCCATCCCGGCCCGACCGAAGCCTGAAAGGAGAGGCCCCATGCACATTCCGCCCTATGACAACCTGAACCGGCCGATCGTCGATGTCGACAATGACTGCGTGCCGCTGAACTACTTCAACATCGTCAAGCTGAAGAAGGGCGAGGGCTTCGAATACCGGATCCCGGGCTATGAGACCTGCATCGTGCCGGCCACCGGCACGGTCGATGTCGATGTCTCCGGCGCGACATTCGACACGCTGGGCAACCGCACCATCGATGTCTGGGACGGCGAGCCGGAGGGCGTTTACGTGCCCGTCGATACCGGGGCGCAGATGGTCTGTGCCTCCGACGAAGCGGAGGTGTTCATCGCCGGCGCCAAGTTCGACGAGACCCTGGAGCCCTTCGCGGTCCGCGCCGATGAGCTGGACAAGGTGCAGTACGGCTCCGACGACACCAAGACCCACCGCAAGATCAAGCATATCCTGGGGCAGAAGCAGGCCGGCCGGGTCGGGCGCCTGCTGGTCTCCGAGCTCTACACCGTCGGCCAGGGCGGCTGGTCCGGCTTCCCGTCGCACAAGCACGACACCGACCGGCTGCCGGACGAGACCAAGCACGACGAGACCTACAATTTCCGCTTCCGGCCCAACTACGGCTCAGGCCTGCAGATGCTGCAACGCGAGGACAACAAGTCGGGCGACGCCTATCACATCGTCGACGGATCGACGATCTGCCTCGACCACGGCTACCACCCCTGCGTCGTGCTGCCGGGCTACGAGATGTATTACTTCACCATCCTGGGCGGGAAGAGCCAGCGCGGCCTGGTGCAGTATTTCCAGCCGACCCATGCCGAGCAGCTCGAGACCATCCCCGGCATCAAGGACATGATCGCGAAGTTCAAATGACCCTGGCGACCCTCGCCGACGTCCTGCAGCCGGCCCTGAGGGACGGCTACGCGGTCGGCGGGTTGGTGGTGCTGGGCTGGGAGGATGCACGCGCCTATGTGGCCGCGGCGGAGGCCGAAGGCGCGCCGGTGATCCTCCAGGCCGGTCCGGGCTGCCGGGCGCACACGCCGCTGCCGATCCTGGGTGCCATGTTCCGCACCTTGGGCGAAAACGCCACAGTGCCCGTGGTGGCCCATCTCGATCACGGCACCACGGCGGAGGAGTGCCGGCAGGCGATCGACTGCGGCTTCACCTCGGTCATGTATGACGGCTCACGCAGGCCGCTCTCCGAGAACATCGACGAGACCGCCGCGATCGCGGAGATAGCCCATGCCGCCGGCGTTTCGTGCGAGGGCGAGATCGGTTTCGTCGGCTATGCCGAGGGCGAGGCCTCGGCCCGGACCGATCCGACGGACGCGGCCCGCTTCGCCAGGGAGACCGGCGTTGATGCGATGGCGATCTCGGTCGGCAATGTGCATCTGCAGCAGACCCAGGCGGCGGAGATCGACATCGACGCGCTGCGGGCCATCGAGGCGGTGACGGACGTGCCGCTGGTCATCCATGGCGGCTCGGGCGTGCCGGCCGAAACGCGGGCCAGGCTGGCCATGACCTCCAACATCTGCAAGTTCAACATCGGGACGGAACTGCGCATGGCCTTCGGCGGCGCCTTGCGCGCGGCGATCGACGCGGATCCCGATCGCTTCGACAGGGTCGCGATCCTCAAGGAGGTGGAGGCCCCGCTCTGCGAAGCCGCCCGCGCGGTGATCCGAACCCTGGGCAGCCCGGCGTCCGACTAGCCCGGCTTCTGTCCGGCGGCCTGCAGCCGCTCCCAGTCGAATTCAACGCCGATGCCCGGCGTGTCCGGGGCGACGGCCAGATGGTCCTCGACGACCAGCGGACGGTGCGTGTAGCGGTCGATGGGGAACGAGTGGACCTCGATCCACCCGGCATTGGGCTGGCCGGCGGCGAGGCTCACATGCAGCTCCTGCATGCCGTGGCTGCACACCGGTATCCCGTGGCGGCGCGACAGCTCGGCCACCCGCAGCCAGCCGGTGATGCCGCCGCAATTGGACGCGTCGGGCTGGATGTAGGACAGGCGTGCCTGGGCGAAGGCATGCTCGAATTCGTGGATCGTGTGCAGGTTCTCGCCCATGGCCAGCGGCATGCCCGTCGACTCGGCGATGCGGCCGTAACCCGCATAGTCGTCGGGGATCGTGGGCTCCTCGAACCAGAGCAGGTCGAACGGCATGAAGGCCTCGGCCGCCGCGATCGCCTGGTCGACACTCATGCTGTAATTGGCGTCGACCATGAAGGCGATGTCCGGCCCGATCAGCTCCCGCACCGCCCGGACCCGGGCCACATCGTCGGCCAGTGACGGCTGGCCGATCTTGATCTTCACGCCGTTGAAGCCGCTGTCGAGATAGCCCCGCACATTGGCGAGCAGCTTCTCCAGCGGGAAGCTCAGGTCGATGCCCCCGCAATAGGCCTTGGCCGTGCGGCCATGGCCGCCGGCCATCTTCCAGAGCGGTTCGCCCAACCGCTTGCCGCGCAGGTCCCACAGGGCGATGTCGACCGCGGAGATCGCAAAGGAGGCGATGCCGCCCCGGCCGACATAGTGGATGTGCCATTGCATGGCGTCGTACAGCGCCTCGACATCGGTCGCGTCCCGGCCGATGAGGAACGGCGCCAGATCGTGCTCGACCATCGTCCGGATCGCCGCCCCGCCGACCCCGCCGGTATAGGTGTAGCCCGTCCCGTCGCTGCCGTCGTCCGCCCCGACCGTGACCGTGACCAGCTCGAAATGTGTGTGGTCCCCGTGCTTCGCGTCGGAGAGGACTTCGTCCAGAGGCACACGGAAGTGCCGTGCGTCGACGCTTCGGATCTGCGGCATCGGCTTATCCCGGCTTGGCGCATACGTGTCGCGCGAGTTTGAAGACGGCGGCGCTTACGTCAAGCCGGCATCCCGACGACGCCGGTCGGTGCCATTTGCGTCGGTCCGTACGGCCACCTAACATCTGCATGGGAGAAACGTCGGCCGCTGCGGGTTCACGCGGTGCGCCGGCGAACAAGAATGTAACCCGGCCACGGCAGCGCGCCGACAGGCCGGAAGCGGTCTTGAAGGGAGATGCAGTCATGAGGTTTACCGGGTTGGTCCTGGCCGCCGGCGCCGCGGCGGTGCTGTCGCAGCTTGCTGGCATGAGCGCCCAGGCGGCGGAATTCGAGTGGAAATTCAACAACGGGCTGCCCGAGACCCGGAACGAGTCCCAGGAGTTGAACGCGTTCGCCGAGGCGGTGGCCGACGCGACCGATGGCCGGCTCGCGATCCAGGTCTTCCATGGCGGCTCGCTCGGCCTGAAGAACGAGGACGTGCTGCGGTGGCTGCCGTCGGGCGTCAGCGAGATGGGCCTCGTCTGGGCCAATTACGTCGGCCGTGACGCGCCGGAGCTGAACGCGATCTACATTCAGGGCTCGGTCGGGTCGCCGGAGGAGCACCTGCGCGCCCTGCCGGTCATCCGCGACATCTATGAGCAGGAGTTCGGCGAATGGGGCATCGTCGCCGCCGGCTTCATGGCGCTGCCGATGTTGGAAGCCTCGATCTTCTGCGCCGACCAGCCGGTGCGCACCCTCGCCGACCTGCAGGGCGTGAAGCTGCGGGTCTGGAGCAAGGACCAGGTCGACACTTTCGAGCGGCTGGGCGTCTCGGCACAGATCATTCCGCAGACCGAGATGTACGTGGCCCTGCAGACCGGCGTCGTCGATTGCGCCGTCTACCCGGCGCTGTTCGCGCATACCGTGTCGCTGCAGGAAGTGGCCGGTTACGCCTCCTATCTCTATCCGATCGCCAGCCTTCCCTATGTACTCGGGGTCTCCGAGGAGAAATGGGCCGAACTGCCGGACGATTTGAAGCAGGCCGTGACGGATGCGGCCGCCGAGACGTGGTCGCGCACCAATGAGTACACCGACGATCACGAGAACGAGCTGGCCGCCCGGGATGCCCTGGGCGAGCAGGGCGTCGAGTGGCTGGACGATTTCCCGGCCGAAGACCAGCGGGCCTTCCTCGACGCCGCCGCGGAGACCTGGCTGGCCGCCGCCAACGAGGCCGGCGGCGCGGCGCCGGACTATCGCGCCCGGGTTCTGGAGGCGATCGGCCGCTAGCCGGTCCGTCTACCGGAGGGGGCGGGCCATGCGGCCGTGAAGGCGCTGGATGCCTGCCTGCGCATGACGGCCACGGGGCTCGCCGCCCTGTCGGCGGTCTGCGCCTTCGCCATGGTGGCGCTGGTGGTCCTGAGCGTGGCCATGCGGCACCTGGCCAGCGCTCCCTTCCGGTTCACGGAGGAACTCGTCGGGCTGCTGCTCTGCGCAACGCTGTTCCTGGCGCTGCCCCAGGTCACGCTGTCCGGAAGCCATGTTCGGGTCGATCTCCTGCCACGGTACCTGCGGCCGCGCGGCCGCAGGGTTCTGGGTGTGCTTTCCGCTGCAGTCATCGTCGCCTTCTGCGCCTGGTTCACGATCGAGGCCCTGCCCTGGCTCGACTTCGCCTTCAGCCGCAATCTCAAATCCGAGGCATCCCGCCTGCTGCTGTACCCTTGGATGGCGACGGCGCCGTTGTCTCTGGCGCTGACCGGATTCATCGCCGTCTACCGCCTTGCAGGGCCGGCGGCGGCCGGCGACCGGACGGACGGATAGGGCACGAGCGGGCACGCACGGTATGTTCTGGCCCACCCTGCTTGCGTCCCTGACGCTGACCGCCGCCACCGGCGCGGCACTCGGCGCGGCGCTGGGCCTGACCGGGCTGGTCATCCTGCATTTCTTCGCCGGCGGCGCGACCTTCCTGGCGATGGACGCGGTCTGGAACGCCTTCAACAGCTTCACCCTGAGCGCCATCCCGCTGTTCATCCTGCTCGGCGAGATCCTGCTGCAGAGCGGCATCAGCCGGCGGGTCTATGCCGCGCTGGCGCCGGTCTTCCAGCGGGTGCCCGGCGGCCTTCTCCACACCAATATCGCCGTGTGCACGGTGTTCGGCGCGGTCAGCGGTTCGAGCATGTCCACCGCCGCCGCCGTCGGTTCAGTGGCGTATCCGGAGATGGCGCGGCTCGGCTATCACAAGCCGACGGTGGTCGGCAGCCTGGCCGGGGGCGGCACGCTGGGCCTGCTGATCCCGCCGAGCCTGTCGCTGCTGATCTACGGCGCGCTCACGGAGACTTCCATCGGCCGCCTGTTCATGGCCGGCATCCTGCCGGGACTGATGATGAGCGGCCTGTTCATGGCCTACATCTATGTGCGCTGCGCCCGCGACCGCGCCCTCTATCCCGGCGGCGGACCCACGGTCTCCCTGGTCGCGGTGCTCAAGGGCCTTCTGCCGATCTGGCCGATCGTGCTGCTCATCCTGGCCGTCATGGGCAGCATCGTGTTCGGCATCGCCACGCCGACCGAGGCGGCCGGAGTCGGCGTGGCCGCGGCGGCACTGATCTCGGCGATCTGGGGCGATCTGACGGTGAAGGGCCTGCTGGCCAGCCTCTATCGCTCGGTCCTGACCTATGCCGCGATCGGCTTCGTCGTCCTGGGTGCCGTCATCCTGGCCCAGTCGGTCGCCATCCTCGGCGTTCCGCAGGCCCTGCTGGAGGCGGTGCGGCAGAGCGGCCTCGATGCCTTCACCGTGCTGTTCATCATCGTCGCCATCTACGTCCTGCTCGGCTGCCTGTTCGACGGGCTGTCGCTGATGATCATGACCCTGCCGATCGTCTTCCCGCTGCTGACCGGGCTCGGCTTCGACGCCATCTGGCTCGGCGTGCTGATCACCATCATGATCGAGATCGGCCAGGTGACGCCGCCGGTCGGCCTCAACCTCTCGGTCCTCGTCGCGATCACCGAGGACGAGGTCGGCCTCGGCCGCGCCGCCATCGCGACCATGCCGTATTGGCTCCTGATGCTGGCCGGCGTCGTCCTGCTGACCCTCTTCCCCGGGCTGGCCCTGGTGCTTCCCGACCTGGCGTTCTGATTGCACGGCAGGACGCCGGCCTCAAGCCGTCGGTTTGACCGTCAGTTCCTTGTGCGCGGATGAGAGGCTTGCCACGCGCTCGGGATCGGCGCGCTTCAGGAGGCGGTCGTCGGACCCGGCCAGGATCGCCCGCAGGTCGTGCAGGATGGCATCGCCGATCGGCTGGCGGCCACGATCGACGGCGGCGGCCCGGTGCGGCGACAGGATCACATTAGCGGCGCGGCGGATCGGGTGGTCGGCGGCCAGAGGCTCGTCCGGATACACGTCCGTCGCGAAACGGATGCGGCCGGCCACGGCCGCCGCGGTCAGGGCATCGAAATCCACGCAGTGGGCCCGGCTCACCAGCACGACCAGCGTGTTGTCGGGGATCCTGTCCACCAGATCGGCCGAGATCATCGCCCGGTTCTCGGCGGTGGGCGAGGCGGTGATGACCACGACCCGTGAGGTGGTCAGCACGGTGTCGAGATCGACCAGCGGGACCTCCGCTGCGTTCAGCCACGGATCATAGGCCGTCACTTTCGGCCCGAAGGGCGCCAGCAGGCGCTGCGTCTCCCGGGCGATCATCCCGTAGCCGACGAATCCCACCGATTGCCCGAAGAGGGTGAAGTCGGTGTCGGCATTGTCGGCCAGCCAGCGCTCGGTCCCGTTCCGGAAGCCTTCATGTTCGGTCACTAGACCGCGGCCCCCGGCCAGGATCATGCCGAGCGCCATCTCGGCCACGGCGAAGCGGAAGCCCGGCGCGCAGGACAGAACGTCAATTCCCCGCGCAAAGCAGGCCTCGTAGTCGAGGCCCTGCTGGAACGCGCCGGAAACCTCGATGACGGCCTTCAGTTTCGCCGCGCCCGCGATCTCCTCGGCATTCAGGGCCGGGTGCGCGGCCACGACGAAGGAGGCGTCGGGCAGGGCCGACAGGAAGGTCTCGCGCGGCATCTCCGCATCGACGCCGCCAACGATCTCGCAGGTCTCCTTCAGCGCCCGCCAGGTATCGGCGCTGAACAGCTCGTCGATCAGCCGGAAATACTGGTCGAGGATCAGAAGCGGTTTTGTCATGGCCTATTGCATGGCGAAGAGATGGGCCCGCTCCGGTGCGAAGCCGAGCGAGATGGCTTGTCCGGGCTCGAAGATCACATCCTCGCCGAGCGACGACAACACCCGGCCGCCATCCGGCAGGGCCACGTCGATCACGGTCTCGGTCCCGAGGCGCTCGACCAGGGTCACATGGCCGTTGACGATGCCGCCCTCCTCCACCGGCTTCAGATCCTGCGGCCGGACGCCAAGCTTGGCGGTGCCGCCCGCTGTGATGCCCTCGCGGGACATGGGCGCCGCGAACTGGGCGACGACATCGGAGCTGACCCGCGCCTGGCTGCCATCGGCGGAGTCCACTTTCACCTCGAGGAAATTCATCGACGGCGCGCCGATGAAGCCGGCGACGAAGAGATTGTCGGGCTTGTGATAGAGATCCATCGGCGCCCCGATCTGCTGCACATAGCCGTCCTTCAGCACGACGATCTTGTCGGCCAGCGTCATGGCCTCGACCTGGTCATGGGTCACATAGACCATGGTCGCGCCCAGCGATTTGTGCAGCTTGCCGATCTCCATGCGCATGTCGAGGCGCAGCGCCGCGTCGAGATTGGAGAGCGGCTCGTCGAACAGGAACACCTCGGGATGGCGCACGATGGCGCGGCCGATCGCCACCCGCTGCCGCTGCCCGCCGGAGAGCTGGCTCGGCCGGCGGTCCAGCAGATGCTCCATCTGCAGGATGCGGGCGGCCTCAGCCACCTTCTCCTCCTTCTCGGCCTTCGACGCCTTGGCGATGGTCAGGCCGAAGGCGACATTCTCGCGCACCGTCATGTGCGGGAAGATGGCGTAGGACTGGAAGACCATGGCGATGCCGCGGTCCTTGGCCTGCACCTCGTTGACCACCCGGCCGCCGATCTGCAGCGTGCCGCCGGTGATGTCCTCCAGCCCGGCGATCATGCGCAGCAGCGTGGACTTCCCGCAGCCGGACGGCCCGACGAACACGACGAATTCGCCATGTTTGATCTCGATGTCCACGCCCTTGATGACGTCGACGTCGCCATAGCTCTTCTTGATCCCCTTCAGCAGCACGTCAGCCATGAGCCACCCTCCCGAAAGCGTTGTGATTGATTTGCAGCCGTCCGTCCGCAGTGACGACGACCGGTAGCGGATCTGCGATCTCCCCGGCGAAGCGCCGCGCAGGCCCGTCGAACCAGCGGAACGCCATCAGGTGAAGACCGTCATTGTTCACGATGCGCCCGGCATAGCGCAGGCAGGGTTCCGCCCCGTCCAGCATCGGCCCTTCGGCCAGCCGCCAGGGACCGCGCGGCCCCTCGCCCACCAGGTAGTGGGTGCCGGTGGCCGCCCCTCTGACCACCTCAAGCGCGAATTCGGACCAGTGCCGGATGTCGGTGCAGAAGAGGCAGAACCAGTGACCGTCAGCCTGGAAGACCTGCGGCACCTCGAGCTGCCCGGCCGCCCCGGTGAAGACCGGGTCCTGCAGTGTCCAGGTCGTGAGGTCGGGAGACGTGGCGAACCCGATCGCGCCCGCCTCCAGCAGGTCGTCGGCCCGGGCGTCGCGGGCGGTGAAGTACATCAGCCAGCCATCGTCCTCGGGATCGCGCATGACCCAGGGGTCGCGGAAGGCCCGGTCGTGCCAGCGGGTCCCGTCATACTCCTCATAGGGCGGCGCCAGGTCGAGGACGAGTCCGTCCCCGACCCGCTGCCAATCGTGGAGGTCGCCGCTGACCGCATGGCCGATGCGCTGGAACTTGCCGGCGTCGGCATGGCTGGAGCCGGTGTAGAACAGATGCCACTGGCCGTCTTCGCCCTTCACCACCGAGCCGGTCCAGGTCGTGTAGTCGTCCCAGGCTGGGTCATCGGATGGCCGGAAGCAGGGGCCGAGATGGGTCCAGTGCACCAGATCCCGGCTGGTGGCGTGGCCATAGCTCACGTTCCAGTGCCGGTCCTCCGGGTCCGGCAGCGATTTCGGCGCCTGCAGGAAGAAGGCGTGCCAAAGATCGCCGTCCCGGACATACCAACTGTCCCAGACCCAGTGATCGTCGAGCGCGAGCACCATCGCCCTCAGCCCTTTACGCCGGTCGAGGCGACCGAGGCGATGAAGGCCCGCTGCAGCGACAGGTAGAAGGCCAGCACCGGCACGGTGATCACGGTCAGATAGGCCATGACCTCGCCCCAGGGCACGTTGAGCTGGTCGGTGAAATAGCCGAGCCCGACCATCACCGGGCGGATCGCCTCTTCCTGCACCACCATCAGCGGCCAGAGATACTGGTTGTACATGAAGAGGAACTTCAGGATCGCCGCGGTGGCGATCACCGGGCCCGACAGCGGCAGGACGACCCGCCGGTAGATCATCCACCAGCTCGCACCCTCGACCCGACTCGCCTCGATCAGCTCGCGGGGCAGATCCTTGAAATACTGCACGAAGAGGAAGATCGAGAGCCCGTCGGCAATGAAAGGGATGATCTGCACCCGGTAGGAGTTGAGCCAGCCGAACTCCAGGCCGGACGTGCCGACCCAGGGCAGCTGGCTTGCCATCAGCAGCAGCGGGATGAAGATCGTCTCATAGGGGATGATCAGCGTCGCAAGCAGCACCGAGAACACCACCGCCCGCCCTCGCCATTCCAGGAAGACGAAGGAGAAGGCGGCCAGCGAGCAGACGAATAGCGTGAACATCACCGTCAGGCCCGTCACCAGCACCGAGTTCAGGACGAAGACCCCGATCGGCGCCCGCACGAAGGCATCGGCGTAGTTGGTGAAGGAGATATCCCCGACCGGCAGGAAGGCCCGCAGGCTCTTGGTGTCGTTGAGCAACTGCTGGTCCGGCTTCAGCGACGACATCGCCATGAACAACAGCGGGAAGATGAAGATGATTGCGACGAGGATCAGGACGGCATAGCGCGCGGCCAGCCTCGCCCCCCGGTTCTCCGGCGTGAAGGCAGGCATCAGACCCTCTCCCGCGTGAGATAGCGTTGGATGAGCGAGATCGTCAGGACGACCAGGAACAGGATGACCGAGATGGTCGATCCGCCGGAGATGTCTTGTTTGCCGTAGCCGCGCTCGACGGCCTGGAAGACGATCACCTGGGTGGAGTCGAGCGGTCCGCCGCCGGTCATCACGTCGATCTGGGCGAACAGCGCGAAGGCCTGCATGGTGATCACGATCAGGATCAGCACGGCGGTGTTCCGCAGGCCAGGCCAGGTGACATAGCGGAAAGTCTGCCACTTGTTGGAGCCTTCGATGGCGGCCGCCTCATAGAGCGTCGGCGAGATCGTCTGCAGCCCGGCCAGCCAGATCACCATGTGGAAGCCGACGCCCTGCCAGATCGACATCGCCATGATCGAGCCCAGCGCGGTCGAGGTGCTGCCGAGCCAATCCTGCGGCGTGTGGAGGCCGAGGCTCAGGAAGCCGAGCACGTTGTTCAGCAGCCCGTCCCCCGGCGAATAGATGAACTGCCAGAGCAGCGAAACGACCACGATGGAGACCACCACCGGCATGAAATAGACGGCGCGGAAGAAGCTGATGGCCTTGAGCTGCTGGTTGATCAGCAGCGCCAGGCACAGCGCAAACCCGGCCTGCACCGGGGCGACGATGAGGACGAACAGGAAGGTGTTCACCAGCGCCTTCATGAACACCACGTCGCTGGCCAGCACCACGATGCGGTCGTCCCCGGACTGCCAGCCGAACCATTCCCGCTTGCCCTGCAGATGCGGGTAGTCCGGGTTGTTGCGGGTGAAGCGGCGGAGTCGTGGGTATTCGATCTCGCCGTCGCTGTCGCGGACCACGGCGCCGCTGTCGTCCCGCTCCGGCTCCAGGCGGAAGACCGAAAGCCCCAGGAGCTTGCTGTAATTCTCGAAGCCGACATATTCGGTCGGATTCGGCGAGAACAGACGCTGGTTGGTCAGCGAGAATGTGAAGGCCAGGAAGAACGGCAGGATGATGAAGATCGCGATCAGCGCGACCCCCGGACCCGCCATGATCCAGCCAGCCCCGTTCGACTGCGTCAGTTTCGACGCCATAACCGCCTCCCCGTTTTGGAGTTGGGCGCGCCCCCGGGGCAGGACCGGGGACGCGCCGGGGTCGTCAGTGGCCGTAGCCGCTATTGCGTTCGATGTCCTCTTCGATCTCGTCGACGGCGGCATCGAGCGCATCGGCGACATCCGCGCCGTTGGCGATATCGGCCAGCGCCTTCTCGAAGACCTTGGCCTGCACGATGTAGCCGGGGGTCACCGGACGCAGCACCGCCTGCGCCTCGGAGAGGCCGTAGAACGCCTCCAGCGCTCCGCCATCCTTGTAGAACTGGGTGTCCTGGGCCGCGCTCTGCGTCGGCGGGATCAGGCCGGTGCCGTCGGAGAAGGCGGTCAGCCAGCGGTCCTGGATAGCGAATTCGATGAAGGCTCGGGCGCCGTCCGGGTTGGCCGAAGTGGCCGACACGCCGAACTGCCAGGAGGCGGCGCCGATCTTCGGACCATTGCCGAAATCCGGCGCCGGCAGGAACACCACATCGTCGCCGAAGGCCTCTACGATCTGCGGCGCGGCCCAGTTGCCGTTCCACTGGATGGCGTAGGTGCCGTTGATCAGGCCGGTCTCGCGGTCGGCGGCATCCTGGCTGGTGCCAGGGGCATAGCCCTCCTCGAAGAGGCTTTGCCACCACTCGCCGAACTCGATCGCCGCATCGCCGTTCAGCACGCCCTCTGCGGATTGGTAGTCCGAGCGGTCGACGATGTCGCCGCCGAAGCTCTGCAGGAAGGGCGAGAAGGCATAGGGGTACCACTCGCCGGCCCAGGCCATGCCGAGATCGAGCGGATACTCGAATTCGCCGGACGCCTTGATGGTCTCCAAGGCCGCCATGAACTCGTCGCCGGTCCAGGGCTGGTCGAGGCTGGGCACGCGGATGTTGTATGTCTCCAGCGTGGAGCGCCGGGCGATCATGGCGACGGCCGCGTCCCAGAGGCCGACCGAGTAGACCTCTCCGTTCCAAGTCCCGATCGGGCCGGGCAGGAAGCCGTCCAGGTTGCTGGCGTCCAGTCCGAGCGGCTGCATGTAGCCGGCCCAGGCCCAGTTCGGCATGACCGGCCCGTCCACATCCAGGATGTCCGGCAGTTCATTGGCCAGTGCCGCGGCGCCCACCGCATCGTTGTAGGCGAGCTGCGGGAAGGTCTCGATCGTCACCGTATAGTCCGACTGGCTGGCGTTGAACTCGGCAACCAGCTCGTTGACCAGCCGCTCCTCGGCATTGGCGCTGCCGGCGCCGTGGTACCAGAGGCTGAGCTCGGTCTGGGCCGCGGCCGGGGCGGCCAGGACGATCAGGCCCGCCGCCAGGGTGAGCGTGTTTCTCATGAGTGTTTCCTCCCTTTGAGTTGGATGATTTTTGGATGCGATGTTGCCGGTCGGACGGAATTCCGGACCACCACCGGGCCGCCGACCAGGACCGGCGTCTCGGTCACCGGCTCTCCGGCCACGAGATCGAGCAGAAGCTGGGCCGCCCGCGCGCCGATGGCGTTGTAGGCGAGGTCGACGGTGGTCAGCATCGGATAGAGCGTCTCGGAGATCAGCCGGTGGTCGTCATAGCCGGCGATGGAGATGTCGTCGGGGATGCTGACGCCCCGTTCGCGCAGGATGCCGTATACCGCCATGGCCAACCGGTCGTTGCCGCAGCAGATGACGCTGGGCGGCGTGTCGAGATTCAGGAAGCGGTCGAGCCCGTCCCAGAGCAACTGGTGCTCGCCCGGATCGCCGAACATGTCGACCGGAAGAACCAGATCCGGGTCATAGTCGATGCCGGCGGCCTCCAGCGCGCTGCGATAGCCCGCGAGCCTGAGCCGCGTCGCCTCCATGGCGGCGGCCAGGGTCAGATAGCCGATGCGCCGGTGGCCGAGCCCGATCAGATGCTCGGTCAGCGCCTTCTGCCCGGCCTCGTCATCGGGCAGGATCGCCGGCGTGCCGCGCCCGTCCAGGCAGTTGGCCAGCACGGTCGGAGTCGCACCGGTCTCGATCGGAACATCCAGAATCTGATGGTGGTCGGAGACATAGAGCAGCCCCTCCACCCGATGCTGGCGGAAGGTCTCGATCAGCGCCGGCACCCGGTCGAGCCGACCGCCGGTGTCGGAGATCAGCAGCGTCATCCGCGACCGCTCGATCACCGACTGGATGCCCTGCACGATATAGAGCTCCGGCAACCCGGCCTGGGTCGGCGAGTTCGGAACCGTGCTGATCGCCCCGGTAATCAGCCCGATCAGCCCGGATTTCTGAGATTTGATCGACCGTGCCGCCAGCGAGGGCACATAGCCCAGCGCATCCATGGCGTCCTGAACCCGCGCCCGCGTCTTCTCATTGACCGGCGCATCCCGGTTCAGCACCCGGCTGACGGTCTTCGGCGAAACACCCGCCCGTTCGGCGACATCGTAGATGGTAGCCAGCGCTCCCTCCCCTCCCACGGTCGCATTAGTTCAACGCCGCAGGTTATGACATCGATGTCATGACACCGGTGTCATGTCAAGGAAAGATTGCGTTCGAGCGTGTTTCGACGACGCGCCCGCTGATTGCCTGGAAGTCCCTTCGGACTAATTCGCCAACTGACTTTCTCTTGTGAGAGCGGCGAGGCGATAGAAGCCGTGGACCATTTTTGAGAAGGGCATCAGAAGGAAGAAGGCGAGCACGCTGCCCAGATGCAGGGCCAGCAGCGGGCCCAGGAGTGCGGTGCCGCCAAGGGCGTAGAGCGCCAGGCCGCTGATCGAGACCAGGAACAGGAGCAGGACGAAGGCCATCTCTCCGCCCCAGACGCCGGGCGCACCGAGCGTACGGTCCGCGCGGGTCTTCAGCCAGGCCAGCCCGAGCGTCCCGACACACAGCAGGATGCCGCCGGGGATGCCCAGCAGCTTGGGCGGGCTGAAGAGCCCGTACGGCGCCTCCCATCCGAGGGCGTAATGCATCACCGTGCCCGCCGAGGTGGACGCGAAGCACAGCAGGAACCCCCAGAGCGTCGCCTGGTGGAACTGCCGCCGGCGGTCCGAGAACCGGTCCTCGCGTTCGAAATTGCAGCCCTGGCCCTGGCCGCCGGAGAGATTCCGCAGACTGGCGGCGTCGACCAGGGCGCCGAACAGGTGGCGCGGCCGCACCGGCGCACCGCCGATCGCGGCCCAGTACCGCCTGAGTCCGATGACCACCGAGACGAAAGGCAGGAGGAATGCGGGGGTGAAGACCGCGACCATCGTCGTGTGGGACAGGACCGCGTAGAAGCCCTCGCCCTCCGCCGGCCGCAGCGCATTGGCCATCCAGAAGAGGAGTGCGAAACCGGCGACGAGCGATGCCGCCACCGCCACGCCGCTTCGCTGGAACAGGCGCGACGCCCCGCCGGGCCAGGTGAAGTCCTGCCAGCTTTCGACACGCACCTCGGCCAGGGCGGCCGGCAGGTTCAGGTCGAATTCATGCGGTGCTGTGTATTGGCAGGCGTAGTAGCAGCCGCGGCAGTTATGGCAGAGATTGGCCATCTGGGTGATGTCGCCATCGGCGAAGGCGCGCTGGCGCATCATCGCCGGAAAGACCGAGCAATAGCCTTCGCAATAGCGGCACGCGTTGCAGATCTCGATCTGGCGGCGGGCCTCCTGGATGGTTTCACCGGACATGGGCGGCGGCCTCCCGGCCGGCGATCCGTCCAAAGACGGTTCCGATGGTCATGCCGAAGCCGGCCAGATAGCCCTGGCCCAGGATCGATCCGGCCATGGTCTCGCCGGCGGCCCAGATATTGGCGTATGCGCCCTCCGGCCCGCTGACGCGCGCCGTCTCGTCGACCTTGAGCCCGAGATAGGTGAAGGTGACGCCGGGGCGCAGGCTGTAGCCGTAGAAGGGCGGCTCGCTGATCGGCCGCGCCCAGTTGGTCTTTGCCTGCTCGATCCCGTCGGTGGCCAGCCCGTCCAACTCCGTCGGGTGAAAGTCCCCCTGAGTGCAGCCGGCATTGAAGGCCGCGACGGTCTTGGCGAGTTCCGCCCCGGAGATGCCGAGTTGATCGCCGAGCTCCTCGACCGTGTCCGCCCGCTCCGGCGGAAAGACCGAAGGCATGAAGAGATCGATGCTCCTGGAGTCGATGATCGCGTAGGCGACCTGGTCGGGCTGGGCCGCCACCAGCCGGCCCCAGATGGCGTAGCGCTTGGGCCAGACATCTTCGCCCTCGTCATAGAAGCGCTCGGCGTTCTTGTTGACGACGATCGAGAACGGCACGCAGTCGAGCCGGGTCACGATGCCGCCATCGAATTTCGGCGCGCGGCCGTCGATGGCGACCGCATGGCACTGGGTCGGATCGCCCACCGATTGCGCGCCCTGGTCCAGCATGTCCCGCAGGACGACACCGCGATTGTAGGGCGTTCCCCGGATCAGGAAGTTGCGCGCCGCCGGCCCCCAGGCATCGGCCAGCCAGTCGATATCGGACTGGAACCCGCCCGAGGCGATGACGCAGGCCCGTCCCTTGACCGTCACCTCGCCACCATCGGCCTCAAGCCGCACGCCGGTGAAGGTGCCGTCCTCGATCTCGACATGGGTCACCTTGGTCTCGTAGGCGATGGTGACGCCCAGATCCTCCGCCGTGGCGTAGTAGGCGTTGACCAGCGCCTTGCCGCCGCCGAGGAAGAACGCGTTGGTGCGGCTGAGCGACAGGGTGCCGGAGAGCGAGGGCTGGAACCGCACGCCATGGGCCTCCATCCAGGGCAGGCAGTCCTCCGAGGTGCGGATGGCAAGACGGGCCAGGGCCTCGTCCGTTTCCCCCTTGGTGACCAGCATCAGGTCGTCGAAATACTCATCCTCTTCGTAGCTGTCGGTGAGCACCGACAGCGGCCCGTGATGCATGCAGCGGAAATTGCGGGTATGCCGGCTGTTGCCGCCGCGGTAGGGCTTCGGCGCGCCTTCGAGAAGCAGCACCTTTGCGCCGGCCTCCGCGGCCGTGATGGCGGCGCAGAGTGCGGCGTTGCCGCCACCGACGACGATCACGTCCCAGACGCGGTTCGTGTCGACCATCGCCCGCCCTACCCGCCTGTACGGTCTTCGGCACCGGCCGCCGACCGGAGCTGTCGCAGACGGGCCCGGTGCGACGCCTCCAGATGGGCCCGCATGCCGGCCTCGGCCGCAGCACCATCGCGGGCCCGAAGCGCCTTGAGGACGGCCCCGTGTTCGGACACCGCCTCCTCGGCACGGGCGCGATCCGCCAGCGTCGAGGTGCCGAGGATCAGAAGCGCCTTCTGCAACGCGCCCATGGATTCGATCAGGAACCGGTTCTTCGCCGCCTTGGCCAATGTCTCGTGAAACAACCGGTTCAGCTCGTAGGCGCGCCGCGGGTCGCCAGTGGCGGCGGCGAGATCCGCGTTGATTTCCTCAAGCTCGGAAATCTCGATATCCGAGGCCGCCCGCGCGGCCATCCGCGCGGCCGTGGCCTCGAGCACCGTGCGCATCTCGTACAACTCCATCACCTCGGAGTAATCGAGGGTGCGGACCGTCGCACCGACGCGCGGCACATGCACCACCAGCCCATCGGCCTCGAGCTGGCGGATCGCCTCGCGCACCGGCGTGCGGCTGATCCGAAGGCGCCCTGCCAGATCGGTTTCGATAAGCCGGTCGCCGGGCCGCAACTCGCCCGAACGGATTTGCGCCAGAACGCGCTCATAGGCGCTTCGCCCATGTCCCTGGTCCAACGGTATGACCTTGTTTACCACCACGGCCCTGCATCCTTGCGATAGTGTATACGATTGTATACAATAGAATACGATTTTGTCAATTGAGCAGAATATATGGCCCTTTTCACCGGGAACCGGCTGCGCACTGTCGGGATCGCCGCTGTCGGAGCGGGGGTATTCCTGGCTGCCGGTCTTCCGCTTCCGTTCCTGTTCGGACCGATGGCCGCCTGCCTGCTGGCAGCCCTTGCCGGTTTACGAATGGAAGGGTTGGGCCAGGTGTCGATCGCGGCGCGCACCATCCTCGGGGTTGCCGTCGGAGCCTCGATCACGCCGGAGGTGATCGGCCAGTTGCCGCAGATGGCGCTGTCCGTGGCCTTCATCCCGCTCTACATCGTCCTGATCGCCGTCGCCGGCGTGCCGTTCTTCACGCGCGTCTGCGGGTTCGATCGCATCACCGCCTGGTACGCGGCGATGCCCGGCGGGCTGCAGGACATGATCGTCTTCGGCAAGGAGGCCGGGGGCGACGTGCGCGCTCTGTCCTTGATCCATGCCACGCGGGTGCTGATCATCGTCACCCTGGCCCCGATCCTGATGACGAACGCATTCGGCGCCAGCCTGACGAACCCCATCGGCGCGCCGGCGATCTCAGTTCCGCCGCACGAGCTCGTATTGATGGTCCTGGCCGCGATCCTGGGCTGGAAGGGCGGCGAGCGGATCAAGCTCTTCGGCGCGTCGATCCTCGGCCCGATGATCCTGACGGCGGCACTGTCGCTTGCCGATGTCATCCATTTCCGTCCGCCCGCCGAGGCGATCCTGACGGCACAGTTCTTCATCGGGATGGGGATCGGGGTCCACTATGTCGGCGTCACGCTTGGCGAGCTGCGCCGCGACGTGCTGTCGGGCATGGCCTTTGTGGTCATTCTCGCAGGCCTGGCCGTGTGTTTTACCTGGATCGTCACGGCGGCCGGGCTGGCCGCGCCGACCGAGGCCTTCCTGGCCTTTGCGCCCGGCGGTCAGGCGGAGATGACCGTGCTGGCGATCGTCACCGGCGCCGATCTGGGGTTCGTCATCGTCCACCACCTGACCCGGGTCGTGCTGGTCATCACGGGCGCGCCGGTGGCCATGCGGTTGTTCCGTCGCAAGGACTAGGAGCGCTGCTGCGCCTCCCAGGCCTCGGGGTTGATCATGTGAATCGGCGCCCCATCCGCATAGGCGTTGATCTGGTCGAAGATGTCGCTGAACTGCAGATCGAACTCATCCTCGGTCACATAACCGATATGCGGCGTGCCGATGAGGTTGGGATGGCGGAGCAACGGGTCGTCGGAGTCGGTCAGGGGTTCGGTATCGAAGACATCGACAGCGGCCAAGCCGGGGCGCCCGGCATCCAGCGCCTCCAGCAGTGCTCCGGTTTGCACCAGCCCGGCGCGGGAGGTGTTGACGAACAGCGCGTCCTGCCGCATCGCCGTCAGATCCTCCAGCGTGATCAGCCCTCGTGTTTCCGGCTTCAACCGAACGTGCACCGATACGACATCGCTGTCGGCGAAGAAGTCCTGCCGGCTTTCCGCGACCCTCTGGCCGTCGGCGGCGGCGCGAGCGCGGCCATCCTCGGAGCTCCACCACTGCACCTGCATCCCGAACGCCTCGGCATAACCGGCGACGGCCCGGCCGATGCGGCCATAGCCATAGAGCCCGACGGTCCGTCCGCGCAGGGTCTTGCCGACTCCCATCTGCCAGGTGCCCGCCTTCAGCGAGGCCAACTGCGCGGGAATCTGGCGCATGCCCGCCATGACCAGTGCCCAGGTCAGCTCCGCAGCGGCATAGGACGGTGTGCCGGCATGCATGTTGGAACACAGCAGCACGCCATTGGCGGAACAGGCCGGCACGTCGATATGCGGGTAGACGCTACGCTGGCTGATGAGACTGAGATTCGGCAGGCAGGCTAGCAGTTCGGCGGTAATCTTCGTGCGTTCCCGGAACAGCACCAGCGCCTCGGCCTCCGACAGCCGGTCGGCCAGGGTTGGCGCATCCTCCACATGATCGGTCCAGACCGTTACGTCGTGCCCGGCGAGCTTCGCGAAACAAGGCAGGCCGCGCAGCGTATCGAACCAGTCGTCGAGGATGTGGACCCGCATCTAGGGGGCCCGGGGTGTCGGGATCCTGACTTCCAGGGCAAGGGCTGCCAGAGCTGCGCCAACACGGGCACGTTCGGCCAACAGGTGATTGAATTGGGCGTCGCAGCCCGAGATCGGACCGGGATAGCTGGTGATCTCGTCGGCGATGTTTCGCCGGGCGGCCTCCAGCGCCGCTTCGGCGGTGCGGATGTGCTCGTTAAACCGCGCGTGCTCGCTCATGCACGTCTCCTTTCTGTCAGGGCTCAAATCCGGACCAGATCGCGGCGGGCACGTAGACATGGCCGTCTGCCAGCTTGCGCGCGGTGCGCACCAGGCCTGCCGACCGCAATTCGAATGTGGTCGCATCCGCGGAAAAGTCCAGCAGGACTTCGATCGCGCCTGAAGGATGCTCGAGCACCACATTGGCCGGCGAGGTTTTGGGACGGTCGAGCAGGCCATCGGCTACTGTCCCGGGCGTCAGCGCGCAGGAGGCCATGCATTGCGATCCGGTCACCGCCAGGGTCGGATGCGTGTTCCAGGGCATGAAATACCGGGTGGCGATGGTGCCGCCCTCACGCGCCCGGGCGAAGAGACCGAATTTCGGCGTCACCGATTTCGCCACGTCGCCCATGCCCATCCTGGCCCCGGCCTCGATGCGCACCGCCTCCATCCGGGCGAAGAACTCCCGGTTCTCGTCCAGCTCTTCGCGGGTCTCGTATCCGGTGAGGCCGAAATCCTCCGCGCGCGCCATCGCCATGGGCATGGCAACGTCCATGCAGGTGACGTCGATGCCCTGGATCGTGTCGCGCAGATTGCCGGTCGGCAGGAACTGTCCGGTGGAGGATCCGACGACGCCCATGAATTTCAGCGCGACGGGCGCCGCCGTGCCGGGCACGCCATCGATCGCCGTTTCGCCGGCATATTCGATCTGGCCGCCCGGCGTCTGCAGCTCCGCCTCGACCAGGGCGCCGGTGTTGACCGCCCGGATCCGGACGGTGCTGATATCGCCCTTCGGCTCGAACAGCCCCAACTCGATGGCCGCCGGGCCCACGCCGACCAGGATATTGCCGCAGGTCGGATTGAAATCGACCAGCCGGTCCTCGACGCTGACCTGGGCGAAGAAATAGTCGATATCGGCCTCGTCCTCCTCCGAGGCTGAGAGCATCGCCACCTTGGTGGTCACCGCAGCCCCGCCCCCCAGCCCGTCGATGTTGAGCGGATGGCCCGAGCCGACGGCGGAGATCAGGACCTGCGCCAACGCGTCGCGATCTTCGGGCAGCGCGTCGCGACGGAAATAGGGCCCGCGCGAAGTGCCGCCGCGAATGAAGACGTATGGGATGCCAGTCTGGGTCATGTCGGCCCCCTCGAGCTGCCGCTCACGTCAACGGCCAGGGCAGGTCCACGGCGTCTTGCAACAGGCCTGGCGGGAAGTCGCGGTTCAGCAGCGCCGCCATCAGGCACATCAGCCCGATCCCCGCGGCTGTCAGGATCAGCGTCTTCGGCCAGCCCGCCTGGGCCCGGATCCGGAAGAAGCTGACCAGGAAGGCCGCAAGCGCCAGGATGAAGCCGACCAGCCAGGTCAGAGCAATCAGGCCGGCGAACCACGCCAGCGTAGACCACAGCCCGTGCGGCGCCTCGGCATCGTCGCCGGCGATCTCGCGGTCGGCGAAGATCGGGTCTCCCTCGGGCTTGCGGATCATCTGCACCAGCAGCGCCACGCAGCAAAGCAATGCGAAGCTGCCGATCACCAGCGGCACGATCTTGTCGGTCATGTTGAAGTCCGAGATCGCGTTGGCATTGATCACGGCGACCAGAAGATAGGCAGAGATGACCAGCAGGAAGATCATCGGCGCCCGCTTCGAGCCGGAGACGGTCTCACCTTCCGACATGATCAGCTTCGCTTGGCGGATGCCCAGCACCACCGAGACCACGGTGATGATCAGCAGCACGATGACGATCGGGCTGAAGATGTACTCGAAGCCGGCCGAGAGGCTGTCGCGGAAGCGGAAGCTGGCGATCTGGAACGCCTGGTTGGAGAATTTCTCGATCGGTGCCGACAGAACGAAGCCGATCAGGAAGGCCGGCCGCGACCAGTCGAACCGGCGCAGGAAGATGCCGATCAGCCCGGCGATGACCAGCGCCAGCAGATCCTCGAAATTCTGTCCCGACTGGAAGGCCGCGAAGGAGATCAGCATGAACAGGAAGGGCGCGAGATAGGTGAAGCGGATCGTGGTCAGCTTCGCGATCCCGCCCGACGCGGCGATGCAGATCACGGTGCCCACGACATTGGCCAGCGCCAGCAGCCAGACGATGGAATAGGTGATGTCGAGGTTGTTCTTCAGCATCGCCGGCCCGACCTCGATCTGGCCGGATCCCAGCAGCGCCACCGCGCCGATGAAGATCGCCATGGAGCCGGAGCCCGGGATGCCGAACAGCAGCGTCGGCACCAGCCCGCCGCCCTCCTTGGCATTGTTGGAGCTTTCCGGGCCGATCACACCGCGGACCTCGCCCTTGCCGAAGGCGGACTTGTCCTTGGTCGACTGCACCGTGTGGCCATAGGCGATCCAGTCGACGACCGAGCCGCCGAGGCCGGGAATGACGCCGACGGTCACGCCGATCAGGGAACAGCGGATCGACAGCCAGATATTGGCAAACCAGTCCCGCACGCCCTGCAGCCAGCCGGCACCGAGCCTGGCGCCCTTGGCGATGGACTGGTCCTGCCGCAGCAGCGAAACGATTTCCGGCACGGCAAAGATGCCGAGGCCGACGATCACCAGCTTGAGCCCATCGACCAGATAGGGAATGTCGTAGCTCGCCATGCGCAGACTGCCGGCCGCCGGCGCCTCGCCGATGGTCCCGATCATGATGCCGAGGCCGGCGGCGGCGAGCCCCTTGAGCGCCACGCGCCCGGCCAGGATCGCCACCATGGACAGGCCGAGCGCCGTGATCATCAGCATCTCCGGCAGGCCGAAGGCCAGCACCAGCGGCCGGGCGATCAGGATGAACATGGTGAGGAAGGTCGCACCGAGCAGCCCGCCGAAGAGCGACGAGGAAAAGGCCGCCGACAGCGCCCGCGCCGCCTCGCCATTGCGCGCCATCGGGAAGCCGTCGAGCACTGTGGCCTGGGAGGCCGAGGAGCCTGGGATGCCCATCAGCACCGATGCGAAGGTGTCGGAGGTCGGGACAACGGCGACCATCCCGATCATCAGCGCCAGCCCCAGCACCGGCTCCATGCCGAACATGAAGGGCAGGAGAAGAGACAGGCCGGCAATGCCGCCCAGCCCCGGAAACACCCCGACCGCTAGTCCCATGACGACGCCGAGAACGAGAAAACCCAGCACTTCGGGTTGCAGGATCAGGCTCCAGGCCTCGCCCAGGGCAGGCAGAGCGGTCGCGAGAATATCCATGGGATTCGCCTTCGGTCAGGAAACTCGGTCGGATCGGACGCCCCGCGCAGCGCGCGGGGCGTCCGCAACGGCAATCAGCCGCCGAGTTGCACGCCGTAGGCTTCCCTCAGCCAGTCGATGACGAAGGTCTTGGCCCCGTCAGGGACGCTGATGGCGGAGTCCAGGGCGTTGTTCGCCCCCTCGCCGACGAACACCGGGTACTGCCCGACCTGCCGGGCGGCCAGCGTGGCGAAATCGTCGCGCGAACGCACCGCGTCGAAGGCCGCGGTGTAGGTGTCGACGACGTCCTGCGGCGTGCCCTGCGGCAGGAACGCGAGCTTCTGGACCGGGAACCCGGAGATGAAGAACGCCTTCCAGGCGTCCCAGGCCTCGCCTGAGGTCTCGCAGCCGGCAGTGGCCTCGCAGACCTCCTTGAAGGTCGGGATGTCGGGGAAGGTCGGATCGCGGACGATGTTACCGCTCTCATCCAGCGCGCCCCAGCTCATCATCGGCACCGCCGTGCCGGCCTCGACCAGCGGCACGCTGCCGGACAGGTACGCCGCGGAGGTCTGGTAGTCGATGGTCGCCTCGCCGCGCTCGAACATCAGCCGGCCGTCACCACGGCCCTGGATGCCGAAGACCGGCTCCACGCTCATGCCCAGCATCTCCCAGGCCAGCAGCGGCACCAGGTCGAGCCGGGTCGCGCCCTGCGAACCGTAGATGAAGGTCTCGTCCTTCAGCGCATTGGCGGAGCCGTCGAACCGGGCGCCATCCTCGGCATTCAGATAGGCCACGCCGCCGGTCCCCGACGCCATGACCGGGATCCAGTCCTTGTACTCGTAACGGACGCGCGGGTCGTTCAGGAGGTAGGGGAACTGGGTCGAGCCGGAGGTGCCGAAAAGCAACGTCCCCTCGTCGTGTTCCTGCTCCTGGAACCAGTTCGCACCCTTGGTCGAGCCGGCACCCGGCATGAACCGGACGACGACCGTCGGGTTGCCGGGCAGCTCTTCCGACAGCAGCGGCGCGAAGAAGTTGGCCCACCGGGCCGAGCCGCCGGTCTCCGAGAACGGGATGACCCATTCGATGGTCTCACCGGAAAAGTCGACTTGCGCCTGGGCAGGCAGGGCCAGCGCCGCGGCGGCGGCAAGCCCGATCGTGGTACGGCGCACGGTTTTCGAGATGGTCATGCGTATCTCCCTTTGACCAATTGAGCGGTGCGCCGCCTCTGACGGGACCGCCTCTTCTTCACTCGGGTGATTGATTCCCCCGACGATGTCGCAACAATGGAGCACGAAACTTGCGTGAAACTTGCGGCGATTGCATGCGAATTGCGGTCATCGAGGACAACCAGACACTTGCGAAGGCGATTGCATATCGGCTGCGCGATCTCGGCCATGCCGTGGACATTCTGCATGACGGAGACGAGGCCGACGCGTTCCTCGCCAGCGAGGGCGCCGATCTGGTGGTGCTGGACATCACCCTGCCCGGCCGGAGTGGACTCGAAATCCTGCGCAATCTCCGCTCTCGGGGCTCGGGTACGCCAGTCATTCTGCTGACCGCGCGCGGCGAGACCGAAGACCGGATCGAGGGGCTCGACGCCGGCGCCGACGACTATCTGGTCAAGCCCTTCGAGATGGATGAGCTGGCGGCGCGGATCCGGGCGCTGTCGCGGCGCCGGGCGCTGGAATACGGCGCCGAGGAGCGGATCGGAACGCTGGTCTTCGACCGGTCGGCACGCCGGCTGAGCGTCGTCGGCGAACCGCTGGAGCTGCCCAGGCGCGAGCTGGCGGTGTTCGAATGCCTGCTGGAACGCCGCGGCCGGCTGGTCTCCAAGGCCCAGCTCACCGACCACGTCTACGGCATCGGCGCGGATGTGGAGGAGAACGCGGTCGAGCCGCATATCTCCCGGCTGCGCAAGCGGCTGGCGCCCCATGGCGTGCTGATCAAGACCGCGCGCGGGCTGGGCTACATGCTCGAGGCGGAGAAATGAGCGACGCGGCGACGTCGTTGCGCCTGCGTCTGCTCCTCCTGCTGCTCGGGCCGCTGATCGTGCTGTCGGCGGCCCTGGGATACTGGCGCTACGCCGCTGCGCTGCAGACCGCCGAGACCCTGTTCGACCGCAGCCTCCTGGCGACGGCGCTGGCGATTTCCCGGGACGTCGCGGTTTCCGGCGGAGATGCCCTGCTGCCGTCGACGCTCGACCTGATGCGCGACGCCTCGGGCGGCGAGGTCTTCTATCACGTGACCGGCCCCGGCGGCATCTACGTCACCGGATATGCCTATCCGCCGGTCTCGCCGGGACTGGGTGATGGCGATCCGCCGCGCACCGAATATTTCGAGGCCGTCTATCGCGGAGAACCGGTGCGGGTTGTCCGCATCATCGAAGATGTGGCGCTCGACGCGCCGGGCGCCTCCATCGTCACCGTCTGGCAGAACCTCCGCGACCGCAGCCAGCTTGCCCAACAACTGGCTTTGCGGGCAGGCGGTCTCATGGGCGCGCTGCTGGCGGCGCTGGCCGCACTCGTCTGGTTCGGCGTAGATATCGGCCTGCGCCCGCTGCGCAACCTTCAGGATGCGATCAAGGCCCGGTCGCCCGAGGACATGAGCCCCATCCGGCGAGCGGTGCCGCAGGAGGTCCAGGGCGTCGTGGCAACGCTCAACCAGCTGTTCGGCCGGGTCGAACGCAGCATCACCGCCCACCAGGCTTTCATCTCCGACGCGGCGCATCAGCTTCGCAACCCGGCAGCAGCGGTCTTGTCCATGGCCGAGGCAACCCGCGACGCGGACTCGGATGACGAGCGCAGGCGCCGCTCGGAGGAGGTGGTGGACGCGGCCCGCGCGACCTCCAGGATCGCCGAACAGCTCCTGTCCCTCGACCGGCTGCGCCAGGAAGGTGTGGAACTCCGGAAAGAGCGCTTCGACCTGGGCGAGGTCACCCGCGATCTGTGCGCCACCCTGGCCGCGGATGCGCTTGCCGCCGGCATCGACTTCGAATTCGCCATGAACGGGACCGCACCGGAAATCCGTGGCGACCGCGTGCTCGTCGCCGAGGCCCTGAAGAACCTCGTCGAGAATGCACGCCGCCATGGCGGCCCGGACCTGACGCGGATCCAGGTGGAGATCGCGCACCGCAACGGGCTCGCCGAAGTCACGGTCTCCAATGACGGTGCCGCATTGACGCCGGACGACGAAGCCCTGGTGTTCAGCCGGTTCGGCCAGAAATCGCCGGGCAGCGGAAGCGGATTGGGCCTGTCGATCGTGAAGTCGGTTGCCGAGCGCCATGGCGGCGGCCTGCGGGTCAACGATGTGGCAACCGGAGCCAGCCTGACGCTGTCTCTGTCCTCGGAAGACCCGCGTGGCGGTCGGCCCGAGTAATTGGCAGTGAACACCGGGATGGACCGAGCCATGCGCGCTGTCCTCCGGATGTCTTCATGAAAACGTTCAGGCGTGCATGAGAATCGACAAGTCCCTCCGTCTTGTGTCGGAGGGCTGTGTGGTTGCAGGGCCCGCACCCGTCGTGACGCTCGACAAGGCCATCACTCTGTATGGCGCGCAGTACTCTCGGGTTGACGATATGTGCGTAGCGCACGTAATGATGGCTGATGTCGGGAAACCTCGTGACACTCTACGAAACCAAGGCACTCGATGCGGACACCTGGCCGGACTTCGCGCGTCTGGTCGAGGCGAACAACGGTGTCTGGGGCGGCTGCTGGTGCATGTGGTATCACGGGAAGGACGAATGCTCGGACGACTCCCCGGCGGAAAGACGCAAGGCGAAGGAATGCCGCGTTCGGGAAGGGCGGGCGCATGCCTCTCTGGTCTTTGACGGTACGGATTGCGTCGGCTGGTGCCAGTTCGGGTCGCCGGAGGAGCTTCCGCGCATCCATAATCAGCGCGCCTATCTGGCGACCGATCCGACGCTCCCCGACTGGCGCATCACCTGCTTCTTTTCCGGCAAAGGCCATCGTCGCACCGGAGTGGCGTCCGCCGCGCTTGAGGGTGCGATCGGGCAGATCAGTACGCTGGGCGGCGGGCGCATCGAGGGCTACCCGGAGGACATCGAGGGCCGAAAGGCCTCGCCGGCATTCCTGTTCAACGGAACGCTCTCGACTTTCGAGCGTCTCGGCTTCGAGCGATCCCGGAAGATCGGCAAGCATAAGTGGGTAGTGACCTTGACCGTGTAGCCGCCCTCGGCCCGGCCTCGCCGGGCGGGGTATCGCCGCAAGGCGGGGCAGTCCGGCGCACTCCCACAAGTGGGCGCGGATCAAGGCGCGTCACCTGCGCGGCTTCACCGCAAGCGGAAGATCATCGAACAGCCCGGGTGCGCCGCCGACCTGCGCGCCTTCGATCACCAGCATCCTGAGCTTGGTCGCGACACCGCCAGCCGCCGAGAAGCCGGTGAGCCTGCCGCCCGCGCCGACGACACGATGGCAGGGCACGACGATCGGCAGAGGGTTGCGGCCGAGGGCCTGTCCGACGTCGCGGGCAAGCCGCTTGTCGCCGAGTTGCGACGCGATGGCGCCATAGGTCGATGTCTCGCCGGCCGGGATTGCGCGCGTTGCGGCATAGACCCGTGCCGCAAACGGATCGATCCCGCCGAAGTCGCAGACGATGGCGGTGAGGTCCGTTCCTTTGCCCTCGAGCAGAGCGGTCATCGCCGCGATCGCGCGCCGGATGACGCTCGACGGCTCACCCTTCGTGGCGCCCGTTCGCGCGGCCAGACGGCGGCCGGTGTCAGCGGAGCTCCCTTCCGGCAGGTGCGTTGCGACGACCTTGTCATCGCACCAGGCGATGCCGCAGTCACCGAGCGGAGTCGGAAAGAGCGAGAAGTGCACCATGGCGCGCGCCATGGATCACTTCACGGCAAAGACGCGGTGGATCGGGCCACCATCGCCCGTTCGGGATTTGGTCACGGCGATCACGTTGTTGAGCCATGCATAGCGGGGATCGCCGGTTTCGAATTGCGGCGCCGCGCGGAAATAGTAGCGCCACGCGCCTGCCGGGTCGTCCGGCTTTTCGAGATCGGTCGCATACCCGGCATCTTCCGGCGCCGACCAGAACCGCCCTTGCCAGTGGACATGAAGCAACGCGTTGTCGTGTGTCTCCAGGGAGAACCGTACATCGAGGACGCCCGTCCCATCTGGCCGGATGCGGACCCAGTCCGCACCTGCGTCCGGCACAACACGCCCGCGCAGATGGGGCCCTTCGAACGTGCCGCCCTTTACGAGATAGATGAGGCGCCGGCCTTCGGGTGTCGGCCCCACGTCCATCGGCGGAAGGTGAAGCTGGACACGCGCCTCGAACAGGAACTCCAACTCGGGAGGGCTGTTCGCGTCCCACCCGGTGGCGCTGAGTGTCAGGCCGCCGGCGCCCGGTTCCAGGGTATGCGCATTGCCACGCCCGACAAGCGCGGTTGCCGCGTAGAGTCCCGCGCCGACAAACAGACTTCTCCGTATCGTGTCGGGCATGTGTCGCCCTCCTCCCGGGTCATGCGCAATTCGGATTGGCGCCGGCCGGCCCGTGGCCGAACCGTGGCCGAACCGTGAGGCCAATCATGTGCGCTCCGCACATATTGTCAAGTTGATATTCGTGCGCCCCGCACATAACTTGCAGCGGATGATCGACCGTACCGCTAATCTGCTCGGTGTCGTCGGGCTCGCTGTTGCCGACCGCATCAAGGACACGGCCCGCGAGATCCTCAACCACGCGGGAGAGACTCCCGCGGCACTTGTCGTCATCGGATACGGCTCCGGCCCATCCAACGATCAGCTGCGACGCATCCTCGGCTTGTCCCACCCGGGAACCGTGCGCCTCGTTGACCGGCTTGTCGCCGATGGCCTCGTCGAGCGTCGCGAAGGACGAGATAAGCGGGCGATCGCGCTTTACCTCAGCAGGCGGGGCAAAGCCCTTCGTGAGGACCTCCTCAAGGGACGCCTTGCGGCCATCCGGCCGCTGCTGACGCCGTTGACCGTCGCCGAGCAAGGAACCCTTTCGGCGCTCCTTCACAAGATGCTGTCTTCGATGGAAACGACGGATATGGAGCGCCGCACGCTCTGCCGCCTATGCGACAATCGCGTCTGCAGCAACTGCCCGATCCCCGCCGACCAGCCAGCGAAGACGTGAACACGCGACCGACAGCGCCCAGACACGTGAAAGCCCTCTAACCTTGGGCCGGAGGGCTTGATTGGTTGCGGGGGCTTGCAACCACCGAGGTTTGACTCTTTCGATTTCGGTATGAACGCGGCCCTGATCCTTCGGCCACCTCGTTTCCTTCATACCTGGCAGAACTGCATCAGACGACCATCAAGTCTGTCGTCTCCAGAACCAATTCCGATCTCTTGTGAGCACTCACAATGATGCGGATACGGGTTGCCGAGGCGGACCGAGGCTGAGGGTCAGTCACCCTTTCACCGGATGCGCTCTACGCGTCCGGCCTGTTGACCGCGCAGCGTCTTCGCAGCGACTTCAGCGTGCATTCTTCTTGCGCCAATCAGCGAACCTTTCGAGGACCTCTTCCTTCGTCGCCGGGTAGAGGCCAATGATGGTCTCGCCCGCCCGGACCTGTTCGACAACAAAGTCCTCGTAGGCCGTCATTTCCTTCGCTTCTTCAGCGACCTCGTCGGCCAGATGGGCGGGGATGACGATGACGCTGTCGTCGTCGCCCACCATGACGTCGCCAGGGAAGACCGGCGCGTCGCCGCAGCCGATGGGGACGTTGATGTCGATCGCCTCGTTGATCGTCAGATTGGTCGGGCTTGACGGGCGGTGGTGATAGGCCGGGATTTCCAGCTCGGCGATGCGCATGGAATCGCGAAAGCCGCCATCCGTCACCACGCCCGCGGCACCGCGGACCATCAGCCGCGTGACGAGGATGTCTCCCGCCGAGGCCGCGCGCGCGTCCTTCCGGCTGTCCATCACGAGGACATGGCCCGGCGGGCAGGTTTCGATGGCGTGGCGCTGGGGATGCTCGGGATTACGGAACTCGGAGAGTTGGTTGCGGTCCTCCCGCGCCGGCATGTAGCGAAGGGTGAAGGCCGGCCCCACCATGTTGCGGCCCTTCTGCGCGACCGGGCGCACGTCCTGGATCACCTGGCCTTTCAGCCCGCGCCTATAGAGCGCCGTGGAGAGCGTCGCCACGGAGACCTGCTCCAGCATCCGCCGTGTCTCGTCCTTCAAGGGTTGGTCCGTCATGGCACACTCCTATGCCCGGGCCCACCGCCGGCTGCCGCCGCAGCATGGCCCGGTGTCGTCAGTTGATTTCGGGCTCCGGCGTCGGTCCGCCGAACTCGCGGCGCAGGAAATCAAAGTCGCAGCCCTTGTCCGCCTGTTCGATATGCCGGAGGAACATCCAGCCATAGCCGCGCTCATAGCGAGGCGGCGGCGCGGTCCATGCGGCGCGCCGCTGCTCCATCTGCTCGTCGGAAATACGGACGTCCAACCGTCGGTTGGGGACGTCGAGGGCGATGATGTCGCCGCTCTCGACCAGCGCCAGCGGACCGCCGATGTAGGATTCCGGCGCGACATGCAGGATGCAGGCACCGAAGGAGGTGCCGGACATGCGCGCATCGGACAGCCGCACCATGTCCCGATGCCCGTCCTTCAGAAGTGCCTTGGGCATGGGGATCATGCCCCATTCCGGCATGCCGGGCCCGCCCAGGGGGCCGGCGTTGCGGAGCACCAGGACATGGTTCGGAGTCATCGGGTAGTCCGGATCGTCGATGATCGCCTTCATCTCGGCATAGGAGTCGGCCACGATCGCCGGGCCCTCATGGACGTGGAACTTCGGATCGCAGGCGGCCGGCTTGATCACCGCCCCGTCGGGCGCCAGGTTGCCGCGCAGCACCGCCAGCGAGCCCTCATGGTAGACCGGGTTCGACAGCGGGCGGATGACGTCCGTGTTGTAATTGACCGCGTCGGCGATCCCCTCACCCAGGGTGCTGCCGGTGACAGTCCGGCATGACAGATCGAGCTTGTCGCCGAGCTCTTTCATCAGCGCCCGCAGGCCGCCGGCGTAGAAGAAATCCTCCATCAGATAGGCCTCGCCGGAGGGGCGGATGTTGGCGATCACCGGCGTGGTTCGGCCGATCCGGTCCAGATCGTCGAGCTCCAGCGGCACCCCCGCCCGACGAGCCATGGCGATCAGATGGATGATGGCGTTGGTGGAGCAGCCCGTCGCCATGGCCACGGTCACGGCGTTGCGGGTGCTGGCCTCTGTGATGATCTGGTCGGCGGTCAGGTCTTCCCAGACCATCTCCACGATCCGCCGCCCGCAGGCCGCCGACATGCGCTGGTGATTGGCGTCCGGCGCCGGGATCGAGGAGGCCCCGGGCAGGCACAGGCCGAAACCCTCTGCGATGGCGGTCATGGTCGATGCGGTGCCCATGGTCATGCAATGTCCGTAGGAGCGGGCAATGCCGCCTTCGATGCCCTGCCATTCCGCCTTGGTGATCGTCCCGGCCCGGCGCTCGTCCCAGTACTTGAACGCATCACTCCCCGACCCCAGCACCGTGCCGGCGTAATTGCCGCGCAACATGGGCCCGGCCGGCAGGTAGAGGAACGGGATCCCCATGGAGATCGCGCCCATGATCAGCGCCGGCGTGGACTTGTCGCATCCGCCCATCAGCACCGCGCCGTCGACCGGATGGGCGCGCAGAAGCTCCTCCACCTCCATCGCCGCCATGTTGCGGTAGAGCATGGAGGTGGGCTTGAGGAACTGCTCCGAAAGCGAGGGCGCCGGCAGCTCCATGGGCATGCCGCCGGCCTGGAGGACGCCCTTCTTCACGAACTCCGCCCGGTCGCGGAAATGCATGTGACAGGGCTGCGCCTCGGACCAGGTGTTGATCACGGCGATCACCGGCTTGCCGGCCCAGTCCTCGGCCGAAAGGCCCATCTGCATCGCCCGGCTGCGGTGCCCGAAGGAGCGCAGATCGTCCGGCGCGAACCAGCGGGCGGAGCGCAGGTCCTCGTATGCCTTGCGGCGACCGGTGGTCATTGCCCTGCCCTCATGCCTGTTCCTGTCACCTTATTTGTCCCTTCCGCCGCAAGCCCACGCAGGCACGAATCCCTATCCTCGGCCCTCGATGAGGCGCTGAAGCATTGCACACTCTTCCTCGGTCAGATCCACAAGCGGCGGGCGCACCGCACCGGTCTCGAAGCCGCGCAGCGCGACGCCGGCCTTGATGGCCGCTACGGCATAGCCGGTCTTGCGGTCTCGGATCTTCGCGAACGGATAGTAGAAGTCGCGCAGCATGGCCTCGCAAACAGCGTCGTCGCCCGCTGTGAAGGCACGATGGAAAGCCAGCGCCGTCTCGGGAACGAAGTTGAACACCGCCGAGGAGTAGGTGTCGACGCCGGCACCGCGATAGGCCTGCGCATAGAGCTCATGGGTCGGCATGCCGCCGATATAGGCGAGCCGGTCGCCGAGACCGACCGTGATGCGCTTGACCGTATCGATATCGCCGGTGCCGTCCTTGAAGCCGATGAGATTTGGGCAGGTCTCGGCAAGACTGGCGAGCGTTTCCGCTGAGCAGACCGACTGGCCGCGGTTGTAGACGATCACGCCCATGCCGGTCGCATTGCAGACGGCGCGAATATGCGCCGCGATCCCGTCCTGCGGCGCGCTGACAAGATAATGCGGCAAGAGCAGAATGCCGTCGCCGCCCGCCTCCTCGATCGCCATGGCCATGCCGCAGGCCATCCGCGTGCCGTATCCGCAGCCGGCGATGATCGGTTTGCCCGGCTGCGCCTCCCGTGCGGTCTTCACCACATCGACCACCTCCACGGGCGTCAGGGAGAACAGCTCTCCCGTGCCCCCGGCAACGATCAGCCCGGCGATGGCATGCGGCGCGAGCCATTCCAGATGGGCCGCGAAGGCCATCGGGTTGAACCGGTCCTGGGCGTCGAACGGCGTCACCGGAAAGGACAGCAGCCCGGAGCGAATGATGTCTCGAAGGTCCGTCGGGGCGATCATTCATTTCCACCCGATTGGCCGTCGGGCATTCCGAGCAGGTGGTTGCCGTCCATGAAAGCTTTCAGCCTGGCCAGTTGGTCGTCGGTGAGGGGCCAGGCGGCGGGCGGCCTTGCTGCACCGCAATCATTGCCCATGAGCCGCAGGGCGCCCTTGACACCGGCCACATTGGCGCCGCCTTGATCCTCGGCGCGGATGTCCTCGAAGACCTGCATGCCGGCGATCAGCCGCCGTGCCTCGGCGTAATCGCCCGCCTCGAGGGAGGCCGATATGGCGACCGAGCGTTCCGGCCAGACATTGATGAGCCCGGAAGTGAAGCCGCGCGCGCCGACGGCGTAGAACGCCGGCGCCCAAACCTCGGCGAGCCCGCCGACCCAGACGATGTGGCCCGGCGAGGCCTCCATGGCGGCCTTGAGCTTCATCGGATTGGGCGTCGCCCATTTGACCCCGACCACGCCGGGCAGCGCGCACAGCCCGGCAATCGCATCGGTCCCGATTGTGTCGTTCCTCAGATAGAGGATGAGCGGAAGATTGCTTCCGGCATCGGATACACGGGTCACGTAGTCGAGCAGCCCCCGGGATGCGACGAAAGGGTCGGGCGGCTGGTGGATCATCAGCGCCGAAGCCCCGGCCGCCGCGGATGCGTCGGCAAGGCGGCAGGCGTCCCGGATACCCCGGCCGACTCCTGCGACCATCGGCACGCGGCCCGCGATGTGGGCACCGGCCGCCTGGACCATGGCCACCGCTTCATCGATCGTGAGGCTGTAGAACTCTCCGGTGTTGCCGTTGGCGGTCAGGATCTGGACGCCGGCGGCAATAGCCCGGTCGACGATCGGCTTCTGGCGCTCCGGTGCGATGCCGCCCTCATCGTCGAAGGGCGTGACGAGGATGCCGGAAATGCCTGTCAGGGCGGTGAGAAGGTCGGTGTGCATCAGGAGAGCTCCAATAGCCTCGAAGCCAAGTTGTCCGGATCAGGCCTCATGGCTGTCTTCGGTTGCGAACCTGCCGCCCTGATATCGAGCGTCGGGCGCGTCCAGCTCCGGCCGGTCGATCTCGGCTTCGATCCTGGCGCGGCAGGAATCGGCGCTGTCGAGCGGCTGCCAGCCGAGATAGGACACCGCATGATTGTCCCACCAATTGGCGGCGTTGGCCGACGCGCCATAGATGATCGGGCAGCCGAGAACCGGAACGCGGAAGATGCACTCGATCATCCGGATGAAATCGTCGGCGCTCAGCCAGGTCGAGAGCATCCGGTGGTTGGTCGGCTCCGGGAAGCAGGAGCCGATGCGCACGCAGGCGGTCTCGATGCCGAACTTGTCGTGATACATTGAGGCCAGCGCCTCGCCGAAGACCTTGGACACGCCGTAGAGGCCGTCGGGCCGCGTCGGCGCGGATGCATCCAGGCGCTCGGTCTGGGGGTAGAACCCTATGGCGTGGTTCGAGCTGGCAAAGACGATCCGCCGGCACCCGTGAATGCGGGCGGCCTCATAAAGGTTGAACGTGCCGTCGATATTGGCGTCGCGGATGACGTCCCAGGAGGCCTCCCGGGCATGGCCGCCGAGGTGCACGATGCCGTCGCAGCCCTCGACCAGCGCCTCGACCGCCGCCCTGTCCCCCAAGTCGCATTGCACGAGTTCCTCGTGCGGCGCGGACTCGCCCATGTCACGCCGGCTGGAGAGCCGGATCGTCTCCGCCAGATGGGTCAGCCGTTGGCGGCATATGGAGCCCAGCCTGCCGGCGGCGCCAGTGATGAGCAGACGTTTCATGGCGCTGTCCTTTCGAAATCTGGCGACGTGGCTCCGTGGCGCGCGGCGGAAGCGATGGCGGCCGCAATCGCCTCACTTGCATTGGGCATTTCGGTCATGGCTTCAGGTGTATGCGTATGATCCGTCCGGCCGCTTCGGCAGCTTGCGCTCCCAGTGCAGGTACCGGTCGGTCTTGAGGCAATCCTCGTCGATCTCGACGCCCCAGCCCGGACGGTCCGGCCGCAATTCGAGATGCCCGTCCGATGGCAGGTAAGGATCTTCGACGTAGGCGGCCCGGTCCTCCGCACCCGCCATGCCATCGCTGTGATACGCGGCGCCCATGGGAAGGCGGTATTCCAGGATCTTGAAGTTCGGCTGCGCGGCGCAGAAATGCAGGTTGATGGCCGTCGCCAGCGGACCCATCGGGTTGTGCGGCGCGACGGTGACATAGTGCGCCTCGGCGATCGCGGCGATCTTGCGCATTTCCAACAGGCCGCCCACCACGCAGATGTCGGGTTGGATGATGTCCGCGCCGGCGCATTGCAGCAGGCGGCTGAATTCGAATCGCGAATAGAGGCTTTCGCCGGTGGCGAGCGGCACCGAGAGCTGCGCCTTCAGCCGCCCCCAGGCCTCGATGTTTTCCGGCCGGATCGGCTCCTCGTAGAAGAGCGGGTGGAACGGGGCCAGCGCATTGCCAAGCTGGGCCGCCTGCCAGGGCTCGAACAGCTTGGCATGCGCATCGAAGGCGAATTCATGATCCGGGCAGAGCTCCACCAGCCGGCCGACCCATTCCGACGTGGTGGAGATCACCCGGCCCCAGGGATTGGCGTGGATATCGATCCGGTAGGGCGAGAGCTTGAAGGCCGTCAGCCCGTAGCTCTCCTGCATCGCGGCGCAGTGGTCGCGGACCGCCTCGGGCTCCGGCGCGGTGTAGACCCCGAGATAGACGCGCACCCGGTCGCGAAAGTGCCCGCCGAGCAGCCGATAGACCGGGACGCCGAGGGCCTTGGCCGAGATATCCCAGAGCGCATGGTCGATGGCCGAAATGGCGGCGAGGCCCAGCGCGCCCGGCGGAAACCGGGTTTGCTGGAGCAGTTTCAGCACCAGCCGTTCGATCCGCGTCGGATCCTCGCCCTCGATCTGGAGGTAGAGATAGTCAAGCAGCGGCGGCAACGCCCGGTCCGGCCCATGGTTGTAGCACTCGCCCCAGCCCGTGATGCCCTCGTCGGTATCGACCGCCACGATCACCCGCGGCCTGTCGAGGTCGCGCGTCATATAGGAACGGAGGCCGGTGATCTTCATGGGACTAACCGGCGAACCGGGTCTGGGGCACGCCGGTCACGCCCAGCTCGGTCACGGCAAAGAGGCTGCCCGCTTCGGGTTGGCTCGCATCGGTCTCGGCCCCGGCGCCGATCGAGGTGACGAACAGGACATCGAGGCCGGCGCCGCCGAACATCGGCTTGGTGGGTTTCTCGATCGGCATGTCGACGATCCGGTCCACCGTTCCGCCCGGCGTGATGCGCACGAGCTGCCAGCCGCTGACGCCGGCCATCCAATAACAACCGTCGGCATCGACGGTTCCCCCGTCCGGGCGCCCCGCGACCTCCCTTGTGTCGAAGAACACCCGCCGATTGGACGGCGTGCCGGAGTCCGGATCGTAGTCGCAGGCCCAGATCGTTTGGACCTCCGGGTTCGAGTCAGAGAAGTACATCGTCCGGCCATCGGGCGAGAAGGCCGAGCCATTGGTGGTGAAGACCTTCTCGAAATGGGCCGTGACCCGACCATCCGGATCGTAGCGGTAGAACTGCCCCCGCCGTACCGGCGGGCCGCCATCGTCCTTCATCGTTCCGGCCCAGAACCTGCCTTGCAAATCCGTCGTTCCGTCGTTGAAGCGGTTTCCCGGAATATCCGCCTCCGGATCGGTCAGCACCTGTTTCATGCCGGTCGCCGGGTCGTAGATGTAGAAGCCAGACCGAGCTGCCACGATCAGGCCGCCCGCATCGCGCCGTGCCAGGCAACCGACCGGCTCTCCGAAGTCGAAGACGGCATTCTCTCCGCGCGCCGGGTCGTGCCGGTGGATCAGCCCCGCCTTGATATCCACCCACCAGAGCGCGCCGTCCTCAACATCCCATACCGCGCCCTCGCCGACCTGCGACCGGCTCGGCACGACGCACTCGATCGCGACCACCTATTCCCCCTTGAAGACGCGGCGCTCCGAGCCGTCGATGTGGCTGATCATGGCCACCCGCGCCGCCGCCGCGTCCCCGGCCTGCAGCGCCGCCAGGATCGCCCTGTGCTCGGCGCTCATGTCGCGCTTGCCCTTCCGGTAGCCGGTCTGGCCAAGACTTCGAACGAATTTGCCAATGAAAAACCAATGCGGGCGCAGCATCCTGAGGGTTTCAACCAGGAACCTGCTGTCTGACAACTCTGCGATCTTGGCGTGGAAATTGACATCCGCTTCGATTGTCGCTTCGCCATTGTCGATGAGCCTTTCGGTCTCGTCGATGATCTCACGTAGCTCCGCCAGGCCCTTCGGGTCGATCCGTGCCGCCGCCCGGGTCACTGTCTCGGCCTCGATCGTCTTGCGGAATTGGAAGTAGCAGGCGATGTCGTCGATGCTCTCCAGCGGCCCGTAGCCCGACCCTTCGGATGGCGACCCGCTGCTGACGAAAGACCCCGCGCCGCGGCGCGAAACGATCAGACCATCCTCGCGAAGCCTGGCAAGCGCGGCCCGGATCACCGGTCGGGACACCCCGTATTCGGCCGCCAGTTCATGCTCGCTCGGCAGCTTCTGCCCCAGCGAGTAGTCGCCAAGACGGATCGCATCCAAGAGCCGGGCATGGACCTGGTTCTCAAGCCGCTCGCTCGGGACGCCCTGCACCGGCGCCGATACGGTCTGTGTGGCACTTTCCATCACCCAGGCTCCCTGGCCTCGAGTCTGCTCTTACAACATTAGAAAATCTGTTTGACAACTTGTCAATGTGGTGCAGACTTAAATCCGGAGACACGGCCAAAACGATAAAGCAGGGAGGAGACACGATGAGCAAATTCCGGCCGATCGCGCCGCTGGCGGCCCTGGCCGCAGGCGCGCTCATGATTCCGATGGCGGCCTTCGCGGCCAACGAGGCGCCCATGCTGGCGGATCGGGTCGCCGCCGGCGACCTGCCACCGGTGGACGAACGACTGCCGGACGCGCCGGAAGTGATCACGCCCTACGAGGCCGTCGGCACCTATGGCGGCACGTTGCGCCGTGTGCTCGGCGGGTCGAACGACCACAACTCCATTCTCCGGGTCGTCAGCCCGCAGGGTCTGACCCGCTGGAAGGCCGACTTCTCCGGCGTCATTCCGAATGTCGCCGAGAGCTGGACCACGAACGCGGAAGGCTCCGAATTCACGTTCAAGCTGCGTGAAGGCATGCGGTGGTCGGACGGCCATCCGCTGACGGCGGACGACCTCATGTTCTACGTCGAGGACCTGCTGCAGAACGAGGAGTTCTATCCCAACGCGCCGGCCCGCTACGTCGTCGGCGGAGAGCCGATGACGGCGGAGAGGATCGACGACTACACCGTTACGCTGAAATTCGCGGCGCCCTACGGCACCTTCCTGACCGAGCTGGCGACCCCGCTGGCGCAGGAGCCGGTTCTGTGGGCCAAGCACTACTGCAGCCAGTTCCATCCCGCGTACAACCCGAACGTCCAGGAGTTGGTGGATGCCACCGAGGCCGTCGAAGACTGGCCCGGACTGTTCCGGCTACGCTGCGGCGAGGTGGAAGCGCCGAACCGCTGGGCGAACGCCGAACGGCCGACGCTCGATCCGTGGGTGGTCGTGGGCGATGGTTATGATGCCGGCTCCACCCAGGTCGTGATGGAGCGCAACCCGTATTTCTGGCAGGTCGATCCCGACGGCAACCAGCTGCCCTATATCGACCGCCTGGAAATGAATGTCGTCCAGGACAACCAGGCCATCGTCCTCGAAGCGATCGCCGGCAACATCGACATGCAGCGCCGCCGCATCGACGGCCTCGCTAACAAGCCGGTCTTTGCCGAGAACGCCGACAGCGGCGGGTACGAGATCCTCGACATGATCAACTCGAATTCGAACGTCATGGCGATCCACTTCAACCACACGCACAAGGACCCGGTCTTGCGCGAGCTGTTCCGGAACCGCGACGTGCGGGTGGCGCTCTCACTGGCCATCGACCGGGAAGAGATCATCGATATCGTCTATCAGGGCCTGGGCGAGCCGTGGCAGATCGGGCCGCGTCCGACGCATGTGCTCTACAACGAGCAGCTCGGCCGTCAGCACACCGAGTACGACCCGGATCGCGCCAATGAGCTTCTCGACGCGGCCGGTTATGCCGACCGCGACGGCGAGGGCTACCGCCTGCTGCCCGACGGTCGGAGGCTGACGTTCAACGTGCAGTACACCGGCATCGAGCAGCCGGACTGGGGCGACGCGCTGGAGATCATCGACGAGCAATGGGAAGAGATCGGCGTTGATCTGAACATCGGCTCGGTCGAGCGCTCGATCTACTACAGCCGCGGCGAGGCCAACGAGCATGACTTCATGGTCTGGGGCGCGCCGGGCGGACTCGATCCGACCCTCAGCCCGCGCGACGTGCTGGCGGTGCATCCGCAGGCCAGCTGGTTCGCCATTCCCTGGACGCGTTGGTACCTCTCCGGCGGCTCCGACGGCGAGGAGCCGAGCGAGACGATGGTGGAACGGCTGGCCCTGTACGACGCCTTCAAGCAGGAGCCGGACCAGGAGAAGGCACTCGACATCTTCCGTCAGATCCACCAGATCGCGGCGGATGAATTCGAGATCATCGGCATCTCCCTGGCACCGAACCTGGTGGGCGTGGTCAATACCGAGCTGCGCAATGTTCCGCGCCAGATTCCGGCCTCGTGGATGTATCCCGATCCCGGGCCGACACTGCCGCAGACCTACTTCTACGCGAACTGAACCATGACCCAACCGCTGACCGCCGGCCCTCTATGGGGGCCGGCGGCAGCAATTCGGCGGGCAGACCATGATCTGGCGCTTCATCATCAAGCGAATTCTCTGGATGGTGCCGTTCCTGTTCGCCGTGTCGGTGGTGGCCTTCCTGTTGATTCAGGCGCCGCCGGGCGACTATCTCACCACCTATATCGCCAAGCTCGGCGAGTCGAACGAGGTGCTTGATCAGGCCTCCATCGACAACCTCCGCCAGCGCTTCGGCCTCGATCAACCGCTCTACGTCCAGTACTTCAAATGGGTCGGCCGCCTGATGGTGGGCGATTTCGGCATGAGTTTCGAATGGCGTCAGCCGGTCAGCGATCTGCTCTGGTCGCGCATGGCGCTGACGATCTGCCTGTCCTTCGCCACGCTCCTCTTCACCTGGGCCGTGGCCTTTCCGATCGGCGTCTATTCCGCCGTGAAGAAGTACTCCGTCGGCGACTACATCGCCACGACCATCGGCTTCATCGGCCTCGCCACGCCGAATTTCCTGCTGGCCCTGATCCTCATGTACATCGGCGTGGTCCATTTCGGCACCGATGTCGGTGGGCTGTTCTCCAACGAATACAAGAACGCGCCGTGGTCCTGGGGCAAGTTCGTCAACCTGATGGAGCATCTCTGGCTGCCGGTCATCGTGCTCGGCACCTCCGCCACGGCGAGCCTGATCCGCATCATGCGCGCCAACCTGCTCGACGAGCTCAACAAGCCTTACGTCGACACCGCCCGCGCCAAGGGACTCAACGAATACTGGCTGATCATGAAATACCCGGTCCGGGTGGCGCTCAACCCGTTCATCTCGACCATCGGCTGGGTGCTTCCGAACCTGGTTTCCGGCGCCGTGGTGACGGCGATCGTGCTCAGCCTGCCGACTGCGGGGCCCCTGATGCTGCAGGCGCTTCTGGCGCAGGACATGTACCTGGCCGGCGCCTTCGTGCTGTTGCTGTCGTCGCTCACGGTGGTGGGCATGCTGATCTCCGACATCCTCCTGGTTCTCCTGGATCCGCGCGTAAAATATGACTGACGCGACCAGCCCCGAACTCACCGTCCAGACCGGCAGCAAATACGACAAGGTCGCCATCGCATCGCAATGGCAGCTGACCCGGTGGGCCTTCAAGAAGCATCGCCTGGCGATGATCGGGCTGTGGGTGATCGGTCTGCTCTACCTAGTCTCCGCCTTCGCCGAATTCATCGCACCGGACGACCCAAGCAAGCAGAACCGCCGGGCCGTGTTCCATCCGCCGCAGATGATCCATCTGCTGGACACGGGCGACGATGGCTGGGCGATCCGGCCCTATGTCTACGAGATGGACCGCAAACGCGATCCCGACACGCTTGCTATCAGCTACGAACCGTCCGGCGAGAAGATCTATCTGGAGCTGTTCGGGAGGGGCCCGGAGTACAAGTTCTGGGGGCTCTGGGAGACCGACATCCACCTCTTTGCCACGGTGAATCCGCGCGACAAGTTCTTCCTGTTCGGGGCCGACCGACTGGGGCGGGACATGTTCAGCCGGATCATGTACGGCACCCGCATATCCATGTCGATCGGCCTGGTCGGCGTCGCCATTTCGCTGGTGCTCGGGATCACCCTGGGAGGGCTCTCGGGCTATTACGGCGGCCGGATCGATGCGGTGATCCAGCGCCTGATCGAATTCGTCCTCAGCCTGCCGACGATCCCCATCTGGCTGGCGCTGGCGGCGGCCCTGCCGCCCTCCTGGCCGATCTACCAGCAGTATTTCGTGATCACGCTCATCGTTTCGCTTGTCGGCTGGACCGAACTCGGACGCGTGGTGAGGGGCCGCTTCCTGGCGATGAAGAACGAGGATTTCGTCATCGCCGCCCGTCTGGACGGCGCGTCGGAGGCCCGGATCATCTTCCGCCACATGCTGCCTTCGCTGACCTCCCACATCATCGCCTCGCTGACCCTTGCGATCCCGCTGATGATCCTGGCGGAGACCTCGCTCTCCTTCCTCGGCCTCGGCCTGCAGCCGCCGGCGATCTCCTGGGGCGTGCTGCTGAAGGAGGCGCAGAACATCCGCTCGATCAGCCAAGCGCCCTGGCTGTTCATTCCGGGCGGTTTCGTCGTCGTGGCCGTCCTGGCCTTCAACTTCCTCGGAGACGGCATGCGCGATGCCGCGGACCCCTATGGGCACTGACGCACCGATCATCAGCGTCGAGCAGCTGACCGTCGGCTTCCAGATGCGGCAGGGCATGCTGAACGTGCTCCACGGCGTCGGCTTCGATCTTCACCGCGGCAAGACGACCGCCATCGTAGGGGAATCCGGATCGGGCAAATCGGTGATGGCGCGGACCATCCTAAACATGGTTCCGCGGCCGGGGGTCATTAATGGCGGGCAGGTGCTCTTCCGGCCGGCGGCCGGAGAACAGGTCGATTTAACGTCCCTTGATCCCTGCGGCAAGGCGATCCGTGCCATACGCGGCGGGCGCATCGGCATGATCTTCCAGGAGCCGATGAGCTCGCTCTCCCCGGTGCACACCATCGGCGACCAGATCGTCGAGGCCGTTCGGCTGCATCGCGACGTCACGAAGAAGGAGGCGCGGGAGCTGGCGCGCGAGATGCTGGAGCAGGTGGAGATCCCGAAGCCCAAGAAAGCGCTGGACCAGTATCCCTTCGAGTATTCCGGCGGCATGCGCCAGAGGGCAATGATCGCCATGGCGCTGTCCTGCCATCCCGACGTCCTGATCGCGGACGAACCCACCACGGCGCTCGACGTCACGACCCAGGCCGAGATCCTGGATCTGATGCGCAAGCTGCAGAGCGAGCTCGGCATGGCCATCATGTTCATCACCCACGACATGGGGGTGGTGGCAGAACTCGCCGACGACGTGGTCGTCATGGAGAAGGGGCATGTGGTGGAGCGCGGCGAGACGCGGGCGCTCTTCGCCCATCAGAGCCATCCCTACACCAAGAAGCTGCTGGGCGCGGTCAAGCGGCTTGAGCTGCCGGCCGATGCCAAGGTCGGGCCCAAGCCGGGCGCGCCGGACATCCTCCGCGTCGACGATCTGCGGCTGCATTTTCACAAGCGGCAGGGCTTCCTGCAGCGGATCACCGACACCACCAAGGCGGTCGACGGGGTCAGCTTCAACCTCAAGCAGGGGGAGGCGCTCGGCATCGTCGGCGAGTCCGGGTCGGGCAAGACCACCGTCGGGCGCTGCATCGCCCGTGTCTACGATCCGACCGCCGGCGCGATCGGCTATCACGGCGCCGACCTCGTCGCTGCGGACCGGGCCGAGCTCAAGGCCTACCGCCAGCAGATCCGGATGATCTTCCAGGACCCGTTTGCCTCGCTCAACCCGCGCATGACGGTGAAGCAGATCATCGCGGAACCGCTGGTGGTGAACGGGCTGGCGGCCGGATCCGAGCTTGAGGACAGGGTCGGCACCTTGCTGCGCCAGGTCGGCCTGGATCCCGGGATGATGGAGCGCTACCCCCATGCCTTCTCCGGCGGCCAACGGCAGAGGATCGTCGTCGCCCGCGCCATCGCGCTGGAGCCCAAGCTGGTGATCGCCGACGAGCCGACCTCGGCGCTCGACGTGTCGATCCGCACCCAGGTCCTCGACCTGCTCCTCCGGCTGCAGGCCGATCTCGGCCTCTCCTTCATCTTCATCAGCCACGACATGGCGGTGATCCGATACTTCTGCGACCGGGTGGCGGTGATGTTCCGGGGGCGGATCGTCGAGATCGGCGAGACCGAGCAGATCATCACCGACCCGCAGCACCCCTACACCAAGGCCCTTCTCTCCTCCGTGCCGATCTCCGATCCCGCCCTGCGGGGGACGCGGCAACGGCACAGGTACCGCGAGGACGCATGAAGATCACCGCAGTCCACACCTATCTGATGCAGCCGGGCGCGCGCCCGGACCTGATGCGGGCCATGGGCGCCGACGCGGATTTCCGGGGCTCGCGGAATTGGCTCTTCGTCGAGGTGGAGACCGACGCCGGCGTGACCGGGATTGGCGAGTGCTCGGGATGGCCGCGCGTAGTCGAGACGGCGGTGCAGGATCTGGCCAACCTGCTGATCGGCCAGGATCCGGCCCATATCGATCGGCTCTGGGGGCATCTCTACCGGGCGATGATGGGCCATGGCCTGACCGGGACGGTCGGTTCCGGCGCCCTGTCCGGCATCGAGATGGCGCTCTGGGACATCAAGGGAAAGGTGCTCGGCGCCCCGGTCTGGCAGCTGCTCGGCGGTGCGATCCGCGACCGCATCCCGGTCTACGGTCATGCCCACACGGCCGACGAGGCCCAGGCGCTCCTCGACATCGGCATCACGGCGATCAAGACGCCGTTCACCGGGATCGTCGATCTGGACCGGGTCGCCATGCTGCGCGAGGCCATCGGCCCGGAGAACGACCTTGCGGTCGACGCGCACGGGCCCAGCTGGATGACGGCCGCCGATGCCATTCTGATCGGACGGGAACTGGAGGCCTTCGATCTCCTGTTCTACGAAGACCCGGTCGCGCCGGAGAACCTGGATGCATTCGCCCGGGTCCGCGATGCCGTCACCGTTCCCCTGGCCGCCGGCGAGCGGGTGGGCACGATCCACGGCATACGCCCGCTGATCGAACGCGATCTCGTCGATGTCATCCAGCCCGATACCGGTCGGGCGGGCGGGATCACGCAGATGCGCAAGATCGCCGCGATGGCCGAAGCCCACGGCATCATGCTCGCCCCCCATTCCGGCTCGCTCGGGCCGGTGGCGGAATTCGCCGCGCTGCACGTCATGGCCACCGTTCCGAACGCGCTCCTGCTCGAGCGGATCGAATTCGACTGGCCTGGGCGCTACGACGTGGTGCGACCGGTCCTGAAAGTCGAGGACGGCGCCATCCGCGTGCCCGAGGCGCCCGGCTTGGGTGTCGAACTGGTGAAGGACGAGGTTGCCCGATACCCGTCGGTGCGGAACGTCTCCGACCCGCCCGCCGACGACGGACGCGCCTATGTCGAGGGAACGGCGGACGAGGCGGTGCACGTCCAGACGCGGAGAGCCCGGGCGCGGAAGCTCCGCCGGTGACCGCGCCCCGCATCGAACCCGATATCGGCCGCGCGCGCGCCAATCCGGTCGCGCGGTTCCCGGGACTGCCGAAAAGGAAGCGGCCATGAAGATCGAACATATTGGCGCGAAGGTCTTTCGCCATTCGACCAACCAGGCCCATGACAGCGACGGGCACGCCCATCCGTCCCCGGAAAGGCAGACCAGTTCGGCGATTCTGGAGATTACCTGCGATGACGGCACCATAGGTCGGGTCGTCGCGCGGCCGGGGGACGTCGAAGAGTCGCTCCTTGAGAAATTCGTCCGCCCGGTCCTGCTCGGCGCCGATCCGATGCGCTCCGAAGCGCTGTGGCAGGCGCTCTACAAATGGCAGCGCGGCAGCGCCATGAAGCTGACGGATCGCGTCCTTTGCGCCGTCGACCTGGCGCTGTGGGACCTGATCGGCAAGGCCACCGGCCAGCCGGTCTGGAAGCTGCTGGGCGGCTATCATGACAAGATCCTGGCCTACGGATCGACCATGTGCGGCGACGATCTCGAAGGCGGTCTTGCAACGCCCGAGGACTATGCGCGGTTCGCCGAGTGGATGGTCGAGGCGCGTGGCTACAAGGCGATCAAGCTCCATGGCTGGATGCCGCCGATCCCCGGCGCGCCAGATGTCCGGAAGGACTACGCCGCCTGCGCCGCGGTCCGCGAAGCCGTGGGGCCCGACATGCCGCTCATGCTCGACCCCAACCACTGGTATTCGCGCGCCGACAGCCTGTGGCTCTGCCAACGGCTGGAGGAGCTCGGCTATCTCTGGATCGAGGAGATGATGGAGGAGGCGTCCCTGTCGTCCTACCAGTGGCTGACCGCGCGCACGCCGCGCCTGAACATCCTCGGACCCGAAAGCATGACCGGCAAGCACTGGACCCGCGCCGAATGGGCCGCCAAAGGGGCCTGCGACATGCTCCGGACGGGGGTCTGGGACGTGGGCGGCATCTCGCCGGCGATGAAGACCGCAAAGCTTGCCGAGAGCTTCCACATGTCGTGCGAGGTCCATGGCACCGGCGCCGGCAACATGGCCGTGGTCGCCGCCATTCCCAACACGACCTATTACGAGCGCGGATTGCTGCACCCGTTCATCGATTACGACGAACCCCGCGACTACCAGAACCGCATCGACGACGAGATGGACGCCGACGGCTATGTGCATTTCCGCGACGATCCCGGCCTCGGGCAGGATCTGAACCTCGACTACATTGAGGGCAATCTTGTCTGACCTCCGCATTGCCGATATCCGCGTCACGCCGATCGCTTTCGCGGATCCGCCGCTCCTCAACAATGCCGGCTGCCACCAGCCCTACGCGCTGCGCTCGATCATCGAGGTCGAGACCGAGGACGGAGTGATCGGGCTTGGCGAGAGCTACGGCACAAGGCCGGTGCTGGACGGGCTTGCAGCGCTGACGCCAAGGCTGGCAGGGCTGGAGGTGACGGACCTCAATGGCCTGTGGTCGCGCGCGCGCGACGCCGTCCGGGGCGACATGCAAGGGCACACCGGTGTCGACGAGCGACTGCTGCCGCGCGTCGTCGGCGCCGTCGAGGTGGCAATGTGGGACGCCTATGGAAAATCCACCGGCCGGCGTCTCTGCGACCTGCTCGGCGGGCAGGTGCGCGAAACCGTCCCCTTCTCGGCCTATCTCTTCTACAAATTCGGCCACCATGCCGGCGCGGATCGGGACGATGTCTGGGGCGAGGTGCTGAGTCCGGAACAGCTCGTCGACGAAGCCCGGACGATGATCGATCGGCACGGCTTCCGATCCATCAAGCTCAAGGCCGGCATATTGGAGCCGGAAGCCGAAATCGCCGGCCTGGAAGCCCTGCGGGCCGCCTTCCCCGACGCACCGCTCCGCATCGACCCCAATGGCGGCTGGCATCTGCAGACCACCCTGAACCTGCTGCCGCGCCTCGAGGGCTTGATCGAGTATCTTGAGGACCCGACCCTTGGAATTCCCGCCATGGCCTCGGTTCAGGCCGCCACGGATGTGCCGCTGGCCACCAATATGTGCGTCGTGGCCGACGCGCATCTGCCGCCGGGGATTGCCCAGGACGCCGTCCGCGTCATCCTCTCGGACCACCATTATTGGGGCGGCCTCGCTGCCAGCCGCGATCTCGCCCGGATCTGTGCGATCTGGGGCATCGGCCTGTCGATGCACTCGAATTCGCATCTCGGGATCAGCCTGGCAGCCATGACCCATCTGGCCGCCGCGACGCCGAACCTGACCTACGATTGCGACACCCATTACCCCTGGCAGACCGACGAGGTCATCGAAGGCGACCGGTTCTCGTTCGACGGCGGCGCCCTCGCCGTGCCGCCAGGACCGGGCCTCGGCGTGACCCTGGACAGGGAGGCCCTGGCCCGGCTTCATCGCACCTATCTCGAGCGCGGCTACGAGATGCGGGACGACGAGGCCGAGATGCGCAAGCACTGGCCCGGCTGGTCTTTCGCGCGGCCGCGGTTCTAGCCATCCAGGGAATCGATTTGGGAGCCTGAGAGTGGATCAGATGCCGTTCTCAAAAGGACTATCGGACGAGGAAGCCGCCACGTACTCCCAGGATGGATATGTCCTGAAGAGAGGCCTGTTTTCCGAGGGAGAGGTGAGCGCGCTGAACAGGATCGTGCAGGACGATCCCGTGGTCGCGAATTCCGTCTATGGACGGAAGGACGCCCAAGGCGGAACGACGGAACTGGCCCTCTGGAGAGACCTGCAGGAGGACATGTTCAGCGATGTGGCGCGGTCTGAAAGGATCGTCGGGAGCGTCGAAACGCTGCTGGGCGGCAAGGCGGCGTTCTTCCACGCCAAGCTTACGCTCAAGCGTCCCCGGCAGAGCGGGGCGTGGGACTGGCATCAGGACTACGGATACTGGTATCGGTCCGGCTTCCTCTTCCCGCGTATGGCAAGCGTCTTCATCGCGCTGGATCCCTCAAACAGGGACAATGGCTGCCTCCAGGTGCTCCGCGGCTCGCACGCGCTCGGGCGTATCGAACACGGCGTCAAAGCCGAGCAGATCGGCGCGGATATGGCCCGGGTAACGGCTGCGATGCGGCAGCTTGACCACGTCCATGTCGAGATGGACCCCGGCGACGCGCTGTTCTTTCATTGCAACCTCCTGCATGCCTCCGGCCAGAACACCTCCAATCGCACCCGGAACGTACTCCTGTGCTGCTACAATCGTGCGGACAACGCCCCCTACTTCGATGAGCCGATGAACGCGACCACGCCCATCGAGATCGTGCCGGACGACCAGATCATGAGATACGCCGACCGCCCGATTTCGAGGAACAAGTCGTTTCACGACGGCTCACCAGCGCGATAGTGCCGGGTCAACCGGCGGCAAAAAGCCCTCCGACCTTGTGCCGGAGGGCTTTGTATATTGTTGTGGGACTGGTTGCGGGGGCAGGATTTGAACCTGCGACCTTCAGGTTATGAGTTTGAAGAACTAAAATACGCTACATTGCTTCGAGGTACGCTAACTTACAACACATCACTGATAACAAGAGATTTTCTGGCCAACCGTACTACGGTTATCTACGCTCCCATGCTCACTGACTCGCTTCCATTTGCTTCCACATAGCTTCCAGGAACGCGAGGTCGGCGCTCAGGGTAACGGAACACATTCATTGAGCGTAGCCTTGCCGAAGCTTTCCAATCGGGTGATCGACAGCGCCCGCCCTCAGGGATCAGATTACATCCTATTCGACGAGCAACTGCCTGGCTTTGGCCTTCGCGTTCTGCCGAGCGGCAAGAAGTCCTTCATCATCCAGTACCGGCGCAATCGCCAAACACGACGGTTCACCTTTGGCCGGTTTGGGACAATGACCGCCGAGCAGGCACGGACAAAGGCGATCTCGCTGCTCGCTGCAGTCAAGGCGGGCGGCGATCCGTCAGTGGAGGAGGCACAGAGGAAGAGTGCCCCTACCCTCGCCGTGCTTGGGGAACGGTTCCTGAATGAACATGTCAGCCAGCATTGCCGGCCGAGCACCGAACGCGAGTATCGGCGATCGATCGAACTCTTCATCAACCCGGCCCTCGGGCGAGCTTCGGTTCGTGAGATCACGCATTCGGACATTTCCGCGCTCCATCACCGCCTGCGGCACATCCCCTATCAGGCCAATCGCACACTTGGGGTGCTCTCCAACAAGAAGGGCGTATGAAGAAAGGTCCTAGAACATTTGGGATATTCAAACCAAATCGTGCGCGGATTCTCATATAGCACTTTCGTTGAACATGTTGGACCGACAATAGATCAGTCGCTGCGGATGCGAAATTCCGAAAAGTAATCTTAGGAATTCCGATACACGACCGAGGTGGCGCTCATTGTTCTCCTGTGCTCCGTCGCAATCGAGCTACGGAGGAACCACATGGAGGACGAAACGCCCGGCAGCGCCACACGCAGCTGTGATGAACCCGCAGGGCGCCCGATACCGCAACATCCCGACGCCCTGCTCCACACGATCGAAGCAGCATTTCTGCTCGGTCTGAGCCATCGCACACTCGAGACAATGAGACTACGCGGCGATGGCCCCCCGTTCGTTGCCATCACAAAGAGAGCCGTGCGCTATCGCCGACAGGACCTCATCGTCTGGATTGATGCACGCCAGAGGCAAAGCACTTCTGACCATTCGCACCAAGGTCCCAATTTGGACCAAAAGGCTCTGCAACCAGTTGCCAGCTGACGGCATACCTTCTGGCACTTGGTGGGCCCAGGTCCCGGAATGGGTACTCAGATGTTCTGACCTAACTATCCGAGCGCGGTGGCTCTACGCGCTGTTCTGCTGTCATGCCGACCGAGATACAAACCTGTTCTGGTGCTCGCTGGCGGGACTTGCGGCGCTCGAGGGCGTGAGTGTCAGAACAATACAGAATGCTGTTCGCGAGCTTGAAGAATGGGGCCTGGTCGAGAGGTCCGGCCAAAGAGGGCCCTATCACTACTTCGTACTTACCCGTGACCCCAAACGGGTGCCGGCGGTCAAATCACGCAATGGACCGTGTTTGGCGAAGCGGCGCGAGCAGTTCGGCGAATTTGGGCGGAAAGGCGCCGCGGTTCGGGCCAGCCGGACCGCTCAGGCCAAAGCGAACGCTGAGGAATCTTCGCCTCTAGGTGAAGATGTCTTCGTGCCGGACGAGAAGGATTCTTCGCCCAGAACAGATATCGTTGAACAGAGTCCTGTTAACAGAGCCCAGAGACCTGGTCGCAAGCGCCGACGACGTGAGTGGCTTTCCAAAGATGAGCAACATGCAGGCAAGTCAACTGCACCACCTAAGCATGAAATGAGATCGGACACCGACCAGTCTTCAACACGTCCGTTCAGCACCGATCCCAATCGGGAGCAACGAGGCGACATTGACTGGAACGGCTGGATAGATGTGCTTGCAGAATCCCTATCCCGCAGGGAAGCAACACTTTGCATTTACGGCGCCATCAACAGGCTGAGGGAGACGCTTGGCCTCGATCCCGAGGAAACCCAAGAGGAACTGGATCGCCTGCTTCGCATGGCGCGAGCAAAGGGGGCTCCAATTGAATGCCTCAACCTTGAATCGCTTGCTAGACGAATTGATAGGTCGGAAATCACGGCGCGGCGGCAGTGCCGACCCCAGCGATGAGTAAGGGCCAGACTGCCAGTAGCGGGTCCTTCCTGGGCATTTGCGATCCGCGGGGGACGCGCCACCGCGGTTATCGCGAGATACTTCACGTTCAAACATTTCTGATTTTTCTTTTTAGTTCAGTTGCTTATCGATCCCAGGTAGTGATGCAAAATAACCAAAAGTGTGTGGTTTTCGACGCAGGCAAAACTCCGTTTGGGAGGGGCCAGTAGTAGCGCTCGATCTCTCGCAAACAGCCATTTGTATCGAAGATCAGCTGTCATCTCTCCTCACCAGTGCTGTGACCCCTCGTGCAGACTCCAAAGGCAGACAGTTACTAGATCATGGCTCTGGTCGGTGACTAGGCCTCACCACAGGTGTTGGAGGCGAACGCGCGACTCACCGGTAGCTTATGTTGATACTGGATCTCCAAGTGGCGGCGTTCTCATCTGCTAATCCATAATCGTTCAAATGGGGCATAGTCAGCTTCGTCGATACTGTTTAGCCTGCCCGGACTAAGGGGAAGGCAATGAACTCAGGCTCGTCGGTTTCGTTTGCCTCCCGGGGTCTACAAGACCTCGCATTAGCGCATCAGGTTGACGTGAATTCACGTACCGGTTCTGCTGCCATCGGTATCAAGGTGCCGGTGTCGCCGGGTCGTGCAGGATTTCAGCCAGACATTGCAATCGCCTATGGATCCGGCGCGCCCAACTCTGCCTTTGGTCTTGGGTGGAACCTGACCGGTGTGCCTTCGGTCGGGCTCAATCTGACAGACGGGCTGCCAAGGTACGACGGATCGGACACGTTTGCGTTCGCCGGCGGCGAACTCGTTCCATCGATAGATGGGGAAGACGCCGCAGCGCGCGTTCTCGATGACGGCGATCACTGGATCCATCTCTACCGGAGCAAGGTGGAGCGGTCGTTCACACGCCTTGAGAGATGGGTGAGCAAGGGGACGGGGCGAGTCCATTGGCGGGCCCGGGACCGGGATAACAGAGTGTCCGTGTTCGGGCACGATCCGGGGGGACAAACGCGCATATCGGACCCGAACGACGGGCGTCGCACGTTCGAATGGCTGTTGGAGCGGCAGTACGACCGCCACGGCAATGCCATCCACTTTGAATATGAGCCTGAGAATTCGGACGGCGTTGACGCCTCCGACAGCTTCGAGCGGCACCGGATCCATCGGGCCGGTGCCTTCGCACAACGGCATCTGAAGCGGATTCGATACGGCAACACGCGGCCGCTTCAGCCGGACGGTGCCGCGCCGGCCGACAATGCGTGGCTGTTCGAACTGGTCTTCGACTACGGTGAGCACGACGCTGCACCGCCGTTCTACCGACAAGGCGCGACCTGGCCGTCCCGGCGGGACCCGTTCTCAACATACCGTGCCGGGTTTGACGTGCGGACCTACCGGCTGTGCCGCCGCATCCTCATGTTCCACCACTTCCGTGAATTGGGGACCGGCCCGACCCTGGTCGGCGCACTGACACTGCGGCATGCAGAGGATCCCGCCGGCAGCGTTCTTCAAAGCCTCCATTACACCGGCTACCGGCGCGATCCGGCGACCGATGCCTATACCCAAAGGGCATTGCCGCCGCTTGAATTCCGTTACACGCAACCGGCCATGGGACACGCCTTCGTGGCCGCGCCGGAGCAGACGCAGGAGAACCTGCCTTTTGGCCTCAGCGGGTCGAACTACCGGTGGATAGACCTACATGGCGAGGGTCTGCCGGGCATTCTGTGCGAAACCGATCAGGCCTGGTACTTCAAGCCCAACCTGGGCGGGGGCCGGCTCGGGAGCCAGCGGAAGGTGCTCGACAAGCCGGCCTCGCGAACCGGCAACTACGCTTTCAGCGACTTCGACGGTGACGGCAACGTCAACCTGGTCGTTTTGCAGGGCCGGGAGGCCGGCTATTACGAATACGATCGCGATCGCGAACGTTGGGCCGGTTTCAGGGCCTTCTCGTCCGCACCGCATGTCAAATCCATCGACGTCACGACTCAGTTCCTGGATGTGACCGGCGACGGCCGCGCCGACTTGGTGACGATCGAGCAGGATCGGGTCAACTGGTATCGCTCGAAAGGTAAGGACGGCTTCGATGCGGCCATCTCCCTGGCGAAGCCGTCATCGAACGGGGTGAGCCGGGCTCCGACGATCGGTCCCAATCCAAGTTTGGACTATTTCTTCGCCGACATGACCGGCGACGGGCTCCCGGATCAGGTCTTGGTGCGAAATGGGCGTGTCGAGTATTGGCCGCAGCTCGGAAATGGCCGTTTCGGCGCCGGAGTGGTGATGGAGGGCGCCCCGGCCCTGGATTTTGCGGAAGCGTTCGACGCCAGCCGGATCCGTCTGGTCGACATCGACGGGAGCGGTACGGCGGACCTGCTCTACATCGGCCGCGGGGAAATCCGCTACTGGATCAATGCGAGCGGCAATCGCTTTGTCGAAGGGGGAGCGGTCACCGGACTGCCCTACATCGACAATCTGGCATCGGCGCAGGTGTTCGACTTCCTGGGCGACGGTACGCCGTGTCTTGTCTGGTCGACAGCGCTGCCCAGCCAGGCGCATGCGAGCCTCCGATACTTGAAGCTGACCGACGGCAACAGGCCTCGCCTCCTGGTCTCCGTCAACAACGCGATGGGGCGGGAGGCGCAGATCGCCTATGGGCACTCCGCGCGGCACTACCTCAGGGACAAGCAAAGCGGCCGAGGCTGGATCAGCAAGCTGCCGCGGCACATGACGGTCGTCGATCGTCTGACGGTGATCGACCAAGTCGGCAACACCCGCTTTGAAAGCCGCTACGAATACCATGACGGCTTCTTCGACGGGGAGGAGCGGGCATTTCGCGGCTTCGGCCTGGTAGACCAGTACGATGCGGATGTCTATCGCGGGACGTCGACGGTACCGGAGATCGAGCATGCCGACCCCGTCTGCGTTCGGAGCTGGTTCCACAATGGCGAGGCCGGCTGGGAGTCGCAGAGGTTCGGCGACTATTACCGCGGCGACCCGCAGGGCGGCTCGCTTCCGGGTTCCTTCATCGAAGATCCTGACGCGCTGCTTCCCGGCGAACATGCGGACGCGTACCGGGCAGTGGCGGGACAGACCATCCGTACCGAATCCTATGGGATCGGCCCCGACGGACGACGTGTCGCGCATCCCTACCAGGTGTCGCAGGCCAACTTTCGAATTCGCCGTCTGCAGCCTAGCAAGGGGCAGCAACCGGCGTGCTTTGCCGCGTTCACCTGCGAGCACCTGACCTACACCTACGAACAAGACCCGTCCGACCCGCGCGTCTCGCACGACCTCGCTCTCGCGGTCGACGCGTTCGGCAACGTGACCCGCAGTTGCAGCGTGGCCTATCCCCGCCGCTCGGCGCGGCGCATGGGCATCGACGCGCAGTACCAGCTCCATGTCAGCGTCTCCACCGCGGACCTTCTGAATGTCGACGCCCTCGATCGCTATGAGCTGGGCATTTCATTGGCGAGCCGCTCGTTCGAAATCGCCGGATTGTCGCCCTCGGGAGAGCCGGGCATCGACGCGCAGTTCCAGCGGGAGAGCCTGGCCGCCGCCCTGGATGGGGCGCTGCGGTCCGACCGTCTGCTCCGCTATGACCAGGACTTTACCGGCGGAGCACAGGCCCGGCTGATGCAGTGGAGCCGGGCCCATTATTGGGATGATACGCGCACCGACGTGCTGCCCTGGGGTCGCGCGGGGCCGCTCTCCCTGCTCCATCACACGGAGACCGCGGGGCTGACGGACTCCCTGTTCGCCGACACATTCGGATCGCGGCTCACACCGGAGGCGGCCCGCGAGGACGGGCTCTATCACGCTGACGAAGGGTATTGGTGGCAGGCCGGTCCGACGCTGCACTATCTGCCGGCAAGCCAATTCAACCTGCTGACGCGCGAGGAGCGCGCCCGCCACCGCGATGGTCTCCCGGTCAATGCGGTGACCACTCTTGCCTATGACGATCCCTATTGGCTGGTTCTGACCGGCCTCACCGATGCGGTGGGCAACCGGGTGAGAGCCGGCCGGATCGACTACCACCTGCCCGCGGCGGACCAGATCGTTGACCGGAACGAGAATGTTTCGGAGGTCCGGTACGATCCGCTGGGCATCATCGTCATCGCCACCCAGTTCGGACGGCTGCTGGGTAGCGCCGGCGCGGAAGTGGACTACGGCAACGAACCGCTCTCCGACTATCGCCCGCAGCCCGATATCGAATTCGACCGCATACTGGCCGAGCCGGCACGGTTTCTGCAAGGCGTCAGCACGTTCTTCCACTACGAACTCGACACCTGGACATCGGCCGATCCCCAGCCCCTCCGCAGCCTCTCTCTTACACGGGAAGCGTTGGTCCATGACGGCGAAGGCGGACCCGCAGCCGACAGCCAGATCCAGGTCCAGGTCACGTATCTGGATGGCTTCGGCCGGAACCTGCAATCCAAGGAGCTGGTAGAGCCCGGGCCAGCGGTCGAGGTCGATGACGCCGGCCGCATATCCGCCGTCCAGGCACCGACGCGCTGGCGCGCCTCCGGACATGCGGTCTTCGACAACAAGCAGCAGGTCGTCCGACAATACGAGCCGTTCTTCAGCACCACGCATGCGTTTCAGTCGGACGCCGAATTGGAGACATTCGGCGAAACGACGGTCACCGAATACGACCCCATGGGCCGGGTCGTGGGAGAACGCCACCCCAACGGCACCCGGACCCGAATCGAGTACGCGGCATGGGCGACGACGGAGCACGACCCGAATGACAGCATCGCGGGCAGCGCTTATGAGGCCGGCCGCCGATGGCTGCCCGATACCGACCCGGAGAAACAGGCGCTGCTCGGGGCTCAAGCCCATGCGAACACACCGACGCGGGTGCACTTCGATCCTCTGGGACGTCAGGTCATGCTGGTCGAGGACGGCGGTCCGGACGGACTCCGGCGCACGGAGTCGACATTGGATTATGCCGGCAATCCGATGGCGATCGTCGACTCCAGAGGCCTGACCGCCTTTACCTATCGTCGCGACATGCTGGGGCGCGTTTTGCATGAGCACAGCATCGATGCCGGCGACCTCTGGACGCTGACGGACTCCCAGGACCTGCTCTGGCATTCTTGGGACGGTCGCGGGGTGCATCGGCGGCTCGACCACGATCTGCTGGGACGCGTGGTCTCTGTCTTCGTGGATGGCGCCCTGGGCCTGAACCAGTTCACCGAACGTGTTCGATACGGCGACGAACCCGGCGTACCGCAGGCTGCGTTGCGCAATCTGCGCGGTCAGCCGGTCCGCCACCATGACCAGGCCGGCATCATCGATTTTCATCGGTACGATCCGGCGGGACAGCCACTCCACTATGACCGGCGGCTGGCGGCGGACTACAAGCGCGAGCCCGATTGGCGCGATCCGGACCGGGTCGCGCTCACCGGAGAGGCGCCCTTCGAGACCCGGGCCCGCTATGACGCGCTGGGCCGCGTGACCTGGCAGCACCTTGCCGACGGGACGACCCGGCACATCGACTTCGAGCAAGGCGGCGGCGTGAGGCGGCTCCGAGTCAGCACGGCTGACGGTGCGCTGCACGAGTCGGCATTCCTGACCGCGGCGACCTTCAATGCCCGCGGCCAGCGGATCGGCGCCGTCCTGGGCAACGGCACCGCCATCGATTACGAGTACGACCGGACGACCTATCGGCTCGCCCGGCTCTATGCCCGTCAGCCGGATCCGGCCGCTGCCGACAGGCCGCCGCTACGGGTCTACCAGGATATCCGGTACACCCATGACCCGGCCGGCAACCTGGTCCACTGTGTCGACCGTGCGCAGGATCCGCCCTCGGGCGACGTGCTCAGCCGGCTGCGCGGCGAGGTGCACGCCGCCAGCACCTTCCGCTACGACGCCTTCTACCAGCTGCGCGAGGCGACCGGGCGCGCGCATGAGGCGCTACAGCAGCACGACCACGATGCCCGCAGACGCGATCAGCCCGACTGGATCAAGGGAACACGGCACCTGAGCCTCAGCAATGCCGCCGTCATTCGCCGCTATACGCGCACCTATGATTACGATCCGGGCGGCAACCTCACCCGGATCGGCCACCAGTTCCATATGCCGGGCGGCGATACCTCACGAAACTGGCACACGGATCTCTGGGTCTCGCCTGTCTCCAACCGGTCGTTGCCGGCGCTGGATCTCCGCGGCAATCCCATCAGCGGCCCTGAGAGCCGCTTCGATCCGGAGACCGGCAATTGCCTTCACCTGCCGCACCTGCACGAATTCGCATGGAACTACCGGAACAGCCTGGCGCAGGCGGTCACCGTGTCCCGTGCCGCGGATCCCGCCCGCGCCGACGACGCCGAATACTATGTCTATGGTAGCGACGGCATGCGGGTCCGCCGGGTGCAGGAACGCGAAACCGCCGGCGGGCTGGAGATCACCGAGAAGATCTACCTTGACGGCTGCGAGATCAAACGGGTGCGGACCGGTGACCGCCTGCAGCTGGAACGCAAGACGTCGCACATCACCGACGGCACCATGCGGCTTGCCCTCCTGCACCAATGGACGGCCGACGCGACCGGCCGCGAAACCGACCGGCTGGACCGGACGGGGATCCATTACCAGCTCGGCAACCATCTGGGCTCGTCCTCTCTGGAGCTCGATGAGGCCGGCGAGGTCATCAGCTATGAGGAGTATTTCCCCTTTGGCGGCACCGCCTTCGTCGCCGGACGCAGCCTGCGTGACGTCCGCCGCAAGGACTATCGATACAGCGGCAAGGAGCGCGACGACGTCACCGGGCTCTACTACTACGGCCATCGATACTTCGCGCCCTGGATCGGCCGCTGGCTAAGCCCCGACCCGATCGGCCCGGAGGACGGGCTGAACCTGTACCAATTCGTCCAGAACAACCCGGTGAATCTGGTGGATCCGAATGGGTTGTATCAGACGAGACGGTTCGGGGACGATGGTGATGACTATCTTCACACCATATACAGAGAAGACTTGGAAGCTTCGGATCTTACACAAGAGGCAGTGGACGCCCTTACCGAAGGAGACGCCATTGTAAATGTTGTCTATCCGAACGAATACGGACCTGGTCAGCAATTCACCCAAATCGTGTTGGTAGAAGATCTCTTGGATTTCCTTGAGCAAAATCGCAGCGCGCAATTGAACGTATTTGTTCTATCTGATCCCCAGGTAACAGTAATAGAATTCGGGGACGAAGGAGTTCGCGGAAGGATTCGGCCGCAGCCAAATCCGGCAGACGAGATTGTGAATTCCATATCAGAAGAAGGTCTCGATGAATTCATCCGAGAAATACTGGACGAGGCCGGCACTCAAAGCCCAGACCGGCAGAACAGCGATTTAGCCCAACAGGACAGCGAAGAAGCTGAGATTCTCAGGAGTTTCTATACTGATGCCGAACTACAAGGACGGTCCCTGGAAAGCCACCAAAGCGACTTTGTGCCTGACCTCCTGAGTCCTGAGGCCTGGGCACGGGAGCCTCAGGAATGTGTCCAAGGATGCCATACTACGGACCCGCTGAGCAGCGGAGCCAGCATTCCTCTTGAACGGCTGATTCTTCCGACAATTGAAAGAGGCTATTTCAGGGAACAATACGAAAGTGCCATAGCATTCATGGATCATCCATCAACGACAACTGGAGAGGCAGTTTTCATTGGAATATTGACCATGGGAGTAATAATTCCCATGTGGTACGAGGATGGTGTGAGGAGTGTTTTAAATCTTCCCTTCAATCTTTGGAATTCGGCCACGTACTCGATCTTGGCTATCGAGAACTTCGAATCTGACGAACAGTTTTGGAACTACGGGAATCGCGCAGGAAACAGCGTTACTGAAGTGGGCTTTGGAGCCTTGACCGTTGCCTCACTTGGAGCGACTACTGAAGGACAGCAAATGGTCCGCCAAGCGGTGGTGAGTCTTGAAGACGATCTGGCCCGTGCATTTTCAGGCTCTCGTCGAACTGCGGCCGGACAGACCGCAGCGGAATCGGGAGAGCGGGCGCTCGCTCAAGAGATACCGCAGGCAGCGCCCGTGCCTCCTCCTGCCGCCCCCCAAGCCGCAGTCGCCGAGGAGAGCGGACAACTGTCGCTGGGGCTGCTGGATGACGAATTTGCACAAGCTCTGGCTGCAGGAGAGAGAAGCGCCGCGGCCACGGAAGCATCATTGGCCGGTTCAACTCCAAATGCAGTTCAGCGAAGTGGCCAACTGAGCTTTCCGGAGATCGTCTCGCCACCCGAAGCAATTGTCGTGAGAACTACCAATGCCCGGCTGGCGGCATTGGCAGATACGGCATCCGCCGGCGATATCCGGTGGGTGGCCGGTGATCCCGAACTCTATCGGGCCTGGCTTGCCTACATGAGCAGAAGCAGGAGTCAGGCAACAGGCCGGCAGGCTTACAATTTGATGCGCGCAGGGGTACGTCGACGGGTGGATCTCGGAGGAGAACCGATTCACCACTGGCTATACAATATCAATCGCTACCCGGGCCAAGCCACCGCGGCAGAGAACCTCCTGCTGATGCCGGAAAGAAGTCACGTCGCTGTTCACCAAGCGATGGGAGTACGGAGCGAGCCGTTCAGGACTATGCAATGGGGCAATCAACCTGGAACGGAATCGGGCGTTAGATCGATGTTCATTTTTTGGATCAGTCGCTAAGGCAATTCTACCGCCATCAGAGACCGGACCGATCGCGCAAGTTCGTGAATTCTCCCATCGGCCCTAGATTTTCTCTCCCCAAAGTAGTTACCTACAATTTGATCAAAATCGTCCCGGTTGCATGGGGAGGTCGGGCGGATGGCGCCACGCCGCTACGTCATCGAAGGGATCGTCGTTCACGAAAACACACGTCAGCCGCTGGCAGGCCTCCGTGTAGAGGCCTGGGACAAGGATCTGATCATCGATGATCTTGTCGGCAGCGCCGTCACCGATCAGGACGGTCGCTTCTCGATGGCCTTCGACAGCACCTATTTCCGGGAGCTGTTCTTCGATCGCCGGCCGGACGTGTTCTTCAGGATCTACGACGGCGACCGGCTGGTGCATGACACCCTGGACTCGGTCATTCGCAACCTTCGTGGGCGCAAGCACGAATTCGTCATCGAGATCGATCCGCCCCGCCCCTCGGATCCCGGCGACCCGGAGCCCGAAGAGCCCCAGTTGGACCGCGACGCCGTGCTCGCCCTTCATGATGTCTCCGGACTGACGCCGGCGGAGCTGAAGTCACGGAACGCCGAGCTCTTCGAGCAGCTCCAGGACAAGGCGCTCGCCGCACTGCGACAGACGTTGAACCGGCATTTCGAGACCGCCTCCGACGCGTTGCGACAGCATGTCGGCGCCCTGGATCTGCGCCCGTTGACCAGCCAGGACGAACCCATCAAGGCGTTCCTTCGGAGCAGCCTCAGCGGAAACGCGGAGCTTGATACCGTTCGTCGCGAGGGGCTGGTCCGGATCGAGGAGTTGCAGGCGCCGGCGACCCTGGCCGGCCTGTTTCAGCCTGACATCGCAATCGAGCGGAACCTCCTGTTCGAGCCGGAGCTGCGCAAGGCGTCGACCTATCGGTTGTGCGGACTTGCCGGTCTCGACGAGCAAACCGTCGAACATCTGATCAAGGACTCGATCCATCCTGACAATCTCACCCAGGAAAAACTGCGGGGTCTGGTGGATTCGGGCACCACGTCTGAAGAGACCGCCCGAAGCCTTGGGCTGAGCGCGAACCTTTATCTGTGGACCGGCGGGCAGCTTGACCTGATGGCGACGATCCTGGACCGGGCGCGCGATCCGCAGGGCAATCCGGCGCAAGACCTTCGCGACGTTGCGCGATCTTTGCCGACGCAGTCTGCCATTCTCGATGCCTGGACGGCTTCGGGCGCCACGCCTCCGGACGGCGCCGACCTCAACACCGCAGCGGCCGAGATGGCCGCTACGATCCAACGGCTGTTCCCGCATGAGGTGTTCAAGGCGCAACAGCGGCCGCCGGCGTCCGACGCGCTTGCAAGCGACCTCGACCGTGTCGAGCCGCTGCTGTCGGGCAATCCCGACCTGTTCGGGCGCGGCCGAGACAGGCTCGCGCTCGATGGCGTCGACAGCCAGTCGCAGGACGCCGCCCTGAACGCATATGCCTCGATCAACCGGCTGGTCAACCGGTATCCAGGGCTGGGCCTTGCGGATGTGCTGAACGCGTCGCAACAGGCTTCGCAGCAGAAGGTCGAAGAGGTCACCCGGCGGGTGGCGCTGATGGGCCGGTTCTATGGCCTGAATCCTTCGGCACCCTTTCTCACCATGAATACCCTGCCCGGCGGCGGCGATCTGGACGGGCTCGACTTCGGCGACATGGCTGAGGACGAGAGGGACATGGTGCTGGCGACCGTCCGCTCCCAACAGCGCATGTGGCGCGTCACCGGCGGAAATGCGGAACACACGGTCGAGTTGATGGAGGCCGGCTACCACGACGCCGCGAGCATCGTCGAAGACACCAGATCGACCTTCATCGCAAATACGGAAATGGATCCCCTGGACGCCACGCGATACTGGGCCGAGGCCGAGGAGATCGCAAAAGGGGCCATCGCCCGCTTCGGAACGCTGCTGGACGAGACCTTCGGCGGATTCGCGGGCATCGAGGTCACCAACGTTTCGGCCGAAGTCGAGGACCATCTGCGCCGGATGCCCGGATATGCCGACTTCGTCGGCAGCCAGGCCCATTGTCACTGCCGCCACTGCCAGTCGATCATCAGTCCGGCGGCGTATTTCGTCGACCTGATGGAGTTCATCGAAACCCACATCACACGGGAAACATTCGGAAACGCCCGACCGAGCAATACGCTGAGCCTGTGGCAGCGACGGCGCGATCTTTGGGATCTGACACTCAGTTGCGAGTGCACCGAGACGCTGGTCCCCTACCTCACCATCATCAACGAGATCCTCGAGAACTACGCCTACCGGCATCTGGAGGGACTGGATCCGCATGAAGCGCTGCCTGAACGGCGCGTGATCGAGGATGCCGTTTATGCGGCGCTCTATTCGGCTGAGAGCCTGCATAGCTTCCGCCAGCCTTTCATGCTGCCCCTCGAACGGCTGACGACCTATCTGACGCATTTCCCGATTACGCGGGCGGAAATCGCCGCCACGGTGCTGCGCGATGTCGAAGATGCCGCGGCCATGCAACCGCAATCGATCCTTGGGCTGTCGCAGCGCGAATACGACCTCCTTCGAAATGCGGAATCCGACGCCGCCGTGCTCAACCGTCTCTACGGGCATTCCTATTCGGTCCGGGACGAAGACGTTCAACACCTGCTGCAATCGATGTCGGTTACGCGGGACGAATTCACCCAGCTGATCGATACGCAGTTTGTTCGGGCCGCCGGGGTCGTGACCATCCGCGGCGCACGAAGAAGCCCGGGCAGCGTGCAGATCGACATCGAGTATGCCGATGGTCTCACAACGGTCGTGCTGGACCGTCTGCATCGCTTCGTGCGCCTGTGGCGCCGGCTTCCATGGTCGATCGGCGAACTGGATCTGGTCCTTCGCCATATGGCGCATGCCGGCCTTGTCCCGGCAGACGGGACGCTCGATCTTTCAAGTCTGTCGACGCTTCTCTCCCTGCAGGGTCGACTGAAGGCCTCTGTCGAGGATCTCTGCGCGCTCTTCGATGGACTCCCCGCGACGCCGGTGGAACCCGGCGGCCGGCCATTGCTGGATCGCCTCTTCAATCTGCCGCCCTTCGCCAGGGAAGTCGGCTGGCCGCTCGGCTCGGGCGATGACGCTTTCCTGCACCCGGCATTCGACCGAAGCGAGCCGACCGCCGATACGCTGAGGAAGCAACAGCGGCTGCTCGCGGGGCTCAATCTGGACGATGACACGCTGGTTACCCTCATCGGCCACTTGCGCGCGACGGAGGGGCTCGAGCCGGCAGGCGAAATCCGGCTGAATGCGGAGATGCTGGGCCGGCTGTACCGACATGTCCGGATCGCCGCACTTCTGAGGCTGCCGGTGCCTGAGCTGATCCACCTGCTCGTGCTGGCCGACGGCGTGCCGAACGATCGCATGGACGGCTTGACCGACCTGCATTCGCTGATCGAGTTTCACGACTGGTGGAAAGGCGCCCGGATCTCGCTGGACGATCTCGCCTTTGTCACCGGCGGAACCCCGCGCGACGCGGATGCGTACCCCACGGCGGATCGCCTGCTGGATCGGGTTCAGCAGCGTGCGCGGGACAGCCAGTCCCTGGTCTTCACCGACACCGTGCTCGCGCTCGTCAACGGCGTGTCCGAGGAACAGTCCCGCACCGTCATCGCGTTGAATGCCCGCGGCCTTTTTGTACCGGACACGACCGATGCCGCCAGCGTCGCGCTGACGATCCCGTCGGACGTGCTCTCGGCGCTTGGCCTCGCTGCCCCGGAGCCGCTTATCACCGAAATCCGCGCCTGGATATCGGCCAACCAGCGCCCCCGGGTCGCCGCCTTCCTGGATGACGCCTTGGCCGGCGTCGGTGGCATGTCCGACATGCAGTCCAGCGCCGTGATCCTGGCCAATCCGACGGTGTTCCAGCCGGTGACGCCGCGTGTATTGGCGGTGGCCGACACCAGCGGCTACCGGCTGGCGGCCGCGGCCGACCTGTCGTCGCTATCGCTGGGATCGGTGGTGGGAACCTTGCCGCCGGCGGACCTGGCGGACCTTCTCCGCGCCCATCTGGCTGCCTATCAGGAGCCCGGCGCCCCGGCCTTTACCGGCACCGTGTTCTCCGGGCTTGGCGGTCTTTCCGACGACGAGTCCCGGGCGGTCGTCGCGGCCAATCCTAGCCTGTTCGAGATGGTCGTCGACGAGTCGCAGTACTGGCTCACGCCGGAGTTTTCACCGGATACGGCCTTGATCATTCCGCCGGGGATCGCCCTGCCGGAGAGGACGGCGCACGCACAACTGGCGGAGCACCATGTCGGCAGGATCGTTCCGACGCTCCTGGCCGGCGAATTCGGTCCGTCGGCCGACCGCATGGACGCGCTCATCCGGCTCGCCGGCCAAGAGCTCGCAGGCGGCAGCCTTGCCCGCGCCTGGGTCACGTACCTGCAGGGTGCGGATACCGGAAGCCCGCCGCTGGGGCCGATTGTCGACATTCACCGGCTGGCGGTCTTGTTCGCCGACCGCGCCTTCTCGGCCACGGCGCTGGATTTCCTCCTGGAGCACGCCGGCGATCCGGCGGCGGCCATACCCGTTCGCCTGCCGTTTCGCAATCCGACAATCGCCGAGGTGCGAACTGTCTTTCGCTTCCGACGAGTCCTGCCGGCTGACGGGGACGATCTGGCGTCTCTCGGGGCGGCATTGGCCGGATTCGGAACGACCGACTCGCCGCCACGCTTCGCCGAGAGCAGCCTGGACGCGCTGGCGCAGCTCCTCGGGGCCGAGCGTGGTCTCGTCTCGACCCTTAACCGCGACGTTCGACTGCCGGGTGACGATCCCGCAACCGCCGAGACCGAGAATCGCGCGCTGCAGGCGCTCGCCAAATTGCGCGACTGTGTCGAACTCGCCCAGTATCTCGGCGTTGGCGGACAGGTTTTGCCGCTGATCGTATCGGCCGATTACGTCCACTTGGCGCAGGCTGCCGATGCCCTCTACGCCGCGTTCCGCACCAAATATTCGACGGAGGAGGAGTGGGAAACCCGGATCGAGCCGTTTGAGGATCGTATCCGCGAGTGGAAACGCGACGCGCTGTCCGACCATATCATCCGCTCGGTGACACCTGACGACGTGGAGCCGGACCGGTTCAAGACCACGAACGACCTCTATCACTGGTTCCTCATCGATACCCAGTTGGAAGGCTGCGCGCGGACCTCGAAGGTGGTCGCGGGAATCTCCAGCCTGCAACTCTATGTGCAGCGCTGTCTGATGAACCTGGAACAGAGCCGGAACGGACTGGTGCGGGTGCAGGTAAATCCGGATGCGGCGCCGCAATGGGTGTGGCGCAAGAACTACCGCGTATGGGAGGCCAACCGGAAGGTCTTCCTGTGGCCGGAAAACTACATCGAACCGGATTTGCGCGACAACAAGACGCCGCTCTTCGAGGAGCTGGAATCGGAGCTCTTGCAGAAGGACATCAATGCCCAGTCCGTCATGGATTCCTATGCGAAGTATCTGAGCGGCCTCGACGAAATCGCTCATCTCAAGATCGCCGGAGCCTACCACGACCACAGTGGGACGACGGACGTCCTGCATCTCTTCGGGGTGACCGCCAGCAAGCCGCTGGTGCATTACTACCGGACGGTCGAAAACGTCTATCGGGCCGAGCGCTCTGAGTCCATCGGCGTCGTCTGGAATCCGTGGCGAAGGGTCGAGATCCAGGTGCCCGTTCGACAGGTATCCCCGATCGTCTTCAATGGAAGGCTGTTCGTCTTCTGGGTCGAGGTCTCCTCGCGGCCGGTCAACGACATGGTCGGCGGAAACACGCAATTCGCACGCTACCGGCACACGATGCAGGTGAAGTTCACCGGCCTGCGCCTCGATGGCACCTGGACGCCGCCACAGCAGATCACGCTTCGCCACGAGGTCTTTGGCAACACCGACGGCGTTGTCGTCGACCCGCTGATCGAACCGATCGAGATGACGGCGCTCGGCACCTTCCTAGAGGGACTGTGGCGCGCCGAATTTCCTGGCCGCGATTTCCCGGACAATGAGGAGACCGAGTTTCTCGTCGCGCTGCTGGAGGTTGTTCGGAGCAGGGGAACGAGGATTCTCGATGAGTCGTTCGTCATTTCGACTCCGAACATGACCTATCGGGATTTCAGACTGGGCGTCTCGCAACTCCGAAATCTCTTCGTGCCGCAACATGACGGCGGCGACGAGCCTCATCTGGAGCCGGTGGACGACTACACACTCGCCGGATACAAGTGGGAAAGGGTCTATCCGGGGCAGCGAGCCGACGACGAGCTGATGCTTGTCGGGCGCGATTTTCTCCTCAAATCGTCGCTCGATTTCCACGAGCTCCTGACCGTCCCCGCCAGCGCCGTCACCCCCATCGGCATTGCAGGCCTGATGCTCAGGCGCAGACCGCTGCCACCGGGCAGTCATCGGCTCAAATGGCGCCGGCGCAGCATTCACAAGGGTCTGCCGCATGTGATCACGCCGGGTGAGGAATATGCGGAGGCCGCCCAGATGCTTCGCCTGCCCGGCATACCGCTGATGCGGGAACGGGCGGTTCTCGCGAACCTCGATCCCGCCACGCACGAGGTTTCGGTGGTCAACGGGTCGCTGACCGACGGTGTCATCGATGCGAATGGCGATCTGTTCTACCTGCACGCGATGCCCGGCGAACCGACCCACGTCCTGAAACGGCTGGGCACCACGCTGGGCGAGCCCATGGTGCGCACGTTGTTCGCCTCAGGCGTGGATGGGCTTCTGGACATCAGAACGCAGGAGGCCCTCCAGGAGGACGAGATACCCTTCTCGTTCCTCGACCTCGATCTGCTGAACGACGCCAAGAAGGCGATCGATGCCGGCATCCCGGATTTCACCGGTTCTCTCGGGACGTATTTCCGGGAAGTCTTCTTTCACATTCCCTTCCTGATCGCCAACCACCTCAACAGCCGGGGCAAGTTCGCCGACGCGCAACGCTGGTACCACTATATCTTCGATCCGACGTTCAACGAGGATCTGAGCGGCCTGACGGCGTCCGAGCGGGCGCGGCGCGAGCGTGACCGCGTCTGGATGTATGCGGAGTTCCGCAACCATGATCCCCAGTCGCTGGACCGGCAATTGCGGGATGCGGAGGCGATCGAGCGCTATTCCCGCGATCCGTTCAATCCGCATGCGATCGCGCGGCTGAGGCTGGGAGCCTACAAGAAGGCGGTTGTCATGAAGTACATCGACAACCTCCTCGATTGGGGCGACCACCTCTTCGCCCAGGACACCATGGAGTCGATCGGTGAGGCGACCCTGCTCTATGTGATGGCCGCCGACCTTCTGGGCGAGCGCCCGCCCGAGCTCGGGGACTGCCAGGAAGAGGCCGGAACCCAGACATACCAGTCCCTGTCCGACCGAATGGCCGAGTGCGATGACGAGCTTTCGGTGACGGAAGATTTCGGGGGCTCCGACCGGGGAAGCGGAAGCGACTATGGGATGGGCGATCCTTCGCTGCTCGCGGTCGAACCGGATGCGCTTACCATGTCCACCCCGCTCGGTATGGGCGTGAATTTCATCGGCGAGGCCGTCCACGAACCGGCGGAGGAGGAATCCGGGCCGGCGGGCGGTCATATCACGATCGTGGATGCGCCGCTCGGCGGCGTCGATCTTCGGGACGCGCAATTCCACGGGAATGAATGGACCCTCCCGGAATTCCCGATCGGCGAATTCCTGGTTCCCTTCAGCACCGGGTTGCGCCGCCAGGCCTGCGTGTTCTGCATTCCGTTCAACGAGGACCTGCGGGCCTATTGGGATCGTGTCCAGGATCGCCTGTACAAGATCCGCAATTGCCTGAATATCAGCGGGATCCGGCGGCAATTGCCCCTGTTCGCGCCAGAGATCGACCCACGCCTGCTGGTACGGGCGCGTGCTGCCGGGCTGACGCTGGACGACGTCCTCGACGCCGGCGGCGGCCATGTTCCGCCCTACCGCTTCAATTTCCTCCTGGCCAAGGCCAAGGAATATGCCGCTGCCCTGCAGGCCTTCGGCGGCGCGTTGCTTGGTGCCTTAGAGAAGAAGGATGCCGAAGACCTGGCGCGGCTTCGCCTGGTTCATCAGGAGAACATCCTCAAGCTGACCACCCGCCTCCGGGATCGCGAGATCGAAGCGGCGGAGGCCAGCCTGGAGGCGCTACGGCGACGCCAGAAAACGGTCACCCGGCGGCGGGATCATTACCGGGAGCTGATCGATCGCGGTCTGAGTGATTGGGAACATTCGCAGGCAATCTTGAAGCTGAGTGCAAACGGACTGAGGGGTGTCTCGGCAATCATATCTGCCGTTGGTGCGGGATTTAGCGCTTTCCCGAGTATCCTAGGATTGAGCTATGCCACCCCGGCCGATCAGGGCGAGAAGACAGCTGCGAGTTGGGCGAATGTGTTTAGCTTTCTCGGAACGATATCGGCTGTCGCATCGGATCTGACGGGCCTGTATGCCGGGTTTGAACGCCGGCAGGAAGGCTGGAAATTCAGCCGGGCCCAGGCGACTAGCGAGCTGGAAGAGATCGAGAAGCAGATCGAAGCGTCCGAGATCCGGCGCGAGATCGCCATCCATGCACGGGAGATCCACGAAACGACAATCGCTCAATTCGAGGAAACGCTCGATTTCTATCAGGAGAAGTTCTCGACCCTCGGCCTCTACACTTGGCTCTCCACCAGCTTGCAGCGCCTCCATCGCCAGGCCTTTCAGAATGCGCTGACAATGGCCCGGCAGGCCGAACGCGCGTTCCGGTTCGAGCGCGGCGACGACACGACCTCCCTGCTAGGCGGCGACTATTGGAGCGCCGAACACGCAGGACTCCTGGCGGGCGAGCGGCTCGCGAGCGATCTCCGGGAGATGGAGCGGCTGTATCTGGACACCCATGACCGCGGGATGGAGATCGACCAGGCGTTTTCGCTGACGCAGATCGCTCCGGCGGCCCTTCTCAGTCTGAAATCGACCGGAGAATGCTCATTCACGGTTCCGGAATTCTATTTCGATCTGTTCTATCCAGGTCAGTACCGCCGACGTCTCAAATCGGCTCGTCTCACGATCCCATGTATCACCGGGCCCTACACCAATGTAAGCGCCACGCTCAGCCTCTCAGGCAGCCAGATCCGCAAAGACCCGGAAATCAACGATGATCCGGCGACCGACCGGGCCAATCTCGTTGATGTCCCGCCCAGCCGCTCCGTGAGGATTGCGACCAGCACCGCACAGAACGACGCCGGGGTGTTTCGCCTGGATTTCCGGGACGAAAGATACATGCCCTTCGAGGGAGCCGGCGCGGCGAACAGCGACTGGCACCTGGCCCTTCCCAAGACGTTTCGACCGTTCGACTACGCCACCATCAACGATGTCATCCTGCATCTGAGCTATACCGCCGAGTACGATTCGTCATTCCGTGAGCAGGTCGAAGGGGAAGGCCAACGTCTCGAGGAGATCTTGGTGACCTCGGAGCTGTTCCGTCTCTACAGCCTGAGGCAGGAATTCTCTGGCGCCTTTCATCAGTTGTTGCACGAAGGTGCAGGAACGGATGTGCGCTTCGAGTTGTCAGAGAAGCATTTCCCTCTGTTTCTTCAGGGCAGACAGCTCGAGATTGCAAGGGCAAGGCTCGTTTTGGAGATAGACAAGGACCGGATGGTGGACGACACCGGCGCACCGCTGGCCAACGATCTCAACATGACGGTGACCGGAAATCGCGGGCACACGGATATCGTCGGCTTCGAGGTCGATGAGTCAGTGGGCTTGCCAAGCAGCGAAATCCATCCCGGGTCTTCGTCCTCCGGTTCGGTGCGACCGATCTTCGACCCGTTCCGTCCTGCCTCCGAACCCTTGACCGTAACACTCAGGGTCAATAGCGCAGGCAATTTTGCACCGACCGGGCCCGCTCCGTCCGATCCTTCGGCGCTCGACGAGACAAAGATCAAGGATGTGTTTCTGTACATGGAATACAGGTCGTCGCGGAGCGGCAGCGGGACCTGAGGCGTGACAGGCAGGTTCGCCTGGGCATCCCGCGAAGACCGCTCGTGTCGCTGCCGACGGCAGCTCAGATCGGGCAACGCCGGATCCGGTTATCGACGATTGTCGCGCCTGCCCATCGGCATCTGCAGTTCCTGCATCGGCGCACCTGCGAACACGCGAAAGCCCTCCTGGATTGGAGGGCTTTAGTTGGTTGCGCTGTTGAATTGGTTGCGGGGGTAGGATTTGAACCTACGACCTTCAGGTTATGAGCCTGACGAGCTACCGGGCTGCTCCACCCCGCGCTATCAGAGGACAGAGGCCAGGGATCAGAGGACAGATGTGCCGTCGTTTGGTCCTGGGCTCTATCGTGTCTGTCGGGTTTTGGCTGCCGCGTGTGGCGGCGTGTGGAGAGGAAGGTGTGTGGTTGGGCCAGGGCTGTTCTGATCCCTGGTCTCTGTTTTCTGATCTCTGTTCCGGTCTTGGATGACCTGGCGGCGACCTACTCTCCCACGCCTTAAGACGCAGTACCATCGGCGCAGAGGGTTTTCACGGCCGAGTTCGGGATGGGATCGGGTGTATTGCCCCTCGCCATAGCCACCAGGTCGTCGAAGACCGGATCGGGGATCAGGGATCGGTAATCAGGGATCAGATCAGAGTCGGCCGGTTGGCCAGTGACGACCGGCCAACGCCGGCGCCTTCTGATACCTGATACCTGAGGACTGATTGCTGCGGGCGCTGCGCGCCCTTCGGCGCGGTTTTACCAGCGACTGGGATCAAGCCGATCGAGCGATTAGTACCGGTTAGCTTCGCGTGTTGCCACGCTTCCACACCCGGCCTATCGACGTGGTGGTCTTCCACGGCTCTCAAGGGAGACCTGGTTTTGAGGGGGGCTTCCCGCTTAGATGCTTTCAGCGGTTATCCCGTCCGCACATAGCTACCCGGCGGTGCGGCTGGCGCCACAACCGGTCCACCAGAGGTGCGTCCATCCCGGTCCTCTCGTACTAGGGACAGCGCCTCGCAAGTCTCCGACACCCACGGCAGATAGGGACCGAACTGTCTCACGACGTTCTAAACCCAGCTCACGTACCACTTTAATCGGCGAACAGCCGAACCCTTGGGACCTGCTCCAGCCCCAGGATGTGATGAGCCGACATCGAGGTGCCAAACACCCCCGTCGATGTGGACTCTTGGGGGGTATCAGCCTGTTATCCCCGGCGTACCTTTTATCCGTTGAGCGATGGCCCTTCCACGCGGGACCACCGGATCACTATGACCGACTTTCGTCTCTGCTCGAACCGTCGCTCTTGCAGTCAGGCAGGCTTATGCCATTGCACTCAGCAGCTGATTTCCGACCAGCCTGAGCCTACCTTCGCGCGCCTCCGTTACTCTTTGGGAGGCGACCGCCCCAGTCAAACTACCCGCCATGCAGGGTCCCGGGACCCGCTTCAGGGCCCGCGGTTAGACATCAAGAACAACAAGGGCGGTATTTCAAGGATGACTCCACGTCAGCTGGCGCCAACGCTTCGACGTCTCCCGCCTATCCTACACAAATCGCTCCTAATGCCACTGCAAAGCTGTAGTAAAGGTGCACGGGGTCTTTCCGTCTGACCGCGGGAACTCCGCATCTTCACGGAGAGTTCAATTTCGCTGAGTCGATGTTGGAGACAGTGGGGAAGTCGTTACGCCATTCGTGCAGGTCGGAACTTACCCGACAAGGAATTTCGCTACCTTAGGACCGTTATAGTTACGGCCGCCGTTTACCGGGGCTTCGATTCAAAGCTCTCACCTCTCCTCTTAACCTTCCGGCACCGGGCAGGCGTCAGACCCTATACGTCGTCTTACGATGACTTCGCAGAGCCCTGTGTTTTTAGTAAACAGTCGCCACCCCCTGGTCTGTGCCCCCCGCCCCTGGTTGCCCAGGAACGGGGCCCCCTTCTCCCGAAGTTACGGGGGCATTTTGCCGAGTTCCTTCAACATCGTTCTCTCAAGCGCCTTGGTATGCTCTACCAGTCCACCTGTGTCGGTTTCGGGTACGGTCTCACGGTGGGGCTATTTCCTGGAAGTCCTTCGCCGCCCGGAACAATCCGATAAGCCCGGACGACTTACAGCCTTCGTCACCTCCACCCGGCCCAGGACTATTAACCTGGTTCCCATCGACTACGCCTTTCGGCCTCGCCTTAGGGGCCGGCTCACCCTGCGCGGATTAGCCTTGCGCAGGAACCCTTGGACTTTCGGCGAGAGTGTCTCTCACACTCTTTGTCGCTACTCATGTCAGCATGCGCACTTCCGATACCTCCAGGCATCCTCGCGGACACCCTTCACTGGCCTACGGAACGCTCCGCTACCACTCAGAGGACAGATATCAGGGATCAGGGATCAGAGCGGCGCCTGGCCGCTTCGTCTCTGCCTGTACGAAGAGCATTCAGCATCTTGGCGATGGCTTGGTATTCGTCTCGCCAATGGCGCCATTGCGCTTCGTCGATATAGCCAAGATCCAGACAATAGCGGCACCACAGCCGCAT
>OZ252296.1:860000-1692500 GCA_965250245.1 Inquilinaceae bacterium | reverse complement strand
CGGCCACGGCGCTGTCGACCACGCCGATGCCGGCCTCCAAGCAGGCCAGGATATTGGCCAGGGCCTGGCCATAGGTATCGTGGAAATGCACCGCCAGGCGGTCCCGCGGCACCGCTGCGGCGACGGTCTCGACCAGCGCCTGCGCCTTGCCGGGCGTACCGACACCGATGGTGTCGCCGAGCGAGATCTCGTAGCAGCCGAGCGCCATGAGCCTGCCGGCCACGTCGGCGACCGCCCGGGGCGCCACCTCGCCTTCATAGGGGCAACCCAGAACGCAGGAGACGTAGCCGCGCACCCGGATGCCGCGCTCGGCCGCGGCGGCGCTGACCGGCGCGAAGCGCTCCAGGCTCTCGGCGATGGAGCAGTTGATGTTGCGCTGGCTGAAGCTCTCCGAGGCGGCGCCGAAAATGGCGATCTCGTCCAGGCCGGCCGCGCCGACGCCGGCGGCCAGTGCGGCCTCCATGCCCTTCATGTTCGGCACCAGCACCGGGTAGCGCACCCCGGCGCGCCGGTCGAGACCGGCCAGCACCTGGGCGGTATCGGCCATCTGCGGCACCCATTTCGGCGACACGAACGCGCCGGCCTCGATCACCGAAAGGCCGGCCTCGGCCAACCGGTCGATCAGGGCGATCTTGGTGGCGACGTCCACCGACACCGCCTCGTTCTGCAGCCCGTCGCGGGGTCCGACCTCGACCAGCCGGACCGATTTGGGGTGGGCCATGCTCAATCCGCCGCCATCGCCGGCTCGAAGCCGAGCAGATCGACCCCCTCCTCGACCTGGTCCCCGGCGGCGAAGGGAAGGTCGGTGATGGCACCGTCCGCCGGCGCGGTGATCGTATGCTCCATCTTCATCGCCTCCAGGACCATAAGCGGCTGGCCCCGCTCCACCACCGCACCGGGCTCGACCAGAACCGTGACGACGCGGCCGGGCATCGGGGCCGTCAGCCGGCCGCCCTCGGCATCGGCGGCGCCGGCGGCGGCGATCGGATCGATCAGCGACAGGCGGAAGGTTCCGCCGAGGCCGCCGGGCCCCCGCGCAATCACCGTGACCTCGAGCCCGTGCCGGTTGACCAACGCCTCCCGGCGCCGGCCATCAAGCGTGGCGGTCAGTCGGCCATCCGCATCCAAGGCGCCCTGCGCACGCACCGGATCGCCGTTGTCCAGGAACAGGTCGCAGCCGCCGACCCGCCGATGGCGCACGCCGACGGATCGTTCCGCCGCGCCATCGCGGAAGCGCAGCACGTCGCGCGCCTCATCGTTGAGCCGCCAGCCGGATGCGTCGCGCCAGGGCGACCAGGGATCGGCCGCTGTCCGCCGGCCGGCATCGCGACGCCACTGCAGCACCATGCCGAGCGCGGCCAGGAACACGACCTCGTCCGGCGCTCCGGCGGCCGCCGGCAGCAGCGCGGAGTCATGGCGCTCGATGAAACGGGTGTCCAACTGCGCATCGGCGAAGGCCGGGTGGGCGACGACCGCGCGCAGGAAATCGGCATTGGTGCCAAGGCCCACGACCTCCGTGTCATCGAGGGCGGCGGATAACCGGCGCAGGGCGTCCGGCCGGTCGGAGCCCCAGGCGATGATCTTGGCGATCATGGGGTCGTAGTGGACGGAGACCGTGTCGCCCTGGCGCACGCCGGTATCGACCCGAATCTGCGGTCCCTCCGGCAGCCGAAGGTGGCGCAGCAGGCCGGTCGCCGGCAAGAACCCGGCCGCCGGATCCTCCGCGTAGAGGCGCGCCTCGATGGCGTGGCCATCCACCGCGACCCCGCCCTGGTCGAAGGGCAGCGCGCCGCCCGCCGCCACCTGCAATTGCAACGCGACGAGATCGCACCCGGTCACCATCTCGGTCACCGGGTGTTCGACCTGCAGCCGGGTGTTCATCTCCATGAAGTAGAAGCCGGGCCCATCGGCGCCGCCGGTGTCGTACAGGAACTCCACGGTGCCGGCACCGACATAGCCGATGGCCCGCGCCGCCGCGACCGCCGCCGCACCCATGGCCTCGCGGGTCTCCGGCGGCAGGCCGGGTGCGGGCGCCTCCTCCAGCACCTTCTGGTGCCGCCGCTGGACGGAGCAGTCGCGCTCGAACAGGTGGACGCAGGCGCCGTGCGTATCGGCGAAGACCTGCATCTCCACATGGCGCGGCCGGGCCAGGTAGCGTTCCAGCAGCACCCGGTCGTCGCCGAACGCGGCCTTCGATTCCCGCTTCGAGGCGTCCAGCGCGGCCGCCAGATCGGCCTCCCGCTCGACGACGCGCATGCCCTTGCCGCCGCCGCCGGCAGACGGCTTGATCAGCACCGGGTAGCCGATGCGCCCGGCCGCGTCGGTCAGCGCCTTCAGGGTCTGGGCGCGGCCGTGATAGCCTGGCACCAGCGGCACCCCGGCCCTCTCCATCAGCGCCTTGGCCTCGCTCTTGCTGCCCATGGCGCGGATGGCGTCGGCCGGCGGACCGACGAAGATGAGCCCGGCCTCCCGGCAGGCATCCGCGAAATCGGCGTTCTCGGCGAGGAACCCGTAGCCGGGATGGACGGCCTGGGCGCCGGACTCGCGCGCCGCCTGGATGATCCGGTCGGCGCGCAGATAGCTGTCGGCGGCGGGCGCCGGCCCGATCGGCAGCGCCTCGTCGGCCGCCGCCACGTGCAGCGCATCGGCATCGGCCTCGGAAAAGACCGCAATCGTCCGGATCCCGAGCCGCCGCGCGGTGCGCGCGATGCGGCAGGCGATCTCCCCGCGATTGGCGATCAGCAGCCGGTCGAACATGGTCCTTCAGCTTGGCTCGGTCGATTGTGGTCCACCGGTGAGATAGCACGGGCAGGCTGGCACGCGGAACCGTCCCGCAACGCCCGGCGCGACGGCGCCGCAGGAAGGCGTTAACGAATTGTTTACCAAGATCGCCGCTTCTAGCAGCGGACAAATCCGACAGCATGGACATGGGGGACGCCCGATGACCCAGATCGTGAACGCGTCGCGCGGCGGCGTCCTCGCAGCGGTGATTCTGGCCCTGGCCGGGTGCGTCACGATGGATCCGGGTCCGCGCGGCGTCGACATCGTCTCCGGGACGCTCGACTCCTCCGTGCAACTGTTCACCGACCGCGCCGGCGGCGCCCACCGGGCCGGGTCCGGCGTGGTGCTCACCGCCGACGCGGACGGGACGTCGCTGATCCTGACCGCCGCCCATCTCGTCGAGCCACCGACCGATCAGATCGTCGAGGTGGTGTCGCCGCGCACCGGGCAGCGGGTGGCGGCGACGATCCTGGCCAGCGATCCGGACAGCGACATCGCCGTGGTGGAGGCGTCGGGCCTGCCGGTGACGCCGGTCCGGTTCCGGTCGGAATCCCGGCTGGGTGACGATGTGTGGGTGATGTCGTTCCCGTGGGGCCGGCGGGGAACCCTGGTGAACGGCGTGGTCAGCCAGATCGCCGGAACCGGCCCGGTTGTGCCGGTCGAGGGCTCGGTGGCGCTGATCGATGCCGTGGTCGGCTACGGCACCAGCGGCGGCGGCGTCTTCGACGACGGTACCGGCGACATGATCGGGATCGTGCGGGGTTATCGCACCGCCCGCCTGTCCCTGTCCGGGGACGAGGCGCAGACCCTGGACCTGCCGATCGCCGGCGAGACCACGGTCATCCCGACCGACGATATCCTCTGCTTCCTGCAGGCCAACGGGCTCGCCGGCCGTCTGCCGGCCATGGCGTTCCGCGGCGCGAGCGGCTGCATCGAAGGGTAGCGGGCCGGGCGCCCGAACGGCCACCCGGCCCGACGCGCGCTATTCGCGCTCGATGGTCAGGTTGTTCACCATCTTCTGACCGTCCGTTTCCTCATAGGACACGGTGACCTCGGAGCCGGGGCGCAGCGTTTCCAGGGCGATGCCCTCGGAGACGGCGAAGACGGTTCCGTCGTCCAGAACGATCATCCGGGACTGCAGGTCGACACCCTCGACCGTGCCCGATGCCTCCTCCGCGCTCGCGATGCCGGCGGTGCCGATGAAGGCCGCCGCGACGAGCACACCAAGAAGCTTGTTCATTGTGATCCCTCCTGTTTTCGGGTTCCAGGCGAGCGGTCCTGCGCCGTCGCCATGGACCCCGATTGTCCTAGGCGGATGCCACCGGAGCGAGAGTCAAAGAAAGAACCTTCTTGTGATAGGAATCGGCGCGCCCGTGACCGCGCAAACCATTGTCGTCACAGCGGAAATCCGGCCGGAGCGGATCAGTCCGGATCGCCTGTCCAGGCCGCCGGCCGCTTCTCCAGGAAGGCCGAGACGCCTTCCCGCCCCTCGTCGCTCGCGCGGATCTCCGCGATGCGCCTGGCGGTCTCGTCGCGCAGCTCTTCCGGCGGCCGGTGCGCCAGATCGGCGATCAGCCGCTTCGCCGCCGCCTGCGCCGCGGGTCCGCCCTTCGACAGGGCGGTCAGCAGGTCGGCGACCAGTGCATCCAGCCGGTCCTCGTCGGCGACCGCGTGCACCAGGCCGGTCCGCTGCGCTTCCGCCGCGTCGAAGACTTCGGCGGTAAGGAAGTAGCGGCGCGCGGCGCGCGCACCCATGGCGGCGACCACATAGGGGCTGATGGCAGCGGGAATCAGGCCCAGCTTCACCTCCGACAGGCAGAAGCGCGCGCCCATCGATGCCACCGCAATATCACAGCAGGCGACCAGCCCGACCCCGCCGCCATAGGCGGCACCGTGGACGACCGCGATGGTCGGCTTGGGCAGCGTGTCGAGCACATGCATGAGCTCGGACAGGGCCCGGGCATCGGCCAGGTTCTCCTCCCGGCCATAGCCGGCCATGCGGCGCATCCAGGCGAGATCGCCGCCGGCGCAAAAGCTTTTGCCGGCGCCGCGCAACACCACGGCGCGCACGGCGGGATCGTCGCCAACCGCGCTGAGGGTCGTCGTCAGCGCTGCGATCATGCCATCGTCGAAGGCGTTGTGTAGTTTGGGTCGGTTCAGGGTGACCGAGGCGACGCGATCTTCGATGGAGGTGAGGACGGGCCGATCGTTCATGAGCCTTCACCACCGGATAGGGTCATCGCCACCGTGGATCCCTCACGCTCTCGCATGCTGGTGGAAGGCACTCAGTGTGGTGAGAATCTCTTCCAATGGGACTTCGAAGATATCATCGATGACGACATAGGGACCCCGTTCTGTCATCCCATGTACCCAGGGATCGCGTTTTGCGGCTTTCTGATCCGTATCAGGCAAAAAGAACTCGATGCGTTCGAACTTCGGAACCAATCGGAATCTGACAATCTCGTCCCAGGCCCAGAGCCTGTTTTGGCCATTGCGCATGTAATTCAGACCCGACTGGTCAATCTGCAGGTAGTTGAATTCAGGACCGGGTTTTCTTGGCTGCCGCATGTAGAGCATGCCGACGTAGATAACAAACCCAACGAAAGCCAACGCCATACCGAGAAACACGAGTGACATCCATCCAAGAAACTCTATCGCGAGATCCAACTGGCTCCATTCCGTTGTGTAGAGAAGATACCCACAATATAGAATCTGAATTGAGACGAAGATATATGCCAGCGGACGCTCAATGGTCGATGGAGATTTCGCACGATATATTGCCTTTTCCAAAGGAAATCGCCCTGAATTTTCTTGTCCAGGGAATCATATAGGTAGTGGTGATTGCGAAATCCTTGACGTTCATCAGATCACATCCGGAAGACGCCAAACCGAGTCTCTTCGACGGGAGCGTTCAAGGCCGCCGACAGGCCCAGCCCCAGCACCATGCGCGAGTCGGCCGGGTCGACGATGCCGTCGTCCCACAGGCGGGCGCTGGCGTAGTACGGGTGGCCCTGGTGTTCGTACTGCTCCAGCAGCGGCGCCTTGAAGGCCGCTTCGTCGGATTCCGGCCAGGTTTCGCCGCGGGCCTCCAGCCCGTCCCTGCGCACCTGGGCCAGCACGTTGGCGGCCTGTTCGCCGCCCATGACGGAGATGCGGGCGTTCGGCCACATCCATAGCAGGCGCGGGCCGTAGGCGCGGCCGCACATGCCGTAATTGCCGGCGCCGAAGCTGCCGCCGAGGATCATGGTGAATTTCGGCACCTTGGCGCAGGCGACGGCGGTGACCAGCTTGGCGCCGTCCTTGGCGATGCCGCCGGCCTCGTATTTCTGACCGACCATGAAGCCGGTGATGTTCTGCAGGAACAGCAGCGGGATGCGCCGCTGGCAGCACAGCTCGATGAAATGCGCGCCCTTCAGCGCGCTCTCGGAGAACAGGATGCCGTTGTTGGCCAGGATGCCGACCGGGTAGCCGTGGATGCGGGCGAATCCGGTCACCAGGGTCTGGCCGTAGAGATGCTTGAACTCGTCGAACTCCGAGCCGTCGACCAGCCGCGCGATCACCTCGCGCACATCGTAGGGCTTGCGCAGATCGGCCGGGACGATGCCGTAGAGCTCCTCGATCGGGTAGAGCGGCTCGACCGGCTCGCGCAAGGTCAGCTCCGGGCGCTTCTCCCGGTTCAAGTTGCCGATGATGCGCCGGGCGATGGCGAGCGCATGGGCATCGTCCTGGGCGAAATGGTCGGTCACGCCGGAGTGGCGCGAATGCACCTCCGCGCCGCCCAATTCCTCGGCCGAGACCACTTCGCCGGTCGCCGCCTTCACCAGCGGCGGGCCGCCCAGGAAGATCGTGCCCTGCTCCTTGACGATGATGCTCTCGTCCGACATGGCCGGCACGTAGGCCCCGCCGGCGGTGCAGGACCCCATCACGACGGCGACCTGCGGCACGCCGGCCGCCGACAGGGTGGCCTGGTTGTAGAAGATGCGGCCGAAATGGTCGCGGTCGGGAAACACCTCGTCCTGGCGCGGCAGGAAGGCGCCGCCGGAATCGACCAGGTAGATGCAGGGCAGGTTGTTCTCCCGCGCCACGTCCTGGGCGCGCAGATGCTTCTTCACCGTCAGCGGATAATAGGTGCCGCCCTTCACCGTGGCGTCGTTGGCGACGACGACGCATTCCGCGCCGGACACCCGGCCGATGCCGGTGATCAGACCGGCAGCCGGGACCACATCGTCATAGACCTCGTGGCCGGCGAGCTGCGACAGCTCCAGGAAGGGCGCACCGGGATCGAGCAGCCGGCGCACCCGCTCGCGCGGCAGCAGCTTGCCGCGATCGGTATGTCGCGTTCGCGCCTTCTCGCCGCCGCCCTCCTTGATTCGCGCCACGGTGTCGCGGAGATCGGCCACCAGCCCACGCATCACGGCGTCGTTCTCGCGAAACTCCGCGGATTTCGGATCGATGGCGCTCTTCAGGACGGTCATGCGGGTGGGGATCGTTGCGGTTCGGAGCGCCTAGCTTGCCGCCGACGCCGGGGCCGGGCAAGGACAGCGACCGGTGGCACCCATTGTCCGGGTGCAAGATTCCGCTTCCGCAGGCCGGAAGCTTCCGAAAAGATGGCCGATCGTCACCAGGTTGCCGTGGAGTGTCGCCATGTTGCCGAGCCTCGCCGCGCTGGAAGCGGCGGCCGAGACCATCCACCGGGTGCTGCCGCCGACGCCGCAGATCCGCTGGCCGCTGCTGTGCGAACGGGCCGGTACCGATATCTGGGTGAAGCACGAGAACCACCAGCCGGTCGGCGCCTTCAAGGTGCGCGGCGGCCTGCTCTACATGGGCGAGCTGAAGCGGTCGCACCCGGAGGTCAGCCATGTGATCGCCGCGACGCGCGGCAATCACGGCCAGTCGATCGTCTATGGCGCCGGCCGGGTCGGCCTGGCCGCCACGATCGTCGTGCCCCATGGCAACAGCCGCGAGAAGAACGCCGCCATGCGGGCGCTGGGGGCGGAGCTGATCGAGCATGGCGACGACTTCCAGGCGTCCCTGGAATACGCCATGGGGCTGGCCGAGGAGCGCGGCCTGTACCCCACACCCTCCTTCGAGGAGCCGCTGGTCCGCGGTGTCGGCACCTACAGCCTGGAATTCCTGCGCGCCCGGCCGGACCTGCAATCCGTCTATGTGCCGATCGGGCTCGGTTCGGGGATCTGCGGCATGGCGGCGGCCCGCGAGGCGCTCGGCCACAAGACGGAGATCGTCGGCGTCGTCTCCACTGCCGCCCCGGCCTACGCCCTCTCGTTCGAGCAGCGCCAGCCGGTGGTGCATCCGACGACCACCGAGATCGCCGACGGCATGGCCTGCAGCACGCCGAACCACGCCGCGCTGGAGCTCATTTGGCGCCATGTCGACCGGGTCGTGCTGGTGACCGACGCGGAGATCGAGTCCGCCATGCGCGCCCTGTTCACCGATACCCATAACGTCGCCGAGGGCGCCGGGGCGGCCGGTCTCGCGGCCATCCTGCAGGAGCGGGAACGCCACGCAGGCCGCGAGGTCGGGTTCGTGCTCACCGGCGGCAATGTCGATCGCGACGTCTTCGCCCGGGTCCTGGCCGACGGGGACTAGCCCGGCCGGACGGGATCAATCCCACACACCGCGGAGATTGCGCCTGAGAGGCGACCATGGCACAGGGAGCCATGGCGTTCCTTGGCATCCTCTCGGTCTGGGTCATCCCGATCCTGTTGGCGATCACCCTGCATGAAACGGCGCACGCCTATGCCGCGCGACGACTCGGAGACGGCAGCGCCACCCAGGCCGCCGGCGTAAGCCTCAACCCGCTGCGGCGGATTGATCCGGTCGGCACGGTGCTGCTTCCGGCGGTGTTGCTGTTTTCGGCGGCGCCATTTGTGTTCGGCTGGGCCAGGCCGGTCGGGCTGGATGTCCGACGTTTTGCTCGGCCAAGCCGCGATGCGGTGCTCGTTGCCCTCGCCGGCCCGGCCGCGAACCTGCTCCTGGCGACCGTCGCGGCCCTGCTGTTCCATCTGGTGCCGCTGCTGCCCCCGGATGCGGCCCAATGGGTGGCCCGCAATCTCAGGAACGCGATCCACATCAACCTGGTGCTGGTGATCCTGAACCTGCTGCCGGTGCCGCCCTTCGATGGCGGCCGCGTCGCCGTCGCCCTGCTCCCCAAGCCGGTCTCGGCCCGGCTCGCCCGGATGGAGCCGTACGGACACGTGATCGTCGTGGTGGCGGTGTTCCTGCTGCCGATGCTGGGCGCGATCATCGACGTCGATCTGGGCATCGCGCACGGGTTGATCGCCACGCCCCTGGGCGCGCTGACCTCCGTGTTCTCCGCGCTGGCCGGCCGGCCCTAGGACCGCGCCCGCCTCACCGGTCAATACACGTCGGGAACGTAGAGCTCCTTAGGCAGCACCTTGCGCTCGTATTCCGGATTGAAGACCCGATCCGGCAGTACGACGGGCTCGTGCGGCACGTCCTCATAGGGCACCTGCTGCAGCAGGTGGTGGATGCAGTTGAGCCGGGCGCGCTTTTTGTCGTTGCCCTCGACGATCGACCAGTTCGCCTCGTCGATATTGGTGCGCTCCAGCATCTCCTCCTTCACCTTGGTGTACTGCTCCCAGCGGATGCGGGACTGCAGGTCCATCGGGCTCAGCTTCCACTGCTTGATCGGGTCGTGGATGCGCATCAGGAAGCGCAGCTGCTGCTCCTGATCGGTGATGGAGAACCAGTACTTGACCAGCCGGATGCCGGAGCGCACCAGCATGCGCTCGAAGCCGGTCACGTCGTTGAAGAACTCCTCGACCTGCTCCGACTCGGCGAAGCCCATGACCCGCTCGACGCCGGCGCGGTTGTACCAGGAGCGGTCGAACAGCACGATCTCGCCGGCCGTCGGCAGGTGCGGGACGTAGCGCTGGAAGTACCATTGGTGCTTCTCGCGCTCGGTCGGCGCCGGTAGCGCCACCACCCGGCAAACCCGCGGGTTGAGCCGCTGGGTCACCCGCTTGATGACGCCGCCCTTCCCCGCCGCGTCGCGACCCTCGAAGATCACCAGCAGCTTGTAGCCGGTGTGCACCACCCAGTCCTGCAGCTTCACCAGCTCCGCCTGCAGCCGCAGCAGCTCGCGGAAATAGGTCCGTCGGTCGAGCGAGGATTTGTGCCGCATCTCGGTGATCTGGCGCAGCTCCCGGCTGATGCGCTCATCGTCGATCTCCATCTCCAGCTCCTCGTCGAAGCTGTCCTGGAGCTCGGCATCGACCCAGCTTTCAAGGGCCGGTTCACTCATCTCTGTGCTCATGGCGGCGCTCAGCCTCCCCTGGTTGATGCCGGATGTCGGGATCGACAGCGAATAGTGCAGGGTCGCGGGAGTTTTTGACAAACGCGTTTCCAGGCGGTCCCATCCCGAATCGTGGCTTCGCTTGACATTCGCCAATCTTTCCATTATTTCTGAAATGACAGAAATACAGGAACGCCCATGAAACTCTCGCCTGCCATGCACACCTTCATCCGCCATTGGGGCGAGATGGGGTCGCGTTGGAGCGTCAACCGCTCGGTGTCGCAGATCCACGCGCTGCTGTACCTGGCCGACCGCCCGCTGCCGGCGGACGAGATCGTCGAGACCCTGGGGATCGCCCGGTCGAACGTGTCGACCAGCCTGAAGGAGCTGCAGAGCTTCGGCCTGGTGGAGCTGATCCACGTCCCCGGCGACCGCCGCGACCACTTCATCGCCAAGCAGGACCCCTGGGAGATGCTGCTGGCGATCATGGAGGAGCGCAAACGGCGGGAGATCGATCCGGCGCTCGCCATGCTGCAATCCTGTGTCGCCGACGCCGAAGCGGACAAGGAGACGCCGCGAGAGGTGCGGGAGCGGCTGGGGTCCATGCTGGAGCTGCTGCAGCAACTCGATTCGCTCTACGACCGCATGCGCCGCATGCCCCGTCCGATCCTCAAGCGGGTGGTCACCATGGGCGACAAGATCGCGCATCTCATCGAGCGGTAAAAAATTTGCCCGGAACTTTCTCTTCATACAGAAAAGACTGATAAACACGAAACCATGCCTCTCGACACCGCACTCCAGCCCTCGGATCGCGCCGCCCCGGTGGCGGTTCCGCCGCCCGACTTCCCGATGCTGGTCGGCATGCCGGCCTGGCGCCGGCTGCACGCGGATGTGCGGCGGCGGTTCGCGCCCGGCCATGCGGATGTGGCCATCCGGTATCGCGGCTACATGGACGTGCACCGCTCGACGATCGGCGTTGCCTTCGCGGTCCTGGCCACGCTGGTCGGCGGCCCCCTTCCCTGGCGCCGCGGCGATTGCGTCCCGACCGATGTCGGGGTCTGGGACGATCGCCGGGGCGGCGTGGTCTGGGAGCGCAACCTGCACCTGCGGCCCGGCGTGCCGCCGGCCCGCATCCGCTCCACCAAGCGCCTGGGGCCGGCCGGCAGCCTGCTGGAATGCGTCGATGGCGGGCTGGGCATGATGCTGGCCGTGTTCGAGCAGGACGGGGCGCTGGTGTTCGAAAGCCAGAGCTACTTCCTGGCGATCGCCGGCCTCCGGATCCCGATCCCGTCCCTCTTCACGCCCGGCACCTGCCGCGTCACCCACGCCGCGGTCACGCCGGACCGCTTCCGCTTCACCATGGAGATGGCCCACCCGGTCTGGGGCCGCACCTTCCATCAGACCGGCATATTCCACGACCCGGAGGTCCCGGCATGATCACCGCGCTCAGCATTCTCGTCGGACAGGGGCTGCTCGGCGCCCTGGACAACCTGATCCATCACGAATTGCAGGCGAAGCTGCCGGCCCGCGTCTCGGCACGGTGGGAACTGACCCTGCACGCGGCGCGGGAGGCGATCTACGGGCTTTTGTTCCTGGCCCTGGCCTGGGCCGAATGGCACGGGGTCTGGGCCTGGCTGCTGGCCGCCCTGCTGCTGGTGGAGATCGTGATCACCATCGCCGATTTCCTGGAGGAGGACGCGACCCGCCGCCTGCCCCAGTTCGAGCGGGTGCTGCACACGGTGCTCGCGGTGTCCTACGGGGCCTTCCTGGCCGCCTTCGCACCGGTGCTGGTCGGCTGGGCCCTTCTGCCCACCGGCGTGGCGGCGACCGGCTACGGCCTGCTCTCCTGGCTCCTGACCCTCTATGCCGCCGGCGTGCTGGCCTGGAGCCTGCGCAACGCCATCGCGGTCCGGGGCCTCTATGGGGCGGCCGCCCAGAACGCACCGTCACGCCCGGGGCACCCGGCGGACGGCGATGCGGTGCTGGTGACCGGCGGCACCGGGTTCATCGGCAGTGCCCTGGTCGACTCCCTGCTGGCGGACGGCAGGCGCGTCATCCTGCTGACCCGCGACACGCTGCAGGCCAATGCCCAGTTCGACCGCTCCGTGGTGGCGATCGACGACCTCGACATCCTGCCGTCGGAAACCCGCATCGCGGCGATCGTCAACCTGGCCGGCGCCTCGATCACGGGCGGGCTGTGGACCCGCCGCCGCAAGGCGCACCTCCTGGACAGCCGGCTGCGCGTCACCCGGGCGGTGAACGCCCTGATCGACCGGCTGGAGCACAAGCCGCGGGTCCTGGTCAGCGCCTCCGCCGTGGGTCTCTACGGCGATCGCGGGTCGGAACCGCTGGCGGAGTGCGCATCACCGGGCACCTGCTTTCCGGCGGCGCTGTGCACGGCCTGGGAGGCGGAGGCTGACAACGCCGAGGATGATGGCGTGCGAGTCGTCCTGATGCGTTTCGGGCTGGTGCTCGGACGGGGCGGTGGCATCTTCCCGGCCCTCGCTGCCGCCGCTGCGCTCGGATGCGGCGCGGTGCTGGGCACCGGGCGGCAATACATGCCGTGGATCCACCTGGACGACGCGGTCGGCCTGATCCGCTTCGCGCTGTCCGAGACGTCGCTGGAAGGGCCGGTCAACGCGACGGCGCCGGATTGCCAGCCGCAGGGCGCCTTCACCGACCGGCTGGCGGCCATGCACGGGCGGCCGCGATGGCTGCGCGTGCCGGCGCCGCTGCTCCAGACCCCGCTCGGCGAGCTTTCGCAACTGCTGCTGGACAGCCAGCGGGTGGTGCCGACGGCGGCGACCAAGGCCGGCTATCGCTTCCGCCACCCGACGATCGAGAAGGCTTTGGCCGCGTTGACGAAAACGCCGACCAAGGCCGACACACCGGCATTGGCCGAACACTGACGCCATGGCTGCCGGTTGCCTTGCCGGCGACGAATTCCGTCGCCATATCCGGTCCGCCGCAGAACCGGAGTGGCGAGGCGACCGGCACCATGGCTGCATCCTTGATCGATCAGATGGCGACGGCGCTGAAGCGCCCGGCCGACCGCGTCGAGGCGCTGGTGCTGGCCGCGCCGGAGCGCTACCGGACCTATACGATCCCCAAGAAGGAGCCGGGCAAGCAGCGGCTGATCGCCGAGCCGCCGCGGGACATCAAGACCCTGCAGCGCTGGTTCGTGGAACGCCACCTGTCGCGGCTGCCTGTCCATCGTGCCGCCACCGCCTATCGGCCCGGCAGCAGCATCGTCAAGAACGCCGCCGCCCACCAGGCGAACCCGTTCCTGCTGACGATGGATTTCCAGGATTTCTTCCCGTCGCTGAGGCCGCGCGACCTGCGCCGGGCCATCGCGCGGAGCCGTCGCCTCGCCTTCAGCCGCGCCGAGATGAAGTTGGTGGACCGGCTGCTCTTCTGGCAACCGAACGGGCTCGCCGGGCTGACCGGCCTGCGGCTGTCCTCCGGCGCGCCGAGCTCGCCGGCCGTCTCAAACGCCGTGATGCATGAGCTGGATACGGCGATCACCGCGCTCTGCCGCAAGCGGCGCATCCGCTATACCCGCTATGCGGACGACCTGACCTTCTCCGGCAAGAGCGAGCCGGCCCTGCTCGCGGTCTTCGCCGAGATCGGCAGGCTGATCCGCCGGACGTCGGTGCCGAAACTCACCGTCCACGCCGACAAGACCGTCTTCAGTTCCAAGAGCACGCGGCGGGAGGTCACCGGCCTGACCCTGACGCCGGACGGCAAGCTGTCTATCGGCCGCGCCCGCAAGGCGCTGATCCGCGAGCAGGTCGACCTGTTCCGCCGCGGCCGCCTCGCCGGGGCGGACAGCCGCAAGCTCGGCGGCCTGATCGCGTTCGCGCAGAGCGTGGAACCGGACTTCGTCAACCGGCTGACCCGCAAGCACGGCGCCGCGCTGATGGACCGGATCAGAACTGGCCAGTAGTCGACGACGATCGGTCGGACAGAGAGCCCCCTCACCCAGCTCCGGCTACGCTCAGCCTTTGGCTTCGCCAAGCCTGCGCAACCCTCTCCCCCAGGAGAGGGGAACCAACCATCGCTTCGGAAATCCCTCTCCCTGGGGAGAGGGTGCGAAGGCTTAGCGAGGCCACGCCGAGCCCTAGCCGGAGCTGGGTGAGGGGGATCAGAACCCGCCGCTGGCCAACCAGCGGTCGAGCTGGTCCAGCCGGTCGGCGCCCCAGAAGGGCTCGCCGTCGACCAGGAAGAAGGGCGAGCCGAACACGCCGGCATCCAGGGCGGCCGTGGTTTCGGCCTTCAATCGCTCCTTGATCTCGGGCGTCTGGATCGCCGCCTGGAGCGCGTTTGGATCGATGTCCAGGGTCGCGCCGATCTCCGCCACCTGCTCCGGCTGGGCGATGTCCCTGCCCTCGCCGAAATGCGCATAGTAGAGAGCCCTGGCCAGCCGGTGCGCCAGCCCAGGATCGCTGTCGCGGCACCAGTAGTAGGCCCGCGCCGCCGCCAGGGTCAGGATCGGCATTACCGGCGGAAATGCGAAGGGCACGCCGAGATAGCGGGCGAAGCGCGGCATGTCGTGCCGCGAATACGCGTCGCGCATCGGGATCTGCAGCAGCGGGCGTCCGCCGGTCACCTTCATTGCCGCGCCCAGCATAATCGGGTGCCAATCGACCGACCGACCGTGCTTCTCGGCCAACGCGTCGATCTGGGTGGAGGCGAGATAGCCGTAGGGTGAGGCGAAGTCGAAATAGAAGGCGATGGGCTCGGGCATGGGTCAGTCCTCCGCGATCTGGCGGCCGATGATCAGGCGCTGGATGTCGCTGGTGCCTTCGTAGATCTGGCAGACGCGCACATCGCGGTAGATGCGCTCGACCGGGAAATCCTGCAGATAACCATAACCGCCATGGATCTGGATGGCGTCGGAACAGACCTGTTCCGCCATCTCGCTGGCGAACAGCTTGGCCATGGCCGCCTCCTTCAGGCAGGGCCGACCGGCCTCGCGCAGTTGCGCGGCGTTCAGGGTCATCAGCCGGGCCGCCTCGATCCGGGTCGCCATGTCGGCGAGGCGGAAGCGGACGGCCTGGTGGTCGAGGATCGGGGTGCCGAAGGTCTCGCGCTCGCGGGCGTAGTCCAGCGCCGCCTCGTAGGCCGAGCGCGCCATGCCGACGGCCTGGGCGGCGATGCCGATGCGGCCGCCTTCCAGGTTCGACAGGGCGATCTTGTAGCCCTGACCCTCCTCGCCAAGGAGCATGTCCGCGCCCAGCTTGCACTCCTCCAGCACAATCTGCGCCGTGTCGGAGGCACGCTGGCCGAGCTTCTTCTCCAGCCGCGCGACGGAATAGCCCGGCGTGTCCGTCGGCACGATGAAGGCGCTGATGCCCTTGCGCCCGGCCTCCGGATCGGTGACCGCGAAGACGATTGCAATCTGGCCATGCTTGCCGTTGGTGATGAACTGCTTGGTGCCGTTCAGCACCCAGCCATTGCCGGATTTCTCCGCCCGGGTCTTGATCGCCGCGGCGTCGGAGCCGGCCTGGGGCTCGGTCAGGCAGAAGGCGCCGAGCAAATCGCCCCGCGCCATGGGCTTGAGGAACCGTTCCTTCTGCTCGGTCGAGCCGAAGGCCAGGATCGGCGCGCAGCCCACGGAATTGTGCACGCTCATGATCGTGGAGCAGGAGCCGTCGCCGGCCGCCACCTCCTCGATCGCCAGGGCATAGGACACGAAATCCGCGCCGGCACCATCCCACTCGTCCGGTACCAGCATGCCGAGGAAGCCGAGCGCGCCCATCTCGGCCACGGCCACCGTTGGGAAATCGCCGGTCCGGTCCCACTCGCCGGCATTCGGCCACAGCTTGTCCTGCGCGAACTGCCGCGCGGTATCGCGGATCAGCGTCTGGTCTTCGCTCAGCAGCATGGCCTAGCCCGCCCGCACGATCTCGGGTGCCGCAAAGCGCTGCTTGAAGGTGAAGGCATCCGGCGTCGGTCCCCGTTCCGCCAGCATATCGAATCGCTCCAGCGCTTCCGCCACACTCGGCCGGTGGCCGGCCTCGACCCACCACAGCACCAGATGCGGCTTCGTCGGTTTCTCGAACCATTCGCGCCGCCGGGCCATGACGGGCGTGTGCGCGGTCCGATAGACATAGTCGAACAGCGCCTCGACCGACTCCCAGACCGACATGTTCAGGATCACCAGCGGATCGTCGGTGACCGCGATGTCGGTGGCGTTGCCGCTGCCGGATTGCAGGCGCCAGACAAAGCCCGGCGTCCCGTCCGCCAAGGCGTTGATCGGGTCCAGATTGGCCATGAAATCGGCCATGGCCGGATCGTCCATGGGCGCCACCGCCCGGGCGATGTTGGCCTGCGCCAGGTGCCAGTCCTGCATGCCGCCTCCTACCAGGGAATCACCGATCCATCATAGTTGAAGAAGCGGCCGGTATCCGCCGGCGTCAGCCCGTCGATCACCCGCTTCAGGCCGGTCACGCTCTCCACCGCGTCGATGGCCGCGCTCGAGCCGCCCATATCGGTGCGCACCCAGCCCGGATGCACGACAACGATGGTGAAGCCCTCGGGCGTCAGATCCATGGCCAGGTTCTTCATGGCCGCGTTCACCGCCGCCTTGGACGAACGGTAGATGTAGCTGCCGCCGCTGCCCTCGCCGATGCTGCCCATCTTGCTGGAGACGGTGACGATGCGCCGCCCCTGCCCGGCCCGGAGGTGCTCCATGAAGGCCTCGGCGACGCGCATGGGCGCCAGCGTGTTGACCTCGAACACCTCGCGCCAGGCGTCGAAATCGAAGCCGCCCAGCGCCACGTCGCGGGGCCCGTAGATGCCGGCATTGTTGATCAGCAGGTCGATCGGCACGCCGACCAGGCGCTCGCCGAGGATCGCCACCGATGCCGGGTCGGCCACGTCCAGGGGCACCGCCGAGACGTCGCCGTCGATGCGCCGCAGATCGTCCGCGCCCTCCGGATCCCGCACGCCGCCCAGCACGGTCCAGCCATCGGCGGCGAACTGCCGCGAGAATTCCAGGCCGAGACCGCGCCCGGCCCCGGTGATCAGTGCAGTCGGCATGGCCTCTTCGCGCTCCTTCCAGCCGGTATCGGGTCGCTATGACGAGCGACGGGCGGTGACTTCGATCTCGATCTTCATGCGCGGGTCGACCAGCCCGCAGATGATGCAGGTCGCCGCCGGCCGGATCTCGCCGAACACGTCAGCCAGGACAGCGGCGAAATCGGGCCAGTCCTCTGGCCGGGTCAGGTAGTACCGGGCCCGCACCACATCGGCCAGACCCAGCCCCGCCTCTCCCAGCGCCCAGGCGATGTTCTCGAAGGTCTGCCGCGCCTGCGCTGCGACATCGTCGGCGATCGTCCCGGCGGCATAGTCGAAACCGGTGGTACCGGAAACATGCACCCAGTCGCCGTCGACGACGGCCCGGGAATAGCCGGCCTTGGCCTCGAACTCCGATCCGCCGCTGATGAGGCGGCGGCTCACGCCGCGCGTTCCAGCGCCACCGCCGTGGCCTCGCCGCCGCCGATGCACAGGCTTGCAACGCCCCGTTTCAGATCATATTTCTCAAGCGCCGCCAGCAGGGTCACGATGATCCTCGCACCGGAGGCCCCGACCGGATGGCCGAGAGCGCAAGCGCCGCCGTGCACATTGACCGTGTCGTGGGCCAGCCCCAGCTCGCGCATCGCCGCCATGGTCACCACCGCGAAGGCCTCGTTGACCTCGTAGAGATCGACGTCGCCGGTCGACCAGCCGGCCTTCTCCAGCACCTTGCGCATGGCGTCGATCGGCGCCGTGGTGAACCAGGCCGGCGCCTGGGCATGGGCGGCATGGGCCTTGATCTCGGCCAGCACCTTCAGCCCGCGGCGATCCGCCTCGGACCGCCGCATCAGCAGCAGCGCCGCACCGCCGTCGGAGATCGAGCTGGAATTGGCCGCCGTCACCGTGCCTTCCGGGTCGAAGGCGGGTCTGAGGTTCGGAATCTTGTCCGGCCTGGCGTTGCGCGGCTGCTCATCGCTCTCGATGACCGTCTCGCCCTTGCGGGTCTTCACCGTAACGGGCGCGATCTCGCCGGAGAATGTGCCGTCCTCGCCGGCCTTGCGGGCCCGGGACAGGCTCTCGATGGCAAACGCGTCCTGTTCCTCGCGGGTGAACTGGTAATGCCGGGCGGTGTCCTCGGCAAAGGTGCCCATCAACCGGCCCTTGTCGAAGGCGTCCTCCAGCCCGTCCAGGAACATGTGGTCGTAGACCTTGCCGTGGCCCATCCGGTAGCCGCCCCGCGCGCGGTCCAGCAGGTAGGGCGCATTGGTCATGCTCTCCAGCCCGCCGGCGATGACGATGCCGCCCGAGCCGGCGGCGATCGAGTCATGGGCCATCATCGTCGCCTTCATGCCCGACCCGCACATCTTGTTGACCGTGGTGCAGCCGACCGCCTCGGGGATGCCGGCGCCGATGGAGGCCTGGCGGGCCGGCGCCTGGCCCTGTCCCGCCGGCAGGACGCAGCCCATGACCACCTCGTCGATCTCGGACGGGTCGACGCCGGTGCGGTCCAGAACCGAGCGGATCGCCACGCTGCCCAGGGCCGGCGCCGTCACGTCCTTCAACTCGCCCTGAAAGCCGCCCATGGGCGTGCGGGTCGCGCCGACGATGACGATGGGATCGCTGCTGGACATGATGTCGCTCCGCTGTCTGGGGTGATGTCTGGATGCTTCAGATATAGCCCCGGCGGGCGGCCGCTCCAAGCGCCGTCGGGCCTGCATCGTTAACCTTTATGGCCCGTTTACCAACGCTTTCGCCGCCGCCGATTAACCCTTCCTCCACCTGTGAGAGCCAGCATGACAGGGCAGGAAGGCCCGGTCTCGGGGGGCGGGCCAGTTGCGGGGAGGGTCGGGGTTGGGACCCACGATGGCGATGAGCCAGGGATACGGTGTATCCGCACGCGCCGGGGGCGGCCGGCTGGCGGCGGGAGTGTTTCGCTCCGGCCTGCGGCTGCTGTTCCTGCTGTGCCTGCTCGGCGCTGTCATCGGCCTCGGATTGCGGCAGATCGGCGACGGTCTGCTGGGCGCCGTCGGACAGACCTCCCCGGGCATCCTGTTCCGCGTTCAGGACCTCCCCTGGTTCACCCTCGGAATCGTGATCATCGCCTATGTCGGCTGGGCCATGCAGCGCCCGCTCCCGGACGCGGTCTCGCGGTGGCTGGACCGGCATGCGCCAGACACCGCGAGACCGGTGCGCCACCCGCTGGCGATCGCCGCGGCCGTGTTGATCCTGGGGGGCGCAGGCGCTCTGATCATCTACAAGGCGGAACCGTTCGCCGGCGAGCGCGCGGCGGCATTCCAGGCCTCCATATTCGGCGGCGGGCTGGCGGCGGCGCCGATCGCCGAGGCCTGGGCCGACTACGTGCATGCGCTGATGTCGCCGCTCGCCACGCAGGACCCGCAGACCGGGGCCTGGGCATCGGCCGGCGGCCCCGTCCTTCCCGCCATCCGGGCCGCTTTCGACTTTGCCAGGGTAGACTGGATCCTCGGCGCGGGGTTCGCCGCGCTCAGCATCCTGCTGGCGGCCGCGATCGCCCGCAGGCTCTGGCCCGACCAGGACGCAGCACCGATCCTGGCGGCGGTATTCCTGGCGACCTCGCCGCAATTCCTGTTCACCGGCATGACCGGCTCCCCCTGGGGGCCGCTGCTCTGCCTGAACCTGCTGTGGCTGTGGCTGTACATGCGCGACGATCGACGCGGCCACCTGGCGGCGGCGCTGGTCGGCATCGTCGCGGCCGGCGTGCAGCACATCGAGGTGCATGCGCTCTTCGTCTTGCCCTTCCTGCTGCGGCTGCTGGTGAACCGGCGCTGGCCGCTGGTCTGCCTCTACGCCGCCAGCTACGGCTTGGCGACCCTGGCATGGCTGCACTGGACCGGTCTGGTCGCGGCCGCGACGGCGGGGATCGGCGCCGAAGAGGCGCTGAACGCCGCCATTGGGCCGGTTCAGGCCGGAATCCTGGCCTACGCCCTGCCCTCCGCGGCCGACATCGCAACGGCCCTGCTCAACCTGCTGCGGATGCTCGGCTGGATGAACGTGATCATCGTGCCGCTGGTCTTCGCCGCGCTGCGCCCCTGGTCCAGGACCTCCTTTCCGTTCCGGCCGCTCGCCGTCGGCATCCTTGTCGCGGTGGTGGTCAGCCTGTTCCTGCCGGCGGAACGCCAGGATGGCTGGGGCAACCCGTATCTGCACGGGCATCTGGGCTCGCTGGCATTGCTGGCCACGCTGGGCTGGGTCCGGCTGGCGACCGGCAAGCCGCAGCTGCGCCCGGACCTGAACCGGGCGGTCGGGCTGTGCTGTGCGGCCATGCTGCTGGTCGCCATGCCGCTGCGCGCCGTTCAGGTGGAGCGCGTCGCCTCGACGACGATCGCCGCTGTCCGCCACGTTCAGGCGTTCGACACCGATGTGGTGCTGGTCGACCAGTCCGGCATCTGGTTCGGGCCGGAGCTGGTCCGCAACGACCCGTTCCTGCAGAACCGACCCAAGATCATGGGCCTGCAGCGCCTGACCGAGGACCAGATCCGGGCACTGTGCGACCGCTACACCATCGCGGTGGTCGACTATCACGACCTGACACCCATGGGAATAAAGCAGATCGCACCGACCTCGCAGGCCGGATATGAGGTCTCGTCGCCCGATCGGGCGGTGCGCTCGATCGCCACCGGACCCCGCTGCACCGGCGGCTGACCGGCCGGGCCCTTAAGCCTTTTTCCATTCGCGGTCCTTAGGGTCTGGCGAGGTTTTGCCAATCGCCGGGCCCGATGACGCACGCGCCACCAGACGTTTCCATCGTGATCCCCTGCCTCAACGAGGCGGGGACGCTGCCGGAATGCGTCGGCGAGGCGCGCCAGGCGCTGGCGGTGCTGCGCCAGGACCACGGGTTGTCCGGCGAGATCGTCGTGGCCGACAATGGCAGCGAGGACGGCAGTCAGACCATCGCCACGGGCCTGGGCGCGCGGGTGGTCGGTGTGACGGAGCGCGGCTACGGCGCCGCGCTGATCGGCGGCATTTCCGCCGCCCGCGGCCGCTACATCGTCATGGGCGACTCCGACTGCTCCTACGATTTCCGCGAATCCGTCGGCATGGTCACCCGGCTCCGCGAGGGCTTCGATCTGTGCATGGGCTCGCGGCTGAAGGGCACGATCCTGCCCGGTGCCATGCCCTGGAAGAACCGCTATATCGGCAATCCGGCGCTGAGCGGCATCCTGAACCTGCTGTTCCGCTCCGGGCTGAGCGATGCCCATTGCGGCATGCGCGCCTTCACCCGCGAGGGCTTCGAGCGCATGCGGCTGTCCTCGACGGGCATGGAATTCGCCAGCGAGATGGTGGTGAAGGCCACCCTGGTCGGGCTGAAGCGCACCGAGATCCCGATCACGCTCAGGCCCGACAAGCGCGGCCGGCCGCCGCATCTGAGGCCCTGGCGCGACGGCTGGCGGCATCTGCGCTACCTGTTCATGCTCAGCCCGGCCTGGCTGTTCTTCGTGCCGTCGGCGCTCTTCGCCCTGGTCGGCACGGTGCTTGCCGCGGGATTGGTGCTCAACGCCAATGCCCGGATGATCGCCATCGGGCCGTTCCTGTTCGGCGACCATTGGATGGTGATCGCCGGATCCCTGCTGGTCATGGCCCAGCAGACAGCGATCTTCGGGCTGGCGACGATCCTCTACGGCCTGAGCCAAGGCTACCGCAGGGCCGGACCGAAGCTGACCTGGCTGCTGCGCTTCGCCCGGCTGGAATACATGCTCATCCTGGGCATGCTGCTCATGCTCGGCGGCGGCGGGCTGTTCGCCTATGTGGTCGCGACCTGGGCCCAGGGCGGTTTCGGGTCCCTGTCCATGCTGCGCGAGGTGATCGCGGCCATGACGCTGATCGTCATCGGCGTCCAGGGCTTTTTCGGTGGCTTCCTGCTCTCCATCGTCGTCGGAAACCGCGCCAAGGTCGTCACCGTGGCCGTTGCCGAGGCGCCGCCGGACGCCGGCGATCGCGGCGAGGAGACGGCGCCGGGCAATGATCTGCGTACCGGCGAGATGGGCCGATGACCGGGCATTCGCCCAGGCCCATACGCCAAAAATCGTGTCCCAACTCTCCGCCATGCCAGTAGACCGGCCGACGCCGAATTTCCTGTATGTCGGCATGCCGAAGGCGGCGTCGTCCTGGATGTTCGAGATCCTGCGGCAGCACCCCGAGGTGTTCGTTCCGACGGCCAAGAACATCGAGTTTTTCGATCGCAACTACGATCAGGGTTTCGACTGGTATACCCGGCATTTCGCCGGCGCGAACGGCGCCCGTGCGATCGGCGAGCTGTCCCACGACTATTACAGCGCCGACGGCGCCTGCGCCCGCATCCACAAGCATCTTCCGGACGCGAAGATCATCTGCTGCCTGCGCGAGCCGGGCGCGTTCGTCGTCTCGTCCTTCAACTATGCCCGGGTGCACACCCTGGACCGGGACTGCGACCTGGCCAGCTACGCGAGCAGCGACGTCGTGGACCGATACCTCCGATATACCGACAACCTCCGGCCGTTCTACGACGCGTTCCCCGCCGACCGGATCGAGATCGTCTTCTTCGACGAGGTGCAGGCATCGCCGCGCGCGGTCGTGCGCCGGCTCTACCGATTCCTCGGCGTGGGCGAGGATTTCGAGCCGGACTTCGTCGACCGCAAGGTAAACGCGGCGCGACAGGCGCGGTCCCTGGCGATGACGCAGACGGCGTTTGCCGCCGCGCGCCTGCTGCGCGGGCTGGGGCTGTCCAACCTGGTCGGCGCGGTGAAGCGCAACCGGCTGGTCGAATCCCTGCTCTATCGCCCGGCCGAGCCCCCCGCGGATGTTCCGGCGGATGCCCTGGCCGCGATCCGCGACCGCTGCCGCACGCAGTACGCCGCACTCGAGCAACTGATTGGCCGGCCGCTGCCGCCCTCCTGGTACGGAAGCCGATGAGCGCCGCGCCTTCGGTCGACATCCTGCTCGCGACCTATAACGGCGCGGCGTTCGTCGCCGAGCAGATCGAGTCGATCCGCGGGCAGACCCACGACCATTGGCGGGTGCTGGCCCGGGACGATGGCTCGTCCGACGGCACGGCCGGGATCCTGGAGCGGTATGCCCGCGAGTGGCCGGACCGCTTCCACCTGATCTCGGACACCGATGGAAATCTCGGATACTCCGGCAATTTCTCCCGGCTGCTCGAGCACACGACGGCCGACTACGTCGCGCTGTGCGACCAGGACGACATCTGGCTGCCGGACAAGCTGGACCGGTGCATCAAAGCCCTGGCGGAACTGGAGCGCGCGCACGGCCCGACGACGCCCCTGCTGGTGCACTCCGACCTTCGGGTCGTGGATCGGGAGCTGAACGAGATCAGCCCGTCCTTCTGGGCCTATCGGGGGCTGGACCCGCGATCCGGCAACGATCTGAACCGCGTCCTGGCGCAAAACGTCGCAACGGGTTGTGCCACGGTGTTCAATCGATCCCTGAGAGACGTTTGCACCCCGATCCCCGACCGGGCCGCCGCCCATGACTGGTGGGTCGCCCTCACCGCGACGACGCTCGGAGCGACCGCCCACATCGCCGAGCCGACGGTCCTGTACCGCCAGCATGGCGGCAACACGATCGGCGCGCGGTCCTTCCAGCCGCGTCATCTGGCGGCACGAACGATCGAGGCGTTCCGCGATCTGCGAGACCACCAGCGGCGCATGAGACGGGTTTTCGGCCAGGCCGAGGCCTTCCTGGAGGCCCATGCCGGCCGGGTCTCGGCCGAGCAGGCTGCCTTGCTGCGGGACTTCATCGCCTTCCCCGCCGCCAGCCTGCCGAGGCGGGTGTACTACACGCTGAAATGGCGGATCGTCCCGCCGAGGCGGTTCTATTGGCTCGCCCTCGCCCTGTCGATCTAGGGCCGCGTTGCCGGCCCGGCGCCTTCGGCTGCTAAGGCCGGCTGGTCCGTCAGAAACGCCCCATTGTCCGGTCGTGCACCCGAGGCCGGCTTGGCGCAGACCACGACGATATCGACCGCGCTGGCCCGTTCCGCCGCCAGCACCTGCAAACCGGCGTGATCGACCAGGCGCACCGCCAGATCGGTATCGAAAACATGGTGGTGCAGGCAGCGGTTGACAGGGTTTCTCAGCGACCGGGCCTTGAACGCCTCAGGGCTGCCGGCAAGCGGATCGCGGGACAGATCGTGCAGCGCCAGGATCTCGTCGAGGTGAGTGAGGTCGTCTTCGCCGACGCCCCGCGCCTGGTCTTCGATGATATGCGCCAGGTTGGTCACCGGACGGCGATGGTCGAAGGTGCCCTCCCGGTGCGGCAGCAGCAGGATCAGCGTGCCGCCGGGGCGCAATACGCGCAGCCATTCTTCCAGCGCGGCCAGGGGGTTTGCGACATGCTCCAGGGTGTGGGAGGAGCAGACGAAATCATAGGTCTCGGGCGCGATCCCGGTCAGCGCCGTCGCCTCGCGGATGAGCTGGGTTCCGGCGGCCGAACCGGGCTCGGGCCGGAACGGCGCGGACCGATCGATCGCGCCCTCCCACAGGGTCTCGCCGGCGAAGTTGCAATTGTCCATTCGGGCGGCGTGGCGATAGATCGGCACGAGTCCTCGCCGTCCGAAGACGCGGCTGGGACCGCCGACCTCCAGCCCGTGTTTCCCGCGAACGCGGTCGGCGCAGAGGCCGGCGCTGTCGGCCCGGCCGATCCTGAGTGCCTCGCCGACGCGCAATAGCACCATTCGGGCGACCGGCCGAATGCCGTGGCGGCGCAGCGCCGCCAGCACGATCGCGACCTTGCTGGGCGTCCCGGCGGATGGGCCGGCGGCGGCCGTCGACGGCGAAGAAATGGGAGGCGGGGTCGACATGCGCTATGCGCCCGACACGCCGCCGAGCGTCCCGCCGTCGGGCGCTTGGCGGCCGCCCGGTTGGAGTCCGCGCACGCCGGATGCGGCCGCCCTGTCGCGCCAGCGATCGAGATCGGGGTCGGCGGTCGGATTGTCGCGGAGAAGATCCCGCTTGATGAACGGGCACCCCATGTCGTCGACCAGCACCCGCCACAGATCGTGCGTCGGGTTGACCGGCTGCGGTCCGACCGGATCCCGGCCCGCGAGGATCGCCACGGCGTCCCGGTACGGACACAGCGCACGGCATCGCAGCCCCGCGCCGGCCATGACCCGCGACAGCGCCAGCTCGCGCATCAGGATGTTCCAGTATCGGCTCTGGACGTCGCGGCACCGGGCCCAGAACCCGGCGAAGGCCTGTGATCGCAGCGCTTCGGCATGGAAGAGCAGAAAATAGCTCTGCAGGTGATCGTGCCCCTCGCGGCTGTCGGTCACGCCCCAGACGGCCGCGCCGTCCGGCGGCATCTCCTCGACGAAATCGGCCACTGGCCGCAAGGGCCCGAAGACGCTGTCATTCGCCAGCACAAGCCGCCGGGTCTCGCTGAGGTCGGGAATGCGGTGCAGCCCGTCGCGATAGGCCCCGAAATCATGACCGATATTGTCGCGGCGGAGGATGAGCGCCGCGTGCGGCCGGATGCGGTCGAGCGTGTCGGCGTCCAGCCGCGGCGCGTTGCTGACGAAGATGACGGCGAAACCGGCGGCGCACAGCTGCTCGAGATACTGCTCGATCCAGCGCCCGACATGGCCCTGGCGATCGAAATGCACGAAGACGGCAACGTCGCGCGCCGGCTCGAGTGCGTTCGCGCCGGGCCAGGTCTCACGAACCCGGTCGGACTGTCGGCGCAGCAGGCTGCGCAGATAGGACGGCAGGCCCAGGCAGAACAGGGCCGCCATCCAGAGGCTTTCGACCCGATAGCGCCGGACCCGCGGCCAGACGGTCTGGAGCACGCGCCGCATGGGCGCTACGCCTCGCCGGGCCGGCTGGCGGCCAGGGCCGCCGGCGTGTCGGCATGGGCATCGCGCCGACCGCGGCGCGTGGTGCTGGCAAGGCGATAGGCCGCGATCCCGAACAGCGAGATCATCAGCGCCATCACGGTCCTCGGCGCCAGCGGCCGGATGGCCAGCGAGCGCAGGAACTGCCGCCGGCCGGCCGGCATGTCGCCGGCCAGGCAGTGCAGATGGCCAAGTCCGCGCAGCGCGGATGCCTTCGCGCCGGGTTGGCGGTCATAGAGTGCGGCGTGGCTCCCCAGCATGATTTCGAGCGCCGCCGCGCCGGCGGCATCATTGGCGGTGATGTTGCCGGGCGTGTCGTGGATGACCACCAGCGGGTCGTTGACGTAGTGGTACCGGGCGACCGTCGCCAATCGAATGGCCAGGTCCCAATCCTGGAACCGCCCCAATCGCTCGTCGAATCCCCCAACCTCCTCGAGCCGGTCGCGCGGCACCAGCAGCGTCTGGGTGCTGACGATGTTGCCGCCCAGCAGTCGCGGCAGGAGGTCGCCACCGCCGAGACGCAGCCCGGCACCGGGAACCCGGCGGGCGGTGCGCCCGTCGGTGCGCAGGAAGGCGCAGAAGGCGACGTCGCCGGCGTCGCCGGCCTGCAGCGCGGCGACCTGCCGTTCGAGCTTGCCCGGCATCCACTCGTCGTCGCTGTCCTGGAAGGCGATCAGCCGGCCCCGTGCCGCCGCGATGCCGGCGTTGCGCGCCGCCGGCGCCCCGACATTGCGGTCAAGGCGGACATAGCGCAGGCGCGGATCGGCGATGGCGCCGACGACCTGCCCGGTCTCGTCGCTCGAGGCGTCGTCGACGACGATCAGTTCGAGGTCGGAGAAGGATTGCTCCAGCACGCTGCCGACGGCGCGGCGCAGCGGGCCGGCGCGATTGTGCGTCGGCAGCACGACGCTGACGGCCGGAACCGGAGTCTCGGCGGTCATCACCCAGCGCTCATGCGGGCCGCCGCACCAGGATCACCTCGTCCTCGCAGGCGACGGACAACCGTTCCGCCTCGTCGGCAAAGACAATCTCGTCCCGGGGCAGCACCAGGAGCTCGAACCCGGTGTCGGACAGCCGGTCCAGGAAATCGCGGCCGTATTGGCGCACATGGTCTTCCTGGCCAAACAGCCGCAGCCGTTCCTGCGGATCGACGACAGAGGGATCCTCGCGTGTGGTCTCCCCCTCGATCGGAACCTGCAGGCTGCCCCAGCCGCCGGGTTTCATCACCCGGAACAGCTCGCTCATGGCCTTGCGATCGTCGGGTATGTGCTCCAGCACGTGGTTGCAGATGATGGCGTCGAAGCTGTGGTCCGGGAACACCAGGTCGGTCAGGTCCATCGCCATCATCGCCTGGGTGCCGTCCAGATCGATGGACAGGTAGTCGAAGGCGTCCTCGAACCGGGCCGCCAGCGACCGTTCCGGCGCCACATGCAGCATGCGGCCACCCCGCGGCAGGCGGCCGTCCGACCAGAGCCGGTCCAGGACCGCGACCAGAAGCCGGTGCCGTTCCAGAGCCCCGCAGCCCGGGCAGAGCGCGTTCTCCCGGCGCCGCTCGCCGGCGGGCAGGAAGCGCCGATAGCTGGCGTCGCAGAGCGGACAATAGTAGCGGTCGCCGCGCAGCCAGGCGGCGCGCAGCGACCGGAGCGAAGTGCGAATGACGCCGCCCGGAGCGGCGATGGATGCCGTCGTCACTGAGCCAAAGTCCTATACAGTTCCGCCAGCCGCGCGGCCTGGATGGGTGCGGAGTGGTTCTGCTCGACATGCCGACGGGCGGCAGCCCGCATCGGCTCCCAGGCGCCAGGATGCGCGACAAGCCATTCCAATTTGGTTACCAGGCCGTCGACATCCCGCTCCTCGGCCAGCAGCCCGGTTTCGCCGTCCCGCACGATCTCCGGGATGTCGCAATGCCGGGTGCTGACCACCAGGGTGCCGCTCGCCGCCATGTCGATCAGCGACACCGGCGCGCCGCCTTCGGTGTCGCCGTCGCGCGCGGTCAGGCTGGGCGACAGGAAGACATGGTGCGACCGCGCCTCCTCAAGGAGCCGCTCATGCGGGACATAGCCGAGCGTCCGCACCGTATCCTGCAGCCCGTGCCGCGCGATCGTTTCAAGGATCCGGCGCTTCTCCGCCTGCGCACGCGGCTCCTCGCCCGCATCGCCGATGAGGGTGACCTCGATCGGTATGCCGCGCTGCAGGCGGGCCAGCGCTTCCAGGGCGTCGGGGATGCCCTTCTTCTCGCGGAACGAGGCGGCGATCAGGACCCGGAGCGGCGTGCCCGGCTGCCAGCCGAGAGGGCGATACGGCACGTCGTCGATCGCCGCGCCGAGGCGGTGGACCCGGATCTTCGCCTCCGGGCACCCCAGCGCGGCGACACGGCCCGCCATATGGGTACCCTCGCACAGGACCATGTCGACATGGCGCAGGAGTTCGCGAAGCCGCCGGCGCCAGCGGGCGAACCGGGTCGGCAGGTAGTTGACGTCCAGGCCGTAGAACGTGACCACGTGGGCGATCCCGTGCCGTCGTGCGAGGGGCATGTCGGACCAGCCGATATGGCCGAAATGCGAATGCAGGATCGACGGCCGGCAGGCCGCAACGGTCGCTGCCGAATAGCCCAGCGCCCCGTGCAGGCGCAAGGCACGCAACCCACGGCTCCAGGCGCGGCTCCAGGCCGGCCGGTCGGCCAGGCAGTGCATGTTCTCCAGCCCGAACTCCGGCCGGTTCTCAGTGCGCTCGCACAGGATGTGCGGGACCACATCGGCGGGCAGGAACCGGACCTGGTCGTACATCCAGATCTGGGTCCGCGGCAGCCAGACGGGATAGCTGTGCAGGACGGTGAGGCGCTTTGGCCGCGTCATGTCGGGCGCCAGGGCCAGGTCGTTAGGCATCGCTGCGCCGCCGGCTGTCGATATCGAGCAGTTGGCGGATGTACCGCCACTGGAAGACCAGGATCAGCCCGGCGTATCCGGCACATCCGACCAGGACCAGCCCGGCCAGCCGCACCGCCGGCGAAAGCCCGGCGAGCAGCACATCCGCCGCGATGACGGCCGCCCCCATGGCCATGGCCACGAGGGCCGGCGTCCCGACCGCACTCGCATACTGCGCGAAGCGCGCGCCGAGCAGCGGCCGGATGAAGAAGACGTACAGGGCGACGAAGGCGGCGCATTGCAACGCCACCATGGACCAGGCGACGGCGTCAACCGCACCGGTCAGGCTCGCCGCGAAGACGACGGGCGGGATGACGAGCAGCAGACCGAGGCACCACCGGAACATCGCGTCGGCCCGGCCCAGCCCCATGACAAGGCTGCCGGTCGCGTTGCCGACCGACCGGAGCAGCGCGTAGAGGGCCAGGATCTGGATCAGCGGGATCGACTGCCGCCAGGCCTCGCCGACCACCAGCGGGACGGCGACCGGAGCCACCACCGCGATGCCGATCAGCACGGGCCCGTTGACCATCGTCAGGATCCGCAGCAGGTGCAGGTAGCCTGCCCGCAACTTGGCGGGCTGGTCCTGAAGTCTGGCGAAGGCCGGGAAGGCCACCTGGGTGACCGCCGGGTTGATCATCTGCATGGGCAGGAGGGTGAAGTTGAGCGCCATGCTGTAGAAGCCGAGCGCCTGCACGCCCATCAGCGCCCCGATGAGGACCTGATCGATGCGCGCGCTGACCAGGTTGGCCCAGATGGCGGCACCGTTGTGCAGCCCGAACCTGACATAGCCTTGCAGGTCCGCCCTGTCGAAATGGCGTTGCGGGCGCGGCCCCTTCGTCCAGCCATGCAGTGCGAACGCGCCGCTTCGAACGGCCGTCCTGGCGAGGTATCCCCAGACCAGCGCCCAGGCGCCTTGATCCCAGATCGCGGCGGACGCCACGGTGATGCCGAGGCCGAGGATGGCCGTAGCGATGTCGACCGCCGCCAACCGGCCGAAGCGCAGGGACTTCTGGGCAAGCGCCCGGAACTGGCCGCCGAACGGGGCGATCAGAAGTCCCGTCAGGGCGACGGGAAGCAGGCGCCCAAGTTCCGGCTCGCCGATGATCCAGACGGCCAGCGGGACGATCGACAGCAGCAGCAGATAGGCGACCGCGCCCCAGGCGATGCCGAACCAGTAAAGGCTCGCCAGTTCCCGCCGGGTTGGGTCCTTGCGCGCGACGATCGCTTCATGCAGCCCAAGCTGCCCGAACGGCTCGGCGATCATCAGCACGATGATCACGATCGCCACGAGCCCGAAGGTCTCCGGGCCGAGCAGCCGGCCGAGCACGATCACCTGCACGAGGTGCGCCGTCGCGACCGTGATCGCGGACAGGCCGGTGAGACCGACGCCCTGGGCCAGCTGGTGCTTCAGCGTGCTCATTCCGCCGGCACCGCCGCCCTTGCCGGCTCGCCGGAGATGCCGGATCGGAGACCCTCCGCCTCGACCTGCTCGCACAGCCGGATCACGCGGCATCCGTCGTCATAGCCCACCAGGACCGGGCCATCGGTGCGCACGGCATCGACGAAGTTGTCGATGATGGTCTGGCAGGCGCGGTCATGGCTGTAGACGCTGAACGGGTTGCCCCGGAACAGCGGCATTCGCGGCAGGGCTTTCAGAAGAGCCGCCGCCGGCCACGCGCCGGCCAGCCGCCGAAACACCGAAAGCGGGCCGCCCGTCTCGACGAACCGGCTGGTCGCCGTGAATCGGCCGTCCCTGTAGAGCACCCCATCGATGAAGCTGCCCTCGTCGCCGAGAACCACCAGATTGTTGAATTGCGGGAACACCGCACAGTTGTTCGTGTGGCACTTCGCGGTCAGGCCGTCATCGAACTGCAGCAGCGTCGTGGCCGACGTGTACGGGCCGGGATAGTCGCCATAGCCGTTCTTGCTGAGAAAGGTCGTGTGGCGGCGCAGGGCTCCCGGGGCGAGGTGCAGCAGCAGGTCGAGCGGATGGCAGGCGCCGCCGAAGATGACGCTCTGGCCGGTGCCGCGGACCCGCCAATCGTCGAACCGCGTGTTGCGCGCCCGCATGTCGTGCCAGTAATTGGCCTCCATGTAGAAGAGCTTGCCGAGGCGGTTCTCGCGGATCAGCTCGGCCGCCTTCTCGAAGGCCGGCACGAAGCGCATCTGATGGTGGACGGCGAATTTGACGTCGGGCCGCGCGGCCAGGACCGGCCCCAGTTCCTCCGCCTCCCGGGCGCTCGCCACCATCGGCTTTTCGACCAGCACATGCTTGCCCCGGTCCACGCAGGCCTTGATGTAGTGGAGATGGGTGTCGTCGGGGGTGCAGATGCTGACCGCATCCACGCCATCGAGCAGCGCGTCCAGGGTCGGGCAGAGCCGAAGACTGGGCAGTGCGGTGGGTCCGGGATCGAAACCGGCCACCTCGCTCACGGACCGGTTCCTGCGGAACCGGCGCGCATGCGCCCGCCCGGCCCCGCCCAGGCCGATGATGCCGACGCGGAGCGCGCTCATGGCTCGGCCCCGGCGGGACGCTTGCGCGCGGTGACCAGATACATCCAGGTCCATCGCTCGGACCGGTCGAGGCGGTCGAGGACGTAAGCGGCGCCCTGCACCAGCAGGCCAAGCGCGTCGATGACCGGGATCCATCGAAGCGGTCCGATCCTCAGCCGGTAGAGGTTGTAGACGAAGAGCTGGCCGAAGGTGACCCAGAATCCCGACAGCGCCTTCACCTCGATCGGCTCGAACCCGGTCTTGCGGAACAGGTAGTCCAACCCGTACTTCGAGAACCGGTAGAAGTCCCGGGGCTCCTCGTGCAGGTGCCAGATGAAGGGCACGCTGTAGATGGCGACGCCGCCGGGCTTCAGGACCCGGTTGCACTCGCGCAGCGCCTGCTCCGGCTCTTCCAGATGTTCCAGGACGGCGGTGCAGACGGCGGAATCGAACGCGGCATCCTCCGCCGGGATGTCATAGGCCGTTCCGATCAGGTCGATGTTCTGCTTGTCGTGGAGCGTGTCCTCGTGATCGACCCCGACATGCTCGTCCACATAGTCGGACAGCAGCCCCCGATACGGCTTCGTGCCGCACCCGATGTCGATCAACCGGCCCTGCAGGTGCAGGCCCGCCGCACGCCGGAATTCCCGGTCGTGGATGTGATAGACCAGCATGTTCTTCAGGGATTTCGCCATGTTTGGAGACGGTCCTTCAGGAAGGGGCTGGCGCGCGGCCGAATTGGCGGCGCAGGCCGGGCCTAGGAAAAGCACTCTCCAATTCCGACGTTGAACTTCTCCATCCACCGATCGGGGCGGAAGGATCGCCGCCGGTACTTCAGCCGGCGAATGCGGACGCAGCCGTCGGTCGCCTTGACGGCGACGCCGTCGGGCGAGAACCCGACGATCGCGCCCGGCGTCACACGGACGCCATTGGTCAGGTCGCCGCCGGCCTCGTCGGGTGCGGCCTCGAGGATGTGGACGCGCTCCCTCTGGAAGAAACAGTAGGCAACGCCCGTCCGAACGAGATTGACGATCTCCCGGGCCGAGAGCTGGTCCCAGAAAACCCGGTGGTGGATATCCCGATCGTTGCGGAAATACGTCGCCTCGGCCGGGTCCTGGGCGGTGGTCGCCATGTCCTCCGACCGGCAATAGGCGGCCACCTGCTCCACCAGCTCCGGCGTCGCCGCGACGATGCGGTCGTACACGGCGGCGTAGGTGAGATCCTCGATGCCGAAGGAGACCCGCGCGACGATGTCGCCCTCGTCCAGCCTCTCGGTCATCAGATGGGCGGTCACGCCGGTCTCGCAGGCGCCGGTCGCGACGGCCCAGAAATGCGGGTGGGCGCCGCGGAATTTCGGCAGCAGCGACGGGTGGAAATTGATGCTGCCCCGGCTCGGGCAGGCAAGCAGGCCGGCGCCGAAGATCTGCGGATAGGCGGCCGAGATGATCCAGTCGACCCGCTCGCGGCGGACGCGCTCCAGATGTTCGGTGTCGTTGGCATCGTGGATGCGCCAGACCGGCACCGCCCGTTCGGAGCACAGCGCGTGGACCGCGCGCAATTGCCGCCGGCGCCGGCGGCCTTCCACCAGTGACAGCCAGAGCCCGCGCGCCCGGTCGGACAGGGAGGATGGCCGCGTCCGGGGCGAGGTCCCGAGCAGGGCCTCGCGAAACCGCGACCAGCGCCGATCGTCGGCGACAACTACGCCCGCGATCTCCAGCGGCGCCCGCAACAGCGGCTCGAGATGGGCCAGCCCGTATCGCGATTGGTGGCCGCAATAGACCAGCACGCGGGGCACCGTCATTCCAGGCACCCGCAGACGGCCGCGATCACGTCGGCCACGTCGCGGGCGGTCAGCTTGGCCGAGAACGGCAGGCTCACCGTCTGGCGGCCGACGCGCATGGCCTCGGGCCAGTCTTCCGGGCGCCAGCCGAAGCGATCCCGGTAATAGGGATGCTCCGGCACGCTGAGGTAATGCACCCCGACGCCGATATTGGCGGCGGTCATGGCCTCCAGGAAGGCGTCGCGGCCGATGCCGGCCACCTGTTCGTCGATCAGGATCGTGAACAGATGATAGGCGTGGCGGGTTTCCGGGGCCGGCGCCGCCGGCAGGCGCACCGGAATGTTGGCGAAGGCGGCCTGATAGCGGCCCCAGATCTCCTGCCGCCGGGTCCAGTTGCGCTCGACCCGGGCCAGCTGATGGATGCCGAGCGCGGCCTGGATGTCCATCATGTTGTATTTGAAGCCGCATTCGGTGACGAGGTAGTGCCGGTAGCCCTCGTCGCTGAAACGCTTCCAGGCATCCTTGCTCATGCCGTGAAGGGCCAGGGTCTTTAACCGCGCGGCATCCGCCTCGTCGCGCGCCAGCGCCATGCCGCCCTCGCCGGTGGCAACGTTCTTGGTGACGTAGAAGCTGAAGCAGCCGAAATCGCCGAAGGTGCCGGCCTTGCGGCCCTTGTACTCGGTCTCGATGGCGTGGGCGCAATCCTCGATGATCTTCAGGCCGTGTGCGTCGGCCAGCGCGCCGAGCGCGTCCATGTCGCAGGGCCGGCCGGCGAAATGCACCGGCAGGATCGCCCGGGTGCGGTCGGTGATCCGCGCCGCCACCGCCGCCGGGTCGAGATTCATGGTCTCGGGGTCGATGTCGGCCAGGACCGGGGTCGCGCCGGCATGGATGATGGCGTTGACCGAGGCGCAGAAGGTCAGCGGCGAGGTGATGACCTCGTCGCCCGGCTGCAGTCCGGCGGCCAACAGGCTGAGATGCAGCGCGGCGGTGCAGGAGTTGACCGCCACCGCGTGGGAGGCGCCGCAATAGGCGGCGAAGTCGCGCTCGAACTGCGCCACCTTCGGCCCGGTCCCCAGCCAGCCGGATTGCAGCGTCGCGACGACCTCTTCGATCTCGGCCGTCTCGATCAGGGGCGCGCCGAAGACCAGAAAACTGTCCCGCCTTGCCGGTGCGTCCATCTCAGCGCTCGAATCCGTCGGAGGGGCCCCGTCTCGCGATTCCGGGGCCATTGCGTGAAGGGTGTCGAATTTCGGTTAATGCCAAGTGAACGGCGCGCTCACGGGCCTATCGGGCCAGCGCGTCGTCGGCGACCGGAGGGCTGGCCACGGGGCCACGCTTGAGCACCTTGAGGCGGGCGCGCACCCGTTCCACGATCCGCGAGTAGCGCAGATAGCGCCACAATCCGGACGGCCCGGCGCGCAGGGCGGCGGCCGTGACCGCGCCGAGACCCGGGCGCAGTCCGTGATAGCGGCCGGCGAGCGCTGTGTTCACGGCGATGGAGAGTTCGGCGATGCGGCGGACCGGCCGGCGGTGATCGATTGCGAGCGCCGGCAGATGTCGCTGCAGCACCAATTCGTGCTGACGGCGGTAGTCGGCGATGTCGATGCTGCGCCGGGCGGTCTGCGCCTCGGCGTGGACGCGGAAGCCGGCAAGGCGGTCCGGCAGGCAGAGCGTGCGGCCGGCGGCCGCGAGCTTGAGCCAGAAATCCCAATCGGCCGTGTACCACAGCCCCTCGTCCAGCCCGCCGAAGGACCGCGCCGCCGGAACGCTGAAGACCGGGGCCGGAATGGCGATGAAGTTCTGCACCAGCAGGCGCGGCAGGACCGTGTCCGCATTCAGGATTTGGGGCGCTTCCGGAAGGGGGCACCGCCAGGTCCCAAGCCTGGCCCCGCGCGGGTCGATGAACCAGGTGGGATGGACCAGGAGGTCCACCGCGGGATTGCGCTCCAGTGCGGCTCGGACGGCCGTCAGCCGGCCGGGCATCCACAGATCGTCCTGGTGCAGGAGGCAGGCATAGGTGCCCCGGGCCCGCTCCAACGCGCGGTTGGTGTTGGCCACCCAGTTGCCGATGCGCGGGCGCACCTCGATCTCGAGGTTCAGACGGTCGCGGTACTCCTCCAGGATCGTGACCGTCGCATCCGTCGAGCCGTCATCGATGGCGAGGCATTCGATGTCCGGGTCCTGCTGCGCGACCACCGAATCCAGCGCGGCACGCAGATAAGCGGCGCCGTTATAGGTCGGGATCAGGACCGAGAGCCAGGGCGCGGTCATCAGACGGGAACATCGGCGATGTCCAGCAGGTAGCGGCCATAGCCGGATTTCTCCAGCGGGCCGGCCAGGCGGCGCAGCTCGTCGGCATCGATGAAGCCCATGCGATAGGCGACCTCCTCGATGCAGCCGATCTTCAGCCCCTGGCGCTGCTCGATCACCCGGACGAACTCGCCGGCCTGGATCAGGGAATCGTGGGTGCCGGTGTCGAGCCAGGCATAGCCGCGCCCCAGCCGCTCGACGCGCAGGGCGTCGCGCTCGACATACCAGTTGTTGACGTCGGTGATCTCAAGCTCGCCGCGATCGGACGGCTTCACCTGGCGCGCCGCCTCGACGACCCGGTTGTCGTAGAAATAGAGGCCGGTCACGGCGTAGTTCGACTTCGGCGCCGCCGGCTTCTCCTCGATGCCCCGGACCGTGCCGTCGGCGGCGAAGTCCACGACGCCGTAGCGTTCGGGATCGGTCACCATGTAGCCGAAGACGGTGGCGCCCTCCTCCCGCGCCGCCGCCCGTTGGAGCAGCTTGCTGAGGCCGTCGCCGTGGAAGATGTTGTCGCCCAGCACCAGCGCGCAGGCATCGTCGCCGATGAACGCCTCGCCCAGCAGGAAGGCCTGGGCCAGCCCGTCCGGGCTCGGCTGCACGGTGTAGTCGAGCGACAGGCCCAGCGCCGAGCCGTCGCCCAACAGCCCTTCGAACACCGCCCGGTCATCGGGGGTCGTGATGATCAGGATCTCGCGGATGCCGGCCAGCATCAGGGTCGACAATGGGTGGTAGACCATCGGCTTGTCGTAGATCGGCAGCAGCTGCTTGCAGACCGCAAGCGTCACCGGATGCAGCCGGGTGCCGGACCCGCCGGCGAGGATGATGCCCTTCATACCGCCTCCAGGATCTCTCCGACATGGCGCGACAGGCCGGCGGTGAAGGATTTCGGTGCGATGCCGAAGGCGCGGCCGATGCGGGTGCAGTCCAGCACCGAATTGGTCGGACGCCGGGCGGCGGCCGGAAAGTCCTTCGTCCGAACGGGCATCAGCCGCGGCAGCTCACCACCCAACGGGGCGGCATTGGAGAAGATCCGCTCGGCGAAGCCATACCAGGTCATCACGCCGTCGTCGCGGTAGTGGTAGAGGCCCCAGCGATCGTCCATGCCGGCCGCGACCGCGCCCGCGATGGTGACGATGACGGCGGCGATGTGCGACGCGGCGGTCGGACAGCCGCACTGGTCGTCGACGACTGCGATCTCGTCCCGCTCCGCCCCGAGCCGCAACATGGTGCGCACGAAATTGGCGCCGTCCGACCCATAGACCCAGGAGGTGCGCAGGATCACGTAGCGATCCAGCCGTTCGGCGATCGCAGCTTCACCGGCGAGCTTGCTGGCGCCATAGGCGTTGACCGGTCCGGTCGGATCATCCTCCTCGTATGGCCCGGCGCGGTCGCCGTCGAAGACATAGTCGGTGGACAGATGGATGAGCGGGATGTCCCGCTCTGCCAGCGCCGCCGCAAGATCGGCGACCGCGGTTCCGTTCACCGCCATGGCCAGGTCCGGCTCGCTCTCGGCACGGTCGACGGCGGTGTATGCGGCGCAGTTCACCACCAGATCCGGCCGATCCGAATCCAGCCGTCGGCGGACCTGCCCCGGATCGGTCAGGTCGCAGTCTCTCCGACAGGCGGCGCTGAGGCTAAGCCCGGCCGGCGGGGCGGCGAAAAGCGCACGCCCGACCTGCCCGTCGGCGCCGGTGACGAGAACCTTCATGAACCCTGCTTTCCGGCCACCGCACCCAGCCGCTCGCCGCTATAGCGGTCCTCGCGGACCGCCTGCCACCAGGCGCGATTGTCGAGGTACCAGCGGACCGTCTTCTCCAGCCCGCTCTCGAAGGTCTCCCGCGGACGCCACCCCAGCGCGTCGTGCGCCTTGCCGGCGTCGATCGCATAGCGGAAGTCATGTCCGGGCCGGTCGCTGACGAATTTCAGCAGCTTGAGGTGCGGCGTCACCGGCGCGTCCGGGCACAGCCGGTCGAGGATCAGGCAGATCTCCCGCACAACGTCCAGGTTCGAGTGCTCGGCATCGCCGCCGATATTGTAGCTCTCGCCGACAACGCCCTCGGTCAGCGCCAGCCACAGCGCCCGGGCATGGTCGTCGACGTGCAGCCAGTCGCGGACATTGCTGCCGTCGCCATAGACCGGCAGCGGCTGGCCGGTCAGCCCGTTGATGGTCATCAGCGGGATCAGCTTCTCTGGAAACTGCCAGGGCCCGTAATTGTTGGAGCAGTTGGTCAGGATGACCGGCAGGCCATAGGTGGCGCCCCAGGCCCGGACCAGATGGTCGGCGCCGGCCTTGGAGGCCGAATAGGGGGAGTTTGGCCGATAGGGGCTGTCCTCGGTGAAGCGCCCCTCGGCGTCGAGCGAACCGAACACCTCATCGGTGGAGATATGGTGGAAGCGAAAGCGCCCGGCCGCGTCCGGGTCCAGCTCGCTCCAGTAGGCCCGGGCAACCTCCAGCAGGCTGGCGGTGCCGACGACGTTGGTCGTCATGAAATCCATCGGCCCGTCGATCGAGCGGTCGACATGGCTCTCCGCCGCAAGGTGCATCACGGCGTCCGGCCGATGCTTGGCGAACAGGCGGGTCAGCCGCTTGGCGTCGCAGATATCGACCTTCTCGAAGGCATAGCGGCCGGAGCCCGAGACCGACTCCAGAGCCTCCGGGCAGGCCGCGTAGGTCAGCTTGTCGACATTGACGACCCGGGCATCGGTCTCCGCCATCAGCAGGCGGATCACCGCCGATCCGATGAACCCGGCACCGCCGGTGACGAGGACCGTCCGGCTCATGGAAACACCGCCAGCGACGGATCGAAAGCCGGCAGTGCGGCGTCCTTCGGGGAGATCACGACATCGTCGGCGGAGACCGGCCAATCGATGGCCAAAGCGGCGTCGTCCCAGGCGATGCCGCCCTCGTCCTCCGGTGCGTAGAGGGCGTCGACCTTGTAGGCGACCTCGGTATTCGCCTCCAGGGTGCAGAAGCCGTGCGCGAATCCGGCGGGCACGAAGATCTGGTTGCCGTCGCGGGCAGTGAGCTCGGCCGTCACGTGCCGGCCGAAACTCGGCGAAGAATGTCGCAGATCGACGCAGACATCGAGGATGCCACCCTTGAGCACGCGGACGAGCTTGCTCTGGGCGGTCGGCGGCCGCTGGTAGTGCAGGCCCCGGATGGTGCCGGGCCGGCGCGACAGAGATTGGTTGTCCTGCACGAAGACCCGGTCGATGCCGAGCGTGCCGAAGGATCGGCTGCTGTAGGTCTCCACGAAGGCGCCGCGCTCATCCTCGTGGCGCGTCGGCGTGATCAGCCAGACGCCGTCTATGTCCAGTTCCACTGCGTTCATCGACGATCCGGGTCATGCGCGTCCGGACCGGCCGCAATCGGGCGTCCGTCGCGCGTGGAATGACGGCGCAGTGTCGGCGGCTAGCCTGAAAAATCGGTAAATGAAAGCTGAACGGGCGACCGTCCCGGCGGGATCAGCCGGCGGGGCGCCTCGGGACCAGCGCGGTGCTGGTCATCTCATACACGGTATCGCCGTCCTGGTTCACAGTGATGGTCCGGATCCGGATCGTGCCCCGCGCCGGATTGGACCGGGACGGACGCGTCTCCAGCACCTCGATCGTGGCGGACAGGGTGTCGCCGGGCCGCACCGGGCGGGGCCAGTGCAACGCTTCGACGCCCAGCCCGATGAGCGGCGTCGCGCCCATGAACCGGCCATCGACCATCAGCCGCATGGTCATCGCGGCGGTCTGCCAGCCGCTGGCGACCAGCTCTCCGAAGAAGGTCCGTGCCGCCGCCTCGCGGTCGAGATGGAAGACCTGCGGGTCGAACTGTTCGGCGAATCCGACGATCGAGTCCTCCTCCACCGTGATCGACCCTGTCGGGAACCGGTCGCCAGCGGAGAAATCCTCGAGATATCGGGGCTCGGACGTATCGTTCATGGCGCGACCTCGGTTCGGCGGATTGCCGGCAGCCCCTATCGCAGCGCGTTGCCGTCGACCATGCGGGCCGGAAAGGCCGCGCCGGTCGCACGCCAGATCCAGGTGATCGCGTCACCCTCGCCGAACATGTCATAGCAGTCCCAGCCGCTGCCGCCCCATTGCGAGCAGTACTGGCCGCCCCTCACCCGCCACAGGCCGACATCCGCGGGACCGCCCTCGGGCACGTAGGTGGTCTTGCCGTCCGGGCCGAAATACTGCCGGTACGGCGTCGCCGGATCGGTGCTAATCGCGGTGCGGCCGGTCAGGGTGGCGATCATCTGATCCCCGGTCAGGGGCCGCTCATCCGCGAAGGCGGTCGGGGCCGCGAGAATGGCGAGAAGTACGATGAGGCAGCGTGCGCGCATGGGTCTGCTCCTTCGGTTCGAAGCCGATCGGGTTATCCGGTCTCCTTGAACAGCTCCCGGCCGATCAGCATGCGGCGGATCTCGCTGGTGCCGGCGCCGATCTCGTAGAGCTTGGCGTCGCGGAGAAGCCGGCCGGTCGGGTATTCGTTGATGTAGCCGTTGCCGCCGAGGCACTGGATCGCCTGCAGGGCCATCCAGGTCGCCTTCTCCGCCGCGTACAGGATAGCGCCGGCGGCGTCCTTGCGGGTGACTTCGCCGCGGTCGCAGGCCTTGGCCACCGCATACACATACGCCTTGGCCGCGTTCATGCCGACATACATGTCGGCCAGCTTGGCCTGCATGATCTGGAACTCGCCGATCGGCTGGCCGAACTGCTCGCGCTCATGGACGTATGGCACGACCACGTCCAGGCAGGCCTGCATGATGCCGAGCGGGCCGCCGGCCAGGACCAGCCTCTCGTAGTCGAGGCCGCTCATGAGCACCGCGACGCCGCCGCCCACCTGGCCGAGCACATTCTCTTCGGGCACCTCGCAATCCTGGAACACCAGCTCGCAGGTGCTGGAGCCGCGCATGCCCAGCTTGTCGAGCTTCTGGGCGGTCGTGAAGCCCTTGAACCCCTTCTCGATCAGGAAGGCGGTGATGCCCTTGGGGCCGGCCTGGGGATCGGTCTTGGCGTAGACGACCAAGGTCTCGGCGTCCGGCCCGTTGGTGATCCACATCTTGCTGCCGTTGAGCACATAGCGGTCGCCCGTCTTCTCGGCCCGGGTGCGCATGGAGACGACGTCAGAGCCGGCGCCGGGCTCCGACATGGCAAGCGCCCCGACATGCTCGCCGGAGATCAGCTTGGGCAGGTAGCGGCGGCGCTGCTCGTCATTGCCGTTGAGGCGGATCTGGTTGACGCAGAGGTTGGAATGGGCGCCATAGCTCAGGCCGACGGCGGCGGAGGCGCGGCTGACCTCCTCCATCGCGACGCAATGCTCCACATAGCCCATGCCGGACCCGCCGTACTCCTCCTCCACGGTCAGGCCAAGCAGGCCCAGCGCGCCCATCTTCGGCCAGAGGTCGCGCGGGAACTCGTTGCTCTCATCGATTGCGGCGGCGCGCGGCGCGATCTCGTCGGCCGAGAAGGTCATCACCGTGTCGCGCAGCAGGTCGGCGGTCTCGCCAAGGTCGAACGTCATCGCCGGCAGGGCGTTGGGGATCATGGGCATTCCCTCGGTTGCTCGTCCGGGCAATCTATCCCGGAATGGCGGCAAGGCGAACCGCCATCCGGCAGGAGGGCGGCGTGCGGCCGACTCGAATCAGGCCAGAGCCTCGCGCAGCGATGCCACCGTTGCACGCAATTCGGCGCCCTTGTCAGGGCCATTGTCCCAGATGAGCCTGAGCTCGGCGTCTCGTGTGATCACCTGGTCGATGAGGATGCGCGCCGCCGCCACGGCGGCGGCCAGCAAACGTTTGTCCGGACAGGCCGGTAGTCGTCCAGCCAATCCAGACGGCCAGTCGTCGATCGGCCATTTGTCCAGCCAGAGCGCCGTCAGACCCGCGAGCGCGTATGGTCGCCGCTCCGCTGATTCGTTCGGCCGTCCGTATGCTTGCGCTCCGGTGGCCAGTTCGGTGAAACGCAGGATCGCATTCTCAAGGCTGTACTCCTCGATCCATTTGACCAGATCCTCGAGATCCGCTTCATCACCGAACGGTCCCGGAGACGACGATGCCCGCCGACTGGCCCATTTCTCGGAATTCCGAGTTCGGATGTCCGCTTCACGCTCGTCCGGCGACCGAACACGTCCCACGGCCAGCTGACCAGATGCGACAGCGCGGATGGCCGAGAGATCATGCAGTCGGTCGATGTCGTGCCGCCGCGCCTCCTCGAACGAGACGCTCTTGTAGCCGCCGCCGGAGGCCGTCATCAGGCAGTAGTCTGAGATCGCACCCGACTCCGATGCGTAGAGCTTGCGTCCCTTCAGCGTCTTCTGAATGGGCGCGCTGGCAAGCTGCTCGCCCTGGCGCAAAAGCCTGTTCACCCAGGCAGGGACCCGACGCGCATTGCCTGTCGCCACCACACCATCGACGGCATCAGGCCGATGCGCGCCGTCGAATACAGCGATCTCGCCAGAGGCGATGACCTGCACGATCACCAAGTCGTCTGAGCCCGACCCCACGGGGAAGCCGATAATGTCGCCGGATTTTGCCTTTCGAATTGGCTTCGGACCGGACGCGGCCGCCTCCAGCCTCTCCCCAAGGTCCGCTATCTGTTGATCGAAGGCGCCTCTCAGGTCGCCCTCATGCCACAACGCGGCCAGTTCCGAGTGTTCCGGATCGGCGATGCGAGGAAGTGCGTCGATGGCCAACTGTCGCAGTTCCTCTTTCGGGCGTAGCCGATCCAAAACGTTGATCACGAGATCGACCAACTCGCTCGTGTCGCCAAATCCGAATGACAGCGAGACGAGTTCGCAGCAGGCCCATCCGGCGCTTCCCATGTCGACTTCGATATTCGAACCGGGCGGAGCATTGACGATCGTGCGCAGGCAGTGCGCCACAGACCGGCCAGGAGACGACTGCAATACGTCCAGGAAGTCGGCCGCGCCGTCGTTTTCGAAGGGGCCAGTTCCCCACGCTCCCATCTCAATCCTCTCCGCTGTCCAGTGATGCTCTGACCCGTCTCAGCCGGCCGTCCATGGTGAGACTCCTGTCTGGGTCACAGTCCCGGCGTCGATCACCATTGACCTACTGGTCCGGTCTCCCGGCCAGGCAGATCAGTGTCTGCTGCCCGACGGCGCAGGTCTTGCGGGTGCCGTTCCTTTCCGCCTCGACCTCGAAGGTGCAGACGGTCAGGGTGCGGCCCGGCTTGACGACCGTGCCGACGGCCACGAGGCGCTCGCCGTCGGCCGGCGCGGTGAGGTTGATCTTGTATTCGACGGTCAGCACCGAGCTGTCGGCGGGGAACAGGCTGAACGCCGCGTAGCCGCCGGCGGAATCGGCGATGGTGCTGGTGATGCCGGCATGGAAGAAGCCGTGCTGCTGGCTCAACTCCGGCCGGTAGGGCAGCACGATCTCCACCAGCCCCGGCTCGACCCGCGTCAGGCTGGCGCCGATCAGGTCCATCACCCCCTGACGGCCGAAGCTGTCCCGGACCCGGGTTGCGAATTCGGGATCGGCGGGTTCATAGGCGCTCATGCGGTCCGTTCTCCAGCAATAACAGATATGTGACCGGCGCCGGGGCGATGCGGCAATACCGCCGTTCCGGTCGCGCAAACAGGGGTTTCGGCGGGCCGGCCCGGACAACAATCCTCGTCCGGCGGAGAATAAAACACCAGCATCGACCGTTCTCGCGAATACCAGCCAAAAACGGTTGGTATTTTTTTGGAGGACATGGACATGGGTTTCGCTCGCCGTTCCAGGGACAACGGCAGTGCTGGTCGCAACCGGCGGAAGTCGCCCGATACCGAGAGCGGCGCGGTTGCCGTCGAGCTGGCCTTCGGGCTGCCGGTGTTGCTGATGCTGATGATGGGTTCGGTCGAACTCGGCGCGGTGTTCTTCCTGGAAAACCACATGACGTCCATCGCAAGCGACGTCGCCCGGCGGGTCGCCATCGGCGAGCTGGGCGAGGCGGAGGCTGAGTCCATGGCGCATGCGCGCCTGATCAACTGGGGCATCGACTATTCCGTCGATGTCACGCTGCCGGACCCCATCGACCCGAACGACAAGGACATCGAGGTCCTGATCCGGGCACCGATGGCCCAGGCCTCGATCACCGACTTCCCGATCCCGTTCGGGAGCGCGGAGATCTCGGCCCTGGCCATCCAGCGGGACGAGCAGCTTTAAGCCCAAGCGACCAAGTAGGGAGCCGCTTCAATGAGACTTTCGAAAGACCGCAAGCGCCGGCTTGACGACTTCGCCGGCAACGAGGCCGGCGGCATCATGCCCATGATCATTTTCGGATTCCTGATCATGGTGGGCATCGCCGTCCTGTCCGTCGATTTCGCGAACGGCTATTCCGCGCAGCGCAGGCTGCAATCCGGCGCCGACGCGGCGGCCCTCGCCGCCGCCCGGCAGATGCCCAGCATCACCGACGCCGAGGAGGCCGCGCTGGCCTATGCGGAGAAGAACCTGCCGGCCTCGACCTACGGCGCGGTCCTGCAGCCCGACGACATCGTCACCGGTCGCTGGAACGGCGACACGCGGACCTTCACGGCCGGCCAGATGCCGCCGAACGCGACGCAGGTGACCCTGCGGCGCAGTTCCGAGAACGGCAATTCGGTCCTGGCGGCCTTCGGCAGCGTCTTCGGCATCGACTCGCTGGACATCACCGTCCGCGCCACGGCCGTGGCGCCCTCGCCGACCTGCGCCATCGCGCTGGCGCCGACCGGGTCGGGGATGTTCGTGAATTCCAGCTCCAGCGTCACGGCCGCCGGCTGCCGCGTCCAGGTGAATTCCGACTCGCCGACGGCGGCGCGGACAAACTCCAACAGCACCGTGACCGCCGACCGCATGTGCGTTCATGGCGGGCATTCCGGCGGCGGCATGACGCCTCCGCCGCGGACCGGGTGTCCGGTGCTGAACGACCCGTTGGCCTCGATCCCGGCGCCGACGATCGGCGCCTGCGACCATGGCGAACGCACCATCAGTGACCCGTTCACGGTCCTCGAGCCGGGCACCTATTGCGGCAAGGTGAAGATCGACGGCGGATCGACGGCCCTGATGCAGCCGGGCGAGTACATCTTCGACAACGCCGAACTCCTGATCAACAGCGGCGCGACGCTGGAGGGCGACGGGGTGATGATCTACCTGTCGGGCAAGGACGCGACGTTCACCGCCAATTCCGGCAGCCATGTCGACATCCACGCCATCCGCACCGGACCGCGCGCCGGGGTGGTGCTGTTCGGAGACCGGTCGCTGAACCAGCCGAACAAGCATCTGCTGAACAGCGACAGCACCAGCGTCATCGAGGGCACCATCTACCTGCCCAAGGGCGACCTGTTCATCAACAGCGGATCGACGCTGGGCGCACCGTCGCCGCTGTCGCTCTATGTGGTGAACAGCTTCGACATCAATTCCGGCAGCCACCTCTACCTGCATACCGAGCCGGAGAACGCGACGGTGCCGGTCCCGGGCCGGCTGCAGCGGATCCAACTGGTGCAATAGCGCCATCGAGAGACCCCGAACGGCGTCCCATGCGCCGTGGCAAGCGGGCGTCGTTGCCGGTCACCCCGAAACCGGCGGCGGCGCCCGCACCTTCTCGCGCCGGCAGGCCCGCTAGAGCAGGATCGCCGCAGCCAGCCCGAGGAACGCGAGGAAGCCGATCACGTCGGTGACGGTCGTCAGGAACACCGCGGAGGCGACGGCCGGGTCGACGCCCATCTTCTCCAGCGCCAGCGGGATCACCGCGCCGGAGAAGCCGGCCACGATCAGGTTGATGATCATGGCGGCGCCGATCACGCCGGCCAGCACCGGGTCCTGGGACCAGGCCCAGGTCAGGCCACCGGCGACGATGGCGAACATGAGCCCGTTCAGCAGCCCGACCATGACCTCCTTCCAGACCACCCGCGAGGCGTTGCTGGTGGTCAGTTCCTTGGTCGCCAGGGCGCGGACGGCAACGGTCAGGGACTGGGTGCCGGCATTGCCCCCCATGCTGGCGACGATGGGCATCAGCACCGCCAGGGCCACGGCCTTCTCGATGGTGGATTCGAATAATGCGATGACCGCCGAGGCGACGATGGCCGTCACCAAATTGACCGCGAGCCAGGACATCCGCGATTTGGTCGTGTTCAGCACGTCGCGATAGATATCGCCCTCGCTGACGCCGCCCAGCTTCAGCAGATCCTCCTCGGCCTCCTCGTCGATCACCGCGACCACGTCGTCGACGGTGATGACGCCGATCAGCCGGCCCGCCTCGTCGACCACCGGGGCGGAGACCATGCCGTATTGCCGGAACAGGAAGGCCACCTCCTCCTGGTCCAGCTCGGCCTTGACCGGATGCACCTCGTCGCTGACCAGGGTCTCGACCTTGACCGAGCGCTTGGAGCGCAGCACCCGGCTCAGCACCGCCGTGCCGACCGGCCGGAACATCGGGTCGACCACGAACAGGGCATAGAAATCGTCCGGCAAATCGTCGGCGGCGCGCAGATAGTCGATCGACTTGCCGACCGTCCAGAACATCGGCACCGCGACGAACTCGCGCTGCATCAGGCGGCCGGCGGAGTTCTCCGGGAAGGTCAGGCCTTCCTCGACCAGCATGCGGGCCGCGGTCGGCATACTGGCGAGGATCTCCTCGCGTTCCGCGTCGTCCAGGTCCTCGACCAGGTCCAGCGCGTCGTCGCTGTCCAGCTCGACCAGGGCGCCGGCGATCTCCTCCGGCTCCAGCCTCTCCAGCACCTGTTCGCGGACATCGTCCTGCAGGTAAGTCAGGACGTCGGCATCGGTCTGAAGCTGCGGCCGGATCAGGTCGATGACCGTGTCGCGGTCATCCTTGTGCAGGCGTTCCAGCAGATCGGCCAGGTCGGCGGAATGCAGTGGCGCCAGCGTCTTCTCGACCTCGCGCAGGTTCTGCTCGTCGAGCGCCTGCTCGATCTTGCGGACCAGCGTGTCGGTCAGGCCGATCGCCGGCGACGCCTCGACCGGCGCCGCCTCGTCCGGCTCCCGCTCCGGGGCTTCCGGTGCGAGAACCGGATCGTTCATCCGGTGCCCTCCGCCGCGGCGATCTGGGAATCCACCGCCGCCACGGCAGTCATGTTCACCAGCCCGCGCACCGTCACCGACTGGTTGACGATATGCACCGGCAGCCCCATGCCCATCAGCATCGGGCCGACCGAAACGCATTCGTCGACCGCCTTGACCAGGTTGAAGGCGATGTTGGCGGCGTCCAGGGTCGGCATGATCAGCAGATTGGCCGGGCCCTTCAGCCGGGAATCCGGGAACACCCCTTCCCGTATGCCGGTGACCAGGGCGGCGTCGGCGTGCATCTCGCCATCGACCTCGAGATCGGGCCGCCGCTCGGTGATCAACGCCAGGGCGTCGCGCAGCTTCCGCGCCGACGGGGTCTCCAGGGTGCCGAAATTGGAATGCGAGACCAGCGCGACCTTGGGCTCGATGCCGAAGCGCCGGACCTCGTCGGCGGCCATCTCCGTGATGTCGGCGAGTTGCTCCGCGCTGGGGTCGAAATCGACATGGGTGTCGGCGACGAACAGCGTGCCGCGTGGCAGGATCAGGGCGCTCATGGCCGCCGCCCGCTGCACGCCCGGCTTCAGCCCGGCGATGCATTGCACGTGGTTTAGATGGTCGCGATAGGGGCCGACGGTGCCACAGATCATGCTGTCGGCCTCGCCGCGATGGACCATCATGGCGCCGATCACGGTGGTGTTGGTCCGCACGATGGTGCGGGCCCGGTCCGGCGACACGCCGCTGCGGGCCATCAGCTCGTGGTAGTTCTGCGAATACTCGTTGTAGCGCGGGTCGTCCTGGGGATCGACCAGGCGCACATTGCCGTCGATCTTCAGCCTCAGGCCGAGCTTCTCGATCCGGCGCTCGACAACCTCACGGCGGCCGATCAGCACCGGGCGGGCCAGCCCCTCGTCCAGCGCCACCTGCACCGCGCGCAGGACGCGCTCCTCCTCGCCCTCGGCATAGGCGATGCACATGGGCCGCTCACGGGCGCGCTCGAACATCGGCCGCATGACCTGGCCGGAGCGGTAGACGAAGCGTTCGAGCTGCCGGCGATAGGCGTCGAAATCCTCGATCGGCCGGGTCGCCACGCCGGTGTCCATGGCCGCCTTGGCGACCGCCGGAGCGAGCTGCACGATCAGCCGTGGGTCGAAGGGCTTTGGGATCAGGTAGTCGGCGCCGAAGCTCAGCCCGTGTTCGCCATAGGCCTTGGCGACGACGTCGGAACTCTCCTGCTGCGCCAGCTCCGCCAGGGCGTGCACGCAGGCGATCTTCATCGCCTCGTTGATGGCCGTCGCCCCCACATCCAGTGCCCCGCGGAAGATAAACGGGAAGCACAGCACGTTGTTGACCTGGTTGGGAAAGTCCGACCGGCCGGTGGCGATCACCGCGTCCGGCCGCACCGCCCGCGCCTCCTCCGGCATGATCTCCGGCGTCGGGTTGGCCAGCGCCATGATGATTGGCTTCTCGGCCATGGTCTCGACCATCTCCGGCTTCAGCACGCCGGGGGCCGAGAGGCCGAGAAAGATGTCCGCGTCTTTGACCGCATCGGCCAGGGTGCGCGCCTCGGTGTCCCGGGCGAAGCGCTCCTTGCGCGGGTCCATCTGCTCGGTGCGGCCCTTGTAGACGACGCCGACGATGTCGGTCGCGGTGATGTGCTCCTGCGGAATGCCGAGATCGACCAGCAGCTCCAGGCAGGCGATGGCCGCGGCACCGGCGCCGGAGGTCACCAGCTTGACCGTGTCGAGGGATTTGCCGGTCACCTTGACGGCATTGACGATGGCAGCGGCGACGATGATGGCGGTGCCGTGCTGGTCGTCGTGGAAGACCGGGATATTCATCTGCTCGCGCAGCCGGCCCTCGACCTCGAAGCATTCCGGCGCCTTGATGTCTTCCAGGTTGATCGCGCCGAAGGTGGGCTCCAGCGCCGCCACCACTTCGACCAGCTTGTCCGGGTCGTCGGCATCGACCTCGATGTCGAACACGTCGATGCCGGCGAACTTCTTGAACAGGACGCCCTTGCCCTCCATCACCGGCTTGGAGGCCAGAGGCCCGATGGCGCCGAGCCCCAGCACCGCGGTGCCGTTCGACACCACCGCCACCAGGTTCTGGCGCGAGGTGACGGTGCCCGCCTCCAGCGGGTCGTCGACGATCGCCTCGCAGGCGGCGGCGACGCCGGGCGAATAGGCCAGCGCCAGATCGCGCTGGGTGGTCAGCGGCTTGGTCGGTGCTACGGAGACTTTGCCGGGCGTCGGCAAGCGGTGGTAATCGAGCGCGGCTTCGCGCAGGTCTTTCTCTGCCATGTGTGGCATCCCCGACGGCGTGGCGGTTCCTTATAGCAGGCTGCCGGGAATGCAAAAGCCCGCGCGGGGCCTGCCTCTCGGCGCGTCCGGGAAGATTTCGGAACCATTGAGCGAGGCCGGACCGCCCTGCGATCGGTTCGAGCCGGCGGCTGGAGAGTCCCAGAGAGGAAACGGGGCCGTCGCGGAACGATCACGCGGTTTGATGGCCGTCGGACTGCTATAGTTACCGGACACGGCCCGGTCGATCCGGGACGCGGATTCGCGCCAACGACCAATGCGGCCCCATGACCGAGACCGTCAAATCGAGAAGACCGGTGGTGGCCGCACTGCTCTCCCTGGTGCTGCCGGGGCTGGGCCAGCTCTACAACGGCATGCCGCGGCGCGCCGCCTTCTTCTATGCCGTGAGCATCGTCGGGTATCTGGCGCTGATCGCCCTTACCACGTCCCCCGCCATCCAGTCCGGTACGACGTTCATGCTCGCGGCCGGGCTCATGATACTGGGGCTGCTGTTCCTGCTGTTCGCCGTGTTCGACGCCTATGCGGGCGCCCGCAGGACCGGAGAACTCGCACTGCGGCGATATAACAGGTGGTACGTCTACGCGCTGTTGGCCGCGGTCGGCGCCGGCCTCAATGTCGCGGTCGACTTCACGCCGATTCGGGCCAAGTCCTATAGCCTGCCGGCACAGTCCATGGCACCGACCCTGATGGCCGGCGACCGGATCGCCGTGGCCGCCAGAGCGTATGACTCCCAAGAACCGACACGCGGCGACATCGTCGTCTTCGAGCTCGCGGACGGTTCGGGCGCCATCTACGTCAAGCGGCTGGTCGGCCTGCCGGGCGACAGCATCCAGGTCTCAGACGGAATCCTGCACATCAACGGGGTCGCATCGGAAAGGCGACCATTGCCAGCGCCGGACGATGCATCGACCGGCGCCGGCAGCGTCACATCGACACCCTATGTGGAGACCTTCCCTGACGGACGACCGCACCTCATCCAGGAAGCAAGCGACTTCAGTAGAAGTGACAATACGCGGGAATACCGCATCCCGGCGGATCACTACTTCATGATGGGGGACAATCGGGACAATAGCACGGACAGTCGCTTTCCGCGGGTCGGATTCATCCCGCGAGAGAACCTGCGCGGCCGCGTGCTATACATCTGGTGGGCTCGGGACCTGTCGCGGATCGGACCGCTGAGCGACTAGCCCTGAAATCCTGCACGGTCTGCCAACAAGGTGGGCCCCATTGCAGTGTCGCCCTTGCAGCCCGCCGGCACGCTGCGCATCTGCCAATTCGGCCCCGACCGCACAGATTGTTTGGCTCAGCACCGTGGCAGAACGCCAACCTTCATGGATCACGAGAGGTGATCTCCCCCAAATCGCACCACCAACATCTGACATGTCAGTTTTACAATTAGCGGCAGGTCAGCTAGGTTTTAGGGCAATGGGGAGGATCGCAGACAGATTTGGCATCTCCGTCGCCTTGCTGACACCGTTCGTCGAGGGCGGGGCAATCGACGTGGAGACGCTCGGGGACCACGCGCGCCGCGTTGTCGACGGCGGCGCCGACGGCGTCACGCTGTTCGGCACGACCGGCGAAGGGCCGTCCATCGCACGGCGGGAGCGCAAGGCCGCCATCGAGGCCGTCCTGGCCCGTGGCGTCCCGGCGGAGAAGATCGTGCTCGGGGTCTGCGCGACGGCAATCGAGGATGCGTTGGATCAGGTCGCCGAGGGGCGCGCCTTCGGGATCTCGCAGTTTCTCCTGTTCCCGCCCTTCTATTTCAAGGGCTGCGCCGATGACGGGCTCCATGATTGGCATATGGAGCTGATCGCCCGCACAGATGTCGAAACGCGTTTCATCCTCTACAACATACCCCAGCTCACCGGCGTGGCGCTGTCGTTGGACCTGATCGGCCGTCTGGTCGCTGCAGCCCCGGCGCGGATCCGCGCGATCAAGGACAGCTCCTGCAGTTGGGAGAACGCCGAGGCCCTGTTGCGGCAGAATGCCGTGCCGGTCCTGATTGGGGACGAGCGACTCCTGCACCGGGCCGTTGCATTGGGCGCAGCGGGGTCGATCTGCGGCATGGCCAATCTCGACCCTGCCCGCTTCGCGCGGCTGCTCGAGAGCACGCGGGAGGACACCGCACTGTTGGACGAGCTCTCGCAGATCACCAGCCTGCCGATCATTCCCGCGCTCAAGGCGATGCTGGCCGAACAGCGGAACGATCCCACCTGGGAGCGGCTGAGGCCGCCGCTGACGCCGCTCGGCCGCGACGACCGCGCGGCGCTGCTCTCTTCGATGAAGGTGGTGGCCTGAGATGACAGCGGCGGTGACCCGGCTCCGTGACCACGCCTATTCCAGCTTCACGGAAAAGCTGCTGGCCTGGGACATCCAGCCTGGACAATTCCTGTCCCAGCGAGAGCTGGTCGAGTTGACGGGCATGCCGCTTGGCGCGATCCGCGAGATGATCCCGCGGCTCGAAGCGGACGGGTTGATCCGCACGTCGCCGAAGCGTGGCCTGCAGGTCCTGTCGATCGACCTCCGCCTCATTCGCGATGCCTTCCAGATGCGCCGGATGATCGAATCCGAGGCCGTCGCCCATTTCTGCCGAACCGCCGACCCGGCCGATCTTGCGCGGATGGAACAGGACCACCGGGACACTCTGGCGGAGGCCCGTGACGGTGTCGACGACGCGCTGCTGGAACGGGCCCAGCGGCTGGACTGGTCGTTTCACGACCACATCGTCGACCATATGGAAAACCGCATCATCTCAGAGGTCTACCGGGTCAACTCGATCAAGATCCGGCTGATCGCCCATGCCCACACCCGGATGCTGCCCGACCTGGTGGTGTCCGTCATGAAGGAACACCTGCCGATCGTCGAGGCCCTCCGAGCCCGCGACGAGACCGCGGCTGTCGCCGCCATACACGCCCATATCGACAGTGCAAAGAGGCGTGCCCTGCAGACCTAACGGGTTTGTTCAACGACCATGAAAGGAAAGGGAGGAACCATGACACAGACACTCAGGAGGACCGCGCTGGCGGTCATCGCGACCGCGGTTCTGGCCGGCCCGGCCTCTGCCGCGGACATCACGCTGCGGATGTCGACCCCGGCGTCGGAGACGGACCAGCGCTCGATCGCCCTGCAGGAGGTCTTCGCGCCGGCCGTGGCCGGGTTCGCGACCTACCAGCCACACTACAACGCGTCGCTGATCAAGCAGAACTCGGAGCTGGAGGCGATCGCCTCGGGCGACCTGGAGATGTCCATCGCGTCGCCCCAGGAGCTGGCGCAGTTCTTCCCGGAGTTTTCGATCTTCGCCACCGGCTACGTGCATCAGGACGCGGCGCATCAGGTCGCCGTGTTCAACGATCCGCTGATGGACCCGTTCAAGCAGCTAGTCGAGGACGAGCTGGGCGTCAAGCTGCTCAGCGTCATGTATCTGGGCCGCCGTCACGTGAACCTGCGCGAGTGCCCAGACGAGCGCACAGTGATGACCCCTGACGACCTGGCCGGCGTGAACCTGCGCATGCCGGGCACCGATGCGTGGCAGTTCCTGGGCAAGGCCCTGGGGGCCAACCCGACGCCGATGGCGTTCACGGAGGTCTACACGGCGCTTCAGACCGGATCGGTCGACGGTCAGGACAACCCGCTGCCGACGGTGGTCGATGCCAAGTTTTACGAGGTGACCTGCCAGATCGCGCTCACCTCGCATCTGGTGGACCTGAACTACATCGCGTTCTCGAAGGAGGTCTGGGACGGCCTCACCGCCGAACAGCAGGCGACGGTACAGGAGGCGGCGGATGCGGCCGCGGAGTCCGGTCGCCAGGCACAGCTGGAGAAGGAAGGCAATTTGCGCACCTTTCTCGAGGAGAGCGGCCTGACCATCTACGAACCCGACCTCGCGGCGTTCCGGGACCATGTGCAGGCCCAGTATGTGGGGTCCGAATTCGCAGCCTCCTGGCCGGAAGGCGTGCTTGAGAAGATCAACGCCCTCGGCAACTGATCCTTTGGCGGACGGGCGGCCGATCGGCCGCCCGCTGCCTGACGGCCGGGGGACATCATGACCTTGAAGCGCGTGGCCGCTGTCCTGCTCCGCGGGGCAGAGGTGTTTCTCGGCACGCTGATCGGGCTGATGTTCCTGACGTTCATCATCCAGATCACCATCCGCTACACCGCGCGGCTGGAATGGATCGCCGAGGCCGTGCCGGCCCTCGACCCCTCGCATTACGGCTGGACGCTGGAGTTCTGCCTGCTCCTGTGGATCTGGATCATATTCGCCGGCTGCGCCTTCGTCGTGCGCCGGGACGAACACGTGACGTTCGACCTGCTCTACAATGCCGTGCGCCCCGGGCTGCGGCGCTGGTTCGTCGTCGTCGGAAGCGCCGTCATCGCGGCGGCACTCGCGCTGTCGGTCGAGCCGACCTGGGGCAAGTTCCACATCCTGCGTCTGAAGAACACGGCAACGCTGTCCGGGCTCTTCGGCGACTGGATCAGGATGCGCGACGTCTACAGCGTCTACGTCCTCTTCCTGATCGCCGTTTCGCTGCGCTTCGCATGGTCGGCCTGGGTCGCGTTTCGTGGCGGCACGGACGATCCGGCGCCCGGCAGGTCCGAGGGATGAGCCTCGCATTCCTGCTGTGTGTCGGCGTCATCCTCGTCGTCGCGGGCATGGGCCTGCCGATCGCCTATGCGGTGATCGTCGGCGCGCTCACCTACATGGTCGTCGTCGGGCAGGACATCGGACTCGCCGGCAAGGTCCTGATGGACGGGCTGTACAGCAGCTTCATCCTGCTCGCCGTGCCGCTCTTCATCGTGGCCGCCAACATCATGAATGCCGGCACGATCAGCGACCGGCTGCTGAATTTCTGCATCGCCCTGGTCGGTCGCTTCCGCGGCGGGCTGGGGCATGTGAACGTGGTGGCATCGCTGATCTTCTCCGGCATGTCCGGGTCGGCGGTGGCCGATGCGGCCGGGATCGGCAAGATCATCATCAACATGATGACCCGCTCGGGCCATTACACGCGTGGCTACGCGGCCGCGATCACCGCGGCCTCGGCGACGATCGGACCGATCATCCCGCCCTCGATCCCGCTGGTGCTTTACGCGCTCGTCTCCAATACCTCCATCGGATACCTGTTCCTGGGCGGCATCGTGCCCGGGCTCATCATGGGGATCGTCCTGATGGGGATGAATTTCTGGCTCGCCTATCGACGCGATGTCGGCCTCGAAGATCCGGTGCCGCTGTCCGAGCTCCCGCGCCGGACGGTCACCGCCTTCCCCGCACTTCTGATGCCGGCGATCCTGCTCTATGGCATCTATGGCGGGGTCACCACGCCGACAGAGGCTGCGGCCGTTGCGGCCTTCTATGCCTTGATCCTGGCCGCCTTCTTCTATCGCGCCCTGAGCCTGCGCGGCCTGCTCGACATCCTGGTCGACAGCGCCCGGTCGTCCGCGGCGGTCGGCCTGATCATCGGCGGCGCGCTGATCCTGAACTACGTCGTCGCGTCGGAGAACATCCCCAACATCATGGCCGACCGGCTGGCCGGACTCGATGTCCACCCGCTGGTCTTCCTGCTGGGCGTCAACGTGCTGCTGCTCCTGCTGGGGTGCCTGCTGGACGCCACCACGATCATTCTCGTCATCATCCCGCTGTTCCTGCCGACCTGCCGTGCGCTCGGGATCGACCTGGTGCATTTCGGAGTCGTGGCGATCGTCAACACGATGATCGGCCTGATCACCCCGCCCTACGGCGTGCTGCTCTTCGTCATCAACGCCGTGACCCGCATCCCGCTGGTCGAGATCATCCGCGAGGTCTGGCTGTTTCTCGGCGTGCTGGTCCTGGCGCTGCTGGCAATGATCCTGTTGCCGGACATCGTCCTCTGGCTGCCGCGGCTTTTCGGCTATCTGGGCTGACACCCGACCAATCGGCAGCGGCGGACGGCTCGGATCCATCGATCGAAGCCGGAGAGCCTGTGACCGATCTGCGAGACCGCCTGGTCACCATCATGACGGCGGGACCACGTTCGACCGATCGCGGGCTTCGATGGCGCTGTGTCTGCTAGAGTTATCGTCTTCCCGCCTGCCGAGCTCCCAAATCACCGATGGGGCGATCAAATGGCAATCGGTTTCAAGTCGAGACAGCCGCTCGGTGCCGCGGCGCTGTCATTGGTCCTTCCCGGCCTGGGCCAGCTCTACAACGGCGCCGGTCGATGGGCCGCGATCATCTTTGCCATCGGCTTTGTCGAGCTCCTTGTCTTCAATGCGCTGTTCTCGTCCAGCGCCATCCACTCGATGGAAACATTCTGGGTGGCGATGGCATTGCTCGTTCCGGCCTTCGCCTTTTACGTCTTTGTGATTGTCGACGCCTATCTCGGCGCCCGCCGTACGGGTGAGTTGGACTTGCGGCGATACAACAGATGGTTTGTCTATGTCGGCATCATCGTCGCAGCGAATGTCGTGGCGTACGCGGTCGACTACCTGCCCTTCGATACGCGCGCCTACAGCATGCCGTCATCCTCGATGGTTCCCACGCTGCAGCCCGGCGACTACGTGCTCGCGGCGCCATATGCCTACCGCTCAAGTGAGCCGGAGCGCGGCGATGTGGTTGTGTTCGAGCTCGCCAACGGGTCCGGCTACACGTATGTGAAGCGGGTCGTGGGTCTCCCGGGCGACGAGATCCAGATTCAGGACGGGCTGCTGCAGATCAATGGCGAGTCTGCGACCCGGGATTCCATAGGCGTCTCCACACAGCCTCCGCAACAGGGCCTGGAGCCGGCCATGGTGTATTGGGAGACCCTGCCCAGCGGACACACGCACCGCATCGAGGAACTTCACGACGATCGACGCGAGGACACGACGCGGGTCTACCGCGTCCCAGCCGATCACTACTTCATGCTGGGCGACAACCGCGACCGCAGTTCCGATAGCCGCCGCGCGCAGGTCGGCTTCGTCCCGCACGAGAACCTGCGCGGCCGGGTGCTGTACATCTGGTGGTCTCAGGACCTGTCGAGGCTCGGCCCCCTGACCGAATAGCCAGCGGGGCGGGCCGCCCTGGATCTTCAGATAATCGTCCCAGATCTTCTGACTTGGATTGTCCGACCAGGCCGATATCCGCGCTAGTTCCTCGGCGCGCGATAGTCCTCGTGACACGAGCCGCAGGCACGCCCCAGCCTGCCCATGGCAGCACCCACGGCCTGCTGGCCATCTCCCGCCACAGCCTGCATCGCTTCGGCGGCCGCCAAGAGCTCTTCTGATTTTGCGCCAACATCAGGGAAGTTCTGCCAAAGAGCCGGAAGCGCCCGGGTCCCCTCGACGGCGGAATTGTCCGAACCCGGTGCCCAGGCCTGCGGCTGGTGGATCGATGCGGCAAGGACGAGGTTGGTGGCGGCCCGGGTTGCGGCTTCGGCATCATACTCGGCTTCGCCCTTGGCCATCGCCCCAAGGATACCGATGTTGAAGGCCTGAACCTGCATCAGGGCCTGACGCGCCTTGATGCCGGCGGCAAACGGGTTGTTCGCGTGATTGTCGGCAAGAACGACTCCCGTGGTCAGCAAAGAGATCAGACCGGCTGCGACCAGCGTTTTTTTCACCTTCATCGTCTCTTCCTCCGATTGCGAAACCTTCGGGACGTGCTGTCAGCCTGTGTTGCACCCACTTTCAAATTCTCTGGCTGTGGGGCGTTGAGGCATGATCCTGCCCTGGCGACAGGCCGGAAGCCCTTGATGCGATGGCCTGGCGGCAACACCTTGATGCCACAGGCGGAGCGTAGGACAAGGTGTATCGCTACGCAACAGATTGTTCTATAGAGAGCAGATGAAGCTGCCCGATGATCCGCGCATAATTGCGACACGCAATCACGCACTCGACGCGGCAGAGGAAATCCTGCAACGGGACGGGGTATTGGCCGTAACGCATGGAACGGTCAGCAAGGCGACCGGCATCTCGCGGAGCACGCTCTACCGGCATTGGCCGAGACTGGAGGCGCTGCGCAACGATGCCTTCGTGCGTGCCGCGACGTCTCCGAACTTCGCTCCCATGACCAATGGGCCGTTGCGGACCGATCTGGCGTGGATAATGGGCAAGCTCCGGATGGCGCTGACCGAAACGCCCTGGGGTCGCGTGGCGCCACAGGTTGTCGCAGCGGCGGCCACGGATGATCAGGCCCGCGCCGTGATCGAGGGTTTCATGAAGGACCGGATGGCCGGCCTCGAGGAAGTCTTCACCGCGGCCAGGGACCGGGGCGAATTGCGGAAAGACGCACCGGTCCGGCAGTTGATCGAGTTGGCGATCGCCGTGCCCTATTTCCGCAAACTCATTGCGGGATTGCCGCTGGATCAGGAATGGCTCGAGTCCCATGTCGACCTGATCCACCGAATGGCAACGGAACCACCGGTCGAGTGAGCATGGGCGGGTTGCGCAGCACTGCTTCTGCCGCAAACGGCCTTGGACAGGCCCGGATCCTTTTTCCGAAGAAGTTGGTGCGGTCGAGAAGACTCGAACTTCCACCCTGTTTCCAGGACAGCGACCTCAACGCTGCGCGTCTACCAATTCCGCCACGACCGCACTGTCGCCCGAATGCGCGCCCCGGCCGGAACCGTGGGGCGCTTGCGCTGAAGGCGGGAGGGGAATACCAAATCGCATGACCGTTATCAAGCAATTGGGCGGCACCGGTGCGGCCAATGGCGGCCCGTCGGCGGGCGGCGGCCATGCCCCGGTCGACTGGCTGGTGAGCGACGACCCGGTGCCCTATCCCGAGGCGGTTTGCCGCATGGAGGCGCGGGTGGACGCGATCCGGGCCGGCACCGCGCCGGAGCAGGTCTGGTTGCTGGAGCATCCGCCGCTCTACACCGCCGGCACCAGCGCACGTACGGAAGACCTGCTGGCGCCCGACCGGTTCCCGGTCTATCGCAGCGGCCGCGGCGGCGAGTTCACCTATCACGGGCCGGGCCAGCGGGTCGCCTATGTCATGCTGGACCTGCAGCGGCGCGGCCCGGACCTGCGCCGCTATGTCCACAATCTGGAAGAATGGCTGATCCGGACCCTGGCCAGCTTCAACGTCACCGGCGAGCGCCGCGACGGCCGGGTCGGCATCTGGATCGACCGCGGCCGCCATGGCGGGGCGCCCGGCCGCGAGGACAAGATCGCGGCGGTCGGCGTCCGGGTGCGCCGCTGGGTCAGCTTCCACGGCGTGTCCCTGAATGTGGAGCCGGACCTGGAGCACTTCTCGGGCATCGTGCCCTGCGGCATTTCGGGGCACGGCGTGACGTCACTGGCCGATCTCGGCCTGCCGGTCTCGATGGCGGATGTGGACGCGGCCATGGCGACGGCCTGGCACGCGGTGTTCGACGGCGACGGCGCCTGACGGTGGCCGGTCCGACACGGAACCGTCAATTGCACCGGCATTCGGGGCCGTGCGACACTCCCGGCGATCCGCGAAGATCTGGTTGGTGAGAGGAACCGGGTCCGATGAGCGACACCGACATCAAGACGCGCACCAAGGTGCGGCCGAAGACCCAGCGGCCGCAGTTGTTCAAGGTCATCCTGGTCAATGACGACTATACGCCGCGCGAATTCGTCGTCACGGTGCTGAAGGGCGTCTTCCGGGTCAGCGACGACCAGGCCTACCGGATCATGATGACGGCGCATACGCGCGGTGCCAGCGTCGTCGCCGTCTACACCAAGGATGTGGCTGAAACCAAGGCGACGGAAGGCACCGAAGCCGGCCGCGCCGCCGGCTTTCCGCTGTTCTTCTCCACCGAGCCGGAGCAGTAGCGCCCTGCCGCTATGCGGGGCAGACCTGCGGCAGGCCATTGTTGGCCCGGACCGATGTGAGCCTCTGCACCAGGTCGCGCATCTTCAACTCAGCCGCTTCGGTGGTGCCGATGTCCGGGTCCCCGTCGACCAGCGTCGGATAGAGCGACCGCGCCTGGGTCTCCTGCCGGCGGTCGGTGAGGGTTAGACCCTGAAGCCAATACGATGCCAGGACAAAGTCGGGATCGGCGGCCCGCGCCGCCACGGCGGAGGCGGCGAGCGCGTCGTCATGGCGGCACTCGACCAGCGCCACCGCGCCGTTGAAGTTGTTGTCACCGACCCGCTCGCGGAAGGCATCGATCTCCGCCTGTCTCTGCTCGGCGATCCGGCGGTCCTGCTCGGCACCGGAAATGGCGCCCGAAGTCGCCCCCGCGCCCATGCCGATGACCGCGCCGGCCACCGCACCCTCGACCGCGTTGCCGCCGAACACCAGCGAGCCCAGCAGACCGCCGACGGCGCCGGAAATCCCACCGGAGACGGCACCCCTCTGGGCCCCGGCGCCGGCCTGGCCGGTGCAGCCCGCCAGTTGGATCAGCACAAGCGATAGAATGACCAGGCGTGGCATCGCGCTCCCCTTCGACCCTCTCGAGCATCGTAAGCCGGCCCGCGACCGACGCTTGCGGCACGGAAGCCCCCGCACGGGAAGATAGTCCGGTTGTGCCACGCCGCCAATCGGGCCGGCGAGATGCCTAGGTCTCGGCGGAGATCAAATAGAACTTGCCGGTCGAATGCCTGTCCTCGCGAACGCGCCGGATCCCGTCGTAATCGTAGATCACGAATTTCCCGGGTCCGCATTCCGAACCGTCGATGTTGCAGGTCGCCCCTTCGAACCGCCGGCCGCCGTACACCTTGGAAGACAATTGCGGGTCGAACTTGCCGTAGGGGTCGTGGCAGATGAATTCGATCCCGCAGGACGCGGCGTCGGCCGTCGGCTGGTATCCGACGACCAGGATGATGTGGCCCGAGGTGCGATCGTGGTTGGTGCTGACCATGACCGGAAACCCGGCATCGATCTTCGACCGGACCCGGCTGATGGCCGAATCCACATCGGTGGTCTGATAGATCTCGAATTGCTGCGGGCAAAAATGCTGTTCCAGCCACCATTCCATGTTTTCGTAGGAATTTCTCAGCTTGGACGGCCTTTTTGTCCCCTCATTGATCTCCTTCCAGATATTCGTGATCTTCTTTTGTTTGGCCCCGACTGAAATACTGAATTTCTTCTCCAGATACATCGCGAACATCTTCAAGCATGTCGACTGGCATGTGATCGGAGTCGGCTGTATCAGATACGGGACATCCAGCAAGGTTTGAAACACCGCTTTTCCTCATTGCCCATTGTTATCTCGAAATGAATTCGGACGACCGTATCATCTGGCGTGGGCCCGTCCAATGACAATTGGGCGAATATGGCTGGCGAAAACTCTATGAATTGGCGAATGATGCGCGGGCTCTGAGTATTACGTTTTTATTTCACGCCGGCACAGATGCGGATCCGGCCGCACTCGGGGTCGAGGGACCGAAACGTTGGCCCGGACCGCATCCGCGGCCTAAGCAGCCCAGTCCAGCACGACCTTGCCCGACTGCCCGGAGCGCATGACGTCGAAGCCCTGCTGGAAGTCGTCGATGGCGAAGCGGTGGGTGAGGATCGGCGTGACGTCCAGTCCGCTCTGCAGCATGGCGGTCATCTTGTACCAGGTCTCGAACATCTCGCGGCCGTAGATGCCCTTGATGTGCAGGCCCTTGAAGATGATCTCGTTCAGGTCGAGGGGGATTTCCTCCGGAGGAATGCCCAGCAGGGCCACCCGGCCGCCATGGTTCATGGCGCGCAGCAAGTCGCGCAGCGCCGCGGCATTGCCGGACATCTCCAGCCCGACATCGAAACCCTCCTGCATGCCCAGATCGGACATGGTGTCGGCGAGCGACTCCCTGGCCACGTTGACGGCGCGGTCGGCGCCCATCTTGCGCGCCAGCTCCAGCCGGTAGTCGTTGACGTCGGTGATCACCACGAAGCGCGCGCCCACATGGCGGGCGATGGCCACCGACATGATGCCGATCGGCCCGGCCCCGGTGATCAGCACATCCTCGCCGACCAGATCGAAGGACAGGGTGGTGTGGGTGGCGTTCCCCAACGGGTCGAGGATGGCGGCAATCTCGTCGTCGATCTCGTCGGGCAGCGGGAAGGCATTCACCGCCGGCAGGGAGAGGTATTCCGCGAAGCTGCCAGGCCGGTCGACGCCCACACCCTTGGTGTTGCGGCACAGATGCCGGCGGCCGGCCCGGCAGTTGCGGCAATGGCCGCAGGTGATGTGGCCCTCGCCGGAGACCCGGTCGCCGACCTTGAGGCCCTTCACCTCGCTGCCCAGCTCGACCACCACGCCGGCATATTCATGGCCCACGGTCATCGGCACCGGCACGGTGCGGCTGGACCAGTCGTCCCAATTGTAGATGTGCACATCGGTGCCGCAGATCGCCGATTTGCGGATCTGGATCAGCACGTCGTTGTGGCCGACCTCCGGGGTCGGCACGTCCTGCATCCAGATGCCCTCTTCCGGCTTCGCCTTGACCAGCGCTTTCATTCGCCGCCTCTCCGTTACTGAGCGACCAGTTCCGCCCAGATTTGATTGTTGCCGGCTCGCGAGCCAAAGCTTTCTTGAGCCCCCTCACCCTAACCCTCTCCCGCGAGGGGAGAGGGAATCCGGCCGGCGCTGGCGTCGTCCCCTCTCCCCTCGCGGGAGAGGGTTAGGGTGAGGGGGTCAACGAAAGCCTCGATGCGGCAGCATCGACATCCTGACTTCCCTTCACGAAATCACGCCCAATTCCCGGCCGACCTTGGCGAAGGCGGCGATGGCGCGGTCGAGATGGTCGCTTGTGTGGGCGGCGGACATCTGGGTACGGATGCGCGCCTGTCCCTTGGGCACGACGGGGAAGGAAAAGCCGATCACGTAGACGCCCTCCTCCAGCAGCATCGTCGCCATCCGCTCGGCCAGCTTGGCGTCGCCCAGCATGACCGGGATGATCGGATGCTCCTGCCCGGCCAGGGTGAAGCCGAGCGCCTCCATCCCGGAGCGGAAATACCGCGAGTTGGCGTGCAGCCGGTCGCGCAGATCGTCATTCTCCACCAGCATGTCCAGCACGCGCAGCGAGGTCGCGGCGATCACCGGCGCCAGGGTGTTGGAGAAGAGATAGGGTCGCGAGCGCTGGCGCAGCCATTCCACGATTTCGCCTCGGCCGCTGGTATAGCCGCCGGACGCGCCGCCCAACGCCTTGCCGAGCGTGCCCGTGCGCAGCGCGATGCGGTCGGCCACGCCGCAATGCTCCGGCGTGCCGCGGCCGCCCGGCCCCATCACCCCGACCGCGTGGCTGTCATCGACCATCACCAGCGCGTCATAGCGCTCCGCCAGGTCACAGATCGCCGGCAGGTCGGCGATCACCCCGTCCATGGAGAACACGCCGTCGGTGGCGATCATGCGGAAGCGACAGTCCTGGGCCTCCTGCAACCGCGCTTCCAGCTCGGCCATGTCGTTGTTGGCGTAGCGCAGGCGTTTCGCCTTGCACAGGCGCACGCCGTCGATGATGGAGGCGTGGTTCAGCGCGTCGCTGATGATCGCGTCCTCGGGGCCCAGAACGGTCTCGAACAGACCGGTATTGGCGTCGAAGCAGGAGGAGTAGAGGATGGTGTCCTCCGCCCCGAAGAACGCCGACAGCCGCGCCTCCAGCGCCTTGTGCTCTTCCTGGGTGCCACAGATGAAACGCACCGAAGCCATGCCGTAGCCATAGCGGTCCAGCGCCGCATGGGCGGAAGCCACCAGCTCGGGTGAATCCGCCAGGCCGAGATAATTGTTGGCGCAGAGGTTCAGGACCTCCTGGCCGCCATCCTGGCCGACCGAGATCGCCGCCCCCTGATGCGAGGTAATCACCCGTTCCGCCTTGTAGAGCCCGGCCGCGTGCAGCGACTCGGTCTCGCTCCGCAGATGGTCGAACAATCGCGCGCTCATGGCACTGGCTCACCCTCGAAATGGCCTGGGGTCGCTGGGGCGCGCGAGTATACAAACCACGACTTGCCGCGTCGCGCGGAAAGGCGGCGAAACGGGCGGCGTTACCGGGAATTCAGTCGGTGGCGATCCGCAGGCACCTGAAGAACTCGACCACGCGATGGATGGCATCCAGGATGATGAATGTCACGCGCGCGCGGTTCATGGTGATGTCGGCAAGCAAAGCCATGATCAGCCCGACCCACACCAGATAGCCCCAACCGACATAGCTGCCGAAGAGGATGGTGTAGAACCAGTTCTGGGCAAACAGATACAGCGACGCCGAGCCCAGGGTGGAGACCGACAACAGGCCGGCAGGCAGCAAGAGTAGCGGCGCCGATGCGGAAAGCACTCCGGCGATGCCGATGACCGCGAACAGGGCCAGGTTCGCGCCGAAGAAGATCCGCAGATCCTGGATCAGCCTGTCCACGGTATCGACGTAGTGTCCGGCGATCAGGTCATTCAACGTCGACAGGCCGACACGATCGCGCTCGATGCTGCCGCGCATCGCGGCCTCAACGAAAATCCGGGTGTTCGCCCTGGCGGCTTCGAACCGCTCCTCGATGTCCTCGCGGTCGTGCTGCCCAAGTCGGCAGACGCAGAGCGTGGTGATGCGCTCGGAGATCACCTCGGCAATGCCGACACCGAGGGCCACCTCCGCGGCGTCGATCCGTGCGGCAAGGCCGCGACGGGCCGCTGCCAGCACGCCGCCTTCCTCCGCGGCCGGCGCTTCGATCGAGAAGGCTTCTCGCAGTTCCTTCTCGATCTGCCATTGGATGAACGCCCTGGCCGGCCTCTCCAGCCGCTCGGCGCCCAGATAGGTCACGGACAGGCCCAGCCCGCTGACGACCATTCCCAGAACCGAGATCGCCAGAACCGCCGCTTGCGCCACGCGCATATCCGTCCCCTCCATTCCTGGATCGACCGATGGCATGCCTTGCCACCTTCGGGTAGATGGCCACTCGGAACGGTGGCGCCAGAAAAATCTGCAAGTCCCGGCCGCGCCTCGGGCCATGACAGCCCCCGGTCGACCGGCTAGGCTCGCCGGGATCGAGACCTCTGGCGGTTCCCCATGGCCAAGAACGACCATCAGCATCCACCCTCCGACACCGCACTGCGCGTGAAGGCGCTGGAGACGGTGCTGACCGAGAAGGGGCTGGTCGAACCGGCGGCGCTGGACGCCTTCATCGACGCCTATGAGAACCGCATCGGGCCGCGCAACGGGGCCAGGGTGGTGGCGCGGAGCTGGGTCGATTCGGACTACCGGACGCGGCTGCTGTCCGACGCCACCGCGGCGATCGCCGAATTCGACTTCGGCGGCCGGCAGGGCGAGGACATGGTGGCGATCGAGAACAGCCCGGAGGTGCACAACCTGGTCGTCTGCACCTTGTGCTCCTGCTACCCGTGGCCGGTGCTGGGGCTGCCGCCGGTCTGGTACAAATCCGCCCCCTATCGCTCGCGGGCGGTCATCGACCCACGAGGCGTGCTGCGCGAATTCGGCCTGGAGATCGGCGAGGATGTCGAGGTCCGGGTCTGGGACTCGACCGCGGAGCTGCGCTACCTGGTGATCCCCGAACGGCCCGCCGGCACGGACGGCCTGGACGAGGACGCGCTGGCGGCGCTGGTCACCCGGGACTCCATGATCGGCACGGGCAAGGCGCTCTTGCCGGGCCAGACCCGAGGGGGCGCGTCATGAACTCGATCCACGACATGGGCGGCATGCACGGCATGGGGCCGGTCGACCCGGAAGCGGACGAGCCGGTCTTCCATGCCGAATGGGAGCGGCGCATGTTCGCCCTGGCCGGCGCCACCCGCGGCTGGGGCAAATGGAACATCGACCAGTCGCGCCACGCCCGCGAGGCCATGCCGGCGGCGCAGTACCTTTCCAGCAGCTATTACGAGATCTGGCTGTACGGCTATATCGAGCTGCTGGTCGAGTCCGGGCTGGTCAGCCGCGACGAGTTGGCGGCCACCGCATCCGATCCCAACGCCGTCGTGCCGCCCGATGTGCGCGCCGTGACGGTCGACGAGGTCGAAGGCATCCTGCGCGCCGGCCACTCGACCCGGATCGAGTCCGACCTCGCCCCGAAATTCGCCGTCGGCGACACGGTGGTCGCCAGGACCATCAACCCGCTGGGCCATACCCGGCTGCCGCGCTACGTACGCGGCCGGCGCGGCGTGATCGCTCGCGACCACGGCGTGTTCGTGTTCCCGGACACCAATGCCCACGGGCGCGGCCCCGCGCCGCAGCATGTCTACAGCGTGCGCTTCACCGCACGGGAGCTCTGGGGACCGGACGCCTCGGCGAAGGACGCGGTCCATGTCGATCTGTGGGACGACTACCTTGAGCCGGCCTGACGGCACCGCCGAGATCGGCGCCCTGCCAGGACTGCCGCGCGACGCCGACGGGCCGGTCTTTGCCGAGCCGTGGCAGGCACAGGCCTTTGCCCTGACCCTGAAGCTGCATGAGGACGGCCGGTTCACTTGGAGCGAATGGGCGGAGGCGCTGGCGGCGCAGATCCGCCGGGAGCAGGCCGCAGGCGACCCGGATGACGGCAGCACCTACTACCACCATTGGCTCGCGGCGCTGGAGCACCTGGTTGTGACCAAGGGGCTGGCGACGTCGTCGGGTCTTGCAAATTGCAAGACCGCGTGGGAAGCGGCCTTTCAATCGACGCCGCACGGCCAGCCGGTTGAACTGCCGAAGAACCGGTAGATTGGAAGTATTCCAGTCTGCAAAAACCGGCCAAGACTGGAGATTTTGAAAGTAAGTTGTCTGTGGCTTTTCGTTAATATTCGTTAACCAATTCAAATATTGCACGCTCTTCTCGTGTAGAATTGTCACAAGTTTTACACAACACTCTCTGAAAAGCTGTGTGTATGCTTCTTGATATCGGGGAGGGATTAGCTGAGTTGAGGATGCCGCTATGCCGCAAGCAGCTGTACTGAAATCCGCAGTCGACGTTCCGGTCCTGCCGCCGTCCTACGCGACGGTGCGGGATGCCACCAACGAGATTCGCCACCGCAATCCGGCGCCGTTCCAACGGGCGCTGCTGCTGCTGCGCGGCACCCGTTCGCGCATCGTGCTGTGCCAGGTGAGCTTCTGGGGCGAGGTCAGCGACGAGTGCGGCAACGTCCTGAACCGGCTGTTCGGCCAGGATGCGATGATCGAGCAGATCGATCCGGCGACCTATGTGCTGCTGTTCGTGCGGCGCCACGACGACGAGCAGTGCGTGGAGCGGACCGTGCTGCGGCGCCTGGGCCAGATCATGCAGCCGGCCTTCGGTCGCCGCTATCGCGCCACCCTGACGTCCTCGCACCACGACTCCGAGACGCTGGGCGACTCCGAGGATCTGCTGGCGGAGCTGGCGGCCGAGGAGAGCAAGGGCCCGAAGATCGTCACGATCTGACTGCCGACAATCCTCACACAGTCGGACGCTGTTCGAACCCGGTCGCGCCGGGGTCTTCGGCCGGTTCCACGCGGACATCGGTGACGGTCGCGTAATCCGGGCCGCGCCAGCAGGCCTCCAGCATATGATCCACCGCCTCCACCGGCCCGGCGAAGAGCGCCTCCACGGTGCCGTCGCGACGGTTGCGCACCCAGCCATCCAACCCGCGCAATTCCGCCCGATCGATCGTCCAGGAGCGGAAGAATACGCCCTGGACCCGGCCCGAGATCACAACCTGCACGGCTTTGCGTTGCGGTTCCGTCATCGCGCCGGCCCGCTCACTCGAACTCGATGATCTTCTGGTCGACCGCCAGGCTGTCGCCGGCGGCCGCATGCAGCCCCGCGACGCGGCCGTCGCGCTCGGCGCGGAGAATGTTCTCCATCTTCATCGCCTCGACCACCGCCAGCGTGTCGCCGGCGCTCACCGCCTGCCCCTCCTCCACCGCCAGGGAGACCAGCAGCCCGGGCATGGGCGACAGCAGGAACTTGGACATGTCGGGCGGAAGCTTGACCGGCATCAGCTCGGCCAGCGCCGCGGCCGGCTCGGTCAGGACCAGCACGTCGACCACGGCACCGCCATGAGTCAGCCGATACCCCGAGCCGGTCATCGTCACCTGGACCACCATGCGGTCGCCGTCCACCTCGCCGTCGAACAGCGGATCGCCGATCCGCCAGTCGCCCAGGACCGCATGGGTCTCCTCGCCGACGGAAACCTCGAAGCCGCCGGACATGGCCGCGACGGTCACGGGGTGGTTCTCACCATCCAGCCGGACCACACGGCTGCCCAGGTCGCGCAGCCGCGGGCTGCGGCCGGCGACCAGGCGATTGCGCTCCTCGCAACGGCGATGCAGGGCGGCGGCGACCAGGATCAGCCGGCGGCGGGTCCGGTCATCCAGTTCCCGGCCGGCGAACCCGTCGGGATACTCCTCGGCGATGAAATTGGTGGTCAGCCGCCCTTCGATGAAACGCGGATGGTGCATCAGGGCGGTGACGAAGCCGATATTGTGGTCGACGCCGCCGATGACGAAGCTGTCCAGCGCATGCCCCATATGGGCGATGGCGACGTCGCGGTCCCGGCCGAAGGTGATCAGCTTGGCGATCATCGGGTCGTAGAACATGCTGACCTCGCCGCCCTCGGTGACGCCAGTGTCGACCCGGACCGCGTCTGCTTCGACGGGCGGGCGGTAGCGGGTGACCCGGCCGGTTGACGGCAGGAAACCGCGCAGCGGGTTTTCGGCATAGACCCGGGATTCGATCGCCCAGCCCTCCAACCGGACCTCCGCCTGCGTGATGGGCAGCTCCTCGCCGGCGGCGACCCGGATCATCAACTCGACCAGGTCGAGCCCGGTGACCATCTCGGTCACCGGATGCTCCACCTGAAGGCGGGTGTTCATCTCCAGGAAATAGAAGTTCCGCTTGGCGTCGACGATGAATTCCACCGTGCCCGCGGAGCGATAGTCCACCGCGCGGGCCAGCGCCACCGCCTGCTCGCCCATGGCGGCCCGGGTTTTCTCATCCAGGAACGGGGACGGCGCCTCCTCGATCACCTTCTGGTGGCGCCGCTGGATGGAGCACTCACGCTCTCCCAGATAGACCGCATTGCCGTGCCCGTCGGCGATCACCTGGATCTCGATGTGGCGCGGCTCCTCGATGAACTTCTCCGCGAACACCCGGTCGTCGCCGAAGCTGCTGCGCGCCTCGTTCGCCGCCGACAGGAAGCCCTCGCGCGCCTCCGCGTCGTTGCGGGCGATGCGCATGCCCTTGCCGCCGCCGCCGGCCGAGGCCTTCAGCATCACCGGATAGCCGATCTCCTTGGAGACGCTGACCGCCTCGTCCGCATCGGCCAGGGGCTCCAGATGGCCCGGCACGGCGTTCACGCCGGCCTCCTTGGCCAGCTTCTTCGATTCGATCTTGTCGCCCATGGCGGCGATGGCCTTCGGGCCCGGGCCGATGAAGGCGATCCCCGCCTTGTCCAGCGCGGCATAGAACGCCGCGTTCTCCGACAGGAACCCGTATCCGGGATGCACCGCCTCCGCACCGGTGGCCTTGCAGGCCTCCACGATCCGGTCGATCACCAGATAGGATTCGGCCGACGGCGCCGGCCCGATCGGGACCGCCTCGTCGGCCATGCGCGTGTGCAGCGCGTCGGCATCGGCCTCGGAATAGACGGCGACGGTGGCGATGCCCATGCGCCGGGCCGTCTTGATCACCCGGCAGGCGATCTCACCACGATTGGCGATCAGGATCTTCTTGAACACGGACGGTCCGTTGCCTCCCCGCACCTCGGATCATCTTCCCGCGGCATCGTTCGCTGCGCGCCGCGCTCCTGACCTCCAAACTAGCCGATTTGCGCGCACTGCCACAGCGCCGATGGTTGCGGGCCGCCGGATGGCAGCACGCGTCGGCTCAACGCATCAGGATTTCGGGCTTCGGGATCGGCCAATCGATCTCGATACGGCCCTCTGACACGAAGCGGTATCGCGGAACCGCCAGGTTTCCGCCGCCGCGCCCGCGCCGCAGACGTCCAGAGGTGTCGTACGCGATCCCTTCATGCGTCACCGCCCATCCGCCCCATCGGCCGCGATGGTCACCTTCCTGTTGGCCCGACAATTCGTACCAGCCCCGGAACGTCTCCACTCCGACGACGACCAACCATTCCGCACGCTGGACCCGATCGGCGTCGAACTGCGGAAACGCCATCTCCGCACCGTCATCGGCACGCGCCGCGGCGATCTCGTCGGGCGTCCGGTGAGCAATGAAGATCGGCACGCCGCGCCAGAGGATCGTTTCCCTGGCGCCGGCCGGGATGTCTTCGAGGGTCACATAAAGGGATCGCGGCACATCGGCCGCCGGGTTCATGCTGTCGACCAGGACCCAGGCAAGCGACCCGATCCCAAGCATGGCCATCGCGCCGACGATCCAGGCCAGCAAGCTCCGGCCGGCCGGGTGATGCTCCGGTCCCGCATCAAGAGTTCGACAATCGACCATTCCGCCGTCCTACCTGCCTGGCATTGCCGGGCGGCATGCCCTTCGGCACTCCGGATTGTATCACAAACACAATAATCCGGGTGCGATCGGGCCTGGTCGGTTCCTCCGTGTCCGCAATGCGGCCGAAAATCAGTCTTTCGGCGGCGGCAGGGTCATGTGGCGGTTGGCGTCGAGGGGCGAGAACGGGTTGTGTGCCACCTCCCAGAGATGGCCGTCCGGATCAGCGAAATAGCCGGAATAGCCGCCCCAGAACACCTTTTCTCCCGGCTTCACCAGCGTCGCACCAGCCGCCACCGCCTCCTGCAGCACGCGGTCGACATCCGCCTCGGAGTCCACGTTGTGGGCCAATGCGACACCGCGGAACCCCGTCCCTTCATGCGAAACGCCGGCATCCTCGGCCAATGGCGCCCAGCCATACAGGCCCAGCACCACGCCGCCGGCCTCGATGAACGACACGGAGTCGTTGCTGGCCGCCGATTCCCTCCAGCCGAGCCCGTCGCAGTAGAATGTCCGGGCGGCGGCCAGGTCGGCCACCCCCAGGGTGACCATGGTGACTCTCTGTTCCATGCGCCCTACTCCCTCCAAGGACGAACACGGGAACTCTACCGGATCATCGCCGCCAATGCGAGAACAAATAAGGAACATCGTGGAGATTCCCGGCCTTCGATCCAATTTCGGTAAATCTTTCTCAACCCGCCGGCCGCTAGACTTCGGTCATCTTCGGTCGCCCCAACCGACGGCTGTCCGCCAAGGAACCCGACGGATAGGAGGGGTACCGACCCATGCGCGCATATCCTACGGCCTTCGTGTTGGCCGCAATCCTGATCATCGCCGCCGAGCCGGCCGCCGCACAGGCCGAACGCGGGTTTTATGTGGGCGGATTCGGCGGCGCCAATTTCCTGCTGGACCCTGAGCTGGAAGTCGCCGGCACATCAGCCGGCGAGGCGGAGTTCGAGCAGGGCTTTGCGGCCGGCGCCACGGTCGGATACCGGTTCGTCGACGATTTTCGCGGCGAGCTGGAGGCGTCGTTCCGGCAGAACGACCTCGATATCCTGTTCACCGCATCGGCCGAAGGCAACGCCACCGTCTGGGCGCTGATGGCGAACGGGTATTACGACTTCCCGGATATCAGCGGCTCCGCACGCACGCCGATCCGGCCCTATCTGGGCGGCGGTCTCGGCGTGGCCCGGGTCTCGTGGAACGACGTCTCCATCGGCGCGACCCAGATCGTCGACGACGACGAGTACCTCGTCGCCTACCAGGCGATCGCCGGGATCGGCATCGGAGTCACCGACAGCGTCACGCTGAGCGTCGACTACCGCTTCTTCGCCACGCCGAATGTGGAGCTCGACCAGCCCGGCGGCTCCAACGCTTTCCAGATCGAGAACCTGTCGCACACGGTCACGGGCGGCATCCGGGTGGCGTTCTAGCGCCGCCGCGCCACCATCCCGTCGCCGGTCACAGCGGGATGTTGTCGTGCTTCTTCCAGGGGTTCTCCAGGTGCTTGTCGCGCAGCATGGCGAGCGCCCGGCAGACCCGGCGGCGGGTGTTGCGCGGCATGATCACGTCGTCGATATAGCCCCGCGCCCCGGCGACGAAGGGGTTGGCGAATTTTTCCCGGTACTCCTCGGTGCGCTTTTCGATCTTCTCCGTATCGCCGATATCGCCGCGGAAGATGATCTCCACCGCGCCCTTCGGGCCCATCACCGCGATCTCGGCGGTCGGCCAGGCGTAGTTGACGTCGCCGCGCAGGTGCTTTGACGACATCACGTCATAGGCGCCGCCATAGGCCTTGCGGGTGATCACTGTCACCTTGGGAACCGTCGCCTCGGCATAGGCGAACAGCAGCTTCGCGCCGTGCTTGATGATGCCGCCATATTCCTGGCTGGTACCCGGCAGGAAGCCCGGCACGTCGACGAAAGTCACGATGGGGATGTTGAAGCAGTCGCAGAACCGCACGAACCGGCCGGCCTTCTTGGCGCTGTCGATGTCCAGGCATCCGGCGAGCACCAGCGGCTGGTTGGCCACGAAGCCGACGGTCCGCCCGGTCATGCGGCCGAAGCCGACGATGATGTTCTTGGCGTAATCCGGCTGGATCTCGAAGAAATCGCCCTCGTCGGCGACCTTCAGGATCAGCTCCTTCATGTCGTAGGGCTTGTTCGGATTGTCCGGGATCAGCGTGTCGAGCGCCTCCTCCGCCCGGTCCGCCGGGTCCTCGGTCGGGCGCATCGGCGGCGGCTCGCGGTTGGACGAGGGCAGGAAATCGACGAACCGGCGTAGCTGCAGCAGCGCCTCCAGGTCGTTCTCGAAGGCCAGATCGGCGACGCCGGACCGCCCGGTATGGGTCACCGCACCTCCCAGCTCCTCCGCCGTGACCGTCTCATGGGTCACCGTCTTCACCACATCCGGGCCGGTCACGAACATGTAGCTGCTGTCCTTGACCATGAAGATGTAGTCGGTCATCGCCGGCGAGTAGACCGCGCCGCCGGCGCACGGCCCCATGATCAGCGATATCTGCGGCACCACGCCCGACGCCAGCACGTTGCGCTGGAACACCTCGGCATAGCCGCCCAGCGACGCCACGCCCTCCTGGATGCGGGCGCCGCCGCTGTCGTTGAGGCCGATGACCGGGGCGCCGACCTTCATCGCCTGGTCCATGACCTTGCAGATCTTCTCCGCATGGGACTCGGACAGCGAGCCGCCGAACACGGTGAAATCCTGGCTGAAGACGAAGACCAGCCGTCCGTTGATGCTGCCGAAGCCAGTGACGACGCCGTCGCCGGGGACCTTGGTGTCGGCCATGTCGAAATCGCTGCAGCGATGCTCGACGAACATGTCCCATTCTTCGAACGAGCCTTCGTCCAGCAAGGCGTCGATGCGCTCCCGGGCCGTCAGCTTGCCCTTGGCATGCTGCGCGTCGATCCGACGTTGTCCGCCGCCCAGCCGCGCCGCGGCGCGTTTCGCCGCCAGTTTCTCCAGCATTTCCCGCATGAGCCCCGCCTCCCAACCGCTTGTCCTCGCAGCGCTTTGGCTGCTGATAGCATGGCGGCCGCGTGCAGGCGAGCCCGGCGGCCCGGACTCAGGCGTCGATCAGGCGGAGAAAGCGGTCCGTCGCGGCGAGGTCGGCGCGCAGGCGGTCCAGTCGCGCGGTGGCCTCGGTGTCGGCGCCCCAGACCTCCTGCTGGTAGAGATCGTCCAGATGGGCGGCGTTGAAGGCCTCGGCGGCGGTGATCCGCGCCTTCCACAGCGCCAGGGCAAGCACGATCGACCCCTGCAGCGCCGCCGCATGGCTGAGGGCCGCGAGGTGAAAGTCGTCGCAGCCGGCGATGGTGCCGGCGAGCGCGTCCAGAGACGCCTGCGGCTGGCGGGCCGGCAGCACACCCTGGGTCACCGCCAGCGGCGCGTCGAATTCCAGCGCCGCCCAGTCCAGAAGCGGCTGCCACACGGCATTCTGGCGCTCCACGAGCGCCGCCGGCTGCTCGGCGCGGTAGCACAGCAGATCGGTTTCGGCATAGGCCAGCAGCCCGCTGCGCACGGCGTCGCGCTGATGGGCAACCCTGTCGATCGTGGTGTTGGCCAGCTGGGTCAGCGGCATGGCGTCCGGGTCGACGGTCTCGGCCTGGGCGTTCCATTCCTCTGCCAGGGCCGCGGCCAGGGCGGCGTTGGGCACGACCAGGCGGGCCTTGGCCGGCGTGTTGACCGGCCGGCCGTCGAGATGGATCTGGTGGCCTGCGTCGACGCGGGCCGGCGCGGCCGACTTGTAGAAGCGCTTCATCGAATGGGCGATCGGGGTGCTAGCGGGTTCCGGTCAGCGGCGCGGTCAGTCGTCGCCGCCGAACAGGCCGCCGATGGCGTCGCCAATGGCCTCGCCGACTCCGACGGCCGCGTCTCCAACGCCCTCGGCGACACCGCCGACCACATCCACCGCGCCGTCGACGATGCGCTCCGGCGCCGATGCGCGATCCGTCTCCAGCTGATCGTTGAGGGCGGCGAGACAGGCATTGTCCTCATCGGAGCCGGTGGTCACGAAGGGCACGACGATGGCGATCGGATTGATCGCGCCGAGCAGCAGGCCGGTGGCGGTGTTCAACACCATGTCGCCGGTCAGCACGTCGACCTCCGGGGCGTCGATCGGCCCGTGAAGCCGCACCGGTGCCACCAGGGCGAGGAGATTGGCGTCTTTCGATCGCGGGCTGAACACCAGCTCCATCTGATTGCCGCCCATATCGATCGCGCCCTCCCCGGCGATGGTCGCCTTCTCGGTATCGACCAGCAGGGCGGTCGAGGTCGCCACCCCGTTGGCCACGTCGAAATGCGCGATAGCGCATTGCAGCGGCGTGGTGTCGGAGTCACCGATCGGCAGCAGGGCGGTCAGCGCGCTGCGGCCGACAAGCCCGGCCAGGGCGCTGTCGATGGACCCGGCCCCCATGTCCAGGGTCGCCCGGCCATCGGACGAGGCCAGCAGGGCCTGCACGGTGTTGCCCTGCGCCTCCAGCGTCAGCGCGGCGTTCGCGCGGCCATCGACCGCGTCCGATACGGCGAGCGCCCTCAGCAGGGCGCCCATATCGAACGAGTCGGCCGCCAGGAAGACGTTGGCGGCGGCCGGCTCCGCGCCACCGTCCAGCGTGAGGTTGACGGCCAGCGGTCCCTCGAAGGCAACGGCCTCGCGCAGATCGAATTCCAGCCGCCGGTCCTCCAGCGTCAGGGTTGCCCGCGCATCGGACACCGACCAGCCGTCCAGCACCAACTCATCGACACTGAGCCGCAGATCGATATCGGCTGCGTCCAGAAACGCGAATGGCGCCGCCATTTCCGCGTCGCCGGATTCCGCGACTGCTGCTTCGGCCTCCGCGGCCGTCGCCTCGGCATCCGCGACGGCATCCTCGGTCTGTTCGTCCGGTCCGCCGAACCGCAGGTCCGACATCAGAATTCGTTGTGCCGTCAGATCACCGGACAGCGCCGGACGGGCGCCGGCCAGGGACAGCGCGATGTCGCCGGCGAGGTCGCTCTCGCCCAGAGTCACGGTCAAGCCGGTCAGGGCCACCGCATCCTGGCCGCCCTCAACCGTTCCGACAAACCGCGACGGCGGAAGCTGGGGCAGCGCGTCTCCCAGCAGAACCGCGAAGGGCTCCAGGGACTGCAGCTCGGCGTCGATGTCCAGGCGATAGCTGGCGAAGGTTGTGGGATCGGCGATCGTGCCGGCGGCGGCAATCCGGCTGTCACCGATCGACAGCGCCAGATCGACCGGCCAGTCCGCCGCACCGGCCGCCATCGCACCCAGGGACCCGGTCGTCGCGTCGATGCGGACCGGCAGGCCGTCGATGACGCAGTCGATCGTGATGTCGACCGGAGCCTCGTCCGACTCCGTCACCAAAAGCGCGTGATTGATGTCCAGTCGGCGGGTCGTTCCGGTGCGGGTGAGCCGGCTGACCGTGGAGTTGCGGAACTCGACGCGACCGATGAAGGGGATCTCCGTCGGCGTCCCGTCGTCCGCGCCGTCCGCCTCATCGGCGGCCCCCTCCGGCGCAAAGACCCAGTTGCCGGCGCCATCCTGACCGGTTTCCAGGATGAAATCGGCATCGACGACGACGAAATGGGTGATCCGGACGGTGCCGCCGAGCAGTGACAGCAGGTCGACGCCCACTTCCAGCCGGCCGATCCGCGCCATTTCCTCCTGGCTGCCGCCAGGAATATTGGCCAACGTGACATTCGACGCGGTCAGTGTCGGCGTCAGCGAGCGGCCGACTTCCAGCCGGCCGAGGATCGCGACGTCGCGACCAAGGGCGGCGCTCGCCTGTTCCTCGATGGTGGGGCCGAAGCGCGACAGATCGACGACAAACAGGGCGCCGATCGCGACCACGACCAACAGCGCCAGGGTCGCCGCCGACCACAACAATATCCGTCGCAAGGCCCGTTCCCTCATGCGGCATCGTCCATGCCGCCAAGCCTAGCAGCGCGCGCCGCGGGGACGCCAGAGGGGGCTGCGGCCACAACGCCGCAGGCTGCCAGCCCGGTTCAAGCCGTGCGGCAGGCCGCGGTCACTGTCCGAAGATGCCGTCGATGACGTTGCTGATGCCGGTCCCGATGTCGTCGGCGGCCTCGCCGATGCCCTCGGCGAACCCCTCCACCACCCCGACGGCGCCGCCGATCATGCGCTCGGGCGCCGATTGCGGCGTCATGACGTCCTGGGAGATGATGGCCGTCAGGCAGGGGTTCTCGCCGCCGGTTCCGGTGGTCACGAACGGGATCACGATGGCGACCGGATTGATCACCCCCAGCAGCACGCTGGTCGCCGCATCGATGACGAGGTCGCTGGTCATCAGCGAGACCTCGACCTCCTCAAACGGCCCGTGGATCCGGGCCGGCGCCACCAGCGCCAGCAGGTTGACGTCCTTGGTGCGCGGATTGAGCAGGAAATCCAGACGCGCGCCGCCGAAGTCGATGGCGCCCTCGCCGCCGACCGTCACCCGGCTGGTGTCCACCAGCAAGGCCGAGGACCGGGCCACGCCCTGCGCCACGTCGAAATGGCCGACGGCGCAGTAGACATCGGTGACCGGCCCGCTGCCGTCCGGCAGCAGCGCGGTGAGCACGTTGCGGCCGATGAGGTCGGTGTAGGCGTTGTTGATGCGCCCCTCGCCCATATCCAGCGCGATCTGGCCATTGGCCGTGTCGAGCAACGCCTCGACGGTGTCGCCGCGACCATGCAGGGTCAGCGCCCCGTCCATGTGGCCGAAGATGGCGTTCTCAACGCCCCAATGGCCGAGCATCGCTTCCAGGTCGAGCTGGCCCACCGTGATGTCGACCCCGACCGCCAGCGGCGAGAGGTGGCTGTCGGCGACGATCCGGCCGCCCCACCATCCGTCCCATAGCACGGCCTTCTCCACATCGAGGTTCAGCTGCCCGTTCTGGATGCGCAACTCGGCGGCGATCTCCCGGACTTCCAGACGTTCCGTCACCAGGCGGCCGATCGCCACCTCCAGATCCGACTCCACCGCGCCGATCAGGTCGACCGGCAGCGCCGTGGGACCATCGTCTCCCGTGTCGGTCATGAAATCGCTCAGCACGACGGTGTCGGACGCCAGCTCTCCGACGAGGTTCGGACGGCCGCCGCCCATGCTCACGACCAGCTCACCGCCGAAATCGCTGTTGCCGACGGCACCGCGGATGTTGGTGATCGAGACCCGGTCCGGGGTACCGCTGAGCACCGCCGAGGCGCGAATGCGGGGCAGTGCTGGGATCGGATCGCCATCGTCGCCGTCACCGGCCAGGGCCTGCAGCGTCGCCAGGGAGGAGATGTTGGCATCGACATCGAGCCGGTATCCGGAGAAGGACCAGGGATCGCCGATCGTCCCACCGACGGAAATGCGGTTGGTGCCGATGCGCGCCGCCCAGGCGACCGGCCAGTCGGCCTCCCGGCCGATCAGCGCGGCGACCGATCCGATCCGGCCGGACGCGTCGATCTTCACGCCCCGGACCGACCCGGCGATGTCGATGCCGATATCCGACTGGCGGGAGTCGGCGGTCAGCGTCGCCTCGTCGATCTGCACGACCCGCCGCTGATCCAGCAGGCCATTGAAGGTCAGCCGCGAGTTGCGCAGGGTGAGGGCCCGCAGGAACGGAACGGTGCCGACCTCGCCGCCGGATTCCGTGGCATCGCCCGACATCACCCAATTGCCGACGCCGTCCTCGCCGGGCTCCAGGATCAGATCGGCATCGCTCACCGTCAGATGGGTGATGCTGAGATCGCCCCCCAGCAGCGCGCTGAGCTCCAGGCCGATCGCCAACTTGCCGATCCGCGCCATCTCCGGCCGGGAGCCGCCGGGCACATTCGCCAGGGTGACGTCACGAACCGTCAGGGTCGGCGAGAAGGACAGGTCGAGCTCGATCTCGCCGTCGATGGTGAGCTGGCGCCCGAGCACCGATTGCGACTGTGACTGGATCAGGGCGCGGTAGCTGTCGACATCGATGACGAAGAGCGTGCCCACGAAGCCGGCGATCAGGACGCATAGCGAGATCGCGGTCCATTTCATGGCGATGCCGCAGCGGGCGATGATCTGGAGCGCGTGATGCGACCAGCCGGCCCGTTCGATGGTGTCCCTGGATCGCGTCAGCCCCAGCCGGACGCTGCGGGAACGCACGATGTTCCAGCAGACCAGCAGTCCGCGTTCTATCCCCGTGATGATCGGCCCCAACCGCATCGCCTCACCCCGACAGCATCGTCATGACCAATCCGGGTATGTCGGGGAATGTCGAGGCGACGGCGCCGGCACCGGCGGCCGACAGCTCCTCGGCGGGATGGTAGCCCCAGCCGACACCGATGCTGGCCACGCCGGCGGCCCGCGCCATCTGGATGTCGAAGGTGGTATCGCCGATCATCACGGTGTCCGCCGCGTCGACCCCGGTCGCGTCGAGCGCCTGGTGCACCATGTGCGGATTCGGCTTGCCGGGCCCGTCATCGGCCGTCTGCAGCGTCACGAAACGGTCCAACAGACCGTGGTGTTCCAGCACGGCCCTCAGGCCGCGGCGGGACTTGCCGGTCGCGACGCCGAGGAGGACCCCTTCAGCCTCCAGGGCGTCGAGCGCGGCAATCACACCGTCGTAAAGCGGCTCTTCCAGAGTTCCGGATTGACGCTGGCGGAAGAACGCCGCGCGATAGCGCTCGGCCAGATCCTTCCGTTCGTCGTCGCCGGCCTGCGGCCGGAGCCGGGCGATGGCTGCCTCAAGCGTCAATCCGACGACACGGCGCACGGCCTCCGGGTCCGGAACGTCCAGATCATGGGCCTGCCACGCCTCCCGCATGGCAGCAATGATGCCTTGCTGGCTGTCGACGAGAGTCCCGTCGCAGTCGAACAACGCGAGGCGAAGCGGCGCGGCCATGTGCGAGTTTATCCCCAACCGGTTGTGGCCTACCTGGCCACGGGAACCGAGACTAGTGCACGCTTCTTACCGATTGGTTTCCCGATTGCGGGCAATCGGTCAGCGATCCGCCGACCAGGGCCCGAAAGGGTCGTCTGCCGCGGCTGAAGCGCCCGAGAACCCGAGGGTTTTCCAGGTCTCGGCCATATGATCGGGCAGCGGCGCGATCACGTCGATTTGACCATGCCCGTCCGGATGCGGCAGCACGATCCGTCGCGCATGCAAATGCAACCGTCCGGCGATGGCGCCGCCGCCCGGGAAGGCATCCCGGCCGCCATATTTTCCATCGCCCAGGATCGGGTTGCCGATCGCCGCGCAATGGACACGAAGCTGATGCGTCCGGCCGGTCTTCGGCCACAGCGCCAGGAAGGCGGCCCGGTCGCCGGCCCGATCGATGAGCCGATAGGCGGTCACCGCCGCCTGCCCGCCATCCAGGTCCGGCGCCACCGCCTCGCCGCCGGACCGGGCGGCGCCGGCCCGCTTGGACAGGGCCAGATCGATCACGCCTTCGTCGCGATCCGGTACGCCGGCGGTCGCCGCCCAGTACAGCTTGGCGGCGTCCTTGCCGCGGAACCGCGCGGTCAGGGCGCGTGCGGCCGGCGCGGTACGGGCCAGGAGCAGCACGCCGCTGGTGTCCCGGTCCAGCCGGTGCACCAGGCGCGGCCGCTCATCGGCCCCGAACCGCAGCGCGTCGAGCATGCCGTCGAGATGCCGGGTCGTCTTCGCCCCGCCCTGTACCGCCAGCCCGGACGGCTTGTTCACCGCGATCACCGACTCGTCCCGGTACAGCACGATGGAACGGGCCAGATCCGCATCCGCCTGCGAGGCGGCCGGCCGCGCCGCCCTGCTAGAGCGCGTCTGCGCGTCGCCGACCGGCGGCACCCGGATCGTCTGACCGGCGTCGAGGCGCTGGCCGGCCTTGGCCCTTCGGCCGTCGACCCGGACCTGTCCGGTCCGCAGAAGCTTCTCCAGCCGCCCATGGCCGAGGCCCGGATAGTGCTGCTTGAACCAGCGATCCAGCCGCATGCCGGCCTCGGCCGGCTCCACGGCCCGTTGCGCCACGCCCGACATCGGGCTACCGCAAGACCAGGCGCATGAGATGCAGCCCGGCCAGGAGTCCGCCGACGCACAGCAGCACCGATCCGACCACATAGGCGGCCACGAACAGGGTCTGGCCGCGTTCGAACAGCCCTACGACGTCCAGCGAGAAGGTCGAGAAGGTCGTGAAGGCGCCCAGCACCCCAACGACCAGGAGGGCGCGCACCTCCTGGCTGGGCGACCATGTCAGCGCAAGAACCTCGATGAGCACGCCCATCAGGACCGATCCGACCACATTGACGGTAAGCGTGCCCCAGGGAAAGTCGTGCGGTCCCAGCAGCCGGCCGACGCCGACCATGACAAGGTATCGGGCCACGGCGCCAAAGGCGCCGCCGGCGGCTACGGCAAGTATCATCTTCATGGTCAGGACCCCGCGGGCGGACGCGCCGCACCCTATCGGCAAGCCGTGGCGCCGGGCAAGGGATCAGGCCCGCCCCGCCTCCGCCCGCGTGACGGCATAGACGATCTCGCTGCAGGTCTCGCCCTTGACGACCGATTCCTGGACCCCGGCCTTGCGCATGCCGACGCGCTGCAGGAGCGCGACCGAGGGATCGTTGCGGATATCGGTGATGCCGACGACCCGGCTCACCGCCGTGCGGTCGAACAGCAAGCGGATGGCCTCTCCAAGGGCTTCGGCGGCCAGGCCCTGCCCCTGGGCCTCGCGGCGGAGCGTGATGCCAACCTCGGCCTCGGTCTCGTCGGCGGAGACGAAGAGGCCGATGTCGCCGAGCAGCGCGTCATCCGGCACGCCCGCAATGGCGATCTGGCTCCAATGTCCGGGTTGCAGCAGTGCGCCTTCCGCCACGTCGGCCAGAAAGGACCGTGCCTGGTCATCGCTCATCGTGTCCCAACCCTGATAGCGGGCCACCTGGGGATCGCAGCGATAGGCCTGGAAGGCGGCGAGGTCGGCGACACGCAGGCGGCGCAGCGCTATCCGGCCGGCGGTACGCGGCAGAAGGTCCAGTTCCATGGTCCGGTGAACGCTCCCGAGATGCCGCCCTGTCAGGACCCGTCGTCCGAAGGGCCGCCGCCGCGGGCCCTGAGCCTGGCCCAGTAGTCGAGCCGCTTGCGGACCTCGCGTTCGAATCCACGATCGACGGGCTGGTAGAAGGCGCGGCGGTCCATGCCGTCCGGGAAGTAGTTCTGGCCGGAGAAGCCTTCCGCGGTGTCGTGGTCGTATTCGTAGCCCTTGCCGTAGCCGAGCTCCTTCATCATCCGGGTCGGCGCATTCAGGATGTGCATCGGCGGCATCAGGCTTCCGGTCTCCCGTGCCGCCGCCATCGCGCCCTTGTAGGCGGTATAGCCGGCATTGGATTTTGGAGCCGTGCCGAGATAGATGACGGCCTGGGCGATGGCCAGCTCGCCCTCCGGAGATCCGAGTCGTTCATACGTGTCCCAGGCCGCCAGGCATTGCGTCAGCGCCTGGGGGTCGGCCATGCCGACATCCTCGACCGCGAAGCGGACGATGCGGCGCGCGACATAGAGCGGATCTTCGCCGCCGGCCAGCATGCGTGCCAGCCAGTAGAGCGCCGCATCGGTGTCCGAGCCGCGCAGGCTCTTATGCAGCGCGCTGATCAGGTTGTAATGGCCTTCCTGGGCCTTGTCGTAGAGCGGCGCGCGGCGCTGCACCGCCCCGGCCAGCGAGGCCGCGTCCAGCGGTTCGTCGGGTGAGAGGGCGAACAGCTCCTCGCACAGGTTAAACAGGAATCGGCCGTCGCCATCAGCCATGGCCTTCAATGCCGTCCTTGCGTCGTCGGTCAGGGGCAGCGGCCGGTCCTCGGTCGCCTCGGCGCGCAGCAACAACTGCTCCAGCGCCTCTTCGTCCAGCCGCCGCAGCACGAAGACCTGGCAGCGGGACAGCACCGGCGGGTTCAGCTCGAAGGACGGGTTCTCGGTTGTGGCGCCGACCAGGGTGATGGTGCCGTCCTCGACCACCGGCAGGAAGGCGTCCTGCTGCGAGCGGTTGAATCGGTGGATCTCGTCGACGAACAGCAGCGTGCCGCCGCCCGCGGCCCGCCGGTCGCGGGCCTGATCGAAGACCTTCCGCAGGTCGGCGACGCCGGTGAAGATCGCCGAGAGCGGCTCGAAATGCAGGTCGGTCTTGTCGGCCAGCAGCCGCGCCAGCGTGGTCTTGCCGCAGCCGGGCGGCCCCCACAGGATCATGGAGGCCAGGCGCCGCGCGGAGACCATGCGCGCGATCGGGCCCTCGCCGCGCACCAGATGGTCCTGGCCGACGAGGTCGTCGAGCGATCCCGGCCGCAGCCGGTCGGCGAGCGGGCGCGGCGCCAGCGGCTCGAACAGCCCGGCCGTGCCGGTGTCGCCGCCGCCCTTGCGCCTAGCCACTGACGGTGGTCTCGAGTGTGCGCTCGCCGCGCCGGACGGCGATCGTCCAGCGGGAGGCGGGCCGTTCCAGCACCTGTTCCAGCTCGGTCACGCCGGCGATATCGGTGCCGTTGACCCGGGTGATCACGTCGCCGGGCTGGAGCCGCAGGCGCCGGGCAGCACTGCCCCGCAGGACGTCCAGCACGATCACGCCCTGGCGGAGACTGCCCTCATAGCCGATCTCGGCGATCAGGGCGGGCGACAGGTTGGCGACCACCGCGCCCTGCAGCGGGGTGCGGCTGACTAACCGGGTGATCTGGCGCGGCGGCACCTCCGGGGGCGCGATGACATCGAAGGTGAGGTCCATTGTCTGCTCGCCACGCCGGACCGTCAGGGTCGATTGGCCACCGATCTCCAGCGTCGCGATGCGGAAGCGCAGCCCGTCCGGCGTCGCCACCTCGCGGCCGTTGACAGCCAGGACGACGTCGCCGACCAGCAGGCCCGACCGCTCCGCCGGGCTGCCCGGATCGATGCGGTTGACCACCACGCCGCCCGGCGCCGCCAGGCCCATGGACTGGGCGATGTCCTGGGTAACGAGCTGGCCGGCCGCACCCAGCCAGGGGCGCGTGACGCGGCCGCCGCTGCCGACGCTGGCCATCACCGCGCGGACCATGTTGGCCGGGATGGCGAAGCCGATGCCCAGGGAGCCGCCGCTGCGGCTGTAGATGGCGCTGTTCACGCCGACCAGCCGGCCATCCATGGTGACCAGCGCGCCGCCCGAGTTTCCGGGATTGATGGCGGCGTCGGTCTGGATGAAGAAGCTGTAATCGGTGATCCCGCCAGTGGTGCGCGCCAGGGCGGAAACGATACCGCTGGTCACCGTCTGCCCAACCCCGAACGGGTTGCCGATCGCCAGCACCAAGTCACCGACCTCCAGATCGTCGCTGTCGGCCAGCACCAGATGCGGCAGATCCTCGCCGCCGGTGTCGATGCGCAGCATGGCCAGATCGGTGTCCTCGTCGGACAGGATGATCTCGGCATCGAACTCGCGGCGGTCGGTCAGCACGACGGTGATTTCGTCGGCCTCGTTGATGACGTGGTGGTTGGTGACGATCAGCCCGTCCGACGCGACGATCACGCCCGAGCCGAGCGCGTCCTGGGTGCGCTCCTGGGGCCGGCCGAAGGGCACGTCGTCGCCGAAGAAGCGGCGGAAGAACGGGTCGTCGAACAGCGGCGAGACACGGCGCTGCTGCACTACGCGCCGGGTATAGATATTGACCACCGCCGGCGCCGTCTCGCGCACCAGCGGCGCGAAGCTCAGAGTGATCTGCTCGCGGCTCTCCGGAACCGTGCGTTCCTGGCCGATGGCCGGGGCGCAGAGGGCCAGGATCATGGCCAGAGCTGTCAAGAACCGTCTATGCATGCCGCCATCATACCAGCGATGCCGTTCACCGGCAGGTCACGCCTGCGACAGGCCCGAAACGGCATCGGGCGGCACCAAGGCCGCCCGATCATCCGCAGTCTCTGCCCGATGCCGGGCCTACTCGTCGTCGTCTTCCGCCCCGTCCTGGGTCGGGCCGCTGTCCTGGCCCTTGGCCTCGGGATCGCGGTCGACGAATTCGATGAACGCCATCGGCGCGGCATCGCCGTACCGGAACCCGGCCTTCAGGACCCGCGTATAGCCGCCCGAGCGATCCTTGTAGCGGTCGGCAAGGGCGTCGAACAGCTTGGTCACCATGGCGTCGTCGCGCAGCATGGCGAAGGCGCGGCGACGATTGTGCAGGCCGCCCTTCTTGCCCAGGGTCACCAGCTTCTCGGCGATCGGCCGCAGCTCCTTGGCCTTGGGCAGGGTGGTCTTGATCTGCTCGTGCTTGATCAGCGCGGCGGCCATGTTGGCGAACATCGCCTTGCGATGGCTGCTCGTCCGGTTCAGTTTGCGTCCGCTCATTCCATGACGCATGGCAGTGTCCTCCTCAAGCTGCGGCCTCGCGCACGAGGTCCATTTCGGGTGCCGCCGCCCCGGCCGGTGTCCTGACGGACCACCGGCAGCGGGTTCGCCGGCATCGGGCCACCGCGGCCCGGTAACGCGCCCTTAGTAAGGCTCTTCCAGTTTCTTCGCCAGATCCTCGATGTTCTCCGGCGGCCAGTTGGGGATCTCCATGCCGAGATGCAGACCCATCTGGGACAAGACTTCCTTGATCTCGTTCAGCGACTTGCGGCCGAAATTCGGGGTGCGGAGCATCTCCGCCTCCGACTTCTGCACCAGATCGCCGATATAGACGATGTTGTCGTTCTTCAGGCAGTTCGCCGAGCGGACCGAGAGCTCCAGCTCGTCGACCTTGCGCAGCAGGTTGCGGTTGAACGGCACCTCGTCCTGGGACTCCTCGGTCCGCTGGGCCTGCGGCTCCTCGAAGTTGACGAACAGGCGAAGCTGGTCCTGCAGGATGCGGGCGGCCAGCGCCACCGCGTCTTCCGGCGTCACCGAGCCGTTGGTCTCCACCACCAGCGACAGCTTGTCGTAGTCGGTGACCTGGCCGACGCGGGTGTTGTCGACCTTGTAGGAGACGCGGCGCACCGGGCTGTACAGGGAGTCGACCGGGATCAGGCCGATCGGCGCGTCCTCGGGCCGGTTTTGGGCGGCCGGGACATAGCCCTTACCGAGGTTGACGGTCATCTCCATGTTGAGACGGGCGTCGTTGTCCAGGGTGCAGATCACCAAATCCGGGTCCATGATCTCGATGTCCGGGCCGGTGATGATCTGGCCGGCGGTGACCGGGCCCGGGCCTTCCGCATGCAGGCGCATGCGCTTCGGCCCCTCGGCGTGCATGCGCAGCGCCAGGCCCTTCACGTTCAGCACGATGTCGGTGACATCCTCGCGCACGCCGGGGATCGAGGAGAACTCGTGCAGCACGCCGTCGATCTGCAGCGAGGTGACCGCCGCCCCCTGGAGCGAGGACAGCAGCACGCGGCGCAGCGCGTTGCCGAGGGTCAGGCCGAAGCCGCGCTCCAGCGGCTCGGCGACGATGGTCGCCTTGCGCTGCGGATCGTCGCCGCCGACGATGTCCAGCGCGTTGGGCTTGATGAGTTCCTGCCAGTTTCTCTGCAGCACGGATAATGGTCCTTTCGCCAACGTCCGACCCGAAATGCGCGGGCCTGCATGCAACGGCGCGACTCAGCCGGCGCCAGGCTAACCGATCCCATTCGTGGCGGCCGCGTGGCGGACGGCCGCTGTCCCGGACCGGGAACCGATTGCGATTGGTCTTAGACGCGCCGCTTCTTGCGGGGCCGCACGCCGTTATGCGGGATCGGCGTGACATCGCGGATGGAGGTGATCTGGAAGCCGACCGCCTGCAGCGCGCGCAGCGCCGACTCGCGTCCCGAGCCCGGTCCCTTGACCGTGACCTCCAGCACCTTCATGCCGTGTTCCTGGGCCTTCTTGCCGGCATCCTCGGCCGCCATCTGGGCGGCATAGGGGGTCGATTTCCGGCTGCCCTTGAAGCCCATCGCGCCAGCCGAGGACCAGGAGATGGCGTTGCCCTGGGCGTCGCTGATGGTGATCATGGTGTTGTTGAACGAGGCGTTCACATGCGCGACGCCGGAGGTGATGTTCTTGCGTTCGCGCCGGCGGACGCGCCCGGCTGCGGGCGATTTGGCCATTGTCTGATGTTTCCTTGAACTGCCCGCGGGCTATTTCTTCTTGCCGGCGATCGGCTTGGCCGGGCCCTTGCGGGTCCGGGCATTGGTGTGGGTGCGCTGGCCGCGGACCGGCAGCCCCTTGCGGTGGCGCAGGCCGCGATAGCAGCCCATGTCCATCAGCCGCTTGATGTTCATCGCCACCTCGCGCCGAAGGTCGCCCTCGACCTGCTGGTCGGAGTCGATGGTCTCGCGGATGCGCAGCAGCTCATCCTCGGTGAGTTCGTTCACCCGGCGCTCGCGCGGGATGCCCAAATCGCCGCAGATCTTGGACGCGGTGGTGCGGCCGATCCCGTGAATGTAGGTCAACGCAATCTCGACCCGCTTCTGGGTCGGAATATTGACGCCAGCAATACGCGCCACGCCGGTTCTCCTAAATCTCTGTCGATGCCGCCCGGCCCGGGTCCGGCGCACTGTCGCGCCGTCCTGTCCGAAATCACATCCGTTCGTTGGGCCGCGGTTGGAACAGAACAAGCGTTTCCGGCCTGTCCCAGGTCCGAAGCGGCGCGATTATAGGCCCGAAGACCCCCAAGTCAACACCTGCCGACGCTACAGAATCTCCTCGATCTCGAGGGTCACGGCGTCGATGTCCTGCATGCCGTCGACCGCCTTCAGGATGCCCTTCTCGCGGTAGTACGGAAGGATCGGCGCGGTCTGCGCATGATAGGCCTCCAACCGCTTGGACACCGTCTCGATGGTGTCGTCGGAGCGGCGGTTGAACTCGGTGCCGCCGCAGACGTCGCACACCCCTTCCACCTTCGGCAGCTGGAACTTGTCGTTGTAGCCCGCGCCGCAGGTGGCGCAGGTGAAGCGGCCGGCGATGCGTTCCGCCAGGGCGGCGTCATCGACGGTGATCTCGATGACCGCGTCCAGGCCCAGCGCCTTCTCCTCCAGCATGTCGTCCAGCGCCTCGGCCTGCGGCACGGTGCGCGGAAAGCCGTCGAGGATGAAGCCGCCGCTGCAGTCCGGCTCGTCGATGCGCTCGGAGATCATGCGGATCATGATGTCGTCGGAGACCAGCTTGCCGGCATCCATGATCGCCTTGGCCTCGCGGCCGAGCGGGCTGCCGCTGGCGACGACCGCCCGCAGCATGTCGCCGGTCGACAACTGCTTCAAACCGTGCTTCTGCTCGAGCCGCTTGGCCTGCGTTCCTTTCCCCGCGCCCGGCGGCCCAAGCAGAATCAACCTCATCCACGCCTCCCCCTGAGTTTGGTCTTCTTGATGAGACCCTCATATTGATGCGCCAGCAGATGCGAGTGGATCTGGGCCACGGTATCCATGGTCACCGTCACCACGATCAGCAGGCTGGTTCCGCCCAGGGTAAACGGGATCGACGGGTTATTGATATAGAGGAACTCCGGCAGAATGCAGACCGCGGCCAGATAGGAGGCGCCGATCACGGTCAGCCGGGTGAGCACGTAGTCGAGGTAGTCGGCGGTGTTCTTGCCCGGCCGGATGCCGGCAACGAAGCCGCCATACTTCTTCAGATTGTCCGCGGTGTCCTGCGGGTTGAACACGATTGCGGTGTAGAAGAAGCAGAAGAACACGATCATCGACGTGAACAGGATCAGGTAGAGCGGCTGGCCGCGGCTCAAGAGCTGGATGATCGGCTGCAGCCATTCCGGGCCGCCGCCGGTGCCGGCGAAGCCGACCACGGTGATCGGCATGAACAGCAGCGACGAGGCGAAGATCGGCGGGATCACGCCGGCGGTGTTCAGCTTCAGCGGCAGGTGCGAGCTCTCGCCGCCGAACATGCGGTTGCCGGCCTGGCGCTTGGGATACTGGACGATGATCCGGCGCTGCGCCCGCTCCATGAAGACGATGAAGGTGATCACGGCGACCACCAGGACCAGCAGGAAGATCACCAGCAGCGTCGGCATGGCGCCGGTGCGGTTCAGCTCGAAGGTGCCGGCCAGCGCCACCGGCAGGGTGGCGACGATGCCGGCGAAGATGATCAGCGAGATGCCGTTGCCGACGCCCCGGGCGGTGATCTGCTCGCCCAGCCACATCAGGAACATGGTGCCGCCGACGACGGTGATGACCGTGCTGGCGCGGAAGAACAGGCCCGGATCCGGGATCAACGGCGCCCCGTTGGTGCCGGTCAGCGCCTCCAGCCCGACCGCCAGCCCGTAGGCCTGGACGGTGGCCAGCAGCACGGTGCCGTAGCGGGTGTACTGGTTGATCTTCTTGCGGCCGGACTCCCCTTCCTTCTTCAGCTGGTCGAGGGAGGGCGAGACCGCCGTCATCAACTGCATGATGATCGAGGCGGAGATGTACGGCATGACGTTCAGGGCGAAGATCGTCATGCGCTCCAGCGCGCCGCCGGAGAAGGTGTTGAAGATGTCGATGATGCCGCCGGAGAGCTGCTGAGTGAACACGTCATCCAGCACCACGGGGTCGATGCCCGGAATCGGCACATAGGTGCCCACCCGATAGATGATCAGCGCCCCGAGTGTGAACCAGATCCGGCTCTTCAGCTCGGTGGCCTTGGCGAAGGCACCGAAATTGAGGTTCGCGGCGAGCTGTTCTGCGGCAGATGCCATATCACCCTCGGCGGTTCGGCAAATGGTTTAAGGAGCGGAACTCCCTATTTAGGCACGGAGGGGCGCGACGTTAACCGTCCGCGCCCGAATCCGCCTCGGCCGCCGGCTCCTCGGGAGCCTCGGCCTTCTTGTCCGCCGCCTTGGGAGCAGCCGCCTTGGGAGCAGCCTCCTTGGAAGCAGCCTCCTTAGGGGCGGCCTTCTTGGCCGGCTTGCCCGACGAGACCACGACCTTGCCGCCGGCCTTCTCCACCGCCGCGACCGCCGCCGCCGACGCGCCGGCGACCTCGATGGTCAGCTTGGCGCTCAGCTCGCCCTTGGCCAGCAGCCGGATGCCGTCGCCCAGCTTGGACACGACGCCGGCGGCCACCAGGGCGGCGCCGTCGACGGTGCCCTTGGCGTCCAGCTTCTTGGCGTCGATCGCCTGCTGCAGCCGGCCCAGATTGACCACCGCGTAGTCCTTGCGGAACGGGTTGTTGAAGCCGCGCTTGGGCAGGCGGCGATAGAGCGGCATCTGGCCACCCTCGAACCCGTTCAGCGCGACGCCGGTCCGGCTCTTCTGCCCCTTCTGGCCGCGACCGCCGGTCTTGCCCTTGCCCGAGGCCGCACCACGGCCGACGCGAACGCGCTTCTTGCGGGCGCCCTCGTTGTCGCGAATCTCGTTCAGCTTCATCGTCTCGATCCTCTGGATCCGCCGGCGCCTAGGACGCCTGCTCGATCCGCACCAGGTGCTTGACCTTGTTGATCATGCCGCGCACGGCCGGGGTGTCCTCCAGCTCGCGGCGACGGTTCATCTTGTTCAGGCCAAGCCCGATCAGGGTGGCGCGCTGGTCGCGCGGCCGGCCGATCGCGCTGCCGACCTGGCGCACGATGAGGGTCGGGCCGGACGGCGCCTTCTTGGCCGGGGCCTTCGGCTTGGCGGCGGGCTTCGGCTTCGCGGCCGCTTTCGGCTTGGCAGCCGGCTTCGCCTCGGCCTTGGCCTCCGCCTTGGCTTCCGTCTCAGCCTTCTTGGCCGCCGGCTTCGCCTCAGCCTTGGGCTTCGCGGCCGGCTTCGCCTCGGCCTTCGTTTCCGCCGCGGCGGTCTTCGCCTTGGCCGGGGCCTTCGCCTTGGGCTTCGCCGCCGCCTTCGGCTTGGCTTCGGCCTTCGGCTTCGCCGCGGCCTTGGCCGGAGCCTTCGCCTTGTCGTCCGCGTTGGCCTTGTCCTCGGCCTTGGCGTCGCTCTTCTTCGTCTCGTCAGCCATTTGCGGCCTCTCGTTCCTCACCGGCGGCGTCGCGGCGGCCGAGGATGTCGCCGACGCGCTTGCCGCGACGCGACGCCACGCCGCGCGGGCCTTCCATCTCGCCCAGCGCCTGGAAGGTCGCCTTGACCATGTTGTGCGGGTTGGAGCTGCCGATCGACTTGGCGACCACGTCGTGGACGCCCAGCGCCTCGAACACCGCGCGCATCGGGCCGCCGGCGATGATGCCGGTACCAGCCGGTGCGGCCCGCAGGGTCACCCGCCCGGCGCCGAAGCGGCCATTGATGTCGTGGTGCAGGGTGCGGCCCTCGCGCAGCGGCACCCGGATCATGCTCCGCTTGGCCTGCTCGGTCGCCTTGCGGATCGCCTCGGGCACCTCGCGCGCCTTGCCGGAGCCGAAGCCGACCCGGCCGCGGCCGTCGCCGGCCACCACCAGCGCCGCGAAGCCGAAGCGCCGGCCGCCCTTCACCACCTTGGCGACGCGGTTGATGCTGACCAGCTTTTCGACGAGCTCGCTTTCCTCGCGCTGCATGCGGTCGTCTCTTCTGGGGCCTCGAGCCATCTTGATGCCTTCCTCAGAATTCCAGGCCGCCTTCGCGCGCGGCATCCGCCAGCGCCCGAATCCGGCCGTGATAGATGTAGCCGCCCCGGTCGAACACGACCTGCTTGACGCCGGCCTTCGACGCGCGCTCGGCGATCAGCTTGCCGACCTCCGCCGCCGCCTCGACATTGGCACCGGATTTCAGCTTGGCCTTCAGATCCTTGTCCAGGGTCGAGGCCGCGGCCACCGTGCGGCCCTGGCCGTCGTCGATCACCTGGGCATAGATCTGCTTGCCCGACCGGAACACCGACAGGCGCGGCCGGTCGTTGCGGCGCTTGCTCAGCATGGTCGACAGGCGGCGACGCCGGCGCTGTCTGAGTTGTTTCGTCGTCAGCATGGCGATTACTTCTTCTTACCTTCCTTGCGAAGGATGGTTTCGTCGGCGTATTTCACGCCCTTGCCCTTGAACGGCTCCGGCTTGCGATAGGCGCGCACCTCCGCCGCCATCTGGCCGACCCGCTGCTTGTCGGCGCCGCTGATGGTGATCGCGGTCGGGCGCTCGCACTTCACCGTGATGCCCTCGGGGATCGGGTGGCGCACCTCGTGGCTGTAGCCGAGCTGCAGCACCAGATCCTTGCCCTGGACCGCGGCGCGATAGCCGACGCCGTTGATCTCCAGCTGCTTGGTGAAGCCTTCGGAGACCCCCAGCACCAGGTTGTTGATCAGCGTGCGGCTGGTCGCCCACATGTTGCGGGCCAGGCGCGAGTTGCTGCGCGGCTCGACGGTGATCTTGTCACCGTCCTGGGCCACCCCGACCTCGTCGATCAGGCGCAGGCTGAGCTGCCCGAGCTTGCCCTTGGCCGTGACGTCCTGGCCGTCGATCCTGACCTCGACGCCGGACGGCACGGTCACCGGGTGTTTGGCAATACGCGACATGACCGGTCCCCTAGAATACCTGGCAGAGGACCTCGCCGCCGACATTGGCGGCCCGGGCCTCGCTGTCCGACATCACGCCGCGCGGAGTCGACAGGATGGAGATGCCCAGGCCGTTATAGACCCGCGGCAGGTCCTTGATCTTGGAATAGACCCGGCGGCCCGGCGTGGACACGCGGTCGATCTTGCGGATCACCGGGCGGCCCTCGGCGTATTTCAGCTCGACCTTGACCACGCCGATGCCGGTGCGGATCTCTTCGGTCGAGTAGTCGCGGATGTAGCCTTCGCGCTTCAGCACGTCGAGCACATTGACCCGCAATCTCGATGAGGGGCTTTCGACGAGCTGCTTGCCCGCCCGCTGTCCGTTGCGGATGCGGGTCAGCAGATCGCCCAGGGGATCACTCAGCGACATGTCCCTGTTTCTCCTTTACCAGCTCGCCTTGACCATGCCCGGGATCTGGCCCTTCGAGGCCAGTTCCCTGAGCGCGATGCGGCTGATCTTGAAACGTCGGTAATAGGCCTTCGGCCGACCGGTGAGCTCGCAGCGATTGTGCAGCCGGGTCGCGGAGGAATTGCGCGGCATCTCGGCCAGCTTCAGCCGGGCGGCGAACCGCTCCTCGACCGGCAGCGAGCGGTCGTCGGCGATCGCCTTCAGGCGCGCGCGCTTGGCCGCCAGCCGGTTCACCAGCTGCTGACGCTTGCGGTTCTTGTCGATGGCACTCTTCTTCGCCATGGTCGGTTCCTCGTGCCGCTCAGTTGACGAAGGGGAAGTCGAAACCCTTCAGAAGCGCGCGCGCCTCCTGGTCCGTCTTCGCCGTCGTCACGATGACAATGTCCAGTCCCCGGATGTCGTCCACGCGGTCGTAGTCGATCTCGGGGAACACGATCTGTTCCTTGATGCCCAGCGCGTAGTTGCCGCGCCCGTCGAAGGATTTCGGCGACAGGCCGCGAAAATCGCGGACCCGCGGCAGGGCGATGTTCACCAGCCGGTCGACGAACTCGTACATGCGGTCGCGGCGGAGCGTGACCTTGGTGCCGATCGACATGCCCTCGCGCAGCTTGAACGCGGCGATCGATTTCTTCGCCTTGTTCACCACCGGCTTCTGGCCTGAGATGGCGGTCAGCTCGTTCACGGCGGCGGTCAGCTTCTTGCTGTCCGCGATCGCCTCGCCGACACCCATGTTCAGGATGACCTTCTCCAGCCGCGGCGCCTGCATCGGATTCTCGTAAGAGAATTCCTCGATCAGCGCGGGCTTCACGACCGTGTCGTAATGCTCTTTCAGTCTGGCCATGACGCTGCTCACAAATCGACGACTTCGCCGGAGCGCTTGGCAAAGCGCACCTTGCGGTCGTTATCCAGAACCTTGAAGCCGACCCGTGTCGCCTTGTCGTCCTTGGGATCGACATGGGCGACATTGGAAATGTGGATCGGCGCTTCCTTCTCCACGATGCCGCCCGGCCCCGCCTGCGACGGCTTGGTGTGCCGCTTGACCATGTTGACGCCCTGGACGATCACCCGGCTCTCGGCCGGGATGACCTTCAGCACGTCGCCGCGCTTGCCCTTGTCGCGGCCGGTCCGGACGATCACCGAGTCGCCCTTGCGGATCTTGAACTTCGCCGCCATCACAACACCTCCGGCGCCAAGCTGATGATCTTCATGAAGCGCTTGGCCCTCAATTCGCGGGTCACCGGCCCGAAGATGCGGGTCCCGATCGGCTCGCCCTGCTTGGTGATCAGCACCGCCGCGTTCTGGTCGAACTTGATGCTGGTGCCGTCATTGCGGTGGATCTGCTTGGCCGTGCGGACGATCACCGCCTGGTGGATGTCGCCCTTCTTCACGCGGCCGCGCGGGATCGCCTCCTTCACCGACACCACGATGATGTCGCCGACGGACGCGGTCTTGCGCTTCGACCCGCCCAGCACCTTGATGCACTGCACCCTGCGCGCGCCGGAATTGTCGGCAACGTCCAGGTTCGTCTGCATCTGGATCATCGGTCGGTCTCCCCTACTCGGCCTGGCCGGCGCCGGCGTCGGTCACCAGCGTCCAGCACTTCCGCTTGGAGATCGGCTTCGACTCCATGATCGAGACCGTGTCGCCGACCTTGGCCGCGTTGTCCTCGTCATGGGCGAGGAACTTCGACGACCGCTTGATGAACTTCTTGTAGACGGGATGCTTCAGCCGCCGCTCGACCAGGACCGTGATGGTCTTGTCGGCCTTGTCTGAGACGACTTTTCCCGTGAGCACACGCCTCGGCATGGCCCGCCCTCCTAACTGCCCGTCCCGGCACGCTGCCGGTCGGAGATGATGGTCTTGATCCGCGCGATGTCCTTGCGAATGCGCCGGAACTGCGAGGTATCCTCAAGCTGGCCGCTGGATTGCTGGAAGCGGAGGTTGAAATGCTCCTTCTTCAGCGACAGCAGCGTGTCGTTCAATTCGTCCGCCGTCTTGGCGCGCAGGTCTTCCGCCTTCATCGCTTAGCCCTCCTCGCCCAGTCGGGCCACGAAACGGGTGTCCACCGGCAGCTTGGCCGCGGCCAGGGAGAAGGCCGACCGCGCCAGCTCGACCGGCACGCCGTCCAGCTCGAACATGATCCGGCCCGGCTTGACCCGGCACATCCAGTACTCCGGCGAGCCCTTGCCCTTGCCCATGCGGACCTCGGCCGGCTTCTGCGACACCGGCACGTCCGGGAAGATGCGGATCCACACCCGGCCCTGGCGCCGGATATGGCGTGTGATCGCCCGCCGCGCCGCCTCGATCTGGCGGGCGGTGATACGCGCCGGGCTGACCGCCTTCAGGCCGTAGGCGCCGAAGTTCAGCGCCGTACCGCCCTTGGCGACACCCTTCACCCGGCCCTTATGGGCCTTGCGGAATTTCGTGCGCTTGGGACTGAGCATCCTTCACATTCCCTCGATTAACCGGCCGGCCGTCAGGCGCGCGGCGCGCCCTGCTCCAGCAGGCGCTTTTCCTGAGCCATCGGGTCGTGGGCCATGATCTCGCCCTTGAACACCCAAACCTTCACACCGCAGGTGCCGTAGGTGGTCTTGGCCGTCGCCTGGCCGTAATCCACATCGGCGCGCAGCGTGTGCAGCGGCACCCGGCCCTCGCGATACCATTCCGTCCGCGCGATCTCCGCGCCGCCCAGCCGGCCGCCGCAATTGATGCGGATGCCCAGCGCGCCCAGGCGCATGGCGTTCTGCACCGCCCGCTTCATCGCCCGGCGGAAGGCCACCCGGCGCTCCAGCTGGTTGGCGATGTTCTCGGCCACCAGCTTGGCGTCGATCTCCGGCTTGCGGATCTCGACGATGTTCAGGCTGACATCGCCGCCGGTCATCTTTACCAGCTCCTGGCGCAGCTTCTCGATGTCGGCGCCCTTCTTGCCGATCACCACGCCCGGACGGGCGGTGTGGATCGTGACGCGGGCCCGCTTGGCCGGCCGCTCGATGACGATGCGGCTGATCCCGGCCTGCTGCAGCTTCTTGGTGAGGATCTCGCGGATCTTGAGGTCCTCGTGAAGCTGGTCGGCATATTCCTTGGTCGCGAACCAGCGCGAATCCCAGGTCCGGTTGATGCCGACGCGCAGGCCGATCGGGTTTACTTTCTGGCCCATCTAGGCGGTCTCCTCACGTTCGCGCACCACCACGGTCAGGTTCGACCAGGGCTTCTGGATCCGGCCGACCCGGCCCCGGGCGCGGGCGCGAAAGCGTTTCATGACGAGGGCCTTGCCCACGAAGGCCTCGGCGACATACAGCCGGTCCACGTCCAGCTGGTGGTTGTTCTCGGCATTGGCGATCGCGGACTGCAGCACCTTCTTCACCTCGCCGGCGACGCGGCGCTTGGAGAAGGTCAGGTCGGCCAGCGCCTTGCTGGCGTCCTTGCCGCGGATCAGCCCGGCAACGACGTTCAGCTTCTGCGGGCTGACCCGCATCATCTTGGCGAACGCCTTCGCCTCGTTGTCGGCCAAGGCCCGCTCTGCGGACGACTTACCCATGGCTACTTCCTCTTCGCCCGCTTGTCGGCCGCGTGGCCGTAGTAGGTGCGGGTCGGCGAAAACTCTCCGAACTTGTGGCCGACCATGTTCTCGGTCACCAGCACCGGCAGGAACTTCTGCCCGTTGTAGACGCCGAAGGTCAGGCCGACGAATTGCGGCAGGATCGTCGACCGACGCGACCAGATCTTGATGATCTCGTTGCGTCCCGAGGACCTGGAGGCCTCGGCCTTCTTCAACAGGTACCCGTCGACGAACGGCCCCTTCCAGACGGATCGTGCCATCTGCCGTTCTCCTTACTTCTTGCCGCGGCGGCGGATGATCAGACGATCCGTCGCCTTGTTGCTGCGTGTCTTGCGGCCCTTGGTGGGCTTGCCCCACGGGGTCACCGGATGGCGCCCGCCCGAGGTGCGGCCTTCGCCGCCGCCATGCGGGTGGTCGACCGGGTTCATGGCGACGCCGCGCACCGACGGGCGCTTGCCCAGCCAGCGCTTGCGGCCGGCCTTGCCCAGCTTGATGTTGGCCTGGTCCGGGTTGGACACGGCCCCGATGGTGGCCATGCACTCGCCGCGGACCAGGCGCAGCTCGCCGGAGCCGAGCTTGATCTGGGCGTAGGCCATGTCGCGGCCGACCAGCTGGGCGTAGGTGCCCGCGGACCGCGCGATCTGGCCGCCCTTGCCGGGCTTCATCTCGATGTTGTGCACGATCGTTCCGATCGGCACGTTCTTCAGCGGCATGGCGTTGCCGGGCTTCACGTCGGCGCGCTCAGCGGCGATCACCGTGTCGCCGACGCCCAGGCGCTGCGGCGCCAGGATGTAGGCCTGCTCGCCATCCTCGTACTTCAAGAGCGCGATGAAGGCAGTGCGGTTCGGGTCGTACTCGATCCGCTCGACCGTCGCCGGCACGTCGAACTTGCGCCGCTTGAAGTCGATGATGCGGTACTTCCGCTTGTGGCCGCCGCCGATCCGCCGCGCGGTGATCCGCCCGGTGGTATTGCGCCCGCCCTTCTTGGTCAGACCCTCGGTCAGCGCCTTGACCGGCTTGCCCTTGTAGAGGGTCGAGCGGTCGACGGTCACCAACTGCCGGGTGCCGGGCGTGATCGGGTTGTATTGCTTCAGTGCCATTTGCGCTCAGCTCCTCACAGGCCCGACGACACGTCGATCTGGTCGCCTTCGGCCAGCGTCACGATGGCCTTCTTGACGTCCGACCGGCGGCCCATGATGCCGCGGAACCGCTTGGTCTTGCCCTTCTGGCGCAGGGTGTTGACGGCGGTCACCTTGACCTCGAACAGGCCCTCGACGGCCTGCTTGATGTCCGGCTTGGTGGCGTCCAGCGGCACCTTGAAGACGACCTGGTTGTGCTCGGACACCATGGTCGATTTCTCGGTGATCACCGGCGAGCGGATGATGTCGTACATCTGCTCCCGGGTCAGCGTGCGCGGCTTGGGATACCGGATCATTTCAGGCGAGCCTCCAGGTGCTCGACGGCGTCGCGGCTCAGCACCAGCGTGTCGCGCCGCAGGATGTCGTAGACGTTGATGCCCTGCTGCGGCAGCACGTCGATCTTCGGGATGTTGCGCGCCGCCAAATCGAAGGAAATGTCGATCTCCGACCCGGCGACGATCACCGCCGAGGAGAGGCCCATCGCCGTCAGCTTGCCCGCCAGATCCTTGGTCTTCGGCGTCTTGGCCTCGACCTTGTCCAGCACGATCAGCTTGCCGTCCTTGGCCTTGGCCGACAGGGCATGCTTCAGCGCCAGCTTGCGGACCTTCTTGGGCAGGTCGAAGCCGTGATCGCGCACGACCGGGCCGAAGATCACCGCGCCACCACGATACTGCGGCGAGCGCAGGGAGCCGGAGCGGGCACGGCCGGTGCCCTTCTGCTTGAACGGCTTCTTCGTGGTGCCGCTGATCTCGCTGACGCCCTTGGTCTTGTGGGTGCCGGCGCGACGCTTGGCGAGCTGCCAGTTGACCATGCGGCTCAGCAGATCGCCGCGCGGCGTCAGCCCGAAGATCGCATCGTCGAGCTCGATGTCGCCGGACTTCTTGTTCTCAAGGGTGGTAACCGCGACTTTCATCGCCTCAGTCCTTCTTTTCCGGCTCGGCGTCGTCGGCCGGGGCCGCGTCGTCGGACGCCGCCGGCGCCTTGTCGGCCTCCGGCGCCGCTTCCGCGGCCGGCTCCTCAGCCGCCTCGGCAGCGGGCTCCTCAGACGCCTCAGCCTCGGCTTCCGCCGGGGCTTCTGCTTCAGCCGGCGCTTCCGCCGCCTCGGCCTCGACCGGGGCTTCGGCTTCCGCCTCTTCCACGGCCTCCTCGGCGGGCTCTTCAGCCACCGGGGTGCCCGCCGACTTCAGGCCGGCCGGGAACGGCGCGTCCTCGGGCACCGCGCCCTTGACCGCGTCGCGCACCAGCACCCAGCCGTCGTCGGAGCCGGGCACCGCGCCGCGCACCAGGATCAGCCCCTGCTCCGGATCGGTGGAGACCACCGTCAGGTTCTGGGTCGTGACCCGCTTGTCGCCCATATGCCCGGCCATCTTCTTGCCCTTGAAGACCTTGCCCGGGTCCTGGGAGTTACCGGTCGAGCCATGCGCGCGGTGCGAGATCGACACGCCGTGCGAGGCGCGCAGGCCGGCAAAATTGTGCCGCTTCATGGCACCGGCGAAGCCCTTGCCGATCGAGGTGCCGATGACGTCGATCGACTGGCCGGCGACGAAATGGTCCGCCGACAGCTCCGCGCCGATATCCAGCAGAGCGTCCTCGGACACCCGGAACTCGGCCAGCTTGCGCTTGGGCTCGACCTTCGCCTTGGCGAAATGCCCGCGCATGCCCTTGGACACGTTCTTCACCTTGGCCGCGCCGGCGCCGAGCTGGACGGCGGTGTAGCCATCCTTCTCGGTCGTGCGGACCGCGACCACCTGGCAGCCGTCAACCTTGAGCACCGTGACGGGCAGGTGCTCGCCCGCGTCGTTGAAGACGCGGGTCATGCCGACTTTCTGTGCAATCAGACCCGAGCGCATCGTCCCTGTCCCTAGAGCTTGATCTCGACGTCGACACCGGAGGCCAGGTCGAGCTTCATCAGAGCGTCGACGGTCTGCGGGGTCGGATCGACGATGTCCAGCAGCCGCTTATGGGTGCGGATCTCGAACTGCTCACGCGACTTCTTGTCGATGTGCGGCGAGCGCAGCACCGTGAAGCGCTCGATACGGGTCGGCAGCGGGATCGGGCCCCGCACCTGCGCACCGGTCCGCTTGGCCGTCGCGACGATCTCGCCGGTCGATTGGTCGAGCACGCGGTGATCGAACGCCTTCAGGCGTATGCGGATGTTCTGGCTGTCCATCGTCTTGATCCGTGTCCTGGCTTCGCGAACGTCCGCTTCTACTCGATGATGGAGGCGACGACGCCGGCGCCGATGGTGCGGCCGCCCTCGCGGATCGCGAAGCGCAGCCCCTCATCCATGGCGATCGGCGCGATCAGCTCCACCGTCATCGTCACATTGTCTCCCGGCATCACCATGTCGGTGCCGTCGGGAAGCTGCACCACCCCGGTCACATCCGTGGTCCGGAAGTAGAACTGCGGGCGGTAGTTGGTCAGGAACGGCTTGTGACGGCCGCCCTCCTCCTTGGTCAGGATGTACGCCTCGGCCTTGAACTTGGTGTGCGGCGTGATCGACCCCGGCTTCGCCAGGACCTGACCGCGCTCCACCTCGTCCCGCTTGGTGCCGCGCAGCAGGGCGCCGATGTTGTCGCCCGCCTCGCCCTGGTCGAGCAGCTTGCGGAACATCTCCACACCGGTGCAGGTGGTCTTCTGGGTCTCCCGGATGCCGACGATCTCGATCTCCTCGCCGACCTTGATCACGCCCCGCTCCACGCGGCCCGTCACCACCGTGCCGCGGCCGGAGATCGAGAACACGTCCTCGATCGGCATCAGGAACGGCAGGTCCTTCGGACGGTCCGGAGTGGCGATGTAAGTGTCCACCTGTTCCATCAGCGCCAGGATCGAGTTCTTGCCGGTCTCCTCGTCGCTGTCCTCCAGCGCCGCAAGCGCCGAGCCCTTGATGATCGGGATGTCGTCGCCGGGGAAGTCGTAGGAGGACAGAAGCTCGCGCACCTCCAGCTCGACCAGCTCCAACAGCTCCTCGTCATCCACCTGGTCCACCTTGTTCAGGTACACCACGATGGCCGGCACGCCGACCTGGCGGGCCAGGAGGATGTGCTCGCGGGTCTGCGGCATCGGGCCGTCGGCGGCAGAGACCACCAGGATCGCGCCGTCCATCTGGGCCGCGCCGGTGATCATGTTCTTCACATAGTCGGCATGGCCCGGGCAGTCGACATGGGCGTAGTGACGGTTGCCCGTCTCGTACTCCACATGGGCGGTCGAGATCGTGATCCCGCGCGCCTTCTCCTCCGGCGCCTTGTCGATCTCGTCATAGGCGGTGAACTCCGCACCGCCGGCTTCCGCCAGAACCTTCGTGATCGCCGCCGTCAACGTCGTCTTGCCATGATCGACATGGCCGATCGTCCCGATATTCGCGTGCGGCTTCGTACGCTCGAACTTCGCCTTTGCCATGGTGTTGGGTCTCCGTCTCTCGATTCTGTGTGGTCCGCTCCGTCAAGCCGCTCAGGCGAGCTTGGCGCGGACCTCCTCGGCGATGGACGCCGGGACGTGTTCGTAGTGGTCGAAATGCATGGTGTAGGACGCCCGGCCCTGGGTCATGGACCGCAGGTTGTTGACGTAGCCGAACATGTTGGCCAGCGGCACCATGGCCGGGATGACCTTGGCGTTGCCGCGATCGTCCATGCCGGTCGGGATGCCACGACGGCTCTGCAGGTCGCCCATGACGTCGCCGGTGTAGTCCTCGGGGGTCACCACCTCGACCTTCATGATCGGCTCCAGCAGCACCGGCTTGGCCTTCGGGATGCCCTCGCGGAACGCGGCCCGCGCGGCGATCTCGAACGCCATGACCGAGGAGTCCACGTCGTGGTAGGCGCCGTCGATCAGGGTCGCCTTGAAGTCGATCATCGGGAAGCCGGCGACCACACCGGTCTCCAGCGCGTCCTTCAGGCCCTTCTCGACGCCCGGGATGTATTCCTTGGGCACGTTGCCGCCGACGATCTTGCTCTCAAACTGGAAGCCCTCGCCGCGCTCCAGCGGCTCCAGCACCAGCTTGATGCGGGCGAACTGGCCCGAGCCGCCGGTCTGCTTCTTGTGGGTGTAGTCGACCTCGGCCTCGCGGGTGATGGTCTCGCGATAGGCCACCTGCGGGGCGCCGACATTGCCCTCGACCTTGAACTCGCGGCGCATGCGGTCGACCAGGATGTCGAGATGCAGCTCGCCCATGCCCTTGATGACGGTCTGGCCGCTCTCATGGTCGACGCTGACACGGAAGGACGGGTCCTCCTGCGCCAGGCGCTGCAGGGCGGTGGACATCTTCTCCTGGTCGGCCTTGGACTTCGGCTCGACCGCGACCTCGATGACCGGGTCGGGGAACTCCATGCGCTCCAGGATGATCGGCTTGGAGGGGTCGCATAGGGTGTCGCCGGTGGTCGTGTCCTTCAGACCGACCAGCGCGACGATATCGCCGGCATGGGCCTCCTTGATCTCCTCGCGGGTGTTGGCATGCATCAGCAGCATGCGGCCGACGCGCTCGCGCCGGTCTTTGACCGAGTTCACCACGTGGCTGCCGGCCGTCAGCGTGCCGGAATAGATCCGGGCGAACGACAGCGAGCCGACGAACGGGTCGGTCATGATCTTGAAGGCGAGCGCGGAGAACGGCGCGTCGTCGGTCGCCGGACGGGTGTCCGGGGTCTCGCCGTCCATCTTCACGCCCTTGACGTCCTCGATGTCCAGCGGCGACGGCATGAAGTCGACGACCGCGTCCAGCAGCGGCTGCACGCCCTTGTTCTTGAAGGCGGAGCCGAGCAGCACCGGGATGAACTCGATGCCGACCGTGCCCTTGCGGATGCAGGCCTTCAGGGTCTCTTCCGACGGCTCGGTCCCGTCCAGATAAGCCTCAAGGGCCGCATCGTCCTGCTCGACGGCGGTCTCGATGAGCTGCTGGCGGTACTCGGCGGCCTGGTCTGCGAGATCGTTCGGGATGTCGGTGTATTCGAACTCCGCGCCCAGGCTCTCGTCCTTCCATATGATCGCCTGGTTCTTCACCAGATCGACCACGCCGACGAAGTCGGACTCGGCACCGATGGGAAGCTGCAGAACAAGAGGGACCGCCCCGAGGCGGTCCTTGATCATGTCGACGCAGCGGAAGAAGTTGGCGCCGATCCGGTCCATCTTGTTGACGAAGCACATGCGCGGAACGCGGTACTTGTCGGCCTGGCGCCAGACGGTCTCGGATTGCGGCTCGACACCGGCGACGCTGTCGAACACGGCGACGGCACCGTCGAGCACGCGCAGGGACCGCTCGACCTCGATGGTGAAGTCGACGTGGCCCGGGGTGTCGATGATGTTGATCCGGTGATCGTTCCAGAAGCAGGTCGTCGCGGCCGACGTTATGGTGATGCCGCGCTCCTGCTCCTGCTCCATCCAGTCCATCGTCGCGGTGCCTTCATGCACCTCGCCGATCTTGTAGGACTTGCCGGTGTAGTACAGCACCCGCTCGGTGGTCGTGGTCTTACCGGCATCGATGTGGGCCATGATGCCGATATTGCGGTAGGTGCCGATGTCGTGCGTGCGTGATGACATGACGAAGCTCTCTTCCAATCCGGGCGATCGCGACTACCAGCGGTAGTGCGAGAACGCCTTGTTGGCCTCGGCCATTCGGTGGGTGTCTTCGCGTTTCTTCACCGCCGCGCCGCGCTGATTGGCGGCGTCCAGCAGCTCGTTCGACAGCCGGTCGACCATGGTGTTTTCAGACCGCTTGCGCGCGGCGGCGATCAGCCAGCGGAAGGCCAGGGCCTGAGCGCGGTCCGGGCGGACCTCGACCGGCACCTGATAGGTGGCACCGCCGACCCGGCGGGAGCGCACCTCAACCTGCGGCTTCACGTTGCTGAGTGCCTCATGGAACGTAACGACCGGGTCGGCCTTGGCGCGCTGCTCCACACGGTCGAGCGCGCCGTAGACGATCTGTTCGGCGACCGACTTCTTGCCGTCGATCATCAGGTTGTTCATGAACTTGTTGAGCACGATATCGCCGAACTTCGGGTCCGGCAGGATCTCGCGCTTCTCCGCGCGGTGACGGCGTGACATGGCGACGTCCCCTTACTTTGGCCGCTTGGCGCCGTATTTCGAACGGCGCTGGCGACGATCCTTGACGCCCTGGGTGTCGAGGGTGCCGCGGATGATGTGGTAGCGAACGCCCGGCAGGTCCTTCACACGGCCGCCGCGGATCATCACGACGGAGTGTTCCTGCAGATTGTGGCCTTCGCCCGGGATGTAGCTGGTCACCTCGAAGCCGTTGGTCAGGCGCACGCGCGCTACCTTGCGCAGTGCCGAGTTCGGCTTCTTCGGCGTGGTCGTGTAGACGCGCGTGCACACGCCGCGCTTCTGCGGACACGCTTCCAGCGCAGGCACCTTGTTGCGCGCCCGCTCCGGCTTGCGCGGGTTGCGAATCAACTGGTTGATCGTCGGCATCTCGGACCTTTTCAACAGCACAAACAGCAAAACCGGCATTGCACGATGCAGCGCCGGTCGTCGAAGGAGTGACTTTGCTCTTCACGAAGCAAAAGCCCGTCACCGCGAACGCTCACGCGATTGGGTGGGGCTTCTTTTTCGGGGCGTTCGGACGTCGCCGTCCGTCGCTCTCTAAGTCAGTCCGTCAACGAGATCAGCGTCTAGGCTCGCGACCTACGGCCAGCTCCCGTCAAGGCGCGCGGAATATACGGACGGGCCCTGCCGGCGTCAAGCGCCGGGTTCGAAAATTTCGGCACCCCAGAAATGCGCTATCGACATGCCTGCTGCCCCGGATTCCGCGGCCTTTGCCCACCAAGAGAAAGGGGCCGCCACGCGGGCGACCCCTTCCCGTTTCTACCGCGCTGAAAGGCGCTCGTCAGGCGGCGCTGGATTCGCCTGTTTCGGGCTCCGGTTCGGGCTCGCCGCCCGGCTCGGTTCCCGGTGCCTCCAGGGTCTCCGTCGCCTCGGCGGCGGCCATCGCCGCCTGCATCTCGCGGTCGCGCTGACCGGCGATCTGCTTGACCTGGTTGACGAAGGCGCCGGTGCCGGCGGGGATCAGGCTGCCGACGATGACATTCTCCTTCAGCCCCTCCAGCCGGTCGACCTTGCCGGACACCGCCGCCTCGGTCAGCACCCGCGTGGTCTCCTGGAAGGAGGCCGCGGAGATGAACGAGTTGGTCTGCAGGCTCGCCTTGGTGATGCCCTGCAGCACCCGGCTGCCCTTGGCGGTCTTCAGATCGGCGCTGTCCGCCTTGGTGTTGATCGCCTCGAACTCCTCGCGGTCGACCTGCTCGCCGACCAGGAAGGTGGTCTCGCCGGGCTCCTCGACCTCGACCTTCTGCAGCATCTGGCGAACGATCACCTCGATGTGCTTGTCGTTGATCTTCACGCCCTGCAGCCGATAGACGTCCTGGATCTCGTTGATCAGGTAGTCGGCCAGCGCCTCCACCCCCATCACGCTCAGGATGTCGTGCGGCACCGGGTTGCCGTCCATCAGCAAGTCGCCCTTCTGGACGTAGTCGCCTTCCTGGACCGAGATGTGCTTGCCCTTGGGGATCAGGTATTCCCGGGGCTCCAGCTCCTCGTCGGCCGGTACCACGACGATGCGGCGCTTGGTCTTGTAGTCCTTGCCGAACTCGACCCGGCCCTCGATCTCGCTGATGATCGCGTAGTCCTTGGGCTTGCGCGCCTCGAACAGCTCCGCCACCCGCGGCAGACCGCCGGTGATGTCGCGGGTCTTGGAGCTCTCCCGCGGGATACGCGCCAGCACGTCGCCGGCCTGCACCCGCGCGCCGTTCTCCACCGACAGGATGGCGTCGACCGACATGAAGTAGCGCGCCTCCAGACCGTTCGGCAGCAGCACCACCTCGCCCTTGTCGTCACGCAGGGTGACGCGGGGCTTCAGGTCGGCACCGCGCGGCTGCTGGCGCCAGTCGACGACGACCTTGGCGGCGATGCCGGTGGTCTCGTCGGTGACCTCGCGGACCGAGACGCCCTCGACCAGGTCGACGTAGTTGGCGACACCTTCCTTCTCGGTGATGATCGGGATGGTGTACGGGTCCCACTCGGCCAGCTTCTGGCCGCGCTCGACCTGCATGCCCTCATCGGCCAGCATCTTGGCGCCGTACGGCAGACGGTGCCGGGCCTTCTCGCGGCCCTGCTCGTCGAGCAGCAGCATTTCGCAATTGCGGCTCATCACCACCGGCACATCCTGGCTGTTCACCACGACGTTGCGGTTGTTGACCTTCACCTTGCCGTCGAAGGACGCCTCGACGAAGGACTGCTCGGCACCACGCTGGGCGGCACCGCCGATGTGGAAGGTCCGCATGGTCAGCTGGGTGCCCGGCTCGCCGATCGACTGGGCGGCGATCACGCCGACCGCCTCGCCGATATTGACCGGCGTGCCGCGGGCCAGGTCGCGCCCGTAGCAGACGCCGCAGACGCCGCCGCGGCTCTCGCAGGTCAGCGGCGAGCGGATCTGGAACCGGTCGACGCCCGCCTGCTCGATCGCCTCCACCGTGTCCTCGTCGATCGGCTCACCGGCCTTCACCAGCACCTCGCCGCTCAGCGGATGACGGACATCCTCACCGGCGCTGCGGCCGAGGATGCGCTCGCCCAGCGACACGATCACCTCGCCGCCGTCGATCACCGCCGAGGCGGTGATGGTGCGGTCGGTGCCGCAATCGTTCTCGACCACCACGCAATCCTGGGCCACGTCCACCAGGCGGCGGGTCAGGTAGCCCGAGTTGGCGGTCTTCAAGGCGGTGTCGGCCAGGCCCTTGCGGGCGCCGTGGGTGGAGTTGAAGTACTCCAGCACGGTCAGGCCTTCCTTGAAGTTCGAGATGATCGGGGTCTCGATGATCTCACCGGACGGCTTGGCCATCAGCCCGCGCATGCCCGCCAGCTGGCGGATCTGCGCGGCGCTGCCGCGGGCGCCGGAATGGGCCATCATGTAGACCGAGTTGACCTGCTTGGTGGGGTCGGTGAGCGTCGCGGAAACCTCCCGCATCATCTCTTCCGCCACCTTGTCGGTGCAGCTCGACCACACGTCGACGACCTTGTTGTACTTCTCGCCGCGGGTGATCAGGCCGTCGAGATACTGGTTCTCGTATTCCTCGACCAGCTCCTTGGCCTCCGACACCAGCTTCTGCTTGGCGGCCGGGATGACCATGTCGTCCTTGCCGAAGGACAGGCCGGCGCGACAGGCGTAGCCGAAGCCGAGCGACATCAGCCGGTCGGCGAAGATCACCGTCTCCTTCTGACCGCAGTGGCGATACACCACGTCGATGACGTTGGTGATCTCCTTCTTGGTCAGCAGCCGGTTGACCAGATCCAGCGGCACATTGGAATGGCGCGGCAGGATGTCGGCCAGCATCATCCGGCCCGGGGTGGTGATCACCCGGCCGGCGGCCTCGCTGCCATCCGCCCCCGGTGCCTCGTAGCGCGCCTTGATGCGGGTGTGCATGGCGATCACGCCGGCATCCAGCGCCTGCTCGATCTCGCCCATCGAGTTGAAGCGCGGCACCTGGTGGGCCACCACCTTCTCGTCCTTGAGCTGCTTCAGCAGCTTGGCCAGGTCCTTGGTCTCGACATCCTTGGCCGGATCCTTGACGTCCTGCAGGACGATGTCCTCGCCGTCCAGGGCCGTCTTCAGGGAATCGGTGTCCTCGAACTTGACCTGCAGGCCCAGCTTCTCGGCCCGCTCCATGGTCAGGTAGTAGAGGCCCAGCACGATGTCCTGGGACGGCACGATGATCGGCTTGCCGTTGGCCGGCGACAGGATGTTGTTGGTCGACATCATGAGGACACGCGCCTCAAGCTGTGACTCCAGCGACAGCGGCACGTGCACGGCCATCTGGTCGCCGTCGAAATCGGCGTTGAAGGCGGTGCAGACCAGCGGATGCAGCTGGATCGCCTTGCCCTCGATCAGCACCGGCTCGAAGGCCTGGATGCCCAGGCGGTGCAGGGTCGGGGCGCGGTTCAGCAGCACCGGGTGCTCGCGGATCACCTCTTCCAGGATGTCCCAGACCTCGGGACGCTCCTTCTCGACCATGCGCTTGGCGGCCTTGATGGTCGAGGCCATGCCGTAGAGCTCAAGCCGGTTGTAGATGAACGGTTTGAACAGCTCCAAAGCCATCTTCTTGGGCAGGCCGCACTGGTGCAGCTTCAACTCCGGGCCGACCACGATGACCGAGCGGCCGGAATAGTCGACGCGCTTGCCGAGCAGGTTCTGGCGGAACCGGCCCTGCTTGCCCTTCAGCATGTCGGACAGGGATTTCAGCGGCCGCTTGTTGGCGCCGGTGATGACCCGGCCGCGACGGCCGTTGTCGAACAGGGCGTCGACGGACTCCTGCAGCATGCGCTTCTCGTTGCGCACGATGATGTCCGGCGCGCGCAGCTCGATCAGCCGCTTCAGGCGGTTGTTCCGGTTGATGACCCGGCGATACAGGTCGTTCAGGTCCGAGGTGGCGAACCGGCCGCCATCCAGCGGCACCAGCGGGCGCAGCTCCGGCGGGATCACCGGCACCACGTCCAGGATCATCCATTCCGGACGGGCGCCGGACTCGATGAACGCCTCGATCAGCTTCAGCCGCTTGACCAGCTTCTTGCGCTTGGCCTCCGAGCCGGTCTCGCGCAGATCCTCGCGGACCGTCTCCATGTCCTCATGCAGATCGATGGAGGCGAGCATCTTCTTGATGGCCTCGGCGCCGATCTTGGCCTCGAACGCCTCCTCGCCATACTCGTCCTGGGCCCGCATGTACTCGTCTTCGTTCAGAAGCTGGTGCTTCTTCAGCGGGGTCAGGCCGGGCTCGACGACGACGAAGTTCTCGAAATAGAGAACCCGCTCCAGATCCTTCAAGGTCATGTCGACCATCAGGCCGATGCGGCTGGGCAGCGACTTCAGGAACCAGATATGCGCCACCGGCGAGGCGAGCTCGATATGGCCCATGCGCTCGCGCCGGACCTTGGACAGGGTGACCTCGACGCCGCACTTCTCGCAGACGATGCCGCGATATTTCATGCGCTTGTACTTGCCGCACAGGCACTCGTAATCCTTGATCGGACCGAAGATGCGGGCGCAGAACAGCCCGTCCCGCTCCGGCTTGAACGTGCGGTAGTTGATGGTCTCAGGCTTCTTGATCTCGCCAAACGACCAGGAGCGGATGCGCTCCGGGCTGGCGATCGAGATCTTGATCTGATCGAAGGCCTGGGGGGTGGAGACCTGGCCGATGAAATTCATCAACTCGTTCATGCACCGACTCCTGTAAAATCCTTGGCGGCGCTGGGCGCCGGGTCGGGCGGCCTGGCCGCCGCCCGCTCACGCATTCACTTCGATCAGTACCGCTGCTCGAGTTCCACATCGAGGCCGAGGGAGCGCAGCTCCTTGACCAGGACGTTGAAGCTCTCCGGGATGCCGGTCTCGAAGTTGTCGTCGCCGCGGACAATCGCCTCGTAGACCTTGGTCCGGCCGGACACGTCGTCCGACTTGACCGTCAGCATCTCCTGCAGGGTGTAGGCGGCACCGTATGCCTCGAGCGCCCACACCTCCATCTCGCCGAACCGCTGGCCGCCGAACTGCGCCTTGCCGCCCAGCGGCTGCTGGGTGACCAGGCTGTACGGGCCGATCGACCGGGCGTGGATCTTGTCGTCCACCAGATGGTGCAGCTTCAGCATGTAGATGTAGCCGACGGTGACCTTGCGATCGAAGACGTCGCCGGAGCGGCCGTCGATCAGGGTCACCTGGCCCGTGCTGTCCAGTCCCGCCAGCTCCAGCATGCGGACGATGTCGTCCTCGCGGGCGCCGTCGAACACCGGCGTTGCAATCGGAACGCCGTTGCGCAGGTTGCCGGACATCTCGATCAGCTCGTCATCGCTGAGATCGGAGACGTCCTCCTTGTACTGCTCGGCGTCGTAGACTTCCTTCAGCTTCTCGCGCAGCGGCTTCAAGGCGCCGTTGCCCTGCAAGCGATAGGCCTCGACCAACTCGCCGATCTGGCCGCCCAGGCCGCGCGCGGCCCAGCCCAGATGGGTCTCCAGGATCTGCCCGACATTCATCCGGCTGGGCACGCCCAGCGGGTTGAGCACGATGTCGACCGGGGTGCCGTCTTCCAGATGCGGCATGTCCTCGATCGGCGTGATGCGCGAGATGACGCCCTTGTTGCCGTGGCGTCCGGCCATCTTGTCGCCCGGCTGCAGCTTGCGCTTCACCGCCACGAACACCTTGACCATCTTCATCACGCCCGGAGGCAGTTCGTCGCCGCGCTGCAGCTTCTCGACCTTGTCCTCGAAGCGCTTGCGCAGCGCGTCGATGGACTCGTCGAAATGGGCGCCGATGGTCTCGATCTCGGCCATCAGCTTCTCGTCGCCGACGGTGATCTGCCGCCACTGGCCCGGGGTCAGGTCCTGCAGATCCGCCTCGCTGATCTTGCCGCCGGTCTTCATGCCCTTCGGCCCGCTGACCGATTTCTGGCCGATCAGCCGATCCTTCAGGCGGGCATAGAAGCTGCGCTCCAGGATCGCCTTCTCGTCGTCGCGGTCCTTGGCCAGGCGCTCGATCTCCGAGCGCTCGATCGCCATGGCGCGCTCGTCCTTCTCGACGCCGCGGCGGCTGAAGACGCGCACCTCGACCACCGTGCCGGTCACGCCCGGCGGCAGCTTCAGCGAGGTGTCGCGGACATCCGACGCCTTCTCGCCGAAGATCGCCCGGAGCAGCTTCTCCTCAGGCGTCATCGGCGACTCGCCCTTCGGCGTCACCTTGCCGACCAGGATGTCGCCGGGATTGACCTCCGCGCCGATATAGACGATGCCGGCCTCGTCGAGATGGCGCAGCGCCTCCTCGCCGACATTCGGGATGTCGCGGGTGATCTCCTCCTGGCCCAGCTTGGTGTCGCGGGCCATGACCTCGAATTCCTCGATATGGATCGAGGTGAACACGTCGTCACGGACGATGCGCTCGGAGATCAGGATCGAGTCCTCGAAGTTATAGCCGTTCCACGGCATGAAGGCGCACAGCACGTTGCGGCCGAGCGCCAGCTCGCCGAGATCGGTGGACGGGCCGTCGGCGATGATGTCGTTCTTGCGGATCTGATCGCCAACCCGCACCAGCGGACGCTGGGTGATGCAGGTGTTCTGGTTCGACCGCTGGAACTTCGACAGGTTGTAGATGTCGACGCCCGACGCCGCGGACTCTTCGTCATCGGTCACCCGGATGACGATGCGGGTGGCATCCACCTGATCGATCACGCCGCCGCGGCGGGCGGCGATCGCCACACCGCTGTCACGGGCCACGGTCGGCTCCATGCCGGTGCCGACCAGCGGCGCCTCGGCCTTGATCAGCGGCACCGCCTGGCGCTGCATGTTCGAGCCCATCAGCGCGCGGTTGGCGTCGTCGTTCTCCAGGAACGGGATCAGCGCCGCGGCGACCGAGACGATCTGCTTGGGCGACACGTCGATCAGCTCGATCGTGTCCGGACGCGACATCAGGTATTCGCCGCCGGCCCGGCAGGACACGAAGTCGGAGACGAAGTTGCCCTTGCCGTCCAGCTCGGCGTTCGCCTGGGCGATGGTGTAGCGGCTCTCTTCCATGGCCGAGAGGTAGACCACCTCGTCGGTCACCCGGCCCTCGACCACCTTGCGGTAGGGGCTCTCGATGAAGCCGTACTTGTTCACCCGGGCGTAGGTCGCCAGGGAGTTGATCAGGCCGATATTCGGTCCTTCCGGCGTCTCGATCGGGCAGATCCGGCCGTAATGGGTCGGGTGCACGTCGCGCACCTCGAAGCCGGCCCGCTCGCGGGTCAGGCCGCCCGGACCCAGCGCCGACAGGCGCCGCTTGTGGGTGATCTCCGACAGCGGGTTGGTCTGGTCCATGAACTGGCTGAGCTGGGACGAGCCGAAGAACTCGCGCACCGCCGCCGCCGCCGGCTTGGCGTTGATCAGGTCATGCGGCATGACGGTGTCGATATCGACCGAACTCATGCGCTCCCGGATCGCCCGCTCCATGCGCAGCAGGCCGACGCGGTACTGGTTCTCCATCAGCTCGCCGACCGAGCGCACCCGGCGGTTGCCGAGATTGTCGATGTCGTCGATCTCGCCGCGGCCGTCCTTCAGGTCGAGCAGGATCTTGACGATCGCCAGGATGTCTTCCTTGCGCAGCACGCGAAGCTGATCGTCGGTCTCGAAGCCGAGACGGGCGTTCATCTTCACGCGGCCAACGGCGGAGAGGTCGTAGCGCTCGTTGTCGAAGAACAGGTCGTTGAACAGCTTCTCCGCCGATTCCAGGGTCGGCGGCTCGCCCGGGCGCATCACCCGGTAGATGTCGATCAGCGCGTCCTCACGGCTGGCGTTGCGGTCGATCGACAGGGTGTTGCGCAGATAGGCGCCGGTGTTGATGTGGTCGATGGCCAGGGTGACGACCTCATCGAACTTCAGCTCGGCGAACTTCTCCAGCATCGCCGCGTCGATCTCGTCGCCGGCCTCGAAATGCACCTCGCCGGTCTTCTCGTCGATGATGTCCTCGGCGAGATAGCGGCCCTGCAGATCCTCGGGCTGGACAAGCTGATCGGTCATGCCACCGTCGATCAGCTTCTTGCCCAGGCGCGGGGTGACCTTGTCGCCGATCTTGGCGACCACCTCGCCGGACTTGGCATCGACCAGGTCGGCGATCAGCTTCTGGCCGCGCATGCGCTCGGGCACGAACGGGGTCTTCCAGCCGGTCTTGATCCGGGTGTAGACGACCGTGTCGTAGAAGTAGTTGAGGATCTCCTCCTTCGACATGCCCTGCGCCTCGTAGGGCAGCAGCGCCTTGCCCTCTTCCGCGCGGGCGGTGCGCAGGGCCTCGGTGTCGGCGCTGTCCAGCGCCATCAGCAGGGTCGTCGCCGGCAGCTTGCGGCGCCGGTCGATGCGCACATAGGCGTGGTCCTTGGCGTCGAACTCGAAGTCGAGCCAGGAGCCGCGATAGGGGATCACCCGGGCGGCGAAGAGGAATTTGCCCGAGGAGTGGGTCTTGCCCTTGTCATGGTCGAAGAAGACGCCCGGCGACCGGTGCATCTGCGACACAATGACGCGCTCGGTGCCGTTGATGACGAAGGTGCCGTTGGCCGTCATCAGGGGCATGTCGCCCATATAGACGTCCTGCTCCTTGATGTCGCGAATCGACTTCAGACCGGTGTCTTCCTCGATGTCGAACACCGTCAGGCGCAGGGTGACCTTCAGCGGCGCGGCATAGGTCATGCCCCGCTGCTGGCACTCCTCGACGTCGTATTTCGGCTGCTCGAGCTCGTAGCAGACGAAGTCCAGCTCCGAGCGCTCGGAGAAATCCTTGATCGGGAAGACCGAGCGGAACACCTCCTGCAGCCCGACCACCGAGCGCTGCTCTGGCGATTCGTGCATCTGCAGGAACTGGTCATACGAGCTGCGCTGAACCTCGATGAGGTTCGGCATACGGGCGACTTCCGGGATGCGCCCGAAATCCTTGCGGACACGCTTACGACCGGTAAACGACTTGGCCATCGAAGCCCCTCAGCAAAATGACGACATCGGCGCCCGGACAATCGGACGCGTCGAACCCCGCAGCACCCGCGTCGGCGCTGCGCAGTCGTGGCGCGAGAGGAGCGGTCGGCCCCACTCACGCAAAAAACACCTTTCGGCGGCCAGCCGATTCGGCTGGCCGCCGTCAGGCGACGATATGTTCAGTACAAACTGTGGCACGCGGTCTTACTTAACTTCTACCGTAGCGCCCGCTTCTTCAAGTTGTTTTTTCAGTTTGTCTGCTTCTTCCTTGTTCACCGCTTCCTTCACCGGCTTCGGTGCGCCCTCCACCAGGTCCTTGGCTTCCTTCAGGCCAAGGCCGGTGATCGCGCGCACTTCCTTGATCACGTTGATCTTCTTGTCGCCGATCGCGGCCAGGATGACGTCGAACTCATCCTTCTCCTCGGCCGGGGCGGCGGCATCGGCCGCACCGCCGGCCGCGACGCCGGCCACCGCGACTGGGGCCGCGGCGGAAACGCCCCACTTCTCTTCCAGCATCTTGGACAGCTCGGCTGCCTCAAGAACCGTCAAGCTCGACAGATCGTCGACGAGCTTCTGCAAATCAGCCATGTCTTTCTACTCCTGACTCGAACTCTTGGATCTTCGAAAACGAACGGCGCTACGCCGCATCGCCCTTCTGGGAATAGGCATTGACCACCCGGGCCAGCTGACCGCCGGGCGCCTGCAGCACGCCGGCAATCCGGGTCGCCGGCGTGCTGATCATGCCGACGATCTTGGCCCTGAGCTCATCGAGCGAGGGCAGCTTGGCCAGGGCTTCGACGCCCGTCTGATCGAGTTCCTTTTCGCCGAGCCCACCACCGATGATGGTCAGCTTGTCGTTCGACTTGGCGTAGTCGACGGCTACCTTGGCCGCCGCCACCGGGTCTTCGCTGAAGGCCACGGCGGTCGGCCCGGTGAACAGGCCGTCCAGGTTCTCGAACTTGGTTCCCTTCAGGGCGATCCGGGCGAGCCGGTTCTTGGTCACGCGAAAGGTTGCACCCGCCGCACGCATCTTCCGTCGCAGGTCGGTCGACTCTTCGACCGTCAAGCCGCTCTGATGGGTGATCACCATCATCTCGGCACCCTGGAAGGATTCATGCATCTCGGCGACTTTCGCCTCCTTCTGTGCACGCTCCACGGATCGCCTCCGTCACAATGGCCCGGTTCCCCTCAGGGGTCGCCGGACCGGTTTGCACACCGAACCGCCTGTCCGCTTCTTGCCGACCGGTCGGTTCGCCTCGTCCTGTCCCAGAAGTTCGAGTCCTCGGTTGCCGGCACTCGCATGCCGGATCCTCAAACCATCACTCCCGTCTATGCAGGATGATTACGCCGGACCTCCGGCCCCTGCAGTCTCGGACAGGTCGGGCGGGTCGCCCCGCCCACGGTCGACCGGCCGCCGGATCGCCATGATCCGGCCGCCGGCGTCCCGATCCCTTATGCGCCGCCGGCGTCCGCCGACAGCTTGCCCACATCCAGCTTCACGCTCGGCCCCATGGTCGAGGTGATCGCCGCCTTCTCCAGATAGGTGCCCTTGGCACCGCTCGGCTTGGCCTTGAGGATCGCATCGACGAAGGCCTTCACATTGGCCGCGATGGCCTCTTCGCTGAAGCTCGCCTTGCCGATCCCGGCATGGACGATCCCGGCCTTCTCGGCCCGGAACTCTACCGAGCCGGCCTTGGCCGCGCTGACCGCCGCGGTCACGTCCGGCGTCACGGTGCCCAGCTTCGGGTTCGGCATCAGGCCGCGCGGACCCAGCACCCGGCCCAGTCGGCCGACCACCGCCATCATGTCCGGCGTCGCGATGCAGCGATCGAAATCGATGCGGCCGTCCTGGATCTCCTTGGCCAGATCCTCCGCCCCGACGATGTCGGCGCCGGCGGCTTTGGCCTCCTCGGCCTTGTCGCCCTTGGCGAAGACCGCGATGCGCACCGACTTGCCGGTGCCGCTGGGCAGCTGCACCACGCCGCGGACCATCTGGTCGGCATGGCGCGGGTCGATGCCCAGGTTCATGGCGATCTCGATGGTCTCGTCGAACTTGGCGGTGGCGCGCTCCTTCAGCAGCTTGACCGCCTCGTCGAGATCGTGCGTCTGGGTCGGGTCGATCCCGTCGCGCACCGTCTTGAATCGCTTGGACGTGCGTGCCATGGCCCTACTCCACCACTTCCAGGCCCATGGACCGGGCCGAACCCTTGATCATCTCCGCCGCGGCGTCGATGTCGTTGGCGTTCAGGTCGGCCATCTTGGCCTCGGCGATCTCGCGGCACTGCGCCATGGTGACCCGGCCGGCCGGGGCGCGGCCTGGCTCGGACCCGCCCTTCTTCAGCTTCGCCGCCTTCTTCAGGAAGAAGCTGGCGGGCGGGGTCTTGGTGATGAAGGTGAACGACCGATCGGCATAGGCGGTGATCACCACCGGGATCGGCATCCCCTTCTCCAGGTTCTGCGTCTGGGCGTTGAACGCCTTGCAGAACTCCATGATGTTCAAGCCGCGCTGGCCCAGCGCGGGCCCGATCGGCGGCGACGGATTGGCCGCGCCGGCTGGCACCTCCAGCTTGATCAGGCCGACAACCTTCTTTGCCATTCCCTAATCCCTCACAATCATGCGCCCCTCGGGGCGCCGGGACGCGCGGTACGACCGCCCTTGGACTTTCGGGCCAGTCTCCCGCGCAATGTTGCGGCGTCTCCGCCGCGTTCCGACCTCAGGTCTTCTCGACCTGGCCGTATTCCAGTTCGACCGGCGTCGCCCGGCCGAAGATCGACACCGCGACCTTGAGCCGCGCCCGCTCCTCGTCGACCTCTTCCACCAGCCCGTTGAACGAGGTGAACGGGCCGTCGCAGACCCGCACCTGCTCGCCGATCTCGAAGGTGATCGACGGCTTCGGCCGCTCGATGCCTTCCTGGACCTGCTTGACGATGCGGTCGGCCTCGGCGTCGGAGATCGGCGTCGGCTTGCCGCGGGCGCCCAGGAAACCGGTCACCTTCGGCGTGTTCTTGACCAGCTGCCAGGCCTCGTCGGTCAGGTCCATCTTGACCAGCACGTAGCCGGGGAAGAACTTGCGCTCGGCGTTGACCTTCTGGCCCCGGCGCATTTCCACGACCTCCTCGGTCGGCACCGAGACGTCCTCGATGAACTCGCCGATGCCCTTCTGGTCGGCCTGCTCGCGGATCGACTCCGCGACCCGCTTCTCGAAGCCCGAATAGACGTGGACCACGTACCAGCGCATCGTCATGGCCTCAGCCCCCGAGCCCGATGATGGCGCGCACCAGCCAAGAGGCGGCCTGATCGACCAGCAGGAAGAACACCGACATGATGGCCACGAAGATGAACACCATGATGGTGGTCACCGTCGTTTCCTTGCGGGTCGGCCAGGTCACCTTCTGGCGCTCCTGGTTGACCTGCCGGAAGAACTGCAGCGGGTTCGTCTTTGCCATGGTTCGGTTTAAGTCTGCTCTTGGCCCTTCAAGGCCCTAATACGATGCGTCATCCGCAAGGGTGGCAGGAGTGGAGGGACTCGAACCCACAACCCCCGGTTTTGGAGACCGGTGCTCTGCCAATTGAGCTACACTCCTCCATCGTCCGGTCATGGAACCTGATCCGGCACCAAGCCCCGGGCGCAAACGACCGCAATCGATTTGAAACGGTCCGGGGTTGTAACGAGTTCCGCCCCAACTTGCAACAGGCATGCATCGACAAGCTCAGCATGAGGAGTCCGTTGATTCCGGCCCGTCCGCACCCGGCAAATGCCGTCGACCCCGTTACGCCAGATCAGGCCTTCCAGTGCTCCTCATCCTGAGCCTGTCGAGGGACGAGGAGCCGGCGCGATTTCTCCGCCGGCTCCGGCCCGCGCTTACTCGATGATGGAGGCGACGACGCCGGCGCCGATGGTGCGGCCGCCCTCGCGGATGGCGAAGCGCAGCCCCTCATCCATGGCGATCGGCGCGATCAGCTCCACCGTCATCGTCACATTGTCCCCCGGCATCACCATGTCGGTGCCGTCGGGCAACTGCACCACGCCGGTCACATCCGTGGTCCGGAAGTAGAACTGCGGACGGTAGTTGGTCAGGAACGGCTTGTGACGGCCGCCCTCCTCCTTGGTCAGGATGTAAGCCTCGGCCTTGAACTTGGTGTGCGGCGTGATCGACCCCGGCTTCGCCAGCACCTGGCCGCGCTCCACCTCGTCCCGCTTGGTGCCGCGCAAGAGAGCCCCGATGTTGTCGCCCGCCTCGCCCTGGTCGAGCAGCTTGCGGAACATCTCAACACCGGTGCAGGTGGTCTTCTGGGTCTCCTTGATGCCGACGATCTCGATCTCCTCGCCGACCTTGATCACCCCACGCTCCACCCGGCCCGTCACCACCGTGCCGCGGCCGGAGATCGAGAACACGTCCTCGATCGGCATCAGGAACGGCAGGTCCTTCGGACGGTCCGGGGTGGCGATGTAGGTGTCCACCTGTTCCATCAGCGCCAGGATCGAGTTCTTGCCGGTCTCCTCGTCGCTGTCCTCCAGCGCCGCCAGCGCCGAGCCCTTGATGATCGGAATGTCGTCGCCGGGGAAGTCGTAGGAGGAGAGAAGCTCGCGGACCTCAAGCTCGACCAGCTCCAACAGCTCCTCGTCATCCACCTGGTCCACCTTGTTCAGGTACACCACGATGGCCGGCACGCCGACCTGGCGGGCCAGCAGGATGTGCTCGCGGGTCTGCGGCATCGGGCCGTCGGCGGCACTGACCACCAGGATCGCGCCGTCCATCTGGGCCGCGCCGGTGATCATGTTCTTCACATAGTCGGCATGGCCCGGGCAGTCGACATGGGCGTAGTGCCGGTTGCCCGTCTCGTACTCCACATGCGCCGTCGAGATCGTGATCCCGCGCGCCTTCTCCTCCGGCGCCTTGTCGATCTCGTCATAGGCGGTGAACTCCGCACCGCCGGCTTCCGCCAGCACCTTCGTGATCGCCGCCGTCAACGTCGTCTTGCCATGATCGACATGGCCGATCGTCCCGATATTCGCGTGCGGCTTCGTACGCTCGAACTTCGCCTTTGCCATATTGTGTGATTCCCGTCGGCCGACTACTCAATAGGATCCCAAAAGACAGCGCCGCCCGCCTGGGCCCGTCCGAATGGAGCGGGTGAGGGGAATCGAACCCCCATAGCCAGCTTGGAAGGCTGGAGCTCTACCATTGAGCTACACCCGCCCAGATCGACGACCGTGTCGCCATCGGCCGGACCCTGGAAATGGTGGAGGGGGTTGGATTCGAACCAACGTAGGCTAAGCCAACGGGTTTACAGCCCGTCCCCTTTAACCACTCGGGCACCCCTCCAAACCGCCGGCTGGGGGCCGGCGGAACGGCGTGCGGGAAGTAATGATGTTTGCCGCATGTTGTCAACCGATTATCCCGGTTCCGCCGTCGCGCGGGATGGGCCCCGTTGCAGCCCGGCCCCTGGGACGGCATAAACGGCCCCTTCGCGGCGACGGCGCGCCGACATATCGCACAGGCTGCTGGACAACCGATGCCCAGACCCCATCGCAGACTTGACCCCGGCAAGGTTCGCAAGCCGCCTCGGCCGCGCGGGCCGGGCGCATCCTCGCCCGGGCCGGACCGGCGCCTGTTCGGCCTGCATGCGGTGCGCGAGGCCTGGCTCAATCCGGAGCGCCGGTGCCGACGGCTGTGGGTCAGCGATGCCGGGCTGCAGGGCATCGCCGCGGCGATCGACCGCGCCCGCACCCGGGGCCTGGACCGGCCGGCGCCGGAGGTGGTGCCGCGCGGCCGGCTCGACAAGCTGGTTTCCTCCGGCACGGTGCATCAGGGCGTGGTGCTGGACACCGACCCGCTGCCGCCGACCGATCTGGAGGATGTCGGCCGTGCCGCCGCCGTCCGCTCCCGGGCCGCCGTCATCGTGCTGGACCGCGTGACCGACCCGCACAATATCGGCGCCATCCTGCGTTCCGCCGCGGCCTTCGGGGCGCTCGCCGTGATCGTCACCGACCGGCACACGCCCGAGGTCACCGGAACGCTGGCCAAATCCGCATCGGGCGCGGTGGAGCACGTTCCCATCGTGCGGGTCCGCAACCTGGCCCAGGCGCTGGAGCGGCTGAAGGAGCTCGGCCTGCGCTGCGTCGGCCTGGCCGAGGAGGCGGATCAGGACCTGCCGGCGGCCATCGGCGACGCCTCCCGCACCGCCATCGTGCTCGGCGCCGAGGGCCCCGGCCTGCGCCGCCTGACCCGCGATACCTGCGACGCCCTCGCCCGCCTGCCGACCGCCGGGCCGATCGGCAGCCTCAACGTCTCCAACGCCGCCGCCGTGGCGCTCTACGAATTGGCGCGGTCCTAGGCCGCGCCTGGCGCAACATCGTGCTCCATCCCGTCGACAGCCATTCCCGGAGCCGTGGCGTCAGCACAAACGCCTTGCTTCGATAAGGTCATTCCCGAACAGGGCACCCCTGTAGACCTGCGCATAGAATCTCCACCCGCCGTTTGCTCGCAAGCCAATCACCGTGGCGCGATTGCGCGCATCACCATAGGTCCGATCGCTCTGGCGCTCGAAGACCCTGTCGACTCCATGCACCAGCCCCCCGGTCACGGCATCGTGCTGGTCGACGGCCGTGAAGCCTTCACCACGCTGAATGTGGGAGACGAGCCGCGCGCCGTTCGCAGCGCTGCCAATGCCGAACGTGCAGCCGCTCAGTTGCGAGGTCAGCATCAAATCCGGTCCGTCATCCGGCAGCGCGTAGTGGGTGGTCTGCGGCTGATCGTCGATCTGTTTCATTGCGACGTAGTGGGCGTTGAATTCGTCGGCGCCGATGTCCGGGTCCTCCTTGGCGGGGCCGGGCCGCAGAGTGAACCGGATCTGTGGCCGGTCCTTGGTCTTTCCGACCAGGCCGCTGAGTCCGGTGGTGAAGCCGCTCACCGTGTTGTTCAGGTCGGAATACACGAACGTGGCCTCGCCCGACGGAACCGTATTGTCGCCACCGGCGATGCTGAGGTGGAAGTGGCGAAGAAAGTCCAGTGGGTTGGCCCACAATTCGTTCAAGACAGTCGCGGCATCCAAGGGCATTGACGGTCTCCTCCCGTTCGAGAATGGGCAGGAAATGACCTCACCGTATTCAATTCTCGGAATGAGAGAAATTGTCAATCTGCCGCCCGACCGGGCCTGGTCAGGCCATGCCTCCCTGTTTGACCATGCGGTCATACAGCACGACGTTGACCGAGGCGGCCAGGTTGAGGCAGCTGCGCGACGGGATCACCACGAAGCGGTGGCAGCGGGTCAGGGCCGATTTCGGAAGCGAGCCGTCCTCCGGGCCAAAGACGTAGGCGGCGCGCGGCGGGTGCTGGAAATCCGGCAGCGGCTCGGAATTCTCCCGCACCTCCACGGCGACCGGAACCTCGCCGTCCTCCAACAGGTCGAACGGCCGCTCGACCCGGCTGATCTCGACGTCGCGGTAGTCCCTGAGGCGCTCCTCCCGCGGCAGGCGATAGACCTTGCGGTCGGCGTCCGCAGCCGGCACCCGGCGGCCGCTGTACAGCAGGCGCCGGCCATCCTCCTCGCCACCCAGCGTGGAGCAGGCGCGCAGAGCGCCGCCCACATTGTGGGGATATTTCGGGTCCCAAAGGATGATCGTGACGCTGCGCGCCATGGCGGAAAACTCGATCCAATGCCGGCGATTGAAGGGCGCGTTCGCTAGCACGGATGTGCCGCCACCGCCATCGGTATTCCCGGCCGGGGTCGGCACGACAGACCGTCAACGGGCGCCCGCCTCGACAAAACCGGCACTTTTTCTAAAATGCTTTCAAAGCAAAACAAAAATGGAGTGCCGATCATGTTCCCTGCCTCGACTTACAATGGCGGAGCGGTTCAAGCGTTTCCCGATGTCTGCATTACGCCCGTTGCACCGGCGCCAGCCACGATGCCTTACCCCAATGTCGGGGCCAAGCAGTCGGGAAAGGCCAGCAAAGCTTCCAAGGGAAGCAAGATCCCGGTCGCGGCCCAGGGGGCCAGCAGGGGCGATTTGATGAAGTCGCTCGATGACCTGCACAGCAAGATCAAGACGATGCAGTCGAAGGACGCCAATGCCTGGCACGAGGCGGTCGACGATTATGTCTTGGCGGTTGCGGCCGTCTTCAAGAGCGGCATGGTCGTCTCGTCGCAATCCGGTCCTGGCGTACGCGGTCTGTAGCCAAGGCCGGTAGGTCGGCCGGAGAACCGACCGCCCACCCGCATTCGCCGCCGCTCAGTTCGACGGCGCCGAACTCAGATCCAGCCGGTAGACCGAGAAGCCGGCCTCGTTGGTGCCGATCGGCTCCACGTCGGAGCGGCCCTCGATATAGGACTGCGCCGCCGGGCCGCTCTCGAACGTCACCGCCACATCGCCGCCGACCGGGGCCAGCGACCAGTTGTCGTCGGCGGAGGGGTCGATCTCGCCCTTCTCGATCAGGTAGCGGACGATGACGTCGCGGTTGGTGTCCGGAGCCTCGATGATGATGTTGGTGCCGTCGAGATGCGGGAACTTGCCGCCACCGCCGGCCCGGTAGTTGTTGGTGGCGACCACGAAGAGCTGCTCGGGGTCGATCGGCCGGCCCTCGAACTGCAGGTCGACGATGCGGCTGGAGTCCGCATTGGCCACAGACCCGTCGGTGGCGAATTTCGGCGGCTGGCTGACATCGATGCGGTAGGTGACGCCGTCGATCACGTCGAAATTGTAGGACGGGAAGTCCGGGTTCAGCAGCGCCTGTTCGCCGCCCGCCGCCGGGTCGATGGTGTTGAACATGTTGGCCGACATCTCCAGCCAGTCCTTCACCTGGGCGCCGTTCAGCAGCACCGCGCGGACCGTGTTGGGATAGAGATAGAGGTCGGCGACATTCTTGATGGCGATCTCGCCGGCCGGCACATCGGTGTAGTATTCCGGCCCGCCGCGGCCGCCGGCCTTGAACGGCGCGCCCGCCGACAGCACCGGGATGCCGTCATAGTCGGAGCCGTCGGTCAGCGCCTCGACGTACCATTTCTGGGCGTCGGTCACGATCTGGATCGACGGGTCGTCGGCCACCAGCGCGAAATAGCTGTTGATCGGCGCGGTGGTGCGCCCGACCGCGGCGCGCACGAAGTCCAGGGTCGCCTGGTGCTCCTCGGCCACCGCCGCGACCACCGCCGCATGCGGGTCGACCAGCGAGACGACCGTCCGGCCCTCACGGGTGTAGATCGGCCGGTTCTCCACATTGGAGCCGGTCACCGACCACGCACCGTCGGTCACGTCCAGGGTCAGGTCGATGATGCCGAGATGGCTGCCCCAGAAGCCGGGCATCACCGCCGGCACGCCGTTCAGGGTCCCGGCCTCCACGTCCACACCGTCCAGCCCGGCGAACTCCTCGCTGGGGAAGACCCGGTGGGCATGGCCGAACATGATCGCGTCGACGCCGTCGACGGTGCTGAGGTGGAAGCTGGCATTCTCCTCCATGTTGCCGCGGGCGTCGGTCGAGCCCAGCGCGGAGTGCGGAATGGCCACGATGATGTCGGCGCCCTCCGCCTTCATCTGCGGCACGTAGCGCTCGGCGGTCTCGATGATGTCCTTGGCGATCAGCCGGCCCTGCAGATGGGCCCGGTCCCAGACCATGATCTGCGGCGGCGTAAAGCCGATGACGCCGATCTTCAGGAGGTGTTCCCCGCCATCGCTGTCCGTGACCGTCCGGTCCAGGATGATGTAGGGGTCGATGAAGGTCTCGTCGTTGCTCGGATCGCCGTCGCCGTCATCGATGTAGACATTGGCGGAGATGTACGGGAACGCCGCGCCGGCGATCGCCGTCTCCAGGAACTCGATGCCGTAGTTGAACTCGTGGTTGCCGAGGTTGCCGACCGCGTAGTCAAGGATGTTCATGGCCTTGTAGACCGGATGCACCTCGCCCGGCTCCAGTCCCCGGATATTGGCCATGTAGTCGCCCATGGGGTTGCCCTGGATCAGGTCACCGTTGTCGATCAGGATCGCGTTGGCGGCCTCGGCCCGGGCGGTATCCAGCAGCGTGGCGACCTTGGCGAGGCCGACGGTGTCGTCCTGCCGGTCGCGGTAATAGTCGTAGTTGATCAGGTGGACATGGATGTCCGCCGTCTGCATCAGCCGGAGCTCGACGGTCTCGGCCTGCGCGGACGCGGTGGCGGCGAGCAGCGCGCCTGCCGCGACGGAAAGGGTGAGATGCTTGATGGCCATGATGCCTCCTGACGCCCCATTAGGTGGGTGATTTTTCTTATCGCCCATCCCACTGAGATGGATTGGCGCTTGCCGGCAGACGTCCACCGTCTACCGCCACGTTGCCTAATGCCAGCGTATCATCGCCGCAGATTGAGTCCATCGACTCTGCGGCAGTGAAGCCAGTCACTCAACTTCACCCGAATTGGCTTTCCTGTTCTCGCCTCACGAAGACAATAGTAGTCTTAGGCCGTTATGCGCTCCTTGAGCATTCTTAGAATGCGCTGAAAACCTGCGACGCAATTGGGAGAGCAACTAAATGGTGAGCAAAAAGACACTAGAAGATTGGGTGTATAAAGGAATAAAGGCCAACAATGGTTCAGCGACCATCGTTGAAGTTGCAAAGTACATTTGGAACAATCACCAAAAAGAACTGAGCACTTCCGGGGATATTTTCTTCACATGGCAATACGACATGCGATGGGCCGCCCAGAATCTTCGAAAGGCAGGCCTTTGTGGTCTGGTTAGCAAATCTCCCGTGAACAAATGGACGATCATTAAGGACCGGTAGATACTCGCTGCCCTAGGAATCATTCACTTACAAGCCCGCAGCGATACTAGGCGCCTGCCAGGAATGGCACTTCGGATAATCGATCGAGCGCACTATGCGGCACCGGAAGATTATTGAATCTCTATCGGGCCGCATTTTGCTCTGTTTCGGTGCTGCGGCCGCACTCAGTAAGTCGGATTGAGCCGCAGGTACCGATACCGGTCGGCGGATTCGATCTCGATGCGCACGGCTGGCTGTCCCGGCACCCGGACGTCGACCGGCACCGTCACCCCGGCCTCGCCCAGGGACCAGACCTTGCGATAGAAATCCTCCATGCCGGTGACCCGGTCGCCGCCGACGCCGACGATGGTGTGGCCCGGCCGCACCCCGGCGCGCTCGGCCGGCCCGTCCGGCGTAACCCTTACCACCGCGAGCAGCGGTCCGATCTCCCGGGTCGTCACCCCCAGCCACGGCCGCGGCACGATGCTGGAGCGGCCGAATGCCAGCAGGTCGCCGAGGATCGGCTTCAACTCGTCGATCGGCACGAACATGTTGCCGGGCATGCGCTGGCCGGCGATGGCGTCGGCCACGAACAGCGAGCCGATGCCCACCAGGGCGCCGCTGACATCGATCAGCCCGGCGCCGCCGAAGCCCGGATGAGGCGGGCTGGTGAAGATCGCGTCCTCCAGCAGGTATTCCCAATAGCCGGCGAAGGTACGCCGCGAGGCCACCGAGGCACCGGCCGGCACGCCGCTGTTGGGATGCACCAGCACCAGTACCGGGTCGCCCTCCAGCACCGTCTCCGAGGTGCCAAGCGGCACCGGCCGGCCGTTCAGCGGCAGGGCGGCGCGCACCAGGCCGAAGCCGCTGTTGAAGTCGTAGGCCACCACCTCGGCCGGCACGACGCGCCCGTCGGCCTCGGTCAGGTCGACCGTTGCGGCCTCCAGGATCAGGTAGCCGATGGTCAGCACCAGCCCGCCGGAATCGATGATGATGCCGTTGCCGGCCCGCTCGGTACCGAGCGTCCGGGCGGTCACCGCATCGCCGGGCACAATCGCCGTGACCCCGACGGCGCTGTCCGACAGATCCTCGACCTTGGGCTGGGCCTGCGCGGTGCCAATGGCCGAGACCAGCAGTCCGGCAGCCCACAGGAGGGCCAGCACATACAGGCCGGCATCCGCCACCGGGCGGCAACGGCAACAGGGACGCGGGTCTCGCATACAAACCTTCCATCCGGCGGAACCGGGCCAGCGGCCCCGCGATTCCTCAAGCTGCCCCCACGCCACGGTACCACCGCCGAACCGCAGTTTCACAGCGCGAAACGATGACAGCTGGATGAACGGCGGCCTGGCGCCCGGCGGCGCCTGTCCCCGCGAACGAGTTCTTAAAGGAAACCCTTTAGAAAAGGCGCCGCCGCGACGCTTGCCGCCGTGCCAGCCCGGCGGTACTGTGCCGCCGCCTCCGGCGCCGGATTAGCTCAGTTGGTAGAGCATCTGATTTGTAATCAGAGGGTCGCGGGTTCGAATCCTGCATCCGGCACCAAATTCCGTGCGATATATCTTCTTGAACACCAGTGCAAATCGCACCGACGCTCATCCAGTTGGACAATGGTAGCTCTTCTTGATTGGCTTGAGGGCGCACCATGCGTGACACTGTCTTCTATGCTTGGCAAAGCGATTTGCCTAACAACTGCAATCGCCGCTTCATCCGAGACGCGATCGAGAGAGCGATCAAGAAGATCAATGCGGCACTAGGTGTCAATGAGGCACTGCGGCCAGATCAAGATACGGAGAATGTCCCAGGGAATCCGTCCATAACCGAGACAATCTACGAGAAGATCGACTCTTGTAGAGTTTTCGTGCCGGATATTTCCATAGTCTCCGACCCAATGTCGAAACGGCCAATGCCTAACCCCAATGTCATGATCGAATACGGCCGGGCAACTAAGTCGCTCGGAGATAGGTTCATCGTACCGGTCTTCAACTCAGCTATTGGAGATTGGCAGACAGATCGGCCGTTCGACATGCGGCACAAGCAACGGCCAATCACCTATCACCTGCCAGCCGATCACACTTCGGATGAGAGAAAGACGGCTCGAGACGAACTCGTCAAATGGCTAGTGAGAGACATATCCGCAGTCCTACGCTACGGGCAGCCTCGGCCAGTCCCGCTTCCAACCCGGGAAGATTTCGATTCGATACGCGAACACTACCTAAATCTGCGACCTGAGGGCGACAGCGCAGGCAGAATGACCGGATTCTGGTGTGGCCTGATACCAGTCACTGATCAGGTTTACATCGACCGCCCTTTCGAACACCCAGAATTGTTTGAACGAGCGCCGGCCGCACACGGCAGATTCGCAAATTCGGCAACACCATTGACATTGGAAACGATGGACCTCCCGGGCCAAGAAAAGAACCCCAACTGCTTAGTCATGCCGGCAAAAGCCGCCGGGTTGCGAACTTGGCATCGGCATTGCCATGATGAGAGATTCGCCCTCAAGGGCGATGAGGTCTGCAGGCTCCGCGTCGAACGAAACGGCACTTTCTTCCTTGCAGCAAAGACAAACTTTCACAATCCCGCGCCGGCACTCTATGTGCATTGGATTATGGCCGATGTGGCGAACGCGTTGAGGATTGTTGACTCTATTCGGCGGGAGATTGGACGTTCTGAGGTCAGATACGCAATTATGCTGGAACTACGCTACGACGAGCATCTTGATCAGGTGGCCCCAGTGGAATCTGGAGAATATCGATTCGGGCTTCTACAAGATGAGTGGCCCTATGCTAGCTTGATAGTGAAGTCCGACCCAATGGAATTCGGTCCGTTCTTGGTCGGCCAAACAAACGAATTTCCGCAGATTATGGCAAAAATACTTGGCGAAATATACATGAACGTCAATAGACGCCCAGTAGATGATTTTGAATTCATTATGTGACTACTTGTGTTTGCTAAAGAAGAATAAGTCCGCCGTCTCGGACCCCTCGCTCAGCAGCCGGGCAATGCAAGATGAGAAACGGGATCTGGTCAAAACTCAATGCGTCCGGCGGGAGCTAAGTGAGGTGATCAGCCGCAATGGCGGCATCGACGGCATTGTCGGCTTGCGCTCTAGCAGCTTATTGCCAGCTATCAGACGGACAGCTGACGCTAGAGGGCAGTAGAGATCATGCGCATCGTATTTGATGACCAGTTCTACAATGGCATGCTGCGCTACCTATCGCTCGCCGTGGTGCCGGAGATCGTCGCAGACGTTGAAGCCAATGCGAGGCAGGAAATTCTCAGGTGAAGTGGCTACTCGCAGTTGCGGCACTGTGCCTGATTGGATGGGGCGGCTTCCTCTCATTTGAGACCAAGAACGCTGGCGCAAGCCTGACCTACGTGGCTGGGGTGCTAGTGCTCGTATTCGCATTTCTTTCTCGCTTCAAACGGTTCAAAGGCCTTGGCATTGAGGCTGAGCTTTGGGAAGAGAAGCAAGAGGAAGCTGATCGCCTCATCCGCGGCATGCATCTTGTCTCGGACGCTCTAACACTACCGCTTATTGAGATCGTTGCCGCGGAAGACTTACATGGAATTGGAGGCCAGCAAACGAAGGAGGAACGCTGGCGTTCGCAAAACAAGGTGCTCAGATTTCTCAGAGAGCATGGGATTTCTGATGGCGTTATTCGCAAGGCGGTTGCGAGGTGGGATCGCGCCAACCTCTTCCACCTGCGCGTAGATGTTTGCCGCAGGATCAAGCCTGTATCCGAGGAGCTCTCACAATCAATCTCAGAGGAGATCAAGGACGCGCGAGCATCGGGTCTCGGTGAGTCTGACGAGAGTTTCATGAAGTTGATTGCTAGACGTGAAGCGGCGCAAAGGATCACCGACTCACTCTTTCATGAATTCATGATTGCAGAGAAAACGCCAAATTCGGAGTTGCGATCAGCCTGGGAGAAATACTTGGGGAGGCCTTTTGCCTTCAACGATGATGACAAGGCTTTCCTGATGCACGGAATAGACGACGACCTCAAGGAGTTTGAATTCTATCTCTCCCACGGCAAGTATGCGGATCAAGATCGCTGGCCGCCAGATGCTGGGCGATAGTGTCTTCGCAAATTAGCCTTGGGCCGTTAAGCCAACTTTCGCCTTCACTAGCACACCAATCCGCCGGCGCCGCAGCCGGCGATTGTGTTATGATGACAGTTTGTTAGATCGCTCGTTATCCTTGCAACGGTGTTGACTTCTAGTTGGCAATGGAGTCGTTCTTGATTGAACTCTTGAACAATAGATTGCGCTCACTCCATTGTTTTTCGAGAGTTGATCTTAGCGTTGACGCGATCTGCCGTCACCCTTAGCGTGTGGTCCGCAATTCGAGGAGCAGTCCGTGATGAAGTCGTTGATCGTCGTCGTTGGAGGTTGGCGCTTGGACCGGTGACGGGCTCCATGCCGTTGCCCCATGCGCCCCCGAGATTTTCGGGGGCTTTTTTGTTGCGTTCGTTCCTGTGGTCGCCGGGTGGGCCGGTGCTGGGAGAGTCTGATGCTGTATTCCGCCACGAAACCGCCGAGGCTGGTCACGCTGATCCTGCTGGCCGGGTTGTCGGTGCTGTCGCTGAACATGTTCCTGCCGTCGCTGTCGAACATGGCGGCGGAGTTCAGAGTCAGCTACTCGCTGGTCAGCCTGTCGATCGCGGGGTATCTGGCGGTCACGGCGGTGCTGCAGCTCATCATCGGGCCGCTGTCGGACCGGTTCGGGCGGCGGCCGGTGATGCTGGTGGGGCTGGCGGTCTTCACCGCCGCGTCGCTGGTCTGCGCGATGACCTCGGATATCTGGGTGTTCCTGGCCTTCCGCGTGCTTCAGGGCGGCGTGGTCGCCGGCTGGGGGGTGTCGCTGGCGGTGATCCGGGACACCGCGCCGCCGCAGGAGGCGGCCAGCAAGATCGGATATGTCAGCATGGCGATGGCGGTGGCGCCGATGCTGGGGCCGATGATCGGTGGCGGGCTGGACGCGCTGTTCGGCTGGCGGGCGAGCTTTTTGGTCTATGCCGGAATCGGTGCTGCGGTGTTCGCCCTGTGCTGGGTCGATCTGGGCGAGACCAACACCACACGGTCGGAAACCTTCGCCAAGCAGTTCCAGGCCTACCCTGCCCTGTTCGGCTCCCGGCGCTACTGGGGCTATGCGCTGTGCACGGTGTTCTCGCGCGGCGCCTTCTACGCCTTCCTGGCCGGGTCGCCGCTGGTGGCGGTGGCGATGCTCGGGCTCTCGCCGGCGGAGCTCGGGGTCTATATCGGCAGCATCACCGCGGGCTACGGGCTGGGCAGCTTCCTGTCCGGCCGCTACGCGAAGCGGTTCCCACTGACCACGATGATGATCGCCGGGCGGATCGTCGGCTGCGCCGGGCTGGTCGCGGGGCTGGCGCTGTTCCTGGCCGGGTTCGGGCACGCGCTGACTCTGTTCGGCGCGACGGTGTTCGTGGGCATCGGCAACGGGCTGACCATGCCGAGCTGCAGTGCGGGCACCATGTCGGTGCGGCCCAAGCTGGCCGGCAGCGCCGCAGGCCTGGCCGGCGCGCTGACGGTGGGCGGCGGCGCGGTCCTGACCTCGATCACCGCCGTGATCGTGACGGGCGAAACCGGAGCCTACGCCCTTCTGGGCATGATGCTGGCCTGCACGGTGCTGGCGCTGGTCGCCGCGCTCTCCGTGCGCCGGGTCGACCGGATGGAGGAGCGAAGCACGCCGCAAGACCGGCCGGTGCGGGACGGCCTGCCGAACGACGCCTGACGCGGCCGCTACCAGTTGCGGACCAGGGCCTGCGCGAATTCCAGCCCGCGATCCTCCACCTTGGCCACCGATGTGCGCGCGCAATGAAAGACGTAGACGTAGCCTTCCGAAGACTGGCTCTCGGGCGCCGGGTCGTATCGGGGGCCAAGCTGGTACGGGATGGGCTGCAGCATATGAAAGCAGTGGTTTGTGCCGCGCCTTACCACCGCATATTGGAACGTCCCGTTCCTGTTCTGGTCTTCATGGATCGATCGACGGCCAAATCCCGCGGGGACCGATTGGCCCCAGTCCCGCATCATCTGAATGAGGTCCTCCGGTTCGGCGAAGTCCTCCGCCCAATACCGATCCGACGGCGATCGCAGCGCATACAGCGATCCGCCCTGCCAATCCCAGCGTTCGATGCGACGGTAGGTCAGCAGTTCCAATTCGCGGGTGATCTCGGGCCAGTCCTCCAGGCCCATCGTCATCATGCTGTCGTCGGCTCCAATCGGACCCGATGTCTCACACGCCGCCAGCAACAGCGCCACGAAAACCAGACATGTCCTTTTCATTGCTCAGCCCCCATTTGCGGCCATCGATGCTGATTGAAACCCATGTGCCGAGCGGCACGGTCCCGCGAAGGCCGGATACATCCCGCCCCCAGCCGGGACTCGCACGGCGGCCAATCCCAACCTTTCCAAATACGGTTATTGTAGCGGAAATATTCGCCGAATTGTCGAGCGCTGTGAGCAACGACCACGTGGCGGCCGGTGCCCGCGACGGGCTCAGCCGGATCAAACGGCCAGGAACCGGAGCGATTACGGTGACAGGCAATTACCGTGACAGTTTACTGAATCCCCTTTCCGTTCGCGGCTGAACAGGCCGGACGCGTCACGATCGGCTCTACTCCCAGCCGCTCACCGACTTCACCTCGAGGAAGTCCTCCAGGCCCCAGACGCCGCCCTCGCGGCCATTGCCGGATTGCCGGTAGCCGCCGAAGGGCGCGCCCGCACCCCTGAAGTTGCCGTTGATCTCAACCATGCCGCTGCGCAGCACGCGGGCGGCCCGGCGGGCCTTGTCGAGGTCCTGGGTCTGGACGTAGTTGGTCAGACCGTAGGCCGTATCGTTGGCCATCTCGATGGCCTGATCCTCGCTGTCGAACGGCGTGATCGCCAGCACCGGTCCGAAAATCTCCTCGCGCCAGATCGTCATGTCCGGATCGACGTCGGCGAAGACGGTCGGGCGGGTGAACCAGCCGCGGTTCAACCCCTCGGGCCGGCCGGTACCGCCGGCCACCAGGCGGGCACCCTCATCGATGCCCTGCTGGATCAGGCCTTGGATCTTGTTCCATTGCACATCGGAGACGACGGGGCCGATCTGGCGGCCGTCGATGTCCGCCGCCGCCACCTGGGTCTTCTCGGCCACCGACTGCGCGGTTTCGACCGCCTGATCGTAGACCGCGCGTTCCACCAGCATCCGGGTGGGCGCGTTGCAGGACTGGCCGGAATTGTTGAAGCAGTGGCGCACGCCGCGCGTCACCGCCTTCTCGTCCGCATCGGCGAAGACGATGTTCGCACCCTTGCCGCCCAGCTCGAGGGTCACGCGCTTGATGGTGTCGGCGGCGTTCTTGGTGATCGCCCGGCCGGCGCGGGTGGATCCGGTGAAGCTGACCATGTCCACGTCCGGATGCACCGAGAGCTGCGTGCCGACGCCGGCCCCGTCGCCGTTCACCAGGTTGAAGACGCCGGGCGGGATGTCGGCGGCATCGACCATCTCCGCGAAGAGATAGGAGGACAGAGGCGCCACTTCCGACGGTTTCAGGATCACCGTGCAGCCCGCCGCGAGCGCCGGCGCGACCTTGAGCACCACCTGGTTCATCGGCCAGTTCCAGGGCGTGATCAGCCCACAGACCCCGACCGGCTCCATCAGGATGCGGTCGCCGGGCGCGTGATCGCCCAGCATCCGGTCGAATGCAAAGCCCTTCAGGGTCTCGATCGCGACCTTCAGATGCCCGATGCCGGCGCCGACCTGCGACGCCCTGGCCATTGCGATCGGCGCGCCCATTTCCTGGCTGATCGCCTGGGCCATCTCCTCCGACCGGGCCTTGTAGGCGTCGAGCAGCCGCTCCAGGGCCGCGACGCGCTCTTCCTTCGCCGTGCGGGCCCAGGACGGGAACGCCGCCTTGGCGGCCGCCACGGCGGCGTCGGTGTCGGCCTGGCCGCCCAGGGTGATCACCGCGAACGGTTCCTCGGTCGAGGGGTTCATGACGGTCAGTTCCTGACCGTCGATCGGCGCCACCCAGGCCCCGTTGATGTAGAACTTGCGTGCTTCCCGCATGCCTTGCTCCCGAAAAATGGGCCTGAACCGGGTCGATGATCCCGGGGCAGGCCGGTCAAGAGGCAGATGTCTGGATGACCCCGGCGAGTCCCGACAGGACAAGAGCATCGTCAGGGCGTTTCGGCGCCGAACCTATGGATGACCAGTTGCGGTGTCCAGCCACTTGATCGCGGTGCCTGACGCATTCGCCCGCGCGCCGGCGGTATCGGATTGGCGCACTCAGCCAGGCCCGATCGGCCAGGTATCCCCGACCCGATAGCCCTCGGGCCACGGGTCCTGCGGGTCCAGCGTGTGCTGGTGGGTGCCGGTGATCCAGGCGCGGCCGGAGATGGCGGGGAGGATCGCCGGGGTTCCGGCGATCGTGGCCTCGCGCACGATGCGGCCGTCGAAGCGGGAGCCGATGATCGAGCGGTCGATCTTGCCGGGGCGGATGGCGACAGCGTTGCGATAGGCGAGCGCGCCCTCGGCCGGGTCCGGCTCGACCGGGCCGGTAATCTGGCAGAACGAGGTGGCATTGCGAAAGGCGAGCGCGCAATCAACCTAAGTCAAAATCCCGATGATAGTCTACTTTACTTCCATCCGCGAAAAAAATCGGACCATCAACTGGGACGCAGCCTGGCAATGCAGATTAGATCGCTGTCATCGAAGCAGACTTTTTCCCAAGACGTCGCAAGGCGCTCATAGCTCTTCGTACACCTCTGGAGGTAATGCACCAACCCATTCATCGAAATCTATCTCTTCTGATCCATAAACTATACTCTCATAGTCTAGGTTTAACTCCAGGGCTTCGACTGAGTTCGCAAGATCTGCACTCCTAGGGCCAGGTTTGTATGCATCATCAGGCTCTACGGTCTGACTGTTATCCTCGGTCAACTCCCAGGTTAGATTTGAAGTTTTGGAGAACCTCCCGGACATCTGGCCAAAAGCTCTGTAAGAATTGGCGGACGTAAGATACATACTGTCATTTCGCACATGTGAGTGCGTGACCCGTATGCGGCAGGGGTTATGGTGGATATTAATGCGGGTACTTACTAGGTCGAACACTAGTGACTTTCGCCCATATCGCGTAATTCGCTGTTCCCATTCTATTGTTGCTCTTATCGGACATCTTCTCCCACTCCGTGAAATCAGGACCCTATCAATATAAGTGCTATAAGAATTAGAAGAACCAGGGGTAACCGAGGTAAAGTTATTCGTATGCAATGCGTAGCCATTGGAAAAATTCTTCCGCATTGACCAAGTACCTCGCCATGGCGTCCCCAAATTGAAGCCTTCAGGGTCCTCGTAGTTCAGCCTTCCCCAGCATGAGTGCTTTGGCTTGCTGCCACTGGGTTGAATGACATGAACATGTAGATGCACACCATTTACACCACTCCCTTCTGGCGCTTTGTCACCAGTATGGCCAAGAGTGGTCCACGGAGCGATTACTTCTCCAACACCGACATCGATTGCAGAACAATGAAGGTACTGGACTGTGTAACCTGACGCATGAAATGGCAGGACAGTAACTGTACCCCACTCCGACCCCAAAGGCGACACCACCTTGCCGAACAATCCTGCAGTAAAGGGCTTAGGTCTTTTTGAGCTTGAAATATCGAGGCCACGATGAAAACAGTTTTGCTTTGGCCTCTCTTCTTCGAATTTTCCAGTAATTCGCTCGCCGGACAATCCAACGACCTGTGGACTAAAACCCATGATATCCCCCTCGATAAAATGCACACGTAGAGTGTCAGCCTTATAAAGTTTGCATCAAGACTCTATCATACTACCTTTGATTGCTTAAGTGAATTTTTTGCCTACTCCTAGTAATATGGGCCGTAGCTGCTAGTGCATCACACTCTCATTCTTCGATTGCAGTCTGTCCTGGATCGAAGCCAAACGGGCCTACCTCGATCTGCGGTAGAAAGGCCGATCTCTGACCTCAGTTGCCGGCGCTGTACACTTGGATCGTTCGCCGCCGCCGCATTGTGTCGCGCACTCAGCCAAGTTCTACCGGCCAGGTATCTCCGACCCGATAGCCCTCGGGCCACGGGTCCTGCGGGTCCAGCGTGTGCTGGTGGGTGCCGGTGATCCAGGCGCGGCCGGAGATGGCGGGGAGGATCGCCGGGGTTCCGGCGATCGTTGTCTCTCGCTCGATGCGGCCGTCGAAGCGGGAGCCGATGATCGAGTGGGCGATCAGGCGGTCGCCGGTCTTCATGCGGCCCTGGGCATGCAGCACCGCCATGCGGGCCGAGAGGCCTGTCCCAGTGGGCGAGCGGTCGATCTTGCCGGGGCGGATGGCGACGGCGTTGCGATAGGCCAGCGTGCCCTCGGCCGGGTCCGGCGCGACCGGCCCGGCGATCTGGCAGAAGGAGATGTGACGCCAATCCGGATTGTCCGGGTGGTGGAAGCCGAGCTGCTCATTGGCGGCCCGGGTGATCCGCATGCCGGTTTCCGCCAGCTCGCGGGCCTCGTCCGGGGTGATGGCGAAGCCCAGTGCGGTCGCATCCGCCATGACGAAGCTGTCGCCGCCATAGGCGGTGTGCACCGTCAGCGTGCCCAGCCCCTCGACCTCCAGCGGCGCGTCCAGCCGGGCCGCGAAGGACGGCAGGTTGACGAGGGTGATCCGCTCGGCCTTGCCGTCCCGACAGGCCGCGGTGACCTCGACCAGTCCGCCGGGGGCCTCGAGCGTGAGCGTCGTTTCCGGCTCGGTGATCGGCAGGATGCCGGTTTCCAGCAGCACCGTGGCGACGCAGATCGCGTTGGAGCCGGACATGGGAGGCGTGTCCTCCGGCTCCATGATGATCCAGCCCATGGCGGCGCGCGGGTCCTTCGGCGGCACCAGCAGGTTCACATGGCGGAACACGCCGCCGCGTGGCTCGTTGAGGACGAAGCGGCGCAAGGCGCCGTCCCGGGCGATCCAGCGCGACTGTTCCCACAAGGTGTCGCCCGGCGGCGGCTCCACGCCGCCGACGATCACATCGCCGACCTCGCCCTCCGCGTGGCAACCGACCACATGGATGACCCGGCCGGCCCGCATGGCACTACCCGCCGAGCGCGGCGAGCCAGCCGTCGATCCGCTCCCGGTTCACACCGAAATCGCTGCGGCCGTAATGGGACCGGCTGAACACCGCGAGCGTCGACGTCCCATCCTCCAGCGGGATGAAGCGGACGGTGATCGTGTCCGGATAGCGCATCAGCGCCGTGCGCTGGAGGAAGTCATATTGCTGGATCGCCTCGTCCGACCCCATCCAGTCGGTCCGTGGCTGGTTGCCGATCATCTCGAACCACTGGTTGCGCAGTTCGGTCGCCGAAACCGGGAAGACCGGGCTCTCGCGGTCGGGGTCCTGGCCGCACAGGCCGGGCGGGCAGACCAGATAGGTGTTCTCGCGGCCGGTCGTGTCGACGGTGGCGAAATCGACCGGCGAAGTGTCGATCGGTCCGAAGACGATCTCGAGAACCTGCTCGCGCCCGACGACGACCAGCGCCGCGGCCACCACGATGACCAGACCGGCCAGGACCGCCAGGATTGTTCCGAATGCCTTGACCAACGACCATCCCCCGCCCGTTCTCGGCGGAAGCGGTTCTACGACCGGACGGGCGCGGACGCCAGCACTTCCGGCTCGTGCTCGATCTGCAGGACGTCGTTGAAGCGGTTGAAGAAGCCGGCCAGCGCGATGCGCAGGGTCAATTCGACGATCTGGGCCTCGTCGAACCGGGCCCGCAGCCGATCGAACACCGCGTCGCGGATGCGCTGGGGCGTCTGGGTCACGGCAATTGCGTACTCCACGACCAGCCGGTCAGTCTCGTCGAACTCCTCGTGGTCGGCATAGTCGAGGATGCGCTCCACACCCTCGGCCGTGACGCCCTCCACGGTCAGCATCGGCCCGTGATGGGCGACGCAGTAATCGCAGGCGTTCAGCCGCGAGACGGTCACCACGGCGAGCTCGATGAGGCGTCGCGGCACACGCTGGGCCGTTCTGAGCGCCATCAGCATGGGCATGAGATGCTCCAGCGCCGGTGGCACATGGGCCATGACGCCCATCTGATTGCGGAACGGCCCGCATTCCTCGATGAATTGCAGATAGATGGTCCGCAAGGGATCCGACAATTCGTCGGGGGGGATATCCCGGACCCGCGGCATGGCACTCTCCTGACCTGGCTTTTCGTTCTTGGCCGCGTTTTGCCGCGGCGTTCCTTTCATACTCACTTAGTTTTCGAATGTTTCAAGCCTTGAGAAAAGAAAATGGCCCCGCCGAAGCGGGGCCATGATCCTGAGCGGCCTTGTTGGAACCGGGGACGGGCCGACAGGCGGCGCCATCCCCGGCGGTGGTCTATCCGAGGATGCGTTCCAGCGCGTCGAGATCGTTGATCACGCGCCACTGGCCGCCGCCAAGCTCGACCCGGCGCTGCCAGTCCTCAAGACGCAGCAGGTATTCGCGCGGATCGATGTTGTCGCTCCTCAGCTTGGTCACGTTCAGCGCCACCACCTCGTAGTCGATGATGTCGAACTGGATGGCGTCCCGGCCCGCCCGGTATTCCGGATCCAAATCCTCGGCCAGGTCGGAGAAGACCAGGATCGTCTTCTGGCCCGGATCCTTCTCGTCCAGGTACTCCGTCGCCTGCAGGATGCCGCCGGTGATGTCGGTATGGCGTGCCGGACTCACCGTGCGCACGAACTCGGCGATGGTCTCCTGGAACTGGCGCTTCTGGCGATTGGCCACGCTGGGCCGCTCGTCGAAGGTCATGCGGGCGATGATGTCCTTCTCGCTGAAGCTGCCGGTATCGATCCGCGCGACGGCGAAGCTGTCGCCCGGGTTCATCCGGCTCAGGATGTAGCTGATGATCTGGGCCGCCTTGTCCAGCTCTTCGGTATAGGTGCCCGAGGTGTCGATCAGCATATAGACGCCGTGGCCCTGCTTCGGCGGATCGCCGCAGCCGGACAGCGTCATGGCGACGAGCAACGTCGCCGCTGCAATCACGCGTTTCATCACAAGGCCTCTCTCACGGTTGCATTCGGTGCCTTGGCACTCCGAGCCTTGCGCTCGGCGCCGATATTCGCTTTCACCATCCGCTCGATCCAAAGCGGCGGGGCGCAGAAGGCGTCATAGACGTTGACCAGGAACTCGCCGAGGAAGCGGAACGAGCCGCCGACCGCCCGCAGCGAGACCGCCAACCCGCGGACCCCGGCCGCCGCGACCATGCCCACCACGGTGCGCGAGGACGCGAAGAACATCTCCAGCGGGATCGCCACCAGGGTCAGCGCAAACGGCAGGATGAAGCCCATGCCCATCTGCGCCACCGTGGTGATCCACACGAACTCGTTGGTCGCCACGGTGTCCAGGGCGTCGCCGCCGCGCAGCACGGCGCTGGTGGCCAGCTCGTCCTGCAGCAGGATCTCACGCATATAGGCCAGCGCCGCCTCGATGGTGGCGAGCGAGAACAGCAGCGTGAAGGTGACGTAGGTCATCAGCCTTCGGAACTTGTCGGGCAAGGCGCCGATCAGCGGGAACAGCCGCGTGATGCGCAGCGATTCCATGAGGAACAGGCCCATGAAGATCTCGATCAGGATGATCACCATCGCGGCGATATCGTTGATCTTGAAGCCGCCGACCAGGTTGTTGCCGCCGACCATCTCGGCCAGCGGACGGGCGATCAGCGTGAAGTTGACGCCGGCACCGCCGATGGCGATGCACAGGGCGAACAGGGCGATCATGAACTCCTTGAGCGACGAGGCCGACAGGCGCCGCACCGCGGTGTCGGTGCCCTTCTTGATGGTCTCGTACTGCTCGATCTTGGTGTCGATGATGTTGGTCCGCGCCAGCAGCGAATCGACCTTCTTCTCGACCACGCCCATCGACTGGTGCAGGTCGCGCCAATAGGGCTTCATGGCCGACAGCGTCTTGTGCCGCTCCTGGACCGTGTCGCGATAGGTGTCGATCGCGTCGTCCTGGGCCTTGACCAGGGATTTGTGGATCTGCTCCAGGATGTTGGCCACCATCGGATCGCCCTTGGAGGGGATGTTGGCGACCGCCTCGACGGCGTCGATCCAGCCCGGAGGGGCCGGCGGCACGTTGGTGCTCTCCTGGTGGTCCTCTTCCACATGGGTGATCTGTTCGGCCATGCGCCGGTGCACGCTCGGGCAGCCCGACAGCTCGCGCTTCACGGCGGCGTCGATCCGCTCGAACTCGCGCTCGAGATGCGACTCCGCCTCTTCCAGGCCGGCGGCCAGCAGCACCTCGCGGTTGCGCTCCTTCATGCGCGCTTCCGCCTGCATCAGCGACGCGGCCGAGATGCGCAGGACCTTATAGAGCGACCGGCTCAGCGACAGGATCGCGCGATGGGCCGGCACCCGCATCATGTACATGGCAAAGATGACAGCGACGGCTATCGTCAACCAGCCCAACACCGAATTCGGGAAGGTCGCAAACGTCTCCGCGAACGACATCAAGATCTCCTACGTCCTAATCTGGTGGAGCTTTTCGGACAGCAGGCGGCGCTGCCATGCGTTGCTACGGACCGGACTCGCACCGGTGCGGCGATCCTGGGGCGAGAAAGATAACAGTCGGTTAAACGTCAAATTCAGTCTGAATTTGTCGGAAATACTATCGAATCCCGCTAATTCGCTGAAGTAATGGGCGTTTTCTACCCGACTCCGACAAATACTCGCCACGGATATTGGTGAAAGGGGGGCAAAACGTGATGGCGATGCCGCATTATCGCTGTGTTCCCCTCGCCAGCCCCGGTTTCCCGCCACGCGAGCGGCATCGGTGCGTCGAATGCATCCGCAGGCTGCCGGACTTGCCGATCGTGGTTAACAGCCACAGATAGAGTCCATGGCTGTTGTCACACCCACCCAGCCGCCGCCGGTCCAGGCGGTCGTCGCGCCGACGCCGGCGCTGAAGCAGGCGCGCGCGCCGATGAACGTGAAGACCGAAACGACGGAAGCGGTCGACGCGCCGGACGAGACCGGCCTCGGCCCGAATGCGGTCCAGCGTCAGAAGCAGCGCGGCGGAAAGCTCGACATCCTGGTCTGACCGGCCGGGCAGGTTCGGTCTCCCCTCACCCAGCTTTGGCTTGAGCTTCGCCTTCGGCGTCGCCTACGCCGCCTCGCTCTGGATGATGTCGTCCAGCTTGCGCAGCAGGAAATCGGAATCCTCGTCGCCCATGCCTTCCGACTGGGTCAGGATGCGTTCGATCATCACCCGGCCATAGCTGTCGCGGTCGTAGTCGGCGCCGCGGATATCGGTCTCGCGGATGACGTCGACGGCGGTGCGGAAGGCCGGATACAGCGTCTTGGGCATGCCCGCCTTCTCGTAGAGGGAGTTGAGGCCGAGCCGCCCGTCGTCGTGGATCAGGGTGCGGGCATTGACCAGCGGGATGCCGGCCTTGGCGGCCAAGGCGGCCTCGAAGAACGCGATGTCGCCGGTGCACAGGCTGCGCAGCACCAGGGACGGCGTCAGGCGGCCGTTCGAGATGAGCTGGCCGACCAGTTTCTCGACATCCTTCTCGTCGGCATCGTCGGTCACCAGGGTGACCGTGGCGCGCTCCCGCGACCGCATGATCAGCTCGCCGGCCACGTCGGGCGACAGGTCGTGATTGGCGACCAGATAGTCCTGCAGCTGCTCGGACACCATGGTGACCAGCCGTTCGGAGATGGTCAGCGGCAGGGTGCCGCGCTTGACCATGTTCTCCTGCAGAATCTCGGAATCGCCGAAGCGGTCCAAGGCCTTGTCGAAGGAGGCTTCGTTGATCTTCGCGCCGGCATTGCCGACCAGGGTCTCGACCGCCGACTGGCTGCCCTTCTCGACCAGCGCCTCGGACAGCTTCGCCGAGACCGTGGCGCGCTGGGCCATGGCCACCTGCTTGGATTCCGGCACGCGGTCCAGCAGGTCGGTCAGGTCGTCGTCGCTCAAGACCTCGGAGTATTGCAGGACCGGCAGGGCGATCTTGTCGATGTCCTCCGCCAGGCTCATGGCCACGTCGTGCGGAAGGTTGCGCGATGATTTCAGGTTGAGCGCCACCGCCTCGCGGACGATGTCGGAGGCGTCCTTGGCCATCTTGCGGACGATATCCTCGGCGATCCCCCGCTCCTGGTCCGAGAGGCCGGCGCCGTCCAGCGTTCCGGCGACCTTGGCGACCATGTCGGCGCGATTGTCCGGCGACCGGTCGGTCAACAGGCGGGCGACATCTTCCGGCTTGAGACTGCTTGTCATGGGGATCTTCGTCCTGGTGGGGCGCCCGCCGACGGATCACCAGGGAAACCGCGCGGACTCATACGCGCGAAAGTGGCATGGACTGATTAAATCTCAGTTAAACAAAGGGTTTGGACGGCTTGCGGCCGGGACTTCCGGTCAGTCCCGGACCACCATCACCGAGCCGGATGCGTGGCGCACGACACGGGCCGCGTTCGGACCCAGCAGATAGTCCTTCAGCTCCGGCCGGTGCGAGCCCATGACGATCAGGTCAGCCTTCACCGATCTGGCGGTCTCCAGGATCTCCTCATAGACCGTGCCGTGGCAGACGATGTGCTGGCAGCCCACGCCCTCCGGCAAATGCTTGGCGGTGAAGTCGTGCAAGGCCTCGGTGGCCCCGTCCAGCGCCGTCTTCTCGTAGTCCTTTGGGAAATAGCTGCCGACGATCGACATGCCGAAATCCGGCACCACGGTCATCACATGCAGCCGGGCGCCGAACGTCTTGGCGAGCTCGAGGGCGCAAGGCAGTGCCTTCTTCCACGAGCTCTCGTGGTTGAGATCGATCGGCAGCAGGATTTCCTTGTACATGACAGGTCCTCCCTACTCAGGCCGTCGCCGTCTGGGCGGGTGCCGCGTCCCGGCGCCGCCGCTGGATGAAGATGATCAGGCCGAGCACCAGGAACGCCGGTATCCACATCAGCCGGGTCGGCGGCACGTCGTTGTCGACCAGCACCGATTTGACCTCGAAGTCCCATTGGATTCCGAGGCTTTCGGCATCGCTGCCGAACTCGACGAGGTCGACCAGCAGCCGCCCATCGGGTTCCTCGCGCAGCGTCAGGCCGGATTCGGCCAGGCGCTCCTCGCCGGTACCGTCCTCGCCGATGGGCAGCAGCACGGTCTGGGTGACGATCTGCAGGGTGTCGAAATCCTCGCCCTCCAGCACCACGCGCAGCCCCTCTCCCGGCGCCCGGGCCTCCGCCTGCTGGTAGACCTCGGTGCCGGGCCGGGAATCAGTGGGCGGATAGATCATGTCCATCCAGAATCCGGGCCGGAAGATCGTGAAGGCGACCAGCAGCAGCGCGAAGGACTCCCAGTATCGCGACCGGGCGAAGAAGAAGCCCTGGGTCGCGGCGGCGAATATGAGCATGGCTATGGTCGAGGTGACGAAGACGATGGCGGCGTCCAGCAGATTGTCGACGCCGAACAGGATGAGATCGGTGTTGAAGATGAACAGGAACGGCAGCGCCGCGGTCCTGAGCGAATAGTAGAACGCGGTGAATCCCGTTCGCATTGGATCCCCGCCGGACACCGCCGCGGCCGCGAAACTGGCGAGACCCACCGGTGGCGTCACATCCGCCATGATGCCGAAGTAGAACACGAACAGATGCACCGCGATCAGCGGCACCACCAGCCCGGCCCCGGCGCCGACATCGACGATCACCGGCGCCATCAGGCTGGAGACGACGATGTAGTTGGCGGTGGTCGGCAGGCCCATGCCCAGGATCAGCGACAGGATCGCGACCAGCAGCAGCATGATGATCAGGTTGCCGCCGGACAGGAACTCCACGAAGGCCGACATGACGAGGCCGATGCCGGTCAGGGTCACGGTGCCGACGACAATGCCGGCGGTGGCCGTTGCGATGCCGATGCCGATCATGTTGCGGGCGCCGGTGACCAGCCCGTCGAACAGCTCGCCCGCCCCCTGCCGGCTGGCATCGCCCATGGACTGCCCGTTTCCGCGGAACATGGCGAAGAGCTGGCGCTGGGTCAGCAGGATGGCGATCATCAGCACGGTCGCCCAGAAGGCAGACAGGGCCGGCGACAGGCGCTCGACCATCAGGCACCAGACCAGCACGACGATGGGCAGCAGGAAGTGCAGCCCCGACTTCACCGTCGGCCCGACCTCCGGTAGCGAGATGATCGGCGAATTGGGGTCGTCCAGTTCCAGTTCCGGATAGCGCGAGCCGTACCACATCAGGCCCGCCGCGACCGCCGCCAGCAGCGCCGCCACGACGAAGCCGAGCGCCCCGCCCGCCGCCAGCTTGATCAGCTGCATGACGTGGAACAGGCCGATCGCGCCGATCACCGTGTTGCACAGCACGATGCCGCCCATCGAGACGAGCCGGGCGGATTGCTGCCGCGGCAGGCGGCTGCGGATGCCGCCGAACAGCATGAACTGCAGGGCGAAGGTGGCGGCGACGCCGATCACCACCCAATGCGACTGATCCAGCAGGGCGGCGATCTGGAAGATCCAGTAGAGCGCGCCGGCGATGATCAGCACCGAGGCGACGGTGATGCCGAAGGAGATCAGGGCCCATTTCGGCGGCAGTTGCTCGCCCGGCTTGGGCAGGCCTTCCATGCCGGTCTTCACCGCTTCCAGATGCACGATGTAGACCAGCGCGATGTACGAGATCACCGCCGGCAGGAAGGCGTGCTTGACCACGTCGATGTAGGGAATGCCGACATATTCCACCATCAGGAAGGCCGCCGCGCCCATCACCGGCGGCATGATCTGGCCGTTGACTGATGAGGCGACCTCGACGGCGCCGGCCTTCTCCGAGGTGAATCCGACCCGCTTCATCAGCGGCATGGTGAACACGCCGGTGGTGACCACATTGGCGATCGATGAGCCGGAGATCAGGCCGGTCATGCCGGAGGCGACCACCGCGGCCTTGGCCGGGCCGCCGCGCAAATGGCCAAGCAGCGAGAACGCGACCTTGATGAAGTAGTTGCCGGCGCCGGCCTTCTCGAGCAGGGCGCCAAACAGCACGAACAGGAAGACGAACTTGGCCGACACGCCGATGGCGATTCCGAACACGCCTTCCGGGCCAAGCCACATATGGCTCATGGCGCGGTTCAGGGAGGCGCCCTGGTACTTGACCACGTCCGGCACCCAGCCGGCATCACCGAAGAACACGTAGCAGAGGAATATGGTCGCGACGACCATCAGCGGCGGGCCGAGCGCGCGGCGCGTCGCTTCCAGCAGCAACACCAGCCCGGTCGTCGCGGCGACGATGTCGAGTCCGGTCGGCAGGCCGGGTCGCTCGGCCAGGGCGTCGTAGTTCACGAAGCCATAGGTGGCGCAATAGGTGCCCAGGCCGACCATGGCCCAGTCAACCAGCGGGATGCGGGTCCGCGAGGTCTGGATGGCGCCCATCACGATCAGCGCCCCGGAGGCCAGGACCAGGACCAGCGGGAAGGTCAAATCGGCCACCGGCACCTCGCCGGTCAGCACCACCATGGCGAACACGAGCGCCGGCAGGATGGCCAGTGCCAGCGCCAGGAACGGCACCCGCCCGGCCGGGTCCTTGGACAGGGCCGGGAACGCCATGAAGCCGAGGAAGATCGAGAAGCCGAGATGGATCGCCCGCGCCTCGGCATCGTTGACGATGAAGACGCCGAGCATGAAGGGCAGCGGCGAGGCGTACCAGAGCTGGAACAGCGACCAGGCCAGGGCGACATAGATCATCACCTTGGCCGCGATCACATTGCTGGGCTGGCGCGCGCCGGTATCGCTGGACGCCACCAGATCCTGCAGCTCCTCCTCGCTGAGCTGGGTGTTCTTCGCCTCGTCGCTCATGCGCCGCCCCGTTCGATTCTTGCCTCACGGACGCGCGGAACCACGCCGCGGCCGTTTCGGATTGGTTGTAATTCGATCTGACAAGGAACGGGCGGGGCTGTCAAACGCCCCGCCCGATACGCGTGCCTCGCGGGCCTTACATCAGGCCGGCTTCCTTGTAGTAGCGGGCCGCACCTTCGTGCAGCGGCGCCGACAGCGCGTCGACGATCATGTCCTGCTGCTGCAGCACGCCAAACGCCGGATGCAGGCGCTTGAAGTCGTTGAAGTTCTCGAACACCGACTTGACGATCTCGTAGCCGACCTCCTCCGGCAGCGCCGTGGAGGTGACGAAGGTCGCCTTGACGCCGAAGGTCGTCACGTCCTCGTCGTTGCCGTCATACATGCCGCCCGGAATGGTCGAGTAGGCATAGTAGTCGTTGTCGGCGACCAGCCGGTCGATGATGTCGTTCTGCGCCGGCACCAGCACGGTCTCGCAGGTGGTCGTGGCCTCCTGGATCGAGCCGCTGGGGTGGCCGACGGTGAACACCATGGCGTCGAAGTTGTTGTCGCACAGGGCCTGGCTCTGCTCCGAGGACTGCAGCTCGGAGACCTGGCTGAAGGTGCTCTCGTCCCAGCCCATGGCGGCCATCAGCACCTCCATGGTGCCGCGCTGGCCGGAGCCCGGATTGCCGATATTGACCCGCTTCCCGACCAGGTCCTCAACGGTGCTGATACCGCTGTCGGCGCGCGCGACGATGGTGAACGGCTCGCCATGGACCGAGAACAGGGCCCGCAGGTCCTTGTTGGCCTCGGGGAAGCGCTCGTGGGAGCCGTTATAGGCATGGAACTGCCAGTCGGACTGGGCGACGCCCATGTCCAGCTCGCCCTGGGCGATGGCGTTCAGGTTGAAGACCGAGCCGCCGGTGCTTTCCACCGAGACGCGGATGCCGTGCTCGGCACGGCCGCGATTGACCAGGCGCTGGATGGCGCCGCCGGTCGGGTAATAGACGCCGGTGACGCCACCGGTGCCGATCGTCACGAAGGTGTCGGCAACGGCCGGGCCGCTGGTCGCGGCCAGCCCGGCCGCCAGGGTCATGGCCACCGTCGTGGCAGCAAATTTCCGCATTGTTGTCCTCCAGATGCGTGTGTTGTCGAAGATTCGGTCCGGCGGAATTTGGTGCCGGTCCCGCGATCGAGTGTTCTTCTGTTCTGGATTGCCCGACCGCCGCGGCCCGCGGATGCAGGCCGAAATCAGATTCCTCCCTCTGGCCGCCTCGGCCGCCAATGCCGCTGTTCTCAACGGTCTCTCCGGCGGACAAGGTCAAATTGTTCTCAAATCCCACGCGACTATGCCTGTCGAGCGCCGCCGCCGTCAACGCGCACACCCATGGCTTGTCGAGGCGGCCCCCGATCACGCGGAAACCCTGTGCTAGATCGCGGGCGGGCCAATGCGGCCGGACCGGCTACGCCGAATCGGCCGGAGTCTCGTCGGCGTCGTGGAGCGGCCGGCCCAAGGGCATCGGATAGTAATCGCTCTTATCCGCGACGAAGATGTCGCAGCGTGTTTCCAGGCCGGTCGGCGGGTCCAGCGTGCCGGCCATGATGCTGACACCGGTCGTGGCGGAATCGTCCCAGAACAGGCTTGAGCCGCATTGGCCGCAGAAGCCCCGGCGAATGCCGGGCGTCGATTCGAACCAGCGCAACGCGCCGGCCTCCTCGATCTCGATCTGCTCCCGCGCCGCCTGGGTCGCGGCCACGATGTGTCCCGACCAGCGCTGGCATTGGCCGCAATGGCAGTTGATCACCGGTCGCAGCGGGCCGCGTACGCGATAGCGCACGGCGCCGCACAGACAAGCGCCGGTGTGTTGCGTCTGCGTCATGCCGCCTCCCCGACCGCCGCGTCGACGGCGTCGCCGACGCGTTCGACGATCTCCTCGATATGCGCCGGCTGCGCAATGAAGGGCGGGGCCAGCAGGACGTGGTCGCCGCGCTTCCCGTCGATCGTCCCGCCCATCGGGTAGCACATCAGCCCGCCGGCCATCGCCGCCGCCTTGACCTTGGCGTGGACCCGGCGACCGGGGTCGAAGGGCGTCTTGGTCGAGCGGTCGGCCACCAGTTCCAGTCCGAGGAACAGGCCGCGGCCGCGGATGTCGCCGACATGATGGTGGTTGCCGAAGCGCGACGACAGCCCGTCGCGCAGCGCCTTCCCCATGCGCTCCACATTGTCCAGCAGGCGCTCCGCATCGATGGTCCGCTGCACCGCCAGTGCGGCGGCACAGGCCACGGCGTGGCCCATATAGGTGTGGCCGTGCTGGAAGAAGCCCGAGCCGGCGCGGAAGGCCTCGAAGATCGTGTCGGTGGCCAGCACCGCGCCGATCGGCTGATACCCCGCCCCCAGCCCCTTGGCGATGGCCACGAGGTCCGGCGCGACGCCGTCCTGCTCGCAGGCGAACAGGGTGCCGGTGCGGCCCATCCCGCACATCACCTCGTCCAGGATCAGCAGCACGCCGTGGCGGTCGCAGATCTCGCGGATGCGCGCCAGGTAGCCCGGCACCGCCGGCACCGCCCCGGCCGTGGCGCCGACCACCGGCTCGGCGATGAAGGCCATGACGGTTTCCGGCCCGGCCTCCTGGATCGCCGCCTCCAGCTCGTCGGCGACGCGGAGGCCATAGGCGGCCTCGTCCTCATCGTCGCGGCGGTCGCGATAGGCATAGCAGGGGGCGATATGGACGACATCGGTCAGCAGCGGTTCGAACTGGGCCCGGCGCCACTGGTTGCCCCCGGCGGCCAGCGCGCCGAGCGTGTTGCCGTGATAGCTCTGGCGGCGGGCGATCAGCGTGCGCCGCTGCGGCTGGCCGATCTCCAGGAAGTACTGCCGCGCCATCTTGATGGCCGCCTCGACCGCCTCCGAGCCGCCGCTCAGGAAGTACACCCGGTCGAGCCGCCCGGGCGCCCGGGCGGCGAGGAATTCGGCCAGCGCCTCCATGGGCTCGGTGGTGAAGAACCCGCTATGGGCGAAGGCCAGACGGCCGGCCTGCTCGCGGATCGCCTCGATGACCGCCGGATGGCTGTGGCCGAGGCAGGAGACCGCCGCGCCGCCGGAAGCGTCGAGATAGCGCTTGCCGGTCTTGTCCTGGATGTAGACACCGTCGCCGGCGACGGCGGTCGGCGGATCCATCGCGGTGTGGCGGTGAAAGACGTGCGTCATGGGCAGGCTCGTTCGAACGGGCTCGATAGGCCGATCGCGACCTTGTGAGCGGGTCGCGGGCGCCGCCGCACTATGCGCCCAGACCGGCCCGGCGGCAAACCAACTGTCAAGTTATGGCTTCAGAAAGCCACCGGAGAGCCAAAGCACCGATAAAGTAAAGACACAGTCCCGTTTTGCGACACGCAAGCTGAAACTATGGACATTGCCGACAAAATTATGATAAAATCGCAATTAACCATTAACCAAGGTCGAATTGATTCTTGGAATGCAAATAAGTAGTGATCGGGAGAACAGACGAATTAGGCCCGGATTACATAGATCGCGACCACGATAGGAGATCTTTTCGGTCGCTTGTCCGGGTGCACCGGAACGAAAGATGGTGCCGCCTCCCGACAGTTAGGAGGGAAGCAGATGAGCAGAGAGCTTGTCGCCGCGTTCTGCGCCGCCTCGGTGTTCATGGGCGCCGGCGTATCGGCCTCGGCCGCCGGAGATGACGCGGGTGACCCCGCCGACCCGACAGGCATGACGCCGGCGGGCCTCGACTTCGGGTACGATGACTACGAAGACGACGACTCGCCCTGGCCTGCGTTCGATCGGTTCTACGTGGACTCCGAGGCGCTGCCAGGAAGCGGCAGCAGAACGACGATCGGCGGCGATTTCCGCTTCGGCGATGTGACGGCCGGTCCGTTTTCCAGCCTCTCCCACGCGCCATCCATCGGCATTGCCGACAATGCCTGGACCGGCGCCGTCGGCCTGCAGGCGTCGACGCGGCTGGACACCGCAATCGGCCCCCTCGAGCCGCAGCTGCAATTCTCCCTGGCCGACGATTTCGACATCGGCGGCGGCCGCTTCGAGCCCTGGCGCGAACACGACCGGCGCAACCTGTATGTCGAGCATTTCGATCCGGCACAGTTCGATTTCGAGAACGCCCTGAGCCTGCGGATGAAGGGCATCGTACCCGGCTATTTCCACTACGAAACGCGGATCCGGGTGCGCATGACAGGCATTCGCGAGGTGACCGGCCGGATCCGGTTCAAATGGTGATCGCGGGCGCCCGCCGGACGCGGGCGACCCGCTTGCGGCGCCGGCGGGCGACTGCGATAGTCACCGCGATCAGGAAGATCGAATGGCTGGAAAAAGCCACCGCTCGGACAGGTAGGGGGCCATGAGCAGGAAGAAGCTGGCCGCGGCAATGTGCGCGGCCGCGATCGTTTGGGGAACGGGAACATCGGCCATAGCGGGTGACGGTGCCTGGCCATCCGACACGCCTTTCAGCACTGCCCTGTCCGAAACCGGCCTTGAGCTCTCCGCCGGTCCCTGGACGTTTGGCCCGATGATCGCCTTCGGACCGCCGAATGACGGGTATGCGGAGCTCACGACCGCGTCAGGGCCGTCGACGGCAGCCGAGCTTGGTTTCCGCGGCGCGGCACGGGTCGACAGCCGGATCGGCACCCTCTATTCGCGGCTCAGCGTCTCCTTCCAGCACGAGTTCCAGGCCAATGACCATCTTGTGGTGACCGGGCTCTCCGGCGCCGGCCGCTACGGCTTCTACGGCGACCGGTCGGACGTCGACGTGGTGGCGGCCGATGCCGCCCTGGCGCTTCGTATGTCCGAGGCTGTCTTCGGATATCTGGAATACGGCACCGAGGTCGAAGCCGGCGCGACGACCGAGCACCAGGTCACCCTGCGGCTGCGCTTCGCTTTCTGAGCCGGGGCGGGCGGCGGGATCAGGTCGAGCTGGCTGATCCGCCGTTGCGCCAATGGCCCTCGCCATTGACCAGGGTCCACTCGACCATCCGGCGCAGAACCTTGCCCAGGGCATCGTCGAAGGCCAGCACGATGCCGTCCAGCGTATTGTCCGTCGCCAGGGTGGCCGCCTCGAAATTGTCGCCGGCGATGATCGTGCGCCTTGGGATCTGGACCAGCTTGGCGTTCATCCGGACCCGCACGGTCGGCGGCGCGCTCAGCCCATTCTCGACATACTCCGCCTGGAATTCCCTCAGCTCGGTCTTGAGCACGTAGTTGGCCCGAAGCCCGATCGACTCGCGACCGACCGAGACGATGCGCCCGGAATTCTCGAAGCTCTCGACGATCAGGGTCTGCACCATCTGCGGCGCCCGATCGGTCCAGGCCACGTCGGCGAAATAGTCGAGCTTGAACGGCGTGCTCTGCAGCGCGATGCGCAGCGAATCCAGACCGGCCGCGGCGGCCGGCGGCTCGACCAGCAACTGCCAGCCCACCGATGGCAGCTCGCCGGTGAAGGTGCTCTTGGGCGTCAGCGTATAGAGCTGCGGCGGCGTGCGCAGGGCCGGCAGGGCGCAGGACGGCAGGGCGGCGATGCCGAGCCCGGCCAGGGACAGGCGCACGAACCGGCGCCGACCATTCCGTGTCGCTTGCGTCATTCCACCCGGACCCCTTGCTCTGAACTGCCGAACAGGAACTGCGCCGGATCGTTCTCGATCCGCACCGCGACGCGCGACAGGTTGTTCGCCAGGGTACGCAACTCCTGGACCATCAGCGTGAATTCGTTGATCCCGCCATTGGTGAATTCCCGGATGCCCGGCCGGTTTTCACGGATGAGGGCGGTCATCTGGTTGGAGGTCAGCGTCGCCGCCTCGGCAAGCTCCCGGATTTCCACCGCGGTCAGGGAGAGCTCCACATCCACGGTCTGCAGCGTCGTGTCGACCCGGTCGCTGAGCCGTGCCAGATCGACCCGGGCCTCCGAGACGATGCCGTCGACATTCACCGCCAGGCTCTCCAACCGTTCCACCGCGCCGGAGATCTCCTCCGACCGGTCGGACAGCGTGCTGGTCAGCGCGTCGATATTGGCCAGGATGCTGGTGACCGCGTCGAGGTTGTCGTCACTGAGGAACCGGGTCGCGGCATCCGCCAGGCGGGTGGCGCTCTCCAGCAGCTTCGGGAAGTTCTCGAGCAGCTCGGCGAAGGAGCTGGGCTGCGAGGCGATGACCGGGAAATCCTCCCCGGGCTCCGCCTCCAGCAGCGGTTCGCCCTGCATGCCGCCGACGATCTGCACGAAGCTGGCGCCGGTGATGCCCTGGATCGCCAGGGTCGCGATGCTGCTGACCACGATCGGCGTGCCCGGCGTGACGTCGACGGTCACCTGGACCTGCTCCACATTCTCAGGATCGATGCGGATATCGGTCACGGTGCCCACCGGAATACCGCGGTAGCGCACCGGGCTGCCGACCTGAAGGCCGGTCACCGCGCCGGTGAAATAGATCCTGTAGGTGTCGGATTCGCTGTCGATGCTCAGCTTGCCGAGCCAGGTTGCGAACACGACGAGCCCGACGATGACGGCGAGCACGAAGCTGCCGACGGCGACATAGCTGGCTCTGGTTTCCATGGCCTATTCCGCCCCTACCGAATTGGCAGCTGCCTGCCGCGCCGCGCGTCCCCGCGGCCCGTGGAAATATTCCCGGATCCAAGGAATATCTACCTTCAATAGGTTCTCCATCGTGTCGACAATAACCCGTTTGTCGATCAGGACCGCAATCCGATCGCAGATCGCACCCAGGCTGTCGAGGTCATGGGTCACCATAAACACAGTCAGATTAAGGCTTTTTTGCAGGTTGTAGATAAGCTGGTCGAACGCAGCCGCGCCGATCGGATCGAGCCCCGCGGTGGGCTCATCGAGGAAAACAATCTCAGGGTCCAGGGCCAGGGCCCGGGCCAGCCCGGCACGCTTGCGCATGCCGCCGGACAGCTCCGAGGGGTATTTCGAGCAGGCGAATGCCGGCAGCCCCACCATGCCGATCTTCACGCCGGTGATCTCGTCGATCAGCTTGGCGGGGAGGTCGGTGTATTCCTTCATCGGGACCTGGATGTTCTGGCCCACGGTCAGGGAGCTGAACAGGGCGCCATCCTGGAACAGGACACCCCATTTCTGCATGTAGCGCTTGCGCTCGTCGCCCTCCAGCCGGGTGATGTCGGTCCCGAAGACCTGGATCGAGCCGGCCGCCGGGCGGATCAGGCCGATGATCTCCTTCAGCAGCACCGACTTGCCGGTGCCCGAGCCACCGACCACGCCGAGCACCTCGCCACGGCGCACATCCAGGTCGAGGTTGTCGTGCACCACCTGCGGCCCGAACTGGGTGCGCAGCCCGCGCACCCGGATGACGACATCATCGGCCGGTGCAGGCGCCGCGGCGCCGTTCCCGGTCTTGCCGTCAGCCATGCCGTCGGATGCCGCCATCGCTAGAGCCCCAGATTGACGAAGATGATCGAGAACAGCGCGTCGAGCACGATGACCAGGAAGATCGATTCCACCACGGACTTGGTCGTCATCTGGCCGACGCTCTCGGCGCTGCCGGACACCTTCAGCCCTTCATAGCAGCCAATCATGGCGATCGCGAAGGCGAAGACCGGCGCCTTCACAAGGCCGATCCACAGCTGCTCCAGCCCGACCGCCGCCTGAAGCTGCTTCACGAACTGTCCGAAAGTGATGTCGAGCACGAAATAGCTCATGAGCGCACCGCCAGCCAAACCGACGACATCTGACAGGAAGGCCAGCAGCGGCAGGGTCAGGACCAGGGCCGCGACCCGGGGGATCACCAGGATCTCGATCGGGTCGATGCCGATGGTCTGCATAGCGTCGACCTCCTCGTTCACCTTCATGGTGCCGATCTGCGCGGTGAAGGAGGAGCCGGACCGGCCGGCGATGATGATGGCGGTGATCAGGATGCCCAGCTCGCGCAGGATCGAGATGCCCAGCAGGTTGACCACGAACAGCTCGGCGCCGAACTGGCGAAGCTGCTCCGCGCCCTGATAGGCCAGCACGATCCCAATCAGAAACGACAATAGGGCAACAATCGGCAGCGCATTCAGCCCGACCTGTTCCATATGGTACACGGTCGAGGTGAACCGCAGGCGGCTCGGACGGAGGATCACGCCGACGGATTTGCTCAGCAGAAGGCCGAAGAAGCCGATCAGATCACGGGCCTCCGCGGCGATCTCGAAGGTGGACTGGCCGATGCGGTTGGCGATCTCGACGATCTTCGGCGGCATCGGGGCTTCGATCTGGACCTGGGTGTCCGTGAGCCCGACATCGTCGAGCAGCGCCTCGAACGCGGGCCGCGCGCCGGTCACGGTGACGTCCAGGCCGCGGTCGCGGAATTCGTCCATCGTGCGGCGCAACAGCCAGGCGCCGGAGGTGTCGAGGCCCTCGACACGGCTCATGTCGACGGTGACCGACTTGGCGCCGTCGGCGCTCTCGACCGTCGGCAGCGACTGGCTGAGCCGCCGCGCGGCGCTGATGTCCCAGCGCCCGCCGGCGGAGACCAGCAGGGCGGCATCTGCGCGCTCCGACCGGATCCAGGCTTCGGTCGGGTCGGCCGCCAGGCCCGCGGCGTCGGCCGTCATCAGTCGCCGCCTGCCTGGGGAGCCGGGGTCCGCGGGACGATCGTCAACTTGCCGTTCATCCGGATATCGTCTAATTGGGCGCGGGGTGGCCCGGGAGCGGTCGCGCACAGGCACAGGACCGTCCGATGGACCTCAAGGACCATATTCGCAGCATTCCCGATTTTCCTAAGCCCGGCATCCTTTTTTACGACATTTCGCCGCTCTTGGCCCACCCGCAGGCGTGGCGCACGGCGGTGAAGCGCCTCGCCGAGGTGATCCGGCCGGAGAAGCCCGACCTTCTGGTCGGGATCGAATCGCGCGGATTCCTCACGGCGGCGCCCCTCGCCTACGAGCTCGGCTGTGGCTTTGTGATGCTGCGCAAACAAGGCAAGTTACCCGGCAAGACGATTCCGCACACCTATGCGCTGGAATATGGCCAGGATACGATCGAGATTCAGGCCGATGCCATCAGCCCGGGACAACGGGTGGTCGTGCTCGACGACCTGCTGGCGACCGGCGGCACCCTGGCCGCCTCGATTGCGCTGCTGCGGCAGGTCGGAGCCGATGTCCGCTCGGCCGCCTGCATCATCGAGCTGACGTTCCTCAACGGCCGCGACCGCATCGACGTGCCGCTGACCGTGCTGATGCAATACGACTCGTGAATTCCGCGGCGGGCGGCTAGCCGGTCCCCGCCTTCGCCATGGCCGAGCGGATCGATCGCTCCAGCGCGGTGGCGCTGATGTCGTCCTTGCTGAGGTAGTCTGCGACGCCGGCCGCCTTCGCCTCCTCCTCGGTCCGGCGACAATCCTGGCCGGTCAGGAAGATGATCGGCGCCCGGAAGCCGTTCCGCGCCGCCTCGCGCACCAGGTCCAGACCGTCGCGGCAGCCAAGCCGGAAATCCACCAGGCAGACATCGTGTCCGCCGGCCATCATCGCGGTCAGGCCGGCATCGAAGGTCTCGGCCCAATCCGGCCGGACATCGACGCCGAAGGCATCCGACAGCAGGTCGGCGACGAGCACGTTGTCGTCCTCGTCGTCGTCCACCAGCAGGATCCTCGGAACCGTCGACATGGGCATCGGCCTAGGCGCCCGGCAGCGCCACCACGTCGAACCAGTAGCTGTCGACGACCCGCACGATCTCGACCAGACGATCGAAGCTGGAGGGTTTGGTGATGAACGAGTTGGCGCCGAGCTGATAGGCCCGGCGGATGTCGATGGCGGCGGTCGATGTGGAGAAGATGACGATCGGCGTGCGCCAGAAGGCCGGGTCGGACTTGATCTCGAACAACGCCTCGCGACCGTCCTTGACCGGCATGTTCAGGTCGAGCAGGACGAGCCGCGGCAGCGGCGTGTCGATCAGATCGGCAAACGCGCCTTCCCGGCGCAGGTATTCCAGCAGCTCGACGCCGTCCGAGACGAAATCGACCCCCGCATCGGGCCGGACCTCCGAGAAGGCGTCCTTGATCAAAAGCTGATCGTCCGGATCGTCGTCCGCGACCAGAATCGTGAAAGTCTCTGCAGCCCTGGACATCAAGCTACCTTTCTGACGGCGTCTCCGCCGGGTAGGACGACTGTGAAAGTAGCCCCGCCGCCCGGTCGTCCGCGTGCGACGATGCTCCCGCCGTGGCGCTCGCAGATCTTTCGGCAGATCGCCAGCCCCACCCCGGTCCCCTGATAGGCGGACCGGCCGTGCAATCGTTGGAAGATTCCGAATATCCGTTCGGCATAGTCCTGGTCGAACCCGATGCCGTTATCCGCCACCTCGATGCGGCAGGTGCCGTCATCGGACGACCGTGTCGCGCTGATCCTCACCAGCGGCGGGACACCCTTGCGCCGGTACTTCAGGCCGTTGCCGATGAGGTTCTGGAACAATTGCCGCATCTGCATCGGATCGGCCTTCACCCGCGGCAGATCCAGAAGGTCGACCGTGGCGTCGGTCTCCTGAATGCGGATCTCCAGGTCGGAGATGACGCTGCGCACCACCTCGCCCAGATCGACCGTCACCATCTTCAGCTCCCCGCGGCCGACCTGCGAGAACGCCAGCAGATCGACGATCAGGGTCTGCATCCGTCCGGTCGCGGCACCGATCCGGGTCAGGTAGTCCTGCCCCTGCTCGTCCAGCTGGTCCTTGTACTTTGTGCGCAGGCGCTCGCTGAACGCCTGGACCTTGCGCAGCGGTTCCTGAAGGTCGTGCGAGGCGACGGATGCGAATTGCTGCAGCTCGGCATTGGAGCGCGCCAGCTCCTGGGCGCGGCGCTGCAGGAGTTGCTCGGTCTCCTTGCGCTCGGTGATGTCGACCAGCACGTAGATGCGATCCTCGCGGCTGGCGCCCTCGCCGCGCATGCGCGAGGCGGAGACCTGGATCGGGATCTTGCGGCCGGCCTCGGTCTTCAGCACGCTCTCGATCGAGGCGACCTCCTCGCGCGCCAGCTGGCGCAGACCGTATTCCGCGTCCACCAGGAACGACTCGATCGGGCGGTCCAGCAGCGCCTCCTGGGCGCCACCGACGATCCTCACGAAGGCCTTGTTGCAACGGCGTATGCGGCCCTCGCGATCGGTGACCAGCAGCATCTCGCCGATCGAATTGAGGATGCTGTCGACATAGTCGCGGGACGTGGTGGTGCGCTCCAGCCGCTCGAGCATGGTGTTGAACGAATGCGCCAGGGAATGCAGCTCGGCGAAGCCGGAGGGTTTGGCGCGATGGCTCAGCGTGCTGACACCGCTGATGCGGCCGAGATCGTCGACGAATTGTCGGATCGGCTTGGTCGTCAGCCAGGCCGTGGCGACGACGCCGATGGCGACGGCGGCGGCGCTGAAGACCAGCGCGAGTCCGGTCAGCCGGTAGAGCGTGGTCACCGACCGGAAGGCGTCCGCGCGCAGTTCGGCGGCGATGAACTGCAGTTCCGGGATGTAGGGGATGCTGGCCTTCGCCGCGACCCAGTGCGCCGGGAAGGCGCCGGCCCCGCCGTCGGTCTTCTCGCCCACGGTCAGGAACATGTCGTCGGAGGAGAACAGCACCGTGCCGTCGGCGGCGTGAACCGCCATGGCGCCGACCAGGACAGGCACCGACAGGAGTTGCCGCAGCGCCAGCGGTTCCAGCTCGACGACGATGATGCCCTCCGGCCGCCCGGAGATCTTCACCGGCACCGCCAGGATCATGCCGTTCTCATCGATCTGCGTGACCCGTTCGCCGGCCATCACGTTCTCGACCCAGGGTTCGGACTCATACCCGCGGGCGCGCGCGTTCGAAGCGATGGTCCGGCCGCGATAGTCGGTCAGCGACACCAGGGTGCCGGACGGCCCGGGCAGTCGAAGCTGCTGGAAATAGACCGGGATGTAGCTCTGCCGGTCCTGGTAGTCGATCAGGCCGTTGACCACCAGGTCGTTCTCCGCCACGCCGACCGCCGCGTCGATCAGGGCCTGGGTCTTGGCCGAGATGACCGCGGCCACCTGGGTCGCCTGCTGGCTGAGGCGCTGATGCACCTCCTCCTCATAGGTCTGGCGGACGAGGAAGGACTCCGCCAGCGAGATTCCCAGGAGAAGCAGAATGGTGGCCGGCAGCACATGCATCAGCACGTGACGCAGCAGCTTGGCCGGCGGCCGGCCGCTGTCGGCCGCCGCCTCGGCTCCGGGCACCGCCGCTGCCGCCGGGTGCACGGACTCGGTCGTCACGGCACCGCCATCGGGATGATCGCCCCGCCTTCGGCGAAGCGGAACAACCGGAAATCGCTGGCATCCAGCGCGTCGTGGCGGTCGGCGGTGAAGGCCGGATCGTAGTGGCGCACCAGACCGCGATGGGGCTGGAGGTTCTCCATCGCCACCCGGATCCGGTCGCGATCGATCGACCCCGCCTGCTCGATCGCCTGGCGCAGCAGGTGCACCAGATCGTAGGCCTGGGCCGTTCCCACCGGCGACTGGACGCGCTCCGGCGAAACGCAGTCGCCGAATCGCAGGCAATAGGACTCGTAGACCCGCGCGGTCGTCTCGGGGAACCGCGGATCGACGAAGGAGAAGGTCTGCAGGAATGTCAGGTCGACCGCATCCAACGCCGCGCCCAGCCGTTGCGGCACGTTTCCGCCGGTGATTCCCCAATGGGAGATGATGGGCAGGCGTTCGTCCTCCGGCCGGAGGGCCATCTCGCGGATTACCGCGGCGCTCTCGGGACCGTTGGCCACCAGCATGACCACATCGGCGCCGTTGGCCATCAGAGCATCGATCTCCGCGGAGATATTGCGCTGGCCGGAATGGAACCACTGGATCCCCGCCGGCTCCATGCCCAGCCTGTCCAGGGCCGCCGTCATCGCGGCCTCGTTGGAGCGGCCCCAGGAGGTCCGCCAGAGCAGCAGGCCGGGGCGCCGAAATCCGCGCTGCAGGGCGGCGTCGATCAGGAACCCGCCGGCATGCTCGTCGCGGACCGAGACCCGGAAGACGAAGTTGGGATCATAGCCGTTGTCGACCACCACCGTGCCCGCCGCCCAGGGCCCGAGATAGATCAGCCGATGCTGGTGGATCGTTTCCAGCTGCGCCAGCACCACCGGGGTCAGCATGCCGCCGACCACCGCCACCAGATCGTCGAGCCGGGCCAGTTCCTCGATGTTGTCCATACCGCGGGCCGGATTGCCGCGATTGTCACGGACCACCAGCTCGAGCGGACGTCCGAGCACGCCGCCCGATGCGTTGATCTCGTCGATCGCCAGGACGATGCCGCGCCGGATCGCCTCGCCGGCCTGCAGGACGGTCAAGTCGGCATCCAGCCCGATCCGAATCGGGCTGGTCTGTCGCGCGTCAGCGGCGACGTCTCCGGACTGAAGAATTGGGGCCATCGCGACGCCGGCTATGACAGCCGCACGGGCCGCAAGACCCGACATCCACAACAGGTAGTTCATATCGGACAGGAGTTCTGAAAAAGTAGCGTATTTGACTATTTTTACTATTTATCACACTGGTCAAGAATGTATTAAATCGCCGGTATTTCAAGGGCAAAGCGCCAATCGCCTTCCCCTTTTCGAACTCTAGTTCGGCGGGGCTCCGAGGTCGCGGGCCGCCGCCAGCAGCATGCCATCGCTGCCGGCCCGTCCGACCAGCGACAGGCCGACCGGAGCGCCCTGCGAACGCGCTGCCGGAATGGAGAGCTGCGGCAGGTAGCCGAGGCCGGAAATGCAGAGGAGTCCCAGGGCCCGGTTGCGGTACCGGACGGTTTCGTCCCGCGCCAGCCCCTTCAGCGGCGCAGCGCCAGGGGCAGAGGGAATCAGGAGCAGCGCGTCGTCGGCCAGCAACGAGTCCAGCCGCTCGGCCGCGCCCACCCGGAAAGCCGTCGCGGCGTCGACCCTGTCATCCGGAACCTCGGACGCCAGTTGAAACCGCTCGTCGATCCCGGGGCCGAATAGCGGCTTGCAGCGCTCGATCCAGTCCCTGTGGCTTTGCCAGATCTCGCGCCATTGCAGCGCCTGGAAATGGGACAGCCAGGTGTCCAGCCCCTCCTCCGCCACCACGATCCTCTCGGCCGGGCCGAGCGACTCCGCGACCCAGGCGACCGCATCGTCGAGCGCGCCCCGCGCCTCCGGCAGGACCCGGTCGAAGGCGTCCGCAGCATAGAGAAGCCGCTTCGGCGTGGCGGCGCCACCGGGCCCGAGCAGCACCGCGCCGACCTGCGCCAGCAGATCCGCGTCACGGGCGAACCATCCGACCGTGTCGAAGCTCGGCGCCAGGGGCATGATCCCGTCCAGGGCAATCGCCCCGTGGCTGGGCCGCAGGCCGTACAGCCCGCAATAGCTGGCCGGCGCCCGCACCGATCCGCCGGTGTCGGAGCCCAGCGCGAAATCCACCAGCCCGCCCGCCACCGCCGATGCCGAGCCGTTGGACGAGCCGCCCGGGATACGCTCCGGCGCGGCGGAATTGACGGGCGTGCCGTAGTGGTGGTTCTCGCCGTTGAGGCTGAAGGCCAGCTCGTCCGTCAGCGTCTTGCCGACAAGGGTCGCGCCGGCCTCCAGCACCGCGGATACCGCCGGAGCGGTCCGTGCCGCCGGCGGGTGCGAGGCGAGCCAATCCGGGTTGCCGCAGCAACAGGTCTGGCCTTCGATGTCGTAGATGTCCTTGGCGGCGAAGGTCAGCCCGTCAAGCGGACCGCCGGACCGACCTTCGATCCTCACATCGACATGGCGGCAGAACGCCCCCAGCGGATCATCCAATGTCCCCGACTCCGGCAATGGCCCCCGTCCCCGCCACTGTAGCGCATCGATCGGCGTCCATAATCCAGATCAATGCCGGTCCGCGGGTTTTCGGCCAAGCTTGCCATCATGCAATGGGCAACCCGACCGTGGAGTCATCGATGAAGATCCCCCTGGAAGTCGTTTTCCGGAACATGGACCGGTCCGACGCGATCGAGGCGCGGGTGCGGGAAAAGGCGGACCGGTTGGAGCGGTTCTCCGACAACATCACCCGCTGCCGCGTGGCGGTCGAGGCGCCGCACCGGCACCAGACCCACGGCAAGCTGTACAAGGTGGCGATCGAGCTGGGCGTGCCCGGCCGCCAGATCGTCGTCAACCACGCCGGCCCGGAAGACCATGCCCATGAGGATGTCTATGTGGCGATCCGCGATGCCTTCGCGGCCGCCACCCGCCAGTTGGAGGACCACGTCCGGATACGCCGCGGCCAGGTCAAGCAACACGATGCGGAGCGCTAGCCACCGCTCGGTCTGAAATCGAGGGCCGACATCGGCCGAGGCCGCGTCCCAGCGCGATTCCCACGCCTGGAGAGTTCTGCTATTTTTCCAGGGCGATGAGCCAGGAACCGGATTTCGCCGATCTGCGCCGCGAAATGGTCGCGGGGATCGCGGTCTATGCGCGCATGGTGGCGGGCGAAATCGGTGTCGATCATCTGAACGACCGGGTCATGGCGGCGATGGCCAAGGTGCCGCGCCACGAGTTCGTTCCCGACACGCTGCGGCCGGTGGCCTATTTCGACAGCCCCCTGCCGATCGGGCACGGCAAGACCATCGCCCAGCCCTTCATCGTCGCCCTGATGACCGACCTGCTGGAGATCGCGCCGGAGGAGACGGTGTTGGAGATCGGGACCGGCAGCGGCTATCAGGCCGCCGTGCTGGCCGAACTGGCGCGGGCCGTCTACACGGTCGAGCTCATCGACGAGCTGTTGGCGATCGGCAAGCGCCGGCTGGACCGGCTGGGCTATCGCAACCTGCACTACCGCCTGGGCGACGGCGCCCAGGGCTGGGCCGACCGGGCGCCGTTCGACAAGATCGTGGTGACGGCGGCGCCGGAGCTGATCCCCTCCGCGCTGATCGACCAGTTGCGCGCCGGCGGTCGTATGGTGATCCCGGCCGGCGAGCCGGGCGACCAGAGCCTGATGCTGCTGGAAAAGGGCGCTGACGGGGTGGTGCGGACCGCCGACCTGCTGCGGGTGAAGTTCGCGCCGCTGATCACCACCCACTGACCGCCACGCCTTTCGGCGAAATTCTCGCGCGGAGCGTCGATCGGCGCTTGCAAGCCGGTGCGACTGGCCTTAAGGGCGAATGTCGCGGCCAGCGGCCGCCGACCTACCTTCATCCCGAGCAGGCAAGGGACCGCCCATGAGCGAATCCAGGCACGAGCCATGGTGGCGTGGCGCCGTGATCTATCAGGTCTATCCGCGCAGCTTTTGCGATTCCAACGGCGACGGGATTGGCGATCTGCCGGGCATTATCGAAAAGCTCGACCATATCGCCGGACTGGGCGTCGACGCGGTCTGGATTTCGCCCTTCTTCAAGTCGCCAATGCGGGATTTCGGCTACGACATCTCCGACTACCGCGCGGTGGCGCCGATGTTCGGCACCAACGCCGATTTCGACCGGCTGATCGCCGCCGCCCATGACCGGAGCCTGAAGGTGATCATCGACATGGTCTATGCCCATTGCTCCGACGAGCACCCCTGGTTTCGGGAGAGCCGTCAGAGCCGGGACAACCCCAAGGCGGACTGGTTCGTCTGGGCCGATGCCAAGGCGGACGGGACACCGCCGAACAACTGGCAGTCGGTGTTCGGCGGGCCGTCCTGGCACTGGGACCCGCGCCGCAGCCAATATTTCCTGCACCATTTCCTCAAGAGCCAGCCCAACCTGAACTGGCACAACCCCGCGGTCGTCGACGCGATGCTGGGCGAGACGGAATACTGGCTCGAAAAGGGGGTCGACGGGCTGCGCCTGGATGCCATCACCACCCTGGTCCACGACAAGGAACTGCGCGACAACCCGGCGGTCGGTGAAGACGCCCCGATCGATTTCGGCGGCGGGCACAAGAGCCCGTTCGCCCACCAGCGGCATCTCTACGATCGCGACCAGCCGGAGATCATGGAGTGCTTCGCCAAGCTGCGGGCCCTGACGGACCGGTATCCCGATCGCTTCATGCTGGGCGAGATCGCCGATGTGGACAGCATCGACGCCACCGCCCGCTATACCCGGGGTAAGGAGGCGCTGCACAGCGGCTACACCTTCCAGATGACCCAGCAGGCCTATGGCCTGGAGCATTTCCGCACCGTCGTCGGCCGCTTCGAGTCCCTCATCGGCGATGGCTGGCCGACCTACGCCTTCAGCAACCACGACTGCGTCCGCGCCATCAGCCGATGGAGCACCGCGCCGGACACCGCCGGAGACCACGCGGCTCAGGCCAAGATGCTGATGGCCTGCCTGCTCTCGCTGCGCGGCAGCGTGTGCATCTATCAGGGCGAGGAGTTGGGCCTGACCGAGGCCGATCTGGATTTCGAGGACCTGCAGGACCCCTGGGGCATCGAGTTCTACCCGGCGCACAAGGGCCGCGACGGCTGCCGCACGCCGATCCCCTGGGCCGCGGACGCCAAGAATGCAGGCTTCGGAGAGGGCAGGCCGTGGTTGCCGGTGCCCGACGAGCACCGGCTGCTGGCCGTCGACCGCCAGAACGCGGATCCGGACTCGGTGCTCAACGCCTATCGGCGTTTCCTGGCCTGGCGACGGGATCAGCCGGCACTGATCGTCGGCGACCTGTCCCTGCTGGATACCGAACCGCCGGTCCTCGCGTTCGTGAGACGCCACGCGGACCAGAGGATCCTCTGCGCCTTCAACATGACGAATGCGCCTGCCAGCCTGCGGCTGGACGGGGAATGGCGGCCGCTCGAGGGCCCCGAATTCTCAGCGGACCTGGAGAACGGGGTGGTATCGCTGCCAAAGTTCGGCGCGTTCTTCGCCGAAGCCGGCGGCGGTTAGCCAAGCGCGGGCCGGGCGGTCGAAACCGTATCGAATGGATCGAGGAGCGCCACCCCTTGGGCGGCGCGGGAGTGGACCGCGCAAGTCGACTGCGACGGTCCGCAGGGAGGTCGTCGGCCGCCCGTGGGCGGCCGTCATAGGATGAGGGCTTAAGCCCGGAAGGTCAGGCGGAGGGGTCTTCCCCGGCCTTGATCTGCAGCTCTTCCCAGGCGACACCGCTGGCGATCAGGCAGGTCAGCCCACCCGGGGTCGAGACCAGCATCGTCCAGGTCCCGGACGGCGCGGCCAGGACTTCGAGGACCCGGCCCTGGGCGTCCAGGCCCATGGCGACCGGCTTCTCCGAATAGCCGTCTTCCAGATGCGACATGATGGCGGTGCGTTCGCCGCAGGGCACACGCTGTTGCTGTTGGGCCGAAGCAGCGGTCGAAGCGATCAGGGCACCGGCAAATACGGTGGCGGTAACGGTCTTCAGCAGTCCACTCATCCTAGTCTCCTTTCGACCGTCGACTGGCCGTTTTATTGGCCCTCTCCCAGGCAGGCCACGGACGAAAGAAGCGAATAATTACCTTATGCTGGCAAAATATTGCTGCGACGCCCTCGCTAAGTGCCACAATAGTACGAAATGATTACTTACGTACTGACTGGCACGATCCTGGTATTATGATGAGGAAAAAAGGTTAACGGCCCATTAAAGAAATACAGATCCAATAAGTTGAACAAATCACCAAAAAGGAAACGCTAGTAATCTCTTGTTAGGATATTTGGCAAAATGGCGGCACAACCTGGGCAGCCGCTCCCGCCGGCCGCCACAATCGGCATCGTCGAGGTCTGGGACGGGGCCGGATTATCACGCAGACGTGACGACCAGACCCGGGTCCCGGCTACTCAATCGACGCTGCAGGCGAGAACGCGGCTGATCTGGCAGAGCGGCCGGCCGCTTTCCATGCGCCAGCGATTGAAGGCGTCCTGCACCGCGTGCAGGGCCTTCTGGCTGGTCGGCTCCTTGTCGACCACGCCCTGGCCGATCAGCGCCTTCACGACGTCATTGGAGAGAATGAAGGTGTCCTTGCCCATGAAGCGCAGCATGTAGGGGCCGCTGCTGCCGCCCAGACGGGTCGCACGCTTCTTCAGCACCTGCCACAGACCGATGATGTCGTCGACCGGCCAGTCGGCGACGAAGCGCCCGAAGCTGCCATGCTCGCGCGCCACCTCCTGGACGAAGGCGGCGTTGCGCCGCGCCGACTCCAGCTTCTTGTAGTTCCGGATCAGGCCGGTATTGGACATCATCGCATCAAGCGCCTCGTCGTCGAGCATGGCGACCGGGCCCGGGTGGAACCCGTCGAACGCCGCCTCGAAGGCCGGCCATTTCTGCTCGACCACGCGCCAGACGAATCCAGCCTGGAAGACCCGCTTGGTCATTTCCGACAGGTAGCGGTCATCTGGGATCGCCACGAGGTCCTCCGGAGACTTGCAGCTTGGCAGCAGCGCCTCCAAGGCGGCGGGGCCGCCCTTGCGCTCGGCGGCGCGCGCCTCGATCTCTGCGAAATCGTCCATCACGACCGTCCTCCAGCGCCGCCTTATCGGCAAAGCGGCCGCCGAGATTGAACCGGTCGGGAGCGGCCAAGGCAACTGCTCCGTGCGCAGCGATGCCCTCCTACTGCCAGCACGGTGGCAGCAACGGCGCCAATCCGGACCAATCGACTGGGACTACCGGTCGGCAGAGACACGATCGTCGCCGATGGCAGACGACGGCCACGGCACGAGGGAACTGGCCAAGATCACGAACGCCAGCATCCAGACATAAAAGCCGGCACCAAGCGCCACTATTTCGGTGACGCCCTCAGTCGATGTCCAAGAGCGAGCACGATAGGACAAGGCTCCCAACACCAGCGCAGCCAAACCCAGGAGTCCGGCCGATCTTTTTTGTCCGGAAGACAGCAAGATGATGCCGATCAGGAACACGGGATTTGCGAACCAGGCGAGTTCGGCGATGAGAATCCCGACAACCCAGCCGAAGACCAATATCACCCACCCGAACTCCCTGGTCCCATCGGCGAGGTGCAGCCCCGGAATCGCCAGTGATACGCAATACAGCACGAGCGCCACGGCCCATCTCAACTCGATCAGCCGCATCAGAACTGCACGCAGTTTCATAACGATCTCTTCGCCGCCATGGCCCTGAAAGAGCCATCGCACGAGAGCCGGATTTCACCTAGGAATTAAGCGTCGGGAAATATAGGACCGGACAGCAGCCGGTCGAACATGCCGGCGCGATAGCCGTCCTGCAGGATGCGCAGGACCGTTTCGCGGTCCAGAAGCATGGAAATGAGATCGCCCTGATCGCCCTCGACATCGATGACGACATGGCTGCCATTGGCACTGATGGACGGGTTGTCGGTCAGGACCGATTTCCGCGTGCTGCCGACTGCGACCGATATCTTTGTCTGCATCCCCATGCCGTTCGTCACGTCGGCAGGCGGCAGCCCGACCTCGGGGTCAGGGCACTCGCGCCGGGACCTCCTGCCGCACGTTGCGAGGCCTAGAGTGTGCCGTCGGGACACCTAACAAGCGGTTAACCGAACCCGCCGGCCCGCGCCCGCCGGTCCGGCCCGGGAACGAGCGAAACCCCTCTCGCCGAGAGGGGTTTCGTCGCGGACATGCCGCACGGGGCGCGGCGTCGATCGGGTTCAGGCGTTGCTTGCCGCAGGACGCAGGGCGGCGACCTTGTCCTTTTCCTTCGCCGACTTCTTGGCGTCGAGGCGGGCGATGCGGCCTTCGATCGTGGCGCCTTCATCGACCTGCAGGGTCTCGTGGTAGATGTCGCCGCTGACCTTGGCGGTCCGGGTCAGCACCACCTTGCGGGCCTTCACCTCGCCGCTGAACACGCCGCAGATGCGCACCGTGTCGGCCTCGACGGAGCTGTTGATGATCGGCGCCTCGCCGAGGGTCAGGGTGCGGCACTTGATGTTGCCCTCGACCTGGCCTTCGACGGTGATGTCGCCGCTGCTCTCAAGATCGCCCTTGATCTTCAGCTCGGCGCTGATGATGGAGTGCCGCGGCGGCTGGCCGTCGGTGCCCTTGCCGGTGGGGATGGTGGCGGACTGGGTGGTGGTGTCCTTGTCCGTCTGGAAGATCATTCCGGATGACTCCTGTGATGCGAAGCGGCATCTCAGGGTGTAAGCCGGTTTGGTTAATAATTGCTAACCAAGATTGACGAAACCTTCACCGCGTGTCCGCCGGGCCACAGGGTCATCCCGCGTCACCCTTGGGAGCCGCGAAGGTGTCTTCAGCACTCAATGAAGCAGCCGGAACACTTCAATCTGCGTGGTGCGGCCGCGCAGGGTCGGCGTGCCGACCGATTCGCAGTCGCCTAGCGCGTCCGGGTCTTGGCGTCTGGCCGCGGCGACAGTGACGGCGCTCGCCAGGATGATCGCATCCGCGCCCTCCTGATGACCGGCCCCGAACGATTCGATCCGGGCCGCGGTGTTCACCGTGTCACCGACCATCGTGTAGTTGTACCGGCTGGTCGATCCGATATTGCCGACGACGGCCGGCCCGGTATGCAGGCCGACCCGCATGCGCACCGGCGGCTCCCCTGCCTCGCGTTGGCGGGCCGCCTCTGCCGCTGCCGCCTGAGCGATCGCCCGCGCCGCGCGGATCGCGCGGACGGCATGGTCCGGCTGGTCGTCCGGCGCCCCCCAGAACGCCATCAGACCATCGCCGATGAACTTGTCGACCGTGCCGTCCTCGGTCTCGACACAGGCCGAGATCAGGGCGAAATGCCGGTTCAGGAGATCGGCGGTCTCGGTCGCGGACCGCGGCTCCGCCAGGGTGCTGAAGCCGACGATATCGGTGAACATCACGGTGACGGTGCGTTCCTCGGAGACCAGCGTCGCGCCCGCGCCCCCGCGGACCAGTCGCCGCACCAGGGCTTTCGGGACATAGGCCTCGAACCAGCGCAGGCCCGCAACCATCGCGTTGAACGCGGCGTTGGCGTTGGCGATCTCCCGGATCCGGCTGTCCGGCAACGGCCGTACCTCATGGATGTCGAGCGTGCTCAGGCTCCTTGCCGCGGCGGCGATCTGGCTGATCTTCCGCCGCAACGGCATGGCGATCAGGAAGGCCGCGGCCACCGAGATGACCAGGATGCCGAGGCTGACGCCCACCGCCCGCAGCAGGCTGAGAAGTTCCTCCTCGACTTCTGAGGCCGGAAAGACGACCCCGAGGGTCCAGGGTTGGCTTCCATAGGCCGGGATCGGCCGCAACAGGATCAGGTAGTCCGGTTCCTCGTCACCGGTCTCCGCCGCCCCGATGAAGAAGTTGCCCCGTTCATGGGGGATCAGTTCCTGCTCGGAGGCATCGGACAGGGCCGAGGCCAGCAGCGGTTCGCCCAGTTCGGCGATGGTCGGCAGAGGCGGCCGGTCGCCGGTGGCCGACAGGTCGATCGAGAGCTGCGGCAGCATGCGGTGCGCCAGCACATAGGCATCGTCGTAGATCAGGACGCCATCCAGGCCGGTTTCGATAAACAGGTCCGACAGGAAGCGCGACAGGTCGCCGATCGAAACACCGAACATCAGCATGCCGATCGGGACGCCGTCCCGGCGCACCGCCTGGCGCAGGGACACGACCGTCACCTCAAGCTGCGGCTCCCATTCCGGATCGGCCCAGAACGGCGCGCCGCGCGCGATCGCCTCGTCGGAAACCGCGCGGAAACCCTCGATCTGGTTGAGATCGCCGATATAGGTGAGGATCTCGTCGCCGAACCGGCCGACCCGAACCGCGTTGAGGTCGAGGTCGTTGTAGCTGATGCCGGTCACCTGAGGCGTGGCGGCCAGGGCCGCGCGGAAGGCGGCGCCCATGGCTTCCGGCGCGGCGATGTCGATCTCCCCGGACGAGATCATCTCGGCAAGGAACTGCGCCTGGTCGGAGATCGGATCGAACTGGTGGCTCACCCGGACCGCCACGTTGTCGAGGGCCAGATTGGCCTTGTCTCCCAGCAGCACCAGCGTGCTGCGGCCCAGGCTGGTCACGCCGACGATCAGGACGCTGGCGACGGCCGCCAAGACCAGGCCGCCGAATCCGACGACCAGGATGGTCCAGATGGGCAGCCGCAGACGCGGCCTCAGCCCCGGCGCATCTGCCGAATCCCTCTTGGTCATGGACAACGATTCCGCGAGACAGCGCGGCAAGCAACCGTCAATCCGACGGATCGCCAATTGGTCCGATCCGGCCCAAGCGTGAACCGGTCAGTCGACCACCGGCTGCTGCTGGGTGATGCAGTGGATGCCGCCGCCGCCCACGACGATGTCCTGGGCCGGGACCTGGACAACCTTGCGGTCCGGGAACAGCTCCCGGAACTGGCGGAAGACCCGGTCGTCCTGGTCGTCCTCGAAGTCCGGCATGATCACGCCGCCATTGGCGATGTAGCAATTGGCGTAGGACATCGTGATGCGCCGGCCATCGGCGCCCTCGCGCCGACGCGGTGTCGGGATCTCAACGACATCCAGGGCCCGTCCCCGCGCATCCGTCGCCGACCGCAGCCGCGCCAGGTTGTCCTGGAAGATCGGGTGGTTTGGGTCGTTCTCGTCATCGGTCACGCAGGTCGCCACGACACCGGGCGCGGCGAAGAAGGCGATCTCGTCGATATGGCCGGCGGTCTCGTCGCCCTCATAGCCCTCGGCCAGCCAGATCACCTGGTCGACGCCGAGGAATTCGCGCAGGTGCCGGTCCATTTCCTCCCGGGTCACATCCGGATTGCGGTTCGGATCCAGCAGGCATTGCTCGGTGACCAGGGCGGTGCCCTCGCCGTCCACATGGACGGCGCCGCCCTCCAGCACGATCGGCGCCTCGAAGGACTGGATGCCCAGCCGTTCGGCGATGCGGGACGCGAGCTGCGCGTCCTGGCCGTAGATCTCGTAGACCTTGCCCCAGCCGTTGAAGCGCCAGTCGACACCGGCCAGACCGTTCTTGCCGTCGGTGACGAAAGTCGGCCCGGTGTCGCGCATCCAGCTGTCGTCGATCGGCAACGACAGGATCTCGATGCCGGCGCCGGCGGCGAGCGACGCCTCGGCCACGTCGGACGGGTTGCAGACCATGGTCACCGGCTCGAACTCGGCGATCGCCTGGGCCACCGCGACATAGGCGGCGCGGGCCGCGTCGAGCCCGTCGCCCCACAGGGACTCCCGGCACGGCCAGGCCATCCAGCAGCGTTCGTGCGGCCTCCATTCGGCGGGCATGGAGTACCCGGCTGCGCGCGGTGTGGACATGGATTTTCGCCCTTGAGTCAGAACGTTATTCCGGCCGGGACCATTCGTTAGCCTACCGGCGTAAAGTCTGGTTTACAACTCGGCCGAGCCCCTGCCGGCGGATCGGGCCCGGTAAGTTTACTTGCATTTCCAACGCATGCGGTGCATATCGCCGCCCCTGAGGCGCAACCAGGCAATCGGGGGTGGGGAACCGGGCGATGGCGACAGAATTGGCGGCATTGGAACCGCAGCGCGGCGAGGACCGGCCATCCGGATCATCGCAGGCAACGCCGCGGCATCGGTTCGAAACCGGCGACGGCCGCAAGGATTTCATGATCGAGCGCGACGGCCAGGCCTATGCCGGCACGCATCTAATCGTCGATCTCTACGGCGCCTCCCGCATCGACGACATCGCCCATGTCGAAGCCACCCTGACCGAATGCGTCGCCGCCGCGGGCGCAACCCTGCTGCACATCCACCTGCACCACTTCACGCCCAACAACGGCGTCTCCGGCGTGGCCGTGCTGGCGGAATCGCATATCAGCATCCACAGCTGGCCCGAGACCGGCTATGCCGCGCTGGATGTCTTCATGTGCGGCCATGCCGACCCGCACCGCACCATCGACGTGCTGCGCCGCGCCTTCCGACCCGACCGTGTGGAGGTCAGCGAGCATCTGCGCGGCGGCGGCCAGTGAGCCGATGGTACGCGGAGGAGCCCTATCACGGCTCCCGACTGCAGTTGCGCATCGACGCGCTGCTGCATGAGGACAGGACCGAGCACCAGCACCTGATCGTCTTCGAGAACGAAGCCTTCGGCCGGGTGCTGGCGCTGGACGGCATCGTGCAGACCACCGAGCGGGACGAGTTCATCTATCACGAGATGTTCGTGCACGTGCCGGTGCTGGCCCACGGCGCGGTCCGCCGGGTGCTGATCATCGGCGGCGGCGATGGCGGCAGCCTGGAGGAGGTGCTGAAACACCGGAGCGTCGAGCAGGTGACGATGGTCGAGCTCGATCCGGACGTCATCGACATCAGCCGGACATACCTGCCGTCGATCGGCGGAGCGGCCTTCGACGACCCGCGCACCGAGTTGATCATCGGCGACGGCCTCGCCTTCGTCGCGAAGCGGGAGCGCCGCTTCGATCTGATCATCGTCGATTCCACCGACCCGGTCGGGCCCGGCAAGGTGCTGTTCACGGAAGACTTCTACCGCGACTGCAAGGCCTGCCTGGAACCGGGCGGCATCCTGGTCACCCAGAACAGCATCCCGTTCCTGGCGGCCGAGGTGATCGGCGAGCCGATCGCGGCCCTGAGACGGCAATTCGCCGACGCCACCTGCTACCTGGCGGCGGTGCCGAGCTACTTCGGCGGCGTCATGGCCTTCGGCTGGGCGAGCGATGAGCCAGCGCTGCGGAATGTGCCGGTGGAGGAGCTGGAGCGGCGGCTCGCGGCGGCCGGTGTCGCCACCGACTACTACACGCCGGACGTCCACAAGGCTGCCTTCGCCCTGCCGCCGCATGTGTCCCGCCTGATGGGCTAAGGCGATCTTCGATCAAGCTTTTTCCAGACCCCTCACCCTCCCACGCTGACGCGCGGGTCCCTCCCTCTCCCACAAGGGGAGAGGGGTAGAGATGCCAGCACTGAATGAAACCCCTCTCCCCTTGTGGGAGAGGGAGGAACCCGCGCGAAGCGTGGGAGGGTGAGGGGTCCAGAGAAAGCGTGATCGAAGATCGCAACCGCCTGTTTGGCCGATTCACGCCTCAGCGGCGGCCATTTGCTGGTCGAGGCGGCGGCGGCGTTCCTGGCGGTTCATCATCCAGCCGACCAGCACGATGCAGCTGGCGACCAGCAGCACGATGATGGTGGCGAGCGCGTTGATCTCGGGGCTGACCCCCAGCCGCACCTTGGAGAAGATCACCATCGGCAGGGTCGAGGCGCCGGGGCCGGAGACGAAGCTGGCGATCACCAGATCGTCCAGGGACAGGGTGAAGGCAAGCAGCCAGCCGGCGACCAGGGCCGGCGCGATCATCGGCAGGGTGATCACCAGGAACACCTTGGCCGGACGGGCGCCGAGATCCATCGCCGCCTCCTCCACCGCCGGGTCCAGGCCGATCAGCCGCGACTGCACGATCACCGCCACATAGGCCATGGAGAAGGTGATGTGGGCGATGGTGATGGTGGTGACGCCGCGCGCGCCCGGCCAGCCGACCAGCTGGTCCAGCGCCACGAAGGTCAGCAGCAGCGACAGGCCGGTGATCACCTCCGGCATCACCAACGGGGCGGCGATCATGCCGCTGAACAGGATGCGCCCGCGGAACCGCCCGAAGCGCGCCATCACCAGCCCCGCCAGGGTGCCGAGCGCCAGGGCCAGGGTCGCGTTGGTGGCGGCGATGCGCAGGCTGAGCCAGGCGGCCGACAGGATCTGCTCGTTCTGCAGCAACTCGCCATACCATTTCGCCGAGAACCCGGCCCAGACGGTGACCAGCCGGCTTTCGTTGAAGGAGAAGATGATCAGCAGAACGATCGGCACGTAGAGGAAGGCGAAGCCGAACACCAGGAAGGACAGCAGCAGGATCGGCGAGCGCTTCACGACCCCTCCTCCGCCTGCCGGCCCTGGATGTGCTGGAAATACATGATCGGCACCACCAGCAGCAGCAGCAGCGCGATCGCCACCGCCGAGGCCACCGGCCAGTCGCGGTTGCCGAAGAACTCGTCCCACAGCACCCGGCCGATCATCAGCGTGTCGGGTCCGCCCAACAGCGCCGGGATGACGAACTCGCCGACCGCCGGGATGAAGACCAGCATGGAGCCGGCGACGATGCCCGGCAGCGACAGCGGCAGGGTGACCGTGAGGAACGCCTTCCACGGCCGGGCGCCCAGATCCATCGCCGCCTCCAGCAGCGACTCGTCCATGCGCTCCAGCGTCGCGTAGAGCGGCAGCACCATGAAGGGCAGGTAGGAGTAGACGATGCCGATATAGACCGAGACATCGGTGTGCAGCAGCGGCAGCGGCTCGTCGATGATGCCGAGCCCGATCAGCGCGTTGTTGAGCAGCCCGTTGTTCTTCAGGATGCCGATCCACGCGTAGACCCGGATCAGGAACGACGTCCAGAAGGGCAGGATGATGCCCATCAGAAGCATGGTGCGGTATTGCACCGGCGCCCGGGCGATCGCATAGGCCAGCGGATAGCCGATCAGGAGGGCGAAGAGGGTCGAGACGAAGGCGATCTTCACCGAGTTCAGATAGGCGACGACGTAGAGCTGGTCGGAGAAGATGAACTGGAAGTTCGAGAAGACCAGGCTGACCTCCAGCCGCAGCCCGTCCAGCCCGTCCACCCAGCTCAGCAGCGGCGAATAGGGCGGCTGGGCGATCAGCGGCTCGGCCAGGGCGATCTTCAGCACGATCGCGAAGGGCACGAGGAAGAACAGCAGCAGCCAGACATAGGGCACCAGGATCACGATCCCGCGCCCGCGCGGCGCCAGCCGCGACAGCGCCGCCCGGATGCGCCGCCCCCAGGAGTCGGCCCGGTCGGCCGCAAGCGCCGCGTCCGGTGGCCGGTCGGCGATATCGGTCATTCGGTCAGCACCACGCCGCTATGGGGCTCCCAGGAGACATAGACGATATCCTCCCAGGTGATCTCCCGCTCCGCCACCCGGCTGACATTGGGCACCGTCACCCGGACGGTCGCGCCGGAGTCGAGCCGCACATGGAAGATCGACAAATTGCCGATATAGGCGATCTCCCAGACCTCCCCCTTGGCCACGTTGTGCCCGTTGCCGGCGGGTGGTTCCTTGGAGATCGACACCTTCTCCGGGCGCACCGCCACCCAGACCGGCGTGCCCTCCGGCAGCGCCACGGTGTGGTCGATCTGCAGCGTGCAGCCGGCCTCCTCCGAGGCGATCACGGCGTGGTCGGACAGGCTCTCGCTGACCTGGCCCGAGAACATGTTGATCGAGCCGATGAACTGCGCCACCGAGCGGGTGCGCGGGAACTCGTAGACCTCGCCCGGGGTGCCGGTCTGGCGGATCTCGCCGGATTCCATCACCGCCAGGCGGGTCGACATGGTCATCGCCTCCTCCTGGTCGTGGGTGACCACGATGAAGGTGATGCCGACCTGCTCCTGGATGTTGACCAGCTCGAACTGGGTTTCCTCGCGCAGCTTCTTGTCCAGCGCCGCCAGGGGCTCGTCGAGCAGCAGCAGCTTGGGCTTCTTCACCAGGCTGCGGGCGAGCGCGACCCGCTGGCGCTGGCCGCCGGAGAGCTGGTGCGGCTTGCGCCGGGCGAAGGGGCCGAGCTGCACCAGCTCCAGCGCCTCGCGCACCCGGTCCGCCGTCTCGGCCTTGGGCACGCCGTCCTGGCGCAGGCCGAAGCCGACATTGTGCTCCACCGACATATGCGGGAACAGCGCATAGGACTGGAACATCATGTTCACAGGCCGCTCATAGGGCGGCATGTCGGTGACGTCGACGCCGTCGATCCTCAGCCGACCGGCGGTCGGCTGCTCGAAGCCGGCCAGCATGCGCAGCAAGGTTGTCTTGCCGCAGCCCGAGCCGCCCAGCAGGGCGAAGAACTCCCGCTGGTAGATCGACAGGCTGACATCGTCGACCGCGGTGAAGTCACCGAACTTCTTGGTGACCCGGTCGATCTCGACATAGGGCCGGGCCTTGGGATCCTTCCAAGGCTCGTGCGCGGTGGCGGGCGCGCCGGACGGCGCAGCGGCCATGTCCGGCGCCCCTTCCGGTCAGGTCCCGGTCTTGATGCGGGTCCAGATGCGGTTCTGCATCCGGGTCACGCGCGCGGAATCGGCCGTATCGGCGAACAGCTTCGCCAGCACGTCATCCGGCGGATAGATGCCGGCGTCGGTCAGCACATCCTCCTCGACAAACGGGATCGAGGCGGCATTGCCGTTCGCGTAATAGACATAGTTGGTGGCCGCGGCGATCACGTCCGGGCGCATGATGTAGTCGAGGAAGACATGCGCCTCGGCGACGTTCTGCGCATCCGACGGAATGGCGAACAGGTCGAACCAGATCACCGTACCTTCCTTGGGGATCGAATAACCGATCTCGACGCCGTTCTCCGCCTCGTCGGCGCGGTCCCGCGCCTGGAACACGTCGCCGGACCAGCCGACCGCGATGCAGATGTCGCCATTGGCCAGGTCGTTGATGTACTGCGAGGAGTGGAAGTATTTCAGGTGCGGCCGGATCTCCTGCAGCAGCGCCTCGGCTTCCTCCAGGCCTTCGCCGGTGCCGGCGGCCGGGTCGAAGCCGAGATAGTTCATGGCGATGTCGAGGAGCTCGGTCGGCGCGTCCAGGAAGGTCACGCCGCAATCGGCGAATTGCGAGATGATCTCCGGCTTCAGGATCAGGTCCCAGCTGTCGACCGGCGCATCGGGCATGCGCTCCTCAACCATGGCGACGTTGTAGCCGATGCCGGTGGTGCCCCACATATACGGGATCGAGTGGGCGTTGCCGGCATCATGGGCCGCGACACGCGCCAGGATATCGGTGTCCAGATTGCCGTAATTGGCCAGCGCCGACTGGTCGAGCGCCTGGAAGACGCCGGCCTGGATCTGCCGTTCCAGGAACGAGCCCGACGGCACGACCAGATCGTAGCCGGTATTGCCGGCCAGCAGCTTGCCTTCCAGCACCTCGTTGCTGTCGAACACGTCATAGGTGACGTCGATGCCGGTCTCGGCCTCGAAGTTGGCGATCGTGTCCTCGGCGATGTAGTCGGACCAGTTGTAGATGTTGAGTACGCCGTCTGCCGCCGCCGGAGCCGCGACCAGAGACGCCGCCGCGGCCATGGCAACCGCGATGCCCGGCGCGATCGGCCGGCCGGATTTACCCTTGATTGTCATCCTGTTGGTGCCTTCCCAAATCCTGCGCCCGGTATCGCCGGACGGTGCTTCGTTGCATCAGGACGCGGCACCGATTGCGGCCGGCGCCATCCCCTTTTTCAGGGATGAAAGCGCCGGCCACCAATCCTGTCAATCACCGCAATCCGTTGCGGCGGAAATGGGAAGTCGGAGGTGAGCGTCAGCCGGTATAAGGACGGATGTAGATCTCCACCCGCCGGTTCTGCTGGCGGCCGATATCGGTGTTGTTGCTGGCGATCGGCTGGGTCTCACCATAGCCGCCGATATTGATGCGCGGCGGAATGACGCCGCGGGCGGAGATGTAGTCGGCGACCGACCGGGCGCGGCGCTCGGACAGGCCCTGGTTGTAGGTGGTGGAGCCGACGCTGTCGGTGTGGCCGACGACGTCCACATAGGTCTGCTCGTACGAGGCCAGGGTCTGCGACACCTCGGTCAGGGTGCCCTGGAACTCGCCGCGGATCTGGGTGGAATCGAAGTCGAAGGTCACGTTGCTCGGCATGTTCAGGACGATGTTGTCGCCCTGGCGGCTGACGCCGACGCCGCTGCCGGCCAGCTCCTCGCGCAGCTCGGCTTCCTGCCGGTCCATATAGGCGCCGACCGCGCCACCGGCGAGCGCGCCGATGCCGGCGCCGATCAGCGCGCCGCGGCCGTCATCGGCGATCGCGCCGACAGCGGCACCGCCCAGGGCGCCGATGGTGGCGCCGAGGCCGGTGCGGGACATCTCCATATTGCCGGTATCCGGGTTGCGGACGCAGCTTGCGATCATGAGACTGGACAGAATCAGGGCGGATGCAGCTTTCAGACGCATGGGTGCTCTCCAGGCGGTCAGGTCGGTTCGGAATGAATGGTCGTCAGGTCGAAGTCGCGATCACGCGGCCGACCGGCCGCACGCCCCCGCGCTCCAGATCCGTTTGTCAGGAGATGCCTGAATGGATCGCCAGTGTGGCGTTAGTTTGACGTGGTCGCCTTCGGGGCCTTGCCGGTGATATCGGCGACCTGCCCGTCCGCATCGATGTCGGCCTCGGCATAGACGCCGCCATCCTCCAGAACGTCGATGCAGATCGGCTGGTCCTGGATGATGCGCCACATGGCGCAGTCCTGGTCCATGGCGGCGGACAGGATGATGTCGGAAACGGTCTTGCCCTGATCCATCAGGGTGAAGCCGGACATGGCATAGCTGGCCGCGGCGACGGTGGCCGGCACCGCGCATCCGGACAGGGACATGGCTGCAACCATCGCCAGCCCCAAAGAAACAACCGCCTTGCGCATCTCCCCACCATCTGCTGCGTACGGCAGCCAGACGGTGCCATGGGGCCATTAACATACTGTTAATGGAGATTACCGGCGCGGAATCAGGGATCTGGCGCCGCGATTCGGCTAGCCGATACCGAGATCGGCGGCGGTGTCGTCGACCGCCGATCGGGCCAGGTCGACGATCTCGTCGATCTGTTCCCGGGTGGCGGTGAGCGCCGGCGACATCACCATGGCATCGCGCACCGCCCGCATCACCAGGTTGCGCCGGAAGCAGTGATCGCGGCAGCGGCTGCCGACCTCGCCGTATTTCGGGAAGCGCTTGCGCGTCGCCTTGTCGGCCACCAGCTCGATGGCGGCCAGGAAGCCAACGCCGCGTACCTCGCCGACCAGCGGATGGTCGGCGAAGGCCTCGCGCAGCCTCTCCTGCAGGTAGGGACCGGTGTCGTCGCGGACCCGCTCGATCAGCCCCTCCTCTTCCAGGATCGCGATGTTGGCCAACGCCACGGCGGCCGCCACCGGGTGCCCGGAATAGGTGAAGCCGTGATAGAACTCGCCGCCTTCCTCGATCAGCGTCTCGGCAACCCGGTCGCCGACCATGACCGCCGACAGCGGCACGTAGCCTGAGGTGATACCCTTGGCCATCGGCATCAGATCGGGCTTCAGGCCGTAGAGGTCGGAGCCGAACCAGTGGCCGGTGCGGCCGAAGCCGCAGATCACCTCGTCGACCACCATCAGCACGCCGTATTCCGCGCAGATGCGCTGGATCTCCGGCCAATAGCTGTCCGGCGGGATGATGACGCCGCCGGCCCCCTGGATCGGCTCGGCGACGAAGGCCGCGACGGTCTCCGGGCCGAGCTCGAGGATGCGTTCCTCCACCGACCGCGCCGCACGGATGCCGAATTCCTCCGGCGTCAGGTCACCGCCATGGTCGTACCAGTAGGGCGGCGTCACATGCACGAAGCCGGGCAGCGGCAGGTCCGCCTGGCCATGCATCGGCCCCATGCCCGACAGGCTGACCGCCGCCATTGTCGAGCCGTGATAGGCGTATTTGCGGCTGATGAAGGTCTTGCGGCGATGGGCGCCCTTAAGGTTCCAGTAGTGCCGCACCATGCGCACCACGGTGTCGTTCGCCTCGGAGCCTGAATTGGCGAAGAAGACCCGGTTGAGGCCGTCCGGGGTCAGCGACACCAGCTTCTCCGACAGTGCGATGGCCGGTGGCGTCGCGGTCTTGAAGAAGGTGTTGTAGTAGGGCAGGTCCAGCATCTGGCGATGCGCCGCGTCGGCCAGTTCGCGCCGCCCGTATCCGACATTGACGCACCACAGCCCGGCCATGGCGTCGGTGATGCGGGTGCCGTCGCTGTCCCACAGATAGATGTCCTCGGCCCGCTCGATGATCCGGCTGCCGCCCTCCTCCGCGAGCGATTTGTGGTCCGTGAAGGGGTGCAGGTGATGGCTGGAATCGGCATGCTGCCACGCGCCGGTGCTGCGATCGATGGAGTTCATGGGTTCGGCTTTCGGACGGATTCGAGGCGGACGGATCGCGGCGCCGTGAAAGCGCCGGGGCCGTCAGACAGGCGGGTTGAATCCGATGCGGGCGCAGAGGATCAGCAGTTCCGTGTGACGGCACAGAGGAGCGGTTTCGCCTGCACGGCCATGCCCCGACGAGTCCAGGATGCGCGGTGTCACTCGATGAAGTCTGCCCAAGGCCCTGCGCTGGCGTCCCGGTCCTCGTCCGTCGACAGGCTCAGGATGAGGACCTCAGGTCAGGTCTCGAAATACCTCATCCTGAGCCTGTCGAAGGACGAGGTACCGCGCTGGCGGCTCCCACGCCGCGACCGCCAACCTACACGTTCAGCAGCAGGTTTTCACGCTCCCAGGAGCTGATGACCCGGTGGTAGCCGTCGAACTCCGCCAGCTTCACGTACCAGACCGCGTCGACCAGCTTGTCGCCGAGCACCGAGCGCAGCGGCTTGGAGCCGCGGAACTTGTCCAGGCTGTCCCAGAGGTGGCGCGGCAGGGTGAATTTCAGCCGCTTGGCGCTGCCCTCGATCGGGTTGGAGGGCTCGATCTCCTGGGTCATGCCGAGGAAGCCGCAGGCGAGCGACCCGGCGATCATCAGATACGGGTTGGCGTCGGCTCCGGCGACCCGGTTCTCCACCCGCCGCGCCTCCGGCTCGGCGACCGGCACCCGGAACCCGGTGGTGCGGTTGTCGAGCCCCCAATGCACGTTGATCGGGGCGTCGCTGTCCGGGTCGAGCCGGCGGTACGAGTTCACGTTCGGCGCGAAGAGCGGCATCGCCGCCGGCACGAATTTCTGCAGGCCGCCGATGAAGGACAGGAACAGGGGCGAATTGCCGCCATCCGGCCCGGCAAACAGGTTCACGCCGGTGCGGCTGTCCAGCACGCTCTGGTGCAGGTGCATGGCGCTGCCGGGCTCGGTCTGCATCGGCTTGGCCATGAAGGTGGCATAGATGTCATGGCGGATCGCCGCTTCGCGCACGGTGCGCTTGAACAGCAGCACCTGGTCGGCCAGGTCGAGCGGGTCGCCGTGATTGAAGTTGATCTCGATCTGGGCGGCGCCGGCCTCGTGGCTCAGCGTGTCGATGTCCAGCCCCATCGCCTCGCAGTAGTCATAGACGTCCTCGAAGATCGGATCGAACTCGTTCACGGAGTCGATGCCATAGGCCTGGCGGCCGGTCTCGGCCCGGCCGGACCGACCGATCGGCGGCTCCAGCGGATAGTCGGGGTCGGTGTTCTTGGCGACCAGGAACAGCTCCAGCTCCGGCGCCACCACCGGCGTCCAGCCGCGCTCCTTGTACTGCTCCAGCACCCGGCGCAGCACATGCCGGGAGGAGATCTCCACCGCACTGCCATCGGCGTACTCGCAGTCGCAGATCACCTGGGCGGTCGGCTCCTCGTACCAGGGCACGGCGCGCACCGTATCCGGGTCCGGGCGCAGATAGACGTCGATCACCGCGTCGTCGGTGACGTCCTCGTCGCGCGGATACTCGCCGGTGACCGTCTGTACGAAGACCGCCTCGGGCAGGCGCAGGCCGCGATTGGCGAGGCCCTTCAGGAACTTCTCGTCCGGCAGGATCTTGCCCCGGGCGATGCCGTTCATGTCCGGCACCAGGCATTCGACCTCGGTGATCCGGTTCTCGGTGATGAAGGATTCCAGTTTTCCCATGACGTCACCGGGCGGCGTTCAGCCGCCCGCCACTGTTCAGGCTTGCACGATGCGGACTTGCGCGGTCCGGCAGGCATGGCCGGACCGATGAACACGGCTTGACAGTGCGGCCGGTTGACCCACGATGGCCGGCACCCACCATTGCACGGTTCCGATGTCCTCCAAAAACAGGTCCGCCGTCAAGGCGGCCGAAGACGAAGCGGCCGCCTTCATCGCCGCGCATCCCGAGATCAATCAGGTCGATGCCCTGCTGCCGGACAGTTGCGGCGTGCTGCGCGGCAAGAAGCTGCCGATCCGCGCACTGCCGAAGCTGTATGGCGAGGGGGTGGGTTTCCCCGGCTCGATCTATGCCACCGACATCACCGGCGCGACGGTGGAGGAAACCGGCCTGGGCCTCGACGAGGGCGATGCCGATCGGCCCTGCCGCGCGGTGCCCGGCACCCTGGCGACGGTGCCCTGGGCGCGGCGGCCGACGGCTCAGGTCCTGCTGTCGATGCGCGAGGCCGACGGCAAGCCGTTCTTCGCCGATCCGCGCGCCGTGCTGCAGCGGGTGGTCGACCGGCTCACCGCCGACGGCCTGAAGCCCGTCGTCGCCATCGAGCTCGAATTCTACCTGATCGACCGTCGGCGCTCCTCCGACGGCCTGCCCCAGCCGCCGCGGGCGCCGGAGACCGGGCGCCGCCAGACTACCACCCAGGTCTACGGCATCGACGAACTCGACGAATTCGACGATGTGCTGACGGAGATGACCGACGCGGCGCGCGACCAGGGCGTTCCGGTCGATGCGGCGGTGTCGGAATACGCGCCCGGGCAGTACGAGATCAACCTGCACCATTGCGACGACCCGGTCCGCGCCGCTGACGACGCGGTGCTGTTCAAGCGCGTGGTCAAGGGCGTGGCGCACCGGCACGGCATGGCCGCCACCTTCATGGCCAAACCCTATCCGGAGCTGTCCGGCAACGGGCTTCATGTGCATCTCAGCCTGCTCGACTCTCAGGGCCGCAACATCTTCGCCGCCGAGGATCCCAAGGGCACGCCGGCGCTTGGCCACGCCATCGGCGGCCTGGCGGCGACCATGCCCGAGGCGATGGCGTTGTTCGCCCAGAACGCCAACGCGTTCCGCCGCTTCCAGGCCGGCAGCTATGCGCCGCACGCGGCGAGCTGGGCCGTCAACAACCGCAGTTGCGCGCTGCGCATCCCGGCAGGGCCGGCGTCCGACCGGCGCGTCGAGCACCGGGTCGCCGGGGCCGACGGGAACATCTATCTGGTGCTGGCGGCGGTCCTGGCCGGCGTCCATCACGGGCTGCGGCGGAAAACCGATCCGGGCCCGCCGGTCGAGGGCAATGCCTACAAATCCCTGCCCGCCACGCTGACCCCGTCCTGGTACGACGCGCTCGCACGGCTGGACGCGTCGGACGTGTTCGCGGATTACCTGGGCGCTGAGTTCCTGGCGGTCTACCTGGCCTTGAAGCGGGCCGAGCGCGACCGGTTCCAGGCCGCGATCACGCCCCTTGAATATGCCTGGTATCTGGAGAAGGCCTGAGCGCTGAGGCGATACCGCGCGCGCAGGGTCCGCGGCGCGGCGCGTTGCCATCGGTGCGGCCGGATCAACGGCGTGTCCCGTCAGCCGTCAGATCGCGTCCTTCTTCGACTGGCGCTCGCCGACATAGAGCTCGAAGAAATAGTTGAGCTTGCCGACCTCCTTGGCCGTCATGCTCTGGTTGAAGTAGTGCTCGCGCAGCTCCAGGAAGTGCGGCAGGTCGTCGGACGCCTTCATGAAGTTGCGGTTGGCGTCCAGCTTCAGCAGCTTCATCTTGGTCTGCGGCTGGAACTCGCCATTGCCGGAGCCGGCGACCAGATCGCCCCACTGAATCTGGTGTTCCCGCAGCAAGGATGTGATCTTTCTTGCGGCGATAACCACTTCGTGGTCGTTCTCTTTGCCAAGCTGCCCGAGCAGCGAGACCAGAAGACTGCGATCGAGTGCCACAGCGCGCCCCTCTCAATCATCTCCACATGCCGCGGCCGCGAACGGCCGTCAACGAATGGGACAGTGTGAAGCATCTTCGGCTAACGCATGGTTAATGAACCCGTAAGAGTTTCACCGATCCCGCACCGGCCCGCGCCTTTCCGGCCATGGCGATGACCGTCGAGGCGCATCCGAAATCCTGGTACGCGGCGACCGCCAACCCGGCGCCCGATCGGCCTGCCCTGACCGGCGACACGAGTTGCGACGTGGTGGTGATCGGCGGCGGCTTCACCGGCCTGTCCACGGCGCTGACCCTGGCCGAGCGCGGTTTCGACGTCGTCCTGCTGGAGGCGCGGCGCGTCGGCTGGGGCGCCTCGGGGCGCAATGGCGGCCAGATCGTCACCGCCTACAACAAGTCGATGGGCGAGATCGCCGCCTTGGTGGGCGCAGACGACGCGAAGCGGATCTGGGAGATGGGCGAGGAGTCCAAATCCATCCTGCGCGACCGGGTCGACCGGCATAGCATCGCCTGCGACCTGAAATGGGGATACCTGTTCGCCGGGGTTAGACGCCGCCACCTGGATGATTTCACCGATACCGTGGCCGAATGGGCCCGATATGGCTACCACCAGGCCCGGATGGTGACCCTGGAGGAGATTGATTCGCTCGTCGCCGCTCCACGCTATGTGGGCGGCCTGCTCGATCAGGGCGGCGGCCAGATTCATCCGCTCAACTATGCGCTGGGCCTGGCGGCCGCCGCGGAATCCGCCGGAGCGCGGATCTTCGAAGGGAGCCCGGTGACGGCATTGGAGCATGGCGACGCCGCCAGCGGCGCGGTCGTCGCCCGGACACCGGCCGGCTCCATCCGCGCCCGGTTCGCCGCGCTTGCCGGCAATGCCTACCTGCCGGCGCTGTCGGCCGCGGTCGGCAAGACCGTGCGACCGGCGATCATGCCCGTCAGCACCTACATCATCGCGACAGAGCCGTTGTCGACGGACTTGGCCGACCGCGTGCTGCCCACCGGTCTCGCCGTGGCCGACGTCAACTTCGTGCTGAATTACTACAGGCTCTCACCGGACCGCCGCATGCTGTTCGGCGGCGGGGTGAGCTACTCGACCCTGGAACGGCCCGGACTGGCCCGCATGCTGGCCCGCCGCATGGCGCATTACCTGCCGGACCTCGCCGGAATCAAGGTGGACTATGTCTGGGGCGGCAACGTCGCGATCACCATCAACCGGCTGCCGCATTTCGGCCGGGCCGGGCCGAACGTCTTCTTCGCCCAGGGCTTCTCCGGCCACGGCGTCGCGCTGACCGGGCTGGCCGGTACCCTTTTGGCCGAAGCGATCGCCGGCACCGCCGAGCGCTTCGACGTCTTCGCCCGTATCCCGCACCGGCCGTTCCCTGGCGGACGATTGTTGCGCATGCCCGCCCTGGTGCTGGCGATGCTTTGGTACCGGCTGCGCGACGTGCTGTAGTGCCCGGTCGATAGGATCTGAAACATCCCCACATCGTCGTCCCCGGGCTCGACCCGGGGACCCATGGATCCGCGGGTGCTGACCATCGACTATCCGCGCGACTGGCCCAATGGGTCCCCGGGTCAGGCCCGGGGACGACGAGAAGGCGAGGAAGTACGAACGGAGAAGGCCGCCGGGATCAGTCGGATTTGGTCTCGATCGCCGGGTTGGCGAGGTGGTCGAGGAAGAAGGCGGTGGCCAGGTCGGTGGACAGCGCCGTCTCGCCGCAATGGGGGCATTCCACGCTGGGACCCAGCGCGCGGACCACGAAGACATGGCCTTCTGCGCAACGGATCTGATGGCCTTCCGAAAGCCGCGATTCGATCAGCATGGCGCCCTCCTAGACGCGGCGACCCTATCGTGAAAGCGTTAAGAGTCAACCAAATCTATGACAGTATTGTGAAAGACTCCGGAAGCCTTTCGCATCTGCGAAACGCAAACTTTCGAAAGCGGAATCGAGGAGTCGAAGGGCGGCGGCGCGTTCCGCCGCCCTCGCCGATTTGGCCTCAGGCCGCGGCGCGCAGCGCCGTGCGGATGGTCTCCATCAGCTGGTCGATCTCGGCCCGCTCGATGATCAGCGGCGGCGTCAGCGCCAGCGTGTCGCCGGTGGTGCGGATCATCGCGCCGGCCTCGTAGCATCTCAGGAAAACGTCGAAGGCGCGCTTGACCGGATGGCCGGGGATCGGCTCCAGCTCGATGGCGCCGACCAGGCCGAGATTGCGGATGTCGATGACGAAGGGTTCGTCCTTCAGGCTGTGGATCGCCTTCTCCCAATAGGGCGCGATCTCCGCCGTGCGCTCGAACAGGCCCTCCTCCTGATAGGTGTCCAGCGCCGCATGGGCGGCGGCGCAGGCCAGCGGATGGGCGGAATAGGTGTAGCCGTGGAACAGCTCGATCGCCTCTTCCGGCCCTTTCATGAAGGCGTCGTAGATGTGCTTGCGCACGAAGACGCAGCCCATCGGCACGGCACCGCTGGTCAGGCCCTTGGCGGCGGTGATCATGTCCGGCATGACGCCGAAATACTCGGTCGCGAAGGAGGCGCCCAGCCGGCCGAACCCGGTGATGACCTCGTCGAAGATCAGCAGGATGCCATGCTTGTCGCAGATCTCGCGCAGCCGCTGCAGGTAGCCCTTGGGCGGCAGGTAGACGCCGGCCGAGCCGGCGAAGGGCTCGACGATCACCGCGGCGACGGTCGAGGCGTCGTGCAGGGCGACGATGCGCTCCAGCTCGTCGGCCAGATGCGCGCCCCATTCCGGCTGGCCGCGGCTGAAGGCGTTGTGCTCCAGATCGTGGGTGTGCGGCAGATGGTCGACGCCGGTCAGCAGGGTCCCGAAGAACTTCCGGTTCGGCACGATGCCACCGACGGAGATGCCGCCGAACCCGACCCCGTGATAGCCCTTCTCGCGGCCGATCAGCCGGGTGCGGCTGCCATTGCCGGTGACGTTGTGATAGGCGAGCGCGATCTTCAGCGCGGTGTCGACCGATTCCGATCCGGAATTGGTGAAAAACACATGGTCGAGGTCGCCCGGCATCATCGCGGCCAGCCGTGCGGCCAGGTCGAAGGCGCGGGGATGGCCCATCTGGAAGGGCGGCGAATAGTCGAGCTGGGCCGCCTGCTCCTGGATCGCCTTGACGATGCGCGGCGCCTTGTGGCCGCAGTTCACGCACCACAGGCCTGCCGTGCCGTCCAGCACCTTGCGGCCGTCATGGGTGTGGTAGTACATGCCCTCCGCGCCGACCAGCAGACGCGGGTTCTTCTTGAACTGCCGGTTCGCGGTGAACGGCATCCAGAAGGCTTCCAGATTGTTCGGCGGCGGCATGGCGCCGGGGGCGATCGCATCATCCATGAACGGCACTCCCTGAATTTCGGAGGCGTCTCGGCGGCCGGAGACGGGTCCCGGAAATCTACGGGTGTTCAAGAAACCGGACAAGCAGGAAGCCTGTTTTCCCCATAACTATGTCAGAATGTTGCACCTGTCGGCTTAGCTGTTCAATATATCGAACAGTCTAAACAGGCACGGGAACCGGCGCCTTGGAATTCGATGTCGGCGGCCGGCTGCGGCGGCTGCGGGAGATGCACGGGCTCAGCCAGCGCGAGCTGGCCAAGCGTGCCGGCGTCTCCAACGCCACCATCTCGCTGATCGAGCAGAACCGCGCCAGCCCCTCGGTCGGCTCGCTGAAGAAGGTGTTGGACGGCATCCCGGTCAAGATGGCCGAGTTCTTCGCGCCGGAGGAGCCGCCGCGCCGGCGCGTCTTCTATACCGCCGAGGACCTCGTCGAGGTCGCCGGCGATGGCGGCCCCGGCGGCCTCTCCTTCCGCCAGATCGGCCGCGACCTGAGCCACCGCGCCCTGCAGATCCTGCACGAGCGCTACGCCCCGGGCGCCGACACCGGCGCCACCATGCTGCGCCACGAGGCCGAGGAGGGCGGCGTCGTCCTGCGCGGCCATGTCGAGGTCACCGTCGGCGACCAGCGCCGTGTGCTCGGCCCCGGCGACGCCTATTACTTCGACAGCCGCCTGCCTCACCGATTCCGCAATGTCGGCGACGACGAAGCGGAGATCGTCAGCGCCTCCACGCCGCCGACGTTCTGACGCGCAGATTTCACGGTTTGATCCAGCGCATGGGCGGCATGGGGCCGGTTTCCTAGTCTCATCGCCAGCCGCGCGTTCCCCCGACCTGCCCTATCGGGCCGACCGGCCACGGGCACAGTGAGGGGACGATCCATGAGCAAGACATATCTGGTCGCCGTCGACGGTTCCGACCACGGGTGGAAGGCGCTCGACCTGGCGGCGAACCTCGCCCGCACATCCGATGCCACGCTGTCCATCCTGCACGTGGTCCCGTATGAGCCGGTGCCGGCGGGCCTGAAGGCCTATGCCGAGATGGAGGGCATCGCAGTCGAGGAGATCAGCGCCCGGTTCCGCTACGGCAATGCGCTGGGCGACCGGATCACCCGCGAGGCGGCCGAGCGCGCGCAGCACGCCGGCGTGGAGCAAGTGGTGACCGAAGTCGCCGAGGGCCACCCGGCAAGCGAGATCGTGGCGGTCGCCGGCGCCCGGCGTGCGGAGATGATCTTTCTCGGCAGCCGCGGGCTCAGCGATATCGGCGGCCTGCTGCTGGGCAGCGTATCGCACAAGGTGATGCATCTCGCACCCTGCACCTGCGTCGCCGTGAAATAGCGGCGGTTTCACCCGTGCCGGGGCAGCGTGACCCGCGCGATCAGGCCGCCACCGGGCCGGTCGTCCAGGACGATGTCGCCGCCATGCCGGCGCACGATGCTGCGCACCACAGCCAGGCCGAGCCCGGTTCCGCCGGTCTCCCGGCTGCGCGATTCCTCCAGGCGATAGAACGGCGCGAAGACCCGCTCCCGCCGGCCGGCCGGGATGCCCGGCCCGCGATCGGCGACCTCGACACACACATCGCCGTCTTGATCGACCAAGGTGACCTGCGCCTCGCCGCCATAGGTGACGGCATTGTCGATCAGGTTGGCGAAGGCCCGGCGCAGGGCCACCGGGCGGCAGACGAAGGTCATACGGTCCGGCCCGTCATAGGCAACCGGCTGGCCCGCGTCGGCGAGGTCGTCGCACAGGCTCTGCAGCAGCGTCGCGATGTCGACCTTGGTGCGTTCCTCCGCGGCCGCATCGTCGCGGGCGAAGGACAGGGTCTCATCGAGCATCGTGGTCATCTCGTCGAGATCGGACAGCGCCTTGGCCTGCTGTTCCGGATCGTCGATGTAGTCGGCGCGAAGGCGCAGCCTGGTCAGCGCGGTGCGCAAATCATGGGAGATCGCCGCCAGCATCAAGGTGCGGTCGGCGACCAGGCGGCGCAGCCGCTCCTGCATGCGGTTGAAGGCGTGGGTGGCCTGGCGCAGCTCCTTCGGCCCCTTCTCCGGCAGCGGCGGCGCCTCGACATCGACGCCGAGCCGGTCCGCGGCGGCGGCAAAGCGGCTGATCGGCGCCGTCACCCGGCGCGCGGCCCAGACACCGACCAGCGCGACGATGCCGATGGTCAGGACCGACCAGACCAGGGTCCGGATGACCCAGCCGCCGGCCGTGTATTGCGACGAGACCGTGAAGATCAGCCAGCTTCCGTCGGACTGGCCGATGGAGATCAGGAGCTTGCGGCGGCTCGGCTGCAGGTCGGGCGGCGGGCCGGGAGACGGCTCCGCTCCTTCATGCCGGTCGTGCCAATCGTCCGGCACGTCGATCCGGATCGGCCGGTCGTTGAGCGGCTCGAGATACTTGCGAACCGTCTCCTCGAAGGGGATGTCGTGATCGGACGGCACTGGCGGCTCGGCGGCCCAGGTCACCCACAACGTCGGGCTGTTGACCGCCTGCAACAGCGCCGCCCGGTCCTCCGCCGGGGCGGACTCCATCAGGTCGACGATGGCGGTCATGCGGTCTACCACCGATTCCGCGAACACCCGGGTGGTCTCGATGAACCGCTCGCGGGCGAACAGCACAAAGCCGATGGCGTGGATCAGCAGGATCCCGCCGATCAGAATGACCGCCACCCGGCCGGCGACACCGCTGGGCCACAGCCGGATCATGGCCTGGCGACCGCTACCGTGAAGATGTAGCCCTCGTTGCGCACCGTCTTGATCAGCGTCGGGTCCTTCGGATCGGGCTCGATCTTGCGCCTCAGGCGGCTCAACTGGACATCGATGCTGCGGTCGAAGAGCTGGGCCGACCGTCCGCGGGTCAGGTCGAGCAACTGGTCGCGGGTCAGCACCCGCTGGGGGTGCTCGGCAAAGGCGACCAGCAGGTCGAATTCGCCGCTGGAGAGCGGGGTGAGAACGCCTTCGGCGGATCGCAGCTCCCGGGTCGCCGGGTCAAGCCGCCAGCCGGCGAATTCCAGCATCGTGGTCGGTGCGCCGTCGGCACGGCCGCCAAGCCCCTCGGCGCGCCGTAGCACGGCCTTGATACGGGCCAGCAACTCGCGCGGGTTGAAGGGCTTCGGCAGGTAGTCGTCGGCGCCCATCTCCAGGCCGACGATGCGATCGGTCTCTTCGCCCAGCGCCGTCAGCAGGATGATCGGCACACCGGACTCTGCCCGCAGCCGGCGGCACAGGGACAGCCCGTCCTCGCCCGGCAGCATCAGGTCGAGCACCAGCAGGTCGAAGCGGCCGACGGCGAGCTGCCGGTCCATCTCACGCCCGTCCGCGGCCGTGTCCACCCGGAAGCCGTGCTTCTTCAGGAACCGGGCCACCAGGTCGCGGATTTCCCGGTCGTCGTCGACGATCAAGAGATGCGGCGAACGGGTCATGACCCACCCATATCGGGGCACGCCGGCCCCGTCTCCAGAAATCGTGTAACAGTCTGTGACGTCGGCCCACCGTGTAACGGTTGGTTACATAGCGGCCGATCCACGACATAGCCCGGCAACAAACCGCCCATACCGTCCCATCGTCGCGGCTTCGGCCGCAGCCTGCCAGAAACGATGGAGACAGGTCATGAAATCCACCAAGGTCGTTGTCGTCGCCGCCGCCTCCGCCGTCGGCCTTACGCTCGCGGTCGGCGGGCTGAACGCCATGCAGGGCCCCTCGCCGACCGACGCTGTCGGCGATGCCGACTTCATCCACATCGCCGGCCACCGCTGGGGCGGCCGTGGCGGCCAGGCGCGCGCCTTCGAGCGCATCTGCGGCGAGGAACGCGACGAGCGGCTGGACCAGATGATCACCTTCATCGAGAGCTTCGTCGATTTCACGCCCGAGCAGACCGGCGCCTGGCAGGGCCTGGTCGATGCGCTGCGCAATGGCAGCAGCACTGTCGGCGCCTCCTGTGCCAACCTGTCGCCGCTGCCCGAGGACGCGACGGCCCCGGAACGGCTGGCCCAGGTCGAGCTGGTGGCCACCACCGGCCTCGACGTGCTGCGCCAGGTGCGGCCCGCCTTCGACAATCTCTACGCCGTGCTGGACGACGACCAGCGGGAGGCCCTGGACGGGCTGATCAACCGCCGTCGCCGCTAGAACGGACGGCCCCGGTCGCGACGTCGAGGAAGCTGCGGACCGGGCGCAGATCGGGCTTGCCGTGACCCAGGTGATCCATGACGGTATCGAGGGTAGGCCCCGGGGCAACGAGCGCCCCGGGGCCTACCCTCGCCAGAACCAGTGATCCGGGTTGCCCATGAAGATCCTCCAGCTGACCGACATCCACCTGACCGCACCGGGCAAGACCATCGGCGGCCGGGACCCCAACGTGAATTTCGACAAGGCGCTGAAGCACGCGTCCGAGCACCACCCCGATGCCGAGGTGCTGGTCATCACCGGGGACCTGTCCGATTGGGGCGAGGGGGCCGACTACGAGCGGCTGAAGGCGCGGCTGGCAGACGTCACGCTTCCGGTGCGCCTGTGCATCGGCAATCACGATGACCGGCCGACGCTGCTGTCCGTCTTCCCGGAACTGGCCAACGAGGACGGCCACGTCCAGCAGGTCTTCCGGCTCTCCGAGGGCATCGGCATGACCCTCGACACCTGGGGTCCGGAATCCCATGCCGGCCATCTCTGCGACGACCGGCTGCGCTGGCTCGACCGTCAGCTCACCGCCGCCGACCAGCCGGTCTACCTGTTCCTGCACCACAACCCGATCCCGACCCATAACCCGCCGATGGACCAGATCATGCTGCTGGACGCGGACGCGCTGGGCGAGGTGGTCTCCGCCCATCGAGAGCGCCTCGCCCACATCATCTTCGGCCACTGCCACCAGCCGCTGGCGGGCTCGTTCCACGGTGTCCCGGTCAGCGCGCCGCGCGGCACCAACCACGCAAGCTGGGTCAGCTTCTCGGAGACCGAGATGCTGCTCGGCTGCGACCTGCCGGAATCCTATGCCGTGCTCATCGCCCAGGGGCCGTCGGTGACGGTGCACATGATTGAATTCGGCTATGCGGGCGAAATCCGCGACGACGGAACGCCGGACTACGCCGACTGGGACAGGGCTTCGATGGCGCGCTAGCAGCCCGGTTCACCGTCCGGCCCAAGGACGGCCTCGTCGCGGGCGCCTTCCGCGATCAGCCAACCGGCCAGGCTGGACATCCTGCCGGGCGCGTCGTGGCTGCCGGGCGTCACCAGATGCAGGTGCAGATCCGACGGCAGCAGCTCGTCGAACACCCGGACCAGCGTGCCGCGCCGCAGATCCTCCGCGACCAGGGAGGTGCGCACCAGGGAGAAGCCGAGGCCCCGGCGGCAGGCGTCCAGCATGGCCTCGAAGCTCGGATAGATCGGGCCGGCGCCGATATGGCTCTCGTCGATGATGTCGACCCGCGGATCCTGGGCGGCCTCGGCGCGCAGGGCGTCGAGATCGTCGAGACCGAGCTGTTCCATCCAGCGGCGCCATTTCAGCCTGGTGTGCCGCGCGCCCTCGTTCATCAGCAATGGGGCGGTGAACAACCCCCAGCGCGGCGGCAGGCTCGGCAGCAGCGCCGGGCTGCAGACCACGAACTCGTCTTCCCGAAGCAGCCGGGTCGACACCTCACCCGCCCGGCCGCAGCCGGTCAGCAGCGCCGCGTCGATGCCGTCCCGCTGGAAGTCCGGACGGCGGTAGTCCGCGATCACCCGGATCTCGAGGGCCGGATGGGCCTTGCGGAAGGCCGGCAGCCGGGGCAGCAGCCACAGCGCCGCGATCTCCGGCGGGGCCGAGAGGGTCAGTCGCCGATCGTCATCCTGCTCCAGCGCTTCCGCCGCGCCGGCGGCGATCCGGTCGAGCCCCTCGCGGGCGCCGTCGAACAGCCGGCGGCCAGCCTCGGTCAGCGACACCGTGCGGCCGGTGCGGTGGAACACCGGACCCTGCAGCCAGTCCTCCACCTGCCGCACGTGATGGCTGATCGCGGTCTGGGTCACGCACAGCTCCTCCGCCGCGCGGGTGAAGTTGAGATGGCGCGCCGCCGCCTCGAAGGCCCGCAGCGCCGCCAGGGGCGGCATGCGCCTATTCATGAGTTTCACTCATGCCAACCGTGAGGAGGTTCCATTTCTCGATGGCGAAGATCGTCATGATAATCGGCCTAACATCATCTCGGGAGTCGAAAGATGCTCGATCTGACCATGAGCACGATTTGGCTACGTCTCCGGTTCTTGTGGCGGCCGATGCAGCGAATCCGATCGCCGAAACTGCCCGAATCCGAACATCTGCGCCGAGACATCAACCTCCCGCCGCCGGCGCACGGCCGCCACTGGTGGGACCTCATGCCATGACGTCGCGCCCCGTCCCGTGCGCTTTGCTAAGGTGATCGGCCGGGTGCCACGACGACGCAGCAAGTCATGCCGGACGGATGGCCGTTCCTCGATCACCCGCGTCCCCACGCCTTCGCCCATCGCGGCGGCGACGAGGCGGCGGCGGAGAACACCATGGAGGCGTTCGAGAACGCGGTCCGGCTCGGCTACGTGTTCCTGGAGACCGACATCCATGCCACCCGCGACGGCCACCTCGTCGCCTTCCATGACGAGACCCTCGACCGGCTCGCCGGGCGGCCGGAGCGGGTCGAGCAGCTCAATGCGGAAGAGGTGCGCGGCCTGCGCATCGCCGGAACATACACCGTGCCGTTCCTGGACGAGCTGCTGGCGGCCTGGCCGGAGGCGCGGATCAACATCGATCCCAAATCCGATCGGGCCGCCGAGCTGCTTCCCGATGTGCTGACCCGATCCAACGCGATCGACCGGGTCTGCGTCGGGTCGTTCTCCGGCCGGCGGCTGAACCGCCTGCGCCGGCGGATGGGCCCGCGGCTGTGCACGTCGATGGGGCCCTGGGACGTGCTGCGGCTCTGGTCGGCAGCCAAGGGCCTGCCGGTCGGGCGCTTCGCGGCCGCCTGCGCCCAGGTCTCGCCCACCCATCGCGGCCTGACGATCGTCTATCCCGGCTTCCTGGCGGCGGCGGACCGGCGTACCCTGCCGGTGCATGTCTGGACCATCAACGACACGGCGGAAATGACCCGGCTTCTCGATCTCGGCGTCGGCGGGCTGATGTCCGACCGGCCGTCGGTGCTGAAGCGGATCCTGCAGGAGCGCGGCCAATGGACGGGCACCTGACGACGCCCGCCATCGACCGCGACGCGCTGCGCGAGCTGAGCCGGCGCTCCGATGCTGCCGGCGCCCGGCAGCTCGGTCTGCATCTGGCGGCGATCGCCGCGACCGCCGTTCTTGTGACCGTCGCGCAGGGCACGTGGTGGCTCGCCACGGCCATGCTTGCCCATGGCGTCACCCTGGTGTTCCTGTTCGCGCCACTGCACGAGACGGTGCATCGCACGGCATTCCACAGCCGCCGGGCAAACCTCCTCGTCGCCTGGCTGTGCGGTCTGGTGCTGGCGATCCCGCCTACCGATTTCCGGCATTTCCACTGGGCGCATCACCGCCACACCCAGGACCCGGACCGCGATCCGGAACTGGCGATGCCCAAGCCCGCGACGGTCCCGCAGTACCTGCTTCACCTGAGCGGTCTGCCGTTCTGGCGGGACCGGGTCCGCGCGCTCCTGAAGCAAGCCGCCGGCCGGCCGGCGGCACCTTACCTGCCCGAGCGCGAGCACGGGCGCGTCATCATCGAGGCCCGATCCTTCCTGGCCGTCTATGCCGGAATGGCGGCGGCCGCCCTGATGACCGCCAATGCAGCCCCGCTGCTGTATTGGCTGGGGCCGGTGCTGCTGGCCCAGCCGGTGCTGCGCGCCTTCCTGCTGGCCGAGCATACCGGGTGCGAGACCGTCGCGGAGATGACCCGCAATACCCGCACGACGTTGACCAATGCGCTGGTGCGCCGGTTCGGCTGGAACATGTCGTTCCATACCGAACATCACCTGCACCCCTCCGTGCCGTTCCATGCGCTGCCGCGGTTGCATGCGCGCATCGTGGCGGAGCTTCGTCACGTCTCGCCCGGCTACCCCGCCGCCCATCGGGAAATCCGCGCAACGCTGCGCTGACCGGCGCGTCGCCCGGCCGGGTGCATCCCTGGCTTTCCCTATGCCGCCGGCCTATGGAATACTTTCGTATGAGCGTGCAATCGAGACCGCCGAGCGACAGGGAGAGCCGACCATGGTGAATTACAGGAATGTCCTCCGACCGGCCGGAGCCGTGGCGCTGGCGGCGACCGTCGCATTGATGCCGCTGGCAGCCCGGGCCCAGGCCCAGGACGTGCAACCGGAAGAGGCGACGGGCCGGGGCGACCAGGAGCTGGCGACGGCGCAGCAATTCATGGTCGCGGCCGCCAACCCGCTCGCGGTCCAGGCCGGCTACGACGTGCTGAAGGCCGGCGGCACGGCGGTCGACGCGATGGTCGCGACCCAGCTCGTGCTGAACCTGGTCGAGCCGCAGAGCTCGGGCATCGGCGGCGGCGCCTTCCTGCTCTACTACGACGCTGAGACCGACGCGGTGACCGTCTATGACGGCCGCGAGACGGCGCCGATGGAGGCCGATGGCAGCCTCTTCCTGGGCGAGGATGGCGAGCCGCTCGGCTTCTGGGACGCGGTCGTCGGCGGCCGCTCGGTCGGTACGCCGGGGACGCTGCGGCTGCTGGAGACGGCGCATCAGGATCATGGCGCCCTGCCCTGGCGGGGCCTGTTCCAGGCGGCGATCGACCTGTCGGAGGAAGGCTTCGAGGTCTCGCCGCGACTGGCCGGCCTGCTGCAGGGAAGCCGGGCGGAACGGCTGCAGACCTTTGCGACGGCACGGGAGTACTTCTTCCCCGATGGCGAGGCGCTGGAGGCCGGCGACACCCTGCGCAATCCGGAATTCGCCGCGACCCTGCGATTGATCGCCGAGGGCGGCTCGCAGGTCTTCTACACCGGTGAGATCGCCCGCGACATCGTCGCCACCGTGCGCAATGCCGAGGGCAATCCCGGCCTGCTGTCCCAGGGCGATATGGAGTCCTACAACGTCGTCAAGCGCGAGCCGGTCTGCGTCACCTATCGCGGCAACGATGTCTGCGGCATGGGGCCGCCCAGTTCGGGCGCGCTGACCGTGGGCCAGATCCTCGGCGTCCTGGAGCATTTCGACCTGCCCTCGATGGGCCCCGACTCCACCGAGGCCTGGCACCTGTTCGCCGAGGCCTCCAAGCTGGCCTACGCCGACCGCGCGCTCTACATGGCCGACAGCGACTTCGTGCGGGTCCCGACAGCGGGGCTGGTCGATCCCGGCTACCTGACCGTGCGGGCCCAGCTCGTCGACCGGAACACCGCCATGGAGACGCCGGCGCCGGCCGGCAACCCGCCTTGGCGGGAGGCGATGTTGTGGTCGCCGGACACCTCGCTGGAACTGGCGGGCACCAGCCACATCTCGATCGTCGATGCAGAGGGCAACGCCGTCTCGCTGACGACCACCATCGAGAGCGGCTTCGGCTCGAACCTGATGGTGCGCGGTTTCCTGCTGAACAACGAGCTGACCGACTTCTCGTTCCGGTCGGAGGCCGACGGCCGGCCCATCGCCAACCGGGTCGAGCCCGGCAAGCGGCCGCGCAGCTCGATGGCGCCGACCCTGGTGTTCAACGGTGATGGCGACCTGCTGATGGTGGTCGGCTCGCCGGGCGGCAGCCGGATCATCGAATATGTCGCCAAGACGCTGGTGGCGACCCTCGACTGGGGAATGGACGTCCAGTCGGCGATTGATCTCGGGCATGTGGTGAACCGCAACGGCGGCACCGACCTGGAGGCGGGCACCGCCGCGGAGGGCCTGCAGGCCGCCCTGGAAGAGCGCGGCCACACCATCAACGTGCGCGACCTCAACAGCGGGCTGCACGCGATCATGATCACGGATGGGGGGCTGGTCGGCGGCGCCGACCCGCGCCGGGAGGGGATCGTCCTTGGCGACTGAGCCGAAAAAGCCGGCGGCGTCCGGCAAGACCACCGCCCGGGCCGGCAAATCCGCCTCGGCGGCCGATCTGAAGGCTCTCGAATCGCGGCTGGCGGCGCTGGAATCGACCCTGGAGGCGGCGGAGAACCGGCTCTCGGACCGCGCCAAATCGCTGGAGGCCCGCATTGCCGCGGTCGAGAACAACGACGGCGCGGCGCCGGCAATGCGCATGCCCGAGGGCTTCGTGAACACCGTCAAGCATTGGCTGGACCGGTCGGCGGAGTTGATCCGCCGCAACCCGATCACCGCCCTGATCCTGATCGTGGCGTTCCTGCTGGTCGCGCTGTTCAGCTGACGCGGCGCGGCTGACGGAGAATGGATGTCCGGCGGACAGTCAGGCGGCCCGTTCCCCCGAAGAACCGCCCGCGCCCGCCGGACACTGGGGATGTCATGCGCCTCAATCCCCGGGTGCAAGACTGCGTGTTTCGGACGCCCGGTGCCTTGACCTGGATCAAGCCTGCAGACTCCGGCGGCGCGGGATGACAACCGGCGGCGGCTCCGGCGTCGTTGCCGCGGGCGACCGGCACACCGCCGCCGCGGCGGCGGAAATCCTCAAGGATGGCGGCAACGCCTTCGATGCGGCCCTGGCGGCCCTGGGCGCGGCCTGCATCGCCGAACCGATCCTGTGCAGCCCGGGCGGCGGCGGCTTCCTGCTCGCCCGGACCACCGACGGCCAGGCGACCCTGTTCGACTTCTTCGCCCAGACCCCGAAACGCAAGCGGCCCGCCGATGAGGTCGACTTCCGGCCGATCCTGGCCGATTTCGGGCCGGCCACCCAGGAGTTCCACATCGGCCTCGGGTCGGTCGCCACGCCGGGCATGGTGAAGGGGCTGTTCGCCGTCCATGAGGCGCTGGGCAGCCTGCCGATCGCCCGCATCCTGGAACCGGCCGTCGCCCTGGCGCGGCGCGGCGTCGCGCTGTCGCCGATGCAGGCCTACATCATCGACGTGGTCAGCCCCATCGTCACCGCCGACCCCCTGGGCCGCACCCTCTACGAGTGCCCCGAGCGTCCGGGCGAAGTGGTCGCCGCCGGCGATCGCTTCGCATGGCCGGCCCTGGCCGATCTGCTGGAGGCGCTGGCCCGCGAGGGTCCCCGGCTGTTCTACGAGGGCGAGATCGCCGCGGCGATCGTCGCCGCCTGCCAGGCCAGTGGCGGCCATCTGACCGCGGACGACTTGGCCGGCTACCGGGTCGAGCGCCGTGCTCCGCTGGAGCGCAGCTATGCCGGCGCCCGCATCCTGAGCAATCCGCCGCCATCCGCCGGCGGCCTGCTGATCGCCTTCGCGCTGGACCTGTTGTCGACTGCCGGGCTGGACGGCGAGACGCCGTTCGGCGCGGCGCATCTGCGCGCCATGGCCCGCGCCATGCGGCTCACCAACCGGGCCCGCCGCGAGAGCGGCCTGGCGGAGGATCCCGAGACCGCCGCGGACATCCTCGGGGACCCGGCGCTGCTGAAGCGCTATCGGGAGGAGGTGGCGCCCGCGCCCCCGGCCCATCGCGGCACCACCCAGGTCAGCGTCATCGACGGCGCCGGCAACGCCGCCAGCCTGACCGTGTCCAATGGCGAGGGTTGCGGGGTGATGACCTCGGCGCTGGCCGGAATGATGCTGAACAACATGTTGGGCGAGGAGGACGTCAATCCGCGCGGATTCCACAACTGGCCGGAGGACAGCCGGCTCTCCTCGATGATGGCGCCCACCATCGTGATCGAAGCGGATGGTGGCGTGACGGCACTGGGCAGCGGCGGGTCGAACCGCATCCGGTCGGCGATCCTGCAGGTGCTGGTCAACCGGCTGAGCTTCGGCCTGCCGATCGAGGAGGCGGTGGCCGCCCCGCGCCTGCACATGGAAGACACGTTCCTCAACGTCGAATCCGGTCTGGACGACAGTGCCCGGGACGCCGCCCTGGCGGAAAGCACGGCCCACAAGCTCTGGCCCGGCCGCAACCTCTTCTTCGGCGGCGTGCACGCCGCGCAGCGGCGGGATGGCGCCGCGATCGGTGCCGGCGACCTCCGGCGCGGGGGCGTGACACTGACCGTTTAGGTCGCCGCCGACAGCAACAAAATACAATGATAACGAGAACTTGTGCCTTGTGGTTCCCCGGAAAATTAAGACTGTTTTAAAGCCGGGCTGTAACCCTTCGCGACGTCATCGTGGCGGAGTCCGCGACGACTTCCGGCCCCTGAGCACAGCCCGTCATGATCCTGTCGCGGAACTCCAAGGACGCATCGAACCAGGCGAGAGTCGACCTGATCGTTGCCGCGATCGCCGGAATCGGCCTGTTCCTGCTGGCCTCGTATTACGACGCCAATGAGCGCTTCGTCGATTGGGCCGAAGAGCACGAGGCGTTCGAGCTCGACGAAGTCCCCTTCGCGATGTCGATGCTCGCCTTCGCGTTCGGTTGGTACGCCTATCGCCGCTGGCGGCAATACTCCACGGTGGCCAGCGAAGCGGTGGACATCAACGAGAAGCTGGCGCGCGAGATCGAGGAGCGCCGCAGCGCCGTGGCGGCGCTGCACCAGAGCGAGCAGCGGTTTCGGGACTTCGCGGAGGCGTCGGCCGACTGGTTCTGGGAAACCGACGCCGACGACAAGTTCACCTACATCTCGCCGAACGTCGAGCGGATCCTGGGGGTGCCGGCCCGCTGGTACATCGGTCGCCGGCCGCACGACATCAGCCGGCACGATTTCGACGAGGAGGCGTGGGCCAAGCACGAGGAGCAGTTCACCCGGCGCGAACCGGTGCGCGACTTCCTGTACCGGCGGCTGCTGCCCGAAGGCGAGATCCGCTGGCTGCGGTCGAGCGCAATCCCACGCTTCGACGAGGAGGGGCGTTTCCTGGGCTATCGCGGATCGACCAGCGACACCACCGACGCGGTGCTGGCCGAGGGGGCGCTGCGCGAGAGCGAGGAGCGCTATCGGCGGCTGGTGGAGCTTTCGCCGGACGGCATCATCCTGCATTCCGGCAGCCGTGTCGTCTTCGTCAACCCGGCCGCGATGCGGCTGCTGGGAGCCGAGAGCGAGGCCGAACTGCTCGGCCGGCGCACCGTCGACCTCGTGCGCCGCGACTTCCGCCGCGCCTTCCTGGCGCGCACCGAGCGGGTCCTGTCCCACGGATTCGTCGAGGCGGAGACCGAGCATGTGATGCTGACCATCGGCGGCGAGGAAATCCCCGTGGAGAGCTCGTCCACGCCGATCCTGTACGAGGGCAGTTCGGCGGTGCTGATCGTGTTCCGCGACATCAGCGAGCGCAAGAAGGCGGAATCGGCCCTGACGCAGCAGAAGTCGCTGTTCGAGTCGATCTTCCGCAGCGTGCCCGACGCCGTCGTCGTCGCCGGCCTCGACCACCGCATCCGCATGTGCAACCCCGGTGTCACCCGGGTCTTCGGCTATCAACCCAAGGACGTCATCGGCAAGAAGGCCGCCACGCTCTACGAGAGCCGCAGCGAGTTCGAGCGGCTCGGCAACCTGCAGGCCCATAGCGACGCGCATGGCAGCCCGCGCCTGGACGAGGGCGCCTTTCGGCACAAATCCGGCGAGGTCTTTCCCGGCGACGTGGTGTGCTCGGTGATCCGCGATGCCGATGGCGAGCCGATCGGGTTCGTCGACCTGATCCGCGACATCACCGAGCGCAAGCGCACGGCATCCGAACAGGCCGCCCTGCAGGAACAGATCCACCAGTCCCAGAAGCTGGAATCCCTCGGCACCCTGGCCGGCGGTATCGCCCACGATTTCAACAACCTGCTCGCCATCATCAACGGCTACAGCGACCTGGTGATCGACGAGCTGGAGCCGGGGTCGATCGCCTGGAACAACACCGAGGAGATCCGTACCGCCGGGCGCCGCGCGGTGGACCTGGTGCAGCAGATCCTGTCCTACAGCCGCAATGACCGCCGCGAGTTCAAGCCGCTGCGGCTCGATCTGGTGCTCAACGAGAATCTCGGCATGCTGCGCGCGACCCTGCCGACCACGATCGCCATCCAGGCGGACATCGCCAAGAACAAGTCCCGGGTCATGGCCGACCCGACCCAGATGCACCAGCTCATCATGAACCTGTGCGTCAATGCCGGGCACGCCATCGGCAAGTCGCCCGGCGAGCTGAAAATTCAGATGCGCGGCCGCACCCTGAACAAGGCGCGCCCCGGCATCTACAGGCCGCTGCTGGAGGAATGGCCGAACCATCTACGGCGCATCGACGAGGTCGCCGGCGGCAGCGGCGGGCGCATGTGGATCGGCCGGCTGAAGCCGCAGCGCTATGCCATCGTCACCGTCGAGGATGATGGCTGCGGCATGTCCTACGCCACCTTGCAGCGGGTTTTCGACCCGTTCTTCACCACCCGCGACGTCGGCGACGGCACCGGCCTGGGCCTGTCATCGGTCGAGGGCATCGTGCGCACGCATGACGGCGCCATCCTGGTGGACACCGAAATCGGCAAGGGCACCCGTTTCGACGTCTTCCTGCCGGTCGACGAGCGCGCCCCGGTGACCGACACGGCGAAGACCAAGTCGAAGGGCAACGAGCGCATCCTGCTGGTCGATGACGACGACGCCCTGCTGCAGTCGATCCGCATCGGGCTGGAACGGCTGGGCTATGACGTCACCGCGCTGGCCGACGGCACCGCCGCGCTGGATGCCTTCCAATCCTCGCCGGAGGACTGGGACATCGTCATGGCCGACCAGGCGATGCCGGGGTTGACCGGCGTCGACCTGGCCAAGCGCATCCTGAACATCCGGCCGGAGGTGCCCGTGGTGCTATGCACCGGCCTGATGGACACCGAGACCCGGACCAGCGCCATGGCCGCCGGTGTCCGGGAATTCCACGTGAAGCCGGTCCTGAGCTCCGAGCTGGCCGATTGCGCCCGCCGGATCCTGGACGCGGCATGACCATCCGAAGGAGTGGCCCCTCATGGCAAAAATCCTTGTGATCGACGATGAATCGGCGATCCGAAGCCTGCTGCGGCAGGTGCTCGAGCGCGCCGGGCACGACATCGTCGAGGCGGAGAACGGACGCGAAGGCATGGAGATGCTGGATGCGATCGGCGTCGACATGGTGATCACCGACATCGTGATGCCCGAGAAGGAGGGCATCGAGACCATCATGCAGATCAAGCAGGACGCCCCGGACACCAAGATCATCGTGATCTCCGGCGGCGGACATCGGCTGGCCATGGACTTCCTGCCGGTCGCCAAGGAGCTCGGCGCCGATCTCACCTTCCCCAAGCCGTTCAAGCCGGCCGACATCGTCGCCGCCGTCGACAATCTGCTGGGCCGGGCCGCCTGACCGACCGCTGATCAGGCCGCCAGGTCCGGCTCCGGCCCGACATAGCGCGACCGCGGCCGGATGATCCGCCCGGCCTGCTCCTGCTCCAGCACATGCGCCGTCCAGCCGGCGACCCGGCCGATGGCGAAGACCGGCGTGAACAGCGACCGTGGCAGGCCGACCGCATCCAGCAAGAGCGCCGTGTAGAACTCCACATTGGTCTGCAGGCTGCGATCCGTCTTGTGACGGGCCAGCGCCGCCAGGGCCCGCGTCTCGACCTGCTCGGCGAAGGCGAGCCGGCCGCCGGACAACCGGCGCACCGCCGCTTTCAGGACATCGGCACGCGGGTCGCGGACCCTGTAGACCCGGTGCCCGAAGCCCATCAGCCGATCCCCCGCCGCAAGCTTCGCGTCCAGCCAGCCGTCGATCTCCGACGGCTCGCCGATCTCATCCAGCATGTCGAGCACCGGACCGGGCGCGCCGCCGTGCAACGGCCCCTTCAGCGCGCACAGCGCCCCGACGACCGATGCGATCATGCCGGCGCGGGTCGACGCGATCACCCGGGCGGTGAAGGTCGAGGCGTTCAGCCCATGATCCGCGACGGTCACCAGATAGGTGTCCAGCGCCTGCGCCGCCGCGGGCGATGGCGGTGCGCCGGACACCATGCGGAGGAAGTCTTCCGCGTGGCCGGCGGTTTCGTCCGGCGGGATCGGCTCGCCGCCGTCGGCCGCCCGCGCCACCGCGGCAACCGCCACCGGCATCGCCGCGGTGACAAGCAGGTGGTGCGCCACCGGCTCGTCGTCGGACAGGCCGGAAAGCAGAAGCCGCACCGCGTCGATCGCTGACAGGCCAATGGTCGCCGGCAGGATCGGCGCCAATCGCTGGAAGGCGTGCCGGCGGGCCGCCCCCAACTCGGCGCGAACGGTCGCGGTGTCCGCGAGCGCCGGATCCAGGCCGTTCCACAGCAGCGCCGTCACGCCGGCGAAATCCAGCGTCCCGGCGGCCTGGTCCAAGGTCATGCCGCGCAGCACAAGCTGGCCCGCCTCGCCGTCGACGCTGCTGATCGCCGTGTCGGCCGCGACCACGCCGTCCAGCCCTCCTGATGTCGCTATCCGCGTCGTTGCCATGTCCCCTCCTATCACAATCCGTGGCTGCCGGCGCAGACGCCGGCCGTGCCTGTTCATGTCGGGTGGCCATCAATGTTGTCAATATTGATTGTATGTATCAATATAAGCCATGGCGCGTTCATCGACCGGACCCACGCAGGCCTATTTCACCGCACGGGAGGCGGCGGCCCATCTCGGTATCGGCCTGCCGACCCTCTATGCCTATGTCAGTCGCGGGCTGATCCGGTCGGAGGCGCGTTCGGGGCATCGCTCGCGCCTGTATCGGGCCGAGGACGTGCACGCGCTGGCGCAGAAGAAGGCGCCGGCGGAGGGCGGTGAGCGGGCACTGCACTGGGGCATGCCGGTCCTCGACTCGGCGATCACCCTGATCGGCGACGACGCGCTCTACTATCGCGGCCGCGACGCCGCCCGACTGGCGGCGGAGTCGCCGCTCGAGGCCGTCGCGGCGCTGATCTGGGATTGCGGCGATCGCGACCCGTTCACCGATGCAGTGCCATCACCACCGGACGGTTTCGGGCGCTGCCGCGAGGCCGTGGCCTATCTGCGACCGGTCGATCGCTGCCAGGCCCTGCTGCCGGTCCTGGCCGCCGCTGACCCGCTTGTGTTCAACCGCACCCCCGACGGGGTCCGGAACACCGGCGCCCGGATCATGCGCTGGATGGCCGCGCTGATCGCCGGGACCGAGCCTGAGGATCGACCCCTGCATGCCGTGCTGGCCGATGCCTGGTCGGTGACCGGGCCGGGTGCCGACCTGCTGCGCGGCGCCATGGTGCTGTGCGCCGACCATGAGCTGAACGCCTCCACCTTCACGGTCCGCTGCGTCGCCGCGACCGGGGCGTCGCCCTATGCCGCCGTGGTGTCCGGCCTGGCCGCGCTGACCGGCCCCCGCCATGGCGGGCTCACCGAACGGGCGGAGGCTTTGCTGGTGACGCTCCTGGGTGCGGCCGATCCGGTCGCGCAGGCGACCGAACTGCTGCGCCGCGGCGACGAGCCATGCGGGTTCGGCCACCCGCTCTATCCCGGCGGCGATCCCAGGGCGGACTGCCTGATGCGCCGCATGGCCGAGGCTCTGCCGGAGAGCGCGACCTTGCGGGCAGGGCTGGATCTGGCGGAGGCCATCGCGGCACAGTCCGGCCAGGCGCCGACCTGCGACTATGCGCTGGCGCTCCTGTCCCGTTGCCTGGATTTGCCGGCCGGCGCCGGCCTGTCGGTGTTCGCGCTCGGGCGCGCCGCCGGGTGGATCGGCCATGCCTTGGAGCAATATGCGCAGGACAGCCTGATCCGGCCGCGGGCCCGCTACACCGGAGTACACCCCTAGAACGGGAACGGGCTTGGCCGTCGATCGACGACCAAGCCCGTCACTCCCCGGTGAACCGCCCACGGACACTGCAGCCCCGGGCCCGAAGCATGCCCGGCCCGGCAAGTCCAACGGGCGAGGATGGTGCGCCACTCCCCTCGGGGAAGGAGAAACGCCAAGGCCGGGAACCCCCTCCCCGAGCCTGTCGCAGCCTCGCCCGTTGGTGCCAAGGACCGGGCCTTTCGACCCCGGTGCGCGCATACAACGGGCGAGCGGCGAGCCTTATTCCCCGAATTTGGAAATTTTTTTGAGGCCTAGAACGGCGGCGTCCGCCTCAGGTGCTGCAGTCCGGCGTTCCCTGGATCAGGCCCCAGCCGAAGACCGGGTCCTTGCCCGGCGGGCCGAGGTCGCGCGCCGTCGACTGCAGATCGCCGAGCGCCTTGCCGGCATTGCCGCGTTCGCCATGGCGGATCATGTCGGCGATGACCGCCGAGGCATGGGCGGCGGCGAAGGAGGTTCCGGTGCGGTGACGGCCGGAGCCGGCGGCCCCGGCGGACCAGATCTGCACGCCCGGTGAGGAGAAGCTGATATAGGCGCCGCGATTGGCCATACTGTAGGGCCGCAGGTCCCGGTCGACCGCGGTCACCGAGATTACCTCGCCATAGGCCGCCGGATAGGCCGGCGGGGCGGCCGGACCGCCATTGCCGGCCGCGGCGACGACGACCACACCGCGCACGTTCATGCGCCGCACGGCCTCTTCCAGCAGGTCGTTCGGCGGACCGGTCATGCTGACATTGATCACCGTCACGCCGTGCTCGACCAGCCAGTCCAGGCCCCGGACCAGGCTGAGCAGGGTCGAATAGCTCTCGCCATCCTCATTGGTGTGGAAGACGTCGGCCGCGAACAGCTCGGCACCCGGCAACATCCCGGGAAACCCGGTCTCAGCATTACCGACCAGCAATCCGGCCACGGCGGTTCCATGGTCCGGCGTCGAGCCGTCACCGTAGGGATCGAAGGTCTCGGTCTGCACGGCCCGGCCGCGCAGGGCCGGGTGATCTTGGTCGATGGCCGTATCGGTCATGCCGATGCGAATGCCCACGCCGCAACTGTCTCCGACCTGCTCCCATCCGACCAGGGTGTGCCCGTAGCAATCCACCCCGTCGCAGGCCTCGCCGCCGGCATGGTCGGCGGCCCGGTAGATATGGTTGGGCACCAGGATCGCACCCGGCGCCTCCGCCCGCGCCTGGCGCAGCGCCGATTCAAGGCTGCGCCCCTGGGGCACGGCAAACCGCGACGCGATCAGGCCGAGGGCACCGAGATTGGTTCGATCCACCAGGCGGTAGCCGTCCTGGGCCAATGCCGCGATCTCCGCCGGCCGGATGCCCAGCGCCAGCATCTCGTCGCGCACGGCATGGGCGCGGTAGAGGCGGTTCCAGCCGCCGGACCGCACCGCCACAAGCCGAACATCGTCGTTGAGCGCCAGCCACCCGCTGTCGTCCCGCGCCGCATCGATCGCGTCGCGCCGCCGATCGGCACCGCGATCAGGCTCGGAAAGCGCGGCGGACGGGGCCGACGGGGCGGATACGCTGTGGCCGACGGATCCGCCGGCGGGCGCTCCGCCGGGTGCGGCACCGACCGGCTGGCCGCCGCCGTCATCATCGTCATCGTCGTCGTCATCATCCGCCCAGGCGAGCCCGCTGCCGGCCGGCGGCGATCCGGGGAGATCGGCGGTCGTCATCACGAAAAGACAGAAAACAAGTCCGGCAACGAGAAGTCGCCAGAGCCCCAACACGCTTCCCATGCGATCGCCTCGCAGTGCGATAGGCCGTAGCATCGACGGCGGACCTACAGCATTCCATGGGAACGTTTACCGACGCTTAACGATCTCAGGGCTTCGTGACGATCGCGATGCCGTGTCCAGCCTGCCTGGAACCCCCTGAAAACACGGGATTTCAGGAAAAATCGATCCGTTGTCCGGAATAGTCGGAATAAGTTTGAACTGCCGCCGTTGTCGTACCAAAGGCCTAGAGTCGGGGTGATGTCAGAAGATTTGCCGCAACAGCTAGTCGCGCTCCTGCCGAGACTGAGAAGGTTCGCATATTCGCTGACCGGCTCGAAGGATGATGGTGACGATATTGTCCAATCGGCATGCGAGCGCGCATTGAGCCGGCTGCATCAATGGCGGCCGGGAACGCGATTGGACAGCTGGATGTTCAGGATCATTCAGACCACGTGGATCGATCGCCTGCGCGCCCGGCGGGTGCGTGGCGAGGATCACGACCAGGACATCGTCGAGACCCTGGTCGGCGATGACGGGCGACGTGAGACCGAGGCCCGCATCATGCTGGCGCGGGTCCGCAAGGCGATCGGCCGGCTGCCGGAGGAGCAACGCTCGGTGCTTGTTCTGGTGGCGGTCGACGGCCTGTCCTATCGCGAAGCGTCGGACATCCTGGACATCCCGCTGGGAACGGTCATGAGCCGCCTTGCTCGGGCGCGACGGCGGCTCCATGAGATGCTCAACGAAACAAACGTCGTGGCGTTCCCCCAGCCCGCGAGCCGATAAGATAAGAAGGGACCTCCTATGACCCAAATCACCGATGAAAAGCTCGTCGCATACGTGGATGGTGAATTGTCGGCGGAAGAAGCGGCGGAAGTCGATCAGGCATTGCAGACCGACCAGCGCGTGCGAGAGGCCGTGCAGGTGTTCCGCGATACGGCCGATCTGTCCCGGCGTGCCTATGACGACATGCTGCACGAGCCGGTTCCCGAACGGCTGATCCAGGCCGCCGCCGGCGAGGAGACGGCAGCCGTCACGTCCATGCCGCCGCGCGTCGAGGCCCCGGCACGACCGCAGAACCGGCTGGCCGGGCTGGCCATGGCCGCATCGATCGCCCTGGCCGTGGGCCTCGGCGGCGGGTTCGGACTGTTCCAGCTTCTGGGAACCGGTGATGCCGGGCCGGCGGGCCAGTTGATGGTGGGCGCCGTCGACGATTCCAGCGCCCTGCACCTGGCCCTGGAATCGGCGGCGACCGGCACGCTCATCTCCGCCGGACAGGGCGGCAACGTGATGCCGGTCAACACCTTCCTCGGGCGCGACGGACAGCATTGCCGCGAATTCCAGGCCGTGACCGCCGGCCGGGCCGGGCTCAACGCGGCCTTCGGGATTGCCTGCCGGCAACCCACCGGTGCCTGGCATGTCGAGGCGATCGGCGCGCCGGCGGTGGCGACCCCGAACCGGCCGGACCGCTTCGTCGCGGCCGACGGGAGCAATGACGACCCGATGCAGGTCCTGATCGGCGCCATGTCCGAGCAGGGACCGATCAGCCTGGAGGACGAGGCGGCGCTGCTGGCCAACGGCTGGCGGTAGCCCCGGCGCGCCGGTCCGGCGCGGTCCGACAGCATCAGTGGTCTCTGGTTCTATGCGCTGGTCCTTCAACACGGAGAAACGGCATGCGCCCGGCCTCTCGGCCGGGTATCATGCTGCCGATTCCACCGGGGCGGCGGCCGGCGTCAGGCAGGCCGGTCCGGGCCCGGCCCCGCGGTCGGAATCAATCCGTATTGCAAGCCAGCGGCACGCGCCCATGATTCTGCCGACGCGCCTCCTGATCATTGCCTTGGTCTCGATCGGCCTCCTGATGACCGGACTGCCCCTTCGGATCTTCGATCCGATGCACGCCGGAAGCCCGTTCCCGGCCGCCCTGGCCGATGACGATGATGGCGGCGACGATGACAACGGCGGTGGCGATGACGACAGCGGCGGCGCCGGCGACGACGATGACGGCGGCGACGACGATGACGACGAGGGCGATGACGAGAGCGCCGGACCAGGTCGGGACGCCGACGGCTACGACTCCGCCCGCGAAATCCTCGCCATCGACGCCGACCCGGCGCTGATCGACGACCTCGAGGATGACGGGTTCACCGTTCGCGAGCGGCGCAACCTGGCGTCGCTGCAGGTCTCGGTGACCCGGCTGACGATCCCGGAACGGCTCAACCTGCCGGCCGCGATCGCGCGGGCCCGGCAGGTGGCGCCCGGCGTGGCCTACGAACCCAATGCGGTCTACCGGCTGGCAAGCGCGGAACCCGCGGAGCCAGAGGTGGCCCAGGCGACGGAAGAGTCCTGCTCGGGCTCGGATTGCTACGCGCTCGATCTGGTCGGGTGGCCCAGCAACCCCAGGGCCTGCGGCAGCGGGCTGCGCATCGGCATGACCGACACTGCGGTGGATCCCGGCCATCCGGCACTGCGCGGCCGGTCGCTTCGCCGCCAGCGCTTCGCCCCGGTCGGGCTCGCCGATCCGTCGCCGTCCGATCACGGCACCGCCGTCGCCGCCCTGCTGGTCGGGGATCCGGAATCCGGCTTTTCCGGCATGCTGCCCTCGGCCTCGCTCTTCGCCGCAGACGTCTTCCACACCGATCGTCAGGGCCAGCCGCAGGCGACCCTGGCGGATCTGGTGAACGGCCTGGACTGGCTGGCGCAGCAGCGCGTCTCGGTCATCAACATCAGCATGACCGGACCGCCGAACCCGTTGCTCGAGACCGCGGTCGGGGTGCTGGCGCGGGCCGGCATCGGCATGGTGTCCGCTGCCGGCAATGGCGGACCGACGGCGGCGCCCGCTTTCCCCGCCGCCTATGACAGCGTCGTCTCGGTCACCGCCGTCGACCAGGGATTGCGCCCCTACCGGCTCGCCAATCGCGGCGACTACATCGCCCTCGCCTCGCCCGGCGTCGAGGTCTGGTCGGCCGCCGAGGGGGGAGCCGGGCGCTACCGCACCGGCACGTCGGTGGCGGCCGCGCATGTCACCGGCGCGATCGCCGAGTTGGTCGGTGGCGGCACGGACGTCGCCTCGGCGATCGGCATCCTGCGCAGCGAGGCCCGCGATCTCGGCTCGCCGGGACGCGACAGCGTGTTCGGCTGGGGCTTGCTGCAGACATCGCCCAACTGCGGCTGAGCCGCTCGCGGGCAATCCTCCTGACACATCGTCGGATTTTCTCCGCTCAGCCGGAATAGGCCGCGCCGTAACCGCGTTGTCATAACGGAGGCGCGTCGCCGCCGCGCCGCTGAACAACAAGAGGAGAAACCGAGGTGTCACAGAATACTCCGACCAAAACGGTCGAACAGCTGCGCGCGCGTCTGCTCGGAGGCTGCACCGCCGCGGCGCTTGGCGGCGCCATTCTCGTTGGCTCGGCCATTCCGGCCACGGCCAGCACCACCAGCGACGGCCTGGCGCCGGCTACCGCGCCCGCGGCGGCCGAACGCATCGTGGTCGCCGACCTGGATGATGCAATCGCCGCCGTCGTCGATCAGGTCGTCCAGATGTTCGATGACGATGATCCGGACGACGAGGACGACGCGGACGATGAGGACGACGCGGACGATCTCGACGACGCCGATGAGGACGACGACGACATCGAAGAAGACGATGACGACGATGATGACGGCGACGATCGCGATGACAGCGACGACGGCGACGACGGCGACGACGGCAATGACGGTGACGACAGCGACGACTGACGTTGACCGGCACTAGGACCCAGGGGCGCCGCGCCGGCCCGGCCCGTCCGGGGCCTGCCGCCGTGCGCGCCGCCGGGCCTGCCTGGAAGCCGATGAACGGGCGGGGCTGACGAACCGAGTGCGGGCTCGTCAGCCCTCCGTCCGGTACTCCAGCAGATCGCCCGGCTGGCAATCCAGCTCGCGACAGATCCGATCCAGGGTGGCGAACCGGATCCCCTTCACCTTCCCCGACTTCAGCAGCGACAGGTTCTGCTGGGTGATGCCGATCCGGTCGGCCAGGTCCTTCGAGCGCATCTTGCGCCGGGCCAGCATCACATCGAGATTGACGATGATCGCCATGGCGACGCGCTAGACGATCTGGGCGTTGTCTTCGGCGAGGCGCTGCGCCTCGGCCATGATCCAGGCGACCACCAGGAACAGGCAACCGACGAACAGCGCTCCCAAGTCGTCGCTGCTGACCGTGATCGCCAGCTCCCGTGTGCCCGGCGGGTTGTGCCAGCTCACCAGAACGCTCAGCACCGGGCCGATGACGATCTTGGCCAGCGCCGACGCAACGACGCTCACCGCGAAGGTGCGCAGGTGGCGCGCATTGCCGGACGCGAAGATGGCGCCGGCGCGATAGGCCTCGAACAGCCGCCTGAGCGCCATCAGCCCATAGATACCGATCGCGCCCGGGATCATCGTGACCAGGAACCCGAAAAGCCGAAAGAGCGGCGGCAGTTCGGCGACCGGATGGCCGAGGTCGCGGATATCCCGTATCAGTTCCGGCGACGCCAGCGCCCAGAACGCGGCCAGGACGACCGGTATGGTCACGATGGCGATCGCGCAGAATGCTCTCATCACCGCGCTCACGGCGCGGATGCGGCCAAGATCCGTCATGCCTCTCCCCCAACCCTTGGCTGAAAAAAATGTGAATCGCCGTTACGCAGCGATTAATTATCGTTTTACATGAACTCCGGGCGCGGGAACAGCAGAATGATGAACCGGGCATCCTCGGCCGGGCGCGGCAACCGGGTTACTGCCCCGGGGCGGCGCGATCAGCGCCGATCGGGCCGGGCTCCGCCTTAGGCGAATTTCGCCGTGAGGTCGACGGTCTGGCAGCGGCCGACCGACGGGAAATGCTTCTTCAGCCAGGCATCGGCGGCGGTACGCCCGCAGTCGAAGAGATGGCTCAGCATCTTCCAGTCCGGCGACATCTTGCTGCCGTGCCCCAGCTTTTCGGTGTAGCGCGCCGCCTCGATGTGGTGGAAGCGGTGCTGGCGGATGCGCCGGCGCAGGCGGCCGCCGATGGCGATTCCCTCATTGGCGACTTCGCGGCACTGGGCGATCAGCTCGACCTCCCGGCGCAGCGGCTCGTTGAAGACGATGCGGCTGATGCGCGCGGCGATCTCCTGGGCGTTGGTCGGCACCGTGTTCTCGGTGATCGGATTGATCTGCACCAGCAGCGTATCGGCGGCGACGCCCTCACGGACCAGCGGCATCAAGGGCGGGTTGGAGGAATAGCCGCCGTCCCAGTAGTAGCGCCGGCCGACCTTCACCGCCTGGTGGATCTGCGGCAGGCAGGCCGAGGCGAGCACCGCATCGGTCGACAGCTCCGCCGTGCCGAAGACCTTGGTCTTGCCGTCCGCCACGTCGGTGGCCGAGATGTGCAGGGGCACCGGCGAGCGCTTGCGCAGGCGCTTGAAGTCGACGCTCTTGTCCAACAGCTCGCGCAGCGGGTTGTAGTCGGCCGGATTGAACTGGTAGGGCGACATCAGCCGGGTCATGACGTCGAACCAGACATGGGTGGCCGAGGGCGCCTGGCTGTCGCCGAAGGCGCCGCCGCCCGACCGCAGCGGGCTGAACCGGGCCGCCTCGCTGATGCCGCGCCAGAACGCCTCCAGCTTGGCGCGCGCCGCGTCCGGGCCGCCATCCATCAGACCAGACGCCAGGATCACCGCGTTCATGGCCCCGGCGCTGGTGCCGCTGACCGAACCGAATTCGCAGCGCCCGTCTTCCAGCAGCCGGTCGAGCACGCCCCAGGTGAAGGCGCCATGGGCGCCGCCGCCCTGCAGGGCAAGATTGAGCGGCTTGGTCGACTGGCCGGAGGCTGAAGGCCGTCGCGCCTCGTCGCCGACGCTGAGGCCGCCATCGCCGCCGAACAGTCCGCCGAGGAACGACCGGCGTGAATCCACGCCCGGCGTCGCCGCCTGTCGGGCGTCCTGATAGGACGAGTAGACTTGCCGGAACACGAGCATGGGGCTCTCCCGTTCGGGTTCAAACTCTTCCGCGCGTCTGGAACGCCCCTCGCTGCCCATGCCTTGACCGGCGTGGCAGTCGGTCCGGCAAGCAACGGCCGGACACTTGTTGGCGGCGGCGACGGATCCGGTTGAGTCCGTCGCAGGCCACGATCCTGACCTAGCGTCTGCCGCCTTAACAAACGATAAATTTCGGACACGGATCGGCCGGACCGTCTCGCCGGGCCGAATCCGCGATTCGATGATGTTTCGCATCCAAAGCCCGACTGAACGGCAATCGGCCAATCGGCACCGCACCCCTAACATTCTGACAATCCTCCACTATCCGCTCCAGACGCTGCGAAGGATTGACCGCGCTCAGCCAGGATGCGAAGCACGGGGTACCTTCGGGTACCAAATTCTCATCGGGTTGCGACACATGCCGACGCTGGAACTGACCGATATGACCGTCGCGACGGCCAAGGCGACGGCGGCCGGACGGACCGAAATCTGGGACGCGGCGATGCCGGGATTCGGCCTGCGCGTCAGCAAGGCCGGCCGCAAATCCTGGGTGCTGATGTACCGCGCCGACGGGCGCAAGCGCCGCCTGACCCTGGGCACCTTCCCTGCCCTCTCGCTGACCGCTGCACGCGACGCCGCACGCCTGGCGCTGCTGGATGTGGCGCGCGGCAACGACCCGGCCGCCGAACGCGCCGCCACCCGCGGCGACCGGCAGCAGAGCTTCGCGGCGCTGGCGGAGGAGTATCTCGACCGCCACGCCCGCCGGCACAAGACGACCTGGCGACAGGACGAGCGCCTGCTGACCGTCGAGGTGCTGCCGGGCTGGGGTAACCAGGCGGCGGACTCGATCACCCGTCAGGACGTCCTCCGGCTGATCGAGGCGATCGCCGATCGCGGTGCGCCCATCCAGGCCAACAGGACCCTGGCGCTGGTCCGCAAGCTGTTCAACTGGGCCGTCGAGAAGGACCTCGTTGGCGCCTCGCCGGTGATCAACGTCAAGCCGCCAGGGGCCGAGGCGCAGCGCGACCGGGTCCTGACCGATGACGAGATCGGATTGCTGTGGCGGGCCTGGGACACAATCGCCTACCCGTTCGGCCCCTGGTTCAAGCTGCTGCTGGCGACCGGCCAGAGGCGGGAGGCACTGGCGGCCATGCGCTGGTCGGACATCACGCCCAAGGACGGGGTGTGGACCATCCCGGCGGAGCGGACACGATCGGGCCGCCCCCATGCGGTGCCGCTGTCGACCCTGGCGGCGGAGATCCTGATGAGCCTGCCGCGCGGTCAGAGCACCCTGGTCTTTCCGTCGCGCGACGATCCGGAGCGTCCGGTCAGCGGTCACGCCCGCGCCCGGCAGACCGCCATTACCCGGTCCGGCGTCGCCGACTGGAGGCTGCATGATCTGCGCCGGACCGCCGCCCATGCCATGACGGGACTCGGCATCCCGACCGCGCTGGTCGGCGACCTGCTGGACCTGGCCCAGCCGACGCTGATGGGCATCCCCACACCCCCGGCGTCGGCGGCCGACCTGGAGGCCCGGAGGGAGGCGATGGAGGCCTGGGCGTCGGCCCTGGAAAGCCAGGTCTCGACCTAGGCCGTCACCGCCGCGAGCGCGCCGAAAGACAGCCCGAGCGGTCGCAAATGTCGGCTCTCCAGCACGAAATTCTAGAGTACCCGGTACGGTACCCACTCAGGATTATCGCAAGATCAAGAATTTAGAATGCTCAATAGACAATTGTGAGTAAATAGGAATTTGACAAACCTCTACGCTATGGTCATATGATTATACATCCTCATGCATCGCCATCGGGTCGTTAGGACGGCCCGCCCCTTCGGGCACGCCAGAATCGCGACCCGGGACTGTTTCACCTTCGCAGAATGGGGCAGCGGTGACGGTCGTCACACCCGGATAGCGGATGCTCGGGCAGACTGGACTCGGGCCGAGGCGAGCGCCATAAAGCGCGCAACATGGACATCGGAGGGGCACATGAGCACGGGTCAAACACTCAACAATCTGGAGGTCATTCTCGACAGGCTGCTTGACGAGATCTCGCACGCCTCGGTCACCTTGCAGGCGAAGGGCGGCATCCCCAAGCCGACCGACATGACCTATCACGACTTCTGGGACAAGATCGCCGGATACCAGACCCGGCTGGCGCGCATCGTGCGCGACCTGAAGTCGATCGAGCACAATCTCGATTTCCGCTCCCGGCTGGCACGCCGCATGCCGCGCGACCAGCGCTACCGCGCCAACCAGTCGGTGCGCAGCCATCGCGGCCATGCCCAGCAGGTCTATGAGAAGGCCGCCCGCGTGGAGCAGGCGTTGCGCGACTACATCGTGCAGAGCCAGACGCCGACCACCGGCGACATCATGAAGGGCATCGACAAGCTGGCGAAGGAGCTGCAGAAGACCCTGGACCAGACCGACTACAAGGCGATCACCGAGCAACTCGCGCAAGGCAGGCCGCAGCTCGACACCATCGCCCGCGACAATCCGGTGATGACCGGAACGCCGCTGTCGCTGATCGTCACCCTGATCGTGATCTGGATCGGCGTGCGCAACAAGAACAAGGACAAGTGACCGCGCGCTTCTTCAGAGCGCCGAGGCCCGGGCCGGCCGGTCCGGGCCTTTCTACGTGCAGCAGCCGCGGTCTTCCTGGATCGGCGGACAGGGCCGGTCGCCATAGGAGCAATAGACGCAGCAATCGCCCTTCAGCGGCTTCAGCACGCGGCCGCAGCCGCGGCAGTCGTAGAAGTACTGGCAGGCATTGGTCGGCATGGTCTCGACCGCCTCGAAGCCGCAATGCGGGCAGGTGATCCGCGACGACAGCACGATCGCGGTCATGCCCGCCTCCGCCGCCGCACCACGGCGTAGATGGTAAGCCCGGCGAATGCGGCCAGCGCCGGCAGCAGCACGAAATCGAGCCAGCCCAGGGCCGCCGATATTCCGACCGCGCCCAGCACTGCGCCCAGGATCGGCGTGAAGCAGCACAGCGCGGCGATCACGGTGCCGACGATGCCGGTAGCGAGCAGCCTGTCCTTCATCGCACCAGTCTAGCGCGGAATGGTCACCGCCCCGTTGACATCCTCGCGACCGTTTCGGCGCCTCAGAGCGGGTTCAGGTAGTTCATCCACGCTTCCATCCGGATCATGACGCGCCGGATGATGTGGGCCGCCCGGACCTCGCTTGTGTAGATCGCCACCGATCCCAGCGCACCGGCCGGCAGGGCCCGGGCGACCGCTTCGTCCGCCAGTTGCAGCTTCACGAAGAAAGGTCCCGGAACTGCCGATTGCGGCTCCGGCGCAAATCCGCTAAGAGGCAACTGACCCTGCGCCGTGGCTGGCAGGATGCTCTCGACGGTCGCCGCATAGGTCTGTCCCGGCCGGAACTTGAAGGTCACCTCGGCCGACTGTCCGGGTTCGATATGCCGGCTGAAGTTCTGCGGGATCTGCGCCGCCAGGATGAACTCGGACGTATCGACGAAGGACATGGCCTGGAAGAACGGGAAATTCGAAACCCGCGCGCCCGGCCGCAACGCGACATTGGTGACGTAGCCGTCCGACGGCGCACGGACCACCGTCTCGGCCAGGTCGTATTCGGCATTGGCGATCTGGGCGGCAAGGCTGTCGACCTCGGCCTGGCGAGCCTGGACATCGAACACCGTGCCGGCCTGTCGGGCGGCCAGGACCTCGCTCTGCTCCAGGCGGGTCTCCGCAAGCACGAGCTTGGCAACGAGGCTGTCGAGATTGGCCTGATAGGGCGTCGGGTCGATGCGGAACAGCACGTCGCCGGCGCGCAGCGGCACGTTCGGCGTCACCGGCACGTCGACGACCTGGCCGGTGACGTTGGGAGTCACCTGGACCGAATAGGCGATGGTGCGCACATCGCCCTTCGGCGCCCCCCATTGCATCGGGATGAAGAAGAATACGAGCAGCGCCAGCACGAAGGGCACCGTGGAGAGCCAGGTCAGGCTGCTATTGGGCAGGATCCGGATGCGGGTCAACACGAAGAGGATCGCCACGTAGACGATGGTCAGGAAGACGATCATTGCGCCGCCCCCTGCCCTGCCGCGATCCGCGCTTCGAGCGCCTCGAGCCGATCCCGAAGGTCCTTCAGCGCCGGTTCGTCGGAGCGCGATTTGCTGAACGCCCAGATCAGCGCCAACGGCCAGAAGACGCCGGCCGCGAGCACGCCAAGCCATCCGGCGATCCCGATCGCGTCGGCCTGGGGGTGGCCGCGCTTCCGTGCGATCTGTCCCGGCAGACGCGCGATCACGACGGCCGCCGCCGCGACGCTGCCGGCAATGACCACCAGGACGATCAGTGCGAATATGTCCAATCCGCTCATGATGTGCCTCCTACTTCCTACAGCCGGCGCAAGGCCCGGCGCCCGCCCATGATTGTATCGATGGCCCGGCATCGATGCCCTGCGACAATTTCCAGCGCAGGCCCGCACCGGGCGAAAGGAGCGACCGGATCATGGATCCGCGAGAGACCGTGACGACCCTTTGGCGGCTGTTCGACGAGCGCCGGTTCGAGGAGACGCGACCGCTGTTCACCGAGGATTTCGTCGCCGACTGGCCGCAGACCCGCGAGCGCATTCTGGGCGCGGAGAACTTCATCCAGCTCAATCGCGCCTATCCCGGCGCCTGGAGCTGCCATCTGAGGGATATAGTCGGCGCCGGCGAGCGGCTGGCGACGGAGGTGGAGATCACCGACGGCGCCACCGTGGTGCATGCCGCCTCGTTCTACACGTTCCAGGACGGCAGGATCGCCAGCGTGCGCGAGTTCTTCGCCGACCCGGGCGAGCCACCCTACGATCGCAGCCGGTGGGCCGAACGCTACTGACGACCGCCATGCACGTTGCGCGGTGTGGTCCGGCACGACACTATCCCGGCAAGGACGGAAACGACGCGACGGGCCGACGGCCATGGGCAAGCTGCTGGACGGGAAATGGGTCGATGACGACGTCAGCGTCACCAATGCCGACGGCAAGTTCCGGCGGTCCCAGGCGCTGCTGCGCAACTGGGTGACGCCAGACGGCGAACCGGGGCCGTCGGGCGAAGGCGGCTTCAAGGCCGAGGCCGGGCGCTACCACCTCTACATCGCCATCAACTGCCCCTGGGCCCACCGCGCGGCGATCTTCCGCAGGCTCAAGGGGCTGGAGGACGCCATCACGCTGTCGGTCTGCGCCCCGCGCCGCACCGATCAGGGCTGGGTATTCGACCCGGACGATGCGCGCTACCGAGACACGCTGCTGGGCACGTCGGCGATGCACGAGGTCTACACGGCCGCCCGGCCGGACTACTCCGGGCGCGTCACCATGCCGGTGCTGTGGGACAAGCAGCGCGAATCGATCGTCAGCAACGAATCCGCCGAGATCATCCGCATGTTCAACAGCGCCTTTCGCGGCGTGGCCGGCAATGATCTCGACTTCCGCCCGCCAGAGCTGGAGGCGGAGATCGACGCCCTCAACGAGACGATTTACACCACCGTGAACAACGGCGTGTATCGCACCGGTTTCGCCCGCACCCAGGAGGCCTATGACGAGGCGGCGAGGGCGCTGTTCGAGACCCTGGACGATCTCGACCGGCGCCTGTCGCAGAGCCGCTACCTGCTCGGCGACCGGCCGACGGAGGCGGATTGGCGGCTGTTTCCGACCCTCGCCCGGTTCGACGTCGCCTATTTCGGCGCCTTCAAATGCAATCGGAAGCGGCTGATCGACTATCCCGATCTGTGGCCCTACGCCCGCGAGCTCTACCAATGGCCTGGCGTGGCCGACACGGTCGATTTCGGCATCTACAAGCGCGGCTATTTCTCTCCGAGTCCCTTGAGAAATCCCCATGGCATCGTACCCAAGGGCCCGGCCATCGATTTCACCGAGCCGCACGGCCGCGGCTAGTCCGTCCGTCGCGCCGCCGGCATCGACCATGTGGTCAGAAGGTCGGTCTTCTTAAGGACTTCTTAATTGAACGTCGTTCATTAATGACCATATCGTACAGATCACCGGAGTCTGGGTGGAGGGGGCGATGGGCATCGTGATTGCAGTTGTCGGCGTATGCGGTCTGCTCGTCATCGCGTTGATGATGTGGGACCGGCTGGCGAAGCTGGAATACGAGATCGGGCGGCTGAAGGCGCGGATCGAGGACCTTCCGGGCCAGGCTCAGCGTCCGGAAGCGGCCGCCGTACCGGAGACGCCGACCACGCCGGAAGTCCCGGAACTGAAATCCGAGGGGTGGGCGCGAGACGACGCTGCCGAGCCGGAGCCGGAGCCGGAGCCGGAATCGGAACCGATACCGGCTACCGCCGCCCTTTCCGAGGTCACAAGCGAGCCCCTTGTTTCCCCGATGCCGGTGGCCGAAGACCCCGTGGCCGGCGACATGGCCTCGGAGCAGCCGGCGCCGACCCCCGACCGCGCCGCCCGACGCCGCGGCTTCGAGCAGTTGTTCGGAGCACGCCTGGCCGTATGGGGCGGCGGCATCGCCCTGGCGATGGCCGGGTTCTTCCTCGTCAAATACTCGATCGATATCGGCCTCATCACGCCGCAAGTGCGCATGGTGCTGGGCGGCCTGTTCGGGCTGGCGCTGCTGGCCGGGGCGGAAATCATCCACCACCGGCCGGCCGTCGCCAACGGCCCGCGGATCGCGCAATCCCTGGCCGGCGCCGGGATCGCGGTGCTGTACGCGGTGATGTACATCGCCACCACCCTCTACGACCTGATGACGCCGACCGTCGGGTTCCTGGGCATGGCGGCGACGACGGCCGCCGCCCTGGCGCTGTCGCTGCGGCGCGGCCCGCCGATTGCCCTGATGGGCCTGATCGGTGGTTTCGCCACCCCGGCCATGGTCAGCGCCAGCACGCCGAACGTGCCGGTGCTGATGGCCTACCTGCTGCTGGTCATCGGCGCGCTGATGCTGCTGATCCGCCGGCAAGGCTGGTGGTGGCTGGCGGTGCCGGCGGCGCTGGGCGGCTTCGGCTGGATCGGGCTGCTGCTGACCAGCGACCTCGCCGCGGAGAACAGCCTGTGGCTGGGCCTGTTCCTGGTCGCCATGACCGGCATGGTCTTCGCGTCCAGCGCCGACGACCGCAAGATCCCGCTGAGCCAGGCCCTGGTCGGCATGCGGTCCCTGATGCCGATCCTCACCGGCGGCGTCGCGCTGGCGCAGCTCGCGGTCGTCGTCGGCAGCGCCGGATTCGGCTGGCTCGATTGGGGGCTGTTCGCCCTTCTGGCCGGCGCCTGCATCGTCATGGGCGCCCGGCAACTCCACTGCATCCTGCTGCCGCCGACAGCCCTGGTGGTCACGCTGGCGATGCTCGCCTTGTGGCCGGACCCCGACACGCTGCGGTTCTGGGTCGTCAGCGGCGGCGCGCTCGCGCTGTTTGCCGGCGCCGGCTATGCCCTCACCTGGCGCGGCGAGCAGCCCTACCACTGGCTGGGCCTCGCCGCCGGTGCAAGCCTGGGCCTCTACGCCACCGCTTTCGTCCGCATGTTCCCCGCCGACCCGACGGCCCTGGTTGACTTCGCCTGGGCCGGTCTGGCCGTCGCCCTGGCCGCCCCGGCCCTGCTGACGGCGGCAATGGCGCAATCCCAAAGACAGGCGGATGCCGGCGTGCCGGATCACCTGCTGCTGGTGGCCGGCGGCGTGGTGGCGGCGTTCATGGCGAGCGCCCTGATGCTGGTGGTGCCGGCGGAATTGCTGCCCACGGCCTACGCCCTGCAGGCGCTGGCGACGATCCTGATCGCCAACCGGCTGCGCGCCGATATCCTGAACTGGATCGCCAACACGACCGGCGTCCTGTTCACGGTGACGTTGGTGACCCTTCCGTCCGGCGCCTTCCTGGAAGCGGTTGTCAGCCTGATCGGCGACTGGTCGGCCGCGGTGGCGGCCTGGCCCCTGATGCTGCCGGTCGTGCCGCTCGCGGCGGCCGCCGCGATGGCCTCCTGGAAATCCCAGCGCCTGGCCTTCGCCTGGACCGCCGCCGCCGTGGGCACGCTGGCGCTGGTGTTGCTGGTGCCCGCCCCCTGGCGCCCGTTCGTCCTTGCGGTGGAGGCGCTGATGCTGATGGCGGCCGCCCGGCGCATCGGCGGCTTCGCGCTGGCGGAGCAGGCGCTGACTTTGGCCGGCCTGTCCGTCTGGCAGTCGCTCCAGGTGCTGGTGCCTCTTGCCGTCGCCACGGCGCCGAGCCTGTTCGGCGAGCCGATCTTCGCCGGTGACCTGCCGGCCTTGCGCGACGTGGCGCTGACCGTGGCGCTGCCGGCCCTGCCGCTTGCGGCAACGGCCTGGGCCTGCCGCGTGGAGTCCCACTGGGTGTGGCGGCCCCTGCTGGCCTCGGTGGCCGCATTCTGGCTGGCGATCCTCGGCTACGGCGTGGTCAAGGCGCTGTTCGCCATCGACACGATCCCCGCCTTCGAAGCGCGCGGCTTCCTGGAGCGGTCGGTCGTCACCCAGGCGCTGTTCGCCGCCGGCGCGGCGGCGTTCTGGCTGCGGGATCGTATCGGCCGCCCGGAACTCGGCTGGGCGGCGCTGGCCCTCACCTGGTCGGCGATGGCCCGGCTGGTCTGGTTCGACCTGCTGGTGTTCAACCCGATGCTGGTGCCGCAGGCGGTCGGGTCCTGGCCGGTCATCAACGGGCTGCTGCTGACCTACGGTCTGCCGATCGGATGGCTGGCCCTGCTGCAGCGGCAAGAGCTGCCATTGCGCGGCGCGGCCGCCCATGCCCTGGCGGCCAAGGGTGCCTGCCTGGCGCTGATCCTCATCCTGGCGCTGGCCCAGGTGCGGCAATTGTTCCAGGACGGGCCGATGATCTATGGCCCGGTCGGCACGGCGGAGCTCTACGCCTATTCCGCGGCGGCGCTGGCCACCGCAATCGGCTTCCTGGTCTGGGGCGTGGCGCGGGCCGACCAGATGACCAGGCTGGTCTCGCTGGGGCTGATGCTGGCCGCCATCGCCAAGGTCTTCCTCTACGACGCCTCGGCACTGACCGGTCTCTGGCGTATCGCCGCCTTCACCGGGCTGGGCGTCAGCCTGCTGGGCATCAGCTGGCTCTACGGCCGGTACGTGTTCACCGGCCGCGCCGCCCTGCCCGGACAGGACGGCCCGCCCGGCCCGGCGGCCGGCCTTGCGAGCTGATTTGGCCCGGGTGTGCGGCCGGTCCCGCGATCAGCGGACCGCCGCCACCTCGGTCACGAATTTGCGCAGCATGGCGGCGGCGAACTCGTCGTAATCCGCCGCCTGTTCCACGAAGCCGACGCCCTGCGGCCCGACCACCTGGTCCTGGAAATGGGCCCGCACCGCGGGGTCGCCGCCGACCACCAGCGCGTTGATGATGACGCCGCGGCCTAGCGCGGCGTCCCGGGCGCCGGACGGCGCCGGGCCGGCATTGGTGATGCCGTCGCCCACCACGTTCAGGATCTGGCGGTCGGCGAACCAGGGACATCCCGCCAGCAGCGCCGCCCCGTCGGCGACCGCCGGCGCCAGCCCCGTGCTGCCGGAGCCGGACAGCCCGGCGGTCGTCCGCAGCTTGGCCGCGACCTGCGCCGCGCCGGCTTCGCCGCGGACCGGCGTCCACGGCACCACCACCCGCGCCAGTTCCGGCGCCTCCGACCAGGCATAGACGGCGATCGCCAGGGTGCCATGCGGTCCGCCTCGCACGGCGCGCAGGAATTCCGGATGGGTCAGCGTCGTCGCCAGACCGTCGAGCTGCAGGCGCATCTCCGCCGGCGCGATCGAGCCGGAGGCGTCCAGTCCGATCGCCATGCAGATATCCGCGCGCGGCGCCTGGGCCTGAGCGGTACCTGCAAGGGTGAGCGCGACGACCGCCGCAATTGCCGACGCTGCCTGCCTGTTCATGGTGTTGCCCCGCGCGATACCGACCGGCCCTGGCTTCTTTACCTGCCTCGATGCCGTCGCGAGTCAAGCGCGGACGCCACGGGCGCGGCCGTCGATCGATCCCGTGCCGAACTTTTGACTCCGGTCCGCCGCCCGGACACCGTAGATTGCACCCGAACGCATCACCCCACTTCACGCAGGTAGCTGACCCTCAACGGGAGGACGACATGGCACTCACCATTGGCGAAACAGCGCCGGATTTCCAAGCCGAGACCACCGAAGGCCCGATCAGCTTCCATGACTGGATCGGCGACGGATACGCGGTGCTGTTCTCGCATCCAAAGGACTTCACCCCGGTCTGCACCACCGAGCTTGGCACCATGGCCGGGCTGAAGTCGGAATTCGACAAGCGCAACTGCAAGATCCTCGGCCTCAGTGTCGACCCGGTCAGCAACCACGAGAAGTGGTCGCAGGACATCGCCGACGTCACCGGCCACGCCCCGAACTACCCGCTGATTGGCGACAGCGAGCTGAAGGTGGCCAAGGCCTACGGCATGCTGCCGGCCGACGCGGGCACCACCTCGGAAGGCCGCACCCCGGTCGACAACCAGACCGTCCGCAATGTCTTCGTCATCGGCCCGGACAAGAAGGTCAAGCTGAGCCTGGTCTACCCGATGAGCACCGGACGGAACTTCGACGAGATCCTGCGCGCGATCGATTCCATCCAGCTCACCGCCAAGCACCAGGTCGCCACCCCGGCCAACTGGGAGCATGGCGAGGACGTGATCATCGTCCCGGCGCTCTCCGACGACGCCGCGAAGGAGAAGTTTCCGGACGGCTGGAAGACCCTGAAGCCGTACCTGCGGGTGGTGGCGGAGCCCAAGGACTAAGGTCTGACGAACGGGGCGCGGCGGCTGCCGCGCCTAGGCACATGGAGCCCAGGTGGCCACCATGACCAGCAATGGCCAGTTGACGACGATCTGCCGTGTTCTCATGGCAGTCGTCGTCCTGGTCGGCTTGACGCTGCAGAGCTCGCTGGCGCAGCCCGATGGGTCGGCGACCGACGCCGACCCTGTCGATCTTGCAAGCGCGATTGCCCGGCTGGACGCCCTGCTTTCGCCGGAAGACATCGAAACCCTTCGCGGCGGTACCGAAGAGGACATGGCCCGCTACCATCACGGTCTGGGCACGTCGCTGCGCAACGGATGGGGCCTGTGGGGCGGGTCGCCGCTGGCCGTCTGGTTCAACGACCGCGGCATCCATCACCCGGACGACATGTCCGGGATCATCCTCACGTCATACTGGCGTCACCTGAACGACATTCCCATCGATCTCGAATCGCAGATCCGACCCTATCAACGCTACTGGCAGGACCACGCCGACCCAGGGTTGTTCACCTGTCCGAACTCGGGGGAGGCCACCCGTTGGACGACGCAGTTCAGCGACCCGGTGGGTGATGGCTGGGCGGTCGTCCACCTGGTGGATTGCGGCGCCGGAGAGTTCTGGGCCCATAGCCGGGAGCAAGGCTGGCATCCGGCCCCGGCCGAACTCGTTGCCAGGGCCAGACGCTAAACCGGCAATGCGACGATATTCGGCGCGGAAAGTGTTACCCGGCCGCCAGCTTGAACGCGTGGTCCAGGTCGGCGATCAAATCGTCCGGGTGCTCCAGTCCGATCGAAATGCGCACCAGGCCCTCCGTCACGCCGGTCTCGGCGCGGACGTCTTCCGGCACGCCGGAATGGGTGGTGGAGGCCGGGTGGCAGACGAGGGATTCGGTGCCGCCCAGGCTGACCGCCAGCTTGAAGAGCTGCAGGGCGTTGAGCAGCCGGAAGGTGGTCGGCCTGTCGGCGTCGATCACGAAGGAGAAGGTGGAGCCGGGGCCGCTGCACTGGCGCTCATAGACCGCCTGGGCGGCCGGGTCAGGATCGTGTTCCGGGTGCAGGACCTTCGCGGGCATGTGCGGGTTCCCGGCCAGCCAGTCGGCGACGCGGCGGCCGCTGTCGGTGGCCTTGTCCATGCGCAGCACCAGCGTCTCCATGGACCGGGCGATCATCCAGGACGAATGCGGGTCGAGTTGTGAGCCGAAGGCGCCGCGAGTGAGCCGGATCTGCTTCAGCAATTCCTTCGAGCCGGTGACGCCGCCGGCCACGAGGTCGCTGTGGCCGCCGACATATTTGGTCAGCGAGTAGACGCAGAGATCAATGCCGTGGCGGATCGGGTGCTGGTAGACGGGCCCCAGCATGGTGTTGTCGCAGACCGAGACCGGGCGGGACCCGTGCGCCTGTTCGTAGGCGTCGATCACCCGGGTGACCGCGGCGAAATCGATCATGGCGTTGGTCGGGTTGGCCGGGGTCTCCAGATAGACCATCTTGACCGGCCCCTGGCCCGCCGCTTCCTGCATCGCGGCCGCCATCGCCTCCTCCGACAGCCCGTCGGAGAACGCGACGGTCTTGATGCCGAAACCCGGCAGGATCTTGCGGATCAGAGTCTCGGTGCCGCCGTAGAGCGGGGTGAAGTGCAACAGCACGTCGCCAGGCCTGAGCATCGCCAGGAAGATGGCGCTGATCGCCGCCATGCCGGAGGACGTGACGGCGGCCGCCTCGGCGCCGTCCAGCAGCGCCAGCCGGTCCTCGACGATCTCAAGGTTCGGGTGGTTGAAGCGGCTGTAGACCAGCCCGCCGGCGCCCATGCCCTCCGGCGCCGGCTTGCGCCCGGCCACAACGTCGAAGAACTCCGCCCCCTCCTCCGCATTGCGGAAGGCGAAGGTCGAGGTGAGGAACACCGGCGGCTTCACCGCCCCCTCCGACATGAAGGGGTCGTAGCCGAAGGACATCATCTGGGTGGAGGGGTGCAGCTCGTGCCCGTCGAGATGGGTCTTGCGGAACTGGCAATCCGGCATAGCGGGGCTCCCGAATCGATTGCGCGACCGTTGAAAGACCCTGTGGCACCCAATTGCGGCAATTCAAGTGCCGCATTGCGATTGGCGGCGGCGCGGCGGTCGGGCAAGCACACCGGTGAGATCGCCCAGATCGATCCGGGGCGATGCTGCGACGGTCGTCACAGCCCGGGCTACGCGGCCGCCTTAGCCTTGCTGCCGTCCATCCCTCTAATCAAGCGAGGCAAACAATGCCGATCGGACACCGCATTCGAACACAAGGCGGAAACGACGTGCGGACACGCGCCTATCCTTACGCGCTCAACGACCGCTGCCGACGCGACGCGCACCACGTCATCGCCCAGGTCAACGCGTCCAATGTCTGGGGCAATATCGGGACCTTCTACGACAGTGACGAATTCCGTGCCGACCGGCAGAACCCGCCGCCGGCCGCGGTCAACATCCAGATCCAGAAGAACGGCGCGCCGAACCCGTCCACCATCGCATGCGTCATCATCCCGACGGAGTTCCAGGGTGGATACTCGGAGATGAACGCGCCCAATCCCCACAATGATCCGGCCATCGACGGCGCACGCGATCGCGGCCATGCGCGCCATCGCGAGTTGTCCCACCACATCCACCGCGCGCTCCTGCAGAGCATGGCGAGCATCACCGCTCCGGCGAACCGCGGCGGAGACCACACGATCCTGGTGTACGAGATCCACGGCGACTATTCCGCATGAGCGCCTGACGGCCCCGCCCGGGCCGCAGCCGGTCAGCTCGCTCCAGCGAATTGGCGCAGTGCCGCGAACAGCTTCGCGTCAGTGATGATGCGCGGCACCTTGTGCTGACCGCCGAGTTTGCCGCGGTTCTTCATCCAGGCGGCGAAACGGCCGGGCGGGACCGGATGGATGCGGGGCGGCATCAGGCCATAGCCGCCGGCGCGGTGTGCCTCGTAGTCCTCATTGGTGGCGGAAAGGGAGCCGTCCAGGGTTCGGGCGAAGCTTTCCAGCGCCGGGCCGTCGGGGATGCCGCCCGCGAACTCCACGATGTAGAGGTGCTGGCCGAGGTCGCCGGCCTGTTCCGGCATCAGGGCGCCGACCGAGTAGTCGGTGACCGAGGCGCCGACGGCCGAGGCGGCTTCGGCGATGGCGGTCTCGATCTCCTCGTCGATCAGGTGCTCTCCGAAGGCGGACAGCATGTAGCTGGTGCGGCCGGTGATCAGGAGACGCGGCGGGCTGCGCTCGATGAAGCGGACCGTGTCGCCGAGAACGTAGGACCAGAGGCCGGCATTGGTGGTCAGGATGACGGCGTAGTTGACGCCGGTCTCTACATCCTTGAGCCAGTGGCGGGTCGGGTTCGGTGTGTCCAGCTCGTCGAGCGGCACGAATTCGAAGAACAGGCCGTTGTCGGCGATCAGGCGCAGGCCCTCGCCGTCGCCCCGGTCGGCGACCGCGATGAAGCCCTCGCTGGCGGCGTAGACCTCCCGGGTCTCCGCCCGGCTGCCGGCGAGCAGTTCGGCGAAGCGCTTGCGATAGGGCGCGAAGTTGACCGCGCCGTGGATCACCAGCTCGAGCTCCGGATAGAGGCCGGCCAGGGCCTGGTCACGGTCCGGGTGCCGCTTGGCCAGCGTATCGAAGAACAGCAGCATCCAGCTCGGCGTGCCGCTGATGCTGCGGATGTCCGCGGTCATGGACGCCTCGGCCAGGCGGTCGATCTTGACCTCCCAATCGGAGATCGTCTCCAGCGCGCGTGGCGGGAAATAGCGCGGACGCGCCCACCAGGGCGTCTGCCGGGCGGCGATGCCGCTGAGATCGCCGGCCAGCACGCCGGGCGCCAGCTCGCGGAGATCGGTGCTGCCGCCGAGCACGAAGTTGCGGCCGGCGAGGATGCGGCTGTCCGGGCGCGCGGTCTGGTGGTGCACCAGGATGTCCAGCGCCGCCCGGACATTGGCGGCGTTCATCTGGTTTGAGCACGGGATGTACTTCGTCCCGCCGGTGGTGGTCCCCGACGTCAGCGCGAAGAACGGCATGGCGCCGGGCCAGGAGCAGTCGGAGAGCCGGGGGAAGTCCCGCTCCCAATAGTCGCGCCAGAAATCCTCGTAGCGGCGCAGCGGCATCCTGGCCTGGAAGTCGGCGACCGACCGGATCGACCCGAACTCGTGGTCGCGGCCGAACCACGTGGCCTTGGCGGCATCGAGCAGATGCAGAAGCTCCTGCTCCTGCCGCGCGACCGGGTCCTCGCGGCGCAACTGCCGGCGCCGCCGGGCGGCGTAGAGCCGCAAGGCGGGCGTCAGGTTCAGCATCGGATCGTGGCAACGCGCCGGATGGGGTCAGGGCCGGAGCGTGGTCGTATGCACGGCGCGGGCGCGGACGTTCTCCAGGCGCATCGGAAGCTGGATGTAGTCGCCCGACCGCCACAGCGGCACCTGATCCATGAAGGTCTCGCTGTTGAGCCAGCCATCCTGGCCGCCGAGCAGCACGAAGTAGTTGCTGTCGAGATCGGCCATGTCGGAGATGTGCCGCGCATTGGCGCCGAACCGGGTGCGATGGCGTTCGCTGGTGGTCGCATGGGCCGTCTTCATCAGCGTGTCGGTGCTGCCGCCGACCGGGAAATCGCCGAAGCGGAACCGGTCGCCGATCAGGGGCAGGTTAGACAAGGGATGCGCCAATTGCAGGCGATGCATCTCGCCCCATTCGGCGAACTCGCCGATGCGCTCGGCAGCCCCCGCAAGGCCGTCCCGCAATGCGCTGCGCAGGGCGTCCGGTTCGGCGGCGGCGATGTCCTCGCGCAGCAGCACGCGGATGCGGCCCACATTGGCGAAGGACGCCCAATCCTGCTCGCCGAAGCTGATCTGGTAGAAGCTCCGGGTGAAGCCGTCGCGGAACAGCTCGAAGGCCACCGCGCCACGGGAGGATTCCGTGTATTGGCCGTCCCATCCGCGCATCAGGTCGATGACCGCCCGCTCTTCCGCCGAGGCCGCATCGGTCACGCCGAGCGCGTCCATCCGCTCCACAACGATGGTCCGGAGTGCGTCGGACGACGCCATGTAGACGTCCTGCTGCAGGCGCTGCAGGTCTTCCAGCGTGACCGTGCCGTCTCCGCCGAGCAGCGCGCCCATGCGGGCGACCCGGTCGTCGGGGGAGAAGAAATAGCCAACCTTGGTGTCGGAGTTGGCCGGCCGGTTGTTCGCGGATGCCAGCACGCCGCCGGGCGGGTTCAGCACGAAGGGCAGCTCGGTCACGCCCTGCATCGCGTCCCAGGCCGGCGCGGCGGCGGCGCGATCGAGGATCACGTCGGCCGGCGTGCCGTTGCGGCGCGGCAGTTGGACCGCCATCACCTGGCCGATATTGCCGGCGGTATCGGCGAACAGCATGTTCTGGCCGGGCACCGCGAAGCTCTGGAAGGCCGCACGGAACTGCTCGAAATCCTGCGCCCGGCTCAGCGCCAGGAAGGCGCTGATCTCGTCGCTGGGCAGGTGACCGGTCCAGCGCAGCGCGAAGGGCGCGACATCCAGTTCCGCGAGCTGCGGCACATCGGACATCACCGGCCCCCAGCGCGTGTCCCGCGCGGTGACGGTGTCGTCAAACCACCAGCGCACTCGGATCGTCTCCTCGCGCTCGGTGAAGGCGCTTTCCGGCAGGTCGGAGACATCGAGGAGGTCGCTGGAGGCGGCGCGCATGTTGGTGCCGCCCCAGGCGATGTCCGGGTTGCGGCCGATGGCGAAGATCGGCAGGCCCGGCGCCATGATGCCCAGCGCGTGGTAGGAAGGCGAGCGGATGCCGGCGATCAGCCAGACATTGGGCAGCAGGATGCCGAGATGCGGGTCGCTGGCCATGATCGCCGCACCGCTGGCACTGCGCGCGCCGGCCACCGCCAGGCTGTTGCTGCCGGAGCGGGCGGTCTGGGAGATCAGGCCTTCCAGCGACAGCCCCTCGGCGGAGAAGCTGGGCACGGAATCGCTGCCGTTCTCGACCAGCCGGGCCCAGATCTCCGGCCAGTCGTCGCGGGTGCGCAACTGCAGCAGGTTGAACCAGACCAGCCAGTTGACGTCGCTGCCGGCGAGCCGGCCGATGGTCAGCACGTCGCCGACGCTCCAGCGCTCGCGCTCGAGCCCCATGACGTCGAATTCGACCGGCAGCTCGGCGACGTTCTGCTGGTAGTGGTTGATGCCGGCGACGAAGCCTTCCAGCCAGGCGCGGGTTTCCGGCGGCAGGGCGGCCTCGGTCTCCGCGGTGGCGCGGCCGAAGTTCAGGATGCGCAGACCGTGATCGATGTCGACGGCGATCGGCCCGGCCATCTCCGACAGCCGACCCTGGGACACCCGGCGCAACAGCTCCATCTGGCCGAGCCTGAGATGCGCATGCACCAGCCCCAGCGCGACCGCGGCATCGACGTCATGCTCGGCCTCAATGAAGGGGATCTGATGCTGGTCCCAGTGGATGACCGTGCGGCCCTGAAGCGCCAGCCCGTCGGTGGGGATCACCGTCAGCCGCTGGTCTAGCGTCGTCGGCTCCGGCAATGGCGCGAACAGCGCGCAGCCGCCCAACAGCAGGGATATGCCGGATGCCAGCGCGATCGTCAGTCGTCCCATGCCCGTACCGCCGAAAGTCCAACCGTCCGCAAACGCTCAGACCTTCAGATAGCGCAACGGAGGAAGAACTCCAGAAGCTGTTACACAGTGTAACACGATCGTCGCGGGCGGCCGGCGACCGGAATTCGCGCGCCCATTCGACGAATTGCCGGTATCGTCGCCCGAGGTGTTTCGGCAGCGGGCCCTCCTCTCGCAGGGCGCGACGGGAGGAATGGGCGATGTCGCTTGAGCAGGCGTCACCGGCGATCGAGCAGCCGGGACCGCGCCGGTCGGAGAGCGGTCTTGGCATCGCCTACATGGCCGCCGGCATGTTCCTGTTCTCCGCGGTCGACACCCAGGCCAAGTTCCTGACCGATACGCTGCACCCGATCCAGATCGTCTGGACCCGGCAATCGGGGCTGCTGATCGGGGTCCTGATCCTGCTGGCGCTGCGCGGCGGCGCGGTCCTGCGCACGGCCCGCCCGGTCCTGCAGATCCTGCGCGGCGGCATGGCGGCGGCCTCTGCCGTACTGTTCGTCACCGCGATCAGCTTCGTGCCCCTGGCCGACGCGGTGGCGGTCAGCTTCGTGGCGCCCTTCATGGTCACCGTGCTTGGCGCCCTCGTTCTCGGAGAGGCGGTGGGCATCCGCCGCTGGACCGCCGTCGCCATCGGCTTCCTCGGCGCGATGATCGTGATGCGGCCGGGCCTGGGCGTCATCCACCCTGCGGTGATGCTTGTGCTGGCCGCGGCCGCCCTGTTCGCCCTGCGCCAGGTCCTCTCCCGCGTGCTGAGCGGCACCGACCGCACGATGACGACCGTCGCCTACACCGCCCTGGTCGGCAGCCTGCTGCTGACGGTGCCCCTGCCCTTCGTCTGGCAATGGCCCGCGACCGGCCTCGAAGTCGCCCTGCTCGTCAGCATCGCCCTCCTGGCCGCGCTCGCCGAACTGCTCGTCATCAAAGCCCTGGAGGTGGCGCAGGCCGTCGTCCTCGCCCCGCTCCACTACACCCTGCTGATCTGGGGCACGCTGTACGGCTACCTGGTCTTCAACCAGCTGCCCGATCTCTGGACCTGGATCGGCGCCGGGATCATCGTCGCCACCGGCTTCTACACCCTGCACCGCGAGCGCCTGGCAGCGCGCACAAGGCGCATCGCGGTCGACGGCCGCTGACCCGGCTACTGCGCCGTGAAATTGATCAACGGCCCGAGCGTGACGCCGCCGCAATGGCTGTGGGCGATGACGCGCCATGCATAGTCGCCATTCGCGGTCAGGGAGACGGAGGGGCGCCAGTTGGTTGCCGTCCGGCCATTGGATGCCGCGATCAGGGTCAGGGTGAACAGCGAGGGACGGCTGAGCAGCCGGACGTCGTAGGAGGCGGCGGATTTCGCCGGAGTCCAGGTGAGCAGCGGCCGGCCGGCATCGACCACGGAGCCCGCCGCCGGCTCGACGATGCCCGGCAGACCCGGCCCGATGCAGTCGGCATCCACCTCGACGGCCCCGCGGTCGCATTGGACCACGCCGGTCCCGCCATCGGCCGGGCGCAGCAGGCCCCGCTGGTCGCGGACCGAGCACATGCCGCCGGAATCCAGAGCCGGGCTTCCTACGTCGGGCAGCATGGTCGGCGTGGGCGGGCCGTTGTCGGCCGGCGGCAGCAGGAGGGCGTCGATGGGAGCGGGGTCGGTGCCCGTCAGATCGTTCGGCTCGGGGGTCATGACACAGCCATCCAGCGTGCCGATCAGGTTGAAGTCGTCGGAATACAGGAAGCCGCCGCAATCGTCCGTGGAGCCGCCGGCCCCGGCCACCATCGCTGTATTGCCGGCGATGATCGTGTTGCGCAGATTGATCAGGCCGCCATCGTCGTAGACGCCTCCGGCGCTGGCCTCACTGGTGTTGCCGGAGATGGTCGTACTGCGCAGATCGACCGTCGAGGCGAGGGCCGCGACGACGCCACCGCCGCCGCCAAGCGCGGTCGCCAGGTTGCCGGAGATCGTCGAGCGCTTGATCACCGTCGGCTGACCGCCCAGGGCGTACACGCCGCCGCCGAACAGGGCGGTGTTGGAGACCAGGCTGCTGCCCCGGACCGTGATCGCGCCGCCGGTGACGAGATTGTAGCTGCCGATCGCGCCGCCGGTGCGGGCGGTGTTGCCTTCGAACAGCGTTCCGGACACCGTCACCTTGCCGTCGCTCTCGACGAACAGGCCGCCGCCGGTGAATTCCGGCGGGATGGCGAAGAGGAAGGTGGTGGAATTGTTGGTGAAAATGCTGTTGGCAATGCGGGTGTCCTGATCGCCGAACACGGCGATGCCGCCACCGCTCTCATCGGCGAAGTTACCGTCCAGCGTGCTGTTCGTGACGGTGAGCTCGCCGGCGGAATAGATGGCGCCGCCCAGCCCGTCGTAATTGTTGCTGACGGTCTGACCGTCCGCCGCGTTGTCGACGAACTGGGTGTTGTCGATGAAGGCGACGACGTCGGTGTCCAGATAGATCGCGCCACCGGACAGGGCCTCGTTTCCGGTGAATTCGCTGTCGAAGATTCGCAGCACGGGCACGTCGATCGCCGGGTCCCAGCCCATATACAGCGCGCCGCCCAGCCCGCCGGGCGCGGAATTGTTCCGGGCCGTCACCCGGCGCAGGGTCAGGTCGCCGGTGCTGTAGATGGCGCCGCCGACATATTGCGGCCCCAGCACGAAATTGGCCGTGCAGTCCTCCAGGACGCTGTCGCGCACGGTGAGAGCGGCGCCGTAATTGTAGAGGCAGCCCATCGACACCGGCGACGTCAGGGTGACGTCGGACAGCGCGGCGGGCGAGGCCGCGGCCCGGAAGATGAAGGAGGCAAATCCCAGACCCTCGACGATCGTGCTGCCGGCCCCGGCCCCCTGGATCGTGAGGTCCGGCGTGTCGATGTCCACGTCCCCGGCATAGGTGCCGGCGGCGATGTCGATCACATCGCCCGCCACGGCCGCGTCAACGGCCGACTGGATGGTCGAATAGGTGCATCCGGACGGGCAGACATCCAGCGTGACCCCTTGGGCCGCCGTGGCCAATGTGCCGAGAAACGCCCCAATCCCCAACGCCATGAACTTCTTCATCGATCGACCTCGCGATACCTCCGCCGGCCCCCAACCGAGCGAGGACCGGGCGCGATCGACATGCCGATCTCGATCGCGCCCGGCCCTGGTGGGTTTGCCGTTGTGTTCGGATGGTCACCCTAGATACGGCGTCGGGATTCCTCCGTGACGGCATCGGAAATCGATCGTGAAAACGGCGACGGCGAAGGCTCGGCGCAATCGCGGCGCATCGCCACGTCACCGCTCCCTAAAAGTAGTGGGCGCGTTCGGCGCCGTCGTAGCGGCCGGATTTCAGGCAGCAGCGCTTGAAAGGAGCGGCCGGAGCCACAGGGGCACGGGTCCTTGCGGCCAAGCTTCTCGACCAGCTCGACATCGCCGTGCACCACCTGATCGCCGCGCTTGACCCGCGTCTCGGACGGGAACGACTTGCGGCGCTTGCTCATGACCTCAAAAGGAGGCCTGGGCCTCGTATGGGATGGTCTTGCGCATGACACACCTCCAACCGGCTCCGGCCGCAGGGCGGCGTGAGAGCATTCATATGTTGGGGATCCGGGGTTTGGTGGGCGCACAAGGACTCGAACCTTGGACCCGCTGATTAAGAGTCAGCTGCTCTACCAACTGAGCTATGCGCCCCAACCCGTCGCGGAGCGCGGTAGATAGCAGAGGGTTCGACGCGCCGCAAGAGGTGCGTCGGGTCCTGGTGAATTTCTAAAGGATGAGCTTTAGAAATGGGTCGCGCATCGGATCCGCCCTGACCACCACCCTCACCACACCGCGTCGTCCCCGGACTTGATCCGGGGACCCATCGGGATTGCGGCGCGAAACTCCGGCCATCTGAGCAAACGGAACCATGGGTCCCCGGATCAAGTCCGGGGACGACGCGGTGTGGTGAGGGCGGGTGGACAGTCGGGCGCTCTTGCGACCGGCAGGAGACGGTTCGGAACCGGGGCGCTCTAGAAGTAGTCGTCCTCGAAGGCGCGGCGGCCCATGCGGGCGTCGCGGTGGATGAAGACGGAGATGATCAGTCCGATGCCGAACATCACCGTCAGCATGGCGGTGCCGCCATAGGAGATCAGCGGCAGCGGCACGCCGACCACCGGGATCAGCCCCATCACCATGGCCATGTTGATGAAGACGTAGAGGAAGAAGTTGACCGTCAGGCCGATCGCCAGAAGGCGGCCGAAATGATTGCGGGAGCGCAGGCCGATGGCGATGCCGTAGGCCACGATCAGACTGTAGAGCAACAGCAGGCCGAGCCCGCCCATCAGGCCGAACTCCTCCGCCAGCATGGGGAAGATGAAGTCGGTCTGCTGTTCCGGCAGGAAGTTGAGGTGGCTCTGGGTGCCCTTCATGAAGCCGCGGCCCCACACGCCGCCGGAGCCCAGCGCAATGGTCGACTGGGTGATGTGGTAGCCGGTGCCCAGCGGGTCGCTCTCCGGGTCCAGGAAGGTGAGGATGCGGTTCTTCTGGTAGGTGTGCAGGAACTGCCAGGCGATCGGGATCGCGCCCAGCCCCATCACCGTCACCACGGCGAACTTCCACAGCCGCACCCCGGCCACGAAGAACAATGCGCCGCCGACCATCATCAGGATCATGGCGGTGCCCAGATCCGGCTGCTTCAGCACCAGGCCGACCGGCGCCAGCACCATGAACAGCGGAACGAACAGCCGGGTCGGGCGCCAGATCTCTTCCAGGGTGGGACCGTGGAAGTACTTCGCCAGCGCCATCACCATGGCGATCTTCATGATCTCCGACGGCTGCAGCTGGATGAAGCCGAGATCGATCCAGCGCTGCGCGCCCATGCCGATGGCGCCCTTGAACTCGACCACCACCAGCAGCGCCAGGCTGATGAAATAGATCGGATAGGCCAGGCTGAGCCAGGTGCGGATATGCACCAGCGCGGCGACCAGCAGCACCACCAGCCCGACCGCGAAACGCATCATCTGGCGCGAGGCCCAAGGGTCCAGGCTGCCATTGGCGGCTGAGTACAGCATGGCGAAGCCGATGCCGGCGACACAGCTCACCAGCAGCACCAGGAACCAGTTGATCTGAATGAGCTTCTCGCCGAGCGTGAACTCCGACCGGCTGCCGACGAAGAAGTCGTCCCGCATCATCGGGCGTTTCCCCAGCCAACAGCGGCTCGGATTCCTTTACCTCTCCCCTTGCGGGAGAGGTCGGCGAGCGTAGCGAGACGGGTGAGGGGTGAAGCGGCGCCAGCCGCGACAAGACAGGGAGCCGAGCCACTGGCGCGGAAGGAATGAGGACTTTCCGCGCCTGCCGGCGCGAGACCCCTCACCTTCCCATGGCTTCGCCATGGGCCCCTTCCTCTCCCACAAGGGGAGAGGGGCTCAGAACCCGTGCCAGTGCCGGTGTACACGTCAGCCCTCATCAGTCCGGATTCCCGACAGCGGGCCTGCGTCGGCGGAGACGATGCGGCGGGCGATGTTGCGGAGCTGACATTGCTGCAGCAGGTCGCGGGCGATGGGGGCGGCCGCCTTGCTGCCGCCGCCGCCATGCTCGACCACGACGGCGGTGGCGTAGCGCGGCGCCTGCACCGGCGCGAAGCCGATGAACAGCGCGTGGTCGCGCCGCTCCCAGGGCAGGTCCTCGTTCTTGGTGACGCCGGCGGCGCGTTCCTCGGCGGTGATGCGGCGGACCTGGCTGGTGCCGGTCTTGCCGCCCATGCGCATGTGCTCGATGGCGATCTGCGAGCCGCGGGCGGTGCCGCGGGGCCCGGAGGTGACCTCGATCATGCCGTCGACGATGAACTGCAGCGCCTCGGGATTGATCTCCAGGGTGGGGCCACGCGGCGGCAGGCCGTCGGCCGTCGCCACGGCGCCGACGACCGCCTCGTCGGGTGCCGGGCCGACGCGGCGGATGACATGCGGCTGGACCAGATGCCCGCCATTGACCAGCTGCGCCGTCATGCGCGCCAGTTGCAACGGCGTCGCCAGCACGAAGCCCTGGCCGATGGCGGTCACCAGGGTCTCGCCGCCCTGCCAGGGCTCGCCGATATTGGCCAGCTTCCAGTCGCGTGTCGGGATCAGGCCGGGGCGCTCGCCGGGAATGTCGACGCCGGAGGTGGAGCCCAGGCCGAAACGCCGCGCCATCTCGGCGATGTGCTCGATGCCGACCTTCTTGGCCAGCTCGTAGAAATAGACGTCGCAGGACTGGGCGATGCCCTGCAGCATGTCCATGCGGCCATGGCCGCGCTCGCGCCAGCAATGGAAGCGGTGGTTGCCCAGCACCATCGAACCGTTGCAGTAGAAGGTCTCGTCCGGGTCGATCAGCCCATGTTCCAGGGCGGCCAGCGCGACGAGCACCTTGAAGGTCGAGCCCGGCGCGTACTGGCCGTTGATCGCCTTGTTGGTCATCGGCTTGTAGGGGTCGCTGATCAGCGCGCTCCAGGCGTCCGGCTCGATGCCCAGGGCCATCACGTTGGGATCGAAGCTGGGGCTTGAGGCGAGCTGGTAGATCTCGCCGGTGATGACATCCATCGTGACGGCCGAGGCGCTCTCTTCCTGCGCCAGCCGGTTCTGGGCGAATTGCTGTAGCCCGATATCGATGGTGAGCTGAACCTCCTGTCCGGGATCGGCCTCCTCGCGGCCCTCGTCCAGCTCGCGGATGACCCGGCCGACGGCGTTCACCTCGACCTGGCTGGTCCCGGAGTGGCCACGCAGATCCAGATCCAGCCGCCGCTCCACGCCGGTCTTGCCGATGCGGAAGCCGGGCAGGTTCAAGACCGGGTCGTCGGTCAGCTCCTCTTCAGTGACGGCGCCGACATAGCCCAGCACATGGGCCGTCGCCGCGCCGGCCGGATAGTTGCGCAGCTCGCCTTCCTCGATTGTGAGGCCCGGCAGCTCCGGCGTGTTGACCTCGATGCGGGAGACTTCCTCCCAGGTCAGGTTCTCCTTCACCGTGACCGGCACGAAGGCCGGCCGGCGCCGCAGGTCGCGCATGACCTTGGCCCAGTCGTCCTCCTCCAGAGGCACGAACCCCGAGAGCTTCGCCAGGGTCGCCTCGACGTCGCCGGCCTGCTCCGCGACCATGACCAGCCGGAAGTACTGCCGGTTCAGGGCCAGGGGCTCGCCGAACCGGTCGACGACCAGCCCGCGCGACGGCGGCAGCAGCCGCATGTTGATGCGGTTCTCCTCCGCCAGCATGCGGTAGCGTTCACTCTCGGTGACCTGCAGGTAGTACATGCGGCCGAACAGGGTGCCGAGCAGGCCGAGCTTGAACGCCCCGAGCACGGCGGTGCGCCGGGTGAGCGAGCGGGAGCGGTCGGAGTCGCGTTCCATCATGGGCGGGGCTCCCGGCCGGTCACGTGCGGCGCAACAGGCCGCGCTGCATCTGCAGCAGCAGCCAGGAGATCATCGGGAACAGCGCCATGGTGATCAGCGCACTGATCAGCGGCGGGCCGAGCGACTGGAGGTCGTTGGCGTAGATGCCGAAGGCGAGCCACTCCAGGAATGCCGACAGCAACGCGACCACGACGAAGCCGACCCACAGGAACAGGAAGGGCTGGCCGACCAGCAGCCGGCGCTGGGTCACGACCAGGAACTGGCAGACCAGGAACACGAAGGAGTGCAGGCCCAGCGGCCCGCCGGTCAGGATGTCGAGCAGCAGCCCGGCCAGGAAAACGATGCTGAACGGCAGCAGGTCAGGCCGGTGGGCCGCCCAGTAATAGACCGCGATCATCGGCAGCACCGGCGCCACCTCGCCATAGGACGGGATCGGCAGCGGGGTGACGCTGAGAAGCACCAGCAGGAACGTCGCCAGGGAGGGTGCGGCGTGGCGAAGAAACTGCTCTAGTCTTTGCCAGGCGAGATCCGTCACCAGTTGTATCCCGGGTGAAGCTGCATCTGGCCGCCGCCCTCGCCCGGTCGGAAATCGGTGATCCGTACAAATTCCAGCCGCCCGAGATCCTCGATCGGCTCGATCCGCACCAGCCCGCCATCGACCGACGCGACCGTACCGACTGGCAGGCCCGGCGGGAACATGCCGCCATGGCCGGAGGTGACGACCCGGGTGCCGACCGCGACCTCGTGGTCCGGCGGCAGGTACATCAGCTGCGGACGGTCGGAATTGTCGCCGCCCAGTACCGCGCGCTGACGGCTCTCCTCCAGCATCACCGGGATGCGCGCGTTCAGGTCGGTGATCAGCAGGATGCGGGCAGTACTGTCGCCGGTCTGCACCACCCGGCCGGCCAGCCCGCGGGGACCCATGGCCGCCTGGCCGTCGCGCACGCCGTTGTCGGCCCCCAGATTGACCGCGAGGCTGCGCACATAAGCACCGCTGTTGTCGCCGATCACCCGCGCCGACAGGAAAGCGTGCGGCACGGTCGGCCGGTAATTCATCAGGGTCCGGAGGCTGAGGTTTTCCGCCTCCAGCCGGAAGGCGGCCTGGCGGTACTCCTGCAGTGCGGCGTTCTCGGCCAGCAGGGCCTCGTTCTCGGCCCGCAGACGGGCCAGGTCATGGATGTCGTCGGCAATGTCGCCGATGCTGGCGGCCGGCTGGGTGAACATCGCCATCAGCGGCGAGAGGGTGTCGGTCACGCGGGTGCGCACGCCTTCGACCAGGGCCGGGTCGACCCGGCCGAGGACCATCAGCGCGACGGCCGCCATCAACAGCAGCACGAAAGAAAAGCGATGCGCCAGCGCTCGAAGCGCCGCGATGCGAACCATCGGTCTGGTTCGATAGACCACCCGCTCGTTCCCTACCGTCCCTGCCGAACAGGAGCCCCGCCAAGCAGCACCGGACGTCGCCCAACCCGACAGATCATTAACGAATCACCATCGACGGACGAAATCCTAGTACATATTTATTAACACATTTCGAAAGTTCTTTTTCTCTTCCAGGGCTCTACCGGTGCCCAGCGCGACGCAGGAAAGCGCGTCGTCGGCGATGGAAACCGGGAGCCCGGTGGAGTGCCGCAGCACGAAATCGAGATTGCCCAGCAAGGCGCCGCCGCCGGTCAGGACGATGCCCTTGTCGACGATGTCGGCGGCCAGTTCCGGGGCGGTGTGCTCCAGCGCCACCTTGATCGCCTCGACGATGGCGCCGACCGGCTCGGCCAGGCTTTCCGACACCTGGCGCTCGGAGATCACCAACTCCTTGGGCACGCCGTTCATCAGGTCGCGGCCCTTGATCTCCATGACCCGGCCCTCGCCGTCCTCCGGTGGGCAGGCGGAGCCGATCTCCTTCTTGATCCGCTCGGCCGAGGCCTCGCCGACCAGCAGGTTATGGTTGCGGCGGATATAGGCGATGATCGCCTCGTCCATCTTGTCGCCGCCGACCCGCACGGAGCGGGAATAGACGATGCCGCCAAGCGACAGCACGGCGACCTCGGTGGTGCCGCCGCCGATATCGACGACCATGGAGCCGGTCGGCTCGGTCACCGGCAGGCCGGCGCCGATCGCCGCGGCCATCGGCTCCTCGATCAGGCCGACCTTGCGGGCGCCGGCGGATTCCGCCGATTCCTGGATCGCCCGACGCTCAACGGCGGTGGAGCCCGACGGCACGCAGATGATCACCTGCGGGCTGGCGAAGCTGCGCCGGTTGTGCACCTTGCGGATGAAGTGCTTGATCATCTCCTCCGCCACGTCGAAATCGGCGATGACGCCGTCGCGCAGCGGGCGGATGGCCTGGATGTTGCCGGGGGTGCGGCCGAGCATCTGCTTGGCCTCGTCGCCGACCGCGAGGACCTGGGTCTTGCCGCGCCGGGTGGCGATGGCGACCACCGACGGCTCGTTGAGCACGATGCCGCGGCCCTTCACGTACACCAGCGTGTTCGCGGTGCCGAGGTCGATGGCCATATCGGCGGACAGGAACCCTAGAAGATTGGAGAGCATGTGACCGTATGCTGATTGCGATGGCGAAGTTCGGATATGTGCGGCGAGCGGATCTGACGCGTCATGGGGGTCATGCCAGTCCCGCGCAAGCACCGACAGGCCGGACGGTTCGCCGCCCGGCTTCGTGCTTGGCATCACTCATGACAATGCGGTCCGACATCACGTTGTCGCCGCCCTTCCAGTTCCAGGCCCCATGTGGACTAGCCCTCCGCCGATACGGCGCTGCGCGATTCGGCCATCCGATCGACCCGGGAGCGCGACCGCCAATCCGACGTGTCCGTCGTTTCGCGGAATCCCGGGGCGGACAATGCGATCACCCAGCCCGTAAGGTGCGATGAGCAGGAAAGGCGCCGGTCCCGGACCCTGAAACCGCCGGATACCGGCCGTCTGCAAGGATCGCGTCACCGTTCGTCGATCGCGGCGTGGCCACGACAGGCACCCTCCAAACGCGGCCCGTCCTGGGCCTGGTTCGTCGCCAGCTTGCCGCCCTTAGGGTTAACAAAATCTGAAGACGGAGCGCGTCGTACGCACGAATGCATGTCTATGCGGAACACCTGACCGGCGCAACGATTTTCCTGCGCCGGAACCGCTTTCAAACCGCGTGATTCCGGGCATCGGCGCCCTTGGGGTCCGAGGGCGTACAGGCCCTGAACAGTGTCGCCCAGGTCCAGCTCGACCCGGACATCGCACCGGCCCCGTTTAGGAAATATTCAGCAAGATCGCGCAGCATCGGGCGCCGCATTCCCGGTTGCCGAAAGGGCTCAAGACCGATGGACGACGCCATTCCCCATTCGCTGGTCGACGACATCATCGCCAAGGGCCGCGTGACGGCCGACGATGTGCTGAACCTGCGCAAGACCATGTTCCAGGACGGGCTGATCGACAGGCGCGAGGCCGAGCAGGTCTTCGCCATCGACGCCGCCTGCACCGAGAAGGCCCCGGAATGGGCGGCCTTCTTCGTCGACGCCCTGACCGATCACGTTGTCTGGAAGGTGGAGCCGAAGAAATACGTCTCGGACGAGAAGGCGAATTTCCTCATCGACAACATCCTCCGCGACGGCAAGGTCGACGGCGAGACCGAGCTGGAGCTGCTGATCAATGTGGTGCATTGGGCGATCTCCAGCCCGCCGCCCTTGGCGCTGCTGGCCATGCAGGCGATCCGCGACAGCATCCTGCAGCCGGAGACCGCCGCCTATGGCTCGAACCGCCCGCCGGCGGAAATCAGCCCGGCCGACGTCGCGCTGATCCGCAAGGTCATCTATGCCGCCGGCAGCCCCGGCGGATACACGGTGACCCGCGAGGAGGCGGAGCTGATCATCGCGCTGAACGACGCCACCAGGGGGACCGAGCGCCCGGCCAGCTGGGACGATCTGTACGTCAAGGCGGTGGCCAACTTCCTGATGTTCCCCGGCGCCCCGCCGCATGTGCCGACCGCCGAGGAGGAGCTGCGCCGGGAGCGCTGGCTGGACGAGCGCCGCGGTGTCGGCGGCTTCCTGAAGGATATGGGCAGCTCCCTGCGCCGGTTCGACTTCCCCATGGAGGACGCCCGGCGCGAGGCCGACCTGTTCGGCAAATACGCCAAGCAGGAGGAGCTGGAGAAGGAGCGCGCCCAGTTGGCGACGGCCATGTCCCGCGAGAGCATCGACCCGGTCGAGGCGCAGTGGCTGCTGGCCAATGTCGGCGCCTCCGGGCCGCTGGAAGAAAACGAGAAGGCCCTGCTGACCTTCATCCGCAGGAACGCGCCGCAGATCGACCCGGCGCTGAACCCGCTGCTGGAACGCGCCGGGGTCTGATACCGGCCGGGCGGTTACATGCCCGGCTCGATCGGCTTGTCGATCGCCCCGCCGGCCTCGGCCCAGCCCTGGAATCCGCCAAGGTTGCGGACATCGGCAAAGCCGAGGTCCTGCAGCGCCTTGCCGGCCAGGGCTGACCGCCCGCCCGACGCGCAGTACACGATCACCGTCCGGTCCTTGGTGAAGTCCTCGTGGTGAAAGGGTGATTCCGGATCGGCCCGGAATTCCAGCATGCCGCGGCTGACATGCAGGGCGCCGGCAACCTTGCCGCTGGCCGCGACCTCCGGCGCGTCGCGCACGTCGACCACCAGGGCATTGCCGGAGTCGATCAGCTCCTTCGCCTCCTCATAGGTGACTTTCGGGACGGCCGCATTGGCCGCCGCCAGCATGTCCTTCACCGATGTCGCCATCTCCCACCTCCCCTGAATGCGCACAATCGGAGCATAGGCCGACCGTGTTACGGCTAGAAGCAGCGTGAGTCCATGGTCCGGCATGGAACTCGGAATCTGGTAAGTGTTGACTTACCGTTAGCAGCGACTTACCGTAAGTCATGACTTACGACTCGGTGTTCGCCGCCATGTCCGACCCCACTCGCCGCGCCGTCCTGGAGATGCTGCGCGAAGGGCCGCGCTCGGTCGCCGACATCGCACGAAGGCTGCCGGTCAGCCGGCCGGCGGTGTCGCAGCATCTCAAGGTGCTGAAGCAGGCCGACCTCGTCTTCGAGCGCCGTGACGGCGCCCGCCGACTCTACGAGGTCGACGCGGCGGGGCTGGAGGCGCTGAAGGCCTATCTGGAGAGCTACTGGGCCGACACGCTGGCCGCGTTCAAGACCGCCGCCGATCGCGGCGACACGGGAGGGAAATCATGAGCCAATCGACGACCGACACCATCCTGCAGCCGATCGTGAAATCGGTCGAGGTGGCCCGCCCGATCGACGAGGCGTTCCGCCTGTTCACGGCCGAGATGGCGCAATGGTGGCCCATGGCGACCCATTCGGTCGGCGGCGACGACGCCGAATGGTGCGGGATCGAAGCCCGCGTCGACGGCCGGGTTCTGGAGCGCACGGCGTCGGGCGAGGAGCATGTCTGGGGCACGGTGACGGTGTGGCAGCCGCCACACCGCGTGGTCTTCACCTGGCATCCGGGCCAGCCGGCCGACCCGCATACCGAGGTCGAATTGCGGTTCACGGCAATCGCCGACGCGGCGACGCGGGTCGAACTGGAACATCGCGGCTGGGAGGCGCTGGGCGCGCGCGCGGCGGCCGTGCATGGCAATTACCAGACCGGCTGGGATGCCGTCTTCGGCCAGCATTTCGGGGCGTTTGCCGGCGCCTAGACCGATCCGCGGTGCCGACGGCGTCGGCGCCTGTGTTATCCCTGGGTTCGCGGTCGAACCGGGCCAATCCGGGCCCGTCGACCCTGACGTCAGTCCGGGGAGGAACAGCCGATGCGGGTCGAGGACCTGGAGACCCCATGCGTCGTGATCGACCTGGAGCGGGTCGAGCGAAACCTCGCGCGCTGGCAGGCCTATTGCGACGCGCACGGGCTGGCCAACCGGCCGCACATCAAGACCCACAAGATCCCCCACTTCGCCCGGCGGCAGGTCTCGCTGGGGGCGGTCGGCATCGCCTGCCAGAAGCTGGGCGAGGCCGAGATCATGGCGGATGCCGGACTGGACGACATCCTGATCCCCTACAATCTGGTCGGCGGCGCCAAGCTGCGCCGGGCCGTCGAACTGGCGCGGCGGGTCACCCTCACCCTGACCTGCGACAGCGCCGAAACCGCCGAGGGCCTGTCGGCCGCGTTCGACGATTCAGGCCGGACCGTTGCCATGCTGGTGGAGTGCGATACCGGCGCGGCGCGATGCGGCGTACAGGATCCGGTCGAAGCGGCCGCGCTGGCGCGACGCATCGATGTCCTGCCCGGACTGACATTCGCAGGGCTGATGACCTACCCGCCGCCGGGCCGGCAGCCGGAGGTGCAGGCGTTCCTGGACGAGGCGGTCGCGGAATGCGCCGCTGCCGGCCTGGAGGCGAAGATCGTCAGCAGCGGCGGCTCGCCGGACATGTGGACGGCCCATGAGGTCCCCGCCGCCACCGAGCATCGCGCCGGCACCTACATCTACTACGACCGCTCCCAGGTCGAATTCGGCGCCGCGACGCTGGAGGAATGCGCGCTGAGCATCCGGGCCACGGTGGTCAGCCGGCCGACCGCCGACCGGGCGATCGTCGATGCCGGCTCGAAGACCCTGTCCTCCGACGTGATGAATATCGGCGGCCACGGAACGGTGCTGGAATACCCGGCCGCCCGCCTCTACCAGATGAGCGAGGAGCACGGGAACCTCGACTTCTCGGACGAAACCGGTCGGCCGGCGATCGGCGAGGTGCTGACCATCATCCCCAACCACGCCTGCGCGGTCTCGAACCTGCATGACCAGGTTCACGCCGTCATCGGCGAACGGGTCGAGCGCAGCTATCCGGTCGCGGCGCGTGGCCGGGTGGCCTGAGACGGCGGATCCGGACCTGCTCCTGCCGGATCACCGCGCCGGATAGCGGTCCGTGTAGTACCGGCCGAACCGGGCGGCATCGCCGCCGCAATGGTTCAGGAATTGGTGGATGTCCCGGGCCGCGCAGACGCCGCTGCGCCAGGCGCCATGAACGGCCAGGGGCTGGTAGTCCGGATCGTAGGCCGGCGCGGTGGCTTCGCCGGCCCAGAAGACCGGCATGCTGTCGCGCGGATCCTTCAGCGCCTCACGGGACGCCGAGGCCGCGATCTTCCGCTGGCGTTTCGGGATGAAGCGCAGATAGGAATTGCCGCCTCGGGCGAACCGGTCCTTCGACCAGTCCTGGCGCACGAAGTTGGCGACGAAGTCGCCGCGCGGATGATCGGGGCTGCGGGCCAGCAGGTCCTCCTGCTTCCAGCTTCGGCCGCGGCCGTAGATCGCGCCGAGGGCCCTGAAGACGTGGTCGACGGCCTGTGCGTCGGTCATTCGGGCGATGCGGCGATGATCCTGGTTCATCAGCAGGCCGGTCAGCACGTGCGGGCCGTGATGCTCCTTGGGGAAGTTGGAGAAGAAGGTGCGGGCCTTGCCGCGCGGATTGCTGAGCACCGACATGTGGGCTGCGGTGCGCTCGTCGTCGTCCCAGACCCGCTCCTTGAACTCCAGGGCGAATTTGGTGATCGCCCCCATGCCGACCATCTCCAGCGCCCGGCGCTTCTTCGGGGTCAGCAGGTCGCCGAAGATCGCGGCCCCCTCGCCCGTGTCCGGGTTCAGCATGCCGGCGGAGAAGGTGCACAGCACCGCCTTGCCGGCATAGGTCTTGCCGCCCTCGGTGGTGACCGCGACCGTGCCGCCGGACTGGCGCTCCACCTTGACGATCCTGCAGTCGGTCTTGCCGAACCGGCTCTTCTTCAACTCGCCGCCGGCCTTCTTGAACTGGCGCAGGATACGATCCGGCAGCCGGTCGAAGCCGCAGACGTCGTGGCGCTGGGAGCTCTTCAGCTCCATGCGGTATTCGGTTGGCTCCATCAACTGGTCGGGAATGCCGTCGGAGGCCATGCCGGCGATGCTGAGATCGTCGATCAAGCCCGGCGTATGGGCCGTCAGGGTGTATTCCAGCAGGGAGGTGGCGCGGGAGCCGAGCTGCTCCTCGGCGACGCAGCGGGCGGCGAACTCCTTCGCCGAGATGTCGGCGGCGCGCTTCCAGTCGAAGTCGCGCAGTTTCTCCAGGCAGCCGGGCACGCTCCACAGTTCGGGCGCGGCGATGACCTCGGCCAGCATCTTGGTGCGCTTCCACACCGGGAAGAACAGCCGGTTGCGGGGAATGCGGATGACACCGGTGCCGCATTTGTAGAGCGGCGACGCGGTGAAGCGGTGGCTGTGCACCTCGTCCCAGAACGCCTTGTAGCGATCCGACGGCTCCACATGGATGTATTCCGCGCCGGCCTCGATCGGGATCGGCTTGCCGTCCTTCTTGACGAAATCCCAGACCGAGTACATGCGCCCGCCGACCCGGTCGGAGCCTTCCAGCAGCAGGATGTTCAGACCGGCCTGCTGAAGGTCCCGGGCCGCCGTGACCCCGGCGATGCCGGCGCCGAGCACGATGCAGTCGAATGCGGTCTGTGACCCAGAAACGGGCATGGCAGCCTCCCCCGAGCTGACCCGCTACCTGCAGTTAGATGGAATTAAAATAAAATTGCATCGAATGGGTCACAAGATACACGCATGACCGTCACAAGGCCAATGTGATCGGCCGGTCGATGCTGCTCTCGGCGAGGGGATGTGCAAGCGCGGGGCCTGGGACCCGCAGTACCGGCGTTGCCGTCCTGATCCTTCGACAGGCTCAGGATGAGGGTGAATGTCGAACCATTGGCGCAACACGCGCCCTCATCCTGAGCCTGTCGAAGGATCAGGACGGCAACGCTAGGGCCGCCGGCCGCCGCGGGGCGGCGGCCTCGACACCTGACGGAAACCGCCCGGAACGCCCGGCCGGCCCGGTCTAGTTCTTTTCCTTGTCGACCAGCTTGCTGGCGCCGATCCAGGGCATCATGGCGCGCAGCTTCTCGCCGACCTGCTCGATATCGTGCTCGGCGGCGCGGCGGCGGGTGGCCTTGAAGCTGGTCTGGCCGACCCGGTTCTCCAGCATCCAGTCGCGGGTGAACTTGCCGGTCTGGATCTCGTTGAGGATGCGCTTCATCTCCGCCTTGGTCTCGTCGGTGACGATCCGCGGCCCGCGGGTGTAGTCGCCATACTCCGCGGTGTTGGAGATCGAGTAGCGCATGTTGGCAATGCCGCCCTCATAGATCAGGTCGACGATCAGCTTGACCTCGTGCAGGCACTCGAAATAGGCCATCTCCGGTGCGTAGCCGGCCTCCACCAGGGTCTCGTAGCCGGCCTGGATCAGCGCCGTCAGCCCGCCGCACAGCACCACCTGCTCGCCGAACAGGTCGGTCTCGCACTCTTCTTTGAAGGTGGTTTCGATGACGCCGGAGCGGCCGCCGCCGATGGCGCAGGCATAGGACAGGCCGATATCGAAGGCGGCACCGCTTGCGTTCTGGTCGACCGCGATCAGGCAGGGCACGCCGCCGCCCTTCTGGTATTCCGCGCGCACCGTGTGGCCCGGTCCCTTCGGCGCCACCATGAAGACGTCGATCTCCTTGGACGGCTCGATCAGGTTGAAGTGCACGTTCAGGCCATGGGCGAAGGCGATGCCGGCGCCATCGCGCAGGTTCGGCCCGATATGCTCATTGTAGATGTCGGCCTGCAGCTCGTCCGGCGCGCACATCATCACGACATCGGCCCAGGCCGCGCCCTCGGCCGGGCTCATCACCTCGAAGCCGGCGGCTTCCGCCTTCTTCACGGTCGCCGAGCTGGGGCGCAGGGCGATGCGAACGTCCTTCGCGCCGCTGTCGCGCAGGTTAGCGGCATGGGCATGGCCCTGGCTGCCATAGCCGACGATCAGCACCTTCTTGGTCTTGATCAGATTTACATCGGCATCGCGATCGTAATAGACGCGCATGGCGGACAATTCCTTTCCTGTTGACCCGGTTTTCTCTCGTTTCTTGGCCCGTCCGGCAGACCGGGCGCTGTCCATAGCACTTCGCGGCGGCGGAATCCAAGTGTGCCGCGGCGCAACAGCGCAACATTCCCCAAACGGCGACGAACCCCGATGCCGATATTCCGCAATTCGGCGCAATGGGCGAAAATGTCGGGCGCCCCTCTACTTTCCACGAATGGCGAACATCGCCTTCTGACAGACAATCCAAAATGGTGCAGAGCCAAAATGCCGGACGTGGAAAATCGCCGCACAATAGTTCTCCGACGATGGCCCTGCGCCGTCTTTATGCGGAGACGTTGCCGGTCTCGCGCTTACTGCTAAAATCTGTGCTATATCAAATACAGGGGGTGCAGCGGGGCGGAGGTCGCAATGGCAGCCAGCATGTTCGATCGCTATGGCGGGTTCACCAGCGTCAGCAAGATCGTCATGGCGTTCTATGACAAGGTCTTGGATTCCGACGTTATCGGCGACTATTTCGAGGACGTCGAACTTCCGAACCTGATCGATCACCAGACCAAATTCATCGCCTCGGTCATGGGCGGGCCGGCGAGCTACACCAACGAGGTGCTGCAGCGGGTGCACGCGCATCTGGGCATCGACGCCGTGGCCTTCCAGGAGATGGTGACGCTGCTGCGCGAGACGTTGGAGGAGTTCGAGCTGGAACCGCACGACATCGACGCGGTGGTACAGGACATCAAGGGCCGATCCTCCTACATCATCTCGGCCTGACGGGCCGGTGCCGGGCAACGAGGACGCAGGCAGGGGCCGCCGATGAACATCGAGAACTTCAACAAGATGTTGCTCGAGTCGGTCGGCGTCGGCCTGGCGATCCTGAAGCGCGACACCCGCGAGATCGTCTTCGGCAACCGCCGCTTCGTGGAGTGGTTCCCCGGCACCGTCGGGGTCGGTACCGGCCTCAGCGACCTGTTCCCGGATGTCGACCTGCGGCTGGTCGAGTCCCGGCTGGCCGACGGCAAGACCTATGCCTGCGAGGCCCAGATCAAGATCAAGCGACGGCCGATGACCCTGGCGCTGCACTTCACCCGGCACGTCTACAACGACATGTCGGTGATGATCCTGGAATGCACCAACATCACGAAGATCAAGGAACTCGAATACATGATCGAGTCCTATTCGAAGATGGTGGAGAAGCAGAACCGGACCCTGCAGCGCGAGAAGGAGCGGGTCGAGAAGCTGCTGCTGAACGTGATGCCGCGCAGCGTCTACGAGGAGCTGAAGACCTTCGGCGTGACCGCGCCGCAGAAATACGAGATGGCCTCGGTGCTGATGCTGGATTTCGTCGGCTTCACCGACATGGCCATCTCGCAGGACCCGGCCGGGGTCATCGCCGAGCTGAACGACATCTTCACCGCCTTCGACCGGATCGTGGAGCAGTTCGGCTGCGAGCGGATCAAGACCATCGGCGACGCCTATATGGCGGTCTCGGGCATCCCGGAGCACACGCCGGAGCACGCCCACAACATCGCCAAGGTGGCGCTGCTGATCCTGCGCTACCTGCAGCGCCGCAACAGCGCCCACGCCAATGAATGGATCTGCCGCATCGGGATCAACTCCGGCACGCTGATCGGCTCGATCGTCGGGGTGCAGAAATACGTCTATGACATCTTCGGCCCGGCGGTGAACCTGGCGGCCCGTCTGGAGGCCCTGTCCGAGCCCATGGAGATCACCCTGTGCGAGGACATGCACGACCTGATCCGCCACGAGTTCAGCTTCACCGACCGCGGCGTGAGCGAGGTGAAGGGCTTCGGCAGCAAGCGGATCTTCAGCCTGGACGGCGCCCAGGCGCCGCTGGCGGCCCAGTCGCCCTATCTGGGCTGACGCGCCCGGCCCGCCGCCGGCATCAGTCGAACCGCGAGGCGATCTCCGTCGGGCCCGGCCCCTGCCCGGTCATGCCCTGGGCCCTGCGCCCGGTGATCTGGGACACCGCCGCCGCCGTCACCGCGGTCGCCGCCAGCAGCAGCACCAGGCTGACGAAGCTGCGGGCCAGGGCCTCGAGGAGCGGCAGGCCGCTTGGCGAGAATGAATAGCCGGTGACCTTGAGCCCGAATGCCGAGAACAGGCCAAGCAGCAGGAACATCGGCAGATAGGCGGTGAACAGCGCCACCAGCAATCGCCAGAAATTGCCCTGGGTCTCGGCCCAGCGGCTGCCCAGATCCCACGGCCAGCCCAGGCTGATCGCCGGGAAGACGAAGGCGAGGCGGACGCCGATGAAGACATAGAAGAAGAAGTACAGCAGCGAGACGCCTTCCCAGCCCGGCTGCAGCCGGGTGATCCGGAAATAGTCGAAGAACAGGTTGGGCACCACCGCGACCGCCATCAGCGCGATGTTGAAGGTGAGCAAGCTGACATAGATCGCGCGCATCTGCGACGCCGGCAGCTCCGAGCGCGAGCCGAGCAGGAACAGCCGGTAGCAGGCGATCTCCAGGACGGTCCACACCGCCAGCTGCAGCGCGTTGCGCACTTGGCCGGCGATCACCAGACCGGTTTGCCATTCCGCCGTGGGCGGGTTGGACAGCAGGATCGCGTCAAGCTGGTCGGTATAGGGGCGCCCCAGCAGGTCGATCACCGCAACCAGCAGCCAGGGCACGACGGACCAGCCGGCCAGCGCGCGCCGCTGCAGCCACAGCGAGCCATAGGCCGCCTTGACCACCTCGCCGACATCGAGCCTGTTCATGCCCTGGCTCAATTCGCGCCTCCTTGCCACCGTCGCCAGCCCATCGGGCGCAGCAGATTACCCGCGCGCCGCCCGGCTGACCATCGGGCTTGGCCGGCCCTAGTCGAATGCTTGCGCAAGCTCCTCCGGCGTCCGTCCGGACCCGGGGATGTGGGCGGCCGGAAACTCGGCCAGCCGCGCGAAGACGACCGCCGCCATGGCCAGGAGAATCGACGTCAGCAACACCCGCGCGACCGCGGTCTTCGCCGCGATCATCCAGTTCAGCGCCGTGAAGGTATCGGGATCGTCGAGAAGGACCTGCCGATAGAGGGTGACTTCGACGATGCTGTTGGCGATCAGGTAGACGATCAGCACCAGCACGATCAGCACCGTCAGTCGAATTCCGTTGCCGGCACTCGACCGCCAGGATCGCGCCAACCCCCATCCGTGGCCGACCGCCATGCTGGGATAGACCTGGCAGAGACGTGCGGCCAGATACAGCAAGACCAGGATGAAGCCCAGACCGGAGCCGATCTCGATGATCCCGAACGGCTCGCCAAGCACCGACGGGCCCAGCACGGTGTTGAACATCCAGGGCGGGCCTGTCCTGGTCGCCGTGACGGCGAGGTTCACCAGCAGCACCGCGCCGCTGGCACGCACCAGACCAAAGCCTCCGACACCCCAGGGCCCGACCCGCCCGACCAGGATGATGCGCAGGATGGCCGCCATGAAGGCGCAGCGCACGATATCGCCGATGGCGGCGTAGCCCAGATATGTCAGGCCCAGGATATAGCCGTATCGCCGCTGCGGATCGAACCGGATGATCTCACCGTCAATCGACCGCAAGCCCAGCATCCAGCCAATCGGATTGAAGAACCGCTGCCAGGCATCGTTGGCGATCTCGGCCACGACCCACAGCGCCAGGCAAACGATGATCGGCCATCCGCCGCGCCACAGCGCCACGAACGCCGAGCGCATCACATCGCCCATGCCCAGTTTGTTCATCGCCGCCGCCCGGCCCGCATCGCGCCCGTTCCGTCCACCCGACCCCGAACCACCCATATCATGGCGGACCGGCCGCCGCACGAGTCGCGGGCGTGACCGTCAGTCGAACGTGTCTGCCAGTTGCCCTGGCGTGCGCTCCGCACCTGGAATGCCCACCGCCGGGAACCCGGAGAGCCGGGTATAGACCACCGCGAAGACGACCATCAGGACCGCCAGGCTGAGGCAATTGAAGACGGCATTGCCAAAGGCTCGCTCGACGAGCTGTGCGTCTCCGAATGGCGCCGACAAGACCGACCGGAATGGAAGCGACTCCACAATTCCACGGGCGACGCCAAGGGGCACCAGCAGCAGGATGACAAGCGCGAACAGTCGGATCGAATGGCCCTTGGCAAGTCGCCATGCGGCGATCGGACGCCAGCCCGCCCCGGTAGCGGAGAGCGGGTAGATCATGCTGAACCGGGAGAGCAGCCAAGCATAGCCCAGCGCGATCGACAGGACGGCGACGAAGAAGACCAACTCCTCGGTTCCCGATCCGGAGGTCGGAAATTCGACCGATCGCGCCAACCACTCGGTGAGGAAGAACAGAAACACCCAGACGAGATTGACGCCGAACAAGCTCGCCGCCGTTCCGGCAAAGCTCAGTCTGACCACAGATCGCGGGCCGGTCAGGACAGTGCGGAGCAACACGCCCATGAACAGCGCCCGAACCACGTGATGGGGAAGCGTATCAACCGTCTTTCGCAACGCCGCGAAGAACTGGGAGCCCACCTGCAGAAAGTCGAACGCACCCCAGGTCAGCAGCCGGATCAGGACGGTCCTTCCCAGTTCATGCGTCTCCGCAACGACAGTGAGCGCCGTTTCCGCGGCAATCCAGGACAGGATGCAGGCGATGATCGGAAGCCATCCGATCCACAGCGCCACGAATGCCGAGCGCATCACATTGCCTATGCCCAGTGTGTTCATCGCCGCCGCCCGGCCTGCATCCAATTCGTTCCGTCTGCCCGCACCGCGACACCACCCATATCATGGCCGGCCGGCGGGCCGAACCGGTCGCCGGCATGACGGGACATGACCTAGTCGAATGTCGCCGCCAACGCTTCCCGGGTCCTTTGCGAGTACGGAATCCCGGCCGCCGGATACCCGGTCAGTCGGCTGAAGGCGACCGAAATGACGGCCAGCAGGATCATGCTCGTGGCCACTTTCTTCACGGCGCCCAGACAGGCCAGCGCCACCAGAATCGCATCACGCCCAAGGTCGGAAGCCTGTGCCGTGATCAGACCTTCGGCGACATTGCCGACGACCCGTGCGGCGCCATAGACCGCCAGGAAAAAGAAGATGAGCCGGAAGCCATTCCCGGCGGCGGCGCGCCAACTCTCTTGCAATTGCCAGCCGCGGCCCATCGAAGCAGCGGCATACACCAGACAGAAGCGGGCGAGGACGGCGGTCCCGATCGTCCAGAAGAAGGCCCAGACAAACAGCGTCGGGATCATTCCCGCGTGTGGGTATGCCGCCCATTGCCACGTGACGTGGTATGCGGACACGCACATCTTGAACAGGAAGAGCGCGGCAACCGACCAGGCGAAGCTGGACCGATTGCCGACACTGCCGAGCGGGTGCGCGTAAAGGAATGTCCGCATGACGAGCACGGCAAAGACCGACCCGAACAGATTGTGCGGAATCGCCGCGACAGCGTGGAACAGATAGGGCCAGTCCCAGCTCGACATCCACGGCACCGACGGCGCCAGGAGGTCGGCGGCGGCGCCTCTCAGGTGGAGTGTGAAGGTTCGATGGGCGATGCCGAACACGGCCTCGGCGACCAGCCAGCACAACACCAAGGGCGCCAGCCAAGCGCGCTGATGTGCCAGCGCCCGGACGCTCCAGAGCATTGTGCTGCCGATGCCGAGCTTTTCCCGATCCCCCATATCCACCCGCTGCATTCAGGGCGCTGGCCGCAGGCGGCCGCGCCGGTTGTCGCAATCTGCCGTGGCTGCGACTGTCGGATGCAATGACGGCGAAATGCCGCCGGCCGGATGGCCTTTATTCGGTTCCCAGCACCCCGCCCGGCCCGCGGGCGATGGCGACGACGCCGGTGCGGCTGACGTCGTTGAGGCCCAGCGGCTGCATCAGGCCGATGAAGGCGTCGAGCTTCTCCGACGAGCCGGTGACCTCGAAGGTGAAGCTCTCCGTGGTGCTGTCGACCACCCGGGCGCGGAAGATGTCGGCGATGCGCAGCGCCTCGATGCGCTTCTCGCCGGTCGACTGGACCTTGATGAGGCCGAGCTCGCGCTGCACGAACGGGCCTTCCATGGTCAGGTCGTTGACGCTGTGCACCGGCACCAGCCGGTCGAGCTGGGCCTTGATCTGCTCGATGATCATCGGCGTGCCGGAAGTGACCAGCGTGATGCGCGATTGCGCCTTGTCGTGCTCGACCTCGGCGACGGTGAGGCTCTCGATGTTGTAGCCGCGGCCGGAGAACAGGCCGATCACCCGGGCCAGCACGCCGGGTTCGTTGTCCACCAGCACCGATATGGTGTGCTGCTCGATGGGTTCGTCTTTGGGGGGCATGGTCGTCTTTTTCTTGTCGGTCGGCCGAAGGCCTGTTGGCGTTTGGGATGTTCACCACAGAGGCACAGAGACACAGAGAACCAAAATCAGTCCTTTTGTCATTCCCGCGAAGGCGGGAATCCAGTGTTCACGATGGTGGCGCGGAACGACATGTGAAATCTGCATTCCCGCCTTCGCGGGAATGACAACTCTCTTCTTCCCTGTGCCTCTGTGTCTCTGTGGTGAAATCCCTGGTTCGATGAGGAAGAGACAGCCCTAGACCAGGACCATGCCGTCTTCCGCCGCCGGCTTCTCCGCCTTGTCCTCCGGCCCCAGCAGCATGTCGTTGTGGGCGTGCCCGCCGGGGATCATCGGGAAGCAGTTCTCCGACTTCTCGACCTGCATGTCGACGAAGACCGGTCCGTCGGTCTCGATCATCCGGGTGATGACGTCGTCGACCTCGGAGACCCTGGTGGCCCGCAGGCCGGTCCAGCCGAACGCCTCGGCCATCTTCACGAAATCCGGCAGGGCGTCGGAATAGCTCTCCGAATAGCGCTCGCCGTGCAGCAGCTCCTGCCACTGGCGCACCATGCCCATCCAGAAATTGTTCAGCACGAAGATCTTCACCGGCAGCCGGTACTGGGCGGCGGTGGACATCTCCTGGATGTTCATCATGATCGAGGCCTCGCCGGCGACATCGATCACCAGCGCGTCCGGATGGGCGATCTGCACCCCCACCGCCGACGGGAAGCCGTAGCCCATGGTGCCGAGCCCGCCGGAGGTCATCCAGCGGTTCGGCTCCTCGAAGGGGATGAACTGGGCGGCCCACATCTGGTGCTGGCCGACCTCCGTGGTGATGAAGACGTCGTCGCGGCCGGCGGTCAGCTCGGCCAGCCGCTTCAGCGCGTATTGCGGCTTGACGATCGCATCCGGCGCCATGTTCTGGTGGAACTTCAGGCACTCCCGCCCGCGCCACTTCTCGATCTGGGCCCACCAGGGCTGCAACGCCTTCCGGTCCGGCTTGGCGCGCTTCTTCAGCAGGGCCACCATCTGCTCGATCACCACGCCGACATCGCCGACGATCGGCAAATCGACCTGCACGTTCTTGTTGATCGAGCTGGGGTCGATGTCGACATGGATCTTTTTCGAGCCCGGCGAGAAGGCGGAGATCTTGCCCGTCACCCGGTCGTCGAAGCGCGAGCCCAGCGCCACCATGACGTCGCAATTGTACATGGCCAGATTGGCCTCATAGGTCCCGTGCATGCCCAGCATGCCGAGGAATTGCGGGTCCGACGCCGGGAAGGCGCCCAGCCCCATCAGCGTGCTGGTGCAGGGCGCGCCGGTCAGCCGGACCAGTTCGCGCAGGGCGGCTGAGGCCTGCGGGCCGGAATTGATGACGCCGCCGCCGGTGTAGAAGACCGGACGCTTGGCCTTGGCGATCAGCTCCACCGCCTGCCTGACCGAGCCGTTGTCCGGCTCGCGGCGCGGGCGGTAGCTCTTGTGCTCGATATTCTCCGGCGGCTCGTAGTCGCCCGAGTCGAACTGCACGTCCTTGGGCAGGTCGATCACCACCGGGCCCGGCCGGCCGCTCTTGGCCACGTAGAACGCCTCGTGGATGGTGCGCGCAACCCGGTTGACGTCCTTGACCAGGTAGTTGTGCTTGGTGCAGGGGCGGGTGATGCCGGTGGTGTCGCATTCCTGGAAGGCGTCGTTGCCGATCAGGTGCGTGGGCACCTGCCCGGTCAGGCAGACCACGGGAATGCTGTCCATCAGCGCATCGGTCAGCCCCGTCACCGCATTGGTGGCGCCGGGACCGGAGGTAACGAGGACGACGCCGACCTTGCCTGTCGAGCGGGCATACCCCTCGGCGGCGTGTACGGCGGCCTGTTCGTGCCGTACCAGGATGTGCCGGATGGCGTTCTGCTTGAACAGCGCATCGTAGATCGGCAGCACCGCACCGCCCGGATACCCGAAGATGACATCCACGTCCTGATCCACCAGGGCTTTCAGGACGAGTTCGGCTCCGGTCAGTTGTTCGTCAGACATTGTCCTCGTGCCTTAAAAAAGGGCCCTCGGAGAGGCCCTCACCTGTTGCGTCTTCGCGTTATTGCGCCCCCTCTTCCGCGGGGACGGGCAAGCTAGACGTGTTGCACTGCAAGGTCAACGCCAATCTCGAACAATCGACAAGATTTCCGGCCACAAACTTTTCGAATATTGCGCATCCAGCGCATGGGTATTTTCCGGCGATCGGGCCAGGATCTGGTTGCGAAACCAGGTCATCTGGCGCTTGGCATAACGCCGCGTCGCCTGCTGCGCCTGCGCGATCGCCGTGTCGCGATCGACCTCGCCGGCCAGGAAGCGGGCGATCTCCGGCACGCCCAGCACTTTCATGACCGGCAGCGCCGGGTCGAGGCCACGCGCCAGCAATGCCCGCACCTCGGCAACCGCGTCGGCCTCCATCATCGCAGCGAAGCGCCGATCGCAGGCGGCGTAGAGCGCATCGCGCGGCGGCACCAGGATGATGGTGAGAAACCGGTATCCCGGCGGTGGCCCGGCCACCGGCGCGGCCTGCCAGTCCGCCAGGGAGCGCCCGGTCGCCTCCAGCACCTCCCAGGCCCGCACCAGCCGCTGGCTGTCGCCGGGGCTGAGCCGCGCCGCCATCACCGGGTCACGCTCGGCCAGAGCGGCGTGGAACGCCGCCCCGCCCAACTCCGCATGCCGCGCCATGGTGGCGGAGCGGACCGCGTCGGGCACATCCGGGATGTCGGAGAAGCCCTCGGTCAGGGCACGCAGGTAGAGCCCGGTCCCGCCGGCGACGACCGGCAGACGGCCGTCGCCATGGGCCGCATCGATCTCGGCGATCGCCATCTCGCGCCAGCGCGCCGCGGAGCACCGCTCGGCCCCGTCGATCGTGCCATAGAGCCGATGCGGCACCCGCGCCAGATCCTCCGCATCCGGCCGCGCCGTGACGACCGCAAGGTCGCGATAGACCTGCATGCTGTCGGCATTGATCACGACGCCGTCCAGCGCCTCGGCCAGATCCAGCGCCAGCGCCGACTTGCCGCTCGCCGTCGGCCCGCCGACCAGCACGACCGGGCGATCTTGTGTCTTGTCTTTAACCACGGCGCTTTATATCTGTCCTCGCTCCAATCTGCAGCGCCATCGGTTCCCCATGTCCAACGTCCTGACGCTGATCGGCGCGCCCTCGCTTCCTGCCGATGCCGCAACCGCCGCCCATACTGCCGTCGAGAGCCTGGCCGTCGCGGCGGAGGAACCCGACTGGCTGGCGCCCGGCATCGCGTGCGACATCGCCTTCGAGGGGCCGGACACCACGACGATCGAGGCCGCGGTGCGAAAGCGGATCGGCGATGCGCCGATCGACGTCGTCATCCAGCCGGCGGCCGGGCGGCGCAAGAGCCTGCTGATCGCCGACATGGACTCGACCATGATCCAGGGTGAGAGCCTGGACGATCTGGCCGAGATCGCCGGAGTCGGAGAGAAGGTCGCGGCCATCACCGCCCGAGCCATGAACGGGGAGATCGACTTCCGGGGCGCTCTGGAAGAACGGGTCGCCCTGCTGCGCGACCTGCCCGAGACGACTTTGGACGAGGCCTATGCCCGAGTCGTGCCGACACCGGGGGCGGAGTCCCTGGTCCGCACGATGGCCGCCCATGGCGCCTTCACCGCGCTGGTCTCCGGCGGCTTCCGGTTCTTCACCGGCCGGGTCCGCCAACGGCTCGGCTTCGACCATGACGAGGCCAATACGCTGGAGATCGTCGACGGCCGGCTGACCGGCCGGGTGATCGAGCCGATCCTGAACCGGGACGGCAAGGCCGCCGCCCTTGTCCGTCTCTGCCGGGAACAGGGCCTGCCGCCGGCCGACACCCTGGCGGTCGGAGATGGCGCCAACGACCTGACCATGATCCAGCGCGCCGGCCTCGGCGTCGCCTTCCACGCCAAGCCGACGGTCCGCGCCGCCGCCCCCGCCCGCATCGACCACGCGGACCTGACAGCGCTGCTGTACCTGCAGGGCTATCGGGCCGAAGAGATCGCCTCGGTCTAGCACACCACTGAATTCGGAGTTGCCTCGCGTCGCGAGGCTGCGCTCCCCCTCACCCTCCCACTTCGTGGGCCCCTCCCTCTCCCCAAGGAGAGGGAAACAGAGTTGCGCCAAAGATCCCCCTCTCCTTGGGGAGAGGGAGGGACCCGCGGCGAAGCCGTGGGAGGGTGAGGGGGAAGCGCTGACCCTCGATCTGAGGGGAAGTCCGGGTGAGGTCAGGCGATCTCCGCCGTATCGCCAACGGCCACCCGACCTCCTTCGACCACCAGGCAGCCGACTCCACCCCGCCAGTCCGGTGCCAGCGCGGCCCTGAGGCCCGGGTGCTGGCGTTCCATGACCTCGCAGGGGTCGACTTCCTGGGTCACCTCCAGCACCACCTCGCCGATGCGCAGCCGGGCGCCCGCCTCCCTGGGCAAGTCGAGGCCTTCGACCAGAAGGTTGGCGCGGCGCAGGGTCCAGGGGAGATCGGCGTCGAGTTCCTGACAGGCGGCCGCCCAGGCCTCCGCCGCCATCACCGTCACGCGCCGGCGGCGGGACTTGCGGACATTGCCTTCGACACCGTCCTCCTCGGTGATGGCGGCGGTCTCCAGGGTCTCGATGGGACCGCCGCTCACCGCATGGCGGCTGATCGCCTTCAGTCGTCCGGTCATTGTCGTCCTTCCGGCTCTCTATTCCGCCGCGACCGGGGGCAGTTGCGCCAGGGAGGCCTGCAGTTCGGCCTCGTCATAGCTGATGTCGGTCAGCTTGCCGGCGAAGAAGTCGGTGTAGGCCTGCATGTCGAAATGGCCGTGGCCGCACAGGTTGAACAGGATCACCTTGGACGTGCCCTCGGCCTTGCATTTGAGAGCCTCGTCGATGGCGCCCTTGACCGCATGGGTCGCCTCCGGCGCCGGCAGCACGCCCTCGACGCGGGCAAAGTCGACGCCGGCCTGGAAGCACTCGAGCTGCTGATAGGCGACCGCGTCGATCAGGCCGAGCTCGTGGATATGGCTGATCATCGGGGCCATGCCGTGGTAGCGCAGGCCGCCGGCGTGGAAGCCGGGCGGCATGAAGGCCGAGCCCAGGGTGTGCATCTTCATCAGCGGCGTGGTGCCGCCGGTATCGCCGAAATCATAGGCGAACCGGCCGCGGGTCAGCGACGGGCAGGCGGCCGGCTCGCAGGCCTTGATGTAGACCTCCTTGCCGCCGCGCAGCTTCTCGCCCAGGAACGGGAAGGCGATGCCGGCGAAATTGCTGCCGCCGCCGGTGCAGCCGACCACGATGTCCGGATAGTCGCCGGCCATCTCAAGCTGCTCGATCGCCTCCTGGCCGATCACCGTCTGGTGCAGCAGCACGTGGTTCAGCACGCTGCCCAGCGCGTATTTGGTGTCGTCGCGCTGGGCCGCCAGCTCCACCGCCTCACTGATGGCGATGCCCAGGCTGCCGTTGCTGTCGGGATGTTCGGCCAGGATCTTGCGGCCGATCTCGGTCTCGTCGCTGGGGCTCGGCACGCAGCGCGCGCCATAGGCCTCCATCAGCGCCCGCCGGTACGGCTTCTGCTGGAAGCTGACCTTGACCATGTAGACGTCGACCTCGATGTCGAACAGGGCGCCTGCCAGGGCCAGGGAGGAGCCCCATTGCCCGGCCCCGGTCTCCGTGGTGATGCGCTTGACGCCGGCCTCCTTGTTATAGAAGGCCTGTGGCACCGCGGTGTTCGGCTTGTGGCTGCCGGCCGGACTGACGCCTTCGTATTTGTAGTAGATGCGCGCCGGGGTATCGAGGTGGCGCTCCAGCCGCCGGGCCCGGAACAGCGGCGTCGGCCGCCATTGCCGGTAGATGTCGCGGACCTCGTCGGGAATGTCGATGTGGCGCTCCGCGCTCACCTCCTGGGCGATCAGCGCCATCGGGAACAGCGGCTCCAGCATCTCCGGGCCGATCGGCTCCAGCGTTCCGGGATGCAGGGGCGGCGCCAGGGGCTCCGGCAGGTCGGCGGCGAGGTTGTACCACTGCCGCGGCATCCGGTCTTCGCTGAGCTCGTATTTGACGCTGTCCGACATGGCCCCCTCCCTCGCTTTGGTCTTGCCGGGAAGTCTATGGACCGCCATGCCGGTGTGGCAAGCCGTCAGGGCCGATCGTCCGATGGCACGGGCGGAAAAAGAAAGCGCCGCCCAAGGGCGGCGCTGACCTGTTCAGGGTTGGAAAACCGGGTCTATCCGGTGACGCTCAGCGCCACGAAGCGGAGGTCGCCGTCGCGGTCGATCAGCAGCAGGACGGACCGGCGGCCGGCTTCGCGCGCCTCCTCGACCATGCGGGAAACGTCAACCGGAGATTCGACCTTCTCCTGGCCAACCTCGAGGATCACCTCACCGGGCTGCAAGCCCTTCTCGTCGGCCGGGCTGCCCGGCTCGACCTCGGTGATCACCACGCCCTCGGTGCTGGAATCGATGCCGTATTCGCGGATCAGCGAGTCGGTCAGGCCGGACAGGCCGAGGCCCAACTCGTCCAGGTTCTGCTCCTCGATCTGGGGCTCGCCGGGCTGCGTCAGGTTGGCCAGCAGGCCGGCATCCTCGGCCGCCTCGAGCTCGCCGAGCGTCACACCGACGGTGACGAAGCTGCCGCGCCGCCAGACGACCACGTCGACCCGGTTGTTCACCGGCGTGTCGGCGACCAGCCGCGGCAGGCGCCGCATCTCGGTCACCGGGCGGTCGTTGAAGCTGAGGATGACGTCGCCGGGCTCGATCCCGGCGGCGGCGGCCGGGCCGCCCTCGGTGACGCTGGCAACCAGCGCGCCCTGGGTGTCCTGCAGGCCGAGGCTCTCGGCGATCTCCTCGGTGACGGTCTGGATGCGCACGCCGAGCCAGCCGCGGCGGGTGCGGCCATACTCGATGATCTGGTTGACCACGTTGCTGGCCAGCCGCGCCGGGATGGCGAAGCCGATGCCGACCGAACCACCGGACGGCGAGAAGATCGCCGTGTTGATCCCGATCACCTCGCCGTCGAGGTTGAACATCGGGCCGCCGGAGTTGCCCCGGTTGATCGAGGCATCGGTCTGGATGAAATCGTCATAGGGGCCGGCGTTGATGTCGCGCTTCTGGGCGGAGATGATGCCGGCGGTGACGGTCCCGCCAAGGCCGAACGGATTGCCGATGGCGACCACCCAGTCACCCACCCGCATCTCGTCGCTGTCGCCGAATTCCACGGCCGGCAGCGGCCGGTCGGACTCGACCTTCAGGACCGCGATGTCGGTCTTTTCGTCCATCCCGACCAGGGTCGCTTCCAGGTTGGTGTCGTCCTGCAGGATGATGGTGATCTCGTCGGCGCCCTCGATCACATGGTTGTTCGTGACGATGTAGCCGCTGGCATCGACGATGAAGCCGGAACCGAGCGACGTCGCCGGACGACCGCGATTGCCGGGCTGGTCGCCGCGGCGGTCGAAGAAGTCGCGGAAGAACTCCTCGAATGGCGACCCCGGTGGGAATTCCGGCATCTCGACACTGCCGGAGCCGCCGCCCACGCGCTGGGTGGTCGAGACGTTCACCACCGCCGGCAGCAGCTGCTCGGCCAGATCGGCGAAGCTCTCAGGCGCCGGGGCCGCACGCACGGCGGTCGCGAAGGAGAGGATGGCGGCCACGAGGGTCGCAGCGATCAGCCAGACGGACAGCTTGATCCGATAGGCCACGTCGGCATCCACGGCGCACGTCTTGGCGCATCCGCTGCGATAACTGGAAATTCCACGACGCTTCGTCACCTGAACTCTCTCCTCGCCTCACTGCCTTCCGCCGTTGCACCGGCCTTGTGGTCCGGCGACCCATTGTCGGGGCGCGGCTTGAAAGCCGTGCACATGCTTCCGATACGAACCCGGACCGCGGCGAGATCATAGAGCGTGATCATCGAGGCGGCCGGTCGCAATAAGGGTCGCATTTCGGGGCCGCTACCCAAAGGGTTATTGCGACTTCTGAACTGCAAATATGGTTCAAATTTGGCGTCACAAGCGGCCGCGCCGGGGTCTGACGGCTTTGTGAAGCCTTGCGATCCGCCGGCTTCGCGCACCGGGCGCGACGGTCGGTCGCGCTATCCGCGCACCAGCCAGACGATGCCGACGCCGACCACCGCCGCCGCCAGGCCGGCCACGCGCAGCGTGCCCGGCGGAACCGACAGGATGGTCACGACCATCCGCTTCATCTGTTCGGGGAAGACGGCGTAGAGCAGACCCTCGAGCACGAGCACGAGGGCAAGCGCGGTCAGCAGATCAGCCATGATCCGCCACGGCCGCCACCGCCGCGGGCGGCGGCCCCGGAGGACGGCGTCTCCGGGTCACCGGGAGCCGGCGGTCGGGGGACCCTCGTTGAAGTACCGGAAGAACTCGCTGTTCGGCGACAGCACCAGCGTGGTGTCGTCCGGGTTGAACGAGCCGCGATAGGCCTCCAGCGCGCGATAGAAGGAGTAGAACTCCTCGTCCTGGCTGAACGCCTCGCCGCGGATGCGGATCGCCTCCTCGTCGCCCTCGCCGCGCAGGATCTCCGACTCCCGCTCGGCCTCGGCCAGCAGCACCGTGCGCTCGCGGTCGGCGCGGGCGCGGATCTGCTGCGACAGTTCCTGACCCTGGGCGCGGAATTCGCGGGCCTCCCGCTCACGCTCGGAGCGCATGCGGTCGAACACCGACTGGACCGTATCCTCCGGCACGTCGGCACGCACGATGCGGACATCGACGATGTCGATGCCAAGCGCCTGGGCGCGACCATCGACGGCTTGGCGGATCGAGTCCATGATGCCGGCGCGGGCGTCGGACAGCACCTCGACCTGTGTGGCGTTGCCGAGTACCTCGCGCAGCGAGGCGATCATGAAGGTCGACAGGCGCTGCCGCGCCGTGCCCTCGTTGTTCACCGATTCCAGGAACAGCTGCGGGTTGGCGATCCGGTAGCGTCCGAACACATCGACGTCCAGCCGGCGCTGATCGGCCAGGATGACCTGCTCCACCGGCGGATCGACGTTCAGGACGCGGCGTTCGAACCGCCGCACTTCCTGGATCGGCCAAGGCAGCTTGAACTTCAGTCCCGGCTCCTGAATCGTCCGTACCGGCTCGCCGAACTGCAGCACCACGACCTGCTCGCGCTGATCGACGACGAAGGCCAGGCTGGCAACGACGACACCTGTAACAACCAGCAGGATTCCGAAAATTGCGGCGCGCATGCTCATCGTGACGGTCCTTGTACGGTCGAGCGGTTCTGCAGCTCATTGAGCGGCAGGTAGGGAACGACACCCTGGCCGCCACCCTCACCGGTGTTGTCGATGATCACCTTGTTGGCGCCGGCCAGGAACTCCTCCCAGGTCTCCAGGAAGAAGCGCTGCGCCGTCACCTCCGGCGCCAGCCGGTAGGACCGCAGCACCGCCAGGAAGCGAGACGCTTCACCCTGGGCGGTGGCGATCTGCTGCTCGCGATAGGCCGAGGCCTCCTGGATCATGCGTTCCGCTTCACCGCGGGCGCGGGGAATGATGTCGTTGCGATAGGCTTCCGCCTCGTTGCGCACCCGCTGCTGATCCTGACGGGCACGTAGGACGTCGTTGAAGGCGTCGACGACAAGCTGCGGTGGATCGACCTTCTGCAGCTGGATCTGGGTGATCTCGACGCCCGCGCCATAGCTGTCCAGGGTTTCCTGAAGCAGCAGGCGGGCCTCGGCCTCGATGCTGTTACGCGCCTCGGTGAGGGCCGGCTGGATGTCGGTCCGGGCGATGATCTCGCGCATCACGCTCTCGGCCGTCAGCTTCACCGTCTCGTCGGGGCTGCGGATGTTGAAGATGTAGTCCGGCGCATTGGAGATGCGCCACAGCACGGTGAAGTCGATATCGATGATGTTCTCGTCGCCGGTCAGCATCAGGCTTTCTTCCGGCACATCCCGGGTCTGGCTCTGCCCGCGCGCGTTGGGGACGCTGTTGAACCCGATATCGATGCGGTTGATGCTCGTGACCTTCGGCTTGATGACGGTGCCGATCGGCCAGGGGAACCAGAAATTCAGACCCGGCGAGGTCTGGCTGACATAGCGGCCAAAGAGCAGCTGCACACCGCGTTCATCGGCCGCGACCTGATAGGGCACCGAGACCGCGAGCCAGCCAAGAATGGCCAGGATCACGATCACCGCCAAGCCGCTCTTCCCGCCGAACCCGCTGGGAACGACTTTCTTGAAGCGATCCTGACCCTTGCGGATCATGTCCTCCAGATCAGGCGGCGTCGGACCGCCGCCACCGCCGCCGCCACGGCCCCATGGGCCCTGGCCGCCGCCACCGCCTCCGCCGCCGGATCCCCACGGCCCCCCGTTTCCACCCTGATTGCTCCACGGCATTAAGGTCTTCCTTGAGTCGTCGGTCGCGGACGCTTGCCGCACTTTCTATCACACCGCGCGCACGCTATATCACAGATTCGCAGGCTGACGAGGCGTTCCCCGAATATTGTCGAGCAAAAGGATATTTCAACCATGGCCGGACTTACCGAAAGTCAGGTAATCGAGGCGCTTCGGGCAGTGAAGGACCCGGATCGGGGCGGCGACATCGTCAGCCTCGACATGGTTTCCGGCCTGACGGTGAAGCAGGGCAACGTGTTTTTCTCGATCGAGGTGGACCCCAAGCGCGGTCCGGAGCTGGAGCCGCTGCGCCGTGCCGCCGCGGACGCGGTCGAGGCGTTGCCGGGCGCGCTGTCGGTCACGGCGGTGCTGACCGCCCATCGCGAGGCCTCTCAGGCGCCGCCGTCGGCGGACAGCGCCCCGTCCCGTCCCGGCCCGGGACAGGCCGGGCCCGGCGGGCAGAAGGCGATGGTCCCGGGCGTCCGGTCGATCATCGCCGTGGCCTCCGGCAAGGGCGGCGTCGGCAAGTCCACCACCGCCGTCAACCTGGCGCTGGCCCTGGCGGCGACCGGCCGCAGCGTCGGGCTGCTGGATGCGGATATCTACGGTCCCTCCATGCCGCGCATGGTCGGCATCACCGGCAAGCCCAGCTCGCCGGACGGCCAGACCCTCGACCCCATGCAGCGCTTCGGCCTCAAGGTCATGTCGATCGGCTTCATGGTGGATGAGGAGACGCCGATGATCTGGCGCGGCCCGATGGTGCAGAGCGCGCTGTCGCAGATGCTGCGCGACGTCAATTGGGGCAGTCTGGACATCCTTGTGGTCGACATGCCGCCGGGCACCGGCGACGCCCAGCTCACCATGGCCCAGCAGGTGCCTCTGGCCGGCGCCGTCATCGTTTCCACGCCGCAGGACATCGCCCTGCTGGACGCCCGCAAGGGCCTGCGCATGTTCCAGAAGGTGGATGTTCCGGTCCTGGGCATCGTGGAGAACATGTCCTACTTCCTCTGCCCCAATTGCGGCGAGCGCTCCGAGATATTCGGCCATGGCGGCGCCCGGGCCGAGGCCGAGCGGCTGGGCACGCCGTTCCTGGGCGAGGTTCCATTGCATCTGGCGATCCGCGAGACATCGGATGCGGGCAGCCCGATCGTGGTGTCGGATCCCGAGGGCGAGCACGCCAAGGCCTATCTGAAGATCGCTGAGGAGGTCGTTGCACAGCTCGACGCCGGGACCGGCGGGCCGCAACGGCAGGCGCCGCGCATCCTCGTCCAGTAAGGTTTGCGGCGCGACGTCCCGAGACCGCCGCATTCCCGTCCAATTCTTCGACCATGGTTCGACGGTGACCGGTGCGGCCGGGCGCCGCGCGCGTTCCGAATTCCAGGCACGCGCGGCTAAGGACTAGCGAACGAGGTTGACGGTATGGCGGGTATGCGCCCAGCGCGCCACGGTGGCATCCGCCGCATTGCATTCATCGGTGTGCTCTCGACCGTCGCATCCTCCTCGGCCGCGACGGCACAGGATCGCAGCTTCACCGTCTACAATGCGAGCGATGTGGCGCTGGAATCGGTCTACGTGTCGCCGATCTACAGCAAGTATTGGGGCAGCGACCTGCTGAGCTCGACGCTGGGGCCCGGCCAGACCCGCCAGATCCAGATGAACGGCTTCGGGCGCTACTGCTTCTTCGACCTGCGCTTCAACGACGCCAACGGCCGCGAGATCAAGCTATGGGCCGAGGATCTGTGCAACAGCGACCGCGTCGAAATCCGCTGAATCCCCACCAAACCGTCATTCCCGCGAAAGCGGGAATCTCGAGCCAATTCACAGCTTGACCCATCGAGGTTCCCGCTTTCGCGGGAACGACGGACAGGCGGATCAGGCCTCCCGACCCAACGTTTCCATCAGCTCGCGCCATTCCCGCTTGGACAGGCCGCTATCGGCCTGAATGACCGCCTCGCCGGCCAGCAGCCGGCGCACCACCTCCAGCCCAGTCGCAGAGATATGGGCCGCCCCCATGCGATAGTCGTGAAAGGCTTCGCAGGTCAGCGGCACCCAGCGCTTCAGCGTGTCCAGCATGATGTCCGCATAGACACGGATCTCGTATTGCGCATGGGCGTCGGCGCGCAGCCGCAGGAAATGCATCAGGTTGTGCAGGTCGGTCTTCCAGTACCATTGGGTATAGGTGTTGAGCGTCAGGTTCATGCGCGCCAATTCGCGCGCCAGCCCCGACCGGCCCTCATCGACGACCGTGCCGGACTCGTCCTCGTTCAGCATCCAGGCGTAGTCGCCGTAGCACTTCTCGGCATCCTCGCGCAGCAGGCCGAGCACACGATCGGCTTCCGCACCCTCCAGCGCCGCGCCGCGCCCCTGCCGGTTCTGCGAGGACTGCACCGCCAGGTCCTGCGGCGCCGGCAGGTAGAACTCCCGGTCCAGGATCGAATAGCGGGCGGAGTATTCGTTCACATTGGCGGTGCGATGCCGGATCCATTGCCGCGCCACGAAGATCGGTAGCTTCACGTGGTACTTGATCTCGCACATCTCGAACGGCGTCGAATGCCAATGCCGCATGAGATAGCGGATCAGGCCCGAATCCTCGCGTACCTGCTTGGTGCCCTTGCCGTAGGAGACCCGCGCCGCCTGGACCACCGCGGCATCGTCACCCATGTAGTCGATCACCCGGACGAACCCGTGGTCCAGCACCTCCAGCGGCTCGAACAGGATCTCCTCCAGCGCCGGCACGGTGGCGCGCCGGGTCTGGTGCGCGACGTCCCGCTGCTGGTCGATTTCGGCACGCTGTTCGGGGGTGATGGACATCGTTGGCTCCCGTGACGACGGCCGGCACTCTAGCGCCGCGCGGTCCGTTCGACCAAGGGTCACGCGCGGTCCCTTGGCGATGGCGGGTTCCGGGCTCGCAGGCCAGCGGAAACCCGCGCGAATCGCCGCGTTCGGCCTCCAACCCTTCCGATTCCGACCCCGATCGACTATATTAGGAGGGTCGGGAAACCGACTATGGCGATAAACGCCGTGCTCAATAGCCTGACCGGACCCGGAGGGCAGTACTCCGGCGCCTCCACCAGTTTCGGCGGCCAGGACGGCCTCGCGGGCATGACCCGCAACCGCCTGACCCGCCGCCAGGATGGCCAGGGCGAACACCCTGGCCCCTTATGGGGGCGAAACAGGATCGACGGCTGGTGAACGGTTCGGTTTTCGCCCGGCATGGTACCGCCGTTATCGGGCCATCTGATAGTTGCGAATGACAACTACAGTGAGGTTGCCCTCGCCGCCTAACGGCAGCTGGGATAGCCAAATTTAAGTCCCGGCGGGTCACACCGCTCGGGCGGGGTTCGGGGCGCACCTGGCAACAGAAGCGCCCCACTTCTCTTCCTATCGCCCAACCGCTCTGCCTGCAGGCCTGCCTGCCGCCATGTGTCGCGCCGGAAGCCGCGCCTCGGCGCTTCCCATGCTTCAACGGCGCGGCTAGTCTGTTCCGATGGTCGATGATCAACTCCGCTATGACCGCATGGTCGAGACGGCGCTTCGCGACGTCGTTCGGCAGGCGCTGAAGAAGATCGCCGCGGCCGGGCTGCCGGGCGATCACCATTTCTACGTGACGTTCCTGACCGGCGGCCCCGGGGTCGAGATTCCCGCCCATCTGGCCGAGCAGTATCCAGACGAGATGACCATCGTCCTGCAGCACCAGTTCGAGGATCTGGAGGTCACGGACGACCAGGTGTCCGTCACGCTGAGCTTCAACAATGCCAAGGAACGGCTGACCATCCCGTTCGCGGCGGTGACGACCTTCGCCGACCCCTCGGTGAATTTCGCGTTGCAGTTCCAGCAGGCGCCAGAGGCGGAGCCGCAGGAAGAGGCGGTCGAGGATACCCTGGATCCGGAACCCGCGCCGGCGGTGGCCGAGGCGGGCGGCAAGATCGTCGCGCTGGATCAGTTCCGCAAGAAATAGGCCTTTCGAGGTATCGAAAGCGGGGCCTCGCGCCTAACCCTTCAACTCGTCATCGCGAGCCGAAGGCGTGGCGATCCACTGTCGCCGGATAGAGTGGATTGCCGCGTCGCATCGCTCCTCGCAATGACGGTGCTGGTGGGATTAGGAGTCAGCCCCTGCCGGCCGCTCGCAACCGGGCGCTCAGGCCGGCGGCGATGCGCAGCGGCAATGGCGTGCCCTCGCCGGTCCGGGACACCGCACCGCGGGCCTTGCCGATCGCCTTGCCGACCCGCATGACATCGGCGATCCGCCGATCGAGGAAGCCCCAGGTCGCGGCGTGATCCTCCGACCCGTCGCCCAGCCAATACAGCAGGGTCGAGCTCTGCACACCGGCCAGCAATCCGCGCTTGGTGTAGAAATTGTAGTCTGTCGACGTATCCCCGGCGGCCCGCCACATGGCGTCGACCGAGCGATAGAGCAGCCGCGCCGAAAGCCCGGCCCGGCCGCGCATGGCCAGCACCGTCATCGCCCGCCGCACCGCCTCACGATGGGGCTCCAGCCGTTCCAGCCGCGCCCGCACCGCCCGTGTGATCTTGTCGCGGACCCGCATCTCGGCGAAGGCGGCGGCCTCCTCATCCAACACCGCCAGCATCTGGCGATCGGCCCAGTCGCTGAAATGCGCGATGGCATCGATGCCGCCTGCCGGAAACGCCCGTTTCGCCGCGCCGGCATCCAGCCCGGCCGAGGCGGCGCCGGCCCGCAGGGTGCGGTCGGTCCAGCCGTCGAAGGCCACATGCGGCAGGCTGGCCAGCAGGACGGTATCGCGCAGCTCGGTGTGCGCCGGTGTCTCATCCATCGTCGGCCTCCGCGCCTTCGGCGAACAGGTGATGCATCTCGCTCTCGAAGCTGAGCGTGGTGAAGTCGGGCATGCGGTCGAGGAACAGGATGCCGTCCAGATGGTCGACCTCGTGCTGCACGACACGGGCATGCAGGCCGGTGGCCTCGCGCTCGATCCGCTCCCCGGCCGGCGTCATGCCGCGATAGCGGATGGTCTTGTGCCGGGGCACGACGCCGCGGATCTCGGGGATCGACAGGCACCCCTCGATGCCCAGCGCCACGGACTCTCCGACCGGCTCGATCTCCGGGTTGACCAGCACCGTCACGCCTGGCGGACCGGGCGGCTCGCCCTCCTCCAGGCGATCGGTCGGCACCTGGAAGACGATCACCCGGCGGGCGACGTGCACCTGGGGCGCGGCAAGGCCAATGCCCTGGGCATCCTCCATGGTCTCGACCATATGGCCGACCAGCCGCCGCACCGCCTCCTCGGTCGGATCGTCGACCGCCGCCGCGCGCTGGCGCAGCACCGGATGGCCCAACCGGGCGATTTTCAGCAGGGCCATGGGGATTCTGCACTGGTTACCATTCTGAAGGGACAATTGGCCTATTCTGCCGACTTGGCAAGAGCGTCAAGGTCGTGATACAACCCGCGCCCTTGACGGGTCCGGACCGGCGTCCGGCCCCTTATTGTGTTCGACCGTAGACCGGGTTCCAGAGGAGCGACGAGCCAAGGTGCAAGTTCACGTCCGCGACAACAACGTCGACCAGGCCTTGCGCGCGCTGAAGAAGAAGATGCAGCGCGAAGGCATTTTCCGCGAAATGAAGCTGCGCCGCAGCTACGAGAAGCCGTCCGAAAAGCGCGCCCGGGAGAAGGCCGAGGCCGTGCGCCGCGCCAGGAAGCTGTTGCGCAAGCGCCTGGAGCGCGAGGGCTACTAGCCCACCCCGATCTTTCAACCCGTTACGGTCGTTACCGCCGCCCAGTCCCCTGGCTGGGCGGTTTTTGGTGTTTGCGGTCAGGCGCCGGGACCGGTCACGCCGGTCCGGCCCCGCCCCGACGCCTGAAGGGGCGTCTCAGCGCGTGATCGTCCTGGGGCAGTTGATCATCACCCGCTCGCCTTCATGCTCGATGATGCATCCGTTGGGCAGGCGGATCCGGTCGCCCGGCGACAGTTCCCGCGGCCGGACCTCCTGCGGGCCCTGACGGCGCGGAAGGCGATGCGGCACGCGCTGGGGAACCATTCCGGTCGATGCCGGCGGCGCCGCGTTGACCGGCCCGGCGGACGGCACGACGCCGGCATTCGGACAGACCACCACATCCGACTGGGTGCGCGAGTTGACATGGACCATGGTGCCACCGAAGGGCCCGCTACCCGAGGCGCTGGTGAAGACGACGGCGTTGCGACGCGGCGGGATGCGCAGGCCGGACTGGCCGACGATTCCGCCGAGGAAGGTGAATTCGTGGGTATTGCCGGTCAGGTTCTCGAAGGTCAGGCGGGCATTGGCGCCAAACCAATAGCAGCCATTGGCCAGGTCGAAACTGTCTCGAATGACGAATGTGAGATTGGCGAATGCGGATTGGCAGCTCGCCCGTCCGTCCATGCTGAAATCGGTCATCTTCCCCCGCTCCGGTTCGTGTCATGCCTGGCAACCGGGGCCATGCAATCACGACCGGCACACAGGATCGCCACGAGGCCGCGCCTAGCCGGTGAGTGACAGGCCATTGCGGGTCGATCGGGCGGCTATGGTGTCCGGACCCCGATTATACGCGGATTTTCGGGCACGAGGTGGCCACGGCCGCGTCCCAAAGCCGATTTCTCATTGAAAAACAATTAGTTGACGCCAGACCTCAGAATCGATAAAATAATCCCTAAATCCATCGAAATTATCGATGATAAGGGGAATGCAGGTAGTGTGGCGCCAGTTGAAGACCTTTGCCGACCGCCTTGGATGGCGGCCCATGGAGTTCCGCGATTTCGTGATTTCCGTGGACCGCATCGGCGTGCAGGTCCGCAATACGTTCCGCCGGACGGAGCCGAGCGCCCCGCTGGCGGTGCGCTGGCGTGACGTGGACACGATCATCGTCTTCAACCGGACCTTTGAGACCAGCGACTGTGTCTGCATGTCCCTGGAGGGCAATGGCGAAGTGCTGGGCGAGATCAACGCCGAGATGACCGGCTGGGACGAGGTGGTTTCCGCCCTGCCCAACCAGTTCGACGGCGTCATGCCGCCCAACCAGTGGCAGGACGCCATCTACCGCCCCCGCCGCCGCCCGCGCGACACGGTGATCTACGAGCGACGGCGAGGCCCGTCGGCCTAGTCCTTTGCTGGCGCCGATGGTTGCCTGCAGGTTCGCGGACAGCCTTTGCTATGTCATTGTCCCTGACGGCACGCCAGGTTGCAGATTGGCGCGAGTGGGCAATGTTGGATCGGCTAAACAAGGCAATTGAGCGCGTTCGCCGACACCGTGCCGCACACCGGGACCGCCGGTGGTGGTACCCCGGCGAGTGGCCAAATCTGACGATCTCCGTTGGCCCCCAGGGGATTGAGGTGTCCAACCACTCGAAACACCGGATAGCGAACACGCCCTGCTCGATCGGCTGGACAGACTTCGATCGGATCGTCGTCTACAAACGCGATGGAATGACGGTCGACGATATCTGCATGGCATTCGAGGACGCCGGCCAGGTCGTCCTGGAGCTGTGCGAGGACATGAAGGGTTGGCCCACGCTCGTCGGGGCGCTTTCGGAGCACCTCGACGGCGTCATGAACGCGGACTCCTGGTACGCCCTGGTCGTCCAGCCGCCATTCGCCCCCAATCCAACCGTCATCTACGACGCGAAGGCGCAGTCCGAACGTCTCTACTGACCCTGCGGCAGCGGCGCGCGCTCCGCCTCAGTCCATCGCCTTGACGATGTTCTCGCACATGGCCTTGGCGTCGCCGAACAGCATCATGGTGTTGTCGCGGAAGAACAGCTCGTTCTCGACGCCCGCATAGCCCGACGCCAGCGAGCGCTTCACGAACAGCACCGTCTTGGCCTTGTCGACGTCCAGGATCGGCATGCCGAAGATCGGGCTTGCGCTGTCGGTCTTGGCGGCCGGGTTGGTGACGTCGTTGGCGCCGATCACGAAGGCCACGTCGGCCGAGGCGAAATCGCGGTTGATGTCCTCCAGCTCGAACACCTCGTCATAGGGCACGTTGGCCTCGGCCAGCAGCACGTTCATGTGCCCCGGCATGCGCCCCGCCACCGGGTGGATGGCGTATTTGACGTCCACGCCCTCGTTCTTCAGCAGGTCGGACATCTCGCGCAGCGCGTGCTGCGCCTGCGCCACCGCCATACCGTAGCCGGGCACGATGATGACCGACTGGGCATTGCCCATGATGAAGGAGGCGTCGTCGGCGCTGCCCTGCTTGACCGTCTTGTCGCCGCCACCGGGGCCGGCGGCCGCCGCCGTCTCGCCGCCGAATCCGCCCAGGATCACGTTGAAGATCGACCGGTTCATCCCCTTGCACATGATGTAGCTGAGGATGGCGCCGGAGGAGCCGACCAGGGCCCCGGTGATGATCAGCAGGTTGTTCTGCAGGGTGAAGCCGATGCCGCAGGCGGCCCATCCCGAATAGCTGTTCAGCATCGAGATGACGACCGGCATGTCGGCGCCGCCGATCGGCAGGATCAACAGGAACCCAAGCGCCAGGGCGATGATGACGATCAGCCAGAAGGCGATCGGCGACTGGTCGGTGCACAGCCACCAGACCAGGGCGATCGTCAGGATGGCCAGGACCGCGTTCAGCGGGTGCTGGCCCATGAAGACCAGCGGCTTGCCGCTGACCAGCCCCTGCAGCTTGGCGAAGGCGACCACCGATCCGGTGAAGGTGATGGCGCCGATGGCGGTGCCGATCGACATCTCGATCAGGCTGCCGATGGCGATGTTGCCGTACTCGCCGATGCCGTAGGCCTCGGGGTTGAAGAAGGCGGCCGCGGCGACGAATACCGCCGCCAGGCCGACCAGGCTGTGGAAGGCGGCGACCAGTTGCGGCAGCGCGGTCATCTGGATGCGCAGCGCGATGACGGTGCCGATGGCGCCGCCGATCAGGATCCCGACGCCGATCAGCCAGTAGCTGACCACCTGGGTCAGCGCCAGCGTGGTCAGGATGGCGATGACCATGCCGGTGATGCCGAAGATGTTGCCCGAACGGGCCGTCTCCGGCGACGACAGGCCGCGCAGCGCCATGATGAAGCAGACCGCGGCGACCAGATAGAGCAGGGCGAAGATGGATTCCATGATCGTGTCTCCGCCCGCCTACCGTTTCTTCTTCTTGTACATCTGCAGCATGCGCTGGGTGACGATGAAGCCGCCGAAGATGTTCACCGAGGCCAGCACAACGGCCAGGAAGCCCATCGCCGAGCTGAAGGTGAAGTCGGCCGGCCCGGCGGCGATCAGCGCGCCGACGATGATCACCGACGACACCGCGTTGGTGACGCTCATCAGCGGCGAGTGCAGCGCCGGCGTCACCCGCCAGACCACGTAGTAGCCGACGAAGCAGGCCAGCACGAAGACCGTAAGGCCGACCGTCAGGAAATCCTGGCCGGCGCCATGGGCCGGCGCGGAGGACAGGGCGGCCTGCGCCGACTCCGCGGCCTCGGCCACCAATTGCTGCGCCTGCTCACGCAGCTCGTTGAGCTGGTTGGTCAGCGCGTCGAAGCGGGATTCGAGTTCTTCCTGTTCCATGGGCTCAGTCGTCGCTGTTCTCGGCGGCCGGCGCGGTTTCGGCCGGCTTGGCCTTGGCGGCCGGTTTCTTGCGGGGTGTCGCGGCCTTCTTGCGCGCCGGCGCCTTCCGGGCCGCCGGCTTCCTTGCCGGTGCCGCCTCCGCGGCGGGCGCAGTCGCGCCGTCGGTCGCATCCGCCACGGCGGCGGGGGGCTGGTCGGCAGGCGGCTCCTCCGCGGGCACCGGGGCCGGCTTGGAGGTCACCGAGGTCTTCGGCTTGGCCTTGGGCTTCGCCTTCGCGGCGTCGGCGAAGGCGGGATGGACGATGCTGCCGTTGCGGGTCAGCGCCGTGCCCTTGATGATCTCGTCATCCCAGTCGATCGCGAGCGCCCCGCTCTCCTTGTCGATCAGCGGCGACAGGAAGTTCAGCAGATTCTTCGCATAGAGCGACGACGCGTCGACGGCGATGCGGCCGGCCACATTGGTGTGGCCGACGATCTTTACGCCATGGGCCTCGACCACCTCGTCGGGCCGCGACAGCGGGCAGTTGCCGCCACGCTCGACGGCCAGGTCGACGATCACCGAGCCCGGCTTCATCGAGGCCACCATCTCCTCGCTGACCAGGGTCGGCGCCGGACGGCCGGGGATCAGCGCGGTGCAGATGACGATGTCCTGTTTCTTGATGGTCTCGGCGATCAGTGCGGCCTGCTTCTGCTTGTAGGCGTCGCTCATCTCCTTGGCGTAGCCGCCGGCGGTCTCGGCCTGCTTGAACTCCTCGTCCTCCACCGCGACAAAGCTGCCGCCCAGGCTCTCCACCTGCTCCTTGGCCGCCGGCCGCACATCGGTGGCCGAGACGATGGCGCCCAGGCGCCGGGCGGTGGCGATGGCCTGCAGTCCGGCGACGCCGGCGCCCATCACCAGGCAGCGCGCCGGCGGGACGGTGCCGGCGGCGGTCATCATCATCGGCAGGGCGCGGCCGAACACCGTGGTCGCATCCAGCACCGACTTGTAGCCGGCCAGGTTCGACTGGCTGGACAGCACGTCCATGGACTGGGCGCGGGTTATGCGCGGCATCAGTTCCATGGCGAAGGCGTCGACGCCGGCATCGGCATAGGCGGCGATGGCCTCCGGCGTGTCGTAGGGGTCGAGGATGGCGATCAGCATGGCGCCGCGCACCAGCGGCTTCAGCTCGTCGACCGACCCCTCGCCCGCCAGCAGCGGCCGGCGCACCTTCAGCACGATGTCGGCGGCGCCCACGGTGGAGGAATAATCCGGCGTGATGCTGGCGCCGGCCTCCCGATAGGCCTCGTCGGTCATGGCGGCGCCGAGGCCGGCACCGGTCTCGACCACGACATTGATGCCCATGGCGGCGAGCTTCTTCACCGTATCCGGCGATGCGGCGACGCGTTGCTCGCCGACGCGGCGTTCCTTCGGAATTGCGACTTTCATCCGCCCAGGATCCCTTGGGGCAAGAAGATGTGGATGGGGGCGGCGAAACGGCTATCCACCGCCGCCCGGAGGACCGGGTGCGCAACATGCCGCAAGCATCGCGGGAAATGCAAGGGCCGTCGGGCCGCGCCCGGCGGTCGCATCGCGGCAAACGGGGATCGGGCTGAGCCCGCGACGGCACGCAGTTCAGCAAGATTTGTCAAATGCCGGTCGGCCGCGGCCTTGTTACTCTCCCACCGCCCCATGCCGCCACCAGGTGCCACGGACATGTTCAAGACGATCCAGCAAAAGGCCTTCTCGGTGATCGGAATCGCGCTGAGGGCCGACAACACCGATCCCGCGGTCGGCGAGAAGATCGGCGCCCATTGGCAGCGGTTCTTCGCCGAAGGCGTTCCGGACAGGATTCCGGGCCGCATCGACCAGGCGTTCGTAGCGGTCTACACGAACTATGAAGGCGACCACTCGAAGCCCTACTCCCTCGTCGTCGGCTGCCGGGTGGACGGCATCGCGACCGCGCCGGAGGGCATGGTGAAGGTGGATGTGCCCGCCCGGAGCTACGCCATGACGACCGCCAAGGGCCCCATGCCCGACGCGGTCGTGCAGGGCTGGCAGGCGATCTGGGCGTCCGATCTCGCCCGCGCCTACGCGGCGGATTTCGAGATCTATGACGATCGCGCGCAGGACCCGGCCCGGGCCGAGGTCGACATTTTCGTCTCAATCGCGTCCTAGCCCGCAATGAGCGCATACGGTTAAGCGTGCGTTAACCATAGGCGAATAACAGAGACACCTTCTCGTTTTATCAACTTTGGAGGGTATCGATGTTCATTCGCCCGATGGCCGCCCTGGCCATCCTGATGGTCGCCGCCGGCTGCGCATCCACGGAAACCGTCCGCTTGGCCGACAACCCCGGCGCCACCATCACCGGCAAGGAGCTTCATTCCAGCCGCGAGGCGCCGCCATCCTTCCTGGCGATGACCGCGACCCACGGCGCCTTTGCGGTGGTCGGCGTGGCCGCTGCCGCCGCGGACGGCAATACGCTCGTGGCGGAGGCCGGCATCGAAGACCCCGCCCCGATGATCGAGGACGCGATCACCCGCCACCTGCGAAACCGCCACGGCGCCACGAGCGGCCGGCCGCTGATGTTCGATGAGGACAAGCCCGGCGACCTCGCCGATTGGGGGCGTGAGAACAATGTCCGTGACCTGATCGTCGACGTCGAGACCAACGGTTGGGGCTTCAATTACCAGGGCTTCAATTTCTCCGCCTACACGGTCGGATATTCCGCCTATTTCCGCCTGATCGACCCGTCGACCGGCGATGTGCTGGCGCAGTATTTCTGCCGCGGCGCGTCGCATGACGACCCGGACGGCGCACCGAGCCATGACGAGTTGCTGGCCAACAACGCCGCGCTGATCAAGACGCTGCTGGCGGAGCGGGCGCAGGCCTGCATCGACGAGATCACGACCCAGGTCCTGTGACGCGTTTCCGGTCCGGAGCCCCGTCTCAATGAAGGGGCGCCTCTTGAGGCGCCCCTTATGTCTTGGCCTTGCCGTCTGCCGTGTCGGCGATCGGCAGCGGCACGTCATGCCCCTGCAGCATCTTTTTCTGGCGCTTGGCCAGGGTCTCGACCGAGAAGTCGGCGATCAGGTCGTGGAACAGGCGGTGCCAGTTGATCTCGGCGGTCAGGTGGATGAAGACCGAGCCCAGGCCCAGCGCGGCGCGGTCCATGAAGACGAACTCGCGCGGCACCTCGACGCCGCCCAGGCGGCGCAGCTCGCCATGCACCTTGGCGGCGGTCTTGCGGCCATAGACGCCGTGATCGGCCTCGCCGATCGGCCGCACCTTGTCCTCCAGCAGCGGTGAATAGAGGAACTGCGCCCACAGGCTCAGCACCTCGATCATCTCCTTGCTGAGTCCCCGGAAGCCCCAGGTCTCGTAGGCGTGCACCGCCAGGTCCTGATCGTCCCGCTCCAGCGCGTGGTAGAGGTCGATCACGCCGCCGACGAAGGTGGGCGGGAACACCCGGATGCAGCCGAAGTCGAGCAGGTTGATCGCATTGTCCGGCCGCACGGTGTAGTTGCCCATATGCGGGTCGCCGTGGATGACGCCGTAGTAGTAGAGCGGCACGTACCAGGCGCGGAACATGTTCATGGCGATCTGGTTGCGCTGCTCGACCGGCGCCTCGACGAACTTCATGATCGGCGCGCCGTCCAACCAATTGGTGGTCAGCAGCCGGCGGGTGGACAGCTCCGGCACCACCGACGGGACATGCACATTGTCCTCGCCCGACAGCATGTCGTGATAGAGGCTGCAATGCCGGGCCTCCAGGGCGTAGTCGAGCTCCTCGTGCAGCCGGGCGGCGATCTCGGCATGGATCTGCTTGGTCGAGATCGCGTTGTCGTAGCGCTCGAAGATGCCGAGGATCAGCTTGAGCTGCTTCAGATCGGCGTCGACCGCCGATAGCATGTCCGGGTACTGCAGCTTGCAGGCCAGGTTCTCGCCATCCGGGCCGACCGCCCGGTGGACCTGGCCCAGGGACGCGGCGGCGGCGGCCTTGCGCTCGAAGCTCTGGAACCGGCCCTGCCACTCGGCCCCAAGCTCGGCCTTCATGCGCCGGCGCACGAAGGGCCAGCCCATGGAGGGCGCATTGGCCTGCAACTGCTGCAGCTCGCTGACATATTCCGGCGGCAGCACGTCGGGAATGGTGGCCAGCATCTGGGCCACCTTCATCAAGGGACCTTTCAGCCCGCCCAGGGCCTCCTTCAGGGCCTCGGCGTGCTGGCCGCGCTCCAGCGACAGGCCCAGATAGCGGTTGCCCGCCAGCCGCGCCGCCAGGCCGCCCATGGTGGTGGAGACGCGCGCATAGCGCATCACGCGGCCGCCCAGTGTGTTCTCTTCGGTTCCCTCAGGCATGGCCTAACAATGGTGCCGCGTCCGGTGGATTGGAAGCGCCGGGAATGATTTGCCGAACGTTTTCCGCCGATTGGCCTTGCATCGCAACCAAGCTGGGCGGAAGTTGGACACACCCTGCCAGGTGTCGCCCCGCACAACCGAACCGGAAAGACCCGATGCTCCGCCAGCTGCTGCCCGTTGCCGCCTTGCTGACGGGCGCCGCCTTCCTGTTCCTGGCCGGCGGCGTGCACATGCTGCTGCTGCCGGTGCGCGGCGGCATCGAAGGGTTCCTGCCGTCGCATATCGGGCTGATCGGCACCGGCTGGGCGTCGGGATTCATCGCCGGCTGCCTTCTGGTGCCAAAGCTGGTGCAGCGGGTCGGCCACATCCGCACATTCGGCGTGATGGCGTCGATGATCTCGATCTCCGCCCTGCTGAACCTGCTGATCATCGATCCCTGGGCCTGGATCGCGCTCCGGGCGATGAGTGGCTTCTGCTTCGCCGGCGCCATGATGATCATGGAGAGCTGGCTGAACGAGCGCGCGACCAATGAGAGCCGGGGCACGGTCTTCGCGGTCTACATGACCATCAACCTGGGCGCCTCGACCGTCGGCCAGCTGCTGATCGCGGCCGGTGACCCGGGCGGGGTGTTCTTCTTCGTGCTGGCGGCGATCCTGTTCAGCCTGGCCCTGGTGCCGACCGCGCTCAGCACGGCGGCCGCGCCGAAGCCGCTGGTTTCGACCCAGATCCGATTGAAGCCGCTCTACGCCAATTCCCCGGTGGCGGCGATCGGCTGCTTCAGCATCGGCATGGCGAATGGCGCCTTCGGCACAATGAGCGCGGTCTACGGCCAGCAGATCGGCCTGCCGGTCGCCGCCATCGCGCTGCTGGTGGCCACCGCCATCATGGGCGGCGCGGTCGGCCAGGTGCCGCTGGGCCGCATCTCGGACAAGATGGATAGGCGACTGGTGATCACCGGCACCGGCCTCGCGGCGGCGGCCATCGGCACCGCCTTCTTCGCGCTCAACCCGCGCGAGCCCGCCTGGGTGATCGGCCTGGCCGCCGCCTATGGCGTCTTCGCCTACCCGCTCTATTCGCTGTGCGTCGCCCACGCCAACGACTTCGCCGACCCGGAGCGGTTCGTGGAGATCAGCTCCGGCCTGATCCTGATCTACGGCTTCGGCACCATGATCGGCCCGCTGGCCTCCGCCGGCATGATGGAATGGATTTCGCCCCAGGCCATGTTCGGCTTCACCGCCGGCGTGCATCTCTGGATCGCCGCCTACGCCCTCTATCGCCGCATGCAGCGCGCCCACGTGCCGGTCGACCAGCGCGACGCCTACAACAGCATGCCCCTGCCCCGCGCGACGACACCGGAGACCGCCGCGCTCGATCCGCGCGCGGAGCGGGAGGGAGAGCCGGCGTAGGGACCGGGCCAGGCAATTGCATCCAAGGCGCTCGCTTTCCACAATTCATGCGTCGTCCCCGGGCTTGACCCGGGGACCCACCGATCAGCGAGTACCGACTGTGGACCATTGAGCACGGTGCAGTGGGTCCCCGGGTCAAGCCCGGGGACGACGAAAGGATGGAGTGTTCGTCCAGCCTGTGGCAGCCGGCCCAGCCGCCCTAGCCTTCCATCGCCTCCAGCTCGTCGACGAAATCGCCGATGACGGCCAGGCCCTTCTGCCAGAAGGCGGGGTCGGTGGCGTCGAGGCCGAAGGGCGCCAGCAGCTCCTTGTGGCGCAGCGTGCCGCCGGCGCGAAGCATGTCGAGATACTTCTCCGCGAAGCCGGCTTCCGCATCCTGGTAGACCGCGTAGAGCGAATTCACCAGGCAGTCCCCGAATGCATAGGCGTAGACGTAGAAGGGCGAATGCACGAAATGCGGGATGTAGGACCAGAACACCCCATAGGCATCGTCGAAGCGCAGGGCCGGGCCCAGGCTCTCGCCCTGCACCGACATCCAGATCTCGGCCAGCCTGTCGGCCGACAGCTCGCCGTCGCGGCGCTCGGCATGGACCCTCTGCTCGAACTGGTAGAAAGCGGTCTGGCGGACCACCGTGTTGATCATGTCCTCGACCTTGTTGGCCAGCAGGATCTTGCGCAACTTGGGGTCGGTCTCGGCATCCAGCAGGGAGCGGAAGGTCAGCATCTCGCCGAACACGCTGGCGGTCTCGGCGAGCGTCAGCGGGGTGTTGGCCATCAACGACCCCTGATCACCGGCCAGCACCTGGTGCACGCCGTGCCCCAGCTCGTGCGCCAGCGTCATCACGTCCCGGGTCTTGCCGAGATAGTTGAGCAGCAGATAGGGGTGGGCGCTGGGCACCGTCGGATGGGCGAAGGCACCCGGCGACTTGCCGGGCCGGGTCGGCGCGTCGATCCAGGCATTGTCGAAGAAGCGCTTGCCGGTCGCCGCCAGGTCCGGCGAGAACCGGCCATAGGCGTCCAGCACCAGGGACGTCGCCTCCTCCCACGGAATGACCCGGTCGTCATCCTCGGGCAGCGGCGCGTTACGGTCCCAATAGTCCAGCTTCTCGCCGCCCATCCACTTGGCCTTGAGCGCGTAGTAGCGGTGCGACAGGCGCGGATAGGCTTGCGTCACTGAGTCGACCAGCGCGTCGACTACCGCGTCCTCGACATGGTTGGAGAGGTTGCGGGACGACCAGGGCTTGGCGAACTCGCGCCAGCTGTCCTCAATCTCCTTGTCCTTGGCCAGCGTGTTGGTGACATGGGCGAACAGCCGGACGTTCTCGCCCAGGACCTTGCCGACGCATTCCGCCGCCTCCTTGCGCAGGGCGCCGTCCGGCTCAGTCAGGCAGTGCAGCGCCTCCGCCGACGTCATCTCCTTGCCGGCGATCGGGAAACGCAGCGCCGCCATGGTCTCGTCGAACAGCCGCACCCAGGCCGAGCGCCCGGCGACGGACTTCTCGTGCAGCAGCCGCTCCAGTTCGTCGCTGAGCTGATGCTCGCGGAAGGCCCGGACATCACGCAGCCAGGGCGCGTAGCGGGCCAGCGCCGGCGCCTCCAGCTTGGCCCGGATGGCGGCCTCGTCGATGCGGTTGAGCTCCAGGGTGAAGAACAGCAGATGGGTGGAGATGTTGGTCACCTTCTCCTGCATGGTCTGCAGGAAGCGGCCGTTCTCCGGATCGCTCATGTCGCCGGCATAGACCAGGTAGGCATAGCTCATGATCCGGCCGAGCACCTCGTCCATCGCCTCGTATTCGGCGACGGCCGCGCCCAGCGCGGCGCCGTTCAGCCCCTCCAGCTTGCCCTGATAGCGCCCGGCAAACGCCTTGGCGTCCGCCTCCATCCGCTCCAGATCGGCCTTCAATTCCGGGCTGTCGGTGCCGGGATAGAGATCGGTCAGGTCCCAGTTGGGCAGGGCGCCGAGTTCGGGCGAGTCGGATGCGGCAACGGCGGTGTCGGGGGCGGAGAGCACGGAAGCGGTCATCGGAAGCTCCAATTAACGGGTCGCCGAGAATATGGCGGCCGGTTGCGGCAACGCCAAGGCAGGAATGCTCTGCCGTGCGGCACGCTGCCGAGCCGGGTGCGCGACCGGCAGTCTGGGCCGCAACGGTATCGCGTCGCTGTCGGTTTTGACTCTGCCTATGCGTCTAAGTGACGTGTGAAACCGTATCAACGGTGTCGGCGTCTGGAAGGAGAGACCCTATGGTTCCGCAGATCACTATCCTGTTCGTAGGGCTGATGGCCCTGATCCAGATTCCGATGACCTTCGCGGTCGGGCTCTATCGGGTGAAGACTGACATCCATTTCCTGGATGGCGGCGATGTCGAGATGCTCCGGCGCATGCGGGCGCATGGCAATTTCACAGAGACGGTGCCGATCACGCTGCTGGCCATGGCCGCGGCGGAGCTGTCCGGGGCACCGACGTTGCTGATCTGGACCGGCGGAGCGCTGTTGGTGGCGGGGCGGCTGCTGCATTACATGACCATCCGGCGATTTGGCTGGGCGATCGGGCGGGCGGCCGGCATGGCGATGACCTTCCTCCCGATGGCGGCCTTTGCGCTCTATGCCGCCGCAGCTGGACTCGGACTGGCATAGGAGCGCGCCAATGCCCCATGACCCGCATCTCGCCGACATGCTGCGCGGCGCGCTGGCCGGCCGGGAGGGCATCACCGAGAAGGCGATGTTCGGCGGCTATTGCTGGATGCTGAACGGCAACATGCTGTGTGGTGTCGAAGTCGGCCGCTTCATGTTCCGCGTCGGCAAGGAATTGGAGGCGGAGGCCCTGAAGCGCCCGGGTGCCGAGCCGGTCGCCTTCAGCGGCCGCAAGATGGGCGGCATCGTCTGGGTCGACGCCGATGCCTGCCTGGAGACCGGCCTGGACGACTGGATCGAGTTGGCCGCCAAGTTCGCGGGAAGCCTGCCGAAGAAATAGCGTTGCCTGCCGGCCGGGCTAGCCGGCCGGCGCCGGGCCGAACGGCACCACCTTGTTGTCGATGTCGTGGCCGATATCGGCGCGGCCGAGATACGGAATCCCGGACCGGTCGCACCAGTGGCGCATCACCTGCTCCTCCGTCTGCGCGAAATCCGGCTGGTTGTCCGGGATGGCGCTGCAGCGGCCCAGCCTGATGCCGGCGACCCGACGGATGCCGGCATTGCCGGTGATGTGGAACAGCATGCGGTCGATCCGGTACATGTGCTCGGACACCTCCTCGAGCATCAGCACGTGGCCGGAGAGATCCGGTTCGAGCGGAGTTCCCAGGATCTGGCTGAGGATCGCCATGTTGAAGGCGGCCGTGCTGGCGTCCGGCGACACGGACGGCTCCAGCGTTTCCGGCGTGCGATCGATCAGATAGGCAAGCGCCCGCGCCACGGCCGCGTCGCCGCCGGTGCGCTTGATGTCGGCCGGCATCGGGCCATGCGCCAGGCCGGCCAGCCCCGCCCCGTACAACGCCGCCAACAGGCTGCCGGCATCGCTGTAGCCGAGATAGGTCTTGCGCCGCGCGGCCTCCGAGAGCTTCGACACGACCTCCTCCGCGACCCGGCAGGCGCCATAACCGCCACGCGCAAACCACAATGCGTCGAAACTCTCGTCATTGGCGATGTCGAGAAACGCCCGGGCGCGATCCGAATCGTCGCCGGCAAAATGCCCCGACGCCAGAAAACACTGTGGATGAAAGTAAATCTCAATCAATCGGTCCGAAAAGCGATCCATGGCGAGCGCACGCACACGATCGGCGATGCCGGGATCAATCGGAGAGCCCGGTGCCACGACCCCAATCCTGACCTTGTCCCCGCTCATGTGCCCGTCTCCCGGCCGACCCGTCACCCCTGTTCTATCGCGTTAGGCGCGGCGGCATGAACCAGGTTCGACAGTATTTCTTCTGCGGCATCGGCGGCAGCGGCATGCTGCCCCTGGCGCTGATCCTGCGCGCCCAGGGCCACGCGGTGGAAGGCTCCGACCGCATGCTGGACCAGGGGCGCACGGCGCAGAAGTTCGATTTCCTGCGTGACCGTGGCATCAAACTGCATCCCCAGGACGGCAGCGGGATCACCCGGCCGGAGCAGATCCTGGTCGCCTCCGCCGCGGTCGAGGACACCGTGCCGGATGTCCGTGCGGCGCTCGATGTGGGCGCCCCGCGCATGGGCCGCGCGGAATTGCTGGCGGAACTGTTCAACGGGGCGCCGAGCAACATCGGGGTCGCCGGCACCAGCGGCAAGTCGACCACCACCGCCATGGCCGGCTGGATCCTGCATCACGCCGGACGCGCCCCGACCATCGTCAACGGCGCGGTGATGAAGAACTTCATGACCGATGACGCGCCCTTCGCCAGTTCGGTCCTGGGCGATGGCGGGCCGTTCGTGAGCGAGGTGGACGAGAGCGACGGCTCCATCGCCCTGTTCAGCCCGAAGATCGCGGTGCTGAACAACATCACGCAGGACCACAAATCGCTGGACGAACTGCGGACCCTGTTCGGTGACTTCATCGCCGGCGCCGAAACCGCCGTATTGAATTTCGACGACGCCGAGATCGGCGCCCTGGCACCCGCATCGACATCAGCCAGCGCGATCACCTTCAGCCTGACAGACCGGGCAGCGGACATTCACGCCGGCAGGCTGCAGCCGTCACCGGCCGGCATCGCCTTCACGGTGACCGATCGCCGCTCGGGGGAGTCAACGCGGGTGCGGTTGCCGGTCCCGGGCCGGCACAATGTGGCGAACGCGCTGGCGGCGATCGCCGCGACACTGGCCTGTGGCGTGTCGCTGGCGGACGCGGCCAAGGCGCTGGAGCGGTTCGCGGGGCTGCGGCGTCGGCTGGAAGTCGTCGGCACCGCCGGCGGCGTGACCGTGATCGACGATTTCGGTCACAACCCGCACAAGATCCACGCCACGCTGGAGACGCTGCACGGTTTTCCCGGCCGGCTGCTGGTGATGTTCCAGCCGCACGGATTCTGGCCGCTGCGCCTGAACAAGGACGACTTCATCGCCGGCTTCATCCGCGACCTGCACGAGGACGACGTTCTGGTCATGCCGGACCCGGTCTATTACGGCGGCACCGTCAATCGCAGCGTTTCCAGCGTGGACATCATCAAGGGTGTCCAAGCCGGCGGCCGCATCGCCCACGCTTTCGCCGAACGGGCCGCCTGCGGCGAAAAACTGTTGGCCCTGGCTCGACCGGGCGACCGAATTCTGGTCATGGGCGCCCGCGACGATACGCTGACGCAGTTTGCAGCCGACCTGCTCGATCGGTTGGAAAGACAGCCGAAGGCACGACGCGCCAATGGTTGAGCCGCCGCGCAGGGGTACACCGACCGGCCGCTAGTGCATCTCGTCGATCTGCCGGATCTCGATGCGGCCACCATATTTGAGTTGGGGGCACGACTTCGAGATCTCGACTGCCGACTCGTAGTCGTCGGCCTCGATCATCATGAACCCGCTGAGCAGCTCCTTGGTCTCGGCGAACGGACCGTCCATCACCTGGATCTGTCCACCCTGTTGCTGCATGAACCGGCCACGGTCGTTGGTCAGTTTCTGGCCGCCGAGAAGCCGACCCTGTTCCCGCAGCAGCCCCGCCCAATCGGAGAAATCCCCCACGATCGTGCGAACCTCGTCCGGAGACAGCGTCACCGCCGACTCTGAGTCATCCTGGAAAAGCAGAACGAATTTCGCCATGGCCCCAACTCCTTATGTCCTCGCCCAACGCGGCATCGCGCATAGCCGCCGATAGAAGTTAGACGAACGGTACGGGGCCAACCCGACCGATACCTCAACCGCCTTTCTGGCGATACGCAAAAGCTGCATCGAACCGGGCCTTGACGTGTTCGCCGGCCAGGAGCGGACCGAATTTGGGCGCCGCATCTCCCGGCCCGAGCAGGTCCCTGGGATCGACCACGGCGTCGTAATTGGGGTCGAAGAACACCGCCAGGGAATAGCGCTCTCGGCCGGAGGCGTTGACCACCCGGTGCGGCGTGGAGACGAAGCGGTCGTTGGACCAGCGAGCCAGCAGGTCGCCGACATTGACCACCAGCGTGTCCGGGATCGGGTGGGCCGTGACCCAGTCGCCGTCCCGGCCCTGCACCTGCAGCCCGCCAACCGCATCCTGCCACAGCAGGGTCAGGCAGCCGTAATCGGTATGGGCGCCGACGCCGAACTGCTCCGCCCCCATCTGCGGCGGCTGGGGCGGGTAGTAGAGGGCCGAGCCGCGGGCGATCGGCTTGTTGAAGTGCGGCGCAAAGAACCCTTCGTCGATGCCCAGGCTGACCGCGAAGGCCCGCATCAGGTCGCGGCCGCATTCGCAGGCGGCCTCGTAATAGGCATAGAAGGCGGACCGCAGTTCTGGCAGGTCGTCATCCGGCCAGTTGTTTGGGCCCAGCAGCGGCTTGTCGCCGGACATGACGTCCGGATCATCCGCCGGCAGGTCCAGGGCCCAGTTGAAGCTCTCCTTCAGATCGGCGCGGGCGGTCTCGTGCATCTTGGCGCCGCCCGGCGCCATGAAGCCGCGATGCTGGTGGTTCACCGCCACCCGGGCCTTCACCTCGGGCTCCAGGGCGAAGAAGCGTTTCGACGCCGCCAGCGCCGCGTCCCGCACCTCCGGCGCGATGCCGTGGTTGCGGATGTAGAAGAACCCGACGCGCGTGGAGGCCTCGCGGATCGCCTGCGCGACCTCGGCGACCGCGCCGGCGCTCCCGCCGCGCAGTGCGCCCACATCGATCACCGGGATGGCGTCGACGTCGATCGCCTTGGCGGTGGCGTAGCCGGTCTCGCTCATGCCCCCTCCTCCGCGTAGTAGCCGATCACGTCGCCGGCGGTGGTGACGCCGAGGCCGTTCAGCAGCCGGTTGGAATAATTGAAATAGGCGCAGACCTGGTTCACCTCGAGGACCTCGCCGTCGGTCACGCCTGCCGCGCGCAGCCGGTCGATATCCGCCGCGACCATGTTGCCGACATCGCCGGTCAGCTTGCGGGCGTATTGCAGCAGGGCATAGTGCTTGCCGCCGAACTCGAAATGGTCCTCCGGCCGGCCGATCTTCAGGCTCTCCAGCACCTTCTCCGCACCCTCCGGGCCGGTGATGCCGTCCTTGACCATCAACCGCATGGCGTTGGCGCCATGATGGGCCAGGCTGTAGGCGCAGTTGTTGGTGATGCTGGTGACGCAGGCGACCAGTTCCAGAAACCAGAAGGGCAGCGTGTTGTCTTCGTTGTGCAGCACGCTTTTGTAAAGCGCCAAATGGCCGCCCATGGTGTGCGGCCTGAGCGAATGCGCCTTCATCACGTTGTCCACGGTGCCATGCGGCGTGGTCACGCTGTCATAGAGGTCGCGCAGGACGCCCTCGGCCGCCTCCGGCTCGACGGTCTCGATCCAGGCGATCTTGCCCGCCGCCATCACTCCACCTCGGGCGGCACCGGTGGCCGCGCGAAGATGCGCTGGACCATCGGCCGGAACACCTCGATCGGTGCGGTCGGGCGCGAGCCGCTGATCGCCACCTGGTCGAAGCGCTCCAGGAACTCCGCCGCCCATTCGAAATGCGGGTGCCCGCGCCAGCGGTCGCGCTCATTCTGGAAGGCCACGGTGTCTTCCGGTGTGTCGCAATGGCCCGGATACTCGTGGATGTGCAGCTGCTGGAAGATGGTATGGCGCTGCAGCATCCAGCGGTTCCGTTCCGACACATAGCCGCCGAGCAGCGCCGCGGCGAACTCACCGTGCCAGTCCGGGCAGACCACGAAGCCGATATCGTGCAGCAAGGCCACCACGATGTCCTCTTCGTCATGGCCGGCTTCCATGACCATGGTCGCGGTCTGAAGGCAGTGCAGGTAGTTGTTCACCTGGTAGCCGAAGGTCGGCGCGTCCTTCGAGGCCTCCAGCATGGCGATGACCTGGTCGGCCTGCCGTTCGGCGAGATAAGGCTTGCGCTGGCTGTTCAGCAGTTCCCAATCGGAACGCCGGAACGCCTCCATCGGCACCGGCTCGACATGCTTCCAATCCGGCTCCGCCAGCGGCGACCGCCCCCTCGTCCAGCCCTTCCCCGATCCGGCCCCATCCGCCATCTGATATCCCCTGTCAAAAGCGCCGGGGGAGTGAAGCACGCCGCGCTCGGCCCTGCCAAGCGCCGCCATCCGGTGTAGGCTGGCCGCCCGGCGAAACGCGGAGGCGGCATGCGCCTGCATTTGATGACCTGGCAGGAGGTCGAGCGCTACCTGGGGCGCTCCACCGGCATCATCCTGCCGATCGGCTCGACCGAGCAGCACGGCCCCATGGGCCTGCTCGGCACCGACGCGCTGTGCGCGGAGACCATCGCACACGCCGTCGGCGAGGCGGCGGACGCGATCGTCGCCCCGACGGTGTCGGTCGGCAACGCCCATTTCCACCTCGACTTCGCCGGTTCCATGGCCCTGCGCCCGGCCACCCTGACCGCCGTGATGGTCGACATGCTGACCAGCCTCGCCCGCCACGGCTTCCGCCACGTCTACGTGATCAACGGCCACGGCGGAAACGTCGCCCCGACCCTCTCCGCCTTCCACGAGGTTCACGCGGCCGCCAGCTTCTCAGGCGGCGCCGGCCGCCTGAAGACCCGCCTGAAGAACTGGTGGAACACCCCGGCGGTCACTGAACTGCGAAACGACCTCTACGGCGACGGCGAGGGCTACCACGCCACGCCCAGCGAGATCGCCATCACCCAGCACGCCTATCCCGACGCCATCGGCGTTTCGGACGTGCCGGCCCCACCGCCGCTGCCGGATGATGGCATGGAGCATGTGGGTGACAACTACTTCGATGCCGCCGACTACCGGGAGCGCTTCGCCGACGGGCGCGTCGGCTCACATTCGGCGCTCGCGCTCCCTGATCATGGACGGGACATCGTAGCGGCGGCCGCCGGCGACATCGCCGAGGACTATCGGGCATTCTGCACGCTGTAGCCTTCGCAGCGTCAGGGACTGCTATCCCCCTGCCATAGCGCCGACGACGAGGAACGGCTCCACGCCGGTCATGACAGCTTCCGGCAGCGGGGCATCCGGCGGCTCGTGCGACAGATCCTGCTGGCACGCAAAGAAGCGCAGGAAGGCGCGGCGGCGTTTGGTGGCGTGGTCGCGGATGGTTCCGCGCAGCATCGGGTATCGGGCCTCCAGCGCGTCGAGGATCGTGTGCTGGGTGACCGGCCCTTCGATCTCGAGCACCACCTCTCCGTCGACCTTGGCGAGCCGGCGGAGATGGTAGGGGAGCACGACGCGGATCACGGCAGCGTCTGGACCTCCACCGAGACGACGGCCGGCAGGTCGCGGACGATGGGGGACCAGCGGTCGCCGGCATCGGCGGACATGTAGACCTGCCCGCCGGTGGTGCCGAAATAGACCCCGCAGGGGTCGAGCGCATCGACCGCCATGGCGTCGCGCAGCACGTTGACGTAGCAGTCGCTCTGCGGCAGGCCGTTGGTCAGTGCCTCCCATTCGTCGCCGCCGGTGCGGCTGCGGTAGACGCGCAGCTTGCCGTCCGGCGGGTAGTGCTCGGAGTCGCTCTTGATCGGCACCACGTAGATGGTGTCGGGCTCGTGCGCGTGGATGTCGATCGGGAAGCCGAAATCCGACGGCAGGTTGCCGCTCACTTCCCGCCATGTGTCGCCGGCATCGTCGCTGCGCATGATGTCCCAATGCTTCTGCATGAACAGCACGTCGGGACGGTCCGGGTGCAGGGCGATGCGGTGCACACAATGGCCGACCTCGGCCTCCGGGTCGGGAATGCCCTCCGATTTCAGGCCGCGATTGATCGGCCGCCAGGTTTCGCCGCCATCGTCGCTGCGGAAGGCCCCGGCGGCGGAGATGGCGACGAAGATGCGCTTCTCGTCATTCGGGTGCAGCAGGATCGTGTGCAGGCACAGCCCGCCCGCCCCCGGCTGCCACGACGAGCCCGAGCCGTGGCGGCGTAGGCCGGAAAGCTCCTGCCAGGACTGGCCGCCATCGGTGGAGCGGAACAGCGCCGCGTCCTCGACCCCGGCATAGACCGTGTCGGGATCGGTCAGCGACGGCTCCAGATGCCAGACCCGGGCGAACTCCCAGGGATGCGGCGTGCCGTCATACCATTGATGGGTGCCGGTCTCGCCGTCATAGGCGAATTCGTTGCCCACCGGCTCCCAGGTCTTGCCGCCATCGTCGGAGCGCTGGATGAGCTGTCCGAACCAGTCGGAGGATTGCGAGGCGTAGATCCGGTTCGGGTCCACCGGCGAGCCCTTCAGATGGTAGAGCTCCCACCCTCCGAACTGCAGGTCGCCGACCTCCCAATTCTCCCGCTTGCCGTCCGATTCCAGGATGAACGCGCCTTTGCGCGTCCCGACCAATACGCGGATCCTGCTCATCACCAGTTCCCCCGCTTAGGCACGCCGTCAGCCAGACGGCGCAATCCTAGCAGAGGAATGTCTCGCCGGCCCTCGCAATCGCCGGGTGCACGGCCTACCGGGCATCCGAGCGGGCCAGCCGCTTCTCCATGCGCCGCACCAGCCAGGAGACGATGAGGATCAGCACCAGGTATTCCAACACCAGGAAGGTGTAGATCTCCAGCGGCCGGAACTCGGTGACCGTGAGCTCGGTGGCCCGGCGGGTGAGCTCCTGATAGCCGATCACTGAGACCAGGGACGACATCTTCAGCACGTAGATGAACTGGTTACCGAGCGCGGGCAGGATGCGGCGGATGGCCTGTGGCAGGATCACCAGGCGCATGATCTGCCAGCCGCGCAGGCCCAGGCTGCGGGCGGCTTCGGTCTGCCCGACCTCGATCGACTGGATACCGGCACGGAAGATCTCCGCCTCGAAGGCGCTGTCGCTGAGCGCCAGAGCCAGCAGCCCGGCCACCAGGAAGGAAAGCTGCAAGCCCACCATGATCGGCAGGCCGTAATACATCCACAGGATGATCACCAGCAGCGGGATCGCCCGCACCAGCTCCACATAGGTGCGGTTGGCCATGCGCGCCGTGCGGTTCTTCGACAGGCCGAGTATGGCCACCAGCAGCCCGACCACCGTCGACAAAGCGATCGCGGCCACGGAGATCATCACCGTCGGCCACAGCCCGCCCAGCAGGAACCACAGATTGTTGCTGCCGCGCTCCGTCGTCGGATCGAACAGGTACCAGGCCCAGCCATAGCCGGAGGACCCGCAGCCGGAGAGCAGGAGGAGAGAAACCAGTGTCAATGCTGGAATGAGGTATCTGTGCGGTTTCGGCATTGCGCGGGACCTTTGGTTGGGCCTGCGCTGCCCCCTCACCCTCCCACGGCTTCGCCGCGGGTCCCTCCCTCTCCCCCAGGAGAGGGGAACAATGAGCCGCCTCGAATTCCCCTCTCCTTGGGGAGAGGGAGGGACCCGCGGCGAAGCCGTGGGAGGGTGAGGGGGAGCGCGGCGCCCGCCGGTTCAATGGAGGCCGGGAATGTCGGTTCCGGCCATGCGATGCTGTAAGAAAGGCCGCCGCCCTGCGGAGCGGCGGCCCATATCGTCAGTTCGGCATCCACTTGTCGCGGAGGCCTTCATAGAAGCCCTCGGTGGTCTTCAGGGTGACCCAGCTGTTGACGAAGTTGATCCAGGCGAAATCGTCCTGCGGCAGCGGGTAGGCGAAGGGCCTGAGATTGCGCGCCGGGACCTCGATCCAGACCATGTTCTCGAAGCGCTGCACCAGCGAGGAGGCCTCGACATTGCTGGTGATGGTGACGTCCGAGCGGCCGGCCAGAACCTCCTGGAATCCGGTGGCCGGCGTCTGCACCGCGACGATCTCCGCATTGGGGAAATGCGCCCGCGCCTGCTCCTCGAACACCGTGCCCAGGCTGACCGCGACTTTCACGCCGGCCTGGTTGATGTCGTCCCAGCTTGAGAACCGGTCGGCGTTGTTCGACAGGGTCAGCGGCACCGTGCCGGCCTGGAAATACGGGATCGAATAGCCGACGGTGCGGGCCCGGCCCATGTTCAGCGAGGCACCGGAGAAGATGTCGTACTGGTCCGACGCCACGCCGGCCACCAGGGTCGCCCATTCCGCCGGCACCCATTCCACCTCGACGCCGAGATCGGCAGCGAGCTGCTCCATGGCGTCGATGTCGAAGCCCTTGTAGGTGTTGGTCGCCGGGTCGCGCACCGACATCGGATTGAAGTCGCCGGTGGTGCCGACGCGCAGCGTGCCGCGTTCCTGGATGAGCTGCAGGCGCGACTGCGCCTCGGCGGCCTGTGCCAGCCCCATCGCCAGCACCACGACCGCCAATGCCAATACCTTCCGCATGATAAAAGCCTCCTCGTTCCTGTAACGGCGCCTTGTGTTCTTGTATGGCGGCCCGGCGTCCGGGGCCGTTACCGATAGCGTAGCCTGCAAATTCCGCACTGGCCATGACTGTTGCGGCCACCAACATCCGGCTAGTAATAGGAAAAAAGCCAGGAACCGGGAGGATCGCCGCGCCATGGCCGGCCCTTGGAGATACAAGCAGTGGCAGAGCCTGCCGGCGATGTTCGTCGACCAGGCCCGACACCTCGGGGACAAGCCCTTGGCCTGGGCCAAGCACGATGGGGCCTTCCAGGCGATGAGCTGGCGGCGGGTCGACCAGGAGATGCGGCGGCTGGCGCGGGGCCTGCGCGCGGTCGGCATGGAGGATGGCGACCGCATCGTGCTGGTGTCGGAGAACCGGCCGAAATGGCTGGTGGCCGATCTCGGCATCATGGCCGGCGGCGGCATCACCGTGCCGGCCTACACCACCAACACGGTGGATGACCACCGCCACATCCTGACCGACAGCGGTGCGAAGGGCGCCATCGTCTCCACCATGGCGCTGTTCCGCAAGCTGTGGCCGGCGGCGCTGCAGGCGCCGGACCTCAAATTCGTCATCGCCATCGACCCGGTCGACGACCGCCGCAATCCGGACGTGGCGCTGCATTCCTGGGACGGCGTGCTGGAGCAGGGCGACAGGGCGGAGGACGGCGTCGACGACCGCATCGAGGCGATGCGGCGCACCGACACCGCCTGCCTGATCTACACCAGCGGCACCGGCGGGCGCCCGCGCGGGGTGATGCAGACCCATGGCGGCATCATGGCCAACTGCCTGGGCGCCTATCACCTGCTGCAGAAGATCGGGCTGGAGGACGACGTCTTCCTGTCCTTCCTGCCGCTGTCCCATTCCTACGAGCATTCCGCGGGCCAGTTCTTCCCGCTCTCGGTCGGGGCGCAGATCTACTACGCGGAGAATGCCGAAGCGCTGATGCGCAATCTGCCCGAGGTGCGGCCGACCATCATGACCGCCGTGCCGCGGCTCTACGAGGTCATGCATCGGCGCATCACCCGCGACATCGAGCGCCAGGGCGGGATGGCGGCGTGGTGGCTGCAGCGCGCCGTGGAACTTGGCCGGGAACGGCATGAGAACGGCCGCCTGGGCTTCATGCCGATGGTCCAGGACCGGATCGCCGAATTCCTGGTCCGGCGCAAGCTGCGGGCCCGGTTCGGCGGCCGGCTGAAGGCCATGGTCTCCGGCGGCGCGCCCCTGAACGCCGAGATCGGCATGTTCTTCCATGCCCTCGGCCTGACCATCCTGCAGGGCTACGGGCAGACCGAGGCGTCGCCGGTCATCGCCTGCAATACCCCGGACCGCATCAAGGTCCATACGGTCGGCCCGCCGCTGGAGGAGGTCGAGGTGCGCATCGCCGAGGATGGCGAGATCCTGGTGCGCGGCGAGCTGGTCATGAAGGGCTATTGGAACCATGAGGAGGCCACCGCCGAGACCTTGCGCGACGGCTGGCTGCACACCGGCGATATCGGCCGGCTGGACGAGGATGGCGCGATCCTGATCACCGATCGCAAGAAGGACATCATCGTGAATTCCGGCGGCGACAACCTGTCGCCGCAGCGGGTCGAGGGCTTCCTGACCCTGCAGCCGGAGATCGGCCAGGCCATGGTGGCGGGCGACCGCCGGCCCTTCCTGGTCGGCGTCATCGTCCCCGACGCCGAGTTCACCGCAAGCTGGGCCAAGACACACAGCAAACCCCGGGATCTGACGGAGCGGACCGAGGACCCGGAATTCCGCAAGGCGATCGGCGAGGCGGTGGACCGGGTGAACAAGTCGCTCTCGCCGATCGAGCGGGTGCGCCGCTTCGTGCTGGCCCCGGAGCCGTTCAGCGTCGAGAACGGCCAGATGACGCCGACCATGAAGATCAAGCGCAACCCGATCTGGTCGGTCTATGGCGAGGCGCTGGAGGCCCTTTACGGCGACTGACGGCGCTCCGCGTGGCTGATCGTCCGGACGAACCGATAATGCGGCCCCGTCCCCGGCGTCTCGAACTCCTCGCCGACCGGCTCGAAGCCGTGCCGGCGGTAAAAGTCCATGGCATCGGTGCGGCCGTTGCACCAGACCTCCCGCCCGCCCTGACGGGCGACCAGCGCGACACCGCGATCGAGCAGCGTCCCGCCCAGGCCCTGTCCCCGGTAGTCCGGCAGGGTCACCATGCCGCGCAGCCGGAACGCGCCCTCGATGTCGTCGCCCTCCTGGGCATCGGGCAGGAACGATCCCACGCAGACCAGCCTTCCTTCCAGGAAGACGCCGAGATGGATCGTGAGCGGATCATCGTCCTGCGGATAGCGCGAGCCTGCCGGAGGCAGTGCGCGGCGGAGCGTCCCGAATCGCAGCGGAAAGGCCTCGTCGGCGAGAATACGACGCAGATGGACGGGCGCCGCGACCCGGGTCACGCGGCGCGCTGGCGCTGGGTACGCGCCGCCTCGTCGACCGCCTCGCCGCTGGAGATGTCGAACGAGACCGGGACCGGCCGGCCGCCGGAGAAGCGGTAGGCCAGGAAGAAAACTGCACCGAAGGGGAAGGTGATCAGCAGCAGGAAGCCGGTCAGCCATGGCCGCCTCGGCCATTCGAACGTCATCACCTTGCCGTCGCGCGCCACCAGCACCATGCCGATGCGGGTGAAGATGTCGGCGACCTTGACGGCCACCCCGTCCGCCGCCAGCCCCTTCCAGCGTGTCGCCTTGGCGCTTGCCTGCTTGGCGCGATGGATCAGTGCCGCGCGCCGCTTGTGGGTCCGCATGCCGATGATCACCCCGGGGATGATCAGGATGGTCATCAGCAGCCCGACATAGGCGACGAGCCAGATCATGAGTACAGCCCCCGCCCCGGCCTGCAGACAGCCGGCGGCACACGCGGCACCCCGGGCTGGGAAACCGTCAGGCTGAGCGGCAGGAGATGCTCACGCCGTCGCACGCTGTGGCACATGTCCTGTGGCGGAAGATACGTTGAACGAACAGATACTCTGATACCCGTAAAACGCTTCGGCATCTAGGGGATAACGTCGCCTTAGGGGAAGTCCCCTAGAGCGCCATCAATCGGTCACGGTGCCGAACTGAACTGCCCGCCAAACCACGCCCACTGTCACGGGGAAATGAGGCAGCACCATGATCAGGGGCCTGAACCATCTGACGCTGGCGGTCCGGGATGTCGGCCGGTCCGTCGCCTTCTACCGCGACGTGTTGGGGTTCGATGTCGCGACGACCTGGCCCGACGGTGCCTACCTGAGCGCCGGCTCCCTGTGGCTGTGCCTGTCGCAAGACCCCGAGACGCGGAGCGCCCCGCATCCCGACTACACCCACGTCGCGTTCGACGTCGCGGCTGAGGACTTCGCGGCCGCGGCCGGGCGCATTCGCGACGCCGGCGCCACGCTGTGGAAGGACAATCGCAGCGAGGGGGAGTCGCTCTATTTCCTGGACCCGGACGGGCACAAGCTGGAACTGCATGTGGGGACATTGAAAAGCCGGCTCGCCGCGATGACGAGCCGGCCGTAAACCCCCGAACAGATCCCTGGCTGGCGTGGCCGGACGTGCCCGGCCACTGGCGCTAGAGCATTTCGTACATCTCGACCGCCGCGTTCATCTCGCGGAGCAGTTCCAGATTGAGCCGCGCCAGCTCGTCCACCGCATCGTTGGACGGAGGGATGCCGTTCAGCACCGGGTACAGCAGCGGCGAGACCTGGCCGGACCAGATGCGCCGGACGGTCGCGAGCTGAAGCTGGATCTCGGCCGTCGGCGCGGCGATCAGCCTCTGGCCCGGATCGCCGTCGATCAGCCCGACAAGGGCGCGATCGAAACTCTCGATGGATTCCCGCAGCGCCTGCCGATTGCCGTCGGTATCGAAGTCGCGGGCGATCAGGAAGTACTCCATGGCCATGCGCTGCGACAGCATGCGCTGACGGCCGGACACGTTGATCGCCTCGACCAGCACGGTATGGACCCGGCGCGTCTCGATCTGCTCCAGGATCGCCGTCACCACGTCTTCCGATGCCGAGAGCAGCATCGGGCTGAGATCGACCAGCACGGCAACCTGCCCTTCGGAGAAGCGGCCGCTGTCGAGGCCGGACCGCAGCACGTCGTCCATCAACACCCAGATCGCCTCGGCCTGCTCGATGCGCTCGAGGGTGTTGCCGTCGCTGGTGCCGGACAGGCCCTGGGACTCATCCCCGCTCCTGAGCCCCGTCAAGGTGCGGTCGAACATGTCCCGCGAGCTGCGCAGCCGGCGCAGGTTCTCCTCGGTCTCCACGCCCATGTGAACGAGGATGGCCTCCTTCGCCATGCGCTGCGACAGCATGCGCTGGCGGCCGGCCAGATTGATCACGTGGTCGTAGTCGACACCCTCCTGGGCCGCCGCCGGTGGCGTCAGGTCCACGGCCACGAGGGCCGCGACAAGGGCGAAGACAACCGTCAGGGTGCGTATCGACATGGTATCTGCTCCAATCAAATTCCTTCAGCGCCGGGGCGTCGGAGGCCGGCGCCTGAGGCTCCACCGACGACTTTTGCTGCCGGACTCGGAACCTCTGCAATTGAGTTGGGATTTCTGACGTAAGAATTTTAAAAATATCTAAAAATACTTCTTTGCGATTCTATCGCCTTGCGGCGCAACTTGGAAATATTCGAGATTGAATCACACGCCCAGGTTCAATCGTGTTAACCAAACGGGTCGTTGGAGGACTGTCAACGCGTTGATCTGAAATGGGAAAGAACAACAGTTGTGGAGTTTGACCTTAACTTCAACTTGCGCCGCCTCGGCAGCCGAAAAGGTCTGCGACGGCCGGGGATTGAATCGGCCTCCTATCGCCCCGCGAGCGGAAATTTTCCATAATACGGCCGACGACTCGGCGATCCTTCCTTGCGTTTTTCCGTGATGACGGTTCGTTGATTTGTGAAATGGGTCAGCACAGGTTAACTTGTTTGCGTTAATTTCGCTGTGATGTTCCGCAGACCAGGGAGTTCGCAATGACGCTGGCGGCGGTATCGCTCGACGACAAATACGCCCTTGAGTCCGGGCGCGTATACCTGACCGGCACCCAGGCGCTGGTGCGTCTGGCGCTGATGCAGCGCCGGCGCGACGAGCAGGCCGGCCTCAACACCGCGGCCTTCATCTCCGGCTATCGCGGCTCGCCCCTGGGCGGGTTCGACCAGGCTCTGTGGCGGGCCCGCGATTTCCTGGCCGAGAGCCATGTCCATTTCCAGCCCGGGGTGAACGAGGACCTTGGCGCCACCGCCGTCTGGGGCAGCCAGCAGGTCGGCCTGTGGCCGGGCGCGAAGTATGACGGCGTCTATGCCATCTGGTACGGCAAGGGCCCGGGTGTCGACCGCTCCGGCGACGTCTTCAAGCACGGCAATTTCGCCGGCTCCTCGCGCCATGGCGGCGTCCTGGCCCTGGCCGGCGACGACCATGCCTGCAAGAGCTCCACCGTCCCGCATCAATCCGAGCACGCCTTCGCCGCCGCCATGATGCCGGTGCTGAATCCGTCCAACGTCCAGGAGATCCTTGACCTCGGCCTCTATGGCTGGGCCCTGAGCCGGTATTCCGGCTGCTGGGTCGGGTTCAAGACCATCGCCGAGACCGTAGACAGCTCGGCCTCCGTCTATGTCGACCCCGGGCGCATCGAGATCGCCATGCCGGACGATTTCGAGATGCCAGAGGGCGGCCTGAACATCCGCTGGCCGGACCCGCCGATGGTCCAGGAACACCGGCTGATGCAGGACAAGATGTACGCGGCCCTCGCCTTCTGCCGGGCCAACAAGCTGGACCGGGTGATCTACGACGCGCCCAAGCACCGATTCGGCATCGTCACCGTCGGCAAGTCCTATCTCGACGTACTGCAGGCATTGCAGGAGCTCGGCATCGACGAGGCGCTGGCGCGGGAGATCGGCCTGGCGATTTACAAGGTCGCCATGCCCTGGCCGCTGGAGCCGGGCGGCGTGCGCGCCTTCGCCGAAGGCCTAGACGAGCTGATCGTCGTGGAGGAGAAGCGCGCCCTTATCGAGAACCAGCTCAAGGAGCAGCTCTACAACTGGCAGGCCGACAAGCGGCCCGTGGTGGTCGGCAAGTTTGACGAGGAGCGGGACTGGATCCTGCCCTCCACCGGCGAGCTGAGCCCGGCGCAGATCGCCGTGGTGATCGGCCGCCGCCTGTTGAAGCGCATGGAGCACACCGGCATCGCCGAGCGCGTCGCCTTCCTGGAGGAGAAGGAGCGCCAGAAGGTCACCATGCATCCGGCGATGCAGCGCATCCCCTATTTCTGCTCCGGCTGCCCGCACAACACCTCGACCCGGGTGCCCGACGGCAGCCGGGCGCTGGCCGGCATCGGCTGCCATTACATGGCGACCTGGATGGACCGCAGCACCGAGACCTTCAGCCAGATGGGCGGCGAAGGGGTGGCCTGGGTCGGCCAGGCACCGTTCACCGAGACCGAGCATGTCTTCACCAATCTCGGCGACGGCACCTATTTCCATTCCGGCCTGCTGGCGATCCGTGCGGCGGTCGCCGCCGGCGTCAACATCACCTACAAGATCCTCTACAACGACGCCGTCGCCATGACCGGCGGCCAGCCCATGGACGGGCCGCTGGACGTGCCGATGATCGCCCGCCAGGTGGCGGCGGAGGGCGCGGCGCGCGTCGTGGTGGTCAGCGACGAGCCGGAGAAGTATGGCGGCGACAACGGCCTGCCGCCGGACACCGATGTCGAGCACCGGGACGATCTCGACAAAATCCAGCGCGACCTGCGCGCGGTCCCGGGCACCACGGTGCTGATCTACGACCAGACCTGTGCGGCGGAGAAGCGCCGCCGGCGCAAGCGCGGCCAGATGGTCGATCCCAACAAGCGGGTCATCATCAACGAGCTGGTCTGCGAGGGCTGCGGCGATTGCTCGGTGCAGTCCAACTGCCTGAGCGTGGTTCCGGTCGAGACCGAGTTCGGTCGCAAGCGGACCATCGACCAGTCGAGCTGCAACAAGGATTTCTCCTGCGTGAAGGGCTTCTGCCCGAGCTTCGTCACCGTGGAGGGTGGCGAGCTGCGCAAGCCGGAGAAGCCGGATGCGGCGGCCCAGGATGCCGATGCCGCCCGCTTCGGCGTGCTGCCGGAGCCGGAGCTTCCGTCCATCGACGCGCCCTACGGCATCCTGGTGACCGGCATCGGCGGCACCGGAGTCGTCACCATCGGCGCGCTGGTCGGCATGGCGGCCCATCTGGAAGGCAAGGGCTGCTCGGTGCTGGATCAGGCCGGCCTCGCCCAGAAGGGCGGCGCCGTCGTCAGCCATCTGCGCATCGCCAAGGCGCCGGAGGACATCAGCGCCGTGCGCATCGCCGCGGGCGCCGCAGACCTCGTGCTGGGCTGCGACCTCGTCGTGGCCGGCGGCACCGAGACGCTGCCGAAGATGCGGCCCGGCGTCACCCGGGCGGTGATCAACAGCCAGCAGACCATGACCGGCGAGTTCAATTTCAATCCGGACCTGCCCTTCCGCCACGACGCGCTGTTGAGCGCGATCCGCGAGACCGCCGGCGACCCGGATTTGGTGGAGGTGGTCGACGCCACGCGGATGGCCACGACGCTGCTCGGCGACAGCATCGCCACCAACCTGTTCGTGCTGGGCTATGCCTGGCAGCGCGGCCTGATCCCGGTCTCCGCCCAGGCCATCGAGGAAGCGGTGGCGCTGAACGGCGTCGCGGTCGAGATGAACCGCCAGGCCTTCCTGTGGGGCCGCCGTGCCGCCCATGACCCGGCCGGCGTCGCCGCCCTGGTCGCGGAGCGTGCCGGGCCGGAGCCGTCCGGCCACGCGATCTCGCAGACCCTGGACGAGCTGATCGAGCGCCGGGCCGAATTCCTGACCGGCTACCAGAACGCCGCCTACGCGGCGCGCTATCGGTCGCTGGTGGACGATGTGCGCAAGGCCGAGGAACAGGTGATCGGCGCAGCTCCGGAGCTGGATGGCTCGCTTACGGCGGCCGTCGCCCGCTACGGCTTCAAGCTGATGGCCTACAAGGACGAGTACGAGGTCGCCCGGCTCTACACCGACGGCAGCTTCGCCAAGCAGGTCAGTTCGAAGTTCACCGGGAACTACACGCTGCAGTTCCACCTGGCCCCGCCGCTCCTGTCCAAGCGGGACCCGGTCACCGGCCACCAGCGCAAGATGACCTACGGACCTTGGATGCGGTCGGCCTTCGCCCTACTGGCGCGCCTGAAGGGCCTGCGCGGTACGCCGCTCGACCTGTTCGGCCGCACCGCCGAGCGCCGGATGGAACGGCGCCTGATCGCCGACTATTTCGATACGGTGCGCGAGTTGCTCGGCGGCCTGACAGCCGACAATCGCGAGCTTGCGGTCGAGATCGCCTCGATCCCGGAGCAGATCCGGGGCTATGGGCACATCAAGGAGGCATCGGCGGAAAAGGCGGAAGAGCGGCGGATCGACCTTTTGGCCGCCTTCCGCGACTCGCCCGAACACAGGGTCGCCGCCGAATAGCGGCCGAGCCGCCGCACCGGACACCCCGCACACGAAAACGGCGGCCCGGGGGCCGCCGTTGTCTCTTCCTGGCATGGAAGGGCTCCGGAACTCCGGAAAGCCTACGCCCATCCCCGACTTTTCCGCCGAAAACCGGATGCCGCTATAACCGCTTCCAACGGTCGGGCCGGGGATGGGCGTCGCCCACCCACAAGGGGAAGGCAACTGGTGTGGCCGAAATCGGCCGCGTTCAAAACCTGAGGAGAGTGTTACCGATCTCCGGGAGACATTGGTGTGTTAAAGGTGTGACACAGAGTGGACCGGCGAAAAATTTAGGAAAATCAATAGATTAATGAATGTCGATCGAGGCGGATTCTCGTGCGTTCGTGATGCGGTTTCACAGCAATCCGGATCGTCATCGCCGCGAAAGCGGGGATCCGGAAACCCGGAATTCGACGATCGAAAGACACCAACAATCTGGATTCCCGCCTTCGCGGAATGACGAACTAGGGGAGCGCCCAAAGCCGCCAGCAAGGATTTTCCCCTACTGCGCGGCGACCTTCGTGTTGGCGCGACGCGCCCGACGGCGGCGGCGTCCGGTCTCGCCCTCGCCCTCCGGCGCCGCCGACGGTTTCGGCAACGCCACCGCCCGGGCCAGGTTCGGGAACGGGTCGGTCTTGTGGGGAATCGCCATCGCGTCGACGAAGAACTCCTGGAAGCGCGGCTCGACCGCGGTCTCCACCTTCTCGACCTCGCGCACCACCCGCTCGATCTCCGCCCGTGATTGGGCGTTCAGCAACGCGATCCGGGCGCCGGTGCCGGCCGCGTTGCCGGCGCCGGTCACCCGCTCCAGATCGCAATCCGGGATCAGACCCAGCACCATGGCGTATTTGACGTCGATATGGCTGCCGAAGGCGCCGGCCAGGGTGATGCGGTCCACCTCGGCGACCTCCAGCCGCTCCATCAGCAGCCGCACGCCGGCATAGAGCGCCGCCTTGGCGAGCTGGATCGCCCGGATGTCGTTCTGCGTGACCTTGATCTCCGGCAGGTCCTCGGTCCCCGGCCGCAGCACGTAGGAGTAGGTACGGCCGTCGGCGACGATCCGCTCGGTCCGGTCCGCCAGCCTGCCGTCGATCACGCCGTCGGTCGTCAGCAACCCGGCCAGGAACATCTCGGCGACCGCCTCGATGATCCCGGAGCCGCAGATCCCGGTGACGCCGGTCGCCGCGACCGCCTCGTCGAAGCCGGCCTCGTCGGACCACAGCTCGCTGCCGATCACCCGGTAGCGCGGCTCCAGGCTTTCCGGATCGATGCGCACCCGCTCGATGGCGCCGGGTGCGGCGCGTTGGCCGCATTCGATCTGGGCGCCCTCGAAGGCCGGCCCGGTCGGGCTGGAGCAGGCTAGCAGGCCGTGCCGGTTGCCCAGCACGATCTCCGCATTGGTGCCGATATCGACCACCAGCCGAATCTCGTCCGACAGGTGCGGCCCCTCCGACAGGATCACCGCCGCGGTATCGGCGCCGACATGCCCGGCGATGCAGGGCAGCACATAGGCCCGCGCGTTCGGATTGATGGCGAGATCCAGCTCGCCGGCCCAGAGGTTGATCGCCTGGTCGGTGGCCAGCGCGAAGGGGGCGCCGCCGAGCTCGGTCGGGTCGATGCCCAGCACCAGGTGATGCATGATCGGGTTGCCGACGATGGTGACCTCGAGGATGTCGTCCACCGAGATTTCCGCCTCGGCCGCCACCTCCGCCGTCAGCGTGTTCATCGCCTCGCGCACGACGCCGGTCAGCTCCAGATGCGAGCCCGGATGCATCATGATGTACGAGACCCGGCTCATCAGATCCTCGCCGAAGCGGATCTGCGGGTTCATGACGCCGCCGGCCGCCAGCACCGCGCCGGTCTCCAGATCGCAGAGATGGGCGGCGATGGTGGTCGAGCCGATGTCGAAGGCGATGCCGTAGGCCTTGTCGCGGAAGCCGGGCCAGATGCACAGCAGCCGCTCCCCCTCGCGCACCGCCACCGTGGCGGTCCACGCACCCTCGCGCAGCGCCGTCTGGATCTGCTGCACGACCCGGAGGTCGCAGCTCAGCCCGGTGATGCCCCATTGGGTCTCCAGCGCCTGCTCCAGCCGGCGCAGATCGCCGGAGGGGTCGTGCATGTTGGGCTCGACGACCTCCACATAGTGCAGCTTGACCTCGGGGATGATCTCGATGTCGCGCAGCTCGGCGCGCTTGCGCACGACCTGCTTGTGCACCTGGCTTTCCGGCGGCACATCGACCAGCAGGTCGCCCTGGATCAGGCTCTGGCAGGTCAGCCGCCGGCCGTTCGCCAGCCCGCGTTTCTCGGCGTATCGCGCCTCGGCCTCGCCGACTTCGGAGACGTTGCCGGCGCCGGAGGTGATGCCGTGCTTGGCGAAGCGGCCCTCGCCGATGGTGCATTGGCAGCGGCCGCAGAGCGAGCGGCCGCCGCATACGCTGTCGACGTCGACGCCCAGCGCGCGGGCGGCCTGCAGGATGGAGATGCCGTGCGGGAACCGGCCGCGGCGGCCGGACGGCGTGAACACGACCAGCGCGTCCTCGCCCTCCTGGTTCCGCCGCCAATCCGCCATGGCGTCAGCCGGCGCGGCGGCGCCGACGGCCCTCGCGGCCGCCCCGGGCACCGCCATTCTCGGCACCCTCGGCCGCCGGCTCGCGATAGGCGCGGATCCAGCGCTTGCAGTCCGGGTCGTTGCCGTTCATCACGTCAGCGCCGCGCACCGCCATCATGTCCTCCGCATGCAGCGGGTTCATGATCGCCGAGGTCAGGCCGGACCCGGCCGCCATGCACAGGAAGGCGGCGTTCATGCCGCGCCGGTTCGGCAGGCCGAAGCTGACGTTCGAGGCGCCGCAGGTGGAGTTGACCTTGAGCTCGTCGCGCAGCCGGTTGAGCAGGTGGAAGACCTGTTTGCCGGCGGTGTTGATGGCGCCCACCGGCATCACCAGCGGGTCGACCACGATGTCCTTGCGCGGGATGCCGTGATCCTCGGCCCGCTCGACGATCTTCTTCGCCACCTCGAAGCGGACGTTCGGATCTTCCGAGATGCCGGTCTCGTCGTTGGAGATGGCGACAACCGCGCATTCGTACTTCTTGACCAGCGGCAGGACCGATTCCAGCCGTTCCTCCTCGCCGGTGACCGAGTTCAGCAGCGGCTTGCCCTGGTAGACGGCGAGGCCGGACTCCAGCGCCTCGACGATCGAGCTGTCGATGGCCAGCGGGAGGTCGGTCATCGACTGCACGAGCTGGATGACCTCGGCCAGGATGCGCGGTTCGTCGGCCAGCGGGATGCCGGCATTGACGTCCAGCATGCTGGCGCCGGCGGCGACCTGCGCCTCCACATCGGCCACGACGCGGGTGTAGTCGCCGGCCACCATCTCCGCGGAGAGCAGCTTGCGGTTGGTCGGGTTGATGCGCTCGCCGATCACGCAGAACGGTCGGTCGAACCCGATCACGACCTCCTTGGTCGCGGAACTGACAACGGTCTCGGTCATCTCTTCAAACTCCAGCCGATCACGCCTCGCCCGGCGGCCAGCGCCGCCAATCCGGCAGGGACGCTATGCGAGCGCGGCCCTTGCGTCCGGCTCGCCAGCGGCATGCGGTATCACCTTTGCGCCACACCGGTTCAGGCCGCCTCTTCCGCCCGGCCGCCGGCGGCGATCAGGGTCCGCAGACGGTCCCGGCCGTAGGCCGTCTCAAGCTTCTCGGCCTGCGCATCGGCGGCCGCCTGCAGGTCCTCACCGCACTCCGCCGGCTCGGACCGGCGCCAATCCTCCAGATAGGCATCCGTGTCGCTGGCGCCACTCTTCATGGCGGCGGCATCGATCGCCTGCTGGAAGCGGTCGGAGAGCATGACCTTGGCCTGGTTGCGACGGCCGGCCGAGGCGATCACCTGGGAGGGGATGTCCCGCCAGTAGACGACGACCAGCCGTCCCATGGTCAGGCGACCGGCTCCGGCGCGGCGGCGCGCTCCAGGAAGGGCGCCAGCTCGCCATAGCCCGACCAGCGCCGCTCGAAGGCCAGCCCCAGCCGGTCGGCGGCGACTCGGGCCGCCTCGGTCAGCGCCGGATCATCGGTCTGCGCCAGATAGACGAGCCGCGTGTAGTTGCCGAAATAGGCCGATTGCAGTTCCGGATGCCGGTCGATGCCGAGTCCCCGGATGATCAAGGTGTCGAACTGACGGACCAGGTAGTCGGTCAGGAAGAAGCTGCCCGGCTCCTCATCCATCATCGCCGCGAAATCCTGCTGGCCGGCATAGGAGGCGAAGCAATGCGGGCCCTCGAACCGTTGGATGCCGTATTCGTCGAGCACGGCATCGATGCCGCCGGACGTGCCGCAATCGCCATAGGCGACGACGATGTCCCGATAGCGCCCATGCGCGGCGGCGATCGCCTCCCGCAGCCGCGCCGGGATCTCCGACGGCCGATTGTGCAGCGATGCCGGCAGGCAGGTGATTTCCAGATGCGACCAGCCGTTCCGCTCGATCAGCGCCAGGATCTCCCGGGCGAGCGCGCCACAGGCGATGATCAGGATGCGGTCCTTGGACTCGAGGCGTCTAGCGGCGGCCTTCATGGCCCTGTTTCCTACTGTGCGGCGCGCTGGTTGTGGCGCCGGGTCATGAAATCCTTGGCCGTCTCCACCGCCACGGCGGCATCGCGGCAATAGGCATCGGCGCCGACCTCGCGGCCGAACTCCTCGTTCAGCGGCGCGCCGCCGACCAGCACGACATAGTCGTCGCGGATGCCCTTCTCCTTCATGGTGTCGATGACGACCTTCATGTAGGGCATGGTGGTGGTCAGCAGGGCCGACATGCCGAGGATGTCGGGCTTGTGCTCCTCCAGCGCCGCCAGGTAGTTCTCGACCGGGTTGTTGATCCCGATATCGATCACCTCGAAGCCGGCGCCCTCCATCATCATCGACACCAGGTTCTTGCCGATGTCGTGGATGTCGCCCTTGACGGTGCCGATCACCATCTTGCCGAGCCTGGGCGCCCCGGTCTCCGCCAGCAGCGGGCGCAGGATCGACATGCCGGCCTTCATGGAATTGGCCGCCAGCAGCACCTCCGGCACGAACAGGATGCCGTCGCGGAAATCGATGCCGACGATACGCATGCCCTCGACCAGCGCCTTGGTCAGCACGTCGTAAGGCGCCCAGCCGCGCTCCAGCAGGATATTCGTGCCCTCGACGACCTCGTCGGCCAGGCCGTCATAGAGGTCGTCCCACATCTGCTCGGTCAGTTCCTGGTCGTTCAGGGACCGCAGATCGATATCTTCGTCTTCGTCGGCCACCGCCCACCCTTCCTTGCTGGAAAAGCCAGACAATTGCTCAAGAGACGAAGTTTATGACGGAAACAATTGCTGTCTGCTGTCCTGGCGACCAGAAATGATCGCCCGGCGACACGCGGTTCCTAAGGCGTTGCCGGCACTGGCAGAATCCCACCCTTTCACGTCATTGCGAGGAGCAAAGCGACGCGGCAATCCACTGCATGCCGATAGAGTGGATTGCGTCGTCGCATTGCTCCTCGCAATGACGACTCTGAATAGGTCGCAACCGGATCAGGTGAAGGAATCCGGCATGGACTCCTTCTTCTTCGCCATGAAGGCGTTCAGGGCCTCGTCCACGCCCGGATCGATGGGCGGCGCCTCGTAATCCGCCAGCATGGACTTCCACAGCGCGTTGGCGCGCGTGGCGGCGTCCTTGCCGCCTTCCGCCTCCCACTGCTCGAAGCTGTTGTTGTCGGCGATGCTGGAGCGGTAGAAGGCGGTCTCGAAATTGGCCTGGGTGTGCCCACAGCCGAGGAAATGGCTGCCCGGCCCGACCTCGCGCAGGGCATCCATCGCCTGGGCGTTCTCCGACAGGTCGATGCCCTCGGCCAGCACCTGCATCATGCCGAGCTGGTCGCCGTCCATGACCAGTTTCTCGTAGGACGAGGCCAGCCCGCCTTCCAGCCAGCCGGCGGAATGCAGCATGAAGTTCACGCCGCCCAGCACCCCGGGCAGCAGCGTCTGGGCGCTCTCATAGGCGGCCTGCGCATCGGGCACCTTGGACCCGCACAGCGATCCGCCGCTGCGGAACGGCACCCCCAGCCGCCGGGCGAGCTGTGCGGCGCCGTAGAGCACGATGGCCGGCTCCGGCGTGCCGAAGGTCGGGGCGCCCGATTGCATGGACATGGAGCTGGCGAAGCTGCCGAACACCACCGGCGCGCCGGGCCGCACAAGCTGGGTCAGGGCCATGCCGGCCAGCGCCTCGGCCAGGGTCTGGGTCAGCACGCCGGCGGCGGTCACCGGCGCCATGGCGCCGGCCAGGATGAAGGGCGTGACGATGCACGCCTGCCCGGCTCGCGCATAGGCCTTCAGCGCCCCGGCCATGACGTTGTCGAAGGACATCGGCGAATTGACGTTGATCAGGCTGATCAGAACGCAGTTCTCATCAACGAAATCGGCGCCGAACAGCAGCCGGGCCATCTCCACCGTGTCCTCGGCCCGCTCCGGTGCCGTCACCGACCCCATGAAGGGTTTGTCGGACCAGCGCATGTGGCTGTAGACCATGTCGAGATGGCGCTTGTTGACCGGCAGGTCGACCGGCTCGCACACGGTGCCGCCGGAGTGGTGCAGCGCCGGAATCGAATAGGCCAGCTTCACGAAGTTGCGGAAGTCCTCGATTGTCGCATAGCGCCGGCCCTTGTCCAGATCGCGCACGAAGGGCGGGCCGTAGACCGGCGCGAAGACCAGGTTGCGGCCGCCGATCTCGACGCTGCGCTCCGGATTGCGGGCGTGCTGCGTGAAGCTGGCGGGCGCCGTCTTCAGCAGGTCACGGCACAGCCCGCGGGGGAAACGCACCCGCTCGCCCTGGACATCGGCGCCGGCCTCTTTCCAGATCGCCAGCGTGTCCGGGTCCTCGCGGAAATCGATGCCGATCTCCTCCAGCACCGTCTCGGCATTGTGCTCGATGAGCTCGAGGCCCTCCGCGCCCAGCACCTCGAAATTGGTGATCTTGCGCTCGATGGCCCGCATCTGCTGCACCGGACCGCCGCGCCGCGCCGCGCGCCTGGCCCCGGCCCCACCGCGGCCGCGGCGCCCACCGCGACCGGCCGCGTCAGCCGATTGCTCGCTCATCGTCGCACCTTGCAGGCCATGCAGAGTCCTCCCGGCATCAGAGGCCCAAGTCTAGACAGCCGCCGACCGCCCACCAGCGCGTTTGCGACGAACCCTGCCGCCAAGCCGACACCGACGCCCCGGCGCGCTAGCCGCCGGCCGGGACGATGGCGCAATCCATGGCCCCGCCCCGTTAAGGCTGGCCGCAGGTGCCATCTCCGAGGAACTCACCCTGCGCCGTCGATAGCGCGTAAGTGTCGAAGAATTCCTGCTTCTGGATGCCGTAGATGTCGCCGGCGTTGTTCAGCAGGAATCCGCCGGCGTTGATGAACTGCTCCTCGCCCCATGGTGCGACGAACCGGACATTCTCGGCCAAGGGCACCGCCGTCACGGGTGCGCCGCTCGGCCGGTAGGTATCCTCGGTGCCCGGCACCAGATCGTACCGGCCCTCGAACTTCACCTTCTCGACGATGTATTCCTCGCCGCCGGGATTGCGCACGACGTAGTCGCCGGCGTTGGCGACGTTCCTCGTCTCCTCGGTCCCGCCAACGATCGTTACGATCTCCTCGCCGGCCTCGGCCACACGCGCCGTCACCATGGCACATTTCCGATAGTATTCCGCACCGGTGAAATCGACCTTGCCGGTATCGATGACCGCGTAGTCATCTGGGTTCGGCGCCACGTCTTCAGCGGCCGCAGGAACGATCAAACATGCCGCCGCAACGGCGGCTCCAAGAGTTGCCCAGCCGCGAACCGTCATCCTGGCCTCCCTTTGCTGATCTTGCCGGTGTCGGCATCGGCGTCCCAGCACGGCTGGTGCGGATCCCGAGCACGCACCGACAAGCGTAGCATAGCCGGGCCGGCCCCGGACGGGGCATCGCCACCCGCACGACGTCGGCATCGCTTGATTTGTCGGTCCACCCGCCTTACTTCGGCAATGCGGGAAAATCATGGTGCCCATTCCATACAATCCCGAACAGCAATGGCCGAGATGACGACCCCGCCGACCATCCCTTCGCCCTGCATCGCCGTGTGCCAGCTCGACCCGAAGACGGGGCTGTGCCTGGGATGCCTGCGCACGGCCGACGAGATCGGCGGCTGGCTCTCGGCCGACGATGCCGAACGGCTGGAAATCCTCGGCCGGCTGAAGGAGCGCCGCCGCGCCGCCGGGCGAACCAGTCCGGCGGACAGCCGCCCGAGACGCCGCCGGCGGCGATAGTCCGGTCGCCGCCCGCACGGCCCGACGACGCGCACATTGTTGGTAGCGCTCGAGTTACGATACACTCGTATTCGAATTCTCGGCGAGACGTGTCGGAAACCAAACCGATGACGCGATGAAGAAGCTTTCGATTTTCATTGTCGCGATGTGTGTATTCATCGCCGTCAGCTTCTGGTTCCTTCCGCCACACCTCAAATCGCCGATCACCCATTCGGAGACCTTTCGGTCGATCGTGTCGTGGTTCGATCCGGATTCACGTGTCGTCATCAACGACAACACCTATCCTTGGCGGTCGATCGGACTCGTTCACGGCAGATCCATGTACGGCCCGCTCTGCACGGGGTTCCTGATCGGTCGCGACACGGTTGCGACCAGCCGCCATTGCGTGATGGAGGATGACGGCCGCCAAATCCCGAACCTGCGCTACAGCGTCGTCCGCCACACCCATTACGGAATGGTGCCCTACGATGCGCTCCAGGTTCTTGCGCGACCGGTGCCAAAGGACGCGGTCAAGCTCCCGGGCATGGTCGAGGCGGCGTCGGATTTCGCGGTGCTGCGGATCTCCGGCGATGTCGGCGACAGCGTCGGTTACTTCGGCAGCACCTGGGGCAGGTCGTTGCACGCCGGGCAGCCGGGGTCCATGCCAGACGACCCTGTCGGCAGGGTGGGCGCCTATTGCGGCGACACGATCGGGGAGTTGCCAGCCCCCGATCCAGCAGCTTTGCCACAGCATCTGCGCGACATAGGTATCACCTGGATCGCGCCGGATGTGGACCGTCCGCCACGGATCTGTGCCGCGGGCTTCTCAGGAGATCTGGGCTATGCGCGGTTGTCGGTCGCCCATGCCTGCGGGCTGCTCGCGATGCTTGACGGGCTGGTGATCCACAATTGCACGGTGTCGAACGGCGCGTCGGGAGGGCCGATCTTCCACCTCGACAGTTCGGGCGTGCCGATTGCCTTTGCAACCAACACCGGCGTGCTGGACGCCGGGCCCCTTAAGGACATCTTCGACCTTGAGGAGGTATCCATCGGAACGCTGTTTGCCGATCCGGCCGAATTGCCGACCGCATCGGGCACGGCCGCGCGATAGCCGGCACGGCGGGGGAAAGACGCAGGCGGGGGCACGATGGTTCTGTCCAAGGACGAGATGGACCTGCTGGATCCGAACACGAGCCGGACGCGGCGGTTCACGATCCGGTTGCGCATGCTGGCCCGGTTCACCGGCGGCACCATGATGATCTTCATCGCGACGTGTCTGTTGATCGCCGCCGCCATCATCGTCCTCCTCGCCATGCCTGAGATCATGTACGCGGTCCTCACCTAGCGCCGGGTCATCGCAGGGCTCGCCTGCGATGCGTGCCGCGCCATATCGCTAGGAGATGCGGCATCGACCTGCAGTCACCTGAGCGTACGAACATGGATGCAACGTCAGTCTCGATCAGGGCCCGTGACGCGCTGGCCCTGTGTCTCGCCCTCATTCTGTGCTTCGCCGTGTCCGCATTGGGCGGGCTGATCACGGCGCAATCGGTCGGGACCTGGTACCAGGACCTCGCCAAACCGCCCTTCAACCCGCCGGATTGGATCTTCGCGCCGGTCTGGACCGCCCTCTACCTGCTGATGGCCATCGCCGCATGGCGGGTCTGGCGCCGGGCCGGCTGGCGTGACGGCCGTACGGCCCTGACCGCGTTCGGCGTGCAACTCGCGCTCAATCTCGCCTGGTCGGCCACCTTCTTCGGGCTCAGGATGCCGGGCGCCGCAATCGTCGTGGCGCTCGTCCTGCTGGCCGCCATCGCGTTCACGACACGCCGGTTCTGGACCATCGACCGGCCGGCCGGACTGCTGCTCGTTCCCCTACTCGCCTGGGTCGCCTTCGCGACAGTGCTCAACACCGCGATCTGGTGGCTGAACTGACGATCCTCAGAAGGCCGGCGACAGGATCTCGTCGTCCGGCCAGTCAATGGTCTCGAACATCTGCCGCAGCTTCAGGCCGCGCCGGCGGTTGACGGTCTCCACCCAGGTGACCCGGCCGTCGAGATGGGCGCGGAAATCCTCGGTCGCCTGAAGGAGCGCCGTCGCAGCGCCATGGGCGCCGAAATTGTGCCGGGTCCATATCCGAGTGAAGTTGAGCGCTGTGTTCCTATGCTGATTGCAGGCAAAAATGTTGGTCGCCAGCGCCAACGCTTACGTGCCCTAGTGCTTGAAGCAGTTCTCGCGGTGCCAGGCCACGAACAGAGTTCGCGGCCTGTCCGAGGGCCGCATGGGCGGCAATAGGGCGCCCGTGTCATTGATCATGGATGACACGGCATCGAAGTTGTTGGATTGACGGGAAATAAGGATCGTCAGGTCATCGGCCAGCCCTACCAAACCACGGTCGAACATCCAGTGCGCTGTCCTAGCGAGGGCGATGCCATTGCTGACGATATCGGGGCCATCATGTTCAACTGGCCTGATATGGGCGGCTTCCACCTCGGCCCGACCACCACCATTGATCAGCCTCAGCCCGGTTAGCGCACAGCGTTCACCGTAAGCCTTCAGGACAGTCTTACGGAAATTCCTGTCCCTGACCGCCCGGTTGGTCAATTGATCGACCCGGTCCCTGGCAGTGAGGTGAACGTATTCCTGGCGGGCCTCGGCAATGCCGGGGATGGGCGCCTCGCCCATGCGGGGGAGCAGGTCCTCATCTCGCCCAAGGCCGCGTTCAACGATTTCAGCAAAGTCCGACGATGAAAGCGTTCGGACGGCGGACTGTGCCCTGCCTGAGATGTTTCCTGCGTCATTCAGGAGCCCCCGTTCAACCACACCGGCGCTGTCGCGGAACGCAACCGGATCACCGAAGTCGAGGTAGGTCCCCGGTTCTATGATCGCGAGGTACATATCGTCCTGCCTTGGGTCGGGAATGATCTCCTGGACCCTGGCGGCCGCGAAATAGCCTTTCGTGTGTCTCACCTTGCTCGGCTCGAGATAGACGATCCAGTCCCCCTCACACTGCTGAGCACGGGAGAGGTATTGTCTTGGGAACTGATATCGCTCAGATGGGACGTCATCATAGATCGAGTCAGTTCGGTGGATGAAGACGCCGAACGCCATGGATTTCCTGTGTGCTTTCTTGGCGGGACGCCAACAAAACCCTTTGGCTAGCAAAGCAATGATCGACCTCCGACACCGCGCGACCTAGGGGCCAGCCGGGCCCCAGTCGATGGCCTCGAACATCTGCCGCAGCTTCAGGCCGCGCCGGCGGTTGACGGTTTCAACCCAGGTGACCCGGCCATCGAGATGGGCGCGGAAATCGGTGTGGGCGTCGCGGTTCTGCGCCGCCGGCGCGTGGCGCAGGCAGTTGTGCAGGATGGCTTTCAGCCGGTCATAGTCCCGGCGCGGCAAGTTGAGATGGTCGTTGACCACCAGCCCCGTTACCTGTTGCCGGCGGTGTCGGCGCATGATCCGGGTCTTGGCCTCGTTGAGCGCGAAGCCCTCATCCTCCACGATCGCCGATATGGCCCGCAGGAACGGCCCGATATCGGCGTCCAGCGCCTCACCGCCGGAAAACGCCAGATCATCCGCGTAGCGCGTGTACTGCGCCTCCAAGCGGCCGGCCAGACCGTGCAGGCGGCAATCCAGGCGATGGGCGCAGAGATTGGCCAGGGCCGGAGAGGTCGGGGCGCCCTGGGGCAGGTGCATGAATCGATAACGCTCCTGGTCGCGCCAGGCGGTCGGCGCCGACGCGATCACGGATGCCGGCGTTGCCGTGGTGCACAGTCCGGTCAGGGCACGCGCGACAGGCCAGGGATACCCGATGCAGCGGAACAGCCCGTGCACGCGGCCCACCGGCACCGTCAGGAAGAAGTCGCGCAGATCGAGCCCGATGACGATCCTTTCGCCACCATGGCGCTGGGCCGCGCTGAGGCAGGACCGGCCGCGGACGAAGCCATGTGCGGCGTCATGGACCGGGATCGGGTCCAGAATTTCCCGCAATATCCGGCGCTGGACTGCCTTCAGCCGCATCTTCGGCGCCTCCAGCAGCCGCAAGGCGCCGGACCGTTTCGACACCCAGTTACAAGTGTAGTTCTGCAGGGCGCGGGTTTCGGTCCGGCCATGCTGCCGCCGGGCATCGGACATCCATTCGAGCTCCGGCAGCGCCAGGCCGAGCCATTCGGCCAGCTCCGTCACAGTGGTGAGCCTGGGCACGGAGGCGTCGCGGAATGCGGGAAGTGCCCAGAACCGCGGATTCGACAGCACCGGGCCCTCGGTTCCCGCCAGCCGCCTGGCGCGCATCGACGCCCGATTGAAGACGCGGCAGTCGAGGATCAGGCGGGCCAGCCGGTCCGGCGGCGGTGCATAGGGCGTCCCGGCGCGTTCGATCACCTCGTCGACCAGGCCGCGCACGGACTTCTTCGCGCCGGCCCCGAGCACCGTGTGCGCCCGCCGCTCCAGCGCGGCGCGGGTCCACGCTCCGCCGGCCAGCACCGTCGCCAAGTCCCTCGCAACTGCCTTTCGCGGATTCACCCAGCGCCCCCGAACATCGCAAAGACGGCGCGGCGGTCACCTCAACCCGTCGTGTCGTGCATTACCCTGTGTGGGCAAAGCCCACGGCGCGGTTATGCAGCGTGCTGGTTGCATATGAAGTCATCCCCGGGGTAACCCCGGAGACCCCGGATCACGCAAGGCGCATCCAGGCAATTGCTTGAGGCGACCGCCGCGCTGCCCGGATGATAGGTGGCCCGGGCGCCCTGTCAATCAGGCTGCGGCGACCGCTGGAAGCCGGGCCCTATACGCCCGTCGGTTGCGGCACGCCTCGCGGCAATGGGAGGCCTCTACCCCCGCAGCGATGCGTTCTCCGGGTCGTATGGCGATTCCGGGATCACCGTGGCCGGGAAGCGCTGGCCAAGGATGATCACTTCCAGCGCCGTGCCGGGCTCGGCCACCTCCGGCTCGACATAGGCAAGCGCCAGGCTCTTGCCGACCGTGTGGCCATAGGCTCCGGCCGTGCATCGGCCGACCATCTTGTCGCCCAGGTAGAGCGGCTCATTGCCCAGGCAGTCGGCGTCGTCGGGCTGGACCTCCAGGGTGACGAAGGCCTGCGGTATGCCCGCCTCCTTCTGCGCGATCAGCGCCTCACGGCCGGTGAAGTCGCCCTTGTCGAGATTGGCGAAATGGCCGAGCCCGGCCTCAAGGATCGTGTAGTCGCGGGTCAGATCCTGGCCCCACATACGGTAGGACTTCTCGATGCGCAGGGAGTCCATGGCCCGCATGCCGCACATGCCCAGGCCGAATTCCTCGCCGGCGGCGACCAGTTGGTCGAACAGGTGGTTCTGGTACTCGATCGGGTGGTGCAGTTCCCAGCCCAGATCGCCGACAAAGTTGATCCGCATGGCACGGACCGGTGCCGAGCCGATCAGGATGTGCTGGCCGGTCAGCCAGCGGAACGCCTCATTGGACAAATCCGTGTCGGTCACCTTGGACAGGATATCCCGCGACCGGGGGCCGGCGAGCACCAGCACGCCATGGGCCGTCGTCACGTTGTCGATGCGCACGCTGCCGTCGTCGGGTGCGCGTTTGGTCAGGAAATCGTGGTCGAACCGCTCGGCGGCGCCGGAGCTGATCAGGTAGAAGCTCTCCGGCCCGTCGCGCATGATGGTGAATTCCGAGCGCACGCCGCCGCGCGGGGTGAGCGCATGCGCCAGGTTGATGCGCCCGACGCTCTTGGGCATGCGCCGGGCGACAATGCCGTCCAGGAACGCCTCCGCGCCCGGCCCGGAGACCTGGAACTTCGAGAAGCTGGTGATGTCGATCAGGCCGGCGCGCTCGCGCAGAGTCCGGCATTCATTGCCGACATGCTCGAAATAGTTGGTGCGGCGGAAGCTCCAGACGTCCTTGCGCTCAACGCCCTCCGGCGCGAACCAGTTCGGCCGCTCCCAGCCGTAGCGCTGGCCCCAGACGGCGCCACGGGCATCCAGCCGGTCGTGGATCGGGCTGGTCTTGTTGGGCCGGCAGGCGGGCCGCTCCTCATCCGGATAGTGGATGATGAAGACGTGCTCGTAGGCCTCCTCGTTCTTGGCCTTGGTGTAGGCCTTGTTGGCATAGGCGCCGAAGCGGCGCGGGTCGACGTCCAGCATGTCGATGCCGGGCTCGCCCTCGACGATCCACTCGGCAAGCTGCCAGCCGGAGCCGCCGGCGGCGGTGACGCCGAAGCTGTGGCCTTCCGACAGCCAGAAATTCTTCAGCCCCCAGGCCGGGCCGACCATCGGGCTTCCGTCCGGCGTGTAGGAGATCGGGCCGTTGATGATGTTCTTGATGCCGGCCTCGGCAAAGATCGGCACCCGGTTCATGGCCGCCTCGACATGCGGCTCCAACCGTTCCAGATCGCCCGGGAACAGGTCCTGTCCGAAGCTGTCCGGTACCCCGTCGACGAAGCAGGCCGGCGCGCCCTTCTCGTACGGGCCCAGGATCATGCCCTGGCGCTCTTCGCGCAGGTAGTAGGACGCATCGGATTCGCGCAGCACCGCCATCTCCGGCAGGCCGGCCTCCTTGCGCTCGATGAGCGCCGGGTGGGCGTCGGTGACGATGTACTGGTGCTGCACCGGGATCGCCGGCACGTCCAGCCCGACCATGGCGCCGGTCTGGCGGGCATAGTTGCCGGTGGCGCAGACCACGTGCTCGCAGGTGATGTCGCCCTTGTCGGTCTTGACCTGCCACTCGCCGGACGGCGTCTGGGCGATGCCGGTCACCTGGGTGTGCCGATAGATCTCGGCCCCGCGGTTGCGGGCGCCGATCGCCAGGGCATTGGTCAGGTCGACCGGGGCGATGTGGCCGTCATCGGGATGGAACAGGGCGCCGACCAGGCCGTCGGTATTGCACAGCGGCCACAGCTCCTTGATCTCGGCCGGGCCGATCATCTCGAAGGGCACGCCGATGGTGTTCGCGGTGCCGCAATATTTCTGGTACTCGTCCATCCGCTCCTTGTTGGTGGCAAGGCGCAGATTGCCGGTGACGTGGAAGCCGACCTCCTGGCCGGTCTCCTCCTCCAGGGTCTTGTAGAGGTCGACCGAGTATTTGTGCAGCTGGCCGACCGTGTAGCTCATGTTGAACAGCGGCAGCAGGCCGGCGGCGTGCCAGGTGGACCCGGCGGTCAGCTCGGTGCGCTCGACCAGCACCACGTCCGACCAGCCCTTCTTGGCCAGGTGATAGAGCACGCTGACGCCGACCACGCCGCCACCGATGACCACGACCCGTGCATGGGACTTCATCCGAGCCTCCCATTCCCTGCCGGCAACCATCCCGTCGATGGCCGGCGTGTCTTGCGGTCAGCGATCGACGCCGACCCCGTATTCCAATCCCGCATCGGCCAGCCAAAGCCAGAGATACTCGGCGAAGGACCGGCGTACATGGATGTCGAAGGACGCCTCCCCGGAGCCGTCATCGACCCGGTGCAGGATCACGTCCGCCTGCGCCACGATGGTCTGCGCCACGCGGCCCGGCGCGAAGACCGAGGCGTGGATGTCGAGCGGGCAGCCCTTGGCCAGCACGTCGCGGGCATCCGCGCCAGACAGCGTGATCACCGTGGCGGCATCACTGACATCGACGACCGCGGCGGCAAGCCCGGCCAGGGCGCCGCGCAGCGTCTCGACCAGATCAGGCGCCGTTGCGGCGTTGGTGGTGAGCAGCCATTCATCCGGCCCCAGCCAGAGGGCGGTCGCCTCGCCGGCCACCGCACTGGTGTTCGCATCGGCCGGCAGGACCATGTCGAGCGCCTGACCCACCGCGGCCATGAAGGCGCGATCGCCGGGATCGCCCCGCAAGGAAATGCGTCCATGGGGCGTACGCTCCGACATGCGTACGCCCGTATTCCCGTCTTGGCGCGGCGACGCGTACGCCGGAAGATCGAGGTAGGCCAGAGGGCTCTCGGCCGCTGCCTGCATGCTGTCAGCCATGGAGACGCGCGCCCTCCGGGTCATAGAAGACCGGACTGGTCACCGCGACCGGGATCGTCCGCCCGGGCATGGAGACATACAGACGCTCGCCCGTACGCGCGGCGCCACCCCTGACCAGGGCCAGTGCGATCGACCGGCCCAGGCTGGGGCTGTGATAGCTGGAGGTGACGTGGCCCAGCATCGGCACCGGCGGCTGCGGCTCGGTCTCGGTGGCGATCAGATGGGCACCCTCATCGAGCGTCTCGGCCGGATCATCGGTCAGCAGTCCGACAAGCTGCTTGCGGTCGTCGCGCTGCATATCGCGGCGGGTCAGCGAGCGGCTGCCGATGAAGTCCGGCTTCTTGCGGCTGACGATCCAGTCCATTTGCAGATCGGCCGGGGTGATGGTCCCGTCGGTCTCCTGACCGACGATGATGAAGCCCTTCTCCGCCCGCAGCACATGCATGGACTCGGTGCCGTATGGCGTGACGTCGTGCGCCTTGCCGGCCTCGGCAATGGCCTTCCAGACCGCCATGCCGTGGGAGGCCGGCACGTTGACCTCGTACCCCATCTCGCCGGAGAAGCTGATCCGGAAGACCCGCGCCGGGGTGCCGGCCACCCGGCCCTCGCGCAGCGACATGTGCGGGAAGGCCCCGCCGTCGAAATCGATGCCCTCGGACAGGCCCGACACCAGCTCCCGGCTCTTCGGGCCGGCCACGGCGATCACGGCCCATTGGTCGGTGACCGAGGTCAGGTGGACCTTGAGCTCCGGCCATTCGGTCTGCAGCCATTCCTCCAGCCAGCCCATAACCGTGGCCGCGCCGCCGGTGGTGGTGGTCATGTGGAAATGGTTCTCGCCGAGGCGCGTCGTCACCCCGTCATCCATCACCATACCGTCCTCGCCGAGCATCAGCCCGTAGCGGCAGCGGCCGACACCCAGCTTGGACCAGGCGTTGGTGTAGATGCGGTTGAGGAATTCCGCCGCGTCCCGGCCCTGGATGTCGATCTTGCCCAGCGTGGTGGCGTCGAAGATGCCGACCGAATTGCGCACCGCGGCCACCTCGCGGTTCACCGCATCGTCCAGGCTCTCGCCGCCGCGCGGGTAGTACCAGGGCCGCTTCCACTGGCCGACATTCTCGAAGACCGCGCCGTTCTCCTCGTGCCAGCGATGCATGGCGGTCTTGCGCACCGGCGCGTAGAGATCCTTGACGCCGCGCCCGGCAATGGCGCCGAAGGTCACCGGCGTATAGGGCGGGCGGAAGGTGGTGACGCCGATCTCCGGGATGGTCTGGCCCAGCGCCCCGGCCACGATGCCGAGCGCGGAGACGTTGCCGGTCTTGCCCTGATCGGTCCCCATGCCGGTCGTGGTGTAGCGCTTCACGTGCTCGACCGAGCGATAGCCCTCGCCGATCGCCAGCTTCAGATCCTTGGCGGTGACGTCGTTCTGCTGGTCGACGAAGGCCTTCACCCGCTCCGGCGCCCGGTCCGACGGTAGCAGCCAGATCTGCCGCGCCGGCGTCTCGGAGGGCTCCTCCACCTTGGGCGCGCGCGGCTTGCGCGCGGCATGCCCGGCCGCCTTCGCCGCATCGACACCGGCAGCAAACCCCTGCGCGATACAGTCGGCCGTCGTGAAGGCGCCGTTGCAGGCGCCCGCCGACCGCTCCGCCTGGAACGAGCGGTCCGGCACGAAGGACGCGATGGCGTCGTCGTACTTCACCGCCCCGCGGGACTGGGACAGCAGGTGCACCGCCGGGTTCCAGCCGCCGGACACGGCGACCAGGTCGCAGTCGAGGACACGGCGGTTGCCGGTATCGACCGACCGGCCATCCGCGGCCATCGGCGCCGTCCACACCCGACGTACCCGCTTTCGCCCCTCGGTGCCCAGCACCGAGTGCCCGGCGAGGATCTCGATCCCCTGCCCCGCGGCCGCTTCGGCCAGCAACCCGGACGGGTCCGGGCGCAGATCGACAATGCCGGCGACCGACACGCCGTGCGCCTTCAAATCCAAGGCCGTGCGGTAGGCGCTGTCATTGTTGGTGACGACCGCCGCCCGGCTTCCGGGACGCACGCCGTACCGGTTCAGATAGCTGCGCGCGGCACCGGCCAGCATGATGCCGGGCCGGTCGTTTTCGGCGAAGATCAGCGGGCGCTCGATGGCCCCGGTCGCCAGCACGACCTGCTTCGCCCGGACCTTCCACAGCCGCTGGCGCGGCGTGCCGGCTCCGGCCGATCCAGGCGGCAGATGATCCGTCACCCGTTCCAGCATGGCCAGGTAGTTGCCGTGGTAGTAGCCGAAGACCGTGGTGCGCGGCAGCAGGGTGATCGCGCCGGCCCCGGCCAGCTTGGCGATGGTGTCGGCGCACCAATCTGCCGCCGGCTTGCCGCCGATGGTGATCCCGTCGGCCGGCTCCGACAGCAGCGCGCCGCCGAACTCGGCCTGCTCGTCGGCCAGGATCACCCGGGCGCCTGAGCTGGAGGCCGCCAGGGCCGCCGCCAACCCGGCAGGTCCGCCGCCGACCACAAGCACGTCGCAATAGTCGTAGCGGTGGTCGTAGCGGTCCGGGTCCTGCGCGGTCGGCGACTTGCCGAGGCCGGCGGCGCGCCGGATCAGCGCCTCATAGCCGCGCCAGAACCCTGCCGGCCACATGAAGGTCTTGTAGTAGAAGCCGGCCGGAAACAGCGGCGAGAGCAGGTCGGCGACGGCGCCGACATCGGTCCCCACGGATGGCCAGCAATTCTGGCTCGACGCCACCAGGCCGTCGAACAGCGCGACCTGGGTGGCGCGCATGTTCGGGTCGGTCCGGCCGGGATCGTCGCCCAACTGGACCAGCGCATTCGGCTCCTCCGCACCGGCCGAGACGATGCCGCGCGGCCGGTGATACTTGAAGCCGCGCCCCACCAGATGCACGCCATTGGCCAGCAGCGCCGAGGCCAGCGTGTCACCTTCGAACCCCTGATAGCGGGTGCCGTTGAAGATGAAGCCGACCGGCTTGCCGCGATCGACGCGGCCGCCCTCGGCCAAACGGAAGGGCTGGTCGGTCATCGACCGCCCTCGTCGGCATCGGGGCCGACCATGGCGATGTTGCCGGACCCGACGGCCGGCTCGCCGCAGGGCGTCGGCGGCGCCTGCTCGCTCAGGTCGGGCGGCGGCTCTGTGGCGCCATAGACCGCCAGGATGCGGTCGGTCGCGGTGTTGCGGGCGACGTTGAACCAGCGGCGGCAGCCATGGCTGTGGACCCAGCGCTCATACTGGATGCCCTTGGGGTTCTTGCGCATGAACACATAGTCCGCCCATTCGTCATCGCTGAGCGAGGACGGCATGCGCGGCCGGACGATGTGGCCCTCGCCGCCACAGGAGAACTCCCGCTGGTCCCGCGGCCCGCAATAGGGGCAATCGATCAGGAACATGGCACCGGGTCTCCGCTCAATGCGCCACGGCGGCGGCGCCGTGCTCGGCGACCAGCTCACCGGAGGAGAAGCGGTCGAGGGAGAAGGCGGCGTTCAGGGCATGCGGCTCGTCGCGGGCGACGGTATGGGCGAAGACATGGCCGGAGCCGGGCGTCGCCTTGAAGCCGCCGGTGCCCCAGCCGCAATTGATGTAGAAGCCCTCCACCGGCGTCTTGCCGATGATGGCGCTGGCGTCCGGAGCGATGTCGACGATGCCGCCCCACTGCCGCAGCATGCGCATGCGGCTGAAGATCGGGAACAGCTCGACGATCGAGCTCAACGTCTCCTCGATGACGTTGAGGCCGCCGCGCTGGGTGTAGCTGACATAGGGGTCGGCGCCGGCGCCGATCACCAGCTCGCCCTTGTCGGACTGGCTGATATAGGCGTGCACCGCGCTGGACATGACGACGCAATGGATGACCGGCTTGACCGGCTCGGAGACCAGCGCCTGCAGGGGATGGCTCTCCAGCGGCAGCCGGATGCCGGCCATCTCGGCGATGACGCTGGAATGGCCGGCGGCGACGACGCCGACCTTGGGCGCCTTGATGGCACCGCGCGTCGTCTCGACCCCACGTACCTTGCCGCCCTCGACGATGACGCCGGTGACCTCGCAGTTCTGGATAATGTCGACACCGCGGGCATCGGCGCCCCGGGCATAGCCCCAGGCGACGGCGTCGTGCCGGGCGGTGCCGCCGCGCCGCTGCAGGGTCGCGCCATAAACCGGGTAGCGCAGGTTCGGATCGCCGTTCAGGACCGGGCAGAACTCCAACACAGCCTCGCGGTCCAGCCATTCGGAATCGATGCCGTTCAGCCGGTTGGCGTGCACCCGCCGCTTCAGGTCGCGGGCCTCGTGGATGTCGTGGCACAGGTTCAGCACGCCGCGCTGGCTGAACATGACGTTGTAGTTCAGCTCCTGGCTCAAACCTTCCCAGAGCTTCAGCGCGTGCTCGTAGAGATGGGCGCTGTCGTCGAACAGGTAGTTGGAGCGGATGATGGTGGTGTTGCGGCCGGTATTGCCGCCGCCCAGCCAGCCCTTCTCCAGCACCGCCACATTGGTGATGCCGTGCTCCTTGGCCAGGTAGTAGGCGGTCGCCAACCCGTGCCCGCCGCCGCCGACGATGATGACGTCGTATTCCGGCTTCGGGTCCGGGCTGCGCCAGACCTGCTGCCAGTTCTTGTGCCCGGTCAGCGCGTTGCGGGCCAGGGTCATGAACGAGTATTTCGCCATCGTCTCCGATCCTTTCCGGCCGCGCCGAAACGCAGTCAGAACAGCCCCTCGATCTGGCCGTCCTCGTTGACGAAGATGTCGTTTGCCGCCGGTTTGCGCGGCAGGCCCGGCATGGTCATGATCTCACCGCAGATCACCACCAGGAACTCCGCCCCGCCATTCAGCCTGACCTCGCGGATCGGCACAACATGGTCGGTCGGCGCACCCTTCAGGTTGGGGTCTGTGGAGAAGCTGTACTGGGTCTTGGCGACACAGATCGGGAAGTGGCCGTACCCGGCCTCCTCCATCTGGCGGAACTGGTCGCGGACCTTCTTGTCGGCGATCACGTCGTCGGCGCCATAGATCGTGCGGGCGATATGCCGGACCTTGTCGAACAGCGGCATGTCGTCGTCGTAGAGGGTGCGGAACTGGGCATGTCCGTCGGAGGCCAGCTCGACCACCGCGCGCGCCAGATCCTCGACGCCGGCGCCGCCATCGGACCAGTGGCTGCAGACATAGGCATCGACACCGAATTCCGAGCAGTAATCGACGATTGCCTGCATCTCCGCCTCGGTGTCGGCGGTGAAGCGGTTGACGCCGACGATGGCCGGCACGCCGAACTGGCCGATATTGCGCAGATGGCGGCCGAGATTGGCGAGCCCGGCCTGGACGGCCTCGACATTCTCCTGGCCGAGATCGCCCTTGGCCACGCCGCCATGCATCTTCAGCGCCCGCACCGTCGCGACGACCACCGCCACGTCGGGGCGCAGGCCGGATTTGCGGCACTTGATGTTGAAGAATTTCTCGGCCCCGAGATCGGCGCCGAATCCGGCCTCGGTGACCACGAAGTCGGCCATCTTGAGGGCCGCCTTGGTCGCCATGACCGAGTTGCAGCCATGGGCGATGTTGCCGAACGGGCCGCCATGCACAAAGGCCGGATTGCCCTCCAGGGTCTGCACCAGGTTCGGCATCAGCGCGTCCTTCAACAGCGCCGTCATCGGCCCCTGGGCCTTCAGATCGGAGGCCAGGACCGGTTTCCGCTCGCGGGTGTAGCCGACGATGATTCGGCCGAGCCGGTCCTGCAGATCGTCGAGATCGGTGGCCAGGCACAGGATCGCCATGACCTCCGAGGCGACGGTGATGTCGAAGCCGCTCTCGCGCGGGAAGCCGTTGGCGACGCCGCCCAGGCTGCTGACGATCTCGCGCAGCGCCCGGTCGTTCATGTCCACGACCCGGCGCCACACCACGCGGCGGGCATCGATGTCGAGCGCGTTGCCCCAGTAGATGTGGTTGTCGACCAGCGCGGCCAGCAGGTTGTGAGCGCTGCCGATGGCGTGGAAATCGCCGGTGAAATGGAGGTTGATCGTCTCCATCGGCACGACCTGGGCATAGCCGCCGCCGGCCGCCCCGCCCTTCATGCCGAAGCAGGGCCCCAGGCTCGGCTCGCGCAGGCAGATCGCCGTCTTCTGGCCGATCCGGTTCAGCCCGTCGCCCAGGCCGACGGTAGTGGTGGTCTTGCCTTCGCCGGCCGGCGTCGGGGTGATGGCGGAGACCAGCACCAGCTTGCCGTCCGACCCGCCATTCAACGAGCGCAGATGGTCGAGATCGAGCTTGGCGATGTGCCGGCCATAGCGATGGATCGCGGATTCGGGAATGTCGAGCCGGTCGGCGACCGTCTCGATGGGCTGCAGCGAGGTCTCGCGGGCGATCTCGATGTCGGACTTGGACAAAACCTTACCTCCTGCTTGGGTCATGCCGACATGGATCGGCGGCCGGACCGCACTCCGCCCCAGGGTCGGGATGCTGCCACCGGGCCCCGGCAACGACACGTTTGCCGACGACCCGTTCTGTGCAGTGTGCGACATCGCGGGAGGCGGGCAAAGCGCGAGGTATGCTGCACCGCAAAAGGTCCGGCATTGGCACCATCTGGCGCGATTGCGTCATCGCTTTGTTCCGTTTGCGACATGTGATAGGAGGATGGCAGCCGGTTTTCATTTGTGTGAAGCCGGCCGGCAATTGATTGCGGATCGCGCCATGGACGTCGGTAACGAGCCCTTCCGGCCACAGATGCTCGGGTTCCTGCTGGTACCCGATTTCTCGATGATCGCCTTCACCACCGCGATCGAACCGCTCAGGGTCGCCAACCGGATGGCCGGCAAGGAGCTGTACGGCTGGGTGGTGCTGTCCAAGGACGGCACCCCGGTGCGCTCCAGCAGCGGCATCGTGGTCGGCGCCGACATGTCGACGGCGGAGGTGCAGCGGGCCAGTGCCTATGGCCGGCCGATCGACATGGTGCTGGTCTGTTCCGGCATCCATGTCGAGCGCTACCGCGACGACGACGTGTTCGCCTGGCTGCGCCGCATGGAGCGGGTCGGCGCCGATATCGGCGCGGTGTGCACCGGCGCCTGGGTGCTGGCCCGTGTCGGCCTGCTGAACGGCTATCGCTGCGCCATCCACTGGGAGAACCTGCCGGGCTTCATCGAGACCTTCCCGGACATCGAGGTCAATGCCGACCTCTACGAGGTGGATCGCAACCGCTACACCTGCTGCGGCGGCACCGCCGCCATGGACATGATCCTGGACATGATCCGCGAGCAGCATGGGCAGGAGTTGGCCACCAGGGTCTCCGAGCAGTTCATGGTCGACCGAATCCGCAGCGGCAACGACCGCCAGCGCCTGCCGACAGGGCTGCGTCTCGGCGTGCACAATCCCAAGCTGATCGCCGCGGTGGAGCTGATGGAGGCCAATCTCAGCGAGCCGCTGAGCCAGGACGAGCTGGCCCAGTTCATCGGGTTGTCAAGGCGCCAGCTCGAACGACTGTTCCGCAAGCATCTCGGCCGTGCGCCGGCGCAGTATTACCTGGAGCTGCGCCTGGAACGGGCCCGCCACCTGCTCTACCAGAGCGACCTGCCGATCGTGGATCTGTCGCTGGCCTGCGGCTTCGTCTCCGCCTCGCACTTCTCCAAATGCTATCGCGAGATGTACGGCAAGTCGCCGCGAGAGGAGAGAAACGTTACGGCCTGATATCGTCGAAGGCTCAAATATCCGCCAAGTGAAGCCTATGGACAGGCCGTTGCGCCATCGGGCCTTACGCCGCAGTTTGGAATGACTATAACGGTCCGCGGAGGAGCCGCTAAAACAAGAAAGATAATTAGCAAATATTTTAACGGTCTATTCAGAGGGATTCGACAGAATTTGTAGCGACGCGCGGACGCTAGTCTGGAATGTATCGGCGCACCGTCGCAAGCCTGGAACCGCCCCGCCGTCAATCGAGGCCAACGCGTTGGCCCGCCATGACGTTGTTGGAGGTTTCCGATGTTCTGCAGAGTCCTTTTCGCCCTCTTCGCGCTTTCGGTCATGGGCAGCCTGCCGGCCGACGCGCAGATCCTGCGGATCAACGGGTCCTCGACGGTCACCAGCGCCATCATGGAGCCGCACGAGGTGGAGATCGAGTCGCTCTCCGGCCAGCAGATCCAGGTCGAGTCGACCGGCAGCGGCCACGGGGTGCGGGCGCTTCTGGACGGTGCCGCGGACATCGCGATGATCTCCGCACCACTTTCCGCGGTGCTCGAGGGTCTCAATTCGGACACGCCGGGAAGCATCGACGGAAGCCGCCTGATCGCCCATGAGATCGGCGCCAACCAGGTGGCCTTCGTGATCCACCCGTCCAATCCGGTGCACAGCGTCACCCAGACACAGCTCTACGGAATCCTGTCCGGCCGGATCGACAATTGGAGCCAGCTTGGCGGCTTTCCCCTGCCGATCCGGATCATGGTCGAGCCGCCGGGCGGCGGCGTGCGCAGCGTGGTGGAAAGCAACATCAAGAGCCGCGGCGAGACCTTCGCGGCCAAGGCCTACGTACCCTATGCGCCGATGATCGTGCGCGCCGTCTCGGAGAATGTCGAGATGTTCGGCATCGCCTCCATGGCGCATCTCAACGCATCGGTGGACCCGCTGGCCACCGGCGGAAGCATGGAGCAGCGCCTGTTCCTGGTCACGATCGGGCAGCCGAACCAGCGCATGGTCGCCGTCATCGAGGCGGCGCGCGCCACCTGGCGGCGGCACAATGGCGGCTAGCCGGAACGGCTAGTCCGGGGGCCCGGCACGCCGGGCGACCCGCTTTCCCTAGAGATCGACGCGGGCCGTGAATCCATCACGGTCCGTGCGCATGTCGAAGGCACCCGCCAGGACCGCGTCCAGCCATCGCGTGGTGCGGCGCAGCCCACCGAATGTGTAGAAATGGGCGGCTTCGATGCCGCAATCCGGATCGGTGGCGCGGTAGCGGGCCAGCCCGGTCACGACCTGGTCCGGCGCCGACACGGTGCCCAGCCGCGCCAGGCTGCGCCCCTGCCGCGTGAGCATCCGGGCCGACGGGCCGATGCCGCACATCCGGGCATAGTTCAGCAGGCTCTTCAGGGTCGCCGGCCCGGCGATGCCAATATGGATCGGCAACCGGTTGCCGACCGCCCGGATCGCCCGGTCCCAGGCGATCACCGGCTGGGCATCGAAGCAGAACTGGGTGACCAGATGCAGCGCGATGCCGCTCTGCTCGGCAAAGGCGTTCTTGTCCGCGATCGCCTGCTCCAGCGCCTCCGGCGAGATGTCGGGGTTGCCTTCCGGATGTCCGGCGACGCCGATGCGGCGGATGCCATGGCGCTCGAACGCCCCGGTCTCCAGCATCTGCATGGTGCAATCGAAAGAGCCGACCGGCTCCCGCAGGCCGCCGGCGATGGCCAGCACCTCCTCGACCCCGGCCTCGCCGGTCAGCGCGCCGAGCAGCCGGTCGAGCTGGGCCGGACCGGAGATGCCGCGGGCCGGCAGGTGCGGGATGGGCGTCAGGCCCTCGTCGCTCAGGCGTCGCGCCGTCGCGATCACCCGCTCGAACCCGGTGCCCGGCAGCGTCGCGACATAGACGCGGGCGCCGGCGCCGAGATGCTCCCGGAAGCTGTCGAGCTTGTCCGCGGCCGCCGGCGAGGTCTCGACGGAATAGCCGGTCAGGAAGCCGCTGATCGCATGTCGCTCGTCGATCGAGGACGCGGCCCCGCTGGCGACCGCAAAGGCTCCTTCATGCCGTCCCATCGAATTCCTCCAGCACGCCGGACATCGCCCGCAGACCCGTCCGCAGGCCCGCACACGCTAGAGAAACCGGCGTTTAGCGCTCTCTTGGCCGCGACTCCGGTTGGCCGGAAAACGACAGCGCGGCGGACCGGCGAATCCAGGCCTGGCGCGCCAGGACCGGCACCCCCAGCACCGCTCCGACCGCCATGCTGGCGCCACCCGGAGAGATGAAGAACACCGACGCCAACGCCAGCAGCCAGCGTTCCGCGGCCACCATCGGGACCAGCAGGAAGCCGGTGAAGGCGGCGCCCAGCAGGCCGATCCCGATCACCGCGCCGCCGACCGTGATGGTGAACGCGGTCCAGGTGAACCCGTCGGTGACGATCAGCATCACCGGCGCATAGACGAAGACGAACGGCACCAGCGCCTTGGCGATCGCCAGGCGGAAGGCGGTATTGCCGGTGCGGAACGGGTTGGCGCCGGCGATCCCCGCGGCGGCATAGGCGGCCAGCGCCACCGGCGGCGTGATGTCGGCCAGGACGCCGTAATAGAAGACGAAGAAATGCGACACCAGGGTCGGGACGCCCAGATTGGCCAGCGCCGGCGCCGCCAGCGAGACCAGGATGATGTAGGTGGTGGTGGTCGGGATGCCGGCGCCCATGATGATGCAGGCGATGGCGGTGAAGACCAGGGTGAAGAACAAGGCGACGCCGGCCAGGTCCGCCAGGCCGAAGGGGATCCAGGGGACGATGACCCCGGCGAGCTGCAGCGCGGTCTGGTTGACCACAGCGCTGAGCCGGAAGCCGATCCCGGTCTGGGTGACCACGCCGATGACGATGCCGACCGCCGCCGCCGCCGCGCCGACTGCCAGTGCATACTGGGCGCCGGTCTTCAGCGCCTCCAGCAGCGCCAGCGGCGTCAGCCGGTGCCGCGGATTGAGGAAGCCGACGACGACGCAGGCGATGATGGCCCAGAACGCGGCGAAGTCGGGCGAGCGCCCGGCCAGGATCATGTAGATCAGCCCGACCAGCGGGATCAGCGTCGGCCAGTTGTCCCGCAGCGCCAGCCACATGCGCGGCATCTCCTCCGGCCGGAGGCCGCGCAGGCCCAGCTTCTTGGCCTCCAGATGCACCATCACCAGCACGCCGAAATAGTGCAGCAGGGCCGGGACCAGCGCCGCCAGCAGGATCTCCCGATAGGGCACGTTCAGGAACTCGACCATCAGGAAGGCCGCCGCCCCCATGATCGGCGGCGTGATCTGCCCGCCGGTGGAGGCGGTGGCCTCCACGGCGCCGGCGAAATGCCGCGGATAGCCGATGCGCTTCATCATCGGGATGGTCATCGAGCCGGTGGTGACCGTGTTGGCGATGGAGGAGCCGGAGATCATGCCCAGCATGGCCGACGAGACCACCGCCACCTTGGCCGGACCGCCGGCATAGCGGCCGGCGATGCAGGTGGCGATGTCGATGAACAGCTGGCCCAGGCCGATGCGGGTCGCCAGCACGCCGAACAGCACGAACAGGAAGACGATCTTGGCGATCACCCAGACCGCGATGCCATAGATGCCCTGGCCGGTCATGTAGAGATGGTTGACCAGCCCGGTCCAGCTGGTGCCCGGGTGTTTCAGCATGCCGGGCGCATAGCGGCCGAATAGCGCGTAGAGGACGAAGATCAGCACGATGATCGGCAGGGTCCAGCCCATCGACCGCCGCGCCGCCTCCAGCACGATCAGCAGCAGCAGGGTGCCGGCGACCACGTCGCTGGTGTCCGGGTTGCCGACCCGCATGGCCACCTGTTCGGTCGGCAGCAGCGGCAGGTAGAGCGCGACGACGACGGCGCTGGCCGCCAGCGCCCAGTCCCAGAGCGGGATGCCGCCGGGAAACAGCAGGCCGGACCGTGGGCCCTGCGCATAGGCGCCGCGGGTCACGCCGAAGACCAGGAAGACCAGCCCGAGCACGAAGGCGAGGTGGATGCCCTTGTGCACCAGCTCGCGCGGCGGGCCGAGCCCGGCCGCCTGGAGATGGTAGAGCGACATCAGGATCAGCGCCCCGGCCACGAACAGGCCGGCACGGCGGCCCATGGGCCGGAAGTTCAGCTCCGGGTCATAGTGCCGTTCCAGCGCCTCCGGGCTCTGCGGATCGACGGTGGAAGGTGCGGTGTCCGCCATGCGGGCCTGCCTGTTGGCGCTGCGCTGGAAACAGTTCCGCCGGCCGGAACGCGCCCGGCCGGCGGATTGGGAACGGGTTCTAAGACCCGCTGATCGGTGCCGATGCCGTCAGAGCATGCCGGCTTCGCGATAGAACCGCTCGGCGCCCGGATGCAGCGGAATGCCGATGCCGTCCAGGGCCGTCTCCGGCGTCACGGACGCGCCCTTGGCATGGCCGACATCCAGCAGGCGGCGGGTCTTGTCGTTCCACAGCGCCTGGGTGATCTGGTAGATCAGCTCCTCGTCCTGCTCGGCGCTGGTGATCCACTGGGCCCCGACCGCCAGAGTCGCGGTCTCGCCGACATCCTCATAGGTGTCTGCCGGAATCGAATCGGCGGAGAAGAAGCCGTAATCCTCGATGATCTCGTCGGCCTCCTCGCCGGCGATCGGCACCAGCGTCACGTCGGTCGAGGACGCAAGCTCGACCACCGCGCCGGTGGGATAGCCGGCGACGATGAAGAACGCGTCGAGCTGGCCGTTGCGGATCGCGTCGCTGGCCGGTCCCGGCTTCAGGAAATCGACCTCGACATCGTCGGTGGTCAGGCCATAGGCGGTCAGGATGATCAGCGCGTCGACGAAGGTGCCGGAGCCGGGCTCGTCCAGCGAGACCCGCTTGCCGCGCAGATCGGCGACCGATTCGATGCCGGCATCGGCGCTGGCGACCAGATGGATGTGCTCCGGATACAGCGCCGCGATGGCCCTGAGATCGGACATCGCGTCCTGGCCGTCGAACACGCCGGTCCCGGTATAGGCCCAATAGGCCACGTCGGACTGGGAGAAGCCGGACGCGAACAGGCCGGAATTGATGCCGTTGACGTTGTTCACGGAACCGCGGGAAGACTGCGCCACGGCGATCAGCCCCGGCACGCCGCAGCTTCCGCCCTCGTCGCAGGGCCGCGAGCCCGGCGGGTTCGACACCGCGTTGGCGATCACCCCGCCCAGCGGATAGTACGTCGCCCCGGTGCCGCCGGTGCCAATGGTGAAGAAGTTCAGATCCTGCGCCACCGCGCCGCCGGCCATGGCCAGGCCGGCCAAGGTGGACACCAACCCAAGTTTCAAGCTCGTGATCTTCATGATCCCTCCTGCGCAGCGCTCACACCCGCCCCATCGCTTCGGCGTTCAGGCTGTCGTCCGTTTGACCGCGAGAGTAGCGGCGCGGAGGGATTCGGACAACGGAGTTGGATGTTGAAACGATCAGGGTCGCCAGATCCGCACAATCAATCGTGTCACCCAAAGTGACACCAGTAGGACTGGTTGAAATTCGGCCTCTACGCACCCAAAGTATCGCATGGACCATTAGTCTATTCTCAGATTTTGGCCTCCGCTTTCTGAAGCATGTTTGGTACGAACGTTTGAGAATAGCCGGCCAAGAAACTCCATATTATTAACAAAGAAAGGTGATCATTTGGAACAATAATTCTATCAAGGCCGAAATTCGCAAGGTAATTATTAAGTTCACCATCTATATCCGCTACTTGAACGAATCCTATCAATTCAACTGTCGGCCAAATTGCGCCTTCCAAGAGCCCAGACTGAAAGAAAAAGTAAAGTACAAAGGCCCCCCCAATACCAACTAGGCACCTTAGAAAAATAAGTGACCAAGTCCACATATCGCGCACATCCTCCAGCTCCCCTTCCGATATGCGAATCTGCAACTGCGCAAGTATGAAGAACGCTGCCCCAAAGAAACCAGATGACAGGGAAATAATCAGCGCCGAATATCCGGCCGGCCAATTCATTAACATCTCTATTCTCCCATCCAATACGAAGCAACTACAGCAGTATTCCGCGAATACATACCCTATGTAAATATATTCCAACAATAATGCCATATTGGTACTCGCCGATTATAAGATAAATACTACAGACCTGAATAGAATTCTATTCTTCGCACACCTTCAATTTATCAACAATGGTTGCGTTGAGAGGTAAAGCGTAGCACCAAAGACCAAAAAAGATATGAGGAATAGCCAACTCACACGTTTCACAGCTCGACGAGCGTAACTCCTTCTCACGTTTACTAGCGTTATGTGTTTCTGCAGGTCATTTATCAGACTCTTAAGAAGTACTCGTGTACGCCTGTCATTTTCTTTATCCGATTTCGTAGACAACTCATCGTCAGCCTGAAATTGTTGTTCGTAGAAATTGACGCTAGCGAGGTTCAATTCTCTCGCCTCTTCAAGACGCCTAGATACCTCCATTCGCAAACCTTCTGTCGAATACAGACTTGCGAGCAACTGCTCCATGTAGAAGATCGACTCCCAAGACCTGTCTCCATACTCCAATATTTGTTGGACCTTTTCCATGATACCGCTTTTCTCACGAAGATGATCATCTTCATAAGACAATAACGTGTCGTAGCTAGATTGGATATTCAACAATGCCTGGTCTATTTCTATTGTTTTCATATTCCTAGAGATACCAAATGCGGATTTCAATCCTCCCAGCATTATCCGCAATACACTATAGTATTTACTGTTGTCTTTATCCGAATTTCGAGTTTCCCTAATCATGACGAAGGGCCTTACTCATGCTCGAGAAAGCTCGTAGTTTATTGCTAATTAGCCAATCTCAACAAGCTCCTGCTCCGACATGCCAAGCGCCCGCTTGTAGAGGTCAAGCAGCAATTCCTGCTCCTCGCGGTCGGCGCTCTCCATCTTCCGCAGGCGCACCACCTGGCGCATGATCTTGGTGTCGAAGCCGTTCGACTTGGCCTCGGCGAACACCTCGCGGATATCGGCGGCCAGCGCCGCCTTCTCCTCCTCCAGCCGCTCGATCCTCTCGATGAACGAGCGCAAACGATCCGCGGCGATCCCGCCGACATCAGCCATGACGACCCTCTTGAACGCAATTGAACTGTGAATTGGCCCGGCCCAACCCCGGGGCCGGCGGCGGACGATAGGCCCGCTGCGAGGGGGACGCAAGGCCGCCGGTCTTAGTGTCCGTCGGCCGGCTTGTTGCGCTCGTAGGCCGCCTGCTGCTCCGCCGTCGCCTCGGTCTGGTACTGGGCCTTCCAGTCGGCATAGGGCATGCCGTAGACGATCTCGCGAGCGTCGTCGTAGCTCATCTCCAGGCCCTTCTCCTCCGCCGCGGCCCGGTACCATTTCGACAGGCAGTTGCGGCAGAAGCCGGAGAGGTTCATCAGGTCGATGTTCTGCACATCGGTGCGCTCGCGGAAATGCGCCACCAAACGGCGAAAGGCGGCGGCTTCGAGTTCGGTGCGGGTGGCGTCGTCCATCGGGTCGGTCCTCGGTTTCGTGCTGGCCTAGATGTAGGGATCGGCGACGCCGGGAAAAGCCGTCACGGCCGCCTCAGGGTCACGCCACCCCCGCCATCGACTCCTCGATCAGCCAGTCGACGACCTTGATCAGCGCCTCGCCGCTGTCGGCGCCGTCTTTCACGGCCTCTTCGTAGATATCCACCTGGCGGTGGGCGCTGGTGCCACGGTTGCGGATGGTGCGGGCGTGGGCGACCTCCTCGGTGCAGCCGAGCGCCTCGGCATCCTCCTTGATCAACTCCAGGATCTCTTCCAGGAGATCCTCATAGGGCACCATGGCGCCGCGGCCGAAATCGATCAGGCCCTTGTCGAAGCCGTGCCGCATGGCCCGCCAGCGGTTCTCGTTGATCAGCAGGTTCTTGTAGCGCCGCCAGGTGACGTTCATGCCCTTCAGCCGCCACAGCATGCGCAGCAGGCATTGATACAGCGCCGCGATGCACAGCCCGTCCTCCATGGTCGTGGCGATGTCGCAGATGCGCATCTCCAGGGTCGGGAAGCGGGCACTGGGGCGAATGTCCCACCAGATCTTGGTGCCGTCCTCGATCACCTTGGTCTGGACCAGGGCGTCCAGGTGCTTCTTGTACTCGCCGTAGCTGGAATACTCCTCCGGCATGCCGGTGCGCGGCATCTCGTTGAACACCGCCAGGCGGTAGGATTTCAGCTTGGTGTTCTGGCCCTGCCAGAACGGCGAGGAGGTGCTGAGCGCCAGCAGGTGCGGCAGGAAATACCGCGCCTGGTTCATCAGGTCGATGCGCAGATTGTCGTCGTCGATGCCGACATGGACATGGTTGGCACAGATCAACAGGCGGCGCAGCGGCACGCCCATGTCCTTGGCCAGCTCGTCATAGCGCTTGCGGTGGGTGTGCTTCTGCGGCTGCCACTGGGCGAAGGGATGGGTCGAGGCGGCGATGATCGCCAGACCGTGCTGGTCCGCCATCTCTGCGACGCTGCGGCGCAGGAAGGCCAGCTCCTTGCGGGCGGTGCCGATATCCTTGCAGACCGGCGTGCCGACCTCGATCTGGCAGCGCATGAATTCCGGGCTGACCCGGCCCTTCATGCGCTGCTGGCACTCCTTCAGCAGGGCCTTGGGCGGGTCGCGTTCCAGGTCCCGTGTCTGCCGGTTGACCAGCAGGTATTCCTCTTCCAGACCCAGCGAGAATGTCGGCTTTTCCCCGGCCATTACGCGGCTTCCTCGGTGAAGACGGACGCATCGGCCAGGATCTCCGCCAGCGGCCCGGCCAGGCGCTCGCCCCAGGCCCGCGCATCCGCGTCGGTCGAGACCAGATCCTGGCGGATCTCGATCAGCACGTTGGGCAGGCCGCGCGGATAGGCATGGGTCTCCACCGTGTAGCCGTGGCGGTTGCGGCCGCTATAGGGCTCGTTGTCGCCAACCACCAGCGACCGGTCGCGGCGCAGGGCGTCGATCAGCGGCACCGGCATGCGGCCGTCATCATCCCACAGGATGCCGATATGCCAGGGCCGCTCCCGTCCGCGCAGCTCCCGGGTGAAGGTGTGAACGGAGATGATCGCCGGCGGGCCGTCGCGCGCCGTGATCCGGTCGATCTCCGTCTCGATGGCCTCGTGATAGGGATGGTGGAATGCCATCGCCCGTGCCGCCGCCTGTTCCGGGCTCAAATCCCGGTTGCCGGGGACCACCACGCCGTCGCTGATGACGCAGATCGAGGTCGGGTCGTCCAACTCCCGATTGGGGTCGATCAGCAGGCGCGAATAGCCATGGATCAGCGCCGGCGCATCCAGCAGTTCCGACAGCCTTTCGGTGACCCCACGGCTGCCGATGTCGTAGGCGATATGCCGTTCCAGCGGCACCTCGCCCAGCCCGAGCCGGTCCAGCGATCCCGGTATGGCGGCACCGGCATGATCGGCCAGCAACAGCGCCCGGGCGCTGCCCTCCGGATTGAGATGCGTTACGGCGGGCGGGTCGTCGGGCCCGATCAGCGGGGCCGGCAGATCGGTCAGGTCGGTCGCCGAGGTCGTGGTCATCCGGCGACTATAGATCAAATTCGGTGGCGTCGCGGCAAGAGTGCGGGCCGGGCCGGTTCCGCACCCCGGATCGCCGGCTTGCATCGAGACAATCGTGCTGTATCGACGACCTGTCGCGGCCGCTATAAACCGCCGATGACTGCCTCCGACACCGCAACGGCGACTGGGAACAGGCTGGCCTTCGCGGCCCTGATCGCCGGCGCCATGGGGATCGCGTTCTCGCCGATCTTCGTGCGGCTGTCCGATCTCGGCGCCCCGGTCACCGCCTTCTGGCGCCCGGCGCTGGCCATCCCGGTCCTGCTGCTGTGGGTGGCCTTCCACAACAACGGGCCGGCGCCAAAGCGCATGCCTGCGACGCGCGGCGACGTGGCGCTGCTGGTGCTGTCCGGCTTCATGTTCGCCGGCGACCTCTTCTTCTGGCACTGGTCGGTGCAATACACATCGGTGGCCAACTCGACACTGCTGGCCAACTTCGCGCCGATCTTCGTGACCCTGGGATCCTGGCTCCTGTTCAAGGAGCGCTTCACGCCGACCTTCCTGGCGGCGCTCGGGCTTGGCATCGGCGGCGCCGTGGTGCTGATGGGCGACAGCCTGACGATCGGCGTCGACAATCTGCTCGGCGACGCCCTGGCGCTGGTCACCGCGCTGTTCTACGGCGGCTACATCATCGTCGTCGGCCGGCTGCGGGCCCGTTTCTCCACCGCCGTGATCATGTGCTGGAGCTCGATCGTGACCAGCGCCTTCCTGCTGCCCATGGCGCTGCTATACGACGGCCCGATGATCACGCTGACGCTCTTCGGCTGGGCGATGCTGCTGGGGCTGGGCCTGGTCAGCCATGCCGGCGGGCAGAGCCTGATCGCCTATGCCCTGGCCCACCTGCCGGCGGCCTTCTCGTCGCTCAGCCTGCTGGTGCAGCCGGTCGCCTCGGCGGTGCTGGCCTGGATCATCCTCGGCGAATCGATCGGCGCGTGGCAGGTCGTCGGCGGGGCGATCGTGATGACCGGCATCCTGCTGGCCCGGCGCACGATGCCCGCATCGCCGCGGCAGCAGCGCCAAGCCACCCCGGTCGGTTGACGCCCCGAAGCGCTTGCGGCACGATCGAAGTGGTAATACCAGTCACTTCGGCCGAACGAGCGACCGGCTTGAACGACATACCCTCCAACGGGCCGACAGCCGATTCCATGAGCGTCGCCGACCGCGTCGCGTCGGAGCTGATCGACATGATCGCCGGCGGCGACTGGGCGCCGGGACAGCGCCTGCCCGGCGAGCGGGCGCTGGCCGAGCAGATGAATGTCAGCCGCGTCTCGGTCCGCGCCGCGCTGCAGCGGCTGAAGACCCAGGGCTTCGTGACCGCGGTCCAGGGCGGCGGCACCCGCGTCGTCTCCTCCGCCGCGGCGATGGACGACGCGCTGACCGAGCTGGTCCGATCCAAGCTGGACAATCTGCACGACCTGGCCGAGATCCGCATGGCGCTGGAGACCTGGGCGGCCCGCCGCGCCGCGGAACGCGCGACGCCGGAGCAGATCGCCGAGATCGCCGCGCGGCTGGACGAAATGGAGCATGCCGGGCCGCGCGACGGGACCGGTTCGGGCGTCGACAAGGCCGTCGGCGACGTACAGTTCCACTTCGCCGTCGGCAAGGCCGCCGGCAGCCCGGTCTACACCCATATCCTGACGGTCATTCGCGACATCCTGATGCAGATGCTGGAATTCCACCGCTACAAGCTGTTCACCTCGCCGGAGGACGACCGGGCGGTGATGGAGCAGCATCGGGCGATCTACGAGGCGATCGCGGCGCACCAGCCGGACAAGGCCGCCGAGGCCATGCGCGGCCATCTGGAATGGGTGCTGGGCCATTACGACGCCGAACGCGACCGCCGTGGGCCGACGGTGAAGCGGGCGTCCTGAGCGCCCCGCCGGGCAGGCTGAAGAAAGCGAGCAAGGGAGGCCGCCGTGAGCGCAACCGTGACCATCGACGCCCACCACCATTTCTGGGACCCGGCGGGCGCCGATTATCCGTGGATGACCCGCGAGCTGGACCCGATCCGCCGCCGCTTCGAGCCGGCCGACATGCGGCCGCTGCTGGAGGCGAACGGCGTCGACCGCACCGTGCTGGTGCAGACCCGGTCCAGCGTCGACGAGACCATCGAGTTCATGGAGACCGCCACGGCAACCGATTTCGTCGCCGGGGTGGTGGGCTGGGTCGACCTGACCAAGCCCGACGTGGCCGACGATCTGGCCCGGCTGCGGGCGCGGCCCGACGGCCGCTATCTGGTCGGCATCCGCCACCAGGTGCATGACGAGCCCGACCCGGACTGGTTCACCCGCTCCGACGTGCAGCGCGGCGTCGCCGCGATCGGCGAGGCCGGGCTGGCCTACGACCTGCTGCCGCGGACCCGCGAGTTGCCGGCCTGCCTGACGACGGTCCGCACCCTGCCCGATACCCGCTTCGTGATCGACCACATCGCCAAGCCGCCGATCGCCACCGGTCAGATCGACGACTGGGCGGCGGCGATGGCGCCGTTCGCGGACCTGCCCAATGTCTGGTGCAAGCTCTCCGGCCTCGTCACCGAGGCCAATTGGCAGTCCTGGACCGCCGCCGACCTGAAGCCTTATGTCGACAAGGTGGTCGAGTGGTTCGGCGAGGACAGGCTGGTCTTCGGCTCCGACTGGCCGGTCTGCCTGATGGCCGCGCCCTATGACCGGGTCAAGGGCGTGGCCGAGGAGCTGCTGGCGCCGATCTCCGACGCCGCCCGCACCAAGATCTTCGGCGGCAACGCCCAGGACCTCTACCGTCTGCCGGCCGATTGACCGGCCTAGGCCGTGTATTCATCAACGGCGAAGCCTGCTCTCAGTCGGTCACCGGACATATGTGGCGCGGCCGGCGACGTCTCAGTTGCGGACAAGGCGGCTGGTCAAGATGGGGACCCGCTTGCAGATAGGTTTGTGCACGCCGGGATCGTCTGGTTGTCATGAAGACCAGCCCAATCCTAAAGACCGATCGTCTTCTCCTGCGCGAGCCCATACTTGAAGACTGGCCCAGTTTCGCGGCGGTGATGACATCAGATCGCGCAAAATACATGGGCGGACCGTTTTCAATCGGGTCCGCGTGGGGCGCCTTTTGCCATGGGGTCGCGCTCTGGCAGCTTTTTGGCATTGGCAATCTGACCATCGAGCTTCGAGAGACCAAGCAATGCCTGGGGCAGATTGAGATCAACCAAGGCCCGCGTTTTCCGGAACCGGAACTTGGTTGGCAGCTGACATCCGAGGCCGAGGGCAAAGGGTATGCGTTCGAGGCCGCTTTGGCTCTGCGCGATTGGGCCTTTCAAGATCGCAAACTGAAAACGCTGGTGAGCTACATCGATCCGGACAACGCGCGCTCGATCCGTCTCGCCGAACGCCTTGGCGCGACGATTGACGACCTTGCCCGTAAACAGGACCCGGATGATCTGGTCTATCGACATGTTTCGGGACGTCTCACGGGACTCATTTGAGACGATCGGCCTGCTGAGCGGACTGCCGGAGAGGTGGTTCAGCGCTTGTGAGTCGACGGCCTAGTCACTGACGGCGAAGCCCAGTACGTCCGCCAGCGCCTGAAAGACCGCCATGGCGCGGTCATGGTTCGCCATGCGATGGGTGACGTAGCCGAAGCCGAACCGGTGCTCGAGATTGCCCCAGCCGAGCGCCCCGCCGAGCCCGCCCATGCCGAACCCGTCGGAGGTGACCTGCATCCCCAGCCCCCAATCGACCGGGCGTTGCAGCAGAACGTCCTCACCGCTCGACTGGACCGAAGTGGCCGACCGCACCAGGGGCTCCGACAGGATCCGGACTCCGTCCAGGATGCCGCCTTCGGCGAGGCCGGCGTAGAACCGCGCGACGCCATGGGCGGAGCCGTGCCCATTGATCGCAGGGAATTCCCCGCGCCGCCACGCATCACCGTTGATCGTGCGTTCGTCCAACAGGCCCGGCGGATTGCCCAGCGCCCGGTCGTGAAGCGAACCCGCGCCCATGCCGAGCGCGGCGCGCCAGGCATCATCCATGCCGACGACCGTGGCGCAGCGGCCGGAACCGTCATCGTCGAGACCGATGTGGAAATCCACGCCCCATATCCGCACGACCGCGTCGCGCAGCACTTGGCCGATGGTGCGTCCGGTCACGCACCGCACCACCTCGCCGACCAGATGGCCGAAGAAGAGCGCGTGTTCGCCATGGCGCTCCCCCGGCGGCCACCAGGGCTCTTCCGCGGCAAGGCAGTTGGTGACCCGGTCCCAGTCCAGGATCGCGTCGGCCGGCAACCGCTCGCGGATGCCGAGCAGCCCGGCCTGATGGGTCAGCAGCCAGCGCACCGGAATGTCCGATTTGCCGGCCTGCGCGAAATCCGGCCAGTAGTGTGCCACCGGCGCATCCAGATCGACCCGGCCGTCTTCGACCAGCGTGAGCAGGCACAACGCGGCAAACGGCTTGGAGACCGAATAGACGTGGACCAGCGTGTCGCGGGTCCAGGGTCGGCCCATCGCAGGATCGGCGACACCGCCCCAGAGGTCGGCGACCGGCCGCCCCTCGTGGTAGACGCACACTGCCGCCCCCGTCTCTCCAAGACCCGCGAAGCAGTCCTGGAAGGCATCGCGGATCGGGGCGAACCGGGGCTCGCAATCGCCTTCGATCGAGACGCCCAACGCCGGCGGCCCGCTTCAGCGGGCGTCCGGAGGACGGCCGCCGAGTTCGTCGGTCAGCAGCCGGCAGGAGTCCGCGACCAGCCCGCCCAGGACTTCCAGCTTGTCGTCGTCGATACGCGCCGCCGGGCCCGAGATCGACAGCGCCGCCAGGGGCCGTCCGGAATCGTCATGGAAGGCGGCGGCCACGCAGCGCAGCCCGACCGCGTGCTCGCCATCGTCGACGGCGAAGCCCCGGCGGCGCGACAGCGAGAGGTCGCCGCGCAGGGCATCCAGGTCGACCAGTGTCCGCTTGGTCAGGCGCGGCAGGCCGGCGTCGGCGATGATGGCGTCCGCCTCACGTTCCGGCAGCGCAGCCAGCAGCGCCTTGCCGACGCCGGAACAGTGCAGCGGCACCCGCGTGCCCGGCCGGGCGAAGGCGCGCATCATCTGGTCGCATTCGACCTGGGTCAGGTAGACCGCCTCGTTCTGGTCGAGCGCCGCTAGGTTAGCGGTCTCTCCGGCCCGGTCGACCAGCTCCCGCATGTGGTGCCGGGCGAGCGTCACATAGCTGCGGCCGCGCAGGAACGCATTGCCGACGGTGAAGGCCCGGGCGCCGATATGCCAGAGCCCGGTCTCCGGATCCTGCTGGGCGAACCCGCGATCGCGCAGGCTGGCCAGCAGCCGGTGGGCCGTAGACGGCGCCAGGGCGGTCGACTCCGCGAGGCCGGACAGGGTGATGCCGTCGTTCGCCTCGGCCAGATGCTCCAGCAAGGCGAGGCCGCGCGTGAGGGATTGGACCGGCCCGCTTCCGGATACCGGTGCCGTGCGGGCGCCACGTCCGCGTTTTTGCATGGTGGAAGTCATTTCCATTTTTTTAGGCCGCGGGCCACCGCGGCGCAATTGCGTTGACAGCATCGGCGGTTCCGACTGGATTACCGGCCATGGATGTGGACACGGAAACCCTGCTGCGCCGGCTGTTTTCCGTCGCGGTCGATGCGGCGCAGCCGGCCACGTGCCTGCCGCCGCACTTGCCCGCCCCGCCGACGGGCCGGACCGTGGTGGTCGGGGCCGGCAAGGCGTCCGCCGCCATGGCCCGCGCAGTGGAGGCGCATTGGCAGGGCCCGTTGGAGGGCCTGGTCGTCACCCGCTATGGCCACGCGGTTCCGTGCGAGCACATCCGCATCGTCGAAGCGAGCCATCCGGTACCGGATGAAGCCGGGCGGGCAGCGGCCGCGGAGATCCTGTCGATTGCCCAGGGCCTCGGCCCCGACGATCTGCTGCTGTGCCTGATCTCCGGCGGCGGCTCGGCGCTGTTGGCGCTGCCGGCCCCGGGCGTCACCCTGAACGACAAGATGGCGGTGAACCGCGCGCTGCTGAAATCCGGTGCCGGGATCACCGAGATGAACTGCGTGCGCAAGCACCTGTCGGCAATCAAGGGCGGACGCCTGGCCGCCGCCGCGCATCCGGCACGGCTGGTCACCCTGCTGATCTCCGACGTGCCGGGCGACGACCCCTCGGTCATCGCCTCCGGCCCGACGGTCGCCGATCCGAGCACCTTCGCCGAGGCCCGGGACATCCTGGCGCGCTATAAGATCGATCCGCCGGCCACAGTCGCCGCCCATCTGGCGGCCGCGGCCGAGGAGACGGTCAAGCCGGGAGAGCCCGCGCTGGAGATGGCCGAGACGATCGTCGTCGCCACGCCGCAGGCCTCGCTGGAGGCGGCCGCCGCCGAGGCCCGGCGGCACGGCCTGACGCCGCTGATCCTGTCGGACCGGATCGAGGGCGAGGCGCGCGAGGTGGCCCGGGTTCACGCGGCGATCGCATTGCAGGCCGCCGCCCATGGCCAGCCGGCCAAGCCGCCCTGCGTACTGCTCTCCGGCGGCGAGACGACGGTGACGGTCCGCGGCGGCGGTCGCGGCGGGCGCAATGCGGAATTCCTGCTGTCGCTGGCCATCGAGTTGGACGGCCATGCCGGCATCCACGCCATCGCCTGCGACACCGACGGGATCGATGGATCGGAAGACAATGCCGGCTGCCTGTGTGGACCCGAGACTCTGCAACAGGCGCATTCTTCGGGCCTGAACCCCAGAGAGCGCTTGGAAGACAACGATGGATATGGTTTCTTCGCGGCTCTGAACAATCTGGTGATCAGCGGCCCAACGCTGACCAACGTCAACGACTTTCGCGCCATACTGGTCCATCCAAAAATCGCATGAGCCCCCGGCATGCCTGAGAGCACACGCGTCAAGCGCGACCGCAAGACAAAGATCGTCGCAACGCTCGGCCCGGCAAGCACCGATGCCGAGATCATCCGCAAGCTGTTCATCGGCGGCGTCGACGTCTTCCGGCTCAACTTCAGCCATGGCCGGCAGGAGGATCACGCCGCGCGGCTGAAGATCATCCGCAGTCTGGAGACCGAGTTCGGGCGGTCGATCGCGGCCATGGCCGATCTGCAGGGCCCGAAGCTGCGGATCGGCACCTTCGCCGACGGGCCGATCGAGCTGGAGCCGGGACAGGCATTCCGGCTCGATATGGAGGACAAGCCCGGCGATACCAAACGTGTGCAGCTGCCCCATCCGGAGGTGTTCAGCGCGCTCACCGGCGGCCAGCACCTGCTGCTGGATGACGGCAAGGTCAAGCTGCGGGTGGAGGCCTGCGGCAGCGATTTCGCCGAGACCACGGTGGTATCCGGTGTCCGGCTGTCCGAGCGCAAGGGCCTCAACGTGCCCGAGGCGGTGCTGCCGCTGTCGGCGCTGACGCCGAAGGATCGGGACGATCTGCGCTACGCGCTGGATATCGGCGTCGACTGGGTGGCGCTGTCCTTCGTGCAGCGGCCCGACGACGTCGCCGAGGCGCGGCGCTTGATCGGCGGCCGGGCGCAGTTGGTCGTCAAGATGGAGAAGCCGTCGGCGATCCATCACCTGGACGAGCTGATCGAGATGACCGACGCCATGATGGTGGCGCGCGGCGATCTGGGCGTTGAGATGCCGGCGGAGGACGTGCCGAGCCTGCAGAAGCGGATCGTCCGGCACTGCCGGCGCGCCGGCAAACCGGTGATCGTGGCGACCCAGATGCTGGAGAGCATGATCGGCGCGCCGACCCCGACCCGGGCGGAGGCGTCGGATGTGGCGACCGCCGTCTTCGACGGCGCCGATGCCGTCATGCTGTCCGCCGAGACCGCCGCCGGCGAATACCCCGAGGAAGCGGTCACGATGATGGACCGCATCGCCCAACGGGTGGAGCACGACCCGCTCTACCGCACCATCCTCGACGCGGTGCACTACGACCCGGAGAACACCGCCGCCGACGCCATCACCGCGGCGGCGCGCCAGGTCGCGCACACCATCGACGCGGCCGGCATCGTCACCTACACCACATCGGGCTCGACCACCCTTCGCGCGGCGCGGGAGCGGCCGGAAGTGCCGATCCTGTGCCTGACCTCCAGCCTGGCGACGGCGCGACGGCTGGCCCTGTGCTGGGGCGTGCACACGGTCCACACCGAGGACGTGAACGACTTCCAGGAGATGGTCGGCAAGGCGTGCACGCTGGCGCTACGCGACGGGCTGGCCTCCCATGGCGACCGTCTGGTCGTCACCGCCGGCGTGCCGTTCGGCACCCCCGGCAATACTAATGTGCTGAGGATCGCCTGGGTCGACCGCTAGCTGTGGAGTCCTTGCGTCGTCTCGCCCAGCATCACTACATGCACGTCTGCACCCAGCTCTTCCTGCGCCACGGCCACCAAATGCTCGTGATGAGTGTAGAATAGTACCTGCGTGCGCTCCGCTAGCTGCCCTAGCACCTCAAACCCCGGCGCTGACCGTTCCGCATCGAAGTTAATGAACAAATCGTCCGCCACGAACGGCAACGCCACGGCCCGCGTTAGATAGTCCTCGACGGCAGCAATCCGCAGCGCAAGAAATAGCTGATCCTCCGTTCCCGTACTCAAACCAGGCACCGGCACAATCCGACCGTCTGGCCGAACACCAGTCAAATGCATGTTATCGCGTTCATCGAATGCAACCTCCAGCCTCTCGAAAGAGTTCCGGGTCAGCACCCGAAACAACTCGCCAGCCCGCATTAGTAGCGGACCCTGCTTTTCCTTCCGATAGCGTTCGACAGCCCATCGCAACAGTATCCCAGACGCCCGCACCCGGACATAGCGCTCGGCCGCATCCTGCATAGCGGCCAGCGCCTCATGTCGGTCGGCTGCTGCTCTGGCTGCTGTGTCGTCTCCTCCTATCGCATCGAAAGCCTTTCGAGCATCGGTGTGCGCTACGACGGCTTCCTCCCGCCGTTCGCCTAGCAACTTCAGCTCTGCCTCGCACGCTTCTTCCCTGACCCGAACTTGGTCAATGTCAATATCCCGGCAGTCCTCCTCAATTGCTTCGATCGCCAGCCCATCGCCCTGCTGGTCGAGCGTTTCCATGACACCGCGTAGCTTCTCGTTCAATGTCCTCAGCCGGTCCGACCGTGCAATCGCCTCTCGGAGCTCTTCGACTCCTTCGACACTGGCTGCTTCCAATAGCGGCTGGAGCGAAGCCCATCCAGCATTTCGGCTTTCCTCAAGTTCCTCAATCTTCCTCCGCCGCTCAGCCGCCGCTTCCGTCAACTCTCGATGTTTCTGATGCAGCTTCAACGCGTCTTCCCGCCGATGATCAAGCTCGATCACGGCGGATTCGGCGTCGCCGTTCGCCAGGTCCGGTGCCAGTTCGGCGACGAACTTCGCCACGGACCGCTCGAAGGCCGCAACGTCTCGCTCTATTGTGGCAATGCGCTTTTCCCGAAGGTCCCGAGCAGTGGCCGCGCGGTCACGCATCTCATCGATGACGTTGAGCTGTTCCGATAGCAACTCGGGCGTGTTCTTCCCTTGAAGGTCAATCGCCGTAACCGCCTTGGCCCAATCCTCCTGCCAGCGTTGGCGCTCCGCCTCGGCTTTCTCTAGCTCACGTTGTCGCTGCGCCACTTCTGACTTGGCCACCCGCACGACTTCGCGCATCTCAACGATCTTCTCGGCCTTTGCTTCCTGGCTCTGTCGATACGCGTCGGCCCTTTCGATCATCACCCGGAGCGAGCTTGCCTTGATCTCGCCGGCATCCGGGTCGATTTTCGTCAACGCTGTTCGAATTTGAGCAATTGCATCATTTTCCTCCCGACTGCTGTCCTCGAGCTGGCGCCTTGCCTCACGCTCTCGCCCGATCAGCGCCAAGATCTCTTGACGCGCATCCAGCCAACCCAACATGACATCTGGTGCGAGCACCTCAATCGGCACTTCAGCCCACAACGCCTGCCAATTCTGATCTAGTTGCTCCTTCTCGGCCTCCAGCGCCGTTTCATCCGCCTCTAACTGCGCGACCCGCGTCTCGTGCCCAGCGATGTTGTGTGCCAGCATCGTTAATTCCCCGGCCGCTTTTGCCTTGTCGAAACGCCGATCGGCAAAACTGTCGGCTTCTTCAACCGCACCCTCGAGCGACGCGGGAAGATCTTCCAACGCCGCTGCATATGTTTGGGTCTTTTCGGTCGGGATTTCCGAATGCGTGATGTATTGGGCCTTTATGAGTTCCCACAACGTATCCCGATAGCCGCGAGCCTCTTCCACCGCTCCCGGTGCCACCAAGCCTTCGTCGCGCACCCGCCGATCGAGTGCCTGTCGGTCCCGCTCGATGTTATTGTGAGCCTCGTTGAGCTGCCGCTTGGTATCGCCTCGACGCTGCATAAGTTCCCGCATTTCTTCCCGATGAGAGACGATCGATTCTCTCGGGGGCACCACAAGCGCTTCGATATCGGTGCGCTCCTGCGGAGCGGGTTTCAGAGACCGGACCTTCTCTTCGATCTCTCCGGAAATTTCAGCAAGTTGCCCCTGCGCCGTGCGATTTCGACCTGCCACGTCACCAATGCTTCGAACGGCGTTCAAGACTGCGATCAGCCAAGAAACGTCGGTCGCCTTACCAAACTCCGCTAGTCGCTCTTTCTTCTCCTGCAATCCGGCCTGCGCTTCCTCCAGCGCCCTGCACGCGTTGCGCCGGTCCGCCGCTATTTCTCCGTGCCGTGCCAGCAGTTTTCGTACCGGTTCGACCTTGCTCCTGGGCGGTATCCGCTCAACTAGCTCGCTTGGTTCTTCAAATTCCCAGCCGATTTCAGTGGCCAGCATAGCTAGCGCCTTCAGCTCAAAGAGGTATTCACCTCGTCGCTTAGGCAGGTCTTCCTGTTCACCTCGGACAGCGATGCGCTGTTCATTGAATTGGATGATGTCGTTCGCCCGCCGCACGAGCGCCTCGTCGAAGCTGATGGCCTCCAGCGCCCGTTGGACTTTCTCTAGTTCCGGAGCCAACACTGCGACCTTTGCCTCGATCTCGGCATTCCGCTGCCTAAACCTGGCAAGTTGCTCGGCAGCATCTTCTGCCAGCACGACCACGTCTCCCAGCGTCGCCAGGTCCTGCCTCACCTCATTCCGCTGCCGCACGCTTTTGAATACGCGACGGATTCGGGCCAGCTTCTTAATCTCACGTGACTTCGCCTCGTGTTCCTCCCGGCAATTCTGCAGAGTCTTTTTCGCAGCGCTCAACGTTCTGCGCGTCTTCTGCCAAGCGTTCACGGTCAGGGATTGCTCACGCTGCGTTGACTGCGCTCCCTCCAGCCGATCCTGCGCCTGGTAATAGAGCCGCCGCTCGGACCTTCGTGGTGCCCAAAGCTCTTCGGCCTCCTCATCCAACTGCTTCAACCGTTCCCGCAGATCCGCAAGACCGGTGCCGGCTGCGAACAGCATCTGACCCACGTCGTCTTTGGCCTCAATAATCGCCCTGCCGCCCTCCGCCAACCGCCCGTGACTGAGATTGAACATGCGATCGAAATAGTCTCGATCCGCCCCACCAAGGAACGGCACCAACAATCGTTCGTCGCCCGGCAACATCTCCCCGTCAGGTCCAAGAATTGTATCCCTGCGGGACTTACGGCGCTGAAACTCTAAGCGGTCGGCACCATTCTCCAGCACCGCGCCGACGCGCATTGCGTCATAGCCGTGCAGGAAGCCGTACGGTGAGCGTTCCGGGATGCCGAACAGCAGATCTTCAATGGCTGTCAACGAGGTCGTCTTCCCGGCTTCGTTGGGGCCGAAGACGATATGAATGTCCCGTTCCGCCTGAGGCAACTCGATGGCCGCATCGGTGAACCGCCCGTAGCGCAGCAGATCAAGTCTGGCGAGACGCATCGCCTACCCACCCTCTGCCGTCAGCTGTGCATTGAGGTAAGGCGTCACCCGCTCGACCAGTGCCGAGTAATCGTTTTCTATTGCGGCACTGAGCACTTCGTCTTCGGAAATAGTGCGCAATTCGTGAGGCAGCTTGCCGATCAATAGACCGATATCTGCCTTCAACTGCTCGAGCAATTCCTTGTCTTCGACGGCCTCCATAAGCATGCGCTGGAGGTCACCAAGAGTGTCCTCGCTGGCGGCGATTGCCGCAGTATCGACGACCGGGATGGTCCGAACCACCACGCGTTCCACCCACGCGACTTGGTCGCCAAGACCAACCGCAGTAGCCCGCGCGTCAGCTAACAGATATTCGACATCCGTTACCAGCCGACTATGCAATTCGGTGGAGCCCTGCAGCACAATCCGCACGGACAGCAGTCGCCCGTCCGCTCCCCCTGCAGCCTGCGACAGGGCTTCCCCAATCAGATCGACGACATCCGCAGTGTTGCTCGCCGCCGCAACGTCCACATCGAGCACCGCCCAACGCACTACGTCTAGTGTTAGCGCGGCGACATCGACAACCTCTCCGTCCTCCACCGTGACCAAGCTTGCGCCCTTGGGACCAGTCTCGCGGACATGACGTCCCTGGAGATTGCCTGGAAACACGACATGTGGCCGCTCATTCAGCACCGCTCTCTGATGCACATGGCCCAGCGCCCAGTAATCGTATCCCTTGGCCAAAAGCTCATCCAGATGGCAGGGCGCGTAGTTGGCGTGATTGCCCATACCGCCCAAAGCTGTGTGGAGCACTCCGATGTTGAAGGCGCCTTGTATTGGCATCGGGTAGCCCGGCACCAGGTTGTCCGTAACGGATTTTTCGGGAAAACTATGACCATGCAAGGCGACATCTAAATCGTCTATTTGAAACGTCTCTGCATGCGAAGTGCCAAAAACTCGAACATTCTCCGGCAGCTTCAGGGGTTTGGTGATTTGGCTTTCCGCGTCATGATTACCATGCAGGACGAACACGCGAATGCCAGCCTGATTGAGCAGCCCCATCTGCTCGGCGAAATACAGCCCAGTCTTGTAGTCGCGCCAGCTACCGTCATATAGGTCGCCAGCGATAATGAGAAAGTCCACTTGGTCTCGAATCACGCGCTCGACTAGGGCCTCAAATGCGGCGCGTGGTGCTGTTCGAATGCGTTCAGCTAACCTTCGCTCAAGGTGCGCCAAACCGGTCAGTGGGCTGTCGAGATGAATGTCAGCCGCATGGAGAAAGCGAAAGGAGCTAATGGCACCCCCCATAGTTGCGTCAAACTGGAAGTCCACGCTTTCGACCTAGATTTGGCGATGCTACCAAAAATGGAAAAGATAGACAGTCGCCGGGATGAATTCGGAAAAGAGTTGATCACGCTCGGCCCCCAATATCCGTCGAAGATCGGCTTCCGGTGTGCCCAGTGGCTCCTCGGCCACGAGCGTAAGCGAAATCCCGTCGTCGAAGCTCAATCGCTAGTGACTATCCGGACTGCCAGTCGTCGCGCGCCACCGACCACCACGCCCGCCAAGCCCCGAAATCAAAGGCGAAACGCTGTCCTGTGAGCTCGGTCAGCGCGCCGATGGCGTCGCCACGCAGCCACAACGGGTCTTCCTCTCGGGCCAGCCGCGCGATCAAGGCATCGATGGTCGCCCGATCGTCCTGACCGATCGCCGCGGCGGCACGCATGGCGGCCGGCGGACTGTTGAAATACTTTTCGGCGTTGTTCTGCGGCGCCGTCCAGGGCTCAGCGATCAATTCCGTGGGGACATGTCCTTCGCCAGCCAGCGTCATGCCCCAGAGCAGTTGCCAGCGGCGCAGTGTCTTGGACGAGATGGTGACGCGGCCGCCGATCAACCCTACGGACCGATCCGGCCCGTCGAGCATCAGCCGGTCCGCAAAGACCGGCCCGGCGCCCTTCGACCCGGACAGCGCGAAGATCATGTCCCGAATGCCCGCCCGGCCTGTGCCGGCACCAGGCTCGGCAAGCACCTGGTCAAGCGCGTCGATGGCGTCCGGTTCTACATCCAGAGCCGGCGCCGTCGGCCAGTCCGGCGCGGCGGCGGACTCCGTCGCGGCCGGGGGCCTTGGCCCCCAGAGCAATCCGCCGGCCTCCGCCTCGCCCAGCACGTAGAGATCGCCGGCAAAGGGCGCCAGCGCCACCGGCCGGCCGCCCAGGACGGTCCAGGCCGGCGTCCAATCGGCGCCGTCAGTGCTGCGCCACACGCGGCCGCCATCCGGTCCGCCGCCAACCGCCCAGAGGCCGCCGTCATCGGCGGCGATGTCGGTCAGGCGCCAGCCGGTGCTCGGGCCGGCGATGCGGCGGCTCGACCGGCCGTCGGTCTGCCAGATCGCGTCGCCATCGGCCTCGCGCACGGCCGCGAAAGCCACCCCGTCGCGCACAGTGAGGCCGAGGACCGCATTGCCGTCCGGCCAGCCCGGAACGCCCGAGACGGCCGCTCCGTCGAACCGCAGCAGCCGGCGCTCCTGCCCCTGGATCAGATAGCCCAGCATCAGGTCGCCGATGACGGCCAGCTCGACGATACGGCTCACCCGGCGGTCCGGCGTGGGATGGTCATAGACCTGCGTCCAGGTCAGGCCACCATCCTCCGATACCTGCAGCCCGGCGCGCCACGCCGAGGTCGCCGCGACCAGGCGGCCGCCGAGTTCGGCCATCGCATGGGTGTGGAAGATCTGCCCGTTGGGGATGGTCCCAAGCTCCCAGCGCTCCCCGTCGGTGACCAGGAAATGGCCCCATCCCAGGCTGAACCGGGCGTCCTCGTAAGGCAGGAAGAGCCGGCCCCCCGCAACCAGGGGCAAGCCGCCATCCTGGCTGAACAGATGCCGCTCGTAGCGGACCGCGCCGGTTGCCGGATCGTAGCTGTAGAGGTCGGCGGAGTTGTGGTTGCGCCATTTGACGCTGTTGACGAACCACAGCCGCCCGTCGAAGCCGATCGGCGACGACAGCACCGGCCACGGCCCGATCTGCGCCAGAAGCGGCAGTTCGTCCTGCGCCTGGGCAGAAGCGGTATGAATGATGACCAGCAGCGCCGCGGCCAGCCCGTTGCGGATGGTCCGGCGGATGGCAGGCGCCAAGATTTCCAGTGTCGGCACGCCGCGCCCCGGACCGGCCATGGCCTCTAGATCGGGTCGCCGTCGAGCAGGCCGCGCAGGTGCTCGATATTGGCCCGCGCGCCGGGCAGGTGCGGATTGACCTCCAGCGCCGCCTCGAAAGCGGCCATTGCGCGCTCCGGATCCTCCAGCGCGGTGTAGATCAGGCCAAGCCCGGACAGCGCCCCGAAATGCCTGGGTTCCAGTTCCAGCGTTCTCTGTATGTCGGCCACCGATCCGGTGTAGTCGCCGGCGAGATAGCGGGAGGTGGCGCGTCGGTTCCAACCCTCGGCGAAATTCGGCGCCAGCTCCGTGACCTGGGTCAGGAGCCGTTCGGCCTGGCCCTGATCGCGCAGGTTCATGGCCGCGGCGGCCTCCCCCATCAGCCGCGTCACCATTGGGTCGTCCCCGTCATAGGCGAACCAGATCGTCCAGATTTGCGATTCCAGGAACCGCGCCTCGGAGCTGCTGCCCGTCGTCTGCAGCCGCTCGAACAGGCCATCGAGCCTCTGGTCGGTCTGATCGGCCAAGGCGCCGGCGGCCAAGGCACAGCCCAGGAGACAGACAGACGCGGCGATCCGGAAGCGCATGCAGTCAGTATGGCCGGCGGCCGGCCGGCGGCAAGGGACGCCCGATCAACTCCGCGCGACCATGATGCGCGTTGCAGGCTAGATCGGGTCCCCGAGCAACCGGCGCAGCGCCGCTGCCTGCTCCTCGGCGACGGCAAGATGCGGATGGATCGCCAGCGCCGCCTCGAAGGCGGCCAGCGCCCGTTCCGGCTCCGAGAGCGCGACATAGCATTCGCCGAGCGCGGCCAGCGCGTCGAAATGGCGGGGCTCCAGCCCGACGGCAAATCTCAGATCGGCGACCGCGCCGGACAGATCGCCGGTCCGGAAGCGCTGTCGGCCGCGCTGGTGCCAGCCCTCGACGAAGTTCGGGGCGCGGCGGATGACGCCGCCGAAGGCGAGCTCCGCCAGATCGTCCTCGCCGCGGGCCGCGGCCCGGCCGCCGCGATTGAGGAACTCGACGACGTCATAGCTGTCGCCGTCATAGATGCGCCAGATGTCGCGGATCGCGAAGCCGATCCGGGACGCCTCCTGGCGGTCGCCCGCTGCGGCCAGCCTTGCGAACAGATCGTCCAGCCGGGGATCGAACTGGTCCGCAAACGCCGGCGTTCCGGCCAGCAACAGACAACACAAACACCAAACCAGCTGACGCATGATGCCGCCAAGTATGGCGCTGCCGCGCCGAGCCCGCAATTCGGCTCAGTCCAGCCGCTCCACGGAGACCGGATCGCCCTGGGCCACGACGGCCAGGCTGCGGACATCGTCAGCGGTGCGGGCCCAGATGTTGCACGGGCTTGCCAGGCGGATTTCGTCGCCCTGGGAGATCGGGGTCGGCCCGAAACCGATCGCGATCGCATCACCATCGGGCCAGAAGGCGATCTCGCCGGGCTCAACGACCGCCTTGGCGTGCTCCTCGCGGGCCGCGCTGACCGGGGTCGAGAAATACACCTCCTCGCCCCAGGTGCTGGCCGAGGCGGTGAACGGCGCGGCCTCGTACAGCGCCGCCGCGGTCGGGGTGTCGAGCAGCTCGGCGACGATGCTCACGCCGCCTGCCGCGATCGTCAGTTTCGGCAACGGACTTCGCCTCCCCTCGGTGGAAACCAGGCCATCAGGCCACCGTTCGGCCGGCCGGCATGCCAGGTGCGGACTTCACCAACCCGGACAGCGCCGCCGGCTTCGGCCCGCCGGTGGCCCAGTCGAGCAGCTCGACGGTGTGCACCACCGGCAAAGCCGTGCCGGACGCGATCTGGGTCATGCAGCCGATATTGCCGGCGGCGATCAGCTGCGGCTGGGTGCGCTCGATATTGGCGACCTTGCGGTCCCTGAGGCGCCCGGCGATCTCCGGCTGCAACAGGTTGTAGGTGCCGGCGGAGCCGCAGCACAGATGCGCCTCGGGCACCTCGGCCACCGTGAAGCCGGCAGCCGTCAATAGCTCCTTGGGTTGGGTTCGGATGCGCTGGCCGTGCTGCATGGAACAGGCGGAATGGTAGGCGACCCGGTGGCCGGTCTCCACCGACGGCGCGGCGAGGCCGAGGTCGGCCATGAATTCGCTGACGTCCCGGGCGATGGCGGACACCTTCTCCGCCCGTTCGGCCCATTCGGCATCCTCGCGCAGCATGAAGCCGTAATCCTTGACCGTGGTGCCGCAGCCCGAGGTGTTGATGACCACCGCGTCCAGTCCCGGCCCGCCGTACTCGTCCATCTCGCGCGACCAAGCGGCGATATTGGCCTTGGCGCTGACATGGGAGTCGTGCTCCCGGCCCATGTGGTGGGTCAGGGCGCCGCAGCAGCCGGCCCCTTCGGCCACAACCACCTCGACACCGTGCCGGGTCAGCAGCCGGACTGTGGCTTCGTTGATCTGCGGCGCCAGCGCCGGCTGGGCACAGCCGTTCAGCAGCGCCACCCGCTTGCGGCGCGGCCCCTCCGCGGGAATGACCTGCGGCCGGTCGACCGGGCTGCGCCGGGCCAGGCGCTTCGGCGCCAGGGCCAGCATGGCCTTGAGCCGGCCCGGCATCAGCCCGGCGAAGGGCCGGCCGAACCAGGCGCCGATCAGCGCCAGCCGGAACCGGCCCGGATAGGGCAGCATGAACGCCAGCAGGCCGCGCAGGGCCCGGTCCGCCCAGGGCCGGCGATGGGTGCGCTGGACATGGATCCGGGCATGGTCGACCAGATGCATGTAGTGCACGCCCGAGGGACAGGTGGTCATGCAGGAGAGGCAGGACAGGCATCGGTCGAGATGCTTGACCACGCTCACCGGCGCCGGCCGGTCGTTCTCCAGCATGTCCTTGATCTGGTAGATGCGCCCGCGCGGGCTGTCGAGCTCGTCGCCGAGCAGCACATAGGTCGGGCAGGTGGCGAGGCAGAAGCCGCAATGCACGCAGGTGCGCAGGATCTTCTCGCTCTCCGCGACCGCCGCGTCGGCCAGCTGCGCCAGGGTGAAGTTGGTCTGCATCGCCGGCTATCCTTGCCCTTCGACCGGCGTGCGTCCAGCCGCCCGACGGCGGTCGCGATACCGGTTCCAGCGATAGAGCGCCGGCGCCAGGATGCGGTCGTAGACGAAGCGGGCCACGGGATGGATTACCGGCGCCCTGATCACGGCCGAAAGCCAGCGATGTCCGGGAAGCTCGGCCCACAGCACCACGAAGGCGTCGACCCCGATATGGATACGCCCCTCGGCGTCGACCACGTGCAGGCGCTCCTTCACGTCCTCAAGATCGAGCCCGAGGTCCTCAAGCACCGCCGGGTCCCGTGCGATGTCCCGCCATCCGAGATCGCCGCCATGGCGCGCGTCGAGCCGCTGGTAGCGCCGCACCTCCGGTCCGCAGACCGGGCAAGCGCCGTTGTAGAGCGTCGTCGGTCGCGGTCCGAGACCGCTTTGAGCAGCGGCACCGTCTTCCGTGGCTGCGTGCGGATCCGCCATGTCAGACACCGGCATACATCCGGCCGGGGTTGAGGATGCGCTTCGGATCGAAGCTGTCCTTGACCCGCGCCGTGAGGGCCGCCAGCGGCGCCGGCTGCGGCTGGAAGACGTCGACCGCGGCGCGGGTCGCCTCGGCGGCCCGGATCATCGTGGCATGGCCACCGCAATCGGCGATGGACGCCCGCATGACCTCAGCGATGCCGACGGCATAGTCGTGTGTCGCAACGGCCAACCAGATCAGGCCACCGCCCCAGTCGAAAAAGTAATCGGCCCCGGTGGCGCCGGAGATCGCAGCGGCAACGCCGGGCCCGGCGGCCGGCGGGACGGAGACCTTCCAGACATCGCGGCCGGCCGCCATGCCATTGGCGAACGGGGCCACATCGCGGATCTGCCGCCAGAGCGTCCGGGAGTGCGCATCGTCGATCGACCGGGTCGTGCCAAAGCGGGCCAGCGCCTTGGTCAGTCCCTGCGCTCGCGAGGCAACGGAGGCGGCAAAACCCTCCAGCCGCACCAGCGTCAGCGCGCCGTCGTCCGCTGTGGTGTTCACCGCCGCCGGCAGATGCGCCGCGCCGGACACGTCGTAGGGACTCTGCAATGCCTCGGTCAGCGCCGCGATGGCGTCCGCGTCGGACAGGCCGGACAGCGCGATCGTGGAGCACGACTCGGGCGCGGGCAGGACCTTGAAGGTCAGGTCGGTGAAGATGCCGAGCGTGCCGAACGCGCCGGTCATCAGCTTGCAGACATCGTAGCCGGTGACGTTCTTGACCACCCGGCCGCCGGTCTTGAAGGCCTCGCCCCGGCCGCTGACCGCGTGCAGTCCCAGCAGGTGGTCGCGCGCCGCTCCGGCCTTGATGCGGCGCGAGCCGGCCAGGTTGCAGGCAAACACGCCGCCGATGGTCGACCGGCCCGCCTCGGAGCCCAGCAGCGGCCCGAGATCCGGCGGCTCGAAGGCGAGCTGCTGATTGGCGGCCGCGAGCGCCGCCTCGATGTCCGCCAGCGGCGTGCCGGGCCCGGCGGACATGACCAGCTCCTCCGGCTCATGAAGGGAAATGCCGGACAGGTCCGACAGGTCGAGACCGTGATCGGCCTGGAAGGGCCGGCCCAGTGCCCGCTTGCTGCCGGCGCCGACGATCTCCAGCGGCACTTCCTCCGCCGCCGCCCAGCGCACCGCATCCAGCACCTGCTCCGCGGTGCCGGGTTTCAGGACATTCGCCACGGGCTAGAACCGGGGAATGTCGGGGAACGGGATCTGCCCCCGGTGGATGTGCATGCGCCCCATCTCGGCGCAGCGGTGCAGTTGCGGAAATACCTTGCCCGGATTGAGAAGGCTCTCCGGGTCGAAGGCGCATTTCAGCCGCTGCTGCTGGTTCAGGTCGGCCTCATCGAACTGGACCTCCATGAGGTCGCGCTTCTCGACCCCGACGCCGTGCTCGCCGGTCAGAACGCCGCCGACCTCGACGCAGAGCTTGAGGATCTCGGCGCCGAACGCCTCGGCCTTCTCCAGCTCACCCGGATTGTTGGCGTCGTAAAGGATCAGCGGATGCAAATTGCCGTCGCCGGCATGGAAGACATTGGCGACCCTGAGCCCGTAATGCTGCGACATCTCGGTCATCCGCTTCAGCACCTCGGGCAGGCGCCGGCGCGGGATGGTGCCGTCCATGCAGTAATAGTCCGGGCTGATCCGCCCGACCGCCGGGAAGGCCGCCTTGCGGCCGGCCCAGAAGCTGAGCCGCTCCTCCTCGCTCTCGCTGCGGCGGATCGAGACGGCGCCGTTCTCCTTCGCGATCGCCTCGACCCGGTCGATCAGCAGGTCGACCTCCTCGGCCGGGCCATCGAGCTCGACGATCAGCAGCGCCTCGACATCCAGCGGATAGCCAGCCTGGACAAAATCCTCCGCCGCGTGGATCGCGGGCTTGTCCATCATCTCCAGGCCGCCGGGGATGATGCCGGCGCCGATGATGCCGGCCACGCAGTCGCCGCCCGCTTCCGATGAGTCAAAGCCGATCAGCAGCGCGCGCTGGGTCTCCGGCTTCTTCAGGATGCGCACCGTGACTTCGGTGACGACGCCGAGCAAGCCCTCCGACCCGGTCATCAGACCGAGCAGGTCGTAGGCCTCGGCATCCAGGTGCTTGCCGCCCAGGCGGATCACCTCGCCATTGACCAACACGACCTCAAGGCCCAGCAGGTTGTTGGTGGTCAGACCGTATTTCAGGCAGTGCACGCCCCCGGAATTCTCCGCGACATTGCCGCCGATCGAGCAGGCGATCTGGCTGGACGGGTCGGGCGCATAATAGAAGCCTTCATGCTCCACCGCCTGGGTGACGCCCAGATTGGTGACGCCCGGCTGGGTCCGCACGGCGCGGTTCTCGTAGTCGATCTCCAGAATGCGGTTGAACTTGCCCAACCCCAGCAGGATGCCGTCCTCCAGCGGCAGGGCGCCGCCGGACAGTGAGGTGCCGGCGCCGCGCGGCACCACCTTGATGCGGTTGTCATGGCAATAGCGCAGGACACGGGAGACCTGCTCGGTATCGCTCGGCAGCACGACGATCAGCGGCAGGGCGCGGTAGGCGGTCAGCCCGTCCGACTCGAAGGCGCGGAGCTCATCCTCTTCGACAATCACGCCCTCGCCCGGGACGATTGTGCGCAAAGCGTCGACAATCTCCCGGCGCCGGGCAATCACGGATTGATCGAGATCGGGCATCTTCATCGGCTGGACCCCGCTTCGGCCGGTTCGTCCGCAAAGTGGTAATACCAATTTATCAAACGGACCCGGGATGTCGAGGGCTAAGCCGGAATTCTCCTCGTCCGGACAGCCAGACCGCCGGATGGCAATGCCTGCTCAGCCGGCCTCGACATAGGCCTTCAGGCCATCTGTCATCAGCCAGCGCCAGCCGCCCTGCAGGCTCTCCACCGACTCGTCGCTGACATAGCCGAACAGCGCGTCGGTGATCTTCAGCACCGTGCCGCCGTCGCGATCCTCCAGGTGGAATTTGAGCATGGAGGCGGTCGGCCCGCCCCATTCCGGCGCGATATGCCCGGTCATCTGGACCGCCACGCCGGGTTCGCAGAAGATCACCGTGCACCACAGCAGGCTCTTGCCGTTCTCGTGCCGCTCGAGCAGTTGCCCGCCCGCCTCGGCCTTGAAGCTCACCACCGAACCTTCGCCGGCCATGTGGAAATCCGGCAGCCACCACTCGTTGATCTCATCGGTCAGGGCCTGCCAGACCCGCGCGCGGGGTGCTGATATGACGATCTCCATCTCATAAAGGGCCGCGCGGGTTTCCAGGATCTTTGCACCGGTCATGGGTCCTTATCCTCCCTCAGGATCTGGTTTGCGGGACGCCGGCGGGCCGGCTTCGGGCGCATCGCTCTCGGCGACCGCCTTCAGGCGCACCGCGGCGGACGCCATCTGGCGAATGTGACGGCCAACCCAGCGGTCGCAGACCTCCTGGATCGGCAACGGGTTGATGTGGTTCCACCGGGTCCGGCCCTCCCGCCGCGCGAGCACCAGATGCGCCCGCTCCAGCACGTCGAGATGCTTCATCACCGCCGTCCGGCACAGGCCGTCGACGCGCGCCACCAGCTCGCCCGTGGTGTGCGGACGCTCGGCGAGGATGTCGAGAATGGTCCGCCGCGTGCGATCCGCCAGGGCCTTCCAGACAAGCTCAGACGTGTCTCCCGACATGTCACTATATGGTGACATATATTGGCGAAGAACGCAACGGCACGTCCGGCATCGGCATTGCGGCAAGTGGAAATGCAGAAGGCCGCGCCCGGTCGGCGCGGCCCTGGAGACCGGTGATCAGCGCTGATCCGCCGCGGCCCGGGGCCGCGACGCGGGCAGCGTTATCCCTGCCGCGCCTTGAAGCGCGGGTTTTCCTTGTTGATCACGTAGACGCGGCCCTTGCGCCGGATCACGCGGCAGGCGCGATGGCGCTTCTTCAGGGTCTTGAGCGACGAGACGACTTTCATGACGGCGATCCACAAAAACGGCCCCGCACATGGCGGAGCCAGACGGCAATTCGAAAAACGCGCGGACCATACTGAGGCCGGCGGGCACTGTCAACGGCGATACCCGGGACCGGTCGACCGGGACAAACCGGCTTTCGTATGCGCTATCGCGCCGATTCTCATTTTGAGACCCATTTTAAAGTCTGATGATTGCGAATTCGCTGACGCGAAAAAGCCGGCCGGACAGCGTCCAATTTGGCTCTGAGGGAAAATTCACAACAATTCCGTGCATTAGCCAATGATTGATTAGAGAAATCCGGGATATTTCCAAACTGGCCCGAACTTTGCTTGTTAGAGGAGTTCAAAACATGGATACCCATGCACGAACCGGCGGCCATGGGGTTCAACACGACGACAAACGTAGAGGGAATCGATGCAAACGGCAGCCCTGGTCTATAGACCGCCAATGCCCGCCCAGGACACCGCGGCCCGGTTTGCGGAGAGCCGATTCACTGTTTCCCCGCCCAGGTCTCTACGCGTCCTGGTTGCGGGACGGTTCGACCTGCCGGTTCAGGACGTCGCGGACCGTTTCGCCCGGGTGATCAGCCGCGCAGTCGCGCCCGATTTTCAAACCGTTTTGAACCTGCTCGGCGACCTCCCCTATGTCGATCTGGTGATGCTGGACGCCTCCCTGCCCGGGCTTGAAGGCGTCACGGAACTGCGCAAGCTCTGCGAGCTTGCCGGCGGCATACCGGTCGTCGTCGTCTGCAATGGCGGCGAGGAGAAGAAGGCCGTCGAGTTGCTGCGCAACGGCGCGGCCGGCGTGATCCCGGGCAGCATGTCCGGCGACGCCATCGCCGGCGCCATCCAGCTCATTCTCTCCGGCCAGCGCTTCGCGCCGGCGGAACTACTGATCCAGTCCTGCGCGCCGGAGACGCCCGGCGCGGTGCTCGCATCCCTGTCGGCGCGCGAGAAGGAAGTGGCCGAGTTGATCGCGCAGGGCTGCCCGAACAAGGAGATCGCCTGCCGGCTCGGCCTGCAGGAGATCACCATCAAGGTCTATGCCAGCGCCGTCTTCCGCAAGCTCGGCGTGCGCAACCGCACCGCCGCCGCCGCCCGCCTGCTGGCCGAAGGCATCTAGCCCCCGACCGGCCTAACCCGGCAGGGTGTAGGCCGTCTTCACCTGGGTATAGAATTCCCGCGCATAGCGTCCCTGCTCCCGCGGACCGTAGCTTGACCCTTTGCGACCGCCGAACGGCACGTGATAGTCGACCCCGGCGGTCGGCAGATTGACCATCACCATTCCCGCCTCGCTGTGCCGCTTGAAGTGGCTGGCGTATTTCAGCGCGCCGGTGCAGATGCCGGCGGACAGCCCGTAGACCGTGTCGTTGGCCACCGCCAGCGCCTCGTCGTAGTCCTTGACCCGGATCACCGAGGCGGTCGGGCCGAAGATCTCCTCGCGGTTGATGCGCATGTCGTTGCGGGTTTCGGTGAACAGCGCCGGCGCCAGGTAGAACCCCTCGGTGTCGCGGCTGAGCCGTTCGCCGCCGAAGACCTCGGCTCCCTCCTCCCGCGCCACCTGCAGATAGGCAATGTCCTGATCGAGCTGGCCCTGATCGACCACCGGGCCGATCTGTGTGCCCTCCTTCAAGGCGTGGTCGACGGTGAGGCCCGCCATCGCCTCGCGCATGGCGGCGACGAAGCGGTCATGGATGCCCTCGGTCACCACCAGCCGTGACGATGCGGTGCAGCGCTGGCCGGTGGAGAAGAAGGCGCCGTTGACGGCGCAGGACACCGCGATATCCAGATCGGCGTCGTCCAGCACCACGAGCGGATTCTTGCCGCCCATCTCGAGCTGGACCCGCTTGCCGCTCTCCACCGCCTTCAGGGCGATGCCCCGGCCGGTCGCCACCGACCCGGTGAAGCTGACGGCGTCGACCCCGGGATCGGAGAGCAACGCATCGCCGACGACCGAGCCACGGCCCATGACCAGGTTGAACACGCCCGGCGGCACGCCGGCCTCGGCCAGGATGTCGGCCAGCGCCCAGGCGCAGCCAGGGGTGAGGTCGGCCGGCTTCAGGATCACGCAATTGCCGAAGGCCAGCGCCGGCGCGATCTTCCAGGCCGGGATGGCGATCGGGAAGTTCCACGGCGTGATCGCCAGCACAACCCCGACCGGCTCGCGGGTAATCTCCACATCCAGCCCCGGGCGGACCGAGGCCAGCTTGTCGCCCGCGATCCGTAATGCCTCGCCGCCGAAGAAGCGGAAGATCTGGCCGGCCCGGGCCGCCTCGCCGATGCCTTCCGGCAACGTCTTGCCCTCCTCGCGGGCCAGCAACCGGCCCAACTCCTCCTTGCGCGCCAGGATCGCCGCACCGGCACGGTCGAGGATGTCGGCCCGCTCCTGGATGCCGGAGGTCGACCAGGCCGGCAGCGCGGCCCGTGCGGCCGCGACCGCCGCGGCGGCCTGCGCGACATCCGCGCGGGCGTATTCGCCGACCGTGTCGGACAGGTCGGACGGGTTGATGTTCGGCGCCGCGTCCGGGGCCTCCACCCACTCGCCGTTGACATAGTTGGCATGCAGCGACATGGCCGCCCTCTCCTTCATCCTGTGTTGCTAACGCGCCCCGTACCGGCATCCGGAGCCGGAGGGGCCAAGAGTGCGCGACCATCGGCGATCGGGGCAAGCCGCTTGGCCACCGCGCCCGCCAATCGGATACGTTCAGGGTGCGCGATCCATGTACCCGCTGTCCGCGACCTCGGCGTAGCCGAGGGACTCATAGAACGTCTGGGCGTCACGGGTCTTGAGCAGCCAGCGCTTCAGCCCCTGAAGCTCCGGGTGGGCATGCACGGTCTGCATCAGCCAGCCGCCCAGCCCGCTGCCGCGAAACCGCACCTCCACGAACACATCCGCCAGATAGGCGAAGGTCGTGCGATCGCCGGTGACCCGCGCGAAGCCGATCTGCCGGCCACCCTCCTCCGTCTCGTACAGTCCAAAGGCGATCGAATGGTCGATCGACCGCCTCAGCCGCTCCGGCGTCAGCGCCTTGTGCCAATAGGCGGTCGACAGGAACGCATACAGATAATCGAGGTCGAGCCGGCCCGGATCGCAGGAGATGACAAATCCCGGCCGGGCGGCTTCGAAGTCATGTGCAGGATCGGCCGCCATCGGAAACCCGCCAGAATCTCGGTTGGGCGCCCAGAATGGCATGGCGGCACGGATGGTCGAAGCCGGGAATTGTCCGGCGACAATGGGCCGGCCCGGCCGGGATCAGCCGCGGTCGGAGCCGGAGAGGCAGTCCAGGGCGAAGGCCTCGAGCTCCCGGTCGAACCGCTCGCGGGCCTCCAAAAACGGGGCATGGCCGGTCGCCGGATAGCGCGAGACCTGCGCGCCCGGCGTGACCGCGGCGATGTGCTCGCCCATGCGCGGCGAGACCATGACGTCCGACATGCCGATGGTCACCAGAACCGGGATGTCCACCTTCGCCAGCACGTCCTCATAGTCCTCCGCCCGGCCGATCACGCGGCGCCGCACCGCGGGCGGCACCATCATGGTGCCGGCCATCGCCATGTCGTTGTCGTCGGGACTCATCGGGGCGGCGGTGGTGCCATGCACGAAGCGGCGCGCCGCCACGACGTTCTTGCCCGGATCCGGCGACAGCAGGCCCGGCGTGCTGCCCAGCAGGTCGGGGCCCAGCAGCGGCACCGACTCCGGTCCCAGCCTGGCCACCGCGCCGACGAAGTTGATGCCGGCCAGGTCCGCGGTGCCGCGATGCCGGAGGTAATCGCCGATCATGGCGCCGGCATAGGACCACGCGACGACCACCGGGCTGACGAGGCCGCGCGCGTCGATGACCGCCGCCAGGTCGTCGGCCCACAGGCGCCCGTCGGCATAGGCCGCCTTGTCCTCCGGCTTGGCCGACCCGCCATGGCCGCGCAGGTCCGGCGTGACCAGTCGGAATCGGCCGGCCAGCCGGCCCTCGAACTGCCGGTACCAGCACAGATGACATTGCGAGAAGCCGTGCAGCAGGATGATCGGCGGGCCGTCCGGCCGACCGCCCTCCGCGACCAGCAGCGGCAGGCCGCCGCCGCCCTCCACCGTGTGCAGCCGGCGGTTCTCGAAGCGGCTGCGCCGCGTGTTCGGTCGGATGATCCGATCGCGTGCCGGCATGGCCGACCCCTCCTATTCTCGCTTGTCGCCCGGCCACCTACAGGAAGACCGATGGGATGTCGCAGGTGGAATCGACTCCGATCCGATCGACATGCTGCGCCAGCCAGCCGTCCGCCGTGCGTGCGCCGATCGCCTTGAGATGCTGAAGGAAGGCCCAGTCGGCGTTCAGCTTGCTGGACACGCCCAGTTCCTTCATGTCGGTCTCGGCGCCGATCAGGTGCATGTTCACGCGCTTGTATTTCGACGGGTCCAGCCCCTCCGCCTCGATCAGCCGGCGGACAAAGGCGATCGCCCGCATTTCGCGCATCAGGGTGGAGTTGAAGCTGATCTCGTTGACGCGGTTGGCGATCGCGGCGGCCGTCTTGGGAACCTCGTCGCGGTACAGCGGGTTGATCTGGACGATGGCGATATCCGGACTGTCGCAGCCATAGATCAGCGGGAACAGCGACGGGTTGCCCATGTAGCCGCCGTCCCAATAGGCCTCGCCATCGACCTCCACGGCCTGGAACAGGAAGGGCAGGCAGGCCGACGCCAGCAGGGCGTCCACCGTCACCTCGCCGTTCTCGAACACCCGCACCTTGCCGGAACGCACATTGGTCGCCGAGACGAACAGCTTCACCGCGGTGCTGGCGGCGATCCGGCCCGGGTCCAGCACGTCGTTGAGCACATCGCGCAACGGATTGATGTTCAGGGGATTGAACTGATAGGGCGAGAGCACCCGGCTCATCGCGTCCAGCCACCAATAGCCCGGCGACTGGTCCAGGTTCCAGCCGCCACCGAACAGGGCCTGGAACGGGCTGCGCTGGACCGGCGCCAGATGCGACATCTCGCTGATCCGGTGCCAGAAGGAATCCAGCGCCGCCCGCGCCCCGTCGCGGCCGTTCTCCTCGTAGCCCTGGACCAGTGCTGCGGCATTCATGGCCCCGGCGCTGGTGCCGCTGACGCCCTCGATGACGATCCGCTCATCCTGCAGGAGGCGGTCCAGCACCCCCCAGGTGAAGGCGCCATGGGCGCCGCCTCCCTGGAGCGCCAGGTTGAGCGGCCGCGCCGACGGCCTGGGCTTGCCACGCCTCCTGGCCGGCGTCGCCAGCCTCTCCTTGCCGCTCAAATCCGTTCGCTCCCGCGTCCAGGTTGCGTCGCCGCCGGAGGCGGTTGCACGCCCGGCGCATGAAACATGGACGATGCGCGCCCGGTTTCATAGCCTGCCCGGCATCGACCGACCCGATCGTCGCCTGTCGCGACCGGACCTTTCTGGAGGACGACCCAATTGACGATCCTGGTAACCGGCGCCGCCGGGTTCATCGGCTTCCACACCGCCCGGGCGCTCCTCGACCGGGGCGCGCAGGTGGTCGGCCTCGACAACTTCAACCCGTACTACGATGTCGGGCTGAAGCGGGACCGGCTGGGGCAGTTGAGCAGCCGTGAGGGCTTTCGGTTCGTCGAGATCGACCTCGTCGATCGGGCCGCTGTCGCCGGGCTGTTCGCCGAGCATGGCGATATCGAGACCATCGTCCATCTCGCCGCCCAGCCGGGCGTGCGCTATTCGCTGGAGAACCCTTTCGCCTATCTGGAGGCGAATGTGACCGGACATCTGGTGATCCTGGAGGAGGCCCGGCGATGCGCGGCGCTCCGGCACCTGGTCTATGCCAGCTCATCCTCGGTCTATGGCGACCGAGCGGCGCTGCCCTTCTCGACCCGGGACCGGGCGGATCAGCCGGTGTCGCTCTATGCCGCAAGCAAGCGCATGGACGAGCTGATGAGCCACGCCTACGCCCACCTGTTCGGCATTCCGGCCACGGGACTGCGGTTCTTCACCGTCTACGGGCCGTGGGGGCGGCCGGACATGGCCGTCTACAGCTTTGCCAGGGCGATCCTGGCCGGCGAGCCGATCCGTGTCTTCAACCAGGGGACCCTGCGCCGCGACTTCACCTATGTCGATGATATCGTGTCGGGAATCCTGGGCGCGATCGATCGCGTGCCCACCCCGGCCGAAGGCCAGGCGCCGCATCGTGTCTATAATCTGGGGAACAATCGGCCCGAAACGGTCTCACGGCTGGTGAATGTGATCGAGGAGGCGGTCGGCAAGACCGCGATCATTCATCATGAGCCAATGCAGGCCGGCGATGTGACGGCCACCTGCGCCGATATCGACGAAAGCCGTCGGGATCTTGGATTCAGTCCGTCGACATCGCTGGAAGACGGGATCCGGCGATTCGTGGACTGGTTGCGGGACTATCAGAGCACTTAGAGATCGGGCGAACGCCCGGCGCCCCGGGGATCACGACTTGCGCTTGCCACGCGCCGACCGGGTTCCCAGCCCGATCTTCTTGGCCATCTCCGATCGACGTTTCGCATAATCCGGCGCCACCATCGGATAATTGCTGCGAAGGTTCCATTTCGCCCGGTATTCCGCCGGGGTCAGGTTGTGCGCGGTGGCGATGTGCCGTTTCAGCATCTTCTGCCCGCGCCCGCATTCCAGGCACACGATTTCGCTGTTTTTGATCGAGCGACGGATCGGAACCGCGGGCTCTTGGGCCTGCTGATCCGGCGTCGAAGGATCGTCAAGCGTGGCAAGTGTGCTGTGGACACGATTGATCAACTCGGCGAGTTGATCCGGAGCAAGCACATTGTGTCCTGCATACGAAGAAACGATCTCTGTTGTAAGGTCAAGCAACCGACGGTTTTCTACGCTCATGGCGCACCCCTGTTTCTATTGCCGTTTATAGTTATCGTTTCGCATTTGACATGAATTTTTGTCCCCATGGAACCTTTTTTTAGACAAACACCTGACCTTTCGCCCGCGAAGCAAGATAAATCTTGAATTTCGCTGATCTATCCAAATCCGAGATAAAACTCCCGCGAAATGAGCCGCCACAATTTCATTTGACCTCGAAGAGTCGGACATTCACCGAACCTGGCGAACCCGCCGCAACTTATTGACCGGAAAGAGACTCATTCGGATCTTTCGCATGCCGTAGTCCGGTCGGGATTGCCGAGGCCGCCGCAACCGGTCGTAGCCAGGGTCCGCAACCGCCTCCATGGCCGGCTTGCACCTGTCGGCATTCTATGAAAGATACCAATGGCCTATTGGCGAATCATTGGTTGGATCTGACGGTCTTGGGTGCCAGCGATATACCGGGATCAACGGACGCATCGGCCAAATTCCCGTTGCGGGCGACACGCGATTCGGACCTGTCGATCGACGATCTTCGAGTCTTGATCTGCCTGGCCGTCCGCATCGGCAAGTCGGACTCCTGTACCGAGGACACGCGCTGGATCGCGCGGCATACCGATCTGCCGGAGCAGATCGTCGTCGAACGGCTGGAACAGCTTGGATCGCGTGGCTATCTGCGACGCGACCGGAGCGGGCAGGAGACGATGCTGAGCCTGGTGCCGGATGCCGGTTCCGGCCGAACCGCCCGGGCCGACAGCCCGGTTGTGCCGACCTCCGCCAAGCGTCGCCGCGGAAGCCAGGCCCGCCTGCATGGCGACCTGCTGCGCCGGCGCACCCGCCGGCCGATCGGATCGATCGAATTCGACGACCCGGTGCAGCCGCATCCGGTGGTGGCCTCGCTGCAGCAGGCGATGGAGGGCGAGCCGGGCGGCGTCAGCGGGTTCCGGTTCTGGTTGAAGACGATCCTCGACCCGGAGGATGTCGCCGTGTTCTCCAACTGGGCGAGCCGGCAATCGGCCGAGTATCAGCGCCTGATTCGCCGCTACGACCGGGCGAATGACGACCAGTCGATCGAATCGCTGCTGGACGCCACCCTGGCGCTGGTCAGACGAGAGAAATCCGCAAACCGCTGAACCCGGACCGGCCGGAACCCGCGACCGTCAGCGCCCCGCAAGCGCCGGGTTGGCCATCAGCGCGTCATCGACCCAATGAACCGGTGTCGGCCCGGCCGGGCGCTGCACCGGCACGATGATCTGCTTGGTCACGACGCTCGGGCCTTCCGCCGGTCCCGTCACCGCGACGACCGCGATGATCCCAAGCCCGGCGACAAACAGGATCGTCGGCAATCCCCAGCGCATCGCCAGCGCCGACCAGGCCCGGGCGATGCCGGCGAGCGGATTGCGCGTGCGCACCGGCGGAGGGGCCGGGATGTCCGAGCCGTCCTGCGCATGGACCAGCGCCAGCGACGGTCGGATTGATTCGGCGACCTCGATCGGCGTGGGTTCGTTCGGGCGAAGACCCAGCGGCTGCGCCATGCCCTTGCGGACCAGCAACTCACTGGTCAGGGCGGCGACGGGCCTGCTCATGACACGCCCTGCCGTTCCACCGACCCGTTGACATGCGGTGACGCGACCGGCGCGCTCTTCGCCGGACGCACGGACTGCATCGGCTTGAGCGTCGAGCCGTTGAGGCGACGGTCCAGGAACTCCCAGAGCTCGGCCACCTCCTGCCGCGACCGCGACCGGCCGGACAGCTCCATGACCGTGCGGCCGTCGATCATGCTGGCCGCGAAATCAATGCGCTGGTGGATGACGGACGGCGCGACCGGCCCGTATTGCGACAGGGCGATCGCCGCCTCGGTGGTGATCCGGGCCCGCGGCGAGGCGCCGTTGATCACGAACACCATCGGCTTCATCAGCCGCTCGACAAGCTCGACGGTGGCGCCGGCCGCGCGCAGGTCATGCGGGCTCGGGCGCGTCGGGATCAGCACCAGGTCGGCAACGTCGATCACATGGCCGATGGTCGAGGTGATCGCCGGCGGCGTGTCGATGATCAGCAGCTTGATGCCGAGATCCTTCAGCTCCTGAAGGTCGCGGTCCAGCTTGGCGACCGTGGTCTGGACGAACAGCGGCTGGTCGGCCTCGCGCTCGTTCCACCAGTCCGTCAGGCTGCCTTGCGGGTCGGCGTCGATCAACGCGACCGGGCCGGACCCGGCGCGCTCCGCCTGGACCGCGATGTGACCGGAAAGGGTGGTCTTGCCCGACCCTCCCTTCTGCGACGCGACCGCGAGAACCTGCATGAATGACCCCTTTCCTCAGTGCCCATGGCCCAGCGCCTGCCCGCCGTGGCTGTCCCGATATCCTGGAGCTTCCCTGGAACCAACCAGCCGGCTGCGGCAATACCTTCCGGCGTACGCGAATATGGCTTGGACACTATGTTTACCTGTCACCGCCCCTGTTGAGAGCAGACCAGAATCGTACCCGATCTATGTCGTGGTTAACAGCCGCTAATCAATCAAACCCATCAAATTCGGTCAACCCGTTGTGGTGATCTTCCGTGAACATTAGATGATATTGCGGTCGCCACTAGATGTATGATATCCGCCGGATCCATGTCACAGTGTGGGTCGGTTCCGATCCTGCCGAGCGGTTCGCCGGCAGAACGGACCGGGGTCCGGGCAACACATCTGGGACGGGTATTGGCGCCTCGCCAGAAGCGCGTTCGGGTATGGGCATTCGAAATACGGGGATTTCGAGATGAAGGTCGACAAGGATTCGAACGGCTCCAAACGGGAGCTGATCACGGTGTTGAAGGTCGCCGGCATGGTCGCAGTCATGCTGAGCCTGCTGACGGGATTGCTTGCGGCGCTCGACATGCGCAGCGGCGGGTTCGAGGCCGCGTTGCCGCTGTTCTCCCTGGTGGTGCAGCTGTTCTTCGCCGGCATGATGATGCTCGCCGCCTCCGCCGGGCTGGACGTGCTCGGAGGCCTGCGCGAATCACTCACCGATGACGGCGTCGAGACCCGTCGCTACGGGCGCACGCGCTCCAACAAGGGATCGATTCTCGCCTCGAAGCTGGCGGCGGAGCCGGCAGCGCAATAGCCGGGTCGAATCGCGGCGTCGGGATAACCGGCGCCGTGGGCACATCGACGGGATCGACGTGGCATAGCGCGTCCGCCTGGGCCGTGCTCAGCCGGCCGGTTCGTCCAGCACCTTCCGGGCGACCCGGAAGCACTCCAGCGCCTGCGGCACTCCGCAGTAAATGCCCACGACGTGGATGATGGCGCGGATCTCCTCGCGGGAGACGCCGTTGGTCACCGCCCCGCGGCAATGGGTCTCCCACTCCTGCATCTTGCCCAGCGCGCCGATCATCGCGAGGTTCATCATCGACCGGGTCTTGGCGTCGATGGCGTCGTCGCCCCAGCCGAACCCCCAGCACCAGGCCGTCATCGCCTCCTGGAAGGGGCGGGTGAAGTCGTCGGCAGCAGCCAGGTTCTTCTCCACGTATTCGGCCCCCAGCGTCGCCTTGCGCTGGGCGAGGCCTTTTTCGAAGAGATCGTCGTCCACGCGGTCCTCCTGTCAGAGCCTGATGGCCACGTTCTTGGTCTGAACGTAATTGAGCAGCGCCTCGCGGCCCTTCTCGCGACCGTAGCCGGACTTGCCGTAGCCGCCGAACGGCGTCTCCACGCCGCCGGCGAACCACTCGTTGACGAAGACCTGGCCGGCGCGCAGGCGACGCGCGGCGGCGGTGGCGCGGTCGAGGTCACGGGTAAAGACGCCGCCGACCAGCCCGTAATCGGTGCCGTTGGCGATCGCGATCGCCTCGTCGTCGGAGGAGAAGCGCATCACCGACAGCACTGGGCCAAAGACTTCCTCGCGGGCGATGGCCATGTCCGGCGTGACGCCGGTGAAGACCGTCGGCTCGAAGAAATGGCCGGGCCGGTTCAGCCTGCGGCCACCGGTCACCGCCACCGCGCCCTCTCGCTCGGCGTCACGGCACAATCCGTCGGCACGCTCCAGCTGCGGCCCGGACACCATCGCGCCCATGGTCGGACCGGCCTCCGTCTGCTCGATCCCCGGCCCGACCGAAATCTCCTGGGCCATGGCGACGATGCCGTCGAGCAACGCGTCGTGGATGTCCTCATGGACGAGGACCCGCGACATGGCGGAGCAGACCTGGCCGGAGTTGTAGTAGATGCCCCAGCGCACATTGCTGACGACATTCGCCAGATCGGCGTCGGGATAGACGATGCCGGCCGACTTGCCGCCCAATTCCAGGACGCAGGGCACGACGTTCTGCGCGGCCGCCGTCGCGATGGCGATGCCGGTCGCGACGGAGCCGGTGAAGACCATCTGGTTGACGTCCGGGTGGGCCGACAGCGCCGCGCCGGCATCACCGCCGATTCCGCACAGGATGTTAACGGCGCCGCGCGGCAGGCCGACCGCCTCCGCCGCCTCGGCGATGAACGCATTGGTCAGCGGATCGAGCTCCGGGGTCTTGACCACCGCCGCGTTGCCGGCGGCCAACCCCGTCGACAGCGAGCGGGCGGTCATCTCCAGGGGATAGTTCCACGGGATGATCTGGCCCGAGACGCCGTAGGGTTCCAGCAACGTGAAGTCGAGATAGCCGGCACCAAGCGGGATCGAGCGGCCCTCCAGCGTCTCCGCCTGGCTGCCGTAATACTCGAAATAGCGCGCCGCGCCCTTGACCTCGATCCGCGCCTCCCAGAGCGGCTTGCCGCTTTCCCGGGTCAGCAGCGGGGCGATCTCGTCGATCCGCTCCAGCAGGATGTCGCCCATGCGGCGCACCATGCGGCCGCGCTCCACGGGGCGCATGGCGGTCAGCGCGCCGGATTCGTGGCAGCGCTTCGCCGCCTGCACCGCCCGGTCGACATCGCGGGCATCGGCCAGCGCCTGCTCGGCGAAGGGCTCGCCGGTCGCCGGGTCCTCGACCGCGATCCGGCCGCCGCCCCCGTCGACGAAGGCGCCGTCGATATAGTTGCGCCCGATCGCGCCGCCGTCAGCCGCCATCGACGGCCTCGCGCATCCAGCCCTGCAGCACCTGCACGGAATGCTCCGATTTCACGCCGCAGCGCGGGTCGAGCACCAGCGGCCCGGGGCTGTAGCCCCGGCTCTTCAGGCCGCGCTGGACCGATTCCACCAAATGGATGTCCTCCTCGACTGTCGTTTCGCGATCCTGGACCGCAAGTCGTCGGATCACGTCGGACTCGATCCCGTTCGCGGTGTACCAGCCACGCCAGACCGTGACCCGCTCTGTGTCCATCGGCCGCCAGTGATAGGTGTTCAGCACATTGCCCGGATAGACCTGGAATGAGAAGGCCGGCCACAGGAACCAGGACGAGTACTCGCCGGCATGGGCGTTGGACTCCGGATCGACCGGATAGGTCATGCGCTCGAGGTTCTGACACTCGGTGGTGTGGCGCAGGCAATAGCCCTGCGGCTGGATGTCGTAGGTCTTCGGGTTGATCACCCCGTTGGCGAAGGTCGGGTGGTTGAGCTGGCAGTGGTAGCACTCGGAGTAGTTCTCCACCGAGACCTTCCAATTGCAGGCCTCCGGCGTCTCGATCCACTCCAGCGGCTTCAGGTCCTCGATATCCGGCACGAATGCCGACAGCTCCGACCGCACGCCGCGAAACCAATCCTCCATGGGTGCCGCGTCGGGATCCAGGTTCACGAACAGGAACCCGAGGAAGTCCTCGACCCGGACGCCGGTCAGGCAGATGGCCTCGCGGTCGAAGCCCGGAACCGACCGGACGTTGGGGCCGGAGACCATCTCGCCGGAAAGCTCATAGGTCCAGGCGTGGTAGGGGCAGACGATCCGACGGGCGTTGCCAGCCCCCTTCACCAGTTCATGGGCCCGGTGCTGGCAGACATTGTAGAAGGCCCGGACCACGCCATCCTGGCCGCGGACGCAGAACAGACCCTGGCCGGCGATGTCGAAGGCGAAGTAGTCGCCGGGCTTTCCAAGCTGCGAGACATGGCCCGCGAAATGCCAGGTGCGCGCGAACAGCCCGTCCTGCTCGGCCCGGAACACGGCCGGGTCGGTGTAATAGCGGGCCTCCAGCGAGCGGACCGACACCGGCGTGGTCATGGCCGGCCCCGCGGGTTTTCCTGATAGATGCCCAGGGCATGGCGGCGGGTGTGCAGCCGCTCGATGCGGGCGATCACTGCCGGGTCGGCATCGGCCACGACGAAGGCGATCAGCGTCTCCAGCAGCGCCAGCACAGCCACCGTCGAGGGGAAGAATTGCGGCGTATCGGTCTGCACGACGAAGCCGTGGTCACCGCCGGTGATCAGTGGCGAGGCCGGGCTGTCGGAGATGCCGATGATCGTCAGGCCCTGTTCGCGGGCTGCGGCCACCGCCTCGACCACCTCGGAGCGATAGGGCTTGAAGGTCATCGCCAGCAGCACGTCGCCGGCCTCCGCGCGTGCCAGATCGTCGATCGCCGTGCCGCCGTCGCGCGGAATCGCCTGCATGCCGTCGACCGCCATGCCGGCGACATAGACGAAGTTCCGCGCCAGGGTGTGGTTGACGCCGACGCCCAGCACATAGGTCTGCCGCGCCGCCACGATGGCGTCGGCGGCCGCCTTCACCCGCCCCGCATCGGTCGCCGCGAAGCTCTGCTCGATACCGGCGATGGCGCTTGCCGCCATGTCGGCATAGAGGCTGCCCAGCGCACCGCCCTTGGCCAGCGATTGCAGCCAGCGTGCGCGGTCGGGAAAGCTCGGCCGCCCGTTGCGGATCTCCTCGCGGAACGGGGCGCGGAAATCGTCATAGCCCTCGAAGCCGACGCTGCGCGCCATGCGCACGAAGGTGTTCGGCTTCACATCCGCCGCATCGGCGATCTCGCGGATGGACGAGACCCCGACATCGTTGGGGTTCTCCAGCACATAGGCGGCGGCCTTGCGCGTCTCCGGCGTCAGCCGGTCGAGCTCCGCCGACAGCGCCTCGAGCACCGTTCGCGGCGAGGCGGACTCGCCATATGGTACATTCATGCTATTCACGATTGACGATCGTACAAATGTACACTTACCCTGTCCATGGCAATCTCAACGCGCGACGGAGTACCGCCCGTGTCATCGGAGCCTTCCACGGACCTGCCGTCAACGGCGCGGGTGGTCATTGTCGGCGGCGGCATCATGGGCTGCGGCCTCGCCTACCATCTGGCCCATGAGGGCTGGCGCGATATCGTGCTGCTGGAGAAGGCGGAGCTGACCTCCGGCTCGACCTGGCATGCCGCCGGCCAGATCACCCATTCGACATCCAGCTTCGGTCTTGGCCGTTGCGTCGGCTACGGCATCGATCTCTATGCCGGAAAGCTGGAGGCGGAGACCGGCCAATCGGTGACCTGGCATGGCTGCGGCTCCTTCCGCCTGGCCTATACCGAGGACGAGGTGGACTGGCTGCGCCACACGCTGAGCGTGGGCACGGCCCTGGGCTTCCCGATGGAGCTGGTCGGCCCGGAGCGGATCGGCGACCTCCACCCCTTCTACGCTCTTGATGGCGTGCTGGGCGCCCTGCACACGCCGGAGGACGGCCATGTCGACCCGTCCGGCGTGACCCAGGCTTTCGCCGCCGGGGCGCGGGCGCAGGGCGCGCGGATCATCCGCCGCTGCCGCGCCACAAACATCACCCGCCTGCCGAGCGGCGAATGGCGGGTCGAAACCGAACACGGCGCCATCACCTGCGAGCATGTGGTCAATGCCGGCGGCACCTATGCCCGCCAGATGGGCGAGTGGAGCGGGCTGCAACTGCCCATGACCTCCATGACCCACCACTATTTCGTCACCGACCCGGTGCCGGAATTCGCCGCCCTCGACCGGGAACTCCCGGTGATCCGCGACGACCGCAAGGTCTCCGGCTATGTCCGCATGGAGCAGAAGGCCGGGCTGATCGGCATCTATGAGAAGGAGAACCCGAACGCGGTCTGGGTCGACCATTGCCCCTGGGAGGCGGAGAACGAGCTGTTCGAGCCCGACTACGACCGGGTCATGCCGTGGCTTGAAGCGGCCATGGAGCGCATGCCGGTGCTCGCCGAACGGGGCCTGCGCCGCGCCGTGCATGGCGCCATCTCGCATCCGCCGGACGGCAATCCGCTGATCGGCCCGGCGCCCGGTGCGCCCAATTACTGGTGTTGCTGCGGCACCCAGATCGGCATCGGCTGGGGGCCGGGGCTGACCCGGGAACTTGCGCGCTGGATGGTGCATGGCGCGGCCGACATATCCATGCGCGAGTTCGATCCGCGCCGCTTCGGCGTTTACGCGACCAAGGACTGGCAGGTCACCAAGGCGAAGGAGGATTACTGCCTGCGCCACGAGATCCCCTTCCCCCACTTCAACCGCCTGGCCGGCCGGCCGATCAAGCCGAGTCCGCTCTATGAGCGCCTGAAGGCCAAGGGCGCGGTGTTCGAGGAAGTCTACGGCCACGAACGCCCGCGCTGGTTCGCGCGGGACGGCGTGCCACAGGAGGACCAGTACTCCTTCCGCCGCAACGCGGTGCACGACATCGTCGCCGCCGAGGTCGCCGCGGTGCGCCAGCGGGTCGGGATCATGGACATCACCGCCTTCACCAAGGTGGAGGTTTCCGGCCCGGATGCGGTGGCCTTCCTCGACCGGCTTGTGGCCAACCGGTTGCCTAGGCGGGTCGGCGGCATCGCCCTCACCCACATGCTGAACCGCCGCGGCCGCATCGAGTTCGAAACGACGGTGGCGCGCCTGGCCGAGGACCGCTTCTACCTCGCCTGCGCCGCCTTCTTCGAGCAGAGGCTGCTGGACCATCACGATCAGAACTGGGCCGATGAGACGGTCACGGTCCGCAACCTCTCCGAAGACTGGGCGGCGATCGCCCTGCAGGGGCCGCGGTCGCGCGAGGTGCTGGCGGCGACCACGGATGCGCCGCTCGACAATGCCGGGTTCCGCTGGCTGACGGCGCGCGAGATCACCATCGCCGGCCGGGCCATGTGGGCGCTGCGCCTGTCCTATGCCGGCGAGCTCGGCTGGGAGATTCACGGGCCGCGCGACTCGATGCCGGCGGTCTACGACGCGCTGTGGTCGGCCGGCGAGTCCTTCGGGATCGCCGATTACGGCTCCTTCGCGATGAACGCCATGCGCATGGAAAAGGGCTTCAAGGGGGCCGGCGAGCTGACCAACGAGGTCACCCTGCCGGAGGCCGACGTCATGCGCTTCGTCAAGCTGGACAAGGGCAACTTCCTCGGCCGGGAGGCCACACAGACAAGCCTCGACGGCGTGCGTCCGTGGCATTGCGTCTATCTCGCCATCGAGCCGGACGGCGACAGCGACGGCCATGGCGGCGAGGCGGTGCTGATGGACGGCGTACCTGTCGGATCGACCAGCTCGATGGCCTACGGCCACACCGTCGGCAAGATCCTGGCCTTCGCCTACGTGAAGCCAGAGGCGGCCGAGCCCGGAACGGCGGTTGACGTCGTCATCATGGGGAAACCGCGTGCCGCTGTCGTGCTCGGCGAACCGGCCTATGATCCCGAGAGCCTGTTGCCGCGCACCGACACATTACGCAAGAGCTCCGCTGCATGACCGAAGACATCGCCATTCCACCGACCATGCGCGCCGTGGTCCTGACCGGCCATGGCGGCCTGGAGAAGCTGGAGTACCGCACCGACTGGCCGACGCCCCAGCCCGGGCCGGGCGAGGTTCTGATCCGGGTGCATGCCTGCGGGCTCAACAATACCGACGTTAATACGCGCACGGGCTGGTACTCGAAGGGCGTCACCGGGGCGACGACCGGCGGGGCCCAGGAGACGGCGGCCGATGACGACGCCGCCTGGGGCGGGTCGCCGATCACCTTCCCGCGCATCCAGGGCGCGGATGTCTGCGGCACGGTCGTCGCGGTCGGTGAGCGGGTCGAGCGCGCACTGGTCGGCCGCCGCGTGCTGGTCGATGTCTGGCAGCGGGACTGGAACGATCCGCTCAATCTCCAGAAGTGCCGCTACTTCGGCAGCGAAAGCGATGGCGGATTCGCCGAATACGCCAAGGCCGACCAACGCCAGGTCCACCCGATCAAGTCCGGGCTCAGCGACGCGGAGCTCGCCACATTCGCCACGTCCTACGTGACCGCCGAGAACATGCTGAACCGGGCCGAGGTCGGCTCGGGCGACGCGGTGCTGATCCCGGGCGCCTCGGGCGGCGTCGGCTCGGCTCTGATCCAGCTTGTGCGTCGGCGCGGCGCCACCGCCATCGCCATGGCCAGCGAGAGCAAGCGGGACGCGGTCGCCGCGATCGGCGCCGACGCGGTCCTGCCGCGCGCGCCCGATGATTTGAAGGCGGCGCTGCGAGACGCCATCGGCAGCGAGACTGTGACGGTTGTCGCCGATGTGGTGGGCGGCGACGCCTGGCCCAGCCTGATCGACGCGCTGGCGCGAGGCGGCCGCTACACGGTCTCCGGCGCCATCGCCGGACCGATCGTGCCGCTCGATTTGAGGACGCTCTACCTGCACGACCTCACCTTCACCGGCGCGACCGTGGTGTCGCCCGGCACCTTCGCCGATCTGGTCGGCTATATCGAGCGTGGCGAAATCCGCCCCTTGCTGGCCGGAAGCTGGCCGCTGGCGGAGCTGCGCGACGCGCAGCAGGCGTTCATCGACAAGCGCCATGTCGGCAACTTCGTCGTGACCATGGAGGCCAGCGCGTGAAGATCACGCGCATCGCGGTCTACCGGACCGACCTGCCCTATGTCGGCGGCGAGTACCGGTGGGGCGCGGGCAATGTGATCACGACCGGCCGAACGACAATCGTCGTCATCGACACCGATGCCGGGATTTCGGGCTGCGGCGAGTTCTGCCCCTGCGGTGACGCCTATATGGAGGCGCATTCGGAAGGCACCGAGGCCGCCGCCCGCCTGCTGGCGCCCGCCCTGCTGGGTGAGGATGCGCGCCAGGTCGGCCGCATCGAGGGCGTCATGGATGCGACCCTGTGCGGCCATGGCTACGCCAAGGCGCCATTCGACGCGGCGTGCTGGGACATCCTGGGCAAGGCGACCGGCCAGCCGCTGTGGATGCTGCTGGGCGGCAAGCTGACCGACGGCGCGCCGATGTACCGGGTCGCGCCCCAGAAGCCGCCGGAGGAGATGCGCCGCGAGATGGACGCCCATCGCGCCGCCGGCTACCGGCACTTCCAGATCAAGGTCGGCGCGGACTGGGCCGGCGACATCGAGCGCATCCGCGAGACCGTGCCCCAGCTTCGCCCCGGCGAGATGGCATTCGCCGACGCCAACCAGGGCTGGCGGGTGGACGATGCGCTGCGGGTGGCCCGCGCGACCCGGGACCTCGACTACGTCTTCGAGCAGCCCTGCCGCTCTTACGAGGAATGCCAGCAGGTCCGTCGCCGCACCGACCTGCCGATGAAGCTGGACGAGTGCATCACCGACATGCGCATGGCGCACCGGGTGGTCGAGGACAATGGGGCGGAGATCGTCTGCCTGAAGCTGGCCAAGCAGGGCGGCCTCTCCAAGGCCCGTCGGATGCGCGACTATCTGGTCGACAACCGTATCCCGGTGGTGGCCGAGGATGGCTGGGGCGGCGAGATCTGCACCGCGACCCTGGCCCATTTCGCCGCCTCGACGCCCGCCGAGATGCTGGTCAACACCACCGACCTGCACAATTACAACACCCGTTCGACGGGCCGGCCCGCGCCGGAGACGGCGAATGGCAAACTGTTCGCGTCGGATGCGCCCGGCCTGGGCGTCGAGCCGGACTTCGACAGCCTTGGCGATCCGGTCGCGGTCTATGGCGGCTGAGATGCGGATCTCGCGCATCACCGTCTGGTCCGTCGCCCTGCCGCTGTCGAAACCCTATTGGCTCTCCGGCGGTCGTCTGAAGTTCGAGGAACTCGATTCGACCGTCCTGCGCATCGAAACCGATGAGGGTTTGTCCGGCTGGGGGGAAGGATGCCCGTGGGGCCATTCCTACCTGCCCGCCCATGGCGGCGGCATCCGGGCGGCGCTGGACATCCTGGCACCTGCCCTGCTCGGACAGGACCCCTGCGCGCTCGACGCGATCAACCGGACCATGGATGCGGCCCTGCCGGGCCATGCCCACGCGAAGTCGCCGCTCGACATCGCCTGCTGGGATATCCTGGGACAGGCGGCCGGGCTGCCGCTGTGGCGGCTGCTGGGCGGGACGCAGGCGGCGGTGCCGGTCAATTCGTCGATCTCCACGGGCACGCCCGAGGCGATGATCGCGCTGATCCGTGAGGCCCGCGCGAAGGGCTACCGGACCCACTCGGCCAAGATCGGTGGCACCGATGCGAAGGCGGAGATCGCGCGGATCGAGGCCATCGAGTCCGAGCTGCAGGCCGACGAGCAGGTGACCTTCGACGTGAACCGCGCCTGGACGCCGGGACTCGCCCTGCAGGTGCTCAATGGCGTCGCCTCGACCAGTTGGGTCGAGCAGCCCTGCGAGACCCTGGACCAGTGCGCCCGGGTCGCGGCGGCGGTGCGCCAGCCGATCATGCTGGATGAGTGCCTGCTCGACTTCCAGGATCACCTGGAGGCCTGGAGCCGCAATGCCTGCGCCGGCGTGAAAGTCAAGCCGAACCGCGCCGGCGGCCTGACCAGGGCGCGCCGCATCCGCGATCTCGGAGTCGAGATCGGCTGGCAGATGCATATCGAGGACACCGGCGGCTCCGCCCTCGCCGACACCGCGGCGATCCATCTGGCCGCGTCGACGCCGGAACCCAACCGCCTGGCGAGCTGGCTGTGCCAGGAGCACCTGTCGGTCGACCCGGTGTCGGGCCAGGGTGCGCGCAACGTGGATGGCTTTGCAACGCCGCCGCCGGCACCCGGGCTCGGCGTCGCGCCGGACCCGGGCAGTCTCGGCGATCCGGTCGCGCGGTACGGGGGCTGACATGCGGATCGTCCGGATTTCCCTCTGGCGCCTGCCGCTGACCAGCCACACCGCCTATCACATGTCGGACGGCAAGACCTGCGACACGGTCGAGTCCGTCATCCTGCGGCTGGACACGGACACGGGCCTCAACGGCTGGGGCGAAATCTGCCCGATCCCGCATTACCTGCCGGCCTATGCGCACGGGGTCGCTCCGGCCGTCGAGGAGTTGGCGGGTGTCATGCTCGGGGCCGACCCGGTCGGGCCCGAGGCGGTGATGGACCGGCTTGACGCCCAGCTTGCGGGCCATCGCTATGCCAAATCCGCGATCGACATCGCGCTGTGGGACCTGACCGGCAAGGCGGCGGGGCTGCCGCTCCATGCGCTGCTCGGCGGCCGGCAGGCGGATGACCTGCCGCTCTACCATTCCATCACCTGCGTCGCGCCGGACGAGATGGCGCGGATCGCTCGCGAGGCGCAGGCCCAGGGGATGACCCAGTTCCAGGCGAAGCTGGGGGCCGATGATGACTGGCAGGCCGACGTGGCCCGTCTGCGGCTGGTCCGCGAGGCGGTCGGCGACGGGCCGTTGGTCTATGGCGACTGGAATTGCGGCGCCTCGCGACTCGACGCGATCCGGGTCGGCCGCGCCGTCGCGGACCTCGACGTCATGCTGGAGCAGCCGTGTCGGACCCTGGCCGAGTGCGCCGCCGTGCGGGCCGCGACCGGCCTGCCGATGAAGCTGGACGAGGTCGCCCACGACACCGACTCGCTGCTGGAAGCCGGGCGGCTTGGCTGCATGGACGCGGTCGCGGTAAAGCTGTCCAAATTCGGCGGCCTCAGCGCCGCCCGCCGGGCCCGCGACCTCTGCCACCATCTCGGTGCGCGGATGTGCATCGAGGACGTCTGGGGGTCCGACATCGTGACGGCGGCGTCCCTGCATCTGGGCGCCGCGACACCGCCGCGCGGTGTGCTGAACGTCTGCGACCTGTCAAGCTACGTGGCGCCCCGTCTCGACACGAAGGTGCCGAGCCGCGATGGGGGGCGGATCGCCGTTCCCGGCGGTCCGGGCCTCGGCGTGGCACCCGATCCGGCCGTGCTCGGCGAGCCGGCGGCCGTATTCGACTAGGAGGAAGGCATGAAGGACGGCACGACCACCACCCAGGCCGACTGGATCGCCCGGGCCCAGGCAGTCCTGCCGGCCGGCGGCTTCGGCAACTTCGATCCCTCGATCGTCATCCGCGAGGGCCACGGCGCCCGGGTTCGGGACGAGGATGGCCGCGAATATGTCGACTACCTGATCGGCTCGGGCCCGATGATCCTCGGCCATGGCCACCCGGAGGTGCTGGACGTGGTGCGGGACCAGCTCGACCGGGGGCTGACCTTCTTCGCCACCAACGCGTCGGGCATCGCGCTGGCGGAGGAGATCTGCCGCGCGGCGGCCTGTGCGGAACAGGTGCGCTTCGTCTCCACCGGCGGCGAGGCGGACATGTACGCCATGCGGCTCGCCCGGGCCCATACCGGCCGCGACAGGATCCTCAAATTCGAGGGCGGCTATCACGGCATGTCGTCGGAAGCGCTGATGAGCCTCGCGCCGTCCCGGCTCGCGGCCTTTCCGAACGCCGTGCCCGACTCCTCGGGTATCCCGGAAAGCGTGCGGGCCAACATGCTGATCGCACCCTTCAACGACGTCGATTACGCCAGCAGCCTCATGGCCGAGCACGGGCACGAGATCGCCGCGGTGATCGTCGAGCCGCTGCAACGGCTGATCCCGCCGAAGCCGGGTTTCCTGGAAGCGCTGCGCGAGGAGACGGCGAAGCACGGCATCCTGCTGATCTTCGACGAGGTGGTGACCGGCTTCCGCCTCGCCTATGGCGGCGCCCAGGAGAAATACGGCGTCGTGCCCGACCTGTGCACGCTGGGCAAGATCATCGGCGGCGGCTTCCCGCTCGCCGCGATCGCCGGGCGATCGGAGATCATGGCGCATTTCGACAAGGCGCGGGTCGGCGCCGAGGGCTTCACCTATCAGATCGGCACCCTGTCGGGGAACCCGGTGGCCTCGGTGGCCGGCCTGAAGACCATGGAGATCCTGCGCCGGCCGGACGCCTATGACCGCCTGCGCCGGAACGGCGAGACCGTCATGGCGGCGCTGGCGGAGCACCTGACGGAGGCCGGCATCGATCACCGGGTGGTCGGGGATCCGGTGCTGTTCGACGTGGTGTTCACGCCCGATCCTGTCACCGATTATCGCGGCGTTTTCGCCGGCGATTCCGGCAAGCTGAAGGTGTTCAACCGGGTCCTGCGGGAGAACGGCGTGCTGAAGCCGGACAGCAAGTTCTACATCTCGCTGGCGCTGACCGAGGACGACCTCGCCCTGACGGCCGATGCCATCGCATTGGCCGCGCGCGCGCTGGCAGCGCATCAATAAAGAAGGCCCGGCCGCCGTCCTGGCAGCCGGGCCTCATGTCGTCATCGCGGCGTCAGGCGCGCAGTTCCTGCGCCAGACTGGTGCCGTCGGGCGCGCGTTCCAGCCCGGAGGCCGGTACCGCTGCCGAGTCCTCGTGCAGCGATTTCACGATGCCATAGGTCATCACAAGCATGACCACGCTGACCGGCAGCGCGGCGGCGATCGACGCCGTCTGCAGGGCGCCCAGGCCGCCGACAAGCAGCAGCACCGCGGCCACGAAGCCCTCGCCCAAGCCCCAGACGATGCGGAAGCGCTGCGGCGGATTGTCGTCGCCCATGGACAGCATGGTGGTGATCACCAGCGTGCCGGAATCCGACGAGGTGATGAACCAGGTCGCCAGCAGGAAGGTCGCCAGCGCCGACATGATCCAGGACAGCCAGCTGACATCGGTGATCCGCTCGATGGTGCCATAGAGCGCGGCCGGCAGGTTCCAGTCGCGGACCAACTGCGCGATCCCGGCGGTGCCGACGCCGCCCTCGGCATTGAGCTCGAGGAAGATGGCGCTGCCGCCGAAGATGCACAGCCAGAAGAAGGCGATGGTGGTCGGCACGAACATGACGCCGACCATGAATTCGCGGATCGTCCGGCCGCGGCTGATGCGGGCGATGAACATGCCCACGAACGGCGCCCAGGAAATCCACCAGCCCCAATAGAAGATCGTCCAGCCGCCCTGCCAGGCCGCGTCACCCGGCGCATTGAAGGTCTGGAAGCCCATCGGGATGACGTTCCACAGATAGTCGCCCATGGTGGTCACGAAGAAGCCCATCAGCCATTTGAACGGCCCGCCGAACAGGAAGAAGGCGAGCAGCACGATGCTGAGATAGATGTTCCACTCCGAGATGATGCGAATGCCGTTGCCCACGCCCGACACCGCCGAGAGGGTGGCGACGATCGAGATGAGCACGATCAGGATGATCTGGGTGGTCGTGCCGGGATCCACGCCGAACAGGACATTCAGGCCGGTCGCCATCTGGCTGACGCCCAGGCCGAGCGAGGTGGCGACGCCGAACACCGTGCCGAACACCGCCAGCAGGTCGACCGCATGGCCGATCGGCCCGTAGATCTTCTCGCCGATCACCGGATAGAGGGCCGAGCGCAGGGTCAGCGGCAGCTTCTTGCGGAAGCCGAAATAGGCCAGGCACAGCCCGATCACCACATAAACCGCCCAGCCGTGGAAGCCCCAGTGGAAATAGGTGACCCGCATGGCCGCGACGCCGCGCTGGTCGTTCATCTCCGTGAAGCCCTGATTGTCGGCGAACGGGTTGTTCGGATAGCCCCAGGGCTGGGTGTTGTCGAAATAGAACATCGGCTCGGCGATGCCGAAGAACAGGATGCCGATGCCCACGCCAGCCGAGAACAACATGGCGAACCAGGAGAAGTTGCTGAATTCGGGTCGGGAATCGTCGTCGCCCAGCCGGATCTTCCCGAAACGGCTCAACATCAGATAGAAGCAGACGAACAGCATCACGGTGACGGCGCTGATGTAGTACCAGTTCAGCGTCGCCTCGATCCAACCGCGCACGGCCTGGTAGATGCCGCCGGCAAAATCGACGTTGAGCACGGTGAACACCACGAAGGCGACGACCATGCCCTTGGCGGCCAGGCCCATCCCGGCATGAAGGCCCTTGAAGACTCCCGTCTCGGCGACGAGGCCGTTGGGGGCCGACTGGTTATCTGACATGAACATCCTCCCGGTATTGTGGGCGGGCCGGCTCTGTGGCCGGCCTCTATTGAAGTCCACTTGACGCGTTTCTTCGGACTTCTTCGCGTGTGACTGTAGCGCCTGGTGGTGCCGTATATGCGTCCGCGCGCGACGCAGGTCGTAGAATACACGCCATGGCGATTCCAGGCGTCGCGCCGTCGCACAGCGGCGTGCCGGCGATCATGTCCCGGTCTCCTCGAACGGGATCGGGCAGAGCCGGCCGGTCCAGTTGCTGCCATCCTCGGCCCGCATGCGGACCGCCAATCCGTCGTCCCAATGGCCCCGGTCCATCATCGCGAACCCGACATTGCATCCGAAGCGCGGCGACCAGACACCGGTCAGGAGCCGGCCCGCCGCTGCACCGGCGACGTCGAGCGCCCAGGGGATGGTGCACAGCGGCGCCCGGGTCTCTCCATAGCGGACGCCGCAAAGCCGCCGGGTGGGGCCCTCCGCCACCACCCGCTGCAACGCCGCCTTGCCGATGAAGTCCGGCCCGTCCAGCTTGCAGTAGCGGTCCAGCCCGACCTCGAAGGGGTTGGTGTCCCGGGTCATCTCGTTGCCGTAGGAGAGCAGCCCGCCCTCCACGCGCTCGATCAGGTTGGGACAGCCCGGGCCGACATTGAGATCAGAGCCGGCCTCCCAGAGGGCGTCCCAGAGCCCGATCGCCATGTCCGGCGCGTCGAGATAGATCTCGAAGCCGCCCTGCTTCGACCAGCCGGAGCGCGCCACCACCAGCGGATGGCCGCGGAACTCCAGCGTCGCGAAGCGGAAGAAGCGGATGTCGCGGACCGCCTCGCCGAAGACCCGCGCCATCAGCGCCTCGGATTTGGGCCCCTGGACCGCCAGCGGATAGACCTCCGGCTCGGCGATCTCAACGTCGAGACCGAAGCCCAGCACCAGCCCCTTGGCCCAGAGCAGCACATCGGCATCGGCGATGGAGAACCAGAACCGGTCCTCCGCCAGCTTCAGCAAGACCGGATCGTTGAGCAGCCCGCCGGACTCGTCGACCATCGGGGCGTAGACGCATTGCCCGACCACCGCCCGGCTCAAATCTCGCGGCGTCATCATCTGGGCCAGCCGGGCGGCATCCGGACCGCTCACCGCGACCTGCCGCTCGCAGCTGACGTCCCAGATCTGGACGTGCTCCCGCAGGTGCCAATAGTCCTCCTCCAACGAACGGAAGACCGTGGCCAGCAGCATGTGATTGTAGACCGTGTAGGTCTTCACCCCGGCCGCCGATACGCGCGGCGTATACGGCGTGGAGCGGGTCCGCCGCGTCATTGCGATAGCCGGCGCCGTCATGGGCATGCACCTCGAAACCCGCCTCGTTCAACCGGCGGAGTTTGAACGCAAATCGGGGCCGGGAGCCAGAGCGGGAATGCCGGCCGGCGCACATTGCCCGGATCGCCTGCATCGCAAAGCCGCAAGTTAAACTTTTGGGAAAGGTCCAGACGCCTATAGAGACCACACGCGGCACGCGTATAACTGTCCATGATGCGCTGCGGGCCCAATTTCCGGGCACCCGGCGCCCATCTGCAGGTTGCGGGGTGAGATGCCGAATTTCGTCAAGTCCCTCATTGGCCGGATCGCCGGTACGCCGGACGGAGCGGATCCGTTCATCTTCAACGCCCTGAAGAAATCCCTGGCGCCGCTCGACAAGGTCGAGGAAGGCCTGGCCCGGCAGGCCGCCGCCTATGTGTGCACCGGCGACGGTTCTGCGGTCCTGCTGACCCTGCAGCAGAAATCGCCCCAGGCCGTCAATCACCTGCCCCTACAGACCGGTTACCACAGTGTCGGCGGGGCAAAATGGTGGTTGGCCCCGATCCTGGCGGACAAGCACTACTGGAATCCGGACCTCGTCATGCGCCTGGGCAAGGTCTTCGCCGCGGCCGCGACTTCCCTGACCAACGCCACCTGGGGGTATTGCGGCACCATGGCCGGCCCGATGTGGCTGCGTCTGCTGCTCACCGCCACGGAACGCAGCGCACGTTACGATGGGGCTTTTGGGGTGGATCGGCCTTACTTCGGCGAATTCACTGTGGCGCGCTGCCGCGAACTGCTGCGCCTGGCGGAAGAGCCCGATGACGGGCTGCTCGACATCCTGTTCCACCGCAGCGCCACCGGGTATCAGGACGGCCACTGCATCGACAAGCTGATGGGTGCGGAAGACTACCTGCGCGACGAGCCTGCGACGGTCATCGCCGCCGCCGGCATTTTGGACTCCAAGGGCCGGGTCGAGATGCTGCGCGCCATCGGCCGGCTGGGACTGACCGACGCCTATCTGGACTACGTCTTTGCGCAAGGGACCGGTTCCGCGAAATCCGCGCGCGAGGCCGCGTTGGCGGCCTTGCATGGCGCGAGAGCGGATCGGCTGCTGGCGAAGGCAGCAGAGGCCTTTGAGTCCGGGTCTCCCAGTGCAAGAGGCCACGCGGCGATCTTGATCGCTTCCGCGCTACGCGAGGAGGCGCGCCCGCTCCTGGAGGCACAGCTCGAGACCGAGAAGGGCAAGCGGGTCCGGGAGTCGATCGAACAGGCGCTGACCAACATCTCACTGACCGCCGAGGGCTCCGCGCGTCCGGCCGATGCCGCCGCGGCGACCCTGGCCGCCGCCCCACCCGATGGCGGCCCCAGCCCCGCCAATGGCGGCTATATCGCCCTGGACGGCACGGCGGTCGACCTGCCGCCGATGCCGCCGATGCCGCCGCGGACAAAGATCCCCGAAGCGCTCTTCGACGGGATCCGGCGTACGATCAAGAGCTACAATGACGGGCTGGAGGCCTACAAGAAGTCGCATGCCAAGGGTCCTCGCTACTGGATTCGCAACATGCAGCCCCTGACGGAGCGCAATCTCAAAGCGTTCCGGGCCATTCTCGAGACCGAGACGACCCGGGACAAGGAGCGCCACTTCAACGACACCCTTCACGAGATCGACTACAAGCACGCCAGCTTCTCGTTCGACCGATCCGGCCTCGAATCGTTCTTCGCCGCACCGGAGGTCACGGCCTGGCACCTGCTTGGCCTTCTTCGGGACAATCGGGGCGGGCTCTTCTTCATTTTCCGCCATGATTACGGTCAGCTCTCGCTCGCCGCGCTGCGCCAGCGCATTCAGGGCATGGAATTCCGGCTCGTCGCCGAGATGCATGCCGAACGTGGCGGCCGGGAACCGTTGCGCGATTACCTGACCACCGAGTACATGCGCGACATCGAGGAGATCACATTCGACGATTTCTGGGCCTACTGCGCCGGGCAATTCGACCTGCTCGACGAGGCGTTGGGCCTTCGCCCGCAATCCGGCCCGCGGCCATTGATCCCGCTGGCGGCGCTGGAGGTCCTGGAACGCTTCCCGAAGGTCCCGCACCGGTACCTGATGCCGCTGATGAACCTGGCGACGGGTGCCCGCAAGACCCTGCGCGAGCCGGCGCGGGCCCTGCTGGCCGGCGCGCCGCAGATCGACGACGCGATTGCCGGGCTGCTGAAGGACGGCAAGCAGGAAGTTCGGGCGGGTGCGGCGGACTGGCTGGCCGACCGCGACGCCAAGGAACAGATCCCGGCCCTCAAGGCGCGTCTGAAGAAGGAGCGGTCGGAGGTCGCACGGGCGGCCATGCTGACGGCGCTGGAGCGGCTCGGCGACGACATCTCCGCCTATTTCGACCCCAAGACCCTGCTGGCGGAGGCCGAGGCCGGGCTGAAGAAGGCCAACCTGAAGACCCTGGACTGGCTCGCCCTGGACGGCCTGCCGCGGGTCGCATGGCGGGACAGCAAGCCGCTGGACCCGAAGGTGACCCGATGGTGGGTGGCGCTCGCCAACAAGCTGAGGCAGTCGGGCGGCAACGCCCTGTTCGACCTCTATCTCGACCGGCTGCAGCCGGAGGACAGCCAGCGACTGGGACTGCACATCCTGCGCAGCTGGATCAGCCATGACACCGTGCGCCCGAGCGAGGCGGAGGCGAACGACTACGCCAAGGCCAATGCGGACGGGCTCTTCAAGTCGATGTCGCGCTGGTACAAGGATTTCACCCGCGAGCAGGCCTTCGCCCAGCTCCGGGCGGAGAAGCTGGGCATCTACCTGAACAGCGCCAATGCCAACAAGGGGCTGCTGGGCCTGGCGTCGCGGGTGCCGGGACCGGACGCCGCCGAGGCGGTGCGTAGCTATCTGAAGAACCACGGCGCCCGGATCGCCCAGTGCAAGGCCCTGCTGGATTGTCTTGCCGCCAACCCGGCACCGGCGGCGATCCAGGTGGTGCTGGCCACCGCCAACCGGTTCAAGGCGAAGACCGTGCAGGCCCACGCCCAGGCCCTGATCGAGGCCATCGCCGACCGGCGCGGCTGGACCGCCGAGCAGCTCGCCGACCGCACCATCCCGACCGGCGGCCTGGACGAGACCGGCGTGATGGAACTGGATTGTGGCGCCGATCGCGTCTACCGGGCATCCCTGGCCGAGGACGGCAAGATCGTGCTCGCCAACCCGGCGGGCAAGGAGGTCAAGGCGCTGCCCTCGGCCCGCAACGACGAGGAGCAGCCGCTGATCAAGGCGGCGAAGAAGGCCCTGTCCGGCGCCCGCAAGGAGATCAAGCAGGTCGACGCCCTGCAATCGGTCCGGCTGTTCGAGGCGATGTGCCTGGAGCGGGTCTGGTTGACCGATGAATGGCGGCAATACCTGCAGCGCCATCCCATCGTCGGCCGCATGTGCCAGCGGCTGGTCTGGCTGGCCCTCGACGCCGACGATCAGGTGATCGGCAGCTTCCGCCCGATGGAGGATGGCAGCCTGACCGGCCCGGAAGACGAGGAGGTGTCCCTGGAAGGCTCGGCCGGCGTCAAGCTGGCGCACCAGACCCTGGTCGGTGCCGCGCTCAAGGAGGCCTGGGTCGGGCATCTGAAGGATTACGAGGTCGAGCCGCTGTTCGACCAGTTCTCGCGCCCCCTGCTGCAGCCGGGCGAGGACCAGTCCAAGGCGACCGAGATCGACGACCGCAAGGGCCACCTGATCGAGAACTTCAAGCTGCGCGGCGCCGCCAACAAGCTCGGCTATCAGCGCGGCGAGGCCATGGATGGCGGCGTCTTCACCAATTACGAGAAGCGCTATGAGGGGGCCGGCATCATGGTCGTGATCGAATTCACCGGCAGCCCGCTGCCGGAGGAGAACATCACCTGTGCCCTGCTGCCGCTCAAGGTGCACCGTCTCGGCCGCAGACCCGGACACTGGGGACCGGCCATGGCGCTGGGCGACGTGCCGCCGGTGCTGCTGAGCGAGACCTGGAACGACTACCACCAGCTTGCCGCCGCCGGGACCGGCTTCGACCCGGATTGGGAGAAGAAGGCCGAGTTCTGGTGATCGGCGGCGAAGGAGGGACGGCCATGGATACGGTGCTGCGGGCGCCCGCGGAACAGCGATACGCCGACGAGCTGACCCGGCTTGGCGATGGAGACGATGGCAGCCGGCCGCCCGGGTGGGCCCTGTCCGCCCGAGCCGTCCGCCGCTTCATTCTGGGCGACGACAAGCTGGGCGTGACCCGCAAGTTCTACGGTGACGACCCGCTGGTCGACCGGGCCATCGTCAGCCTGATGGGGGCCCAAGGCCTGATGATGGTCGGCGAGCCGGGCACCGCGAAATCGATGCTGTCGGAGCTGCTGGCGGCCGCCATCTGCGGCCAGTCGGGCCTGGTGGTACAGGGCTCGGCCGGCACCACCGAGGACCATATCCGCTATTCCTGGAACTACGCGCTGCTTCTGGCCGAGGGGCCGAGCGAGAAGGCGCTGGTCCCCTCGCCGGTGTTCCAGGCCATGCAGTCCGGGGCGATCGTCCGCTTCGAGGAGCTGACCCGCTGCCCGCCGGAGGTGCAGGACGCCCTCATCTCCATCCTGTCGGAGAAGACCATCGCGATCCCGGAGCTGGGTGAGGGCCACACCATACGCGCCAAGCCCGGCTTCAACGTGATCGGCACCGCCAATCTGCGCGACCGCGGCGTGCACGAGATGTCGAGCGCGCTGAAGCGCCGCTTCAATTTCGAGACGGTGCATCCGATCACCGACGCGGAGTTCGAGCGCGAGCTCATCCTGAAGCAGCTCGACGAAAGGCTGGACGGGCTGGAGGCGCGGACCGAGATCGACACCGGCGTCGTCGACGTGCTGGTGCAGACCTTCATCGATCTGCGCACCGGGCGCACCAAGGAAGGCACCAGCCTGAGCCGGCCGGAAGCGGTGATGTCCACCGCAGAGGCGGTCAACGTGGTCCACGCCGCGGCTCTGGAGGCCGCCTTCCTCGACAACAAGGCCGTCGACGGCGCGCATCTGGCGCGGCAGGTCCAGGGCGTGGTGCTGAAGGACAACCCGGAGGACGGCAAGAAGTTCAAGGCCTATGTCGACCACGTGGCCAAGGACCGCGCCGCCCGGGACCGCCACTGGAAGGCCTTCTACCAGACCGCGCGCAAGCTGAAGCTGGTCTAGGCCCGGCATGTCGGACCCGCAGGGCGCCATCGCGGAGCCGCGGCCGCCCGATCTCTGGGACGAGGCGCGCGGACTCTACTTCGTGCCGATCCGGCACCACAGCCCGGCCTGCGCCGCCCATCTGAAGGCGCTGTTCGACGAGATCGGACCGCGCCAAATCCTGGTCGAAGGTCCGTGCGACTACGATCCCATGATCCCGCTGGTCGCGGCGGAAGAGACCCGGCCGCCGGTGGCCATCGTCGCCTTTCCCAAGCGCAAGCGGGACGAGGCCGCCGAGCGCGCGATCGTCAGCTACTTTCCGCTCTGCGATCACTCCCCGGAATTCATCGCCCTGCAGCAGGCCGCCGCGCGCGGCAGCGAGGCCCGCTTCATCGACCTGCCATCCTCCCATCGCATGATGCGGCTCCAGGACGCCGACGATGAAGAGCCTGAGGTCGCCGTCTCGCTGACCGAGGAGCGCGCCTTCGACTCGAGCGGCTACGTCCGCGCGCTGTGCCGGCGCCTGGGCTGCCGGGATCAGGCCGAGCTCTGGGATCATCTGTTCGAATCCCGCGCCGGCGGCACCGATTGGCGCGAATTCTTCACCGAGATCGGCGCCTATTGCGCCGCCGTCCGCGCCTCGATGTCCGAGGACGAACTGGCGCGGGATGGCGGGCTGGCCCGCGAGGCGCACATGGTCGCCCTGATCCGCGAGGCGCTGGACCGGAATACCGGACCGATCGTCGTCGTCACCGGCGGCCTGCACACGCCCGCACTGATCGAGGGCCTGGCCGCCGACGGCGGAGCGCTGGAAAAGGCACCGGCCAAGGTCGAGTCTGAGTCCTATCTCATCCGCTACGGCTTCCGGCAGTTGGATGCCCTGAACGGCTACGCGGCCGGGCTTCCCCTGCCCGGCTTCTACGACCGGCTGTGGCGGCGGATGGATGCCGGCGATGGCGGGCCAGCGATCTGGCGCGACCTCGGCGTCGAGGTCATGACAGGCTTCGCGCAGCACCTGCGGGACACGAACCCCTCCTTGAGCCCACCAGTGCCGGTCCTGACGGCGGCCCTGGAGGGCGCCGCACGGCTGGCCGAACTGCGGAACCGGCCCGGGCCGGCCCGCGAGGATCTGCTGGACGCCTGCCGCTCCACCCTGCTCAAGGGCGAGGAACTCGGCGACTCCGCGCCGGTGATGGCGCTGCTGCGCGGCTTCCTGACCGGCGACCGGATCGGCGACATCCCGCCCTCGGCCGGCTCGCCACCGCTGGTCGAGGCGGCCCGGGCCCGGGCGCGACAGCTCGGCTTCTCCGTAGAGGATGGCGCCGAGCGCAACCGCAAGCTGGACATCTACCGCAAGCCGCGGCATCGCGAGGTCAGCCGCTTCCTCTATGCGATGGAGTTCCTCGGCACCCATTTCGCAAACCGGACCGGCGGCCCGGACTTCCTGTCCGGGGTCAAGCTGGACCTGCTGTTCGAGACCTGGAGCTATGCCTGGTCGCCGCTGGTCGAGGCGCGGCTGATCGCGCTGTCCGCCGGCGCCGAGACCGTCCAGGACGCCTGCCTGCGGGAGCTGCGCATCAGGCTGCGCAAGCTGGAGCAGGATGGCCGCGGCCGCAATGCCGGCGAGGCGGTCGGCCTGTTCCTGATCGCCTGCCAGGCCGGCGTGTCCGAGCGCGCCGGCGAGATCCTGCCGCTGATCGAGCGCGAGGTGACCGCCGACCCGGCCCTGCCGTCGGTGGTCTCGGCCCTGCGCGCGCTCTACCTGCTGTGGCGCAGCCGCGAGGTGCTCGGCATGTCCGGCGCGGAGACCGTCGAACGGCTGATCGGCACCGCCTATGCCCGCGCCCTCTTCCTGTTGCCCGACCTGCGCACCGCGCGCGAGGAGGACCTCTCCTCTCTGCTGGACTGCCTGGCCAGCCTGCGCGAGGTGATGGTCACCGCCGGCCCCGAGACCGACGCCATCGATGATGAGCTGTATCGCGAGGCCGTCGCCGGACTCCTGGCGGCCGAGGCCCATCCGGCGATCGGCGGGGCGCTGGCGGCCATGGCCTGCCTGTCCGGCCTCCTCGATGGCGAGGCCCTCACGACACGCCTGCGCGGCGATCTCGGCGGGGCCTATTCCGAGCCCAAGGAGCGGATCGCCTTCCTGCGCGGCCTGCTGGCGATCTCGCGCGAGCTGCTGTGGCGGCTGCCGGGCGTCGCCGCCGCGGTCGACGAGATCATCGCCGGGCTCGACGAGGACGACTTCATCATTCTGCTGCCGCATCTGCGGCTCGCCTTCAGCACCCTCGACCCGCGGGAGACCGACCGCCTGGCGCAGCGGCTGGCGGACCATCTCGCCGTCGCGCAGTCGGAGGTCACCGGGTCGATCCGCTACGACGCCACCGCCGAAACGGTTCAGCGCAACCTTCAGCTCTCCCGGATGCTGGAGCAGCAGCTCTCCGAGGACGGGCTGGCCGCCTTCCTGGGCCGCGAGGCCGAGACATGAGCGGGCGCCCGGCACAGCCGCCGCATCTCAGGCGCTGGCGCCTGGTGCTCGGCCGCTATGCGGAGGAGCATCTGGACAGCGGCGGTTTCGGCGCCGGCGACCGGCGCATGGATCGGGCGCTCGACTATCTCTATGGCCGTGAACTGGCCGGGCGCGGCCTGCGCAGCAAGGGGCCGAGCCGCTTCGGATCGCTCGACCCGACCCAGCTGACGCCGCTGCGCTGGCTCGGCGAGGTCCGCGACCTGTTCCCGCAATCGGTCTTCGAGACCGTCCAGTCGCACGCCCTGGACCGCTACCAGATGCACGGCCTGCTGAACGACCCCAAGGTGCTGGGCGCTCTGGAGCCGAACGGCGATCTGCTGAAATCGATCATCGCCTTCAAGGGACAGGCCGATCCGGCAGTGCAGGAGAAGATCCGCGAGGTGGCCCGCAAGGTGGTCGAGGACATCGTGCGCCGGCTCAAGCCGCGGGTCGCGCGCGCCCTGGCCGGCGCCCCGAACCGCTTTCGCCGCAGCCAGTTCAAGGCGATGCAGAACTTCGACTGGCGGGCGACGATCCGGGAGAACCTGAAGAACTACGACAGCGAGCGCAAAGCCATCATCGCCGACCGGCTGCGCTTCTTCTCGCGGATGCGTCGGCGCCTGCCCTGGACCATCATCCTCTGCGTCGACCAGTCCGGCTCGATGCTCGACTCGGTGATCTACTCCGCCGTCATGGCGTCGATCCTGGCCGGGCTGCCGTCCCTGAAGCTGCATCTGGTCGTGTTCGACACCTCGGTGGTCGACCTGACCGAGCATATCGACGATCCGGTCGAGGTGCTGATGTCGATCCAGCTTGGCGGTGGCACCGATATCGGCCAGGCGATGACCTATTGCGAGCAGCTGGTCACCCAGCCGAGCCGGACCATCTGCGTCCTGGTGAGCGATTTCGAGGAGGGCGCACCGGTCGCCCCGCTGCTCGCCAGCGTGCGCCGGCTGGCCGAATCCCGGGTCACCCTGCTTGGTCTCGGCGCGCTCGATCCCGACGCGGCCCCCAGCTACGACCACGGCATCGCCCAGCGCCTGGCGGCCGCCGGCATGCGCATCGCCGCGCTGACGCCCGACAAGTTCGCCGACTGGATCGGCGAGATCATCCGATGAGCGACGGCGATCTGCGCGCGGCGCTGAGCGCATTCGACGACGCCGCGCTGGCAGCGTTGGCGTCGAAGGGCCTGCTGCGCCGGGCGCAACGGGACCTGGATGCCGGCAAGGTCGCGCTGGCCGAAGAGCAGGACGGCCGCGCCGTCATCACCGCCGACGGTGAGACCGTGACGGTCGGCAAGGACGGGCCGGCCGCCGCCGATTGCAGCTGCCGCGCCCCGGGCGTCTGCCGCCACCGGCTGGCGGCGGTGTTGCTGTTGCGCGGCCATGGCGAGACCGGGACGGACGATGGCGCCACGGAGGCGGACGAGGAGCCGGCCAACACCGGCGATCCGTTGGCCGAGATCCTCGCGCTGACCCGCGGCGAGATCACCAAATGGGCCGGCAAGGCCACGATGCGCGCTGCCGCGGAGCTTTGTGACGCGGCGACCGAGCCGACCATCGAGACCGAGGGCGCGGCGCTGGTGATCCGGCTGGATTCGGACACAGCAGAGATCCGTTTCCTGGCCGGCCAGGGCCTGGCCGGAATGATCTCCAAGGCGCCACGGAGCAAGCGCAAGGCGCTGCATGCCGCCGCCATCCTCGCCGTCCGGCGGCGCCACCTGGCCGATGATGAAATCCGGGACGAAGCGCCGCCGGAAACGGACGCTCCGGCGGCGATGCCCGCCGACCCGGGCTTCCTGAACGACGTGGCCCGCTGTCTCGCCGATTGCGTGAATGCCGGGTTCAACCAGGCGCCGCTGGTGCTCGAGGAGCGACTGTTCGCGCTGTCGGTCTCATCGCGCGCCGACGCCCTGCCCCGGCTTTCGTCGATGCTGCGCACTTTGGCGGCGCGGGTGCGCGAGAAGCGCGAGCGGGACTTCTCGCTGGATCTGGAGGCCTATCTCGTCCTCGCCGCGGAGGCCTACGCGCTGGTGGAGGCCCTCCGCTCCGAACAGGACCCGCCCGGAAACGCGGAACGGACCGAGGCCCTGCGTGGACAGGTCCGCCAGGAATACCAGCCGGTCGGCGATCTCACCCTCTATGGCATGGGCGCGCGGATCTGGCGGACAGCCGCCGGCGCCAGCGGCGTCACGGGCTATTTCTATGCGCCGGCCGAGGGGCGCTGGTACAGCGCCGGCAGCGCCCGGGCCCACGCCCATGACAGCACCTACTCCCCGCGCCGCGCCTACGAACAGGAATCGCTTTGGGGCGCCGGCCCGCTCGACCGGATATCGACCGGCATGTTGACGGTGCGCGGCGCAGCGGCGTCCTCCGACGGGCGGCTGTCCCTGTCGAAGGATACCAAGGCGGAGGCCTTACCCTGGACCACGCGGGAGCCGGACGTCGCCGACTGGTCGCTCGCCTTCGATGACTGGTCCGCGCTGGAGGCGCATCTCCACGACTGCTTCCCCATCGGCCTCGGCCGGCGCTGGCGCGGCATGCAGCCGGTCGTGCTGAGGCCCGGATCGGCCGCGATGCCGTATTTCGACGAGATTGCACAGGAGACGGTCTGGCCGGTGCGTGACGGCCGCGGCGCGTGGATCGCGCTCACCCTGGCGCATGAGGCGGGAATCCGCACGGCGGCGGGGAGTTTCGAGCAGATCCTGCGCTCGAAGACCCCCTGGGCGGTGGCCGCGCTGGCCCTTCCCGAGCGCCGGCGTTTCGAGCTCCAGCCCTTTGCCCTGTTCCTGACCGGCGCGGACGCCGGCTGCCACAATCTCGGTCTCGACCCGCTGCGCGGCGCCGGCCTCGGCCGCCCTGCCAGCCTGCTGCGCCGCCTGGGCCGCGGGGCCGCGGCCGCCTTCGGCATCGGGTCCGGCCGCTTCGGCCGTTCGGGCGCCGCCGATCCGACCCGCCGCATGCTGGCCGAGGCCGCCGACAGCCTGCTCGGCATCGCCGAACTGGGCGGCATGATCGACTCCACGAACCAGGACACGATCCGGAGACTGGCGGCCCGGCTGCAGGAGTTCGGCCTGGCCCCAAACGCCCATGCGCTCGAAACGCTCGACCCGGCGGACCATGAGCACTTGCCCCATCGGTTGTTGCAGGCGGTCTATCTCACCGACTCGGCGCGCGCCCTGCTGCGTCCGCTGCCGGCCCTCACCCCGATCTGACCGGACACGGCGCAACGGCCGGACACGACCGCTGGCGATCGCCGATCCTCAAGACCCTGTGTGCTGAAACGATGCCGGAAAATGGTGGGCGCGACTGGGATTGAACCAGTGACCCCTACGATGTCAACGTAGTGCTCTCCCGCTGAGCTACGCGCCCTACCGGCGACGGACGAACCGTCACGGGACGCGGGGGTTTAACACCAACCCGGCCCCCGCGCAAGGCCGGCGGCGGTCCTCAGGATTGCAGCAGCTGGTCGACCTGGTCGACCAGGTCGCGCAGGTGAAAGGGCTTGGACAGGATTTGTGCCTGCTGCCCGCCCTGGTTGCGGTGCTTCATGGCGATCGCGGCGAATCCGGTGATGAACATGACCTTCAGGCGCGGCGCGATCACCGAGGCGCGGCGCGCCAGTTCGATGCCGTCGACGCCGGGCATGACGATGTCGGCCAGCAGCAGTTCGTAGTTGGAATCGGCAAGCGCGGTGAGCGCGTCGGCGCCGTCGGCGACGTCGTGCACCTCGTGCCCGGCGCGGCTCAACGCCATCGCCAGGAACCGCCGCATCGACTCATCGTCCTCCGCCAACAAGATCCGCGCCATGCTCTCCTCCGACCGTCGCGCCCTGCCGGGTCGCGGCGGACGCGATCATGAGGCACCGCACCTTTCGTTGCAATGTGCAAGCACCCATCTGAGTGGGTGCGGTCGGCCACGAGCCACCGTGACAGGTAAGCCGTTTCGGGTTATGAAATTATCATGGACTGTCGGGTCAATGGCGAAGCGCGCCTGGACAACGGGCTGGAGGTCCTGACCCCCAGCGATTGGCGGCTGCCACTGGTGTTGGCGTCGCCCCACAGCGGCCGGCATTACCCGGACGATTTCCTGGAATCGACCCGGCTGGACCCGCGCACCCTGCGGCGCTCGGAAGACAGCTATGTCGACGAGATCTTCGGCAGCGGGCCGCAGCACGGCGCGCCGCTTCTGAAGGCGCTGTTCCCGCGCGCGTTCCTGGACACCAACCGCGAGGCCTTCGAGCTCGACCCGGAGATGTTCGAGGATGCCCTGCCCGACTATGTGAACACGCGCTCGCCACGGGTCGCGGCCGGGCTCGGCACCATCGCCAAGGTCGTGGCCCACGGCCAGAACATCTATCGCGGCAAGCTGTCCTTCTCGGCCGCGCTGGACCGGGTCACGCGCTACTACCAGCCCTACCATTCCGCCCTGCACGGGATCGTGGACGAGGCGGTCGGCCGGTTCGGGTACTGCATCCTGGTGGATTGCCACTCCATGCCGTCAAATGGCGGCGGGATCGGCGGGCGGCGCCCGGGCCGCAAGGTCGATTTCGTGCTGGGCGACTGCTATGGCAGCGCCTGCGATCCGATCATCACCGATACGGTGGAATCCTGGCTGGTCGATGCCGGCTACGTGGTCGCCCGCAACGCGCCCTATGCCGGCGGCTACACCACCCGGCATTACGGCCGGCCACGGGTCGGCGTGCATGCGATCCAGATCGAGATCAACCGCGCGCTCTACATGGATGAGCGCGAGCTGAAGCGGAAGCCGTTCATCGCCACGCTGACCGAGCAGATGGGCCGACTGATCGCCGAGATCGGCGCCATCGACACGGAGCGGCTGACGCCGCGATAGGCCAGCGCGACGCCGAACCGGGTCGCCGCCGGGGCCGCACCGGCCGGACTCGCCGCCCCACGATCCAGGCAAAAAAATTGGGCCGCTGTCGCGGCCCAAGTTTAGGGAGGAAACGCCCATAAGTGCGCTACGACAGCAGGATCACTGCATGTCGCACCGCACAATATGCATATTCACCGGCAACCCTGCAAGGGGAAAGTGCGTGAGGCCATTGAAAAACCGAGTTTTTCGCCGAATTTCTGTCGCATTTTTCAGCGGCCTGTGCCTTATTCTTGTGCACCGCACCATCGCTTTGTAATCGCTTTCGCCATCCGCGGCCGGGCCATGCGCCGCGGCGCAACGGTCCCGCGTTTGGGTTCGGGCGTGCCCGATTGCTGTGCTAACGTTGCCGGCGCGCCTGCAGCCAATTTTTGGTTCCCCCTCCGGCGCCGCCCGGACCAGCACCGACCGAAGAATGACCGACCAGCAGCACGCCGACCTCAACCTCGCGATCATCGGAAACTGCACCCAGGCCGCCCTGGTCGATCAGCGCGCCCGCATCGTGTGGTCCTGCATGCCCCGGTTCGACGGCGATCCGGTGCTGTGCAGCCTGTTGAACGGTCATACCGACGGCGGGCTCGATGGCGAGTTCGGCTTCTTTGACGTGCTGATCGACGATTTCGAACGCTCCGAGCAGCGCTATCGGCACAACACCGCGATCCTGGTCACCACCCTGTTCGACAGCAAGGGCCAGGCGGTCGAGATCACCGATTTCGCGCCGCGGTTCCGCATCTACGGCCGCATGCACAGGCCGCTGACGCTGATCCGCATGATCAAGCCGGTGTCCGGCAATCCGCGCATCCGCATCCGGCTCCGCCCGCGCTTCGACTATGGCGCGATCGAGCCGACGACCACCCGCGGCAGCAACCACATCCGCTACGTCTCGCCGACCATGGCCTTGCGCCTGACGACCGACGCGCCGGTGTCCTACATCGCCGAGGAGACGCCGTTCATCCTGGAGACGCCGGTCAACCTGCTGTTCGGGGCCGATGAGAGCCTGACCGCCTCGATCACCGAGACGGCCTACAATTTCCTGCGCAGCACCACCGACTACTGGACCGAGTTCTGCCGCTACCTGGCCCTGCCCTTCGAATGGCAGGACGCGGTGATCCGCGCCGCCATCACCCTGAAGCTGTGCAGCTTCGAGGAGACCGGCGCCATCGTCGCGGCGATCACCACCTCGATCCCTGAGGCGCCGCACACCAGCCGGAACTGGGACTACCGCTATTGCTGGCTCCGGGATTCCTACTTCGTCGTCCACGCGCTCAACCGGCTGGGCGCGACCAAGACCATGGAGGACTACCTCCACTACATCACCAACGTGGTCGCCGACTCCGAGAACGGCTATCTCGACCCGCTGTTCACCATCACCCTGCACAAGGAGCTTGGCGAGAGGACCTGCGACAACCTGTCAGGCTATCGCGGCATGGGCCCGGTCCGGGTCGGCAACGCGGCCTATACCCAGGTGCAGAATGACGGCTATGGCGCGGTCATCCTGTCCTCCGCCCAGGCCTTCTTCGACGAGCGGCTGGAGCGTCCCGGCACGCTGCGGCTCTATGAGCGGCTGGAGATCCTGGGCGAACAGGCCGTCAAGCTGTGGAACACCCCGGATGCCGGGCTCTGGGAGCTCAGGACCCGGGAGCGGGTGCACACCTTCTCCGCGCTGATGTGCTGGGCCGCCTGCGACCGGCTGGCCAAGATCGGCCGCCGGCTCGGCGTCGCCGACCGGGCACAGCGCTGGATGAAGGAGGCCGACAAGATCAAGGCGGCGATCCTGAAGAAGGCCTACGATGCCGAGCAGGAGACCTTCGTGGAGAGCTTCGGCGGCAAGGACATGGACGCCGCCCTGCTGTTGATGCACGAACTCGGCTTCATCGCCGCCGACGACCCGAAATTCATCGGCACCGTCGCGGCGGTGGAGAAATGGCTGCGGCGCGAGAACCTGCTGTACCGCTATCACGCCGCCGACGATTTCGGCGAGCCGGAGACCGCCTTCACCGTCTGCACCTTCTGGTACATCGACGCGTTGACCGCCATCGGCCGGCGCGAGGAGGCGCGGGCGCTGTTCGAGCACCTGTTGGAATGCCGCAACCATGTCGGGCTCCTGTCGGAGGACATCGAACCGAAGACCGGCGAGCTGTGGGGCAATTTCCCGCAGACCTATTCCATGGTCGGTCTGATCAACTCCGCCATGAAGCTGAGCAAGCGATGGGAGGAGGCGTTTTGACCCGCCTGCAGCGCTGATGAGCCGCCTGATCGTCGTCTCAAACCGCGTCGCGCCGATCGACGAGGGCAAGGCGAGCACCGGTGGGCTCGCGGTCGCCGTGCTGGCGGCGCTGAAGAAGGTCGGCGGCATCTGGTTCGGCTGGAGCGGCGAGGTGGTCGGCGCGCCGCAGGCGGCCCCGGAGCTGTTCCAATCCGGCAAGCTGACCTACGCCACCATCGACCTGTCGCAGCGCGACTACGAGGAGTATTACAACGGCTTCGCCAACTCGACCCTGTGGCCGCTGTTCCACTACCGGTTGGACCTGACCGAGTTCAACAGACGCACCTATGCCGGCTATCTGCGCGTCAACAGCCTGTTCGCGACCCGGCTGGCGCCGCTGCTGGAGCCGGACGACATGGTCTGGGTCCACGACTATCACCTGGTCCCGTTCGGCGAGCAGCTGCGCCAGATGGGCTGCGGCCAGCGCATGGGCTTCTTCCTGCACACGCCGTTCCCGGTGCCGGAGATCCTGGTCTCGCTGCCCAACCACGAGGCGATGATCCGCTCTCTCTGCGCCTATGACGTGGTCGGCTTCCAGACCGACACCGACCGGCGCGCCTTCGTCTCCTATCTGGTCAATGAAGGCCGGGCCGAAGTGCTGGAGGACGGGCTGATCCGCGCTTTCGGCCGCCTGGTCCGGGTCGAGGCCTTCCCGATCAGCATCGAGACCGCCGACATCGAGCGCCAGGCGGTGGTCGCCGGCCGCTCGCGCCAGGTCTCCCGGCTGCGCGAGAGCCTGATCGACCGGGACATGATCATCGGCGTCGACCGGCTGGACTATTCCAAGGGGCTGCCGCAGCGCCTGGAGGCGTTCCACACCCTGCTGGAGACCTATGCGGAGAATCGCGGCAGGGTCACCTTCATGCAGATCGCGCCGCCGACCCGCTCCGACGTGCAGGAATACATCGACATCCGCCACGAGCTGGAGAGCAAGGCCGGCCACATCAACGGCATGTTCGCCGACTTCGACTGGGTGCCGATCCGCTATCTCAACAAGAGCTTCTCCCGGCGCAGCCTGCTGGGCTTCTATCGGGCCAGCCGGATCGGGCTGGTGACGCCGTTGCGCGACGGCATGAACCTGGTGGCCAAGGAGTACGTCGCCGCCCAGGACCCGGAGAACCCCGGCATCCTGGTCCTGTCCCGCTTCGCCGGCGCCGCCGCGGAGCTGACCGAAGCCCTGATCGTCAATCCATACGACGTCGAGGGCGTGGCGGAGTGCCTGCAGCGCGGGCTGACCATGCCGCTGGAGGAGCGCAAGGAGCGGCACGGCGCCATGATGGACGTGCTGCGCGACAACGACATCAACCGCTGGCGCAATCGCTTCATCGACGCGCTGACCGCAGCACCCTATGGTCCGGCGGAATCCGCCCTGGCCTCCTGAAGACCGGATCGACATGGACCGAACCGCACCCGCCCTGATCGCCGATCTCGGCGCCACCAATGCCCGTTTCGCGCTGGTCGGCGCCGATGGCATCGACGCGCCGATGGCACTGCGCTGCGCCGCCTATCCGGACCTGTTCTCCGCCGCCAGCGCCTATCTGGAGCAGGTCGCCCCGCCGGTCGCGCCGGACCGCGGCGCCATCGCCATCGCCTGCCCGATCTCCGGCGACTATGTCGAGATGACCAACCATGCCTGGTCGTTCTCCATCGCCGAGCTGACCGGCAAGCTGGGCATGCGGCATCTGGAGGTGGTCAACGACTTCACCGCCCAGGCGCTCGCCATCGGCCACCTGACCGAGACCGACCGGCATCAGATCGGGCCCGGCGAGCCCGAATCGGGCGGCGCCATCGCCGTGCTTGGCCCCGGCACCGGCCTCGGCGTCTCAGGGCTGATCCCGGCCGGCGACAGCTGGGCGCCGATCACCGGTGAGGGCGGGCACGTCACCATGAGCACGGTGAACGACCGCGAGGGCGACGTGATGCGGCGGCTGAGGATGCGCTTCAACCATGTCTCCGCCGAACGGGTGCTGTCGGGAATGGGCCTCACCAACCTCTACGAGACCCTGGCCGCCATCGACGGCGTCGATGTGCCGCAGCGCGACCCGCGCGAGGTCAGCGAGGCGGCCCTGGCCCATGCCGAGGAGCACGCCGTGGAGGCGGTGGAGATGTTCTGCGCCATGCTCGGCACGGTCGCCGGAAACCTGGCGCTGACGCTGGGCTCGACCGGCGGCGTGTACATCGCCGGCGGCATCGCGCCCAAGCTCGGCGAGATGTTCTTGAATTCCGAATTCCGCGAGCGGTTCGAGGCCAAGGGTCGGTTCCGCGACTACCTGGCCCCGATCCCGACCTATCTCGTCACCCACCCCACCCCGGCCTTCCTGGGGCTGAGGTCGATTCTGGACGAGATGGCCGCGGCCTGAGCCGGCGCGTCGGTCACCGTCAGCCGGGGCCACAGCGCCGGCCAGTTCTTGCCCGCGACCCGCGCCCGATAGACCGCCATCTTGTGGCGAAACCTCGGTGTCGGCCGGACCGCCAGACCGATCAGGTCGCCGACGCCGAACGGGGCGATCAGGCCGATGCCCGTCCCGCGCAGCCCGACCGCGACGGCGGTCGGGGTTTCCGCCCAGAACGTCAGCGCGTGGGCGGTCGAACGATAGGGCGCATCCTGGTTGCGCCGGTGCATGCGGGCCTGGTTGCGGACCGACCAGGGCTCCCCCGGCATCGCCCGGTGCAGCCGCGCCTCCAGCGCCCGTTCCGTCGCCCGCGAGCGATCCCGGGGATCGAAGTAGAGCACATCGATGTCATTGAGCGGCGTGGGTTCCGCGAAGCCGTGCAGCCGATCCCAAACCAGGTTGCGCACGAACCCGGCACCGATCCAGCAATCCGGCAGGCCGAGCCGCGCCACGGCCCGCAGCATCGCCATGCGGCGCGAATCACCCTGCATCCAGTGCAGCATGTCAGCCGCGCCTAACGGCACCTGAATACCTCGGATTCGCAGCCCTACGGGCGGCCCGGGCCGGCGGGGACACCAATGCGCCGCGATCTCGCCTGTCCCTCACCACTTATGGTAGCTCCCATGGCCGGCATGCTTGCGCTTCGCGCAACGTCCGGGCATTTATTCCAGCGCTTCGCCTCGGCATAAAGGATTGTGTTGCCTTGCCGATCGATGTCGATCGTGTCCGCGCCGACACCCCGGGCTGCACCGGGGTCGCGCATTTCAACAATGCCGGGGCCGCCCTTCCGCCTGCGCCGGTGACCAAGGTCATGATCGATCACCTGCGCCTGGAATCGGAGATCGGCGGCTATGAGGCGGCGGCCCAGGCCGAGGCCCGGCTGGAGGCCTGCTACGGGTCGATTGGCAGGCTGTTGAACTGCCAGGCGGAAGAGATCGCGATCGTCGAGAACGCGACCCGAGCCTGGGACATGGCCTTCTACGGCCTGAACTTCGAGCCCGGCGACCGCATCCTGACCGCCCGGGCCGAATACGCCGCCAACTATATCGCCTTCCTGCAAGTCGCCAAGCGCACCGGCGCGGTGGTCGAGACGGTGCCCAGCGACCTCAACGGCCAGCTCGATATCGACGCGCTCAAGCGCATCATGGACGACCGGGTCAAGCTGATCGCCATCACCCATGTGCCGACCAATGGCGGGCTGATCAACCCGGCCGCCGCAATCGGCAAGGTCGCCCGCGAGGCCGGCGTACCCTATCTGCTGGACGCCTGCCAGTCGGCCGGGCAGATGCCGCTGGATGTCGAGGAACTCGGCTGCGACATGCTGTCGGCGACGGGCCGCAAATTCCTGCGCGGCCCGCGCGGCACAGGCTTCCTCTACGTCCGCAAATCCTGGATCGATAAGATCGAGCCGCCCCTGCTCGACATGCACGCCGCCCGCTGGACCGGGCCGGAAGCCTATGAGATCCGCCCCGACGCCCGCCGCTTCGAGACCTGGGAGGGCAATGTCGCCGGCAAGCTCGGGCTCGGCGTGGCGGTGGAATACGCGCTGGCCATCGGCCTGGAGGCGATCCGCGAACGCTGCGCCAAGCTGGCCGACCAGATGCGCGAGCAGCTGGGCGCGGTCGAGGGCGTCACGGTCCACGATATCGGCGTCGACAAGGCCGCCCTGGTGAGCTTCTCCAAGGACGGCATCGAACCGCGCCGCCTGGCCGACCGGCTGAACGTCCAGCGCATCAACGTCTCGGTGGCCAACCCGGAATCCACCCTGCTCGACTCGCAGGACCGCAGCCTGGGCGCCATCGTCCGCGCGGCGCCGCACTACTACAACACCGAGGAGGAGGTGGAGCGCCTGGTCAAGGCGATCCGCGACTGAGCCGCCGCGTCAGGCCGCCAGGCTGGGGGCGAAGACCCGGATCGGCAGCGGGTGCCCCTTCACCGAGACCTCGCCCATCGACTGGAAATCGATGCCGGGGCCGCAACGGGCCTTGGTCGCGGCACTGACCAAAACCGCGCTGTCGAACTGCTTGTTGAGCGATTCCAGCCGCGCCGCCACGTTCACCTCGCCGCCCAGCACGGTATAGGTCAGCCGGTCCTGGGGCCCGAGCGACCCGGCCACCACGGGGCCTGTGTTGATGCCGATCCGCGTGCGCAGCAGGCGGCCGCCCGGCAGCCGATCGGTCTGGAGCCGCCGCTGGATCTCCAGGGCGCAGCGCACCGCGTTCTCGGCATGGTGCACATCCGCCGCCGGCAGGTTGAAGGTGGTCAGGATGGCGTCGCCGATGAAGTTGTTGATGGTGCCGCGATAGGTCTGGATCGGCTCCGCCAGCAGGGTGAAATAGGCGTTCAGCATCTCCATCACCTCGGCCGGCTCCATCGCGCTGGCGAGTTCGGAGAAGTTCTCGATATCGGTGAACATGACGGTGGCATCGCCGACCCGGCCGGTGACCCTGCCGCCGCCGGACCGGCCGCGCCGGGCCCAGTCGGCCGGCGACTGGCTCTCGCCGCCCAGGATCGCCTTGGCGACGTCGGCGCTGACGTACTTGCCGAAGGTGTCGCGGATGAACTCGCGCTCCAGCAGGCCGTCGATCATGCCGTTGAAGCTGGCCGCCAGCACGCCGAGCTCGTCGTTGCTGGTCACCGGCACGAAGGCGTCGAGGTCGCCGCCGCGGATCTGCCGCACCGCCCGCATCAGCCGGTCGATCGGCAGCACCAGGCTGCGGGTCACGAAAACCAGGGCGAAGCCGGCCGCGAAGAGGGCGCCGAGCAGGTCCAGGATCACCACCTTGTCCGGTGTAAGGCCCTGCTGCAGCCGCACCTCCTGAAACAGCGACAGGTCCAGCAGCACCAGCGCCACAGGCATCACCGTCACCACGGCGAAGACGACGATCAGCCGATGGAGAAGCCGGCCGCGCCCGACGCCCAGCACCGTCCCGTCGCGCTTGAAAATCTCCACCCGCACCCGGGCCGTCACGTCGGTGACGGTGAAATAGACCGCGAAGCACATATAGGTGGCGTAGGCCAGCAGGAACCAGACCAGCATGCCCGCCAGCACGATCGCCGGTGTGCTGTCGTCGATGTCGTCCGGCGCGAAGACGCCGAGCGCGAAGGCCGCGACACCATAGATGCAGGCCACGATCCCGACCCAGGCGGTCGCCCGCGCCGGCAGCCGGCGCAGCGCGTGCCGGCAGGATTTCAGATCGCCGGTGCCGTCCAGATAGGCCGCGACCGGCCGGAACAGCCAGTAGCTACCAACCAGGTTGAGCCCGCCCAGGATCGCAAGGCTGGCCGCCGCCGCCCGCGGCAGCACCTCCGCATGGCCCGTCAGCACGGCGAAGGTGGCGGTGATCGCAAAATCGATCGCCAGCACGCTCAGCATGGACAGGTAGAAGCGGAGTTTCAGCATGGGACCGGTTCGCATGGTGGGCAGTCCGCGCCTGGTGCCCCGACCGCGCGGCGGTTTGACGCGGATCAATGCGGCGGCCGGCCGGTACCGGCACCGTCACAGGGTGGACATGGATCAATACGCATCCGGCCGCCGATCGGACCACCGGGAGGAGCGCAATCATCATGACAACCAAGGTCTTGGCAGCCATCGACGGGTCCGACCACGCGGTCAAGACCCTCGATTTCGCCATCGAGTTCACCCGCCGGTATTCCGGCGAGCTGCATCTTCTCTATGTCGCGCCGGACGACAACCCGCCCGAGGCGCTACTGGAATTTGCCCGCGCCGAGCACATCCAGGACACGTCCTCCGCGGTCTATTCGGCCATCGGGGAAAGCCTGCTGCGCCGGGCCGAGGACCGGGCGATGGAGGCCGAGATCCCGACCGTCACGCACCGGCTGGAATTCGGCGACGCCGCCAAGGGCATCATCGACTATGCCCGCAAGGCCGGTATCGACGTGATCGTCATGGGCACCCGCGGCCACAGCGAAATTGAGGGCCTGCTGATGGGCAGCGTGTCGATGAAGGTGCAGTCGCTGGCACCCTGCACCTGCATCTGCGTGCGCTAGAGCGCCTTAGTCTTTGCACCGGGCGGGCCTGACACCGTAGTCTTGGCCATCCCCCTTCCCGTCCGAGGTATCGATGACCTATGTCCCCGCCGCCGATCGCTACGATCGGATGAAATTCAACCGCTGCGGCCGCAGCGGGCTGCACCTGCCGGCCATCTCGCTCGGCCTGTGGCACAATTTCGGGGGCGTCGACGCCCATGAGACCGGCGTCGCCATGGTCCAGCGGGCCTTCGATCTGGGCATCACCCATTTCGACCTGGCCAACAATTACGGGCCGCCGCCGGGCTCGGCGGAGGTCACCTTCGGCCGCATGCTGGCCGGCGAGCTGGGCGCCTATCGCGACGAGCTGATCATCTCCAACAAGGCCGGCTATCGCATGTGGCCCGGCCCCTATGGCGAATGGGGGTCGCGGAAATACATCGTCGCCAGCATCGACCAGAGCCTGAAGCGCACCGGCCTGGACTATTTCGACATCTTCTACTCGCACCGCTTCGACCCGGACACGCCCCTGGAAGAGACCATGGGCGCGCTGGACGCGATCGTCCGGCAGGGCAAGGCGCTCTATGTCGGCATCTCCTCCTACTCCGCCGCCAAGACCGCCGAGGCGGCGGCGATCCTGAAGGAGCTCGGCACGCCCTGCCTGATCCACCAGCCCTCCTACTCCATGCTGAACCGCTGGGTGGAGGACGAACTGCTCGGCGTGCTGGAGGAGCTGGGGATCGGCAGCATCGCCTTCTCGCCCCTGGCTCAGGGCATGCTGACCAACAAGTATCTGAGCGGCGTGCCTGAAGAGTCCCGTGCCGCCAGCGAGACTGGCGCCCTGAAGCGCGAGATGCTGACGCCGGATTCGCTGGAGAAGATCGGCGGACTCGACGAGATCGCGCAGGCGCGCGGCCAGACCCTGGCACAGATGGCGCTCGCCTGGGTGCTGCGCGACGACCACGTCACCTCGGTGCTGATCGGCGCCAGCAAGGTCTCGCAGATCGAGGATTGCGTCGGCGCCCTGGACAAGCTCGACTTCACCCTCGATGAGCTGGCCGAGATCGACAGGTTCGCCACCGAAAGCCAGCTCAACCTCTGGGCCAAGTCCAGTGAGGACGACTGACGGAATACCGCCGGACGACCCCCAGCCTTCATTGCGAGGAGCCGCAGGCGACGCGGCAATCCACTGCAGGCCGATAGAGTGGATCGCCGCGCTACGCTCGCGATGACGGCATTTTGCTGGCTAAGGTGTGTTGACCCGTCCGAAGACTGTGGGAAGCCATGTTCGAAGAACTAAAGGACAAGGTCGTCCTGGTGACCGGCGCCAGCACCGGCATCGGCGCGGCGGCGGCGCTCGCCTTCGGCCGGCTCGGCGCGCATGTGGTGGTGCATTACAACAGCAGCCGCGCGGCGGCGGAGGGGGTCGCGTCGGAAATCGAGGGCTCCGGCGGCAAGGCGACGCTGGTCCAGGGCGACATGTCCGACGGCCCGACCGCCGCATCCGTCGTGGAGCAGGCTATCGCCGCGGCGGGGGGCCGGCTGGACGTGCTGGTCAACAATGCCGGGCACATGGTCGACCGCATCACCGTCGACGCCATGTCGGACGACGCGTTCGAGCAGGTCGTCGACCTGAACGCCCGCTCGGCCGTCGCCGCAATCCGGGCCGCGGTGCCGCAGTTCCGCCGCCAGGGCAAGGGCAACATCATCAATGTCTCGTCGGTGTCGGCCAGGACCGGCGGCAGCACCGGCTCGATCCTCTACAGCGCCGCCAAGGGCTTCGTCAGCACCATGACCCATGGGCTGGCCAAGGAGCTGGCGCCGGACAACATCCGGGTCAACGCGGTGTCGCCCGGGGTCATCCTGACCGCCTTCCATGAGAAGTACTCGACGCCGGAGAAGCTGGAATCCCAGCGCAAGATCATCCCGATGGGCCGGCTGGGCACCGCCGAGGACTGCGCCGGCGCCTTCCTGTTCCTGGCAACGGATGCGCTGAGCGGCTACATCACCGGCCAGATCATCGAGGTCAACGGCGGCCAGATCATGCCCTGACCGGGCACCGTCTGTCGGAATTCAGGCAAAGAAAAGCCGCCGGCCGGTTGGGGGCACCCGGCCGACGGCTGAATTTGGGTTGAGACCTAACTATCGGGTCTCAGCACCATGGTCGTGCGCCGCGCTGCCGCCGCTCGTCAGGCCGGTGGTCACCGAGACCGGGATCAGTTGCGGCTGCGGGCCGAACAGATCGTCCCGCGACGCATAGAACGCGATCCCATGGGCCACCGCGTCGGACATCTCGTCCAACACCTCGAAGTTGACGTTGTCGATGGTGTCGCACGGCGTGTGGTAGCAGGGGTCGAGCGGTTCACCCACCGTACCGCCATAGAGGTCCGCCAGTTCCTGGGTCTTGACGACTTCGGCACCGGTGAACAGGCCGCCGGCCGGTATATCGATGCCGGGTGCGATGAACGGACCATAGTCCGAACGACCGCTGAATTCCGTCGGCTCGACAGGCAGGCCCTTCTCGGTGAAGTAGTTGATGAACATCTGCTCGATGTGATCCGAGCCCGGCGGTCCGACAATCGCGGTGTCGGAGCCGTCGCCGTCGAAGATGAACCGGACGAAGTTCGGCGAGCCGATCATGTCGAAGTTCAGGTTCATGGCGATCTCGTCGAGCTCCTCCTGGGTGGCGTTGGCGACGTAGAACTCGGACCCGAGCAGCCCCAGTTCCTCTGCACCCCACCAGGCAAACCGCACCCGGCTGCGAAGGCCTTCGTCGCCGTCATCATCGTCATCGTCCGCCTCGTCATACTCGGCGAGTTGGATGGCGACTTCCAGGATCGCGGCGCTGCCCGTGCCGTTATCCGAGATGCCCGGACCGTCTCCGACGGAGTCGAGATGGGCACCGACCACGATGGTCTGGTTCGGATTGCCAGTACGGGTATCGGCCAGCACATTCTCGGTGATCCGGACCTCCGAGATCGTCTCCGCCGCGACTCGGGCGGTCACGGGGCCGCTGGCGAGAAGTGCCGCCAACTCGTCACCGATGCCAAAAGCCGCGCCGTAGACCGGGACCGTAATGGCCGGCAGCGTCTTGCTCGGATCGTCCGGATCCGGGGTACTGATCAGCGCTCCCGGTGACAATGTGCCATTGATCGCATCGACCCGGCCAGGCTGGCCCTCGTTGAAGATGATGACCCCGACGGCACCCGCGTCTTGGGCTCTCTTCGCCTTGAGCTCGAACGTGCAATTGCCGCGCTGGACGAGGGCGATGTTGCCGGGCGCAAAACCGACGAAATCCGCCTCATCACAGCCGCTCGTGGACGTGTTGGCGTCCGCGGCAGGCGGCAACACTAGATCGACCGCCTGAAGCTGGGCGGTGGCGTTGCCGCTGCCCGAATAGGTCATGGTGTTGAAGCCGGCGGGGTCGTTGGCAACATAGGTGACGGCCACCGGGCTGATCTGCTCGAGCTCCGGATCGCTCAGTTCCTGGTAGAACGGGAACTCGAACGCCTGGCGGACCACCGTGTAGCCGACCGCCTCAAGCTGATCGACCACATAATCGACGGACTGATCGTAGCCGGCGGAACCGGACTGGCGATTGTCGTCATTGGCATCGGCGATCGCCTGCCATGCGGCCAGGTGTCGCCGGATGGCGCGGAGCGTTACGTCTTCCTGGAGATCCTCCGAAAGCTCCAGGGCGTCGTCATCGTCATCATCATCGTCGTCGTCATCATCGTCGTCATCGTCGTGCACGACGACCGATCCACCGTCGTCATCGTCGTCGTCGGCCCACGCCACCGGCGCGGTGAGCAGGCCAAGGCAAAGCAAGGCGATAAGCGCCCTGAAAAAGGTGCCAAACATACAGCCCTCCTGTCTGCGGGAGCGGACTCGTTTCGCGGCCCACTCTCAACTGTTTGTGGTAGCGGGCTAGCCAGGCCCGCGGATTGAGGTCAGGTTGGATTGCCCCCAAAGGCATTGGAGGAAGCCTAGACTGGGACTCCCGGCCATCTCAACGTATTAGTTGTAAAATTACCTGACGTATTTCCATAAAAGTCGTTTAATCGAGTATTTACTGCCAGATAGGCATCGATCACGCATCTTTTAGTCGTAAATCCCTCTCATTGGGTTGGGATCGTACGTGCCCGAATTGCGTCGTACGGTCGCAGAGTTAGGAGTCTCGTAAGCAAACTGCGGCTAGATAGCGGGCTTCGGTTGTTCCGGGCGCGCAACACCGCCGCCGGGTCCGATCCTCGCTGGAAGGTTGCACGCGATGAAGCAAGTCAAACGGGTCGCCATCGTCATCAATGCCAAGGCGGTCCTGGTCGCCCTGCTGGCAGTCGCGTCGATGATCGCATGCCGGCATTTCGGCCTCGCCGCGAATTTCCCGCTGACCCTGATCGCCACCGCCGTGGTGTTCCCGATCGTCTTCTCGATCAACAGCGCCTACAAGCGCCGGGAGGCGGCCCTGGCCGCCTATGGCGGGGTGAAGGCGCATGGGCGGGCGATCTATTTCGCCGCCCGCGACTGGCTGGCCGACAGCGACCCGGAAACCCAGGCGCGAATCAGCAGCCTGCTCGGCGGCCTTCTGGAAGACTGCCGGACCCTGTTCAGCACGCCGGTGAGTTCGATGCAGGACGCGGAGGACGCGGTCTATCGCCGGTTCTCGGAGCTGTCCCTCTTCATCAAGTCGCTGCGCGACAAGGGCCTGGCATCCGGCGAGGTGTCCCGCTGCAACCAGTATCTCAGCAAGATGTTCTTCTCCTTCGAGAGCCTGAAGCACATCTACCAGTACCGCACCCCGGTCACGCTCCGGTCCTACAGCGAGATCTTCATCTTCATCCTGCCGATTCTCTACGGGCCGTACTTCGTGGAGATTTCCGAGGGCTACGCCCGAGGGCTGGAATACCTGATGCCAGTCCTGTTCGCGCTGATCCTGGTGGGCCTGGAGAACATCCAGAACCATCTGGAGAACCCGTTCGACCAGGTCGGCGAGGACGACGTCATCATCAACGCGGAGAAATTCGTCGCCCGCCTGACCAGCCACCCGACCGGCAACGCAGCGCCGGCCGAAACCGCCGAGCCGATCGGCAGCCTGCAGACGCAATAGGCCGCCTGCGCACGACGCCCTCTACCGCTCTCGCCCGGCAGCCACAGGCGTCGGCCGACCAAGCGGCAAGCTAAGCCGCCGAGCACCGGCAGCGGTGTCATTCTGTGACGCCCTCGTGACCGCCAACACGCAATTTATGTGCGGGAATTCGGCCCTGCCGCATTCGATCGTTGCCAGAAATGACAGCGCGGGTAAGATAATGTCTTTTGGCAAGGATGAGTTGCATGACAACCGAGTAAATCGGGGGGAGAACATGGCGGAGAAAAGCGGTGCGAAGAGTGGGGGCAAGACGGGGTCGAAGAGCGGGACAAAGAGTCGGGCGAAGAGCGGGTCAAAGGGCGGGTCGAAGAGTGGGGCGAAAAGTGGGACGAAGAGAGGGGCGAAAAGTGGGGCAAAGAACAGGACGTAGGAGGTGATCACTAATCATTTGCCAAACAGGAATTACAATTGGACACCCAACATTCCCAATAAAAAGGTCAACGACAATGGGACAAACAATAAATCTAACTCGGAATTTCGTCGCTTCGTTGGTTTCAGTACTTTTATTGTCTGGCTGTACACTGACCCCGGGAGCACATGTCACGCTGTTGCCAGAGAATCAGCCGCTGGCCACTGACGCGAGGCTTCGCGTCGTCACCAATAGCGGTATCGGTCAGTTCTCGCGGCCAGGAGCGGTCGATCCGCTTCGGGTCGTCTGCACCGAGCCAAGTCCCGATGTCGCTGTGGCGGCGGCAAACTCGTTCTCCGCCGGGCTGAGCATCCTTGGACAGGGCAGCGGGTCGTTGAGCAACTCGCAGGTCGAGGCCCTTGCGTCGCTGGTGGAACGGACGGCATCGATCCAGCTTCTGCGCGACAAGATGCACCAGACCTGCCTCGCCTACGCGAACGGCGCGATCACGGGCACTACCTACACGCTCATCATGAGCCAGCTCGACGATACGATCGTCACGTTGCTCCTCGGCGAAACCGCAGGCGGCGCATTCGGGCGCAGCGGGGTGGCACTAGGGACCTCGGCGGAAGGCGAGGCAAGGGCGACGCTCATCAGCCTGCCGGCCGGCCTTGAGGACATCCAGGAGCAGGCCGCCGAACTGGCGGCTGCGCAGGAAGAAGTCAGCGCTGCCCAGAAGAGGCTGGACGACGCCAAGGCTGCCGCTGACCCTAACGCCAATGAAGAACAACAGGCCGCTCAGCAGAAGAATATCGATGACCGGCAGACCGAGTTGAATACGGCAATCGCCCGGCGCGAGGCATTGCTGGAGCTTTTGCAGGCCCAGGCGGATACCACCGCGAAGACTGCCGCCGAGGCTACGGAGTTGGAGGCGCTGGGCGGCATCACCCAAACGGCGAGCCCGGACATCGCCAGGGAATTGGAGGCCATGCAGGTAAACTTCCTGCAAGAGGATGTGTCCAAGTCGGTGTTGTCCGCTTGCCTCGTTGAGCTCGGGACCCAGCGAAGCCGGCTCCCCATTTCCGGCAGAGATGAAGCACAGAACGTCTATGAGAACATGCGGGATTATTGGAGAGGTGGAGTCAGACGTGCCGACAACACGGCCCTTGTTGCCGCTGCGAATATGAACTGGTTTTCGGCATTGGCCGACTTCTGTACCGCCAACCTATCGAACTTTGTGGAGCGGGTTCAGGTGGACTTCCAGCAATTCCGAATGCAGCAGGCGAGACTCGACACGGTGGTGGACACTATCGATGCACAGTCCCGGTGGCTCGAGACGTTCGAGGCGGCGATGACTGTCTGCAAGGGCATCTCGGAGGCGAACAGGCCGGCCTGCGAAAGCGCAGTAATGGCCGGAATGCTAACACCCCAGCCGCCGCCAGAACCGCCGCCTTCGGAGCCGAACGGCTGAACCGGCGGTCGCAACCCGCAAGGTTCGCGTCGACCGCGCCGCCATCCGGGATTGGCGGCATGATCCGACACCCTTCGCTCCGTCAGATCGGGAAGATCAGGCAGGTGGTGGTGCCGTGGGCGTAGAGGCGACCCGAGGCGTCGATCAGCCGGCCTTCGGCGGTGCCGATGCGCGAGCCGACCTGGATGGCGGTGCCCTCGGCGCGGATCGGGCCGGTCTCGTCGGTCAGGCCGCGCACCAGGTTGATCTTGAATTCGAGCGTCGTGTAGCCCTTGCCGGCCGGCAGCTTGGTCTGCACCGCGCAGGCCATGCAGGAATCCAGCAGGGTCGCGGCGAACCCGCCATGCACCGAGCCGATCGGATTGTAGTGCTGGCGCGTCGGCTCGGAGGTGAAGGTCACCTTGCCGTCCTCGACCTCGGCCAGACCGAAGCCGATCAGCGCGGTGATCGGCGGCCGCGGCAATTCCCCTGAGACGATCTTCTGGAGGAATTCCAGCCCGCTGATGCTGCGGATCACCTCCAGCGGCGTCACGCCGTAGGTGGCGTCGCCGTCTGCCAACAATTCATCCGCCACCTTCGTCCCCTTCTCAGGCTGCGAGCAGTTCGAACCGGTCGACATCGACCAGCCCCATATCGGTGATCTTCAAATGCGGGATCACCGGCAATGGCAGGAAGGCAAGCTGCAGGAAGGGCTCGGCCAGCGGGCAGCCCATCTCGCGCACCGCCTTGCGCAGGTGCAGCAGCTTCCCCTCCACCGCCTCGAACCCGTCCAGGCTCATCAGCCCGGCCAAGGGCAGCGCCAGCTCGGCCAGCACGGCGCCATGACGCACCGCCACGAACCCGCCATCGAGCTCGATCAGCCGGTTCACCGCCAGCGCCATGTCGGCATCGTCGGAGCCGACCACGCAGACATTGTGGCTATCATGGCCGACCGAGGAGGCCAGCGCGCCGGACTTGAAGCCGAAGCCCTTCACGAAGCCACGCCCGACATTGCGGTTGATGCCGTGCCGGGAGAAGACGCAGATCTTCAGGATGTCCTGGTCCGGATCGGGATGCCGCATCCCGTCGCGATAGGGCAGCGTGGCGGTCAGGCTCTCGGTCAGGATCTTGCCGGACAGCAGGCCGATCACCGGTCCGCCCGGCCCGGCCGCCGGGACCTTGAAGTCGGACACCTCGACCGGATCCAGCTTGATCGATTTGAGCCCCACCGGCGCCACCGTCTTGCGGCCCTCAAAGATTTCCGGCGTGACCGGCACGCCGGCGCGGATCACCCGGTTGACGGCGCAACTCTCCACATCGTCCAGCAGCACGATGTCGGCCCGCTGGCCCGGCGCCACCAATCCACGATCGCGCAGGCCAAACCCGCGCGCCGCCGACCAGGTAGCGGCCCGGTAGACGTCGGCGACCGGGGCGCCCAGCTTGATGGCGGTGCGGATCAGATGGTCGATATGGCCTTCCTCCGCGATGTCCAGCGGGTTGCGGTCGTCGGTGCAGAAGCCGAGGAAGGGCGCGGTCTCGGTGCTGATGATCTCCGACAGGGCGTGCACGTCCTTCGACACGCTGCCGTCGCGGATCAGCACCTGCATGCCCTTGCGCAGCTTCTCCATGGCCTCCGACGCGCTGGTGGTCTCATGGCAGTTGCGGATGCCGCAGGAGAGATAGGCGTTGAGGTCCTTGCCGCGCACCAACGGCGAGTGGCCGTCGATATGGCCGTCGGAGAAGGCGGCGAGCTTCTCCAGCGACTCCTCGTCCTTGGCCAGCACGCCCGGGAAGTTCATGAACTCCGCCAGGCCCAGGACCTTGGGATGGTCGCGGTGCGGCACCAGATCGGCCGCGGTCAGCCGCGCGCCGGAGGTCTCCAGATGCGAGGACGGCACGCAGGAGGAGAGCTGCACCCGCAGGTCGATGGCGGTCTCGCAGGCGCTGTCCATGAAATAGCGCAGACCCTCGATGCCCAGCACGTTGCTGATCTCATGCGGGTCGCAGATCGCCGTGGTGGTGCCGCGCGGCAGCACGCAGCGGTCGAACTCCGCCGGAGTCACCAGGGTTGATTCGCAGTGCACATGGGTGTCGATGAAGCCCGGCACGGCGGTCAGGTCGCGGCCATCGATCTCGGCCTCGCCCTGGTATTCGTCATAGGTGCCAACGATCCGGTCGCCGCAGATGGCGATGTCGCCGCGCGCCGTCTCGCCGGTGACCACGTTGAGCAGCCGCGCGCCCTTGATCACCAGGTCGGCCCGGCGGCGGCCCATCGCCTGGTCGATGCAGTCTTTCAGAAACGCCTTCGTAACGGTCATCCCGCCCCTCGATCCAATCTATCGCGAGGGTAGCAGATTTGCCGGCCCCGCACTGCGGCAAAGGCGCGGTGGACTGGCCGGAAACGGCCCTGAAATCGTCTCGAAACAATTGTGCATGCATCAAAAAACCTCATCCGTCGAATCAGAAAAAGTCGTTTGTCTGACGGGCCGTCCCTCAGCACATACAACGCACATTTGGAATCCGGCGGCGCCCAAAGTGGCGGCCGAACGCCGGAACCTCATAAGGAGAACTCATATGTCCTATTCAGAGACGCAATCCCTAGGTGGCGCCGGATCGGGCACGTCGCGGCGCCGCGTTTCGACGCCCGTCGAGGTGGTGGTGGAGCGCCTGCGCCTGGGCCTCGGCATCGGGCTGGTGCTGCTGCTGGTCGTCTTCGCTGCGCTCGGCGAGCGGTCGGCGCCGGACTACGCCACCGACGCCTCCGTCAGCCAGACGGTCATCGAATCCGGGACAGAATTCGACGGCCGCGGCAAGTGGGGCGGCTACGCCAACTGAGAAACGGCCGGCAGCCCGTCAGGGGCCGCCGGCCGGATTCGATCAGGCCCTAGGGCCGCTCAGGTGCCGACATGGTCGACGCTGAACTTGCGGATCTGCCCGCTCTTCAGGCGCGTCCAGTAGGAGTTCAGATCCTCCTTCACCACCGGGAACAGGATGTACAGCGCGGCGATGTTGACGATCGCCATGGCGAAGATGGCCGCGTCGGAGAAGTCGACCACCGGACCCAGATTCATCGACGCGCCGATCACCACGAAGACGCAGAAGATGACCTTGAAGATCAGGTCCGTGGTCCGGTTCTCGCCGAACAGATAGGTCCAGCATTTCGCCCCGTAATACGACCAGGACAGCATGGTCGAGAAGGCGAACAGGATCACCGCCACCGCCAGGATGTACGGGAACCAGGAGAACGCGCTCTCGAAGGCGCTGGAGGTCAGCTCGACGCCGCTCATGCCGCCGCCGGCGGTGTAGGCGCCGGTGATGACGATGACCAGCGCGGTCATGGTGCAGATCACCACCGTGTCGATGAACGGCTCGTGCAGGGCCACCAGCCCCTCGGTGATCGGCTCCTTGGTGCGTACCGCGGAATGGGCAATCGAGGCCGAACCGACGCCCGCCTCGTTTGAGAAGGCGGCCCGCCGGAAGCCCTGGATCAGCGCGCCGACAGCGCCGCCGGCCACGCCCTCGGGCGCGAAAGCGCCGGTGACGATGGCGCCGATGGCGGCCGGGACCTCGGTGATGTTGACCAGGATGATGATGATGGCGGCGGTACAGTAGATGACCGCCATGAACGGCACCACCTTCTCGGTCACCTTGGCGATCGACTTGATGCCGCCGATGATCACCGCGCCCACCACGATCGCCACGATCAGCCCGAACAGCCAGCCCTTGTCGGCGAAGAAGCTGCCCTCGCCACCGGTGACGTTGACGAATTGCTGGAAGGACTGGTTGGCCTGGAACATGTTGCCGCCACCCAGCGACCCGGCGATGCAGCAGATGGCGAAGAACACCGCCATGAACTTGCCAAGGCCGCCCATGCCCTTCTCGGCCAGCCCCTTGCTCATGTAGTACATGGGCCCGCCGGAGACCGTGCCGTCGGCATACTCGTTGCGGTACTTCACGCCCAGCGTGCACTCGGCGAATTTCAGGGACATGCCCATCAGCCCGGCCAGGATCATCCAGAACGTGGCGCCCGGGCCGCCGATGGAGACCGCGATCGCCACGCCGGCGATGTTGCCGAGCCCCACGGTGCCGGACAGCGCCGTCGCCAGGGCCTGGAAATGGGAGACCTCGCCCGCATCCTTGGGATTGGAATAGTCGCCCTTGATCAGGTCGACCGCATGGCCGAAGGCGCGGAAGCTGATGAAGTTGAAGTAGAAGGTCGCGACCGCCGCGCCGATCACCAGCCACACCACGATCAGCGGAATCGAGATCGTGTCGGAAATCGGCAGCGAATAGAAGATGACGCCGACGATGACGTTGGTGACCGGCGAAATGGCCTCGTTGATGGCATCGTCAATGCCACGTGTCTCCTGGGCGAGGGTCGCCGGGGCCCAGAGCAGCAACGCCGCCAGCGCGATGAGGAACCTGTTCATTGAAGTCTCCCAGAGTGTTCTGTGCCGCGGACACGGCAAATCACGCTCCCGGCCTCTGCGGGCATTCGGGGGAGCGGATGGGCGGGGTCAGGGAATGACGGTGACGGGGACCGGTGAGATCTGTACCAGGCTGCCGGCGACGCTGCCGAACAGCAGGGCCTGCAGCTTCGACAGGCCGCGGCGGCCGATGAAGATCTGGCTGGCGCCGCGCTCCTTGGCCAGGCCGGCCAGCACCTCGGCCGCGTGACCATGGCGGACGATGCCCTCGGCATCGGTGCCACCCTGGGTGAGCGAGGAGACAACCGGCTGCAGGACCTCACTCTCGGCGCGGGAGATTTCCTCCTCCCGCCGCTTGTGGCGCTGCTCGTTCTCCTCGGGCGTGTTGAAGCTGTACGGCGACCATTCGATGACATAGGCCACCACCAGCCGCGCGCTGCAGTCCTTCGCCTGCTTCGCGGCGAACGCCGCGGCGCGCGCACCGTCGTCGCTGCCGTCCACGCCGACCAGGAAGGTATCGGTCATGTCACACCCCGCTTGGTTCAGCCAATGCCGCAACCGCGCCGCCGGACCGATAATTGCCGATTGGCTTTCGAATATGACCGGATGGTTACACGGATTGAAATCGCACACCAGCGATAGCTGTTTCACCGGCGAAACAATTCGGGGCCGGCGTCGCGGCGGTGGCGAGGCGGGGTCAGCCTTCGTAGACGGGTGCGTAGACCTCTCGCGGGCCGGTCAGCCCGCGCAGCTCGTAGCTGCCGACGAGCTGGGAGGGGCGGCTGCTGACCTCGGCGAAATGGCGCGACAGCAGCGGCCGGCGGTCCAGCACCTTGCAAAGCTGCTCGATGCGGTGCGCGAGATTGACGGCCGGGCCGATCACCGTGAAGTCGAGCCGGTCCAGCGCGCCGATATTGCCGTAGGTGACCTCGCCGATATGCAGGGCAAGCCCGTACTCCAGGGTCGGCGCCCCGACCGCGACCCGCCGGGCGTTCAGCATGGTCATGCCGGCCACCGCCTCCTGGGCGGCATCCAGGGCCCGGCCGCAGACCTCGGGCTTGCGAGCATCGTCCTCCAGCGGAAAGATCGCCAGCATGGCGTCGCCGATGAATTTCAGCACCTGGCCGCCATGGGACTGGACCGGCGTCGCCATGGTTTCGAAATAGGCGTTCAGCACCTCGATCATGGCGTCGCGGGAGAGGTTCTCGCTCATCGCCGTGAAGCCGCGCAGGTCGCCGTACCAGATCGCCGCGTAGATCGTCTCCGCGTTGCCGCGCTGGATCTGCCCGCGCAGGATGCGCCGCCCGGCATGGCTGCCGACATAGGTGTCCAGCAGGTTCTCCGTGGTGCTGCGCAGGGTCTCGCGCTCGATCAGCCGCGCCAGGACCGGCAGCAGATCGTTGAGCTGCTTCAAATCGGCGGAGGAGAAGCCGTCGGGGTGGTCGGAGGCGAAGGAGATCGCGGTGCGCTCGCCGCTGGTGAACTCCAGCGGCATGCACACATAGTCGGTCGCGCCCTGCTCCCGCAGCTCGTCGACCAGCGGGAACTCGCCCTCGGTGTAGTTGTCCGGGATGCGGCGGCGAACGCCGGCGAAGCCGTCATTCATAATCAGCTTCATCGGGTTTTCCATGAAGGCCGGGCTCTTGCGGGCGCTGTGCTCGCCATAGCCCTGGAACATCTCCTCCTCGCCCCGCTTCCAGCGATGGCCGCTGCCGATGTAGAGCGGGTGCAGGGTCGGCACCAGGCAGAACAGGCGCCACAGCGGCAGGCCCTCGTCGCACAAGCGCACCGCCAGCGCCTTCAACAGATCGGGCACCGACTCGATGCGCCAACCGTCGAGGATCAGCCACTGGATCACCGGCGAGGGCGACCAGACATCCAACTGGGGCGCCAGCGAGGGCGCGTCGGCGACCGCGATCCTGCCCATTCCAAACGCCTCCCGAATTCCACTGAACAATTGCATGCCGTCATCTCTGGACGGATGGCGGCGCGTCAACCCGACCGCCGTTACAACCCTATCTGGCCGTCATCCCCGGGACCATCAACCCCAAAGATCGGCTTCCGGCGGATGGATTGTCGATCCGGAAATTGCGAGTCCCGGCGCCCGGTCCTGGCGCATCCACAGCGGCCCGTCCAGATCGACGACCGCCGCCCCCTGGGCCACCAGCATCGCCGGCGCCATGGCCAGGGATGTGCCGACCATGCAACCGACCATGATGGCGAAGCCGGCCTTCTCCGCCGCCGCGCGCAGCTTCAGCGCCTCGGTCAGCCCGCCGGTCTTGTCGAGCTTGATGTTCACCATGGCGTACTTGCCGGCGAGCCGCGGCAGAGAATCGCTGTCATGGCAGCTCTCATCGGCGCAGATCGGGATCGGGCTGGCGCTCCCGAACAGGGCGTCGTCGTCGCCCGCCGGCAGCGGCTGCTCGATCATCTCGACGCCGAGCCGCGCCAGGGTCGCCGGCATCTCGGCCAGATCGTCCGGGCTCCAGGCCTCGTTGGCATCGACGATCAGGCGGCTGTCTGGTGCTGCGGCGCGGATCGCCCGCAGCCGTTCCAGATCCCCCTCGCCGGTCAGCTTGACCTTCAGCAGCGGCCGGCGCGACTCCGCCCGCGCCGCCTCGGCCATCTTCTCCGCGGTGTCGAGGCTGATGGTGAAGGCGGTGGTGACCGGGCCCGGTTCCGGCAGCCCGGCCAGGTCCCAGACCCGACGGCCGGCCTGCTTCGCTTCCAGGTCCCATAGGGCGCAATCGACCGCATTGCGCGCGGCCCCGGCATGGAGCGCCGATTGCAGCCAGTCGCGCCCGGCGCCGCCCTCGATCTCGGCCGCGACGCCGGCGATCTGCGCGGCGACGCTGTCCACGCTCTCGCCATAGCGGGGGTAGGGCACGCACTCGCCGCGCCCGACCGCATCGCCCTCCTCGATCTCGACCACCAGCACCTTGGCCTCGGTGCGGCTGCCGCGGGAAATGGCGAACACGCCGGCCAGCGGCCAGCTCTCGCGGAGGACCGTCAGGCGTCTGGGCATCGGCGCGGGTTCAGGCGAGCAGCCGGTCGACGATCGGACCCACACCGGTGCGCACCGGGTCCACCGTCGGCAGGCCGTGCGCCTCCTCCAGGTCCGACATCACCCGATGCGCGGCCGTCTCGTCCAGCGCGGCGGTGTTGCAGGCGATGCCGACGAACCGGGCATCCGGGTTGGTCAGCCGGGCGCAGCGCTCGTTGAGCGCGATGCACTCGGCGATGTCCGGCAGCGGATAGCCCGGCAGGCCGCGCATATGCGGCCGCCCCGGCTCATGGCACAGCACCAGCGCGTCGGCCTGGGAGCCGTGCAGCAGGCCCATGGAGACGCCGGCGAAGGAAGCGTGGAACAGCGATCCCTGCCCTTCGACCAGATCCCAGTGATCCGGGTCGTTTGCCGGCGCCAGGCTCTCGGTGGCGCCGGAGATGAAATCGGCCACCACCGCGTCGACCGAGACGCCCTCGCCGGCGATCAGGATGCCGGTCTGGCCGGTGGCGCGGAAATCGGCTTTCAGCCCCCGCGCCCGCATCTCCGCTTCCAGGGCCAGGGAGGTGAACATCTTGCCGACCGAGCAATCCGTCCCGACGGTCAGCAGCCGCTTGCCCGGCCTCCGCTCGCCATTGCCGACCTCCAGGTCGCCGGACGGGTGGCGCACGTCGAAGAGCTGGCGCCCCTCCAGCTTCGCCACCTCCTTCACGGCCGGCAGGTCCGCGACCTTCTGGTGCAGCCCGCTGGCAATATCCATGCCCAGTTCCAACGCCCGCACCATGCTCTCCTGCCAGGCGGGTGCGATCTTGCCGCCGCGATTGGCCACGCCGATCACCAGGGTCTTGGCCCCGGCTTCCGCCGCCGCCTCCAGCGTCATGTCTGGCAGCCCAAGATCGGCCTTGCAGTCCGGATAACGAAGCTGGCCGAGGCACCAGTCGCGCCGCCACATGGCGACGCCATTGGCGGTCTTCGCGGCCAGCTGGTCCGGCGCGTCGCCCAGGAAGAGAAGATAGGGGTGCTGGATGGTCATGCGGCGCTCTCACATGCGGATATCGGTTCCCAGTCTATCTGATCAGCCGCGCGCCGAAAGCGCCTTTCGCATCCGGGGCGGGGCCGGGACTGTCTCCCTGGCGGGAACCAAGACGCTGGATACACCATCGAAGGTTGCGGACTTGTGCGGTTCTCAATAAGGTCCGCGCATGCTTGAACACCTCTGGGCCAGATTTCTGGTCTTCGTCCGGACACACACGCCTGCCTATGACGGGCTTGGCGACTACGCCAAACTGTACGTCCTGCCGTTCCTCGCCGTGCTGATCCTGCAGTCGACCCTGATGCTGCCCCTCCAGCGGGGCGTGTTGCTGGGTTTCTGGCACCTGGCGGACCTGTGGTCCCTACCCGTCGGCGCCTCCTCCGCGTTCCTGTTGTGGCTCCTGTATCGGCTCCCGCATCTGGCCGCCGAGCTTCTCGCGCTCCTCCCCTGGCTGTGGCTGGCGTCGGTCCTGATGGTCAACTGGCTGCAGGCGCGCCCGACGGTCCCCGGAGAAGACCGGCCGAAGGCGGTGATCTGGCAGTCTCCCGTTCTTCGCCTCACCGCGACCATGTTTGGGCTCTGCCTGCTCATCGCGCCCTTGGTCGACCTGCCCCTGCAGTGGCTGAACTACGTGGATGAGATCAATGAGAATTTCACCCACCATGTCGGCATCGGCACGATCGGCCTCACGCTAGGCGTCATGCATCTTGTGCTGGTTCGCCATTGCCGGTCCCTGCACGATCTGGCGACAGGGCGGCAGATCGACCTGCGCGGGCGGCGGATGCGGCTTGGTGCTCGGATCGCGCCCCTGTTCTTCATGCCCCTGGTGATCGGCGGAATAACGCATCAGCTGTCGGGCGCCACGACGGACCATGGCGGTTGGGGCACCGGGCCTCTGCGCATCGAACGGGCCGACGCCCCGGCCGACGCCAATGCGGGGCTGGCGTCGATCGACGTCGGGATTGTCAGCCTGACATCGCGGGACGATCCGCTCGAACTGATCGCGGCGGGTGCGACACCGCCGGCCAGAGCCCGTTATGTCCTCGACCGCGCCTATGTCTACGAACTGATGATCTTCGCGATCACGGTCCTGATTCTGTCGGAGATGATGGCAAGAACGGTGTCCACCGACAGGACCGGCGACATCCGCACACCCGGACGGGCCTCGCGCGCCACCGCCTAGCCCTTGCCGGCCTCGATCCTGGCCTTGCGACGCTCGTAGTCCTCTTCGCTGATCAGCCCGCGCTCGCGCATCACTTTCAGCGCATAAAGGTCCTTGTCACGGCCGGCGCCCTCGTCGCCGCTCTCGCTGTCCGTCTCGGCAGAGGCGGCGGGACGGCCGAGGGATTTGGGCGGGCGCTTCTCGCCCCATATGGCCTTGAACCGCCTGGGCATTGCCTGTCCGTCCGCGTGACTCGATCGGCCGGCAGGATAGCATGGGTCGGCGGCCCGGCAGCCCTTTCGGAGGCCGGTCTCTTCGCCTATATCCTTGGCAGGCCCCGGAACCGGAGACGCATTCGTGACCCAGGCACAGTTGAACCGCCTTCTGATCATGTGCAGCGTGGCGCTGGTCGTGCTGGCCGGCGTGGCGCTCTGGCTGGTGAACAAGGAGCTGGCGGCGCGCGGCGGCAGCCTGACGCGGATCGCCAGCGCGGTCGCCGTGGGCGGCCCGTTCGAGCTGGTCGACGATTCGGGCGCGGCCGTCACCGACCGCAGCTTCGGCGATCGCCATTTGCTGATCTTCTTCGGCTACAGCTTCTGCCCGGACGTCTGCCCGACGGAGCTGTCGCGCATGGCCTCGGCGCTCGACCGGCTCGACGCGTCGGATGTCGAACAGCTGCAACCGCTGTTCATCACCATCGATCCGGAGCGCGACACGCCGGAAGCGATGGCCGAATATGTGCAAGCATTCCATCCCGATATCGTCGGCCTGACCGGCAGCGACGAGCAGATCGCCGAGGTCGCCCGCGCCTACCGCGTGTTCTACGCCAAGGTCGATACCGGCGATCCGGACTACTACCTGATGGACCATTCCTCCTTCACCTATCTGATGGCGCCGGACGGCAGCAACGTGGCCGTGTTCCCCTACGACACACCGCCCGACGAGATGGCCGGCGCGATCCGCGCCGCGCTCTAGGCGCTGGTGCTTGAAGCCGATGTCCTGATTGTCGGCGCCGGCATCGCCGGCGCGTCCGCCGCGGCCGAGCTGGCATCCGATCGCAGCGTGATCCTGGTCGAGGCCGAGGACCAGCCGGGCTATCACAGCACCGGCCGGTCGGCGGCCATGTTCACCGAGACCTACGGACCGCCGGCCATCCGGGCCCTCACCGCCGCCAGCCGGGATTTCCTCGGCACGCCGCCGGACGGGTTCGCGGCGACGCCGCTGCTGCTGCCGCGCGGCATCCTGCTGATCGGCCGGGACGACCAGGCAGCCTCCCTCGACCGCGCCGAAGCGGTGGCGGCAGAGGCGGAGGGCGGCCGCCGGCTCGGCCGCGACGAGGCGCTGGCGCTTGCGCCGATCCTGCGGCCGGACTACGTGGCCGGTGCGATCGCCGAGCCGGAGGCCATGGAAATCGACGTGCATGCGCTGCATGGCGGGTTCCAGCGCATGGCCAAGGCGCGCGGGGCACGGATCGTCACCAATGCCGCCGTGCAGAGCCTGAAACGGGACGGCAATGCCTGGCAGGTCGACAGCGCCGCCGGCCCGATCGTCGCACCGGTCGTGGTCAACGCGGCCGGGGCCTGGGCCGACACGGTCGCGGAAATGGCCGGCGTTCCGACCATCGGCCTGGTGCCGAAGCGGCGCACCGCCCTGGTCTTCGATCCGGCCGCACCGGTCGCCGATCACGGCATGCCAATGGTGATCGACGTCGACGAGACCTTCTACCTGAAGCCGGAGACCGGCCGGTTCCTGGCCTCGCCGGCCGACGCGACGCCGATGCCGCCCTGCGACGTCCAGCCGGAGGAGATCGACATCGCCATGGCCATCGACCGGGTCGAGCGCGCCACCACCCTGAAGGCCCGGCGCATCGTCAACCGCTGGGCCGGGCTTCGGAGCTTCGTCGCCGACGGGCTGCCGGTGGTCGGCTGGGACGACCGGGCCGAAGGCTTTTTCTGGCTCGCCGGCCAGGGCGGCTACGGCATCCAGACCGCGCCGGCCATGGCCCGGCTCGCCGCCGCCGGAATCGCCGGCACGGCGCTGCCGGACGACATCGCCTCACGCGGGATCACCGTTGCGACACTTTCGCCGCAGCGTCTGGCGAAGCGCGGGGCGGCGGCCTAGAGTCTCGATCATGGCTGGATGGGCAAACCGTGCAATCGGACTGGCGATGGCCGCAGCGGTGGCGGGCTGTTCCAGCGCCGCCAGCGAGCGCGCCATGCTGGCCCGCCAGGAGCTTATCGGAATGCCGACCGCCCAGCTCCTGAGCTGCGCCGGCGTGCCGGACCGGTCCCGGCGCGACGCCAATGTCGAGTATTTCACCTATGAGAACGAGCAGGTCTACGGCTATGGCGGCAGCACCGTCGGCGTGTTCGGCGGCAGCGGCCATTTCGGCACCGGTGTGAGCGTGCCGCTGTCCACCCGGCTGCAGTCGGAATACTGCGAGGCCACTTTCACCCTGGTCGACGGCCGAGTCGTCGAGCTGGTCTACAATTCCAGCCGCGGCGGGCGGTTCGCCGAATGCGCCCGGATCGTCGAGACCTGCCTGGCCTACGCCACCGGGCCGCAACAGAACTGATGTTGCCGCGGGCTATGCCGGACGCCATTTGAGTTGGCGTGATGCTGTTCATCCTCATCATCGTCGCCGTCCTGCTGCTGGTCTACGGACCGGCGGTCTGGAGCCGCATGGTCATGCGCAAATACGCCCATGACCGCCCGGATTTCCCCGGCACGGGCGGCGAGCTCGCGCGCCACCTGCTGGATGAGGCGGGCTTGCCGGAGGTGGCCGTCGAGCCGACGGATCGCGGCAATCACTATGACCTCGGGAAAAAGGCGGTCCGTCTCACCCGGGATCTGTATAACGGGCGGTCCTTGACCGCCGTCGTCGTCGCCGCCCACGAGGTCGGGCACGCTCTGCAGGACCGCGACGGTTACGCGCCGCTTGCCGACCGCGGCAGAACCGAGCGATCCGCCCGCAAGATCCAGCGCCTGGGGTCGATCATCCTCATCGCGGCGCCGATTGTCGCTCTGGTGGTCCGGTCGCCGGCACTGTTCCTGATCCAGATCGGCGCGGGCATCGTCACCATGGCCAGCGGTGTCGTGGCCAGCCTGATCACCCTGCCGGTCGAACTCGACGCAAGCTTCAAGCGCGCCCTGCCGATCCTGGACCAGGGCGGCTATGTGCCGAAGGAGGACCTGCCCGCGGCCCGAAGGCTGCTTCAGGCCGCCGCACTGACCTATGTCGCCTCCTCGCTGATGTCGCTGCTGAACCTGTGGCAGTGGTTGCGGCTGCTGCGATGAAAAAACGACGGTCGTGACCGGATTGGGCGGCTTCATCGCATTGACAGCCGGCGGTTTCCGGCCACATTGTCTCGCCGTCGTCCCGGCCGCCCATTCAGGCACGACCGGGCTCGCCTTGCTTGACGTTTACGTAAACGTAAACTAGATAGATTTCGAATTCCGGACGGCGGCCGCCGTGCCGGGTCTTGCCTTTCGGAGGAGCGGACGCGATGAAGATCCTGGTCCCCGTGAAACGGGTGATCGACTACAACGTCAAGGTGCGCGTGAAGGCCGACGGGTCCGGCGTGGACCTGGCCAACGTGAAGATGTCGATGAACCCCTTCGACGAGATCGCCGTGGAAGAGGCGATCCGCCTGAAGGAGGCCGGCACCGCGACCGAGATCGTCGCCGTCTCCATGGGCGTGCAGCAATGCCAGGAGACCATCCGCACCGCGCTCGCCATGGGCGCCGACCGCGGCATCCATGTGCTGTCGGACGAAGACCTGCAGCCGCTGGCCGTCGCCAAGATGCTGAAGGCGATCGTCGACAAGGAAGGCCCGGAGCTGGTCATCATGGGCAAGCAGGCCATCGACGACGATTCCAACCAGACCGGCCAGATGCTGGCGGCCCTGATGGGCTGGCCTCAGGGCACTTTCGCCTCGAAGCTGGCGGCCGCCGATGGCGGGCTGAACGTCACCCGCGAGGTCGATGGTGGGCTGGAAACCGTGTGGCTGAAGCTGCCGGCGATCATCACGGTCGATCTGCGCCTGAACGAGCCGCGCTACGCCAGCCTGCCGAACATCATGAAAGCGAAGAAGAAGCCGATCGAGCAGATGGCCCCGGCCGATCTGGGCGTCGATCCGGCCCCCCGCCTGACCACGCTGAAGGTGGTCGAGCCGCCCAAGCGCGGCGGCGGTGTGAAGGTCGCCGATGTCGCCGAGCTGGTCGACAAGCTGAAGAACGAAGCCAAGGTCATCTAGAGCGCCGCACGAGCGGCGCCGAATTCCGGGATACCGAACGCCATGAGCATCCTCGTCATCGCCGAGCATGACAACGAGACCCTGAAGCCGGCCACCCTGCACGCGGTGACCGCCGCCGCCGCCATCGGTGGCGACGTCCATGTGCTGGTCGCCGGCAGCGGCTGCTCCGCCGCCGCCGATGCCGCCGCAAAGGTCGCCGGCGTCGCCAAGGCGCTGGTCGCCGACGCGCCGGAGCTGGAGCACCAGCTGGCCGAGAACCTGGCCCCGCTGGTGGTCGAGCTGGCCAAGAATTACGGCCACGTGCTGGCCCCGGCCACCTCCAACGGCAAGAACCTGATGCCGCGGGTCGCCGCGCTGCTGGACGTGCAGCAGGTCTCCGACATCATCGGGGTGGAGTCGCCCGACACCTTCGTGCGGCCGATCTATGCCGGCAATGCCATCTCCACCGTCCAGTCGGCCGATCCGGTCAAGGTGATCACGGTGCGCACCACCGCCTTCGACGCGGCCGCCGAGGACGGTGGCAGCGGCGCAACCGAGGCGGTCTCCGGCAGTGCCGATGCCGGCCTGTCGCGCTTCGTCGGCGAGGAGCTGAGCGAGAGCGAGCGGCCGGAGCTGACCTCCGCCAAGATCGTCATCTCCGGCGGCCGCGGCATGGGCTCGGGCGACAACTTCGTCCTGCTGGAGAAGGTCGCCGACAAGCTGGGTGCCGCCATCGGCGCCAGCCGCGCGGCGGTCGATGCCGGCTTCGTGCCCAACGACTACCAGGTCGGCCAGACCGGCAAGGTCGTGGCCCCCGACCTCTACATCGCCGTCGGCATCTCCGGCGCCATCCAGCACCTGGCCGGCATGAAGGACAGCAAGGTCATCGTCGCCATCAACAAGGACGAAGAAGCGCCGATCTTCCAGGTCGCCGATTACGGCCTGGTCGCCGACCTGTTCAACGCCGTGCCGGAGCTGGAAGCCGCGCTGGACTGAGGCGGATAACACCCCGTCGGATGGCCGGACGGCACGACGCCCGGTATTGACGGGCGGTTGAGCCGCAACCGTCCTTGTTGCACCGGTCGGTCACATCCGTGAGGCTGTGGCATGGATGGCGACACCAGAGTCTTTGTGTGGACGGCGATCGTCTTGGTGATGGTCGCCGTCTTGATGGTTCTGTTGTGGCCACGCCGCCGCTCCCGTCAATTCACCGCGAGTCGACGCATCGCCGCGCCGGTGGAACGGGTGTGGGAACTGATCCAGGTCGATCTTGAGAACCCCCGAAACGCGGCCTTCAACGACACAATCACCGACTTCACCGTTCTGAGTACCGATCCGGAGATCACCGAGATCGTGGTCGACACCAGCGGCCGGCACGGCACACATCACAATGTGATCCGATGCGAGACGCTCGATGTCGATCCTCCCAACCATTACGCATCCCGCATCATCGCTGTCGACGGCAAGCCGCTTCCCTTTGGCCTGGACCAGGAGTGGAGCATGCGGCTGACCGACGAGGATGGCGTGACGGACGTCACGCTGACCTGGCGGGGCGAAACCGCCATGCTGATACAGCAGAAGCTCATCGAGCGCCGGCTGCGCAAGTACATGGATTCGCTCAAGTCGTTCTGCGAGACGGGCGAGGGCACCGCTGTTCCGAAATTGAAGCGGTCGCCACTGGTGAACCTCGGCCTGACCGCCCTGACATTCGCGAGCTTCGCCTATCTGATCGGGTGGGAAGTCGCCCTCATCCTGTCGCTGGCCATCATCATCCACGAGGCTGGTCATTGGCTCGCAATGCGACTGACCGGCCAGCCCAAGCCGCGCATCATGCTGATACCGTTCTTTGGCGGCGTCGCGATCCCCAACCACCCCTACAAGACCCAATTCGACCGGGCGTTCGTGGCCCTCGCCGGAGCGGGGCTCAGTGCGCTGCCTTGCCTGATTTTTCTGCTGAGCGCGTTCGCCGTGGGCATCGCCGACGGTCCGGTTCCCGGCAACAAGCTTCAGGTGCTGTTTTCGACGGGCCGGGGCCTGCTCATCATCGCCCTCCTCTTCGGCGCGCTCAATGCCCTGCAATTGCTCCCGTTGCTGCCACTGGACGGCGGACACGTCCTTCGGAGCGTCATTGAATCGACCAACGCGCGTCGTGCCCGTCCGATTCTGCTTGGACTGGCATTCGCAGGCATGGCTGGCTTCGGCATCATGGGATCCTACATCCTGGCCGCGTTCCTGGCGCTGGGCGCGTTGCAGGCATGGCAAATCGGCGCCGATCATCAGGTAGCCCGTCCGATGGGCGGTGCCGGGATCGCGACGATCGGCATCGGATACGTGATGGTTCTCGGCATCCATGCCGGCATTGCCGTCTACGGCGCGAAGGTGCTTGGCATCGATTTTCAGTAGCCCCGGCGCGGATGTCCTTCGCAGTCGTCGCGTGCAGCGGCCGACGCGATTCACAGCCCCTTAAGTCCGACCGGTCATTGTTGCGCCCCTTGGGTGCATCGGTGGAGTCGGCGCATGGACGTCGAGGCCAAGTTTCTTCTCTGGACAGCCGTCATCGTGGGCGTCGTGGCGGTGCTGATCGTGCGGATGTGGCCGCATCGGCGGTTCCGCGAGATCACCGTCCGGCGGCGGATCGCGGCACCGCCCGAGCGCATCTGGCAGGCCTACCGGTGCGATCCGGCAGACCCCGTCAGCGCCGGTTTCCACGACACCGTCGAAGAGCTGCACGTCGTCGAGGACGACCCGAAGATGGTCGACCTTGTGGTGCGGGGCGGCAGCCGCGGCTGCGCCCAGGACACGGTGGTCCGCAGCGAGACCATTGCGGAGGAGCCGCCGTTCCACATGGCGACGCGCTGCGTCAGCGTGAACGACAAGCCCTTTCCGTTCGGTGAGCGGAACTGCGAGGAATTCACCCAGACCGAGGATGGCGGCGCGATGGACGTGACCATCTCCTGGCGCGGCGAGGTCGACACGCTGGGCCAGCATTGGGGCATGCGCCGCTTCATGATCCGGACCATCGACCAGTTGAAGAGCTATTGCGAGACCGGTGCGGGCACGGTCATTCCGAAATCGACGCAGTCGCCCTGGAAAAGCCTGGGGCTGACGGTCCTGGCCTTCGCCAGCTTCGCGTTCCTGTTCGGCTGGATTCCGGCGATCATCCTGTCCATCGCCATCGTCATCCACGAATTCGGCCACTGGCTGGCCATGCGCATCACCGGCCAGCCCAATCCGCGCATCATGCTGGTGCCCTTCTTCGGCGGCGTCGCGGTTCCCAACCAGCCCTACAAGACCCAGTTCGACGACGCCTTCGTCTCGCTGATGGGCGCGGGCATCAGCGTGGTGCCCTGCCTGGCGCTGCTCGGCGGAGCGCTGCTGGTCGGCGAGCCCGGCTATTCGGAAGCGGCCAAGCTCGGCAAGTTCGGCGGTCCGGGGTTCATGCTCGACCGCAGCCTCTACCTCCTTGCCCTTCTCATCGGCCTGATGAACGCCGTCCAGCTCATCCCGGTCCTGCCGCTGGATGGCGGCCACGTCGTGCGCAGCCTGGTCCAGTCCGCCAGCGTCCGACGCGCCCGGCCGGTCCTGCTGGGGCTCACCGTCGCCGGCATGGCCGGTTCCCTGGCCGTCGGCGAGTACATCCTGGCGGCGCTGGCGGCGCTGGGAGCCATGCAGGCCTGGCATCTCGGCAACGAGACGCCGTCCGCGCGACCGATGGGCGGCGCCGGAATCCTGGTGATCTCCCTCGCCTACGTGTTCATCTTCGGCGTCCATGCCGGCGCGGTGGTCCTGGTGATGGACACCCTCGGCCTGGATCTGCTGGCGATGTGACCCTGGCGGCGGCCGGCAGATGGCACGATCATACCAAGGCCACCGGATGGGGATCGCGTTGCCACACGCGGCCGGCATGGTCCTCCTCAACGACGATTGGAGGGCCGCATAATGACGCCCAAGAAACTCAGGCCGATCGTGGCCGCGACTCTTCTGCTCTTCGCCGCTTCCGACGCGGCGGCAACATCATGCAGCCAGGGCCCGCTGGAGGCCGACATCGCCCGCGCCGACGCAATATTCAGCGGCGAGATCCTGTCGGTGCGGTACCGGGAAGGCGGCAGCTCCGCATTTCGCATCTGCAGCGTCCATCGCGACGGTTCGCGATGCGGCGAGAAGGTCGCGCGGGTCGCCGTCGATCACGTCTGGAGCGGCGCGGTCTCCGGGGAGACGCTTGTCTATTCCGAGGATGGCTGCAGTTGCCTCGGCAGCTATTTCGAGCAAGGGGAGCAAATGCTCTTCATGCTCGTCCGGTACGATGGCGGGGCGCCCGAACTGGAGCCGATCGACTATCGCACCGATTTCTGCGTGCGAACCGTGCCGCTCCGCAACGCGATCGAGGAAGGCTGGATCGACGTGCTGGACGCCTCAACGCCCAACGCACGCTGACAGGGCGCCCGCGCTAGCCCTCGTCAGCGTCCATCAACGCCTCCATCGGCCGATCGCACAGCGTGTCGGGACCCGGCGTGCCGCCGGACGCGACGACGCTCAGCCGGGCCAGATGGTGGTCCCAGCCGCGGCTGGCGACCGGCTGGAAGGGCGGCGGCAGGGCGTCGTGCACCACATCGACCCTTGTGCCGTCGACCTCCGGCGACAGGGTGATCTCGACCCGGCTCATCCTGTCCGGATCGTCGTCCTCGGCACCGACCTCGTAGACGATCCGCTTCGGCCGCCGGACCTCCAGGAACCGCCCGGCCAGGATGCCGGCAGCCCCCATGTCGAGCCGGAAGATGCCGCCGGGCCGCGCGTCCAGCTCCGCCGCCACGCCGCTCCACTGGGCCATGTGCTCGCCCTCGGTCAGGTAGCCGAAGACGATGTCCGGCGCGGCGTCGATCCAGATCGATTTCTTCATCACTTCCCCGATTTCGTCGATTTGGGGCGGGCTTCCACGGCCGCCTTCAGGCGCGGCAGGCCGGCCTCCCAGAACGCATCCAGCCTTGCGCGGACCGCCGACAGCGCCGCCTCGTCCGTCCGGTAGTAGCGGCTGGTGCCCTTGTGGCGGACGGTGACCAGCCCGGCCTCGCGCAGCACCCTCAGATGCCGGGACACCGCCGGGCGGCTGACCGCAAAGGCGCCCGCGATCTCCCCGGCCGCCGCCTCATGGTCCAGCAGCCGGCGCAGGATCTCCCGCCGGGTCGGATCGGCCAGGGCGCGCAGTTGCTCGTCCATCGGTCTCAGACGGTCGGATTGAAGGTCACGTAGACCTCCGAGATCTTGCCGTCCCGGATCTTGTGGAGCTCGCCACAGCAAAAATCGCCGGTGCGGTAGACGAGATATCCGCTGCCATCGTCATAGACCTCGTGCACGACATCCATCGTGTTGAACTGCTCGGAGAGATGCCAGCACTTCTCCATGAAGGCATCGGCGGAGTCGAAATTGTCGGCCGGGCTGCGGAATGTGAGGTCGTCGGCCAGGGCCGCGCGCGCCGCCTCCCGGTCGCCTTTCAGCCAGTGGTCGTAATAGCCCTTGATGACCGATTTCGCCGTCATGGCCGTCTCCCTCCGCGTCGCGTCATTGGTGGTATCGGGTTATGTAACAGTCTCTTTACGTAACAATCAAGTTACTAAAAGGCGCCCGGCGAGACTCTTTGGCAGCAAGCCGGTTGCCCCAAGCCGTCATTGCGAGGAGCCCCCTTCGACAAGCTCAGGAGGCGACGCAGCAATCCACTGTTTGAGGAGAGAGTGGATCGCCACGCTTCGCTCGCGATGACGGTGTTGGTTTGAACATGGCGATCAGAATTCCGTGTTCCGGAACGAACGGACGAGCCGATCCCTTCCCTCTACCGAGACCGCGGGATAAGACTGGATTCCCGATATCAAACCGGACGCGGAGGCTCCCCGACATGATCGACCTGCACACCTGGCCAACCCCCAACGGGTTCAAGGTCTCCATCATGCTCGAGGAGACCGGGCTCCCTTACGAGGTCCACGCGGTCGACATCGGCGCCGGCGACCAGTTCAAGCCGGAGTTCCTGAAGATCAGCCCGAACAACAAGATGCCGGCGATCGTCGACCACGACGGGCCGGGCGGACAGCCCTATTCCCTGTTCGAGAGCGGCGCCATCCTGATGTACCTGGCGGAGAAGACCGGCCGGTTCTGGCCCCAGGAGCACCCGGCGAGGTACGACACGATCCAGTGGCTGATGTTCCAGATGGGCGGCGTCGGCCCGATGTTCGGCCAGGCCCACCATTTCCGCGTCTACGCCCCGGAACCGATGCCGTACGCCGTCGACCGCTATACCAACGAGTCCGGCCGGCTCTATGGTGTCATGGACCGGCGCCTGGCCCAGAGCGAGTATCTTGCCGGTCCCGACTACACCATCGCCGACATCGCCACTTTCCCCTGGACCCGCGGCATTGAGCGCAAGGGCCAGTCCTGGGACGACTTCCCGAACGTCAAGCGCTGGGTCGACGCGATCGACGCCCGCCCTGCGGTTCAGCGTGGCCTGCAGGTCCTGGCCGACCGCCGCAAGGAGGGCCCGATGGACGAGAAGGCGCGCGAAATGATGTTCGGCGCAACCCAATACGCGAAGCGATAGGCGCTATTCCGCGGCCGCCAGCGCGTCGTCTGCCCCGGAATGGATCGGCTGCCGGGCCCAGGAATAGGCCGGCAGAAGCAAAATCGTTGCGTAGATGCCGGCACACAGCAGCAGCACGGCGTTGAAGCCCCAGGCCTGCGCCAGCAGTGGCGTCAGACCGGCGGCGACGGTGCCGGTGGCGCCGTTGATGCCCCAGGCCCAGGGGATGAGGGCGGCATCATCGCGACCGGCAAAAGCCAGCCCCTGCGGGAACATGTGGCCCAGCAGCAGGGCACCGGGCGCGATGATCGCGGCAAGCCCCAGGCCCTTGGCGAGCTCCGGCCAGACCAGCATCGCCTTGAGCGCCGGATCGAGGATTGCGAACAGTACCAGGCCGTAAACAACGATGCCGGCCGCGGCGCTGCGAAAGCCGAGGCCGCGGGCGAAGGTCCAGCCGCTGATCAGGCTGCCGATGCCGGAGAACAGGATGACGCAGGCCAGGACCACGGCGATGGTCAGCCCCGGATTGCCAAACAGCAGGCTCATCTTCTGCATCAGCACGATTTCCAGCGCCATGAATCCGGAGCCCAGGCAGAAGAAGTAGACCAGGTGCGATGCGGTCCGCGTACTGGCGCGGGGACCCTTGCGGAAGGCGAGCGGCAGCAGGATGCAGGCACAGGCCGCCAGCGAGATGGCCGCCACGAAGACCGCCCGCAAGGCCTGTGACACTTCATGCGCCCGCCCCTCCCCGTCCGCCAGGCGCGACCAGAATGCGGCGTCCCAATAGAGGCCGGTCGAGAACAGGTCGAGATAGAAGGGCCGGTCGTCGGTCACCAGACCGAAACGCAGGCCGCTCTCCTCGCGCAACGCGGCGAGCGTGCCATCCACGTCCGCCGTGGCCAGCAGCCGGTTGTAGACCGCGTAATCGGGATGGGCCGGGCGACCCGGGGCATAGGCGACTTCCCACCCGTCGCGGCCGGCATTGGCGATGACCTGCGCGATCTCCGCATCGGTCCATCCGGACGGCTTCACCAGCATCGGGTTGTTGTCGAACGGGCCGTCCCAGGCGTTCGACGGGTCGCCGGGATGGAACAGGATGATCGCGGTCCGCAACGGATCGCCGAGCCCGCGCTTCTCCAGATAGCGCCTCAGCACCGCGATGGCATTGACCTTGTTGACCTGCAGGATGACCGCGTAGCCGTCCTCCTTCAGATGGTCGAAGGCGGCCGCCTGCCCCTCATAGGTGAACAGGAACTGCGTCGTCCCGCCCAGCGCCCCGGCGTAGTAGGCGGCGGTGGCGCCGCTCCAGGAATACAGCACCACGTCGTAGCGGTTCGGGTCCCGCTCCAGGAAGACGCGGCCCTCCGCGACCTCCAGCCGGACCCCGTCCTGCGCCAGGAATTCGGCCGCGCCGAAGGAGTCGAGGGCCAGCGCGCCATCGACCATGGTGCGGTTCAGCTCCACGCCGGTGACGCGCGTGCCCTCGGGCGTGTTGTCGTGGATCGCCATCAGGTCGGCGCCGACACCGGCGAACATGACCAGCGCGTCCTGCGGCGCACCGCGCAGCAGCGCCGGCAGGGCCGGCCAGTGGCGCGTCGGCTCCGCGCGATCCGGGCGGTGGGGCAGCAACCAGGCCATCCCGTCGCCATTGGACAGGGACATGATGACGTGGCCATCGCCCTCCGCATCGGGCACGGCGACGGCCCCGACCCGGGTGTAGCTGTTCCAGCCGCGCCAGAGTTCGTCAACGGTCTGCGCGTAGCCGTAGTCGCGGATCAGGTAGTTCGGATCGGCCGGCGGCTCGACCGCGATGGCATAGCGATCGGAGACCGGCAGCAGGCAGAGAATCGCCGTGGCAGCGAGGCCGCCCAACTCCATCCGGCGACTGGACGTGGCGGCATAGGCGGCGGCCGCCAGCCCGGCGATGATCGCCGGCATGGTGACCGAGGCGGCGTAGCCGGTGGATTCCATCACGAGTACGGCGCCCAGGCAGCCGGCGGCGGCGCCGATCAGGTCGGCGGCGTAGAGGCGGCCATAGGTGCCGGACGGCGTGGTCGCGAACAGGAAGGCCAGCAGGGCGCCGAACAGGAAATAGGGCAGGCTGAGCAGCGCGCCGATCTGCAGGGCCGAGATGAGGCTGCGGACCACCAGGGTACGCACCAGAAGCTCGGTGCCGCCGGCCCGGCCGGCCGCCTCCAACACCGCGTTGAGATGCGCCTTGGCGTCCGCGGTGATCACATGGGTGGCCAGCAGCAGCACGGCGATGCCGATGCTGGACCAGAACAGAATCTGCGCGCGTTTCGGCGCCAGGCGCTTCAGATCGACCAGGCTGAGGATCGAGCCGGCGGCGCTGAGCCCCAGCATGGCCAGGGCGATGGCGAAATAGATGAAGCTGGGGCCGACGACGAAGCTGATGGTCCGGACCGTCGAGACCTCGAAGGACAGCAGCGAGAAGGCGATCAGGAAGGTGCCGACGAAGGTCCAGCGCTGACCGCCGGATCGCGGCAGCAAGGCCTGCGCGATGCTGCGCAAGGGGTTTCGCATCCAGGGACTCCGGCCAAATCGCCGGTCCCGTCTAACATGCCAGGCGCTGCGAGAAGGTTAAGCGGGCGGCAGTCGCCGCGATGGAGCGTCAGGCCGCCTGGGCGATCTTGCGTTCGCTGAGCTGGTCCTCGGCGGCCAGCCAGGCGGTGACCCGCTCAGGCAAGGGCGGCGACTCGGCCGGCCATCCCGCCGCCTCGGCGATCTCCACGGTCGGAACGGAGCCGCCCTTGCGGCGGAAAACGCCCCGCACCAGGGCCCGGGAGGCGATCTGGCCGTCCAGGGTCTCGAAGATCTGCTCCATGATCACGTTGCGGGCATCCCAGCCCAGAACCCGGGTGCGCAGGCGGTATCGCTGGAACGGCGCCAGCGAGCGCCGGAAGCGAATGGTGGCCGAGGCCAGCACCGGCATCCAACCCTTGCGGAAGGCGATCCCCAGCAGGCCGGCGCGGACCACGAGGTCGAGGCGGCCAAGATCCATGAGGGTCAGATAGCGGCCGTTGTTCATGTGCATGTTGAAGTCGAGATCGTTCGGCCAGACCCGGAACATGAGCACCGACTCGCCCAGCGTCTCGATCCGCCGGCCGAACAGCCCGGCGACGATGACCTTGATGAGGCGCAGGTACAGGTTCATCGGAACAACCCAGATCGGGGTTTCACCACCAAGACACCAAGGCACCAAGCGATCGCGCCGGTTTTTGGGTTTCCGCCGAAGGCGGCTTCATCCGGCCGGCTTTGCCACACTCGGTCGATTGACTCCGCCTTCGGCGGTGTCCAACCAAGAGAACGTACCTCTTGGTGCCTTGGTGTCTTGGTGGTGAGAATCCCCGGTTGTTAGAACGCGTCGATGTCGTGGGCCATCAGCGACTCGCCGCCGGCCATGATCTGGCTGAACAGGCTGCCGGACTCCGGCAGCATGCGCTGGAAGAAGAACCGGGCGGTCTTGACCTTGTTGTCGAAGAAGGCGGCGTTGGCGTCGGCCGCCTTGCCACGCGCCACCTTGACCATCCGCGCCCACATGTAGCCCATCGCCACCAGGGCGAAGAGCTTCAGGTAGTCGGTGGAGGCGGCACCGGCCTCGTCCGGGTTCTTCAGGCCCTTCTGGGCGATCACCGCGGTCGCCTGCTGCAGCCGGCCGAAGGCCTTCATCAGCGGCAAGACGAATTCCGCCATCTCGGCATCCTCGGCGTGCTCCTGCAGGAAGCTGTCGACCGGGTGGAAGAAGCGGCGGAGCAGCCGGCCCATGTTCTGCGGCAGCTTGCGGCCGACCAGGTCCAGGGCCTGGATGCCGTTCGCACCCTCGTAGATCTGCGCGATGCGGGCGTCACGGACATACTGCTCCATGCCCCATTCGCGGATGTAGCCGTGGCCGCCCAGCACCTGCATGCCGGCGGTGGTGCCGAAATAGCCCATATCGGTGAAGTACGCCTTGATGATCGGCGTCATAAGCGCGACCAGGTCATCGGCCTCCTGGCGCACCTGCGGATCGTCGTGCTTGCTCAGGAAGTCGATCTGCAGGCCGACCCAATAGGCCAGGGCCCGGGCGCCCTCGTTGAATGCCTTCAGGGTCAGCAGGTTCTTGCGCACGTCCGGGTGAACGATGATTGGGTCGGCCGGCTTGTCCGGGAATTTCGCGCCGGTCAGCGAGCGGCCCTGCAGGCGCTCCTTGGCGTAGTCGCGGGCGTTCTGGTAGCTGACTTCGGCCAGCCCCAGCCCCTGGATGCCGACGGCCAGGCGGGCGGCGTTCATCATCACGAACATGGCCCGCATGCCCTTGTGCTCCTCGCCGACCAGCCAGCCGGTGGCCTCGTCGAAGTTCATCACGCAGGTCGAGGACGCCTTGATGCCCATCTTGTGCTCGATGGAGCCGCAGGCGACGCCGTTGCGCATGCCCGGCACCAGCTCGCCATTCTCGTCCTTGGGCAGGAACTTGGGCACCAGGAACAGGCTGATGCCGCGGATGCCCGCAGGCGCGTCCGGCAGCTTGGCCAGCACCAGATGCACGATGTTCTGGGTCAGGTCGTGCTCGCCGGCGGAGATGAAGATCTTGGTGCCGGTGATCTTGTAGGACCCGTCCTCGGCGGGTTCCGCCTTGGTGCGGATCAGGCCGAGATCGGTGCCGCAATGGGGCTCGGTCAGGCACATGGTGCCGGACCAGGTGCCGTCCACCAGCTTGGGCAGGTACGCCTGCTTCAGCTCGTCCGTACCGTACGCCTCGATCGCGTTGTACGCGCCGTGCGACAGGCCGGGATACATGGCGAAGGACAGGTTGGCGGAGCACATCAGCTCCTCCATCACGAAGTTCAGGACCTTGGGCAGGCCCTGGCCGCCGAACTCCGGATCGCAGGAGATCCCGGTCCAGCCGCCTTCGATGAAGGTGTCGTACGCCTCCTTGAAGCCCTTGGGCGTACGCACGACGCCGTTCTCGAAGGTGCAGCCTTCCTCGTCGCCGGATCGGTTCAGCGGGAAGAGCTCGTTCTCGGCGACCTTGGCCGCCTCTTCGAGCACCGCGTCGATCAGGTCGGGCGTGGCGTCCTCATAGCCCTTGAGGCTGGTGAGCTGGTTGACGTCCAGCAGGTCGTGCAGGACGAAGCGGATGTCCTCAAGGGGAGCGGTATAAGCGGGCATCTATCGGGCTCCTCAAGTCAAATTGACTTCGGTGTCATTGTAAGACCCCTCACCCTCCCGCTTCGCGGGCCCCTCCCTCTCCCACAAGGGGAGAGGGAAACAGAGGTCCAGCACCCGGCCCCTCTCCCCTTGTGGGAGAGGGAGGGACCCGCGCGTAGCGTGGGAGGGTGAGGGGTCTCACGAAAATCCAGTCAGCTGCGTTGTCAGTTGCGCAGCGGCTTGCCGGTTTCGAGCATGTGCTCGACGCGGTCCAGGGTGCCGGATTGCTTTACCAGCCCCATGAACTGCTCGCGTTCCAGCCGCAGCAGATCGTCCTCGGTCAGCACCTCGGTGATGTCGGTGTCGCCGCCGGACAGCACCTCGGCCAGCGCGCCGGACACCACCTTGTCGTACGGCGTCGCCTTGCCGGCCAGGGCCAGCCCGTCGACCGCCATCTGCAGCGCGGTGCGGGCGGTCGGGCCCGGCAGCCGGATCTCCTCCGGCGGCTGCGGCGGCTTGTAGCCACCCTCCGTCGCCGCCATCGCCAGGGCGCGGGCCTTGGCGTCGGCCAACAGCCGGTCGCGGTTCATGGTGATGCCGTCGGTCGGGCGCAGGAACAGCAGCTCCTGGGCCTCGGCGGCCGAGCGCGCCACCTTGGCGGTACCGATCGTCTCGAAGGCCGTGCTGATCGGCGGCATCGGGCCGCCGGGCCGACGTTTGTTCTCCGTCGCCCGGATCACCATCTCCTTGCAGCCGCCCCAGCCCGGCACCAGCCCGACACCGACCTCGACGAGGCCGATGTAAGACTCGGCATGGGCCTGCACCGCGTGCGAATGCAGCAGGATCTCGCAGCCGCCGCCCAAGGCCATGCCGGACGGGGCCGAGACCACCGGGAACTGGGCGTATTTCAGCGCCTTGTAGGCGTCCTGGCCGGCCTGGACCATCTGCTCGATCTGCGGCCACAGCGCGATGTTCAGGGCGAACAGGGCGAGGCCAAGATTGGCGCCCACCGTGAAGTTGGTGCCCTCATTGTAGATCACCATCGCCTTGTAGGACTTGCCGGTCAGGGCGATGGACTTGCCCAGAAGGGCCATGGTCTGGTCGTCGAGCGCGTTCATCTTCGAGGTGAACTCGAAGCAGGTGACGCCGTCGCCGATATCCCACAAAGAGGCCGAGCCGTTCTTCAGCAGCGGCTCCGATACGCGCTTGATGTCCTCCAGGGACAGCACGCCCTCCGGCCGCACCACATCGGCATAGTCGCCATCGGTGGTGAGGTATTGCGCCTTGCCGTCCTCGAAGCGATAGAAGGTCTTGCCGCGCGCCTTTTCCAACAGCGCCGGAACGTTCCGCCCGTCTTCCTTCAGCTTGTCGGCAAACCAGTCCGTGCCGAGCTGATCGATCAGCTCGAACGGCCCGTATTTCCAGTTGTAGCCGAGCCGCATGGCGGCATCGACGCCGGTGATGGTGTCGCTGATCCCCGGCACCAGGGCCGCGCTGTAGGACAGGGTCTCCGCCAGCATGCGCCATGCGTACTGCCCGGTATGGTCCGGATGCTCGACCAGCGCCCTCAAGCCGCCCTTGCGGGCCTTACCCACGCTCTCCAGCTTCGGCTTCTCGGACTTGGCGTAGTCGCCGGTCTTCAGGTCGATGGATTCCTTGACCCGCTTGCCGCCGGCCTTGGCCAGCCGGTAGAAGCCGCCTTTGCCCTTCCGGCCGATCGAGCCTTCCGCGATCATCTTCTCGATCAGCGGCTGGGACTTGTAGATGCCGTGGAATGCGTCGCCCTTGGGCAGGGTCTCCGACATGCTCTTGGCGACATGCGGCATCAGGTCCAGGCCGATCAGATCGATCAGCCCGAAGATGCCGGTCTTGGGCACGCCGATCGGCCGGCTGGCGACCGCATCCGCCTCCTCGACCGTCAGGCCGAGATCGAAGGCAGCGTTGACGCCGATCGTCATCCAGTGATTGCCGATACGGTTGGCGATGAAGCCCGGCGTGTCCTTGCAGTCGACAATGCCCTTGCCAAGGCGCACGTCGCAGAACTGGGTGATTCCGGCAACGGCCTTCGGGTCCGTCTCCGGCCCGGTCACGATCTCCAGCAGCCGCATGTAGCGCGGCGGGTTGAAGAAATGGGTGATCATGAATTCGGACTTGAAGGCGTCGGACCGGCCCTCGGTCAGGATCGCCAGCGGGATCGTCGAGGTATTCGACGACACCACCGCGCCCTTCTTCTTGATCTTCTCCAGCTTGGCGTAAAGGTCCTGCTTGACCTTCGGGTTCTCCAGCACCGCCTCGACGATCCAGTCGCAATCCGCCAGCGACTCCAGATCGTCCTCGACATTGCCGGTGGTGACCAGCTTGGCCGCCCGCTTCGACATGAAGGGTGCCGGCTGCATCTTCAGCATGCGCTGGACCGCGCCCTGGGCAACGACGTTGCGGTTCTCCGCCCCCTCCGGGACGATGTCCAGCAGGGTGACGGGGATGCCGGCATTGGCGATGTGGGCGGCGATTCCGCCGCCCATCACGCCGGCGCCGATGACGGCCGCCTTCTTGATTTCCATGGCCATGATGGTCGGACCTCGCTTAGACGGCTTCCAGGATGGTGGCGATGCCCTGACCGCCGCCGATGCACTGGGTGGAGAGCGCGAACTCGCCGCCTTCCCGCTTCAGCAGGCTCGCGGCCTTGCCGGTGATGCGGGCACCGGTGGCGCCCAGCGGGTGCCCCATGGCGAGCGCGCCGCCGTCCAGATTGACCTTCTTGTCGTCGAAACCGAGCTCGGTCGCCACCGACATCGCCTGGGCCGCGAAGGCCTCGTTGGACTCGATCACGTCCAGGTTTTTGACCTCGAGACCGGCGCGGGACAGCGCCTTCTTGGTCGCGGCGACCGGGCCGATGCCCATGATGGTCGGGTCGCAGCCGGCAACCGCCACGGATTTGATCCGGGCGATGATCGGCAGGCCGTTGGCCTTGGCGTATTCCTCCGACGCCACCAGGGTCGCGGCGGCGCCGTCGGTCAGCGGCGAGGAGGTGCCCGCGGTCACCGTGCCCTCGGCGTCGAAGGCCGGCTTCAGCTCAGCCAGGCCCTCCGCCGACGTGTCCGGACGGATGGTGCCGTCCTTCTCGACCAGGTGGCCGTTGGCCTGAATGGCGATGATCTCGTCATCGAACTTGCCGGCCGCCTGCGCCTCGGACGCCTTGCGGTGGCTCTCGACGGCGAAAGCCTCCTGGCGCTCGCGGGTCAGCTGGTACTTGCGCGCCAGGTTCTCCGCGGTCTCGCCCATCGACATGTAGGCGCCGGGATTGGCCTCATGCAGCTTGGGGTTCGGCATCGGGTTGAAGCCGGTCATCGGCACCCGGGTCATGCTCTCCACCCCGGCGCAGATGAAGACGTCGCCGGCATCGAGCTGGATGGCGCCGGCGGCGGTGTGGATCGCCTGCATGGAGGAGCCGCAGAAGCGGTTCATGGTCACGCCGGCCACCGATTGCGGCAGGTCGGCCAGCATGCCGATCAGCTTGGCGACGTTGAAGCCCTGCTCGCCCTCGGGGAAGGCGTTGCCCAGGATCAGATCCTCGATGTCCTCGGTCTTGACGCCGGTCTTCTCGATCAGACCCTTGACGACCTGGGCGGCGAGGTCATCCGGCCGGACCTTGGTGAGCTCGCCCTTCCTGGCGAGGTGGAACGGCGAACGAACGTAGCCGGCAATGACGACGTTCTTGTGCATGAGCGGGCTCCTTAGGTGTCGGACCGGCGATTGTCGGACATGCGGTCCTTCGGTTGGGGACGATGCGCCGGCGATGCGCATCGGATATCAGGGTCGGGCCGGGCCTTACGGCTGCTCCGTCTCGGGCTCCGCGCCTTGGCTGCGCAGATAGTCGACCATCTCTTCTTCGATCCTGCGGAGGTCGATGAGCGTCTGCTTGACGTCTTCAAGCTGTTGTTCCAGCGACTCGATCCGCTGCCGGGCGAGGCCGGCGGCATATCTCATCTGTTCGATCTGAAGCGGGCCGCGATTGTAGAGATCCAGGAACTCCTTGACCTCGGCCAGCGAAAACCCAAGCCGCTTGCCACGGCAAATCAATTCCAGGCGAGCGCGGTCGCGGCGGGAATACACCCGATTCATGCCCGACCGGCCGGGCGAGATCAGCCCCTCATCCTCGTAGAACCGGATGGTCCGGGGGGTGAGGCCGAACTCGGCGGCCAACTCGCTGATGGTAAAACTCTCGGCCGCACGATCGGCCTCGGCAACCGTCTGATCGGACTGCAAGCGCCCTCTCCGTGTTGCTTTACGTTTACGTAAACGTAAAGTATGCCGTTCCGGCGCCCGAGTCAATGACGAACCGGCTGAGGTCGCCGAAATCCAGGCGTGCGCGACTGTACCCGCTGGTCGGACAAGCCCGTCAAGACGATACTCCAACCACGTTGTCGCAGCCGCGATCAAGTCAGGAGTATATCACGCAATGGGCGAATGGTCGGAGACACTCGGCATGCCGGTCCTGGAGACTGCGCGCACCGTGATGCGGCCGCATCGGCTGGCCGATTTCGAGGCCTTGGCCGCGATGTGGGCGGAACCGGACGTGGTGCGGTTCATCACCGGCAAGCCGTCGAGCCGGGAGGAGTCCTGGTCCCGGCTGAACCGGTATGTCGGCCATTGGAACCTGATGGGATACGGGTTCTGGGTGGTCGAGGAGAAGGCGACCGGGCAGTACCTTGGTGAGGTCGGCTTCGCGGACTTCAAGCGCGACATCCAGCCGACGCTGGACGGGATGCCGGAAGCCGGATGGGTGCTTGCGACCGCCGCCCATGGGCGCGGCATCGCCACCGAAACCGTCGCCGCCGCGCTGTCCTGGGGCGACGCCCATTTCGAACAGGACAACACGGTCTGCATCATCGCGCCGGCCCACACGGCATCCATCCGGGTGGCGGAGAAGCATGGGTTCCGCGAATACGGAAGCACCGTCTATCGGGGCAATCCCACCTTGCTGCTGAAGCGGCCGCGGTTCGGAGATGCGAAGCCTTAATGGCAGCGGTCGCGGAGGCGGAAAATTCGACGCGGATCGAAGCATCGACGCCATCAGGCGGGCTATCCTGCGGGCAATCCATCCATTGTGGAGCCCGCACATGCTCACCTGCTTCATCCGTTACGAGATCGACCCGTTCAAGGCCGATGCATTCGCCGAATACGCCCGCAACTGGGGGCAGGCGATCCCGCGCTGCGGCGCCGATCTGATCGGCTATTTCGCGCCCCATGAAGGCTCTGCGACGACCGCCTACGGAGTCTATTCGATCGACAGCCTGGCGGCGTACGAGGCCTACCGGGCACGGCTGCGCGACGACCCGTTGGGGCGGGAGAACTACGCCTTCGCCCGGCGCGAGCAGTTCATCCGGCGCGAGGACCGCATCTTCCTGCGCCTGGCGTCGGCGCCGCATGCCGCGCAGGTGGCGCCATGATCGCGGTGATCTTCGAGGTCGAGCCGAAACCCGGTCTCCGCGACCGGTATCTCGACATCGTGGCGGAGCTGCGGCCGCTGCTGCAGGAGATCGACGGCTATATCTCGAGCGAGCGGTTCGAGAGCCTCACCACGCCCGGCAAGCTGCTGTCGCTGCATTTCTTCCGCGACGAGCAGGCGATCCGCGATTGGCGCACCCTGGAGGCCCATCGCCGTGCCCAGGCCGCCGGCCGGTCCGAGATCTTCGCCGACTACCGCCTGCGCATCGCCGAGGTCGTCCGCGACTATGGGATGACCGACCGCGCCCAGGCGCCGATGGATTCCCGCGCCATCCACGATACCGAGGGCTGACGGATCAGGCGTCCGGCCGGCGGAATGCAAGCCGGGTCCAGGATACGTCCGGCTGACGGCGCGGGCTGGCCTGCCTGTCGACATGCAGCAGGAGGTCCAGCCCCTCCGTCCGGGCCAGATCCACGGTCTCCTCCGCGGTCACGTCGAACATGCGCCGGCCCTCAGGAACCGGCCCGTGTCGCAGGCTCAAAACCAGCACGCCGCCCGGCCGCAGCAGCCGCGCGACATTCGGCATCGCCTGCCCACGCTGCCCTGCGTCCAGATGCATCCACACGGCGGATGAGAGGATCAGGTCGAATGCGCCCTCCCGGCCGGCCAGGGACTTCAATCCCGGCAGGCTGTCGTCCAGCCATTCGATCCCAGGCGACGGGTGCAACTCCCGCGCCCGGACCCGAAACTCCGGAGTCGGCTCCACGGCGACGACGCGATGGCCCATCGCCGCCAGCGCGGCCGCGTCGCGCCCGGTGCCGGCGCCGATATCGAGCGCTTGGCCCGGCCTGTCCGGCAGCAGGTGCAGGACCGACGCGTGAACCTCCTCGAAGGAGATGCTCTCGTAGCGGCGGACCAGCGCGTCCGCCGCTTCGGCATACCCTTCCGTGCCGCTCGGTCGCTCAGCCATGCGCGATCGGCTGACGGTCACCTATACATGCATGAATAGTTGAGATCACAAGGTGCATTGAGCTATTCAGATTCGTCGGCCGCCTTGGCCGCCTCTTCTTCCAGCACCGCCTTGCGCGACAGCTTGCCGATCAGGGTCTTCGGCAGCTCGTCGCGGAAGTCCACCAGCTTGGGAATCTCCATCGGCGACAGCTTGTCCTTCAGGAAGGCCTTCAGGTCGTCCCGGGTCATCTCATGGCCGGCGTTGAGCTTGATGTACGCCTTGACGGTCTGGCCGCGATACTCGTCCGGCACGCCGGCGACGATGCATTCATCGACCGCGGGATGCAGGTAGATCGCCTCTTCCACGTTGCGCGGATAGATGTTGTAGCCGCCGGCCAGGATCAGGTCCTTGATGCGGTCGACGATGAAGATGTAGCCGTCCTCGTCCATGTAGCCGACATCGCCGGTGTGCAGGCGGCCGTTGACCAGCGTGTTCTCGGTCTCCTCCGGCTTCTCCCAATAGCCCTTCATGACCTGCGGGCCGGAGATGCAGACCTCGCCGCGCTCGCCCTGCGGCATCACCTTGTTGCGGTCCTCCAGCGAGATGATCTCGATGGTCGTGCCGGGCACCGGCAGGCCGATGGAGCCGGTCTTGTTGACCCCGTCGACCGGGTTGCAGCAGGCCACCGGCGAGCTCTCCGACAGGCCGTAGCCCTCGACCAGCTTGCAGCCGGTCATCCGCTCGAAGGTCTGCTTCACGTCGACGGGCAGCGGCGCGCCGCCGGAAAGACAGGCCTTGATCGAGGTCAGGTCGTACTTGTCCCGCTTGGGATGGCCGTTGATCGCGGTGTAGATCGTCGGGACGGCCGGGAAGACGGTCGGCTTCTTCTTGTCGATGGTCTTCAGCACCGTGTCGAGCTCGAAGCGCGGCAGCATGATGATCTCAGCGCCGATCCGGATGCTGAGGTTCATCACCGAGGTCATGGCGAAGACGTGGAAGAAGGGGATGACGCCCAGCATGCGCTCCGCGCCCTCGTCCACGCTCGGAAACCACATGAAGGACTGCTCGGCGTTGGCGTAGAGGTTCATATGGGTGAGCATGGCGCCCTTGGGCACGCCGGTGGTGCCGCCGGTGTATTGCAGCACCGCCACGTCGTCCGGCGACATCTCGACCGGCGTCGGCCGCTCCCCCTTGGCCATCAGCGCGTCGAAGCGGATATGCCGTTCGTCATCCGGGAACCGGGCGATCTCGCCGCGTTTCAGCAGTGAGAACAGGTGGTTCTTGGGGAACGGCAGGATGCCGGCCATCGGACACATGATCAGCCGGTTCAGCCGCGTATCCGTCAGCATGCGGGCCATCTTGTCGTGCAAGACCTTCAGATCCAGCGTGACCATCAAGTCGGTGCCGGAATCCTCGATCTGGTGGGCGATCTCCCGCTCGGCATAGAGCGGATTGAAATTGACCACCGTGGCGCCGCACTTCAGCGCCGCGTAATAGAAGATCACGAAATACGGCGTGTTCGGCAGGAACAGCCCGACCCGGGAATCCCGGCCGATGCCCATCGCCTGCAGGCCGGCGGCGGCGCGGTCGACCAAGGCGCCGATCTCGGCATAGCTGTACCGCTTGCCGAGGAAATCGGCGCAAGGCCGATCCCCGAACCGGGTGACGGTATCGTCCAGGATCTCGTGAAGCAGTTTGGGCGCGATCGGTGCATGCCAATCGATCCCCTTGGGATATGCCTCCAACCACAGCCTTTCGGCCGGCTGGGCCGCCGTGTCCGCCATACGCTCAGTCTCCCGGACCGTTCCGCCGGCCAGGTGGCCGGACTTTCTATCGTTGGATGCGTATATCGGATATCGCTCAAGGCAGGGCAAGGGGTTCTGAATTCGCGGGCGATCCGCCGCAGCGACACCATATGTGGCCAACCGCGCCGGGCAACGGGCTTGCATCCGGGCACCGACCCGGCCTAAACCGCCGGTGCGCATGCCGGTCCGCCGGCAGGACGAGAAAGGATATCGTTTGTCGACCGACGTTTTCGCCGGCAACCAGGAACGCAACACCGCCGAGCTGATGCGGCGGCTGTTCCGCGAGCACATCCGCAACTATGTGCCGACATTGGTCATGGCGATGCTGTTCATGGCCCTCACGGCCGGAACGACGGCGGCCACCGCCTGGATGTTCGGCCCGGTCTTCGATTGGCTGTTCACCGACAAGAACGCCGGCTTCCTGTGGCCGATCGCCATCGCGATCAGCGTGATCTTCATCCTCAAGGCGGTGGGGACCTTCGGCCAGGGGGTGCTGCTCAACCGCATCGCCTGCCGGATCGTGGCCGAGTTGCAGGACCGCATGTTCGCGCGGCTGATGCGCTCGGATCTGGCGGAATTCCACGCCGCGGGCACCGGCGGGCTGGTCTCGCGCTTCACCTATGATGTGCAGACCCTGTCCACCGCCGTCTCGACGGCGATCATCGGCGCCGGCAAGGATACCCTGACGGTCATCGCGCTGGTCGGGTTCATGTTCGTCAATGACTGGCGGCTGGCGCTGATCGCCTTCGTGGCCTTCCCGGCGACGGTCTTTCCGATGGTGCAGTACGGACGCCGCGTCCGCGGCCTGTCGAAGCGCATGCAGACCGAGGTGGGCCTGATGACCTCGACCCTGTCGCAGGTCTTCCAGGGGATCCGCCACGTCAAGGCCTACAACGCCGAGCAGCGCGAGACCGAACAGACCAGCAGCGTGATCTGGAAGATCGCGAGCCTGAAGCAGAAGACCGCGCGCTTCGCCCTGGCGGTGACGCCGATCATGGAATTGCTGATCGGGAGCGCCGTGGTCGTCATCGTGATCTATGGCGGCAGCCAGGTGATCGAGGGGCAGCGGACCACCGGCGCGTTCGTCTCCTTCATCGCCGCGATGCTGCTGGCCTACGACCCGATGAAGCGCCTGGCGCGGCTGAACACCCAGTTGCAGGCCGGCATGGCGGCCGCACAGCGGGTCTTCGACCTGATCGACAGCAAGCCGAAGATCGTCGATCAGCCGGGCGCCACGGTCCTGGAGTCGGCGACCGGCGACATCGCCCTCACCGATGTCCATTTCAGCTATGGCAAGGATATCCCGGCGCTGCACGGTGTCGACATCCGGGTTCCGGCGGGCAAGACCGTTGCGCTGGTCGGGCCGTCCGGGGCCGGCAAGTCGACCGTGCTGAACCTGATCCCCCGCTTCTACGACGTGGATCAGGGCACGGTGACCATCGACGGGCACGACGTCCGGTCGGTCACGATGCATTCGCTGCGCGAGCACCTGGCGCTGGTCAGCCAGGAAATCATCCTGTTCGACCAGTCGGTCCGAGACAACATCGCCTTCAGCCGCGCCGGCGCCACCGAGGACGACGTGGTGGCCGCGGCCAAGGCGGCGGCGGCGCATGATTTCATCCTCCGCCTGCCGGAGGGATACGACACCCTGGTCGGCGAGCACGGCGTGAAGCTGTCCGGCGGCCAGCGGCAGCGCATCTCCATCGCCCGGGCGATGCTGAAGAACGCGCCGATCCTGCTGCTGGACGAGGCGACGTCGGCGCTGGACACGGAATCCGAACGCCAGGTCCAGGATGCCCTGAAACGGCTGATGGTCGGGCGCACCACCCTGCTGATCGCGCACCGCCTGTCGACGGTCGCCGATGCCGACCTCATCTATGTGCTCGACGCCGGCAACATCGTCGAGCAGGGCTCGCATCCGGAGCTGATCGCGCGCCAGGGCCTCTACGCACGGCTCTGGAACATGCAGACGACGGCGCCGTCCGACGAGGCGGCGATCGCCGCCACCGCCGGCGGATAGTCGCCACGACCACCATTATTGGGCCATGATGCTGTTGCACCCTTCCCGCCGCTAGATGATCCTTTAACCCATCGGCTGCTAGAAGGCGTCCATGGAGGCGCACGCAAACGACCTGACATCAATGGCACTCGTCACGACCGTGGCGGTGTTGTGCGGGTTGTTGTTCACGCGACTGCGGCAGCCGGCGATCGTCGGCTACATCCTGGCCGGCGTCGTGCTGGGGCCCACCGGTTTCCGGCTCGTCCAGAACTCCGAGAACGTCACCTCGCTCGCCGAGCTCGGCGTGCTGATGCTGCTGTTCCTGATCGGCATGGAACTCAGCCTCAGGCACTTCAAGTCGGTGCTGGCGGTGGCGTCGTGCTGTGCCGTGCTGCAGATCGGGTTTTCGCTCGGCATCACCACGGCGCTCGCGCAGTTCTTCGACTGGCCCTGGCAGCAGGCGGTCGTGCTCGGCTTCGTCTTCGCGCTGAGCAGCACCGCGGTCGCCATCAAGATGCTGGAGGACATCAAGGAGCTGCGTTCGCCGGTCGGCCGCATCACCGTCGGCGTGCTGATCGCCCAGGATCTGGCCATCGTGCCGATGCTGGTGCTGATCCACGGCATGGGCGCCGAAGGCACCATCGGCTACGACGTGGTGGCCAAGCTGGTGCTGGCCAGTGCCTTCCTGGTGGCGCTGATCTGGTTCCTGAGCCGCCGCCAGAAGATCGTGCTGCCGACCCGGCGCTGGATGAAGGGCAAGCTGGACCTCATTCCCCTGGCGGCGCTGGCCTTCTGCTTCAGCGCCGCGACGGTGTCGGGCCTGCTCGGCCTGTCGGCCGCCTATGGCGCCTTCCTGGCCGGCCTGGTGATCGGCCAGTCCACCGACCGGGCCGTCACCATCCGCGCGACGCGACCGATCCAGAGCGTGCTGCTGGTGGTGTTCTTCCTGTCGATCGGCCTGCTGATCGATTGGCGCTACATCGTGGACAATCTGGGCCTGGTCCTGACCCTGCTCGCCTCGGCGGTGTTCGTGAAGACGGCGATCAATGTGGGGGCGCTGAGGCTGCTGCGGGAGCCCTGGGAGCGGGCCTTCCCGGCCGGCGTGATCATGGGCCAGATTGGCGAGTTCTCCTTCGTGCTTGCGGCGGCCGGCGTGGGCGTCGGCGCCATCGACAAGGAAGGCTACCGCCTGGCGATCTCGGTGATCGCGCTCAGCCTGCTGATCAGCCCGCTGTGGCTGATCACCGCACGCCGCTTCATGGCGATTGCGTCGGGCGGCGTCACCAATATCCAGTCGGCCCTGGCGGAGACCTTCAAGGAGGAGGTCACGGCCTATTCCGCCGCGGTCTCGCTGGTCCGCCGCGGCGCCGCCAAGTTCCGCCGAAACGGCGAAAAGCCGCCGCAGAAGACCCTGCCGCCGCCAACACCCATGCTGGAGGCGGAACCGCCCCTCGAACCGCTGCCGGAAGCCGAGGCGGTGACGCCGGAGGCCTCCGATGCCGAGGACGAAGCGCCGCTGGAGCGGCTCGCGGAATCGGAGCCGGAATCACCGGACGAGCCCGAGCCCGATGACGAGTCGGTCAAGGAGCGTCGCGACGACATCAAGGAGCCGGCCGAGTAGGGTCCTCCCGATCGGATTTCGGCGCCGGTTTTGTCGCGGGCTCAAATCCAAGCCAGCGTTGCGTCCGCCCTATCCCAGCCCAGCCTTCAGGCGGGCGATTGCTTCGTCCAGCACGTCATCCTGCTTGGCGAAGCAGAACCGGGCGACGCTGGTCAGCGCGTCCTCCTGATAGAACGCGCTGGCGGGGATCGCCGCGACTCCGGCCGACTCGGTGATGTGGCGGCAGAAGGCCACGTCGCCGTCGAAACCGGTCCCGGACACGTCGACATTCACGAAATACGTGCCGGCGCAGGGCAGTACGTCCATCCCGAGTTCCGCCAGCCCGCCGGCGAACCGGTCGCGCTTGGCCTCCATCTCCGCCGACAGCCCGGCGAAATATGCCTGGTCCTTGCTCAGCCCATAGGCGACGGCGCTTTGCAGGTTTGGCGGCGTGGTGAAGACGAGAAACTGATGCGCCTTGGTGACCGGCGCCAGCAGGTCAGGCGCGGCAGTCACGTAACCCACCTTCCAGCCGGTCAGCGAGAAGGTCTTGCCCGCCGACCCGATCTTCAGGCAGCGCTGACGCATGCCCGGCAGGCTGATCAGCGGGATATGCGGCCGGCCGTCGAAGACGATGTGCTCATAGACTTCGTCGCACACGGCATAGGCGTCCGCGCCCTCGACGAACTCGGCGATCAGCGCCAGCTCCTCGCGGCTGAACACCTTGGCTGCCGGGTTCAGCGGATTGTTGAGCAGCACCAGCTTGGTGCGCGGCGAGAAGGCCCGTTCCAGGTCGGCGCGATCGAAGCCCCACTCCGGCGGCGCCAACGACACGAATTTCGGAATGCCGCCGGCCCGGCGCACCATCGGCGCGTAGCAATCGTAGAGCGGCTGGAACAGGACCACCTCGTCGCCTGCCTCGATGAGCCCGAGCAGGCATGCCGCCAGCGCCTCGGTGGCGCCCGACGTCACCATGACCTCGCGCTGCCAATCCACGTCCAGCCCGTAGAAGCGCCGGCCATGCTCGGCCACCGCCTGCCTGAGCGCCGGGATGCCGAGCATCGGGGGATACTGGTTCCAGCCGGTCAGCAGCGCGTCGGCGGCGGCCTGAAGCACGTCCTCCGGCCCGCGCCCATCCGGGAATCCCTGGCCCAGATTGATCGCGTCATGCTCCATGGCCAGGCGCGACATCACCTCGAACACGGTGGTGCCGGTTTTGGCGAACAGGGCGTTGGCGGGCTTCATCTCGACCGTCCCGATCCGAACTGGGGCCCGGTCGTTTAGCCCGCAAACTCGCTTTCGTCCAGGTCTGGCGTTCAGACCGCGTGGTCGAGGGGCAGCACGCCTTGGGCCCTGGGTGCGGCCGCGCCCTGCTCCAAGGCCAGCAGGGCGGCCTTGGTGTCGATCCCGCCGCCAAATCCGGTGAGGCTTCCCGTGCTGCCGATCACACGGTGGCACGGCACGACGATCGGCAGCGGGTTTGCGCCGTTGGCCGCGCCGACGGCCCGGGACGCGCTCGGCCGGCCGATCGATTGCGCGATCGCTCCGTAGGAGACGGTCTCGCCATAGGGAATCCGGCGCAGGGCCTCCCACACCGAGAGTTGGAAGGCCGTGCCCTGCGGCGCCAGAGGCAGATCGAATTCCGTCAGCTCACGGGCGAAATAGGCGGCCAACTGACGCTTCGTCTCGACAAACGGCTCTGCGTTCTCCCGCCAGCCATCCTCGACATGCCGGGTCCGGCTGCCGGTCGGGAAGCTGATCAGCCGGATCCCGGCATCGTCGGCGGCCAGCAGCAGACGGCCGACCGGGCTATCCATGTGGCTGTAGTACATCGCCCTCCCCTCCGCGACGCGCGGCCGGTTTCGGCGGCGGCCGCTCCGCCTGATGGCTGGACGCCTCGGCCCGCCAGAGCAATTGCGCGGCATAGGCCCGCCAGGGGCGCCAGGCCTCCGCCCGTGCCCCGAGTTCCTTGGCATCCGTCGCCAGGCCGAGCGCCGCGGCACTGCGGATCAGGCCCAGATCGGCGGCCGGAAAGGCGTCCGGCTCGTTGAGCGCCCGCATGGCGACGTATTGCGCGGTCCAGCTCCCGATACCCGGCAAGGCGGTCAGCCGGCGCTCCAGCGCTGGCGGGTCGGAAGCGCCGTCGAATACGATTTCTCCCAACGCCACCGCCGCCGCCAGGGCGCGGATCGTGCGCGCCCGCGCCTTCGGCAGGCCGATCGTCGCCACGTCCGCCTCGGCCAGCACCGCCGGCGTGGGAAACAGGATCGTCGGGCCATCCGCCCCCGCAAGCCGTTCGCCGAACGTGGCCGCCAGTCGCCCGGACAGGGTCGACGCGCCCTTGACCGTGACCTGCTGGCCGAGGATGGCGCGCACCGCCAGCTCGAACCCATCCCAGGCGCCCGGCAGCCGTAGACCGGCATGTGCCCGGACCACCGGCGCCAGGTCTGGATCGCGGGCAAGCTGCCCGGTGATGTCTTCCGGGTCGGCGGCCAGGTCGAACATGCGCCGCACCCGCTCGACGATCTGGAACAGGGCGCGCGATTCCGGGAACACGACGCTCAACAGCAGGGCGGTGTCGTCGGGCACAGGCCGGATGCGGATGTGGCCCGCCTGGCCGTCCAGCACGATGGTCCGGCGATAGCCGTCGCCATCGACCGCCTCGACGCCCGGCGTGGCCCTCAGCGCGAAATAGTCGGCGATGGATGCCCAGTCGAAGGGCGGCCGGTAGGGCAGCCGCAGCACGAAGTCGCTGTCCGCATCGCCGGGCCGGCGGCGCTTGGACATCCGCCTGAGCGCGCTGGGCGGGCAGCCATAGCTGTTGCGGAAGGCGGCATTGAAGCGGCGGATGCTGCGAAAGCCGGACGAAAGCGCGATCTGCGCCAGCGGCAGGTCGGTCTCGTTGATCAGCTTCTTGGCGAACAGCAGCCGGCGGGTCCCGGCCACCGCCCGCGGCGACGCGCCCAGATGCTTGCGGAACAGGCGGGACAGGTGCCGCGACCCGACACCAAGCCGCTCCGCCAAGTCCTCAACGGTGCCGTCCCCGTCCAGCGCACCATCGGCGATCAGGCGCAGCCCGCGCGACACCGTCGCGGCGGTGCCAAACCAGGCCGGCGAGCCTGGCGCGGCCTCCGGCCGGCACCTGAGGCAGGGCCGGAACCCCGCCTCCGCCGCCGCCGCCGCGGTCGGGTAGAAGCGCACGTTCTGCGGCTTTGGCGGCCGCACGGGACAGATCGGCCGGCAGAAGATGCCGGTGGTCACCACGCCGATAAAGAACCGGCCGTCGAACCGCGCATCTCGCGCCAGCCGCGCCCGCTCGCAGACCTCCGGGTCCAGCGCCAGCGCCGGTGTCGTGTGTGATCGTTTCATGGGTCGCAGCCTAGCGCGGATCGCGGTCCCGGTCTGGTCGCTTTCGGACCAGGTTCATAACAGGGATTTGAACCACAGAGGCACAGAGAACCAACAATCAATGTCGTCGTCATCCCCGCGAAGGCGGGGATCTCGAGACGCCGCTGCCTAGCCCATCGAGATTCCCGCTTTCGCGGGAATGACGATGGAGAGGTTGGTTCTCTGTGTCTCTGTGGCTCTGTGGTGAAACCCTGGTTGTTGATCTCACAACGGCCAGACGATCAGCAGCATGGGGATCGCGACGGCGATGACCAGGATCTCGAGCGGCAGGCCGACGCGCCAGTAATCGCCGAATTCGTAGCCGCCCGGCCCCATGATCAGGGTGTTGTTCTGGTGCCCGATCGGGGTGAGGAAGGCGCAGGAGGCACCGATGGCCACGGCCATCAGGAACGGGTCGGCGCTGACGGCCATGCGCTCGGCGATGCCGGCGGCGATCGGCGCCATGACCACGGCGGTGGCGGCGTTGTTCATCACGTCCGACAGGGTCATGGCGGCGACCAGGACCAGGGTGAGGATGGCCCAGGGCGGGAAGTCGCCGGCCAGCGCCAATATGTTGTCGGCGATCAGCGCGGTGCCGCCGGTGGTTCCCAGCGCACCGCCGACCGGGATCATGGCGCCCAGCAGCACGACGACGGGCCAGTCGATGGCGTCGTAGACATCGCGCGGCGTCAACAAGTTGCCGAGGATCATCACCAACAGGGCGCAGAGCAGAGCCACCGGCACCGACAAGAGGCCCGTCGCGGCCAGGGCGATCGCGCCGGCGAACAGCACCAGGGGCGCGAAGGTCCGCGCACCGGATAGTCGCAGGCCCCGCTCCGCCAGCGGCAGGCAGCCGATCAGGCTGAGATTGTCCTGGATCGCCGTGGAGTCGCCCTGCAGCAGCAGCACGTCGCCGGCACGCAGGTTGACATTGCGGATGCGCTTGCGCACCGGCTGGCCTTCGCGCGCCACCGCCAGCAGGTCGATGCCGAAGCGCCGGCGCAGGTGGAATCCGGCGGCGGAATTGCCGACCAGCCGGGCGCCCGGCGCCAGCACCGCCTCGACATGGACCAGATCCTCGTCCTTCAGGGATTCGCGCAGGCCCAGCGGGTCAACGACGAGCTCGAGCTTGTCCTCCTTGGTCAGCTCCGGCAGGGCGTCAGGGTCGAGCTCCATCAGCAGATAGTCGCCGGCGCGGATCTTGTGGCGGCGGCCATGGGTTACCGCGCCCTTGCCGTCACGGATGAGGCCGAAGATGTGCGCCTCGGATTTCAGGTCGCGCTCGAAGCCCGCGATGGTGCGGCCGACCGCCGGCGACTCCTCCGTCACCTTGAACTCGGCGACGTAATCGTCGATCTGGAACAGCGGCGTGCCGTCATCGCCGCTGCGCCCGCGCGGCAGGAACCGCCAGCCCAGGAACAGCAGATAGCCGACGCCCAGGATCACGATCGGCGCGCCGATCGGGCTGAACGAGAACATGCCGAAGGGCTCGCCGGCGACTTCCGCCCGATAGGCGGCGATGATGATGTTGGGCGGCGTGCCGATCAGCGTGACGAGGCCGCCCAGGATGGACCCGAAGGCGACGGGCATCAGCAGCCTGGACGGCGGGTCGCCGTTGATCCGCGCCACCTGCATGGCGACCGGCATCATCAGCGCCAGCGCCCCGACATTGTTCATGAACATCGACAGCAGCGCCGCCAGTCCGACGACCGCCGCCTGCTGGGCATAGCGGCCCTCGATCGTCTGGCTCACCATCTCGCCGATGCGCTGGACGATGCCGGAGGTGACGAAGGCGCGGGTCACCGCCAGCACCACCGCCACGACCACCACCGCCGGATGGCCGAACCCGTCGAAAGCGTCGCGCATCGGCACCACGCCCGCGACCACGCAGGCGACCAGCGCCATCACCGCCACCACGTCGTAGCGCCAGCGCCCCCAGACGAACAGCACCATGGCCGCCGCCAGGATCGCGAACACGACCGCCTGCTCGAATTCCATGTCCCGGCCTCCGCGCCCGAATCATGGGTCGGACATCTCACCAGACAGGCACAGAGCCTTAGAGAAAAGAAGCGAAAAGCAATTCGTTTCACCACCAAGACACCAAGTGATCTGGTTCGCGGCGCCCTAGGGCGCGGCAATGACATCCGACAGGCTGGGCGGCGATTGATGCTGGGGAACCACAGAGGCACAGAGACACAGAGAACCAACGCCAACAACAGAGCTGTCATTCCCGCGAAGGCGGGAATCCAGGGTTCACGACGCTGACAGCGGCACACTGGTGCAGACTGGATTCCCGCCTTCGCGGGAATGACGATGGGGATTTTGGTTCTCTGTGCCTCTGTGTCTCTGTGGTTCCCCAAAAGGCCGATCGCAGCATTCACTGAGGTTGGCCATTGCAGCGCCTTCGGCGCCGCCAACGGGGCCTCTTGGTGTCTTCATGCCTTGGTGGTGACCCGGCGCTGTTTGTGGGTCCGGGCCCTTTGTCTTGCGCCTGGGACTGCGCTAGGCTTTGACCGAACGGTCAGGTTCCGCCGCATGCGCGACGATGTCGCGGGCCATCCAGCAACACCAACGCCCGGAAAACCGGGCCCGGAGGGGGAGCATTCACACCATGTCTACGGTGATCAAGGGCGGCACCATCGTCACGGCGGACCGCACATGGCAGGCCGACGTGCTGATCGAGGGCGACACCATTTCGCGGATCGGGCCGGACCTCGCCGGCGACACGGTCTTGGACGCCTCCGACTGCTACGTGATGCCCGGCGGCATCGACCCGCACACCCATATGGAGATGCCCTTCATGGGCACCCATTCCGCCGACACCTTCGAGAGCGGCACTCGCGCCGGGCTGTCCGGCGGCACCACGATGATCGTCGATTTCTGCCTGGCGGCGCCGGACCAGTCGCTGCTGGAGGCGCTGGCGCAATGGCGGCAGAAATCCTCCAACGCCTGTTCCGACTATTCCTACCACATGGCCGTGACCTGGTGGTCGGAGCAGGTGTTCAACGAGATGGCCGAGGTGGTCGACCGCGGCATCAACACCTTCAAGCACTTCATGGCCTACAAGGGCGCGCTGATGGTGGACGACGACGAAATGTACGCGTCGTTCCAGCGCTGCGCCGCACTGGGCGCCATGCCGCTGGTGCATGCCGAGAACGGCGACGTGGTCGCGCACCTGCAGCAGAAATACATGGAGATGGGCGTCACCGGGCCGGAGGGCCACGCCTATTCCCGCCCGCCCGAGGTCGAGGGCGAGGCCGCCAACCGGGCGATCATGATCGCCGACATGGCCAACGTGCCGCTCTACGTGGTGCACACCTCCTGCGAGCAGGCCCATGAGGCGATCCGCCGAGCCCGGCAGAAGGGCATCCGGGTCTATGGCGAGCCGCTGATCCAGCACCTGGTGCTGGACGAGAGCGAGTACCAGAACCAGGACTGGATCCACGCCGCCCGTCGGGTGATGTCGCCGCCGTTCCGCGACAAGGCGCATCAGGACAGCCTGTGGGCCGGCCTTCAGGCCGGCAGCCTGCAGGTGGTCGCCACCGACCACTGCTCGTTCACCACCGAGCAGAAGAAGATGGGGCTGGACAACTTCACCATGATCCCCAACGGCACCGGCGGGCTGGAAGACCGCATGCCACTCTTGTGGACCCATGGCGTGGCGACCGGCCGGCTGACCATGAACGAGTTCGTGGCCGTCACATCCACCAACATCGCCCGCATCCTCAACATGTACCCGAAGAAGGGCGCGGTGCTGGAAGGTGCGGATGCCGACCTGGTGGTCTGGGACCCGAAGGCCAGCAAGACCATCACCGCCGACGCCCAGCAGTCGGTCATCGACTACAACGTGTTCGAAGGCATGTCGGTCACCGGGCTGCCCCGCTACACCCTGACCCGCGGCAAGGTCGCGGTGGAGGCCGGCACCATGAAGGCCGAGCCAGGGCACGGGCAGTTCGTGCCGCGCGAGGCCTACCCTGCCGTCAACCGGGCGCTGTCCACCTGGAAGGAGCTGACCGCCCCGCGCAAGGTGGAGCGCAAGGCGGAGAACATCCCCGCCGGGGTCTAGATCGACCGTCCGTTATTCCGGGCCGGTCGCCGGACCGGCCCGATCGCCCACGGTGCTATAGCCTTCCCTATTAGATAAAATTTAATTAAAATAGGTACATTTCGAGACGACCCCAACCGTATTTCAAGGGGAGATGGGACCATGGGTTGGCCGTTCCTGATGGTCGTGCGCGACGAGTACAAGTCCGAGAACAATTGGGGCCGGCTGTATGCCCGCTCGTTCGACGGCAAGCGCTGGGAGTTCCTCTCGTATTCCTATGAGCTGCCGTGGCGGGAGGATCGCGACGGGCGCAGCCGCAAGAACCGCAGCCGCATCAAGCTCGGCACCTATGAGATGACGGTGCGGCGGGACGGCCGCAAGGGCTGGCGCCTGCAGCTGAAGGGAACCGGGCACCGGACCTATATCCAGATCCATCGGGCCCACAAGAACATGGGCCTGAAGGGCTGCATCCTGCCGGTGCACTTCAACGACTTCGAACAGGCGAAGCTAAAGAAGGGCGACCGCGTGATCCAGACGCAGTCCGTCAAGCTGATGGAGCAGATCCGCGCCCGCCACGATCACCTCGCGGGCCGCAAGGGCGTTGCCAAGGCACGCGGCGGGAAGGGCGACGTTACGCGGCCGACGGTCACCATCGCGGCCAGGCTGCCGCCCCGGATCGACACCGGGACGGCCTACGCCTGACCGTCGGCGCGGCGCCTACCAGGCGACCTCGAGCCTGATGAAGCCGGCCTTCGACGTCTGCTCCTTGCTGGTGTCGATCAGCACCTCGCCGCTGAGCGCGGTGCGGTTGCCGACCGCCTGCTTGAAGCCGGCGCCACCGCCGTAGAGCTTGGGGTCGCCGCGCAGCAGCCGCTTCTTGTCGTAGTTCAGGAACAGGTAGATGTCGGTGCCGCTGGACAGCTTGACCGGCACCCCGAGCTTGAAGCGCTCGCCCTTGCCCTTGGTCAGGTCGGTCAGCTTGTCGGGCTTCAACGACAGCTTCGGATACGGATCCTTCGCCGGACCGGCGGACAGGGACTTGGCCTGGTCCTGGGCGATCTCGGCCAGCTCGGTCCAGGTCTCCTCGCTGATGCGGCCCAGCTGGCCGGCGGCGAGATGCTCCAGATCGCGCGCCTTGGTCTTCGCCTTGGCGGCGATCTTGCCGCAGGCCTCGTTGATCTCACCGCGCGCCTTGTCGCTCCACGACTGCGGCAGCACCTCCGCCACCGCCCCCACCTTGCGGCAGGCCCGATTCAACCCCGTCTCCGGCCCCGGCATGGCCTGTCTCCTTCAGCATTCCGATCGTGAGGGCCGGGACCATAAGTCCGCGCAACCAGACCGGGCAACGGCGGAATGGTTTCAACAAAAACTCAGTTGTTTCAGGTGTTTCGGAAGCATGCGCAACGGCGTTTCGGTCGCCCCGGAGCTGCCGGCGTACGGCCACGCGAACCGTGCGGACCTCCAGGCGCGCCCACCGCGAATATCGACATTTCCGGCCTCTGCGCAGAAATACTCTCGCGCCCGGAAAGTGCTATTGTATACGGTGAGAGAGCGAACCGCGGGCAAGAGGGTTTCCCGATGGCGAGGATGGCGGCACGCGCCCCTCGACGTTCACCGTGATGCAAGACGGTGCGATGACCGCCAGCACTGGCGCCGTCGTCGTGCCGGTGGACGCGATCCTCGATTTGACCTGCACGCTGGTCGCCACCCCCTCGCAATCCGGCATCGACAGCAACGGCCCGATGCTCATCGCCATCGCCCGGTTCCTGGACGCCAACGGGCTGAAGCCGCGCATGCTGTCGGACCGGCGCGGCGACCCGGTCGCGCTGATCACGGAGATCGTCGGCGATGCCGACGGTCCGACGATCTGCCTCAATGCCTGCGCCGACACCGCGCCGGCCGGCGATCCGGAGACCTGGACCTCACCGCCCTTCGAACCGACCGAGCGCGATGGCTGGCTGTACGGGCGCGGGGCCGCCGACTCCAAGGTGGCGATCGCCATGTTCTGCCATCTCGGCGTGGCCCTCGCCGGCATGCGGGACCGGCTGGCCGGACGCCTGCTGCTGCTGTTCGACGGTGACGAGCACACCGGCGGCTTCGGGGGCGTCAAGGCGCTGCTGCGCACCAAGTTGGATCTGTCGGGCGTGATGATCGGCTATCCGGACGACTCGGCGGTCAATATCGGCGCGCGCGGCTTCTACCGCAGCCGCGTCGTGGTCCACGGTCGGGCGGAGCATTCCGGCAAGCCGCGCGGACCCGCCGCCAACGCCATCGACAAGGCGGCGCATCTTGCCCTGGCCCTTCAGGCCACCGAGATCCCCGACATCGACGATCCGGACTTTCCGCTTCCGCCGAGGATCTCGGTCACCGCCATCCGGGGCGGCAGCGGGTTCAGCGTCATTCCCGATCGCTGCGAGATCAACGTCGATTTCCGGCTGACGCCGGCCGCCGGCCGGTCCTGGGCCGAGGCGGTGCTGGCCGACGCGGTCTGGCGTGTCGATCGCGACCACCCGACCGGGACGCCGACCGACATCACCGAGACGAACAGCTGGCCGCCCTACCGCCTGCCCGAGGACTCTGCATTGCGGCTGGCCCTGAACAGCGCCGCGGCGGAGGCGATGGGGCATGCGATTCCGGAACAGGTGAGCGGGCCGTCGAACATCGGCAACCTGCTGGCCTCCTCCGGGATCGAGGCGACCTGCGGGTTCGGGGTGCGGTGCGCCGGCGTACACGGCGCCAATGAGGGCTTCGAGATCGACAGCATCGCGCCGACCTATCGGACCTATGAGGGCGCGACCCTCAGGCTGCTGGGCGCCTAGGCCACTGGACCTGCGGCGAGATCAGCCCCGGCCGAGAAACTTCACACCGAGCCGCCGACCCTGGCGCCAGCAGACGCGGCAGGTGTACCGGGTGTCCTGCCCAAGCACCATCTGGAAGCTGGTCGGCAGGTCGAAATGATCCGCCAGGAGCTGGATCCCGGCGCCGCCATGGGACAGGTCGACGATGCGGCAGTCGATGCCCGGCCCCTGGGTGATCCGGGCCGGCCGGTCGGTCTTGAAGCGGCGATGCTTGCGGCGCTCCTGGCCGTCCGGCAGCCGGTCGGCGCCCATATCCGCCGCCGGCTGCGGATAGCTGAGGCCGGACTTGGTGATCGCGGCGCGGACGCATTCCACCAGCGAGTCCTGGGTGAACGGTTTCGGCAGGGCGTCATTGGCGCCGAAGGCCGCCGCGTCGAAGACACCGCGATCATCGACCAGCCAGGACACCACCACCAGCGGCGCCAGCACACGATTCGCCCGCAGACGGCGGATCACCTCCGGCCCATCGATGTCCGGCAGCAGGATCTCCATCAGGATCAGGTCGTAATGCGCCAGCGCCGCCATCTTCACGGCGTTCTCGCCCAGCGAAGTCCGGTCATAGGTCTCGACGACGCCGTTGAGCATCGCTTCGGCGGCCTTGGCGGCCGTACTGTCGTTTTCGATGTGCAGTATGCGCATTGGGCTGATCCTGGAGGACGCGGAGACCGCGTCGATATTGGGGATACTATGCCGGTCTTAAGGAATCCTGATTACGGCCGGCCCGATGGCCGGCGCCATGCGGGCCTAGCGGCGGTGCCAGCGAACGGCGGTCTCCAGGATCGTCGGCAGGTCGGACAGGGCGGGTGACCACCGCAGGGTGTCCATGGCCAGCGACGGATCGGCAACCAGTTCCGGCGGATCGCCGGCCCGGCGGGGCGCGTTCTCGAACGGCACGGGCTCGCCCAGCGCCGTGCCGGCGGCGTCCAGCACGTGGCGCACGGAATAGCCGCGCCCGGTGCCCAGATTGGCGGCGATGCTGCCGCCGCCGTCCAGCAGGTGCTGCAGCGCCAGGACATGGGCGTCGGCCAGGTCCGTCACATGCACGTAGTCGCGGACCGCGGTGCCGTCCGGGGTCGGATAATCGGTGCCGAAGACCTTGACCGGCGGCCGCTTGCCCAGGCCGGCCTCCAGGACCAGCGGGATCAGGTGGAATTCCGGGTCATGGGCCTCGCCGATCTCGCCGTCCGGATCGGCCCCGGCGGCGTTGAAGTAGCGCAGTGCCGCCCAGCGCAGGCCATAGGCCTCGCCGTACCATTTCAGCGCCCGCTCCACCGCCAGCTTGGTCTCGCCATAGGGGTTGATCGGCCGCTGCGGATGGTCCTCCGGCATCGGCACCCGCTCCGGCGTGCCATAGGTGGCGGCGCTGGAGGAGAAGACGATCGTGTCCAGCCCGGTCTCGCGCATGGCGTCCAGCAGCGCCAGGGTGTTGACCACGTTGTTGGCGTAGTACTTGGCCGGCACCTCGACCGACTCGCCGACATTCAGGGATGCGGCGAAATGCATCACCGCGCCGACGCCCTCCTCGGCGATTAGCGCCGGCAGGGCGGCATGGTCGGAGAGATCGAATCGCACCAGCTTGCCCCAGCGCACCGCGTCGGCGTGCCCGGCCGACAGATTGTCCAACGCGATCGGCTCGAAACCGGCCTTGGACAGCGCCTTGCAGGCATGCGCGCCGATGTATCCGGCGCCGCCCGCCACCAGGACTTTCATCGATCGTCACTCCCTCAGCGGCGTTAGGACTTCATTAAGTCTGAGTAGGCAGATTGTGCCCAGTTCAAATTTATTATCGCTTTTCGCGAGATACGCGGAGGCGATGCCATCCGGCGCTTCGTCTTAGGCAAAGGCACCGGCGATGGCAATGGTCGCGGCCCCAAGGGCGGAGACCATCGGAAGGGACCTGGCTGGCGCCGGATCAGGGGCGCGGACGCCAGCCATCAGGGGAGCCTGCTTGCAGGCTCCCCTTCCTCTTTGGCACCCGGCCAAGAAAAAGGGGGCCGCAGGCCCCCTTCCCCATCTTCGTCATGCTCAGGCCGGCCCTACATGCCGGTCGCCTTCTCCCAGGCGTCGTGGGTCCAGGCGCCTTCCGGCACCGCGGTGATGACCGGGTCGCTCTCGCCGGACATCAGCACGCCGACGGTGCGCTCGTAGGCGGCCGGCTCAAGATAGCCGAGGCCCTTGCTGGAGCCCGGGATCAGCTTGGCGATCTCGCCCATCTGCCGGGACTGGATCTCCATGGTGGCGACGCCGGCCGGATCGGCCTCGACGACGATTTCCGCCGCCTCCTCGACATTGTCGATGGCGTACTGCCAGCCCTGGATCGAGGCGGCGATGAAGCGCGACAGCTTGTCGACATAGGCCGGGTCATCCAGGCTGTCCTCGAGCGCGTAGAGCCCATCCTCCAAGGTCGCAACGCCTTCATCCTCGTAGAAGAAGGTGATCAGCTCGTCGGCCTGCACCCCGGCATCGATGACCTGCCAATACTCGTTGTAGATCATCGTGGAGATGCAGTCGGCCTGTCCGTCCAGGATCGGATCGACGTTGAAACCCTGGCGCAGCACCGTTACGTCGGCGCCGGAGCCGGTGGTCTCAAGGCCGAGCTGGCTCATCCAGGACAGGAACGGGTACTCGTTGCCGAAGAACCACACGCCCAGCGTCTTGTCCTCGAAGTCGGCCGGCGTGGCGATGCCGTTCGCCTTCAGGCAGGTCAGCATCATGCCGGAGCGGTTGAAGAACTGCGCCACGTTGACCAGCGGCACGCCGCGCTCCCGCGCCGCCAGGGCGGCCGGCATCCATTCCACGACCACATCGGCGCCGCCGGCGGCGATCACCTGCGGCGGGGCGATGTCGGGCCCGCCCGGCTTGATCGTCACATCGAGACCGGCATCTTCGTAGAAGCCCTTCTCCAGCGCCACGAAGTACCCGGCAAACTGCGCCTGGGTCACCCATTTCAGCTGGATGGTGAATTCGTCAAGCGCCTGGGCGGCGGTGCTGCCCAGAAGCATCGCGGCCCCCGCCGCCATCAGAGTCAATTTGTTCTTCATTGTTCACCCTCACCTGTTTTGCGTGTTGCGTTTCTTGTCGTTTCCTCAAGGCCCCCGTTTCTCGGTCGGGGTCATTGTCGCTGCGAAGGATGCCAGAAAGTCACCCCGCGCTCCAACAAAGCTAGCGCGCCGTACGACGCGGAGCCGGCCAGCGCCGCCACCGCGATGGTCGCCCAGACGAAATCCACGTTCAGCCGCGCCACTTCCGTGGAGATACGAAAGCCCATGCCCTGGATCGGCGTGCCGAAGAACTCCGCCACGATGGCGCCGATCAGGGCCAGGGTGGAGTTCAGCTTCAGCGCGTTGAAGACGAAGGGCATGGCGCCCGGCAGCCTGAGCTTGATCAGCGTCTGCGGATAGCTGGCGGCGTAGGAGCGCATCAGGTCCCGCTCCATGGCGCCGGAGGCCTGCAGCCCGGCCAGTGTATTGATCAGCATCGGGAAGAAGGTCATCACCACGACCACGGCGGCCTTGGACTGCCAGTCGAAGCCGAACCACATCACCATGATCGGCGCGATGCCGACGATCGGCATGGCGCTGATGGCAGCACCCAGGGGCTGCAGCCCGCGCTGCAGGAACGGAGAGCGGTCGATCGCCACCGCGACCAGGAATCCGCCGCCGGAGCCCATCAGGAAGCCCGGGATCACCGATTTGATGAAGGTCTGGTGGAAGTCGATGCCGAGCGTGAACAGGTTCGCCTGGAACGACTCCGCGATCATGCTCGGCGGAGGCAGCAGCACCGGCGGCACCCGGAAGCCGACCGTGAGCACCTCCCACAGGTAGAGCAGCAGGCCGCCGAACAGCAGCGGGACCATGATCTTCGAGACCCGGGAGGAGCCTTTCGCGAGATAGGCCATGACAAACCAGGACAGGATCGCGATGACCAAGGCGAGGGCGAGCAGAACGAGCCCCTGACCGTCGGCGTCGCCCGCCCAGACCCGAACCAGCACAGCCAGGCCCAATCCCAGGGCCAACGGCAGCGCGACCAGGAACCCGATCTGGCCGGCTCTCATGGCTGCCCACCCCGTGCCTTGTGCAGCAGGCGCTCGGCCAACGTCACCGCGCCGACCGCCGCCATGGCCAGGAACGCCGCCATGAACAGGGCGGCCCAGAGCGCGGTCATCTGGCCGTAATAGGAGCCGAGCAGCAGCTTGGCGCCGATGCCGGCCTGGGCGCCCGTCGGCAGCTCGCCGACGATGGCGCCGACCAGGGAGAGCGCGATGGCGACCTTCAGGCTGGGAAACAGGAACTCGATCGAGGCCGGCCAGCGCAGCTTGGCGAAGATTTGGGCGCGGTTGGCGCTGTAGGTGCGCATGAGGTCGAGCTGCAACGGGTCCGGGGAGCGCAGCCCCTTCACCATGCCGATGGTGACCGGGAAGAAGCTGAGATAGGCGGATATGACCGCCTTCGGTATCACCCCGGTGAAGCCGATATTGCCCAGCACCACGACCACCATCGGCGCGATCGCCAGGATCGGGATGGTCTGCGAGGCGATGATCCAGGGCATCAGCGAGCGGTCGAGGGTCGCCACATGCACGATGCCGACCGCCAACAGGATGCCGAGCGCCGTGCCCATCACGAAGCCGACCAGGGTGGAGCTGAGCGTGACGCCGGCGTGGAACACCAGGCTGCGCTTGCTGGTGACGGGCTTCCCGACCGTCGTGTCCCAGAGCTCGACCGCGACCTGGGCCGGGGTGGGCAGCACCGGCCGGTCCATCGACCAAGTCCCGGCGATCAGCTCCGCCGTGGTGTATTCCGCGCCGCCCCGGCCGAGCTGGCGGGCAACGCGGTCCTTGTTGAGCACGATGGAGACGGCGTACCAGACCACGATCAGGCAGGCGAGCACGACCAGGATCGGCGCCGTGCGACCGGTCTTGATGCGATCCCAGAGCTGCCTTGGGAACGCGGTGGGCGCCGGCTCTGCGGATACGGTGGCGGTCATCGGTGCCGCTCCCGCGCCCTAATGCCTCGGCCCCGCTCACCGCGTCGTCCCCGGGCTTGACCCGGGGACCCACCTGTCAGTCGGGACGGAACCATGGGTCCCCGGGTCAAGCCCGGGGACGACGCAGGATTGGGGGAGGCGAAGCGCAGAAATCCAACACCCCTAATCATAGGAATGCCCCTTGCGCAGGGCGATGCGGACCTCGTGGGCGATCTTCTGGAAGGCGCCGGTCTCACGGATGTCCAGATCGCGCTTGGCCGGCAAATTGCTGTCGATCACCTCCAGCACCCGGCCGGGACGCGGCGACATGACCACGATCTTGGATGAGAGGAAGACGGCCTCGGGAATCGAGTGGGTGACGAAGATGACGGTCACGCCGGTCCGGTTCCACAGATCGAGCAGATGGACGTTGAGGTTGTCGCGGGTGATCTCGTCGAGCGCGCCGAAGGGCTCGTCCATCAGCAGGAGATCGGGCTCGAAGCTCAGCGCCCGGGCGATCGAGACGCGCTGCTGCATGCCGCCGGAAAGCTGCCAGGGGAACTTGCGCTCGAAGCCCTCCAGCCCGACCGTGGCCAGCGACCGGGCGGCGCGCTCGGCCCGCTCCGCCGCCGGCATGCCCATGATCTCCAGCGGCAGCTGCACGTTGCGCCGCACGTTGCGCCAGGGATACAGCGCCGGCGCCTGGAAGACGTAGCCATAGGCGCGATTGAGGCGGGCCTGTTCCGGCGTCACGCCGTTGACCGTCATGGTGCCGGCCGTGGGCTGCACCAGATCGGCAACGACCCGCATCAACGTGGTCTTGCCGCAGCCGGACGGCCCGATCAGCGAGACGAACTCGCCACGCCGGATCGACAGGTCGATGTCCTCCAGCGCCGTCACCGGCTGATCCGCGGTCTCGTAGACCAGGGTCAGGTTCCTGGCCTCGACCACCGGCAGCGCCTCCGCGGAGGCTCCGGTACCGGCAGGCTGCAGCGCGGCTTGGTCGGCGGTCTGCACCGTCACGAATTCATGCCCCCGACCCGTCTTCAGGCGTTCGCCATGGTGATCATGGCCCGCAGCAGCACATTCGCGCCGGCGGCCAGATCATCGAAGGTGGCGTTCTCGATCTCATTATGGCTGATGCCGTTCTCGCAGGGCACGAAGATCATCGAGGTCGGGGCGACGCGCGCGACATAGCAGGCATCGTGGCCGGCGCCACTGACCATGTCGCGGTGGCTGTAACCCGCTTCCTCCAACGCGCCCCGCACGGCGGCAACACAGCGCTCATCGAACTTGACCGGCGGGAAGTGCCAGATCTGGTCGAGCATCAGGTCGAGCTTGCGCTCCTCGGCAATGGCCGTGCAGACGCCGCGCAGCTCCGCATCCATGGCCGCCAGCACGGCGTCGTCCGGATGGCGGAAATCGACGGTGAAGAACACCTGGCCCGGGATCACGTTGCGGGAATTGGGCTCGACAGTCGCCATGCCGACGGTGCCCACGGCATGCGGCGCGTGCTTGAGCGCAATCGCCTCGACCGCCTCGATCATCTTCACCGCGCCCATCATGGCGTCGCGGCGCAGCGGCATCGGGGTGGTGCCGGCGTGGCTCTCGCGGCCGGTGACCGTGACCTCGTACCAGCGCTGGCCCTGGGCGTCGGTGACGACGCCGATGGTCTTCTCCTCCGCCTCCAGGATCGGGCCCTGCTCGATGTGCAGCTCGAAGAACGCGCCGAATTCGCGCTCGCCGATCTTCTCCGGGCCCTTGTAGCCGATGCGCTCCAGCTCCGCGCCAAGGGTCTTGCCCTCCGGGTCGGCGCGCTCATAGGCATAGTCGAGCTCGAAGGCGCCGCCGAAGACGCCGGAGCTGATCATCGCCGGGGCGAAGCGCGAGCCTTCCTCGTTGGTCCAGTTGACCACCATCAGCGGCGCGTTGGTCTCGTACTCCGCGTCGTTGAGGGTGCGGATCACCTCCAGCCCGGAGAGCACGCCCAGGATGCCGTCGAACTTGCCGCCGGTCGGCTGGGTGTCGAGATGGGAGCCGCAGACCACCGGCGGCAGCGAATTGTCCTTGCCGGGCCGGACCGCGTAGATGTTGCCCATCTCGTCGATGCCGACCTCGCAGCCGGCCTCGCGGGTCTTCTCCACGAACCAGTCGCGCACCTCGCGGTCGAGATCGGTCAGGGTCAGGCGCTTGATGCCACCCTTCGGCGTCTTGCCGATCTCCGCCGTCTCCATGATCGAGTCCCACATGCGCTGGGCATCGATGGTCAGATTGTGCATATGCCGTCCTTGTTCTGCCTCTTCGCGCTCTTCGGCGCTGTTCTTTTTGGCCGCCTTCCAACTCCTTGGCGTCGTTCCCGGGCTTGACCCGGGGACCCATTCCTCCGTTCGTCCCGTATTCGACCAATCAGCCCCGGCGGGGCCATGGGTCCCCGGGCCAAGCCCGGGGACGACGACGGGAGAAGATGCCGGCGCTCCCTATTCCGCGGCCTCGCGCAGCGGGTTGCGCGGGTCGTCCTTCCAGGTGATGTAGGGCTGGCCGGTCTCCTGCGGCACCATGGTGATGCAGTCGTCCACCGGGCAGACATGCATGCAGAGATTGCAGCCGACGCATTCCTCGTCGATCACCTCGTAGCGGCGCTTGCCGTCCCCGTCGCGCAGGGCGGCGATGGACTGGTGCGAGGTGTCCTCGCAGGCCACGTGGCACTTGCCGCACTGGATGCAGAGATCCTGGTCGATGGCGGCGATGGTCTTGAAGTTCATGTTCAAGTCCTGCCACTCGACGAAGTTCGGCACCGCCAGCCTGTGGAAATCGTCCAGGGTCCTGTAGCCCTTGGAATCCATCCAGTTGTCCAGGCCGGAGACCATGTCCTCGACGATCTTGAAGCCATGGGTCATGGCGGCGGTGCACACCTGCACATTGCCCGCACCCAGCGCCATGAACTCCGCCGCCTCGCGCCAAGTCGACACGCCGCCGATGCCGGAGATCGGAATGCCGCCGCATTCCGGGTCGCGGGCGATCTCGCCGACCATGCGCAGGGCGATGGGCTTCACGGCCGGACCGCAATAGCCGCCATGGGTGCCTTTGCCGTCCACAGTCGGGGTCGGCGACATGGCATCGAGATCGATGGAGACCACTGACTGGATGGTGTTGATCAGGGACACGGCGTCGGCACCGCCCTTCTTGGCGGCGCGGGCCGGGCCCAGGATGTTGGTGATGTTCGGCGTCAGCTTGACGATCACCGGCATGCGGGTGTGCTTCTTGCACCAGCGGGCGACCATCTCGACATAGTCCGGCACCTGCCCGACGGCGGAGCCCATGCCGCGTTCCGACATGCCGTGCGGGCAGCCGAAATTGAGCTCGACCGCGTCGGCCTCGGTCTCCTCGACCCGCTTGAGGATGTTCTTCCAGGGCTCCTCCTCGCAGGGAACCATCAGCGAGACGATCATCGCCCGGTCCGGCCAGTCGCGCTTGACTTCCTTGATCTCGCGCAGATTGACGTCCAGCGGCCGGTCGGTGATCAGCTCGATGTTGTTGAAGCCGGCGACCCGGGTGCCGTTGTACATGACCGCGCCGTACCGGGAGGACACGTTGACGATCGGCGGGTCCTCGCCCAGCGTCTTCCACACCACGCCACCCCAACCCGCCTTGAAGGCCCGCTCGACATTGTACTGCTTGTCGGTCGGCGGCGCCGAGGCCAGCCAGAACGGGTTCGGTGACTTGATCCCGAGGAAATCATTGGTCAGGTCAGCCATGGTCTGATCCTCCTTGTGCGGCCCCGGCTACTAGCCGGCGCGCAGCATGCGGTCGATGGCGTGGGCGGCCTGCTTGCCGTCCTCCACCGCGCTGACGGTCAGGTCGATGCCGGCGACGCAGTCGCCGCCGGCGAAGACGTCGGGCAGCGAAGTCTGGCGGTCGGCGTTGACCGCGATGCGGCCACCCACCAGCTCCAGCGGCTCGGCGCTGCCGGCCTCCGCCGCGGTCGGCAGGAAGACCTGTCCGGTGGCCTTGAACACCTGGTCGGCCAGCAGGCTGAAGGTGTCGCCGGTGCCGGTCAGCCGGCCCTGGCCGTCGAGCTGGGTGTATTCGAACTCGATCTCCTTGACCTGCATGCCGGCGCCGTTGACAGGCCAGCCGATCAGGCGCCGGGGCTGGGCGAAATATTTGATCTTCACCCCGTTGGTCTGAGCCCAGTCCTGTTCCTTCCAGGTGGCCGACATCTGCTCCTTGCCACGGCGGTAGACCAGGGTGACGTCCTCCGCGCCCAGGCGCTTGGCCTGGGTGGCGACGTCGATGGCGGTGTTGCCGCCGCCGATGACCACCACCCTGCGGCCCACCGGCAGCGTCTCGAGATCGGCCTGGCGCAACTCGGCGATGAAGTCGACGGCGTTGATCACCCCGCCCATCTCCTCACCCTCCAGGCCGATCGCGCGCACCGCGTTGTGGCCCAGACCGAGGAAGACGGCGTCGTAGTCGTTCCTGAGCTCGGTCAGCGTGACCTCGCGGCCCAATGCCTGCCCGTAGCACATCCGGATGCCCCCCAGGGACAGGATGAAATCCATCTCCGACTGGGCAAAGTCATCGGGCATCTTGTAGGCGGCGATGCCGTATTCGTTCAGGCCGCCGCCCTTGGGCCGCGCCTCGTAGACCGTCACGTCATGGCCGAGCATCGACAGGCGATGCGCACAGGCCATGCCGGCCGGTCCGGCGCCCACCACGGCCACGCTATCGCCGGTCTCCGGCGCGCGCTCGTAGAGCGTGGCGCCGGATTCGAACAGCCGGTCGGTGGCGAAGCGCTGCAGGGCGCCGATGGTGACCGGCTTGTCCTCCTGCGTGTTGCGCACGCAGGCCTCCTCGCACAGCTCCTCCACCGGGCAGACCCGCGAGCAGGTGCCGCCCATGATGTTGGAATCGAGGATGGTCTTGGCCGCGCCCTTCACGTTTTCGGTGTGGATCGACTTGATGAAGGACGGGATGTCGATGCCCGTCGGACACGCCTCCACGCAGGGCGCGTCGTAGCAGAAATAGCAGCGGCTGGCCTCGATCAGCGCGGTGCGCCGGTCCAGCGGCGGATGGATGTCGGAAAAATTCTCGGCCAGTTGCCGGCCATCCAGCCGGCCCGCGGCAATATCCGGCCCAGCGCCGGACCCTGAAGCTCCTGCCGTCATGCCCGTCCCGTTCCTTCGATCGCGTTTTTGCTTCGTTTTTGCTTATTGTGCCGCCGGCCGGCGCGGGTCACCGGCCGCGTCACAAGTTAGGCTAGCCAAAACCTGACCAATCGGTCAAAATTTTTTTCCGTCCCGAGTGCGATAAACAGAACACAATGTCGGAATCCACCGCCGATCTGAACCTATCCACCGATGATGCCGGGGCCAGCCCGGACCCGACCGCCACCCGCAGGCCGGTCGGCGGCCGCACCCGGCAGCTCAACGAGGCCCGGATCCTGGAGGCCGCCGAGGCGGTCTTCGCGGAGGCCGGCTTCACCGGCGCCTCGATGCAGGCGATCGCCGAGAAGGCCGGCCTGCCCAAGGCCAACCTGCATTACTATTTCGGCACCAAGGAGAGCCTGTATCGGACCCTGCTGGCCACGATCCTGGACATGTGGGTCGATGCCTTCGATCACTTCCAGACCGATCGCGACCCGGCCGAAGCGCTGGCCGCCTATGTCCGCGACAAGATGCGCTGGTCGCGCACCCGGCCGCTGGCGTCCAAGGTCTTCGCCAACGAGGTCATCCACGGCGCCCAGCACATCGAGGGCTATCTCAGCAACAAGCTGCGCCAGCGCGTATCCGAGAAGGCGATCGTGATCCGAGACTGGATCCGCGCCGGCCGTATGGCGCCGGTCGACCCCAGGCACCTGTTCTTCTCGCTCTGGGCGATCACCCAGACCTATGCGGATTTCGACGTGCAGGTGCGGGCCGTGCTGGGCCGCCGGACCCTGTCCGAGACCGAATTCGAGGCGGCGACAGAGCAGGTGCTGGCCTTCGTGCTGCGCGGCTGCGGGCTGGCGCTGCCGGGAGAGCGCTAACTGACAATCGGGTTGAGGCGGGCGATGACGACGATCGAAAAGGCGGGACGCGACGACAGCAACGACGCTCAGGAGGACGACCTCGTCCACGCATTCCTTCTGGACGGCAGTGGCGGCGCGACGGCCCTGGATTGGGCCGGGGTGCGGGCCTGGACACCGGACCAGGGGCCGCTGTGGGTCCATTTCAACCGCCGCGGCACGGACTCGCGGCGCTGGCTGGAGGAAGAGAGCGGCATCGATCCGGTTATCGCCGGCGCGCTGCTCGCCGAGGAGACCCGGCCGCATTGCGAGGCGGTCGGCGAGGGCGCGCTCCTGATCCTGCGCGGCATCAACGCCAATCCCGGCGCCGACCCCTCTGACATGGTTTCGATCCGCATCTGGGCCGCCGCGGACCGGTTGATCACCACCCGGCATCGCAAACTGTCGGCGATCAACACGGTGACCCGATCTCTTGGCGAGACGCGGGGCCCGAAGACCATCGCCGACCTGATCGGCGATCTGGCGGCGGCCCTGGTCGAGCGCGTCGATCCGGTGGTGGAAGCAATCGAGCGGGAAATTGACGCGCTGGAGGTCTCGACCACGACGTCCGAGCCTGCGGAACATCGCGTTCGACTGCAGCGCATTCGCCGCAAGGTGATCTCGCTGCGCCGCTACATCGCGCCGCAGCGGGTGGCACTCGGCCATTTGATCGAGCACCGGCTGCCCTGGCTCGACCAGGGCGAGCGGCTCAGGCTGCGGGAGATGGCCGACCGCATCACCCGCTATGTCGAGGAGTTGGAGACGGCGCGGGAACGCACGCTGCTGGTGCAGGACGAGCTGTCGTCGCGGCTCTCGGAGCAGATGAACAAGACCATGTATGTGCTGACCATCGTCGCCACGGTCTTCCTGCCGCTCGGATTCGTGACCGGTCTGCTGGGCGTCAATGTCGGCGGCATTCCCGGGACCGATGAGCCGCTGGCCTTCGGCTTGCTGTGCCTTGGTCTTTTCGGCTTCGGGCTGCTGGAACTCCTGCTGTTCCGCCGGCTGAAATGGATCTGAGCCCTCGCCGACCCGCCGGATTCGGTGTAATCAGGGTGTCGCCATGGTGATCCGCGCCACACTTGCAATCCTGCTTCTCGTCCTTGCCGCCTGTGGCGGCGGCGCGCCGGAGCGCGCGGTCGCAACGGGTGAGGCCGAGTTCGACCGGGAGGAGTCCGAGGAGTTACTGGCGGAAGGCCGGCAGGTCGCGTTCACCGATCCGGGGGCCGCCGTCCCGTTGTTCCGCGCCGCCGGCCTGCGCTGGCCGGACAATCTGGAGGCCTGGGAGCGCCTGGCGGACGCGGAGCGGACCCGAGGCAACCTCGCCGAGGCCGAGGCGGCCGATTTCATGGTCGAGCGGCTGCGGCTCTATCCCAGCGAGGAGCTCTACGTGCAGCGCCAGGTCAACGCGGCGCTGAAGACCTATCTGGAGGAGCAGCGCGCCCTTCCGGTGCGCAACGAGTCGACCCAGACCTATGGCGCCCGGCTGGCACAGTTTTACGATTCCCTGCTGGCCGAGCGGCCGGCCTATGAGGCGCCGAGCGGCATCTTCAATCTCGCGCCCCACGAGATCCCCACCGCGCTGATCACCGGCGGCGCGGGCTATGTCTATTTCAGCACGCTGGGCGGCAGTTGATCTTTCGGACCGGGGATCTTCCCCCGTCGTCATTGCGAGCCGAAGGCGAAGCAATCCACTCTATCCGCAATCAGTGGATTGCCGCGTCGCTCCGCTCCTCGCAATGACGGAATCGGCGAACCGGCCAACGCTTGCCCGCCCTACGGCATCGCGTTCCAGATGCTCTCGGCATATTCGCGGATCGCGCGATCGGAGGAGAACCAGCCCATTCCGGCGGTGTTGAGCACCGCCATGCGCATCCAGTCGTCCCGGTCCGCGAAGGCCCGGTCGACCTGGTCCTGGCACTCCAGATAGGCAGCGAAATCGGCGGTCACCATGAAATGGTCGCCGCCCAGCAGGCTGTCGACGACCGGCCGGTAGCGCTCCGGATCGCCGGGCGAGAAGGCGCCGCCGCCGATCATGTCGAGGGCCTGTTGCAGGCGCGGGTCGGCCGCGACGACCGCGTTCGGGTCGTAACCCTCGGCCCGGCGGGCCGCGACCTCCTCGGCGGTCATGCCGAAGATGAAGATGTTGTCCGGCCCGACCCGCTCGCGGATCTCGATATTGGCGCCGTCCAGGGTGCCGATGGTCAGCGCGCCGTTCAGGGCGAACTTCATGTTGCCGGTGCCGGACGCCTCCATGCCGGCGGTGGAGATCTGCTCCGACAGGTCGGCCGCCGGGATGATGCGCTCCGCCAACGTGACGTTGTAGTTCGGCAGGAAGACCACCTTCAGCAGCTCGCGAACGGCCGGGTCTGCATTGACCGTGGCGGCGACGTCGTTGGCCAGCTTGATGATCAGCTTGGCCATGGCGTAGGCGGAGGCCGCCTTGCCGGCGATGATCTTGACCCGGGGCTGCCAGCCGGCATCGGGCCGCGCGCGCATCTCGTTGTACAGCGCCACGGTCTGCAGCAGGTTCAGCAGCTGGCGTTTGTATTCATGGATGCGCTTGATCTGCACGTCGAACATCGCCGACGGGTCGACCGCCAGGTCCATGCGCTCGCGCACCAGCCCGGCCAGCCGGTCCTTGTTGTGCTGCTTGGCGGCGGCGTAGGCGTCGCGGAAGCCGGCATCCTCGGCGGCCGGCGCCAGGTCGGCCAGCCGCTCCAGATCGCCGACCCAGGTCTCGCCGATGCGCTCGGTGATCAGGCCGGCCAGCGCCGGGTTGCACAGGTGCAGCCAGCGGCGCGGCGTGATGCCGTTGGTGACGTTGGTGATGCGGTCGGGGAAGCGGCGGTGCAGGTCGGAGAAGACCGTCTGCTTCATCAGGTCGGTGTGCAGGGCGGAGACGCCGTTCACCTTCATGCTGCCGAGGAAGGAGAGATTGCCCATGCGCACGCGGCGCTCGCCATCCTCATGCACCAGCGACACGGCGGCGAGATGCCCGGCATCGCCGTCCGCCGCACCTGCCTCGGCGAGGAACCTCGCGTTGATCTGGTAGATGATCTGCAGGTGGCGCGGCAGGATGCGGCCGAGCAGGTCCACCGACCAGGTCTCCAGCGCCTCCGGCATCAGCGTGTGGTTGGTGTAGGCGATGGTGTTGCTGGTCAGCCGCCAGGCGTGGTCCCAGTCGAGCCCGTGCTGGTCGATCAGCAGGCGCATCAACTCCGGCACGGCGAGTGCGGGATGGGTGTCGTTGAGCTGGATCGCCACCTTGTCCGGCAGGCTGTCGAAATCACCGTGATGCTGGCGATAGCGGCGCAGGATGTCCTGCAGCGAGGCGGAGGTGAAGAAATGCTCCTGCCTCAGGCGCAGCTCCTGGCCGGTCTCCGTCGCGTCGTCCGGGTACAGCACCCGCGACAGGTTCTCCGACAGCACGGTCTCCTCCACCGCGCCCATGTAGTCGCCGCGGTTGAAGTCGGCGAGGCCGAAGGCATGGGTCGGCCGGGCCGACCACAGGCGCAGCGTGTTCACATTGCGGCCGCCCCAGCCGGCGACCGGCGTGTCATAGGCAACCGCCAGCACCTTCTGGGTCTCGGTCCAACTGCCGGATGCGCCGTCTTCGCCGCCTTCGACGCGGCCGAAGAACTCGATCGGGTAGGCGACCTCGGGCCGCTCGAACTCCCAGGGATTGCCGAAATGCAGCCAGTCCTCGGGCACCTCGACCTGCCAGCCATCCTCGACGCGCTGCTTGAACATGCCGAATTCGTAGCGGATGCCGTAGCCATGGCCGGCGATGCCCAGCGAGGCCATGCTGTTGAGATAGCAGGCCGCCAGCCGCCCGAGGCCGCCATTGCCCAGCGCCTGGTCCGGCTCGACCTCGAAGACCCGGTCCGGGTCGGCGCCGAGTTCCGACAGGGCCGCCCGGCAATTGTCGATGATGCCCAGGCTGGCCATGGAATCGGTCAGCAGCCGGCCGATCAGGAACTCCACGGAGAGGTAATAGACGCGCTTCTGGTCCCGCTTGTAGTAGCCGCGCGTCGTGTTCATCCAGTCGTCGACCAGCCGGTCGCGCACCGCCAGGGCCACCGCCTCGTACCAGTCATGGTCCTTGGCGGTCTCCGGGTCCTTGCCGACCGAATAGACCAGCCGTTCCAGGAACGAACGCTTGAGCGCCTCGGTGTCGAGGCCGCGACGATCGACCTCCGCCGGCTGCAGGACCGGATCCATGGGCAACCCTCTCGATGGTGTCGGATGGGGGTGTGGACGAAGGGTCCCGCCGCGTCCTGCGCGGTCCTGCGGGCCCTGTTCTTGCGCGACTCGACTTCCCTGCTGTCGTCCAGGCGGCGCTACATTACAGAGATGGCCGGCGTGCGCAATCGACAGTTTTGCCACACCGCGCACCGGTGGAATCGAAAGGGCCCGGCGGTCGCCCGCCGGGCCCTCTCAAACCGACCGGTCAGGAGAGATCAGTTGATCTCGCCATAGGTCCCGCCGGACCACTCGTACCAGACATAGGCCGGCTGCAGGATGTCACCATTGCCGTCGAAGGTGATGTCGCCCAGCACCGTTTCGAAGGTGTTGGCATTCAGGGCGTTGATCACATCGTCGAGATCGGTCGAGCCGGCCTCGGCGACGGCCTGCGCCCAGACCTGGATCGCGGCATAGGTGTACAGGGTGTAGCCCTCCGGCTCATAACCCTGGGCCCGCGACTTGGCGACCACCTGCTGGGCGGCCGGGAAGTTGCGCGGATCGGGGCCGAAGGTCATCAGCGTGCCTTCGCCGGCATCGCCGGTGATCGACCAGTACTCGTCGGTGACCAGCGCGTCGCCGGAGATCAACTGGGTCGACATGCCCTGGTCGCGCATCTGGCGCACCATCAGGCCGGCCTCGGTGTGGTAGCCGCCGACATAGAGCACGTCGATGCCCTCGGCCTTCAGCTTCGACACCAGCGCGGAGTAGTCACTCTCGCCGGCGGTGTAGGCCTCGTACAGGGTCTCGGTGACCCCGGCGGCGTTCAGCGACTCGCGGGTCGCGTCGGCCAGGCCCTTACCATAGGCGGTCTTGTCGTGGACGATGGCGATGTTGGCGCTGGAGAAGTTGTCCGCCAGATACTGCGCGGCGATCAGGCCCTGTTGGTCGTCGCGGCCGCAGACGCGGAACACGTTGTCGCCGCCATCATCGGTCAGGGCCGGGTTGGTCGAGGCCGGCGAGATCTGCAGGATGCCTTCCTCGGTGTAGACCTGGCTGGCCGGGATCGAGGAGCCGGAGCAGAAATGCCCGGCCATGAAGACCACGCCGTCATTGACCATCTGGTTGGCCACCGAGACCGCCTGGCGCGGGTCGCAGGCGTCGTCGCCGACGACGATCTTGACCTGCTCGCCCAGCACGCCGCCGGCCGCGTTCAGATCCTGGACCGCCAGGGCGGCGCCGCGCGCCATCTGCTCGCCGAACGAGGCGTATTGGCCGGTCATCGGACCGGCGGTTGCGATCACGATCTCCGCCTGGGCGGCGGTAACGCTCATCGCGACGCCGGCTGCGGCGGCGAGCAGCGTTGTTTTGACGTTTGTCATTGTGACTTCAGCTCCCTGTACTCGGTTATGGATCGCGGCGGCCATCCGGCGCCGCGCAAAGTCGCGGCGGGCTCCCTCGGCCGCCACGCAATCTGCCCGAACAGTACCCATGACCGCTTTTGGCGGCAATCATTCTCCTCCGCGCGTTGGCCCGGGCTGGCGATCGCGCCAGGCGAACAGCCCGGCGCTCTCGTAAAGCCATGGATATTGCGACACCATCTTGCGGGCCTGAACGATGCGGTGAACCACCAGAATGAACGCAATCAGGATCACGGCATCGACGGCGAACCCCGCGAGTGACAGCAGCTGGCCACTGCCCAGCGCAAAACCGAGGAACCGGGCGCCGCAGGTCAGCAACAGGCCATAGGGCAAGGCCCGCCACGCCGGCTGCCAGTTGTTGGCGAGCGCCATGCCGGTCAGCACCGCCGCGAAGCAGAAGACGATCAGCAGGAGGATGTAAACGACGACGGTATCGTCGGCGAACTGCACCATGATCCCGTAGTCCTCCCGTATTGCGGCGGCTCAATGCCCGCCTTCGAGATACGCCGCGCGCACCTCGGGGTTGGCCAACAGCTCGTCGCCGGTCCCGCTCAGGGTGATCTGACCGGTCACCAGGACATAGCCGCGATCGGCCAGCCGCAGCGCATGGTAGGCGTTCTGCTCGACCAGGAACACGGTCACGCCCTGCTGCTTGTTGATCTCGCGGATCACCTCGAAGATCTGCTTCACGATCATCGGCGCCAGGCCCAGGGAGGGCTCGTCAAGCAGCAGCAAGCGCGGCCGGCTCATGAGGGCACGGGCGATCGCCAGCATCTGCTGCTCGCCGCCGGAAAGCGTTCCGCCGCGCTGGCGCTGGCGTTCCCTCAGCCGGGGGAACAGATCGAAGACCCGCTCCAGGTCACTGTCGAAGTTTTCGGGGTCGCCGGTCAGCGCGCCCATCTGCAGATTTTCCAGCACCGTCATGCGGGCGAATATGCGGCGGCCCTCCGGCGCATGCGCTACGCCGCGCCGGATGATCTGGAAGGTTGGTTCGTGCGTGAGATCCTGGCCCTCGAAATGGATCTGGCCCATTCGTGCCCGCGGATTGCCGCAGATGGTCATCAGCAGGGTCGACTTGCCGGCGCCGTTGGCGCCGATCAGCGTGACGATTTCGCCCTTCTCGATGTTCAGGTCGACTCCGCGCAAGGCCTCGATCGACCCGTAGAAGGTGTGGACACCCGAGACCGTCAGCATCACGGATTTCCCCCGCCGTCCGGCCCGTCGCTGGCCAAGTCGGCGGCCAAGTCGGCGGCGACCTCGGGCGGAAGCTCCTCATCCTCCTCCTCGCCGAGATAGGCGCGGATCACCGCAGGATCGTTGCGCACCGCCTCGGGAGAGCCGTCGGAGATCTTGCGGCCGTAGTCGAGCACGATGACGTGGTCGGAGATCTCCATCACCACGCTCATGTCATGCTCGATCAGCAAGACCCCGATCCGGTGCTTGTCGCGGATGGTGGTGATCAGCTTGTTGAGGTCCAGCGTCTCGCGCGGATTGAGCCCGGCCGCCGGCTCGTCAAGGCAGAGCAGGCAGGGGTTCGTGCACATGGCGCGGGCGATCTCCAGCCGCCGCTGATCGCCGTAGGGCAGGCTGCCGGCGGGCTTGTCGGCGCGATCGACCAGTTGCACCTGCTCCAACCAGTAGCGGGCATGCTCGACGGCCTCGTCCTCGGCACGGCGAAAGGACGGCGCGCCGAACAATCCCAGCACCGAATAACCCGAGGCCCGCATCAGCCGGTTGTGCTGCGCCACCATCAGGTTCTCCAGCACGCTCATCTCCGAGAACAACCGGATGTTCTGGAAGGTGCGGGCGATCCCGGCGTAACGGGCGATGTCGTGGCCTTCCATGCGCTCCAGCAGGTAGTCCTGCTCGTCGCGCCGCAGGCTCAGCCGACCCTCGGTCGGCTTGTAGAACCCGGTCAGGCAGTTGAACACCGTCGTCTTGCCGGCACCGTTCGGGCCGATGATCGCGGTGATCGCGCTGTCGGCGGCGGCGAATGACACGTCGTCGACCGCCACCAGGCCGCCGAACCGCATGGTCAGGTGCTCGACCTCGAGCAGGTTCCGGCCCGGCTCGGCCAAGGCGGCGACGCTCATTGCGCCGGCGCTCCTTCAACGGCCTGGGCCGCCGGTTCGGCGGGCGCCCGCCGACCACCGCGCGGTCCGCCATGCAGATAGATCGTCGGATCGCGATGCGCCAGCAGGCCGCGCGGCCGCCACAGCATGATCAGCACCATCGCCGCTCCGAATGCGAGCATGCGGTACTCCGCGAGGTCGCGGAACAATTCCGGCAGTCCGATCAGGATGATGGCCGCCAGCACGATGCCGAGCTGGCTTCCACCGCCCAGGACGACAATGGCCAGCACGATCGCCGATTCGATAAAGGTGAAGCTCTCGGGGCTTATGAAGCCCTGGCGCGTGGCGAAGAACGAGCCGGCGAATCCGCCGAAGGTGGCGCTGAACCCGAATGCCGCGAGCTTGATGTTGCGGCGGTTGATGCCCAGCGATTGGCAGGCGACATCGTCTTCCCGCAGCGCCTCCCATGAGCGGCCGATCGGCAATTTGCGGATCTTGAGCGAGAAGGCATTCACCGCGAGGGCCAGGATTAGGATCAGGTAGAAGAGGAAGATCACCCGATGGGTGCCCGAGAACGAGATACCCATCAGATCGTGAAACGCCACAACCCCGTCTTCGGGCCGGCGCGTGAACTCGGCGAACCCGAAGAAGGACGGGCGCGGGATCTTGGAGATGCCGTCAGGCCCCTTCGTCAGTTCGTACCAGTTCAGGAGGACAACACGTATGATCTCGCCAAATCCGAGGGTGACGATGGCGAAATAGTCACCCCGCAATCGCAGCACCGGAAAGCCCAGGATCAGCCCGGCGGCGGCCGCGAAAACGCCGGCCAGAGGCAGGCAGATCCAGAAGCTCCAGCCGAAGGTCGTCGCCAGCAGCGCGAAGGAGTAGGCGCCGACTGCGTAGAACGCGACATATCCGAGATCCAGCAAACCGGCCAGCCCGACGATGATGTTCAATCCCCAGCCGAGCATGATGTAGGTCAGGATCAACGTCGCCAGGTCGATCTTGCCGCGGTTGTCCAGACCGGGGATCAACGGCAGCAGCACGGCGAAAACGATGGCCGCCACACCGACATACCAGGGGGCCTGCCGGATCTTCTCCTGGATGAAAGTGTTGGAACTCGCCGGGCGCAGCCAATTTTGCGCCTGATCGTTGCGCCGCCAGAATGACCAACCGGTGTTGAGCACCAGGATCCAGCCGATGCCGCCGGCGAAGACCGCCAGGAACGTGGTCGGCATCGGCACGAATAACGCGCCGATGGCGATCAGCAGCGCGATCGGCAGGACGATCATCCCCTTGCCTTCGCGGATCAGCACCAGGCACGCGCGTCCCACGGCGATCAACACGACGGTGATGCCGACATCCAGGAACCGGGTCTCGATCGCGAGTCCGCCCGCCGCCGGCACGGTCTTGAACCCGACCATGATGACGGTGAGCATGAAGGCCACGAAGCCGGCGAGAAGCCCTTCCTTCAGGGCCATCTGCCAGACGCCTGGCCGCGCATCGACGGCCTGCTGGCTTGCGACGGCGACCATGCTCAGACCTTCTCGATCTCGGGCCGTCCGAGCAGGCCGCTGGGTCGGAATATGAGCACGATCACCAGGATGCCGAAGACCGCGACATCCTTGTACTCGACGGACAGGTAGCCGGACCAGTAGGCCTCTGTCAGGCCGATGAACATGCCGCCCAGCATGGCGCCCGGCAGCGAGCCGATCCCGCCCAGCACCGCCGCCGTGAACGCCTTGATCCCGATGATGAAGCCCTCGAAGAAGTCGATCACGCCGTAGTACATCAGGTAGACCGTGCCCGCGACGGCCGCCAACGCGGCGCCCATGACGAAGGTAAGCGAGATGGTGCGGTCGACATCGACGCCGATCAGCGCCGCCATGGTCTTGTCCTGTTCGCAGGCCCGCTGTTGGCGCCCGAGCGATGTCCGCGAGATCAGCAGCGTGAAGACGATCATCAGGACGATCGTCAGCACGATGATCAGGATCTGCATGTAGCTCAGCGAGACTATGAACCCGTCATCGGACTCGACCACCTCGAAGCCGCCCTGGATGACCGGCTGCAGCGGTTTGACCCGCGCGCCCTGCAGGACCTGCACGTAGTTCTGCAGCACGATCGACATGCCCAGCGCCGAAATCAGCGGCGCCAGCCTCGGAGAGCCGCGCAATCGCCGATAGGCGATGCGTTCCACCGTCCAGCCGTAGACGCTGGTGAACACCATGGCGATCACCAGCACCAGCAGGATCGCGATCGGCACCCCCGCGACGCCGGTAAACCCGGTGATCCCCAGCAGAATGAACGAGATCAGCGCGATGAAGGCGCCGATCATGAAGATGTCGCCATGGGCGAAGTTGATCATGCCGATGATGCCGTAGACCATCGTGTAGCCGATCGCGATCAGCCCATAGATGGCACCCAGCGTCAGCCCGTTGATCAGCTGCTGCAGAAAATATTCCATCGAAACCCCAAAACGGCGTCGCGTGGCAGGCGCGACATGCCTCAGCCCTGTCCTGTTCGTATACGCCGGCAGCCCAGGCCGCCAGGCGCTCTTCGTTGTCCGCGGACCGGGCCGTCACAGGGCGGCCGGGCTCCGAATTGGGATGAGACAATAGTGCTGCCCCGGAGGCCCGGCAAGCCTTTCCAAGTCCTTCGAATGGGCGCCCCGGCGCGCACTTTTCGAAGCGCAAACGGCGATTGATCAATCCAAGTGTTGCGCCGTTCCGCCGTGATGCGATACTGCGCGGCGTCCGGCCAGCGGCGGAAAACCGCCCGGTCCGGGCATACCGGGTTCTGCACGCGGCCGACAGTCGGCCGCGCAACAAGCAACAGGGAGGAGACCCAACCATGACGATTCGGAGACTTGCCGCGATCGGCATAAGTGCGCTGGCCGGCTCGATCGCATTGACGGGCCTGGCCGCGGCGCAAAGCGGGCCGGTCGTCGGTGTGAGCTGGTCGAACTTCCAGGAGGAGCGCTGGAAGACGGACGAGGCGGCCATCGTGGCGGCGATCGAGGCGGCCGGCGGCAGCTACATCTCGGCCGACGCCCAGTCCTCGTCGCAGAAGCAGCTTGCCGACGTCGAGAGCCTGATCGCCCGCGGCGCCGACGCGCTGATCATCCTGGCCCAGGACGCCAATGCCATCGGCCCGGCGGTCAACGCCGCGGTCAACGAGGGCATCCCGGTTGTCGGCTACGACCGGCTGATCGAGGACGAGCGCGCCTACTACCTGACCTTCGACAACAAGCTGGTGGGCGTGCTGCAGGCCGAGGCGGTGTTCGAGGCCCAGCCGAGCGGCAACTACGTCTTCATCAAGGGCTCGGCCCAGGATCCGAACGCCGACTTCCTGCATGAGGGCCAGTTGGAGGTCCTGCAGACGGCGATCGACAGCGGCGCCATCAATGTCGTCGGCGAGCAGTACACCGACGGTTGGCTGCCGGCCAACGCGCAGCGGAACATGGAGCAGATCCTGACCGCCAACAACAACGAGGTCGACGCGGTGGTCGCCTCCAATGACGGTACCGCCGGCGGCGTCGTGGCGGCGCTGACCGCCCAGTCCATGGAAGGCATCCCGGTCTCCGGCCAGGACGGCGACCATGCGGCGCTGAACCGCGTGGCGCTCGGCACCCAGACGGTGAGCGTCTGGAAGGATGCCCGCGAGCTCGGCCGGGCGGCCGGCGAGATCGCCGTGGCGCTGGCCGAGGGCACCGCGATGCCGAACGTGGACAACACGGTGCGCTGGATCAGCCCCGGCGGCAAGCCGCTGAACGCCCAGTTCCTGCGGCCGGTCCCGATCACCCGGGAGAACCTCAACGTCGTGATCGACGCGGGTTGGGTGAGCAAGGACGTGGTCTGCCAGGGCGTGTCGGCCGGCGCCGTCGCGGTCTGCAACTGACGACCGGACGCGGGGCCGGCCCTCCGGCCCCGTGACGTGACCGGTGGCGGCTTCGGCCGCCACCGCCTCCATACAACAAATGCGGTCGGTTCGATGACGACACTCGACGGGACCGGTGCATCCGGCGGCGTGGACCTGCAGCCCAAGCAGGCCAGCCTGCTCGAAACCCTGGAGATCGATACCCGCCTGCTCGGCATGATCGGCGCGCTGATCGTGATCTGGGTCGGTTTCGACCTGGCCACGGACGGGCGCTTCATCACCCCGCGCAACCTGTTCAACCTGTCTGTCCAGACCGCCTCGGTGGCGGTCATGGCCACCGGCATGGTGCTGGTCATCGTGACCCGCAACATCGACCTCTCGGTCGGCTCGCTTCTCGGCGTGCTGGCGATGGTCATGGGCGTGACCCAGGCCGAGCTGCTGCCCGGCGTCTGGGGCTTCGACCATCCGGCGACCTGGATCACCACCCTGGCGATCGGCCTGGCGCTGGGTGCGGCGATCGGGGCGATGCAGGGCTCGATCATCGCCTATCTCGGGGTGCCGGCCTTCATCGTCACCCTGGGCGGATTCCTGGTCTGGCGCGGCGGCGCCTGGTGGGTGACCCAGGGGCGCACCGTCGCACCGCTGGACGGCAGCTTCCAGCTCATGGGCGGCGGCATCGACGGCTCGATCGGCGCCACCTGGTCCTGGGTCCTGGGCGCGATCGCGGTGGCCCTTGTGGTCGTCGGCGCCATCGCCGCGCGCCGGCGGCGGCAGTCGTTCGGCTTCCCGGTGAAGCCGCTCTGGGCGGAATTCACCGTGTCGGGCGTCGCCGTGCTGGTCATCCTCGGCTTCGTGGCCACCATGAACGCCTATCCGCACCCGGAGCGGCGCGCCGCCCTGGAGCTGGTCGAGGCGATCACCACCGAACGCGCCACCGGCGGCCTGCAGGACGAGACCGCCGCCCTGGTCGGGGCCTTCCCGGAGGAGCTCAAGGCGCTCGCCGAGGACCCGCAGGCCAACCGCCGGCAACTGATCCGCGGGTTGCAGGCCTGGGAGGGCCTGCCCCGCGCCGCCCACGGTATCGCGGTGCCGGTGCTGATCGTGGCGGTGGTGGCGCTGCTGATGCACTTCCTGGCGACCCGGACCCGGTTCGGGCGCTACGTCTTCGCCATCGGCGGCAATCCCGAGGCCGCGCAGCTCGGCGGCATCAACACCAAGAAGGTGCTGATGACCGTGTTCATCACCATGGGCATGCTGTGCGCCATCGCCGCCGCCATTGCCTCGGCCCGGCTGCAGGCCGCCGGCAATGATCTCGGCACTCTGGACGAACTCCGCGTGATCGCCGCGGCGGTGATCGGCGGCACGGCGCTGGCCGGCGGCATCGGCACCATCGCCGGCGCCGTGCTGGGCGCGCTGGTGATGCAGAGCCTGCAGAGCGGCATGGCGCTGGTCGGCGTCAACACCTCGCTGCAGTCGATCATCATCGGTGCGGTGCTGGTGCTGGCCGTCTGGCTGGACATCGTCTACCAGCAGCGGCGCAAATAGGGATTGGGGAGCAACGCCATGGCCACGCCCCTGGTGGAGATGCGGGACATGTCGATCGCCTTCGGCGGCATCAAGGCGGTCGACCACGTCACGGTCGACCTGATGCCGGGCGAGGTGGTCGGGCTGCTGGGACACAACGGCGCCGGCAAGTCCTGCCTGATCAAGATGCTGTCGGGCGCCTATCCGCGCGACACCGGAGAGATCCTGATCGACGGCAAGACCGTGGAAATCGACAATCCGCGCGACGCCAAGCGGCACGGGATCGAGACGATCTATCAGACCCTGGCGCTGGCCGACAATGTCGACGCGGCAGCCAACCTGTTCCTCGGCCGCGAGCTGATGACGCCGTGGAAGACCCTGGACGACGCCGCCATGGAATCGGCGACCCGCAAGGTCATGCACCGGCTGAACCCCAACTTCCAGAAGTTCCACGCGCCGGTGCGCGCGCTCTCCGGCGGCCAGCGGCAATCGGTGGCGATCGCCCGGGCACTGCACTTCAACGCCCGCATCCTGATCATGGACGAGCCGACCGCGGCACTGGGTCCGCAGGAGACCCAGCAGGTCGCCGATCTGATCGTGCAGTTGAAGAAGGAGGGGCTTGGCATCTTCCTGATCAGCCACGATCTGCATGACGTGTTCGACCTGTCGGACCGGGTCAGTGTCATGAAGAACGGCCGGCTGGTGGGCACGGTCCACACCAAGGACGTCAGCAAGGACGACGTGCTGGGGATGATCATCATGGGCAAGATGCCGGGTGAGGCGGCTGCGCCGGCGGCCGCGACGGAACACTGATCGGCAGCGCTGTCCGGCACGGCCGATGGCTCTGGCCGGCCGCGGCCCTGTGCGCGGCGATCGAGACCGCCGAGGCCGAGCCGGTCACGCTTTCCGGCATCACCTTCAGCGACGAGCTCGGCGGCTTTGTGATCCTGGACGGGCGCGGCAGCGGCAGCCGCGCGGACCCCTTCGTCGTTGTCGAGCGCGTGGTCACCGACCGGCCGACGGCGCTGGTCGTGCGCGGCCTGTCGGAGGCCTTCGGCAACCCCGCCCGGACCAACCATTTCGCCGGATTCTGGCTGATCAAGGTGGTCATCAACGGCACCGACCAGACCTGGACCGGCTATCGCCTGGAGCTCGAGGAGGAACTGGGCGAAGGCAGCCCACGCTATGACGGGCTGTCCTTCGGGCAGGAGTTTCCGATCGTGGAGCGCCTGTTCACCGCCGACCGGTTCTCAAGCATGACGGTGCTGGACGAGCCCCATGACGGAATCGCCTTCACCGGCGGCCGGGTCCAACCCGGCGAGCGGGTGGCCTTCGACGTGGTGATCACCCACAACGCGCCGAAGGAGGAGTTCTACATCGTCCAGCGCCACGAGCAGTCGATTGCCGCCCTCGGACCCGATATTCGCGCCGGCAGCGAATGATCGGCCGACGATCGCGGGTCAGTGTCGGACGCGGAGGGCCCTGCCAGGGTCCAGGAGGAACGGTGGCAGGTACCCTGGAATGCTGCTGAACGGCAGGACCTCCGGCTTCAGCCGGATTCCCAGCGCGTCGGCCATGAAATCCCGTCGGGCCTGAATCCGGTTCCAGGCGTCCGGGTAGGCGTCGGCGAGGAGCGCGCGCAGGGCCTCGTCGGCGAGCGCGATGCCGTCCTCGATGTTCGCGGTGAAATACGGCGTACCGGTAGCCGGGATTATGTCCATCTGCAGCGCCATGCCCGATTTCAGCGATTCCATGCTGCCGCGATAAATCGGCGAGTGCAGCCACTCGTCGAGATGAATCAGATGGCCGGGGTTCAGCCCGACGCCAAAAAACGGGTCGCCGAGATGCCGATGGGCGATCTCGAACAGGGCGCCTCCGGGGACGCCGATCCCGACGGTCTCGTACCATTCTGCGACGGCGCGGAAGTAAGGCGCCACCAGCTGCTCGACATAGTCGCGGATGCCAGCTGGCAACCCCGTGGCGTCTTCGACGACAAATCCGGCGCGGGCGTTCAAGGCGCCCCAGACGCCATAGGCCACGAACAACGGATCCCCAGCCTCAATCCGCCGCTCGGAGGGGCTGCACAGGCCGATCGACGCCCGGGGTCCACTTGACAGCATCAGATGGCAGGACTGCGGCAGGCCGATCATGCCCATCCGCCGGACGAGCTCGAACTCGCTGATCCCGGGGCGGACATCGAACAGGGCATTTCGGACCGCTGAGGAGGTATGGCACGCCGCGAATTCGAAGCGGGCGAGTTGATCGACATCGTTGATGGTTCTCAGCCCGCCCGCAGAGTCCATGAACAGACGGGTCGCGTTCACCACCGCACCATGGCGGCCGGCAACCCGACGCAGCGTGTCGACGATGAAACTCGGCGCCTCCAGCCAGGTGTCGGAATCGTCGCACTCACCTGGCTGGAAGAACTTCCAGCCGGCGACGCCGATCCGGTCCCCCTGCTTGAGGCCCCTGGAGTGCAGAATGTCGGCCAGTTGCCCGCTGTCGCCGCGCGGCTGCCCCAGGAGGCTGAAACTCTGAAACAGGATTACGTCGATCTCGACCGGGCTGAGGGCGGCGTAACCGTGGCCCTCATTGCCGACCAGGAGCCCCGGCAGCCGTTCCGGCACGAGGATCAAAAGCGCCTCCTCGAACCGGGGATCATAGCCGGTCAGGTAGGCCAGGTTTGCGGCGTGCTCGCGGTCTGCGTAAACGATCAGCGCATCGAGCCCGGCAGCCGCGGCTGCAGCGCGTGCCGCTGCAATCCGCGCCTCATAGGTCTCCGCCGGGATCGTCGGCTCGACACGCGGCCGACCGAAGTCCGGCAAGTCGATCCTGGCGAGCTCGACGGTCTTCATGATCGCTTCCGGTCTACCCCGCTGCCGGCGGTGGCTGCCAGTAGAGCGGGCGCTCGCGGCCCCGTTCAATGACCATGAACTGATTGCTGAAGCCGCGCAGCCACGGCCCCCAGGTGCCGTCCGGCCACTGCACCCGGACCTCGACCCGCTCCGACGTGCCGACGCCGAAATGGATCCAGCCGGCCTCTCCGCCGGCATGGCCGCCGCCGACGATGATCTCGCGGCGTTGGACATGGGCGCCGGTCCGCACCTCGACCCAGGCGCCGACGCCATGGGGGTTGGGGCCGGGCTGAACCAGACGCAGCATCGACCAGCCGCCCATCGGCCGGGCGCCGCCATCCTCGGCCGGGCCGGCCCCAAGGCTGCGCCAGAGCTCGGCATTCTGCTCGCGGTTGACGACCACGATGTCCAGCAGCCCGTCGAGATTCAGATCGGCCACCGCCGCCCCCCTGGCGCGTTCGAAGGTCACGATCCCGGCCTCCGGCGCGGCCTCGCGGAACGCGCCGTCGGCCTGGCCCAGCAGCAGGTTGTTGGGGTCGCGCGCGGCGAAGTCGACCATGCCCTCCACATTGCCCTTGGCGATGAACAGGTCGATGAAGCCGTCATTGTTGAGATCGTCGAACTCGGCATGCCAGGCCGTCGACGGCTTGATCTCGCCGTCGACATAGGGCCGGTGCACCGTCGCCCCCAGCCCGTAGGCGATGTCCTCATAGGCCGGCTGCAGCGCCCCGAACCGGGCCCCGGCCGACCGGGCGGCCAGGGTCTGCAGCTTGTTGTCGGCCATGCTGGTGAGGAAGTATTCCGGATAGCCGTCCCGGGTCAGATCGTGGCTGGCGATCCCCATGCCCCAGATCTTCAGCGGCCGCCAGCCATCCTGCGGGCCGTATTCGCTGACCCGCCCTTCTGCGATCTGCCAGAGCTGTTCCTGTCCGCCCCGGTAATACTGCCGGTCGTTGCTGATCCTGAGGTCGGGCACGCCGTCGCGGTTCCAGTCGCTGAACAGGATGGAGAGGCTGCAATGGCCGGGCCTGAGCGGCATCGCCGGTGCGAACCCGCCTTCGGCCGGCCGCAGGATGTAATTGTCGTGGCAGGTGCCGAAGGGCGCCCCCTCCCGCGCCCGATCCACATAATTGCCGATGGCCAGGGTCGGCCAGTCGGCCCCCGGTTCCCAGACGGCGCTGAACGCGGTCGACCAGTCGGTGCCGCCATCGAAGGCCCACAGCGTGTTGGCCGGCTCGAACCGGCATCCGCCCAGACCGCGAAACAGCAGGTTCTCGCCGACCCGCAGCACCGCGAGGTCAAGCAGGCCGTCACTGTCGATATCCAGCGGGTAGGCGCCGGAGACCGCCGTCAGGGACAGCGGCGAGTCCGCGATCTCGGCGAACCGCAATGGCCCGCCGCGATGTCCCGCATTGCGATACAGCTTTGCCGGATCGGCGCCGCCGGCGAAATAGAGGTCGGGAAAGCCGTCCGCATCGCAATCGAAGACCGCGACCCCGCCGCCCACGAAATGCTCCCACCCGCCGGTATAGGCGACATCGACGCCGGCATCGGCCGCCTCATCGACGAAGCTCGGCGAATCGATTGCTATGGCCGCCGTCGAGACCAGGACAGCGGCGGCACACGAGAGCAGGCCCGCAACCGCCCGGCTCATTGGACGGCCTCCGCGCGCTGCTGCCCCGTCGCGGGCCCTTCCGGAATGCGGAGGCTCTTGAGGAACTCGATCACCGAGGCCCGGTCGGCCTCCGAAAGCGCCGCATAGGCCTCGCGCACCGCCGCCGCCTCGCCGCCGTGATGGGCGATCGCCTCGGCCAGGGTGCCCAGATCGCCCCGGTGCCCGTAGGGCGCGGTCGATCCCACGCCCCAGAGCGGGGCGGTCCGGAACCGGTCGCGGGCGACGAAGTTCTGGGTGATGCGCTCGTTGGCAAAGAAGGGCGTTTGCGGATCGGCGATCTGGTGGCGCCTCAGGTCGGTGTAGGCCCGGACGATGACCCGGCCATCCGCGGTGCGCTCGACGCGGTCGCCCCACAGCGACGCGAGATCGACCGCGACGACACCGGCCCCGTCCTGGGCACGCAACGTCCCGGCCGGATTGAAGGGGCCGGGCTCAACGAAGAGCGCGCTGTCGAGGACCAGTTCCGGGACATGGCACGTGCCGCAGCCGATCTCCAGGAACAGCGCCTCGCCGCGCTCGACGGCGGCGCGCAAGGTCGGATGGTCGGGCACGATCTGTGCCGGCGGCGGCAGGGTCGCCTGGAACAGCACCGTCGCGGTGACGTCGCCCTCGGTCAGCTCCTCGGAATGACCGTCGCGGTCGAAATCGGCCTCGCCGGTCCAGCGGGCCGCGAAGCGTTCGGCCGGCTGCATGCCGTGATGCTGATTGAAGGCGGTCACGCTGAACTGCCGCAGCGAGATGGTCACCGCCTTCTGCCCGAACGGCTTCACGATCAGGTCCGGGTGGACGCCGTCCACCGCGTCGGTGTCGAGGATGCCGTCCGCATACGCCGTCAGCCAGCCGAAGGGCACGCCCTTGGCCGACAGCGCGACGCGCACCGCCTCTCCGGAGTCGCGGGCCTGAGCGACCGCCGCGTCGCGCTGCCGCCACAGCTCGGCGGTCATTTCCCGCGCCAACAGCTCCAGCAGGCCCGCGCCATGCACCGCCACGGTGCCGCGCTCCATGCTGAGGTCCGGCGCCACGCTGTCAAAATCGTATTCGATGTCCTGGGGCGCGACGAAGACGTTGGCAACGAAATCGCCGGCGCCGCCCGCCGCCGGCTGGTTGTGGCAGCCGGCACAGGCGCTGGCATCCGGGCCGGAGGTGCGCAGCATGTCGGGCGCCGCCCCGACAGGACGCCGGGTCGGGACCTCGGCGGCGGTTGCCGCCGGCCGGCCGGCGCCGTCCAGGCGCGTGAAGCGGGCGGTGAACAGGTGCTCTCCGGCCGCGATCACCTCGTCCAGGTCGATGGCGCCGGACACGATCTCGGCATGCGACAGATGGCGGCCGATGGCCCGCTCGTCGCCGATCATGGGTTCCGCCGAGCCCGGCAGCGGCATGGCCAACGCGGTCACCAACAGGGCGCCGACCGCGCCCAGGGTCGCGACGGACCGCATGCGCTTCGGCTTGCCGATGGGCGTGCTCACGCCTGAGCCTCCGAAAACCGGTCCTTCAGGATGGGGTACAACTCCCGGAACCGCGCCCATCGCGCCTGATAGCGTTCCTGCAGATCCGGATCGGGCTCGACGATTCCGGCGGTCGGCGACCGGGTACAGACCGTGGCCGGGTCCTCGCCGGTCGCGGCCAGCCGGCCGAGCCGGGCGGCGCCGAAGGCCGGGCCGACCTCGCCGCCGCTATGGTAGGTGAGCGGCCGGCCAAGCACCGCGGCCAGGATCTTCCCCCAGAATTGCGAGCGCGCGCCGCCGCCGATGACTGAGGTCTCGCCGATCTCGGTGCCCGCCGCCTCAAGCGCCGCCTGACCGTCGGCAAAGGCGAAGGCCACGCCCTCCAGCACCGCGCGGGTCAGGTCGGCGCGGCCGGTCGCCGCCGTCAGGCCGAAGAACACGCCCATGGCGTTCGGGTCGTTGTGCGGCGTGCGCTCACCGGTCAGGTAGGGCAGGAAGAGCAGCCGGCCGGCATCGCGGTCGGCCGCGGCGGCCTCGTCCAACAGCGTCTCGACCTCTGCGCCGAGGATCTCCGCGAGCCAGGACAGGCAGGAGGCGGCGCTCAGGATCACCGACATCTGGTGCCACGTCCCCGGCAGGCAGTGACAAAAGGCGTGCACCGCCTGTTCCGGGTTCGGCGCGTAGCCCGCATTGGAGACGAACAATACGCCCGACGTGCCCAGCGACAGGAAGGCCGCACCCGGCTCGACGACACCGACCCCGGCCGCGCCGGCGGCATTGTCGCCGCCGCCGCCAGCCACCACCGCGTCGGCCGGAACGCCCCACTCGGCGGCGATCTCGGACCGCAGCGTGCCGGTCGCCTGCGAGCCCTCGAACAGCTCCGGCATCGCGGAAAGCGGCAGGCCGGTGGCCGCGACCATCTCCTCCGACCAGCGGCGTCCGGCCACGTCCAGCCACAGCGTGCCGGCGCTGTCGGACATCTCCGAGGCGGCCACGCCGGTCATGCGCAGGCGCACATAATCCTTCGGCAGCAGCACCCTGGCCACCTGTTCGAAGATGTCCGGCTCATGCGCCGCGACCCAGAGCAGCTTGGGCGCGGTGAAGCCGGGCATGGCCAGGTTGCCGGTGATCGCCCGACTCTGCGGAACGCGCCGCTCCAGCTCGGCGCATTCCGCGCCGGACCGGCCGTCGTTCCACAGGATCGCCGGGCGCAGCACGCGGTCCTGCGCATCCAGCAGCGTGGCGCCGTGCATCTGGCCGGACAGCCCGATTCCCCGCACCGCGGCCAGCGCCTCCGGCCGGCGTCCCCGCAACTCGGCAACCGCGTCGCAGGTCGCCCGCCACCAGGATTCCGGATCCTGTTCCGACCAGAGCGGCTGCGGCATGGAGACCTGCAAAGGCGCGGTTGCCTGATCGACGACCGCCTGGTCCCCGTCGACCAGCACCACCTTCACACCGGACGTGCCGAGATCGATGCCCAGATACATGCGCCGTTGTTCCTCCCCATGGCTCCGGGGACTGGCGCCCCGGTACGGCGTCAGGCTAGCCTGCCGCGCCCGCGCTGGCCATGCTCCGATTCGGGCGCATCGGCGCGGTGCCCGGAGCCGCCGTTCCGGCGATCACAAAGACGCGCATTCTGCAAAAGTTAAGCGGACCTTAACAAATTTCGGCCACTTTCCTGGGTTGGGAAAACAACGACCCGCCATCCAATAAGAAGGTCGCCGTTGCCGCGGACGGTTGTTCGCATCCAAGGACCGACGGCGCGGAGGAGGCATGGACACAGTCACGGCGGGCCACGCCGCGAAGGTGCGTTTCGCACTGTGCGGCTCGGGCCCGATCCTCCTCTGCCGCCAATGACTTCGACCGACCGGACCTGAAACTGGCAGGATTCGAGAGGATAGTGTGCCGCTGACCCGCAAGGCGATCTCCGGACTCTTCGACGGGCTTCGCCGGATTCCCAATCCCTGGGGCGACGACGAGCCGGCCGCCGCCGAAATGGCCGACGGCGCGGGCGTCGCTGCGGACGAGTCGAGGGCGCGGCGCCTGTCGATTCGCTGGAAGCTGCTGATCGCCTTCGTCTGCATGGCGGCGATCACCTTCTTCCTGGGTGCCTATGCGGTCATCAAGATCACCGATCTGAGCCGGCTGGTGGCGGAGACCTATGACCGCCCGCTGATGACCATCAACTTCACCCGCAAGGCGCTGAACGACTTCTCCCTGATGGATGGCCGGCTGGGCCGCCAGGCGCTGGCCCAGAGCGCGTCGAACGCGGCGCGCAGCCGGCTGGAAATGCAGCGCAGCACCGAGATCTTCTTCGAGGATCTGGACGCGGCCCGCCATCTGGCGGTCTCCGAGCAGACCGTGGAGCTGATCGGCGAGATCGAGGTGCTGGTCAGGGCATGGACCGAAAAGCGCCAGATCGCCTACAACCAGGGCCTGACCGCCGAGCGCTGGCAGGAGATGGACAACATCTCCGCCCAGGTCACCCAGCGCTTCGACGAGCTGATCGAGATCGCCACCCGCGACGGCTTCGACCAGCGCCAGCAGGTCACCAGCGCCATCCAGGATTCCCGCGGCACAGCCGCCATCATGACGGTGATCGCCCTGATCGCCTCGGCGGTCGTGACCATCGCGCTTGCCGGCGTGATCACCCGGCCGCTGTCGATCGCCGCCTCGGCCGCCAGCCGGATCGCCGACGGCGAGATGGACACCGAGATCCCGGAGGCCGCGGACGAGGAGACCGGCATCCTGCTCAACACCATGCGCGAGATGCAGCAGAACATCCGCGAGATGATGCAGCGCGAGGTGGAGCAGCGGAAATCGGCCCAGTCCCGCCTGATCGATGCCATCGAGAAATCCAGCGAGGCGGTGATCCTGCTGGATTCCGACAGCCGCATCCTGATCGCCAACAGCCAGATCCGCGACTTCTTCCCGGACTGCGCCAGCCGCAAGCTGACCGGCATGGCCTTCGACGACTTCCAGGCCCTGATCGGCGGCTCCGACGCCTCCGGCGACAAGAAGCGCAAGGGCGACAAGCCGACCGAGCTCCGGCTGCCGGACGGCCGCTGGGTGCGCAGCAGCGGCAGCCCGACCCAGGATGGCGGCGCCATCATGTTCTGGACCGACATCACCGTGCTGAAACGCCGCGAGGCGACCCTGCGCGCCGCCAAGAAGCAGGCGGAGGCGGCCAGCGAGGCGAAGACCGCCTTCCTGACCAATATGAGCCACGAGCTGCGCACGCCGCTCAACGCCATCATCGGCTTCTCCGAGGCGATCGCCAGCGAGACCTTCGGGGCGATCGGCCAGCCGCGCTACAAGGACTATGCCAACGACGTGCTGCGCAGCAGCCACCACCTGCTGGACGTCATCAACGACATCCTCGACATCTCCAAGAGCGAGGCCGGCAAGCTGCAGGTCAAGCGCGACAAGGTGGCGGTGTCGGAGGTGATCGACGACTGCCTGCACATCGTGCGCGACTGGTTCGAGCGCTCGGAGGTGGAGATCGCGGTGGAGGCGCCGGACCCGAAGCTGAAGGTCCGCGGCGACGCCGCCCGCCTGCGCCAGGTGCTGCTGAACATCCTGTCCAATGCGGTGAAGTTCACCGACGCCGGCGGCAAGGTCACCATCTCGGCGACCCGCGGCAACGGCAAGGCGGTGATCGCGGTGCGCGACACCGGCATCGGCATGCGTGCGAAAGACATCCCCACGGCGATGTCCATGTTCGGTCAGATCGACAGCACGCTGGCCCGCAAATACGAGGGCACCGGCCTGGGCATTCCGCTCTCCAAGGCCATCATCGAGCTGCATGACGGCACCCTGGACCTGGAGAGCACCCTGGGCGAAGGCACCGTCGTCACCATCACCCTGCCGCTCGCCCGCACCAAGGCGAAAGAGGGCGAGTCCAAGAAGTCCGCCCGCAACGGCAGCGCCAAGGACACCGAAAAGGCCCTCGCGGCGGAGTAGTCCTGTTGCTGCTGCGATCTTCGATCGAGTCTTCCTGAGACCCCTCACCCTCCCACGGCTTCGCCGCGGGTCCCTCCCTCTCCCGCAAGGGGAGAGGGCTTGGAGCCAGCGCTGAACCGTTGCCCCTCTCCCCCTGAGGGAGAGGGAGGGACCCGCGGCGAAGCCGTGGGAGGGTGAGGGGTCTAAGAACGCATCGCAGGCAATACTTACAACGACAGCGACGCGTCCACCCAGGCGCCGTTCTGGCGGCTCGAATCCACCACCGCCTCGATGAACTTCACGCCGCGCGCGCCGTCCTCGACAGTCGGCACCAGGCGCGCCATCGGGTCCGGCATGCGCCCCTCCATCCGCGCGGAGATCTGCTCGGCGATGTCGGCATAGAGCTGCGCGAAGCCTTCCAGATACCCCTCCGGATGGCCCGGCGGGATGCGGCTGGAGTGGGCCGCCGCCGCACCGGCTCCGGCGCCGCTGCGGCTGATGGTGCGCGGCGGCTCGCCGAGCGGCGTGTGGTGGAGCTGGTTGGGATGCTCCTGGAACCACTCCAGCCCGCCCTTCTCGCCATAGACCCGGATGTGCAGGGCGTTCTCGTTGCCCGGCGCGACCTGGCTGGCCCAGATCATGCCCCGGGCGCCGCTCTGGTAACGCAGCATGATATGGGCGTTGTCGTCGAGCTGCCGGCCGCCGACGAAGGTCGACAGGTCGGACGCGATGGACTCGACCTCCAACCCGGTGATGAAGGCGGCCAGGTTGAAGGCATGAGTGCCGATATCGCCGACGCATCCGGCGGGGCCGCTGCGCTCCGGATCGGTGCGCCATTCCGCCTGCTTCTGGCCCTCGTTCTCCAGCCGGGTCGACAGCCAGTCCTGCGGGTACTCCGCCTGGATCACGCGGATCGTCCCGAGCTCTCCGGCCTCGACCATCTCGCGCGCCTGCCGGACCATCGGATAGCCGGTGTAGTTGTGGGTCAGGCCGAAGATCAGCTCGGTGCGCTTGACCGTGTTGACCAGGTCCAGGGCCGATTCCAGCGAGGTGGTCATCGGCTTGTCGCAGATGACATGGATGCCGGCCTCCAGGAAGGTCTTGGCGGCGGCGTGGTGCACGTGGTTCGGCGTGACGATGGCCACGGCGTCGATGCCGTCCTCGCGGCCGGCCTCGGCCTCCGCCATTTCCGCGAAGCTGCCATAGCCGCGCTCGGGATCGATGCGCAGCTCCGCTGCCGATGCCCGCGCCCGATCCGGATCGGAGGACAGCGCCCCCGCCACCAGCTCGTAGTGGTCATCGATCCGCGAGGCGATCCGGTGCACACCACCGATGAACGCCCCCTGCCCGCCACCGACCATGCCGAGCCTTAGCCGCCTCGCGCGCCCTTCAGCTTTCCCTTCAATCGCCATGTGTTTCCTCCCGACGTTCTCAGCCGACCATCTAAGGCGGCAAAACCTTTGCCCCTCTCCCCTTGTGGGAGAGGGAGGGACCCGACGCCGAAGGCGTTGGGAGGGTGAGGGGTCTATTGAAGAGTCTCGTGCGCGGCGGACGCCGCGCGACCCCTCACCCGGATCGCGTCGCGATCCGACCTCTCCCGCAAGGGGAGAGGTGAAAATCTCCGTTCGGACCGGCCTAACCGATGCCCAGCATCTTGCGGTTGGCGGCTTCGTCGGTGCCGGCGTCGGCGAAGTCGTCGAAGGCCTTCTCGGTGACGCGGATGATGTGCGCCTCGATGAACGGCGCGCCTTCCGCCGCGCCGACCTCCGGATGCTTCAGGCAGCATTCCCATTCCAGCACCGCCCAGCCGTCGAAATCGTAGGCCGCCAGCTTGGAGAAGATGCCGGCGAAATCGACCTGCCCGTCGCCCAGGGAGCGGAACCGCCCGGCCCGGTCGACCCAGTTCTGGAACCCGGAATACACGCCCTGCCGGCCGGTCGGGTTGAACTCCGCATCCTTCACGTGGAAGGCCTTGATGCGCTCGTGATAGAGGTCGATGTAGGCGAGGTAGTCGAGCTGCTGCAGCACGAAATGGCTGGGGTCGTAGAGCAGGTTGCAGCGCGGATGGTTGTCGACCCGCTCCAGGAACATCTCGAAGGTCGCCCCGTCGTGCAGGTCCTCGCCCGGATGGATCTCGTAGCAGACGTCCACGCCCGACGCGTCGAAGGCGTCCAGGATCGGCCGCCAGCGCCGCGCCAGCTCGTCGAAGGCGGTCTCGATCAGCCCCGCCGGCCGCTGCGGCCAGGGGTAGACATAGGGCCAGGCGAGCGCGCCGGAGAAGGTGGCATGGGCGTTGAGGCCGAGCCGCTCGGACGCCTTGGCCGCCATCTTCAACTGGTTGACCGCCCATTCCGTGCGCGCCGCGGGATTGCCCCGCACCTCGGGCGCTGCGAACCCGTCGAACGCCGTGTCATAGGCCGGGTGCACCGCGACCAGTTGGCCCTGCAGGTGGGTCGACAGCTCGGTCAGCTCCAGCCCGTGGGCCGCCAGCGTGCCCTTGACCTCGTCGCAGTAATCGGCGCTTTCCGCCGCCAGCGCCAGGTCGAACAGCCTTCCGTCCCAGCTCGGGATCTGGATGCCCTTGTAGCCCAGGCTCGAGGCCCATCCACTGATCGCGTCCAGGCTGTTGAACGGCGCCTCGTCCCCCGCGAACTGCGCCAGAAAAATCGCCGGGCCCTGCATGGTCTTCATCGCCGTCGCCTCCCCTCGCTCCAATTGTATGCTGATTGGCCGAGAGTTTAGGACAGCCGGCTGGGGTTGCCATCCGTTAATTCGGTGTCCGGACCGCTCGTCTTGCGCAGTGGCTTCGCGACCAGGACGTAGACCGGCAGCGCAGCAATCGCATAGACGGCGTTCAGTCCGATCACCGTCGCCCAGGGCGCGCCAACGCCCAGCACCAGCTTGGCGATCAGCGACGGCACAAGGATCAGGACGAGCAAAGAGAGACCGGACGCCATGCGCCGATCCGGCAGTAGGAAGGCAATCGGCAGGGCAAGGGCGACAAGGATCGCGACCGCATAGCGGCCCGGCTCCAGGGCCAAGCGGATCAGCGCGCCGTCCACGACCACGGCGGCCGCCACGGCGTTGACGAGCGTGCCGGCAATCCCGGCGGCGATCACGGCCGCGGCGATGCGGAGTAGCGGGTTCTGCATGGAGGTGTCCTTTCGGCGGTCGGAGGTGACCCGGCCAGCGCGTCTCGACGCGCGTGCCGGTCCTCCTTGGACACCCGATGGCCGGTTCTATTCCCGCGCCCGCCGAACCCGGGCATCAAGTCGCCGAACATCGCCGCGACGAGATCCGCCGCGCAATCGATCCGGTCATCTGCTGAAGGAGTTGACGAGGGCGCGGACGCTTTCGTCGATCTCACGCCAGTGCTCGAGGTTGACCATCTCGAACTCGAAATGGAGCCCGGCGCCGTCCTCGAGCCGGTAATTGACCCTGCACAGGGTCTGCAGCTCGAGCGGCACGTCATCCCTGGGCGGCACGAAATTGGGGCAAGAGATCACGACCGGGTGTCCGGATGGAGTCCGATAATCGGGATCGGCCGTAACGAAATATCGATCGCTCGTCCCACGAGGCAGAACCCGCAGGTGCTCCAGCAAGCCAAGGGAATTCGGCTCTCCGGCTATGGAGAACGGAATCTCGGTTCGCGATGCATTGTTCAGCGCGTTTTGCAGGTTGTCGTATCCTTCGCCAGTGAAGGTGTTGATCAGGATCCTCATGAACGTGCTGCGATCCCGCTGCCGCCAGAGCTCAATGTTCTCTTGCGATTTCGGCTTGAGGCCCGGCCACAGGACATGCAGAACCGCGGTCCTGTCGCTGCCGTCCGTCGTGCTGCGTGTCACATGCGACATGTAGTTGCGCGGAACCGCGTAGCCGCGCTCGCCGATGTTGATCTGGACCGGTTCGGTGGAGAACGGATCGCCGGAAATTCCACGGCTTGCCGTTGCGCACCGGTCGAGTGCCACCCAGCAGGTGGCGACGATTGTGGCAATGAGGGATGTCCGGACCAGGTTGCGGCCCGATTTGAGCCAATCGAGAAGCGCCCGTCCCAGCGACAAGACCAACCCCGCCAGTGCGTGTAGGGCCTTCAATGCCGCGCGGATCATTGGCACACCCTCCCGTGGCCTGAGCACTGCCCTGCGCTCGCCGTCGCTCAGCCCGTGAGACCGCGCCGAAGGAGCGATTACGTCGCCATGCGGCCCCGACATGCCGTCGAATCTGGCGGCAGACGGTGAAGGAAACGTCTATGTCCGCAATTTAAGATTGTGACCGTCGTCCGGGGCGTCAACCCGGATCGGGCCGGACCCGGCGTGCTAGCCCCGGGCCTTCCGCCCCCACGGCACGATGCTGCCGAAGATCGCCGCCAGGGCCGGCAGGACCAGGATCGCGGCGGCCATGTTGACCAGGAACATGAAGGCCAGCAGCACGCCCATATCGGCCTGGAACTTCAGCGCCGACCAGGCCCAGGTGCTGACCGCGGCGGCAAGGGTCAGGCCGGTGACGACGACGGCGCTGCCGGTCTCTGTCAGGGTGCGGAAATAGGCCTCGTGCAACGGCTCGCCATCGTCCAGATGCACCTTGAGGCGGCTGAAGATGTAGATGCCGTAATCGACGCCGATACCCACACCGAGGGCCGCCACCGGCAGGGTCGAGACCTTCAGGCCGATGCCGACCTGGGCCATCAGCGCATAGGCCAGCACCGAGACCAGGCTGAGCGGCAGCACGGTGCACAGGGTCGCGCGGATCGATCGGAAGGTCAGCAGGCAGAGGATGACGATCGCTGCGTAGACCCACATCAGGATCTCGAACTGCGCCGCCGACACCGCCTCGTTGGTCGCCGCCATCACGCCGACATTGCCGGTGGCCAGCCGGAAGGTGACGGTGTCGGACGGGTTGGCGGCGATGTAGGCCTTGGTGGCGTCGACCACCCGGATCAGCGTGTTCTCCTTGTGGTCCTCGGTGAACACGATCACCGGCATGACCGAGCAGTCGGCGTTGAGCAGGCCGGTCGAGGTCTCCACCGGCGTCACCGCGCGCACCAGCACCTGGGAATTGCGGGACAGCACCCGCCAGTTCGGATTGCCCTCGTTCCAGCCGGAATTGATGATCTTCATCACCGCCGGCAGCGACAGCGTCGATTGCACGCCGTCGACATTGCGCAGATGCCATTCGAAATCATCGATCTGGCGCACGATGTCGTAGTCGATGCAGCCATCGGCCGGGCCCTCGGCGATGACCTGGATGATGTCGACGCCGATGGCGAAGCGGTCGGCGATGACCGCGGTGTCCTGGTTGTAGCGGCTGTCGGGCCAGAGCTCCGGCACCCCGGCCTCCTGATCGCCGATCGGCACGCCGCGGCCTTCCCACAGCCCCCAGCCCAGCAGGGCGACGGCGACCAGCACCGTCGGCACCGCCACCGGCAAGCGGGCGAAGGAGGACAGCAGGCGCCACAGCTTCTCGCGCCGCGCCATCACCCGGCCGATGCGTTGGCGATAGCCGTCGTCCAGGCTCAGATAGCTCAGCAGGACCGGCAGCAGGAACAGGTTGGTCAGGATGATCACCGCCACGCCCAGGCTGGCGGTGATGGCCAACTCCTGGATGATCGGGATCTCGATCAGCAGGATGGTCAGGAAACCGGCGGTGTCGGTGGCCAGCGCCACGCTGCCGGGAATGAACAGGCGGCGGAAGCAGATGCGCGCGGCGGAGTTGCAGTCCTCGCCGGCGGTCACATGGCCCTTCAGGGCGTTGATCATCTGCACGCCGTGGGAGACGCCGATGGCGAAGACCAGGAACGGCACCAGGATCGACAGCGGATCGATGCCGAAGCCGAACAGCACCAGCAGCCCGAGTTGCCAGACCACCGCCACCAGAGAGCAGATCAACGGCAGGACGGTCAGCCGCCAGGAACGCGAATAGAGGTAGACCAGAATCGCCGTCAGCCCCAGCGCCACCACGAAGAACAGCAGCACGCCCGTCGCGCCATCGGCGATGTCGCCGACCACCTTGGCGAAGCCGATGATGTGCACGTCGATGGCGTCCGTCCGGTACTGGTCGCGGATCGACTCCTCGAGCTGCCGGGCGACCTGCAGGTAATCCAGCCGCTCGCCGGTGCGCGGGTCGCGCTCCAGCAGCTGGGCGCTGACGATGGCGGCGGTGAAGTCCTCCGACACCAGCCGGCCGATCTGGCCGGATTTCAGGATGTTCTCGCGGACCTCCTCAAGGCGTTCCCGGGTCGGCTCGAAATCGGCCGGGATCACGTTGCCGCCGGCGAACCCGTCCTCGACGATCTCGATGAACCGCACGTTGGGGGTGAAGATCGAGCGCACCCCGGCCCGGTCGACGCCGTCGATGAAGAAGACCTCGTCGGTCACCTGCTTCAGCGTGTTGAAGAATTCCTCGGTGAAGATGTCGCCTTCGGTGACCCTGAGCGCGATCAGCACCCGGTTGGCGCCGCCGAACTGGTCCTGATACTGCAGGAAGGTCTGCATGTAGGGGTGCTTGATCGGCAGCTGCTTCTCGAAGCCGGCATCGATGCGCAGCTGCGAGGCCAGCACCCCCATCGCGATGGTGACTGCCGCGAAGATGAGCAGCACCAGCGGCCGGGCCGCGAAGACCAGGCTGGCGATCGCGCGAACCGCCCGCGGCGCGTCGTGCCGCTCGACCTCCGCCACCGTCACCGGGCCAGATCCGGGCTCAGGGCGCTGGCCAGGCGCTCGGCGCCGATGCGCGTCACGCCGGCCTCGCCGATCAGGACCAGCCGTGCATCCGGCGCTTCCACGACCCCCGCCAGGGCGGAGCGGTCGGCGCGCCGGGACCGGCGGAAGCTCTGGCCGCGATCGTCGCTCACCAGCACCGTGCCGCTGAGGCCGACGATCACGATCCGTCCGTCCGTCAGCTCCGTGCCGGCCACCAGGGCCGCGCTGGTATCGGTCTCGATCGGCTGCCAGGTTTCTCCGCCGTCGGCGCTGCGGAAGACGTTGCCCTGAAGCCCGAACACCAGCAGATCGTCGTCGCCCAGGAACAGCGCGCCGAAGAACGACCCCAGATAGGGGCTGTCCAGCACCTGCCATTCCAGGCCGCCATCATCGCTGCGATAGAGGCCGCCGGCCTCGCCGGCCATGAACCATTGCGCCGGGGCCGGGTGCAGGATGGCATTGAAGTGGAAATCATCCTCGGTGACCCAGCGCTGCTCCCAGGTGGCACCGCCATCGACGGTTTCCAGGAACAGCCCATAGGCGCCTACGGCAAAGCCGGTGCTGGCATCGGCGAACAGGACGTCCATCAGCGGTGTCTCGAACTCCGGGTCGGCATATTGCTCGGTCCAGGTCTCGCCGGCATCGCCGGTGTGCAGCACGACGGCATCGTGCCCAACCGCCCAGCCGCGCATCGGGTCGACGAAGGAGACGGCCGTCAGCGTGGCCCGGGTCGGCACCGAGGACTGGCGCCACGTCACTCCGGAATCATCCGACAGCAGGACATGGCCGCGCTCGCCGACGGCGACGATGCGGTCGCCGGCCCGGGCGATGTCCAGCAGCAGTGAAGACGGGGCCAGCGGCGCGACCACCGAGGCCTCCTGGGCGGAAGCGGGGCCCGTCCATCCGGCGGCTATCGCCAGCGCGGCCAGCAACGCAACGGTCGTGTGGCGGAGTCTGGAGACCAGTCTGTTCATTCCGGCTACCGGGACGGGAATGGCGGCGGGCGGACCCTTGCGATGGTCCGCCCGCCGGATCAAGCGGGACTAGCGCCGGCCGGCGCGGCGCAACGCGTTCGGCGTGAAATCGCCGGGATCGAGGTCCTCGGAGAAGGAGTACATCCGCTCCTGGTTGTCGAACCCGTTGGCGGTATAGCGGCCGGCCTGGAGGTCGTAGATCGCGTCCAGGGTGCTCCAATAGGTCGGCAGCTCATAATAGTTGATGGCGTGCGACTCGCCGACCCGCCAAAGCTGGCCGCGGCGGTCGTAATAGTCCACCGCCACGATCTGCCAGCTGTCCTCGTCCATGTAGAAGGTGCGGCGATTGTAGATATGGCTGGTGCCGTCCTTCAGGCGGGCATCCACCACCCACACCCTGTGCAGCTCATAGCGCAGATGTTCCGGATTCAGGTGGCCCGGCTGGATGATGTCGTCATACTCCAGGTCGCTGCTGTGCAGCCTGTACGCGTTGTACGGCACGTACATCTCCCGGCGACCCGCCAGTTCCCAGCTGTACCGGTCCGGAGCCCCGTTGAAGATGTCGAGGTCGTCAGCGGTGCGCAGGCCGTCGGCCGCCGTGCCCGGATTGTCGTAGGCGATGTTCGGCGCCCGGCGCACGCGGCGCTGGCCGGGATTGTACGTCCAGGCCTGGCGCGGCTCGGCGATCTGGTTGATGGTCTCGTGGACCAGCAGGATCTCGCCGGCGAGGCGCGCCGGCGCGGTCACCTCCTGACGGAAGTACACCGAGATGTTTCCGGTATCGCCCATGGCGTACGGAAACAGGATGTTTTCGTCGATCTTGACCATGGTGTACGCGCCACCGGCCGTCGGGTTGGCCTGGCCATAGCGACGGCGCACCGTCTCGCCTCGATACCGCAGCAGATGGTTCCAGATCGCCTCCAGCCCGTTCTCCGGGATCGGGAACGGAATGCCGACGCTGGCGCCGGCCACGCCGTTGCCGTCGGCGACGAGCTGGGCGCTGGTCGCGTTGGCGATGGTGGCGTCATAGATCCGCTGCGGCGCGGAGGCGCTGCGGCGGGTCGGATAGACGTTCATGGAGAACGTCGGATATTGCTGCAGCATCGCCAAATGCCCGACGGTCAGCCGGTCGGCGAATTCCGCCGCGTTGGCGGCGGTGATGGTGAACTGCACCGCGTCCCCGGCGAACGGGTCGGGATGGTGGTCGCCGGGCGTGAACCCGGCCGGCGGCGTGGTGATCCCGCCGGTCCAGGCCGGAATCGAGCCCTCCGCATTGCCCGCCTGAATGGCGCCAAGCGGCGTCAGGGAACGGCCCAGATCGGCGGCGTTCTGCGCCGCTGCCGGCAGTGGCGCCAGGAGCAATACAGCCCCGCTCAGCGCACCGGCGAAACGGGCGCCGGAAATCCTCGTCATGATCCTGTCCTCCTTGTCGAACGACGCCCCCGTCGGTCTAGAACGCGTATTTAACGTTGAACGAGATGAAATCCCGATCCCGAACCGCGTTGAATTCATCATCACCAATCGCAAAGAAGTTGGTGTACTGGATGCCGGCCGACCATTGCTGAAGGTAGGTCGCGTTCAGCCCGATGCTGACGGACGCCCGATCCTCGATGAAGTTGCCCAGCGGCAGCGGCGTCGTCCCGCCGACATCATGGGAGAAACCCAGGACGGGGAAGAGATTGACCGGGCCGATCGCATTCAACATGTCGAACCGTGCGGCCAGCCGATAGCCCCAGGAAAAGTCGTCGGCGAATCCTTCGGTCTGGCAGGCCGGCATGCCGCCCACGCCGATGAAGTTGCAGTTGCCGCCCAAGGTGGTATTCGGGCCATCGAAGCGAAGCTCGCTTGTGCCCGGCATATCATGGACGTAGGTGCCGCCGATCTCACCGACCAGCACCCATTGATCGATCCCCAGGGAAGCGATCGGATCGAACACCTGGGTCATGGTGAACTGCAACTGCGACACATCCAGTTCGCGGAAACCGGCGATGTCCGTGTCAAGAAACGTTGCCGCGTTGGCCGCGCTGATGCCGCCGAGGTCCTGGATGATCTGGTTGGTGTTGAACAGCGCGACCGTCGTGGGATCGCCGCCGCTTCCGATCACCGCGGCCGGCGCCAGGGCGGCCTGCAGCAACTCGACATCGTCGAGCTGCAGCGGCTGATCGATCCGGTACGAATACTCGCCCTGGAGCGACAGCCCGCTGGTCCCGAGGGTCGTGTTGAAGCTGGCGCCGAGAAGCTGGATGTCCTCCGGATACTCGACGATGTACTCAGACCCGTCGGCATAGTTGGCGGCAGTGGCGCCGGCCAGGTCGGTCGCCGACCCGGTAAAGGCGCTGATGACCGGTGTTCGGCTGTGATAGTTGATGAAGAAGAGTCCGAATTCGGTGTCGTTCAGCTCCGGCGAGAAGTACCGGGCAGCAAGGCCGAACTGCCCGTCATCGCGCGCCTCCCGGTCGTTTCCGCGCGGCACGCGGGAACCGAAGGGCGTCACGGCGGTCACCACCGACACGCCGTTGTCCGGCACCAGCGCGTTGCCGAACCCGAGATAGACGCCGTTCGAACCGCCGCCGGGGCTGGCGAAGTCGTTGGTGCTGAAGAAGGTCCCGGCCGCGTCGATCTCGGTCTCCTCCCACTGCACCTGATAGAAGCTCTCGAAGCTCAGATTGTCGGTCACGCCGACATTGACGTCGACGATCGGGACCGGGATCAGCGCATCGCGGATCTCGGAGCCCGGGATCCGAATCGCATTCACGTCGATCGGGTTGATGATGTTGATGCCGTTCTGGATGAAGGTGCTCTCGCCCCAACTCAGAACCTGGTTGCCGATGCGAAAATCGACCGGAACGTCGCCGACGTCGAAGCCGCCGAAGACATAGGCATCCAGCAGCTCGAAATCGCTTCCGATGCGGTCCCGCGCCTCGTCGGTCAGATCGCGGAATTCGGTGCTGTCCTCGTCGGCGTTCAGGAAGTCGTAGAAATAGGTAAAGCGGCTGAAGATGCCATAATTGTCGTATTGCAGTTCCAGCTCATGCGTCGCGCGCAAGGCGGCCGAGGTCAGCCCCTGGTCGTAGTTGAGATTGCCGTCATCGCCGTTGATGGACGTATGCGTTCCGCCGTTTGAGATGCCCACCAGGCTGTCGTCACGGTCGGCGACCCGGAAACTCAGTCCCGCCGTGATGGTCGTGTCGAAATTGCCGCTCACCTCACCGATATCGAAATCGAAGGCCGTCGCCGGTGTCGCCATCATCATCGGCGCCGCCAGGGCGATCAGGCTCGCACCGGCCATAAGGCCGGAAGGTTTGGTACGACGCCTCTCCGTCGTCGAATGACGCATACGTGAAACTCCCCTCTGGCCGGGTTCAGACCCGGATTCGTTGCGAATTGCCGGTTCCCGTGGTCACGGGGCCGGGAAATGGTCGACATGGTTGTACTGATTGGAGCCGTTTGGGCGGAGCGATGCGCCCGGTGCCATCCGGTCGGATCGCCGCTGATTCGGTTCGGCACGCCGCAAAGGGCCTGATCCGCCGTGGGGTCACGGCTTCGTCTCCCTCCCGCCTTCTTATTGTTATCCATACTCGCCGAGGGCGAGATGTTTCACAAGCATTTGACGAAAACGCCGTTCCCGCCCCGTGCCTGAAGGTCGTGGGTTTTAAGTGCCGTTTACGTAAACGTCAATACCGACGACGATGCGGTCGCCCGGCCGTAAGGGTATCGGCACCTCCTCCTTGCCACGGGCGATCGCCGTGCCGGCGACCCACAACACAGCACCCGAAGGGCGGCCCCGTCGCGCCTCCGGGCGCGGCTCGGACATTGTCACCCAGACCCCGGTGACAATCCGGCCATGGCGGCATCGGGCCGGCCCCGCTAATAGGTGAGCGATGACCGCTCCATCCCGTCTATCCCCGGCACCGCCCTTCCCCTCCCCGCGCGCCGCCTTCCGCGGCGCGGCGCGGGAGGCGCTCGGGGCGCCGGCGATCGTGCTGGGGGCGAGCTTCGTCGGCTTCGGGTCGCTGGTGCGGGTCAGCGGGCTGACGGCCGGGCACGGGCTGTTCTCGACCGTCACGTCCTGGGCGCTGCCGGGGCAGATCGCGCTGGTGGAGCTCTATGCGGCCGGGGCCTCGCTGGCCTCGCTGGCGGCGGCGGTGGCGCTGACCAATGTGCGGCTGATGCCGATGGTGGCGGCGCTGATGCCGCAGCTGGTGCGGCCCGGTCTGCCGCGCTGGAAGCTCTATGCCGCCGCCCATCTGGTGGCGGTCACCGGCTGGGTGGCCGCGATGCGGCGGGCACCGTCGCTGCCGCCCGACCAGCGGCTGTCCTACCTGGTCGGCTTCTCCGGCACGCTGTGGGTGACGACCATGGGCTGCACCCTGGCCGGCTTCCTGCTGGCGGACGCGGTTCCGCCCTATGTCACCCTGGGGCTGGTGTTCCTCAACCCGATCTATTTCATGCTGGTGCTGAGCGCCGATCTGAAGAACCGGCGGCGCATGTTGGCACTGGTGTTCGGCGCGGCCGGCGGGCCGCTGTTCCACCTGTTGAGTCCGGATTGGGGTCTGCTGATCACCGGGCTGGTCGCCGGAACCCTGGCCTTCGTCGCCGGGCGCGAGGCGCGGAACCCATGAGCGAGCTGCCGCCGCCCTATGTGGTCATGCTGGTCGGGGCCGCCGTGACCTATGTCTGGCGCGCCCTGGGGGTGGCGCTGGCCGGCCGGATCAAGGCCGACAGCGCGGCGCTGGAGTGGATCGGCTGCGTCGCCTATGCGCTGCTGGCCGGGCTGATCGCCCGCATGATCGTACTGCCGATCGGACCGTTGGCCGAAACCGCGCTGGCCGCCCGGGTCGCCGCGGCGGTCGTGGCGCTGGCGATCTTCTTCCTGCTGCGCCGCAGCGTCATCCTCGGCGTCGCCGCCGGTGCCGGCGCCTTGGTGTTGCTGAGCTGGGGAAGCGTAGGAGCGGGCTAGCGGGCGACGCTGTAGGCGGCGCGCAGCAGGTCGATCACGTCGAACACCCGCGCGGCGTAGTGGTCCCGCACCGCGTAGCGGCTGTCGCCGAGGCCGGTCAGCTCGGCGTCCAGGGAGTCGACCAGCTTGGACAGCCGGCGATGATGCAGGCCGAGCCGCCGCTGGATGGGATCGGTCAGGACGCCGGAGAACGCCGTCAGCACCGAGGCGATGGCGAGCAATCCGCCGGTCACGCCGACCACGAAGCCTGCCGTCGTCGCCGTCGGCACCACCCCGTACCAGAGGCCGCCCATGCCCGCACCCAGCGGGAAGCTTGCCACTGCCGCCTGGTGCACCAGCGCCTGGGCGATCAGCGGCCCGAGCGAGATGGCGCCCGGCGTCAGCTGCTTGAACGCCAGCGCCCCGACACCTGCCGCGATCATGGCGTTGGCCAGGTCGCCGGCCGCCACCCGGCTGCTGGTATAGGTCGCCATGGCGTCGGTCAGCCAGCCGGCGAAGCGCGGATCGTCGGCCCGCCGGCCGATCGCCTGCAGCGTCTCCTGCATGGCCGCACAGACGCGCGGATCGGCGAAGATCTCCTCCGCCAGCGCGTCGCGGTGGAAGCTGCGGCCCTCCTGGGCGTAGGGCAGCTCCAGCAATTCGGTGAAGACCCGCCACTCGACCTCTCGCGCGACGTCGGAGGCAAAGAACAGGTTGGTGCGGTCGAGCCGGGTCGCCAGGCCCTTGGCCCCGGCGGCGCGGCTGCTGAGCGCGCCCAGCTTGATCAGCACATGCGGCAGCGCCAGCGCCAGGTTCACCGGCGCCCGGACAAGGTCCCATCCGGCCGCCTTGCGGTGCAGGCGGGCGGCACCGACCAGGCTGAAATTGCGATCGACGAAGGTCGGGATGCGCTCCCGCCGCACGGCCACGTAGCGGCCGATCGCGTCGTCCACGACCACGCGGATCAGGTCCCGATCGACCACGGCAAGCGCCCGCCCGGTCGTCTCGGGGCCGTCCTCGATATCCTGCCGGTCTTCAGCCATCGCCACCCATAGATAAGGTCTCGTGCGTCGTTCGCCAAGAATCCACGGCAATCGTAACGGAATTCCAGCCGTCGGGCAGCATGGACTTGACAAACCGTAATTCAGCAGCAAGTAATTAAAGAACAGAGGCAGTAAAGATCAAGTCAATGTATAAGTATAGATTGGCGCAATGAATCAGATATCAATATGAACAGGTATTCATATATGCGCAGATTGGTTCTGCTCTCGGCCTTCCTCTTGGCGGCCGCCACGCCGTTCGCCTCGGCACCCGCCGGCGCGGAGGCGCCGCATGCGATCGTCACGACGACCGCGATGATCGGCGATCCGGTGCGCCAGGTTGCCGGCGATCGCGGCGCCGTGGAGAGCCTGATGGGCGAAGGCGTCGACCCGCACCTCTATCGCCCCAGCCGGTCCGACGTGGCGCGGCTGACCCGCGCCGATCTGATCTTCTACAACGGGCTCAACCTGGAGCCGCAGATGGAGCCGGCGCTGGAGCGCATCGCCGGGACCGGCAAGCCGGTCATCGCCGCGGCGGAGGCCATCGACGAATCCAGGCTTCTCGACTCGCCGGATTATGCCGGCCATTTCGATCCGCATGCCTGGATGGATCCGGGTCTCTGGGTCGCCGTCGCGGAGTCCGCGCGCGATGCGCTGACCGCGGCGGATCCCGACAACGCCGCGTTCTATGCCGCCAACGCAGCGGCCTATTCCGAGCAGTTGCTGGCGCTGCGCCGCTACGCCGACGAGACCCTCAGCACCGTGCCGGCCGGCGCCCGCGTCCTCGTTACCGCCCATGACGCCTTCAACTATTTCGGTCACGCCTACGATTTCGAGGTGATCGGCATCCAGGGCATCAGCACCGAGAGCGAGGCCGGCCTCAGGCGCATCGAGGAACTGGTCGACCTGCTGGTCGAGCGGCGCATCCCGGCTGTGTTCGTGGAAAGCTCGGTCTCCGACCGCAATGTCCGCGCCCTGGTCGATGGTGCCGCGGCGCGCGGCCACGAGGTGGTGATCGGCGGCCAGCTCTATTCCGACGCCATGGGCGCGCCCGGCACCTATGAGGGCACCTATATCGGCATGATCGATCACAACGTCACCACCATCGCCCGGGCCCTGGGCGGCGCGGCGGCGCCGGCCGGCATGAACGGCCAGCTGGCGGCGGTGGCGGACTAAGGCGGAGCACGACGATGTCCCCGGCCCTGAGACCCGTCGAGCGCATCCCGGCCGATGACCTGATCGGCGTCGCCGACCGCCCGCTTGCGGTGAGCGGCCTGACCGTCGCCTACCACCACAAGCCGGTTCTGTGGAACGTCGACTACGTCGCGCCGCGGTCCGGGCTGATCGCCATCGTCGGGCCGAACGGGGCCGGCAAGTCGACCTTCATCCGCAGCGTGCTGGGCCTGGTGCCCCGCCTGGCCGGCGACATCCGGGTCTTCGGCAAGGGCGTCGACCGGCAGCGCAAGCTGATCGGCTATGTCCCCCAGCGCAGCAGCGTCGACTGGGATTTCCCGGCCTCCGCCCTGGATGTGGTGGCGATGGGGCTGTACGGCCGGATCGGCTGGCTGCGCCCGGTCCGCCGCGGTCATCGCGAGGAGGCGCGCGCCTATCTCGACCAGGTCGGCATGGCGGAATTCGCCGATCGCCAGATCGGCCAGCTCTCCGGCGGGCAGCAGCAGCGCGTGTTCCTCGCCCGGGCGCTGGCCCAGGACGCGATGCTCTACTTCATGGACGAGCCCTTCGCCGGCGTCGACGCGGCGACCGAGCGGGCGATCGTTGACGTGCTGGGCACGCTGGACGGCCAGGGCAAGACGGTGATCTGCGTGCATCACGACCTGCAGACCGCGGCCGACTACTTCGACCACGTGCTGATCCTCAACGTCCGGGTGATCGCCGAGGGAACCATGGCGGCCGCCTTCACCCCGGAGGCGCTGCAGACCGCCTATGGCGGCCGTCTGGCGCCATCCGAGCTGGCGAGCGCCGCCCGCACCGCCTGACCCGATCCCCGTGTCGTTCTCCGAGGCCCTGTCCGTCCTGACCCTTCAGGCCGGCTACAACACGACCATCGTGCTGCTGGGTTCGGCCCTGCTGGGGGCGGGTGCCGGGGTGATCGGCGTGTTCGTGCTGCTGCGCCGCCGCGCCCTGGTCAGCGATGCGATCAGCCACGCCACGCTGCCCGGCGTGGCGCTGGGCTTCCTGGCCGCCATCGGGCTCGGTCTCGACGGCCGCAGCCTGCCCATCCTGCTGCTTGGCGCCGCCGCCAGCGGTGCCGTCGGCGTGCTGGCGGTGCAGTGGATCCGGGACCACACCCGGCTGCCCGAGGACGCGGCGATCGGAACCGTGCTCAGCGTCTTCTTCGGCGCCGGCATCGTGCTGCTGAGTCACATCCAGACCCTCAACGTCGCCGGCCAGGCCGGCCTGGAAGGCTTCCTGATCGGCCAGGCGGCGGCCATGAGCCGCGCCGACGCCGAACTGATCGGCGCCGCTGCGGCGGTCGTCACCCTGCTCAGCCTCGCCTTCTTCAAGGAATTCGGCCTGGTCTGCTTCGATCCGGATTTCGCCGCCGCCCGCGGCTGGCGGATCGCACACATCGACCTGCTGATGCTCGGCCTGCTGCTGGCGATCGTGACCATCGGGCTGAAGACCGTCGGCCTGATCCTGATCATCGCGCTGGTCATCATACCGCCGGTCGCTGCCCGCTTCTGGACCGAACGGCTGGGCGCCATGGTGGCCATCGCCGGCGTGTTCGGCGCGTTGAGCGGCTATCTCGGCGCGGGCGCATCGGCGCTGCTGCCGCGCCTGCCGGCCGGCGGCGTCATCGTGCTGACCGCCGGCGGCCTGTTCCTGGCGAGCCTGCTTCTCGCGCCCGCACGAGGCTTGATTGCCGGCGGCCTGCGCCACCTGCGCTTCAAGGCGGCGGTCGCCGAACGCCAGGGGCTGATCGCCCTGGCTCGCAACCAGCCCGTCACCGACCGCTTCGCGCGCATCTGGCTGCGACTGAAGGCGCTGACCGGGCGTGACGGGCAATTGACGGCGGCCGGCCGGCCCGCCGCCGACGCGGCGTTGCGCCAACAGCGACTTTGGGACCGCTACCGCGTCGCCTATCCCGCCGACGCCATCGCCGATCTGGAATGGTCGCTGGCGCCGATCGAATCGGTGCTGCCGGCCGACCTGGTGGCCGAGCTGGAGCGGGAGGCACCGGCGACGCCATGATCCTCACCCTTCAGGACTTCCTGCAGATCGACCTGCCGGCCCTGCTGGTGGCGGTGCTCGCCGCCGTCTCCTGCGGATTGCTCGGCAACTACTTGGTGCTGCGGCGCCAGGCGCTGGTCGGCGACGCCATCTCGCATCTGGTGCTGCCCGGGATCGTGGTCGGATTCCTTGTCGCCGGCACGCTGTCGAGCCTGGCGATGATGGGCGGCGCGCTGGTCGCGGCCCTCTTCGGCGTCCTGCTGATCGATCTGATCCGCCGCTTCGGCCGGGTGGAAAGCGGGGCCGCCATGGGCGTGGTGTTCACCACCATGTTCGCCGCCGGCGTGGTGCTGTTGGAGCAGTCGGGCAGCGCCGGGGTGCATCTGGACGTCGAGCACGCGCTCTACGGCGCCCTGGAAACGACGCTGTGGCTGGAGCCGACCGGCTGGGCCTCGCTGGCCGATCCGGCGGTGCTGGCGACCCTGCCGCGCGAGGTGGTCACCCTGGCCGTGGTGACCCTGATCGTGGCCCTGGCGGTCGCCCTGTTCTTCAAGGAGCTGGAGATCGTGACCTTCGATCCGGACCTGGCGACCAGCCTGGGCATCCCGGCGAAGCCCGTCGGCATCGCGCTGATCGCGCTGGTCGCGGTTGCCGCCGTGGCGGCCTTCGACGCGGTCGGATCGATCCTGGTGATCGCCATGTTCATCTGTCCGGCCTCGACCGCCCGGCTGCTCACCGACCGCCTGCCGCGCCAAATCTGGATCAGCGCCGTGGTCGCGGCCGCCAGCGGTGTCGGCGGCTATGTGCTGGCGGCCTTCGGTCCGTTCTGGGTCGGCGGCACGGATTCGCTCAACGCCGCCGGCATGATCGCCGTCGTCGCCGGCGCCCTGCAACTGGCGGCCATGCTGTTCGCGCCCCGCTACGGCGCGTTGCCGCGCCTGCTGCGGCGCCGGCGGGTCCAGGCGGCCGGGTAGCGTCCGGCCAGCGCCTTCACCGATTGTACATCTCGCGGCGACATGGTCTGGTAGCCGCCGGAACCAGCCGGGCCTGAGATGTCCTATCTCGACTTCGTCCTTCGCAATCGCCGCTTCCTCGCCTTCGGCGTGCTGATGACCATGGCGTCCAGCTTCGGCCAGACCTATTTCGTGGCCCTGTTCGGCGCCGACATCCGGGCCGAGTTCGGCCTCAGCCATGGCGGCTTCGGGCTGGTCTATTCGGTGGCCACCCTGGCCAGCGCCGGCTGCCTGATCTGGATCGGAAAGCTGATCGACCTGGTCCCGCTCCGGCGATTCGCGGTGCTGGTGTGCATCGGGCTCACGGCAGCGACCTTCTCGCTGTCCGTCGCCACCACGGTGCCGTTGCTGGTGCTGGCGGTCTTCGCCCTGCGACTGACCGGCCAGGGGCTGATGCATCACACCGCCATCACCGGCATGGTGCGCGGCTTCGCCAAGGGGCGCGGCAAGGCGGTCAGCATCGCCAATCTCGGCATGCCGATGGCCGAGGCGTGCTTTCCGATCCTGGCCGTCGCCATCGCCGCCGCGATCGGCTGGCGGACTTCCTGGACACTGTTCGGCGCCGTGCTCGCGGCGCTGCTGGTCCCGGCGGTGTGGTGGCTGCTGGCCGACCAGCCGCGGGAGAGGCCGGCACCACCGGTGGTAACCGAGCCCGGCAGCCCGGCACGGATCTGGACCCGCGCCGACGTGCTGCGCGATCCGCGCTTCTATTGCATCCTGCCGATCGTGCTGGCGCCGTCCTTCATCATCACCGGCCTGTTCTTCCACCAGGCCCATCTCGCCGAGGCCAAGGGCTGGAGCCTGGCGCTGCTGGCCTCCGCCTTCGTCGGCTACTCGATCGTGCAGATCCTCACCAATGTGGCGGTCGGGCCGCTGATCGACCGGATCGGGGCGATACGGCTGATCCCGGTCATGCTGCTGCCCCTGGGCTGCGGGCTGCTCCTGCTGTCGCTGTCGGACCATCCGGCGATCGCGCATCTCTACATGCTGGCGGCCGGCGTCTCGGTGGGCATCGTCTCGACCACGGTGGCGGCGATGTGGGCGGAGGTCTACGGCACCGCCCATCTCGGCGCGATCCGGGCGCTCGCCGCCTCGCTCAGCGTGTTCGCCAGCGCGCTGTCGCCGGTGCTGATGGGCTGGATGATCGATGTCGGCGTCTCCATGGAGCGGCTGGCGCTGATCACCCTGGCCTATGTCCTCGTCGCCTCGCTGCTGGCACCGTTGGCGTTCCGCCGCCCGGCGGCGGTGCGGCCGGCATAGCAACGAGCGACGGTAAATGGCAGAGCCAACACCGATCACGGCCCTCGGCCTGATGAGCGGCACCTCGATGGACGGGATCGACGCCGCGATCGTCACGACCGATGGCCACACCATCCAGTCGACCGGCCCCTGGGCCACTTACCCTTACGCTGAGCCCGTGCGCGCCGAGCTTGCGACGGTCGTCGCGGCCGCCGATGCGGCCGATCCGTCCGCCCTGCGGGCGCTGGAACCGGTGCTGACGGACGCCAATGCCGACGCCGTGGCACGGCTGCTGGCGGACAATGGCCTCTCCGCGCGCGACATCGCGGTGATCGGCTATCACGGCCAGACCGTGCTGCATCGCCCGGAGCGCCGCCTGACCCGGCAGCTCGGGGACGGCGCCCGGCTCGCGGCCGCCACCGGCATCGGCGTGGTCAACGATTTCCGCAGCGCCGACGTGGCGGCCGGCGGCCAGGGCGCGCCCTTCGCGCCGCTCTACCATGTGGCGCTGGCGGACGGCCTGGACCGGCCGCTTGCCGTGCTCAATCTCGGCGGCGTCGGCAATCTGACCTATATCGGCCCCGGAGACGACGACGTCCTGGCCTTCGACACCGGGCCCGGCAACGCCATGATCGACGATTGGGTGATGAACCACACCGGCCGGCCCTGCGACGAGGATGGGCGTCTGGCAGCCGCCGGAAAGCCCGATGCCAGCCGTCTCGAAACGCTTCTGGCGCAGGGCTATTTCGACCGCCGGCCGCCGAAATCCCTGGATCGCAACGACTTCGCCCTCGATGCGATCAATGGCCTGTCGCTGGAGGACGGTGCCGCGACACTCGCCGCCTTCACGGCCCGCTCCGTGGCCCGTGGCTGCGATCATCTGCCCGAGCGCCCGCGGCGCTGGCTGGTGACCGGCGGCGGTCGCCACAATCCGACACTGATGGCGATGCTGGCCGACGCCCTCGACGTGCCGGTGCAGCCCGTTGAGGCGGAAGGCTGGCAGGGCGACGCGCTGGAGGCGCAGGCCTTCGGCTTCCTGGCGGTCCGGTCGCTGAACGGGCTGCCGCTCAGCGTCCCGGCGACGACCGGCGTGCCCCGCCCGATGACCGGCGGCCGCCACCACCCGGCCAACCGGGCCGCCTGAGAGGGCCGCGACCATGGCTGCAACGCTCGATCAGATCGCCGACAGGGCCTTCCCGGTCGTCAGGACCGCGGTCGATGAGGGCCACATCCCCGGCGCGGCGCTGGGGCTGGTGACGGCGGACGGGTCCCGCGCGGTCCGCTGGGCCGGACAGGCGATCGTGACCCCGCAGCCCGAGCCCCTCGAGCGCGGCACCCTGTTCGATCTCGCTAGCCTGACCAAGGTGATGGTGACGACGCCACAAGTCCTCAAGTTGGTCGAGGAAGGGCTGGTCGACCTGGACGACGCCCTGTCCCGCCATCTCCCCGAGCTCTGCGCGGATCAGCCCGACGCGCCGGCGCGCAGCACCACCATCCGCCGCGTGTTGACCCACCATGCCGGGTTCCAGCCGCTGGAGAAGATCCACCTCTGGGGCGACGACCCCGCGGCGCTGAAGACCCGGGTCGTGCGGACCGTGTGGACCCTGGGCGATCCCGCCTATTCCGATATCGGCTTCATCCTGCTGGGCATCATGATCGAGCGCCTCCGCGAGGCGCCGCTGGCAGCCCTGCCGATCGGCGCCGACCCGGCATCGCCGCTGACCTTCCGGCCCGATCCGGCCAACACCGCCGCCACCGAGGACTGCGCCTGGCGCGGCCGCATGGTGCGCGGCGAGGTGCATGACGAGAACGCCTTCGCGCTGGGCGGCGCGGCAGGTCATGCCGGGCTGTTCGGCGCCATCGACGGTGTGCTGGATTTCGCCCGAGACCTGATGACCGGCGCCGTGCTGGGCCCGGCCGCCCTGGCCGAGATGCGCCGACCGCAAACCGCGACCCGCACGCTCGGCTGGCAGGTCCGCCACAGCAAATCCGACATGGACGAGCCGAGCTGGGTCGGCGGCAGCCTGTGCCCGCCGGGCACCATCGGCCATACCGGATTCACCGGCACCGGGCTGTGGATCGACTTCAGCCGCGGCTTCGCCTGGTCCCTGCTGACCAACCGAGTGCACCCCTCCCGTCATCGGGAGACCGGCATCATGGCCCTGCGCCGGTCGGTCGGAAACCTCGTCGCCGCCGCCTGAGAGCGCCGTTTCCGCCGGACCGGTAAGGCAATGTTAACCATGTCCGTGCGACACGGATGGCCGCTTACCACGGTGTCCTGCTGTCCGGAGTCGCCTCATGAAACCGATCGCCAGGCTGTGCGCCTGCGCCGCCCTTGCCAGCCTCGTTTCCCCCGCCGCCCTGGCCGATGAGGGGCTCTATCTGCGCTTCGCCGGCGGCTACGGAGCCATCGATGAAGACATCTACGGCGACTTCGATTTCGAGGACGGGTTCGTCGGGTCCGCGGCCATCGGGTACAACTGGTTCTTCCCGGAGACCATCGCCGATCTGCGGGTCGAGCTGGAAGGCGCCTACCGGTACAACGAGATCGACGAATTGTCGGGCGTGTCGGCCGATGGCGAATCCCAGGCGTTCAGCGCGATGGTCAACGGATACTTCGATATCCGCACGAACCTGGTGATCGTGCCCTATATCGGCGCCGGGTTCGGCGCCACTCATATCCGACACGAGGATGACGGCGCCGGCGGCGTCTTCGTCACCTTCGACGACCACGACACGGCCTTCTCCTATCAGGTCATGGCCGGGTTCAACTATGACCTGGGGAGCAATCTGGCCATCGGGTTCGAGTACCGGTTCCACGAGACCGAGGAGTTCTCGATCAGCCATTCCGGCGGCGGTGCGCTTGAGACCGATTACGAGCACCACAGCGCCCTGGTGACCCTCACCCTCGGCTTCTAGTCGGCCAGGGGCGCCCCGTCAGGACTCCTCCAGACCGGCCAGCGCATTCCGAAGGTTGCCGCCCGACGCTGCCAGATGCCGGGCGGCGTCTTCCGGGCTGATGCCCCGCACCACCAGAACCGCGGTCTTCACATGACCGCCGCTCTTGTCCAGCGCATCGCGCGCCGTCGCCTCGTCCGCGCCGGTCAGCGCCATCAGCATCTGCCGGCTGCGGCGGACAAGCTTGTCATTGGTCGCCAGCACGTCGACCATGTAGCCGTCATAGACATGGCCAAGCTTGATCATCACCAGCGACGAGAACAGGTTCAGCACGACCTTCTGGGCGGTGCCGGCCTTCATGCGCGTCGACCCGCCGATGACCTCAGCGCCGGTTTCCAGCAGCACCGCATGCTCCGCCGCGTCCAGCAGCGGCGTTTCGGCATTGTTGGCGATGCCGATGGTCAGCGCCCCGCGTTCCCGCGCGCGTCGGGCCACCGCCACGGTGTAGGGCGTCGTGCCGCTGGCGGCGAGCGCCAGCACCACGTCGTCAGCGCCGATCCCGGCCGCGTCGACTTCCGCCGCGGCGGCCTGCGCGTCGTCCTCCGCACCTTCGACCGATTCGGTGAGGGCGCGGGCGCCGCCGGCCATCAGATAGACCAGCCGCTCGACCGGCCAGCCGAAGGTCGGGGTCAGTTCCACCCCGTCCTGCAAGGCGATGCGACCGGAGGTGCCGGCGCCGGCATAGACCAGCCGGCCGCCGCGCTGCAGCCGGGCGACGGCCTCCCGGGCGGCGGCGTCCAGGGTCGGCAGCCCCGCCCGCACCGCCTCCACGGCGGCGATCTTGCCGTCCAGCATGGCGCCCAGGATCCGCTCGCCCGGCCAGGTGTCGATGCCGCGAAAGGCCTCGCTGACGGTCTCGGTTCCCATCGGTGTCTGTCCTCTTCGGGTCCGCGCGGTCGGTCGCGCGCCTATTGGTATCGCCTGCCAGCGGGGATGGCGAGGAGGTTCGATGGCCGATAGGACGGCCGGTCTCGCCGGCGTGGATGCGATTGACGCGCATCGCGGCCTGTTCGCCGGCCGCCGGATCGGACTGGTCGCCAACGCCGCCAGCGTCGATCGCGAGCTGATCCCGACCTGGCAGCGGCTGGAGGCGGCCGCCGGGGCGCCGCCGGTCCGCCTGTTCGCGCCCGAGCACGGGATCTCGGGCATCGCGGCGCCCGGCGAGGCGCTGGAGGATGGGCATGACCCGGCCAGCGGCCTGCCCGTCGTCGCCCTGTACGGCCCGCGCGACCGACCCGAGCCGCATCATCTGTCGGACCTGGATGTCCTGGTCTTCGACCTGCCCGATGCCGGATGCCGCGCCTTCACCTATCTGTCGACGCTGCTTCGGCTATGCGTCGTCGCCGCGCAGGCCGGCATCCCGCTGGTGGTGCTCGACCGGCCGAATCCCGTTGGCGGAGAGATCGAGGGCGGCGGTGTCGCGCCCGGCGCGGAGGCCTTCGTCGCGGCGTATGACCTGCCGCTGCGGCACGGGCTGACACTCGGCGAGATCGCCCGCCTCTACTGTGCGGAGCAGCGCCTGCCGGTGCCGGAGGTGGTGCCCTGCGCCGGCTGGCGCCGCCAGGCGGCCGATCCCGCCGCGGCCTGGATCGCGCCGTCGCCGAACCTGCCGACGCCAACCTCGGCGCTGGCGTATTGCGGGACCGTGCTGATCGAGGGCACGGCGCTCAGCGAAGGCCGCGGCACCACCCGTCCCTTCACAATCATCGGCGCGCCCGGGCTGGATGGTGCCGGGCTTGCCGCACGGCTGCGCGACCGCGACCTGCCCGGCCTGCGGGTGCGCCCGGTCGCCTTCCGGCCGACGGCCTCGAAGCACGCCGATCTCGACTGCGCCGGCGTGGAATTGCACATCCACGATCGGGCGTCCTATCGCGCCCTGCCGGTCGTGCTGGAGATCCTCGCCCACCTGCGGGACACCCAGCCCGAGCTCATCGGCGCGACCGAATTCCTCGACTGCCTCGCCGGCGGCGCTAGGATGCGGGACTGGTGCGCCTCGGCCGGCGCCGCGCCGGCCGATCTGATCGCCGAATGGTCGGCCGGCCACGCCAACTACCGGCAACGGATCGCGCCGCATCTGCTGTATCCAGGATCCGGATGAGCGACCTTCTTTTCCTCGGCATCGACGGCGGCGCGACAACCTGCCGGGCGCGGATCGTCGACGCGAAGGACACGGTACTGGGCGAGGGCGAGGCCGGAACCGCCAATCCGCGCTTCGGGCTCAAGCCGGCCTTCGGCGAGATCCTGGCCGCGACGCGAAAGGCCATGGCCGCCGCGGGTCTTGCCGAAAGTGCGGTGTCCGAACTGCATGCGGGGCTGGGCCTTGCCGGGACCGGTCAGCGGCGCGATCGCGACGCGGTCCTGGCACATCCGCATCCCTTCGCGACCTTCGCCCTGGCCACCGATGCCCATACCGCCTGCCTGGGCGCCCATGCCGGCGAGGACGGTGCGATCCTGATCCTGGGCACCGGGTCCTGCGGCTGGGCCATCGTCGGCGGCCAGCCGCGCCGGATCGGCGGGCTGGGGTTCCCGATCTCCGATCATGGCAGCGGGGCCTGGCTCGGCCTGACGGCCATCCGCCGCGCGCTGTTGACCGCCGACGGCGTGGAGCCGGGGACGGCGCTGTCGCGGGCGGTGATGGCGCGGTTCGACGACGACACCGACACCGCTGTTGCCTGGCAGAGCGAGGCGCAGCCCCGCGACTACGCGGCCATCGCACCGCTCGTGATCGCGCATGCCGCAGAGAAGGATCCGCTGGCCGTGGAGCTGATGCAGGCGAGCGCCGCGGAGGCGACGCTGCTGGCCGACGCCCTGCTGGCCACGGGCATCAGCCGGCTGGCGTTGATGGGCGGGCTGGCGCCGCATATCCGGCCCTGGCTTCCGACACAATTGCAGGACACCATTGTCGAGCCGGCCGGGGATGCCCTGGACGGCGCAATCCTCTTGGCGCGGCAATCCACAAGCAAGGCGGCGAACCGGTGACGACGGGCGAGACAACGGGTGTGGCGCCGATGATGCTGCGCGAGGCGGAACAGGCGCCGGAGGCGGTTGCCGGGCAGCTGGACCGCAATCGGGCGGACGTCCAGGCCCTGGCGAAGACGCTGAGAGTCGGCGACCGCCGCTTCGTCGTCACCAGCGCCCGCGGCAGTTCGGCCCATGCGGCCACCTTCGGGAAGTACCTGATCGAGACCCGTCTTGGCCTCGTCACCGCCGCTGCCGCGCCCTCGGTCGCCACCCTGTACGGCGCGACCCTGGACATGAGCCGGGCGGTGTTCCTGGCGGTCTCGCAATCCGGCCGCAGCCCGGACCTGGTGCGGCAGGCCGAGGCAGCGCGGGAGGCCGGCGCCTTCACGCTGGCCCTGGTCAATGCGCCCGGGTCGCCCTTGGAGGAGGCCTGTGAGGCGGTGCTGCCGCTGCATGCCGGCGAGGAGCACAGCGTCGCCGCGACCAAGAGCTTCATCGCCTCGCTGACCGCGCTGGCCCAGTTGACCGCCCATTGGAGCGAGGATGCCGGCCTGCTCTCCGCGCTCGACCGCGTCCCGGAACAGCTTCATACGGCAGCGGCGCTGGATTGGGGCGTGGCGTTGGAACCGCTGTCGGACATCCATGACATGCTGGTCGTCGGGCGCGGCTTCGGTTTCGCCATCGCCAACGAGGCGGCCTTGAAGATGAAGGAGACCTGCTCGATCCACGCGGAGTCCTTCAGCGCCGCGGAGCTGCAGCATGGTCCGGTCACCCTGGTCGACGCGGACTATCCGGTGCTGGTGTTCAGCCAGGAGGACGAGACCCGCGACGGCATGCGGGCCCTGGTGGAGCAGTTGCGCGGGCGCGACGCCAACGTCTTCGTGGCGGAGCCGGGCGGGCCGGAACCGGGCCGGCTGCCGGTGGCGCCGCCGGTGCATCCGGTGACCGACCCGATCGCCATGATCCAGACCTTCTACGGCCTCGCCGCGCGACTCTCGGTCCGCCGCGGCCTCAACCCGGACCAGCCGCGGCACCTGCGCAAGGTGACGCTGACCCGATGAAGACGCCGACTCCCGAAACGGCCCTGACCGACGGCCGGGTCTTCACCGGAGACGAGACCCTGGAGGACCACGCGGTCCTGATCGGCGGCGGCATGATCGTGGATGTGGTGGAGGCCGGCGCGATACCCGCCGGAACCAAGCGGCACGACCTCGGTGGCGGTCTGCTGGCGCCCGGCTTCATCGACCTGCAGGTCAATGGCGGCGGCGGCGTGATGTTCAACAGCACGCTGTCCGTCGACGGCATTCGGGCCATCGGCGAGGCCCACCGGCTATTCGGGACGACCGGCTTCCTGCCGACGCTGATCACCGACCAGCCGGAGACGATACCCGCGGCCATGACGGCGGTGCGCGAGGCCATGGACCAGGGCGTGCCGGGCGTGCTCGGCGTGCATATCGAGGGGCCGTTCATCAACGTCGAGCGCAAGGGGGTGCACAGCGCAGACGCGATCCGCCAGATCGAACCCGACGACATCGCCATCCTGACCTCCCTCGGCGTCGGCCGCACGCTGGTCACGCTGGCGCCGGAGCTGGTGCCGGACTGGATGATCCTCGACCTCAAGACCGCCGGCGTGCGCGTCGCCGCCGGCCATACCGCCGCGACCGCCGACCGGATCGTCATGGCGCTGTTCCATGGTCTCACCGGTTTCACGCATCTGTTCAACGCCATGACGCCGATGGAGAGTCGGGAGCCCGGCGTGGTCGGCGCGGCACTGGACGATGCCGAGAGCTGGTGCGGGCTGATCGCCGACGCGGTCCACGTCTCGCCGATGGCTTTGCGGGTGGCGATTGCGGCCAAGCCCCAGGGCAAGATGTTCCTGGTCACGGACGCGATGGGTCTCGTCGGCGCCGAGGAGCGCTCATTCGACCTCTATGGCCAGACCATCCGCGAGATCGACGGCCGCCTGGCCACGGCCGAGGACACGCTGGCCGGCTCGAACCTGGACATGGCCTCGGCGGTCCGCAACACCGTTCACCTGCTGCATCAGACGCCGGAGGAAGCTCTGCGCATGGCATCCCTCTACCCGGCCGCCTTCATGGGTCTCGATGACCGGCTCGGCCGCATCGCCGTCGGTTATCAGGCCGACCTCGTGCTGCTGGACGAGGAGCTCTCGGTCATCGACACTTGGATCGGCGGCGTGGCGCGCTGAACCTACGAACGCCGGAGGGGACCGGATGAGCGGAACGGTACGGGTCTTGGTGGTCGGGCTGGGGCATATGGGGCTCTCCCACGCCAAGGCCTATCACACGCTGGACGGGTTCGAACTGGCCGGGCTGTGCACCCGGAGCGTCAAGAGCCGCGACGACCTGCCGGTCGAATACGCCGACATCCCGCGGTTCGAGAATTTCGCCGAGGCGCTGGCGGAGCTGAAGCCTGACGCGGTGTCGATCAACACCTGGTCCGACACCCATGCGGATTTCGCCGTCGCCGCCATGGAGGCCGGCGCCCATGTCTTCGTGGAGAAACCGCTGGCCGAGACCGTGGAGGACGCCGAGCGGGTCGTGGCGACAGCGCGGCGCACCGGCCGCAAGCTGGTGGTCGGATACATCCTGCGCCACCACCCCTCCTGGACCAAGCTGGTGGAGCTCGCCCGTACCCTGGGCAAGCCGCTGGCCATGCGGATGAACCTGAACCAGCAGAGCACCGGCGAGGCCTGGACCTGGCACAAGGACCTGATGAAGACCCTGTCGCCGATCGTCGATTGCGGCGTGCACTATGTGGACATCATGTGCCTGATCACCGGCGCCAAGCCGGTCCGGGTACACGGCATCGGCGCCCGCCTCAGCGACGAGGTGGCGCCGGACATGTACAATTACGGCCAGCTGCAGGTGACCTTCGACGACGGCTCGGTCGGCTGGTACGAAGCCGCCTGGGGGCCGATGATCAGCGAAGTCGCGTTCTTCGTGAAGGACATCATGGGGCCGAAGGGCTGCGTCAGCATCGTCATGGCCGAGGATGCCGGCGGCTCCGCCGACATGGAGACCCACACCAAGACCAGCGCCATTCGCCTGCACCATGCCGCCCTTTCCAAAGACGGGGCTTTGGAAAAGCCGGACGAAGTGATCTCCATGGCCGACGAGCCAGGCCATGACGAACTCTGCGAGCGCGAGCAGGCCTATTTTCTAAAGGCCATCCTTGAGAATATCGACCTGTCCGATCACATGGCCGATGCCGTCAACAGTCTGCGCATCGTGCTGGCCGCCGACCGGTCGATCCGCGAGCGCCGGGTAATCGAGTTATGATCCGGCGGTGACCGGGCAGGACGGCCGGCACGCCGATCGCATGCAACGGGAGTGAGAGCGATGTCGACGGAGTGGCACGGACGATTCTACTGGAATGAGCTGAACACCTGGAATGTCGACAAGGCCAAGGCCTTCTATGCCGAGACGCTGGGCTGGACCTATGACGTCATGCCGATGGCCGAGGGCGGTGAGTACGTCGTCTGCAAGGCGGGCGAGATCATGGTCGGCGGCATCTTTCCGATGATGCCCGGCACCGGCTTCGACAGCGTTCCGGACCACTGGTTCGCCTATATCGCGGTCGACGATATCGACGCGCGCGTCGCCATGGTCGAAGCCAATGGCGGCGAGATCATCCGGCCGCCCTTCGACGTGCCGGAGGTCGGGCGCATCGCCATCGTCAAGGACGCCGCCGGCGCCGCGATCGGCTGGATGACGCCCTCGGAAGGCCAGGGCTGAAGAGACCGCCCAGGAACAGTCCCGGATCAGGCGTGCCGGGCGACCCAGCGCACCAGGTCCTTGACCGTGCGCAGGGTTTCCAGCGTGGCTTCGTCCATGTCCGGCGTGGCGATGTCGAAATGGTCCTCGATCCCGATCTGGGTCTGGACCAGCGCCAGGGAGTCCACCCCCAGCTCCTCTTCCAGCTCGGTGTCGAGCCGGATGGTTCCGGCCGGCCGGTCCACGATCTGGGCCAGGATGTCGCAGACACCCTCGGCGAGATCCTCGACGTTCCAGATGTCGTCCTTGTACAGCAGCACAGTCATCGGCGTGTTCCTATCGCTCTTCAAGGTCCATGCAATTCGCGACGTCTGGACGTTGTGGACTGCGGCTATCACAGGCCTCTCTCCGATTTCTCATCGGAATCAGATGGTTGATTGCGGGTCGCCGCAGTAAGGAAACCGCCCGGCGGGACGAGGCCGGTCGAGACGGCCCATGAAGGCACCGTCGGCGATTTCCGCCGTGCCTGAACGCCGCTATACTGCCGTCGGGAGAGAACCGGCCTCGTGACATACCGACCCCTTGCAGAAATCCGCAAGACGATCCGCGTCGACTGGTATCGTTGCCCGATCGACAGCGCCAGGCTGCGCGCGCTCTCGAAACGAAGCGACCGGGAGGGCTGGTTCCAGGCCGGGGGGCATCTGGCCCTGTTCGTGGCCACGGGGTCGCTGGTCTACCTCTTCTGGGCGCAGCAGCTCTGGCTCGCCTTCACGCTGGCGCTGTTCGCCCACGGCACGATCGCCAGCTTCTTCAAGGGCACCGCGCCGCATGAGCTCGGGCACGGCACGGTGTTCCGCAACAAGCGGCTGAACAAGGTGTTCCTGTACCTGTTCAGCCTCATCAGCTGGTGGGACCCGTTCGACTACGCCAGCAGCCATACCTATCACCACCGCTACACGACCTATCCCGACGCGGACCGGGAAAACCTGCTGCCGCTGGAGCCGTCGCTGAAGCCCTCCCTGCTGCTGCAGCTGTTCACGATCAACCTGTTCTCCCGCCAGGAGCGCAATTTCGGCAAGGGCGGGCTGATCTCGACGCTCTGGCTCACCTGGCTCGGCGCGCGCGGCAGGACCGGGCCGGACGGAACGCCGATCGGAGAATGGCTTGAGGCCCTGCACGCCGACCAGCCGGAGCAGCACAGGAAGTCGATTGGATGGTCACGCATCCTGCTGGCGTTCCACAGCACGGTGCTGGTCGTCGCCGTCGTCACCGGCCAATGGGTGCTGCCGCTGATCCTCACAATCCCGTCCTTCATCGCGAACTGGGGATCCTATTTCCTGGGGATAGCGCAGCATTGTGGTCTGCAGAACAACGTGCCGGACTTCCGCAAGAATACCCGGTCGATGACGCTCAACCCGGTCGCGGAATTCCTCTACTGGCGCATGAACTGGCACATCGAGCATCACATGTATGCCGGGGTGCCCTGCTACAATCTCAAGGCCCTGTCCCGCGAGATCGCCGACGACATGCCCAAGCCGCGCACCTTGCTGGGCGCCTGGCGCGAGATGCGGGAGATCTGGCGCCGGCAGCAGGACGATCCCGACTACCAGTTCGACACGCCCCTGCCCCCGACCGCCAATCGCGCCCGGTCCAAAACGGCCGGTGCGGAGGAGAGCTCAATCGGCGAATTGGCGCCGGAGGGCCTGCGCTAGGCCGCCGCCCCGAAACAATTGAAACCGGTTTTGTCCATTCGCCTTCCCGGCCGGCACAGGGCAGAAACATCCGGCCGCTAGGGTCCGCGCTTCGGCGCCGCACGCAGAGGACGAAGGATCGGATGTCAGCGGACAAGCACCCCTACGTCGTGACCTTCAGCCACGACCGCAAGCTGCCCAAGATCGACCATTCCAAGCAGCAGCCCGGGCCAAAAGGCAAGCAGGCCAATCGGGCCGGCTTCACACGCATCCGCGCCAAGCCCGACATGAACATCGTGTGGATCAAGGGCGCCAAGGGGCCGGATGGGAAGGTTCCGATCCACGCCGAGGCGGTCAATGTCGACTTCCGGTTGACCGACTACATGATCGCCATCACCAGCGACTACAAGGCCGGGCGCTGCGCCTATCGGGCCACCCGCCGGCATGAGATCGACGCCCATATCAAGGACCCGATCCGCATCTTCTACCGCTATCGCAAGACCCTGGTCGCCCGGCTGAGCCTGGTGAAGATTCCCACCGCGAAGAACCCGGAGCGGGTCCACCCGGACCTTGTCGACGATCGGCAGGAGGTCTGGGCCGGCTGGATCAAACGGATGGTCCTGCGCACCCATAACGACATCGTCGACCGTCTGAAGCGGGCCCGGGACCACCACGACAGCGACGAGAACTACCGCGCCGTCTACGCCAAGTGCACGCCCGAGGAGTGGCGCACCGGGCAATAGCGCGCTAGACGCCCTTGAAGCCGACCCGGCCCTCCATGGTCGCTGTCTCGGCCGACTCATCCTGCAGTTCCGCCGCGCGCTTGCGCTGCCGCCAATGGCCGAGCTGGGCGATGGCGATGCCGGACAGGATCACGCCGCCGCCGACCCACTCCGGGAAGCCCGGGCGCTCGCCCAGCAGGGCGAAGGCGAACAGGATGCCGAAGACCGGCGAGAAGGAGGTGGCGAGCGAGACCTCCGATGCCTTGCTGTTGGGCAGCCCGGTGAACCACAGCACCTGGCCGCCGACCACGATGATGGCGCCGTAGACCGCCATCCACTGCCACAGGAACGGGCTGAACGCGTCCATGAAGTGGAACGGCCCAAACAGGTAGGTGGCGGCGATATAGAAGAAGATGGCGCCCAGCGTGGTTCGGAACACGGTGAAGATGCCGACCGGAATGCGCCCCAGCCGCTTCTTGGACAGCACCGTGGAGACCGCCAGGACGACCGCCGCGATGGCGGCATAGATCTCGCCGCGCCCGAACATGATGCCTGCCGAGACGGCCTGGAGCACCAGCATGACGACGACGCCGGCCAGCGAGATGCCGGCGCCGAGCAGGGTCCACCGGTCCGGCCGCTCGCCCAGCAGCAGCACCGACAGCGCCAGGAAGATCGGCGGCTCGATCCGGCCGACCAGGACGACATTGGTGACGGTGGTCTGTTCGATCGCCAGGAAGATTAGCGCCGGCGCCAGGGCGCTGGACAGCGGCGCGACGATCGCCAGGCTGACCCAGTCGCCGCGATTCAGGTGGCGCAGGTTCTCCTTGGTCCAGCTCCGGTGATAGCAGGCCAGCAGCGTCAGGGCGGCGCACAAGTTCCCGACGAACAGCACATTGCAGAAGCTGATCGGGTTGCGCCCGTCCATCGGGTTGGCCGCGCCGATATCGTGCAGCAACCGCACGACTGCGCTGGACGCGGCGAAGATAACCACCGCCCCCCAGACCAGCAACCAGCCGTGTCGTGCCATGCCTGCCCGCCCCGCCGCACGGATTGTCATACCCGCATCCGATCAGGCCCCAAGGTGCGGCGGAGCGCAATTCACGTTACTTCACAGCGCCCGATGTCAGCCCGCGGATCAGTTGCCGGGAGAAGATCAGGTAGAGGATCAGCACCGGGACGATGGCCAGCGTGAGCGATGCCAGGACGGCGTTCCAGTCGGTGACGTATTGGCCGATGAACTGCTGCACGCCGAGCGTGATGGTGCGGGTCTCGTCGGCCGGGGCCAGGATCAGCGGGAACCAGAGGTCGTTCCAGATCGGGATCATGGTGAAGACCGCCACGGTGGCGATGGCCGGGCGGGTCAGCGGCAGGATGATGCGGTAGAAGATGCGGTACTCGCTGACCCCGTCGCAGCGCGCCGCCTCCTTCAGCTCCTTGGGAATCTGGCGCATGAATTCCGACAGGATGAAGATCGCCAGCGGCAGGCCCTGGGCTGTGTAGACCAGGATCAGCGCCGTCAGGGTGTTGATCAGGCCGAGATCGACGACGAGGCGCAGGATGCTGACGGTGCCCAGGCGGATCGGGATCATGATGCCCAGGGCGAGATAGAGCGCCAGGATCGTGTTGCCGCGGAACTTGTATTCCGACAGCGCCCAGGCGGCCATGGCGCCGAACAGCAGCACCAGGAACAACGCCACCAGGGTCACGATCAGGCTGTTGGAAAAATAGACCTCGAAGGCGGAGCGCTTCAGGACCGTGGAGAAGCCGATCAGGCTGAACGTGTCGAAGGTCGGGGGCGCCAGCGGGTCGCCGAAGATGGCGCGCCGCGTCTTGAAGGCGTTGATCAGGATGACGACGATCGGGAACAGCGCGATCACCGTGTAGCCCAGCAGCACGCCGTGCAGGGCTACGGTATTGGCCGGAGACTGGGTGCGTCGGTCGGCCATGGGTCAATGCCTACCCGTGTTGGACTGCACCGCGCGGTTCCCCGTCCGCGTCATTGCGAGCCGAAGGCGAAGCAATCCACTCCATCGGCTGGCAGTGGATTGCCGCGTCGCTGCGCTCCTCGCAATGACGGTGCGAGGGAGGGGAGAGGCTGGAGTGAGAACGCGCGCCATCGTCACAGCTCGTAGCGCTGCATGCGGCGCTGGATGATGAAGAAGTAGATCATCACGCCGGTCAGGATGATGAGGAACATGAGCGTGGCCACGGTCGCGCCCATGGTCGGATTGCCGAGCTGGAGCTGGAAGCCGAAGAAGGTCCGGTAGAACAGCGTGCCCATGATGTCGGTGGAGAAATTCGGCCCGGCGAGCGCGCCCTTCACCGCGTAGATCAGGTCGAAGGCGTTGAAATTGCCGACGAAGGTCAGGATCGACACAATGCCGATGGTCGGCCAGATCAACGGCAGCTTGATGCGCCAGAAGATCTGGTACTGGTTGGCACCATCGACGGTCGCGGCATCGATCAAATCGTCGGGGATGTTCAGCAGGGCGGCGTAGATCAGCATCATCGGGATGCCGACGAACTGCCACACCGAGATCAGCGACAAGGTGACCAGGGCGCTGGATTCCTCGCCCAGCCAGGGGCGGAACAGGGCGCCGATCCCGATCGCGTCCATCATGCCCTCGGCCACGCCCCAGAGCGGGCTCAAGATCAGCTGCCAGGCGAAGCCGATGATCACCACCGACAGCATGGTCGGGGTGAAGATCAGGGTGCGGTAGATATGCCGGCCGGGCAGGCGCCGGGCGCTCAACAGCGCCGCCAGCATCAGCCCGATCGGGTTCTGCACCGCCATGTGGATGACGAAGAAGACGAAGTTGTTCTTCAGCGCGCCCCAGAAGCGCTCCGACCAGAGGTCATCGGTCAGCAGGCGGACATAGTTGTCCAGGCCGGCGAACACCTCGCCGCCGCCTTCCGCCGGCGCGAACAGGCTGAGCCGCAAGCTGTCGGCCAGCGGGTAGACCATGAACAGGGTGTAGACGATCGTCGCCGGCGCCAGGAAGACGACGATGTGGAACGGGAACGGCTTCCGCCGTCGGCGCGGGGTTTCAGCCATCTTCAGAGGACTGGTGTTTCAACCACCTCTCCCCTTGCGGGAGAGGTCGGCGAGCGCAGCGAGACGGGTGAGGGGTATGCGGCGTAAGCCGCTCCCAGTCCTGACCCGGATCGACCGTGTTGATCCCCCTCACCCAGCTACGGCTAGGGCGCGGCTCACGCCGCGCCAAGCCTTCGCAACCCTCTCCCGCCAGGGGAGAGGGGGCTGGTGGCTGATCGTGCAAGACGGTCACATCGCCCCGGCGAAGAAGAAGGAAAGAAGGAGCGGTCCTGCGACCGCCCCTTCTCCGCCCGCTACTGCTGCGGCGGGTACCAGTTGGCGAGGCCGGACTGGATTTCGGCCGCGGCCTGCTCCGGGGTCATCGAGCCATTGATGACCTGGGCGCTGACATTCCACAGCTGATTCTCCAGATTGGGCTCGCCGCGCGAGAGGATCTGGTAGGAGTTGCGGATCGTCGATTCGCATTCGCCGCGCCAGCTCAGGAACTCGTTGGCCACCGGATCCTCGATGCTGAACGCGTGGTTCGACAGCGAGAAGAATCCGGGCAGCGCATTGGAGTACAGCTCGGCGAACTCGGCACTGGCCATCCAGGTCAGGAAGGTGCGGGCGTCGTCGGCCTTGTCGCTGGCGGCGTTGATGCCCAGCGCGATGTCGGTGTGGTCGCTGATGTAGCAAGTCCCCTGCCCGTCCGGAACCGGCGGCGGGAAGGCGGCGAACTCAAAATCGGCCTGGCTGTTGAAGACGTTGATGTCCCAGGAGCCGGCCGGATAGATCGCCGCCCGTCCCAGCGAGAACAGGTTCTGCGAGTCCGGATAGGTCTGCGCCTGATAGCCCCGTGGCATGTAGGGCTGCCATTTGGCCAGTTCCTCGAAGGTCTGGACGTATGGAGCGTCCGACAGCTTCTGGCTGCCGGCGATCACGGCCAGCCGGCCTTCCTCTCCGGCCCAGTAGTTCGGGCCGATGTTCTGGAAGCCCATGGTCGCCGATTCCCACTGGTCCGCGGTGCCCATGGCCAGCGGCGCATAGCCGCCGTCATCCTTGATCGCCTCCAGGACGCTGTAGAACTCCGACACGGTGGTCGGCTCGGACAGGCCGAGCTCGTCGAAGGCCTCCTTGTTGTAGATGAAGCCGTGGATCACCGAGGCCATCGGCAGGCAGAAGACGGTCGAGCCGTCATCGGTGACCCAGGCGCTCTTGGCGACGCTGGAGAAATTGTCCATGCCGTCGAGGCCGTTCAGCGAGGCCAGATGGCCCTCCAGGAACAGCGCCAGTGAGGCGTCGAAGGGCCGGCAGGTGATCAGGTCACCGGCGGTGCCGCCGGCCAGCTTGGCGTTCAGCGCGGCGTTGTATTCCGCCGGCGCGGTCGGCGCGAACACCACCTCGATATCCGGATGCTGGGCGTTGAACGCCGGGATGATGACGTCTTCCCAGATGGTCAGATCGTCGTTGCGCCAGCTCTCGATGATCAGCGGCTCGGCGCTTGCCCCGGCCGTCGGGACCGTGATCGCCAGGGCCGCGAGGGCCCATTTCCAGTTTGCACCTGTCTTCCGTGAAACGGCCATGTGTGCTGCCTCCCGCATGTCGGCCTCCCCCTTATGCGTGTATGATTTTGTTTTCCGATCAACCCGGTGCGGCCGAACGGACGCACTGGATCCCGCGAATATCGTGCGGCGGCGGCGCGCGACGAGTCAAGCAAGCGCCCAAGGCCGGCCGCCCGGCAACAGGAGACGACGCCCCATGCCTCAGATGCAACGCTCGATGCCCGTGCTGGAAGTCACCGACGTGGTGAAGAGCGCCGCCTTCTATCGGGACATGCTGGGATTCACCCCGGGCCACTTCTGGGGCGACCCGCCCTGCTTCAACATCGTCGGGCGGAACACGGTGACGATCGCCCTCGACCAGAGCCGGGAGACCGGCCGCGAGCCGCGGAACCAGTACTGGGCCGCGTACATCTACGTGGACGACGTGGACGCGCTGGCGGAGGAGTTGCGGGCCAAGGGCGTGGAGATCGTCCGCGGGCCGGAGGACCAGGAGTATGGCTGCCGGGAGATCGACGTGAAGGACCCGGACGGCCACATCATCGGCTTCGGCCAGGACCTGCGGCCGTCAGAGGAAGGTCCGGGTCTGTAGGGAACACGGCGCTCCCGCCGGGCGGCCGGCGGGAGCGCCGAGACGTCACCGGGCGCCGGAACGGGCGTCAATGCTGAGCGGCCCGGCGCCGAACGCCATGACCATCAGCAACCCGCCGGTCAGACCCAGGTTCTTCATGAACATGATCATCTCGATCTGCTGCTGCTCCGCCGGTACGGCCCAGAAAGCGTGGAAGATCAGTGTCGTCGGGATGGTGAAGATGATCAGGGCCAAGGCGCCCCAGCGGGCCTTGAAGCCGAGGATCACCGACAGGCTGCCGGCCACCTCGAGCACGATCGCGCCGGCCAGGAACACCGGAACTAGCGGCATGCCCTTGAATTCCATGTATCCCGCCGTGCCGCTCCAGTCTCCGATCTTGCCGACGCCCGACATCAAGAAAATGAGCGCCAGCAGGATCCGGCCCACGACGGGGCCGAACTTCTCAACAGCTTGCATGAAAGTCCCCTAGACAGTCTCCAGGTGGCCGGATGGCCGGGACGCATTCTGTTGCGTCATGCGGCGGACGACAAACCTTACTGCGATCGATTCGCAATCCCTCGCGGATTCGTGAAATCGCTCCCGCTTTCGGTAGCGGGGCCCAATTCGCTGAAATTGCTGATCAATCCGCCGTGAGGGACGAGAGCAACGGTTCCAGCACCGGCAGCCCGAACAGCCGCCGCCCGCGCTCGAAATTCGCCGATACGGCCTGCTCGCGATAGGTGCCGTCGGTCAGGAAGCGAATCGCCGTTTCCGCCGCCGCGTCCAGGCGCTCGGGCTTGGCGAGGACCAGGCCATCGGGGTCCCGTCCGCCGGTCTCCGGGCCCAGCGAGGCCACCTCGAAGCCGTGCGGCAGCAGGTCGGCGGTGAAGACCGGGTATTCGAACAGCACCATCGGCCGGCGGGCAAACAGCGCCTCCAGGAACTGGTTGCCCCAACCCTCCAGCAGGCTGGGATAGGTGATCAGGTCGGCATGGGCATAGCAGTCCCAGAGCGAGAAGACCTTGCCACCATCCCACCAGCCGCGCTCGGCCGACACCCGGTCGCCGGCCAGCACCATGGTGACGCCCAGTCGTTCGGCACGCGCCTTCAACGCGTCCAGATAGGCGGCCGGGCATTCCACCATGCCGGCCAGCAGCAGCACGATGCGCCCGCTCCAGGCGCGGCCGTCGTAGAGGCCGAATGACCGCAACCTGTCCTGATGTCCTGAGCGCTGCAGGGCAGCGACCAGCTCGATGGCCATCTCGATGCCCTTGCGCTCGACGACCCGGGTCGCCTGCAGGACGAAGATATCGTCCTCGGCGATGCCGAAGGCCTCGCGCAGATCGTAGTTCTCGTTGTCGATGTCCCAGGCCGGAGCGTCGAAATCGAACACGTTGGGCACGATGGTGGCGGCGAGGCCGGTGCGGTCGAGCAGGGAGTCCCGGGCCAGGCTGCTGATCACCGCGTGGCGGATCTCGGCGATGCGCGGCGGGAAGGCCAGGTCCAGCACGTCGCGCACGAAGCGGCAGGTCGGGTGGATATAGGCCGGCCGCTCCCAGTGGAAATCATGGTGATGGGCGACGGCGCGGGTGCCGGTTGCTTCCACCGCCTCCATGAAGCCGAGCCCGGCGGGCAGATTGTGGGCCAGCGACCACAGATTGTTCGGCACCAGGATATCGATGGCGTGCCGCTCGATGGCGCGGCGGACCTGCCGGCCGATCGAGCCGGACGCGCTGTCGATCGCCTCGCGCAATTCGATCTCGTCGGCGAAACCGTCCAGACGGTCGAAGGCGTTGGCGGTCAGGCGCGCGTTGAATTCGTCCACATAATGCAGCTCGGGAATGACGATGGTGTCGGCGGCGCCGGCATTGCCGGCCATGTACACCACCTCATGGCCCATGCCTTCCAGCACCTGGCGCCACTTCGCCATCTCCAACGAGACGCCGTCGGTCTCGCCGACCCGGAAGTGACACAGCGCGATCTTGCTCATGTCTTGGACAATCGATTCGACGGACGGCCATGCTAGACCGCAACGCGCGGGGTGGCCACGGGCGGAGCGCCGTGCACCCTCTCCCACTCCGTCATGGCGAGCCGGAGGCGAAGCAATCCACTGCCTGCCGACAGAGTGGATTGCCGCGTCGCCCTCACCCTGAGCTGGGCGAAGGGCGCTCCTCGCAATGACGCAAGGGGTTGTGGCATTCCTCAGAACGATCGCGGCAGGTCCAGCACGTGCTCTGCGACGTAGGAGAGGATCAGGTTGGTGGAGATCGGGGCGACCTGGTAGAGGCGAGTCTCGCGGAACTTGCGCTCCACGTCGTATTCGCTGGCGAAGCCGAATCCGCCATGGGTCTGCAGGCAGGTGTCGGCAGCGGCCCAGGACGCTTCAGAGGCCAGCAGCTTGGCCAGGTTCGCGTCCTCGCCGCAGGGCTCTCCCGCATCGAAGCGGGCCGCCGCCCGATAGACCATCAGCCGCGCCGCCTTCAGCGCCGCGTAGTTCCGCGCGATGGGGAACTGCACCCCCTGGTTCTGGCCGATCGGTCGGCCGAACACCACGCGGTCGCGGGCATAGGCGGCGCCGGTGTCGATGAACCAGCGCCCGTCGCCGATGCATTCGGCGGCGATCAGGATGCGCTCGGCGTTCATGCCGTCGAGTACGTAGCGGAACCCCTGCCCCGCCTCGCCGATGAGGTTGGTGGCTGGTACGCGCAAGTCGCGGAAGAAGACTTCGGTGGTGGCGTGGTTGATCATGGTTCGGACCGGCCGGATCTCCAGCGCGTCCTCCGGTGCCGCGCGCATGTCGACCAGGAAGGCGGACAGGCCCTCGGTGCGCTTCGCCACCTTGTCCTTCGGCGTGGTGCGGGCCAGCAGGATCATCAGGTCGGATTGCGCCGCCCGGCTGGTCCAGACCTTCTGGCCGTTGACGACATAGTGGTCGCCGTCCCGCACCGCGGTGGTGGCGATCGACAGGGTGTCGGTGCCGGCGGTGGGCTCGGTGACGCCGAAGGCCTGCAGTCGCAGCGCGCCGGATGCGATCTCGGGCAGCCATTGCCGCTTCTGCGCCTCGCTGCCATGCCGCAGCAGGGTGCCCATGGTGTACATCTGGGCGTGGCAGGCCGCACCGTTGCCGCCGCTGGCATGCACCTCCTCCAGGATCGCGGCGGCGATGGCCAGCGGCTGGCCGCTGCCGCCATAGCCCTCCGGGATCAGGGCCGCCAGCAGCCCGGCCTCCTGCATGGCTGCGACGAAATCCTCCGGATAGGCCGCGTCGCGGTCCATTTCACGCCAATAGGCGCCGGGAAACCGGGCGCACAGCGCCCGTACGCTCTCGCGCACCTGTCGGGTGGACTCGTCTTCCTCGCGGAGTTCCTGCTCAAGGATCATGGCCAACCTCCCGATTTCGCTCATCCCGCGGACGTCAGCCGCGCCTGTTCTCCGGAGCTGTGCCCTTGCTTAGACTGATGCCGTCTGAAATGTCGATGGCGCCGGCGCAAGGGAAGGGAACGCGTTCATGGAGGATTGGCGTGAGAAGTTGGAACGGCCGGCTATTCGGCTGGAAGTCGGCGGGTTCCGTCCGACCGAACGGCGCGGCGTCTCCTCGTTCGGCAGGATCACCCTTTCACGACCGGGCGAAATCTGGCCGGCGTGGCACGGCCGACCGCTTTTGCCGCTGTGCCAGTTGAACGTCGCCGATGCGCCATACACTCCACCGTCGCTGCGCGATTTGAGCCTGGTGTGCATCTTCGTCACCGAGTCCCTTGAGGATTTGCTGAACTTCAATACCGCGACGGTCGATGATGAAACGGATCATCCATGGCGCATCCGGGCCTATGAGACGCTGGATGGCCTGGTGGAACTTGGGAAGCCGGATTTCGACGTTCCCATTCGCCCCTTCGAGGCGCGCTGGCAGGAGGTCGAGCAAGACTATCCGACCCATGACCTGATCCCGATCGAACTGCCCCCGGAGGTGGACGAGGACTACTACGGCATCGAAGGCGTTCGGACCATCGACGGCACCAAGCTGGGCGGATGGCCAGGCTGTATTCAGTCCGAGCCGTGGTGGGACTATGACGCTGCCGGCGCGGAGTTCGAATACGCCCTACAGGTCGACTCGGAGGAGAAGGCACGGTGGACGTGGGGCGACAGCGGTGCAGCCTATTTAGCGCGCAGCAAGTCGGACCCCACTCGCTGGGCGCTGGATTGGCAGTGCTATTGACCGGCCGCCAACTCTCTCAGGATTGGGACGAGGTTCAATGCGGCGTGACGAGCCAGAGCATCTGGTAAGGCGCGAGCGCAATCTCGAGGCCGGCATCGGTCTGCGCGACGGAACGGCCGGTGATCAAATCGACCAGGGTCTCCCCTGAGTCCCACCCATCGAGCGAAACCATCTGCGGTTCGGCACTCAGATTGTGCAGGGCCAGCAGAGCATCCCGACCGCCGCCGCGCCGAATCGCGAACACGCCGGAGGCAGTGTCGATCACCTGTTGTGTTGACGTCGGATGGAGCGCCGGTTGTTGCTTCCAGATCGACAATAGCCGGCTGTACCCATCGAATATCCGCCATTCGCGGGACGATGGATTGTCCAGCATGGCGTCGAGTTCGGACACCGTGAAGCGCTTCCGGTTCAGGGAGCGTGCGCGGCCGGTCCTGGCGAAGCCGTCGCGGTCGTTGCGGGTGCCGATCAGATTGTGGAAATAGACCGCCGGGACGCCGGCCAGCGACAGGGCCACGGCCTGGGCCGTGATGTAGCGGTCGATGCTCTGTGGATCGGCAGGGTCGTCGCCCGGCGCCAGCAGGGCGTCGAAGAAGGTGATGTTGAGCTCGTAGGGGCTCTCGCCGCCGCCCGGCAGCGCCCGGGCCGAGACCTCGGCGCCTCGGGCGCGGGCCTGCTCGACGAGCCAGGCGACGTCGTCCGGCTCCATCAGGTCGGCGACCGGGCGCAGGCCGATGCCGTCATGGGTCGCGGTGATGTTGAAGAAGGCGGTGGCGTCGGACGGCACCGACAGGCCGGCGGCCCACGCGCTCAAGCGGCGGGCGTCGCCGCGCCAGACCGCGTCCAACAGCAGCGGCGGCAGGGCGAATTGATAGACCATCTGGGCCTCGTCCCGCCCGTCGCCGAAATAGGCGATGTTTTCGGCGTGCGGCACGTTGGTCTCGGTGACCAGCAGCACGTCCGGCGCGACGGCATCGAGCACGCTGCGCATCAGGCGGATGCAGGCATGGGTCTCGGGCAGGTTGATGCAGGTGGTGCCGGGCTGCTTCCACAGATAGGAGACCGCGTCGAGGCGGATCATCCGGGCGCCGCGCTCGACGTAGAACAGCAGCAGGTCGACGATCTCGAACAGGACGTCCGGATTGGAATAATCGAGATCGACCTGGTCGGCGCTGAAAGTGGTCCAGACGTCCCGCGGTCCAGCCTCGGTCTCGAAGCGGTGCAGCAGCGGGCTGGTGCGCGGCCGGGTCACGCCGGACAGGTCCGGCACCTCCTCCGGGTCGAAGGCCGGGAAGAAATCCCGATAGGGCGCCCGGGCGTCCAGAAAGGCGCGGAACCAGGCGCTCTCGGCGGAGGCGTGGTTGACCACCGCGTCATACATCAGCGCGAAACGGTCGCCGTAGCCCTCGATGTCGGCCCAATCGCCGACATCCGCATCGACCGCGCGGTAGTCGATGACCGAGAAGCCGTCATCGGACGAATACGGGTAGAACGGCAGCAGGTGCACGGTCCCGATGACACCGTCCAGGCGCTGCGAAAGCCAGTCGCGCTGCGCCGCCGCCGGCGATCGTCCCTGCTCCGAGATCTGATCGCCATAGGTGATCAGGACGGCCTCCTGCGGAATGGACCGCGCGCCGTCCTCCGATGCCGGATGCCGGTTTGCGTAATCGGCCATGATCGCGTTCAGGCCCGCCTCGACCATCTCGGCCCGGTCCGCGCCATAGAGGCCGGCGGCCGTGCGGCGAATGGCATGGCGGTCGGTTCCGGCCGGCGGATCGTTCAGCCAGGACAGCCACATGGCGGCCGTCCAGGTGAAATCGCCGCCGCCCGACCCGCCGCCGGTGACCGGATCGAAGGCCTCGTTGAAGCCGCTCTCGCCGATCGCCATCGCGGTCCGCGACGCCAACTGCGCGGCCCGGCCGCGATAGCCGTAGTCGGTCAGGCCCCGGGCGATCAGGTAGCTGAAGATGGCCCAGGCCGGTCCGCGCCAATAGCGCCGGCTGTCGAACAGCGGATCGTCCACAGCGACCGTCGGCAGGCCGAAGGGCGCGTCCGCCAGCCAGCGGTCCATCCGCGAGACCAGCGCCGCCGCCTGGTCCGGCGAGGCAGCACCCGCATACATGGCCAGGAACCCGGCTGAGGTCACCGCCGGGACGAGGTCGCCGGTGACGAGGTCGAGGGCGACGAACATCCGGCGCTCCGGATCCCAGAGCCGCTGATAGCCCCGCTCCGCAAGGGCGATCCAGCTTTCGATCTCGGCGCGCATCCCGGTCTCGCCGAAGCGCCCGGCGAGCCATGCGAGATCGCGGTCGGCGCGCAGCAGGATGGCGTTCATTTCAGGATCGGCGACCCGGAACGGCACCTCCCGATACAGCGCCGCGTGCTCGTATCGGTTCTCCCGCATCACCTTGATCAGCGACAGGTAGCGGTCGTAGTCCTGCTTGGTCGGCCGGTGGGAGGGGTCGACATGGCTGGTGTCCCGCCGCGTATAGGGCGGCAGGTCGGCGATCGGCACGTTGGCCATGGCCGTGTCCCATGCCGGCGAGTTGTCCTGCCCGGTTTCCCAGGGGTGGTAGATGGCGACCAGCCCGTCGCCGTTCGGATCGCGGGCAGTGCGGAACCAGCGGTGCCAGGCGTGCAGCTTGGGCAGCAGGGCCCGCGCCCGGGCCTCGGCCTGATCGGGGTCCTGTGCCCGCTCCACCAGCCGGCGCACCACGCTGGCGGCGACCGGCGGCTGGGTCAGGCCGGAACTGGCCGGGCTGCGCCCCGTGTCATAGACCTCGGGCCCGGGAAAATAGCCCTCGTCGATCTGGTGGAAGACGATATGGGGCACCATGCCGTCATCCCACTGGGCCGCGAACAGGGTCTCGATCTCGGTCCAGGCGCGGGGCTCGTCGAAGGTCGCCCAGCCCAGCGCCACCAGGCAGGAATCCCAGTTCCACTGATAGGGATACAGCCCGGCGGTCGGCACCGTGTAGCCGCCGCGATCGTTGCGCCGCAGGATCTCGCGCGCACGGTCCGTCAAGCTCGACACGATGCCTCCACGCCCTCCTGGCCTGACTTGTGGTCTATCCCTTCACGGCGCCGGCGGTCAGGCCGGTCACCAGATAACGCTCGAACCACAGGAAGATCGCCATGATCGGCACGGTCACGATGACCGCGCCGGCCATCAGGAACTGCCGCGGCACCTCCGAGCTGTTCAGCGAGACGACGCCGCGCGACAGGGTGAAGATGCGCGGATCGTCCAGGAACATGAAGGCGAACAGGAACTCGTTCCAGGCGATCATGAAGACGTAGAGCGCCACCGACGCCACCGCCGGCAGGCTGAGCGGCAGGGTGATCTTCACGATCACCTCCCAGCGGGTACAGCCGTCGATGATCCCGGCCTCCTCCAACTCCGCCGGCAGGCCGCGGAAATAGCCCTGCAGCATGTACAGCGCCACCGGCAGGGTGGTCGCCGGATAGACGATCAGCAGGCCGATCAGGCTGTCCCGCAGGCCGAGCTGACTGAACACGGTATAGAGCGGGATCACCAGCACGATGGCGGGGAACATGTAGATCAGCAGGATCGACTGGGACAGCACCACCCGGCCCGGGAAGCGCAGCCGCGCCACCGCATAGGCGCCGGGGATCGCCAGCGCCAGGGTGATCACCACCGTCAGGACGGAGACCAGGGTGCTGACGCCGATATAGCGGCCGAAGTTGAACTCGGTCAGGACCTGTCCGTAGCTGGCGAACAGCGACACAAGGCCCTGGCTGAAATCGATCGCCAGATTCAGCGGATCGGCGATCAGCTCCGACTGCTTCTTCAGGCTGCTGACCACCATCACGTAGAACGGGAACGCCACGGAGATCGTGAAGAACGAGATACCGAAGCCGCGCAGCAGGCGGATGACGATGGTCTCGATCTCGATGCGGCCGAACGCGTCGATGTTCAGGTCGTGGAAGGCCGACCGGATCATCATGGCGATGGAGGCGAACACCAGCACCGTGCCGAGCCAGCCCCAGAACCAGGACGTCCCGAACGGCGCGCTATCCGCGCTGACCAGGCCGATCAGGACGAAGATCACCAGACCGATGGCGCCGGACACCGCCATCGCCTGGCGTTCCCCGCCGAGCCGCCCGCGCAGGGCGAGGAAGGCGCCCGCCTGCACGGCGCCGGCGATGAAGGCGGTGCCCATAGGCAGTGTGCCCTGCTGGCCGCCGGCGACAGTGGCGATCAGGCTCCACACGGCCACCGCCAGCATGGATGCGGCAGCGCCGACCCCAAGGGCGATGGCGAGCGCGACAGGAGCGACGGATTTCTGCATCACGACGTCTCCTCTTTCGGCATGAAGACAAAGTAGAAGACCATGAAGATCGCCAGCACGAAGAAGGTCACGACGGCGACCGCCGAGCCGACGCCCAGGTTCAGTTGGGCAAAACCCTGCTCATAGACGTTGACCGTCAGCGTCCTTGTTCCGGCCGCGCCGCCGGTCATCAGGAAGATGTCGTCGAACTTGTTGAAGGTCCAAATGAACCGCAGCATGAACAGGATCGACAGGATGCCGACCAGCTGCGGCAGGGTGATGAAGCGGAACTTCTGAAACGGCGTCGCCCCGTCCATTTCCGCCGCCTCGTAGAGATCGCTGGGCAGGGCCTGCAGCCGCGCCAGGATGAACAGGAAGGACAGCGGGAAGTAGCGCCAGGCCTCGAAGATGATGACCGTGGCCAGCGCCAGCGGGAAATGGAAGGTCAGGCCCAGGAAACTGACCGGCACGGATTCGGTGCCGAGGAAGTTGATCGGCTCGCCGCGGCCGAGATAGTGGCTCAGCAGCTCGTTGACGACGCCGCTGAAGGGGTCGAGGAAGAATACCCAGGTGAACGCCACGGCGATGACCGGCGACACGTAGGGGAACAGGAACAGGCCGCGCAGCAGGGTGCGGCCGCGGAAGCTCTGGTTCAGCAGCAGGGCCGCGAAGAGGCCGAGGAACAGCGCGCCGAGGGTTCCGAAGACCGTGTAGTAGATGGTGATCTTCAGGACGTCCCAGAACTCGCGGTGTTCGACCACGCGACGGAAGTTCTCCAGGGTGAAGTTGGCGCGCAGCAGCGGGTTCTCGCCGGACCCGGTCAACACCGGATCGCTGTCGCGCAGATCGATGCCGGACGTGAAGAAGTCACCCGGCGCCTCGAAGACGAATTCCAGCCGGTCGCGGAAGCCGGCCTCCCAATCGCCGAAGGCGCAGCGCAGCGCAACGCCGTCGAACTCACAGCCATCCACGGCACCCCTCAGCGAAAAGCCGGCCGGCAGCGAGTCGGTCAGGGTAACGTCGAAGATCGCGCCCCGTGTCGAGCGGTTCTGCAGCCGGTACTGGACTTCGACCAGGCGATCGGTCTCGTTGAGGGAGACCCGCTCGCGGGCGGCCGGCACCGGTGCCCGGAGATCGGCCAGCTCGATCGGCTTGACGCTGATCCAGAAATTCGCAACCACCGGAAAGATAACGATCGCGGCGACGATGAGGAGCGGCGGCAGCAGCATGATATAGGCCAGCCGCCTCTCCTGCGCCTTGAGCGATGGCTTCATGTCAAACCACCCCGCACGGGCACGAGACTTTGGGAAACAACCGGTTGACGGGCATGCGGGCGCCCCCGCCGCATGCCCGTCCCTTGCCGGTTATCGGATGTCGGCAAGCTCCTCGCGGAGCACGGCGACGGTATCGGCGGCAGAGCGACTGCCGTCGATATACTCACGGACCAGCCGGTTGAAGACCTGGCTGTTGATGATCTTCGAGGCCAGCGAGAGCTGCCCTTCGGCAACGCCCCAGCGGTCGGCGGTCTCCAGACCGGCGACGATCTCCTGGATCACGGCCGGATCGTAGAGGTCACTGAGCGGCGCCTTGCGGTCGACGCCGACCGGCAGCTGGCTCCAGGCCACGTTGAACCGGTCGGGATCGTCCTGCGTGCCGCGGCGCACCGGGAACTTGCCCTCCGGCGCGATCGACAGCGTGCTGGTGTAGCCCTCATCCATCGAGAACTTGACGAACTCGATCGCCGCGTCGATGTCCGCATCGGCGGTGATGCCGAAGTAGCGGACATCGCCCCAGGCGGCCCCGTCGGGGTTGCTGGGTCCGGACACCGTGGTGACGATGCCGGTGCGCTCCGCCAACTCGCGCGAGGTCGGGTCGGCGTTGATGGTCGGCGGCGCGGAATCCCGCAGGCCCGCCAGCTCATCCAGGATGAACGGCGACCAGATGATCATCGCCGCCTGGCCCGCGAAATACAGCTCGCGGGACTGCTTCCAGTAGAGCTCGCCCGGAGGGCTGGCTTCGGCCAGGGCCTTGTAGAAGTCCAGCACTTCGATCGTGGCCTGCTCGTCGAGATCGACCGAGCCGTCGGCCCGGACCGGGCTGACGCCGTTGGCCAGGAACACATGCTCCAGCACCTGGCTCATGAAGTTCTCGTCGATCTTGGTCGCCGCGACGAAGCCGTACATCTCCGGCGGGCTGTGCAGCGCCTCGATCGCCGCGATGATGTTGGCGTATGAGTCGGGCGCGGCCAAGCCGTTCTGCTCGAACAAATCCTTGCGGTAGACGATCATCTGGGTCCAGCCGTCGACCGGGACCGCCGCGACGTCGCCCTCGTAATTGGCCATCTCCAGCGCGCCCGGCGCGAAGGTGTCGGCGCCCAGATCCTCGACCACCTCGTCGGCGGCGCCGGTGTCCAGGATGCCGGCCTCGCTCCAGGGCAGCACGAACTGCAGTGTGTGATAGATCACGTCCGGCAGGTCGTTGGCGGCGAAGGCGGCGGTCGCGCGGGTTCCGAGCTGTGTCTCGGAGACCGGGATGACCTCGACGCTGATGCCGGTCTGGGCCTCGAACTGGGCGGCCATCTCTTCCTGCTTGGCCAACCGGTCCGGCTGCTCCTCGGTGGTCCAGAAGCGCAGCTCCTGGGCACTTGCCGATGCGGCCATGCCGACGGCAATGGCCGTGAGTGTCGGCAGTAACAGTCGTCTCATTGGTTTCCTCCCTCCATGGTTCGCTTGCCGGGCGAGCACCGTTCCGTGGTCCCGCCCCGGTTTGCTATGCGACCGAGCGGGCCTGTATCGGCCCGTCGGACTCTCGAACGATCAATTCCGGCATCCACAGCTCCTGCAGCGTCGACGGCTCCGCGCCCCCGAGCAGCGCCAGCAGCTTCTCCGCCAGGCTCTGCCCGGCCTTGCGGATCGGTTGCCGCAGGGTCGTCAGGGGCGGTTCGGTGAAGCCGCTGAGCTGAAGGTCGTCATAGCCGGTGATCGACAATTGGCCCGGAATGTCGAATCCCAGTTGCTTGGCGGCCCGCAAGGCGCCGACTGCCATGGTGTCGTTGGCGCAGACCAGCGCGGTCGGCGGTTCCGGCAGGGTCAGCAGGCGCCCGGCGATGGCGTGCCCGCCCTGTTCGGTCATGTCGCCGGTCAGCACCGGCGTCGCCTCACCGGGCAGCCCGTCGGCCTGCATGGCCCGCAGGAACCCGGACCGGCGCAGATTGGACAGGTTGAGCTCTTCCGGACCGTTGATCAGCGCGACCCGCCGATGCCCCTGGCCGGCCAGCCGCCGGCCCAGCTCGAAGAAGCCCTGCTCGTGATCCATGTCGAGATAGGCGTAGGGGCGATCGGTCTCGGTCCGGCCATGGGCGACGAACGGGAATCCACGGTCGAGCAGGTAGGAAATCCGGTCGTCGCTCCGGCGGGTCCGGCCCACAACCATGGCGTCCACCCGGCGGCCTTCGACCATGCGCCGGTAGGCGACGATCTCTTCCGGCCCGGATGGCGCGGCTGTGACGATCAGGTCGAGATCATCCTGATGCAGGCGCTCGCCGAGACCGACCAGCAGTTCGGAGAAGAAGGGATCGGTGAAATGGCCGAACTGGGCCGGCAGCACGATGCCGACCGCCTCGGTGCGCCCCTTCTGCAGGCTGCGGGCCAGGCGGTTCGGGACATAGCCGAACTCCTGCGCGGCCTCCACGACGCGTCGGCGTGTCGACTCCTTGACTTCGGGAAAGCCGTTGAGCGCACGCGACACCGTGGTGACCGACAAATTGAGTCGGCGGGCGAGCTCCCTGAGGTCCATTATTGCTCTTCAAAACGTTTTGAAAGACATTAACGAAAAGCTAATGGGATGTCCAGCCTCAATCCAAGGGTGAAAAACTGCGTCACGGCAACACGAACTCGCCACCGACACCGAGCCCCGCCGGCGGCATTGCCCGGCAAAGTCGATAGGTATTATCTATTTAATCACTGATATTAATCGATTGGACCGAAGGGCCGCTGCTCGCCATCTCCAGGGTGTCACCGACTTGGAGAGAGAGGAGCAAAGCCGTGAGCAGCGATGTTGCACGCCCGAACGTGGTCGATACCGACGTGACGCGCGGGCTGGCGCAGGTCCTGGCCAGCAGCTACGCGCTGTATCTGAAGACCCAGACCTATCACTGGAACGTCGAGGGGCCTGCCTTCCACGCACTGCATGCGCTGTTCCAGGCGCAGTACGAGGAGCTGGCGACGGCCATCGACGAGATCGCCGAACGCATCCGGGCGCTCGGCGCCTACGCGCCGGGAGGGTTCCGGGAATTCGCCACGCTCAGCACGGTGTCCGAGCCGACCCGGGGGAACGCGGCGGAAATGGTGTCGGACCTGGTCGACTCACAGGCCGCGCTGATCGCAGCCGCACGCAAGACGCTTGAAGCCGCGGACTCGGCCGGCGACCCGGTCACCGCGGATCTGATCACCCAGCGGCTTGGCGTTCACGAGAAATCCGCCTGGATGCTGCGAAGCACGATGGCCTGAGCCCCGTCCGCCCCTGGTTGCCGCCGCGATACGGTGGCGACCAGGGGCACCATCGCGCGAAAGCGCTTTCACCAAATGAAACTTCGTCCCCGCTGAGTGTCCGAAACCAAAGAGAGAATCCGTCGAGACCGCCCATCAATATTCGTCGAAGAACCCAAGGAATCCGGGCATAAATGGAATTTTAGGGTTTATGTATACATTATCGCCTACGTAGTGCCGAGCACTTCGGTCGAACGAATTGGGTATGGGAGTACGGATATGAGCAAGGCAGCTATTGCCGGCGCCGTCATCATCGCCGGTGGGGCGGCGATCGGTGCCGGCTATTACTTCGCCGAGGGGGCAGCGCAGAAACGCATCCTCTTCGTCGACTCCTACCATGAGGGCTATGAGTGGAGCGACGGGATCACCGAGGGGATCCGGCAGGTGCTGGACGGCGAGGACGTCGAACTGCAGATCCACCGGATGGACACCAAGAACAACACCGACGAGGAGTTCCGGGTGCGCGCCGGATTGCAGGTGCGCGACCTGATCGAGTCCTACCAGCCGGACATCGTGATCGCCACCGACGACAACGCGCAGAAATACGTCATCGCGCCGTTCTACCGGGACACCGATCTGCCGGTCGTGTTCGCCGGCGTGAACTGGGACGCGTCGGTCTACGGATATCCGACGGACAACATCACCGGCATGATCGAGGTGCAGGCGGTGCGCGAGGTCCTGGCGCTGCTCGGCCAGTTCAGCGACGGCCCGCGGATCGGCGTGCTGGCCGGCGATACGGAATCCTATCGCGAGAAGGAATCCAAGAACCACGAGGAGGTCCTCGGCATCCATTTCGACGACGAGCGCATCGTCTCGACCTTCGACGAGTGGAAGCAGGCGCTCATTGAGATGCAGGGCACCGTCGACATGCTCTACATCTTCAACAACGCCGGCATTGCCGGCTGGGACAACCAGGAGGCCGCGCGCTTCACGATGCGGAACACCCGCATTCCGACCGGCGGGACCAATCCCTGGATCGCACCCTATGTGCTGGCGACCTTCACCAAGGACGCCACGGAGCAGGGCGAGCACGCCGCAGTGACGGCGATGCGGATCCTCAACGGCGAGTCGCCGCGGGACATCCCGATGGTGACCAATCGGCGCGGCGAGGTGCTGGTCAATTCCGAGCTGGCGCATCGCCTCGGCATCGAGATCTCACCCGAGCTGCTGCACGCGGCGAGCAACAGCCGCCTGTTCTGACGGCACGGCGGCGCCCCGGGACACCGCCCGGGGCGCCGCCCGGCCGACCTTAACCGACCGTGTAAAAATTCGAAGAATTCTCCCGGAAACCTGTCCAAATCCGAGTAACGCGACCTTAACACCTGCGCGCCAAGAATGCGGCCAAAGCGGTGGGGCAACACCTCCGCGATCCAAAATCCCCAATTTGGAGTGTGCCAAATGAAGGCGAAGATGATCTTGGGCGTTGCCGTGGCCGGCATCTTGGCCGTTGGCGGCGCTTTCCTGTTCCTAGACAAGGCAGAGCCGAAGCGAGTCCTGTTTATCGACTCCTATCATCAGGGCTATGAGTGGAGCGACGGCATCACCGCCGGCATCGAGCAGACGCTCGCCGAGGAGAACATCGTCCTGCGGATCCACCGCATGGACACGAAGAACAACACGTCGGAGGAATTCAAGCAGCGCGCCGGCCTTCTCGCCAAGGCGGTGATCGAGGAGTTCAATCCCGACATCGTCATCGCCACCGACGACAACGCGCAGAAGTACCTGATCGCGCCGTACTACCGGAACACCGACCTGCCGGTCGTGTTCGCCGGGGTCAACTGGGACGCGTCGGTCTACGGCTATCCCGCCGACAACATCACCGGGATGGTCGAGGTCAGCGCGGTGCCCGAGATGCTGGGCCTGATCCGCCAGATCACGCCGGGCCAGCGGGTCGGGTCGATCAACGGCAACACCGAGACGGTGCGCAAGGAGATCAAGAACTACACCGACGTGCTGGGCCTCGACTTCGACGAGGACCGCCGGGTGAGCACCTTCGACGAGTGGAAGGCGGCGTTCCTGGAGATGCAGGACTCGGTCGACATCCTCTACATGTACAACAATGCCGGCATCGCCGGCTGGGACGAGGACGAGGCGAACCGCTTCGTGCTGGAGCATGCGCGCATCCCCTCGGGCTCGGTGCAGCCCTGGATGGCGCCCTATGTGCTGGTGACCTTCACCAAGGACCCTTACGAGCAGGGCGAATACGCTGCCCGCACCGCGATCCGGATCCTGAACGGTGAGTCGCCGCGGGACATCCCGCTGGTCACCAACCAGCGCGGCAAGGTGCTGCTCAACTCCGAGCTGGCCCGTGCCCTCGGCCTGTCGATCCCGGCGGAGCTGCTGGCCAATGCGGACCTGCTGACGAACTGACCGGGTCGCGCATCGATCCGATCAGAAGGGCGGCCGCGAGGCCGCCCTTTCCTTTTTGCCGGACGGCCCCGCCCTACTTCACCGCGCCGGACGTCAGGCCGGCCATGATCTGCCGCGAGGCGAACGCGAAGACGATCAGCAGCGGCAGCATCGACAGGAAGGTGCCCAGCATCACCGCCCCCCAGGGCGTGTTGGCCACGCTCTGTACGCTGCGCAGCGCCAGGGTGAGCACGTACATGTCCTGGCTCTTCAGCACGATCAACGGGATCATGAAGTTGTTCCAGGCGCCGACGAACTGGACGATCGCCAGGGTTGCCAGGGCCGGCTTCACCAGCGGCAGGGCGACGTGCCAGAACAGCTGGAATTCGTTCGCCCCTTCGATCCGGGCGGCGTCGAACAGATCCCTGGGCACCGACGAGGCGACGTATTGGCGGACCAGGAAGACGCCGAACGGGGTGATTGCCAGCGGCAGCCAGATCGCCGCATGGGTGTCCAGCAGGCCGATGAAGCTGACCACCAGGTAGTACGGGATCAGGCTGAGCACCGGCGGAATCATCATGGAGATGATCAGCATGGCGAACAGCGCCGTCTTGCCGGGGAAGCGGTAGACCGCGAATGCGTAGCCGCCCAGGCTGCAGATCGCCAGCGAGACCAGGGTCGACAGCAGCGACACCGAGACGCTGTTCCACAGCACCCGCCAGAACGGCAGGATCTCCAGCAGCCGGACATAGTTCTCCGCCAACTGGTCGCCCCAGTAGAAGGGCAGCGTGCCGGAGAAGATGGTCTCGCGGTCATGGGTCGACAGCAGCAACACCCAAAGGAACGGGAACAGGGTCAGCGAGGCCAATGCCGACAGCCCGACCGCCGAGATGCCGCGGGTGAGGACGAGGGAGCGGGCCGTGGTGCTCATGTCGCATCCCCCACGCCCTCGCGGCCGAAGAACCAGAAATGCACCGCGGTTAAGGCCCCGATCACCAGGAACAGCAGCCAGGAAATCGCCGAGGCCGGCCCCATCTCAAGCCACTCCCAGCCCACCTTGTAGAGGTAGAACGGCACCGTCAGCGCCGCGTTGGAGGTGCCGCCGGTGCCCTGGGTGAGGATGAATGGCTCCTCGAAGAGCTGCAGATTGCCGATCAGGGTCAGGGTGACGGCGAAGAAGATGAAGGGCTTGAGCAGCGGCAGCGAGATGTGCCGGAAGCGTTGCCACAGGGTGGCGCCGTCGATGGTCGCCGCCTCGTAGAGGTCGTTGGAGATGGTCATCAGCCCGGTGGTGTAGATGACCACGTTGAAGCCGGTGTATTTCCACACCACCACGAAGGCCACGGCCGGCTTCACCAGCGCCGTATCGCGCAGCCAGCGGATCGGCATGGCGTCCGCGACCCAGCCGAACGCCCAGCCGCTCCACCACGCCTCCGACAGATAGACCAGGGTCTGGTTGATCACGCCGGCATTGGGCGAATACATGCTGAAGAAGATCAGCGAGACCGCCACGGTGGAGGTGACGAAGGGGGTGAACAGCGCCGCGCTGAACACCTGCCGCAGCCGGTTGAGCACCGTCACCAGCAGGAAGGCGATCGGGAGCGCGATCAGGTGCTGGGGAATGCCTGACACGAAAGCCAGCCAGAAGGTGTTGCCCAGCGCCTTCCAGAACCAGGGGTCGGTCAGCGCCAGGCCGTAATTCTCCAGCCCGACGAACTCCATGGTGTCGAGCCCGGCCACCGGGTTCCAGGCCTGGAACGACAGGTAGATGGAGAACAGCAGCGGGAACAGGCTGAAGGTCAGGAACAGGATGAAGAACGGCGCCAGGAAGAGATAGGGGGCGTAGACCGCCTGGCCGGGGCGCCGATGACGGCGGCGCTTCGCGGCCGGCACCGCACCCGTGGTGATGCTGGTCATGTCGTCGTCCTCGGGCTGAGGGCGCGGTCGGGGCGGAATGGAACAGGCGCATCCCGCCTCGACCGCCGGGCGGCTAGCGCGTGCGGCGTCGGATCAGGCGCTCGGCCTCCGCCAGGGCGTCGTTGATGTCGCGGCCCTCGTTCAGCACTTCCGGCAGGACCCCGTTGAAGATCAGGTCGAAGGCGATCTGGTCGCCGGGCGCCGGCAATACCGCCGGGACCTCGCGCGCGACAGACGCGAACAGCACGCCCGCCTTCTGCCCGTCCAGGAACGCCACCGGCTGTTCCAGCGCCGGATCGTCATAGGTGCTGTTGAGCGCCGGGAAGGCGGCGATGGTCTCCAGGCCGGAGAGCTGCACCCGGGGCTCCATGGTCAGGTAGCGGATGAGCTCCCAGGCCGCCCCCTTGTTGGCACTCTGCCTGGGAATGGCCAGGAAGGAGCCGCCCCAACTGCCATAGATGCCGTCCGGCAGGTTGGCCACGCCCCAGAGCCCGGCGGTGTCGGGCGCCATCCAGTTCTGCAGATGCCCCAGCAGCCAGGCGCCGGAGGGCTGCGTGGCGACGCTGCCGTCGCGGAAGCCTCCATACCATTCATTGGTCCAGGATTGGATCTGCGCGTCGAGGCCCGACTCGCGTACCCGGCGCGCGGTCTCGAAGGCGGTGACGAAGCGATCATTGGTGACGATCGGATTGCCGTCGGCGTCGAAATAGAGGCCGTTGCCCGGCTCGACCGTGGTGTTGATGATGATCTGCGCCACCTCGGAGGCATCGGCCAGCAGGTAGACGCCCTGTGCCTTCAGCGCCTCGCCATAGGCGATGTAGCTGTCCCAGTCCTTGATCACGTCGTCGATCGACCAGCCGGCCTCGGCCAGGCGGTCGCGGCGGAAATACAGCACCCCGGGGCCCAAATCGACCGGGATCGCATAGACGCTGCCGTCGATGCCGGTCGCCTGGGCCCAGGCATAGGCCGGGAAGCTGTCGCGGTACTGGCCGGCGTTGTAGGGCGCGGCGCTCAGATCCACGAAGCCGCCGGCATTGATGAAGGCACCGACATAGCCGACATCCACGGCCACCACATCGCCAGCCCCGGAGCCGGTGGCGAGATTGGTGGTCAGCCGGCGGTGGTGGTCGCCATGCTCGTTCATGACGTAGTTCGGATCGATGCCCGGATGGGCCTCGCGGAACTGCGGCAGCACCACGTCGAGATGGCTGTCGAGATCGGGGAAGCCGTCGAACTGGATCGTCTGGGCGGCGGCCGGACCGGCCAGCGCGACGGTCAGGCAGGCGGCAATCATGCGTGCTCTCATCAGGCGTCTCCTCCTCAGGTCGCGCCGACATCCCGTCGGCCGGCGCCGGTTCTTCAGCCGATCTCGCGGACCGACTGGCGGATGATCAGCTCCGGCTGAAAGGCCGGAACCGCCTCCGGTTTGGCATTCCCGTCCGCATCGATGGCGGCCAGCACAAGACGGCCGGCGGCCTCGCCCATATCCTCCAGGGGCTGGCGGATGGTGGTCAGGCCCGGATGCACGTAGCGGGCGGGATCGACGTCATCGAAGCCGGCGATCGACAGGTGATCAGGCACCGTCAGGCCGCGCTCGCGGCAGGCGGCATAGACGCCGAGCGCCATCTGGTCGCTCTGCACGAACACCGCCGTCGCACCGGTGTCGCGGCCCAGCAGATCAGCGCCGGCGGCCCGGCCGCCGGATTCCAGGAAGTCGGATTCGATCACCAGCCCCGGATGGCTCGGCAGCCCGGCCTCGCGCAGGGCGGTGCGATAGCCGCGTAGGCGGGCCTGGCATTGATGCTTGTCCAAAGGGCCGGTGATGCAGGCGATCCGCCGGTGGCCGCACTCGATCAGATGCCGCACGGCCATCCGCGCACCGGCCTCATCGTCGCAATAGACGGATTGGGCGCGCAGGTCCTCGACCAGCCGGTTCAGCAGGACGATCGGCGTGTCGACGCGGGACAGCGTGACGAGGTCGTCATCGGTCAGGGCATCGGCATGCAGCACCAGCGCATCACAGCGCCGGTCCAGCAGGAACTCGACCGCCGCCCGCTCCTTCTCGGCATGCCCGTGGCCGCTGGCGACCATCAGATGCATGCCGTGCACCTCGATGACCCGTTCCACGCCGGTCATCAGCAGCCCGTAATAGGGCGAGCACAGCTCGTTGACGACCAGCCCGACACCGTAGGAGCGGCCGTTGGCCAGCCCCTGGGCCAGCCGGTTCGGCCGGTAGCCCAGGCGGTCCATCGCCTCGCGGACCCGGGTCGTGACCTCGGGAGACACCACGGTATTGCCGCTGATGACCCGCGAGACCGTGGCCTTGGAGACCTGCGCGGCGTTGGCGACATCCAGGATCGTGCTCACGAAGCGGCCTGTGAAACCGGTTTCAGAATGCGATTGTTATGTATGAAACCGGTTTCACAGTCAATTTCTTTTTCGCCGGCGGCGATTCCGAACAAGGCCCGAGGGAATGCTGGACCGGTGACGCGGGCCGCCGATCGTGTCAGGCTAGCCGGCGAGTCGGGCCACGGGCCCGGCATCCTTCCAAAGCGCAACGGCAGTGCCGGCCCCTCGCCCGCCGGCCTTACGGAACCGGAGCCGCCCATGACCAGTTCTCCAACACAGACGCCCCCGAACCGTCGTGAAATCCGCGCGCCCCACGGCAGCGAGCTCTCCGCGAAGAGCTGGTTGACCGAGGCGCCGCTGCGCATGCTCATGAACAACCTCGATCCGGACGTGGCCGAGAACCCGGACGAGCTGGTGGTCTATGGCGGCATCGGCAAGGCGGCGCGGGATTGGCGCTGCTTCGACGTGCTGGTCTCGACGCTGAAGGAATTGAACGAGGACGAGACGCTGCTGGTGCAGTCCGGCAAGCCGGTCGGCGTCTTCCGCACCCATGCCGACGCGCCCCGGGTGCTGATCGCCAACTCCAACCTGGTGCCGCACTGGGCGACCTGGGACGATTTCCGCGAGCTCGACGCCAAGGGGCTGATGATGTACGGCCAGATGACGGCCGGCTCGTGGATCTATATCGGCAGCCAGGGCATTGTGCAGGGGACGTATGAGACCTTCGTGGAGGTCGGCCGCCGGCACTATGGCGGCGACCTCGCCGGCAAGTGGATCCTGACCGGCGGGCTGGGCGGCATGGGCGGCGCCCAGCCGCTGGCGGCGACCATGGCCGGGGCCTCCATGCTGGCGGTGGAATGCCAGGCCAGCCGCATCGACCGGCGGCTGGCGACCCGCTACCTCGACAGGCGCTGCGACGATCTGGACGAGGCCCTGGCGCTCCTGAAGGACGCCAAGGACAAGGGCGAGGCGATCTCCATCGGATTGCTGGGCAACGCGGCGGAGGTGTTCCCGGAACTGGCAAAGCGGGCGAAGGACGAGCCGGCAGCCCGACCCGATGTCGTCACCGACCAGACCAGCGCCCATGACCCGCTGAACGGCTACCTGCCCGCCGGCTGGAGCTGGGACGAGGCGGAGCGCCGGCGACAGAGCGAGCCGGAGGCGGTGATCGCCGCCGCCAAGCAGTCCATGGCCGTCCAAGTGCGCGCCATGCTGGACTTCCACGCCATGGGCGTGCCCACCCTGGATTACGGCAATAACATCCGCCAGATGGCCCAGGACATGGGCGTGGACCACGCCTTCGACTTCCCGGGCTTCGTGCCGGCCTATATCCGGCCGCTGTTCTGCCGCGGCATCGGGCCCTTCCGCTGGGCCGCCCTTTCCGGCGACCCGGAGGACATCTACCGCACCGATGAACGGGTCAAGGCGCTGATTCCCGACAACCCGCATCTGCACACCTGGCTCGACATGGCCCGCACGCGCATCCAGTTCCAGGGCCTGCCGGCCCGCATCTGCTGGGTGGGCCTGGGCGAGCGGGCCCGACTCGGCCTCGCCTTCAACGAAATGGTGGCCTCGGGCGAACTCTCCGCCCCCATCGTCATCGGCCGCGACCATCTGGATTCCGGCTCCGTCGCCAGCCCGAACCGCGAGACCGAGGGGATGGCCGACGGCTCCGACGCGGTGTCCGACTGGCCGCTGCTCAACGCCCTGCTGAACTGCGCCAGCGGCGCTACCTGGGTGTCGATCCACCATGGCGGCGGCGTGGGCATCGGCTATTCCCAGCATGCCGGCATGGTGGTTGTCGCCGACGGCACCGAGGCGGCGGCCGGCCGCCTGGAACGGGTGCTGACCAACGATCCCGGCACCGGCGTCATGCGCCACGCCGACGCCGGCTACGACATCGCCGTGGACTGCGCCGCCGAACAGGGGCTCACGCTGCCGATGCTGGAGCGTTAGGCGCATGGCCGGCGCCAAGACGATCACCCTCCATCCCAACGACGCCGACCTGGCGGAGCTGCGCACCTTCGCCTTGGACGGCGCAATGCTGGCGCTTGATCCAGACTGCAGGCCGGCGGTGGACGCGGCGAACAAGACCGTCGCCGACATCGTCGCCGCCGGGCAGACCGTCTACGGCGTCAACACCGGCTTCGGCAAGCTGGCGCAGACGCGGATCGAGGATGACCGCCTGGCCGACCTGCAGCGCAATATCGTGCTGTCGCACGCCGCCGGGACGGGCCCGTTGCTGGACGACCGGGCCGTGCGGCTGACCATGATCCTGAAGGTCCTGAGCCTGGCGCGCGGTCATTCCGGTGTGCGCTGGGAGATCATCGAGGCGCTGCTGGCGCTGATCGAGCACAGGGTGCACCCGTGCATTCCGTCGAAGGGTTCGGTGGGGGCGTCGGGCGATCTGGCGCCGCTCGCCCATATGGCGGCGGTCCTTCTGGGCGTCGGCGAGGCGCGCGTGGCGGGCAAGGTTGTGCCCGCCAGGGACGCGCTGGCGAAAGCGGGGCTCAAACCGATCGCGCTGGCGCCGAAGGAGGGGCTGGCGCTGCTGAATGGGACCCAGGTCTCGACGGCGCTCGCCCTGATCGGGCTCTTTACGGCCGAAGATGTCTTCGCCGCGGCGCTGGTCGCCGGCGCCATGTCGATCGATGCCGCGCTGGGCAGCGACGCGCCATTCGACGAGCGGCTGAACGGCGTGCGGGCCCATGCCGGGCAGTTCCGGGTCGCCGGTGAATTGCGCCGGCTGCTGGACGGCAGCGAGATTCGCAAATCGCATCTCGATTGCGACCGGGTCCAGGACCCCTACAGCCTGCGCTGCCAGCCCCAGGTCATGGGCGCCTGCCTGGATGTCCTGATGGACGTCTCCGGCACGCTGGCGATCGAGGCGACCGCGGTCACCGACAACCCGCTGGTCTTCCCCGAGACCGGCGAGGTGCTGTCCGGCGGCAACTTCCACGCCGAGCCGGTGGCCATGGCGGCCGACATCATGGCGTTGTCCATCGCCGAGATCGGCGCCCTGTCCGAACGCCGCATTGCCCTGTTGATAGACAGCAATCTGTCGGGCCTGCCGCCGTTCCTGACCCGTGATCCCGGTCTCAATTCCGGCTTCATGATGCCCCAGGTGACAGCCGCCGCCCTGGCCAGCGAGAACAAGGCGCTGGCCCATCCGTCGAGCATCGACAGCCTGCCCACCTCCGCCAACCAGGAGGACCATGTCAGCATGGCGACCCATGCGGCCCGCCGCCTGGGCGACATGGCCGACAACACCGCCGGCATCGTGGCCATCGAGCTGCTGGCCGCGGCCCAGGGGCTGGACCTGCGCGCGCCGCTCAGGACCAGCCCGGCGCTGCAGCCGGCCCATGACGCCATTCGCGCCGTGTCGCCCGTGCTGGAGGGCGACCGCTTCCTGGCGCCCGACATCGCCGCGGTGAAGCAGCTGGTTCTCGACGGCACCTTCACCGATTACGCGGGCGACATCCTGCCCCACCGCATCTAGCCGGAGTCCGTGACCTTGGAACCCTTTCACCTGACCCGGGGCGACACGCCGCTGCTGGTGAGCGTGCCCCATGCCGGGATCCATGTGCCCGACGCCATCGCAGCGCGGTTCACGGATACCGCGAAGGCGCTCCCGGACACAGACTGGCATGTGGACCGCCTGTACGATTTCGCCGGTGACCTGGGCGCCGGCATCCTGTGCGCGACCCATTCCCGATACGTCATCGACCTCAATCGCGACCCGGAGGGGGCCGAGCTCTATCCCGGCGCGGACAACACCGAGCTCTGCCCGACCACGACCTTCGACCAGGCGTCGATCTATCTGGATGGCCAGGCCCCCGATGCGGCGGAGATCGCCGAACGGCGCGCGCAATTCTGGCAACCCTATCATCAGGTGCTGGCGACGGAGCTGGAGCGGCTGAAGCGCGAGCACGGCTACGCCCTGCTGTACGATGCCCATTCGATCCGCAGCCAGGTCGAGCGCTTCTTCGAGGGCACCCTGCCCGAGCTGAACATCGGCACCGGCGGCGGCAAATCGGCGGAGCCGGCCCTGACCATCCGCCTCGCCCTGATCTGCCAGGACAGCCACGACTACGAGACCGCCGTGAACGGCCGCTTCAAGGGCGGCTACATCACCCGCCATTACGGCGATCCCGCCAACCGGGTGAACGCGGTGCAGATGGAGCTGGCGCAGAGCGCCTACATGGACGAGGCCCCACCCTACCCCTATGACGAGGCCAAGGCCGACCGGCTGCGTCCGCTGCTCACCGCCGTCCTGCAGAAGATGCTGGATTGGGGCGTCAACCAGTACGGCCGGCGTGGATCCGGGCGGCCGTAGCTTCGAGTTATCCCCCTCACCCAGCTCCGGCTAGGGCTCGGCCTTCGCCTCGCCAAGCCTGGACAACCCTCTCCCCGAGGAGAGGGAAACAAAGTTCGGGCTCGGATTATCCCTCTCCTTGGGGAGAGGGTGCGGAGGCATGGCGAGGCTGAATGCCGAGCCTTAGCCGGAGCTGGGTGAGGGGGCGGGCCGCGAGCGGTCGGAGCGGACCGGCTCGGGATGGTCAACCGACGCGCTCGGCCAGTTTCTTCGGCGCGATCATCTTGTAGCTGCGGGCGACCAGCCGCGCGACCTCGTCCCAGTCGGGCTCCCGGTCCAGCCGCATGCCGACCCACCCCTTGTGGCCGACATAGGGCGGTACGAAGAACAGCTCCGGATCGGCGCCGACCAGCACCGCCTGGCTGCCGTCCGGCGCCTTGCACCAGACGGAGATGCGGCCGTCGCCGCGCTTCTCCATGGCGAAGATCCTGTCGCGGATTCGGAAGGTGGGGTCGCCCCATGCCTCCTTTTCCGCCGCTTCGGGCAGGTCCAGGCAGATCGCCCTGAGGCGCTCGGTCGGCGACTCCTGCATCAGCCGGCGCCGCGCTGCAGCGCCCGCACATCGTCGGCGATCGCCGCCAGGGCGTGGTCGTGGATGCCGGAAGTATCGAGCGCCTGCACCAGCTCGAAGATGTAGTCGCAGCCGCGGCCCAGGATGCCTTTGGCGTGGGCGAGCGTGTGCACGATCTCCTCGCGCGGCAGGCCGCCGGCGTACATGTGATGGGTCTTGTTCATGACGAAGGTGACGGCGCGCCGGTCGGGGCCGGCGCCGTCGACCACGACCCAGCGCGGCTCGTAGCTGCCGACCACCATCTCGCGTTTCCACAGGACCCGGGTCTCGGCCTCGATCGCCGCGGCGTCGATGCGGTAGGCGAACCCCTTGCACGACCCACCGGCCTCCAGGCCGAGCATCAGGCCCGGCAGCTCCGGCGAGCCACGCCCGATATGGGTGCGCAGGCAGAACTTGCGGTGATATCCGTGCAGGCGCGCCTGCCGGCGTTCGACATAGTGGAAGGCCGGGTTCCAGATCAGCGAGCCATAGGCGAAGACCCAGAGGTCGCCGCCCGCATGGTCCTCCAATATGGCGTCGCGGGAGTGCTTGAGTTCGGCCTCGCTGAGCACATGGACCGTCGGGTCGATCGACCGGACCATCTCGGCGACATGACCGGACAGGATGGTCTCGCGGGTCAGGGTGAAGTCGGACTCGTCACGCATGCGGATCGGTCTCTCGGTCAGCGCGGAACATCGACCGGCAGGCCCGCCTGCACGATCCCGGCGCAGGGGTTGAAGCCGATCCGGTAAGAGAGTTCGGCCGGCACGGCGATGGCCCAGAGCACGAAGTCGGCGGCCAGGCCGGGGGCAAGCCGGCCGCACTCCTCCGACAGGCCGAGCGCCCGGGCGGCGTTGCTCGTGGCGCCGGCCAGCGCCTCCTCCGGCGTCAGGCGGAACAGCGTACAGGCCATGTTGAGCATCAGCAGCAGAGAGGTGACCGGCGCGCTGCCCGGGTTGCAATCGGTCGCCACCGCCATCGGTACGCCGTGGCGGCGGAACAGCTCGATCGGCGGGAACCGCGTCTCTCCCAGGAAATAGAAGGCGCCGGGCAGAAGCACGGCGACCGTCCCCGCCTCCGCCATGGCCTCAACCGAGGCCTCGGATGTGTATTCCACATGATCGGCGGACAGGGCGTCATACGCCGCGGCCAGCCGACCGCCATTCTGGTCGGAGAGCTGGTCGGCATGGAGCCGCACCGGAAGGCCCAGCTCGCGCGCGGCCTCGAAGACCCGGGTCACCTGTTCCGGCGTGAATGCGATCTTCTCACCGAAGGCGTCGACGGCGTCTGCCAGCCCGTCGGCGGCAATCTGCGGCATGACCTGGCGGCACACCAGGTCGAGGTAGCCATCCGGATCGTCGGCGTACTCCGAAGGCACCGTATGCGCCCCCAGATAGGTACGGCGTACGCGCATGCCCGCCGCCTCGCCGAGCATACGGGCGACCTGCAGCATCCGGACCTCGGTCTCCAGATCCAGCCCATAACCCGACTTGATCTCGATGGTCGTCACGCCCTCGCGGCGCAGCGCGTCCAGCCTCGGACGCGCCGCACGGAACAGGGTGTCGGCATCGGCGGCGCGGGTGGCGGTGACGGTCGACAGGATGCCGCCGCCGGCGCGCGCGATCTCCTCATAGGTCGCCCCCTTCAGGCGCAGGGCGAATTCGCCGGCCCGGTCGCCGCCATAGACCAGATGGGTGTGGCAATCGATCAGCCCCGGCGTGATCCAGCGGCCGCCGCAATCGTGCACCTGACCTGCCAGTTGCCCGGGCTCGCCCGGAAGCTCCGCGCGGCGGCCGACCCAGACCAGCCGTCCGCCCTCGACCCCCAGCGCGCCATCGCGGATGGTGCCGTAGCCATCCTCGCCGCCGACCCCCGGCGCCATTGTGGCGAGGTGGGCGTTAAGCCACAGCGCATCCCACATGGCGTTGTCCTTCCGCGTGCGTTACGGTCCGGGACCGGTCCCACCGGTTATCCTTCACCGACGCCGAAACTGGCAAGCCCCGCCATGACCGCCTATTTCGCCCCGACCGCCCTGCTGCCCGACGGCTGGGCCGACGCCGTCCGCATCGAGGTGGACGCCACCGGCCAAATCACCGCGGTGACGCGGAAGTCAGAATCGCGCAACGCCTCGATCCTGTCCGGGCCGGTCCTGCCCGGCATGCCGAACCTGCATTCCCATGCCTTCCAGCGGGCCATGGCCGGATGGGCCGAGCGTGCCGGCAGCGGCGATTTCTGGGCCTGGCGGGAGACCATGTACCGGTTCCTGGACCGTTTGGGCCCGGACGAGATGGAGGCGGTGGCGACCCAGCTCTACATCGAGATGCTGAAGGCCGGCTACACCGCCGTCGGCGAATTCCACTACGTCCACCACGCCCGCGACGGCACGCCCTACGAGGCGCCGACCGAGATGTCGAACCGCATCATCGCCGCTGCGACGCAGGCCGGGATCGGCCTGACCCTGCTGCCGGTGCTGTATGCCCAGGGCGGGTTCGACGGCACGCCGACCGGCGACGGCCAGCGCCGCTTCGCCAACGATCCGGACGGGTTGTTGTCGATCGCCGCGATCCTGCGCCGCGCCCACGCCGAGGATCCGCAGATCCGCATCGGGGTCGCGCCGCACAGCCTGCGGGCGGTGTCGCCTGAGGCCCTGGCGGCGGTGGTCGCCGGCGTGCAGGCCGAGGACGAGATGGCGCCGATCCACATCCATGTCGCCGAGCAGACACGGGAGGTCGAGGAGTGCCTCGCATGGTCCGACCTGCGGCCGGTGGAATGGCTGCTGTCGGAAGCGCCGGTGGACGGCCGCTGGTGCCTGGTGCACGCCACCCACATGACAGCGGAGGAAAACCGCGCCCTGGCCGCCAGCGACGCCGTCGCCGGCCTGTGCCCGACCACCGAGGCCAATCTCGGCGACGGGCTGTTCGCCCTGGCCGACTACCTCCGGTCGGGCGGAAAGCTCGGCATCGGCTCCGACAGCAATATCTCGGTGAGCCCGGTGGAGGAGCTGCGATGGCTGGAATACGGCCAAAGGCTCGCCCGGCGGGAGCGCCTCGTGGCGGCCTCGGACGACGCGCCGTCGACTGGCGCGCGCCTATTCAATACGGCGCTCGCCGGCGGCGCGCAGGCCCTCGGCCGCCCGATCGGTCGGATCGAGGTCGGCGGCCGCGCCGATCTGGTGGTGCTGGACGCAGAAAGTCCCGCTCTGATCGGGCGATCGGGCGACGGGTTGCTCGACAGCCTGGTCTTCGCCGGCAACCGCCCGCCGGTCCGCGACGTGGTGGTCGGCGGCCGCCGGGTCATCCGCGACGGCCGTCACGCGGCGGAGGACGCGGCGCTGGTCGCCTATCGCCAGGCGCTCGAGACCTTGGCCGGATGAACGGTCAATAGATCTCCGGCACGAAGGTCTGGTCGGACATCGGCGGCCGCACGTAACCCTGATCCGGCTGCCGCGGCGGCAGCTTGATCGGATCGGGCGTCAGATCCTCGTATGGAATCATGCTGAGCAGGTGGCTGATGCAGTTCAGCCGCGCCTTCTTCTTCACCTCGGCATCGACGACATACCAGGGCGCCTGCTTGATGTCGGTGTGCACGAACATCTCGTCCTTGGCGCGGGAATACTCGACCCAGCGTTTGCGCGATTGCAGATCCATCGGGCTCAGCTTCCAACGCTTGGTCGGTGTCCCGATGCGATCCTGGAAACGCCGCTCCTGTTCCTCGTCGCTGACCGAGAACCAGTATTTGATCAGGGTGATTCCCGAGCGCACCAGCATGCGCTCGAATTCCGGACATGAGCGCAGGAACTCGCGATATTCGTCATCGGTGCAGAACCCCATGACGCGCTCGACGCCGGCGCGGTTGTACCAGGACCGATCGAACAGCACGATTTCCCCGGCGGCCGGCAGCTCCTCCACATAGCGCTGGAAGTACCATTGCGTCTTCTGTCGCTCGGTTGGCGTACCCAACGCGACGACGCGGCAGATGCGCGGGTTCAGGCATTCGGTGATGCGCTTGATGGTGCCGCCCTTGCCGGCGGCGTCCCGGCCCTCGAACAGGACGACGACCCGAAGGCCTTCCTGCTTCACCCATTCCTGGAGCTTGACCAGCTCGATGTGCAACCGGCCAAGCGCCTTCTCGTATTCCTTCTTGCTGAGCTTGCGGTTCAGCTTGACCACCTCAGCGGATTTCTTCGTCGATTTCGTGCCCACCTGCCAGCACCCTCCCTTCCCGGCTCGGCGAGCGGCCCACGCGTCCGGGCATTGTTGTATCGGCATGTCCGCCGCCCCCGCACGACGTCGCACACGCTGCCGCATTGGCCACATTGTTCCCAGGATGCGACGCATCGGATGGGAGGTGGCCTGTACCGTGCCGTAAGTATGCGAAACTGTATTCGCGCCCGACAATCCAAAATTGCCGGCGCCCTGCCCGCCCACTTGCGGAGCGGCCGGGTGAATCAGATCGACAGGCGCTTGAAGATGCGTTCAGGGATCGACTTGATGATGGTCATGATCCCCCACCAGAACCACGGCACGTAGCGCACCTCCGCGCCCGCATCGGCGTGGCGCAGGCAGGCGCGGGCGCAATCCTCGGGCGACGCGACCAGGAACAGGCCGGGCTGGCCCCAGGTCATGGCGGTGTCGACGAAGCCCGGTTTGATGGTGGTCACCGAGACGCCGGCCCGCGACAGCCGGGCGCGCAGCCCCTGGACGAAGGCATGCAGCCCGGCCTTGGCGGAGCCGTAGATGTAGTTCTTGATCCGCCCGCGATCGCCGGCCACCGAGCCGATCACGACGATGCGCCCGGCGCCCTGCTCCTCGAAGACCGGTGCAGCGGCGGACAGGATCGAGGCCGCGCCCATATAGGTCGCCTCGATCGCCTGCCGGGCCAGGGCGAAGTCGTGCTCCATCTCCGACTGTTCCGGCATCAGCGCGAAGGCCAGCAGCAGGTTCAACCTGCCCTTTGCCGCCTCCCGGCATGCGGCCATGAAATCCGGATGGCCGTCGAAATCGACCGCGTCGAAAGCCAGCGCCCCGGCCGCCACGCCGTGGCGGATCGCGATGTCGGCAGCGCTGCGCTTCAGATCCTCGACATCCCGACCGGCCAGCAGGACGTCGTGACCGGCCGCCGCCGCCTCATGGGCGAAGGCATTGGCGATGGCGGAGGACCCGCCGAGTACGAGCCAGGTCTCGCCGCTCATGACCGCCCGCCCTTCAGGTTCAGTCGCCGGGACATGTCGGACTGGAACCGTCCCTTCGGGTCGACTTCCGACAGGATCTCCCGGAACACGTCGCTGCGCGGATACATGCGCGCAAAGCCTTCCGGTGACAGCACGGCGTCCTTGGCCAGATAGATCCGGCCGCCATGGTCCAGGGTGATGCCCTCGAGCTGGTCCAGCAGCGCCTCGATGCCGGCCTTGCGCGGGAAGTCCAGCGCCAGGGTGTAGCCGCGCATGGGGAAGGACAGCATGCCCCTGCCCTCGCCGCCCAAGGTCTTCAGCACCGCCAGGAACGAGGCCGTCCGGGCCGCGCTGATCGTCTCCAAGGCCCGGCGGATGCCATCCCGGGCGGTGTCGTCGGGAACGACGCATTGGAACTGGTAGAAGCCGCGCTTGCCATAGATGCGGTTCCAGTCCTGCACCGCATCCAGCGGGTAGAAGAACCGGTCCGCCGCGATCACGCTGTCCCGTCCCGCGACCGGCACCCGCCGGTAGTAGCGGTCGTTGAAGGCGCCGACGGTCACCGGGTTGAGGGCGACGCCGGGGAAATCGATCGGCACCCGGCGCTGTCTGTCCTTCGGTTTCCTGGCCGGATCGGCCTCGGCGACCGTGGCGGTCTCGAGGATGCCGCGGCCGAGCTGCTTGCCCTTGGCCAGGGCGTCGATCCAGCCGACGGAGTAGTCCGCATCGGCGCGGACCTCCTCGAACGCGGCGAAGAAGGCGTCCAGATCGGCGATGCGGCGTTCCTTCAGCGCCATGCTGGCGGAGGGCACGCGGACCATGCGGAAACAGACCGTCGTGATGATCCCGGTCAGCCCCATGCCGCCGATGGTGGCGGCGAACAGGGCGGGCTTGGCCTTGGGTGAGACGCGGACGGTCTGGCCCTTGGCCGTCACCAGCTCGATCCACTCGACGTGGTCGCCGAAGCTGCCGGCCCGGTCATGATTCTTGCCGTGCACGTCGGTGGCCACGGCGCCGCCGATGGTGGCGAACGCCGTCCCGGGCGTGACCGGCACGCAGAAGCCGCGCGGCAGGAAGACGTCCATCAGATCGGCGAAGGTCACGCCGGCCTCGCAAACCAGCCGGCCGGTCTTCTCGTTGAAGGACAGCAGCCGCGACAGGCGTTCGGTCAGGATTGCCCGGCCGCCGGCATTCAGCGCCGCGTCGCCATAGCTGCGGCCGGCGCCATGCACGATCACGCTGGTGCCGTTGGTGTCGGCCAGCAGCGCCGACAGGTCGCGCGGCCGCTCCGGCCGGCCGACCTCCATGGTCGCGTGGGCGGTCCGCCCCCAGCCCGTCAGGGTGCGCTCATTCCACATCATGCCCGGCTGTCCGCCTCTTGTGTCGCCATCGCGGGGCCGCGCGCCAGCCGCATCGCCGACGGCAGGACCACGACGCCCAGCAGCACCGCGAACCACAGCGTCGCGGCCCGGTTGACCGCCGTCGCCGCCAGCGCCACATCCGCCGGCACGTCGGCCAGGGTCAGCAGCGCGAACATCGTCGCCTCGGTGCTGCCGAGCCCGCCCGGCAGCATGGAGACCGCGCCGACCAGCAGCGAGAAGGCGAACACGAAGACCGCCCCCTGCAGGCTGATCGCCGCCCCCATGGCGTTGACCAGCCAATAGAGGCCGACGCATTCCGCCAGCCAGCCGACCGCACCCAGCCCCAGCGCGGCGACCGCCAGGGTCGGCGTGAACAACCGCGCGGTGTGCCGCACCGAATGACGGGCGGCAGCAAACAGCCGGGGCCAGCGCCCGACCGCCCGATGGGCAACTCCTATCAGGCCGAGCAGGAGCCCCGGGCGGGCCAGCAGAACCGTGAGCATGGCGCCGCCGGCCGCGACGAGCAGGATCGAGCCGCCATAGCCGGTGAAGGCGCCGGCGCCGAACAGGCACAGACCCATGATCGCGGCCATGTCGCCGAGCCGGTCGCCGATCATCACCGCGGCGGTGCGGGCATAGCGGAACCCGTAGATCCGTTCCAGCAGCCACAGGCGCAGCGCCTCGCCCATCTTCCCGGGCGTCGGCGTCATGGCGAACCCGGCGACATAGACCAGGGCGGTGCGGCCGAGGGGAATCGCGATATCGAGGCGCCGGCCGAACAGGTGCCAACGCCAGGCCCTGAGCGCGTAGTTGAGCAGCGACAGGGCCAGCAGCCCGGCCACAAGCTCCGCCGACAGCAGGCCGAGCCGTGCGGTGACGTCGCCGGCGCCGATCACGATGCCGGACACCGCCATCGCCACGACGAACAGCACCGCGACGCCGACGGTATAGAACTCCGCCCTGCGAAGCCTCTGTCGATCGAACCCGCTCATGCGTAGATCAGCGCCGCGAAGGTGGCGATCCAGCCGGCGATCGTCACGATCATGAACCGGTCGGTCAGCACGATGGTGGTCGGCGATCCGGAACGCTCCTCGACCAGGGCGATCTGCAGGTAGCGCAGGATGCCAGCCAACACGAAGGGCACGGTCAGGTAGAGCCGATCGCTGCCGAGCCGCGCCATGACGTCGTTGTCGGTGGTGTAGATGGCGTAGGAGACCAGCAGCGCCCCCAGCACCATGGTCGCCGCCACGTCGAGATACTGGGTGGTGTAGCCCTTCAGGCTCGGCCGATGCCCGGTGCCGACATCCTTGACCAGATCGTCCCGCCGCTTGGCGATCGCCAGGAACAGCGCCAGGAAGCCGGTGCAGATCAGGATCCACTCGCTGGGCTGCACATGGATCAGCCGCGCCCCGGCATCGACCCGCAGCACGAAGCCGGCGGAGATGGCCAGCAGGTCGAGGATCGGCCAATGCTTCAGTCCGAAGGAATAGGCGAGGTTGATCGAGAAATAGAGGGCGAGGACCAGTGCGAAGGTGCCGGAGAGCGACGCCGCGCCGACGAACCCGACCGCGCAAAGCAGGGCCAGGACGACAAGCGCCTCGACCGTGGAAACGGTTCCCGCGGCAAGGGGCCGGTGGCGCTTCTTCGGATGGTCGCGGTCGGCCTCGCGATCGCTCAGATCGTTGATGATGTAAACGCAGCTCGAGATCAGGCAGAAGCACAGCATGCCCAGCACGACCTTCGTGGCCGTCTGGCTGGACACCGCCTGCGGCGTGAAGAACAGCGGCGCCAGCACGAAGCCGTTCTTGATCCATTGCGGCAGGCGCAGCAGCGACAGCACCGCCTTCATCTTCGCGAGCGGTCCCGAGGCCGGGCGCGCGGCAATGGCTGTTTCGTCGGAGGGCACGGTCATCCACGCGGTCCCGGCGGCACCGGCCTTCCGCCAGGCCGGCCTCAAGCCGCGGAGTCTGTCACGCGACCCGTGAACCTTGCCTTAACGATACCGGGCGCCGGCCGACCGCGGAGATGCGCCCGAACCCACCGGGCAAGCGCTGACGTCTTCAGCCGGTGTCGGTCGTTCGGGTTAACAGGAGCCCCCGTGCCCTCAACAGCCAAAGAACGATGAGAGAGACGAAGGTGACGGCGGACAGCAGGAGCTTCACCGTGAGGAGCATGTCGAACTCCGGGCCGGCAATCCGGGCATGCAGCAGCGGGCTCGTCCAGAAAAGCATCTCGGAGTACCCGACCAGCACGCCCGACATCCCAAGCCAGGCGTTCACCGCGCGATAAACATACGCGCCGATCGCTATGCCGATCGCCCCAGCGGCCCAGAAAAACCAGACTTCGCCGACCTTGCGCTGCCAGCGTTCGCGATGTTCGATCGCGTCCCTGAGCTTGATCTCGGACTCATAGGGCTCGATCGTCCTCATCCTGTGCGGTTCGAACTTCGGATTTTCCGGATTGGCTTCATAGGCTTCGACAGCCGCCTTCGCGTCCGCATACAGCAGTACGAGCGTATCCAGGTCTTCGGCACCGGCGATATCCGACTCCACTTCGGATTGGAACTGGTCGAGCACAGAATCGCCAGGCGCAATCCATTTCACATAGACATGGCGCATGGTCTGCGTCGTCGCCAGGACCATCGCAATGACGAACATAACAGTCTGAAATGCCTTCATGACAGCATCCGCCTAATGGCTGAGAAAGGCGATATTGAACAGTGTTCAATTCAATGTCAATGGTGGATTGATCGGACTGTCAGACTGCGAGGCAGCCGTGCCGCCAGGGGTCACAAGGCGGTAGAATGCCACTCCAGCGGACGGTCTACGTCGCCTTCGTCCTGATAGGATCTCAACCCGAAGCGCAGGCGGTCGGTGATGGTGTCGGCGTCTAACTCGACAGTCAGAAGACGCGGCAGATCGACGAGCCGAACAGGAGCGGGTCGGCCATCAGCGGGGCCGTTGCCGGCGATAGGGCGATCCAGAGGCCCATGACTCCCAGGAACAGGGCAATGGGCATTGCCAGGCGGCCGCCGCCGGGCAGCATCTTCTCCGCGAACATCAGCAGGGCCAGAAGGCCCATCCAGATCAGGCTCATCGCCCCGACCGCGAACATCACGGCCATCAGCGCCCAGCAGCAGCCGACGCACAGCAGACCGTGGCCGAACCCCATGCGCAGCGCCCCCGCCGAGCCGGGTCGCCAGTGCCGGGCGAAATGGCTGAGCGGCGTTCGGCAATGGGTCAGGCAGGCCCGTTTCATCGGCGAGAGCTGATACGCCGCAGCGATCACCAGCACCGCGCCTGCGAGCGGCGGCCCCAGACCGAGCCTCAGGATGAGGTCGCCGGCGCCCTCGCGGATCGCGGCATCCAACAGGAAGGCGAATGCGCCGTAGGCCGTCCAGGCAATGGCGTAGCCGCCGATGAACGCCGATATCGCAACGACACTCCTGCGGCCGGGGATCCCCCGGCCCGCGAGCAGGCCGGCATAGACCCGGACATAGTTCAGCTCCGACGGCAGCATCATCGCCGCCAGCATGATGATCCAGCCGATCAGGAAGGTCGGGAAATCGTGCAGCGGGGTGCCCGGGCCCTGATCCATACCCGCCATCAGAACCAGGGCGGCCAGCCACGCGGCAAATGCCAGCGCGATGAGGCCGACGCACCAGACGGCCGCGGTGTCGAGGTGTACGGCGGCGTCGGGTGTCCGGCCGTCTGCACCGGCGGCCGGCATCACGCGTCCGGCCCGCTCCATGCGAACGGGATGTGCTTGCTATTCTGGCCGGCCGCGATGTCCTGGGAGAAACCGAAGGCGCGCCAATGCCCCTCGACGCTGCGGCCCCAGGTGACCGGCGCGTCGGTCGGGCCGATCTCGCTGCCCGGCGGGTTGAAGGTCTGCACGCGCCGCGACGGGTCGGCGGTCGGACCGGTCAGCGCCTCGCCGCTGGCGCTCAGGGTGCCGGGAATGCTGACCTCCCAGCGCTCCAGCGCGTTGTCGACATCAACGGCGATATCGGCGAATTCGACACCGCGAAGATTGCCGACGACGGGAATGAACTGCGTCATCCATCCGCCGGCCTGGCCCATGAAGATCAGCTCCAGCGCGTGGCGCTGGTCCGGGGTCGCGGCGGCATCGAAGAACACCCCGGCATCCAGCTTCTCGCCCGCCCAGACATTGCCGGTGAAGCCGGCGACGATGACGACCTTCAGCCCGTCGAGGCTGACATCGCCGAAATGGCCGTCGGTGATCCGGTACGCGAAGACCACGTCGCAGCTATTGTTGGTCGGCGGCTGGGCGAAAGTGCACGGGCACGGCACGTTGCAGGAGCAGACATCGAACCAGTCACCGGCGATCCGCCAGGCCGGGATTGCCGCTTTGCTCGCATCGCCTCCGTTGGTCATCGCCAGCCCCCTTTGATACGGTCCCGACCGGATGCCGGTGGATCGCCGGGACATCCGCCTTATTTTGTACCAGATCGCATAATAATTTGATGGCCGTCAATGTTTTTGTTCGAAACGGTACATAAATGACGGGCCGACCACGCGGGCGGCCGCGTCGATACGACCCCGACATCGCCCTGGGCGCGGCGCTTCAGGCGTTCTGGCAAGGCGGCTATGCCGCGACGACGCTGGACGACATCAGCGCGGCGACCGGCATGAACCGGCCGAGCCTGTACGCCGCGTTCGGCGACAAGAAATCGATCTATCGAAAGGCGCTGGCCAAGTTCAACGCCGAGTTCCTTGGGGCGCTGGAGGCGGCTCTGTTCTCGGACGGGAGCCTCCGGGACAACCTGATCGAATTCTACCGCGCCACCCTGCCCACCTATCTGGCGGGACAAACGGGCGGCCTGGGCTGCCCGGTCCTGTGCACCGCGCCGGCGGAAGCGGCGGCCGACGACGATATCCATGCCGATCTGACCGGCGCGCTGGACTGGATCGACCAGACCCTGATCCGGCGCATGCAACAGGCGCGGGACACGGGCGAACTGCCGCCGTCGACGGACGCGGAGAGGCTGGGCCGGCTCGCCGCTGCCCTGCTGCACAGCCTCGCGCTGAGGACCCGCGCCGGCCAGGCGGATTTCGATGCCGACGCGTTCATCCGGGCGTCGGTCGACGAACTCCTGGCGGATCGGCCAGGCGCCGCTCCGTCAGGCCAGGACCTCTGACAGGCGTTCCAGCAGGCGGTCGACATCCTCCGCGTCCTGGTAGAGCCCGAATCCGAAGCGCAGGCGGTCGTCTCGGTGGTCGGTGATGATGTTGGCGTCCATCAGGCGCTGGTGGATGGCGCCGGCCTCGGCGGTCTCGAAGGTCAGGAACTGGCCGCGGTTGCGCTCGGCCAGCGGCACCAAGAGCCGATCGGGGTGCAGGTCGGGCAATTGCAGGGCCTCGAGGCCGGCGACGAAGCGCTCCTGCAGCCGTCTTGCATGGCCGTGGATGTCGGTGACGGAGACCCGCAGCGACCGCAGCAGGTCGATCACCGCGTTGAGGCGATAGAGCCCGGACGGGTCGAAGGTGGCGCCGAGGAACCGGCTTCCGTCCCTGCTATAGCCGACACCGCCCTGCGCCTGTTCCAGGGCGGAGAACGACGCCAGCCAGCCGGTATCCTCCGGCCGGTCGGCGAAGCCCGGAGGCGCATGCAGGAAACAGGCGCCCTCGCCAGCCATGGCGTATTTGTAGCCGCCGGACAGGTAGAAGGCCCGGTCCGCCACCCGCGACAGGCTCGACGGCACGCCGAGAAAGCCGTGATAGCCGTCGATCACGACCATGGTCTTCGCATCGGCCACCGCCGCGACGATCGCCGGCAGGTCCCGCACCACATAGCCGGAATTGAAGAAGACCTGGCTGAAGAAGACCAGGTCGTGTCGCTTGGCCGAGGCCGCCTCCACGAAGCGCAGGGTGAAGCTTCCGAAGGGCCGCGCAGGGATGCGCTCGACGGCGACGCGGTCCGTCTCCTCCTCAAGGCGGGCGATCTGCCGGTTGAAGCTGTGGAACTCGCTGTCGGTGGTCAGGATGCGGATCGGACGGTCGCGCGGCAGGCAGGACAGAAGCCGCAGGATGAAGCTGTGGGTGTTCGGCCCGAAGGCCAGCGTGTCGGACCGGTCGAGATCGAGGATGCCGGCGATCTTCGCCTGCAGCCGCGGTATCAATTCGCCGAAGATCATGCCCCATTTGCGGTCGGCCAGCCGGGCCGCATCCATCCAGCAATGCTTCTGGGCCTCGAAGCTGACATCGGGCCAGAGATGGTGGCTGTGGGCGGCGAAATGCAGGCGTTCGGGATCGGCGTCCAGCGCGATCCGGAAATGGTCCTTGTAGCTCACTGGGGACAACTCGCTTGGAAACAGGTCACTCGGGTGGGCTTTCCACGTACCGGTAGTTCATCGCCTGCCGCAGATCGTCGGGCAGTGGGGGCAGCGCCGAGCGCGGGATGAAGAAGGTCGACAGGGCGAACAGGTCGCCGAAGACCCGGTGGCGGTCCGCGGTGAGCCTGAGATAGTCGTGGCCCGACGAGCCGCCGGTCCCCAGCTTCATCCCGATCATGCGCTGGACCATCAGAGCATGGCGGTACCGCCAAGTGGTTAATGTCTCGTCCACATCCATCAGCAGGCTGAGCAGGCGGAACGGCAGTTGCAGCGCCGGTTCGTCGCGATAGAGGTTGATGAACAGGGCTGCCTGAAGCGCCTGCCAGGAGAACCGCCAGGCCCCCTGCTCGGCCCGCTTGCCGTGCTTCTTCTCGTCATAGATCTCGGCAAAGCGCTTCTTGGCCGCCGCCAGGGCCGCCAGCTCCGCCTTGCGCTCCGCCTCGTCCAGGGAGGGGCTGTCGCTGAGATAGGCGGCGTCGCGGTCGAGCATCTCGTCGACCGCCTTTCGGTAGGCCTCCTGGAACTTGTAGCCGCCGATCTCCACGAAAGGCGTGCGGCCAAGCCAGCGGTCCATCTGGTCGCTCAGGCTGGGCTGCGCCTCCTGCGCCTGCAGCCGGGCCCGGTCGGCTTCGTTCAGCCGGGCATCGAAGGGCTGCTTGTCGAACCGCATGCGGTCCTCCCGGCGCAGCCCGAGTCGCATTTCGATCAGTCGGAACTGCAGGCTCTGGAAGCCGGAGGACGGGAACAGCAGGTCGCGGAAATCCAGGAAATCCAGCGGCGTCATGGTCTCCAGGACGTCGAGCTGGCCGATCACCAGCTTGAGGATCTCGGCGATCCGGCCGAGCCCGCTGACCGCCTGACCGACCTGCCGCTCCTCCACCACATCGCCGGCGAAGATGCCCTGCACCCGGTCGAGCTCGTAGAGCACCTGCTTGAACCACAGCTCATAGGCCTGGTGCACGACGATGAACAGCATCTCGTCATGGGCCGGCCGGCCGATGCGCGCGCCCTCCGGCTCCTGGCAGGAGAGCAGCCGGTCGAGCTGCAGATAGTCGCCGTAGTAGATTCCCGGTCCGCGATTCGTCATGGGAGTGTCCGAAAAAATTCAAGGATTGCCCGGCATGCCGGCAAGGCCTTCGCATGGCCGGGTCTTTCGCGGCCAGCATAGCGCAAGCGCATCGCGCCGGTCAGGCCGCGCTTGACACCCGTCCCGCAAACCGATTGCCTGCGGCCTTGATGGTCCGAGTCCCCGGTTTCTCATCGCACATCCTGAAAACCGTGTCCCTGGTCGCCCTGGCGGCGGTCGTCGGCTGCGCGGAACCGGCCCCCGAGCCGCTTGCGGCGGAGCCGGCGGACACTCTCGCCCAGGACTCGGCGCCGACGATCCGGGAGGGCCCGTATCGTGTGACCTGCTACAAGGACGAGGCCATCGTCTTCGAACACGGGACGATCTATCGCGTCTATCGCCCCGACGGCGCCGATTCCGGCTGGAGCTACGAGACCGGGGACGGGCTGAAATATCGCGGGCGAATCGGCGAGAACGTGAACTGCGTCTGGCAGTGATCCCGGCGGCCGACAATCCGCAATCCCAATTTATGCCATATTGAGCGCGTCCTAATCCGCCCTCCAAGGTTCGCCGCTCGAGCGGGCCGTCAACGACTCCGGTCGATAACCAGCCGCAGGCGCGGTTCGGGTCCAGTTACGAAAAATTCATCCATTCGCGGTCGCATCGCTCATCACCACGCCTCCTGGAGAACCGATGACTGGGACACCGCGAGGCCGCCGTTTCGGGCGGGCCGTATTCAGCGCCGCAGCGCTGGGCCTGATGGCGGCCGCGACGACCGCGGGACCGGCGGCCGCGCAAACGCTGACCGACGCCGTCCGCCTGGCGATCGAGACCAATCCGGAAGTGGCGCAGGTGAGCGCCAGCCGTCAGGTCGTCGACCACGAGCTGCGCCAGGCGCGCGGGCTCTACCTTCCGCAGCTCGACGTCGAAGGCTTCATCGGCCCGCAATGGACCGACAGCCCCTCCACCCGCGCCCGCGGCGTGGGGCGCGAGCAGCTCTTCCCCAACCAGCTTTCCGTTGTGCTCCAGCAACTGGTCTTCGACGGCTTCGGCACCGACAACCAGGTCGAGCTGCAGGCCTCGCGCGTGGATGCCGCCGCCTATCGGGTACTGGAGACCGCGGAGCTGATCGGGCTCGACGTGGTCCAGGCCTACCTGGACGTGCTGCGCCAGATCGAACTGGTCGAGCTGGCCAACGCGAATGTCGCCGTCCATGTGCAGACGCTGAACGATGTGCGCCGGCGCCAGCGCGCCGGCCGCAGCAGTATCGCCGATGTGCAGCAGGCCGCCGAACGCCTGTTTGCGGCGGAGAACACGCTGGTCGACTTCCAGCTCAACCTCGACAACGCGCGGGTGACGTTCGAACGCCTGGTCGGCGAGCCGGCGGGCGCCCTCACCCGGCCGCTGTCGATCGCGGCGGAGCTGCCGATCAATGCCGAGACGGCGGTGGTCGACGCCAAGCGCAACAATCCGGTGCTGCTGTCCGCCCGCGCCGATCTGGACACCGCCAATGCCGGCTATCGCGCCGCCGCCGCGCCATTCTATCCGCAGGTGACCCTGGAGAGCCGGGCCACCTTCGGCGACGATCTGAGCGGCGTGGAAGGCCGGGACGACACCTATGACGTCCTGCTGATCGCCCGCTACAATCTGTTCCGCGGCGGCATCGACGCCGCCGAGCGGCGCGAGCAGCTCAGCCGCATCCGTGAGGCGCGCAACCGCCTGCTGGCGCTGGACCGCAGCGTCGAGGAGCTGGCCCGGCAGTCCTGGAACGAGCTGCAGAGCGCGACCCGACGGCTGGAACTGCTGGAACAGCAGGTCATCTCCAGCGAGCAGGTCCGCCGCTCCTACCAGCAGCAGTTCAATATCGGCCAGCGCACTCTGCTGGACCTGTTGGACTCCGAGACAGCGCTGTTCAACGCCCGGGTCAGCCGCGCCACCATCGACTACGCGCTGATCTTCGCCCGCTACCGGGTGATCACAGCCACCGGCAACCTGCTGCGGTCGATCGGCATCAATCCGCCTGCCGCAGCGGCCGCGGACGCCCGGCGCGGTGCCGGCGCACCGGTAACCCAATAGGCAGTTGAGTCCCGCAATTTCGACGATTGCGGGAGCCAGCGCATTAGAATTACACGGAAATACCGGTAGTCATGCGTTAACATTAAGCCGTTAGGTTTTCCGCCGGATTCAGGCATGGGCCCAATGTCCCAACCAACGCGACAGGACGAGCCGGGAGAACGACAATGGCAGCTGCGCCCAGACGAGGTCGCGGCAAGCCATCTTGATTCCCTGCTGGCCTGCCTGGTCACGCTCACCAAGCATTTCGACCGTCCGATGTCGCCGGACGCGCTCACCGCCGGGCTGCCGCTGGTCGACGACCAGTTGACCCCGGCGCTGTTCGTACGCGCCGCGGCCCGTGCCGGCCTGAGCGCGCGGATGGTCAAGCGGCCGCTGTCGAAGGTCTCGCCGATGGTGCTGCCGGCGGTCCTGCTGCTGAAGAACGAGCGCGCCTGCGTCCTGACCGCCTTCACGGGCAAGAACGAGGTGTCGGTCCTGGTGCCGGAGGCCGGTGCGGGCGCCGCCACCCTGCCGCTCGACCAGCTCGAGGGCGAGTATTCCGGCTTTGCGCTGTTCGTCCGGCCGGAGTTCGAGTTCGACGACCGGGCGCATGTCGAGGACGAGCTGCCGCGTCCGAAATCCTGGTTCTGGGGGACCATCGCGCAGCTCTGGCCGGCCTATGTCGAGGTCGTGCTGTGCGCCGCCATCATCAACATGCTGGCGCTCGCCTCGCCGCTGTTCATCATGAACGTCTATGACAGGGTGCTTCCGAACCAGGCCGTCGAGACGCTCTGGGTGCTGGTCGCCGGCATGGGCATCGCGCTGCTGTTCGACTTCCTGCTGCGCAACCTGCGCGGGGCGCTGATCGACACGGTCGGGCGGCGCGCCGACGTGCTGCTGGCCGCCCGCATCTTCGAGCAGGTGCTGAACCTTCAGATGAAGGCCCGGCCCTCCTCGACCGGCGCCTTCGCCAACCATCTGCGCGAGTTTGAGACGGTCCGCGACTTCTTCACCTCGGCCACGCTGGCGTCGCTGACCGACCTGCTGTTCGTCGGGCTGTTCATCTTCATCATCTACCTGATCGCCGGGCCGCTGTTCTGGGTCCCGACCATCGCGGTGATCATCGCCATCGTCTCAAGCCTGCTGGTGCAATGGCCGCTGGCTCGCGCGGTGCGGCAGACCCAGCGCGAGGCGGCGCAGAAGCACGCCATCCTGATCGAGACGGTGAGCTCGCTCGACACCATCAAGAGCCTGGGCGCGGAAGGCCGCATGCAGCGCTCCTGGGAGCGCTTCGTCGGCATGACGGCGCGCACCGGCCAGAAATCGCGCTTCTTCTCCACCATCGGCGTCAACTTGACGACCCTGACCACCCAGCTGGTCTCGGTCTGCATCGTGGCCGGCGGCTTCTACCTGGTGCGCGACGGGCTGACCACCATGGGCGCGGTGATCGCCGCCGTCATCCTGGGCGGCCGCGCCGTCGCGCCGTTGGGCGGTGTGGCCAACACCCTGGCCCGCTACCACCAGTCGCGTACCGCGCTGATGACCCTGAACCGGCTGATGGAGCTGCCGGTCGAACGGCCGGCGGAGAAACGCTACATCAGCCGGCCGATCCAGCATGGCCGGGTCGAGTTCCGCGACGTCACTTTCAACTACCCGGGCACCGAGCTGCCGGCGCTGTCCAATGCCTCGTTCCGCATCAATCCCGGTGATCGGGTCGGAATCATCGGCCGCATCGGCTCCGGCAAGACCACGGTCGGCCGGCTGCTGATCAACCTTTACGAGCCCGACGAGGGCTCGGTGCTGATCGACAGCGTCGACCTCAGGCAATACCACCCCTCCGACATCCGCCGTGGCATCGGCTTCGTGATGCAGGATGTGGTGCTGTTCTACGGCACGGTGCGCGACAACATCGCCCTGGGCCATCCTAAGGCGGATGACGCGCTGATCCTGCGCGCGGCCAAGCTGGCCGGCGTCGACGATTTCGTCGGCACCCATCCCCAGGGCTACAACATGGAGGTGGCCGAGCGCGGCCAGAACCTGTCCGGCGGCCAGCGCCAGGCCATCGCGCTGGCCCGCGCCCTGCTGATGGACCCGCAGATCCTGATGCTGGACGAGCCGACCAGCGCCATGGACAACACCTCCGAGCAGGTCTTCATGCGGCGCCTGAGTACCGTGCTGAACTCGGGCCGCACCCTGCTGATGACGACCCACCGCATGACCCTGCTGCGCATGGTCGAGCGCCTGATCATCCTGGATCGAGGCCTGATCATCGCCGACGGCCCCAGGGACGAGATCCTGCGCCAGTTGAAGGACGGCCAGATCCGCACCGCCGATGGCCATGGCCGGGTCGCCGACCGTCAGACCGCAGACGACCCGGCGCTGAGCCAGCCGCGGCCCGCCCTGCCCGACGACCACGCGGCGCCGGAAGAGAACGCCGAACCGCCGCCGGCGGCCCCGGACGAGCCGGCGCCGACCTATGCGACGAGCACCCCGCCAACGATCGATGGCGAAGTGGCGACCGATGCCTCCCAACCGGCAGCACCGGCCGCCGATGCCGGGGATGCGCCGGCCGCCGGCACGGAGCCTCCTGCCGCCCCGGCGTGGCAGGACGAGCCGAAGACCGGGGCCTAGCACCATGTTCTCGCAGGACCAGCAGGATTTCGACTACGCCTCGGAGGTGCAGAAGGCGCTGCACCAGGGCCCGAGGATGACGAGCCACATCTTCCTGTTCACCATCGTGGCGATGTTCGCGGCCGGGCTGTTCTGGGCCGACCGGGCTCTAGTCGACGAGGTGACGCGGGGCGACGGCCGGGTGATCCCGTCCAGCCAGATGCAGGTCATCCAGACTCTGGACAGCGGCATCCTGAAGGAGATCCTGGTCCGCGAGGGTGAGATCGTCGAGGCCGGGCAGATCCTGCTGCGCATCGACGACACCAATTTCTCCTCCCGCGCCGGCGAGCTGCTGGCCCAGCGGCGCAGCCTGCTGGCCCAGATCGCCCGCCTGGAGACCGAAGTCGCCGGCGAGACCGAGATCGCCTTTCCGGAAGAGTTGATCGACGATCATCCGCAGATCGCCGCCAGCGAGCTGGCGCTGTTCCTGACCCGCCAGGAGGGTCTCAGCTCCCAGACCGCGATCCTCCAGCAGCAGTTGCAGCAGCGCCAGCAGGAGCTGGAGGAGCTGCGGGTCAGCGAATCGCAATTCGCCAGCAGCCTGGATCTGGCCCGGCAGGAACTTGCGATCTATGAACCGCTGGCCCGGACCGGCGTCGTCGCCGAGGTCGAGGTGCTGCGGCTGCGGCGCGAGGTCAACGATCTGGACGGCCGCCTGCAATCCACCCGCAGCGCCCTGCCGCGGGTCGAGGCGACCATTGAGGAGGCCGAGACCCGCCTGAACGAGGCGATGCTGGCCTTCCGGTCGGAGGCGCAGGAGCAGCTCAACCAACGCCGGTCGGAACTCTCGGTGATCGACCAGACCCTGCGCGCCGCCCAGGACCGGGTGTCGCGCACCGATGTGCGCTCGCCGGTGCGCGGCATCGTCAACTCGCTCAACCTGACCACCATCGGCGGCGTCGTGCAGGCGGGCAGCGAGCTGATGCAGATCGTGCCGCTGGACGACACGCTGCTGGTCGAGGCCCGCATCAGGCCGAGCGACGTGGCGTTCCTGAGCCCGGGCCTGCCCGCCACCGTCAAGATCACCGCCTATGATTTCTCCATTTATGGCGGGCTTCAGGGCACCGTGGAGCGGATCAGCGCCGACACGCTGGCCGACCCGGAGAACGGCGAGACCTTCTACGAGATCATCATTCGGACCGAGCGGAACTATCTCGGCTCGGCATCGGAGCCGCTGTCGATCATCCCCGGCATGGTCGCCTCGGTCGACATCCTGACCGGCGAGAAGAGCGTGCTGGACTACCTGCTGAAGCCGCTGACCAAGGCGCGGGAAGAGGCGCTGCGCGAGCGCTGATTGCAGCCGGCACCATGTCCAGCGGACTGCCGAAAGACTGCTGGCGGCCATCCTCGTCCTTCGACAGGCTCAGGATGAGGATGAGCGGTTGTCCGACCTCTCTCGGCGTTACAATCAACTCACCTCATCCTGAGCCTGTCGAAGGATGACCGATCAGCCAGAACTGGCTCTCTTTCAGCGCCCGGTTAGTCGCCCAGATGCAGGCGCCGGATCCCCCAGAACATGACGACCGCGAGCACGATCAGGCCCGGCACCAGAAAGGCGCCGATCTCCTGCCACGCATAGGCGTCCGACAGGCCGGTCCACCAGCCCCAAACGCCGGCCAGGAACCCTTCGGGCTCCGTGGATTGTCCGTCCATCTCGCTCCCCATCCGGACGACGTGAACCCGGCGACTGTAGTCGGTTGGCACCCGGCAGGGCTAGAACGTGGACCCACAACCGCGCAGCCGGATGCAAATCGCCGCCAGTCAGATGAAGGCGAAGACATCTGCCGACCGCTCTCTTCCTTGAGATCGACGCTGGCCGCGGTCATCCGTCAGCTCGTTTTCTTCGGCGTCCCTCCATGGCCGCGAGCGCCACGCCGCCCAACACCAGCGGCAACGCAAAGAAAAAGCTGATCGAGATGGGCAGCCTGAAGATCATCAGATCGGCCAGCACCAGCCAGATCAAGGCCACATATTCGAACGGCGCCAGACGCGACGCTTCGGCGAAGCGAAAGGCAAGGGTCATCGCAATATGGGCCATCCCGCCAAAGAGACCCGACAGGACGAGCAGCACGAAGGTCTCAAATCCGGGGACAACCCAGCCGCCAGGCAAGGTCAGCAGCCCGCCTGTCATCGACGCGACGACAAAGTAGAACGCAATGGCCCCGGGGCTTTCGGTGTTGTTCAGACTGCGCACCATGGTTAGCGCGCAGGCGGTGAACACCGCCATCAGGACACCGTAGCCGTAGCCGGCAAGGCGGCGCACATCCATCTCGCCGCCGCCCAGTTCGGGAAGGACCAGCACGACGACACCCGCAAGCCCGAGAAGGACGCCGCCGATGCGCCATGGCGTCAGCCGCTCGGACAGGAAGAGGGCCGCAGCCACCACCGTGAGCGAAGGATACAGATACCCGACCAAGGAGGCCTCGGCGGCCGAAAGCCGGGCGATCGAGGCGAAGGAGGCAAACATCGCGATGGCGCCGAAAGCGGACCGAAAGAGATGGCCCAGAGGGCGCCGGGTTCGCAGCCCGCCCGGAAATTCGCGCCGAATCCAGAGGAAGATCACCAGCGGGATCAGGGCAAAGAAGGAGCGGAAGAACACGATCTCGCCAAGCGGCACAGCGTCGCTGGTCGCCTTGACGCAGACGACCATCGCCGCGAAGAACAGGCCCGAGAGAAGGCGAAGGCCGATCCCGAGCGCAGGGCGGTCCAGGGCGGCAGTCGCGGCAACGCGGCTCATGCCGGCCGCTCCTCGCGCGCCATCGCATCGCGGAGCGCGTCTCCGGCGAGGTTGATGGACAGCACGCAAACCGCAATGGCGAGCCCGGGCCAGATCATCATGAGCGGCGTCGACCGGATGTGCACACGGGCGTCAAGCAGCATCGTGCCCCATTCCGGTGTCGGCGGCTGCACCCCGAACCCCAGAAAGCCGAGCGCGGAAATGCCGAGGATCGACCGGGCCAGCATCCCGGTCCACACCACCGTCAAGGAGGGCAGGAGCGCCGGGAGGTAATGCCAGCGCGCGATGGCCGCCGGTCCAAGCCCGGCCAAACGCGCTTGCACGACATGACCGCGCGTGCCGAGCGACAGGCCGACGCCGCGTGCCACGCGCGCATAGCGCATCCAGCCCGTCACCGTGAGTGCAAGGATGAGGCTCCAGGTGCCGGCGCTGAGGACCCCGGCGATAACCACCGCCGCCACCAGATCGGGAAAGGCCAGAAAGGTGTCGGTCACGCGCATCACGCCCCAATCCGCTAGGCGCCCGCCCATGGCGGACACGATCCCAACCAGGCTGCCGATGACCAGACCGACGCCGGAGATTAGAAATGCAAGTCCCAGAGACCACCGCGCGCCGTGAAGAAGGCGCGACAGGATGCAGCGCCCCATCCCGTCGGTTCCCAGCGGCCAGGCGCCACCCGGCGGCGCGAGACGGTTGGGAATGTCGATGGCGTTGGGATCGTGGGGGGCGAACCATGGCCCGAAGAGCGCGAGCGCGGCCAGAAGGCCCGCGACAACGACGACGCTACGCATCCGCGTCGCCGATGCGAGGGTCGATCCAGCGATAGAGCAGGTCGATGGCCAGGTTGACGGTGACGAAGAGGAGCGCGGTCAGGATCACCACCGCTTGCACCTTCGGGAAATCCCGGGCGGCGATGGCCTCCACCAGGAAGCTGCCAAGGCCCGGCCGGGAAAAGATCACCTCGACGATCACCGCCCCCTCGAGAAGGAACGCAAGCTCAAGCCCGAGCACAGTCACTACGGGAATCGCGGCATGCGGGGCGACATGCACCGCCGCGATCTCGCGCCTTGGAACGCCGCGCCGCCGCAATGCCGGCAGGAAGGGAGCGTCCCGGGCTTCGAGCAGCCCCGAGCGCAGGATGCGCATTAGCGACGCCGCCACCCCGAGCCCCAGCGTCAACGCGGGCAGGACGATGTGGGCCGGCGTCCTCGTCCCCATGGCCGGCAGCCATCCGAGATGCACCGAGAACAGCAGGATGAGCAGCAGGCCCAGCCAGTAGGCCGGCATTGCCGCCCCGATCGAGGCCAGGGCCACGGCGCAGCGGTCCACCACTCCGCCGGGCCGGCGTACCGCGACGAGCGCGAGCGGCACGGCGATGGCGAGGCCCACGGCAAGCCCGACCAGCGCCAAGGGAACGGTCAGGGCGATGGCGTCGGCGAGTTCGGGCCAGACCGGACGGCCGGACACCGACGAATTGCCAAGATCGAGACGCACGACCGGCCCGACCCAGGCCAGGAAGGCCTGCCAGAACCCGGCATCGAGGCCGGCTTCGGCACGCACCTGGGCGACGACCTCCGGCGGCACGAGGCTGTCATAGCGCGCCAGCGCAATCGTGAGTGCCGGATCGCCCGGGGCGTTCCAGAGCAGCGTGAAGGTGGCCATGGCCGTGCCAAGAAGGACGACCGTCACACGCAACAGGAGGTTGGCCAGGGTGGTCACTCGGCTGCCTCCAGCGCGCCGAGGGAGAAAGCGGCCGCGCAGAGCGCGCTGCCATACTCCGTCCGGGGAGCCCGGAAGAACCGATCCGTGGGCGCCGCCTCGGTGATCCGTCCAGCCCTCAGGATCGCGACATCGTCGGCATGGGCGGCCGCGTAGCCGAGATCGTGGGTGACGATGAGCGCGGCGAAACCTTCCTCGGCCTGGAGCAGGGAAATCAGGTTGGCCGTCTGTTTCTGCGTCACCGTGTCGAGCGCGGAGAGCGGCTCGTCAAAGAGAACAAGCTGCGGTGCGGCGATGAGGGCGCGCAGGATGCCCAGACGCTGCGCCTGGCCGATCGAGACTTCACGCGGACGGCGGTCCAACAGATCGGCGGCGATCTCGAGTCCGTCGAGGAGCCGCGCTAGCCTCTCCCGATCGACCGGACGCCGCCGTGCGGCGAGCGGCTCCAGCACCGACCGGCGCAGCGTCAGGGCCGGGTTGAAGGCGGCGCGGGGCTCTTGCATGACCAGAGCCGGGTTTGCGGTGCGGACCGGTTCATCGGCCCAGGTCAGCCGCCCCGCAGCGACCGGAAGCAGGCCCAGAATCGCCGCGATCAACGTGGATTTCCCGGCGCCGCTTTCTCCGATGACGGCAAGCGTCCGTCCCGGCTGCACTGTCAGTGAGAGGTTCTCCAAGACCGGCCGTCCCGCCCGGACAACCGTGAGCGCCTCCACGCTCAACACGGCAGCGCGGCCCAGGACCTGTGCTCGACCAGCCTTTGGCCGGGCGCCGTCGCCGGCGCGCCAAGCAACGCCAGGGTCGGTGCATCCTCGACGATGCGCCCGTCATCCATCACCATCAAGCGGTCCACCCGTCTTGCCGCGAGCCCGAGATCATGCGTGATCAGCAGGAGGCCGGTATCGGCCGCCGCCAGATGCCGGTCGAGCAGATCCATGGTCGCCGCCGCAACGAGCGGATCGAGTGCGGAGGTCGGCTCGTCGAGGATCAGCAGCGCCGGCGCGCCGATCAGGGCCATGGCGATCACGAACCGCTGCTGCATGCCCCGGCTCCATCCCCGCGGACGCGCTCGAAGGTCTGCGCCCTGCAGGCCGAGTGCGAGGAAGAGACGTTGCTGAGCGCCCTGATCCGGCGGGCGCCCCAGCGCCCGGGCCGCCTGATCCCAGTGGAAGGCCAGGGATCGCAAGGGATCCAACGCCTCGTCGGGGCTTTGCGGGACATGCGCAACGGCCACGCCCTCTGCGCGCAGCCGATCGGTGAGCGCATGGCCCAGCGTCGATTTCCCCGATCCTGACGCGCCAACCAATCCGACCCGTTCCCCAGGCAGAAACCGGAGGTCTGTCGGATGCAGGATGGTACTGCCCGCCCGGACGGCGGACAGGCCCTTCGCTTCGATGGTCATTCGGTCAGCGATACCCGATTGTCCATCCAGTAGGTGATGGCCGGATGCACGGCGAAATCGGAGAGGCCGGGCCGGCCGACGCTCACCTGTGAGGCATGGAACACCGGGATCAACGGCGCGTCCGCCGCGATGATCTGTTGCACCTGGTCGTAGATCGCCCACCTCGCCTCGGGCTCAAAAGTCTGCCGGCCCTCCAGCAGGATCGCATCGAGTTCGGGGTTGGCATAGCCGCCCACATTGCTGGCACTGCCGGTGCGCAAGACGGTTTCCGGGAAGTATGCCGGATCCCCGGAGGGGGCAACGCCCCAGGCCTGCAGATGGAGATCGGCTGAACCTGTAGCCAAGGCGTCGTTGTTGGCCCCCCATTCGCCGATGTTCACACGCGCGTCGATGCCGATCGCCAGCAGATAGGCCTGGATCAATTCGGCGGAGGGCGGCAGCGCCGCGCGGTCCGCATAGGTGACCAGATCGATCCGCAGGGGCTCACCGTCGAGTGTCCAGCGCCCTCCCGTCTTCACCGCGCCCGCCTCGGCCAGAAGCCGCTCGGCCTCCTCCGGGTCGTAGGTCGGATCTATCTCCGAGGCCCAGGGCATGAGGTCCGGGAAGATCGTGCCCGCCGGCTTTCCGCCGACGCCGGAGAGTGCAGCGTCGACGATCCCCTGCCGATCAATGGCCAGCGAAACCGCGCGGCGAATGCCGGCGTCCTTGAGCGGACCATGCTGCGCGTCCACCGCCAGCCAGTAGAGCTGTACCGTCGGCGCGTCGAAGCCCAGCGCTCCGGTGCTCACGATTCGTTCGTAGTCCGTTTCGGGATAGTTGATCACGAGATCGACCTCGCCGGCTTCGAAGGCCAGGGCCGCGGCGGCAGGGTCGGCCGCCCTCACGACCCGCACCTCGGCAAGCGCGGGCGGCCCGTCGCGATAGATCGGATTGGCCTCGACCCGATAGAGTTGATCGGGCACCGCCTCTTTGAAGACGAACGGGCCGGTCGCGTTGATCGGGAAGGCATCGGAGGACGGCCCGAGGATCACCACGCCGGGCTCCGTGAGGGTCCAGGGAAAGGCGGCATTGGGCGCCTTGGTCCGAAACACGACGGTGAGATCGCCATCGGTCTCCATCTCTTCGAGGCCCAGAAGATTGGTGCTGCGGCCGTTGTAGGCAGGACCGCCCTCCTCCAGGATCGGGCCGATGCTGTCGATCACGTGCTCTGCGGTAAGCGGGGTTCCGTCATGGAACAGCACCCCCTCGCGCAGCGTGACACGCCACGTCGTCGGGTCCGTCTGCTCGATGCTCTCTGCAAGCCGCGGATAGAGGTCCATCTCCCGATCCAGGCCCATCAGCGTTTCGGTCACGCCGGCCTGGTTCGACAGCCAGCCATTGAAACGCACGCGCGGGTCCGGCACCTCCGCCGTCGGGCCTTGCAGATAGGCGATGGAAAGGCTGCCCTGCTGCGCTAGGGCGGGAGCGATTGAGCCAAGTGCCGCGGTAGCGACAAGGGCAAGTCGTAGCAGAATGGACATGGGTTCTCGTGCCTCTCAGGTTGATGGCGGCTTTGTTGTTGAAGCGCTTGCGCCCTAGACGGCGCTCGTCCGCTCTAGACGGAGGCTTGCGCGTCTCCTCGGCGCTTGCCGTTCATGCCTCGTCGTCCGGATCGAAGACCGGATCGAGAACGAGGAGCAATCGTGTCTCGCCAGTGCCCGCAATGGGCGGCGAACGGTGCAGCAGGCCGGATTTCGGGCTTTCCGGCCAAAGCGTGCCGCGCAGCAGGATCGGCGCGCCGGTGGGCACGGTGAAGACACGTCGCGGCTCGGCCCCGTCGGTCGAGAACCCGTATTGCGTGCCGGTCCCGCGGTAGGTGCAGATGAGACGCGCCGTGACGGCGTCGATATGGAACTTCCGGCAGGCGTTGGTGGTGATGACGTCGAAGCGCAGCCGCAGACACGGTGCGCCCATCAGCCCGGAAAAGATGTCCGCCAGAGCCGCCGTGTCATCCACCAGCCTTTCCCGTTCGGGGCAGTCCGGCATCCCGGATGCCTCGCAGATCTGGAAGACCGCATCACGCACAGTCTCAGGCCGGAGGATCACGCGCGCCTTCGGCAGCCGATCGGGCTCCAGAGCATCGATCCAGGATTGAAAGCCCGGCAACGGGTCGCGCCGCCAGATCGCGGCGGCGCAGCCCGGATTGTGGATCGCGGACAGACCCTCCGGCGTGTCGGCCACGCCGACACCGATGGCGGCATCCATCACGGTTTCTCGAACGAGGCTCATGCCGCTGCCTCCGCGCGCCGCCAGACCGGGAACGGGTCCGGCAAGTCCGGCAAGGCTTCGGGACCGCCCGCGACCGCGTCCGGCAGCAGCGCCGCGTCGAGCCGGGCCTTCAGTTGCGCCCAGTCAATCCCGGAGCCGATGAAGACGATCTCCTGACGCCGGTCGCCCCAGGGTTCCACCCATTGGTCGGAGATATAGGAGCGGACGTTGTCGTGATCGGGCCAGCGGTCCTCCGGAATGGACGCCCACCAGTTGCCGAGCGGCTTGACGCTCGACAGGGCCCCTGCGAGCGAGAACTCGGCGACCCAGTCCGGGCGCGTTGCGATCCAGAAATGCCCCTTGGCGCGGATGACGCCGGGCATCTCGCCGCTGAGCACGGCGTTGATCTTCTCCGGCACGAAGGGACGCCGCCCGCGGTAGACGAAGCTCGTGACGCCATATTCCTCGGTCTCCGGCACGTGATCTGCGAAGCCGTAGAGTTCCTTGGCCCACATCGGGTGCTCATGCGCCTTCTGGAAATCGAAGAGGCGCGTGTCGAGGATCGCATCCGCGGGAACGGCCGAATGGTTGGTCTCGATGATCCGCGCATCGGCGTTCAGGCTGCGGATGATTTTCCGGGCGGCGTCGACCTGCTCGGCGGTGGCATCGGCGACCTTGTTGAGGATCACCACATCCGCGAACTCGATCTGGTCGGTCAGCAGGTGGACCAGCGTGCGCTCGTCCTCCTCGCCCAGGGTCTCGCCGCGGTCGCGCAGGAAGTCGTGGCTGGAGAAGTCGTTCAGCAGGTTCACCGCATCGACCACCGTCACCATCGTGTCGAGGCGGGCGACGTCCGACAGGCTCTCGCCCTCTTCATCGCGGAAATCGAACGTGGCGGCGACGGGCAGGGGCTCCGAGATGCCGGTCGACTCGATCAGCAGGTAATCGAACCGCCCTTCCGCGGCGAGGCGGCGCACCTCGGCGAGCAGGTCGTCGCGCAGCGTGCAGCAGATGCAGCCGTTCGACATCTCCACCAGCGTCTCGTCGGTGCGGCTGAGCTCGGTGTCCGCGCGCACCAGGTCGGCGTCGATGTTCACCTCGGACATGTCGTTGACAATGACGGCGACGCGCCGGCCGTCGCGATTGTTCAGCACGCGGTTCAGCAGTGTCGTCTTGCCGGCGCCGAGGAAGCCGGACAACACGGTGACGGGAAGGCGAGCGCCTTGAACGGTCATGATTTCACTTTCTTTCTACGAACGCAGCGCCTGTGCCCGCGTCATCGCGGTGTGGCGCATCATCTCGGGATCGGTGGGTGCTGGGGCTGTCCGGACGTGAAGGTCGGCCAGAGAAATCCGGCCCAAAGGAGCGCGACAACAGGTGGCGCGCCGGCCAAGCGGGGCACCGCCCCGAGGAGAGGCAGACGGCGCATCGGCCGTCGCTCCGTCATGCGGGCACCTGCCCGGCACCGCACGACGCGCAAAGACCGTGGACCTCGATCACATGGCGCATCGGCGCAAAGCCGGACCTGGCGATGATGCTGGAAAGCGCGTTCACCAGGTCGGGAGCGACGCTCTCCTCAACCGCGCCACAGTCGTCGCAAATCGACAGGATGGAGGCGTGCTGGTGTCGATCGCACTGGCATGCGATGAAGGCGTTGAGCGATTCCAGGCGATGCACGCGCCCGCGCCCCGTCAACGCGGCCAGCGCCCGGTAGATCGTTGGCGGCGCGATCTTCGGATTGTCCTCGCGCAATTCCTCCAGAACATCGTAGGCTGACAGCGGGCCGCGGCGCCGGCGCAGGACCGCCAGCACCTCTGCCTGAATCACCTCTCCCCGCTTGCTCATGCGATGCCTCCATCGGCCATTCGCCTGCTTGATATGTTATGTTATAACATAACGCAAGAGGGGTATCTGAATTGCGCTGTCGCGTCGCCTCCATGGGGTTCAGCGAGAGCGGCCTAGCCTGCACTCCGTTCCGGAGAGCGCGTCAGGCCTGCGCGCCGCTCTGTCGGATGTCGTCGAGAAACTCCGCGAAGATGGCCGCGACCGCCTCGTTGAAGGCGTCGATCGAACCATCGACCGTGTCGTCCGGGCACACGATCTCGGCAGCGTAGGTCTCCACCACCCTGGGCCGGTCATCGGACCGGTCGACCAGGGCGAGTTCCAGCGTGACCGCGACGCGGTGCGTCCGGCCGCCGATCAGCCGCTCGAACCGCCGCACCGTGCCGATCACCTCGTACTGCGAAGCCACCCGCAATTCCGGCGTCACCACCGACCGCGCGACCCCGGCCGATCGCAGATAGCGCACCAGCTCGGCTTGCAGCAGCCGCGCCGGCGGCTCCAGCCAATAGTCGTATTCATGCTGCGCCAGGGACGCACCGCCGGCATCGGTGCTGTAGATGACCGGGCGCTCGCGCATCAGCCCGTCGGCATCCAACCGGTCGACCAGGATGGTGCCGGGCAGGTCCGGTCCGGGCGGCATCGCCGGAACGTCGATCGAAATGCGATAGAAGCGGTCGACAGGGGCCGGATCGCCGGCGCTCTGGCAGCCGACCAGGGCCAGCGCCGTGAGTATCGTGATGATGGTTGGTCTCATCGCGGCACCCCCGCAGGCAGGGACGCGCCATTGCGCCAGGGCATGTCGAAGAGGGCACCCGGATCCTGGCGGATCTGGCGGCTGAACTCGTTCATGTTGCGCGCCGAGCCCTCCAGATCGTGGCTGAGCGAGTCGATGCTCTGCGCCACCGTCCGCAGGACATAGGCGGCGTTGCCGAGCGACTCGGCGACCTCCCCGTCATTCTCGGCGACGAGGGTGTCGATCCGCCCGATCAGCACATCCAGCTCCGCCGCCGTGCCGGCCAACCGGCCGCCGAGATCGGCGAAGTCGGCCGACATGGTCTCCGCGTTGCGGATGGTCCGGCCGATGCTGTCGACCGTCTCCGGCGTGACCAGCCCCTGGACCGTGCCGACGGTCGTGTCCAGATCCGCGGTCATCGAGTCGAGCGAGGCCAGGATCGCCGGCACGCGGCCCTCCGCATCGCCGGTCACGGCCGCGACGCTGGCGGTGATCCGCCCCAGGTCCCGGCGGATCAGCGTGTCGATCTCGCCGACGACGGAGCCAATCCGGTCGACCAGCGGGCGCACGCTGTCGCGGTTCATGTCGCCGATCTCGCCGGCCAGGGAGGACATGGCGGCGAACATGTCGGCGGGCGGCGCGCCGGGGATCGCGTTGCCGGGCCGGATCGCCACGTCGCTGTCGCCGCCGGTGATATCGATGGTCTTGTTGGCCAACAGGTTCGAGCTGCCGATCCGGGCCACGCTGTCCTCGGGGATGCGCCAGCCCTGCTCGACGCTGAGCTCGACCCGGAAGGTCATGCCGGCATCATCCGGCAGCGGGACGATGCCGTCGATCTGGCCCACCGGATAGCCCTCGTAGCGCACCACGGTCCCGAAGCGGATGTCGGCCACGTTGTCCAGCACGACATGGTAGGCATCGCTCGGGCCGGAGCGGCCGGTCAGCATGGCGCCGGCGGCGATCGCACAGACCAGCATCGCGAGCACGAAGGCGCCGACGGCCGGGTAGTTCAGGTTCAGGGTGCGCATGACAATCTCGAAATCTCGTGTCGGGGCGGCCGCGGCTAGGCGGTTCCGGTCAGGCGTTTGAGGTATTCGTCCGCGTCCACCTGTGCTGCCTCCGGCCGGCGGTTGAGGAGGTTCTGGATGCGCGGGTTGTCGCTGCCGCGGATCTCGTTGGTGGTGCCGGTCATCAGGATCCGTCCCTTGTCCAGAACGGTGATCCGGTCGGCGATGCCGAAGGCGCTTTCCAGCTCGTGGGTGACCACCACGACGCTCATCTCCATGGCGTCGCGGAGTTGGCGGATGAGATCGTCGAGCGCCGCCGAGACCACCGGGTCGAGCCCGGCCGACGGTTCGTCGAAGAACAGCAGCTGCGGGTCGGTGATGATGGCGCGTGCCACCGCCGCGCGCTTGAGCATGCCGCCGGACAGCTCCGACGGCATGAGATCGCCGAAGCCGGGCAGGTCGACCACCTCCAGCTTCATCCGCGCCATGATCTCCATGGTCTTGCGGTCCAGGTTGGTGTGCTCCTGCAGCGGCAGCATGATGTTCTCCGCCACGCTCATGGAGCTGAACAGCGCACCGCCCTGGAAGGCGACGCCGATCCGCCGCCGCAGTTCCTGCATGGCCAGTGCGCTGAGCGCGCCGATATCCTGGCCGAGCAGCCGGATCGTGCCGCTGGTCGGCGTGTTCAGCCCGACCAGGTGGCGCAGCAGTGTGCTCTTGCCGGAGCCGCTGCCGCCCATGATGACCATGATCTCCCCGCGATCGACGGTCAGGTCGACATCGAACAGGATCTGCCGGGTCCCGTAGAACGCGTTCAGCCCGCAAATCTCGATGACCGGTCCATTCTCCGCGGCCGGCGGCAGTGGTGCGTGCTGTGCCATGCTACTGCGTCGCCAGGAATGCGAAGATCATGTCGGCGATCACGATGGCGGCGATGCCCTGCACCACCGCCTGGGTGGTCGAACGCCCGATGCCCTCGGCACCGCCCTTGATCAGGGTGCCGTTGACCGCGCCGATCAGGGCCACCAGCAGCGCGAACAGCGCGCTCTTTGCCAACCCGTGGGTCAGGTCGCCGACCGACAGCGCGTCCATCACATCGGCGGCGAAGGCGGCCATGGAGGTATCGAGCTGGGCCGTCGTGTAGGCGCCGGCCGCGGCCAGTGCCACCAGGTTCGCCCACATGGTCAGCGCCGGCACCATCACCAGCATCGCCAGCAGGGCCGGCGCCAGGAGGTAGCGGACCGGGCTGACGCCGATCACCCGCAGCGCATCGATCTCCTGGTTGGTCTCCATGGTGCCCAACCGCGCCGCCAGCGCCGATCCAGACCGGCCGGCGACCAGGATGCCGATGATGAGCGGCGAGAACTCCCGCACCACCGACAGGGCGATGCCGAAGGGCGCGAAGGATTCCGCGCCGAACAGGCCCAGCGTATAGTGGCCCTGGATCGCCAGCATCAGGCCGATGGTGGCCGACAGGATGGTGGCGATGGGCAGGGCCATCAGCCCGGTCTCGACCATCTGGGCCACGGTCGCGGACAGGCGGACCGGCTGGCGCCGGCGGCTGCCGGCGACGATCCAGAACGCGCTTTCGGCCAGTAGCACGCAGCCCAAGCCGATCTGGTCGAACCCGTCGACGGTGCGACGGCCGATCGCTTCCAGTGCCCGCATCGCCTTGGTTCGCTCCGGTCAGCTCCCCGCGGCCTGTGGCGCGGCGTCGGGATCGAGGATGGTGAAGACGGTGTCGAGCCGGGCCAGCTTCAGGACCCGGAGCGCCTGGTTGCTCACCGCGGCCAGGACAAAGCCGGTGCCGTTCTCCTTGGCGAGCTGGAAGGCTTCGACCAGCGTGGCGATGCCCGAGCTGTCGATGTAGTCGACCCCGGCCAGGCTCACATGGATGTCGCGCCGTTTCTCGATGCACCCCAGCAGGGCCTTCCGCACGCCGTCGGCATGCTCCAGATCGACCGACCCGCTCAGGTCGACGACGAGCGTGCCGTCTCTCTCCGTCACATCACAACTCATCAGACTGTCCGATCTTCTTGGTCAGTTGCAGCAGGTTGCCTTCGCCGCCCGGCGGCGGCAGGAATTCCGCGGAATCCATGATCTCGCGGATGAAATGGGTACCCAGCCCGCCGGGCATGATGTCGTCCAGGTCACGCGGGCGCAGGGAATCGGGATCTGTCGGCGAGGCGAAATCGCGCAGCCGGATCACCAGGGCGTTGGCGCGCCGGAGGATCTCCAGCTCGATCGCCTCACCCTCGCGGCCGCCATAGGCGTGCAGGATGACGTTCTGCCCCGCCTCCGCGACCGCCAGCACGATGTCGGCGGTGGTGTCGTCGTCGAAGCCGCACAGGCCGGCGGCACCGGCGACCGCTCCGCGCACCAGGCGCATGCGGTCGACCTGGGCCGGCAGTCTCAGATAGGCAAGGCACTCCACACCGGCCTCCACGGGGCTCGGCCCCATCAGGTTGCGCACGCCGTCGCCGCAGATCGGGAAAGCGACCGCGCGGCTGGCCCGGGCATCGTCGATCGCCAGCACGGTGAGATCGTCGCGGGCGCGCCAGCCATCGCCGTCCAGATCGGCCAGGACATGGCGCAGCCGATCCTCCAGCCGCGTCTCGGCCATGGATTCGATCATCTGGATCAGGCCGTCGACGCCGAGCTCGTCGCTGTCGCCGTATTGGAACTCGGTCAGCCCGTCGGTGAAGATGTAGAACTCGCCGCCGTCGAGCTGCGCCACCTGGGTCTCGCAATCCAGGTCGCTCAGCACCCCCAGAGGCGGCGCATCGGCCGGGAACTCCTCGTAGCTGCGATCGGTACGGCGCAGCAGCGGCGGCAGGTGGCCGGCATTGGCAAAGCGCACCTCGCCGCTGGCCGGCGAATAGACCCCGGCGACCATGGTGACGAACATGCCCCGCCCACCGGTCTCGCGAAGCTCGCGGTTGATCAGGGCCAGCAGATGCGCAGGATCGTCCAGCGCCTTGCCCAGGCAATGGAACAGGCTGGCCGTCTTGGCCATCAGCAGGGCGGCGTTCAGCCCCTTGCCCGAGACGTCGCCGAGGGCGAAGCGGATGCGCCCGTCGGGCAACGGGTAGAAGTCGAAGAAGTCGCCGGAGACCTTCTTGGCCGGGCGGTTGAGGCCGATCATGGTCGGGCCGCCCTGCTCGGGACCGGGCAGCAGGTTGCGCTGGATCTCCGCCGCCAGCTCGATGTCCCGGTTCTGGGATTCGAACTCGGCGTTGGAGGTTGCGAGATGGCCGTTGGCAAGCGCCAGGGATGCCGCCGCGGCGATCGCCTCCATGGCCGATTGATCCGCGGCGGATATCGGCGCGCCATCGGCCATCTGGGACAGGACGACGGCCCCCAGCTGCCGGTCGCGATGGAACAGCGGCAGGGTCGTGCACCCGTCCTGCGGCATCCCCTTCGCCCGCAGCCAGGGGGCAAGGCCGTCCTCGAGCCAGGCGGAGACGGCCGAGGAGTCCATGGTGACCGCGAGCCCGGTCAGGGCGACCGCGCCGGCGCTGGCCCGGCACACCACCTGGCCGACGGTCGGGTCCCAGAGCACGACCGCACCGACGCCGGCCGCGGTGATCCTGCGGCAGCCGTCCAGCAGCGCGTCGGCGATCGCCGTCGGGCCGTCAGCCCCGGCGACCCGGCCGATGGCGGCGGCCAGGCAATAAGAGGCCGACTCCGGCTGCGCCGGCGGCGTCTTGACCGAAATATCCCTTGCGGGATCTGCCATCGCCCACGCTCGCGACGGCCGCCCAGCGGCCGTTCTGGTCGAAACTCGCGCCGCGCCGGGTCCGGCGGTCTGTATGGGTCAGGAAGCCGGCCGAAACGCGGTCGGGCAGCGGAAGTGCAGCCCAGCCGTCTAGCCTAGGCAGGACCTCTCAAGCCTTTCTTAAAACCATCGCGCGCATCGGATTGAAAAGAACAACTTTTCCCGGATTCGGGCGCCAAATCCAGGGGGCGTGACAACCATCGGTTTCAAGCCTGGCCTGAGGGCCGATCTGCCGTCAGATCGAGCGGATCAATCCGCCGTCCACGCGCACCACATGGCCGGTCACATAGCCGGCGGGAACACTGACCAGGAACGCGGCCGTGCTGGCGAATTCCTCCACCGTGCCGTACCGGCCGACGGGAATGGCCGCCTCCGATGCGCGCCGAACCTCGTCGATCGGCTTGCCGTCACGTTCGGCCACCCGGCCGTCGATCTCCGCGACACGCTCGGTGTCGATCCGCCCCGGCAGGATCACATTGGCGGTGATGCCGTCCCCCGCCACCTCGCCGGCCAGCGTCTTGGAGAACGCCACCAGGCTGGATCGCAGGGTGTTGGAGATGCCGAGCGTGGGGATCGGCTGCACCACGCCGGAGGAGGCGATCGTCAGGATCCGGCCCCAGCCCTTGGCCCGCATCGGCCCGACCGCGGCCTCGGTCAACCGGATCAGTGACAGCACCATCGAGGCGAAATGCCGGCGCCATTGTTCCGGCTCCACGCCAAGGGCGCCGGAGGGTGGCGGCCCGCCGCTGTTGTTGATCAGGATGTCGACACCCTCGCCGGACAGGAACCCCGCGAGGTCGGCGACGGACTCTTCGTCGCCAAGATCGAGCGGACGGGGGACAACCGCGACACCGTGATCGGTCCGAAGCGCCTTGGCGTCCTCCTCCAGCCGGTCGATGTTGCGGGCGGCGATCACCAGTTCGCAGCCTTCCGACGCCAGCACCCGCGCGATGCCGCGGCCAATGCCCCGCGAGGCGCCCATCACCAGCGCGCGTTTGCCGGTCAGTCCCAGTTCCATCCCTTGCCCTTTCACCGGTGAGTCATCGCATCCGGGCCGATCGTAGCGCGCCGGCGCGCGGATCGGCCAGTGCGGCCGTCAGGCCCTGTCGATCAGGTGGATGAATGAGCCCATCACCCTGCCGGCACGGGCACCGGCCGGCCCCAGGTCGACGCCCTCCGCGTCCCGCACGAGGAACAGGGGATCCGCCGCGGCGCTGGCCGATGCCGTCGCGTAGTGGAACTCGTGGCCGCAATAGCGCCGGCCGCCCGGGCCCAGGGGCCCGGCGTCCGCAGTCGCCAGATCCCGGTACCCGAGAGAAAGACGCGGGCGATCGAAGGCGAAGTCGACGGGCAGCAGATCCGCCATGCGGTGCCGTACGCCGTCACCGTCCACCAGCCCGCGGCCCAGCACCATGTAGCCGCCGCATTCGCCGTAGATCAGAGCGCCCCGGGTGGCCGCGTCTCGAAGGCCGGCAAGGAAACGCGTGCCGGCCGCGAGGCGCCCGGCGTGCAGTTCCGGATAGCCGCCGGGCAGGAACACGGCATCCGCGTCCGCATCCGGCGGCTGGTCGGCCAGCGGGGAAAACGGAACTACGTCAGACCCGGCGTTCCGCCACGCGTCCAGCATGGCCGGATAGGTGAAGGCGAAGGCGGTGTCGGCCGCGACCGCGATGCGCTGACCCAGCGACGGCACCATGTCTTCGACGCCATCCACCATCGGCCTTGAAGGCTTGGCCAGAGCACGGAGGGCGGCGGTATCGACATGGGATGCGACCTGCCTCGCGGCGCTTGCGAGGAAGACCTCCAGATCCTCGTGCTCGGCGGCCTGCACCAGCCCGAGATGGCGATCCGGCAGGGCGAGTGCCGCATCGCGCGGAATGAACCCCAGGATCGGAATATCGAGTGCCTCGCAAGCGCGCGCCAGGATGCGCCGATGGCGCTCGCCGCCAACGCGGTTGAAGAGGACGCCCGAGACCGGCACGTCGGCACGGTGGCGCGCGAACCCCGACAAGGTGGCGGCGGCAGAGGCCGCCTGGCCCCGCACATCCATCACCAGGATGACCGGCCAGCCGGTCCGGGCCGCCAGATCGGCGGTCGATCCGCGGCCGTCCGGGGCGCCGTCGAACAGCCCCATGACCCCCTCGCCGATGATCAGCTCCGCCCCGCTGCCCGCGCGATCGACGAGGCCCGCGACGGTTTCCGGCCGCATTGCCCAGCCATCGATGTTCCAGCAGGGACGGCCGCTCGCCGCGGCATGGAAGGCGGGGTCGATGAAGTCCGGCCCGACCTTGACCGAGCCCACCGCCACGCCGGCATCGCGGAAATGGCGCAGCAGCGCCAGGGTGACGGTGGTCTTGCCGCTGCCGGAGGCCGGCGCGGCAATCAGCACGCCGGGGGTGGCCATTCAGCCGGCCCGCGGTCGGGAGCGCGTTCCCAGCGGATCGCGTTGCAGCGGCTTGCCGTCCAACGCGCCCTGCCAGTCTAGAGCCGCGCGCAGGCGCACGACCTCCCCGACCACGACCATCGCCGGCGGCGAGATGCCGGCGCGCTCCGCGTCGGCTGTGCAGTCGGCCAGGGTGGTCTCCAGGACCTGTTGGTCCGGGGTCGTCGCCTTGCTCACGACGGCGACCGGCTCGGAGGGATCGCGGCCGGCGGCGATCAGGCGGCCGGCGATCTCCGCCAGGTGCTTCATCGCCATGTAGAACACCAGCACCGGCGAGGCCTTGGCGATGGCCGGCCAGTCGAACTGGTCCGGCACGACGCCCGAGACGTTGTGGCCGGTCAGGAAGGTGACGGCGGAATTGGTGTCGCGATGGGTCAGCGGGATGCCGGCATAGGCCAGCGCGCCGACGCCGGCCGAGATGCCGGGGATGATGCGGAACGGGATTTCGGCCTCGACCAGGGTGAGCGCCTCCTCCCCGCCGCGGCCGAAGACGAAGGGGTCGCCGCCCTTCAGGCGCAGCACCCGTTTGCCCGACCGCGCCAGGCGAATCAGCTTCTGGCTGATATCCGCCTGGGTCGGCGACGGTCGGCCGCCGCGTTTGCCGGCATATTCCAGCGCCGCGCCGGGGCTCGCCAGTGACAACGCCTCCGGGCTGACCAGGGCGTCATAGACGACCACATCGGCGCTGCGCAGCGCGTGCAGCGCATGCAGGGTCAGCAGCCCCGGATCGCCGGGACCGGCGCCCGTGAGCCACACCCAGCCCGGTCGAAACTCCGGCAAGTCGAAGGTCAGCCTGTCCATCACGGTCATTATCGGCGGCGCCCCGGCGACCGCTAGCCAAAAAACGCCGCCCGTCGATAATGGGGCGCCATGAGCCATCGTCCCGAAGGCCCGCTGCGCCGCGGATGGACCACCGGCGCCTGTGCCACGGCGGCGACCCGCGCCGCCTATACCGCACTGCTGACCGGCCGGTTCCCGGATCCGGTGGCGATCACCCTGCCGAAGGGCCAGACGCCCAGCTTCCCGCTGGCGCAGACCCGGCGCGACGACGCGATGGCGGAGGCTGGCATCGTCAAGGATGCCGGCGACGATCCGGACGTGACCCATGGCGCGCTGATCCTGGCCCGGGTGCGGCGGGGCACTGACGGTAGCGGCGTTACCTTCCGGGCCGGCGAGGGCGTCGGCACGGTGACCCGGCCGGGGCTCGAGCTCGGAGTCGGCGAGCCGGCGATCAACCCGGTGCCCCGCCGGATGATGACTGACACCGTGCGCGAGGTCGCCGAAGCCAATGACGATGCCGGCGACGTCGAGATCGAGATCGCCATTCCCGGCGGCGAGGAGATGGCGCGCAAGACGCTGAATGGCCGGCTGGGCATCATCGGCGGCCTGTCGGTGCTGGGCACCACCGGCATCGTCACCCCCTACTCCTGCTCCTCCTGGATCCACTCGATCCATCGCGGCATCGACGTGGCGCGGGCGGCCGGCATCGAACACGCCGCCGCAGCCACCGGCTCGGTCTCGGAATCGGCGGTGCAGACGCTGTACGGCCTGCCGGACATGGCCCTGCTCGACATGGGCGATTTCGCTGGCGGCCTGCTGAAATACCTGCGCCGGCACCCGGTCCCGAAGCTCACCATCGCCGGCGGCTTCGCCAAGCTCGCCAAGCTCGGCCAGGGGCACATGGACCTGCATTCCGGCCGCAGCCAGCTCGACATGGGCCGGCTGGCGCAAACCGCGATGGCGGCCAGCGCCGACGCCGTCCTTGCCGAGCGCATCGCCTCGGCGAATACCGGCCGGCATGCGCTGGACATGGCCGCAAAGGCCGGCTTTGCCTTGGCTGACGCGGTCGCGGAAGACGCCCGACGGTCAGCGCTCGAGGCAACGGGCGACGCCATCCGGATCGAGCTTCTGATCTTCGACCGCAGCGGCCGGATGGTCGGTGCCAGTAGGACACGGCTTGTTGGCTAAGCGCGTTCTGATCCTGGGCGGGACAACAGAGGGGCTTCAGGTTGCCGAGCTGCTGGCGGACCATCCGGATTTCGAGCCGATAACGTCGCTTGCCGGCCGCACCAGCGATCCGGAAATGCCTCCAGGCGCCTCACGGATCGGCGGTTTCGGTGGAGCGGAGGGGCTGGCCGGCTATCTTGCAAAACAGTCGATCCACGCCTTGATCGATGCCAGCCATCCCTTCGCCGAACAGATCTCTCGGAATGGCATCGAAGCAAGCCGATTGACCGGCGTCCCGATGCTGCGGCTGGAGCGATCGGCCTGGCGTCGGTGTCCGCATGACAACTGGATCGACGTGGCAGACGCCGAGGCGGCCGCCGGGAAGATCGTTGGCCTGGCTCGCCGTGTATTCCTGTCGATCGGACGGCAGCATCTTGCGCCCTTTGGACGACTGAGCGGGGTCTGGTTCCTTTTGCGCATGATCGACCCGCCAGATGCGCCATTGCCGATTCCGGACCCTGAGCTGATCCTGGGTCGGGGTCCTTTCAATGTCGACGACGAGGTAGGGCTGCTGTCCAACCATCGCATCGACGCCGTCGTCAGCCGCAACAGCGGCGGTTCCGCCACCTATGGCAAGATCGTCGCGGCCCAACGGCTTGGCCTGCCGGTCATCATGATCCAACGGCCCAAACGTTTGCCGGGCGAGCGTGTGAGCCATCCCTGGGCTGCAGTGGAATGGCTCGAGGCGCACTCCTCAGGCCCAATCGGAGATCGGGTTAAGGAATAGCGCGGATGTTACGACCGAACGGGTGCGCAGCCAAACCCGCAGGTTATTTGCGTGAGTAATCATTGATTGAAATTATTATCGATTCTAGCAGTTCTCCATATTTTACATGATGTTTGTATGGTTTCTCGGCATAGACGGAATTATTTCCGATAAGGTGAATTGAACGGGTCAATTTATTCGTAATTTCCCTGATATGCCAGGAGGAGTACTTTGTCTTCCAATCTACGTTATGCTGGTTAAGCACATTTAAGAACCGTCGCAGAACAGAAGCAAGTTCTTCAACATGATGAGCAGCGCGCTCCATACGATCGCCAAATAGTTCTAATTCATTCTCCTGCTGTATGTACTCTATATACCCAAGAAGCCCTTCTAGTGCTCTTTTTGACCCATATAGTGGATTTCCTTTGCCAAGTTGAAATCGTCGAGAATCACTCTCGTTCATTAATCTAACCTTCCGTCGCAGATCCGCGAGGCTTTCCTTCTCCTCACGAACTGCTCTCAAGCATTGGTCAAATTTTTCAATTACATCGGAATGATGAAGCCTCTCCAGTAATTCGGCGTGTCGAAAAGATACAACCCTAGAGACAAAATACCCAATGAACCCGAGTCCGACCAATACTTCGATCGACGCGAAAACCCTGGAATAACCTACTGGCTGATAGTCCCCATATCCCAATGAAGAAATGGTAACCACACTAAAGTAGATAGATTCATGAAAACCCCTCAGATCTGGTTCTATTCCGTTGTCTGGAATATCAGAAAGATAATAAAAAATAATGGCAAAAATAGTAATTAGAGAAGCCAATATACAAAATAGCTGAATTAACATCATTACAAATGGACTAATATACTTATTATGTGAAAAAAATATCAAGTCTTTTACCCCTAAATATTATGTCTAGTTTCGTCCCGTTGAGCCGACAACTGGCCGCAGCACATGCGCATGGCCTGGGTCATACAGGCTGCTGTCGTCGAAGCCGGATTCGCCGAGCACCCGGCCGACCAGGATCAGTGCCGTGCGGGTGATTTTCGACGCCCGGACTTTCGCCCGGATGTCGGCCAGCGTGCCCTCGATCACCAGCTCGTCCGGCCAGCTGGCCCGATAGACCACGGCGACCGGGCAGTCGGCGCCGTAATGCGGCGTCAGCGCCTCGACCACATGGGTCAGGTTGCGCACCGAGAGGTGGATGGCCAGCGTCGCGCCGGACGCGCCCAGCCGCGCCAGTTCCTCGCCTTCCGGCATGGCGGAGGCCTTCATGGCGGTTCGGGTCAGGATGACGGTCTGGGCGATTCCGGGCAGGGTCAGTTCGCGCTTCAGCGTCGCCGCCGCGGCGGCATAGGCGGGCACGCCGGGCGTGATGTCGTAGTCGATGCCGAGCCGGTCGAGCCGGCGCATCTGCTCGGCGATGGCACCGTAGAGCGACGGGTCGCCGGAATGCACCCGGGCGACGTCGAGGCGCTTCGCGTCCGCCGCCGCGATCTCCTCGATGATCTCGTCCAGGGTCATCGGCGCGGTGTCCAGCACGCGCGCGCCCTCCGGCGCGAAGGCCACGACCTCCGCCGGCACCAGCGAGCCGGCATAGAGCACGACCGGGCATTTCGCGATAAGGTCGCGGCCGCGCAGCGTGATGAGGTCCGGGGCGCCTGGCCCGGCGCCGATGAAGTGCACCGTCATTCCGCCGCATCCTCCCGCTTCGCCGCATAGCCGCGCGGCGTGTACATCCAGGACCCGGATGGCCGGGACACCGTGCGGCTGGTGCTGGCGCCGACCAGCACCACGGTCAGCATGTCGACCCGGTCCGGGTCCAGCGCGTGCAGCGGGATCACCTCCACCGCCTCGTCCGCGCGGCCGAGATTGCGCGCCAGCACCACCGGCGTGTCCGCCGGCCGCCGTGCGATCAGGATTTCGCGCGCGGTGGCGAGCTGGTGCCGCCGCCGTCGCGAGACCGGATTGTAGAGCGCGACCACGAAGTCGCCGTCCGCCGCCGCCTGCAGCCTGCGTTCGATCACCGGCCAGGGTGTCAGCAGGTCGGACAGAGAGATGGCGCAGAAATCATGGCCCAACGGCGCGCCGGCCCGGGCGGCCGCCGCCTGCAGGGCGGACAGGCCGGGCACGACCGTGACCGCGACCCGCTGCCAGTCCCATCGCGCCTCGTGGTCGAGCAGTTCGAAGACCAGTGCGGCCATGGCGTAGATACCCGGATCGCCAGAGCAGACCAGGGCCACCGACCGGCCCTCGGCGGCCAGGTCCAGCGCCGCCCGGCAGCGCCGCTCCTCCTCGCCCAGGGCATAGTCGTGCAGCGTCTTGTCCCGCGCCGCTGGTCCGATGAGCTCGAGATAGAGCCGGTAGCCCACCAGATCGGTCGCCGCCCGGATCGCGGCCTCCGCTTCCGGCGTGCGCCAATCCGCCGCCCCGGGACCGAGGCCGACGATCGACAAGCGACCGCGCGGCCGTCCGATCGATTCGGCAGCCAGGAGTCCCGGCGCAATGGCGACGGCGCAAGTGGCCCGCCGGCTCTTCGCCTTGGGCACAATGAGGGTGCCAGCGGGGCCAACGGCGGCCAATGTTGCCCCCTCCGCCACGCCGTGGCAGCCGACCTCGCGGTAGACGAGATCGGAAGGGGTCTGAAGTCTCGGCGATTCGGCTTCCAGCCGGGTGGCGTCGAAGAACCGCGCGGGCACCGCCAAATCGGCCGCCACGGCGTGCACCGCCGGCTCGTCGGATTTGAGATCGAGCGAGAAGACACCGGCCACCGCCTGCGGCGCCAGCCCGTGTTCCCGCATGGTGGCGTCGACAAGCTCGCGCAACTCCGCCGGATCGGTTCCGCGCTCGCAGCCGACACCGACGGCGAGCCGGGCCGGGTGATAGACCAGGCGCTGCGGCGTCGACGCCTCGGCCCGTTCGGTGGCCAGGATGGTCAAGGCTCCGTCATCGGAGACCGGCAAACGGCTTTCGCGCAGCCAGGGCGCGTGCCCCTCGATCCGCACCGCCGCACCGTCCAGCAGAGCGGCGGCGAATGCCTTCACCGGCGCATCGTCGGCAAGCCGCCAGCCGATTGGCGGATCGTCAAGGGCGATGCCGAAGCGAAGATCGCCGGCCGTCGTGATCGCCGGGTTGACGGCAAGTGCCTCGGCGATGCGCCCGGCCAGCCGATTGCCGCCGTGATGGCCGCCCAGCAGGGGCACGACCGACGAGCCGTCCTCGGCAATCGCCAGCACCGGCGGCTCCGCATGCTTGTCGGCAATGGCCGGCGCCAGCGCGCGGATCAGCACCGCGGCGGAACAGATGCCGATGATAGGGCGGCCGGCCTCGAACAGCGCGCGCATGTGGTCCGTGGCGCGCTCAAAGACGATCGGGGCCTCCGGCACCCGCGTCGCGAGGCCGTGGATCTCGGCATCGGGAAGAACCGCGGCCACCTGCTCCGCCAGGTCGTATCCCCTGGCGGTCAGGACAACGATGGCCGGGGCGTCTATCGCCATGCCTCACCCCTCCGATGCACCAGGATCATCGAGAAGTAGGGTACCGACTCGGGCGATACGGCATCCAGCGGCAACACCGTCTGGCTGTCCATGGTGGCGTGCTGGATATACCGGGCGCGATCGCCCAGCCCGAGCGTGTCCAGCACATCGCGGACCTTGGTGAAATGGCGGCCGACCTTGATCAGCGCGGCGGCATCGGCGCTTGCGATCCGTTCTGAGAGTTCATCGGCCGGCAGGGTCGCCGGCAGGACCGTCAGGACGTCGTTCCTGGCCGCCAGCGGCGCGTCGAGCGCCGCCGCGCAGGCGGTCAGCGAGGACACGCCGGGCACCACCTCGACCCGGTAGTCCGCGGCCATGCGGCCGAACAGGTACATGAACGAGCCGTAGAAGAACGGGTCGCCCTCGCAGAGCACCGCCACGTCGCGTCCGGCGGCAAGATGCCCGCCGATCTCCTCCGCCGCCCGGTCATAGACCTCCTGGGCCGGGAACCGGCTCGCCACCATCGGCATGCGGATGGCGATCTCGGTCTGGCCGCCGGGCAGGTGCGGCGCCACGATCGCCCGCGCCAGACTGTCGCCCTGCTCCGGCGCCGGGTAGGCGATCACCGGCGCCGCCTGTAGGCGGCGCAGCGCCTTCAGGGTGATCAGATCCGGGTCGCCCGGGCCCACGCCAAGCCCGTACAGCATCCCTTGCCCGGTCTCGGCCATCAGTGTTTCACCAGCGCCCATTGGGTGACCGGCATCAATGGCCGCCAGCCCTGGAACGGGCCGACCGGCTCCGCCCGCGACACCGCAATCCGGGTCAACGCGCCGCCATGCCGCGATTGCAGCCGAATCACTTCAGCCTCGCCCTCCAGCGTCACGACGTTGGCGACGAGGCGTCCCTGCGCCTCCAGCGCATCCCAGCACGCGTCAACCAGACCGGGCGTCGTGATGCCACCACCAATGAAGATGGCGTCCGGGCGGTCGAGCCGGACGAGGGCCTCCGGCGCCGCGCCCTCGACGATGTCCAGCCGCGGCGTTCCAAGTGTCGCGGCGTTCTCCGCGATCAGTCCGATACGGTTCGGGTCGCGCTCCACCGCAACCGCCTCCGCATGTGGCGCCGACCGCATCCACTCGATGCCGATCGAACCGCAGCCGGCCCCCACATCCCACAGCTTCTGGCCCGGGAAGGGCGCCAGCGCGGCCAGGGTCGCGGCGCGGACCTCACGCTTGGTGAGTTGCCCGTCATGGCGGAAGGCCTCGTCCGGCAGGCCCGGCACCCGGGGCAAGAGCGTCACACCGGCATCCGCATTGCACTCGATCGCCAGCGTGTTCAGATCGGCGCAGCGCCCGACATCCCAATCGGCCGCGGCCGACTCAACGACGCGCTCCTCGGCACCGCCCAGATGCTCCAGCACGGTCACCCGACTGCCGCCATAGCCGTGCCCGTGCAGCAGTGCCGCCGCCCGCGACGGGGTTTCGCCGTTCTCGGTGAGCGCCAGCAGGCGGGCGCCCGGCGCGAGGAAGGCGGCCAGCGTCTCCAGCCGTCGGCCGTGTAGCGTGAGGGTCTGGATGTCGGGCAGCGACCAGCCCAGGCGCGCGCAGGCGAGGCTGAAGGCCGAGGGCGCCGGGATGACCGTGATCTCGTCGCGATCGAACCAGCGATGCAGCTTGGCGCCGACCCCGTAACAAAGCGGATCGCCGGTGGCCAGCACGCAGAGCGGCCGCCCGCGGTGCTCTTCCAAGATCGGCCGAATGTCGGACAGCGGCGACGGCCAGCGCAGGCGCTCGCGCCCGTCCTCCGGCACCATGGCCAGATGGCGCGCACCGCCGACCAGGACCTCGGCGCCGTCCAGGACGGTCCGGGCCGCCGGCGTGAGGCCGTCGAGGCCGTCATCGCCGATCCCGACGATGCCGAGCCAGCGGGTCATGCCCCCTCACCCGCCAGCGCGTTCACGGCGGCGGCCGCCATGGCGCTGCCGCCGCGCCGGCCGCGCAGGGTCAGGAAGGGCACGCCGGCACCATGGGCGATCAGCGCCTCCTTCGACTCCGCGGCACCGACGAACCCGACCGCGAAGCCCAGGATTACCGCCGGCCGCGGCGCGCCCTTCGCCAACAGCTCGAGCAGACGGAATAAGGCCGTCGGCGCATTGCCGATGGCCACCACGGCGCCTTCCAGTTTCGGAATCCACAGGTCGACAGCGGCGGCCGAGCGCGTCGTGCCGCGTTGGACGGCGCGATCCGCCACCTCCGGCTCGGACAGCGTGCAAATCACCGCATTGTCGGCGGGAAGCCGGCTGCGGATGATGCCGTCGGCGACCATGCGGGCATCGGTCAGCACTGGCGCCCCTGCCTCAAGCGCCTGTCGGCCCGCCGTCGCGGGCGCACCGTCCCAGGCCAGATCGTCGACGATGTCCGGCATGCCGCAGGCGTGGATCAGCCGGACCGCGACAGTCTCCAACGAGTCCGGCAGATGTGACAGATCGGCCTCGGCACGGATGGCGGCGAACGACCGGCGATAGATCTCCGCCGGGTCCCGGATGTAGTCCGGCAGCGCATCTGGCGGCCGCCCGGTCAATCCCCCGCCGCCTGCTTCTTCATGCTGACCGGGCCATGCGGATGGTCGGCATGGGGGTAGGGAAAATGCGTGTGGGTATGGCCGTGATCATGGTCGTGATGATGGTGATGGCCGTGCCCATGGTCATGATCGTGGTGATGGTCGTGGCCGTGGGCGGCGTCGCCGGTGCCGATGCCCTCGACGTGGTGGTGATGGCTTTCCTGGGGCAGGCCGACCTCGGCCTCGAAGCCCAGTACCTGGGCGCGGTACTTGCACAGCTGGCAGTTCATCACGCCGGTGCCCGAGAGGATCTCGCCGACCCGGTCGGTGAACGCCTCGATCACCATCGGGTGGTCGTTGAGATAGCCCGCCTTGACGAACTGAATGTCCGGATGCCGGGCGGCGACCTGGTCGACATAGTCGTAGATCCGGCGCACCAGGATACCGGTGAACAGGAAATACGGGAACACGATGATGCGCCGGTAGCCCAGGCGCGCGGCATGCTCCAGCCCCGGCTCGACCAGTGGGAAGGTGACGCCGGAATAGCAGGTCTCGCCCCAGCCGAAGCCGAGGCCCTCCCACAACATGCGCATCACCTTGGAGATGTTCGAGTTGGCATCGGGGTCGGAGGTGCCGCGGCCGACCACCATCAGCAGCGTGTCATGGCGCGAGACCTCTCCCGCCGCATCCGCCTCGGCGACCGCCTGCTCGACCCGGTCGCCGGCCGCCTTCAGCAGCTTGGGATCGATGCCGAGATCGCGGCCGTAGCGGATCTCCAGGCCGTCATGCTGAGCCTGATAGGTGTTGAGCACCGACGGGATGTCGTTCTTGGCATGGCCGGCGGCCATCAGCATGCCGGGGATCGCCAGCACCTGCTCGACGCCGCGGCCGCGCAGCCCGTCCAGACCGTCGCGGATGATCGGGGTGGCGAATTCCAGGAAGCCCCGGTCGAAATCGTAGTGCGGCATGCGCTCCGCCAACCGGTCGGCGACCGCCAGGAATTCCCGCACCGCGCCCTCGTCCCGGCTGCCATGGCCGCAGAACATCACGCCGATCTTGCCCATCGTCTTCCCCATGCCTTGGCGATGAACGCCCTTTATCGCCGTTCCCCGCGGCCGGCAAAAGCATTATTGGTGCGCCCACCATGCCCGCCGCCGACCGCCCGCGATGACCCTGCCCTGGCTGCTCGACCCCGGCCATCCGGTGCCATCCGCCTTGATCGTAGTCCTGGCCCTGGCCATCGACGGCGCTCTCGGCGACCCGAATCGGCTCTACCGCGTCATGCCCCATCCAGTGGTCCTGATCGGCCGGCTGACCGCCTGGGGCGACCGGGTGTTGAACCGGCCCGGCGCGGCGCCGGCGTCGCTGATCCTGAGGGGTGGCGCGCTGACGGCAACGGTGGTCCTGCTGGCCGCGGCGATCGGCTGGGCCCTGTCATGGTCTGCCCAGATGATCCCGGGCGGATGGCTGATCGAGGCGCTGCTCGCCAGCACGCTCATCGCCTTCCGCGGCCTCTACGATCACGTCCGCGCGGTGGCTGACGGGTTGGATGCGGGACTGGATGCGGGCCGGGCCGCCGTTGCCCACATCGTCGGCCGCGATCCCGAGAGCCTGGACGAAGGCGGCGTCGCGCGGGCGGCGATCGAATCGGCGGCGGAGAACTTCGCCGACGGCGTCGTGGCGCCGGTCTTCTGGTTTGCGCTGCTGGGCCTGCCCGGGCTGGCCGCTTACAAGGCGATCAACACCCTGGACAGCATGATCGGGCACCGGACCGAGCGCCACGCCCTGTTCGGACGGATCGCCGCGCGACTGGACGACGCCGTGAACTGGCCGCCGGCCCGGCTCGCCGGTCTGATCATCGCGCTGGCCGCCGTGCTGACCCCGGGGGCCAGTGCCGCTCGCGCCGCCGCGACAATGCGCCGCGATGCGGGCCGGCACCGGTCGCCCAATGCCGGTTGGCCGGAGGCGGCCATGGCCGGCGCGCTCGGATTCGCGCTGGCCGGCCCCCGGCGCTACGGCGAGCAGGTGGTCGAAGACCAATGGATGGGCGACGGTCGCAGCGACCTGAACGCCGGTGACATCCGTGTGGCGCTGCGCCTCTACGCTGTGTCCGGTGGCGTCCTGGCCGCGCCCTGGATCGCATGGCTGGCGGTGTACGACGTGGCTCGGCTGTGAGCCGCATTTAACCAACGATTAACCATACGGGGCGAGCATTGTCGGCAGGTGACATGGAAAGGACAGGCCCCGGCATGAGCGGCGAAATCGAAAAGCTGAAACGCGTCATTGAGCTGACCGTCAAGGCCGACCGGCCGCGCCGCGCCGTCGTCGACCGCCTGCTCTTCCACATCGTCGAAGGCGACGCCGCGGGCTTCATGGAGACCTTCGACATGGAGCACCCGTCCTCCGGCGAGATGCTGCGGGTCATCTCCCGATACGGCCGCGCGCTGCGGGATCTGAAGACCCGCTAGCCGTCACCCGCTCGCGATTTCCAGAAGCCGGTCCAGGGGCATGTGCGCCTCCAGATGGTCGGCGAGGCCGTCCAGGATCCGATCGATCTCCGATTCGTAGCGCAGCCCGCTATCATTGCGCGTGCGCAGCCGGTTGAGGAGCGCATGGCGATAGCCGTCCTGGCCGAACAGCCCATGCACATAGCAGCCGCCAACGCGGCCATCCTCCGACAGCGCCCCTTCCGACCGGCCCTCGATGGTGAGCATCGGCCGCCGCAGGGCGCGCCCGACGGTCACGCCGATATGCATCTCGTAGCCCGTGACCGCCTGGCCCGATAGCGGATCGGTGCCGGAGACCTCGACCAGCGTCTTGTCGCCGCCGAGCTCCGAATGCAGGTCCAGGAGGCCGAGGCCGGCGGCAGTGCCGGGCGTGCCCTCGACTCCATTTGGGTCGGCGACGGTGCGGCCAAGCATCTGGAAGCCGCCGCAGATCCCCAGCACCGAGCCGCCACGGCGGACATGGGCGGCGATGTCGATATCCCAACCCTGCTGCCGCAGGAAGGCAAGGTCGGCCATCGTCGCCTTGCTGCCGGGCAGCAGGATCAGGTCGGCATCCCCGGGCAGCGCCTGGCCGGCGCGGATCATCCGCACGGCGACGTCCGGTTCCGCCTTCAACGGATCCAGATCGTCGTAATTGGCGATACGGGACAGCACCGGCACCGCGATCTGGATCGGCCGGTTCTCATCGGGCTCCTGGCGATCGACACCGACCGCATCCTCCGGCGGCAGCCGCAGCGCGTCGGGGAAATAGGGCACCACGCCGAAGCTCTCCAGCCCGGTGCGGGCGCCGATCGCGGACAGCCCGCCATCGAACAGGCTGATGTCGCCGCGGAACTTGTTCACGACATAGCCCTTCATCAGGCCGCGCTCGGCCGCCGACAGCAGCGTCCAGGTGCCGACGATGCTGGCGATGACGCCGCCGCGCTCGATATCCGCGACCAACAGCACCGGCAGGCCGGCGGCCTCGGCGAACCCCATATTGGCGATGTCGCCGTCGCGGAGATTGACCTCGGCCGGGCTACCCGCCCCTTCCGCCACGACCAGGTCGGCCTCGTCGGCGATGCGGCCGAAGCTGTCCAGCGCGGCCGGAAGCAGCTCCGATTTCAGGGTCTGGTAGTCGCGGGCCGTCGCATTGCCGCGGACCCGCCCCTGGACCACCACCTGGGCCCCGATTTCGGTCTGCGGCTTGAGCAGGACCGGGTTCATGTCGACCACCGGCGCGACGCCGCAGGCCCGCGCCTGCAGCGCCTGGGCCCGGCCGATCTCGCCGCCATCGGCGGTGACCGCGGCATTGTTCGACATGTTCTGCGGCTTGAACGGGCGCACCGCCAGGCCCCGCCGGGCATAGGCGCGGCACAGGCCGGCGACCAGCAGGGACTTGCCGACGTCCGATCCCGTTCCCTGCACCATGAGCGCCGGCGTGCTCAGAACTCGATCCCCTTCTGGGCCTTCACGTTCTGCTCGCGGAAGGGGTGCTTGATCATGGTCATCTCGGTGACCAGGTCGGCGGCCTCGATCAGCGGGTCCTTGGCGTTGCGGCCGGTGACCACGACATGCAGGTCGGTCGGCCGGGCGGCCAGCGTCGCGACCACTTCGTCCAGCGGCAGGTAGTCGTAGCGCAAGACGATGTTGAGCTCGTCCAGGATGACCATGTCGTAGCGCGGGGAGGACCCGCGGCAGGCCTCGATCATCTCCTGCGCCGTCTGCCAGGCGGCCTGGGCGGCGGCGATGTCGCGGGCGCGGTCCTGGGTCTCCCAGGTGAACCCCTCGCCCATGGTGCGGATCGTCACCTGGTCGGGGAAGTGCTCCAGCACCTGGCGCTCGCCGGTCTCCCACTTGCCCTTGACGAACTGCACGATGCCGATGCGCATGCCATTGCCGATGGCCCGCGCGGCAAGGCCGAAGGCGGCGGTGGATTTGCCCTTGCCCTTGCCGGTGTGGACGATCAGCAGGCCCTTCTCCACCGTCTTGGTGGCCAGCATCTTGTCCCGCGCCGCCTTGCGCTTGGCCGCCTTCTCGTTGGCCCGCCTGTTGATCTCGTCGTCGCTCGCTTGTCCGGTCATATCGCCGCGCCGCTTGTCCGCATGCATCGACTTTAGACATAGCGGCGTTTCATGGCAGCGGGATTTCGACGCCGGATGTCCTGCGCGCGCCCAACCGGCGGGATCAGGCCCAGAGCACATGAATAGGCCCCCCGGCGCGGACCGAGGGGCCATCAACCAGATAGGCCGGCGATCAGTTGTCGAGCCGGACAGTCTCGACCTCGCCCGCAAGCCGGACAAGCTGCAGAAATTCCGAGCGATACCCCCGCGCGTCATCGCCCCTTGCCTCCTGGGCGATGCGCTCGACCTCGTCCAGGGAGAAGTCGCCAACATAAGGGCTGCTCCGCAGGATCTGTCCGAACCCGGCAACCGCGGTGGCAAACCGCGCACTCGCCGGCGCCTCGGCGAATCCCGTGCTCAGGGCGGCCGGAATCGGCTGCTCGATCAGCCGGCTCTCGATCTCCCCGGGCAGCTTGTAGCGGATGCGCAAATGCGCCAGCTCGCCGGCAAACTCGGACTGCGACGCGGCCGGCTCGACGGCGGATTCATACCGACGATCGGGCAGCAGCCGGGAGGCGCTGTCCGGGGCGACGACCTCGTAGAGCGCCGTCACCGCGTGGCCGCTGCCGACCTCGCCCGCATCGACCCGGTCATTGGCGAAATCGGCCTCGCCGAGCACACGCGTCTCATAGCCTAGGAGTCTGTACTCCGCGACGAGCGCGGGGTTGAACTCGACCTGGATCTTGACGTCGTCGGCGATGGTGAACAGCGTGCTGCCGATCTCCTCGTCCAGCACCTTGCGGGCCTCCTGCAGGCTGTCGAGATAGCTGGCATTGCCGTTGCCGGTCTGGGCCAGCCGCTGCATCAGTCGGTCGTTCAGATTGTCGGTTCCGAGCCCGAGGACCGAGAGGTAGATGCCCGACCGGCGTTTCTCCTCGATGAAGTCTTCCAGCCGGTCGGGATCGGAGATGCCGATGTTGAAATCGCCATCCGTGGCCAGGATCACGCGATTGACGGCGTCGGGATCGAAGTTCTCCTCGGCGAGATCATAGGCCAGTTGCAGCCCGGCCGCCCCGGCCGTGCCGCCGCCGGACCCCAGCCGGCGAATGGCGGACCGGATCTCGGACCGGTCCGAGCCAGGCGTCGGCTCAAGCGCGACGCCGACCCGGCCGGCATAGGTCACGATCGCCACCCGGTCGTCACGCCCCAGACGATCCACCAACAGCCCCAGCGCCCGCTTGACCAGCGGCAACCGGTCTCGCGGCGTCATCGAACCGGAGACGTCCACCAGGAACACCAGATTGGCCGGCGGCCGCTCCTCGCTCGGCACGTCGAAGCCCTGCAGGCCGATGCGGATCAGCCGACGATCGTCGTCCCAGGGCGCTTCGAACACCGCGACATCAGCGGAGAAGGGCTGGTCCGCGGCGTCCGGCGGCGGATAGGCATAGTCGAAGTAGTTCACCATCTCCTCGACCCGCACGGCCGCCGGCGGCGGCATCACGCCGTCCCTGAGATACCGGCGCATCATGGCGTAGGAGGCAGTGTCGACGTCGACCGAGAAGGTCGAGACCGGCTCGTCGGCGACGCGCTTCACCGGGCTTTCGGCAAATTCCTCGAATTGCGCCCGGTCGTCATACGGTTGCGGGCTTGCGTAAAAGGCCTGCCCCGCCGCCGGCGACGCGATGTTGTGGTAACCGGACTCGCATCCGGACAGCGCGACCGCCAGGGCGGCAAGCGTGGACAGGCTGGCAAGATGTGCTCTCATCCCCATTCCCCCAATTTTCAGAGATTGTCTTGGCAGGAGGATGGTCGCCTCGGCGTTTGCCGCCACCGCGCCGGCAACGGGGCAAAAGGGTGGCGACGCGGCGCGCCGATTTACCTTGGGTGTCGTGGGGTTAGAGACGGTTAGTCCGGTTTGGCCACCGGCCCGGCCACAATGCCGCCGCGATCATGCCCCGGCGATGGTGGGATCACGGGCCGCGAGGTCCTGCAGCATCCGGTGGCTGCTGTTGGACTGGGGCCGCCAGAGGCCGCGCTCCTGCGCCTCGAGCAGGCGCTCGGCCATCTCCCGCAGGGCCGCCGGATTGTTCTCACCCAGGAACCGCCGTACCGGGTCGTCCGCGAGATAGGATTGGTAGACAGCGTCGAAATGATGATCGCGGACCGCCCCGGTCGCGGCGGCGAAGGCGAACAGATAGTCGACCGTCGCCGCCATCTCGAAGGCGCCCTTGTAGCCATGGCGCATGACGCCGGCGATCCATTTCGGATTGACGACGCGGGACCGGACCACACGTCCGATCTCCTCCTGGAGCGACCGGATCTTCGGGCTCTCGGGGCGCGAATGGTCGTTGTGATAGACCGCCGGCCGATCGCCGGAATGGTGGGAGACCGCCGCGGCCAGGCCGCCCTCGAACTGGTAATAGTCGTCGGAGTCCAGCAGGTCGTGCTCTCGGTTGTCCTGATTGTGCAGCACCGCCTGTACGCCGGACAATCGCGCCTCGAACAGCGTATGTTCGGGTGCACCTTCCGATCCTGAGCCGTACGCGTACCCTCCCCAGGCAACGTACGCACGGGCAAGATCGGCCTCGTCCTGCCACCCGCGCTCGTCGATCAGGGCCTGCAACCCCGCCCCGTAGGCGCCGGGTTTCGAGCCAAAAATCCGATATCCGGCCCGCTTCGCCGCATCGATCTCCGATCCCAGGCCGGCCGTATCCGCACGTACATGCGCGGCCAGCGGGTTGATCTCGTCGGTCTCGTCCAGGGCCGCGACAGCACGTACGGCGGAATCCAGCAGATCGATCTGGGCGGGGAAGGCATCGCGGAAGAAGCCGGAGATGCGCAGGGTCACATCCACACGCGGGCGGTCGAGGACACTGGCTGGAAGGATCTCGAAGCCGACGACTCGGTTGGAGCCGGCATCCCAGCGCGGCCGCGCGCCCATCAGCGCGAGCGCCTGGGCGATGTCGTCGCCGCCGGTGCGCATGTTGGCGGTGCCCCAGGCGCTGAGCGCCATGCGCCGCGGCCATTCGCCATGCTCCTGGCGATAGCGGTCGACGATCAGCCCGGCGGATTTCCAGCCCAAATGCCAGGCGGCGGGCGTGGGCACCATGCGCGTGTCGACGGAGTAGAAGTTGCGCCCGGTCGGCAGCACCTCGAGCCGCCCGCGGGTCGGCGCGCCGGACGGGCCGGGCTCCACGAACCGCCCGTCAAGCGCCGTCAGGGTCGCATCGATTTCCGACCGACCACAGGACTCCACGGCCGGCCCGACCTGCTCGGCGATCGCGGCCAGCACGGCGCCGCTCGCCGCCCAATCCGGGTCCGGCGCGCGCCGCCGGGCGACGAGGTCGGCGGCCAGCCCTTCCAGCCTTTCCACCGTGTCGCCCTGGCTGCGCCACACGCCACCGCCATCCAGCGCCTCCGGCCTCGCTCCCGTCCATGGCGCCGCCATGTCGCAATCGAGCGGATCGAATCCCTCATCCAGATCGAGATCGGCGGCCAGGGCGCGGATGAGGGAGGCGTCGGCGCCGGTCCCGTCGCCGCGCGGCACGCGGGTCAGCGCCACCAGCAGGTCGACAAGCTGGTCGCCGGCCGGCGCCTCGCCGAAGACATGCAGCCCGTCGCGGATCTGCATCTCCTTGATCTCGCACAGATAATTGTCGAGTTTGCCCAGCGCCGAATCGTCATCGTCATCGCCGGAGATGCCGCAATCGGCCGCGAGGCCGATGGCGCGGGTCTGGTCCAGGATCTGCTCGCGCAGCAGCTTCAGGCGGCGCGGATCGACACCCGCCGCCTGGTAGTACTCGTCCACCAGCCGCTCCAGCTCCGCATGGGCGCCGTAGGAATCGGCGCGGGTCAGCGGCGGGGTCAAATGATCGACGATCACCGCCGCGGTGCGACGCTTCGCCTGGGTCCCCTCCCCCGGATCGTTGACGATGAAGGGATAGATGTGCGGCAGCGGCGCGAAGGCGGCCTCGGGAAAGCAGGTCTCCGACAAGGCCAGGGCCTTGCCCGGCAGCCATTCCAGGTTGCCATGCTTGCCCATGTGGATGACCGCGTGGGCGCCGAAATGCCGCGACAGCCAGGCATAGAAGGCCAGGTAGTGGTGCGGTGGCACCAGGTCCGGATCGTGGTAGCTGGCCACCGGATCGATGTTGTAGCCACGCGCCGGCTGAACGCCGACGACGGTGCCGCCGAGCCGCAGCACCGCGAGCCGGAATGCCCCGTCGGCGACATGCGGATCGTCCTCCGGCGGGCCCCAGCGCTCAGTGACCTGGCGGCGGACGGCCATGGGCAGCGTCGCGAAGTGTTCCGCGTAATCCGCCAGGGGCATCCGGACGCCGCCCGTTCGGGCCTCGCGACCGGCCAGCGCATTGGTCGGCCCGGCGGACAGCCCCGCCATCAGCGTGTTGCCGTCTTCCGGCAGGTCGCCGACGGGATAGCCGGACTGGCGCATCGCCCGCAGCAGCACGAGCGTGCCGGCCGGCGTGTCGAGGCCGACGCCATTGGCCATGCGCCCGTCCCGGTTGGGATAATTGGCCAGGATGATGGCGACACGGCGCTCACGCGCCGGCGTCGCCGCCAGCCGCGCCCAGCCTGCCGCCAGCCTGGCCCCGTGCTCGACGCGATCGGCCGCCGGAGCGTAGGTCACCACGGAGGCTTCGACCCGGGGATCGTAGCGCGCCTCCGTCTTGAAAGACGCGACACCCGCCAGCACCCGGCCATCCACCTCGGGCAGGGCGACATTCATGGCCAGATCCCGCGGCGAGAGGCCGGACGTTCCAGCCTCCCAGGCCTCGCGGGTTCCGCCGGAGAAGATCACCTGCAGGATCGGACAGCCCGGCGCGTCCAGCGGGCCGGGCCGGCGTTCCGCACCGGGGCTTGAAACCGCGAACCCGGTTGCGTTGAGGATCACGGCCGGCTCGGCCTCACCCAGCAGCCCGGCGACGATTTCTGCCGAGACCGGCTCCTTCAGGCTGGCGGCGAAGACCGGCAGGGGATTGAGGCCGTTGCGGCGCAGAGCGGAGATCAGCGCATCGACCGGCGCCACCGAGCCCGCCTGGACCAGGGCCCGGTAGAAGACGATGGCGGCGACCGGCCAGCCCGCCACCCAATCGCGCTTCAGCGCCGCGAGATCGGGTGCCGATGTGCCGGGCCAGTACAGACCGGCGCGGGGGACCGGCACCGGCTCGGCCCAATCGGCCTCCGCGCCGATCAGGCTGCCGGCATAGGCCAGGAAATGCCTGGCGTTGTCCGGCCCGCCCTGGACGCAGTACTGCCACAGCCGGTGCGTGGCATCCGCCGGCAGGGTCGACAGCCGCGCCAGCTCCGGGTCCGGCGTGTCGTCGCCGGGCAGCAGCGCCAGGCCGATGCGGTTGCGCCGGCAGGTATCGACGACCTGCTCGACCCCGTAGCTCCAGTAGCCGACGCCGCCCAGCAGCCGCACCACCACCAGCTTCGCCCGCGCGATCACCTGGTCAACATGCAGATCGACCGACAGGTTGTGCGACAGGTTCATCAGGTTGGCGAGACGCAGGGTCGGGCCGGCCGACCCGGAGGCGGCCTGCGCGGCGGCCAGGTTGGCGATTTCGGTGTCGGCGGCTGACAGGACGACGATGTCCCCCGGCGTCTGGCCGAGATCGACCGGCTCGGACCCGTCGGCGATGCCGCCGGGCTGTGCCGCCAGCAGGTGCACCGGTCTACTCGGCCAGGACGGATTCGACAGCGGCCCGATCGAGCCCGGCGAGGCCGATCACCACCAGGCGGCTGCGACGGGATTCATCCGGGTGCCAGTCGCGATCGAAATAGCTGTCCAGCCGGCCGCCGACGCCCTGCAGCACCATCCGCATCGCCTTGCCGGCCACCGCCAGGAAGCCCTTGACGCGCAGGATGTCCTGATCGGCCACGGCGCCGCGCAGCTTGTCCATCAGCTGCGCTGGGTCCGCGACCTCGCCGAATTCGAAGGCGTAGCTGATGAAGTCGTCATGGTCGTGGTCGTCGTCGGTGTCGTGATGCGAGGGCCGGGCGTCGAGGTCGGATTCCGCCTCCGCCTCCAGCCCCAGGATCACCGCCGGATCGACCCGGCCATGGCTGGTGCGGACCAGCTTGACGCCGTGGCGCAAATCCCCGGCCACGGTATCGGCTACGGCCGCCGCCGGGCCGTCCTCCAGCAGGTCGGACTTGTTGAGGATGACGATGTCGGCACAGGCGAGTTGGTCCTCGAACAACTCCTCAAGCGGGCTTTCATGGTCCAGCGCGTCATCGGCCTGACGCTGCGCCTGCACGGCCTCGGGGTCGGTCGCGAAGCGCCCGGCGGCCACGGCCGGGCCGTCCACCACCGCCACCACCCCGTCGACGGTGACCCGGGTGCGGATATCTGGCCAGTTGAAGGCGCGCACCAACGGCTTGGGCAGGGCGAGCCCGGAGGTTTCGATGATGATGTGATCAGGGCGATCCGGCCGGCCGAGCAGCGCCTCGATGGTCGGCACGAAATCGTCTGCCACGGTGCAGCACAGGCAGCCATTGGACAGCTCGACGATGTCCTCCTCGCTACAGGCCTCGATGCCGCAGCCCCTGAGGATCTCACCATCGACCCCGACATCGCCGAATTCGTTGACGATCAACGCCAGCCGGCGGCCATTGGCCTGTGCCAGCAGGTTGCGGATCAGGCTGGTCTTGCCGGCGCCCAGAAATCCGGTGATGACCGTAGCGGGCACTTTGCCGAGGTTTGGGCCGCGTTCCGGCATGTCAGTCTCCCCCAGAGGATGGTTGGCTTGGTGTTTTCAGATGCAGCGGCAGGCCGGCGGCGACGAACGTGACCGTCGGGACGACGGCGGCCACCGCCTGGTGCAGCCGCCCGGCGTGATCGCGGAAGCGGCGGGCCAGGGCGTTGTCCGGCACGATCCCCAGACCGACCTCGTTCGACACGAGGACGGCCGGTCCGTCCAGGGCCGGCAGCGCCGCCGTCAGGGCGGCGATCTCGTAGTCGACGTCGCGGTCGGCGGCCATCAGGTTGGACAGCCACAGGGTCAGGCAGTCGACCAGCACCGCCTTGCCCGGCCCGGCCAGGCGCGACAGGGTGCTGGCCAGCGCGAAGGGCTCCTCGACCGTCGCCCAGCGCGGGCCGCGTCGGGCCTTGTGGAGGCGGATGCGCTCCTGCATCTCGGTGTCCCCGGCCGTCGCCGTGGCCAGGTACAGGCAGGCGCCGGGCTGGCTTTCGACCAGCGCTTCGGCATGGGCGCTCTTGCCGGACCGGGCACCGCCCAGCACCAGCGTGCTGCCCTGCAGGACAGGCTGCGCGATCATCCGTCAGCCAACGTGGTATTGGCGTACGACATGGCGTCCCCCGGACCAGCGGCCCAACCATGCCTCGGCGGCCGGAAGCGACTCGCGTCGTTCCACGCCACCGGCACACCCCGACCGACGGCGCCGCCAAAGGCGGGTGCGATGGCAGGTCTCCTGGCTTGCGGCTCGCTGGCGCCTAAGGCCCCGCCTTCCCGGTTTCCCAGTGGCTCGGAGCGGACCTTGGCTGGCCGCCTACAGTTGCGGGGGCAGCCACGGAATGGGGTGCTGAGCACCCGTACCGTGTTCCCTCTTCATCCCTTTCGGGAACCATCGCGGCGGCGACAGTAGCGCGCCCCGGCGGCGGCCGGCAACGCTTTCTCGCAAGGTCGGGAATTCAGCGCGAATGCGCCCGGATTTCAGTCCTGAGATAGGCCACGGCGCCGGTCTCGCTGATGATCTCCGGATGCCCGGTCCCGGCAGCGACGACGTGGTAATCGCCGGCCGCGAGGCGCAGATCGCCGATGGTGATCTCGCCCTCCAGCATCAGGCATTCCTCCGTCGCGCCATGCTCATGGGCCGGCAGACGGGCACCGGCCGCCATGCGCAGCAGGTAGGATTCGAAGCCGGCCGCGCGGTCCACATGAAGCACTTTCTTCTCCACGCCCGGCCCCCAGCCGAACCAACCCTCCTCGCCAGAGCGGATGGTCGTGGCACCGATCTCCGGCGCCGCCGCGTCGCCGTCATCCAACGCATCGGCGATCCGGTCCCAAAGGCCCGTGGGCGGATCGACCGTCTCGCCGACCGGATCCAGGGCCTCCAGCTTGCGATGCCAGGCCTCGACTTTTTCTTGCAGTGCCGGGTCGCGCTTCAGGCGCTCGGCGAATGCCGTCCGCGCCTCGCCGTCCAAGGTGCCGAGCACATACTCCCCGGCCAGGGCCTCGATGTCGTCTTTGCGCTTGCTCATGCGCCGAGCTGGTCCTTCAGCTGCATCAATCCGCGCCTGATCCAGGACTTCACGGTGCCCAGCGGCACATCCAGATGGGCCGCCAGCTCGTCATGGGTCATGCCGTAGTAATAGGCCAATATGATTGACCTACGTTGATCGGCCTTAAGTTTGTCGAGACAGCCGCGCAAGGAAGCGCCAAGGCGGTCCGGGCAGGTCGCCGCGAACCGCTCCTCCGCCGCGGCGCCCTCGGAAACATCCTCCAGCGACGCCCAATCCCGCCGCGGCGCGTCGGCGCGCAGCCGGTCGATGGCGCGGTTGCGGACGATGCGGCACATCCAGGCCAGCGGCTCGCCGCGATCGGGATGGTATTGCCCGGCCTTGCGCCAGATCGCGACATAGGCGTCCTGCAGGACGTCCTCGGCGAGGTCCCGCCGGCACAGCAGGCGCAGGGCAATGGCGAAGAGCCGCGGGCTGCTCACCTGGTAGAGCTGGCGGAAGGCCTTGCGGTCGCCGCGCGCCGTGGCCGCCAGCAGCTTCGGCAGCGGGTCGACCTTGCCGATTTCGGCCTTGCCTAACAGGGTGTCCTCCCGGCCGCCGGTGGCGACCATAGTCCCGGACCGGACAGGAATGCCGCCTATGGCGGCACCTGGCCCCCGATCCCGGGCGCCTTGTGGTCCGACCGTTTTCGTTTCCCATTCGATACGCGCGTCGCCGGCCGTCCGATCACAAAATTTTTTCGCGGCTCTGCATCCAGCGGCACCGATAGGCCCGTAAGGCCGGGTAAGTCGGATCGAGGACAGCCCCCCAAACCGCGTTTCGGAGATGGGCCCGCGCTCGATCCGGCAGGCGCCGCAGGCGCACCCCGTTCACGATCAAGGAACCCGTTCATCATGCGATCCATTCCCATCGCCTCGGCCCTCCTGTGCGGCGCCGTCATGGCGCCCATGGCGACCAGCGCACCGGCGCTTGCCTCCAGTCACATGGACGCGCCACTGATCACCTATGACGACCCGGCCAATACGACCGACGTCTATGCCTTCGTCAGCCAGGGCGAGACCGGCGTCGACTATCTGACCACCGCGCTGGCGGTCTACCCGTTCGAGGAGCCGGGCATCGGCCCCAACAACTACAGCTTCGACCCCCGGGTCCGGTACGAGATCCACGTCGCGCTGGGCAACGACATCGCGCTCGGCGAGAAGACGATCAGCTACCAGTTCGACTTCGAGACGGAGTACGCCGAACAGGGGACCATCCTGCAGTCCTTCCTGGGCGTGCTCGATCCGAACCCGACGCCCGGCGGCTTCCCGTTCAACCAGAACCTGCGCCAGACCTATACGGTGACCATGGTCGATCACCGCACCGGTACGACGACGGTCCTGGGCGAGGGCGCGGAAGACGGCCTGATCGTGCCGCCCAACAATCAGGGGCTGGTGACGCCGTTCTACAATCGCCGCGATGACGGCGATCGCCGGGCCCGCCGCGGCGTGTCCCGGGAGTCCCGGCTCGACCCGTACACCGCCAGCGCCATCGCGGAGCTCGGCGGCGGCTACCGGTCCTTCGCCGGCCAGCGCGATGACGGCTTCTATGCCGACATTCAGTCGATCTTCGACCTGGATTTCACCTTTACCGGACGCCGCAAGCCCTTCGACAGCCAGGGCGGCTTCAACGTCCACACCATCGTGTTCAACATTCCGCTGGACCTGCTCAACGGCGAGCCGCTGGCCGGGGTGTTCGCGACCACCAGCCGGGAGATACTGACCGAAAGCGGCGAAACCGAATTCGTCCAGGTCGGGCGGCAGGGCAACCCGCTCTTCGCCGAGGCACTGGTCGCGATCGAGGACAAGGACCTCTACAACACCAGCGATCCGACCATCGACGACGCGGAGTTCGGCATCTACGCCGACTCCCCGGAGCTGTCGGCCCTGTTCGGGGTCCAGGAGATCCTGCCGGGGCTGATCCGCTCGATCTTCATCCCGGACCTGATCAAGGTCGACCTGACCACCGGACCCGCCCGGCTCGCCGGCGAGGACGGGTTCAGCCGGCTCGGCGTCTTCGGCGGCGACACGCCGGGCGAAGGCGCGGATGTGCTGCTGAGCACGGCACAGGACCCGTTCGGCAATGGCGGCTTCATCCCCGGCGGCTGGCCGAATGGCCGGCGCTTTGGCGACGACGTGGTGGATATCGCGGTGATCGCCCTGGGGCTGGCCGGCCCGGCCGATTTGACCCTGCCGGGCCTCGGCTTTGCCGGCACGGACATCGACGGCGTTACGGCCAACGACATCACCTACAACGACGTCTTCCCCTACGCCGCGACGCCGCTCAACGGCCGCAACCACCCGCATCACCGGGTCGCGAACCGGTCCGACCGGGACGATCGCGGCGATGACGACCACGACGACGACGACAACTAAGCCGTCGCGTCCGTGACCGAAGGCCGGGGCGGCCCAGGACCGCCCCGGCCTGTTTCCCCATTGCAGCGAAGTGGCCATGCGAAACCGCAGATCCAAACCGATGCCATTGAAGTCCTTCATCGCCGCCGCCTGCCTCGCAGCGGTGGCATCCATGCCGTTCAGCCTGGAGGCCGCGCCCTTTCGGCCGACGGACGATCGCGAAGTGCTGGAAAACCTGCCCATTCCCGACGATCGGGAGCGGCGGGCGCTTCGGCAGCTGCGCCAGGCCCTCCTCGACACGCCCGACGACCTGACGCTGGCCCTCGACCTCGCCCGCCGCTACCTGGCGGTCGGGCGCGCCGAAGCGGACCCGCGTTACGCCGGCTATGCGGAGGCGGCTTTGGCGCCCTGGCTCTCGCTCGATGCGCCGCCGTCCGACGTGCTGGTCTTGCGCGCCGTCGTCCGACAGGGCCGACATGATTTCGACTCCGCACTCGAGGACCTCGACCGCGTGCTGGCAATCCAGCCCGGCCACGCCCAGGCCCAACTCAGCCGCGCTTTCATCTTGCAGGCGCAGGGCCGCATCGCGGAGGCCGCGGAAAGCTGTCGACGACTGCCTGGCGGCATCGACCGGCTGATCGCGGCAACCTGCCGGGCACGGGTCGCCAGCCTGAGCGGGGATGCCGACGGGGCCCGCCGGACGCTCACTTCGGCACTCGCCAGGGTCGAAGGCGGAGATGACGGCATCCGCCTCTGGGCGTTGACCAATCTGGCCGAGATTGCCCAGCGATCCGGCGATGTCGCCGAGGCCGAGCAGCACTACCGCGCGGCCCTGGCATTGGACCGGCGCGACACCTACCTGCTGGCCGCGTTCGCCGACTTCCTCCTGGACAGCGGACGGCACGCCGAGGTGCGACGGCTTCTGGATGGCGATACCGGCCCGGACGCCCTGCTCCTCCGCCTGACGCTCGCGGAGCAGGCGCTTGGCGACGAACGATACGAAGACCACCGGGCCGCATTGGATGCGCGCTTTGCCGCCGCGCAGCGACGCGGCGATCAGCGCCACCTTCGCGAGGAGGCGCGCTTTGCATTGGAAATCCGTGATGACGCGGCAGCCGGACTCGCGCTGGCGCTGGAGAACTGGCGTACGCAGCGGGAGCCGCCGGATGTGCGCCTCGTGCTGGAGGCCGCTCTTGCGGCAGGCGCGCCGGACCGCGCCGCGCCGGTGCTCCGCTGGATCGACGAGACCGGTCTGGAGGACGTTCGACTGGCCGCACTGATTGCCCAACTTCGACCGGAGACACGCTGATGCGCTTGCGCGGAACCCTGCTCTTGTTCTTTTCCATCCTTTTGGTCCCGCTGGGAGCCGAGGCGCATCGGGCGAGCGACAGCTATCTCACGCTGACGGTCGAGGACGGGGCCGTCCTCGGTCGCTGGGACCTCGCCCTGCGCGACCTGGACCATGCGATCGGCCTCGATGGGAATGACGACGGGGCGATCACCTGGGGCGAGGTGCGCGGCCGGCATCAGGCGATCGCGGCCTATGCACTGTCTCGACTGTCGCTGACGGCCGACGGCATGTCATGCACCGCGCAGGCGGTCGACCATCTCGTCGAGCGCCATGGCGACTCGGCCTATTCGGCTCTGGAATTCACCGCGGATTGCCCGGCGGCCGGGCCGATCGATGAGCTGGTCGTCTCCTACGGAGCGTTCTTCGACCTCGATCCGCAGCATCGCGGCCTGCTTCGGCTCGTCAACGGAGATACGACGGCAAGCGCCGTATTCGCTCCCGACTCCGCGCGGCAGTCCTTCGCGCTGCGCCAACCAAATTCTTTGCGGGTCGTCGCCGACTATCTCCGCGAAGGCGTCCACCACATCTGGATCGGCTTCGACCACGTGCTGTTCCTGCTGACGCTGCTGCTGCCCGCCGCGCTGCGGCGGCGGGATGGCCGCTGGATTGCCGTCGACGGGCTGGCCCCGGCACTCGGTCGGATCGCCGGCATCGTGTCCGCCTTCACCGTCGCCCATTCACTGACGCTTGGGCTTGCCGCGCTCGGCATCGTCGATCTGCCCTCCCGCCTGGTCGAGGCGGCCATCGCGGCGTCCGTGGTGCTGGCGGCGGTCAACAACATCGTGCCGATCATCACGCGTCGCCTCTGGCTGATGGCATTCGGGTTCGGGCTGATCCACGGATTCGGCTTCGCCGGCGTGCTCGCCGATCTGGGGCTGCCCGCGGACGCTCTCGCGATTGCGCTCCTGGGCTTCAACCTCGGGGTCGAGCTTGGCCAATTGGCGATCGTGGCCGCGCTGCTGCCGCCGCTCTATCTGCTGCGCAACGCGCAGCTGTATGCGCGGTTGGCGTTGCCGGCCGGCTCCGTGGCCGCGGCCCAGTTCGGATCGATCTGGTTCCTGGAACGCGCCCTGCCCTAGCCGGTCTCCGCGCCGCGGAAGGCCCAGCCGACGAAGCGTCGTTCGACAAGGGCGAAGATCGCGTACATGCCCACGCCCATGACCGCGATGACCAGCAGGCCGGCGAAGACCAGCGGCACCCGGAAGCTGGACGAGGCAGTCAGCATCAGGTGCCCCATGCCGGCGTTTCCGGCGACCGTCTCGGAGATCACCGTGCCGACGAAGGCGAGGGTCACGGCCACCTTCAGTGATGCGAAAAAGTATGGCATCGAACGCGGCACGCCGACCTTCAGCAGGATGTCGATCTTGCGGGCGCCGAGCGAACGCAGGACGTCCTTGAGCTCCGGTTCCAGGGTCGCCAGGCCGGTGGCGACGTTCACGACGATGGGAAAGAAGGAGATGGTGAAGGCGGTCAGCACGGCGGGAATGGTGCCGATGCCGAACCACACCACCAGCACCGGCACGATCGCCACCTTGGGGATGCTGTTGAAGCCGACCAGCATCGGATAGATCGCCGCGTAGACCAGCGCCGAGGCGCCGGTCACCAGGCCCAGGGCCAGCCCGAACACCACGGCCATGGCGAACCCGACCAGGGTCACCCAGAACGTGAAGAAGGCGTTCTGCCAGATCGCCGGCCAGAACTCGATCAGCGCGGCGACCGCCTGGCTCGGTGCCGGCAGCACGAATTCCGGGATCGAGAACAGCCGGCAGGCCAGCTCCCAGACGACGAACAGCCCGATGGTCGCGACCCAGGGCGCCAGCTTGATATGCGCGCTCATGCCGCCCGCACCTCGCCGATATGGTCGCGCAGCCTGTGCACCAGATCGACGAAGTCCTGATCGAAGGTGGAGTCCAGCGTGCGCGGCCGCGGCAAGGGCACCGGCCGCTCATAGACGATGCGGCCCGGCCGTTTGCTGACCACGTAGACCCGGTCGGCGAGATAGACCGCCTCACGCAGATCGTGGGTCACCAGGATCACCGTGAACCGCTTCTGCATCCACAGATCCTGCAAGACGCCCCAGAGCTCCTCCCGGGTGAACGCGTCCAGTGCGGCGAAGGGTTCGTCCAGCAGAAGCAGGTCGGGATCGTGGATCAGCGCCCGACACAGCGACGCGCGCTGCTGCATGCCGCCGGACAGCTCATACGGCGCATGGTGCTCGTAACCGTTCAGGCCGACGGTCCGGAGCAGCGCCTCGGCCGCCTGGACATGGCTGGCCCGGTTGCGGCGGAACGCGCCGCGATGGGCACGGCTGACCTCCAGCGGCAGCAGCACGTTTTCCAGCGTCGTGCGCCAGGGCAGCAGGGTCGCGTTCTGGAACGCCATGCCGACCATGGTCAGCGGCCCGGACACCGTCTCGCCGGCAACGGTCGCGGTGCCGGAATCCGCCGGCATCAGGCCCGAGACGATCTTCAGCAGCGAGGACTTGCCGCAGCCGGACGGGCCGACCACGGCGACGAACTCGCCCCGCGCAATGGACAGAGACGCATCCGCGACCGCCGGCGTGCCGGCTCCTGCCCCGCCATAGGTCATGGTGACCCGGTCGAGCGTAACGAAGGCCGTCCCGTCGGCGGCCGCGGCTTGATGGTCCATCGTGGCCGCGCCGGTCAGCGCGACAGCATGCGGTCTTCCGCCGGCGGCAGGAACTCCGATGTCCACACGTCGGCCGGTTCCGGCGTGCTCTCCAGCCCATAGGCAATCGCCAGTTGGGCGATGGCGCTGCGCAGCCGGTCCTCATCGACATCGCCGATGCCGTTCGCCACCACGTGGTCGGTCAGCACGTTGACGTCGAGCGCCAGGTTCAGCCGCTCGAGCTCCAGCCCCTTGTCGATCAGAGGATCGCTCTTGGCGACGATGTCGATGGCGCCTTCCGGGTCCGCCAGCACGTCGTTCCAACCGCGCAGGGTGGCGCGGATGAAGCCGGCGACGGCGTCCGGCTGCTCCTCGATGAAGCTGCCCGAGGCGATCACGGCATTGCCGTAGAAATCCATGCCGAAATCGGCATAGAGGAAGAACTGGATGTCCTCCTCCGGCACGCCCTTGGACTTCAGGTCCAGCATGGACGAGAAGTAGTGGCCGGAGATGAAGTCGACCTGGCCCTGCACCAGCATGGTCTCGCGCAGCGCCGGGTCCATGTTGACCCGCTCGACCGCCGCCTCGTCGATTCCCGTCTCGTGGGCGAAGGCCGGGAACAGCTTGTAGGATGCGTCGAAGACCGGTGCGCCGAGCTTGCGGCCGACCAGATCCTCGGCGGTCTCGATGCCGTTGCCGCGCAAGGTGAACAGCGAGAACGGCGGCGCGTCATAGGCCATCATGACGGCCTTCACCGACTGGCCGGGATTCTGGACGTTGAAGTCCACCAGCGCGTTAATGTCGGCGAAACCCATCTGATAGGCACCGCTGGCGACGCGGGTCACCGCACCGGCGGAACCGTTGCCGCTGTCGATGGAGACGTCCAGCCCCTCGTCCTCGTAGTAGCCCTTGTCGGCCGCCACCAGGAACGCCGCCGTCGGCCCCTGGAACTTCCAATCGAGCGTGAACTTCACATCGATATCCGCCGCGGCGGACATCGGGACAGCCGCGACAATGACGGCGGCCGCATAGGCAGCGCCGCGCAACACCTTGAATTCGAACATGTCCTTGAAACCTCCCAATACGTTCGTTGGACGGGCCAACATCGGATCATCCCCGCAATCCGCGTGCCAGCGGCCGACAGCCGGCGGCGGCCCGTCATTCCGGAGATCGATGCCCCCGAAACCGATTGCGAATTAGGCATTCTGCCCGCCCGGCGGTCAAGGACCGCCCATACGGCTCTCCCGATTTGCGATGCCGCTGGCTGCCGCCGGGCCCGCCTGCGATGATCGCGCATGATCAGCGATTCCGATCCGTCAATGCCGATCCATGGCGGCGACCTGGACTGGGCCGAACGGCAATACGGCCGGCCCGCCGAGGGCTGGGTCGACCTGTCGACCGGCATCAATCCCTGGCCCTATCTGTTGCCCGAGATCGCGCAAGCGGCCTGGACGCGGCTTCCCGGCGCGGCGGCGACCCGCGAACTGCTTGCCGCGGCCGCACAGTGTTACGGCGTCGCCGATCCCGCGCAAATCGTCCCGGCACCGGGCAGCCAGTCCCTGATCCAGGCCCTGCCGGACCTTTGGCCGCCTGGCCGGGTCGCCGTTGTGAGCCCGACCTATGGAGAGCACGCGATGGCGTGGCGCGCCGCCGGGCATGAGATCATCGAATGCACGGACCCGCGCGAAGGGGCCGGCCTGGGCGATATCGTCGTGCTGACCAATCCCAACAATCCGGATGGGCGCACGCGGACAGCGCAAGAGCTGGATGCCATCGCCGATGACCTGAACGCGCGCGGCGGCGCCTTGATCGTGGACGAGGCCTTCGCCGATCTTCGGCCAGAGCTCAGCCTCGCACCGGCGGCGGCGCGGCCGGGGCGCATCGTCCTTCGGTCCTTCGGCAAGTTCTACGGGCTGGCCGGGCTGCGCCTTGGATTCGCGCTGGCCGGCGCAGAGTTGGCTGAGCGCATCCGCCAAGCCCTCGGCCCCTGGCCGGTGAGCGGGCCGGCCATCGCGGTCGGTACCCGCGCTTTGTCCGACCGGGCCTGGGCCGAGGAGACGCGGCGTCACTTGCGGGAAGCCAGCGCAGCATTGACCGAAATGTTACAGGAGGAAGGATTGTCGATCGTCGGCGGGACCGATCTGTTCGTGCTTGCCTGGCATGAACACGCCGCCGCCGTGCACGAGCGGCTGGCAAGGGCCGGCATCTATGTGCGCCGATTTGCCGATCGGCCGGACTGGCTGCGCTTCGGATTGCCGCCGGACGGCAAGGCCATCGAGCGGCTCAGGTCCGCCTTGCGGCCCGGCTAGGTCGACGACGCCGGCCAGTGCAGCCGTCGCGCACTGGCCGGCCCATGAACCCGGGGTCTAGATCGGCAGTTGCCGGCCCCCATCGCCGACGACAGTGAACGCGGCCCAGTAGTAGGGATGCGAATAGGTGCCGTCGCGCATCATGGCGAGCTGGCTCTGCCGCAGCGCCTCCGCGGTGGTGAGCCCCTCGCCGCCAAGCCCGGCAAACGCATCGCTCATCAGGTCCACCGTGGCGAAACTGTCCACCGCCCAGTGCGACACCAGCAGGGAGCGCGCGCCGGCATAGAAGAAGGCGCGCGCCAGTCCGGTCAGGCTCTCGCCACCGCCCTCGCCGCCTTCGCCGCCGGTGTTGCAGGCCGACAGCACGACCAGCTCGGCATCGAGGTTGAGGTTGATGATTTCACTGGCCTCCAGCAGGCCGTCATCGGTCGGGCCGCCATTGGGGGACGGCGACACCAGCAGCGACGGCTCCGACCAGCAATCGAGCTCGCCGGGCAGCAGGCCGTGGGTGGCGAAGTACAGCACCCGGAAGTCGTTCAGAGGCTCGGCGCGCAGCCGGTCCTCGCTGAACGATTCGGCGAGGATCAGATTGTCGGTTCCGACGCCCAGCGAACCGGCGATCGAGCGCAGCTCGTCCTCGGTCTCCGGCAGCCGGCCCAGGCTCTTCAGACGCTCGATGTCGGTGCGGCACTGCTCCGGCAGCTCGCGCCGGACCAGCAGCTCGGCCGGGTCGTCCAACGGCACGAAATCGCCGAACCCGACAAAGGTGTTCGGGGCCGAGGACGGCCGCGCCGTGTCGCGCAGATCCACGAACGCACGCACCGACGGCGCCAGCGTCAGGGAGTGCTGCGCCCCGAGCCAGCGCACGCCCGTGTAGTTGTAGTTCACGACACGCGGCGGCGGCTGCGTGACCAGGACCTGCAGCGGCAGGCTGAGCAGCGGGCCGGTCGGGATGGTCACCAGATGATCGATCCCGGACAGCTTGTTGCCGATCGGACCGAAGATCTTCGAGTAGAGCTCATAGGACAGCTCCACGTCGTACTCCGGCAGCGTGAACTCCTCGTCGAACGGAATCCGCAGCTCCTCGACCATCGCCGCGGCCTCGGACCGGGACAGGTCGATGGGATGGCCCTCGACGCCGTCGATGGTCACGAAGAACACGAAGCTTCTGGGCTCGCCCAGCAGGATCTGCACCACCGCCTCGTTCGGGCGCAGCAGGCCGATCAAATCCTCGGCAACGGTCGGCTGATCGATCAGCTGGTTGTAGCCGGGCGATGCCGCCTGCACCTGCTGCTCGAGGCTGCGGATATTGGCGTTCACATCGGCAAGCGCCACCTCCAGGCGGTCCAGCTCATCCTCCGAGACGGTCTCGTCGGCCTGGCCGCGGCTGAACTCCTCGTTCAGGCGGTCGCGGGCAATCTGCGCGTCCTGCAGCTCGCGGATGAGGCCGCCGATGGTCTCGTCGCTCGACGACAGCCGGGCCGCCGCGACGGAGATGGTCTGCGAGGTGACCGTGCCGCGGGCGAGCTGGCCGACCTCGAACATCTCGGAGAAGATCGCGTCGCGTTCGTTGGGGCTGCCCTCCATCTCGGCCATGGCGGCGTCGAAGAACGGCAGGATGTCCTCGAAACGCAGTCCGCCGCCCTGGGCCTCGATGATCGGGAAGGCCGCACGATAGGCGGTGAAGGCCTCTTCGTTGCGGTCCTGGCGCGAGTAGATCTCGCCAAGCGCCAGCAGTGCCAGACCCTCCGAGCGCGACTCCGTGAACAGCAGGCGCTGCTCATCGATCGCCTCGCGCAACAGGCTCTCGGCCTGGGCGTAGTCCTCGGTGACGACGGAGATCTCCGCCTGGACCACCTTGGTCTGCGGCTTCCACCAATCCGGCGCGCTGCGCGAGGAATTGACGATGGACGCGGCCTCGGCAATGGCCGCCTTGGACTCTTCGATCAGTCCCAGACGCAGGGCCATGGCCGCCTCGATGTAGAGGCTCTGCGCCGCATCGGTCTCCAGCACCGTCGACAGGCCGCGCTGGGAGCGGATCTCGCCGGTACCCGGGTCGACGACGCCGATCTGCACCAGTCCGGAATCGGTGACGAAATCGCCGCCACCGCCACCGCCATACTCCGCCGCCCGCGCCCGGCGCAGATCGGTGGCCTGGCGGGCCAGCTCCAGCGCCTCCTCATAGCGCTTCTGGTTGGCGGCATGCAGCGCGCGATAGCTGATCAGCCGCGGATAGTCGGTCGGGTCGGGCGCGCCGAGCAGCAGCGTGTCGGCCCGGTCGAACAGGGCAGCGGCCTCACTGAAGCGCTCCTGGTTGCTGAGTTCCAGCGCCAGGTGCATCAGCGTGTCGCCGCGGCCGGGGCTGTCCTCGGCCAGCAGACGGGTGTGGATCTCCAGCGCGTCGCGGTAGCGCTTCTCCGCCTCGGCGAAGTTCTTCACGCCGTTGTAGTACTGCGCCACCAGCAGAAGACGCCGGTAATCCTGAAGGTCGCCAGTCCCGAACAGCCGGCCGGCGAGCAGGGTCTCGATGCGCTGCGCCGCGGCCGAACGGGTTCCGGACGCCGCCGCCTGGCCGGGCTCCTGAAGGCCGGACAGGCCGCCGATCATGTTTTCCAGGGCCGGCAGGGCGGCCGGAATGCCGTCGGCCAGAAAGACCGAGCCGCTGACCTCCGCCGCCAGCGCGGTATACGGCCAGCCGCCGGCCCGCAGGTTGCAGTCGAGGATCAGCGCGTCGGTCGCCTGCAGGATCCGCGTCGGCTGCCCGTCGCCGCAATCCATGACGAGGTCGAGGTCGTCCCGCCACCAGCTCTGATCGGTGTATTCCGCCAGAAGGCTGGGCCCGCCGCCGATCGCCGAGACCTCGAAGACCCGGCCGCTGCGTTCCTCCCAGCGACCGCAATAGATGTCATAGGCACGCAGCAGGTTGCTGCTGGCCCGCGTGGCATCGAAATCCGGCAGCGCGCGACAATCCTCGCCGACCAGGTTCTGGACCAGCGGCACCGCGTCGAGTTCGGGGTTCTGCGCCTCCTCGTCTACGCTGATGCCGGTATCGCAACCGGCCAGGATCGCCACCGCGGCGATGGTCAGAATGGGGGCAACGGACAGTCCACGCATTGGTTCGATCCCTTCTCTCCGGACCGTGAATTCACCCGGCCGCCCGGCGCGGCCGCGGCCTTCGGCCCTGCAATGCCAGTTCGACCGGCCGGCCTGCCCGCCGGCCGATCCCTATAGGGCCTGACGGCCTACCACAGCTCCTCGTTGCCGGTGTTCGACAACAGATCCTCGAATTCCTCTTCGTCTTCCTCAAGCGGCTCGCGCAGCAGCCGCTCATCCTCCAGCGACAAGTCCAGGCCCGCCACCGGCAGGATGATCGGCACGTTGAAGCACTGGAACGGATTGGCGATCACGCAGCCATTGAACAGCAGGTCGTTGGCCGGGTTGTTCGCCGTTGCCAGGGATGCCGCCGTCTGCGTGTTGTCGCCGGCCACGGAGCCAAACAGGGTGACCGAGTTCGCGCGTGTGACGTTGAGCGATCCCACATTGAAGCCATCGAAATTCGTCGCCGTGCCGATCAGGGTCTGATTGCTGGTCATGTCCCCGGCGATGTCGATATCGACGCTGGTGGCGTTGAAGGAGAACGGTGCCAGCAAGGCGTCGTTGTTGATGGTGACGTCGCCGCCCGTGGTCCCGACGGCCGGTGTGATGAACCGCACCGCTTCGAGCAGCGTCGAGTTGCCGACAGCGTTGTCGAACTCCGTATTGCCGGTGAAGAACAGCGCCATGTTGAAGCTGCCATTGACCGTGCTGTTGAAGTCCAGATTGCCGTTGGACAACAGGAACAGGCTGTCGATCGTCGCCGTGCCGGAATCGGTGATCGTTCCGATGTTGAAGCTTCCGGCCGTGTATGTGGTGCCATCGGAGGCAAGGCTCACGCCATTGTCGAACCCGATGACCAGGTTCGGCGTGACGATGTTGTCGAGCTCGGCATCCGTGATCGACAGCTCGTTGCCCGTCAGGCCCGTGGCGTTGCCGAGGGCGACATCGCGGCCATTGGTGAACGGATTGAGGTAGAACACCGAGGTCGCATTCACGGCCTGGGCGATGGTCAGGTCATCGACATCGATTTCCACGGTTACACCCGAGACGCCATTCACACCATCGACGCTGCCGATCGTGAGATCGTCGGCGTCGGTGAATTGGACAGTCGAGGTCGCGTTGACGGCCAGCTGATCGACGTCGTTCGTGGCCGGAAGCTCGAGATCCAGATCGACGACCGAGCCATCGACCCGCAGGTTGGAGACGGTGATCACATCCGTCTGCGTCACCGTGCCGCCGGAGATCAGCGAGACCGTATTGGTGCTGCCGTTCGGGTTTGCCAGCGCGGCCGAAACGGTGACGGTTCCGGCCGTCGTCGAGCCGATGCGCAGCGCGCTGGGCGCCGTCACCGTGCCGAGTTCAACGATCGAAAGCTCAAGCGTGTTGGCCGTGGTGTCCACCGCGGCACCGACATTGATCGCGTCGCCGGCCGTTGCGCTGGCAAGCGTGGCGACGGCATCGGCGACGACGGTGCCGCCGTCCAGGGCCATCCTGTCGGCCGCCAGCGAGACATTGGTGCCGTCGATCAACGCGTCATTGTCGAGCAGCTGACCGTCGCCGCCGGCGGTGATCGAAACGTCGCCGCCCGTGGCAACGACGTTGTTGCTGACGGTGACATCGCCATTCGCCGTCGAGACGGTGACACCGGCCGGCGCTGTGATGCCGGACACCGTGCCGACGGTCCCGATCGTCAGCGCGTCGGAATTTGCCAGCGTCACGCTGCTGCCGGCGCCCGCCGTCGCCGCGACGACACCGAGGTTGTTGGCGGCGCTGCCCAGCACCACGCTGCCGGCCGCCTGGGCCAGCAGGCCGCCATTGCTTGCCGACATATCGAGCGAGCCGCCCGCCTGCTGCGAAATGGCGCCGCCCGTGGTCAGCGTCAACGCGGTCGTGGCGGTCGCCGAGGTCAGCGAAACAGTGCCGACATCAAGGTTACCGGCGGTCGCGTCGCCGATCTCGAGGTTCGCCGTCCGGATCGTATCCAACTCGCCATCGGACACGTTGAACCCAACCGCCGCGCCGTTGCCGACACCGATCGTGTTGGCGGCCTGGGAGCGCAGGATGACGTTCGTCGCCTGGCCGTTGCCAACGGAGGTGCCGCCGACCTGGGACAGGGCGCCGGTGTTCAGCTCAAGGGAGCCCGCGAACAGGTCGATGGTTCCGGTCGACAGCAAAGTCGTGCCGCTCGCCGTCGTGATGGCGCCGGTGCCGCCGTCTACATTGATGTTGCCGCTTCCGGCGTTGACGTCGCCGGCGGCGCCGAAGGTAACCCCGTCACCGGTCAGCGTCACGATGTCCGCGTCCGCGGCAATCGCGCCACTGACGTTCAGCGCGCCGCCGGACGTTGTCACGGTCACGGTACCGACGCCTTCGTCAATTCCGCCCGCGCCAATCGTCAGTCCGTTGCTGGAGTCGATGAGCCTGAAACTCCCGGCACGCGTGGCGCTCGCGAGGGTGCCGATCTCGTGGCCATTGTTCAAATCGATCTCTGCACCGGAAGACACGGTCAGGGTGTTCGCGGTGATCGTCGCGCCGGCAGCGTCCGTGATTGCGCCTCCGGCGCTCACGTTCAGTGACGAGGCCGATGTATCGCCGAGCACGATCGCATTGGTATCGACCAAGGTGACGGTCGTGCCAGTCGTCCCAACGGCGCCGACAAAGTCATTTGTGCCCGTATCGAGGGTGATGGTGTTGCCCGTCGCCGTCACGGTCGTCACACCGGTCACCGACACCGTGCCGCTGTCAGACACGGCGCCGCCGGCCGACACCGTCAGGTTGCCGCCGACCGAGGAGGCCGCCAGGTCGATGCCGCTGGAGATGCCGGTCACCGAGGCCGAGCCCGTTCCGTCGGTGTTCAGGCCAACCGCGCCGCCGAACACGTTGGCGCTGTCCAGGGTGATCGCCGCGTTGTTCGCCGTCGTCGTGAAGGTCGACGTCCCGGTCACGTTCAGCACGCCGCTGTCGGTGATCGCGTTCGCCGCCGACGCCACCAGCGCGCCGCCCACCGTCGAGGTGCCCAGGTCCAGTGTCGTCGCCACGTTCGTCAGCGACGCCGAACCGGTCCCGTCGGTGTTCACCGTCACCGTGTCGCCAAAGCTGCTGGCGCTGTCCAGCGTCACCGAACCGTTGTTCGCCGTCGTCGTGAACGCCGACGTCCCCGTGACGTTCAGAACACCGCTGTCGGTGATCGTATCCCCCGCCGACACGGTCAGCGCGCCGCCAACCGTCGAGGCCCCCAGGTCGATGCCCGTGGTGAGGCCGGTCACCGAGGCCGAGCCCGTCCCGTCGGTATTCAGGCCAACCGCACCGCCGAACACGTTGGCGCTGTCCAGGGTGATCGCGCTGTTGTTCGCCGTCGTCGTGAAGGTCGACGTCCCCGTCACGTTCAGCACGCCGCTGTCGGTGATCGTGTTCGCCGCCGACGCCGTCAGCGCGCCGCCAACCGTCGAGGCGCCCAGATCCAGCGCCGTCGCCACGTTCGTCAGCGACGCCGAGCCCGTCCCATTCGTGTTCACCGTCACCGTGTTGCCGAACTGATTGGCGCTGTCCAGCGTCACCGAACCGTTGTTCGCGGTCGTCGTGAACGCCGACGTCCCCGTCACGTTCAGCACACCGCTGTCGGTGATCGTATCCCCCGCCGACACCGTCAGCGTGCCGCCAACCGTCGACGCGCCCAGGTCGATGCCCGTCGCAAGGCCGGTCACCGAGGCCGAGCCCGTCCCGTCGGTGTTCAGGCCAACCGCGCCGCCGAACACGTTGGCGCTGTCCAGGGTGATCGCGCTGTTGTTCGCCGTCGTCGTGAAGGTCGACGTCCCCGTCACGTTCAGCACGCCGCTGTCGGTGATCGCGCCGCCCGCCGACGCCACCAGCGCGCCGCCAACCGTCGAGGCGCCCAGGTCCAACCCGCTGGTGATGCCGGTCACCGAGGCCGAGCCGGTGCCGTTGGTGGCGAAGCTGACCGCGCCGCCGAAGCTGTTGGCGCTGTCCAGCGTCACAGAACCGTCGTTCGCCGTCGTCGTGAACGACGAGGTACCCGCCACCGTCAGCACGCCGCTGTCGATGATATTGCCCGCCGCCGTCGCCGTCAGAACACCGGCGTTGCCAGCGATCGTCGTGTCCGCGGTGTCGCCGCCATTGGTCGTCACCGTGCCCAGCGTCAGCGACTGCGCCGCCAGGCTCACATCCTCGCCGGTCGCCGACACCGCGCCGGTCAGCGTGTTCGCCGTATCGGTCAGCGCAATGTCGAAGAAGTTGCCGACAGCGCCCGCCGTCAGCGAGGTCGTCCCCGTCACCGACACCGTGCCGGACTGCGTGATCGAGCCGCCCGCCGCGACCGTCAGGCCGCCGCCGACCGACGAAGCCCCCAGGTCGATGCCGCTGGAGATGCCGGTCACCGAGGCCGAGCCCGTCCCGTCGGTGTTCAGGCCAACCGAGTTGCCGAACACGTTGGCGCTGTCCAGGGTGATCGCCGCGTTGTTCGCCGTCGTCGTGAAGGTCGACGTCCCCGTCACGTTCAGCACGCCGCTGTCGGTGATCGCGTTCGCCGCCGACGCGACCAGCGCGCCGCCAACCGTCGAGGTGCCCAGGTCCAGCGTCGTCGCCACGTTCGTCAGCGACGCCGAACCGGTCCCGTCGGTGTTCACCGTCACCGTGTTGCCGAAGCTGCTGGCACTATCCAGCGTCACAGAACCGTTGTTCGCCGTCGTCGTGAACGCCGACGTCCCCGTCACGTTCAGAACACCGCTGTCGGTGATCGCACCGCCCGCCGACACCGTCAGCGCGCCACCAACCGTCGACGCGCCCAGGTCCACCGTCGCCACATTCGTCACCGAGGCCGAACCGGTCCCATTGGTGTTCAGGCCAACCGCGCCGCCGAACACGTTGGCGCTGTCCAGGGTGATCGCCGCGTTGTTCGCCGTCGTCGTGAAGGTCGATGTCCCCGTCACCGCCAGAATGCCGCTGTCGGTGATCGCGTTCGCCGCCGACGCCGTCAGTGCGCCGCCAACCGTCGAGGCGCCCAGGTCCAGCGCCGTCGCCACGTTCGTCAGCGACGCCGAGCCCGTCCCATTCGTGTTCACCGTCACCGTGTTGCCGAACTGATTGGCGCTGTCCAGCGTCACCGAACCGTTGTTCGCGGTCGTCGTGAACGCCGACGTCCCCGTCACGTTCAGCACACCGCTGTCGGTGATCGTATCCCCCGCCGACACGGTCAGCGTGCCGCCAACCGTCGACGCGCCCAGGTCGATGCCCGTCGCAAGGCCGGTCACCGAGGCCGAGCCCGTCCCGTCGGTGTTCAGGCCAACCGCGCCGCCGAACACGTTGGCACTGTCCAGGGTGATCGCCGCGTTGTTCGCCGTCGTCGTGAAGGTCGACGTCCCCGTCACGTTCAGCACGCCGCTGTCGGTGATCGCGCCGCCCGCCGACGCCACCAGCGCGCCGCCAACCGTCGAGGCGCCCAGGTCCAACCCGCTGGTGATGCCGGTCACCGAGGCCGAGCCGGTGCCGTTGGTGGCGAAGCTGACCGCGCCGCCGAAGCTGTTGGCGCTGTCCAGCGTCACAGAACCGTCGTTCGCCGTCGTCGTGAACGACGAGGTACCCGCCACCGTCAGCACGCCGCTGTCGATGATATTGCCCGCCGCCGTCGCCGTCAGAACACCGGCGTTGCCAGCGATCGTCGTGTCCGCGGTGTCGCCGCCATTGGTCGTCACCGTGCCCAGCGTCAGCGACTGCGCCGCCAGGCTCACATCCTCGCCGGTCGCCGACACCGCGCCGGTCAGCGTGTTCGCCGTATCGGTCAGCGCAATGTCGAAGAAGTTGCCGACAGCGCCCGCCGTCAGCGAGGTCGTCCCCGTCACCGACACCGTGCCGGACTGCGTGATCGAGCCGCCCGCCGCGACCGTCAGGCCGCCGCCGACCGACGAAGCCCCCAGGTCGATGCCGCTGGAGATGCCGGTCACCGAGGCCGAGCCCGTCCCGTCGGTGTTCAGGCCAACCGAGTTGCCGAACACGTTGGCGCTGTCCAGGGTGATCGCCGCGTTGTTCGCCGTCGTCGTGAAGGTCGACGTCCCCGTCACGTTCAGCACGCCGCTGTCGGTGATCGCGTTCGCCGCCGACGCGACCAGCGCGCCGCCAACCGTCGAGGTGCCCAGGTCCAGCGTCGTCGCCACGTTCGTCAGCGACGCCGAACCGGTCCCGTCGGTGTTCACCGTCACCGTGTTGCCGAAGCTGCTGGCACTATCCAGCGTCACAGAACCGTTGTTCGCCGTCGTCGTGAACGCCGACGTCCCCGTCACGTTCAGAACACCGCTGTCGGTGATCGCACCGCCCGCCGACACCGTCAGCGCGCCACCAACCGTCGACGCGCCCAGGTCCACCGTCGCCACATTCGTCACCGAGGCCGAACCGGTCCCATTGGTGTTCAGGCCAACCGCGCCGCCGAACACGTTGGCGCTGTCCAGGGTGATCGCCGCGCTGTTCGCCGTCGTCGTGAAGGTCGATGTCCCCGTCACCGCCAGAATGCCGCTGTCGGTGATCGCGTTCGCCGCCGACGCCGTCAGTGCGCCGCCAACCGTCGAGGCGCCCAGGTCCAGCGCCGTCGCCACGTTCGTCAGCGACGCCGAACCGGTCCCGTCGGTGTTCACCGTCACCGCGTCGCCGAAGCTGCTGGCGCTGTCCAGCGTCACAGAACCGTTGTTCGCGGTCGTCGTGAACGACGACGTCCCCGTCACCGCAAGAACGCCACTGTCGGTGATCGTGCCTTCGGATGACAGGGTCAGGCTGGTCGCCGTTACGCCGGCAAGTTCCGTTCCGTCCTGTGAGCCTCCGGCCGACTCGGTCACACTGACCGCGCCGCCCGACAATTGCAGAGACCCGAACCGCACGGGGAACGTCGCACTGGCGGTGTCGCCGAGCGTAATCGTGTTGCCGCCCGCATCGAAACTGGCGAGGCCGGTGATCTCGATATTCGCATTGGCGGCATCGGTGATTGCACCGCCTGCCGTGACGGTCAGTGTCGTCGCGTCGGTGTCGCCAAGCGCGATCGCATTGACGTCGGCCAATTGGGTGATGGACCCATCAGTGGTGACCGTACCGCCGAAATCGTTGCCGGCGTTGGCCAAGGTGATCGTGTTGCCGGCAGCCAGCACCTGCGTGCTTCCGGTCACCGTGGCGACTCCGGAACCGCTCACCGCCCCACCGGACGTCACGAGCAGCGAGCCGGACGTCAAGCTGCCAAACGAGGCGCCCCCTGTGCCCGCGGTCAAGGTGACACCGCCCGCGCCGGCGTTGAGGTCACCAAGAGTCAATGTTGCGCCGCTGAAGCTCAGGCTTGCGCCTGCCGTGACGATCGAGTCCGAGGCATCCATCGAGAATGCGCCGCCGCCAGCATTGTCCGAATCGGCAATGAACGTGACCGAGCCGGTCGTCTGAAGATTCAGGACATTGTCCGTCAGATCGTTGACGGTGATGTTGTTGGTCGCGGCAAGGCTGATATTCGTCGCCGCGCCCAAACCCTCGAGCTCAGACTCGAAGATCACGGTCGGTCCCGTGTCACCGCCGGTTACCGTGCCCGCCCCGCCACTCGGGCTTCCTGCGAAGGTGTTCGTGCCGTCGGCCGCGCCGTCGCCAATACCGTCCTGAATGACGATATCGGTCGGGTCGAGGAGCAGCATTCCCATGCTGCCTGCGGCCGCAGACGTATCCACATCTCCGCCAAACGCCAGATACTCCTTGCCGGAGACCTCGACAAACCCGCCGTCGCCGCCCTCGGCACCGCCGCGCGCCGTAATGTTTCCATAGAACTGCGTGGTGTCGTCCGCCCAGACGATCACGGTCCCACCGTCACCGTCGGTAAGCGCGTCCGCGAAGATCGCAGCATCCGTGCCGACGAAGCTGAGGACAGAATTCGGCTCCGGACCGCTGCCCTGGAACGCGCCGCCGATCAACGCCGTGCCACCGCCGGCATCACCGGACACATCAATCAGCGCATCCAGCTCCAGCGCGACGGTCTCGCCGAGCAGCTTGACGGTGCCGCCGGTCTCACCCGCGCCGGTCCCGGACGCATCGATGGTGCCGGACAGGCTCACGAGCCCGCTGTCGCCGCCGGACAGAACCACCGTGCCGTTGGCTGTCGTCAACGACTGCGCGCGGATCACGCCGGACATGTTGATGACGTTGTCGACCACGCCGTCCATGCTCTCCGCGGTCAGCAGCACCATGCCGCCGGGCGCGTCGATCAGGCCGGAATTGGTGACCAGGTCGGTCATGCCGTCCGGGGCGGCGGCGACCGCCGAGGTCACCTCGAAGCTGAGCAGACCGTCGCCAGCGAAGTCGAGGGCGAAGGTCTCCGCGCCGCCGAGCACCACCTGCGCCATGCGGCCGACGATCAGGCCGTCATTCTCCACGCCCGGCGCCACCAGGGCGGCAAGCCCGCGCTCTCCGACCGTGATGTCGCCCAGGTTCACGATGGACGCATCGGGGTTGAGCGAGGGGATGTTGAAGCTGAACCGGTCGTCGCCGTCCAGGATGTCGCTGTCGAGGATATCCGCGGTCGATGCCAGGAACCCGTTCACGTCGATGATGGCGCCGGCGCCGGCGACCAGACCGTTCGGGTTGATGATCCAGACATTGCCGTTGGCGGTCAGGGTCCCGAGCAGCAGGGATTGGGCGGTGCCGGTCACCCGGTTGACGGCGATGGAGCCGGAGCCGGGCTGGATGAACTGGGTCGTCTCGCCAGCCCCGATGGAGAAGTCGTCCCAGTGCAGGATCGCGCGATCGGTCGTCTGGTTGACCGTGACGTTGCCGGTGCCCTCGCCGGAGATCGTGGCGCTGCCGCCGACGACCGATCCGCCCGTCGGATTGCCTGCCGCCGGGACCGCGCTCAGAAGCGCGGCACCGACCAGCGGCGCGCCCCAGAAGAGCGCCCGGTTGCTCAGCGCGGTGCTGCCGCGATAGTGCCTGTTCAATCGCGACAGCGTCCTGCCGTCGGGGATCTGCCGCGAAGTCGCGGTGCGTTGTCCGCCCGTCATGGTATCGCCCATCCTGTGTCCCTCCTCCGCCGAAGCTCACTGCCTGCAGCTTCGTAGACCGAACTTATCTCCGGCCCTGTCACATCAATGTCGCAACCGCCCGCGACCACGCCGCGGCGATCGCATACCGCCCCTCAGAACTGCCCCGTCACGCGGAAGAAATACCGTTCCGCATCCGGGTCGCTGACCGACCGGTTCGCCGGGTCCCGGGTCAGCGGCTTCGCGACCTCCAGGTCCAGGGACAGCCAATCGGTCAGGTTCGTCCTCACGCCGACACCCGCCGATGCCAGCGACTCCTCGCTGGGCGTGTTCGAATCCGAGTTGAAGACGACGCCAAAATCGTAGAACGCGTAGACCTGGTAGCTCTGCAGGAACGACAGGCCCGGCGCCTGGTTGAACTGCAGCTCAAGGAGCGCGCCCAATCCGCTGTCGCCCGTGAGTTCCGAAGGATCGTAGCCGCGGCCGAACGTCAGCCCGCCGATCTCGAATTCCTCGGTCGACAGCAGCTCCTGATCAAATCCGAATTGGCCACCGACCTGCGCCAGCAGGTTGAAATTGGACGTCAGGCGCTGCAGCCGCGCCACCTCGGCATTCAATGTCGTGAAGGTGCCGTCGCCTTCGACGCGCGACAGGTTGTTGTCGCCATCCTCGCTGGCATCGAGGATGGGCAGCCCCTGGCGGATGCCGAACTCGGCGAAATTGGCGCCGCCGAAACTGTCCCGGTAATCCATCGTCGCCGTGGCGTGCAGGACCCGCAGGCTGTCGTCGGCGACCGTCGTCGCGCCATCGAGGATATCGCTGTCCTGCTCGATGAATTCGAAGCCCGCCGAGACGCTGAAGTTGAAGCGGCGGGATCGCACATAGGGGTATTCCGCCTCCAGCGTGAGCAGCAGGGTCTCCTGCTCAACGTCCAGCGATTCCAGGGTGCCGCCCGGTTCGGACACGCCGTAGGAGGCGAGCCCGCGCACCGTGAGGCCATCGCTGCCGATCTGCTGTTCGTAGGTGATCTGTCCGACCCGCTGCTCCTGGTCCTCCAGGGCGGAGAACAGCACGAGCTCGGTCTGCTCGCCGAACGGGGTGAAGGAATTCGCCGACAGGCCGACGGCGGCGCCCTCCTCGCCGGTGAATTCCGATCCGCGGTTGTCGACCAGGGCAAAGCCGTCGACACGCTTGCGCTGGGCGGTGACAACCAACTCCGCCGCCCCGACATCCGCGCCCGAGGGCCGCAGCACGCCGGTCCCCGAGATGCCGGGAAGGTCGTTCATCAGGAGCAGGTAGCGCTCGATGTCGGCGATGTTGACCGGGCGGGAATCGAGGATCCGGTTCAGATAGCGCTCGACCAGGCCTCGGCTGTTGCCGATATCGCCCTCCAGGACAACGTTGGTGACGTAGCCCTCGATGACCTGGATGCGATAGACGCCGTCGCTGACCGACTGGGCCGGCACGATCGCCCGGCTGATGATGAAGCCGTCCTCGCGATAGCGGGACTCGATCGCCGAGGCGATGCCGTACAGCGTCGCCAGGCTGATCTCGGTCTGCAGGAACTCCGCGAACAGCGGCCGCAGCGCACCCGCGCCATAGGCCGTCGCGCCCTCGATCTCGATATCGGCCAGGAAGAAGCGGGCCGCCTCGGCACCCGGCGGAATTTCGGGGTCGATCTGGCTGGGGGCGCTCAGATCGGGGTCGGCCGGCGGCGGCTGCAGGGGCGGCACGCGGTCCGGAGAGATACCCGGGCGCAGCTCGGCCGGGGGCGGCACCTGCTGAGCCTGGGCCGTGCCGGCGAGGCCCAGAATCGCGGCGGTCAGCGCGCAGAGCGCCAGCGCAGGGCGGAACCGCAAGGGCAATGCAATGAATCGGGGCATGATCGTTCGTGCGAGGGGTGGGCCATCACGACGCAACGCGGCCCGCCGATCCGCCGACGGGGCCATCTCGAGTCGTGCACAACCAAATGCAAAGCGGGCGACGCGGCTGCCCCGCCCGGCCCCATCACTCTCGACGTACATTCGCCCCCGCCTTAACGATTTTTTAACAAATCTTGAGGTGTTATTCGAGTGTACAGAAAATTTTCGGAAAATTCAAAGGCTCTCCCATCGAGAATTGCCCCTGTCGTTGTCAAACGGTGGGGAATCCTTGCCGATTTCACACAGCACAAGGGCCGGCAATCCGCTGGGTCTGCCGGCCCCGTCAGGTAACGATTCGGCTTGTCTTCGCCCGTCTTGGGGCGTCAGCTTCCCGATGCGCCGATATTGGTGATCTCGACCCGGCGATTCTGCGGGCTGAACGGGTTGCCGGCATCCAGCAAGGCGCTCTCACCCATGCCGACGGTGTTCAGCCGACCGCGGTCGATGCCGAAATTCGCCGACAGGTAGGCCTCGACGGCCCGTGCCCGCTGCTCGGAGAGCTGGAGATTGAAGGTCTCCGGACCGGTTGCATCGGTATGGCCGGAGATCCGGAAGTCGAAGGGCGACAGCGAGTCCGACGTCAGCGCGACACCGAGCTGGTCCAGAACGGTCCTCGCTTCCGGCGTCAGGTTCGCCGAGCCGAGTTCGAACTCCACCGCGAAGTTCATCGACGGCGGCTCGACCTGCTCGACGGCCTGGACCGAGATGCCGCGTCCGGTGCCTTTCATGCGCAGGCCCGGTGCCGGCGCCTCCGGCATCGTGAGGTTTTCGATGATCTGGTCGGCGTCAGGAACCGCAGAGTCCTGAGCCGATGCCGGCATCGCGAACACCATGGCCCCGGCGATGGCGCCAACACAGATGGCGGACTGGATGAGTGACGTTTTCATGACGAACCCCTGCGTATCTCGGAGTTAGCTCAAATTTTGCTCTAAATTACGCGGCCGCTCCCGCAGACGCCAGAGGAAACTATCCCCAAGGACGCCGGGGGACTGTGACCTTCATCACCAATTGCGAAGATTATGGTTTATTTTTTCCGACAGCACAAAAAGCGCGGAATTCCGCCGGCCCTGCGCCCTGCATCGGGGCCGCATGCCCATGGTGCGAAAAAATTCGGCCCGCCGTCCTGCGTATCGAGGACATGCGGGCCGCAATGGAATCGCTCATCGACCGGATAGGGCGGGCACCGGTGCCCGGCCCGTCCCGCGACCGTCCCGATTCGGACGCCGCGGCGGTCGCCTAGATCAGGATCCGTCCCAGCAGGGGATGGAGACGGCGCCTGCCGCCGCGCGGCCGGCGGGCCGGCCGAAGCGCGGGTCGCTGCACAGGCTCGGCGGTGCGTTGAGCACCGTCGTATCGCCATCCGCCCCGATCATGATCATCGCATCCTGAGCCTGGGCGGCATCGGGGATCGCGGCCGTGCCGAATTTCGGATCCTTCATGACGCAGGCGGATGCCATCAGGCCGGCGGCGGCCAAAACCGCGATACCGGAAAGTCCGGGCATTTTTCGAGTCACGCCAACTCCTCCGGCCGAATTTCGGCCAAGCGCTGATTGGGTTCGATTGGCGGGGATCATCGCCCGGCGCGATTAAGAAACCATTGAATGGCCACAAATGCGCGTCCCAACACCGGGAATCCCGTGCCGTGCTTCGGCTGCGCGGCGGGAGGCGCGATGGCGATCCACGTCGCAGCGACGGCAATTTAAGATGCCTTTTTCTCAAATATCGGTAATGTGTCGGCAGACGGCCCGGCTGCGGCGCTCATGCGTGACGCTATGGTTTGCCTCGACCGGCGTCGATGCGCGCGAAAGATGTCGCCAACCGCCGGATCGGCGGGTATTGATAGGCACGCTGAAACGGCCGCGGAGCGGCGACGGATGACGGACATGGACACCCTGGAAACCGATTCCGTAGAGGTCTCGTTCGAGGTCATCCGCGTGGAGCGGGTGGAGTCCGGGCGGCTGTTCGCGCTTGCGACCGTCGTCGTCACCGTCAACGATGTGGAAATGGCCATCCAGGGCGTGCGCGTGATGCGCCAGCCGACCGGCATGCTGGCCGTCGAGGCGCCGCGGTTCCGCAGGCCCGGCGGTGAATGGGTCCCCGCGGTGATGCTGCCGCCGGAACTCAAACAGGCGATCGCCGACGAGATCCTCGACCAGGTCGAGCGGATCTGACGCCGGCGCCCGGCGGTCCTAGAACTTCTCCACCCAGGGACGCAGCTCCACCTCCCATGTCCAGGCGCTGCGATGCTGCCTGTAGACGTTGAGGTAGGTCTCGGCGATCGCCTCGGGGTGCAGCCGGGAATCGGCATCGCCGTCAGCGCTGCCGGGCGGCAGGATGCCGCCGTCGATGACGAAATGCGCGACATGGATGTTCTTCGGCGCCAGCTCCCGCGCCATGCTCTGGGCCAGCCCGCGCAGGCCGAACTTGCCCATGGCGAAGGGCGCCGAGTGGGCGTAGCCTTTCACGCTGGCGGAGGCGCCGGTAAACAGGATCGTGCCCTGGCCGCGCGCCAGCATCCGCCGCGCCGCCGCCTGACCGACCAGGAAACCACCGAAGCAGGTGATGCGCAGCGCCTTCTCGACGTCGGCGGGGTCGAGGTCGACGAGCGGCCCGCGGCTGCGATAGCTGGGGTTGTAGACCACCAGGTCCGGCGTGCCGAGATCGTCGTCCAGCGCCGAAAACAGCCGCTCGACATCGGCCAACGCGCTGCAATCCGCCTCATAGGTCCGGGCGCCGGTCTCGGCCGCCAGGTCGGCAAGCTTGCCGGCCGTCCGCGCCGCCAACGCCACCTGCACGCCGTCACGCGCCAGGTGGCGGGCCAAGGCGGCGCTCAGGCCGGCGCCGGCACCAACGATCAGGGCAGTTTCGGCCATCACTCATGTCCTTCCGCGATTCGGGAGCCGCCGCCGCAGGGCACGGCCAGCAGCATGGGATGGTATTGAACGACGGCGGGGCGGCGCTGTCACGCGCCGCCGCTACACGCTTGCGCGAGGCGCCCGCCCCCGGCTCAGGCGGCCGCGTGCTCGCTCAGATCGAGCTCGTCCAGTGTCAGCGAACGCACCAGGCTCTCGGTCTCTTCCTTGAACGCGAGGTAGTGCGGCATGCGCTTGTGCGCCTCGAAGGCGTCGCGATCGTCGTAGATCTCGTAGAGGACGATGGTGTCGGACCCGTCCCGGGGCGTCAGAACGTCGAAGCGGCGACAGCCCGGCTCGTCGCGGACCGACGCGGCCGCGTTGCGCTCGACCAGCGCCTGGAACGCGCCGCGCTGTCCGGACTCCAGCTCGAACCGAACCAATACAACAAAGCCGTCCATCGTGAGACCCCGCCCCTTTCGCCATTTGCCAGGCGGGCATCTTGCGGCGCGGCAGCGCCGATCTCAAGGTCCAGCGGGGTCAGTCGCCGATGGTGATGACGCGACGGATCTGCTCGCCCTGGAAGCCGATCATCATCGGCCGGACGGTCTCGGGCAGCAGGACCACGTCGTAGAGCTCGCCCACCAGGCCTTCGATCTTGAGCGAATGGGCGATCTCGCCGCTGCGCAGGTCGACCACATGGACCGCGCATTGGGCGTTGACCTTGCTGCGGGCCAGGATCTCGTCGAGCGGCAGGCCCGAGAAGGTGTCGCCATCGCGCGGCTTGGACGTCCCCATGACCGCGAAGTCGCCGGCGAAGTCCAAACCTCTCAGGAACCCGGGGCAGAAGCTCACGGGCTCGAACTTTCCGCTCTTCATGACGGCGTGGCCGAACCGGCCGGTGCCGGAATCATGCAGCCACAGCCGGTCGTCGTGCCAGCGCGGCGAATGCGGCATGGACAGCCCGCGCAGCACCACCTCGTCATCCTCGACGCTGACCACGCAGCCGCCATCGTTGCGATGCGCGCGCCAGCCTTCCGGCGTGTCGGTCTCCGCCACCGCCGTCACGAAGGCCGGCAGGCCGTCCCGCATGGCCAGGCCGTTCAGGTGGCAGCGGTCCTCCGGCGCCAGTCCGCTGACGAAAGGCGGCTTCCAGACCGGCGTGAAGCTGTGCGTATCGCTGGTGGTGGCCAGGCAGCAGAACAGGGTGTTGACGAAGAGGATCCGGCCGCTCTTGTCGACCGCCACGTCGTGGACGTCCAGATTGCCGGTGACATAGCCGACCTGGGGTAGGTAGACGCGGTCATAGCCGTCGGAATCCTGGCCCGGCTGCAGCGCGTCCTCGAAGCGCCAGATCTGGTACAGCGTGCTGACCAGGAACCCGGACCCGTTTACGGCCATGCCCATGCAGCGGTCCATCGTCCGCTCGAAGATCGACAGCCGGCCATCCGGCTGGGTGCCGACGGTGAACAGCTTGCCGACCCGATAGGTGGTGAAGCCCAGGCTCAGCCGGCGCTCGTGCAGCCATTCCGCCAGGCCCGGCGTCGGCTCCAGGCTCAGCGCCGGCATCGCCGGCGCCTCGGGGGCGGCCTTGGCCTTGGGTTTCGTCGCGGTCTTCGTCTTGCTCGTCATCGGGTGTGCGGTCCGGCTGTGGGAGGTATCCGTGATCGGCAGCGGGCGCTCATCGGCGCCCGCGAACGCGCGGCGGGCGGTTCATTGAAGCATCGCGCGGTAAAGCCTCGGTAAAGCCCGGGCCGGCCTTTGATCGACGGAAGGTCCGGACAGGAAAGCGGCCGCCCCGCGCTCTGCGGGACGGCCGCCTTCGACCGGTATGGCCCGGTATTCGCCGGCTAGACGATCACGACATTGTTGATGTCGCTGTCGACCATCAGCGTGGCCTCGCCGGCGGTGTAGACATCGAACAGCACGCCGCCGTCCAGCTGCTGGCCGGCCGAGGTCCAGCCGCCCTCGGCGACCACCTGGTCGCCCAGGTCGCCCAGCACCTTCAGGGTGTTGCTGCTGTCCGAGGCATCCAGCACGTCCATCACGTTGAGCGTCAGGACGTTGTCGCCGGTGCCGGTGATGTCCAGCGCCTCGATGCCGGCGATCGGCAGGTCGCCCAGATCGATGTTCAGGCTGGCGCCCTGGATCTGCAGGGTGTCCTCGCCGGTTCCGCCATCGATGCGCTGCGGCGCCAGGTCGGCGATCACCAGCGTATCGTCGCCCTCGCCGCCGTAGAGGACGTCCAGCCCCCCGGCCCCGGTGAGGATGTCGTCGCCGGTACCGCCAATCATGGTGTTGGCGGTGGCGTCGCCGGTCAGATTGTCCGCGGCCGCCGTGCCCTGATGGGTCACGTTGCCCTGGAAATCCTGGCCGTAGAGGACGTAGGAGGCACCGGAGTCGTTCCCGTTGGCATCCGTCTTCGGCGCGCCGATGATCAGATCATCATAGCCGTCACCATTGATGTCCCCGGCACCGCTGACCGAGTTGCCAAGGGTGTCCTCCTCGACCACGCCGCTGATGGTGAAGCCGTTGCTGCCGTCCAGCTGGTTGAGGTTGATGGTGGCACCGAAGCCGCCGGCCGAACCGAAGACCACATAGCTCTCGCCGAAGTTGGAGTACGGCGTGCCGTAGTAGTCGTAGCCCATGGCACCGCGGGCACCGATGATGATGTCATCGAAGCCATCGCCGTTGATGTCGCCGGCCATGGCCACCGAGTACCCGGCCTCGTCGCCCTGCACGTTACCGGTGATGCGGAAGCCGTTGGTGCCGTCCAGGCTGGCCAGGTCGAAGCTGGTGCCCAATCCGCCATCCTGGCCGAACACCACGTAGGCGCCGCCGGTGCCGTAGTAGAAGCCACGTTCGCCGATCACCAGATCGTCGATGCCGTCGCCGTTGATGTCGCCGGCGGAGCTGATCGAGTTGCCGGCCTCGCCATCGACATTGGCGCCGGTGATCACCATGCCGTTGGTCCCGTTCAGGGTCGACACGTCGATGTTGGACGGGATGCCCGCGGCACCGCCGTAGACGACATAGACCTCGCCGGCATTGTTCACACCGCCCGGATCGCCGCCGACCGCGCCGACAATGACGTCGTCGTAGCCGTCATTGTTGAGGTCGCCGCCGGACACCGCGAAGCCGGTGTTGTCGTTGACGTCGGAACCGGTGATCGAGAACCCGTTCGTGCCGTCCAGGGTGGAGACATCGATCGAGGAGCCGAAGCCGCCCGACTGGCCGAACACCACGTAGCTCGCGCCCATATTGGTCGCACCGGCACCCTGCGAGCCGATCACGATGTCGTCGATGCCGTCGCCGTTCACGTCGCCGGCGGAGCCCACGACGATGTCGGTGAAGTTGGCATCGATGCCGGTGATCGCGAACCCGTTGGTGCCGTTCAGGCTGCCCAGGTCGACGCTGGCGCCGAAGCCCGAGGCGCTGCCGAAGATGACGTAGCTGCTCTCGGAGCCCGCCACGCCGCCATTGCTCTCGTCGCGCATGCCCACAATGATGTCGGCGAAGCCGTCACCATTGACGTCGCCGGCACCGCTGACCGACCGGCCGGTGAACTGGCCCGCGACCTCGCCGTTGATGGCAAAGCCGTTGGTGCCGTTCAGGCTGGAGAGATCAAGGCTGGCGCCCGGACCGCTGGCATCGCCGAACACCACGTAGCTGGCGCCGGCGTCAGCGCCGGTGGCCGGATTGGCCTGGAAGGCGCCGATGATGAAGTCGTCATAGCCGTCACCGTTGACGTCGCCGGCGCTGGAGACGGAGTGACCGGAGAGATCGGTACCCGCCACGCCGTTGACGACGAAGCCATTGGTGCCATCCAGGTCCTGGATGTTGAAGGTGCTGTTGGCCACCACGAAGGTGATCGAACCGGTGGTCTGCAGACCGTTGGAGTCCTCGATCACATACGAGACCGGGCCCGTGGTGAAGGACTCGCCGAACTGGAGGTCGCCGGCCGCCGGATCCATCAGCACGTAGTTGAAGCTGTAATCCGGGTTGAACTGGACGATGTCCCCGTTGGCCAGGAACACGTCCATCTGGCCGGCGGAGAAGTCGACCGGCGTGCCGTCGATCGACACCAGGGTGACAGAAGCGCCGTCCTCCGGATCGAAATCGTTCTCCAGGAAGGTCGGCGATTCGACCTCGGTGTCGTCCTCATGGCCGACCACGAAGGTGTCGGAAACCGCGACCGGAGCGTCGTTCACGCCGGTCACCGAGACCGTCACCGTCGCCGTGTCGGTGGCGCCGTTGCCGTCATCCACCGTGTAGGTGAAGGTGTCGGTTCCGGTCTGGCCGACACCCAGCGTGTCAAACTGGCCGTTCGGGTCGTAGCTGTAGCTGCCATCCGCGTTCATGGTCAGCAGCGCGCCGGACGCCAGGGTGATCTGGGCCCCGACATTGGCCGCCGAGCCCTCGACCGTGCTGACGCTCAGCACGTCGCCGACATCCGGATCGGTGTCGTTCGCCAACACGCCGTCGGCCGCCACCACCAGGACATCGTCCTCGGTCGTCGTCGCCGTATCGTTGTTGGCGATCGGAGCCGTGTTGGAGATGCCGTTGATGGTCACGGTCACCGTGGCGGTGTCCGTGGCGCCCTGGCTGTCGGTGATGGTGTAGGTGAACGTGTCGGTCGCCGTCTGGCCGTCCAGCAGGGCCGAGAACTGCCCGTTCGGATCGTAGGCGTAGCTGCCGTCCGCGTTCATGGTCAGCAGCGCGCCCGAGGCCAGGGTCACCTGGCTGCCGACGCCGGCCGCCGCACCCTGGACCGCGGTCACCGAGAAGGTGTCGCCGGCATCCGGATCGCTGTCATTGGCCAGCACGCCGTTGGCCGGGACCGACAGCACCGTGTTCTCATCGGTGGTGCCGGTGTCATCGGCCGCCGTCGGGGCGTCGTTGGCACCGTTGATGGTGACCGTCACGGTCGCCATGTCGGTGCCGCCATTGCCGTCATCCACCGCGTAGGTGAAGGTGTCGGTCGCCGTCTGGCCGACGCCGAGGCCGTTGAACTGGCCGTTCGGGTCGTAGCTGTAGCTGCCATCCGCGTTCATGGTCAGCAGCGCGCCCGACGCCAGGGTGATGGCCGCGCCGACATTGGCCGCGGAACCCTCGACCTGGCTGACGGTCAGCACGTCGCTGGCGTCCGGATCGACGTCGTTCGTCAGGATCCCGCCGGCGGCGACGTTGAGGACGCCGTCCTCCGACACCGAGACGGCGTCATCGTTGGCGACCGGGGCGTCGTTGGCGCCGGTGATCGTGATGGTCACCGTGGCCGTGTCGGTTCCGCCGGCACCGTCCGACACCGTGTAGGTGAAGGTATCCGTGCCGGTCTCGCCGACCGCGAGGCTGTTGAACGCGCCGCTCGGATCGTAGCTGTAGCTGCCATCGGCGTTCATGGTGACCACGGCACCGGAGGCCAGCGTCGTCGCCGCGCCCACATTGGCCGCGGAGCCCTGCACCGCACTGACGTTCAGTACCGCGCCGGAGTCCGGATCGCCGTCATTGGCCAGCACGCCGTTGGCGGCAACGGTGAGGACGCCGTCCTCGCCGACCGTGCCGGTGTCGTCGCCGGCGGTCGGGCCGTCATTGGCACCGTTGATGGTGACCGTCACCGTGGCCGTGTCGACGCCGCCATTGCCGTCATCCACCGTGTAGGTGAAGGTGTCGGTGGCGGTCTGGCCGGTGGCCAGGCTGTTGAACACGCCGTTGGTGTCGTAGCTGTAGCTGCCATCGGCGTTCATGGTGACGATGGCGCCGGAGGCCAGGGTCACCGCCGCGCCGACATTGGCCGCGGAGCCCTCGACCGCGCTGACATTCAGCACGTCGGTCGCATCCGGATCCAAGTCGTTGGACAGGACGCCGTTGGCGGCCACGCTGAGGATGTCGTCCTCACCGACCGAGGCCGAGTCATCCACCGCGGCCACGGCGTCATTGGCGCCGTTGACGGTGATGGTCACCGTCGCGGTGCTGAAGCCGCCATTGCCGTCGGCCGCCGTGTAGGTGAAGGAGTCGGTGGTCGACTCGCCGGCAGCAAGACTGTTGAAGGCACCGTTGGTGTCGTAGCTGTAGCTGCCATCGGCGAGCATGGTGACGATGGCACCCGACGCCAGGGTCACCGCCGCGCCGACATTGGCCGCGGAGCCCTGCACCGCGCTGACGTTCAGCACCGCACCGGAGTCCGGATCGGCGTCGTTGGCCAGCACGCCATTGGCGGCCACGGAGAGGATGTCGTCCTCACCCACCGCGCCGGTGTCGTCGGCCGCCGTCGGGCCGTCATTGGCACCGTTGATGGTGATCGTCACCGTCGCGGTGTCGACACCGCCATTGCCGTCATCCACCGTGTAGGTGAACGAGTCGGTCGCGGTCTGGCCGGCGGCCAGGCTGTTGAACGCGCCATTGGTGTCGTAGCTGTAGCTGCCATCGGCGTTCATCGTGACGATGGCACCGGAGGCCAGGGTCACCGCCGCGCCGACATTGGCGGCAGCACCCTCGACCGCGCTGACATTCAGCACATCCGTCGCATCCGGGTCGCTGTCGTTGGACAGCACGCCGTTGGCGGCCACGGTCAGGACGTCGTCCTCACCGACCGAACCGCTGTCGTCGGCAGCGGTCGGGCCGTCATTGGCACCGTTGATGGTGATGGTCACCGTCGCGGTGCTGACGCCGCCATTGCCGTCGGCCGCCGTGTAGGTGAACGAGTCGGTGGTCGACTCGCCGGCCGCAAGGCTGTTGAAGGCACCGTTGGTGTCATAGCTGTAGCTGCCATCGGCGTTCATGGTGACGATGGCGCCGGAGGCCAGGGTCACGGCCGCGCCCACATTGGCGGCAACGCCCTCGACCGCGCTGACATTCAGCACATCGGTGGCATCCGGATCGCTGTCGTTGGACAGGACACCGTTGGCGGCCACGGTCAGGACATCATCCTCACCGACCGAGCCGGTGTCATCCGCCGCCGTCGGGCCGTCATTGGCACCGTTGACGGTGATGGTCACCGTGGCGGTGTCAATTCCGCCGTTGCCGTCATCCACCGTGTAGGTGAAAGAGTCGGTCGTGCTCTCGCCGGCGGCAAGGCCGTTGAAGGCACCGTTGGTGTCGTAGCTGTAGCTGCCATCGGCGTTCATGGTGACGATGGCACCGGAGGCCAGGGTCACCGCTGCGCCGACATTGGCACCGGAGCCTTCGACCGCGCTGACGTTCAGCACGTCGGTCGCATCCGGATCGCTGTCGTTGGACAGGACACCGTTGGCGGCGACGGTCAGGACATCGTCCTCACCGACCGAGCCGGCGTCATCTGCCGCCGTCGGGCCGTCATTGGCACCGTTGATGGTGATGGTCACCGTCGCGGTGCTGACGCCGCCATTGCCGTCGGCCGCCGTGTAGGTGAAGGAGTCGGTGGTCGACTCGCCGGCCGCCAGGCTGTTGAACGCACCATTGGTGTCGTAGCTGTAGCTGCCATCGGCGTTCATCGTGACGATGGCGCCGGAGGCCAGGGTCACCGCCGCGCCGACATTGGCGGCAGCACCCTCGACCGCACTGACGTTCAGCACATCCGTGGCATCCGGGTCGCTGTCGTTGGACAGCACGCCATTGGCGGCCACGGTCAGGACGTCGTCCTCGCCGACCGCGCCGGTGTCGTCGGCGGCGGTCGGGCCGTCATTCGCACCGTTGATGGTGATCGTCACCGTTGCGGTGTCGACGCCACCATTGCCGTCATCCACCGTGTAGGTGAAGGAGTCGGTGGTGCTTTCGCCGGCCGCCAGGCCGTTGAAGGCGCCATTGGTGTCGTAGCTGTAGCTGCCATCGGCGTTCATGGTGACGATGGCGCCAGAGGCCAGGATCACCGCCGCGCCGACATTGGCGGCAGCCCCCTCGACCGCGCTGACGTTCAGCACGTCGGTGGCATCCGGATCGCTGTCGTTGGACAGGACGCCGTTGGCGGCGACGGTCAGGACATCGTCCTCACCGACCGAGCCGGCGTCATCCGCCGCCGTCGGGCCGTCATTGGCACCGTTGATGGTGATCGTCACCGTCGCGGTGCTGACGCCGCCATTGCCGTCGGCCGCCGTGTAGGTGAACGAGTCGGTGGTCGACTCGCCGGCCGCAAGGCTGTTGAAGGCGCCGTTGGTGTCGTAGCTGTAGCTGCCATCGGCGTTCATGGTGACGATGGCACCGGAGGCCAGGGTCACCGCCGCGCCGACATTGGCGGCAGCACCCTCGACCGCGCTGACGTTCAGCACATCGGTCGCATCCGGGTCGCTGTCGTTGGACAGGACACCGTTGGCGGCGACCGTGAGGATGTCGTCCTCGCCGACCGAGCCGCTGTCGTCGGCGGCGGTCGGGCCGTCATTGGCGCCGTTGATGGTGATCGTCACCGTCGCGGTGTCGACGCCACCGGCACCGTCCGACACCGTGTAGGTGAAGGTGTCGGTGGTCGACTCGCCGGCCGCCAGGCCGTTGAAGGCGCCGTTGGTGTCGTAGCTGTAGCTGCCATCGGCATTCATCGTGACGATGGCGCCGGAGGCCAGGGTGACGGCCGCGCCGACATTGGCGGCAACGCCCTCGACCGCGCTGACGTTCAGCACGTCGCTGGCATCCGGGTCCACGTCATTGGCCAGCACGCCGTCGGCGGCCACGGCCAGGACGCCGTCCTCGCCGACCGAACCGGTGTCGTCGGTGGCGGAGACCGCGTCGTTGGCACCGTTGATGGTGATCGTCACCGTCGCGGTGTCGACGCCGCCATTGCCGTCATTCACCGTGTAGGTGAAGGAGTCGGTGGTCGACTCGCCGGTCGCAAGGCCGTTGAACGCGCCGTTGGTGTCGTAGCTGTAGCTGCCATCGGCGTTCATGGTGACGATGGCGCCGGAGGCCAGGGTCACGGCCGCGCCGACATTGGCGGCAGCCCCCTCGACCGCGCTGACATTCAGCACGTCGGTGGCATCCGGGTCGCTGTCGTTGGACAGCACGCCGTTGGCGGCGACGGTGAGGATGTCGTCCTCGCCGACCGCGCCTGTGTCGTCGGCGGCGGTCGGGCCGTCATTGGCACCGTTGACGGTGATGGTCACTGTCGCGGTGTCGGTGCCGCCATTGCCGTCATCCACCGTGTAGGTGAAGCTGTCGGTGGTCGACTCGCCGGCACCCAGGCCGTTGAAGGCACCGTTGGTGTCGTAGCTGTAGCTGCCATCGGCCAGCATGGTGACGATGGCGCCGGAGGCCAGGGTCACCGCCGCGCCAACATTGGCGGCGGCCCCCTCGACCGCGCTGACGTTCAGCACATCGCTGGCATCCGGGTCGCTGTCGTTGGACAGAACGCCGTCAGCGGCCACCGCCAGGACACCGTCCTCACCGACGGAGCCGCTGTCATTCTCCGCATCTGGGCCGTCATTGGCGCCGTTGATGGTGATGGTCAGCGTCGCCGTGTCGGTGGCACCGGCACTGTCGGTCGCGGTGTAGGTGAAGCTGTCGGTGGTGGTCTCACCAACCGCCAGGCTGTTGAACACCCCGTTCGGGTCGTAGGTATACGTCCCGTCTGAATTCATCGTCAGCAGGGCGCCGGACGGCAGGGTCACCTGCGCGCCCACATTGCCGCTGTCGCCGTTCACATGGGTGACGGTCAGCGTGTCGCCCGGATCCGGATCGACATCGTTGTCCAGCACGCCATTGACCGAGACCATGACGCCTTCTTCGACGGTCAGGGTGTCGTTGTTGGCGATCGGCGCGGTGTTGTCGGTCGAGCCGTTGATGGTCACCGTCACGGTCGCCGTGTCGGTGCCGCCATTGCCGTCGCTCACCGTGTAGGTGAAGGTGTCGGTGGCGGTCTCGCCGTCGTTCAGCGCGTCGAACTGGCCGTTCGGGTCGTAGCTGTAGCTGCCATCCGCGTTCATGGTCAGCAGCGCGCCGGACGCCAGGGTGATCTGGGTCCCGACATTGCCGGCGACGCCTTCCACGGCGCTGACGTTCAGCGCATCGCCATCCGGGTCGCTGTCATTGGCCAGCACGCCGTTGGCGGCCACGGCGAGCACGCCCTCCTCGCCGACCGAACCGCTGTCATCGGCGGCGGTCGGGCCGTCATTGGCACCGTTGACGGTGATGGTGACCGTGGCGGTGTCCGTGCCGCCATTGCCGTCATCCACCGTGTAGGTGAACGAGTCGGTCGTGCTCTCCCCGGCACCGAGGCCGTTGAAGGCACCATTGGTGTCGTAGCTGTAGCTGCCATCGGCCAGCATGGTGACGATGGCGCCGGAGGCCAGGGTCACCGCCGCGCCTACATTGGTCGCGGACCCCTCGACCGCGCTGACATTCAGCACGTCGCTGGCATCCGGGTCGGCATCGTTGGCCAGCACGCCATCGGCGGCCACGGCCAGAACGCCGTCCTCGCCCACGGAACCGCTGTCATCACCGGCCACCGGCGCGTCGTTGGCGCCATTGATGGTGATGGTCAGGGTCGCGGTATCGGTGGCGCCGAAGCTGTCGGTCGCGGTGTAGGTGAAGCTGTCCGTGGTGGTCTCGCCGACCGCCAGGCTGTTGAAGGCCCCGTTCGGGTCGTAGGAATACGTCCCGTCGGAATTCATCGTCAGCAGCGCGCCGGACGGCAGAGTCACCTGCGCGCCCACATTGCCGCTGTCGCCGTTGACATGGGTGACAGTCAGCGTGTCGCCCGGATCCGGGTCGACGTCGTTGTCCAGCACGCCGTTGACCGAGACCATCACGCCTTCTTCGACGGTCAGGGTGTCGTTCTCGGCGATCGGCGCGGAATTGTCCGTGGCGCCGTTGATGGTGATGGTCACCGTGGCGGTGTCGGTGCCGCCATTGCCGTCATCCACCGTGTAGGTGAAGCTGTCGGTGGCGGTCTCGCCATCGTTCAGGCTCTCGAACTGGCCGTTCGGGTCGTAGTCGTAGCTGCCGTCATCGTTCATGGTCAGCAGCGCGCCGGAGGCCAGCGTGATCTGGACGCCGACATTGGCCGCAAGACCCTCGACCTCGCTGACGTTCAGCGCATCGCCATCCGGGTCGCTGTCGTTCGACAGCACGCCGTTGGCCGGCACCGACAGGGCGCCGTCCTCGCCCACCGAGCCGGTATCGTCGAGGGCGGTCGGCGCCTGGTTCGGCGGCGCGCCGACACCGGTGATGGTGATCGTCATCGTCGCGGTGCTGGTCGCACCGTGCTCGTCGGTGATCGTGTAGGTGAAGCTGTCCGTGGCGGTCTCGCCGGCGTTCAGGTAGTCGAACGCACCGAACGGGAAGTAGGTGTAGCTGCCGTCCGGGCCGACCGCCAGCACCGCACCGGAGGCCAGCGGAACCGGCGTCACGCCGGTCGGCCCGATGGCGACATCCACAAGCCCGGCGACCTCGGTGATCGAGAACGACGAGCCATTGTCGATGTCGACATCGTTCGTCAGCAGGCCGTTGTCGCCCGTGACGAACAGCGCGCCGGCCTCGCCGACCGTCGCCGCGTCGTCGAACGCCTGCGGCGCGTCGTTCGCACCCTGGATGGTCAGCGTCACCGTGGCGGAGTCGGTGCCGCCATTCCCGTCGCTCATCGTGTAGGTGAACGAGTCGGTGGTGGTCTCGCCGACCGCCAGGCTCTCGAAGGAACCGTTGGTGTCGTAGTTGTAGGTGCCGTCGGCGTTCATGGTGACGATGGCGCCGGAGGCCAGGGTCACCTGGACCAGGCCGGTGGTGCCGTCGACCGCAGCACCCTCGACCGCGGTGACCGAGAACACATCACTGGTGTCCGGGTCGACATCGTTGGTCAGGACGCTGTTGGAGATGACCGCCGGAGCGTCATCCTCGCCGACCGTCGCGGTGTCGTCGTTCGCCGTCGGCGCATCATTGGCGCCGTTGATGGTGACCGTCACCGTGGCGGTGTCGGTCGCGCCGTGGCTGTCCACGACCGTGTAGGTGAAGCTGTCTGTGGTGGTCTCGCCGGCACCCAGGCTGTTGAACGCGCCATTCGGGTCGTACTGGTAGGTACCGTCGGCCTGCATGGTCAGCAGCGCGCCGGAGGGCAGCGTGATCTGCGAACCGACGCCGGCACCGTCGCCATTGATCTCGGTGACGGTGATGGTGTCGACGGGGTCCGGATCGACGTCGTTGTCCAGCACCCCGTTGACGTCGACCATGACGCCTTCGTCCACGGTCAGGCTGTCATCGACCGCGATCGGCGCGTCATTGGCGCCGGTGATGGTGATGGTGACCATGGCGGTGTCGGTGCCGCCCTGGCCGTCGTCGACGGTGTATTCGAACGTGTCGGTGGTCGTCGCGCCGACCATCAGATCGTTGAACGCATCGTTGGTGTCGTAGGTGTAGCTACCGTCGGCGTACATCGTGACGATGGCGCCGGAGGCCAGCGTGACCGGCTGACCGACATTGTCCGGGTTGCCCTGGACCGCGCCGACGGACAGGGTGTCGCCGTTCACATCGGTGTCGTTCTGCAGGACGCCGTCGGCCGGAACCGTCAGCACGTCGTCCTCGCCGACCGCGCCGGTGTCGTCTGCGCCGACCGGGTCGTCATTGGTGCCGGTGACGGTCACCGTGACGGTCGCGGTATCCGGACCGGTGGCGTCGGGATCCGGCACCGAGGTGGTGAACTGGACGTCGTCGATCAGGATCTCGATGGATTCGTCGGCGAATGTCTTCTTGTTGCTGTAGCCGCCGATGGTGATGGTGTGCGGGCCCGCCGGCAGGTCGGCCAGGTTGACCGTGAAGGTCTGCCAGCCGGTCGAGGTCGGCGCACCGCCATTGCCGTCGCCGTTCAGCTGGGCGACGTAGTCGTTGCCGCCGGTGCCGTACAGCGTGCCGTCGATGCTGACCATGACCTGGCCGAACTCGTCGCTCTCGAAGTTCGGGGCCAGCGTCATGTTGTACTTGAAGGTCAGCGTGCCGGAAGCGTCCTCGGGCACGTCGACCGTGGTCTGCCAGCCGCCGGACATCCCGAAGATGTCGGCGCCGTCCTGGCCGCCAAGGGTGATCTGCAGGCCGCCGCCGGTCTCGCCGGCCCCGGCGCCCCAGGCGCCGTCGGCATAGTCGGGCTCGCCGGTGCCGCGGAAGGCGTCGTCCACATAGCCGAACGCGCCGGCGCCGCCGTCGAAGCCCTCGCTCAGCAGCGTGGTCTCGATCATCGGCGTGGTGTCGGTGGTCAGCGACACGTGATCGATCAGGATCTCGGCGGACTCGTCGTTGTAGGTCTTCTTGTTGCTGTAGCCGCCGATGGTGATGGTGTGGCTGCCGGCGCTCAGCGTGCCCAGATCGATGCTGACGGTCTGCCAGCCGGTGCTCATCACCGGGCCGCCATTGCCGTCGCCGGTGAGCTGGGCGATGAAGTCCGCGCCATTGGCGCCGATCGGATTGCCGTCGACGCTCAGCATCACCTGCGCGAACTCGTCGGCCTCGTAGTTCTCGGCCAGCGACAGGTTGTAGGTGAAGGTCAGGGTGCCCGAGGCGTCCTCCGGCACGTCGATGGTGGTGGTCCAGCCACCGGACATGCCCAGGATGTCGGCATTGTCCTGGCCGCCCAGGGTGACCTGCAGCCCGCCGCTGCCGTCGCCGAAGCCGGCACCCCAGGCGCCGTCGGCATAGGCCGCCTCGCCGGTGCCCCGGAAGGTATCGTCGGAATAGCTGAAGCCGCCGACGCCGCCGTCGAAGCTCTCGTCGAGCAGAGTCTGCTCGGTCGAGGCCGGCGTGCCGGCCCCGCCATGGCCGTCGGTCACCGTGTAGGTGAAGGTGTCGGTGGCGGTCTCGCCGGAGGTCAGATAGTCGAAGGCGCCGTTCGGGTCGTAGCTGTAGCTGCCGTCGGCGTTCATCGTCAGCAGCGCGCCGGAGTCCAGCGTGATGGTCTGGCCGACATTGGCGGAATCGCCCTCGACCGCGCCCACCGACAGCGTGTCGCTGGCATCCGGGTCGCTGTCGTTCTCCAGCACGCCAGTGGCGCTGACGTAGAGCTCGCCGGTCTCGTCGACCGAGCCGGTGTCATCGGCGGCGGTCGGCCCGTCATTGACGCCGTTGACGGTGACGCTCACCGTGCCGGTGGCGAAGCCGCCATTGCCGTCGCTGATGGTGTAGGTGAAGGTGTCGACCGCGGTTTCGCCGACCGCCAGGCTCTCGAAGGCGCCGGCCGGGTCGTAGGACAGGGTGCCGTCCGCATTGACGGTGACCGTCCCCTGGGTGGCCGACGTGTCGATGCTGTCGAAGCTCAGCGTGTCGCCGTCATAATCCTTGTCATTGGCGATCAGGTCGGCAACGGAGATGTTGACGGAATAGTCCTCATCCGTGGCCGCCACATCGTCGCCGGCAAGGGGATCGTTGTTCCGGCCGTCGATGTAGAGGGTGTAGTCGTCGAACTCCAGGACCTCGACGCGCCGCAGCGTGTCCTCGCCGATGCCGGCGCCGCTGACCGTGGTGGTCGAGCCGGAGCGCTGGATGTCGTAATCGTCGATCGAACCGGCATAGAAGACGGTGTCGAAACCGCTGCCGCCGTCGATGTTGTCGTCGCCGGCCGAGCCGATGATGGAGTCATCGCCGCCGCGGGTGTCGATCTCGCGGATTCCGGACAGAGTCGTCCCGCTGAAATCGAAGGTGTTGTCGCCGTTGTCGCCCCGGATGTCGACATTGGCGAAGCCGTTGCCCGAGATCTCCTCGATTCCGTTGCTGGAATCGAAATCGCGCATCTGGATGCGCGTGTTGTTGCTGGTCGCCTCGATGACGTCGTAGTCACCGGCGCCCGTGCCGCTGTCGGAGATTTCGTCGAAACCGTCTCTTCGGCCGCCGACCTCGTAGGTGTCGCTGCCCTCGCCGCCATCCATGGTGTCGTTGCCGCGGCCGCCGACCAGGGTGTCGTTGCCGTCGCCGCCGGTCAGGGTATCGTCGCCGCGGTCGCCCAGGATGGTGTCGTCGCCGGCGCCGCCATCGACAATGTCGTCGCCGCGATCGGCAAGGATGAAGTCGTTGCCGTCGCCGCCGGTGACGATGTCGTCGCCGCGGCCGGACAGAATCACGTCGTCGCCATCACCGCCGTCGATGATGTCGTCGCCACGATCGCCAATGATGACGTCATTTCCATCGCCGCCATCGACGATGTTGTTGCCGCGTCCTGTGAGTATGAAGTCATTTCCGGAGCCGCCGCGGATGGTATCGTTTCCGTTGCGGCCGAAGATCAGATCGTCCTCATCGGTACCGATCAGATTGTCGTTGCCGTTCGTACCCCGGATGATGGCCATAGTGTTCCGTCCCCTTTTATCGGCGAACGCCCCTCTTTCATGGCGCACGCCGATCCCATGTCATCGCGCGAGACCGGCGGGATTCTTTCCCTCCGGCGCACTGCAGCCCCCAAATTCTGCCCCGCAACATGGGAGACGGCTCTTGAGGCCTCTCCATATGGAACATGCAGCTTCCCGACGATCGGGCCGGCCGTACCCCAAGCCTGCCGAGGCCCTAGCGGTCACGCGTGCCGCGGGTCCGGTCTTGCCCGCCATCCCCATGTCCCATGGGCAGGCAATTTCGGCATCCCGGGATGCAGACCATCCCCAATCGCGAGGCCGAGTATTTGCGCCGGTCTAAATAATTGCAAAGGATTTTTTGCATATGCTGTTAACACTTCATTATGAGTTTGCTTAGCAATACCATATATTGTCGTATCTGGTATCAAATACCCTACATATCGTATGTTCTGTGACCAAAATTTCACATTCCACGAGCGGGAACGAATGTGTGAGATTTTTTCTTTATGTTTTTCAATTGGTTATGACGCAACCCAGCGATCTCTCGTGACATCAATCAGACAATACTGCTTAAGCAATTATTGCCAAATCCCATGTATTCATGCTTAACGGGCAGTTAACATTATTTAAAAGGCCGTTTACCATGTCCCCGGCGTCGGTGGCCGCGCCGGGAACGTCACCGGGCGCACCGACATCGTGGTGGTCGATGACCAGTCCGATGGCCTAGGCTTGGGCGACAGGCCACAGGCAGTCCGGATGCCGCCGGGAGAGGTATGAGACCAGTCTTTATGCGTAGTGCGCCGACCCGACGCGGCGTGGCGATCGGACAATGGGCATAGTCTGCAACAAGCTGTTCGGCGAGCCGGCCGCCGACTCGCCCGACGCCGGCGAGGTGCGGGCGGCGCAGATGGCGAGCATCGCGCGGCAGACGCCGATCAATTCGCTCGTCACGATGGCGAGTGCCGGCCTCACCGCCGCCGTCCTCTGGTCGAGCGTCGCCGGAGCCGGCCTCCTCCTCTGGACGGCCGCCCATCTCCTGGTCGCCGGGACCGTGCTGGTCCGCTGGTGGGCGCATCGCAGCCGCCCGCCAAAGACCTCGGTGAGCGCGCGCGGGCCGCGCAAGGCGAAGATCTTCGCCTGGTCCGGCGGCGCGGCCTGGGGCGCCGGCGTCCTGTTCATGCCCTATGTGACCTCGGCGCAGCAGCTTGCCCTGATCATCGTGACCGCGGCGATCTGCGGCGGCGCCTCCACCACCCTGGCAGCCGTCCCGGGCGCCGCCGCCGGCTTCATTGTCCTGAGCCTGCTGCCCTACACCGTCTACTTCATCGGTCAGTACGACCCGGTCTATTTCGGACTGGCGGCGATGGCGCTGGTGATGACCCTGGCGATGCTGGCCTCGACCCGCATCGCCTACGGGGCGCTGCTGGAGGAGATCCGGACCAAGCAGGCCAACGCGGCGCTGCTGTCGCAGTTCCAGGCCGAGCGGCGGCAATGGCTGGAGATCTCCGACACCGCCGATGGCTTCGCGCTGTTCGACGAGCATGACGGGCTGCTGCTGTGGAACGAGAATTACGGGCGCATCCTGTCGTTCCCGGAAAGCCTGCTGCGGCGCGGCGCGGCACGCGAAGCGCTGATGCGGCAATCCGCCAGGCCGATCGGAATCACCAGCGAGACCGCGCTCGACGCGTGGATCAAATCCCAACTGGCCGACCCCGGTCCCGACGGGGCGATCGATCTTCGAAAGTTCACCAACGGCCTGTGGATCCGCAGCCATACCCGCCGCACCGAGGACGGGCACACGGTCACGATCCATACCGATATCACCGCCATCAAGCAGGCAGAGGAGCGGGCGACCCAGCTCGCCGCAATCGTGGAATCGGCGGCCGACGCCGTGATCGGTCTCGACCTCGAAGGCATCGTCACCAGTTGGAACGACGCCGCGCGCCGCATCTTCGGCTACACCAGCGCGGAGATCGTGGGCAAGTCCGTCGCCCTGCTGCCGCCCTCCGACCGCCTGGACGAAGTCACCCGCATCCTGGGCAAGGTCAAGCAGGGCGAGCGCATCAGCAACCAGGAGACGGTCCGGCGGACCCGGTCCGGGCAGTTGGTCGACGTGTCCCTCACCGCCTCTCCGGTCTTCGACGATCGCGGCGAGATCGTCGGGGTCTCCGCCATCTATCGCGACATCTCCGACCGCAAGCGCACCGAGGAGCAGCTGCGCCAGGCCCAGAAGATGGAGACGGTGGGCCAGTTGACCGGCGGGGTGGCGCACGACTTCAACACCCTGCTCGGCGTGCTGATCGGCAACCTCGAACTGCTCCAGGACGACCGCCGCCTCGACGGCCAGTCCGCGGAGCTGGTCAAGTCGGCGATGCTGGCGGCCACCCGGGGCGTCGACCTGACCAGCCGGCTGCTGGCCTTCTCACGCAAGCAAAACCTGCGGCCGCGGGTCACCGATCTGAACGAGCGGGTCACCGAGGCGATCTCGCTCCTGAACCGCACGCTGGACACCAACATCCAGATCCGCACCCTGCTCACCGGGCGCCTCTGGCATGCGCTGATCGACCCGACCCAGATGGAGACGGCGATCATGAACCTGGCGCTCAATGCCCGGTCGGCCATGCCCGATGGCGGCACGCTGACCATCAGCACGGCGAACGAGACCGTGCGGGAGGCCGATCGGGATCGTCCGGACGAGCTGGAGCCGGGCCAATACGTCATGCTGTCGGTCGCCGACAGCGGCACCGGCATGTCCGAGGACGTGCTGGCCCAGGCCTTCGAACCGTTCTTCACCACGCGCGATATCGGACAGGGCAGCGGCCTCGGCCTCAGCATGGTGCAGGGCTTCGTGAAGCAGTCCGGCGGCCACATCCGGATCGCCAGCACGCCCGACGCCGGCACCACCGTGACCATCTGGTTCCCGCGCACCACCCGGCCGCTGAGCCGGGTGCCGGTCCAGAAATCCGCGCCGCCGCCCGCCGGCGCCGGCGAGACGATCCTGGTTGTCGAGGACGATGCGTCGCTGCGACGGGTGGCACAGACCATGCTGGACAGCCTGGGCTACCAGGTGGTCACGGCGTCGGACGGCAACTCGGCCCTCAGCCTGCTGGACAAGAACCCGGGCATCGACCTGCTGTTCACCGACCTGGCGCTGCCGCGCGGCATGAACGGCGTCGTCCTGGCCCGCGAGGCGTCGGCAAAGCGGCCGGAACTGAAGGTCCTCTTCACCTCCGGCTTCGCGGATTATGCCGGGCGTCGCTACGACATCCTGGACGACGAGGCGGCGCTGATCGCCAAGCCGTACCGCAAGGCGGTGCTGGCCAGCCACATCCGGCAGATCCTCGATGCCGCGCCGGCAGACCGCGACATCCAGCACTCCTAGCCGGCCGCACCCGGGTCATAGCCGTGGCGTTCCAGCCAGTCCCACCCCGGGCCGGCCCACCGCACCGATCCGAGATCGACACGGCCGGCCGCGTTGAAGGGCACTCCCTCCTCGTCGAGCAGGCGCCGCTGCCGGGTCGCGCCGCCACCCGGCCTCGGGCTGATCTCGCCGCGGCTGTTGATCACCCGCTGCCAGGGAATGCCGTCGGACGGACACGCCGCCATGGCATATCCGACCACCCTTGCGGTGCAGCCGACGATGCCGGCGACCTGGCCATAGGTGGCGACCCGGCCCGGCGGGATCTCGCGGACAACGGCGTAGATGCGATCGTAGAGCTGGGCGCCCGTCGCCGGCACCGTCAGTCGTCCTGCACCAGACGCTGCTGCTGTTCGCCGAGCCCCTCGATGCCCAGGCGCACCACATTGCCGGCGCGCAGATAGATCGGCTCCGGCTTCTGGCCCATGCCGACGCCCGGCGGCGTTCCCGTCGAGATCACGTCGCCCGGCTGCAGGCTCATGAAATGGCTCAGATAGCTCACCACATGGGCGACGCCGTAGACCATGGTCTCGGTCGTGCCGTCCTGATAGCGGTGGCCGTCCACCTCCAGCCACAGGTGCAGGTTCTGCGGGTTCGGCACCTCGTCGGCGGTGACCAGCCAGGGCCCGATCGGGCCGAAGCCGTCCGCGCTCTTGCCCTTCACCCACTGCCCGGCCCGGTGGATCTGGTATTCGCGCTCGGAATAGTCGTTGACGATGCAATAGCCGGCGACATGGTCCAGCGCCCGGTCCTCGCTGACATATTTCGCCGGCGCCCCGATCACCACGCCGAGCTCGACCTCCCAGTCGGTCTGGCTGGAGCCGCGCGGGATCGCGACGTCGTCGTTGGGCCCGCCGATGGCGCTGGTCGCCTTCATGAAGATGACCGGCTCCGGCGGCACCTCAAGCCCCGACTCCGCGGCATGGTCGGCATAGTTCAGGCCGATGCACACGAATTTACCGACGGCCCCGACACAGGGTCCGATGCGCGGATCGCCCTCGACAAGCGGCAGGGACTCCAGATTCAGCCCGCGCAGCCGCTCGATCGATATCGGCAGCAACGCGTCGCCCGCCAGATCGGCGATCACGCCGGACAGGTCGCGCAGCCGGCCGTCCCCGTCCAGCATGCCCGGTTTCTCCGCGCCCCGGTCTCCGTATCGCAGCAATTTCATGGTGATCGTCCTCCCAGGGCCGCCTTGAGCCGGCGGCATGTCGATGAACCCTGTACGCCGCCGGTCAGGACCCGGCGCCGTCCGCATTTGGAAAGAAGAGCTGCCTGCCGTCGACCCGGAACGCGGCGATCGCCGCCTGGCCGGAATCGGACAGCAGCCAGTCGATGAAGGCCTGCCCCATCTCCGCCTTCACATGGCGATGGCGCTCGGGATTGACCAGCAGGACACCGTAAGGGTTCGCCAGGCGGATGTCGCCCTCGACCAGCACCTCCAGATCGCCCTTGTTGGCGAAGCTGATCCAGGTCCCGCGATCGGTCAGCACATAGGCCGACAGGGCGCTGGCGGTGTTCAGCGCCGCCCCCATGCCCGACCCGGTCTCGCGGTACCAGGGATCGCCCGAGGCCGCCGGACTCAGACCGGCCGCGGCCCACAGCTCCAGCTCCTTCTTGTGGGTGCCACTGTCGTCGCCACGCGAGACAAACAGCGTCCGGGCGGCGGCAATGCGCGCCGCCGCCTCGGCGGCATCGGTCAGGCCGCTCAGCCCGGCCGGGTCGTCCGCCGGCCCGGCGATGACGAAATCGTTGTACATCACGTCGAAGCGCGCGACGCCGGCGCCTTCGGCCACGAAAGCCTCTTCGGAGGGTCGGTGGTGGACCAGCAGCACATCGGCATCGCCGCGCCGCGCCAGGCCGATCGCCTGGCCGGTGCCGACGGCGATCACGCGCACATCGATCCCGGTCGCTTCGGTGAATTGCGGCAGCAGATGCTCGAACAGCCCCGAGTTCTCGGTCGAGGTCGTCGAGGCGACGGTGATGTAGCGGTCCTCCGCCACAGCCGAACCGGCCGCCAGTCCAAGCGCCAGAACGGCGGCCAGCCGACCGAACGCGCGCCGCGAAAACCAGGTCATGGTCCCTCCGTCCCGCTCACAGGGGCAGCCGGCCGTCGAGATAGGCGCGGACCACCGGGTCGGCGGGCGATGTGAAGAAGGTGTCGACCGGCGCCCGCTCCAGCAGCCGGCCCTGATGCAGGAACAGGATCTCGTCGCCGACCCGCTGCGCCTGGCCCAGATCATGGGTCGTCATGATGACCTTGGTACCGGCTTCGTGCACCGCCTGGATCAAGGATTCGACGGCGGCCGTCGCGGCCGGGTCCAGGTTTGAGGTCGGCTCGTCCAGGAACAGCACCTGTGGCCGCACCGCCCAGGCCCGGGCGATCGCCAGCCGCTGCTGCTCACCGCCGGACAGCACCCGCGCCGGCCGGTTGGCAAGCTCCGTCAGCCCGGCCAGCTCCAGCGCGTCGGCCAGGCATTGCGGCCGGCGGGCCCGCGGCACCGCCTTCACCGACAGCACATAGGCGATGTTCGCGGCCACGGACCGCCGCAGCAGCACCGGTCTCTGGAACACCATGGCCTGATGATCGCGCGCCACCTGCGGCCGCAGGCCGGCCCAGTCGATCCGACCGCTGGTCGGCGACAGCAAGCCGTGGCACAGGCGCAGAAGCAGGCTCTTGCCGGCGCCGTTCGGTCCCAGCACCACGGTGCGGGCGCCGCCGGACAGGGCGAACGATCCGCAATCGATCAGCGCACGGCCATCGACCTCGAATTTCAGGTCGGTCGCGGTCATCGGCAGGATCGAGGCGCCCGCCGGCGCTCCAGCCTCGGCGTCCGGCACGTCGACCGCATCCGGCGTCTCGCCGGCATCCTCCCTGGTCTGGCTGTCCAAACCCGTTCCCTTTCTTGGCCGGCACCCCGGCAGCGACCGACGATCATGCGCAAGTCGGAGCGCACGGGCAAGGTGCCGCGAGGACGGTGACAACCGGCCGCCATTCGGGCGACAGTGGCGGCATGACGAGCCATGCTGCCATATCCGGATCCGGGCCGGCCCTGCCGCCCGCCTATCGGCTGGTGCTGGTCGCCACCGACGACGCGCCCTTCGACGCGGCGCGCGAAGCCTGCGCGACCGGCGAGGATGGCGACTTCTTCTGGAGCGCCCGGCCCGACCGGCTGGACTGCGCCATCCTGCTGCATCCGGACCTGCCGGCCGCCCGCGCCGACATCCTGGCCTATGTCGCGCTGGTGGGCCTGGGCGACGCGGTCGGCGCGCAGGCACCGCCGGCGATCGCCGTGACGTTCCGCTGGCCGGACACGCTGCTGGTCAACGGCGCCGTCGCCGGCGGCATTCGCATCGCCACCGCCGCCACGCCGTCCGCCGACGTGATACCCGCCTGGCAGGTGCTCGGCATCACCGTGGCCCTCCACGGCGACAAGGCGGACCCCTCGCCGGGCGACCGGCCGGAGGTGACGACACTCTATGACGAGGGCGCGACGGAGGTCAGCGCGGCGTCCCTGGCGGAGAGCCTGTCCCGGCACCTGCTGACCTGGATCCATCGCTGGCAGGAAGAGGGGTTCGCGCCGATCTCCGAGTCCTGGCTCGCGCGAGCGGAGGGCTACCAGAAGGATGTCGACTGGTCGCTTGCCGACGACCAGGCGTCCGGCCGCTTCATCGGTCTCGACGAGGATGGCGGTGCGTTGCTGGCCGCGACCGCCGGGGCGCAGTCCGATTTCCGGACCGTCGCCCTCGGCCCTGCCCTGCGCCAGCCGCGATGGACGCTCTAGGCGCATGATGCGGTTCCCCAAGACGGTGCAGCTCGATCTGTCCGACTGGCAGGTCTTCGAGCGCGCCGCGGCCCCGGGCGAGCTCGCGGTGTCCGGCGCGTTCGCGTTTGCCGACAGCGATCCGGACACGTTGGAGGGCAAGCCGGCGCAGGCCTTTCGCAATGGATTCCTCGGCCTCGACAGCTTCGGCCACAGCACCTTCGTCATGGTCGGCGAGATCGATCGGCCTGGGTTCGACGACGCGGTCGCGCGCCTCGCCGCGCACTTCATCGCCGAATACGGGGCTCCGGACATGGCAGCCGCCCGCGCCGCCGCCGAGGACGAAGCCACGTTCGCGGCCGGGCTGTGCGATCACCCCCTCGGCACCCTGATTACCGTGGAGCGGTCCTTCGGGCCGGAGGGCATCGTCGAGCGGTTCCGCACCATCGACCGCTCGCGGGAACCCGAACACGCGAAGATTTGGGAGATCGTCGCCGATGACGAACCCTGATTTCTGGCTGACCTCCGGCTTCCACCTGCTGGACCGCGACGACCAGGGGCAGTTGCGGGTCACCGACGACTTCCTGCGCGCCTATATCGACCGGCCGGAAATGGCGCCGATCGCGGAATCCTGCGACGCGGAGCGCGCGCTGCACAAGGCGCTGGCCGAGGAGCCGCGCCGCCCGGTCACCGAGGCCGAGCTCGGCGCCCTTGCCGATCCGGACGCGACCGACAATTACCGGGTGCTGCTGGACCTGCGGGACCGCCTGGTGGCGGCCGGAACCGTTGAGGCCTGCTATCGGGGCCTGTTCGGCCGGACCGGCAATCCGCTGCCGCCGCTGTTCATCGACCAGATGGCCCATGTCATCCTGCGCAACTGTCTCGACGGCGTGTCCGACCCGGTACGCCTGCGCGCCGCGGAGCCGCTCTTCCGGACCCAGAAGGTCAGCATCCAGGAGGGTGCGGTGCTGCTGGCCGATGACGAGATCGTCGAGATGCGCGCCACCCTGGGCGAGACGTCACCGGTCAACCTGATCGCCGACGGCGCCCCGCCGCAGCGGTCGGTCGAGCTGGACGTAATCGGCAGCGAGAACGCGCAGCTCTACTGGGAGCGCAGCGACCGTTTCGACATGGTGCTGGATATCGGCTTCGCCCGTTCCGGGCTGGACGCGCTGTGCCGGGTGCTGGAGGCCTGGGTCCGCCACCTGCTCGGCGTCGCGGTCACCATACAGCCGATGGAATCCATCGAGGACGAGACCTGGTCCTGGCATATCGGCCTGGATGCAGAGGCGACGACGATCCTGAACGACCTCTACAACGGCGCCACGCTGGAGCCCGAGCGTGAAGCCCGCATCCTGGCCCTGTTCCGCCTGCGCTTCGCCGATCCCAGCCGCATGCTGGCGAAGCTGGCGGGAAAGCCGGTATACCTTGCAGCAGCCATGACCACCGACGGGCGGCTGCGGCTCAAGCCGCAGAACCTGCTGGTCAACCTGCCGCTTGCCGAGCCCGTATGAACACCGAAGGGGGAGAACCGGGATGGATGAAGACGCCTTCAACATGAGCATCCGCAAGTTCCTGAAGAAGGTCGGCGTGACCTCGCAACGGGAGATCGAGCAGGCGGTGCGCGATGCGGTCGACTCCGGCGCGCTGACCGGCTCGGAGACCTTGAAAGCCAAGGTCGCGCTGACGATCGACGGCGTCGATCTGGACGTCGTCATCGACGGAGACATCGACCTGACGTGACGGCCCGCTCCACATCGGCGCTGGACCGGCCACCGGCCCGGTTCGCGGCCCTCGGCATTGCCGTCGCGGCGGCGCTTGCGCTCGGCTACATCCACCGCGACGACCTGTTCCCGACCGGCTCGGCCGAGGCGAACGCCGCCGATCCGACGGCGCTCTGCGTCGCCGAGCGGTCGGCGGATATCGACCGCATGGTCGCCGATGGCATCGTCGATGAGTCCCGCGCGGCGCTCTTCAAGTCGCGCGCCGAGGCCATGTGCCAGTCCACGGTCGGCGGCGGCAACGCGGCAGCGCCGCCGCCCGGCCAATAGGCGGGCGGAGAGGGTCGATGGGCCCGTTCTCCTTCGTGGCCCTGGGCGACATGCCCTACGAAGAGGCCGATCATGACCGCTTCGCCTCCCTGATCGAGCGGATCAACCGGCTGTCGCCCGCCTTCACCGTGCATGTCGGCGACCTGAAGAAGGCGAAATCGCCCTGCGACACGGCCTGCTATGAGCGGGTCCTCGCGCATTTCCAGGCCTTCGACCAGCCCCTGGTCTACACGCCCGGCGACAATGACTGGGCCGATTGCTGCAAGCCGGAGGCCGGCGCGTTCGACCCACTGGACCGGCTGGCGATCTTGCGCCGGACATTCTTCTCGGACGGCGGGACGGCCGCCGCCACGCTGCCCGAATTCGTCCGGCAGGGCGACGACACGGCGCATGCGGACCTGGTCGAGAACACCCGGTGGACCGTGGGCGACACCCACTTCCTCACCGTCCACGTGACCGGGGACAACAACAATCTCGGCCGGGGCGCGGCGACGGATCGCGAGCACGCGGCGCGCGATGCGGCCAACCTGGATTGGATTGCCAATGGATTCAAACTGGCCCGACACCACGGCGCCGACGGCCTCGTCATCGTCACCCACGCCAATCTCTGGATCGAGCGCGACAAGCGGCCGAAACGCCGCTTCAAGGACAAGCATCAACTGGAAGGCTTCCGCCGGACCATCAAGGCGATCCGCCGGGGCGCCAAGGCATTCGGCAAGCCGGTGCTGGTGGTGCATGGCGACAAGCACCGGCTGACCATCGACCAGCCGCTGACCCTCTCGAAATCGAAAGACATGCCGCTGGATACGGTGACCCGAGTCCAGGTCATGGGAGCCGAGCAGGTGGACGCCGTCGTCGTCACCGTCGATCCCGAGACCTCCGCACTCTTCTCATTCCGCCGCCTGCTGGGCTGACGATCCGTCCGACGACACCGAGTCCATCGAAGTCGCGACCGCGACCGGAATGCCATCGAGTCGCAGCCCGTCGGCAAGAAACAGTGGCACAATACCGCCGTCGCAACCGCGCAACGCGGACCGCGTGTCCCGCCCGGTCGCTGTGGCCAGCCGCCGATTGCGGGAGCCGACGTGCAGAGGAGGATCGTCATGTCGAAGACCGCCCCAGCTCTTTTATCCCTGATCATCGCCGCTGCGGCCGCCGGACCCGCCGGCGCCGAGACCGGAACCCCGCATTGGGGGTATGAAGGGACCGGCGACCCATCGGTCTGGTCGGAACTCTCGCCCGACTACGCGGCCTGCGGCGCCGGTGCCGAGCAATCGCCGATCGACATCCGGTCCGGCGCGGCCATCGCCGCGGCCTTCGCGCCCGTCGAGATCAGCTGGTCCGCCTTCACGCCCGAGGTCGTCAACAACGGCCATACGATCCAGGTGAACACCGGCGGAGCCGGCGGGTTCGCCGAGGTCGACGGCGTGCGCTACGACCTGCTGCAATATCACTTCCACGCCCTGTCGGAGCACACCATCGATGGCCGGCACAGCGCGCTGGAAGTGCATTTCGTGCACAAATCCGATGCCGGCGACCTGCTGGTGGTCGGCGCGCTGATCGAGGAGGGCGCGGAGAACCCGGCGCTGGCCAAGCTGTGGCCGCTGATGCCGGCCACGGAAGGCGATGCCGCCGGCACGGACGATGTCGACCCCCTGGCTCTGGTGCCTGCCAGTGGCGATTCCTATCGCTATGCCGGCTCGCTGACCACGCCGCCCTGCTCGGAGATCGTCACCTGGAACGTGATGGTCGATCCGATCACCGCCAGCGAGGCGCAGATCGCGACCTTCACCGAGCTCTATCCCAACAATTTCCGGCCGGTTCAGGCGCTCGGACGCCGGTTCGTCCTGACGTCGCGGTAGCGGGCCCGGCCCCGGCGGGCGGACCTGAGGGTCCGCCCGCCGGGGCCTGACGCCCTTTAGGGTGTCGCGGCGCCGGACGCCGACCGATGCAGATGGACGGTCTGGGTCGGATAGGCGAAGCCGACTCCCAGCGCCTCGAAGCGCTTGAGGATCTCCAGATTGATGGTCTGCTGGATGTCCATGAAGAGGTTGTAGTCCGGGTCCAGCACCCAGTAGACGATCTCGAAAACCAGCGCGAAATCGCCGTAGCTCTTGAAATGCGCCCGGTCGAACCGGACCCGCTCGCGCGCCTCGACGATCTCCTTGAGCAGACCCGGCAGCTGCTCGATCTTCTCCGCCGGCGTCTCATAGGTGACGCCGATCGAGAACACCACCCGCCGCTCCTGCATGCGCTTGTAGTTGTGGACCCGCGAGCCGAGCAGGTCGGCATTGGCGACGACCAGTTGCTCGCCGGTCAGGCTGCGGATGCGGGTGGTCTTGATGCCGATGCGCTCCACCGTGCCCATCTCGGCACCGATGATGATGAAGTCGCCCACCTCGAAGGGCTTGTCGAGGATGATGGCCAGCGAGGCGAACAGGTCGCCCAGGATGTTCTGCGCCGCCAGCGCGACCGCGATGCCGCCGATGCCCAGCCCCGCGACCAGGGCCGTCACGTCGATGCCGAGATTGCTGAGCATCAGCAGGATGGCGACCGACCACACTGCCACCCGCCCGACAAAGCGGATCAGCGAAATGGCATTGCGGGCGCTCGCCGCCGCCGCATCGGTCTGGCGGACCCGCCATTCGGTGATCACCGAGACCAGCCTGTCGGACCACAGCGCCGCCTGCGTGAAGGCGGTGATCACGAACACCCAGTTGAGCACCGACTCCACGACATCCGGCAGGGTCAGCAGGATGGTCCCGGCATAGACGCCGACCACCAGCAGGAACAGGAACCCGGTCCGCTGGGTGATCTGCAGCACCGCCGCCTGCCAGCTATCCGGCCCGTCCGTCTCCGCCGCCCGCGACAGCCGCCGCGTCGCGAACCCCTTGGCCGCCGGCAGGATCACCCAGACGGCAAGCGTCACGACAACCGCCGACAGCCACGCGTCAAGCGAATTGCCGAGCATCTCCCCCTGAAGGGATTCCGGTAGAATCGTCTCTATTGCAGGCCCCGCCTGGATGCCCCGGCTCGGACGAGCCGGTCCGTTGAAGACTGCGGCATTCGACCACCCGCCCAGCGCTCAGACAAGGCTGGACTGCGACCGCCCCTTTGCGACGGCCAGCGTGTTGCCGGCACTCTGACGACTTTCTATTCTCGAGAAGGAGCGGCGCGGCGCGACAATCCGGGGCGGGTGCATGAGCGACAGGGCCTACCGTGAAGCCGGTTTTGCGGTGTTTGAGGATCGGATCATCTACGGCGCCCAGCCTGGAGTGACGCCTGCGGAAGTCGCACGCATCGAGGCCCAGCTTTGCGGCCCTCTTCCCGACGATCTGAAATCCTTGTGGACGCTGTGCTACGGCGGGCGGGTCAACTACGACCTCGACGTGGTCTTCGGCGACCACGTGCATCCTTTCTCTTTCACCGAACTGTTCTTCCCCGGAAGCCGGTCCTATCGAGACCTGGACGGATGGATGCAACTCGAGCATGAGCAGCTCAGGAACTCGCGCAAGACTTGGCTTCCCTGGCGAAAGCCCAAGATCGAATTCCTTCCCTTCGGCGGCTTCGAGTACCTGGAACGCCTGTTCGTACGAGTCGGCAAAGAGGATCATGGTGCTGTGTTCGCCTTCAGCGAAGGCATCCCTCCTGCCTGGGCGCTCTACCTGCATGAGACGTCCGTCGCCAGGATCGCGGACAGCATCCGCGACCTGTTTCGCATGCTCTACCTGAAGGAAGACCCGGCGACGGCTGATCCCGATCACTTTCCGACCGGATTGGAGATGCTGGAGGCCATCGACACTGCCTTCGAACAGGACGATCTGACCGCCGATTCCGCCGCCGACCTGAAGGCCGTGATACAGCGCGGTCATGCAGACTGGCGCTCGGCGCTCGATGGCGGCGGTATCGCCGCGGACCGCAAATCGTCCCGCCAGGCCCTGGGCGAAGTCGCGCGGACCGGTGATGTCGCACTACTCGAGGCACTGGAGGCACAGGGCGTTGATGTTGCCCAGCCCCTGTTCGGGGGCGGGACCATTCTGGACCACGCCTTGGCAAAGGGCCAAACGGCGCTTGCTCACGCTCTGCTGGACCGCAAGATCCCGGTCGGCGATCAGACGACGCAATGCCTACGCCAGATTACGGACCAGCGCCTTGTCGAGCGGCTTCTCGACGCCGGCGCGCGCGCCAATGATCATGCGGTCTACGAGGCCGCCCTATCCGGAAACGTCGAGACGGCACGGCGGCTGGCGGAGGCGCTGTTTGCGGACATCCCGGAGGCGAGAGATTCCCTGATCGACCGGTGCGGCTCCGGAATCCAATCCTGCGAGACGTCGGCGCGCCGCATCGAGCGCGGTGAGATGGCCTCCAATCTCACTCCGGCCGACTATCGCGACGAGGCGGAACGGCTGCGCAGCTTCGCCGAATGGCTGCGGGCATCGGCCTAGTCGCCGTCGGTACCCTCCTCCGCCGCCCGCTCCGCCTTCAGCTTCGCCCGCGCCTCCTCGATCTCCGCTTCGCGTTCGCGCAGATCGTCGTCGGTGGTGCGCGGCAAGGGGCGCGGCGGGCCGGCGAAGGGGTCGGTGGGGTCGCTGAACTGGTCGACCACGCGGCAGTCGTCGCACATCTTGATGCGATCGATGGTCCGGCTGTCCTGGAACATGGAGTGCCTTGAGGCGAGCTGGGCGTGGATGCGCTCGATTGAGGAGCGGGTGCCGAAGGGCTTGCCGCAGCGGATGCACTCGAACGGCTCCTCCTCCTTCACCACCGCGACCTGCTTGGCCTCCGGCGCGAAGCTGATGCGCGGGTCGAGGGCGATGACCTTCTCCGGACAGGTGACCCGGCACAGCCCGCATTGCACGCAGGCATCCTCCACGAAGCCGAGCTGCGGCCGGTCCGGATTGTCGCGCAGCGCCCCGGTCGGACAGGCCCCGACGCAGGCAAGGCAGAGCGTACAGCCTTCGGTGTCGATCTTGAGCGTGCCGAACGGCGCGCCTGGCGCCAGGGCGACATGGTCGACCGGGCTCGGCGCCTGTGCGTGCAAATGGTCCAGCGCCAGCCGGGTGACCGTGCGCTTCTCGCCAAGCGGCAGGAAGCGGCTCGGCTCGGCCGCCGTGCGCCGATCGAGGCCATAGAGCGCGGCCTCCAGGGCCTCCGGGTCGGATTCGATCAGGACCGACACCCGGCCGCCGCCATAGCCCAGCCCGTCCAGCACCGATTCCGCCAGGCCGACCTGGCCGGCGAGGCCCGCCAGCTCATCGCGTTTCCCGGGCCCGACCAGGATCCGCACGTCGGTGGCGCCGTAGGCGAAGGCGGCGGTGAGGAAATCGAAGCCGATCTGCGTCGATTCGTTGACCGCGAAGGGCAGCACCCGGGCCGGCAGGCCCCGGCCGAACCGGGCGGCGGCGGACACCAGGTCCTCGCCATGGCGCGGGTCGTGGACCAGCAGGACCGGCGCCGTGCCGCCGGCATCGTGATAGGCCGCCAGCAGCGTGCGCAGGCGCTCCAGCACCGTCGATGTCGGGGGCATGTCGTAGCGCGCCGCACCGGTCGGGCACACGCTGGAACAGGAGCCGCAGCCGCCGCAGACGAACGGGTCGATCGCCACCGTGTCGCCGTCCGGGCGGATCGCCGCCGCCGGGCAAACGTCCAGGCAGCGGGTACAGCCCGTGAGCTGGCTGCGCGAATGGGCGCACAGCCCGGCATCGAAGGCGACGTAGCGCGGCTTCTCGAACTCCCCGACCAGATCGGCGAGGTCGAACAGCGCCCGCTGCACCGCCGCCGGATCGCCCGGATCCGGCCGCAGATAGCCGTCGCGCTTCTCCGGCGCCGGCACCAGCGGCGCCTCGCCGGTCAAATCGAGGATCAGGTCGCAGCGCGAGGCCGCGCCGTCCCGTGCCGCCTCGAAGGCGAGGAATCCGCGGGACGACACGACGGCCGGGGCATAGTCGTCGACGATCACTTCGAAGGCGCCGAGATGGCCGCCGACCGCGGCGATGCGCCCTCGGAAGACTGGCACGTCCATCACCCGCGGCGGCACGATCTCACCGGGCTCCTTGAGCACCACGGTCACATCCAGCCGCCCGGCGAGCTGCCGCGCCGCGTCGATCGCCGCCTCATCCCGGCCATAGACCAGGCAGAGCCCTTCCGATGTCATCGAGACCGACGGGGTCGCCGGCACGTCCAGTGCCGCCTCCGCCAGCAGCGCGGCGATCTTCGGCGTGGTGCCCGAGGCCTCCTCGGACCACCCGGCGCGCTCGCGGATATTGGTGAAGCGGACCGGGGTGTCGGCGCCCATCTCCTCCAGGGTCTCCGAGAAAAGCGGCGCCTCCTGGGTGCAGCCGACAAGGACCGGCTCGCCGCCGCGCACGGCGGCACGGAATTGCTCGAGCTGGGCCCGGCAGAGCTGGGTCTGGATGTCCGGCGGCACGCTCAGGGCAAGCGCGCGCTGCAGCGCCGCCGCGTCCAGCGGCATGGTGCGCTCGCAATCGCAGATCAGACAGGTCTTGCCGTTGAGCGTGTCACCCGGCATCTCGGCGGTCCTCCCCCGCGGGTCGAACCCGCTCGCCTTGTTGCCGCGATTAAAGCACAGCCGGCCGTGCCGCCAATAGTTATGGACCAATCGGTCATCCATGCGACACTTGGGCAAAGGCACGGGAGGAGGGTGAGCTTGGAACGCCTGGTCAGCCTGCCGGTCGGCGTCATCGTCGAGCGGCGGGAGATCGACAATCCCTGGCAGAAATGGCGCTGGCGGCCGGTCGCGGTCCTGACCGGCGCGGCGCCGACGGATGCGGGCGCGGAACTGGACTCCGCGCCGGGCGCGACGCGCTTCTTCGGCGGCACGCTGGAACTGGAGCTGCACCGCAAGGAAACCGAGGCCTACAAGCGCAACCTGAGCAACGATCCGCCGTCGCTCTACGTCGCCCTGCGTGCCGACAGCGCGTGCCCGGGCGACATGGCCTACCGCCCGGTCGCCGTCACCGCGTCGCCCTATGTCGCGGAGGACCTGCTGGAGGGCGACGACATCATCGAGGCGTTGCCGATGCCGGCACCGCTGGTCGCCTGGACCCAGGCCTTTGTCGACAGGCACCATGTCGACGAGCCCTTCCGCAAACGCAAGCGGACCGGCGGCAGCGCCACGAATGCCACAGGGCCGGGCCCGCGCGCCGCGCCCGGGTCCCGCCGGCCATGACGGACGAACCCGAATTCCTGCGCCGCTGGTCCCGGCGCAAACGGGCCGCCCGGAATTCCGCGGAGGAGCCTGACGCGCCCGATGCGAAGGAACAGCCGGTCGAGCCCGAGGAGGCGCCGGAAGACCGCCCCGAATCGGAAGCGGCGAAGGTCGATGTCGAGGACCTGCCGGACATCGACACTCTGACCGCCGAGTCCGATTTCACGCCGTTCATGAAGCCCGGCGTCCCGACCGCCCTGAAGAACCGCGCCCTGCGCAAGCTCTGGCGGGTCAACCCGGTGTTCGGCCATCTGGATGGCCTGAACGATTACGACGGCGATTTCACCGACGCCGCGACGGTCGTGAAGGACCTGAAAACGCTCTACAAAGTGGGCCGGGGATTCCTACCCGACCCGGCGGAGCAGGCCGCCGAGGATGATCCCGGGGAGCCGGCTGAAGCAGACCCGAGCGTCGCTGACGAGGCGATCGATCGCGGCGACGATCCGGAGTCCGGCGACACCGGCGGCGAGGACGAAGACAGCAACAATATTTCATGATGCTGCGGCGCAGTATGGTGAAATGTTGCAGAGGCTTCCAGCCAAGTTCATAGTGACTCTAACGAGACAAGAAATGGGGCTGCCGGCGATCGAGGCGGCCTTGTCAGGTGAGGGACCATATGGGCGGCATGCCAGTCTCGGCGGCCAGACCAGACAACAACGTTCCCGAAGAGGACCACCTTCGCGCCCAGCTCTATCGTCTGCTGGCGCATTTGCTTGCGCGCTCACCGGGTGCTGAAGGGCTGACGCTGTTCGGCGGGCTGAGCGGCGACGACACCGAGCTGGGGCGGGCGCTGGATACGCTGGCCAGGGTCGCCAGGGCGACCACGGCGCACCAGGCGGAGCGGGAGTACCACGCGCTGTTCATCGGCGTCGGCCGGGGCGAGCTGGTGCCGTTCGCGTCCTACTACCTGACCGGATTCCTCAACGAGCGGCCGCTCGCCGTGCTGCGCCAGGACATGGCGCGGCTGGGCGCGGTGCGCAGCGAATCGGTCAAGGAGCCGGAGGACCACATCGCCGCGCTGTGCGAGGTGATGGCCGGGCTGATCGAGGGCAGCTTCGCCGAGCCCGGCGACCTGGTCGCCCAGCGGCAGTTCTTCAACGCCCACATCGTCGGCTGGGCGCCCCGGTTCTTCGAGGATCTCGAGGCCGCGAAATCCTCGCGGCTTTACACGCCGGTCGGCACGATCGGCCGCCTGTTCATGGACATCGAGGCCACCGCCTTCGGCATGGTGGACGCCTGATGCCCGCAAGAAGCTGAGGTTGTGAAAGGAAAGCGACATGCCTGACGACAAGTCCAAGACCAAGGAGAGCCGGCGCGATTTCCTGAAGCTTGCCGGGGTCGGCACCCTGGCGGCAGGCGCCGCCGCGGTGGCGGGCGATGCGGCGGAGGCCGCCGAAGTCGCGGCGGAAACCGGCGACGGCTATCGCGAGACCAAGCATGTGAAGACCTATTACGACCTGGCGCGCTTCTGAGCCGCTAGAGACGCTGACCCCGGACCGGTACCGCCTGCCATGAGCGGGCGCCTCGAATCGGAGAGTTGAGATGCTGAGGAAAAAAGCTAACGGACACGCCAATGGCTCGCGGATGACCCGGGCCCTGACCGGATTGACCGGTGGCGCCATCGACCGCCGGACCTTCCTGCGCCGTTCGGGGCTGACCGCCGGCGCGCTGGCCGGCGCGACGGCTCTGTCGGGAGGCATGATCCGCAAGGCCGAGGCGCAGGCCGCCGGCGGCGATGTCGAGATGGTGCGCTCGGTGTGCACCCATTGCTCGGTCGGCTGCAGCGTCGAGGCGGAGGTCCAGAACGGGGTCTGGATCGGCCAGGAGCCGGGCTTCGACAGCCCGTTCAACTTGGGCGCCCATTGCGCCAAGGGTGCCAGCGTCCGCGAGCACGCCCATGGCGAGCGGCGGCTGAAATACCCGATGAAGCTGGTCGATGGCGAGTGGACCCGGATGAGCTGGGAGGACGCCGTCAACGAGATCGGCGACACCATGCTGCAGATCCGCGCCGAGTCCGGACCGGATTCGGTGTACTGGCTTGGATCGGCCAAGCATTCCAACGAGCAGGCCTACCTGTTCCGCAAGTTCTACGCGTTCTGGGGCAGCAACAACGGAGACCACCAGGCCCGTATCTGCCACTCCACCACCGTCGCCGGCGTCGCCAATACCTGGGGCTACGGCGCGATGACGAACAGCTACAACGACATCCACAACAGCCGGGCCATCTTCCTGATCGGCGGCAATCCCGCCGAAGCCCATCCGGTGTCGATGCAGCACCTGCTCCGCGCCAAGGAGCAGAACAACGCGCCGTTCATCGTCTGCGACCCGCGCTTCACGCGCACCGCGGCCCATGCCGACGAATACGTCCGGCTGCGCTCGGGTACCGACGTGGCGCTGATCTGGGGCATCCTCTGGCACATCTTCGAGAACGGCTGGGAGGATCAGGAGTTCATCCGCCAGCGCGTCTGGGGCATGGACCAGATCCGCGAGGAGGTCGCGAAGTGGACGCCGGAGGAGACTGAGCGGGTCACCGGCGTGCCGGGATCGCAGCTCCGCCGGGTCGCCCGCACCCTGGCCAACAACCGTCCGGGCACCGTCATCTGGTGCATGGGCGGTACCCAGCACACCAACGGCAACAACAACACCCGCGCCTACTGCGCCCTGCAGCTGGCGCTCGGCAACATGGGCGTGGCCGGCGGCGGCACCAACATCTTCCGCGGCCATGACAACGTCCAGGGCGCCACCGACCTCGGCGTGCTGAGCCACACCCTGCCGGGCTATTACGGCCTGTCGGAAGGCGCCTGGAAGCACTGGTCGCGGGTCTGGGACGTCAATTACGACTACCTGCTCGGCCGCTTCGAATCCAAGGAGCTGATGGAGCGGACCGGCATCCCGGTGTCGCGCTGGATCGACGGCGTTCTGGAGGACGCCGACAACATGGCCCAGCCCAACAACGTGCGCGCCATGGTGTTCTGGGGCCATGCGCCGAACTCGCAGACCCGCCTGCCGGAAATGCAGCAGGCGATGGACAAGCTGGACATCCAGGTCATCATCGACCCGTATCCGACCGCCTCCGCGGTGATGCCGACCCGGACGGACGGCGTCTACCTGCTGCCGGCGGCGACGCAGTTCGAGACCTACGGCTCAGTCACCGCATCGAACCGCTCGATCCAGTGGCGCGAGAAGGTCTTCGACCCGCTGTTCGAATCCCTGCCCGACCACGAGATCATGTATCTCCTGGCCGAGAAGCTCGGATTCGCCGACGAGATGTTCAAGAACATCGCCGTCAACGGCAGCGAGCCGCTGGTCGAGGACATCACCCGCGAGCTCAATCGCGGCCTGTGGACCATCGGCTATACCGGCCAGTCGCCGGAGCGGCTGCGACTGCACATGGCCAACCAGCACACCTTCGACAAGACGACGCTCAGGGCCAATGGCGGGCCGGCGGACGGCGACTATTACGGCATGCCCTGGCCGTGCTGGGGCACGGCGGAGATGGGTCATCCGGGGACGCCGCTGCTCTACGACACGTCCAAGCCGGTGTCGGAAGGCGGCCTGACCTTCCGGGCCCGGTTCGGCGTCGAGCGAGACGGCGAGAACCTGCTGGCCGAGGGCGCCTATTCGGTGGGATCGGAGCTGACCGACGGCTATCCCGAATTCACCATGGCGATGCTCAAGCAACTCGGCTGGGACAGCGACCTGACGGCCGAGGAGCGGGCCACCATCGAAGGGATCGCCGGCGACAACACCAACTGGAAGACCGACCTGTCCGGCGGCATCCAGCGGGTGGCGATCGCCCATGAATGCGCCCCGTTCGGCAACGCAAAGGCGCGGGCGGTGGTCTGGACCTTCCCGGACCCGGTGCCGTTGCATCGCGAACCGCTGTACACGCCGCGGCGCGACCTTGTGGCGGACTACCCGACCTATGAGGACCGCCAGTCCCACTACCGCCTGCCGACGCTCTATGCGTCGATCCAGGCGGAGGATTTCTCCAAGGACTTCCCGACCATCCTCACCTCGGGACGCCTGGTGGAATACGAGGGCGGCGGCGACGAGACCCGGTCCAACCCCTGGCTCGCCGAGCTGCAGCAGGACATGTTCGTCGAGGTCAACCCGTACGACGCCAACACCATCGGCATCCGCGACGGCGAGATGGTCTGGGTGCACGGTCCGGAAGGCGGCAAGGTCCGGGTGATGGCCATGGTCACGAACCGGGTCGGCCGGGGCGTGGCCTTCATGCCCTTCCACTTCGCCGGGCATTTCCAGGGCGAGGATCTGAGAGGCAAGTACCCGCCGGGGGCTGATCCCTATGTGCTGGGCGAGTCATCCAATACGGCACAGACCTACGGGTATGACTCGGTCACCCAGATGCAGGAAACCAAGGCAACCCTCTGCCGGATTGAGCGGGCGTAAGGAGCAGACAAATGGCACGGATGAAATTTCTCTGCGACGCGGAACGGTGCATCGAGTGCAACGCCTGCGTGACCGCCTGCAAGAACGAGCACGAGGTGCCTTGGGGCGTGAACCGCCGCCGGGTGGTGACGATCAATGACGGTGACCCGGGCGAGCGCTCGATCTCGGTCGCCTGCATGCATTGCTCCGACCCGCCCTGCATGGCCGTCTGCCCGGTGGATTGCTTCTACCAGACCGACGAAGGCGTGGTGCTGCACTCCAAGGATCTGTGCATCGGCTGCGGCTATTGCTTCTACGCCTGCCCCTTCGGCGCGCCGCAATACCCGCAGGCCGGCAATTTCGGCTCCCGCGGCAAGATGGACAAATGCACCTTCTGCGCCGGCGGACCGGAAGAGACCGCCAGCGCCGAGGAGTTCCAGAAATACGGCCGCAACCGCCTGGCCGAGGGCAAGCTGCCGCTCTGCGCGGAGATGTGCTCGACCAAGGCGCTGCTGGCCGGCGACGGCGATACGGTGTCCGACATCTACCGCGAGCGCATCGTCGCCCGCGGCTTCGGATCCGGCGCCTGGGGCTGGGGCACGGCTTACGAGCTGAAGGCCCCGCGCGGTTGACGGGCACACCGTCCTGATTGAGCGTTTCGAACGGCAGCCGGCCGCGGCTGCCGTTCGATTGCGCGCGGCGCTGGCCTGCCGCGCGGTGAGACCGTGACGACACTCTGATGGAGAGCAGAGGATGATCAGCGCCGGAATGGGCCGGCTGGTACTGGCCATCGGATTGGTCACCACCCTGGCGGTCGGCGCCTGCCGCGAGGAGGAGCAGGATCGCATCCTGATCCAGCAGAAGGGCGTCTATCAGGGCCAGGCGGACACGCCGCTGACCGAGGACCAGGTCCGCGAACTGCGTTTCCGCGCCAGCCAACAGAACTTCTGACGGTCGGGAGTCTCCGAGATGCGTCGACTGCGCCTTCTGCTTGTCGGGTTGTTGCCGGCCATCCTGGTGATGGGCGTCCTGTTCCTGGGCTTCAGCATCGTCGCCGGGTCAATGGCCCAGGAAGCCGGCGCGCCCGGCACCGAGGCGGCACAGCCCGGCGGCACGGTCCCCGGCGGCTCGCTGGGCGCCGACAGCGATGCGGAGATCTGGCGCGCCGTGCGACAGGGGGTCGAGGGCAACGTATCGATCCCCGACCGTCAGGCCCGTGTGCTGATCCAGTCGGAGGGCGAGGATTGGCGGGCCATCCGCAACGGCCCGCTGTCGGTCTACAGCGCCTGGGCGCTGCTGGGCATTATCATCGTCCTGGCCCTGTTCTTCGCCATCCGCGGACGGATCAAGATCGAGTCCGGCCGCAGCGCCCAGACCGTCGAGCGCTTCAACGGCATGGAGCGCTTCGGCCACTGGCTGACCGCCGGCTCCTTCATCGTGCTCGGCCTCACCGGTCTGAACATGCTCTACGGCCGCTACGTGCTGGCGCCGATCATCGGGCCCGAGGCGTTCTCCTGGCTGACGCTGATGGGCAAATACGCCCACAACTATCTGGCCTTCGCCTTCATGGTCGGGCTGGCGCTGATCTTCGTGCTGTGGGTGCGGCACAATTTCCCGAGCCGCACCGACCTCGTCTGGCTTTCCAAGGGCGGGGGCCTGTTCACCAAGCACAGCCATCCGCCGGCGAAGAAATTCAATGCCGGCCAGAAATTCCTGTTCTGGCTGGTGATCCTGGGGGGCATCTCGATCAGCCTGTCGGGCATCGCCCTGCTGTTCCCGTTCCAGTTCGCCATGTTCCAGCCGACCTTCGCGGTGCTGAACGCGATCGGGTTCGACCTGCCCACGACGCTGACGCTGATGCAGGAGATGCAGCTCTCGCAGATCTGGCACGCCATCGTCGGCGTGATCCTGATCGTGGTGATCATCGCCCACATCTATATCGGCTCGATCGGCATGGAGGGGGCCTTCGACGCCATGGGCAGCGGCTATGTCGACCGCAACTGGGCGCGCGAGCATCACAGCCTCTGGGTCAAGGAGATCGAGAGCGGCGCCAAGCCCGCCGCCGGTGACGACTGACCGCAATCCGCCAACTCGCACGGTGATGACAGCCATGGGACGGTCCCGGCCACGCACACGATCAGGCCTTGTCGCGCCGGCCCTCGGCGTCATCGCGCTTGCCATCGCCGTGCTGGCGACGACCGCGCCGGCGGAGGCCCAGCGCCTGACCGCCGAGGCCGCCGCGCGGCAGGTCGCCGAGGCCTATGGCGTCGAGCCACTGCGGGTGCGTGAGATGCGGCTGGAGGACGGTCGCCTCGCCTATGCGATCACGGTGATGACGCCGGGCAGCGACTCCAACGACGCCTTCATGGTGACGACCCTGCTGGTCGACGCGCAGAGCGGCGAATTGGTGCCACAGTTTCGGCATACCCCGACCGGCCATGAATTCTCCGACGCACCCTCCAACGTACCGCCGACCGAATCCGACGGCCCGGCGCTGCGACGGGGCATCACCCGTCCGTAATCTCGAACATCCGGCTGGCGTCTTGATGGGACTGGCACGCATCATGGCGATCGCCTTGTTGGCCGCCGCGGCGCTGTGGCCCGGCCCGGCCTCGGCCGACCTCGTGGGCCATGGCGGGCCGGTCCGGGGCATCGCCGTCTCGGCCGACGGCCAGCGGGCGCTGACGGCCGCATTCGATTACAGCGTCATCCTCTGGGATCTGGATCGACAGGCCATCATGCACCGGCTGGACGGCCATGATGCGGCGGTCAATGCGGTGGCGTTCCTGCCCGACGGCGCACGCGCCGTCTCGGCAAGTGACGACGGCACCGTCGCCCTGTGGGATCTGGCGGCCGGCACGCTGGCGCATCGCTTCGACGGGCATGCGGCCAAGGTCACGGCGGTCGCCGTGTCACCGGACGGAACGCTTGCGGCATCCGGCAGTTGGGACCGCACGGTGCGGCTCTGGCGGCTGGACGACCCCGCCACTGCTCCCCGCATCCTGGAGCACGACGCCAGCCTGAACGGCGTCGCCTTCCTGTCGAACGGCGCAACCCTGGCGGCCGCCGACCGGGACGGCGTGCTGCACCTGTGGCGCGTCGCCGACGGGGCCCGCATCGGCCGCCTGGACGGCCATGATTTCGGCATCAATGCGCTGGCCGCCTCCGGCGATGGCAGTCTGGTGATCACCGGCTCCGCCGACGAGACGGTGACGCTCTGGGATGCCGGGACCGGCGATGTGCTGGCGGAGCTGCACGGCCATGAGGGGCCGGTCTTCGCCGTCGCGCTGTCCCCGGACGGTCGCCTGGCCGCCTCCGGCGGCGTCGACGGGCGGGTCCGGCTGTGGCGCCTCGACGGCGACCGGGTCGACCGCCGCGACATCGAGCACAAGGGACCGGTCTGGGCGCTGGCCTTCTCGCCCGACGGCCGGCGCCTGCTCTCCGCCGGCATCGACGACGTCGCGCGGGTCTGGGACGTCAACACCGGCGCCGCGATTGACGGCGGCGCCACCGCGATGCGCCCGGCCGAAATCATCGCCGTGGACGACCCCTCCCTGCGCCGGGGCGCGGAGCTGTTCGGCACCTGCCGCGCCTGCCACACGCTGACCCCGGATGGCGGCAATCGCGCCGGCCCGACGCTCCACGGTCTGATCGGCCGGCCGGCGGGCAGCGTCGCCGACTACAACTACTCGCCGGCGTTGGCCCGCAGCGACATCATCTGGGACGAGGACAGCATCAGCGAGCTGTTCGCCATCGGCCCCCATCGCCTGACGCCGGGATCGAAGATGCCGCTCCAGAGGATTCCCGACGCCGACGATCGCGCCGAGCTCGTGCGCTTCCTGCTGCGCATGGCCGGCCGATACGAGGAAGACTGACGATGTGCCCGCCGCCCGCTTGCGATAAGCTGGATGCCGCCGACAAGGAGGTCCGCGAATGAGGTCGTTTGTGCTGAGCGTGGTCGCCGCCCTGCTGATTGCCGTCGCGGCGGCCGTCATCCTGAATGGGCTCGGCTGGGATTCGGCGACCATTCACCAGTCGACCGGCAATGTGCGGCTCTAGCACCACCGCGCGGCGATGAGCGACATCGTCGCAGCCTTCGGCCTGGCGCTCGACCTCATCCTGTCGCTGGACCCGGTGCTGGCCGGGATCGTCGGCCGGTCGCTGGCGATCAGCCTCACCGCGGTCGGCCTCGCAGCGGCCATCGGACTGCCCTTCGGCGCCATGGTTGCGGTGTTCCGCTTCCCCGGCCGCCGGGCTGTGATCGTGCTGCTGAACGCGCTGATGGGCCTGCCGCCGGTCGTCGTCGGCCTGATCGTCTACCTCATGCTGTCGCGCTCGGGGCCGCTCGGCGTTCTCGGGCTGCTGTTCACGCCGACGGCCATGATCATCGCCCAGTGCATCCTGGTGACGCCGATCATCGCCGCGCTCTCGCACCAAGTCACCCGGGAGCTCTACACCGAGTATCGCGAGCAGCTCTGCTCGTTCGGGGCCAGCCCCTGGCGGTCGGTGCGAACGCTGCTCTGGGACAGCCGGCTGGGCCTGGTGACCGCGGTGCTGGCCGGGTTCGGCCGCGCCAGCGCGGAGGTCGGCGCGGTGCTGATCGTCGGCGGCAACATCGCCCACCACACCCGCGTCATGACCACCGCGATCGCGCTGGAGACCAGCAAGGGCAATCTGGCTCTGGCCCTTGGGCTGGGCATCATCCTGATGGTGCTGTCGCTGGGGATCAGCAGCCTCGCCGTCGTCATTGGCGATACCGCCGCCAAACACCATCGCTAGCCGCCTGCCGGTGTGACAAACCTCACAGCGGCGCACAGCCGCCGTGCCTATGCTGTGAGACGTGAAAAGCAGACTCTCAAGAAAATCTGGTGGGGCCTTGGAAACGACGAGGCCGATAATGCAGACGACCCCAATTGCCGCGCCGCGCCACACTTTGACAGCCGCCTGGATCGGCGCGCTGGCCCTTGCATGCGTGGCCGGATCGGCGCAGGGCCAGACCCTGACGAACAATACCGTGCGCCTGGCCACACCGGTCACGACGCTGCAACCCTCCCTGCGAACGGTCAGCCCGACCGTGACGCTGCGGCCGACGACCATCCAGCCGAGCCTGTCCAGCACGACTCCGGCGATCTTGGACACACAACGGATCGCACCGACTGTCGGCACGACGGGCGCCGCCGTTGCGATCAGCCCCGCGATCGGACAGGCGACGGTCGCGACGACCGGACTCGGCCGCCTCGTCGCGCCGGGGACCGAGAACGCAAACGTCGTCGTCGCCCGCATCGGCGCGACCGCTGGCACCGCCGTCACGGGACTGACGGCCGATTTCGACGGTGACGGTCTGATCAATTTCGAGATCGCGCCTGGCGTCGTCGAACTCGGGCAGGGATCGGATCCGTCCGGTGGCGATGCGCTCAACGGCCTGGTGGGGCGGCATGTCAGCATGGGGACGGATACGGCCGGCCGGGTGCTGGACAGCGTCATCAACACCGACGGCATCGTGCCGGCCGCGACCTTCGAGGTCTCCAACGGGACCGTCGTTCTCGGCGGGTTTCAGCCGACCGATACGGTCGCCCGGGTCGACGTCGCGACGATCCCCGACGGTCCGGTCACCCCCGGCCCGGATGGCGGCACCGACCATGATCCCGGTCGCACCCATGGCGACGACCGCGCCGGCAAGGGCGATGACGGGGTCGAGATCGACCCGACGATTCCGGGCTGCCAGACCCGCCGCTGTGATCCGAACGACCCGCTGCCGGGCCCGGCCAACGGCCCGGGCCTGCCGGGGCCGTTCAGCTTCTCCGGCCATATGCCCCCGATGCCGGGAACATCCGACTTCGAGTCCGAGCCGGGTGACCTGATCGACGTCTCGATCATGCTGCCTTTGCGCGGCCGCGAGCGGGAAGCCGATCAGTTCTCCAATTACGGCAACGAAGAGATCTGGTAGCCGCCGACGGCCCCTAGACCGCCCGGGCGTGCCGCCGCCCGGTCGGCTCCAGATAGGCGTCGAAGACGGCGGCGACGCAGCGCAGCAGGGGTCTTGCGTCGGCCGGCACGGAAACGGTCGCGCCGGCAATCTCGACCAGGCCATCTTCCGCAAGATCCGCGAGCCGCTCCAGCTCGGGCGCGAAATGGCCCGCCGGCATGGCAAATGCGTCGCAAAGCGCCTCCAGATCGACAGCGAGATCGCACATCAACCGCTCGATCACCGCCCGGCGCAGCCGATCGTCCCGTGTCAGGGCCACGCCCCGGCACGTGGCGAACCGGCCCGCCTCGATGGCCTCGCGATAGGTGTGCATGGGTGCCGCGTTCTGGACATACCCGTCCGGCAGGGCCCCGATGGCGGACGGCCCGAGCCCGACCAGGGCCGGCGCGCCGTCGATCGTATAACCCTGGAAGTTGCGCCTGAGCCGGCCCCTACGGGCCGCCTTGGCCAGCGGGTCGTCCGGGCGGGCGAAATGGTCCAGGCCGATCCGCCGGTAGCCGGCCGCCATGAGAGCGTCCGCCGCGGTCTCCGCCTGCGCCAGCCGCGCCCGGCCATCGGGCAGGGCGTCTTCCGGGATCAGGCGCTGATGCGGCTTCATGCCCGGCACATGGGCGTAGCCGAACAGCGCGATGCGGTCCGGCGCCATCGTCAGGGCGGCGGCCACGGTCGCGGCCATGCCCGTCTCGGTCTGATGCGGCAGGCCGTACATCAGGTCGACATTCAGCGCGGTGATGCCAACGGCGCGAAGCTGATCGGCGACGGATGCCGTCTCCTCCAGAGTCTGAACCCGGTTGATCGCCTTCTGGACGTCCGGGTTGATGTCCTGCAGGCCGATGCTGGCCCGGTTCACGCCGATGGCCGCCAGCGCCTCGATCGCGTCCGCACCGAGCCCGCGCGGATCGATCTCCACCGCAAACTCGGCCTCGCGCGCCAGGGTGAACCGTTGATGCAGCCTTCGGCCCAAGCGCCAGATATCCGAGGGCTCCAGGATCGTCGGTGATCCTCCGCCCCAGTGGAGGTGCCGCACGGGCCGGCCGTCCCCCAGCCGCCCCGCCGCCAGATCGATCTCCCGCAACAGCAGGTCCAGATAGTCCGACACCGGCCGGTAGCGCCGCACGATCTTGGTATGGCAGCCGCAGAACCAGCACAGGCTGTCGCAGAAGGGCACATGGAAGTAGAGCGACAGGGGCGCGGCCGGCGGCAGCCGCGCCAGCCAGTGCTCATAGGTGCCGGCATCCACGGAACCGCTGAAATGGGGCGCCGTCGGGTAGCTCGTGTAGCGCGGTACACGACGGTCGTATTTGTCCAGGAGGCGCATATCCATGACCCGACTAGGCAGGATTTCGGCACCGGCGGCCTTGATGTGCGTCAACCGCGGCGCTGCTCATCCGACCGGCGAATCGCCCTATGCTGCCCGCCTCGCCTGTCACCCAACGATCGGATCGACGCGTGAAAAGCCTCTTCGTCGTGTTGGCGGCGCTGGGCGGTGCCGTCCTGCCGCTCCAGGCCCTCATCAACGCCCGCCTCGGCACCAGCATGAACGGCCCGATCTGGGCTGCGACCATCTCCTTCGCGGTCGGTACGACGGGGCTGTTTGCCTATCTCCTGGTGCAGCGGGCGCCGTTCCCCGGTCCGGCGCAGGCCGCGACGGTCCCGGCCTGGGCCTGGCTCGGCGGGTTGCTTGGTGCCTTCTACGTGGCATCGGCCACGATCACGGTGCCGAAGCTTGGCGCGGCGGCGATGATCTCGCTGGTGATCCTGGGGCAGATGACGGCGTCCCTGCTGCTCGACCATTTCGGTGTGCTGTCCGCCGGACACCCGATCACGCCGCTGCGCCTGCTCGGCGCGGCGCTGCTGGTCGGCGGGGCGATGCTGATCGTCTGGAGCCGCTAGGCCCTCAATCCCCGTGGTGGTGGTGGCCCGGCTCGGCCTCTTCGACAGCCGCATGGGCGGGCTCCGGCATATCCCGCCCCGCCACGTAGTCCCGAACGCCGGGATGCAGGGCCACGGCGCCTTCGGCCCTGGCCATGTCGAACCGTCCGCCCGGCGCCGAACCGTTCGCGCGATCCAGCGCGCGGGCGATGAGATAGGAGTGCGATGCCGGCACGTCCGGCCGGGCCGCCAGCACATGGCCGTCGAACCCGAACAGCCCGGCCAGTGCGACGCCGCCCAGACGGGCAAAGGGTGACCGGCCGTGCGCCAGGGCCGCCCCCTGCGACCAGGGCAGTACAGCGTAGCCGAGCTGGTCGGTGGCGATCAGGTCCGCCAGCCGGCCGGCGGTCGGCGCCCGGCTCGCCCTGGCGCGGCTTTCCGGCAGGTCCGCTGCCAGCGTCGCCGCGACCTGCCGTGCCAGCCCATAGCCCTCCGGATCGTCGCGGCTGCTGCCGATCAGCAGGACCCGCCGCCGATAGACGACCCACTGCTCATAGGGCGTGTGCGCGGGCAGGAGCATCGCCGCCGCGGCGGCGACGCCGAACTGGATTGTCGACCTTCGGCCAACAATCGGCCCGCCTTTGGCCCGGTCGGCGATCATTCGTCCACGAAGACGTCGAGCGGCAGGACGGCGGACACCGTGTAGTTCGGCACGTCCACCACCTGCCCGACCCGCAGATCGACCGCGACGCTGGCCAGCACATAGGCCTGTTCGCGGGTCAGCCCGTGCTCGCGCACGATGTAGTCGATGATGTCGATCAGCGCGTTGCGCGCCGCCAGGGTCAGATCCTCCGACAGGTTCTCCAGAGCGGTGATCTCTTCCGCGTCGATGTAGCTGAGATAGGGCGGGATCTCGCCGGCCGCCTTCAACGGGAAGCCGACGGTGGCGTAGAAGGCGTTCGGAGCGATGTCCTTCAACTGGTCGCCGCCCTCGAATTGCGGCGAGGTGATCACCGACCCCTGCCCCTTGCGCAACTCGGTGACCACGGTGACGGTCGCACCCATCTCGATGGCGGTGCCGGAGACCTCACCGTCCCCCTGCGCGTAATGCACGTCGCCGATGAACAGCCCGCAGCCATCGATGAAGCAGGGCAGCAGCAGGGTGGTGCCGATCTGCATCTGCTTCACATCCATGTTGCCGCCATTCTCCCGCGGCGGGACGGTGCGCAGGCACTCATCCTTGTGGCTGCCGTTCGGCCCGCAGATGTCGGCCGGGATCGCCCCGACCGGCTGCGGCGGCAGGGCAATGCCGCCGACCGCTCCCAGCGCGTTCTCCCGGGCCAGCCAGGACGTCGTCTCCGGACCGCCGGGCATCACCCCGACCGAGCCCATGAAGGCGGCAAAGGGGATGCGGACCCCCGGCATCCCGTCGGAGGTCGCGGCCTGGCGCGACAGGCGCCAGTTCACGATGTACGGGTCCGGATAGAGATCACGCAGGAAGCCGAAGCCGGGGACGATGACGGTGTAGCCGTACTGGTCCGGCTCGATGTCGACCAGGGTGACCGCCAGCACGTCGCCGCGCTCCGCGCCGTTGATGGAGACCGGGCCGGTCATCGGATGCACGAGATTGAGGTCGAGCGCCGTCACGTCGTCGACGGTGGACTGCAGATCGAGGCCGCTATCGAGCGCGTCCCGGGTCTCGAAGATGATGTAGTCGCCCGGATCGGCCTGCGCGACGGAGCCGATCTGGGGATGGTAGCGATTGAAGCAGTTGGGGTCGTCGATGCAGAAATCGCCGGTCTTCGCCAGCCGCACTTCGGTGCGCCAGGTCACATCCGTGGTGTCGGCGAACGCGGTCGAGACCGCCCCCAGCACCATGGCCGAAACAAGAACCGGAAACCGCAGACACGTCATGACACCCCTCCCCGCTGGTCGGGTCCGCCAGACAGCATTCGCGGTCCAGCCGGACCATCGGTGTGAATTGGCGCGCAGAGCCGCGCGCCCTCAATGATGCGCCTTGCCCGGGCCAGGCTCAATGCCGGCCGGCATCCGGCCCGCCTGGCGGGTCACAATATTTCGACCGCCGTTTCGCGCCCTAGACGATGCCGCCGCCCAGGCTGGCCTGCTGCGGCCGCTCATTGTCCTTGCGGGTGCGATAGCCGCTGTCGCGGTAGACCGCGATCGGGTCCGCCGCGCCGCCGGAGCGCAGCCGGGCCATGGCCAGGATCGGGCTCACATCGGTCTCGTAGGCCAGCTTGAGCGTCTGCAGCGCCATCATGGCGTCGTTGGAGGCCTGCAGTTCCTGCAACGTCGTGCGATCGATCAGATGCGCCTGGGCATAGGCCCGCTGGATCGCCATGGCGCTGGCCATCAGGCTCTCGATCGGGTCGGTGACGTTGTGCGACTGGTCCATCATATAGGCGGGCTCGAAGCCCGGCCGCTGCTCCAGCTCCGACGTCACCAGCTCGTGGAACACCAGGAAGAGCTGGAAGGGATTGATGGCGCCGGTGTCGAGGTCGTCGTCGCCGTATTTGCTGTCATTGAAATGGAAACCCGCCAGCTTCTGGGCATGGATCAGCCGGGAGACGATCTGCTCGATGTTCACCGTCGGCGCATGGTGGCCGAGATCGACCAGGCATTTCGCCTTCGGCCCCAGCGTCGTTGCGGCAAGGTAGGAGCTGCCCCAATCGCTGATCACGGTGGCGTAGAAGGCCGGCTCGAACAGCTTGTGCTCCAGGAACACCTGCCAGTCTTCGGGCAGCGCGTCGTAGATCCAGGAGAGCGATTCCAGGTAGCGCTCGAAGGCGCGGCCATGGCATTGCTGGCCCGGGAAGTTGGCGCCGTCGGCGATCCACACCGTGATCGCCTTGGAGCCCAGCGCTTTGCCGATCTCGATGCATTCGATGTTGTGCGCGACCGCCTGCTCGCGCACCGACATGTCGGTGTGGGTCAGCGATCCGAACTTGTAGCTGAGCGCCTGGTCCGGCTGGTCCTGGAAGGTGTTGGAATTGACCGCGTCAAAGCCGAGTCCGAGCGAGGCCGCGGTCTCGCGCAGGGCGTCGTAGTCGTCGACCTTGTCCCAGGGAAAATGCGGCGAGACGTTCGGCGTGGCTCGCACCAGTTGCTGGATGACGGCGCAATCCTCCAGCTTCTCGAACACGTTGCGCGGCTCACCGGGCCCCGGGAACCGGGCGAAGCGCGTCCCGCCGGTGCCCACGCCCCAGGTCGGGATCGCGACCCCGAAGGCCTGGACCTTCGCTGTGATGGTGTCGATGTCGATGCCGCTGCGGGCCAGCCGGTCGCCCAGCGCCCGATAATCGGTGTCCAAGTCTGCCTGTGCAGTGGCGTTGGCGCGCTCGACCAAAGCGCCGTCGATCGGAGTGCCCCCCATACCTGCCCCTTGTTTCCGGCTCTCTCGCCGCCCGGTCTTCTCGCCGGTTTGGTGCCCAGTCCTAACGCGCGAAGGCCCCCGCGTGACCGGCATCGACGTTCAACGCGTTGCCGGTCGATTTCCGCGAGATGTCGCTGGCGAAGAAGTATACCGCTTCGGCGATGTCTTGGGGCAGAACATTACGCTTCAGCAGCGATCGCTGGCGGTAGTATTCCTCCAGCTCCGATTCCGCGATGCCATAGGCCTTGGCGCGGCCCTCCCGCCATTCGCTGGACCAGATGCGCGACCCGGACAGCACCGCATCGGGATTGACCGTGTTGGCGCGGATGCCGAAGGGCGCGCCCTCCAGCGCCAGACAGCGGGTCAGATGCACCGCGGCCGCCTTGCCGCTGCAATAGGCCGAGGCGCCGGGCGAGGCCGCCAGCGCGTTCTTGCTGCCGATGGTGACGATCGAGCCGCCCAGCCCCTGGGTCTTCATGACCGCGAAGCCGTCGCGCGAGACCAGGAACGCGCCCTTGGCCAGCACGTCCATGTTGCGGTCCCACATCTCCAGCGTGGTCTCCTCGACCGGGGCGGAACTCGCCAGACCGGCATTGGCCACCACGATGTCCAGCCCGCCATAGGCGTCGATCGTGGCGTCGACCGCCGCGCGGACGTCGTCCTCGTCGGTCACGTCGCCGCCCAAGCTGCGCACCCGGTCCGGCCCGTGCCGGTCGGTCAACGCGGCCGCCGCCTCGGCCAGCGGGCCCTCGGCGATGTCAGTCAGCATGACGCAGGCGCCTTCGCCCAGCAGGCGTTCGGCCGTCGCGCCGCCGATCCCGCCGGCGGCGCCGGTGATCAGCGCGATGCGCCCGGCCAGGCTTTTCGGCGGCGGCAGGCGCTTCAGCTTGGCCTCCTCCAGAAGCCAGTATTCGATGTCGAAGGCTTCCTGCTCGTCCAGGCCGGTATAGGTGTCGATCGCCGAGGCGCCGCGCATGACATTGATGGCGTTGACGTAGAACTCCGAGGCGATGCGCGCCGTCGGCTTGTCCTTGGCGAAGCTGATCATGCCCACACCCGGCACCAGGTAGATCACCGGGTTGGGGTCGCGCATGGCCGGGCTGTCCGGATGCCGGCAGCGTTCGTAATAGGCCGCGTAGTCGGCGCGGTAGGCTTCCAAGGCCGTATCCAAGGCCACGTCGTCCGCATCCGCTGGCAGCACCAGCGGCTGGATCTTGGTGCGCAGGAAATGGTCGGGGCAGGACGTGCCGAGCGCCGCCAACGGCCCCAGATCGTTGGAGCCGACGAACGTCGTCACCGCATCGCTGTCGTCGAAATGGCCGACCTTGGGCTCGTCGCGGGCGATGCGACCGCGGATGCGGGGCATCAGGGCTCGCGCCACGGTCTGGCGGTTGGCGGCGGCCGCCGCCGGAATCCGGACGCCGCCGAAGGCCGGCGCCGAGGATTGCCTGTCCAGCCAATCTTGCGCCTTCTGGATGATCCTGAGCGTGGTCTCGTAACAGGCCCTGCCGTCCTCGGCCCAGGTGAACAGCCCGTGGCCGCCGAGCACGACGCCGACGTAATGCGGGTTCTCCCGGGCAAGGGCTTCCAGCTTGAGGCCGAGGTCGTAGCCGGGCCGCTGCCAGGGCAGCCAGCCGATCTCGTCGCCATAGATCTCCGCCGTAAGCGCCTGCGACTTCGCCGCCGCGGCGATGGCGATGACCGCGTCGGGATGCATGTGGTCGACATGCCGGTGGGGCAGATAGGCGTGCAGCGGCGTGTCGATGCTGGCGGCGCGCGGGTTCTGGTTGAAGGTGCAATGGGGCAGCAGGCCGACCATCTCGTCCTCGTGGTCGAGGCCGCGATACCGGCCCTTCATCTGCTCCAGCTTGTCCATGTACAGGGTCGCGAACCCATCGAGCCCCATGCTGCCCAGATCGCCGCCGGAGCCCTTGACCCAGAGGACCTCCACCGTCTCGCCGGTGAGCGGATCCTCCATCGGCACCTTGGCCGAGGTATTGCCGCCGCCGTAATTGGTGATGCGCTTGTCGGCGCCCAGCAGGTTGGAGCGGTAGCGCAGCCGCTCCGGCTCGCCCATCGCCGACGCCTTCGCCTCGTCCCAGAGATTGGCCAGCGGTTCCGTTCCGGCCGTCATCGCAGCCTCCTCGCGACGTTCCACCCGCCAAAGGATGGCGCAGCGCCGGAGGGCAAGTCAATCAAGTTCGCTCATATTCGATCGCAAACATCACATGTTGCGACGCAATATGATTGAAAGTGATTGACAGGGATCGGATGCCCACCAAGACTGCGGATGATGGGAGTCCGCATGCACGAACGGCAGAGGCATTCCGCGATCCTGCGCGCGGTGTCGGAACGCGACCTGGTGACGGTGGCGGAGTTTGTCGACCTGCTGGGCGCCTCCCCTGCCACGATCCGGCGCGACCTGAACCAGCTCGACGCCAGCGGCCAGCTGCGCAAGGTGCGCGGCGGGGCCGAAGCGCTGGAACCGGTCGAGGCGCGCACGCTGGACGCCAACCGGTTCGACGACAGCCGGCCGCTCCACGCCGAACGCAAACGGGCGATCGCCCGCAAGGCGGCCGAGCTGGTAGGCGACGGCGAGTCGATCATCGTGAATGGCGGCACCACCACCTATCGCATGGCGGATCACCTCGCCGGGCGCGGCCTTCAGATCCTGACCAATTCCTTCGCAATGGCGAGCCGGCTGCTGGCGCTCGGCGGCAACCGCGTCGTCCTGCCGGGCGGCGAGATCTATGCCGACCAGCAGCTGGTGCTGAGCGCCTATGAACGCGACACCACCATCGACCACTTCTACGCCTCGAAGCTGTTCATGGGTGCCTATGCCGTTCGCGCCCACGGTCTGATCGAGTCCGATCCGCTGCTGGTGAAGAGCGAGCAGAAGCTGATCCGCCAGACCGAGGAGCTCATCGTCCTGGTCGACAGCAGCAAGTTCCAGCCGCGTGGCAGCCTGATCTTCTGCCCGCTGGACCGCATCGACCGGCTGATCACCGACGACAATGCGCCCGCAGAGGCGCTGGACATGCTGGACCAGGCCGGAATCGACGTCATCGTCGCGCCGACCGACGGCGCACCCGCCGACAAAGGAGGTGAATCGGGCGGGTAGCAACCAACACCAAGAATGCGGGGAGGATAGTGCACATGGTTTCGACGGATTGCCCGGGCGTCTGATGGCGACCGAGAAGTTCGCCTTCACGATGCAGCTCCATCCGGGGCAGGCGGAGGAGTACGAGCGCCGGCATGACGAGATCTGGCCGGAGCTTGCCGCGCTGCTCACCCGGTCGGGCATCAGCGACTATTCGATCTTCCTGGACGAGGCGAGCGGCACGCTGTTCGGCGTCCTGCGCCGCACGCCTGATCACTCCATGGACCGCCTGCCGGAAACCGAGATCATGCAGCGCTGGTGGGCCCATATGGCGGACATCATGGAGACCCAGCCTGACAACAAGCCGGTGGTCACGCCGCTGCGCCAGGTATTCCACCTGCCATGAGCACCGTCGTCCTCGATGTCGGAAAGACCAACGTCAAGCTGGTGGTGATCGGCGAGGACGGCGCCGAGCTCTATGCCGCCACGCGCCCGAATGTCACCCGGCCCGGGCCGCCCTATCCGCATTGCGACGTCGCCGTGCTCTGGGGCTGGCTGATCGACGAACTGGCCGGCGTCGCACGGCATTTCTCCATCGACACCATCGTACCGGTGGCCCACGGCGCCTGCTCGGTGCTGGTCGGAGTCGACGATCTCGCCATGCCGGTGCTCGATTACGAGCATGACGGCCCGGATGCGATCCACGATGCCTATGCGGCGGCCGTCGACCCCTTCCCCGAAACGCTTACGCCGCTGCTGCCGCTCGGCCTCAATGTGGGCAAGCAGGTCTACTGGCAGCGACACGCCTTTCCCGATCAGTTCGCCGAGGCCCGGCATCTGCTTATGTGGGCGCAGTATTGGAGCTGGCGCCTGACCGGCGTCGCCGCAACGGAGGTCACCTCGATCGGCTGCCACACCCATCTCTGGCGTCCCGCCGAAGGCCGGGTCAGCACCTTCACGGAGCGCGAGGGCCTTGCCGGGCTCCTGCCGCCGCTGCGCCGCGCCTGGGAGAGCCTGGGGCCGCTTCGGCCGGAGATCATCCGCACCACCGGCCTCGATCCGGCCTGCCGGGTGCTGTGCGGCATCCATGACAGCAACGCCTCCTACCTGCCGCATCTGGTCGGGCGGCAGCCGCCCTTCAGCGTGGTGTCGTCCGGCACCTGGATCATCTGCATGGCCGCCGGCGCCGACAGCGGGCGTCTGGACGAGACCCGGGACATGCTGGCCAATGTCGACGCGACCGGCGCGCCGGTTCCCTGCGCCCGCTTCATGGGCGGTCGCGAATTCGCCGCGATCGCCGGGGAGGACGCCTCCGACCAAGAGGTCGATGCGGGCGACATCCAGGCATTGGTCGACGCCGGGACGGTGGCGGTCCCGAGCTTCGCGCCGGACAGCGGGCCCTATCAGGGCCGCACCGGCCGGATCGACGGCCCAAGCCCCGAAACGCCTTCGGTGCGTGCCGCCCTGGGCGCGCTCTACTGCGCCCTTGTCACCGCCGACTGCCTGGATCGGCTCGGGGCCGGCGGCCCGCTTTTCGTCGAGGGGCGGTTCGCCCGCAACCCGGCCTATCTCGGCCTGCTCGCCGCACTGCGGCCGTCGCAACCCGTCTTCGCCGCCGATGAAGGCACAGGGACGGTGGAAGGCGCCATGCGCCTGGTGAACTGGGGCGCCGGGCCCGTGGCCGAAACCGATGATGCGCCCCCTGTCGCCGCCATGCCGATCGCCGGGCTCACCGGATACGCGCAACGCTGGAGCCGGCTGACATGACGATGGCGCCCCCGACCGAGGGAACGGCTATGCTGGACCGCCAGGCCGAGGCCGAAGAACGGCCCGGCGATGGGGAGGTGGAGCGCATGTCGGAGGCGCCAGTTGTCGCGCTCGCCGGGATCGGCAAGTCCTTTCCCGGCGTCCGGGCCCTGAGCGACGTCCATTTCGATGTCCGCGCCGGCGAGGTGCATGCGCTGCTGGGCGAGAACGGCGCCGGCAAATCCACCCTGATCAAGATCATGTCCGGCGTGCACAAGCCCGATACCGGCGCCATCCGCATCGACGGCCAGGAGGTTCGGTTCGATGCACCGCACGATGCCCAGGCCGCAGGCATCGCGACGATCTACCAGGAGCTGCTGCTGTTCCCGGAGCTCACGGTCGCGGAGAACATCTTCATGGGCCACGCGCCGCGGACCCGCTGGGGCGGGATCGACTGGCGGGCCATGCGCGAGCAGGCGCGGGAGTTCCTCGCATCCCTCGACATCCACGACCTGGATGTCGGCGCCATCGTCGGCTCCCTGACCGTCGGCAACCGCCAGCGGGTGGAGATCGCCAAGGCGCTGTCCCAGAACGCCCGCATCCTGATCATGGACGAGCCGACGGCCGCGCTGACCGAGCATGACGTCAAGCGGCTGTTCCACATTGTGGGCCTGCTGCGCGAGCGCGGTGTCGGCGTGGTCTATATCAGCCACCGGCTGGAGGAGATCTTCCTGGTCGCCGACCGGGTCACCGTGCTGCGCGACGGCGAATACGTCGCGACCAAGCCGGTCGCAGAGACCGACCATGACGATTTGATCAGCATGATGGTCGGCCGCCGGATCGACGCCCTGTTCCCCAAGCTCGACGCCACGCTGGGCGAGCCGGTGCTGGAGGTCGAGAACCTGACCCGGCCGCCGACCACCTTCGATGTCAGCCTGACCGTGCGGGCCGGCGAGATCGTCGGCCTCGCCGGCCTCGTCGGCTCCGGCCGCAGCGAACTGGCCCAGGTGATCTTCGGCATCACCCCTGCCGCCTCCGGCGAGATCCGGATCGCCGGCAAGCCGGTGCGCATCACCAGCGCGGGCGACGCCAAGGCGCTGGGGATCGCCTATGTACCCGAGGATCGCGGCACCCAGGGCCTGGTCCGTCCCATGACGCTGTCGGAGAACATGTCTATGGCGGTCCTGCCAAAAGTGGCCAAGGGGCCGTTCATCGACCGCCGCGCCGAGGCCGGTCTGGCCCGCGACAGCATCGACAAGTTCCGCATCCGCGCCAGCGGCACCGGCCAGGTGGTCAACAAGCTGTCCGGCGGCAACCAGCAGAAGGTGGTGCTGGGCAAATGGCTGGCCGCCGAACCCCGGGTGCTGATTATGGACGAGCCGACCCGTGGCATCGATGTCGGCGCGAAGTCGGAGCTGCACCGGCTGATGAGCGAGCTGGCCCAGGCCGGGCTGGCGATCCTGATGATCTCCAGCGAGCTGCCGGAGGTCCTGGCGATGAGCGACCGCATCCTGGTGATGCGCGAGGGTCGGGTCGTCGCCGAGTTCGACCGGGAGGACGCGACCCAGGAGGCGATCGCCGGCGCCATGATGGGCGGCACCGCCAGCACCGACACGGAGGCCCCGGCATGAGCCTGTCGATGTCCGTCGCCACGCCGCATCCGCTGGCTGCCTTGAAGCGCGTGTTCGGGACCCAGGAGGCGGTCCTGCTGCTGGCGATCGTCACCCTGTTCGTCGTGGTCGGGCTGATCAACCCGCGCTTCGTCTCCGACCGCAACCTGCAGACCATCTTCCTCGGTAACGCCTATATCGCCGTCGCCGCCATCGGCATGTCGATGGTGATCATCTCCGGCAATATCGACATCTCGGTCGGCTCGCTGATCGGCGTGCTGGCGACCATCAGCGGCGCGCTGGCGGTCAACGGGTTCCCGATCTTCATCTGCTGGCTGGTGCCGCTGGTCGCCGGCGCGCTGGTGACCGGCTTCATGGGCCTTCTGGTCGCCTATATGCGCATCCCGGCCATCGTCGTGTCGCTGGGGATGTTGAGCATCCTGAAGGGCGGGCTGATCAGCGTGACCGGCGGCGCCTGGATTACCGACCTGCCCGAGGGCTTCCACCTGTCGCAGATGCGGTTCGAAGGCCTGCCGATGCCGATCTACTTCATGGTCGTCCTGACCCTGGGTGCGGCCATGTGGATGCGCTATTCGGCGACCGGGCGCGCCATCTACGCGGTCGGCGGCAATGCCGAGGCGGCGCGGCTGTCCGGCATCTCCCGCGAGCGCACCATCATGACCGTGTTCCTGATCCACGGCGTGTTCGTCGGCATCGCCAGCGTGCTGTTCGCGACCCAGCTCAGCATCATCCAGTCGACCGTGCCGCCCAACCTGGAGCTCACCATCATCACCGCATCGGTGGTCGGCGGGGTCAGCATCCTGGGCGGTACCGGCACGGTGATCGGCTCCACCCTCGCCGCCATCCTGCTGGCCGCCATCGGCTCGTCGCTGATCTTCGTGAACATCTCGCCCTACTGGCTGCGGGCGGTCCAGGGCGTGCTGATCCTGCTGACCGTGCTGGCCGACCTGTTCCGGCGGCGCCGACAGGCGGGGGGCCGCTAGCGATGGCGAGCCCGATGACATCGTCCGGACCGACGGCGGGCACGCTGCGCACCATCGCGGCGCGGCATGAAAGCCTGCTGCTGGCCATCCTGGTCTTGTCGCTGGCGGTGCTGGCGACCCAGAGCGACCGCTTCCTGACCGGCGAGAACATCCTCAACCAGGGCCGGCTCATGTCCGAGGTGGCGCTGGTGGCGTTGCCGATGACCTTCATCATCATCACCGGCGGCATCGACCTGTCGGTGGGCTCGGTGCTGGGGCTAAGCGCGATCGTGCTCGGCGTCGCCTGGAAGAATCTCGGCCTGCCGCTGGAGCTCGCGATGGTCGTGGCCGTGCTGACCGGCACCGCGGCCGGCTTCGCGAATGGCTGGTTCATCACCCGCGTGAAGGTGCCGCCGCTGATCATGACGCTCGCCACCCTTGCGCTCTTTCGCGGCCTGGCGGAGGGGATCAGCCAGGCGCGCTCGGTGCGCGGCTATCCGGAGTGGTTCTTCGTGCTGGGCCAGGGCGAGGTGCTGGGGGTGCCGACCCAGCTCTGGATCGTCCTGGTGGCGATCGCGGTGACCTGGATCGTGCTGGCGCGGACGACCTTCGGGCGCAGCCTCTACGCCATCGGCCACAACGAGGTCGCGGCCCGCTTCTCGGGCATTCCGGTCGATCGCTACAAGCTGGCGATCTACACCTATTCCGGCTTCATGGCAGGGCTCGCCGGGGTCATCTTCGTGTCGCGGGTCAGCACGACCCGCTCTGACATGGGCACCGGGCTGGAGCTCGACGTCATCGCCGCGGTGGTGTTGGGCGGGACCAGCATCTTCGGCGGCGTCGGCACCATTGCCGGCACGGTGATCGGCTTCGTGCTGATCCAGCTACTCAAGAACGGTTTGGCCATCACCGGGGTCAAGGGGGATGCTACCATCGTCGTGATCGGGACGGTGCTCATCCTGTCGATCCTGATCACCAACTTCGTCCAGCGCCGCCGCGGCGGTGAGCACTAGACACGCGACGGAGGTAAAGCGGCCCCGCGACGGGGCGCATCAAGAGGGAGGAAACCCGATGAACTGGAAAGCAGTTAGTGTAGCCGCAGGCGCCGTCATCCTGACGGGGCAGGCCTTCGCCGACGGCCATCGCTGGGATGGCTCGGACGATCTGGCGGTGAACCCGCTGGCCTGCGACGGCAGCGCCGGCGCGGTGGCGGCGAAGCCCTATGATGGCGGCCAGGCAGCCGGCGCGCCGGACCTCGCCGGCCAGGAAATCGTGCTGGTCGACGTGCCGAAGCTGATCGGCATCGGCTATTTCGCCGCCACCACGGCGGGCATGGAGCAGGCGGCCGCCGAGCTGGGCAATGTCACCGTCTCCACCGACGGGCCGACCGAGGCCAATATCGACGACCAGATCACCTTCATCGACAACTACATCACCCAGGGCGTGAACGGCATCCTGTTCGCCGCCAACGACCCGGTCGCCATCGCGCCGGTGCTGAACAAGGCGCTGGACCGCGGCATCCACGTGGTCGGCTATGACGCCAATTCCACGCCGGACGCCCGCGAATGGTTCGTCAACCAGGCCGAGTTCAACGGCATCGCCAAGGCGATGATGGACGCCATCGTGGCCGAGATCGGCGATGACGGCAGCTTCGCGATCGTCACCAGCACGTTCACTACGCCGAACCAGGCACGCTGGATCGCCGAGATGTGGGCCTATGCCGAGCAGTGCCATCCGGGCGTCGAGTGGCTGGAGACGGTCGAGGCGCAGGAAGACAACATCCTGTCCTTCAACCAGGCCAGCACGCTGATCAACAAATACGGCGAGGACCTCGACGGTCTGTTCGGCATGACCTCCGTGGCGACCCCGGCCTCCGCCGAGGCGGTCACCCAGGCCGGCTTGTGCGGCGAGGTTGCCGTCGTCGGTCTGGCCACGCCGAACGCCATGAAGCCCTACGTGCAATCGGGCTGCGTGGAGTCGGTGGTCCTGTGGAACCCGGTCGATCTCGGCTATGCCGCCGTCCATGTGATGCGGGCCGTGGTCGACGGCACGTTGGAGCCGGGCGCCGACAAGGTCGACGCCGGCCGGCTGGGCACGCTGCAGATCGTCAATGGCAGCGAGGTCCTGCTGGGCGCACCCTTCATCTACAACAAGGACAACATCGACGATTTCGACTTCTGACGGCTGGCCGTCAGCGTCCCGACACCCCCTCGCCGCCCGGTGACAAAGGCTGGACGGCGAGGGGGGTTGGAATCCCCTGCCACCATCCCAACATCTTCAGAAAGGCGTCGGATTCCAAGAGGTTGGACCGCGCCCCTTTTTCCCCATCGCTGTGGCAAAGCTGTGAAAACCGCGCCGCGTTAGCGGTTTCTTAGCAATCGTGGACGTACGCTTCCGCTATGGGCGTATTGCGCCCTGCAGGGAAGACTCCACGAGGCAGGACATGCGGACACCCCCTCATCGTTCCGCGGCCGACGACCGCGAAACCATGATCCGTCTGATCGACATCGTTGGGCATGAGCACATCTTCGCTCCCTACCATCTCGACACGCCGTTGCCCGCCGCCGCCGGCCTGTTGGCGCTGGTGCGGCCGTCCGGCCATCGCTTCGCCGGACTGCACAGCATCGTCCATCCGCCTTGGTGGGACGTGCTGTATATCGAGCAGGCGAAGAACGTCTGCCGGCGCGCAGGGCGCCTGCTCTGCGGCCTGCCGTCCAGCAAGCTGGGCCCGACCATGGCGATGGTCCGCTGGATGCCGGAATCCGACGAGGCAGAGCGGCTGGCGGTCGAACGGGCGCTGATCGAGGCGCATGACCCGGAGCTCAACCGCAGCCTGAGCCGCGGCGAACCGGTGCCGATGCTGGTGGCCTACGGCTAAAACGGTACGGTCTGGAGCCGGATCGGCTACCGGCCCGCTAGGTCTCGGTTGAGTCGCGCACCGTCGCGACGGGGGTGCCGAACGGGAACTGGCGCTCCCAGACCGCCGAGATCATCCCGAAATCGCCACTGATGGAACCGCCGCGCACCATCGGGTCGACCATCATGATTGACAGCTCCGGGCGTCCCGCCCCGCTCATCCGCTCGACCCCCTCCAGGCGCACGCTGTCCGGCTCCCAGATCAGGGTCAGGTCGATCAGCGAGGCGTCGCCGTCGCGATAGCCCCAGCCCTCGCCATCGTCGAAGAAGGCCTGTGAGACGTCGCCGGTGCCGGACTCGATGCCCGGATAGGCGGTCAGCACGACCTTGTCCGGATCGTGCGGATGGTCGTCGGGGAATTCCTGCGCCAGGGGCAGCACGGATCCGACCCGGATCAGGATCGGCAGCCGGCCGGGCGGCGCGTCCAGTTCCACCTCCTGACCGCCGCCATGCAGGGCCGCGGCCCAGAAATCGATCCAGCCGCCGGGCACCTCCGGCAGGTAGACCTTTTTTACAGTCTCGCCTTTAGAAACGACCGGCGCGACCAGCACACGGTCGCCCAGCAGGAAGGCGTCATGGTCCCCAAAGGCGGCCGGCTCGCCCGAGGCATAGAACAGCGGCCGGATGATCGGCTGGCCGGTGACATGGGCCTTGTAGGCCAGCGTGTAGAGATAGGGCAGGAAGGTGTAGCGCAACTGGAGCGCGGCCTTGATGTCGTCGAACACGTCCTCATGGGTCCAGGGCAGGGTCGCCCGCCCCTGCTCCGGCCGCCACGAATTCATGACGCAGCGCGGATGCAGGGCCATCATCTGAAACCAGCGCAGCAACAATTCCCCATCCGGCTCCGGCCCGCAGAAGCCGCCGATATCGTGGCCGACCTGGGGCATGCCCGACAGGCTGAGCGACAGCCCGTTGCGGAGGTTCCATTTCAGCGTATGCCAGCTCGTCGCGTTGTCGCCGGACCAGGTCTCCGCGTAGCGCTGGATGCCGATCGGCCCCGCCCGGGAGATGGTGTAGGGGCGTTTGTCGGGCGCATGGGCCGCCGTCGCCTCGAAGCTGGCACGGGTCATCAGATGCGCCTGCAGCGGGCGCACCGCGACCGCCGGCATCGGCGTTCCAAAGCCGTCGACGGTCGCCGCCTCGTCCCAGAACTCCGCCTCGTTGTTGTCGTTCCAGAGCGAGTCGAATCCCGGCTTCAGCACCTGGTCCGTCGCCTGCTCCTGCCACCAGCGCACGGTCTCCGGATTGGTGAAGTCCAGGCTTGATCCGGGGCCGCCCCAGAACATCTCTTCCACCGGCTCGCCATCGCCGTCGCGCACGAAGCGCCCCGCTTCGGCCGAGTCCGCATAGGCGGGGTGAACGGTGAGCAGTACCGGCTTGATATTGGCCGCACTGTGCAACCGAAGCGATCCGAGGGTCTCGAACAGCGCCTCGGGTTCGGGGAAGCGGTCCCGGTCCCAGGTGAAGACGCAGCGCTGCTCGCCCTGCAATGTGTAGCCGGACCCGGAGTGGACCATGCTGATCGGCAGGGCGCGTTCGCGGCAGGTCTCGGCGAAATGGGCGATCACCGACTGCGCGTCCGGGGCGTCGGCGTGGTGCATCGAGGTGAACCCGAAGCCGAGCGTGCGCCGCGGCGCGAAATGCGGCCGGCCGGTCAGCGCCACCAGCCGCTCGACCACCGTCGGAACGTCGTCGCCGATCAGGACGTAGCAGACCAGCCCCAGTTCCGTCGCCTCGGCATAACGGTAGAGCCCGTGATAGTTCGACCGCTCCGCGCCCAGGTCGAACGCCATCTCGGCCATGGTGTCGTAGAGCAGCCCGGCCGCCGCGCCGCTGGCCGGGTCGCGCACGATGACGAAGGGGACGTGCTTGTAGAGGGGATCGCCATGCTCGGCGTCATAGCCGAGCGCGTCGAGCTGCAGGACGCGAAACCGGCGGCCGGTGCGGTCCAGCGGTCCCGTCTTGTCGCCCAGGCCGAAATGCTGGTCGGTGACCGGCCGGGCCTGGTAGTGGCGCGTCGCCCGGCCGCCATCGGCCACCGCATAGCCGCCGGTGACGCGGTCGGCGAGCAGCCCGTGCCAATCCCCGTCCGCGTTCCGGCGCTCGACCTCGATGCGCAGCGGGTCGCCGGACACCCGGACCCGCAATTCACCGGCCGTGAAGCCCGCGTCGCCGTCATCGAGGGGCACCGCCGCCGCGCCGTCAAACCCGTCCCGGGACAGCTTCGGCCGCCCTTCCCAGGGCGTGTCGCCATCCGGCGCGATCATCCAGGTGCGGTCGACCACCAGCCCGTCCGGCGGCAACACCGCAATGCGCAGCAACCCCCCGCCCAGGGCATCGATGCCGAGCGACCAGCCGCCGGTCAAAGCGGCATCCAGGCCGGTCTCGCGAGCCTTGATCTCGCCGGCGACGCTGAGAATCTCCACCGGTTCCCCTTCTGTCGAAATGTCCATGCCCGTCCAACCGCCGGCAGGATACGGCCGCGCCGTCGGTGGCTCAATCGGCTGGTGTCGGACCGGCGGGACGTTCGCACGCTGGATCGGAATCGGACTGGCCGAAAAATAACGTATGCGTTATTGTATTCACAAATCGCATTTCATCATGACCGACTGCGCGACGTCGCGGATATCATGGTAGCGATGGCATCGCCTCGGCGCATTCGGATGATCGCATGCAGGACTTGGACGCACTCGAATTCCTCGGCAGCGGGCTCAATAGGCCCGAATGCGTCGTCGCGCATGCGTCCGGGGCCCTGTTCGTCTCGGACTGGACGGACGGCGGAGGCGTTGCCGTGGTCGGCCCGAATGGCGGTGTACGCCGCATCCTCGCGGCGAATGCGGATCGCGGGCTGCGTCCCAACGGCATTGCGCTGGTCGCGGGCGGAAAACTCCTGCTGGCCCATCTCGGCGACCAGGATGGCGGCGTGTGGCTGCTCGATGCCGACGGCCGGGTCGAGCCGGTGGTGACGGAGGTCGACGGTGCACCGATCCCGCCGACGAACTTCGTCCATCTGGACCGATGGGGCCGGCTGTGGATCACCGTCAGCACGCGGCTCTTTCCACGGGCGCTCGGCTACCGGGCCAACCTGTTCGACGGCTTCGTCGTCCTGAGCGACAAGCAGGGCTGCCGCATCGTCGCCGATCGCCTCGGCTTCGCCAATGAATGCGTGGTGCACCCGTCGGGCGAGCAGCTCTATGTCAATGAGACCTTCGCCCGGCGCACCCTGGCGTTTCCGATCCTGCCGGGAGGCGCGCTGGGCGACAGGCGGATCGTCGCCGAGTATGGAGAGGGCACCTATCCCGACGGCCTCACCTTCGACAGCGAGGGCGGTGTGTGGATCACCAGCATCGTCAGCAACCGGGTCATTCGCATCGCCCCGGACGGGCAGCAGGAGATCGTGATCGAGGACAACGAACCCGAACACGTGGCCTGGGTCGAGGCGGCCTATCGCGACGACGAGATGGGGAGACCGCACCTCGACACCGTGAAGAGCCGGCGGCTGCGCAACATCTCGAGCCTGGCCTTCGGTGGACCGGACTTGCGAACCGCCTATCTTGGTTGTCTGTTGGGCGATTCGATCGCCAGCTTCCGGTCCCCGACTGCCGGTCACCCGCCGCCCCATTGGCAATACGATCTTGGGGCGCTGATGGCATGAAGGTTGGTATGAGGACGCGTTCGCGACGCAGCGAAGAGCCAGAGGTCAGGTATGAACACCAAGCCAGCGTTTAAGGTCGCCGTCTTCGATGGCGACGGCATCGGGCCGGAGGTGATGGCCCCCTGCCTGGAGCTGATGCATGCGGCCGCGGAGGCCGTGGGAGGCTTCTCGTTGGACTGCCGGAAGCTGGAGGCGGGTTCGGGCACCTACCGCGATCACGGCGTCGCGCTGCCCGACGAGTCGGCCGATTTCGCCCGCAGCGCCGACGCCATCCTGCTGGCCGCCATGGGCGATCCCGAGGTGCGGCGACCCGACGGCACCGAGGTCGCGCCGCAGATCGAGCTGCGGTTCCTGTTCGGTCTCTATGCCGGCGTCCGGCCAGTCCGGGCGATCCCCGGCGTTCCTTCCGTCCTGGCCGACCCGCGGGCGCAATCCCTCGATTTCGTGCTGGTCCGGGAGTCCACCGAGGGCCTGTTCGCGGCCCGCGGCAACGGCACCATCGACGGCGACCGGGAAGCCCGCGACACCATGGTGATCACCCGCGACACCAGCGAGCGGCTGTTCAATTTCGCCTTCGAGCTCGCCCGCAAACGCCGGGCCAATGGCGCCGCCGGCGCCGTCACCTGCGTCGACAAGTCGAACGTCTTCACCTCCCTCGCCTTCTTCCGTCGGATCTTCGACGAGCGCGCCGCGGTCAACCGCGACGTCGAGGCGCGCCATGCCTATGTCGACGCGACGGCGCTGACCATGGTGCGCAATCCCTGGGCCTTCGACGTGCTGGTGACCGAGAACATGTTCGGCGACATCCTGTCGGACCTGGGTGCCGGGCTGATCGGCGGCATGGGCATGGCGCCATCCGCCGACATCGGCGACGACCATGCGGTGTTCCAACCCTGCCACGGCACCGCGCCCGACATCGTCGGACAGGGCAAGGCCAACCCCACGGCAATGATCCTGTCTGCCGCGATGATGCTGGACTGGCTGGGCGACCGCCACGGCGTGCCCGCCTGTGGCGAGGCCGGATCGCTGCTGCGGCGCGCCGTCGACCGCGCCTTCTCCGGCGGTGCGCTGATCCCGACGGAGATCGGCGGGTCGTCCGGCACCGTGGCCATCGCCGGCGCCGTCGAGACCGCCCTCTCCGAACTCCTCGACACCTGACCATGGCGGGCAGCATCCGCGTCGCGGCGGTCGGGGTCGGCTATTTCAGCCGCTTCCACTACGACGCCTGGAGCCGGATGGACGATGTCGACCTGGTCGCGGTGTGCAACCGGACCGAGGCCTCGGCCCGGGCCGTCGCCGAGCAGCATGGCATCGGCCAGGTCTTTACGGGTTTCGAGGAGATGCTGGACGCGGTGGAGATTGACCTGGTCGACATCATCACCCCGCCGCCGACCCATCGCCCCTACATCGAACAGGCGGCGCGGCGCGGGATCGCCGCCATCTGCCAGAAGCCGTTCTGCGAGACGCTCGCCGATGCCGAAGCGGCGGTCGGGATCGCCGCGGAGGCCGGCACCGCCTTGGTCGTGCACGAGAACTTCCGCTTCCAGCCCTGGTATGCCGCGGCCCGCCGCCTGCTGGAGGACGGCCGGCTGGGCACCCCCTACCAGATTACCTTCCGGCTGCGTCCGGGGGACGGCCAGGGCGCCGACGCCTATCTCGACCGACAGCCCTATTTCCGCGCCATGGACCGGTTCCTGGTCCACGAGACCGCGATCCACCTGATCGACACCTTCCGGTACCTGATGGGCGAGGTGCGCGGCGTCTATGCCCAGCTTGACCGCCTGAACCCGGCCATCGCCGGCGAGGATGCGGGGATCATCGTGTTTGCCTTCGAGAACGGGACGCGGGGCGTGTTCGACGGCAACCGGCTGGCCGACCACGCGGCGGAGAACCGGCGCCTGACGATGGGCGAGATGCTGATCGAGGGGTCCGACGCGACCCTGCGCCTGGACGGCGACGGTCGCCTGCACCTGCGCCAGCACGGCCGGAACGACGAGCACGAGATCGCCTATGACTGGCAGGATCGCGGCTTCGGCGGCGACTGCGTCTACCGGCTGCAGCGCCACGTCGTCGACCATCTCCGGGGAGGCGGGCCGCTGTCCAATACCGGTGCGGAATACCTCGCCAATCTGCGCATCGAGCAGGCCGTCTATGACTCCAACCGGCAGGGAAGCCGGGTTTTGCTTTAGAGAATCGTGCTGAAATCGTTAGTGTGGTCGCAATTTCGGGCGATGCGAGATGGATAGGATGCCTGACGAGACTGCCGCCCCACCCGGTGTTGGCGGCGCCCGGCCGGCCCGCTCTGGGACGCGACTGCTCAATGCCGACCGCGCCTATGCGGAGGTCAAGCGGCGGATTCTCGATAACGAGATGCCCGCCGGCTACCAGATCCTGGAACAGGAGCTGGCCGAGCTTCTCGACATGAGCCGCACGCCGGTGCGCGAGGCGATGATCCGGCTGGCCGAGGAAGGCATGGTGGAGATCCGGCCCCGGCACGGGCTGCGCGTCCTGCCGCTGTCGGCCATCGACATGGAGGAGATCTATCAGGTCCTGATCGCCCTGGAGTCGACGGCGGCACAGCTGGTCGCAGAACGCGGCCTGACCGACGATCAGTTGGGCGCATTGCGGGCCGCGGTGGACGACATGGACCGGACCCTCGCCACCGACGATCTGCGCGCCTGGGCGGCGGCGGATGAGCGCTTCCACATGCTGCTGGTGGATTTCTGCGGCAATGCCAGGCTGCGAACGCTGGTCGGCACCTTCTGGGACCAGGCCCATCGGGTACGGATGGCGACCCTGCGCCTGCGGCCCAAGCCGGTCGATTCCAACAAGGATCATGCGGCGGTCGTCGAGGCAATCACGCGCGGCGACGCGGAGGCGGCGCGGGAGATCCACCGTCAGCATCGCATCCGGGCCGGCCGGATGCTGGTCTCCATCCTCAAGGAGCACGGGCTCACCCAGCTTTGACCGCACAGCCGGGCAAAGAAAAAGGCCGCCCCGACCATCGTCGGAGCGACCCGAAATCTGCGAGCGTCTTGCCTTAGTCTTCGGCGACCAGGTTCTCTGCGGCCGATTTGCCGTTGCGCCCCGGGACCAGATCATAGGTGACCTTCTGGCCCTCGCGCAGACCGCTGAGGCCGGCGCGCTCGACGGCGGAGATGTGGACGAAGGCGTCCTTCGAGCCGTCCTCCGGCTGAATGAAGCCGTAGCCCTTCACCGGATCGAACCACTTCACAGTACCACTAGCCATTGCTACCCCTTTCACAGGTATGAGATGCCGGCCAGACCCCTGGGCGCCAAACCGGCGTATAGACGTCTACAGATATCGGGAGCAACCGGGCTGACCGCGACGCGGCCGGTCGAACTGCACGCCACCATGTGCAAACGCGTGCGCCTGATATGGGTCAGGGCACCGCTGTGTCAAGCGTCACGCGCAACGGGGTGCCGGTTGCACAAAAAAGCGGCAGACGACAATCCGCCTCCAACGGCAATCGGCCGGCCGCACGACGGCTCCCTATGGACCGGCGCCAAAAGAGGACGATGACGAAGGGCGAGCGGCGCCCGTCGGCTCTTCGGCACCGGAGCGCGATCCGTCGTTAGGGCATCGTTAATTGGCCGTTCATAATGTTCCTATAAATGGAAGTCATATTTACGGTCGCACCAATAAGATGTATCCGGCGATCCGCCAAGCAACGAATTGGTTGTAGTTCATTCGAACTCTTAGTTAGCCGTGGCTAACTTAATTAATTCATTTGCTTAGCATTCGGGTCGTTCGGGCAAGTCCCGAGGTTTTCCATGCGACCTGTTCAGGCCATCAATCCGGCGCCTTCGATATCTCCGCACCGCAATCCCGGCAGGATGCAACTGGTCGTCGCGGCAATCGCCATCGCCATCGGACTGACGCAACCGCCGGCGACCGGCCCGGCGTCGGCTCTCGACCACACCGAGGCGGTGCGGCATGTGGTCGATACCCGCATCCGCCCGTGGATGCACGAGCCGATCATCGTCGACGCGCTGCGGCAGCAGAACCACATCAACCGCTCACTGACCCCGGTGGATATCGAGCGGCTCGACGCGCAATGGCGCCGGGAGACGATCTCCGCCAGCAGACCACTGATCCAGGATCTGCTGGGCCGCGATCTGTCGCAGTTCCTGCGGGACACGCAGGCACGGCAGGCAGGGTTGTTCACCGAGATCTTCGTCGTCGACAGCCGTGGCCTGAATGTCGGCCAGAGCGACGTCACGTCCGATTACTGGCAGGGCGACGAGGACAAGTGGCAGGAGACCTATCTCAGGGGACCCGGCGCGATCTTCATCGACGGCGTGGAGCAGGACGAGTCCACCCAGCAGTTCCAATCGCAGGTCAGCCTGTCGATCGCCGACCCGCAATCCGGAGAGGTGATCGGAAGCCTGACCGTCGGCGTCGATGTCGACATCGCCATCGACCTGCTGCCCTGAACACCGACGAGGCCCCGATGCCAGATTCCCCAATACCGCAAGAGGGCACCGACGAGGCCCGGCCCGGACCGGCACGGAGCCGTTCACGCCTGGCCCCAATACGATTCGCCGACATGACGATCGGGCGCAAGCTGATCGCCATCGTCATCCTGTGCGTCGGCTTCGGCTTCATGGTGATGATCGGCGTGCAGATCACCGGCACACGCGCCGACCTTCACAAGCTCGCCTTCCGGCACAGCCTCCAGGTCACCGCATTGCTCGCCAATTCGGTCGCCGGCGGGGTTCGCTGGCAGCAGCCGGACGCCGTGGAGCGCGCCTACGAGCCGTACCTGACAAACGACATCGCGGAACTCGCCGGCATCGTCGCGCTCGATATCGAAGGACGGGTCCTCGCCACGCATGAGTCCGGATTGTTGCCGGGCGTCGATTTGGAGCAGGCGATCCTGGACGCGAGCGAGGCGCTGGCGCTTGGTGATGTCTATTCCCTGAAGGCAACGGACCACATCATCGTCGTCACCCCGGTTCTGATCGGCCGGGACCAGGCCCAGGTCGGCACGCTCGCGGTTGCCTGGGGCCTGAGGGACCTCAACGCCCTGATCAGTGCCAACCTGGACCGCCAGGGCATTCTCGCCGGATTCTCGCTGGTCGCGCTGATCGTCGTGCTGCTGGCATTGCTCACCTTCACCGTCAGCCACCCGCTTCGGGCAGTCAGCGACGCCACCATGCGGCTTGCCCAGGGGGACCGTTCCATCGACGTTCCGGAGGCCGGTCGCGGCGACGAGATCGGCGAGATGGCGCGCGCCCTGGAGGTCTTCAAGCACCACATCGCGACCATCGACGAGCTGACGCAGGAGCAGCGCGAACACGCCAAGATGCTCTCGGTCGCGCTTGAGCAGGAACGCAAATACAGCGCCCTCCACCGCGAGTTCGTCGCCATGGCCTCGCACGAGTTCCGCACCCCCCTGGCGATCATCGACGGGGCCGCTCAGCGCATGATCCGGCGTGCCGAGCGCATGACCGCCGACGAGCTGCGCGACCGGGTCGGCAAGGTCCGGCACGCGGTCAGCCGGATGATCGGGTTGATCGACAGCACCCTGAGCGCATCGCGCATGGAGGCGGGCCAGATCGAGCTCGAGCTCGCGCAATGCAGCCTTCACGAGATCCTGGAAACGGTCTGCCGGCACCAGCAGGAGATCGCGCCGGAGCACGACATTCGGCTGGCCGTCGGCGATGCGCCCGATCATATCGTCGCCGACCCGAAGCTCCTGGAACAGATCTTCACGAACCTCGTCTCCAACGCCGTCAAATACTCGCCGCAGAAGGGACCCGTCGACATCGGCCTCGCCTGCCAGGGACAGACCGTCGGCGTCAGCGTCCGCGACAGCGGGGTCGGAATTCCGTCGGAGGAGTTGCCCAAGCTGTTCGAGCGGTTCTTCCGGGCCAGCACGTCGACCGGCATCCCGGGCACCGGGATCGGGCTGAACCTGGTCCGCGAGCTCGTCCATATGCATGGCGGGAGCGTTCACGTGCAGAGCGCGGAGAATGCAGGCTCCACATTCACCGTCTGTCTGCCGGTCGACGGGCCCGGCCGCCGCAACGCCGCCGTACCCGCCGATCACGCGCCGCCGCAGCCGGCGGCCCGTCGCGCGGCCGGCTGACGGAATTCGGGAGACCTGCCATGGCGAACATCCTGAGTGTCGAGGACGAGGCCGAGATCCAGGCCGATATCCTCGAGGAGCTGATCGACGCCGGGCATACCGTGGCGACCGCCGCGACCGGCGTGGAGGCCCTGCAGGCCATTGCCGGCGACCGGTTCGACCTGATCCTCTGCGACAACCTGATGCCGGCGATGACGGGGCTTGAGCTGCTCCATCGCATCCGACGCAATCATCCGGAGATGAGCCGGGTTCCGTTCGTCATCCTGTCGGCCCACGCCGACAGCACCCATGTCGAGCAGGGCCTGGACCGGGGCGCCGACGCCTATCTGACCAAGCCCGTCGATTTCGACGACCTTGTCGAGACCGTCGAACGCCTACTGGCCGAAGGCCGGCATGCGTCCGGCCCGGCAGCCGCCGACAACATTCCTGCATCGCCAACCGGGGACTGATCCGCCATGGCCGCCAAGATCCTGTGCATCGAGGACGAACCGGAGCTGCGGGAGACGATCGTCGAGGAACTGAACGACGTCGGCTACGAGACCATCCAGGCGGACAATGGCCGGACCGGGCTGGCCGCGATCACGGCCAACCATCCCGACCTGGTGCTGTGCGATATCAACATGCCCGAGATGGACGGCACCCAGCTGCTGCAGAACCTGCGGGTTAATCATCCCGATCTCGCGGACATGCCGTTCATCTTCCTGACCGCCCTGGCCGACCGGAGCGCGGTGCTGAACGGCAAGAAGCTCGGAGCCGACGACTACCTGACCAAGCCGATCGATTTCGAGCTGCTGATCGCCACCGTCGAGGCCCGGCTGGGCCAGGTGCGGCGCATGGGGGCGAAGACCGAACAGCAGCTGGTCAAGCTCTACCGGACGGTCTCCGGAGGCGCGGCTCCGGACACCGGCGAGCCCGCGGCCGACGGCGCCCCGCCGCCGGGCGGCCTCGCCACCCCGCCGGTGACCACCGAGCAGCACGGCAAGCTGGTCAACCTGGCAAGCGCCAATGACGGGCAGGTGACGGCCGGGCGGTTCCAGTTCATCGGCCTCGACCTGATCCGCGACGAATTCGCCGACCGCTGGTCGGCGTTCGAGACACGGATCTACGACATCGCGGAGAAGACCATCGCCAAGCGGATCGACGATGTCGACGTGTTCCGCCGCGACGAGAGCAACAACTACATCATCTGCTTCGCGAAGCTCAGCGAGGCGGAAGCCTCGTTCAAGGCCGACCGCATCGCGGCGGAGATCCGGGAGAAGATCCTGGGCGAATGCGGCCCGGATGGCGGCCCGGCGCCCGATATCGGCGTGGCGGCACAGAGCGCGGCGGCCGAAGGCCAGCCCTCCCTCGTCGAGCGCGCCTCGAACACGCTGCGCACCGAGGTCCATTCGGTCGCCCTGTCGCTTGCGGAGGCGGAAAACAGCGAGAGCGTGTTCGACCTGGTTCAGGCGCGGCTGGACCAGGCCGCATCGGCCCGCCGCGCCGCCAACGAGAGCACGCTGAAGGAGATCTTCGAGACCTGCCGCATACGCCAGAGCTCGATCGAGCTGCGCAACGGCAACCTCACGCCGTTCCGGCAGACCCGATTCGATGAGCAGACCCAGCGCAAGATCGACGCCCTGACGGCGGGGCAGAGCCGCGCCGACGACCTGACCGCAGAGTTGAACATGCTGCAGCTCGGCCAGGTCGCGGAGCAGATCTACACCCGCGGCGCAAACGAGCAATTCGTCGAGATCATCGATCTCAGGCTCTCGACCCTGGAGAGCCGGCGGCACCAGGAACGGCTGCTGGACCTGCTGGAATCCTTCGACGACCCGGTGCGCAACGGCATCGCCTTCAAGCTAACCGGCATCCCGGAGGAGATCTATTCCGCGAAGCTCGCCGGGCTCGCCAATATCGTCCGACCCTATTGTCGCCTCGTCGCCATCGAGCTCGACCGACCGACGCTCGGCAAGATCGATCCGACGGAGATGCGGGCCCCCATCGTCGCCTGCCGCTTCGACCGGCTGTCCGGCGTGCTCGACAAGGCGCCGGCCAAGATCAAGGTTCTGGTTCAGGACCTCCACAAGATGAAGGTCCGCTTCCTGGTCCACGGAATCCCGGATGTGGACAACAAGGTGAAGCTGGGGCAGATCGGCGCGGATTTGCTGTCCATGTGGTAGCGCCGTTCCGGGAAGTCCGAGCCGGCCCCTCCCGAGAATGTCCCTAAAATGCTATCCTTCGCCGCAAAGGGCGGAGGCATGGGCATGGCAAATCAATGGGGCGACGTCGCCGCGTCCCTGAAGGGGCTGTTCGATCCGGGCGATTGGCTGGGGATGAAGCCGCAGCTCGACCCGTCCGCGTCGCTGCTGGCGCTGGATCACAAGCCGAACGAAGGCGAGGTCACGCTGCGCATGGCCGTCGGCGGCTTCGTCCTGGCCGTCACCGCCATCATCATCTACTTCGTCGAAGACGGGTTCGTGATCTTCGTGGTCGGCGGGTTCGGGTTCTTCGGGCTGCTGAACCTGGTCTACGGCTTCATCCAGAGCCGGTTCGAGAAGTCGATGCTGTTCACCGGCCATGAGGTGCAGGTCAGGACCCGCGGTCTGCTCGGCCGCCGGGAATGGCGGGAGCCGATCGCCGGCTATCGCGGCGTCCGTCTGCGCGAGCACCACATGCGCAAAGAGGGTGTGGGCAACATCGCCAGCACCAAGACCTACCACGTCATCGAATTGGTGCATGACGATCCGCGCCGCGTCCTGCCGCTCCATGTATCCGAGGGCGGGGAGGCGCCGCGCGATGTCCAGGAGGCTTTTTCCCGGCGGTTCAAGCTGCCCGCCCTGGCGCCGGATAGTGGCGGCGAGGCCGCGCGGGCCCATGATGCGCTGGACGCCCCGCTCGCCGCGCAGCCGGCCGCCGATCCCGGACCCCCTCCATCCGGCGTAACCGTGCGGCGGAAGGGCGCGGCGACGGTGATCCGGATCGGCCAGGGGCGGACCGGCAAGGTTGTGGTCGTGGTCTCCTGGCTGGCGATCCCGATCCTGTTCGGCGGGATCGGCTTCATGATCGACCCCGAGGCCGGGCTCATGGCCGGCGGCATGGCGGTGCTGTTCGTGGCCTTGATGCTGGGCCTCGGCAAGCTGGTCGGAGGCAAGTCGGCCAGGCAGGATCCGGCGCTGGTGGTCGAGCCGGACCGGGTCTGGATCGACCGGCCGAAGCATGACGACCGGCTGGCGAAGTTCGGTCGGGGCATCGTCTCGGCGATCAGCGGCATGGAAATCGATCCGAGCAAAAGGCCGCCGGAGACCATCGCCCGCCGGGCGATCGAGCAGATCCGCATCGACACCTACACCAGCCACTACAGCGGAACCTCGTCCGTCTCCGGTCATGGCGGCGCATCCGTGCGCGACCGGCTGGTCATCGAGGGCGACGGCGGCCGCATCACCTTCGTCGGCAGCCAGTTCGACAAGAAGAAGCTGGAGTGGGTGCGCGACTATCTGCGCTTCGCGCTGGCCGGCGGGTGACCCTGGCGCGGGCTCAGGGCCGGCCGAACAGCAATTCGAGGTGCTGCTTGTAGAGCTCAAGCTGCGCGACGAAGACGGCCGGGTCATCCAACGCCTTGGCCATCACATAGCCGCCCTCGATGGCCGCCGTCAGCCCGTCCGCCAGCGCCGCGACGTCGATCGGCATCCGGGGCGGACGGGCCGTCGACACGGCGTCCAGCTTTTCCGACAGGACCGACCGCCAGCGCAGCAGGGTCTCCCGCGCGATGCCGGCGATGTCGTCGGGGTATTCCATCCGCTCGTAGATGTAGGATGCGAGGAGGCATCCGGGCGCCGGTTCCATCAGCGCCTCGGCCTCTTCCTGGAACAGCCCGACGAAGATCAGCATTTGCTGCAGCGGGTCGCGGGCGAGTTTCTCGGCCCGGGCCATGGTGGCGTCGAGATGCGCCACATCGCGTTCCGCATAGCGCGCCACGAAGGCGCGGCCGAGATCGGCCTTGCTTCTGAAGTGGTAGAAGAAGGCGCCCTTGGTGACGCCGGCCTTGTCGAGGACCTTGTCGATCGACGTCGCGGAAAACCCGTGGTCGAACACCAGCGCCTCCGCCGCATCGAGGATCCGTTCCCGCGTCGCCACGCCGGACCGCGCCATCTTGCCCCCAATCAATTTCATACCAACCGGTTAGTACTAATACGAGGACGGACACACCACCGCAAGGGAGGCCGATCGCCTCTGAAACAATTGAAACAAGAGAAACACTCTGGTTATTGACTCAGGGGCCCGGCCTGAGGTGTAAACAGACTGGTTGGTATGTAAATTCCAACATAAATGACTATTGGCGGGGCGGCCTGGGCATCGGAGGATGCCGCGGGGCGCATTGGCCGATCCGAACCCAGACATCCTTTGCGAGAGACAGTCGGAGGACCCGATGACAACCGATATCCATGGCAACCTGATCACCGGCGCCTCCGCCGCAGCGGCCGACCTCTATGCCCGGGCGACGCAGGAATTCGCCCTCTATGTCGACGACCCGATCGCAACCCTGGCCGAGGCGGTCGAGGACAGCCCAGGCTTCGCCATGGCCCATCTGGCCAACGCGCATCTGCACCTGGCCGGCTCCGACAAGCCGGGCGTCGACGTCGCTGTGACGGCCTTGGACGCGGTGGCCGGCCTGTCCATGAGCGACCGGGAGCAGGCGCACGCGGCTTCGATCCGCGCCTTCGTCGAGGGCGATTTCGAGCGCGGTCACGAACAGCTGGAGAAAATCGTCCTTGAGCACCCGCGCGACCTGGTGGCCATCCAGACCGCCCATCTCTGGGACTTCCTGCTGGGCGACGCGCGCCGCTTGCGCGAGCGCATCGCAATGGTTCTGCCGCATTGGACGACGGCCGATCGCGACTACCACGCCCTGCTGGGCATGCACGCCTTCGGCCTGGAGGAGTGCGGCCACTACGAACAGGCCGAGGAGAGCGGCCGCCAGGCCGTCGGCCTGAACCACCGGGATTCCTGGGCCCAGCATGCTGTCGCCCATGTGATGGAGATGCAGGGCCGGGTCGATGACGGCATCGCCTGGATGCGCGGCAACCAGGATGGCTGGTCGCCGGAGAACTTCTTCGCGGTCCACAATTGGTGGCACCTGGCGCTCTACCACCTCGACCGCGGCGAGATGGACGAGGTGCTGGCGCTCTATGACGGGCCGATCCGCCAGGACCGCTCCACCGTCATGCTCGACATGGTCGATGCCTCGGCGATGCTATGGCGGCTGCACCTGCGCGGCGTCGACGTGGCCGATCGCATGGCGGCCCTGGCCGACGATTGGGCGCCGTTCGCCGAAGACGGCTACTACGCCTTCAACGACGCCCACGCGATGATGGCCTTCGTCGGGGCCGGCCGCGATGCCGATGCCGACCGGGTCCTGGCCGCGATGGAGCGGCAGGTCGGGGCCGGCGCCACCAACGCCATGATGACCGAGCAGGTTGGCCTGCCGGTGGCCCGCGGCTTCCGCGCCTTCGGCCATGGCGACTATGCCGCGACGGTCGAACATCTGCGTCCGATCCGCTCGATCGCCGCCCGCTTCGGCGGCAGCCATGCCCAGCGCGACGTCATCGATTTGACGCTGATCGAAGCGGCGATCCGCGGCGGCGACACCGCCACCGCCGGGGCCTTCACCGCCGAGCGGCTGGCCCGCAAGCCGACCAGCCCGCTGGGCGCCCTGCTCGCGCGCCGTGCCGACGACATGGCCGGCACCGGTACGATGCAATGACCGATAGAGGACACGATCCGGCCGGCGGCGAGACCGCCGGCCGCGTGGTGCTGCGACCGGCAGTCCGCGGGGATTCCGCCGCCATCGCGGCCCTGTTCCTGATCTCCTCCGACGGCCTGGCCGCCTATATCTGGGGCGGCCAGGACGCCTCGGAGCAATCGCTGATCGAGACCGGCGCCCAACGCTACGCGCGCGAGGATGTGGCGTTCTCCTACCGGAACTGCCTGATCGCGGAGATCGACGGTGAGATCGCCGGCATGGCGCATTGCTTCGAGATGCCGGAGAGCGACGGCGAGGAGGCCGACCCGGTCCTCCGCCCCTATGCGGAGCTGGAGGATGCCGGCAGCCTCTACATCTCGGGCATCGCCGTGCATCCGCAGCACCGCAATGCCGGCATCGGAACCCGGTTGCTGGAGGCGGCGCACGACCGGGCGCGCATGCTGCGCCTGGCGCGAGTCAGCCTGATCTGCTTCGAACGCAACACCGCCGCCATGCGGCTCTACGAGCGGCACGGTTACTCAGAAGCGGATCGTCGGGCGCTGGTCCCGCACCCGACGCTCCACTACACCGACGGCGACGCCATCCTGCTGATCAGGCCGGTCTGACGTCGGAACCGGCGATCAGGTGACCCACCAGCGTTCGCAGGCGCGGAAGCCGTCGAGGCTCCAATTGGCGCCGACCGTGTCCGGATAGCCCACATTGTCCCGGTGCGCCATCACATAGCTGGCGAACATCGGGATGACCACGCCGCCCTCCGTCCGCACGATGTTCTGCATCTCATGATACATCTCGCGGCGGAGGGTCTCGTCCAGCTCAGGACGGGCAGCGGACAGCAGCTCGTTGAAGCGCTCATGCTCCCAGAACGAGTCGTTCCACGGCGCGCCCGAGGCATAGGCCGTGGTGAACATCCAATCCTCGGTCGGACGACCGCCCCAATAGACGGACACGAAGGGCTTCTGCATCCAGACCTCGGACCAGTAGCCGTCATTGGCCTCGCGCACGACATTGATGTTGATGCCCGCGGCAGCCGCCTTCGAGGAGTAGAGCAGAGCGGCGTCGACCGCGCCGCCGAAGGCAGCGTCGGCGGCTGACAGGGAGATGTCCAGACTGTCGAGCCCGGCCTCGCGAAGATGGAACTTCGCCTTGTCCGGGTCGTAGGCGGTCTGCTCCAGATCGCCGGCGTGGTAGCGGTTGGACTTGCCGATCGGGTGGTCGTTGCCGACCTCGCCATAGCCGAACAGGATCTTGTCGACCAGCTCCTGCCGGTCGATGCCGTATTTCAGCGCCTGCCGGACATTGTTGTCGTTGAACGGCGCGGCGCGCGTGTCCATGGCGAAGGTGTAGTGCTGGGTGCCCGTGGTCGACAGGATCTTCACATTCGGCGCGCGGGCGAAGAACGACGAGGTCTTCAGATCGACCTGGTCGATCACGTCCACATCGCCGGTCATCAGGGCCGCCTGACGCGCCGCCGGATCGAGAACCGTCAGAAGCTCGACCGCGTCGACATGGGCCCGGCCGTCCTTCCAGTAGTTCGGGTTGCGCACCATCGAGGCGCGGACGCCCGGATTGTATTCCGTGACGCTGTAGGCACCGCAGCCATCGGCGCTCATCGGATCGACCTTGCCGTCGACGGCCGGCATGATCGGCAGGTGATAGTCGGACATGACGAAGGGGAAGTCGGCATTGCCGGCCGCCAGGGTCATGCGGACATAGGGCCCATCCACCTTCATCTCCGTGATCGGATCGACGAACGGCTTCGCCGCGGAGGTGCTCTGGTCGCCGCGGTGATGGTTGATCGAGGCGATCACGTCTTCCGGCGTCAGATCCTTGCCGGAGTGGTAGGTCACGCCCTCGCGGATCTTGAAGGTCCAGGTGAGCGCGTCGTCGGAGGCCTCCCAGCTCTCCGCCAGCTCGCCGGCCAGCGTGCCATCCGCCGCCACCTCGGTCAGGAACCCGTGGCGGGCGGTGCCGAAGACCTGCACGAACAGATGCGTCCAGGTCCCCGGGTCGTAATTGTCGTTGGTATTGCCATGGGCCATGGCGATCCGCAGCGTCCCGCCGCTCTTCGGCTGCGCGGCGGCGCGTCCGGCGCCGAGCGGCCCGATCAGCGCGCCCGCGCCGAGCGCCGTGGCGCCGCGCAGGACCCCACGGCGGGAAATCGGAAACAGTGATTTCGGGTATTGGTCTGAGTTCATGTCGGCCTCCCTTTTTTCGATGACGCCATCCGGTGACCGGCCGCATGGCAGCTTTCTGACAGTGTGCCTCAAGCCGCGCCGGAAAAGAAGCCAGGCGTTGATTGATCAGTCAGCCAAGAATGTTCCATTCTTCCGTGTGGGGAGTGTTGGGGGAGCGCAAATGCCCAAGGTCGGAATGGAGCCGCTCCGGCGGGAAAGCCTTGTTGCCGCGACGATTGCGGAGATCGGCGCCGCCGGGTCGCTGGACGTGACGATGAGCCGGATCGCCAAGCGCGCAGGCGTGTCGAGCGCGCTGGCCCATCACTATTTCGGCACCAAGGACCAGATCCTGCTCTCGGCGATGCGCCATATCCTGAGGCTGTACGGGTCCGAGGTCGTCGCGAAGCTGAAGCAGGCCCGGACGCCGCGGCAGCGGGTCGAGGCGATCGTCCATGCCAGTTTCGCCGAGAGCAATTTCCAGCCCGAGGTCATCAGCGCCTGGCTGAACTTCTATGTCAGCGCGCAGCGCTCCGAGAGCGGCGCCCGGCTGTTGGAGATTTACCGGCACCGGCTGCGCTCGAATCTGCTGCATGGCCTGCGCCCGTTGCTGGACGGCAGCGCCGACCGCGCCGCAGAGGGCCTCGCGGCGATGATCGACGGCCTCTATATCCGCCAGAGCCTGACGCCCGCCAATCCGGACGCCGACGGCGCCATCGCCCTCGTCATCGACTATCTGGATCGCCTGCTGGAGCGCCGGTCATGACCCGGCCGAACATCCTGATCTTCATGGTCGACCAGTTGAACGGGACCTTGTTCCCGGACGGGCCGGCGGCTTGGCTGCACACCCCGAACCTGAACCGCATCGCCGAGCGCTCGGCGCGGTTCGCGAACACCTACACCGCGTCTCCGCTCTGCGCGCCGGGGCGCGCCTCCTTCATGTCCGGCCAGCTCCCGTCTCGGACTGGCGTCTATGACAACGCGGCGGAGTTCGCATCCGACATCCCGACCTACGCCCATCACCTGCGCCGCGCCGGCTACCAGACCTGCCTGTCGGGTAAGATGCATTTCGTCGGCCCGGATCAGTTGCATGGCTTCGAAGAGCGGCTGACCACCGATATCTATCCAGCCGATTTCGGCTGGACCCCGGACTACCGCAAGCCGGGCGAGCGCATCGATTGGTGGTATCACACGCTCGGCTCGGTGGTCGGCGCAGGCATTGCCGAGATTTCCAACCAGCTCGAATACGACGATGAGGTCGCCTATCACGCGACCCGCAAGGTCTACGATCTGGCGCGTGGCCATGACGACCGACCCTGGTGCCTGACCGTCAGCTTCACCCACCCGCACGACCCCTATGTCGCCCGCCGCAAATACTGGGACCTGTATGCGGAGTGCGAGCACCTGCTGCCGGAGGTACCGGCATTGCCCTACGAGGCGCATTCGCCGCATGCCAAGCGCATCTTCGACGCCAATGACTGGCGCAGCTTCCAGATCACCGATGACGACATCCGGCGGTCGCGGCGCGCCTACTTCGCCAACATCAGCTATCTCGACGACAAGATCGGCGAGGTGCTTGCCGCGCTGGAGGCGACCGGGCAGGAGGCGATCATCCTGTTCCTGTCCGATCACGGGGACATGCTCGGAGAGCGCGGGCTGTGGTTCAAGATGTGCTTCTACGAGGGCTCCGCCCGGGTGCCGCTGATGGTGGCCGCACCAGGCCTCCCACCCGGGCTGGTGACCGCGCCGGTATCCACGATTGATGTGACGCCGACGCTTTGCGAGTTGGCCGGGATCGCGCTGGACGAGGTGGTGCCGTGGATCGACGGCGAGACCCTGCTGCCACTCGCCGATGGCGCCGACCGCGAGAGCCCCGTGGCGATGGAGTACGCCGCCGAGGCGTCCTACGCGCCGCTTGTGGGGCTGCGGTCCGGCCGCTGGAAGTACACCCGCTGCGCACTCGACCCGGACGAGCTCTTCGACCTGGAGGCCGATCCGAACGAGTTGACCAACCTGGCCGCCGACCCGAGCCACCGGGACACGCTGGATACCCTGCGCGCCGAGGCCGACCGCCGCTGGGACCTCGCCCGCTTCGACGCCGAGATACGCGCCAGCCAGGCGCGGCGCTGGGTCGTCTACGAGGCCCTGCGCCAGGGCGGCTACTACCCCTGGGATTACCAGCCGCTGCAGAAAGCCTCGGAGCGCTACATGCGCAACCACATGGACCTCAATGTCGTGGAGGATGCCCAGCGCGTCCCGCGCGGCGAATAGAGGGCGCAGACGCGCCGGAACGGTCGCTAGTCGGCAAAGCAGGCGGCGTAGCGCCCCGGTGTCGTTCCGATCAGCAGCTTGAACGCCTTCGTCAGGTGGGCCTGATCCGCAAAGCCGGTCGCATAGGCGACGTCGGCGATCGGCGCGCCGCCCCGCAGCAGTTCGCGCGCCCGCCGCACCCGGGTTTGCCGCACGAATGCATGCGGCGTGATGCCGAATGTCCGGCGGAATGAGCGGATGAGGTGCCGGGTGCCGACGCCGGCGACCATCGACAGCCGGTCGAGACTCAGCGCCGCGTCATAGTGGGACTCGATGTACTCCGCCGTCCGGCCAACGGCGGACCGGTCGACGACCCCAAATCGCCGGGTCCGATGGCGATCGCCATATCGAGCAGACAGTGCCGACAATGCCTGGATGAGCAATTCCTCGGTGCGCAGGGGCTCGGTGCCTGCGCATGTGGCCGCGAACAGCGCCTGCCAGAGCACCGGATCCTCCAGCACGGCGCTTGGAATGTCGCCGGTCGGCGCCACGCCCGCGCGTTCCAGCACCGCAGCGGAGGGATAAAGCGCCGTGTAGCCGAGCACCGCGCCCTGATCGCGCCCTCCGGTGTGGACGTCGCCCGGATTAACGATCGACAGCCCGCCGCGGCCCACCACATGGGTATCGCGGCCGCGCCGGAACCGCAGGGATCCGGTGTGCAGCACGCCGATCATCATCTCGTCATGGGTATGCGGCGGGAAGTGATGATTGACGAACGCACCGTCCATCACTTCCAGACCGCCGAAGACCGGCAGGCAGCGGAACCGCGCGGTGTCCGCCGGTGAGGCAAGGACCGGTGGCGCGGCCTCCCGGCCGGCAGGTCTTCGGGAATGGGAGTCGGTTTTCGACAAGACGCGGCGATGCTCCCGGGTGTTCGCTGCTGCGACGAAGGGGCTTTGCCCGACTAAAGATAGGGACCGATCCAACCGATGACACGCCAAAGCTGCAATTCGCGCCGGTCCGCCGCAGCGAGCGCGTGCCCGCATGCCGGCACCCAACCCGGCGTGGCGCCCGGATGACCAGTCCGGCCGCCCTGCTCCCCTTCCTCGCGTTCTGCGTGGTGATGACCGGCACGCCCGGCCCGAACAACGCCATGGCCCTGACGTCCGGCGTCCGTGTCGGGCTCTGGCGCAGCATGCCGCTGGTCAGCGGCGTCGCCCTTGGGGTCGGCAGTCTGCTGGCGGCGGTCGGGTTCGGCCTGGGCGCCGTCTTCGCGACCCTGCCGGTGCTGCAGGAGGCCTTGCGTTGGCTCGGGACGGCCTATCTCTGCTGGCTCGCCTATCGGATCGCGCGCAGCGGGCCGATCGATGCCGATTCCGGCTCCAAGCCGCCGCTCGGCTTTGTCGGCGGCGCGCTGTTCCAATGGATCAATCCGAAGGCCTGGGCACTGGCGACCAGTGCCGTCGCGATCTACGTGCCGACGGACGGCTATTCCGCCAACGTCACCATCGCCGCGGTCGCCTTGGCCGGGACCGCAATCCTGAGCGTCGGCCTCTGGGCGGCCGGCGGCACGGTGCTGCGCCGGGTGCTCGTCGACCCACGGCATGTGCGGTGGTTCAACAGCGGTATGGCGGCGCTGCTCGTCCTGTCGACGATTCCGATCCTGTTCGGCGGCATCGCGGCTTGACGCACTACCGCCGCACCCGGACCGGCGCTAACGGAACAGCGTGGAGATGCTGGAACCGCTGTGGATCGCCTGGATGGCCTCGGCGAACAGCCGGGTGACCGAGCAGACCTCGATGCGATCGATCCGCTTGTCCGGCGGCAGCGGAATGGAATCCGTCACCACCAGCGACTGGAGCGGCGAATCGGCGATGCGCTCGGCCGCCTGTCCCGAGAGCACCGGATGGACGGCGGCCGCCTCGACCGACACGGCGCCGTGCTTGAGCAGGAACGCCATCGCCTCCATCAGGGTGCCGCCGCTGGCGATCTCGTCGTCCACGATCAGGGCATGCTTGCCGGCCACGTCGCCGATCAGGGCGACCGCCCGCGGCTTCTCGTCATCGCCGTCGCGGCGCTTGTCGACGATGGCGATCGGCAGGTCGAGCCGGTTGGCGTAGCCGCCGATCTCCTTGGCCTCGCCGACATCGCCGGCGACCAGCACATAGTCGGTCAGGTCGCGATTATCGCGCAGATGGTCGCAGAGGATCGGCGCCGCCCGCAGGTGATCGACCGGAATGCGGAAGAACCCCTGCACCTGAGGCGCATGCAGATCCATGGTCAGCACCCGGTCCGCCCCGGCGGTCTCCAGCAGATCGGCCATCAGCCGGGCGGTGATGGAGATGCGCGGCTGGTCCTTCTTGTCGGACCGGGCATAGGGGAAATAGGGGACCACCGCCGTGATCCGCCGCGCCGAGGCGTGCTTCAGCGCGTCGATGGTGATCAGCAGCTCCAGGATGCCGTCGGAGACCGGCGGACAGGAGGGCTGGATGACGAAGGCGTCCGTCTCCCGGACGTTCTCGTCGATCTGCACCAGGATGTTCTCGTTGGAGAACCGGACCACCCGGGTCTTGCAGAGCTCGACGCCGAGATGCTCGCAGATCTTTTCGGCGAACGCGGGATGAGCGGAACCACTGATGATGCGAATCGGATCGCGCACGGGCACCCCCTCGAATCGGGACTGCTGGAGGTGCGGCCCTTCTAGCGCATACCGTCGGAAATTGCGCCCGTCGTGCCGCCCCTTGATCCGATCAGATCGATGGCCGGTTCTTCGGGGCCGGTCTCCGGCCCCGAAGCGCATCGGTCTAGCGGTAGTCCGGGTTGGCGAAGTCGAAGCGGCAGCCGGCGGTCCAGGCGGCGCGCTGGTTGCCATGGGCCGGGATGCCGCCGGCATCGACGATCATCCGCGCCAGGTGGAGCAGGTTCCAGGTCATGAAGGTGGTGTTGCGGTTGGTGAAGTCGTTCTCCGGTCCGCCGGATCCCTCGTCCAGATAGGACGGGCCCGGCCCTGCCTCGCCCAGCCAGCCGGCGTCGGCCTGGGGCGGGATCACGTAGCCCAGATGCTGCAACGAATAGAGCACGTTCATCGAGCAATGCTTGGCGCCGTCCTCGTTGCCGGTGACCAGGCAGCCACCGACCTTGCCGTAATAGGCGTATTGCCCGGCATCGTTGAGCTGGCTGGAATTGGCGTAGAGCCGCTCGATCACCTTGGTGCAGACGGAGGATTTCTCGCCCAGCCAGATCGGCGTCGTCAGCACCAGGATGTGCGCGGCCTGCACCTTCTCGTAGATCGCCGGCCAGTCGTCCTTGTCCCAGCCATGCTCGGTCATGTCGCCATAGACGCCATAGGCGATGTCGTGGTCGACGGCGCGCACCGCGTCCACGGTGACGCCGTTCTTCTCCATGATGGTGCGGGCGATGCGGACCAGCCCGTCGGTGTGGGACGGCTCAGGGGAGCGCTTCAGGGTGCAGTTGATGAACAGTGCCTTGAGGTCGGAGAAATCCCATTTGCTCTCGGTGCACCATTGTTCCTGTTGCTCGTTCAACATGGTCCGCTTCCATTCCGTTCAGGTTCTGGTTCCAGGGTGATGGGCCGCGTGGCGGCTCAATGTGTAGCCGGCGCCCGGGATTTGCGATATCCGAAGGCGTTGCGCACAGGCATTTCCTCCACCGGCTTGGTCTCCTCGCATTCGCCGACCCGTTCGGCCATGCGGCCATAGGCGCCGGCCAGGGGAGCGGCGGAGACCCCGTGCAGGATCGCGCTCAGGGCGACGGTGACGATCGTCGCGACCAGGATCTCATGGGCGTGCGGGATGCCCGACTCCTCCACGATCAGCAGCGCGAACAGGATCGACGCAAGGCCACGCGGGCCGAACCAGCCGATGAAGGCGACGGTGGCGCCGCGCAGGCCGGTGCCGATCAGGGAGAGCGCGACCGGGATCATGCGGATCAGGGTCAGGCTGAGCACGGCATAGCCGACAATCGGCCAGTCCAGCCCGTGCAGCCCTTCCGGCAGCATGGCGGCGCCGAAGACCAGGAAGGTGATGAGCATCAGCAACTGGCCCTCGGTCTCCATGAATTCCAGCAGGAACGCGCAACGATGCCGGATCGTGTTGCCGAAGACGAGGCCCGATACGAAGGCGGCGATGAAACCGTTGCCGCCGATCAGCTCGGCGCCGGCGAAAGAGAGGAATGCCATCGCCAGCACGCCGATGCCCTCGAACGGCTCGGTCATCCATTCCGCCGTCGCCGCCCCGTCGACCAGCCGGGCCCCGATGAAGCCGATGACGATCCCGGCGAGCGGCCCGAGCGTCACCTGCAGCAGGCCGAAGGTCACCCAGTCGCGATCGCCGCCGTCCGCCGCGCCGGTCGCACTGGCCAGGGCCGCGAACAGCAGCACCGCCGGCAGGGCGATGCCGTCGTTCAGCCCGCTCTCCACGTTCAGGGCCTGGCGGATGCGCACCGGCACCGCCTTGGCCGAGACCACCGCCTGGCCGAGTGCTGCGTCCGTCGGGGCCAGGATGGCGGCGAGCAGCGCCGCCTCCCACAGCGAGAAATCCGGGAACAGCAGGATCGCCGCGAAGGCCCCGGACGCGATGATCAGCGGCAATCCGATCAGCAGCGTGCGCTCCGGCAGATTGTGGTGCCGGCGCAGCACCTTCAGGTCGATCCGCGCCGCGTCGGAGAACAGCACCAGCACCAGCGTCAGCTCGGCGATCAGATGGATGACGCCATGGCCCGGCTCGATCGGCGCGAGCCCCAGGCCGCCATGGCCGATGGCGAATCCGAACAGGATGAAGACGAGCGGAGCGGTGACGACCGTGCCTTCCAGCTTGCGTGACACAAGCCCGAATGCGATCAGGCCGCCGCAGACGACGATCGCGCCAAGCAGATCCATCTTTCAGCCTTTTCCCCCATTCGCCGAACCCGTGGACCGGCCGGCGTCGTCTGCCGGAGTCGATGCCTGGCGGCCGGCCCAGGTTACAGGTGGCGATGGTATCTGTCGCGCACCGGCGGCCGGCGATCGTTCGCAATACGGACATTTCTGGCTGACAATCCTCCCCGTCCGTGTAGGTTGAATCGCGTGCCCGCAATCCGAGCGCGCGCCACCCGAAGTCCGGGCGGCGGCCCGGAACGACGAGGGATCGTGCTGCAAAGCGACCGCACCGGCGACAAGGAGGCCTTCGACGACGAGTCCCTGGTTGAGGGGCTGCGCCAGGGCAGCGCCCGACACGCCGAATACCTCGTCCGCACCCATATCGGGCCGATGCGCGCCGTGGCGCGGCGGATCCTGGGCGGCGACGCCTTCGCAGACGATTGTGTCCAGGAGGCCTTCCTGAAGGCCTTCCAGAAGATCGACACCTTCGAGGGCCGGTCGTCGCTGAAGACCTGGCTGCACCGGATCACGGTCAACGAGGCGCTGATGCGGCTCCGGTCGCAGAAGCGGCTTGACGAGCGTCCGATCGACGAGCTGATGCCGGAATTCGATGCCAATACCTGCCGCATCGAGGCGCCCTGGCCCTATAGGGCCACGGCGGAGGAGATTCTGGAGCGCCAGGGCACACGGGCGCTGGTCACAGCGAAGATTCACGAATTGCCGGACAGTTATCGTATCGTATTGCTGTTGCGTGACATCGAAGAATTGGACACGGCCGAAGTGGCGGAAATGCTTGGGATTACACCCGGCAACGTCAAGGTCAGGCTGCACCGCGCCCGGTCCGCGCTGAAGAGGCTGCTGGAACCGGCGCTGCGCGGAGAGCTCGAATGACGGAGGGCGCGTATACGCGCGTGTGGCGCTGGACCAAGGGCATGATGCTGAAACACATGCCGTTGATGATCACGTGCGTGGAGTTCGAGAGCTTCATCCTCGCCTATCTGGAGGATGAGCTGCCGGCCGGGAAACGGCGCGTGTTCGAGCTGCACCTGAAGGTCTGCCGCGAGTGCCGCGACTACCTCGAGGCCTATCGCCGCACCACGGCTCTGGGCAAGGCCGCGCTGTCCGATGATCCGGCCGCCATGGTGCCGGAAGACGTGCCCGAGGACCTGATCAAGGCCGTCCTGGACTCCCGCAACGCCTGATCAGACCGGTCTTCGCGGCCGGCGTAACCGCCGTGTCGCCCGCTGCATCTACCGTCCAATCGATGTTTGCAGTGCAGCAAAAATCCCGCGAAACTGGTGGTGACGGGGCAGCGTAGATGCCCGCTTTCGCCCCCAGCCACGGGAAAACTGTAACGAACCTATGAAATCTCCTGCCGCTCATGCAGTGCAGCATCGCATGTCCAGACCGCAACACTTCGCCGTGCGACGAGGAGACCCAGATGACACCCGAAGAGATCCTTTCCCTGCCCTCCATGCCGCCGGGCAATCCCAGCTATCCGACCGGCCCCTACCGGTTCATCGACCGCGAGTATTTCATCGTCATCTATGAGAGCGATCCGGAGGCGATCCGGGAGATGGTGCCGGAGCCGCTGGCGCCCGACGGCTCCAACCAGGTCTATTACGAGTGGATCAACATGCCGGACAGCTCCGGCTTCGGCAGCTACGAGGAATCCGGCGTCGTCATCCCCTGCGTGTTCGACGGGGAGCCGGTGAACTACACCGCCATGATGTTCCTGAACGACGAGCCGCCGATCAGCGCCGGGCGGGAGATCTGGGGGTTCCCGAAGCGCTGGGGCGAGCCGAAGCTGACGGTGGAGACCGACACGCTGACCGGCACCCTCACCTATTCCGGCGAGCGGGTGGCGCTGGGCACCATGGGCTACAAGCACGAGAACCTGATCAAGGACCCGGCGAAGCGCAACGAGGCGCTGAAGAAGACCCAGGTGAACCTGAAGCTGCTGCCATGCGTGACCGGCAAGCCGCTGGTGGCGCAGCTGGTCGCCTACAACCTCACCGAGATCGACGTGAAATTCCATTATGGCGGCCCGGCCCGGCTGCACCTGGTGCCGCATGTGAATGCACCGGTGGCCGACCTGCCGGTGCGGCGGGTGCTGGGCGGGCGGCATTACCGCGCCGATTTGACGCTGCCCTTCGGCCGCGTGATCCACGATTATCTCGCCTGAGACATCGCGGCCGCTCGCTCGAACAGGCCCAAGAAAGATCAACGGAAGACCAACCGGCCTTCCCAGCAAGGAGACATTCACAATGACCAAGGGCAAGACCGCGATCGTCACCGGGTCCACCAGCGGCATCGGGCTCGGCATCGCCGAGTCGTTCGCCGGCGCCGGCATGAACGTGATGCTGAACGGGTTCGGCGACGCCGGCGAGATCGAGGCGACCCGCGCAAGGCTGGCCGACACCCGTGACGTGCAGGTGTCCTACAACGGCGCCGACATGACCAAGCCGGAGGAGATCGCCGCTCTGGTCGACCAGGCGAACGCGGAGTTCGGACAGGTCGACGTGGTCGTCAACAACGCCGGCATCCAGCACGTGACGCCGATCGAGGAGTTCCCGATCGAGAAATGGGACGCCATCCTGGCGATCAACCTGTCGAGCGCCTTCCACACCACCCGGCTCACCCTGGCCGGCATGAAGGAGCGCGGCTGGGGCCGGATCATCAACGTCGCCTCGGCCCACGGGCTGGTCGCCTCGCCCTTCAAATCGGCCTATGTGGCCGCCAAGCACGGCATATTGGGCCTGACCAAGACGGTGGCGCTGGAGGCCGCCGAGCACGGCGTGACCGTCAATGCGATCTGCCCCGGCTATGTGCTGACGCCGCTGGTGGAGAAGCAGATCCCCGATACCGCCAAGGCTCGCGGCCTGACCGAGGAGCAGGTCAAGCGCGACGTCCTGCTGGGCGCGCAGCCGACCAAGCAGTTCGTCACCACCGAGCAACTCGGCGCGCTGGCAGTCTTCCTGTGCACCGACGGCGCGGCCTCGATCACCGGCACCGCCCTGCCGGTCGATGGCGGCTGGACGGCGCAATGAGCAAGGCCCCGAAGCGCACGCAGAAGCCGGTCAACCTGGCGCTGCAGGGCGGCGGCGCCCACGGCGCCTTCACCTGGGGCGTGCTGGACCGGCTTCTGGAGGACGACCGGCTGAAGATCGAGGCGATCAGCGGCACCAGTGCGGGGGCGATGAACGGCGTGGTGGTGGCGGACGGCATCATGCGCAACGGGGCGGAGGGCGCCCGCGAGGGGCTGGCCCGGTTCTGGAAGGCGGTCAGCGAGGCCGGCCGCACCAGCCCGATCCAGCGCTCGCCCATCGACGTCTTCATGGGCAATTGGAGCCTGGACAATTCGCCGACCTACCTGTTCTTCGACTTGTTCAGCCGCATCGCCTCGCCCTATGAGACCAACCCGCTGAACATCAATCCGCTGAAGGATTTGATCGAGTCGGTGGTGGATTTCGAGATCGTGCGGTCCTGCGACCGGATGAAGGTCTTTGTCTCGGCCACCAACGTGGAGACCGGCCGGGTCAAGGTGTTCGACCGCCACCAGCTCACCGCCGACATGGTGATGGCGTCGGCCTGCCTGCCGCTGATGTTCCAGGCCGTCGAGATCGGCGGCACGCCCTATTGGGATGGCGGCTTCATGGGCAACCCGGTGCTGTTCCCGTTCTTCAACGCCTGCGTCTCCGACGACGTGCTGATCGTGCAGATCAACCCGATCATCCGGCACGGGGTGCCGACCACCGCGCGGGACATCCTCGGCCGGATGAACGAGATCACCTTCAACGCCAGCCTGCTTCGGGAGTTCCGGGCGATCGATTTCGTCAGCCGGCTACTGGAGGACGGCAAGCTGGATCCGGAGCACTACAGCCACATCCTGGTGCACCGCATCGAGGCCGAGGACGAGATCAAGCCGCTGGGCGCATCCAGCAAGCTGAACGCCGAATGGGCCTTCCTGCAGCACCTGTTCGGCATCGGCCGCGCCGCCGCCGACGACTGGCTGGACGAGAACTACGACGATCTCGGCACGCGCTCGACCGTCGACATCCGAGCGATGTTCCAGGGGAACTGAGTCCAAGGGTCGTCATCGCGAGCGAAGCGCGGCGATCCACTCTCTCGGCTGACAGTGGATTGCCGCGTCGCCTTCGGCTCCTCGCAATGACGATCCCGTTCTGCGGCGGTAAGCCTGACGGCTGATACTCAGTCGTCCAACAGCTCGCGCAGGTTCTTGGCCGCCTTCCCGACCGCCTTGGGATCGCGGGCGATGATGCCGGCGGCCAGATCGGCCAGCCCGGCCGCGATCCGGATGCCCAGGCGCGCTTCGTTGAGCGACTCGATCGTCTGGCTCGAATCGACGATGACCGCGTTCAGCGACGCGGCGGATTCCTCCATCTCGACCAGCGAGAGATGGACGGCCTCGGTCGTGCAGAACATCGAGACCCGCAGCAGGGTCTTCGCATTTTCGTTCATGACCTCGTATTGCGGTCTGCTGATCGATTGCCAGACCCGATCGAGGTAGCCATCGATCGCGGACGCCGCGGCCAGCAGCTGGTTCGCCAGGGCACGGGCTTCGTCTCTCGTGAGCATCATGGTTTGTCTCCCGTCGGAGCGATTGCGGTGTGTCTCGGTCAGGAGGGCGTCAGGCGCGCGCAACGACCCGGATGTCGTCGCGGATATCCCGGACCAGCTTGAAGAGATCCTTGGCCAACGCCACCGCATCCAACGCGTCGCGCTCGTCGTAGAGCCGCTGGTGGCCTTCGGCGATCTTGTCGAGGATTTCCAGATAGGCGTTCAGCGCGTCCATCCGGCGCCGGTTCTCCGCCTGTCGCACCAGGAACCATTCCTCAAGCGCCGCGGCGGCGGCAGGCGAAGTCACTGGATCGCGGATCAGGCTTTCGAAATGGGTGTCGAGGAACTGCCGCTCGATCATCAGGTCGCGGCGGAAATCCGAATCGACGATCGACCGCAATTCCCCCGCCAACAGCGTCTGGAGATCGTCGTTCGCCGCCTCGACCACCTTACCGACTTCGCGCGCCTGCCATCGCGCCAAGGCCACGTCGCCCAGCGCGCCGACGATCGACCCGACGGCGCCGATCGCCTCCTCTGACATTGATGACGGCGCGACCGCCTTAAGCCGAACCATCGATTCGGTGTAGGTCTCCACCTCCTCGGTGAAATCGACCGTGCTGTCCGCCGATAGCGTGGAGAGGACGCTCATGTAGTCGCTGACCAATGACAGCATCGATTCCAGCGCCTCGGCCTGCGCCTGCCGCGTCTCCTGCTGGCCGGACCAGAAGGACTGGGTCGTCCCGTCCTGGTTGTCGTAGCGTGCAAGCCGCACCGGCGTGTCGGCGTAATTGACGACGATCTCGTTGAAACGGGTGGCTTCGACCGAGGTATTGGACCATGCATGAACCGCGGTCAGGTCGGTGCAGGCAGTGGAAATCAGGGCCGCCGCCACAAGAGACGATAGGGCGGGGAGTCGGAACGAACGCGGCATGGAAGGTCTCCGGATACTCGCTTTATGTCGCCGCTACAGGACGAGCGGGACAACGGCTAGACTGGCTGGGTGGACGGAACAGCGATACAAATGCAACGTAAATTAGCAGAAAATTTTCTGAAAATACATTTTAATTTCGTCGCGCCGAAAGGAATACGAACCGCCGCCGGGCGTCTCCCGATGGAAAGGAATTGTGCCCGCTGCACCGATCGAGGCCGAGACCATGACACCTAGCCCGTTCACCGTCCCTTCAGGGTCAGCCAAGCTGTTCGGCATACAGGCCGGCGCCGGGCCGGCGGTCGTTCTGCTCCATGCCGGTGTCGCCGACCATCGCATGTGGCGCGACCAGATCACAGCGCTTCAGGACCGGTGCCAGGTCATCGCCTATGACCGGCGGGAGTTCGGTCGGACCGACTCGCCGGACGAACCGTTCCGGCATATCGATGACCTGGTGGTGGTGTTGGATCGCCTTGGTGTCGACGGCGCCATCCTTGTCGGCTGCTCCCAGGGCGGCCGGGTCGCGATCGATTTCGCCCTCGCCCATCCGAACCGCGTCCGCGCACTTGTCCTGGTGTCCACGGCCATCACCGGCGCGCCCTCCGCGCCCGTGCCGCCCGGCGTCGAGGCGCTGTCCGACGCCCTGGATGCGGCCGAGGATGCCGGCGACCTGGACCGGGTCAATGCCATCGAGGCGCATCTCTGGCTCGACGGTCCGCTCAGCCCGGAAGGCCGCGTCGCCGGCCCGCCCCGCGACCTGTTCCTCGACATGAACGGCATCGCGCTGCGCAAGCTGGAAATCCCGAAAGAGCAGTTCCCGCCCGATGCCTATGACCGGATCTCGGCGCTCACCATGCCCGTGCTGCTGATCTCGGGCGATCTCGACTTCGACTACGTCCGCGCGCGCCATGCGCATCTGGCGCAATCGCTGCCGGATGTCCGGTCCGTTGAAATGTCCGGCACGGCGCACCTGCCCAATCTGGAGCAGCCGGCGGCATTCAACGGCCACCTGCTGGGTTTTCTTGAAAGGGTCGCGCGCTGACCGCGCCTACCCAAGGACCGAGAAGCTCGACTGCTCGTTGATCTCGCGCTTGCGCGAGTAGAAGCCGAGATCGGCGGTCATGCAGGTGTGCTTGAGCGGGAACCGGATCGGGTCGGCATCGTGGTCGTGGCCCGCCTCGCAGGCGGTGATCAGCTCGGCCATCATCTCGCCGATGATGGGGGAGTTCTTGAACTGGTTGCCGCTGGTCCCGACCGCCATGTAGAAGCCCGGCAGGTCGGAGCGGTCGTAGACCGGGATCCAGTCGGTGGAGACGTCGTAGAGCTCGACGACGCCCTTGGCCTGGCCGGGAATGCCCAGGGTCGGGAATCGCTGGGCGAAGCGCATGACCTGAAGCTGCCACTGGTCGGAGAAGCTGCGGTCGAATTCGTCCGGGTCGACCCAGATCTTCTCGTCGCAATCCGGCCCCTCGGTGCCGAGAAACAGGTCGTTGCCGAAATCCGGCCGGCTGTAGATGGAGACGTCCGGGTCGGAGAAATGCATGCCGGTCCGGGCGTAATCGATGCCGTCCGGCGCCGACACGTGGCACACCTCCTCGCGCAACGCCCGGGTGCTGATGGTCATGCCGTCGAGGACGCCTTCGGCCAGCCCGTTGACCTTGTAGGAATGCGGCCCGGACGCGTTGACCACCACCGGCGCGGCGATGCGGTCACCGCCTTCCAGCGCCACGCCGGAGACCCGGCCGCCATCGGTCAGGATCTCCGCCACCTTGGCGCGGAACCGGAATTCAGCGCCGTTGGCCTCGGCCGCGCGTTGCATGTTGTGGGCGGCCAGCGCGGGATCGGTGACATAACCGCCGGAGGGGATGAAGACGGCGCCGGAAATCTGCTGGCCGTTGGGCTCGCCGAACGCGTCATCCTCGAACCGGCGGGGCGGATCGAAGGAGTCGAAGACGATGGTCGGGAAGCGCTCCTTCAGCCTGTCGAAACCCCAATGCTCGTAGGCGCAGCCGATCTGGTCGAGCACCGCGAGCAGCGGGCGCATGTGGTCGTTGTGGTCGCATTTGACCACCAGGTTGCCGGTGTTGACGTAGCGGGTGAGACCGCGCTCGTCCTCGACGCCCAGGAACTCGGCCCAGTTCTTCCAGTAGAAATGCGCCTCATAGGCGATCGCCGCGCCGTCGATGGTGGAATAGAACGGCCGGATGATGGCGCTGGAGCCGGAGGTGGAGCCATGGCCGGCCTCCGCGCCCATGTCCACGCAGAGCGGCTTCAGCCCCTTGCGCGCCAGCCCCAGGGAGATCGATGTGCCGATGACCCCGGCGCCGATGACGATGGCGTCGTAGCGAGCCCCCATGGCGATGCCCCTTCTCCGTCATTCCCGCGAAGGCGGGAATCTCGATGGGCAAGCACCCTCGCGTCTCGAGATTCCCGCCTTCGCGGGAATGACGGCAAGTGTTGCGGGGCCTGGGTCGCTCACAGCGGCGGCGCGCCGCCGGCCTCGATCCGCTTGGCGACGAAGGCGTCGAGCTCGTCGCGGATCGCCGGGTCCATGGGCGGCTCCTCGTAATCGGCCAGCAACTGCTTCCAGATGCGGTTGGCGCGCCGGGTGGCGTCGACCGAGCCGCTGTCCTGCCAGGTCTCGTAATTGCGCCAGTCGGAGAGGAGCGGCGCGTAGAAGGCGGTCTCGTAGCGTTCCAGGGTGTGCGGCGCCTGGAAATAGTGGCTGGCCGGTCCGACTCCCTCGATGGCGTTGACCGCCAGCGCCGCCTCGTCCACCTCGGCCGGGGTCATCCAGGCGATCATCATCTGGATCATCTCGGCATCGATGATGAACTTCTCATAGGAGGTGCACAGGCCGCCCTCCAGCCAGCCCAGCGCATGCAGCACGTAGTTCACATGGCCGAGCATGCAGGACCAGAGTGACATCTGGGACTCGTACGCCGCCTGGGCATCCGGCGCGTTGGAGGCGGTGGCGTTGGAGGCGCGCAGTGGCAGGCCGTATCTGCGGGCGAGCTGGCCGCTGGCGATGGTCGCCTTGGCGTATTCCGGCGTGCCGAAGGCCGGCGATCCGGTCTTCATGTCCACATTGGAGGTGAAGCTGCCATAGATCACCGGAGCGCCCGGATTGACGCATTGGCTGAAGAGGATGCCGGCCAGCGCCTCGGCATTCTGCTGCACCAGCGCGCCGGCGACGGTGATCGGCGCCATCGCGCCGGCCAGCGTGAAAGGGGTGAAGATCACCGGCTGGCCGAGCCGGGCCATGATCATCGCGCCCTCCAGCATCGGCGCGTCATAGACCAGCGGCGAATTGGCGTTGACCACGGTGTGGATCGACGGCTCCTGCTTCAGCGTGTCGTGATCGACGCCGCGGGCGATCCGGGCGATCTCGATGGCGTCCTCGACCCGCTCGCGGCCGAGCGAGTAGCAGTAGACCGCCTTGTCGGTGAGCCGAGTCGCGGCCGAGACCGCCTCAAGATGCCGGGTGCGCGGGTTGAGGTCGACCGGCTCCACCGGATATCCGCCGACGATCTGGGCCGCGTTCAGGCTTTGTGTCAGCCGAAGGAGATTGTTGTAGTCCGCGAAATTGCCGCTCACCCGGCCGCGGTCGATATCGGACACGTTGGGCGTGCTGCCGACGGTGGCGAAGACGCAGGAGTCGCCGCCGATACGGACATTGTTGCCGGGATTGCGGGCGTGCAGGGTGAAGGTCTTCGGCGCGGTGCGGATCTTCTCCATCACCATGTCCGGGTCGAAGCGGACCCTGACCCCGTCATCGTCGACCTTCGCACCCTCGCGGCGCACGATGTCCACCGCCTCCGGCAGCAGGAAGTTCATGCCGGTATCGCGCAGCACCGCCAGCGAGCCCTGATGGATCGCCTCGACATGGTCCTCCGACAGGATCGCCAGGGGCGGGTACGGGTTGCGCACATTGCGGCGCGGCTGCTGCGCGATGGCGGGGCCGGCGCTGCGCTTGCGCTCGCGTCCCGCTCTGGCTCGTCTCGCCATGGGTCGGTCCTGTCCAGATCTCATCACGGCGGTCTGCGCGCCGTTTGTCGGAAATCACTCTGACGTGCTTTGCCGGCCCTGGGAAAGAAAATTCTGCCGCCTCACTCAACCGAAACAGTCGTGGGACCAAACGAGCCGGCGGACGACTTCCTTGGCGCGATTGTCGGGCGGCGACCACTCGACATTGAAGTAGATCTGGAAGGTGCTGAGTTGCCGCTCCACCGGTGCCTCGTGGTTCCACGACCGGCACAGGTAGCGCCCGTATTGCAGCCCGAAATCCGGCGGGTCGTTGTCGTAGCTCATGTCCTCGAGAATGGAGAGGTATTTGCGCCAGCGATGGTTCTCGTAAACACGCGAGACATAGCGCGGTCGCGACCAGTCCGGCTCCCCGATCGTGCCGTTGTAGACGTCGACGATCGTGCCGTCGCGCAGCCGGCCGGTGATCACCGGCCACGGGCTGTTCATCTCCGGATGCGGTGCGAACATGGTCCAGTTCTGATAGATGCCCAGCGACTGGCGCACGGCCAGGAACCAACCCGGCAGCCGCAGCCCGAGGCCCGGCAACGTGGAAAGGTTCTGGACGAAGACGAAGACCATGAGCGCGGCAGCCAGGACGCCGCCGGCGCGGGTTGGACGTATGCGCAGCGGGCGCCGCGACAGGTGCCGTGTAATCCAGGCGCGGAGGCGGCTGGACTTGTCTTCCAGCCGCGAACGGAACAGCCCGGCCTCACGAGTCCTCAGATACCGCTCGCCGCGATCCCAAACCCAGCCTTGCAGGAAGGTCAGGTTCATCAGGATGCTGACGAACGGGAAGATGCCGATCTCCAGGCACAGGAAGAAGCCGAGATGCATGCTGGCGAAGGCCAGCAGAAGCATGAGGCGCAGGCTGCGATGGAAGATCGGCGAGAAGATCAGGATCGGGCCGATCAGTTCCAGCACCCAGACATAGTAGGTCAGCCCCTGCAGCAGGTCCGGGAACTGCCGGAACCAGAGCGCGAACGGCGTCGCCAGATAGTCGAGCTGCAGCGCGTAGTGCACCGCCATGCCGTCGGGGATCCACTGCGCGTCGGATTTCAGCAGGGCGCTGAAGAAATACATCGACATGCCCTGGACCAGCAGCGCCAGGGTCGCGACGGAGAAGAACGCATTGGGCGGCCGTTCCAGCCTCCCGATGAGGACGGCGTCAACGGACCAGCGCGCGCCCAGCGGCAGAAACATCCCCCAGAACGCCAGCAGGATCAGCAGATTGTCCTCGCCGGAGAGGATCATCGAATTGCGGTTCTGCAGCGACAGCAGGAACACCCAACTGAGAATCGACGCCAGCCGTGTTCGGTAGCCGACCAGCAGCATTCCGCCGAAACCGGCGGCCAGGATGAACAGGGCCGCCTGCCACCAGACCGATCCATTCATCGCATGGAAGGTGACCGCGGCCGGGTGCAGGAAGTCCGGCAGAACCGATCGCGGCATGATGCCGAAATCGGTGTAGTGGGCGCGCAGGTCGCGGGCCCGCAGGCAGAGATCGACCAGGATCAGCGCCGCAAGCCCGATGCGGAACAGCGCCAGCGTTCTGAGATCGATGCCGAAAATCTCCCGCCAGCCGGCGATGCGCAGATATGCAGCGGGTTCGGGGCGGGTCGGCAGGCTGGCGTCGGTCGTGGCCATGGGCGCGGCCGCCGCGCGGCGGCGGTCATCGGATCAGAGGATCACCGAGCTTGCCCGTGGCCGGTTAACGAGTGGCGAATGCGGCCGGGCCGCCCGCGATGACCTTTCGCGGGCGGCCCTGACGGCATCTCGCAGTGTCAGACGATGAGGAAGTCGGCCTCGTTGAGCTCGGCCAGTTGCACGCCCTGGAACGTCAGGGTCGTGGCGGCGTCGAAGCTTAGCACCGTGGCGACCCCGGCGCCGCTGCCGGTCTCCGACGCGATGGCGAGCACATCGTCGAAGGACAGGATGGAGTCGAAGCCGGTCAGATCGACCACGTCCGGGCTGCCGGCGCCGGCCTCGAAGCCGACGATGAGATCCTCGCCGCCATCGGGGCCGAAGCGGAACAGATCGTCGCCGGCACCACCAAGCAGCAGGTCGTCGCCGGCACCGCCATCCAGGACGTCGTCCCCGCTGCCGCCGGAGAGCAGATCATTGCCGGCACCGCCGCTCAGGCTGTCCCCATCCGCGCCGCCGAACAGCGCATCAGCATCGGCCCCGCCTTCAAGCTGGTCGGCACCATTGCCGCCGAGCAGCAGATCGTTGCCGTCACCGCCCAAGAGCCAATCGCCGCCATCCTCGCCCTGCAGCAAGTCGTTCCCGGCACCGCCGTCGACGAGATCGCCGCCAGCGCCGGTGCGCGCGACATCGTTGCCGGCGCCGAGAAAGACGAGGTCCTCGGTGAACAGGGTGGCGTCGTTGTCGAAGGTGTCGTTTCCGTCCCCGAGTTCCACGACGCTGCCGCCATCCGCACCGTAGACGAAATCGTCGAAGGACGAGCCGATCACTTTCTGGAAGTTCTGGAAGGTATCGCCTTCCGCGTGGCCGCCGAAGCCGGTGCCGGCCGCACCCTTGACCGGCGCGGAGGTGCTCTGGGTGGCATCGCCCAGATTAACCTGAACGCCTTCCGGGCTGTCGGAATAGTCGAGCGCGTCGAACCCGAACACGGAGGTATCGCGGGTGCCGCCATCCATGACATCGGCCCCCGCCCCGCCGGCCACGACATCGTTGCCGGCACCGCCCAACAGGGTCTCGTCGCCATCACCGCCACGGATGACGTCGTTGCCATCGCCGCCGTCGACGATGCCGTTCAGGACGCCGCCCCGGCCATCATACTCGTCGTCACCGGCGCCGAGCAGAACGTCACCGTCGATGATGCCGGTGTTGGTGACGCGATCGATGCCGTTGCCAAGATCGACGGTGCCGATGATCTGACCGGAATTGTCCACGGTCAGGGTGTTCTCGCCCGGCGCCGTCGACGTCGCCCGGTCGACGATGGCGACATCCGCATCGATCGTCCCGCTGTTGCTGATCGTCTTGTCGGCGTTGCTGTTCTCGTCGAAGACGATCCCGATCGACTCGGCGCCGCCGGGCACGGTGGTCGCCGTGATCATGCCGGCGTTCAGGATGGTCGCACCCGCATCGGCGAACACGGCCCTCGCATTCGCACCGCTTGCGGAGACGGTCCCGGAATTGTCCAAGGTGCTGGTGTCGCCGACCCCGACGCCGATGGCGCTCGGACCCGCCGCCAGGATGTCACCGGTATTGGTGAGCACGGTGTCGCCCCCGACCAGCGCGCCGGCGGACGTACCGCTTTCGGCGGTGGTGGTGATGGTTCCGGCATTGAGCCCCGTCATTCCGACGAGGAACAGCGCATCCGCGTTCGACGTCGTCGAGGTTCCGGTTGAGCTCACCCTCAGCTCGCCATAGTTCTCGAAGCTCCCCAGGCCGCTTGCAATGACGGCGAGGGCATTGCCGTCCTCGGTCATGGCCTCGACCGTGCCACGGTTGACGGTCGACGCACCCTGCGGCGCGGAGACGGCAATGGCCGTGCCGGTGCCATCGGCGGTAACGCGCACGGTCCCGAGGTTTTCAATCGATGTGCCGGTCCCGCCGGCCAGTCCGCTTGCGAAGAAGCCCGGGGTGGTGACGTCCACCGTGCCGGTGTTGACGATCGATCCGAAAAATCCGGTGTCGATGCCGAAGGCCTCATCGCCGCTGACCTCGACGATGCCGTCGTTCTGGAGCGTGGACCCGTCGCCGAGCGTGATGCCTTGAGCGAACTCCGACGCGGCGGCGCGCACCAGCCCGGTGTTCGTGACCGCGTTGTCGACCCCGCCACGAATGCCGGCGACAAACCCGCCGGTCGCCTCGACCGTGCCGCCGGTCTGGATCGTGGCGCGGTCGCCGGCCGAAATGGCGTCGCCTTGTTCAAATCCATCGGCCCGCACGACGCCGCCGGATACGATGGTGCCGTCCGCGCCGACCCGGATGCCGGTGGCGATGCCTCCGATCGCCTCGATGCGATCGCCGTTCTGGATGTTGGCCTGATCCGCCGCCGAAATGCCGGTCGCCTCAGCCTCTCCCTCCGCCAGGAGCACGCCGGTGTTGTCGACGCTCATGCCGTTCCGGCCGTCGATGCCAACGCTGGTCCCGCCGGGAAGCGACGTCACCGTCACGGTGCCGGAGTTGATGATCGTGGCTGAATCGAAGGTACTGAAGCCGAAGGCTTGCGGCCCCACCGCGGTGATCAGCCCGCTGTTGTTGAACTCACGGTCGAAACTCGACGCGACCCCCGCCGCGGCAGTGCCATCCGAGAAGGCGTTGATCGTCCCGGAATTCATGCCATCCGCCCGGCCCATGAAGGCGCCGATCGCGGTTCCCAGATCGGATCCGACCGTGGCCCGCGCATCGACCGTGCCCTCATTGACGAAGAGCCCGCGGTCCACGAAGACACCCTGGGCGTTTCCGCCGCCCAGGGCATCGGCTTCGATGGTCCCTCCATTCCATATGAGGGTCGTCTCATCGTCCGGGCCGAACCCCGTCGTGATGCCGAAGGCATTGCTTCTTGCGTCGGTCGAGGTGCCCCGCGCCAGACCGAAGTTCTCCACGGTCGAGCCCAGGCCGAAGGCCAGAATGCCAATGCCGTCCAGGGCCGCCGTGCCAATGGCCGAGCCGGTGTTCACCACCATACTGTCGGCGCCAACCTCGATGGCGGCGGCGAAATCCCCGGTCGCCTCGACCGTTCCACCGTTTTCGACAAGCGAGCGGTCGCCCAAGGTGATCGCCCGCACGACGTTGAGGCCTTCGGCGCTCACCAGGCCATCGTTCACAACGCTGGAGTCGGTCCCGAGCCGCACGGCGAAGCTGGGATCTCCGAACGACGTCGGGCTCAGATCAACGGCGACGATATCGCCGTCATTGACGACGTCCGTATCCGCGGCAGAGCTGAACACGCCGCCGGATCCGGTGATGGTCGCGCCGGATTGGTTCTCGATGCGATTGCCCACGCCGGTGATCTCGATCGCCGCGTCCGGCACCGCCGGATCGGTGCCCGTTCCGGTCAGCGTGGCACCGGTGAGATTCGTGAAGCTGTTGTTGTTGCCGGTGATCAGGACCGCCGGATCGTCGGTGCGGTCGACGGCGTTGGTCACGATCTGGTTGTCACCGTCGATCAGCAGTTGCCCTTCCGGCGCCGCCAGGGCGAGATCGAACTGCGCACGGGTGGTGAGGAACGGGTCGAGGGCGGAAGAACGGGTCGCGGTCGTCATCTCAGTCCTCCTGAACACGTGTCGAAACGAGGTCTTCAGCGGCCGAAAAAGCCGATCATGAGGACGCGGTCCCAGCGGCCGGAATCGCGCGCGCGGCACCTGCCCGGCGCGCAAGCCGTGCGCCAGGGTATTACAACCGGTTGCCGCACCCTATCTTCGGTGCGACGGCCGAAAATCCAGAAAAATCTTATAGATAGGCGGATCGTTGCGTATACGCCCGCCCCCATTGCGATGGACTATAACCACCCTTGGTTGCCGGTGACAACCCCAATATCGTTGCGGTCCCGGCGACCTGTGCCGGCCGGATTTCCGTCGATTTCGAAGGGTCGGCGCGCCGGCTCGGGCACAGCGCGCACAGCGGACATCGAGCGCATTCCGGGCGTTCGGCATGGCAGATTTCCTGCCCGAGCCGCTTGAAGAGCTGGTGGTGGTCATCGAGCTCCGTCGCGCGCCACGACGCCGGCAGCCGGGGCATCAGCCGCCGATAGGCTTCCTCATGGTTTGCCCGCTGTCTGACCAGGCGCAGCCGCCGCGCTACGCGCAGATGATGGGTATCGACGACGAGCGCGCGCATCCTGAGCGTGCTGAAATTCAGCGTCGCCGCACTCACCTTGCGGCCCACGCCGGGAAGCCGCTCCAGCCACGACAGGGCCGCGTCGACCGAAAGACGGGCGAGAAAGTCGATCTCCAGGGCGCGTCGTCGGGCGGTGATGGCGCGCATGGCGCCTTGCAGGCGCGGGGCTTTCCTCTCCGCGAAATTGACCGGCGCCACCGCGTCGCAAATGGCGTTCAACGGCGCATCGCGGACCGCTTCCCAGGTCGCGAACCGGCTGCGCAGCGCCTCGTAGGCGGCGCGGGACTCCGCCTCGCGCGTGCGGCCGCCAACCATCCCGATCACCAGCTGATCAATCGGATTGAGATGACGCCACGGCCCGGGACGCCCGAAACGGGCATGCAGCCGCGCATGCACCGATTCCAGGGTGAGTGCATCGTCGTTGAGCGGTAGCAGGAGTTGCATGGCTCGGCGATCATATCCGAAAGAGCGAACAAAACAAGAACAATTGACCGCCATTGGCGACGCGGTCACGCGGGTCGTTTGTCCCCGGACAATGCTTGGCTTTGGCATGCCGGACGCGACGACTACGATGTCCGCCGCCTTGCAACAGATCCGCCTTTCAGGAGCAGTTCACCCATGGCTAAGCAGTTCGACACCCTGGAAGACGCGCATCGGGACTTCATCGCGCGGCAGCGCGTGTTCTTCGCCGCCTCGGCGGCCGCCGGGACGCGGATCAACCTTTCGCCCAGGGGCACGGATTGGCTGCGCGTGATCGACGCGCGGAACGTCGTCTATCTCGACCGCACGGGCAGCGGCAATGAGACGGCGGCCCATATGGTCGCCGATGGACGGCTCACCTTCATGTTCTGCGCCTTCGAAGGGCCGCCGCTGATCCTGCGGCTCTACGGCCGGGGCCGGATCCTGGCGCGGGGCAGCGCCGAGTATCAGCAGTTGCTCAGCGACCGCTTCGACGGCGCCGAGCCGCATGGTGCGCGCCAGATGGTGCTGTTGGAGGTCGATCTGGTGCAGACGTCCTGCGGCTTTGGCGTGCCGTTCTTCGACTACAAGGGCGAGCGCAAATCCATGGATCGCTGGGCCGCGGCGAAGAGCGAGGCGGAGCTCGCGGACTACCGCCGGGAATTCAACCAGCGCAGCATGGACGGCTTGCCGACCGGGTTGCCGGTCGCCTTGGACGGCGCCGCGGACTAGGCGCCAAGCGGCCGCCCCTTAGGACCGGCCGGCTGACAGGTTGTGTGTGCCATGGCGGAGCAGGGTCCGCAGGGCGGACCGGAAATCGTCGTGAAGCGATCCGAATTCCGAATCCGACGGCCGCTTGCCACAGGTCGCGTGATCGGCGCGACTGGCGTCCGCAGCGCCTTGGCCGTCCGGGTCGTGGCGGCCCGGCCCCCGGCTCAGCGCCCGGTCGACCGTCGCCACGAAATCCGACCTCTGGAACGGCTTTTCGAGCGTCGAGACCGCCCCGAACTTTTCCGCCAGGCTCAGGTGGAAATCCGGTGTGAAGTATCCGCCGCCGGAGATCGCGATCACCTTGATCCCGGGATTGAGCTGGACCAGGTAGGCCAGCACCTCCAGGCCATCGACCCCGGGCATGATCATATCAGTGATGGCAAGATCGAAGTCGCAGCCGACAAGGCCTTCGAGCACGTCCCGGCCATCACAGACGCTGGTCACCTCATGGTCGCGCTCCTCCAGAATCCGGTCCATGAGCGACAACAGGTCCAACTCGTCATCGATGATCAGGATCTTTGCCAAGATCAGTCTCCCGCATTCTCTTGGCTCGGCAAATATATGCTGCCAATAGGTGCATTTGACTATAGCGATTCCCTTGTATGTCGTACGTCGAACATTGTAGCGACTTGTAACGGTTCGTATTGATCCGGCGTTTGATTGCGGCGCCGCGACCGATCGCCGAACGCCCTTTCCAAAGGTGTCATTCGCCATGATGATTCAACCGGGCGGTGTGCATTCGGTATCGTTCTGGCAATGCGTAACGATACGTAACAGAATGTACCCGCGACGCGGGGATACCCGGTCGCAATCGGGCTTGGGTGCGGTACAGGGTCTCTATGGCTGCAGGTGAGAGAGTCCTCGTCGTCGACGACGATCAGGATATCCGGAACATGCTCGCCAGCTACCTGGGGAACGAAGGTTTCGAGGTCCTGGCGGTTCACGACGGCGCGTCCATGGGCCAGGCGCTGGCCGAGACCGAATTCGACCTCATCGTGCTGGACGTCCTGCTGCCCGACGAAAACGGCTTCAACATCGTGCGCGAATTGCGGCGGTCACGGAACACGCCGGTCATCCTGCTGACCGGCAAGACCGAGCCGGTCGATCGGATCGTCGGGTTGGAGCTCGGGGCCGATGACTATGTCTGCAAACCATTCGAGCTTCGAGAGCTGCTGGCACGCATCCGCGGGCTGTTGCGGCGGCAGGCCCTGGCCGGGGACGCGAAGCCGAACGGCTCCGCTGGCCAGGTCGCGAATTTTGCCGGCTGGACGTTCGACCCGGGCACGCGCGCATTGGTATCGCCGGCCGGTGCCGAGGTGCATCTGACGAGCGCGGAGTTCGACCTGCTGAAGATCCTGGTGGACAATGCCCAAAGGCCGGTGAGCAGGGACCAGCTTCTCAACGCCACCCGGTCGCGAAACTGGTCTCCCACCGATCGTAGCATCGACATCTCGATCAGCCGCCTGCGCCAGAAGATGGAGAAGGACCCCAAGCGGCCAAGCCTGATCAAGACGGTCCGCAATATCGGCTACGTGTTGACGGGAGCGGTGACCCTGACATCCGGAACAAGACCGACCTGAACGGACCGCCGGATGTCGGTCCGACAGTCGGCCTTGTCTTGTTCCGACAATATCCTTGTGCTCATAATGAATTCCGCACAAGTAGAGATACGTATGCAAAGTAGAGATACTGCTGGATTGACTAGCGAATATTGATCGTGTCGCTGGCTCACGATACGGATATGCGCCTCGGTATCGTCGCGGCTGGAAAGCGACATTGCAGATCGTTCGATGACTGCTTCGGCACCCCCGAGCTTGAAGCGGCACCGACGGACGATGTGTCCTGTCGCCGAGATGTTCGCCGGCACGCCGGTCGTGGCGGGCCGGTCGCAGGCGCGCGGATCGCGAACCGATGATCGGCTATCGTAACTGGAAGATCCGCAGCAAGCTGCTTGTCCCGCTTGTTGCCATGGGGCTGGTCAGCAGCATCGCGGTCATCGCCACCGCCCTGCTGGTGTTCCAGAACATCCGCGACCACACCCTGCTCGAACTTCAGAACGCCTACCGGCTCCAAAGCACCGTCATCGAACTCGTCGGCGAGTATCGTGAATATCTGAACCTGCCGAGTCCGGCGGTCCTGCAGGAGCTGGAGAAGACGAAGAGCGATCTGCGCATCGCCTTCGACTCGATGACGGAGCGGTCACCACCGCGCAGCGTCTCCCTGCTTGCACAGCGCGATCTTGATGCCGTGCGCAGCGACGCGCTCGAGCAGATCGAAGACGACCTCCGGCTGCTGTCGACCCTCGGCGACCAGCTCGTCTCCGAACGCGACGCCGTCGACGAGACAATGGAGCTGCTGGAGGATTCCGAGGAGGAAATCGACCGGATCGCGGACAGCCTCTACCTGGTCGTCGCGGAGCTGATCGCCCGGTATTCGGGATCGACCGAACAGCCGTCCCGGGTCGAGGGCTCGGTCTCGCAACTGCGCGCCCTGAGCCGCGTGTCGACGGCCCTGCACGCCTATATCTCCGAAATCCGCGAATACCTTCTGGAACCCTCGGACGATGCCCGATCCGACCTGGTCGAGTTCAGCGAGGAATTCCAGAGCCAGTTCGCCCTGCTCGCCACCGCCGCGGCAACGGAGGAGGACGAGGCGCCGCTGATTGACGGGATGGCAGCCCTGCTCGACGAGGTCACCTCGCAATCCGATTCCGCGGTGCTGCAACGGGACAATCTGGGCAGCTCTCTCATGGATCTCGAGGCGCTCACCACGACCTTCCAGCGCGACCTCGAGAGCCTCACCGACACGGTCTCCTCAGGCGCCGATGCCGCCGTCCGGCGCGGCGTGATCATCGTCTCCGTCGTGACCGTGACCACGCTCGTCCTGACCTATCTGGTGCATTGGTGGATCTCCCGGGTGATCGCCTCCCCCATCGCACAGCTTCGCGACGTGGCGGTCGAATTCGGCCAGGGGAACCTGGCCGCACGGTCGCCCGTCCGCGGCGACGACGATATCGGGGCGCTGGCCTCTGCGTTCAACGACATGGCGGGCAATCTCTCGGCCAACATTGACGCGCTGCAGGAGGCCCAGGAGGACCTTGTCCGCAAGGAACGGCTGGCCGCGGTCGGCCAACTGACGGCGACGGTCAGCCACGAGCTCCGCAATCCCTTGGGCGCGATGCGCAGCGCGACCGAGGCCATCGCCAAGCTGTCGAGCGGAGACGATGCCCAGCTCACCCGCGCCATCCGGCTGCTGGAGCGCGGGCAGGCCCGCTGCGACCGCATCATCGCGGAGCTGCTCGACTTCGTCCGGGTCCGAGAGCTGAGCCTCAGCCTGACGGGGATGGATGCCTGGCTGTCGACGCTGCTGGACGACTACGAGATGCCGCCGGGCGTCACCCTGGAGCGCCGGCTTGCCTGCGATTGCGATGCCTTGATCGATCGCGATCGTCTGGAGCGCTCGGTGGAGAACGTGATCAGCAATGCCTGCGACGCGATGACCGGCAATGGCGGCGACGAGGAGCCTGCCGATCGGCACGTGCTGACCGTCGCGACACGGATCCGGGGCGGTCGGCTGGAGATCGCGATCTGCGACACCGGGCCCGGCATTCCGCCCGAACAGGACGACAAGATCTTCGAACCGCTGTTCAGCACCAAGAGCTTCGGCGTCGGGCTGGGACTGCCCATCGTCCGGCAGATCATGGAGCAGCACGAGGGCGGGATCGAAATCGACAGCGAGCCAGGGCGCGGCACCGACGTGATCCTGTGGCTGCCCGCCCCGGCATCGGCACTGGAAGGAACCGCAGCATGAGACCGCTGAAGGTCATCATCGTCGACGACGACAGGGATTTCGCCGAAGGCATTGCACTGACCCTGGAAATGGAGGGCCATGAGGTCGCCTTCGCCCGCAGCGGCGAAGAGGCGGTCCGCAAGATCAGCGACCAGAGCTTCGACGTCACCCTCATGGATGTCCGCATGCCGGGCATGAACGGGTATGAGAGCCTGAAGGAGATCCGCAAGCTCAGGCCCGATGCCCGGATCATCATGATGACCGCGTTCAGCGTGGAGGACCTGCTGCGGCAGGCGATGGCGGAAGGCGCGCTGGGCGTCCTGCACAAGCCGATCGACAGCGCCTCGCTGCTGGATGCGCTGAACGAGGCGAGACCGGCCGGGATCATCCTGGTCGCCGACGACGACCCGGATTTCGCGCAGGCGACCGAGGCCACGCTTGCCGGCGCCGGCTACGCGGTCCGCATCGCGCGCTCCGGCCGGGAAGCCGTGGACCTGGCCATGGACCAGCAGTTCGACGTGATGCTGCTCGATTTGCGGCTGCCGGTGCTCGGCGGCCTGGAAGTCTATAGCGAGTTGAAGAGGCAGGGCCGGTCGCTGCCGACCATCGTGGTGACCGGTTACGAGGCGGAGGAGTCCGAGGCCATCCGCCAACTGAAGGACCAGTCGGCGAAGGCCTGCCTGGTGAAGCCTTTCGGCGCCAGCGATCTGCTGCAGGCAATCGAAGACATGGTCTAGCGCGGGCCGACCGCTTAGCCCCAACTCCCGGGATCTCCGACAACCGTGAACGTGTCGCACCGCACCGGCCGCATCCTCGTCGTCGACGATGATGCCGACTTCGCCGAAGGCCTGGATGTGCTTCTCGGGATCGAGGGGTACGAGGTCGCGATCGCCCACGATGCCGCCGGTGCGATCGCCACCCTGGACGGGTTTCCGGCCGAGGTGGCCCTGATCGACGTCCGATTGCGCAACAGCAGCGGCATCGATCTCATCGCCGGGTTGCGCGAAACCCGGCCGAACCTGACCTGCGTGATGATGACCGCGTTCGCATCCACGGAAAGCGCCATCGAGGCCCTGCAGGAGGGGGCAAACGATTACCTGCGCAAGCCCATCCATGGCGCCGACCTCGTCGCCACGCTCGACCGCTGCTTCGACTACCTGCGGCTGGAGCATGAGCGGCGCACGGCCGAGCAGTCGTTTCGCGAGAGCGAGGCGCGGTTCCGCAGCCTGATCGACAATGCGCCCTCCGCCCACGACCTGAAGGACGGCGACGGCCGCTATCGCCTCGTCAATCCGCGGTTCCGCGAATGGTTCGCCGATCCGTCGGCCCGTGTCATCGGAATGACCGCCCATGACCTGTTCCCGACCGCGCTGGCCGACCGGCTTGCCGATCAGGACCGGGAGATCATGGCGCAGGGCCGTGCGATCGACATGGAGCTCGACGTCGCGTTCCGGGACGGCACGGTCCACCGGATCGCCATGACGAAGTACCCGATCCGCGGTCCGGATGGCGACGTGGCCGGCGTCGGCAGCATCTGCACCGATGTGAGCGACCGCAAGGAGGCGGAGGAGCGCCTGGGCCAGGCACAGAAGATGGAGGCGATCGGCAAGCTGACCGGCGGCGTCGCCCACGACTTCAACAACGTGCTCGCGGTGATCATGGGCTATGCGGAGATGATGACCCCGCTGGCCGGCTCCGACACCGTCATGACCGAGTATTTGAGGACGGTCCGTCGGGCGGCCCGCCAGGGCAACGAGCTGACGAAGCGCCTGCTCGCCTTCTCACGGCGCCAGCCGCTCCGCCCGCGCATTGTCGATCTCAAAGCGATGCTCGACGACATGGCGGAGATGCTGCGCCACACGCTGGGCGCGACGATCGAGCTCGACACCCGGGTGGATGACGGTATCAGCCCGGTCCTTGTGGATTCCGGCCAGTTGGAAACGGCTGTCCTGAACCTGGCGCTGAACGCGCGGGACGCCATGCCGAAGGGGGGACGGCTCGTCATCAAGGCCGCCAATGCCGAACCCGACGCCGCCATCGGGCCGGCGGCGCCGGACGACGGGCAGCCCGGCCATGTCATGCTGGCCGTCAGCGACACCGGCATCGGCATGTCGACCGAGACCGCGGGCCGGGCCGTCGAGCCCTTCTTCACGCTCAAGCCGGCCGGCGAAGGCACCGGGCTCGGACTGAGCATGGTCTACGGCTTCGCCAATCAGTCGGGCGGGCATCTCGCCATCGACAGCGAGGAAGGTGCCGGCACGACGATCCGGCTCTACCTGCCCCGGGCGGCCGGCGCCGCGCCGCCGCCGGAGCCGGACGCCGATACCGATGAGCCGGCCGGCAGGGGCGAACGGGTATTGGTGGTCGAGGACAACGCCGATGTCCGGGCCCTGACCGTGACCATTCTCGAGAGCCTCGGCTACCGGGTGACCGCGGCCGAGGACGGCCATGGCGCGCTGGCCGCCCTGTCCGACGGCGCCGAGATCGATCTGCTTCTCTCCGACGTGGTCCTCCCCGGAGGCATGAGCGGCCCGGAGATCGCCCGGGCGTTCCGCGAGCGCAGGCCCGGAGCCAAGGTGCTGTTCATGTCGGCCTATGCCGACGGGGCGGCGCCGGAGGGCGATCGCCTCCCGACCGATGCCGAACTCCTGGACAAGCCCTTCCTGAGACGCGACCTCGCGCTGCGGGTGCGCTCGCTGCTCGACCGCTGAGCCGCCACGCCGGGGACCGGCCATCCGGCGGGCGGGGCGCCGTGGACCGACGCCCCGCCCCGACCCGTTAATCCAGCAGGTTCGGCAGGAACAGCGACACCTCCGGAACGTAGGTGATCAGGATCAGGAAGCAGAACAGGATCCCGACCCAGGGCAGTGCCGCCGTCATCACCTTCAGGATGCCCATGCCGGTGATCGACGAGGTGACGAACAGGTTCAGCCCGACCGGCGGGGTGATCATGCCGATCTCCATGTTCACCACCATGATGATGCCGAGATGGATCGGGTCGATGCCGAGCTGCAGCGCGATCGGGTAGACGATCGGTGCCACGATCAGCAGCAGACCGCTGGGCTCCATGAACTGCCCGCCCAACAGCAGCAGCAGGTTGACCACCACCAGGAAGGTCCAGGCGGCGAACTCCGCATCGATGATGCCCGCGGCGATGCCCTGCGGGATCTGCAGCTCGGTCAGCACATGGCTGAACATCAGCGCGTTGAAGATGATGAACATCAGCATGATCGACATCTTCGCCGCGTCCAGCAGCACCTGCCGCGTGTCCGGGTGGAACACGTTGACCGGGATCGAGACGACCGACTTCCACAGATTGCGCACCGCCGCCTGCCCCGCGGTTTCCCCCTCCTTCAGCCAGGGCTCGTTCTTCAGCAACCCGATGCCGCGATAGATCACCGTTGCGGTCAGGAAGCCGTAGACCGCGGCGAAGGCCGCCGCCTCCGTCGGCGTGAACCAGCCCTGATAGATGCCGGCCAGGATCAGCACGATCAGCAGCAGACCGAAGACCGCGTGCCAGGCCCGCTTGAAGAAGGTCAGCCAGCCGGGCCAGGCGAGGTTGGCGATGTTGTATCGCCCGACGCCGAACCAGATGCCGACCACCAGCAGCAGCCCGGCCAGCAGTCCCGGGATCACGCCGGCCAGGAACAGCTTGCCCACCGACTCGTTGGTCGCGGCGGCATAGACCACCATGACGATCGAGGGCGGGATCAGGATGCCCAGCGTGCCGGCGGTCGAGATCACGCCGGCGGCGAAGGTCTTCGGATACTTCGCCTCCTCCATGCCCTTGATGGCGATCGGGCCGATCGCCGCGACGGTGGCCGGCGAGGAGCCGGAGAGCGCCGCGAACAGCATGCAGGAGAACACCCCGGCGGTTGCCATGCCGCCGCGCAGATGGCCGACCGCGGCGATGGCGAAGCGCACGATGCGTTCCGCAGCACCGCCTGACGTCAGGAAGGCGCTGGACAGGATGAAGAACGGGATGGCGGTCAGCAGGAACTTCTCGTTCATGGCGCCGACCACGGCGGTGGCCAGGCTGGACGCCCGGCCGGCCTCGATGAAGGTCACCGTCATTGCCGGCAGGCCGAGCGAGACGCCGATCGGCACGCGCAGGGCCAGCAGGGCGAAGACCATGGTGAACAGCACGAACGTCGTGTGCGGTTCCAGGGCGTGGCGAAGAGCTTCGATCATGCCGCGCCCTCCTTGCGGGAGGCTTCTTCGACCAGATCCTCCGCCTCATGGCTGGCGGTGATGCTCTCGCGCTTGCCGGTCAGGACCTCGGCCGTTGCGATGAAGATGGTCACCGCCAGATAGGCGAATCCGAGGGTCAGGAATCCGTAGGTGAACCAGTGCGGGATATCGAGCTCGTCGGTGCCGACCGTGCGCAGGAAGGGGGACGACAGGAACTTTGCCGACACCAGATAGCCGGTCACCGCGAAGGCGACCGCATAGCCGGCGCTGATCAGCCCCGCCACCACGTTGATCCAGCGCTGCGCCGCATTCGGAAACAGGTTCACGATCACGTCGACGCCGATATGCACGCCCTTGCGCAGCACATAGGCCATGCCGAACAGAACCAGGTACAGGAACAGGTTGAGGGTGAGTTCCAATGCCCAGATCAGGCTGCCGCCGAACACCCGCCGCACCAGCACATTGGCGAAGGCGACGATGGTCATGGCGGCCAGCAGATAGGCGATGAGCGTTTCCTCCACCCACTCCGCGAGGCGCAGGAAACGAGAAAGCGGCCCCAGGGGGCCGCTTTCCTTCGGAACGCGTAGGTCCGACATAGAGCGGCCTTGGACTTCCTACATGATGTTGGAGGACAGGGCCGCTTCGATCACGTCCTCGCCGATGTCGTCGGAGAACTGGTTCCAGACCGGCTGCATGGCCTCGACCCAGCGCTGCCGCTGCTCGGAGGTGAGGGTGCGGATGGTCACGCCCTCGGCCTCGACCAGAGCACGGTTGTCCATGTTGATCTGGGTGGCGATCGCGTTGCGCTCGGCGGTCACCTCGCCGAGGATCCGCTCAAGGTCGGCCCGGTCGGCGTCGTCCAGGCTCTCCCAGAACTCCACCGAGGTCACGACCATGTAGTCGATGATGCCGTGATTGGTCTCGGTGATGCCGTCCTGCACCTCGTAGAAACGCTTGGTGTAGATGTTCGACCAGGTGTTCTCCTGGCCGTCGACCACGCCGGTCTGCAGGGCGCCGTAGACCTCGGAGAAGGCCATCTTCTGCGGCGAGGAACCCAATGCCTCGAACTGGGCCTGCAGCACGTCGGAAGTCTGGATGCGGAAGGTCAGCCCCTCGGCGTCGGCCGGATCGACCAGCGGCACGCTGGCCGAGATCTGCTTCATGCCGTTGTGCCAGAAGGCCAGGCCCTGAAGACCCTGGTCCTGCATGGTGTTCAGCAGCGCCTGGCCGGTCTCGGATTGCTGGAAGCGGTCGACCGCGTCGATGTCCTCGAACAGGAACGGCAGATCGAAGACCCGGTATTGCAGGGTGAACTGCTCGAACTTGGACAGCGACGGGGCCGCCATCTCGGCGTCGCCCAGCAGCAGGGCCTCAAGCACCTTGTTGTCGTTGTAGAGCTGCGAGCTCGGGAACACCTCGACACAGACCCGGCCGTCCATCTCGGCATTGACGCGCTCGGCGAACAGGGTCGCGGCCTCGCCCTTCGGGTGACCGGTCGCCGACACGACGTGGCTGAAGCGGATGGTGGTCTCGCCACTGTCGCAGGCGGCGTATGCGGCGCCGGACAAGGCAATGACGCTCGCCGCGGTGGCCGCGGCAATCGCAAATCTCATGATTGGTCTCCTCCCTGACGGGTTTGTTGTTGAGCAAACGGGCTCGCCACATTCTTAAGCATGCGCCGTGCCACATAAAGCCTGACACGGAGAATTGTGCCAACTGCTTGATATCGTTGTACTTCATTCGCAGCTCCGGCCTCATGCGGAACTTCGGTCGGCGGAAATCCGCCTATTGGGGCTCGGAAAGCGGATGGATTTCCGCTCATGCGTCGCGGCCACGAGCCGGGTGCCCGGTACCGGGATTGACGCTTGACGGTCGGACGGAGCGTCCATACGCTCCTGCATGAATTTGCTGATAGCTGCAAAAAATTGCTAAGGCGTGTCGGAGCCGGTATCGACACACCGGGACACGAAGAACCGGCGGGGAGACGCATCGCCACGACCAGAGTGGCCTGCCGCTGAGGCCGGCCGCCGTGACCGATCCTCCCTGACAGGCCGAACGTCCAACGCGCGCGTCGACCATTCGACGCGCCCACAAGGGGGATCGCGGTGACGGGTGTCGTTCTCAAGGACGTGGTCAAGGCGTATGGCCACCTGACCATCATTCCGCAGCTCAACCTGGAGATAGGGGAAGGCGAGTTCGTGGTGATCGTCGGGCCGTCCGGATGCGGCAAGTCGACCACGCTGCGCATGATCGCCGGGCTGGAGAAGGTCACCTCCGGCAAGATCTTCATCGACGGCAAGGACGTCACCTGGGCCCGCCCGAAGGCGCGGGACATCGCCATGGTGTTCCAGTCCTATGCCCTGTATCCGCACATGGACGTCGCCGGCAACATGTCCTTCGCCCTGCGGCTGGCCGGCGTGTCCTCGGCCGAGATCAGCGAGCGGGTGCGCCGGGCTGCTGAGATGCTCGAACTCACGCCCTATCTCGACCGCAAGCCCAAGGACCTCTCGGGCGGACAGCGGCAGCGGGTCGCCATGGGCCGCTCGATCGTGCGAGACGCCTATTGCTTCCTGTTCGACGAGCCGCTGTCGAACCTGGACGCCAAGCTGCGCTCGACCATGCGCACCGAGCTCGCGCTGCTGCACAAGAAGCTCGAGCGCACCATGATCTACGTGACCCACGACCAGATCGAGGCCATGACCATGGCCGACCGGATCGTCATCATGGATCATGGCGTGATCCAGCAGGTCGGCACGCCGCGCGACGTCTACACCGCGCCGCGCAACCTCTTCGTGGCAGGCTTCATCGGCTCTCCCTCCATGAACGTGCTCGACGGAGAGCTTTCCGGCGCCGACGACGATCTCCGGGTCCAGGGCGACGGCTTCTCGCTGCCCCTTCCCGACCGGCTGCGCGGCCGCGCCGCCGCCGCCCGATCCCGCGAGGTGGCGGTCGGGCTGCGGCCCGAGCATTTCGCCCTCAACGACAGCGGCGATGGCGCCTATGCGCCGATCGATCTCGAGGTGGAGAACGCCGAATACATCGGATCCAGCCAGTTCCTGGCGGCCGCGATCGGCGGGCGGCACATCACCGCGTCGGTGGAAGCCGGGCCGGACGCCGCACCCATGGAATCCGGCCGGTACCATTTCGACGTCAACCGCATCTACCTGTTCGACCGCACCGGCGGCCAGGCCATCTAGCGGCGCCCGACGAAGGACCCACGGCACTTGACTCCGACTGCTCACAGAGGTGGTATTAAAGTCCGACCACTGGACCATTGGAGCGGGACCGTGTCGATCGCGCAATCCGACGTCGAGGACCTGCTTGTTCCGGCACTGAAGGACGGCATCCGGCGGCATTCCCTGCGCGAACAGATCGCCAGCAGCCTGGCCGACCTGATCGCCGCGGGGCTGCTGCGCGAAGGTGACGAACTTCCGCCCGAGCGCGAGTTGGCCGCCTTGTTGGAAGTCAGCCGCGACAGCCTGCGCGGCGCGCTGCAGCTGCTGGCGGAACGGGACATCCTCACGATCGGACATGGCACCCGCACCCGGGTGCGCCCCAACCGCTCGGCGATCGAGGAGAGCCGCCGCTTCGATCTTCGCCAGCTGGCGGACGTCACCGACGGATCGGTGATCGAGGCCCGGCGAGTGCTGGAGCCCGATCTGGCGCGGCGCGCCGCCTCGCGGATCGACGACGCCACGGTGCGACGGCTGCGGAAGCTGATCGACGCGCAGAAAGGCATGACCGGGGATCCGGTCCGGTTCCAGATCTCCGACCGCGAATTCCATATGACGATCTTTGCCGCGGCCGACAGCCCGGTGCTGACCAGCTTCGCGACCGAGGCGTACGACTACGCCTACACCTACCGGCGCAAGCTGATGAAGCACCATGACGGCATCCGCATCGCCGTCATCGATCACGAGCGTGTCGTCTCGGCGCTACAGGCCCGCGACCCCGACGCCGCCGAGACGGCCATGCGCGGCCATATGGACAAGATCGCAACCCTGTTGGCGGAAGCGCGCGCGGCGCCGCGGACGACGCGATGAGCGGGAGCGCGGCCGTTGGACCCCCTCCTTATCCACGGGCTGCTCATGGTCGCCGCGTGGCTGGTGCTGTTGCCAGCCGGTGTGCTGATCGCCCGGTTCTTCAAGGTGACCAGATCCCAGGACTGGCCCAACACACTCGACAACCAGTTCTGGTGGCGGTGCCATCGGGTGCTGAACTATGCCGGCGTCCTGCTTGCCACCATCGGGTTCTTCTGGATCGTCTCGGTCTACGACGGCTTGTCCCTGGCGACCTGGCATGGGCGGCTGGGGCTGCTCACCCTCGCCCTGGCCTGGCTGCAGGTCGCAAGCGGCCTGCTGCGCGGCTCGAAGGGCGGCCCGACCGATACCGGCGCCGACCCTTCCGATCCGCGGACCTGGCGCGGCGACCATTACGACATGACCCGCCGGCGCCGGATCTTCGAGGCGTGGCACAAATCGGCCGGCTATCTGGCGCTCGCGCTGGCGGTGCCGTCGGCCTGGCTTGGGCTGCGCCTGGTGGGAGCCGGCTTCTGGCTCCAGGTGCTGCCTTGGCTGGTGGCGCTCGTTTTCCTCGTGCTGTTCCGCCGGTTCACCCGGCAAGGCCGCTGGGTCGACACGCACGAGGCCATCTGGGGACCGCGACCGTCCCCGTCTTCGCAAACCCAATCGCTCATGAACGACAAGACCAATGGGAGGGAAACTGATGCGGCATAAGATAGTAGCGGCCTGCCTGTGCTCGGCACTGGCGCTTGGCGCCTCCAACGCGCTGGCCAATCCGTACGAGAAATACGAGGGCACCACGCTGGTGGTGAGCTGGCCGTCGCTCGGCCATTTCCAGGCGGCCGAAACCCTGGTGGAGGAATTCACCGAGGAGACCGGCATCGAGGTCGAGATCGACTTCCTGCAATACCTGCGGCTTCATGACAGCCAGGTGCTGGAAATGTCCAAGGACGAGGGTGATTTCGACGTCGTCTCCTGGGTGGTGATGTGGAAGGGCGAGTATGTCGCCAAGGGGCTGCTGACACCCCTGTCGCAGTTCTTCACCAATCCGAGCCTGGTCGACCCCGAATACGACATCGACGACATCGCCTCGGCCTATTTGCAGAACGGCGGCGTGGTCGGCGGCGCCAAGGGCTACCTGCCGGGCGTCAGCGGCGCGCTCTACGGCGTCCCGTTCGGCGCGGAGACCTCGATCCTGGCCTATCGCAAGGATGTGTTCGAGGAACTCGGGCTGGATGTCCCGACGACCTATGACGAGTTGATGGCCGCGGCCCGGACCATCGACGAGCGCACCGATATGGGCGCCCTGACCAGCCGCGGCGCCACCGGCCACCAGGTCACCGCGGCCTGGCTGCTGCATCTCGCACCGCTTGGCGGCAAGGTCTTCGACGACGAGTGGAACCCGGTCTTCAACAATGAGGCCGGCGTGCGCGCCGCCGAGATCCTGCGCGAGATCGCCCAGACCGGCCCCAGGGGCATCCCGTCCTACGGGTTCTCGGAGATGTCGAACGCCTTCCTGCAGGGCGATGCGGCGATGTATCTGGACAGCCTGAAGATCGCGGCGATGTCGCGCAATCCGGCGGTCTCGACCGTCGATGGACAGGTCGGCTTTGCCCTGCACCCCGTCGGCACGCGCTGCGGATCGGAGACCGGCGGCTTCGCCATGGGCATCCCGGCCAATTCGCAGAATCAGGAAGCGGCCTTCCTGTTCATCCAGTACATGACGTCGAAGGCCGGAGACCGCCGGATGGTCGAACTGGGCGGCGATCCGGTGCGCATGTCCACGCTCCAGGATCCGGGCTTCATGGCCCAGTTCCCGGAATATGAGGTGGTGGCAGAGCAGCTGCCCTGTGCCGATCCGGATTGGCGTCCGCTGATCCCGGAATGGAACGAGCTCAACATCCAGGTGCTGGGCGTCGCCCTCTCCGAGGTCATCACCACGGACGACCCGATCCAGCCCATCATGGATGAGGCGGCGGAAAAGGCCCGCGCCATCATGGAGCGCGAGGGTTACTACCAGTGGAGCGAGTATCGCGCCGGACAGTAGGCGCCTGACGGCGGACGCACCCGGCTGACCGGCCGGGTGCGTCCATCCACCGCGACTGGGAGGGGGCGGCCCCGATGGCCGATATCGCCGAGCCTGCGACGATCCGGGAGCGTCCGCCGTTCTCCTGGGACACCCTGACGCCGTACGGATTCATCCTGCCGGCGGTGATCGTGATGATGGCCGGTCTGGTCTATCCGGTCGTCGACGCCTTCTATCTCAGCTTCTACGACTGGGACATCGGCACCAGCTGGGACCGGGCCGAGCGCATCGGCTTCGACCACTATGTCCGCATGTTCAACGATGACGGGGTGCGGGAGTCCGCCTGGGTCACGTTCCGCTTTGGCTTCTGGACCATCCTGATCGAGATGGTCCTGGGCACCGCCCTGGCCCTGATGCTGGAAAAGCCGATCCGCGGCGCCTCCATCTTCCGCACCATCTTCATTCTGCCGCTGATGGTGTCGCCGGTGGTCGTCGGTCTGATCTGGCGCTATCTGTTCGATGCCCGCATCGGCTGGATCAACCACTATCTCGGCGTCATCGGCATCGAGCCGCAGATCTGGCTGGGCGATCCGCAACTGGCCTTCTTCGCCATCGTCTTCACCGATATCTGGCAGTGGACGCCCTTCATCTTCATCATCGTCATCGCGGGGCTGCAGGCCCTGCCGTCCGAGGTGTTGGAGGCCTCCACCATCGACGGCGCCAACTGGTGGCAGCAGATCTTCCTGGTCAAGCTGCCGATGATCCGCTCGATCCTGGTCATCGCCTTGCTGATGCGCCTGATCGACGTGTTCCGGGCGCTGGAGGTGATGTTCATCATGACCTATGGAGGGCCCGGTCGATCGACCGAGCTCTTATCGCTGCACATCTACAAGAACGCCTTCGACGGGCTGCAACTCGGCTACGCCTCGGCGATCTCCGTGCTGCTGATCGTTCTCGTCTTCGGGTTGAGCCTCGGCATCCTGGTCGTCGGCAACCCGATGAAGGGCAAGTCGGACATCTGAGGCGCGCGCGATGGACCAGCTCGACAGCCCCTGGCGTATCTGGCTGCACTACGCCGCCCTGATTATCCTGGCGTTGATCTGCCTGATCCCGATCTGGGTGATGATCGCCACCTCGTTCAAGGACCAGGTGGTGATCTTCGACCGCAACCCGGTCTGGTTCTTCTTCTTCCCGACCCTGGACAATTACGAATACATCCTGACCCGCGGCAAATTCGACCGCTACCTGTGGAACTCGGTGATCGTGGGCACGGTATCCACCGCCCTCACCCTGTTCCTGGGCGGCATGTGCGCCTATGCGCTGGCCCGGACCGAGTTCCGCGGCCGGCGGCTGGTCGCCAACGGCACGCTGCTGGTGCGCATGGTGCCGGCGGCGGTGCTGGCGGTGCCGGCCTTCGCGATCGCCGGTGCCTGGGGCATCGACAGCCAGCTCAGCGGGCTGATCTTCTTCTACACCGCCTTGAACCTGCCCTTCGCCATCTGGCTGTTGTTCGGATTCTACAAGCAGATCCCGGTGGAGCTGGAAGAGGCGGCCGTCGTCGACGGCGCGTCGCCGCTGCAGGTGTTCTTCCGGGTGCTGATGCCGCTGATGAAATCCGGCTATGCGGTGGCCGGGATCTTCACCTTCCGCATCGCCTGGAACGAGTTCATCCTCGCCCTCATCCTGACCAACCGGAATACCCGCACCCTGCCGGTGGCCACGTCGCTGTTCATCACCGATACGGGCATCGAATGGGGGCGCATCATGGCCATGGGCACGCTGATCGTGATCCCGCCGCTGCTGTTCACCTTCTTCGCGGCGCGGCAGATCATCGCCGGCATGACGGCCGGGGCGGTCAAGGGCTAGCCCAGGAAGTCGTCCCGGCGGATGCCGTATTTGCTCATCTTGTCCTGCAGGGTCTTGCGGGGCGTGCCCAGCGCCTCCATCGCGTCCTTGATGGAGCCGCCGGACTCCCTCAGCGCGCCCTCGATCAGACGCTTCTCATAGGCGGCGACCTGATCGGCCAGGCTGCCCGCGCCGTCTTCGGCCGGCAGGCCGGCACCGTCCAGGATCGGCAGGCCGATCACGAAGCGCTCCGCCGCGTTGCGGACCTCGCGCACGTTCCCGGGCCAGTCATGGGAGAGGATCCGGGCCAGCAACGCCCCGTCGATCATGCGGACCGGCCGACCGGCCTCGGCCGCCTTCTCCGCCGCGAAGGCCTCGAACAGCACCGCTGCATCGGCGCCACGGTCGCGCACCGGCGGGATGGCGAGGCTGGCCACGTTCAGCCGATAGTACAGGTCGGATCGGAAATCGCCGGCCTCCGACATCTGCTTCAGGTCTTGCTTGGTGGCCGCCAGGATGCGGACGTCAACGGCGATCTCGCCCTCCCCGCCCAACCGCTCGATCCGCCGCTCCTGCAGCACGCGCAACAGCCGGATCTGGGTCTCCGGCGCCATGCTCTCGATCTCGTCGAGGAACAGGGTGCCGCCATGGGCGCGCTCGAAACGGCCCTTGCGAGGCTTCTTCGCGTCCGTGAAGGCGCCGGCCTCGTGGCCGAACAGCTCGTCGTCGATCAGGTTCGCCGGGACGGCCCCGCAATTGACCGCGACGAACGGCCCGTCGCGGCGGGCCGACACATCGTGCAGCGCCCGCGCCACCACCTCCTTGCCCGATCCGGTCTCGCCGAAGATCAGCACGTCGGCGCCGCTCGACCCGATGGCGAGGATCTCCAGGCGCAGGGCCTGCATCTTCTTCGAGGTGCCGACCACGGTGTCGACCAGCGCATCGCGATGCTCCAGCTGGCGGCTCAGCCGCCGCTTCTCGATCACCGCCTCGCGCACCTGGAGCGCGTGCTTGACCTCCCGCAGCAGGTCGACGTTCTCGAACGGCTTCTCCAGGAAATCGTACGCGCCAGCCTTCAGCGCCCGGACCGCCATGGGGATGTCGCCATGGCCGGTCATCAGGATGACGGGGATCTCCTCGTCGACGGCCTTGATCTCCTGGAGCACGTGCTCGCCGTCCAGGCCGGGAAGCCGGATGTCGGACACCACGATGCCGGCGAATTCGGCGGACAAGGCCGCCAGCCCGTCGCGCGGATTGGCGAAGACCCGGGCCGGAATGTCTTCCAGCTCCAGGAGCTGTTCCAGGGACGCCCGCAGATCGGGGTCGTCCTCGATCAGCATCACCGCGAAGTCGCCGGCCGCCGCCATATCGCCAATCCCCTACCGTTCCGCCAGCCGCAACCGGATCACGAAGCATGCGCCGCCATCCGCACCGGGTTCCAGCGCGATCTCACCACCCATGGAATCGATGAACGACCGCGAGATGGTCAGGCCAAGCCCCATGCCGGTGCCCGGCGCGCGAGTCGACACGAAGGCCTCGAAGACCTCGTCGGCCAGGGTCTCCGGGACGCCCGGACCGTTGTCGGACACGATGATGGTGCACTGCCCGTCCTCCTGTCCGACGGACAGGACAATCCGCCCGTCCGGCCCGTCGCGCACCGCCATCCAGGCATTCGTGAGCAGGTTGTTGATCACCTGGAGCAGGCGGACCTCGCCGGCCATCACCAGGGTGTCGGCCAGGGTCGCGTCGACGCGCGTCGAGAACGCGGATCGCGCTTCGGGAAACCGGTCGAGGAACTCGCCCGATGCGGTCTCCACCACGCTGCCAAGCGCCAGCGCCCTGGGCGCCTGCGGCTCGTTGGTCGCGAAGCTCCTCAGGTTGGTCACGATGCGCGAGATGCGGCCCACCAGCCGGTCGATATGGCCGAGATTCTCGCGGGCGCGGCCGGGATTGTCGCGTTCCAGGAACCGGCCGGCGGTCTCGCAATAGGTCTTGATGGCGCCCAGCGGCTGGTTGATCTCGTGGCTGATCGACGCGGACATCTGTCCCAGCAGGGCCAGCTTGCCGGCCTGGACCACCTGGTCCTGGGCGCGTTCCAGGTCGCGCGTGCGCGCCGCCACCTCGGCCTCGAGCAATTCCGCATCGATCCGCCGGGCCTCCGCCAGCGCGGTCAGGTGGCGCCGCCGCTCGAACAGCGAAAAGAACACCGCGGCCAGCAGCAGCACCAGCAGGCCGATGGCCGCCGGCCGCAGCAGCCAGGGCCCGATCAGGGCCGGCGCCGGCCGGCTGACATGGGCGGTCAGGCCGAGATCCGGCATCTCCAGAGTCGCCAGCAACCGCGCTTCCGTCCTGTTCAGGGGCGCACCGCCGGAAGCGCGGTTCCACAGGGTCGGCGCGCCCTCCCGGTCGACCACCAGAACGGCGTTGCGGCTCAGGCTCCAGATGCTTTCCAGCGCTTCCAGATCGACGGCCGCCAACACCACCCCGTCGATGATCCCGTCGCCGAAGGACGGCGCGAAGAAGATGTAGATCGGATGGCTGGCCTCGTCCCGCAGCACCAACCGCCCCAGGCGGCCCTGGCGGGCGACGGTCATGCCCGCCGCAAGCTCGTCCCGCCTGTCCAGAACGGCCGGCGAGTGCGTCGCATGGATGGTGCCCGATCGCGCCACCCACACCTGGAAGGCCCGAACGGCCGACATCGACGCCAGCGCCCGGAGCCGCGCGATCAGCCGGTCATCCCGGCGGTCCAGCGCCACCATGGTGCGGACGACATCGCCGCGGGCCGCCAGCACGGACACGATCCGGTACTTCTCCAGCGTGTCCCTGAGCGACTGGCCGCGGACCACCACCTCGGCTTCCAGTTCCGCCTGAATCGAGCGTGTCTGGACCTGCCGGTCGATCACGGCGGCCACCGCGGCCGCCAGCAATGCCGCGCCGACGGCAAGGGCCGCATAGCCCTTCGAGTTTCCGCTGTCGGTTCCGGCCTTCGGTTTCATCGGCCCGACTATAACCGAGAACAGCGAGGACGACCCGGAACCGCCCGGCGCGCCTCGACTTTTCCCGGCTGAAACAATTGAAACAATCAACCCCGTGATCCGAGGTTCGGCGGAAACATTGCCGCTTTACATGCATGTCCACCGACGCCGCCGGCCCGTCCGGCGCCGTCGCTCGTCTCGCAACACGAGGATTGTTCGGCATGGCTCTCCGCGGCAACACCGCCCTTCCGGCCTTCGGGCTCGGCCGTGGCCTTGCCGCCGCAGAGGCATGGCGACGCGGCGGCGCCCGCGCCGCTGCCCGCATGATTCTCTGCCGAGTGACCGCGGCGTTCGCATGGGGCCGGAAAGCGGCCGAGACGCTGCAGCAACTGCCATCGACGGACGACAATCTGTTCCGCGATGTCGGCCTCAATCGGGCGCTGATCGAACGCCCCGAGTACCGTCTGGTACGGCGAAACCCATGAGGTCCGGGCGTCGAACGATAGCGTGCACAGGGCGGGCCCGCGGCGGCCCGCTTTTGCAACCAGGGAATTGGAGCTAGTGTCGGGTCAATCCACCATGACGATGCAACACGGGCTGCAAGAGGAGTCCGTCATGCTTGTAGAGCATACCGAGACGGCCAATCCCGGGCCGGGCCGGGCCGATTTTCCCAAGGCCGTGGTCGACCGCGCCATCTCCCATTCGCCGGCGATCTTCTATGCCCTGGACCGGCGGGATGGCGCCCGAATGACCTTCATCAGCCCGAATGTGGAAGCGATCACCGGGTTCGCGCCGAAGGCGTTCCTCGAGGACGCCCGGTTCTTCCCCGGCCAGGTGCATCCCGACGACCGCCCCGAATTCGAGCGGGCCACGGCCGACCCGATCGGCGACGCCGGCGCGGTGCGGACCTTCCGGTTCCGCAACAGCGACGGCGAGGATCTGTGGTTCCGCGACACGCTGCATGCCGGGCCGCAGGGCGACGACCTGGTCGGCTGCATGATCGACATCACCAGGCAGCGGCGGGCCGAGCAGTCCCTGCAGGACCTGCGGACCCTGCGCGGCGCGATCATCGACACGGCGCTGGACGCCATCATCGTTACCGACCTGGACGGCCGGATCACCGAGTTCAACCCCGTCGCCGAGACGCTGTTCGGCCACGACCGCGATGCGGCGATCGGGCAGTCGCTTGGCACCCTGATCATCCCGTCGGAGCTGCGCCGGCGACATCAGGACCGCATGCGCCGGTATCGGGAGTCCGGCAATCGCCGGCTGCGCGACCGGGTCATCGAGACCCAGGCCATGCGCGCCGATGGCGGGCGCTTCCCGGCCGAGATCCACATCTCGGAGATCATGCAGGACGGGGAGCCGCGCCTGCTGATGGAACTCTGGGACATGACCCGGCAGGTCGAGGCCAAGCGCGAGCGCAAGCGGCTGCTGCGGCTGCTGGAGGATGCCGTCGAGTGCATCCCCAACGGCTTCGGAATCTATGACAACGAGGAGAAGCTGATCCTCTGCAACCGCGCCTTCGCGGAGTTCTACGGCCTGACGCCGCAGGACGTGACCGGCAGCACGACAAAGGAGAATGCCGCCCGGGCCCTGTCCAAGCTGGACACCTTCGACGGCCATCCGGTCCGCAACACCGACGCCGCCATCGCCGCTGCGGCCGTCCGGGTGCGTCAGGCGGACAACGAGCCGATCGAAATGCGCATGAAGACCGGGCAATGGCTGCAGATCACCAGCAATCCGATCGCCGATGGCGGCCGCGTCCACATCCGCACCGACATCACCCGGCTGAAGGATGCCGAGGCATCCCTGCGCGAGAGCGAGGAGCAGTTCCGCGCCATGGTCGAGGGCAGCCCGACCGCGATGCGGGTCGGCGACCTGGAGAGCGGCGAGATCCTCTATGAGAGCCCCGCCGCCGCCAAGCTGATCGGCTGGTGCTGGCCGCCCGACCGCAAGCGTTGGGTGACCGAGAACTACGTCGACGTGGACGAGTGCGCCGAACTCGTCGACCAACTGCTGGAGACCGGCGCCGTCGACAACAAGGAGCTCCGGCTCAAGCGCACCGACGGCGAGGTGTTCTGGGCGTCGATGTCGTCCCGCGCCATCGACTATCACGGCAAGAAGGTCTGCCTGACGAACTTCGTCGACCTGACCGAGCAGAAGGCTCGCGAGGCGGAGCTGAAGCAGGCCCGCGAGACCCTGGAGGACGCGATCGAATCCCTGGTGGAGGGTTTCGCCCTCTACGACAAGGACGACCGGCTGATCACCTGCAACCAGCGCTACCGGGACTTCAACACCATGACCGCCGACGTCCTGGTGCCAGGCGTCAAATGGGAGGATTTCATCCGCATCGGCGCCGAGCGCGGCCAGTATGTCGAGGCGATCGGGCGGGTCGAGGAGTTCCTCGAGGACCGCAAGAAGGACCGCCAGGAGCTGCGCTCCGACCTGGAATTCCAGCAGACCGACGGCCGCTGGTTCCGGTTCTCCAACCAGCGGACCCGCCAGGGCGGCATCGTGGTCACCCGCCGCGACTTCACCGGCCGCAAGGAGATGGAGCGCGCCCTGCAGGACAGCGAGGCGCTGATCCGCAAGGTGCTGGAGGCGTGCCCGATCCCGGTGCGCATGTGGCGCCCGGACAGCGGCCAGGTCCTGTACGAAAGCCCGGCCGTCGGCGCGGTGTTTGGACGCCGGGATGCCGGCAAGGACCCGATCACACCGGACCGGGTCTATGTCGATGTCGCCGATCGGACGCACTACCTGGAGCAGCTCTACAAGGACGGCGCCGTCGATAATCTGGAGATGAACCTGCGACGCGCCGACGGCATGCCGTTCTGGGCCGCGGTCTCGGCGCGCCGGGTCGAGTACCAGAACCAGGACGCCATCGTCTCCAGCATCATCGACCTGACCGAGCGCCGCACCGCCGAGGAGGAGATGGCCCGCCAGCGCGAGGCGCTGCGCGCCAGCGACGAGCGCTTCCGCCGCCTGCTGGAGGCCCATCCCATTCCGGTCGGCATGACCCGGGCCGAAGACGGCCGGGTGATCTATGAAAGCCCGGCCGCGCGGGAGCTGTTCGCCTATGATGACCCGCCAGGCACCGAACGGTACGCCACGAACCATTTCGTCGATCCCGCCGACCGTCGCGCCTATGTGGAGCAACTGCACAACCACGGCGCCGTCACCAATTACGAGGTCCAGCTGAGCAAGTCGGACGGCACGCCGTTCTGGGCCGCGGTGTCGGCCCGCATGATCACCTATCAGGATGAGGACGTGATCGTCTCCAGCGTCCTGGATTTGAGCGAGCGCCGAGCGGTCGAGGAGGAGATGGCACGCCAGCGCGAGGCGCTACATCAGAACGAGAAGCTGAGCGCGCTGGGCTCACTGCTGGCCGGTGTGGCGCATGAGCTGAACAATCCGCTGTCGGTGGTGGTCGGCCAGGCGCTGTTGCTGGAGGAGACCGCGACCGATCCGAAGATCGCCGAGCGGGCCGCGAAGATCGGCTCGGCCGCCGACCGCTGTTCGCGGATCGTGCGCGCCTTCCTGGCGATGGCGCGCCAGCAGCCGTCGCAGCGCACCGCGGTGAACGTCAACGACGTCATCGAGTCGACCTTGGAGGTCATCGGCTATTCGCTGAAGACGTCGGGCGTGGAGGTCAGGCTGGCCCTGGCCGGCGACCTTCCGGATATCTGGATCGATGCCGACCAGCTCAACCAGGTGGTCAGCAACCTTGCCGTCAACGCGCAGCAGGCCATGGCCGGGTCCGACGGCCCCAATCGGCTCCGCATCGCAACGACCCATGACAAGGCCAGGGGCAAGGTGACGATCGCCGTCGAGGATACCGGGCCCGGCATACCGCCCGAGATTCGGTCGCGGATCTTCGAGCCGTTCTTCACCACCAAGGAGGTCGGCAAGGGCACCGGCATCGGGCTTGCGGTCTGCCACCGGATCGTCAATTCGCTGAACGGCGACATCACCGTGGAAAGCCAGAGCGGACGTGGCGCGCAATTCAAGGTCGTGCTGCCCGTCGCGACGCCGCCGGTGCTGCCGGACACCGATATCCGCGCCCCGGGCCGCAAGCGCCGCACGGGACGGGTTCTGGTGATCGACGACGAGGTCGAAGCCGCGGCCATGATCGGCGAGATCCTGGTGTGCGACGGGCATCGGGTGACGACCGCGACCTCGGGCCGCGAGGCGCTGCGGCTGCTGGCGCGCCACGAGTTCGACGTGATCCTGAGCGACCTGCGCATGCCGGACATGGATGGGCCCCGCCTGCACGACACGCTGAAGACGTTGAGCCCGAGCCTGCTGGAACGGGTGGCGTTCGTCACCGGCGACACCTTCAGCGCGACGGTCAGCGACTTCCTGCAGGAGTCGGGGCGCCCCTATGCGCAGAAGCCGTTTTCGCCAGCGGAAGTCCGGCGCCTGGTGGCCCAGGTACTGGAGGGCGCCGATGTGGATGAGCAAACGTCATGACGCCGACGGTGGCGGGAAACGCGACCGGGCGCCTTCAGGGAGATTGCCGATGACTGACAGGCAGGAACACATCCTCGTCGTCGACGACGAGCCGGAGATCCGGTGCATGATCCAGGAATACCTGGAGCTGCGCGGCTATCGCGTGACGCAGGCGAATGGCGGCGAGGCGCTGCGGCGGATCGTGGCGGAAGAGCCGGTCGACCTGGTGCTGCTGGACATCACCATGCCCGGCGAGGACGGGTTGTCTCTGGCGCGCTTCCTGCGCGAGACAACCGAGATCGGCGTCGTCATGCTGACGGCGGCCGGCGACATCGTCGACCGGGTGGCCGGGCTCGAGGTCGGCGCCGACGACTATCTGGCAAAGCCGGTCGACCTGCGGGAGCTCCTGGCCCGGGTCAAGGCGGTGCTACGCCGGCTTCCCGGCAGTGCCGCAGCCGGTGCCAAACCCGCCGCCGCGCCGGCGGCCGACCTGCCCTTCGGGCAATGCCGGCTGAACCTGGATTCCCACCAGCTGTTCGACGCGGCGGGCAACGAGGTGCCGCTGACCAGCATGGAGTTCGACCTGCTGAAGGCCTTCGCGGAACATCCCAACCGAGTGCTCAGCCGCGACCAGCTCCTCGACCTGGCGCACAATCGTGGCTGGGAGCCGTTCGACCGCAGCATCGACATCCGCATCGCGCGGATCCGGCGCAAGATCGAATCCAACCCGAGCAAGCCGCAGGTGATCAAGACGGTGCGCGGGGCCGGCTATGTCTATCAGCCGACCGCCGAGGCTGCCGTGTCGGCCTAGGGGAGGCCAAAGGCAGGCCAGGACTCATCACCGACTCTTCTGCGATCCATAAGAGATCGGGATGAGAAGGAGTCGTATTACGGGACTGAAACCTTCTGAGTTCTTCGGGACATCGTCCTGAAATTCCCCGCTCCTAACAAGACAGGATCGACGCACCCGGCTGGTCAGGCATCGGCCGGGCGCATGGACCTCACCTGTCATGGAGCAAGACCATGTCCCAATCGGGCAAACAAGCGCGGCGTGTCGGCCGCCGGTTGTGCGGCGGTGCGATCTGCGCCGCCGCTCTATCGGCCGCCGCCCCGGCGCAGGCCGCCGTCGCGGCGGAAACCGCTTTCGTCTTCAACACCTTCTCGTTTCTCGTCCACGGCTTCCTGGTGCTGTGGATGGCGGCCGGCTTCGCCATGCTGGAGGCCGGACTGGTGCGCACCAAGAGCGTCACCACCATCCTGCTGAAGAACATCGCCCTGTTCTCGATCGCCGGCCTCGCCTATTTCCTGGTCGGATACAACCTCATGTATGACGGCGTCGATGGTGGCCTGTTCGGCTCGCTGTCGATCTGGAGCGCCGACGACAGTGCGGCCCTGGCGGGCGATTTCAGCGCCGGCTACGCGGCCGGTTCGGACTGGTTCTTCCAGATGGTCTTCGTGGCCACCGCCGCTTCGATCGTGTCCGGGGCGCTGGCCGAACGCATCAAGCTGTGGCCGTTCCTCGGCTTCGTGCTGGTGCTGACCGCGATCATCTACCCGATCCAGGGCGCCTGGCATTGGGGCGGCGGCTGGCTGGCCGAACTCGGTTTCGTCGATTTCGCCGGCTCGACCATCGTGCATTCGGTCGGCGGCTGGGCGGCATTGACCGGCGCCGTCATCCTGGGCGCCCGGCGCGGCCGCTACGGCGCCGACGGCCGGGTCGTGCCGATGCCCGGCTCGTCCCTGCCCCTGGCCACGCTGGGCACCTTCATCCTGTGGCTGGGCTGGCTCGGCTTCAACGGCGGCTCGCAGCTCGCCATGGGGTCGGCGGCGGATGCCATCGCCATCGCCAACATCTACGTCAACACGACCATGGCCTCGGCCGCCGGCGTGATCGCGGTGATGGTCCTCAACCAGCTGGTCACCCGGAAGGTCGACCTGACCATGGCGCTGAACGGTGCCCTGGCAGGTCTGGTCAGCATCACCGCCGGTCCGGACACGCCGAGCATCGGCGCGGCCTGTGCCATCGGCGCGGTCGGCGGCGTGCTGATGGTCATGGCCACCGCCCTGCTCGACCGGCTGCATGTCGACGACGTGGTGGGCGCCATCCCGGTGCATCTGGTCGCCGGCATCTGGGGCACGCTGGCCGTGCCGCTGACCAACGGCGATGCCGGCTTCGGCGCGCAACTGGTCGGGATCGGCGCCATCGGCCTGATGGTCGTCCTGGCCAGCACCATCACCTGGCTGGTGCTCAAGGCCATCTTCGGCCTCAGGCTGACCGAGGTCGGCGAGGCGATGGGCGTCGACGAGGTCGAGACCGGCCTGCGCGCCTATCCGGAGTTCGCCGGGGACCCGGCGCGAACCTGACCGGACAATCCGGCACCGGTCGGATCGCCCGGAAACCCGGCGGCGCGGCGCCCTCTCCGATCCCGGGGAGGGCGCTTTGCGTCGCCCGATGGGCCGGCGAGCGGCCGCAACAATCGAAACCCTTCACCCGCCACCGGGACATTGGCCTGAAACACCGAACCGGTATCCCAGGAGCATGGCAACCGTGCCGGCGCGGCATCGTCCGCGTCGCGCACATTCGGAAAGGACACCGACATGAAACAGCTGACTGCAAGACAGGGCTGGACCCATCGGTACGACGATCTGGCGTTCTGGCCTGCCAAGACCCTGGCCTGGGCCTGGAAGGCCGCGTTGGCGTGGCAGTCACGGGCCAGCCAGCGGACCAACCTGGACAGCCTCGACGACCGCATGCTGCGGGATGTCGGGCTCACCCGGAGCGACATCCAGAAGGAGATCGACAAGCCGTTCTGGAGGGCGTGACGGCCCCGCGCAGCGCGGGGCCGGCGCGAAAGCCCGACCAGAGGAGCAAACCCATGTCCACGCAAAAGCCCGCCCGAACGACCGCACAACGGCAATCCGCCCGTGCGCGGCAATCCGCGAAGCTGCGTGTCGTGGCCCGCTCCTCCCGGCCGATCGATGCCCGGGAGGAGCGGCTGTTCCGCTCGCTGGACACCGACAATGACGGCCGGGTTCATCGATCCGACCTGATTGGCCGGCTGGCCGAGGCCGGCCTGGGGCCGGAAGACCCCCGACTGCAGGCGAGCCTGTCAGCCCTGAACGCCCAGGAAAAAGGGGCAGCGGATGACCAAGTAGCCGGGCTCCGTCGCGAAGACTTTTGCCCGGCGATCCGGCACACCATCCTGCTGATCGAACGGGCCCTGCAGGGCAATCTGGTCATCCCGGACTTCGCGGAGTTCCGCGACACGATCGACCGTCTGCATGCCGTCGCGCGCCAGGACCGGTCCGGCAAGGCGGCGGACTACATTCCCCAGCTCGACCTGCCCATGCCGGCGCTCGACCGCTTCGGAGTCGCGGTGTGCACCGTCGACGGCCAGCGGCATGCCGTCGGCGATGCGCGTGAATTCTTCCCCATCGAATCCACCTGCAAGCCGGTCAATTACTGCCTGGCCCTGGAGGAGCACGGCGCCGAGGCCGTCCATGCCTTTGTCGGGCACGAGCCCAGCGGCCTGGGCTTCAACGAGCTGAGCCTCGACAAGCAGAACCGGCCGCACAACCCGATGATCAATGCCGGCGCGATCATGAGCAGCGCCCTGATCGGCCTGACCGAAAAGCGCCGGATGGCCGATGAAGGCCGGACCGCCGACGTCGATGCGCGCGGCTGGGCCGGAACCCGCTTCGACGGGGTGATGGCAAGCTGGCAGGCGCTGTGCGGCGGCGACAAGCCGCGGTTCAGCACGCCGGTCTACCTGTCGGAACGCGACACCGCCGACCGCAACTTCGCGCTGGGCTACTTCATGCGCGAGAAGAAGGCGTTCCCGGCCGGTGTCGACCTGCACGACGTGCTCGATTTCTACTTCCAGTGCTGCTCGATCGAGCTGACCGCCGAGATGATGTCGGTGGTCGCGGCGACCCTGGCCAATGGCGGCATCTGCCCGGTGAGCGGCGAGCGCGTGTTCCGCACCGAGACCGTCCAGAGCTGCCTGTCGCTGATGTCGTCCAGCGGCATGTACGACTATTCCGGGGAATTCGCCTATTCGATCGGCCTGCCGGCCAAGAGCGGCGTGAGCGGCGGCATCATGATCGTGGTGCCCAACGTGATGGGCCTGTGCGCCTGGTCGCCGCGCCTCGACGCGCTGGGCAACAGCGTGCGCGGGGTCGGCTTCTGCCGGCAATTGGTCGAGACCTTCAATGTCCACAATTACGACGCGCTCGCCGGCGGCACCGCCAAGCGCGACCCCCGCGTCAGCCGCACCCAGGCGCGGGCCGTGAAGGTCAACGAGATGATCTGGGCCGCCAGCAAGGGCGATGTCGGCGCGATCCAGCAGCAGCTCCTCCACGGCGCCACGCCGCGCTGCGCCGACTACGATTTGCGCACGCCCCTGCATCTGGCGGCGGCGGAGAACCAGGCCGAGATGGTCGAGTTCTTCCTGCGCCAGGACGGCTCGGACGATGCCCTGAACCCACGCGACCGCTGGGGCGGCACGCCGCTCGACGATGCCTGCCTGCATGGCCACGAGACCATCATCCGCATGCTGGAGCGGGCCGGCGGCCGCCGCGGCGACGTGGTCCATCCGGCCGAATCCGGGCTGAAGCCCGTCTCCGCCGCGTCGGAGGCGGAATCCCATCGCACCGCCGAACTCATCTGGGCCGCCGCCGACGGCGACCTCGACACGATCTGGCGCCTGGTCGCCCGCGGAGTGGCCCTGGATGTGGCCGACTACGATTTGAGAACTCCGCTGCATCTCGCGGCGGCCGAGGGGCAGGCAGACGTGGTCGCCTATCTCTGCGACCGGCTGCCGGCCGTCAGCCCGCTGGACCGCTGGGGCAACACGCCGCTGGACGATGCGCTGCGCCATGGCCACGAGGCCATCGCCGACCAGCTTCGCCGCCGGGGCGGCACGACGGGCCGGTCCGAAGTGGCGGAGGAAGACCGGGACACCGCCGACATGCCGGCCTGACCGCTCAGGCGTTCAGCCGCCGCCAACACTGCGCTGGCCCTCGCGGACTGCCCAAAGAGGCGGATCCTGGCCGATGAGTCATCCTTCGACAGGCTCAGGATGAGGTGAGTTGATTGTTAGGCCCTGAAAATCCTCACTGTCGCTCATCCTCATCCTGAGCTTGTCGAAGGACGAGGATGGCCACCAGCGCCTCTTCGACGGCCTGCTACGCCGTCTTCGCGGCCTCCAGGCCAAGCTCCTCGGCCATGCGATCGCGCATGATGAATTTCTGCGGCTTGCCGGTCACGGTCATCGGCATGGCGTCGACGAAACGGATGTAGCGCGGGATCTTGTAGTGCGCGATCTGGCCCTGGCAGAACGCGCGGACGTCGTCCTCGGTGGCGGTCTCGCCCGGCGCCAGGACGATCCAGGCACAGAGCTCCTCGCCGTATTTCTCGCTGGGCACGCCGAAGACCTGGACCACCTGGATCTTCGGATGCCGGTACAGGAACTCCTCGATCTCGCGCGGATAGATGTTCTCGCCGCCGCGGATGACCATGTCCTTGACCCGGCCGACGATGTTGCAATAGCCGGCAGCATCCAGGGTCGCCAGATCGCCGGTGCGCATCCAGCCGCCCTCGACGATCGACTCCCGGGTCCGATCGTCGTCGCCCCAGTATCCCGTCATGACGGAGTATCCGCGGGTCCACAGCTCGCCCCGCTCGCCGACCGGGACCGTGGCGCCGTCGGCATCCACGATCTTCACCTCCACATGGGGATGGATGCGCCCGACCGTGGAAACGCGCAGCTCCAGCGGGTCGTCATCCGCGCTCTGGAAGGAGACCGGGCTGGTCTCCGTCATGCCATAGGCGATGGTCACGCCGGCCATATGCATGTCGGCGATGACCTTCTTCATGATCTCGATCGGGCATGGCGCGCCGGCCATGATGCCGGTCCGCAGCCGCGACACATCGAAGCGTTCGAACTCCGGCAGGTCCAGCATCGCCACGAACATGGTCGGCACGGCATAGAGGGCGGTGCAGCGTTCCGCCTCGATCGCCGCCAGGGTGGCCACGGGCTCGAAGGCCTCGGCCGGGAACACCATGCAGGCGCCCTTGGTGACGCAGCCCAGCGTCCCCATCACCATGCCGAAGCAATGGTAGAGCGGCACCGGGATGCACAGCCGGTCCGCCTCGGTGAAGTTGAGGGCGCGGGTGACGAAATGGGCGTTGTTGACGATGTTGAAATGCGACAGCGTGGCCCCTTTCGGCGCCCCGGTCGTGCCGCTGGTGAACTGGATGTTGATCGGGTCGTCCGGGTCCAACGTTGCGCTGATCGCATCGAGCCGCGCTCTTTGCTCCGCATCAGTGCGCCTGGGGACATCGCCGAAGTTGAGCGTACCGGGGCTGGTCTCATCGCCCATTCGGATGACGATCCGCAGGGTCGGCAGCCTCGCCGCAGACAGCTGGCCCGGCTCGCTCTGGGCCAACTCCGGGGCAAGCTCGGCGAGCATGGCCAGATAGTCGGAGGACTTGAACGTCGCGGCCGTGACCAGCGCTTTGCAGCCGACCTTGTTGATGGCGTATTCCAGCTCGGCAAGCCGGTAGGCCGGGTTGATGTTGACCAGGACCAGACCGATGCGGGCGGTCGCGAACTGGGTCAGCAGCCACTCATACCGGTTCGGCGACCAGATGCCGATCCGGTCTCCCTTGCGCAGCCCCAGATCCAGCAGCCCCGCCGCGAGGGCGTCGACTTCCGCGGCGAACGCGTCGTAGCTCGGCCGCTTGTCCTGCTCCACGAACACGGCGGCATCCCGCGAACCGAAGCGGGCGACGGTATCGGCGAGCAGGTGCGGGATCGTGATCCGGCGCAATGGCTCGGTCCGGTCGCCTCGGACGTGGGACATCCCGCCGACGGGTGCCAGCCCCAATTCCGCATCGGAATTCGATGGGTCCGATGAGCCCGACGGCTGGCCTTGAGACTGCGACATGGGTTCTCTCCGGCGCACCGCCAGGCGATATACCGAGGCGGGCGAACCTTGTTCGTGTTGGATCGCAATTATGCCAACACGCGCGCGGCTGGACGAGTAATGTCACGATCGCAGGCCCACAGGGCGGCCGACCGGGTTCAAGGCGGTCCGTCGGCCGACCGGCACAAGCACCCACCCCGCGTTGAAAACTCCAAAAAATCGATTTATTTTACGGAATGGCCAGCACATCGGTATTTAGCGAACTGATCGCATCGATCGCCGACCGCGGGCTCGGCATCATCGATCTGCGCCGGACCCGGGACCAGGCAGCGACGGCGGACGGGCTGGGCGCGCTGTGCGACCAGTTGCTGAGCGGCCGCGGCGAGGCGTCGGGGATCGCGCTGGCCAAGGAGATCCTCAAGGGCTACGCGTCGCTGGGGGCGAAGGAACAGAAGCGCTTCTTCCAGACCCTGGCACAGGACTTCACCGCCCCCGCCGATGCACTGGCGGCCGCGGCCACGGCCTATCTCGAAGACCCGTCCGACCGGAGCGCCGCCGAGATCGTGCGCGCCGCCGAGCCGCGCCGGCAGGAACTGCTGCGCCGGCTGAATCATGCGCCGAACGGCACGCTGAGCCTGGTGCGCATGCGCGAGGACGTGCTGTCCCACCTGAAGTCCGCGCCCGAGCTGGCGACCGTCGACACCGACTTCGCCCACCTGTTCACATCCTGGTTCAACCGCGGATTCCTCGAGTTGCGCCGGATCGACTGGCGCACGCCGGCCGCGGTGCTGGAGAAGGTCATCGAGTACGAGGCCGTGCACGCGATCTCCGGCTGGGATGAGCTGCGCGCCCGCATCGACCCGCCCGACCGCCGGCTCTACGGCTTCTTCCACCCCAGCCTGGGGGACGAGCCGCTGATCTTCGTCGAGATTGCGCTGATGCGGGACATGTCGGACTCGGTGGCGACGATCCTGGCCAAGCGCCGCGACCGCATCGAGCCGGAAGACGCGCGCACGGCGATCTTCTACTCGATCTCCAACTGCCAGAAGGGCCTGCGCGGCGTCTCGTTCGGCAATTTCCTGATCAAGCAGGTGGTCCAGGAACTGCAGCGGGAACTGCCGGGCCTGCGCACCTTCGCCACCCTGTCGCCGGTCCCGGGCTTCGCCAAATGGCTGGCGGAGCTGCGCGGCGGCGACGGCCTGGCGCCGTCGAGCGCGACGGCCCTGGCCACCCTAGACAAGGACGGCTGGTGGCGCGAGCAGGCCACGGCGACGGCCGCGCTGGAAAAGACCATGACGGCGATGGCGGCGCGCTACTTCCTGGCGGAGAAGAACGCGGATGGGCGGCCCATCGACCCGGTCGCGCGCTTCCATCTCGGCAACGGCGCCCGGCTGGAGCGGATCAACTGGCTGGCCGACAAGAGCGCGCGCGGCCTGAAGCAGTCGCACGGGCTGATGGTGAACTACCTCTACAAGCTGGACGACATCGAGAAGAACCACGAGGCCTTCGCCAATGCCGGCATCGTGGCGGCGTCCAGCACCGTGGCGCGGCTGGCGCGCGCCGCCGCGTAGAGTCGGACGAACGAAACGCAGACCGGCGCGCGCGCCGGTCTTCGCTGGAAAGATGGGACCATGGATCAGAAAATCGAGTTAGCGCAGCCCGCCGACGGCCCGTCGCTCTCCCTCACCAGCCAGATCTATCAGCGGATCCGCTCGGACATCATCATCGGCGCGCTGGAGCCGGGGCTGAAGCTGAAGATCGAGGAACTGCGCCACACCTACGGCACCGGCGCGAGCCCGGTCCGCGAGGCGCTGAGCCTGCTGACGTCGGACCGGCTGGTGGAGCGCATCGACCAGCGCGGCTTTCGCGTCGCCCATGTCAGTGCGGAGGCCTTCAACGAGTTGCTGAAGACCCGCTGCTGGCTGGAGGACCGGGCCCTGCGCGAGTCGATCGCCCATGGCGGCAAGGAGTGGGAGGAAGGCGTCGTCCTGGCCCATTACCGGCTGTCGCGCACACCCCGCTCGGCGACGTCGAAAGCCTTTGTCGCCAACGCGGAATGGGAGGAGCTGCACCGCCACTTCCACATGGCGCTGATCGCCGCCTGCGGCTCTGCCACGCTGATCCGCTTCTGCGAGCAGCTCTATGACGAGAACATCCGCTACCGCAACCTCGCCGGCCCTTCGGCCTACCCCAAGCGCGACGTCAATGTGGAGCATGAGGAGATCGTCACGGCCGTGCTCGACCGCGATGCCGACCTCGCCGTCGCGCGCCTGACCGCGCATTACGAGCAGACCGGCGCCTTCCTGGCCGAACGGATCGGCGCCTCGGCGGCCGACTGAGACGTCGCCCGGCCAAAAACACGTCGTCATCGCGAGCGAAGCGCGGCGATCCACTGTCTCGGCCGACAGTGGATTGCCGCGTCGCCTTCGGCTCCTCGCAATGACGTCGCTGTAGTCCTACTACCGCAGCCAGGGGCGGCGTGGGTCCCGCCTCAGTTCAGGATCGCGATGCTCAACGCCGGGTAGCGGATGATCAGGATCAGAACCAGCAGCATGATGCCGGCGAAAGGCAGCGCGCCCAGGAATACGTCCTTCAACGTGATCCGCGGGTCGTCCAGGGTCGCCTTGATCACGAAGCAGGAGATGCCGAGCGGCGGCGTCAGCAGCCCGATTTCCGCCCCGACCACCGTGACGATGCCGAACCACACCAGGCTCAGCCCCATCGGCTCGACGATCGGCAGGAACAGCGGCACCACGATCAGGATGATCGAGGCGGTGTCGAGCAGCGTGCCGAGGAACAGCATCAGCAGCACGTAGACGATCATGATCGCGACGAAGTCGAACTGGCTGGCCGACAGCAGCGCCCCCAGTTCGTTCGGCAGCCCGGCGAAGCCGAGCATGCGGCTGTACATGGACGCCGCGGTGATCAGGAACAGGATGCTGGCGGTGATGTGCCCGGTCTCGATCAGCGCATCCCAGAAGTCGCGCCAGGTCATGCGCCGGCGGACCAGTGCGATCAGCAGGCCGACCGCGGAGCCGGCGGCGCCCGCCTCGACCGGGGTCAGCCAGCCGGTATAGATGCCCCCCAGCACCACGCCGACCAGGATCACGATGGGCGCGGTCTTGGCGACGATGTCCAGCCATGACAGCCGCGCCTCGTCGTCGCCGGTCGACTCCGCGCCGCCGACGAAGCCCGGCGTCAGCTGGCCCATCAGGAGGATGGCCGCGATGTAGGCGACGGCCAGCATGATGCCGGGCACGATGCCGGCCAGGAACATCTGCCCGATCGACTGCTCGGCGACGATGGAATAGATGATCAGCATGGCGCTGGGCGGGATGATCATGCCGAGCACCGACGAGCCGGCCACCACCCCGACGGCGAATCTCGGATTGTAGGAGAAGCGCAGCATCTCCGGCACCGAGACCCGGGTGAACACCGAGGCCGAGGCGATCGAGGAGCCGGTCACCGCCGCGAAGACAGCGTTGGCGCCGACCGTGGCCATGCCGATCCCGCCCCGCACGCGCCGGAACGTGTCGTTCATGACCTGGTAGATGTCCGAGCCCAGCCCGGCCTTCGATACCAATATCCCCATGAACGTGAAGAGCGGGACGGTGGCGAAGGCGTATTCCGTCACGCTGTCGCCGATGGCGATCTTCAGCAGGTTCATGGCGAGCTGGAAATTGTCCCGCATCAGCCAGATGCCGACGAAGGACACCAACGCCAGGGCGATCGGGATGTACACCCCGAGATAGATCAGCACCACGATCGCAATGACCGAGATCGTCCCGATCTCCACCGGCGTCATCGGATCGGTACTCCGGGAACCGGGACCATGGCCGTCATGCGTCGGCCTGTTGCAGCACGCGCCGGCCGGTGATCGCCTTCAGGGCGAGGATCAGGCAGCACAGGGCGGCGCTGAAGACGATGGCGCCACGCACCGGCCACCACGGCGCGGTGAAGATGCCCGGCGTGCCGAAGAACTTGTCATGGACCCAGGCGTTGATGAACTCCGGCCACATGGCGATGGCGATCAGCCCCATCATGACCGCCGAGACCGCGTCCACGATGCGCCACAGCCAGTCGGCGACCTTCGGGCGGCGACCGCCGAGCACGGTGAGGAACCCGTCGGACCGGGTCAGCCGGTTGACGCGGACCACGTCGGGCAATTGCAGAAAGACGATCAGCACCATCGAGAACTGGACGACCTCGACGGTGCCACGGAACGGCGCGCTGAAGACGCCGCGTGCCACCACATCGGCGTTCACCGCGACCACCAGCAGCAACACGACGATCGTGCCGACGGCATTCGCCACCACGGCAATCCGGGACAATGCCGTGGTGGCGAAGCCGATCAGGCGTTCTCTGCCGGCGGGCACCCGCCGCCCTCCAGGCCGCCGATCAGTTGGTCAGCTCGGCCGCCCAGTCGCGGACCGGCTGCTGGCCCGCATCGCGCAGCTTGCCCACATAGGCGGACAGCATCGCCGAACCCGGACCGCCGCTGGAATCGATGCCGGCGGCCCATTCCAGGGCGATGTTCGGCATGGACGCGGCCCAGGCCGCCCGATCCTCCACCGAGAGGTCGACGACCGTGCCGCCGGCCGCCTCGAAGGCCGCGAGGCTCTCCTCCGCGCGTTCCATGGCGACGCTCGCCACATGGTCGCGATAGGCGACGGCCACATCCTGCAGGACCTGCTTCACCTCGTCCGGCAGGCTGTTCCAGACATCGGCGTTGACGGTGACGGTCTTGGAGTTCACCGAGCCGATATTGGCCCGCAGCATGTACGGCGCGACCTCATGGATCTTGAAGGTCATCGCCGATTCCGGCCACAGCATCGCGTGGTCGACCACGCCGGTCTGCAGCATGTTGTAGAAGTCCGTCAGGCCGCCGCGCACGCCGGCAACGTCGTTGAGACCCTCCAGATAGCGCAGGTTGTAGCCGGCTCCGGCCATCTTGCCGCCTTCCAGGTCGGACAGGCTGGAGATCGGCTCGCGGCTGAAGACCTGATAGGTGTCCAGCACCACGCCGGTCGCCAGGTAGACCTGGTTCTCGGCGGCGAATTCCGCCTCGATCTGCGGGAACTCCTTGGCGATCTCGTCCACCGCCCGGGCCACCACGCGGGCGTCGGTGGAGATGAACGGGGTCACCGCCGAGATCGCCTGGCTGGGCAGCGACGAGTTGTGGAAGATCGTCGTGACGATGCCGATATCGCCAAGGCCGAGACGGATGCCCTCCAGCACGCCGCGCGGCTTGACGATGCTGCCGCCATAAGCCTCCTGCCATTCGATCTCATAGTTCCCGTTCTCGGCCAGCCGCCGGTCGACCTCGGGAATGAAAAAACCGCTGAACTCGCGGACCCACATGGCGCGATCCGGATAGCCGTCGATCGCCACCATGCGGATGGTCTCGGTCGCCAGCGCCGGGCCGGCGACCCCAATGGACAGTGCCAGGCCGGCCACGGCCGGCGCCAATCGGCGGGTCAAAGTCTTCAACATGGTCGTTCCCCCTCCCTTACTTGTCTTACCGGGCGCCCTGCCTTCAGCCTTCGCGGCGGCGCCACGTCTCGGTGATCTCGGTTCCCGCGGCTCGGAACAACTTCGACAGCGGACAGAATTTGCGCACCTCCGCCGCGACCCGGGCCAGCTCCTCGTCGCTGGCCGCGCCGTCGGCGGCCACGTCCAGCGCGATGTGCTCGAACGGCCGCTCGATCTCCTCCGACAGCGTCACGCCGCGACGGTCGAAGTCGCAGACCGCGGTGATGTGCAGGTGGCCGATATCGATCCCGAGCGCCTTCGCGCATTTGTGGCCGATCACGTTGGTGCAGCCGACCAGCGAGGCGATCGCCGCGTCGGTGGGCGTCGGGCCGGCATTGGTGCCGCCGCGCTCGACCGGCTCGTCAATGGCGAAGGAGAGGTCGCGGACCGCGATGTCCGCGCGCGAATGGGACGGGCACTCCGCCTCGGCGCGCAGCTTCACCGTGGTCTTCATCTTGATGGCTGCCATGGCCGTATCCCCTCGCCGCTCAGATGATCTCGCAGGCGTCCTCGAATGCGAACCGCGGCAGGCGCTGGAACAACGCGCTCTCGTCCGCATAGCCGATATTGCACAGGAAGTTGGATCGCCAGCTCGTCCCGGCGAAGAACGCCTCATCGACCTTGGCATTCGAGAAGCCGGACATCGCGCCGACGTCGAACCCCATCGCCCGCGCCGCGATGATCAGATAGGCGCCTTGCAGCGTCGCGTTGCGGAACGCCGCCGTCTCCGCCTTCACCGGATCGTTGGCGAACATGGCGCCCTTGTCGTCATGCCCATGCAGCATGCCGAGATGCCGCCAGAACTCCACGTCATGGGCGACGATGACGGTCAGCGGCGCCGACTTCATCTTCGGGACATTGCCGGGGTTCAGGCAGGGCGCCAGGCGCTCCTTCGCCTGATCGGAGGTGACGAAAATGAACCGGGCCGGGCAGCCATTCATGCTGGTCGGGCCCATCTTCACCGCATCGTACAGCGCCCGGATCTCCGCCTCGGAAATCGGCTCGTCACGCCAGGCGTAGTGGGACCGAGCCTCGCGCAGGATCAGGTCGAGGCCGTCATCATCCAGGCGCCGAGCCCGGTCGCGCATATCGCGGACCGCCTGCTGCGCCCGCGCCCGCGCCACATCCAGGGCCTCGCCGTCCGGGTCGACACGGGCGTTCATTCCGCCGCCTCCGTCATGCTGTGATCGCCCTCGGCGACGACCGGGTTGCGGCAGACGCCGATGCCCTCGATCTCGACCTCGACCACGTCGCCGGGCTTCATCCAGACCGGCGGCCGGCGCGCGTGCCCGACACCCGGCGGCGTGCCCAGGGCGATCATGTCGCCGGGCTCCAGCGTGGTGAACTCCGACACGATCGCGATGGTCTTGGCGACCGGGAACATCATGTTCCCGGTATTGGAATCCTGCATCGTGACGCCGTTGAGCCGGGTCGCGATGCGCAGGCCGGCGGCACCCTCCGGCAGCTCATCCGGCGTGACGACCACGGGCCCGACCGCGCCGGTGGCGTCGAACATCTTGCCCGGCGCCCATTGGTGGGTCTTGCGCTGGTACTCGCGCACCGAGCCGTCATTGAACGTCGTGTAACCGAACACATGGCCAAGCGCATCGGCCTCGGCGATGTGGCGTCCCCCGACGCCGACGATCACCATCAACTCCGTCTCGTAGTCGAGCGTTTCGGAGCAGTCCGGCCGCACCATTGGTGCCGCCGCCGGAATCATCGACGTTGCCGGGCGCATGAACATCGCCGGATAGTCCGGGACCTCGTAGCCGCCCTCCTTGGCATGCTCGACATAGTTCAGGCCGAGACAGACGATCTTTCCCGGCCTGCGGACCGGGAGGGCCGGCTGCAATTGTTCTGCCGGCTCCCGCCGGTCGGCCGTCCGCATCGCGGCCGAGGCCCGCTCGAGCCCGGCGGCGCCCATCCCGATCAGGGCGCTCAGATCGTCACCCAGTTCTCGGATGGCAGCGGAGAGGTTGACGGCCTCTTCGCCATCCAATGCGAAGACGGCCGTGCCCTCGCCCGACTTCGCGACCACCAATCGCATCCGCAAGTCCCCCCGGAACCTCGCCTGTGCCCGAAAGAATGCCTAGGATCAGGTATGGCTGTCAAATAATATCGATTTTTTTGCCCACACACGGATAATTGTGGATGAAGCGTGATCCGTGCCGGCATCAAGGAGGCCCTCATGACCAGCTTTTCCGAGTACAAGCAGATCGCCCGCTCGCGGGGCGCACTGGCCTTCGAGGTCTTCGTGGTCGAGTCGACGGCGATCGTCGAGCCGGCATCGCTGCAGGAGACCCTGCCCGCCCATCTCGACTACCAGAAGGCCCTGGAGGAGCAAGGCGCCCTCGTCTTCGCCGGTCCGCTCTCCGATGCGACCGGCGAGGCGATGTCCGGTGGCGGCCTGATCGTCTACCGCGCCGGTTCCTTCGAGGACGCGCGCGCCCTGGCCGAGGCGGACCCGATGCACAGGGATGGCAAGCGCAGCTTCACCCTGCGCCGCTGGCTGATCAACGAGGGCGGACTCACCGTCTCCCTGTCCCTGTCGGGCCAGAAGATCGGCCTCGCTTAGTCCCGGCTGCCCGCTTCCGCGCGGGCGTCCCATGTCAGGCGGTCTGTGATGAAATCGGGTGCGACCGCCCCGTCGCCCAGGCCGGACTGAATGCCGCCGCGGATCAGCAATGTCGCGCACCCGGCCCGTGCCGCGCCGGCGATGTCATGCTCCGGGCTGTCGCCGATCATCAGCACCCGCTCGCGCGCGACACCGTCGACGGCGCGCAATGCCGCCTCGAACATGGCGGCCGCCGGCTTGCCCAGCACGGCGACCGGGCCGCCCGCCGCCGCATAGTCGTCCGCCACGATGCCGGGGGCAAAGCGGGCCTCGCCGGCCACGTACATGAACCGGTCCGGATTGACGCAGAGCGCCGGCACGCCCCGCGCCGCGAGGGGTGCGAGCAGCTCGGCGTAGTGCCGGCGTTCGCGACGCTCCGGTTCGACGCCGGCGATGATCAGCAGATCGGCATCCGGTGACGGCGGGCAACGGCGGACATCGAGACCCTCGATCGGACCCTCGTCATCGTCGCGGGAAAGGATGACGATGCGCGCGCCCGGTGCGAGATCGCCCGAGGCCAGGCGCGCGGCGATCTCGTCCCGCGCCACCTCGCCGGAACTGACGATCGCGTGGAACAGGTCCGGGGCAAAGCCCAACTGCGCCAGCCTTGCGCCGTTCTCGGCCGGCCGCTTACCGGAATTGGTGACCGCCACGACGGGAATGCCGCGGGCCTGCAGCGCCTCGAGGCAGGCCACCGCACCGGGAAACGGCGCCTGGCCGTCATGCAGGACGCCGTACTGGTCGACCAGCACGGCGTCGAACAGATCGGCGATCGCGGCGAGGCCGGCGATGGCCCTGCTCATCGGCCGCCGGCCAGATGCGGCAGCGCCAACCGGGCGACCCCGACACAGGCATCGGACGAGGCAACGTCCGCCAAGGCGACACCGATGATCCGGCTCCGCAAGGCGGACCATGCGCGATTGGCGGCGCCGCCGCCGACCGTCCGCAGGCAGGCGAGCCGCGGGGCGCCGAGCTCCTCGAGCCGCCGATAGCCGAGCGCCTCGATGCGCGCCATGCCCTCGAGCATCCCGTGCAGGAACCGGACGTCGGAATCCGGGCGGGGCTCGAGCCTCGGTGGATGGTCCGGATCATTGATCGGGAACCGCTCGCCGGGCGCCCGCAGGGGATAGTAATCGAGGCCGCTGTCCGCCTGCGGGTCGATCTGGTCGGACAGTGCCGCGATGCGCTCCGGCGGGAATTCGGCCGCGAGCACCCCGCCGCCGGTGTTCGAGGCTCCGCCGGCGAGCCAGAGATCGCCGATCCGGTGGCTGTAGATGCCGTAATCCGGCGCGAAGACGGGACCGTTGGACAGCAGCTTGATCGTCAGGGTCGTTCCCAAGGCCGTGACCCCGTCGCCCACGGACCGGGCGCCCGTGGCGAGGAACGAGGCGCAGCCATCGGTGACGCCCGCGACCAGGGAAGCGCCTGAGGGCAGGCCGAAGGCCTTGTCCGTGACGGCCGTCCGCGCGCCGGCGGGAACGATCTCCGGGAGCCCCTCCGTTCGCAACGGCGTGTCCGCGAGCCATGCCGGCCAGCGCCGGGCGATGGGGTCATAGCCAGTCTTCAACGCATTGCTCTCGTCACCGGCCACCGGCACGCCGGCCAGCAGCGCAGCGATCCAGTCGGCCTGGTGGACGATGCGGCGCACGCCCGGCCGGTCCTGCAACACGATCGCGCGGGCCAGCGCGGATGCGGCACCATGGGCGGCACTCTCCCGCGGCGCCACGGCGGCGATTGCCGACGGGATGGCCGGATCCGGCACCACGTCGTCGTACATCAGGGCGGTGCCGACCGGATCGCCGGCCGCGTCGAGACCGAGCACGGTGCCGGAAGTGCCATCGACCGACACGGCGCCGATGCGTGCGGGATCGATCGTCGCGAACAACCGGGCCAGCGCCGTTTCGAGCGCCTGCCGCCAGATCGCCGGGTCGCGCCGGTCCTCTCCGAACTCGGCCATGCGCGCATCCGCCTGGGACAGGACCGCGCATTGCGCATCCACCGCCGCCGCCCGGACGCCGGTGGTCCCGACATCGATGCCCAGCGCCAGGTCGCCGATCACGCGCCAGCGCTCCGCGCCGCTTCCAGCGCCTGGCGATGCTTCTCCGCGTCCCAGTTCAACAGCGCCGCCTCGTCATCCGTGCCCAGTCTCGAGATCCGTGCCGCCGGATCGACGCGCAGGACCACGTCGCCGAGGGCACGGGCCAGCGCCAGGACCGACGGAGAGGCGTCGGCCGGTACCACTGCGCCTTGGCCGGGCATCAGGACCAACTTTCGCGCGGCGCCATCGCCGGATGCCCGCTTTGACGCGGTTGCCGGATCCTCGCCCTCCCGGGCCACCGCCACACCCGGCCCTAGGAACACGACATGATCGGGGTAGAGCGAGGCGCCGTCGGCGATCGCAAGCCTTTGCGCATCGCGCGCGACGGCATGCGCGGATTGGCCCGGCACGGGCATCCAGCCGGACCCCGCCAACCGGTCTGAAAATCCGGGGGCCGGGCCCTCGCCGATCGGTGTCCGCGGCTCCAGCCGATCGGAGACCGCCCGCAGCCGCGTCTCCGCCTCTGCCGGCGTGTCGCCGCCGGCCACCAGGCCGTGGTTCCCAAGCACCAGCACCCGGGTCTCCGGCCGCACCCGCGCGACAATCGCGCGGGCCAGGTCGGCGCCCGGCTTAGCATAGGGAATGAAGACCGCACCCAGGCCATCGAGCCGCTCCGCCACGATGTCCGCCGCGTCGGCGCGGACGGCCGTGGCGATGGTCGCAACGCAATGGGTGTGCAGGACGACCGGCCAATCGAGCACCGCATGCACCGAGGTCTCGATCGACGGCCGCAGCCCGGCCGCGTTCTCGGCGACCGCCGTGAAGGCATGGCCGTCTTCGGCAGCGGGGTCACCGCCGATGAGCGCTGCGCGCATGCCCGCAGCGTCGACGGGGACCATGATGTCGCGGGTCCGCGCCTCGGCCAGCCACGTGCCCGACGCCTTGACCCACATGGCGCCGTCGGCCTTCAACGAGGTGTTGCCGCCCGGCCCCTGTACCTGCAGCGGATCGCGCCCCAGGCGCTCGGAAACCTCCAGCAGGGCCGCGAAGGCGCCGGAGTCCCGCAAATCGGCAAAGACGGTCATGCCGCGGCGACGGGGCGGCGCATCCATTCCTCGAACGCCGCCTGCTCGCCCTTCGTCAGGAACAGGCCGTGCTTGGTCCGGCGGACGAGGATGTCATCGGCGGTGCGGGCCCATTCATGCGCCATGAGCCACTGCGCCTCGCGCTCGTAGAACAACCCGCCGAAATGGCGGCCCAGATCGTGCAGGGACCGGGCGTCGCCGAGCACCGCGCCGGCTTCGGTCCCGTAGCAGCGCCCGTAATGCCGGGCCAGATCGGCCGGCAGCCACGGATAGGCGGCGCGGAATTCCTCCATCCAGCGGTCGAAGTCGCCCCCGGGCATGTCGCCGCCGGGCAATGGCGCGTCCAATGTCCAGGCCCCCTTCATTCCGGGGAAGAACGGTGCCAGCTTCTCCAGCGCGTGTTCGGACAGTTTGCGATAGGTGGTGATCTTGCCGCCGAACGCCGAGAGGATCGGCGCCCGGCCGTCGCCGCCGTCGAGCTCGAATTCGTAGTCGCGGGTGACCGCCGACGCGCTCTTGCTGGAATCATCGTCAAACAGCGGCCGCACGCCCGAGAAGCTGTGCAGGATGTCGGACGGCGCCAGCTCGGTGCGGAAATAGCGGTTCAGGATGCCGAGCAGATAGTCGATCTCGTCGGCGTCGATCGCCACGTCCTCCGGGCGGTCGTCGAACGGGATGTCGGTGGTGCCGATCAGCGCCAGATCGTCGAAATACGGGTTCACGAAGATCAGCCGCTTGTCATGGGCCTGCAGCACATAGCCGTGATCGCCGGACCACCATCGCTTCATGATGATGTGGCTGCCCTTGACCAGCCGTACGCTGCGCCGCGAATTCACGCCCGCGACGTTGCCCAGCACGGTCTCCACCCAAGGCCCGGCGCCGTTGAAAACCGCCCGCGCGGCGACCTCGCGGGTGCGCCCGGTCTCGACATCCCGCAGGACCGCCCGCCACAGCGCACCGTCGCGACGGGCGGAGTCGCAGCGGGTCCGGGTCAGAATTTCCGCCCCGCGTCGGGCCGCGTCGACCGCATTGAGGATGACCAGCCGGGCGTCATCGACCCAGACATCCCAATAGGCGAAGGCCTTGTGATAGGCGTCGCTGACCATCTCGCCGACCGGGTCACGGCGCAGGTCGACGGCCTTGGTCGAGGGGATGCGCTTGCGCCCGCCGAGATGGTCGTAGATGAACAGGCCGAGACGGATCAGCCAGCGCGGCCGTTGCTCCGGGCTGTGCGGCAGGATGAGCCGCAGCGGCCAGGTGAGCTGCGGCGCAACCTCCAGCACCACTTCCCGCTCGATCAGCGCCTCCCGGACCAGCCGGAACTCGTAGTATTCCAGGTACCGCAGGCCGCCATGGATGTACTTGCCGGAGCGCGACGAGGTGCCTTCGGCGAGATCGCCCTTCTCGCACAGCACGACGGACAGGCCCCGCCCGGCGGCGTCGCGGGCGACGCCCGCGCCGTTGACGCCGCCGCCGATCACCAGCAGGTCGATGGGCTCCGTCATCGGGTCCTCAGCAGGGGTTGAGCGGCGGCTCGCCGGCGATCCAGCGGCGCACCTCCTCGGCCGCCTTGGCCGCGGCGATGCGCACGGTCGTCAGGGACGCTCCGGCGATATGGGGTGTCAGGGTGACGTTCGGCAGCTTGAGCAGCGGCCAATCCGGCGGCACCGGCTCGATGGCGAAGGTTTCCAGCATGGCGCCGCGCAGATGCCCGGACGCCAGGGCATCGTAAAGCGCGTCGTAGTCCATCAACGGCCCGCGCGCGGTGTTGACGATGATCGCACCGGGCTTCATGGCGGCCAGTTGGGCGGCGCCGATCATCCCCCGGGTCTCGTCAGTCACCCGAGGATGCAGCGTGACCACGTCCGACTCGGCGAGCAGCGTGTCCAACGGCACATGCGCGACCCCGGCATCCCGGTCCTCCGCCAGAAGCTCCACATAGGGATCGGTCACCAGGATGCGGCAGCCGAAGGCGCGCAGGAGCCGCACCACCTTCGGCCCGATATTGCCGTATCCGATGACGCCGACGCACAGCTCGGACAGCTCCTCGCCGGCCACGTCCGCGCGGTACAGGTCGCCGCGATACTCGCCCCGGCGCAGCGCGTCGTGGCCCCGGGTGATGTTGCGGGTCTCCGCGATGATGGCGGCGATGGTGAACTCCGCGACCGCCGACGCATTGCGGCCCGGCGCGTTGACCACCCGCACCCCGTGATCGGCCGCCGCCGCCATGTCGATATTGACCGGGCCGCCACGGGACACCGCGACCAGCTTGAGGGTCGGCATGGCCGCGAACATCGATGCGGAGAGCGGCGCCAGATGGGTGACCAGCACCGGGGCGTCGGCCACATGGGCCACGACGTCCTCGGGGTCCCCCAGATACTCCTTCAGCCCCTCCATGCCGGGCACCGCATAGCCGTGCTCCATCGGAACGTCGGGCCAGCCCAGGTCAAGCCCGCGGCAGGTGACACCTTTACCGCAGGCATCCGTCAGCGCCGTCTCGAACATCTCCGACCGCATGAAACGGTCGCCGATGATCGCGACCTCGACACTCATGCCCTGGCTCTCCGCATGGCGGCCTGAGCGGCCCAGACCGGGACCATGGCGTGGCGGGTCCGGAGATAGGCGTCGAACAATCCGTCATAGGCCGAGGCCAGGCCCGGGTCCGGTGCCTCCGGCTCCTGCAGCAGCGGGGTCACCCAGGCATCGGTCGCGGCGGAGATGTCGGGATAGATGCCCTGCTGGACGGCGGCCATCATCACCACCCCGGCCGCCCCGGCCTCCTCCTGCGCCACCGTTCGGACCGGCGCATTGAGCGCCGCCGCCAGGATGGTCTTCAGCGCCGAGGAGCGGGCGGCACCGCCGGTCAGCCGGATCTCCCGCGGGATCGGCCCCATCGCGACGTAGCAGTCCCGGGCCGCCAGGGCGAGCCCCTCATAGACCCCGCGCATGAGGTCGAACCAGCCGGTGTTCTGATCCAGACCGGTGAAGCTGGCGCGCGCGTCGGGCTCGGCGAAGGGCCCGCGCTCACCGGCCATGGAAATGTAAGGGTGATAGATCGCCGCACCGGGGCGCGCCGCCATGACGCGGTCGTCCATGCCATGCAGCAGATCGGCACGGTCTCGGTGCACATCCTCCGACGCCAGCACCTCGACCGCCAAGTCGAGCATGCGGTCGATGTTCAACGTGGCGGCCATATTGGTCTGCATCTGCGCATAGGCCCCGCCCGGAAACGGCATGGTGTAGCCGGACCGGTCCTCGTTCAGCACGACGGCGTCCCGGTCCGGGGCGAAGCGCATATGCATGCCGGTCGAGCCGATCACCGTCAGGCCCGGCCGCGCCGCGGCATCGTGCAGGCCGGCCCCCATCGCGCTGCACATGATGTCGACGCAGCCCAGCGAGACAGGCAGCCCTTCGGGCAACCCGGTCGCGGCCGCCGCGGCCGCGGACAGCGGGTCGGCATGGGCCGCGCCATCGACGATCGGCGGCAGCAGGCGGCGCAGGTCCGACAGGCCGAGTGCGGCGAAGACGTCGTCGGAGTAGTCCCGCGTGCGATAGTCACCGAAGGTGAAGACGCTCTCGGTCGGATCGCCGGCCAGCACGCCGGTCAGGTTGAAGTAGAGCCAGTCCTTGCAGTGCAGCGCCGTCGCCGCGCGCTCCAGCAGGGCCGGCGCGTGGCGTTTCATCCAGGTCAGATGGGTGCGCATCTGGCAGACGTTCAGGCCGGTCGCCGTGGTCCGGTAGATCAGGTCCATGCCGTCGGAGGCGGCGATCTCGCGGGCCTCGTCGGCCGCCCGGGCGTCCAGCCAAAGCCAGCCGTCATGGATCGGCTGGCCGTCCGCATCGATCAGCCAGCAGCCGTCGCCCTGGCCGGTGACCGCCAGCGCCAGCGCGCGGCCGGCCAGATTGTCGACCCGGTCGCCGAGCTCGGTGATCACCTCCGCGGTGTCGGCCCAGGTCCGGCGCATATCCTGTTCGACGCCGCCATTGGGCAGGGTCGTGTAGGTGTTGCGCCGGCTGGCCATGGCGATCTGCCGGCCGGACAGGTCGAAGGCGACGGCCTTGATGACCGAAGTGCCCGCATCCACGCCGATCAGGACTTCGCCGGTCACGCCAGCGTCCCCCCATGGCTGAGGGCGGCGCCGGACGACGTGTCGAAGATGTGCAGATCGTCCGAGGCGATGGCGATGCCGATCGTCTCGCCCTTGGCGAAGGGAGCGCGCTCGTGCTCGACCGAGACCATGGCGGTGCCGGCGAAATGGGCCGCGATATGGGTCTGGTCACCCAGCCACTGGTTGGCGAAAACCCTGGCCTGGGCGCCGTCCGGCGTGATCCGCACCGCGTGAGGACGGACGCCGATGGTGACCTGCCGCCTGTTCAGCAACGTGTCCCGCAGTTCGGGCGAGAAATCGCCCTCGGCATAGTCCAGCCTGACCCCGTCCCCGAGCCCGAAGGCGATCCGGCCGTCGCCGCCCTCGGCCTCTGCCGCGAACACGTTCATCGGCGGCTCGCCGATGAAGGTCCCGGTGAACAGGTTGGCGGGACGGTCCTTCAGCAGCGCCGGCGTATCGAACTGCTGCAGCAGGCCGTCCTCCATCACCGCGATGCGGTCGGCCAGCGCATTAGCCTCGGTCTGGTCATGGGTGACCAGGATCGCGGTCAGCCCCCGTTCCTTGATGAGGTGCTTGATGCGTCCGCGCAGCAGGGCCCGGAGCTGCGGCTCAAGCTGGCCCATGGGCTCATCCAGCAGGTGCAGGTCGGCGTCGCGGATCAGCGCCCGGCCCAGGCTGGCGCGCTGCTGCTGTCCGCCGGAGATCGAACTCGGATAGCGGTCGAGCACGTCCTCGATGTCGAGCAGGTGCGCGATCTCGGCCACGCGCCGGTCCACCTCCGCCTTGTCGAGCCGGGCGGATTTGAGCGCGAAGGCGATGTTCTCGCGCACCGTCAGCGGCGGATAGAGGGAGTAGCCTTCGAACGCCATGGCGACGTTGCGGCGCGCCGGCGGCAGGGTGTGGATGTCGCGGCCGGCCAGACGGATGGCGCCGGACGTGACCTCCTCGAAGCCGGCGATCATGCGCAGGGTCGATGTCTTACCGCAGCCCGACGATCCCAGCAGCGCCGTGATCTCGCCGCGGTTGACCTGAAGGTCGAAATCCCGGACCGCATGCACCTGCACCCGGCCGCCGGGATTGTAGATCTTGTTGACGGAGAGGAGCTCGAGGATCGGCCCGGTCATGCCGCCTCCTCGGTCTGCGCGCCGTCGGTCTCCGGCACGATGCGCGCGCCGCTGGCCCTGTCGAACAGCACGACAGTGGTCCCGTCACAGGCGACCCGCGCCTGCCCCTCCGTCGGAGCGGGCGTGCCGGCCGGCCGGGATACCAGAAGCTCGCGTCCGCGCTTGGTGACGACCAGCGTCACGGTCTTCTCGTTGAACGGCGTCTCCGCCTCGATGGTGACCGGGATGGCGTCGCCGGCTTCGGAGAACTGCAGGGATTCCGGCCGGATGCCGACGACGCAGTCCTGGCCGACCGCCACCGCGTAGCCCGGATCGATGGGGATCCGCTGATCGGAGATGCGCACGAAGACGCCGACCGCATCCTTCTCCGGCACCGCGTCGAGCAGGTTGATCGTCGGGTCGCCGAACAGCGGCGCGATGCCGATATTGGCCGGCGTGTGGTAGATCTCCTCCGGCGTGCCGACCTGGATGATCCGGCCCTCGGACAACAGCGCGATGCGGTCGCCCAGCGCCATCGCCTCCTTGTAGTCCTGGGTCACGTAGATGACCGTCGTGCCCTGGTCGGCCAGCAGGCGGGGCAGTTCCAGCCGCATCTCGAAGCGCAGCTTGGCGTCGACATTGCGCAGCGGATCGTCAAGCAGCAGCAGCTTCGGAGAGGCGGCCAGCGCGCGGGCAAGCGCGGTGCGCTGCTTCTGCCCGTTCGACAGCGCCTTCGGCGCGTGGCTCAGCACATGGTCGATCTTCAGCAGCCGGGCCACGCCTTCCACGCCCTCGCGGATCGTCTCCTTGGCCGACCGCCGGGCGGTCAGCGGGCTGGCGATGTTGTCGAAGGCCGACATATGCGGGAAGAGCGCGAAGTTCTGGAATGCCATGCCGACGCCGCGATGCTCCGGCGGCGCCTCGGTCATGTCCTCGCCACCGATGCGGATCGTTCCGGCGTCCGGATCAACGGCACCGGCGATGCAGCGCAGCAGGACCGTCTTGCCGGCCCCGGACGGGCCGAACAGCACCAGGGTCTCGCCCTCGGCGACCTCCAGGGAGATGTCGTCCAGCACCGTGTCGCCCTTGAAGCGCTTGGTGAGGCTCTCGATGGCAAGTCCGGTCATCGGATCACCCCTTCACGGCACCGAGGGACAGGCCCTCGACGAGGTAGCGCTGGGCGTAGAGCGCAAGGGCCAGCGTCGGGGTGATCGACAGCACGATGGCGGCGGCGATCTGGCCGAACTGGATGCCTGAGGCGGTGACGAAGGCCAGCGCGCCGACCGTCACCGGCTGCTTGTCGGCCGAGGCCAGCACCAGCGCGAAGATGAAATTGTTCCAGGCGAAGATGAAGGCCAGCAGGCCCGCGGCGGCGATGCCCGGCCCGGCCAGCGGCAGCGCGATGCGCCGGAAGGTCGACAGCCAGGAATGGCCGGCGATGCGGTAGGCGTGCTCCACATCCGGGCTGATATCCTCGAAATAGCCGCGCACGATCCACAGGATCAGCGGCAGGCAGATCAGCTGGTAGACCCAGATCAAACCGAAATAGGTGTCCGCCAGGCCGATCTCCTGGAAGTACAGGGTGAGCGGTAGCAGCACCAGCAGCGGCGGCGCGAAGCGGAAGCTGAGCAGGGTGAAGGCGATGTCCTCGGAACCGCGGAACTTGTGCCGCGCGAAGGCATAGGCCGCCGGCACGCCGAGCAGCAGCGCCAGGGCGACGGAGCCGACCGACAGCAGGACGGAATTCATCAGGTTGCGCATGAACGCGATGTCGAGATCGCCCGCCTCCGTCTCCAGCCGGCCGGTGATCAGGGCGACATAATTCTCGAGCGTCGGGGCGAAGACCATGGAGGGCGGCGAGCGCAGGATCGTCTCGTTGGTCTGCAGGCTCATGAGCACGATCCAGAAGATCGGGAACATGAAGAACAGCACGACCAGGGTCAGCGCGATGCCCTGCAGCCAGCGTTCGAGGGCGGACCGGTGCTCCATGACTCAGGCCTCCCCCCGGGCGCGCTCGCGCAGGCGCAGCCAGTTCTTGATGAAGATGTTCGACAGGATGTAGGTGACCACCCACAGGATGATCAGCAGCGCTGCCGAACGGCCGACATTGGTCGACTGGAAGAAGTTCAGATAGGCCTCGACCTGGAAAACCATCAGCGTGTCGCCGGGCCCGCCCTGGGTCATGGCGTAGATGATGTCGAATTGCTGGATCGAATCCAGCAGGCGGAACAGCGACGCGGTCAGGATGTACGGCATCAGCATCGGCAGGGTGATGCGCCAGAACTGCTGGAACCGTGGCACGCCGTCCAATGCCGCCGCCTCGAAGGGCTGGGTGGGCAGCGAGCGCAGGCCCGCCAGCAGCAGGATCATGATGAAGGGCGTGTAGACCCAGATATCCACCAGCACCACGGTGAACAGCGCGGTGTCCGGCGAGGCGCCCCAGCGCATGTCGTCGAACCCGATCAGCCCGGCGAAATAGCTCATGATCCCGAAATTGGGATTGGTCATCAGCTTCCACATCAGCGCCGCCAGCGCCGGCGCGGTCATCAGCGGCATCAGCAGCATGATGGAGATGAAGTTGTTGAGGCGGGTGCGGCGGCGCAGCAGCAGAGCGATCCCCAGCCCGAGCACCAGCTCCAGCCCGACGGTCAGGCCGGCATAGACCAAGCTGACCTTCAGCGTGTTCCAGAAATCCGGATCGGTCAGGAAGTTGAGGTAGTTCTCGCCCCAGTTCATGCCCCGGTTCCAGGGCTGCGACAGGCGATAGCGCTGCAGCGAGTAATAGACCGCCGTGCCGAAGGGAATCAGGATGCCGATGCACACCAGCAGCGCCGGCAGGCTGAGCAGATAGGGCAGCGCCTTGCGCGACACCAGCATGCGCCGCCGCGGCGCCGGTGCTTCGGTCAGGACTGCCATCGCCCAAGCCTTCCAAACATATCCGTTCCCATTGACGCAGGACTCCCGGTCCGGGTCCAGCGATCGCCGGCCATGGCCCGGATCGGCGGTCTGCCGCGGCCCCGTTCACGAGGCCGCGGCAACCACGGGTCAGCCCCTAGCCGAGGCCGGCATCCTTGAGCTGGCGATCCAGGCTGTCGGCCAACTGGTCGAGGCCCTCGTCCACCGGCACCTCGTTCGCCACCATCTTCTGGAGCGTCGCCGCCCATTCGGTGGTGAGATCGAAGAACAGCGGCTGTGCGGTGAACTTGATCGACGCACCCGGAGCCGAGAGGTCGTGCATCTCGACATAGCCCGGATAGCTGCTGGCGATCCGCTCGCGGAACATCTCGTCGGCCCAGACCGACGAGCGGACCGGGTTGACGAAGTCCATCTGCTGGGCGCCGAAAAGCCCGTGCTCCTGGCTCGATGCCCATTGCACGAAGTACCAAGAGGCATCGAGATCGCTGGAGAACTGCGACATGGCCAGCGACCAGATCCAGATGTTCGGAGTCGGCGCGGAGGCCTCGGGATTGGCCGCGAACGGCGCGTAGGCGAGCTCGCCGGCCATGGCATTGCCGCCGCCGTTCATGAAGTAGCCGAGGATGTCGGCATCATAGATCAACGCGGACTTGCCGGCCCCGAGATCGGTGCCGACCTGATACCAGGTGTGGGTCGACCAGTCAGCCGCACCGCTGTTCTGGATCATGCCGACCCATTTCTCGTGGAACTCCCGGGACACCGGGGTGTTCATGGCGGCGGAGAGCTTGCCGTCCTCGGAGACATTCAGGTCGGACTGGCCATAGTTGGCATACCCCGACAGGAAGCCCGGATGGATCGTCGCCCAACTGCGCGACCCGCGCACGCCGATGCCGTAGACGCCGTCCAGATCCCGCTGGGCCTTCGCCGCAACGCTGACCAGCTCGTCCATGTTGGTCGGCACGTCGGCGCCGATCTGCTGGAGCATGCTGGCGTTGTAGCTCAGGTTGTTCTGCTCGTAGCCCCAGGGGATGCACCACTGCTTGGCGTCGTCTGAACCCAGCTCGCCGCCGGGCCGCCCGTTCCAGGCGCAGGATTTCCGCACGCCTTCGAGCATGTCGCCCCAATTGTAGGTGGGCGAGGTCTTGGAAGAATCCTGGATCCATTCGTTGTGGTCGACGACCCAACCCGCCGGACCGTACGTCCAGGTCATGTAGGCGCCGGTCATGAAGGCGTCGTATTCCGACGAGCGCGACGACAGTGCCGCCGTCACCTTGTCGAAATAGACGTCCTCCGGGAAGATGTCGTAGGTGACCTCCATCCCGGTCAGCGCCTTGAAGTTGTCCAGGTTGGCGACCATGGCGTCGGTGTAGGGGTGCTTGTTCAGCAGCAGCTTGACGCTCTTGCCGGCATGCGCCTGCCAATCGAAATCGGCGGCCATGGCGCGGGTGCCGGCCATGTTGACCAGCAGGCCGGCGGTGGCGGCGCTGACGCCCAGCGCGCCGAGGCGGCGGATCAGCGTCCGGCGACCCATCTGGCCGCGCCGGAACGCATCAATAAGATCGAACTCCTTTTCGTGCATCTGGTTCCTCCCGGTTGCTCGTCTTCTATTGCGCAGCCGCCGCGGGCACGGCGCCTAGCTCATCGACGAGGCTGCGAGCCGTCGCTTCGTCGATGATCAATCCAGTGAGAAGGCCGCTCTTCAGGGCGGCGCGGATCGCCTCGGTCTTCAGCAGGCCGCCGGCGATGGCGACCATCTCGCGGCCGCGGAGCTGCTCCAGCCCCGGCGCGATGACACGGTCGTCATAGGGTGTCGACAGGAGGGCGCCGTCATCGGCGATGAACTGGCCGAGGATCTCGGCCCGGGCGCCGTCCTTGCGCAGCCGCTCGATGGCCGAGGGCCCGTCGAGCTCGGTCGAGGACGCGCCACCGCCGGCCTTGTCCACCGCGCCGACGCCCACGATCACCAGCGTCGCCTGGTCGATCAGCTCCATGGTCGCGGCGAGGCCGTTCTGGGCCATCATCACGCGCTTGTCCTCCGCCGAGTTCGCGAATAGCGGCGCCGGCATCAGATAGGCCTCGGCGCGGGTCTTCTGCGCCAGCCGGTGGATCACGTCGTAGGGGTTGGCGGCGTAGGAGCGGGTCAGGCCGCCCAGCATGGAGACGAAACGAACGTCCTCGCCGGGCGCGCGGCCCATGGCGTCCACCGAGGCGGCGATGGTGCGGCCATGCCCGACCCCGATGACCCGGTGGGCGCCGGACGCGACCGTCTGCATGAAATAGTCGCCGCCGACCGCGCCCAGGGCGCGCAGCGGCAGCGGCCCGGTCTCCGGGACATCCACCGCGACCCGGCAGAACGTCAGGCCGTATTCCTGGGCCAGGCGGATTTCCAGTGCGATGCAGTCGGCGGCTTCGACGTCGACGAAGACGCGCACCAGCCCTTCCGACTGGGCCCGGGCGATATAGCGATGAGCCCGCGTCGTCGGCAGTTCCAGGCGCTTGGCGACTTCGCTCTGGGTCAGCCCGCCGACGAAATGCAGCCACGCCGCCCGCGCCGCGAGATCAGCCTCGCGGGTCGATTTGTAGCGGCTATGGGCGGCTTTCCTGGCCACGCCTCCCCCAAATAGAATTTTTTTCGTTGATGAAATATATTTCATTCTTGGGCGCGGGTAAAGAGGGCATTGCCCTCGCAACGCCGCCGAACGTGCCGCCGACCCGTCAGAAGTCGGCGCTCTACAGGCGCCGCTCAGTCGCCATGTCGAACAGGTGGATCTTGTCGGGCGCAACCCGCAGGCGGGCCACCTGGCCGGGCGTGACCGCGGCGTCGCGCGGCGCGGTTGCCACGAAATCCTCGCCGCCAATGGACAGGTGCAGGTTTTGGTCCGCGCCGGTCTTCTCCGCCAGGACGACCTCACCGGCGATGTCGCCATCCTCGCTCAGCATCAGGTCCGATGGCCGCAATCCGCAGGTCACCCTCTGACCGGCCTCGGCGGCCAGCCCGTTCGACAGGGACAGGCGCACCCCCTCGGCGACCACCATCGGCGCGCCGTCCTCGACGACGATCTCCGCGTCGACGAAGTTCATCGCCGGCGAGCCGATGAAGTCGGCGGCGTATTTGCTGACCGGCTTGTCGTAGAGCTCGTCCGGTGTGCCCACCTGCTCGATGTCGCCGCCCTTCATCAGGACGATCTTGTCGGCCATGGTCATGGCCTCGATCTGGTCGTGGGTCACGTAGATCGTGGTGGTGCCGAGCCGGTTGTGCAGCTGCCGGATCTCCACGCGCATATGGGCACGCAGCTTGGCGTCGAGATTGGACAGCGGCTCGTCGAACAGGAAGACCTTGGCGTCGCGCACCATGGCGCGGCCCATGGCCACGCGCTGGCGCTGGCCGCCCGACAGCTCCTTGGGGTAGCGGTCGAGGTAGTCGGAGATGTTCAGGATCGCCGCCGCGTCCTCCACCTTCCGCTTGATGTCCGCGGGCGGCGTCTTCTTCACCTCCAGCGAGAAGGCGATGTTGTCGAAGACCTTCATGGTCGGATAGAGCGCGTAGTTCTGGAACACCATGGCGATGTCCCGGTCACGCGGGTGGATGTCGTTGACCCGCTGGCCGTCGATCAACAGGTCGCCGCCAGAGATGGTCTCCAGACCGGCGGTCATCCGCAGCAGGGTCGTCTTGCCACAGCCCGACGGGCCGAGCAGCACGGCGAACTCGCGATCGGCGATCGACAGCGACACGTCGCGCATCACTTCGAACGAGCCGAAGCTCTTGGCGATGTTGCGGTATTCGACGGTGGCCATCGCCCCCTCAGCAGGCCTGTCGCAGCAGCGGCATTCAGTCCTCCCCCTCCGCGATCATACGCGGCGTCCGGGCGGCGCGGAACCGCGCCGCCCGGAACTCAGGCCACGGTCAGCCGGAGACGATCCGGTCGGCCGCCTGGGCGATGTCGTCCATCGCCTCCTTGGCCGAGCCGTAGTCGCCGGCGAAGTACTTGCCGAGGCGCACCGGGATGGTGTCGTTCGACAGCTCCGCCCATTGCGGCAGATCCGGCTCCGATCCCATGTCGTTGGCGATGGTGTCGCGCACGACGTCGAGGTGCCGGGTGGTGCCGGGTCCGACCCGCCGGTTGGCGATGATCCGCGGGTCGTCGTAGACGCTCTCGCGGGTCGGGCCGGTGCCGCCACCCAGCGCGGTGATCAGCACCTGGGTGTCGAAGCAGGTGGCCCATTGCATGAAGATCCACGCCGCATCCGGGTTCTTGGAGTTGGTCGACACCGCCAGTGACGAGCCGCCCTGGTGCCCGACGCCCGGGATCTCGCCGAAGCCGGTCTGCTCGACCGTGCGCAGCGGATGCTTCGGCGGCGGGCAGCGCACCGCCTCCATCAGGCCGGAGACCTTGGTGGCGCTGGGATCGTCGAAATACGGGAAGAATTCGCCCCAGCTCATCATGGTGGCGGCGACCCCCTGGGCGATCGACTGGCCCTGGCCGTCCCAGGTCCAGCCGGTCACGCCCGGCGGCATGGTCTTGTAGAGCTCGTCCCAATAGGCCATCGCCTCCAGGCCGCGCTCGTCGTTGCCGGCGAACTTCTCGTTGGCGTCGAAGATCGAACCGCCATGACCCCACAGCCAGGCCGTCCAGTCGCATTCCAGGCTGTAATGGCCGGACTTCATCTGTCCGGTGGCGCCGTACATATCCGGCCCCATCGCCTCGGTGATGGCCCGGGCCTGCTCGAGATACTCGTCCAGCGAGGTCGGCGCGGAGAAGCCCATCTGCTCGTAGATGTCCTTGCGGTACATCATGATGAAGATGGGGATGTCGTAGGGCACGCCGACCCAGCGGTCCTCGTACTTGGCGATGCCGTCCACCAGGGCCGGCAGGAAGTCGTCGATGTTGTAGTCCGGCATCGCCAGATCCGGCTTGTCGGCCAGTTGCTCGCGCGGGTCGAAGACGTCGCGGCTGACCGAGGCGGCCCAGCTCTGGTCGATGTAGTAGAGGTCGTAGGTGCCGAGCTGCGAGGCGATGTCCAGCGTCATCTTCTGCAGCACCTGCTCCAGCGGCAGCACCTCGATCTCCACCCGCATGCCGGAGGCTTCCTCGAAGTACTGCTTCAACTGGCTGTTGATGGCGTTCGACGGCGGTGTCGATTCTGTCGCCAGCTTCAGGGTGGTGCCGGCGAAGGGCCTGGACACGTCCTTGACCCAGGCAAGCACCTCGTCGGAGGGCCGCAAGTCCTGGGCGTTGGCGGCCGGGATGAACTGGCCGCCGAAGGGCCGCGTCATGCCCAGGCCGAAGGCGCCGAGGCCGAGGCCAAGCTTGCCGGCCGCACGGATGAAGCTACGCCGGTCGATTTGGCGCTTCACATAGCGGTCCGTCAGATTGGCCAGATATTGCTTCCTGTCTTGGTCTCGCATTCTTGTCCCTCCCTATTTGGAACGTGTTGGCCGGGGCGCCCTACTGCTTGAGCGACCCGAGCGTCAGCCCGCGGACCAGCTGCTTCTGGACCAGCAGGATGAAGATGAAGGCCGGCACCATGGCGGCCGCTCCCAACGCGGCCATGTTCCCCCAGGCGGTGCCGGTCGAAGTGACGAAGCTGGAGGAGACGACGGGGACGGTCTTCAGCCCCGTCTGGGTCAGCGTCAGGACGAAGAGGAACTCCGTCCAGCTGAAGATGAAGCAGAGGACCGCGGTGGCGGCGATGCCGCCCTTGGCCATCGGCAGGATCACGCGGCGGAAGATCAGCCAGCGCGAGGCGCCGTCGATCACCGCGCTCTCGTCGATCTCCTGCGGAATGTCGTCGAAGAAGCTCTTCAGCAGGAGCACGGCCAGCGGCAGGTTCATCAGGGCGTGGATCAGGATCACGCCGAGATAGGTGTCGAGCAGCCCGAAATCCTTGTAGATGAAGAACATCGGGATCGCGACCGCCACCGGCGGCATCATCCGGGTCGACAGGACCCAGGCCACGAAATGGTGCCGGCCGCGGAACTGCATGCGGCTCAGCGCATAGGCAGCGATGGTGGAGATCGCCACCGCCAGCGCCGTCGACAGCACCGCGATGACGATCGAGTCCCACAGCCGCGGCGCCATGTAGAAATTGCCGCCGCCGGGCAGAACCTCCTGCTGGGTTACGAATCCGAGCGAGATGCCGAACACCTCCTCGAAGTTCCGCATCGTCGGCGAGAACACCCAGACATTGGGCGGTTTGTCGAAGATGTCGCGGGCCTCCTTGAAGGCCACCGTCACCCAGTAGTAGAGCGGAAAGACGAACAGCAGGACGATCGCCCAGGCAAGCAGGATGCGCAGCATGCGCGTGGAGTTGGACTGGACCATCACCACCGCACCTTCGCGCGCCAGATGAACAGGTTGGCGATCACCAGGATCAGCACCAGCGTGACCAGCGAGATGGTCGCCCCGTAGCCCCATTTGATGAAGCTGAAGGTCTGCTGCCAGGCGTAGAGGCTGACCGTGTAGGTGGCGGTGCCGGGCCCGCCCGACGTCATCACGAAGACGTAGTCGAACACCCGGAACAGGTCGATGCCGCGGATCAGGACGGCGACCGCGATCACCTTGGACATCAGCGGCAGGGTGATGCGGCGGAAGATCTGCAGCCCCGACGCCCCGTCGAGCATGGCCGCCTCGTAAGGCTCGGGCGGCAGCGCCCGCAGCCCGGCAAGGAAGATCAGCACCATGAAGGGCGTCCACTGCCAGATATCGGCCAGCATGACCCCCATCAGTGCCGTGGACCCGGTCGCCAGGATCGGCGTCGTCGAGTCGATGATGCCGACGCTCTCCAGCACGTAGCTGAGCACCCCGAACTCCGGGTCCTCGATCAGCAGGAACATCATGCCGGTGATCGCCGGCGGCACCACCAGGGTCAGCGTCAGCAGCGCCCGCAGCAGGCCGAACCCCTTCTCGTCGCTGTCCAGCAGCAAGGCGAGCGCCATGCCCAGCACGAGCTCGATCGACAGGACCACGAAGAAATAGGTGAAGGTGACGGTCAGCGATTCCCAGAACCGCTCGTCCCCCATCAGCTGCACCCAGTTCTCCGAGCCGACATAGACCAGCCGGCGCTGGAACGGCGCGTATTCGTGGAAGCTCAGCCAGATGTTGTAGATCAGCGGATAGATCGTGAAGACGACCAGCATGGCGATCAAAGGCGCCAGCCAGGGCAACGGATGGTCCGAAGACACCATCCTGCGCAGCTTGAGCGCTGCTGCCGTCATCCACTCCTCCCTCGTCCCGCGGGACGTTGTGTTCTTGCCGCGCGGTGCGCCGCGCGGTTCAGGCCGGCGTCCGGCCTATGGCGTTGCGTCCGCCAGTTCGGTTTCGGCCTCCGCCTCTTCGTCCTCGACCTGCAGCCCGTATCCGCCGAAGGCCGCCAGCGTGTCGTCGATCGCCGCATCGGACAGCAGCACCTGCCCGTCAAGCTGCAGCGACAGGTAGTACTGCCGGGCGATCGTCTCCAACTCCACCGCCCGCCACATCGCCTTGGCGAGGTTCTCGCCGATGGCGATCATGCCGTGATTGGCCAGCAGGCAGGCGGTGCGATCCGTCATCGCGTCGATGGCCAGCTTCGACAGCGCCTCGGTGCCGAAGGTCGCATAGCCGGCGCAGCGCACGTTGTTGCCGCCGAAGGCCGCGATCATGTAGTGGCAGGCCGGGATCTCCTTCCGGGCGATGGCCAGCGTCGTGCAAAAGGTCGGATGGGCATGGACCACCGCCTGGGCGTCCGGCCGGTCGCGCAGCAGGGCGAGATGGAAGCGCCACTCGGTGGAGGGCCGCTTGGGGCCGTGCCATTCGCCGCTGCCGTCGAGCGGCAGCGAGGCGATCATCTCCGGCTCCATCTCGTCGTAGGGGATCGCCGATGGCGAGATGAGCATCCGGTCGCCGCAGCGCGCCGAAACGTTCCCGGACGTGCCCTGATTGAGGCCGTTGGCGTTCATCTCCTGGCATCGCTCGACAATCTCGCGCCGCAGCGCCTGTTCCATCGCAGTCATGCGATCTCCGCTCGATTGGGTTGAGGTCCAGGCCGCCGTGTCGCCATCGCGGTCCGCGCCTGAAGGATGATCTCGGATATCTCGACGAAGCCGTCCGCGCCACGGGCGTCGGCGACCCAGGCCGGCTCCGCCTCCATGCGGCCGGCGAAGTCCCGCACATTGGCGACGCCGCAGCCATTGGAGAAATGCGCGAACATCGGCGCGTCGTTCGGGCTGTCGCCGCAGAAGACGATGCGCGACTCCTCGACATCCAGATCCATGCCCGGGATCTCGGCCAGGAACCGGCGCGACATGGACAGCTTGTCATGGCCGCCGAACCAGCCATTGACGTGAATTGAGGAGATTTTGGCGACCGCCCCGGCTTCCTCGAAGATCGCCTTGATCCGGTCGATCGACCCGGCCGGCAAGGGCGGCACGTCCTCGCGGAAATCGATGGCCAAATCCGTGTCACGGTATGGCTGATCGGCAGCCACGGCCGCGCCCGGCACCTCGGCGAGCACCCGATGCCGGATCTCGTCGAGCATTCCGCGATGCCGGTGCCGGTCATCCGCGCCCTCGGCATAGACGCGCCGCATGCGCCGGGCATGACGGTCATAGGAGAAATAGAAAGCGCCGTTCTCCCCGACCACGCCGTCGACCGGCCAGAATCGGGCGATCATGTCGCACCAGCCGGCCGGCCGGCCGGTGATCGGCGCGACGAAGAGGCCGGAATCCTGCAGCCTTTCCAGAGCCGAATAGGCGGCGGCGGGAAGCCGCCCGTCGGTGGTCAGCGTGTCGTCGATATCGGTCAGGACGCAGCGGATGCCGGCGGCGACCTCCCAGGGCATCTCGGAGACTGGGCGCATCGCTCAGACCTCCGCCGCCGCGAATTCGTCGAGCAGGCCGGCGTCGCAGGCCAGATCTGCGAAGGAGAACCGGTTGCGCATCTCGTGCCCGTGCCGGACGGCCTCGCGGTAGAAGTCGACCGGCACCCCGAGTTCCGCCGCCGAGACCGGACCGCCAGCCGCCGCCAGCATGTCTTCAATTTCGGCAACCGGGACGGAGAAGGCCTGGCACTCGCGGCGCAGCTCGGGCCAGATCGCCGCCAGCCGCGCATGCAGGCGCTCGGCACCCGCTTCATCCAACGCCTTCTTGCGATACTCCGCCGCGCACTGGGCCGCGATCTCCGGCCCCATGCGCCGCGCCATGTCATCCGGGTCGATGGGCGTCGGGCCCAGCGCCGGTGGCCGCTCCTGGTCCAGAAACCAGTGCTGGATGCGCGCCATGGTCAGCGTCGCCACGCCGACCTGCTGGCCGTGCAGCGTGCCGGGATGGCGGTCGCCGGCGAAGCAGTCGATGTAATGGGAGATCTGGTGCTCGCCCATGGAGCCATGGTTGGAGACGCCGGTGAACGCCACCCCCATGCCGGACAGCACCAGCAGCCGATTGAGATAGCCGATGGCGCCCAGATCGGCGGTCTTGATCTTCGCCGCCCGGCGATTGGTCTCGCGCTCGTCGCCGTCGGCGATCAGGTAGGGCGCGTCGGCGTAGTCGGTTCCGAGCAGGCGGTGCGACATCCACCAGTCGATCTGGGCCACCGACCGGCACAGGCAGTCGCCGAAGCCCGCCGCCGCCAAATAACCAGGCGCCGCCGCGCTGACCTTCAGGTCAAGGAAGACGCCCGCCGCCGCATGCGCCGGCAGCGAGACCTTCAGCCCGCTCTCCAGAGTCATCGAGGCGGTGGTGGAGGTATAGCCGTCCATGGATGCGGCCGTGCCGAACACGCAGTAGCGCCGCCCGTCCTGAACCGTCACGTATTTGCAGAGGTCATTGACGGTTCCCGAGCCCACCGCGACGACGCCGTCATACCCGGCAAGCCGCGTCTTGAGCTCTTCGGCGGTGGCAAGGTCGGCATGCGGCCGGTCCAGGATGATCGCCGCCGCGCCGCCGAGATTGCGGGCAATGCGACTGCCGAGCGCGTCCCAGGTGTCCCGGTCGGCGACCACCGCAAGGGAGCCGCCCATGCCGAGCCCGGCGATCAGCTCCGGCTCGGCGCCGTCAAGATCCTCGGCGATGACGATGGCATCGTTGCGGGATTGCGGCGCCGCTTCGCCGGTCGCCGGATGCCGCCAACGACCGGTGCGAATGTCGTCGATCAGGGCGGTCCAGCCGCCTTCCGGGCGATCGACAACCCCCTCGTCTTCCTTCAAGCGAGCATGCGCCACGGCTGTTCCCCAGTGCTGAATGCAGATGACAACGCCACCTGTCAATTGTCAATAGCAATCGCCAAGCATGCTTGACATCTGTCACCAAATGACTCGAGATTAGCCATGACCTCCGCGATGCACCGCGCAACGCGCGCATCGAACCTTCCGCCGGCCAGCTTCGGCGACAATGCCGTCGCCTGGGCCATGTGGCTCTATTACGCGGAAGGACGCACCCAGCACGAGGTCGCGCAGGCACTCGGCGTCTCTCGTGCCTCGGTCGCGAACTACCTCTCCGAGGCGCGGCGCAAGGGCCTGGTGTCCATCAACATCGCCACCGACGTCCTGGCCGGCGTGGAGCTGGGCGCGGCACTGTCCGAGCGGTACGGCCTGGCCGGCGCGCATGTGGTCCCGGTCTTCGATCAGGCGAGCCGCGAGCCCCCGGAGCTGCGCCGCCGGCTCGGCATCGCCGGCAGCCATGTGCTGCGGCCTCGACTCGGCGCCGACACGGTGCTGGGCGTGGCCTGGGGACGCACCATGCTGGCGATGGCGCAGGCGTTGCCGGAGCAATCCATTCCGGAGATGCGGGTCGTGCAGGTATCGGGCAGCTCGCTGGGCGACGAGGAATCCTCGCCGGAATTCTGCACCGGCCTGATCGCCACCCGGCTGGGCGCGAAATGCGAGAACTTCCACGCCCCGGCGATCGTCTCCAGCCCGGCGATGCGGGACGCCCTGCTGGCGGAGCCCGGGGTCGCCCGCCAGTTCGACCGCATCAAGACCTGCACCACCATCGTCTTCGGCGTCGGCGAGCTCGATGAATGGGTGGTGTTTTCGGATCCCGACTACCTGACCAAGGAAACCATCGCGCACTACCTCGCCAAGGACGCGGTGGGCGTCATGCTCGGCCGATTCATCGATGCCGACGGCGAGGAGATCGAAGGGCCGCTCTCGGGCCGGCAGATCGGCATCGAGCTGGACGCGTTGCGCGCCGCGCCGGAGCGCATCTGCATCGCCGGCGGCCCGCAGAAGCTGGCTGCGATCCGCGCGACGCTGGCGGCCGGATACGCGACCCACCTGATCACCGACGCCGATACGGCGCACGGCCTGCTCGAGGCGTGACCATGGCCGGCGATCTGGTCATCGGGCTCGACAGTTCCACCCAATCGACCAAGGCGATCGCCTGGTCGCGCGAGGGCGAGGCGGTCGCCGAGGGGCGTGCCCCGATCGACACCCAGATGCCACAGCCCGGCTGGGTCGAGCAGGATTCGGAGAACTGGTGGGAGTCGGCCCGCACCGCCCTCACCGAACTGTGTGGCCGGATCGACCCGTCACGGATCGCCGGGCTGGCGATCTCCAACCAGCGTGAGACGGTCGCCTTCATCGATGCCGACGGCAGGGCCGTCCGGCCGGCCATGATCTGGCTCGACGAGCGTGCCGTAGACGAATTGCCGATACTGGTGCAGGCGTTCGGCGGCGACAGGCTGCACGCCATCACCGGCAAGCCGATCGACATCACGCCGGTCGTCTACCGGCTGAGCTGGATGCGCAAGCATGAGCCGGATGTCCTGGCACGGACCGCCAGGATCATCGATGTGCACGGCTTCCTGACCGGCCGGCTGACCGGCCGCATCGCGGCGAGCTGGACCAGCGCCGACCCGTTCGGCGTGCTGGACATCGCCGAGAAGCAGTGGTCGGCGCCGATCCTCGACCATCTCGGCCTGTCGGCCAATCGTTTCGCCGATCTGATGCCGCCAGGCGCGGAGGTCGGGCTGGTCACCGAACAGGCCAGCGCGGAAACCGGCCTGCCGGCCGGCACGCCGGTGATCGCCGCGGGCGGCGATGGGCAATGCGCCGGGCTTGGCGTCAACGCGACCAAGGCCGGGACGATCTATCTCAATCTCGGCACCGCCCAGATCACCGGAGCGTGGTCCGCGACACCGGAGGTCGGCCCGTATTGGCGGACGATGACCTCGCCGACCGGCGAAGGCTATTTCCTGGAGGGGTGCCAGCGCGCCGGCGCCTTCTTCATCAACTGGCTGATCGACAGCTTCGCCGGCGGCCGCGACGACCCGGCGGTGTTCGATCGGTTGGAGGCGCGGGCCGCGGCGCTCCCGATTGGATCGGAGGGTGTCACCGTGTGCCCCTACCTGACCGGCTGCATGGATCCGCATTGGAACCCGAATGCCCGCGCCGCGTTCGAGGGTCTGGGCCCGTCCCACGACATCGGCCATCTCTACCGCGCGGCGCTGGAGGCGCTGACCCTGGAGAGCGCGCGCTGCATCACCGCGATGAAGGCGAATGGGGTTGCGGCGGAGCGCATTCTGGCGGTCGGCGGCGGCGCCAACAGCGCCACCTGGACCCGGATGTTCGCCGACGCCACCGGCCTGCCGCTCACCAAGAGCAATTCGCTGGAAGCATCCGCGCTGGGCGCCGGCATGTCCGCGGCGGTGGGCGTCGGCTGGTTCGCCGACTTCTCATCCGCCGCGGCGGCCATGAGCACGGACGGCGAAACCGTGCGTCCCGACCCGTCCCAGGCCGAAGCCTGGGCCTCGCTGTCACGCCGCCAGGCGAACGCCTACCGGCCGTGATGGCATTCCTCCCTAGTGCCGATCAGTAGACGCTGGCGCCTCCGTCGATGCGCAGCACCGCGCCGGTAACCTTGCGGCTCTCGTCGCTCGCCAGATAAAGCGCGAGATTGGCGACGTCCTCCGGGTCGGACGGGCCGAGCAGCGATTTCTGGTAGATCGGATTATCTTCCTTGATGAACGCCGCGACGCGCTCGGTCAGCACGACGCCTGGGGCCATCACGTTGACCCGGATGTTGTGCTCTGCCCATTGCATCGCCATGGCCCGCGACATCGCCAGCACCCCGCCCTTCGAGGCCGTGTAGGCGTCGGCGCCCTCGGTCCCGATCACCGCGCGCAGCGAGGCGATGTTGATGATCGAGCCGCCGCCGGCGCGCTGCATCTCCGGGATCACTTTGCGGCAGCACAGCAGGGTGCCGAACAGATCGACCCGGATGGTCCGCCAGAACTCGTCCAGGTCCAGGTCGGTGACCGCCCCGTCCCGGGTGGATCCGCCCCCGGCGCAGTTCAGCAGGACATCGATCCGGCCGAAGGCGTCCACGGCCCCGGCCACCATGCCGCCGACGCTGGCCTCGTCGCCCACATCGCCGCTGAGCGGAATCGCTTGACCGTCCGCCTCCTGGATCAACGCGACCGTCTCGTCGGCGCTTTCGGCCCGGAAGTCGGCCACGGCGACCTTGGCGTCCTCCCGCGCGAAGGCCAGCGCGGCGGCGCGGCCGATCCCGTTCCCGCCGCCGGTAATGAGGGCCGATTTTCCGGTCAGTCTGCCCATGTCCTCTGTCGCTCTATTCCGCCTGTCCGACCGGTGTCAGCTTCACGCCGCCGATCGCCTGGTCGGTTGGAAGCACCTCGATGGTGGTGATGTTCACATGCGGCGGTGCCCTCAGCGCGAAGACGATCACGTCGGCGATGTCCTCCGGCTGCAGCTCGCGGATGTCGGACTGCCCCATCGACTCCAGCCGGTCCCGGTCGCCCTGCGCCGCCTGATAGAACTCCGTGGCCACCCGGCCGGGACAGATCTCCGTGACGCGCACGCCCGATCCGGACAGCTCGAAGCGCAGGTTCTGGCTGAAGCGGTGGATGGCGCCCTTGGTGCCGCCATAGACGCCGGAGATCAGCGTGTGCAGCCCGGCGATCGAGCCGATATTCACCACATGCCCGCGCCCGCGCCGCCGCATGCCCGGAAGCGCCAGGGCGCAGATCTGGATGGGCGCGATCACGTTGACCGCGAAGGCCTCCTCTATGGCCGACGGATCGATCTCGTCCAGGCCGGAGATTCCGTGGCCAACGCCGGCATTGTTGACCAGCACGTCCGGCTCGAAGGTCTCGATCGCCTCGGCCAACCGCTCGGTGTCCCGCACGTCGGAGGCGAGCCAGCCGCAGCCGGTCTCGGCGGCAAGCGCGGTCAGCCGCTCTTCGCGGCGGGCCACCGCGAGCACGTCCAGCCCGGCCTCGGCCAACGCTCTCACGGTCGCCGCGCCGATACCGCTGGTGGCGCCGGTGACAAGGGCTTTCTGGTGCATCGGATCGAGCCTCAACGTCGGTGCGTTTTCATCGATCCTCGATTATGTCCTGATCGACGGAGCCGTCCCAGCCGTCCGGCGCCTCGGGGAAGAACACCATGTCGCCCTTCGGGTTGAGCGGCGGCACCGGCCATTGATGGCCGCGCGTGAAGGACAGGCCGCGGTTGGGGCCGGGATTGTAGCGCCGCGCCGGCTCACCGGTGATTTCGCCATTGGTCACCCATTTCTCGTCCGACCCGTACATGTCGTCCAGCAGCAGGCCCTTCAGATGACCGAGCGTGTTGGAATGCTCCGGGCGCCCGGCCAGGTCGTTCATCTCGTTGGGGTCCTCCTCCATGTCGAAGAGTTGGAAGACATTGCCGACCGGGTAGTAGATCAGCTTGTGTCGTTGGTCGCGGATCATGCGCGAGCAGGCGCCGGCCTCGCCGAACTCGCCATAGAGATGATCTCGCCGGTGGCCGGACACCAGCGAGTGGCCTTCGACGGTCTCCGGAATGTCGATGCCGGCAAGGTCCAGCAGGGTCGGCATGATGTCCTGCACGGCCGCCAGACGGTTGTCGGTGCGGTTGAAGCCGACCCGGCGGCAATTCTCCACGCCCATCAGGATCAGGGGAATGGCGCTGGACCATTCGTAGAAGGTCTGCTTTGCCCACATATTGTGGCATCCCAGCATGTCGCCGTGGTCGGAGGTGAACATGATGATGGTCTCATCCAGGATGCTCTCCTCGCGAATGGTGCCGATCAGCGCCCCGATCTGCTGGTCGATATGGGTGCACAGCGCGTAGAAGGCCTTTCGCGCCCAGGCGATCTCGCGCTCCGAATAGACCGATCGCGACTGCACGCCCTGGACCTTGTAGGGCAGGGACTCGGAGTCCTTGGCCCAGTCGCCGCAGAACGGCATGTCGATCTCGATGTCCTGGTAGAGGTCGAGAAACCGCTGCGGCGGCACCAGCGGCGGGTGCGGGTGGCGGTAGCCGACATACCAGAAGGCCGGGCGCTTGGGGTCGCGGCGCCGGATGTAGCGCTGCAGGGCGTCGGTCGCCCAGTTGGTGGGATGCACCTCCTCCGGCAGATGCCAGGCCGCCGTCTGATAGGCGTTGTTGCTCATGCCGTGGCCGTATTGCCGGCCGACATAGCCTTTGTCGCCTAGGAAGATCTCGTAATCGTCGGTGACGCCGTACATGGTGCGTCCCTCATCGTCGACGAGCACGTCGTCGAAGCCGATGCGGTCCCGCTGTGGATAGGTGTGGGTCTTGCCGACGGCATAGGCCTGATAGCCGGCGTCGCGGAAGGTCTGCGCCAGGGTCGGCAGGTCCGGCTCCATCTCGCGATAGGGCTGGAAGGTGCGGTCGCCGTGGCGCCGCGCCGTCGTGCCGGTCATCAGGGAGCGGCGCGCCGGCAGGCAAACCGGCGTCGGCGAATAGGCCTGGGTGAAGCGCACGCCGTTGCGGCACAGGGTGTCGAGCACCGGCGTGTGGATGGCCGGGTGCCCGGCCGCGCCGAGCAGCGGTGCCGACCAATGGTCGGTGACGATCAGCAGCACGTTCGGTCGGGTCATTGGGCCAGTCTTTCCTTCTTGGAGCGCCAGTGCCTGGAGACCGCCGGTCCGAGTACGACGGCGAGGGTGAGCAGGAGGATCGGGATCGCGATCGGGTCGAGGATGAATCCGAGGAAATCGCCGCGGGAGGCGATCAGCCCCTGGCGCAGCTTCGCCTCGAAGATCTTGCCGAGCGCCATGCCGATGACGATCGGCGCGATCGGATACTTGGCGAAGCGCAAGATGACGCCGGCGACGCCGGCGATGACCGCGACCAGGACGTCGACCGGATTGCCCCGCACCACGAACGCCCCGACCAGCGAGAACAGCAGGATCATGCCCATCAGCAGCGGCTCGGGCGCCGCCAGCAGCCGCGCGAACAGCCGGGCGCCCAGGATCCCGACGCCGACCATGATGACGTTGGCCACCAGGATCATGAGGAAGGAGCCGGTCAGGACCTGGGGATTGTTGTTCACCAGGTCGAAGCCCGGCACCACGCCCTGGATCGTCATCACGCCCAGCAGCACCACGGTCGCGCCGTCGCCGGGAATGCCCAGCGCCAGGGTCGGGATCAGCGCACCGCCGGTGACCGCGTTGTTCGAGGCCTCCGAGGCGATCAGTCCGTCCGGCTCGCCCTTGCCGAAATTCTCCTTGCGCGGCGAGGTGCGGCGCAGCTCCGAATAGCTGACGAAGGTGGCCGCCGTCGCGCCGGTGCCGGGCAGGATACCGATGAAGGTGCCGATGACGCTGCTGCGAAGAAACTGCCGGTATCGCAGCCGGATATCCGCCCAGGCCGGCAGCCGGAAGCCGATATTGGTGACGTCCGGCGGCTTCTCCGCGAAATAGTAGGCGGCGCGGTACAGCACCTCGGACAGGGCGAACAGCCCGATCAGCATCGGGATCAGGGTCAAACCGCCCATCAGCATCGGCATGCCGAAGTCAAAGCGGGTGTATCCGGTGAGGTCGTCCGGACCGATGGTGGTGAGCCACAGCCCAATCATCCCGCCGAGCAGGCCCTTGGCCGCGTTCTTCTCCGACAGCCACGAGATGCAGGTCAGCGCGAACACGACGATGGCGAAGATCGCCGCCGGCCCGAAAGCGACCGACACCTTGGCCAGCAGCGGCGCGGCCACGATCAGCACGATCAGCGAGAAGACCCCGCCGACAAACGAGGCCAGTGTCGCCCAGCCGATCGCCAGATCCGCCTTGCCGGATTTGGCCATCGGATAGCCGTCCAGGACCGTGGCGGCGGATTGCGGCGTGCCGGGCGTGTTGATCAGGATCGCCGAGATCGATCCGCCATAGACCGAGGTCACGTAGATGCCGAGGAACAGGGCCATCGAACCCTCGGTCGTCATCCCGAAGGTGAATGGCAGGGCGACGATCAGGGCGGCCACCGTGCCCATGCCCGGCAGAGCGCCGGCCAGCGTGCCCCACAGGCAGCCGATGACAAGCGCCAGTGCCACCTCGGCGGTGGAGAACTGGGCGATCGCGGCAAGCAGCAGGTCCATGGCTCAGATCTGGTTGAACCACGGCGATCGGGGCAGCAGCAGCTCGAACCCGAAGGTGAAGAGCGCCCAGATCAAAAGGGGAGCGACGATGCTAAGCACGGCCAGGAGCAGCAGGTTGCGATACCCGAAGGCCAGGCAGAACAGGAAGAACCCGGGCACCGCGGCGAAATAGAACCCGATCTTGGTGACCGCGTATCCCGTGACCAGCGTGATGGCGACAACCGCCAGCAACTGCTTCAACTGGATCTTCGCCGCGGTCCCGTCCGGCGCCGAGCGGACCGCCTGGACGACCGAGATCAGGGCGAAGAGGAACCAGAACGCCAGGAAGCCACGCGGCGCGAAGGCCGGCCCGACGTCGCCGCCGAAGGTCGGGACATCGAACTGGTCGGAGAAGGTCATCGCGAAAAGCGCGACCGACACGAGAAGCAGGGTCGTCGAGACCCCGATGTCCAGTATGCGCTGCATGGATCCGATCCGGGCGGGTAGCGTGTCGGCCGGCGCGGGGGAGGGAGTCACCCGCCGGCCGGCCGATGCACGGTTCCGGCCGTCGTTACCTGACGAGGCCGGCTTCGCGCAGAAGCTCGCCGTTGTTCTCGAAGGCCTCCTGGAAGAAGGCGGAGAACTCCGCGCTGTCCATGTAGCGGATGATCCGGTTCGCCCGGGTCATGTTGTCGACGAAGCTGTCCGAAGAGACCGAACGCGCGCAGGTGTCGGACAACGTGCCCACCACGTCATCCGGCGTGCCGGCGGGCGCGAACAAGCCCATCCAGACGGCGATGTCGGCCTCATAGCCCAACTCCCCGATCGTCGGGACCTCGGGATGGGTTTCGGAGCGTTCATTCGCCAGGATCGCCAGCGCGCGCCAACCGAACCGGGTGTCGTAGTCGGAGAACCAGGCTGTCGCGTCGGCGCGTCCACCGTTCATCTCCGTCGCGATGTCGCCGCCGCCCTTGGTTGGCAGATAGCTCATCTCGATGCCGAGCTGTTTGTTCAGCGTCATCTGCGTGACATGCGCCATCGACCCCGGCCCCGCTCCGGCGAAGATCAGTCCGTCGCCCTTGGCCGTGGTGATCAAGTCGTCGATGGACTGCATCGGACTGTCATCGGCGACGACCAGGTAGAACGGCCCCGAGGCCACCATGCAAATCGGCTCCCAGCTATCGGCGCCATAGCTGGTGTTCTTCAGATGCGGTTGGGTCGTGGTCGTGCCGACGGGCATGAACCCAAGGCTGTATCCGTCAGGCGTGGCGTTCGAAAGCTGCGTCGCACCGACCGTGCCGCCTGCCCCGGCGACGTTCGTGACGACCACCGATTTCTCCAGGATCGTCTCCATCTCGGCGGCCAGGAAGCGGGCCGGAACGTCGGCGCCACCGCCGGCGATGAAGGGCACCATGACCGAGATCGACCGGTCGGGATAATCCGCGGACGCGACCGTCGACCCCATGACCAGACCGATCGCCGCCGCAAATCCAAGCGCGCTACGCATATCGTCCTCCCTGCGTTTCTTTTGATATGTACGAAGGGTAGTCAGCGGCGGAAAACCTGACTATTGATAAATTGTCAGCCGTCAACAATTGAGACAGTAATTTTGACCCAAAAACGCCATTGCACCCAGCGTGACGTGGCTCACGCCGCCGGCGTCTCCGACATGACGGTATCCCGTGTCATGCGGGGCAAGGGGACCGTGTCCGCCCGCACCAAGGAGCATGTGCTCAAGGTCGTGCAGGAGATGGGCTATGTGCAGAACCGGCTGGCCGGGTCGCTGTCCCAGGCGCGATCGAACCAGGTCGGCGTCATTATCCCTTCGATCGTGATCAGCATCTTCAACCAGGTGACCGCCGGCATCGCCGAGGAGTTGGAGAAGGCGGGCTACAACCCGGTCATCGGCATATCCGACTACGATGTGAAGCGCGAGGAAAGCCTGGTCGAATCCATGATGTCGTGGCGGCCGGCCGGCTTCATCGTGACCGATCTGGTGCACACCGAGAGGACCCGCAACATCCTGGCCAGCACCGGGATCCCGGTCGTGGAAATGATGGAGACGGCCGGAGATCCGATCGACATGTGCGTCGGTATCGACCATGCCGCCTCGGCCCGCGAGATGGCGCACCATCTCTACGACAAGGGCTACCGCCGGTTCGGCTATCTCGGCTGGTACGACAGCAACTACGCCGCCGCGACACGGCATCGAACGTTCCGCGACGTCCTTGCCGAAAAGTGCATCGCGCTGGTCGCGCCCCGTGTCTTCGAGAATTCGCCGGACATCGCCACCGGAAAATCGGCGCTCGAAACGCTGCTCGCCTCGAACCCCGAACTGGATGTCGTCGTCTTCTCGAACGACCCCGCGGCGGCGGGCGGTATGATGCACTGCCTGGAACACGGCATCCGAGTGCCGGAGGATCTGGCAATCGCCGGCTTCGGCGGCCTCAGATACGGGCAGGTCTGCCGCGCCCGCTGACCACGATTTCCGTCCGCCGCTTCGAGATCGGTCGCCGCGCGGCGCGCGCGATCATCAACCGGCTGGTCGGGCAGAAGGTTCCGCCGGTGACCGATCTAGGCTTCGAGCTGATCCCAGGCGAAAGCAGCTAGCGGCTACCGCCGGAAGCCGAGAGCATTGGCTCGACGTGTAGGCGGTCGAGCAGCCGGCCCTGCCCCGATGTATGGTCGCTCTTTCCTCAGCGCACGATGTCGGTGTCGTCGCCGGCCAGAAGTCTTTCCAGCTCGCGCCGGTGGGTGACCACCGTGTCGCCGACCTGGCTCATCGCCAGTGCCGCCATCACAGAGCCGCACTCCAGCCCCTTCGCCAAGTCCCCCTGCAGCCAGCCATGCAGGACCCCCGCGACCAGGGCGTCGCCGGCACCGATGCGGTCGACGATCCGGACCGGCTTGGCGTCGACCCGATGGATCTCGCTGCCGTCCCAGCCGATCACGCCGTCCTCGGACAACGACACGACGATGTTCCGCGCCCCGGTCTGCTGCGCCAGCTGTTCGACGATCTCCTCGGGCGTACCGCTGCATTCGAAGACGCCGACGGCATCGCGCCGGCCGACGAACAGGATGTCCACGGCGGAGGCAAGCGGCAGCAGCGCCTCGCGGGCCTCCGCCTCGGTCCAGAGGAGGCGGCGGAAGTTGACGTCTAGGCTGGTGGAGATCCCCTTTGCCCGGGCCCGCTCCATGGCAAGCGAGACGATCTCCTTCGTGGTCTTAGACAGCGGAACGGTCAGCCCCGTCAGATGCAGATGCCGTGTGTCGAGCAGGTAGTCCCAGTCGACATCGTCCGGCGTCATCTCGGTCAGGCAGGAGCCCTTCCGGTCGTAGTAGATCCGGATCGGGCGCGGCGGGTGCGCGTATTCCACGTAATAGCAGCTGACCCGCCCCTCATCGCGCCAGACCACCGACGACAGATCGATGCCATGGGCCCGATAGGCGTGCTGCACGCGACGGCCCGGCGGTGTGTCCGGCAAGGCGCTGACCCAGCCGCAGGACCAACCGAGCCGCGACAGGGCGCCGGCCACGTTGGCCTCGGTGCCGGAGACGTTGACGTCGAAGGTCGACGCGGTCTCGATCCGATGCCCCGCCGGCACGCTCAGACGCAGCACGCCTTCGCCGAATGTCGTCAGGTCAAACCGGGGCATGGGCGAACTCTTCCGGCATTGCCAGCCCGGCCTCGACCATCCGGTCCTGTATCCAGACCCGGGCGTCGGAGATGATCCGCAGAGAGTCGGCCGCGTCGTCGTTCCACATCTCGATCAGGTAGGTCCCGTCATAGCCGATCTCGGCCAGCGCGCGAAACGCGTCGACGAACGGGACGACCCCCTCCCCGAACGGCACTCGCCGGTACTCTCCCGGGCGCGCGTCCTTCAAATGGATGCCGACCAGATGGCCTTTGGCGCGCTTCAACTCGGCACCGACATCCAGGCCGTTGGCCGCCAGGTTGCCGATGTCGGGATAGACCTGAAGCCATGGCGAGCCGATCTCGTCGACGATCTCCATGGCCCGGGAAACCGAGGTCACATCCTCACCGTCCATCGTCTCCAGCCCCAGCATCACGCCTGCCGCCCCTGCCTTCTCCAGCCCGCGATGCAGCCCGTCCACGAAGCGCTCGCGAGAGTCCCCGTCATGGGGCTCGTAGTAGACATAATACCCGGCGAGCTGGATCGTGCGGGCACCGATATCGACGGCCAGGCCGACCGCCTTCTCGAGGATGTCGAGCGCCAATCTTCGGGTCGCCCGCGATGCGCTCCCCAATGGAATCCGGCGATGCGCGCTGAGGATGACCGCATGGATGCCGACACCAGCATCGGAAGCGGCCCGGCACAACGCCGAGCGGTCCGCAGGCGACCAGTCCAGCCGCCGCAACCGTTCATCTGACTCATCCACCGCGATCTCGAGGAAGTCGAATCCGCTCTCGGCGACCGCGGCCATGCGGGCCGGCCAGCCGTCCAAGGCCGGCAGGGCCTTTTCGTAGATGCCGATGCGCGGCCTAGCCATAGGTGTCCGCGATCGCCGATTGGAAGGCCCGGGCCGACGCCAGGGGATCCGGAGCCTTGACGATGGCCCGGCCGGCGATGAAGACGGAGACCGGTATCCCGGCGAAGGACGCGATCGATCCGGGCTCGATCCCGCCCGTCGCCGTCACCCTGAATCCCATCTCTGCCAATGTGGCGACCGTCTCGAGCGACGATGCCGACCAGCCGGTTCCGACCGCCTCGACCTCGGCGGTGCTGTGGAAGATTACCTGCTCAACGCCAAGATCGCGCCAGGCCATGGCCCGGTCCCGCGTCCAGTCCGGGTTCAGCTCTATCTGGATCTCGCCTTGATGCGACCGGGCCACCTTGGCGGCGGCCTCGACCGTCTCCGGCGGCGCCTCGCCGACGACGGTGACCCAGTCCGCACCGGCACTAAACGCCATCTCCGCGATGTTGCGACCGGCTCGCGCGATACGCACGTCCGCCACGATGATCTTGTCCGCGAAACCCTCACGCAGGGCCCCGACCGCGTGCATGCCTTCGGCGAGGCACAGCAGCGTGCCGGCCTCGATGACGTCAACCGCCGCCGCCACCCGAGTGGCGGCGGCGACGGCCTGCTCGAGATCGGTGAGGTCGAGCGCGAGCTGGAGCCGCGGCCGCCGCATCACTGCCCGTTGGCCATCCCGTAGATGCGCTGCGGGTTATCGTACATGAACTTGTGCAGCACCTCTTCGGAGAAGCCTTCCTCGCGCAGGCGCGGCAGGAAGCGCTCCTTGATCCAGGTGAAGCCCGGACCGAAGCCATAGACCTTGTGGTGGGAGCGCCGGCCCATGTCGTTGGACAGCATGAGGCGCTCCTCATAGCCCTCGGCGACCAGCTTCTGCAGCAGCTCCACCCGTATGGAATCCGGGTAGTATTTGGCCTTCCCCGGGCCGTCATAGATCAGGTAGACGCCCTTCTGCAGCATCTTGCGGTGGTACCAGAGGTCCGGCACCCGGTCGACATGGGCGACGATCATGCGGTCCAGCGGCAGGCAGCCTTCATCCTCGACGATCTCGATCTGCTCGATGCCCATGGTGCCGGAGGTGGTGTGGGTGTGCATGCATACGCCGGTCGCCGCCGCCGCCCGGGCCGCCGCCCGCAACTGCTTCTCCTCGTTTCGGGTGATGTGCATGTAGGCGGTGCCGGCCTTGCACCAGCCGGCCTTGGCGTCGGTGCCGTCCATGCCGACCGTTACGTCATGGATCATTTTGTCGGCCAGCTGCTGCACGGTCATGTTGTCGACCTCCGGCTCCATGCCGTGCTCTTCGCAGATATAGCCGGTGCAGGCGATGACGTGCACGCCGGTCTTGGACGAGGCCTCGACCATGCCGGGCGCGTTGCGGCCCCAGCTCTGCGGCGTCGTCTCGACGATGCAGCCGCCGCCGACCGCCTTGAACTCCTCCAGCATCTCGATGGCCTTCTCCACCGAGTCCAGGTGATGGTCCTTGTTGTTCTTGGTCCCCTCGCCCTGGGGGTTCGTCAGGATGTGCTCATGCGGCATCGTGTAGCCGAGCTCCTCGGCTTCCACATCGCCCAGAACGGTCCGGACCTTCGGCATCGGCTGCGCGCTCCTTCGGCTGAACAGATTTTCCAGATGGTGCAAACTCGTTCGCCTAGGAAGCCGCACCCCCGGATCATTGTCAAGAAAAACAGAAATATTCTCTCATACTTGCAAAATTGTGCAACGAGGCGTATGCAGGTGGGACTGGATCGGCGAAACCGGAACCACGCCTGTGAGCACCAGCGTCAAGCAATCCCAGATGCGCCGTGTGGCGGAACTGTATTACGAGCAGAGCCTGAGCCAGCAGGAGATCGCGCGGCTGCTGGACTGCTCGCACTCCACCGTCTCGCGGCTGCTCGCCGATGCGCGGTCCGCCGGCATCGTGCAGATCAGCATCCAGAAGGCGGTCGAAAGCGACTCCGAATTGTCTCGGCATCTGCGCGACACGTTCGGGCTGCGCGACGCGGTCGTGACCCCGGCCGGCGCATCGCCGCAAGAGCGGCTGACCATGGTCGGCGCGGCGGGCGCGGAACTGCTGATGTCGGTGCTGGACGAGGGCATGATCGTCGGCGTCACCTGGGGATACACGCTGTACCACATGGTCCGCGCTATCCAGCCGGTGGCCCTGGACGGGGTGCAGGTGATCCAGCTCTCCGGCGCGCTGGGCCAGGGCGATCCCGAGGTGGACGGCCCGAACCTGGCGTTTCGGCTGGCGGAGCATCTGGGGGGAACCTGCCGGCTGCTGCCGGCGCCGGCCCTGGTCGACACGCCGGAGTTCCGCGACCAGTTGATGGACCAGCGGCAGATCCGCGACACCATCAAGGTGGCCGGCCGGTCGAATGTGATCGTCCAAGGCGTCGGCGCGCTGGATGACGATCTGTCGAGCCTGGAGCGCGCCGGCTATATCGACAAGGCCGAGGCGGCGCTGGCCAAGCAACAGGGCGCCGTCGGCCACGTCTTTGCGCGCATGATCGACGCCGAGGGGCGTGAGGTTGGCGATTACGGCAGGCGTGTCGTCGGTATCTCCCTGGAGGCGATGCGCGACGCCGACTGGTCGATCTGCCTGTGCGCCTCGCCGGCCAAGGCCAAGGCGGTGCTGGGCGCCTTGAGGGGGCGCTATTTCAACACGCTGGTGGTCGACGCGACGACGGCGGAAGACGTGCTGGCGCTGGCCGCAGGCAAGGGCGCCCTATCCGCCGACTCCAATTCGGGGGCGTCATGACCGGAGGACCCGCACCGACCGATCCGTCCAACAGCTGGGTCGACGCGGCGAACCGGGTCGCCCACGGCATCCGCAAGCGGGTGCTGGACCTCACCATCGAGCGCAACGGGTGTTATCTCAGCCAGGCGCTGAGCTCGGCCGAGATCCTGGCGACCCTGTATGGCCGGACGCTGAAGATCGGCGCGAGCACCGCGCCGATGACGCCGCCGGACTTCGCCGGCGTGCCCGGCTCGAACGGCGCCGGCCACGGCATGGGCGCGGCCTATAACGGGCCGCAGGGGCCGGACATCGACCGGCTATTGATCTCGCCGGCCCATTATGCGGTGGCGATTTACGCGGCGCTGGTCGAGGTCGGGCGGCTATCCGCGGACGCCTTGAAGACCTTCAACACCGACGGCTCGACGGTCGAGATGATCGGCGCGGAGCATTCTCCGGGTTTCGAGCTGACCACCGGCTCTTTCGGTCAGGCGCTGTCGCAGGCGGGCGGCATCGCCATGGCGCGGCGGCGGCGGGGCGAGAGCGGCCGGGTTTTCGTCTTCATGTCGGACGGCGAGTTCGAGGAGGGCCAGACCTGGGAAGCGGTGCAGTGCCTTGCCCATTACGGGCTCGACAACGTGGTTGTGGTCGCCGATGTGAACGGACAGCAGGTCGACGGGCTGACCCGGGACGTCATGAACATCGAACCGATCACCGGGCGCATCGAGGGCTTCGGGGGCCGGGCGGTCAGCGTCGACGGCCACGACGTGGAGGCGCTGGATGCGGCGATGAACCTGTCACCGGACGGACGGCCGCATTTCGTGCTGGGCTACACCGACACCGCCCGGGGAATCCCCCTGCTCGACGAACGCAAGCCGCTGCTGCATTTCGTGCGCTTCAAGGACGAGGCGGAAATGGCCCGGTTCCGCTCTTTCCACGACAGCATGTGAGGACGGGCAATGGACCTCCTGAACAAGGTGCATGACGCCAATCTGGTGCGCTGGGCCAAGGACAAGCCGGAGGTCCTGGTGCTGTCCGGCGATCTGACCGGATCCACCGAGATCGCCGGCTTCCGCGACGCCTATCCGGACCGTTTCCTGTCCATGGGCATGGCCGAGCAGAACATGCTGAGCTGGGCCGGCGGGCTGGCGCGCGAGGGGTTCGTGCCGCTGCTGCACACCTTCGCGGTGTTCCTCTACCGCCGGCCGCTCGATCAGCTTTCCATGTCCGTGTGCTATCCGAATTTGCGAGTGCGGCTGTTCGGCTTCCTGCCCGGGATCACGACCCCGGGCGGGGTGACCCACCAGGCGGTGGACGATCTGGCGGTGCTGCGCGGCATTCCGAACCTGACCATCTTCGAGGTCGGCGACGCCACCGATGTGGAAAGCCTGCTGGACCCGGTGCATGCCGTCGACGGCCCGGTCTATGTTCGCATGCTGCGCGGCCAGATCCCGCGGCTGTTCCCGAAGGACGAGCCGCTCCGGTTCAACCGCGCCCGGACCCTCTCACGAGGTAGCGATGTGACGCTGATCTCCACCGGGGTGTGCACCGAGGAGACCATGCGCGCCACCGCCCTGCTCCAGACCAAGGGCGTGTCGATCACCCATCTGCATGTCTCCACGCTGAAGCCCTTCACCGATCCGACGGTGCTGGAGGCGGTGTCGACGCCGAAATACGGGTCGATCACCTTCGAGAACCATACAATCCAGGGCGGGCTGGGCACGGCGGTCGCCGAGATGATGGCCGATCACGGAGTCGGGGCGAAGCTGGTGCGCCGCGGGCTCCGGGACACCTATGCCCACGGCGCCTCACTGCCCTATCTGATGAGGAAGTACGAACTGGATGCGACGGCGCTGGTGCGCGCCGTGGAGGAGTTGATCGGCCAGCGGCTCGGCATCACCGAAGACGATCTGGCCGATGTGCGCCTGCAGGAGGCGGCATCGTTGAGCGTCGACCAGCTGGAGGCGCTCTGAGGGTGCCGGTCGCGGTCACGCAGGAGGGAGGCAGACATGACCTTTGAGGAGCTCCGCAACGCCGTCTGGGCGGCCAACACCGCGCTTCCCAAGGCGGGGCTGGTGAAGTGGGCCCAGGGCAATGCCAGCGGCCGCGACCCCGAGTCCGGGCTGGTGGCGATCAAGCCGAGCGGCGTCCAGCTGAGCGAGTTGCGGGCCGAGGATGTCGTCATCATCGACCTGGACGGCAATGTCATCGATGGCACGATGACACCGTCGATCGACACCGCATCGCACCTCTACGTCTATCGCAATCGGCCGGACATTCACGGCATCGTCCATACCCATTCGCCCTACGCCACCAGCTTCGCGGTCCGCGGCGAGCCGCTGCGGGTCTATACGACGACGGCGGCGGCGCTGTTCGGAGGCGACATCCCGGTGTCCGATTTCGCCACCATCGGCGAGGAGGCGATCGGCAAGGAGATCGTGGCCAAGATCGGCAACAGCTCGGCTATCCTCATGCGCAGCCACGGCGTCTTCACCATCGGCAAGACACCCAACGAGGCCCTGAAATACGCCGTCTATGTCGAGGAGGAAGCCGAGATCATCCACTTCGCCCGGCAGCGCGGCGAACTCATCCCCCTCGACGCCGCACTCGTCGCCGAGGCGCGCCGGATGTACCTGGAGGATTACGGCCAGCGGTGACGGCCGCGCCCGGGCTACTGCACCAAAGGGTCCGTGGCGGCGTCGATCTTGATGCCCCGGATTTCGGCCTGTCCGGCCAGGAGCCGGATGTATTGGGCGACCGCGCGCCTCCAGCTCGCCTCCGCCAAATATCCGGCGATGCGCTCGCGGACATGCTCGAACGGCAGGTCACGGCCGTCGATCCTTCGGTCCAGCCGCAGGACGTGGACGCCGTAGCGGGACTTCACCGGCACCGGACAGAGCTGGCCGTCCTCAAGGTTGAACAGGAAGGTCTCGAATTCCGACACGGTCTGGCCCCTGGCGACCTGGCCCAGATTGCCGCCTTGCGCGGCCGAGGAGCAGTCGGAATGCGCCCGGGCCAGCGCCGCGAAGTCGGAAGGGCTGGACTCGAGCGCCGTGATGATGGCCTCGGCCCGCGCGGTCGCCGCCGCATAGGCGGCTTCGTCATTCGGATCGGCGGCGATCAGGATATGCGCCGCCTCGAACAGGTCGGGACCGCGGAAGCGCCGCCGGTTGTTGTCGTAGTAGCGGCGGCAGGTCGCCTCGTCGGCCTGCGGCGTCGACACCTCACGGTCCAGAAGCTGGCGGATCAGCGCCTCCTCGTCGGTTTCGCGGCGACCGTCGGAATCCTCGGCCGGTTCGGGCTCCAGCCCGAGCTGCCGCGCCCGTTGCAAGAGCAGCTCCCGCACCACCAGCGCGGTCGCGGCGGCCTCCAGCGCCTGGTCGGGCGTGTCCGCCGGATGGTTCTGCGCCTCGGCGGCGATCGCATCCGGCGCGATCGCCGTGTCGTTGACGGTGATGGGGTGCACCGCCCTACTCCGCCGGCGTGCCGTGACCGATCTGCCGGCTGCGCACCACCTGGTAGCCTGGCCGCCACAGATAGCGCAGCGGCACGCTGAGCATGTGCACCAGCCGGGTGAACGGGAACAGCAGGAAGATGGTCAGGCCCAGGAACAGATGCGCCTTGAACACCAGGTTGGCGTCGGCGATGTAGCTCGACGCGGCCATGTCGAAGATGAAGATGCCCTGCGCCCAGCTCATGAATGTCACCATCTCGTGCCCGTCGAGGTGCTGCATGGAGACCGGGATGGTCCCGAGGCCCAGCAGCAGCTGCACGATCAGCAGCACCAGGATGCCGAGATCGGCGAAGCTGGTGCTGCGCCGGATGCGCGCGTCGAACAGGCGCCGGTGCAGCAGCATCAGGGCGCCGATCAGGCACATCACCCCGGCCACGCCGCCGACCACGATGGCCATCATCTGTTTGAAGCCGTGGCTGATGCCGACCATGTCGAACAGCGCGATGGGGGTCAGCAGCCCGACCAGATGGCCGAAGAAGACGATCAGCACGCCCACATGGAACAGCACCGAGCCCATCACCAATTGCCGGCGGCGCAGAAGCTGGCTGGATCCGGAACGCCAGGTATAAGGCTCGCGGTCATAGCGGATGATCGTCCCGATCAGCATCACCGCCAGCGCGATATAGGGATAGATCCCGAAGAACAGTGTATTGAGGAAGCTCGCCATGGGATGCCTCGTCAGATGGTGTTGGCGTCGGGGCCGGGTGCCCTCACCCGGTCCGCCTTCGGCGGCCCACCCTCTCCCAGGGGGAGAGGGTTTTTCGGATCGGCCTCATCATTTCCCTCTCCCTCTGGGAGAGGGTGGCGAGCCTTGGCGAGCCGGGTGAGGGCCGGCGCCGGCGCGTCCATTCGCGCCAGGGTCTCGCGGGCAGCCGGACAGCCGCCGCCGGGCGATACGCCTCCGGCGGCACCGGGACCGAAGGTGACCGGGTGGTCCTCCCAGGCGCGGTCGAGGGCATCCAGATCCTCCGGGTCGTCGTCGGGGTATTCGGCCAGCGTTTCCGTCCCATCGCCGGCATCGGCCTCGGCGATAGCTTCGAGGGCCGCCAGGGCGGCGGCGTAGGGGCTCTTGCGCTTGACCAGCCGTTCCCTGAGCGCGGTCAACACGTGCAGCGGCTGGCCCAGCAGGGCGCGAGCCTCAGGCAGCGGCCGGGTCGACAGGAACTCCAGGAAGAGCGGCAGGAAATCCGGAAGCTCGCCTGTGCCGAGCTCCATGCCGTGCCTAGCGTAATGCATCTTCAGGTCGACCATTGCCTGGCCGCGGTCCCTGCCCTCGCCATGCACGTGCTCGAACAGGTGCAGCGACAGGGACCGGGTGCGGTCGAACAGCAGCACGTAGCGCTCCTGCAGATCGTAGAGATCGCCGGTCGCGAAGGAGTCGATCAGCGCGGTGAGCGGTCCCATCTCGGCCTTCGGCACCAACCCCTCGCCTGCTATGGCCTCGCGGATTGCCGGCACCGCCGCCACCATCTCCTCGGTCGGATAGGACAGCAGCACCGAGAGGCTCTTCAGGGTCCGGTTCATCGGATCAACTCCGTCGGTGTCTCGACCGGCTTGCGCTTCTTGCCGCCGAACAGGTTGCTCTCGCTGGTACCCTCCGAGCAGCCATTGCCGAAGCTGAAGCCGCAGCTTCCGCGGATGTCATACGCATCCTCGCCGACTTCGCGATGGGTGGTGGGGATCACGAAGCGGTCCTCGTAATTGGCGATCGCCATGACGTGGTACATGTCCTCGATCTGGGCGCCGGTCATGCCGACCCGTTCCGCCTGGCTCTCGTCGATCACCCCGTCGATGGTCTTGGCGCGCATGTAGCCGCGCATGGCCAGCATGCGTTCCAGCCCCTGAGCCACCGGCTCCTCCTTGCCGGCGGTCAGCAGGTTCGCGAGATACCGCAGCGGGATGCGCAGGCTGCGCACATCCGGCATTTCGCCGTCGACGCCGATCTGGCCGGCCTCGGCGGCGGACTGGATCGGCGACAGCGGCGGCACGTACCAGACCATCGGCAGGGTCCGGTATTCCGGATGCAGCGGGAAGGCGACCTTCCAGTCCATCGCCATCTTGTAGACCGGCGAGCGCTTGGCAGCGTCCAGCCAGGCCTCGGGCACGCCATCGGCGCGGGCCTGGGCGATCACCGCCGGATCGTTGGGGTCCAGGAAGATGTCGCATTGGGCCTGGTAGAGGTCCTGCTCATCGGGGGCCGAGGCCGCCTCCTCGATGCGGTCCGCGTCATACAGCAGCACGCCGAGATAGCGGATACGGCCGACGCAGGTCTCCGAGCACACGGTCGGCTGGCCGGCCTCGATGCGCGGATAGCAGAAGATGCACTTCTCCGACTTCCCGCTCGACCAGTTGTAGTAGATCTTCTTGTAGGGGCAGCCCGACACGCACATGCGCCAGCCGCGGCACTTCTCCTGGTCGATCAGGACGATGCCGTCCTCCTCGCGCTTGTAAATGGCGCCGGAGGGGCAGGCCGCCACGCAGGTCGGGTTCAGGCAGTGCTCGCACAGCCTGGGCAGGTACATCATGAAGGTGTTCTCGAACTGGCCGTAGATCTCCTTCTCCACGCCCTCGAAGTTCACGTCCTTGGACCGCTTGGAGAACTCGCCGCCCAGGATCTCCTCCCAGTTCGGGCCCCATTCGATCTTCTCCATGCGCTCGCCGGAGATCAGCGAGCGCGGCCGGGCCGTCGGCATGGCCTGGCTTTCCTTCGCCGTCTGCAGATGCTCGTAGTCGAAGGTGAAGGGCTCGTAATAGTCGTCGATCTCAGGCAGGTCCGGGTTGGCGAAGATGTTGGCCAGGATGCGCCACTTCGCCCCCATCTTGGGCTTCAGCTTGCCGCCGCGGGTGCGGGTCCAGCCGCCGTTCCAGCGCTTCTGGTTCTCCCATTCCTTGGGATAGCCGATGCCCGGCTTGGTCTCGACGTTGTTGAACCAGGCGTATTCCATGCCTTCGCGGCTGGTCCACACGTTCTTGCAGGTGACGGAGCAGGTGTGGCACCCGATGCATTTGTCGAGGTTCAGCACCATGCCGATCTGGGCCCGGATCTTCATTCGGCTGCCTCCTTCTCCAAAGCCGGCCCTTCGAGCCAGTCGACGTTCTCCATCTTGCGCACGATGACGAACTCGTCGCGGTTGGCGCCGACCGTGCCGTAATAGTTGAAGCCGTAGGATTGCTGGGCGTAGCCGCCGATCATGTGGGTCGGCTTGACCACCGCCCGGGTGACCGAGTTGTGGATGCCGCCGCGCTGGCCGGTCACTTCCGACCCGGGCACATTCACGATCTTCTCCTGCGCGTGGTACATGAACAGCGTGCCCTCGCGCATGCGCTGGGAGACCACGGCGCGCGCGACCAGCGCCCCGTTGGTGTTGTAGGCCTCCACCCAGTCATTGTCGGCGATGCCCGCCTTGGCGGCGTCCGCCTCCGACAGCCAGACGATCGGTCCGCCGCGCGACATGGTCAGCATCAGCAGATTGTCGGTGTAGGTGGAGTGGATGCCCCATTTCTGGTGCGGGGTGATGAAGTTCAGCACCACTTGCGGTTGGCCGTTCGACTTGGCGTCAATCACCGGCGCCACCGTCTTGGTATCGATCGGCGGCCGGTAGACGCAGAGCGCCTCGCCGAAGGCCCGCATCCACAGATGATCCTGGTACAGCTGCTGGCGCCCGGTCAGGGTGCGCCAGGGGATCATCTCATGCACGTTGGTGTAGCCGGCGTTGTAGCAGACCTTCTCCGATTCCAGCCCCGACCAGGTCGGCGAGGAGATGATCTTGCGGGGCTGTGCCACCACGTCGTGGAAGCGGATCTTTTCGTCTTCTTTAGGCACTGCTAAGTGGGTGTGCTCGCGGCCGGTGGCCTTGGACAAGGCGTCCCAGGCCTTGACCGCAACCTCGCCATTGGTCTCCGGCGCCAGGGACAGGATCACCTCGGTGGCGTCGACATCGGTCTCGATGCGCGGCATGCCCTTGGTCGGGCCCTCCTCGGTCACCGCCCCGTTGAGGCGTTTCAGGAACTCGACTTCGTGGTCGGTGTTCCAGGTGATGCCCTTGCCGCCATTGCCCAGCTTTTCCATCAGCGGGCCGAGCGCGGTGAAGCGCTTGTAGAGGTTCGGGTAGTCGCGCTCGACCACGGCGATCTGCGGCATGGTCTTGCCCGGTACCGGATCGCATTCGCCGCGCTTCCAGTCCTTCACGTCCATCGCCTGGGCGATCTCCGCCGGCGTGTCGTGCAGGATCGGCACCAGCACCGTATCCTTCTCGACCCCCAGGATCTCCGGTGCGACCTCGGAGAACTTCCGGGCGATGCCCTTGTAGATCTCCCAGTCGCTGCGCGCCTCCCAGGCCGGGTCCACCGCCGCCGTCAGCGGGTGGATGAACGGGTGCATGTCGGAGGTGTTGAGGTCGTTCTTCTCGTACCAGGTGGCGGTCGGCAGAACGATGTCGGAATAGACGCAGGTGGTCGACATGCGGAAGTCGATCGTCACCAGCAGGTCCAGTTTACCCTCCGGCGCGGTGTCGTGCCAGGCGACCTCGTCCGGCTTCTGCCCGCCATCCTCGCCGAGGTCCTTGCCCTGCACGCCATGGGACGTGCCCAGCAGGTGCTTGAGGAAATACTCATGCCCCTTGCCCGACGAGCCGAGCAGGTTGGAGCGCCAGACGAACAGATTGCGCGGCCAGTTGGCCGGATCGTCCGGATCCTGGCAGGACATCTCGACCTCGCCGGATTTCAGCGCGTCGACCAGATAGTCCTTCGGCTCCTTGCCGGCCTTCTCGGCGGCCGCGGCGATCTCCAGCGGGTTGGTCTTGAGCTGCGGCGCAGACGGCAGCCAGCCCATGCGCTCGGCCCGGACGTTGTAGTCGATCAGGGCGCCATTCCACGGCCCTTCCGGCGCCGTCGGCGAGACGATCTCATCGACGCCCAGGGTCTCGTAGCGCCACTGGTCGGTATGGGCATACCAGAAGGATGTCGAGTTCATGTGCCGCGGCGGGCGGCCCCAGTCGAGGCCGAAGGCCAGAGGCAGCCAGCCGGTCTGCGGCCGCAGCTTCTCCTGGCCCACATAATGCGCCCAGCCGCCGCCGGACTGGCCGACGCAGCCGCACATCACCAGGAGATTGATGATCCCCCGGTAGTTCATGTCCATGTGGTACCAGTGATTCAGCCCGGCCCCGAGGATCACCATGGACTTGCCGAGCGTCTTCTCGGCGTTGCGGGCGAACTCCCTTGCCACGGTCACGATCTGGTCGCGCGGCACGCCGGTGATGTGCTCCGCCCAGGCCGGCGTGTAGGGCGTCATATCGTCGAAGGATTCCGCCACGTGGTCGCCGCCCAGGCCGCGATCGAGACCGTAATTGGCGGCAAACAGGTCGAACACGGTGGCGACCAGCGCCTCGCCGTCGGCGAGTTGCACCCGCTTGGCCGGCACGCGGCGGACCAGCACGTCAGGATGGTCGGTGCCCTGGAAATGGTCGTGCTGGCGGTTGCCGAAATAGGGGAAGCCGATCTCGGCCACCTCGTCATGGTCGGTGTCGACGATCAGGCTCAGCTTGAGCTGGGTGTCCTTGCCGGCGGAGTCCTTCTCCTCCAGGTTCCACTTGCCCTGCTCGCCCCAGCGGAAGCCGACCGAGCCCTGCGGCACGACGACCTCCCCGCCGGCATCGACCGCGACGGTCTTCCAGTCGGGATTGTTCTTCTCACCCAGACCGCCCTCGAACTCCGAAGCCCGGACCAGCCGCTCCGGCACGTAGTGCCCGTCCCGCTTCACCAGCCGCACCAGCATCGGCATGTCGGAGTACTGCCGGCAATAGCTCTCGAAATACTCCGCCTGCCGGTCCAGGTGGAACTCCCGGAGGATCACATGGCCCATGGCCATGGCGAGCGCCGCATCGGTCCCCTGCTTGGGGTGCAGCCAGATATCGGCGAATTTCGACGCCTCGGAATAGTCTGGGCAGATCACCGCGCTCTTGGTGCCCTTGTAGCGGGCCTCGGTATAGAAATGCGCGTCCGGGGTGCGGGTCTGGGGCACGTTGGAGCCCCAGATCAGCAGGAAACCGGAGTTGTACCAATCGGCGCTTTCCGGCACGTCGGTCTGCTCGCCCCAGGTCTGCGGCGAGGCCGGCGGCAGGTCGCAATACCAGTCGTAGAACGACATGCACACGCCGCCCAACAGCGACAGGTAGCGGGAACCGGCCGCATAGGAGACCATCGACATCGCCGGGATCGGCGAGAAGCCGATCACCCGGTCGGGACCGAATGTCTTGGCGGTATAGGCGTTGGCGGCGGCGATGATCTCCGTCACCTCGTCCCACCCGGCGCGCACGAAGCCGCCATGGCCGCGCTTCTTGGTGTAGGCGGCGCGCTTCTCCGGATCCTCGACGATGGATTTCCACGCCGCCACCGGCGACAGGGTCGCCCGCGCATCGCGCCACAGCTTGACCAGCCGCGAGCGCACCAGCGGATGTTTCACCCGGTTGCCGGAGTACAGATACCAGCTATAGCTCGCCCCACGGGAGCAGCCGCGCGGCTCGTGGTTCGGCAGATCGGGCCGGGTGCGCGGATAGTCGGTCTGCTGGGTCTCCCAGGTGACAATCCCGCCCTTGACATAGATCTTCCAGGAGCACGATCCGGTGCAGTTGGCGCCATGGGTGGAGCGCACCACCTTGTCGTGCGCCCAGCGCTGGCGATAGGCCTCCTCCCAGCTTCGATCCTCGCGGGTGGTCACGCCGTGACCACCGGAGAAGCCGCCCACCGTGTTGCTGGCGAAGAAGTTCAGACGGTCGAGCAGATGACTCATCGCGTTGCTCCTTCCGCTAGGCGGTTGCCGGTGTGGTCGTCGTCGTCGCCGTCGGCGGCGGCCGGCGCTCCACGTCGTGCAGCAGGCCGCCGCGGCGCGTGTAGACGAACCAGGTGATCACCGCGCAGGTGACGTAGAAGATCAGGAAGCCCCAAAGCGCCGCCTCCGGACCGCCGGTCGCGCTGATCGACGTCCCGTAGGATTTCGGGATGAAGAAGGCGCCATAGGCTGCGATCGCCGAGGTGAAGCCGATGATAGCCGCGGATTCCTTCTCCGCGTTGCGCAGCTGGTCATGCTCGCTGGCGGAGGGCATCAGCCGGCCGATCTCCTTGCGCATGATGATCGGGATCATCTGGAAGGTGGAGGCGTTGCCGACGCCGGTCGCGAAGAACAGGATCATGAACATCGCGAAGAAGCCCCAGAACGCGCCTGGCTGGTCCTTGATGCCGAGGAAGTAGAGGACGCCCGCCACCGCCGCGATCATCAGCCAGAACACCCAGAGCGTGACCCGGCCGCCGCCATACTTGTCGGAGATCCAGCCCGTGGCTGCCCGGCTCAGCGCGCCGACCAGCGGTCCCAGGAAGACGTACTGCAGCGAATCCACCTCAGGGAACTGGGTCCTGGCCAGCAGCGGGAAGCCCGCGGAGTAGCCGATGAATGAACCGAAGGTGCCGGTGTAGAGCCAGCACATGATCCAGTTGTGCTTGCGCTGGAAGATCACCGCCTGTTCGGAGAACGATGCCTTCGCTTCGGCGATGTCGTTCATGCCGAACCAGGCCAGCAGGGTGGAAACGATCAGGAACGGCACCCAGATAAATCCGGCGTTCTGGATCCAAAGCTGGCTTCCATCCGCCGCCACCTGCGGCTCGCCGCCCAGGGCGCCGAACACGCCGGCGGTGATCACCAGCGGCACCACGAACTGCATGACGCTGACGCCGGCATTGCCGAGGCCGGCATTCATCGCCAGCGCCTGGCCCTTCTCCCTCTTGGGGAAGAAGAAGCTGATATTGGCCATGGAGGAGGCGAAGTTGCCGCCGCCGAAGCCGCACAACAGTGCCAGCACCAGGAAGATGAAGTAGGGCGTCTCGGGGTTCTGCACCGCATAGCCGACGCCCAGGGCCGGGATGATCAGCGACGCGGTGGTCAGCGCCGTCCACAGCCTTCCGCCGAAGATCGGCACCATGAAGGAGTAGAAGATCCGCAGGGTCGCGCCCGACAGGCCCGGCAGGGCCGCCAGCCAGAACAGTTGGCCGGTGTCGTACTGGAAGCCGATCGACGGTAGCTTGGCGACCACCACCGACCAGACGAGCCAGACCGAGAAGGCGAGCAGCAGGCAGGGGATCGAGATCCACAGATTGCGCCGGGCGATCCGGTGCCCTTCGGCCTCCCAGAATTCCGGGTCCTCCGGCCGCCAGTCGGTCAGCAGCGGGCCCATCTTGCCGGCGTGGCTCTCCTCCCGGTGCACCTCCTTCAGCTCCGCCAACGGCGGCAGCTTGTCGAGCACATGACCGGCCACGTCGCGTTCCATCTGGCGGATCGACAGGTGCATCCAGATGACCGTGGCGGCGACCAATCCGAACAGCAGCATGAAGATGCCGGTCGGAATGTTGGTCAGGTCGTTCATGACGCCGAACAGGATCGGCAGGATGAACCCGCCCAGCCCGCCGATCATGCCGACCAGCCCGCCGACCGAGCCGACATGGTTGGGGTAGTAGACCGGGATGTGCTTGTAGACCGCCGCCTTGCCCAGCGACATGAAGAAGCCGAGCACGAAGACAGCGATGATGAACGGCACCAGTCCCATGCTGGTCGAGAACGCGATATCTCCCTCGATGCCGTGGATGACGTAGTCGGTGTCCGGATAGGACAGCATGAACAGACAGATCAGCGAGACGCCGAAGGTCCAGTACATGATCCGCCGGGCCCCGTAGCGGTCCGACAGATGGCCGCCATAGGCCCGGAACAGGGAGGCCGGGACCGAGTAGAACGCGGCCAGGATGCCGGCGGTCTTGATGTCGAGGCCGTAGACGCCGATCAGGTAGCGCGGCAGCCATAGCGCCAGCGCCACGAAACCGCCGAAGACGAAGAAGTAGTAGAGCGCAAAGCGCCAGACCTGCTGGTTCTTCAGGGGCTCCAGCTCCAGCAGGGTGCTGCGGTGCTTCTCGCCCCTGGCGCGGCGCTCCTTCAGCGCCGGGTCGTCCTCGGTGGTGAACCAGAAGATCGCCGCCATGACCAGCAAGGCGGCCGCCCAGACATGCGCCACCGTGTGCCAGCCATAGGCGACCAGCACGAAGGGGGCGACGAACTTGGTGACCGCGGCGCCGACATTGCCGACGCCGAAGATGCCCAGCGCCGTGCCCTGCCGCTCCGGCGGATACCATTTGGAGACATAGGCGATGCCGACCGCGAAGGAGCCGCCGGCGAGGCCCACGCCCAGCGCGGCCAGCAGCATCAGCGGGTAGGTGTCGGCGAAGGACAGCAGGAAGGTCGCCAGCGCCGCCAGCACCATCACGCAGACATAGACGATGCGGCCGCCATACTGGTCGGTCCAGATGCCGAGGAAGATGCGGCTCAGCGAGCCGGTCAGAATCGGCGTGCCGACCAGCAGGCCGAACTGGGTATCGGAGAGCCCCAGCTCCTGTTTGATGCGAACGCCGATGATCGAGAAGATCGTCCAGACCGCGAAGCAGACGGTGAAGGCGATGGTGCTGGTGGTCAGCGCGCCGCGCTGCTGTGCCTGCGTCACGCCGTCGAGTTGAGCCATCGTTTCTGCCTCCCAGCCATTCGTCCCCAATCTCCTAGGGTTCGATACGGTGGAGCGCCGGCCACCTGGATTGATCTCGATCAATCGGGCCTCAGGGAACGCGAAAACAAGGATAGCTATGATCGAATTTGGATATGCGGTTGATGGAATGACTCTGACAATTTGCCGCACAGTTCCGGGCCCATATCGGATTTCGGCCACCCGCTTGACATTTATCAAGGCCATGGGCGACGGTGCGGCATGCGATCGGAAGACCGAGACGATGTCCGCAGGCTGGCGCCGTTCTCCGACATGGAGGAGGCGAACTTCGAGGAGGTGATGCAGGCGGCGTTCCTGCAGCGCTTCCCGGCGCAGGTGCAGCTGATCGAGGCCGGCGAGCGGGCCGATTTCCTCTACATCGTGGTCGAGGGCTGCGTCGAGCTCTTCGCCAACGCCAATGGGCGCGAAACGACCATGGACCTCGTCCGCCCGGTCGCGACCTTCATCCTGGCCGCGGTGATGAAGGACGCCGTCTATCTGATGTCAGCGCGCACCACCGAGAAATCCCGCATCCTGATGATCCCGTCCAGCAGCATCCGCGAGGTGTTCAAGCGCGACGCCGCCTTCGCCCGCGCCATGGTGGTCGAGCTCGCCAGCCGCTACCGCCAGATGGTCAAGGCGCTGAAGAACCAGAAGCTGCGCACCTCGGTGGAGCGCCTGGCCAACTACCTGATCGCCACCAACCGCGAGCAGGGCGGCAACGGCCTGGTCTCCCTCTCCGTCGACAAGCGGACGCTCGCCGGGCTACTGGGCATGACGCCGGAGAACCTGTCGCGGGCCTTCGGCACGCTCAAGCCCTATGGCGTCGAGGTGGACGGACGCGACATCCACATGACCGACCTGGAGTCACTCCAGACCCTGGCCAAGCCGAGCGCGCTGATCGACGACCGCAACAGCTGATCGTTCCCGAACACCCGGCAGCCCCGCCGGGACCCGAATGGGCGGACGCCCCCTTAGAGGCCGGGCAGCCAGAGGGCCAGTTGCGGCGCGAGGATCAGGAGCCCCACCACCAGCAGGGAGCAGCCCATATAGGGGAAGGCGGACACGTAGATGTCCCGCATCGTGGTGTCCGGCGGGGATACGCCCTTCATGACGAAGAGCAACAGACCGAAGGGCGGCGTGGTGAAGCTGATTTCCAGTGCCAAAAGCATGATCAGCCCGAACCAGACCAGATCGAATCCCAGGCTCTCGGCCAAGGGGAAGAAGATCGGCACGGTCAGCAGCATGATGCTGATCTGCTCCATCAACATGCCGAGCAGCAGCAGCACGCCGAACATCACCAGCAGCATCGCGATCGGGGCCAGCTCGAAACCGGTCGCCCAGGCGATCAGGCCGCGCGACGCGCCCGAGAAGGCGAGGAGCTGGCTGAAGGTCGCCGAGCCGAAGACGATCAGATAGGCCATCAGCGTCACCCGCAGCGCGCCGATGACGGAGCGCTTCACCGCCGTCCAGGTCAGGCAACGGAACAGGGCCGCCAGGATCAGGACGCCCAGCGCGCCGAAGGCCGCGGCCTCCGATGGGGTCACGATGCCGCCCACCATCATGCCGACGATCACGATCATCACCGCCACCATCGGCAGCACGTCCCGCGCCAGCAGCAGGAGCTTGATGGCAGGGCTCATCCGCTCCACCTCGTAGGCCGGAGCCGCGCCGGGATCGATCCGCGTCTGCAGCCAGATCGTGGCGATGTAGAAACCGGCGAGGATCAACCCCGGCACGATCCCGGCGATCAGCAAGGCTCCGACATCGATCTTCGCCAGGGTCGCCAGCAGCACCGCCAGGGCCGAGGGCGGGATGATGATCGCCAGCCCCCCGGTCCCCAGGATCGGCCCGATCGACATGTGACGCTTGTAGCCGCGCTTGATCATCTCCGGCACCATCAGGCTGCCCAGTAGCGCGGTCGAACCCATGGACGAGCCGGACAGGGTTGAGAACCCCGTACCGCCCAACACCGTCACATAGGAGAGCCGCCCCGGCAGCTTGCCGAGCAGCCGGTCGATGGCGTTGAACATCCGGGCGCCCAGCCCGGTGTGGAAGAAGATCTCCCCCATCAGCAGGAAGAGCGGGATCGGCACCAACGCGTAACTCGTCAGGGCGCCAAGCCCGTTGTTCAGCAGGGCGGACACGCCGCGCTCGCCCCCCATGAAGATCCAGGCGCCGACCACGTTCGCCGCCAGGAAGGCCAGGGCCACCGGCATGCCCAGGGCCATCGGCACCAGAATCGCGCCCAACAGCAGGGCCAGCGCCTCGTACCACGCCATTACTCGTGGATCCCCGCCTCGCCCGAATGCAACAGGCGGTCCCCGAAGACGAAGCGCCCGAACTCCACCGCCATCAGGCCGAAGCAGACCGGGAAGGAGATCGTGAGGATCCAGCGCGGGAAGTAATAGGCGCGCACGTCGTAATCGTTGCGCTCGAGATTGGTGAGGACCAGATCCGCGCCCTTCCAGGCCAGCACGGCGCTAACGATGACACAGCCCGCCGCCACCGCCCGGCTGACCCACCGCGCCAAACGGGTCGGCAGGGCGGCGGTGACCAGCTCGATATGCACATGCCCCTTCTCGCGCACCAGCCAGGGCGCCCCCAGCATGGTGATGTAGAGCATCGCGTATTCCGAGGAGGTGAAGAGCCAGGCGAAGGGCTGCAGGCCGGCATTGCGCATCGCTACCGAGGTGATGACCGACACCATGAGCCAGACCAGCATCGCGCCCGCCAGCACGGCCATCCCGTAAAGAAGGCCGGTGTAGATCCGGATCGCCTGGTTCATCGCCCTACCGCCCGACAGCCACGGCCCCTAAGTGTCCCACGTCTCGTGTGATTCAGCTCCCGAAGTCCGGCACATAGGAATGCGCCGAACTCCGGAACCATCACACTCGGGGCCGTGGCCGTGCCGGCCGTCAGTCCAGGGCCGGGTCGTAGAACAGCGAGATCAGCGTGTCGTAGTTCTCGGTCCCCATCGGATGATCGGCCATCAGGTTCCGCATCCGCTCCCAGGTCTTCTCGCGGGCGGCCGCCAGATACTCCGCCCTGGCCTCGCCTTCCAGGGACACGACCTGCATGCCCATGCCCTCCAGGGCGGCGAAATCCTCGTCCCGCTTTGCACGCAGAGCGTCGACGCTGTCCGCCTCATGCTGGATGGCCGCTTCCTGCAGGATGGCCCTGGCCTCCTCGCTGAGCTCGTTCCAGCGGTCGAGGTTCACGATCACGCCAAGATCGGTGGAGAAGAAGTTCGGCTCGATCCGGTAGTTCAGGAATTCGTTCCACTTCAGATCGATCAGGCCGATCTGCGTCCAGCCGGTCGCATCGACCACGCCGCGTTCCAGCGCCGAATAGACCTCCGTCGTGGGCAGGTCGATGACCTGGGCGCCCAGATATTCGGTGAAGAAGGCGTTGTAGACCGCGTTGCCGCGCAGCTTCAGCCCCTCGACCTCCAGCCGGCCCTCCGCGTCGAATTCCGGCGCGTTGCGGGTCCACAGATTGTAGGTCACGCCGGAATCGAACCAGCCGAGATACTTCACGCCCATCTTTTCCTGATGGATCTGGTCGATCAGGTCGATGCCGCCATTCTCCCGCGCCTCGATGGCGGTGAGGTTGGACGCGACCATGGCGTCCTTCTCCGGCAGCGCGCCGCCATAGAAGGAGCCGGGCGTGTACACCATGTCGACGATGCCGTCGCGCACCGCGTCGGGCTGCTGGAACATGCCGATCGCCTCCGGCCCGCCGCGCACCTCGATCCGGACCACGCCCTCGCCGGCGGTGTTCACCCGATCGACGAATTGCAGGAAGGACTGGGTGTAGATCAGCGTCTCGGGAAAGGCGTGAACGGCGGTGACGACCTCCTCCGCCTGCGCCGAGGCGCCGAGGAGGGTGGCGGTGGCGACCAATCCGCCGAGTACGGTGTTTTTCATTCTTCTCTCCTTTTCCGGGGCCTCCGCCCCGCCCTGTTGTGGGAGCCTCCCAGCCCCCCTTTTGTCGCCGCGCCCGAGATGCGGTTCCCCGGACGCGGCTTGATCATTGCGCCGGCCAGGCCCAGGGTTGGGCGTTCCGGCGTGTGTCGCGGAACCCGGCGATGCGGTCCAGATGGCTGGCGGTCAGGTCGATATCGTCCCAGCCCTTCATAAGCTTGGCGCGCCAGACCGGATCGAGGTCGAACGGATAGGTCGCCCCGCCGATGGAGATCGTCGCGGCCTCCAGATCGATGCGCGCGGGCAGCGTGCCGGCACCCAGCTGCGCGATCATCGTCTCAACCGTTTCTTCCGGCATCTGCGCGGCCAGCAGGCCGTTGTTGATGGCGTTGGCGGCGAAGATGTCGCCGAAGCTTGGGGCGATGACGGCGCGAACCCCATGGTCGACCAGGGCGTAGACCGCGGCCTCCCGGCTCGACCCGCTGCCGAAATTGCGACGGGCGACCAGGATCGAGGCCTGGGCATGCCTGTTCAGCGGCATCTCCGGCACCGTGGCACCCTCGCCGTCGAAGCGCAGATCGTGCAGCAGAAACCGCCCATATCCCTCCGCACGCGGCGCCGCCATGAACCGCGCGGGGATGAGCTGATCGGTATCGATGCTCTCCAGCGGCAGGGCGACGGCCTGTCCCTCATGGATCGTCCAGCCGGCCATCAGGCGCGCCCCTCCAGCAGTGGTCGGACATCGGTCAGCGTGCCCGTCACCGCCGCGGCGGCGACCATGGCGGGGCTCATCAGATGGGTGCGCGCGCCACGCCCCTGCCGTCCCCTGAAATTCCGGTTCGTGGAAGAGGCGCACCGCTTGCCCGCTTCCACATGGTCACCGTTCATGGCAACGCACATGGAACATCCGGAAGCGACCCAATCCAGCCCGGCCTCGGTGAAGATGCGGTCGAGCCCTTCCTCCTCGGCTTGCCGCTTCACGAGGCTGGAGCCGGGGGAGACCAGGCCGGGCACACGGGCCCGGCGGCCCTTCAGCACGGCCGCGGCCAGACGCAAATCCTCGATCCGGCCATTGGTGCAGGAGCCGATGAAGACCTGGTCGACCGGCGTGCCCTCCAACGGGCGGCCGGGCGTCAGCCCCATATAGTCCAGCGCCTCCCGTGCCCGTTCGATGCGCCCCGCCGACAGCCGCTCCGGGTCTGGCAGGCTGGCGCTGATCGGCAGGGCCTCTTCCGGGCTGGTGCCCCAGGTCACGGTCGGTGCGATCTGGGCCGCGTCGATCGTCGTCTCCCGGTGAAAGGCGGCATCGGGATCGCTGGGCAATGCGGCCCACGCCTCCACGGCGCGGTCCCATGTCTCGCCGTCAGGCGCGAACGGACGCCTAGAGAGGTAGGCGAATGTGGTCTCGTCGGGCGCCACCAGCCCCAGCCTTGCGCCGCCCTCGATGGAGAGGTTGCACAGCGTCATGCGCCCCTCCATGGACAAGGCCCGCACCGCCGGGCCGGCATACTCGATGGCATGGCCCCGCGCGCCGTCCGCGCCGAGCCTCGCGATCCAGTTGAGCGCCAGATCCTTGGCGGTCACCGCCCGGCCAAGCCGGCCGGTCACGGTGATCCGCAACGTGCCGGGACGCTTCTGCCAAATCGTCTGGGTCGCCAGCACATGGGCCACATCGGTTGCGCCGATGCCGAAAGCCAAGGCCCCGAAGGCTCCATGGGTCGAGGTGTGGCTGTCGCCACAATTGATCAGCAGGCCCGGGAGGGTCAGCCCCTGCTCCGGCCCGAGGACGTGGACGATCCCCTGGCGCGGGTCGCGCAACCCGAACAGCCGGACGCCGTGCGCGGCGGCGTTTTCCTCGAGAGTCTCGATCATACCCCGGACACGGGCATCGCGGATGCGGTCCCGGTCGCGCGTCGGCGCGTAGTGATCGACGACGCCGAAGGTCAGCTCCGATGCCGCCAGCCCCAAGCCCCGCCCGGCCAGTTTTGCGAAGGCATGGTGCGAACCCTCATGCACGAAATGCCGATCGACCCAGAGCAGCGAGGCGCCGTCCTCGCGACGCAGCACCTCGTGGGCATCCCACAGCTTGTCCAGCAGAGTGCGCGGCGCGGTCATCACCCGGCCTCCCGCACATCGCCGATCACCGGCTCCCAGTGGCGCGCGCCGCCTTTGCCGACCCGCGCCAACGACATTTCCAGCCGGAACATGTCCGGCCGATACAGGGCGGACAGGTGTTCCACCCCACGACCGGCCGCGTCCTTCACCACCCGGCGCAAGGACAACAGGGCCGAGCCCACGGACACGTTGAGCGCCTCGGCCACATCGGGCGAGGCCAGGGTCGCGCTGACCGATTGCCGGGCCTCCTCGACCCGGACGCCGCTGCGTTCCAAAAGGCGGAAGAGCGGCGTGGTGGCCAGGTCGCCCTCGCTGTAGGTGCTGGCGATCTCCTCCGGCACATGGGTGGTCAGGTGGGAGAAGGGCGTTCCGCCGGCGCTGCGCACGCGGATGGCGGTCTGGACCCGCACGCCCTTCGGCAACGCCATGGCGCGCGCCACGGCATCGGGGGCGGGCCCATATGTGAACGAGAGGAGGCGGGCGGTGGTCGTGCTGCCGATCTCCACCAGTTGCGGGATCAGCGTGGTCATGTCGACCGCGATGGCGCCGTCGTCCCCATCGCCCCGGCGCACGAAGGTGCCGCTGCCCGCGCGCCGCTCGATCAGGCCGTCGGTTTCCAGGGCGCGCAACGCCCGACGGACGGTCACGCGGGAGACGCCGAAACTCTCCGCCAGGCGCTGCTCGCCCGGCAATTGGGCCCGTGCGCCATGGAGGCTGTTGGCGATCTCGTCCCGCAGCAGCAGATAGACCCTGCGGGCCTTTCCGCCGTCGGGAAGGGCTGCCCGTCCGTTCTCCTGCACCCTTGCGCTCCCGTTCTCCCCTGCACGAAGCTTAGCGGCGGCCCGCCGAAAAGCAAGAATGGGTCTTCAATTCCGATCAGCAGCCTGGTCTTTTCAGGGGCCGATATTTGTATTACAGAAAATACAGCTGTGGGGAGGTGCGCGGTGTGATGCCGATCGTTACGGTGGCGCGGGGGAGATATCCATGACGACGCACGAAGCGCCGGCATCGAACGAGGGGCCCGCCCCGGAAGACGTGGTCCGCACCTTCCTGACCGCCATGGAAGCCCGTGACCTCGACGCCGCGGGCAGCCTGCTGGGCAACGGATTCTCCATGACCTTCCCGGGCGGTGTGCGAATGACCGAGCTGTCTGAGCTGATCGCCTGGGCAGCACCGCGCTATCGGTTCGTGAAGAAGACCTATGCGGGCTTCGAGACCGTCCAGGGCGACGCCTCGGCGGTGGTCTATTGCCGGGGCACCTTGTCGGGCGCATGGCCCGACGGACAGGCATTCGATGGCATCCGCTTCATCGATCGGTTCGAGATCGCCGACGGCCTGATCGTCAGGCAGGAGGTCTGGAACGACCTCGCCGAAACGCGAGCCACGGCATGAGCGCGATCGACCCGGTCACCCTGGCGGTGCTCGCCGGCCGGATGGAGCAGATCGCCGACGAGATGGACGCGACCCTGTTCCGCGCCGCCTTCAACCCGATCATCGCGGAAGCCCATGACGCCTCCCACGGGCTCTATCACGCCGAAACCGGCGACACGCTGGTGCAGGGCAAGAGCGGGTTGCCGATCTTCGTCGGGGTGATGGCCTTCGCCGTGAAGGCGGTGATCGACAAGGCGGCGGCCGATGGCGATCTGGCCGACGGGGACGTCTACATCTTCAACGACGCCCATCTCGGCGGCACGCATCTGAGCGACATGCGCCTGGTGCGGCCCTATTTCCGGGATGGCGCGCTGTTCTGCTACCTTGCCTCCGTCGGCCACTGGCACGATGTCGGCGGCGCCGTGCCCGGCAACTACAATCCGGCGGCCACCGACGCCTTTCAGGAGGCCTTCGTCCTGCCGCCGGTAAAACTGGTTCGGGCCGGTACGGTGAATCGGGACATCGTCGATATCCTTCGGCGCAACACCCGACTGCCGCAATCGGCCATGGGGGATTTGAACGGCCAGCTCGGCGCGCTCGATCTTGGCGTGAAGCGCCTGGACGCGCTGCTCGACGACTACGGCGCCGAGACGGTGCAGACCGCTCTCGACGCCCTGCAGGACCGGGCGGAGGCGCTGACTCGGTCGGAGCTGACCGCGCTGCCGGATGGCCGCTGGGAGGCGGAAGACTTCCTCGACAATGACGGGATCACCGACGAAGCGCTGCCAATCCGCGTCGCGCTGGAGATCGCCGGTGACCGCATGTCGCTGGATTTCGCAGGCACGGCCGACCGCTGCGCCGGGCCGGTGAACATCGCCCGGCCGACCGCCGTGGCGACGGCCTATGTGGCGATCAAGCACATCTTCCCCGTCCTGCCGGCGAATGCCGGAGTGATGCGCCCGATCGACGTGCACATCCCCGACGGCTCGCTCCTGGCGGCGGAGTTCCCGGCTCCGGTCGGCGGCTATACCGAGACCATCCTGCGGATGATCGACGTGATCTTCTCCGCCATGGCCAAGGCGGCGCCCGAGCGGGTGGTCGCCAACGCCTATGGCACGATCAACGCGCTGTCCCTGGCCGGCAAGCGGTCGGACGGGCGCCCCTGGGTCATGTTCTCTTTCTATGGTGGCGGCCATGGCGGCACGCCGGAAGGCGACGGGCTGAACCACGGCAACGCACCGATCTCCACCGCCACCATCCCGCCCCTGGAAATCCTGGAGGCTGCCTATCCGGTGATGTTCCGGCAATGGGCCCTGCGGCCCGACAGCGCCGGTGCCGGCGCCCATCGCGGCGGCCTGGGCGCGCTCTACGAAATCGAGGTGCTGGAGGAGAATGGCGCCCAGGGATTCCTGTTCGGCGAGCGCGGGCGGTTCGCGCCGCGCGGCGTGGCAGGCGGCGAACCGGCCGCCCTGAACGCGTTCGCCTATGAACAGGCGGATGGATGGCATCGACCGCCTCTGGCCTCGAAGATGCTGGGCATCGGGTTGAAGCAAGGCCAGGCCGTGCGGCTGGAGACCCCGGGCGGCGGCGGCTATGGCTCGCCGGCCGAGCGCGCCCCGGAGAAAGTCGCCCGGGACGTCGCCATGGGCTTCCTGACGGCGGAGGAGGCGAGCCGCCGCTACGGCGATGCCTGGAAGGCGGTGGAGCCGTGACGGGCCGGATGATCGGCGTCGATGTCGGCGGCACCTTCACCGATGTCTTCGTTCTGGACGAACAGGCGGGAACGGCCAGCGTCGCGAAGGTGCCGACCACGCGGCCCGACCAGTCCGGCGGCTTCCGGGACGGGATCGCCCGGCGGGTCGACGACCTCTCCACCCTGTCCGTAGTCGTTCACGGCACGACGGCAGGGACCAACGCGCTCTTGGAGCGCAAGGGTGCGCGGATCGGCGTGATCACCACCCAGGGCCTGCGTGACGTGCTGGAGATGCGCCGCCGGGACCGGCCCCGGACCTGGGGGCTGCGCGGCGATTTCACGCCCATCGTCCCGCGTGATCTCAGGCTGGAGGTCCCGGAACGGACGTTGGCGGACGGCACGATTCGGCTTCCGGTGGATGTGGATTCGGTTCGGGATGCCGCGCAAAACCTGCTCGATCAGGGCTGCACGGCCGTCGCGATCCTGTTCGCCAACGCCTATGCCAACCCGGAGAACGAGGCCAAGGCGGTCACAGCCGTCCGGGCGCTGTGGCCCACGCCGCATGTCTCCGCCAGTTCGGAGATCCTGCCGGAAATCCGCGAGTTCGAGCGCTTCTCCACCACCGCGCTGAACGCCTATTTGCAGCCCGAGGTCTCGAGCTATCTGGACCGGCTGGAGACCGCGCTGAAAGCCGGCGGCTTTGGCGGCGAATTCATGATCGTGCAGTCCAATGGCGGCGTCATGGCGGTGGACACCGCCTGCCGGCTGCCGGTGCGGACCGCCCTTTCCGGTCCGGCCGCCGGCGTGATCGCCGCCGGCTACATCGCGGAAAGCTCAGGCTTCCCCGACGTGATCACCGGGGATATGGGCGGCACCTCCTTCGACGTGTCGCTGATCGCCGGCGGCCGGTCGGCACTGTCGGCCCAGACGGCGATCGATTTCGGCATGGTCGTCCGCACGCCGATGATCGAGATCGCCACCATCGGCGCCGGCGGCGGCTCCGTCGCCTGGGTGGATAAGGGCGGGCTTCTGAATATCGGGCCGGAAAGCGCCGGCTCCGATCCCGGCCCCGTCGCCTACGGCCTCGGGAACACCCGGCCCACCGTGACGGACGCCAATGTGGTGCTGGGGCGGATCGATCCGGACAAGCCGATCGGCGGCCAACTGGCGCGGTTGGATGTGGAGGCGGCCGGCGCGGCGATCGACGCCCATATCGGCGCCCCGCTCGGCCTTGAGACCATCGCGGCGGCCGAGGCCGTCCTGACCGTGGCCAACGCCCGGATGGCCGGTGCCATCCGGCTGGTCAGCATCGAGCGTGGCTTCGATCCCAAGCGTTTCGCCTTCATGCCCTTCGGCGGCGGCGGCGCGCTTCATGCCGGGGCGCTGATGGACGAGGTCGGCCTGGCCCGGGCGATCGTGCCCCGCTACCCCGGCGTGACCAGCGCCATGGGCTGCGTGATCGCCGATATGCGCCAGGATTTCGTGCAGACGATCAACGCCTTCGTCGACGACCTCGACGAAGCCGCGTTGGCGCGCTTCCTGGAGAGCCACGTGGATAGCGGCATGGCCCTGCTGGACGCCGCCCGCACCCGGTTCGAGGCCCTGGACGTCGTGGTCGAGCTCGACATGGCCTATCTCGGCCAAACCCACACTGTCGCCGTGCCGTTGAACCTGCCGCTCGCGGATGGCGAGATCGAAACCCCCACCCGGGCCGCCATCGCACACGCCTTCGATGCCGCCTATCGGGGGACCTATGGCCGCCTGCTGGAGGGCGGGACGCGCCGGGTCATGAACCTGCGCACCGCAATCATCGGCCGGCGGCCGAAATTCGACCTGTCGACCCTCGGCCCGGCCGGCGGCAGCGTGGAGCAGGCGCACACGGGCACGCGCAAGGTCCATTTCGGGCAGGCCTGGCACGATACGGCGATTTACGACCGCCTCGCCCTGCCGGTGGGTTCGCGGATCGCCGGCCCGGCCATCCTGGTACAGCCCGACACGACGGTGCTGATCGAGCCGAGGCTGGTCGGCGCCACCGACCGGTTCGGCAATACCATCATCGAGAGAGCGGAGGGCTGAGCCATCACCACGATCGACCGGATCGACCCGGCGCGCACGGCCTTGCTGACCATCGATCTGCAGAACGACTTCCTGCATCCGGAGGGCGCCTATGGCCGCGCCGGCCAGACGGTGGCGTCGATCACCGCGCTGCCCGAGCGCATCCTGCCATTGCGGGACACCTTGCTCGCCAAGGGGAGCCCCTTCATCTCCGCCCAGTTCACCCTGGTGCCGGGGCCGGATGGAGAGCCCCTGATCGCCCCGCATCTCAAGGCACTCCGCCCCTTCCTCGGCAAGGGCGACTTCTTGCCCGGTGCCTTCGGGCACCAGTTGGTCGAGGCCCTGGACCCCGCCGACTACGTGGTCGAGAAGGTCGCCTATTCCGCCTTCTACCAGACCCGGCTGGAGTACATCTTGCGCGCCCTGGGAATCGACCGGCTGGTGATCGCGGGCATCGTGACCAATGGCGGGGTGGCCAGCACCCTGCGCGACGCCCATCTGCGCGATATCGACACGGTGTTGCTGACCGATGGATGCGCCGCCTTCCGTGACGACGTTCACGACGCGACGCTGCTCTCCCTCGGTTCGCTCGGCACGCAGATGACCTGTGCCGAGGCGATTGAGATGATTGGACGCGCGCCATGACGTTGCGCGAACGCCTCGCCCGGCCGGAAATCCTGCTCGCGCCCGGAATCTATGACGGGCTGACCGCGACGCTGGCCGAGCAGGCCGGCTTCGAGGCGCTCTACCTGTCCGGCGCGGCCGTCGCTTATACACGGCTGGGACGTCCCGATATCGGCCTGACCGCCTTCACGGAAATGGCCGACACCATGGCGCTGGTGCGCGACAGGGTCGACCTGCCGGTGATCATCGATGCCGATACCGGCTTCGGCAACGCGCTGAACGCGCAGCGCACCCTGCGCGCCTATGAGCGCGCCGGCGCCAACGCGCTGCAGGTCGAGGACCAGACCTATCCCAAGCGCTGCGGGCATCTGGCGGACAAATCCCTGATCCCGGCGGCCGAGATGGTCGGCAAGATCGCCGCCATGGCCGACGCCCGCGCCAGCGCGGAAACGCTGATCATCGCCCGCACCGACGCGATCGCGGTGGAAGGTTTTGAGCCCGCCATCGACCGCGCCGGGGCCTATGTCGAGGCGGGGGCGGACGTGCTGTTCGTCGAGGCGCCCCGCTCGGCCGAGGAGCTCGCCAAGATCGCGCGGATCTTCCAGGGGCGGGTGCCCCTGCTGGCCAACATGGTCGAAGGCGGGGCAACGCCAATCCGGTCCGCCGCGGATCTGGAGGCGCTGGGCTACGCCATCGCGATCTTCCCGGGCGGCATCGTTCGCGCCCTAGCCCGGGCGGCCAGCGACTACTACACATCGCTGCGGACCCATGGGTCCAACCGGCCGTTCGCGGAGCGAATGGATGATCTTCAGGGCTTGAACGAACGCCTCGGCACGGCGGAGATGCTGGAGGCCGGCCGCCGCTTCGACGGGCAAGACGACCGGTGACAGACGTCGCCCCGACGCCCCCGGAATTCGATCTCCGGGCGGTGACGCTCATCATCGGCGCCGGCGCCGCCGGTCTGACCGCCGCCCTGGCCGCGCGGGAGAGAGGCGACGCGGTCCTGGTCGTCGAGGCGGATGCGATGCCCGCGGGCTCGACCGCGCTCAGCGCCGGGTTGATCCCCGCGGCCGGCACCCGCTTTCAGGCAGATGTGGGGATAGAGGACAGCCCGGAGATCCTCGCGCGGGACATCCAGGCCAAGGCCAAGGGTCAGAACGACGGGGACCTAGTTGCCGCCATGGCGCGCCTCTCCGGCCCGGTGGTCGAGTGGCTGGCGGACCGCCATGGCCTGCCCTTCTCCCTTGTCGCCGACTTCGATTATCCCGGCCATATGCGGCGCCGCATGCACGGCCTGCCGGATCGGGCCGGGCGCAGCCTGATGGATGCGCTGCGCCGCGCCGCCGAGACCGCCGATATCGACATCGTCTGCCACCGGCGGGCCGATTCGCTCTATCGCGACGGCGATCGGATCACCGGGGCACGATTGACCAGACCGGATGGCGGTGTGGAGACGGTGGGCTGCGAACGGCTGATCCTCGCCTGCAATGGGTTCGGCGGAAACCGCGCCCTGGTCGCGGAGCACATGCCGGAGATCCAGGACGCGCTGTGGTTCGGCCATGACGGCAATCGCGGCGAGGCGGTCCTGTGGGGCCAGGCACTCGGGGCCGAGACCCGCCATCTGGGCGCCTATCAGGGCCACGGCAATGTCGCCCACCCCCATGGCATCCTGATCACCTGGGCGGTGATCATGGAGGGCGGGTTCCAGGTCAATCTGAAGGGCGAGCGGTTCTGGGACGAGTCCCAGGGCTATTCGGAGGCCGCCCGCGCCGTGCTCGGCCAGCCGGGAGGACAGGTCTGGACGATCTTCGATGCCCGCATCGCGGCGATCGCCCGCCAGTTCGAGGATTTCAAACTGGCCGAAGCCCAGGGCGCGATCACGTGGGCCGACACGCTGGAGGCCCTGGCCGACGGGGCGGGACTGCCGTTCCATCACGTGCGCCGGACAGTCCAGGAGGTCTCCGATAGCGTTTCCGGAGGCCACCCCGACAGCTTCGGGCGGTCCTTCACGCCGCCAAAGCTGACCGCGCCCTACGCCGCCGTGCGGGTAACCGGCGCGCTGTTCCACACCCAGGGCGGCCTCGCCGTGGACCCTCGATCGGCCAAGGTCAGGACCCGCACCGGCAACATCTTCCCGAATCTCCACGCCGTCGGCGGTGCCGCCTGCGGCGTCTCCGGCAGCGGCGATAGCGGCTATCTCTCGGGAAACGGGCTGCTCTCTGCCATCACCCTGGGCTATCTGGCCGGCGCTGGACGCCCCGGTCGGCCATCATAACCCTCGGCCCTGTGTCGACCTTGATGTGCTTCCTGATGCGGAGGCGCGCGCTGGGTCCGGGCATGGTCTCTTCCCGTGAACGACGAAAGCCCTCCGACCTTGTGCCGGAGGGCTTTGTATGTCGCTGTGGGACTGGTTGCGGGGGCAGGATTTGAACCTGCGACCTTCAGGTTATGAGCCTGACGAGCTACCGGGCTGCTCCACCCCGCGCTATCAGAGGACAGAGGCCAGGGATCAGAGGACAGATGTGCCGTCGTTTGGTCCTGGGCTCTATCGTGTCTGTCGGGTTTTGGCTGCCGCGTGTGGCGGCGTGTGGAGAGGAAGGTGTGTGGTTGGGCCAGGGCTGTTCTGATCCCTGGTCTCTGTTTTCTGATCTCTGTTCCGGTCTTGGATGACCTGGCGGCGACCTACTCTCCCACGCCTTAAGACGCAGTACCATCGGCGCAGAGGGTTTTCACGGCCGAGTTCGGGATGGGATCGGGTGTATTGCCCCTCGCCATAGCCACCAGGTCGTCGAAGACCGGATCGGGGATCAGGGATCGGTAATCAGGGATCAGATCAGAGTCGGCCGGTTGGCCAGTGACGACCGGCCAACGCCGGCGCCTTCTGATACCTGATACCTGAGGACTGATTGCTGCGGGCGCTGCGCGCCCTTCGGCGCGGTTTTACCAGCGACTGGGATCAAGCCGATCGAGCGATTAGTACCGGTTAGCTTCGCGTGTTGCCACGCTTCCACACCCGGCCTATCGACGTGGTGGTCTTCCACGGCTCTCAAGGGAGACCTGGTTTTGAGGGGGGCTTCCCGCTTAGATGCTTTCAGCGGTTATCCCGTCCGCACATAGCTACCCGGCGGTGCGGCTGGCGCCACAACCGGTCCACCAGAGGTGCGTCCATCCCGGTCCTCTCGTACTAGGGACAGCGCCTCGCAAGTCTCCGACACCCACGGCAGATAGGGACCGAACTGTCTCACGACGTTCTAAACCCAGCTCACGTACCACTTTAATCGGCGAACAGCCGAACCCTTGGGACCTGCTCCAGCCCCAGGATGTGATGAGCCGACATCGAGGTGCCAAACACCCCCGTCGATGTGGACTCTTGGGGGGTATCAGCCTGTTATCCCCGGCGTACCTTTTATCCGTTGAGCGATGGCCCTTCCACGCGGGACCACCGGATCACTATGACCGACTTTCGTCTCTGCTCGAACCGTCGCTCTTGCAGTCAGGCAGGCTTATGCCATTGCACTCAGCAGCTGATTTCCGACCAGCCTGAGCCTACCTTCGCGCGCCTCCGTTACTCTTTGGGAGGCGACCGCCCCAGTCAAACTACCCGCCATGCAGGGTCCCGGGACCCGCTTCAGGGCCCGCGGTTAGACATCAAGAACAACAAGGGCGGTATTTCAAGGATGACTCCACGTCAGCTGGCGCCAACGCTTCGACGTCTCCCGCCTATCCTACACAAATCGCTCCTAATGCCACTGCAAAGCTGTAGTAAAGGTGCACGGGGTCTTTCCGTCTGACCGCGGGAACTCCGCATCTTCACGGAGAGTTCAATTTCGCTGAGTCGATGTTGGAGACAGTGGGGAAGTCGTTACGCCATTCGTGCAGGTCGGAACTTACCCGACAAGGAATTTCGCTACCTTAGGACCGTTATAGTTACGGCCGCCGTTTACCGGGGCTTCGATTCAAAGCTCTCACCTCTCCTCTTAACCTTCCGGCACCGGGCAGGCGTCAGACCCTATACGTCGTCTTACGATGACTTCGCAGAGCCCTGTGTTTTTAGTAAACAGTCGCCACCCCCTGGTCTGTGCCCCCCGCCCCTGGTTGCCCAGGAACGGGGCCCCCTTCTCCCGAAGTTACGGGGGCATTTTGCCGAGTTCCTTCAACATCGTTCTCTCAAGCGCCTTGGTATGCTCTACCAGTCCACCTGTGTCGGTTTCGGGTACGGTCTCACGGTGGGGCTATTTCCTGGAAGTCCTTCGCCGCCCGGAACAATCCGATAAGCCCGGACGACTTACAGCCTTCGTCACCTCCACCCGGCCCAGGACTATTAACCTGGTTCCCATCGACTACGCCTTTCGGCCTCGCCTTAGGGGCCGGCTCACCCTGCGCGGATTAGCCTTGCGCAGGAACCCTTGGACTTTCGGCGAGAGTGTCTCTCACACTCTTTGTCGCTACTCATGTCAGCATGCGCACTTCCGATACCTCCAGGCATCCTCGCGGACACCCTTCACTGGCCTACGGAACGCTCCGCTACCACTCAGAGGACAGATATCAGGGATCAGGGATCAGAGCGGCGCCTGGCCGCTTCGTCTCTGCCTGTACGAAGAGCATTCAGCATCTTGGCGATGGCTTGGTATTCGTCTCGCCAATGGCGCCATTGCGCTTCGTCGATATAGCCAAGATCCAGACAATAGCGGCACCACAGCCGCATCTCGTCCGCCGAGCCCATGGCGATCGTCAGGAACCGCGCGAACTCCGAACCGCCGGCGCGCTGCCTGCCGAACCCTTCGACGATATTCGCGCACACCGATTTCGAAGACCGCCGAACCTGATCGGCGAGCCCATACTGCTCGATCTTGGGTAAATCCAGGCTCATCCGATGGATTTCAACAGACACCCGATACGCCCTCTTGAAGACTTCGAGATCTTCAAAGCCGCGTACAGGCGACGCCTCATCACCCATCTGATACCTGATCCCTGATAACTGTCCTCTGAATTCTCAGCTTCGGCGCGTGGCTTGAGCCCCGGTACATCTTCGGCGCAGGACGGCTTAACTAGACCAGTGAGCTATTACGCTTTCTTTAAAGGATGGCTGCTTCTAAGCCAACCTCCTGGTTGTCTTGGCCTTCCCACATCCTTTCCCACTTAGCCACGACTTGGGGGCCTTAGCTGGAGATCTGGGTTGTTTCCCTCTTGACGACGGACGTTAGCACCCGCCGTCTGTCTGCCGGACTGTACTCTGCGGTATTCGGAGTTTGGTTAGGTTTGGTAAGGCTCGCGCCC
>OZ252296.1:0-855000 GCA_965250245.1 Inquilinaceae bacterium | reverse complement strand
AGCGCCCATGAGGAGCGCTATCTCGACTTCCTGAGCCTGCACATCGAGCTCCTCGAGGAGACCGTCGGCCGCGGCGACACGCTGGCGGGAATGCTGGCCGAGGCCGGCGTCGAGCGCCTGGACGCCCACAACGCGGTGCAGTCGCTGCAGGGCGTCTTCAATCCGCGCCGCCTGCGCGCCGGACAGATGGTCAGCATGGTGTTCGAGAACCGCGGCGAGCGCCGCGACTTCGCCGGCTTCGAGCTGGCCCCGGACATCGAGACCCGCATCGTCGTGGCCCGCACCGAGGAGGGCGACTGGGTCGCGGAATCGATCGCCAACCAGTTCGAGACCCGCCTGATGGCGGCGGCCGGCACCATCGATTCCAGCCTCTACGCCGCGTCGAACGCCGCCGGCGTGCCGGACCCGGTCCTGATCGCGGTGATCCGCGCCTATTCCTTCGAGGTCGACTTCCAGCGTGACATCCGGCCGGGCGACGGCTTCGAGCTGCTGTACGAGCAGGATTTCGACGAGGACGGCGTGGTGGCGCGCAACGGCAACGTGCTCTACGCAAACCTGCGCGTGCGCGGACGCGACAACCCGATGTACCGGTTCCAGTCCGAGGACGGCACGGTCGACTATTACGATCGCGACGGCCAGAGCGTGCGCCGCACGCTGATGCGCACGCCGATCGACGGGGCCCGGATCAGCTCCCGCTACGGCATGCGCCGGCACCCGATCCTGGGCTACAGCCGCATGCATCGCGGCACCGATTTCGCCGCGCCGACCGGCACGCCGATCTATGCCGCCGGCAGCGGCACCATCGAATCCCTGGGCCGCAATGGCGGCTACGGCCGCTACATCCGCATCCGCCACAATGGCAGCCTGAAGACGGCTTATGCGCATATGAGCCGCTATGCCCGTGGCCTCGGCCGCGGCTCCCGGGTGCAGCAGGGCCAGATCATCGGCTATGTCGGGACCAGCGGTCGCTCGACCGGACCGCACCTTCATTACGAAGTGCATGTGGACGGCCGGCAGGTCAATCCGATGACCCTGGACCTGCCCAGCGGCCGCACGCTCGAGGGTGCCGAGCTGGCGGCGTTCCTGGAGATCGTCGCGCTGCGCGACGAGCAATATGCGCAGGCGATGATCGACGTGCAGGTGGCGCAGTCCGAGGACGGCTAGTCCCCGGCCGACACGGCCCCACTCAACCCGCTACGAAGGACAGGGCGACCCCGGTCGCGTGGCGCGGATCGACGTCGATCCGCCCATCCGCAAGGTCGTGGGGCACGCCGGCCGACTGCAACAGATCCCGCGTGCGCTCAAGATCGCGGACCTCGACCGCCATGCCGAGGCCGCCTTCCAGCCCGTCGACCGGCGGCCCGAAATGCAGCCCGCAGCCATCGAGACGGACGGTCACGCCATCGGCGTCGGCATGGACCGCGGCATCCCCCAGCAGGGCGCGGTAGCGCGGGACCAGGCTGTCGCGATCCGACCGGGCAATGCTGAGCATGGCGATGCGGCGGGCGCCATTGGGATGCTCAAGCCAATCGGCATGCCGCTCAAGCTCCGGCGTGAGGTGATGGCAGAGGAACCCGCGCAGACCGAAGGCGTCCGCCTCGGCGGGGTGCACCAGTCGGAAAGATGGCCGCACCTCGCCCTCCGGGCGCTCCAGGATGCGGGACAGCTCCTTCGGCGGGTCCCCGGCAAGGCCGCAATCCCGCAGCAGCGCATGGGCCGCATCCGCATCCTCGGTCGCCAGGGCGAATCCGAGCAGGCCCTCGCGGCGTTCGAGGAACCGGTCGAGGCCGTGGACGTATTGGCTCGGATCGATGATGCCGAGGATCTCGACATAGTCGAGCGGGAAGAGGATACAGTAGTTCGCCGTGCCCCAGCCGATATGCCGGCCCCGCGGCGTGATCGTGAAGCCGAGCCGCTGCCAGTCCGCGCGCGCCCCTTCCAGGTCGCGCACGCCGATGATCGGGTGGTCCAGCCCGGTGATCACGCGGCCGCCGGCCATCAGAAGCCCGAATTTGGCTGTTTCAGGAATTCCAGCTCCTCTTCGGTGCTGGCCCGACCCAGCACGGCGTTGCGGTGCGGGAATCGCCCAAAGCGCTCGATGATGCGCAGGTGCTGAAGCGCGAAGTCGACGAATTCGTCGTTGCCGATGCGCTCGCGGATCAACTCCACGCAGCGCTGCTGGTCCGCGAGGTCCTCGCTGTGCTCCAGGGGGAGGTACAGGAACAGCCTGTGCAGGTCGCCGACGGCATCGTCGCGATCGAACCCCCGATCGATGGCGTCGTTGCACACCGTGCGGGCGGCGGCGTCCGTGGCATAGCTGCGTGGGCCGCCGCGGAACAGGTTGCGCGGGAACTGGTCGAGCACCAGGCACAGCGCGACCGAGCCCAGCGCCGTGTCGCGCCACTGATCCAGCGCGCCGGATGCCCCGTCTTCGTAGAGCCCGAGGAAATTCTCCCGGATCTTCTCGTCGAATGCGTCCCCGCCCTTGAACCAATCGTCATGGTCATGGTCCTCGAACCAGAAGCGCAGCACCGTCTCGATGGTGGTCATGCCGTCCCGATCAATGGCTGGTGGTCATGCCAGGAGCACAGAATGCGCCCCTGCAAAGGTCAGGCCGGGATAGAAGCATAAGTGATGATCGGATCGAACACGGAATGTGCCGGGTCCTCGGCGGCGTCGACGGCCGGTCTCTCCCCGAACCGGCTTCGCGCGAAGCGCTCGGCGATCAGGGCCTTTCGGCGATCGCCGGTCTCGAGGTCGCCGGCCGCCTCCTCCAGCAACAGGGCGGCGGATAGCGTGTCGGCCAGCAGCTCCATCAGCCGCCGGGCCAGTCGCGGCCCGTCGCCCGGGTTGGCGCGCAGGAAGGCCAGGGCCTGCCGGCTGTCCGCCAGCGCATCCCTGACAAGCGCCGCCGTGCCGCCCAGCCCGTCCGGCAGCGCCTGCAGCACGCCGTCGACGCGTGACAGGAAGGCCTGGTCGCCGGGCAGCCTGCCGGCCACCGCGCGCAGCAGCTCCAGCGCCTGGATGTTGGCCGGCCCCTCCCAGACGGCGGTGACCAGCGCGTCGCGATAGAGCCGTGCGGTCGGCCATTCCTCGGTGTAACCGTTGCCGCCGACCAGCTCGACGGCGCGGGTCGCCGCCCGGACCGCCTGTTCCGCCGTCTGGTATTTGGCCAGCGCGGTGACCGTGCGCAGCCAGGCCCGCTGCTCCTCATCGGCGAGTGCGGTGTCAAAGGCGACGGCCGATTCGAAGGCCAGGGCGGTGCTCGCCTCCTGCTCCATGGCGAGGTCGAGCAGGCCGTCCCGCACCATCGGGTAGTCGCGGATCGGTCGGCCGAAGGCCACGCGATGGGTGGCCCAGCACGCGGCCTCCAGAAAGGCCCGGCGATGGACCCCGGCGGCGGCGACCGAATTGTGGATGCGGCTGTACTCCAGCGCTTCCATCATCGCCTTCAGGCCGTGGGGCGGCGGCGCCACCTCGACCGCGAAGGCGCCCTCGAGCTCCGCCTCGGCGGTCGCCAGGCCGCGGGTGCCGAGCTTGTCCTTGAGTCTGCGATTGCGGATCCGGTTCGGCTGGCCGTCATCCAGCTCGCTCGGCACGAGGTAGCAGCCGAGTCCCTTGCTTCCGTCAGGCGCGCCGGTTGGACGCGCGGTGGCCAGCGCCAGGCCGGCACCGGCATTGCTAGTGAACCATTTCAGCCCGGTCAGCCGCCAATGACCGTCCGCTTGCTCGGCCGTCGTGGTGGTGGCGCCGACATCCGAGCCGCCATGCTGCTCCGTCGCCCAGGTGCCGCCGCTCTTCGCCGCCCCGTCCATGCGCACCATCTCGGGCAGGTATCTGGCGCGCACCGCCTCCGGCGCCAGCCGGTCGAGCACATAGGCGACCGCGCCCGTCATGGTGACCGGGCAGTGTATCGACACATCCGCCTCGGAGAGCAGATAGCCCATGGTGAAGGACAACAGATGCGGTGCGGGGTCGTCGGTAAAGGCAAGCCCGATGACGCCGCGGCGATAGGCCTCGGCATGGCACTCCAGATAGGCCGGGTTCAGGACGACGCGTCCCACCGCCGCGCCCTCCCGGTCATGGGTCTCCAACCGGGGCGGCGCGTGCCGGTCGGTGTAGCGGGCCTGTTCGTCCAGCGGGCCGCCGGCCCAGGCGCCGAAATCGGTCAGGGCGTCTCCGAAGCGGGCCGTCATGTCCGGCGCACGCCGCGCCAGCAGGGCGCGCAGGTTGCGATCCAGGGCAAAGAGGTTCAGTCCGCGCGTCTCGTCCGGATAGACGATGCCCGGGTCGCTTGCCGCCTGTTGGAGCTTGGTTGCCATGCAGGGAACTCCTGTTCCGGTCTCGCGAGGCGGGAGGAGTGTAGCACAGGCCGGCTAATGGGCCGCGGCTCCGGCATCGGCGGCCGCAACGGGCGCTGGCCGGTCAATCCGGATCGGTCACGCGATTGGCCGAGGCGGTTGCAAGCGGCCGCGATAGCGGATGATCAGGCCGGCCAAAGGCGCCGAGATGGTCACATCGAAGGCGAACAGGCCGTCCGCAACCCGCTCCGTCGCCCGTACCCTTGGCCAGAGCAGCCGCGGCACCGGCAGCCCGAACACCCACATGCCCTCGAGGATCATCGACAGCCCGTCATCGTCGACCGGAATTGCGAGCAGGAAACGCATCGGCCCCACCCGCTCGACGACGTGGCCGGTCCTGTCGGGGGAGGCCGTCAATCTGGTCTGGAAGCTGGCGTTTCCGAAGGTCCGGCGCCAATGCTCTACACGGTCCTCCGGCACGAACCGCACTTCGGCGGGAACATCCGATCCGGCCTCCGGCAGACCGGAGACCCATCCGATCAGGCGAGAGAAAACCGATGTCCCGCGCGTGATCTCCGCGGCGCCTTCGGCGATCGACGCGACCGAAATGTCGTGCATGCCGCGCAGTTCCGCCGGCAGCCGGTCGAAATCGTCGCCGAGGATGCGGCGGTAGAGCGGCGCGGCCTCAGCCATTCATCGATCCCGCAGGTCGGGAACGCAAAGGGCCGCCCCGAAGGGCGGCCCTGCAACCATCGCTCCACCGCATTCGGCTAGTGAAGCTTCGACCAGATCTTGCGCTTGAAGGCGTACATGACGGCGGCGAAGGCGAGGATGTAAAAGATCACCTTCACGCCCATGCGCTTGCGCTCTTCCATGTGCGGCTCGGCGGCCCATTGCAGGAAGTTGACCACGTCCCAGGCCTGTTGCTCGGCGGTGGCTGCGGTGCCGTCGGCGTAGACCGTGCCGTCGTCGTACAGGACCTGCGGCATGGCGATCTGGTGGCCCGGGAAGTACCGGTTGTAGTTGAGGCCGAGCATCACCTCGACATCGTCCGGCGGATCCTCGTAGCCGAGCATCAGCGCATATAGGTAGTCGGCACCGCCGATCCGCGCCTTGATCATCAGCGACAGGTCGGGCGGCAAGGCGCCATTGTTCGCCGACCGGGCGATCTGGTCATTGGCGAAGGGCGGGACGAAGCGGTCCGATGGAACCGCGGGCCGTTCGAACATGTCGCCGAAATCGTCCGGCCCGTCGGTCACGAAATAGTTCGCGGCGATCGCCTTGACCTCGTCCTCGTTGAAGCCGAGATCGCCGAGATTGCGATACGCCACCAGGCGCAGCGAATGGCATGCGGAGCAGTTCTCCAGGAAGATCTGCAGCCCGCGCTGCGCCGAGGCGCGGTCCACGGTCCCGTTCCAGCCGTTGAAGCTCCAATCCTGGCTGGGCGGCGCGTCCGCTTCACCGGCCGCGCTGGCAACCCCGTGGGCGCCGATGAGAAGGGCGAGCGAAGCGGCCGCACCCGCGACGGCCCTGGCAATCCCGCGCATGATCAGGCTTTCTCCATCGGCTTTTCGGCCGGGGCGGCACTGGGCATCGGCCCGCCCCCCTTGAGCACGGATTCGGCGATGCTGGCCGGCATCGGCACCCTGGGTTCGAATTTGCCGAGCAGCGGGATCAGGAACAGGAAGTGCCCGAAATAGTAGGCCGTCCCGAGCTGACCGAGATGCACGAACTTGAACCAGGCGATGCCGGCGAAGACCGGATCGTCGGGCACCTTGGCGCCGACATAGCCCAGCAGGATGCAGTCCAGGAAGAACACCCAGAACAGCCATTTGTAGATTGGCCGGAACCGGGCGCTGCGGACTTCCGAAGTGTCGAGCCAGGGCAGGATCAGCAGGATCAGGATGGACCCGAACATCAGGATCACGCCGATCAGCTTGGCATCCAGGAACAGGATGTCGAAGTCCATCGATCGCAGGATCGCGTAGTACGGCAGGAAGTACCATTCCGGCACGATATGCGCCGGCGTGGCCAGCGGGTCGGCCGGGATGTAGTTCTCCGCCTCACCCAGCGCATCGGGCATGAAGAACACGAACATCGCCCAGAAGGCCAGGAAGATCATCAGCCCGAACGTGTCCTTCACCGTGTAGTACGGATGGAACGGGATGGTGTCCTGCGGGCCCTTCGGCTCGATGCCGGTCGGGTTGTTCGAGCCGGTGATGTGCAGCGCCCAGACGTGGAAGGCGACGACGCCGACGATCACGAAGGGCAGCAGATAGTGCAGCGAGAAGAAGCGGTTCAGGGTCGGGTTGTCGACCGCGAAGCCACCCCAGAGCAGGATCACCAGATCCTCGCCGATCCAGGGGATGGCCGAGAACAGGTTGGTGATCACCTTCGCGCCCCAGAAGCTCATCTGGCCCCACGGCAGCACGTAGCCCATGAAGGCGGTCGCCATCATCAGCAGCAGGATGACGACGCCCAGCATCCACAGCAGCTCGCGGGGCGCCTTGTAGGAGCCGTAATAGAGGCCGCGGAACATGTGGATGTAGACCACGATGAAGAACATCGAGGCGCCGTTCATGTGGATGTCGCGCAACAGCCAGCCGAAATTGACGTCGCGGTCGATCCGCTCGACGCTGTCGAAGGCCATGTCGGCATGCGGCGTGTAATGCATGGCCAGGAAGATGCCGGTGATGATCATCACCGTCAGCACCACCGTCGCCAGCGCGCCGAAATTCCAGAAGTAGTTGAAGTTGCGCGGTGTGGGGAACTGCCCGTATTCTCGGTTCATCAGCGAGAAGATCGGCAGCCTTGTGTCGATCCACCGGATCACCGGATTCTTGAACGGGCTGGGCTCGGCATGCGCCATGGCCATCAAACTCCTAATCTGATCGGTGGTCAGCCGACGAGAATTCGGTTGTCGTCCAGGAACTCATAGGGCGGAACCGGCAGATTTGTAGGGGCGGGCCCGCGGCGGATGCGCCCGGAGGTGTCGTAGACCGAACCGTGGCAGGAACAGAACCAGCCGCCGAACTCGCCGCGCACCTCGGTCGGGCGCTGGCCCTGCGGGACGCAGCCGAGATGGGTGCACACGCCCACCAGGATCAGCCATTCCTTGCGCTGGACCCGGTCGGAATCGGCCTCCGGGTCGGGCAGGTCGTCCAGCGAGACGTCCTCGGCCGCCGCGATCTCCTCCTCGGTGCGCCGGCGCACGAAGACCGGCGAGCCGCGCCACATCACGGTGATGGCCTGACCCGGCTCGACCGGCGACAGGTCGATCTCCACGGTCGAGACCGCCAGCGTGTCGGCGGCCGGGTTCAGGCTGTCGATGAAGGGCCAGGCGACCGAGGCGACACCGATCGCCCCGAAGGCGCCGACCGTATAGGTCAGGATGTCGCGCCGGGTCTCGCCGCCCTCGCCGCCGCCGTCTTCGGAGTGATCCGGGTTGCTTGTGTCCGCCATCGCTTGCCCTAGTCCCGATCTGCCGTGAAGATTGCCCGGACCGCCGCCGCCGGCCCAAAAGCCTGGCGGCACGTCTTCAGTCTAAGTCCAAGGCGCCGGACGGCGCCCGTTGCGGAGTCGATATACATCGGCAATCGCCGGTTTGCCAACCGGCAAACCGGCCCGGGCGCCCCATTCGGGCCATTCCTCACCCAGGGTTGACCATGCGCCTCGTCCTCTTCCAGCCGGACATTCCCCAGAACGCGGGCGCGCTGATGCGCCTGGCGGCCTGCCTCGGCGTCGCGGTCGACATCATCGAACCCTGCGGCTTCGTCCTCGACGACCGCCGGCTGAAACGGGCCGGCATGGACTATCTCGGCATGCTGGAGCACACGGTGTGGACGGGCTGGGACCGCTACGCCGCCGGCACCCGTGCCGGGCGCCTGGTGCTGCTGACCACCGCCGCAAGCCAGCCATACACCGGTTACCGCTTCACCGCCGCGGATCGGCTGCTGGTCGGCCGGGAGAGCGCCGGCGTCCCGCCGGAGGTCCACGCCGCCGCCGATGCCAGGCTGGTGATCCCGATGCGCCCCGGCGCCCGGTCGCTGAACGTCGCCCAGGCGGCGGCCATGGTCGTCGGCGAGGCGCTGCGGCAAACCGGCGGCTTCGCCTGACGGTCCGGTCTCAAAACCGCTCACGATTGCGCTGAATCACTGTCGCCGCCGGCCGGCCGGTGCTAATGCCTTGCGGCGCGCTAGACGGGACGTCCGAATGAGCAGATCGCCACACGCGTTGGAGATGGCCGGCACGATGCCGGACGCCGATCAGAAGGCCCAGGCGGTCGCCTGGTTCGAGGCCCTGCGCGACCACATCTGCGCGGCGTTCGAGCAGATCGAGGACGACCATTCAGGGCCGTTCGCCGACCGCCCTGCCGGCCGGTTCGCGCGGACCCAATGGCAGCGGCCGGATTCCGAGGGCGGCGATGGCGGCGGCGGCGTGATGTCGATCATGCATGGCCGGGTCTTCGAGAAAGTCGGCGTCAACGTCTCCACGGTGCACGGCACCTTCTCCGAGGAGTTCCGGGGCCGCATCCCCGGGGCGGCGGAGGATGGCCGCTTCTGGGCCAGCGGCATCAGCCTGGTGGCGCACATGCAGAGCCCGCTGGTGCCGGCGGTCCATATGAACACGCGGCACATCGTCACGTCGGTCGGCTGGTTCGGCGGCGGCGCGGACATGACCCCGATGTTTCCCGACGAGACCGACACGGCCGGGTTCCATGCCGCGCTGAAGGCCGCCTGCGACCGGCACGACCCGGACTACCACCGGCGCTTCAAGGCCTGGTGCGATGAGTATTTCTTCCTGCCGCATCGCGACGAGCCGCGCGGCATCGGCGGCATCTTCTACGACAACCTGGACACCGGCGACTGGTCGGCCGATTTCGCCTTCACCCGGGAGGTCGGCGAGGCCTTCCTTGGGGCATATCCCGAGATCGTGCGCCGCCATATGGATAAGGCCTGGACCGAAGAACAGCGGGCGCACCAGCTCAGGCGCCGCGGCCGCTACGTCGAGTTCAACCTGCTCTACGACCGCGGCACGGTGTTCGGGCTGAAGACCGGCGGCAATGTCGAGGCCATTCTCATGTCACTGCCGCCGGTGGCCACGTGGCCATGAGTGTCGCATACTCGCGCGCAACGCCCGGCGCTTGGGCCGAACGGGCATGAAGGAACACAGAATCAACATGTTGGCAGGCCAGGATCGGCGTCGCAAAACCACTCCGCGCCGGCGTCCGGTCTCCGGCGACAAACGAATGGGGATGCAGACATGCGAATGACGGGAGTCCTGGCAGCGATCGTGCTGCTGCTCGGCACGGTGACGGCGCGGGCGGACGACCTGCCGATCTCGGCCTTCTACGGCACCTGGCAGGGCAACGGCGTGGCGGAGAATGCAGACAGCATCTACTTCGCCATGACGACGCGGGATTTCGACGTGGTGATCGAGGCGGCCGGCGACGGGTTCCAGGTCACCTGGACCACCGTGATCCGCAGTGGCGGCGACCCCAACAACCCCGACATCCGGCGCCGGGAGTCGACCCTGACCTTCGCGCCGGCGGCCCGGCCGGGCGTTTACGAGTCGACCGATTCCGGCGACCCGCTCGATGGCGGGGTGCTGAGCTGGGCGCGCATCGACGAGAACACGCTCAGCGTCCACCAGATGACCCTGAACGACAGCGGCGGGTTCGAGCTCACCACCTATGACCGCACCATCACCAGCCTGGGCATGGAGCTGTCCTTCCGCCGTCTGCGGGACGGCGAGCAGGTCCGTACCGTGACCGGGCGCCTGATCAAGATCGCCGGATGACCATGACCCAGACCCTGCGTTCGACCGCGCTCGCAATCGGCCTCGCCATCGCCGCGATCTTCGTCGCAGCGCCGGCCCTGGCCGACAGCATCGAGCCGTTCATCGGAACCTATGTCGGCACGGCGCAGGTGCTGGGACCCAATGGCGAGGTCTCCGAAGAACGGGACATGGACATCACCATCGCCGCCGAGCGCGGCGACGGTTTCCGCATCACCTGGATCAACGTCACCCGTGTCGACGGGCGCCGCGACGTGCCCGGCGTGCGCCGGCGGGTCGACGAAGTCATCCTGGAACCCGGCGACCGCGACGGCGTCTTCCTGGAAAAGACCCAGCGCAGCCTGTTCGAGCGCCGCCAGGAGGTCGACGTGATCGCCGGCGATGCTATGCGCTGGGCCAGGATCGACGGCGACAGCCTGGGCGTCTTCTCGCTGGTGGTGTTGGAGAACGGCGGCTACCAGCTTCAGAGCTATGAGCGCATCCTGACCGAGGACGGCCTCAGGATCGAATTCAGCCGCGTCGACAATGGCGAGGTCACCCGCCGGATCATCGGACGCACCATCCGCGTCAACTAGCGGCGCAGCGGCGCTTCAACACCTCCAGCAGAGCCGCCCGGTCCTCCCGGAAGTCGCCAGCGATCCAGTCCTCCTCGATCGAGCGCAGCAAATCCCCGACCTCCGGCCCGGCATCCATGCCGAGCGCCAGCGCGTCCCGGCCCTTGAGCGGAAACCGCGGCGCCTCCCACGATCCGGCAAGCCGGAGCAGGCCTTCGAACCGCCGGTCCTCCGGCGACCCGGCCCAGGCCAGCAGGACCGCGTCCCGGGCGACGGCACCGCCGAGCCGGTAGATGACCTGGCGCATATCGCCTTCGGACATGGCGGGATCGATCGCAGCACCGCGGTCGGCCAGGGCAATCAGGCGATCGCGTTCGTCCCGCGAGGTCTTGAGCCGGTCAGCCAGGAGTTCCGCCCCTTCCCTGCCCAGGGTCTGCAATGCCGCAAGCCGCCGGATCGGGTCCGCTTCCGGCTCCACCGCGACCAGACCGGACAGCCGCTCGAAATCCCCGGTCTCTTCAAACGTGTGTGCCGCCACGTCGTGGTCGATCATGAGCCGCCAGGCCGGCAGCGGGTCCGGTGCGGCCAGCAGCTTCAGGATCTCGACCCGCACCCGCTCGCCCGACAAGCTGCCGATCCTTCCGGCCATCGCCTGGCAGGCCTCCAGTGCCGCCGGGTCGGGCGGAGGTGTGCCGAGCTGTGCGTAGAAGCGGAAGAACCGCAGCAGCCGCAGCACGTCCTCCTCGATGCGCCGGACCGGGTCGCCGACAAACCGGACGCGGCCGGCACGCGCGTCCTCAACGCCGCCGAAATAGTCGTGCACCGTGCCGTCGGGATCGGCCGACAGGGCGTTGATGGTGAAGTCCCGGCGCGCGGCGTCCTCCCGCCAATCGTCGGTGAACGCCACGACGGCGCGCCTGCCGTCGGTCGCCACGTCGCGGCGCAGGGTCGTCACCTCGAAGGGCTGGCCATCCGCCACCACCGTGACGGTGCCATGGTCGATCCCGGTCGGGATCGCCTTCAATCCGGCCGCTTTGGTCGCGGCGATCACCGCGTCCGGGAGCAGCGGCGTCGCGATGTCGATATCGGAGATCGTCCGGCCCATCAGCGTGTCGCGCACACAGCCGCCCACGAACCGCGCCGGACGCCCGCCCTCGGTCAGCGCCGCAAGCACTTTTCGGGTCGCAGGCGCGCGCATCCAGCGCGACCGCGCGGCCGGCAGGGTCTCGGAGTGACTGCGCTCGTCGTGGGTCACGGATCCGTCTTGACCATGCCGTGGGTTGGCACACGCCGCTTCGGCCGCCGGAACAGGCGCAGGAAATACCAGCCAGCGAACAGCAGGTACGGCAGGTACCAGTACAGAAGGATCGCCCACAGTTCGATCTTCATGCCGCGCCCGTCAGTGCCTCGCGCAGGTTCAGCAGCATGCCCGCGGTGGCACCCCATATGTACCGGTCCTCATAGGGGTACACGTAGTAGAACCGCTTGCGCCCCTGGAACATGCGGCTGTGCCGTTCGAGATTGGCCGGATCGAGGATGAAGGACAGCGGCACCTCGAACACATCCGCCACCTCATTGGCGTCGGGCGCGAGGGTGAAGGGCGGCCGCACCAGCCCCACCACCGGCTCGACCCGGAATCCCGTCCGGGTCACATAGGTGTCCAGGCGGCCGATCACGTCGATGCGGTCCGGCGGAAGACCGACCTCCTCCTCCGTCTCGCGCAATGCCGCGGCGATGTCGTCCCGGTCCTCCGGCTCGACCCCGCCGCCGGGGAAGCTGATCTGTCCGGCATGGGCGGCGAGATGGGCGGTGCGCTCGGTGAGCAGCACCGTCAGTTCCGGCTCGCGCTCGACCAACGGCACCAGCACCGCGGCGGGCCGCAGTTCGGCCGGCGGACCCATGCCGGGGTTGAGGTCGTGGTCGCCCCGAACCCGGCTCCGCGACGCCGAGGGTGCAGCCGCGAACCGCGGCAGGCGCCGCCGCAACTCCGCCCGGTCCAGCGCTACGACTCCTGATCCAGTGGGAAGAAGGTTCCGTTGCTCCATACACCCGTCCGACCGTCGACCGCGCAGGCATGGTCGACCAGCTCATAATAGACCGAGCGGACGATCAGCGCCTCCAACCCGGGACGCACCAGGATATAGGGCCGGGGCTCGCCGGTTTCAGCATCGAAGGCCACCCGCAGCGGATGGTCCGGCCCTGCCTCGACCTCAGCGTCGAGATTGGTGCGGAAGCGCAGCACGACCGCGTCGCCGCCGCCGGGCTCAATCGTCAGCTCAACCGCCGTGAACGGCGCGTCATCGACGATGATGCGGCCCTGCTCGGCCGGCGTCTTCAGCCAATAGACACCGTCCGCGTCACGGCTCAACACGGTCGCGAAGAGCTTGACCAGCGACAGCCGGTGGATCGGCGTCCCCTGGTAGAACCAGGTGCCGTCGGCTGCAATCCGGATGTCGTAATCGCAGGGTTCGGCGGCGTGCGAGCGTTTGGCCCGCTTCAATTTTTCATCGAGCGAGGCCTCGTCATTACCCATTTTCGCCATACTCTCCCGGTACCGAGGACTGAGGTAATCGGAGACCCCCCTTGACCGACATCGACTCCCCGTCGCCGAGCGCTTCGGCCTCGTCCTCTGCCGCCCCAGCCGAACTCGTCGCCGAAGTCGAACGGCTCGGCGAGAAGCTCGCCAAGGTGCGATCGACCATCGGCCGTATCATCTTCGGCCAACAGGAAGTTGTCGACCAGACCCTGATCACCCTGCTGGCCGGCGGCCATGTGCTGCTGATCGGCGTGCCCGGCCTCGCCAAGACCCGCCTCGTCGAGACGCTGGGCACGGTGCTGGGCCTGGAAGACCGCCGCATCCAGTGCACGCCCGACCTGATGCCGGCCGATATCCTCGGCTCGGAGATCCTGGAGGAGAACGAGAGCGGCCGCCGCGATTTCCGCTTCATCCCGGGCCCGGTGTTCTGCCAGCTGCTGATGGCCGACGAGATCAACCGCGCAAGCCCGCGCACCCAGTCGGCCCTGCTGCAGGCCATGCAGGAGCACCGGGTGTCGGTGGCCGGCCATTACCACGACCTGCCCAAGCCGTTCCACGTGCTGGCCACCCAGAACCCGCTGGAGCAGGAAGGCACCTATCCGTTGCCGGAAGCCCAGCTCGACCGCTTCCTGATGCAGATCGATGTCGGCTATCCCGACGAGGAGGCCGAGCGGCGCATGCTGATCGCCACCACCGGCGCGCATCAGGACACCGTCTCCGCCGTGCTGACGCCGGAAGACCTGCAGGCCGCCCAGGTTCTGGTGCGCCGCGTGCCGGTCGGCGACAGCGTCGTCAACGCGATCCTGAACCTGGTCCGCAACGGCCGCCCTGACAGCACCGACATGCCGGAGGTCGAGCGCCACGTGGCCTGGGGGCCGGGCCCCCGCGCCAGCCAGGCGCTGATGCTGGCCAGCCGCGCCCGCGCCCTGTTGGAAGGCCGATTGGCGCCGTCCGTGGACGACGTTCTGGCGCTTGCGGAACCGGTTCTTAAGCATCGGATGGCATTGAATTTTTCTGCGCGGGCCGATGGTGTTACAATCGAGGACGTGATCCGCCGATTGACAGCTCCCATGGCCTGAGGACGCCAAGCGCGCCCATGGCCACCTCCCGCACCTCCACGCGCCAGCGTGCAGAGACGCTGGTCAGTACCGTACCGCCGCTGCTGGTCGCGGCGGAGCGTGTCGCCTCGACCGTCGCCCAGGGCGTCCATGGCCGCCGCCGGGTCGGCATCGGCGAGAGCTTCTGGCAATTCCGGCAATATCAGCCCGGCGACCCGATCCAGCGCATCGACTGGCGCCAGACCGCCAAGTCTCAGGCCGTCTACATCCGCGAGCTGGAATGGGAGGCCGCACAGACCGTCTGGCTGTGGCGCGACTCCTCGCCCTCCATGGATTACCGCTCCGACCGCGAGCTGCCGTCCAAGCGGGAACGGGCGGAGCTGCTGCTGCTGGCCCTGGCGATCCTGCTCAACCGCGGCGGCGAAAGGCTGGCGCTGCTGGGCGGCGGGCATGGCGCATCAACCGGCGAGACGGCGGTGAACCGGATCGTCGATGCGTTCGCCATCGCCTCAAAGGCCGAACCGCGGGATGCCGACGGCCTGCCCGGCGAGGAGCACATCCCCCGCCATGCGGAGCTGGTGATGCTTGGCGACATGCTCAGCCCGCTGACCGAGATCGACAAGGTGGTCGCGAAATACGCCAATCGCGGCGTCCGCGGCCACATGGTGCAGATCCTGGACCCGGCCGAGGCCACCCTGCCATTCGGCGGGCGGGTCCGCTTCGAAGGGTTCGAGGGCGAGCGCGAGACCCTGATCCCCCGGGTCGAGGCGGTGCGCGACGCCTATCTCGACCGGCTGGCGGCGCAGCAGGACGGGCTGCAGGCGCTGTGCCGCAGCGCCGGCTGGACCTGGGCGATCCACCGCACCGACCGGCCGCCGCAGACCGCCCTGTTGACCCTGTTCGCGGCGCTCTCTCAGGACCCCGTCGACCTGCCAACGGCCGCCCGCGCGGCCGAGCCGGCTGCGTGAGGCGCCCATGCTGACCCTCGGCCCCCTGGTGTTCACCACACCGTGGATCCTGCTGGCCCTCGGCATCCTGCCGCTGATCTACTGGCTGCTGCGCGTGACGCCACCGGCGCCGCGGCTGATGCGCTTCCCGGCGATCCGCCTGCTCTACGATCTGGTGGCGCAGGAGGAGACGCCGGACCGCACGCCCTGGTGGCTGCTGCTGCTGCGCCTGGCCCTGGCCGCCGTGATCATCCTGGCGCTGGCCCGGCCGCTGCTGAATCCGGGCGCCGACCTGCCGGGCAGCGGCCCGGTGATGCTGGTGGTCGACAATGGCTGGGCCGCGGCCCGCGACTGGCCTGCCCGGCAGCGCCAGATGTCGGCGATCATCGACCGCGCCGAGCGCGAGGATCGGCGCATCATCGTCCTGACCACCGCCGCGCGGTCGCCCAACGAGGCACCGGAACCGACCGGCCTGCTGCGCCCGGCCGAGGCGCGCGGACTGGCGGAGAGCCTGACACCGGTGCCGTGGGAAACCGATCGCGACGCGGCGCTCGAGGCGATCCGGTCGTTGCAGGTCGAAGGCTCGGCCCACGTCGTGTGGCTGACCGACGGGCTGAACGACGCGAGGGTGGTGCCGCTGGCCGAACGCCTGCAGCGCTTCGGCAGTGCCGAGATCCTGGTTCCCGAACGGGCCGACGCGCCGCATCTGCTGGAACCGCCGGCCACCGCCGGGTCGGATCTGGTGGCGCGCATCCGCCGGCCGCATGGCGCATCCGGCGCCGGCGACCAGGTCTGGCTGCGGGTCATCGCCACGGATGGCCGGTTGCTGAGCCGGCAACAGGTGACCTTCGAGGATGGCGAGACGATCGCCGAGGCGCGGGTCGAGCTTCCGGTCGAGCTGCGCAACGAGGCGATCCGCATGGAGATCGAAGCGCAGACCACCGCCGGGGCGGTCGTGCTTCTGGACGAGCGTTGGCGGCGGCGGCCGGTCGGGCTGATCACCGGCGGCCTCGCCAACACCGCGCAGCCGCTGTTGACCGACACCCACTACCTGACCCAGGCGCTCGATCCCTACAGCGAGGTCCGGCGCGGCGATGCCGATGACCTGCTGGAAAGCGGCATCGCGGTACTGATCCTGCCGGACGCCGGGGCGCTGACGCCGCAGGAATCCGAGGCCGTCCAGCGCTGGATCGGCGAAGGCGGCGTGCTGGTGCGGTTCGCCGGACCGCTGCTCGCCGCCAATCCGGATCCGCTGGTGCCGGTGCGCCTGCGCCACGGCGACCGCATCCTGACCGGCACGTTGAGCTGGACCGAGCCGATGCCACTGGCCGCGTTCGAGGAGAACAGCCCCTTCTTCGGCCTGCCGGTCCCCGACGACGTGCTGATCGAGCGCCAGGTGCTGGCCGAACCGTCCCTCGACCTGGCCGGCAAGACCTGGGCGCGCTTGAGCGACGGCACCCCGCTGGTGACCGCCGACCGCATCGCCGGCGCCGACGGCAGCGGCGGCTGGCTGGTCCTGATCCACACCACCGCCGGGCCGGAATGGTCCAACCTGCCGCTCTCCGGGCTGTTCGTCGACATGCTGCGGCGGGTGGTGGCGCTCAGCGAAGGCGTGCAGGGCGATGCCGGCAACCAGACACTGAAGCCGCTGCAGCTTCTCGACGGGCTCGGACGGCTGGTGACGCCGACGGCGACCGCCGTGCCGATCAATGCGGCCGACGTCGCCGACACGCCGATCAGCCCGGAACATCCGCCGGGGTTCTACGGGACGGAGGAATCCCGCCGCGCCCTCAATCTCGGCGACGCGGTCGAAGAGCTCACTCCGATCGAGGACCTGCCGAGCGGCATCGCCACCGGCACCTATGCACCGCGCGGGGAGATCGACCTGATGCCCTTGCTGCTCGCCCTGGCCCTGGCGGTGACCGCCATCGACATTATCATCGCCCTGGCGCTGCGCGGCCTGTTCCGCTTCGCGCCACGCCGGGCCGCGGCCGGCACCGCCGCCGTGCTGCTGGCGCTGGGCACCGGGTTGATGGTCAGCCAGGACGCCCTCGCCCAGCAAGACGAGGCGATGTTCCTGCAGGCGGCCAACGGCACCTACCTGGCCTATGTGCGCGTCGGCATCCCTGAGGTGGACGAGGTCAGCCAGGCCGGTCTCGACGGCTTGAGCGCCGTGCTGTTCGCCCGCACCGCGGTGGAGTCCGACGGGGCGATTGGCGTCGATGTCGCGGTCGACGAGCTGGCCTTCTTCCCGCTGCTCTACTGGCCGGTGGTGCCGGAGCAGCGGCCGCTCTCCGAGGCCACCATCGCCCGGCTCAACGACTATCTGCGCAATGGCGGCACGATCCTGTTCGACACCCGCGACCAGGCCTATGGCGGCGGCGGCGCAGGGCCCGGCGCCCAGCGCCTGCGGCAGCTGACCGAGGGCATGGACATCCCGCCCCTGGCCCCGGTGCCGCCGGACCACGTGCTGACCAAGGCGTTCTACCTGATGCAGGACTTCCCCGGCCGCTATGCTGGCGGCGAGCTGTGGGTGGAGAACGCCGAGGAGCACATCAATGACGGCGTCTCCTCGGTCATCATCGGCGCCAATGACTGGGCCAGCGCCTGGGCGGTCAGCGGTTCCGGCGCGCCGCTCTTCCCGGTGGTCCCGGGCGGCGAGCAGCAGCGCGAAATGGCCTATCGCTTCGGCGTCAACCTGGTGATGTACGCCCTGACCGGCAACTACAAGGCCGACCAGGTGCACGTCCCGGCGATCCTGGAGCGGCTGGGACAATGATCGAAACCGCCTCCATCGCCATCGCGCCGATGCTGCCCTGGACCGTGCTGGGGCCGCTCTTCGCCATTGCGCTTGCGATCTCGCTCTACGGCGCCATCCGGCGCGCCCGGGGCACGGGCCTGCGGTTCCTTGTGATGGCCGCCCTGGCCGCCGCGCTGATCAACCCGTCCCTGGTCCAGGAAGAGCGCGAGCCGATCCCCGACGTCGCCGTGGTGATCGTCGACGAGTCGCCGAGCCAGGCCATCGGCAGCCGCGGCGGCCGCGCCGACCGGGCGCTGGACGAGATCACCGCCAGCCTGTCGGAGATGGAGAACATCGACCTGCGCATCGTCCGCACCGGCATCGACGCCAATCGCCAGCTCGGCGAGACCCGGCTGTTCGACGCCCTGGACTCCGCGCTCTCCGACGTGCCGCGGCGTCGCGTCGCCGGCACCATCCTGCTGACCGACGGCCAGGTCCACGACGTGCCGCCCGACATGCGCGGCCTGCAAGGCGGCGGGCCGGTGCACACCCTGCTGACCGGCGACCGCGACGAGGCCGACCGGCGGTTGGAGGTGGTGCAGGCCCCGGCCTTCGGGCTGGTCGGCCGTGAGATCACCACGACGATCCGTGTCGACGACCTGCCGGTGCGTGGCGGCAGCGGGCTGGTGACGGTCACCGCCAGCCAGGATGGCGGCGATCCCCAGGCCTATCAGATCCCGGTCGGGCAGGATTTCGAGCTGACCTTCAGCCTTGACCATGGCGGCGCCACCGTCATCGAGCTGGAGGTGGCCCCGTCCTCCCAGGAGCTGACGCTGTCCAACAACCGCGCCGCCCTGGTAATCAACGGCGTGCGTGACCGGCTGCGGGTGCTGCTGGTGTCCGGCGAGCCGCATCCGGGCGAGCGGACCTGGCGCAACATCCTGAAATCCGATCCCAGCGTCGATCTGGTGCATTTCACCATCCTGCGGCCGCCGGAGAAGCAGGACGGCACGCCGATCAGCGAGCTGTCGCTGATCTCGTTCCCGATCCGCGAGCTGTTCGAGCTGCGCCTCAACGAGTTCGACCTGATCATCTTCGACCGCTATCGCCGCCGCGGCGTGCTGCCGAACCTCTATCTCAGCAACATCGCCACCTATGTGGAATCCGGCGGCGCCTTCCTGGAGGCCAGCGGCCCGCAATTCGCCGCCGGCTTCAGCCTCTACCGCACGCCGCTCGGCACCGTGCTGCCGGGCGAGCCGACCGGCGACGTGATCGAGGAAGGCTATCAGCCCGCGGTCACCGATCTGGGCCTGCGCCATCCCGTCACAGCCGATCTGGAAGAGGTCTATGCCGAGATCCGCGGTCTCGGCCGGCGCAACTTCACCGCCACCGGCGTGCCCGGCTGGGGACGCTGGTACCGGCAGGTGGACGTGGTTCCGACCAGCGGTTCGATCGTCATGGAGGGCGCGGCGGCGCGGCCGCTGCTGATCCTCGACCGGGTCGGCGAAGGCCGGGTGGCGCAGCTCATGAGCGACCACATGTGGCTGTGGAGCCGCGGCTTCGATGGCGGCGGACCGCAATCCGAGCTGCTGCGCCGGCTGGCCCATTGGCTGATGAAGGAGCCGGAGCTGGAGGAAGAGGATCTGCGCACCACCGTCGACGACCGGCACATCCGCATCGAGCGGCGCAGCCTGGAGCGTGACGGCGGCGAGCTGCAGATCACCACCCCGTCCGGCGACACCGAGATCCTGGAGCTGACCGACGAGGCGCCCGGCCGCGCCGTAGCGGATTACGTGGCCGACGAGCCTGGGCTGTTCCGCATCGAGGATGGCGAGCGCACCGCGCTGGCCGTCGTCGGCCGGCTGAACCCGCCGGAGCTCTTCGACATGCGCACGACCGAGGAGTTCCTCGCCCCGGTCGCGGACGCCACCGGCGGCGGCATGTTCTGGCTGGCCTCCGACGGCGTGCCGAATATCCGCCGCGTCGACCCCGAGCGCGACACCGCCGGGCGCAGCTGGATCGGCCTGCGCTCCAATGGCGACTATCTGGTCACCGGCGCCCGGGAAGCCTCGCTGCTGCCGGCAGCACTGGTGCTGGCGCTGGCGATCGGCGGGCTGATGGCCGCCTGGCGGCGCGAGGGCCGCTAGCGACCGCCGCCGCCGGCCGGCTATGATGCCGGCCATGGCCGACGACCCGCATCCGGATCCTCAGGAGTCCGACATCCAGGCGATCGTCGACTGGATGATCGACGGTGCCAGGACGGTGCGCCTGCCCCAGGACATCCTGGGCGAGCTCTGCGACCGGCTGGAGGCGGCCGGTTTGCCGCTGCACCGCGCGGCGATCTTCGTGCGCACCCTGCATCCGGACATCATGGGCCGCCGTTTTCTCTGGCGCCCCGGCGAGGAGGTGCTGGTCAGCGAGGCCCCGTTCAGCATGCTTCAGTCGGAGGAATTCAAGCGCAATCCGGTCGCCCGGGTGATGGAGACCGGCCGCGAGGTCCGGCGGCACCTGGAGCGTCCGGACTGTCCCGACGATTTCAAGATCCTGGCCGAGTTCCGCGAGGAGGGCATCACCGACTACGTCGCCCAACCGCTGTCCTTCACCAATGGCGACGTGCATGCCATGACCTGGACCACGACGCGGCCGGGCGGCTTCGCGGCCGGCGATCTGGCGGCGCTGGACGCGGTCCGCATCCCGCTGTCGCGGCTGGCCGAGATCTATGCCCTGAAGCGCACGGCGGTGAACCTGCTGAACACCTATGTGGGCCGTGGCGCCGGGGAACGCATCCTGCAGGGCGCCATCCGGCGCGGCGACAGCGAGCGCATCCGAGCCGCCATCCTGCTGGGCGATCTGCGCGGCTTCACCCAGTTGACCAACGAGCGGCCGGCGGAAGAGGTGATCGGCCTGCTGAACGCCTATTTCGACTGTGTGGTGCCGCCGATCGAGGCCCATGGCGGCGAGGTGCTGAAGTTCATGGGCGATGGCGTGCTGGCCATCTTCCCGCTGGCCGGGGCCGACCCGGGCGCGGTCTGCCGGGCGGCCCTGGCGGTGGCGCGGGACGCGTCGGACAATCTGGCCGCCCGCAATGCCGACCTGGCCGCGGAGGGCGGACCGGAGCTGCGGCATGCCCTCGCCTTCCACATCGGCGAAGTGCTGTACGGCAATATCGGCGGCTCCAACCGGCTCGACTTCACGGCCATCGGCCGCGGCGTCAACCGGACGGCGCGGCTGCAGACGGTGGCGTCGGAGCTTGGACGGGAGCTGGCGGCCTCGTCGGCATTCGCCGAACATTGCGGCGACGCGCTGGTGCCGCTTGGGCATTTCTCGATGAAGGGATTTGAGGAACCGCAGGAGGTCTTCGGGTTGCCCGAAGACTGACACGGCTCTCGATCATCGGCGGCGGGCGGCAGGTCCGGGGATCGCCTGCCGCCCGCGCCGGAAACTTAGCTGTCGGGTGCCGCCGCCGGACGGTAGACACCCGTGTAGGGCAGATCGGCGTCCCCCCAGGGATCGCCGTCCAGCGCCCGCTCATAGGCGTCCGAGACGTCCTCGGCACCCGCCCATGGCGCCTGCTGGGTGATTTCCGGAAGCTCCATGAGCGGTGACGGCCCACCCATGACGCCCAGTCCCAGCAGGGCTGCGCCCCAAATCATTCCCCCGGCAATCCATGCTGCAATCACCGGATTCCTTGGCATGCAATCCTCCTCAGCGCGGCAGGTTTGCGTAAAATGCTCTATATATCGAACCGATATATACTCGTTAGATTACATAGTAGATATGGGTTAACGGACCCCTAACCTCAAGGTGTTGTTACGAGATCGTTACGGACATGGTGCCATGCCCCTGACATGGCCCATGCAGGATCACTTCTTGTACGGTCCGGACGCGGAAACGGATCGCTTCAGACGCGCCGGCAATGGAACAGGAAGTTGCTGTTGATCCGGAAGCGCCGGCGGGTGTGGGCGTTCAGCAGCCGCTTCGACCACACCGTCTCGACCCGGAAGCCGGCCGCCGTCAGCCGGTCGACAAAGTCGCGGCCATAGATGCGGAAGTGGAAGGGGTGGCCGAACCGGGCCATGCGTTCCGCCGCATCGTCGATGTCCGCCCCCTCCTCTGTCTCCGCCCGCTTGGGATCGAACGGGACCATCACGATCGCCTGGCCGCCGGGACGCAGGACCCGTGCAAGCTCCGCCATCGCCGTCCGGTCGTCGCGGATATGCTCCAGGACATGCGATGTCAGCACCGCGTCGAACCGCCGCGCGCGAAATGGCAGCCCGGTCAGGTCGGCCGAGACGTCCGCCGCCGGGTTGAACCGGTCGACGCTCTGATAGCGCCAGTTCGGCAGGGCCCGCAGGATCGGCTCCAGGCACCCTTCCGGTGCCGTATGCATCAGGTCGAGGCGCCGGCGCAGCAGGTCCGTGTGGCGGACCAGGTAGATCCACAGCAGGCGATGACGTTCCACCGAACCGCAGGACGGGCACTGCGCGTTGCGGCGACCCGCCAGGCCGAACGGCAGGAACCGGGCGGCCCGGGTGCCGCAGATCGGGCATTGCAGCACGCCGCCGCCGACCCGGCCGCCGGCCGGCCGTCGATAGAGCCGTTCCTGGCGATAGACCTCGCCCTCGGGAATGGCGCCGGACTCGATCCGGCTCAGCATCGTATTCAGGCCGTACAGCATGGTCGGAATCGCCAAAAACCGCTTCGGCATGCGCGCCGACGACGGTTCGTTAAGGTGTTTCGCCTAGGGTGAAGGCAGTGTGATTCGCTAAGGCTGGCTGGGGCGGCAGGGATCGAACCTGCGAATGGCGGTACCAAAAACCGCTGCCTTACCACTTGGCTACGCCCCAGCGGATCGGCGCGGCACAATACCCAGTTCGGGAATGGGTCGCAACCGGCGTAGGAACAGCGGTTGCAGTCTCATTCCGGCCATAATAGAAGCTGATACAAGGCCGTTTATGAACCGGGTACCGTGCCCATGCATGGAGGACAGGTATGACCGGGCACCGACCGGATCAACCGGGGACCCAGGACCCGAGTGACTCCGAGTCGCAGAATGCCGGGGCGGACGTTTCCGCCGACGAGTTTGCCGCCGCTCTTAAGTTGATCGTTACACGGTTGGAGGGGCAGGAGGACGGTGCGGAATCGCCGCCGACAGGCAGCGACGGTGACGATGGATTGACGGCGGTGCCGCCGTCCGGGGTTCTGAACACGGCATCCGAGCCATCGCGCGACGATACGCTCTGGACCGGGCTTGCCGACTCCACCCCGCTGGAAACCGCCCCGGCCGAGCCGGAGGCTCCATCACCGCTGAGCGCCTCCCTGGACAGCGCTTCGGAGCCGGCGAAGGCGGCCACCACGGCGGCCGATCTATGGCCGACATCGTCGCCGGCGGCCGAAGAGCCCGTGGAGGCTCCCGCCGCGACAGATCCGCTGTTTTCCGACGCCGGCGGTGCCGAACCCGCGCCGGCCGGGCCGCTCGACACACCGGTCGCCGAAGACCCGCTGTTCGCAACACCTTCGGCCGACTCCGTCCAGTCGCCGGAGGCTTCCGAGCAACCGGACCGTGTCTTCGGTGAGGCGGTCTCCGAGCCGCAACCGTCGGCGGCCGATCTTCTGAACACCACGGCACCTGACGCAAGCGGCGGTACCGATGCCCTGTTCACCGATCCCGCGGCGGATTCGGGCGCAAGCGATCTGCTGAACACGCCGATGCCCGAGCCGGAAACGGGGAACGACGACGGGCCGTCGGGCGAGGCGGCGCCCAGCAGCGTCGACCTGCTCAACACCCCACTGCCGGATGCCGACGGCGACACGGACGGCGCCCCGCCGCCTTCCGGCGGCGACACCGATCCCTTGTTTACCCCCGAATCCGACACCCCGCCGGCCGCCAAAGAGCCGCTGTTCGCAGAGGCCGCGCCGAGCGCGCCGGCGGAAGACCCGCTGTTCGCTTCGCCGGCGGAGCCCGCCGAGCCCGCCAGGGACCCGCTATTCGTCGATCAGGGCGACGCGGGCGGCGATCCGCTCTCAAGCCCGGAGCCGGCGGGCGCAGCGAAGGAACCGCTCTTCGTGGAGCCGTCCGGCGGAGGCGACAGCCCGCCGAAGGAACCGCTCTTCGTGGATACGTCCTCCGGCGACGGCGGCAAGGAGCCGCTGTTCGTCGAACCCGGGACGGAGTCCGGCGGCAAGGAACCGCTCTTCGTCGACACCAGTTCCGACAATGCCGGCGATGCGCCGGAACCGGCGGCGCCGGCGAAGGAGCCGCTGTTCGTGGACATGCCGAAGGCCGGCGACGCCGACCCGCTGTTCACCGAGACGCCCTCCGCCCCGGACCCCGACCCGCTGGCCGGACTGCGCAACAAGGAAGAGAGTCCGACCATCGGCCCGGCCATGCCGGCGCCGGACGCCACGCCAATCTTCGACTCGACCGCCGAGCCGCAGGCGCCCGAGCCCCAGGCATCCGAACCCCAGGCATCCGAACCTCTGTTCGTCGAGCCCAGCCCGGCGGCCGCCCAGGAGCCGCAGGCTGCCGAGCCCGGCCTGGACTACCCGCGATCGGCCCCTGGCGAGGAGCCGACCTCCGACAAGCCCTCGGATGGTCTCGGCGGAGCGACGGACGATCCCTTCGCGTCGGCGGCACGGCCGGCGTTTGAGGATGAGCGCGCCAACGCGCTGTTCGGGGACACCCCGGACCTCGCCGCCCAGAACGCGCCGGGCAGCTCGCTCGGACCGATCGGCGCCGAGGCGGCGGATTTCGGCAAGGACGACGGCCCTGACACCGCCGAACCGCCGCCGCCCGCCATCGGCGAGGACAGCGCGGACGACGGCCCCGAGCTGATCGCGACCCGCGAATTGGAGGAGGACCCGGAGGGCAGCGTCGAGCTGGACGAGATCCTGCCGCCGCTCGACCCGGCCGAGGCGGCCAGCCTGGAGAAGGCGGCCGGTCCGCCCAAGCCCAAGCGCCGCATGAACATCGGCGCGCCGGTCTTCTGGCTGCTGATCCTGGCGATCCTCGGCGGCATCTCCTATTGGGGGTTCCAGCAGCGCCAGCAGGTGGTGGCGCTCGGCGAATGGGCCGACGGCCGCTTTGCCCTGCCGACCGAGCAGCTCGCAGCGCTGCTGCCGTCCTCCGAGCCGGCGCCGGTGGCGGCATCGACGGTTCCCGAGCCGGAGATCCCGGCCGCGGCACCGGAGCCAGCCGCCGCGCCGGAGCCGGTGGCACCGGTCGAACCGCCACCGCCCGAAGCGCCGCCCCAGACGGCACAGCCGGCGCCCGAGCCCGCCCCTCAACCCGCACCTGTGGCCGAACCGCAACCGGCTCCGCCGCCGCAGCCGGTCGCCGCCCCCGAGCCAGCACCGGCGCCAGCGCCGGAACCGGAGCCCGCGCCGCCGCCCAGCCAGCCGGTCGCCGTGGCCACCGCCACGCCACCGGCCGGGCCATCGCTGCTGCCGGAACATCTGGCACCGCTGCCCGCGGACGCGACGCCGCAATTGCAGGCGCTGGCCGTAAGCGCCCGGTCCGGCGATGCCATCGCCCAGCACGATCTGGCGAACCGGTACGCCACCGGCGACGGCGTGTCGCCGAACAATTCCTACGCGGCGTATTGGTACCGCCTTGCCGGCGAGGCCGGCATCGCCAACGCGCAGTACAATCTCGGCGTCCTGACCACCCGCGGGCTCGGCGTGCGCCAGGATCAGGAGGCCGCCTTCCAGCTCTTCCGCAGCGCGGCGCAGTCGGGCCACGCCGATGCCCAGACCGCAACCGGCCTCGCCTACATGCACGGCATGGGCGTGACCCAGGATCGGCTGCAGGCGGCAAGCTGGTTCCAGGCGGCGTCCGCCAACGGCCGGCCACGCGGCGCCTTCCATCTCGGCCAGTTGTTCGAGGCGGGCCTCGACGAGGCGCCCGACCTGGCGGCCGCCGCCGGCTGGTACCGCATCGCGGTCGATGCCGGCTATGAGCAGGCCCGCGAGTCCCTCGACCGCCTGACGGCGGCGGCGCGAGCCGAGCCCTCTCCGCCTCCGGCGCCCTCGCCGGTCGCCGCGCCGGAGACCACGCCGACGCCGGTTCCGCCACGGGCCACGATCGTGTCGGCCCAGCCGAGCGAGCTGGTCCGGGAAATCCAGCAGTTGCTGAATCAGTTCGGCTATGACGCCGGTCCCGAGGACGGCGTGATGGGCAGCAAGACCGAGGACGCCATCCGCGCCTTCGAGCGGTCGCAGGGATTCTACGTGACCGGCGAGGCCACGAACGGCATTCGCGACATACTCAAGCTGCTGGCGAGCGACGGCTAGGGATCAACGGCCAGCCGGCCGGGACTCACAGGATCCGGCCGGCCGCCACCCACCAGTCCGGCTGTCGGGATTGGATGTTTGACGCGGCCGACCGGCAGGCCTCATCCGTGTCGAACAGCCCGAAGCAGGTGGCGCCGCTTCCGGACATCCGTGCCAGCCGGCAACCATGCTCGGCGCCGATGGCCGCCACGACATCGCCGATGACCGGCGCAATGCGCGTCGCCGGTTCCTGCAGGTCGTTGCCGTGATCCGAAATCCAGCCCAGCAGCGGCTGGCCATGCGCCGGGCCCGTGTCTTCGACGGCCGACGAGAACGGGCCCGCGAACGCACGGAACACGTCCGGCGTGGCGACCGGGACGCCGGGATTGACCAGCAGGACCGGCCGTCCCGCCAGCGATGGCGCCGGCCCGATATCGTCGCCGACCCCCCGCATCCGGCTGGTCCGCGACACGAGGCAGACCGGCACATCCGCGCCCAGCCGGGCCGCCAGCCCAGACAGGCGCGGGTCGTCCTCACCGATTCCCCACAACACGGCCAGCGCGCGCAGGGTCGCGGCCGCATCCGCCGATCCGCCGCCGATCCCGGCGGCGACCGGAAGGGATTTCTCCAGCTCCACCGCCACATCGGGCATGCGTCCCAGGGTATCCGCCAGCATCCTCGCCGCGCGCAGCACCAGGTTGTCCTCGGCCTCGGCATCCGCCGGTACGGCATCGGCAAAGCGGCCGGCCACCGTCAAGGCAAGGTTCGGAGCGGGCGCCACGCCGACGCGATCGCCGACCGAGGCGAAGGCCACAAGGCTGTCGAGCAGGTGATAGCCGTCGGCGCGACGGCCGACGACCTTGAGGAAGAGGTTCAGCTTTGCCGGGGCGGCGCGCTCGACCCGACCGGCAACGGATCCGGTGCCGCGCGCCCCATCAGACGCCGCCATGGACCCGACGCCGTCGCGGTCAGGGCGTGACGGCGGCCGGTTCGCCGGCGGTCTGCGGCCCCTCGATCAGGTCGGGGGAGCTCAACCCGTTGGCCAGCTTCTCCTCGATCGCCAGCAGCAGGTCCTCGTCATCGGCGGTCCGCTGGGCGCGGATCCATTGATACCGGGCCTCGGTCCGGCGGCCGACGGCCCAATAGGCGTCACCCAGGTGATCGTTGATCACCGGGTCCTCCGGGCGCAGGCCGACGGCCCGCTCCAGCGCCTCGACCGCCTCGTCCATGCGGCCGGTGCGATAATAGGCCCAGCCCAGGCTGTCGACGATGAACCCGTCATTGGGCAGCAGGCTGACGGCCCGCAGGATCAACTCCTCGCCCTCGGCCAGGTTCTCCCCGCGATCGATCCAGGAATAGCCGAGATAGTTCAGCAGGTGCGCGTGGTCCGGGTTGAGGTCGATGGCGCGCACCAGATCGCTCTCCGCACGCTCCCAATTCTTGGCCCGCTCCAGGGCGATGCCCCGCTTGTACAGGAACGTCCAATCGGTCTCGGCGAGCTCCGGCGCCCGCTCCAGCGCCTCGTCATAGGCCTCGATGGCCTCGTCGAACCGGCTCTCGCTGCGCAGCAGGTCGCCCATGCGGACCAGCGGTCCGCTGCGATCGGTGCGCTGGTCGGCCAGCCCCCGCAGCAGGTCGATGGCCTCGTCCTGCCGTTCCATCTCGTCCAGCGCGTTCGAGGCGCTGAGCTGGGCGGCCCAATAGGCCGGTATGCCGGGGCGGATCGACTGGTAGACGTCGAGGGCCTCCTGGAAGCGCTGGCCACGGACCAGGGCGTCGGCCAACAGCAAGTCGGCCAGCGGAAAGTCCGGTTTCATGTAGAGGGTCATGCGGGAGAACTGCAGCGCCATCTCGCCCGCGCCCTCCTGGTTCAGCGCGGTGGCGATATGGAACAGGGCCTCGGCGATGCCGTCGGCCGGCTCCTCGATCAGGCGCTCGGCGACGCCGCCGGCATCCAGCCGCTCCAGCACCGGATCGATCATCAGGCTGTCGCGGTTTTCCTCCGCGTAGGTCTCGTAGAGCAGGCGCGCCGCATCGGGCTCGCCCAGGCGCTCATGCACCGATCCCAGGGCCTCGATCAGCCGCAAGGCGTTGCCCAGTTCCCGCGCCTCGATCAGGGCGGTGCGCGCACCCTCCAGATCGCCGCCGGCATCCAGGATCAGACCCTTGTGCAGGTTTGCCAGGGACCCGAACCCGCTCAACGCTAGCATCGGCTCCAGAGCGGCCAATGCCTGGTCCTGATCTCCCTGGGCGTGGTGCAGCCAGGCCTCGACCAAAGGCACGATGAACTGCGCGATCCCGAAGGACTCGATTGCGTCGATGCGCTCCAGCGACGCGGCGTAGCGCCCCTCCCGGGCCTCCTCGAGCGTCAGCAGGATGGCCGAGAGCTGGTGGTCGGATGCGACGGTCTGGAGCCGTCGCGCGACGTCGAGTGCGGAGTCCATGTCGCCGCTGCTGACTTCCAGGGCGAAGACGCGGCTCAGCAGCTCGATGTTCCGCGGATCCTCGGCAAGCGCGATCGACATGAACCGGGACGCGGCCGGCACGTCGTTGACACGCTGCGCGAACCGGCCGGCAAGATAGGCACCGGAGGTGTTCGTGCCGTCGGCCCGCTTGACCTGCAGCCCCGGCGTGCCATCGGCGGCGGCGTCGACCGGGCCGAAGACCGCATGACCGGTCGCCGCGCCAAAGGCCAGGGCCAGGGCCACGACGGCCATGCCACGCAGTCGTGGCCACACGGCGAGACTCCGCCGGGATCGTGCGGGCGGTGCGAAACTCGATGCCTTGCTCGTCATTCTGCAGTCCATTTCACGCGGGGCCGGCCCGCCTTGCGGGCGCCCGCTCGTCCATCGCGGCGCGTGCCGTCGCGCCCATGCCCGCCTGCCGGTTCAGGGTCCGAAAAGCGGCGGAGAACCCTAAGGGATCGGCCCTCCAAGGTCGAATAAAAACCCCGGCATTGTGCCGAGAACAAGGCATCCCGGCTGTGGCGCAAGTCACACCAGCGGCAGATGTCCGTAATCGCGACCGCGCCCATCGCACGCAATTCGTCCGCCGGCGCCAAGGATTGCGATTGAAGCCCTTTCGCCTGGGGCCAGATTGATGGTGTGCGTCTGCCATTCTTCGTGCGTTCCCCCAAACGAGGAGGAAGGATATGTCCCGAAAAATGAAAGCGGCCGTGGTGCACGCTTTCGGGGAACCGTTGCAGATCGACGAGGTCGAGGTGCCCGAAGTCGGCGTCGGCCAGATCCTGGTGAAGGTCGAGGCGTCGGGGGTCTGCCATACCGATCTGCATGCCGCCGAGGGCGACTGGCCGGTCAAGCCGGCACCACCCTTCATCCCGGGCCATGAGGGCGTCGGCCACGTCGCCGCGGTCGGCGCCGGGGTCGACATGGTGAAGGAGGGCGACCGCGTCGGCGTGCCCTGGCTGCACACCGCCTGCGGCCATTGCAAACACTGCATGACCGGCTGGGAGACCCTCTGCGACGGGCAGCAGAACACCGGCTATTCGGTGAATGGCGGCTTCGCGGAATACGTGCTGGCCGATCCGGTGTTCGTCGGCCATCTGCCGGACGGGCTCGGATTCCAGCCGGCCGCGCCGATCCTGTGCGCCGGCGTCACCGTCTACAAGGGGCTGAAGGAAACCGACACGAAGCCCGGCGACACGGTGGTCATCTCCGGCATCGGCGGCCTCGGGCATCTGGCGGTGCAGTACGCCAAGGCCATGGGGTTGAACGTGATCGCGGTCGACATCGCCGACGACAAGCTGCAGCTGGCTCGGGACATGGGCGCCGACCTGACGATCAACGCCGCCGAGCAGGACCCGGTCGCCGAGGTCCAGGCGACCTGCGGCGGCGCGGAGGGCGTGCTGGTGACGGCGGTGTCGGAGAAGGCCTTCTCCCAGGCGGTCGGCATGCTGGGCAAGCGCGGCACCATGTCGCTGGTCGGTCTGCCGCCCGGCACCTTCGATCTCAGCATCTTCGACACGGTGCTGAACCGGAAGACCATCCGCGGCTCGATCGTGGGCACCCGGATGGACCTGATCGAGGCCCTGGACTTCGCCGGCGACGGAAAGGTCGCCTGCCACTACGCCACGGACAGCCTCGACAACATCAACGGCATCTTCGAGAAGATGCGCGCCGGCGCCATCGACGGCCGCATCGTCATGGAGATCTAAAGGCCAATGCGGCCCGGGCGCGACACCGCGCCCGGGTCCATGGCTCACATGTTCGGATAGTTCGGGCCGCCGCCGCCTTCCGGCACCGTCCAGTTGATGTTCTGCTTCGGGTCCTTGATGTCGCAGGTCTTGCAGTGCACACAGTTCTGCGCGTTGATCTGGAAGCGCGGGTTCGAGCCGTCCTCGTTGCGCACGATCTCGTAGACCCCGGCCGGGCAGTAACGCTGCGCCGGCTCGTCATACATCGGCAGGGTGAAGCTGACCGGCACCTCCGCCTTCTTCAGCTTCAGGTGCGCCGGCTGGTCCTCCTCATGGTTGGTGTTCGACAGGAACACCGAGGACAGCCGATCGAAGGTGAGCTTGCCGTCCGGCTTGGGATAGTCGATCGGCTTGCTCTCGCTCGCCAGGCGCAGGGAATCGCTGTCCTCGTGCTGGTGATGCAGGGTCCAGGGCGTGCGGCCGCCCAGCCACAGCTCCATGCCGCTGAAGAACGTGCCGGCCCACAGGCCCCAGCGGAAGGCCGGCCGGGCGTTGCGGACCCGCTTCAGCTCCTTGTAGACCCAGCTCCGCTCCAGCCGTTCCGGATAGGCGGTCAGCTCGTCGCCGCCCTGCGAGCCTTCCTTCAGCGCCGCGAAGCAGGTCTCCGCGGCCACCTGACCGCTCTTCATGGCGGTGTGGCTGCCCTTGATCTTGGGCACGTTGACGAAGCCCGCGGAGCAGCCGATCAGCATGCCGCCGGGGAACACCAGCTTGGGGATCGACTGCAGCCCGCCTTCGTTGATCGCCCTCGCACCATAGGCCACCCGGCGGCCGTTCTCGAAGAAGGTCCGGATCTCCGGATGGGTCTTGAATCGCTGGAACTCCTCGAACGGCGACAGGTAGGGATTCTTGTAGTCCAAGCCGGTGACGAAGCCGACGGACACCTGGTTGTTGTCCAGGTGATAGAGGAAGCCGCCGCCATAGGTCTCCCGGTCCAGCGGCCAGCCGAAGCCGTGGATCACCAGGCCCTGCTTGTGCTTGGCCGGGTCGATCTCCCACAGCTCCTTGACGCCCAGGCCGAAGGTCTGCGGGTCGCACTCGTTGCGCAGGCTGAAGCGCTCGAACAGCACCTTGGCCAGCGAGCCGCGCACGCCCTCGGCGATCATGGTGTACTTGGCGTGCAGCTCGACGCCGGGGCTGTAGCGCATGGTCTTCTCGCCGTCCCGGCCGATGCCCATGTCGCCGGTGGCCACGCCCTTGATGCTGCCATTGGTGTGGAACAGCAGCTCCGAGGCGGCGAAGCCCGGGAAGATGTCGACGCCCAGCGCTTCGGCCTGCTGCGCCAGCCAGCGGCACAGATTGCCCAGGCTGATGATGTAGTTGCCGGTGTTGTGCAGCTCGCCCGGCAGCATCCAGGTCGGGAACTGAATCGAGGTCTTCCGGGTGAACATGAAGAACCGGTCCTCGGTGACCGGCGTGGTCAGCGGCGCCCCCTTCTCCCGCCAGTCGGGGATCAGCTCGTTCAAGGCGCGCGGCTCCAGCACCGCGCCGGACAGGATGTGGGCCCCGACCTCCGAGCCCTTCTCCAGGACGCAGACGCTGATCTCGTGGTCCTGTTCGCGCGACATCTGCTTCAGGCGGATCGCAGCGCTCAGCCCCGCCGGGCCGGCGCCGACGATGACCACGTCGTATTCCATCGATTCGCGTTCGCTCATCCCAAACCTGTCCGCAGTGATGACCTCTCAGGGAGGAAAGATAGTGTGCCGTTGGCGTCCCGGTTAGTGCGCGTGATAGCTTCTGGGGATGGCCAACACAAGCAAACAGCCGCCTTCCGACCTGTTGCGCTGGTACCAGGAGATGGGCGTCGACGAGGCCATCGCCGAGCAGCCCTTCGACATGACGGCCCCTCCGAAGCCCAAGCCCGAGGCGGCCAGACCGGCGTCAGCACCCGGCCCCGCCGCGCCGGCGCAACCCCAGCGACGGCCCGCCGGCCGCCCGACCGAGGCGCTGCTGGCCGGCGCCGAGGCGGCCGGCGCCGATGCCCGCAACCTGGCGGCGGCCGCCCCAGACCTCGCCGCGCTGAAGGCGGCGCTGGAGGCCTTCGAGGGCTGTGCCCTGAAGCACACCGCCACCAACCTGGTCTTCGCCGACGGCAATCCGGACGCGGACATCATGATCGTCGGCGAGGCGCCGGGGGCGCAGGAGGACCGCCAGGGGCTGCCCTTCGTCGGCCCGGCCGGTCAACTGCTCGACCGCATGCTGGCCGCCATCGGCCTGGACCGGACCGGCGTCTACATCACCAACATCCTGAACTGGCGCCCGCCCGGCAACCGCCAGCCCAATGCGGCGGAGATCGCCGCCTGCCTGCCCTTCGCCGAACGGCACGTGGCCCTGGTGCACCCCAAGATCCTCGTCCTGGCCGGCGGCACCTCCGCCAAGACCCTGCTGGGCACCACCGAGGGCATCACCCGGCTGCGCGGCCGCTGGATCGACCACACCATCCCCGGCATGGCCGCCGCCGTCCCCACCATCGCCATCTACCACCCGGCCTACCTGCTGCGCCAACCCGCCCAAAAACGCGACGCCTGGCGCGACCTGCTGGCGATCAAGGCGCGGCTGGAGGGGATCAAGGGCTAGCGACCGAGCAGCGCAGTTCGCGGCGAGGTCTCCTGACAGGCTGGTGTCAGGACGCATCCGCCATACTGCGAGATGCCCGTAGGGAGCTTGCGAATGTGCGCCTTGAAACGACCTCAGCAGGACATGCCAAGCGCGGTGCGCGAAGCCTTGACCATACAGGGTCTCTTGCCCGCCTACGAGGCGCGCCCGCCCTATCAGCGCAACGATTACCTCTGGTGGATCAACAGCGCCAAGAAGGCCGAGACCAAGCAACGGCGCATCGACCGGATGCTCGGCGAGCTGAAGGCCGGGCATGGCTACATGGGCATGGCCTGGTCACCGAAACCGTGAGCTCGGCGCATCGCCGCCCGGCCGGTTTTCTAAAGATCGGCCTTTAGAAAACCGGCCGATCGAGTCGCCGGCAGCCGCGCCCTGGCGGAAGCCACCTTCAACACATTTTCGTGTGGACGTCTTCGGGCGCCGTTCAACCGCCAATTCAGTACCCCGCGCGATCCCTGGGCCGCGAGAAAAAGACTGCCAAAGTCTTAACAGAATAAATCCAAAATTTTACGCAATTGCCCAGTTTCCTTAACTAGTCGTTAAAAAGCGCCGCCGATATAAGGGTGTAATGCTGGGATTATTTCGGTCCGCTCGCAACAGGCGGGGTCGCAGACGGTCGGGGCGAGGACGCCCGACCCGTGCGGCATTTTCGGTCTTCGCGACGCTGCTTGCAGTGTTCGCCGCCTCGGCCCTGGCGACCGCGGGGCCGGCACGGCCGATCGCGCCCGCCGATGCCGGTATCCGGCTGAACGCCGGGGCGTCGGGCATCACCGCGCCACGGGTGCCGGAATTCGCTGCCTTCTTCCTGACCGAGCCGGATGTCGAGCTCTATCGCCGCATCTTCGCGCTGCAGGAAGCCGGCGACATGAGCGCCGCCGACGAGCTGATCGAGCAGATCGTCGATGACCGGCTGATGGGCCATGTGCTGTTCCAGCGCTACATGCATCCGACCGCATGGCGGTCCACCTATCCGCAACTGCGCGAGTGGATGGCCAACTACGCCGACCAGCCGCGGGCGCAGCAGGTCTACCGCCTGGCGATGCAGCGGCGCCCCTCCGGCTCCTCCCGCCCGCGCCGGCCGGTCACGGTCGAGCGGCAATACGGCACGGTGGAGAACTACGGCGTCGCCACCTGCCGCTACGAGCTGGGGCGGACGCGGTATTGGCGGACCGAGCGCAACGTGCACCGGCACCTGCGCAATGTGCGAATCACCCGCGCCTACGAGTATCTGCAGACCCGCCGGCCGCACATCCATCGCACCGAGTTCGACCGGCTGCGCGCCGAGATCGCCGGCGGCTACTTCTATCAAGGCCTTCTGGACAAGGCGATGGAGCACGCCACGGCGGTGATGGACCGGTCCGGCGACCGGGCGCCGCAGGGCTATTGGGTGGCCGGTCTCGCCTCCTGGCGCATGCAGGATTACGAGGCCGCCGCCGGCTATTTCGCGCAATTCGCCGAGGCCGATTGCTCCGGGCCGTGGAGCCAGGCGGCCGGCGCCTATTGGGCCGCGCGGGCGCATCTGCGGGCGCGGCAGCCGGACGCCGTCGATGGCTGGCTGCAGCATGCCGCGCAGTTCCCGCACACATTCTACGGCCTGCTGGCCCAGCGCACGCTGGGCATCGATCCCGAATTCAACTTCCGCTCGCCGTCGCTGACCATCGCCCATCTGGAGGCGCTGGCCGAGGTTCCGGCCGCCCATCGGGCGCTGGGCCTGCTGCAGGTCGGGCGCCGGGAACTGGCCCGCGACGAGCTGATCCGGATCCGCCCGGCGGACGCGCCGCCGCTGGTCCAGGAGGCGCTGGTGGCGCTGGCCGACCAGGGCGACATGCCGCAGCTTGGCTTCGCGGTCGGATCGAACGTCACGCCGGCCGTCGGCGGCACCTACGACGCCGCGCTCTATCCGATCCCGAGCTGGGAACCGGCGGAGGGCTTCGAGACCGACCGGGCGCTGGTCTACGCCATCATCCGCCAGGAATCGCGGTTCAACCCGAATGCCCGCAGCCGGGCAGGCGCCCGCGGCCTGATGCAGATGATGCCGGGCACCGCTATCCATGTCGGCGGCCGCGGCTTCCGGGGCGCCAGCGGCCGGGCCCGGCTCTACGACCCACCGACCAACCTGCAGCTCGGCCAGACCTATGTGAACCGGATGCTCGGCCACCGGCTGGTCAACGGCGATCTCGCCCGCATGCTGATCTCCTACAATGCCGGTCCGGGGCGGCTTTCCCGCTGGCTGAGCCGGGTCGAGTACGACGACGACGCGCTGCTGTTCATCGAGAGCATCCCGAACATCGAGACCCGCGGTTATCTGGAGCGGGTGATGGCCAATCTGTGGATCTACCGGCAGCGCATGGGCCAGCCGACCCCCACCTTGGACCGCATTGCGAGCGGTGGGTGGCCACGCTATACCTCGCTGGACGACGTCCAGATCGAGGTAGCCGAGCGTGGCGAGGATTGACGAAAACCGGCCCTTCATCCCGGTCAACATCGCGGTCCTGACCCTTTCGGACACGCGCACCGCGGCCGACGACACGTCGGGCGACCTGCTCGCCGAGCGTATCGAGAAGGCCGGCCATCGGGTCGCCGCGCGGGACATCGTGCGCGAGGATCTGCCGGCCGTCGTGAAGCACCTGAAGCGCCTGGTCGCCGACCCCGAGATCGAGGTGGTGATCTCCACCGGCGGCACCGGCGTCACCGGCCGGGACGTCACGCCCGAGGCCTTCGCGGCGGTCTGGGAGAAGGAGATCCCCGGCTTCGGCGAGCTGTTCCGGATGATCAGCTACGACAAGGTCGGCACCTCGACGATCCAGAGCCGGGCCACCGCCGGCGTCGCCAACGGCACCTACCTGTTCGCCCTGCCCGGCTCCAACGGCGCCTGCAAGGACGCCTGGGACGGCATCCTGCTCTACCAGCTCGACTACCGGCACCGGCCGTGCAATTTCGTCGAGCTGCTGCCCCGGCTGAAGGAACACCAGCCCGGCTGACGGGGCGCCGTGCTGTCCGAACCATCCCGCACCGTCATTGCGAGGAGCGCAGCGACGCGGCAATCCACTGTTCCAGCCGACAGAGTGGATCGCCACGCTTCGCTCGCGATGACGGCCCTGGGATAGGAAAATACGCCCAATAGCGCATCGAATGTTCTTTATTTGTTCTCTCTTCCCGGCTATGCTTCCGGGATGGTGGACGGCACGGAAAACGGCTTGCCGGACCGGCCGCGCAAGGGGCGCGGAGCGGTCAGCAATCGCAGCGGACGCTTCGAGGCCCTGGCCAAGGAGGCGGTCGACGATGGCTGGGGCACGGTGGAGGAGGAATTGCCGCCGCTGCGCACCGTGCTCACCATCGACACCGCGCGCAGCGTCATCACCCGCAACGCCTCCCCCGACATCCCCTTCGACCAGTCGATCAACCCCTATCGCGGCTGCGAAAATGGCTGCGTCTATTGCTACGCTCGCCCGACCCACGCCTTTCTCGGCCTCTCCCCCGGCCTCGATTTCGAGACCCGGCTCTTCTACAAGCCGGACGTCGCCGCACTGCTCGAGGCGGAGCTGCGGCATCCGCGCTACAAGCCGAAGCTGATCGCGCTCGGCACCAATACCGACCCCTATCAGCCGGTAGAGCGGGAGCTGGAGCTCACCCGGTCGATTCTGGAGGTGCTGGCACGCTTCAACCACCCGGTCGGCATCGTCACCAAATCCGCCCTGGTGCTGCGCGACCTCGACATCCTGGCGCCGATGGCCCGGAAGGGGCTGGCCCAGGTCTTTGTCTCCGTCACCACGCTGGACCGGGACCTGGCCCGGCATATGGAGCCGCGGGCTGCCACGCCGCCGCGCCGGCTGGAGACCATCGCCGGGCTGACCGCCGCCGGCGTACCCAACGGCGTCATGGCGGCGCCGATGATCCCATCGCTCAACGACCACGAGTTGGAATCGATCCTGTCCGCCGCCGCGGAGCGCGGTGCGGCGGCGGCCGGCTATGTCCTCCTGCGCCTGCCGCTGGAGATCAAGGACCTGTTCACCGAATGGCTGCGCACCCATGTGCCCGACCGCGCCGACCGGGTGCTGAGCCTGGTCCGCCAGACCCGCGACGGCGCCCTCTACACATCCGAGTTCGGCAAGCGCATGCGCGGCACCGGCGCCGTCGCCGACCTGCTGAATGCCCGCTTCAAGACCGCCATCCGACGCCTCGGCCTCACCACCGGCCGCTCCGGCCTCGATATCTCGCAATTCCAGGTGCCGCCGGCCAAAGGCGATCAGTTGCGGTTGCTGTGACCACTTGGCTTTGCGTCGTGATTCTGAGGAGAGAGTCCCCCCGCCCCTCGTCGTCCCCGGGCTTGACCCGGGGACCCATCGTGCCGCCAGCACCAGCACTCAAGCGATGCTTCGACGTCGGGCATGGGTCCCCGGGTCAAGCCCGGGGACGACGAAGTGGGGAGAGGCGGTGCAGTGATCACAGCCATTGCAGGGATTCACCGTTCGGTTTTGATTCGCTATAGCTCGACTTGGAGAGCTCGCACCCTCGTCAGGACAATCCGCCTTTGCCCGATATCCTGTTGGAGAACGAAGCCGGTGCACCGAAGCGCTGCGTCGCCGGGGTCGATGAGGCGGGTCGTGGCCCGTTGGCCGGGCCGGTCGTCTCGGCGGCGGTCGTGCTGCCCGCTGAGGGCCTTCCGCCGACCCTCGCGGCCGCGATCGATGACAGCAAAGCGCTGACGGCGCGCAGGCGAGAGGCGATCCTCCCGAGACTCCGGGAGTGCTGCGCCATCGGTGTTGGCACCGCAGCGGTCGAGGAGATCGACCGGCTGAACGTGCTGCAGGCGACCTTCCTGTCGATGCGGCGGGCCCTGGAGACGCTGCCCGACACGCCGGATTTCGCGCTGATCGACGGCAACCGGCTGCCGAAGGACCTGCCCTGCCCCGCACGGGCGATCGTCAAGGGCGACAGCCGCAGCCTGTCGATCGCCGCGGCCTCCATCGTCGCCAAGGTGACGCGGGACGATATCATGGCGGAATTGGCGGACCGGCACCCCGGATATGGATGGGACCGCAACGCCGGATACGGAACGGCGGAGCATCTGGCGGCGCTGCGCGAACTCGGCGTCTCGCCGCATCACCGGCGCAGCTTTGCGCCGGTCTCTGAGCGACTCGGCATAAGCCGCTGAGTCCAATGCGAGAATCCAGACAAAGCGCCAGACAATTAAGTTGACGGCGATTCGCCGGTTGCGCATCTTGCCCCGATGCGCCGAATCACCGCTGAAGCCCTGGCCGGCAGCCGCGAGAGCATCCTGATCGGAGACTGCGTCGCCGAAATGGACAATTTGCCGGCGGATTCGGTCGATTGCGTCTTCGCCGACCCGCCCTACAACCTGCAGCTCGGCGGCGAGCTGCACCGCCCCAACCACAGCCGCGTAGACGGCGTGGAGGAGGATTGGGACCGCTTCCGCGACAACCAGGCCTATGACGCGTTCACCTGGGAGTGGATGTCGGCGGCGCGGCGGGTGCTGAAGCCGGAAGGGTCGATCTGGGTGATCGGCAGCTACCACAACATCTTCCGGGTCGGCGCCATGCTCCAGGACATGGGCTTCTGGATCCTCAACGACGTGGTCTGGCGCAAGACCAACCCGATGCCGAATTTCCGCGGCACCCGCTTCACCAACGCCCACGAGACTCTGATCTGGGCAGCTTGGTCGGCGGACAGCCGCTACACCTTCAACTACCGCTCCATGAAGGCGCTGAACGACGACCTTCAGATGCGCAGCGACTGGACCCTGCCGATCTGCGGCGGGCCGGAGCGGCTGAAGGACGGCGAGGGACGCAAGACCCACCCGACCCAGAAGCCGGAAGCGCTGCTGTACCGGGTTATCATATCCTCGACCGCCGTCGACGACGTGGTCCTGGACCCATTCTTCGGCACCGGCACCACCGGCGCGGTCGCCAAGAAGCTGGGCCGCCGCTTCATCGGCATCGAGCGCGACCCGGCCTATGCCGCCGCCGCCGCCAGCCGCATCGCCGCGATCGACGGGCCGGAGGACATGTCGCTGGTGGAACCGATCGAGAAGCGCAGCGCGCCGCGCATCCCGTTCGGCCAGGTGGTGGAGCGCGGCATGCTCAATGTCGGGGACCTGCTGACCGACAGCCAGCGGCGCATCGCCGCCAAGGTCCGGGCCGACGGGACCCTGGTTGCCTCCAGCCCCCATGGCGAGCATTGCGGCTCGATCCATCAGGTCGGCGCCGCGGTCCAGGGCGCCCCGAGCTGCAACGGCTGGACCTTCTGGCACTACAAGCAGAAGCCCGGCATCTACCAGCCCATCGACACCCTGCGCCAGCAGATCCGCGCCGAGCTCGAATAGGGTCTCCGCGCCACCTTGTGCCGGCCGCCCGACGGTGATATCGGCAGGCCATGACCAAGCCATTGATCGAGACGCCGACGGACCGGCACGGCATCGACCCGCTCGGGGCCGGGATTCGCCGCGTCTTCGTCCGCGACCTGGTCCTGCCCGCGCAGATCGGCATCTACGAGCACGAGAAGACCGGGCCGCAGCGGGTGCGCATCAATCTCGATCTGGAGGTCGAGGACCGGCCTCCGGAGGCCGACGAGATCGATTGCGTCGTGTCCTACGAGCCGCTGGTACTGGCGGCCCGCAACATCCTCGCCGCCGGCCATATCGCGCTGCTGGAGACCCTGGCGGAACGGCTGGCCGCGGAGTGCCTGGCCGACCCACGGGTCCGACTTGCCCGGATCCGGGTGGAGAAGCTGGACGCCTTTCCGGACGCCGACGCGGTCGGCATCGAGATCGTCCGGGCGCGGCCGACCGGCACGAGTATTCGGGCGTCCTAGCGCAGGTGTTCCATGTTCCGAGGCCACGGCCCGGCCTTGTTCTTCTCATCCCCGTCCTTCGACAAGCTCAGGATGAGGATGAGAAGAACAAGGCCTCATCCTGAGCCTGTCGAAGGACGAGGCCCGCTTCCGCCAGCACTTCCGGCGTGCGCCAGGGCGTGGCGCACCACCTTCTTCATGACCGTCGGCAGTGCCTGATCGCCCAGCCGGTCGACCGGGACCCATAGGCCCGCCGTCTTGTCGGAGTGTTCCACGCGGCCCGCCGCCACCGTCAGCTCGAGCTGGAAGTGGGTGAAGGTGTGGCGTACCTGCCCCGGCAGCATGCGCCATTGGGCCAAGACCGGCGCTTCGCCGTTGACCGTGTCGAGGGCCGGTGCCGGGGCCTCGCGCCATTCGGTCGACGGCACCTCGATCATGCCGCCCAGCAGACCCCGCTCCGGCCGTCGCCGCAGCAGAATGTCGCCGGCCGGCGTGACCGCCCAGAAGGCGACGCCGCGCCGGACCGGCTTGCGCTTCTTCGGAAGCCTGGCCGGCAGGTCCTCGGCGATGCCCTGGCTGCGGGCGGTGCAGGCGCCGGTCCAGGGGCAGAGGATGCATTTCGGCTTGCGCGGCGTGCACACGGTGGCGCCGAGATCCATCATCGCCTGGGCGAAATCTCCGGGTCGGCTGTTCGGCGTCAGCGTCGACGTCAACGCCAGCAGCTTCGGCTTCACCGCCGGCAGCGGCTCGGCGACGGCGAACAGCCGCGCGACGACCCTCTCCACATTGCCGTCCATCACCGCCGCCGGCCGATCGAAGGCGATCGCCGCGATGGCCGCGGCGGTGTAGACGCCGATTCCCGGCAACTCTCTGAGGTCCGACTCGTCCTCGGGAAACCGGCCGCCATGGTCGCGGGCGACGATGCCGGCGCATTTGTGCAGGTTGCGGGCACGGGCGTAGTAGCCGAGCCCGGCCCATTCCCGCAGCACGTCGTCCAGGGGTGCGGCCGCCAGATCTCTGACGGTCGGCCATCGCTCCAGGAAGCGCTGGAAATAGCCGGCGACCGCCGCCACGGTCGTCTGTTGCAGCATGATCTCGCTGAGCCAGACATGGTAGGGATCGGGCCGGATGCCCGGTTCCGCGCGCCACGGCAGGCTCCGCCGATGGCGGTCGTACCAGCGCAGCAGCCCGGTCGCCAGCAGCGCCGCGTCGTCATTGTCCGTCGTGCCGATCTCCGTCATCCTTGCAGCCTGTGTTCCGGTCCCTGATGTCATGATAGTTCGGGCCGCGACGCTGCCTAGTCTCCGCCATCACGGAGTGCGGTCACGATGAGCAAGACCCGGTCCCTGTCCGCGATCGCCAGCCCGATCGCCCGCAACGCCCTGGGCAAGCGATTCGCCGCGCTGGGCGGCGTGATCGAGAACTGGGCGCATATCGTCGGCGACGATCTCGCGGCACGGACCCAGCCGGACATGCTCGATTTCCCGCGCGGCCGCAATGAAGGCGGCGTCCTGACCCTGCGGGCCGCGCCCGCCGACGCGCTGGAGCTGCAGCACGAGATGCCGCGCATCCTGGAGCGGCTGAACGGCCATTTCGGCTATCGTGCGATCGATCGCATCAAGCTGGTGCAGGCACCGCCCCGGCAACCGGGCCGAACCACGGGAAGGCCGGCGAGACCGGCCACACCGGCCGAATCGGAGGCGATCGCAAATGCGTTATCGACGGTCGAAAATCCCACCCTGCGGCACCATCTCGACTCCATGGCCGAGGCGCTGCTGAAGGGCGGAGCGCCGCGGTCATGCACGACTCGGCCCCGCCGATCGGATTAGCGACGCTTGCGGCCCGAACACGGCGCAGCGTATAGTCAATATCTAGTGGATAGGAGGCGAGATTGCGCCGAAGGACACTAATTGTAGGGGGTGCTGTCACCGTTGCCGCCGCCGGCGGCGCGGCGTTCGTGCTGCGCCAGTCCAATGACGCGGTCGCGGCCGGCAGCTGGGACCCCGGCATCACCGACTTCGACAAGGTGCTCGGCAGCGACGACGCGCCGGTGACCATCGTGGAATACGCCTCGTTCACCTGCCCGCACTGCGCCAACTTCCACAACGAGACCATGCCGTTGCTGAAGGAGCGCTTCATCGACACCGGCCAGGTCCGCTTCGTGTTCCGCGACTTCCCGCTGAACGAGCCGGCCCTGCGCGCCGGGATGATGGCCCGCTGCGTGCCCGAGGAGCAGTATTTCAACGTGGTGGACGTGGTCTTCGCCACCCTCAACCAGTGGTCCAGCGGTCCCGACTGGCTGCAGTCGTTGAGCCGCATCGGCCGCATGGCCGGGCTCAGCCAGGCGGCGTTCGACGCCTGCATGGCCGATTCGCAGCTCGAGGAGCGGATTCTCGGCCTGCGCCTGGAAGGCGCGAACACATACAACGTGCAGGCGACGCCGTCCTTCGTGGTCAACGGCAAGACCCTGAGCGGCGGGCGCTCGATCGAGGAATTCACCGAGATCATCGACCGCGCCAGCAACTAGCCCCGCAAACGACCCAGAGAAAGCCTTCCGCCCTTGCAGTTTGCCAAGCTTCGCCTGTCCGGCTTCAAGTCCTTCGTCGAGCCGACGGAACTCTTGATCGAGCCGGGCATTACCGGTGTCGTGGGCCCGAATGGCTGCGGCAAGTCCAATCTGGTCGAGGCGCTGCGCTGGGTGATGGGCGAGAACTCCGCCAAGCGCATGCGCGGGGCGGAGATGGACGACGTCATCTTCGGCGGCACGGCCGACCGGCCGGCGCGCAACCTGGCCGAGGTGTCGCTGAACCTGGATAACGGCGACCGCACCGCGCCGGCCATGTTCAACGACCATGACGAGTTGGAGGTGTCGCGGCGCATCGAGCGCGGCAGCGGCTCCGACTACCGGGTCAACGGCAAGTCGGTCCGGGCCCGCGACCTGCAGTTGCTGTTCCAGGATAACAGCTCCGGCGCCCATTCCTCCGCCCTGGTCAGCCAGGGCCGCATCGGCGCGATCATCAACGCCAAACCGGCCGACCGGCGCTCGCTGCTGGAATCCGCCGCCGGCATCACCGGGCTGCACAGCCGCCGGCACGAGGCGGAGCTGAGGCTGCGCGCCGCCGAGAACAACCTGGTCCGGCTGGAGGACGTCATCGCGGCCATGGAAGGCCAACTCGCGGGGCTGAAGAAGCAGGCCCGCCAGGCGGCACGCTACCGCAGCCTGTCCGACCGCATCCGCCGGGCCGAGGCGACGCTGCTGCATATCCGCTGGCTGGCGGCCCAGGCCGACGAGCAATCGGCCCGCGACACCTTCACCGAAGCCGATGACGGCGTTCGCGGCGCCATGGTCGCGGTGACCCGGGCGACCGCGGCCCAGGCCGGCGCCGCCGAAGCGGTCCCGCCCCTGCGCCAGGCCGAGGCGGAAGCGGCGGCGGCGCTGCAACGGCTGACCGTCGCGCGGGACGGGCTGCAGGCCGAGCAGGACCGGGTCGACGCGGCACGCGAAGACGCCGAGCGGCGCCGCGGCGAGATCCAGCGCGACATCGAGCGCGAACTGGCGTTGAAGGCGGATGCCTCCGGCGCATTGGAGCGGCTGGAGGAAGAGCGCCTGCAACTGGCCAAGGAGCAGGCCGGCGAAGCGGAGGGCGAGGCAACCGCCCGCGCCGCATTCGACACCGCGTCGGAGCAGGCCGAATTGCATGAGACGGCGCTGGCCGCCTTGAGCGAATCGATCGCCGCCGCGGACTCCGAGCGCCGCGCCGCCGAGGATCGCATCGGCTCGCTGGACGCCCGGCTCGCGGGGCTGCAAAGCCGAACGGAGGAATCCGGACGGCAGCGGGACGCGCTGGCGTCGGAGATCGCCGGCGCGCCGGATATCGCCGCCGCCGAAGCCAAGCAGCAGGAGGCGGAGACGGCGCTGGCGGGCCTCCGCGACGCCGTTGCCAAGGCCGAGGCCGAGCATCAGTCGGCCGAGGCGGCCCGGACCGATGCGGCGCAGGCACGGCAACAGGCCCTGGCCGACCTCGCCAAGCTGACCGCCGAGGCCGAGGCACTGAGCGCCGTGCTGGACACCGGCAATCCCGACCTGTTTCCGCCGGTCATCGATTCCATCTCGGTCGATGGCGGCTACGAGATGGCCCTGGCCGCCGCCCTCGGCGAAGACGGTTCCGCGTCGCTCGACGAGGGGGCTCCGGTGCATTGGCGCTCTCTGCCCCCGCTGCCGGACGACCGCGCCCTGCCCGATGGCGCGGAAGGCCTCGGCAAGCGGGTCCGCGCGCCCGATGCGCTGGCCCGCCGGCTGGCCCAGACCGGCCTGGTGCCCGACGAGGCGACCGGCAAGCGCCTGTCGGCGGCCCTGGCGCCCGGCCAGCAGCTTGTCACGCGTGAGGGTGCGCGCTGGCGCTGGGACGGCTATACGGCCGCGGCGGAAGCGCCGACCGCGGCGGCGGTTCGGCTGACCCAGAAGAACCGCCTCGCCGAACTGGATGCGGAGATCGCCAAGGCCCGCACGGCGCAGGAGCGGACAGAGGCTGCGTTCGAGGCCGCCGGGACACGGCAGGACGAGACCCGCGAACGGGTCCGATCGAGCCGCAAGACACTGGACGAGGCCTTCGCCGAGCTCGGCCGCATCCGGGACCTGCTGGCCCGTCTGGGTCGCGAGGCGGCGGCGCGGGACTCGCGACTGGCCGGCCTTTCGGAAACGCTGGACCAGCTCGAGACCGACCGGCAGCAGGTTGCCGACGACCTCGAAGGCGCGCGCGCGGCGCTGGCGGACCTGCCGGAGATCGAGGCGCAGCGCGAGGCGCAGCAGGCCGAACGCCTGGCGCTCTCCGAGGCCCGCAACGAGCGGGAGCGCCGCCGCAACAGCCTCGATGCGCTGCTGCGCGAGGCCGACAGCCGGCGCCAGAGGCTCGCGGCGATCGATGCCGAAGCCGCGACCTGGCAGGAACGTGCATCCGGCGCCGGCGAACGCGTGGCGGAGCTCGAATCGCGCGCCGAAGATGCCACCGATGCCGTCGCCGCCCTGGCCGATCGGCCCGCCAGGATCGCCGAGGAACGCGAGGCTCTGGAGGCCAAGATCGAGGAAGCCGAGGCCGCGCGCCGAAGGGCGGCGGATACCCTGGCCGCCGCGGAGACCCACCAGGCCGAGGCCGACCGGGCCCTGAAGACGGCCGAGGGCGAACTGGCCGGCGCCCGCGAGGAGCGGGTCCGGGCGGAGGCCGCGGTGTCGGCCGCGCTCACCGCCTGCGACGCCGTCCGCGACCGTATCGCCGAGCGCCTGCAATGCACGCCGGATAAGGTCTTCGGCCTCACCGAACTCAAGCCCGACGCGGCCCTGCCGGAAGAGACGACCGTTTCCGCGCAACTGGAGCGCCTGTTCCGCGAGCGCGACGGCATGGGGCCGGTCAATCTGCGCGCCGATACCGAGGCGGCGGAGCTGGACCAGCAGATCGCCGGCATGATCTCCGAGCGGGACGATCTGATTGCCGCCATCGGCCGGCTGCGCCAGGGGATCGGCAGCCTGAACCGCGAGGCGCGGGAGCGGCTGCTGGCCTCGTTCGGCACGGTGGACGGCCATTTCCGGGAGCTGTTCACGCGGCTGTTCGGCGGCGGCCGGGCGCATCTGAAGCTGACCGAGGCCGACGACCCACTGGATGCCGGCCTGGAAATCTATGCCAGCCCGCCCGGCAAGCGGCTGCAGCACCTCTCCCTGCTGTCCGGCGGCGAGCAGGCGTTGACGGCGCTGGCGCTGCTGTTCGCGGCCTTCCTCACGCGTCCCGCGCCGATCTGTGTGCTGGACGAGGTCGACGCGCCGCTGGATGACGCCAATGTGGACCGCTTCTGCACCCTGCTGGCCGAGCTGGCCAGCGAGCAGTCGACGCGATTCCTGGTCATCACCCACCACCGCATGACGATGGCGCGGGTCGACCGCCTGTTCGGCGTGACCATGCCCGAACGGGGCGTCTCACAGCTCGTCTCCGTCGACCTGCAACGGGCCGAGGAACTGCGCCAGACGGCCTGACCTGCCGCCGTGTAAGGCGCGGTTTTCCTTTCTTGACAGCGATGCCGGCCACTCCTTAAGTTGCGGCGCGTTTCGGCGGGGGCGAAGCCAAAGCCAAGGAATTCCGCGCGTTGTGACAGAGGGGGACCGCGACCGGCCCGCATCGGAGGACTCAGGATCGCTGAAGGCGCTGGACCGGCGCCTGGAGGCGGCCAAGTCCAAACACGGGCGTCCGGGCGCAGGACGTGGCAGCGTGAGCTCCGAAGGCATGGGTGCCGGCATGCGGGTCGCCGTGGAGCTGGTCGCCGCCGTTCTGGTCGGTACCGGGATCGGTATCGCCCTCGACAAATGGTTGGGTACGCAGCCCTGGCTGCTGATCCTGTTCTTCCTGCTGGGCTGCGCGGCGGCGTTCCGCAATGTCTACCGGGCGGCCCAGGAGATCGAGCGCCAGGCCAAGGAGCGCAAGGCGGCCGAGCAGGCCGACCGGCAGTCGTGACAGTGGGAGGGACCGCGTGGCGGGGCCGCTTGAACAGTTCGAGGTGAAGCCGTGGGTCCCGATCCGGCTCGGCGAGCTCGACCTCTCCTTCACCAACGCGTCGGCCTACATGGTGCTGGCCGCCGCCATCGCGACGGTGTTCCTGGTCGCCAGCATGAGCGGCCGGGCCCTGGTCCCGACCCGCTGGCAGTCGCTGGCGGAGATCTTCTACGAAGTCATCGCGAACATGTTGCGGGACAATGTCGGCAGCGCCGGCAGGCCCTATTTCCCGTTCATCTTCACGCTGTTCGTCTTCGTCCTGTTCTGCAACGTGATCGGCATGGTCCCGGGCTCGTTCACCGTCACCAGCCACATCATCGTGACCTTCGGCCTCGCGGCGGTGGTCTTCATCGGCGTGACGATCATCGGCATCTGGCGGCACGGCTTCAAATTCCTCAGCCTGTTCTTCCCGCACGGGGCGCCGTGGTGGACCGCTTTCATCCTGATCCCAGTGGAGCTGGTCTCCTACCTGTCGCGGCCGGTCAGCCTGTCCGTGCGCCTGTTCGCCAACATGACCGTGGGCCACGTGCTGCTGAAGGTGATCGCCGGCTTCATCGCGCTGATGGGCGTGGCCGGGATCGTGCCCTTCGCGTTCCTGATCCCGCTGACGGCGCTTGAGATCGGCATCGCGGTGCTGCAGGCGTACATCTTCACCATCCTCTCCTGCGTCTATCTCCACGACGCGCTTCACCTGCACTAACTCTCTCCATGGGGCCGGCCGGTCCCGCACAAGAAAACCAAAGCTAGGAAGGACATCATCATGGAAGCTGAAGCGGCCAAGTTCATCGGCGCGGGCCTTGCGGCGATCGGCATGATCGGCGCCGGCATCGGCGTGGGCAATGTGTGGTCGAGCTACATCTCGGCCCTGGCCCGCAACCCGGCTTCGAAGGACGAGATCGGCGCCAACATCTGGATCGGCTTCGCCGTGACGGAAGCGATCGCGCTGTTCGCGCTGATCATCGGCCTGATCTCCCTGTTCGGCTAAGCCGACGGGATTGCCGCCGGCAGGACGGCCGGCGGCGAGGACACGCGCCATGCCTCAATTCGATCCGGAATTCTTCGCCAGCCAGCTGGTCTGGCTCGGGATCATCTTCGTGATCCTGTACCTCGTCATGAGCCGGCTGGTGCTGCCGCGCATCGGCGAAGTGCTGGAGGAACGCTCCGAGCGCATCGCCGACGACCTGGACAAGGCGGAGTCGCTGAAGAAGGAGGCGGAGGGCGTGATCTCCGCCTATGAGGCGGCGCTTGAGAAGGCTCGTGGCGAGGCCAGCGCGGTGCTGGCCCAGGCCGGCCAGGAGGTCGCCGAGATGGCGTCCAAGCGGCAGGCCGAGTTCGCCCGCGACCTGGCGGAGAAGACGGCCGCCGCCGAGGAGCGCATCGCCAAGGCCAAGGAAGACGCCAAGGCCCAGATCCGCGACATCGCCGTCGGCGCCGCCGGCGAGGTCGTCTCCAAGCTGACCGGCAGTGCGGCCGATGATGCCGCGATCGCCGGCAGTGTCGATGCCGCCCTCAAGGAGCCCCGGTGATGGGCGACGACGATATCCTGACGATCGCCCAGGCGACCACCGAGACCCAGGAGCAGCCGGCCGCGGCCGACGAGCCGGCGGCCACCGAGGACGCAACGGACGCACCCGCCGCGGAGGCGGACGCCGCTGCCGAGGGCGCCGAGGAAGGCGCTGCTGACGACGGCATCATCGAGACCATCGTCGACGCGGTCACCGACGCCGTCGAAGACATCGTGCCGGGCGAAGGCGAGGCCGAGGCCCCGGAGACGACCGAGACCGTCGGCGTCGAGGACGATCACGGCGAGGCGGCCGACGACCATGCCGCGATCGCCACGGAAGTGTGGCTGGTCCTGGCCCTGGTGGCGCTGATCGCCATTGCCTTCCGACCCGCCAAGCGGGCCATCCTTGGCGCGCTGGACAGCCGCGCCGACCGCATCCGCGAGGAGCTCGAGGAGGCCCAGAGGCTGCGCGAGGAGGCCCAGGCGGCCCTGGCCAACTTCCAGCGCCGGCAGCGCGACGCCTTGGGCGAGGCGGAGGAGATCATCGCCCATGCCCGGGCCGAGGCCGACCGCCTGCGCGAGCACGCGGCCGAAGACCTCGAGGCCACCTTGAAGCGGCGCGAGGCCATGGCCATGGACCGCATCGCCCAGGCCGAAGCCGCCGCCACGGCGGAGGTCCGCGGCGTCGCGGTCGACGTCGCCATCTCCGCCGCCCGCGAGGTGATCGGCGGCCAGCTCGACAAGACCAAGGCCAACGCCCTGGTCGACGAGGCCATCAAGGACCTCCCCAACAAGCTGCACTGACGCAACCGTCAGCGGTCGTCATTGCGAGGAGCCGCAGGCGACGCGGCAATCCACTCCCTCGGATAGAGTGGATCGCCGCGCTTCGCTCGCAATGACGGCAAAGGTGAAGCCGGGTCTCGCTTGCCAAGCAGGCAAACCTGGAGGCCCGCCACCCCTACTCCGCAGCCGCCTTCGTCTCCGTCTCCGGGCGCCAGCGCAGGATGGGTTTGCGGGCGGCGCTGGTTTCGTCCAGGCGGCGGCGCGGGGTGTGGTAGGGGGCGCCTTCGAAGAAGTCCGTGTCGCCGGATTTGGCGCGCTCCGCGAGCGACCGCATGGTGGCGATGAACTGGTCCAGCGTGTCCTTGTTCTCCGTCTCGGTCGGCTCGATCAGCATGGCGCCGTGGACTACCAGCGGAAAGTACATGGTCATTGGGTGGAAACCCTCGTCCATCATCGCCTTGGCGAAGTCGAGGGTGCTGACGCCGGTATCGGCGAGGAAGCGGTCGTCGAACAGCACCTCGTGCATGCACGGGCCGCCGAAGGACGGGGTCATCACGTCCTGCAGCGACGCCATCACGTAGTTGGCGTTGAGCACCGAGTCGCCCGAGACCTGCCACAGCCCGTCGGCGCCGTGGCTGAGGATGTAAGAGAGCGCCCGGGTGAACATGCCCATCTGGCCGTTGAAGCCCTTCATGCGGCCGAAGGTCTTGCCCGTCCCGGCCGCCGCGTCGGCGTGTTCGACCAGCCTGAGCCCGTCCGGACCGTGCACCACCGACGGCACCGGCGCGTAGGGCGCCAGCGCGTCCGACAGCACCACCGGCCCGGCCCCCGGTCCGCCGCCGCCATGGGGCGTGGAGAAGGTCTTGTGCAGGTTGATGTGCATGGCGTCGATGCCGAGATCGCCCGGCCGCACCCGGCCGACGATGGCGTTGAAATTGGCCCCGTCGCAGTAGAACAGCCCGCCGGCCTCGTGCAGCGCGTCGGCGATGTCCCTGATGTCGGTCTCGAACAGCCCGCAGGTGTTCGGGTTGGTCAGCATGATCGCCGCGACGTCCGGCCCGAGCTTCTCGCGGAAGGCGGCGAGGTCGACCCGGCCGCGATCGTCGGCCGGGATGGCATCGACGGTGAAGCCGAGCGCGGCGGCCGTCGCCGGATTCGTGCCATGGGCCGATTCCGGGACCAGCACGCGGTGGCGGCCTTCGGCAGCACCCTGCCCCCGGTCTTCCAGAGCCTCGCGGATCGCCATCATGCCGCACAGCTCGCCATGGGCGCCCGCACCCGGCGTCATGGCGACGGCCGGCATGCCGGTCAGCGTCTTGAGCCAGCCGGCAAGCGTATCGATGACCTTCAGGGCGCCCTGGATCGTGCTCGTGGGCTGCAGCGGATGCACGTCGGCGAAGCCCGGCAGCCGCGCCATCTTCTCGTTCAGGCGCGGATTGTGCTTCATGGTGCAGGAGCCGAGCGGATACATCGCCGTGTCGATGGCGAAGTTCTTCTGGCTGAGCCGCGTGTAGTGGCGCATCACATCCGGCTCAGAGAGACCGGGAAGGCCGATCCCGGATCGCCGCCCGGCATCCCCCAGGCGGGTGTCCTTGAGCCCCGGATCGGCGATGTCGACGCCGCTCTGCCCCGGCCGGTCCTGCTCGAAGATCAGCGGCTCCTCGATATCGAGGCCGCGATTTCCGGTGAAGGTCGGTGTCGTGCGGTCATACGCCATCACAGCGCCTCCTTCAGGCCGTCGGCGAGGGCCTGCATGTCGTCTTCCGTGGTCAGTTCCGTCGCGGTCACCAGCAGCAGATCCGCCAGATCGTCGCGGCCCGGATAGAAGCGGCTGACCGGCACGCCGGCCAGGATCTTCCGCTCCGCCAGCGCATCGACGACCGCGGCGGCCGGTTTCGACAGCCGCACGGTGAACTCGTTGAACAGGCTGTCGTTCAGCACCTCGACGCCGGGCACAGCATCCAGCATATCGGCCAGTGCGATCGCGTTGGCATGGTTGGTCTCCGCCAGCCGCGTCAGCCCCTGCTCGCCCAGCAGGCTGACATGGATGGTGAAGGCCAGGGCGCACAGCCCGCTGTTGGTGCAGATGTTGCTGGTCGCCTTCTCGCGGCGGATATGCTGCTCGCGGGTCGACAGGGTCAGCACATAGCCGCGCCGGCCCTCGGCATCGACGGTCTCGCCGCACAGCCGGCCCGGCATCTGGCGCACCAGCTTGTCGCGGGTGGCGAACAGCCCGACATGGGGCCCGCCGAAATTGACCGCGTTGCCCAGGGACTGGCCCTCGGCGACGACGATATCCGCCCCCATGGCGCCCGGCGGCGTCAGCAGGCCCAGCGACACCACCTCGGTCACCGCGACGATCAGCAGCGCGCCTTTCGCCTGGCAGGCCTTGGCGAGGCCGCTCAGATCCCGCACCCGGCCGAACAGGTCGGGGTTCTGGACCACGACACAGGAGGTCTGGTCGTCGATCAGGCCGGTCAGGTCTTCCGTACCGGACGGGTCCGGCTCCGCCTGGACCAGCTCGAATCCGGTGAAATGCGCGATCGTCGCCGTGGATTCGCGGTAGTGCGGATGCAGCCCGCCCGACAGCACCGCCTTCTTCCGGCGGGTGACCCGGTTGGCCATCATCACCGCCTCCGCGCAGGAGGTGGCGCCGTCATACATCGAGGCGTTGGCCACATCCATGCCGGTCAGCAGAGCGACCTGGGTCTGGAACTCGAACAGGTATTGCAGCGTGCCCTGTGTGACCTCCGGCTGGTAGGGCGTATAGGAGGTCAGGAACTCACCGCGCTGGATCATATAGTCGACCGTCGCCGGCACATGGTGGCGATAGGCGCCGGCACCCAGGAAGCTGGGCACCGAGCCGGCCGGCACCGATTCCGCCGCCATCGCGCCGAGGAACCGCTCCACCTGCAGCTCGCTCTGGTGGTCCGGCAATTCGGCGATCGGGCCCTTCAGGCGCGCGGCCACCGGCACGTCGTCGAACAGCGCCTCGACGCTGGGCGCGCCGATGGTTGACAGCATCGCCTGCCGGTCAGCGTCGGTCAGGGGCAGATACCGCATCAATCCAGGCCCTCGACGTGGCTGTCATAGGCGGCCTGGTCCATCAGCCCGTCCAGCTCACCGGCATTGGCGATCTTCAGCTTGAAGAACCAGCCCTCCCCGACCGGGTCGCTGTTCACCAGTGCGGGATCGTCGGCGATGGCCTGGTTGGCCTCGGTGATCTCGCCGGCCACCGGCGCGTAGATCTCGCTGGCCGCCTTCACCGATTCGACCACCGCGGCCTCGCCGCCCTTCTCGACCGCCTTGCCGACATCCGGCAGCTCGACGAACACCACGTCGCCCAGCTGCTCCTGGGCGTAGTTGGTGATGCCGACCGTGGCGATGTTGCCGTCGACGCGGATCCATTCGTGGTCTTCGGTGTACTTGAGTGTGCTCATCGTCTTCCTCTCCCAGGCGATGGAAATCAGTGTCAGCCGCGGTAGTAGCGTTGCGGCACGAAGGGCATCTTCGCGACCCTGGCCGGCATGGCCTTGCCGCGGACGATCAGGTTGACCGGCGTGTCCGCCTTGGCATGGGCGATGGCGACATAGCCCATGGCCATCGGCCCGCCGAGGCTGGGGCCGAAGCCGCCGCTGGTGACCCGGCCGATCTCGTTGCCGGCGGTATCGGTGATGATTGTGCCTTCCCGCGCCGGCGCCCGGCCCTCGGGCAGCAGGCCGACCCGGCGGCGTGTCACGCCCTCGGCAAGCTGTCGCTGGACGACATCTGCGCCGGGAAAGCCGCCTTCCTCGCGCCGGCGCTTGCCGACCGACCAGGTCAACGCCGCCTCGATCGGCGTGGTGGTCTCGTCGATGTCATGGCCATAGAGGCACAGGCCGGCCTCCAGACGCAGGCTGTCGCGGCCGCCCAGGCCGATCGCCTTGACCTCCGGCTGGTCGATCAGGCGCCGGGCGAAGGCGTCGCCGTCGGCGTTGGGAACCGAGATCTCATAGCCGTCCTCGCCGGTGTAGCCGCTGCGGCTGACCAGCGCCTCGACCCCGTCGATGGAGACGGCCGCCGCCGACATGAAGGGCATGGTCGCGACCGACGGCGCCAGGCGCGCCAGCACGGCGGCCGCCTTCGGGCCCTGTAGCGCCACCAGCGCCCGGTCTTCCAGCCGCTCCAGCGTCGCGGTGCCGGCGAGCGCGTTTTCGATCAGTGCGAAATCGGCATCCTTGCAGGCCGCGTTGACGACCAGGAACAGGGTGTCCTGCCGGTCGGGATCGGCCGGCCGGGTGACCATCAGATCGTCCAGGATGCCGCCTTCGGCGTTCAGCAGCTGGGTGTAGCGCATCTGGCCGGGCGCCAGCCCCTTAATGTCGGCCGGGACCAGGGTCTCCAGGGCCGCGGCGACGTCGCCATCGGCGCACAGCACCGCCTGGCCCATATGCGAGACGTCGAACAGCCCGGCATCCGACCGGGTGTGCAGATGCTCCTTCAGGATGCCGTCGGCATATTGCACCGGCATGTCGTAGCCGGCGAACGGCACCATGCGGGCGCCGAGTGAGGTGTGGAGCGCGTGCAGCGCCGTCTTGCGGAGCGATTCGGTTGTCGAGGCCACGTCGAAGTCCCTGATCAGATGCGCCGTCGCACGGTTGTCCCGTGCGGACAGCCCCCTCTGTCTGGGACCTGAGAGATTGGCCGGACCGGTCGAGCGACCTTGTGGTCCGGTTTACCCCTTCGGTGAGACGGCGTCGTCCGCCGCCTGCTTTCCAGAGTGCCTCACCTTGCGGTCCGGGTGCCTGAGAGTTTCCGGGGCGGTTGCTCCTTCGGCGCCGGCTTCGGCCGCGCTCGGCGGCCGGTCCGATCTCTCCCGCAAGGCTCATCGGCGGTGATGCCTGCCATGAAGCCTGCCCATCCAACCTAGCCGGCAGCCGGTAAATGTCAAATGAACGGGTCGTGACGTCTGCGAAACCGCTCGAACAGGGCGCTGCCGCCCTGATACAGTCACGGAGGCACCTCGTTCCGCCCCGGCAGCGCCGGGACCGCCGCCCCGAATTCCCCGATCTCCGCCGGGCCACATCACCGGACCGGTCGACCCAATGTCGAGGACCGACACGCGCCATGGCGACCGCAGAGACCTTGCCCGATGCCGGCGACCAGCCCTGGCCGCGCAAGATGACGCTGCTGGCCGCCGCCGGTCTGACGGTGATGTCGGGCGCGACCATCGCACCCTCCCTGCCGGCCATCGCGGAGCATTTCTCCGGCACGCCCAATGCCGATCTGCTGACCCGGCTGGTGCTGACCATCCCGGCGCTGTCGATCGCGGTGTGCGCGCCACTGGCCGGCTTGATCGTCGATCGCTATGGCCGCAAGCGCCTGTTGATCCTCGCCACGCTCGCCTATGTCGCCTCCGGCACCTCAGGCGTCGTGCTCGACACCTTGCCGGCGATCCTGATCGGCCGTGCCCTGCTCGGCGTCTCGGTGGCCGGCGTCATGACCGCCGCGACGACCCTGGTCGGCGATTACCTGTCCGGTACGGCACGTGCCCGCTTCCTGGGCCTGCAATCCGCCTTCATGGCCTTCGGCGGCGTGGTCGTGTTGTCAGGCGGGGGCCTGCTCGCGGAACTGCATTGGCGCGGGCCGTTCTTCGTCTACCTGACCGCACTGTTCCTGGTCCCGTTCATGGTGGCGACGCTGTACGAACCGGAGCGGACGCCGCAATCCATGCCATCCGCCGATTCGCGGGACCCCGATCCGGCCGGCGCGTCCGCCTCGGGATGGCGTCTCATCGCCCTCATCTACGCGGTCGCCCTCGCGACTTTTGTCGCCTTCTACATGCTCCCGGTGCAACTGCCGTTCTATCTCAAGGCCATGGGCGTGCCGGAACCCAGCCTGGCCGGGCTCGCGATCGCCTCCGGCGCGCTGGTGGCGGCCGTCGTCTCGATGTCCTATGCCCGGATCCGCGCCAGGCTGAGCCATCGGAGCATTGTCGCGCTCGGTTTCGCGTTGATGGGCGTCGGTTATGGAATCGTGGCGGCAGCCGACAGCTACGGCGTCATCCTGGCCGCCATGGTGATGAACGGGCTGGGAATGGGATCGGTGATGCCGAACCTGTCGGTCTGGCTGATGGCCCGGGCTCCGGCCGCCCTGCGCGGTCGCGCCGTGGGCGGCCTGTCGGCCAGCATCTTTCTCGGCCAGTTCCTGTCGCCGCTGGCCGTCGAGCCGATCGCCGGGCCGTTCGGTCTCGCAACCGCCTACGCCGTTGTCGGCGGGCTGCTGATCCTGGCGGCCATCGGCTTCGCCATCCATGCAACGCTGTTTCCGCGCGCCGCGGGCGGCTGAGCGGCCAGGGCAGTCAGTTCGCCAGGTTGCGGCTGAGCTGCTCGCGGTTGAGATCGAAGCCGATCAGGACCTGGATTTCCGCCGCCTGGCGGGGCGTCTGCAGCGGAATCACCTGCTCCAGCTCCTCCCGCGCGGCCGAGAATCCGCTGCCGGAATCGAACCGGAACCGGACCGGGAAGCTGCGCTTGGCGATGACGTTCCAGTCGCGATCGGTCACCGCGACGAAATAGGAGTATTCGGCTTCCGCCCCGGTCATCGCGGGGCCCCGCTCGACCACGATCGGCATCGTCACCCGGACGGTGACGCCGCCATCCTCATAGGCGCAGCCGCCGGAGATATCGACGATCTGGGCGCGGCTCGACAGGTCGGTCAGATCACGTCCCGGGCCCGGCCGGTACTGCTCGGCCAGGGCCGCATCGGCGACCACGGCGACCCGCGGGCAACCCTGGGCGGCATCGGGATCGGGCTCGGTGGCGCACCCGGCCAGGAACCCGGCGCAGAGCATGGCCACAACGGCGCCTGTATTTTTCTTGGGCATGCCTATATTACGTTCGACAATCCGTATCGGAGGTCCGGGATGGCGATGCGTCGCCCGAACCGGCCTCGCATTCGCAGCGCAGCGGGACCTTAGAGAATGGACTCGGCAGGCACAAGGCCAGCGGATCGCACCACCGAAGCGCAGGCCGGCAAGGACATCGCCGCCGGGGAGCGCCCCCGGTTGACGATCCAGCTTGCCAACCCGCGCGGGTTCTGCGCCGGGGTGGAACGGGCGATCCAGATCGTCGAGCGGGCGCTGGAGAAATTCGGGCGCCCGGTCTATGTGCGCCACGAGATCGTGCACAACCGCTTCGTGGTCGAGGGCCTGGAGGCCCGCGGCGCGGTGTTCGTGGAGGATTTGGACGAGGTGCCCGACGGCGTCCCGGTCGTCTTCTCCGCCCATGGCGTGCCGAAATCGGTGCCGGCGGAGGCCGAGCGGCGCAACCTGTTCTATGTCGACGCCACCTGCCCGCTGGTCAGCAAGGTGCATCGCGAGGCCGAGCGCCACTTCAAGAACGGCAAGCAGATCATCCTGGTCGGCCATGCCGGCCATCCGGAGGTGGTCGGCACCATCGGCCAATTGCCGGATGGCGCCGTGCTGCTGGTGCAATCGGTGGAGGACGTGGGGTCCGTCCGCGTCAAAGACCCCGCCAATACCGCCTACGTCACCCAGACCACCCTGTCGGTCGACGACACGGCGGAGATCGTCGAGGCCCTGTGCCGGCGCTTCCCGGAAATCGACGGGCCGAAGAAGGAAGACATCTGCTACGCCACCACCAACCGGCAGGAGGCGGTCAAGGCGATCGCCAGGGACTGCGACGCCATGCTGGTGGTCGGCGCGCCGAACTCGTCGAATTCCCTGCGACTCGTGGAGGTCGCCCAGCGCAATGGCTGCGATCGGGCCCGGCTGGTGCAGCGCGCCGCCGATATCGATTGGGATTGGCTGGGCGATGCGCGGCGCCTGGGCATCACCGCCGGCGCCTCGGCGCCCGAGACGCTGGTCAACGAGGTGATCGAGGCCGTTCGCGGGCGCTTCGAGGTGACCATCGAAGAGGTCTCCGGCGCCGACGAGAACGTGATCTTCAAGCTGCCGCGCGTCCTGGCGAATGCCTGACGCGGGCGGCGAGGAGCGCGCCGCCCGGCTGCACGCGGTCGCCCAACGCTACGCCGTCGCCATCACGCCGACACTGGAATCGCTGATCGACCCGCACGATCCGCACGACCCGATCGCGCGCCAGTTTCGCCCGAGCACCGCCGAGCTGGACCACCGGCCGGAGGAGCTGGCGGACCCCATCGGCGATTCTGTCCACAGCCCGGTCAAGGGGATCGTGCACCGCTATCCCGACCGGGTGCTGCTGAAGGCCCTGCATGCCTGCCCGGTCTACTGCCGGTTCTGCTTCCGCCGCGAGATGGTCGGCCCGGGCGGCGAGGGCCTGAGCCCCGACGAGTTGGACGCGGCGCTGGCCTATGTCCGTGACCGGCCCGAGATCTGGGAGGTCATCCTGACCGGCGGCGATCCGCTGCTGCTGTCGCCGCGCCGGATGGCGGCCCTGGTGGCGGCGCTGGACGCCATCGACCATCTCGGCGTCATCCGCCTCCACAGTCGGGTTCCCGTGGCGGACCCGGAGCGGATCGATGAGCCGCTGCTCGCCGCGCTCCGGACACGGGACAAGGCGGTCTGGCTGGCGGTCCACGCCAACCATCCCCGGGAGCTGACGCCCGCTGCCCTCGAATCCCTGGACCGGCTGGCCAGGGCGGGGATCGCATTGGTGTCCCAGACCGTGCTCCTGAAGGGGGTGAACGACGACCCGCAAACCCTGGAGGCGCTGTTCCGAGCCCTGGTCAAGGCGCGGGTGAAACCCTACTACCTGCACCAGGCCGACCTGGCACCGGGCACGGCGCATTTCCGCACCACGCTCGACGAGGGCCAGGCGCTGATGCGGTCGCTGCGCGGCCGCGTGTCCGGCCTCTGCCTGCCCACCTACGTGCTGGATGTGCCGGGCGGCCACGGCAAGGTGCCGGTCGGCCCGTGCCACCTCAGCGGGTCGGACGAGGCCGGCTGGCAGGTCGAGGACGTGGCCGGCCGCAGCCACCGTTACCCGCCGTCTCCGCAGGATTGACCGCGGGCTGAAAAGCCCGCACCTTCGCGCCCGCAATGGCGGTCTATACCGAAGTCACCGACGAAGAGGCGGATGCGTTCCTGGCCCAGTACGACCTGGGCACCGCGCTGTCGCTGAAGGGCATCGCCGAGGGCGTCGAGAACACCAACTACCTGCTGGTCACCGAACGCGGCCAGTTCATCCTGACCCTCTATGAGAAGCGGGTCGACGAGGCCGACCTGCCGTTCTTCCTGGGGCTGATGGAGCATCTGGCCGGCAACGGCGTCGCCTGCCCGGTCCCGGTGCATGGTCGCGACGGCGAGGCGCTGCGCCGGCTGGCCGGCCGGCCTGCGGTGATCGTCAGCTTCCTGGAGGGCATGTGGCCGAAACGGCCGCAGCCGCGGCATTGCGCCGAGCTTGGCAGCGCGCTTGCCAGGATGCATCTGGCCGGGCAGGACTTCGCCCTGACCCGCCGGAACAACCTCTCGGTGCGCGATTGGCGGCCGCTGTTCGATCAATGCCATGACAGTGCGGGCATCGTGCCGGCGGCCCTGATCGACTCGGTGGGCGCGGAGCTGGATCATCTGGAGTCCCGGTGGCCGGGCGACCTGCCGACCGGGTTGATCCATGCCGATCTGTTTCCCGACAACGTGTTCTTCACCGGCGAGCGGCTGACCGGGCTGATCGATTTCTATTTTGCCTGCAACGACGCCTTCGCCTATGACCTGGCGATCTGCCTGAACGCCTGGTGCTTCGAGCCGGACGGCGCCTTCAACGTCACCAAGGCGCGGCTGATGCTGTCCAACTACCGCAAGGTCCGGCCGTTCTCGGACGCCGAGCTGGAGGCCCTGCCGCTGCTGGCCCGCGGCAGCGCCGTCCGCTTCCTGCTGACCCGGCTCTACGATCTGCTGAACCATCCCGAAGGAGCGCTGGTGAAACCCAAGGACCCAAAGGAATTCTGGCGCAAGCTCCGGTTCCACCAGCAGGTGAGCGGCCCGGCCGCCTATGGGCTCGACTGATGGCGGACGGCAAGGTCGAGATCTTCACCGACGGTGCCTGCAGCGGCAATCCGGGGCCCGGCGGCTGGGGTGCGCTGCTGCGCTACAACGGCCGCGAGAAGGAGCTGTTCGGCGGCGAGCGCCACACCACCAACAACCGCATGGAGATGATGGCGGCCATCATGGCGCTGGAATCCCTGAAGCGGCCGGTCAAAGCCGTGCTGTCCACGGACAGCTCCTACCTGAAGAACGGCATCACCAAATGGCTGCCCGGCTGGAAGGCCAAGAAATGGCGCACCGCCGACAACAAGCCGGTCAAGAACGTCGATCTGTGGCAGCGCCTGGAAAAGGCGATCGAGCGGCACGAGGTGCAATGGCGCTGGGTCAAGGGCCATGCCGGCCATGCGGAGAACGAGCGCGTGGATGCGCTGGCGCGACAGGGCGTGAAAAAGTTCCGCTGAACGGACCGAACGGCCGAAAATCGCGGCCAAAAGACCGACGCCCGGTCCCGCTCTTCACCGATCGCAACACCACCAGCCGCGCCGAAGCCGCGCCGTCCATTGGGCTGCAATTGATCGACTCACACGGTGGGAACTGTAACAATCTCGATGGTAACCACTCCGTTCCCGCGCTTACCCACGCGACAGAAAGCCAATCGAGGACCGGAGGAGTCAGGGAGGATTTGATGAACAAGGACTGGAAAGACACTTATTCCTCGCGAAGCGAGGCCTATGACGCATCCGATGACGTACCCACCAACCGGTCGGCGGAACCGACGATCGGCGACGTGATCAACACGCGGTTCGGACGTCGCGACATGGTGCGGGGCGCGCTCGCGGTTTCGGCGGTGACGGCGACCTTCGGTCCGAGCATTCTGGCCTCCAGTGAATCCAAGGCCGCGGGGCACAGCACGCCAAGCTTCGACTTCGAGGAGATCCAGCATGGCGTCGACGAAACTCACCATGTGGCGCCCGGATACAATGCCGATGTGCTGATCCGCTGGGGCGACCCGGTGCTGCCGGGCGCGCCGGAGTTCGATCCGATGAACCAGTCGGCCGCCGCTCAGGAGCAGCAGTTCGGCTACAACAACGACTACATCGGCTATGTCGGCCTGCCGGTCGGCTCGGACAATCCCGATCACGGCCTGCTCTGCATCAACCACGAATACACCAACGAGGAAGTCATGTTCCCCGGCCTCGGCCGGCAGGACGGCGACGCCGAATTCGCCGGCATGACCAAGGAACTGGTGGACATCGAGATGGCCGCCCATGGCGGGTCGATCATCGAGGTCCGGCGCGGCGATGACGGCAAATGGAACGTCGTCCCCGACAGCCCGTATGCCCGGCGCATCTCCATGCTGAGCACCGAGATGGAGATCTCGGGCCCGGCCGCCGGCCACGACCGGATGAAGACCTCGGCCGACCCGAGCGGTACCCGGGTCATCGGCATGATCAACAACTGCGCCGGCGGCATCACTCCTTGGGGCACCTACGTGTCCGGCGAGGAGAACTTCCACGGCTACTTCCTGGGCGAGGTCCCGGACGGCCCCGAGTCGCGAAACCACGATCGCTATGGCGTGGCCGGCGGCTGGTACACCTGGGGCACCTTCCACGACCGCTTCGACGTGTCGAAGGAGCCCAACGAGCCGAACCGGTTCGGCTGGGTGGTCGAGACCGATCCGCTGGATCCGACCTCGACGCCGATCAAGCGCACCGCGCTGGGCCGCTTCAAGCACGAAGGCGCGGAGAGCATCGTCAACGGCGACGGCCGGGTGGTGGTCTATCTGGGCGACGACCAGCGCTTCGACTACCTCTACAAATTCGTCACCGACGGCCGGTTCGACCCGAACGACCGCGCCGCCAACATGAACCTGCTGGACAGCGGCACGCTGTTCGTCGCCAAGTTCAACGAGGACGGCACGGTCAACTGGATGCCGCTGGTATTCGGCTCGGGCCCGCTGACGCCGGAGAACGGCTTCAACAGCCAGGCCGAGGTGATGATCGAGACCCGCCTCGCCGCCGACCTGCTGGGCGCCACGCCGATGGATCGGCCCGAGGACGTGCAGCCGAACCCGGCGACCAACAAGGTCTACGTCATGCTGACCAACAACAGCCGGCGCACGGCGGAGCAAGTCGACGCGGCGAACCCGCGGGCGGAGAGCCGGTTCGGCCACATCGTCGAGATCTCAACGCGCAATGGCGACCATGGCGGTCTGACCGACGATTGGGAGATCCTGGTGCAGTGCGGCGACCCGTCGGTGGCCGAGGTCGGCGCCATGTGGAACCCGGCGACCAGCGAGAACGGCTGGTTCGCGGCCCCGGACAACGCCGCGGTCGACCATCGCGGCCGGCTATGGATCACCACCGACCAGGGCAGCGGCTGGAGCCGCAGCGGCACCGCCGATGGCGTCTGGGCGATGGAGACCGAGGGCGACCTGCGTGGCACCGGCAAGATGTTCTTCCGGGTGCCGATCGGCGCGGAGATGTGCGGCCCGGTGTTCACTCCGGACGACACGGCGCTGTTCGTCGCCGTACAGCATGTGGCGACCGACGGCACCAAGGACTATCCGGGCTTCGAGCGCTCGTCGACCTTCGAGGACCCGGCCACCCGCTGGCCGGACTTCCAGGATGACATGCCGCCGAGGCCGTCGGTGGTCGTGATCACCAAGGAGGACGGCGGCCAGATCGGCTGATCGCCCTTCGTGGCCAATTGAAGACCCTCCCCGGGCGACCGGGGAGGGTTTTTTCTTGCCGGCGGCTAGAGCGCTTCCAGGACCCGTTCGGCGCTGGAGACCTCGAGCCCGGTGCCGTCCTCCACCGCCAGGAAGCTGACGGTGCCGTCATCGACGATCATCGCGTAGCGCTGCGAGCGGATGCCAAGGCCGACGCCGCTGCCGTCCAGGTCCAGGCCGATCGCCTTGGTCAGCTCGGCGTTGCCGTCCGGGAACATCAGCACGTCGTCGCGCACGCCCGATACATCCGCCCAGGCCTTCATCACGAACGGGTCGTTGACCGCCAGGCAGACGATGGTGTCGACGCCCTTGGCCTTCAGGGCATCGGCCTTGCCGAGGAAGCCGGGCAGGTGCTGGGCGTGGCAGGTCGGCGTGTAGGCGCCGGGCACGGCGAACATCACTACCTTCTTGCCGCCGAAGATCTCATCGGTGCTGAGCTCGGCCATGCCGTCGGCGGTCAGGTGCTTCACCGTGACCGACGGCAACTTCTCGCCAACCTGTATCGACATGCCAGCCTTCCCCTTCATTCCCTGGAGTGCCGGGGACGGCTTCGTCGCATGGCGATCCCGGCCCCGATTGGAAGGGGAAAGACTACTTCCCGCTAGCCGGCCTGCCTAGCCTGCGCGACGGCGTCGAGCACGATGTCGGAGGTGAGCAATTCCGGCAGCACCAGCCCGTCCGGGGCGTCGGGGCCGTACACGACGTAGAAGGGAATGCCGTAGCGGCCATAGCTCGCCAGGAAGCTGGCGATCGCGTCGTCCGGCAGGGTCCAGTCGGCGCGCATGGGCACGACCCCGTCGCCGCCGAGCCGTTCGGCGACCTCGCCGCGATGCAGGACGAGTTGCTTGTTCACCTGGCAGGTCAGGCACCAATCCGCCGTCACGTCCACGAAGACCACCTGCCCGTCGGCCACCAGGGAGCGGATCGAGTCGCGGTCGAAATCGGTCCACTCCATGTCGACCATCTGGTCGGCCTGGCCCGAGCGCGCCTCGTCGAAGGGCAACGGCGCCAGGAAGGCGGCGACCGCCAGCAGCGCGGCGGTGGCGCCGCCGGCGAGGCGGGCGCTGCCGGCCATGCCCTTGCGCCGCCACAACATCAGGCCCATGGCCACCATCAGGCCGGCGATCAACGCCGCCGCCGCCGGTCCCGACTGCACCAGCAGCACGCTGAGCAGCCACAGCGCGGTGGCGATCAGGGCCAGGCTGAGGATGCGCTTCATGACGATGATCCAGGGACCCGGGCGCGGCAGCATGGTGGCCAGCCGGGGCACGGCGGCGACCGCCAGATAGGGCAGCGCCAGCCCGACGCCGAGCGCCAGGAAGACCGCGAAGATCTCGAACGGCCCGCGCGACAGGGCGAAGCCCACCGCGGTGCCCAGGAACGGCGCCGAACACGGCGTCGCCAGCAGGGTGGCAAAGGCGCCGGTGCCGAAATGGCCGGCCAGGCTGTCGCCCTGGCCCACCTTCAGCGCCGCGTCGCCGACCGCCGAGGGCAGCGCGATCTCGAAGAATCCCAGCAGGTTGCAGGCGAACAGGGTGAGGATGACCACCATCGCGATCAGGAAGATCGGCTGCTGGAACTGGATGCCCCAGCCGACCGCGCCCCCGGCCAGTTTGACCGTCGTGGCGGCGGCGGCCAGGACCATGAAGGACGCCAGAATGCCCGCCGCGGTGGCCAGGAACCCGGTGCGCACGGCGCGCGTCGAGCCGCCGCCATGGCCCAGCACCGACAGCAGCTTCAGCGACAGCACCGGCAGCACGCAGGGCATCAGGTTGAGGATCAGGCCGCCGAGCACCGCCAGCAGCAGGATCGCGGCAAGACCGTAGGCCTCACCGGCACTCGCGGCGCCTGCCGACGGGATCGTGCTGGTGCCCGACCATTCCAGGGTGCGCGCGCCATCGACCACCGTCACGGTGATCGGCAGGCCGGTGAGCGCCGGGGCATCCGCCGGCGCCTCCAACAAGCCCAATTCGGCGGTCAGCCGCCGACCGTCATCGGCAAAGGTGAAGGCCGGTGCCGAGAAGCTGAACCCGTCCCCGGCCTCAACGAAGACATCCGGGGTGACGAAGGGTTCGCGCGCCGTCGCCTCCACGAACAGGCGCTCGGACGGGGTGTCCTCCGCGGTCACCTGCCCCACCGCAAGGCCGAACGCGGCGCCATCCTCCGGCACGATCGCGGCGAAACGGTCGATCAGGTTGGCCGAGCGGGCGTCGGCCGTTGCCGAGGTGGCCGGAAGCTCGAGGCCGAGGTCGAACTGGGCCGGGATACAGATGTCGCTGCAGACCAGCAGGTCGAGCCGACCGGTCAGCGACACCGCCTCGCCGGTCTGCCGCGGCGTCACGGCAAGCGGGAACACTACTTCCTCGGCGTAACCGAAGGTGTCGATCCCGAACAGGGTGAAGCGATGCGGTGCCGGCCAATCGAAGCGCACATCGGCGGTGTTCGCCGAGCCGGTCCAATCGACCACCGGCGGCAGGCCGGCCTCGCCAGGCGACCGCCAATAGGTCTTCCAGCCATCGGGCAGGCGGATATGCAGGCCGGCCGGAATGGTCTCCAGCGTGCCGACGCCATTGGCCGAGGCGATCAGCCGCGCATCGACGAACTCGCCCTCCAACAGCTCCTGAGATACCCAGCCGCCGCGCGCGGCATCGGCGGACGCGGCCCATCCGGCCGCCATGGCGGCCACGACCAGCGCGACGATCATCCTGACACTGCGGAACCGGGTCATGTCCCTTGCCTTTCCCTCGGAAACCCCGCCAACAGCGGCGTCCGGGCCAGACAGTTTATTAAGGTCGTCCTGATATATATTTAGGCACGCGCCGGATTTGCTGTCACAATTCCGTCAGGACGGGGTGCTAGCCCAACGGCGACGATGGACCGGGATCGGGCCACAGAGAGGCACCTTACACTCATGGTCGAAGAGTTGGATGAATCGGGCTACATGTCGGGCCAGTTGCTGATCGCCATGCCCAACATGGCCGATCCGCGCTTTGCGCGCACGGTCATCTACCTGTGCGCCCACAGCGACGAGGGCGCCATGGGCCTGGTGATCAACAAGCCGATGCCGCAGATCACCTTCGTCGACCTGCTTGAGCAGCTCGAGATCGAGACCGAGGGCACCATCGAGGACCAGATGGTGCATTTCGGCGGGCCGGTGGAGTCAGGCCGCGGATTCGTGCTGCATTCCGGCGAGTTCCAGCGCGAGGGCACGATGATGGTCGACGATGCCGTCGGCCTGACCGCGACGATCGACATCCTGCGCGCCATCGCCGGCGGCGAGGGCCCGGAGAAGCACTTGCTGGCGCTGGGCTATGCCGGCTGGGGGCCAGGCCAGCTCGACGGCGAGATCCAGGCCAATGGCTGGCTGCACGCGCCGGCCGACGAGGCGATCCTGTTCGATCACGACCTGTCCACGAAATGGGAACGGTCGATCGCCAAGCTGGGCGTCAGCCCGGCCATGCTGTCCGGCGACGCCGGCCACGCGTGACCGGGGCCGAGGCCGGGCCCGGCCTCACATTCGGCGGCTCATCCAAAGCCGGCAAGACCGCCCCATGACCCGCCACGCTGCCTCATGAGCATCCTGCTGACCGGATTCGGACCGTTCCCGGGGGTGCCGCGCAACCCGTCCCAGCTGGTGGTCGAGCGCTTCCCCGACGAACTGGCCGGGCGGGAGGTCCAACGGGTCGTCCTTCCCACCATCTACGACATCGCCGGACCGACGATCGAAACCCGGCTTGTCGAGTTGCGGCCCGATATCTGCCTGTGCCTGGGCGTTGCCAAGGACATCGACCTGCGCCTGGAAACCGTCGCGCGCAACCACGGGACCGTCGCGGTCCCGGACGAGTCGGGCGCGGTGCGATCCGGCCCCATCGCGCCGAACGGCCCGGACACCTACGCCTGCACGCTGCCGTTCGCGGCAATCCAACCGGCGTTGGGGCAACGCGGCGTGGCGGCCAGGCTGTCTGACGATGCCGGTGCGTATGTCTGCAACCATGTCTTCTACACCGCCCGGCATGCGATCGAGCGGCGTGGGTTGGCGACCGCCTGCGGCTTCGTCCATGTGCCGCCGGTCGCACCCGGAAGCGGCGAGGACACGGATATCGATGGGTTGATCGGCGCGATCCGCACGATCGTCGAACTGCTGATCGACGAGATCGAGACGTGACTTCGGTGCCCGGAGATACTGTCTCGGTCCCCGACATCACCGGGCAGCTTCGGGCGCTCGGCGTGCAGGAGGGCAATGTGCTGCTGGTGCACACATCGTTCCGCGCCGCGCGCCCGGTCGAGGGCGGGCCAGCCGGATTGATCGCGGCGCTCGGCGAGGCCCTCGGCCCCTCCGGCACGCTCGTGATGCCGTCCTGGACCGGCGATGACGAGCACCCGTTCGATCCCGCCACCACCCCGGCGGCGACCGATCTCGGCATCGTCGCGGACACGTTTTGGCGGCAGCCAGGCGTCGCGCGATGCCCGCACCCCTTCGCCTTCGCCGCACGCGGCACCAAGGCCGAGGACATCTTGTCGGACCCTTTCATCCTGCCGCCGCACCAGCATGCCAGCCCCGTCGGCAAGGTGCTGGACCATGACGGCCGCATCCTCCTGATCGGCGTCGACCACGACGCCAACACGACCCTGCACCTGGCCGAATTGCTGGCCGGCGTCCCCTACCGCACCCGGCACCACATCACGGTGCTGCAAGACGGCAAGCCGGAGCGGATCGAGTACCTGGAGAACGACCATTGCTGCGAGCGCTTCCGCCTCGCGGATGGCTGGATGACCGACGCCGGCCTCCAGACGGACGGCCTCGTCGGACACGCGCCGTCGAGGCTGATGCGGTCCCGGGATCTGGTTGAAACGGTGCTTGAGCGGCTCGAGCGCGACCCGTGCGTCTTTCTGCATCCACGCAGCACGGGATGCGCGGATTGCCGGGAGGCCTGGCAGAGCGTCGAGCCTTAGCCGGGCTCAGCGCAGGGGCCGGCGATCGCCCCTGCACTGCCGCATGACCCTTAAGGACGGATGGCGTCCGCGGTTCCCTGGATGAAGGCGATGATCCGGGTCAAGTCCTCTTCGGAAAGCTTGCCCTCAAAGCTCGGCATCCCGCCCGCCACCAGTGTCCCCTCGAGCACGATGGCACCGGAATCCGCCAGGGTCTCCGACTTGCTGTAGCCGAGATTGGGCACGTTGCCGCCATTGTTGACGCCGGGCACCCCGTGGCAGAACAGGCAGTTGGAGACGTAGAGCGCCACCCCCTCGGGAACGTGCTCCGGGTCATAGGGCACGCCGGCGACCAGTTCGGTCTGGTCGTGCTCCACGAAGTCCGGCATCTGGGCCGTCCCGCCGATCTTGAAGGTGTAGACGCGGCCCGGACCGACCCGCTCGGTGGCGCGCTGCATCATGCCGTAGACGCCGCCCCAGCCGACGGCGATGGTGACATACTGCTCGCCGTCATGCTCCCAGGTCGCCGGCGCCGCGACGACGCCGGAGCCGACCGGCGTCTGCCACAGGATCTCGCCGGTCGCCGCGTCGTAGGCCATGAAGCGCCCATCGGCCGTGCCCTGGAAGACCAGCCCGCCGGCCGTCGTCAACGTGCCGCCGTTCCAGGGCGAGACGTACTCGGCCCGCCAGGCTTCCTGCTGCTTGACCGGGTCCCAGGCCAGCAGGTGGCCGAACGGCGTCGCCTCCGGCGCCACGGTGTTGAACAGGTAGCCGAGATTCCAGCCCACGCCGGACATGGTGGATCCGGGCTTGTGCTGGTTCAGCTCCCAGGCCGGATCGGCCTGCTGCACCAGCGGCACGCCCTGGGCCGGGATGTAGACCAGCCCGGTCTGAGGGTTGAAGCTCATCGGGTGCCAATTGTGGGCGCCGTAGGCCGAGGGCACGGTCTCCCAAGGCTTCTCCGGGTCGCGCGCACCCTCGGCTTCGATCGGCCGGCCGGTCTCGTCATAGCCGGTGGCCCAGGTCACGGCCACGAAGGGTTCGGCGGAGATGAATTCGCCGTTGGTCCGGTCGATGACGTAGAAGAAGCCGTTCTTCGGGGCCTGCATCAGCACTTTGCGCTCGACGCCGCCGATCTCCAGATCGGCCAGGATGATGTGTTGGGTCGAGGTGTAGTCCCAGGTATCGCCCGGGGTGTTCTGGTAGTGCCATTTGTAGGCCCCGGTCTCCGGGTCGAGCGCCACGATGGAGGCCAGATACAGGTTGTCGCCGCCAGCCGGGGAGCGCAGATGGCGGTTCCAGGGCGAGCCGTTGCCGGTGCCGACATAGAGCGTATCCAGCTCCGGGTCATAAGCCATTGCGTCCCAGATCGTGCCGCCGCCGCCGGCCTTCCACCACTCGCCGGCCGGATCCCAGGTCGCCGCGGCCGCCTCCTGGCTGGGATCCTCGAATGGCTGCGACGGGTCGCCCGGAACGGAATACCAGCGCCACGCCATCTCGCCGGTCTCGGCCTCATAGGCGGAGACATAGCCGCGCACGCCGAATTCCGCGCCGCCATTGCCGATGATCACCTTGCCGTCGATCACCCGCGGCGCGCCGGTGATCGTGTACGACATCTCGCGGTTCTCGATGGTGTCGGTCTTCCACAGCCGCTCGCCGGTCGCGGCGTCGATGGCATGCAGGTAGCCGTCATAGGCACCGACGAACACGCGGCCCTCATACAGGGCCACACCGCGGTTCACCACGTCGCAGCAGCCCTTGTAGGCGTAGTCGCGCGGCACCTGCGGATCGTAGACCCAGAGCTCCTCGCCAGTGACCGCGTCCAGCGCATGGACCACCGACCAGGAGGCGGTCACGAACATCACGCCGTCGACGACGATCGGCGTCGCCTCGACCCCGCGCCGGGAGTTCATGCCGTAGGACCAGGCCAGCCCCAGCTCGCCGACATTCTCCGAGGTCACCGAATCGAGCCGGCTGAACCGCGTCTCGGCATAGTCCAGCCCATAGTTCAGCCAGTTCTTCGTGTCATCGGCATTGGCAACGATCGCGTCGCTGTTGATGCCGGCGGTCGCGTTGCGCACCTCGGCTGGCGACATCGCGCCGGCACCGGTGGCCGCGAGCATGCAGATCGCTGAAACCAGGGCTGTCCTTACCATTCCGTCCTCCCCGTTTGGCCGTTCGATTATGCGCGGCGGACTTCGCCGCTTTGGTTCGTCGCCGCGCGACGGCGCAACGACCCGACGCACCCTCATGGGGGGTCGATTGCCTCTAGAATACCCGCAATTCGGTACGAGTCAGGGCCCGATTGCCGGCAAAACCGACGGCGACGTTCTATGCTGGCCAGACCGTTGTCACAGGCCCAATGAAAATTGGGACACCTTTGACGATAATCTCTATGCCAACCAAAATATATTTTATCCTATCGCGAGCATGTTCTTCAGAATGAGGTGGGTTATGAAATCAACACTCGTAACTTCTAAAAAATACTCTCAGACGCAAAACTCGATGTCTCATTCTATCATCATTCCAAGCACACGCTTTACATGAGATATACATATTTTATTTGTACTGACAAATATGCCCTTCCATATATATTGTTCAACAGCTCAAGACTGGCATCTAGTTCAGAAATGTGATATAGTCTATACATCTTTACCCTAACTAACAAAATAAACTAGATAGAACATTGTCCACCGAAAAATAGTCATATAGTCACTGAGCTTCGAACACTTTCTAGATATATATAATTAATAATATTCAATGCTGCAATGATTGAAAGTGAACTATCTGCATTTTTTATGTCGAAGGGCGCCGCCGGCGGCGCGATAGGTGGAATTTTGCTTATTGGAATCAGCTTTTTCACTGATATTGCCCAAGATATAAAAGCAAAATCTTGGAAACTAAAAATACTTTATGTAATTCTGGGAGCACTATTTTGCGCTTCAATTGACCATTCAGCAGATTCCCTTGAGATTCGGAACCAATTGGTTCTTATAGTTTATGTTATCATAGGCGCTTTTTGGCCAAGTTTTTTTATTCAAATGAAATCTCTTTACGAAACATACAAGATAGGAAAGCAAAACCTGGACTAATAAGGACTGCAGTACTATTCTAATTACCTAAGAAAAAATCTATGAACTATCTAATCGGTTTAATCGTCGGCATCCTTACAATATCAGCAACCGCCCAGTGGCTGGACGTTTTGTTGTCAAGAAATAGACTCCGCAAGCTGAGGCTAGACACTTCCCACGTATGGGGCAAAATTCACAAGAATGATAACGAAAATCTAACACGAGATGCAAATCGAATATTCTGTGATCTTTTTGACCATCTTTATGGCGATTCGACATTTTCTTCACGACGAGTTTGGTCATCTTTCATCTCTACATCTCTAAGTCTGATTTTCTTTACTTTAGTAATAGGTTACCATAATACAATTTGGCCGGAATTTTTTGATAGTATTGGTTATGCTGTACGGGTAATTCTAATTGGCGTCTTTTCTAGCCCTGAATCACCAACTACCTTCTACGAGATACAATACATCAATCTCTTAGAGCATTTCGTCTTATTTGCAGCAATCCCTATCCTCTTAAACTATATCCCCGACTATTTTTCTCTTGCAGAGACACGATTTGTCCTAACAATTTCGAGGGGTAGAGGTGGAATCGGTATATTATTGCTGATACTGATTGATTTATTGGCAACTACTGTTATTTTTGTTTTAGGTTTATTTGTTCTGATGGCAGTTGTCGCGTTCATGTTGTTTGATGAGGTCCTTGAGCTGCCTTCTGTTACCGCAGGACTAATTTTGGAAATTATGATCGATCCACAACAAGGACTCCCATTCTTCCTAACAACCTTCGTCACCTCCATACTTTGGATAATGTTTGCATTCGCATTTATCGCAGTAAGGTATGTTGGCGCTAGTCACCCTTTGACGAGGCGGATGCTGCTGGTAGCGGCCGACACTAATCGTCCAGTCACCGTTGTTTCTTCAATCTTGATTTTTTTTGTTATCGTTGTTTATTTGACGATGTTTGTCGGTGACCGTCTAGTACTCTGAACACAAACATTGGACCGATTTGTCCGCTCGCGCAGTTGCTGAGTCGCAGTCGTTCTCAAGAGAAATGTCTGGGCCTGTAGTACAAGATAGAATGGACTAAGTTCATATTCACCGATTCAGATCCTCACGCAGGATGGCGTAGAGCAGGTGGTCGCGCCATTCGCCGTTGATGCGGAGATAGTTGCGGGCCTCGCCCTCGGCGCGGAAGCCGATCTTCTCCAGCAGGCCCTTGCTGGCCACGTTCGAAGGGATGCAGGCCGCCTCGATGCGGTGCAGGCCGAGCTGGGTGAAGCCGAATTCCAGGGCCGCCTTCACCGCCTCGGTCATGTAGCCCTGGCGCACGAAGGGCCGGCCGGTCCAATAGCCGATGGAGGCCATCTGTGCGACGCCGCGCCGCACATTGGTGATGCCCAGCCCGCCAACCAGCCGGTCATCGGACTTGGCGAAGGCGAGGAAGCTGAAGCCCTCGTCGTTGCGCCATTCCGACGCCTGCCGGCGCAGCCGGCGCACGAAAGCGCTGCGGGCCAGCGCGTCGGCCGGCCAGGTCGGCTCCCACGGCGTCAGGAACTCACGGCTCTCCGCCCGGAGCGATGCCCATTCCTGCCAGTCGCCGGACCGCGGCGGCCTGAGATAGACACGCGGCGCCTCCAGCCGCATCTGCGGCAGGCCGTTGGCACTGGTCTTCAAGAACGCGATCACCGAACCTTGCCTGTCCGTTTTGTCCTGATCCTGGTCCGCGCGGCAATCGGGATCACAGGCCGGCCGGCGACAGCCCGTCGCCGCGGTCGCCGCTCAGGCCAGCCGCCCCATGATACGCTCATACGGCTCCAGACGCCCGACCGGTCCCATCGCCGCAAGGGTGAGCGGCTGGTCCAGCAGGCGCCGGGCCACCCGGCTGACCGCCGCGACATCGACGGCGTCGACTTTCTCGACCACCTCGGCGGTGGGTAGGGCCCGGCCGAACATCAACTGCTGCTGCCCGAGCTGCTCGCAGCGGTTGGAGGTGGATTCCAGCCCCATCAGCAGGCCCGCCTTGAGCTGGGTCCGGGCCCGCGCGACCTCCTCCTCGGTGACCTCGTCGGCGACCTTGGCGACCTCGTCGCACAGCACCGGAACCAGCTCTTCCGCCATCGTGTCGCCGGTGCCGGCATAGATGCCGAACAGCCCGCCATCGCGGTAATAGGCGGTGAAGCTGTAGATCGCGTAGACCAGGCCGCGCTTCTCGCGGATCTCCTGGAACAGGCGCGACGACATGCCGCCGCCCAGCAGGTTCGACAGCACCGATTCCGCATACATGTCCGGATCCTGGTGGCCGACGCCGGCAAAGCCGAACACCAGGTGGAGCTGTTCCAGCTCGCGCGCCTCGCGATACTCGCCGCCTGAATAGCGGGCCGGCTCGGCGGCGATCGGCGCCGTCTCGGGCAGGCTGTCGAAGGCCCAGGCCGCCTGCTCGACCACCGCGTCATGATCGACATTGCCGGCCGCCGCCACCACCAGGCTGCCGCCGCCGTAATGGCTCGCCATGAAGTCGGCCAGGCGCTGGCGCTGCATGCCGCCGACGATCTCCGCCGTGCCGAGCACCGGGCGCCCCAGCGCCTGGTCCGGGAAGGCGGTGGCCTGGAAATGGTCGAAGATGATGTCATCCGGCGTGTCGGCGGCCTGGCCGATCTCCTGCAGGACCACGGCCCGCTCCCGCGAGAGCTCTTCCGGGTCCAGCACGGAGTGCTGCAGGATGTCGGCGATGATGTCGAGCGCCAGCGGCGCATCGTCCTTCAGCACCCGGGCGTAATAGGCGGTGTTCTCGCGGCTGGTATAGGCATTCAGATGGCCGCCGACCGCCTCGATCTCCTCGGCGATCGCCAGCGCCGAGCGCCGCTTGGTGCCCTTGAAGGCCATGTGCTCCAGCAGGTGGGCGGCGCCGTTGATCTCCGGCTCCTCGTCGCGGGTGCCGGCCCCGACCCAGACGCCGAGCGAGGCGCTCTCCACGGAGTCCATCGCCTGGGTGGCGACCCTCAGGCCGTTGTCCAGGACGGTGACCCGCGCGCTCATGCGGCCACCTGCGCGGCGCGGGCGCGATCGCGGATGAAGGCCTGGACGGTGGCAAGGTCGTTGGGCAGGTCCGAGACCGTCTCCGGCCGGTCGAACAGGTCGGCCAGCCGTGGCGGCAGCTCCGGCCGCACGCCGGCCGCCTGCTCCACCGCGTCGGGGAATTTCGCCGGATGGGCGCAGCCCAAGGTCACCACCGCCACATCCGGGTCGAGGGTGCTGTTCCGCGCCGCCGACAGGCCGATCGCCGTATGCGGATCGATCAGCATGCCGGTCTCGCCGTGGACGGCGCCGATGGTGGCGCGGATGCCGTCATCGTCCAGGCGGTGCGCCTCGAACAGGGTGCGGACGCGGGCGTGCTGGCCCTTGTCGACGGCGAACCGGCCATCCTTGCGGAAGGTGTCCATGATGTCGGACACCGCCGTGCCGTCGCGATCGCAGAGGTCGTACAGCAGCCGCTCGAAATTGCTGGAGACCTGGATGTCCATGGACGGGCTGATGGTCGGCACCACCGCCTCCATGCGCATCTCGCCGCCTTCGAAGAAGCGGGTCAGGATGTCGTTGCGGTTGGAGCCGATGATCAGCCGCTCGATCGGCACGCCCATGGCGCGGGCGACATAGGCGGCATAGACGTTGCCGAAATTGCCGGTCGGCACGCTGAAGGCGATGCGCCGGTCGGGCACGCCCAGCGCCGCGGCGGCGGCCACGTAATAGGCGGTCTGGGCCATGATCCGGGCCCAGTTGATCGAGTTCATCGCCGACAGGCTGATCTGGTCGCGGAAGGCCTGGTCGTTGAACATCGCCTTGACCAGGTCCTGGCAATCGTCGAACGAGCCATCGAGGGCGATGTTGTGCACATTGGCGCCGTCGACCGTGGTCATCTGCCGGCGCTGCACGTCGGACACCCGGCCCTTGGGGTGCAGCACGAAGATGTCGAGCGCATTGCGGTCGCGGCAGGCCTCGATGGCCGCCGACCCGGTATCGCCGGAGGTGGCCACGACGATGGTGGCGCGGCGGCCGCGCTGCTCCAGCACATGGTCGAACAGCCGGCCGAGGAGCTGCATCGCGTAGTCCTTGAAGGCCAGGGTCGGCCCGTGGAACAGCTCCATCAGCCACAGGCTCTGGTCGATCTGGACCAGCGGTGCCCGGGCGCCGTGGCCGAAGCCGGCATAGGCCTCGGTGACCAGTTGCTCGAGGACCGTATCAGTCAAAGCCCCACCGGGAACGAACGGGGCCGCGGCCTGGGTCGCCACCGCCTCGTAGCTCTGGCCGCGCAGCGCCTTGACCATGCCGCCATCCAGACGCGGCCAGGCATCGGGCACATAGAGGCCGCCGTCGCGGGCCAGCCCGGTCAGCAGGACATCGTCGAATTCCAGGTCCGGAGCCGCGCCCCGTGTGCTGATGTAGCGCAAATCGTTCACTCTCTCGTCCGCGGGCCGCGTAACCTACATACTCAGAATGAGTGCATGCAAGAGTGCCGGATCGCGAGCATGATCGGCGGTTTCATCGCAAATTGCGGGAGGGTGGAGCGATGACGGAACGCGCCGAGGCACCGGACGATCCGGCCGCAACGCTGCATCGCGACGCGCTGGTGTGGGACGCCCATAGCTGCCTGCCGCTGAGGCCCGACGCCGATGTCGGGCGGCTGTCCCGGCACAAGGCGGCCGGTGTGGACTACGTGTCGATCAATGCCGGCATGGACATGACCCCGGTGGATGATGTGATGGCGGTGCTGATCGCCTTCCGCGACTGCATCCAAGCCCGACCCGATGCATTCGTCCTGGCCCGTACCGTGGCGGATATCCGCCGCGCCAAGCAAGAGGGCAAGTTGGCGGTCGCCTTCGACCTGGAAGGCTCGCTGCCGCTGCAGGGCGAGATCGCCATGGTGCAGCGCTACTACGATCTTGGCGTCCGGCAGATCCACCTCGCCTACAACCGCAACAACGCCGTCGGCGGCGGCTGCCACGACGTGGATATCGGCCTGACCGATTTCGGGCATCAGGTGGTGGTGGAGATCAATCGGGTCGGCATGCTGATGGATTGCTCGCACACCGGCCATCGCACCAGCCTCGACATCATGGCGACCTCGACCAGGCCTGTGGTGTTCTCCCACGCCAACCCGCGTGCCCTGGTGGATCACGGCCGCAACATCACCGACGAGCAGATCGATGCCTGCGCCGCCACCGGCGGGGTCGTCGGCGTCAACGGCGTCAGCCTGTTCCTGGGCGACCCCGCCGCCGGCACCGACGCCATCCTGCGGCACATCGACCATCTGGTGCAGCGGGTCGGGGCGGCCCATGTGGGGCTCGGCATCGACTACAGCTACGACGTCGTCACCGACGACGTGCCGGAGGGAGATCACGCCGCCTATTGGTGGCCGGAGGACGCCGGCTACGATTTCGAAACAATCCGCTTTGCGGAACCCGAACAGTTTCCTCAGATCACCGATGGGCTGCTGAGGATGGGCTACGGCGAGGCCGACATCCGGGGCATCCTCGGCGAGAACTTCGCACGCGTCGCCGAGGCGACCTGGCGCTAGGACCTGACCATGGCACCCAACGCCGTCATCGCGAGCCGAAGGCGTGGCGATCCACCGCCAGCGGAAAGAGTGGATTGCCGCGTCGCTAACGCTCCTCGCAATGACGGTTCTGGCAGTCGGTTGCTGTCTTGTAGGGACGCGGTCCTGAACCTCTAGCCGTCCAGATACCGCCGCTGGATGTGCCGCTTGAAGGCGTCGGCGTCAAGCGGCCGGCCGGTGGCCGCGGTCATGAGCTGGTCGGCGGAAATACGGGAGCCGTGGGTGTGCACATGGGTGCGCAGCCAGCCCACCAGTGGTGCGAAATCGCCGCGGGCGATGCCCGGCAGCAGGTCCGGCTCCGCGTCGCAGGCCGCCTCGAAGAGCTGGGCGGCCGCCATGGCGCCCAGCGTGTAGGTCGGGAAATAGGCCCACGCGCCGCCGGGCCAATGAATGTCCTGCAGGCAGCCCAGCGCGTCGTTCGGCGGCACCACGCCCACCAGCTTCTGCATGCCGTCGTTCCAGGCACCGGGCAGATCGTCGAGTGCCAGGTCGCCGGCGATCATCGCCTTCTCCAGGCGATAGCGCAGGATGACATGGGCCGGATAGGTGACCTCGTCGGCATCGACCCGGATGAAGCTGCGCTCCACCGTCGTGTACATCCGGTGCAGATTGTCCGCGGACCAGGCCGGCCCGTCGCCCTTGAAGGCGTCGCGCAGCAGCGGTGCCGTGTACTCCAGGAACTCCCGGGAGCGGCAGGCCTGCATCTCGATGATCAGGGACTGGCTCTCATGCATGCTCATGCCGAGCGCGGAGCCGACCGGCTGGTGCAGCCAGTCCGCCGGACGGCCCTGCTCATAGAGCGCATGGCCGGTCTCGTGCAGCACGCCCATCAGCGCCTTGACGAAATCGTCCTCGTCGTAGCGGGTGGTGATGCGCACATCATTGGTGGCGCCGCCGCAGAACGGATGAAGGCTGACATCCAACCGGCCGCGATCGAAATCGAAGCCGACCGCGCCCATCAGCCGTGTGCCGAGCGCGCGCTGGACATCGACCGGGAACGGGCCCTCGGGCGTGGCCACCGGATTGCGCTTGGCCTGACGCTCCAGCACGGCCGCGATCGTCCCGGGCAGGTAGTCCGCCAGATCCTCGAACATGGCGTCGATGGCCGCCGAGCTGCCGCCCGGCTCCCACTCGTCCAGCAGGGCGTCGTAATGCGGGACGCCCAGCGCCTCGGCCTTGCAGGCGGCGATCTGGCGCTGCAGGTCCAGCAGGGCCGACAGGCTCGGCAGCAGGGCGGCGAAGTCGCTGTCGCGCCGGGCGGTGCGCCAGGCCATCTCGCATTTGGAGATCGCCTTGGCGTTGGCCTCGACCAGATCGGCCGGCACCGCCGTGGCATGGCGCCAGCGCCGCCGCATCTCCGCCAGATTGGCGCGGCGCCAATCGTCGAGGCCGTCGGTGACCTCCGCGGCATCGAGCCAGTCCGACACCGCCGGATCGGTCATCAGTTCGTGGCTCAGCACCTCCAGCGTGGCCTTGATCTCGGCCCGGCTGTCGGCGGCGCCGTCCGGCATCATGGTCTGCTGGTCCCAGTCCAGCAGGCCATTGGCATTGTCCAGATTGCTGATGCGGCCGAAGCGCTGCTCAAGCTGCTGATAGGTCTTCATGTGTGTTCCGGTCCGTCGGCTTGGCGGGCGGTCTCGCCCGTGTCGGTCGGCCGGCGATGATAGAGGACAAAAATGACCAAAAGGATCACAGCGAATGCAAACCACGTGATCGCGTATTGCAGATGGTTGTTCGGGATGTCGAGCCGCGTCTGGCCGCCGATCGGCAGCGTGTCGCCCTCCACATCCGCCTCCACGATCAACAGCGGCACCGCCCCCAGGTCCATTGCCTCGGCCATGGCCGATAGGTCGAGCCAGAACCAGAGATTGGCCGCGGCATCGTTGTCCGGCTGCATCCAGCCGCGCTCCGCCGGACGCCGGGCGATGCCGGAGATCGATACTGTTCCATCGGAAAGCCCGTCCGCACGCGTGGCGCGGTCGCGCCGGTCCGGCGGTATCCAGCCGCGATTGACCAGGATGACCTGACCGTCGCTCCGCCTGAGTGGCGTCACCACGTTCAACCCCACCTGCCCGCGATAGGTACGGCTGGCCAGGAACAGCTCGTGCTCGTGCAGGAACACGCCCTCAACCTGGACTCGTCGGTAATGCCATGGATCGGCGTCGGAGAGATCAGCCGGCAATGGCGCCGGCGGGGCCGACACGCCGGCTTCGATCCGCTCGATGAGCGCCGTCTTCTCCCCCAGCCGCTGCACCTGCCAGACGCCAAGGCCAATCAGGACCGCCAGGGCGGGGATCAGGAAGACGGTTGGCCAGAAGGACAGGCGCATCCGCCTACCCGGCTCCGTCGGTCTCGAAATCCTCAGGCCGGTGGCGATATTGCAGGCCCAGCACGAACGCCTTGGCCGGTGGCAGCAGGGCCAGGGTCATGCCGATGATCAACACGCAGGAGATCGTCAGGAAGGCCCAGCCGGGCAGGTCGAACATCGCGTTGAGCCAGAACGCCAGCGGCAGCGCGATGAAGCCGATGACGAAGAGCAGGAACACCGCCGGCCCGTCGGCAGTGTCGTTGGACGCCAGGGCGAGGCCACAGACTTCGCAGCGCTCCACCACCTTCAGGTAACCGGAATACACCCGCCCCTCGCCGCAGCGCGGGCAGCGGCACTTCAGCGCCGTCGCGAACAGCGGCGCCGGTGCGGTCCCATCCGCCACGTCAGCCGGCTTGGGCGCGCTATTGCGCGCCGGCGCCGAGCGCGGCGGCGAAGTAGACGAAGCAGAACAGGAACAGCCAGACGACGTCGACGAAATGCCAATACCAGGCGGCCGCCTCGAAACCGAAATGGCTCTTCGGCGAGAAATGTCCCTTCACCGTGCGTCGCCAGCAGACGAACAGGAAGATGGTCCCGACCAGCACGTGGAAGCCGTGGAAGCCGGTCGCCATGTAGAAGGCCGACGGGTATATGCCGTCGGTGAAGCCGAACGGCGCGTGCATGTACTCGTAGATCTGGATGCCGGTGAATGCGACGCCCAGCAGCACGGTGATGCCGAGCCATTTGGCGCCTTCCTTGTTGTGCCCCTCGACCAGCGCGTGGTGCGCCATGGTGACGGTGGTGCCGGACAGCAGCAGCACCAGGGTCATTAGCAGCGGCAGCGGGAAGGCGTGGATCACCTCGATGCCCGGCGGCGGCCAGGTGAAGTCGATGCCGACCTTGGGAAACAGCCAGGCGTCGAAGAAGGCCCAGAAGAAGGCGGCGAAGAACATCACTTCCGAGGCGATGAACAGCAGCATGCCGTAGCGCAGGCCCAGCTTGACCACCGGCGAATGGGCCTTCTGCACGAAGGCCTCGACGATCACGTCGCGCCACCACAGCCCCATCACCACGGCCACGCCGACAGCGCCCAGGATCAACAGCCAGATCGGCCCGTCATGCATGTACATGACGGCGCCCGCGGCCATCAGCCCGGCGGCCAGCGAGCCGACCAGCGGCCAGGGGCTGGGTTCCACCAGGTGATAGGGGTGCGGCACCCCGTCGGCGGGTTCGGCGGGCGACGGAGCGGCGTCTGCGGTCGCGTCGGTCATGCTTTGGGCCCTCTCGGCTTCCCGTACTCGATCAACGGCCCGTGGCCGCTGCGACAATGGTGGACGACCCCGCCGTCGCGGCGGCATCGGCCAGATCCTCGACCGGCTCGTCGGAGCCGGAGCGGAAGAAGGTGTAGGACAAGGTGATGGTCTGGACCTCGTCCAGGTTCGGATCGTCAACAATCGCCGGATCGACGAAGTAGTAGACCGGCATGCTGACCGTCTCGCCCGGCGCCAGGGTCTGCTCGTCGAAGCAGAAGCACTGGATCTTGTTGAAATAGACCCCGGCCTTGGGCGGCAGCACGTTGTAGCCGGCCATGCCGGTGATCGGCTCGTCGGACTGGTTTTCCGCCAGGTAGAAGGCCAGCCCAGCCTCGCCGACGCGGATGGTCACCTCGCGCTGTTCCGGGCGGAAATCCCAGGGCAGCCCGCCATCGGTCTCGGCCATGAAGCGGATGCGGATCTCCCGATCCAGAACCACGTCTGGCGCGGCATCCGCCACCTGGGTGGTGCCGCCATAGCCGGTGACCCTGCAGAACAGGTCGTAGAGCGGCACCGCGGCATAGCTGAGGGCGACCATGCCGAACACGACGCCGAACAGGCCGGCCATCAGTCTCCGGTTCCGGCGATGCGGCGCGTCGTGCATCAGGCCCCCGCCATCCGCACCATGGCGTACACGTAGATGGCCGCCACGAAACCGAGCAGCGAGAACAGAACCGTCAGGTTCCGCGCACGCAGCCGGCGCTGCTCATCGGTGCGATCCGGGTGTGTCATGTCAGGCCGTCCCATCCAGCATCAGCAGGGTAAACAGGGCGAACAGGTAGAAGATCGAATAGCCGAACATGCGGCGGGCGCCGCGATAGCCGGTGGCCGCCCCGTCCTCGCGCAGCACCTGCACGGCGCAGATCAGGAACAGGGTGCCCAGCACCACCGCGCCGGCGGCATAGCCGGCCCCGGCGATGCCGGCCCAATAGGGCGCGATGCCCAGCGGCAGCAGCAGCGCGGTATAGACCAGCATCTGGATCTTGGTGTGCCGTTCGCCGGCCACCACCGGCAGCATGGGCACGCCGGCGATGCGGTAATCGTCGTTGCGGTAGAGCGCCAGGGCCCAGAAATGTGGCGGCGTCCACATGAAGATGATGGCGAACAGGATGACGGCGCCGATGCCGACATCGCCGGTCACCGCGGCCCAGCCGATCATCGGCGGGAAGGCGCCGGCGGCACCGCCGATGACGATGTTCTGCGGCGTCCGCCGCTTCAGCCACACGGTGTAGATGAAGACGTAAAACAGGTTGGTGATCGTCAGGATGGCCGCGGCCGTCCAGTTGACCGCGAGCCCCATAGTGATCGACGACCAGGCGGTCAGCCCCATGCCGAAGGCCAGCGCGTTCTCCGGCGACACCCGGCCGCGCGGGATCGGCCGGCCGCGGGTCCGCTTCATGGCGGCGTCGATGTCGCGGTCGTACCACATGTTGATCGCGCCGGCGGCGCCGGCCGCCACCGCCACGCACAGGATCGCCGTCAGCGCCGCCGCCGGGTGCAGCGTACCCGGCGCCACGATCAGCCCGGCCAGCGCGGTGAACACCACCAGCGACATCACTCTCGGCTTCAACAGCGCCGCATAGTCGCGCCAGGAGGTGGCGGACAGGACCGCGCCGCCCTCGGCCACCGGCTGGGCTTCTACCGAAACATCCGTCATCGACGTTCAATACCCCCCATGAACGATCCCCGGCCTGTTGTTATTTGATCCGCGGCAGCGTTTCGAACTGGTGGAATGGCGGCGGTGAGCTCAGCGTCCATTCCAGTGTCGTCGCGCCTTCGCCCCAGTAATTGGCTTCCACCTTGCGGCCGGCGGTCAGCGTCCGGAAGGCGATGTAGACGAACAGCACCGCCGAGGCGACCGAGATGAAGCCGCCGATCGACGACACCATGTTCCATCCCGCATAGGCGTCCGGATAGTCCGGATAGCGCCGCGGCATGCCGGCCAGCCCGAGGAAGTGCTGCGGGAAGAACAGCAGGTTGACGCCGATGAACGTCATCCAGAAATGCAGCTTGCCCCAGAACTCGGAGTACTGCCGGCCGCTCATCTTGCCGATCCAGTAGTACCAGCCGGCGAAGATGGCGAAGACCGCGCCCAGGCTCAGCACATAGTGGAAGTGGGCGACCACGTAGTAGGTGTCGTGCAGGTAGACATCCATGCCGCCATTGGCCAGCACCACGCCGGTGACGCCGCCGATGGTGAACAGGAAGATGAAGCCGATCGCCCAGAGCATCGGCGTCTCGAAGGTGATCGAGCCGCCCCACATGGTCGCGATCCAGCTAAAGATCTTGATGCCCGTCGGCACCGCGATGATCATCGTGGCGATGGTGAAGTAGGCCTTGGTGTCGACGTCCATGCCGACGGTGAACATGTGGTGGGCCCAGACCACGAAGCCGACCGCGCCGATCGCCACCATGGCGTAGGCCATGCCGAGATAGCCGAAGATTGGCTTGCGCGAGAAGGTCGAGACGATGTGGCTGATCATGCCGAAGCCCGGCAGGATCATGATGTAGACCTCCGGGTGCCCGAAGAACCAGAACAGGTGCTGGAACAGGATCGGGTCGCCGCCTTCGGCCGCGCTGAAGAAGGTCGAGCCGAAATTGCGGTCGGTCAGCAGCATGGTGATGGCGCCGCCCAGCACCGGCACCGCCAGCAGCAGCAGGAAGGCGGTCACCAGCATCGACCAGACGAACAGCGGCATCTTGTGCAGCGTCATGCCCGGCGCGCGCATGTTGAAGATTGTGGTGATGAAGTTCACCGCACCGAGGATCGACGAGGCGCCGGCCAGGTGCAGGGCGAAGATCGCCATGTCGACCGACGGCCCGGAATGCCCGAGCGCCGAGGACAGCGGCGGATAGATCGTCCAGCCGGTGCCGGCGCCCGGCCCCGGGCCGCCGGGCATGAAGGCCGATCCGAGCAGCAACGCGAAGGACGGCACCAACAGCCAGAAGGAGATGTTGTTCAGCCGCGGGAAGGCCATGTCCGGCGCACCGATCATCAGCGGCACGATCCAGTTGCCGAAGCCGCCGATCATCGCCGGCATGACCACGAAGAACACCATGATCAGGCCGTGGGCGGTAATCCAGACGTTCCACTCATGACCGTTGGCGGCGAATTGCAGCCCCGGCTCCATGAGCTCCATGCGCATCAACAGCGAGAAGAACGCGCCGATCAGCCCCGCCACCACCGCGAAGATCAGGTACAGCGTCCCGATATCCTTGTGGTTGGTCGAGTACAGCCAGCGCTTCACGAACCCCGGCTTGTGGTCGTGGTGGTGGTCGCCGGCATGGGACGTGGCGTGATCAGCCATATCAACGGGTCTCCGAAATGTCCTGAGGCCCGTCCGCGCGGGCATGCTGCTCGTCGTCCGATCCGGCGTTCGCCGCCGGCTGGTAGGTGCGTGTCAAGAGGACCGGCGGGGCGTCCAGATCGCGCCCGGCGACCTGCTGCTCGACCCAGTCGTCGAACGCCGCGCGGCTGACCGCGCGAACCTCGATCGGCATGTAGGCGTGCCCGTCGCCGCAGATCTCGGAACAGAGGCCGTAATAGGTCCCCTCTTCCTCGATGCGCACCCAGGTGTGGTTCTTCCTCAGCGGCACGGCGTCGGTCTTGATGCCGAATGACGGCACCGCCCAGGCATGCAGCACGCCGTTCACATCCGCGGTGACCTGGATCTCGATATCGGTGTCGACCGGCAGGACCACCGGATTGTCGACCGAGAGCAGCCGCAGCTGACCCTCCTGCAACTCCTCCTCCGGCACCAGGATGCTGAGGAACTCGTCGACCTGCTGCTCCGGATAGGCATAGCCCCAGTACCACTGGTAGCCGGTGACCACGAGGGTCATCTCCGGCTCCTCGACGCGGTCCATGAAATAGAGCAGCCGCATCGATTCCCAGGCGATGAACGCCAGGACGATCAGCGGCAGGGCCGTCCAGCCGACCTCGAGCAGGGTGTTGTGGGTGGTGCGCGACGGCGTCGGGTTCTTGCTGGCGCGGAACTTCACGATCACCAGGCCGAGCAGCACGAAGACCAGCACCGTGATGCCGGTGATGATGATCAGCAGCAGGTTGTGGAAGCCGATGAGCTGTTCCTGGACCGGCGACGCGGCATCGCGCATCCCGATCGCCCAGTTCTCCGGCTGTCCGCCGGCAGCCAGTGCCAAGCCGGGAACGGCCAGAACCAAGGCCGCCGCGAGCGCCGCCAATCTGCTCAGCTTCATCGTCATCCGATCCTGTCTCTGCCCTGCCTGCATGCGATGCCGGTCGGCATCGCCCGTCGATCGCCGGCCCGTTCCGCGGTGCGGCCGTGCCGTTCGGCCCGCCTTATACAGGCCGGTCTTGTGGGGGAAAAGTCCGCATGCGCATGACCGATCCGGCGGCGAAACCAACGCATGCATTCGCGCCACCCGCCGGCGCCCCTGTTGTCTGCAAACTACACTGGCACAGGGGGAATTCACAATGGGATGCTGACGCGATCCGATCATATCCGTGCCATCCCCGGTCTGGGTCCATCGCTCTCGTCCAGAGCAAGACATAGACCGCAACCGATTGATTGACAGGCGTTCTTGCAATCGATCCGGGGGCGCCGGCGGTGTAGGATGATTCGCGCCTTGCTGCCGCCGCATCGCGGCGCCACCTTCTCTGCGATACTGGCCGCCATCCTTGTGGAGCCCGACATGAGCAATCTCAGCCAGACCGACGACCTCTTCTTCGAGCGCGCCGGTCTCGACCGTGACCGCATCGAGCGCATCGTCGCCGACAGCCTGAACGGCGCCGATGACGGCGAACTGTTCCTGGAATACCGGCAGTCGGAGGGGCTGGGCTGGGATGACGGCAAGCTGAAGACCGCCAGCTTCGATACCGCCCAGGGTTTCGGCCTGCGCGCCATCGCCGGCGAATCCAGCGGCTACAGCCATGCATCCGACCTGTCGGAGGAGGCGATCCGCCGCGCCGGCGAGACCGTGAAGGCGGTGCATGCCGGCCATGGCGGCACCCTGGCGGAACCGCCGGTCGGCACCAACGCCAGACTCTACACCGACGCCAACCCGCTCTCCCAGGTCGATTTCGAGACCAAGGTCAAGCTGCTGCAGGACATCGACGCCTATGCCCGGGGCAAGGACCCGCGGGTGAAGCAGGTGATGGCCTCGCTGACCGGTGAGTGGCAGGCGGTGCGCATCATCCGGCCCGATGGCCGCCATGCCGCCGACATCCGGCCCCTGGTGCGGCTGAATGTCTCGGTGGTCTGCGCCGATGGCGACAAGATGGAAAGCGGCGGCTACGGCACCGGCGCGCGGGCCGGCTACGACGCCTACCTGGAGCCGGACACCTGGAAATACGCCGTCGACGAGGCCCTGCGCCAGGCCGTGGTGAAGCTGGAATCGGTCGCCGCCCCGGCCGGCGAGATGACCGTCGTGCTGGGCAATGGCTGGCCCGGCATCCTGCTGCACGAGGCGATCGGCCATGGGCTGGAAGGCGATTTCAACCGCAAGAAGACGTCCGCCTTCGCCGGTCTGATGGGCGAGCGCATCGCCGCCCCCGGCGTCACCGTGGTCGACGACGGCACCATCGGCGACCGCCGCGGCTCGCTGACCATCGACGACGAGGGCACGCCCAGCCAGACCACGACGCTGATCGAGGACGGCATCCTTGTCGGCTACATGCAGGACCGCATGAACGCGCATCTGATGGGGGTCGCGCCGACCGGCAACGGCCGCCGCCAGAGCTATGCCCACCACCCGATGCCGCGCATGACCAACACCATCATGCTGGACGGCGGGCATGCGCCGGACGAGATCATCGAGTCGGTCGACAAGGGCCTCTACGCGGTCAATTTCGGCGGCGGCCAAGTCGACATCACCAACGGCAAGTTCGTGTTCTCCGCCTCGGAGGCCTATCTGATCGAGGGCGGCAAGATCGGCGCCCCGGTCAAGGGCGCCACCCTGATCGGCAACGGCCCGGACGCCCTGACCAAGGTCTCCATGGTCGGCAACGACATGGCGCTCGACCCCGGCATCGGCACCTGCGGCAAGGAGGGCCAGGGCGTGCCCGTCGGCGTCGGCCAACCGACCATGCGCATCGACGGCCTGACCGTGGGCGGCACGGCCGCTTAGCGCGGCCCTCGCGCCACCGGCGCGTCAGCCGTCGGCCGCGACTTCCTGCGCCAATCCGGCAGGCAGGCTCTCCGACCAGCGGCGCAGCTCGTCCAGGCAGGCCAGCGCCGTCGTCCCGAAGGGCGTGATCCGGTATTCCACGGCCACGGGCGAGGTACCCAGCACCCGGCGCTCGACCAGCCCCTGGTCTTCGAGCTGGCGCAGGCGTTCGGTGATCATCTTCTTGCTGGCGCCGCCGATCATCCGTGCCAGATCGTTGAACCGCACCGGCTCGTCCTTCAAATGCCAGAGGATCGAGCCGGTCCACTTGCCGCCGAGAATGCGCATGCCCCGCTCTATGGCGCAGGGCTGCGTGCACGGGTCGAGGACCGATTTGCGTCCCCGCGCGTCGCGTTTGACTCGCGCGTCCATCTCTTCTTCCTAGGTTACAAAAAGTATACTAGTTGCTTTCCGTTTGCTTGGCGATCATCTATTGGCCGGCCCGCAGCGCACGCACCGACAAAGGCGATCGACCATGTCGCAGCCCGACATCCATCTCTACACCGCCTCCACCATGAACGGCTGGAAGCCGACAATCTTCCTGGAGGAGGCGGGGGTCGATTACGAGCTGACCTTCATCGACTTCGCCAAGAAGGAGCAGAAGGCGGATTGGTACGTGGCGCTCAACCCGAACGGCCGCATTCCCACGATCGTGGACCGCGGCAACGACGATTTCGTCGTCTTCGAGTCCGGCGCGATCCTCTGGTACCTGGCGGAGAAATACGGCGTCTTCCTCTCCGATGACCCGAAGCTCCGCTCCGAGACCCTGCAATGGCTGATGTTCCAGATGGCGGGGATCGGCCCGATGCTCGGACAGGCCATGTACTTCCAGCGCATTGCCGCGCCCAACGGGCAGGAGGAGCCGTTCTCCATCAAGCGCTACGTGGACGAATCCCGACGCCTGCTGGAAGTGCTCAACGCCCGGCTCGAGGGCCGTACATTCCTGGTCGGAGAGGCGTTCTCGATCGCCGATATCGCGACCTATCCCTGGGCGCGGGCCTATCCCTGGGCCAGGGTTTCCATCGACGGCCTCGACCATCTCAAGGCCTGGTTCGACCGCATCGACGCCCGTCCCGCCGTGCAGCGCGCCCTGGAAAAGCCCAAACCGGTCCCAGCCTTCTGGGGCGAGGCGGATGAAGCCGCCTTCCTGGCGGAGAACGCGGCGCGCTTCTCCGGCGATGTCAGAGCGAACTGAGCGCGCCGGTCAGAAGTAGATCGAGAACCGCTCCCGCACGGCCCGGTCGGTTTCGGCCGGCACCTGACCGGAGGCCTCGCCGAGGATCGCGTCCTTGCGGGCGATGGCGCTAGCGATCAGGTCAGGCTTCTGGGCCTCCTCCCATTCCTTCGGGCTCATGCGATTGCCGACGGTCGGGTAGATGTACTCGCTCTGCATCAGCGCAAGCGTCTGTTCGCTGCCGAGATAGTGGCCCGGTCCTTCCAGGCAGACGGACTTCATCGCCTCGATCGAGATACTCTCGTCGGTCACGTCGATGCCGCGCACACAGCGCAGCGCCTGGCCGAGAATATCGTCGCCGATCACCAGGCTCTCCAGCGAGAAGCCCAGCAGCGAGGCGTGCATGCCGGCGGCCTCGTAGACCATGTTCAGCCCGGCGAGGCCGGCGAGCACGTTGGTGATCCCCTGCTCCCAGCCGGACTGCATGTCGGGCAGCTTGCTGTCGGAGATGCCGGCCGCCGCCCCTCCGGGCAGGCCGTAGAAGCGATGCATCTGGGCGCAGCCTGCCGTCAGCAGCGCCTGCTCCGCCGACCCGCCGGACATGGCGCCGGTCCTGAGGTCGGAGACGAACGGCCAGGTCCCGAAGACCGCCGGATGGCCCGGCTTGATCGCATTCACATAGACGACGCCGGCCAGGCATTCAGCGACCGCCTGCACGATGGTGAGCGCAATCGGCGCAGGCGCCGTCGCCCCTGCCTGGCCCGCCGAGAGCAGCAGCACCGGCATGCCGGCGCGGATGCAGTGCTCCATCGTGATGCAGCTTTCCTCGGCGAATTTCATTGGCGGGACGACGAAGCAGTTGGTGTTCGACACGAAGGGCCGTGCCCGCCAGGCCTCCTCGCCTCCGGCCACCATGTGGATGAGGTCCATGCAAGGCGCCACATGGTCGGGATCGGAGAAGGACGTACCGACATGTTTGGTCGTCCCCGACAGGCACGCATAGACCGTGTTCAGGTCCATCTCCAGATTGTCGAGGACGTCCCGGCAGACCATCGGGCGCTGGAAGAAGTGGATGTTGTCGAGGTGCTGGGCGACCCGTGCCGCGTCATAGAGGTCCTGGGCCGTCGACTCGCGATAGGTCTGGGTCAACGGCTCCACGACATGGACCGCCGCGCCGGCGGTGCCGAAATGCACCCGGCCCGGGTCCAACTGCAGATCGAATTGCGGGTCGCGTCCGTGCAGCGTGATCCCGCGCGCCGCCTTGGCCAGCATGTCCTCGACCAGCGTTCGGGGAATGCGGATGCGGCCGTCATCGCCGAGCTCGGCCCCGGCGGCGGTCATCGCATCGATCCCGGATTGCGGGGCCTGCGACAAGCCGATCTGTTCCAGCGCGTCCAGCGCGGCGGAATGGATGCGCGCCATCTCGGCATCGGTCAGAGGCGAATACTGGCCTCCGGCAAGTCCGGGACGCACCGGGCGCAGATCATCTGGCAGCGGGGCCGCGCGCTGGGCGACGCGGGCGGCACGGCCACCGGCCCGGCGCCCACGTCGTGGCGGGGCGCTCTCGGGGGCCGGATTCGGGCTGGAGTCGCTCATAGCCGCATCCTTTCCGCCTTGGGGTCGTACATCGGCTTGAGGCTCGCGGCGGCGGCATGGCGCACGCCGGCGATCTCGATCTCGTAGCGCGACGCCAGGACCTCCTGGGCGCTTTCCCCGGCACAGGGGACGTAGCCCAGGCCAATGGCGCCGCCGAGTGCGTGGCCGTAATTGCCCGACGTGACGATCGAGACGATCTTGCCGTCGCGCACCAGCGCCTCGTTGTGGAAGAGCATCGGCTCGGGATCCTCCAGCCGGAACTGGAGCATGCGCCGCGAGAGCCCCTCCTCGCGCTTGCGAAGGACCGCATCACGGCCGATGAAATCGGGCTTCTCGCGGCGCACGGCGAAGCCGAGCCCGGCCTCGAGCACGTGGTCCTCGTCGGTGATGTCGTGGCCGAAATGCCGGAACGCCTTCTCGATCCGGCAGCTGTCCAGCGTATGCAGGCCGCACAGCGTGAGCCCGTGGTCCTCTCCCGCCTCCATCAGCGCCTCGAAGACATGCGCGGCCTGGTCGGCGGAGACGTAGAGCTCCCAGCCGAGCTCGCCGACATAGCTGACCCGGTGGGCTCGGGCGAGGCCGTAGCCGATCTCGACCTCCCGCGCAGTGCCGAAGGGAAAGGCGGCATTGCCCAGATCGTCGGGCGAGACGGAGCCGATCAGCGCCCGCGCCTTCGGCCCCATCACGCAGAACACCGCCTCGGCGGAGGTCACGTCGGTGATCACGGCGAACGCCTCGCCCAGATGCCGGCGCAGCCAGGCGAGATCGCGCTGCAGCGTGGCGGCCGGGACGACAAGCAGGAAGGCCGTCTCGGACAGACGCGTGACGGTCAGGTCGCTCTCGATGCCGCCGCGCTCGTTCAGCATCTGGGTGTAGACGATCTTGCCGGCGGCCACGTCCACGTCGTTGCCGCAGACCCGCTGCAGGAAGGCGCAAGCGTGTCGCCCTTCCACCCGAATCTTGCCGAACGAGGTCATGTCGAACAGGCCGACGCTTTCGCGCACCGCCATGTGCTCGGCGCGGTGGTTGTCGAACCAGTTCTGGCGGTGCCAGTCGTAGCGGTATTCCCGCTCCTGGTCCGGCCGGGCGAACCAGTTGGCGCGTTCCCACCCGGCCACTTCGCCGAACACCGCGCCGCGTTCCTTCAGATGCTCGTGGACCGGGCTGCGGCGCAGGCCGCGCGCGGTCTCGACCTGGCGGTAGGGGTAGTGGTCGGCATAGAGCAGGCCGAGCGTCTCGGTCACCCGTGCGCGCAGATAGCGGCGGTTGCGCTGGAAGGGCTGGGCGCGGCGGATGTCGACATCCCAGAGGTCGAAGGGCGGCGCCCCCTCGTCGATCCAGGCCGCCAGCGCCATGCCCGCACCGCCGGAGGAGACGATGCCGATGGAGTTGTAGCCCGCCGCGATCCAGTAGCCGCCAAGCTCGGGCGCCTCGCCGAGATAGTAGCGGTCGTCGGGCGTGAAGCTCTCCGGGCCGTTGAAGAAGGTGTGGATGCCGGCGGTGGCGAAGAGCGGCATCCGCGTCGTGGCGGCCTCGAGGATCGGTTCGAAATGGTCGAAATCCTCCGGCAGCGTGTCGAACTCGAAATCCTCGGAGATGCCGTCCATGCCCCAGGGCTTGGCCCGGGGCTCGAAGGCGCCGAGCAGCATCTTGCCGGCATCCGACTTGTAGTAGGCGCACTCATCCGGGACCCGCAGCGTCGGCAGGTGGCCGAGCCCGTCGATCGGCTCGGTGATCAGATAGAAATGCTCGCAGGCATGGAGCGGCAGGGTCACTCCGGACCGGGCGGCAAGGTCCCGTCCCCACATCCCGCCGCAGTTGATGACGACATCCGCAGCGATGTGCCCGCTCTCGCCGTCCATTTCCCAATCCACGCCGGTGACCCGACGCCCGGTCTCGGTGACCGCGGTGACCTTCGCACCCTCGATGATCCGGGCCCCGCCCATACGCGCGCCTTTGGCAAGCGCCATGGCGATGTTGGCGGGGTCGCACTGGCCGTCATGGGGCAGATGCACTGCGCCCACCACGTCGGAGACCTCGAGGTAGGGATACATCTCCTTCACCTCGGCCGCCGAGACCTCGTGGACCTCGACATCGAAGGCGCGGGCCAGCGTCGCTTGGCGCAGGATCTCCTCACGCCGGGCCTCGGTCAGCGCCACGGTGATGGAGCCGACCTGCCGCATGCCCGTGGCGACACCGGTTTCGGCCTCCAGCTTCGTGTAGAGCTCGGCGGAATACTTGGCGAGCCGGGTCAGGTTCTGGGTCGGCCGCAACTGGCCGATCAGTCCGGCCGCATGCCAGGTGGTGCCGCAGGTCAGCCGCCGGCGCTCCAGCAGCACGATGTCGGTCCAGCCTCGCTGGGCCAGGTGATAGGCCACCGAGCAGCCGGAAACGCCGCCGCCGATGATGACGGCGCGGGCACGGTCGGGAATCTGCACCATTGCCGTCGCTCCTCAGGCCCGGATGCGTTCGTTTTCGGGATCCCAGAGCGGCCGGTCGGGCTGGACCACGGCGGGGAAGCGCTCGCCGTAGATGTCCACCTCGATCTCGCTGCCCTGATGGGCCAGATCGGCGCGCAGCATGCCCAGCGCGATCGAGGACCCGACGCGGTAGCCCCAGCCGCCCGAGGTGGTCTCCCCGACGACCTCACCGTTGTGCCAGAGCGTCGACATGTAGGGTGCGTCGGCCGCGCCGGCATTGACCACCAGGGTCACGAAGCGCTTCTTCACCCCCTGCTGATGCTCGATCAGAAGCGCCGTCTTGCCGGGGAAGTCCTGCGGCTTGTCGAGCTTCACGAAGCGGTCGAGCCCGCCCTCCAGCAGGCTGTAATCGGTCGACAGATCGCCCTTCCAGGCCCGATAGCCCTTCTCCAGCCGCAGGCTGTTCAGGGCCCACATGCCGAACGGCTTGGCCCCGGCGCCAAGCACGGCCTCGTAAATCGCCGGCATGTCGGCATTGGCCGCATGGATCTCCCATCCCAGCTCGCCGGCATAGGAGACCCGGGCCAGCATCGCCTCGTGGCCGGCCACCCGGGCCGTCTGGTGGCTGAGCCAGGGCAGCGAGAGATCGGCCTCGGTTCCGATCGTCTCGAACAGGGCTCGGGACTGCGGGCCGGTGACGATCAGGGTGGAGCGCTCGCGGGTCCGGTCGCTGAGGCTCAGCCCCTTGGGCAGTTGGCGCCACAAGATCTCGTAGTCGTGCCATTGGGCTGTCGCAGCCGTGATGAGCGTGAAGTCGTCGTCGTCATGGCGCAGCACCGACATCTCGGTCAGGATGCGCCCGCGGTGATCGGGGAAGTAGGCGAGGTTCATCCGCCCCACCTTCGGCAGTGCACCCGCGATCAGACCGCGCAGCCACTCCGCCGCCCCCGGACCTGACAGCGAGAAGCGCGAGAAGCCCGGCAGGTCCAGCACGCCGACGCCATCGCGCACCGCCTCGCATTCCTCGCGGATGCGCGGCTCCCAGGGGCCGGCGCGGTTCCAGGTCTGGGTCGCCTCCTCGCTGGTGTCGTCGCCGGGCCTGGCGAACCAGTTGGCCCGCTCCCAGCCGGAATAGACGCCCATCTGCCCGCCCAGCGCCGTCACCCGGTCATGGACCGGCGAGAGCTTGCGGCCACGCCCGGCCGGCCAGGCGTGCCAGGGGAAGTGCATGGCGTATTCGTGGCCGTAGACCTCCATGCCCTTGGCGACGCAGTGCTCGTGATCGGTGTAGTCGGTGAAACGGCGCGGGTCGCAGGACCACATGTCCCACTCGGTGGCGCCCTCGGTCACCCATTCGGCCAGCACCTTGCCGGCACCGCCGCCCTGGGCGATGCCGAAGGTAAAGACGCAGGCCTCGAAGGCGTTCGGCACGCCGGGCATCGGCCCGATCAGCGGATTGCCGTCGGGGGTGTAGGGAATCGGCCCGTTGATGACCTTGGAGAGCCCGGCCTCGGCGAGGAGCGGGACGCGGGCCATCGAATCCTCGATCTGGAACTCCAGCCGCTCCAGGTCGTCGGGATAGAGCTGGAAGCTGAAATCCTCCGGCAGCGGGTCGTCGGGCGTCGCCCAATGGGCCCGGCAGTTCCGCTCGTAGGGCCCGAGGTTGAACCCGGTCTTTTCCTGGCGCAGGTAGTATGAGGTGTCGACGTCCCGCAGGAGCGGCAGCTTGCGGCCGGTCTCGGCCGACCAGTCGCGGACCTCCGGCACCTCGTCGAAGATCATGTATTGATGGCTCATCACCATCATCGGCACGGTGCGCCCGCCGAAGGGCTTGAACCACTCGCCGACACGCTGCGCGTAGTAACCGGCGGCGTTCACCACGAACTCGCAGCGGATGTCGCCCTTCTCGGTGTGGACGATCCACTCGCCGTTCTCGCGGCTGACCCCGGTCGCCGGGCAGAAGCGCAGGATCTTCGCGCCCATGTCGCGGGCGCCCTTGGCCAGCGCCTGGGTGAGTTGCGCCGGGTCGATGTCGCCATCGGCCGGATCGTAGAGCGCGCCCTTCAGGTCATGGGTCTCGATGAAGGGGTAGTGGGCCTTGATCTCCTCGGGTGCGAGAATCTCGATGGCCATGCCCTGGTACTGGCCCATGCCCCGGGCGCGGGCGAACTCCTGCATGCGCTCGGTCGAATGCGCCAAGCGGATCGACCCGGTGACGTGATAGTTCATCGGATAGTCGACCGCTTCGCCGAGATCGCGATAGAGCTCGGTGGAGTAGCGCTGGATGTTCATGATCGACCAGGAGGTCGAGAAGGTCGGCACGTTGCCGGCGGCGTGCCATGTGGAGCCGGCCGTCAACTCGTTCTTCTCCAGCAGGACGCAATCCGTCCAGCCGGCCTTGGCCAGGTGATAGAGGCTGGACGTTCCGACCGCGCCGCCGCCAATGATCACGACCCTCGCCGTCGTCGGCACCTCGACCATCGCCAGCCTCCCTCTCCTTCATCCCGGGCCGCCATTATCTCCCTTCGACGGCCGGTTTCAATTCGATACGCGCATCTGTATTAATCGGAGATTCCGATTAAGGGGATGACCGCATGCAGATCGAGCTGATCGAGACCTTCCTGGACCTGTGCGCGACCCGGAACTTCAACCGGACCGCCGAGCGGCTCGGAGTGACCCAATCGACCATCTCCGGACGCGTCCGTGCGCTCGAACGCGCGTTGGACTGCCGGCTCTTCGCCCGCAGCCGCTCTGGCACCGAGTTGACGACCGCCGGTCTGCGCCTGGAACCCCATGCCCGCAGCCTGCGCGTCATCTGGTCGACGGCGAAGCAGGCGGTCGGACAGTCCGACGTCGCGGCGATCACGTTCCGGATCGGCATCCAGCACGATCTCCTGGAAAACCACATTTCCGACTGGCTGGCCTCGCTGCGCCGGGCGATGCCCGGAAGCGCCTTCTATGTCGAGGGCGACTATTCGGTCCAGATGTGCCAGGACGTGATGAAAGGCGACCTCGACCTCGGCATCATCTACACCCCCACGGTCGATCCGGACCTGCATTTCGAGACGCTTGGCGAGCTCGGCTACCGCATGGTCTCCACCGAGACGGACAGGCTGTCCGAGGTGGAGGCGGACCGCTACATCCTGCCGAACTACTCTCCCGCCTTCGCCGTCACCCATGCCAGCCTGATGCCCTTCCTGTCGCAGGGCAGCGTCTCCAGCGGACAGGCCGCGGTGATCCGCGGCCTGCTCTCGGCGATCGGCGGCACGACCTATCTGCCGGAGGAGACGGTTTCGGGCATGGAGGCTAGCGGCGTGGCGAAGGTGGTCGGCGATGCCCCCCGGATCGGTCAGCCGGTCCTGGCCGTGGTCCATCTGCGCCGACGGCACCGGACCGCCTATCGACGGATGATACAGGCGCTGCGAGAGCAGATACCGCGTGGGCGGACAGATGCGGGCGGAACCGTGGACTAGGCGGGTGGCTGGATGCCGGGAATGGCCCGCACACCCGATCGCAAGGCCTCCAGGAAGACCGCCAGTCGCTTCGGCTGGTGTCGGGCCGGCAAGTAAGCCACGTTGATGTCCAGCGTCGCCGCCCGCCAGCCGGCCAGCAGATCGACCAACGCGCCGGACGCAGTGTCGTCCTCGACGAACCATCGCGGAAGTACCGCGGCGCCGACACCCATGAGGGCGGCCCGCCGGACCGCAAAGATGTTGTTCGTGGTCACCCTGACCTGCGGGGCAATGTCCGCGGCCATGCCGTTGCGATCCGTCAGTCGGATCCGGCCGCCCTCGAACGGCGCCAGGGCCGCAAGCGGCAGCCCTTCCGCGTCCGCCGGACGAGCGATCTCCCGGTCGCCGACGAGCGCCGGGCTGGCCACAAGCAACCGCTCGACGCGCCCAAGTTGACGCACGATCAGCCTGTCGTCCGGTACTGCGCCGATCTTGATCCAGCAATCGCAACCGACCTCCGCGAAGCGGATCGGGTGATCCTCGAGTTGCCAGCTCAGGGAGATTTGCGGGTGCTGCATCTGGAATTGCAGGGCGATGTCGGCCAGGTGGAGCTGCCCGAGCGCGACCGGCGCGACCACCTTCAGCGCACCCCTGACCGGCCCCTGGCCGGCATGCCGTTCCTCCACCGCTTCCCAGGCGGCGATCAGTTCCCGTGCATCATGCAGGAGATCCTGACCCGCCGGGGTCAGCGCCAGCGCATGGGTGGTCCGCCGGACGAACTGCCCGCCGAACCGCTCTTCGAGATCCTTCAGTTGCCGGCTGGCCGACGCTTGTGACAGCCCCAGATCCCGTGCCGCCGCGCTGATCGATCCGCGGTCGGCGATCCGCGCGAATGTCTCCAACAACGTCAGCCGGTCGAGTGGCCTGCTCATACACAATACGCAATATAGTATCTCATTTCATCCGTCTACCGGATAACTCCGTGCACCGTCATCTTGGTTCCAGATGAAGTCCACGAAACCAGGAGACACCCCATGATCGAACGGACCTTCAAGATCGGCGGAGAGCTCGAGGTCGATCGCCTCGGCTATGGCGCCATGCGGCTCACCGGCCAGCCCGGCAATTTCGGCCCCTATCCGCACTGGGAGGACGGCTTGCGCCTCCTCCGCCGCGCCCATGCCATCGGCATCGACTTCTTCGACAGCGCCTGGGCCTATGGGCCGGAGCATGCCGACCGGCTGGTTGGCGAGGCGCTGGAGGGGCGGCCGGCGGTCATCGCGACAAAAGGCGGCGTCGACAAGCCCGAGCCGGGCAGGATCACGGTAGACGGTTCACGCGATACCCTGCTGCGCCAAGTCGACCGGGCGCTGGTCAACCTGCGCCGGGATCGCATCGATCTCTTCCAGCTGCATCGCATCGACCCGGCGACGCCGATCGAGACATCGGTGGCCGCCCTGGCGGAGGCGCAGGCCGACGGCAGGATCGGACATATCGGCCTGTCCAACGTGACGCGGGACGACCTCGACCGCGCCCTGGCCATCGCGCCGATCGCCAGCGTGCAGAACCGCTTCAACATGGCCGAGACCGATGCCGGCGACCTGGTCGACCATACGGCGGAACGCGGGATCGCCTTCATCCCCTATGGCCCGCTGGGCGCCAACCCGATGCGGCCGGGCGCCAAGCTCGATCCGCGCGATGCACTGGCCTGGCTGCTGCGGCGCTCGCCCAACATCATCGTCATTCCCGGCACGACATCGATCGCGCATCTGGAAGAGAATCGGACCGCCTGGGACCTCGTCGACCGGCCATAGGGCGAGACCGGCGTACAAGAAGCCGATACGGGCACCCCGGGAATCGGGGCGCCCAGCCGATGCCACATCGGGCATTTTCGCAAAACACCGGCCGAATTCCTTCCTTTACGCCCGATTAACCGTGGGTTGCTAAGCCAGAAAGCCGCTTTACCGCGCCGATTGCAGAAGGCTTTCGGCGCGGCTGTTCTCTTGGCGATCGGGCGTGTTCACCATGCAAGCTGCTCTCTTCACCATCGTCCCGCTTCTGGCCCTTGCCGTGACCGGCTACGGCACCGTGCGCTTCAACTACATAGCGCAGGCGGTCACCGAAGGCCTGTCGCGTTTCGTGATCGCGGTGGCGATCCCGATCTTCGTGTTCCGCTACAGCTTCGAGAACGGCCGGACGCTGGAACAGCATCTCACCTTTGCCTGGCCGATGCTGACGATCTATTTCGGCGGCGCGCTGGGCGCGATGGTCTGCGGCCTTCTGGTGGCGCGCAACATGGGCGGCGGCGCTTCGCCGAACCTGATCGCAGCCGGTGCATCGCACTCCAACGTGATGCATCTCGGCCTGCCGGCGGTGGTCCTGCTGCTGGCCGAGGGCTATCGCATCCCGATGGTGATCATCCTGGGGCTGCACGGGCTGCTGATGGCGGTGATCGCCAATGCCGTCAACGACGTGCGGCAGAACAAGGCGGGGCAGATCCCGCAATCCATGGGCCGGGTTCTGTCCAAGCAGATCCGCAACCCGATCCTGCTCGCCCTGATCCTGGGCCTGGCGCTGAAGGAGATCGGCGTCACCATGCCGGCCGACGTCGGCAAGGTGGTCTACCTGATCAGCGACGCGACCGCGCCCTGCGCCCTGTTCGCGCTCGGCGGCCTGCTGGCCCGCTACAATTTCGGCGGCAACATGCAGACGGCGGTGGTGACCACGGTCCTGAAGCTGGCGGTCCACCCGCTGATCGTCTGGGCCCTGGGCACCTATGTGCTGACGGTGCGTTCGACATGGATGTGGCTGGCCGTCCTGATGGCCGCCATGCCGACCGCGCTCGGCCTCGGCGGCAGCCAGGGCAACGGCGAAGGCAACAATGCCGGTGGCGCCATCGTGCTGCTGTCGACCCTGCTGTCGATCGCCAGCATCGCCGCGGTCATGTACTACCGCACCCGCTGATCGTCAGTTCGGCGACCAGCGACGGCCACCGCGGACATGATCGAACTGGGGCAGCTGTCGAAGGTCGACCTTCGGGACGTCTGGAAGACGGAAGCGCAGGATTTCACGCCTTGGCTGGCCCAGGCCGAAAACCTCAACATCCTGGGTGAGGCCATTCACCTCGACCTGGAGTTGGAGGCACAGGAAAAGAGCGTCGGTCCGTTCCGAGCCGACATCCTTTGCATGGACACAGAGAACGACAGTTGGGTCCTGATCGAGAACCAGCTGCAACGGACCGACCATGTCCATCTCGGACAGTTGATGACCTACGCGGCCGGGCTGCACGCGGCCACGATCGTATGGGTCGCCGCCGAATTTACGGACGAGCATCGGGCTGCGATGGACTGGCTCAACGAGATCACGGACGAGAATTTTCGCTTCTTCGGCCTGGAAGTGGAGCTCTGGTGCATCGGGGATTCGCTGGCGGCGCCGAAATTCAATGTGATCAGCAAACCGAATGACTGGTCGCGGTCTGTCGCTCGTGGCGTTCGTTCTATCGAATCCCAAGAGCTGTCCGAGACACGGCAAATGCAAATCGAGTACTGGCAGGCATTCCAACTGAAAGTGGAGGCGAAGGCCGGACCGGTACAGGCAACGCGCAGACCGCGTCCACGTGCCTGGATGAGCTTCAAAGTCGGGCGCTCGAAGTTCAAGCTCGGTGCCGTGATGTTGCGCCGACAAAACAACATCCGTGCCGAGCTGTACATCAGCGGCGATGATGCCAAGCGTAACTTCCATGCCCTGAAACAAGACAAGACTGAGATCGAGCGCGAATTCGGTGCGGCACTCGCCTGGGAAGAGCTGCCGGACGGCCTGGATTCAAGGATTGCCGTCTATCTTCCAGAAGCGGATCCGGAGGATCGCTCGGACTGGTCGCGTCAGCATGATTGGCTGGCAGACCAAGTGAATGAGCTCCACAGGGTGTTTCATGACCGAGTTCGGAGCCTAAGCCCGGATGACTGGGCGGACGAAACGGTCGCGGCCGAATAGCGGGGTCGGTTGCCAGCCCCTCGATTGGCAACACCGGCTTTCAGACCGAGGTCGGGCCCTTCAACTCTCGTGCCGGCCGCCCTTGCGGTCGGAATAGTGGGCCAGCGCACCGCCGGCGATCGCCGTCAGCGGTACCGCGATGGCGAGCCCGATCAGCAGTGCGCTCGGCAGGGCGGCCATCACCCCGCCCGGCCGCAGCACCGGCAAGGCGGTCAGGGCGCCGAATACCGACAGGCAGAACGCGGCGAAGAAGATCCGCCCGACCCATTCGCGCACCCAGCGCCAATTGGTGTTCGGCCACATGGGCGGACCGCTAATACGCGTTCTCGCGGAAGATCGGGTCGATCTCGCCCTGCCAGTCGCCATGGAACCGGCGCAGCAGCTCGTCGGCCGGCGTCTCGCCGGATTCCGCGATGGTCCACAGGGCGTTGAGGAAATGCGCCTCGGACTCGCCGAAGCTGTCGGGCCGCGCCCGGCTCTCGAGACCATTGCGCGCGATCTCCAGGACCTCCAGCGCCACGTGCTGCATGCTGCGGCGGCGGAACCGGGTCTTCAACCCGGAGCGTGGGACCTCCCGCCGGAGTTCGGCGCGCTCCTCCTCCGTCCAGTCCTTCACCAGATCCCAGGCCGCGTCCAGCGCCGGGCCGTCATAGAGCAGGCCGACCCACAGCGCCGGCAGGGCGCAGAGCCGCCGCCACGGGCCGCCATCGGCGCCGCGCATCTCCAGATAGCGTTTCAGGCGCACCTCCGGGAACACTGTCGTCAGGTGATCCTCCCAGTCGCCCATGCGCGGGATCTCGCCCGGAAGCGCCGGCAGCCGGCCGTCGAGGAAATCCCGGAAGGACTGGCCCGAGGCGTCGAGATACTGGCCGTCGCGGTAGACGAAATACATCGGCACGTCGAGCACGTAGTCGACATAGCGCTCGAACCCGAACCCGTCCTCGAAGACCAGCGGCAGGTCGCCGGAGCGGTCGGGGTCGGTGTCGGTCCAGATATGGCTGCGATAGCTCTGGAAGCCGTTGGGCTGGCCCTCGGTGAAGGGCGAGTTGGCGAACAGCGCCGTCGCCACCGGCTGCAGGGCGATGGCGGTCCGGAACTTGCGGACCATGTCCGCCTCGTCGGCGAAGTCGAGATTGACCTGCACCGTGCAGGTGCGGGTCATCATGTCGAGGCCCAGCGTGCCCTTCTTGGGCATGTATTCGCGCATGATCTTGTAGCGGCCCTTGGGCATCCAGTGGATGTCCGCCCGCGACCATTTCGGCTGGAAGCCGAGCCCGATCATGCCGACGCCGAGCTCCTGGTTGACCTCGCGGACCTGGCGCAAATGCTCGTGCACCTCGTCGCAGGTCTCGTGGATGGTCTGCAGCGGCGCGCCGGACAGCTCGACCTGGCCGCCGGGCTCCAGGGTCACCGAACAGCCGCTGGCATCGCTCAACGCGATGACGTTGCCGGCCTCCGTGACGCGCTGCCAGCCGAACCGCGCCAGCCCCTCCAGCACCGCGCCGATGCCGTCCGGCCCCTCATAGGGCAGCGGCCTGAGATCGCTCAGGCGGTAGGCGAACTTCTCGTGCTCGGTGCCGATGCGCCATTGCTCGGCGGGCTTGCAGCCCTGCTCCAGATGCTCGACGAGCTGGCGCCGGTCGGTGACCGGGACCTCGCTCGGCTTCGGCGACACGGAATTCAGCATGGGCCCAATCGATCCTGTTCGCGGCGCACGGCCGCCGGGCGTCAGTCCGACCGCCCCGGTGGTCGCCGCCGCCAGTCGCCGGCCACGGCCTGCCAGCATGTCAGCGCCGCAAGCGCCGCGGTATCGGCCCTGAGGATCCTGGGACCCAGGCCAACCGGGTGAACAAAAGGCAGTTCGCGCAGCCCGTCAAGTTCGGACTTGGCAAATCCGCCCTCGGGCCCGACGAGGATCGCGGCCGGCCGCCCCGCCAGATCCGGCAGGGCATCGGCGATGGCCACGCTGTCGCCGCGCTCGGCCGCGACCAGCAGGGCGCGCTCCGATGGCCAGTCCGCGACCAGCCCGTCCAGCGTCACCGGAGCCAGCACCGCCGGGACGTCCAACCGCTCGGTCTGCTCCGCCGCCTCGACCGCGATGGCGTGCAGGCGATCCAGATTGACCCGGGCCGTCTCGGAATGCCGGGTCGTCACCGGCTGGAGCGCCGAGACGCCGAGCTCCGTCGCCTTGGCGGTCACGAAATCGGTCGCCGCCTTCTTCAGCGGCGCGAAGCAGAGCCACAGATCCGGACCGGCGCTCTGGTCGCGGCAGCATTCGGTCACCCGGACAGAGGCCGCGCCCCGCGACAGCGCCTCGATGCGGCCGAGCCATTCGCCGTCGAGCCCGTTGAACAGGGTCAGCACGTCGTCGGGCGACGCCCGCAGCACGTTCCGCAGGTAATGCGCCTGACCCGCCTCCAGATCGATGATGGCGCCGGCCGCCAGTTCGCCATTGACGAACAGCCGTGCGCGGGGTTTCTGATCGGACATGGCGGCACCGAATAGAGCCTGGCCGCCGACATGTTAAGCGCAAAGCATCGCCGGAGGGTCGCGAATGCACGCCGATCCCGTCGACATACCGCGGAAATCCTGGATCGTCCGGGCCGCGCCGGCGCCGGCCCGCCCCTATCTCAGGCTGATGCGCCTGGACGGGCCGATCGGCACCTGGCTCCTGCTGCTGCCCTGCTGGTGGGGCATGGCCCTGGCCAGCGCCGCCGGCCTGGCGCCGGGCGGGACCTGGTGGCCGGACCCCTGGAAAATGGCGCTGTTCGCCATCGGCGCGGTTCTGATGCGCGGGGCCGGCTGCACCATCAACGACATCCTGGACCGCGATTTCGACGCCCGCGTCGCCCGGACCCGCACCCGGCCGATCCCCAGCGGCGAGATCTCGGTGTCCCGGGCGGTGGTGTTTCTGGCCGCCCAGCTGGCGGTGGCGCTGCTGATCCTGCTGCAGTTCAATCCGCCGACCATCTGGCTTGGCGTCGCCTCGCTGGCGCTGGTGTTCCCCTATCCGCTGATGAAGCGCATCACCTGGTGGCCGCAGCTCTTCCTCGGCCTCACCTTCAACTGGGGTGCCCTGATGGGCTGGGTGGCGGTGACCGGCAGCGTGGCGCCGTCGGCGATGCTTCCGGCCGTCGTTCTCTATGGCGCCGGGATCTTCTGGACGCTGGGCTACGACACGATCTACGCCCATCAGGACAAGGCCGACGACGCGCTGATCGGGGTCAAATCGACGGCGCTCAGGCTGGGGGACGCCAGCCGCAGCTGGGTGGCCGGCTTCTATGCCGTGACCGTGCTCGGCATCGCCGCCGCCGCCGAGCTGGCGGGCCTGGCGCCCTGGTACGCGATCCCGCTCGCGCTTGCCGGGCTGCATCTGGCCTGGCAGGTGTGGCGCTGGGACCCGGACGATCCGGCGGATTGCTGGAAGATGTTCAGGTCGAACCGCGACTTCGGGCTGCTGGTCCTGATCGGGTTGATCGCCGGCGGCCTCGTCTGACCGATCAGCCCCCGCCTTCGCGCAGCGCGTCGCGGCGCAGCCTGCGGCCGCGCTCGAACCGGGTCACCGGGCAGGCGATGTTCTGCGTTATGAAGGCGTCCAGACCCGCATCCGGAGCCAGCCGGTCGCGGGCGTGCTCCTGCGCCGCCACCTGGGAGACGGTTGGCGCCTCCCGTCCCTCGGCGACAACCTCCGCCAGCGGCATTGGCCGCCCGTCATGGGACAAAGCGCCGTGCCGCCCTACATAGAGCCCCGCCCGCTGCAAGCGCTCGCCATCCTCGCCGCGCAGATCGAGATCGTCGCGCAGGACAAAGCGATAGTTGGAGGCCCCTTCGGTCTCGTGCATGCGCACAAGCTGCCGCTCGGTCAGCCAGACGACGGACACCTCCACGGTGACCCGGGCATCGGGGAACAGCATGGCCGGGACCGCCCCATAGCGGGCGAAATGCGCGGAATAGACCACGTCATGGCCTGAAAGCCGGCCCAGCGTCACCGGGATCTCGGTGCCGGCGGGCCAGCCGCGATACTTGCGGGCGAGCTGCTCCGCCGAGCGGTTCGATCCGAAGGCGACGACCGGAACGCGGTCGGGATGGACAAGGCGGGGTTCCGGCACCGCCTCGCCATCCACGTAGCGGAAGCTCCGCCGCTCTATGCGGTAGGGATAGCCCTTGGCCCGGGCCAGCGCGTCGGCGTCCGCGGTCACTCCTTGTTCGCGATCGCGACGCAAGCCGCCGAGGGCGGCGGGAAGACGCGGGGCCCGGAGGTCGGCCGCGGCGGCGGCTCGCCCGGGTCGGGGAACCACGACATCAACTCTTCGCCGCACCCGTCGCCCTCGGGCGGCGCGCTCTGCGGCACGCAACTGGCGCTGTCGGCCGGGCAATGCAGCCGGACATGGAAATGCGCGTCATGGCCGAACCAGGGGCGCAACGTGCGCAGCCAGCTGCGGTCTTCCCAATCCCGCTCGCAGATATCCCGCTTCAGGGTCGGATGGATGAAGATGCGCGCCGCCCGGGGATCGCTCGCGGCCAGGCGCACCAGTTCGACATGGTCGTCGGTCCACGCCTCCTCGTCGAGCGACCAGTCGGCCCGGTCGATCATGATCCGCGCCAGGGCATTGTTGCGCTCCTCACGGGAGGTCGGCGGCATGTCGAGCCGGAACCAGATATCGGCGTCGAGCCCGCTCTGGTGGCTGACATGTCCCGAGGGCATCGGGCCGCCGCGGGGCTGCGCCATGTCGGCGATCAGCATGGTGCCGATCTGCGCCTCTTCCACCTGGGTGCCGAGATCGATGATGTACCGCACCAGGTCCGGGTGACCGTAATTGCGGTGCCGGTTCAGCCGCACCACCTGGTAGCCCGCGCCTTCCGGCGGCAGCTCGTGGGCGCCGTCGACGCAGCCATTGGAATAGGTCCCGACCGCATTCGGGACTCCCCGGGCGGGATTCAGGATGCCGCCCCAGCTGATTTCCTGGGCCGTTGCCGGCCCACTCTGCCCGGCCAGCGCGCCGGCAAGCATCGACATGGCCGCAATGCCGGCCGTCCATTTCGAGGTCCAACGGATTGTCACAGGATCTCCCCTGACTATGGCTTCGACTCGATGGTCCTGACTGCGGCGGCGGGACGCTATCACGGGCGCGATTACCGGGCTGTTAACGGCTTGTTCATCGTAACAGCCGCTCGCGAAAAGGGGCGAAACAACAGGATCGACACTTGCCATACCGTTTTGAAAATCCGACTCTTAGCATCTCCATGCCGACTCACGCGAAGCAGCCCCCGATCGTCATGCTGGTGGCGATCAGCGCCATTGGCCCTTTGGCGCTCAACATCTTCATGCCGTCGATGCCGGCCCTGCCGGGCGTCTTTGGCACCGATTATGGCACCGTCCAGTTGACGCTGGGCCTCTACCTGGTCGGGCTCGCGGTCGCGCAGCTGGCCTATGGCCCGCTCTCCGACCGATTCGGACGGCGGCCGCTGCTGCTCGGCGGCCTGGTGCTGTTCCTCGCAGGCACCGCCGGCAGCATGCTGGCCACCAGCATCGAGATGCTGATCGTCGGCCGTATCGTTCAGGCGGTCGGCGGCTGCTCGGGCATCGTGCTGGCCCGGGCCATCGTCCGCGATCTCTTCGATCGCGAGAGATCGGCGAGCGTCATCTCCTATATCTCCGCCGCCATGGTGACGGCGCCGATGGTGGCGCCGCTGATCGGCGGCTATCTCGACGACTGGCTCGGCTGGCGGTCGACCTTCGTGTTCGTCGGCGCCTTCGGGCTGGTCGTGACCGTGTTCTCGGTGCTGCTGCTGCATGAGAGCAACCGCAACCCGCAACCGCTGCCCGGCCTGAGCGGCATCGCGGCGAGCTACGGCACGCTGCTGCGATCGCCGATCTTCCGCGGCTATTCGTTCCTCACCGCCTTCGCCAGCGCCGGCTTCTTCGCCTTCCTGGGCGGCGCGCCCTTCGTGGTCATCGAGATCATGGGCCGCCCGCCGAGCGAGTATGGCTGGTATTTCATGCTCAGCGCGACCGGTTACATGGGCGGCAACCTGTTCTCCGGCCGCATGTCGATGCGGATCGGCATCGACCGGATGATCGGCCTCGGCCTCGCGCTCAACCTTGCCGGCGCCCTGCTGATGCTGGCGCTGTGGGCGGCCGGCGCGATGGTCCCGCTGGCGCTGTTCGCGCCGATGACGCTGTCGGCGATCGGCAACGGACTCAACGTGCCCAACGGCAATGCCGGCGCGATCAGCGTCGACCCCAGCCGGGCAGGCGCCGCGAGCGGGCTGTCGGGCTTCCTGCAGATGGCCGTCGGGGCAGGCGCCAGTGCGCTGGCCGGCCACCTCATTGTCGACAGCCAGCTGCCGCTCGCCCTGATCATGGCCGGCGCGACGCTGATCGGCTTTGCCTTCTATGCTCGGCTTCTGTCGGAGAACCGCCGGCTGGCGGCCGACGCGGCCACGGCGACCACCCCGGCGGAATGACGGCGGCCCCGGGCCTTCGCCGGTTGCGGTGGCGCGCCCTGGTCCCATAATACCGATTCGAATCGATCGCATTCGACACGTGTCAGGGAACCCGATATGGCACGCCCCCAGTTCAGTTGGCCGAATTTCTTCATCCGTCTGGTCGCCGCGCTGATCCTCGTCTTCGGAACCTTCAACCCCAGCCCGTATTCCTATTACGCCTGGGTCACGGACCCGGTGGGCGGCAACGTTCCGTTGAAGGCCCTGGCCGGCGTGGCGATGCTGATCGCCTATGTCATCTTCCTGCGGGCCACCTGGCGGTCGATCGGGCCGATCGGACTGGTGCTCGCAATCGCCTTTTTCGGCACCCTGGTGTGGGTGCTGATCGATTTCGGACTGATCGTGCCTGGGCAGGGCCAGAGCATGACGTATGTCATCCTCGTCGTCATGTCCGCGGTGCTGGCGATCGGCATGTCCTGGTCGCATGTGCGCCGGCGCATCGCCGGACAGGTGGACGCCGACGACGTCGACGAATAGCTCCGCCGGTCCTACCCGGACCGGCCTTTTTGGACACCCCTTTGGAGACGGTCATGGCCCCCACGCCGGACGACTCGCTGACGCTGCTGCAGGATCTCATCGCCAAGGCCAAGGCGGCCGGCGCCGATGCCGCCGACGCGGTCCTGTACAACGCCACCTCGCTGTCGCTCTCGCAGCGGCTGGGCAAACCGGAACGGCTGGAGCGCGCAGAGGAGGGCGACCTCGGCCTCAGGGTCTTCATCGGCCAACGCATGGCGATCGCCTCCTCCTCCGACCGGTCCGAGGCGGCGCTGACGGAAGTGGTCGAGCGCGCCGTCGCGATGGCGCGGACCGTACCCGAGGACCCCTATTGCGGCCTTGCCGATACCGACCAGCTGGCGCGCGACTGGCCGGAGCTCGATCTCTGCGATCCGGTCGAACCGGCGGCGGACGGGCTGATCGCCATGGCCGCGGCGGCCGAGGAGGCCGCCCTGGCGGTCGACGGCGTGACCAATTCCGAAGGTGCGGAGGCCGGCTGGAGCCGCACCGAGATCGCGATCGCCGCCAGCAACGGGTTCACCGGCGCCTATGCCCTGACCGGCAGCAGCCTCTCGGCCTCGGTCATCGCCGGCGAGGGCACCGCCATGGAGACCGATTACGACTTCACCAGCGCGGTCCATGCCGCGGACATGGAGGACGCGGCCACCATCGGCCGCCGGGCCGGCGAGAAGGCGGTGGCCCGGCTCGGCGCGCGCAAGGTCGACACCATGAAGGCGCCGGTGGTCTTCGACCCGCGGGTCTCCGGCGGCATGCTGCGGCATCTGGTCGGCGCGATCAGCGGCCCGTCGATCGCCCGTGGCACCAGCTTCCTGAAGGACAAGCTGGAGCAACCGGTCTTTGCCGACGGCATCGTCGTGGTCGACGACCCGCATTTGGTGCGCGGGCGGCGCTCGAAGCCCTTCGACGGGGAATGCGTCGCCAACAGCCGGCGCGAGCTGATCGCCGACGGTGTGCTGACCACCTGGATCATGGATTTGCGCTCGGCCCGGCAGCTCGGCCTGCAATCGACCGGCCATGCCTCGCGCGGCACCAGCGGACCGCCGGCGCCGGCGCCGACCAACCTCTACATGGCCGCCGGCGCCGCGTCGCGCGAGGACCTGATCGGCGACATCGACCAGGGCCTCTACGTCACCGGCATGATGGGCATGGGAGTCAACGGCGTCACCGGCGACTACAGCCGCGGCGCCACCGGGTTCTGGATCGAGAAGGGCGCCATCGCCTACCCGGTCAACGAGGTGACCGTGGCCGGCAATCTGAAGGACATGTTCAAGGCGCTGACGCCCGCATCGGACCTGGAATTCCGTTACGGCGTCGACTGCCCGACACTGCGCATCGACGGCATGACCGTCGCCGGCAAGTAGCCGGGGCGGAGTCCGGCGGCCCTAGGCCGCCGTCAGGGCGGAGCCTTCCGGCACGATGACCTCGAGCGCCCGCGGCACGATCTCGGCCCGCAGCGGCAGCGCCGCCAGGATGTCGCCGTCGCCCTGCACGGGCGTGCCCTCGGCCCCCGTCACCGTGGCCTTTTCCGCCGGGATGATCCTGTAGTCCGGCAGCCGCGGCAGGATGCCGAGCGCCATGGCCACCAGATAGCGGATCACCGCCCAGCGGCCGGATTTCTGGAAGACGCAGACCTGCAGCTGATCCCCCACCAGGCTGGCCTTCGGCGCCAGCACGAAGCGGCCGGCATAATAGTGCCCGCTGGCGATCACCACGGCGGAGGCGTCCAGCGGTCCGTCATCGGCCATGACGTGGAACCGCGCCGGCGCCAGCTCGACCAGCTCCCGCAGGGTCTCCAGCACATAGGCGCCCTTGCCCAGCAGCCGCTTGATGGCCGGATCGATGCGCTCCACCACCCGGGCATCGAATCCGACCCCGGCCATGATGGAGAAATAGCGCCCATTGGCCCGGCCGAGATTGATCCGCGCCCGGGCGCCCGAAGCCAGAACCGCAGCGGCGGATTCCGGTCGAGCCGGCAGGCCCAACTCGCCGGCCAGCACGTTCGCCGTGCCCAACGGCAGGACCCCGAAGGGCGGCACCGGCCGGCCGGCCACCGCCCGCGCCATCAGCCCGTTCACCGCACCGTTGATCGTGCCGTCACCGCCGGCGACCACCACCATGGAGACGCTGTCATCGGCCTCCCGGGCCATCACCTCGGAGTCGCCGGGCCCTGTGGTCTCGGCGAGCGCGACGGTCACGCCCTTGTCCCGCAGCGTGGCCATCGCCGCCTCGAGCTTGCGCCGGCGGCGGCTGCCCGCGGTGGGATTGTAAATAATCAGGCATCTGGCACAGGTGTGCCCATCCGCCGAGCCCGGCTCCAACGCATTAACCATAGGTCCGCCATTAATTACGAAAAGATGACACTTTTATTACGACGTTATTTCCTTCCTATTATATTTGGAAGAATTTGGTGAGCAACATAGAAAACGCCATGATTTGTTAGTTGCACTTAAATACTTTGCTGGATATAGCGTGGCCTAATTATTGAATCACCTGGGATTCTGGGTATGACGCAGTCCAGTGGGCCGACTCGGTATCGGACGATTTGGATTTCCGATCTTCACTTGGGCACACGGTCCTGCCAGGCGGAGATTCTTCTCGATTTCCTCAAGAAGACCGAGAGTGACACTCTTTATCTGGTCGGCGACATTTTCGACGGCTGGCGGCTGAAGAAGACCTGGTACTGGCCGCAGGCCCATAACGACGTCATCCAGAAGCTGCTGCGCAAGGCGCGCAAGGGCTGCCGCATGGTCTATCTGCCCGGCAACCATGACGAGGGCGCCCGGCAGTTTGTCGGCCTGACCTTCGGCGACATCCAGATCGTCGACGAGATCGTGCACACCACCGCCGACGGACGGCGCTTCCTGGTGATCCATGGCGACCAGTTCGACGTTGTCGTGAAGTACGCCAAGTGGCTGGCCCGCATCGGCGACACCGCATACGGCATCCTGCTGGGGCTGAACACCCTGGTGAACGCGGCGCGGCGGCGCCTCGGATATCCCTACTGGTCGCTGTCGGCCTACCTCAAGCATCGCACCAAGAAGGCGGTCGAGTATCTCGGCCGCTTCGAGAACGCGCTGTGCGAGGAGGCCCGCCGCCGCGACGTGGAGGGCGTGATCTGCGGCCATGTGCATACCGCCGAGATCAAGGACATGAACGGCTTCGCCTACGTCAACGACGGCGACTGGGTGGAAAGCTGCACCGCCCTGGTGGAACACCAGAACGGCGAACTCGAGATCCTGTGCTGGGCAGGTGAAAACGAGCAGGCGCGACCGGCGCGGCTGCCGATTGCAAGCAAGGCCGCCGCCTGACGCCACATCCATGCCGCCATTGCCTGTCATTGCGTGACCCGGCGGGGTTGAGCGTCCCGCCTGGGTCCGTCCACCATGCCGCGATCCGACGCGGCAAACGGTCTTGCGTCCCCGTCATTACATGAGAGGGTTCTCGTGAGGATATTGATCATCAGCGATGCCTGGGAGCCGCAAGTGAATGGCGTCGTGCGGACGCTGCGGACGACGCGTGACACGCTGATCGCCGAGGGCCATGACGCGGAGATCATCGGGCCCGATCGCTTCCGCTCTGTGCCCTGCCCCACCTATCCGGAAATCCGGCTGGCGCTCGGCGCCCGGCGGCGCCTGCCGAAGATGATCGACGATTTCGCGCCGGACGCCATCCACATCGCCACCGAGGGCCCGCTGGGCTGGGCGGCCCGTCGCTATTGCCTGAGCCGCAAGCTGGAATTCAGCACTTCGTTCCACACCATGTTCCCGGACTATCTGCATCTGAGGACCGGCATCCCGGTGTCGTGGACCTTCGCCATGCTGCGGCGCTTCCACCACCCGGCCAGCGCCGTGATGGTCGCCACTGACTCGGTCGAGAACGAGCTGAAGTCCCGGGGCTTCATCAACCTGGTGCGATGGACGCGCGGCGTCGATGTCGACCTGTTCCACCCGCGCGACAAGGATTTCCTGGACGGCCCGCGCCCGATCCAGCTCTACACCGGCCGGGTGGCGGTGGAGAAGAACATCGAGGCGTTCCTGTCCCTGCCCAATGAAGGCACCAAATACGTCGTCGGCGACGGCCCGCAGCTCGCCGCCCTGCAGGCGAAGTTCCCCGAGGTCCGCTTCGTCGGCGCCAAGCATGGCGAGGAGCTGGCGCGGCACTATGCCGCCGCCGACGTGTTCGTCTTCCCGTCCCGCACCGACACCTTCGGGCTGGTGATGCTGGAGGCCTTGGCCTGCGGCGTGCCCGTCGCCGCCTATCCGGTGACCGGCCCGGTCGACGTGCTGGATGGAAGTGGCGTGGGCGCCCTGGACGAGGATCTGTCGAAAGCGGTCGACACCGCGCTCGCGATCTCACGGGAGGATTGCCGGGCGTTTGCGGTCAAATACGCCTGGCCGGTTTCAGTCCAGCAGTTCCTCAGCCACCTGCACCCGATCCGCGCCGCCGCCCAGGCCGCGTGACGGCCGCCCCTTGCCGTTGATGTCCGATGCGGGTCAGGCCGCCCCGGACCGCTCGGTCGATTTGGCAAGAAAGCGCTGGCATGCATGGATCATGACGGCAAGTCCGAGCACCACCGCATAGCCGATGCCGTTCCTGTCCGTCGCGGAGGCAATCCCGAGCCCATCGGTCAGCAGGATCACGGTTGCCGCGACGGCCGGCGCGAAGAGACACAGCCACAGCGCGATGAAGACGCAATCGTCGCGCCGTCGGAAGCCGATGCGCCGCCGTCCCGCGCGAATGACGGACTCGTTGCGGACGTCTGGCGCGGCGAACAACGCGATCATCGCGCCGACGAGACCGCACAGCGCCAGATACGAGACAACCATGGTCGCAGCGACGAAGAGGAGGGTCGGCAGGATCCCGTCAGATGCAAATTGAACCGCCTTGGTGGCGGCCGCGCAGATGGGTGCGAGGCAACCCAGGACAAGCGCCGTCGCCACGAAGAGCCCCACGCCGCGACGGCTCCGCCACCGCAGGATCTCCGAAATGCCCACAGCCGGTTTATCGCGGCTCTTCGATGCTGCCCCGGCCATGCCCTCGCTCCGCAGTCCGAACAGTGACCTACGATCCAAGCGTTAAAATTTCCCTGGAAAACTCACCAATTGCGCGAGCGGTCTCTGGCGGGCGGCGATCGGCGGCGGCCTTGCAACCGTGAGCCCGCCGCGCTAGACGGCACCATGCTCTATGCCATGTACCGCGGGCTCACCGCGATTGCGGCGCCGATCGTGCCTTTCGTCCTGGACCGCCGGCAGGCGGCCGGCAAGGAGGACCCCGCGCGCCGCGGCGAACGGCTCGGGCATGCCGCGCTGGAGCGGCCGGCAGGGCCGCTCGTCTGGATCCACGCCGCCAGTGTCGGCGAGGCGCTCTCGGTGCAGGTGCTGCTGCGCCGGTTGCTGGACCGCGACCCGGACCTGTCGGTGCTGCTGACCACCGGCACGGTCACCTCGGCGCAGCTGATGGCCGAGCGGCTGCCCGACCGGGCGGTGCACCAATACGTGCCGGTCGACCGCATGCCCTATGTACGGCGCTTCCTGGATCACTGGCGGCCGGACGTGGTGCTGTGGGTGGAATCGGAGATCTGGCCGAACATGCTGTCGGAGATCGCCGGTCGCGGGATTCCCGCTGCCATGGTCAATGCCCGGCTGTCGGCGCGGTCCTACGACCGCTGGCGCCGCGTGCCCGGCGCCATCCGATCGTTGCTTTCGGTGTTCCAGGTGATCCTGCCCTGGAACGACGAGACCGCCGAGCGGCTAAGGCAATTGGACGTGCACCAGATCGGCCCGGTCGGGAACCTGAAATTCTCCGCCGATCCCTTGCCGGTCGACGATCGCGCGCTGCAGGTGCTGCGGACTGCCATCGGCCAGCGCCCACTATGGCTGGCGGCCAGCACCCATGACGGCGAGGAGGCGCAATGCGCCCGGGTGCATCGGCAGGTCGCCGCGTCCTCCGAAGACCTGCTGACCGTCATCGTGCCCCGGCATCCGGCGCGCGGCGCGGCAATCGCCGAGGCGCTGAGAGGCCAGGGCCTGACCGTTGCGCTGCGGTCCGCAAACACGCTTCCCGAGGCGGAGACGGAGGTCTATGTGGCAGACACGATGGGCGAGATGGGCACGATGCTGCGTCTGTCGCCGATCGTCTTCGTAGGCGGCTCCCTGATCCCCCATGGCGGGCACAATCCGATCGAGCCGGCCCAGCTCGACTCGGCCATCCTCTACGGTCCGCATATGGGCAATTTCGCCGAGATCACCGGCCAGCTCGCCGCCGCCGACGCCGCGACCCAGGTCACCGATTCAGCCGGGCTGGGCGACGCCGTGCGCTGGCTGTTGTCGGAACCGGCGGAACGCAACCGAATGGCCGAGGCGGCCGCCGCCGTGGCCGGGCGCAACGCCGGCGTCATCGATCGCATGATGGCCGCGCTGGAGCCCTTGCTCGGCCCCGGCCGGACCGACGCGGCGGCATGAAGGCGCCGGGCTTCTGGTACCGCGAACCGGGTCTGGCCGCGCGCATGCTGGGGCCGGTCGGCAGCCTGTATGCCGGCGCCGGCCGGCTGCGCATGGACCGGGCCCGGCCGGCGCGGGCCGGGGTGCCGGTCATCTGCGTCGGCAATGTGGTGGCCGGCGGCGCCGGCAAGACGCCGGTCGCCATCGCCGTGGCGCGCCACCTGATCGCGGCGGGCCACCGGCCGCATTTCCTCAGCCGCGGCTATGGCGGCCGTAATTCCGGCCCGCTGCGGGTCGATCCGGTCACCCATGACGCCCGTGCGGTCGGCGACGAGCCGCTGCTGCTGGCAATAGAGGCGCCCTGCTGGGTTTCCCGCAACCGCCCGGCCGGGGCCAAGGCGGCGGTCGCCGACGGCGCCGGCGTGCTGGTGATGGATGACGGCTTCCAGAACCCGACCCTGCACAAGGACATCTCGCTGATGGTCGTGGATGGCACGTCGGGCTTCGGCAATGGCCGCATGATCCCGGCCGGCCCGCTGCGCGAGCGCCCGGTCGACGCGATCTCCCGCGCCGACGCGGCCATCCTGATGGGCGAGGACACCAGCGGCGTCGGCGCCTTCCTGAAGCGCTACGACCTGCCGGTGATCCGCGCCCGGATCGTGCCGGAGGGCGAGACCGGCTGGCTGCGCGGCCGCCCGGTCGTCGCCTTCGCCGGTATCGCCCGGCCGGAGAAGTTCTTCGACACCCTGCGCGACCTCGGCGCCACCCTGGTCGCCCGCTTCGCCTTCGGCGACCACCAGGCGATCAAGCCGGACGAGCTGATGCGCATGCTCGACCTCGCCGCCGAGGCCGATGCGGTGCTGATGACCACCACCAAGGACCATGTCCGCCTGCCGGCGGATGCGCGGCCCATGGTCCGGACATTGCCCATCGCGGTGCGGTGGGAGGACGATGCCGTGCTTGCCGACCTGCTGCGGCCCCTGACCGACCGGTAGCGGGCTCAGTCCTCGTCGTCCGACCCGCCCTTGCCCTTCTTCAGGATGGTCCAGGTGATCAGGAGGACCAGAACGGCGATCAGCTGGATCGACGAGAAGTGGTTCTTCGCCGGGATCGGGAAGTCGGCATCGGCTTTGCCGGGCACGCTGGTATGCGCCTTCGCCGCGCCGCCGGCATCCTGGGCCTGGTTGACCGACATGCGCAGGGCCCTGGCCCAGTTCGTCAACTCGCCCTCGGGGATGTCGCCGGCCCCGGCATTGTCGAACAGGAGCCGGATCAGGCCGACCAGCCGCTGCTGCATCGCCCGGGCCTGGGCTCCGTACTCGCCGCTCTCCATGGAGAGCATGTCGAGCTGGCTCGACGAGTCGTCGACCATGCGCTGCAGACGGTTCGTTTCCCGCGTCAGCGCCTCCAGGACGGCGCGCGGGCCACCGAAGCGACCATGCGCGATGATGTTGCGGACATACTGCTCGATCGTGAGGATCCGCTCATTGAGCTGATAGACCCACGCTTCACCAACGGTTTGCATCGGATGGCCCCCAAAAAGAACCGGACAGCCGGGCTGACCACCACCATTATAGCGAATATTAACCGAAAATTTCTTTCAAAATTTATGGAAAGGTCCCGTCCTTTCATGCCGGGCGCCGTTTCGATCAGTCCGGGTCGCGATAGCGGTCGTGCGGGATCACCGCGATCGGCACCAGCTCCACCAACAGCGCCGGGTCCACCAGCCCCGGCACCTGGATCAGGATGCTGGCCGGCGCCGTCTCCGGCGTGAAGTGCTCGGCGCGGACGCGCTGGATCGCCGGCAGGTCGGCCCGGTCGAGGAAGTAGATGGTCAGCGAGACGATGTCGTCCAGCCGCCCGCCGACCGCCTCCAGGATCAGCCGCGTGTTGTCGAAGGATTGGCGCATCTGCGCCTCGGCATCGCCGGGGCCGATCAGCTTTCCCGCGCCATCCCAGGCCACCTGGCCGGTGATATGCAGCACCTTGCCCTCGGGCTGGACCACGCCATGATTGAAGGCGCGGCCGTTCTGCGGCCAACCGCTCGGTGGGTTGAAGCGGGTCGTCATCTCGGTCCCGGATTGTTGATGCGCTGGAAGGTCAGAAGAGCTTGCCCTGCTCGGGCTTGGCCTTGGCCCGCGCGGCCGGCTTTCGCCTTGGCGCGGCCTTGCGGGTTGCCGGTTTCGGCGCGTCGGTTCCGGCGTCCCGCGTCACCGTCGCGCCGATGGTTGCCCGTTCATGGAATTCGACCTGAATGTCGTCGCCCATGGCCAAGAGGGACGGATCGGTCACCGGCGCGCCGGCGGCATCACGGACCAGCGCGTAGCCGCGGCGCAGCACGTCCTGGTAGGAATAGCTCTCCAGCAGCTTCGACACGGACCGGAGCCGCGTCTCCGCCTCGGTGACCGCGCGGCTGGCCGCGACGCCCAGGCGCTCGGCGAACTGGCCGACCTGGCGCGCCGCATCGGTCACCTGCTGGCCCGGATGGCGCAGGCGGGCGGCGGCCTCGGCAAGCTGGCCCTGTCGTCGCTCGACCAGCAGCGGCAGGGCGCGCAGCAGCCGCTCCGCCCGGTCGTCCAGCCGCTGGGCCGCGCCCTCCATCAGTCGCATCGGATCGCCCAGCCCGCGGCCCAGCCCTTCGACCCGCACCCGGCGCTCCTCGACCAGTCGCGCCATGCCGGCAACCGTGCGGCGTTCCAGGTCGAGCACCGTGGCCGCCAGTTCGGCGCGCACCGGCACCGCCATCTCGGCGGCGGCGGTCGGGGTCGGGGCGCGGCGGTCGGCGGCGAAATCGATCAGGGTGGTGTCGGTCTCGTGGCCGACGGCGGAGATCAGCGGGATGGCGCTGGCGGCGGCGGCGCGCACCACGATCTCCTCGTTGAAGGCCATCAGGTCTTCCAGGCTGCCGCCGCCGCGCGCCACGATCAGCAGGTCCGGGCGCGGCACCGGCCCGCCCGCCTTCAACCCGTTGAGACCCGCGATGGCGCCGGCGACCTGCTCCGCCGCCCCGTCGCCCTGGACCAGCACCGGCCAGACCAGCACGTGGCGCGGGAAGCGGTCGGCCAGCCGGTGCAGGATGTCGCGGATCACCGCCCCGGTCGGCGAGGTGACGACGCCGATCACCTCCGGCAGGAAGGGCAGCGGCCGCTTGCGCTCCTCGGCGAACAGCCCCTCGGCGGCCAGCTTGCGCCGGCGCTCCTCCAGCAGCTTCAACAAAGCGCCTTCGCCCGCCAGCTCCAGCGCCTCGACCACGATCTGGTATTTCGAGCGGCCGGCGAAGGTGGTCAGCCGGCCGGTGGCGATCACCTCCATGCCCTCTTCCGGCTGCACCGACAGGCGCGAGGCGGTGCCGCGCCAGCAGACCGCGTCCAGCACCGCCGAATCATCCTTCAGCGTGAAATAGACATGGCCGGAGCCCGGCCGGCTCGGCCGCGAGATCTCGCCGCGCACCCGGACATGGCCGTAGACGTCCTCCACCGTGCGTTTCAGCGCGGCGGAGATTTCGGTGACGGTGAATTCCGGCAGGTTGGAGCCCGGGGGCGATCCGCTCATGCTACTAGGTCTTGCGTCGAAAGGGCGCCGTCATCATAAACCCTGTGTCCAAGTCCTTAACAGTGCGGATCAAGGCGATGCGGGTGCTGGTGGTCGGATCGGGCGGCCGGGAACATGCCTTGTGCTGGGCGATCGGCGCCTCGCCGCTCTGCGACGCGCTCTATTGCGCGCCCGGCAATGCCGGCATCGCGGCGGAAGCGGAATGCGTCGCCGTCGCCGCCGACGACATCGACGGCCTGCTCACATTCTGCCGCGAGCAGACGATCGATTTCGTCGTGGTCGGGCCGGAGGCGCCGCTGGTGGCCGGCCTGGTCGATCGGTTGGAGGCCGCCGGCATCAAGGCGTTCGGCCCCAGCGCCGCCGCCGCCGAGCTGGAAGGCTCCAAGGCCTTCATGAAAGACCTGTGCGCCCGGCACGGCATCCCGACCGCGGCCCATGCGCACTTCACCGATCCGGATGCCGCCAAGGCCCATGTGGCCGCGCGCGGCGCGCCGATCGTGGTCAAGGCCGACGGGCTGGCGGCCGGCAAGGGTGTCGTTGTGGCGGCCAGCGAGGAAGCGGCGCTGGCGGCGATCGATGCCGCCCTGGTGGAGCAGGCCTTCGGCGCCGCCGGGGCGGAAGTCATCATCGAGGAATGCCTGACCGGACCCGAGGTCAGCGTGTTCGCGCTGGTCGACGGCGAGACCGTGTTGCCTTTGGCCGCCGCCCAGGACCACAAGCGCGCCTTCGACGGCGATCGCGGCCCCAACACCGGCGGCATGGGCGCCTTCTCGCCCAGCCCGCTGATGGACGAGCCGCTGCTGGCGCGGGTGATGGCGGAGATCATCACGCCGACGGTGACGGCCATGGCGGCGGAGGGCCGGCCCTATCGCGGCGTGCTCTATGCCGGCCTCATGCTCACCCCGGACGGCCCGAAGCTGCTGGAATACAACGTCCGCTTCGGCGACCCGGAATGCCAGGTGCTGGTGGCGCGGCTGAAATCCGACCTGCTGCCGGCACTGATCGCCGCCTGCGACGGCCAGTTGTCCAACGTGGATTTGCGCTGGCACGACCAGGCAGCGGTATGCGTGGTTCTGGCGACCGAGGGCTATCCGGGCGCCTATCGCAAGGGCGACCCGATCGGCGGGCTGGATGCGGCCGGCTCCGACGCGGTCACCGTCTTCCATGCCGGCACCAGGGCCGGACCGGACGGCACGGTGCTGGCCAATGGCGGCCGGGTGCTGGGCGTCACCGCCACCGGCGACGGGCTCGCGGCGGCCCGCGACGCCGCCTATGCCGCCATCGACCGGATCGACTGGCCCGGCGGATTCTGCCGCCGCGACATCGCCGACGGCTGACATGGAGATCCGCCCCGCCCGGCCGGACGAGGCCGCCCTGCTCTCCGATCTCGCGCAACGGTCCAAGGCGGCCTGGGGTTACGAGTCCGGCATGACCGACGCCTTCCGCGACGAGCTGACGGTCGATCCCGCCACCATCCCGGACTGGCACATCCATGTCGCCGCCGATGGCAAGGACCTCGCCGGCTTCTATGCGCTCTCCGTGCAGGCGGACGGCCTGACCGGCGAGATCGAGCTGATGTTCGTCGAACCCGGCCGCATGCGCCGGGGCATCGGCCGCGCGCTCTGGGACCATCTGATCGAGACCGCCCGGTCGCTGGGGCTCACCAAGATCCTGATCGACGCCGACCCCTATGCCGAGCCCTTCTACCGCGCCATGGGCGCCCGGCGCACCGGCGAGGCCCCCTCGGTCAGCATTCCAGGACGCATGCTGCCCAGGTTGGAGGTCGATCTGGGCTAGGCGCCCCGCCTAATTGGAGAAGGCACAATACCGACAGCCGGGATGCCGGCGCTCCCCCTCACCCTCCCACGGCTTCGCCGCGGGCCCCTCCCTCTCCCCAAGGAGAGGCGACCAAAAGACGCCTCGAAGAGCCCCTCTCCTTGGGGAGAGGGAGGGGCCCGCGAAGCGGGAGGGTGAGGGGGATGCGCGGGCTCCGTAATGTCGCAGAGCGGCAGCAACGGGGTGCCGGCGCCTACTTCCGCCGCGCCCGGAAGAAGGCCCGCAGCAGGTCCGCCGACCGCTCCGCCCCAACCCCTCCGGTCACCGCCGGGCGGTGGTGGCAGGTGGGCTGGGTGAAGAAGCGCGGGCCGTGATCGACTCCGCCCATCTTCGGGTCCGGCGCGCCATAGATCACATGACGGATGCGGGCGAAGCTGATCGCCGCCGCACACATGGCGCAGGGCTCCAGGGTGACGTAGAGGTCGCAATCCGGCAGGCGCGGGCGACCGCGCGCCTCGGCCGCCGCGCGAATCACCAGCGCCTCCGCATGGGCCGTGGGATCCGCGCGCTCTTCGGTGCGGTTGCCGTCGCGGGCCAGGATGCGGCCGGTCCCGGCCTCCACCAGCACCGCACCGACCGGCACCTCGCCGCGTTCCGCGGCCGCCTCCGCCTCGGCGAAGGCCAGCTCCATCATGGCCGGATCATGCTCCATCGGCCGACCTTGCTGGCGGTGCAGCGGGCGGTCAAGGTGATTGGGGCCGGGGCCGGAACCCTGTATATCACCGCTCACCCGAGCCGCCGGAGCCGACCGCCCATGCCAGATGAAGCCGACAAGACCGAACCGCCCAGCGGCGAGCGCATCGCCAAGGCGCTGGCGCGGGCCGGGCTGTGCTCGCGGCGCGAGGCCGAGCGCTGGATCGCCGATGGCCGGGTTTCGGTCAATGGCGCGGTGCTGACCACCCCGGCGGTGGTGGTCGGCCCGGGCGACTCCGTCCGCGTCGACGGCAAGCCGCTGCCCGGCAAGGAGCCGACCCGGCTGTGGCGCTACCACAAACCGGCCGGCGTCGTGACCACCCAGCGCGACCCTCAGGGCCGGCCGACAGTGTTCGAGAAGCTGCCGTCCGATCTGCCCCGGGTGGTGTCGATCGGCCGGCTCGACCTCAACAGCGAGGGCCTGCTGCTGTTGACCAATGACGGCGCCCTGTCCCGCTTCCTGGAGCTGCCCAGCACCGGCTGGCCGCGCCGCTACCGGGTGCGGGTGCATGGCCGGCCCGGGCCGGAGGCGCTGGAGCGGCTGAAGCGTGGCGTCACTGTGGACGGGGTGCGCTACGGCCCGGTCGACGCGGTGCTGGACCGCCAGACCGGCGCCAATGCCTGGGTGACCGTCAGCTTGCGCGAGGGCAAGAACCGCGAGGTGCGCCGGGTGCTGGAGAGCATCGGCCTTGCCGTCAACAGGCTGATCCGGGTCTCCTTCGGCCCGTTCCATCTCGGCAAGCTGGAGGGCGGCGCGGTCGAGGAGGTCAAGCCTTCGGTGATGCGCGACCAGCTGCGCGGCTATTTCGGCGGGTGAGGGGCGGATGCGGATCATCGCCGGTCGGCATCGCGGACGGCGGCTGACGGCCCCGGCCGGCCGCGACGTGCGGCCGATGACCGACCGCATCCGCGAGGCGCTGTTCAACGTGCTGGCCCATGGCGGCTGGGGGCCGGAGGAGGGCAACCCGGTCCTCGATGCGTTGGTGCTGGACGCCTTCTGCGGCACCGGCGCGCTGGCGCTGGAGGCCCTGTCGCGTGGGGCGGCGGAGGCCTGGCTGATGGATGTCGCCAAACCGTCGCTGGCGGCGGCGCGGGCGAATGTGGAAGCCATGGGCGAGACCGGCCGCACCCATCTGCTGCAGGGCGACGCGACCCGGCCGCCGCCGGCCCGCACCGAGGCGACCCTGGCCTTCATCGCGCCGCCCTATGGCCGCGACCTGGCGCCGCCGGCGATCCGGGCCCTGGCCGATCGCGGCTGGCTGGCCGAGGACGCCGTGATCGTGGTCGAACTGGCGACGCCGGACCCGTTCCCGATGCCGGAAGGCTGCACCGTGCTGGACGACCGCCGCTACGGCGGCACCCGGATCGTGTTCCTGCGCAAGGGTTAGCGCGATCTTCGATCAATTCATCTTGAGCCCCCTCACCCTCCCACGCTACGCGCGGGTCCCTCCCTCTCCCACGAGGGGAGAGGGATATCGGATCAGCGCTGGCTCCTTGCCCCTCTCCCCTTGTGGGAGAGGGAGGGGCCCGCGTAGCGGGAGGGTGAGGGGTCTTCGAAAGAACTGATCAACGATCGCGTCAGCCGGCCTTGGCTTCCTGGCTGTCGATGCCGACGACGGGCCAGATGACCCGGCTGGCCGGGAATTCCAGGGTCACGGTGGTGCCCTCGCCCAGCGTGCTCTCGATGGACAGCGAGCCGCCATGGAGCTCCATCAGCCGGTCGGAGAGCGGCAGGCCGAGCCCGGTGCCCTCGTAGCTGCGCTGCATGCTGCCCTCGACCTGCCCGAACAGGCTCAGCGCCCGCGGCACGTCCTCCTCGGCCATGCCGATCCCGGAATCGGCGATGGCGATCGACAGGGCGCCGTCATCCCCAATCGCGACGGTGATGCCGATATCGCCGCCGTCCCGGCTGAACTTCAGGGCGTTCGACAGCAGGTTCAGCAGGATCTGCAGGATCGCCCGGCGATCGGCGTACAGGTGCGGCATCCGGTCCGGATAGGCCGTGGTGATGTCGTTGCTCGCGCTGGCGGCGCGTTCGCGGACCATGCGCAGGGCGTTCTCCACTACGGCATCGACCTCCAGCAGCGCTTCGCTGATGCGCTGCTCCCCGGCCTCGATCTTCGAGACGTCGAGGATGTCGGTGATGATGTCCAGCAGGTGCCGGCCGCTGGCCAGGATGTCGCCAGCATATTCCTTGTATTGCGGCGTGCCGACCGGCCCCAGCAACTCGGTCACCATGGTCTCGGAGAAGCCGATGATGGCGTTCAGCGGGGTGCGCAGCTCATGGCTCATATTGGCCAGGAAGTCGGTCTTGCTGCGGTTGGCGGCCTCCGCCTCGCGCACCGCCACCTCAAGCTGCGCCTCGCGCTTCTTCAGCTCGGAGATGTCGGCATAGACCGCCACCGCGCCGCCTTCCTGGGTCGGCATACGGCTGACCCGAAGCCAGGTGCCGTCCTCCAGCACGATCTCCTGATAGGGCGTGGCATCCGGTTCGGCGGCGACCGGGATCTCCAGGCTCGACAGGTCGATCCGGTCGGTCGGCTGGGGCAGCCGGCCGGCCAGGGCGCGGAACTGGTCGTTGCAGAGCGCCAGATTGCCTTCCGGGTCGTAGAGCGCGAAGCCCTCATGGATACGCTCGATGGCCTCCTTCAGCCGCACCTGCGCCTGCTCCGCCGTCTTCTCGGCACGCCGTTCGGTGGTCACGTCGCGCAGCACGGCGATGAATACCGTCTCGTCCTCCACCTCGGTGCGGCTGATGGCCACCTGCACCGCCGAACAGGTGCCGTCCGGCCGGGTCCGGCGCACCTCGACCGGTCGGGCATAGAACTTCGCCTCGGGAACCAGGCCGCGCCAGGTCCCGGCCTTCACGAGCTGGTAGAAGCTGGTGCCCAGGACATGCTCGGCCGGCGACCCGAGCACGCCCGCCGCGGCATTGTTGAGCGACTTGATCCGGCCTTCCGCATCGACCGTCACGATGCCGTCCTGGCTGTTGTCGACCACCTGGCGCATGAACGCGCCGGCCCGTCGCAGTGCGACGCTCTGGGCCAGCAGCTTCAGGTCGAGCTGGTCGACACTGCCCATGATGGCGACCGCGTAGGCGAGGGTCAGGGCCAGCATGCCGGGCGTCAGATCGATGATCACCGGATAGGCGGATTGCGCCACCAGTCCGATGATGAACAGCAGCCAGCAGCCGCCGACGCATACCGCCAGGCCCCTGCGCCAGGACCAGCGCGCGAATCCGACCCCGGCCAGGACGATGATCAAGGCGGTCCCGGCCAGCGTCAGCCAGCGGGGCAGATGGTGCAGGGCGCGGTCCTGGACGAGGGATTCGTAGGCCATGGCCTGCAGCACCGGGCCCGGCAGCGCGCCATGGAGCGGCGCCGCCACTTCGTCGCCCAGCTCCATGGCGGTGGCGCCGATGATCACCCGCTTGCCGGCCACGAGATCGGGGTCGAACAGCCCAAGCAGTACATCGGCATAGGACAGGCGCGTGATGCCTTCGGGCCGGATGCCGTAATCGATGGAGAAGCGCTCCGGCGTGCTTGCGTCATGGCCGGCCAGCACCGCGAAGAAGGACGGAATGCGGCTGGATCCGTGGTCCTGGACCGTTGCCACCCGGCGCACCAGGCCGTCGCCGCCGACGGTGACATTGACCGAGCCGAGCTGGACGTGGCGCTCGAATTCGGGCAACGGCCGGGTCAGCATCATCCGCTCACCGCCGCCGATCCGCCGGATCATCTGGGAAAAGACCGGCAGGACGACGCGCCCCTCCGCCTCGGAGAACGCCGCGGTCAGGGTGTTGTCGCCCGGACGGCTCGATACGGCGCTGAAATCCACGTCAAAGGCGATCTGCTCCGCGCCGGCCCGGCGCAGGGTGTCGGTGACCTGGGCGTGGTAGGTGCGCGGCCAGGGCCAGCCGTCCAGCGTGCGCAGGCTCAGCGCATCGATCTCCACCAGGACCAGATCGTCCGAGACCCCGCGCTGCAACAGCTCAAAGCGCAGATCGACCAGCTTGCACTCGATGAAGTCGAGCAGCCCAATCAGAAAGGCCAGGCCCACCGCCGCGAAGACCGCGAGGTGAGCCAGGCCGCGCCGCCTGGGGCTGTGAGGGGTCGGTTCGGATGTCATCTGGATACGATTCCGACTGGCCGGAAGGCCGATCGGTCAGTTCCCGTTGCTGTTCCCGTTACCGTTGCCGTTGCCGTTCCCGTTGCTATTGCCGTTGCTGTTCCCGTTACCGTTGCCGTTACCATTCCCGTTGCTATTGCCGTTGCTGTTCCCGTTGCCGCCGCCGTTTCCGTTCCCGTTGCTATTGCCGTTGCTATTGCCGTTGCTATTGCCGTTGCTGTTCCCGTTGCCGCCGCCGTTGCCGGTCCCGTTGCTATTGCCGTTACCGTCGCCGTTGCCGTTGCCAAATCCGTTGCTGTTGCTATTCCAGACGCGGCCACGCCCCCAATCCGGATTGCTGTCGGTATGCAAAGGAGCCTTGGCGCGCGCATCGACCTCGGGGTCGACAACGGCTGCCACCTGGACCCCGGCGGAGGGATTGGCGTCGGCGACGGCCTGCCGTCCAGCAACCAGCTCCGCCCGGTCCCCGGTGCGCGGATCGGACACCTCGACGACACCGTCGGTGACGGTCACCGCGGTGCGATCAGGCCGCACGGCGACCCGGAACGCGGTACCCTTGACCACGGTCGTGAGGTGCGGCGCCCGCACCTCGAAGCGGTCTCCGGGCGCATTGTCGTCCGTCAGCGCCTGGCCGACGGCGTTGATGACGCCGCCCAGGCCCGGACCCTGCGAGCGATGAAAGACCTGATAATCGGCGTCGCCGGTGTCCTGATAGATCTCGACCCGCTCGGCGTCGGCCGGCGTCGGAACGAGAGCGATCCGGGTATTGGCGTGCAGGGTGATGGCATCGCTGCCGTTGAACAGCAGCACATGGGTTTCGTCGCCGGTCTCGATCTGGGCATTGCCAGGCAGCTCGAGGCCGGCCCGAACCGGCTGCCAGTCCACGGACTCGCCGTCATCGGTGATCACGAGGGCCTGTCCCTCGACCGCGATCACGCGCCAGGTGAGGTCTTCCGCCGCCGGCTGAACCGCCTGAGGCACCGACTCGTCGGGCGTAGGCAGGTGGAAATGCCCGGCACCGCCCGCCGTGTGATACATGGTGTCGGCCGACGACGTCCCGGTCATCGCCAACACCAATGCAACCATCATCGCAAAGCGCCCTGACAGGGTCAGGGGCTGTGTCCATGTTACCCTCATTAGTATTCCCCAATACTCTTCCCGGCCTATTGCAAATTTAGCTTTGAGTTCTTATCAAGTTCATAAAATGCGTGGTTAAATTTGACTGTACAAATTCCTTCAAATACATAAAGTTCTATAGATTATCCAAAATAGTTTAGCCCGTTTACTTAATTTTCTATCTTTGCGATTTTCATGGGTGCAAGGATGGCGAGGAAGGACAGGCGCCGATGAACCAGGAGGACCGCAGCGAATTGCGCACGCTCTGGGCCGCCACCGCCGCCATCGGCGTGGCGCTCGTCCTCGCCGCCATCGCGCTTGCGGTCAATGTCTTCTGGGAGGCCCGCGACCTGGACAGCACCATCGGCGAGGTGCTGGGCACCCGCGACGTCGAGACCGACGCGGGACCGCGGCCGGAGCTGTTGGTGGCCTATGAGACCGCCGGCGGCGAGACCATGATGTTCGCCGAGGCCATCGGGTCTCTGGCCCCGGAGGTCGGCGACCGGGTGCTGGTCTGGTACCGGGCCGGCGACGCGCCCCGGGCGATCGTCGCCCGCCAGCGTTTCGGCTGGCCGGCCCTGCTGCTGCCACTCGGGCTGGTGCTGTCGGCTTTCGGCCTGTGGCGGCTGCGCCGGGTCCGCAGGGGCGCGGATACGGACCTGGAATCCGACCTCGAAGACCTCTAGACCGGAGGCCCCGGCCGGCCTTCCGGCATCCCGTGATCCCTGGACCTGTCATGACCGCCCTTCGCCTCACGATCTGGAACGAATATCGCCGCGAGCGGCAGGATGACACCGTCGCGGCGATCTATCCGGACGGCATTCATACAGCCCTGGCCCAGGGGCTGGCCGCGCCCTGGTTCGAGATCCGGACCGCGACCCTGGACGCGCCGGAGCACGGGCTCACCGAGGACGTGCTGGCGTCGACCGACGTGCTGGTCTGGTGGGGGCATCTCGCCCATGACGCGGTGGCCGACACAATCGTCGACCGGGTCCTGGCGCGCATCCATGACGGCATGGGGCTGGTGGCGCTGCATTCCAGCCTGGAATCCAAGATCTTCCGGCGCCTGATGGGCACCACCTGCACCGCCACCTGGCGCATCGCCAAGGGCGGCGAGAAGCAGCGCCTGTGGGTCATCGATCCCGGCCATCCGATCGCCGAGGGGGTCGGGCCGTATATCGAGCTGCCGGCCCATGAGATGTACGGCGAGCCCTTCGACATCCCCGACCCGGACGCGCTGGTCTTCATAAGCTGGTTCGAGGGCGGCGAGGTCTTTCGCTCGGGCTGCTGCTTCCGCCGCGGGCGCGGCCGGGTGTTCTATTTCGCGCCGGGTCACGAGACCTTCCCGATCTATTGGAATGCCGACATCCTGACGGTGCTGCGCAACGCCGCGCGCTGGGCCGCACCGGCCCACGCCACCGGCACCCTGCCGCGCACCCTGCACCGGCCCAAGCCCCTGGAACCGGGCGCGCCGGAGCAGGAGGTCTAGGGCGCAAGCCCTCACCCGGCGCGGCTGCGCGCGCCGCCCTCTCCCAGAGGGAGAGGGAACCAACAGCCGTCACCGATGACCCTCTCCCCCTGGGAGAGGGTGGACTGCCGAAGGCAGGCCGGGTGAGGGCCGGAGCGCAGGCCGTCGACTGGAAGGCGCCCTACCGCCGGCCGAACAGCCGCTCGATGTCCGCCAGGGTCAGCTCCACATAGGTCGGGCGGCCGTGGTTGCACTGGCCGGAATAGGGCGTCGCCTCCATCTGGCGCAGCAGGGCGTTCATCTCCTCCACGGTGAGGCGACGGCCGGCCCGCACGCTGCCATGGCAGGCCAGCGTGGCGCAGACCGCCTCCAGCCGCTCCTTCAGTGTCGTGGTCTCGTCCAGCGCCGCCAGGTCGTCGGCCAGGTCGCGGACCAGCCCGGCCACATCGGCCCGGCCCAGCAGCGCCGGCACCTCGCGCACCACGACGGCATCGCTGCCGAAGGCCTCCAGCACCAGCCCCAGCTCGGCCAGCTCCGCCGCCCGCTCCACCAGATGGGCCGCGGCGGTTCCCGACAGCTCGACCACTTCCGGCAGCAGCAGGCCCTGGGTCTTCACGCCACCCTCGGCGAGGGCCGTCTTCATGCGCTCATAGACCAGCCGCTCATGGGCGGCGTGCTGGTCGACGACGACGATGCCGGACTCGGTCTGGGCGACGATATAGGTCTCGTGCAACTGCGCCCGGGCCGCGCCGAGCGGGTAGTCGGCCGCCGGCGGCTCGGCCTGCAGCGCCGCCGCGGCGGGTCCCGGCGCCGACGCCTCGGCGCGGGCGGAGGGCGGGCCGATCGGCGCCTGGTACTGGGCCGCCAACTCGGCGACCCCGCCGGGCATCGGTGCCGGCCGGTCGCGGCCATAGGTCAGATCGGCGCCGCTGTGCGGCCGGAAGGCGCCCAGGGTGGCGGTACCGACCGTCGTTGCGGCGCGGTGCCCGGCCCCGGCCAGGGCGTGGCGGATGGCGCTGACCAGCAGGCCGCGCACCAGACCGGCATCGCGGAACCGCACCTCGGCCTTGGCCGGATGCACGTTGACGTCGACCGCCTCGGCCGGCAGGTCGAGGAACAGCACCGCCATGGCGTGCCGGTCGCGGGCCAGGAAATCCGCATAGGCGCCGCGCATGGCGCCCAGCAGCTGCTTGTCGCGCACCGGCCGGTCATTGACGAAGAAATACTGCGCCTGGGCGGTCGCCCGGTTGAGCGTGGGCAGGGCCGCGTGTCCGGTGAGGCGCACGCCCTCGCGCTCGGCCTCGATGGCCACGGCGTTCTCGGCGAACTCCCGGCCCAGGATCGCCGCCAGCCGAGCCAGGCGCGTGTCCAGCAGATCGCCCTGGGCGGCGGACAGCCGGACCGGGGTGCGGCTCTCGTCGGTGAGGGTGAAGCCGATCTCAGGCCGCGCCATGGCCAAGCGCTGCACCGCGTCGACCACCGCCGCCGTCTCCGCCCGCTGGCTCTTCAGGAACTTCAGCCGCGCCGGGGTGGCGTAGAACAGGTCGCGCAACTCGACCTTGGTGCCGGCATTGTGCGCGGCCGGCACCGGCTCGGCCACGGCGCCGCCCTCCACGGTCAGGGCCCAGGCTTCCGCCGCGCCCTCCGCCCGGCTGGCGATCGTCAGGCGTCCGACGGCGCCGATCGACGGCAGCGCCTCGCCGCGAAAGCCCAGCGTGGCGATATGCACCAGATCGTCGTCGGGCAGCTTGGAGGTGGCGTGGCGCTCGACCGCCAGCGTCAACGCGTCCCGGGTCATGCCGCGGCCGTCATCGCTGACGCCGATATAGGAGCGGCCGCCGTCGCGCAGGGTCACGTCGATGCGGGTCGCGCCGGCATCGATAGCGTTCTCCACCAGCTCCTTCACGGCGGCGGCCGGCCGCTCGATCACCTCGCCGGCGGCGATACGGTTCACCAGGGTCTGGGGCAGTCGGCGGATGGGCATGGGAGACAACTACTCGGCAGATCGACTCAACGCATTGTATGCATTGCTGCCCATATGAACTAGCATCGCGTGATTGTCACTTATGATTTGATAGAAGATCGGAGTTGAAGATCGACATGGCCAATGATTACACGATCGCCAGCGGCCAAAAGAAACTTAACGATGTTCTCACCACGGTAACAATCGCAACCATTACCCTTTTAGTTGTCAATATAGTTCAATTTGGAACGTCAGTTATTTACGATGTTCATCGATACTTACTCATATTTGTCTTAGTTGGAGCGAGTCTTAACAAGCTAAGGTGGGCATCGGTCATTCTAGGGCTAGTTCTCCTAGTTAGTGGCGGTCTAGCAGTATATCTGCCCTGGTCAGGTGAAATGAGAACTGTAGATACTTGGTTGAAGCTATTCTATACATTCATCGGAGCGGTCGAATTCGTATGCGGATTGTATTTGGTATTTAGCAGTGACATTCGTGACTACCTTGTCAGCCAGCCAAGCCTCTCAGCTCACGCGTCGAACGACCACTAACGGCAGCACGGCCGTTCATCTATCTTTTCAGTGAAGCGGGAACGACGGCCGAGAAGGCGCCACTACCCCCGGTTCTCGTGGAAGAACCGCATCAGCCCCACGGTGGAGCTGTCATGCCCCTCCGGCACTGCGCCGTACTCCAGCTTGGGCAGGATCTCCTTGGCGAGCTGCTTGCCCAGCTCCACGCCCCATTGGTCGAAGCTGTAGATGTCCCAGATGACGCCCTGGACGAAGATCTTGTGCTCGTAGAGGGCGATCAGCATGCCCAGCATGTGCGGGTCGAGCTGCTTAACCAGGATGGTGTTGGTTGGCCGGTTGCCGGAGAACATCTTGTGCGGGATTAGCGCCTCCAGGGAATCGCCCTCCAGGCCCTGGGATGCGAGCTCAGCGCGGGCCTCCTCCTCGGTCTTGCCGCGCATCAGCGCCTCGGTCTGGGCCAGGAAATTGGCCAGCAGGATGCGGTGATGGTCGCCCAGCGCGTTCCGGCTTTGGCAGGGTGCGATGAAGTCGCAGGGGATGAGCCGGGTGCCTTGGTGGATCAGCTGGTAGAAGGCGTGCTGGCCGCAGGTGCCGGGCTCGCCGAACACGATCGGGCCGGTCTGGTGGTCGACCGGCGCATTGCCGCGGCTGACCGACTTGCCGTTGGATTCCATGTCGGCCTGCTGCAGATAGGCCGGCAGCCGGGCCAGGTACTGGTCGTAGGGCAGCACCGCATGGGCGTGGGCGTCGAAGAAGCCGCCATACCACACGCCGAGCAGGGCCAGGATGACCGGCATGTTCTCGTCCAGCGGCGCCTCCCGGAAATGCTCGTCCATGGCATGGCCGCCTTCCAGAAAGGCCTCGAACTGGTCCATGCCGATGGCGATGGCGACGGAGAGCCCGATCGCCGACCACACCGAATAGCGGCCGCCGACCCAGTCCCAGAAGCCGAACATGTTGGCCGGGTCGATGCCGAAGGCGGTCACCTCCGCCTCGTTGGTGGAGAGCGCCACGAAATGCTTGGCGATGGCCGCCTCGTCGGCGCCGCTCTCCAGGAACCAGTCGCGGGCGGAGCGGGCGTTGGTCAGGGTCTCCTGGGTGGTGAAGGTCTTCGACGCGACGATGAACAGGGTGGTCTCGGCGTCGAGCGGCTTCAGCGCCTCGGCCAGATGGGTGCCGTCGATGTTGGAGACGAAGTGCAGCCGGATCTCCGGATGGCGGTAGGCGCCGAGCGCCTTGGACACCATCTCCGGCCCGAGATCGGAGCCACCGATGCCGATATTCACCACATCAGTGATGCGCTTGCCGGTATGGCCCTTCCAGTCGCCGGAGCGGACCGATTCGGTGAAACCCCGCATGCGGCCCAGCACCTCGCGCACATCGGCCATCACGTCGCGGCCTCCGACCAGCACCGGTCGCAGCGAGCGGTTGCGCAGGGCGACGTGGAGGACCGAGCGGTTTTCGGTGCGATTGATCTTCTGGCCGGAGAACATGGCACTGCGCCAGCCCTCGACATCCTGCTGCTTGGCCAAGCCGATCAGCAGCCGCATGGTCTCCCGGCCGATGCGGTTCTTGGAATAGTCCAGCAGCATGTCGCCGACGCGCAGGGAAAACCGGTCGAACCGGTTCGGGTCGTCGTCGAACATCTCGCGCATATGCTGGCGCTTGGCCTCTTCCGCATGGGCGGCCAGCAGCTTCCAGGCTTCCGAATCGGTCAGCGTCGACATGGGGAGGCTCCGCGCGAAGAACGGCTGCGCGGACCGTATCAGAATGCCGACCGCGCCTCCACGGGCACGGGTGGGCGAACGCCTACTCGCTGCCCTCCAGCCGGTCGAATGCCGCCCTCTCGGCGGATGTGTAGACCGGGAACTGCTCGCGCAGGGCGACCGGAAGACGATCGGTCGGCGGCGGCGCCCCGGCCAGGAGGCCCCGGCAAACCGGCCACGGGTCGGCAACGTGACTGGGACGGGACTGGGACCGGTTGTCGACCACGGGCCGCCCGCGATCCGCGCCGAGGATGTAGCTCCCTCTCTTGAATTGGCCGTAGCGGGTGTACACGACGGTCTGGCCGACCGGCCGGTCGCCCGGCACGGGCTCCGTCAAATCCTGGTGACCCGCGCCTTGGAACAGGCCGGCCAGGACCTGATCGATGGCGCAGGTCGCCTGGATGGCATGGGCCAGGCTCCACGGATAGGCGACGAACCACTTCCCCGCCTGGGTTCCGTTCGCCGTGTCGAGAATGTCCGTGTCCCGGGCGAACTTGTGATGGATTTCGAGGCGCTGAAGCCTGGGCGCCACGGCGTTCAGGATCCGTTCCGCATTGTCCTTGGTACCGCCGATGTGCAGCTTCCAACCCTCGTCGGGGCAGCCCATGGGCTGTTCCGTTCGCTCGTCCCACCAGGACCACCAGGTATTGCCGTCGGAGAGCGCGTAGTCCGTGTACTGCTGCCGGGCCGGTATGATTGCCGGGGGTTGAAGGATTGCCATGTCGGTCTCCGTGGTGCTGCAAACAGTCTTGGGCGTCTTCGTCCGCCGATAGCGGTCCCGTCATGCCGGCCGCCAAGGCGCGGCGGGCGCTGCCCCCGGGAGACCGCTCAGCCTTGCGGTCCGCACGGCTCGGGGCAAAAGACGTGACCGGGACGTCTGCTACACGCATCGCGCAACAGGACGATCACAGGACGCTCTCAAGAAGCCCTCCGCGCTCCCGCCGCCGGCGGGTCATCCGGGCCGGCGTCCGCAGCTCAATGGAGCGCCTAGCGCGGCCCCCGGCTGAACCGGTTCAGGGCCTCGGTCTGCGCCTGCGAATACCGCGGAAAGGGTTCGAAGTAGTAGCGCGGGGCCACGCCGTTGTACGAGCTGGCCATGTTGTTGAAATTGAACCACGGATCGCGGATGTGAGGAGGCTTGACCTGGCTGCGGTTATCGGCGATCGGACCGTTCGGCCCCATCATCGCATCCAGCCGATAGGCGCCGTAGCGGGCATACACCACCGTGCCGCCCACCTGCTTTTCGCAGGGGATGTTGATGGTCGCGGTGGCGTGGTTCCAGGTCCCGTCGATCCGGCGGATCGCCTCGTCGACGGCATGCACCGCCAGGAAGGCCTCGATCACGTTGCCCGGATAGGCGGCAAACCACTTGCCGACCTGGGTTCCCGTCAGATTGGCGAATTCCTCGGTATTGGGCAGGAATTTGTGGTGCATGCGCCGCTGGCGGAAGATCGGGGCGACCGCGTTGAGGATCGTCTGGGCGTTCTCCGGCGTGCCGCCGACATGCAGCTTCCACCCCTCATCGGCCATGCCGTCCCAGACCTCCTGATGGTCCATCCACTCCATCCAGCTGCCATTGAGGAAATAGAACCCCTGTGCGCTTCGCAGACTCGGCATGGTTCAGTCCCTGTGTCTTTCGATGATGCCCGGCGCGGCGCGATCAGATCGACGCCCATGGCGCCCGGTAGAGATGTGACCCTTGGGCCATCCGATCACCGCCCCCGATGGGGCTTCATGAGTTCGTGCTGTTCCTCCGAATAGACCGGGAACCGGTCCTGCCAGTCGGCCGGGAAGCTGGCGCGGCCCGTGGCCTGGAGTTCCGGCAACTGCCGGCTGAAACGATCCCAGGGGTTGGCGATATGGCCGGGCTTGGTAAAGGTCTTGTCGTCCGGAATCACGGTGCCGTTCGGTCCGAACAGCGCGGTATAGCTGTTGCTGCCGTACCGGGTGTAGACGACCGTATCGCCGACCGGGATTTCATTCGGGACCTCGATGGCGAGATCTCCCCGGCCCCTGCCCGGGAACTGGCCACGGATCGCGTCGTCGATCGCGAGCACCGCAGAGAACGCATCGATGATGCTGCACGGGTAGGCGCAGAACCACTTGCCGGTCTGCGTCCCGGTCTGGGATTCGAAACTCTCGGTCCTGGGAAGCACCTTGTGCAGGATCTGCAGCCGCTGGAGCGCCGGCGCCACGACATCCAGGATGTCCTGCGCCGTATTCGGATTGCCGCCGATATGCAGCTTCCAGCCTTCACTGGACAGACGCTGGCCGCGCGGATCGTTGCTGACCCACCAGAACCATCCGTCCATCTGGCCGTAACGACCCTTGCGTTTCAGACTCGGCATGCTGCCCCCCTTTCGCCCGGTCGCGCGCAGCCGGAACCATCCGGCCATCCGTTCGACGGTCCGCGCGGCGAGGCCCGGGTTCCGGCCAATCGCGCGGCCGGGACCCATGGCGTCGATGGGGAGGGCTTCTAACGGCCGGGTGCAACAGGCCGATCACCAGCGGATAACAGGGCAGTCGCAGCCGTGCAGGGCCGCGCACCGGCATCGCCGGGAACCGTCCCGGCGATGCCCACACGCTCCGGCAGGCGCCGGCGGTGGATTCGTGATCGGCGGGGGCGGCGGCTATCCGCCCAGGCCGAGCTCCCGGGCCGCCAGATCGGCGCTGTCGATCTCCCGGTCGGGCCGGAAATCGGCCGCCGGCGCGCCGACCACCACCACGGTCAACGCATCGACATCGTAGAGCGCGGCGGCGACGCGGTTGGCGTTCTCCAGGGTCACCGCCTCCACCTCGGCGTTGCGGCGGTCGAGGAAGTCGATGCCGAGGTTCTCGATCTGCATGCCGAGCAGGATCGAGGCAATGCGGTCGGTGGAGGTGAAGCGCAGCGGGAAGGAGCCGGTCAGGAAGGTCTTGGCGTCATCCAGCTCCTGTGCGGAGATGCCGTCGGCGACCATGCGCCGCCATTCCTGGCGGATCAGTTCCAGCGCCGGCGCCACATTGGCGTTGGACAGGGAGCTTGAGACCATCAGCAGATCGGCATGGTCGAAATTGACCAGGAAGCTGCTGATGCCGTAGGTCAGCCCGCGCCGCTCGCGGACCTCGTCGGTCAGCCGCGAGGTGAAGCCGCCACCGCCCAGGATGTGGTTGACCACGAAGGCGGTGTAGAAATCCGGATCGCTGCGGGCGATGCCCGGCTGCGACAGCATCATCGAGCTCTGTGGCCCGTCGCGGCGCACCAGCAGCACCTCGCCCAGCCCGGCCGGCGCGGTGTCTTCCGGCCGCGGGCTCGGCTGGCCCATGGGCAGGTCGCCGAAGAGGCGGTCCAGGATCGGACCCAGCTCCTCCGCCGTCACGTCGCCGGAGACCCCGACGATCAGGTTCGCGCGGTTGAAGCGCTCGGCGACGAAGCCGCGCAGATCCTCGGCCGTGAGCCCGTTCACCGTGGTCGCGGTGCCGCGGGACGGCCGGCCATAGGGATGGTCGTGAAAGGCCATCTCGTAGAAGGCGCGGCGGCCGATCCAGCTCGGGTCGGCCACCCGGCGGCGGATATCCGCCAGCACCGCGGCGCGCATGCGCTCCACCGCATCGGCGTCGAAGCGCGGCGCGGTCAGCGCCAGCTCCAGCAACTCGAACGCCTCGTCGGCATTGGCGGTCACCGTCTTCAGGCTGCCATAGAACCCGTCGACGGCGGCGTCGAAGCTGAGCGAGATGGCGGCGTTGCTGAGCCGCGCCTGGAAGGTGGCGCTGTCGAGATCGCCGGCACCCTCGTCCAGCAGCACCGAGGCCAGGTTGGCCAGCCCCTCCTTGCCGGCGGGGTCCAGTTCCACGCCGCCGCGGAAGGCGAATTCCAGGGCGATCACCGGCACGCTGTCGTTCTCGACCAGCCAGGCCTCGATGCCCATCGGGCTGACCACCCGCTGGACCTCCACGGCGCGGGCCTGGGTCGCGACGAATACGACGGCGAGCAGCGGCAGCAGGCGCGCGGCCCGAAGCATCGACGACAAGCGGCTCATTGGGTCAACTCCGGGGTCTGTTCGGCGCGCAGGAGATAGCCGGTCACCGAGCGGTTGCGGTCCAGCACGGTCCGCGCCACCCGCAAGACGTCATCGGCGGTCACGGCGGCGATCTGGTCGGGCCAGGATTCCACCGAGATGATCGAGCGGCCGGCGCTCAGCGAGGCGCCGAGCGCGCGGGCCGGGCCGCTGACGCTGTCGCGGGCGTAGATGGCGCCGGTGACCAGCCGTGATCGGGCCTCCTCGACCTCCTGCTCGGTGACGCCATCGGTCAGCAGCTCCGCGACCACCGCGGCATAGGCGGCCTCCACATTCGCCATCTCGACCTCCGGCGCCGGCGAGACGAAGGTGACGAAACGGGTGCGGTCGAAATCATTGCCGGAATAGCCGCTGCCGGCGGCCACCGCGATCTGCTGGTCGATTACCAGGGAACGGTAGAGGCGGCCTGTGGTGCCGCCGCCGAGGATCTCGCTGAGCACCTGCAGGGCGTAGACGTCGTTGCCGTCGGCGATGCGGTAGCTCGGCGCCCGGTAGTAGCGGCTCCAGGAGCGTTGCTGCACGGCGGGGTGGCGCAGGATGACCCGGCGCTCGCTGACGAATTCCGGTTCCTGGGGCCGCGCCCGTTCCGGCACCGGACGGGCCGGAATGACGCCGTAATAGCGCTCCGCCAGCGGCCGCAGCTCCTCGGCGTCGATGTCGCCGGAGACCACCAGCACCGCGTTGTTGGGCGCATACCAGGTGCGATAGAAGTCGAGCGCGTCCTCCCGCGTCAGCGCCGCCATCTCGTGCTCCCAACCGATGATCGGGATGCCGTAGGGATGGTTCTGGTACAGGGCCGCCATCATCTGCTCGCCCAGGCGGGCGCCGGGATTGTTGTCGATGCGCTGACGCCGCTCCTCGATGATCACGTCGCGCTCGGTCGCCACCTGCTGCTCGGTCAGCACCAGGTTAGTCATCCGGTCGGCCTCCAGCTCCATCACCATGGCCAGGCGGTCCACGGCGATGTTCTGGAAATATCCGGTGAAGTCCCAGCTGGTGAAGGCGTTGTCCTGGCCGCCATTGCGGGCGATGCGGCGGTTGAACTCGCCCTCGGGCACGGTGTGCGTGCCCTTGAACATCAGGTGCTCCAGGAAATGCGCGATTCCCGACACGCCCGGCGGCTCGTCGGCGGCGCCGACCTTGTACCAGACCATGTGGGTGACGACGGGAGCGTTGCGGTTGGTGACCACCACCACCTGCATGCCGTTGTCCAGGGTGAAGGTCTCCGGCTCGTAGACGGCCGCCTGGGCGGGACCGGCCAAGCCGACGAGAGCGAGTGCGGCGGCCAGGGACGCGGCACCGAACAGACGTCGGAAATGGTTCACGAATTGGGTTCCTTTGCTGGGCACATCATTGCGACCGATGCCCAAGGAGTTGGTCTTTGGACCGCTAGTTGCCAAACAAACCTTCGAGAGGAGCGCGTTCCCGCTGCTCCTCGACCGGCACCTCGCCCTCGTTGAGCGGCAGGCCGAGGGCGGCGTTGTTGGCCAGCCGCCGCATCTCCGCCTCGGCATCGACCGTCAGCCCGGGCTGCTCCGGCGTCTGCCAGAACAACAGGCCCTCGGCGAACCCGCCGGTATCCTCAAGCTCCTGATCCGCCTCGCGGTTGACCGTCGCACGGATATTGGCCTGGGCGGCGTCGCTGCCGGCGCGGGCCAGGAGCGCTTCCTCGCCGTCGGAGGCCGGCCCGGCGGCCACGAACTGGCCGTCGAAGTAGAATCCGGACTGGCGCCCGCCGAACAGCACCGACTCCGCCCGCGCCGTGGCGGTGCCCTCCTGCGGCCGGGGCGCCCCGGGGACCGGTGCCGGCAGTTCGAAGGATGGCGGCAGGGTCAGCGGCGCCCGCGAGACCACCGCGAACTCATCGGGGACCCGGCGTTCCAGGCCGGCCAGGGCGCGGAATTCCGAGCATCCGGACAGCGCGACGGCCGCCAGCGCCAGGGCAAGGACTCCGCCGGGAATTCGCCTCATGTCTCGGTCCGATCCTTCTCGTCGCCGTCCCCGGCCGGACGCGGCCCGAACAGCTGATCGAACAGCAGGAGACCGACGCCGATCACGATCGCGCTGTCCGCAACGTTGAATGCCGGCCAATGACAGGTGCCGATATTGGTCACCAGGAAGTCGCCGACCGGCCCAAAACATAGATGGACATCCAGGAAGTCCGCAACCGCGCCGAACCGCATGCGGTCGATCGCGTTCCCGATCGCGCCGCCGATCACAAGGCCGAGGGCGAACGACAGCTGCCGCCGATCTGCCTGGCGCAGCCAGTGGACCAGGAAAACCGTGATCGCCAGCGCAACGACTGTGAGGATCCAGCGCATGACATCGCCGCCACCGCCGAACATGCCGAAGCTGACGCCGCGGTTCCACACCATGACCAGGTTGAAGAAGCCGGTCACCTCGATGAAGCGCGGCGGCTGCATCACATGGTCGACGATGACCCATTTGCTGAGCTGATCGACCACCAGGATGACCGCGGCAACCGACAATCCGAACCGGATCGACCAGTTGTCCCAGAAGGTGCGTATCGATATGTCAGCCGCCATGGGCATCGACCGCGTCCGCGCAGCGCTCGCACAGGGACGGATGCGCCGCGACGCTCCCGACCTCCGGCAGCACCCGCCAACACCGGGCGCATTTCTCGCCCTTGGCCAGAACGGGCTCGACCGCGACATCCGCCACCTCCGGCAGGCGGAACGCCTCCGCCGGCCCCGGCCCCTCGACCAGGGTGATGGACGAGGCGATGGCGATGTCGGCCATGTCGACCGTCTCGGCCAATTCCTTCAGCTCGGTCGAGAGATGCACCACCGGGCCGGCCTGCAGGGAGGAGCGGATCTTCTTCTCCGCCCGTTCCAGTTCCAGCGCGCCGGTCACCACCCGCCGCACCCGGCGGATCTTCCGCCAGCGCTCCGCCAGGGCGTCGTCGTGCCAGGCGTCCGGGACCTCGGGGAACTGCCGCTCATGCACGCTGCCGGCCGCCTCGCCCATGCGTGACAGCCAGGCCTCCTCGGCGGTGAAGCAGATGATCGGCGCCAGCCAGGCGGTCAGGCAGTCGAACAGATGGTCCAGCACCGTGCGCACCGCCCGCCGCCGAACGCTGTCCGGCCGGTCGCAGTAGAGCGAGTCCTTGCGCACGTCGAAATAGAACGCCGACAGATCGACGGTGCAGAACTGGTGCAGCGCCGTCGCCATGGCGTGGAAGTCGAAGCCGTCGACCGCCGCGCGGATCTCGCCGTCGAGCTCGTGCAGCCGGTGCAGCACCCAGCGGTCGAGCTCCGGCATCTGAGCCGGCGCCAGCCGCTCGGACTCCTCGAATCCGTCCAGCGCGCCCAGCAGATAGCGCAGCGTGTTGCGCAGCCGGCGGTACATGTCGACGTGGTGCTTGAGGATCTCCGGGCCGATCCGGTGGTCCTCGAAATAGTCGGTGCCGACCACCCAGAGCCGCAGGATGTCGGCCCCGCTCTTGGCGATCACGTCTTGCGGATCGGTCGTGTTGCCGAGCGATTTCGACATCTTGCGGCCGCGCTCGTCCAGGGTGAAGCCATGGGTCAGCACGGCGTCATAAGGCGCCCGGCCGCGGGTGCCACAGCCCTCCAGCAGCGAGGAGTGGAACCAGCCGCGATGCTGGTCCGACCCTTCCAGGTAGAGCGACGCCGGCGAGGCCAGGTCGTCGCGCGCCTCCAGCACGAAGCTGTGGGTCGAGCCGGATTCGAACCAGACATCGACGATGTCGAAGATCTGGTCGTAATCCTCGGCCTTGTGGTCGTTGCCCAGGAAATCCTGCGGATCGCGGGCGAACCAGGCATCGGAGCCCTCGGCCTCGAAGGTGTCGGCGATGCGCTTGAACACCGCCTCGTCGCGCAGGACCTCGCCGGTCTCCTTGTGCACGAAGATGGCGATGGGCACGCCCCAGGCGCGCTGCCGGCTGATGCACCAATCCGGCCGGTTCTCGATCATCGAGCGCAACCGGTTGTAGCCGGCGGCGGGCACGAAGCGGGTCTGGTCCAGCGCTGCCAGCGCCTTGTCGCGCAAATCGTTGGTGTCCATCGAGATGAACCATTGCGCCGTCGCCCGGAAGATCAGCGGCGCCTTGGACCGCCAGGAATGCGGATAGCTGTGCGTCAGCTTGCCCTGGGCCACCAGCATGCCGGCCGCGTCCAGCGCGGCGCAGATCTCACGATTGGCCGGGCCCGGCTTGCCGTTGGGCCTGTAGATCACCTGTCCGGCGAACAGCGGCACGTGGTCGAGGAACCGGCCGTCCTCACTGACCATCTGCTCGGCCTTGATGCCGTGGCGGGCGCCGAGATCGAAATCGTCGGCGCCGTGGCTGGGCGCGATATGCACCACGCCGGTGCCCTGCTCCGTCGTCACGAACTCCGCCGCATAGGCCGGCGCCCCGTGGGAATAGGCGTCCTTGCCGCCCTGGCCCTCCAGCGGATGCCGGCAGACCGTGCCGGCCAGCGCGGTGCCGGGGAAGGTGTCGACCGCCGCCCAGTCGGTGATGCCGGCCTGCCTGGCGACGTCCTCGGCCAAGGCGGTGGCCAGCACCAGGGTCTCGCCGACCTTGGCGGCGCTGCCTTCCTCGACGGCGGCGACCTTGAACGCGGCGTATTCGATGTCCTCGCCGAAGGCCAGGGCGCGGTTGGCCGGGATGGTCCAGGGCGTCGTCGTCCAGATCAGCACCAAGGCGCCGTCCAGCGACGGCCGCGAGGCGGTCACCACCGGGAAGCGCACCCAGATGGTGGTGGACACATGGTCCTCGTACTCGACCTCGGCCTCGGCCAGGGCGGTCTTCTCGACCACCGACCACAGCACCGGCTTCATGCCGCGGAACAGCCCGCCATTGAGGGCGAATTTGTGGATCTCGCGGACGATCTGCGCCTCGGCGGCGTTGGTCATCGTGGTGTAGGGCGTCTTCCAGTCGCCGATCACGCCCAGCCGCTGGAATTCCTCCGACTGCACCCCGACCCAATGCTCGGCGAAGCGCCGGCACTCGTCGCGGAACTGCAGGATCGGGACATCGTCCTTGTCCTTGCCCTCCTTGCGGTACTTCTCCTCGATCTTCCACTCGATCGGCAGGCCGTGGCAGTCCCAGCCAGGGACGTAGTTGGAATCCTTGCCGGTCATCTGCTGGGTGCGGACGACGAGGTCCTTCAGCACCTTGTTGATGGCGTGGCCGATATGCAGGTGGCCGTTCGCATAGGGCGGGCCGTCATGCAGGATGAAGGGCTCGCGGCCCTTGGACTGCTCGCGCAGGCGGCTATAGAGATCGGCCTCCCGCCAGCGGGCCAGCAGTTCCGGCTCCCTCTGCGGCAACCCGCCGCGCATCGGGAAATCGGTGCGCGGCAGGAAGACGGTGGATTTGTAGTCGACCTCGTCCGTCGCAGTGTCTGCAGCGGTCATCGTAAATCCTCTCCGTACCCGGCGCCGGAACCGCCCTCAGAGGGGTGCCCGGCGGGCCGGAATACGCTCATGGACCGTCGTCCGTTGTTCTTCTGGATCAGGAAAGTGCCGCAAATGCGGCCAAGGCCCGGCCCCCGTTCAGAGGACCGGGGCGATAATTCGCCCCGAACGCGCCGCTGGGCGCGGATATGCAAGCCGGTTCTTCATGGCGGCGCGGATGTTAGCGAATCACCCCGGGGGGTCAAGGGCGGAGGCCGTGGTTGAGATACCAAGGAGTCAAACCACCGAGGCACAGAGACACAGAGGAACAACAACCAACTCAACAACGTCATTCCCGCGAAGGCGGGAATCTCGACCGGCAAGTGGCGGCCTCTCGAGATTCCCGCCTTCGCGGGAATGACGAACCTTTTGATGGGTTGGTACTCTGTGTCTCTGTGGTGAATACCTACTCCGCCAGCGCCTTGCGCGCCGCTTGGGAATCCCGATCCATCTGCTCGATCAACGCGTCGATCGCCTCGAACTTCATCTCCGGGCGCAAGCGGTCGACCAGCTGCACCCTCAGATGGCGGCCGTAGAGGTCGCCGTCGAAATCGAACAGATGCGCCTCCATCAGCGGCTCGGCGACGGCGTACATCGGGCGGATGCCGACATTGGCGACGCCGTCATGCCAATCCAGCGCCGCGCCTTCGTCGACGGCGGCACGGACCGCATAGACCCCGTAGGCCGGCCGCAGATAGTCGCCCAGCGTCAAATTGGCGGTCGGGTAGCCGAACTCGCGGCCGCGCTGATCGCCCTTCTCCACCCGGCCCTCGATCTCCCAGGGGCGGCCGAGGATCTCCGCCGCCTCGCGGGCCCGGCCGTGCTGCAGGTGCTCCCGCGCCGCGCTGGAGGAATAGGTGCCGCCGCTCTCGTCGGAAGCCTGGGTGACCACCGTGACACCGAAGCCGTGCCGGCGGCCGTAGGAAAACAGCGCCTCCGCGTCGCCCTGGCGCCTGTGGCCGAAGCAGAAATCATAGCCGATCACCACATGGCTGGCGCCGAGCCCGGCCAGCAGCACCTCCTCGACGAACCAGTCCGCCGAACGGTGGGAGAAATCCAGGTCGAAATGCAGCACCAGATGCAGATCGACGCCCAGCGCCTCCAGCAGCCGCGCCTTGATGCGGAACGGTGTCAGCCGGAAGGGCGGGTCGTCGGGCCGGAACAGGGCGCGCGGATGCGGCTCGAAGGACAGCACCGCCAGCGGCGCGCCGCTGGACCGGGCCACCGCCGCCGCATCGGCGATGACGATCTGGTGGCCGCGATGCACGCCGTCGAAATTGCCCACCGCCACGACCGAGCCGCGCAAGGCGTGAGGCAACTCGCTGTGATGCCTGAAAATCTGCATGACCGCCGACCGATGATCCCGGGCTTGGGAAAAATCGGGTGCGACTATAGTGAGGGAGGTGTTCACTCGCCAGCGCCGGGAACGGCGCCGGGATTACGCGCGGGTCGGCACCATGACGGTGGCCTCGCCGTCGATCACCAGCGTATCGCCGACCATGCATTGGGTCTGCATGACCACCCGGCGCTTCTCGGGGATGATCTCCATGACCGTGACGCGCGCCGTGACCGTGTCGCCGGGGCGCACTGGCGCCTTGAAGCGGAGATCCTGGCTGATGTAGATGCAGCCCGGGCCCGGCAGCTTGGTGCCCAGAACGGCGGAGATGAACCCGGCGCTCAGCATGCCGTGGGAGATCCGGCCTTCGAAGATCGTGTCCTTGGCGTATTCCTCGTCCAGGTGCACCGGATTGGTGTCACCGGACACGCCGGAGAACATGACGATGTCGGCATCCGTCAGCGTCTTGGAGAAGCTGGCGGACATGCCGACCGACAGATCCTCCAGATAGTAGCCGGCCTCGCGGTCGTCGTAGCGGCGAACGTCGTCCACTGGTCAGGTCTCCTGATTTGCCATCCCGCACCGAGCGACTGCGATTGTGCGTCGCACGAATTATTTTGCGCCGCAATATATGCAGCAAATCGGTTAACGGCAAGTGAACGAATGGTTATTGCAAGCCAGATTTTGAGTCGCTGTATGAAATTCCGCCTACAGCATTATGAATCTTATACATCTATTCGATCAGATTCGATTTTCGATTTGTGACGGCCGGTCGCCGGGCGAAAGCGTCCGGGCCCGCGAATCCCGTGTTGCGCTGCCCAAAAATGCTGCAATTGCTGCAAAAGGACGGCATTTTTGCTGCACTGCCTAATTGCGCAGCAAATCCAGCGAAATCAGCCCCTTGGCGGCGGTTCGGGGCGAATCGGCGCCATGACCACCGGCTGTTCCCGGCTCTGGACCAGATAGAACAGCGCCTGCGGCGTGTTGTCGGTGACGAAGAAGCGGAAGGCGACCTGATCGCCCGGCCGCACCACGCCCTGGCGGAACGTCACCCCGTCCAGCGGCTCGTCCGTCGCGATCATGTCGCGGTAGAGGTCGGAGGAGAAGCTGCGGGCGCTGGTCGGGTTCTGCCCGAAGGACAGCCCGTCGCCATAGGTGCTGTTCTGGCCCAGCCGCTCCTGCAGCTCCAGCTCATAGCTCTGCCAGGCATTGCTGGTGGCGTTGATCACCACCTTGGTCATGACGAAGCCGGCCAGGTGCTGGGTGCGGGCGGTGTTGCCGAAGGCCTCGGAGAAGCCGCGCACCACCAGGATCGCCGGCGCGTCGTCGAACACCCGCTCCACGATCACGAACGGGTCCGCATGGGTCCCGCTGCCCCAGCCATCGACCAGCTCGAATCCGCCGATCTCGTCGCTGAAGGTGATGCCGTTCAGGGTGATCGGCTCGGCCCACGCCGACGGCCCCGGCCAAACGGCCATGGCCGCGACCCAGATCACCAGCACCGTACCTACCCAACGCATTGTAGGAGGATGACCGTGGCGGCCAGGGCGGTAAAGCAGATTGGCCAACAATCTCGTGACCGGGTTGCCGCCTGCACCGCGCTTTAAGGTAATTCGGCCAGGATCGGCCGATGGTCGAAGACATCGGCAACACGCCATCCGGACCGGCGACCCGCGGGCAGGCCCTCGACGTCGCGATCGGCTTCCTGGCGCCCTACCTCACGGCCGCCGCCTCGCTCATGCTCGCCGCGGACAGAGTCGACATGGCACTCGTCGGCTGGGCCTTCCTTCTCCCGCTGCTGTTGCTGTTCTTTCCAATCCTGACGCTTGTGCACAATCCGGCCGGATTCGCGGTCCTGGCGATCATCGGCGGCGCCTTCTACGCGATTCCCAGACTGCTCCGGCCCGGCCACAGCCGGTACCTGTTCGGCCTCGTGTTCTTCGCCTGGGCCGTCTATGGCGTGCGCTGTACCGAGTGGATTCCCGTCTGACGCCCGGCGGCGGCTTGCGTCCCTAGGCCCAGTAGAACGGAATGAAATCCATGATCGCATGGGCCAGGATCAGCGGCCAAAGCTTGCCGGTGCGGGCATACCAGTAGCCGAAGATGAGGCCCAGCGGGACGATCGAGAGAAGCACGATCGGCCCCTGATAGAGGTGATAGGAGAGCCGGATCACGGTGCTGACATTGATCGCCAGCCACATGCCGAATCGGCGCTGGACGACGGTCATCACATAGCCGACCACCAGCACTTCCTCGAAAACCGGATTGACCACGCACAACAGCAGGATCGCGAACAGGCTGATCGACATGGCGGCCGTGTCGGCATCGGAGAACGCCAGGTTGGAGCCCATTCCGAGATCGCTGCCGAACAGCGCCAGGCTGGTGCCGACCACCACCGGATAGAGGCTGTAATAGACGGCATAGTTGGCCACGAACAGCAGCACCCCGACGCCGCTGAGCCGCCACGTCACCTGGAAGTCGAAATCCCCCAGCGTCCAGCCCCTGAGGCGCAGGAACACCGCCACGATCGCCAGCAGGAAGAGCTCGTTGATGACCAGCCCGATCAGGGCCGCGTCGGACCAGTAGGACTGGGCCGCCGGATCGGATACGCCGGCTGCCGGCGCGCTGAGATAGTCCTGGATTGAGTAGTAGATGAAGCTGCCGAACGCGATGGTGATCACCGTCGCGAACTCGACCGTCGTCGGCAGGCTCCTGACCAGTCTCAACATGTCCCCGACCTAGACCGCCCCACGTTAAGATTGTGAAAATTCCGCGCCGCCACAACGTGACGGCGTCACGGACCGTCGGCCGCCCCCTCCGCGATGTCCGGGGCCGCGGCGTATGGGTGGACATCGGCCACGGGCCCAAGTGCCGACAGCAGATCCGCCACCGAGGATCCGGTCTGCGGGTGCCGCCACCCGGCCGCGATGTCGGCGGCCGGGGCCAGGACGAAGGCCCGTTCCGCTAGTCTTGGATGGGGGATTTCCAGCCCGGGCTCTCGGACGACCCGGTCCCCGTAGAAGACGATGTCGAGATCGATGGCGCGCGGGCCGTAGCGACGGGAGCGGACGCGGCCGATGCCGCGTTCCAGCGCCTTCAGCGCATCGAGCAGCGGACCGGGCTCGAGGTCCGTCCGGCCGACGGCCGCCATGTTGAGATAGGCGGCCTGGTCGGTGTCGTACATGGGCGCGGTCTCGTAGATCGGCGAGGCGGCGTCCAGCCGCATGAATCCCGCCAGCCCGTCGATGGCGGCGCGCAGATTGGCCAGCCGGTCGCCGATATTGGCGCCCAGGCCGAGAAGCACCCGCTCCACTGGCACCTGCTCCCTGCTCCTTCCCGCCTCGCGGGCGGCCAGGGTTTATGGCCTTGTCGGCGGGGAAAGTCGAGGTTATCCAGTCGCCGCACTGGCCTCATCTCGAAAAGGACCATCCGTGACAGACACCGTGCTGTTGAAGGGCAAGCCCCTGGCCGAAGACCTGCGCCAGTCGATCACCGAGCGGACGGCGGCGCTGAAGGCCGCGGGCACCACGCCGGTGCTGGCGGTGGTGGTCGGCAGCGCCGATCCGGCGGCGATCAAGTATGCCGAGGCCAAGCAGCGCTCGGCGGAGAAGCTGGGCATCGCCATCAACCTGGTGCGGTTCGACCCCGCGCTGGGCCAGGATGCGCTGGAGTATGAGCTCGACGCCCTGTCGCGGGATGACCGGGTACACGGCATCCTGCTGGAACTTCCCCTGGACCCGTCCCTGGACGCCGAGCGCGCCATCGGCCACATCGACCCGTTGAAGGATGTCGACGGGCTGACGGCGGCCAATCTCGGTCAGATCGCCGCCGGCGACGAGAGCGGCGCCATCGCGCCGGCGACACCGATCGCCTGCATCCGCCTGGCCGAGAGCGCGGCCCCGCTAGCGGGCACGCAGGCGGTGGTGGTGGGCCGCGGGCGGTCGGTCGGCCGCGCCCTGATCCCCATGCTGATCAACCGCCACGCCACCGTGACGGTCTGCCACACACGGACCCCGGATCTGGCCGCGGCGATCGCACCCTGCGACTTCGTCTTCGTGGCCGCCGGCCGGCCCTCGCTGGTCGCCGCCGAGCACCTGAAACCCGGCCAGATCGTCATCGACGCCGGCATCAACGTGGTCGATGACGGCATCGTCGGCGACGTCGATCCGGGCGCCGACGGTGTGGTCAAGGCGTTGACGCCGGTGCCCGGCGGCGTCGGGCCGCTGACCTCCACCGTCATCTTCGACAACCTGCTGCGCGCCATCGCCTTGCAGAACGGCCAGGAGGACCCATCGTGAGCGAGAGCATCTGGACCTGCGGCCTGGCCGAGTTCCGCGACCGCACCGCCAGCGCCGACCCGACACCGGGCGGCGGCTCCGCGGCCATGGTCTCCGCCGCCATCGGCATGGGCCTGGTGCTGATGGCGCTCCGGGTGACCGAGGGCAAGGCCGACGACAAGGCGGCGCTGGCGCCGTTGATCGAAGGCGGTGACCGGCTGCTGGCCGAGTTGTCCGGCCACGCCGACGCCGATATCGCGGTGTTCGAGGCCTATATGGCGGCGCTGAAGCTGCCGCGCGGCACGGAGGAGGACAAGGCCGCCCGCCGGGCCGCCCTGGCCGAAGCGGCAGTGGCGGCGACCGAGGTGCCGCTCAACGCGGCCCAGTCGGTGCTGGAATCCCTGGACCTGGCGCGCCAGGCAGCCGCGGTCTCCGATACCGGCATCCTCAGCGACGTGGCGGCGGGTGCCGCCCTGCTGAACGGGGCGGTGACCGCCGTCCTCTACAATGTCGACATCAATCTGAAGAGCGTGAAGGACGCCGATCTGGCGGCCGACTTCACAAAGAGCCGCAAGCACCTGGCCACCGCGGCGGAGACCCGCCACGGCTCGATCGTCGCCCTGGTCGCGGACCGGCTGGCGTGACGGGCGCGGCCATCCGCCGCCGCTTGCGTCGTCCCCGGGCCTGACCCGGGGACCCATGTGGCGGCCGGACGAGGTCCCCGGGTCAGGCCCGGGGACGACGCGGGGAAGGGCGGCCTTACTTCACCTTGTCGGTCGACGCGACGATGTGGGTGACGAGGCCGTATTCCTTGGCTTCCTCGGCCGACATCCAGAAATTGCGGTCGGTGTCCTTCTCGACCTTGTCCATCGGCTGGCCGGTCTCCCGCGCGATGACCTCGTTGAGGCGCTGGCGCATCTTGACGATTTCCTTGGCCTCGATGGCGATATCCGCCGCCGGGCCGCCGACGCCGCCCATCGGCTGATGCAGCAGGAAGCGGGTGTTCGGCAGGCAGTAGCGGTTCTCCTTCTTGGCGCCCAGGAAGATGTGCGCCCCGGCGCTGGCCACCCAGCCGGTGCCGATCATCTTCACCGGCGCCTTGATGAACCCGACCATGTCGTGGATTGTGTCGCCGGCCTCAACATGGCCGCCCTGGGAGCAGATGATGAGCCGGATCGGATCGGCACTCTTGGCATCCAGCGCAAGCAACTGCGCGATGACCTCCTTCGCCACCTTCTGCGATATCTCGCCGAAGATCAGGACGGTGCGGGACTCGAAGAGCTGTTGCGCCACCATGGCGCCGGCTTCGGGCCGCTCCTTCTCGTCGTCCTTGCTGTCCAGGCGGGTGTGGGATCTGGCATCGGTCATTCTGGGGCTCCGGTGGACTCGGGTGCGTGGCCGCAATCGCGGCGTTCCTAACCTGATTTCCCGGCCGGTTCAACTCGGGGCGCGGGCATGGGCGCGACAAGACCGCAGAGACATTAATTTTCCGTCGCACCCTGTAACATAGGATCACGCAGACTATCTTTCGCCGATGAACTCCGTTCTGGAAACCACGCGCCCGGGGATCGCGCCGCCGGGCACCCGGCTCTACGCGGTCGGTGACCTGCATGGCCAGCTGCCCCTGCTGCAGGACCTGCATGCGGCGATCCGACGCGACCTGGAGCAAAGCGCGCCGGAGCGGGCGGTGGTGGTCTATCTCGGCGATTACGTGGACCGGGGCAGCGAATCGCGCGGGGTGATCGAGCTGCTGGCCTCGGGCCGCGGCCTGCCGGAGCAAGGCGTCGAGCGGGTCTATCTGGCCGGCAACCACGAGGACATGATGCTGACCGCGCTGGACCCGGCCCAGGCCGGGACGGCACGCGGCGCCGGTCTGACCATGACCTGGCTGCAGAATGGCGGCATCGACACACTGGCGAGCTACGACGTCAAGGCTGACACCGCGACGCCGTTCACCGAGCTGGCCGACCGGATCCGCGAGGCCATGGACGAGGCCATGCCGGCTACCCATCGCGTCTTCCTCGATGCCCTGAAGCCGTATCACCAGGAGGGCGGCTACCTGTTCGTCCATGCCGGGATCCGCCCCGGCGTGCCGCTGGAACAGCAATCCCGCGAGGATCTGTACTGGATCCGCAAGGATTTCCTGGACTGCACCGAGCCGCATCCCTTCGTGGTGGTGCACGGCCACACCCCCTGCCGCCACCCGGAGATGCTCGACAACCGCGTCTGCCTCGACACCGGCGCGTTCGCCACCGGCCGGCTGACCTGCGGCGTCTTCGAGGGCTCCGAGCGCCGCCTGCTCAATGTCAACGGACGGCCGGTATAGCGGCGGTTTCCTGCCGCCGATCAGCGCCCCCGCGGCCTAGAACAGCCGATACGCGGCGAAAGCGCCGATCGCCACGATCACTTGCGGGGCGAACATCAGCAGGAAGACCTCTCGATCGATGAATTGGCCGGCCAGTCGCGGCAGATCGACGGCAAGCGCGATCGCCGATGCCGAGGCCACCAGCCACGCGATCGGCGTCGTCGGCAGGAAGGCGCCCAGGGCGAGGCCGATTGCCCCGATGGCCAGCACCAGCCCAAATCCCGCATGCACATAGTTCTTCCAGTCCGGTGGCTGATCTTCCTGGCGTTGCCAGCCATCTTCCTCCGGTGGAGCGCAATGGGGGTTGTGGCTCAGAGTCGTGAAGACCTCGATTTCGACATCGGCCTCCTCGTCAGGCGGTGCCGACAGGTCGATCGGACCTCCGGGAACCAACTGCCCATCCGGTCCGATGCGGCGCGCGTAGATGCGCGTGGATTTGATTTGCGCGACATAGAGCGCGGCAGCCACGGCGCAAAGAAGAGCGGCCAGAAGATCGACGGCGTAGGACATGATAGCCACCCATCACTGAAAAGGGTGCCGACCGTCGCTCAATACACTTAAAGAGTGCTGAACCTCGACCATCGGGCGTGCCGGGTTCGGCACACCGTCCTTGCCGGGGACAGCGGCGCAACTAGAATTCCGGCCATGTGCGAGCTCCTGGGCATGAACTGCAACGTCCCGACCGACATCCGGTTCAGCTTCTCCGGGCTGATCCAGCGCGGCGGCCGCACCGGGCCGCATCGCGACGGTTGGGGCATCGCCTTCTACGAGAACCGCGGCTGCCGCACCTTCCACGACCCGCTGGCGAGCGTGGACTCCGAGATCGCCGAGCTGGTGCGCACCCATTCGGTCAAGAGCCTCAACGTCATCTGCCACATCCGCAAGGCGACCAACGGCCGGATCTGCCTGGAGAACACCCACCCCTTCATCCGCGAGCTGTGGGGCCGCCACTGGGCCTTCGCCCACAATGGCAAGCTGAAGGGCGTAAAGTCCTGGCCGCTCGGCTTCTACCGCCCCATCGGCACCACCGACAGCGAGCACGCCTTCTGCTGGATGCTGGGCCGCATCCGCGAGCGCTTCCCGGAGCCGCCCAGCGACCGCGCCCTGCGGCGCCTGATCGCCGAGCTGGCCGCCGAGGTTTCCGAGACCGGCACCTTCAACTTCATGCTCTGCGACTCCCGCAACCTCTACTGCCACTGCAGCACGCATCTGGCGTGGCTGACCCGCCGCGCGCCCTTCGGCGAGGCCAGCCTGATCGACACCGAGATGACGGTGGATTTCGCCGAGGTCACCACGCCCCGCGACATCGTCACGGTCATCGCCACCAAACCGCTGACCGACAATGAGGACTGGACGGTGATGAGTGCCGGGGACCTGACGGTCTTTCGGGACGGGCTGGTGGTCGGGGGCTAGGACGCCCGCGCCGGACGGCCTTGGTTCCGGCACCCGCCAACCAACACTATTGTCATTCCCGCGAAGGCGGGAATCCAGCGATCCCGACCGCTTCGGCTGAACCAGCGTGCCAACTGGATTCCCGCCTTCGCGGGAATGACAATTGAGCTGTTTTGGTAGACAGCCCCGCCCTCCTCCCTACCGCGTCGTTCCCGCGAAGGCGGGAACCTCGATGGGACAGAGCACAGACGGCTCGAGATTCCCGCTTTCGCGGGAATGACGACCCAGGGGAAAGGTAACCCCTACCGCTCCAGCAGCGCGTCGGCGTGGTGGGTCATGTGGTCGCCGATGAAGGTGCTGATGAAGTAGTAGCTGTGGTCGTAGCCGGCGTGGCGGCGCAGGTCGAGCGGCTGGCCGGCGGCTTCGCAGGCTTGCTCCAGCAGCTCCGGCTTCAGCTCGCGTTCCAGGAACGGATCGGCCAGGCCGATATCGACCAGGATGGTGCCGTCGAAACGGGCGCCGTCGGCCAGCAGGGCCGTCGCGTCATACTTACGCGCCTCGGCCTCGTCGCCGCCGAGATAGCCGGCAAAGGCCTTCTGTCCCCAGGGCACCGACATCGGCGCCACGATCGGCGCGAAGGCGGAGACGGATGCGTAGCGGCCCGGGTTCTTCAGCGCCACGGTGAGCGCACCGTGGCCGCCCATGGAGTGGCCGAAGATGCCCTGCCTTTCCATGTCAGCGGAGAAATTGGCCGCGATCAGCGCTGGCAGCTCCTCAGTCACATAGCTGTACATGCGGTAATTGCGAGACCACGGCTCGGCGGTGGCGTCGAGATAGAAGCCGGCCGCACTGCCGAAATCCCAATCTTCGTCCTCGCCCGGAATGCCGGCGCCGCGCGGGCTGGTATCCGGCATCACCAGCATCATGCCGTAGGACGAGGCATAGCGCTGCGCCCCGGCCTTGATGGTGAACGTCTCCTCGGTACAGGTCAGCCCGGCCAGATAGGTCAGCACCGGCACCTTCGCCGTCTCCGCCTGCACCGGCCGGTACACTGCGAACTTCATCGCCGTGCCGGTGACCTCGCTCTGGTGCTCGTAGAAGCCCTGGAAACCGCCATAGCACTTCTGTTCGGAGATGGTCTTCAGTTCAGCCATTGTCGTTCCATCGGGTTGATCAGGGTGGCTAGTTCAGCATGTCGATGATCGCTCTGGCGTCCTCGCGATTGATTGGGGAGATGGTGAACCCGCCATTGGTGATCGGCTCCATGATGTACGGGCTCGAAAGGATCCGGTCGCCGAAGCGAATGACGATCTGCTCGCCTACGAATGTGGTGGTGAACTTCGCCAGAGCCCTGCCCTTGGCAGGCACCAGACTGATCTCCAGGCCCTCCTGCTCCGTGGCGGTCAGCCTGTGTGAGGCATCTTCAATGTCCTCGCGTGCCAGCGCGAGTTGCGTGCTGCCGACCTCGAGGGTGAGCACAGGTTCGCCTGCACGCGCGCCCGGCATGGACTGGAGCAGGACGGCGGCAACGGCCAGAAAGGCCGCTGGCCATCGCAACGCCCGTCCCTGCATCGATTCACACCCGGTGGCCTGACGTCCCTAATACGTGATCACGCTGCGGATCGACTTGCCTTCGTGCATCAGGTCGAAGGCGGTGTTGATCTCTTCCAGCGGCATCTTGTGGGTGATCAGCGGGTCGATCTGGATCTTGTTGTCCATGTACCAGTCGACGATCTTCGGCACGTCGGTACGGCCGCGGGCGCCGCCGAAGGCGGTGCCCCGCCAGACCCGTCCGGTGACGAGTTGGAACGGCCGGGTGGAGATTTCCTGCCCCGCACCGGCGACACCGATGATGATGCTCTCTCCCCAGCCCTTGTGGCAGCATTCCAGGGCCTGGCGCATCACATCCACATTGCCGATGCACTCGAAGGAGTAATCCGCCCCGCCGCCGGTCAGCTCGACCAGGTGGCCGACCAGATCATCGTTGATCTCCCTGGGATTGACGAAATGGGTCATGCCGAATTGCCGGCCGATGGCTTCGCGCTCCGGATTCAGATCGACGCCGACGATCATGTTGGCGCCGACCAGCTTGGCGCCCTGGAGGACATTCAGGCCGATGCCGCCCAGGCCGAACACCACCACATTGGCGCCGGCCTCCACCTTGGCGGTGTTGATCACGGCACCAATGCCGGTGGTCACGCCGCAGCCGATGTAGCAGACGATGTCGAAGGGCGCGTCCTTGCGGATCTTCGCCAGCGCGATCTCCGGAAGGACGGTGTAATTGGCGAAGGTGGAGCAGCCCATGTAGTGGTAGAGCGGCTTGCCATTCAGGGAGAACCGACTCGTGCCGTCCGGCATCACGCCCTGGCCCTGGGTCACCCGGATCGCCTGGCAGAGATTGGTCTTCTGCGAGTAGCAGTACTCGCATTCCCGGCATTCCGGGGTGTAGAGCGGGATCACGTGGTCGCCCGGCTCCAGGGTTGTCACCCCCGGCCCGGTATCGACCACCACCCCGGCGCCCTCATGGCCGAGGATGGTCGGGAACAGGCCTTCCGGATCGGCGCCCGTGAGGGTGAACGCATCGGTATGACAGACGCCGGTCGCCTTCAGCTCGACCAGCACCTCGCCCTCGCGCGGGCCCTCCAACTGGACCGTTTCGATCTCCAGCGGCTTGCCGGCCTCATGCGCGACCGCGGCTCTGACATCCATGGTGGTAACCTCCCTCGACTCGTTCCCGAATGACCGGTTTCTTGATTGTCCTGGCGCACCGTCGCGGCCGGGGCGCTGAGATGAAGAGACCATGGTGGCTCAGTTCCGCGTTCCGCCTCAAGGGCTTTCCTGTGGGCCGACAGCGGCGCGATGGCGACTGGAACCGCGTCTCCGTCTTACGATAGTGTGACGGTCCCGCCGGCCGATGGCGCCCGCCGCAGGCCGCATCCAACGACAAGACACGATTACCCGGGAGGCAGTTCATGCGGGCCAGCGAGGTCAGGACCGCGGAGGACGCGCGCAGGATCGTCGAGGAGCGCGACCTGTCCCACGTCAAGGTCGGCGCCTTCGACATGGACGGCGTGCTGCGTGGCAAGTACATGGCGCGGGAGAAGTTCCTGTCGGCCATGTCCGGCGGCTTCGGCTTCTGCGACGTGGTCCTGGGCTGGGACAGCTATGACCAGCTCTACGACAACGTCCAATTCACCGGCTGGCACACCGGCTATCCCGACGCCAAGGTGCGCATCCTGCCGGAGAGCTGCCGGGAGATCCCCTGGGAGGACGGCATGCTGTTCTTCCTGGGCGATTTCGCCGACGAGGCGGAGACGGTCTGCCCCCGCGCCTGCCTGAACCGGGTGGTCGTCAAGGCCGCCGATATGGGCCTGGTGCCCTCGGCCGCCGCCGAGTACGAGTTCTTCCTGTTCGAGGAGACGCCGCACACCGTCCGCGAGAAGCACTATCGCGACATGAAGCCGATCACCCCGGGCTTCTTCGGCTATTCGGTGCTGCGCAACTCGGTCTGGGCCGATTTCCATCGGGAGTTCCTGGATGTCTGCCAGGAGATGGATTTCGCCCTTGAGGGGCTGCACACCGAGACCGGCCCCGGCGTCATGGAGGCGGCGATCGCCGTCGACGGCGTGCCGGCGGCGGCCGACAAGGCGGCCCTGTTCAAGACCTTCACCAAGGTCTTCGCCCAGCGCAACGGGCTGATGGCGACCTTCATGGCGAAATGGTCGATGGACTGGCCGGGCCAGTCCGGCCACATCCACATGTCGCTGAAGGACCAGGCCGGCAAGGCGGTGTTCCACGACCCGTCCCAGGCGCACGGGATGAGCGAGACCATGCGGCATTTCATCGGCGGCCAGCAGAAGCTGATGCCGGAGCTGCTGTCCATGGTGGCGCCGACGGTCAATTCCTTCACCCGCCTGATCCCCGGCTTCTGGGCGCCGACCGACGCCACCTGGGGGGTTGAGAACCGTACCTGCGCCCTGCGCGCCATCCCCGGCTCGGAGAAGGCGCAGCGGGTCGAGTACCGGATCGCCGCCGCCGACGCCAACCCGTACCTCGCCATGGCGGTCGCGCTGGGCTCCGGCCTCTGGGGCATCGAGAACCGGGTCGAGCCGGAGAAGCCGATCACCGGCAACGCCTATGAGCAGAAGATCCCCGCCAAGCTCGGCCTGCCGCGCAGCCTGTGGGAGGCGGCCCAGGTCCTGAAACGCTCCAAGGCCGCCCGATCGCTGTTCGGCGATGCCTTCGTCGACCACTTCGCCGCCACCCGCGAGTGGGAAGAGCGCGAGTTCCGCCGCCACGTCACCGATTGGGAGATGGAGCGCTACTTCGAAATCATTTGACAGCCGGCCCGGCACGGCGGGATAGGACGCTATGAGTTTCTCCCGCATCTTACGGCACAAACCGGCGTCGTCCCCGGGCTTGACCCGGGGACCCAGGGGCCCGCGAGGGCCCGTTCCTCGTGCGGTAGCGCTGGCTGAGCAATGGGTCCCCGGGTCAAGCCCGGGGACGACGCAAGAGGAGGGACCTCTGCGGGCATGACCGACACCCTCAAATGCATCTCTCCCGGCGACGGCAGCGTCGTCGCCGAACGACCGCTGGCCGGCGATGCCGAGATCGCCGCGGCGCTGGAGAAGGCCCGCGCGGCCCAGGCCTTCTGGCGCCACGCGCCGCTGATGGAGCGCGGCCGCATCTGCATGAAGGCGACCGACGCGATGGTGGCCGAGAAGGACGCCGTCGCGGAGGAGATCACCCGCCAGATGGGCCGGCCGATCGCCTATTCGCCCTTCGAGCTCGGCGGCTTCGAGGAGCGCGCCCGGCACATGGTGGGGATCGCTCCGACCGCCCTGGTCGATGTCCCAGCCGGCCAGAAGGAGGGCTTCACCCGCTTCATCCGCCGCGACCCGGTCGGCGTCGTGTTCATCATCGCGCCGTGGAACTACCCGTACCTGACGGCGGTCAACGCGATCGTGCCGGCGATCATGGCCGGCAACGCCGTGATCCTGAAGCACTCCGCCCAGACGCCGCTCTGCGCCGAGCGCCTGACCGCCGCCTTCCAGGCCGCCGGCCTGCCGGACGGGGTGTTCCAACACCTGCATCTGTCCCACGCCGACACCGAAAAGGTGATCGCGGCCCCCGAAGTCGATTTCGTCGCTTTCACCGGCTCGGTCGCCGGCGGCGCGATGGTGGAGCGGGCCGCTTCGGGCCGCTTCATCGGGGTCGGGCTGGAGCTGGGCGGCAAGGACCCGGCCTATGTGCGCAACGATGCCGATTTGATGCATGCGGTAGAGAACGTGGTCGACGGCGCCTTCTTCAACTCCGGCCAGTCCTGCTGCGGCATCGAGCGGGTCTATGTCCAGGAGGCGCTGTACGACGCCTTCGTGGCGGCCGCCGCGGATCTGGTCAGCAAGTACACGCTGGGCGACCCGCTGGACCCGGAGACCACGCTCGGCCCGCTGGTGCGCGCGTCGGCCGCCGATTTCGTGCGCGCCCAGACCGCCGAGGCGGTGGCCGCCGGCGCCAAGGCCCTGGTCGACCCGAAGGGCTTCCCGGCCGATGCGGAAGGCACGCCCTATCTGGCGCCGCAGGTGCTGGTCGATGTCGACCACTCCATGCGGGTCATGCACGAAGAGAGCTTCGGCCCGGTGGTCGGCATCATGAAGGTCGGCTCCGACGAGGAGGCCATCGCGCTGATGAACGACAGCCCTTACGGCCTGACCGCCTCGGTCTGGACCCAGGACGAGGCGGAGGCGCTGTCGATAGGCGACCGGGTGGAGACCGGCACCTGGTTCATGAACCGCTGCGACTATCTGGACCCGGCGCTGGCCTGGACCGGGGTGAAGCAGTCCGGCCGCGGCTGCAGCCTCTCGGTGCTGGGCTACGAGCAGCTCACCCGGCCGAAATCCTTCCACCTGCGCACCGCGATTTGAGGCTGCCAACCCGCATGAGCCCTGCAAGCCCGACCGCCAACTGGTCCTACCCCACCGCCATCCGCTTCGGCGCCGGCCGCATCGCCGAGCTGCCGGAGGCCTGCCGGGCCGCCGGCATGGCCCGCCCGCTGCTGGTCACCGATCCGGGGCTGGCGGCGCTGCCCATGGTGACCGACGCCGTTGCCGCCTGCCGCGCCGACGGTCTGGACTGCGACGTGTTCAGCGGCATCCAGCCGAACCCGACCTGGCCCAACGTCGCCGACGGCATCGCCGCGCTCAACGAGGACCATCATGACGGGGTGATCGCGATGGGCGGCGGCAGCGCGCTGGACGCCGGCAAGGCGATCGCATTCATGGCCGGCCAGACCCGGCCGATCTGGGACTTCGAGGATATCGGCGATCATTGGACCCGGGCCGACCCGGACACGATCCTGCCGATCGTCGCGGTGCCGACCACCGCCGGCACCGGATCGGAGGTCGGCCGCGCCGCGGTGGTCACCGACGACGAGAACCACGTCAAGAAGGTCATCTTCCATCCCAAGATGCTGCCGGCGATTGTCATCGCCGACCCGGCGCTGACCCTCGGCCTGCCGCCGCACCTGACCGCGGCCACGGGCATGGACGCGCTGGCCCACGCGCTGGAGGCCTATTGCGCGCCGGGCTTCCACCCGATGTCCGAGGGCATCGCCGTGGAGGCCATGCGGCTGATCCGCGACTGGCTGCCGGTGGCGGTGCGCGACGGGAGCAATCTGGAGGCCCGGTCGAACCTGATGGCCGCCGCCGCCATGGGCGCCGTCGCGTTCCAGAAGGGGCTCGGGGCGATCCACTCGGTGTCGCACCCGCTCGGCGCCCTCTACGACAAGCATCACGGCCTGCTGAACGCGGTGGTGATGCCCTATGTGCTCTCCTTCAACCAGGACGCCATCGCCGACAAGCTCGACCGGCTGTCGCGCTGGCTCGACCTGCCCGAAGAGGGTTTCGACGGCGTCATGGCCTGGGTGCTGGAGCTGCGCCAGGCGATCGGCATCCCGCACACCCTGGCCGAGCTGGGCCTCGACGACAGCGACGCCGACACGATCGGCGCCATGGCCGCCGTCGACCCCACGGCCGACGGCAACCCCCGGCCGGTCAAAGCCGAGGATCTGAAGGAAATCTTCCTGGATGCGCTGTCAGGGCGGCTTTGAAGCGATCTTCGATCAAGTTTACGAAGCCCCTCACCCTCCCAACGCTTCGCGTCGGGTCCCTCCCTCTCCCACGAGGGGAGAGGGGCAATATGACAGCCCAGCACCACATCCCTCTCCCCTTGTGGGAGAGGGGGTGGGCCCCACGCGTTAGCGTGGGAGGGTGAGGGGTCTTGAGAAGGCTTGATCGAAGATCGCGATAAGGCGCGTCAGCCTGCCGCCGCGGCGCCGCCATTGGTGTCGTCTTCGACATCATCGTCGCCGGCATCGCCCTCGACTTCCGATTTGACCCGGTCCATCAGGTCGCGGATTGAGCCGGCCTCCGGATCGCCGGAGGTCTCGGCGGTCTCGGCGGTCTCGCCGGACGCCTCGGCCGGCGGCGTGTCCTCGTTCAGGAAGTCGTCCCAGTCGCCGGCGGGATGGGCATAGGCCGGCAGGATCTCGTCGCTGACCTCGCCTGCTTCCGCGCCGTAGAAGTCGGCGATCTCGGAGGCCGCGACGGTCTCGGTCGCCTCCGGCGCGGGCGCGTCGCCCGCTTCGGCCACGGCGTCCTCCGCGGTTTCGGCCTCGGCCGCCGGCTCGTCGGACCCGGCCGACTCAGGGGCGGTGAATTCCTCCTCGACGGCGGTCATCTCCGCATCGAAGGCGTCCGCATCCTCCTCGACGGCCAGCGGGTCGTCCTCGCCCGCAAAGGCGTTCTCCGGCAGCGTGTCCTCGCTCAGCGGCGCTTCGACGGCCTCGTCATCCTCGAACAGCCCGTCATCGGCCTCGCTGGCCATCATGTCGTCGGCGGAGACCGCCTCGTCCCGTGACGCATCGGCCTCGTCGGCCTCATCGGAACTGTCCGCGTCGGGCGGCGGCATCGCGATGGGCGCGCCCTGGCCCTCGCCGATCAGGCCGGCCACCTTGGTGTCCATGTCGCCCAGCGTGTCGTCGAGGCTGTTCGGGTCGCCGGATTCCACGGCCTGGAGCAGCGACATCAGCATCCGGCGCAGCTCCTCGTTCTCGCCGGACAGGCGCTCGATCTCCTTGGCCTGCTGCGCCTCGACGTCGCGCCGGCAGCGGATCTCCTCCTCGATCCGGCTCATGAGCCCCATCAGCCGCTGGCGGTATTCCTTGCCGGCCTCGTTGATCCGGCCAAACCGCTCTTCCGCCGCCAGAAATCGCTCCCGCAACTCGTCGATATAGCTCATGATTCCGCTTCCCGTGGCGCCAAGACGGCGCAGAGTGGACCGCGAAAAGTTTGAATTTCACTAACCAAGAGTCGTTTTTTGGCGGTCGCCGGACGGTGCCCGGGCCCGGCCGCCCGGGCGGCCCGGGTCGGCGTCAGCGCGCCGCCCGATAGGGGATCACCTGGGCGTGGACCCAGTTGCGGATCTCCGCCAGCCGCACGGTGTCGTCCAGCACATCGGCATCGGCGCCGAGCAGCCAGGCGAGGTCGCCGCGCCCTCGGTCGGCGTTGAGGGTGCTGGCGGTGGCGACGAACTGCTCCACGGCATCCAGATCGGCGAAGAACCCCTCCTCCACCAGCGACGGACCGTAGCGCCGTGAGATCACGCCGATATCGCGCAGATCGAATTCCGGGTGGTACTGCACGCCCCAGAAGGTGCTGCCGCCGGGCACCGAGAACTCCACCGCCTGCACCGCGCTGTGGCCGTTGGTCGCCAGCACCGTCGCGCCCTCGGGCAGGCGCGACACCTCGTCCTTGTGCACGGCGATGGCGTCGAACACGTCGGGCTTTCCGTCGAACAGCGGGTGCTCGCGGCCGGCCTCGGTGCGGCGGATCTTGCGCGCGATGCCCAGCTCGCGGCCATCGGGGTTCAGCACCACCTCGCCACCGGCCGCCGTCACCGCGACCTGCAGCCCCCAGCAGCTTCCCAACACCGGCACCCCGGTCGCGAGGGCCGCCTTGCACAGATCGATCTGTGAGGTGATGTCCGGCCCGCCGTCATAGACGTTCAGCGCCGAACCGGTCCACGCGATGCCGTCATACTCCGCCAGCGCCGCCCCGCCCGGCGGCACGGTATCGCCATCGGTCGGCCGCACCACGTCGCAATCGAGGTCCGGCTGGGCGAACCGCAGGGCATCGATGTAGGTATCCGCCGTCTCGCGGCCACCGGCCGCCACGGTCGCCTCCCGCGTCGCCGCGGTATTGCCCTCGACCACCAGGATCCTCGGATTCGCCATCCAACGCCTCTTCAAGCTCGCCGTCGGACCATGATGGCGCCGCGGCAATGGTCCCTAAACATAGGCGGGCGGAAGGCCCAATTCCATCCGCTCAGCCGCCCAGCGCCCCCTCCGCCAGGAGGATGACCAGCGCGTAACGGCCGCCCTTGCCAATCGTCACCAGCGCCAGGAACCAGCCGAGCCGGACCCGCATCAGCCCGGCGGCGACCGTCAGCGGGTCGCCGATGATGGGGACCCAGGCGAGCAGCAGGGACCATTGGCCGTAGCGGGCGAACCAGCGCTGGGCGCGCTGCAGTTCCGGCGGTTTGACCGGGAACCAGCGGCGGTCCTGCCAGTGCAGGCAGAAGCGGCCGAGCAGCCAGTTGACCACCGAGCCCAGCACGTTGCCGGCGCTGGCCACCGCCCAGAGGAGGAGCAGGTTGGCGCCGTCCGCCACCGTCAGGGCGGCCAGCACCGCCTCCGAGGAGAACGGCAGGATGGTCGCCGCCAGGAAGGCGCTGGCGAACAGGCCGAGGAGCGCCGCCATGGCGCGGCTGGCTTTGGATCAGAGGCGGCCGGTGATGGCGTAGTCGAGGATCTGAACCACCTGCTCCGGCCGCTCGGCCACGGCCAGGGCGGCGGCGTCGACCTCCTTCAGCGCGTGCCCGATGGACTCGTCGTGCAGGGTGACGATCGGCTTGCCGAGCGCGGACGCATAGCCGGCGTCGAAGGCGGCGTTCCATTGCCGGTACTTGTCGCCGAAGCGCACGACGACCACGTCGGCGGCCTCGATCAGGGTGCGGGTGCGGATCGCGTTGACGCTGGCGCCCTTGTGGTCGGTCCAGGCCCGCGTCTCCTCCGGCCCCAGGATCGCCACGCCGCATTCGTCGCTGGCGCCATGGTCGGTGATCGGCCCGGTCAGGTCGACCGGCAGCCCGGCCTGCTCGACGCCGGAGCGGATCTGCTCGCGCCAGTCGCTGTGGATCTCACCGGACAGATAGACGCTCCAACGCTTCGCCGACATCGCCTCGTTCTCCATGCTGAAGTTCCGCCCCGATGGTAGACAGGCCGACCAGCCTTGGCCATTGCGACTGTTTGGATATGCGATCTTCGATCGGGTATTCCTCAGACCCCTCACCCTCCCAACGCTTCGCGTCGGGTCCCTCCCTCTCCCACGAGGGGAGAGGGGTCGAGTCCTGGCGCTGACCCAGAACCCCTCTCCCCTTGTGGGAGAGGGAGGGACCCGCGGCGAAGCCGTGGGAGGGTGAGGGGTCTCAAGAAGACCTAATCGAAGATCGCGTTGCCGCACTCAGCCGCCGGTCAAACCCTTGCGCCACAGGGCGGCTTCCTTGTCGCGGCGGTTCCGCAGGCCGCGGTTGTTGGGCCAGAGCCGCTTCATGGATTCGAACTCGGCCGGCACGTCGCTCAGACGGCCGGCGGCGATGTGGCCGCGCATGGCGCGCATCTCCCGCCGCCCGTCCCCGTCCATGCGGGCGCCGCGGTTGTAGACCAGGCTGGTCAGGGCGCCGCGGGCCAGTGGCGGCAGCTCGTCGAAACCGGAAAAGGCCTTGCGGGTCTTGTCGACGTATTTCGGCAGGCTCTCGGCGGTGAACACCTTCCAGGCGGCCGTGAATGGGATCCGGATCGCCTTCAGCGCCTCGACCGCCGCCTTGCTGCCCTTCTTGCCGACGAAGGGTTTCAGCTTGGCCATCGCCTCGGGGCTGAGGACTTCGCCCCAATCGCGCTCCAGCTCGGCCGTGTTGTGGAATCTGAGATCGTAGCCGATGCCCAATGTGATCCCGCTGGCCTCGCCGGGGAAATGCGGGAACGCCGCGTGCGCGTCGTAGAACGCCCGGCTGCCGACCTCCTCGACCACGATGAACGTGACCGCCTCGACCGGCATCACCGGCGACGGTTCCGGCTGCGCCTCCAGCCAGGCCCACAGCGCCGCATCGGCGATGCCCGTCGCCGCCTGGCCTGCCAGCTTCTGAACTTCCTTCACCGCGCGCTCGGTGCCCGGCCCGAAATCGCCATCCACAGACAGCAGGGCGCCGACCTTGTTCATCAGGCCCTGCAGCCGCTCGACCTCGGCGCCATCGGCGCCGCGCTGCAGCACCGGGCCTCCGCGCGCCTCCAGCCACGCCCACAGCGCCGCGTCGGCGACACCGGTCACCGCCTGGCCGGCCTTGTCCTGCGCCGCCTTGACGGCGCGCTCGGTCGCCGGGCCGAAATCGCCGTCGACGACCAGCGCGGCACCCTTGGCATTCAGAAGTTCCTGCAGCCGCCGGACATCGGCCCCGCGGGCCGGCCGGCGCAAAGTCGGATTGGGCATGGATGACCTCCCGGATGGAGGTCCGGCGGCGGACCTTCGCCGGACCCGGCAAAGGCTACACCATGCGCGAACCCTCTCACAGATGCGCAACCAGGCCGCGGATGTCGGAGAAAAATGTCGGGATTGGTGCCCCTGGCCGGACTCGAACCAGCACGCCCGTGAAGGCAACAGATTTTGAGTCTGCCGCGTCTACCAATTCCGCCACAGGGGCACGCCCGAAGGCGGCGACATCATAGCCATGCGCTTTGGCCGGTCAACGCGAATTGCCGCCGTCCCGCCCCGTGAACCTTGCGCTTCGCAGGGCGCCAAGGCCCCGGGAAATCTTTCGTTAAGCAACTTTTTGTTCAGCACTCACCGCTACGGTTTCCGGTGCGGCGATGTGTACTCGGGTATGTCGAGCCTCCCCAGATGCGGGTTCTTTACGTCGAAGACGACGACAATCTTGCTTTCGCGGTCGAGCAGATGCTCCGTCAGGAGGGGCATGACTGCGACCGGGCGCGTTCCGGCGTCGGCGCCGTGAAGCTGGGGCAGGAGCAGGGCTATGACGTGATCGTGCTGGACGTCATGCTGCCGGACATCGACGGCTACGAGGTGCTGCGCCAACTCCAGGAAGCCGGGGTCCAGACGCCGGTGCTGATCCAGTCCGGCCTGGTCGAGCGCGACAGGGCCATGGACGGCCTCGGCTTCGGCGTCGACGATTATCTGATCAAGCCCTTCAATCGCGACGAGCTGATCCGGCGGGTCGAGCAGGCCGCCACCCGCAGCGGCGAGCCCGCCACGACCGACGTGATCGCGGCCGAGCCGGTCACCGACTTGCCGGACATCGTCCACCTGCCGGCCCCCGAAGCCGCGCCGCCGCCCGACGCCGCCGCGCCTCCGGCGGCCGCGGCGGAGCCGCCGGTCGCACCGCCTGAGCCCGCAACAGCCTCCGCCTTGCCGGATCCGCAGCCGCCCGCCGGACCGCCGCCGCCCACCGATGACGGGCCCTCCAACGGCGCCGGGCCGCCGATGCCCAATTCCTGCCCGGCCCTGTCGGCGCGGATCGTCGCCGCGTCCAGCGACGCGGTCATCGACTGCACCATCGTGACGGTGGCCAGCGGTGGCGCCGTGCTCGACGTCTACAACGAAACCGTCGAATGCCCCGACGAATTTCTACTCGCGGTCACCGGCGACCGGAGCTATCGCTGTGAATCCTGCTGGCGCCACGGGGGCAAGCTCGGCGTCAAATTTGTGTAACAAAACCGCCGGATTCGGGCTTGTTGAGCCCGGTCCGTTGCACGCCTGAACCCGCGTCGCGCCGCCATAAGAAACGTTTTATTTAACTTTCAGATTTAAGAGTTAACGCCAAACGTGGTTTGTCAGATGTGCGGGGCGGGAGAGGCCCATGCGGGTACTTTACGTCGAGGATGACGAGACACTGGCCAAGACCGTCGAGCGCATGCTCGCGGCGGAAGGCCACGAGTGCGACCGGGCGTCGACCGGCCGCGAGGCGGTGGAGCTGGGCCAGGCCAACCGCTACGACGTCATCCTGCTGGACATCATGCTGCCGGACTTCGACGGCTACGAGGTCGTCCGCCAGTTGCACGAAAAGGGCGTGCGCACGCCGTTCCTGATCCAGTCGGGTCTGGTGGAGCGCGACAATGCCCGGGCCGCCGCCGGTTTCGGCGTCGAGAACTACCTGATCAAGCCGTTCAATCGCGAGGAATTGATCACGCGGCTGGACCAGGCGGTCTCTCGTGCGGCCAAGAAGGGCCAGGCGACCAACGAGCGGCGCCGGGACAAGCGGTCCGCCGACACCGAGCAGGCCACCATCCTGTTCGACTACGGCAAGATCGTCGACTGCACCATCTTCAGCCGTTCCGACGGGGGTGCGGCGATCGAGGTGGCCAACGACAATCTGCGCTGGATGAAGTTCTTCACTTTGAAGACCGGCACCGGTAAGGAACTGCGGTGCGAAACCTGCTGGCAGTTCCGGAACAAGGTCGGTGTCAAATTCGTCTGACGTTCCCGCCGCGGACGTGACCGAAACGCCCGCAAAGGACAGCGAAGACCCCATGACCGACGCCCAAGCCCCTGCCGCGGGTCGCGGCCGGTCGCCCCTGCGGGCGCTCTACGACTGGACCCTGGCGCTGGCCGGGCATCGCCGCGCGGAATGGGCGTTGGGCGTCATCTCGTTCCTGGAAAGCTCGATCTTCCCGATCCCGCCGGACGTGATGCTGATGCCGATGGTGCTGGCGGCGCGGGAGCGGGCCTGGCGGCTGGCGACGATCTGCACCATTGCCTCGGTGCTGGGCGGCCTGGCCGGCTACGGTGTCGGCCTGTTCCTGTTCGACCTGGTCGGCCAGCCGATCCTGGATTTCTACGGATACGCAGAGAAATTCGGGCACTTCCAGGGCCTGTACAACGCATACGGCGCCTGGATCGTTTTCCTCGCCGGATTCTCGCCGATCCCCTACAAGGTCTTCACCATCGCCAGCGGCGTCACCCAGCTCGACATCCTGGTCTTCGTGATCGCCTCGACCCTGTCGCGTGGCGCCCGGTTCTTCATGGTGGCCGGCCTGCTGTGGAAGTTCGGCACCCCGATCCGCGCCTTCATCGAGCGCTGGCTGGGCCTGCTGACCTTCCTGTTCGTAGTGCTCCTGTTCGGCGGCTTCCTGGTGCTGAAGGTGCTGCTGTAGGATTTCGGTGGCGGCGTAGGCATCCTGATCCTTCGACAGGCTCAGGATGAGGTGTTTTGGTAGAGGCAACTGCTCCCAACGCCCTCATCCTGAGCCTGTCGAAGGATCGGGATGGCTCCGCCGCGCAATCGTTTCCGCAAATCCCCGCAATGGTCACGGCGCCCCGGATCGCCTATATCCAGACCATGACCGAAAGCCTCTCCCGCACCCTCGTCGAGCGGTCGCCGCTGCTGTTGATGCTGGCGTCGGTCGCGGTGCTGGGAACCGCGCTGGCATCCCAGTATTTCGGCGGATTGCAGCCCTGCGTGCTCTGCGTCTACCAGCGTATCCCCTACGTCGCGGTGATCGTCCTCGCGGCGGCGGCGCTGTTCCTGCCGCCGAAGCCACGGGCGGCGGCGCTCGGTCTGGCCGGGCTGGCGCTGCTGACCGGCACCGGCATCGCGATCTTCCATGTGGGCGTCGAGCAGCATTGGTGGCAGGGCACGGCGGAATGCGGCAGTGCCGCCGCCGCCGACAGCCTGGAGGCGCTGCGCGCCCAGGTGCTCAACGCCCCGACGGTGCGCTGCGACGAAATCGCCTGGTCGTTCCTCGGCATCTCCATGGCCGGCTACAACGCGCTGGTCTCGCTGGCCCTCGCCGGCGCCAGCCTGTTCGCCGCGCGGCGCATACTCCGGGCGGCCTGATGGCCAGCGCGGACAAGAGCGCGGAAGGGCCGCTACCCGGCGCTCTCACCGGACAGCGCCTGATCGATCGGGTGGTGCGCGTGGACCACGCCGGCGAATACGGCGCCAAGCGCATCTATGAAGGCCAGATCGCCGTCCTGGGCGACGACCCGGAGGTCGGGCCGCTGCTGCGCCACATGGCCGAGCAGGAAGCCCGGCACCTGGAGACCTTCGAGACGCTGATCGTCGAACGACGGGCACGGCCCAGCATCCTGCACCCGGTCTGGCACGCCGCCGGCTATGCGCTGGGCGCCGGCACCGCCCTGCTCGGCCCGCGCGCCGCCATGGCCTGCACGGTGGCCGTCGAGGAGGTGATCGACGAGCACTACGCCAAACAGGCCGAGCAACTGGCCGAGGACGAGCCGGAGCTGACCGCCAAGATCGAGGAATTCCGCGCGGAGGAGCTGGAGCATCGCGACATCGGCCTCGACCACGGCGCCGAGCAGACTCCCGGCTACCGCCTGCTCTCCGGCGCCATCAAATCCGGCTCCCGCGTCGCCATCTGGCTCGCCGAGCGGTTCTAGGTCGCAGACCCAACGAGCTTGCAGACGGTTCAATTGATGGGGAAGGCATACCCCGATCTCAGGAGACTTAGGTACGTTGTTCCGGAAATTGCATCCAACACCATTCCGCTTCAATGGTGCCGCTCTGGCGCGGGAGCTCGAATTTCAGACTACGGGCGAGTTCTCGGCCCAAAAAAATCACTGATCAGGGGACCAGGAGCCCGCCATGACGCTCTAGCTGACTTCACCTGGATTCGAGTTCACCGAGTTCAAATTTCAGATTAGACTGGCTATGGGCGAATACAGTGATCAGGCCGAATCTAATTGTTCGCCTGAAATCAGGACCCATGTCTACACAATATTCTAGAAATGATGCCAGGAAATATAGTTACACGCTAATTGAAAGTCGATAAATACAACCATAATTTTAATACAGAAACATCATTTTTGATTTTATTTGTACGGTATTTGCTGACTAAATACCTAATTCAAAAGATAAACTATCAGCCTATATTTTATTCGATCTGTTGTTGTTTCAATATTCAAGACAACTGGTATCAGTTATCGGAATATTAATGTGCATTAGGATCACCACCAGGAAAAGAGGCGCAATAATAATTTCGACTGTCGGATTATAGAGCTCTCTATTGGCCGAGGAGGCGATTCAAATGGAAACACAAAACTATAGCTGGTTCGAAAAAGGCAGTAGAAATGCCAAGCTCATAGTGCTACTGTCTATTGTTCTCATCTCGTTCTTAGTAGTATTATTTGAGAATAAGAGAATTAGCCGGGATGAATTCGAATCAGAAACCATAGTGATTTCGGAAAAATTCTATCAGATAACTCGTCCACAATATGATGACCCAGATGTCCGCTCTGAATACATTGAAGAACTGATATTTGAGCTTCGAGAACTCAACCGGCTGTCCATCGAATCAGGTTTTGGTGACTCGACTAGAGCACAAATAGAAAATGTCGAGAGTATGTTGAACATACTACAGTATAGAGATTTCGATGATCAAACAAACAGGGAATCTTTCGTAAACGTAATCGTCTTTGAGTGGCTTTCTATTTTCCAATCGACAAAGGGGGCTTATTCTCCACAAGATAGCTATTCAGTTTCATTCTTCTCGACGAGTGCATTTGCTCAGTCTGAAGAAATAGCAAGGGTGTCCTTTGTCGACAGGCTAATAAGCGGGGATCTGGATTTGAGACCACTGCTCCGAATGGTTGCACTAACCGGCTCCCTATTGTCAATCGCCATAGCTGGAATGGCGTATGTATTCACCAAAAACACAGCAACGCGCTCGGCATCCTTCAAAGTGATGACCTATCTCGGCTCTTTCGTCGGAGGCGCATTGTTCGGTTGAAATTCGTCAAAGAACCCAAGTCTATTTTGCGAATATTTCTCAGTAGACTAAGATACAAAAGTAGATTGGAAGCAGTTTTATGACCTCGAATTTTCTGTCCAAAGGGCCTTGAACACAGCAGCGCCAATCTGATGCGGAAAACACAACAAGCCAGATCGAGGGCGCTCAGCCCTCGAGTTCGGAGTCCCAGTAAAGATAATCCCGCCAACTTTCGTGGAGGAAGTTTGGCGGGAAGGCTCGTCCGTTTTCCTGCAGCTGGTAAGTGGTCGGTTGGACCGGTCTTTCCAGCGGCCTCATGCCGCTGCTCCCGGGCATTCGGTTGCCCTTCCTCAGATTGCAGACCGAACAGGCCGTCACGACGTTCTCCCAGTTCGTCCGACCGCCGCGCGAGCGCGGGATCACGTGGTCGAACGTCAGCTCCTGTGTCGGCAGCCGGTCGCCGCAATACTGGCAGGAGAAACGGTCCCGCAGGAACACGTTGAAGCGGGTGAAGGCCGGACGCCGGTTGGCCGAGACATACTTCTTCAGCGAGATGACGCTGGGCAGGGCCATCTCGCAGCTGGGGCTGCGGACCACCCGGTCGTATTCGGCGACGATGTTGACCCGATTCAGATAGACAGCGCTGACGGCATGCTGCCACGACCACAGTGACAGCGGAAAATAGCTCAGCGGACGGAAGTCCGCGTTCAAGACAAGTGCCGGGCAACTATCGGGAGGGGTCACCAAATCCCACTCCTATTCTCTGATCGGTCCTATGCTGCCGGAAGCGAATTCCGACCGCAACACCCCATTGACATATAGGCCCCCGTACAGGGGCGCAAGATATAGTATATCCTGCCGGGCAAATGTCATTTTATTGTAACCCCGGCCTCGAATTCCTTGATCTGTGCAAGGATTTCAATTCTGGGGCCATATTTGTAATTATTTGAATTCTCCCGGCTAACACTTCCAATGAGTGTCGGGCCCAGGAACTAACGCCCGGTAAATCACCCGGCCAGCCGCTCGGTGAGGAAGCGGCCGCCCAGCACGATGCCCTCCGGATCGATGCCGTGGCCGAGGCCGGGACGCATGACAGCGGAGACGTTGAAGCCCGCGGTCTTGAGCGCCTTCTCCGCCAGCGGCAGGGCGGCCGGTTCCACCACCTGGTCGGCATCGCCGTGGATCAGCAGCATGTCCGGCTTGGAGACGAGTTCGTCCAGCAGCAGCACCGGGGCCAGCAGCACGCCGGAATAGCCCAGGACCCCGGCGCAAGCGGCCGGTCGCCTTGGCGCGACATGCAGCGACATCATGGTGCCCTGGCTGAACCCGACCAGCGCCAAATCCGCATCGGTCAGCCCCCGCGACTGCAGGGAATCGTCCAGATAGGCGTCGAGGATCGGCGCGGCGGCCCGGACCCCGTCCAGCATGCGCTCGAGGGTCGGATCCCGCAGGCTGAACCACTGATAGCCGAACGGCGCCATGTCGCAGGGAAAGGGCGCGTTCGGCGCCAGGAACTCGGCATCCGGCAGGGCCGGCGCCCAGGACTGGGCCAGATCGATGAGATCGTCGCCATTGGCGCCGACCCCGTGGAGCAGCACGACCAGCTTGCGCGGCGGACCGCCGGATTCAGGCGGGCGGGACGGTCCGGTCATGGAGAGGGGCTGTGACATGGTGGCCATCAGGGGTGGCGGCACGCGGGATGTCAACGCCGGATCGGCGGCCCGAGCGTTTCTAAAGCCAAGCCTTTAGAAACTCACCCTGCCTCCGCATCGTCGTCAAACATGACCCGATAACGCGCATACCAGTCGCTCTGGAACCGCTCCTGCGGGTCGTGGGCGCGCTTGGCAGCGAGGAAATCGGCCATCCGGGGATGCGCCGCGGCGACCCGCGCCCGGTCGGCCCAGCGGTGATAGGTGAGGTAGTAGCTGCCGCCGAGCTCCAGCCCGCGGTCGATCAGCCGGCGGAAATCCGCTTCCGCCTTGGCCAGCCCGGCACGGCTGTGCGGGACGCAGAGGTTGAAGATCACGCAGGCCCAGGGCGCCCTCGCCCAGGCCAGGAGGCTTTCGGTGTCGTTCTCGATCAGGCGCACCGTGCCATAGATGAAATCCACCGCGTGCTCGCGGAAATCCTCCCGGACGGCGGCCATGAAGGCCGGCAGGGCCGGGCGCGGGACATAGATCTCGGTGATCATCTCGGTCGACGGCACGACGGCCCCGGTCGCCTGGTCGATGGCGTCATGATAGCCGTCGACATAGGTGCTGAGCTGGTGGGTGTCGGACCAGTAGACCTGCCCCGCCGTGGAGCGGTAATGCGCCGCGTAGAGCGCGAAGGCACGCGCCCTGTCGGTATGGGCGAGATGCAGCAATCCGCGCCAGTCCGCCTCGGACAGCGCCGTCTGATCCGCCGGGATCGGCGTCGCCGGGTCCACCGGACGATAGGTGGACAGGACGCCGCGGCGCAGGAAGCCGGCGGATTGCGGGTCGGTTGAGAACTGGAAGTCGCCATAGAGATGGCCGGACCCGGCGCGCTCCTCGAGCAGCGGGACGACATCGTCGATGTCGACCAGATCGACATGTCGGCGCAGCTTGCGGCGCGGTACCAGGCGCAACGTCACCGTCGCGACCAGCCCGAACAGCCCGTAGCCGCCGACCGCCAGGCGGAACACCTCCCAGTTCTCCTCCCGGCTGCAGCGGTGCCATGCGCCGGTGGCATCGATCAGGGTGAAGGCCTCGATGTCGGCGATGAACGGCTTCATGGCGAGGCCGCGGCCGTGGATGTTGGCCGACAGGGCGCCGCCGATGCTGAGCCGGTCGGCGCCGGTCTGCTTCTGGGCGATGGCCCATTGCGGGTCCCGGCCCTGCTGGGCCCGGTTCAGCCAGTCGATCAGCTCCGGCCATTGCATGCCGGCCTCGACCTCGATCAGGCCCTTTTCCGCATCGAACCGCACAACGCGGTTCAAGGCGGCGGTATCCACCAACAGGCCGCCGGCGCGGAATTGCTGGCCGCCCATGGCATGCCGCCCGCCTGCGATGCAGACCGGCAGGTCCTCGCGGTCCGCCTCGGCGATCAGGCGCGGCAGGTCGTCGATCCGGTCGGGGCAGCGGATAGCCGCGACCCGGGTGGGGTTCAGGCGGGAATGCAGGTCGTTGACCAGCCAGGACCGGTCGAAGGCCGGCGCCGGGCTGGATCGTGCCTGGTCCAGCCCCTCCATCCGGGTGCGTTCCTCGGTCGCGTACAGCACGTCCGCCTCCATCCAATGCGAATTGAACACTGTTCAGTTAGATGGGTATCGGTGCTCGGCATGTCCAGTCTTTCGATCCCTTGCCAGCGGCAAGCCGGCATCGTCATGATGCCCGGCATCGCCAGACTCACGCGCGAGGACAGGTCCGATGAGCGAGGACCGAGCCTATGAAGGCGGCTGCCTGTGCGGCGCGGTGCGCTACCGCGTCACCGGACGGCCGATCTGGACAGCGTTCTGCCATTGCCAGAGCTGCCGCCAAGCGACCGGCTCGGCGGTGGCGGCCTATGCCGGCTACGCGGCCGAGCGGTACACGGTGACCAAGGGCGCGCCCGCCCATTTCGCCTCGTCGGAGGGCGTGCGCCGCGGCTTCTGCGCGCAATGCGGCGCACCGCTGACCTTCGAGGGGGCCCGCTGGCCGGGTGAGCTCCACCTGCATATCGGCTCGCTGGACGAGCCCGAGGCCTTCCCGCCGACCGGCCAGGGGTTCGAGCACGAGAAGCTCTCCTGGCTGCATGTCGCCTCAACGCAAGAGCCCGCGGCGGCAGAGTCCTGAGCCCGATCGTGACAGGTGTTCGCTTGCGGAGCGGCGTGCAATCGCCGGGGCCGCCATGCCGGTGACCCGCTTCGCACCCAGCCCGACCGGCTTCCTGCATCTCGGGCATGCCTTCAGCGCCCTGTTCTGCCGCGACGCGGCCGAACCCGACGGCCGATTCCTGCTGCGCATCGACGACATCGACGAGGCCCGCTGCCGGCCTGAGTTCGAGGCGGCGATCTATGAGGACCTGGACTGGCTCGGCCTGAGCTGGGCGCAGCCGGTCGAGCGCCAGACCGACTTCCAGGCCGAGTACGACGCCGCGCTGACACGGCTGACCGATCTGGGCGTCGTCTATCCCTGCTTCTGCTCCCGCAAGGACATCCGGGCGGAGGTGGCGCGGATGCAGAGCGCGCCGCATGGGCCGGACGGTCCGCTCTATCCGGGCACCTGTCGCGGCCTGCCGGAGGCGGAGCGCGCGGCGCGGATCACCGCCGGCGACCCGTACGCGCTGCGCCTGGACGTGGCCGCCGCCACGACCTTGACCGGGCCGCTGGACTGGCTGGACCGCGGGGCCGGCAGGTTTGCCGCCGAGCCGGGTCTGCTGGGCGACGTGGTCCTGGCCCGCAAGGAGGGCATGACCGGCTATCACCTGAGCGTGGTGGTCGACGACCACCGCCAGGGCATCACCCTGGTCACCCGCGGCCGCGACCTGATGCCCTCGACCCATGTGCAGCGCCTGCTGCAGGCCCTGCTGGGCCTCGACGCACCGGAATACCACCACCACGCGCTGCTCACCGACGAGTCCGGCGTGCGCCTGGCCAAGCGCGCCGACAGCCTGGCGATCCGGACCCTGCGGGCGGAAGGGTTTGGCCCAGACGCGGTCCGTGACCGCGCCTATTCCGCGCCGCGCACAGGCTGAGCGCCGTCACGATCGGGCAGGTCCCGACGATCGGCGTAGCAAGCGTGACCACACGCGTAAGTGGCGAATCCCACATCCATTTCGGTGCGTCCAGCCTATTGTTCCGGCCGTGGTCAATTTCGGCCACCTTATTGAAAGGTAAATCAAAAATGGCATTGGAAATGAGACAGGTCACGATTCATATGGACACAACCGTGAACACCAAGGAGCGGGAGCACGGCACCGCCACCTTCAGCGCCAGGGTGCAGAAAGCCGAGGCGATGCTGAAGGGTTTCAACATCCGCTACACCAATGGCGACCATCACCTCCTGGAGCAGGAGATCGATCTGGACGTCGTCCGGGTCAGCGGCAATGCGGTCGAGATCGCCGCCGACTTCCTGCTGCGCGACGGTTCGGGCCGGATTGACGACCCGTATACCGGCTGGGTCCAGGCCGTCGTCGTCGCCGACACCGCGGCCAACCCGCAGACCTGAGCCCTGATTCTCTGAGATCGGGACGGCCGTTCCGACGCCGCGCAATTCCCGCGCGTGCCCTGCGTCGCCACGGCCACAGGTCAGGGAGGGCCGGTCCGCCGCCCGGTGTGCCGTCCCTCCCGTCACCGACCGTTGCGCTAGGCCCTCAACCCCTTCACAAGCGCCAGATAGTCCGGCTCGTCCGGGGTCATCAGCCCGTGACGGATCAGGAAGTCGATGATCACCGGGCCGACGTTGAACTTGAAGTCGTCGGTGTCACGGACCCGTGCGGCCACCGCGTCGACGGGCCAGAGATCGAAGCGCGCCATCTCGCCATCGGTGTTGCGCGGCACGAAATCCGGCGGCAGGGCGAGGTCGTAAACGAAGTGCACGTCGCGCTTCAGCCCGCGATCGATCTCCAGCGTGTAGCTCAGCGCCCCGACCGGCCGCGCGGTCAGCGCCAGCGCGCCCTCGATGCCGGCCTCCTCGGCACATTCCTTGACCAGGTTCTCCCGCAGCGTCAGCCCGTGCGGATGACCGCCGGCGACGATGTTGTCGAGCTTGCCCGGCGCGATCAGCCGGTCGGCGGCGCGCGTCCCGATCCACATATGCAGCCCGTCCGGCCGGTCGACATAGCCGTTCACGTGCACGCCGAAAGCCAGCACGCCGAAGCTGGTGGCGGCGCAGCGATCGATGGCGAACAGCGCCGGCCGCGACCATTCCGTCGTGACGCCGTAGTCTTCCCCGCGCCGCGGCGGAACCAGGCCGCCGGCCACCAGGACGTCGACCGCTTCGGACATTGCCTCGCTGCGCTCGGAAAACCCCCGCAGCGAAGTCGCCAGCCGCAGGCCGTCATCGTCAGCCTCAAAGATCCCGGAAAGACCGACCAGGCGCCCGATCAACTCCGGGCGCACCCAACCGACCTGCTCGCCGTCGACCCGGAACGGCCGGAAACGGCTCAGATCGTGGCGGTTGCAGGCCAGAACGCGGTCCAGGAACGACATCGGCGCTGTGTAGCGCGCCGCGCCGCCGGTTCCTAGCCGGTTTCCAGCGCGACCGGCCCCAGCACGATCCGCACCCCGACGGTCTCGCGCAGGCAGGCGGCGATGTGCCGCGCCTTCGCAGGCTCGATCGGCGCAATCCGCAGCTCGATCGACAGGCCGTCCCCGTCCCGGCGCCGCTCGGCGCGCACGGCGTCGGGCACCAGGCTGCGCTTGGCGAACACCTCCAGCACCCGGGGCAACAGCCCCGGCTCGGCGTCGCCGGTCATTCGGTAGTGCAGGCAGGACGGAAAACGTTCGGTCGCCGGGACCGACCCGGCGGCGGACAGGGTTTCCATGATGAAGATCCTTGGTCGCGAGGAACGAAAGCGTGCGTCGGGGCCCGGCTCTCAGACGAGAACCGGGTCGCTAATTCGCCTCGTGCATCCAAGGATAGCGACCATGCAAAGACGGTAGCGCCGACCGCGATGGCGGGTCAACCGGCGTATTTCTTCCCCCGGCATCGCTCTCGGACACAGCCCTTCGCCAACGAAAGTTGACAGTGTCTACCAAACGATTTACGTTGGTAGACACTGTCAACAAGGGAGCGAGCCATGATACGGGACGATTTGCGCGGTGGCCTCCGTCTGGCCTTGGCCGCACTTGCGGTTTCGATTGCGGCAACCGATCGCGCGGGGTCGGAAGAGATCACCGTGACGGTCTCGGGCATCGCCGCCAGCGAAGGCGAAATCGGCTGCGCCCTGTACAAGGGCCCGGACGGGTTCCCGATGGACGATGCGGTGGCGACCACCCTCTGGCAGCGCGCGACCGCTGACGGCGTCGAATGCCGCTTCGACAGCCTGGCGCCCGGGGATTACGCCGTCGCCGTCTCGCACGATTTCAACGGCAACCGCGAGACTGACACCAATTTCCTGGGCATTCCGACCGAGCCCTGGGGTGTCTCCAACAACGTCCGGCCGAGCTTCCGGGCGCCGCGCTTCGAGGAGGCGGCGGTCCGCCTGGCACCGGGTTCAGCGGTGAGCATCACGGTGGAGGTGGCCGAATGAGCGCCCGCCGGGACGAGCGGTTCCGCGCGAATTACGGTCCCTGGGCGGTCGTCACAGGCGCCTCCGACGGGATCGGGCGGTCGATGGCCCACGCCCTGGCAAAGGCCGGGCTGCACCTGGTTCTGGTGTCGCGCCGGCGCAACGCCCTGGAGGCCGTGACCTCGGACCTAGCCCGGCAGCACGGCGTCGACACCCGCATCCTGGATGCCGATCTGGGGAGGCCGGACGCCGTCCGGGCGGTCGCCGACGCCACATCCGATATCCAGGTAGGATTGCTGGTCGCCTGTGCCGGGTTCGGCACTTCGGGCCGGTTCATCGACTCCGACCTGGAGGCCGAGATGGACATGGTCGACGTGAATTGCCGGTCCGTGCTGGCGCTGAGCCGGCATTTCGGCCGCCGCTTCGCCGACCAGGGCCGGGGCGGGCTGGTGCTGATGAGCTCGCTGCTGGCTTTCCAGGGCGTGCCGCTGGCGGCCAACTACGCGGCGACGAAGGCCTATGTCCAGACCCTGGCGGAAGGCCTGCATCTGGAGTTGGCGCCGCTTGGCGTCGACGTGGTGGCCAGCGCGCCCGGCCCGATCCACAGCGGCTTCGCCGCCCGCGCCAACATGCGCATGGGCATGGGCCAGCAGCCGAAGGATGTCGCGCAGGCGACCTTGGACGCGCTCGGCCGCCGGCTCACCGTGCGTCCGGGATGGCTGTCGAAGGCGCTGGAGGGCTCGTTCACCGGCCTGCCCCGCTGGGCCCGCGCCCGCATTCTCGGCCGCGTGATGGGCGGCATGACCCGGCACCAATCCCAAGCGGCCGAGTGACCGTAGAAGAAGCGACCATGCGTGCAGCGAGAACCCTTGTGATGCTCATGTCCCTGTCGGCGCTCGCTGGATGCGCCATCTCGACCCCGTTCCAGGGCCCTGGCTACGACCGTCGGCAGGGGGTGACGCTCGCCGGCGACGAGCGGGTTGTGGTGGCGATCACCGAGGCGGTGCTGAATGGCAACCGGTCCCAGAGATCGACCTTCTGGGACTATGTCGGACAGGTGGAGGCATCCCTGCCGTCCCGTCCCGGCTTCGTCGGCTATTCCCTGCGTCGGGAGATCATCGGCCGGCGGGCCTGGACCATGACGGTGTGGTCCGACGCGGCCAGCCTGAACGGGTTCGTGGACAGCGACGTGCACCAGGCGGCCATCCGATCCTCCATGGGCGCGCTGGCCTGCGCCGATTTCGCCCGCGTCGAGATCGCCCGCGACGACGTGCCGATCTCCTGGGACCGGGCGCTGGCGCTGCTGGCGGCCGGCGGCGACGGGTGCGACTGACGACCCGTGCCGTCTCGACGGCCCCTGGTCCGCGCTCTACCCTGCCGCCCATGGCGACACGGACCGACAGACCGGCGAACCTGCGCGAGGCCTGCCTCGCGGAGGCGCTGGCGATCATCGACGCCGAGGGCGTTGAGCAGTTGAGCCTGCGGGAGGTGGCGCGCCGGCTGGGCGTCTCGCACCAGGCGCCCTACAAGCACTTCCCCAGCCGCGACCACATCCTGGCGGAGATCGTCACCCGCGCCTTCGACGGCTTCGCGCGGCACCTGGATGCACGGCCGCGCCGCGACGACCCGCATGAGGACCTGGCCGCCATGGGTCGGGCCTATCTCGACTATGCCCGGGCTCATCCGCTGCAATACCGGCTGATGTTCGGCGACCTGCTGCCCGACCTGAAGAAGCACCCCGACATGATGCGCCAGGCCAAGCACGCCTTCGCCCTGCTGAGCGACGGCGTCCGGCGGGTGGCCGCGCTGGCCGCCGATCCCGGCACGGAAACCGACACGGCCCTCGACGCCCTGTTCGTCTGGTCGTCGGTTCACGGCCTGGCCCGCATCCTGCAGTCCCGCGCCCTGCAGACCCTGGCCCTGCCCGACGACGTCGCCGACCGGGCTCCGGCGCACAGCCTGATGCGCATCGGCCAGGCCATGCGCCAGGAGGCCGGTTGAGGCCGGCAAACACCCGACGCGCCGGTTACATCATGGTCGATTGGATAAGGAAGATCAGGTAGCCGCCCAGCGCGATGCCGGACAGGGCCGTCAGGGTGGCGCCGGCAAAGCGCATGGCCAGGAACGGGTTGAACCCGTCGGCGCTGTGCGAGCCGGACTGGGACGAGAATCCGGCGATGTGAAAGATCCGCGCCGCGAAGAATGCCAGGGCCAAGGCGGTGACGACGAACGGCGAGCCGCCGATGATCTCCGCCAGCGCCAGGGTCGCCACGAACAGCGCGGCGTTCTCGCTCAGATTGCCGTGGCGCCGCATCTTGCGTTCCAGCTCCAGGTCGTCGCCGGTTCCGACGCCGACCCGCACCTTGCCGCGGTACAGACCAACGCTGAGCTTGAGGATCATCATGATGATGATCAGGGCCGCGGCCAGCATCGCGGTCGTCGTCGGGACCGTCATCTCGTCCACCCTCCCAATGCGGCGGGTCAGCCGGCCGGCGGCTGGAACGCCGGAGCCAGGATCATCGAGGATGTGCCGGCATTGGTCAGTTCCCGCCGCTTGGCCTTGAGGGGCTGATAGGCCGGATCGGCGTACCAGGCCCGGGCCGCGTCCGACGAAGGAAACCTCAGCACCACCGTGAGGTTCCGGTCATAGGCCCCCTCCAGGGTCTCGACCTCCGGGGAGCCGACCAGCACCTCCACGCCATGGGCCTGGTTGATCGGTTGCATGTTTGCGGCGTATTCGCCGAAGAACCGCTCCATATCCGTGACGTCCAGCTGCACGATCCCGTAGACCGGGGATTGATCAGACATCGTCGACGCTCCTCGCATGGGACTGCTTGTCCCCCAGATGTAGCGCCGCAAATTTGCGCAGAAAACCGGCAATTCCGCACAGTTGTGTTGCGTTCTTGCGCATGGGCGCCCAGAGTGCCGCCATGGCGCAGGCGGGCATTCGCGACACCGACTGGGAGGATGTGAAGACCTTCACCGAGATCGCCCGTCTCGGCACGGTTCGGCGGGCGTCGGAGGTGCTGGGCGTGCATCACTCCACGGTCAGCCGCCGGCTCGACAGCCTGGAGAGCGCGCTCGGCGTGCGGCTGTTCGACCGGCAGCCCCAAGGCCTCGCCCTCACCGATGCCGGCGAGGAGCTGCTCCAGGTCAGCCAGTCCTTTGCCGGCCGCCTGTCGGATGTGGAGCGCCACATCGCCGGGCGCGACGCCACGCTGTCCGGCCGCATCACGGTCACCATGGCCGCGCCGCTGGCCGAGCTCGGCTTCGCGCCGCGGCTGCCGGAGTTCAGCCGGCGTTATCCGGGACTCGAACTGGCGATCGTCGCCTCGGCGGCTCTCCTCGACGTGGCCCGGCGCGAGGCCGATGTGGCGATCCGCATGGACAACAATCCGCCGCAGACCCTGGTCGGTCGCCGGTTCTTCCCCTACCACGACGCCATCTACGCGAGCCGCGACTATGTGCGCAGCGTCGATCCGGTGAACCACCCGGAGCGGGCGCGCTGGATCGGCTGGCTGCCCGAGGACGACCCGTTCCCCGATTGGACCCGGAGCACCGAGTTCGCCAAGGCGCCGGTCTGGGGCAGCTTCCGGGAGGTCGGGCTGCACATGGCGGCGACGCGGGCCGGGTTGGGCATCGCCATGCTGCCCTGCTTCGTCGCCGACCGCGACCCCGACCTGGTCCGGATTTCCGACCGTCCGACGATCCCGTCCCGCGACATCTGGCTGCTGACCCATGCCGATCTTCGGCGCACCGCGCGCATCCGCGCCTTCCTGGATTTCGCCACCGAGGTCCTGCTGGACAACAAGGCGGCGTTGATGGGGACGTCCTGACAGATCAATGACCGCGCCGGCCTGTGCTTGCCGGGTTTGCCGACCTATACTCTTCCCATGACACTCACCCTGATCATCGTACTGCTCGTCGCCATGGCGGCGGTGGTGGCGACGCTCTTCACCGGATTGATCGGCATGGCCCGCGGCGGCGACTTCAACGCCCGCTATGGCAACACGCTGATGCGCTGGCGGGTGATCCTGCAGGGCGTGGCGGTGCTGGTGCTGGTCATCGCGCTGATCGCGGCCAGCAGCTAGTCCGACGCCCGGAGACGCAGATGGTACGGCTGACCCGCATCTATACCCGTGGCGGCGACGAGGGGCAGACCTCGCTGGGCGGCGGCGCCCGCGTGCCCAAGCACGATCTGCGGGTCGCCGCCTACGGCACCGTCGACGAGGCCAATGCGGCGATCGGCATCGCCCGGCTGCACACCTCCGGCGACGCGGACGCCATGCTGTCGCGGATCCAAAACGATCTGTTCGATCTGGGCGCCGATCTCTGCCGGCCGGAAAGCGACGACGAGAGCCCGTCGGCGCTGCGGGTCGCCGACAGCCAGGTCGACCGGCTGGAGGCCGAGATCGACGCCATGAACGCGGAGCTGGCGGAGCTGACCAGCTTCGTGCTGCCCGGGGGATCCACCGCGTCGGCGCATCTGCATCTGGCGCGCACCATCACCCGCCGTGCGGAACGGCTGATGGTCGAGCTGGCGGCGGCGGAGGCGGTCAACCCGGCGGCGCTGCGCTACGCCAACCGCCTGTCGGACCATCTCTTCGTGCTGTCCCGCTGGCTCAACGACAAGGGCCGCGACGATGTGCTCTGGATCCCCGGCGCCAACCGCTAGGGCGGCGCGCCTGCCCGCGTTGACAGGCCGGGGCGCGGCCCCCTATTGTCCCGCGCCTGATGTTGCGCTGCACCATAAGCGGCCGGGAAACGGGGGCACCTCACGATGAAGAAGATCGGCATCATCGGCGCGGGCCAGATGGGCGGCGGCATCGCCCATGTCTGCGCGCTGGCTGGATACGACGTGCAACTGCTGGACATGACGGAGGAGTTGCTGGCCAAGGCAGTCGCCGGCATCGACCGCAACCTGTCCCGGCAGGCCGCCAAGGGCAAGATCACCGAGGACGACAAGACCGCCGCCCTGGGCCGCATCGCCACCGGCACCGACTATGCCGCCTTCGGCGATTGCGACCTGGTCATCGAGGCGGCGACCGAGAACGAGGACATCAAGCGCGAGATCTTCAAGACGCTGATCCCGCATCTCGGCGCCGAGGCGCTGATCGCCACCAACACCTCGTCGATCTCGATCACCCGGCTGGCCGCCACCACCGACCGGCCAGAACGCTTCATCGGCATGCACTTCATGAACCCGGTGCCAGTGATGCAGCTTGTGGAGATCATCCGCGGCATCGCCACCGGCAACGAGGCCTATGAGGCGATCACGGGGCTGGCGGAGAAGCTCGGCAAGACCGCCGCCACGGCGGAGGATTTCCCGGCCTTCATCGTCAACCGCATCCTGCTGCCGATGATCAACGAGGCGGTCTACACGCTGTATGAGGGCGTGGGCTCGGTGACCTCGATCGACACCTGCATGAAGCTGGGCGCCAACCATCCGATGGGGCCGCTGGAGCTGGCCGATTTCATCGGGCTGGACACCTGCCTCAGCGTCATGAACGTGCTCTATGACGGGCTGGCCGACAGCAAGTACCGCCCCTGCCCGCTGCTGGTGAAGTACGTCGAGGCCGGCTGGCTGGGCCGCAAGACCGGCCGCGGCTTCTACGACTACTCGGGCGACACGCCGGTCCCGACGCGGTAAGCGCCAAGAGTACGCCCGTCATTGCGAGGAGCGAAGCGACGCGGCAATCCACTCCATGCCGCAACAGTGGATCGCCACGCCTTCGGCTCGCGATGACGAATTCGACTTGAACGACGGTGCAGTCGAACGTCAGTTGGTAGAGCGTCGACAGCCGGCCTTAGATCCAGGGCGGGTCCTCGACCGTGAGGTCGCCGCCGGCATCGCCGGTGTTCACGGTCCCGGCCGGCTCGATCATCACGATCTCGCATTCGGCGTCGGCGACCGGCTTGTGCTCCACGCCCTTGGGCACGATGAACATGTCGCCGGCCCTCAGCGGCACCTGCCGGTCGCGCAGATGCATCACCATCGACCCCTTGTTGATGATGAACAGCTCGTCGGTCTCCGGATGGGAATGCCAGACGAACTCGCCCTCGATCTTGGCGATCTTGACGTGGAGGTCGTTGAGCTGGCCGACGATGCGCGGCGACCACTGGTCTGAGAACTTGGCGAACTTGTCGGCGAAGGTGACGGTGTCCACGGGCGGTCTCCTGAGGTCGGAGCGGATCGGGTCGACCCGGAAGACGCCTATATCGAGGCGTCGCGGTCAAGCCTCAAGAACCGGGTGGATGCGATCCGCCGCGCGGGCGATTGTCCCGGCATCGCAGCAACCCGATGGAGGCTCATCCGATGACCGCGGTCAAGTTCATGGCCATGCCCACCGACATCGCCCGGGCCTACCAGTCCGGAGAACCGGACGCCTATGGCCGGGTGCCCGAGACGCGCGTCTCGGACGGCGATGGCGTTCCCTGCCGGCATTGCCTGCAGGACGTCGCCGCCGGCGACGATTACCTCATACTGGCCTATCGGCCGTTTCCCGCCCTGCAGCCCTATGCCGAGACCGGACCGGTCTTCCTGCACGCGGCGCCCTGCGCGCGGCATCCGGAGGCCGGCCAGACGCCGGGCATGTTCCTGGAACGCGAAAGCTATCTGATGCGCGGCTACGGGACGGACGACCGCATCCTCTACGGCACCGGCCAGATCGTCGCGACCGGCGACCTTGCCGAGGCTGCCGGCGCACTACTCGACCAACGGGAGGTCGCCTATGTGCATCTGCGCTCGGCGTCGAACAACTGCTTCCAGTGTCGGATTGAGCGGGACTGACGGTCGGCGCGGTCAGCGCCTGACGATTTCCCAGATATGGGCGACCGTCTCCGGGTCATCCCACTGCGCCCAACCCCGGTACCGCCCGATTTCGCGGCCCCTGCGATCGATGAGGATCGTGGTCGGAATCGCCGCGGCGCCGAATTGCCCGTAGGCCAGCCCGTCGGGATCGTAATAGGGCGGGATGGCCGCAAGACCGTTTGCCTCCAGGAATGGCTGAACGACGGCCGCCCCTTGCCGATCCGTCGAAATCGTGATCAGCCGGAAGCCGGAGTCCGAGAGCGACTGTTCCAGGCGCAGCAATGACGGCATTTCGCGCCGGCAGGGCCCGCACCACGTCGCCCAGAAATTGATCATCAGCACCTCGCCGCGGAAGTCGGCGAGGTAACGTGTTCTGCCCGAGGAATCGGCGAAGCTGATCTGTGGCGCCGGTGTTCTCGGCGCATCGGGGTCGAATGTGGGCAGATAGGCGGCTTCCGGTGCCTGTCTCTGCGACCGGACATTGCTGATCGTGCCCAGATCGCCGACCACCGTCGGCAAGCCGCTGACCACGAGGACGCCGACGGCAAGCAGGAAGAAGATCACTGCGCCCTTGCCCATCGAACCGACCGGCCTCGCTTTCGTTGCCAGGAAACGGCCCGCGACGCCGATACCACCTATGCGTCCAGCGGGCTCGCCTCCCACAACAATCGCGATGTTTGGTTAATGCTCCATGAAATAGCGGATGAGAGCGACCGCCTCCGGCGCGTCCCATTCCGCGGCACCGGTGTAGCGGCCGATCTCTCGGCCCTGGCGGTCGAACACGATGGTCGTCGGCATGCCGAAGACCTCGAGGTCAATGGCGGACTGCCCGGACGGGTCGAGATAGGTCGGCAGGCCGCCGAAGCCGTTCTCGTCGAGGAAGGGGCCGACCTTTGCGACGCCCTCGCGATCGATCGAGATCGCCAGCAGGCGGAATTCCGGATGCGCCACCGCCGCTTCCATACGTTCCAGCGACGGCAGCTCGTGCAGGCACGGCCCGCACCAGGTCGCCCAGTAATTGACCACCAGCACCTGGCCGCGGAAGTCTTCCAGGCCAAGAGTGTTGCCCGACAGGTCGGAAAAGCTTATGTCGGGCGCCGGACTTGGTGACGGGCTGACGTCGAACGTGCTCATATCGCCGTTGAGCGGCGGACCGGCTGCGGTCGACTGCAGCATGACACCATCCGACGGCAGCAGGGCGGCGGCCAGCCAGATGGCGGCGGCGCCGGTGGCGGCAAGCAGGAAACCGAAAAGAACAGCAACCTTGTTCACGCCTATGCCCGTCCTTTCACATCTCGCTCACGAAGAGCCCGCGGCACCGTCATGACCGACACGCCCAAGACCAAGAAATCGGCCTCCGCCCCGGACACGGCCGCGAACGCCCTGTGGGGCGGCCGCTTCGCCGCCGGCCCGTCGGCGATCATGGAGCGCATCAACGCCTCCATCGGCTTCGACCGGCGCCTGGCGGAGCAGGACATCGCCGGCTCCAAGGCCCATGTGGCGATGCTGGCCGATCAGGGCATCGTCAGCCGCGCCGACGCCGACGCGATCCTGGACGGCCTGCAGCGCATCTCCGAGGACATCGCATCGGGCACCTTCCGGTTCAAGACCGAACTGGAGGACATTCACATGAATGTGGAGGCCCGTCTCGCGGAATTGATCGGGCCGGCGGCCGGCCGGCTGCACACGGCGCGCAGCCGCAACGACCAGGTGGCGACCGATTTCCGGCTCTGGGTACGCGACGCCATGGACCGGGCCGATGCGGGCTTGCGCGCGCTGCAGGAGGCGCTGATCGTCCAGGCCGAGGCCCATGCCGGCACCGTCATGCCGGGCTTCACCCATCTGCAATCCGCGCAGCCGGTCACCTTCGGCCATCACATGCTGGCCTATGTGGAGATGTTCGGCCGCGATCGCGGGCGGATCGCCGATGCCCGCGCCCGGCTCAATGAATGCCCGCTCGGCTGCGCGGCTCTGGCCGGCACCTCCTTCTCCATCGATCGGGAGGCCACGGCCAAGGCGCTGGGCTTCGACCGGCCGAACGCGAATTCGCTGGACGGCGTCTCGGACCGGGATTTCGCGCTCGAATACCTGGCGGCGGCGGCGATCACGGCGACCCATGTGTCGCGGCTGGCCGAGGAGCTGGTGATCTGGACCTCGCACCAGTTCGGCTTCGTGCGGCTGTCGGACAGCTTCTCCACCGGCTCCTCGATCATGCCGCAGAAGCGCAACCCGGACGCGGCGGAGCTGGCGCGCGGCAAGTCGGGCCGGGTGGTCGGCAACCTGATCGCGCTGCTGACCACCATGAAGGGGCTGGCGCTGACCTATTCGAAGGACATGCAGGAGGACAAGGAGCCGGTCTTCGACACCGATGACAGCCTGATCCTCTGCCTGGCGGCCATGACCGGCATGATCGCCGACATGACCGTCAAGCCCGACGCCATGCGCGCGGCGGCGACCGCCGGCTATTCCACCGCCACGGACCTGGCCGACTGGCTGGTGCGCGGCCTGGACATGCCGTTCCGCGAGGCCCATCACGTCACCGGCCGGCTGGTCAAGCTGGCCGAGGAGCGCGGCGTCGGCCTGGCCGATTTGTCGCTGGCCGACCTGCAATCCGTCGAGCCGGGGATCACCGACGAGGCCCGGGCGATGCTGACCGTCGATGCGTCGGTCGCCAGCCGGACAAGCTTCGGCGGCACCGCGCCGGACCGGGTCCGCGAGGCGGCCGCCCAGGCAAGGGAGCGATATCTATGAGAAGCCCGCTGCGGATGATTGTCACCGCACTTCTGGTCCTGGCCCTGGCGGCGCCGCTTGCCGGCTGCGGCCGCAAGCCGTCCGACCTGCTGCCGCCGGAAGGGTCCGAGGGCGAGAACTACCCGCGCACCTACCCGTCCACATGACCGCCTTTGCCTATCGCGACGGGGTCCTGTGCGCCGAGGACCTGCCGCTGGCCGAGATCGCGCGCGCGGTCGGCACGCCGTTCTATTGCTATTCGACCGCCATGCTGACCGGCGCCTACACCGCCTTCGCGGAGGCCTTCGCCGATCAGGCGGTGCATATCCACTATGCCATGAAGGCCAATTCCAACCGCGCGGTGATCGCCACCCTGGCCGGGCTGGGCGCCGGCGCCGACGTGGTCTCGGAAGGCGAGATGCGGCTGGCGATGGCGGCCGGCGTGGCGCCGGCGCACATCGTCTTCTCCGGTGTGGGCAAGTCGCGGGAGGAGCTGACTGCCGCGCTGGACGCCGGGGTCGGCCAGATCAACGTGGAATCGGTGCCGGAGCTGGAGGCGCTGAGCGCCCTGGCGGCGGCCCGCGGCGTCACCGTGCCGATCGCCATCCGGGTCAATCCGGACGTCGATGCCGGCACGCATGCCAAGATCACCACCGGCGTGAAGGGCAACAAGTTCGGCATCGATATCGAGCAGGCGGGCGAGGTCTTCCGGCGCGCCGCCGACCTGCCCGGCCTGGAGGCCACCGGCATCGCCATCCATATCGGCAGCCAGCTGACCGAGCTGATGCCGTTCCGCAATGCCTTCACCCGGCTCGCCGAGCTGGTGGCGGAGCTGCGTGGGCTGGGGCTGACGATCGACCGCCTCGACCTCGGCGGCGGGCTGGGCATTGCCTATCAGGACGAAGTGCCGCCCAGCCTGCCCGCCTATGCCGATCTGGTGCGCGAGATCATCGTGCCGACCGGCTGTCGCATCATGATCGAGCCGGGCCGCGCCCTGGTCGGCAATGCCGGCGTGCTGGTCAGCCGGGTGATCTATCGCAAGGCCGGCCAGTCGCGGGTGTTCCTGATCGTCGACGCGGCGATGAACGACCTGATGCGCCCGTCCCTCTACGAGGCCTGGCACAACATCCTGCCGCTGCGGCAATCCGGCTCCGACACCCCGCACGAGCCGGTCGACGTGGTCGGCCCGATCTGCGAATCCAGCGACACCTTCGCCGTACAGCGCCAGTTGCCGCACATGGAGGCGGACGACCTGCTCGCCTTCACCGGCGCCGGTGCGTATGGTTCGGTGATGGCGTCGACCTACAACGCGCGGCCGCTTGTTCCGGAAGTGCTTGTCAGCGATGGAAAATTTGCCGTGGTCAGAAAACGGCCAACATTTGCTGAGATGATGGCACTTGAGGCAATGCCGCCCTGGCTGGCGGTGCCGTAACGACCGGACACGGATCGGACCGACATATGAGAGGCCGTATCGCCGAGTTGCTCGGCGCCGGCGACGCCGCCGAGGCGCTTGCCATCCCCCGCGCGAAGCTGGTGCTCGTCTGGCTGACGATCCTCTGGGAACGGGTCTGGCCAGCGATCTGGCCCGCGATCGGCGTGCTGGGGCTGTTCCTCGCCGCGGCTTTGTTCGATGTGCTGCCGATGCTGCCCGGCTGGCTGCATTTCTGCGTGTTGCTGGCCTTTGCCGGTGCTTTTGTCGCCGCGATCGTCTCCGCGCTGAAGCGCATCTACATTCCCGATGCCGAATCCGCCCGGCGCCGGCTGGAACTGGTCAGCGGCGTGCCGCACCGGCCGCTCACCGGTTTGCTGGATCATCAGGCCGCCGGCACCGCCGACGCCTTCAGCCGCCGGCTCTGGCAGGTCCACCGCGAGCGGCTGCGCGCGGCGGTCAAGCGCTGGCGGGTCGGATGGCCGCAGCCCGGCCTGGCCAAGCACGACCGCTATGGCATGCGTGCCGCCGTCGGCCTGTTGCTGCTGCTCGGCGCGATCGCCGCGCGCGGCGACTGGTCGGAACGCCTGGTCCATGCCCTCACACCGCAGCTCGCCGGCGCCTCGGCGGCGCAGATCGCCACCCTGGACCTGTTCATCACCCCGCCGGACTACACTGGCGCGCCGCCGCTTTATCTGCGGCCGGCGCAGCCCGCCGAGGACGGCGCCGAGACCGTCGAGCCGGCGGCGATCGACGTCCCCGTCAACAGCACGCTTCTGGCCCGGGTGACCGGCGGCGGCGAGCCGCCCGTGCTGGCCCTGGCGGCCGGACAGACCGCGTTCGACGACATCGACGGCGCCAATTACGAGATCACCGCGACGATCACCGGCGGCGACCGCATCGCCGTGGAACAGGACGGCAATGTGCTGGGAAGCTGGCCGATCGCGGTGCTGCCCGACACCCCGCCGACGATCACCATGGCCGAGGAGCCGACCCAGTCGCAGCGGGCCGCGGTGCGCATCGAATATGTGGCCACCGACGATTACGGGATCGAGACGGCCGGCGCGACGATCGCGCTGACCGAGGAGGCCCTGGCCGCCGGGCCTGGCCTGGCGCGCGACCCGATCATGGTGGAACTGGCCGTGCCCGGCCGCCGGCCGCGCGAGGCCCGCGCCGCGAGCTATCACGACCTGACGCCGCATCCCTGGGCCGGGCAGCTGGTTCGTATGACCCTGTACGCCACCGACGGCGCCGGCCAGACCGGCCAGTCCGAGGCCTTCGAATTCGTCCTGCCGGAGCGCGAGTTCAACCATCCGGTCGCCCGGGCGATCATCGAGCAGCGGCGCAGCCTGATGCTCGATCCCTCGACCCATGAGATCGTAACCGAGGTGCTGGAGACCCTGTCGCTCCGCCCTGATCGCTATTTCGACGATTCCGTCGTGTTCCTGGCGCTGCGCACCGCCTCCCGGCGGCTGGCCCTGGCGCGCGACGTCACGGACGTCGTCGAGCCGGTCCAGCGGCTGTTGTGGGATACCGCGCTGAGGATCGAGGATGGCGGGCTGTCGATCGCCGAGCGCGACCTGCGCGAGGCCCAGCAGGCGCTGATGGACGCCCTGGACGGCGACGCCACCGACAATGAGATCCGGCAGCTCATGGAAGAGCTGCGCGAGGCGCTCAACGAGTACCTCAAGGCGATGGAAGAGAACCTGATGGAACGGCTGGCCCGGGGCGAGATCCCCGAGATGCTAGCCGATCCGGAAGGCCAGGCGGTCGATCGCGACCAGCTCAACGAGATGCTGGAGCAGATGCAGGAGCTGGCGGAGTCCGGTGCGCGCGATGCCGCCCGGGACATGCTGGCGCAGCTTCAGGAGATGCTGGAGAACCTGCAGGCCGGCGTGATGCAGCAACAGCAGCAGAACGCCCAGCCGAACCCGGCCATGGAGCTGATGGAAGACCTGCAGAACCTGACAAGGGCCCAGCAGGAGCTGCTGGACCGCACCTTCCAGGAATCCCAGCAGGGCCAGCAGGAAGGCCAGTCCGGCGAGAATATGCCGAGCCAGACCCCGAGCCAGCCGGGCACCGGCAGCGGCTCGCAGCTCGGCTCGGATTTCGGCACCGAGGGCGCCGCCGTGCAGGAGGCGCTGCGCCGCGCGCTGGGCGAGATGATGCGCCAGATGGACGAGATGACCGGCGACATTCCGGTCCCGCTGGGCCGCGCCGAGCAGTCCATGCGCCAGTCCGAGCAGGCGCTGGGCCAAGGCCAGATGGGCGAGGCGGTACAGCCGCAGGCAAACAGCGTCGACCAGTTGCAGCAGGGGCTGCAGGATTTCGTTGACCAGGTGCTGGAGCAGATGGCGCAGCAGAACAGCGGCCAGGTCGGCCAGATGATGCAGCAGCTCAATTCCGGCCGCGATCCGCTGGGACGTCCGATGCCCAATTCCGGCGGCATGAACACCGAGGAGGTCGGCATCCCCAGCCAGTCCGACCTGCAGCGGGCGCGCCAGATCCTCGACGAGCTCCGCCGCCGGTCCGGCCAGCGGCACCGCCCGATCGAGGAGCTGGACTACATCGACCGGCTAATGCGTCAGTTCTGAGACCGCCCTGGCCGCATCCGGCCAGGGCCCATCGACGCCGAGCACAATCTTCGCACCGATATCGGCAATGGCACGACGGCTCGTTTCGAAGCCCGCGGTGGCGCCGGGCTGCAACGTCTCGACCTCCAGCGAGAAGGTCCAGCTTTCCAGCGACGCCCCCTCCGAATCCGCCAGGCTGGCCCGCAGGGTCGGCACCGGCCGCGGTATCTCCGAGGCGTTGTGAACCTCGCCGCGCACCCACAGCGTGTCGCCGAAGGCATCGGTCCGCACCTCGGAGGTGATGTTGCGGTATTCGAGCCCGGCGCCGACTCCCGGGATCTCCGAGAGGTCGAGCCCGTCCAGGCCGATGCCGAATTCCTCGTACAGCAGCGCCGCCGGCGGCCAGGACTGCACGATCGCCGAGCGCCCGGCATAGATCGCCGCCGCGATCCCACCGACCAGCAGCAGCAGCGCGACCAGCGCCACCGCGCCGGCCGACCGCGACCCCATGGCTCGTTTGGCCTTCGGCTTGGACTTGTCTTTCTTGGGCGCCGCCGCCGCGTCGCCGTCCGCGGCGGGTTCGTCGGGCGTCGCCGTCTGCACCCAGACATGGCCGCAGCCAATGCACTTGACCTTGCGACCCTCCGTTCCGATTGCATCATCGGCGACGGCGTAGCTTGTGGTGCATTTCTCGCAGGTAAGGATCATCTAAACGTGCAAAAGCCAGGGGACGGACACGGTGCGGTATATCCAGGTATCCCCGAATATAGACAACAAAATCTAAATTCGGCGCCGGCCGCGTCCCGCCGCGGTACCAGCGGCCATGCTGGACTGGCCCGCCGCCCCATGCCATGGTCCGGGCTTGCCCGTATCGCCGATACCGGCCCGCCATCCGGCACCACGGCCGCGCCGCTGGAGTGATTTCGTGCAGCCCCTGATCGAGTTCGAGAATGTCGGCATGCGCTACGGCAACGGGCCGGAGGTTCTGCGCGACCTGACCTTCTCGGTCGCCAAGGGCTCGTTCCATTTCATCACCGGCCCCAGCGGCGCCGGCAAGTCGTCGCTGCTCAGGCTGCTGTCGCTGATCCACCGGCCGTCGCGCGGGCTGGTGACCCTGTTCGGCCGCGACATCGCCACGTTGAAGCGCGAGGAACTGCCGGCGCTGAGGCGGCGAATCGGCGTCGTGTTCCAGGATTTCCGGCTGATCGACCACCTCTCCGCGGTCGACAATGTCGCCCTGCCGCTGCGCCTGGCCGGCGCCCGCGACGACCGGGTGCGCGGCCATGTGAAGGAGCTGCTGCGCTGGGTCGGCCTGGGCGACCAGCTCGACGCCCGGCCGCCGACCCTGTCCGGTGGCGAGCAGCAGCGCATCGCCATTGCGCGTGCGGTGATCAACCGGCCGAGCCTGCTGCTGGCCGACGAGCCGACCGGCAATGTCGACGAGCGGATCGGCCTGAGGCTGATGCGGCTGTTCGACGAGCTGAACAAGGTCGGAACCACCGTCATCGTTGCGACACACAGTGAATCGATCATCCGCCGGTTCCGCCATCCCGTCCTGCAATTGCGCGACGGGCAGTTGTTCCCGGCCGCAGAGGAGCTCAGTCGGACGGCATGATCGCGTGGCTGCTGCGCCGCATTTCCCCGGACACCGGCCCAGAGGTCCCGTTGAAGCGAACCGGCGCGGACCGGTTCGTTCCCTGGCTGATCGCGCCGATGGCCTATCTCGCCACCCTGTCGCTGGCGGCGGTGATGACCGCCATGGCGTTGATCGACGGCTGGGATGTGGGGCTGACCGGCAGCCTGACGATCCAGATCCAGGCGGCGGGCACCGGCGGCGAGGCGGAGCACGCGATCTCCACCGGAGAGGCCCTGGCGGTGCTGCGCGACTGGCCCGGAATCCTCGGCGCGACCCCCATCGACAAGCCGGTCGTGGCGGAACTGCTGGGCCCGTGGCTGGGTGAGGACCTGCCGGTCGAGCAGCTTCCCCTGCCGACCCTGATCGACGTCACCCTGTCCGGCGAGACACCGGTCGATGTGGACGCGCTGACCGCCGCCCTGCGCGACACCGTCGCCGGCGTCACCGTGGACGATCACGGCAGCTGGCTGTCGGATTTGCGCTCGGTCGCCAACACGGTGCTGCTGTTCGCCGGCCTGCTGATGGCCCTGATCTCGTTGTCGGCGGTGGCGACCGTGGTTTTCGTGACCCGCGCCGGGTTGGCCATCCACTCCAACGTCATCGACCTGCTGCACACGATCGGTGCGACGGATTCCTACGTGGCGCGCCAGTTCGAATGGTACGCCTTCGCCCTGGGGCTGCGCGGTGCCGTGATCGGCTTCCTGCTGGCGATCGCGACGCTGATCCTGATGAACCGGGTGGTCGGCGTCGCCGGCGAGGCGGGCACGACTTCCCTCCTGTCCATGCCGGGGCTGTCGGAGGCGCAATGGGCCTCGCTGGTCCTGGTGCCCGTCGCGGCGATCCTCCTGGCCGCGATCACTGCCCGCGCCACGGTGCTGCGGACCCTCTCGCGGATGCCGTGATGGCTAGCCTGCATTTTTCATACTGGCCACGGCCTGCGTCGCGTCCGGGCGGTCCGATCCGCCAGGAGAAGGCCGAAGAGCGTAGCCATCGCTACGGTCGAGGCCTTCGACGCCGCGGGCGGGCCTGTCCGGGCGCGACCCTCCGGGCGGCGCTGTCCAGCCGACAGGGTGCGTCAGGCCGCTTGCCCGATGCGACAGCATCGCGCCGCGCGGCCTTCCTGCCCTGTCGGCGGGACAGCGCGACGCAGGCCATGGCCAGTATGAGAAATGCGGGCTAGGCGGTCCAGTTTCCGGTCCCGGTCGCAGCGCGGCGGCGCCCGGATCGCGGCGGCGGTGGCGCTGGTCGTGCTGGTGCTGTGCCTGATCGGCTGGGGCGCGGGCTTCGCCTGGTTCGCCGGCGTGGCGGCCGAGCCGACCGCCGATGGCGAGCGCGCCACCGATGCCATCGTGGTGCTGACCGGCGGCAGCAAGCGGCTGACAACCGGCCTCAACCTGCTGGCCGACGACCGGGCGGAGAAGCTGTTCGTGTCCGGCGTCTATCACGGGGTCGACGTGCAGGAACTGCTGCGGGTCTCCCAGCAGGCGCCGGCGGCGGTGGAATGCTGCATCGTGCTGGGCTACGCTGCCGACGACACCCGCGGCAACGCCGCCGAGACGGCCGCCTGGCTGCGGCAGGAAAGCTACAGCTCGTTCCGACTCGTGACCGCCAACTACCACATGCCGCGCAGCCTTCTGGAGTTCCGCCGCGCCCTGCCCAACGCGGACATCGTCCCCCACCCGGTGGCGCCGACCAACGTGCATGTGGAGGAATGGTGGCGCTGGCCGGGGACCACGATCCTGCTGGTCACCGAATACAACAAGTACCTCGTCGCCCTGCTGCGCGGCGCCTTCGCTTAAGGTTCCGCCGTCATGCTTCGTTCCCTCGCCTTCAACGCGGCCTTCTACGTCTGGACGACGATCTGCTGCTTCGGGATCTTCTGGACCCTGTTCATCCCCCGTAAGGCGATGATCTGGGTGGTCTGCCAGTACCTGCGCAGCGTGCACCTGATCGAGAAGCTGACCCTGGGGCTGGACTATGTCGTCGTCGGCCGCGAGCACCTGCCGGACGGCGCCTACATCCTGGCCGCCAAGCACCAGTCGACCTGGGAGACCATGAAGCTGCACCTTCTGGTCTCCGACCCGGCGGTGATCCTCAAGCGTGAGCTCATGTTCATCCCGCTCTGGGGCTGGTACGCCGCCAAGGCGCGGATGATCCCGGTGCATCGCGGCGGCCGCAGCAAGGCCATCGCCAGCATCATCGCCGGTGCCGAGAAGATCGCGGCCGAGGGCCGGCCGATCGCCATTTTCCCCCAGGGAACCCGCACCGCCGCCGGCACCTTCCGCCCCTACCGGGTCGGCGTCGCGGCGCTCTACGAGGCGCTGGACCTGCCGGTGGTGCCGATGGCGCTCAACTCCGGCGTCTTCTGGCCCAGGCGCAAGTTCATCAAGCGGCCCGGCACCATTACTGTGGAATTCCTGCCGCCGATCCCGCCCGGCCTGGACCGCGACGCCTTCCTGGAGCGGCTGGAAGACGAGTTGGAGACCGCCACCGACCGGCTGGTAACCGCCGTCGGCGGCCCGGCCACGGACCGATCGGTCCCGGCCGACGCCCCGCCACCCGAACCGGCCGTGGCGAGCCGGTAGCAACTGCCCTGGAACCGGGGCAGCGGTACATCCATATCGGAAGAACTGTGTTCGACATCCAAAGCTGCACCCGGACGCCCTCACCCGGCTCGACTGCGCTCGCCTCCCTCTCCCAGAGGGAGAGGGAACCAAAGGCCGTCGCACCAGACCCTCTCCCCCTGGGAGAGGGTGGACTGCCGAAGGCAGTCCGGGTGAGGGCTTTCGGCACTGACCGCAGTAGCCAGATGGCAAGCAACTGGGAAGATGTGGGCCAGATTGACGTACTGATGTACAATATATGCCCATTATGTGCTAGGATTTCGATCCTATGACGGCGACCGGCGACATCGCCCATCAGATCTGGGACATGAAATACCGCCTGCGCGGGCCCGACGGCGCGCCGGTGGAGGCGACCGTGTCCGACACCTGGCGGCGGGTGGCGACGGCGCTGGCCGAGCCCGAGGCCGACCGCAAGGCCTGGGCCGAGCGCTTCTACGGGGTGCTCGAGGACTACCAGTTCCTGCCGGCCGGCCGCATCCTGGCCGGCGCCGGCACCGACCGCTCGGTGACCCTGTTCAACTGCTTCGTCATGGGCAACATCGCCGACGATATGGGCGGCATCTTCGACGCCCTGCGCGAGGCGGCGCTGACCATGCAGCAGGGCGGCGGCATCGGGTACGACTTCTCGACTCTGCGGCCGCGCGGCGCACCGGTGGTGGGCGTCGGCGCCGACGCGTCGGGGCCGCTCTCCTTCATGGATGTCTGGGACGCCATGTGCCGGACCATCATCAGCGCCGGCTCCCGCCGCGGCGCCATGATGGCCACCCTGCGCTGCGACCATCCCGACATCGAGGATTTCATCGACGCCAAGCGCGACGAGACCCGGCTGCGCATGTTCAACCTCTCGGTCCTGGTCACCGACGCATTCATGGCGGCGGTGGAGGCCGACGAGGACTGGGCGCTGCGCTTCGGCGAGACGGTGTATCGCACCGTCAAGGCCCGCGATCTGTGGGACCGCATCATGCGGGCGACCTACGATTACGCCGAGCCGGGCGTGATCTTCATCGACCGTATCAACGCGCTGAACAACCTCGCCGGCATCGAGGAGATCCACGCCACCAACCCCTGCGGCGAGCAGCCCCTGCCGCCCTATGGCGCCTGCCTGCTGGGCTCGGTCAACCTGTCCCGGCTGGTGCGCGACCCGTTCTCCAAGAAGGCGAAGCTGGACACCGACCGGCTGGAGGAGGTTACGGCGGTGGCGGTGCGCATGCTGGACAACGCCATCGACGTGTCGCGCTTCCCCCTGGAGGCCCAGGCCCATGAAGCGCGGTCCAAACGCCGCATCGGGCTCGGCGTGACCGGCCTCGCCGACGCGCTGGTGATGTGCGGTGTGCGTTACGGCTCGCCCAAGGCGGTGAAGCTGACCGAGGCTTGGCTCACGGCGCTGCGCCGCGCCGCCTATGCGGCCTCGTCCGGCCTGGCCAAAGAGAAGGGCGCCTTCCCGCTTTACGATCCCGGCGCCTATCCCGAGCGGCCGATGATCAAGGCGCTGGAACCGGCGCTGCGGCAGAAGATCGCCAAGCAGGGCATGCGCAATGCCCTGGTGACCTCGATCGCGCCGACCGGCACAATCTCGCTCTTCGCCGGCAACGTCTCCTCGGGCATCGAGCCGGTTTTCGCCTACGAGTACACCCGCCAGGTGCTGCAGCCGGACGGCAGCCGCAAGGCCGAGACCGTCACCGACTACGCCTATCGCATGTTCCGGGAGTCCCATGTCGACGACGCGCCGCTGCCGGACAGCTTCGTGGACGCCCAGGCGCTGAGCCCGGCGGAACACTTGGCCATGCAGGCGGCGGCACAGACCTTCATCGACAGCTCGATCAGCAAGACCATCAACTGCCCGGTCGACCTGGATTTCGAGGCGTTCAAGGATGTGTACGCCCAGGCGTACAGGCTGGGCTGCAAGGGGTGTACGACGTACAGGCCGAATCCGGTCACCGGCGCGGTGCTCGAGGTCGAGGAGACCTCCGCCCCGACGGTGCCGGCCGAGGCGGAGGTCGTGTACATGACCAAGCCGCTGGACCGCCCGGAATCCCTGCCCGGCCTGACCTACAAGCTGCGCTGGCCGGACAGCGACCATGCCATGTACGTCACCATCAACGACGTCATACAGGACGGCCGCCGCCGGCCCTTCGAGATCTTCATCAACTCCAAGAACATGGAGCACTACGCCTGGACGGTGGCGCTGACCCGGATGATCAGCGCGGTGTTCCGTCGCGGCGGCGACATCTCCTTCGTGGTCGAGGAACTGAAGGCGGTGTTCGACCCGCGCGGCGGCCACTGGGTCAAAGGCCGCTACGTGCCCTCCCTGCTGGCCGCCATCGGCGAGTCGATCGAACAGCACATGATCGAGATCGGCTTCCTCCCCGTCGAGGAGCGCCCGGCCCTCTCCCAAATGGTCCGCATCGGCAACGCCGGCGCCGTCCCCGCCCAATGCCCCAAATGCGGCCAGCCCGGCCTGACACGGCAAGAGGGCTGCGACCTGTGCCCGAACTGCGGGTATTCGAAGTGCGAGGGGGAGTAATCAGCAATCCGGGACTGTTTCACCGTCTCACTTTGGAGATGCCTCGCCACATCATGAATTTTCAAGGATGAGTCCGATCATCCACGTCGACGACATGGGCAATCGATCGAGCCGCGACTTGGAGAGGGCGAGAGATGCATGAGTACATTTCGGATGGACATACAAAGAACTGCCTGACGATTGGCGCTTTCATTTCGATTGGAAAATCCAAGGGCAAGGGGTCGCTTCCCATCGCCGAGGGATCGACGAATACAGAAGCGATTGCCGTAGGACAGGACAGCAGGGCGGTGGTCACCATCGGACCAACCGGCATGTTCGCCAATGCCTTGCCGCTCTTGACCTGTGCCGCGGTCGTCCTGGCCGCCAAAGGATCAAACAAGATTTCCCTGTTTCACGCCCTTTCCGGCTCTTTGGACAAGGCGACAATTCAGGCGATGTACGGCGATCTCGGCAGCAACATCGAAAAGAAGGACCTTATGGCGCTGTACGCGGCTCCTGAGGAGTTGGATCCGGGATACAGAAGGAACGCGAACAAGCTAATAGAATTTGGCGTGCCCGTAGACAGAGCGTTGCTCGTCCAGATAACGCCTTGCAGGAATTTCGGGGTGAACAACCTCGGCCAGGTCGGGGTCTGATGCGACGGTAACGCGGACAACGCCTCACGCCATGGCGTTGATTGGGCCTGGCGACCGGCCACCGCCATCAGCCCACCGATGATCCACGCGGTCAGCTACTGCGATCGATCCGCGATGCCGCTTTTCCGATTTCGCACCCGGTCCGCCAATTCGTGCAGCGGGCTGTCGGCGATGCCGAGTTCGTCGAGATGGGCGACGGTGTTGAATAGGTAGTCGCAGTTGGGGCCGTTGCGGCCGTGGCCCTGGCAGATATAGGCGACGGTCTCCTCCGGGCTCAGGCGGCCGCAATATTGCCGGTGGTCGCGGTCGACGACGAAGCAGCAGGCCTTCACGGTGCGGTCGGGGAGCAGGCGCAGCGGGCGCAGGCCGGGCTTGTAGACACCGGTGATCATCTCCCGGTCCCAGAGATAGACCAGGGTCTCGGGCACGTCGGCGGCGGCGACGCGGAAGGCGATGCCGCGGCAGGAGCCGCCGCGGTCGAGGCCAAGCACCAGCCCCGGCACCTCCGGCGTGCCGCGATAGCGGTGCGAATAGACGCAGAAGCTGCGGTGATAGCCGTACAGGATCGCGTCGCTGCGCTCGACATAGGGAAACCCGGGGTTCCACATTAGCGAGCCATAGCCGAACACCCAGAGATCCTCTCCGGGCTCGATCGGCAGGGACGGCCCCTGCCCGCTCCACGCCAGATCCGTGCCGCTGGCCTCGTCCAGCGTGCCGGTGGCGGCGATGTCCTCGTCAAATCCCATAGCCAACTGATGTAGGCGAACGGTGACGGTTTGACCACCCGCCATGGCGGCCTTGAAACCGCCACCCGCCCGTGGTCCATTTCGCGCCGCCTCAAAATCCGACGGACCCAATGCGCATCCGCCTCCCTCTCCTGCTCGGCATCGCGATTCCGCTCCTGCTGATCGCCGGCTATTGCAGCTACTGGTTCTACGCCGCCGACGCGGTGCGGCGCGGCATCGACGACTGGATCGCGCTGCAGGACGCTAACGGTGTCCAGGTGCGGTCGGCCGGGGTCGATGTCGGGGGCTTCCCGCTGATGCTGGAGGCCGATGCCCGGCAGGTCGTGATGATCGACAGCCAGGGCGCCAGCTGGCAGACCTCCGGCCTCTACGCCGAGGCACAGCCGTGGCGCCTGAACCAGATCGATTTCCGCATCGACGGGCCGCAGACCCTGATCGTGCCCGGCGCGCGGCCGGTGACGGTGACCGCCGATGACGGCACCGGCGATGTGCGGCTGGGCGGCGACGGACGGCTGTCGGCCGGCAGCCTGTCGCTGGCCGATCTCTCGGTCCTGCTGCCGGCGGTCGGTGACCTGAAGGTGGCCTCGGTGGAGGTGGCCGTCGCCCAGCGGGCCGAGGGCACCGAGCGGGATGGCTTGGCCGCCGGCGGCGACGCGCGCCAGGTCGACCTGCCGCTTTCGCCGCTGCCGGCGCTGGGGGACCGGCTGCAGCATGCCGGGCTGGACGTGACGGTGACCGGCGTGGTGCCGCCGGAACTGCGGGTCCCCTACCTGACCGTATGGCGCGATTCCGGCGGGCGCATGCTTGTCGACCGGCTGGCCCTGGAATGGGGGCCGCTGACCATCCAGGCCTCGGGCACGGTCGCCCTGGACGCCGCCCTGCAGCCCCAGGCCAACCTGACCGCCAATGTGCGCGGCTTCCTGGAGACCGTCGATGCGCTGGTCGCCGCCGGCATGGTCGAGGCCGATCAGTCCGGCCTGATCAAGGCCGGCCTCGCCCTGCTCGCGGGCGCCCCGGATGCCGACGGCCGGGCCACCCTGACGGCCCCTCTGTCCCTGAACGGCGGCCGCCTCTTCCTCGGCCCCCTCCAGATCGCCCAACTCCCCCCGGTCGTCTGGCCCTAATCCGCATTGCCACATCCGACCCCTCTCCCCTTGTGGGAGAGGGTGGCGAGCATCGCGAGCCGGGTGAGGGGTCGCGCGGCGTCCGCCGCGCGAAGACTGTTGTTTAGACCCCTCACCCTCCCACGCTGACGCGCGGGTCCCTCCCTCTCCCACAAGGGGAGAGGGGTAAAGTTGATGGCACCCGCAAGAATCATGATCCGGCCGCCGCCACCTTGTCATTGCGAGGAGCGCAGCGACGCGGCAATCCACTGTCTGCCGAAAGAGTGGATTGCGTCGCCTTCGGCTCGCAATGACGGTTTTGGGCGGGAATTCTCGATCGCTGCCTTATGCCTGCTTCGCCTCGATGACGCCGCGGCGGATGGCGCGGGTGCGGGTGAAGAGGTCCTGCAGGGTGTCGCCCTCGCCGCGGCGGATGGCGCGCTGCAGGGCCGTCAGGTCTTCCGTGAAGCGCTGGATGATCTCCAGCACCGGTTCCTTGTTGGCTAGGAAGACATCGCGCCACATGACCGGGTCGGAGGCGGCGATGCGGGTGAAGTCGCGGAAGCCGGTGGCGGCGAAGCGCATCACCTCGCCTTTCAGGTCCTCTTCGAGATCGACCGCGGTGCCGACGATCGTGTAGGCGATCAGGTGCGGCAGGTGGGAGGTGATGGCCATGACCTTGTCGTGGTGCTCGGCGGTCATGACCTCGACCTCCGACCCCATGCCGTGCCACAGCGCGGTCATGCGCTCGATGGCGTCCCGGGGCGTGCCCTCCTCCGGCGTCAGCACGCACCAGCGCCCCTCGAACAGCTCGGCGAAGCCGGATTCCGGGCCGGAATGCTCGGTGCCGGCCAGCGGATGGCCGGGCACCAGCGCCACCCCGTCCGGCAGATGGGCACCGATGTCGCGCGGCACCGTGCCCTTGACCGAGCCCACATCGGTGACCACCGCGCCGGGCTTGAGGGAGGCGGCGAAGGACTTCGTGACCACGGGCTGGGCGCTCAGCGGCGTGCAGACCATCACGCAGTCGGCATCGGCGACGGCCGCCGCCGGTTCGGCCTCGACCCGGTCGAGATAGCCGAGGCCCATGGCGGTCTCCCGGGTCTCGGCGGTGCGGGCATGGCCGACCACGGTGCGGACCAGGCCATGCTTCCTGGCCGCCCGGGCCACGGAGGAGCCGATCAGGCCAAGCCCGATCAGCGCAATGGTCTCGAAGACCGGTTCCTTGCTCATCGACTGTGCGTCCTTACTGTCCGAGATAGGCGGACAGCGCGTCGACCAGCGCCCGCATCTCCGCTTCGGTTCCGATGGTGATCCTGAGGCAGGTGGGCAGGCCGTAGCCGCCCATCTGGCGCACCAGCACGCCGCGGTCCTTGAGGAAGAGCCGCGCCTCCTCAGCCTCCTTGCCCGCCAGGCCGCCGAAATCGGCCAGCACGAAATTGCCGACAGACGGATGGACTTTGAGGCCCAGCTCGGTCAGCCGGTCGGTGGTCCAGGGCCGCCAGATGTCGTTGTGACCGCGGGCGGCGTCGGTGAAGCGCGTATCCTCCAGCGCCGCCAGGCCGGCGGCCAGGGCCGGGGCGTTGACGTTGAACGGCCCGCGCACCCGGTTCAGCACGTCGGCGACCTCGGCCGGGCAATAGGCCCAGCCCAGGCGCACCGCGCCCAGCCCGAAGATCTTCGAGAAGGTGCGCGTCATGACCACGTTGGACGCCCGGTCCACCAGCTCGGCCCCGGAGCTGTAGTCGTTCAGCAGGACGTATTCGGCATAGGCGGCATCCACAACCAGCAGCACGGTGTCCGGCAGGCCGGCATGCAGGCGCTCGACCTCCTCGACTGTCAGATAGCTTCCGGTCGGGTTGTTCGGGTTGGCCAGGAAGACCAGCCGGGTGCGATCGGTGACCTTGTCCAGCAGGGCGTCCACATCCGCCTTCAGATCGGTCTCGGGTGCGGCCACCGGCGTCGCGCCGGCACCCTTGGCGGACAGCGCGTACATCAGGAAGCCATGGGCCGAGTACAGCACTTCGTCCCCCGGCCCGGCATAGGCCTTGACCAGCAGGGAGATCAGCTCGTCGGAGCCGGCACCGCAGACGATGCGGTCGGGATCGAAACCGTGATGCCTGCCGATCGCGGCGCGCAGCTCGGTCGCCCCGCCATCGGGATAGCGGTGCAGCTCCGCCGCCAGCGACCGGTAGGCAGCCATGGCCTTCGGGCTCGGTCCAAGCGCGCCCTCATTGGACGCCAGCCGGACCACACGCTCGGCCTCGGCCTTGGACTCGCCACCGACATAGGGGCGGATGTCCAGGATGCCCGGACGGGGTGTCGGACCGCTCATTGGGCTGCCTGCTCCTCGGAAAGAAAGATCGGTTCAGCGACGACCCCCAGCAGCGTGCCTTTCCCGCCAAGGGACTTGCCGAGCCCGGCCGCAGCCCCGGCATCGACCCGGCCGCCGGCCTCCAGCATCCAGATCCAGTCATCGGGCCCGCCAACCCGCGCCAGGCTCAGAGGCTCCAGACCGGCCGACCGAGCGCACTCGCCAATGGCATGGCGGTCGGCCTCCGGCACGCCATACACGGCGAGGACGCTGCGATCGGAGGCTGTCGGCTCCGACTCGGCAAGGCCGACCGCCACGGCCGCCGTGGCGGCGTCACGAGCGTCCCGAATGAACGGCAGGGCAAAGCAAATGCGCAGGTCGGGCCGGCCGGCATTCAGCATCCGCCGCAACCAGGGTCCGGCGCGGTCGCCCCACGGCAGGACGGCCAGGGTCACGGTCCCGTCCATGGCCCCCTGCAATGCGGCAACCGCGTCCGCGGCCGACACCCGCTCGGGCGTGCCGCCGAAATGGTCGCGGGCCAGCTCGCGGATCGGCCGGTCGGCATCCCCCGCCGGCAGGGCGATGGAGAAGGGCCCCTGCATGCAGGTGAACGCGTTGATGATCTCGCGCCAGATGCGCACCACGGAGGCGGCCGGAAACTGCCCCTGATGCCGCCAGACCAGGCGCCGGGCGATCTCCGCCTCGCGGCCGGGACGCAGCTTGGTCGCACCGTCGCCCTTGGCGGCGATGATCTGCTCGATCATGCCGCTGCGCTCGATCAGCAGATCGTGGATGCGGTCATCCAGGCTGTCGATCTGCTGGCGCAGGCCATCCAATTGTGCATTCCGTGGCGACATCGCGGCCAGGCTCTCCTCAAGGGCGCATAGGAATAAAGCCGCGCCCGGCCGAACGCAAAGAAAACGAACGGGAATCTGGGCCATTCCGGCACCGCCCAGCATTGTCGCCCGACGATGAAATCGTTGACAGCCGCCGGGCCGCCACCCTAGCTATGCGGTCCTTTTGGAAGCGACGGACGGTACTGAGGGCATGAACGCCCCCGTGCATATCCGGGCCCTGGCGGCGGACGCCGATGCCGGGCTGCCGGGCCACCGGGTGGAGCTGGCGACCGATCAGCCGATGCCGCTGGACAGCGGTGCCGCGATCGGGCCGTTCACCGTGGCCTATCAGACCTATGGCACGCTGAACGCCGAAAAGTCGAACGCGATCCTGATCTGCCATGCGCTGACCGGCGACCAGTACGCCGCCGACCCGCATCCGCTGACCGGGAAGCCGGGCTGGTGGAGCCTGACCGTCGGCCCCGGCCTGCCGATCGACACCGACCGGTTCTTCGTCATCTGCTCCAACGTGCTGGGCGGCTGCATGGGCACGACCGGGCCGAAGGACACCGACCCGGCGACCGGCAAGCCGTTCGGGGTCAACTTCCCGGTCATCACCGTCGGCGACATGGTGCGGGCGCAGACGCTGCTGATCGACCATCTGGGCATCGAGAAGCTGCTCTGCGTGACTGGCGGATCCATGGGCGGCATGCAGGTGCTGCACTGGGCGGCGAGCTATCCCGAGCGCATCTATGCCGCCATGCCGATCGCCACGGCGGCGCGGCATTCGGCGCAGAACATCGCCTTCCACGAGGTTGGCCGGCAGGCAATCATGGCCGATCCGGACTGGCATGGAGGCGACTACTACGCGGAGGGGGCGAAGCCGACCGGCGGGCTGGCGGTGGCGCGCATGGCGGCGCACATCACCTATCTGTCGGAGGCGGCGCTGCATCGCAAGTTCGGCCGCAACCTGCAGGACCGGGAGGGGCTGAGCTTCGGCTTCGATGCGGATTTCCAGGTGGAGAGCTATCTGCGCCACCAGGGCATCACCTTCGTCGACCGGTTCGATGCCAACTCCTACCTCTACATCACCCGGGCGATGGACTATTTCGACCTGGCCCAGGAGCATGGCGGCGTGCTGGCCGACGCGTTCCGGGACACGCCGGTGCGCTATTGCCTGATGTCGTTCTCAAGCGATTGGCTGTTTCCCACCTCGGAGAACCGGGCCATCGTGCACGCGCTGAACGCCGCCGCCGCCAATGTCAGCTTTGTGGAGATCGAGAGCGACAAGGGCCACGACGCCTTCCTGCTGGACGAGCCGGATTTCCACCGGGTGATGCGCGGTTTCCTGGCCGGCATCTCCGAGCATCGCGGCCTCAACGGCGCCGCTGAGGGAGCGTGACCATGCCGCGCGATCCCGCACAGCCAAGGCCCCGGTCCGGCGCCATCCGCTTCGACCTGCAGCTCATTGCCGACATGGTCGCGCCGAAGAGCCGGGTGCTGGATGTCGGCTGCGAGGACGGCGCGCTGCTGGAGGCCCTGTGGCACGCCAAGCAGGTCGACGGCCGCGGCATCGAGATCTCCCAGGACGGGGTGCACAACTGCGTCAGCCGTGGGCTGTCGGTGGTCCAGGGCGACGCCGATACCGACCTGGTCGACTATCCGACCGGCGCCTTTGACTACGCGATCCTGAGCCAGACGCTGCAGGCGACCCGCGACCCCAAGGGGGTGCTCGACAACCTGGTGCGCATCGGCCGGCAGGCCATCGTCAGCCTGCCGAATTTCGGCCATTGGCGCATCCGGCTGTCACTGCTGCTGGAGGGGCGCATGCCGGTGACCGAGCGGCTGTCCTACCAATGGTACGACACGCCCAACATCCATTTCTGCACCATCGCCGACTTCGTGGCGCTGTGCCGGGAGACCGGAGTCTCCATCGACCGCAGCCTGATCCTGCCGCCAAGCGGCCGGGTGGTGGAGATGACGCCGGGCCGCTACGCCAACTGGGTCGGCGAGCAGGCCGTGTTCCTGCTGAGCCGCAGGGGCGGCTAGGACCCGACTTCAGCTGACAGCGATCGTGGCAATGCAGCGCTGCCCTCACCCGGCTCGCTGACGCTCGCCACCCTCTCCCAGGGGGAGAGGGTTATCCGGGATCGCCTCGAAGCACCCTCTCCCTCTGGGAGAGGGTGGACTGCCGCAGGCAGGCCGGGTGAGGGCAGCACTGACGGATGGGTCGGGGCTACCGCACCGGAATCGAAGCGATTACTCGTCGGGATCGGACCGCGTCCGCGCGGCGCCCTGATGGGCCATGCCGCCGACCGGGACCAGGACGGGGCGGCCGCGGCGGACCGCGCGGCGGGCGGCGGAGACCTGGTAGATCTGCTTCGACGCCTCGATCATCACGACGCCGGAGAAGCGCTGGAACAGCCGGCCGCCGACCTTCTCCCAGGCCGGGGCGGATTTCAGCACGAAGCGCGAGCGCATCGGCGGGATGAACAGGGCCCGCGCCGTGGTCTCCGGCACGAAGGCGTTGTCGCGCAGGGTGCGGGAAAGCTGCGCCACGCTGAACGGGCGGCCATGGCCGAACGGGGTGCGGTCGACCCGGGCCCAAATGCCGCGGCGGTTTGGCGCCACGACGAGCAGCCGTCCGTTGCCGGCCAGCACCCGCCAGACCTCGCGCATCAGCTCCGACAGGGTCTCCGTCGCCTCCAGCCCGTGCACCAGCAGCACCCGGTCCACCGACATGTCCGGCAGCGGCAGCTCGGTCTCCTCCGACAGCGCCACCTGCCCGGCCCCTCCGGACGGCCAGCGGGTCACGCCCTGACGCGCCGGCATGATGGCGAACACCCGCTCCGCCTCCTCGCGGAACGGCGTCAGATACGGCGTGGCGTAGCCCAGGCCCAGCACAGCCTGGCCGCGCAAATCCGGCCACAGGGTCCGGATGCGGCGGCGGATCATGCGCTGGGCCACATGGCCCAGGCTGGAGCCGTAGAACTCGCGCAGGTCGACGACGTCGGTGTACATTGCCCCTCTACCCTACCAGGGTTTAGTTAGGAAGTGGTTGGGCCCAGGAAAACCCCGGTTTTTCAGCCGGCCCATTCCCAAGCGCGTCTTCGTGGAACCGGGAGGTTGGGACATGGCGGCCCTGACGGTCGAGTTGCTGCCGGCGCTGAGCGACAACTACATCTACCTGCTGCGGGAAGAGGACAGCGGCACCACTGCCGTCGTCGATCCGGCGGAGCCGGGCCCGGTGATTGCCGCGCTGGAGCGCCATGGCTGGTCGCTCGACTGGATCCTGAACACCCATCACCACATGGACCATATCGGCGGCAATGCGGCGCTGAAGGAGCGCTATGGCGCGAAGATCATCGGTCCGCGGGCGGAGATCTCGCGCATCTCCGATATGGACCGCACCGTCGGCCAGGGCGACGAGGTCTCGGTCGGCGGCGAGACGGCGCGGGTCTTCGAGACGCCGGGCCACACCAGCGGCCACATCGCCTACTGGTTCGAGACCAGCAAGGCGCTGTTCTGCGGCGACACCCTGTTCGCGCTGGGCTGCGGCCGGCTGTTCGAGGGCACGCCGGCGGAGATGTGGGACAGCCTGAGCAAGCTGCGTGAGCTGCCCGACGACACGAAGATCTATTGCGGCCACGAATACACCGCGAGCAACGCCGAATTCGCCGTGACGATCGAGCCGGACAATCAGGAGCTCGCGGCCCGGGCCGAAGAGATAGCGGCGACACGGGCGCGGGGCGAGCCGACCATCCCGTCGCTGCTGGGCCTGGAGAAACGCACCAACCCGTTCCTGCGCGCCGATCTGCCGGAGCTTCAGGCGGCGATCGGCATGCCCAACGCCAGCACCGTTACGGCCTTCGCCGAGGTGCGCGGCCGCAAGGATCGTTTCTAGACGGTCGCAACCGCAAGCACGCTATCCGTACGTGCAGGTTGTCCCTTTGAGGACCTCTTACCAGCCGTCATTCCCGCGAAAGCGGGAATCCAGATATGTCACTGAACTCTGGATTCCCGCTTTCGCGGGAATGACAATGGAGGGAGATGGGCGCACTCCTGCCCTGCTCCGACCGACCACTTCGTCACCCGCACCGCCCATTGCACCCGCCGGAAAGGAAGCCGATGAAACTCCGCTACAGCGCCACCTCGCCCTATGTCCGCAAAGTCCTGGCGACGGCGATCGAGACCGGGTTGGACAGCCGGGTCGAGCGCGTGCAGACCGATCCCTGGTCGCCGGACACCGACCTGCCGGCCAGCAACCCGCTGGGCAAAGTACCGGCGCTGGAAACGGACGATGGCACGATCCTGTTCGACTCGCCGGTGATCTGCGAGTACCTGGACAGCCTGCATGACGGCCCGAAGCTGCACCCGGAAGGCGCGGCGCGCTGGCCGGCGCTGAGGCTGGCGGCGATCGCCGACGGCATCTGTGACGCGGCGATCAACCGGCTGCTGGACACCAGGCGGCCGGAGAACCTGCGCTCGGCCGACTGGCAGCAGCGGCAGAAGGCCGCCATGGCGCGCGCCTGCGATCTGCTGGAGGCGGAGGCGGACAATCTGGATGGGTCGGTGACGATCGGGCAGATCGCGGTGGCCTGTGCGCTGGGCTATCTCGACCTGCGCTGGGATGCCGACCAATGGCGCCAGGGCCGGCCGAAGTTGGCGGCCTGGTTCGAGAGCTTCTCCCAACGGCCGTCGATCGCGACCACCACGCCGCCGAAATGACGCCGGCTGACATCATCCGGACGCTGGGCATGCAGCCGCATCCGGAGGGCGGGCATTTTGTCGAGACCTGGCGGGACGAGCCGGAGGATGGCGGCCGCGGCGCCGGTACGGCGATCTACTACCTGCTGCAGGCCGGCGAGCATTCCCACTGGCACCGGGTCGATGCGGCGGAGGTCTGGCACTGGTATGCGGGCGGGCCGCTGGCGCTGACCATCTCACCGGACGGGCATGACGCGGCGGCCCATCATCTGGGACCAGAGATCCCGGCCGGGCAGAAGCCGCAGGTCGTGGTGCCCGCCGGCCATTGGCAGACGGCGGAGAGCCTGGGCGCGTGGACCCTGGTGGGCTGTACCGTCAGCCCGGCATTTCAGTTCGAGGGCTTCGAGCTGGCGCCGCCGGATTGGCGGCCGGTGCCGCGCCGGTAGCCGCGTGAGAGCCAGCGGTCGCCGGCCTCCAGCCGGGCTTTCAGGAACTTCCGCGTGCGCGTCTGGCCTTCTGTTTCGTCGCGGGTCCAGATCCGCAGCGTGGCGACGAAGATGCCGGTCATGCCGATCTCGATCAGTTGGCGCTTGCGGCCCTTGGACTCGTCGCCGGCGGCGTCCAGCAGCCAATGGATGGTGCGCGACAGGTTGAAGACCATCGGCACCCAATGATGCGGATGCGACAGGTATAGCTTGTCGGAGATCATCTGGCCGGCAACGGCGCGATTCGGGGCGAGCGCGTCGAACCAGCGCATCAGCAGCAGGTGCAGCCGCTCGACCATCGGCCTATCGGCGAGCCCGTCCGGCGGCGCGGCCAGCATGGCCCGCCAGGCCCGGCGGAACAGGGCGTCGGCGACGGCATCCTTGTCGCGGTAGTGGTCCAGGATATCGGCCAGGGAGATGCCGAGCCGATCGGCGACCGCGCCCAGGCGCAGGCGCGACCAGCCGGTCTCCGCCGCCATCTCCAGGGCGGTATCGAGGATGCGCGCCGCCGGATCACCGGACGGTTTGCGTTCCTTCGGTTCGGCCTTGCGTGCCATGGCGTGCCTGCATTGCCGTGCAGCCCTGACTGAGAGATAGGCCCTCGGCGCCGATTGCGAAAGGCCTAGGGCCGCGTCACATCCGCTTCAGATGGTTGGCGAAGGCGGCGACCGGGGCCTCGTCGACCATCAGGCCGGCAGGGACCGAGAAGTGGCCCTGGGGGCGGACGAAGACCTGCGCGTCGGGCACGCCCCAGCGCTTGGCGATGCCGATGCCGTGCTCGAAGGGGGTGATGCGGTCCTCGCTGCCCAGGACCATGAAGACGTTCTCCGGCCCCATGCAGGGCGGCTGCACGGGATCGGTCAGGGGCCGCCAGCCGCGCAACGCCTCCTCGGTCCAGCCGGCGGCAAGCAGCTCCCGGTCGACGCCGAAGGCCTTGGCGATCTCGCCGGTCAGGCCGATCTCCTCGATTCCCTCGCTGGTGGTGTAAAGCGCCAGCACGTCGGCGCGCATGGAGCGCGGCCAGTTCGCGGCATGGGAGGCGGTGAGCTGGCTGGTCAGGGCGCCGAGGCTGATGCCGCTCCAGCCGACCGGACCAGTGCTGGTGCGCCGCGCCCAGTCGGTCAGGATGCCGATCTCGCGCACATGCGCTGCCATGTGGTCCAGGGTGCTGAGCGGGGTGCCGGCGACGAAAGCCTCGCCGGCGTATCGGCCGGGCTGCCGGCGGCGGCCATGGGACGGCGCCTCCGGCGCGATGACCCGGATGCCGCGCTCGCAATAGACCTCGATCTCGCGCAGCGGTGCGCGGATGTGGTCCAGTTCCATGCAGATGCCGTGCAGGTGGATGACGGTCGGCGGGTTGGTCACCCCGGCCGGCTCGAACACCCGGGCCCAGCAGGGCGTGTCGATTTCCGAGCCGTTGCCAAGGTCGGGCGTATCGAAGCGCACCCAGTATTCGACGCCGATCTCGCTGCCGATCATGCGGCTTTCCTCGATGCGCGGCAGGGTGTCCGGCATCAGATAGGCGCGGTCGGGATCGGCGAGGCGGTCGCCGTGGCGCGCCGCCACCTCATCGGGGGTCGGCAGGTTCCAGCGGCAGGCGGCAAGCTTGTGACCGCGGCCGAAAAAGACCATGCGCAGCTTGGCCATGGCCAGATCATTGGCCGCGTCCAGCCGAGCTTCCTCGGCCGCCACCGCGGCGGCGGAAGACCCGCCGGACGCGCCAAACAGCGCCTCTTCCCATGCCGCGTCGGCCGCCTCGGCCTTCTTCACCGCCTGATCGATGTCCTTCAGGCTGGAGTTGAGCCAGAGCGAGGGCGAGTCGAGGTCCGGCACCCCGAGCGCGTCGCGGAACGCCTTGAAGCGGCCGCCGGCGATCGTGGCGGCGGCCCAGGCGCGGGACATGGGGAAGACCCAGTCGGTGAGCAGCTGGATGCTGACATCGTCCAGCCAGGGCCGGGCGATCATCTGGCCGAGCGGGCTGCGCATCAGGCGGGTGTAGTCCGGCCGCGGCTTCAGCTTGGCGCGGCCGCCCTCGACCCGGTCGCGGCGCTGGATGCGGCGCTGGCGGGCGGCCTCGCGGATGACCCGGCGGGTCTCCTCCCAGCTCACCAGATGGTTGATGTCGTCCAGATAGGCCCAGCGCACCGCGTCCACGTCGTCCGCCGCGCGGGCCTCGCCCTCGACGTATTCCGCCGCGATCTCGACCAGGGTGTAGTGGTATTCGACCCGCCCCTCGGCATCGTGGCTGACGCTGTCCACGACGGTGATGATCTGGTCGGCGCGGACCGTCAGGCCGGTCTCTTCCAGCACCTCGCGGATCGCCGCTTCGCGCACCGTCTCGCCGAGTTCCTGGCCGCCGCCGGGCAGGCCCCATTCGCCCTTGCGCGGCGCCCGGCCGCGCTTGACCAGCAGCACCTGCTCGCCGCGCCAGACCACCACGCCGACACCGACCAGCGGGCGGTCGGGATAGGCGCGCGAACCGGCGTCCGCGTCCGAGCGTTTCGAATCATCCATGGCGATAGCCCGCAGTCAGCTACGCCCTTCTAATGCCATTGGCGCGGCAATTCAAAGTCGCGTGGACGTACGGCAGCTTGGCACGGAGAAATACATAACCACCGTCATCGCGAGCGAAGCGCGGCGATCCACTCTATCGGCGGGCAGTGGATTGCCGCGTCGCCTGCGGCTCCTCGCAATGACGGCGTCTGATCGGGACGCCCGGCCTCAGTACATGTGCTGGCCGCCGTTGATCGACAGGGTCGAGCCGGTGATGAAGCCGGCATTGTCGGCGACCAGGAACAGGACCGCGCGGGCGATCTCGTCGGCCTCGCCCAGGCGGCCGACCGGGATCTTGGCGATGATCTTCTCCAGCACGTTCTCCGGCACCGCCCGCACCATGTCGGTGTTGATGTAGCCGGGCGCGATGGCGTTGACGGTGATGCCCTTGGCCGCGCCTTCCTGGGCCAGCGCCTTGGTGAAGCCGTGGATGCCGGATTTGGCGGCGGCGTAGTTGACCTGGCCGTACTGCCCGGCCTGGCCGTTGATCGAGCCGATATTGACGATCCGCCCGAAGCCGCGATTGCGCATGCCGTCGATCACCGCCCGGCTCATGTTGAAGCAGGAGCCGAGATTGGTGTCGATCACCGCCTGCCACTTGTCGTGGTCCATGCGGTGCATGGTGCCGTCGCGGGTGATGCCGGCATTGTTGACCAGGACCTCGACCGGACCGGCCTCGGCCTCGATCTCCCGCACCGCGGCCTGGCAGGCGTCGAAATCGGCGACGTCGAACTTCTTCACCGGGATGCCGGTCTTCTCGGTGAAGTCCGCGGCCGCCTGGTCGTTGCCGGCATAGCTGGCGACAACGGAATAGCCGGCCTCCTTCAGGCCGACGCTGATCGCCTCGCCGATGCCGCGGGTGCCGCCGGTGACGACTGCCACTCTTGCCATGGTGTTCCTCTCCTGTCGGTCGGTTTTTGTTGGGCCTAGTCGCGTTCGATGCACATGGCGACGCCCATGCCGCCGCCGATGCACAGGGTCGCCAGCCCCTTCTTGGCGTCGCGCTTCTGCATCTCGTGCAGCAGCGTGACCATGATGCGGGTGCCGGACGCGCCGATCGGATGGCCGATGGCGATGGCGCCGCCATTGACGTTGACCTTGTCGGTGTCCCAGCCGAGGTCCTTGTTGACCGCGCAGGCCTGGGCGGCGAAGGCCTCGTTGGCCTCGATCAGGTCGAGGTCGTCGACGCTCCAGCCGGCCTTCTCCAGCGCCTTGCGGCTGGCCGGGATCGGGCCGCTGCCCATCACGGCGGGGTCGACCCCAACGGTGGCGAAGGAGGCAACGCGGGCCAGCGGCGCGATGCCGCGCTCGGCCGCCGCCTCGGCGGTCATCAGCACCACCGCGGCGGCGCCGTCATTGATGCCCGAGGCGCTGCCGGCGGTCACCGTGCCTTCCCTGTCGAAGGCGGGGCGCAGCTTGGCGAGGCCCTCGATGGTGGTGTCGGGCTTGGGGTACTCGTCGACATCGACAATCGTCTCACCGCGGCGGGTCTTGACCGTGACGGCGGCGATCTCATCGTTGAACCGGCCGGCCTCCAGGGCGGCGGCGGCCTTCTGCTGCGATGCGAGCGCGAAGGCGTCCTGCTGCTCGCGGGTGATCTGCCATTTCTCGGCGACGTTCTCGGCGGTGTTGCCCATGTGGTAGCCGTTGAACGCGTCCCACAACCCGTCGCGGATCATGGTGTCGACCAGCTTGGTGTCGCCCATCTTGGTGCCGGCGCGCAGATGCATGCAGTGCGGCGAGCGGGTCATGTTCTCCTGGCCGCCGGCGACGACGATGCCGGCATCGCCCAGCTTCACCGCCTGGGCGCCCAGCGCGATGGTGCGCAGCCCCGAGCCGCAGACCTGGTTGATGACATAGGCGGTGCGCTCGACCGGCACGCCGGCGCCGATGGCCGCCTGACGGGCCGGGTTCTGGCCCTCGCCGGCGGTCAGCACCTGGCCCAGCACGACCTCGTCGACCTCCTCCGCCGACACCTCGGCCCGTTCCAGCGCCGCCTTGATGGCGACCACACCCAGATCATGGGCCGCGACCGTGGCATAGGCGCCGTTGAAGGCGCCCACGGGCGTCCGGGCCGCTCCGGCGATGACGACGTCGGTCATGAATTCGCTCCCTATTGCGCGAAGGTTGAAAAGGCGGCCCGGGCGGCCGTTTCACCGGCCCGACCGCCGCTCATCAGTCTCACCGGAAACCATAGGACCGGCGTTGATGCAGCGCAAGAAAGCAGCCGGGTGTGGTGCTGGTCAAAGCACAACCGGGCCGACAGGCACCGATCGGTGCCGGGGCTACCGACCGGTCGTACGGATCTTGCGGAGAGCGGGCCGTCGCACCGCGCAGGCTCAGGCCGGCGTCAGGATCACCGAGAAGGCGGCGCCGTTGTTTGAACGGTTCTTCTCCCCCTTCTCGTCCAGATAGGGCAGCCAGCGTTTCTGCGCCACGTGGCCGGAGAACTGCTCGAAGACGTGGACGCCCCACTTGTCGTCCTGCTCCAGATAGATCGCCGTGTGGTTTCCGTGCGCCCAATTCGGGTATTTGCCATCGACGAAGGTGGCGATGGCGGTGCCGTAGGGGATCATCGTGTTGCCGCGCACCTTCGGACCCGCGCGCCAATGCCGTACCAACGGCAAGCCGCCATAGAGCTGGACGATTGCCGGGCACTGCCCGGAACCGACGGATTGGCCGAGAAACTTCTCGAACCCTTCCAGCTTCCAGATCCGCCAATCGGGATGCTGGGCCGCCACCATCTCGTTGAAGACCTTCTCGTTGCTCTTGCGAGCGGCCTCGGCGCTCTTCTGCTGGGTCACCTGCATCACATTGAGGCGCGCGGCTTCCGCCGACGCCTTGGCGACGTCGAGGGCTGCCTGCTGTGCCAGCAGGGCGGCAAGGGATGTAACGGTTGCCATGGTTTTCTGTCCTTGTCCGGTTGTCCGTGGGGCGGCGGCAAGAACCGGCGCATGGCAGCCGGGATCGTCTTCCCGCGCCATCCTCCGGTCCGTGGGGCCAATGCCCGCGCCTGGCACGATGGACCGGCGACCGGAATGCAAGCGTGGTGTCGATCGGAAAAAGACCGTGAATTCGCTATGGCCGTTTGCTTTGGGCGCGACGCGCCGCGGTCGTCGGCGATGGCGCGGGAGATCCGTGCCCCGCGAGCGACCCCGCCAACGGCGAACTCAATTCCGTTGCGGCGGGAGCGCGGAACCGGATTGCTCGATCGCGGCAAGCTTCAGAGCGGCGCTGATCTTGCCGGCGATGGTGATCAACTCCTCACCGACGGTCTGGCGGCGGTCGGTGGAGAAGCGGCGGATGGGGCCGGTGGCGCCGACGCTGTAGATGGCGCCGGTGGTGCCGACCAGGATCGGGGCGGCGACGCTGGAGACGCCGAGCTCGATCTCCTCGACGCATTCGGCGTAGCCGGTGCGGCGGATCTCGGACAGCTCGGCCTGGATCGCCTGGCCGCTGGTGCGGGTGTGTTCGGTGAAGGCGCGCAGGGGGCCGGCGGCGATCTCGTCTCGGAAATCCTGGTCGGCGAAGGCGGCGATCGCCTTGGAGCAGGAGCAGGCATGCATGGGCCGGAAACCGAGGCCCGGATGAACGTAGGAGCGGGCCGGGTCCGACGGCGTCTCGACGTGAATGATCTCGACGCCCTTGTTGCGGAAGCGGGAGAGGAAGACCGCCTCTCCGAGTCCGATGGCGGCCTGCTTCAGGGTCGGGGCGGCGGCGGAGCGGACGTCGCTGTCAGTCTGGCCCAGCATGGCGATGCGCACCATCCAGTCGCCGATCAGATAGCCGCCGCCCTCGGCCTCCTTCAGCAGGCCGCCCTCGGTCAAGGACTGGAGCACGCGGTAGCAGGTCGGCCGCGGCAGGGCGGTCGCCTGCTGCAGTTCGACCGGCTGCACCGGGCGGCCGGCGGCGGCAACGGTCTCGAGTACGGAAGTCAGTCGGTCCAGGTTCATGGGCCAGCGTCTTGGGCTTGTCTCGAATTTTGGACATCTGTATCATAATTCGATACACATCTCCAGATAGCGGCGCGGAGGCGGACATCGTGACCAGCGGGAACGGATGCTGCGGCCCGGGCTATGCCTCGCCGGCCGAGGCGATGCAGGCGCCGCGGGAGAAGCTGCTCTACACGATCGCGATCTATGTCGGCACCGGCATCCAGAAGCCGGACTATCTGGCGACCATCGATGCCGACCCGGACAGCCCGACCTATTCCAAGGTGATCTCCCGGCTGGAGATGCCAGGCATCGGCGACGAGCTGCACCACATGGGCTGGAACGCCTGCTCGTCCTGCCATGACGATGCCAGCATGGAGCGGCGCTACCTCATCGTGCCCGGCGTGCGCTCCTCCAACCTGCACATCGTCGACTGCGCCACCGACCCCCGAAACCCGCGGCTACACAAGGTCATCGAGGGGGCGGAGATCAAGGCGCGGACCGACTTGTCGGCGCCGCACACGGTGCATTGCCTGCGCTCCGACATCATCATCTCCATGCTGGGCGACGCGCGCGGCAACCCGCCCGGCGGCTTCCTGCACCTGAACAAGGATTTCGAGATCGTCGGCCGCTGGGAAAACGATCTCGGCGGAATGAAGTTCAACTACGATTTCTGGTACCAGCCGCGGCACAACGTGATGGTGTCCAGCGAATGGGCCGGCCCGAACACCTTCATGCCGGGCTTCGACCTGGAGGAGGTCGGCCACCTGAAATACGGCCGCGAGCTGCATTTCTGGGACTTCCAGGGCCGGGCGGTGAAGCAGACCTTCTATCTGGGCGAGGACGGGCTGGTGCCGCTGGAGGTGCGCTTCCACCACGACCCGGACTCCACCCACGGCTTCGTCGGCGCAGCACTGTCCTCCAACATCATCCACTGGTGGAAGGACGGCGCGGACTGGCGCTGGGAGAAGATCATCGACGTGGAGAACGAGCAGCACCCGGAATGGCCGATCCCGCTGCCCGGCATGATCACGGTCATCCTGCTGTCGATGGACGACCGCTTCCTCTATTTCTGCAACTGGCTGCATGGCGACATCCGGCAGTACGACATTTCCGACCCGCACCACCCGAAGCTGACCGGTCAGGTCTGGATGGGCGGGCTGCTGAACAAGGCGCCGATGGTCAACGGCCGCCGCATCACCGGCGGGCCGCAGATGATCCAGCTCTCGCTGGACGGCAAGCGGCTCTACGTCACCACCTCGCTGTTCTCCACCTGGGACAACCAGTTCTACCCGGACATCCGCCACAATGGCGGCTGCATGGTGATGGTGAATTGCGACACCGAGAGCGGCGGCATGGAGATCGACCGGGACTTCTTCGTCGATTTCGGCCAGGAGCCGAACGGTCCGGCCCGCTGCCACGAGACGCGCTATCCCGGCGGCGACTGCACCTCGGACATCTTCGTGTGAGCAGGACCGTGACCATCACGATCGCCAATCGCGGCGACGCCACCTTCGAGGTCGATCCGCACCGGCCTCTGCTGAACACGCTGGAGGCGCAGGGGCTGTCCCTGCCCTATGGCTGCAAGTATGGCGGCTGCATCACCTGTGCGGCCAAGCTGCTGGACGGCGAGGTCGACCAGCGCGCCGCCGTCGCCCTCAACAACAGGCAGTTGCGCGACGGCTACATCCTGCTCTGCGTGGCCCGGCCGAAGGGCGACTGCACCCTCAATGTCGGCGTCGACAGCCACGACACGCTCTACCGCAACCCCTTCGCCAACCCGCTGCGGCCGGATGAGCTGAAACCCGATATCGCGGCGCCGCCGGAGGACCAGGCATGACCACTGCCACCGCGCCCATGGACCACGATGCCGATTACCCGGCCGACTACCTGGCCGACATCCTGAAATCGGTGAAGACCATCGCCATGGTCGGCGCCAGCCCGGACCCGACCAAGTTCAGCTATGGCGTTCTCCGCGTCCTGCACGAGACCGGATACGAGATGATCCCGGTCAATCCCCGCGAGGCCGGCAACACGATCCGCGGCCTGCCGGTGGTCGGCTCGCTGCAGGAGATCGACCGCCCGGTCGACATGGTGCAGGTGTTCCGCGACTCCAGCGCCCTGATGGGCGTCGCGCGCGAGGCGGTGGAGATCGGCGCGAAGGTCCTTTGGGCCCAGATCGGCGTCCGCGACGACGAAGCGGCCCGGTACGCCGAGGCGCACGGCCTGAAAGTGGTCATGAACCGGTGCCCCAAGATCGAGCTGTTCCGCCCGTTCTGGAAGCCGCGTCTGAACCAGACGATCTGACCGGGCGCGTACCGCATGACACACTCCACACTGTATTTCTCGCGAACCGGCAACAGCCTGCGCGCGGCCATCGCCGTCGAACTCGCCGGGATCGAGGTGGACAGGCAGTTCCTCGACATGGCCAGGCGTGAGCACAAGGCACCGGAATTCCTGGCGATCAATCCGGCTGGCGCGGTGCCGGTCTATGTCGATGTGCTGGACTCCGGCGAGCCGGCGCCGCCCCTGGCGCAATCCGGGGCGATCCTGGAATACCTGCTGTCCCGGCACCGGCCGGACCTGGTGCCCGACGACCCGCTGGAGCGGGCGCAGGCGCGGGCCGGGGTGCTGAACGCGGTGTCGGACATCGGCGTCCAGAACGCCTTGCTGCGCTACCTCGCGGCGCATGCCGAGAACGCCGCGGTCCTGCGCGCTCGGCTGTTGTCGGCGATCGCGGCGGCGTTTTCCGCCTTGCCCGCCTCCGGCTATCTCGGCGGCGCGGCACCCAACATCGTGGATTTCGCGCAGGTCCCGGTCATCTACATGCGCGAGGCGATGCTGCGGACCGAAACGGACTTCGCCCCGGTGATGGATTGGCTGGACCGCATGCGGGAGATCGAGGCCGTCAGGACGGCGATCGACTATGCGGGCCTGCAGTTTCCCGACGAGGTCTAGCCGGAACGGACCGCGCGGTGGCGACCGCACCTCCCGGGCCGGATTGCTCCGGCCCGGGAGGTGCAGCGCCAATCCGGGTGGCCGCCGTCAGCGGTTCAGATACCGCCACGCCATCTTGTCCTCCACGTCGTAGACCGGGAAGTCCTCGTGCAGGGTCTGGACCACGCCGTAGCCCATCAGAAGCAGGGCGACGGCGATGGGCAGGCCGGCGACGATGGAGGCGGTCTGCAGGGCACTGAGGCCGCCGGCCAGCATCAGCACGCCGGCGACGACGCCCGCCGTGATGCCCCAGAAGACCCGGAACTTGATCGGCGGGTGCTCGTCGCCCATGGACAGCATGGTGCACATGACGAGCGTGCCGGAGTCCGACGAGGTCACGAACCAGGAGACCAGCAGCAGGGTGGTCAGGATGGTGATCGGGGTGACCAGCCAGTCATAGCCGAAGCCGGCGATGGTCTGGAACACGCCGGTGGCGTAATCGGCGTTCACCGCGTCCATGACGCCGGCATTGTTGAACAGGTCCACGCCCACCGCGGCCCCGCCAAACACGCCCATCCAAAGCACCACCACCGAGGTCGGCACCAGCAGCACGCAGAAGCAGAACTGCCGGATGGTGCGGCCCTTGGAGATGCGGGCGATGAACATGCCGACGAACGGGCACCAGGCGATCCACCAGCCCCAATAGAAGATCGTCCACCAGCTCTGCCATTGCCGTTCCGGATCGCCGTCGATCCAGAAGCCCATGGGGATGACGTTCCAGATGTATTCGCCGGCCCCGGTGATCACCATGCCGAGGATGAAGGCGGTCGGCCCGAGAATCAGGAACAGCAGCAGCAGGCCGAGGCTGGCCCAGACGTTCACCTCGCTCAAGATCCGCACGCCCCGGCCGACGCCGGACGCGGCCGAGGCCGTGCCCATGGCGGTGATGAAGGCGACCAGGATGAGCTGGTTGGTGGTGGTGTTGGACAGCCAGCCGAGCTCCTCCATGCCGGCGGCGATCGGCGCCACGCCCAGCCCCAGGGAGGTGGCGAGGCCGAAGATCGTCCCGAACACGCCGACCAGATCCACCACGTGACCCCAGGGGCCGTAGACCTTCTCCTTCAGGACCGGGTACAGGGCTGACCGCAGCGACAGCGGCAGTCCCTTGCGATAGGCGAAATAGGCCAGGCTGAGCCCGACCAGCACATAGAGCGCCCAGCCATGCAGGCCCCAGTGGAAGATGGTGATGCGGATCGCCGAGGCGCCCGCCTCCACGCTGCCCGGGGCGATGCCCTCGCGGGTCAGGAACGGGCTGTCCTGGATGTGGTACATCGGCTCCGCCACGCCCCAATAGATCAGGCCCGAGCCGAGGCCGGCGCTGAACAGCATGCAGATCCAGGAGAAGGTGGAGAAGTCCGGCTCGTCGTCGTCCTTGCCCAGCTTCACGTCGCCGAACCGGCTGACCAACAGCCAGAACACGAAGAACAGCGCCAGGGTCACGACCAGCACGTAGAACCAGTCCAGCGCGCCGATGATGAAATCCTTGGCCTGGGTGAAGACGGTGGCGGAGAACTCCACGTCCTGGATGGTGAAGATCACGAAGGCCACGATCATCACCATCGAGGCGATGCCCATGATGGCGTTCATGCCCTTGAAGAAACCGGATTTCGCGACCAGGTCTTCCGGCGGAATCTGGGTTACGTCACTCATTGGTTTTGCCTCTCTGTCCCTTGTCGCGTGTTGTCAGCGCACCGTGCCGGAGGCGCCCTGCCGGGCGGATTCCGCCAGCCAGGCGTCGAAGGCCTCTTCCAGGGCCGCGTGATTGTCCGCCCACCATTCGGCGTCGGAATGGATGGTGATCTCGTCCTCGAAAGCCGGGTTGTTGGGGAGCTGCGCCAGCACCTCCTCGGAGACCAGCGCCAGGGACGACCGGCGCGTCGGCCCGTTGGGCAGGTACTCGACCATGTTGGCGAGGGATTGCGAGCTGCTGGCGAAACGGATGAACTCGATCGCCGCCTCCTTGTTGCGGCTGCCCTTGGGGATGCCGAACAGGTCGAGCTCGATCACCCGGCCGTGCCAGACAATGGTGAAGTCCGCCCCCGCCTCGCGGGACGCAACCGCACCGGTGGTGGCCCAGATCGAGGTCATGACGACGTCGCCGGCGTTGAGCATGCGCACCGGCTCGCGCCCGTTCTCCCACACCTGCAGCCCGGGCTTGATGGCGTCCATCACGCCGAGGGCCCGCTCGACCCCCTCGGGCGTCTCCAGGATGCCATAGACGTCGCCGGGCGCCACGCCGTCGGCGATCAGTGCCCACTCCATGACCACGGTCGGGTCGTCGCGGATCGCCCGCCGGCCCGGGAACCGCCGCGTGTCGAAGAAGTCGGCGATCGTGGAAGGCGGGCTGTCGCCGAAGGCGGCGTTGCTGTAACCGAAGGCAGTCGCCCAGACGATGACGCCGACGCCGCAATCGTTCAGCGCGCCGTCGACGAAATCGTCACGGAAGCCGGTGCCGTCGGCACCGTCCGGCAGCTCGATGCCCTCCAGGTTCTCCAGCAGGCCCTCCTCGCAGGCCCGCAGCGAATCCGCCTGTGTCAGGTCGACCACGTCCCAGACCACATTGGCGGATTCGACCTGGTCGCGGATCTCGCCGATGCCGCCGGCGTAGTGCTCGACATGCACCCGGGTGCCGTTCAGCTCCTCATAGGGGCGGACGAAGCCCAGCATCTGGCTGCGCATGTAGGGGCCGGTCCAGGAGGTGAAGGTGATCTCGGCACCGGCCGCCTGGCCCAGAGCCGCGCACGGTGCGGCCACACTTCCCATGAGGACCAGGGCGGCGAGCCGGCCGCCTATGCGGGTCCGTCGAGTGACACTCATCGATCTTCTCCCTGCAGTTTCTTGAAGTCTTCCGTCGTGGACCGTGCGGCGCATCCGGCCGCCGAACCGAGCACCCCGTCCTTGGAGCAACATTCATCCTTTGTAGCGTCACGAAACTACGGCCATGCCGCAGCCCGCGACCCATGATTGCCTATTTGCGATGAACTCGGACAGAAAAGTGTTGGCCAATCCGGCAATCCGACCGTGCCGGATGGACCGACACGCGTTATCGCGCCTCCGCCAGCCAATCCGCCAGCGCCTGCCAGACCAGGTCCGGCGCGCGGCCCGCGACCACCATGCCGATATGGCCGAGCGGCGGGTCGATCTGCAACGCGTCGGGCATGGCCGATGCCAGGGCGCGGGCGCTCTCCGGCGGGACGATGCGGTCCTGCTGCGGAATGAGATGGAGGCTGGGCTGGCGGATTGCCGAGGGGTCGACAGGCGTGCCGGCGATCTCCCAGACACCGCCGGCCGGAGTGTTGGCGCCGTACCAGCCGGCGATGCATTCCTCGGCCACCGGGGCGGCCAGCGGGATGCCGTCGTTGAGCCAGTCCTCCAGGGCGACGAAGGCCTCGGCCTTGGACGAGGCCGGGTCGAGGCGGGCGAAGCGGCTGAACTTGTTGAGGCCGAGCAATGGGTCGAGACCGGCGAAGAGGGTCTGGATGCCGTCGACGGGGAGCTCGCCCCACTGGCGGACCATCGGCATCAGCGGCGTCATGGTGGCAACCAGGCGCTCGACGGTCTCCGGCTGGTCGGCGTGGAAGTCCCAGGGGGTGGCCATGAACACCGTCGCGGAGACCGCGTCCGGACGGCGCTGGGCCAGCGCCGCCACGAACAGCCCGCCCATGCAGTAGCCGACCACCGGTATGGGACCGCCCGTCTCCGCCAGGACGGCGTCGACGGCACGCTCCAGGCGGCCGGCGACATAGTCGGTCAGGGTGAAGTCGCGTTCCGTCTCGCCCGGGCGGCCCCAATCGACGAGGAACGGGCGGAACCCCTGCGCGGCCAGCCAGCGCATCAGGCTGGTCCTGGCCGACAGATCCAGGATGTAGCCCCGGTTGACGAGCGAGGGCACGAAGAGGATCGGGCGGCCGGCGGAGGCGCCGGGCGCGGTCTCGCCGTAATCGAGCAGGCGGGTGTCGCCCTCCTCCCACAAAGCGGCCGGGTCGGTCACGTCGCGGCGGTAGGGGTGGTGACGGTAGCGCTCCAGCCCGGTCAGGAAGGCCGAGGAGCGGCTGCACAGCTCGGCGGTGACCGCCGCGGAGAAGCTATCCGTCTTTTCGGGGCTTAGATTTTGCAGCAGCGCGCCGAGCGGGCCGCTTGGCTTCCAGCTTGGCAAGCCGCTTTTCCAGAGCGGCAACACGGTCAGCGAGCTCAGCCACATCGACTGCGCCACCGCCAGGTGCAGCCCCAGCGGGCGCGGCCCCAGCCGGCCGGTCGATGTCTGCGTGTCCGTCTGCTGCGTCATGGCTGCCTTGTGCGCCCTGGGCGGCGGATGCGAACGGCGCGAGGATCGCCGGCAGGGCGGAGAGGAAGGCCTCCGCCATGGGCGCCGCCGCGGCCATCTGCTGGCCCATCATGCCATAAAGCCGGGTCATGGCCTGGGCGGCTTCCGGATCGGAGGCCATCGCCGACCATTGCTCCTGCCACAGGTCGAGATAACGGCGCGCGAGGTCCTCGAAATCAGGCGGTTCGGCCATGGCGCGGCAGTATAGGGAGGCCGGCCGGGGCACGCCAGCGGCGAAGCCCCGGCCGAAAGTGCCGATCAGGTGCCGGCGCGACGCGGCGACACCGGACGCCGACGATCAATCGTCATCGTCGTCGCCGTCGTCATCATCGTCATCCCCGTCGTCGTCATCGTCGTCGTCATCATCATCGTCGTCGTCGTCATCGACGCGGGGGCCGATCAGGGCGACCAGGGGCTCGTGGTCGCTGCCGAAGGCCGGGCTGACGCGCGGGAAATCGACATTGACGTGGACGATGTCCAACTGGGCCCGGTTCCTGAGAGAGCGGCTGACCAGGAAATGATCCAGCACCTGGGAATTGCCCTCGAAGTTGAAGGTATAGACGTTGTCGTCGTCCAGCCGGTCGATCAGGTTGGTGAGCACGCGCCGGCCGCCATCGTCACCGCCGATACCGGTCAGGATGTCGGCGATGTCGTTGGTGAACTCGAAGGTGTTCAGGTCGCCCAGCACGATGATCCGACGCCGCCGGTCGTCAGCCAGCAGACCGTCGACATAGTCGTTCAGCGCCTGGACCTGCGCTTCCCGGGCCGTCTCTCCCGCCTGCACGAAGGGCTGCACGCCGCCGAATATCGGCGTCGAGCCGAAGCGCGAGGTCAGGTGGTTGTTGATCACCGTGAATTCCTGCCGGCGGAACTTGAACACGCCGACGAGCGGGTCGCGGGTGCCGGCGAAGGCGTTCGGATTGGAGACGCCGGCGCTGGTCAGCTCGGCCGGGGTCAGCGACACGAAATCGATCAGGTCGATCCAGTCCGGGTTGTAGAAGAAGGCGTTGCGGATATTGCCGCCGGGCACGCCACCCGAGGCCCCGTCCGCCGGCGCCACGTCGAAGAAGGCGTAGCGCGGACCGCCCGCCGCGACGACCGCGTCGGACAACGCCTGCAGGGTCTGGGTGGCGTCGGTCGTGCCGTCATTCGTCGTGCCGTTGTTGTCCTGGATCTCCTGCAGCGCGATGACGTCCGGGCTGCCCAGGTTCTGGACGATGTGCGAGGCGAGCGTGGCGCGCTGGGCGTCGTCGCCGGACAGCGGGTCCAGGTTCAGCACGTTGTAGCTGGCGACGGTGTAGGCGCGCCGGCTGCCGCGCAGCGGCGTCTCCTCCAGGCCCAGCCCGCCGGGGATGATGCCGAATTCCGCGATCGCGTTGACCTCGAAATTGCCGAAGCTGTAGCCGACCACGCCGGTGATGTCCTCCAGCATGTCGCCGACCGTGACCACGGGCACGGATGCGCCCGGGAAGAGCGTGCCGTCGATCTGGATCTGCACCCGCTCCGGGTTCTGGTCGCCGAGATTGTTCGGGTCGGGCTGCAGGCTGATGCCGCCCCGCGCGGTGCGGGCGTCGGACGGCGCGATGTTGGCGCCATCGTTGGGCAGCACCACGAACTCGCTGCTGGTGCCGCTGAATGTGCGCGTGGCCGAGACGGCGACCGGCTCACGGACCAGCACCAGCATGCCTTCCAGGCTCTCATAGAAATCGATGCCGTCGGTCTCGGGATTGAAATCGCCGGGGTCCATCTGCAGGTTGACCGGCAGTTCGTCGGCGCTGATGACGATTTCGTTCGGCGGCACCCGGCCGCCGGGGCCGCTGCCGATGATCACCGGATACGGCGGGCTGCTCGTCCCAACCACGGTGATCGCCGGAAACGACATCTGCGTGATGGAAAGGTTGCCCGTTCCGGCGCCACCCGGAATGAATTCGGTGACGGTGTCCGTCATTTCCAGCACTTCGCCCACCGTGCGCCCACCGCGCGTGTCGAAGACGAACAGGCCATCCGACGTGGCGTCGTCGCCGTCGCCGGTCGGATCCTGAATGTAGAATCCGTTCGATGCGATCGCCGTCACGACGCCCTCCGTCGTCACCGTCTGACCGACGAATGGCGAAACGTGGCCTGCGCCCTGAATGTCATAGATGCCGACGACCGGAGGCGTCTGCGCTTGGGCGGCCCCGCCGGCCCAGAGCGGCAAGGCGAGCGCCCCCAGTGTCAAGAGCGCGATCCTGCGACCTGGTTGTCTGACTCTGCTTCGTGTCTGCATGTCACTCCACCTTTCCTGACCCGATTGATTGCGGGGCGCCGTCAGGCCGGAGCCCGGCGCAAGTCCATTGCGCCGGCGTCAGCCTCCGGAACCCTCTCCGGTTAAGACCTGTTGAACGGGGATCCGCCGTGGCGGAGGCGACCGTGAAAAATCGCGGCCGGGCATGGCCGCCGACGGCGATCGCGTCCGACCGCCTGAATCGGATTTCTGTAGCCTCCCTCACGACCAAGCCGACGGACCCTCCGTGGCCGGAACGCCGCGGTCTTGCGCCGCTCCTTGGCTAGGACGCTAGCAACTCCCGGTAATCGGGTCCATCGGCGGCAATGTGAATTTCCCGTGTAAATCAAACACTTAGTGAACAGAACGGGAACCTTTTGCGGCCCGGACCGGCTATTGCATTGATCTTGCTGGAACAGAGTCCCGTGCCGCCCGAAACGCAGATTTCACCGAGCGGTGATTGACGCTGGCCTCGACGGCCTCCTACCGTGGCCGGACTCGGGCAATTTCCCGACAACGGCGGCACCCGGGCACTGGCCCGGCAGGAAGACACGCCGCACTGCGCGCCGGCAGTCGGGTCAGGGAGACGGACATTGGCAACACCCCGCATCAACGAATTTGTCTTCAACCACACCGGTTCGGACACCAACGAATTCATCGAGATCTTCGGCGACCCCAATGCCGACCTGTCGGCGTTCACCCTGGTGGTGATCGAGGGCGACGGCAGCGGCGCGGGCACCATCGACCGCATCTTCCCGCTCGGGGTGACGGACGCCAACGGCTTCTGGACGACGCCGGTGGCGTCGAACGGGCTTGAGAACGGCACGCAGACCATCCTGCTGGTCGAGGGCTTCACCGGCAGCCAGGGCGACGATCTGGATACGGACAATGACGGCGTCATCGACGGCACGCCGCCCTGGACGGCCATCATCGACAGCGTGGCCGTCAGCGATGGCGGCGCGGGCGATTTCGCCTACACCACGACCGTGCTCGAGCCCGACTTCGATTCCCTGGGACTGACGGTCGGCGGGGCTTCGCGGATTCCCGACGGCACCGATACGGATACCGACGCCGACTGGGTGCGCAATGATTTCGACGGGGCCGGTTTGCCCGATTTTCCGGGAGTCTCGGCCGATCCGGACGAGGCGGTGAACACGCCCGGCAGCGCCAACACGGTGGCGACGCCGACCATCGTCATAAACGAGATCGATTCCGACACGCCAGGCACCGACACCGCGGAGTTCATCGAACTGTTCGACGGCGGCGCCGGCAACACGCCGCTCGACGGGCTGGTCGTCGTGCTGTTCAACGGCAGCAACGACCAGTCATACCGGACCATCGACCTGGCCGGGCACACGACGAATGCCGACGGCTATTTCGTGATCGGCAACAGTGCCGTCGGCCCCGACCTGGTCATCCCCCAGAACACGCTTCAGAACGGCGCCGACGCGGTGGCGCTGTATTCGGGGACCGCCGCGGATTTCCCCAACGGCACGGCGCCGACATCCACCAACCTGCTCGACGCGGTCGTATATGGCACCGGCGATGCCGACGATCCCGAACTGCTGGCCGCGTTCGGGCCGACGGTCCAATTCGACGAGGATGCGCTGGGCGACAAGGATACCGATTCCATCGGCCGTGACCCGAACGGAACCGGGGGTTTCGTCACCCTGGACACGCCGACACCGGGATCGGCCAATGATGCTGTCCCGCCGACGATGAACATCGTCATCAACGAGATCGATTCCGACACGCCGGGCCCGGACAGCGAGGAATTCATCGAGCTGTTCGATGGCGGTGTCGGCAACACATCGCTGAACGGGCTGGTGCTGGTGTTGTTCAACGGCAGCAACAACCAGTCCTATCAGACCATCGATCTCGCCGGGCAGACGACGGACGCCAACGGCTATTTCGTCGCCGGCAACAGCGCGGTATCGCCGGACCTGGTGTTCTCCGGGCTGCAGAACGGGGCCGACGCGGTCGCGCTCTATTCGGGAACGCCGGCGGATTTTCCCAACGGCACCGGGCCGACGACGGCCAACCTCATCGATGCCGTCGTATATGGCACCGGTGACCCGGATGCGGCGGGCCTGTTGAGCGGGCTGGGCCAGGCGACGCAGATTGACGAGAACGGGCTGGGCGACCAGGCCACGGATTCGATCGGCCGCGACCCGAACGGGACCGGCGACTTCATCGCGCTGGACACGCCGACGCCGGGCGCGGCGAACGATGCCGTGCCGCCGGCCACCAACATCGTCATCAACGAGATCGATGCCGACACGCCGGGCACGGACGCGGCGGAGTTCGTCGAGCTGTTCGATGGCGGCGTGGGCAATACGCCGCTCGACGGGCTGGTGCTGGTGCTGTTCAACGGCAGCAACGACCAGTCCTACCAGGCGATCGAGCTGAACGGCTTCTCGACCAATGCCGAGGGCTATTTCCTCCTCGGCAATTCCGGGCTGAGCCCGGACCTGGAGTTGAGTGGCCTGCAGAACGGCGCCGACGCGGTCGGGCTCTACATCGGCAGCGCGGCGGATTTCCCCAACGGCACCGGGCCCACCACGACCAACCTGCTGGACGCGATCGTCTATGGCACCAACGACGCCGACGATGCCGGGTTGCTGGCGGGGCTGGGCCAGACCACTCAGTTCAACGAGTCGTCCACCACATCGATCGGCCGCGACCCGAACGGCACCGGGGACTTCGCCGAGCAGATCTTCCCCACACCGGGCTTCGACAACGACACCCTGCCGCCGACCACCGCCGCCGCGATCCACGAGATCCAGGGGGCCGGCCATCGCTCGCCGCTGGAGGGCGAGGCGGTCACCACGACCGGCATCGTCACGGCCGTGGACAGCGACGGCTTCTACATGCAGGACGCCATCGGGGATGGCGACATCGCCACGTCGGACGGCATCTTCGTCTTCACCGGCGCGGCCCCGAGCGTGGCCGTCGGCGATGAGGCGCAGGTCTCCGCCTTCGTGGAGGAGCGGCAGTTCTCGCCGGACCTGTCGCTGACCCGGCTGGCCAGCGTCTTCGACATCGAGGTGCAGTCCTCCGGCAATGCGCTGCCCGACGCGATCGTCCTGGGCGATGGCGGACGCCAGGTGCCAACCGAGGTGATCGACGATGACGGGCTGACCTCGTTCGATCCTGAGACCGACGCGATCGATTTCTACGAGAGCCTGGAAGGCATGCTGGTCACCGTGCCCGATGCGGTGGTGGTCGCGCCGACCAACCGGTTCGGCGAGATCTGGACGGTGGCCGATGGCGGCGCCAACGCCACCGGGCTGAACGCGCGCGGCGGGATCACCATCGACTCCAACGACTTCAACCCCGAGCGAATCCAGATCCAGGCCGACAACACGCTGACCCCGGGCGGCGCGCCGGCCACCAACGCCGGCGACAGCCTGGGCGACGTGACCGGCGTGGTCAGCTACAGCTTCGGCAATTTCGAGGTTCGGGCGACCGAGGCGATCACCCCGACCGATGCCGGCCTAACGCCGGAGGTCACCGCGCTGGACGGCACCACCGACCAGCTTCTGATCGCCAGCTACAATGTCGAGAACCTGGACCCGAACGATGCCGACGGCGACACCGACATCGCCGACGGCAAGTTCGAGGCGATCGCCCAGCAGATCGTCAACAACGTCAACGCGCCGGACATCGTCGCCCTGCAGGAGGTGCAGGACAATTCCGGCTCCGCCAATGACGGCGTCATCGATGCCAGCCTGACCTACCAGACGCTGATCGACGCCATTGTGGCGGCCGGCGGCCCGCAATACGAATTCTTCGACCTGCCGCCGGAGAACAACACCGATGGCGGACAGCCCGGCGGAAATATCCGGGTCGGCTATCTCTACAATCCGGAGCGGGTCAGCCTGGACGAGAGCAGCGCGGTCAGGATCGTCGACACCGATCTGAGCGACGGGGATTCCTTCCAGGCCACGCGCAAGCCTCTGGCGGTGGAATTCACCTTCAACGACCAGACGGTCCATATCGTCAACAACCACTTCTCGTCCAAGGGCGGCAGCACCTCGCTGTTCGGCGAGACCCAGCCGCCGACCAACGGCAACGAGGACAAGCGCACCGAGCAGGCGGCCATCGTCAACGAGTATGTCGACGGGATCCTGGCGGCGGACGCCGACGCCAAGGTGGTGGTGCTGGGCGACATCAACGAGTTCGACTTCAACCCGCCGCTGGACGCCCTGAAGGGCGAGGACGACGCGCTGGTGAACCTGACCGAGCGGTTCACCGTGCGGGAGCGCTACACCTTCAACTTCCAGGGCAACGCCCAGTCCCTGGATCACGTGCTGGTGGCGGCGACCCTGGCCGGAGTGGCATTGGCAGAGCTCGACATCGTCCATGCCAACACCGAGTTCGCCGACCAGGCCTCCGACCATGATCCGTCGGTGCTGCTGCTGGCCGTGGCGCGGAGCGATTTGATCTTCACTGACGGCAATGACAGCACGTTCAGCCGCGACTTCCGGGGCTTCGACTTCTCCGGCGACGATTTCCTCAACGCCTTCGCCGGCAACGACAAGGTGTTCGCCAAGGGCGGCGACGACACCGTGCTGGGCGGCGAGGGCAAGGACCGGCTCTATGGCGGCAAGGGCGACGACAAGATCTATGGCCAGGAGGGCGATGACCGGGTCTTCGGCGAGGACGGCAATGACAGGCTGTTCGGCAATGAGGGCCGGGACCGGATCTGGGGCGGCGACGGCAATGACGAGATGGATGGCGGCGCCGGCCGCGATCGCCTCTATGGCGGCGATGACGACGACACCATCCGGGGCGGGGCCGATGACGACCGGCTGTATGGCCAGCGCGGCAATGACTGGCTGTTCGGCGATGAGGGCGACGACCGGCTCTATGGCGACCGCGGCCATGACTGGCTGTTCGGCGGCGCCGGCAATGACCGCCTGGACGGCGGCCGCGACGACGACGTGCTGGATGGCGGCGCCGGGGATGACCGGCTGAAGGGCGGCAGCGGCAACGACATCCTGATCGGAGGCGAAGGCGACGACATCGTCGACGGCGATACCGGCGGCGACATCTATGTCTTCGGCATCGGCGACGGGCACGACATCTTTCTCGATTTCGACCTGCCGCGCGGCTGGGACGACGATGATGACGAAGACGATGATGATGATGACGACGATAACGAGCGCGGTCTGAGCTTCGACCGCATCGATCTGGTCGAATTCGGGTTCGACGATTTCGGCGATGTCACCGCGCTGTTCGAGGATGCCGGCCGCGACACGGTCATCCATGTCGGGGTCGAGATGTCGATCACGCTGGTCGGCGTGAATACGGACGCGCTGCTGGTTCAGTCGGAGGTCTTCATCCTGGTTTGAGCCGGGACGGTTTCCGCGCCGGTTCGGCCGGCGGAAGAGACGGCTGTATCGAGAATGCCATCGACGGGTGGTGGGCAGAGGATCGTCGCGATCTCTCCGTTGCCCAGCGCGAAGATCCGGTCCTGCGGGTGCTTGAACCTGAGGATGGAAGCCGGATCGAGCCCGAGATAGGCGCCGCGGAGCGTTCGGCTCGTCTTGGCGTGGGTGACCGCGATCGTCACCGGCGACGTCCTTGGCGCGCTGATCCACTCGGAGGCCCGGCGATACACCTGCTCGTAGCTCTCGCCGCCGGGCACGACATACGTCCAATGGGCGCGATGGCGCTCCTGCTGGGCACCGGGGAAGCGGGTCTCGATCTCCGCTTCGGTGAGCCCCTCCCAATGGCCGAACGCGTGCTCCGCGAGCAGCGGCGAGATGAGGACCTGTTCGGGGTCCAACGCCAGCCGTTCGGCGATCAGGCTGGCGGTGCGCCGGGCGCGGGGCAACGGGCTGCACTGCAGCTCGATCGACGAGCGGTCGGGCAGCAGCCGCGCCAGCGCGTCGGCGAAGGCGCGCGACTGCGCCACACCGCGATCGGTCAGCGGCGAGTCGCTGTGCCCGAGCCAGCGCCCGGCGCGATTGGCCAGCGTCTCGCCATGCCGCACCAGATAGATGGTCACGGCAGCACCCCGGCCATGGCCATTGCGCCGGGTCTCCTACGTCTGCTCACCGGCGGCGGCCTCCGAGCCAGAAGCGGCGGACGACTGTAGTCTCGCTCCGCGGCGTGCAAGCCAGCGCACCAGGAACAGCGTATAGACGCCGGAGGCCAGTGACAGGCCGAGCCGGACCGACAGCATCGCCACAGGGCCGAAGGCGCTCCAAAGCATGCCGGCCAGTATCGGGCCGCTCACCGTTCCGGCGTCTTCCGCCGCGGTCATCATGGCCATGCGGCTCGCCCGCCGCGACGGGTCCGCCGAGGAGGCCTGCGTCATCAGCGCGCCCCAGGCCGGACCGAAAGCCGACGTGCCGCTCTTGTCCAGCAGCTTGCCGGCGGCGAAACCGGCCAATGTCGGGCTGACGATGTAGAGCAGCGATGACGCCGCGTTGAGGGCGCTGCGCGCCTGCAGCACCACCGCCGGGCTGATCCGGTCGTAGAACCACCCGAACAGGGGTGCGGCAACCAGCGGGATGAAGGCGGCGAAGACATAAAGAACGCCCGCCTCCGATGCCGCGAGCCCGGCATATTCGACCAGCAGCAGCGGCATCATCCGGCGGATCATGCGCGACGATGCCGATACCAGGAACCCGAACCCCATGAAGGGAGCAAGATCGAGCAGCGCCCGTTTCCGCGCGCCGGCCGTCGCGTTGTCGCTCGGCGATGACGAGTTCGGGCGAGCGGGCGGCGCCCCATGCGCCGCGGGCACGAAGAGCGGCAGCAGCACGCAGGGCAGGAAAGCGATCGCCGCCGCCGCCGCGAAGACGAGCCCGAAGCCCCCGGCCGACAGCGCGAGCAGGAAGCCGGCCACCGCATGCCCAAGCGATCCGGCGCTGCCCTTGGCCGCCTGATACCATCCGAAGGTTCTGGCGACCCGCTTCTTGCCGCCGGTGACGGCCAGCAGGGAATAAAGCGCCGGGTCCCGCGCCGCCTTGGTCACGCCGCGGGCGCCCTGGATCGCATAGAGGGCGAACGGGCCGGCCGCAAACGCGAACAGCAGGTAGAGGCCGCTGCGCGCGCCGAGCGCGACGGTCGACGACACGCGGCTGCCGATGCGGTCGACCAGAGGCCCGGCCAGGGGCTTCAGGGCGATGCCGATGATCAGGTTCAGCGAGATGAGCACGCTGATCTCGGCGAACCCGAGACCGAGTTCGAGCGCGTAGAGCGGCAGCGCGAACCCGATCACGCCGGAGCTGAGACGCGACAGGAATCCCTCGCCGGCGAGTGCCAGCAGAGCGGACCGGGACGGGTCGGGCCGGGTCATCGTCCAGCGCCACGGGCATGAGGACCGGTGCCCGCAACGGCTGTCCGGTGTTGCATCACGCGACCCGACCGGGCATGCGGACGAGCGGCGGCAACGCCGTAAAGGCGCTTGTGCCGTCGATCAGCCGTTCGCATTCGGCAACCGCCCGGGCGCAGTGCTCCGGCCAGTCCGCGGCCAACGGCCGCAATGCCGAGATCTTCGCCCGGAGCAGGAGCTCGACGGCCACATGCCATGCGAGACGTGATTGATCGATCCGGCAGTTCGCCCTGTGAACAAAGGATCGCATGAGAGCGTTGGAACACGCCCGGACCGCGTCGGGGGCGTGGCCGTTCAGAGCGGCGACGTAGATCTGATGGGCCAGCAGCCGGCCGACATCGTATAGCGGGTCGCCCCAGGCGAGACGATCCCAGTCCACGATCCCGATCCCGGCGCCATCCCAGAGGATCTGGTCGCCAAAGAGGTTGCCATGGATCGGGCGTCCCCTGCCCTCGAACGGCTCCGGCTCGAGCGCGGACAGGCGCGCGACCAGGGCGTCGATCCGCCCGCCGAGCCAGGGCAGCGCGCGGCCCATGCCGGCCAGATGCCTGCGGAGATCGTCGAGTTGATGTCCGGTCGTCCACACCGCGGCCGGCCGCACACCGGAGCGATGCAGGGAGGCGAGCGCAGCACCGACGGCCGTGAATGGTTCGGTGTCGGCGCCCGACATGACCGCGGTGAAGGGCCTTCCCGGAACCTCCGACAGGAAGACCGTCTGCAGGTCCGGTTGGCAAGACAGCACCGTCGGCACCCGAAATGCGAACGCGCCGGTGCGGCCGACCCGGTCGACCGTCTCGAAGCATGCGGCAAGCGTGCCGGCATCCTGGGCCCGCGCCACCTTCGCATAGATGCGGCCCGTCCCGTCGCGCTGGGCAATGGTGAGCACCGCCCGCTTGCCGGGGACATAGCGGACCAGATCCACATCGATCGGCCCGGGCGCCAGGCCCAGTTCCCGCCCTGCGAGCCGCCGTAGCGTGTGCGGGTCGCGAAGCATGGACACGGGTTCGAGGCGGGGCGCACTGTCCAATGTCCAACCATGCGCTCCCAGTTCGACGAGGGCGAATCCGGATGCGCCGGCTGCGCCCGCCGTGCCGTCGCCAATCCGCGGCGGTCGCCGGTCTACCTCGAGTACAAGCTCAGGCGCATCGACGGCGTCGATCGACAACGCCATCCGCGCGCGCTCGAACGGCTTGTAGTTGAGATAGAGGACCCGAAGATCGACGGCCGACGATCCGGTGCGCCACGCCGGCAGGATACGGCCCAGGATCGGCACACATCGGCCGGGGTCGCGCAGGGTGTCCACGGCTTGGTACACCGGATCGTCCAGATAACTCACGCCGCGCTCCCGCCCGTCCGCGCCATGCCGATGCCGGCGCCGGCCGCCGGTGCCGCGACCGGCCGTTCCGTCGGCCGCGACAAGAGCCTCTCGATTTCAGCGGCTCCCCGCGCCACCGCCCCGCCTCGCCGGGGCTCGTGAACGCTGTAGTGCAGCACCCGTTCGCGCACCTTCGCGTAGGCGGAGGCCCGAAACGCGTCCCTGACGAAGTCCGGCAGCGCCTCGACGGAATCGCACACCGGCCCGCATTGCCACAGATAGGTCAGCCCGCTGGAATCCGCCGTGGGCCGCAAAACTCCGGGCTTCGGGTTCAGGAACACCATGGGGCGGTTGAAGTAGAGCCACTCGTACCCGGCCGAAGAGATATCCCCGATGAACAGGTCCGCCTGGTCGAACCAGCCCATGACGTTGCCCGAGCGGACGAGTTGCACGTCCGGGACCTTCGCGATGCGCTCGAGCCGCTCGACGATCGCCGCGTCGTAGTACTTGCGGGCCGGATTGAAGAGGTTCGGATGCGGCTTGATGACCAGGTTGTAGCAGCGGGCCAGCCGTTCGGCGGTTTCGGGACTGTCCAGGAAGCGCTCGACGGAGCTGATGCCCTCCTTGCGCCATGTCGGGCAGTAGATCAGCGTGCTCTTGCCGTTTTTGAACAGGCGCGGGACCGACGGCAGCCGGTCGAATTTCGGATACCCGATCAGGACACAGTCGACGGTGCGGTTCTGCCGGTTCCCGCGCAGCCGGTCGCGCTGGCGCGGGCCGGCACAGAGGCACAACAGGTAGTCGCTGAAATCCCGCTCATAGGTGAACGGCTTGTCCGACATGCCGTGGAACACCTGCACCGCCCTGGTCTGGGTGCTGCGTTCGCGGTTGCGCAGATAGGTCGGTGTGACGACCAGGTCGTAGGCATCGAGATCGGCGGCATCCGTGAAGAGTTCGCGATAGCCCTCGTACTCGGCCTCGGCCGCCGCGTGCTCCAGCCCCTCGGCGACCACGAGGTAGTGGTGAAACCTGCGGTTCCGCCTCAAATGGTCGAGATACGGCCGCACGGACGCGAAGTAGTGCAGGTTGCCCGGATGGCGCAGATAGTACGCGATGCGCCGCGTTCCATCGGCGGACGATGGCGGCGCCGCGCCGTTCGGCCGGGCGCTCGATCGCCGGCTAGACATCGAGATGCTCCCGCAGCCAGGAAACCGCGGCATCGGTCGCCCTGCCCGGATTGAAGAACAGGTCCTGCGCGATCGCCCGCCTGACCGGCGACAGCCGCTGCGGTTCGGCGAGACTTTCCGCCACCGCCTGGACGATCTCGTCGGGCGTCTTCACCAGCACGCCACCTCTGCGCCCCCAGGTCTGCAGGTCCAGATTGGCGCCGACGGCGCGAGCCTCCTCCAGGAGCCGCGGCACGTCGAGGAACACGATCGGCCGGTCCAGCAGCGCGAACTCGTTGGCCACCGAAGAGGCGTCGGTGATCAGCAGATCGGCCAGGTGGAGCAGCGGCACCACATCGGCATCGCGCACCACCCGGAGATGCGGTCCGCACAGCGGCGCCAGGACACCAGGCCAGTCGATCGCCCCGTTCTTCGGATGATCATGAGGCTTGACCAGGATGTCGTAGCGCTCAGTGGCCCCCAGCGCGCGCAACACCTCCTCGCCCATGGTCTCCAGCGAGTTGTGCGCCGCGCCTGTGGGCGCATACAGAATGACCGGGCGGTTGCCGCCCAGCCCGCATTCGGCAAGGAGCTTGGACCGGTCCAGCGTCCCGTCGATCAGCGGGTCGGTCTTCGGGAACCCGATCGGCACCAGCCGCGGGTCGCCGCTTTCGACCAGGCCCGTGTCCTCCATCAGGCGCTCCATATAGGGGCCGATGACGAAGAACTTGTCGTAGCAGAGGTTCTCCTCCCGGACGCCGCGATTGCGGAACGACACGCCATGGAAGATCTGGATCCTGCAGCCGACATCCTCGTGGCGCGTGAGCAGGCGCTTGTTGGCCGACAGCACGACGTCGAACTGGATGCCGGGAAGCGACGGCACCGGAAGGATGCGATCCGCCGACACGCCGAGCGGGCCATACATCCCCGGGCCATCGTAGCGATAGCCGGAGTCGGTGGTGGTTCTCAGCCCCCCGGAGACGAAGACCTCGAGACCCGGCAGATCCGTCAGGCGCCGGTAGAGCGGACGCGCGCACAGGAAATGTACCGGCGCGTAGCCGGTGAACAGGAGTCGCCGTGCCATGTCAGGCGGCCCGTCCGCCGACGCCGGCGGAATTGCGAATGGCGGCACGCAGGAACGGCGATCGACCGGACAGCACACGCTCCGCCTCGTCGACGACGGATTGAATGTGGTCGGTCCATCCCTCCGCCAGCGGGCGCAAGGAACAGCGCTTTCCGAGCAGCAGCAGCGAGCCCGCCAGGTGCCAGGCCAGGCGCCGCGGGTCGAGCTCGGCGCCGCCCGCCCCGCGATAGCTGCGGCCGAAAGCGTCGATGCACGCAAGGCAGCGTTCGCGCGCGATCATCCCACTGACCCCCAGGTAGGTCATGTGCCCGACCAACCGGCCGACATCGTGCAGGGGATCGCCCAGCGCGAGGCCGTCCCACCCGGCAAATCCAATCTGGCCATCGTCATAGGAGAGCGCGTCACAGCTCAGCGCACCGTGGATCGGCGCGGCGGCGGTGGCGCATGCATCGGAGTTGCGGACCAGCTCGTTGACGATCTCGTTCAGCCGCGGCGTCAGCTCGGGCAACGCGTGCCCGATGCCATCCACCTGCCGGGTGAGAGTCACGCATTCCTGATCGGCGCTCCAGAAGCTGGACGGCGCGATCGAGGACCGGTGCAGAGCCGCGACGGCACCGCCGGCCGCGCGAGAGGCTTCCCGGGCCTGTGTCCCGGCGATGCAATCCCGAAGCGGCGTGCCCGTGACCTCGGCCGCCACCAGGGTTTTCAGCCCTCGGTGGAACGTGATCGGTGTCGGCCCGCGAATGCCGAGCGTTTCGCAGTAGAGGGCCGCGGATGCCTTGGCAGCGTTGGAATAGGCCACCATGGAGGACTCGCCATCGCTGAGCCTGGCCAGCAGAACCGATCCGTCGTTGCGATGTCGCCAGTGAATGATGGCGTAGTCGGACGGTACGTAGAGTTGCAGGGCGGGCGACGAATAGTCATGCGGGTCGGGCTTGTCTCCCAGGCAGTCCTCGAGCAGCAGGGTCAGCGCCTCGGGGCGCAAGAGCTGCGCGAGATTCCGGAGATCGGGCGCATTCGGCAGCGTCCACCCGACAAGATTGAGGTCCTCATGCACAAACATCGGCGGGCCGTCGCAGGGCAGGACCGGCAATTGCCGCGCGGTCTCGGCCACGCGACCGGCGAGCTCGGGCAAGGCGAAGACGTGCAGCATCACGTCGAGAACGACCGTCGGACCGGCATCCGGGTCGATCTCAACGCGCGCCCTGACCCAACCGCGCAGGAAGGGCTGATAGTCGGCCGGGCCGGATTCCACGCGGATGGCGGATGGCGCCCGCCCGCACCAATCCTCCCAGGCCCGTGTCAGCACGCTCTTCAGCCGGCCCTTCTTGCGAAGGTCCTCGAGCCCGACATAGACCGGATCCTCGCCGAAGCTCATGGCGCGGCCGTCACGGTCGAACGGCATGCGCAACATCCGGCACCAGCTTGCGCAGCCCCGCGCGATCCCGGATCGCCGGCCAGACATTGCGCCGGGCCGCCTCGAGATCCTCGGGAAAATCGATCTCGACCCAGGGCAGATCGCAGATGTCGACGCCCTGGATCGGTATGATCTCGCACAGCCGTTCGACCGCCACCGCCTGCCAATGCTTGCGGCCCAACGTCCGCAGGGCCGCCTCCGCCTCGCGGAACAGGAACCGCACCGCGTTGGCGTCGAACTGCAGAATGCCGACGTTCTCGCCGCAGACCCGTTCGGCCTCCAGGACCTTGCTCATGGCGGTCAGGCGACCGTCCTGCAGCTCGACCTTCATATGCTCGGCGTCGTTGCCGGACAGGGAGTCGTAGAGGAAGGCGCTGCCTTGGCTTGACCGCAGCCGGCGGATCGCCTCGCCATCGACCATCACGTCGCAGTTCTTGATGACGACCGGGCCGCGGATCCACTGCCGGCACAGGGAGAGTGAATACAGGCTGTTCGTGCTGGCCCAGAGGTCGTTGTAGATGATGTCGGCGGCCCCGCCGACGGCCTCCTGGACCGCCTGCGCCTGGTAGCCGGCGACCACGCAGACCCGCTGGATGCCGGCCGCGAACAGAAGCTCAAGCTGATGTTCCAGCAGGGTGCGACCGCCCACTTCGGTCAGGCATTTCGGTCGTTCGTCGGTCTCCGACTTGAGCCGGCTGCCCCGGCCAGCGGCCAGGATGACCGCCTCGGTGGAAGGCGCGAACGCGTTGTCTCTGCTGGTCTGTCGGATCACCGTGCCGCCCTTTCGCAAAAGTGTCACATCACCTTCACGAAACTGTAAGAACTTGGACTTCCGGGGTCATGACGAGCAGTTGAAGGTCAGATTAACGGTAGATGAACGCATCCTTAACGGGAGGTGACGCCGGCGGATACGACCTTTTGGCCGATCGTCGCGATCGCCGTGCAGCGCTCCGCGAGGACGGCCGCGGGTATCTGATCCCGCGCAACGCTTGCGCAAGGATGCTTTGATCGCGTACGACATATCGGGCGGCCGCGGAGACGGACCGCGTTATGCGCGAAGTGTCAGACGCGATGGCAAAGACCCCGGCCGGCAAGACACCGCCGATCACGATCAAGAAATACGCCAACCGCCGACTCTACAATACGGCGGAGAGCAGCTATGTGACGCTCGACCATCTGGCGAAGATGGTCAAGGAAGGCACCGACTTCGTCGTCTACGACGCCAAAACGCGCGAGGACATCACCCATTCGGTCCTCACCCAGATCATCGTCGAGGAAGAAGGCAAGGGGCAGAACCTGCTGCCGATCAGCTTCCTGCGCCAGTTGATCAGCCTGTACGGCGACAATTTGCAGTGGCTGGTGCCGAACTACCTGGATTATTCCATGCGCGCCTTCGCCCGGAACCAGGAGCAGATCCGGCACTATTTCCAGGACACGATGGCGGGGATGTTCCCGTTCGGCGCCTTCGAGGAGATGGGCAAGCAGAACGTCGCCATGTTCCAGCAGGCGATGAAGATGTTCACCCCGTTCTCTCCGGAAGACGAGGACCAGGCCGCCGCCAATGGCGAGGCCCAGACGGCGACGCCCGATGAGGGCAAGTCCATCGAGGAGTTGCAGAAGCAGCTCGACGCGTTGCAGAAGCAACTGCGCTCGATGCAGTCGGGATCGAAGCCTGAGAAAGACTAGACGGGTCGGGCCGCGGGCCTAGCCCACACCACCGACGGCGCGTCGTTCGGCGACGGCATCGGCGGATTTCCGCGCTTCGGACTTGGCGCGGGCCGGCTTCTTCTTCGGTTCCGCCGGCGGTGCGATGACGGCCATATGCGGCCAGCTGCGCTCCGGTTCCGGCTTGGCGAAGTAGTAGCCCTGGAGATAGTCGGCCCCTTCCTCCGCCAGGATCTCCGCCGACACCTTGTTCTCCACGCATTCCGCGACGGTCTCCAGGCCGAAGCCCTGGGCGAGACCGACCAGGGTGCGCACGAACAGCCGGTTGTCCCGGTTGGTCGCGATGTCGCGCACGAAGGATCCGTCGATCTTGACCACGTCGACGGTCAGCGCCTTCAGGTGGCGGAACGAGGTGTAGCCGGCGCCGAAATCGTCCAGCGCCACCTTGCAGCCGAGATCGCGCACGGTGGCGACGAAGCGGGCGCTTTCCTCGATGTCCTGGATGGCGGCGGTCTCGGTGATCTCGACCGTCAGCCGGCTGGCGATCTCCGGATGGCCGCCGACCAGGGAGATCAGCCGGCGCAGCCAGCTCTGGTCCGAGGCGGTGAGGCCGGAGATGTTGAGCGCCAGGCAGACCTCGGGGTCCTTGTGCAGCTGTTCGATGCCGAGTTCCAGCACCCGGCGGTCGATCATGCGGCTCAGGCCGAGCCGTTCGACGACCGGGATGAATTCGCCGGCGGGCACCAGGCTGCCGTCCTCGCCGCGCATGCGCAGCAGGCATTCGTAGAACGCCACCGCGCCGGTCTTCGACCCGACCACCGGCTGGTAGGCCAGGGTCAGCCGGTCGTCCTTGACCGCCTCCTTGACCTGCTTGCCCAGGACGATGTCGCGGCGGTGCTCCGAGCGCTGCTGCTCGGTCAGGTGATAGAAACAATGGCAGTCGCGGCCCTGGCCCTTGGCCTCCCGCAGCGCCGTTTCGGCGCGGGTCATCGCCTCCGCCGGGGTCTGCACGTAGGCCGGGAAGGCGACGCCGCCGATCGAGACCGATACGTGGATCGGGCCGACCGGTGTCTGGATCGGCTGTTCGCGGAACATGCGCAGGATCTTGTCGGCGACCTTGGCCATGTCGGATTCCGGGCACTGGCCCAGGACCAGCCCGTACACGTCGCCGCCGATGCGGCCGATCGTGTCGCATTCCCGGACCGCCTTCTCCAGCCGCTGGCCGGCGCCGACGATCACCGCGTCCGCGGCCAGATATCCGTAGGCATCGTTGATCAGCGACAGCTTGTCCAGGCCGACGCACAGGAAGGCGCCGTCGGTCTGGTAGCGGATGGCATGGGCCATGGAATGGTGCAGCGCGTCGCGCAGGCGGTTGCGGTTCAGATGGCCGGTCAACTCATCGAAATTCGCCAGATGCTCCAGCCGCGCCTCGTTCTGCTTGCGCTCATCGATGAGCCGCAACAGGCCGCGCATGCGGATCGGCTGGCCGTCATCGTCGAAATCGGCGAAGCCGCGTTCATGGACCCAGCACATCCGGCCGTCGGCCCGCCGCACGCGATACTCGCAGTCGAAGGACTCGCGGCCGAGATAATGGTCGGAGAGCAGCTTCAGGCGAAACGGCAGGTCTTCGGGATTGATGCGGCCGTGATACAGCTCGCCGACGGAATACGGTTCGACCTTGTTGGTGCCGAAGAATTCGAAGACCGGACCGACCCATTCGATCCGGTCGGTCGTCAGGTCCCATTCGTAGACCACGTCGCCCGCCGCAAGCAGCGCCGCACGCAGTACCCGGTCCTGGGTTTTATCCGTGGTCATGGTCGGCTGGCGATCCCGGTCTGCGCTGGGGCTTCCGCGGTGTTCCGGCACGCCGGACAGCATGCCGAGAAGCTTTCAGACCTTAGCGATGGAAACCTTTAAAGACCCTTAAATCGCCGGCCCGGGATCGGCCGGGATTGGCCCCCGAATACCGACTAACCACCGAAATTCGCTATGGAATTCAGGCGATCGGCGTAATTTTCTTACATTTTTAACAAATACAAGTCATGATGCTGTCCGGGTACATCCAGGGTCCGTGAGAGACCCGAATTGGTTAAGGATCGCCGGCCGCCTGAATGGCCGGATTGGGGAAGGGAATGATCGTCGCGCCGACCACCATAGCGCCCCCGTCGCGGGCCGCGGGCGCCCGTACGGTTCCGACCGTCGCCGGCTCGCAGGGTCAGAGCTTCGACCCGCGCCGCCGGCCGGGCGAGGCGCATGGCGTGGTGCTCGACCAGCCGGCACGGTCCGGCAAGGACGAGCCGCCCTTCATCGATGCGGAGTTCGTCGACGTGCTGCGAGAGGCGGCGGCCAAGGCCCGGACCCATGTCCCGGAAGACGAGACCCTCCGGGAGGCCCTGAAGGCCTACGAAAGCGCGGCCGGTGCGATTTCCCTGCGCGGCGTGGTGCTCGACCTCGACACGTGACGCAGTCGGCGGCGGAGACGCCGCCGCGATGGTTTCCCGGCCTGGCCACGCGAATGGCACCAGGCATTCCTCCAGTCGGGAACCGGCGGGCCGCTGCCCCGGGCGTGCCCTCGGGTCAACTCGCCGGATCATCGAAGAACACGCAGTCGGGCGGGTCCGCCTCACGCGGGCCCAATCGCGCGTCATAGCGGAACAGCGTCGCGCAGTAGGGACAGAGGATCGATTCGGCCGCGCCCATCTCCAGATAGATATGCGGATGGTCCTGCGGTTGCGATTCGCAGGCGCATCGAAAGGCCCTGGCCCCGATGCGTATTTCCGGAACGCCCCGGTCATTCTTGAACTTCGGAACACCGCTAGCGGCCATGCCGACGACAGTGCCTGTTCATCGGTTTTCCAACGGGTTGCGACGGACATGGTGCATCAGACCGACCGAACCTCGATCACCTCCGGGATGTAGTGCCGCAGCATGTTCTCGATGCCGGCCTTCAACGTGGCCGTGGAACTGGGGCAGCCGGCGCAGGCGCCCTGCATGTGCAGATAGACGACACCGCGCTCAAAACCGTGAAACAGGATGTCTCCGCCATCCTGCGCGACTGCCGGGCGAACGCGGCTGTCGAGGATCTCCTTGATCTGGGAAACGACCTCATCGTCCTCGACCGAAACGGCGTGGGCCGAGACAACGCCGTCTTCAGTGAACAGCGGGGCGCCTGAGACGAAGTGATCCATGATCGCGCCGAGCACCGGCGGTTTGAGCCAAGCCCAATCGACCGCTTCGGCCTTGGTGACGGATACGAAGTCGGCGCCGAAGAACACGCCCGCGACGCCTTCGACGCCGAACAGCCGCCGGGCCAGCGGCGATGCCTCGGCGTCGCCGGCCGTTGCGAAATTCGCCGTCCGTTCAGTCATCACATCCCGGCCCGGCAGGAATTTCAGGGTCGCCGGATTGGGCGTGGTCTCGGTCTCGATGAACATTTCTAGCGGTCTCCCTCGGTGCAGCCCACGGCTCACCGTGTGTCGGTCATGGCCAGAAAGGTGATAGCCGCGTCCAGTTCCGCGGCATGAAATGCCCGGGCCGCGGGGCCGCAGACAGCGCCGTCGTAGCGGCCGAGCCGGCGCGCGCATTCGAAGAACCCGGGCGCCGGCAACCCGCCGCGCGCCTTGCTGATCAACAGCGACGCGATAAATGGTTGGTCCATCGCGGCGTCTTCCCGCATCAGATGCTCCAGCGCTTCGGCGACGCGGTGGATCGTCTTGGGCGGCATCAAACCCAAGGCATCCGCGAGAGACCGATAGGTGATCGGCAGCCTTTCCGGGTCAACCCGCCGGAGGTAATCGCGGACCTGCCGGGCCAGGCCATCCGCCGACCGCCGCTCGCGCGAGCCCGGAGTCGGTGTCACGAGCGCTTTCCGAGGCGCCCGGCGAGACCGTTGCGTCCCGGTTGGCCAAGGTCCGGACTGTCGGCCGGCGCCGTGACATCCCGAAACCGCCCGCCGACGTCCACGACGAACCGCCACGTCGCCGCCCGATAGCGAAAGGTGAGCCGCAGGGTCCCGGCATTCTCGCCGGTTCCGGCCTCCGCGACCCCGGTGACAAGGCCACGCGCCATGGCGTCCCGCAGGGCCTCGACGGTGAGGCCGAGATTGTCGGCCAGCGCATCGGCGCAAATTGTTATGTCGTCGTCGATCACGGTGACGGCGGGCGAACTCGGCGGGGTCATGACGGCAGTCTTCGGTCACTTGCCCGCACGGGCCGCATCGGCTTTCCCGGCGAGAAATTGATGCACAACTCGTCCAGCTCCTCCTCCGCCAGAGGCGCGTCCAGGAACGAACAGTCATAAGACGCCGCCTGGCAGCGCGTTTCACAGTTGAGATGCACGCAAGTCTCGCAGGTTCCGAAAAGCGGCTTGCCGGCCTGATCCGCCACCTGGTGCAGCATGCGCTGCAACGTCGCCGCCAATTGGCCGCGGACACCCGGGGGGAGGGCATCCGCGGCCGCCGCCAGGGAAATGAGTGGATCCCTGGCAAGGACGCGTCTCGCTTTGTCCGAGAGGTCCAGACGGATGCTGCGGCCATCGGACTGCGACCGGGTCCGGACCAGATACTCCTGATCAATCAGTCCCTTGATCGTCTGCGACGCCGTCCCTCGTGTTGTCGCGTGAAATTCGGCAAATGCCGAAGGTGTTCGAGAGAAGCGATTGGCCCGGGCGAAATACCGGAGCGCAGTCCATTGCACCTGCGTCAGCCCCTCGACCACGCCGTCGCCGGCACCCAGCCGCCCGAGGTAGACGATCCATTCAGCGATGGTCCGACTGTTCATATTGGCCTCCTCAACCCGGAAGGATAATAGCGTTTCGAAACTATATTGACAAGCCTGGGTCGCAAATTTAGTTTCGAACCGCTATCAAAATGCGTCCCGGCACACCTCTCCCATCGGAGAATTCGCGCCATGCTCACGATCAGGAACCCACGTTTCGCCGTCGAGGCATTGCTGCTTCTCGCCACCGAGAAGGGCCGGCGATGCTGCACCGCCGAGGAACTGGCCCGGTTGGTCGGACGTTCGACCTCCTATGTGGAGCACCTCATGTCCGATCTCCGCAAAGCCGGGCTGGTCCGGTCCAAACGCGGTCCGGGCGGCGGATATCGCCTGGCGAAGGAAATCGCGCGCATCACCGTGGCCGAGGTTTTCCGGGTCCTCGACACCGCGCCAGTTACCGAACCGCCCAACCCGCGAGCCGGCAGTCGTGGCGAGGCCGATCTGATGTGGCGCATGCTCCAGGGCCGGATACTGACGTTTCTCGATGGCGTGACGCTGGCAGACATCGCACGCGCCGCCAAGGACGCCGCCCCGCCGTCACCGGGCGCACGGCGACTCCAGACACACCTCCGAGGCGGCGACCCGGCATTGACCAAGACGGAACCGCGCGGGCCGTCAACACACACCAAAGGGGGTCTGAATCCATGAACGAAGAAACCGCGCGGCAGCGGGTGGCGAGCGAGATCGCCGGAAACGACGTCGTGCTTTTCATGAAGGGCACGCCGCGGTTTCCCCAATGCGGCTTCTCGGCAGCCCTCGCCGACGTGCTGCGTCAGATGAATGTGCCGTACAAGGGAATCAATGTATTGGAGGACGACGCCCTCCGATCGGCCGTGAAAGAGGTCGCCAATTGGCCGACCATCCCACAGCTCTACGTGAAGGGGCTGTTCATCGGCGGCTGCGACATCGTGCGCGACATGCATGAATGCGGCGAACTTCAGCAGATCCTCAAGGATTCAGGCATCGCACACACCAGCTAGGAGTGGACACAATGTATCTCGGTCAAGAGCCTGCCACGGCCCCTGTCGACATCCATGCCAGCACGTGCGACCGGCGGATGGAAACGCCGTTTCCGCGCTTCTCCCGCGGTCGTGTTGCCGCGACCTTGACGGTCGGTTTCCCCATCATCCTGCCCGGCCCACCGGACCGGATCGTCGGTTTCGGACGATACGACCTCGTCTTGCCATCGATGGACGCGGCGGCCACAGGCGGAAACGGGGGCGTCGGCGCGGCGCTGGTCGCCCAGGACGGCGGGCCGGCCGTCGGCCTCACGCCGCCGCAACTCGATACCCTGCTTACAAGCCCGGATGTCGAACTTCGCGATTGCCATATGGATGCCGACACCGAAACGCTGACGGGAGTTGCGATCGCATCAAGGACCGGCGTCGGCTAGCCGCGAGCTGCTCGCAAAGCCGTCAGAAGCTCGGCAACCCCGGACTCGCGGAATACCTGGTCGATCGGCAAAGGCAGCTTTCGCCGCCAGTTCGGATGCTCGTCGATGGTGCCGGGCAGGTTCATCTGCTCGACCATCCGCAGGGCATCCTCCAGGGGCACCACGTGCAGCCGGCTGGGCGTGACGGCGAGAAAGCGCTGCAACGCGATCATGAGCGCCGTGTCGAATTCCATCGCCTCGGTGTCCACTGGCGGGTCGGCCGGCCATAGCCCGGCGTCGATCAGCGCGTCGATCAGCCGGCGGCGGTCGGCGATGCGCTCGCTGGCATCGGTGTCGCGGACCTCGTCGTCGGGATAGAGCGACAGGGTGCGTCGCCAGTGCAGGTCGCGCCCGGCCCAGAGCCCGGCGAGGGTCGCCAGGTCATGGGTGCTGCCGGTGACCAGGGCTGCTTCCGGATAGGTCTCCGCCCGGGCGAACAGATCGCCCTCGGTCCGCTCGAAGGGCAGGACGCGGTAGGACAGGATGCCGGCCTCGGCCATGGTCTCGCGGAACCCGGCCGGCACGGTGCCGAGGTCCTCGCCGATCACCATGCAGCGCTGGCGGCGGGATTCCAGCGCCAGGATGCGCAGCAGGTCCTGGAACGGATAGGTGACATAGACGCCCTGGTCGGCCTTCAGACCCTTCGGCACCCAATACTGGTGCATCAGCCCCATGGCATGATCGATGCGCAGGGCCCCGGCATGGCGCATGTTGGCTCGGACGGCGGCGATGAAGGGCCGGTAGCCGGCGTCGCGCAGGGCCGCCGGCCCCAGCGGCGCAAGGCCCCAATCCTGCCCGACCCGGTTCAGCAGGTCCGGCGGCGCGCCGATCGAGGCCTCCGGCAGCAGGGCGCCACCTTCCGCCCAGGCCGTCGCGCTGGCGGGTCCGACGCCCACTGCCAGGTCGCGGTAGAGCCCGACCCGCATGCCGGCGCGCGCCGCCGAGTCCGCGGCGGCGGCCAGTTGCTCGTCGGCCAGCCATTGCAGGTATTCGTGGAAGGCGACCCGGCCGCTCTTGGCCTCCGCAAAATCCGCAACGTCGCCGGAGTCCGGATCCTGGAACGGCAGCGGCCAGCGGCGCCAATCCATCATCGAGAGATCGGCTTCGGCGACGAAATGCTCCTGCAGCGCCATGAACAGGGCGAACCGGCGCAGTGGCGGCCCCACCTCGGCCCGGAAGGCGTCGAATGCCGCCCGCCTCGCCGGTCCGGCATTGGCCTGGAAGTGCGCGAAGACGGCCTCCAGGACCGGAAACAGCAATGCGGCAGTGGCAGGGTAGTCGACCAGCTCGGACGCCCGCGCCGCCTTGAGCCGGACCTGGAATTCGGGATCGGCGGTCAGCGCGATGGCGGCGCCGCAGTCGGAGAATTCCGGCACCGCTTCGGCATCAATGTAGAGGACGTTCAGGAAAACACGGCTCGCCGGCGAATAGGGGCTGCATTGCGTGGGCTCGGCGGGGAACAGGGCATGCAGCGGATTGAGGCCGATCAGATCCGCGCCCTGCTTGGCCGCATCGGACGACAACCGCGCCAGATCGGAGAAGTTGCCGACTCCCCAATTGCGCCCGGACCGCAGCGAGTAGAGCTGGCAGCTCAGCCCCCAGACGCGGTCCGGTCCCACAGCGTCTTCCGGTCCCCAGCAGCGTCGCGGCGCGACGATCAGCCGGCAATGCGCATCTGACTGCGGGTTACCGGAGGTCGATAACACGATCCCGTGATAGCCCTCCGGCAAGTCGTCCGGCAGCGTGAAGCGCCGGAGGACGCGATCTCCCGATTCGCGCCCACCATCCTCCACGACCGGGAGATCGGAGGCCGCCAGCGAGCCCTCGCGCACCGCGCCGGATCCCTCGGTCAGGGTCCAATCGACCATGCCGTCGAATCCGGCGGCGAGGCAGAGCGCGATCTCGCCGGGCTGATGCTCCGCCGGGATCACCGCCACCGGCGGTGCCAGCCGCTGCCAGCGCCGAGCCAGGATCGCCTCCAGGCTCGCACGGCATTCCTTGGCATCGGCCGCCGCGATGCCCATCGCGGCGAGCATGCGGCGTTTCTGGTCCGGCGTGGCGACGATGTGGTTGTGCCAGATGTCGTGATAGCCCGGCTCGATCCCCGCCGCCTCGGCCAGGGCGTCAAGCGGGTCCACCGCCACCTCCCTGAAGCGCGAAGACCATGAGCGACCGGGCGGCGACCGGCTGCACCGCGCCCGGAGCGACCTCCGGGGAGCCCGGTCGGCGGTCCGGTTCGGCGCTGTCGATCAGGCAGGCCCAGGACTTGCCGCCGGCGATCTCCGGCAGGCGGAACGCTACCTCCTCGGTATGCGCGTTCAGCGCCAGGTAGAGCACATCGTCGGTCTCGGCCTCGCCGGACGGTCCGAGGAAGTCCCCGGCGTCGCCGGCCAGCAGAAGACCGATCGAGCGGGCATGCGGGTCCTGCCACTGCTCCTCCGATTTCGGCGCCCCGTCGGGCGTGCGCCATTCGATATCCGGGACGCCGCGCGCCGACTCCTCCCGGCCGTGCAGGAAGCGCGGGCGGCGCAGCACCGGGTGGTCGCGGCGCAGGGCCAGCAGGCGGCCGACGAAATCCTGCAGTGCCTGGCCCTCCTCGTCGATCGCCGACCAGTCCAGCCAGTTGATCTCGTTGTCCTGGCAATAGGCGTTGTTGTTGCCGTCCTGGCTGCGGGAGAACTCGTCGCCGGCCAGGATCATCGGCGTGCCCTGGGAGAGGATCGCGGTGGCCAGCAGGTTGCGCTGCTGGCGGGCGCGCACGGCACGGATCTCCGGATCGTCGGTCGGGCCCTCGATGCCGTAATTGGCGCTGCAATTGTGGTCGTGGCCGTCGACGCCGTCCTCGCCATTGGCCTCGTTGTGGCGTTCGACATAGCGGACCACGTCGGCGGTGGTGAAGCCGTCATGGCAGGCGACGTAGTTGATGCTGCACCAGGGCCGCCGGCCGTTGTGCTCGAACAGGTCGGCGGAACCGCTGATGCGCCGCGCCAGTTCCGGCATCACGCCGTGGTCGCCGCGCCAATAGCAGCGCACGGTGTCGCGGAAACGGTCGTTCCACTCGGCCCAGCCGGCCGGGTACTGGCCCAGGCGATAGCCCTCCGGCCCCACATCCCAGGGCTCGGCGATCAGCTTGACCCGGGCCAGCACAGGGTCCTGGCGAACCGCGTCGAAGAAGCTGCCATAGGGGTCGAAGCCGTTGCCCTCGCGCCCCAGCGTGGTGGCGAGGTCGAAGCGGAAGCCATCGACATGCATCTCCTCCACCCAGTAGCGCAGGCTGTCCATGACCATCTGCAGCACCCGCGGATGGCCGAGATTGAGCGCGTTGCCGGTGCCGGTGAAGTTGACGTAGTAGCGCGGCTGCTCCGGATCGAGATGGTAGTAGGAGGCGTTGTCGATGCCCCGGAAGCTGAGCGTCGGCCCGCGCTCGTTGCCCTCGACCGTGTGGTTGTAGACCACGTCCAGCAGCACCTCGATGCCACTGTCGTGCAGCCGCTTGACCATGGTCTTGAACTCGCCGATGTCGCCCGACGAGAGGTAACGCGGCTCCGGCGCGAAGAAACCCAGCGTGTTGTAGCCCCAGTAGTTGCGCAGGCCCTTCTCGACCAGGAAGCGGTCGTCGATGAAGGCGTGCACCGGCAGCAGCTCGACCGCCGTTACGCCGAGCGACTTGAGGTGCCGGATCACATTCGGCGAGGACAGGCCGCCGAAGGTGCCGCGCTTGGCGCGGGGCAGGTCCGGATGGCGGATCGACATGCCCCGAACATGCGCCTCGTAGATCACCGTGTCGGACCAGGGGATCGACGGGCGCTTGTCGGCACCCCAGGTGAAGGCCGGCTCCACCACCCGGCATTTCGGCATCCAGCGGGCGTTGTCGCGGCGGTCGAAGGACAGGTCGGCGCGGCCGGAGCCGACCCGGTAGCCGTGATGGGAATCGTTCCAGCGGAACACCCCGTCCAGGGCCCGGGCATAGGGGTCGACCAGCAGCTTGTTGTGGTTGAACCGGTGCCCCGCCTCCGGCGCGTACGGCCCGTAGACCCGGTAGCCGTAGAGCAACCCGGGTGCCGCTTCCGGCAGATAGCCATGCCAGACGTCGTCGGTCAGCTCCGGCAGGGCGATGCGCTCGACTTCGGCACGTCCGGTGCGGTCGAACAGGCACAGCTCGACCCGCTCCGCATGGGCCGAGAACAGCGCGAAATTGACCCCGTCGCCATCCCAGGTGGCCCCCAGCGGATACGGCCGCCCGGGCCAGACAACCGTGCCGCGGCTCATCAGGCGTCGTGCCGCCGCGGCTGCAGGATCAGGGCGCCGAGCGGCGGCAGGCTGAGGTCGAGGGAGTACGGGCGGCCGTGCCAGCCTGTGGCGTCGGCGGTGATGGTGCCGAGATTGCCGGTGCCGCTGCCGCCGTAGTCGGCGGCGTCCGTGTTGATGAGCTCGGTCCACGCGCCACCTTCGGGCACACCGACGCGGTAGTTGTGGCGCGGGATCGGTGTGAAGTTGCAGACGATGACGACCGGCGGGTCGTCGCCGTCGCTCTTGCGCAGCCAGGCGAGCACCGAATTCGCGTCGTCCTGGGATTCGATCCATTCGAAACCGGCGGCATCGCAATCCAGCCGGTGCAGGGCCGGGGTCTCGCGGTAGACGCGGTTGAGGTCGCGGATCAGGGCCTGCACGCCGGCATGGCGGCCATCGGACAGCAGGTGCCAGTCGAGGCCGGAATTGTGGTCCCACTCCCGCCACTGGGCGAACTCGCAGCCCATGAACAGCAGCTTCTTGCCCGGATGGGTCCACATGAAGGCGTAGTAGGCGCGCAGGTTTGCGAATTTCTGCCAGTCGTCGCCGGGCATCTTGGCGATCATCGAGCCCTTGCCGTGCACCACCTCGTCATGGCTGATCGGCAGGACAAAGTTCTCCGAGAAGCCGTAGAGCAGGCCGAAGGTCAGATCGTGGTGGTGGAAGCGGCGGTGCACCGGCTCCTTGGAGATGTAGCGCAGGGTGTCGTTCATCCAGCCCATGTTCCACTTGAAGCCGAAGCCCAGCCCGCCGGCATCCGCCGGCCGCGACACGCCGGGCCAGGCGGTGGATTCCTCCGCCACCGTCATGGCGCCGGGGAAGCCGCCATAGACCTCTGTGTTCATCCGCTTCAGGAAGTCGATAGCCTCCAGGTTCTCCCGCCCGCCATAGCGGTTCGGCACCCATTGCCCGGGTTTGCGGCTGTAGTCCAGGTACAGCATCGACGCGACCGCATCGACCCGGATGCCGTCCAGGTGATAGCGGTCCATCCAGAACAGCGCGTTGTTGACCAGGAAGTTGGCCACTTCCGAGCGGCCGTAATTGTAGATCAGGGTGTTCCAGTCCATGTGGAAGCCCTGGCGCGGGTCGGCGTGCTCGAACAGGTGGCTGCCGTCGAAATGGCCGAGGCCGTGCGGGTCGGTCGGGAAATGCCCCGGCACCCAGTCCAGCAGGACGCCGATGCCCTCGCCATGGCAGCGCTCGACGAAGGCCTGGAAATCCTCCGGATCGCCAAACCGGCTGGTCGGGGCGTACAGGCCGACCGGCTGGTAGCCCCAGGAGCCGTCGAAGGGGTATTCGCTGACCGGCAGCAGCTCGATATGGGTGAAGCCGAGATCCTTCACATAGGGTACGAGCTGGTCGGCGAGTTCCTGATAGGTCAGGTAGCGCAGGCCGTCCGAGGCGACCCGCCGCCAGGAGCCGAGATGCACTTCGTAGACGGAGATCGGCGCGTCGCGGGATTGCGCGGCGGCGCGCCGGCCCATCCAGTCGCCATCGGCCCAGTTGCGCTCCGGCAGGCCGTGCACCACGGAGGCCGTGCGCGGCGGCTGCTCGGCATAGAAGGCGTACGGATCGGCCTTCAGCGGCACCAGCGCGCCATCCGGCCCCACGATCTCGTACTTGTAGCGGGCGCCGGGGTCGAGGCCCGGCAGGAAGATCTCCCAGACGCCGCAGGCGTGGCGCAGGCGCATCGGGTGGCGGCGGCCGTCCCAGTCGTTGAAGTCGCCGACCACCGAGACCCGCTGCGCGCTGGGCGCCCAGACGGCGAAAGCCGTGCCGGCCACGCCGTCGATGGTGCGGGGATGCGCGCCCAGCTTCTCATAGGCGTTGCGGTGCGAGCCCTCGGCCAGCAGGTGCACGTCCATGTCGCCGAGCACCGGCGGAAAGCCGTAAGCGTCCTCGATATCGGTCGATCCGCGCTCGGTCTCCAGGCGCAGCCGGTAGGCGAACGGCTTCTTGCGGCGCGCCAGCCGCGCCTCGAACAGCCCGTCGGGATGGACCCGGGACAGCGGGGCGACCGGCTTGCCGGATTTGCGGTCCAGCACTTCGACCGCGGCGGCCTGGGGCTGGAAGGTGCGCACGACGACCGCGCCGTCGGCGACGTGCATGCCGAGAACCGAGAACGGGTCGCCGTGCCGCGCCTGCACGATTGCGTCGAACTGCCGATCCGGCCCTGGCGCCACCGCAGCCTCCCCCGAAGCGCTGAGTCCGGCCGCGTCGACCGGTCACGCCGGCGGCGGACCCGCCGGACAGCACCGTTCTAGCAGATTCTCGCGGCTGCGCAGCAGGCGGATTCGGCCGGCGCCGCCGCGACGGTCAGCCTCCGGCCTGGCCCTGGATCAGCTGACGAATGCTGTTGGTGGCATCGTCGACCTGGATGCGGTCGGCCACGGAGCCCTGGTGGAAGAAGAACGTGTAGTAATTGTCGTCCAGGGCCACGAACAGCGACACGTACAATCCCGACGCATCGTCGCCGCATTGCATGTTGGCCGACTTCACGGCGTAGAGCTCCCGGATCACCTCCGACGCGCCTTCGGAGCGTTGAAACGCGCTGGTGCAGGTCGATTCGAACTGATCGATGTAGAGCTCGGTGAACTTGTCGATCTCAACCTGCCGGCTCGGCCGCGGCGATTGATGCACCCCGCCGGTCAGCTGTCCGAGCGACCAGGCGTAGCTCAATCCCAGCGGGCTGGAGGCCGCGTCCTGCGGCGCGACGGCGGCGCTTTCGAGGCCGGAACTGCGCAGGATGCTGACCAGCCCCTCGCCGGTCAGCGCCGTCGGCCCGGCCTGTCCGGCGGTGGCGCGCGCCTCCGCCGCCAGCCGGCGGGCGGTGTCGATGCAGCCGCGGAGCGCGGTGATGCTGTTGAAGGTGCCGGTCAGCGCGAAGCGGTAGTTGCCGTAATCGGTCGCCACGTCGAGGTTGTTGCCCTTCATCAGCAGATCGATGAGCTGGTCGTCGACGCCGGTGGTCACCATCAGGATGGTGTCGCTGACCGGGCGCACCGGGAACGGCTTGACGTAGGCGCCGTCTACATTGACCTCGGCGACGGGCGGCTCCTCCTCCTCGTCTTCTTCCTCGGCTTCCGCCTCTTCTTCCGCCGCCGCGGCCTCGGCCTCGGCGTCCTCGTCCGGCAGCAGGTTCCAGTTCGGGTTCAGCAGCCCGATATTGAGCTCGTAGCGGGGGCTCATCAGCAATGCCAGGGTGAGCCCGTTGCCGTATGGCCGCGAGATCGCGCAATGGCTGAACTGGCCGGTCTCGTTGTTGCCCTGGGCGCCGCCGGTCCAGCCGCTGACCTCGATGGTGAATTCCGGCGGCGTGGCGGTCTGGGCAGCGGCGGTACCGACGACACCTGAATCTGCGAAGGCCGCGCCGCAAATCGCAGCGGCGCAAAGCAGGGTCCTGGAAGTCATGTGCACTGGATCCACAGTCTTGTGCGGGCGGGGTTTCGCGGCCTCTTCGCGGCGGAGCGAAGCCGGGCTCGGCGGGGGCCGCCACGCACGATGGTGATTCGCGCTGCGCCGGTCAACCGGCCGAACCGGCGCAAAGATCGGACCGGATGAAGGCCCTAATGTGGCATTGCAGACCCGCTTGAGGGCCGCCGCACGAATCCGGCGTCAGTTGAGCAGGACGCTGGAAATCTCCCGAAGCTGGGTGCGGGCGCGCAACAGATAGAAGCCCTGGGCGGAGAGGTGGCTGGGCAGCACCTGGCTGTCGGGACTGCCGCTGATGACGACCAAGGGCTGGAGCGCGATGGCGCTGCGCAGGCTGGACAGCATCTCGGCCCAGACGGTGGTCAGGCCGACGGAGTCAATGACGCCGCTGAAATCCGATCCGAGCGCGTTCAGGATCATGTAGTAGCCATACATGCGGCCCTTGATCGAATAGAAGATGTCGTCAGCCGTCGTGTCGATCAGGAAGCCGCCGCCCTCGTCCAGATGCTCGGCGATGATCGCCGAGGAGGAGCCGAGATCGGCGGCGATCCGGTCGATGGTCCGGAGCAGATTGTCGGCGCGCCGCTCGAAGACGGCATCGCCGGCGGCGAGGCGCTCGTTGTACTGGCGCAGCGCCTCGCTGGCGGAGCGGTATTGCGACTCGCTGTTGGCCACCGGGGCCAACGAGGTGGAGAAGTCGAAGATCCAGCGGTCGCCGGGATAGCGCAGCAGGCCGGCCGCCCGGTCCAGATCCGGGTCGACCTGGGAGGAGCCGCGGGCGCGGCCGATCTGGTCGCTCATCTCCACGGCGAAGCGGCTGAGCGCGTAGATCATGCCCTGCTGGTAGTTCGGCATGTTGTCGAGCGCCCAACCGGGCATGAAGAACGGATCGTTGGCGGTCCAGTTGTGGTCATCGATCTCGCGGCTGATCAGCGCCGCCGCCATATCCACCGCCTGGCTGCCGCCGGCGACCGGCTCGACGACCCGGTAGTCGACGTCGTCATCGACGGTGTGCACCCAGATCATGCCGCCGAGGTAGTAGAGGAATGTCAGGCAGACCAGGACCAGCAGCGTCGGCACGCCGAACCGCCGGATGCGCCCGCCGGACCGGGCGATGCGGTCGTAGAACGCCGAAAGACGCCGGCGGATGGAAATCCGCGACTGGCTGGCCGGCGGCAGATCCTCGTCAAAAATGTCGTCTTGCACGGGTCGGGGCTCCGGCGGATCAGGGTTTGCGCCCCTTCCATGTCGGGGTACCGCCGGTCAGGTCAAGAGCAATCGGGGATTCTAGAGCGGCGGCAGGACGTATTTGGCGATGGCGAAGAAGTGGCAGCCGCTGCCGGCCATGACGAAGAGATGCCAGACCATGTGGTTGTAAGGCAGCCGCTCCCACAGGAAGAAGATCGTCCCGACGCTGTAGAACAGACCGCCGGCAACGATCCAGATGGTGCCGCCGAAGCCCACGGCGCCCAGCAGCTCGCCGGTGGCGATGATCACCAGCCAGCCGAGCGCCAGGTAGATGATGACCGAGCGGCGTTCGGTGTGGTTGCGGTGGAACACGCGGAACAGGATTCCGGCCACCGCCAGCGCCCAGACCACCACGAACAGGGCCCAACCGGCACTGTTGCCCATGCTCACCAGGGTGAAGGGCGTATAGGTGCCGGCGATCAGCAGGAAGATCGAGGCATGATCGAGGATGTTCAGGATCGCCTTGGCACGGGTGTGCTGGATGGCGTGGTAGATGGTCGAGGTGAGATACATCAGCACCAGGGTCGATCCGTAGATCGCCAGGCTGACGATGTGGATAGCAGAGCCGTTGAGAGAAGACAGTACAACCAGAACGGAAAGTCCGGCTATACTCAGGGCCGCACCCAGGCCGTGCGTCGCGGCATTGGCAATTTCTTCGCCGAGCGAGTCTTTTTTGTAGTTGCTGCTTCGACGGCCCATGATTATTGGCGGACTTCCTGTCTGCATTTACAACTAATGCATTCTAACAGATGCCTTGCGCAAGTAAATCGCCAATTAGGGTTACCGAACCAACAGCTGCGTGATCGGCCCGTTACTTGGGCCAGGCGGTCATGCAAAATGCGAAACGCTCCAAGAGGGATCCATGCCGTCGCTTGAACTGATGCTGAGCTTCGCCGTCGCGACGGCGCTGTTCGCCTACTTCCCGGGACCCGCGCTGCTCTACACCGCGGCGCAGACGCTGGCGCGCGGGCGGCGGGCGGGCTACATGGCCGCGCTGGGCATCCATGTCGGCGGCTACCTGCATGTCGGGGCCGCGACGCTGGGGCTGTCGGCGGTCTTCCGGCACGTGCCGGAGGCCTATCTGGTGCTCAAGCTGGCCGGTGCGGCCTACCTGATCTATCTCGGGCTGGGCATGCTGCTGCGCAAGCCGGAGGAGCGGACGCTGCCCAGCTTCGCCGCGAAATCGGCCCGGCGCGCCTTCGCCGAGAGCATCGTGGTGGAAATCCTCAATCCGAAGGTGGCGCTGTTCTTCCTCGCCTTCCTGCCGCAATTCGTCGATCCGGCGGCGACGCTGCCGATCTGGGCCCAGTTCCTGATCCTGGGCACCATCGTCAACCTGACCTTCTCGTCGGCGGACGTGATGTGCGTCGCCCTGGCGTCCGCGGTCGTGGCGCGGACGCGGCAGAGCGGGATCGCGCAGCGGGTATTCCGCTATGGCGCCGGCTCGATCCTGGTCGGGCTCGGCACCCGGCTGGCGCTCACCCGCAACTGACGCGACCGGCGTCGGGCATCAGGCGCGCCAGAACGGTTTCGCCGCCTCGCGATAGGCATCCGCCGGGTCGACGCCGATATCCTTGAAAAGGTACGGCTCCAGGGCGGAGAGCTGGCGCCGCTGGCGGGCACGCTCCTGCCAGTCCAGCAGCGTGGTGACCGCCATCTGGAGCACGGACACGAACGCCTCTTCGGCGGCAGGGGCCGCGTCGGGGCTTGGAACAGGACCGGACGCAGCGGAAACGGTCTGACTGGTCATCGTCATCCCTCCTCGGTCGGGTATCGCCGGCGATACCGGTGTGTCGTGGACGCGTCCGTCATGTGTGAATCTGGCTTTGCGGGGGCTGGCGAACAAACGATGCTTTCTCATAGGATGGCTTAGTTTTTCTAAGCCAGCAGACGCCATGCACCGCCGCCTTCCACCGCTCAACGCCCTGCGCGCCTTCGAGGCGGCCGCTCGCCATCTGAGTTTCACCAAGGCGGCGGACGAGTTGAACGTGACCCCGGCGGCGATCAGCCATCAGGTGAAATCCCTGGAGGCCTATCTGGGCCTGCCGCTGTTCCGCCGCCTGACCCGGGGCCTGGCCCTGACCGACCAGGGCGCGGCTCTGCTGCCCGACCTGACCGCGGCGCTGGATCGCATGGCCGCGGCGACGGCGCGGGTCGTGTCGGAGGAGCTGTCGGGAACGATCAAGGTGAGCTGCCTGCCCTCCTTCGCGATGCGCTGGCTGGTACCGCGCCTGTCGGACCTGCGGGACCGCCTGCCGACGCTGGATGTCGACGTGCAGGCCCGGTGGGAGCTGGTCGATTTCCGCCGCGACGACGTGGACGCGGCAATCCGCTATGGCATCGGCGGATGGCCGGACCTGCATTGGGAGCTGCTGCTGACCGAGTCGATCTTCCCGGTGTGCAGCCCGGCCCTGCTGGACGGCCCCAACCCTTTGAAGGCGCCCGAGGATCTGCGCCGCCACACGCTGCTGCACGACACCATGGTGACCACCGACGAGCGTTGGTACACCTGGGCGCCTTGGATCGGCTGGCTGGGTCTCGAGGACATCGATCTGTCCCGCGGCCCGCGCTTCAGCGACAGCAACATGATGCTGCAGGCGGCGATCGACGGCCAAGGCGTGGCGCTGGGTCGGACGGCGATCGTGGCGGACGAGTTGGCCGACGGCCGGCTGGTCAAGCCGTTCGACGTCGAGCGGCCGGCCGACTACGCCTATTACTTCGTCTGCCCCAAGGATGCGGTCGACCGCCCGCGCATAAGGGCCTTCCGCGACTGGCTGTTCGGGATGGCCGAGGCCGGCCCGGCCGCCCCGTCACCCGGATAGCCGCCGCACTTTCCGCTGTTGCCTGCCCGGTTCCGGCGCTATCGTTGCGCCATCAACTGTAGCAGGGAGCGGTAAGCAACAATGAAAATGCGCATGATGTCCCTTCTCGCCCTGACCGCCTCGCTGGCGGCCGGCCCGGCCCTGGCCCAGGACATTTCGCCGTCCGTCGTGTTCGACATGGGCGGCAAGTTCGACCGGTCTTTCAACGAAGGGATCTACAACGGCGTCGAGCGGTTCCGCGAGGAAACCGGCATCAGCTACGCCGAATTCGAGGTCACCAACGAATCCCAGCGCGAGCAGGCCCTGCGCCGCATGGCGCGCAGTGGTTCCGACATCGTCATCGCGGTCGGCTTCGCCCAGGCGCCGGCGCTGGAAGTGGTCGCGGCGGAATTTCCCGACACCAAGTTCACCCTGATCGACATGGTCGTCGACCTGCCGAACGTGCAGTCGGTGGTGTTCAAGGAGCATGAAGGCTCGTTCCTGGTCGGCATGCTGGCGGCCATGGCGTCGGAGTCCGACGCGGTCGGTTTCGTCGGCGGCATGGATATTCCGCTGATCCGCAAGTTCGCCTGCGGCTATGAGCAGGGCGTGCACTACGTCGACCCGGACATGGAGGTCTACCAGAACATGACCGGCACCACGCCGGCGGCCTGGAACGACCCGAGCCGCGGCGGCGAGTTGGCGCGCAGCCAGTTCGACCGCGGCGCCGACGTGGTCTATGCCGCCGCCGGCGGCACTGGCACCGGCGTCTACCAGGCAGCGGAAGATGCCGGCAAGCTGGCGATCGGCGTCGACAGCAACCAGAACTACCTGCATCCGGGCACCATGCTCACCTCGATGCTGAAGCGGGTCGACGTGGCCGCCTATGACGCCTTCACCGATGCCCTGAACGGCAGCTGGGAGCCTGGCATCAAGGTGCTGGGGCTTGCCGAGGAAGGCGTCGGCTGGGCGCTGGACGAGCACAATGAGTCGCTGATCACCCAGGAGATGAAGTACGCCATTCAGGCGGCCAGCTCCGCGATCATCTCCGGGGAAATCTCGGTGGTGGACTACACGTCCAACAACGACTGCTCCTACTAGCGCTCTTCCGCCGCTATGGAAGGCGCGCAAACCAAGCCGGCGGCCGGCGGCGACCCAAATTCGGGTCCGCCGCCGGCCATCGCGCTGTCCGGCGTCAACAAACATTTCGGCCCGGTCCACGCCAACAAGGATGTCTCGCTGACGGTCCAACCCGGGACCATCCACGGCATCATCGGCGAGAACGGTGCTGGAAAATCCACCCTGATGAGCATCCTGTACGGCTTCTACCAGGCCGACAGCGGCGAGATCCGGGTGAACGGCGAACCGCGCACCATCCTGAGCTCGGATGACGCGATCGCCTGCGGTATCGGCATGGTGCACCAGCACTTCATGCTGGTGGAGCCGTTCACCGTCCTGGAAAACGTCATGCTGGGCAGCGAGGGCGGCGCCATCCTGGCGGGCGGCATGAGCGACGCCCATGCCGAGCTCGAACGGCTGGAACACGAATACAATCTGGAGGTCGACCCGGACGCCCTCATCAGCGACCTGCCGGTCGGGCTGCAGCAGCGGGTGGAGATCCTGAAAGCGCTCTACCGGGGTGCGGAGATCCTGATCCTGGACGAGCCGACCGGCGTGCTGACGCCGCAGGAGGCCGACCAGCTGTTCCGCATCCTCGACACCCTGCGCCAGCAGGGCAAGACGATCATCCTGATCACCCACAAGCTGCGCGAGATCATGGCGATCACCGACGCGGTGACGGTCATGCGCCGCGGCGAGGTGGTCGCCAATGTGGCGACTGCCGAGACCGACCGGGAGAAGCTGGCCGAGCTGATGGTCGGCCGCACGGTCCTGCTGCGGGTCGACAAGAAGCCCGCAGAGCCCAAGCAGACGGTGCTGGATGTGCGGCATCTGGACGTCGTCGACCGCCACGATGTGCGGCGGGTCAAAGACGTGTCGCTGTCGGTCAGAGCAGGCGAGATCGTCGGCATCGCCGGTGTGTCCGGCAACGGCCAGTCCGAGCTGCTGGCGGCACTGGCTGGCATGGTCCGCCCATCCAAGGGCGAGATCCTGATCAACGGCAAGGATGTGCAATCGGTTGGCGCCACCGATGCCAAGGACATGCGGGACCTGGGCATGGCCCATGTGCCCGAAGACCGGCTGCATGACGGGCTGGTGCGCACATTCGAGGCCAACGAGAACAGCATCCTCGGCTATCACGACGATCCGTCCTACAACGGCCGCATCCTGATGGACCGCCAGGCCATCATCGATACCTGCGGCAAATACATGGAAGATTTCGACGTCCGGCCGCCCAACGCCATGCTGAAGGCGGCAAATTTCTCCGGCGGCAACCAGCAGAAGCTGATCGTCGCCCGCGAGATGGAGCAGGACCCGGCTCTGCTGCTGGTGGGGCAGCCGACCCGCGGTGTCGATATCGGCGCCATCGAATTCATCCACCGCCGGCTGGTGGCCATGCGCGACGCCGGCAAGGCTGTTCTGCTGGTCTCGGTCGAGCTGGACGAGATCATGTCCCTGAGCGACCGGATCCTGGTGATGTTCGACGGCTACATCGTCGGAGAAGTCGCGCAGGCCGACGCCAATGAACAGACCCTGGGGTTGATGATGGCCGGGATCCGGCCAGAGGGCATGGCCGAACAGGGAGCGCCGGACGCGGTTCCGACGGCCGCCTCGTGAGCGCACCCGCCGGACAGGCGACGGTGCCGCGCTGGGTCAGCATTGGGCTGATTCCACTGATCAACCTGACGCTGGCGCTGATCGTCTCGGGCATCGTGGTTCTGGTCATCGGCGAGAACCCGTTGGAGGCGATGCGCCTGCTGGTCCACGGCGCCTTTATCGGTTACGGGCCGTTCGGCGAGTCGATCGGCTTCACCCTCTACTACGCCACCAATTTCGTCTTCACCGGATTGTGCGTGGCGATCGCCTTCCATTGCGGCCTGTTCAACATCGGCGGCGAGGGGCAGGCTTATATCGGCGGGCTCGGCGTCGGGCTGGTCTGCCTCTATTTCGACTTCCTGCCCTTCATCCTGATCCTGCCCGTCGCGATCATCGGCGGCGCGCTGTTCGGCGCAGCCTGGTCCTTCATCCCTGGATATCTGCAGGCCAAGCGCGGCAGCCACACGGTAATCACCACCATCATGTTCAACTTCATTGCCGCGGCGCTGATGAACTACCTGATGGTCAACGTGCTGATCCGCCGGGGCCAGATGTCGCCGGAGAGCCGCCCCTTCGCGGAGCATGCCTTCCTGCCGAAGATCCACGAGGTCCTTGGGGCGATCGGCATCAATCTCGGCGCCTCGCCGTTGAACCTGTCCTTCGTCTGGGCGCTGATCTGCTGCGTGCTGGTCTGGGGGTTCATCTGGCGCACCCGCTGGGGATACGAGCTCAGAACCGTCGGCCAGAACCAGCGCGCGGCGGTCTATGGCGGCATCTCGGTTTCGAAGAACATCATTCTCGCCATGGTCATCTCCGGAGCGCTTGCGGGTTTCGTCGGGCTCAATGAGATCATGGGTGTGCAGCACCGGCTGCTGCTGAACTACGTGGCAGGTTACGGCTTTGTCGGCATTGCCGTGGCGCTGATGGGCCGCAACCATCCGGTCGGCATCCTGCTGGCCGCGCTGCTCTTCGGCGCGCTGTATCAGGGCGGTGCGGAACTGGCCTTCGACATGCCGAAGATCACCCGTGAGATGGTGGTGGTGATCCAGGGCCTGGTGATCCTGTTCGCCGGGGCGCTGGAAAACATGTTCCGGCCGCAGATCGAAGGCTTCTTCCTGGCACGGGCGGAAGCCCGCATGGCGGCGGCGGAGTAGCCGTTATGGAGTTCTTCACCCTTTTCATCCTGGTCCTGGATGCCACGCTGCGGGTCGCCACGCCGCTGGTGCTGGCCGCCCTGGCCGGCTTGTTTTCCGAGCGCTCAGGGGTCGTCGATATCGGCCTGGAAGGCAAGATGCTGGGCGCCGCCTTTGCCGCTGCCACGGTAGCGGCGGTCTGGGGCTCGGCCTGGCTGGGCCTGGGCGCAGGCATCCTGGCCGCAGTGTGCCTGGCGTTGCTGCACGGATTTGCCTGCATCACCCATCGCGGCGACCAGATCATCTCCGGCGTCGCGATCAACATCCTGGTGGCCGGGCTGGCCCCCACTCTCGGTATCGCCTGGTTCGCCCGCGGCGGCCAGACGCCGACCCTGGAAAGCGACCAGCGCTTCACCGCCATCACATTGCCCGGCGCCGACGCGATCGCCGACGTGCCGATCCTGGGGCAGATCTATTCCGAGCTGATCAGCGGCCACAACATCCTGGTCTACTTTGCCGCCGTGGCCGTGCCTGTGACGGCCTGGATCCTGTACCGCACTCGATTCGGCCTGCGGCTGAGAGCCGTCGGCGAAAACCCGGCGGCGGTCGATACGGCCGGCATCTCGGTTGTCTGGCTGCGCTATCGCGCCGTGATGATGACGGGCTTGCTGTGCGGCATCGCCGGGACCTATCTGTCGGTGGCGCATAACGCGTCCTTCGTGCGCGACATGACCGCAGGCAAGGGCTTCCTGGCGCTGGCGGCGCTGATCTTCGCCAAGTGGCGGCCGGTCCCGGTGCTGCTGACCTGCCTGCTGTTCGGCTTCCTGGAGGCGCTGGAAGCGCGCATGCAGGGCGTGGAGATCCCGGGCATCGGCACCATCCCGGTGCAGTTCATCCAGGCCCTGCCCTATGTGTTGACGGTGGTGCTGCTGGCCGGATTCATCGGCAAGGCGATCGCGCCCAAGGCCATTGGCGTACCCTATGTGAAGGAACGATGAGCGACGCATTCGACGCGTTGTTCGCCGCCGCCACGGCGGTGCGCGACCATGCCTACGCGCCCTACTCCAACTACAAGGTCGCCGCCGCCGTCCTGACCGATGACGGCCGCATCTTTGCCGGCTGCAACGTGGAGAACGCCGCCTATCCGCAGGGCCAGTGCGCCGAGGCCAGCGCCATCGGCGTGATGGTGGCGAAGGGCGGCGGGCGCATCGTCGAGGCGGTGGTCATCGGCGGCACCGAAGGCGACGGCATGCTGTGCAGCCCCTGCGGCGGCTGCCGCCAGCAATTGCGCGAATTTGCCGGCCCGGACACGCCGGTGCATATGTGCGGACCGGAGGGGCTGCGGCGGACGGCGACGGTGGAGGAATTGCTGCCGCTGTCCTTCGGCCCGGACAATCTGGGTCACTGAGCGATGGGCACCGCAACCTCCGGTCACCCGGGACAGGCAGCAGCAATCATCCGGCAGCGGGCGCCGGACATACGGCCGCGCGTCGCGCTGGTGCTGGGATCGGGCCTCGGCCCCCTGGCCGACCGCATCGAGGATGCCACCGCAATTTCCTACGCCGACCTACCCGGGTTTCCGGAACCCGGCGTCGAAGGCCATGCCGGAAGGCTGGTGCTCGGCACCCTTGGCGGCACCGCGGTCGCCTGCCTGCAGGGCCGGGCGCACGCCTATGAGGGGCGGGGCTATGACGTCATGGCCACCGCCGTGCGCACCATGCGGGCGATCGGCTGCGAGGCGATCTATCTGACCTGCGCCGCCGGCAGCCTGCGCCTGGAGGTCGGCGCCGGCCGGCTGATGACCATCACCGACCACATCAACCTGCAGGGCGGCAACCCGCTGGTCGGGCCGAACGATTCCGAGATCGGCCCGCGCTTTCCGCCGATGGCCGACGCCTACGATCCGGCGCTGGCGGCGCGGCAGGCATCGGTGGCCGGCGAGCTGGGCATCGACCTGGCCAGCGGCGTCTATTGCGCCTGGCTCGGGCCCTGCTTCGAGACGCCGGCGGAGGTCCGGATGATCCAGGGCCTGGGCGCCGACGCGGTCGGCATGTCGACGGTGCCGGAGTGCATCCTGGCGCGGCATTGCGGATTGAGGGTCACCGCGACGGCGGTGATCACCAATCTCGGCGTCGGCCTGAGCGACGAGCCGGTCGACCACGACCAGACCCTGAGCGCCGCCACCGCCGCCGGAGCGGACCTGGCGCGGTTGATCACCCGCTGGCTGGAGCGCGACGCCGAGGAGCGCCGCTGAGGGCTACCGTTCGGCCTGCGCCGCCCGTTCCAGCCTGTCGAACAGGGCGTCGTCGAGCCCCACGCCGAACACCGCCGCCATGACATGGGCCCAGCCGTAGAGGAAATAGGTCCAGCCATCCGCGACGGTCAGGCGCCGATCCGCCTGTTGGGATTGCGCCTGTACGAGGAAATCCCGCGGGCCGCGGTAATTGAACTCCCAGACGACTCCCTCCGTGGGAAAGCGCGCCGAGGGGGAAAGCGGCGAGCCGGGACGGTCCTTTCCGAGGCCGGTGGCATTGACCACCAGGCTGCGCGGCGGCAACGCCGCGAGGAGGGCATCGTTGCCATCGGCACCCGGCACCTGGCGAAAGCCGACGATGCCGCCGGCGTCGCCGTCCAGAAGCGCTGACTCCGCGTCGGCGAGCCGTTGGGCATCGACATCGGCGAGCGTGAGGGCCCGCGGGCGTTCGCCGGCCGGTCTCCCGACCAGGTGCGCCGCCAGCGCCAGGCCCGCGCCGCCGGCGCCGAGCACCAGCGCCTCCGCGTCCGGATATCGACCCCAATGCGCGCGCGGAACGATGCGGTCGAGCGCCAGCCCGGCCGTGACGGTGTCCATGGCATGGCCGACAAGACCGGCGGGCGTCTTGACGATGGCGCTGACCTCGCCGAGCCGGTCCGCGTCGCCGTCGAAGCCGGAAAACAAGTCGCGGGCATGCCGGTGCACGGCGATCTTGTGGGTCGTGACGAGGGCGCCGCGGATCGTGTCCGACGCCGCGATCCAGCGCACCGCCGCCCGCACCGCATCGGCCTGTACATCCAGCGGCAGGTCCAGGCCGCGCAGATGCGCCGGCGCGATCGCCATCGCCGCCGCCCAGTGCGGAAAGATGCGATGGATTCGCGAGCCGCCGGTCGTCACGCCGATGAAGATCATCACCGCCTCGCCGGGCGGCACATCGTCCAGGAGCGGGTCGAGAGGGTCCATGCGGACCGGTTTACCGCATCCGCGGACCCGGTCCCAGTTGCCGATGGGCGGACCCGTGAAAGAAAAGGGCGGGACCTCTCGGCCCCGCCCCTACCAGCGGCATCATATTCTGTGTTGCCGGTCCTGACGTTACGCCCCGGCGCCGGCGCTTTTGCGCTCGTCCAGCGAGGCGCTGACCCAGGCCAGCGTCAGGATGGCGAAGGCGAACCCGCCGATGATCACGGCACCCATCAGCGAGTCCAGGGCGATGCCCTCGGTGATCGTCTGGGCCGGCTGGCCGGTCCGCAGGAAATGGGTGGCGCCCATGGCGGTGTAGTGCATGAGCGTCACCGCCAGACCCATGACCGCGGCCGTCCACAGGCGGTGGTCGGCCTTGTCGTGCTCGCGGGCCTCGACGGTGAAGAACATCATCCAGATCGCCAGCGTGGCCAGCACGACGGCGACGACGACCGACGCGGCGAACCACATGATGTCGTAGCGGATCAGCGCATCCATGCGCATCGCCAGCATGCCGGTGTAGTGCATGGCGCCGATGCCGGCGCCGAGCACCAGGCCGCCCAGCAACAGGCGGGGCAGGCTGCGCGACTTGCGGCTGACCAGGTCGAAGGCAAAGCCGGCGGCGATCATCGCGAAGACGGCGGAAGCGAGAGTCAAGGTCAGGTCATACCGGACCTCCATGCCGCGATGCATCTGCACCGCCAGCATGGCCACGAAATGCATCGCCCAGATGCCGCAACCCATCGAGATCGCGCCGGTTGCCAGCCACTTGAAGCGGGCACCCGCGTTCCGCGAGGCGATGACACGCTCGACCATATGGAACGCCGTATACGACGCGAAGGCCGCAACGCAATACGACATCACGATGAGCCAGTAATTGTAGGTGTAGTTCATCTCCGTCGCCATGCGATCCTGCTGCGACAGAAAGAAATCCGACAAGAACTCCATCATTCCCTCCTCACGGCCGCCGATCCTGCGTTGCTCTCCACTCACCAAACGCCGGCGGCGGGCATGCCATTGCCCTGTGCCGTGTGGCCGGAAGCCCTCAATCTGGCGGCAAGCCGCCGACCACAAGAGTGTCGTTTCCCTGGACCCGGGCCCCTTCCCGGCATCCACGACGAAAGCTTCGTGTAATTCCGTTAAACAACCGCTAATATCAGTTCAATTTTTTCTAAAATGCTTTCTACCCCGGATTTCCCCTAAGGTCTTGATAAGCATTCATACCGCCCATCCGGCGGAAATCATCTTTCCATGAACTTGTTCAGACATGACGAAATGATTAACTGATGTAAACCAAATCTACTTCATAGATTACACGATCGAATCCTTATATTTCCCTAATAGTTCCGCACAGACCGGTATCTGAAATCCCCGACTTCTTCAATATCCGTTTGAAAACTAATCGGTTAGCCCGGATCGGCCCTGGCTGGTGAAGGCTCGCATATCGACCGGTCTTGGTGCAGACTGGGCCTTCACAAAAGGATGGCCTGGGAGGACGACATGAGCGGCCGCGATCACGCGGGCCCGGCCGGCGCTGCCGATGTGGGGGAGAACGTTCATCCGATGCCCGGCGTCGCGACCCCCGGGCATGACGAAGCCGACCGCAACCCTGGCACCGCCTTCGAGCGCGACTGGGTGGAGGAGATCCGGGTCAATCTGAGCGCCGCCGAGCGTCGTGCCGCGACGCTGACGACCCGCCGCACGGTGAAGAAGGATTGGCAGGCCGCCTGGTTGCTGAAGGCGATCAGCTGCATCGACCTGACCACGCTCTCCGGCGACGACACGCCGGGCAAGGTCAAGCGGCTTTGCGCCAAGGCGCGCCAGCCGGTGCGCCCGGACCTGCTTGCGGCACTCGGCGCCGACGGGCTGGGCCTGACGACCGGAGCGGTCTGCGTCTATCACGGCCTCGTCGAGACCGCCGTGGAGGCGCTGGACGGTAGCGGCATCCCCGTGGCCGCCGTCTCGACCGGCTTCCCGGCCGGCCTCTCGCCCTTCGACCTCAGGGTCAGGGAGATCGAGGCCTCGGTGGCCGCCGGCGCGCGCGAGATCGACATCGTGGTGACCCGCGCCCATGTGCTGAACGGCGACTGGCAGGCGCTCTACGACGAGGTCCAGGCGTTCCGAGCCGCCTGTGGTCCGGCACATATGAAGGCGATCATCGCCACCGGGGAGCTGGCGACGCTGCGCAACGTCGCCCGCGCCTCGATGGTCTGCATGATGGCCGGCTCCGACTTCATCAAGACCTCGACCGGCAAGGAACCGGTCAACGCCACCCTGCCGGTCAGCCTGATCATGGTTCGGATGATCCGTACCTTCCGCGAGCGCTCCGGCCACATCGTCGGCTTCAAGCCGGCCGGCGGCATCAGCGCCGCCAAGGACGCCCTGGCCTACCTGACCCTGATGAAGGAGGAGTTGGGGCGCCCCTGGCTGGAGCCGTCCCTGTTCCGCTTCGGCGCCTCCAGCCTGCTCGGCGACATCGAACGCCAGCTCGAGCACCACGTCACCGGCCGCTACTCGGCCGGCTTCCGCCATCCCATGGCCTAGCAGAACCGAGACGGACCGACCGCCATGAGCGTTGCCGAGATATTCGAGACCATGGAGTACGGGCCGGCGCCGGAGGGCACCGATACTGCCCTGGACTGGATCAAGGGCCATAAGGGCAAATTCGGCCTCTTCATCGACGGGCAATGGGCGAAGGCCAAGTCCGGCGAGACCTTCGACACAGCCAGCCCGTCCTCCGGGCAGGTGCTGGCGAAGATCGCCCAGGGCAATGCCCAGGACGTCGATGCGGCGGTCTCCGCGGCGCGGGCGGCACAGCCCGGTTGGGCGGCGCTGGGCGGCCATGGCCGGGCACGGCATCTCTATGCCCTGGCCCGGCTGGTGCAGAAGCATTCGCGGCTGCTGGCGGTGCTGGAATCCCTCGACAACGGCAAGCCGATCCGTGAGACGCGCGACATCGACATCCCGCTGGTGGCGCGGCATTTCTATCACCATGCCGGCTGGGCCCAACTGATGGACGGCGAATTCGCCGGCTACGGGCCGGTCGGCGTGGTCGGCCAGGTGATCCCCTGGAACTTCCCGCTGCTGATGCTGGCCTGGAAGATCGCCCCGGCCATCGCTGCCGGCAATTGCCTGGTGCTGAAGCCGGCGGAGTTCACCAGCCTGACGGCGCTGAAATTCGCCGAGCTGTGCATGGAGGCCGGGCTGCCTCCGGGCGTCGTCAACATCGTCACCGGCGACGGGCGCACCGGCGAGGCGGTGGTGAACCATCCGGATGTCGACAAGCTGGCCTTCACCGGCTCGACCGATGTCGGCCGGCTGATCCGCGGCGCCACTGCCGGCAGCGGCAAGAAGCTGACCCTGGAGTTGGGCGGCAAATCCCCCTTCATCGTCTTCGACGACGCCGATCTGGACGGGGCGGTCGAGGGCGTCGTCGACGCGATCTGGTTCAACCAGGGCGAGGTCTGCTGTGCCGGGTCTCGACTGCTGCTTCATGAGGGCATCGCCGACCAGATGCTCGACAAGCTGCGCGCCCGCATGGAGACCCTGCGCGTCGGCGACCCGCTGGACAAGGCGGTCGACATCGGCGCGGTCGTCGCCCCGGTGCAGCTAGAGCGCATCCGCACCCTGGTCGAGCAGGGTGTCAGCGAGGGCGCCACGCTGTGGCAGCCGAGCTGGGCCTGCCCCACCGAGGGCTGCTTCTACCCGCCGAGCCTGTTCACCGACGTATCGCCCGCCGACAGCATTGCCCAGGTCGAGATCTTCGGCCCTGTCCTGGTCTCCATGTCCTTCCGTACCCCGGCCGAGGCGGTGGCGCTGGCCAACAACACGCGTTTCGGATTGGCGGCCAGCGTGTGGACCGAGAACATCAACCTGGCCCTGGACATCGCGCCCAAGCTGAAGGCCGGCATCGTCTGGACCAACAGCACCAATCTATTCGACGCCGCCTGCGGCTTTGGCGGCTATCGCGAATCCGGCTTCGGCCGCGAGGGCGGCCGCGAGGGCATGTGGGAATACCTGAAGCCCGATTTCGAGGCGTCCCTGCCGCTCTACGACGACGCGACGCCGGCCGCGAAACAGGCCGGCTCCGCCGGCGCCGGCGCGGTCGACCGGACCGCCAAGATGTATATCGGCGGCAAGCAGGCACGGCCGGATTCCGGCTACAGCCGCCCGGTTCTGGACCCGGACGGCGCGCTGCTGGCCGAAGTCGGCGAGGGCAACCGCAAGGACATCCGCAACGCGGTGGAGGCCGCCCGCAAGGCCGAGGGATGGTCGCGCGCCAGCCAGCACAACCGGGCCCAGATCCTCTACTACATCGCCGAAAACCTCGATGCCCGCGCGGCGGAATTCCGCGACCGGCTGATGGTCATGACGGGCGTGGCCAAGAAGGCCGCCGAGGCCGAGGTCGCGGCCTCGGTCAGCCGGCTGTTTGCCTATGCCGCCTGGGCCGACAAGTTCGACGGCGCGGTGCACTCCCCGCCCCTGCGCGGCGTGACCCTGGCGATGAACGAACCGGTCGGGATCCTCGGCATCGCCTGTCCCGACGAGGCGCCCTTGCTGGCGTTTGTTTCCCTGATCGCCCCGGCGGTGGCGATGGGCAACCGGGTTGTCGCGATTCCGTCACCAGTCCACCCGCTCTCGGCAACGGATTTCTATCAGGTCCTCGACACGTCGGACCTGCCCGGCGGGGTGATCAACATCGTCACCGGCGACCGCGACGGGCTCGCGAAGGTGCTGGCCGAGCACGATGAGGTGGACGGCCTCTGGTATGTGGGCCCGCAGGCCGGCAGCGCGATGGTCGAACAGGCGTCGGTCGGGAACCTCAAGCAGGTCTGGGCCAATCACGGCCGCCGCCGCGACTGGCACGATCCGGCTCAGGCCGAGGGCCGCGAATACCTGCGCCACGCGGTGCAGGTGAAGAACATCTGGGTGCCGTACGGCGAATAGACGCTGGCGCTATTCCAAAGCCGGCTCCCACAGCCAGTCCTCCGGACGGCGGTAGAGTTCGGTCAGCAGGGAGGCCTCGACGTCGGCCGGCAACCCGGCGGCGGCGAAGCGGGCCTGCTCCCGGGCATCCTGGAGGAACCCGGCCAGATGCGCGATGTCTTGGCCCGTCAGGTCGATCTGGTAGCCGAGCTCCAGCGTCTGCAGCCAGACCATGGGGCCGGCGCCGCGCCACATGCGGGCGGCGAACTCGCCGATATCGACGGTGGCGAACGGCCCGTCCGGTTCCAGCGGCGGCGCGGCGCGTCCGCCCACCCCGTTGATGGAGTGGCAGATCACGCAGCCTTTGGTGATGAACAGAGTCCGTCCGCGCGCCGGATCGATCACCGGCATTTCGACCACAAGGTCACTCGAACTGTCCTGCGCCAGGGCCGGCCCCGTTTCGGATGCGAGCGCGACGACGGCCGCAAGCACGAGAATGGCGAAGCGCAGCGCAAATACGGCGCTCCTTATGTGCACTGTGGTCATATGACACTCATTCGATGTTGCGGGAAGCGGTGAAGGTCGGAGGCTCAGGAAGGGTCCCGTGGGCGGCCGAAAGCGGCAATGATTTCGATCAAGCGACCGTTTTGGATAGGTGCGCCAATGCTACCGCGATCTTTCGGCGCATGACGGCAGGCTATCGGATGTCGGTCTTGAGCCCGGAATGCGCCTACATCAAGACACGGCGGGTGTCGGTTCGGGAAACTGTGCCGCACGCCGCTCCGATTCCAGGAAGGCGCGCAGGCCTGTCTTTTCATCCTCTTCGAACCGTTCGCCTGTCAGGGCCAGCGTGACGATGCGATCGGATCGGAATGTGCGGAAATCCTGCCTGAGCTCGCACCAGGCGGAGAACATCCAGCCATCGGTCAGGTTCCAGATCACCAGCGGGCGCACCCGGCGCCCGGATTCGAGGCCTTCCGAGTCGACGTAGACGATTTGCAGAATTTGCCGCTGGCGGATCGCCTCGCGGATCAATCCGCCATGCGGCGGAGACGGGTTCTGGTCGTGAAGGCTGACGTAAGGCGCATCGGCGAGCCTTCGCTCCTCCGGCTGCGGCATGCCTGCCTGGATCTTGGCGCGCGCTTCGCGGGCCGCTGCCACCAGCGCGGGATCGCCGGTGCGTTCCACGAAGGCGAGGCCGACGGCCAGCGCATCGATCTGGTCATAGGTGAAGGTCACGTTCGGCAGATCGAAACCCGGCCTCAGCAGGTAACCGATGCCGGCCTCTCCCTCGATCGGGAGGCCGGAGGCCTGGAGGTGGGCAATGTCGCGATAGATCGTGCTGACGCTGACCTCGAACTGCTCGGCAAGCTCGCTGGCCCGGCTGATGTCCCGGGTCCGCATCTCGTTGACCAGCCGGAATAGTCTTTCAGCGCGTCGCACGTGGTCTTCCCGCCAATCGGCTGTCGAGGGCGTCGGGGCAATCGCTCTCGATCCACGCCCAGTGTACAGGATTGTCAGGACTCGTTGGTTCGGATGCGGCGGGCCATCCCAGGGTGTCGACGATGCCTGCGCGCCTGCATGAACACCCTGGAACGGCTTGGGAGGCCCTTGTATTCAGCGGGCGGCGGTGGCCTCGAATTCGACCATCAGCGGTGGGATGGCAAGGCGGGTCACGCCGAGAAGGGTCATCGGAGGAGACGCGCCGACAGGCCCCAGGCGGGATCCGAGAACATCGAAGGCCTTCAGGGTCTCGTCCACATCCGTTGAGTAGATGTTGAGCCGGATGACATCGGCGAGGCCCATGTCTGCGGCGCCCAGAACGGCTTCCAGATTGTCGAGGGCGAGCACCATCTGGCTGCGCATGTCGCCGGGGTGTTGCGGATTGCCGTCGGCGTCGACGGCCGTCTGGCCGGCGCAGACCAACTGCCGGTTCATGCCTTCCAGCAGCTCGGCCTGGTTGTAGCCGAAATTCAACGACCACGGCCATGGATTGACGGCGGTTTTCTTCATCGGGCGTGCGTCCTCATCAGGATTTCGGGGTGCCCCAATGAAACACGGCCCTCCTCTCACCGTGGTGATAGGAGCCTTTCGATCCGCTGGGTGGAATTCCTCTGGGGCCGATCGCCGAGACCGGGCCTGAAATGACAGGTCGGACCGACCGGCCATGGTTCTCAACCCACCGGACGCGCTAATCTGGCCACGGACAGCAACGGCGTGGCGAGTTGAGGGGAAAGGATGGCCGACAAGCCTTCGCAAGGCGGCGTTTTCCTGCCGCAGGAGTTCATCCGCCGCAAGCGCGACGGCGGCGCGGTCTCCGCCGAGGACATCGAGGCCTACATCCGCGGCGTCACCGATGGCAGCGTGACCGAAGGTCAGGTCGCGGCCTTCTCCATGGCCGTCTTCTTCCAGGGCATGGGCCTGGACGAGCGGGTGGCGCTGACCCGCGCCATGACCCGGTCCGGCATGGTGCTGGACTGGTCCGACAAGGGCCTCGGCGGGCCGGTGCTGGACAAGCATTCCACCGGCGGCATCGGCGACAAGGTCAGCCTGATCCTGGGGCCGCTGATCGCCGCCTGCGGCGGCTGCGTGCCGATGATCTCCGGCCGCGGCCTCGGCCATACCGGAGGCACGCTGGACAAGCTGGACAGCATCCCCGGCTATCGCAGCCAACCGGACACGGAAACGCTGGAACGGGTCGTGCGCGCGGAAGGCTGCGCCATCATCGGCGCCACAGGCGACATCGCGCCGGCCGACAAGCGCATCTACGCCATCCGCGACGTCACGGGCACCGTGGAATCCCTCGATCTGATCACCGCCTCGATCCTGTCGAAGAAGCTGGCGGCCGGGCTTGGCGGGCTGGTGATGGATGTGAAGTTCGGCACCGGCGCCTTCGCATCCGATTTCGATGACGCCGTGGCGCTGGCGGAAAGCCTGGTCACCGTGGCCGAGGGCGCGGGCCTGCCGACCGTCGCCCTGCTGACCGACATGAACCAGGTGCTGGGCCGGGCCGCCGGCAATGCGCTGGAGGTCAAGGAATCGGTCGACCTTCTGACCGGTCGCGCCGTCGACCCGCGGCTGAGCGAGGTGACGCTGGCCCTGACCGCCGAGTTGCTGTGCCTGGGTGGCTTGGCATCGAGCGTCGCGGAAGGGCTCGGACGGGCCAAGCAGGCCCTGGCGGACGGCTCCGCCGCGGAGCGTTTCGGGCGCATGGTGGCGGCGCTGGGCGGCCCGCCGGACCTGGTCGAGGATTGCGACCGGCATTTCGCGGCAGCACCCATCCGCCACGATGTCTTCCCCGACGCGGAAGGCGTCGTGACCGGCGTCGACGCCCGCGCCGTCGGCGTCGCCATCGTCGCCATGGGCGGTGGCCGCGCCGCGCCGGAGGACATCATCGATCACGCCGTCGGCTTGACCGAGGTGGCCGCCATCGGCGAGGCGGTCGGGCCGGGCGGCCGACCGCTGGCGACGATCCACGCCCGCGACGAGGCCCAGGCCGACCGGGCCGCGGCGATGCTGCGTGACGCCTACACGCTGGGCGATACGGCGCCGGAGCCGGCCCCGATCGTCGCGCGGCGGGTCGCGCAGGATCGCTGATTTCAGCGAAGGACGCCGCCATGGGCTTCTATCGCGACCGTGTGCTGCCGCACCTGATCCACCTGTCGATGCGCAATCCGGAGGCGACGAAGCACCGGCAGCGGATCATTCCGACCGCGACCGGCCGCGTGCTGGAGATCGGCATCGGATCGGGGCTGAACCTGCCCTTCTATGCCGCCGGCGTCGCCGAAGTTGTCGGCCTGGAACCGTCTGAGCGGCTGATCGCCATGGCGCGCAAATCGGCCAACGACGCGCCATTCGAGGTCCGGCTGGAAACCGGGTCGGCCGAGGCCCTGCCCTTCGAGGATGGCCGCTTCGACACCCTGGTCAGCACCTGGACCCTGTGCTCGATCCCCGATGCGCCGGTCGCTCTGGCGGAGATGCGCCGCGTGCTCAAGCCCGGCGGTCAATTCATCTTCATCGAGCACGGCGCCTCGCCGGATCGCGGGGTCGCCGCCTGGCAGGGGCGAGTCGATCCGTTTTGGACCCGGTTCGCCGGCGGCTGCCACATCAATCGGCACATCGATGACCTGATCGCCGGCGCCGGGTTCGCCATCGACCGCATGGAAACCGGCTATCTGGTCAAGGGCCCCAGGATCCTGACCTTCCACTACGAGGGACGGGCCACCCGGGCGTGAGAACGAATGGCTGCTTTCCTTGATTTCTCCTGAACGGGAGAGTATGTACTCTCATACAGGAGAAAGATGATGGCACTCGATCTGGATTACCCGGCCACGCGCTACGCGCCGTCGCCGCTGATCGACCTGTCCGGCAAGACCGAGCGCAAGCGGCTGAGCGGGTCGGCGCTGAAGGCGTTCTTCAACATCATGGCGCAGTGGAAGGTGCGCGATGAGGATGCGCGCGCCCTGCTGGGCGGGGTGTCGAACGGCCCTTATTACGAGATGAAGCGGCAGCCCGACCGGCTGCTGGACGCCGACCGGCTGACCCGGATCTCGTATCTGGTCGGCATCTTCAAGGCGCTGAACATCCTGTATTCCGAGGCGCTGGCGGATGCCTGGATGCAGTTGCCGAACACCAACCGGATCTTCGCCGGGGCGACGCCGCTGGACTACATGGTCCGGGGCGGGCTGCCGGCGATGCAGACGGTCCGCCGATTGCTTGACGCAAGGCGCGGTGGCGCGGCGTGACGCTGCCGCCCACCCGCCTCGTCCGCCGCAACGATACCCACCGACTGGTCCCCGCGAAGTACCGCGAGGGCGGCGAGAGCGTGCTGGCCCGCATCGCCGACGACGCGGACCATCTGCACGACATCTTCGACCTGGACCACGCCACCAACGACCGGCTGCTGGCGGAGAACAACCTGCTGCCGGGCATCCAGGTGCATGAGCTGGTGTTCGGCGTGCCCTACTACCGCATCGTCAACGCCACCTTCTGCCACGCCCACCCGCTGGGCAGCCGCTTCAACGGGCCCGATCGCGGCGCCTGGTACGCCGGATTCGAGCTGGAGACGTCGCAAGCGGAGATCGCCTTCCACAAATCCGTCGAGCTGGCGGAGGTGAACTGGTTCGACGAGTCCATCACCTATGACGACTACCTGGCCGATTTCGCCGCCGAGTTCCATGACATCCGCGGCGACGAGGCCTATGCCGAGTATCTGGCGCCCAACAGCTACGTGGCCTCCCAGGGATTGGCGCAGCGGCTGCTGGACGAGGGCTCGCAGGGCATCGTCTATCCCAGCGTGCGCCTGGCCGGCGGCACGTGTCTTGGCTGCTTCCGCCCGCCCTTGGTCGGCAATGTCCGCAAGGGCGGCACCTACCGATTCACCTGGCGCGGCGAGCCCACCCCGGTGATCGAAGCGGTGGATTGAGGCTGTCGAGGCTGACGCCAAGTTTCTTCAGCCCCCTCACCCTCCCACGCTAACGCGCGGGTCCCTCCCTCTCCCACAAGGGGAGAGGGGCCACAACGAGCGCCGGCTCTGAGTACCCCTCTCCCCTTGTGGGAGAGGGAGGGACCCGCGCGTTAGCGTGGGAGGGTGAGGGGTGGCTGTTACTCCGCGGCGAGGGCCAACGCTGGCGGGGCGATCGCTGCTTCGGCCAGCGTCTTGGCGCCGGCGTGGTCGATCTTGCCGGCCCCCAGCACGGGCATTTTTTCGACCGGTACGAGGGTGCGCGGCACCATGATCTCGGCGGCGCCCCGTTCTCGGGCGAACTGGGCCAAGACCGGCGCGGCGGCCGTGCCATGGTCGGTGACCAGGACCACCTGCTCGCCTTTGCGGTCATGGGGCAGGGCCACGGCCGCGTGCAGGGCGTCAGGCCAGAGCTCGGATGCCAGGGCCTCGACGGCGGCCAGCGACACCATCTCCCCGGCGACCTTGGCGAAGCGCTTGGCACGCCCGGCGATGGACAGGAAGCCGTCATCGTCCAGCGAGACCACGTCGCCGGTGTCGTGCCAGCCCTCCTGCGGCGGCTCCAGCACGCCGGGCGCCTCGGCCCGCAGATAGCCGCGCATGACGTTTGGGCCACGCACGAAGAGCCGCCCGCCCTCTTCGATGCCCTCGACCGGCTCGATGCGGGTCTCTACGCCGGGCAGCAGGCGCCCGACGCTGCCGGGGCGGTTTCGCAGCGGCGTGTTGATGGCCAGGATCGGCGCGGTTTCGGTGCAGCCATAGCCTTCCAGGATGCGCACGCCGAACTTGTCGGCCCAAACGCGCCGGGTCTCCGGCCGCACGCGCTCCGCGCCGGCGAAGATGTAGCGGACGCTGTTGAAATCATAGGCGTGCGCCATGCGGGCATAGCCGGACAGGAACGTGTCGGTGCCGAACAGGATGGTCGCATTGGTGTCGTAAGCCATCTCCGGCACGATCCGGTAATGCAGCGGCGACGGGTAGAGCACCACCCGCACGCCGGCCAGCAGCGGCACGATCAGGCCCACCGTCAGGCCGAAGGAGTGGAACAGCGGCAAGGCGTTCAGCACCACGTCCTTGGCCGTGAAATCGACCATGGCACTGACCTGGAACCGGTTCGCCTGGATGTTGCGGTGGCTGAGCGAGACGCCCTTGGGCGTGCCCTCGGAGCCGGACGTGAACAGCACCACCGCCTCGTCATCGACCGCCGCCCGATGGCCGCCGGCCAGCCGCCAGGCAAGCGACGGCAGGAAACCTCCGAGCAATCCGAACAGCCGGCCGGCGAGACCGATCTCCGGCCGCAGATCCTCCAGGTAGACGATCTCCGCCCGGTCGGCGAGGGTCGCCACCAGCCCCTCCAGACGCGCCGCCTCGACGAACCGTCGGGAGGTCAGGATGGTGCGCAGCTCAGCCGCCCGGACCGCCGCCGCCATGTTGCCGGCACCGGTGCTGAAGTTCAGCATTGCCGGCACCCGGCCGAAGGCCTGCAGGGCGAAGAACACGATCACCGAGCCGATGGCATTCGGCAGCAGGACGCCGAGTCGTTCGCCTTGGACACTGCGCCTGGCCAACGTCCGGCCAAGCGCGAAGGCGCCGGTCAGCACCCGGCGATAGCGCGCCGGCTTGCGTTCGATGTCCTCGAGCACCGGCAGGTTGCCGTTGGCCTTGCGGGCATCGATCAGGGCGCCGAACAGGGAGCGGTCGACCGGGCTGGTGCGATAGACCATCTCGGTCATGATGTCCTGGAGCCGGGCGCCGGCATGGGCACGGCGGCGGCGGCCGATCATCCCCTCGGGCACCGAGATGTCCTTTGGGGATAGGACCGACAGCGCGATCTTCGGGAACAGCTTTGTGCGCAGCTTGCCCCTGGTCCGGGCGAAGATCGTGTGTTGGGCGCCATCGATGCGCACCGGGATCACCGGCACCTCGCCCAAGGCGGCGATCAGGCCGGAGCCGTCATAGACCTTCATCAGGGCACCGGTGGCGGTCAGCCGGCCCTCCGGGAAGATCACCAGGCGGTCGCCGTCGCGCACCCGTTGCACCATCCGGCGGACCGAGAACGGGCTGGTCGGATCGACCGGCAGCAGGTCGAACAGCAGGGAGGCCGGCCGCACCCACCATTTGCGGGCGATCCGGGAGTTCACCGCGAAGACCGGGCGGCCCGGCAGCAGGCAGCCGATCAGCACCGCGTCCAGGAAGGAGGTGTGATTGGCGATGACCACCGCGGGGCTGCGCGGATCGCCGTAATTCTCCATCCCGCTGACGCGGGCCCGGAATACCAGCCGCAGCAGCCGGCGGCCGATGCCCTTCACCACGTCATGGGGGATCAGCTTGATCGCAACCAGCGCGACGGCGATGTTGGCGATGCCGAGAGTGACCATGACGGCCTGCACCGAGACGCCGGCCGCCAGCAGAATTCCGGTCGGCGCGGCAACGGCCATCATGACCAGCGCGTTGGTCACGTTGTTGCCGGCGATGGCGGCCGACCGGGCCTCGGCGGCCGACCGGGCCTGTAGGATGGTGTAGAGCGGCACGCTGAACAGCCCGCCCGCCGCTGCGATGCCGACCAGGTCGAGAACGACGCGGATGCCGCCCTCGGTCCGCAGGAATTCGGCAAGGCCGAGCGGCGCCGTCGCGCCCTGCGCCCCGACCGCCCCGGCCCCGAGGCCCAAATCGATCAGCGCCACCGCCATACCAAGCGCGCCGACCGGCGCCAGGCGTCCGGTGATCTCGTGTCCCACCAGCTTGCTGGCAGCGATCGAGCCCAGCGCGATGCCGACGACGAAGGCGCCGACCAGGAAATTGGCCACCAGCTCGTCGACACCCAGGACCGATTTCGCGACATCCGGGAAAACCGAGATGACCACCAGGCCGACCGCCCAGAACCAGGAGATCCCCAGCACCGACAGGAAGACCTCGCGCCGCCGGCGCACCACAGCCAGCGCGTCGAGGCCGGCCCGCAGCGGGTTGAACCGCAGAGGTGCTGCATCCGGCGACGGCGGTGCGGCCGGCACGAAACGGGACGCCAGCACGCCGGCCAGGGCCGCCACCGCGAAGCCGGCGGCGATGGTGCCGGTGTCGCCGAAGCTGCCGGCGATGCCGCCGAACAGCATGCCGGCCAGGATGGCGATGAAGGTCGAGGATTCGATCCAGGCATTGGCCGCGGTCAGCCGGCCTTCCGGCAAGTGCTGCGGCAGGATGGCGTATTTGGCCGGCCCGAAGATCGCCGACTGGCAGCCGTAGAGGAAGATCGCCAGCAATGCCAGCGGCGCGGATTCGATCAGCACGGCGGTCCCCGCCAGGCCCGCGAGCCCGATTTCCGCCAGCCGCGTCGCCCGAACCACCCGCGCCTTGTCGACCGCGTCGCACAGATTGCCGGCCAGGCCGGAGACCAGCAGATACGGCAGCACGAAGACCGCGCTGCCGGTCAGCACCGCCAGGCTCGGCGACAGGCCGAACAGGTCGACGCCGCGATAGGCGATCAGGAAGGCGAACGCGCTCTTCAGCGCGTTGTCGGAGAACGCCCCGAACCATTGCGCGGTGAACAACGGCAGAAACCTGCGCGAACGCAGCAATGGTGTCGTATCGGTCATCGCTCGGCCTATTGTGTTTTGAACATTGTTCAATTAATTAGGCTCAAGCGGAATTTCAAGGGTCGATTGCCCAACTGTTTGGGATGCCGCCAGCAGTGATCTGTCAGGCCAATCCTGCAGCCGCTTGCCGGACCAACAGTGCGGGAGACCTAGTGATAGGACCAGATGAAATCGACGCGCCGGCTCAGGTCATCGAGGAGCAGCGAATAGCCATCGCGATTGTAGCTTGCGTGCCAGAACACGATCTCGGACTTGCCGTCACCGTCGTAATCGCCGGCATCGATCAATTCCAGATTGTTGCCGATGTGATGAACGGACTCTGTGATCGCAAACCAGACGATCAGTTGAACGGTGGGGTCGGCTTCACACCCTTCGCCTCCCGAACGCAGTCGCAAGGACACCAATTGCCGTCCGGCGACATCCCGATAGGCCTTGACGAGTTCGAGATCGTCGGCCGTGAACGCATGGCTCTCAGGCCGATTGAAGCAGACCGGGATTTCACCCAGCGCCCGAAAATACGCGTCGAACAAGAGCTCCACGTAGCCGCGTCCGACGACAAAGGGCTTCCACCGATCCGGGTCGTCGGCATTCGGTCGAGAGTTGACCACCAGCGGCCGCATCTCGGGCAGATTGCACCAGCCAATGAACTCCCGGCGGGAATTCGCGATGGCGGGCAAGGACGCATCTTCGGCAATCGTCAGCCGAAAGTCCCGATCATAGGTTCGAGCGTACCCGGCTCCCTCGGACGGATAGCGTGTGTCCACCGTTCCAAGAGCACGACCATCAAAGGCGATCGTCCATTCCCGATCTGTGAGATCGTACCCGGCCGCCAGATCCGGCGTGGCGAGCGAAATCCAGCTCTGGCCTTGCTTGGCGAACAGGGGGCGGACAGCCGTGACCGCTTCCTTGCCGCACGACGCCTGCTGCTCAAGCATCCCAACCAGGGTCGCCTCTTCGGCAAGGGAAGATGTGCCAATCAGCACGGTGACGGCAGCGATCAGGCTGGAAAGCGATTTCATGACAGCCGGCAAGGCTCCACGAGTCCACGGGACAGCCCGACTCTCCGAGCGCGCAATTAAAGTTTAGTGAACTCGCACTCCGCACAACCGGACTCCAACGCCGGAGTCGCTTGCGCCTCCGACGCGCCGATGCGACTGTATGTGGTCCATTGCGTTCGCCACCACACTGGCGATACCGGACTCCAACAGGCTCCGAACGACGTGGCCGGCCGCTGCCAAGCGCGACGGCGGCAGGGCGGACCGGCGCGATGACGCCCGGGCCGACGGCGGCGTCTTCGGTGAAAGCGGGGCATGGCATGACCAGCCTGGAACAGCAGAGCAGCGGGACCATCGCCCGGGCGATCGGGCTGTACAGCGTGGCGATCCTGCTGCTGTCGGTCATGGACGTGCTCATCAAGTGGCTGTCGGCGGACTATTCGACGGTGCAGATCGTGTTCTTCCGGGCGCTGTTCGGCATGGTGCCGATGATGCTCCTGATCCCGCGCTCGGGCGGGCTGGCCGCGCTGAAGACCCGGCGCTGGCCGTTGCACGCGTTGCGCGGGTTGATCGGGCTGGTAACGGCGCTGTGCTTCTTCTTCGCCTTCGGGCTGATGCCGCTTGCCGACGCCTATGCGATCGCCTTTGCCGCGCCGCTGGTGATGACGGCACTGTCGGTGCCGATCCTCGGAGAGGTTGTCGGCATCCGGCGCTGGCTGGCCGTTCTGGCCGGCTTCCTGGGCGTGATCGTGATGCTGCGGCCCGGGACCGCCGGCATCTCGGAACTGCTGGGCATCGGCACCGTTGCCGCGATCGCCGGCACGATCTGCTTCGCGCTGGTCGTGCTGCTGACCCGCAAGCTGAGCCGCACGGAAGGCAATGCGGCGATCATCTTCCATGGCGGGTTGATCGCGGTTGGCGGCAGCCTGCTGCTGCTGCCGTTCAGCTTCACCATGCCCGATCCGATCGGCTTCGTCCTGCTTGCGACGGTCGGACTGCTGGGCGGCACCGGCGTCATTTTCTTCATCGAGGCCCTGCGCCAGGCGCCGGTCGCCATACTGGCGCCGTTCGACTACACGTCGATGATCTGGGCGGTGATCTTCGGCTACCTCATCTGGGCCGACCTGCCGGATGGCTGGACCATCGCCGGATCGGCGATCGTGATCGCCAGCGGCCTCTACGTGCTGCATCGCGAGACCCGGCGCGGACGGGTCGGCGAGGCGGTGCCGCGGGCGGTTCCGAAACCGGGCGACACCACCACGCCGTGACCGATACCGACGCGACTTCTGCCCGCCAGGCGCTGGTCGGCATCGTCTCCATGTCCGCCGCCATCGCGCTGTTCTCGGTCATGGACGTGATGATCAAGGATCTGAGCGACACCTATTCCACGGTGCAGATCTATTTCTTCCGCAGTTTCCTGGCCCTGATCCCGGCCTGGTTCGTGCTGCGCGGCGAGGGCGGGCTGGTGGCGCTGAAGACCCAGCGACTGGCCTTCCACATCTTCCGCTCCTGCGTCTCGATGTCGTTCCTGATGGCCTTCTTCTACGCGCTGCACCTGCTGCCGCTGGCCGATCTCTACGCGATCACCTTCGCGGCCCCGCTGTTCATCACGGCACTGGGCGTGCCGATGCTGGGCGAGCGGGTCGGCGCCCGGCGCTGGGCGGCGATCGGGGTGGGATTTCTGGGCGTGCTGGTGATCCTGAGGCCCGGCGGCGAGGTGTTCAGTCTCGGCGGGCTGATCGGGCTGGGCAGCTCGCTGCTGTTCTCCTTCTCGATGATCTTCACCCGCCAGCTCAGCCGGACCGAGAGCAATGGCGCCATCGTCACCTATTTCGCCCTGACCAGCACGGTGCTGTCGGGTCTCGCCCTGCCCTTCTACTGGGTCCAGCCCTCGGGCGGCGACTTGGCACTGCTGATCGCCATCGGATTGATCGGCGGCGTCGGGCAGATCTTCATCACTCACGCCTTCCGCTCCGCCCCGGCGGCGATCGTCAGCCCGTTCCAATACACCTCCATCCTCTGGGGGCTTCTGTTCGGTTACGCCTTCTTCGGCGACCTGCCGGATGCCGTCATGCTGGTCGGGGCCGCCATCGTCGTCGCCAGTGGCTTGTACATCCTGTACCGTGAAACCCGTCAGGGGCAGGAGCCGCCGCCGGTCATGAAGGCTTGAACCGATGATCCCCAAAGCAGAGCTGCACGCCCATCTGGAAGGCACCGCAGGGCCGGACCTCGTCCGCCGGCTGGCCACGCGCAACGGCATGTCGCTGCCCGACGGGCTGTTCAACGCCGATGGCGGGTTCGCCTGGACCGATTTCCTGGATTTCCTGCGCGCCTATGACGCCGCCAGCTCAGTCATCCGCACGCCGCTGGATTACCGCGACGTGACGTTTGAATACCTGATGGGCTGCGCCCGGGACGGGGCGATCTATGCCGAGGTGATGTCGTCCCCGGACCATGCCGCCTTGGCGGGCATGAGCTACACCGACCATCTGGACGGCATCGCGCAGGGCATCGAGGATGCGCGCGCGGAAGCCGGCATCGAGGGCCGCATCATCGTCACCTGCGTGCGCCATTTCGGCGTCGACAAGGCGCTGGAAGTGGCCCGCAACACGGTGCGGCATCCCCACCCGCTGGTGACCGGTTTCGGCATGGGCGGCGACGAGGCCGGCTTCCCGCCTGGCCCCTTCGCGGAGGTCTTCCGCATCGCCCATGAGGAGGCCGGGCTGGCCTGCAACGTCCATGCCGGGGAGTTCGGTGGGCCCGAAAGCATCCGTGCCGCGCTGGAATTGCCGGTCACGCGCATCGGCCACGGCGTGCGCGCGATCGAGGACCCGGAACTGATGGCCGAGCTGGCCGAGCGCGGCACCGTGCTGGAGGTCTGTCCGACCAGCAACATCGCGACCCGGGTCTTCGCGGACTATGGCGATCATCCGTTGCCGACGCTGATGGCGTCCGGCATCACGGTCACGATCAGCAGCGACGATCCGCCCTATTTCGATACCTCGATCGGCCGCGAGTACGACCTGGCGGCGGAACATTTCGGGCTTGGCGCGGATGCCCTGGTCGGGCTGACACGCAATGCGCTCGACGCCGCGTTCGTGGATGAGGAGACCCGGCAGCGCTTGCTGTCACACCTGCCGCACTGACGGCAGAGACTCCGTGTTCCCCACCCACGCGCCGGTATCGGCCGTGCGCTACTTGGACGCCTTGGCTTTGCTCTTCTTGGCCGGCGCCTTGCGCGCCTTCGCCGGCTTGCGCGCGGCCTTGGCGGCCGGCTTGGCCTTCTTGGTCAGGGCGGCGGCCTTGGCCTCCTCGCCCGCCAACTCCCAGGCGGCCTGCAGCCAATGGTCCTGGTCCCGGCCATGGGGGCGGCCTTCCCGCTCCCAGATCACATAGGCGCGATCGCGGATCGCTTCTTCGTTCGGATGGATCATCAGGTCTCTATCCCGCAGCAACCGTGAAATGACGGCCCGGTCAAACTGATGTCGGCGGCCAATGCGCCTGATACCGGGCGGCGGGTGCTTACCATCACCGGCGCACAAATCAAGCACTGCTTGCGCATGGCCGTCCCGCCATTTCCGCAGGGCGATTGGCCCATAAGGTTCCTCGATGTCTGCGGCGTTGATGATAGCCTTGTCCTATGGCGCTGCCCATCACCCTGAAACAGCTCCGCTACCTGGTCGCGGTGGCCGATGAGAAGCATTTCGGCCGCGCGGCCGCCGCCTGCAACATCAGCCAGCCATCCCTAAGCGCCCAGATCCAGACCCTGGAGGACACGCTTGGCGTCAAGGCGTTCGAGAGGACCAAGCGCCGGGTCATGCCAACGCCCGCCGGCGAGGCGCTGGTGGCGCGTGCCCGCCGGGTGCTGGCCGAGGCGGATGCCTTCATCGCCCTGGCCCGCAAATCCGCGCCGCCGCTCTCGGGTCCCTTCCGCCTCGGCGCGATCCCGACCCTGGCGCCCTATCTGCTGCCACAGGTGATGCCGGCGCTGCGGTCCGCCTATCCGGAGCTGCGCCTCTATCTGCGGGAAGACCTGACCGACCGACTTCTGGACCGGCTCGACCAGGGCAGTCTGGACGCGGTGCTGGTCGCGATGCCATGCGGGCGGGCGGGCCATTGCGAACGGGCCCTCTATGACGAGCCGTTCCTTCTGGCGACGCCGCCCGACCACCCGCTGGCCGGCCGCGAGCCGGTCGAGAAATCGGACCTCGCCGGCGAGCACCTGCTACTGTTGGAAGACGGCCACTGCCTGCGCGACCAGGCGCTGGAGGTCTGCAGCCTGGCCGGCGGCACCGACGAGGACCGGTTCGGCGCGTCCAGCCTGGAGACCCTGCGCGAAATGGTCGCCGGCAGGATCGGCATCACCCTGATCCCCGAGCTGTTCGCGACCAGCCACCGGGCCGACGGTGCCGTCGCCCAGATGCGCTTTGCCGATCCACCGCCGAGTCGGCGGATCGGATTGGCATGGCGCAAGAGCTCCGCCAGGGACGACGATATCCGGATCCTGGGTGACTTTCTCGCCGACAACCTGCCCGGCGGCGTGCGGCCGATCGCGGTCCCGGCCTAGGCGGCGGGCAACGCCTCAGTCGACCTGCTGCGCGGTGAGGAACATCGAGCGCTCCAGCGACGCGAAGAAGCGCTGGTACGGCAGCGGGTCCTCGACCGCGACGTCCTCGAACTGGGCGTTGGCGCGCACCAGCATCTGGCTGGCGCTGCGCGGCCGCACGGTCACGGTGATGCGCAGTTCGTAATCGTCCAGCTTGGTCCCGCTGACCGAGCCCAGCACGTCGTCTGCGGACTCGATGACAAAGCCGAGATCCTGAAGCGTCGCGATCACCGAGCGCAGCGTCATGTGCTTGTCCCCGGTGTCGAAGGCGCGGGTCTGGATCGACCGCAGCGCCACCTGGCTCTGGTCGGTGGCCAGGAGCTGGCTTCGGGAATCTTCCGGGATCTTGCAGGCGGCAAGCAGGAGCGTGGCCGCCAGGATCGCCAAGGGTGTGCGCATTGGGCCGCCTCTAGATCTTGTGCGCTTCGAGGAACAGCGAGGTTGACAGCGCGTCGAAGAACTCCTGATAGATCTGCGGATCGTAGATCTCTTCGCGCAGCGAAATCTCGTCGTCGGTGTTCCAGACCGTGCGCTGGAAGGTGATGCGCGCCTGCATGCGCTCGCCGCCGGCGCCGGTCGGCGCGGTCACCAGCGATGCGCGGATCTCCTGGACGTCGTCGATCGGCCCGCTGGCGCTCCAATAGGTGCCGAGCGTCACGAAGGCGCCGACCAGCGTCGTCACGACGGAGCGGGCGATCTGATCGGCCTGCCGGGCATCCCGCCGCTTGGAGGAGACGATGACGCCGAGATCGGTCTCGCTCTCCTCGATGGTGAAGCCGAGATCCTGCAGCACGCCGGCCGCGGCGGCCAGCATGCGCTCTTCATCGGCGGTGTCGAAGACGCGGGTCTGCGCCTGCCGGCGCTCCAGGCTCTGCGGCGTCAGCGCCAGCGCCTCGCGCGGGATCGTCTCGGGCACGCACCCGGCGACCGCACACGCCGCGAGAACCGCCGCGGCGGTGCTTCTGAGCGCCTTCGCCCGCACGCAACCGGCCTCAGAAACGCGAGGTGTGGTAGCCGTAGTCACGGACCGCGCCGGCTTCGTCGAACTTGATCACGATCGTCAGCGTGCGCTGCGACGTGCTCTGCGCGCCGGCAGAACCGCTACTGGTCGCCGAACCGCTGCCGGCGATGAACGCCTCGGAAATGAACGGGATGCCGAAGACACTGGACGTGGCGCTGCCGGAGCTGTTCGAGAACGCGGACTCGGTGGCGATCCTGTCATAGATCCACACCTCGCGACGTTGCTCGTCCGTCGTCACGATATTCGGCGAGCCGAGAACCTGCGCCACCTCGGCGCCGCTCATCCCGACCTCGATGTCGCGCTGGACAGTACCGACGGTGACCCGGTCACCGCTATCATCCGTGACATCGCGACGATGATCGGCGGCCGATTGGCAACCGAGCAGGGTTGCCGTGGCGGCAACAACGAGCATGCTTCGCGTGAATATCGTCATCGACCCGCGCCCCTTGTTCAGGATGGCGCACTGTCCTTCGGTTCGGCTTAAAATTCATTTAAGGAAGTTGAGTGCAGCGCCCTGTCATTCAGCGCTTGCTTGCGCCTCCATTGGCGCTGGTCTTATAATCGGCATACTGCCGAAATAGAACATTTCCGCTTTTACTTATTGACACTGTTGGAAGAATTCAGATCGCGCACGTCGGCAAGGCCGACCATTACGAAGACGTGCCGGTGATCTCCGCCAGCGTTTCGCGATAGGTGTCGGCGTTGGCACCGCCGAGCCGGACGGCCTCGCGGGCCGCCTCCAGCGCGTCGGCCGGCCGGCCGAGTTCGGACAGGACGACGGCCAGATTGTTCCACGCCGGCGCGGCATCCGGGTGACGTGATATGGCGTCCGCGAAGGCGGCGCGCGCGCCCTCCCGGTCCCCCAGGGCATAGCGGGTATTGCCGAGCCCCATCGCGGCGCCAAGGCTGTCGGGCCAGCGGCCCAGCACCGCCTGATAGGCGGCCAGCGCCTCGGTGCTGCGCCGCGTCTGCTCCAGGCCCGACGCCGCCTGCAGCACCGCAAGCTCCGACGCCGTGGCCGGAAGCGAATCCGGCGGCAGTACGACCAGCGCCCAGTAGTCGCCGCGGCTCCAAGTGTGCTCGAAGGTGCTGAGGCGCGTGACCCGGCGCTGCTCGGTGCCGGAGCGCAGGATCAGGTCGCCGGACTGCAGGTCGTAGCCGACCGCGACAGCGAAGTGCCATTGCGGCGCCCAATCGAGCGCCAGGTTCTGGAACACCAGCACCGGATGGCCGGCATCCAGTTCGGCCAGCAGCGCGGCCATGTCATCGACCGGCACCGCCAGGCGGCCATTGCGCCGGGCGGCGGCCACCACGTCGCTGCGCAAAGTGCCCTGCCGGCCGGGTGTGTAAACCTGCGGCACCATATCGTCCTGGGTGACGTCGAGGCCCGACCAGGCCAGCACAGTCGCCAGGGCCGCCGGGCCGCAGTAATAGTCCTCCTGCGGGAAGAACGGCACCTCGGTCAACTCGACGGCCTGCGGGCCGGGACCGCGCTCTTCAAGAAGCTTCGTGGTCTGCGGCGCGCTGCACGCCGCCAGGACCATCAGGCAGACCGCGGCCGCGGCCCTCGACAGCCGGGCTGGCATGCCGACGCCCACTATTCGGCCGGATCCACGAACGAGAACACGTCAGTATATCCCAGCAGGTCGGTGAGGATCAGGACCAGGAATATCACCAACCCGGCACTGACGATCGCGACCGCCGCATCCTGGCCCGCCGGCAGTTGATCGAGCTCGGCGGCGATCCGGGCCACCTCCGCATCGGTCAGCCCGTCCGCCCGCATCGCCGCCTCGGCCGGGTCGACGCCCCACGCCTGAAGCTGCCGACGGACATCCTCGCGGCCCAGCAAGGCCCGGATGCGGTCCCGGTCCTGCTCCACCGCCATCGCGTGGACGACGCGGTCGGTGGTGACCATGCCCGCCCGTGCCTGACCCACGGGAAGCGAGACCATCAGCAACACGGCCACCAGACAGGCCGCGATGCCGCGACGTCGCCACCGGAACATTGCCATGCGAAGACTCTCCTCGACTGGCGACACGGCCCCGCGGCTGGACCGGCGGAATTGCGGCCTATCGGACGAAGGGGAAGATATTCGTCAGTCCGAGGATATCGGTGACCAGCAAAATCACAAAGATGATCAGGATCGCGCCGAGGATCGCGCCCAGAGCGTCCTGGCCGGCCGGCAGTTGCTCGAGCTGGCCGGCAATCTCCATGACTTCCGCATCGGTCATGTTCGCGGCGCGCGCGGAGGCCTCGTCCGGATCGACTCCGAGCGCTTCCATCTGCTGGCGCACATCCTCGCGGTCCAGGAACTGGATGATCTCCTCGCGGGTCTGCTGCAGCTCTGCCGCGTCGAGAACCTGGTCGGTCGTGACCATGCCCGCCTGGGCATATCCGATCGGCAGCGAAACCACGATCATGACCGCCGCCATCAGGCGCGCCACCATGCGACCCAGGAGATTGAAACGCTTCATGTTCGGAGTCCTCGAATTAGACGCGCGCCCGAGACGCTACGTTCGATTCGCGGCGGCGCGCACGGTAGCCGATCACCGCGACGTTGACAAAGGCATCCGGCCGAACCGGCTTGCCATACCCCATGACTTGTAGACACGCGGCGGACTTACCGCATGATATTGATTCGTTGTCGAAGATACCGGAAGCCCGGTTCAATCACAACGATCCCCGAACGCGGCCCGAGGCGGGCCATGCAGGTCTAATAGTCCCACTCCAGGTTGACGCCGATCCGACCCTCGGCATCGGCGCCGACATCGCTCTCCACCTTCACGTTCGGGGTCAGCTCGATCTCCACGTTCACCCGGCTGGATTGCTCGTCCAGCCCCTGCTCGACCCCCACATAGACACCGTCGCCGACATAGCGTCCGCCGCTGACCGACGTCTCGCCGGACTCCTCTCCAACCTCCACGTCCAACCGGTCCAGCCCGATGGTCTCGCGCATCCGCTCGACGATGCCGGCCGATCCGCCGGTCAGGCCCGTCAGTTGCCCCACGGACTGGGCCAGGGTGACCGCCTCGAAGGGTGTGAGGTTGCGCACGCCCTTCCCGAACAGGAGCCGGGCGGCGATCTCGTCCTGCGGCAGGTCCGGCACGGAGCGCAGCGTGATCGTGGGCTCGGAGACCCGTCCCGCCACCTCGACCTCGACCGTCGCATCGCTGACATCGGCGCCGGCCTGCAGGTCGATCTCCGGGTCGAGTTGGCTTGAGCCGTCGAAGGCCAGGCCGCCGCGCTGGAAGGTCAGCCGGCGGCCGAGGATGTCCAGCGTCCCGCTGCGCAGCGTGAGATCGCCGCCGATCGCCGGCGCGGCCGTCGTGCCCTGGACCGTGAGATCGCCCTCCAATTCGACGTCCAGGCCCCGGCCGCGGACGAACACCGCCTGCCGCGCCGAGGCGACGATATCGAGCCGGGCATCGACCGCGGCGGCCGGATCGGAGGGCTGGCGCGCGGCGCGTTCGGCCGCCATCTCGGGCGGCAGGTTGACCTCCTCGACCGGCAGGTCGGGCACGGAGACCGGCAGGCGGTCGGGGATGCGGAACTCGGCGCCGAGGATCGAGACCTCCCCGGACAGCAGCAGCGTCTCCGCCAGCGAACCGGCGAGCCGCAGATCGGCATCCGCCGTCGCGGTGGCGATCGGCGTGTCGACGACGGTGCCCCTCCGCAACACGGCGTCGAGCTGGAACGGGTAGCCCGCCCCGGGATCGAGGGCGAGTGATCCCGTCCCGGTCAGCGTACCGCCGCCCGGTGTCGTGGCGGACAGTTCGGTCAGTTGCAGGTCCGGCCCGGCCGCCGACAGCACCGCGGTGATCTCGTCCAGACGGCTGCCATAAAACGCATTCTGGTAGGTGCCGCCATTCAGGAAGGCCGCTCCGCTGAGCACCGGCGCGGCAACGGTCCCCGCCGCCTGAAGATCGACCGAGAGCCGGCCGGAAACCCGGTTTCCGCCGGCCGCGAGCAGATCGTCGAACAGCGACACATCGAGGCTGCCGTTGGCGCGCGCGGCGACCTCTCCGTCCGGGTCGATCGCCGGCGCGAACGTCTCGGCGTCGAGACGGAACGGAATGTCCGCCTCGATATCCAGGCCGGCCCCCTCAGGCAGACCGCCCCGAACGTCCAGCGCCATGCGCCCTCCCGACCATCGGCCGGTGGCCCGCAACCCGGCGGGAGGCAGATCGGTCCCGGCCGCAAGTTCGGTACGCAGATCGTCGGACTCCAATGCGAACGAGCCCTCGAGTCCCGCCGCCGGTCCGTTGATGCGCGCGGAGCCGTCGACATGTCCGCTCACCGGGAAACCAGGCTCGACCAGCGACAGGAGGGCCAGCGACAGGCCGGACAACGCGACCGATGCGTCGATGTCCTCGGCGAACCGGCCGGAGATTTCCGCCTGCCCCTGGCCGATCCGGAGCGCGAGCCGATCGATCGAGAGCGCGCCGGGGGCGAACACGATCACGGCCGGTTCGGCGAGAACGAAGGGTTCGTCACGAAACGTTGCCTGCAATGTGTCCACTGCGATGCGCGTTTCCTGGTCGTCTTGGGCAATCGCCCCGGCCATCGTTCCCGACAGGTCGGGGCCCTCGGCGTCCAGTGACACGGATAGCGCAGTCGGGAGACCACGCGCATCAAGCGCCAGCCGGGAGAGGCTCAGGCCGCCGGATTCCAGTTCGGACAGGCTCGCCCGGCCTTCGAGACGGCGCTCACCGGCGAGATCCGACAGCACCAGATCCAGGGTCGCCGCCGCGGCCACAGTCGACCCGTAGGCCGGCCTCACCATCGCGGCCGTCGCGCGCAGGTCCTGACGGTCGCCATCGGTGAGGAAGTCGACACCGACCTCCGCCTGGCCGCCAAGCGGGACATCGAGCATCGCCGCCAGGGTCGAGACTTCATCGGAGCGGCCGTCCAGCCGGCCCTCGACCAGACCGTTCGGCTTCAGCGCCAGGCCGCCAGCAACCGTCAGCCCGCCATAGTCCGCGGCGATCGGCTGCATGCGGACGCCGCCATCCGCGAGGACCGCGAGACCGGCTTCGACCGCACCGGGATATCCGGCAACTTCGGCCTCAAGCCGTACAGTGCCGGTGGGCAGGCCGGAAAGATCGTCAAAGGCCAGCCGACCATCGATGTCGGGCAGCACCATGCCGTCGTATCGTGCGTCCGACAGCAGCAGATCGGCGATCAGGGAAGGGCCGTCGAACGGCCCATCGATCCGGCCCGTGGCGGCGAGCCGTCCGTCGACATCCGCGCCCAGCGTGTTCGAAAGCGGCGCCACGCTTGCAACCGTCAATGACCAGTCAGCGGCCAGGCCGTCGGCGGCGTATCCGATTGCGCCGGTCAGCACCGTTTCCCCGCTGGCGATCCGGAGGTCATCCGCCCGAATGTGCCCGTCGGTCTCGAGGACGAGCCTGGTCGATACCTCGGCGATCTCCGACAGCAGCGCATCAACCTCGGCGACGCCCAGCCGCGGCCGTTCAAGCGTGCCCTCAAGGTCGATCGTTGTTTCGCCCTCGTGCGAGCGCGCCTGCCAGGACAGATCGGCCCCGCCATCGATCGGCAGCGCGGCAAGCGGCCGCAGGTGTTTCAGGTCGGCGATTGCCAATGTGCCGTCAGCCGCGACGATGCCATCCGGCTGGCGACTGCCGGAGGCCTCCAGCACGGCGCCAGCAACCGTGGCACGTAGCTGGTCTACAGCGACGGTTCCGTCGGGCCCGATGGCGCCCGCGATCTGCCAGTCGACGCCGGCGGCGAAGATGCCGTCGATGGCTGGGTCCCCGACGGACACGCCTGCGAGGTCTCCTTCCCCCCACAGCCCGAGCCCGTCGCCATCCTCGCCGGGATCGAGAAAGAGCTCGGCGGTGATCGCGCGCGCGGTGACGTCTTCCGCCGCAAGGCCGCGAATTGCCAGAGTCGCCTCGATCCGCGGACTGGCCATGTCGCCCAGCAGCCTGAGATCGGCCTCGGCGCTGCCCCACGCCAGGTCCGGCAGCAGGCCGGAGAAGACCTCCGGCGCGGCGGCCGTGATCGTCGCGCCGGCATCCAGCGTGCGGCGGCGCCAGTCCACATCGCCGCGCATCAGCACCTCGCCGCCGGCCAGCCGCGCCGACACGCGGTCCAGCGTCACGCGGCCATCGCTGCGGATCAGTGCCCGGCCGTCCAAATTGCTGTCGCCGGAGATCAGCGCGGCAGCCGGACCGTCCACCAGGCCGCCCAGGGCCGCGTCGGCCGCGATCGTGGCCAGATAGTCCTCGCCGACGGCGGCAAGGCGGATTTCGGCATTGGCGGACAGGTCGGCGCCGGCATCGACGACCAACTGCGCAAGCCAATCCTCCAACGGCCCGTCGCCGAACAGGCGCAACGACACCGCCGGCAGCCCGGGCAATGCCAGCAGCCGCGCCATCACGCCGCCGGCCGGTTCGGCGGCATCGATCTCGGCGGTCAACCGGCGGGAGTCCGGCTCGTATCCAAGGGTGACGCCAAGCGTTCCGGGCGTTTCGTCGATCCGCCGGACATCGGTGACCAGCCGGAATCCCGATTGCGGGTCCGCCAGTTCCACCATGCCGTCCATGGCCAGTCGCGCCGGCGCGCCCAGGACCGGCTCGCCAAGCGCAATGTCGGCCGCCTCGAAATGCCTGACGTAGACTGCTACGGGAAGCGACGGCGTGGCATCGGATCGAGGCTCGTCATCCGGGTCCGCCGGCAGGCGCTCCAGGACGGCGCGCCGCACCGTGAGCGCGTCAACCTCGAGACGGCCCTGCAGCAGGGCGGTTGGGGTCCAGTCCAGGGCCAGACCCTCGACCTCCAGCCACGATCCCGTCCCATCCGACACCGTCGCGCGGGCGATCCGGACATCGAAGGGCAGGAACCCGTCGATCCCGTCGATCTCCACCGAAAGGGCGTCGTCGGACGCAAGCTGTTCCACCAGCTGGGCAAGCTGGCGCTTTCCGGGCCCGGTCTGAATCCAGGCGAAGGCCGCCACCAGGGCGACGATCAGGGTCAGCAGTGCAACCAGCGCTCCGCGTCGGAGCCTGCGCAGCCAAGTCAAAACGCCTGTCCCAGGCTGATGTAGAAGGCGACGTCGTCGTCGCGGTCCCGGCCATTGATAGGCGTCGCGACATCGAACCGCAACGGCCCGAACCCGGTCTCGTAGCGGACGCCGATGCCGGCGCCGAAGCGCAGCTCCTCACTGAAATCGGGGAATTCGGCGTCGAAGACCGTGCCGCCATCGATGAACGGCACCAGGCTGAAATCGCCGAACACCCGCTGGCGCAGCTCCAGGCTGAAATGGAACAGGCTGCGGCCGCCGATCGGGTCGTCATCGGCGTCCAGCGGCCCGACGCTCTGGAAGTCATAACCGCGGATCGTCCCGCCGCCGCCGGCGTAGAACCGCTTGTCGGCAGAGATGTCCTCCAGCGTCTCGCCGGCCAGCGCGCCGAGCCCGATCAGGCCGGCGACGACCGTGTCACCATCGGAGCCGAAATCGTAATACGCCGACCCGGTCGCGCGTAGTCGGAACAGATCCTGCGACGACCCCAGCGCCTCGAAATACGGCGTGAAGCCGGTCGTCAGGCGGGTGCCCTCCGTCGGGCTGAGCAGATCGTCGGTGCGGTCCCAGCGCAGGCTGAGCGGGAGGCCGACGTAGGTGAAGCGGTCCGACTCCTCGGTATTGTCCACCACCCGCTCATATTCGAAGGACAGGCCGGCGCTGGCAGTGAGCGTGTCGCTGAGCCGGCGCTCGACCCCGGCGGTCAGGTTGACGCCGGTCCGGTCGAAGGCGTCGAGATTCTCCTCCCGCGCGTCGAGATCGACCAGCAAATCCTGCTCGGGCAGCAGGAAGGCCGGCTTGCGGAACGATAAGGTGCCGGCATAGTCGTAATCGTCGACGCTGTTCTCGCCGATGCGCCCGACTTCCAGCCCCAGGCGCAGCCGCTCGGCACCGCCGAACAGGTTGCGATGCCCCCAGAAGCCATTGACGCCGAAGCCCTCGGAGGTCGCGAAATCGGCGCCGAAGCCGATGAAGCGGCGTTTGCGTTCGCTCACCGAGACCAGGACGGGCAGGCTGCCATCCGGATCCAGCGTCTCCCCGGCCCGCACCCGCACCGAGTCGAAGACCCCGAGATCGGACAGAGCCGTGCGATAATCGGCCAGGACGGCCGGATCGTAGCGCTCCCCGGCCTGGAAGGGCGCCAGGCCGCGCAGGAGATCGGGATCGACCTGCTCCACGCCGTCGAACCGGACCGCCCCGAAATCGGCCGGCGGGCCGAAGTCCAGAAGATAGGTCACGTCCATCGTCCGGGCTGCGAAGTCGACCACCGCCCGCCGATCGGCGACCCGGGCAAAGGGATAGCCGAGCGCCCGCATCCGGCGCGCCAAGATGGCCTCCGCACCCAGGATCGCGTCGGATCGGGCCGGTCCGCCGACAGCCATCGCCAGGTCTGACCGGTCGATCGGATCCGGAAGCGCCGCCGCCTCGTCGGCGGCGTTGAGCAGGTCCACCGATGCGATGGTGAATTGGGGGCCCGGCTCGACCGCCAGCGCCACCTCGACCGGACCGGTCAGGGCGTCGATGGCGCTGGCAAGGCCCGGGTCACGGGGCGGCAGACCGGCGATCGTGACGTCGACGGTCCCCAGATAGTGGCCGAAAGCGCGCAACGCGCGGGTGACGCGGTCTATATCGTCTTCCGCGCGCCGCGCCAGCGCGGCCAGGGCCGGGGCCGGCTCGTCCTGCAGCGCGACCAGCGTGGCGCTGTCGGAGATCGCCTGGGCGAGCTCTCCCTCAACGCCCGAAATCGCCGTGGTGTAGGGCACCGGCTGCGCAGACGCGCCCTTTGCCGCGACCAGAAGCGCGGCGACAACCAGCAGAATGAAGCGGCGGACGGAACGGGGTTTCACGGTATCAGGGCCTCGGAGCGTCGGTTCTTTCTGCGGCCCGGCGTCGTCTTGTCATTGCGGTTCCGCAGCCCCATGTCCGTCCTTGCGGTCCGGCCAGGACATCATATAGTGCGGCCGACCGCGCGCCATGTGCCGTGCATCACGGCCGGCGACGCCCCTCGCACCTCACAGGATCGCAGCCATGGAATTGCGAAACATCGCAATCATCGCCCATGTCGATCACGGCAAGACCACGCTGATCGACGTGCTGCTGCGCCAGAGCGGGGCGGTGCGCGAGAACCAGAAAGTGGCCGAACGGGCCATGGACAGCAATGATCTGGAGCGCGAGCGCGGCATCACCATCCTGGCGAAATGTACCTCGGTGGTCTGGAAGGATCTGCGCCTCAACATCGTCGACACGCCGGGCCACGCCGATTTCGGCGGCGAGGTGGAACGCATCCTGGGCATGGTCGACGGCGTGCTGGTCCTGGTCGACGCCGCCGAGGGGCCGATGCCGCAGACCAAGTTCGTGGTCGGCAAGGCGCTGGCGCTCGGCCTGCGCCCGATCGTGGTGATCAACAAGGTGGACCGCCCCGACCAGCGCGCCGAGGCGGTGCTGGACGAAGTGTTCGACCTGTTCGCCGCACTGGACGCCGATGACGAGCAGCTCGACTTCCCCATCGCCTACGCCTCGGCGAAGCAGGGCTGGGCGGCCCTGGACCTGGGCGACGACCGCGCCGATATGGCGCCGCTGTTCGACCTGATCGCCGGCCACGTGCCACCGCCGAATGTCGATCCGGACGGTGCCTTCAGCGTGCTGGCAACGACCCTGGAGGCCGATCCCTATCTTGGCCGGGTGCTGACCGGGCGCATCCAGAGCGGTTCGGTGAAGCCGAACATGCCGGTGCGGGCGCTGGACCGGGACGGCAAGGCAGTCGAGGACGGCCGGGTCAGCAAGGTGCTGGCCTTCCGCGGCCTGGAACGGCAGCCGATCGAGCTGGGCGAGGCCGGCGACATCGTCGCCATCGCCGGGCTCAGCAAGACGACAGTGGCCGACACCATCGGCACGCCGGCGATCACCGACCCGCTGGCGGCCCAGCCGATCGATCCGCCCACCCTGGCGATGACCTTCTCGGTCAACGATTCCCCGCTGGCCGGCACCGAGGGCGACAAGGTGACCAGCCGGGTGATCCGCGACCGGTTGATGCGCGAGGCCGAGGGCAATGTGGCGCTGAGGATCGAGGACGGCGCCAGCAAGGACAGCTTCGAGGTGGCCGGGCGCGGCGAGCTGCAGCTCGGCATCCTGATCGAGACCATGCGCCGGGAGGGCTTCGAGCTGTCGATCAGCCGGCCGCGCGTGGTGCTGCAGGAGGACCCGGAGAGCGGCCGCCGGCTTGAGCCGATCGAGGAAGTCCAGATCGATGTCGACGAGGACTACAGCGGCGCGGTGCTGGAGGCCCTGTCCACCCGCAAGGGCGAGATGGTGGACATGCGGCCATCGGGCGGCGGCAAGCTGCGCATCGTCATGCATGTGCCGACCCGCGGGCTGATCGGCTACCACGGCGAGTTCCTGACCGCGACCCGCGGCACCGGCGTCATGTACCGGCTGTTCCACGACTACGCGCCGTTCCGCGGCGAGATCGCCGGCCGCCGCAACGGGGTGCTGATCTCCAACGCCCAGGGCGCGGCGGTGGCCTACGCGCTGTGGAACCTGGAGGATCGCGGGCCGATGATGATCAGCGCCGGCACCAAGGTCTATCGCGGCATGATCATCGGCGAGCACAGCCGCGGCAACGATCTCGAGGTCAACGTGCTGAAGGGCAAGCAGCTCACCAATTTCCGCGCCGCCGGCAAGGACGAGGCGGTGCGCCTGACGCCGCCCATGGCGATGACGCTGGAGAAGGCCCTGGCCTACATCGCCGATGACGAGCTCGTCGAGGTCACGCCGCAGTCCATCCGCCTGCGCAAACGCCTGCTCGACCCGCACGAACGCAAACGTGCCCAGCGCCAGGCCGAGGCCGTCTGAGGGCCTTCTGCGCTACTCGTAGTCCCGCAGGGCGGTCGCCAATTCCGTATGACCCCGCGCTTCCGCGAGCGATCTTGGGGTGTGCCCCTCCGCCTCGACGCTGGCGGATGCTCCGCTGCGCAGCAGCAGCTTGGCCACGTCAAGATGCCCGGCCTCGGCGCACCGGTGCAGCGCCGTATAGCCCAACCGGTCGCACGCGTTCACGTCGGCACCGTGGTCGAGCAGGAGGGATGCCTTGTCGGCGCTTCCCATTCGGGCGGCATCCATCAAAGGCGTGACGCCTGCATCGGTCCGCAGGTCCACGGGCGACCCGCGACCGATGAGATGGCGCATGACGGCCGTCCCCTCGACCACCAGTGACCAATGCAGGGGCGCCTGGCCGTCCTTGGTCCGGATGTCGATGGGGACGCCGGCTTCCAGTCGCGCCTCAATTCCGGGAATGTCGCCACGGGCGGTTGCGATGTGCAGCATCGACAATGTCCTGAGGGGCCGGGCGGGATTCTCCCATGCGATGCGATGCGGCGTGGCGTAGTGCGCAAGATTGCCGAATGCGGACATGCACCAATTGGCCGCCTCGTCCGGATTCTTCTCCTTTGCGGCGGGCAGCGGCGCGGGAAACGCCACGCCAAGCGCATGGCTTCTCAGGAGATAGTCGAGCACGCGGACGGTGAACTGCGGATCCTCGTCCTCGGCGGTGAACACGCCATGCACGGCCGTGACCAGGATCTGGTCCTGTTGCGCTTCAACCCGCGCCAGGGCCTGGACCTTACGGGTCCAGCTGTCCACGACGATGATCTGGCCGTTGTGGAAGAACAGGGCCCGGAGATTGTCCATGTCGTACGGAACGTAGAGCACGCCGTCAGCCAGGAGCCGGTCGACAGGGTATCGTAGATCTGCCTCGACCGTGCGGGCGACCGGCGGCTCCTCGCCGATGAAGCTGGTGCCGTCATCCCGCGAGAACGACACGGCGTTCTCAGCACATTGCCGATCGGTGGAGACCAACTGCGCGGTCTGGGTAACCGGCCGGACATCCAGCACCCGCACGCCCCAGGGATTGTCCGCGGCCTCGATCCATTTGACCCGGGGCTTGCGGCCGAGCGCGCGCTTGATCCTGTCCCACATGGCCCGCGCCTCCCGATTATCTCGTTGCCGTGGCCGGGTTCCGATCCGCCGTCCACGCTTGTGCTCCAAATGACAGCACGGCGACGCGCGGCATGGAACCGCCCAACAGCGGAAGCAGGATTGTGGCCGCCCGCCGATCTTTCCAAGGATTATCACCCCGGCGGCGCGGCAGCCGGCCGGATACAATGTCCGGTGTTGAAAATGCCGGCCAATGCTATGATGGGGCAGAAAAAACATAAGCTTGGAGGCAGGGATGTTCTGCAGGAACGCGATGAGGCCGGGCAGTTGGGCGCTGGCGGCGGCGGTGGCCGCCACCATGGCGGCCGCGCCGGTTCAGGCCGAGACCTTCCGATGGGCCGGGCGCACCGACCCGTCCACGATGGACCCGCACGCGACCAATATCGCGCCGGTGCTCGGATTCCTGAACAACGTCTATGAGGGGCTGGTCCGCCGGGGCAAGGACATGTCGCTGGAGCCGGCGCTCGCCGAGCGCTGGGAGCCGCTGGGCGAGGATGGCTGGCGTTTCCACCTGCGCCAGGGCGTGGTCTTCCATGGCGGCGAGAGCTTCGACGCCGACGACGTGGTGTTTTCCTATGAGCGGGCGAGCTCGGAGCAATCGGACGTGCGCTCGTTCTTCGCCTCGGTCAGCGAGGTGCGCAAGGTCGACCAGTACACCGTCGATTTCCTGACCAGCGCGCCCAACCCGCTGTTCCCCGACGGGATCGCCAACTTCATGATCATGGATCAGGGCTGGTCGGAGGCCAATGGCGTCCAGAGCCCGGCCCGCGACCAGGAGAACTTCGCGACCCGCAACGCCAACGGAACCGGGGCCTTCCGGGTCACCCTGCGCGAGCCCGACATCCGCACGGTCGTGGTGCCGCATGAGGGCTGGTGGGGCGATGTCGAGCACAACATCACCGAGGGTGTCTTCACCCCGATCTCCTCCGCGGCGACGGCGGTGGCGGCCCTGCTGTCCGGCGAGGTCGATTTCGTCGAGCCGATCCCGCTGCAGGACGTGCCGCGGATCGAGAGCACCGACGGCTTCACCGTGCATCGCGGCATCGAGGCGCGGGTGATCTTCTTCGGCTTCGAGCATGCCGATGAAGAGTTGCGCTATTCAGACGTCAGCGGCGCCAATCCGTTCCAGGACCCGCGGGTGCGTCAGGCGGTCTATCACGCGATCAATGCCGACGCGATCGTGGACCGGATCATGCGCGGCAACGCCGAGACGGCGGGCCTGATCATCAGCCCCGCGGTCCGCGGTTTCCGGGCCAACCTGAACGAGCGGCTGCCCTTCGATCCGGACCGGTCCCGCGCCCTGCTGGCCGAGGCCGGCTATCCGGACGGCTTCACCTTCGGCCTGCGCTGCCCGAACGACCGGTACATCAATGACGAGCCGATCTGCACCGCGGCCGCCGGCATGCTGGCGGCGGTCGGGCTCAAGGCCGAGCTGGTGACCATGCCGGTCAGCAACTATTGGAGCGAGCTTCGCGAGGACAAGTTCGACATGTACATGCTCGGCTGGTCGCCGGGCACCTTCGATGCCGAGCACCCGATCCGCTTCCTGATGGCCACGCCCAACCCGGAGAAGCGGCTGGGAAGCTGGAACTTCGGCGCCTACTCCAACGAGAGGGTCGATGAGCTGCTGCCGCAGATCCAGGTCGAGCTGGACGACGCCCGGCGGCAGGAGATGATCGACGAGGTCCACGGCATCCTCCGCGACGACGCGGTCTACGTGCCGCTGCACGTGCAGCCGCTGGTCTGGGGGTCGAAGGACACCATTTCGCTCACACAGCGCGCAGACAACTTCTTCCTGTTGCGCTGGGTTTCGATCAACTAGTGGCCGGACCGGCATCCTGACATGCGGTCGCTCCCGTTTCGGAGCGGCCGCAGGTGCCGTGTGACGCGGAATTATGCCGCCGTGGCGAAGGACAGGCAGAAGCAAAGACCGTTTGATTTTTATGGATCATTAATCTGACCCGTGAAAACTAAATAAAATTTGCTACTATTTGTCCCCAGCGGCCACGGATACGGCCCGTCCATAACGGCTCCAGTTAGGAATCGCCGGCGCCAGATAGGATCTCAGCCAGCTTGGCATGGCTGGAACCGGCGACGTTCAGGCATGGACACGAGACGACCAAGGTCGCTACGCGACTTTATAGAATTGGCCCGCCGCAAGACGGCGGAGAGTCGCAGTGAGCTCGTCGGCAATATCGCCGATCTGTTCCTGAGCGATGCCGTGCGCCTGTCGGACCGCGAGCGGGCCCTGATGACCGGCATCCTGCGGTCCCTGATCGCGACCGTGGAATCCGCCCTGTTGCGGGAACTGACCGCCATTGTGGGCGAGCGCGCCGACCTGCCCGAGGCGCTGCGCCCCCTGCTGTCGGGCCGGTCCGTCGAGATCACGCGACCGATCCTGATGGCAAGCCCGGCGCTCCAAGCACCGCAGCTTGTGGAACTGGTGAAGTACCGCAGCCGCGAGCACCAGCTTGCCGTCGCCATGCGGCCGTCGCTCACCTCCGATGCGGCCGATCACGGGGCAACGCCCGACGGGGGCGACGCCATCGAGGAATTGCTGCGCGATGCCGACGACAACCTCTCCAGCGCGGCCTCCGAGTATCTGGTCGCGGAGTCCGAACGCATCGATCGCCTGAAGATGCCCCTTCTGGCCCTGGCCGACCTGCCGGCCGGCCTGGCGCGCCGGCTGCATTGGTGGGTTGCCGCGGCGCTGCGCGCGCACGTCGTCGACGCGCTGTCGGTCAGCCCGACCTATATCGACTCCCACATCGAGGCGGCGGCCCGGGCGGCGGCCGACCGGCACACGGTGGACGGGGCCGGCATCGCCGCACAGGCCGGGCGGCTGGTGGAGCGGATGGCCGAGGCCGACCCATTGACCGTGGCGACCTTGAGCCGGCTGGTTCAGGCCGGGCGCATCCCTGCCTTCATTGCCGGGCTGGCGCATCTCGCCGATCTGCCCTGGGCCGTGGCCCAGCGGATCGTCCTGCGCCCGGACGGCCAGAGCCTGGCCATCCTGTGCAAGGCGTCGGGGGTCGACGGTGAAGGATTCCTGGCCCTGCACGCGCTGATTTCCAGCGTTCCCGCAGGGACCGCGCGGTTGCCGACAGAAGATCGCAATTCCATACTACGGTTCTATGATAAGGTAACGAAGGGTAACGCTCGGGCGGCCCTGGACTTCTGGCGTCGCGATCCGCAATTCATCAGCGCCATGGAGGAGGTCAGTCCTGTCGCAGAAGAGCCGCCGGCGAGCCGATGACATGACCGCGACGCGCAAGAAGACCTCGACCGGCAAGGGTGTCGCGACCCTTCAGGCCCGCCATATCCGCGCGCGCCTCACATCCGCCGAGGAACGGCCCCGGCGCACGATGGGCGACGTCATCGACGCCGATCTGCGCAACCTGTTCGACCTGGCCCTGCCGCCGCTGGCGATCTTCGACACCGGCGCCGAGTTGCTGTTCGCCAACCAGCCGTTCAAGGACATCTTCCAGGACACCGACGCGCCGGCCGAGGAGAGCGGAGCGTTCGCCGAGCTGCTGGGCCTTGTGCGCCTGTCCATCCCCAATCTGGATCGTGTCCGGCCGCGCCACAGCGCGCGGCTGTCGGCGCGCCCCGCGGGCCAGATTTACTATGCCGATATCTGCCTGGTTCCCAGCGGCGCCACCGGCGCGCCCCTGATCGTCACGGCCATGCGCGACGTGACCGAGCAGCACGCGGCGCTGGAATTCTCCAACCAGGCCCGGGGACGGCTCGAGGACTTCCTGGAATGCTCCGCGGACTGGCTCTGGGAGGTCGACGCCAATGGGCAGTTCTCCTTCCTGTCCTCGCGGATCACCCAGATCGCCGGCCAGCCGGCCGCCCTGCTGGTGTGCCGGCGGTTCGGCGATATCGGAGCGTTCGTCGAGCCGGCGGTGGAGGACCTGACCGCGACCGACGCGTTTCGCGATCGCCAGCCGTTCCGCGACTTCCGCTTCCAGGTGGAGGATCGCGGCGGCGACATCCGTGAGCAGCAGATCAGCGGTGTCCCGGTCTTCGATCCGCTGTCCGGGCGTTTCCTCGGGTTCCGGGGCACCGGCACCGACATCTCGCAACAGGTCGCCGATCGCGACGCGCTGGACGAATCCAATCAGCGCCTCGACGCGACCCTGCAGGTGCTGAAGGAGAAGAACACGGCCCTGGCGCTGGCCTTCGACCAGGCCGACGCGGCGAACCGGACCAAGAGCCAGTTCCTCGCCAACATCAGCCACGAGCTGCGCACGCCGCTGAGCGCCATCATCGGCTTCTCGGAGATCCTCCGCATGGAGTTCTTCGGGCCGATCGGCAACGAGCAGTATCGCGGCTATGCCACCGACATCCATACCAGCGCCACGCATCTGCTGGACCTGATCGCCGACATCCTGGACCTGGCGACCATCGAGTCCGGCAAGCGCCAGCTCAGCTATCTGGACGTCGCGCTGAACGACGAGGTGCAATACGGCCTGCGGCTGATCCACGAGCAGACCGAGCGCAAGGATCTGGTGGTCGATGTCGCGATGGACGACACGCTCCCGAAGATCCAGGCCGATCGCCGCTCGGTGCGGCAGATGGTCACCAATCTGCTGACCAATGCGGTGAAGTTCACGCCGAGCGGCGGGCGCATCAATATCGCCACCCTGCGGGATGGCGATACGGTGCTCTTGACCGTGCGCGATACCGGCGTCGGCATCCCGCAGGAGGACCTGGATCGCATCACCGAGCCCTTCGAGCGCGGCGTCCAGGACTATAGCCAGCAGCAGGAAGGCACCGGGCTGGGGCTGGCGTTAACCAAGTCCCTGGTCGAGATGCATGGCGGCACCGTGGAGATCACCAGCAGAGTCGGCGAGGGGACAGCCGTCCAGCTCCGACTGCCGGTCAGCCAGCCCCGCTGAGCACCCGCTCCCATTAACCCCATCGTAACCCGCGTTAAATATACTCGCCTGAATTAAAACAAAATTTTGGCGGTTGACATGCCCGCGGTTGGGGAATGGGTCCAGGGGATTTTGGCCACGTTGGTGCGGCTGTTCACGCCCACGGGCTCGCCGCGCGGGGACGTCCGCCACGATATCCAGGCCGCGATCACGGTCCAGTCCGACGTCTTCGCGGTTGATTGCATGACCATCAACGTGTCCACCAGCGGCGTTCTGGTGGACCGCGCCCTGGAGGCGAAGCCCGGCATGCGGGTACGCGTCATGGCGTCCGGCGGCCATCACGGGGTCCAGGGCCGGGTGATCCGTGTCGGCGCCAACAGCACGGCGATCCGCATCGACGGCCGCCGCGGCACCGCCTTCATCGGCGCCCTGCGCATGCATGCCACGCGCCCGTCCGCGGGTCTGGCCGGCGGGCCCGCCCGCGCCATCGCCAAGGAACCGGCAAGCAGGCCCACCACATTGCTGCCGTAGTGGCGCTTTAGCGCATATCCCGCTTGTAAGGAATCGGCTGCGGAAGACCAGGAGGATGCCGTGCTCCGCCCCTTGCTGCGCAAACTCGGCGGGTTGGTGGCGCTGGCCATGGTGCTGACCGGCGCGTTGAGCAGCTCGCAGCTCTCCACCTTCATGCAGCATTATCAGCAGAATCTGGCAGGCCGGCTGGCCGAGGCGCAGCTCGACGTGGCCGCGATCGCCGAACGCGCGGCCGAGGCGGGTCTGCCGATCTATGCCTATCTCGACGAGTTCCGCCGCGCCTCCAACCCGATCTTCGTGCGCGAGGGCGTGTGGCTGAAGGAGAAGATCGACCGCGCCGCCTGGCTCGAATCGCATCTGGACACGCTGCGCAACGCCGGACCGGTCTCCCGGCCCTACACCTTCGCCACCGGGATGGACCGGACCATCGCCGCGGAGACCTGGGAGAATTTCGAGCCCGCCGTGCCGCTCGACAGGCTGAGCCTGATCTACGCGGCGGTCGGCGCCTTGATCGGCCTGCTGGTCTACTACCCGTCCGCCGCCGCCGTCACCGTCCCCGCCCGGATCATCCAGAAGCGCCGGAACGCGAAGATCGCCAAGAGCCGGATCGCCGCCCGGCTGCAGTCGGACTAGCCACTCACGGTCGGGCCGCCGCCGGCCTCGACCGCCCGCCCCGCAATTCGCCGGATGTTGACCAATCGTCTACCTTTGCGCGAGTAGGAAGATTGCCAGTGCCGGCCCGCCAGGGCATTAAGGTACGCATTCCGGTATTCCATTCCGTCACCGTCAGCACGATATCCTCCACAGCATCCGCCGCCATTCGCAATGCCCATGTCCAGTCCGACGCGCCGGACCGACCGACCCGGCCTGACCCTCGCGACGCTGCTTGTCGCCGGGGTGATGCTCGTGCTGTCGGGATGGGCGGACTCGGCGACGGCCCAGCCGACCGATGAGGAGATCCGCCAGGCGGTCGAGACGGTGCTGGAGAACGAGCGGTTCCAGACCGAGCTTCCCAACGAGGCGGAGCCCGAGGAGGCCGTCGTCGAGGAAGAGCCAAGCTGGTCGTTCGAGCTTCCGGACAGTCTTCTGGGTCTGGCGCGCGTCCTGATGTGGCTGCTGGTCGGTGCCGGCGGTCTGTTGCTGGTGATCTTCATCGTCAACGAATTGTCGTCGTTCCGCCTGCGCCCGCGTGGAACCGCCACCCAGCCGGGCGGGGACGACCTCCCGAGCGGGGCGTCGCCGGCGGAGCCCGGGACCGGGCTCTCCCTGGATGCGGCCGACCGGCTGGCGCGCGAAGGCCGCTATGCCGAGGCGCTGCATATGCTGCTGCTCGACTGCATCGCCCAGCTGCGCCGGCTTCGCTTCGACGCGGTGATCGCGCCGTCGCTGACCAGCCGCGAGGTGGCGCGGCGGCTGAGCCTGCCGGAGAAGTCGGCCCACGCCTTGTCGGCGATCGTCTCGGCGGTCGAGCTGAGCCATTTCGGCGGACGCGCGGCCGGCGAGGAGGACTATCGGCGCTGTCGCGACAACTACGTCCAGATCGCCCACGAGAGTTCCGGGGCCGCGTCATGAGCGACCGCGCCGTCTTCGCCCCGCGTACGGTCTTCTGGCTGATGACCATCGGTACGCTGTCCTTCGTCGGCGCCATCGTGCTGTCGCTGGTGGCCGGCGATGGCGGATCGGAGCGCAGCTCCGGAGCCAACACCTTCTCCTACAGCGCGATCGGCCATCGCGCCTTCGTGGAGGTGCTGGAGGAGGTTGCGATGCCGGTGCTGGTCAGCCGGTACGAATCCGCCGCCAAGGCCGGCTCGTCCTCGCTGCTGGTGATCGCCGAGCCCCTCGCCCCGGTCGCCACGCCACTGGACCTGAAGCGGCTGATGGGCGCGCGCAATGTCCTGGTGGTGCTTCCGAAATGGACCGGTTCGGAGAACCTGCTCATCCCCGACTGGCTGGAAAGCGGCGAGCTGCTGCCGGTGAAGGACACCGAGCAGATGCTGACCTCGGTCCTGCTCGACGGGTCCGTCGTGCGGCCATCCGGACTGACGCTGAACACCGGACAGTTCCCCGCCCCGACCCTGGCGGCGCCGCAGCTCTTCCGGGCCCCGGACGTCGAGCCCGTGATCGGCGGCCCGCAGGGCATGCTGCTCGGCCGGCTGGATCGCGGCTGGAACACGCTCTGGGTGCTGTCGGACCCGGATATTCTGTCCAATCACGGCATCGGCCAGGGAGACAACGCCCTGCTCGCGGTGCGGATGATCGACCATATCCGTCCGCAGGGCGGCACCATCGTGATCGACGAGACGATCCACGGCTTCGAGGCCGAGCCGGCGCTGACCCGCGCGGTCTTCGAGACGCCGCTGGCGATCACCGCGGTCATCGCGGTGGTGACCCTGGCGGTGCTGCTGTGGGCAGCGACGGCCCGCTTCGGCGCGCCGCTGCCGACCGCCCGGCCGATCGCGCCCGGCAAGGCGGGGCTGATCGACAACACCGCCGGGCTGCTGGAATTCGGCGGTCACGGGGTGGCGATCCTGAACCGCTATCTCAGGGTCACCTTGCGGGACGTCTCGCTGGCCCTGCATGCGCCCGCACAGCTGCGCGGCGACGCGCTGGTCACCTGGTTCGACAGGGTCGGCAAGCGGCGCGGGGTCGGCGTGACCTGCGCGGAAATCTGCCAGGCGGTGGCCGAGGTGGCGCGTCAGCAGAGAAGCGATGGCGCGCGGCTGGCCCGCGTGGCGCAATCCGTCAATCGTTGGAAACAGGAGATGCTGCATGGACCTGCAGGCCATTCAGGCGGCCAAGGACGGTCTGAAGGAACAGATCGGTAAGGTCGTCGTCGGCCAGGACGCCGCCGTCGACCTGTTGCTGGTCAGCCTTCTCTCCGAAGGCCACATCCTCCTGGAGGGTGTTCCGGGGACCGCCAAGACCATGCTGGTGCAGACCTTCGCGTCGGCGCTGTCGCTGGCGTTCGGGCGCATCCAGTTCACCCCCGATTTGATGCCGGGCGACGTGGTCGGCACCAACCTGTTCAACTTCCAGACCAACGAGTTCACCCTGACCAAGGGGCCGATCTTCACCCAGCTTCTGCTGGCCGACGAGATCAACCGGACCCCGCCGAAGACCCAGGCCGCGCTGCTGCAGGCGATGCATGAGCGCGCCGTGACCATCGACGGCCAGACCCACGACCTGGGTTCCGGCTTCATGGTCATCGCCACCCAGAACCCGATCGAGCACCAGGGCACCTATCCGCTGCCGGAGGCCCAACTCGACCGGTTCCTGTTCAAGCATGTGCTGGACTACCCGTCGCGGGACGAGGAGCTGGCGATCGTCTCCCGCCACGGCCACAGGACGTCGATGCCGCGGCTGTCGGAGTTCGGCGTCGCGCCGGTGCTGGACCTGAACGGACTGTCGGCGATCCGCACCTACATCCAGTCGATCCGGCTGACCGACGATTTGATCGCCTATATCGTCGACATCATCCGCGCGACCCGCGAGCACGCCTCGCTGCAATACGGCGCCTCGCCGCGCTCGGCCAACATGGTGGCGACGGCGTCGCGCGCCCTCGCCGCGGTCAATGGCCGCGACTACGTCATCCCCGACGACATCAAGTTCCTCGCCGTGCCGATCCTGCGCCACCGGGTGGTGCTGGCGCCGGGCGCAGAGATCGAGGGGCTGAGCGTCGACCAGCTGGTCGAGCAGATCCTGGACCGGACCCCGGCCCCGCGATGATCCGGCCGACCCCCCTGGCGGTGGTCGTTTTCGGTGCCGGCATCCCGGTCTCCCTGGTGCTGGCACTGGCGGTGGAGCGCCTGTGGCCCCTGGGCCTGGTCTATCTGGCCGGCGCCGTCCTGCTGACCGGCCTCGACGCGCTGCTGGCGCCGCGCAGCCGGCTGCTGACCGCGGAGGTCAGGGCGCCGGACCTGCTTTACGCCGGCGACCAGGATGACCTGGTGATCCGGCTGCATTCCGCCGACGCCCGGCAACCGGTGCCGCTGGAGATCGTCCTCGATGTCGGGCCGATCCTGGAGCGTCCGGACAAGCTGGAGCTCTTGCTGGCGCCGGACACGACGCCGGAACCGGCCATCCCGCTGGTCCCGCTGCGTCGCGGCACCGCGGTGCTGGAGCGGCTCTGGGTGCGCTGGCGCGGGCCGCTGGGGCTGATGTCCCGGCAGCGGATCCAGCAGCTCGCCTTGGAAATCCCCGTGGTGCCCAATGTCCGCGCGGTGCGCAGCGTGGCGCTGCGGCTGACCACCATCGACGCGCCCTTCGGCATGAAGGCGCAGAAGCAGCAGGGCGACGGCTCGGAGTTCGACAGCCTGCGCGACTATGTGCCTGGCCTCGACCACCGCTCGATCGACTGGAAGCACTCCGCTCGCCATCGGGAGTTGGTCTGCAAGGAGTTCCGCACCGAGCGCAACCACCAGATCATCCTGGCATTCGACACCGGCCACCTGATGAGCGAGCCGATGGACGGCATCCCCAAGCTGGACCACGCCATCAATGCCGGGCTGATGCTGACCTATATGGGCCTGCGCGGCGGCGACCGTGTCGGGCTGTTCGGCTTCGATGCGTCGGTCCGTCACGCCACGGCGCCGGTCGGCGGGCTGCATAATTTCTGGCGGCTGCAGCAGGCGTCCGCCCAGATGGCCTATTGCCAGGACGAGACCAATTTCACCCTCGGCCTGACCGATTTGTTGGGCCGGCTGAACCGGCGGTCGCTCGTCATCCTGATGACCGAGTTCGTGGATACCGTGACCGCCGAGCTGATGGTCGACAACCTGCAAAGGCTGTCGGGGCGCCATCTGGTGATCTTCGTGACGCTGAGGGATACCGGGCTGTTCGACACCATCGACGCGCCGCCGACCGCATTCGGCGATGTGGCCCGCGCCGTCATCGCCGATGATTTCGTGCGCGAACGCACCGTCGTGCTGGAACGCCTGCGCCGGCTGGGCGTGCATTGCATCGACGCGCCCTCCCAGGCGATCAGCATGGAGCTGGTGAACCGCTATCTTATGATTAAGCGGCAGGATCTAATCTGATGCGCCAAGGATTGCCGACGCTCAAAGAGGCCATGGCCTAGCGATGTCGAACGATTTCCTGAAGAGCTACTCCTTCCGGCGGGAGCGCGAGCGAACCTGGCGCGAGCTGGAATCCCTCGTCGCCAAGACCGAATCCGGCGGCGTGCGCTCGCTCTCGCCCAACGAGGTGATGCGGTTGCCAGGGCTGTACCGCGCCACGCTCTCCTCGCTGTCGGTGGCGCGCAGCATCTCGCTCGACCGCAACGTGCTGGAGTATCTGGAGGCGCTGGCGGCGCGCGCCTATTTCTGCGTCTACGGGGCCCGGTCCGGCCTGCCGGAGGCCATCGGCCGCTTCTTCCGCGCCGGCTTCCCCAGTGCGATCCGGCAGGCGCGCTGGCACATCTTCATCTCCGCGCTCTGCATGGCGCTGGGCATCGCCATCGGCTTCGCCCTGGTCAGCCAGGACGACGACTGGTTCTACACCTTCATGCCGTCGGAGCTGGCCGGCGGCCGCACCCCGACCGCGTCGACCGAGTATCTGCGCAGCACGCTCTACGACACCGGGGAGACCAGCGCGGAACGGCTCAACCTGTTCGCCTCCTTCCTGTTCAGCCACAACGCCAAGATCGGCATGATGTGCTTCGCGCTCGGCTTTGCGCTCGGCGCGCCAGTGGTGCTGTTGCTGGTCTATAACGGGCTGACCCTGGGCGCCTTCCTGGCGCTGTTCGACAGTCGCGGCCTGCTGGTCGAGGTCTGCGCCTGGCTGCTGATCCATGGCGTGACCGAGCTTCTGGCCGTCATCGTGTGCGGCGGCGCCGGGCTGGTGCTGGCGGAATCCCTCGCCTTCCCCGGCCGCCACACAAGGCTGGCCAACCTGGCGCTGAAGGGCCGCATGGCCACCCGCATCGTCATGGGCGCGGTGATCATGTTCCTGCTCGCCGCGCTGCTGGAGGGATTCGGCCGCCAGTTGATCAATGACCCGGCCTGGCGCTACGGCATCGCGCTGACGACGCTGCTGTTCTGGGCCGGATATTTCGGGCTCGCGGGACGGGGCAAACCTTATGGCGACAGCGCCTAGCGTCTCCGCCGCCATCGCGGCCCATGCCGCCGACCGGCGCGAGATCCTGACGCCGGAGGGCGTGCCGCTGCACGTCTACCTGGCGGCCCGCGGGGACCGGGCCGTGGCACTGCTGATCGACCTGCTCGCCATGGGTGCCGCGATCACCGTCATCGTCCTGCTGGCGGCGCTCGGCTTCGGGTTCGGCGCCGCGGTGGGCAGCGGCTGGATCTGGTCGCTGGTGCTGTTGATCTGGTTCCTGATCCGCAGCTTCTACTTCGTCTATTTCGAGCTGCGCTGGCAGGGGGCGACGCCGGGCAAGCGCGCCATGGGGCTGCGGGTCATCGACCGCCAGGGTGGCCAGCTCCGCACCGAGGCGGTGTTCGCCCGCAACCTGATGCGCGAGATCGAGGTGTTCATCCCGATCCAGGCCCTGCTGGTGGCACAGTACAGCGGCACCTGGGCCAACCTGCTGACGGTGGTCTGGGCCGGCATCTTCGTGCTGATGCCGTTCTTCAACAAGGACCGGCTCAGGGTCGGCGACATCGTGGCGGGAACCTGGGTGGTCTGGGCCCCGAAGGGCACGCTGATGACCGACCTGGCCGGCGAGACCCCGCGCCCGGCGACCGCAGCGCCGTCGCAATATGTCTTCACCGCCGCGCAGCTCGGCGTGTACGGGATCTACGAGCTACAGACGCTCGAGACGGTTCTGCGCAAGAGCGGCCCAGATATCGTGGAGACCCGGTCCGCGGTCTACGACCGCATCAGCCGGAAGATCGGCTGGACGCCGGAGCCGGGCCAGAAGGTCGACCATCGCGCCTTCCTGGAGGCGTTCTACGCGGCGCTGAGGGCGCATCTGGAAACCCGCATGCTGTTCGGCGTGCGCCGCGAAAGCAAACACGACAGCCCCGACGGCGGCACTCGCAGGTAGGGTCGAAAACAAGGGCACAACAATACGGGGACAGTATACTTAACTCATGAATTAAGTATACTGTCCCCGTATTGTTGTGCCCTTGTTTCTTAGTCGAACACCGACGCGAAGTGGTCGATGTCGAAGCCTTCCTTGACCGCCCGCAGATCGTGATAGGCGACTGCCGAGGACACCGCGCCCAGCGCGGTGAAGAAGGCGCTGACCAGCAGGACAATGCCGTGATAGACGATGAACATGCTCGAACCGATGCCCTGCGGGCCGGCCGTCGCGAGGCTGATCGCCAGTGGCGTCTGCACCATGCCGATGGCGACCGCGCTGATCAGCCAGATGACGACAAAGATGCCGAAGATCTTCCAGCGGTAGCCGCGGGTCAGTTCGGCGCTGCGCTTCAGGCTGGCGATCACCCCGGGGCGCTCGACGACCGCAGTCGGGATCGCCACCCACAGCGCGGCGGCGATCATGAAGGCGGGAATGATCAGCGCCAGCGCGCCGAGCATCATGAGCAGCGTGCCCAGCAGCGCGACACCGATCACCGGCAGGATGGCGCCGACGCCCCGGCGCAGGCTGATCCCGATGCTGGCCGGCGTCCCGCGAAGGTCCTGGAAGGTGCCATAGACCATGGTCGCGGTAACCACGGTGCTGAGGATCAGACCGAGGATCGCCAGCCCGATGGAGATGACGATCAGCATCACGATTTCCCGTATCGCCGCCTCGTTCCCGTATTGCAGCGCCTGCATGGTCTTCGGGTCGGTCAGCCCGGTCTGCGGGTCGAACATCACCGACGGGATGAAGCTCGGCGCCGTGAACAGGACCGCCAACAGGCCGAACGGCACGATATTTCGCGCCAGGATCGCCATCGAGCGGCTCAGGACATGCCCGACCCGGAAATCGTCGACGGTCATCGATGCTACCGACATGGTCACTTCCACTTCCGCTTGGGGACAGGGATCGGCAGGGTTGGCCATTGCGGCGACAGACCGCCGACCAGCTCGCAGTATAGTTGAGACGCGCGGCAATTTGGTTAATGCCGCGCCTCTGTCTCCAGACTGTCACCGAGCCCGCCGGGCCGCCTCGCCGGACTAAACGCCGGTGGTCGCGGCCGTCGCAAAGACGACGTCGTCCTCCACATAGAGCGCCGCCGCGACCCCGGCGACGCTGTAGACCGTGTAGCTGACGCCGTCGACCGTCACGGGGCCCTCGCTCTGCCAGGCGCCGACCGCGGTCACCTGATCGCCGGCATCGCCGCCGACGAACAGATCGTTGCTCTCCTCCGAGATCGCGAGGACATCGGTCACGGCCAAGGTCAGCGCATTGTCCCCACTGCCGGCCAGATCGATCCGCTCGACGCCGCGGATGACCTCGTTGCCCAGGCTCGTCAGATCCAGCGTCTGACCCGCGCCATCGATCCGGAGGGTGTCGGTGCCGCCGCCGCCGTCGATCCGCGAGAAGTCCAGATCGCCGACCGCCAAGATGTCATCGCCGGCGCCGCCATAGAGGACATCGGCGCCGCCATTGCCGACCAGGACATCGTCGCCCTGGGCGCCGACCAGGCTGTCCGCCGCGGTGGTGCCGGCCAGCATGTCGTCGCCGGCGCCGCCCATGGTCGAGATGTCGCCGGTGATGTCGCTGCCATAGAAGACGAACGCCGCGCCGGGGGCGAGAAAGCCGGGATCGGACTCGAAGGGCTCGCTCAGGATGATGTCGGCGAGGCCATCGCCGTTCACATCCCCGGCGGCATCCAGAGAGAAGCCCGCGCCGGACAGGCGCAGCGTGCCGTCGAGCCGGAACCCGGTAGTGCCGTCGAACAGGGAGAGATCGAGCCCCTGGGCGTAACCGCCCTCCTGGCCGTACACCAGATAGACGGAGCCAACCTCGTTGGACTTCTCCGATGCGATCAGCAGATCGTCGAGGCCGTCTCCGTTGACGTCGCCGGCCGTGGTCGCGTTGTAGCCGAACACGGCGTCGGCCGGCCCGTCGATCCGGAACCCGGCCGCGCCGTCGAGCGTTGCCGGGTCGATGGTGTCCGGCAGCCCGTCCGCGCTACCATAGATCACATAGACGGCGCCAGAATCCGGCGGCCAGTCGGCCGCGCTGACGGCGATGTCCTCATGGCCGTCGCCGTTGAAATCACCGGCCGTGAGGATCTGGTTCGGAACCAGGAGCGACGACGAATTGTCGCTGCCGATCTTCAGCGCTTCCGTCGGCCCGAGCGCTCCAAGATCCACGGTCGGCGCCAAGGCGTCGGCGGTGCCGTACACGACGTAGTCGGAATGATCGGGAAACCCGCTCGGGTCGGAATAGTCGATCGCATTGATCGAGAAGTCGTCGAACCCGTCGCCGTTCAAATCGCCGGCGGAACCGACATAGCCGGCAAACCCGTCCGGCCCGGGCCCCTCGACCCGAAAGCCGTTGGTGCCATCCAGGGTGGCCAGGTCGAGGTCGGTCGGCATGCCTGCATCGGTGCCGAAGACGATGTAGGTCACGCCCTGGGGATAGGCACCGATCTCGGCGCCGGGATCGCTGATGGCGAAATCGTCGAAGCCGTCGCCGTTGAAATCGCCGATATCCAGGGTCGGGGAGCCGATATAGTCGCCGGCGGTCGAGCTGAAGAGGCGGAAGCCGTCCGCGGGATCGAGCGTCTCGAGATCGAAATCCGCAGTCCAGCCGTCGGCCTTGCCGTAGATGACGAAGCTCTCGTTGGTCGGCGGTGGCGGCGGCGGCCAGCCGGTCCCGGCCGGTGCGGCGATCGGGATGGCGCTCACAACCAGGTCGGCGAACCCGTCATTGTTGAAATCGCCGGCGCCGCTGACCGAGGCCCCGAGCCCGCCATAGTTGGTGTCCGTGCCGCTGATGCGAAAGCCGTTGCTGCCGTCGATCGTGGCGAGGTCGAACTGGGCCGGAAAGCCGGCCGCGGAGCCGAACACGACATAGCTGGCCCCCTGATCCACCGCCTCCGGGCCGGCGGATGCGATGGGCACGCCGACGACCAGGTCGTCATATCCGTCCCCATTGACGTCGCCGGCACCGCTGACCGAGTAGGCGAATTCGAAGAAATCGTCGGGGTCGGAGCTGAACAGGATCGAACCATCGGTGCCGTCCAGAGCCCCGAGGGAGAAGAACGTCTTCCCGTCGAGCACATCGCGGACATCGAAGGTGAAGGTCTGGCTGTCGGTCAGCCCGCCGGAATCGGTGGCGGTGATGGTCAGGGTCACCGTCGGCTCGGTCTCGAAGTCGAGGGCGGCGTCGTTCTTGAGTTGCAGTCGTCCGAAGAAGAATTCGAACCGCGGGTCATCCACCGTGAGCGTGGTCAACCCGAAGATACCGTCCGCGCGGTCCGGGTCCGTCGCGTAGCCGGTGCCGACCAGCAGCCCGACCGCCTCCTCCGGGAGGCTGTCGACACCGTTGAAGGTCAAGACCGGCGCCTCGTTGATCTCGTTCACATAGATCGGCCTGACATGGCTGGCGCTGAGACCTCCGCCATCCGTGGCCGTCAGGGTCACGAGAAGGTACGACCCGTCGGCGAAGTCCAGCGCGACACCGTCCTTGAGCTTCAGGGCGCCGTCCACGATCTCGAAGCGCGAGTCGTTGACGGTGACGGTGTGCATGCCGAAGGCCCCGGACGGATCGTCGGGATCGCTGACGATGATGTCGCCGATGACGGCGCCGGGCGTGGCCTCGTCCACACGCAGGTTCGACAGGTTGACCGCCGTCGGCGCCTCGTTGACGTCGGTGACCGCCAGATCGAACGTCTGGGTGACGCTGGCCCCGCCCCCGTCGGTCGCGGTGACCGTCACCGTCACCATGTCCTCCGTCTCGTGATCCAGGGTGACGCCCGATTTGACCCGCAGCACATCGCCGACCACCTCGAACCGGTTATCGTCGACGGTGAAGCTGTGTCGGCCGAAGGGCTGCAGCGGATCATCCGGGTCGGTCACCGTCAGGGTTCCCACCACTGCCCGCGCCGTGGCCTCGTCGACCGTCGCATTCGAGAGGGTCATGGCCGTCGGCGCCTCATTGACGTCTGCGACGGCGATGTCGAAGGTCTGGCTGATGGCGGCGCCACCACCATCGGTGGCCGTGACCGTCACGGGAATCGGCCCGGTCGCCTCGTGGTCCAGGCTGACACCGTCGACCAGCTTGAGGGTGTTGCCGAGGACTTCGAACCGCGCGTCATCGACGGTGATCGTGTGTTGGCCAAAAGGGTGTCCCGGGTCGTCCTGATCGGTGATCGTCACGGTCCCGACCACGGCGCCCAGCGCGTTCTCGTCGACCGACGTCTGCGACAGCGCGATCGCCGTCGGCGCATCGTTCACATCGGTGACGGCGATGTCGAAGGTCTCGCTGGTGCTGAGGCCGCCGCCATCGGTCGCGGTGACGGTGACGGACACCTGCCCGCCGGCCTCGTGGTCGAGCGCCTCGCCGTCCTTCAGTTTCAGGACGCCGCCGACAATCTCGAAACGCGAATCGTCAACGGAGAAGCTGTGCATACCGAACGGATCGAGCGGGTCGTCCGGGTCCGAGACCGTGATCAATCCCACGACGGCCCCAACCGCATTCTCATCCACCGCCGCGCCGGAGAGCGAAAGGCCGCTCGGCGCTTCGTTCACGTCGGTGACGGCGATGGTGAAGCTCTGGGACAGGCTACCGTCATCGTCATCGGTCGCGGTGATGGTGACGTCGACGGTCGACTCAGCCTCGTGATCGAGCGACTCGCCGTCCTTGAGCTTCAGCACGCCTCCGACGATCTCGAACCGGGCGTCGTCGACCGTGAGGATGTGGCTGGTGTCGTCCTGGTCGGCCACCGTCACGGCGCCGATCACGGCACCGGCGGCGTTCTCGTCCACCGACAGGTTCGCAACCGTGATCTCGTGCGGCACCTCGGGGGCGTCGGTGATGCGGATCGTCACGTCGGCGGTGCGCGATTTCGGTGGGTTGCCGTCATCGGTGACCCGCACCCGCAGATCATAGCGGCGCGCATCGGTCTCGAAGTCGAACACGCCGCCATCCGCCCGCGTGATGACCCCGGTCAGCGGATCGATCTGGAACAGCCCGTCACCGTTGCCCGACACGATCCGGTAGGTCAGCGTGTCGCCGGAATCCCGGTCATAGGCGAAGACCTGGGCGGCGACCGGATCGCCCTCCCGGACCGAAAGCTCCTGGTCATAGATACGCGGTCTGCGGTTGCGGGCCATGCGCGCGCTCCTCGATGGCAATTCGTCTTTGGACGGTCAGGCGGCGCAGGGAACCCGCCACCAGGATCGGAGCGCAAAATGGTAAAGAGACGTTAAGATACGATTTATTAATGGTTGCATTTACTTGGATATCTTACAATCTGCGTCACGAAACCTTCATCAATCTCTTAAGGATTGACGGCTTCCCTTAGTGGAGCGGGCTCCTGCCCTTGATGGGCCGCAACGGCCCCTTGGTGCTCTATTTTCCGGCCAACAACGCCTGTTGCCGCTTGCCGGGCGCCCGGGTCTCGAACAGCGGTGCATCCGGCGCGGTCAGGGCCAGTTCCATGGCGGCGGAATAGCGCTGCCGCTGGCTCCCGGAGCGCAGGACCTGTTTCAGCGGGCCGGGCGCGATCGGCACGCCGAGCAGGTAGCGCTGGCCGGATTTGAACCGGCTCTTGTTGGCGTCCCACCAGGCGTCGACGGCGGCCGGTTCGGGCCAGGGCAGATCCTCGTCCGGATCCATCTCAACGTCCTCGTCCTCCGGATCCTCGCTCGGCCCCGCCTTGAACCCCTCCGGCCACTCGCCCTCCAGATCCTCCTCGGCGATATCGACTCCGGTGATCATGGCGACCGCCTCGGCCGCGACCCGGGCATGCTCCGGCGTCGTCATCTGCCGGATCAGCCAGCTGACCGAGACCGGGTTGCCGACAACGCCGCTGCCGATGATCAGCAGCCGCCGCAGTTCCTTGTGCTTGCCGATCGCCTTCAGCCACTCCACCGCCGCCGTCGGATCCATCGCCCGCAACGCCACCTCGAAGGCGCGGGCGGCGTAGGGCGAACCAGGCCGGGCGAACGCCCGCAATCTGGCGATCGCATTGGCGTCCTTGATCATGGCGCCGGCCCAGGCGGCCCAGAAGCGGCAATCCTCGTCGTCGTCGCCATACCCCCGGGCGATCGCCGGCAACAGATCAAACCGCTTCAATGTGCCGGCGGTGCGCAGCGAACGCGCCCGAAGCCGCACATCGGGATCCGCCACCCCGGCCTCGAGCGCCGCCCCCGGATCGGCCCGGTGCACCGCGCAGGCCGCAATGCCGAGCATGCGCATGAACGGCGACCCGTGGGTGAGCATGTCGCGGACCGTGCCGGCCAACGCCTTGCGCTCGACCCATCCCAGGGCAGACACCAAGCCGCGCACTGTCTCCGGAACCGCCTCGGCAACATTGACCACCGCCGCCAACCGATCCGCATTGCCGCTTTCGAGAGAGAGGACCCCGGCGGCGAAGACCTCACCGGCCTCCCGGTCCTTCTCCAACAGATCGGCGGAGAGGGCCCACCCCGCATCGCCCGCGGCGCGAAGCCCGCTGAAATGGGCTTCGATGCGACCATCATGATGCGCCAGATCCTTGAGGTCGTAATGCGCGGCGCGGACCGCGAGATCGCGCTGAATCCACAGGAACGCGGCCTCTTCGGCATGCTGGGATACGATGGAGTCTAGGATAGGCACGACAGTCCGGCCGCTCTCTGATCTGAAGTCGCGGGCGATTGAGCGGAGGGTCGCGGAGTGTTCATCGATGCACGCAACACGACCGCCCCCTACCGCCACCACCCTATGTTGGCGTTACGTCCGTCCAGGTCTGCCCGTCGGTCTTGGCGACATGCCCGGGTCCGAACGACCACATTGCCCCACCGTGCGCGTGGAGGTGACGATAGCTGAAACCATCGCCAAGGCCGGTATCGAGGGCTGTCAGCGTATCGTCCTCCAGACGGAAGATGCCGCTCTCGCTGGATACGTAGAGGCTGTCGTTGAACCACTCCATACCCCAGAGATCCTCGGAGGTCGCGTCATGCAGGATTGGCTTCCAGGCCTGGTCCCGGCCTTCCAGCAGCACGCCCTTCTGCCCACTCGCATAGACCCGATCCGGCGCGATTGTGCGAATTCGATGAATGATGAGATTTGTCGGACTGTCGACGGGCCTCCAGCCATCGCCGTCGAAGTGCCAGATCTCGCCATTGAACCCGGCGGCGTACAGATCCGCTTCCGAAAACCCGTCAATGGCGCTGAAGCCGGCGATGTCGAGCGTCCCCAATGGCTGCACGACACCGGCATCCCAATGGGTCCAGCTGCCCGGCCCGTCCCTGCGATAGACTTGCCGGCTCATGCCGACAGCGTAGGCATGCTTGCCGATGACGCGCATGTCGCGGATGTTTCCGCGGAACTTCGGCCCCTCATTGCTCTCGTCGACCATTTCCTCGGTGAACCGCTCGCCCGACATGGCCGCGATGAAGCCGCCGGCGCCCATGATCAGAAGATCGGTCTCGGCCTCCTCCACCGAGGTCATCCGTATCGCGGTGAGCGCGATGACCTGCGTGCGCCAGCCCCGATCGGCCGTCCAGTGCATGATGTGACTTTCCGGGAATTCGGGGTCAGGTCGCGGCCCTTTCTGGGCGATGACCATGCCCTCGTCGATGCCGAGGCTCATGCCGGACCGAAAACTGAGTGATAGGTCGCTGGTGTCTGTCATCGTTTGACCCTTCTGAGGCGCTGCCGCGATGAGCGCCGATGCGGTGTTTCATGGCCGCGGGAGATTCTCCGTGTCGGCCGGGTCGGCGATCGGCATCGGCCAACGGACATTGTGGCGGGTTGCCGGTCACACCGCGGATGGAACGCCGGTCAGTGCCGGTTCACCGGATCCGTCCGGACAGGGGCGTCGTCCTGGATCCCGATTTGATCCTGGTGATAGTGGTCCAGCTGGCGCCGCGTGCATTCGGCCTCGCAATCGGGGAACGCCTTCTTGTGCGCCGCCACGCCCGTGTCCCGGGCCTCGCCGTAGTTCCAGTAGGACAGCTCATTGGGATGACCGCCGAATTGGTGGGGAACGAAGTCCGGGTCGTTGGAGCGCATTGCATAGTAAGCCCGCTCCTGATGTCCCTGCACATCATGCATGATCCCATGCGTGCCATCCGAGGCGGATTGGGACGCGCAGACGCAGGGCGCATCGTTTTCCCTATAGTCGAGGAACTCGCTGATCTTCCCACCCTGGTCGGCCCGTACCCCCCGGCCGCTGACATGCGTAAAGCAATGAACCTCGACGAGGTGGTGCCCGGTGTTGTTGGGATGGCAGCAGAACTTGTCGTCATTCTTCTTGGGCGCGAGGATGCAGGCCTTGGCCTCCTCGCAGCCAGGCGGACAGTCCAGCCCCTTCTGGACCATCTTGCCTTTGGAATTGGGCTCCATGTGCGGCGTCGCACCGTCGCATTTCTCCTTGGCTTCATCGTCCTGTTCCAGGCACTTCTCGCGCTGCTCCGCCGGCATGTCCTGATAGACCCAGGGCGGCGTGCCGCCGGGATCCGAGCCGTGGTTGTGCGTCGCCATGTCCATGTGGCGCACCACGTTCTGCCCCTCGAACTTGACGTCCATCGACCAGCTCTTGAAGTAGGACTTGCCCTTGATCTTGCTTGTGATGACGTTCTTCTTGGGCGCGCTGCCCGCCTCATCCCCCGTCGACGTCTTGAATTTCGACTTGTTCTTGAGCATGACCTCCTTGTTGGAGATCTTCACGGTCTTGCTTCCGCCGGAAGTGTCTTTGGCGAAGGCGGTGTTCGGGTAGGGAATCGGCACGCCGGGCGGTGTCGCCGGGGTCTGGGGCGGCGTGAAGCAGACATCGGGGAATGCGGCGATCGACTTGCCGTCCGCCGCCTTGCAGGAGATTTCCCGGCCATTCGCGAAGACGTTGTTGCCCATCAGCGGCCCCGATAATTCTGCATGACCAGCGCGGCGCGCTTGCCGTCATCATTGGCGACATGGAACAGCACGTTCGGGCCAGGCAGGTAGTCGTCCTGGGCCGCGGTGCTTGCGACACCCAGCAGGCACGGCAGGGTGGCCGCTCCGACCTCCCCGATACAGTCCGCCGGGTGCCAGATGTCGAATTCGTCCTTGCGTTCGCGGAGGATGCGCAGCACCGCAAGTGCGGTATCCTTGAAGCCGTATTGTTCGCCGCTGTTGTCGGTGACCCGGAGATCCATCTGGGCCATGTCGCGACCGGCCTCCTCCAGAGCGGCCGTGATCGCCTTGACCAGGCCATCGCCGCGTTGAGGCTGTTCCGACTCGATCGTCGCGGTTTCCCTGGCGAACCCCATGCCGGTGCAGATCAGGGTGCCACCCGGAACGGCGGTCGGTCGCCCAAGGAGGACGGCGGCCGCGGCCTCGCCGGGAATGAAGCCGTCGGAATTCTTGGCCGTCAGGATACGATCGCGTTCGATGAAGCTGGCCAGTGTCGGGCCGACCAGCAGGCTGTCGACGCCGGCGACGATCACACGGTCATGCCGGTCGGCCTCTCGATGGAGCAGGGTGCGGGCCCAGTGCAAGGCCACGGCGCACCCGACCCGGCCTTGGGCAAGCACGCGAGAATCCTCGTGGAATGCGAAACCCAGCTCGTCCGCGAGCTGCCCGAGGACCGACTCGTCCAGTTCGAAACGCCCGGGCCGGTCCGCCTCGGCCAGGTTCAGCAGGAGCGGGACCTGATCGGCTGAGACACCGGGCGGCAATTGCTCCACGCACTGCCTGAGCGCGTCGGCAAGCATCTTGACGAGCTTGGATTCACCGCGCATCGGCGGCTCCAGAAGCACCTCGCAGCCGAGCAGCCATTCGCCCCCATCGCCGAGAAACCGTGTCTCCTGGAAATTGTCGATGGCACAGCGGATCGCGGCACAGGCTGTCGGCGTGGTCAAGCCGACCCCGGTCATCATTCCCGATCCCAGGACCGCAAACGGCGCTTCGCTCACCGGGCCTCTCCATTTGCGGCGTTGCCGCTCTTGCTGCGCGCCAGCGCGCCCAGGGACGGGTGGTATTCCTTGCCGAGATCGCGCGCGCGCCACCAAGCTCGCGGCATCTTGCCGGCCAGAACCTGTGTCACCTCGAAGATGTTTCGCTTCAGCGGGGAGCTCGCCCTCCAGGTCACGAGAAAGCGCCTCTGGTCCGGTTCGATCAGGATCGTGTCGACCACCGCATCGACCTCCGTGCGACCGCCGCGCCGGTGAAAGAACACGACCGGCATGTCCACGGTCGGTAGCCGAAATGCCGTCCGCCCCTCCGGCGTCAGGTTCAGCAGCGCGATGGGCTCCCCGCCCTTGGGGTGGGCGATCTGCTGATCGGCCGGGGCGGCCTGGAAATAGCTGTCCTGAAAATCAGGCGGCAGAAAGGGGGAATGGTCCGCCAACCAGGCCTCATCATAGGTGCCGGCCAGCTTGTAGCGCGGCTCCCAGCCGCGCCCGATGGGCCCGAAGGCCATCGGCCTGTACTTGCCCTTCGGACTGCTCACCTGCTCCTTTTGGTGCTGCGTGTTCGGCAGCGGCATGCCGTCGATGTACTCGGCGGCCGTCTGCCGATGGAAGCCGCGGCCGATCGGGTTCGGCATGTAGGCGTCATGCATCTTCGGGTCCGGGTGCTGATCGTCGGTGCCACCGAACGCGCGGTCATAGGTCACCGGCATCTCAGTGAACGGACTCGGCGATCCGGCAATCACCGTCATTCCGCGAGACTGCCAGGCGCGGTCTCCGATGACGTCGAACACCTTGGCCAGCGACCCGATCTTCATGCCGACCTGGACTTTCTTCGCCGGCTTCCCGCCGGGCGCATAGGCGGTTCCCAGCAGCAACACATCGCAACGGGGCTTGCGAAGCGGAAAGTCGGATTCGTAGACCGGAGCCGATTTCCCCGGGGCGCCGGTAAAGGTGTCCGCCTCGACCAGGGGCTCCTGCTCGCCGGACAGCGACGGTTCACCACCTCCCCCCTCGGGGAAGTCGAACGTCCCTTTGACCGCGACCACCAGGTGTTCGCGTCCATCCGGATCCAGGCCCAGCGTATACCCCGCCTGCATCCCTGTTGCGTTGATAAGCTCCATGACGCCCGGTCAATTCACCTGGACCGAGCCGCCCTTGATCCGGTTTACGCCGGAGGAGCGGCTGAGCAGGTAGGCACCACGCAACAGGATCTTGCCGGCGCGCGTGAGCGTGATGCTCGCCCGGCCACATTTGAGAACGATTTCCTTCTGGGCCGACAAGAGGATGCGGTCGCCATCTTTCTGCACCTCGATTTCCTGCGACTCCTCGGATGACCGCGCCTCCGGATCGACTTCGACGATCTCGTCGAGTGGGCTGTAGATCAGACCGACGACCAGCGGCTTGGACGGGTCCCCATTGGCGAAGAGGATGGCCGCCGAGCGGCCGACCGCGCTCTTGTCGAACCGCGCCGTGCACATGGCGCTCAAGGGTTCATGAGCAGGATTGCCGGGGAAGTCGACCAGCGGCATCCCGCAATCGTCGATGCCGACCACCCGGCCGATCGCGACTTCCGGCAGCGTCCCCGAAACGCCGGCAACGGGCACGCTTCTGGATTTTGTGGTCTCTGCCATCTCTAGTTCTCGAGAACCTTGCTTCCCTTGATCGTCACCGTGTTGGAGGCCTTGACGAGGATCTTGCCAGAGCCCTTCACCGTGATGTCCTTGCCCTGGATGGTGATCGTGCCGTCCTTCTTCATGGTGATGCTGGCGGCGCCGGTCTTCAGGGTGATCGAGTCGCCGGCGGTGACCTTCAGGTTCTTACCGACGTTCAGGGAATCGTCCTTGCCGACCTTGTGGGACCGGCTGTCTCCGACGTCGACACTCTCCGCCTTCGCCACCTTCTCCGTCCGCGCGCCGTTGACGGTGATCGTTTCATCCTTGGCGACGGTTTCCTTGCGCGCGCCATTGATGGTGATCGTCTCGTCCTTGGCCACCGTCTCGGTGCGGGCGCCGTTGATCGTGATCTTCTCGTCCTTGGCCACCGTCTCGGTGCGCTGGCCGTCGATGGTGATGGTCTCGTCCTTGACGACCTTTTCGGTGCGGTTGCCGTCGATGGTGATCTTTTCGTTGTTCTTGACGTGCTCGGTGCGGTCGACGCCGATGGTGATGGTCTCGTTGTTGTCGACGTTCTCGGTGCGGTCGTGCTTGATGTGGATCGTCTCGTCGTTGCCGACGGTCTCGGTCCGGTCGTGGAAGATGTCGATGGTCTGGTCGCCGGCGTCCTTCTTGTCGAAGCCGACCTTGAGCGTGTCGTTGTTCTCCACGACACGGTTCATGTCCTTCTCGGCGTGGACGTAGATCTCCTCCGAGCCCTTCTTGTCCTCGATGCGGAACTCGTTGAAGTTGCTCGGCGACCCGCCCTTGCTCGAACGGCTCTGATAGCCGCTGCGGGTCTTGTTGCCCGGATAGGCGTAGGGCGGCATGTTCTGGTCGTTGTAGACCGAGCCGATGACCAGCGGCCGGTCCGGATCGCCTTCCTCGAATGCGACCACCACCTCCTGACCGATGCGCGGCAGGCCGTGGAATCCCCAGTTCTTGCCGGCGATGTGGTGGGCGACGCGGATCCAGATCGTCGTCTGCTCGTCCTTCTTGCCTTCCCGGTCCCAGTGGAACTGCACCTTCACCCGGCCGAACTCGTCGGGGTAGATCTCCTCGCCGGCCGGGCCGGTGACGACCGCCGTCTGCAGGCCGTAGACGACCGGCTTGGGCGTCGTCAGCGGCGGCCGGTAGACGACGGAATCGGGCATGCAGGTGAAGGCGTTGTCATAGGACTGCTCGCCGCGCGCCCCGCCGGCGATCTGGATCGGGCAGGAGGCGTGATGCTCGATCCCGGTGATCGTCCAGGTGCCGCCTTCCTCCTGCGGCGTGGCATGCTTGGACAAGGTGAACTTGCCGCCGGCATAGAGGCTGCGGCAGGTGCTGGCGGCGGACACCGTGTCGAACCCGGCCTCGTCCATCTCCATGCGCAGCTTGGTCAGGCCCTCGCCGTCACCCTTGACGTAGTAGAGGCCCGGATATTCATAGGCCTCGTATTTGTCGACCTTGGGCACCTTGACCAGCGTGCTGGTCTTGGTCATCAGGTTGGTGGTCGATTTCTTGAAGTTGTAGTCGGTCTGGGCCCATTTGCCGGTGCGGAATTCCCAGCGATGCTCCCAGTGGGAGATGTGATCCTCGTCCAGGGAGCCGCGGTTGAACTGGATCTCCTTCTCCGGACAGAATTTGTGGGTCGCCTTGTGGTCGGCGATGATCAGGGTGTGCTTACCCTGCTCGTGGGTGAAGAAATAGAACATGCCCTCTTCTTCCATCAGCCGGGAGACGAAGGCGTAGTCGCTTTCACGATACTGCACGCAGTATTCGCGGGCGGGATGGTTGCCCTGCAGGTCGAGCTTGTAGTCGGAGAATCCGAGGTCGCCGAAGATCTGCTCGATGATGTCCGGGGCGGATTTGTTCTGGAAGATCCGGCAGTCGGTGGTCCGGGTCAGGAACCAGAGCCACGGCACCACGTCGATGTAGTAGCGCCGCAGCCGGCCGCCCTCGGACTCGCCGCCGACGATGCCCTGGACATGGCCGTTGAAATACCGGTCGCTGGCATCCGCGGTGTGCACCAGGAAGGAGATGTTCTTGCCGACGATCTCGTCCGGCGCGATGTCCGGCCGTACCGACAGCACGTCGAGCCGATAGCTGAACATCTCCGAGACCGCCTCGCGGCCGGAGAACGCTTCCAGGATCAGGACGTCGTCGCCGAGCGGCGTCTCCACGCGAATGAAGCGGTCAGCCTGCGTATAGCCTTCCATGGACCCGTCCCTCTAAACAAAGGCCACGCTATTAGTGATGGAGTGTTTCTGGCGAATATCCATGCCTGCGGGCGATTGTTTCCATTGTTTCGTCCTGGCGGCACTGCCGGTCCGAAGCCGGATCCCGAAGGGGTTGCGGATAACCCGTTCCGGTGGATCGTCGATGTCCGCCACTCAACTGGTCACCTTGTTTAGGAACAATTTGAAATAAAACGGCACGGTCGTCCAGTGCCGTAGAGTGCGACTATCACGGCGACATCACCGCGGCATCACCGACAAAGGACCTGGAACCGTAGCCGGTCGACCCAAGCGCGGGTGTGATGAATCGCACAGTCGCGCCCGAACGGGCGGAGCGGTCAGGATGTCAGCAGATGGCAGGCGACGCGGTGGTTCGGGGCGATCTGCGTCAGTGGCGGCGCCTCTTCGGCGCATCGCGCGAACGCATAGGGGCAGCGGTCGCGGAAGCGGCAGCCGGATGCGGGATTGCGCGCATCGGGAACGCCGCCGGTGATCGGCAGCGGCTCGTGCGACTGCTCCACATGCGGCACCGGAACCGCCTTGACCAGCGCCTGGGTGTAGGGGTGCTGCGGGTTGCGGACGACCTCCTCGGTCGGTCCGTCCTCGACCACGATGCCCAGATACATGGTGATCGTCCGGGCGCAGACATAGCGGACCAGGGCCAGGTCGTGGGAGATGTAGACCGCGGTCAGCCCCAGCGTGTCGCGCACCTCGCGCATGACGTTGAGGATGCCGGCGCGGACGCTGACATCGAGCATGGAGACCGGCTCGTCGGCAACGACGAATTTCGGCTCCAGGATCAGCGCCCGCGCCAGCACGATGCGCTGCAACTGGCCGCCGGAGAGCTGGTGCGGGAACTTGTCTGCGTACTGGTCGAGATCCGGCATGTGCACCCGGCGCACCGCCTTCAGCGCCCGTTCGCGATACTCCTCCCGCGGCACCTTGGCATTGACCAGCGGTTCGGTCAGGGCCCGGTAGATGGTGAAGCGCGGGTTGAGCGCATCGAACGGGTTCTGGAAGACGAGCTGGGCGCGCATGCGGAATGCCAGCAGGTCCTCTCCCTTCAGGGCCGAGACGTCGACGCCGTCGAACCGGATGCTGCCGGCGGTCGGTTCGATCAGCTTCAGCAGCAGCCGGCCCATGGTGGTCTTGCCGCAGCCGGACTCGCCGAGGATGCCGACGCTCTCGCCGTCCTGCAGGGTGAAGCTGACGCCGTCGACGGCCCGTACCACCGGCCGTCGCCCGGCGGCGAAATCCGCCAGCGAGCGGGAGACCGGGAAGTGCTTCGTCAACTCCGCGACGTCGAGCAGGGCGTTCATGCCGGTTGGGCCTCCCGCGCCGCACCGACTGACCAGGTCGCCGGATCCTCCGCCTGCGTCCGTAGGGTCGCCGCCTCGTCGGCACGCCAGCAGGCCGCCGCGTGACCGGGTCCGGTCTCCGCGAACTGCGGCGGCTTGGTGCACGGCTCGATGGCGAACGGGCAACGCGCGCGGAACCGGCACCCGGTCGGCGGATGCATCAGGTCGGGCGGGCTGCCCTCGATCGGCACCAGGATGCCGCTGCTGCGCTGCAGGTCCGGGAAGGCGTTGTACAGACCCATGGTGTAGGGGTGGCTCGGGGCGGCAAGCACGGTCCCGACCGGCCCGGATTCCACGACCTGGCCGGCATACATCACCACCACTTGGTCGCAGGTGTACGCCACCACGCTGATGTCGTGGGTGACCAGGATGACCGACAGCCCGAGCCGTTCCTGCAGAGACTTGAACACGTCCAGCACCTGCCGCTGCACCACAACGTCCAGCGCGGTGACCGGCTCGTCGGCGATGATCAGCTTCGGCTCCAGGGCCAGCGCCAGGGCAATGGCGGCGCGCTGGCGCATGCCGCCGCTGAACTGGTGCGGGAAATCGCGCAGGCGCTTGGGGTCCAGCCCGACCATCTCGAACAGCTCGGCCGCCCGCGCCCGGGCGGTCGCCTTGTCCATGCCGCCGCGGTCGACCAGCACCTCCATCAACTGCGAGCCGACCCGGTAGACCGGGTCGAGCGAATTCATGGCGCTCTGCGGGATGAAAGCGATCTCGCGCCAGCGCACCGGCTCCATCTGCCGATGGCTCAGCCCCGCGAGGTTGCGGTCGCCGAACACGATGCGGCCGCCGACGATGTCGGCATTGGCCGGGATCACGCCGGTGATCGCGCGGGCGGCGGTGGTCTTGCCACAGCCAGACTCCCCAACCAGCCCGACCACGGCACCCGCCGGCACGTCGAACGAGGCGCCGTCCACGGCCTGAATCGTGCCGCGGGCGGTCCGGTACTGCACGGTCAGGTCCTGGATGGAGAGGATCGGCGGCATCGGCGGCTCAGTCGCGCAGTTTCGGGAAGAACAGTTCCTCATAGCCGCGGCTGATGAAGAAGCCGGCGACCACGACGAGCACGATGCAGATGCCCGGCGGCACAAACCAGAAATAGTGGCCGCGCGACAGGGCCTGGGAGGCGTAGGCGTCCTGCAGCATGTAGCCCCAGGAGATGGTCTCCGACGAGCCGAAGCCGAGGAAGTTGATCGCCGCCTCGGTGAGGATCGCCCAGCCCACGGCAATCGACCCGTAGAGCAGCGACAGCGGCAGGATGTTGGGGGCGATGTGCACGAACAGCACCCGCCAGGTCCCCGAGCCGGTCACCCGCGCCGCTTCGACGAAGGAGCGTTCGCGCAAGCTGAGCACCTGGCTGCGGATCACCCGAGCCGTGTTCGGCCACAGCAACAGCGCGATGCCCAGCACCACGTTCCACGTGCCGGGCCCCAGAAACGCCACCAGCACGATCACGAAGGGCAGGAACGGGATGCCGAGCGCGATGTCCGCGAGCCGCATCAGCAGCGTGTCGATCAGGCCGCCGAGATAGCCGGAGACGAGACCGATCACGGTCCCGACGGTGACGACGGCGAAGGCGGCGGTGACGCCGACGATCAGCGCACCACGGGTGCCGAGGACGAGCTGGGAATAGATATCCCGGCCGAGATTGGTGGTGCCGAGGAAATGATCAAAGCCGGGCGGGATGCTGCGCGCCAGGCGGCCGCTTTCCAGGAACAGGATCTCGTTCGGATCGTGTGTCGCCAGTACATCGGCAAAGGCCGCGACCAGGACGAACAGCACATAGATCACGAGGCCGGCCATGGCGAACGGGTCGCGGGTCGGCAAGGCGATCAGCCGGCGCGCCGCCGTGGCGAGCCGGACCAGGGCGGGCGGCCGGCGGCCGGCCGGCGGGGCCTCAGCGGCGACTGCCATGGGACACCCTCGGATCCAGAACCGCGTAGAGCATGTCGGCAATGAAGTTCATGGTCACCAGCACCGCGGTGATCAGCAGGAATGCTCCCTGCGCCAGCGGGTAGTCGCTGGAGGCAACGGCGTTGACCAGCAGCCGGCCGATGCCGGGCCAGCTGAACACGGTCTCCACCACCACATTGCCGCCGACCGAAAAGCCGATGCCCAGCGCGAAGGCGGTGACCACAGGCAGCAACGCATTGCGGGCGGCGTGGCGCATGACGATGGTCCACTCGCTCAGCCCCTTCATGCGGGCCATGGTGACGAACTCCTCCTGCATCACCTCCAGCATGTTGGAGCGCATCAGCAACAGCGGCAGCCCCTGCAGATAGACCGCCAGCGTGATCGCCGGCAGCGCCAGGTGATGCGCGAAGTCGAGCGAGAAGATGCGGTGCCACTCGCTGTCCCAGGAGGACCCGGTGGAGTTGGCGCCGCCGGAGGGGAACCAGTGCAAATTGAAGCTGAAGATCGCCAGCAGCACCATGCCGATCCAGAACTCCGGCGCGGCGCGGCTGGTCAGCACCACCGGGATGCCGACGCCCTCGAACCAGGTGCCGCGCTTCCAGGCCAGGAAGGCACCGGCGACGATCCCGAAGCCGTAGGCGATCAGCAGGGAGGTCACGGTCAGCAGGACCGTATTGGGGAATACGCTGAACAGGACCTCGGTGACCGGCTTCTTGAAGAAGAAGGACTGGCCGAGGTCACCCTGCAGCAGGTTGACCAGGAACTTCCAGTATTGCTGGTACAGCGGCAGGTCCAGACCGAACTGCCGGATCAGCGCCTGCTGCTGCTCCTCGGTGAGCGTATTGTCGATGAACGCCGCGAGCGGCGTGCCCGGCATGAGCCTGAACATGAAGAACAGGATGGTGGCCACCGCCCAAAGGACGAAGACCATATGCAGGAACCTGTTCGCGAACAGCCTCATGCCGGGTCATTGCGCTCTACGGTCAGACGCTACTCGGCGAACTGCTCCGTCACGCCGTCCGGATAGTGCAGCCGGCCGTCGATCACCTCGTAGCCGCCTTCCGCCAGCAGCGACTTGGCGACCTCGAGCCCGGTCTGCATGTCATCCGTGGCGTCGTTGTGCCAGAAGGCCAGCGCCGGCGAGACATGGCTGTTGGCCGGCACCGCGAAGCCGTTCCAGGCCGCCGCCACCATCAGGTTGCGGTCGATCACCAGCGACAGGGCCTTGCGCAGCGTGGCGTCGTTGAACGGCGCCCGGCGATGGTTGAAGGCCAGGTACTGGAAGCCGATGTCGATGGAGTCGATCACTTCCAGATCGCCATCCTCCGAAGCCACGTCCAGCAACACCTGCGGATCGCCGGTGTAGTCGCTCATGAAGTTGATCTCGCCCCGCCGCAGCATGCCAAGGCTGGCCTCGACGTTCGGCACCACGCGGACGATCCAGCGATCGACGTTGGGCGCCGACCAGTGATCGGCATTGGCCTCGAGCACCACCTCCTCCTGGAAGTTCCAGCGCGCGAAGCGGAACGGGCCGGAGCCGATCCGGGACTCCTCAAGGATCGATTCCGCGTTGTCGGCCGTGCCCTCGATGGAGGCCAGAAGCGGCTCCCAGACATGCTTCGGCGCCAGGTTGAGCTTGGCGAGCGATGACGTCAGGAAGGCGGCGCTGGGCTCGTTCAGGGTGAAGCGGACGGTCAGCTCGTCGACCGCCTCGACACTGGCGATGTTGGCCACGAAGGGCTTGTACATCGGCACCAGGTCGCCGGTGGCCGGCGCGGAGAACGAGAACACCACGTCCTCGGAGGTGACCGGCTGGCCGTCATGCCAGGTCATGCCCGAGCGCAGCGTCACGTCCAGGGTGTTGTCGTCGTTCCAGGTGACGGTTTCCGCCGCCCAGGGCTGCGGCAGGCCGTCCGGGCCGATCCGCATCAGCCGGTCCCAGATCAGCTCGGTCACCCAGCTGTCGGTGGCGCCGCTGATGTAGAACGGATTGATCGCGTTCAGCTCGTCGGAGCTGTTCAGGATCATGTCACGCTGATCGGAGACCGGCTCCGCGCCGACATAGGTCCAGAAGTTCTTGATCCCTAGACCGGGCTGCTCGACCACCGAGCCCGCCGCGAACACGGTGTTGTCGAAGGCATAGACCTTGGAGGGATAGACCAGGAAGGCATAGACCTGATCCTCGTCGATAATCTCCTGCGCCTTGAACACCAGATCCCGACGCTCGTCCACATTGGTGGTGCGCCGTTGCTGCTCGGCGATCGCGTCGTATTCCGGATTGATGTAGCCGACGAAATTGTAGCCGGTGGGCGCCGTGGTCGAGTGGAACAGGTTGAAGACGAACTCGTCCGGATCGCTGCGCTCGGGGCGTCCGACCATCTGCCACATGGTCACGTCCCATTTGTCGCGGTTGTACCAGACCAGGTCCGACTGCTGCGGCCGCGGGATGCCGCGCACCTCGACCTCCAGGCCGAGCTGGCGCCAGTTCTGCGCGATCAGCTGCGCCGCCTGATAGGCCTGCGGGTTGGCGGCCTGGGTGCGGGCCCAAAGCGTCAGCGGCCGTACCTGATCGCCAGCGGCCGTCGCCTCGGTGGCCAGGAAGCCGGCATCGATCGCCAAGGCGCCGGACCCGAGCGCGATGGCGGACAACAACGTTGCTGCTTTCTTCATGGTCTGCCTCCGATCTTGGCAGCTCTTTCCGTCTGCCGATGTCGCGTGCCGGACGGAGATGGCGCCATCCCACGGCATCCCGTCCGACCCGCAGCGGACACCGCCCCGTGCCTCCCGCACCGGCGGACCGCCTTTTCAACCATCATTCCACCGCAGCCGGACCCTGTCGACCGGCTGCGACGCGCCCCAACGAATGCGATACTTTTTCATTCGCCGAAACGCTGTTTCATTATTCTGTCTTACGAATTAGGCTGGGTAAACGATTTTGTCGCATCGAAGTCCAATTGGGCCGATGTCGACAGCGGCGACGATGGTCCATGGGAGGCATAGCTCATGAAATCGGTGGAACAGACCCTGCTCGATGCGTTGTCTCTCGAGGCGCCCTGGTCGCTGATCGAGACCTTCGCCGAGCTGCCGCGCTGGCGGCCGGAAGACGTCAATGTCGGCGGCGACGTGATCGCCGAACGGTTGGCGGCGCTGGGCGTGCCGGTCGACGTCCACCGCCCGGAGATCTTTCTCAGCATCCCCATTTCGGCATCCGTCGAGGCAGCCGGCGAGACCCATCGCGCCAAGCCGCCATCGATGAGCGTGAGCGTGCCGGGAGGCCTTTCCGGCGACCTGGTCTATCTGGGCGCCGATCTGAAGAATCTGCGATCCTATTCCAAGGACGTGCGGGAGCTGTTCGGGGACAGCTTCACGAGCTGGGACGAGGTCCGGTCGCGGATCGCCGGCCGCATCCTGGTCACCGAGGGGTTCGGCAATCCGGCCCTGACCCAACTGGCCGAGGAATGGGGCGCGGTCGGCCTCATCTCGGTCAATCCCGGCATCGACATCCATTGGGGGACCTGCACCACGATCTGGGGCACGCCCGACCTGGACGACCTGCCGCGCAAGCCGAAGATCCCCGTCGTCTCCGTCAACAATCCGAGCGGCCAGGCGCTGATCGCTCTGGCCCGAGAGGGGGGCAGCGCCACCATCCGCACCGAGATGCAGGAGGGCTGGTACCCCCAGGCCATTCCGACGGTCCACATCCCCGGCGCGAGCGAACCGGAGCGCTTCGTCTTCGTGCACGGCCATTATGACAGTTGGGATGTCGGCATCGGCGACAACGCCACCGGCGACGCCACCCTGCTGGAGCTGGCGCGGGTGCTCTGGCACAACCGCCAATCGCTGCGGCGGTCGGTGCGCATCGCCTGGTGGCCGGGACATTCGACCGGCCGCTATGCCGGCAGCACCTGGTATGCCGACGCCTTCGCGCTCGACCTCGACGAAAACTGCGTCGCCCAGATCAACTGCGACTCGCCGGGCTGCCGCTGGGCCACCTCCTACCACCAGACCACCTGCATGCCGGAGATGCAGCCTTTCGTGACCCAGGTGATCGAGGAGGTGACGGGCACCGCGCCGCAATTCAAGCGGCCCAACCAGGCCGGCGACTACTCGTTCAACAATATCGGGCTCAGCAGCTACTACATGCTGAGTTCCACCATGCCGAACGACGTCCGGGCCGAGAAGGGCTACTACGACGTCAGCGGTTGCGGCGGCAACATCGCCTGGCACACCGAGAACGACACGATCGAGATCGCCGATCGCGACGTGCTGATGACCGACATGAAGATCTATCTCCTGTCGGTCCTGCGCCATGCCAACGCGCCGGTGCTGCCGGCGGACTGGACCAGGGCGACGCGCGAATACCGCGCCACCATCGCCGGCTATCAGGAGGCCGCCGGCGACCGGTTCGACCTCGACCCGGCGCAGCGGGCCACCACGGCCCTGGAAGAGGCGCTGGACCGGCTCTATGCCGGCATCGATGGCGGCACGGTCGACGAGGCGGCGGCCAACACGGTGCAGATGGCGCTCTCCCGCATCCTGGTGCCGCTGCATTTCACGGCCGGGCCGCGCTTCACCCACGATCCGGCCTATACGGCCCCGCCGCTGCCCGTGCTGTACCCGGCGACCGCCCTGCCGGAGCACGGGCCGGACACGATCGGTTTCGCCAAGACCCAGTTGATGCGGGGGCTGAACCGTTACGTCGCCGCGGTCAACGACGCGCGGCGCCTGGTGGAGTGGGCGGCGCGATGAGCGGCCGACCCGGCGGCATGATCCGCCTGCTCTACCAGTTCGCCACGGCCAAGCACAAAACCGATCTCGGAACCGCCGAGGTCGAGCGGCGGCGCAAGATCCTGAACGACTGGGCCAGCCCGGACGTCGATGTCGAGGTGGCCGTCCCGGCGGAAGGCCCGGCCTCGATCGAGTCCGACGTGGAGGCGGCGATGGCCGTGCCCGGCATGCTCGGGTCCATCGCCGAGGCGGAATCCCAGGGCTATGAGGCAGTGATCATCAGCTGCTTCGGCGATCCGGGCCTCGACGCGGCGCGTGAGATCGCCACCATCCCGGTCATCGGCTCGGGCCAATGCGCCATGCACCTGGCGGCCCAGATCGGCAGCCGCTTTTCGATCATCTCGCCGCTGGATGGCGGGATCGGACGGCCGCACCAGGCGGCACGAAAATACGGGCTCGGCGACAGCTTCGTGTCCTCGCGCGGCATGGGCATGTCGGTGCTGGACCTGGCCCGCGATCGGGACTCGGCGCTGGACCGGATCGCCGAGGCAGGCCACACCGCGGTCAGCGAGGACGGCGCCGACACACTGGTGCTCGGCTGCATGAGCATGGCCTTCCACGACATCACCGGCGAGTTGCAGCGGCGCATCGGCGTGCCGGTCATCAACCCGGTCCCGGTCAGCATCGCCGTCGCCGAGATCTGCGTCCGCGCCAATCTCTGCCACAGCAAACGCGCCTGGCCGGAACCCCCGAAATGGGAGTTCCTGAGCTAATTCGGCTGTCATTGCGAGGAGCCGAAGGCGACGCGGCAATCCACTGTCAGCCGAGGGAGTGGATCGCCGCGCTTCGCTCGCGATGACGGCGTGGTGGTAGAGCGATGCCGCTCGACGAGACGTCGGCCCTAGAGCGTGGGAAACACGCCGTCAGTTCCTCTCGCGCACGCTGATATCGACCGTCAGTGTCGCGGCCAACGCCTCCAGCGCATCGCGCAGGTCGTCCTCGCTCAGCCCCTTGGGAATGCGCACGCGGGCCCGGGCATAGAACAGCAGGCCGCCGCCCATGGGCGTGCCGCGGATGTCGGTCTCCATCTCCTCGACGCTGACGCCGCGCTCGGCGAGGCAGTGGGAGACCTCGCGGACGATGCCCGGATGATCGGGTCCGACCAGGTCGATGATCAGCAACGGCCCTTCCGGCCCGGCGACCGCACGCCCTTCCTCGACGGTGAGCTGGAATCCTTCCGCCTCCAGGGCCATGACCTTGGCCTTCAACGCGGCGACTTTGCCGTCCGCGACCTCGATCCTGGCCAGGCCGGCGAATTTCTCCGCCAAATGCACCATCCGGCTTTCCAGCCAGTTGCCGCCCCCGCCGGCCACCGTCTCCGACAGGCGCTCGACCAGGCCCGGCTTGTCGCGGGCGATGAATGTGAGAACGAGTGTCTTGGCCATGGGGCCACCTCCCGAGCCTAGGGCGGCGCCTACCTGCGGCCGCCTTCTTCGGCCGCATGTCAGCGCATACGGGAGGCCCGCGCAAGCGATCGATGTGGATCGTCCTGCAGCCGCCATGCGACAGGGCGCCGCAGCACCCGCCGCTCTGCGCGCGGTCTAGGAGAGCGTCTCGAACAGGCGCATCAGCAGCCGCGTGCGCGGCACCAAGGACGCGACATAGAGCTGCTCATAATGGGTGTGGCCGCCCTTGCCGTCGACGCCGAGTCCGTCCAGCGTCGGCGTGAGAGCGGCGGTGAAATTGCCGTCGCTGCCGCCGCCGGTCTTCAGGTCCTCCAGCTCGAAGCCGATCTCCGCCGCCAATTCGCGGGCGTGGTCGAACAGGGCCGCGATCTTCGGCATCTTCTCGTAGGGCGGCCGATTCAGCCCTCCGGCCACCGCGATCCTCACGTCCGGATCGACGGGCTGAAGCGCCTGGATGCGGGCGATGATCTCGTCGGCGATGGGCGGCGTGGGCACGCGCACATCGACCTCGGCGACACAGGTCTCGGGAACCACGTTCACGCCGGTGCCCCCGGAGACCAGGCCGACATTGATCGTCAGACCGCGCTCGTAATCGGTCATCTCCTCCAGGGCCAGGATCTGCCGCGCCATTTCCTTGATGGCGCTGCGCCCGTCGCTGTGGCGGGCGCCGGAATGGGCCGGCTGGCCGGTCGCGGTGATCACGAACCGGGCCGACCCCTTGCGGGCGGTGACGATCTTGCCGCCCTCGCGGGCCGGCTCGGTGACCAGCACGTATTTGGCCTGGCGCCCCAATTCGGTGATCAGCGCCTCGGAGGTCGGGCTGCCCACCTCCTCGTCGGAGACGAACAGATGGGTGATCGACAGCGGCGTCTCCCGCCCGGCCTTCATCAAGAGGCGCACCGCATGCATCGCGATGTAGGCGCCGCCCTTCATGTCGTAGATGCCGGGCCCGTACGCGACGCCATCCGCGACCATGAAGGGCTGGGCCTCCAGCGTGCCCTTCGGATGAACGGTGTCGAGATGGCTCAGCACAAGGATGCCCGGGCCGTCGCCGCCCCAGGGCGACCGGGCGATGACGTGGTCGCCATAGCCGTCGCGGCCGGGTATCCGCTCGACCTGGGCGCCGGCCTCCCAATAGGCCGCCTCGGCCAGCGTCATCATGGCGTTGACGCCCTCGACGTCGGCGGTGTGGCTCTCCTGCTCGACCCAGGCCCGGATGCCGTCCAGGATCACGCCGGCATCGAGTGTCGGTTCGCCTGTCATGCGGCATGTCCTCCGAACGGAATGTCGTCCTCCCCCAGATCCCAGAACAGGCCGGTCATGATCTGCAGGCCCTCACGCGTCAGCGGCCCCAGGATGTGCTCGTTGGGGCCATGCTGGCAGCAGCCGGTGTAGGAATGCGGCACCCACAGGACCGGGATGCCGAGATGCCGGCCGAAGATCTCGCTCGGCAGCCCGCCGGCGGAATTCGGCACGATGTTCGGCGCCCGGCCGGTGGTCCGCTCCATGGACCCGCTGGCCCAGGCGACCCAGAGATCGTCGGGATCGGTGCGCCAGGCGACGAAATCGTTGCGTTCGACCTTGCGGATCTCGACCTGCGGGAAACCCTTGGCGTCCAGGTGCCGCCGCAGCGCCGGCAGGAACTGCGTGTGGTCGGCATCGGCGGTGAACCGGAGCTGGCAGCGCGCCCGGGCATCCGGCTGGACGCCGTTGATCGGGTTTTCCGGCCGGCCGGTGATGAAGGCGAGGATGATGAAGCTGGTCCAGGCGTACATCTTCTCCGCCTGGCTGAGATCCGGCTCGCCCCAGTCGGGATCGATCGCCGGGAAGTCGTCGCCCGGATCGATCTCCAGGCCCTTCAGCGCCGCCCGCACCGAGGCCGGAATCTCCTTCGGAAGCCATTCGGGCACGAGGATGCGGCCCTTCGGCGTGGTGAGGGTCGACAGCGCCTGCGCCAGCGTGATGCCCGGGTCCTCCAGCACGCCGCCCCAATGGCCGGAGTGCCGGCTGCCCTCGCGCAGCGATACCACGAGATCGAACGACACCGCGCCGCGATTGCCGAGCTTCAGGTCCGGCCGGTCGGTCTTCATGCGCGGCCCGTCCGAGGCCAGGAACAGATCCGCCGTCAGGAGCTCGCTGTGCTCCGCGCAGAATTCGTCCAGCCCCGGCGAGCCGACCTCCTCGCTGGTCTCGATCAGGATCTTGGAGTTGAAGCCGTGCCGGCCGCGCTCGGCCAGCACCATTGCCAGCGCCGCCATGACGATGGCGTGCTGGCCCTTGTTGTCGGCGGTGCCGCGACCGTAGTAGCGGTCGCCGTCCTGGATGATGGTCCAGGGCTCAAGACCGTCCCGCCATTGTTCCGGAAGCCCGCGCACCACATCGCCATGGCCATAGGTCAGCAGGGTCGGCAGCGCCGGGTCCTCGATGCGCTCGGCGACCAGGAACGGGCCGCCGCGCGGATCGGCATTGTCGAACACCCGCCAGAGATAGTCCTGCCGCTCCAGCGACGGGCCGATCTCCTCGACGAGATAGCGGTAGAGCTCCGGGCGCCGGTCCGGATCCTGGCTCTCGGTCGGGATCGCCACCCGCCGGGCCAGATCGGCCATGAAGTTGCCGCTGTCGAAATGTTCGGCGGCGCGTGCCAGCGCGCCGCCCCGGCTGGCGGTCATCGGCGGCTCACCCGACCACCGCGTCGACCCAGCGCCGGGCGTCCCGCAGGGCCGAGACGACCCGGTTCTGACCGCGCACGAGCTGGGTCCGGGCGAAGCCGATGGTCTGGGCATCGAACCCGTCCAGCTCGGTCGCCGTCGACAAGGTCGGCAGCGGCGGCACCGGCAGGGCCGGGTCATGACGGAACCGGGCCTCGCGGGTGAAGTTGAGCGGCACCAGGATGCGGGCCAGCCCGGCGATCACCTCATTGGCGGCCTCCGCCGGCACCGCGCCCTCGGCCACCGCTTCGTAGAAATCGTCCAGGCTGGCCGACAGCTCCTTCACCGCGTCGGCGGAGGGCGAGAGGTCGAACCGCTTCCCGGCCGCCTCCTGGTATTCGCGCAGCGTGGCGGCGAATTCCCGGGCCGTCGCACGCCAGTCGAAGGGCAGGATGTCGGCATTCGCCACGCCCATCACCGCCGCCAGATAGACCTTGATGTCGCGCTCCAGGATGTCCCGGTCGGCGATCTCCAGCGTGTCGTGCTCGGTGTGCCAGGCGATGTTGCCGCCGCAGCCGCCGACGGCGTAGTAGCCTTTCTCGGCCCTGAGATCGTCCGGCATGGTCGAGCTGAGCATGAAGAAGCTCGAGATGCCGATATTGTTGAAGGCGTAGTCGCCGGCCCGGTGCGGCCGCTCGCCCTGGGAGTCGAGTCCGGTGACGTCGCGGATCACGCTCTGCACGAAATCCTCGGTCTCCGGCATCCAGGAGATGTCCTTGAACAGGGTCGCCCAGCGGCAGCCGGGGGAGTCGCAATTGACCTGGGCGAGGCAGTTCTCCTCCAAGTCGATCGCGAAGGCATCGGCGAACCAGGTGCTGCCGGCATAACGCCCGGTCGAGTGCCCCGGCCACCAGGCGATCCGCACCGAGCGCCTGAGCTTGTCGCGGTTGGCCCAGAGCACGCGGGCGATCTCCAGCAGGGTGGCGTCGCCGGTGGCGTTGTCGCCCACGCCGACATCCCAACTGTCGTAATGGCCGTGCAGCAGCACGAATTTCTCCGGCTGCTCGGTGCCGGGAATGTCCACCACCGGCAGCTTGGAGGCGTACCAGCCCTCCTCCATCCGGGTGACGAGGGTCGCCTTGCCGCCGTGTTCCGCCAGCGCGATCAGCGCCTGGCCGTCCGGGTTGTTGACGGCGGCCACCGGGATGGTCGGCTTGCGCGGCAGGTCGTCCAGATCCGGGGTGCCCCAGATCGACGTGCAGATGCCCCAATGGGCATCGGCGCCAGGATTGATGGCGATGACACCGACGGCGCCGTTGCGCTCGAACTCGGCCACCTTGCCGGGGAAGGAGAAGCCTTCGGAGATCACGATCTTGCCGGCGATGCGCTCGGGCGCGGAAGCGGCCTTGTCCTGGTTCTTGTCGAACAGGGTGGAGATGGAGTTGGTGATCTTGGCCGGCACATAGACCAGCTCGGCCTCCAGCCCATCCGGCACGTTCACGCTGTAGGCCGGGGGCTTGGCGCGCAACGTCCGGCCGTCGGCCCGGATCTCGGCATGGAAGGGGATGCTCAGATAGAGCTCCGGCTCGTGGACGGTGACCGGAACGTCATGGGCCGCCAGCCGGCTGACGATCTCGTCGGCGCTGCGGTTCACATCCTTCGGCTCCCAGCGCGGCATGGTCGAGAACAGTTCGACCAGCTCCCATGGCAGCGCGGTCGAGACATCGTCCAGGACCCGCCTGATCTCACTCGACATGACCGGATTCCCCTCCCCAAGAAGACGTCTGATGTTTCAGTGTACGAAATGCTGTTTCAAAACGGAAGCGCAAGATCGACGCTTACCGTCCCTGCCGATCTACTGGGCGACGGCGCTGCGCGGCGGGTAGCCGAGATCGCGGGACAGGCCGGCGGCGGCGTCCCGGACACAGCTTGCGTGATGGTTGGCGACCTCGTCGGTGATCCGCCGGACCGGACCGGCGACGCTCAACGCCGCCACCACCGCACCGCCATGGTCGCGCACCGGTGCGGCGAGGGAGAACGCGTCCGGATCCATTTCGCCATAGCTGCGGGTGAACTCGGTTGCGCGAATCTCAGCCAGCGTCCTGGCCAACGCCTTTGGGTCGGTGATCGACGTCTCTGTGAAGCCCCGCAGCTTGCTGTTCAGCACGCGCTGCTGCACCTCCTCCGGCGCGAAGGCGAGCAACACCTTCGGCCCGCCACCGACATGCAGCGGACTCCGCTGGCCGCGCTGCGCGGAAAGGCGCAGCGGTTGCGGCGACTCGCGCATGGCGATGCAGACGCTGTGAAGCTCCTCGCGGACCACCAGGATGACATTCTCGTGGGTCTGTTCCACCAGCGCATCGAGATAAGGCTGGGCCGCCACGATCAGGCGCGATTGCTGGCGCACATGATCGGCGAGATAGAGCGGCCGGTAGCCCAGCGCATAGGTGCGCGTGACCGGGTCCTTCTGGACATAGCCGCGCTGCTCGAGGGTGAAGAGCAGCCGGAACACCAGGCTCTTGGTGTTGCCGGTGCGCTCGGCGAGCTCGGCGACGCCGATATCGGCGTTTTCCGCCAGCACTTCCAGCAATGCCAGCGCCCGATCAACCGCCGAGATGGTGTAGTTCATACCTGATTCCTTGTCCCCCGGGCGCTCCCGCGCCCCGGCGGCATAGGCGGGCATTGCGGGTGTGTCAACCGCCATACCCGTCCGCAGTCGCGGCCGGAGGGCCTTCCGCAAGGCCCCTCGCTGCACTATGATAGCACAATTCTGAAACAGAGTTTCACAGATTGAAACGACTGCCGCCGCGACGCCGATCGCCCGGCGGCGCGCGGGAGGCGATGGATGCACGAAACCCTGGCAAAGATCACCGGTGAGATTTCGATCGACGCGCCCTGGTCGCTGATCGAAGCCTTTGCGACCCAGCCGCGGGAGAAGCCGGAGGACGGCAATCGCGGCGCGGAGATGATCGCCGACCGCCTGCGCGGCTTCGGAGCGCCGGTCACCGTCTACGAGCCCGAGCTCTATCTCAGCCTGCCGATCTCCGCCGCGGTCACGGCAGACGGCGCGACCTATGCGGCCAAGCCGCCGGCCTTCAGCGTCAGCGCCCCGGACGGCATCGAGGCGCCGCTGCTCTATGTGCCGGCCGGCGGCGGCGGCAACCCGCTGGACCGATCGGCCGGCGTCCTGGCCGATCCCGGCCGGATCGCCGGGCGCATCATCGTCACCGAAGGCTTCGCGCTGCCCAATGCGGTGGCGGAATACGAGACGGCCGGCGCCGCCGGGGTGGTCGCGGTCAATCCCGGCGAGCGCATCCATTGGGGCACGGTCAGCACGATCTGGGGCACTCCGTCCCTGGACGATCTGGCGCGGCTGCCGAAGATCGTCAGCGCCGCCGTCAACAATGCCGATGGCCAGAAACTGATCGAAATCGCCAAGGCCGGCGGCAGCGCGCGCATCGCGACCGAGCTGGAGGTCGGCTGGTACCCGTCGAAGATCCCGGTCGTCGAGATTCCCGGCGCCAAGCGGCCCGACCAGTTCGTGCTGCTGCACGGCCATTACGACAGCTGGGATGTCGGCGTCGGCGACAACGGCACCGGCAACGCCTGCATGCTGGAGATCGCGCGCATCCTCTGGGCCCATCGCGACAAGCTTGACCGCTCGGTACGCATGGCCTGGTGGGCCGGGCATTCCACCGGCCGCTATGGCGGCAGCGCCTGGTTCGCCGACACCTTCGCCCAGGATCTGGCGGAAAACTGCGTCGTCCAGATGAACTGCGACTCGCCCGGCTGCCGTTGGGCGACCAGCTATTCCAGCATCAGCCTGACCTCGGAGACAGAGGCGGCGGTCAAGGCGGTCGTGATGACGTCCACCGGCCAGGAGACCAAGGGCAAGCGGCCGCAGCGCAACAGCGACTACGCCTTCAACAATATCGGCATCTCCAGCGCCCTCATGGCCTCGTCGATGATGACGCCGGAGGCCCTGGAGGAGCACGGCTACTATTTCGTCGGCGGCTGCGGCGGCAACATCGCCTGGCATACCGAGGACGATACGCTGGAGATCGCCGACAAGGACGTGCTGCTGAAGGACATCGCGCTCTACATGACGGCGGTGCTGCAGTTCGCCAACGCCGACATCCTGCCCGTCAACTGGCAGGCGACGACGCGAGAGTTCGCCGACACCATCGACCGTTACCAGACGGCGGCCGGCGACCGCTTCGACCTGTCGCCGGCCCAGCATGCGGTCACCGCCCTGGATGCGGCGCTGGAGCGCTTCCATGCCGGCATCAATTCCGGCGCGATCGATGCCGACACCGCCAACGACACGATCCGCGACCTGGCCCGCATCCTGGTGCCGATCAACTACACCCGCCTGCCCCGCTTCCTGCACGACCCGGCGCTGAATGTGCCGCCGCTTCCGGCCCTGGCGGTGGCGGAACAGCTCAACCGGTTCGACGCCGAGACGATCGGCTTCGCGACGACCCAGCTGTTGCGCGGCCGCAATCGCGTCGTCGCGGCCCTGCGTGAGGCGGAACGGCTCGTCCGCGGGGCGGTCGACGGCGGCGGCTGATGCGGGCTGCTTGGTACGAGCGCACCGGGCCGCCGCACGAGGTCCTCACGGTCGGCGAGTTGCCGGCACCGGAGCCCGGGCCCGGCGAGGTCCTGGTCCGCCTGTCCAGCTCCGGCATCAACCCGTCCGATTTCAAGCAGCGCGCCGGCTGGCGCGCGGAGGGCCTGCCGTTCCCACGCATCGTCCCGCACAGCGACGGCGGCGGTGTGATCGAGGCCGCCGGCCCGGGCGTAAATCCGTTTCGGGAGGGCCAGCGGGTCTGGCTCTACAACACCCAACGCGGCCGGCCATGGGGCACCGCGGCCGATTGCGTCGCGGTGCCGGAGGCCCAGGCGGTGCCCCTGCCGGACGGGGTCGGGTTCGACATCGCAGCATGTCTCGGCGTGCCCGCCAGCACGGCGCATTTCGCCATCCTGTCCGACGGACCGGTCGCCGACCGCACGATCCTCGTCGCCGGCGCCGCCGGAGCGGTCGGGCACAGCGCGGTGCAATTCGCCAAATGGGGCGGCGCGCAGGTCATCGCCACCGTCAGCAGCGACACCAAGGCAGCGCATGCCCGCGCCGCCGGCGCCGACCATGTCGTCAACTACCGGACGGATCCGGTGGCCGAGCGGGTCCGGGAGATCACCGACGGGGCCGGCGTCGATCGCATCGCCGAGGTGGATTTCGGCGCCAATCTCGGCATCGCCATCGAGGTCATCAAGCCAAACGGCGTCATCGCCTCATACTCCTCCACCCGCGTGCCGGAGCCGGCGCTGCCGTACTATCCCCTGGCTTACAAGGGCGTCACGGTGCGCTTCGTCCAGGCCTACCTGCTGCCGCCGTCCGCCCGGACGCAGGCGATCCGCGACATCACCGAGACCTTGCGCTCCGGGGACCTGCGGCCGGCCATCGCGGCGACCTTTCCGCTGGACCGCATCGCCGACGCGCATGCCTTGGCCGAGAGCGGCACCGCCATCGGGAATGTCGTGCTGGACCTCTCGGCATCCTGACAATGCGCGGCGATCACGATCGGCGGCGGCTCCGAGGCTGCTCAGACGTACTGCTCGAGGAACGCCGCCATGGCCGTGAAAACGGCGATCCGGTTCTCCAGCCGATGGAAGCCGTGCCCCTCACCCGGGAAGGTGAGGTATTCGACCGGCACGTCGCGCTGTCGCAGGCTCTCCACGATCAACTCGCTCTCATAGGGCGGGACACGCGGGTCGTTCAGCCCATGGGCCACGAACAGCGGCGCGGCGATCCGGTCGACATGGGTGATCGGCGAGATCTCGGTCAGGAAGTCGGCCTCGGTGTCCGGGTCGCCGTATTCGACCGCGCGCAGCTTGCGCCGCCACGGCCCGGTGCGCTCGAAGAAGGAGAGCCAGTTGGCGATGCCGAAGAACTCCACGCCCGCGGCCCAGAGGTCCGGGTAGGTTGTCAGCGCGGCCAGCACCATGAAGCCGCCATAGGACCGGCCGGACACGGCGATCCGGTCCGCATTCACCTCCGGCCTTTCACCAAGCCACAGCCGCGCATGCTTCAAATCGGCGACGCTGTCCATGCGCAGCCGGACGTCGTCCAGGCTCCGATACGCGTTGCCATAGCCGGTGCTGCCACGAACGTTGGGCGCCAGGACCGCATAGCCGCGATCGACGAAATACTGGTCGCTGGACCGGTATTCCGGCAGGTACTGCGCCTCCGGCCCACCATGCACCACGATCAGCGCCGGGTAGCCGCCCTCCGGCATCGGCGTTGTCGGAATGTGCAGATAGGCCGGGATGTCCCGGCCGTCGAAAGTCGGGTAGCGCACCAGCGCCGGCTCGGAGAGATGCGCCCGGTCGATCCCGGCCGTGTCGCTGCGCGTCACCGGCGCCAGCCGGTCGTCGTCCAGGGTCCAGAGCAGGATGTCCGGGCTGTGCCGGCTGCCGTCGAGCACGAAGGCCAGCGCGCCGCCGTCGGTCCGCCAGACCACGGTCCGGATCGCCCCTGGTCCGTGGCGGGGGACATTCCGATCGTCTCCGCTCTCCAGATCGCGGATACGGAGGCGGGAATAGCCGTCCTCATTGGTCACGAAGGCGAGCCGGCGGCCGTCCGGGCTCAGCGCGATCTCCTCCACATCCCAGTCCGGCCGGATCAGCCAGTCCAGGGTGTCGCGCGCCAGGTCCAGCGCGGCGACGCCCAGGAAGTCGCGCCCCTGGTCGGTGCACAGATAGAGGCGATCACCGTCCGGCGCCCATTGCGGGCTCAGATACCGGGCCCGGCCTTCATGCGGCAGCCGCGCCTCGGCGGCGCCGGTCTCCAGGTCGACCAGGCTCAATTGCATGTCGAAGAAACCTTCGCTGCAGTCGCAGACCACCACCCGGCGGCCATCCGGCGCGCAGGCGCGCACCTCCCGCCAGCCGGACCCCTCCAGCAGCCGGCGCGATGTGCCGCTGTCGAGGTCGAGCACGAAGACGTGCATGTGGGCCGGATCGCCCGGATTGGCGCAGTAGACCAGACCGCCCCCATCCGGCGTCAGTGCGCCCCAGGCATGGATCGCCGCGGGGTCCGCCGTCAGCGCCCGCTGGCCGCCCTCACCGTCGATCAGGTGGAATTGCTGCCGCTCGTCGCCGCCGCTGTCGCGTCCGAAGAGGATCTCACCGCCGCGGCCGGTGTAGCGCACGAACGCCACCCGCTCCCCATCGAATGTCCGTTGGCGGATGCCGCCGCTTGCGAGATCGCACGTCCAGATTTCGGCCACGCCGGTCCTGTCGGACAAGAAGGAGAGTTCGCGCCCGTCCGGCGAAAAGGCCGGGCCGGTCGCTTTCTGGACTTTCAGATACTGCTCGATGGTATAGCGGGATGCGCCCAAGCCTGCCTCCGGGGTAGCGCTTTCCGTCACGTCAGCACGGGCACTCGGCGGCCGCAACAGCGAAAGGCCCGGTGTCGCGTTCCGCCGCTTGACGCCGGGGGGCCGGAGGTCGAGGCTTCCGCTCGAACAGCCTGCGGGCTGCCGGCGAACCATCGTCGAGCCCGCCAGAAGAACCAGACGGAGGAACCCCATGGCGCAAGGCGCTAACGTCCTGAAGGAATGCGGCAAGCCGCTCTTCTTCCGCGTCGCGAACCCCGAGGCCATCGGTTTCGTCCCGCCCGCGATCCGGCCGGATCGCGGCGAGGCGGTGCGCCTGTGCGTGCGGTCCCTGACCGTGATGCAGAAGGAGGCGCTGGTCGCTTCGGCCCGCACCGGCGCGGTCTGGCGGCTGGCCTCCGACGAGGGCAGCTATCTCGCCGGCCACGATGAAGGGCCCTGCCCGCTCTCCTTCCTGTCGACCGGCATGATCTCGTCTTACATGAACGAGATCCTGGCCCTGGCGGCGGAGCGCGGCATCGCCATCCGCGACATCCGGCTGATCCAGGACAACTACTACACCATGAAGGGATCGGCCCTGCAGGGCACCATGACCGGCGGCGCCAAGGACGTCGAGCTGGAAGCCCAGATCGACTCCGACGCCGACCGTGAAACGCTCAACACCCTGGTCTACGACGCCGTCAGCGCCTCGCCGCTCAACGGGCTGATGCGCGGGGTGCATCAAAGCCTGTTCACGCTGAGCCATAACGGCCGGGAGATCGAGACCGGCGACGCCGCGCCGATCGGCCGGGCCGCGGAGACCGATCCGGGCGACCATTTCGAGCAGGCCGTGCCGGCGGCCGGCGACTGGTCCGGGCTGATCGTGCGCAACGGCATGACGCCTGAGACCGAGGAGACCACGACGCGGGCCGGCGGCTCGCTGCAGGACCACCAGGATCGCACGCTGCATGTGCGGGTGATCTGCAGCCGCCGCGATGACGGCGTGAAGGAGATCGAGCAGCAGCTCTTCAACCCGCACGGTTCGATCTTCCACTATCTCAGCGACGAGGCGCCGGAGAATGGCGGCAAAGGGCTGGCGCCGGATGCGGCCAGCTATATCTCCGCCGGGATCGGCTTCTGCTTCATGACCCAGTTCGGGCGCTACGCGAAGATCGTGAAGAAGGATCTGCGGCAATACCGCATTGTCCAGGACACGCATTTCTCGCTCGGCGGCGCGTCGGGCGGCACCGGCAAGCCGGGCGCGATGGATTCGGTCGAGACCCATGTCTATCTGGACACCGGCGAGGACGACACGTTCGCCCGCATGACCCTCGACATGGGCGAGCAGACCTGCTTCCTGCACGCCTTCTGCCGCACCGATCTGAAGGCACGCGTCAAGATCACCGAACTGGCCGCGGCCGCCTGACCGCGCCCCGTAGAACCTGGAGTCAATGATGGAGTATGTCGCCCTTGGCCGGACCGGCGTCCAGGTCTCGCAACTCTGCTTTGGAACGATGTCCTTCGGCGGCGACGCCGATGCGGCGGAATCCGGCCGGATGTACGGGGCCTGCCGCGACGCCGGCATCAACTTCTTCGATTGCGCCGACGTCTACAATGGCGGCCAGGCCGAGGAGATCCTCGGCAGGCTTATCGCCCCGGAGCGCGACTCCCTGGTGATCACCTCGAAATGCGCCCAGCCCGCCGGCCCCGACCCCAACGAGCGCGGCGCCAGCCGCCGCCACATCATGCGGTCGGTCGAGGCGAGCCTGAAGCGGCTGGGGACCGACCGGCTCGACGTGCTGTTCATCCACCGCTGGGACGGCTCGACGGCGCTGGACCAGACCATGCGGGCGCTGGACGACCTGGTCCGGTCGGGCAAGGTGCTCTATGTCGGCGCCTCCAATTTCGCGGCCTGGCAGATCGCCCGGGCGCTGGGCATCTCCGAGCAGCGCGGCTGGGCCCGCTTCGACGTGCTGCAGCCGATGTACAACCTGGTCAAGCGGCAGGCTGAGGCGGAGATCCTGCCGCTGGCCGAGGCCGAGGAGATCGGCGTGATCTGCTACAGCCCGGTCGGCGGCGGCCTGCTGAGCGGCAAGTACCGGCCGCAATCCGGCCCGGAGTCCGGCCGCATCCTCGACAACGAGATGTACGCCAAGCGCTATGCCGAGCCCTGGATGGTCGAGACCGCGGGCGCTTTCACCGGGAAGGCCGAGGAACTCGGCGTGCACCCGGTCAGCCTCGCCGTGGCCTGGGCCGGCGCACACCCGGCCATCACCTGTCCGATCATCGGCGCCCGCAGCGTCGAGCAGCTTCGCCCCTCGCTGGACTCCGTCTCGATCGACATGACGCCCGCGCTGCGCGCGGACATCGCCGCCCTGTCGCGGACGCCTCCGCCGGCCACCGACCGGCTGGAAGAGCAGGCCTGACCCTTCTCCACAGGCTCCCGTAGCTGGCTGTGTTGACTGCCCGAAGTGGGCCGGGGCACGAATCCGATCATCGGAATTCGTGTAACTCGCTATGCAGTTGACGCCGTCCTGATGCAAGAATCACGATTGGATCACGAGTGATTCGTAAGTTCAGTTGCTATTGGTGTTTGGACGGGGCCCGAGAAAATGCTGCTTCACGCCAGTCTTCCCATCTCAGAATTCGGCATCTGCCCGGCCGGCGAGTCGCAAGTCGCCGAGCAGATCGACTTCCGCAACATCTTCCCGAACGACGAGGGCATGGCCTGTTTCGAGGGCCATGGTCCCGACGCGGAGGACCGCACCCGCAAGATGCTCGAGCGTCTTGCGGTCCGGATCACCCGCGAAGGGGAGCAGAGCACCGGCGCGGACAATCCCGACATCGCGGCCGGCTACACCTATTTCGGACAGTTCGTCAGCCACGATGTCGTGCACAGCATCCCCGATGGGCCGGACAACGCGAACGCCCGCCGGCCGGTCCGGAACATGCGCATCGACCGGCTGATCCTGGACACGATCTACGGCCGCGGCCCCGGCACCACACCGGCGCCGTTCGAGATGCCGCAGCCCGCCGGCCAGTCCCGCACCCGGCTCCGCCTCGGCAAATGCCGGATGGACGGCGCCCGGCCGGCCGGCGGACCCGCCCTCGACATCCCCCGGATCGGCTGCCCGGAGATCGACGATCGCCTCGACCGCGGCACCACCGAGACGCTCCTGGCCGATCCGCGCAACGATGTCAGCCTGATCCTTTCGCAGCTCATCGTGGTCTTCCACCTGCTGCACAACCGGATCGAGGCGGAGATCGCCAAGCGGGATGCGCGGGCGGAACGTGGCGGCCGGGCGGTCGAGGAGCATCGGTACGTCAAGGCCCGCAAAGCCACCGCCTTCCTCTACCGGCACATCATCAACAACGACCTGATGAAGCGCCTGCTCACGCCCTATGCGCACAAGCGGCTGGTCGGCGCGCTGTCCACCGGCAAGTTCAAGGACGACGTCGAAGACCGGCGGATGCCCTGGGAGTTCTCCCACTCCGCCTATCGCCTCGGCCATTCCATGGTCCGCAGCACCTACGCGATTAACGGCACCCATGGATTCGCCGGGCTGAAGGACGTGATCCGGTTCACCTCGGCCCGGCGCCCCTTCGAGATGCCCCTGGCCAGCGACTGGCTGGTGGCGTGGTCGAAGTTCTTCAGCATTGCCGGCAGCGCTCCGAACCCGAGCAGCCTGATCCGGCCGGCGGTGGCGCCGGCGCTGGGCGTGAACGACCTCTTCCCCACCCAGCAGGACGAATATGGCGGGCTGGTGCTGCGCGATCTGCTGCGCGGGGCCGAAGTCCATCTCCGCTCAGCGGACGCGCTGATCGCCAAGCTCGACTCCAAGGAGGTGACCGACCCGTTCCTGGCCGACAAGGAGGTCCGCGTCGCCCGCATCGCCGCGTGGCTGAAAGAGAAGAGCAGTGCTGCGGACGGCGATGGCGGGTTCGATCCCGAGGACATCAAGCGGCTCTCGGAAGACCCGCCGCTGCTGTTCTTCGTGCTGATGGAGGCCCAGGAAATCGAGTCCGGCAAGCGCCTCGGCCCGGTCGGCTCGTTGGTCGTCGGCGAGACGATCTACGGCTCCCTCTACAAGACGAAGTCGATGATCGAGGGCGACCCGGAGACGACGGCGCTGATGGACGACCTGTTCGCCGGCGGCATGCCGGGCACCATGCCGGAGCTGATCGGATACCTCGAAGCCGAAGGGGATCTGCCCGGCAGCTAGCCGGGCCAGACGCCACTCTCAAAGCCATTACCAGCACCCCAACGCCAGATTTTAAGGACCAGACAGATGCAGGACTCAGACGACAAGCCGATCCCAAGGGTGGAAATCGCCGACTATGCCGCCATGGGGCGCAAGGTCGTGGAATGGGCCAAGACGCCGTCCTCCCGTCCCGCCGACGTGGCCGCGCTCAAGGCACAGCTTGCCGACATCGCCACGGTCCCGGACCGGATCGAGGATCTCGAATTCGTCCAGAGCACGCTGACCAAGCTGTACATCCGCCTGCCGCCGGCCGAGATGGCGGAAGAGGGCCTGCGCCGGGCCGAGAATCTGGGATCCGCCGGCGCCTATGACGAGCCGCGCTTCTATCGCGACCGCATCCTGGGCGGCGATGTCGGCAATCTGGAGTATTTCTTCTCCCGGGTCGGCGACTACACCATCGCCCAGTGCAAGTGACGGCGGCCGGATGACCGCCGACCACCGATCGGCGCCCTAGCCGGCTTCCGACTCCGCCCGTTCCAGCGGCTGGCCGAGCAGGCCGGATCGCAACCGCTCCCAGGATTCGTTGCGGCGGATCGGGAAGGAATGCAGCAGCCATTGGTAGACGGCCTGATCGTCCGACGCCGCGTCGCCGTACCAGACGGTGCGGATGAAATCGCAGAACCGCTTCGCCTCGGCGCGCGATTCCTCGTACCGGCCCAGGTGATGCAAGGCCGCCGCCTTCCAGGCCGGAAGGTTGTAGATGATGTCCTGGGCCTGCTCAGCCGCCACCACCGATCCCTCGTAGTCGCCGCACAGGAAGCGGATCCCGACCTGATAGCCCCAATGCAACGCCGATGACTTGACCCCGAGTTCCAGGGCCTGGTCGGCCAGCGTCCGCGCAGCATCCAGACTGTCGCAGAAGGCCAGGCCGTGGGCCGAGGACAGCATGGTCCAGGGGTCGTTCTCATTGAGCTCGTAGGCCAGCGTGTAGCTCAGCTCGGCCTGCTCGAACTGCTTGTTCATGGCCTGGGCCCAGGCCAGGCACAGATGCGTCTTGGAATCGAGCGGGTCCAGCAGCACCGACTGCTTGGCCAGCGACAGCGCCTCCTTCTCCCGGTCGCGGGTGCGGAACCGACCGGGGAAGATGTGGTGGTGCGAGTTCAGGATCTGCACCAGGCTGCTGTAGGCGGGCGCGAAGGCCGGCGCCATGTCGATGATCGAGCGGAAGATCTGCTCCGCCCGGGTCTCGTCTTCCGGGCGCCATCGGAAACTGAGGGACTGGCCGCGCAACCAGCGGTCATAGACGTCCAGCGAGATGTCCGGCCGTCCGGCCACCCGCGTCAGCCGCTCCGCGGAGATGTTGACGTTCAGGGCGACCGCGATGCGGCGCACGATCAGCTGCTGCGCGGAGAACCACTCCTCCAGATTGATGCTGTGCCGGTCGCTCCAGACATAGAGGCCGGACCGGGCGTCCTTCAGGGTCAGCACCAGGATGACGCCGTCGCCGCTCGGCAGCAGCGTGGAGTCGATCCGGTAGACCGTATCGCCCTCTTCGGAGAAGTCGTCGCCGCCGTCACCGGAGGGCTGGTCCAGCACGACCCAGTCCCGGAAGCGGATCAGGCTGCTGATCAGCTCGTGGCGGAACCCGCGGACCAGATAGGCGCGCTCGGGATCGATGCCGTCGGCGTTGAACTCGTCGACCGCCAGGACCAGCCGCCGCTTGGGCGGCGGAGCGGAGTCGACCGGTGGCGCGCTGGCGGCGGTCGGCAATGGGACGATCTCCGCCGACTCGGTGCGCTTCTCTTCCTCGAATGCGCCGGACTTGATCCGGGCGACCAGGTCCTGCGTCGCCTCGGACGGCTCCATGCCGTATTCCTCGTCGAGGAGGTCCCACAGTGACTTGTACTGCCTCAGCGCGCTGGAGATATCGCCGTCGCCGGCATAGGCGCCCATCAGGTAGCGGCATGCGCCCTCATGGGTGGGATCGATCTGGACCAGCGCGGCGGCGGCGTTCTTGCGGCTGGCATCGTCCGCGTTCTCGTCGGTCATCGCCGCTTCGAGCAGCACCGTGAGCTGGTCGAACAGGGTCTGCCGCTGCACCATCAGCCAGGTGCGAAAGGCCGGGTCGACATCCTCGAATCCGCTGAGCAGACCGTCGGTCAGCCGGCGGGTCTGGAACATGACCGGCGTCGTCTTGCCCTGCCTGGCCGCGTCGACCACCCGCTGCACATCCAGGTCGACCCGGCTCAGGTCGATCCGGATACCCGAGCGGTCCGCCTTCAGCAGGTCGACCCCGGCATCGTCGAAGGCCTGCCGCAACTGTCGCAGCGTCTGGCGCAGCGACGCGCGCGCGTGGAATTCCTCGGATTCGCTCCACAGCAGGCCCGCGACCCGCTCCCGCGACTCGTTCTGGGTCGGGCTCAGCACCAGGTAGGCGATCAGCGCCTTGCCCTTCTGGATGGCGATGCGGATCTCCTCGCCGCCCAGATTCATGGCGAAGCCGCCCAGCAATGCCAGGGACAGAATGTTGTCCTGCGACGGGGAGTTGTTCTGCACCGTTGGTCCGCCCATACGTCTACTGGCCTTCGTATCCCTAGGTTTTATCCCGGATCGCAGTGACATTCGAGATCATAACAGAGCGATCTCCGGCACGCGCCAACTGTCGCCATGGTTGCAGGACAACCGTGACGTTACGATTTTCGACGGATAAGGCTGCAGTCCCGGGGCCAGAACCTTGACCACCGGGACCGACAGATCCGGCCGGGTGCAGTCCACCGCGAAGACCGCCGCGCCGGCCCGATCCAGCCGTCGCAGCAGCGCATCGATCGTTTCGCCCGGACCGTCGCCAGGTGCCGTGCCCTGCCAATCGCCCGGCGCGCCCTCTGTCCGGAACACCGGGTGGCCGGCATCGATCAGCCGGCCGCGATCCAGGTGCGCGCGGTCATGTTCGTTGAGCGCGGCGTCGCCGCGCTGGTCGCGCTTCAGCGCGATGACCCGGTGGCTGAGCTCCATCTGGCACATCTCGGTGATCGCCGACCGCACCGCCGAGCCGAAGGTCGGCCCGGCCGCCAGGCCGCAGGCAAAGCCGCCACCATCCGACGCATGCGATACGGCCGCCACGCAGGGCACGCCCAGATCCGTCGTGATGTCCAGCAGCCGGCTGTGCCGGTGTCCGCCCCCGTCGCGCAGATGTGCGAGATACCCGGCAGCGTCCGCGGCCGCGGCGGCCTCCAGCGACACCGGGCGCGGCGGACGGCCGCCAACCCACCAGAGCGCTGCCGCGTCACGCTCAATCACCTCCAGCAGGGCGGCCGTCGCCGCCGCCTCGAGGGATGGTCCGGCGGCGCATCCGGTGCCGACATTGACCAATGGGGCCAAATCCGTTCCGGTCCGGCCCCGCAGGCAAAGATCCGCCGGCACCAGTACGGACGCTGAATCGATCAGGCGCCGCCCGGCCACCCAGGCGATCTCGGGCCAGGGGGCGCCATCGACCGGCAGGAGCATGGCGTGCAGGGCGTCCAACGTGTGGCGATCCAATCCGTGCGGGACATCGTCCGGCCGGCCATGGGCAGCGATATCCGTTTCCCGCGCCAGTTGGGAGAGGTACTCCGCCCCTTCCCCGACGCAGCGCTCGAAGGCTTCGCGAACATTTGCGCCGGCGCCGGCAAGGCTGACCGCGGCCGCGCCCGTGTCGAGCCTGGCTTCGCCGCCGAGGAAGATGAGATTGGGCGCGTCCGGGGGCGTTATCGGGAACAGTCTTTCCAGCCTGCCGGCAAGGCGCAGCAGGGCGGACCGGTTGCGACGGGTTTCCCCGTCGTCGGGTTCCTCCGTGGCGGCGGACCCATAACCCAGCGCATCCAATAGCCGGGCCGCCTCGGCGGCGACGGCGGCGTCTTCGACCCGCGCGCCGTCCAGCAGGGACGCCGCCGCCCCGCAGACAACCGTCTCCAGCATCCCGTCGGCGCGCTGGTTCAACGACGTCCTCCCCTCACCGCCGCAGACCCTAGGCGCTGCCGCGTCCCCAAAATGCGTGATTTCTCGGTGATACGCCACCGCGCAAGCCTCCGGACGGTCCGTCACACAACTGTCGCGGCGGCTAACGCGGAAATCACGGTCCCATCACGGTTGAAGGGCCAGGATCGCATCGTCCAACACGGCGCGTCTCCTTGCGCCGCTGTCCGGACCGGCAACGACGCGCAATCGGGAAGCGGAATGACACCCAACCGTCCATCGAGCGAGACCTCCTTGGATTTCCTCCGCCAGGTCCTGGCACGGGACACCGAGGTCCGCGACGACATCGTGGCCCGGGTCGACGCCCATCGCTTCGTCGACATCCTGGGGCGGCGGTCGACCGCGACGCGCGTACGGCGCATCGTCGAGGCGGCGGAGACCGCTTCGGCCGGCCCGTCCTTCCCGGATGCCGCCGCCCAGGCCGCCGTCCTGTTCGACATCCGCCCGTCGCTGCTGGTGCGCGACGAGAGCTTCGAGCTGCCGGCGAGCCCGGTCTGGCGCGACCGGCTGATCGAGGCCGAAGCCGCCATCCGCCGGGCCATCCCCTCCGTCGGCCGGGTCGATCTGAAGGACCATCCCCATCCCCGCATCGCCGAGATGGCCCATATCGGCGCCGCCTGGATGATCAGCGACACCGTCGCGGTGACCAACCGGCATGTGGCCCGGACCTTCGGCCTGGGCAGCGGGCAGGAGTTCCGGTTCTGGTCGGACGGCATGTCGGTGCGCGTCGACTTCCGCGACGACCCCCGCCACGACATGCCCCGGGACTTCGCCGTCACGCGCATCCTGGAGATCGTCGAGGACGCCGACGCGGATATCGCCTTCCTGCAATTCGAGGCGAGTCCGGACCTGCCGCAGCCGATCGTCCTGGACGATCATTGCGAGAACGAGTTCATCGTCGCCATCGGCTACCCGTCCTGGGATCCGCAGATTCCGCCGGAAATGGTCCGCCATGTGCTCGACGGCGTCTACGACGCCAAGCGGATCGCGCCCGGTCGCATCATCGATGCCGGGGACGAAAGCACCTTCCGCTATGACGCCAGCACCCTGAAAGGCAGCTCCGGATCGGTGGTTCTGTCGCTGGAGACCGGCAATGCCGTCGGGCTGCACATGGGCGGCGTCTTCAACGCGGAAAGCACCGCCGTGACCAGCGCCCGGCTGAAGAGCCGGCTGCACGCGCTGTCCCTGTCCGTCGCCGTGCCGACGGTCCCGGATGCCGCGGAGCTGGAACGGCCGGATGCGCTCACCGTCAGCGAACCGACATCGCCCGGCGGCTATGACGCCGGGTTCCTGGGGCCGGACCACCCGCTGCCGATCCCAGGGCTGGACCGCTGCGGCGACAACGGCGGCGCCGCCAGCGCGCTGGCCTACAACCATTTCTCGATCGTGCTGGATGGCGCGCGGCGGATGCCGCTCAGCGCCGCCTGCAATATCGACGGTCTTCGGCTGAAGCGGATCCCGCGCCCGGCCGGCTTCGCCCTGGATGGTCGCCTGGCCGCCTGCCAGCAGTGGGACGACTCCCTCTACCGCCACAACCCCTACGACCGCGGCCAGGTGATCGGGCGGTCCTGCCCGGTCTGGGGCGATCGCGAGACGGCGGGGCGGGCCAATGACGACACCTTCTTCCTGACCAACATCGTGCCGCAGCACACGCAGCTGAACCGCGCCATCTGGAACGGCCTCGAGGACCACTTCCTGGACAATGGCAACCCGCGCGACGCCAGGCTCTCGGTGTTTTCCGGCTGCATCTTCGACGAGGACGACCCGCAATACCGCGGCGCCCGGATACCCCGGCAGTTCTGGAAGATCGTCGCTTTCGTGGCGGGGACCGACCATCCGGCGCTGCGCGCCTGCGGCTTCCTGCTCGATCAGTCGCATCTGGTGCGCGACATCCAGGACAGCTTCGCCTTCGGCGCGCCGAAGACCTACCAGCTTCCGATCGCCCGGATCGGCGCGCGGACCGGTCTCGACCTGCGCTGCCTGGAGGCCGCGGACACCTTGACCGCCGGCGATCACGCCGTCGCACGGCCGATCGCGCATTTCAGCGAGGTCGCGACATGAGCGGCGCCTGCATCACCACACGCAACCACACCAATCGCGGCCCGGCGCCCGAGGCGTCCCCGGCCGAAACCAGACAGCAGAGGAGCAAGACGATGGCATTGACAGCGGATCAACAGACCACCCTGACCCGGGTCGCCGAGCAGCTGGCGGCGGAGATGTCCGAGGAGCAGCTGCTCCGGGAGATCGGGCTGAGGGCCCGCACCTTCGCCATGTTCCCGGCGGCGGCGAACAGCATCGAGAAATCGGTGCCGGAGGCGGCCGCCCTGGAACGGGCCTGGGACGACCTCACCGAATTCGGCGGCTGGATCTTCCGCCGCCTGCACCGCCAGCTGCAATCGGTCGCGACCGAGGGCGGCGCCGGCGCGGCCGGACGGATCGTCTCCGCCCTGACCGCGCGGCTCGGCGTCGCCCCGGCGATCGCGTCGGTGTTCGCCGCCCTGGCGGTGAAGCGGCTGCTGCAGCCGGCCTGGGAAGAGACCTACGCGCCGCGGCAGCGAATGGCGGCGGAGGCCTGACGACACGAGGCCGGCCCGGCCAGACATCAACCAGAGCGACCAACGGGTGCCCGTAGCGATGATCAACCTGATGCCGATCAGCAAACCGATGACCGAGAACGCCATGACGACCGAGTGCCAGTGCGGGGATCGCGAACTCGTCGGCCGTCGCGGCACGGCCCCGGCGGAGCGTTCCCGGGCCGCCGCCGACTACCTGGTCGCCGGCAGGAGCCCGGCGCCCGTGCGCAAGCGCTACAGCGCGATCAAGGCGGGCGCATTCGAGAGCATCGTCGGCGCCGACGACCGGCAGCGCGTTCTCGATACCGAGCTGACGCCCTGGCGCATGGTCTGCGCCCTGCGCATGCGGTCGCCAACCGGCGCGGTCGCCACCGGCACCGGATGGCTGGCCGGCCCGCGCACGATCATCACCGCCGGCCACCATGTGTTCCACCGAGGCTTCCACGGCGGCTGGGCCGAGAGCATCGAGGTCTGCGCCGGGCGCAACCGGTCCGACCTTCCGTTCAGCTGCTTCAAGGCGACCCGCTTCGCCGCCATCGACCGCTGGGTCGAGCACGCCGATCCGGATTTCGACATCGGCTGCATCCAACTCGACCGGCCGCTCGGCGAGCTGGTCGGCTGGTTCGGCGTGGCGTCGCTGACGCCGTCCGAGCTGGAGACCACGCTGGTCAACATCGCCGGCTACCCCGCCGATCGCGGCGACGGCACCGAGCAGTATTTCCACGCCAACCGGGTCCTGCATGTCGGCGACCGTCGGATCTTCTACGACGTCGACACCTTCGGCGCGCAATCGGGCGCGCCGGTCTGGATCCATCGCACGCCGAGCGCACCGCCGGTCGTCGTCGCGATCCAGGCCTATGGCACCGGCGGCACACCTTTCGACCTTGGGATCGCGGCCAATTCCGCACCCCGTTTTATTCCGGAGATATTCGACATGATTCAGACCTGGGTCCACGAAGACATTTCGGTGGCGGCATGATGGACCACCTCTCCCGCGCCGCCACGTTCGACTGGCAGGACGAGACCCTGGAAGACCAGGGCCGTCCCGCCGACCGCAAGGCCACGCCTGGCGCCGACGCGCCGCGGATCGGCAATGTCGAAGCGCTTGTCAGCCTTCGCTGTCCTGTCGGCCGACCCCGCAGCCAGCCTCCGGACGAGTCCGGCCGGACATTGCCGTCGCCCATGACAGCGCCGGCCATCTGTCCGGACAGCCCGGTCGCCAGCCTTCCCGGCCGCCGGCTCCGGCCGGACCAGCCCATCCCCGATTCCGGCCCGCCGGACACCGACGCGGTGCGGCGGCGCGGGGACATCACAGCAACCCTTTGAGATCGGTACAGAACAATGCAGACGCTGAGAATACACCTGCTGGGTAACGTGGAACTCTTTCTGGGCGATCAGCGCCTGGGCGGATTCGCGACCAAGAAGTCGAAGGCGCTGTTTGCCTACCTTGTCCTCGGAAAGGGCAAGCTGTTCACCCGTGAGCAGCTCGCCGACGTGTTCTGGGGCGATCTGCCGGAGGCCCGCGCGCGGCGGGCCCTGAGTACCGATCTCTGGCGCATCGGCAACCTTCTGAAGGATGCCGGCGCACCGCCGGACGCCTTCCTGACCAGTGATGCCGAGACCGTCGGCTTCAACGCCACCGCGCCGCACTGGCTGGACGTCGAAGCCTTCGAATCGGCGACGGCGGCGATCGAGCACGTCGACCCGGTCGATGCCGGGCCCGACCTGGCCACGGAGATCACCAAGGCCTCGGCGCTCTATCGCGGCGACCTGCTGGAGGGCGTGTACGACGATTGGTGCCTCGTCCAGCGCGAGGCGCTGCAGGCGCGCCACCTGGCCACCCTGGAATTCCTCATGGCCTGCGACATGGAACGCGGCTTCTGGACCAACGCCCTGTCGATCGGACAGAAGATCCTGGCGATCGATCCCTTCATGGAGCATGTGCAGCGGGCGGTCATGCGCTGCCATTTCAGCCTCGGCAACCGGCCCGCCGCGGTCAAGCAGTACGCGACCTGCGCCAAGCTGCTGCGGCAGGAGCTGAACGTGGAGCCCATGGAGGAGACGCGCCAGATCCTGGAGACCATCGTCGCCACGCCGGCGCCGAAGGTCTTCGAGAACGCCAAGTCGATCGCCAATCTCGGCTCCGGCTACCCGACCGTGGAGATGCGGCTGGAGGAGATCACGTTGGCGATCGCCAGCATCGACGCGGCGCGGAACTGCCTGATCAACGCGGAGCGGCAGCTGCGCGAGCAGTCCGAGGCCGAGATGAAGTGCTGAACGCGCGCGGCCTGGGGCGGGCTTCGCCCTAGGCCGCCGCCGGCGCCACGACATCAACCGCATCGCCTGACGGTCCCCGACCGAACCGGCGGGACCACGCTGCCCGGCATGGGGCCGGGCGCGACCGGCCGTGCATTGCCGCTAGATCGCTCGCAACGAAAGTATTTATATAATCAATGAGTTCCCACGAGGCAGCGATGGTTCGCGAAATCAGCGAATGGCTCGAGCGGCTCCGGCTTGGGCAATACGCGAAGTCATTCGCCGAGAATGACGTCGATCGCGACCTGTTGTTCGAACTCAGCGAGGACGACCTCATCAAGCTCGGCGTCACCTCGCTGGGCCACCGCAAGCGGCTGTTCAAGGAAATCGCCGCCCTGCGCGAAGAGGCGCGGTCCGGACCGGACTCCGCGCCGCGCACCCAGGATGATGCCGAGCGGCGCCAGCTCACGGTCATGTTCTGCGACCTGGTCGGCTCCACCGAACTGTCCGGCCGGCTCGACCCGGAAGACCTTCGCGACGTGCTGCGGCGTTATCAGGCGGCCGTGACCACGGCGGTGACGCGGTATGGGGGCCATGTCGGCCAGTATCTCGGAGACGGCGTGCTGGTCTATTTCGGCTGGCCGCACGCCTTCGAGGACCAGGCCCACCGGGCCGTCGCGGCCGCGCTGGACTCGATCGCCAACGTCAAGCAGGTCACCGTCGACGGCGACACCCGCCTCAACGCCCGGGTCGGGATCGCCTCCGGCCCGGTGGTGATCGGCGAGTTCATCGACTACACCGGCCAGGACGTGCAGGCGGTCACCGGCAAGACCCCCAATCTGGCCGCGCGGCTGCAGGGCCTCGCCGATCCCGGCCAGGTGGTCATCGACGTCCACACCCGCCAGCTCGTCGGCACCGCCTTCCGGATGGAGGATCGGGGCGAGCAGCGGCTGAAGGGGTTCAACCGGCCGGTCTCCGTCTGGCAGGTCGTCGGTCAGAGCCAGGTCGACAGCCGGTTCGTAGCGGCGCAGTCCGGACGGCCGTCGCGCCTCATCGGCCGCAATCGGGAACTGACCCAGCTGCGCAGGCGCTGGGTCCAGGCCCGACAGTCCAAGGGCCAGACCGTGCTGCTGTCCGGCGAGGCGGGCATCGGCAAGTCCCGCATCGTGCAGGCGTTCTGCGACGGCATCGCCGAGGAGCAGAACCGGCAGTTCAGCTGCCAGTGCTCGCCGCTGCACACCAACAGCGCCTTCCATCCGGTCATCCGGCTGCTGGAACGGCTGTCGGAGTTCGGCCCGGACGATGACGGCGAGACCAGGCTGGACAAGGTCGAGGCGCTGCTGGACCGCGCGGCGATGCCGAGGGACGCCAACGCACCGTTGCTGGCGGCGCTGCTGTCCCTGCCGGGCGGCGATCGATATCCGGATCTTTCGCTGTCGGCGTCGCAGATCCGCGAGCGCACGATCGAGCTGCTGGTTTCCCTGCTGGTCGAATTGGGGCGGCGCAGCCCGGTGGTCTTCCTGCTGGAGGACGCCCATTGGATCGACCCGACCACAGAGACCCTGATCGGCGCGGCCATGGAGCGGATCGCCGACGCGCCGGTCCTGCTGCTGATCACCCATCGTCCGGACTTCGTTCCACCGTGGCCGGAAGGGCCGCGCGTGACCAGGCTGGATCTCCACAAGCTCACCCAGGAACAGGGCGGGGAACTGGTGCGCGCCGTCGGCGGCGATGCCTTGGACGACCGGACAGTCACACAGATCCTCGACCGCGCCGACGGGGTGCCGCTGTTCATCGAGGAGCTGACGAAGGCGCTTCTAGAAAGCGATGGCGACCGGGCGGAGATCCCCCTGTCCCTGCAGGCCTCGCTGGTCGCGCGGCTGGACCGCCTGGGCGAGGCCGCCAAGGTCGCCCAACTCGCCGCGCTGCTGGGCCGGTCCTTCCACTATCGCTTCATCCGCGCCGTCAGTGACGTGGACGAGGCCGCCCTGGACCGCGCGCTGGTCGCTATGACCGAGGCCGAGCTGCTGTCCCAGACCGGCACCCCGCCGCGCTCGGTCTACGCCTTCCGCCACGCCCTGATCCAGGACGCCGCCTACGAGACCCTGCTGAAGAGCCGGCGGGCCCGGTATCATGGCAAGACCGCGGACGTCCTGCTGCGCGACTTCGCAAGCCAGGCCGAGGCCGAGCCCGAGTTGGTCGCCCGGCATTTCTCCCTCGCCGGCCAGCCGGACAGGGCGGTCGAATACTGGCTGCGCGCCGGACGGCGGGCGGGTGAGCGGTCGGCCCATCTGGAAGCCGTGGCGCATCTGGAGAAAGCGCTCCAGGAGATCGACCTGCTTCCGAAATCGGCCGAACGGGATGCCCGGGAATACGCCGTGCGGATTCCGCTCGGCGCCTCGCTGCTGACGCTCAGGGGATGGTCTTCGGCGGAGGTCGAGAAGAACTACCAGCGCGCGCTCAAACTCAGCGCCTCGTCCAGCGAGAAGCAGGAGATGCTGATCGCCCTGCGCGGCCTGACCAACGTCTTCTTCCTGAAGGGCGAGCTCAAGAAGGCGCGCAAGCTGGCCGACCGCGAGTTGGCCATCGCCCGGGACCAGGACAGCCAGACGATGCTGATGGGCGGCTATCGCTCGGTGGGCATGTGCTCGTTCTTCGCCGGCCAGTTCGTTGCCGCCCGAGGCAATCTGGAGCAGGCCAGCGCGATCTACGACCCGGCGATCCATCACGGTCACCGGTTCGTCTACGGCACCGACCCCGCCGTGATCAGCCGCAGCGTGCTTGGCTGGGCACATTGGTTCCTCGGCGATTTCCAGGCCGCCCGCCGTAGCATCGCCGCGGCGCTGTCATTGGCGGCGGAGCTCGATCATCCCTTCAGCCTGGCCTATGCCAACAGCCTGGCCGCCTCGGTCCATCAGGTGTTTCGCGAGCCGGACACCGTCGTCCAACACGCCGAGCTGGCGATCGCCATCTCCGAGGAGAACGGCTATCCGTACTGGATCGCCTGGTCGACCGCCCTGAAGGGCTGGGCCATGTCGGCGCTCGGCCGGCACGAGGACGGGATCGCCGCCGTGGACCGCGGGCTGGAGATCTACGAAAGCACCGGCGCCCGCCAGGTCAGACCCTACATCCTGACCTTGCTGGCGGAGATCCAGGGCCGGGCGGGCGCGCCGGAGGCCGGACTGGCGACGTTGAAGGCGGCCTGCCGGCCCGGCAACGACACCGATGTGATCTTCTACGAGGCCGAGGCGATCCGTCTGCTCGGAGCTTTGAAGCGACAATCCGGGATAGATGACGGCCGCAAGTGCTTCGACCGCGCCGTCTCCCTGGCACGGCGTCAGGGTGCGCGATCCCTGGAGCTGCGGGCCGCCCTCAGCGCCGCGGAGGGGCCGGGCGCCGGCGCCGCGGATCGCGATCGGCTGGCCGAGATCGCCGGCCTGTTCGACGACGGCGACCTCTGCGCCGACCTGCGCGAAGCGCGCGACCGTCTGGCCGCGCCGCCCGCGGACTAATGCTCTTACAGGCCGGTGTTGATCAGCATCGGATTGTCGCAGCGCCCCAGGCAATAGAGCGGCGGCTGCAACGTGCCGAGCGTCGGCGGCGGGAAGTTCACGAACAGCATGTCGATGCAGTTCGAGTCGGTCCGGTCATAGCGCGGATCACTTCGCGGAACCGGGACATAGGTCGGCGTGCCATGGGCCTTGAAGGCGATCTCGACGATGTCGATCGCCCGCCCCTTGGCCCAGAGCTTGTATTCGAATCCGAGGGCGTTGATCCGGTTCAACATCGCCGGCGCGAAATCCAGGGTGTCGGGGAACGGATCGTTCGGATCGGAACCCTTCTCCACGACGCTGTAGCCGCCCCGGTCGACCGCGACTTCCCAGCGGTAGGAATCGGTCGTCGACTCGATCGCAACGTTGTCCGGGCCGACCACCACCCGGGTGAAATAGGTGAAGTTGAGGATACGGCCGCTGCCCGCCTGGCTGTCGAACTCGAACTCACGGGTATGCCCGTAGAAGAACTCGTAAACCCGCTTGTCCGGGTCGAAATTGCCGTTCCCGTCCAGCGCCGCCTTGGCGGAATTGAGGAACTCGTGGGCATACAGCCCGCCCAGGCCCCGCAGGACATCGAACGGCCGGTCGTCGCCGCCCTTGCGCTCCAGGATGGAATCGATGCGTTGGCCGAGATTGTCGATGTTGGCCGCTTCCGGGAACAGCGTGTCCAGCGCCTGCCGCAGGGTCTCCTCGCTGGCCAGAATGGCGTTGAGGTCGACCGGTTCCCCATCCTGGGAGATCTGGATCATGGTGTTCAGCGGGACGATGTCGGTCCACGACGCCGCATCGTCGATCGATGTCGGCTGCACCCGCGCCGCGCACGCGGACACCACAAGCGCCGCGATCAGCGCCAGACCATTGACGTACCGGTTCTTCATAGCCCGCCCCCCGAGATGCGAAAGCCCTTGTCCCATATAGCAAAATCCACAACCGACGGCTATGGGCCGCGTTACGGGGGCGAAACGGTTTGCAGCCCCGAGTTGCGGCCCCGCATGGCCCATCCGGCGTCGCGCCAAGATCGGCAATTGTCGTTCGCCGCCAAACGGTTATGCTTGTCTGGCCGCTAGCCGCTTGCCGAAGCCGATGACCGCTCCGCCTCCGTCCATCCCGGCCGTCGCGCCCGAATCGTTGCGCGGCCTCACTTTGTTCCGCGACCTTGACGACGGCGATCTGGAGGACGTGGCGGGGCGCCTGTCGAATGCCCGGTATCGGCGCGGCGAGGAGATCTTCGGCCAGTTCGAGCAGGATGACGGCGTCTATTTCATCCTCGCGGGCAGCGTACGGATCACCGTCTTCTCCGCCGCCGGCAAGGAGGTGACGTTCCGCGATCTCAAGCCCGGCGAGATGTTCGGCGAGCTGGCGGCGATCGACGGCGAGCCGCGATCGGCCAATGCCATCGCCAAGTCCGAATCCCAGGTGGCGCGGATTTCCGCCGCCCGGTTCTGGGACCTGCTGCGTGAGCAACCGAAGGTCAACGCTGCCACCCTGACATATCTGTGCGGCCTCGTGCGCGACCTGTCGGCGCGCGTCTACCAGTTCAGCGCCTATGCGGTCAGCAACCGTATCCACGCCGAGATCCTGCGCCTGGCCATGCTGGGCGAGCCGTCCGGCAACGAGGCGTCCATCGCGCCGGCGCCGACCCATGCGGAAATCGCCAGCCGCGTGAACACGCACCGCGAGGCGGTCACGCGGGAAATCAGCCGGCTGGCCGGCGACGGCGTCGTCGACCGCGCGCCGGGCACGCTGATCGTCCGCGACCTCGCGGCGCTGAAAAGACTGGCGGAAGAAATCAGCGACTAACGACCCCGACGCAGTTCCTGCGCGTCGGCCATCAATTCTCCCCGTTACTGGCTGCCGGCCCGGAATTTCACGGCATGTGGGAAATCCCACATCCAGCCGCCGCCGATTCCTCAACACTGCCTGCGGATCAAGGATCAGCGGGGCGCAAGTGGCGCTCCCGTCACAACCGGTCAACAGAGGAGAGGACCGATGACTTTGACACCGGAGGAACAATCGACACTGACGACCGTCGCGGAACAGATGGCGACGGAGATGTCGGAAGAGCAGTTGCTCAGGGAGATCGGGCTGAGGGCACGGACCTTCGCCATGTTCCCCGCCGCCGCCAGCAGCGTCGAACGCTCCGTTCCGGAGGCCGCCGCCCTGGAGCGCGCCTGGGACGATCTCGGCGAGTTCGGTGGCTGGATCTTCCGGCGGCTGCACCGGCAGCTCTTTTCCGTCCCGGCAAGCGATTGTCGCGACGACGCGCCGGCCCACAACGGCTTCGCCCCATCCGACGCCGCCTCGGCCGACCGGATCGTCACGGTGCTGACCGCGACCCTCGGCGTCGCCCCGGCGATCGCTTCGGTGGTCGCCGCCCTGGCGCTGAAGCGGCTGCTGAAGCCGGCCTGGACGGAAACCTACGCGCAACCCCCGCAGCTGGTGACGGAAGTGCAATGACCGATCGCCCGGCCGCGCCGACCATCTGACACGGCAAGGCTGCCCGGGCTGCAGGAGGCGGACACACCGACGGGAACGCGCGTTCGACGCACGACTGACCCCAAAGGACATGGTGCAGGATCATGCAAACGCTAAGAATTTACCTCCTCGGCAATCTTGAACTCCATCTGGGCAGCGAACGCCTGAGCGGCTTCGCGACGAAGAAATCGAAGGCGCTGTTCGCCTACCTGGTGCTCGGCAAGGGCAAGCTCTACTCCCGCGAGATGCTGGCCGACACCTTCTGGGGCGACCTGCCCGAGGTCCGGGCCCGTCGGGCGCTCAGCACCGATCTCTGGCGCATCGGCAACCTGCTGAAGGATGGCGGCGCCGACCCCGACGATTTCCTGGTCAGCGACTCCGACGCGGTCGGTTTCAAGGGCGACGCGCCGCACTGGGTCGATGTCGAGCGCTTCGAGGCGGCGACCCGCAAGATCGCGCATATCGATCCGGCCGACGCGGACCGGCAGCTCGTCGACGAGGTCGCCGAAACCGCTTCCCTGTATCGCGGCGACCTGCTGGAAGGCGTCTATGACGACTGGTGCCTGATGCAGCGGGAGGCCTTGCAGGCGCAACACCTCAACGCGCTGGACTTCCTGATGCAATACAACATCGCGCAGGAATACTGGGCCAAGGCCCTGGCGATCGGCCAGAAGATCCTGGCGATCGATCCGCTGACCGAAAACGTCCAGCGCTCCGTCATGCACTGCCACTTCAAGCTGGGCAACCGGCCGGCGGCGGTGAAGCAATACGCCACCTGCGCCCGCCTGCTGCGCCAGGAGCTCGACGTCGAGCCGATGGAGGAGACGCGGCAGACCCTGGAGGCGATCATCTCGGCCCCCACCGCCGACGCGTTCGACGCCTCGGACACGCTGGAGCCGATCGATACCGGCTTCCGGTCGATCGAGATGCGGCTGCAGGAGATCACCCTGGCGATCGCCAGCATCGACGCCGCGCGCAGCTGCCTGATCAACGCGGAACGGCAGTTGCGGGAACAGTCGGCCTCCGACCCCGTCCGGCCGGCCACCGCGGTCGCCGCACAGGCCTGACCGACGGCTCCGCCTGGCCCGCCCCTGCCGCCGCCTGGCGTTGGCAGGGGCGATTCCGTTCAGCGATCGTGCGGGCCCGCGAATGCCGCAGCAGGATTGCGGTGGCCGATCATTGCCCCCACGGCCATCGGTTTCGAGAACATCATTGACCTGACCTTCCGCTCGGCGTTATCAACGCACGATTGTGTGCATCCGAATGCACATCGCCAGATTCGGAGGGCTGACACCGTGAGAATGCGTCTTATGGGCTTGGCCGGGTCTGCCGCTGCGATGCTGATCGCCGGCTCCACGGCCTGGGCGGATTATCCTGAGCGAACCATCAACATGATGGTCCCGTTCAGTGCCGGGGGCGGCGCCGACGTACCCGCCCGCTTTCTCGCAGCCGAACTGGAGAGGATCCTCGACGTCAATATCGTGGTCAGCAACGTGACCGGGGCCGGCGGCACGATCGGCGCGACCCAGCTCGCCTTCGCCGATCCGGATGGCTACAGCCTCGGTTTCATGCCGATCGGCACCACGACCGTACAGCCGCATCTTCGCATGACGGATTATGACGGCGAGTCCTGGGAACCGATCTGCATGGTGGCCCAGGGCCCGCTCTACGTCACCGTGCTCGAGGATTCGCCGATCAGGTCGATCGACGATCTGATTGCCCGGGCGCGGAGCAGCGATGTCGTGACAGCCGGGCCGCCGCCCGGATCGATTCCCCATATCGCCCAGGCGGCCGTGGCCAACGCCTATGGCGTTCAGTTCCGCTACATCCCGCATGAGGGCATCAACGAGGTCGCCCAGTCGATGCTCGGCGACCGCGTCCACATGACGGTCTGGTTCGGCGATGCAACGACGCGCTTCGGGCTGCGTCCGCTTGCCATCCTGGATACCGAGCGGTCCACGGAGTTCCCGGATGTACCGACGCTCGCCGAACTGGGCAGGCCGGTGGTGTCGTTTGTATGGTTCGGGTTCTTCGCGCCCAGGGGAACGCCGGACGAAATCGTCGATACGCTGTCGAACGGATGCGACGAGGCGGTGCGCAAGCCCAGCTTCATCGAGAACATGACAAACGCGAACCGGCTGATTCGCTACATGCCCACCGCCGAGTTCCAGGACTTCTTCGCTCGGCAATACGAGGACAACGGACGGCTGCTGCGCGAGATCGGCATCATTGCCAACTAGCCCTCCCTGCAAACTCGGTGCGCCTCGCGCGCACCGATCTCCTTTGCAGCCCGGCCCGCCACGGGCGGAGCAAACCCGCGCCGGCCGCCCCATTCATCGTACATCGCCGAACCTATCCACGATGCGGCGGTTCGCCGGCGATCCGGCCGGAGCCACGCGCGTTGCGTCCGGGGATGCAGGGTCCGATACTTGCGTCAGCCTGATCCCTGCAGGAGATCGACGCCGGCGCCCATCGGATTTGCGGGCCGACGCACCACAGCACGATGAAGAAAGAGGGTACCGGCGGCAGGGGACGCGAGCATCAGCGGCATCGCGCGGTGACGTCTTATGACGTCGCGGCGGAGGCTGGTGTTTCCCAATCGGCGGTGTCGCGCACCTTCTCGAATCGCGGCTACGTCTCCGAGGCGACCCGCAAGCGCGTGATGGAGGCGGCGAACAAGCTCGGGTTCCAACCCAATGCCATCGCCCGCAGCCTGATTACCCGGCAATCGAGGATCGTCGCGGTGGTCATGTCCGAACTGCGATACTCCTTCTACGTGGCGCTGCTGCACCAGCTGTGCCATGCCGTGCGCAGCGCCGGCTACCAGGTCCTGCTGACCTCCATTCCGGAAGGCGAGGAGGTCGACGACATCATGCCGGACGTGCTCGCCTATCGTGCCGACGGCATCATCATGACAGGCGTCGGGCTGTCTTCCCGGGCCACCCGTGCTTGCCGTGAGGCCGGCGTTCCGACGGTGATGGTCAACCGGTATGTGTCCGACCCATCCTTCTGTGCCGTCAGCGCGGACAACGAAGATGGCGGCCGCCGGGTGGCGCAGTTCCTGCTGGCCGGAGGGCACCAGCGGCTGGCCTTCATCGCGGGACTTGAGAACGCGTCGACCAGCGTCGACCGGGAGCGAGGCTTCTTCGACGGCGCGGCGGCGGCCGGAACCCGGCATCCGCTGCGCGCCAAGGGCCACTTCACCTATGACGGCGGCCGCGCCGCGGCGGTGGACCTGATGCGATCGGCCTCGCCGCCGGACGCGATCTTCTGCGCCAGCGATATCATGGCGATGGGCGCGATGGACGCCATTCGCTACGAATTGGGGCTTCGGGTCCCCGAGGACGTCTCGGTCGTCGGCTTCATCAACGCGGCCGAGTCGGCGTGGAACAGCTACCGGCTGACAACGGTCTCGGTGGATGTCGAACGCATGTGCCGGCAATCGGTGGCCATGCTGGCCGCGTTGATGGAGGACCCCGACCTTGAACCGCGCCGCGACCTCATCAGGGGCGAACTCATCCTTCGCAGTTCGGCGCGCCTTCCCCGCGGCATTGCCCAAGCCGACCTGCGGACCGGCCCGGCCGCGGAAGACCCGGCCGACGCCTGACCGGGAATCGCCGGGCCGGGCGGTCGGACGAGCCCGCCGGCTGGCCCAATTGCGCGAAAATCGACAGGGATACTGCACTTTTTATTAATCCTCTTTCCATAAATGTCTGACAAATTTCCACGGTGGATGCCGGCCTCGCACGCGGGAGTCCGCCGCGTATTCCCGGCCGACTCCCAGCGGCGGCGCCCGAGGCGTCGAAGGCAAATCCAATCGCGCTCCGACTGCCATACGCGAACTGGACTGTAGAGGGCCACAATATGCATTCGAAGTCAGAATTGGCGATATGTCGATGTCTCGGCGTGGCTATGTTCGTTGCCATGATGCTGGCGACCCTTTCGGCGGATGCGCGGTCCGACGCCAACCGCTCGATCAATCTCGCCGGCCAGCAACGCATGCTGATCGAGCAGATGACCAACGGCACGATGCTCGCGGTGCTGGGCATCGACACCCAGGACAACATCCGCGCCATTCGGTCCGCCCGGAGCCAGTTCAGGCGGACCTTGCGAGGGCTGCGCGAAGGCGATGACGGGCTCGGGCTCAGCCCGACATCGACTCCCGAGGTGTTGGCCGAAATTGCCGAAATCGAGCAACACTGGCCACGGTATGACCAGACGCTCCAGACCGTCGTGACGTCGGTCATGACCGCGGCACACATCGATCATTCGCACATACGCGAACTGGCGGAGATCCAGGAGCTGATCATCGCCGCGGTCGACCGCACGGTCGGCGCGTTCGAGCACTATGCCCATGGCGGCGACGGGCACTCGATCCTGTCGACCACGATCAACGGCGCCGGCCGGCTCCGCACACTGGCTCATCAGGTCATGGGCGAAGTCCTGGCCATCGCGTACCAGTTCGACGTGGCGACGAACCGAGCCGGGCTCGCCCATTCGGTCGCCGAATTCGACCGCACCCTGAACGGCCTGATCCATGGCGACGGCGAGCTGCACCTGTTGCCGGCCGCGACGCAGGAGATCAGCAGCGAACTGACCCAGGTCCAGGCGCTCTGGGTTCACCTGAAGCCACTGCTGGACTCGATCGGGTCGGGCTCCGCTGTGGACGAGGGGGCGATTTCGCAGGTCTCCCGTTCGATCACGCGAATGATCCGCCCGGTCGACGCGGTTTCGACCATGTACGAGAACCTGTAGCGGCCATCATTGGATTGAGGGTGGAACGCCCGGCAAGCGCGGTTCTCAGGCAGCGCCTTCCTGGCCGCGTTCTTTCCGCTGTCCGGAGTCGGCCGGGGGCTGGTCCGGCAACAGGACCGTCGATCGGGCGAGGTCGGAGGTCAGCCTCTGCTTCGAATACCAGGGCGCCAGGGCGCCGGGGCCGGCAATGTCCGGATTGCGCGCGATGAAGTCGTCGGCGCTCGAATGCTCGGTTGTCCGCATGCGCTCGGCGATCAGGCTGAGATAGGCCCAGGTGATGGTGGCGTTGAACTTGTCCGACGCGCCGGCTCTCTCCGCCAGCCCACGGATCCCCGCCGCGACGCCCGACGCGGCCTCGAAGAAATCGTGCCGGGACAGTGCCTCATAGGCGACGCCGATATGGTCGAGATGGCAGAAATCCCGCGGATCGAGGGTGCCGGCACCCAAGTCCCGCAGCTTGCCGAAATAATCAGGACTCATCGTCAGGGTCCTCCTCGCTGAAGGTGTGGCTGTCGGCCGCGGTGAGGTCGAGGTCGTAGACCGATTTGAGCTGCGCGATCTTCGCCATCGTCTCGTCCGAGAACGGCGCCTTGCCCTCGAAGCTGTGCAACGCCATGCCTTCGATCAGGTCGGCGAGCGTCATGTCCAGATGCTCCGCCAGGCCCTTCAGAACCTTCAGCAGGCGCTTTTCGATGCGCAGGCCCGTCTGCACGCGTTCGACACGTTTCATCCGCTCAATATGTTGTCATGGTACCTTGGTGTCAAGATTAGGTCCGAATGAGTGCGTGCCGTGCGGGCATCGATTTTAGTATTGGTAAAACATCGTTGACGGCACCGGAGCCATGGGCCACGATTTTATCGATACTAAAATCGGGGTGGCGTGACGTGGCGGGGGAACCCTTGGAGAAACCGGAAGGCGCGCCGGCGGACGACCCGCTCGGCCAGCGCCTGCGCGCACGGCGGCGCGAGCTGGGCCTGACCTTGAAGGAGGTCGCCGATGGCGCCGGGCTGTCCGTCGGCTTCATCTCCCAGGTCGAGCGCGGCCTGACGGCGCCCTCGCTCTCCTCCCTGGTTTCCATCTCGCGGGTGCTGAGGACCGAGATCGGTGCCTTCCTGCAGCAGCCGCAGGCCCGGGCAAGCTACACCCGGCACGACCAGCGGCCGACCTACTCGATCGAGGGCCAGACCGTCGCCTATGAACGGGTCTCGTCCTCCTTCGCCGGCCAGACCATGCACAGCGTCATCATCCACATGCCGCCGGGCTACCGGTCCGAGCCGATCACCCATGAGGGCGAGGAGATGGAATTCGTGCTGGAGGGCACGGTGACGTCGGAGCTGGAGGGCCGCACCGTCGTCCTGCAGGCCGGCGATTCCGTCCACCACCCCTCCACCATGCGCCACTGTCTTTGGAACCACACCGACAAGCCGGCGGTGATGCTGTGGGTCGGCACCATGGATCTGTTCGGCGAGCATATCGACGAGGAACGCCCGCAACCGGCTTGAGCATAGCCATCAGGCCGCGACACAAGCGGCCGGCGACAACGAGGAGGCCACCACGATGAACACGATGTTGAAACCCTGCACGGCCCTGCTCGCGGCGGCGACGATCGCCGTGGCGGGAACGGCCGCCGCCGAGACCGTCCTGCGCCTGGACGAGGTCGCGGTCGGCGAGATCGACCCGGCCAAGGCATCCGACTACGCCGACTCCATCCTGATGTTCAATCTGTACGACACGCTGGTTCTGCCGCGACAGGGCGGCCCCGGCCTGGTGCCGCATCTGGCGGCGAGCTGGGAGGCCGACGGCAACAGCTACGTCTTCACCCTGCGCGACGACGTCGCCTTCCAGAGCGGCAACCCGCTGACGGCGGAGGATGTGGTGTTCTCGGTCGATCGCATGAAGGCGATCGGGCTCGGCCTTTCCTACCTGTTCACCGGCGTCGAGGGCGCGGAAGCCGTCGACACCCACACGGTACGCTTCGATCTGGCGGAGCCCTACGCCCCGTTCGTGGCCTCGCTGCTGCGGCTGCCGATCGTCGACAGCAAGCTGGTGATGGCGAACCTCGGCGAGGGCGACGGCGCCATGGGCGATTGGGGCCAGGCCTTCCTGTCTGAGAACGTCGCCGGGACCGGCGCCTACACGATCACCGCGCACAATCCCCAGGACGAGACGGTGATGGCCAAGAACCCGGCCTACTTCCTCGGCGTCCCCGACGCGGCACCGGATGTCGTCCGGCTGCGCTACGGGCTGGAGGCGGCGACCGTGCGCACCCTGATCGCCCAGGGTGAGCACGACATCGCCTCGCAATGGCTGCCGCCGGAGGTGATCCGCGCCCTGGCCGAGGACGGCGCGCAACTGCTGTCAGAGAGCGGCACCGGCGGGTTCTACGTGAAGATGAACACCACCAAGCCGCCGCTGGACGACGTGAACTGCCGCCTGGCCCTGGCCGATGCGTTCGACTATGCCGCCGCGATCCAGATGATCGCGATCACCGGCGACGTCTCCCAGGGCAGCGCACCGACCGGGGCCATCCCGGTCGGCATGCTGGGCGCCAACCCGGCGGGGAACGTGCTGGGCCGCGACCTGGACGCCGCCAAGGCGCATCTGGCCGCCTGCAGCCACGCCCCCGGCGATATCAACCTGGAGATCTCCTGGATCGCCGAGGTGCCGCTGGAGGAGCGCTTCGCGCTGCTGATGCAGGCGAACTTCGCCGAGCTCGGCATCCAGTCGGAAATCCGCAAGCTGCCCTGGGCGCTGTTCTCCGAGCAGGTGTCGAAGGCGGAGAACACGCCGCACATCTCGCAGCTCTTCGTCAACGCGGTCACCGGCGACCCGGATACGTTGCTCTACGGCATGTACCACTCCTCGGCCGCCGGGACCTGGCAGTCACCGGAGCATCTGAGCGACGTCGAGGTGGACAGCCTGCTGGAGGCCAGCCGGTCCAACCCGGACGAGGCCGGGCGGGCGGCATCCTATTCGGCGCTCAACGAGCGGCTGATGACGATCTCGCCGACCATCTACGCCTATGACCGGCAGTCGATCTTCGCCGCCAGCAACCGGTTCCGGGCGCCGGCGCTGAGCGACCCGGCGCATGCCTTCGGGCTGGACGGCATGGGCTTCTCGTTCCGCCTGATGGAAATGGTCGAGTAGCCACATCCAATCCCGGGGCGGGTGGCGTCGGCTGCCCGTCCCGCCTTGGCCGGAAGGACAGCGATGCCGCCCGTCATTCGCCTGCTCGGCAGACGGCTGGGGACGTCCCTGATCGTGCTGGTCGGGGTCTCCATGCTGATCTTCGCCATCGCCCGGGTGATCCCCGGCGATCCGGCGCGCATCGCGCTGGGGCCGAACGCGACCGCCGAGCAGGTCGCCAACCTGCGCGCCGACCTCAATCTCGACCGGCCGCTGCCGGTCCAGTACGGGTACTTCATCCGCGACCTGGCGCGCGGCGATCTCGGCATCTCGCTCTATACCAACCGGCCGGTGACCGCCGACATCGCCCAGTTCCTGCCGGCAACCCTGGAACTCATTCTCGTCGCCGGCGTGCTGATGATCGGCATCGGCCTGCCGCTCGGCATCTGGTCCGCCCGGTTCCGCGGCCGCTTCGCCGACAACGCGATCCGGCTCATATCCCTGCTCGGGGTTTCCGCGCCCAGCTTCGTCTGGGCCGTCATCCTGATGCTGCTATTCGCGTTCTTCCTGCCGCTGTTCCCGATTGCCGGGCGCATCTCCGACAGCTACGAGATCGCCACAGTGACCGGCTTCCTGATGCTCGACACGCTGATCGCCGGCGAGCCGCGGGCCTTCCTGGACGCGGTCTGGCACATCGCCCTGCCCGCCTTCGCGCTCGCCCTGTCGGGCATCGGCCAGGCGGCGCGGCTGACCCGCGCCAACATGGTCGAGACCTACGACAAGCCGTTCATCGAGATGGCCCGGTCGTACGGCTTCCCGGAGAAGCGCATCGCCAACCGCTACGCCTTCAAGCCCTCGCTGATCCCGTCCCTGACCATCATCGGCCTCGACTTCGCGGCGATGCTGGGCAACGCCTTCCTGGTGGAAGCGGTGTTCGCCTGGCCCGGCCTGTCGCGCTACGGCGTCGCCGTCATCCTGCGCAAGGACCTCAACGCGATCGTCGGCACGGTGCTGATCATCTCGGCCACCTTCCTGATCGTGAACATCATCGTCGACCTGTTGATCGCCTTCATCAACCCGCGCATCCGCCATTCCCAGAGGGCGACATGAAGCGGGTGATGGCGATCCTGGTCTCCAATCCGCTCAGCCTGCTGGGGCTGGTGCTGGTCGGCATTGTCGTCCTGTCGGCGGTCTTCGCCGATCTGATCGCACCCTTCCCGGCCCATCGCGGCGCCGTCGTCGATTTCGCCAATTTCAACAAGGGCCCGGACTGGCCCTATCTGATGGGCACCGATCTGGTCGGCCGCGACCTGTTCAGCCGCATCCTCTACGCCTACCGCATCTCCCTCATCCTCGGCGTCGTGGTGCTGGCGATCGCGACGCCGATCGGCGTCACGGTCGGGCTGATCGCCGGCTATCTGGGCGGCCGCACCGAATACGTGCTGATGCGCCTGACCGACGTCTTCCTGTCGATCCCGCCCCTGGTGCTGGCGATGTCGATGATGGGCCTGCTGGAGCCGACCCTGACCAACGGCATGCTGGCGGTGACCGCCATGTGGTGGCCGTGGTACGCGCGCCTCGTCTACAACATCACCCGCGGCGAGAAGGAGGAAGGCTACGTCCTCGCCGCCGAGATCATCGGCGCCTCGAAAGCGCATGTCGCCTTCCGCGAGATCCTGCCGAACTGCGTGCCCGCCATCGTCACCAAGATGACGCTGGATCTGGGCTTCGTGATCCTGATCGCCTCCTCGCTCTCCTTCCTCGGCCTCGGCGTGCAGCCGCCGACGCCGGATCTCGGCTCCATGGTCGCGGAGGGCGCGCGCTACCTGCCGGATTCCTGGTGGCTGACCGTGTTCCCCGGCCTGGCGATCCTGGTGGCGGTGTTCGGCTTCAACCTGATCGGCGACGCCCTGCGCGACGTTCTGGGGGCGGACCAATGACAACCCCGACCCTGGCCATCCGCGATCTCAGGCTCGCCTTCAAGGGCTGGACCGGCCTGGTCGAGGTGCTGCACGGCATCTCCCTCACCATCGGTCCCGGCGAGAGGGTCGCGCTGGTCGGCGAATCCGGCTCCGGCAAGTCGGTGACGGCACGCATCGTGCTCGGCCTGCTGCAGTCGCTGCGCGGCGCGCAGGTGTCCGGCGCCGTGGAGTTCGAAGGCTCCGATCTCGATACGCTGGCGCCGGGGCAGCGCCACGCCCTGCGCGGCACCCGCATGTCGATGATCTTCCAGGACCCGACCTCGTCGCTGAACCCGACCTACCGGATCGGCACCCAGTTCCACGAGGTGCTGAAGCGCGCCGAACCGCGGATCACGGAAACGGCTGCCCACAACCGGGCCGCCGCGATCCTGTCGGAGGTGTCGATCGCCGATGCCGACCGGGTGCTGAACGCCTACCCGTTCCAGCTTTCCGGCGGCCTCAACCAGCGGGTCATGATCGCCATGGCGCTGGCCAACGAGCCGGCGCTTTTGATCGCCGACGAGCCCGGCACCGCCCTCGACGTCACAGTGCAGGCCCAGACGCTTGCGCTCATGCGCCGGCTGGTCGAGGACCACCACACCGCGGTGCTGTTCATCTCCCACAATCTCGGCGTGGTGCGGGAGTTCGCCGACCGGGTCTACGTGATCTACAAGGGCCGCATGGTCGAGGAAGGGCCGACAGCGGCGCTCTTCGAGGCGCCGCGCCACCCCTACACCCGCGCCCTGATGGCCGCCGTGCCGCGCATCACGGGCGGCGGCATACCCGAAATCGACGACGACCCGGCGGCCTATGCCGCGCCGCTGGTCGTGCACGCGTGAGGAGGGGAGCGACCATGGACACCCCGATCCTCTCGGTCCGCAGCCTCTGCAAGACCTTCCATCACGAAGGTCACGAGATCCGCGCCGCCCAGGACATCTCGTTCGAGGTCGGCGCCGGCGAATGCCTGGCCATCGTCGGGGAATCGGGCTCCGGCAAGAGCACCGTCGCCAACCTGGTGCTCGGCATCTATCCCGCCACATCTGGCGAGATGGTGTTCCGCGGCACGCCCCTGCCCGCCCGTCGCGACCTGGCGCATCGTCGCGCCATCCAGCTTGTGCAGCAGAACCCGCTCTCCTCGCTCAACCCGAAACGCTCGATCGGCGCCTCGCTGCGCCTGGCCCTGGACGTGCATCGGATCGGCGAGCGCGCCGACCGTCGCGAGCGGGTCGCCGCGCTGCTGGAGGAGGTCGGCCTGCCTCCCGGTTTCGCCGGGCGGGCCCCGGCCGCCCTGTCCGGCGGCCAGCGCCAGCGCGTGGCCATCGCCCGGGCGCTGGCCTGCGAATCCGAGTTGGTCGTGCTCGACGAGCCGACCTCGGCGCTCGACGTGCTGGTCCAGGCGCGGGTGCTGAAGCTGCTCAGCGACCTCAGGCCCAGTCGCGGGCTGACCTACATATTCATCACCCACGACCTGTCCGTCGTGCGCAACATCGCCGACCGGGTCGCCGTGTTCGAGCGCGGCCGGCTGGTCGAGATCGGACCGACCGAGCGGCTCTTCTCGGCGCCCGAGCACCCCTATACCCGCCGCCTGATCAGCGCGGTGCCCGTGATCACCCAGGACGAGCTGGCGCTGCGCGACGCGCTCGCCGACGAGGAGACTCCTGATGCCTGACAAATCCCTCCGCGTGGCGACCGATGTGGGCGGCACCTTCACCGACCTGGTCTGCTTCGAGACCGATCCCGCGACCGGCGCGCCGACCATCCGCACAGCAAAATCCGACACCACGCCGCCGGATTTCGAGATCGGCGTGCTCAATGTGCTGCAGAAGGGGGACGTCGATCCGGCCGATATCGGGTTCCTGGCCCACGGCACCACGGTGGTCATCAATGCCCTGACCGAGCGCAAGGGCGTCACGGTCGGCCTGATCACCACCGAGGGCTTCCGCGACACGCTGGAGATCGCCCGCGGCAACCGGCCGGATTTCTTCAACCTGCACTACCGCAAGCCGAAGCCTTTCGTGCCGCGCTATCTGCGCCGCGAGCTGCCCGGCCGCATGAGCTATCGCGGCGAGGAGATGCGGCCGCTCGACCTGTCCGGCCTGCCGGCCATCGTCGACGATTTCCAGGCCGAGGGCGTCCAGGCCGTGGCGATCTGCTTCCTGCATTCCTATGCCGACCCGTCCCATGAGCAGGCCGCCCTGGCCGAGCTGAAGCGGCTGTGGCCGGATGTTGCGGCGGTCTCCTCGCACCAGATCACCCGCGAATGGCGGGAATACGAGCGCACCAACACCGCGGTGCTGTCCGCCTATGTGCAGCCGGTGGCCGAGCGCTATCTGCGACGCCTGGACGCCGGGCTGAAGGAGAAGGGCTTTGCCGGCAGCCCCTACATCATGCAGTCCAATTGCGGCGTCGACTCCCTGGACGCGGTGTCCCGCATTCCGATCACCATGGTGGAGTCCGGCCCTGCCTCCGGCGTCTGGGGCGCCGCGGAGATCGGCAAGCTGATCGGCGAGCCCAATGTGCTGGCGCTCGACATCGGCGGCACCACCGCGAAATGCGCCCTGATCGAGGACGGCAACGTCAGGATCATGACCGATTACTGGATCGAGCGGGACCGCACCTCGGCCGGCTATCCGATCATGGTCCCGGTGGTCGATCTGGTGGAGATCGGCAATGGCGGCGGCTCGATCGCCTGGGTCGACGATTTCGGCAAGCTGCATGTGGGGCCGCAATCCGCAGGCGCGGTGCCCGGCCCGGCCGCCTATGGCAAGGGCGGCACGCAGGCGACCACCACCGACGCCAATCTCTGGCTCGGCCGCATCAACCGCGACTATTTCTGCGGCGGCGAGATCGAGGCCGACATGGCGGCGGCCGGGGACGCCATCGAGGCGGTCGCCTCCAGGCTGGGCGTCGATGCCGACGAGGCGGCGCGCGGCATCATCCGCATCGCCAACAACAACATGGTCAACGCCCTGAAGCTCGTCTCCCTGAACCGGGGTTTCGACCCGCGCGACTTCACCCTGGTCGCCTTCGGCGGCGGCGGGGCCATGCACGCGGTGGCGCTCGCCCAGGAGCTGGGCGTCCGCAAGGTCGTGGTTCCGGCCGGCGCCTCGGTCTTCTCCGCCTGGGGCATGATGATGTCGGACCTGCGCCGCGACTACTTCGTCACCCGGCTGGCCGACCTGGAACCGGGCGCCGCCGAGGGCATCGAGACGCTGTTCGCCGAAACCGAGGATCAGGCGCGCTGGCAGTTCGAAGCCGAGGGCGTCGATCCGGCGACGATCCGGTTCCTGCGCTTCGGCAAGTTCCGCTACCAGAACCAGGAGCACACCACCGAGGTGCTGCTGGATGGCGGCCGGATCACCGATGCCGCGATCGCCTCGATCGAGGCCGCCTTCCATGAGACCTATGAGCGCGAATACACCTATCGGCTCGACGCGCCGGTGGAGATGGTCGGCATCCATCTGGTCGCCTCCGCCGAGGTCGGCAAGCTGACCATGACCCGGCGCGCGGCCGACGGGAGCGACGTGGCGGCCGCGCTGAAGGGCCGCCGGAACGTCGACTTCGCGCTCGAAGGCGTCCGCGAATCCGCGATCTATGACGGCGAGACGCTGGCGCCGGGCATGGCGTTCGACGGTCCGGCCATCGTCGAGGACCCCGGAACCACGATCGTCGTGCATCCGGGCAACCGTGCCGAAGTCGATGGCTACGGCAACATCCATATCCACATCCAGTCCTAGGCGGCGCGCCATGACCCATCGGACCAACGACCCGATCACCCTGGAGATCATCCAGAACTCGCTGCAGGCGACGGCCGACGAGATGTTCGCCGCGATGAAGAAGACGGCGATGAGCTCGATCATCTACGAGGTGCTGGACATGGGCACCGGCATCCTCGACGCGCGCGGCGAGATCGCGTCCTCGGGCGCCGGCATCCCCGCCTTCATCGGCGTGCTGGACAAGGCGGTGAAGGTGATCGTGAAGAAGTTCGACAAGCCGGGCGACATCAAGCCCGGCGACGTCTTCGCCACCAACGACCCGTATTACGGCGGCGTCACCCATCTGAACGACATCGTCGTCGCCATGCCGGTCTTCGCCGACGGCCATATCATCGCCTGGACCGCCAACATCGCCCACAACTCCGATGTCGGCGGCATGGCGCCGGGCTCGCTGACCGGCGAGGCCAAGGAGATATTTCAGGAGGGCCTGCGCCTGCCGGCCATCAAGATCATCTCCGAGGGCGAGCCGATCCGTCCGGTGATGGAGATCATCAAGGTCAATTCGCGCATGCCCGACGTGCTGGAGGGCGATGTCTGGGCCGCCATCGCCTCGGTCCGCATCGGCGCCAGGCGGCTTGTCGAGCTGGCCGAGAAATACGGCGTTGCGACCTTCGAGACCGCCATGGCGTCGTTCATGGATTTCGGCGAGCGGGTCTCCCGCGCCGAGCTCGCCAAGCTGCCGAAGGGCACCTTCGAGCTGTCCGAGGAGCAGGATGACGGCCGGGTCTTCAACGTGAAGATCACCATCGCCGACGACGCCTTCACCGTCGACCTGCGCGACAACCCCGACCAGGCCGACAACCCGGTCAACACCAGCCGCGACGGGGTGATGGTGGCGGCCCAGATGATCTTCAAATCCCTGACCGACCCCTATTCGCCCTGCAATGAGGGCTCGTTCCGACCGATCAAGCTGCTGACCCGCGAAGGCTCGGTGTTCCACGCCAAGGAGCCCGCCCCCATCGGTTTCTATTACGAGATCGAGCTGCGCGTGTACGACCTGATCTGGCGCTGCCTCGCCCAGCACATGCCGGAGCGGCTGGCGGCCGGGCATTTCGCCTCGGTCTGCGGCACCTTCATCGGCGGCATCCACCCGGATACCGGCCGCCAATACACCATCATCGAGCCGCAGCTCGGCGGCTGGGGCGCCAGCCTGGACGGCGACGGCAACAGCGCCATCTTCTGCGGCTTCCACGGCGAGACCTACAACTGCCCGGCGGAGATCAACGAGGCCCGCAACGGGCTGATCGTCGACCGCATGGAACTGAACGAGGAACCCGGCGGCGAGGGCCGTTTCGCCGGCGGCCGCGGCATCCGCATGGATTACCGCATCCGCGCCGACAATGGCTTCCTGACCGCCGGCTACACCCGCTCGAAATTCGCCCCCTGGTCGCTCGACGGCGGCAACGAAGGCTCGCCCAATTATGTCGAGGTGATCCGCACCGACGGCTCCACCGAGCGCTTCGCCTTCGTCTCCGGCCTGACCACCCGCACCGATGACGTCATTCGGGTCGTGACCGGCACCGGCGGCGGCATCGGCAACCCCAGGGACCGCGATCCGAACTTGATCAGAGATGACATCAAGAACGGGCTGCTATCTGCTGAAAGAGCGAAAGAAATTTACGGAATTGACTCGTGAAGACCACATGACGGGAGGACGAGATGAGCGACAGCGACCCTCTGAAGATCATGTATCTGAGCCCGGTGGGGAACCGCGGCGCCGATGACGGGATCTTCGCCGACATGGCGAAGCGCCACAAACTCCCGAATACCGAGGTGCACGTCACCTCCCTGCCGCTTGACGACGGGCGCTTCACCCATATCGAATTCCGCTCCTACGAGGCGATCGTCACCCGCGGCATAATCCGCGCCGTCCGGGCGGCGGCCCGGGAAGGCTTCGACGCCGTCGCCATCGGCTGCTTCTACGACACCGCTTTGCACGATGCCCGGGAGATTTCCGGCGACATGATCGTCACCGCGCCCTGCGCCGCCTCCTGCGAGATCGCCGCCAGCCTGGCCAACCGCTTCGGGGTCATCGTCGGGCGGCGCAAATGGGTGAACCAGATGCAGTCCGTGGTGAAGGAGCACGGCCATGGCGAGCGTCTGGCCGGCTTCTACCATGTCGAACTCGGCGTCAACGAGTTCCAGCGTGACCATGGCGAGACCGAGCGGCGGCTGATCGCGGCCGGCCGCAGGGCGGTGGAGGAGGACTACGCAGAGGCCCTGATCCTCGGCTGCACCCTCGAAGTCGGTTTCCACGCGCAGGTATCCGAGACGCTGGGCGTGCCGGTCATCGACCCGTCGATCGCCGTCCTGAAGCGCGCCGAATACGCCGCGCTGCTGAAGCGCCAATGCGGCTGGGTGCCAAGCCGGAAATGGTCCTGCGAGGCGCCGCCGGAAGAAGAGATCGCCCGCTTCGGCGGCTTCGACGAGGGCGACGCCTTCGGCAGCCGCATGATCGTCGAGGCGGCCTGACCCATGTCGACGGGAGGAAAGAGATGAGCACCGCCACAAGGGAGAGGCTGGCCGCGCTGCGCGGCCGGATGCGCGAGACCGGGACCGATCTCGTGGCGCTGGGACCCGGTGCGCACATGCAATGGCTGCTGGGCTTCCATCCGATGCCGGATGAACGGCCCTGCCTGTTGCTGGTCGGACCGCAGGCCGAGGCCTTCCTGATGCCGGCCATGAACGCCGAAGGCGCGCGCGGGCAGACCGATATCGCCTTCCACGAATGGCACGATACGACCGGGCCGGGAGAGGCCTTGTCCCAGGCGCTGGCGGCGTCCGGCACCTCGGACGCCTCCGGCGTCGTCCTGGACGAAGCCATGCGGGCCGATTTCGCGCTCCTGCTCCTGGGCGCACTGCCCGATGCCGGGCATCGGTTCACCGATGCCACGACCGGCTGGCTGCGCATGCGCAAGGACGAGGACGAATACGCCCGGCTGAAGATGAATGCCGGCATCGCCGACCGCGCCATGCTGGCCGCCTTCGCGGCGATCCGACCGGGGCTGACGGAACTGGCCGTCGCACAGTTCATCCGCGACCACTTCGCGTCGGAAGGCGCCGATCCCGGCTTCTGGATCGTCGGCGGCGGACCCAACGGCGCCTTCCCGCACCATCATACCGGCGACCGAAAGCTTAAGCAGGGCGACGCGGTGGTGATCGATCTGGGCGGCCGCAAGGACGGCTATCCGAGCGACATCACGCGCATGGCCGCGGTCGGGCACGCACCGGAGGGCTATCAAGACGTGCACGACATCGTCGAGGCGGCGGTGCGGGCCGCCATGGCGGCGGCGCGGCCCGGCGTGGCGGCCAGGACCGTGGACGCCGCCGCCCGCACGGTGATCACCGAGGCCGGGTATGGCGACTACTTCGTCCATCGCACCGGGCACGGGCTCGGCATCGAGGTGCACGAGCCGCCCTACATCACCGGCACGTCGGAGACGGTGCTGGAGGAGGGCATGGTGTTTTCCATCGAACCCGGCATTTACCTGCCCGGGCGCTTCGGCATCCGGTTGGAGGAAATCGTCATCCTGCGCAGCGACGGCCCGGAGATCCTCTCCGGACTGCCGCGCGCCCTGCATGTCGCCGGATAGCGCATGGTGGGCGCCGCCGATCCCTTCACCCTGTCGGTGATCCAATCCGGCCTCGTCGCCGCGGCGGACGAGATGTTCGCGGTGCTGAAGAAGACCGCGATGAGCCCGATCATCTATGAGGTGCTGGACGTCGGCACCGGCATCACCGATGCAGAGGGCGAGCTGGTCAGTTCCGGCGCCGGCATCCCGACCTTCGTCGGGGTGCTGGACAAGGCGGTGAAGCGCATCGTCGAGATCCACGGCCTCGACACAATCCGCGACGGCGACCTGTTCGTCACCAACGACCCGTACTACGGCGGCGTCACCCATCTGAACGACGTGGTGATCGCCCTGCCCGTCTTCGCCGGCGGCATATGCGTCGCCTGGGCCGCCTCGATCGCGCATTGGAACGATGTCGGCGGCATGACGCCGGGCTCCATGTCGACGCAGGCGAAGGAGATCTTCCAGGAGGGGCTGCGTCTGCCGGCTATCCGGCTGTTCGAGGCCGGCGCGCCGGTCGACCCGGTGTTCGACATCATCCGCGCCAACTCACGGCTGCCCGATTTCGTGCGCGGCGACCTGTGGTCGCAGATCGCCGCCAGCCGCCGGGCTTCGGGCCGCATCCGCCAGATCGTCGAGACCTACGGCATCGATGCCTATGGCGCGGCCCTCTCCGCCCTGTTCGCGGAGGGGGAGAAGCGCGGCCTGGCCGGCCTCGCCACCCTGCCCGGCGGGGCGCATTCCATCGAAGAGGAACAGGATGACGGCGCCGTCTGGCGCGCGACGATCCGGGTCTCCGCCGATCGCTTCACTGTCGACCTGACGGGCAATCCCGAGCAGCGCGCCGCGCCCTACAACACCAGCCGCGACGGCGCGGTCATCTCGGCCCAGATGATCTTCAAGGCGCTGACCGACCCGACCCTGTTCGCCAATGCCGGCTCATTCCGCGCGTTGGAGGTGATCACCGAGCCGGGAACGGTCTTCCACGCCACCGGCACCGCGCCGCACGGCTATTACTTCGAGACCCGCATCCGCCTCTACGACATGCTGTGGCGCTGCATGGCCCGGGCGATGCCGGAGCGGCTGCCGGCCGGGCATTTCGCCTCGATCTGCGGCACTGTGATCGCCGGCGACCATCCGGACACCGGCCGCCGCTACACCATGGTCGAACCGCAGATGGGCGGCTGGGGCGCGACGGCGGACCGCGACGGCCTGGACGCCATGTATTCGGCCAGCCACGGCGAGACGTTCAACTGCCCGGTGGAGATCTGCGAGGCGCGCTACGGCATCGATGTCGGCTGGAAGCGGCTCAATGACGGGCCGGAAGGGGCCGGCCGCCATCGCGGCGGAAGGGGCCTGTCGACATCCTATCGTCCACGCGGCCGCGCGATCCTGTCGGCGGGATACAGCCGGAACCGGCAGCCGGCCTGGGGGCTGAACGCGGGCCGCGATGGCGGCACGAACGGCCTGTCCGTGGTGGGCCGGGACGGAAGGCGAACCGACTACGCGTTCGTCAGCGGTCTGGACATCGAGCCGGGCGACGAGATCCTGATCGCCACCGCGAATGGCGGCGGCTGGGGCGATCCCGACCGATCCGGATAGCGCCGGCCGGTCCCGTCCCGAGGGTCAGGCGGGGACCAGGACGAGGTCGAAATCGACCCGCAGATAAGGCGCATCGATCCTGCCGGACAGGGCGAAGCCGTCCGGGAACGCGTCGGGCGGGTGCTCCGTATAGGTCATGACCAGATCGTCGCGGACGCCGAACACGGTGTCCTGGTCGAGATACGGGTCGTCGTCCGGGAACACCTCGGTCACCAGCGGCCGAAACCCGTCCGCCTTGACGATGTAGTGCAGATGCGAGGGCCGCCAGGGATGCCGGCCGGTGGCGTTGAGGATCTCCCCCACCGGACCGTCGGTCGGCACCGTGTAGCTGACCGGCTTCACCGTGGTGAATCCATAGCGGCCATCCGCACCGGTCGTCTGGATGCCGTGGAAGGAATAGGTGTCCTGCTCCGGATCCTGGCTGGCGTAGAGGCCGTTCGGCGCGGTCTGCCAGACATTGATCGTCGCGCCCTCGATCGGCGTCCCATCCTGGGCTCGGACAGTGCCCTGGGCCAGCAGCACCGGGCCCTCGTAGTGCCGTTTCAGGTCGGCGCCATAGGCGATCGCCGGCGCGCCTTCGATGTGGAACGGCCCCAGCACGCTGGAGGAGGTGCCTTCGGGCCGGGAATTGACCATGTCGACCAGCGACGACACGCCGAGAACGTCGGAGAGCAGCACGAACTCATGGCGCTCGGCATCCGAGATGCGGCCAGCCCATTCCAGGAACGCGATGCCCTTCTCCCACTCCGCGTGGGTCAGCCCGGTCTCCTTCACGAAGGCATGCAGGTGATGCGCCAGCGACTGCATGACCTCGCGCAGGCGCGGGTCCGTGTCAGGCCCGAAATAGCCCATGAACACGTCGGTGATGTTGTCCTTGGTCAGATTGCGCATGGCTGCCCCGCGGTTCATCCCGCGGCCCGCGAGACGGGCTGTCCGTGGCCGCTGGGTTCAGCGCCCGGCATTCCGGCCACCTCCGGAATACCGAGCTTGACTTTCGTCGATTATCAATCACAAGGTCAAATAAAATCGATTTTAGTGTGCCGGCGGGCTGTGGTTCAACGCCGTGCCAGCCGCTCTATACCGATCGCCTCGGGATGATGGATGCCCAATATACTGCACGATGCGCTGTTCGCGCCGCACGGGACAAGCCCACGGGTGTTCCTGCACGGCCCCAACGGAAACGCCCTGACACACGCCGAATTCGCCGACCTGTCGGCGCGGTACGCCGCGGCCCTGGCGGCGCTGGGCGTGCAGAAGGGCGACCGGGTGGCCGTTCAGGTCGGCAAGTCGCCGGAAGCGCTGGCGCTCTATTCCGCCTGCGTCATGACGGGGGCGGTCCTGCTGCCGCTCAACGATGCCTATACGCCCGACGAGATCGGATACTTCCTGGGCGATGCGGAACCGCATCTTCTGGTTTGCGACACGGCCGCCGAGGCCGCGCTCGGGCCGATCGCGGAGCGGAACGGCGCGGTGCTGCGGACCCTGGACCGTGGCGGCACCGGCAGCTTCGCCGACGGCGCGGCCGGCCAGCCCGACCGGTTCGAGCCGGTCGACTGCACCGACAACGACCTCGCCGCCATCCTCTACACCTCCGGGACGACCGGCCGGTCGAAGGGGGCGATGCTGTCGCACGGCAACCTGCTGTCGAACGCCCGCGCCCTGACCGCGCTCTGGCGCTTCACGGCGGACGACGTGCTGATCCACGCCCTGCCGATCTTCCACACCCATGGCCTGTTCGTCGCCGTGAACATCAGCCTCGCCTCCGGTGCCGCGATGGTCTTCCTGCCGCGCTTCGACACCGACGCGGTCATCGCGGCCATGCCGCGGGCGACGGCCATGATGGGGGTGCCGACCTATTACACCCGCCTGCTGGCCGATCCCCGGTTGGACAAAGACCTGACGGCCGGCATGCGGCTCTTCGTGTCCGGCAGCGCACCGCTTCTGGCCGAGACCCACCGGGCCTTCGAGGCGCGCACCGGCCACCGCATCCTGGAACGCTACGGGATGACCGAAACCAACATGAACACCTCGAACCCCTATGACGGCCCACGCATCCCCGGCACGGTCGGGTTGCCGTTGCCCGGGATCGAGGTTCGGATCACCGATCCCGATGGCGCCGACCTGCCGCCCAGCGAAGTAGGCGTCATCGCCGTGCGCGGACCCAACGTCTTCAAGGGCTATTGGCGCATGCCGGAGAAGACGGCCGAGGAGCTGAGGCCGGACGGCTTCTTCATCACCGGCGATCTCGGCCGGTTCGACACGGACGGCTACCTGCACATCGTCGGCCGCCAGAAGGACCTGATCATCTCCGGCGGCTTCAATATCTACCCCAAGGAGATCGAGACCCTGCTGGACGCCCAGCCGGGCGTCGGCGAGTCGGCGGTAATCGGCGTGCCGCACCCGGATTTCGGCGAGGGTGTCGTCGCCGTCGTCGTGCCGAATCCTGGCGCATCCATCGACACCAACCGGTTGCTGGCCGGTGCTGGCCAGGGCTTGGCCCGGTTCAAGCAGCCGAAGAGGATCGTGGTTGTGGACACGCTGCCGCGCAACGCCATGGGCAAGGTGCAGAAGAACATCCTGCGGGACAAGTTTGCGGATCTCTTGAAATAGGCAGCCGGCATCGGCCGACAGGCGGACGCGGGGCGATGCCTGGTGGCACCATGGCATATGCCGCCTGAGCATTACCGTCCGTTAGCGGTGCCGGTGAGCAATCCTGCCGGCCGTTCAATCCCCCAGGGCAAAATGGCACCCGAAGGTTCGAATCTACCATAGGTTTGTGATTGGTCCTCTCGGCCGGGCTGGTCTAGAGTCCGGTCACATAGCCCCAGCGCTCGACCGAGATGAAAGTGTGGGATTGTTCCAACATGCAGATTTCGGAAACTTAGACGCTGACCAATATGTTAGGCGTTCCCCCATTTTGCGGAAAAGATTGTCAACTAGATCAGTTTCTTTAGTTTTTATTGTCTTACTGCGATATTTTTTAGAGTATATCATCAACTATTTACAACGACTCAATGCTGTTGGCGGAACAAGTGAAGATACGCGTCGCATTTACTCTAAGCGAGTCTGGTGCAAGCCCTCCCGGTCGGGCGGAGCTATTGGCACGACTGCGTGATCTCGGTTTCGAACAGATCTCCGAAGGGCGCGCAACGGTGACCGCAACAATTGACGAGAACGCTTTCTCGAGTGTGTTCGGCGCAACGGTCGCGCCGATCGCTCCACGACCGCCAGGCGGCACCGACTTTGGTCACGCGGGCGGATGGCATCTTGAATCGGCCGCCGATATTCCGCCGGTTCTTTTGCCGCACGTACGCTCTGTGTCCCTGACGCCGCCGGCCATTCGACTTGCGGGTTCACCAGAAGCATTGACGATGGAGAATTACGATGAAACAAAGAAAGACAAAGAAGGATAGCGAAAAAGAAAAAACAAGAAAAAGCGAATCAAAACCCAGGCGCGCAAAATCTCCTGCGAATGCCAAGGGCCAAAGCGATCTCGATGTGCTGCGGATCGCATTGACCTTCCCGAGTGCCGGAGGCGGCAGCGGGCCCATCAGGCTTCGCAGCCGCATGTCCACCGACGTCCTTCGACAGGTCAAACCGAATCCCAGTGACATAGACCAGGCTCTGGGCCGGCTGGAATCGCTGGGCTTCGAGACATCCGCGCGCGGCAGGATCACGGCATCGATCAGAGGCAGCCGGAGTTTGTTTGAGAAGGTCTTCGGGACCAAGCTCGAGAAGTTTGCGATCGACAGGGAGCGGGTCCGCAACTGCCAGGCCCGTGAGTTCTATTTCCCCGGCGAGGATGCGCCCTGGCAGCCGCAGGCAGAGATCGCCGAACTGATCGACGACGCCTACATCCAGTGGCCGCACATCTATCTCAATCAGCGATTTTCGGCCGGCCCACCGTCTCCCCTTCCGCCACACATCGACTACCATCATCTCAGGACTCCGAGTGAAGTCGCCTTCATGATGAATGCCGCGAGGGTCCACCGGGAGAATGTGACCGGCCGTGGCGTGCGGGTTGCGATGGTCGATAGCGGCTTCGCCCATTCGCGGCATCCCTATTTCCAGGAGCACGGCTATCGCACAACCACCGTGCTCGCAGCGGGTGCGACCAATGTCGACGAGGACGCCAACAGCCATGGGACCGGCGAATCCGCCAACCTGCTGGCCGTCGCCCCCGACGTCGATTTTGTCGGCGTGAAGCTGGACAACGACGTCGATCCCAGGGCAGGGGCCAGCGTGCTCGAAGGCCTACAGGAGGCCATGAAGCACGATCCGCAGGTCATCAGCGTCAGCCTTGGCTATGACCTGACACCGACCCATCCCTTCACTGGCCAGAGGCTGAGCAACCGGCATCTCACCTCATTGCCCAATAGCCTCGTTGCCCTCGAGGCGGAGATTCAAGCGATTGTCGACGACGGTGTCGTGGTCGTGTTTTCGGCGGGCAATGGACATGTCGCATTTCCGGGAATGATGCCCGACGTGATCTCCGCCGGTGGGGTCTATGTCGACGAAACGGGCGAGATGCAGGCATCGGACTACGCCAGCGCCTTTCGCAGTCGGATCTATCCGTCACGCCACGTGCCAGACGTCAGCGGCTTGGTGGGCAAGGCCAACAACGGTGCCGCGTACATCATGCTGCCCGTCCAGGTCGGCAGCGATCTGGATCGCCTGAATGACGAAACCGGCACCGGTGACGGATGGGGCGTTTTCAGCGGCACTTCCGCCGCCGCACCTCAGATCGCGGGCTGTTGTGCGCTCCTGCTTCAGCAGGAGCCGTCGCTGACGCCCGCGGAGGTGAAGAGCATCCTGCGCCGCACCTGCCGCGACGTCACCGAAGGATCGTCGAATCCCGCCAGCAACGAGGACGATGGACCGATCCTGGCCGGACCCGGTCCGGATGGCGCCACCGGAGCAGGCCTCGTCGACGTCTTCGCCGCATGGCATCAACTGGCGAACGATCCCAGCCGAGACCTCACTTCGGTCATGCCGACAAAGTCCGGCGCGGGACGGCGCCTGGTTGAGGTCTGAAGCGACGACGAGTCCGACCCGACCAATGGTGAATTGGCGGCACCGCATGGCCAGCGCATAGGCCCGGTGTCCGCCGATTGTCGATCGGCTAGGGCAGCCATCCGGCGTAAAGGGGATGGTCCGGGGCCAGGGGCAGGTCGATCGGAGCGCGTGTCCGGGCGGAGCCGTATACGGCGCTCACGAATTCCAGCGACCGGCGGGCGTCGGACAACGTGACCTCGCGGCCCGGATTTCCGTCCAGCGCGTCGGCGGCCGCCTCGAACAAACCGGCGTAGCCGGCCGGGCAGTCCGGCACCGCCTCCGCGACGGCGTCGATTGCCGATTGCTCGGTTGGCGGACGCGCCGTGAATTGCCAGTCATCCGCCGCCGGTGCATAGGGCGCGCGGCCGCTCTCCGCCGTCAGGCCCTCGAAGCAGATGCGCAGGCGGCTGATCTCGTCGGCTGCGCCCAGGGTGATGGAGCTGGTCACCAGCGCGCCGCTTTCCATGCGGATCGACAGGGCCGCGCAATCCTCGACCTCGATGGCGTTCACGCGGGTGGCGGTCTCGGCATAGACGGACGCGACCGGGCCCAGCACGAAGCTCAGCCAGTCATGGATGTGGATCGCATGCCCCAGCACCGCGCCGCCCTGCTCGCCGGCCCAGGTCCCGCGCCACGGCACGTCGTAGTAGGTGGCGGCGCGGTTCCAATGGGTCTCCAGCGTCGCGGCGTAGGGCCGGCCGGTCAGTCCGGCCTGCTGCAGGGTGCGCAGCCGCGCAGCACCCCTACCGTAGCGGTACTGGAAGACCGGGAAGACGGACCGGCCGGTCTCGGCCATTTTTTCGGCGATGCGATCGACGTCCCGCAGGCTTGAGACCAGCGGCTTCTCGCAAACCAAATCCTTGCCGGCATCCAGGGCGCGCAGGATCGCGTCGAGGTGCAGGTGCGGGGGCAGGCAGATGTCGACCAGGGCGATGGCGGGATCGGCGAGGACGGCGTCGAAGCTGTCGCTGACGCCGACCTCGGCATGATCGCCGATCACCTTGCGCGCCCGCTCGGTATCGAGGTCGCAGAGGGTGGCGACCCGGAAGCGGTCGGGCAGCGCCACATAGCCTTTGAAGTGGGCCCCGCCGATGCCCGCCCCGATGATGGCGACCTGACGTTGCTCAGCCATTGGCGCCCGTTCCCTCCGCCTGCATCTGGGCCCGGATGGCGATCTCCATGGTGCGGAAGGTGTGGGCCTGGGCGACGGCGGTCTCGGTCCGGTCCCGTACATCGGCGATCAGCCGCGGGAAGTAGGTCAGCTCGGTGTCGCTGCAGTCGATGCGGTCGTTGCGGGTGCCGTTCACGAGATAGAGGTTCTCCTTGCGGTGCGGCTGTCCGATGTCGGTGTATTTGCGCAGCTCGATCGTGCCCTCGGTGCCCAGCAGGAAGAGCCGGCCGTCGCCCCAGGTCGGCAGGCCATCCGCGGTGAACCAGTCGACCCGCACGAAGCCGTGGCCGCCATCACCGACGAGTGTGACCTCTCCGTAGTCCTGGAAGCCGGGGTATTCCGGCCGCGTGGTGTTCTCGACATGGGCGTGCGCGATGGTCACTTCGGTCGATCCGGTGAAGTGCAGGAACTGGTCGATCTGGTGGGAGCCGATATCGCAGAGGATGCCGCCATAACGCTCGCGCTCGAAATACCAGGGTGGCCGGGTGCGCAGGTTCTGCTTGTGCGGCGCCAGGTTGACGGTCTGGACCACGCGGCCGATGGCGCCCTCACGGACCAGCGCATCGGCCCTGACGACCGACCGCACCTCGAAGCGCTCGGAATAGTTGACCGTCCAGATGCGTCCGGTGCGCGCCTGGCACTCTCTGATGGCCGCGAGCTGCTCGAGCGTGGTGCAGCCCGGCTTGTCGACCATCACGTCCTTGCCTGCCTCCATCGCCTCGATGGCGAGGTGGGCCCGGTCCGACGGGATGGCCGAGATCAGCACCATGTCGACGGCAGGGTCGTCGAGAATGCGCCGGCGGTCGTCGACCTTCTCCAGGCCGTCGAACACGTCGCGGAACTTCTGCTCCGTGACGGCCTCGCCGCGCATCCACCACTGCGCGCAGGTGCAGCCATTGGCGAGCATGTTGCCCAGCATGCCGAAGATGTGGCCGTGATCGATCCCGAGCACGCCCAGCTTGAGTCCCTCTGCCACGATGTTCCCCTTACTCGGTGCCGCGCACCGCCTCGCGTCTTCCAGTTCGCCCGGAGGCCTCGATGGCCTCGATCAGCGCGTGCACCGGCAGGACCGAGCGGCCGGTCGCCTTAGGCGCGCGCCCCGCGCGGATCGCGGCGTCGAAATCCTCGATCATCAGGCGGTGCCAATCGGAGGTGAATGCCATCGGATCCGCGCCGGCCCCGGTCGCGGCGGTGGCGCCGATGCGCTCCTGCCGTCCGTCCTGCCAATCGATCTCCAGCAGGCTGGATTCCAGCCGCACTGAGGCGTTCTCGTAGTGCAGCAGGATGCTTTCCGTCCGGCCCGGATAGCTGGCGGTCGAAGCGAACAGTGATCCCGGCGTGCCGTCTGCGAAGCGCAGACCCGCGACCACGAAATCCTCGGACTCCATGCGATGGAATCCGGTCGTCGCGGTCATCGCCGTGACCTCGTTCACCGGCCCGGTGAACTGGAGCGCCAGGTCCAGCGTGTGGATCGCCTGGCTGATCATCACGCCGCCGCCGTCGCGGTCATAGGTGCCGCGGCCGGGCTCGTCGTAATAGGCCTGCTCGCGCCACCAGGGCACGCTGATCTCGGCCATGCGCAGAGCGCCGAGCTTGCCGTCGGCGACGCGATCGGCCAGCGCCACCGCCGAGGGCCGGATGCGGTGCTGCAGCATGATCCCCAATGGCACGCCATGGGCCTCGCAGGTGGCGCAGATCCCGGCCGCCGCATCCAGCGTCCGCTCGACCGGCTTCTCCATCAGGATCGGCTTGCCCGCCGCGGCCAGCGTCTCCACCAGCGGCAGCCTTGCATTCGGAGGCGTCGTGAGCAGCACGAAGTCGACATCGGGATCATCAGCGATCCGCTGGATCGACGTATAGGGGCGGGCCTGCGGGCCGACGGCCTCCCGATGCTTTTCCAGGAAGGAGGCGGCGCTCTCCGTGCGCCGGCCCAGGGCGCCGGTCAGCTCGATGCGGCCCCGCAGGGACGCCAGGGCATGGGCATAGGTCGCGCTGACCATGCCGACGCCGATCAGCGCGGCCCGGGTCGGACTGCCGGCACTCATCGGGAATTCCGGGCGGTCAGTCCGCGGCCGTCATCCTCGGCGAAGACATGCAGGCTTTCGGCCGGCAGGGTCACGCCGATCTCCTGGCCGCGGTTGAGCGGGATCTGGCTGGCGAGCTGGACCGTCAGCGGCTCACCGGTCGCCAGTTCGGAATAGATATAGGTGATCGCCCCCAACTGCTCGAAATTGCGCACGGTCGCCTTGGCGTCGCCATCGCCGTCGAGGGAGACCCCGATGGCCTCCGGCCGCACGCCCACGACGACCGCCTGGTCGCGTGCATCCGCAACCAGCTCGACCGGCTTCTCCAGGCCCTGATCGAGCGTGACGCCGGTGGCGTTCGCACGGGCGGACAGGAAATTCATCTGCGGGGCGCCGATGAAGCCGGCGACGAAACGGTTGGCCGGGTTGTTGTAGAGGTCCAGCGGCACGCCGATCTGCTCCACCCGGCCGGCGCGCAGGACCACGATCTTGTCGGCCATGGTCATGGCCTCGACCTGGTCGTGGGTCACGTAGATCATGGTGTTGCCGAGCTCGGCGTGGAGGTTGGAGATCTCCACCCGCATCTGCAGCCTGAGCTCGGCGTCGAGGTTGGACAGCGGCTCGTCGAACAGGAAGACCGTCGGCTCACGCACGATCGAGCGGCCGATGGCGACCCGCTGGCGCTGGCCGCCGGAGAGCTGGCCGGGGCGGCGTTCCAGATAGGGCTCGATCTGCAACAGCTTGGCGGCGGCGGTGACCCGGCGCTCGATCTCTTCCCGCGGCACCCGCAGATTCTCCAGCCCGAAGGACAGGTTCTTGTGCACCGACATGTGCGGATAGAGGGCGTAGGACTGGAACACCATCGACAGCCCGCGCTCGGAGGCCGGTAGATTGTTGACCCGCTTGCCTTCCAGGATGATGTCGCCGCTGGTCGGGTCGTCCAGCCCGGCGATCAGCCGCAGCAGGGTCGACTTGCCGCACCCGGACGGGCCGACGAAGACCACGAACTCGCCCTCGTCGATGGTCAGATCGACGCCATGGATGACGTCGACCTCGCCGAAGGATTTGCGGATGTCGCGGAGTTCGAGCGCCCGTTTGCTCATTTCAGGCCCGTGGTGGCAATGCCGGTGGTGATGAAGCGCTGCAGGTAGACGAAGACCAGCGTGACCGGGATCAGCGAGACCACGGTCATGGCCAGCACATAGTGCAGGTCGGTGTCGAACTCGCCGGCGAAGGCGGTCAGGCCGATCTGCAGGGTGTGCTGCGACGGGTCGGAGATCAGCACGATCAGCGGCCAGAGGAAATCGTTCCAGCGCCAGATCACAGATAGGATGGCCAGCACCGAGAGCGCCGGCAGCGACAGCGGCAGCACGATCCGCCAGTAGATCCGCCACTCCGACGCCGCGTCCATGCGTGCCGCCTCCAGCAGCTCGTCGGGAATGGTGAGCATGTATTGCCGCAGCAGGAACACCCCGGTCGGTGTCGCCGCCGCCGGGATGATGACGCCCCACAGCGAGCCGAAGATCCCGAACGACCAGACCACGAAGAACAGCGACACCAGGATGATCGTCGAGGGGATCAGCAGGGTCGCCACGATCAGCACCGTGAAGGTGAGCCGGCCGGTGAAGCGGTATTTCGACAAGGCGAAGGCCGCCATGGAGTTGATCAGCAGGGTGATCAGGGTCGCGGCGACGGTGACGAAGATGGTGTTGAACAGGTAGGTGAAGAAGTTGAACTGGGTCTGGCCGTTGCGCTTGAGGATCGGGTCCAGATAGTTCTCCGTCGCGACGCGGATCTCCTCATGCGGCCGCAGCTCGTTGCGTGGCGCCTGCAGGATCACGCCGGGCGCGGCGACAGTCGCCACCTCGGTCACGCGGCGGGTCGGGCCGGCCTTGAAGACGATTTCCTCCCCGCCATCCTCGGTGGCCCAGACGTAGAGGCCCTTCTCCCCCACCCCCTCGATCTGCTCGGTGATCTGGTCGTAGGGGGCGAGGCGGGTATCGAAGGTCTCGATCCCCTCCTCCGGCTTCAGCGAGCTGACCAGGGTCCACGATACCGGCACCAGCACGATCGCCACGCCGAGGGTGAGATAGCCATAGGCCAGGATGTCAGCGGCGCCGATGCGCTTGCTGCGGTCGAAGCTGCCGCGGGTGCGGGTGAGGAATTTGACCAGCCGCATCATCGCTACAGATCCGACTGCCGGCGGGTGAAGTAGAGCTGCAGGAAGGTGAAGACGGCGATGACCACCGCCATCAGCACCGAACCGGCAGCCGCCTCGCCGTAATCCGGATGGTCGCCGGTGAAGGCCTGCTCGAAGATGTTCTGCACCACCATGAAGGTCTCGCGCCCCGGCCCGCCGCCGGTCAGCAGGTAGACCTCGTCGAAGACCTGGAAGCTGCGGATCAGCGACAGCACCACCACCACGGTGAAGGTCGGCATCAGCAGCGGCAGGGTGATGCGGAAGAACACCCGGATCGGCCGCGCCGCATCCATTTTCGCGGCCTCGTAGAGATCGGCCGGAATGGCCTGCAACCCGGCCAGCAGGATGAGCATGTAGAAGCCCATATGCGCCCAGGAGAAGACGAAGACGAGCCAGAAGAACGGCCAGCCGGTTCCGGGCGTCACCAGCCAGTTGACCGGCCGCACGCGGCCGAAATCGAAGACGGCGTCGAACTGGATCGTCAGCAGCAAGGCGATGGACAGGATGCTGAGGCCGACGACCGCCCAGCGGGTCCGTGGGTCGGCCCGGCCGACCAGCCAGATCAGGCCGGCGGCCGCGATCAGGGCGATGACCAGGCTGGCGGACCCGGGATCGTCGGCGATCAGGGTCATCGGGTCCGACCAGGCGAACACCGCCACGAAGGCGATCGCGAAGAGCGACGCCCAGGGCATGGACGGCTCCCTGGCCGAGCGCAGGGTGCGCTCGCTGAACACCATCAGCAGGATGGCGAGGACGACCGTCACCACGATGTCGAAGCCTGTCTTGCCCGCGAGCGCGGTGATGCCGTCGGCCGAGCCGCGCAGCGCCTCGTTCAGCACGCCTTTGCGATGCAGCACCCACTGCCAGATATTGGCGATCACCACCGGCGACAGCATGACCGGGTAGAAGAACATGGCCCGCCAGAAGCCCCGTCCGGCCAGGGATTTGTTCACCACCAGCGCGGTCAGCAGCGAAACGAAGCAGAGCACCGGCACCTGGACGGCCACGAAGAACAGCGTGTTGAACATGCTGGTCCAGAAATTCAGGCCGGCGTTCGAGCAGGTGTTCGGCGCGAAGACCGAGTCGCAGTCGAAGATCGCGTCGTAGTTCTGCGATCCGATATAGGGCCGGTCGAGCAGCGAGATCGAGCTGCCGCCGGTCAGAGAGACGTAGAAGTTCAGGATCATCGGGGCGAAGGTGAACAGCCCGAAGATCAGCATGTTCGGGAGCAGCAGCGCGTAGGGCACGCCGCCCCGTCCCCACAGGCTCTGCGCCAGCTCCACCGGGAAGCCTAGCAGGTCCATGGCGAAGCGCGGAGCCTGGTAGAGGCGATAGCTGCGATGGGTGAGCAGCCAGATCGTGCCGCCGCCGACCCAGCACACCACGATCGCCCACATGAGGATGCCGGCCAAGCTCATGGTCTATTGCCGCAATGCCGATGGATGCGTCATCGGGGCCTTCCCGCTACGGCCCTTGGGCGGATGGAGGATGTCCGGAGGCCGCGAGGCGGCCTCCGGACAGGTCGGTCGTTCAGGCGCCGGCTACTGGCCGGTCTTCTCTTCGATTTCGGCGGCGATCCGCTCGATGGCCGAATCCATGTCGAGATCGCCGGTCATGACGGCCGCCACGTATTCGACTGTCGCGTTGTAGATCACGAAGCCGTACTGGTTGCCCTGCAACTGGAAGGCCTGCGGCGTTTCCTCCAGCGCCCGCGCCGCGCCGGCGGCGAAGGTGTTCAGCCCGTCGGACACCTCCTGGCCGGCGCCGAACGCCGTGTAGTCGATCCCGTCGGCCTGGATCTGCGCATGGGCCGGGATCGCGTAGATCCGGGAGTACCACTCGCGGGCGATCTCGTCACTGCCCAGCCAGGCGACGAATTCCGCCGCTTCCTTGGGATGCTCGCTGTGCTTGAACGCCGCGAAGCCGGCGCCGCCGGGCATGATGCCGCAGCCGGCCGGACCGCAGGGCACCGGCACCACCTGCCACTCGAACTTGTCGCCGACATTGCTCTGGACGTTGGCGACGTTCCACGAGCCGGACATGTAGAACGGCACGTCGCTGTTGAAGAACATCTCGTTGCCGGTGGCGTATTTCGAGCCCGAGACGGCCGGCCAGACATCCGGCGGCATCAGGCCTTCCTCATGCCAGTCGACCATCAACTGGGCGAAGGTGCGGTAGCCCTCGTCGACGATCAGGTTGCCGTCGCCGTCGAAGTACTTGGCGCCATAGGACATGGCGGGGCCGGCCATGCGATGGCCGGAGCGGTCCATGACCATGCCGGCATAGCTGCCGGTCTCGTCCATGACCGCCCGCGTCGCCTCGGCCCAGTCCTCCCAGGTCGCGCCGGGCTCGGGAATGTCCACCCCGGCATCGTCGAACATGGTGACGTTGACATACGGGCCGGTGACGGTCAGCTCGGAGTGGAACGCGTAGATGCCGCCCGGATTGCCGGCGCGGTACCAGGGCAGCACGCCGCCGTAGTTGGCCTCCCAGGCATCCACGTCAACATAGGGCGTCAGATCGATGTAGTACTCGTGCAGGCCGCCGAGATTGGTGATCTTGGCGATGTCCGGCCCGGTGCCGGCCTCGAGCTGGCCCTCGAGCTGCTCGCGGATGACGTTGTAGCCGACCAGGTTGAGTTCGATGGTCACGTCGGGCGTCATGGCATTGTAGCGCTCGACCAGATCGGTCAGGACCGCGGCCTGATCGCCGTCGGCACTGAACATGAGGCTGAGATCGGCCGCATTCGCCGGTGCGACGGCGAGAAGCGCGGCCGCGGAGACGGCCGTGGCCAAAGTCGTCGCCTTGACTCTGCTCGTTACGGACACTTGCTTCCTCCCTTTTTGTGCATCCCGGACCGTGACCGGCCCGCGGGGTCTGTTTTTCGGCGCTTGTCCGGGCGCCAGGATATCCGCCGGTTGCGATATCTCCAAAAACGTTTTTGAATGACCCACGCTAACACCGGCCCGAAGGGCGAACAAGGCAATCCTGGCGGCCGCGACACCCGGTTTTCGGAGCGGACAGGCCTCGAACAAGTCGATGAAGGACGAGACGCATATGCGGCCGGCACGGCGGAGCATTCGGGACCTGGCGGACGCGGTCGGCATGTCGGTCTCGACGGTGTCGCGTGCCCTGAACGGCTACAGCGACGTCAATCCGAAGACCCGGTCGAAGATCGAGGCGGCGGCGCGGGAGATCGGATACAGCGCCAACTACGCGGCGTCGGTCCTGAGGAGCCAGCGGACCCGGACGGTCACCTATGTCGCGTCGCGTCCCTGGACCAAGTTCGTCGACCCATTCCATCTCGGCCTGCTCGACGGGTTGGAGGCGGCGCTGCAGGTCGAGGGCTACGACCTGCATGTGGTCATGGCGCGCGATTTCGACGGCGAGATGAAGATCCTCCGTCGGCTGGTGGAAATGGGCCGCTGCGACGGCGTCCTGTTCGGCCGCACCAAACCGCGCGACGAGCGCGTCGATTATCTGCTGGAGCGGGAGTTCCCGTTTGTCGCGCTCGGCCGCACCGACCGAAACGACCATGACTGGGTCGACCGCGACCATTTCCGGATGGGACTCGTCGCGACGCGGCGGTTTATCGAATTGGGGCATACCCGCATCGCGTCGCTGTCGACGCCCCTCGGCTACACCTATTCCCATCACGCCGTCTTCGGCTACCGCGCGGCCCTTGAGGAGGCGGGCATCGCCCACGATCCGCGGCTGGAGGCCGAGTGCTCCCCCGCCCAGACCGGAGCAGAGGTCTTCGAGGCCATGCTGGCGGCCGGCGTGACGCCGACCGCGATCTTTTGCGGCAACGACTTCATCGCCACCGGCGTGATGGACGGCGCGCGCAGGCGCGGTCTGCAACCCGGCCGGGACTTCGCGGTGATCGGCTGCGACGACGTGCCCCTGGCCACCTACCTGCGCCCCGCCCTGACCACCTTCACCCAGGACCTCGACGATATCGGCATGACAATGGGCAGGATGCTGCTGTCCCGCCTGAACGGCCGGAACGAAGGCCAGGGCATCGTGGTCGACACCCATCTGGTCAGCCGCGAGAGCGACTGCCGGCACCTGTCCACCGTGCCCTGATCGGCCCGGGCCGGCCTCCGGATCAAGACATCAGGTGCCTGCGGAGGAACGCCAGCGTGGCACGGCGCATGGCCGGCGTCTCCTCGTGTCCCGCATCGGCCTCAACGCAGAACTCCAGCGCCTCCCGGGCATTCTGCCGGGCGTATCCCTCCCCGAGCTCCGCGCGGGCCTTGTCGAAACAGTCCTTCGGTGTGAACCGATCCTGCAGCCCGACGCAGATGAGCTGCGGGCGCGGCGCCGCCAGCGCCGCCAGGCGCCCGGTCGAACCATGCCGCACCAGCCCCGGCACCGTCATGTAGTGCCCATGGCCGTCATGGGCTCCGGAGGCGATCAGGCAGGCCAGGTCTGCGAAACAGCACATCTGGACGGCGGCACGGATACGCGGGTCGATCGCCGCCAGCCACCAGGCATGGGTGCCGCCCATGGAGATCCCCAAGGCCGCGATCCGGTCTTCATCCACGTCCGGATGCGCCGCCAGGTAGTCGACGCCGGCGACCAGCTCGGCCAGCATGCGGCCGAACAGCGTCCGGCCATGCCACAGATGCTCCTTGGACAGCGTCGACTCGTCCGGCTCGCAACGCTCCCCGAAACAGGGCATCTCCAGGCAGAGCACCGCACAGCCGAGCTGTCGCAGGTCCGCTGCGTAGGCCGATTGCAGCGCGGCGCGCCCCTCAAACAGCTCGCAGCGCCCGACGTCGTAGCGGCCGCCATGGGCGTGGCAGTAGAGGATCGCGGGAACCGGCCGGGAGCTCTCGGCGGGGCGGACGAAATGCGCCGGCACGCCGTCGCCGAGACTGGTCGTGAAGAGCAGATCCTCCCTGACCCAGCCGCCATCGACCTGCTGCGACCGGACACGCGGTTCGCCCAGCCGGACGATCCCGACCTCGCCGCCCAGCAGGCCGAGGATGGACTCGCGCTGCGGCGCCCGCTTGGACACGGATGGCCCCTCCCTTAAATGTCAGGAACCCCGGAGCCTAGCGGACATCCGCGTCAGAGCGAAGGTCCGCCCCGCCCGACCGAACTTGGAAGCCATGCACATCGACGGTGCCGCCGGCGACCAGAAATCCGATTCCGCCGCACAGACCGGCCGTCGGAAGATCCGTGTCGAGAACCGTCTCGCCCACTCGTCCCCTGACCGTCCCGGATGTCAGATCCAGCCGCATCTCCACGCGATGGCCCGGATCCGGCTCCCAGCGAGCCGCGGCAAGGCACCGGGTCTCACCGTCGCGCCGGAGCTCGAGGCGGACTTCGCCGCTCCGGTCGCAGATGATCGCCAGGAAGCGGCGCAATCCGCGGACCGCCGCGAGCAGGCCGAAGCTCTCATACAGGTCCGCCGAAATCGTCGCGGAGACGGCATACCCCGCCCAATCCCTGGGGCCATAGAGCGCAATCCCGTCAGCACCGGCATGGGCCATCCTCACCGTGCGATGCCGCGACGCACCCTGGAACCAGTCGGCGTTGGTCACGAAGAGACGATCGGCCAGGTTATTCGACGGATCCGGACCATAGGTGAAGTTCGGGCGGTACCGCCAATCGAGGCTCTCGAGGCCGATGCCGGCATCACCGCTCGCTTGGGCCGTGATGCCCACCCGTTCGACATGGCCGCCTCCGAAGTCCGGCAGGGTCCATCGCAACGGCACCGCCCGGCCGGGGGCGAGCCTGGTTTCCGGGCCGGAGAGCGGCACCAGCGCCGCGGCCCCGGTCTGCAGCAGGACCGTCGGCGCAACAACGATCGGTGCAGCCCCGTCAACCTGCCGGACGACGGCCTCGATACGGTCGCCCGGATGCAGGACAGGCGTCGCGGAAAGGGCATAGGGCGGGAAGTCGAAGTCCCGCGGTTCCGGGAAGACGGCGGTGGTCAGGTGCACGGGCGCCGCATCGGCCAAAGGCAGGACCAGAAGCGAACCCACGTTGCGCGGCGGCGGCTGGTGCGCCGTGCCATCGGCAGTGACGCAGCCGGCAGCGAAGCCCTGGATGGAGGCCGGATAGCCGAAATGAAGTCGCGCGCGGGACGCCGGCGCCTGCCCGGGCCGATCGCCAAGGCGCGCCGCCTGGCTCTGGAACCGGTCGGCGAGCCGAGCGGCGTCGGTGACCGCGCCCGCGCCATCGGCACTGGAGACGAACAGCCTGTCTCCGAGTGGCTCGGCCAGGTCAGAGGCCTGCTCGATGAGGGCCGGACCGAGCCATATGCCGAGGATCGCGCCGAGATTGCCAGCGTTGGAATCGGTGTCCCAGCCGGCGGTCACGGTGATCGCGAGCGACCGCCGGAAGTCGCCGCCCCCTGCGAGTAGGCCGAGCATGACCAGCGCGAAGTTGGGGACGACGTGGCAATTGCCGCCATACCTCGCGGGGCCATAGCGCTGCTCGATCGCCGCCCGGATTTCGCGCCAGTCGCTCTTCGCCGATGACCAGCCGGCGACATCGTCAATGACGGCTCGAACGATTCCGCCATCCCCGGCCGCCTGCCGCGCGGCGTCCACGATCTGGTCCAGCGTTGCGGCCTCGAACGCGGCCGTTTGCATCGCCGCCATGGCTGCGGCGGCATCAAGCGCGTCACCGTCATGCGAAACCGACGCCGCCTGCCGTGCCAGCCGGGCGGCAAGCGCACGGTCCCCGGAGGCCAGGAACGCCCAGCCCTCCACGAAGATCTGTGCGCCGACCTGATTGGCCAAAATCGCTCCGTTCAACCCGACCGAGCCCGAACGCGGCGGCGGGATTCCAGCCTTGAGGCGCGCAAAGGCGGTGTGTTCGGTGCTGTTGCCAAAGCCGCCCCACCACAGCGTCGTGCGGCCTTCGACGATGTCGTTGAGCCAGATCTGCGCTATCCGCTGACTGTCTAACTCGGCAAGTGAGTCGCAATCCTCCGCCGCTCGCGCAAAGACGAAGGTCCCCGACAGGTCGTCGTCCGGAACCACGAGCGGCAGCCCCAACTCGCCGGCGACATAACGATCGACGAAGCCGAAGCGTTCGATGATCGCCGCGTGCTCCCATTGCTCCACGGGGCGGCCGAGATAGACCCCGATCATCTTGCCGAGGATGCCGGCATAGACGCGATCACCGTATCGCGGCGCGGGCGGGCGGGCGCTCGATTCCGATGCTGGGGACATCGCAGGAGTTCGGACGGGAGATTGGCAATCAAATTGTTGACATTATAATTGACATTCCAGCGACGCCATGCAAGCTCGAAGTCGCTCAACGCATCCAAGAAAAGAAAATGGGGAGGAGCCAATGCGAGCGTTATCGGGACTTGCCGGCATGGCGGTGCTTGCGGCGGGCCTGGCGATGCCGGCCGCCGGGCAGGCGCAGACCCTGACGTTGTGGAGCCACTGGGCCGACCAGCAGGCCAAGATTGACTTCGTCGAATCCGCCGCGCGGGCCTTCGAGGCGGAGAACCCGGGCGTCACCATCGAGATCACCTGGTATCAGAAGGAACCGCTGTTCGCGGCGCTGAAGACGGCGCTGTTCGCCGGCCAGGGACCGGATCTCTTCTATGCCGACGCCGACCAGGTCGAATACATCGAGAATGACATCCTGCTCGACCTGACCGACCGCATCGACTGGGACAATGTCGAGCCCTGGGCGCGGGCGACCTGGACCCATGGCGACGGGGTCTATGGCCTGCCGCTGGAAGCCTGGACCGTCGAGCTCTACACCAACGAGGCGGTGCTGCAGGAGATCGGCGTGGAAATGCCGGTCGAGGGCCTGGAGGGCCAGGACTTCCTCGACTTCGTCGCAGCCGCCCGCGCCGCCGGCGTGACGCCAATGGCGCAGGGCGTGGGCGACCGTCCGTATCCCGGCGCGTTTCTGACCCATGAGATCCTGCTGAAGATGTTGGGACCGGAGGACTACATCGCCCTGCTGACCGGCGACGGGAGCCAGTGGGACGATCCCCGTGTCCACGAAGCCTTGACCTTTGCCAAGGCGATCATCGACTCCGGGGCGTTTCCCTCGGACATCTCGTCGATCAAGCTGGGCGAGGCGCATTTCTACTTCCACACGAACCCCGGCGCGGCGACGTTCCAGATGGGCTCGTTCTATCCGTCGCGGGCCTTCAACCCGCCGGATGCCGGAGGCCAGCCGGCCGACTTCCAGCTCGGCATCGTCAACGGGCCGATCCCGCCGGGCAGCGCCTGTCCGTCCTGCAAGACGATCGCCGTCGGCGGCTCCTTCGTGGCCAATGCGCGTTCGGGCCACCCCGACCTGGCGGCCGGTTTCCTCAACTTCCTGGCCACGCCCGAGATGGGCAATCTGTGGCTGGAGAAGAACCTGGTGCAGACCGGGATCAAGGCCGATCCGTCCAGCATGACCGGCGACACGGGCGAGTATTTCCAGAAGCTCTTGGCCGCCAATTCCGGCAATGACTACGCCTTCGGCATACCGCTGGCGCTTATGCGCGGCCAGCCCAAGGAGGTCTTCACCCAGGTCCTGAACAACGCGTTCCCGGCCGGGCTGCTCGACGTCGACGAGGCGATCGCGCAGATGAAGGCGGCGTACTAACGCGTCCAGGCGGCCCTGGTCCGCGCGACCGGGGCCGCCCGGCGACTCGCCCTCCGCTCCGGGACAGCTCATGCTGGCGAAGTCCGACGAAAGCCATCCGCCCGGCGTCATCGCCAGCTTCCTGCTGCCGGCACTGCTGGTGTTTGCCGCCTTCACCGCCCTCCCGGTCCTGCGCACCTTCTACAATTCGGTGCACGAGGTGCTGCCGTTCCGCGAAGACACCTATGTCGGGTTCACGCATTACCTGGCGCTGTGGACCGACGACATCTTCTGGAAGGCGGTGTCGAATACCCTGACCTGGGCCATCGTCTCACCGGTGCTGGAGGTGTCGATCGCGACGCTCCTGGCGCTGTGCCTCTATGCCAAGGTTCCGGGCGCCCGGTTCTTCCGGATCGCCTGGTTCACGCCGGTGCTGATGTCCTATGTGGTGGTCGGGATCCTCTGGATGTGGATCTTCAACTACGATTGGGGCGTCCTGAACCTGCTCCTCCGGAGCGTCGGGCTTGAGTCTTGGGCGATGCCCTGGCTCGGCGATCCGCGAACGGCGCTGCCGTCGCTGATCGCGGTGACCACCTGGATGTGGGTCGGCTTCAACATGGTGGTGGTGCTGGCCGCCATGTCGTCGATGCCCAAGGAGGTGCTGGAGGCGGCCGAGCTGGACTATTGCGGCTGGCTGCAGAAGCTCTGGTTCGTGATCCTGCCGCTGATCCGTCCGACCCTGCTCAACCTGGTCGTGCTCGCCTTCATCGGAAAGATGAAGATCTTCGACCTGGTCTGGGTCACCACCCAGGGCAACCCGCTCTGGGCGACCGAGACCGTGTCGACCTACGTCTACAAACGCGCCTTCCGCTGGTCGACCTTCGATCTCGGCTATCCCTCGACCATCGCCGTGGTCTGGTTCGTCATCGTGCTGGCCGGGGTCCTGCTGCTGAACCGCCTGTTCCGCCGGCAGGACCGGCTGGAGTATTGATGATGGCGGCGACCCTGTCGGCCGGCACCCTGCGCCGGGGCGGGCTGATGCTGGTGTTGGCGCTCTACACGGCGTTCTCGGCCGGGCCCTTCGCCTGGGTGGCGACCATGTCGCTCAGGACCACCACGGAGATCGCGCACAACCCCTACGGCCTGCCCACGCCGCCGCATTTCGGCAAGTTCCGCGATGCCTGGGTCAATTCCAGCTACGACGTCTACTTCACCAACTCGGTGTTGGTCGTGCTGTCCGCGGTGCTGGTCGTGACAATCATTGGCGGCATGGCGGCGCATTGCTTCGCGCGCTACGCCTTTCCGTTCAAGCGTTTGATCTACATGCTGATCCTGTCCACCATCATCTTCCCGCCGCAGGTGACGGTGATCGGCCTGTTCCAGATCCTGGTCGATTACGGGCTCTACAACTCCCGGGTCGGGCTGGTGCTGGTCTATGTCGCGATCCAGCTGCCGATCACCATCTACATCCTGGAGAGCTTCTTCGCGCGCATCCCCAAGGATTTGTTCGACGCCGCCCGGATCGACGGCTATTCGGAATGGTCGATCTTCTGGCGCATCTCGCTGCCGGTGGCGCTGCCGGCGATCTCCACCACGGTGATCCTCAACACCATCCTGCTGTGGAACGAGTTCCTTTATGCCGTGGTGCTGATCACCGACGACGACAAGCGCACCCTGCCGCTCGGCATCCTGCGCTTCATGGGCGATCAGTTGGAGGATGTCGGCATGATCGCCACCGGGCTGATGATCGCGATCGTCCCGGTGGTCGTGATCTACATGTTCTTCTCCGAGCGCCTGATCCAGGGCATGACGGCCGGGGCCGTGAAGTGAGGTCGGATGGCAGTCGTCCAGCTTGACCGGCTTTCGAAGCACTATCCCGGCACCGCGCTGCGGGCGGTCGACGACGTCTCCATGACCGTCGCCCATGGCGAGTTCATGGTCCTTCTGGGACCGTCCGGCTGCGGGAAATCGACCACGCTGCGGATGATCGCCGGGCTGGAATCGATCTCCGGCGGCACCGTGTCGATCGATGGCGAGGTGGTCAACCAGGTCCCGGCCAAGGACCGCGACATCGCCATGGTGTTCCAGTCCTACGCGCTCTATCCGCATATGTCGGTGCGCGACAACATGGCTTTCGGGCTGCGCCGCCGCGGCTTCGACCGTTCCGAGATCGCTCGCCGGGTCGACGACGCGGCGCAGGCGATCGGCCTAACCGATTATCTCGGGCGCAAGCCGCACGCCCTGTCCGGCGGCCAGCGTCAGCGGGTCGCTCTCGGCCGGGCGATCGTGCGCGACCCGAAGGTCTTCCTGTTCGACGAGCCGCTGTCCAACCTCGACGCGGCCTTGCGGGTCTCCACCCGGGCCGAGCTGACCCGCCTGCACCACCGCCTGGGTGCGACCATGATCTACGTGACCCACGACCAGGTCGAAGCCATGACCATGGGGTCGCGGATCTGCATCATGCAGGATGGCGCGGTGCGCCAGATCGGCGCGCCGATGGAGGTCTACCGCAACCCGGCCGACACCTTCGTCGCCTCGTTCCTGGGAAGCCCACCGATGAACCTGCTGCCGGCGGAACTCGACGGCGGCGGCATCCGCCTCGGCGGCCAGGCGCTGAGCATCGCCGCACCGGACCGGTCCAATGGGACGGCAATCCTCGGCGTGCGGCCGGAAGATATCGTCCTGGGCCCGGCCGACGCCGACGACGGCATGCTGTCGGGCCGCATCGTCGCCATAGAGCCGCTGGGCGCCGAGACGCTGGTCCGGGTGGCGGTCGAGAGCATCGGCGAGGAGCTGATGGTGCGGGCGGGACGGACCGTCCGGCAGACCGTCGACGACATGGCGACGCTGCGATTCGATGGCCACGCGGTGCGGATGTTCGACAGACATAGCGGGCGCAGGCTGACGCCCGAGATCGGAGACAGGGATGACTGACGCACCGCCGCTCAAGGCGCTTCGCCACATGCCGCGGGCCGGAGCGGAGGACATCGCCGCCTTCCGCGGCGTCCCGGTCGGCAACATCGTCGACGCGATGGGCCGGACCGGCGCGCTGGACCATCGCATCAAGGCGGTCACGTCGCGCAGTGCATTCGTCGGCAGCGCGCTCCCGGTCGATGCCGGGCCGCGCGACAACCTCGCCGCCTGGGCGGCACTGCGCCTCGCCCGGCCGGGCGACGTCCTGGTCATCACCACCGGCGGGTTCGAGGCAGCATCGGTGTGCGGCGACATCCTGATCGGCATGGCCCGCAACGCCGGCATCCAGGCCGTCGTCACAGACGGCATGGTGCGCGACCGGTCGGGGATCGACGCGGTCGGGATCCCGGTCTTCGCCGCCGGCATTTCGCCCAACTCGCCGCAGAAGGCCGGACCGGGCAGCGTCGGACTGCCGGTGATGGTGGGCGGGGTGCGGGTGGCGGCCGGCGATATCGTCCGCGGCGACGAGGATGGCGTGGTCGTGATCCCCTCGGCCCAGATCGCCGTAACCCTGGAGTCGCTCGCCGAAGTGCGGGCGAAGGAAGCTGCGATGGAGGAAAAGGTCGCGGCCGGGGTGCCGGTTCCAGATTGGATCGCGGCGCAGGGGGACGACGAGTTGTTCCGCTTCGTCGACCGGGAGTGACCCGATGACGCGCATATTCTACAACTCGCTGGGCACCCCGGACCTGTACACGCTGATTCGCGAGCGCATGCCCGAGGGCCTGGTCCTGAAGACGCTGTCTACCGACAGCGACGACGAGCGCCGCGCAACAATCGCGGATTGCGAGGTCGTCATCGTGGCCGCCACGCCGCTGACCGCCCCGCTGATCGAGGCCGGCCGGAATCTCCGCCTGGTGCACCACCAGGGCGTCGGCTTCCACGACACCGTCGATGTCGACGCCCTGGCCCTGCGCGGCATACGCCTGGCGCTGACGCCCGAGGGCACGACCGTCGGCGTCGCCGAGCACGCGGTGCTGCTGATGCTGGCGACGGCTCGGCATCTCGCCTTCGCCGACCGGGAGCTGAGGCAAGGCTGCTGGCACGTGAACAGCTTGCGGACGCGATCCTTCGAATTGCGCGGCAAGCGAGTCGGCTTCCTTGGCTTCGGCCGCATCGGTCGCGAGACCGCGCTGCGGCTGAAGGCCTTCGGCACGGTCGGGCAGTTCCACGATCCAGCCGTCAGCCTTCCGCCCGATGAACTCGAGCGCCATGGCGTAGAGCCCGTGTCTTTCGAACGGCTGCTTGAGACCTCGGACATCGTAAGCCTGCACATGCCGCTGGTCGCGGCGACGCGGCACATCCTAGGACGCGAGGAGATCGCCCGCATGAAGCCCGAGGCGATCATCGTCAACACCGCTCGCGGCGGGCTGATAGACGACGACGCCCTGGCTGCGGCGCTGGCGTCCGGCCAGCTTGCCGGGGCCGGGCTTGACGTTTTCGAGGGCGAGCCACTGAGCCCCGATCATCACCTGGCGGCGTTGCCGAACACGGTGCTGACGCCGCATTTCTCCGCCGGGACCAGGGACGCGATGGCGCGGAAGATGGACGCGCTGTTTGCCAATGTGCAGCGCTATTTGCGCGGCGAACCGCTGCACAACGAGGTCCGGCTGCAGCAACCCGCCGCGACCGGCACCGAGCCGTGATCGACGCCCATGTGCACCTGATCGACCTGCAGCGCCATCCGATGGTGCCGGGCAAGGGCTATGTGGCGCAGCCGGACGAGGCCGGCACGCTGCCCATGCTGCTCGACCTGATGGACCGGCACGGCATCGCCGGCGCGGTTCTGGTCCAGCCCAGCGGCTACGGCGAGGACAACACCGCCATGCTGGAGGCGCTGGCCGCCGAGCCGGGCAGGTTCAAGGTGGTGGTTCAGGCCAGCGGCGCCGAGTTGGACAGGCTCGGCCGCATGGACGAGATCGTCGGGCTGCGCCTGAACACCACCCACAGCGTCGACCGGACGTATGGCCTTCAGGCCGTGCGGGAGGCCCTGTCCGCGGCGGAGTCGGCCGGGCTGGTCTGCGAGATCCTGGCGCCACCGCATCTGCTCGCAGCCGCCGACGACGACATCACCGCCGCGGCCTGTCCGGTGGTCCTCGACCATATGGGGCTGCCGGACATCGAAGACGGCCTTGAGGCGTTTCGCACCGTATTGGCGTTGGCCCGCTCCGACACCGTGCTCGTGAAGCTCTCCGCGCCCTTCCGCAAGGCAACGCCACCCTTCGCCAGACTGCGCCCCTTCACTGACGCGTTGCTCGACGCATTCGGGGCGGATCGCTGTCTCTGGGGGTCGGACTGGCCCTTCATCAATCTGCCGGATCGCCCGGCGCCGGACTACGGCGCGCTCGTCGATTGGGGCCGGTCGCTGCGACCGGCCCAGCAGGATGCGATCATGGGCGGCACCGCGCGCCGACTGTTCGGCTTCGCCCCGCACGCCGGGTCATGACCGGTTCCAAGCCCCTGCGCGTGGCGGTGGCCGGCGCCGGCATGGTCAGCGGCCATCACCTGCCGGCCTGGCGCTCGCTCACGGATGTCGAGGTCGTGGCGATCTGCGATGTCGATCCGGCACGGGCCCGGGCGCGTGCCGAGGCCTTCGGCATTGCGCAGGTCTTCGCCGATGTCGAGACGATGCTGGTCGAGACCCGCCCGGACGCTCTGGACATCGCGTTGCCGCCCGACATGCATGTACCGGCGCTGCGCATCGCGGCGCGTCACGGCATTGCCGTGCTGTGCCAGAAGCCGCTGGCTCCGAGCCTGGCCGAAGCCCGCGAGATCGCCGCGGAGATCGGCGATGCGATCCCGGTCATGGTCCACGAGAACTGGCGCCGACGCGCCCACTACCGGCGCCTGAGTTCCTGGCTCGCTTCCGGACGGCTGGGCCGGGCCGTGGCGTTCGAAATGTCGTTGATGGGCTCCGGGTTGCTGCCGGACGCACAAGGACGGCGCCCGACCCTGGAGCGCCAGCCCTTCTTCCGGGACCTCGACCGCTTTCTGGTGATCGAGGTGCTGATCCACCATCTGGACACGCTGGCCTACCTGCTCGGTCCGGTCATCGTGAAGAGTGCGGCCCTGTCAAACAGGTCGGGCGCGCTGAAGGGAGAGGACACTGCGATCATTCACCTGGCTGCCGGCGGCGTCGATGGCTGCCTGACGGCGAGCTCCGCCGTCGGCGGCGAACCGGCGCTGCCCGGCGACCGGCTGTCGCTGTATTGCGAGCACGGCACCGTCCGGCTGGATGGCTGGAACCTCGAGGCCAGCCTGGAGGGCTTCGAGCCGCTCTCCACCGATCCGGCGAGCGGTTACGAGGACAGCTATCGGACCGCGATCGCGGAATTCGTCGACAGCCTGAAATCCGGCGTCCCGTTCGAAACCGGGCTTGCTGAATCGCTCGCCGCCCTCAAGGCCGTCGAGACCGTCTACACGCTGTCCAGGTTCAAACCTGACCCATGAGATAGGCTTCCTTGGACGGCTCGATATGGTTGACCACAAGCTCGGTAAGCTGCGCCCGGTCCTCGGCGCGAATGGCCTCGATCATCGCCTCGTGCTCCTTGCGCGCCTGCGCCAGAAGCTGCGGATCGGCAATGCGGTACGAGCGGATGGCATGGCTGAGCCAGGCATGCTGGCGGATCGCCTCAGCCAGATAGCGGTTGTTGCAGCAGTCAAACAGCGTGTCATGGAACGCGTTGTTCAGCTCGAAGACCGCCGTCAGGTCATGAGCATCGACCGCCTTGCCGTGCCGTTCCTGCAGGGATTCCAGCGTCTTCAGAACCGCCGGGTCGAAGGGAAAGCGCATCCGCTCCACCGCCATGCCCTGAAGGGCGCCGCGCATGTCGTAAAGCTCCTCGACCTCCTGGCGCGAATAGTCGCGAACCAGGGCGCCGCGGTTCGGCCGGCGCTCCACGATGCCCATCCGGTCCAGCTCGATCAGCACCGAGCGCACCACATGCCGCTTGACGCCGAACCGCGCGGTGAGTTCCTCCTCGACCAGCCGCTCGCGCGGCTTCAGCTTGCCGAAGATGATCTCAAGCTCCAGACAGCGTGTGATTTCCTTCGCGTCCATACCGATAAAGTTGCCGTTACAAGATCGGCAACAATTTTGTCAGCATACGCCTGGCGCGACAATCCACTTTCCTCTACCGGGTTTCGCCCGGCCTGGGGATAGGAGCTGACGGCATGAGTGATCAGCCCCTGGGCCGGACGGCCTACGACACAGCCGTGGATCCGCAGATGGCGCCGCTGCTCGCAGAAGCATTGCGGCAGAAGGCGGCCAGGCCACCGCCGCAGGCCACCGATGCGGTGCGCGCAGAATGGCTGCGTAGGGAGTTCTCGGCGGCCCAGCAGCGCTGGAACAAGGAGCCCGTCGAAGCGGTGCGCTGGGCCGATCGAGAGCTGCCGCTCTACGGTCGCACGCTGCGCCTGCGGGATTTCGTGCCCGACCAGCCGCGGCCCGGGTTGATCCTCTATGCCCATGGCGGCGGCTGGGTGATCGGCAGCGTCGAGACCCATCATCGGATCATGGCGGCGCTGGCACGCGCGGCACACAGGAGGGTCGTCGGGATCGACTACCGGCTGGCGCCCGAGCATCCCTTTCCGGCGCCGATGCGGGACATCGCCGACACGGTGGGCGCCGTTCTGGACGAGGCCTCCGGCCAGCCGATCTACCTCGCGGGCGATTCCGCCGGTGCCAATCTCGCGCTCGGCGCGGCGCTCTACCTGCGGGACAGCGATCCCCGGCTGTTTCGATCCATCTCCGGGCTGGCGCTGGTGTATGGCTGCTACCGGCACCAGGTCGACAGCGGCTCGCACCGCGCCTTCGGGACCGGCGGCTTCCTGCTGGACAGCGCCGATGTCGACTGGTTCTGGCGCAGCTATTACGGCGCCGCCGGGCCGGATGCGCTTGCCGAGCCGGCCCTGGCGGAGCTTTCCGGGTTGCCGCCCATCCTGCTGATCGGCGCCGGCCTCGACCCGCTGCTCGACGATAGCTTGGAACTGTCCCGGGCACTCACCGCCGCGGGCGTGGCGACGACCCTGCGCGTGCTCCCGGGCGTCGTGCACGGATGCCTCAAATATGTGGGACATCTGGACGCCGCCGATGGCTGCCTTGCGACGATCGGAGACTTCTTCGACACCTCAGTCCATGAATGACGGGCTATTCGCCATACGGCAGGGAACGCTCCGCGATATCCGTCGATTCGATGTAGTCGACGAGACGGGCGACAAACGCTCTTTCCCCGCGGTCCTTCATCGCCCGCTCGTTGATCGCGAGATGTACGTCGAGCGTCGGCTCGGCGATCGTCAGCGGAATACGCCACAGCCGCCCGTCACGCATGTCACGCTCCATGGCATGCACGGGAAGCGAGCCGATGCCCAGGCCTGCCACGATCATCCGGCGGATTTCCTCGACATGGGACGATGTACCGGTCGGTTCGCCGCCGAGCCCGTATTTCTGACGGATCTTGGCGATGGGGTGCAGCGCGTCGGCGATCTGGTCGGTCTTGAGAGCGACATAGGTGCTGTCCTGCAGCTCCTTGAGCCGAACATCCGTCCGGCCATAGAGCGGGTGGTTCGCGCCGCAGAAGAAGCCGAACTTCTCCCGATAGAGCACATGCGTCGTCAGGTGCTTCTGGGGCTTGGCCAGCAGGCAGATTCCCAGCGAGCACAGCCCGTCGGATGTCGTCGCGATGACCTGCTTGCTGGGCATGACATCAAGCGTAAAAGTGACCTTCGGGTAGAGATCGTGAAAGCTCCCGAGAATTGCATCGAAGGGCGGGAAGACGACATAGCTCGCCATGGCGATGCGGATCGAGCCGGTCACATCGTCGTCTGCCTCGTGCAACATGGTGTCCAGATGGCGCAGCGAGTCCGCGATGCGGCGCGCCTCCCGGTAGAGGATGGTGCCGTGGTCGGTCAGCTCGAACCGTCCGCCGCCCCGCACGATCAGCTGCCGTCCGACGCTCTCCTCCAACCGCTTCAGTGCGCTGCTGATCGTGGGCTGGGTGCGCAGGAGCTTGTTGGCGGCGCGCGTTATCCCGCCTTCCTCGGCCACGACGACGAAGACGCGCAGGAGATTCCAGTCGAGGTCCTTGATCGGCCGATGGGCACCATACTGGTCCGGCATGAGACTCCAACACGATCATTCGCCTTCAGCATTGACCATATCAATGTCAGATCAAGCCACAAAGATGTTATCGATGCCATGGCGAATGCGTTCGGAGGTGCGGATATGGCACGGAAGCGGTTGCGTGACCTGGGTATCACGATCGGGGACCTGCCGCCGGGACCATTGAACGCCATCACCGACGTGCCCGGCGTCCGCGTTGGACATGAGACGATTCTCGCCGACGAGCCCTATTGCGTGCGGACCGGCGTTACGGTGATCGAACCGGCGGATGGCGCGTCCTGGCACCGCCATCTCTTCGCCGGTGCGCATGTGCTGAACGGAAATGGTGAGTTGACCGGGCTCGCCTGGATCGACGAGTTCGGACTGCTGTGCGGACCCGTCGCGCTCACCGGCACCTATGGCGTCGGCGCCGTCTATGAAGGCCTGTCCCGCGCTGAGGCGGAGGCCGGGGTCGGGACCAACCTCTATCTGCCGGTGGTGGGCGAGACCTACGACGGCTGGCTTAGCGACCGGGCGGCCTTTGCCGTACGCCCTGAGCATGTCCAGCGCGCCCTGGACGCGGCGGCCGGTGGCGCGGTGGCCGAGGGCAATGTCGGCGGCGGCACCGGCATGATCACACACGAGTTGAAGGCCGGGATCGGTACGTCGTCCCGCGAGCTGCCTGTGGCGGGGGGGACGTACACCATCGGGGCGCTCACCCAGAGCAACTACGGTCGGCGCCGGCGGCTGACGCTGAACGGTCACCGCATCGGCGTACGGATCGGTACGGATGTCGTGCCGTCACCATGGCCTGAACCGCGCGACGACGGCTCGATCATCGTCGTCGTGGCGACCGACGCTCCGCTCCTTCCGCATCAATGCCGGCGGGTGGCGCAGCGCGTGGGGCTCGGCGTCGGACGCGTCGGCGGCACGGGCGCGCCGGGCAGCGGGGACATCTTCCTGTGCTTCTCGACGGCCAACGGGCATGACGCCGCAGCGCCTCCCACCGTCCAGACGGCAAGGTTCCTGCCCGACATGGCGCTTGCGGACCTCTTCGGCGCCGTTATCGAAGCGACGGAAGAAAGCATTTGGAACGCGCTGTGTGCCGCAGAGACGATGGAGGGACTGGACGGGCATGTGGCGCATGCTATCCCACCGGACCTGTTGGCGGATGCCTATGGATCATAGACCTCGTCTATATCAGACATACTCAGAATAGATTTTCTCATTGGCCGGCCGCTGGCTAGGCTTGTCATTCGTTGACACGGCGACAGGGGGAGAGACGCGTGGCGTCGGAGGGTGGTGGCTCGGGCCTCGTGGTTCGCGAGCTGTCCAAATTCTTTGCCGGTTCCGACGGGCGCGATGTGCGGGCCGTCGACAGCATCTCCCTCGATATCCACCGCAACGAGTTCTTCACGCTGCTGGGTCCGTCGGGCTGCGGCAAGACGACCCTGTTGCGCATGATCGCGGGGCTGGAGCAGCCGACGGCCGGCGAAATCCTGCTTGACGGCACGCCCATGCAGGGCCGACCGCCATTCGACCGTCCGATCAACACGGTCTTCCAGAACTACGCCCTCTTCCCGCATATGAGCGTGGCCGAGAATGTGGGCTTCGGCCTGCAGATGCGCGGCGAGGGCGCGGCGGAAATCGCCGCGAAGACCGCCGAGATGCTCGACCTCGTGCAGCTTGGCGATCTGGGCGCGCGATCGCCGGCACAGCTCTCCGGCGGTCAGCAGCAGCGGGTGGCGCTGGCGCGGGCGCTGGCAAACGCACCGAAGATCCTGCTTCTGGACGAGCCGCTCTCGGCGCTGGACCTGAAGCTGCGCAAGCAGATGCGGTTGGAACTGAAGCGGCTCCAGAAGGCGACGGGCATCACCTTCGTCTTTGTCACCCATGATCAGGATGAGGCGCTGATCATGTCGGACCGGATGGCCGTGCTCTCCGAAGGGCGGGTCCTTCAGGTCGGCACGGCCGAGGATATCTATCGGCGCCCGCGCAATCGCTTCGTCGCGGATTTCATTGGAGACACCAACATCCTGACCGGCCACGCCGGCCCGGAGGGCCATCTCAGGCTGGGCAACGGGGCGGAAATCACACTGCCCGAAGGCGTCGTCGCCAAGGGCGAGATGGTATTGGCGATCCGCCCGGAGGACTGCGTGCTGGTCAACGGCCACCTGCCTACCGGCGTCAGTCCCCTCGCCGCCGACATCCGCGAAGTCGAATACCTCGGCTCGGACACCAATCTTCTGGTCCAGCCCGAGGGGTTGGAGACCGACCTGACCGTGCGGCTGCGCAGCGCGGATCTGGGCGACGGCCCGTGCCGGCCCGGCGACAAGGTGCGGATCGGCCTGCCGGCCCACGCGCTCTGGACGCTCGACCGATGAGCACCCGGCCCGCCCCCGCCGCCTCCGGCACGTTCAGCCCGCGCGGACAGCAGCTTGCCCTTACGCCCGCCGTAGCCATGCTGGGGGTCTTCTTCCTCCTGCCGCTGCTGCTGGTCCCGGTAGCATCGTTCATGGAGGCCAATCCGTGGGGCGGCGTGCGGCCGGCCTTTTCGATCGACGCGTATCGCCAGATCGTCATCGAGGAGGATTTCCTGGGCAACGTCCAGTTCCAGGACGCCTATCTGCGCATCCTCATCCGCTCGGTCGCGATCGCCGCCGCCACCGCTTTCCTCTGCCTGCTCGTCGGCTTCCCCGTGGCCTATGTCATCGCGATGCAGCCGAAATCGCGACAGGGCGTGCTCCTGCTGCTGGTCACCGTGCCGTTCTGGACCAACCTCCTGGTCCGCACCTACTGCTGGATGATGATCCTGCGCGACGAGGGGCTGATCAATCACGGCCTCCAGGCCGCCGGGCTGATCGATGGCCCGCTGCGGTTGCTCTACACCAACGGCGCCATCGCAATCGGATTGCTCTACACCTTCCTGCCGTTCATGGTCCTGCCGATCTTCGCCTCGGTTGAGCGGATCGACCGGAGCCTGATCGAAGCGGCCCACGACCTCTATGCGGCGCGGCTGACCACCCTGCGCCGGATCGTGCTGCCCCTGGCAAAACCCGGCATCGTGTCTGGGGTGATCCTCGTCTTCGTGCCTGCCCTCGGCTCCTTCGTGGCGCCGGCGCTGCTGGGCGGCGGCAAGCATCTGATGATCGGCTCGCTCATCCAGATGCAGTTCGGGAACGCGCGCAACTGGCCCTTCGGCGCGGCCATGTCGCTGATCCTGCTGCTGGCCGCATTCGGCTTCCTGCTATGGCTCTATCGCCGGCGTGAGCGCGGCACGGTCGGCCTATGAGCGTCGAAGCCGACATCCCCCGCGTCGCCCGGGTGCACGGTAAGGGCCTGGGGCGCCGGTTCGCCGTGGGCCGCATCCCCGGCTTCAAGGCGATCACGGTCGGGTTCTTCGTATTCCTGTATGCCCCGATCGTCCTGCTGGTGATCTTCTCCTTCAATGGCAGCGACAGCGCGACCGTGTGGTCCCACGCCTCGCTCGACTGGTACCGCGCGGTGCTCGAGAACGAGGACATCCAGCGCGCCGCCCTGAACTCGCTGGTCGTGGCCATCGTCTCGTCGATCGGCGCCACGGTAATCGCGACTCTCGCCGCGCTTGCCATCGGGCGCGGCGCTCCGCTGAAGAGCGAGCCGCTGGTCCTGGGCACGCTGCTGATGCCGCTGATCGTCCCGGAAATCGTGATCGCGATCGCCATGGTGATCTTCTTCACGGCCATCGGGCTGAGCCTCGGGCTGGGCAACGTGATCCTGGCCCATACCGTCTTCGTCATCCCCTTCGCCTACCTGCCGATCCGGGCACGGCTCGACAGCCTGAGCCTGACCTATGAAGAGGCGGCGCAGGATCTCTACGCCGATCCCTGGCAGACCTTCCGGCACGTGACCTTGCCGCTGCTGGCGCCGGGGATCGTCTCGGGGCTGATGCTCGCCTTCATCACCTCGATCGACGATTTCATCATCACGCTGATGGTGGGCGGCGCGGGCACGACCACGCTGCCCGTCTACATCTATTCGCTCGTGCGCGTCGGCGTGACCCCGCAGGTCAACGCCGTCTCCACGCTGCTCCTAGCCGTCACGATCCTTTTCGTCAGCCTCGCATGGCTCATCGCAAGACGTTCCGAGCGGCGCCGGCCGTAGCGGAGCGCGCATACCAAAGAAAGGAGACAGGGATGAAGACCACACTTCAGACAACCGCCTTGGCCGCCGCGCTGACGGCCTGGGCCGGCATGGCGCAGGCCGAAGGCGTGCTGAACCTCTACAACTGGGCGGAATACACGTCGCCCGAGCTGATCGAGAAGTTCGAGGCCGAGACCGGCATCGACGTGGTGATCGACACCTACGACTCGAGCGAAACGCTCGTGGCCAAGCTGCAGGCCGGCGGCGCCTCCTACGATATCGCCGTGCCGGGCAACAACTTCGTCGCGGGAATGGTGGAATCGGGTCTGTTGGAGAGGGTGAACCCCAGCCAGCTGGAGGGCTTCGCCAACCTGCAGGAGCAGTGGAAGTCGCCGCCATGGGATCCGGACAACGAATACTCGATCCCGTTCCTCTGGGGCACGACCGGGTTCACCGTCGATACCGAAACCTACCGCGGCGATATCGACACATTCGCGGTCCTGTTCGAGCCGCCGCCCGAACTGCAGGGCGAGATCGGCATGTTCAACTCCGCGGATGAAGTGGTGAAGATGGCGCATGTCTATCTGGGCCAGGACATCTGCAGCGAGGACCCGGCGGATTTTCAGCGGGTCTACGATCTGCTGTCGGAGCAGAAGGAACACGTGAAGATGTATCAGTCTGAGGGTCTTCGTGAGCGGATGTATTCGGGCGAAGTGGCGATCCACTCCAACTGGAACGGCAGTTCCCTCAAGATGCGCGCCCGGGACCCGAGATTCGCCTACTCCTACCCGGTGGAAGGCGTGCTGACCTGGATGGACGTGGTGGTCGTGCCGAAGGGCGCGCAGAACATCGAGGGCGCGCTGCAATTCATGAACTTCCTGCTGCAGCCGGAGAACATCGCGATCCAGACCAACTTCGCGCGCTACTCCAACGCCATTGACGGAAGCGACGCATTCATGGATGCCGAGCTCAAGACCGCGCCGGAAATCGTCGCGCCAAGCGACCGGCAGTTCATCTTCGTCACCGCCTGTTCCGAAGCGTCGATCCGGTTGCAGGACCAGGTCTGGACAAGGCTGCTCCAGTAGTCGCCAACGCCCCATCCGGCCCCGCAGCGCCTTGCTGCGGGGCATGTTGGACGCACTCCAGGACAGGCACCACATGGCGCAGCCCGAGAAGGTCATCGTCACCTGCGCGATCACCGGGTCCATCCACACGCCGACGATGTCTCCGCATCTGCCGGTCTCGCCCAGCCAGATCGCCGAGCAGGCCATTGCGGCCGCGGAGGCGGGCGCGGCGATCCTGCACCTGCACGCGCGGGACCCGGAAACCGGCGAACCGTCGTCCGACCCGGAGGTCTTCGGACAGTTCCTGCCGCAAATCGCAAGACATTGCGACGCCGTGCTCAATGTCTCGACAGGCGGGGGCGCCAATATGAGTGTCGATCACCGGCTGCGGGCGGCCCGCGCGCTCAGCCCGGAAATGTGCTCGCTCAACATGGGCACCATGAATTTCGGCACGTTCCCGATGGCCGCACGCTTCGACGAATGGGCGCATGCGTGGGAAGAGCCGTTCCTGCAATCGACCCGCGACTTCGTCTTCAAGAACACCTTCGCGGATATCGAGGCGATCCTGTCCGAAATCGGCGGCGGCCATGGCACGCGGTTCGAGTTCGAGTGCTACGATGCCGGCCATGTCCAGACGCTCGCCCATTACCTGCGCCGGCAGGAGGTCTCCGCACCCCTCTTCGTGCAGTTCGTGATGGGCGTCCTGGGCGGGATCGATGCGCATCCCGAGCAACTGCTGCACCTGAAGCGCACCGCGGACCGACTGTTGGGCAAGAGTTTCCGTTTTTCGGTCCTCGGCGCCGGGCGCCATCAGATGCCGCTCGCCACCGTCTCGGCGGTCCTGGGCGGCCATGTCCGTGTCGGTCTGGAGGACAGCCTGATGATCGGTCCCGGAAAACTGGCCGAAAGCAACGCGGCACAGGTGACCAAGATCCGGGGCATCCTCGAACGATTGGACCGCCCGCTTGCGACACCCGCCGATGCACGGCAGATGCTGGCGCTGAAGGGAGCGCATCGGGTTGCCTTCTGACGCTCCGACGATCCGCCCGGCAACGGCGACCGATGCCGCCACGATCGCCGACCTACTCCACGAAATGGTCGACGGGCTGGGCGGCGATACCGGCAGGGTCAGTTCGCGGGAGGACATCCTGGCGCACGGCTTCGGCGAAGGCCGCCACTTCGACGTCCTGCTCGCCGAGGCCGATGGCAGCGCGGTCGGCTTTGTCGTGACGTTCCTCACCTATTCCACCTGGACGGCGGAGCTGGGTGTCTATGTGCAGGACATCCACGTCAGCCCGTCCCATCGCGGCAGCGGCCTCGCCGACCGGCTGCTCGCCGCGGCGGCACGTTCGGGATGGGCGCGCGGTGCGCGGCATCTGCGGTTGTCGGTCGAGCCGGAAAACACGGCGGCGCAGAAATTCTATCGGCGATGCGGCCTCGAAGCCCGATTGAACGAGACGATCTATCAGGTCGCCGGTCCGGCTTTCAGCGCATTGGTGAACGGAGCCGATGATGACTGACGCCCACGCGATCCAGGCGTTCTATTCTCCGGCCGCTGCACCCGACATGCCGCGCGTATCGCACGCAGAGGGGCCGTATCTGTGGGACGAGGACGGGCGGCGATGTCTCGACGCCTCCAGCGGGCCGGTCGTCACCAATCTCGGGCACGGCAACGCTCATGTCCTGCGCGCCATCGCCGATCAGGCTGCGCAGGTAGCGTTCGCATCACGTATGTCGTTCGTCAATGCCGCCAATGCCGACCTCGCCGCCAGGCTGTCGGCGCTCTGCGGGCCGGGCTTCGAGCGCGCCTATTTCACGTCCGGCGGATCGGAGGCGATCGAGGCCGCGCTCAAGCTGTCGCGGCAGGCGGCGGTGGTGCGGGGCGAGAGCGGCCGCTGGAAGGTGATCTCGCGCATGCCGTCCTATCATGGCGGCACGCTCGGCGCGCTGTCGATCACCGGCGACCGCGAGGCGCTGTTCCTGTTCGGGCCGATGATGGCGAAGATGCCCTTCGTTCCGGCGCCCTTCACCTACCGCATACCTGAAGGATACGACCGGCACGACTGGCAGGTCGCCGCGGCGCAGGCGTTGGAAGACACCATACTGGCGGAGGGGCCGGAGACCTGTCTGGCCTTCGTCATGGAGCCAGTCGGAGGGCTGGCGACCGGAGCTCTGGTCGCCGACGATGTCTACATGCGCATGGTGCGCGACATCTGCTCGCGCCATGGCATCCTGCTGATCTTCGACGAGGTGATGAGCGGTGCCGGGCGCACGGGCAAGTTCCTGGCCGCCCATCATTGGCCGGAGGCGCGGCCCGATCTGGTGGTGCTCGCCAAGGGCATCGGCGCGGGCTACACGCCGCTCGGCGTCGTGCTGGCGCCTGAGGAAATGGTGGCCGGGATCGCCGAAAGCGGCGGCTTCCTTCACGGCCACACCTATGTCGCCAATCCGCTGACCTGCGCGGCGGGCGTGGCGGTCCTCGAAGAGGTCGAGCGGCTGGATCTGGTGGCCCATGCCGCCCGAATGGGAGAGGTGCTGGGCCGGTCGCTGGATCGGCTGAAGCACGAGTCACCCATTGTCGGGGACGTCCGGGGGCTGGGTCTGCTACGCGCGATCGAAGTGGTCGCGGACAAGGACGAGCGGCGCGGCTTCCCGCTGGAGGTCCGCATCACCGAGCGCCTCACCCGCATCGCCCGCGGCCATGGGCTGATCCTCTACGCGCGCCGGACGAATGCCGGTGCGGACGGAGAATGGCTGATGATCGCGCCGCCCCTGACGATCACCCGCGATCAGATCGGGGAGATCGAGGCTGCCCTTGCCCGGACGCTCGCCGATTGCGTGGAGACCCTCCGGGACGAGGGACAGCTGCCTCAGCCGATTGCGGCCTCGGCGAAATGAGGGCGTTCTTCGATCCCGTGCAGCTGCGCTACCACGCGCCGCGAATCGTCGTAAACGGCGCTTGGCAGCCGCATGTGGAAACGCCGGACCGCGTCCGAGCATTCCTGGAGGCGCTCTCCGATCTCGGGATCGCGCCCGAAATGCCGGAAGATGCGGGCATGGCCCCAATCGCCTCGGTCCATTCCGCCCGCTACCTGAAATTCCTTCAGACCATCTACCAACGCTGGCGGCGGATATCTGAGGCCTCGCCCGAAGCCATTCCCAATATCCATCCGGTGTTCGCCGCGGGGCAGGCCCCGCCGGGCTACCCCGACTCGGCCGTCGGACATGTCGGATTTCACCTGCAGGACGGCGCCGCTCCCGTCACGGCGGAGACATGGGACGCGGCCTATGCAAGCGCGCAAACGGCCATCGCGGCGACCGAGGCTGTTCTGGCCGGGGATCGTTCGGCCTATGCGCTGTGTCGCCCGCCGGGCCACCACGCATCGGTCGAGACGGCTGGCGGGTTCTGTTTCCTCAACAACGCCGCCATTGCCGCAAATCGCCTGAAAGAACGCCATGGCCGTGCGGCCATCCTCGATGTCGACGTGCATCACGGCAACGGCACGCAGCAGATCTACTATGGCGACGGCGATGTCCTGACCGTGTCGATCCATGCCGATCCGGCCCGGTTCTACCCGTTCTTCTGGGGCTATGCGGATCAGGTCGGCCAAGGCGCCGGAGAAGGGCACAATCTGAACCTTCCGCTCCCTCGCGGCACCGACGACGACGCCTATCTCGAAGCACTCGATACCGCGCTCGACCGGATCGCCGGCGCCCGACCGGAAACGCTGGTGCTGGCGCTCGGACTCGACGGGCATGAAAGCGATCCCAACAAAGGCTTCGCCCTCACCACCGGTGGGTTCGAGCGGATTGCCGGGCGGATCGCGCAACTCCGGTTGCCCACCGTGATCGTCCAGGAAGGCGGGTATGCGTCCGACGGCCTGGCCGGAATGCTGCGCGCCTTCCTTGCCGCCTTCGAAGCAGGGTCATGAAAATGCGGACGGGTGGAGATTGGCCCGTCAGGGAGATGGCTCCTCTGAAGGCACGCCGCTGAGCGAGAGCTGTTCGGCGAGATGGCAGGCGGCCATATGCCCAGAACCAGCCATGGCCCGCTGCTCCGGCACCGCCTGGCGGCAGATATCCGCCTTGTAGCGACAGCGCGGATGAAATGCGCAGCCGGGCGGCCGGTTCGCCGGATTGGCGATCTCTCCCGCCGCCAGGGCATGGCGCGCGAGCGTGCCAGGCACCAGCGTCGGGGCTGCATTCATCAGGGTTTCCACATAGGGGTGTGCGGGACGCCCGAAGACAGCGTCAATGTCGCCGCTTTCCACCACGCGGCCGGAATACATCACCAGGATCCGGTCGCAAATGTGCTGGACCACGCCCAGATCGTGCGAAATGAAGATGAGTGTGAGGCCGAGCTCGGCCCTGAGCCGCTCGAGCAGATTGAGGATCTGGGCCTGGATCGAGACATCCAGCGCCGAGACCGGCTCGTCGGCGACGATGATCTCTGGCTTCAACGCCAGGGCGCGCGCCAGGCCGGTCCGCTGGCGCTGGCCGCCGGACAAGGCGTGGGGATGCCGGTCCATGAGACGCGGGTTGAGGCCGACCATTTCCAGAAGCCCGCCGACTTCGCTGCGCAACGCGCGGCCGGTCGTACCCCGGTTGATGTAGATGGGCTCGCCCACGATCTGGGCGATGGTCATTCGGGGGTTGAGGGACGAGAACGGATCCTGGAACACCATCTGGATACGTCGCCGCACCGCACGCAATCCCTCGCGGTCGAGGGCCGTCACCGCGACGGCACCGTCCGGGCCATGCAGGGCGATACGCCCGCCCGTGGCCGGGATCGCCGTTACCAGCAACTTCGCCAGGGTGGATTTCCCGCAGCCCGACTCGCCGACGATCCCCAGCGTCTCCCCTTGCGTGACGGTGAAGCTCACATCCTCGACCGCATTGAAGGTCTTCACGACGCGCCGCAAGGGCCCGCGGCGTATGTCGAACGCGCGGGTCACCCCATCGACTTCGAGCAGGGGCTGGCCCCCAGAGACGCGTCCGGTTCCGCTCACCCGCCGTCTCCCTCCGTCTCGGACCGGTGGAGGAAGCACCGCACCTGCCGCCGGCCCGCCGAGGCCTGGGCAAGCCGCGGAACGGCTGTGGCGCAGCGCCCTTCGATGACCTCCACGCAGCGGGGGTGGAACGGACAGCCGGACACGGTCTCACCCGGCCCCGGCACGGCCCCCTTGATCGGCTCGAATCCGGCACGTCGCGGCCGCCCAATCGTCGGGATCGACCGCAGCAGACCGCGGGTATAGGGATGCAGCGGGTCGTCCAGGACCTGCGCCACCGGCCCGGTTTCGACGATGCGGCCCAGATACATCACCGCGACCTCGTGGCAGGCCTGGGCGACGATGCCGAAATCATGGGTGATCAGCATGATCGCCATCCCGGTTTCCTCCTGCAGGTCGGCCAGCAGGCCCAGGATCTGCGCCTGGATCGTGACGTCGAGGGCGGTGGTCGGTTCATCGGCTATGAGCACCTCGGGGTCGCAGGCCAGCGCCATGGCGATCATCGCCCGCTGGCGCATGCCGCCCGAGAGCTGGAACGGGTAGGACGAGAGCCGTGTCCGGGGGTCGGGGATACCGACGCGTTCCAGAAGGTCGCCGGCACGGCGGCGCCCATCTTCGGCGCTGACCCCGCGATGCAATCGGATCGCCTCGACGATCTGGCTGCCGATCGTGTGGACCGGGCTGAACGACGTCATCGGCTCCTGGAAGATCATGGCGATCCGGTCGCCGCGCAGGCTGCGGACCGCCCTTCCATCCGGTGGGAGGGCGGTGATGTCGATCTTGCCCTCCGGGCCGGAATAGACGACCCGTCCGGAAGAGACGCGGCCCGGCTCGGGTGTGATGCCGAGGATGGCGCGCGCCGTCATGCTCTTGCCGCAGCCGCTTTCGCCGACAATCCCCAATGTCCGTCTGCGCTCCAGCGCGACGTACAGACCATTGACCACATGCACGTCGCCATGACGCGTCGGAAAGGTGACGCGCAGCCCGTCGACCGAGAGGATCGGGGCGCCGGCGTCAGACATGATGACCATGGGGGTCAGCCGCATCGCGCAGCCCGTCCCCGACGAAATTGAAGGCCAGCACGGTGAGGATCACGAAGGCCCCGGGCAGCAGGAGCCAGGGGTAGAGCGCGACGGAGTGGATGTTCTGCGCCTCCTGCATGAGCACCCCCCAGCTGATGACCGGTGCGCGCAGCCCGATCCCGAGAAAGGACAGGGCCGTCTCCGCGAGGATCATGGCCGGGATGGCGAGGCTGGCCGAGGCAATGATGTGGCTGTAGACGCTGGGCATCATGTGCCGCGTGATGATCCGCCACTCGCTGCAGTTGGACAGCCGCGCCGCCATCACGAAGTCCTCTTCCCTGAGCGCCAGGAACCGGCCCCGGACCTCGCGCGCCATGCCCGTCCAGCCGATCACGCTGAGGATCACCGTGATCGCGAAGTAGACGGTGATCGGGGACCACCATGTGGGAAGCGCCGCGCTCAGCGCCATCCAGAGCGGCAGGGACGGGATGGCGATGGCGACCTCGGTCACCCGTTGCACCACATTGTCGACCCAACCGCCGAAATACCCGGCCGCCCCGCCGATCAGCACGCCGAGGATCAGGCTGATCGCCACGCCAAGCATGCCGATGGTCAGCGAAACCCGGGCCCCGTGGATGATGCGCGACAGGGAGTCGCGGCCCAGCCGGTCCGTTCCCAGGGGATACCATTCCCCCTCGGTGGTGCCGAACAGGTGCAGGTCCCCGTCGAAAAGCCCCCAGAACCTGTAGGGATCGCCGCGGACGAACAGGGCGATCTCCAGCCGCACATCGCTGTCAACGGTCCAGGTCTGCGACCCCGTCGACAGATCGAAGGTCCGCCGCATCGGATGGACGAAGGGGCGCCAATGGAACCGCCCGTCGGCATCGACGAAGCGGGGCAGTTGCGGCGGCGCGTATTGATAGGCCGCGTTCACCCGGTTCGGATCGTGGGAGGCCAGGAACTCGGCAAAAGCGGCCGTAAGGAATGCGGACAGCACGAAGGCCAGGCCGAAGACCGCGAGCCGGTGCTTGCGAAACCGCAGCCGGAAGAGCTGCCCCTGGGAGAGGTCGTCGGCGATCCTGGTGACCGCCGGGCCGGGCACGGCCTGATCAGTCATATCGGATCCTGGGGTCGAGCCAAGCCAGCAGAATGTCGGACAGCACCGTGCCAAGGACCACCAGCACGCTCAGGAGCATGATGATCGAGCCTGCCAGGTACATGTCCTGGCTCAGCAGCGCGCGCAGCAGAAGCGGGCCCGCTGTCGGCAGGTTGAGGACGACGCTGACGATCGCCTCGCCGGAAATCAGGGTCGGCAGGATCCACCCGATCGTGCTGATGAACGGATTGAGGGCCAGGCGCATCGGATAGCGCGGCAGCAGGCGGCCCCAGCTCAGCCCCTTCGCGCGGGCCGTCTCCACATAGGGCTTGCGCAACTCGTCCAACATGTTGGCCCGCATGATGCGGATGAGTCCGGCGGTGCCGGCGGTCGAGACGACAATGATGGGGATCCAGATCCGTGTGAGAAAATCCCGGAACTTCTCCCAGCTCCACGGCGCGTCGCGGAGCTCTGGCGAGAAGAGCCCGCCGACACCGAGCCCCAGGACATCGAATGCGAACCACATCAGGACCAGCGCCAGCATGAAGTTCGGCGTGGCAAGACCGATATAGCCGAGCACCTGCGCGGCGTAGTCTCCCACCGAATACTGGCGCACGGCCGAATAGACACCCACGGGAATGGCGATGGCCCAGATGAGCGCGAGCGACGAGACCGACAGGGCCAGGGTCAGCCCGAGCCGGTCCCAGACTAGCTGACTGGCGGGCTGCCCCCATTCGAAGGACCACCCGAAATCGCCGCGCAGCATGTTCGTGAACCAGGCCCAGAACTGGACGTGCCAGGGGTCATCGAGACCGAAGCGCAGTCGCAGGGCATCGATCCGAGCCTGGTCGATGTTCCCGCCCTCGGCCATGCGGGCCATCATCGTGGTCAGGTAGTCCCCGGGCGGGAGCTGGATGATGATGAAGGTCAGGACCGCCACGATGAACAGCACGATGGCCATGTTCATCAGGCGGTTGAGCGCGAAGAGCAGCAAGTCGCCCCTGCCCTGTCATCGAGGTTGCGCGCGGGGGCCGCTCCGCGTCGAACGGCCCCCGCGCCAAGCCCTGTGCCTCACTCGGTGAAGTACCAGCTCTCGGGCCGGAACAGGCCGGGCGACTCGAGGCTGTCGACATAGCTCTCGGGCACATTGCGCAGCTTCGTGCTGGCGATCGTGAATTCCGGCGGGCGCGGCGCAATGCCGACGACCCAGAGGTTCCGCTCCGCGATCTCCATGATTTCCCGCATCAGCTCGGCCTGCTCGCCGGTATCGCCGGTCATCAGGACCTGGTCGAAGAGGTCCATGGCCCGCCGCATGTCGCCCGTCGGCTCCTTGCCGCTCGCACCGCCCGTTACCCGCCACTCGGCATAGTCGAGGGCCCAGGTCGAATTGGTGTCGAGACTGTAGGGCAGATAGATACCGGGATCGAACAGGACGTGGTTCGTCGTGCCCGCCGCCGCCGACCACAGCCAGACATCGAAGTCGCGCGCCAGCCGCCGCTCCTGATGGAGCTCCCGGCTCTGCACGGTCACGGTGGTTTCGATGCCCACGTCCCGCCAGTAGCGCGCCACCTGTTCAGAGGCGTCGAGCCGGTTCTGCCGCCCCGCCGGTCCCTGGATGACGAGACGGATCGGCTCGCCATCGGCCCGCAGGCGGATGCCCTCGGCGTTCCGCTCGGTCAAGCCGAGCGCGTCGAGCATCTCGTTCGCCTTCGTCGGATCGAACGTGATTGCCGCGTTGGTCAGCGCCTCGTTGTAGAACGGGGTGCTTTCAAAGGGCGACGGCTGGCGCGGCGTGGTCACGCCGAAATGCACCAGATCCACGATCGTCTGCCGATCGATGGCATGGGACAGCGCCTTACGGAACTCGGCCTTGTGGAACAGGTCGTTGAGGAACGGGTCCTTGTGGCTGAGGTTGAAGTAGTAGGCCGCGAAGGCCGAGGCCGGGGATTGCACCTGAACCACGCGGAAATCGCCGCGCTCCTGGTTCTCCATGAACAGCGACAACTGATCGAGCGGCGCGACGTCCTTGAACTGCCAGTCGAACGACCCCTCGAGCGCCATCAGGTTGAGAACCTGCGCATCCTGCACCAGCTGGATCTCGACGCGATCGATATAGGGAAGCTGCCGGCCGTCGGAATCCACCTTCCAGTAATAGGGATTGCGCTCGTAGGCGACGCGGTCGAGCCCCTCTCCGAACGGCTCGACGAGGACCCAGGGCCGCAGCACCGGACGCTCCGGGTTGAGTAGCGCGTTCTGCTTCTGCTCCCAGAGCTCCGTCCAGGTGGACAGGCCGGCTTCCTCGATCCGCGCCTGAAGCGCCGCCGCATCGGCATGGTCGACGTGGTAGTCGCGAAGGTAATGCGCCGGCATCGGCACGTCGACCGCGTTCCAGCGCGCGGCCTGAAGCTGGAACAGCGCGTTGGGCTGGCCGAAGGTGATGGTGACGCTCAACGGGCCATCGGAGGTGAACACCCCGATCTCGCCCCCGGCCGAGATCCAATCGGGCGGCGTCGGGGTGATCCGCGTGTCGGTCAAGACGCTGTCGTACCAGAACATGAAATCGTCCGCCGTGAGCGGCGCGCCATCGGACCACCTCATCCCGTCGCGCAGGGTCAGGGTATAGGCGGTCGCGTCGTCGCTGGCAGAGATGCTTTCGACGAGGTTGGGCTCCACGCCGCCCTGCGGCGTGAGGCGGGTGAGCCCCTCATAGGCGACGAAGTTCAGATACCCTTCGTCCGCCCCGCGGGCATCGCCGAAGCGCCATGTGCCGCCGTATTGGCCAACGCTCTCCAGCGGTTCGATCACGACCGGATTTGCCGGTAAACGGTCCTCCAGGGGCGGTAATGCGCCGGCCGCGACCCGTTCGGCGAGCCCCGGCGCCTGGAGATCGGAACTGGCCGACGCGGCATGCGCCGCAAGCCCCATGGCCGAGGCCAAAGCCGCCACGGCTGCTGCTCTGAAATGCATGTCATCCTCCCAAATCACAGGCTTCTTCGGCCTTGTGCGGGGATGCTTTCAGCACGGCAATTTCTTGTCAACGAAATTGTTGACATTTTTGATCACAAACCGTTCTCCACCGCAGGGCAGCGTGAGGCGTTGTCGTGCAACCTGGCTCAGCGCCAAGTCGGAAGGAATGGCCCGCGCTATGCGGGTCGGCCGCGCCGGCGGCGACCGCAAACGTGACGGCGTCGTTTCTGCGACCCGGCTTCCCACCGAAGAAATAAGAGATTCAGAGATTTGCTGGCGGAGAGGGTGGGATTCGAACCCACGGTACGCTCGCGCGCACAACGGTTTTCGAGACCGCCCCGTTCGACCACTCCGGCACCTCTCCGCACGGCTTCAGGCACCGGCGGCACAGGGCGACGGTCGAAAGGCGCCAAGGCTGGCCTGAAGCGGCGCGGACCATACTCCAAGCCATTTCGGCCCGCAAGCGATGTGCGCGGGATTCCGATACCGCCCGTCCGCCCGCGCGCCGGCGGCAAGTTTCCGCGCGCCAGTGCGCTGGGCTTGCTCTAGCATTGGCCCTTCGTGCCGCATTCGCACAGGTTCTCCGCACCGATGGTCCGCATGCCTCCCGGCCGGCCAGGCCGGCCCCGACCGACTGCCTTCGCAGCGCCGACTGTGCCGGCGCGCGGGGCCGTGCCATGAGCGGCACCGTCCTGCCCGCCGAGGAGCGGCGCAACCTGGCCATCGGCCTGATGCTGGGGGCGTTCCTCTGCTTCACCGGCATCGATACCGGCGCCCGCTGGCTGGTGACGTCCGGCATGCCGCCGCTGGAGGTGTCGTTCGTGCGCTATGCCGGCCATCTGCTGATCATGGCGGCGCTGGTGCGGCCGGCGGATTGGCCGACCGTGGCGCGGACCAACGCGCCGGTCGTCGCGCTGCTGCGCGCCGGCTGCCTGGCCGGTGCCACGATCTGCAACTTCTTCGCCGTGCGGCATCTGCCGCTGAGCGTGACCTCGACGATCTTCTTCACCTCGCCGCTCTGGGTCTGCCTGTTGGGCGGCCCGCTGCTGGGGGAAAAGATCGGGCCGCGCCGGGCCGCGGCCGTGGCGATCGGCTTCGCCGGCATCCTGGTGGTTACGCGCCCGGGCCTGGGCGCGGTGCATTGGGCGGCCATCCTGTCGATCGGGGCGGCGCTGTTCGCGGCGCTCTACTTCATGCTGACCCGCAAGCTGGCGGGCATCGACTCGACCGCCACGCAGCAACTCTATGCCGCCGTGTTCGGCACCGTGGTCCTGGCCGTCCCTGCGCTGCTCGACTGGCACTGGCCGATCTCGGCCGCCGGCTGGGTCGCCTTCGCGGCGATCGGCGTCTTCGGCTGGGCCGGGCACCAGATCACGGTGATCGCCCATCGCATGGCCCCGGCCACCACGCTTGCCCCCTTCGTCTATTCCCAGCTCATCTTCATGACCGCGGCGGAGTGGACGGTATTCGGCACCGAGCCCGATATCTGGGTCTTCGTCGGCGCCGCGATCGTGGTCGCGGCCGGGCTGTTCATCTGGATGCGCGAGCGGCAGTTGGAGCGCCGCGCAGGCCGCTGATTTTCCGGCCGTCCCTGCGCCCGGAAATTCCCGGCAAAGACGTTGACTCTATGGCGGCGCGGAGTATAGTCCGCGCCTTGCTTGCGGGCGGCCCCATGCGCGGCCCGCTCTTTTGCGTTTTCAGGCACGGGCCGCAGATCATGTTCGCAGTCATCCGCACGGGCGGGAAACAGTACAAGGTCGCCAAGGACGACGTCATCCAGGTCGAGAAGCTGGATGCCGAGCCGGGCTCCAAGATCTCCCTGGACGAGGTCCTGATGGTCGACAGCGGCAAGGGCGTGACCGTCGGTCAGCCCCTGGTCGCCGGCGCCAAGGTCCAGGCCGAGGTGGTCGAGCAGACCCGCGGCGACAAGATCATCGTCTTCAAGATGAAGCGCCGGAAGAACTACCGCCGGACCAAGGGCCACCGGCAGGACCTGACGGTCCTGAAGATCACCGACATCAAGGCGAGCGCCTGACCGGCCGCCGTCGACGGACTTAGGGGACACTCCTCATGGCACATAAGAAGGCAGGCGGCTCCTCCCGCAACGGCCGCGACTCCGAAGGCAGGCGCCTCGGCGTCAAGAAATACGGCGGCGAGCACGTCATTCCCGGCAACATCATTGTTCGCCAGCGCGGCACCAAGTTCCATCCCGGCCGCAATGTCGGGATGGGCAAGGACCACACCCTGTTCGCCCTGACCGAGGGCCAGGTGAAGTTCAAGAAGGGTGCGCAGAAGACCACGATCTCGGTGGAGCCGCCGGTGCCGGCCGCGGCCGAATAGCCATCGGGGCGCCGATGGCGGCGCCCATCGCGTTATCCGAGAAGACGGATCAGGGAGATGGGCGACCATCTCCCTTTTTGTGTCTGAGGGCCGGTTTGAAATGGACGATAGACTGACGGCAGTGCTGCGGCCTTCTCTCTCCCCTCGTCCGTCATTCCCGCGAAGGCGGGAATCTCGAGACGATCGTGCACTGGCCCCTCGAGATTCCCGCCTTCGCGGGAATGACGGACAAGGGGCGATGTGCGGAATCCCCGCAGTTGCGCATCGCCTCGCCGACCCTCTGTCATGAAGTTCCTCGATGAAGCCAGGGTGTTCGTGAAGAGCGGCGACGGCGGCAATGGCTGCGCCAGCTTTCGGCGCGAGAAGTTCATCGAGTTCGGCGGCCCCAATGGCGGCGATGGCGGCCGCGGCGGCGATGTCTGGGTCGAGGCGGTCGGAGGGCTGAACACCCTGATCGACTACCGCTACCGCCAGCACTTCAAGGCCCAGCGCGGCCAGCACGGCATGGGCAAGGACCGCACCGGGGCCAAGGGCGCCGATGCAGTGCTGAAGGTGCCGGCCGGCACCCAGGTGCTGGACGAGGACCGCGAGACCGTGCTGGCCGACATGACCGAGGAGGGCCAGCGCATCCGGCTGCTGGTCGGCGGCGATGGCGGCTTCGGCAATGCCCACTACAAGAGCTCCACCAACCGCGCGCCGCGCCGCGCCGACCCCGGCTGGCCGGGCGAGGAGCGGCTGGTCTGGCTGCGACTGAAGCTGATCGCCGATGCCGGGCTGGTCGGACTGCCCAATGCCGGGAAATCGACGTTCCTCGCCGCCTCTTCCCGGGCGCGGCCGAAGATCGCCGACTACCCCTTCACCACCCTGCACCCCAATCTGGGCGTGGTGCATGTGGATGAGACGGAGTTCGTGCTGGCGGACATTCCCGGCCTGATCGAGGGGGCGCATGACGGGGCCGGGCTGGGCGACCGGTTCCTAGGCCATGTGGAGCGCTGCGGCGTGCTGCTGCATCTGATCGACGGCACCCAGGAGGACGTCGCCGGCGCCTATCGCACCGTGCGGTCGGAGCTGGAGGCCTATGGCCACGACCTCGCCGAAAAGCCGGAGATCGTCGCTCTCAACAAGACCGACGCCATCGACCCGGCAGCCCTGGCCGACCGCGAGGCGGCGCTTCGCGCGGTCAGCGGGCGGGAGGTCGCGCGCCTCTCCGGTGCGACCGGCGACGGCGCACAGGCGCTGCATCGCGCACTGCTGCAAGCGATCCGGACGGCCAGGGGTGACTCGCTCGACGCCGTGAGCAGCGAGCCCTACCAGCCATGACAAGCCCCCTCGCCCAGGCCCGGCGCATCGTCGTCAAGATCGGCTCGACCCTGCTGGTGGACGAGGCGAGCGGCCATGTGCGCCGGCAATGGCTGAACGCCCTGGCCGACGACGTGGCGGCCTGCCGCGCCGCTGGCCAGGAGGTGGTGCTGGTCTCGTCTGGCGCCATCGCCGTCGGCCGCGAGCGGCTCGGCCTCAGATCCCGCGCGATCCGGCTGGAGGAGAAGCAGGCCGCCGCCGCCACCGGCCAGATCCGACTGGCGCACGCCTATCAGGAGGCCCTGGCGCGCCACGACATCACCGTGGCGCAGGTGCTGCTGACCCTGGAGGACACCGAGGCCCGGCGGCGGCACCTCAATGCCCGCAGCACCATCAGCCAACTCCTGAAGCTGGGGGCTGTGCCGGTGATCAACGAGAACGACACCGTGGCCACGTCGGAGATCCGCTTCGGCGACAATGACCGGCTGGCCGCCCGCGTTGCGCAGATGATCAGCGCCGATGCGCTGGTGCTGCTGTCCGATATCGACGGGCTGTACTCCGCCGACCCCCGCAAATCCCAGGACGCCGAGCATGTGGCGGAGATCCGCGACCTGACGCCGGAAGTCGAGGCGATGGCCGGCGAGCCGCCGCCCGGCTATTCCTCCGGCGGCATGGTGACCAAGCTGGAAGCCGCCCGCATCGCCATGGGTGCGGGGTGCCGCATGGCGATCGCCCGGGGCACCGATCCTCACCCGCTGAAGGCCCTGGCCGAGGGCGGCACGGCCACCTGGTTCCTGCCTCCGGCGAGCCCGAAGACCGCCCGCAAGCGATGGATCGCCGGAGCGCTGAATCCGGTCGGCGCCTATGTCGTCGACGATGGCGCCGCCCGGGCGCTTGGCAGCGGCAAGAGCCTGCTGCCGGCCGGCGTGGTCGCGGTCGAGGGCCGGTTCCAGCGCGGCGACCCCGTGGCCGTGCGCAATGGCGGCGGCGCGGTAATCGGCCGCGGCCTGTCGGCCTATTCATCGGACGACGCCCGCCGCATCGCAGGGCACAGGAGCGCGGAAATCGAATCCCTGCTGGGCTATCGCGGCCGCGACGAGATGATCCACCGCGACGATCTGGTCATCGGATAACAAGCGGCCATGTCGGGATGCGGGAACGTTAACGTGTTTCAGACTACCATCGGGAGAGCCACCCGACGGCAGATGGAAAGGAGACGCTGATGAGCCCGATCCTGGCACTCGCCTTTGCCGTGGCGGTGATCCTGCCGCTCTTCGTCATCTGCCGGAAGACCGGCCTGGATGGCTGGATCTCGCTGATCGCGATCATCCCCTATTTCGGGCCGATGATCGTGGCGGTGATCCTGGCCCGCAGCCGCTGGCCGGCGGTCGACTGAACCGGCAGCCATGATAGGGGACAGGCACGATGGCGTTTAGCGTTTACCAGCTCATGCTGCTGATCGTTCCGATCACGCTCGGCGTGACGATCTGGGCGGCCTACAAGGTCGTGCAGCGTGCCGGCTATTCGGGCATGTGGGCCCTCACACTGCTCATTCCCATCGTGAACCTGGTGATGCTGTACGTCTTCGCCTTCTCCGACTGGCCGGCGCTGAAGCGGTCGCGCGGCGGACCGGGAGGATGGGGCAGCACGGGGACCAGTTGACGGCGCGCTGGCCGATCAGGCCGCGCATGGCATAATGAATGCACGAAACCGCGCATCCGACGGACGGGGAAACGGATGCCGAACAAAGGGTTGGGATCATGACGGTCACGCTTGACGCAGGTCTTCGCAACGACGATGCGGGTTCGTCCGGCGACATCCCGGCGCAGATGCGCCGGCTCGGCGAGGTCGCCAAATCCGCCGCCGCAATCCTCGCCGGCGCCTCGACCGAGGACAAGGATTCCGCGCTGAGGGCCGCCGCCGGAGCGATCCGCGCCGATCGGGACGCCATCCTGGAGGCCAATGCTAAGGACATGGCGGCCGCCGAGACGAAAGGCGTCAAGGGCGCCTTCCTCGACCGCCTGAAACTGGATGCCGCCCGCATCGAGGCGATGGCGGCGGGCTTGGAATCCATCGCCGAGCTGCCCGACCCGGTCGGCGCGTCCATCGCCGAATGGGACCGGCCGAACGGGCTGAGGATCGCCCGGGTGCGGGTGCCGCTGGGCGTCATCGGCATCATCTATGAGAGCCGGCCGAACGTGACCGCCGATGCCGGCGGGCTGTGCCTGAAATCCGGCAATGCCGCGATCCTGCGCGGCGGCTCGGAGAGCTTCCATTCCTCCACCGCGATCGCCGCCGCCCTGGCCAAGGGCCTCGCCGAGGCCGGCCTTCCCGAGGGCTGCATCCAGCTCGTTCCCACCACCGACCGCGCGGCTGTCGGCGAGATGCTGACCATGACCGACGTGATCGACGTGATCGTGCCGCGCGGCGGGCTGTCGCTGATCAAGCGGGTGGCGGCGGAAAGCCGGATCCCGGTGCTCAAGCACCTGGACGGCATCTGCCATGTCTACATCCACGCCGCCGCCGACCCGAAGACCGCGCTCGACGTCACGGTGAATTCCAAGCTGCGTCGGACCGGCATCTGCGGCGCGGCGGAGACCCTGCTGGTCGACCGGCTGGTGGCCTCCACCGAGCTGCCGCCGATCCTGGAGGCGCTGATCGAGGCCGGCTGCGAGGTGCGCGGCGATTCCGAGACCCAGGCGATGGACAGCCGCGTGCTGCCGGCCACCGAGTTGGATTGGGAGACCGAATACCTGGACGCCATCCTGTCGGTGAAGCAGGTCGACGGGGTCGACGAGGCCATCGCCCATATCAACCGGCACGGCTCGCACCATACCGAGAGCATCATCACCGAGGACGACGCCATTGCGGCGCGCTTCTTCGCCGCGGTGGACAGCGCTATCCTGCTGCAGAATGCCTCGACCCAGTTCGCCGATGGCGGCGAGTTCGGCATGGGCGCGGAGATCGGCATCTCCACCGGCAAGCTGCACGCCCGCGGCCCGGTCGGGACCGAGCAGCTGACCAGCTACAAATACGTCGTGCGCGGCAGCGGTCAGGTGCGACCCTGACCGTCCGGGCCGCTCCGCACCTGTATTCCGGCCCACACTGGGCCGGCGCGAAGGTCGGGCTGATGGGCGGGTCCTTCAACCCGGCCCATGACGGCCATCGCCATCTCAGCCTGCTGGCCCTCAAGCGGCTCAATCTGGACGCGGTGTGGTGGCTGGTCTCGCCGCAGAACCCGCTGAAGGCGACCGACGGCATGGCGCCGCTGGACGATCGCGTGGCGCGGGCCCGGGCGGTGGCGGGGCATCCGCGAATCATCGTCACCGATCTGGAGACCCGTCTGGGCACGCAGTTCACCGCCGACACGCTGCGGGCGCTGACGGCGCGGTACTTGCGCACCCGTTTTATTTGGCTGATGGGCGCGGACAACCTGATTCAACTGCCGCGATGGCAGCATTGGACACGAATCTTTCATCTTGTCCCCATTGCGATCTTCGATCGCCCTACCTATTCTCAGAGGGCGCTGAGCGGTACTGCTGCTTCGCATTTTGCGCGGTACAGGATGGCGGAGCGCCAGGCCGGTCGACTGGCCGATTGCCGGCCGCCAGTCTGGATCTTCCTCCACTCCCGTCTGCACTGGGCTTCGGCGACGAAGCTGCGCGAGGCACCGCCGCAATCGGCGCCTGAGACTTGGCAACGAGGTGGACGCCATAACTCCAAAGACTGACCCCGTTCCCATGGTAGCGGGAACACCGGACCAGGGGCTCGCCGAGGGCCTGCCCCGTCAAATCGTCGAACTGGTCGAGTCGTCCCTGGACGACGACAAGGCGGAAGACATCGTCATCATCGACCTCGACGGAAAATCCACCATCGCCGATTACATGGTCGTGGCCAGCGGCCGCTCCGCGCGGCAGGTCGGCTCCATGGCCGATCATCTGGCGGAACGGCTGAAGAAGGCCGGCTTCGGGCCGGTCCGCACGGAAGGCCGGACCAATGGCGACTGGGTCCTGCTGGATGCGGGGGACGTGATCGTCCACCTGTTCCGGCCCGAGGTGCGCACCTTCTACAACATCGAAAAGATGTGGGATGCGGCCAGCCCGCCTGTAAGCGGCCGGGCCTGACGGGCCCGACTGGCCGATGCGCCTGTGGCTGGCCGCGGTCGGGCGGCTGCGGCCGGGCCCGGTACGCGCCGTCTATGACGAGTATGCCGGCCGCTCGGCCTGGCCTCTGACCCTGCGCGAGGTCGAGGCGAAGAAGAAGCTCGCCGGCGACGCGCTGCGGGACCATGAGGGCGAGTTGCTGCTGGCGGCGATCCCGGCGAAGGCGACGGTGATCGCGCTGGACGAGCGGGGCCGCGACCTGACCAGCATGAAGCTGGCGGAACGGCTCGGCCGCTGGCGCGACGACGGCATCCAGGATCTGGCTTTCGTGATCGGCGGTGCGGACGGGCTGTCGCCGGCGGTCCGCGACCGTGCCGACCTGCTGCTGGCCTTCGGACGGGCCACTTGGCCGCACATGCTGGTCCGCGCCATGCTGGCGGAGCAGATCTACCGTGCCCAGACCATCCTGACCGGCCATCCCTATCACCGGGAGTGACCGGCGCGGCCGGCGGTCGGTCAGTCGGCAACGTCGGCGGCGACCCGGAACCCGTAATCGTTGCAGCGAAAATCCATGCCGTTGCGGTTCCGCGCCGCCGCCCGCACCAGACGCGGCGGATCGAGACAGGATCCGCCGCGCAGTACCCGGGCGTCGGTCTGGCCTGCCAGCCAGGGCGATCCGTCGTCCGGCGCGGCGATGTAGAACTCGTTCCAGCAATCCTCGACCCACTCCCAGACATTGCCGAGCATGTCGTGAAGGCCGAACGGGTTGGCCGGAAAGCGGCCGACCGGAGAGGTGCGGGCGCGGCCCCAGTCTCCGTCATGCTCCAGGCAATTGGCCATGCGCCGGCCGGCATCGTCGCCCCAGTGGTAGGCGCCGGCCGTTCCCGCGCGGGCGGCGTATTCCCATTCAGCCTCGCTGGGCAGCCGGTAGCGCCGGCCGGTGACCTCGGTCAGCCAGCGGACATAGGCCTGGGCGTCGTGCCATCCGACATTGATCACCGGCCGGTCGCCGCGTCCCCAACCCTCGTCGGATGGGCGATGGTCGGTGCCGCCGGCCGCCCCGAAGGCATCCCATTGTGCGAACGTCACCGGGTGTCGGCCGATGGCGAAGCGATAGCCGATCGTCACCGGATGGCACGGCCCTTCATTGTCGTCTCGACCGGCCTCGTCGTCCGGCGAGCCCATGCGGAATCGTCCCGGCGGCACCACCACCAGTTCCGGCAGGTCCGCGCCGTCGCAAATCGTCGCACCCATGCCGGGCCTCCCATCCCTCGGCCGCGATCCAGGGATCATGAAGCCCGTCATAGCGCGCCGCAACCCGAGCGACACGCCGAATTTCGAGTTCTTGGACTGCTCGCCTATTCGATGAATTTTCCATGAATAAAACAGCCATCGGTGTTGATCGTCGCGATCGGCCGATGCTAGCGTTGCAGTCTGGTCTTCGATGGAAGGGCTGAGGTTCTGGTGCCTCTTCTTCTGCCGCAAAGACAGGGAATCGGACCCGAACCGGTCCAATACGCCGTCAAGGCGAGCTCCACAGTGACCGAATGTTTGTAGGACGCAGGCGATCCGGCGCCCGCCTCCGCCATGTCAACTCCTCGTGTCCCACAGGAGGGAACCAAGCATGAGCAAACTTCGTACCGCCGCACTTGCAGCGGGGTGTCTCGGCCTGATCGCATCGGCCGCGGCAGCCCAGGAGCAGACGCCCAAGGAGGGGCTGACGGTCGACCAGGCGCGCATGATGGACGCCGACCGCGACGGCAGGATCACCGAGGCGGAATTCCTCGCCGGATCCTCCAACCGGGCGCTGTTCATGGAACTCGACGCCAATTTCGACGGCGTCCTGGACAGCAAGGAACAACGGGCGGGCTTGCGCATACCGATCCGAACCACCCGCTGACATCGCTTCTTTGACCCTTCGCCAATCGGCGAACGCGACATTGGTGCCCTGGCCGCACCTGCGTCACGCCCGGACGTTGCGCGCACGCATGGCCGAACAGCGTCCGGACGACCGTCGGGTCGACCAGGCTTCTGTCGATGGTTCGCCTGCAGACAGAGGAGGCCGTCAATGGCCTATTGGACCTTTTCCAAACACCTCGCCGTCGGACTGCTCGCGGTCGCGATGGCCAGCTCCGGCACCGCCCGGGCCGATGATGACGACGATGATGGCGACGACCGGCGTGGCCTGGTCGTCGGACCGCAGGTGCAGGTGTCCAGCCTAAGCCCCCTGCCGCCGTTCAGCGACTGCGGCAACTTCCCCGGCGATGTCGGTGGCGTCGGCATCAATTTCCTCGACAGCGAGGTCGAGCCCTGGCTCGACGTCAATCCGACGGACCCGGACAACCTGGTCGCCTTCTGGCAGCAGGACCGCTGGTCGAATGGCGGCTCCCGCGGCAACGTCGCGGCGGTCAGCCTGAACGGCGGCGCCAGTTGGACCATCGTGCCGGTGCCGGGCCAGACCGACTGCACTGAAGGCCCCTTCGAGCGGGCGTCGGACCCGTGGGTCACCTTCTCGCCGGACGGCACGCTGCATCAGATGAGCCTGATCTTCGACATCGATCCGCCGGCCAGCGCCCCGGTCGGCTTCGGCCCGAACGCCATGGCGACCAGCCGGTCCTTCGATGGCGGGCTCACCTGGACCGACCCGATCCTGATCATCCTGGACACCGACCCGCGCTTCCTGAACGACAAGAACTCGATGACGGCGGACTCGACGGATTCCGATTTCGTCTACGCGGTCTGGGACCGGCTCGACGTCGATCCCGTGGACATCACCGCGCCGTTCAAGGGGCCGGCCTACTTCGCCCGCACCACCGATGGCGGCGCCACCTGGGACCCGGCCGTCGAGATCTTCGACCCCGGCACCAACAACCAGGTGATCGGCAGCCAGATCGTGGTCTTGCCGGACGGCACGCTGCTGAACTTCTTCAACAAGATCATCAATGTGAATGCCGACGGCACGACGAACCCGCAGCCACAGGCCTTCCGGCTGACCGTCATCCGCTCCGACGACAAGGGCGAAACCTGGGACGTCGAGGACGGGCCCGAGGGCGGCCTGGAGATCTCCCTCATCCTGGGCAACGGCGCCACAACCCCGGACCAGGGCATCGGCGTGCGGGACGGGTCGATCATCTTCGACGTGGCCGTCGACCCGAATTCCGGCTGGGTCTACGCCGTCTGGCAGGATTTCCGGTTCACCGGCTTCGACCAGATCGCCTTCTCACAATCCAAGGATGGCGGCGAGACCTGGTCGAACCCGGTACGGATCAACGCCACGCCGGCCAATGCCGACCGGCCGTTCCTGCAGCAGGCCTTCCTGCCGTCCATCGCGGTCGGCGGCGACGGCACGGTGGTCGCGACCTATTACGACTTCCGCAACGACGTTGTCGGGGCCGAAGATCTGGCGGATCACTGGATGCTGTTCTGCGACCGGCGGTGCGACGACCCGTCGAACTGGGTCGACGAAACCCGCCTGACGGATGTGTCCTTCGACTACAACCAGGCCCCCTTCGCCAACGGCCTGTTCCTCGGCGATTATGTCGGTCTGGCGGCCATTGACGACGAGTTCCTGGCCTTCTTCCAGGAATCCTCGGTGCTCGATTCCGCCGACGGCTTCTTCCGCAAGGTCATCCGCGGCGGAGGCGGCGGGGATGATGACGACGACGATGACGACGATGATGATGACGATCGTCGTGTCTCGTTCCGCCGGGGCGGCTAGCAACGACGCATAGGCGGCCTTGCCCTGCGAGGCCGGATCGAGGCGGAGCCAATCGGCTCCGCCTCTCTTTTCGATCCGGTCGGCGGCCCTTTGGCGCTATCGATTGCCATACAATTGGCCTATATGGGGGGCCTCTTCGAGGATGGATGCCATGACCGATCAAACCGCACCCGCCCGACCGCGCCCGGTGGTGTTCTGCGTGCTGGACGGCTGGGGATACCGCGAGGACCCCGCCGACAACGCTGTGCTGCAGGGCGACACGCCGAATTTCGACCGGCTCTGGAAGGCCTGGCCGCATGCGTTGATGCGCGCCAGCGAGGAGGATGTCGGCCTGCCGGCGGGCCAGATCGGCAATTCCGAGGTCGGCCACATGAATCTCGGCGCCGGCCGGGTGGTGCTGCAGGATTTGCTGAAGATCGCCAAGGCCATCGAGGACGGCGATTTCGCCCGCAATCCGGCGCTGACCCGGCATATCGCGGCTCTGAAAGAGACCGGCGGCACCTGCCATCTGATGGGCCTGCTGTCGCCGGGCGGCGTGCATGCCCATCAGAACCATTTTGTGGCCCTGGCCCGCACCGTGGCAGCCGGCGGCGTGCCGGTGGCGATCCACGCTTTCACCGACGGCCGCGACACCCCGCCCATGGACGGCAAGCGATCCATGGGCGCCTTCCTGTCCGACATCGCCGACCTGCCGAACGTGCGGATCGCCACCGTCGACGGGCGTTACTTCGCCATGGACCGGGACAAGCGCTGGGAGCGCGTGGAGAAGGCCTATCGGACCCTCGCCGACGGCGCCGGCCCCCGCGCCGACGACCCGCTGGCGGTGCTGCAGTCCGCCTATGATGCCGGCACTGGCGACGAGTTCGTCGAGCCGACGGCGATCGGCGACTATGCCGGCATGAACGATGGCGATGGCGTGCTGTTCGCCAATTTCCGCGCCGACCGGGCGCGGCAGATCCTGACCGCCCTGCTGGACCCGAAATTCGACGGGTTCAACCGGGCGCCCATTCGCTTCGCCGATGCTTGCGGCATGTCGGAATACTCCGATCACCTGAAGACGATGATGTCGGCGATCTTCCCGCCGCGCTCCATCGAGGACGTCATCGGCGCGGTGGTCGCCAATGCCGGCATGACCCAGGTCCGCATGGCGGAGACCGAGAAATACCCGCACGTCACCTTCTTCTTCAATGGCGGCGAAGAGCAGCAGTTCCCCGGCGAGGACCGCATCATGGTGCCGTCGCCGAAGGTCGCCACCTACGATCTGCAGCCGGAGATGTCGGCGCCGGAGCTCGGCGAGCGGCTGGTGGAGGCCGTCGAGAGCGGCAAGTACGACCTGGTGATCGTCAATTTCGCCAACCCGGACATGGTCGGCCACACCGGCAGCCTGGAGGCCGCGGTCAAGGCGGTGGAGACCGTGGACACCTGCCTTGGAAACCTGGAGGCGGCGGTGACCGCCGCCGGCGGCGTGCTGCTGTTCACTGCCGACCACGGCAATTGCGAGATCATGCGCGATCCGGAGACCGGCCAGCCGCATACCGCGCACACCCTGAGCCCGGTGCCGGTGGTGCTGGTCAACGCGCCGGAAGACGTGACCGGGCTGCATGACGGCCGCCTGGCCGATGTGGCGCCGACCCTGCTGGAGCTGCTGCGCCTGCCGCAGCCCGAGGCGATGACCGGCCGCAGCCTGATCGACCGGGAACCCGCGCGGCGCGCAGCGGAGTAGGAATGCATCGGACGTCCTCGCGCGGCCGCCTCGGCCGCATCGCCACCGTCGCGATCGCCCTGGCCCTTCCGGCACCGGCCGCGGGTGCGCAGGACACCGAGGGGACGGCCGAGGAGATCGAGCGGGTCGAGCAGTCGATCGAGTCCTCCACGACCCAACGCGATCAGTTGGACGCGCGCCTGCGGGCCCTGCGTCAGGAGGTGGCGGATCTGCGCGCCGCCACCATCAGCACCTCCATGGAGATCATGTCGCAGCACCAGGTGCTGCTGGAGATCGAGCGGGAGGCCGAGGCACTGGAGGCGGAAGAGGCGGTGCAGGTCGCCGCGCTAGACGTCCAGCGCGAGAAGCTGTCGCATCTCCTCGGCGGCCTGACGCGGCTGGCGCGCATCCCGCCGGAGACCATGGTGGCGCGCCCCGGCGCACCGGTCGAGGCGCTGCGTACCGCCACGCTGCTGCGCTCCGCGGTCCCGGCCATCGAGGACGAGGCCCGGGTGCTGCGCGAGCAGCTCACACAGCTCGCCGCGGTGCGCAGCGATCTGGAAGACCGCCGCGACCGGGCCACCGCCCAACGCCGCGATCTGGACGGCCGGATCGACGCCATGAACGCCCTGATCGCCCGGCGCGAGACGCTGATGTCCGAGGCCGAGGCGGAGCGCCGCGCGCTCGAGGACCGCCTGCAGCGCCTCGCCGACGAGGCCGGCTCCCTGCGAGAGCTGCTGGCCAGGCTGGAGGAGGAGGATGCGCGCCGCGCCGAAGAGGAAGCGGCCGCCGCAGCCGAACCGGAGCCCGAGCCGACCCCGGAACTGCTGGAGGCGGCGACCATCGCGGCGGCGCTGGAAGAGGGCCGCGAGGTCGTGCATGGCGAGGCGGCCAGCAGCCTGTCGGCCCTGCCTCTGTTCGACGGCGTCATCCTGCCGGCCAGCGGCGAGATTCTGCTGCGCTACGGCCAGCCGAACGGCGCCGGCGAGACCAATCGCGGCCTGACCCTGCGGCCCTATCCCGGCGCCCCCATCGTCGCGCCGCTGGACGGCGAGGTGCGGTTCGCCGGCACCTTCCGGGGATATGGCGAGTTGTTGATACTGGAGCATTCCGGCGGATATCATTCGCTGATTGCCGGATTCGGACGCCTGGACGCCCGCGTCGGCCAGCAGGTGCTGGCCGGAGAGCCCGTGGGTGTCACGGCTTTGCCGCAAAGCGGCACTACGGATAACCCGACTTTGTACTTCGAATTCAGAAGCAACGGGCAGCCGATAAACCCCGTCCAGGGGCTGGCAATGGCCCGGGAAAGCGTTAGAGGATGAGGATCATGCGCATCGCCGCTGCTTTTTTTGCCTTCCTGCTGATCGCCCCCACGGCGGGACTGGCTCAATCCGATGACCGCGCCGACACCTATCAGCAGCTTGACCTGTTCGGCGAGGTCTTCGAGCGGGTGCGCGCCGAATATGTGGAACAGGTCACCGACAAGGAGCTCATCGAGGCGGCGATCAGCGGCATGCTGACCTCCCTCGACCCGCATTCCAGCTTCCTCAACGCCGACAGCTTCCAGGACATGCAGGTCCAGACCCGCGGCGCCTTCGGCGGCCTCGGCATCGAGGTGACCATGGAGAACGGCCTGGTCCGGGTAGTGACCCCGATGGACGACACGCCGGCCTTCCGCGCCGGGCTGGAGGCCGGCGACCTGATCAGCCATCTCGATGGCGAGCCGGTGCTCGGCCTGACCCTGAACGACGCGGTCGACCGCATGCGAGGCCGGGTCGGCGAGGATATCGTGCTGACCATCCTGCGCGGCGATCAGGAGCCGTTCGACGTGACGGTGACCCGCGCGGTGATCGAGATCCAGTCGGTGCGTTGGCGCACCGAGGGCAATGTCGGCTACATCCGCATCGCCAGCTTCACCGAGCAGACGACCAGCGGCGTCAAGCGCGCCATCGACGGCATCGCCGAGGAGCTCGGCGCCGACGTGATCGGCTTCGTGCTCGACCTGCGCAACAATCCCGGCGGCCTGCTGGACCAGGCGGTCGAGGTCTCCGACGTCTTCCTGGAGCAGGGCGAGATCGTCTCCACCCGCGGCCGCCACGAAGATCTGGCGCAGCGCTACAACGCCGATCCCGACGATCTGATCGAGGGGCTGCCGATGGTGGTCCTGATCAATGGCGGCTCGGCCTCGGCCTCCGAGATCGTCGCCGGGGCGCTGCAGGATCATGGCCGCGCCGTCCTGCTGGGCACCGACAGCTTCGGCAAGGGCTCGGTGCAGACCATCATCCCGCTGGGCGGCCAGGGCGCCATGCGCCTGACCACGGCGCGGTACTACACGCCGTCCGGCCGCTCGATCCAGGCGCTCGGCATCGAGCCGGATATCGAGGTGCAGCCGGCACGGCTGGAGGAACTGGATGTCGCCGGCCGCCGTGAGGCCGATTTGCGCGGCGCGCTGGGCGCGGAAGAGGACGGCGAGGACGAGATGGCAGAGGATGCGGCCGGCCAAGACGAGGCGCCGTTCGACTACCAGCTCTCCCGGGCCCTCGACCTGCTGCGCGGCGTGGCGCTGTTCGGACAGCGGGTCGTCAACTGACGGCCCGACCGCGGTAACCCGCCAACGACCGCCCCGCGAGCCGTGGCGAAGGCCAAAGGCAAACCCCGGACGGACAGGACCCCGGCCGCCCCAAGGCGCGTCGGCCTGGCGACGATCGTCCTGGGCCTCGTGACCCTGGCGACCGCCGGCGCGGTGCTATGGCTGACCCTGTCCGCCGACACCACCATGGCCCGGCTGCGCGCCAGCGCGGACCGCGCATCCCTGCAAGCGGTCATCGAGCTGCCGCCGCCCACCGAGGCGTCGGAGGCCGCCACCGACACCGCGATGGCGGCCCCGGAGCCGGCCCCGGCCGTTCGGGATGCTGCACCGGCGGAGGCCGAACCGGAGGACATGGCGCTGCCGGCCGCACCGGTCGAGGCGCTGGTTCAGGCCTCGGCGGTCGGCCCCCTGCCCCGGATCGCCGCGGATGGCCGCACCCCGTGGCAAACCTATGCGCGCCCCTTCGACGCGGAGGACACGCGGCCGCGCATCGCCATCGTCATCACCGATATGGGCCACGCCAACGCCCCGACGAATGCCGCCATCCGCCGGCTTCCCGGCCCGGTGACCCTGGCCTTCACGCCCTATGCGCCGGACCTGGAGGCGTGGCTGACGGCGGCGCGCGAACAGGGCCACGAGACCCTGATCATGCTGCCGATGGAGCCGGAGACCTATCCGCGTGACGATCCCGGCCCGCATACCCTGCTCACCTCCCTGGGGCCATCGGTCAACCGCCAGCGGCTGGAATGGGTGCTCAGCCGCGGTGGCGGCTATGTCGGCGTGATGACCGAGATGGGCTCGCGCTTCTCGGCATCGGAAGAGGCGCTGGAACCGGTGCTGGGGGAACTGGGTGACCGCGGCCTGCTGGTGCTGGACAACGGCGCGGCGGCGAACAGCCGGATCGGCGAGATGGCCGGCCGCTTCGGCCTGCCCCAGGCCACCGGCAGCCGGCACATCGATACCGAGGCGGACCGCGACTCCATCGATCTGCGCCTGCAGGAGCTCGAGGATCTGGCGCGCGAGAACGGCTTCGCGGTCGGTCTGGCGCACCCCTATCCGCTGACATTCGAGCGGCTGGCCGCTTGGATCCCGTTGCTGGAGCGCAAGGGCATCGTGCTGGCGCCGATCACCGCGGTCGCGCGCCCGCCTGACGCCGGCTGACCCGCATGGCGGCCAACAAGCCCTACCGACCCTGTGTCGGGATCCTGCTGATCAACGCGGCCGGGCACATCTTCGTGGCGCACCGGATCGACGCGCCGGGCGCCTGGCAGATGCCCCAGGGCGGCATCGATCCGGGCGAGACGCCGCGGGACGCCGCATTAAGGGAGTTGAAAGAGGAAACCGGCACAGATAACGCCACATTTCTGGCCGAGGCTTCCGACTGGTTCCGCTACGACCTGCCGCCGGAGGTGGCGGCGCGGAAATGGAAGGGCCGGTATCGCGGGCAGGCGCAGAAATGGTTCGCATTCCGGTTTGACGGCCGCGACGAGGATTTCGATCTGGCCGCCCACGATCAGGAGTTCGATGCCTGGCGTTGGGCGACGCCGGACGAGGTCCTGGAGGCCATCGTGCCGTTCAAGAAGCCGGTCTACGAGGCCGTGTTGGGGGAATTTGCCGCCCTGTTGGACTAAGGGCACGCCGCGACCCTGAAAGGAGCAAGATGCACCCGATCCCGGTCGACCGAATTCGCCACATCCGTCTCGGTTCCGTGCTCGTTCTGGCCGCGACATTGGCGCTTGCAGCCTGCGGCGGAGGGTCCAGCGGCTCGTCCGGCGCCGCCCCTTACAACACGGCATCCCTGGCTGGCAGCCAGTGCTTCGGGGCCCTGTCTCAGCGGCAGGTCGACTACACAAGGATCGAGGATTTCGGCAGCAGCGGCGGCTGCGGCATCGCCCAGGCGATCGAATTGCACGCCTCCACCGCCCAGCTGAACCAGACCGCGACCCTCGGTTGCCCGCTCGCCGTGGCGTTGAACGACTTCGAGCGGCAGGTCCTGCAGCCGGCCGCACAGCGCTACTTCGGACAGCATGTGGCGCGCATCCACCACTACGGTGCCTATGCCTGCCGCGGCCGCTCCGGCAATGCCGGCCGGCTGTCGGAGCACGCCAAGGGCCGGGCGATCGACATTTCCGCATTCGAGCTGGCCGACGGGACCATCGTGCGCATCGAGAGCCACTGGCGCGGCGCCGGCGACCGGTCCCGCTTCCTGCATGACGTGACGCGCGGCGCCTGCAACGTCTTCCAGGTGGTGCTGGGCCCCAACCACGACCGCGCCCATCACAACCATCTGCATTTCGACATCGGCCCCTGGCGCCTCTGCTCGGCCTGACCCGCCGGTTAACAGAAGCTAAACGGCTGCGGCCCCATCATCGGCGTCCAAGCGCACGGTTGGAGCCGCAGGCCGGGCGCCACCCCGCAATCCTTGCCGGGACAATCGGGATGGCCGTCAGATCCGCCGGGCGCCGCGACGCCCCATCATTGCGAGCACGCCGCGCCCTGATCGCCCTGCCAGCGCTCGCCGCGCTGGTACTTGGCGCCTGCGACGACGGCCGCCAGCGACAGGCGAAGCAGGCCACCCCCTACGAGATTCCCGCCGAGCAATGTCTGGCCCAGCTCCAGGATCGCGGCGTCAGCTTCGAACCCCTGGACGCGGTGGGCGATGGCGGCCAATGCACCATCCAGACACCGGTGACGATTTCGGCGATGACCGCCGCACTGAACCAGCCGGCGACGCTGGGATGCCCGCTGGCGGTGCGCTTCGACGAGTTCGAGCGTGAGATCCTGCAGCCCCTGGCGATTCGCTATTTCGGCCAGCCGGTCAAGCGCATCCACCATTACGGCGCCTATGCCTGCCGCAACCGGCGCGGCGGCAACGCCGATTCCCGGCGGCTGTCGCAGCACGCCCTGGGCCGCGCCATCGATGTCTCCGCCTTCGAGCTGATCGACGGCCAGATCATCCGGGTCGCCCAGGACTGGCACGGCATCGGCCGCCGCTCCCGGTTCCTGCGCAATGTGGCGCGGGAAGCCTGCGACCTGTTCCACGTGGTCCTGACGCCGAGCCACGACACCGCCCACCAGGACCATCTGCACTTCGACACCGGCCCCTGGCGCCTCTGCATCACCTAGAGGGCGGGTCCAGATCCTTGCGGGTCAGGCGGTCCCTCACCCTGCGAGCGAATTCGCCGGGGTCGTCCAGCGGCGAGGCCTCGCGGGCCGCTTCGCGGATCTCCCGTGCGGTCTGCTCGACCTTGGGCTTGGCCTTGTCATAGGCGTCGGCGGCCATCTGCTGCACCCGCGGATCGCTGGCCAGCCGCCGCGCGGCCCTCCAGAGCAGTGCCCGAAGCAGCGGCATGGCTCAGGCCGCCGCCAGTTGCAGCATCTGCTTCTGCCGCCGCTGCATCATCCAGCGCGCGCCGAACGAGGCGACGCTGAACAGGCGGGTGCGCGGCTTCAGACCGACCGCCTTGAAGATCATCGCCAGGGCCCGGTCGAGATGCGGGTCGCGATAGTAGCGGATGGCGCGCTTCAGGTATTCGCGGTGGAAGGCCTCGCGGTCATAGGGCTCGTCGGCCGCGTTCGCCGCGTAATAGGCGTAGGAGAGCTCGTCATCCTCGGTCTCGGTGATGCGGCCGAGCGCGACGCGCAGGCGTTGCAGCTTGTTCAGGCCCTCGCGGTCCAGATAGCGCTTCAGATGCACGTAGAACAGCTTGTAGTGGCGCAGCTCGTCGGCGGCGATGCGGCGGCAGATCGCCTCCAGCACCGGCTCCCGGGTGGAGTCGCCCAGTGCGGTGTAATAGGAGCTGGTGCCGACCTCGACCATGCATCGCGCGACCAGCTCGCCCGACCGCGAGCCCCGGATCGACTGCTCGGCATCGATGTCCGGCCGGAAGCCTTCGCGGAACCGGGCAAACCGGGTCTCGAAGTCGAAATCGGGATCGGCGAGTGCTGCCCAGCGCGCCAGGGCGGCGCCATGCTGGGTCTCTTCCACGCCCCAATCCTGCGCCGCCTGGCGGAACTCCGGGTCGTCCTGGAAGACGTTCTCCAGATAGGCGACATAGTCGGCGGCGTTGTACTCCACCATCGCCGCCGCGCGGATGATCTTCTCCTGGTCCGGATCGACCTTGTCGGCCTCGAACCGGTCCCAGGGAATGTCGTCCAGCGTCCAATGCAGCTCGGCCGTCATTCACCCGCACCCCGGCCGCCCGGAGCCCCAACCTGTTGACCACGAATGCATTTTCAGCCGTCAGTATGGCAAACCGACGGCTACATGCAATACGGGAAAGTATTGGAACTAGGCCGACCGGACCGCGGCGTGCTTGGCCTGGGCGACCGCCAGCGCCGCCTCCGCGGCGCGACGCTCGACATCGGTCTTGGCGTCGGCGACATCCTCCGTGAGGTCGGCGACGAGCTGCGCCGTCGCCGCCTGGTCGATCTCGCCGACCGGCACCGCCTCCTCGGCCAGCACCGTGCACCGCTCCGGCGTGACCTCGGCGAATCCGCCCGCCACGAAGATGCGGGAGGACACTTCCGCCCGGCTGGCATAGACGTCGATGACGCCGGGCCGGACGGTCGAGATCAGCGGCGCATGGCCGGGAAGAACACCGAAATTGCCCTCCGCGCCCGGCACGACAACCATCGCCACCTGCTCCGAGAGCAGCAGGCGCTCCGGCGAGACCAGCTCGAATTCGACCGTTCCGGCCATGATGCGCTCTCCGTCCGCGCCCTAGATTACGCGGCCTCGGCCGCCATCTTGCGCGCCTTCTCCACCGCCTCTTCGATGGTGCCGACCATGTAGAAGGCGGCCTCGGGCAGGTGATCGTACTCGCCGGCCACGATGCCTTTGAAGCCGCGCACCGTGTCGTCCAGCGAGACCAGCACGCCCGACGCGCCGGTGAACACCTCGGCGACATGGAAGGGCTGGCTGAGGAAACGCTGGATCTTGCGCGCGCGGGCCACCACCAGCTTGTCCTCTTCCGACAGCTCGTCCATGCCCAGGATGGCGATGATGTCCTGCAGCGCCTTGTAGCTCTGCAGCACCCGCTGCACGTCACGGGCCACCTGGTAATGCTCCTCACCGACCACCCGCGGGTCGAGAATACGGCTGGTGGAGTCCAGCGGGTCCACCGCCGGGTAGATGCCGAGCTCGGCGATCTGGCGGTTCAGCACCGTGGTCGCGTCCAGGTGCGAGAACGAGGTTGCCGGCGCCGGGTCGGTCAGATCGTCGGCCGGCACGTAGATGGCCTGCACCGAGGTGATCGAGCCCTTGTTGGTGGAGGTGATGCGCTCCTGCAGCGCGCCCATATCGGTCGACAGGGTCGGCTGGTAGCCCACCGCGGAGGGAATGCGGCCCAGCAGGGCCGACACTTCCGAGCCGGCCTGGGTGAAGCGGAAGATGTTGTCCACGAAGAACAGCACGTCCTGGCCTTCCTGGTCGCGGAAGTACTCCGCCAGCGTCAGGCCGGTCAGCCCGACCCGCGCGCGCGCGCCCGGCGGCTCGTTCATCTGGCCGAACACCAGGGCGCATTTCGAGCCCGGGCCGTCGAGCTTGTTCACGCCGGACTCGATCATCTCGTGATAGAGGTCGTTGCCCTCGCGGGTCCGCTCGCCGACGCCGGCGAACACCGAATACCCGCCATGGCTCTTGGCGACGTTGTTGATCAACTCCTGGATCAGCACCGTCTTGCCCACGCCGGCACCGCCGAACAGGCCGACCTTGCCGCCCTTGGCGTACGGGGCCAGCAGATCCACGACCTTGATGCCGGTGATCAGCACCTCGGCCTCGGTCGACTGGTCGACATAGTCCGGGGCCGGGCGGTGGATCGGCAGGCTCTGCGTGCTGCCGACCGGTCCGCGCTCGTCGACCGGGTCGCCGATCACGTTGACGATGCGGCCCAGGGTCTCGGGGCCGACCGGCACGGTGATCGCCTCGCCGGTGTCGGTGACCTCCGCACCGCGGACCAGCCCGTCGGTGGAATCCATGGCGATGCAGCGCACCGTGTTCTCACCCAGATGCTGCGCCACCTCCAGCACCAGCAGCTTGCCGTCGAGCTGCATGTGCAGGGCGTTCAGGATGGCCGGCAGGTCGCCCTCGAACTGCACGTCGACGACGGCGCCCAGCACCTGCTTGACGCGGCCGATGACGTTGCTGGTCTTGCCCTTGGCGGCCGGCGGCGGGGCGTCGTCGGCCTTGGCCGATTTGCGGCGGCTCTTCGGCGCCGGCTTCTCGGCGGCAGCCTCCGGGGCGTCGGCGGCGCCGTCATCCGCGGCGGCGGTCTCGTCTGCGACCTCCGGGGCGGCTTCGGTCTCTTCGTTCGCCTTCGGATTCTTGGCCATGGATTGAACTCCCCAAACCTCGTCAATTCGGGCCCGTGGCCCGCGGCTGACCCAGACTACAACGCCTCGGCGCCGGAGATGATCTCGATCAGTTCCTTGGTGATGTGCGCCTGACGCGACCGGTTATAGACCAGCGTCAGGTTGTTGATCATGTCGCCCGCGTTGCGCGTGGCGTTGTCCATCGCGGTCATCCGCGCGCCCTGCTCGCTCGCCGCCGACTCCAGCAGCGACCGGTAGACCTGGACGCACAGGTTGCGCGGCAGCAGGCTGGCGAGGATCGCCTCCTCGTCCGGCTCGAATTCGTAGACGGCACCGCCGGCCACCGTTACCGGCTGCCCGCTCTCCGCCTCCCCGTCCTCGCCGTTGCCATTGTCGGCGGCCAGCGGGACGAGCTGCTGCGCCGTCACGATCTGGCTGATGGCGGATTGGAAGCGATTGTAGATCACCGTGCAGACGTCGAACTCGCCGGCCTCGAACATGTCGATCAGCCGGGTGCCAATGGCGTTGGCGTCGGCGAAGGTCAGCTTGGGCTTGCCGACATCCATGACGCTTTCCACGATCATCTCGGGGAAGTCGCGGCGCAGATTGTCCCGGCCCTTGCGGCCGACGCAGAACAGCTTGACGGTCTTGCCGATGTCCCGCAGCTCGCGGATGCGCTTGCGGGTCTCCCGCGTGATCGAGCCGTTGAAGCCGCCGCACAAGCCCCGATCGGAGGTGACGACCACCAGCATGTGCACGTCGTCGCTGCCGGTGCCGGTCATCAGCTTCGGCCCGGAGCCGGTGGAGGCCACCGCACCGGCCAGGCTGCCCAGCACCTTCTCCATGCGCTCGGCATAGGGCCGGCCGGCCTCGGCCTGCTCCTGGGCCCGGCGCAGCTTGGACGCCGCGACCATCTTCATGGCCGAGGTGATCTTCTGCGTCGACTTGACGCTTCCGATCCGGTTGCGAAGGTCCTTCAGGCTAGGCATCGGCCGCCGCCGTCATCATCACGGTTTCGGGGTTCACGCCGGCTCAGACGAAGACGTTGACGAAGCCGGAGAGGAACCCGTTCAGCTTCTCTTCGGTCTCGCCGGACAGCGAGCCCTCGGTGCGGATCGCCTCCAGGATGTCCGGGTGCTTGCTGTGCAGCTCCTCCAGCATCGACTTCTCGAAGCGGGTGATGTCGCCCACCGCGATGCCGTCCAGATGCCCGCGCACGCCGGAGAAGATGGACACCACCTGCTCCTCCACCGCCAGCGGCGAATACTGGTTCTGCTTCAACAGCTCCGTCAGGCGGGCGCCGCGGGCCAGCAGGTTCTGGGTCGCCGCGTCCAGGTCGGAGGCGAACTGGGCGAAGGCCTCCATCTCGCGGAACTGGGCGAGCTCCAGCTTGATGGTGCCGGCGACCTGCTTCATGGCCTTGACCTGGGCGGCGGAGCCGACCCGGCTGACCGACAGGCCGACATTGATGGCCGGGCGGATGCCCTTATAGAACAGTCCGGTCTCCAGGAAGATCTGGCCGTCGGTGATGGAGATGACGTTGGTCGGGATATAGGCCGAGACGTCGCCGGCCTGGGTCTCGATGACCGGCAAGGCGGTCAGCGAACCCGACCCGCTGTCCTCGTTCAGCTTGGCGGCGCGCTCCAGCAGCCGGCTGTGCAGGTAGAACACGTCGCCCGGATAGGCCTCGCGTCCCGGCGGCCGGCGCAGCAGCAGCGACATCTGGCGGTACGACACCGCCTGCTTGGAGAGGTCGTCATAGATGATCAGGGCGTGCATGCCGTTGTCGCGGAAATACTCGCCCATGGCGCAGCCGGTATAGGGTGCCAGGAACTGCAGCGGGGCCGGGTCCGACGCGGTGGCGGCGACGACGATGGAGTAGTCCATCGCCCCGTTCTCCTCCAGCGTCTTGACGATCTGCGCCACGGTGGAGCGCTTCTGCCCGACCGCCACATAGACGCAGTAGAGCTTCTTCGACTCGTCGCCGCCGGCGTTGATGCCCTTCTGGTTCAGGATGGTGTCGATGGCGACGGCGGTCTTGCCGGTCTGGCGGTCGCCGATGATCAGCTCGCGCTGGCCGCGGCCGACCGGGGTCAGCGCGTCGATGGCCTTCAGCCCGGTCTGCATCGGCTCGTGCACCGATTTGCGCGGGATGATGCCCGGCGCCTTGACCTCGACCCGCATCATCTTGGCATCGGCGATCGGGCCCTTGCCGTCGATCGGGTTGCCCAGCCCGTCGACCACCCGGCCCAGCAGGCCCTTGCCGGTCGGCACCTCGACGATGGCGCCGGTGCGCTTGACCGTGTCGCCTTCCTTGATGCTCCGGTCCTCGCCGAAGATCACCACGCCGACATTGTCGCTTTCCAGGTTCAGGGCCATGCCCTTGATGCCGCCGGGGAACTCGACCATCTCGCCGGCGCGGACATTGTCCAGCCCGTAGACGCGGGCGACGCCGTCGCCGACCGACAGCACCTGGCCCACCTCCGCGACATCCGCCTCGGTGCCGAAGCTGGCGATCTGTTCCTTCAGAATTGCGGAAATCTCGGCGGCGCGAATTTCCATCAGCCAACCCCTTTCATGGCCAGTTGCAGCTTGCTGAGCTTGGTGCGCAGGGAACTGTCGATCATCCGGGAGCCGACCTTGACCACCAGCCCGCCCAGCAGCGACGGATCGACCGAGACATTGACCGAGACCTTGGCCCCCACCGCCTTCTTCAGCTGGTCGGTCAGCGCCTTGGTCTGGCCGTCGGTGAGGGCGTGCGCGGAGGTGACCTCCGCCGTCATCTCGCCGCGCCGGCGGGCCAGCTCGGCCAGATAGGCGTCGATCATGCCCGGCAGGGCGAACAGCCGCCGGTTGGCGGCGGCCACGCCGACGAACTGCCGGGTCAGCGGCGCCGCCCCGGCCTTCTCCAGCACCGCCTCGATGGCGCGGCCCTGCTCGTCGCGGCTCAGCACCGGCGAGCGCACCAGCCGGGTGAGCGCCGGACTGTCCGCCAGCAGCGCCTTCAGCGCCCTCAGATCGTCGGCGACCGCGTCGAGCGCCTTGGCCTCGTCGGCCAATTCGAACAACGCCGTTGCGTACCGCGACGCAAGGCCGGAACTGCCTGTCTCGGTGGATGCCACCTGGTTCCCCAAACGGTCTTGTCGTTGCCCGGTATCCGGGATGGGATTTCCGCACCGAACGGCACGAAAAAACGCCGGTTCGAGCCGGTACCCGAACGGCGCGGCTCATCTAGCATACGCTTTGAGGCGGTGCAATAACGCTGGGGGTGTTGATATCGCGTCATGGCCGGAAACAGTCTTTGGCCGATTGCCGGAACAACGCCAGTGGGCGGGGGTGGCAGCCCATAAGGAACTGGCTAGATTACGGAGACAGTTTACTAAATCCCTATTGCCAGATGGGTTGTCCAGCTAGGGCCACGTCCTTATCTGGAGAAGGGGAATTAGTAACCTGTCACCGCAATTGGCAAGTGTACCGTGCCCGGCAAGTTTCACTCTTTCCCCAAGAGTTCCTTGGACAGGTATTTCCTATCTTCCTCAGATAACAGCGTGTTCTGTCTGTAGTTGCGCAGGGCTGTGAGCATCGGATCGAGTGTTTCATCGGCCGGCTGAGACTTGGCCTTTGTCCTAATATCGTGAAATTCGCAGATCAATTGCCCGACAAGCCAGTTCTGGTTGCTGTCATCCAACAACGACCTATCCAGTACTTTTGTCGCGTCCGTAATCGCGCGCGCTCGGTCCCTCCGCGTCACTATCTTATCTCCCTTCCCCATACCCCAAGGCACTATGCTTCAGCTTTGCCCTAACTCTGCATTTGTACGATCTGCAACCCTCATCAACCGGTAAAAGCGAGAAAGTATATGATATAAATAATCTGCGTGCGCCGCAAGCGCAGGAACGCTCACGTCCTTATCGAATTGGCCATGCAGACTGTCGACCGTAATAAAACCCAAAACACTTCGGCATATATCTCGCTTCACCGCTTCTTCTATATTCAGCACACTGGCGCTATCTGAAGCATGTCTCGCAGCAGCCGTATCAAGATTGAACTGGATCGGAACGACGAGAATAGCATTATAGTGCTTTTGCCAGTCCTCAAGCGCATCTCTGTAGTTCGAGTTAGCATCGCTACAATTGTTATTGACAAAATACGTCGTTTTTCTAACACCACCCTTCATCAAATCCGAATATGCTGAATGACGTGAACAGTTGTAGCCATCATTGTTTTTCACCCTAACAATGAAATCTTCACGAGATCTTAATGACCGTTTGTCATTTTTAAGCAAGTGTATTCTATTTCTCTTGCCTTCTGGCACCTTCGTTCTGGTACCAAGCATCTGTATCGAAACGCTGCACTGTTTGCCGATTATCGTATCAAATATCGAAAGCGTATTGTTTACAAATGAATCTAAATATTGATCTAGTATAAGTTTGTATTGGCCTTTGTCAATCAGCTGTTTTTTTTCACGCTCGATCTCGAGTTTGTATCCAAGAACATTTAGCACGTCGCGACCGCTATGTATGACCTCGTGTGCATGTTCAGCCATTGCTCTTATGGCGTTGTGCGCCCTTGAAGTCAGAGTATCAATCTTCCGCTTTGCGGCCTCCAACTGTAGGGTGAGTCCTTTGACTTCTGATGTCGCGGTCTGCGCGGCCGCCTCGGCAGCCTGAGTTGCAGCCTCCGCCTTATCAACGTCCAGCTTCAGCTGGCTAATTTCTTGGAGCGCCTGATCCAGCTGTCTTTTCAATTGAACCAGATCAATAGCGGGCGGCCCATGTCCGTGAGGAACTGGCTGCCTCCTAAACTCGAAGAATACCGCCAATCCGACCATTACGAGACCAGACAGACCGGCGAGAGCTCTAAGTGCCGGCTCCACAAGCAGGATCGCAACTCCCTGGATGGTAAATCCGCCACTCAAACTGAGAATGAAAAGGCACGCGCCGACCACAACGAGCACTATAGAGAATCTAAGCATAGCTGACAAAAGCATGTCCTCAGAACAAGAATTTCACGAGGAACAAGTATAATTTTCTTCTCATTATTTTAATCCTAATGAAATGGCCTCACTTTATTTCTCTCAACCAGAAGTGGTTTTTGGACAAGCATGATTCTGAAAATATGTATCAACATGCAGATATACAGTCTTGCATTTGCAACTGCACTGTCAACTCTTCACGCATTGATTGGATCTCGCGTTACGTTTGAATTGCGATGGCAGTAAGTGAGTTGGGCTCCGCTGGGCCTCAGACCGCCATTACAGTGACAGTTTACCAACTCCCAGAATTTGTCCGTTTCTACATAGGGTCATCACCTCTCCGGCGTCATCTCCACGTAATGCAGATCGGCCAGTGGTCGGATTTTTCCGCATCCGCCAGCCGGTAGCTCACGCTGAAGGCCGGGTCGACCAGGGCCCAGTCGAGGGCCTTGCCCATGACGTGGGTGGATTGGGTGTGCTGGGATTGCGGGCGCAGGCGGTAGTCGGACAGGGGCGGGCCGGAGGCCTTCAGCTCGGTGGCGATCTTCTCGCGATTGCCCAGCAGGTCCATGTTGAAGTCGCCGAAGATGATCTTCGGCACCCGGTTGCCGGTGCATTGGCCGACCGTGTTGCGCAGGTGCTGCATCTGGGCGGTGATGCTCTGGGAGACCGAGGGCGGATGCACGGCGAGCAGGCCGACCGAGTTGTTGACCACCACCGAGAGGGCCGGCCGGTTGTTGCCGTCGTTCATCAGCTCCGGCGGCGATGACTGGCTGATCACGCACTTGCCCGCCGCGCGGACGAACAGGCCGAAGCGGTAGGTGGTCTTCTTGGGATAATTCTTGGGCAGCAACACCTGGGTGTAGTCGCGCCCCAGCCCGGTGAAATTGGTCTCGAAGCCCAGCTTGAGCTCGCACAGCACCACCAAATCCGGCTTCTCGTCGGCGGTCAGGTTGGACAGATCGCCCAGCAGCAGGTCGCCGGCCTTGGACTTGATGGTGTCGCCGGCCGATCCCTGGACGTTCCAGAACATGACTGTCGGCATTTTCTCTCATCTCCCCGCGCGGAACCCCGGGCCGCCCTCGGGGCGGTCCCCAGGGCAGTCCATTGCCTCTGCCAGCCCATTGCAGCAGATTGGCGTTGCAGGAATAGGAAGCCCCGCATGCCACGGCGGTACCACCGGCTATCACGGCCAGCCGAACGCCCCTCGGCGGGCCGGTGACATGCGGCAAGGAGGGCCCATGACGACCGATCCGCGGACCATCCCGGTCATCGACATCGGCCCGCTGGACGGCGCGGCGGGCGAGCCGGCGCGCAGCGAGACGGTGGCGCGGATCGGCCGGGCGTGTCGCGAGATTGGGTTCCTGGTCGTCACCGGCACCGGGGTTCCGCTGGACCGGATCGAAGAGATGCGCGAGACGGTCCGGCGGATCTTCGCCGTGGACGCGGCGGCGAAGCGGGCCCAGGCGATCACGCGGGAGAACTACCGGGGCTACATCCCGCTCGGCTTCTTCACGCCGAATGACGGGACCGGGGCGGCGGACCGGTACGAGGGTTACAAGCTGCATGTGGAGATCGCGGAAGACGACCCGATCCGGGCCGCCTGCCCGCTCTATGGGCCGAATGTCTGGCCGCCGCAGGTGCCGGAGGCGCGGCCGGTCATCCTGGGCTACTGGCGGGCGCTGGACCGGGTCGCCGACCGGCTGCTGGGCGCGCTGGCGGAAGATCTTGGCCTGCCACCGGACGCCCTGCGCCGGCCCTTCGAAACGCCGCTGACCAACATGACGCTGCTGCACTACCCGCCGCGCGCACCGGACGCGCCCGGATTCGGCATCCATCCGCACAAGGACACCGATGCGCTGACCATCATCGCACCGGACCCGGTGGGCGGGCTGGAGGTTCAGACCCGCGCCGGCGACTGGATCACCGCCGCCTGCCCGCCCGGCGGCTTCATCGTCAACATCGGCGACATGCTGGAGCTGTGGAGCGGCGGGCGCTTCGTCTCGACCCCGCACCGGGTGGTCAACGCCAGCGGCCGGGACCGCTATTCCTTCCCCTATTTCATGGTGCCCAGCCACGACGTCACGGTCGCGCCCCTGCTGGAGCCCCAGCCCGGCTTCGCCCGGCCCGCCGTCAATTGCGGCCACTGGTCGGCCGAGATCTGGCGCACCAACTGGCCGGACGAGCACGCCCGCGACGACACCCCCGCCCTGGGCATCGTGCCGGACGGCTAGAGGGGACTCCGGCGCCGGCGCTTGGTTATGCTGGCGCCAATGACACAACCGTGGTGTCGACGGCCGCCCAGGAAGGGTCGTCCGGACACGCGGACAAAGGGGAGGACAGGACCATGACCCGATCGCTGACCGCGGCCTTGCTGCTGCTCGTGCTCGTCGGCTGGAGCTGGAACGCCGTCGCGGATGACGACGACGATGATGGCGATGGCGGTTTCGGCCGCGCGCCCTTCACCGACCTCTACGTGTTCGGCGACAGCCTGTCGGATTCCGGCAATCTGTTCGCGCTGACCTTCGGGACCGTGCCGCCCAGCCCGCCCTATTTCGACGGGCGCTTTTCCAACGGGCCGGTCTGGGTGGAGACTCTGGCGCCGCTGCTGGGCCTGGAGGTCGATTTCGACACGGATGTCACCGTCGATCCGCTGGCCAACAACCAGGCCGTCGGCGGCGCCTTCACCGATACCCGCAATGAGAACGAGGCCGTGCTGCCCAGCCTGGCCGGCACCGGCATCCTGGGGCAGGTGGCCAGCTTCGATGCGGCCGGCGGGCGGATCGGCCGCGACGATCTGGTGGTGATCTGGGGCGGCGCCAACAACTATCTCTTCGATCCCGCGGCGCGGCCGCGCCAGGTCGTGCGCGACCTGGTCGAGGCGGTCGAGTCCCTCGCCGATCTCGGGGCCCGGCGGTTCCTGCTGCCCAACCTGCCGGATCTCGGGCGCACGCCGCTCGGCACGATGGTCCTCCCGGCGGATCGGGCCGCCTTCCTCTCCGACCAGAGCCGGCGACACAACCGCATCCTGGCGCGGGCCGCCGCCCGGCTGACGGACCGCGACGGCCTGGCGGTCCGGGTGCTGGACATCGAGCAGGCCCTGAGCGTGCTCCTGGATGCCAGCGCCGTCTACGCCAACACCGCCGTGCCCTGCATCGTACAGCAGCCGGGCGTCCCTCCGGGGCCGACCGGCGTCTGCCCGGATCTGGGAATGGGCATTGACGCCGGCGCCAATGGCGGCGCCCTGTTCTGGGATCTGATCCACCCCACGACCAACGCCCATGCCCTGATCGCCTTCCAGGCATTCGGCACCGTCACCGGCGCCGGTTCCGGGGATCGGGGCTGGCTGGCGATGCGATAGGGCTCATTCGACCCAGGGGTGGCGGGACTGGATCTGGACACCGCAATCGGCCAGATGGTCTTCGAACGTCGTCACCGCGCGGGCGTACCAGAGTCTGAGCAGGGCCCAGTCCTGCGGCGACCGGCCCCACCAGGTCAGCCGGACCTCCTCCCCGGGTCGGCTCCACATAATGCCGTAGGTGCAGCCGTCCAGTCCGGCAGGGTGCCGATGGACGGATGGCGGCATGGCGATCTCCGTCAGCTTTGAGACAAGCGCATCGACCGTTTCTGTCGGCAGCACCGCCTCGGTTCCGAACGTGTCGTACCGGACTTCGAAACTGTCCGTGCCCGCGATCGCCTCGGTGACCGGCGAACAGACGACGCGGCGCACCACATGAGCGTCTTCATCGCCCATCAGCGCCCAGGCGGCCATCGGGTCGAATGCCGGGTACCGCCAGAGGCGCAGCACCGGCCTGGCGGATTTGCGCACGGCGAAACCCGCATAATGCTGCGGTGCCTCCAGCAGTTGCTCCGCTTCGCGCAGGCCCGGGCGCATGTTCGGGCTCCGTCGGCTAGATGTCGTTCTCGATCGGCGGCAGGCTCAGAAGGTATTCCGTCATCGCCGCGCGGTCCTCGGCGGTGAGCTGGCTGGTGGTCTCGTCGACAACCTCGCCCATGGTGCTGCCGACAAAGTCGCCGTCGGGGTACATGCCGATTTCCAGGAAGAAGTCGATGTCGGAGCGGCTCCAGCGGCCGATTCCGGTCTCGCGGTGCGGCGTCACGTTGGGCACGCTGTCGCCCTCCGGACCGTCCTTGGTGCCGGCCATCAGCATGTGGTCCAGGGCCGCGCCGTCGGGGCCGCGCGGCGTGTGGCACTCACCGCAATGTCCCAGGGCCTGGACCAGGTAGCGGCCGCGGTTCCAGATTTCGGACTGGTCCGGAACGTTGGGGGCCGGCCCCTGCTCCAGGTTCAGCACCTTCCACGGCGCCAGCACCGGGCGGAAGCGCACGGTCAGCGCGATGTCGTGATCCAGGTTGGGCTCGGCCACGGGCGGCAGGCTGAAGATGTAGGCCTTCAGGTCCAGCATGTCCGCGTCGGTCATGGCGGTGAAGCTGGTGTAGGGGAAGACCGGGTAGTAGTCGCGCCCATCCGGCGCCACGCCCTGGCGCAGCGCCCGGATGAAGTCTTCGTCAGACCAGGCGCCGATGCCGTGCTCCGGATCGGCGGTGATGTTGGGGCCGTAGAAGGTTCCGAACGGGGTCTCCAACGGCCGGCCGCCGGCCAGGGTCTCGCCGCGCTTGGCGGTGTGGCAGCCCTTGCATCCGGCGGCGGCGAAGACATAGGCGCCGCGCTCGGCCGAGGCCTCATGGGCCGGCACGACGATGTCGCCGCGGGTCAGCTGTCGGGCGCCGAGGATCACCACGGCGGCCCCGGCAATCCCGATCACAACCAGTCCCGCCAGCCAGATCAGACCGCGTCGGATCACCGCGTCGACCTTTCCAATCGCAGACAATCAGGACGGGCCGACGGACATCCTGCCCATCGGCCCGCCAATGATAGACGAAAAGTCCGGCGCGGCGTCAGTTGGCGCGGGCGCGGAACGGCCGGTGACAGCCGCCGCAGGCCTTGCCGACCTCGCCGAAGGCCTCGCCGATCGCCGCCATGTCGCCGCCGCCATTGACCACCTGGGCCAGATTGGCGGTCGCGGTCTCCATGGCCTGGGCGGCGGAGACGAAGTCGTCCCAATCCTGCCAGATCTCGGCCTTGGCCCGGGTTTCGGCGCCGGACTCCGTGCCGGGCGGGAACATGTCGACGATCGATCCGGACATCGCCGCCAGCGAATCCGCATGGGCCGCCACATGGCCGGTGAACTCCACCTCGCCCTTCACCACCGCGGCGATGGCGCCGGTGTGGCCGCCGATGGCACTCATCACGTTCTGCCGGTAATTGATCACGTTCTCCGAATGGCCGTCCGCCAATGCGGTGCCGATACCGGCTGCGACAGCCGCCATTGCAGCCGCGCCGACAATCAAAGTCCTGAACCTCCCGTTCATCGCTGTCCTCCTGTTGGAAACCGGTATTGAGACGTCGCCTGAGGATCGGCAGCCCGATGCTAGCGGAATTCCGATCGACAGTACGACACCGAAACGGTCGCGCTTATTCCGTGTCATGGTAAATTCACGCCACAGCCGCAGCGCGCGGGCACCGCGTCCAATCGTGTCCGACCACGGCGGTCGTCGCCGAGACCGGGAGACCATCCCATGATCCGGGTCCTGATCGCGCTGTCGCTGGCCATGCTGGCGACGGCCCAGGCCAATGCGGCCGGCAAGACCGTGCTGCAGCAGGGCGGCGAGGCCTTCGGCATCACCCTGCCGCCGCCGGATGGGTTCTGCGAGCTCGACGCCGCGCATCCGGCCGACCGCGACATGCTGTCGCTGATCCAGGAGCTCAACGCCGGACACAACCAGGTGCTGGCGATCTCGGCCGAATGCAGCCAGTTGAACGCGCTGCGCGGCAAGGGCGTGCTGCTGTCCAACTACGCGATGTACCTGATGCCCCTGTCGGCCGGCGAGATCCCGTCCAGCATGAGCCGGGCCCAGGTGATCGAGTCGGTGGCGGGCGCGTTCGGCCAGTTCGACAGCGCGCTCGACCGGGCGGAGGACGTCATGCGCGACCGGCTGGCCAACGCCGACGCGGCCATCGAGCTGCAGGACCTGGTCAATGTCGGCCTGCTGCACCGCGACGACGACGCCCTGTTCACCGGCATCCTGACCCGTGCCGTGGATCCGGCGACCGGCGAGGAGGAGGTGACGGCCGTGGTCACCGGGCTGACCCTGGTCGCAAACCGCATCGTCACGCTCAATCTCAGCGCGCCCTATGAGGGCCGGCCGACCCTGGACGGGCTGCTGGCCGAGCAGCGCCAGAACGTGCAGCGGCTGCTCGACGCCAACTAGGGCGGCCCAGGGCCAGTCCTAGAGGAAGCTGTACGGGTCGATGTCGACATGGACCCGGACCGACCCCGGCGCCGGAACTTTCTCAAGCCAGTCCTTTAGAAAAGGCTGCAGGGCCGTGCCCCGGCCGGCCTTCACCAGCAGGCGCCGGCGATGGCGGCCGCGCAGCACCGCCAGCGGGGCCGGCGCCGGTCCCAGCACGCGCAGATCGGCCATCCGCGGCGCGGCGCGGCCCAGCGCATGGGCGACCCGGTCGACCTGGGTCGGATCCGGCCCGGAGACGATAATCGCCGCCAGACGGCCGAAGGGCGGCAGCGCACGAAGCCGCCGCTCTTCCGCCTCGCGGTCCAGGAAGCCGTCGCGGTCGCCGGTGACCAGGGCGGCGATCACCGGATGGTCCGGCATATAGGTCTGGACCAACACCCGGCCCGGCCGATCCTCCCGCCCGGCGCGGCCGGCGACCTGCTGCAGAAGCTGGAATGTGCGTTCGGAGGCGCGCAGATCGCCGCCGGCAAGGCCCAGATCGGCATCCACCACACCGACCAGGGTCAGCAGCGGGAAGTGATGGCCTTTGGCGACCAGCTGGGTGCCGATCACCAGGTCGACCTCGTGCTCGATCACCGCCCGGACCATCTCCGCCGCCTGGGCCGGGCCGTGGATCAGGTCGCTGGCCATCAGCGCCGTCCTGGCATCGGGCAGCAGGGCGGCGGCCTCCTCCGCCACCCGCTCCACCCCGGGGCCGCAGGCGACGAAGCTCTCCTCCGCGGCGCAGGCCGGGCACTCCCGCGGCAGCCGGGCGTGATAGCCGCAATGGTGGCATTGCAGCCGACCGGACAGCCGGTGCTCGACCAGCCAGGCGGTGCAGTTCGGGCATTCCAGGCGATGGCCGCAGCGCCGACACAGGGTCAGCGGCGCATAGCCCCGGCGATTGAGGAACAGCATCGCCTGCTCCCCTGCCTCCAGGGTCTCGACCAGCGCCGTGCGCAGGCTCGGCGACAGGAAACAGCCGCGCTCCGGCGGGTCCTCGCGCAGATCGATCGCCGCCACCGACGGGGTCCGCGCGGTGCCCGGCCGGTCCGGCAGGTGCAGGCGCGCGTAGCGGCCGGACTGGGCGTTGACCGTGGTCTCGAGCGACGGTGTGGCGGAGACCAGCACGATCGGGAAGGCACCCAGCTTGGCCCGCACCACGGCCATGTCCCGGGCATGGTAGGTGACGCCGTCCTCCTGCTTGTAAGCCTGCTCATGCTCCTCGTCGACGACGATCAGGCCGAGATCCGGATAGGGCAGGAACAGGGCCGAGCGGGCGCCGACCACCACCCGCGCCCGGCCCTCGGCGACGGCGCGCCACGTCTGCCGGCGGCGCAGCTGGGTCAGGTCGGAATGCCATTCCTCCGGCCGCACGCCGAAGCGCTCGGCGAAGCGGTCGAGCCATTGCGCCGACAGGGCGATCTCCGGCAGCAGCACCAGCACCTGGCGGCCGGCGGCGAGCGCCGCGGCCAGCGCCTCGAAATAGACTTCCGTTTTGCCGGAACCGGTGACGCCGTCCAGCAGCGTCACCGAGTATCCGCCCTCCTGGACCGTCGACGTCAGGGCATCGGCGGCGGCCTGCTGATCCTCGGTCAGGATCCGTCCCGGCCGTTGCCAGTCCGGATCGCGCACCGCCGCCGTCGGCCGAAGTTCGACCGTCTCCAGCGCGCCGGCCGCCGCCAGCCCCTTCACCACGGCTCCGCCGCAGCCGGCCTCTTCGGCCAGCTCGCGGGCGGTGCGCGGCGGCCCGTCGGCCAGCAGGTCGAGCACCCGCTGCCGGGCCGGCGTGATGCGGAGCGCGCCCGGATCCCAGTCATCCGACCGGCGATAGGCGATCACCGGCTTTGGCGGTTCCAGGGCGGAAGGAACGCGCAGGGTCATGCGCAACACCGCGCCCGGCGGGCTCATCACATAGCGGGCGACCCAGTCGATGAATTCCCGCGCCACGCCGGAGAGCGGCGCCACATCGAACCGGCGAATCACCGCCTTCAGCCGCGATTCGTCGACATCGCCGCTGCCCGCCCCCCAGACGACGCCGATCACCTCGCGGCTGCCGAGCGGCACCAGCACGCAGTCGCCGGGCGCCGCCTCCATGCCGTCGGGCAGCCGGTAGTCATAGGCCTCCGCCAGCGGCAGCGGCAGCAGCACGCGGACCCGGAGCGCCGGCCCGGAGTCCGGTTCGCATTTCGGGTCGGCATCGGTCCCGGAGGTGGCATGGTGATCTGCCATCAGGTAGACTTCGGTCCTAACGGAAACGCGTGAGTCGCCAGGAAAGAGCGGGCACCCGGCGGCCCATTGGGGTTGAGGACAACACGGCCATGAAATTCTTCATCGACACCGCCGATCTCGACGAGATTCGCGATCTCGCCGCAACCGGCCTGTTGGACGGTGTCACCACGAACCCGTCCCTGGTCGCCAAGACCGGCAAGTCCTTTCTCGACCTTGTGGCGGAGATCTGCAAGGTCGTCCCCGGCCCGGTCAGCGCAGAGGTGACCGCCACCGAGCACGACCGCATGCTGGCCGAGGCGCGCCGGCTGACCGAGATCGCGTCCAACGTGGCGATCAAGGTGCCGCTGACCCCGGACGGGCTGAAGACCTGCAAGGTGCTGGCCGATGACGGCATCGCCGTCAACGTCACCTTGTGCTTCTCGGCCGGCCAGGCGCTGCTGGCGGCCAAGGCGGGCGCGGCCTTCATCTCGCCCTTCGTCGGCCGGCTGGACGATATCGGCACCCCGGGCATGGAGTTGATCCAGGACATCGTCGATATCTACCGGCAATACCCGTCGATCAATACCGAGGTGCTGGTGGCCTCGGTGCGCAGCCCGCGCCACGTGATCGAGGCGGCCCGCATGGGCGCGCACGTGGCCACGCTGCCGCCGAGCGTGCTGCGGCAACTCTTCAAGCATCCGCTGACCGACAAGGGCCTCGACGCTTTCCTGGCCGATTGGCAGAAGACCGGACAGCAGATTCTGGATGACGACGCCTCGGTGAGGCCCTTCAAGAAACCGGCCTGACCGCGAAGAGGCGATTCTGAATGCCCCAGGAAACCCGTTCCAGCGACTCGGTCGCGGCACCCGCGCTGACCGCCGAGGAGGTCGCGGAGTACCTTTCCGAGAACCCGGAGTTCCTGACGTCCCATCCCGAGATCCTGGCCAAGCTGACATCGCCGCCGTCGACCCGGCCGGACGGCGTCGTCGACCTGCAGGCCTATCTGGTCGGGCGCCTGCGCGACGAATCCGACAGCCTGCGGGATGAGCAGCGGGCCCTGATCAGCGCCAGCCGGGCCAACCAGAACACCCAGAACCGGGTCCATGCCGCAATCCTGTTCCTGCTGGACGCGGAGAGCTTCGAGCACCTGATCCAGACCATCAACACCGACCTGTCGGTGCTGCTGGATCTGGACGTGGCGCGGCTGCTGGTGGAATCCGACGGCCGGCCGCTGCCCCATGCCGAACAGACCGGCGTGCGCGTGGTCGCCGAGGGCTTCTCCGACCATTATCTTGGCAACCGCGATGTCTTGCTGGCCGGCAACATCACCGGCGACGAGGCGCTGTTCGGGGCCGGCGCCGGGCTGGTGCGCAGCCATGCGCTGGTCCGGCTGAACGTGTCGACCGGCGCGCCGCCCTGCCTGCTGGCCCTGGGCAGCCGGGAGCCGGACATGTTCCATTCCGGCATGCGCACCGAACTCATCAGCTTCCTGGCCCGGGTGTTGGAGCGATGCATCCGATCCTGGCTGGACCTACCGGCCTGACCAAAGCGGCCATCGCCGCGCTCCCCCTCACCCTCCCGCTTTGCGGGCCCCTCCCTCTCCCCAAGGAGAGGGAAACCAAAGGCCGCCGCGAAGAGACCCTCTCCTCGGGGAGAGGGAGGGACCCGCGAAGCGGGAGGGCGAGGGGGTGAGCGCCAAATCGGACGACCTGACTGTGTTGGCGCAGCCGGACCTGCTCAAGGCGGTCGACGGCTGGCGGCAGTGGCTGACCACGGAAAAACGGGCGTCGGAGCACACTATCCGGGCCTATCTGGGCGACGTGGCGCGGTTCCTGGACTTCCTCACCAGCCATCTCGGACGACGGCCGAGCCTGAACGATCTCGGCGACCTGTCGCTGACCGATTTCCGCGCCTATCTCGCCCGCCGTGCGACCGGCGGAGCCGGCGCGGCCAGCCGGGCCCGGGGTCTGTCGGGCATCCGCAATTTCTTCCGCCACCTCGACCGTGGCGGCATCGTGCACAACCCGGCCGTCGCAGGGCTCAGCGGCCCCAAGCTGCCGCGCACGGTGCCAAAGCCGCTGACCGCCGAGGACGCGACGGCTGTCCTGGAGACGGCAGCGGAGTTGAGCGACTCCGACTGGATCGGCAAGCGCGACACGGCGTTGTTCACCCTGCTCTATGGCTGCGGCCTGCGCATCGCCGAGGCGTTGTCGCTGACCCCGCGCGACCTGCCCCGTGACGGCGCCATGACGATCACCGGCAAGGGCCGCAAGCAGCGGATGGTGCCGGTGCTGCCGGCGGTTACCGAGGCGCTGGAGGCCTATGTCGCCGCCTGCCCCTACCCGCTCGGCCGCGATGACCCGCTGTTCGTGGGCGCCCGCGGCGGGCCGCTCAACCCCGGCGTCGCCGACCGGCAGATGCGCCACCTGCGCCGCCTGCTGGGCCTGCCGGACACGGCGACGCCACATGCGCTGCGCCACAGCTTCGCGACCCATCTCCTGGCCGGCGGGGCCGATCTGCGGGCAATCCAGGAGCTGCTCGGCCACAGCTCGCTGTCGACCACCCAGCGCTACACGGACGTCGAAGTCGAGCAGTTGCTCGCCGTGCATCGCGACACCCATCCCCGCGCCCGCCGGCGTGAAGACTGACGCCGCCGGCGATGCGGGAAGGCTGGACGCGCAACGCGCCGCACATCGATCTCGATCCCGCCGCCGCGACCGCGCTAATCCAGCCGGCCTTCCCCGGCGCCACCGTCGACAGGGTGCACAGGATGACCGGCGGGCTGGCCAATGCCAGTTTCCGCGTGACGATCTCCGGCCGCGACCGCCCGGTCCTGCTGCGCCTTTTCGTCCGCGACCCGGACAGCGCGCCTAAGGAGGCCGCGATCGCCGAGCGCCTGGCCGGCCATGTCCCCGTCGCCCGTTTCCTCCATCTCGCGCCGTCCAATCCGGCCACCGGCCATCCCTATGCCGTGCTCGAATGGGTCGATGGCGAGCCGTTGGAAAAGATTGCCGCGAGCGCTTCGGACGCAGACCTCACCTGGCTCGGCCGATCCGTCGGCATGGTGCTGGCTGCCATCGGCACGGTCACCTTTCCGCAGCAAGGATTCCTTGACGACCGGCTTGGCATTGCGCGGGCGTTCAGGCTGGACAGGTCGGGATATCTGACCTTCGTTGGCGACAAACTCGGCAATCCGCTCGTCCGCGATCGGCTCGGCGACGATCTTGCGGATCGATTCCAGGCCTTCGCACGCGAACATGCCGCGAAACTCAACGTCCTCGATCCCACGCCGCGGCTGGTCCATTCCGATTTCGGCGGCGCCAACATCCTGGTGACGTCCTGGGCCGATGGCTGGGCCGTCTCCGCCGTGCTCGATTGGGAATTCGCCTTTGCGGGCCCGCAGATCCTCGATATGGGGAACCTGCTGCGGCCGCAACGCGGTCTGCGGCCCGCCTTCGAGGCCGGATTCATTCAGGGTTTCGCCGATGGCGGCGGCGTCCTGCCCGATGACTGGCACCGGCTTGCCCGCCTGGTCGATCTCCTCGCCTGGCTGGAGTTCCTCGAGCGGCCGGATCCCGGCGCCAAGCGGATCGCCGATGCACGGCAGACCATCACGACCACCATCCGCGACTGGGACAGCCTCGGCTGATTGATGTCCGGTCGGGGAACGACCGCCTTGGACTAGCGGGCATCCCGTGGGATCGACACGCGCGACCAACGGAGTGCCAGCGGTCCCAGGGCCACCACAACACCCAGGCTGGCGAAGGCGAAACCCCAGCCGCCTGACGGCATGCCGGCCGACAGGTCCAGCACGGCGCCGAACAGAAGCGGGCCGACAAACGCGCCGCCGAAGCCCAGCATTGCGTGCACTGCCAGCGTCGCGCCCTTCAGCGACGGGTCGGCGGCGGTCACCGCGCCGACCGTCAGCGCCGCGCTGTCGGCCATGATCAGGAAGCCGTAGAGCGACAGGACCGCGACCACCAGTATGAAGGGCCATCCCGGCAGGAAACCGACGACGAACGCGACCAGCGCCGTCGCCAGCATGACCAACGCGATCACCCGGTGCCGGTCGAAGCGCGTCGCAAGCTCGTTGCCGAGGATGCTGGCCGGCACGCCCAGCAGCAGGATCACGGTGGCGATCCAGGCGATTTCCGCCTGACCCGGACCGCCCACCGCCACGGCGGCAATGGTCAGGAATGCGACCAGCCAGGAGCGGAACCCGAACAGCTCGACGCAATGGACCGCGTAGCCCAGCACATAGCCCATGGCCGGCCGGTTGCGCAGCACCGGCCGGAAATCCAGCAGCGCACCTCCCCGTTTCGTGCGGTCCGCATCGACATCGGTCGGCGCGGCCCACGCTGCCAGCCCCAACGCCAGAACGGGGCATGCGGCCGCCGCCACGAAAGCCCATCGCCAATCCAGCGGTCCGGCGACCAACCCGGCCAGAAGAACGCTGAAGGCGCTGCCGATCGAGAAGGAGGCCGTATAGAAGGCGAGATATCGCCCGGCCGCGGGGCCGCTCAGCCGGTCGCTCAGGATGCGCAGCCCCGGCATGTAGGTCCCGGCCAGCGCCACCCCGCCGAGCAGTCGGAATGCCACCGCCGACCACAGGCCCTGGGCGAACAATGCGAAGCCAAGCGCCGCCACCGCCGCCAGGGCAGTGCAGGCCATGTATACCCGGCGCGGATCGACCCGGTCGGTCAGGCTGACCAGCACCGAGACCGCGACCGCATAGCCCGCGTAGAAGATGCCGTTTATCCAACCGGCTTCGGTGTTGCTGATCCGCCACTCGGCGAGGAACTGCGGCAGCAGGGCAGGAAACGTCATCGTCGCCGCCATGCCGAGCACCTCGGCGGCACAGAACGCCACGACCAGGGTGCGGACCGACCTCACGGCGGCCGCTCAGGGCCCGGCGATCACCGCCTCAGATGTGCAGCGGCCGCCCGTCGACCGCGAGCGCCGCTTCCTTGACCGCCTCGTTCAGGGTCGGATGGGCGTGGCAGGTGCGGGCGATGTCCTCGGCGGAGGCGCCGAACTCCATGGCGATCGCCGCCTCGGCGATCATGGTGCCGGCATCGGCGCTCAGGATGTGCACGCCCAGCACCCGGTCGGTCTTGGCGTCGGCCAGGATCTTCACGAAGCCGTCGGTCGCGTTCATCGCCCGGGCCCGGCCGTTCGCCGTCAGAGGGAACTTGCCGGATTTGTAGGCGATCCCGTCCTCCTTCAACTGCTCCTCGGTCTTGCCGACCTGGGCAACCTCGGGCCAGGTGTAGACCACGCCCGGGATGGCGTCGTAGTTGACGTGGCCGCGCTGGCCGGCGAGCTGCTCGGCCACCGCCACGCCCTCCTCCTCGGCCTTGTGCGCCAGCATCGGGCCGGCGATGACGTCGCCGATGGCGTAGATGCCGGGCACGTTGGTCGCCCAATGGTCGTCGGTGACGACCCGGCCGCGATTGTCGATAGCGACGCCGACCTCGGCCAAGCCCAGGCCCTCGGTATAGGCGATGCGGCCGATCGACAGCAGCACTACGTCCGCCTCGATGGTCTCCGCGTCGCCGCCCTTGGCCGGCTCGACGGTCAGGGCCACGCCCTTTGCGTTGGATTTCGCGCCCGTCACCTTGGTGCCGAGCTTGAAGGCCATGCCCTGCTTCTTCAGGACGCGCTGCATGTGCTTCGACACCTCGCCATCCATGCCCGGCAGGATGCGGTCGAGGAACTCCACCACCGTGACCTCGGCACCCAGCCGTTGCCAGACCGAGCCCATCTCCAGCCCGATATAGCCGCCGCCGATGACGATCAGCTTTTTCGGCACCTTCGGCAGGGTCAGCGCGCCGGTGGAGGAGACGATCTTCTTCTCGTCGACCTCGATGCCGGCCAGCGGCGCCACGTCGGAACCGGTGGCGATGACGATCGCCTTGGTCTTGTGGGCCTTGCCCGCCACCTCGACGGTATCGGCGGCGGAGATGCGGGCCTCGCCCTTCAGCCAGTCGACCTTGTTCTTCTTGAACAGGTATTCCACGCCCGACGTGTTGGCCTTCACGACGGAGTCCTTGTGGCCCATCATCGCCTTCAGATCGAGGGCGACCTTGTCCACCTTGACCCCGAAGGCGGCGAGGTCGTGCTGCGCCTCCTCGTATTTCTCCGAGGCCTGCAGCAGCGCCTTGGACGGGATGCAGCCGACATTCAGGCAGGTGCCGCCCAGTGTCTCGCGCTTCTCCACGCAGGCGGTCTTCAGGCCGAGCTGGGCGGCGCGAATGGCGCAGACATAGCCGCCAGGTCCGCTGCCGATCACGATCACATCGTAGGTGCTGTCACTCATCCGCCAAGCCCTGATTCACCGGGAATTCCGCGGGCCGGCCGGCCCGCAGGCACCTTGCCGCAACGCAACCGGCCGGACAAGGGGCGAAGGCGGCGGATCGAAGCCTAAGCGGAGCGGCGAGACGCTTCCGGAGAGCGGAGCGCCGTCATGATCGAGTCCTCGAAGGCCCCCACCTTCTCCCATGCGCTACCCTTGGAGACCTCGGTCTCGGTCACCACGACGACCGCCGTCGGCGTGCAATCCGCGGCTTCGGCCATCTCGGCGAACAGGGCGATCTCGTCGTTCTTGCCGCCCGAGGTGCACAGGAACGCGACCGCCTTGAACCGGCCGCGAAACCGGTCGAGATAGCTGCGGACGGGTGCGGACATGCGTCCGGTCCAGACCGGGGAGCCGATGATCACAATGTCGTAATCGGCCGGGTTCCGGTCCGGCTCGCCGATCGGCGTGGACCGCCGGCCCAGGGCATCGCGGATCGCGCCGAACATCCCGAACAGCCCGGTCCGGCGCTTCAGGTCGGCGATCTCCTCGATCTCGGCCCCAAGCGACTGCGCCACCGTGTGGGCGACACGGCGCGTGGTTCCGGTACGCGAATGGAAGACGACCAGGAGTCTGGCATCGGCCATGGCAATTCTCCCATTGCCGGGTTCGGGCCAATGTCGCGCATCGCGGCTCCGGTCGCCGTGATCCAGATCAGATGCGGCAAATTGGCCGAACGGGGCCGGGTGTGACGACGCTCACACCCGCCGCCCCGCACCGCTTCCTATGGTATCGTTTCCACACGGCGGAGGTGCAGAGTGCTGTGAGGATACGCTTCCTGATCTTGGCGTTGGCGCCGCTTCTGGCCGCCTGTCCGGCACCGGTCACGCTGGATGTAGGCCGGCTGGGGGACAACGTGCCCGGCATGACCTACGACCCGGCCGCCTATCAGGTGATGGAGGCCGGCGCGGCGCTGGCCGATTGCGGGGTGCCGCGCGGCATCGTCGCCCGCCAGTCGGGCGTCGAGGTGGTCGACAGCGACACCTTCTGGCGCACCGCCTTCCCCGAGCCGGTCCCGTCCGCGACGATCGGCACCATCCTGTCCGACCCGACCATCGCGGACCGCCTGGCCACCCTGGACGTGGAATACGTCGTGGCGGTCGGCGGCCGGTCCGTCAGCACCCAGATGAACGGCAGCATGTCCTGCAGCCTGCAGGGTTGCGCCGGCGCGCTGTGGAACGAGGAATGGACCGATCTGCAGGCCACGGTGTGGGACCTGGACTCCGACGCGGCGGTGGATTCCATCGTCGCCAAGGGCTCGGCGAAGACGATCATGGCCGCCTTCATCGTGCCGGTGATCTGGCTGGAGCCCTACACCCGCTCCACCACCTGCCACAATCTGGGGCGCGAGGTCGGCGTGCTGGTCTCCGAACGGCATGCGGACGACGTCGTCCAGGTGGCGCTGGTCGGCATCTCCGGGTCCGCCTTCCAAGGGCTGGATGCCGACGACCTCGACGACCTGGCGGCGCTGGCCGGGGAAGGCGACGAGGACGCGCTGTACGATCTGGCGGTCTATTTCCAGCAGGTCGGTGACTGGGACACCATCCCGCGCTGGCAGACCGAGACCCTGTACCGGATGGCGCTGGTGTCGGAGGGCGACGAGCGCTGGGCGTGGCTGTGCCGGGCCGCCCATGCCGGCCACGCCGCCGCCCAGGCGCAGGCCGGCTGGGCCGCCGAGGCGGACTATTACACCGACGGCACGGTCCCGACCGACCTGACCGAGGCCTACAAATGGTACCGGCTGGCGCTGCTGAACGGCGAGCTCTCCGCCGCCGACGACATGGCCCGGCTCGGCGAGAGCCTGACCCCGGAGCAGATCGCGGAGGCCGAACGCCGGGCTTCGCACTGGCGCCCAGGGCCGTGCGTGGAACCGGAAGCGGCCGCGGCGAGTTAGGGCCTTTTCTCGGACTCAGGGGTCCGCGTTCGTACCCCTCTCCCCTTGTGGGAGAGGGAGGGCCCCGCGGCGAAGCCGTGGGAGGGTGAGGGGTCTGACCAAATGTCTTCGCGCGGCGGACGCCGCGCGACCCCTCACCCGGATCGCTGTGCGATCCGACCTCTCCCACAAGGGGAGAGGTAAAAATGCCCATCCTGCCTGCGTCAGACGTCGAGCAGGATGCGCTGGGGGTCTTCGATGAATTCCTTGACGCGGACCAGGAAGGTCACCGCTTCGCGGCCGTCGATGATGCGGTGGTCGTAGCTGAGCGCCACGTACATCATCGGCCGGACCTCGACCTTGTCGCCGATCGCCATGGGACGCTTCTGGATCTTGTGCATGCCCAGGATGCCGGATTGCGGCGGGTTGAGGATCGGCGTCGACAAGAGCGAGCCGAACACGCCGCCATTGGTGACCGTGAAGGTGCCGCCGGTCAGTTCGGCCATGGAGAGCTTGCCGTCGCGGGCCCGGCGGCCGAGATCGGCGATGCCGGACTCGACTTCCGCGAAGGAGAGCTGGTCGGCGTCGCGCACCACCGGCACGACCAGCCCGTTCGGCGTGCTGACGGCGACGCCGATGTCGTAATAGTTCTTGTAGACCAGCTCGTCGCCGTCGATCTCGGCATTGACCGCCGGCAGCTCCTTCAGCGCCGCGATGCAGGCCTTCACGAAGAAGGACATGAAGCCGAGCTTGATGCCGTGCTTCTTCTCGAAGCTCTCCTTGTACTGGCCGCGCACCGCCATGAGGTTGGTCATGTCCACCTCGTTGAAGGTGGTCAGCATGGCGGCGGTGTTCTGGGCCTGCTTCAGCCGCGCGGCGATGGTCTTGCGCAGCTTGGTCATGCGGACCCGCTCCTCGCGGTCCTTCTTGGGGCGCTCGACGGCCGCCGGACGCTGGAAGGCCGGCACCTCGATCACCGCGGCACTGGCACTGCTGTCCGGCGCCGCCACCGAGACCGGCGCGGCCACGGCCGGGGTCGTGGCGCTTTCCATGAAGGCCAGAACGTCGCCCTTGGTGATGCGGCCATCCTTGCCGGTGCCGCTGATCCGCGAGGCGTCGAGATTGTTTTCCGCGATCAGCTTGGCCGCCGCCGGCATGGCCTGCGCCGCACCGTTGCCTGCGGAAGGCGCCGGGGCGGGCTCTTCAGCCGGCGCCTTGGCCTCGGAAGCCGGTGCCGGTGACGCCGCGGCACCGCCGGCGCCCAAGACGCCAAGCACCGCGCCGACCTCGACCGTGTCGCCGGCCTCGACCTTGATCTCCGACAGGGTGCCGGCCTCTGTCGCGTTGACCTCCAGCGTGACCTTGTCGGTCTCAAGCTCGACCAGCGCCTCGTCGCGGGCGACCGGGTCGCCGACCTGCTTCAGCCATTGCGCGACCGTCGCCTCGGACACGGATTCTCCCAGGGCTGGGACCACGATTTCGATGCTCATCGCCGTTACCTTTTGCGTTGCGGCCCGTTTGGGTGCGTGGTTGGGACGGTGGTGCGGCTACAGGGTCAGGGCCTCGTCGACCAGCTTGTTCTGCTGCGCCACATGGGTGCGCAACAGGCCGGTCGCCGGCGAGGACGCCTCCGCCCGGCCGACATAGCGCGGCCGCTTGGTCTTGTGGCCGCTCTCTTCCAGCAGCCCCTCGATGCGGCGGTCCATGTAATGCCAGCCGCCCATGTTCTGCGGTTCTTCCTGGCACCAGACGACGTCGGCATTGGGGAACTTGTCGATCATCTCCATCTTCAGCGCCTTCTTCGGGAACGGGTAGAGCTGTTCCAGGCGCAGGATGGTGATGTCCTTGATGCCGCGCTCGTCGCGCGCCTTCTTCAGGTCGTAATACACCTTGCCGGTGCACAGGATGACCCGCTTGATGTTGTCCGGCGCGTCCAGCTCGACATCCTCGTAGAGCACCCGGTGGAAGGTGCTGCCGTTGACGAACATGTCGATGTTGGAGACGCATTCCTTGTGCCGCAGCAGGGATTTCGGCGTCATCACCACCAGCGGCTTGCGGAACTCGCGGTGGATCTGCCGGCGCAGCACATGGAAGTAGTTGGCCGGCGTGGTCGGATAGCAGACCTGCCAGTTGTCCTCGCCGCAGAGCTGCAGGAAGCGCTCCAGCCGGGCAGAGGAGTGCTCCGGCCCCTGCCCCTCATAGCCGTGCGGCAGCAGCATCACCAGGCCGCACATGCGCAGCCACTTGCTCTCGCCGGAGGAGATGAACTGGTCGAAAACCACCTGGGCGGTGTTGGCGAAGTCGCCGAACTGCGCCTCCCAGAGCACCAGCGCCTTGGGCTCGGACAGGCTGTAGCCGTATTCGAAGCCGAGCACCGCGAACTCCGACAGCGGGCTGTCATGCACCTCATAGGGCGCCTGTCCGTCGGCGATGTTCTGCAACGGCAGGAAGCGGTCCTCGGATTTCTGATCGACGAACACCGAATGGCGCTGCGAGAAGGTGCCGCGGCCGGAATCCTGACCCGACAGCCGAACCGGCACGCCCTCGGTCAGCAACGTGCCGAAGGCCAGCGCCTCGGCGGTCGCCCAGTCGATGCCCTGGCCGGTCTCGATCATCTTCGCCTTGGCCTTGAGCTGGCGCGCGATCTTGGAGTTCAGGTTGAAGCCGTCGGGGATCCGGGTGAGCTTCTCGCCGATCTGGCGGAAGGCCTCCTCGGTGATGGCCGTACTGCCGCGGCGCGCATCGCCCGTCGCTGTCGTCATGCCCGACCACACGCCGCCCAGCCAATCGGCCTCGTTGGGCTTGTAGTTGGCGGCCGCTTCGTACTGGGTCTCCAGATGGGCGTGGAAATCCTCGACGATCTTCTCTGGCTCGCCGGGCTCGAACACGCCGTCATCGACCAGCTTCCTGCCGTGGATCTCGCGGGTCGAGGGGTGCTCGCCGATCGCCTTGTACATCAGCGGCTGGGTGAAGGCCGGCTCGTCGCCCTCGTTGTGGCCGAACCGGCGATAGCAGAACATGTCGATGACGACATCCTTGTGGAACTGCTGCCGGAACTCCGTGGCGATCCGCGCCACATGGACCACCGCCTCGGGGTCGTCGCCGTTCACATGGAAGATCGGCGCCTGCACCATCAGCGCCACATCGGTCGGATAGGGGCCGGAGCGCGAGAAGCTGGGCGCCGTCGTGAAGCCGATCTGGTTGTTGATGATGAAGTGGATGGTGCCGCCGACCCGGTAGCCGCGCAGCTCGGAGATCATCAGTGTCTCGCCGACGATGCCCTGGCCGGCGAAGGCGGCGTCGCCATGCAGCAGCACCGGCATCACTTCGGTGCGGGTGGTGTCCTTGCGCTGCGCCTGCTTGGCCCGGACCTTGCCGATCACCACCGGGTTGACGCATTCCAGATGCGACGGGTTGGCGGTCAGCGACAGGTGGATGACGTTGCCGTCGAAATCCCGGTCCGTGGAGGTGCCGAGATGGTACTTCACGTCGCCGGAGCCCTGCACGTCGTCCGGATTGGCCGGCGCGCCCTGGAACTCGGAGAAGATCGCCGTGAACGGCTTGCCCATGACATTGGCCAGCACGTTCAGCCGGCCGCGATGGGCCATGCCCAGCACGATCTCCTTCAGGCCCAGCTGGCCACCGCGCTTCATAATCTGTTCCAGCGCCGGGACCATGGCCTCGCCGCCATCGATGCCGAACCGCTTGGTGCCGGTGTATTTCAGGTTCAGGAAGCGCTCGAAGCTCTCCGTCGCCGTCAGCCGCTCATAGATCGCCTTGCGGCCGCGCGGGGTGAAATCGGTGTGGTTCTCGGCCTGTTCGATGCGCTCCTGCAGCCAGGCCTTCTGGTCCGGGTCCTGGATGTGGGTGTATTCGATGCCGATATGGCCGCAATAGGTCTCGCGCAGGCGCTGGTAGATCTGCTTCAACGTCGCCGACTCGAAGCCCAGCACATGGTTGATGAAGATCTCCCGGCCCATGTCGGCTTCGGTGAAGCCGTAGGTGCGCGGGTCGAGTTCGGGATGCGGCTCGCGCTTGGCCAGACCCAGCGGGTCCAGCTCGGCGTCCAGATGGCCGCGCACCCGATAGGCGCGGATCAGCATCAGCGCGCGGATGCTGTCCAGCGTCGCCTGCCGGAGTTGCTCGTCGGTGACGGCGCCCACCGGCGCGGTCGGCGGCGCCGGCGCCACTGCCGCCTCGCCATTGGCGGCGGCGTGGCCGTTGCGCGGCGCCCAGCTCGGGCCGCCGAGATCGCCCATCAGCGAGGCGGCATCGTCGCCCAGCGATCCGAAGAAGGCGGCCCAGGAGGGGTCAACGGCCCCCGGATCGCTCTGGTACTTGGTGTAAAGCCCTGTGATGAAAGCGGCGTTCTGGGCGAACAGAAACGAGGTCTGTTCCGTCTGGTTGGCCATGATGTCTATGGGCGGGCGTGTGCTGCCCGCGTCCCTCCACGTTCAGGTGCCTGACACGCGGCCGCGTTGCTCAAGCGCTTGCCGGTGCTGACAACTCTCCTAGTCGCCCCAATCCTACTAACCCTTTAATGCCTTCAGCATCGTGCTGCCAAGGCTGGCCGGGCTGTCGGCGAGATGGATGCCGGCCGACTTCATGGCCTCCATCTTGTCGCCCGCGCCGCCCTTGCCGCCGGAGATGATCGCCCCGGCATGACCCATGCGCCGACCCGGCGGCGCCGTCACGCCGGCGATGAAGCCGGCGACCGGCTTCTTCACCTTCGACTGCTTCAGGAAGTCCGCGGCTTCCTCCTCGGCGCTGCCGCCGATCTCGCCGATCATGATGATCGCCTCGGTCTCGTCATCGCCGAGGAAGAGGTCCAGGCAGTCGATGAAGTTGGTGCCGTTGACCGGATCGCCGCCGATGCCGATGCAGGTCGATTGCCCCAGCCCGGCGGCGGTGGTCTGCGCCACCGCTTCGTATGTAAGCGTGCCCGAGCGGCTGACAATGCCGATCTTGCCGGGCTGGTGGATATGCCCCGGCATGATGCCGATCTTGCACTGTTCCGGCGTGATGACGCCGGGGCAGTTCGGGCCGACCAGCCGGGTGGCGGAGCCTTCCAGGGCGCGCTTGACCCGCACCATGTCCAGCACCGGGATGCCCTCGGTGATGCAGACCACGAGAGCGATGCCGGCGTCGATGGCCTCCAGGATGGCGTCGCCGGCAAAGGGCGGCGGCACGTAGATCGCGGTGGCGTCGGCGCCGGTCTTCGCGACCGCCTCGGCGACGGTGTCGAACACCGGCAGGTCGAGATGGCTGGTGCCGCCCTTGCCCGGCGTCACGCCGCCGACCATGGCGGTGCCATAGGCGATCGCCTGCTCGGAATGGAAGGTGCCCTGGGCGCCGGTGAAGCCCTGGCAGATAACCTTGGTGTCGCTGTTGACCAGGACTGCCATTACGCCGCCTCCTTCACCGCTTTGACGATCTTTTCCGCGGCGTCGGCCAGATTGTCGGCCGATTTGATCGGCAGGCCGGATTCGCTCAGGATCTTTTTACCCAGCTCCACATTGGTGCCTTCCAGCCGGACCACCAGCGGCACGTGCAGGCTGACCTCCCGCGCCGCCGCCACCACGCCCTCGGCGATCACGTCGCAGCGCATGATGCCGCCGAAGATGTTGACCAGGATGCCCTCCACATTGGCGTCGGAGAGGATCAGCTTGAAGGCCGTCGTCACCCGCTCGCGGGTGGCGCCGCCGCCGACATCCAGGAAGTTGGCCGGCTCGCCGCCATAGAGCTTGATGATGTCCATGGTCGCCATGGCCAACCCGGCGCCGTTCACCATGCAGCCGATGCTGCCGTCCAGCTTGATGTAGTTGAGCTCGTGCCGGGCAGCCTCCAGCTCGGCCGGATCCTCCTCGGTCTCGTCGCGCAACTCCTCCAAATCCTTGTGGCGGAACAGCGCGTTGTCGTCGAAGTTCATCTTGGCGTCGAGCGCGATGACCTCGCCGGCGCCGGTCACCACCAGCGGGTTGACCTCGACCAGCGAGGCATCCAGCGACGTGAACGCCTTGTAGAGCGACATCAGCAGCTTGACCGCGCTGCGCACCTGGGTGCCTTCCAGACCCAGCGCGAAGGCGATGCGGCGGGCGTGGAAGGGCTGCATGCCGGTGGCCGGGTCGATCGGCAGGGTGATGATCTTCTCCGGCGTCTTCTCGGCCACCTCCTCAATGTCCATGCCGCCCTCGGTGGAGGCGATCACGGTGATGCGGCTGGTGGCGCGGTCGACCAGGAAGGAGAGGTACAGCTCGCGCTGGATGTCGCAGCCATCCTCGATATAGATGCGGCGGACCTCCTTGCCGGCCGGGCCGGTCTGCTTGGTGACCAGCACCTGGCCCAGCATCTCCTTGGCCTGGTCGCGCACATCCTCGGTCGACTTGACCACCCGGACGCCGCCCTTGCCCTCTTCATTGCCCTTGAAGCGACCGGCGCCGCGGCCGCCGGCATGGATCTGGGATTTCACCACCCAGACGGGCCCGCCGAGATCCTTGGCGACGTCCTCGGCTTCCTTCGGGGTGTAGGCAACACCGCCGCGCGGCACGGCGACACCGTACTCGCGCAACAGGCTCTTGGCCTGGTATTCGTGGATGTTCATGGTGTCCCGGTTTGATGGTCGCTGACGGGTCGCCGGCTAATGGCCGCTTGCGTCGGCACAATAGCACCCCCGAAGACCGGGGCAACCGTGGAACGCAGGGCAACGGCCGCACGGCGGTTCAAACCGCCGCGATGACCGGGAGCCTACGACTGCTGCGGGTTTGCGATCTCCAGCAGGTTCTCGTCCGGGTCGTAGATGTAGACCGACTCGAGCGGCCCGGTGGCGCCGGTGCGCCGGACCGGGCCCTCGATCACGTCGATGCCGCAGGCCGCCAGATGCGCCAGCACGTCGTCCATGGGCGTCTCGGTCAGCAGGCAGAGATCGGCCGAACCGGGCGTGGCATGGCGCACATTGGGGTCGATGACCTGGCCGGCGATGTGCAGGTTCAGCTTCTGGCGGCCGAACATGAGCGCCCAGCGGCCGGGCTGGAACTCCTCGGCCGTCATGCCCAGCACGGTCTCATAGAAGCCACGCGTGGCGTCGAGGTCGCGCACGGTCAGGACCAGATGGTCCAGGGCGGAGACCCGGATCGGCGCGCCCGCCATGGCCGGGCCCGTCAGAGCTCGGCCAGCATCTTCTCGGTGACTTCGACAAGGCCGCGCACCGCGCCGACGGACTTGTCGAACATCGCCTGCTCGTCGGCGGACAGCTCGATCTCGACGATGCGCTCCACCCCGCCGGCGCCGATCACCACCGGCACGCCGACATAGATGCCGTCGACCCCGTACTGCCCGGTCAGATAGGCGGCGCAGGGCAGCAGGCGCTTCTTGTCCTTGAGATAGGCCTCGGCCATTGCGATCGCCGACGAGGCCGGGGCGTAGAAGGCGGAGCCGGTCTTCAGCAGGCCGACGATCTCCGCCCCGCCGTCGCGGGTCCGCTGGACGATGGCGTCGAGCTTCTCCTGGCTGGTCCAGCCCATCTTCACCAGATCCGGCAGCGGGATGCCGGCGACGGTGGAATAGCGCACCAGCGGCACCATGGTGTCGCCATGGCCGCCCAGCACGAAAGCGGTGACGTCCTCGACCGAGACGTTGAACTCCTCGGCCAGGAAATAGCGGAAGCGGGCGGAATCCAGAACGCCGGCCATGCCGACCACGCGCGCGTCCGGGAAGCCGGTGACTTGGCGCATGACGCCCACCATGGCGTCGAGCGGGTTGGTGATGACGATGACAAAGGCGTTCGGGCAGTGCTGCTTAAGGCCCTCGCCGACGCTCTTCATCACCTTGGTGTTGATGCCGATCAGGTCGTCGCGGCTCATGCCCGGCTTGCGCGCCACCCCTGCGGTGACGATCACCACATCGGCGCCCGCCAGCAGGGAATAGTCGCTGCCGCCGGCATAGGCCGCATCGAATCCCTCCACCGGCGAGGCCTGCGCCAGGTCCAGCCCCTTGCCGTCGGGAATGCCCTCGGCGATGTCGAACAGGACGACGTCGCCCAGCTCCTTCATGCCGGCCAGCAATGCGAGCGTTCCACCGATCTGCCCGGCGCCGACCAGCGCGATCTTCTTGCGTGCCATCTGCCTTCCCTCGATTCCCGGATTGGACCCGCCCGAAACCGGCTTCAGAACGCCGATCGGGGCGCGCGACGCCGGTTGAGTAGCGTGAATCCGGCGCAGGGGCAAGAACCGCCCATTCCGGCCGTATTGGCGGCCGGAAACTGGTGATTAACCGTTGTCGGGCAGTCTGTCCGGGAAACCCCCGCAATCCGACGGAGCGGCCCGGAATGCACATAAGCCAACTGCTGCTGGCACAAGGCATCATCACCGCCGAGCAGCTGGACAAGGCGTCCTCGCACCTGAAATCCGACAGCGGCCGGTTCACCGACCAGCTGGTCGAGCTTGGCCTGGTCAAGCAGCAGGTGATGGACGCCATCGTGTCGCGATCGCCGCTGGCGCCGCCGTCGCTGAAGGATATGGGCCTGCCGGTCAGCCAGCAGCTGCGCATGGTGCTGAAATGCATGGCGACGGACGGCCTGGAGACCGGTACCCAGATCGGCCACCGGCTGTGCATCCCGGTCAACCTGGTCTCGCAGCTTATCCAGGACCTGGCGGAGAAGCACCTGATCGAGAGCATCGGCCAGAGCCGCCTCAGCGATTCCGTCGAGGTCCGCTACATCCTGACGACCAACGGCCGGCAATGGGCGGCGGAGGCGCTGCATCAAAACCAGTATGTCGGGCCGGCCCCGGTCAACCTGGCCGATTACTCCGCCCAGGTGCGCAGACAGAGCATGACCACCCAGCGGGTCGGCTTCGAGCAGATCCAGGCCGCCTTCAAGCGCATGGTCATCCCCGATTTCCTGCTGCGCAAGCTGGGCCCGTCGGTGAACTCGGCCACCTCGATCCTGCTCTACGGCGCGCCCGGCAACGGCAAGACCACCATCGCCCGGCTGGTCGGCCGCATCTTCCCGGACATCGTGTTCATCCCCCACTGCATCGAGGTGCAGGGCCAGATCATCAAGATCTTCGACCCCTCCATGCATGAGGCGATCATCGACGAGGACACGCCGGACGTGCAGATGGGCATCCGCCGCGACGCGCTGGACACCCGCTGGGTCCCGTGCCGGCGGCCGGTGATCATCACCGGCGGTGAGCTGACGCTCGACATGCTGGACCTGAAATACAATGTCGACGTCAAGTTCTACGAGGCACCGATCCACATGAAGGCGCTGAACGGCACGTTCATCGTCGACGATTTCGGCCGCCAGCTGGTCAGCCCGACCCAGCTGCTGAACCGCTGGATCGTGCCGCTGGAGAACCGGGTCGACTATCTCAAGCTGCACACCGGCAAGAGCTTCATGATCCCGTTCGACGAGCGGGTCATCTTCTCCACCAACCTGGAGCCGGACGACCTGATGGACACGGCGTTCCTGCGCCGCATTCCCTACAAGCTGGAGATCCCCTTCCCGACCGAAGAGGAGTACCGCCGCATCTTCAAGATGATGGCCAAGACCCGCGATCTGGAATGCTCCGACGCCGACGTCAATTTCGTCATCCAGGAGCTTCAGACCAAGAACGGCCAGCCGCTGGCCTGCTACCAGCCGAAATTCATCATCGAGCAGGTGATGGCGAGCTGCCGCTTCGAGGGCGTGCAGCCCAATTTGGCCCGCGACCACGTCGCCGAGGCCCTGACCAACCTCTATACGAAACGCACGCTGGCCGGCCAGACCCAGGCCGCCGTGTAGACACACTCCATTCCGTCACAACAAGGGCGCGCCGCCGGGCGCGCCCTTTTTTGTTTGCGCTGTGACAGGGCAGTGAGCGCCTTGCCCGACGCTGCGCCCTGCTCGAACTCGGCCAATCACGCATTCATTCGCAATCATCTCTTGAAAATCGAAGACGAATGCATACATATGTAAACGTAGAGAAATGCGGTGTCGACACCAACGCAGGGTTACAAACGTATGCCGGGGAAATCCGTGACGATCAGCGCACGCATTGACCGGGAGGACGCCGATTTCCTGGCGACCGTCCCGATACCCAAGGCGACCACGCCGAGCGACAAGCTGCGCCACATCCTGGCCTCGGCCAGGGACTGGCAGCAGGGCGGCAACGATTACGACAAGTGCCTGGAGCGCATCGAGAACTGGATCGCGCCGGCGTTGCATCGCTGGCGCATGGCGGAGAACACCGACCGGCGCCATTCGGAGCTGGTGCGCCTGATGGCGGAATGGCTGCCGGAGGCGCTGGCCTTCCTGATCGCCTCGGTCCCGCCCGACTCCAAGGAGAACGGTGAGGACCACAGCGGCGGGCTGGACGAGCTGGAAGAGGGGCTGACCAACCGCGCCTTCACGCTGATCGACGCGATCCTGCGTCTCGGCGTGACCGGCAAGGACCCCTGCTACGACCCGAACGCGATCAACAGCCGGGTCGAGCCGATTCTGGAACTGGCCGAGTTCATCGACCTGGCCCGCAAACACAAGAGCAAACACAAGAGGGAGCACTCACCATGACCGTTTCACTGGCAAACCGCGTCGGCCGCATCATCAGCGGCGGCATCAACATGCTGGTCGATGCCGTCGAGGATGCCGCCCCCGAAGCCGTGATGGAGCAGGCGGTCCGCGAGATCGACGGCGCCATGGAGGAGGTCCGCACCGAGCTGGGCCGCACCATCGCCGGCAAGCATCTGGCCAATACCCGCCTGCAGGAGGAGAACGCCAAGCACGAGGAGCTGGCCGGGCAGATCGAACTGGCGGTGAGCGAGGGCCGTGACGAACTGGCCGAGACCGCCATCGCCCAGCAACTCGACATCGAGGCGCGCATCCCGGTGCTGGAACGCACGATCACCCAGGGATCGGAGACCGAACGCGAGCTGGAAGGCTATCTGGCCGCCCTGCACGCCAAGAAGCGCGAAATGGAGGATGAGCTGCGGGCCTTCCGCGCCAGCCAGCGCCAGGCCGGGCAGCCGTCCGAGGACGGCGTGCCGGCGGCGGGTGTCGGCGGTGCCGGCAATACCAGGGTCGACCGAAGGGTGCGGGCCGCGAGCTCGGTCTTCGACCGGGTCAGCGAGCGCGCGTCGGGCGTGCCGGCCGGCACACGGGCCGAGGGTATGAATGCGGCCAGCCAGCTCGCCGAGCTGAACGACCTGGCGCGGCAGAACCGGGTCCGCGAGCGGCTTGCCGCCATCAAGGCCCGCAGCGCCGGCGAGGGCGCGTGATCGCCTTCGCCCTCCAGGGCGCCAACCTGCCGTTTACCATCGCCCTGGGGTTCATGAGCGCCATCACCTTGATGGAGGTGCTGGGGGCGCTGTTCGGCGCAAGCATCTCGTCGGCGGTCGACTCGCTGATGCCGGATGCGGATCTGGACGTCGATTTCGACCTGGACGCGGATGCGGACATCGACGCGCCGGACATCGGCGGCTTCCACGGATTGCTGGACTGGCTGTGCATCGGCCGGGTCCCGGTCCTGATCCTGGTGATGATGTTCCTGTTCTTCTTCGGCGTGTCCGGGCTGCTGGTCCAGGCCGTCGTGCAGGGACTGTCGGGATGGCTGCTGCCGGGCATCCTGGCCGCCGCGCCGGCCGTCGCGCTGACGCTGCCGGCGGTGCATTTCGCCGGACGCGGCTTCGAAAAGCTGTTCCCGAAGGATGAGACCTACGTGGTGTCGGACAGCAGCTTCATCGGCGAGGTGGCGACCGTCACGCTCGGCACAGCCGAATCCGGCAAGCCGGCCCAGGCCAAGCTGAGCGACCGCCACGGCCGGACCCACTATGTCCAGGTCGAGCCGGACGAGGCCGACAGCCGCTTCGAGACCGGCAGCCAGGTCCTGCTGGTCCGCCGGGAGGGCGCGGTCTTCAAGGTGATCGCGGCGACCGGCGCGCTGGTCTCAGAGGAATGGTGAGGGGGAGTCGATGACGGACGCCAAATCGCTCTTGCAGGCGCAGGTCACCGACCCGCCGGTCCGCAATCCGGACAAGCCGGTCTTCGGCACGACGGACCCCGCCGAACCGGCGGTGCCGGATAAGCCGGTCCCGGCCGAAACGGTGCCGACCGTCACCGACGACCCGATCGGCGCCACGCCCGAAGGCGTCGCCCCGGTCAGCGAGGCACCGCTGCAAACAGAGCCGATGGGCGACGCGCCCATCCGCATCATCGACGGAATTTCAACCGGTCCAACAACAATAGGGGAGTTCAACATCATGGACGCACTTTTGAGCTATTGGCCGCTGTATGTGGCCGCATTCGTTGCCTTTCTGGGCATCGCATTGATCGTCGCCCGCCTCTACCGGCGCGCCACCAAGGAAATCGCCTTCGTGCGCACCGGCGCCGGCGGCCAGAAGGTGATCGTCGACGGCGGCACGCTGGTTCTGCCGGTGCTGCACGAGATCATCCCGGTCAACATGAACACCCTGCGCCTGGAGGTGCGGCGTGCCAACGAGCAGGCGCTGATCACCCGCGACCGCATGCGGGTCGACGTGCAGGCGGAGTTCTATGTCCGCGTGCAGCCGACCAAGGAGAGCATCGCCAACGCCGCCCAGACGCTCGGCATGAAGACCATGGAGCCGTCCAAGCTGAAGGACCTGGTCGAGGGCAAATTCGTCGATGCGCTGCGCGCCGTGGCCGCCGAGATGGCCATGGAGGAGCTGCATGAGCAGCGGGTCAACTTCGTGCAGAAGGTGCAGATCGCGGTCACCGAGGACCTGCTGAAGAACGGATTGGAGCTGGAGACCGTGTCGCTGACCGGCCTGGACCAGACCAACCGCGAGTTCTTCAACCCGGACAACGCCTTCGACGCGGCCGGCCTGACCCGCCTGACCCTCGAGATCGAGGAAAAGCGCCAGCGCCGCAACGAGATCGAGCAGGACACCGAGGTCGCCATCCGCACCAAGAACCTGGAGGCGGAGCAGGCGCAGCTCGAGATCAGTCGCGACGAGGAATATGCCAGGCTGCTGCAGCAGCAGGAGATCGCCACCCGCCGCGCCGAGCAGCAGGCGGAGATCGCCCAGCGCGAGGCGGAGAAGAAGCGCGAGGCCGACGAGGCGCAGATCATCGCCAACCGCCAGGTCAAGCAGGCGGAGATCTCCGCGACCCGCCAGGTCGACCAGGACCAGATCGAGAAGGACCGGCTGATCCGCGAGCAGGAGATCGCCAAGGCGCAGTCGGTCGAACTGGCCGAGCAGGACCGCGCCGTCGCCGTGGCGGAGAAGTCCAAGCTGCAGTCCCAGGCGGAAGCCGACGCCGATGCCGCCCGCGCCGAGGCCGTCCGGGCCGAGGAGCAGGTCGTCACCGTGCGCGAGACCGAGGCCGCGGAGCGCCAGAAGGCGGTCCAACTGGTCGAGGCGCGCCGGGTCGCCGAGCGCGACGCCATTGGCATCACGGTTGCCGCCGAGGCCGAGAAGGCGGCGGCCGAAGACCAGGCCGACGCGGTGCGCACCATCGCGGCCGCCGATGCCGAGAAGCAGCGCATCGCCGCCGAGGGCGAGAGCGAGGCGGAGAAGCTGCGGGCTGCCGCGGCGGAGATCCGCTACGCCATCGACGCGGCCGGCAAGCGGGCGCTGAACGAGGCGCAGAACATCCTCTCGCCGGAGGTCATCGCCCTGCAGGTCCGCCTGGCCCTGCTGGAGCAGCTGCCGCAGATCATCGAGCAGAGCGTCAAGCCGATGGAGCAGATCGACGGCCTGAAGATCATCCAGGTCGACGGCCTCAACGGCACAGCACCGGCGGGCGGCAATGGCGCGGAGTCCGGCGGTGGCGGCAACGGCAACCTGGCCGAGCAGCTGGTCGACACGGCCCTGCGCTATCGCGGCCAGGCCCCGCTGGTCGATGCCCTGCTGAAGGATATCGGCCTGGAAGGCGGCAGCCTCGCCGGCATGACCCAGGCGCTGGGCACCGGCCTCAACGGCTCCGCCAACGGATCCGCCGAACCCACCAAGGCCATCGGCAAACCAACGCCGGGCCCGGAAGGGGCAAGCGCCTGACGGTGACGTCCGGGGCGGCCGAGAGGCCGTCCCCCTCACCTTCCCACGGCTACGCCGCGGGCCCCTTCCTCTCCCACCAGGGGAGAGGAGTCCGACCCGGCGCCTGCATGAGACCCCTCTCCCCTTGTAGGAGAGGGAGGGACCCGCGAAGCGGGAGGGTGAGGGGTCTTGAGAAGGGTCGACCCGGGCGTCTTGCGCCCGGGTTTCCGATTCACGCCAGGTGCAGGGCGGACAGGTAGTCGGCGGACTGCATTTCCATCAGGCGGCTGACGGTGCGGTTGAATTCGACCGCGCCGGTGCCTTTCACGTAGAGCGCCTCGGGCGGGCCTTCGGCGGCGATGATGGCGTTGACCTTGTGCTCGTAGAGGGCGTCGATCAGGGTCATGAAGCGCTTGGCCTGGTTGCGCATGGCCTCGCCCATCACCGGCACGCCGGCGACGATCACCGTGTGGTAATGGGTCGCCAGGGCCAGGTAGTCGGCGGCACCCAGCGGCCGGTCGCACAGCTCCTCGAAGCTGAACCAGGCCACGCCCTTGGCGGCGCGCGGAATCTCGAGGTGCCGGCCCTTCAGTTCCAGGGTGCAGGGCGCGCCCTGTGCGTCATCGGTCAGATCGTGGAACGCCTGTTCCAGCGCCGACAGCGCCGCCTTGTTGAGCGGATGGTGGTAGACCTTCATGCCGGTGATGCGCGCCAGCCGATAGTCTGTTTCTCCCTCTAATTCAAGGATATCCAGGCGTTCCTTCAACAAATCTATGAAGGGAAGGAAACGGGCGCGGTTCAGCCCGTCCTTGTAGAGGTCGTCCGGTGCCCAGTTGCTGGTCGCCACCACCACGACGCCGAGATCGAACAGGGCGGTGAACAGCCGGCCGAGGATCATCGCGTCGGCCACGTCGACCACGTGGAACTCGTCGAAGCAGAGCAGCCAGGCGCGCTCGGCGATGTCGCCGGCCAGCGGCGGGATCGGGTCGTCATCCTCCTTGCCCTTCTTGCCGGTGTTCTCCTTGCGCCAGCGATGCATGAAATCATGGGCGTCCAGCATGAACTGGTGGAAATGCACCCGCTGCTTGCGCTCCACCGGCGCGGTCTCGAAGAACAGGTCCATCAGCATGGACTTGCCGCGCCCCACCCCGCCGAACAGGTAGAGCCCCTGGGGCGCCGGATCGCGCCGCCGGGTCAGACCGAAGCGGGCCCGCCAGCCGGCGATGCCGGTGGTCGGACGGTAGTCATTGAGTGCGTGATGCAGGCTCTGCAGCTTCTCCACCGCCAACCGCTGCACCGGGTCCGGCTTCAGCGTGCCGTCGCGGATCAGCGCGCGGAAGGCGGCCAGTGGGCCTTCTGGTTTCGCGAGCGTATCGGTCATGGTTGGGGGAAACGCGGAGCCACCGGCCGATACTCTCAAAGCCTGGGAAACGGATGGATTGGATGAAACGGACAGGGCATCCGTTTCGGCCGGCCAACCTTACCGTCCGACCGGTGCCGATGGCAGCCGCTTTGCTCCCAGCCTGTCAAGTCCAGCGCGCAGGCACAGGCTCCCCATTCCGATGCCCATGACACCCGCAACACCGGCGAGCCGCCCCGTTGATCCGGTCGCCAGTATTGCATCGACGCCGAGATAGGTGCCGAGGAACACCGCCATGGCCGACAGGCACCAGATGAAGGGAACGGTGCTCTCCCGAACCTCCCATTTGAAGCCGCCCCGTCCAAACGGATAGGGATCATCGCCCGGAGCGGAACTGCGCTTCAGGACCCGGGCCAGGATCAGCAGCATCGGCCCGATCAGCAAGACTGCGACCACCAGCGCGACGGCGTCCGCGCCACCGGCCTGATCCTGACCGAACTCCATTTCGAGCAGGCCGCCCACAACGACGTTCGACACCAAGGCGGCCAAGCCGCAGATGACGCCAATCACGGCGCCATGCGCCAGCAAGGCACGCCAGGATTTCCAGGAACCCCAGTCATAGTGCCACCAATGACTCCATCCAGCCGGGGATCGTGTGGCGGACTCATTCATCGATCGTTCGACCCGGATTTCACCAATGCCAAGCAGCGATGGCAGGCTAAGCGGTCACGGGTAAATGGTATCCTAAGCAAAGGCGGTTCCGACGGAGCCGGTGACGGCCCCTGCACGGGATTTCGAATGCTTGCAGACTGCGAGAGCACGTGATCATCGGAGCCTAACCGTCGCCTGTGTCGGGCGACCTTCGACGCGCGCCCAAGCCCTCAAGTTCGGTGATCAGCACAAGTTGGCCCAGCATCACCGGCGCGATCACAGCCACAAGGGTCGTAAATCGACCAGGACCGTCCAACTCGAACGCGATCATCACGGAGTAGAAGAGTAGGAAATAGGTCGCAAGCGACAGGGTCGTCCAGACGGAGAAGATGCCCAATAAGGTCAATCTGCCGGTGTTCCCTCCGCCGCCTGCGGGCCCGGCCGCTTGAAGATGCTCTCTGATCCTGGGCAGCCCCAGCGACCTGACCCGCCGCCAGACCATCTTCAGGACGAGGAGCAGTGTCACGATGCCCGCGACGATGTCAGGCCCATAACGACCTTCGCGGGCGAGCGGCAGGTCCAGGACGTCACGAACCAGGAATTCCGACGCCAGCGCAGCCACGGCGATGAACGCACCGGACAGCACTGCCAGCACGAGTAGCGCGCACCAGGTTCCTCGGTCTCGCCAGTCGAACTGTTCGCGAAGCGTCGGCACGGATTGGGTCCGCCGAACCGCGGCCGTTCCTAGTCTTCCTGCAGGCTGGACGGCAAGAGATCCGCGCCCAGCCTTCTGAGGCCTGCGTGCAAGGAAGCGCCGCCCATGCCTACTATCGGCACAATGAATACGGCGACGATGTGCTGTACGGACTCCGCAGTCCCGATCAGTTTGTACCCACAGGCATACAGGACGATCGCCGCCGCCATGGCGGCGAGCGCCCAAACTGGCATCACGAACCATGTCGGCAGTTGCCAGGTGACGCCGCCCCGCATGCCAACGTCTTTCGGGGCGTCCGACAGTTTCTCGTCCGAGCCGATCAGCATGCGGCACCAAATCAATTGGCATGGAATGATCATGCCGACGGCAAGGCCGATGAACAGCAACTCTGGCCCACCAAATGCTGACCGGCCAAGTTCCATGCCGAGAATGTCCCGGACGATGGATTCAGCAACAAGCGCAGCCGCGGCACACATGAAACCGATGATCGCGGCCGTCGCGATCAGAGCACGCCACGCGGTCCAGGAGGCCCAGTCGTAGAGGGCGCAGAGGTCCCAGTCGCTCATGGCTCCTCCACCTCGCATGGCCGTTGATTGTCTGCTCGCAACATAGAACGGTGCATCACCGGCCTTCAGATTGCGGCGCCGCCGGTTAAATCCGGTTTAAACCCTAGGCCCAATACCAATCCCGGGCTTCACGACTTACCGCCCGCCGCGCGGTGACGGCGCCGATGCCCCGGCTGCCCCAGGTCACGATCAGACTCTTGCCGATGGGTCCGCCCTGCCTAAGCCGCCGTCGTCAGCGGCAGTTCGTGTTGGAAGCTCTGGACGATGTGGTCGACCAGCCGGGCGATCGCCGGGTCGGCGGCGTTGGCCGCCTGGTAGAGCGAGATCCGCGCCTCCTGCAGCGGCGGGAAGCCATCCTCCTCGGTCAGCACGCGCATGTCCGGCGTCATCGAGCTGCGCACGATCGGGGTGATCGCCAGGCCCGAGGTCACCGCCACCGCGATCGCCGCCATGCTGCGGCTGGAATAGGCGATGCGATAGGGCCGCGCCATGGCCTCCAGGCGCTGGGTCGCCCATTTGCGGAAGACGCAGGGTGCGGGGAAGACCGCCAGCGGCAGCGGATCCATGCGATGGGTGAGATGCTGGCGCGAGGTCGCCCAGACCACCGGTTCCTGGCGCAGCAGCCGCCCGCCGCGATCGATGTCCTGCTCGGTCAGCACCGCGAGGTCGAGCGCCCCGTTGCGGATGCGGGGGTAGAGCAGGTCGGAGGATTCGCAATGCACCTCCAGATGCACGCCGGGATAGGATTCCGCGAAGCGTGAGAACAGGGTGGGCAGGACCGAGACCGCGTAATCGTCCGGGATGCCGACCCGGACCGTGCCGGTGAGCAGGGGCTCGGCGAAGCTGGCCACCGCCTCCTCATGCAGCTTCAGCATGCGGCGGGCATAGCCGACCATGCGCTCGCCATCGGGGGTGAGCACCAGCTCCCGTCCGTCGCGGGCGAACAGGGCCTTGCCCAGCATCTCCTCCAGCCGCTTCATCTGCATGCTGACGGCCGATTGGGTGCGTCCGACCACGCCGGCCGCCTTGGTGAAGCTGCCATGATCGGCGAAGGCGACCAGGCTGCGTAACAGATCGATGTCGAGAGTCGGTGTCATTGTATCGATCCATTCATAAGCGTTTCTGAATTGTATCATAACATCTATTCGTTTGAATGATGGGTTAGCCGCTCCTAGATTGCAAGGGACTTCAAACCCGAACCGCAGGAGGTTCCGATGCAGATCACCCAACGGCAGACGCGCTTCGCGCCCGAATACCGGTCCGCGACCAGCCTGATGACCGGCCTGGTGCGCACGGTCCTGGGCTGGCAGGAGCGGGCCAGCCAGCGCCATCACATGGCCGGGCTGGACGACCATGCCCTCAAGGATGTGGGCTTGAGCCGGGCCGACATCGAAGGCGAGGCCGCCAAGCCCTTCTGGCGCGTCTAAGTATTAGTGCGATCTTCGATCAAGCCTTCTCAGCCCCCTCACCCTCCCACGGCTCTGCCGCGGGTCCCTCCCTCTCCCACAAGGGGAGAGGGGTGAGGTTCAGCGCCTTCCCAAACCCCTCTCCCCTTGTGGGAGAGGGAGGGGCCCACGCGCAGCGTGGGAGGGTGAGGGGGCTTGGAAAAACTTCGCGGAACGCGTCCTAAACGGCTGCCATCGCCTCCATCTCGCGGCGCAGGACGACGTCGATGCGGTCTTCCTCGACGCTCACCGCGTCCCAGGTCACAACGTCCCCTGTCGCCACCGGCCGGTTGAGCTGGACGCCGTGCGCCAGGCCGATCGGCAGGGCGCCGGCGGCAAGGCTGGCGGCGGCCGGCATCAGCCGGCCCCAGACCGTGTACCCGCCCTCGCCATCAAGACTCTCTCCGGCGGCGAGGTCACGCTTGGCAACCGCCACCGCATCGCCGCAGAACGCGATCGGTGCGCCGGTCGGCTCTCCGCGCAGGGCGGCCGAGGCGACGCTGATCCCGAGCTCCAGCCCGATCAGGTGGACCGGCCGGTAGAGCGCCGCATAGCGGCCGGACGGGTCGGTCTGGAACCCGTATTCGCGGAAGCAGCGCCGGACATAGTCGTCCGGTCCTTCGAAGACCACATAGACGCCCCAGCGCAGATCCCGCGGCACGTCGCTGCCGTCGCGCTCCAGCGACGACACCACCTCGACCGTGCCGTCCTCGGTCAGGCAGCCGCCGGACGCCGTCGGGCACAGGACGGCGGCCAGATCATCGGCGCCGCAGGGCGGGAAGCCGAGACCATGGGCCTGTGGCGTCAGATCGCAGGCGTTGGCGACCGCCGCCATCTCGATCGCCGATTTGGTCCCGTCCATGAACGAGTTGAACATCTTCGGATTGAGCCCGCCCAGCGCCGCCTGCTCCGGGTCGATCCCGTAATGCGCCCAAACGGTCTCCGGCGTCCCGTGATGGTATTCCGGCAGGTATTTGGTGCCCTTGCCGGCGCAGACGACGCGGAAGCCGCTGGCCCGGGCCCAGTCCACCTGCTCGGCGATCAGGGCCGGCTGGTCGCCATAGGCCAGGGAGTAGACCAGGCCCGCGGCGGCAAAGCGCCTTGCCAGCACCGGCCCGGCCAGCACATCGGCCTCGACGGTGACGTTGACCAGATGCTTGCCGTGCTCCAGGCAGGCCGACGCATGGGTCAGGGCGGCGACCGGGCTGCCGGTGGTGTCGACCACCACCTCGACCTCGGGCGCGGCGATGAGCGCCGCCGCGTCATCGGTCACCGTCACCGTGTCGCGCCGCTCCCGGGGCCAGCCGGCCATTTCCAGGGCGCTTTCCGCGCGATCGACCGCCAGGTCGGCCACGCCGACGACCCGCAATCCCGGTGTGCGCGCCGCCTGGGCCAGGAACATGGTGCCGAACTTGCCCGCACCGGCTACCGCCACGCCGACCGGCCGCCCTTCGGCCGCGCGGGCCGCCAACATACGGTGCAGGTTCATCGGGTCACTCGGCCGCCGCCGGCGCGGTCAGGCAGTCATCGTCGAGGCAGTCGATCGGGGTGAAGTCGCGATGGGCGATCCACTCCGGCCGCTGGAACCGGCGGATGTGGTTCTCCACATGGCAGGCGCTGACATAGACGATGGTGCGGTTCCAGGGCGAGATGTTGCTGGGCGAGGCGTGCACCAGATTGCAGTGGAACAGCAGCACCGTTCCGGCCGCGCCGGTCGGCGCCACCATGCCGCCCGCCTCCGCCAGCCGCGCCACGGTCGCATTGTCCAGGGTCCAGAGCGGGTAGGACGTGGTCTCCAGGTCGTGGCCGGCCTCCAGCTTGCCCTCCCGGTGGCTGCGCGGGATGAACATCAGCGGCCCGTTGCAGGCGGTCACCTCCTCCAGGAACAGCGCCACGTTGAGCGCTCTCGGCTCCGGCATCAGATCGTCGCGCGCCCAGGTGCCGTAGTCCTGGTGCCACTGCCAGACATCGCCGTCGAAGGCGGCCTTGGCGTTGATCTTGAACTGGTGGATGTAGACCGGGCCGTCAACCAGCTGCATGGCCGGCTCGATCAGCCGCGGATGTCGGCCGAGCCGCGCGAAGGCGTCGTTGTAGGTGTGCGCGGCAAAGGCGGTCCGGGCGGTCCGGCCATCCTTCTCGCGCACCACCTCCTGGCGCTCTGTCGCCAGGATGCGGGCCGCCTCGTCCCTCAGCAGCGCCACCTCGTCGGCGCTGAAGAGGTCCGGAAGCACGACGTAGCCGTCGTCATGAAATCCCCGGATCTGGTCGTCGCTGAGTTTCATGGCGTCCCTCCCTCGCCCCGACACTAGCGCAGGACGTGGCGGCGGGAAATCCGCATGGCCTAGCGCCGTTCGCGGCGCAAAGGGCGGGATAAATCGTCCGTGAATTCGCAATTGGGTTACGAGCAGGTTAACGGACCATTTGGGTTTTATCCCTAGGGTTCTGCGTTTACGGCCCCCGACACCCCCTAGGTCGCACATGCGTCTTCGCCGTCACCACAGAGACAAGGGCTCCTCGCTCATCCGGGCATATGGAGACCAGCTCGGTACGATCGTCCGCCGACGGCATACCGAGACCGCCCTGTTGGCCGCCAAGCAGGACGCCGAACGGGCGGCGGAGACGGCGCGCCAGGCGATGATGGGCGCGGAGGAGGCGAACCGCGCCAAAAGCGAGTTCCTGGCCAAGATGAGCCATGAGTTGCGCACACCGCTGAACGCCATCATCGGGTTCTCCGACCTGATGGAGCAGGATCCGGTCCTGGACGACCGCGACAAGGTCCGCACCTATGCCGGCGACATCAACGCCGCCGGCCGGCAGTTGCTCGACATCATCAACGACATCCTGGACATCGCCCGCATCGAGGCCGGCCAGACCGAGATGCGCGAGGCCGTCGTGGATATCCGGCGCTGCCTGGAGGCCTGCCTGAGACGGGTCGAGCCGCAGGCCAAGGAATACGGCCTGGACCTGCGCGCGCAATTGCCGGAGTCCCTGCCGGCGCTGCGCGGCGACGAGTCGCGCATCCAGCAGATCCTGAAGAACGTGCTGTCCAACGCAGTCAAGTTCACGCCCGAGGGCGGATCGGTGCTGGTCGGCGCCCAGACCGACAATGCCGGCAAGCTGGTGATCGCCATCCGCGACACCGGTGTGGGCATGTCGCCGGACGACGCCGCCCGCGCCCTGGCGCCGTTCGTGCAGTTGGACAACGAATTCAGCCGCCGCTACCAGGGCACCGGCCTCGGCCTGCCCCTGAGCAAGGCGCTGGTGGAGCTGCACGGCGGCACGCTGAGCCTGAACAGCAAGCCGTCCGAAGGCACGGTCGTCACCCTTACCTTTCCCGCCGAGCGCGTCATGCGGCGGGACCCGAAATCGCCCCAGAACCAGGACGCCGACTACACGCCGGAGCAAGAGCGCCGGCGGGCATAACTATTCGAGTGCAGTGATATGTTGGATCAAGCTACCCAGCCGCAACCCGCCCCCACGCCCGCGCAGTCGATCAAGCTCGGGCGGATCGTGTCGGTCGCCGGATCGCAGGTGATCTCGGTCCTCGACGACGCCCTGACCAACGACAAGGAAATGCGCAAATTCGTGCCGCAAATCGGCGCGCTGGTGACCATGCGCCTTCCGGAATCGGTGGCCTACGGCCTGGTCACCGGGCTCAGCATCCCCGACCCGTCCGGCGGCGAGAACGGCCAGGAACTGAAGATCATGGAGGTCGAGCTGCTGGGCGAGGCGGCCGGCACGCCGGAGCGGGGCCTGAGCACCTTCCAGCGCGGCGTCTCCGACCATCCGGCCCTGGGCGATCTGATCTACTCCTCGACCATCGAGGATCTGTCCAAGGTCTATGCCAAGCCGTCGGTGTCCTGCGTGCGGGTCGGTTCGGTGCACCAGGACAAGTCGCTGCCGGCCTTCGTTATCACCGACGACCTGCTGGGCAAGCACTTCGCGATCCTGGGCACCACCGGGTCCGGCAAGTCCTGCGCGGTGGCGCTGATCCTGCGCGCCATCCTGTCGCGGCATTCCAACGGCCACGTGCTGCTGCTGGACCCGCACAACGAGTATTCCCGCGCCTTCGGCCAGGCCGCCGAGCTGGTGACCACCGACGATCTGGAGCTGCCCTACTGGCTGCTGAACTTCGAGGAGATCAAGGAGATCATCCTCGGCGGCCGCGAGTCCGAGCGCGAGTCCACGATCCTCAGCGAAGTGGTGGTGCAGGCCAAGCGCATGTACCAGAAGGAGGCCGGCGAGACCGACGTCATCACCGTCGACACGCCGCTGCCCTACCGCCTGTCCGATGTCGGCCGGATGATCGACGACCGGCTGGGCAAGCTCGACCAGCCGGAGGACACCGTCCCCTACCAGCGGATCAAGTCGCGCCTGGCCACGCTGCAGGCCGACCGCCGGTTCTCGTTCATGTTCCCGGGCCTGCAGGTCCGCGACAACATGGATACGATCTTGTCGCGGCTGTTCCGTATCCCGGTCAATGGCCGGCCGATCACCATCCTCGACCTCTCCGGCGTGCCGTCGGAAATCCTCAACGTGGTGGTCTCTCTGCTCTGCCGCATGACCTTCGACTTCGCCATGTGGAACGAGCGCGCCGCGCCGACCCTGCTGGTCTGCGAGGAGGCGCATCGCTATGCCTCGATGGAGACCACCCAGGGCTTCGAGCCGACCAAGCGGGCCTTGGCGCGGATCGCCAAGGAGGGCCGGAAATACGGTGTGTCGCTGTGCGTCGTCACCCAGCGGCCGGCGGAGCTGGCCCAGGGCATGCTGTCCCAGTGCAGCACCATCTTCGCGCTGCGGCTGAGCAACCAGAAGGACCAGGAATTCGTCAGCGGCGCGATGTCGGAATCCGCCATCGGCCTGATGGACTCCCTGCCCTCCCTGCGCAATGCCGAGGCGATCGTCGTCGGCGAAGGCGTGTCGGTGCCCTTCCGGGTCTGCTTCGACCATCTGCCGGACAACTACCGGCCGAAGAGCGGCACCGCGTCCTTCTCCAACTCCTGGGACCGGGACATGGAGGACAACGCCATCGTCCGCGCCACCATCGAGCGCTGGCGCAAGCAGCGGCGGGGCTAGCGGGTCTAGGCCAGCCCTGGCTTAGCCGCCCTCACCCTTCGACAAGCTCAGGATGAGGAACTGAATTGGCCGCAAAGAACACTTCATCCTGAGCCTGTCGAAGGGTGAGGATGGCAACGCCAGCGCTGCCGGGACCGTCTAGGTCCGCGCGACGATCAGCTTCTTGATCTCGGCGATCGCCTTGGCCGGGTTGAGGCCCTTGGGGCAGGTCTTGGTGCAGTTCATGATGGTGTGGCAGCGGTAGAGCCGGAAGGGGTCTTCCAGCGCGTCGAGCCGCTCGCCGGCCATCTCGTCGCGGCTGTCGGCCAGCCAGCGATAGGCCTGCAGCAGGATCGCCGGGCCCAGATAACGGTCGCCGTTCCACCAATAGCTCGGGCAGGACGTCGAGCAGCAGAAGCACAGGATGCACTCGTACAGCCCGTCAAGCTGCTGGCGCTCGTCCTCGCTCTGCAGCCGCTCGCCGTCCGGCGGCGCCGGCGACTGGGCCTGCAGCCAGGGTTTGATCGAGGTGTACTGGGCGTAGACATGGGTTAGGTCCGGCACCAGGTCCTTGACCACCGGCATGTGCGGCAGCGGATAGACCTTGACCGCGCCACGCACCTCGTCGATCGGCTTCAGGCACGCCAGGGTGTTGGTGCCGTCGATGTTCATGGCGCAGGAGCCGCAGATGCCCTCTCGGCAGGAGCGGCGGAAGGTCAGCGTGGCATCGACGTCGTTCTTGATGTGGATGAGGGCGTCCAGGACCATCGGCCCGCAGCGGTCGAGATCGATCTCGAAGCTATCCAGCCGCGGGTTCTGGCCGTCATCCGGGCTCCAGCGATAGACCTTGAAGGTCTTCGTCCGCTTCGCCCCCTCCGGCGCCCGATGCGCCTGTCCTTTGCCCACACGGGAATTGGCGGGTAGGGCTAACTCAACCATCGGAACCTCGACACGATAACTCCAACTCAGCCGTCATTCCCGCGAAAGCGGGAATCCAGGGATCACCGACTGATCCGCTCATAGAGGTCCTCCCACTCCGGGTTGGCTTTCTCGATCAGCTCCAACTTCCACGACCTTCTCCACCTCTTGATCGCCTTCTCGCGGGAGATGGCGGCCTCCGCGTTGTCGAAGAGCTCGAAATGGACCAGCCTGTCGACGCCGTACTTGCTTGTGAAACCTTTGATCGCCTTGCATTTGTGCTCCCAAATCCGTCGGGCCAGATTTGACGTTACGCCAACATAGAGGGTGCCGTTTCGGGCGCTTGCGAGCACATAGACAAAGAACTGCTTCTCCTCATCGGCCACTTGACTGGATTCCCGCTTTCGCGGGAATGACGGCTAGGGGATATCCCAAGAATACGACGTAACGACGCGACACCCTCAGTACACCCGCGCCTTGGGCGGGAAGGACTGTACGTCGTTGGTCATCGGGTTGAGGTGGACCGGGCGGTAGTCGATCTCGGTCTCGCCGGTCTCCCGGATCCAGATGGTGGAGTGCTTCATCCAGTTCTCGTCGTCGCGCTCGGCGAAGTCCTCGCGGGCGTGGGCGCCGCGGCTTTCCTCGCGGTTGTTGGCGCTGTGCAGGGTGGCGACGGCCTGGTAGAGCAGATTGTCGAGCTCCAGGGTCTCGACCAAGTCGCTGTTCCAGATCATCGAGGTGTCTTCCACCCCCATGGCCGAGCGCTTGGCCCAGCTCTCGGCGATCCGGTCGACGCCTTCCTGCAGGATCTCGCCGGTGCGGAACACCGCGCAGTTGTTCTGCATGGTGCGCTGCATCTCCAGGCGGAGATCGGCGGTGCGGATTTCCGGCTTGGCGTGGCGGACCCGGTCGAGCCGGGCCAGGGCGGCATCGGCGGAGCCGGCCGGCAGGTCCTTGTGGCTCGACCCCGGGGTCACGATCTCCGCCGCCCGGTTCGCCGCGGCCCGGCCGAAGACCACCAGGTCCAGCAGCGAGTTGGAGCCCAGGCGGTTGGCGCCGTGCACCGAGACGCAGGCTGCCTCGCCGATGGCCATCAGGCCGGTCACCACGGCGTCGGGATCGCCCTCGCGCGGGCAGACCACCTCGGTGTGAACGTTGGTCGGGATGCCGCCCATGTTGTAGTGCACCGTGGGCAGCACCGGGATCGGCTCGCGGGTCACGTCGACGCCGGCGAAGATGCGGGCGGATTCCGCGATGCCCGGCAGGCGCTCGTGGATCACCTCGTCGGGCAGGTGCTCCAGATGCAGGTGGATGTGGTCGCTGCCGTCGCCGACGCCACGGCCCTCGCGGATCTCGATGGTCATGGATCGGCTGACCACGTCGCGGGAGGCCAGGTCCTTGGCTGACGGCGCATAACGCTCCATGAAGCGCTCGCCCTCGGAATTGGTCAGGTAGCCGCCCTCGCCCCGCACCCCTTCGGTGATCAGCACGCCGGCGCCGTAGATGCCGGTGGGGTGGAATTGCACGAACTCCATGTCCTGCAGCGGCAGCCCGGCCCGCGCCACCATGGCGTTGCCGTCGCCGGTGCAGGTATGGGCCGAGGTGCAGGAGAAATAGGTTCGGCCGTAGCCGCCGGTCGCCAGCACCACCAGATGGGCGCGGAAGCGGTGGATGGTGCCGTCATCGAGGTTCCAGCACACCACGCCGCGGCAGGCGCCGTCCTCCATGATCAGGTCGAGCGCGATGTACTCGACATAGAACTCCGCCTCGTGCTTCAGCGCCTGCTGGTAGAGCGTGTGCAGCATGGCGTGGCCGGTGCGGTCGGCGGCGGCGCAGGTGCGGTAGGCCTGGCCCTCGCCGAAATGGGTGGTCATGCCGCCGAAGGCGCGCTGGTAGATGCGGCCGTCGCTGGTGCGGCTGAAGGGCAGGCCGTAATGCTCCAGCTCGTAGATCGCCGGAACCGCCTCGCGGCACATGTATTCGATGGCGTCCTGGTCGCCCAGCCAGTCCGACCCCTTGACGGTGTCGTACATGTGCCAACGCCAGTCATCCTCGCCCATATTGCCGAGCGCGGCCGAGACGCCGCCCTGGGCCGCCACGGTGTGGCTGCGGGTCGGGAAGACCTTGGTGATGTTGGCCGTCTTCAGCCCCTTCTCGGCCATGCCGAAGGTGGCGCGCAGGCCCGCACCCCCGGCGCCCACGACGACGACGTCATAGGTGTGGTCGATGATCTCGTAGGCCGGGCCGGCGGATGCGTCGGGCATTCTCGGCTACCCTCCAAGAGCGATCTTCAGGATGGCGAAGATGGTCGCCACGCCCAGCACCAGCGAGACCAGCTTGGTGCCGACATCGGCGGTGATCTTGAGCCAATGGCTATGGATATAGTCCTCGTAGACCACTTGCATACCCAACTGGGCATGGTAGAGCGCGGCCGCCACCAGCAGCACCATCAGCACCGCGACGACCGGGTTGCCGATCCAGGCGGCGACCGCGGCATGATCGGCGCCGGCCAACCCCACGATCGAGGCGACGAACCAGATGGTGAGCGGGATCAGGGCGACGGCGCTGACCCGCTGGACCCACCAATGGTGCAGGCCCTCCTTGGCGGAACCCAGCCCGCGGGCGCGGGCAACCGGCGTGCGCAGGCTCATAGCGTCCACCCCATGGTCATGTAGCCGAGCACCCAGGCGAATACGGTCATCAGGATCGAGGCGAAGACGACGAACCAGCCGGTCGAGGCCATGGTGCCGAGCTCGAAGCCCCAGCCGGCATCCCAGGCGAGATGCCGGATGCCGTTGCACAGGTGATAGAACAGGGCGTAGGACCAGCCGAACAGCAGCAGGCGCCCGAACCAGGACCCGACCAGCTCCTGCGCCGTGGCGAAGGCCTCCGGCCCGGCGGCGGCGGCCACCAGCCAATAGGCCAGCAACAGGGTGCCGACCGAGAGCGCGATCCCCGTCGCCCGGTGCAGGATCGACATGGTCATGGTGATCTGCCACCGATAGACCTGGATATGCGGCGACAGGGGCCGGTTCTCGGTGTTCGCCATGCAGGGCTCCCCGACGGATTCTGGGCGGGTCTGCGGGGTATCCGCAGAGATTGGATGCCGCCTAGGGCGCGGCGTTACAGGCAAAATGGTGTACGCGGCCGGTCCCGGCAAGTCAATGAAACCGGCGGTTTCAAAGGCCTAGGGCGCTATGCGACCATGACGCGGAGGGGAATCGGGACGGAAGACTCCATGGCTGATGACGACGATCCGAGCGGGCAGTCCGACGATGCCTGGAGCGCCGAACGCTACCGCGACCACGCGGGCTTCGTCCCGGCGCTGGGCCGCGACGTCGTCGCACTCCTGGCGCCGAAGCCCGGCGAGCGTATCCTCGATCTCGGCTGCGGCGACGGATCACTGACCCAAACCTTGCGTGAGGCCGGAGCCGATGTGGTCGGCATCGACGCCTCCGCCAATATGGTTGCCGCCGCACAGTATCGCGGCATCGAGGCACGGCAGCTGGACGCAACCCGCCTCGACTACGATGGCGAATTCGACGCCGTCTTTTCCAACGCCGCCCTGCACTGGATCCCGGACGCCGATGCGGTGATCGCCGGCGTGCACCGGGCGCTCAAGCCTGGTGGCCGCTTCGTCGGCGAGTTCGGCGGGCTTGGCAACGTCGCCTCCGTCGTCGTGGCGTTGGCCTCGGTGATGCATGAGCTGGGAGTCGATCCGGACACGGTCCCGAGCTGGTACTTCCCAAGCACCGCGGCCTACCGGGACCGATTGGAGAGCCATGGTTTCGAGGTGACCGAAATCGTCATCTTCCCGCGACCGACGGTGCTGCCCAGCGGCATGGAGAAGTGGCTGGACACCCTGGCGGCGCCCGTGCTCGCGCGGTTGCCGGCCGCCAAGCGGACCGCGGCGCGGGATCGGGTCGTGGCGCTGCTGCGCCCGGTACTGTGCGATGAGAGCGGAAACTGGTTCGCCGATTATGTGCGTTTGCGCTTTGCCGCCCGGCGGTCCGGATGACGGGCCTGCGGCAAGCAATTGGATTTGCGAAATACCTGGCGAAGCCTGTGGATAAACCGTGGAGCTTTTGTGCATAGCTTTGAAACTTATGCACAGAAAATTGCAGTTTCTTGATATTTTCTTATTGATACGAAGACACCCAAACCGGAATATGAAGACCGCACGCAGACAGCGTGACGGCCCGTCGATCAGGCGGTGCGGGCGCGGCAGAGGGTCTCCGGATCGGATGTCGGGCACGGATCGAAGGAGCGACGGCCTGCGGGGAGAGAGCCGCAAGGTTCGAACCCGGCAGGTGGGCGACCGGCCGGTGACGGGATCCGCGCTTCGGTGGGGATGTCGAAATCGGACGGAGGTCGGGTCGCGGGATGTGCCGCCACTGGCGGCTCGGATCGGGGTCGGGTCGGTCTTCGGACCGGGTTCGGCCGGGAGAAACGGCTTCGGCCGCCAATCCCGAAGGTTCTTCGGAACTTGCGGCTTCGGTCGCGGGTTGGGGAGTTCCGGAACGGTCAGGGCTCAAACGGCGCGCATCGGGCGATTGGATGAAGCCCGGATGCCGGTGTCTTGGATGGGGGATATCTGTCGCCGGATATCCGCCGACCGGGACCGCCGGCTCGCTGCGGACGGGACCGCTTCGGCGGTCCTGCCCAAGGCGAAGCCCCCAGCGGCAGGCCAGTGCCGATGAGGGTGAGCCGTCACAAAGTAAGTGTGCGATGAGCCAGCCCGGCTCCTGAGGCGTCAGGATGTGTGATGCGGTTCCGGCCCTGTCACACGCGGTGAAGTTCCCACGAACCTCGCCCCTGACGCCTCAGTCTATTATCAGCCCCCGACTCTCGACGCAACCAGATTTTGTGTTGCGATTTGACGAGCCCGCAAGATGCGGCGGGTGACGCAAGGGATGCGACGTCAGTCTGCGGGAGCGGCCTCGATCGCCGCGATGGCGTCGGCCAGGGCGACCAGGCGCTGGGCGTTCTCCACGTGCAGGTTTTCCACCAGCCGGCCGTCGACGACGACGACGCCCTTGCCCTCGGCCGCGGCCTCGGCATGGGCGGCGATGATGCGCCGGGAGAACTCGACCTCCGTCTCCGATGGCGCGAAGGCGGCGTTGGCGGCGGCGACCTGCTTGGGGTGGATCAGGCTCTTGCCGTCGAAGCCGAGCTCCACGCCCTGCCGGCAGGAGTCCGCCAGCCCGGCATCGTCGTTGAGGTCGAGATGCACGCCGTCGATCAGGGTCAGCCCGTGGGCCCGGCCGGCCAGCAGGGCGACGCCGAGCGCCGTCAGCATCGGCAGCCGCATCGGCGTGTGGGCCGCGTGCAGATCCTTGGCCAGATCCGAGGTGCCCATGACGAAGCCGCGCAGCCGACCGGAGGCGGCGGCGATCTCCTCCGCCTTCAGCACGCCCATGGGCGTCTCGATCATGCACCACAGCGCCATGTCGGCCGGGGCGCCGAGATCGGCCAGCCAGGCATCGATGCGCTGCACCACCGCGGCGCTCTCCACCTTGGGCAGCAGGATCGCGTCGGCGCCGGATTTCGCCACCGCCTGGATGTCGTCATTGCCCCAGTCGGAGTCCGGGCCGTTGACCCGGATCAGGATTTCGCGATGTCCGTAGCCGCCCTGGGCCACGGCCTCGGCCACCTGGGTCCGCGCCGCCGCCTTGGCGTCCGGCGCGACCGCGTCCTCCAGGTCCAGGATCAGGGCATCGGCCGGCAGGCTCCGCCCCTTCTCCAGCGCCCGGGCGTTCGATCCCGGCATGTAGAGGACGGAGCGGCGGGGGCGGACGGCAGCGGACATGGCGGAACTCTCGGGCTGGAATGGGCGGCTCAGGGCTCGCGACTATAGTGCACGGCCTGCGCTAGGCAAACGGGCCGCCGCCAAAGAAGCGCGTCGTCCCCGGGCTTGACCCGGGGACCCACGGCCCAGCAAGTCCCGGCAGCCGAAGGCCGGCGCGGTCGGCGCGATGGGTCCCCGGGTCAAGCCCGGGGACGACGACGTTTGGGGTGCCTGGGCCTCAGGCGGCTTTGGCCATGTAGTCGCGGATCAGCGTCTCGGCGATCTGCACCGTGTTCAGCGCGGCGCCCTTGCGGAGGTTGTCGCTGACCACCCAGAGCGAGAGGCCGTTCTCGACGGTCGGGTCCTCGCGGACGCGGCTGACATAGACCTGGTCGTCCCCGGCCGCCTCGACCGGCGTGACATAGCCCTCATCGGCGCGGTGGTCGATGACGCTCACGCCCGGGAAGGCGCGCAGGGCCGTCCAAGCCTCCTCCACCGAGATCGGGTTCTCGAATTCCAGGTTCACCGCCACGGAATGGCCGATGAACACCGGCACCCGCACGCAGGTCACCGACATCTTGATCGCGGGATCGATGATCTTCTTGGTCTCGACGATCATCTTCCACTCTTCCTTGGTCGAGCCGTCCTCCATGAAGACGTCGATATGGGGAATGACGTTGAAGGCGATCTGCTTGGTGAACTCCTCCGGCCGGACCGGGTCGTTCACATAGATGCCGCGGGTCTGGTTGAACAGCTCGTCCATGCCGCCGCGGCCCGCGCCCGACGCCGACTGATAGGTCGCCACCACGGCCCGGCGGATGCGCGCCAGATCGTGCAGCGGCTTCATCGCCACCATGAGCTGGATGGTCGAGCAGTTCGGGTTGGCGATGATGTTGCGGCGGGTGTGGCCGGCCAGCGCCTCGGGGTTCACCTCCGGCACCACCAGCGGCACATCCGGGTCCATGCGGAACTGCGAGGTGTTGTCGATCACCACGCAGCCGGCCTTGCCGGCGCGCGGGGCGTGCACCGCCGACACCTTGGCGCCGGGGGACGACAGCGCGATGTCCCAGCCCTTGAAGTCGAAGGTCTCCAGGTTCTGCACCTTCACGGTGTCGTCCTCGCCGAACGACACCTCGCGGCCGACGGATTTCTCCGACGCCAGCGCCGCGATGTCGCTGACCGGGAAGTCCCGCTCCGCCAGGATGCCGAGGATTTCGCGCCCGACATTGCCGGTGGCGCCGATGACCGCAACCTTGTAGCTCATGGCCGTGTGCTCGCTGAAAACCGGGTCGGGTTGATTAGGCCGTCCGGCCCGAGAATGCAACCCCGCCGCCGGCCCTGCCCCTTGATGGCGAGGCCCGGCGACGCGACATTACCGGCACGGGCTTCGGTCCCGATCAAGACGCCGGAGGCAGCGATGGACAAGGCGCTGAAGACCTATGCGGAGTTCTGGCCGCATTACCTGCGCGAGCACGCCCGACCGGGCACCCGCGCGCTGCACTATTTCGGCACCGCGCTGGCCCTGGCGCTGCTCGTCTGGTCGGTCGCCACGCAGACCTGGTGGCTGATCGCGGCGGCAATCGTCTCCGGCTACTTCTTCGCCTGGATCGCCCATTTCCGCATCGAGCGGAACCGGCCGGCGACCTTCACCTACCCGGCCTGGTCGCTGATCAGCGATTTCAGGATGTTCTTCCTGTGGGTGACCGGGCGGCTGGGCCCGGAGCTTCGCCGCGCGGGAGTCGAATAGCCAACAATAAAGACCAGATCGGGACTATGGTTAATGGAAGTAAGAAAATTTCACCGTTAACCAAGAAAAATTAACCGACGATCCAGGAAATCTTCCAGTCCGTTTCCAATCCAGACAAAGCAGAAATCGCGTCATCCATTAGCGTTTAGCGAAATTCTTTTGGTTGCATAATGCCCTACGATCGACAATATTACGCATTAACGATTAACGATAACAATCAAATCGATTGGGAGAGCCGGCGACCGATGGTCAGCCCCTACCTGGAGCGTCGCCTGAGAAGCTATCGCGAAGCGCTCCGCGAAATTCGCAAGCGGCATGCCGCCAAACGCGCGGTCCGGGCCAAGGAGAAATCGGCCGCCCGCAAGACCGCCCATCTCCGGCTGATCCCGTCCAAGCCGCGCGGCGGCGCACGGCCCGGGAAGGGCCGCTGAGACCGATCCGGTCACCATCCGGGCACCCCATTTAATCGCCATTTAACGCTTCCCCGGCAAGCTGGTCGGTGGGCGCGGCATCGCCACCGGCGCCCGCCCGGAGCCATCGCTAAACTTGCCATGCTGGGACAGCACAAACCCCCGCCCGCCTTGAGTCAGGGCCATGTGGACCGCCTGCTGCGGGACCGGTCGCCATCCGCCCGGGCCGCGACGGCGGCCAGCGTCGCCGCCGCCTTCGCCGATGGCGACCTGGCGCCGCGCGAACGCCGCATGGCGGAAGGCATCCTCGGGCTGCTCGCCGCCGACGTCGCCGACGAGGTGCGGGAATCCCTGGCCGAGCACATCAAGCACAGCCCGTTGCTGCCGCGCAGCCTGGCCCTCTCCCTGGCCCAGGACATCGAGTCTGTGGCGCTGCCGATCTTGCGCGCATCGGACGTGCTGACCGATGAGGATCTGATCGGCATCGTCCAGGCCGGCAGCGAGGCCAAGCAATTCGCCATCGCCGAGCGCCGGACGGTGTCCGAGGCGGTCTCCCATGCGCTGATGGAGACCGGCCGTCGCGGCGTCGTCTGCGTCCTGCTGGCCAATGACGGGGCGGAGATCAGCGCGGTGTCTCTGGAGTCCGCGCTGGCGACCTTCCAGGACGACGAGGACGTCGCCGCGCTGATGGTCGAGCGTCGCTCGCTGCCGCTGGCGGTGACGGAACGGTTGGTGTCGACCCTGTCGGAAACCCTGCGCGAGCGGCTGATCCAGCGCCACAATCTGCCGGAGCCGCTGGTGGCCGACCTCGCCCAGCACGGCCGCGAGCGGGCCCTGTCGCGGCTGGTGACCGACGAGTCCCGGGTGGTGGAGATCGAGGCCCTGGTCGATCGGCTGCACGCCACCGCCAAGCTGACGCCGACCCTGCTGCTGCGCGCCATCTGCGTCGGCGACCTGCACTTCTTCGAGGCCGGCATGGCGCGCATGGCCGAGGTGCCGATCGAGAACGCCCGCATCCTGCTCTATGACCGCGGCCCGCTGGGCTATCGCGGGCTGTACAGCAAGACCGGCCTGCCGATCGACCTGTTCCAGGCCTTCCGCATCGCCATCGACGTCGTCCGCGAGGTCCGCGAGGCGCAGTCGGCCCCGGCCGATCACGGCCTCGACTGGCAACGCGACTATACCGACACGATCGTCGACCGCCTGGTGCGCGAGTACCGCCAAGTCTGCCCGGCCGACGTCGAGCACGTCCTGAGCCAACTGGCCCGGCATTTCACTGACGGATCATCACCGACGGGTCGCCTGACGATCGTCTGACAGACCGGAGCCCCATGCCCCTCGCCCCCGAGACCGACCAGCCGGACACCGCCAGCGCCGGCTCGGCCACTCACGTTCCGCAAACCGATCATGCAAGCCTGGTGGCGCTGGCGTTCTGCTGGGCCGACACGGTGATCGAGATCGACCGCGACCTGCGGATCACACATGCCTCCGGCCTGACCCTGGCAATCACCGGACGGGCGCCGGACCAGATGGCCGGACAGCCGCTCGACGACATGCTGGCCGCCAACCACCGGACCGAGCTGCGCAGCCTGCTTGCGATCGCCCGGGATTGCGGCCGGGTCGACAACGTGACCGTCAACTTCGCCACGCCGGATGGCGGCGAAGTCCCGGTGACCTTGTCCGTCCACGTGCTGCCCGAGCATTTGCACCGCGCCTTCCTGGCGATCAACCTGGCCACGCTCCAGGGAGAGGGGCCGGCCGGCAATACCGGCGGCGCGACCGGGCTGCTGGACGAGGCGGCCTTCACCGCGACGGCACGACGGCATCTGTCGCGGCCCGGCGGCGAAGACGGCCGGGTGCTGACCCTGCTGGCCATCCCGGAAATGATCGGCTTGCGACGCGATCTGGACCAGCGCACCTACCGCAACCTGACGAACACGATCGCCGGCTACCTGTCCGGCCGTTCGGTCGATCGGCGTGCGGCCGGCCTGGGCGACGGCCGCTACGGCCTGGTCCACAACCGCGCATTGGACGTTGCCCGGTTGGAAACCCAGGTCCTGTCCATGGTCTCCGGGTTCGCTGGCCAGGCCTCCGGTGCCGATATCGAGTCGGCCAGCATCATGGCCAACGAAGCCGTCTCGGAAGACACGATGGGCCAGGTCGTCACCCACGCCGTGCGCCGCTTCCGCGAGGCCGACGACGCCGGCGCCGCGCTGCGGCAGCTACGCGACGACCTTCCCGCCGTCGCCGCCGAGGCGGCCCAGATGTCGGAGACCTTCAAGGAGCTGGTCGAGAGCGCCGGATTCCATATCGCCTTCCAGCCGGTCGTCGCCATCGACGGCGGCACGATCCTGTTCTTCGAGAGCCTGGCGCGGATCGACGACCGCCCGGATGAGTCACCGTACCGGTACATCAGCTATGCGGAGGAGACCGGCCAGATCTGTCGCTTCGATCTGGCGATGGTCGAGAAGGCGCTGCGCTGGACGCAGGAGCGGCAACGCACAGACATCCGCTTGTCCGTCAACATCTCCGGCGTGTCTCTGCTCAACCCGGATTGCATCACGCGCCTGCATCAGATCTTCGACGCCGATCCCGAGAACGCCAAGCTGCTGGCGATGGAGATCACGGAATGCTTCCGGATCCCCGATCTGGATGCCGTCGACCAGTTGATCCAGAGCCTGCGTCCGCGCGTCCATATGGTCGGGCTGGATGATTTCTCCGCCGGCATGGACGGGTTCCGGATGCTGACCGCGCTGGATGTCGACTTCGTCAAGTTCCGGGCCCAGGCCTCCCTGGCGGACGCCGAGTCCGTCAAGGCCCGGGCGCTGCTGGAGGCGCTGACCGGCTTCTGTCGCCAGACCGGCGTACGCACCATCGCCACGGCGGTGGAAACCGTGCAGTGCCTCGCCCTGATGCGCGGCTGCGGCGTCGAATTCGTCCAGGGCTACCTGCTCGGCAAGCCAAGCCCGGAGATCGGCAGCTTCCGCTGAGTCCGCCGCGCCGTCGGCACCCTCGAAACAGAAAAAATCCGAATCGCCGGGATCGAGTGACCGGGGTCACTGGATTTGGCGGCGCGAGGCCTTATCCACCGCCGCCGAACGCAAACCCCAGCATCGAGGAGAGAATCATGGCGGTCTTCTTTGGCAAAGCCCAACTGACCCCGTTTGGGAAATCCACCGGCGGAAGCTGGACCACGCACTCGGCGAATGTCGACCCGATGGGCAAGTCGATGAGCCTGTCGAACAAGACCAATGCGTGGCTGGTGACGGGAGAATTCAAGGAGGTCGTCGCCCTGGTCTCCCAGGTGAAATCCTTCGACTACAAGGATGGCGGCAGCACCAACGTCGCATTCTCCGCCTGGAAGCCCGGCGAGGTGCAGGGTGCGGCGGAGATGATGAGCAAGAACCTGCTCAAGCTGGTGCCGATCCCGCTCGGCGAGATGGCCGATCTGGGCCAGTTCCTGATCCGCGCCGGCGTCAAGGCGCTGACAACCGCGGCGAAGAAGGAGCGGCTGCTGAAGCAGCTCAACTTCACCGCCAAGGACGAGTGGGCCGTGGCGATCTATCACGCCTCGCGAAACGAGTGCGCCAAGCTGTATTCCAATGTCGACGTCTACTGGCCGCACCACCGCAGCGTGTCGGGCCCGGACATGGCGTCGGTGATGCTGCAGTGGAAGGCCAAGCAGGGCGGCTTCCACGGCATGAAGGTGTTCTCCAAGGAAGTCGGCAGCGAGCTGTATTCCGGCATCGTCCAGAAGGGCAAGAAGATGCTGCGCGGCGGCGAGAAGAACTACCAGGCCAGTGGCGACGAGCTGTTCAACTACGGCGTGACCCAGTAGCGCCGGACCGGCCACGCGCGCCGGCGACCCCCGGATCGCGTTCGCCCGGCGGCGACAGGGCGGGCATGGCCCGCCCCGCCCCGCGGCGGCGCGCGCCGCGTCAGCGCCGGTACAACGTGAACTCGCCGTCCTCGCCGCTCAACAAGCCCGGCCCCGCCGGGATCTCGTCGGTCGCGGTGTACTCGACCGGGGTGATCGCGTCGCAGGCCACCGCCAACCCCAGCAGCGCCGCGAGCGCGGCCACGCGGGCCATTGTCGACATGAACATGAGCTCCTTCATCCTCCGCATGTCTAGAACTTGATCCGGGCGCCGGCCAGGACGGCGATCAGGTCATCCGGGTCGGAGCCGCTGTCGACGTCCAGGGTGTGGTTGCGCACGCCGAGATAGAGCTCGGTCGCGACCGGGTCCAGCACCTGGACCAGGAAGGCGCCATAGGAGGTGAACTCCTCCCCGTCGGCCTCGACGTCGTCGGCCTGGGTGAAGTCGATCGCCAGCCGGGTCTCGCCGATATCGAAGATGTCGAGCCGCTGTCCCACCTTCAGGTAATAGAAGAACGGGTCGTCACGGCCGGGGGCGTCGGGATCGCGGGTGCCGGCGGCCGCGGTGAAGTTCAGGCCGCTGGAGAACAGGATCGAGGCCGATCCGTTGACCTGTTCGAAGGTGTTGGAATCGGCATAGGCCACCGCCGCGGCGGTCCGGATGCCGGCGATCTCGCCGCTGAACCTGAGCGCGGCGTCCCATTCGTCGGACTCGACCGCGGAGGCGGAGGCGACGAACCCGCCGAAATTCGGCGTGTCGTAGCGCAGCCGGTCGTCGCGGCTCAGCCCGTCCAGATTGCTGAACGCATCGCCGATCTCCCGGCCGTTGTCGAACTCCAGGCCGCCGGCCATGTCCGCTATGCCGGAATACCCGACCACCGAGGTGCCGGACAGGTCGACCTCCGACGTGCTGTTGGAGGCGGTATCGCCCTGGCCGAGCCAGACCCGGCCGAACTGGTCGCTGTCGAAATAGAGCTCCAGCTTGCGCTCGGTGAAGTTGTTGGTGTCGGACGAGCCGCTCTGGTTGAACGAGATCGCCGCCGTCGAGTTCGATTCGAACTGCACCTCGATCTGGGTGCCGACCGTGATGTCGTCGTTCAAATCCCCCTCTCCGACGAAGCGGACACGGGTCGAGGAATTGTCGTTGTCGACGTGGAACACCTCGCTGTCGGTGCCGTTGTCGGCGAACAGCACACCCCGGTTGACCTGACCCGACAGGGTCAGCCGGATGTCGTCCTCGCCGGACTCGACCAGCCCTTCGGTGCTGGCCGGGGCCGCACCCTGCGGACGGGCACGCTGCTCGGCCTCCAACTGCTCGATCCTCTGGGTCAGGATCTCGATCTGCCGGCGCAACTCCTCAAGCGACTGGGCGGAGGCCGGTGGCGAAAACGCGGCCAGCCCGATCGCGGCTGCCCCGCCCAGACATGCGGCGCGAACCGCGGTCATCCGAATTCTCATCATCACTACTCCCTTCTGGTTACGTCCGGCCGGGCCGTCGCGGCCCGCCATTGGTTCCCTGTTGCCGTGATGAGCCGGCGTTGCCGTCGCCGGTCATTGGCCGTCGCCCCAGTTCCGGCCTGTTGGCCACCCGCTGGCCGCGGCCTGCGCCGGGACCGGGTGTAGAGCGTGACTGCGGCGCCGGTCCCTATGCCCGGCCGCGCGCACCTGCCGCGTCCCCGCCATGTCTGCGGCAGGACGGAATGCCCAAGAGGTCATCCCCGGAACGCGTTTCGGATTTGTGAACCATGGTTAACGGGCGCGTGACCGCCCCCGGGCGCTCACGCCCGAGGCCGGGCCAATCGCTGCGGCGCGCCGGGCCCGGCGTCCCCTGCCCCCGGCGGCGTACGGTCTTCATGCCCATTGCAACCATGCCTCCCCCGCGAGGTCTGTTGCGATTGAAGAAGCGACCGTCTTTTCAAACGTCTATGAACCCGAAGAAACCGACCCGTCAACTCTGTGTATTTCGTTCCGATATATCGGAACGATACATCAACCGTCTTTCTTGTTAACCATAATCGACTGAATTCAATAGGACAAATACAAAGAACTGGGTTGCTTTTTATTTTACAGTCTAAAGCAAACCATGTGACAGCCACGGGTCACGACGGGTCACATTGGTGTTACGGCCGTTGATCCGTCACACGCACGAATGGCCCCTGGCGCGGCGGCCGGAGGCTGAAATCGGAAATGTCCTGGCCGGGAGACCGGTCAGCCGCCGAGCTTGCGCAGCTCCCGCAGGATGGTGTCGCCCATGACGCCGGTGGAGACCCGTGCCATGCCGTCGGACATGATGTCGGCGGTGCGAATGCCGCTGTTCAGCACGTTGCGGATCGCCGTCTCGACCTCGTCGGCGATGGTGTCGAGGGCGAAGCTGTAGCGCAGCATCATGGAGAAGCTGAGCAGGGTGGCGATCGGGTTGGCCAGCCCCTGCCCGGCGATATCCGGCGCCGAACCATGCACCGGCTCGTAGAGGGCGAGACGACGGCCCTCGGCGTCGGCCGCGCCCAGGGACGCGGAGGGCAGCATGCCGAGCGACCCGGTCAGCATCGCCGCCTCGTCGGACAGCATGTCGCCGAACAAATTGTCGGTGACGATGACGTCGAACTGCTTGGGATTGCGCACCAGCTGCATGGCGCAATTGTCGGCCAGCATATGCGACAGCTCCACGTCGCCGAACTCCGCCTTGTGGAGCGCGGTGATGTCCTCGCGCCACATCAGGCCCGATTCCATCACGTTGGATTTCTCCACCGAGCAGACCCGGTTGGAGCGCTGTCGGGCCAGCTCGAAGGCGATGCGGCCGACCCGCTTCACCTCGGAGGTCGTGTAGACCTGGGTGTTGACGCCGCGGCGCTCGCCCTCGCCGATCTGCTCCACGCCGCGCGGCTCGCCGAAATAGACGCCGCCGGTCAGCTCGCGGACGATCATGATGTCCAGCCCCTCGACCACCTCGCGCTTCAGGGTCGAGGCGTCGGCCAGGGCCGGGAAGACGATCGCCGGCCGCAGGTTGGCGAACAGCTCCATCTCCTTGCGCAGTCGCAGCAACCCGGCCTCGGGCCGGATGGCGAAATCGATGCCGTCCCAGGCCGGCCCGCCGACGGCGCCCAGCAGCACCGCGTCGGCCTTCAGCGCCTGGGCCATGGTCTCGTCGGTCAGGGGCACGCCGTGCGTGTCGATGCAGCAGCCGCCGACCAGCCCCTCCTCAACCGTGAAGGACATGCCCCGGTCGCGGTTCAGCCAGTCGACCAGGCGCCGGACCTCGGTCATCACCTCCGGGCCGATGCCGTCCCCCGGCAGCATGAGGATCGTCTTGCTGGCGGCCATATCTCGATTTCCCGGAGCTTCTTCGGATTCCGTGCGCGCGAACTCAGGCGAACAGCCAGGGCCGCTCGCCGCCGGCCCGGGCCTCATAGGCGTCGATCGCCTCGGCGTGCTGCAGGGTCAGGCCAATATCGTCCAGCCCGTTGAGCAGGCAGTGCTTGCGGAACGGATCGACGTCGAAGTGGATGACCCCGCCGTCGGGCCCGCGGATCTCCTGGGCCTCAAGATCGACGGTGACCGTCGCGTTGGCGCCGCGCTCGGCATCGTCCATCAGCTTGTCGACGTCGCCCTGCGGCAGCACGATCGGCAAGATGCCGTTCTTGAAGCAGTTGTTGAAGAAGATGTCGGCGAAGCTGGTGGCGACCACGCAGCGGATGCCGAAATCCAGCAGCGCCCAAGGGGCGTGCTCCCGCGACGAGCCGCAGCCGAAATTCTCTCCCGCCACCAGGATGCTGGCCTGGCGATAGGCCGGCTTGTTCAGCACGAAATCCGGGATCTCCGTGCCATCCGGCGTGAAGCGCATCTCGTCGAACAGGTTCTTGCCCAGTCCGGTGCGCTTGATCGTCTTCAGGAACTGCTTGGGGATGATCATGTCGGTGTCGACATTGATCATCGGCAATGGCGCGGCGACGCCGGTCAACGTGGTGAAAGGCTCCACGGATACAATCCCTTGGCATTTCTCTTGGCCGGCACACAAGGCGCCGGCCGCTTCTTTTGCCACAGGGTCCGCACCGGCCAAAGGGATTTATTGTGCCGAAACGGGCCGATCAAAGCCGGTTCACAGCCGCAAATTGCAGCGCCACGCGGTGTCCGCGCTAGCTGCCCCAGTAGCGGACGCGGCCGGTGTCCACGTGGATGAAGTCGGAGCGGGTGTAGAGGCCGACGCCGCCGGACTCGAGCCCCACGGCTGCCTGGTGCAGCCGTTGGAGCGCGCAGCCCGGAAGCCGGATATCCGCCGCCATGCCGTCCATGTGGAGGCTGCGACGGGCCACCCCGCCATTCTGCTGCGCCAGCGCGGCATTGGTCTCCGGCGAGCGGTAGCCGGAGATCAGATCGAACGGCTCGGTGCCGCCGACCTGCCGGTGCAGCATGCAGAGCATATCCAGCAGGCCCCGGTCGATCGTCTTCACCGCACCGGTGCGCCAGTCGCGCAGCAAATAGTCGATCTCGTTCAGGGCCGCGGGATCGTAGCGTCCGTCCCGGAAGAACGTCGCCGTCAGCCGCTCCTCGGTATGCAAGGACCGGATCGACAAGGTCCGGACCGCGGGCATGGCCGCCGCCATCGCCCGATTGCCCGCCATGATCGACGGCATGGTAACCGCCGCCGCAGCCCCGACCATCCCGGCCAGGACGCGCCGGCGCCCGCACGTGACAAGACCCCGCACACCGCTCTCCCTCGATTACGCAGCGGCATTGTGTTCGCGATTCCGGCGACAGCGTGACGCCGGATCGTTCTTTTTTCGTTGCTGGAACGGCCGGTCAGAACGTCCGGCCGATCCGAGTGCCCATCAGTGCCTCGGCCAATACCACATCCCGGTCATAGATGTCCGTCCGGAAATGCACCGAGCCGTCCTTGTTCACCCAGGCGGTCTGGTAGCTGAGATGCACCGGCAGCGGCTCCGGCAGCGAGACCACGGTGCGGTCGCCCCCGTCGATGGTGCGGTTGATCCGCTCCAGATCCCAGTCCGGGTGGTCGGCCAGCACGACCTCGGCCAGCTCGGGCGGATTCATCACCCGGATGCAGCCATGGCTGAAGCTGCGCTGGTCGCGGGCGAACAGGGATTTCGCCGGCGTGTCGTGCAGGTAGATGTTGAAGCGGTTGGGGAACATGAACTTCAACCGGCCGAGCGCGTTGCCGTCGCCCGGGCCCTGCCGGATCTTGTAGGCGAAGGACCTGGGCTCGACCGATTGCCAGTCCACCGTCAGGGGGTCGATCTCGGTGGCGCCGGCGCTCCAGTCGCTCAGCAGGGTGAAGTTGTTGGCGGCCAGATAGCCGGCGTCCTCCTGGATCTTCGGCAGCAGCTCGTTGCGGGCGATGCTGGGCGGCACGTGCCAGAACGGGTTGACCACCAGATAGGTCATCTCGTGGCTGAACACCGGGGTGCGGTGATAGGGCCGGCCGACCACCACTCGGTCCTCATAGATGGTCTGCTCGCCGTCGACGATCTTCAGGTTGAAGTCCGCCAGGTTGACGAAGACGTAGCGCTGGCCGAGATCGTCCGGCATCCAGCGCCGCCGCTCCAGGTTCAGGACAAGCTGCTCGACCCGGTCCTCGACCGATACGTTCAGCGCCGCCAGGGTGTTGCGCCCGACAACGCCATCCTGGGTCAGGCCGTGCCGGTACTGGGCCCGCTTGATCGCCACCTCCAGCGCGTCGTCGTAGAAGTCCGGGTCGGAATCGGCGGGCAGTGCCTCGGCATCGAGATCGCCCCACAGCACCAGGCGCTCGCGGACCATGCCGATCCGGGGATCGGTCATGCCGGGCTTCAGCGCCGGCCCGTCCGGGATCGGTTCCCACCCGCCGAGCTCGGCCAGCAGGCGGTAATCAGTGAGGGCCGCGCGGATGCGGTCGTAGCGCGGGCTCTGAGGCCGGTAACGGTCGACGAAGACTTCCAAATCGGTGGCGGCCTCCACCGTGTTCAGCACAACCGCCTTGTCGACCTCCTCGCGATAGAGGAAGAGCTCCGGATCGGCCGCGTTCGGCGCCGTCCGGCCCTGGCCCAGATCGGCGGTGAACTGCGCCAGGCCGATGCTGAGCCGGACCTCGAGCCCCGCCAGGGTCTGCGGATCGGTCGCGCCGAGCACGCTGCTCACATAGCCCGCGCCGTAATCGTTCGGGTCCAGCGCGTCGAGATCGGCCTCGGCCAGCAGGCGGGCCATGTCGCGGCCGCGCGGCAGCACGCCGCTCTCGGACACCCAGATCGGCCGCATGGCGCGGGCCCGGTAGACCTCCTCGACGATGGCCAGGGTCGCCGCGGCATCCTCGGTCGCGACGGCGTCGAAGCCGGTGAGCAGTTCCGCCTCGATGCGCTCCGCCAGGGTCTGGGCCTGGGCGATCGTGGCACTGAAAAAGAGGAGGGAGAGAATCGCGAATGGACGGACGAACATGCGGCATTTTCCTTTTGGTTTTGCGCCCCCCGGCCCTTATGGACCGGTTTGGTTAACGCGCGCAACCGCACCTGCCGTCATATTTCCGTGCCGCCGGCGTGTGTTCCGGCGGCTCAGGCCAGGGATTTCTCCATCCGTTGAACCATGATTTCCAGGCCGCCGCGCGACTTCCAAGGGTACTCGTCGACCGCTTCAAAGCCCTGGGCGGTGTAGAAGGGCTGCCCGGCCCGGCTGGCCCGCAGCCAGATCCGGTGTTGGCCGGAGGCCAGCAGGTCGGCCTCTGCCCGGCGCAAAAGAGCACCGCCGGCGCCGCACCGCGCCATGCTCGGATCGACATAGAGCCCGCGCACTTCGTCCTCACGGAACGAGCAGAAGCCGATCACCGTGCCCGCCCCGTCGACCGCCACATAGAAGGTCTCTTTGCCGGCGGCCATGTTGTCAGCGTAGCGCTTGGGCACCAGGCCATGGGCCCAGCTTTCGACTTCCGCCTGGGTGTAGTAGTCGCGGCCGAGCTCGAGGATCGACCGGCGGTGCACCTGCCAGATCGCGTTCGCGTCGGCCGGGGTGCCGGCCCTGATCGTAAAGGACGGCCCCTCGGTCGGGTCAGGCGAGGTCCCGGACATCCGCCAGGTGGCCGGCGATCGCCGCCGCCGTGGCCATGGCCGGGCTGACCAGATGGGTGCGCCCGCCGCGGCCCTGACGGCCCTCGAAATTGCGGTTCGAGGTGGAGGCGCAGCGCTCGCCCGGCTCCAGCCGGTCGGCGTTCATGGCCAGGCACATGGAACAGCCGGGCTCGCGCCAGTCGAAGCCGGCCTCGGTGAAGATGCGGTCCAGGCCCTCGGCCTCCGCCTGCTCCTTCACCAGGCCGGAGCCGGGCACAATCATCGCATAGACCCCATCGGCGACCTTGCGGCCCTCGGCCAGTGCGGCGACGGCGCGCAGATCCTCGATGCGGCCATTGGTGCAGGAGCCGATGAAGACCTTGTCGACGGCGATGTCGGTCATCCGGGTGCCGGCCTCAAGGCCCATATAGTCGAGCGAGCGGCGCGCCGCCTTGGCGCGGGCCTCGTCGCCCAGGCTGTCCGGATCGGGAACCGCGCCGGTGATCGGCACCACGTCCTGCGGGCTGGTGCCCCAGGTCACCGTCGGCGCGATGTCGGCGGCGTTCAGGGTGACCTCGCGGTCGTAGCGGGCACCGTCGTCCGACGGCAGGGTCTTCCAATAGGCGACCGCGGTTTCCCATAGCGCGCCCTTGGGCGCCATGGGCCGGCCCGCCAGGTATTCGAAGGTCGTCTCGTCGGGCGCGATCAGGCCGGCGCGGGCGCCACCCTCGATCGACATGTTGCAGATCGTCATGCGGCCTTCCATGGAGAGGTCGCGGATCGCCTGCCCGGCATACTCGATGACATGGCCGGTGCCGCCGGCGGTGCCGATCTCGCCGATGATCGCCAGGATCAGATCCTTGGCGGTCACCCCGTTCGGCAGATCGCCCTCGACGGAGATGCGCAGGTTCTTGGCCGGCTGCTGCATCAGGGTCTGGGTGGCCAGAACATGCTCCACCTCGGACGTGCCGATGCCGAAGGCCAGCGCCCCGAAGGCGCCATGGGTGGCGGTGTGGCTGTCGCCGCAGACGATGGTCATGCCCGGCTGGGTCATGCCCTGCTCGGGACCGATGATGTGCACGATGCCCTGGCGGATATCGTCCATCTTGAAGATCGGCACGCCGAATTCGGCGCAGTTGGATTCCAGGGTCTCGACCTGGATGCGAGACTGCTCATCCGCGATGCCCTGGGATCGGTCGGAGGTCGGCACGTTGTGGTCGGCCACCGCCAGCGTCGCGTCCGGCCGCCGCACGCCGCGCCCGGCCATGCGCAGCCCCTCGAAGGCCTGCGGACTGGTCACCTCATGGACCAGGTGCCGGTCGATATAGAGGGTGCAGGTCCCGTCCTCCTGACGGCGGACCACATGGCTGTCCCAGATCTTGTCGAACAGCGTCCGAGGCTGCTGGTTCTGTGCTGACATCGTCTCAACGCCCTGCTGCGGACCGGTCGCGGATCAGCGCGCCCGGCCCATGCCTGAAAGAGGGCGGGGAGAATAGCCCGTCGGCCCTGTGCCGCAAAAGTGGAGAATTGTCGCCGCGCCGGCCGATCATTCCACCAAGCCAGGGGGCCGACCCCGAGTCCGCATGAGCGGACCATGCGCTAGTCCTTGGTGCAGTCCGCGATCCGTGTTCCGGTGCCGCGCCCGGTGTAAGGCAACGCCTGGCCCTGCATCTCGATGATGCCCTCCACGCCGCCGTCGAACGCGTCGCGGGAATAGGTGTATTCCATGCGGCCGGAGGATCGCATCACTACATCCCCCGCGCTTGCCTCGCAGGCGATGTTCAGTTCCACCCTTCCAGGCCGGTCCACCAGATTGGAGATGGTGCAATTGCCGTCGGGTCCCGCCATGTCGCTCAGGACGGCCTGCAGGTCGAGCTGCGCGGTTTCCTCCGTCAGGCACTCAGTGATCGTGTCCTCGCGGCCCTGCCCCATTCCCTGCACGGAGAAGGAATTGGTGAAGCGCCAGAGCCCCGGGTCGACCTGGATGGTCCGGTCCTCGGCGGCTGCCGGCAACGCCCACGGGACCAGAAGCCCAAAGGCAAGAATGCCGGCGCTCCAGCGGCGGCGGGCGTCGGTTCGGTCTGCGCTCATTGTCCGATCCCTGGAAGCACTTGCACCAGAATGGTCCTCAGATCGCCGCGCAAGGTCGGCATCTGGCCGAGCAGGCGCCCCTCATTCACCAGGAAGGTGGTCGGAACGCCGTTGATCGTCGCACCCTGCGCCGCCAGGAATGCCGTCAGCGCCTCATCCGTGGCGAAGGACTGCCAGGGGTCGAGCTCGACATGGAGGAAGGTGTAAGAGTCGGCGAGGTACCGCGACGTCTCCTCGACCACCGAATTCGCCTCGATGCAATGCGGGCAGCCCAGGTCCGTCGACGAGATGGTGAGCACCACCGGTCGGTCGCGCGCCGGCTGTTGCAGGAACGCGGCGATCTTGTCCGGCTGTACGCGCGAGACCGCCACCGGCCCCCTCGGCGCCGTCGCCTGTTGCATCGCCAGGTCGCGCGCACTTTCAAGCTCGGCGGAAAATTCGGGGCCGATGCTGGTGATCAGCCGCAAGGGCTGGCCGCGCGAGAAGACCATGGCGGCGGGCACCCCGGTCAGCCGATAGCCGATCCGCTGCTGGTAAGCGGCGGCGGGGTGGCCCTCCTCGAAATAGGCCCGCCAAGGGTTCACCAGCACTTGCGCGAAGACGAACCGGTCCGCGAGCTCTCCGGCCGCCCTTTGCACCGTGTCGTTGCTGTCCACACAGAAGCTGCAGGACCCGTCATCCGAGGAATAATGGACGACCAGCAGCCGGTCACCATGGTCGGCGGCCACGAGCGCCTCGACCTCTTCTGCCTGGATTTCCAGCACCGGCTCGGCTGCAACCGATGCCGTCGTCAGGACAATTTGAAGGACGGCGCAGACCGCCGGAAACGCCCGCATTCGCATAGCCACCCGTGTCGCAGATCCCTGCCGGCGCCCGTCATCGCGAAGCCGGCAGGACAAATACCACTGCCTACAACCGATGGTAGCCGCGATGCCCAGCCGTCATTGTGACGGCCGTCACAGACACATCCCGATGGGCCCGACCGCCGACTTGACAGTCAGGTAACTTGGGCATTACCGTAACCGAGAAGTTACCAATCAGTCCACCCAATCCGACGTGCTGAGCGAACCGAAACTGGAAGCGACACTGGACGCTCTGGGCAGCCCGACACGACGGCAGATCGTGCGTCTGCTCGCACCCGGGCCCAAATCCGTCGGCGAGATCGCGGCGGCGCTGCCGGTCAGCCGGCCGGCGGTGTCGAAGCATCTGAGGCTGCTGGAGACGGCGGAGCTGGTCGTGCATCGCAGCGAAGGCAACCGCAATGTCTTCCGGCTCAGGAAGTCCGGGTTCGACTCGGCGCGGGACTGGCTGGAATCCTTTTGGGACGACGCGCTGATGCGCCTGAAGCGGGCCGCCGAAGACGAGTGGAAGAACAGCCGGTGAGCGGGCCGCTGGAACGCTCGATCCGCATCCGGTGCCCGGTCGAGCACGCCTTCGCGGTGTTCACCGATCGCCTGGATCTGTGGTGGCCGCAGGGACATCGCCGGTTCGAGCGGTCGCGGCTGAGCCTGGAGGCGCGGGTCGGCGGCCGGTTCCTGGAGCGGTCGGAGGCCGGCGAAGAGTTCGTGTTCGGCGAGGTGCTGGAATGCGATCCGCCGCATCGCATCGTCTACACCTGGTTCCCGGGCGCGGTCGACCAGCCGACGGAAATCGCCGTGTCCTTCACCGGCGATGGCGGCCAGACCCGGATCGACGTGCGGCACAGCGAGGCAGAGAGCGGGCTCGGGGAGCGCTGGCCGGAACGGCGGGCGCTGTTCGAACGTGGCTGGGATCTGGTCCTGCCGGCCCTGGCCGCCTTCATCACGGATGCGGACGAGCCGCATCGATCCGGACCATCCCAGTGAACCGTCCCGTGAGGGGGCGGAACAATCGAACCTTACCAAGGCGGAGGGGAAAATGGCTGAATTGACGACGGGTGTGAGCTGGCTGGCGGTGATCGTCGGCGCCGTGGTGTCGTTCCTGGCGGGCTGGCTGTGGTATTCGCCCAAGCTGTTCGGGCCGAAATGGGCCGAAGGGGTCGGCGTGGAGATGGGCACGGCCAACGAGATGCCGGTCGCGGCCATGGCCAGCCAGGGCATCGGCCTGCTGCTGATGAGCTGGTTCGTCGGCGTGACCGCCGCATCCGATGCGCTGATGACGGTGATCCTGGGGACGGTCGCCTTCACAGTGCTGGCCTATTCCGGCGGGTCGTTCCGGAAGAACTCGGCCTATGCCCGCAATACCGATGCCGGGTACTGGGTGGTGGCGTTGGTGATCATGGTCATCTGCCAGGGCATCTTCTGACGCGGTTTGCCGGCGGCGCTACGCCGAGGCCCGACTGCGTTCAGAACACCGCGCCCGGCAACCATGTGGCAAGGGCGGGCAGGAAGTAGATCAGGGCCATTCCGGCGACCTGCAGCGCGATGAACGGGGCCACGCCGAGATAGATGGCGGTGGTCGCGATTTCGGGCGGGGCGACGCCGCGCAGGTAGAACAGCGAGAAGCCGAAGGGCGGGGTCAGGAACGAGGTCTGCAGGTTGACCGCGATCAGGATCGCCAGCCAGATCGGGTCGTGGCCCATCACGATCAGGCCGGGGATCACCAGCGGCAGCACGATCACGGTGATCTCCACGAAATCGAGCACGAAGCCGAGCACGAAGACCAGCGCCATGGCGAAGATCAGTGCGCCGGTCGGGCCGCCGGGCATCGCCGTCAGGATGCGCTCGACCCGCTCCTCGCCGCCGAGGCCGACGAAGACCAGGGAGAAGAAGCTGGCGGTCAGGATGGTGGCGAAGATCATCGCCGTCACGGTCATGGTCGAGGTCAGCGCCGGCACCAGCATGTCGGCGCGCAGCGCCCGCCGCACCGCAGCAGCGAGCGCCGTCAGCCCGGCCGCGGCCAGCGCCAGATAGACCGCTCCCTGGGCCCAGTCGACGGGCGTCGTATCGCTGCGCTGCAGCCGCACCGGCGCCAGCCCGGCCGCCAGCGCGAGGGCCAGAAGGGCAAGGACGCCGGCGATCAGCAGGGTCGGCCGGACGCCCAACCGGTGCCCGGCCAGAAGCAGAGCGCCGGCGGCCCCCACCGATGCCGCCTCGGTCGGCGTCGCGATCCCGCCGAGGATCGCGCCCAGCACCGCCACGATCAGCAGGATCGGCGGCGCGATCACCGCGGCGATCTGGCGGCCGGTCGGGCGGTCGGCGGCCTCGCGGACCGCCGGAGCCGAAGCCGGCGATGCCCAGGCCCGCGCCAGCAGGTAGGCGATGTAGAGTCCGACCAGCGCCAGCCCCGGCAGCAGGGCCCCGGCGAAGACCTGACCGACGGAGATGGTTTCCACGGTGAACTTGCCCTGGGCGAATTGGGCCTGCTGATAGCCGTTCGACATCACGTCGGAGAGGATGATCAGCAGGGTCGAGGGCGGGATGATCTGGCCCAGCGTACCGGCGGTGCACACGGTTCCGGAGGCCAGCTTCGGGTCGTAGCCGGTGCGCAGCATGGTCGGCAGCGCGATCAGGCCCATGGCGATGACGGTGGCGCCGACGATGCCGGTGGAGGCCGCCAGCAGCGCCCCGACCAGCACCACCGAGACGCCGAGCCCGCCGCGCAGGCGGCCGAACAGCCGGCCCATGGTCTCCAGAAGGTCGGCGGCGATGCGGCTCTTCTCCAACACCACGCCCATCAGCACGAAGAGCGGGATGGCGATCAGCACGTCATTGGTCAGCAGGCCGAAGACACGCTGCCCCAGTGCGCCGAGCAGGGAGATGTCCATCACCCCCAGCCACCAGCCGAGGAAGGCGAAGGCGGTCGCCACGCCGGCGATGGTGAAAGAAACCGGATAGCCCAGCAGGATGCAGACGATCAGCGCCGCGATCATCAAGAGGTCGAGCGGCAATGCCGTCATTCCCGGCCCTCTCGCCACCTTGCGATGTCACGCAGCAGGCAGGCGGCCGACTGGACCAGCAGCAGCACGCAGAAGGCCGGGATCAACGATTTCAGCAGGAAGGAGGCAGGGATGCCGCCGACCGAGATCGGCCCTTCCAGGATCGCCCAGGAATTGCGCACGGTCGGCCACGACCAGTACAGCAGCACCGTCATCGCCGGCATCAGCAGGAACAGATGGCCGAAGATGTCGATGGCACGGCGCGCGCGGCGGCTGGCCCGGGCATAGAAAACATCGACCCGGACATGGCCGCCGACCAGCAGCGTGTAGCCCGCACCCAGCATGAACAGCGTGCCATGCAGGTACAGGATGCTCTCGTTCAACGCGATGCTGCTGACGCCGAACACATAGCGCAGCAGCACGATGCCGAACTGCAGCAGCGCCATGGCCAGCGCCGCCCAGCGCACCACCGCGCCGACCGCCCGGTTGATCGCGTCCAGCCGGTCCGCGATCCCGGTCATGGCCGCACCGGCCCCACCCCCGTGCCGGCGCGCGCCTAGTAGGTGTAGTCCAGCGCCCGGGCGTTCATCTGACCGTTATCGGCATAGGTCATGTAGCCGGCGACGGATTCGCGATAGGCAAGGAAGCTCTCGGTGATCCGACGCACCAGCTCGTCCTCGTCCTCGCGCAGATCGGCGATCACCTCGCCCGCGGCATTGCCCAGGGCCACGATCACATCGTCGGGCAGCTTGCGCACCTGGACGCCCTGCTCTGCCACCAGCTGTTGCAAGGCGCGGGCGTGGTTGGTGGTGTATTCAGTCCAGACCGGGTTGTAGAGGCTCTCGCAGGCGAGTGCGACGGCCTGCTGCAAATCGTCGGGAAGATCGTTGTAGGCATCCTGGTTGACCGCGCATTCCTCCGCCGAGGACGGCTCGCCGACGCCCGGCCAGTAGTAGTTCTGGGCTACCTGGTAGAAGCCGAGCGCGCTGTCGGTCCAGGGGCCGATGAACTCGCCGGCGTCCAGCGCGCCGGATTGCAGCGCCTGGAACATGTCGCGGCCGCCCATGGCCTGGACCGCCATGCCGATCTTGCTGCACATCTCCGACGCCAGGCCGGTGGTGCGGAACTTGAGCCCGCGCAAATCATCGACCGAATTGATCTCGGTGCGGAACCAGCCCTGCCATTGCGGCCCGGAATTGCCGCACAGGAACGGCTTCAGCCCGAAGCGGGCATACATCTCGTCATAGAGGGCCTGACCGCCGCCATGGGCCAGCCAGCCGAACTGCTCATCGGCGCGCAGGCCGAAAGGCTGCGACCCGAACAGCAGGATGCCCTTGGACTTGGACCCCCAATAGGCCGGCACCGCGTGATACAGCTCCGCCGTGCCTTCGGAGACCGCGTCGAACACGCCGCGCCCGGGCACCAGCTCGCCAGCCGCGAACAGCTTGACCTCGATGCGGCCGCCGGACAGCGCGGTGATGCGGTCGGCCAGCATCTGCGCCGCCACGCCCGGCCCGGGCAGGTTCTTCGGCCAGGCGGTCACCATCTTCCATTGCCGGCGATCCTGCGCGATCGCCGGCGCCGCCACGGTTGCCGCCCCTGCGGCCACGGTTCCCCCGGCGATCCCCTTGACCAGATCTCTGCGCTTCATGATGGACCTCCCTTTTCTTTCTCGTTCCCGCGTCCTGCCGTTCCCAGCCGAAAACTGAACCGCATAGCCCCCCGGAAATCCAGCGCATTCTCCATTTCGCCGATCGCCGACCCCTAGAACGCCGTCCGATTGCGACGGCGTTCGGCGCCATGCTAGCGTCCGCCGATGCGAACGATCCTGACGAGCCTGATGGTCCTGGCGGCAATCGCCACCGGGTCGCGGGCATTGGCCGCCGACAATCTCGAGGGCGGCCGGTTCGACGACATGGTCTCCATGTGCGAAGCCGCGGAGCGGGCCCTGACCGCCGGGGTGGCCGACCAGCAGAGCATCTTTGACGCCGGCGCCTGCAACGGCTTCATCTACGGGGTGATGACCGGCCGCCACCCGGAGTACGAGACGCCGGAACGCGGCTGGTTCTGCGCGCCGGATACCTTCACCACCACAGACGTGGTCGTCCTGTTCAACAGCTATATCCGGGCCCATCCCGACTGGCACGGGACGTTCGAGGGCAGCCCGGCCGCCGCCCTGGAGGCCGCCATCCGCGAGGCCTGGCCCTGCGGTTGAACCCCGGCGGGTCCGGCTGCCGGATCATCCGGCAGCCGGCCAGTGCGCGACTTACAGCGATTTGAGGTATTCCAGCAGGGCCGCCTTCTCGCTTTCCGACAGCGTGGTGCCGTATTCGTGGCCGCAGCGGCTGTTGCCGGACGCGATGTCGTCGCAGCCGGTGGTCTGCAGCGTGTAGTCGAACCGGGTCTGGTCGACGGCGAGCCCGACCGCCACGATGTCGTATTCCGGGCCGATCTCGAAGGATTCAACCCGCTCCTCCGACGGTTTCAGCAGTTCCGCCAGGGTCGGCACCGAACCGTTGTGCAGGTAGGGCGCGGCCGCCCAGATGCCCTGCATGACCCGTGCCTCGTATCGGCAGCCCGACGGCTCCACGCCCATCACACTCGTGAGCGGCGCCGATACAGGTGCCTCCGGCTCCTGGAAGGCGCCCCTCAAGTAGTCCAGTTCCGGCGGCAGTTCCGGCTGCTGCGTGGCGGTGGCGGTGGCGGTCAATGCGCCCGCCGATCCGAATGAGAGGGAATGCTGAATGATCGCACCGATGACCGACGCGCCTAATACATTGAAGGCCGTATCGGTCGCCTCAATCGGACTGACGATTCCCCGGATCCGCGCACCTTCCATGACGCCGGTGTCCACCCTGCGCTCCAGAATCTGGCACTCCCGGGCGTCCGTGCCCACATCCTGGATCGGCGTCGCCCAGGTGCGGTGGAGGGGAGACCGGAACGCGCCGGTGCGAATGCCGTGGCACTCCACGCACCCGCCCTGGGCGGTGTCACGGTCGAAGATCTGCCGGCCCTGCTCGACAAGGGTGCCGTCCAGCTGCCAGGGCCATTGCGGCGGCCCGATCTTCCAGATCAGGTCCTCCAGCTTGCCCAGCCCCGCGAAGTTCGCCGAATTGACCGAAAGGTAGTCGCGGTTCATGAACCACCCATCCTGCTTGATGGGATGGAAATCCGCGAAGACGCCGTACACTTCGCCGAGGTTCCGGGCAAGGCCCAGGATGTCGTTGCCGTTATCCGCGAAGCCCGGCCACTGCGTCTTGTCCTGCCGCGCGGCGTTCCAGAGGAAGGGGTAGCGGGTCGGGGCGTCGGCCAGCGCGATGTTGTCGGGGATCATGCGCGTCGGGTCTTCGCCGATGTCCAGCCCCGTCAGCCGATTGAAGATCATCGAGACCGCGTCCAGCCGCGACGGACCCCAGGCCGGGTCCGGCAGGGATCGCTCGACCAGCGTGTGGAACCGCAGATGCCAGGCTTCCACCTCCCGCCTCAGCATCGCCTTCTGCGCATCGGTGGCGCCCCGCCCGAGGACCTGGACGGCGAAGACGTCGAAGGATTCATCGTCTCGAACGGCCGCGCCGACCGCCACGTCCAGGTCCGCCAGGAAGCTCTGGAAATCCACGATCGCCGGGCCGCCATCGATGCGGTAGGCGGTGCCGTTCACCTCGATCTGCCGCGTGTGGCAGGCCGAACAGGTCATGCCGATCGAGGCGCCGCCGGGGCTCTGGGCCACGGTGAAGCCGACCGGGACGTCCGGCATGGCGCTGCCGGGATTGGGCAGATACCCGTAACGACTCAGGCCGTCGGCCAGGAACCCGTCGCCATTGGCCTGCTTCAGCGCCCGCATCCAAGCCAGCGGCATGATCCGGGAGCCCTGGTCCTGGGTGTAGAACTCGGCCCGGCGATCCGAAGTCCATTCCGGCCCCTGGTTGGTCTGCACGATCTGGGCGATGGCATCGGCGGACCCGAAACCAAGCTGTGACAGCAAACCAATCGAGAGAACAAAAATGGGCGCGCAATATTTCTTGAGATGCATCGCAATATCTCCCCGCGAATAGACTTCTTAGATAAAGACCAACAATTCCGCGTCGGCCGATTTTTTTATATTGATGGCAATACTTATCTGTAAATTCGATAATTTAACTCGAGAAAGAATTAGACAATCGAAACTAAGTTCAGGAATTTATTCCAGTTTCACCCGATCTTGTCTTGTAAAATATCATGATTGATGAGTATTACAACCATAAGGATGCTGGGCTGGCGTAGTGTCGGAGAGTCTGCGAGAGTGGATCGGATCACCGGATGGGGAGGACTGGTCATGACACGCAAACAGGCCAGCGATTTCGATCAGGGGCTGCTCAACCTCTTCGACAAGCTCGTGCATGGCGACATCGATCGCCGGCAGTTCCTGGACCGGGCGGCGAAATACGCCGTCGGAGGCATGACCGCGGCCGGGCTGCTGGAGGCGCTGGCGCCGAACTATGCGCTGGCGCAGCAGGTGATGCCGGACGACCCGCGCATCTCGGCCGACTATGTGGATTACCCCTCGCCCGAGGGGCACGGCACCATCCGCGGCCTGCTGGCCCGGCCGGCCGATGCCTCGGGCAGCACGCCGGGCGTGGTCGTGGTGCATGAGAACCGCGGCCTCAACCCGTATATCGAGGATGTCGCGCGCCGGCTGGCGGTGGACGGGTTCACCGCGCTGGCGCCGGACGGGCTGACGCCGCTGGGCGGCTATCCCGGAACCGACGACGAAGGCCGCACCATGCAGCGGCAGTTGGACCGCGCCAAGCTATTCGAGGATTTCGTTGCCGCCTACCGGTACCTGGACGGCCAGGGCGATATCGGCCGGATCGGCGCCGTCGGCTTCTGCTTCGGCGGCGGTGTGTGCAACGGCATGGCGGTCCGTCTGCCGGACCTGGCCGCCTCGGTGCCGTTCTACGGCCGCCAGGCGGCGGCGGAGGACGTGCCGAAGATCCAGGCGCCGCTGCTGCTGCACTTCGCCGGGCTGGACGAGCGCATCAATGCCGGCTGGCCGGCCTACCAGGCGGCCCTGGACGCCAACGGCAAGGAATACACCGCCCACTTCTATCCAGGCGCCAACCACGGCTTCCACAACGACACCACGCCCCGCTACGACGAGGCGGCGGCGACGCTGGCCTGGGACCGCACGATCGCGTTCTTCAAGGAGAAGCTGGGATAGCGGCGCGCGACGAGGGAGCCGGCGCGATCGGTCTCGGCCCTAGCTCCCGACCTTGGCCAGGACGTCGGCGCGCAGGTAGCGCTCGACCACCAGCATGAAGCCGACCGACGGCACCAGTAGGATCAGGGCGGTGATCGAGGCGATCTGGTAGTTGCCCTCCATGCTGGCCCGGAACATGAGGAGCGGCAGCGTGGTCACGTCCGGGGTGCCGACGAAATAGGTGCCGGTGAACTCGTCGAGGGATTCCAGGAAGACGAAGATCGCGCTGGCCATGATGCCGGGGGCGGCGAGCGGCAGGGTGATGGTGAAGAAGCTGCGCAGCGGGCCGGCGCCGACGCTGCGCGCCGCCTCCTCCAGCGTGCGGTCGACGGCGGCGAAGGCGGCGGTGGCGATCCAGACCGAATAGACCAGCCCGTGCAGGGTGTGCACCATCACCACGCCGGCGATCGTCCCGTTGAGCTGCAGGGTGTAGAAGATGCGCGCGACGTTGATGTAGATCGGCACGCTGGGAAACGCCTGCGGCAGCAGGAAGGCCAGCATGATCAGCGCCCGCACCGGCAACTTCAGGCGCGCCAGCGCATATCCGGCCGGCACCGACAGGGCGAGGCAGGCGATCACCGTGAAAGTGGCGATCCAGATGCTGGTCACCAGCGAATCCATCGCATTGCCGCGCGGCCGGAAGACCCGTTCCCAGAAGCTGAAGCCCCATTCGAGCGGGAGCTTGTGCGGGAAGTACCAGCGCTCGGTCACCGACCAGATCAGCAGGTTGGTCAGCGGGCCGAAGATCGCCAGGGCCAGCAGCACGATCAGCAGCGCCGCCGGCAGGGAGCGCAGGAGCCGGAGCGCCATCATGCCTGCCCCTCGTTGCGGACCCCACGGCGCAGGTAGATCCAGGCCACCGCGCCGGTCAGCAGATAGGAGATCAGGCCGAGCGCGTTTGCGGTGCCGTAATCGCCATAGGCGTTGATGCGGAATGCCATGTCGACGGTCATCATGGTCGGCGTGTTGCCGGAGATCATCAGCGGCACCGACAGCACCGACATCATGGTGACGAAGCTGAGTACCAGGCCGACCACCAGGATCGACTGGACCTGCGGCACCACGATCTCGACCAGGGTGCGCAGGCGCGAGGCGCCGAGATTGCGCGCCGCCTCGATGGTCGCGCGGTCGATCGACGCCATGGCGCCGGCGACCAGAAGGGCCACGAAGGGGGTCTGCTTCCACACGAAGGTGATGATGATGCCGCGCCAGTCGAGGAAGCTCTGCGCGGCCAGCGGCTCGAATAGCCCGGCCGACACCAGCGTGTTGTTCATCAGCCCGTTCTTGGCCAGGAAGGTGCGCATGCACTGGGCGGCGACGATGAACGGGATGAACAACGGCCAGCGGTACAGCCAGCGCAGGGCGGCCACCGCGATCCCGGATTCGCCCAGGGTCAGATAGCCGCCGATGGCCACCGCCAGGAGACCGATCAGGATCGCCGAGACGCTGACGATGACGACGGTGAAGACGATGTCGGTCGCGTAGAGTTCGTATGCGGTGATGAAGTTCGCCAGCCCGACCGAGTTGCCGGCACCGCCCTCGCCCTCCAGCGTGAACGCGGAGATCAGCGAGGCGGTCAGCGGATAGAGGAACAGGACGGCGAGCAGCAGCAGCGCCGGCGCGACCAGCAGCAGTCCGGCTAGGGACGGTCGCAGGGAGAGTGGAAGCATCGCAGAGCGGCGGTCGCGGGCGGCGTGATGCCGCCCGCTTCCGGTCAGTCCGCTACCGGGCTACTGGGAGACCCGCCGTTCGTAGTTCTCCAGCGCCAGATCGAAGAACTCGGCGATCGGGAAGGTCCGTCCCTTCTCCGCCAAATCCACCGGGGTGACGTCGGCAAACAACTTGTCCCACGCATCCGCCGGCATGTAGTCCTCGATATGGGAGGCATCGATGCCCGGATACCAGTTGAACCGCTGCACGATCCCTTCCGCCTGGACCGGCGGGCTGGTCGCCAGTTCGATGAACTCCCGCGCCAGGTCCGGGTTGGCCGCCTTGGCCGGGGTCACGTAATACATCGGCTGGCCCGGCATGCCCGGCGAGATCAGGTTCAGCTTGATGTCCGGCGACAGCCGTCCATCGGCCTGCCAGGTGTAGAACATGTCGACCCAGACCGGCCCCATGGCGATCTCGCCACGGTTCAGCATGTCGAGGGTCCCGGCATTGCCTGGCGTGAAGGTGACGTTCTCGTTGAACGCCTTCAGCGCGTCGAGCGCATCACCCCAGCCATCGGCCAGCGAGGCGTCATACGGGCCGGCCATCATCTGCTGGGCATCGTCGGTCATGGCATAGAGCCAGCCGACATAGAAGCTGACGCCGGACATGCCGCCCTTGATGCCGTTGTAGCCGAACTGCCCCGGATTGTCGGCGGTCCACGACACCAGCTCGTCGTAGGAGTTGGGCGGCTCGGTGATCAGCAACGGGTTGTAGGCGATCGCCGTCTGGCTGTGGAACATCGGGATCACGTAGCCGGTGACGTCCGTGCCAAGCGCGTTGTCCGCCGCCGCCGAGGTCACCAGGGCGCCGGTGGCGATATCGCCACGATAGCTGGAAAGCAGCCCCTCGCGGACCATGGCGCCGCCCATCTTCTGGTGGACGACGGCAACGTCGACATCCCAGGCCTCCACCCCGGCCGCCGATTGCGCCGACAGCTTCTCGAAGATCGCCTGCGAGCCGGCGTCACCCGGCCCGGTGCCGACGACGTTGACCCGCACCCCCGGATTGGCCTCCTCGAACATGGGCCCGAGATAGTCGGTGACATAGTCGACCATGTTCTCGGACCCGGCGGTCACAACGTTCAGGACGGTGTCCTGGGCCATGGCCGGGATTGCGAGCGTGCTCGCGGCCAGCACGGCGCCGGAGATCATCAGTTTACGCATGGCTTATCCTCCCTTTCTTGGTTGTTGCCCGCGCGTGGGTAGAGGTGGATCGCGTCCACCGGCAGATGGATGCCGACCGGGTCCCCTTCCGAGAATCGCTGGTCGGAATCCACGACATAGGTCTGGCGGCCCACGGCCACCGAATAGCGGAAGAAGCCGCCGGGATAGCTGCGCTGGGCGATCCGGCCAAACAGCACCAGGGTGGCGGGATCGGAGGGGTCCTCCGATGGCCCCAGCCTGGCGGCGTTGGAATGGAAGTGGCCTTGCACCTGCCCTTTGGTCACGCCGTGGAGGCGCTCCGCCTGTGCCGGCGTCAGGTCGGCTGCGGTATTGTCGGCGCCGGCCTCGATCGCCGGGCCGCCGCCATTGGCCGCCACGACAAGGTCGCAGATGTTGGAGGCGCCCAGGAAATCCGCCACGAAGGGCGAGTCCGGGGCGCCGTAGATCGCCTCCGGCGCGCCGATCTGGGCGATGGTCCCGTCCCGCATGATGGCGATGCGGTCGGCCATGACCATCGCCTCCTCGCGGTCATGTGTGACGTGGATCGCGGTGATGCCCAGCCGCTTCTGCAAGGCCCGGATCTCGTGCCTGAGCTCCAGTCGGATGCGGGCATCCAGGTTCGACAGCGGCTCATCCAGCAGCAGCACGTCGGGCTCGATGGCCAGCGCCCGGCCGAGCGCGACCCGCTGGCGCTGCCCGCCGGACAGCCGCTCCACATTGCGCTCACCGAGACCCTCGAGTTTCAAGAGCGCCAGCATCTCCTCGACCCGCCCGGCGATGCGATCGCGCGGCCAGCGCCTCAGCTTCAGCCCGTAGCCGATGTTCTTCGCGGTGCTCATGTGCGGCCACAGGGCATAGGACTGGAACACCATGGCCATGCCGCGCTTTTCCGGCGGCCGGCCGGTCAGGTCGCGCCCCGAGACGACGATGCGCCCGCGATCGACGGAGATGAACCCGGAGATGGACCTCAGCAGGGTCGTCTTGCCGCAGCCCGACGCTCCCAAAAGCGCGACGAACTCCCCCGGCGCCACATCGAGCGACACGCCGTTGAGCACCCGCGTCTCGCCATAGCTGACGTCGACGCCCTCGACCGCAAGCGACCCAAGCATGAACGCGTTCCACCCTCCTCCCGCATCAGGTGGACACTCCCATCAGTCTAGCGGTGATTTCCCGTGCTGGCCACGGCCCGCGGATCGACAGGCCCGACCGACGGGGCCGAGATCACGCGATGATCGATGAAGTTGGCGCATGCAGCGCGTTTATTCGTGATGGGTTTTACGTGCGGGATCCGAACTATCCCTCGCCAAGGCCTGGGCGAACCGATGGTCGAATCGGGATTCCTATAATTCCGATTCCCATTGAACGCCCGCGTCGTCGATGCGCACCGACCATTTCGAGCCTCTGCATTGAGCGTATTCCGGAGACGGCTCAACACGTCCGGTCACCAGAATGTTGTCGGGGTTCCCTTTCTCATCTTCATCACGGTCAAAGGCAGTCACCAGCATCCCGGCGACCAGCGTCACGGATTCGCCGGACATGTTGATGACGGTGTCCGAGTGCGCCAGGCACAATAGGTCCCGATCGAGGAACCCGTTAAAGTCCGCCTGGATCCAGGTCTCCTTCGGTGTCGGCAAATCCCGCGGTCTCCAACTGGCGCCGCCCGCTCCATCTCGGCGGCGGACTGGTGTGCTTGCTGTACCAGGGCGTTCCTGCGGCCACCCATCGCTGCCGCAAAACCGAGTGCGGCGTCCCTGCATCGTCATACCCGAACTGCGTTCCACAGCACGAGCAGATGTCGAAGCTCGGACAATCGGGTTGGCTGTACGCCGGCTCGCGCAGAGACGGGTACCCGCATACCGGACACATAAGCGGACTCTGTTCAGATCCGGCGGCGGCCATATCCGGTTGTCCTCGCGTGCCGCAAGTGGCAGCCGGGGCCGATCCCGAAACCGTGCCTACCGGAGCGGTCAGCTCTCCGCCGTCTCCACCGCTTCGGCCGGCGCGGCAGCGGCGGCGGTCGGGGCCGCGCCCTTCGGGGGCCGGACGTCGCGCTTTTCGGCGATGCGGGCGGATTTGCCGCGGCGGGAGCGCAGGTAGTAGAGCTTGGCGCGGCGGACGTCGCCGCGGCGGACCACCTGGATCGAGTCGATGCGCGGGCTGTGCAGGGGGAAGACGCGCTCGACGCCTTCGCCGTAGGAGATCTTGCGCACGGTGAAGGCGCTGTTCAGGCCGGCGTTGCGGCGGGCGATGCACACGCCCTCATAGGCCTGGATGCGCTCGCGGGTGCCTTCCACGACCTTCACGTTGACCCGGACGGTGTCGCCGGGGCCGAATTCGGGAACCGGGCGCTTGTCGGTCAGCGCCTTGACCTGCTCGGCTTCGAGCTTCTCGATGATGTTCATGTCTGGCCCCTTCCATCTCTCAAATACGTCGTTCGGACCCTCGGGTCCGGCTCATGTCTCGTTCTCGCCCTCGGCCCGGCGCCGCCACAGATCGGGGCGCCGTTCCCGGGTGATCCGTTCCGCCTCGGCGCGGCGCCATTGGCGCACCTTGGCATGGTCCCCGGACACCAGCACCTCGGGCACCGCCCGGCTGACGCCGTCCCCGCCGCGCCATTCGGCGGGCCGGGTGTAGTGGGGATACTCCAGCAGGCCGGGTTCCCCGAAACTCTCCTCCTCGGCGCTCTCCTGGTTGCCCATTACCCCGGGCAACAGACGCACGACCGCGTCGATCAGGGCCAGCGCCGCGGGCTCGCCGCCCGACAGCACGAAGTCGCCGAGGCTCACCTCATCCATGCCGTGGGCCTCGATCACACGCTGATCGACGCCTTCATACCGGCCACAGAGCAGAACCACGCCCGACGTTTCGCTCAACGCGCCGACCAGCCGCTGATCCAGCAGCCGCCCGCGCGGGGTCAGGTAGATGAACCGGTCCTCCGCGCCCGCAGCCGCCCGCCTCTCGCGAACCGAGGTCAGGGCGGCATCGATCACATCCGGCTTCATCACCATACCGGCGCCACCCCCGAAGGGGGCGTCGTCCACGGTGCGGTGTTTATTACCAGCAAATTCGCGGATGTCCACCGTTTCCAGCATCCAATCGCCGCGGTCCAGCGCCCGGCCCGCCAAGCTCGCGGCCAGCGGCCCCGGGAACATTTCCGGGAACAAAGTCAACACGCTGGCGGTCCACGCCGCGGCGGTCACCGATCCTCTCCTTCTCTCTCCTCGTCCGGCCGGACCAACAATTCCTCGGGCGGATCGACCACCACTCTGCCGGCGGCGATATCGATCTCGGGCACCGCCGCCTTGGTGAAGGGCAGCATCAGTGGCGGGCCTTCAGTCACGACGATCTCCAGGATGTCGCCGGCGCCGAAATCATGCACCGCCCGGACCGTGCCGACCTCTACCCCGTCCGTTCCGACCGCCGTCAGGCCGATCAGGTCGGCGTGGTAGAACTCGTCCTCCTCAGGCGCCGGCATCCGGCTGCGCTCGGCGTAGAGCTCGGTGCCGCGCAGCGCCTCCGCCGCGTTGCGATCCTCGACCCCCTCGACCCGGGCCAGCCACTGGCCCTTGTGCCGCGACAGCAGCGTCAGGCCGATGACGCGCTTACCGGCCTTGTCGGTCAGCGGGCCATAGGCCGTCACATCTGCCGGATCGGCGGTGAAGGGCTTCACCTTCACGATGCCGCGCACGCCATGCACGCCGCCGATCACGCCGACACAGACCCGGTCCGCGGATGCCATGGCCACGCCGCCCGCTCATGCCGAAACCGAGAGACCGGGAAGCCGGCCGATCAGGCCTTCTCCTTTTCCTCGGCCGGAGCGTCCTCGGCGGGGGCCTCCTCGGCAGCAGCTTCTTCGGCCGGGGCCTCGGCGGCGGCCTCCTCTGCCGGAGCTTCTGCTGCGGCCTCTTCGGCCGGAGCCTCCGCCGCCTCCTCAGCCGGCGCTTCCGCGGCCTCTTCGGCCGGGGCCTCGGCAGCCTCTTCGGCGGGCGCCTCCTCGGCCGGAGCCTCTTCAGCCGGCGCTTCCTCGGCCGGAGCTTCGGCCGCGGCCTCCTCGACGGCGGGCTCCTCGGCAGGGGCCGCGGCGGCCTCCTTGGCGGCTTCCTTCGCCGCCTCGGCGGCCTCGGCGGCTTCCTTCAGGCGCTCCTGGGCCTTGGCCTTGGGTGCCGACTTCTTCGGCGTCTCGCGCCAGACCGGCTTCGGCGCCAGTTCGGCATCGCCGAGGAAGCGGGCGACCCGGTCGGTCGGCTGGGCGCCGACGGACAGCCAGTGCTTGATGCGGTCGGCGTTCAGGGTGATGCGGTTCGGGTGATCCTTCGCCAGCATCGGATCATAGGTGCCGACCTTCTCGATGAAGCGCCCGTCGCGGGGGGTGCGGGTGTCGGCAACGACAATCCGGTAGAAGGGGCGCTTCTTGGCGCCGCCGCGGGCAAGTCGGATCTTTACGGACATGGTGGTGTGACCTTTCCAGAGTCTGCTGTGGTTCGATGTCGGTTGCGGCGCCTCAGCCCGGCTGATGGCAGACCGCCTCGATGTGATTGCCGTCCGGGTCGATGACGAAGGCGGCGTAGTAGTTCGGGTGGTAATGCGGCCTCAGGCCGGGCGCGCCGTTGTCGGTCCCGCCGGATGCGAGCGCCTCGGCATGGAAGCGGTCGACCGCAGCACGGTCGGGTGCGGTGAAGGCGATGTGCTGCCCTTCCTGCGGCTGCGGCGCGGGTACCGGCAGTCCCTTGCCGACACCGATCCAGAAGGCCGGCTCATGCTCGGAGCCGCCATAGCCGGAGGCGGCATGGTCCTCCTCCTCCACATCCATCACCCGGCGATGGCCGAGCGCGCCCAGCACCCGGTCGTAGAAGCCCTGGGAGCGGGACAGGTCGGCGACGGGCAGCGAGAAATGGTCGATCATTTGAAACCTCCGCCCGGCGGCATCATGCCCGGGGGCAGGCCCGGCATGCCGCCGCGCATCATGCCCTTCTTGCCCATCTTCTTCATGCGCTTCATGACGCTGGTCATCTGCTGGAACTGCTTCAGCAGACGGTTGACGTCCTGCACGCTCATGCCCGAGCCGGCGGCGATGCGGCGCTTGCGCGAGGCGTGGATCAGCTTGGGATTGCGCCGCTCGCGCGGGGTCATCGACTGGATGATGGCTTCCTGGCGCTTCAGCGCCTTGTCGTCGATGTTGGCCTCGGCCATCTGGTTCTTGACCTTGCCGACGCCCGGCAGCAGCGCCATCAGGCCCGACATGCCGCCCATCTTGCGCATCTGCTGCAGCTGGGTCGCCATGTCCTCCAGGTCGAACTGGCCCTTCTGGAACTTCTTGGCGAGCTTCTCGGCGGTCTCCTGCTCGATGGTCTCGGTCGCCTTCTCGACCAGGCCGACCACGTCGCCCATGCCGAGGATGCGGCCGGCGATGCGGTCGGGGTGGAAGACCTCCAGCGCGTCCATCTTCTCGCCGACGCCGATCAGCTTGATCGGCTGGCCGGTCACAGCGCGCATGGAGAGCGCCGCACCGCCGCGGGCATCGCCGTCGACCCGGGTCATCACGATGCCGGTGATGCCGACCTTCTCGTGGAAGTTCTGCGCCACGCTGACCGCGTCCTGGCCGGTCATGGCGTCGGTGACCAGCAGGGTCTCCACCGGGTTGGCAACGTCGCGCACCGCCGCCGCCTCGGCCATCAACTCCTCGTCGATGGCCAGCCGGCCGGCGGTGTCCAGCAGGACCACGTCGATGCCTTCCAGCCGGCTGCGCTCCATGGCGCGGCGGGCGATCTCCACCGGCTGCTGGCCGGCGACGATCGGCAGGGTCGGCACGTCGATCTGCTCGCCCAGGACCTTGAGCTGCTCCTGCGCGGCCGGGCGCCGGACGTCCAGCGAGGCCATCAGGACCCGCTTCTTCTCCCGGGTCTTCAGGCGCAGCGCGATCTTGGCGGTGGTGGTGGTCTTGCCCGAGCCCTGCAGGCCGACCATCAGGATCGGCACCGGCGGCACGGCGATCAGGTTCAGCGGCGAGTCCGTCGGCTCCTCGCCCTCGCCGCCGCTGAGCATCTCGACCAGGGCATCGTGGACGATCTTGACCACCTGCTGGCCCGGCGTGACCGAGCGCAGCACTTCCGAGCCGACGGCGCGTGCGCGCACCTTGTCGATGAACGACTTGACCACCGGCAGGGCGACATCGGCCTCCAGCAGCGCGACACGCACCTCGCGCAGGGCGGCGTTGACGTCCCCCTCGCTGAGCGATCCGCGCTTGCGCAGGCGGTCGAAGATCTCACCAAAACGGCCGCTAAGCCCGTCGAACATCCATCAATCCTCTTGCCCCGTCGCGACAGCCGACCCGACACGCAAAACGCGCCAGTGCGCGAAACTCGCGGACTGGCGGGTACCCTTGGGCACGCGACAGGGCTCTTGCTGTACCTGAGCGGGCGGGAACCTAGGCGGGAGCCACCGGCTTGTCAACGCCGACCTTGCGCTCACGCAAGCGTGATCACGGGCCGTTTAGGCAATCTTAGCAATTCGTTGTTAACCATTAGAACTGGTGCTCAATACAACTTATTGGATTGGACCGCACCGCGCCGATGCCCTCTGACCCCCAGATTAGCGACGCCATGCGTCGCAGGCTGTCGCAGCGTGAGCTCGACGCCGTTGTACAGGCCCACGAACTCTATATCGGCAAGCGCGGCGGCCAGCGCGCCGTGCTGCGCATGTGCGACCTGTCCGAGCTCGACCTGTCGGGGCGCGACTTCTCCGATGCCGACTTCACCGGCGCCAAGATGGATGGCGCCCGGCTTGCCGGCGGGCGCTTCGTGACGAGCAATCTCTATGGCGTCGACCTGTCGGCGGCGGATCTGAGCGGCGGCGACTTCACCCAGGCCGACCTGCGCGGCTCGATCATGCAGGGCACGGTTCTCGACGAAGCCCGGCTGGCGGATGCAGACCTGCGCGATGGCGTGATCGTGCTGCCCGGCAATGATGACGGCATGGTGCCGATCAGCTTCGACACCAATGTCACCGTGATCTCCGACGCACAGATCCATAACGCCGACCTGTCCGGGGCGAAGATGGCGCGGGCGACGATCACCGGCTGCGACCTGTCGGATTCCCGGCTGCGCAGCGCCAAGCTTCCACGGTCCGACCTGTCGAACTCGGTGCTGACCAGCTGCGACCTGACCAAGGCCGATCTCAGCGGCGCCAAGCTGTGCGGCACGGTGCTGCGCGGCGCCGATCTGAAGGGCGCCAAGCTGGACCGCGCCGATTTGAGCGGCGCCGACCTGCTGGGCGCGGCGATCGAGCCCGAGGCCCTGAAGACCGCCAACCTGTCCGGCGCCAACGTGGCCAAGTCGCTGGCGGACCTGCCGCGGGCGTTGGAGGATCTGCTGAAGTCCCATGCGCAATGGGCGGAATCCATGGGCCGGTCGGGTGATCGCATCGACCTGACCGGGTTCGACCTGTCGCAGCAGGATCTGACCGGCCGCGACCTGTCGGCGGCGGTCCTGTGTGGGGCCTGGCTGATCGAGAGCAGTCTGACGGGATGCAAGCTGGCGATGGCCGACCTGTCCTATGGCGATCTGAGCCAGGCCAAGCTGTCCGGCGCCGACCTGCGCGGCGCCAATCTGGAGCGCGCCTCGCTGGCCGGCGCGTCCCTGAAGCGCGCCAAGCTCTATCCGCTGCGCATCTCCATGAGCCAGGCGACGGAACGGCAGACCAACCTGCTGCGGGCCAAGCTGTCCGGCGCCGATCTGACCGAGGCCGATCTGCGCGGCGCGGCGCTCGTCCATGCCGATCTGAGCGGGGCGGACCTGACCGGCGCCAACCTGACGGGCGCCAACCTGGCCGGCGCCAAGCTGGACGGCGCCAAGCTCAAGGGAAGCCGCATCGATCGCGCCGAGACCGCGGGCGCGACGACATAGCGTGCCGGCGTAGACCCGGAACTCATCGCTTCTCCAGGTGGCTAACGCCGCACTGCCCTCACCCGGTCGTCGCTGACGCGCCGCCCACCCTCTCCCTGGGGGAGAGGGTATCGGTGGCGGTCTCGAACCCTCTCCCCACCGGGAGAGGGTGGTGAGCGAAGCGAGCCGGGTGAGGGCAGCACTGCGACGGCCACCAATACAGACGCCTATGCAGATCGCTATGCCTTCGCCGACCCATGGACTTCAATATGCCGGTGGCCATATAACCCCCAGCCATGGCCATCGCCTTTCGCAAGATGCACGGGCTCGGCAACGACTTCGTCGTGGTCGACGCCCGAGACGCACCGCTTACCCTGACGGAAGCGGCGGCGGCGGCCATTGCCGACCGGCGGACCGGCGTGGGCTGCGACCAGTTGCTGATCATCGATCCGGCGGATGGCGGCCCCGGCGACGTGGCGATGCGCATCCTGAATGCCGATGGCAGCGAGTCCGGCGCCTGCGGCAATGGCACCCGTTGTGTCGCCTCGCTGCTGATGGCCGAGCGCGACACCGACACCATCGGCATCCGTACCAGCGCCGGGGTGCTGACCTGCCGGGCGGAGGACCAGGGCGCGGTGTCGGTGGACATGGGCCCGGCCCTGCTGGCGTGGCAGGACATCCCCGTCGCCAATGAGTGCGACACCCTGCATCTGCCAGTGTCCAGCGGCGGCCTTTCCGACGGCGTCGGGGTCAATATCGGCAACCCCCATGCGGTGTTCTTCGTGGAAGATGCCGAGGCGGTGCTGATGCCGGTGGTCGGCCCGGCGCTGGAGACCGACCCGTTCTTCCCCGAGCGCGCGAACATAGAAGCGGTGCACCTGCTCGGCCCCGATCGCCTGCGGATGCGGGTCTGGGAGCGCGGCGTCGGCATCACTCGCGCCTGCGGCTCCGGCGCCTGCGCGGCCGCCGTCGCCGCCCATCGCCGCGGCCTGACCGGCCGCGCGGTCGAAGTGGTGCTGGATGGCGGGCCGCTGTCGATCCACTGGCGCGAGGACGGGCACGTCATCATGACCGGCCCGGTCGCCACCAGCTTCACCGGCACTCTGGACGACGCGCTGGTAAACGGGGCGGGTGCGTGATGGGCGCGCCGGAGATCCTCACCTTCGGCTGCCGGCTCAACGCCTATGAGAGCGAGGTGATGCGCGGGCATGCCCGCGACGCCGGGCTGGACGATGTGGTGATCGTCAACACCTGCGCGGTGACCGCCGAGGCCGAGCGCCAGGCGCGCCAGGCAATCCGGCGGGCGCGGCGCAAGCGGCCCGACGCGCGGATCGTCGTCACCGGCTGCGCGGCCCAGATCGACCCGGACCGCTATGCCGCCATGCCCGAGGTCGACCGGGTGCTGGGCAACGACGAGAAGATGGCCGCCGGATCGTGGTCGCAGGCGGCGCTGGCGCCCGGCGGCGAGCGGGTCCGGGTCAACGACATCATGTCGGTGGACGAGACCGCCGGACATCTGGTGGAGGGCTTCGACGGCCGGGCCCGCGCCTTCATTCAGGTCCAGAACGGCTGCGACCACCGCTGCACCTTCTGCATCATCCCTTACGGCCGCGGCAATTCCCGCTCCGTGCCGATCGGCGAGATCGTCGCCCAGACCCGAAAGCTGGTCGAGGCCGGCTATGCCGAGGTGGTGTTGAGCGGCGTCGACATTACCTCCTATGGCCCGGACCTGCCGGGGCGTCCCACCCTGGGCCAGATGGTGCGCCGGCTGCTGGCCCAGGTGCCGGACCTGCCGCGGCTGCGCCTCTCCTCCCTCGACCCGGTGGAGATCGACGACGACCTCTGGCGGCTGATCGCCGAGGAGCCGCGGCTGATGCCGCATCTGCACCTCTCGCTGCAGGCCGGCGACGACATGATCCTGAAGCGCATGAAGCGCCGGCACCTGCGCGCCGACGCGATTGCGCTCACCGACCGCGCCCGCGCCCTGCGCCCCGGCATCGTCTTCGGCGCCGACCTGATCGCCGGCTTCCCGACCGAGACCGAGGCGATGTTCGAGAACACGCTACGGGCGGTCGAGGAATGCGGCCTGACCTTCCTGCACGTCTTCCCCTACTCCGAGCGTCCCGGCACGCCGGCGGCGCGCATGCCCGCCGTACCGGTGCCGGTGCGCAAAGAGCGTGCGGCGCGGCTCAGGGCCGCCGGCGAGCGGGCGGTCGCCGCCTATCTCGGCCAGCAGGTCGGGACCGAGGCCAGCGTGCTGATGGAGCAGGAAACCCAGGGCCGGACCGAGCACTTCGCCCAGGTGTCATTCGATCGACCGCAAAGCCCCGGCCGGCTGGTTCGGGCGAAGCTGACCCGGGTCGCGGGCGACCGGCTGGTCGGAACCCTGGCCGCATGACGGGAATGCAACGCGCCTCATGACATCGCAGCAGACAGAAGACCGGACCGAGACCGAGACCGCGCCCCGGGGCTGGTTCGCGCGGCTGAAGGCGGGGTTGTCGCGGTCGTCGGCCAAGCTGACCGACGGCATCGCCGGCATCTTCACCAAGCGCAAGCTGGACGACGAGGCGCTGGAAGAGCTCGAGGAGCTGCTGATCACCGCCGATCTGGGGCCGTCGACGGCGGCCAAGCTGACGGCGGAGCTGGCCCGCACCCGGTTCGGCAAGGATGTCTCGCCGGATGAGGTGCGCGGCGCGCTGGCCGAGCAGGTCGCCGACATTCTGGAGCCGGTGGCCGCACCGCTGAGCGTTCCGGACAGCCACCGGCCCATGGTCGTCCTGGTGGTCGGCGTCAACGGCACCGGCAAGACCACCACCATCGGCAAGCTGGCGGCGCAATGGCGATCGGAGGGCCGGTCGGTCATGATGGCCGCCTGCGACACCTTCCGCGCGGCGGCGATCGGCCAGCTTCAGCTCTGGGGCGAGCGGGCCGGCGTGCCGGTGGTCTCCGGCAACCAGGGCGCTGACGCCGCTGGCCTGGCCTTCGACGCGCTCAATCGGGCCAAGGCCGAGGGCAGCGACATCCTGCTGATCGACACCGCCGGCCGGCTGCAGAACAAGGCCGGGCTGATGGCCGAGCTGGAGAAGATCGGCCGGGTCCTGAAGAAGCAGGACGACACCGCGCCGCATGCGGTATTGTTGGTGCTGGACGCGACCACCGGGCAGAACGCCCACGCCCAGGTCGAGGTGTTCCGCGACATCGTCAACGTGACCGGGCTGATCGTCACCAAGCTGGACGGGTCGGCGCGCGGCGGTGTCCTGGTGGCGCTGGCCGAGCGCTTCGGGCTCCCCGTCCACGCGATCGGCGTCGGCGAGGGCATCGACGATCTCAGGCCGTTCGATCCGAACAGTTTCGCCCGGTCGCTGATGGGGCTGGAGGGCAATCCATGACCAAGATCGAAACCTGCGCGACGGCCAGCCGCAAGCCGCAATCCTTCGACGATCCGGACAGCGTGCTGGACTGCCTGAAGGATATCTATGACGAGAGCACCGCCTTCCTGCGCGAGCGCTTCGCCGGCTTCGCCCGGGGCGGCGCGCTGACCGGCCGGGTGCGGGCCTGCTATCCCTACGTCCGGGTCCGGACTTCCAGCTTCGCCCGGGTCGACACGCGGCTGAGCTATGGCTTCGTTTCCTCGCCCGACACCTATGCGACGACGATCACCCGTCCCGACCTGTTCGGCCGCTATCTGCTGGAGCAGTTCACCCAGTTGATCCGGAACCACCAGGTGCCGCTGGAAGTGGGCGTGAGCGAGCTGCCGATCCCGGTGCATTTCGCCTTTCCAGACGGCATGCATGTGGAGGGCGATCTGTCCCCGGACCGGCTCGGCCTGCTGCGCGAGGTGTTCGACGTGCCGGACCTGGCGCTGACCGACGACAGCATCGTCAACGGCACCTTCACGCCGCGGCGCGGGGAGTCGCGGCCGCTGGGCCTGTTCACCGCGCCGCGGATCGACTACTCGCTGCACCGGCTGAAGCACTACACCGCCACCGACTGCGTGCACTTCCAGAACCACGTCCTGTTCACGAACTACCAATTTTATATCGACGAGTTCGTACGCATGGCCCATGAGCTGATGGCCAGCGGCGACTGCGACTACGAGGCCTTCGTGGAGCCGGGCAACCGGATCACCCCGAACTGCCGCATGGACGAGAGCGGGCCGCAGGGCGTGCTGATCGACCGACTGCCGCAGATGCCGGCCTATCACCTGAAGCGGCCGAACCATTCCGGCATCACCATGGTCAACATCGGCGTCGGCCCGTCCAACGCCAAGACCATCACCGATCATGTGGCGGTGCTGCGGCCCCATGCCTGGCTGATGCTGGGCCATTGCGCGGGATTGCGGAACACGCAGAAGCTGGGCGACTACGTCCTGGCTCACGGCTACGTCCGCGAGGACCACGTCCTGGACGCCGACCTGCCGGCCTGGGTGCCGATCCCGGCGCTGGCCGAGATTCAGCAGGCACTGGAGCAGGCGGTCAGCGAGCAGACCGGCCTGACCGGCTATGAGCTGAAGAGCATCATGCGGACCGGCACGGTCGCCACCATCGACAACCGCAACTGGGAGCTGCGCGACTACCGCGAGCCGGTCGAGCGGCTCTCCATGTCGCGGGCGATCGCACTCGACATGGAAAGCGCCACCATCGCCGCCAACGGCTTCCGCTTCCGGGTGCCTTACGGCACCCTGCTCTGCGTCTCCGACAAGCCGCTGCATGGCGAGCTCAAGCTGCCCGGCATGGCCAACGTCTTCTACAAGCAGCAGGTCGGCCAGCACCTGGAGATCGGCATCCGCGCCATGGAGATCCTGCGCGAGCTGGGGCTTGAACGCCTGCACAGCCGCAAGCTGCGCACCTTCGACGAGGTCGGCTTCCAGTGAGCGAGTCGTCGCAACAGCAGACCGGAGACGCCGCACCAGCGGCCGGCCACGCCGGCGTCTCGCCCTGGCTGCGTCTCGCCCTGGAGGCGGGGCCGCTGGTGATATTCTTCATCACCAACCGGTTCTATGGAATCATGGTCGGGACCGGCGCCTTCATGATCGCAACCCCGATCGCCGTCGCCCTGTCCTACAAGCTGGAAAGGCGCATCCCGGTCATGCCGCTGGTCGGCTGCGGCTTCGTCATGCTGTTCGGCGGGCTAACGCTGTGGATGGACGACGACTTCTTCATCAAGGTGAAGCCGACCATCGTCAACCTGCTGTTCGCCGCGGTGCTGTTCATCGGGCTGGCCTTGAAGCGCCCCTACCTGAAGCTCCTCATGGGGGCGATGCTGCATCTGGACGATGCGGGCTGGCACAAGCTGGGGCTGCGCTGGGCCGTGTTCTTCGTCGTGCTGGCGGTGATCAACGAGATCGTCTGGCGCAACTTCTCCACCGATTTCTGGGTTGGCTTCAAGACTTTCGGGCTGATGCCGCTGACCATGGTCTTCGCCCTATTCCAGGTGCCGCTGATCACCGCCCACCAGATCGAACAGCCGGCCTCCGGCGACTAGCCGGCCCAGGGCTGCGGCTCGGTCCGCAGGCGATCGCCGCTGTCCGCGGCCCGTTCCATACAGAGCGCCAGGTACTGGTCCTGGCTGGCCTCGGCGAGGCTGTAGAACGGCTCGCCGGTCTTCAGGTAGCGGTCCATCTCCAACAGGCAGGTGCCCACGGCGATCTCCTCGTCGGACAGACGCGCTGGAGCCAGCGGGTTCACATAGACCCACTCGTCCAGGGCCTGGATGCCCTTCAGGTGGAAGCCTTCGAGGTTGCCCTGCCGGCCGGCCTCATGGCGCACCAGCTCCGATGTGATCGGGGTCAGGTGGTCTTTCAGCCAGGTGAGGCGCATGTCGAGGATCTCTCCGCGCTCCCCGCGAATGCAGAGCCTCTGGCCCCGAACCCAGTTGCGGTATTGCGGCAGGCTGAATTCGAAGACGCCGAGCCGGTCGCCGAAATCGAGCCAGGCGTGGAGCATCTCCGCGCGCTCGGTCGCCTCGGACACAGGCGGGCCGGCGCGGTCGGAGCCGGCGATGACGGGGCTGGCGAACCGATCGGCCCGGATGGTCGGGCAGTCGAAGCCGATGCCGAGGAAACGGCGGATCAGGCTGATGCCGTGATAGCCGTGGCAGACGGAAACATGGGCCTGGCTGATCGGCCCGAGCCGGCCGCCATGGGCGACGGCGAGGCGTGCGGCATGATGCGGCTGTGCCCAGTACTGCTCCGCCACCTGGACCCTGCCGCCCAATCCCGTCACCTCGGTGTTGAGGTCGATCAGCCCGGCGAGATCCTGCGCCGGCGGCGTCTCGGCCAGGACCGGCAGGCCGCGCCGGACCAGATCGAGGGTCACCGTGGGCATGGCCGCGCCCGAGACCGACGCGACCACGAAATCGGGCGTGGTCGCGGCGAGCAGGCCGTCGATGTCCGGGAAGGTCGGCACATGCCAGTCCTCGGCGATCGTGCGCGCCCGGTCCGGGTTGCGCGCCACGAGCCCGGTGACGCGCATCCGCTCCGGGCAGGCCGCCGCGACCCGCAGGAAGAAGTCGCTGCGCCAGCCGGCGCCCACGATGCCGAATTCGATGCGATCCTGATCCGCCATGCCCGAGACCGTCCTTGGTGGCCGATGCGGCGCGCGCGATCAGAAGCCTCCAACCGCGCGCGCCAGCCGCCATTCTGGCCCCGGACGCAGGCCGGGACAAATGCCACCTAGCCGGCGAAGCCCGACTGGAACATCCGCGGATACGGCACCGCCTGCGCGGCCTGTCGGGTCAGCGTGCGCACCACCTCGCCCTGGTCGACCTTGCGGTCCGTCGCGGTCTCCATCGGCCCGACGAATTCCAGCACCAGCCCGTTCGGATCGACGATCGCGAAATGCGGACGACCGCAGGGGCCCTGACACAGCTTGAGCGCCAGGGTGTGGACCGCGCCGATGCGGCGGTAGAGCGTCTCGATGTCCTCCACATCGAAGCGCAGCACCACGCCGGCGCCGTCGAAGCGGGTGCGGAATACGCCCGGCTGATTGGGGTCGTCCGGGCTGGTGAAGCCGATGCGCAGGTCCGGATCGTCCGGCCAGGCGAATTGCAGGCCGCGCGGATCGGCGCAGACCACCTTGAACCCCAGCCAGTCGTAGAACGCGCGGGTCTGCTGCAGCCGCTCGGTGGCGATCATCGGGCACACGGATTTCAGGCTCATGGGGGTCCCTGTCGAGTGCTTTGTGCGGGTGGCAAGCCCCTTTTCGGGGCGTCGGAAAAGGAGTAGAGCACGGCTCTGCTGACAGCATGGTGTCAGCAGGCTCAGGCTAGTTTCATGACCGTTTCGAGACGGGGGACCGATGCGCCGCGCCGACCGATTGTTTCAGGTCATTCAATCCCTTAGACGGCGACGGCGGCTGACCACCGCGCGCGACCTGGCAGAGGAGCTGGAGGTCTCGGTCCGCACCATCTATCGCGACGTCGCCGACCTTGTCGGGTCCGGCGTCCCGATCGAAGGAGAGGCCGGACTTGGCTATGTGCTGCGAGATGGCTACGACCTGCCGCCGCTGATGTTCACCCTGGAGGAAATCGAGGCGATCGTGCTCGGCGCCAAGATCGTCGGCAGCTGGGGCGACGAGCGGCTGGGCAAGGCGGCGGAGGACGCGCTGGCCAAGATCGAGCACGCCTTGCCCGAGCGCCAGCGCAAGCAGTTCCGCGACACCGCCCTGTTCGCCCCGGATACCCATCGCCGCGAGGAGATCACGGTCGACATGGCGGCACTGCGCGGGGCCGTGCGGGAGGCGCGCAAGGTGGCGATCGCCTATGAGGACCTGTCCGGCGGCCAATCCGAGCGCACCATTTGGCCGCTGGGGCTGGCCTTCTTCGGGCCGGTCTGGCTGATGATCAGCTGGTGCGAGCTGCGCGAGGACTTCCGCTCCTTCCGCCTCGACCGCATGCGCGAGGCGACGATCCTGGAAGACCGCTACCCGCCACAGCAGGGCCGCCGCCTCGCCGACTACTTCGCACGGGAGCGCTACCGGTCGTAGACGTCAGCCGCGATCGGCGGACCGCGCTCCGAATGGTCGACGCGGCAGATGCGACATCGCAGGCCGGCCACCACTTTCCACTCGCCGGATTACCATTTCTGGGATTTGTCCCCTTCCCTTTATCTCGCAATGAGCGTATGTTTCCCAGTTATATTGTATTTAATATATTTTTTAGGAGGCTGGAATGAGGCTCCATATTGGTCGGTTTCTGGTCGCCACATTTGCTGGCATCTGCGCCGTTTTCGGCCCGCGTCTGATCTCGCTGCTGGCGACCACCAATCCCACCGAAGAGATCATGCTGTTTGGCAACAGCTACCTGATCGTCGGCACGCTGGTGTCGATCATGATTGGCTTCGGCATCGTCGTCATGAAATGGAACGTGGCAGCGGCCACGCCGAGCGAGATATTCGGCGCCGCGCTGGCCTTCCCGGCGGTCATCGCCGGTGGCCTGAACATGTCCGCGAGCGTTACCCAGCTGGGAGAATCCCAGGACGAACTGGTCGCCGCGAACATGACGATTCTGGAAATTGCCGGTCTCCAGCAGAGGGAGTCCGAAGCCATTCACATCATCGGTGAGAGCGAGGCGGAGCCATCGGAGTCCAGCAGCATCCTGTTTGACTTCTCGCTGATCGGTTCCGCGCACGCACAATCCCTGCAGAGCCAGTCGACGCTGACGGCGAGACCCGGCGGGTTTGATCCCGGCCGCATTCTGTCGCAGCAGCAGTACTTCGTTTTCCTCAACGAGTTCGACAATGCGGACGATGCCATTCAGGCCTCCAAGGAACTGCAATCCATCGCGCCTGATGCCGTAGCCGTAGAAAGCGGCGGCAAGTTCTATGTGCTGGAGGACACCAACACCCGTGGACTCTCACAGGCGACGATCGACGCCCTGAGGCTGCTCGACGAGTTGCCGGAAGGCTCTTCCGCGAGCGTTTCGCCCGGCATCATCCGAGCACCGTCGCAGTGAGATTGGGACCGACCGGCTAAAGCCCGGGCGTGTCGGATTCGGGATTGGTTCCGGGCGGACCCAGCTCGCCGTCGCCCACCTCCCGATGGCGGTTGAGGGACCAGTGCACCGAGGGGAAGGCGATGTCGTCCCAGGGGATGTCGTCCCAGGCGAACAGGCCGACCTCGGCGGATTCCGGCCCGGCCTCGATGGATGGCGAAGTCAGCCGGGCGCGGTAGATGAGCTGGATCTGGCTGATGCGCGGGATGCTGAAGACCGCGAGCAGGCCCTCCAGGTCCAGGCGCGCCCGGGCTTCCTCCCACGCTTCCCGCATCGCGCCCTGCTCGGCGGTCTCGTTCAGCTCCAGATAGCCGGCCGGCAGCGTCCAGAAACCCTTGCGCGGCTCGATGGCGCGGCGGCACAGCAGGATGCGCTCGTCCAGCAACGCGACCGACCCGACCACGATCTTCGGGTTCTCATAGACGATGTAGCCGCAATCCGGGCACAGCAGGCGGGGGCGGTCGTCGCCTTCGGGCACCGCGCGCACCGAGGGCCCGGCCGGCTTCGGCGTTTCGGTCATCGGGTATTAGGGACGCCGCGCGGCGGCGGCGGCAAGGGAAATAGCGTGTGCGCTAGGCCGAGATGTCGACCAGGGAGCCGCGCTCCAGGCGTTCGCCGGCGGCCGGCTCACGAATGCGGATTTCAGAGTCGGCGGTCTGGGCCGCGGTCACGGCCTGCGGCGTCTGGGTCTCGGCGGCCTGCTTGGCCGCGGCCTTGCCGAGCGGCGCGTTGCCGGCGCCGAAGGCCTGGGTCGCCTGAGGCTGGCTCAGGCTGGACAGGGCCTGGAACAGGGCGGCCGACGGGGAAATCTGCATGACCCATCCTTGTGTTCGGGCACGGTCCAACCACGCGCGGACCGGCACGGGAGCAGTGTCGCAGACCAGCCTTTATGAAAGGTTTATTTCCCCTATCGGGCACAACCGGAAATTCGCCAGGTTGCGGCATCTCGGGTCAGCCTGTCGGCCTTCCGTCCTCCGCGGTCGTGAAAATGCCGGACGCGGTCCGATGGCCCTTGAGAATCTCCTCGGCCACAAGCGTTGCCGGCTCGGCGAGTTGGTCGGCGAATTCACGGGAAAAGAGGATTGGCTTGTCGAACCTGCTGCACAGGCTCTCGATGCGGGCCGCGGTATTCACGCCCTGCCCCAACACGGTGAAGTCGATGCGGGACTTCGAGCCGATGTTGCCGTAGAGCACCTCGCCGAAATGTATGCCTATCCCGAAACTCAGATCGAGCGCCTGGGCGGATTCGCCGGCGAGTCGCAAGGCCTCCCGTGCGGCGGCCAGAGCCCGGCTGCACGCATTGGCCCCGTCCGCACCGCCGTCGGTGGTCGGAAAGATCGCCAGGACGCCGTCGCCGATGAACTTCAGGATCTCGCCGTCATTCGCTTCGACCGCCTCGGCGATGACCTCGAAATACCTGTTGGCGAGCGCCAATGCCTCTTCGGCCGGAAGCCGTTGGTTGAGTCCCGTCCAGTCGCGGATATCGCTTACCAGGATCGCCGCATCGATCCGTTCGATATCGCCTCTGGTGATCTGGCCTTCCAGGACCCGGCGGCCGGTTCGCGCCCCGAGATAAGCCTCGGCCACCGCTAGCGAGACTTGCCTGGCGTTGGCGACCTCGACGATCGGCGCCAGGACGGACGCGATCTCAGTGACCCGATCGATGTCCGGATCAGAGAATCCGCCCTCGGCGTCCGTCGTCACCACCAGGTTCGCGGTGGTGCCGTCGGAGAACCTGAGAGGGAGCCCGAAATAGTCGGTGCCACCGCGCGCCTTGAGTTCATGCAGCACCGTGTGGTCCGCATCCGACAGCGCCTTGGTGAGCCGCTTTCTGAACGCGGTGCCGGTCCGGGATATGTGTTCAAGCGGACTGCCGACATACCCGGATCGCCCCTCGATCCCGTGCGACGAAACGATGCTTGTCGTCGACGCCTCGTCCCGCTCCCACACCGAGGAAACGGCGGCCACCAGCGGATGCAGCGTCCGCATCGACAGGCGCAGCCTCCAAAGCGGTGCCCCGGAGGCAAGCATCCTGATCCCAAGCTGTCTGACGAGTTCGTCGAGCCCCTCCAGGAACCGCCCCTCTTCAAGCAGCCAGTCGATGATGGGCCCGGCCTCCCATTGCGGTGACGCCGTCTGGCTCCCGTCGTCGGACATCTGATGGCGCGCTAGACCGACAGCGCCGCCACGCCCGGCAGTTCCTTGCCTTCCAGCCATTCCAGAAAGGCGCCGCCGGCGGTCGAGACATAGCTGAAATCGTCGACCACCCCGGCCTTGCCAAGCGCCGCCACCGTGTCGCCGCCCCCGGCCACGGTGAGCAGGCTGCCGGCCTTGGTCTGCTCCGCGGCATATTGTGCCAGCGCCGTAGTCGCGGTGTCGAAAGGCGCGATCTCGAAGGCGCCGAGCGGGCCGTTCCACACGACGGTGCGGCATTCGGCCATGCTGGCCTTGAGGCCTTCAACGGTCTCGGGGCCGACATCGAGCATCATGCCGTCGGTAGGAATCGCGCCCACCGGGACGGTCTCGCTCTCCGCACCTTCCTTGAATTCCCTGGCCACCACCGCATCCGACGGCAGCAGGATCTGGCAGCCGACATCCTCGGCGATCGCGGCGATCGCTCTGGCCTGCTCCGCCATGTCGGCCTCGCACAGGCTGGCGCCGACATCGGTGCCGGCCGCGTGCAGGAAGGTGTTGGCCATGCCGCCGCCCAGCACCAGCCGGTCGACCCGGCGCACCAGATTGCCCAGCAGGTCCAGCTTGCTGGAGATCTTGGCACCGCCGACCACAGCCATCACCGGCCGCTCGGGATCGCCCAGGGCGCGGCCCAGCGCCTCCAGCTCCGCCTGCATCAGCCGTCCGGCCACCGCCGGCAGCATATGCGCCACCGCCTCGGTGGACGCATGCGCCCGGTGCGCGGCGGAGAAGGCGTCGTTGACATAGACCTCGCCCAGGGATGCCAGGGCGCGGGCGAAGCCGGCGTCGTTCTTCTCCTCCTCGGCATGAAAGCGCAGGTTCTCCAGCAGCAGGATGCCGCCATCCTGCAGCGCCGCCACCGCCTCTTCCGCCGCCGGTCCGATGCAGTCCTCCGCGAAGGCGACCGGCCGGCCTTCCAGCGCCGTCGACAGCGCCGGCACGATGGGGCGCAGGGAGAATTCCGGCTTCACCTGCCCCTTCGGCCGGCCGAAATGGGACAGCACCACCACCTTGGCATGGCGGTCCGCCAGCTCCAGCACCGTCGGCGCCAGCCGCTCCAGCCGGGTCGCGTCGCTGACCGATCCGTCCTTCATCGGCACGTTCAGATCGCCCCGCACCAGCACGGTGCGATGGGCCACTTCGATGTCGTCGAGCGAGCGGAAACTGGTCATCGGACGATCCTGGCAGGGGCGGGCGGCGGCGGCAGGCAAGCATAGCGGCCCCGGCTTTGCAACGGCGCCGGGCAGTATCGGCAATCACAATTTTTGCGAGGTGCGGACAGAGTCTCAACACCCCGCCGTCAACGGCGCATCGACGTTCCGCTAACTCGAATGCGACAGGATGTTGAGCACCCGTCCGGTCGGGTCGCGCACGAAGAAGCGCCGCACGCCCCAGGGCTCGTCGACAAGGTCGTAGACGATCTCGTGACCGCCCGCCACGGCGCGGCGATGCACGTCATCGACGTCGTCCACCTCTATGGACACATGCGGAACGGCCGTGCCCGAGCCGCCCTCGCTGGCGATGGTGAGTTGCGGCGTGGTGGGCGCGTCGGACGCGAAGGTCAGGATCCAGCCCTGGTCCATCACGACTTTCAGATCGAGAAGCGTTTCGTAGAACTCGCGGGCCTTGCCGGGATCGTCCGTGGACAGATCGGCCACGATACGTCGAACGGTCATCTCCTCACCTCGTCGTGGTGCTGGCCGTTTCGGCGAGCGTTTCAGCTGCGATAGCGCTTCGGCGGCTGCGGGTTGTTGGCCGGGTTGGTGTCGTGCTTGGTGAGCCTGGTGACGATGTCGCCGCCGGCCAGGGGTTTCAGCTCGGCTTCCAGCGGATCGGCCTTCTCCCGGTCATAGACCTCCTCGCCGCCGACATAGAGGGTGAAGGCCTTCAGGTACTTCGCCTCCTTCGCCGGGTCCTCGATCGTCGCCTTGGTCCAGGCATAGAGCGGATAGCCATCCACGCCGTTGGCCTCGGCCTCCGCCACATAGCCGGCGAAGGCGTCGTATTGGCATTTCAGGGTGGCGTCGTGCCGGGCCAGGATCTCGGTCAGGGGCGCCAGCATCGGATCGTCCGGCGACCGGCGGGCGGTCTGCGCCGCCGCATCGCTGAGGGTGACCCGCACCTGGTATTGCCACGCTTCGCTCATGGATTCCCTTCTCCGCCGGGAACGGTTTTCATGCTGTGCCGGAGGCGATTGGACGGACATGTTATGCTTGGCAAACGCATTCCCGCCACCAGATTGCTGGTCGTCGGCACATCGATATGGGGATTGGGATGGTCGGTCCTGTCGAACGGGTTGCCTATGCCGCCGCGCAGACGGCGCGGGTCGGCTGGTATTTCGGCCAGAGCCTGCTGTCGACCCGGCTCTCGCGCGGCGCCATCCCGAAGCGGGAGACGGCCGGCCCGGCCACCCGGACCGAATATGTGCTCGCCGGCCTGCGATGGCTGATGCAGCGCGACTGGCGCAATATCGAGGCCGGCTACTACCGCATCCCCCACGACCTGGTGCAGCGGCCCGGCAAGGCGCTGGCCGACGCGCGCGCCTTCTTCCGCGACCTGCCGGCGGTCAACGCGCGCCGCCGCACCGGCGACAATTCTCAGGTCTTCCATGCCCCGCCCGATGGGACGGAGAAGCTGCCGCGCTATTACCGGCAGAACTTCCATTTCCAGACCGACGGCTATCTTTCGGACCATTCCGCCCGGCTGTACGACCATCAGGTCGAGGTGCTGTTCGGCGGCGGCGGCGACGCCATGCGGCGGCAGGCGCTGGTGCCGATCCACCATTTCGTCCAGGCCAATCCGGATGCGGATTTGCAACTTCTGGATGTCGCCTGCGGCACCGGCGGGTTCCTCTCCTATCTGGTCGACAATCACCCGCGCATCGGCGTCACAGCGCTCGACCTGTCGGTGCCCTATCTGACCGAGGCGCGACGACGGGTCGCACGCCGCAGGCGTGCCGCCGGCCGCCGGCGCCGGGCCGCCGACCGCTTCGTGCAGGGGGCGGCCGAGGCGATCCCGCTGCCCGATGCCAGCATCGACATTGCGGTGTGCATCTTCCTGTTCCATGAGCTGCCAGCGAAGGTGCGCGCCCAGGTGGCGGCGGAGATCGCCCGGGTGCTGAAGCCCGGCGGCCAGCTGGTGTTCCTGGACAGCCTGCAGCTTGCCGACCGGCCCGACCTGTCGGCCCTGCTGGAGTACTTCCCGCAGGCTTTCCACGAGCCCTACTACGCCGACTACATCCGCTGCGACCTGGATGCCCTGTTCGCGGATGCCGGGCTGGCCGTCGGCGGAACCGACCTGGTGTTCCTGTCGAAGATGCTGGTGCTGGAGAAGCCGTAGCGCCGAATCGTACGGCCCAACCGGTAAGTATCACCGCTTTTATGTTAAACTTTTATGACAGACCTTTTACCTCTTGGCGAATGCCGTAATGTTCGGGCGGCAAGCAAAAAAGAAGGGGTCGGGCATCCAGGATGGCAGACATAGCAGATTCGAATGCGCCGCCGGCGGACGGCACGGAAATCGAACTCAAGCTGGCCGCCGATCCGAATTCGCTCGAAACGCTCAAGAAGGCCCCCGTACTGGCAGGGCGCACCGGACGCGCCGCCACCCGCCAGCTTGAGAGCGTCTACTACGACACCCCGGATCACCGGCTGCACAAGCGCAAGCTGGCCTTCCGTGTCCGCAAGAAGGGTCGCCAGTATGTCCAGACCCTGAAGGACGAGGGCGACGGCATGCTGCAGCGCGGCGAGTGGGAGACGCCGGTCCGATCGCTCGAGCCGGACCTCGACGCGCTGCCCAATCCCGACCCGCGTGGGCGCATCGGCCTGGTGCTGCCGGGCGAGCTGCAGCCGGTCTTCGCCAGCCGCATTCGCCGCACCACCCGCGTGCTTAGCGACAAGGCCGAGGATGGCAGCCCGAACGAGATCGAGATCGCCTTCGACCACGGGGTGGTGGAGTCGAATGGCACCTCCGTGCCGGTCGCCGAGGTGGAGCTGGAACTGGTTCAGGGGTCACCGGAAGCCCTGTACAATCTCGCGCTGGAGTTGCATGCGCTGGCGCCGCTGAAGGTCGAGATGCGCTCCAAATCGGCCCGCGGCTACGCGTTGGCCAAGGGGGAGTCGCCCGGCTGGAGCAAGGCGAAGGCCCTGAAGCTCAAGCCCGGCATGACGGTCGGCCAGACTCTGCAATCGGTGGTCCGCAATTGCATGGATCACTGGCTGCAGAACGAGGCGGCCGCGGTGGCGGGCGAGCATCCGGAAGGGGTGCATCAGATGCGGGTCGGCCTGCGCCGGCTGCGCTCGGCGATCTCGCTGTTCGCCAAGGCGATCCCGGCGGACCAGATCGGCTGGCTGAAGGACGAGACCAAGTGGGTCGCCAACAGCCTGGGCCCGGCCCGCGACTGGGACGTCTTCCTGGCATCGCTGCTCGCACCCGTCATCGCGGCGCGCCCGGAAGACCCGTCGCTGGTCTTGCTGAGGCGGGCGGCGCAGGCGGCCCAGGCCGCCGGCTATGACCAGGTCCACGCGACCGTCGCCTCGCCGCGCTATACGCGCACCCTGCTCCGGCTCGGCGCCTGGCTGGAAGGCAAGGGATGGCGCGATGGCGACGATCCGAAGATCACCGCCTGGCAGGACCGACCGATCGTCGAGCTGGCGGACCGCCTGCTCTCCAAGCGCCACAAGGCGGTCCTGAAGCTCGGCAAGGGCTTCGCCGACCTGCCCACGGAGCAGCGCCACGAGGTGCGCATCGCGCTGAAGAAGCTGCGCTATGCGACCGAGTTCTTCCGGCGCCTGTACAAGCCGAAGGATGCGAAGCCCTATCTGAAGGCGCTGGCCGGGCTGCAGGATTCGATCGGCCACCTCAACGATGTCGCGGTGGCCGGCCGGCTGATGGACGCGCTGACGGCCAAGGCCAAAGGGTCGGCCGCGGACCGCGCCGCGCTGCAGCGCGCGGCGGGCACCGTGGTCGGTTGGCATGAGCACGGCGTGGCGGTGCTGGAACCGCAGATCGTGGCCGACTGGCACGATTTCGCCCATGCCCGGCCGTTCTGGCACAAGGTGTAGCGGCGGCGATGCTCTCGGTCCTGGTCGCCAACAGCAAGGGCGGGTGCGGCAAGTCGACGATCGCCACCCAGCTCGCCGCGGCCTTCGCCAAGGCCGGCCTGCCCACCTCGCTGGCCGATGCCGACCGCCAGCACAGCAGCCTGGAATGGACCCGTCGCCGGCCACAGGATCTGGCGCCGGTGCGCGGGCTGGACTGGGCCAAGAGGATCGGCAAGGTGCCGAAATCCACCGAGCGGCTGATCATCGACGCGCCGGCGGCGCTCAGGCCCAGGCAGGCCGAGGAACTGGTCAAGATGGCCGATCTGATCGTGCTGCCGGTCCTGCCCTCGCCCTATGACGAGGCGGCGACCACCCAGTTCCTCGACAAGCTCGACACCATCAAGCCGATCCGCAAGAACAAGAAGGCGGTGGCCCTGGTGGGCAACCGCATGCGCACCCGCACCCGGGCGGCAGCGCGGCTGGACACCTATCTGGTCTGCCAGGGGCACAAGGTGGTGACCCGGCTGCGCGACAGCGCGCTCTATGCCGAGGCGGCGGCGACCGGCCGCAGCCTGTTCGACATGCCGGGCAAGCGGGCGGAGATGGTGCGCGACGACTGGACCAGCCTGCTGCGCTTCATCGAAGACGCCGCCTGAGCCGGCCCGCGGGGGGAGCTGGGACGGCCCAGGCGGTCGTCCGCGGAGCTTTTCATCCACGCGCGTGGATGCGGGACCAGCCCGCACAGGTTACGCGCTAGCGGCAGGCTCCAATTCGACCGAGTAGAGGGTCTCGCCGGTCAAATCTTTCAGCATCACCGTCATCACCTCGGTGTCGCCGTCGATGCGGACATGGCCGAAGAACTGCAGCCCGTCGCTGGGCGGCAGGTTCGGCACGCCTTCCGGCGATTTCACGTACATGAGCTGCGGCCCGAAGGTGTTGTCGAGGTCGCCGGGACCGAAGCTGCCGGCGTTCAGCGGCCCGGACACGAACTCCCAGAACGGCTCGAAATCCTGGAACTGCGCCTGGCTCGGATCGTAGTAGTGCGCTGCGGTGTAGTGCACATCGGCGGTGAACCAGACCGTGTTGGTGATCCCGCTGTGCTTGATGAAGGACAGCAGGTTGGCGATCTCCAGCTCGCGGCCGCGGGCCGGACCGTCGCCATTGGCGCCGTTCTCGAACGCGCTGTCGCCGTCGCGCACCAGCAGGCCGATCGGCATGTCGGACGCGATCACCTTCCAGGTGGCGTTCGACGCCAGCAGCTCCTGCTTCAGCCAGCGCATCTGGTCGCGGCCCAGGAACGGCGTGTCGATGCCGGGCTCGGCCTGGTCGTTGGCGGTGTTCGGCCCGCGATAGCTGCGCAGATCGATGAAGAAGACGTCCAGTGAGGGCCCGTAGGAGATCTTGCGGTAGATCCGCCCGGCCTCGACCGGGTGCTGGGTGATCGGCATGAACTCGCGGAACGCCTGGTTGGCCCGCGCCGAGAGCAAGGCGACGCTCTTCACCGTGTAGTCGTCGCGGTCGAGGATCTCCTGCGGGTACCAGTTGTTGACCGTCTCGTGGTCGTCCCACTGGCAGCACATGGGCACCTCGGCGTTGAACGCCCGCACATTGGCGTCCATGAGGTTGTATTTGTAGTTGCCGCGGAACTCGGCCAGCGTCTCGGCGTTCTTGGCCTTCTCCTCGATCGTCACGTTCTTCCAGATCTCACCGTTCGGCATCTCCTTCTCGGCCTGGATCGGCCCGTCGGCATAGATCGTGTCCCCGGAATGGATGAAGAAGTCGGGCTGCAGCTGGCGCATGGTCTCGTAGATCTTCATGCCGCCCCAGTCGAGGTTGATGCCCCAGCCCTGCCCGGCGGTGTCGCCGGACCAGACGAAGTTGATCTCGCGGCGGGCCGCCGGCGCGGTGACGAAGGACCCGACCACCGCCTCGCTCTCGATGTCCAGGTTCTGCAGGTCCTGGAAGCGCACTCGGGCGAAGATGCGCTGGCCGGCCGGCAGGCCGCTCAGCTGCATCTTGGCGGTGAAGTCGCCGACCTCCAGCGCCGCCGGACCGACGATCCGGTGCGGATTGGCGAAGGATTCGGTCGTCGCCAGGTCGACCAGCATGCGGGACGGCCGATCTGCCCGCGACCAGAGCACGGCGCCGTCCCCCGAGACATCGCCGGTCTGCAGGCCATGGGTGATCTGCGGGCGGGCGGTCTGGGCCACAACGATCGAGGGCGCCGCGAACAGTCCGGCGGCCATGGCGCTGCCGCCAAGCATCGCGCTCCGGCGCAGGAAACGGCGGCGAGCAATAGGTGACGATGTCATGGTGATGCTGCGCATGACCAACCCTCCCCGATGAATGTGCAAGAGCAGGCGGCCGACGCTATCCGGCGTCGTTTGCCGCCGGGTGAAACTGCCATGACAATTTCAAGACCAGTCTACGCCCATCCGGAGGGATCGTCACCACATTCAGTCAATCGATTGACTAAGTCAGTCGATTGACTATATTGACGGCATGGCAACCGTCGACACACCGGTTCGGGGCGACGAGACCCGGGCGCAACTGATCGAGGCCGGGCTGAAGCTGTTCAGCCGCCTGGGCTACGAGGCCGTCCCGACCCGCATGCTGGCCCGCGAGGCCGGCGTCAACCTGGCCGCCATCGCCTATCATTTCGGCGGCAAGCAGGGGCTGTTCGAGGCGGTGGCGGAATCGGTGATAGCCGACAGCCGCCAGCGGTCCGCGCCGGTGGTCGAGGCCCTGCGGGCCGACGTGGCGGAGGCCGGCAGCGACCGCGCCAAACTGGCGGCGGCGGCGGAGCGCATGGTGCGGGCGCAGATCCGGACCTTCATCGCCCATGGGCCGCGCCAGGAACAGATACGCCTGGTGCTGCGCGAATTCGCGGTGCCGTCGACGGCCTTCCCGATCCTCTTCAAGAACCTGATCGAGCCGATGCATCGCGCGGTCACCGGGCTGACGGCGGCGGCGCGCGGCGTCGCTCCGGACGATCCCGAGGCGATCCTGGCGGCCCATGTCATGATGGGCCAGATCATCGGCTTCGGCATCGCCAAGCAGCCGCTGCTGCGGCGCCTGGACTGGACCGAGTACACGCCCGAGAGGATCGACGCGATCGCCGACGTGCTGGTGCCCATGGCCCTGAGCGCCCTGGGGCTGGGCAAGGATACGGCTGTCGCAAGCGAGGTTGCGCAATGAGCGAACGCCGCGCCCTCTGGAAACGCTTCCTGGTGCTGCCGCCGATCGCCATCGGCGTCGCGGTGCTGGCCATGCAGATCTCCGGCCGCGACGCGCCGGAGCGCGCCGAGCCAGAGGAGACCGCCCGGTCGGTTCGCGTGATCGAAGCCACCCCGGCCCGGTTCGTGCCGCGGGCGCTCGGCTACGGCTATGCGGAGCCCGGCACGGTATGGGAGGCGGTTGCCGAGATCCCCGGCCGCATCGTCTATCGCAACCCGGAACTGGAGCGCGGGCGGGTGCTGCCCGCCGGCACCCTGATCCTGCGTATCGATCCGACCGACTACGAGCTGGCCGTCGCCCGCAGCCAGGCCAATGTCGAGAGCATCGAGGCCCAGCTCGCCGAGCTGGACGTCCGCGAGTCCAACATCACGGCGTCGATGGAGATCGAGCAGCGCGGCCTCGCCCTGGCCCAGGAGGATCTGACTCGGCAGCGCCGGCTGCTGGGCAACGGCAACACCAGCCAGGCCAGCGTCGACGACGCGGAGACCGCCGTCCTCAACCAGCGCCAGCGGGTCCAGGATTTGGACAACCAGCTCACCCTGCTGCCGGCGGAACGCCGGGTTTTGGGGGCGAGCCTGGCGCTCAACCAATCGCAGTTGCTGGAGGCCGAGACCGACCTCGCCCGCACCGAGATCCGCATGCCCTTCGACGCCCGCATCGCCGAGCTGACCGCCGAGGAGGACCAGTTCGTTGCCGCTGGCCAGACCATGGCGGTGGCCGACAGCATCGACGTCGCCGAGGTGACGGCGCAGATGAGCATCGACCGGCTGGTGCCGCTGGTCCGCCGCGACCTCGACCTGTCGACGGTCACCGCCGAACAGATGTCCGACCTGCCGAGGCGCTGGGGCATGCAGGCCATCGTGCGGCTGCGGATCGGCGAGCTGGAGTCGAGCTGGACCGGCCGGCTGGACCGGATCAGCGACACCATCGACCCGCAGACCCGCACCCTGGGCCTGATCATCGCGGTCGAGGAACCGTATCGCCAGGCCCTGCCCGGCATCCGCCCGCCCCTGACCAAGAACATGTTCGTCGAGGTCGAGGTGCGCGGCGCGGCCTATGAGGACGTCATCGTCGTGCCCCGGGTCGCTGTGCATCGCGGCGCCGACGGGAACCCGATCGTCTATGTGGCCGGCGCCGACAACCGCCTGGAGTTCCGGCCGATCACCCGGGGACCGGCCCAGGACGATTTCGTGGTGATCGAGTCCGGCCTGGAACCCGGCGAGCGCATCGTGGTCACCGACCTGATCCCGGCGATCGAAGGCATGCTCGTCGACCCCAGCGTCGACGAGGCCCTCGGCGACCGGCTGCTGGCCGAGGCCGGCGGTGCGGTGCCGGTGCGCTAGGCGGTCGCCATGATCCGCTACTTCGCCAAGCACCCGACCGCCGCCAACCTGCTGATGGTGCTGCTGATGGCCATCGGCGTGGCGGCGCTGCCCAGCCTCAAGCGCGAGACCTTCCCGGATTTCTCGGCCGACGCGGTGCAGGCGCGCGTCGCCTATCCCGGCGCCACGGCCGAGGAGGTCGAGGAGGCGGTCTGCCAGCGCATCGAGGATGCCGTGGACGGCCTCACCGACCTGAAGGAGGTGCGTTGCGAGGCCCGCGAGGGTGTCGGCACGGCGACGATCGAGATGCTCAAGGGCGGCCAGATGGACCGCTTCCTGACCAATGTGAAGACCGAGATCGACGCCATCGACAACTTCCCGGACATCACCGAGGACCCGGTGGTGGAGCAAATCAACCTGACCGACCAGGTGATCTCGATCGCCATCACCGGTCCGATGTCGGAACCGGACCTGAAGGAATTCGCCGAGCAGGTGAAGGACCGTCTGACCCGCCTTTCCGAAGTCAGCCAGGTCGAGGTGAAGGGGTTCTCCGAGCGCCAGATCCGCATCGCCCTCGACGCGCTGGCGCTGCGGCAATACGGACTCAGCGTCGCCGACATCGCCGCCGTGGTGGAACGCCAGAGCGTCGACCTGCCCTCGGGCACCGTTGAGACCGCCGAGCGCGACGTGCTGGTGCGGTTCGACGATCGCCGGCGATCACCGCTCGGCTTTGCCGATCTGGTGGTTCTGGGCGGCGAGACCGGGGCCGAGCTGCGCCTGGGCCAGATCGCGACCATCACCGACCGCTTCGAGCAGGACGAGGACAGGGTGCTGTTCAACGGCCAGCGGGCCGCGATCCTGGAGGTGACCAAGACCAAGCAGCAGGACACGCTGACGGTCATGCAGGCGGTCGAGGCCTTCGTCGCCGAGGAGCAGAGCCGGGCGCCGCCGGCCGTGGCCTTCACCCTGACCCGCGACACCGCCTCGATCGTCGAGGACCGGTTGACCATGCTGACCGACAACGGCATTGCCGGCCTGGTCCTGGTGTTCCTGGCGCTCTGGCTGTTCTTCTCGATCCGCTTCTCGTTCTGGGTCGCGATGGGGCTGCCCGTCTCCTTCCTCGGCACCTTCTTCGTCATGACCCTGATCGGCATGTCGATCAACATGCTGACCATGGTGGCGCTGCTGATCGCCATCGGCCTCCTGATGGACGACGCCATCGTCATCGCCGAGAACATCGCCACCAATGTGAGCCAGGGCAAGCCGCCGCTGGCGGCGGCGGTGGACGGCACCAACCAGGTCGCCATCGGCGTCGCCTCCTCCTTCCTGACCTCGGTCTGCGTCTTCACCCCGCTGGCGTTCCTCGAAGGCGATATCGGGCAGGTGCTGCGGGTGGTGCCGATCGTGCTGATCGCCACCCTGTCGGTCAGCCTGATCGAGGCCTTCCTGATCCTGCCGCACCACATGGTGATGGCGCTCAAGCACGAGCGGCGCAGTCGCTTCCGCGACTGGTTCGACCGCAACTTTGCCAAGGTCCGGGAAACCGTGCTGGGGCCCATCGTCGACACCGCGGTGGCGTGGCGCTACTTCACCGTCGGGCTGGTGATCATGATCTTCCTGGTCTCGGCCAGCATGCTGGCCGGCGGCGTGCTCAAGTTCCGGGCCTTCCCCGACCTGGACGGCGACGTCATCGAGGCCCGGCTGCTGCTGCCCCAGGGCACGCCGCTGGCCCAGACGGAGCAGGCGGTGGCGCAGCTCACCGCCGCGCTGGACCGGGTCGACGCCGCCTTCGCGCCGCGCCAGCCCGAGGGCCGGCCGCTGGTCCGCAACGTGCTGATCGAATACAGCAAGAACGCCGATGCGTTCGAGACCGGCGCCCATCTGGCGACGGTCACCGCCGACCTGCTGCAGGCCGAGATCCGCGACGCCCGGGTCGACGACGTGCTGAACCTGTGGCGGGAGGAGACCGGCACCATCCCGGACGCCGTGGCGCTGGCCTTCAAGGAGCCGGCGATCGGCCCGGCCGGCCTGCCGATTGAGATCCGCCTGCAGGGCGACGATCTGGAGGCGCTGAAGGCGGCGTCGCTGGACCTGCAGGAATGGCTCAACCGCTATGCCGGCGTGCTGGACCTGCAGGACGACCTCAGGCCCGGAAAGCCGGAGCTGCGCCTGCAATTGCGGGAGGGCGCGCTGGCCATGGGCCTCGACGCGTCGACCATCGCCAGGCAGTTGCGCGCCGCCTATCAGGGCGAGACGGCGACGGAGATCCAGGTCGGATCGGAGAGCTTCGAGATCGACGTCCAGCTTTCCGCCGGCGGCCAGGACAGCCTGGCGGATCTGGACTATTTCTCCGTCACCCTGCCGGATGGCAGCCAGGCGCCGCTGCCGACCGTGGCCACCGTGGAGACCGGGCGCGGCTTCGCGCGCATCCAGCGGATCGACAGCCGGCGCACCGTGACCATCCGCGGCGATGTCGACAGCCTGGTCGCCAACGTCAATGAGATCATCGCCGATACCACCGCGGCATTCCTGCCCGAGCTGGAGGCGCGCTACCCGTCGGTCGCGGTGGCGCTTGAGGGCCAGGCGGCGGAGCAGGAGGAGACCGGCGGCTCCATGCGGCGGGGCTTCCTGATGGGCCTGCTCGGCATCTTCCTGCTGCTCAGCTTCCAATTCCGCAGCTACATCGAGCCGGTGATCGTGATGATGGCGATCCCGATGGCGCTGATCGGCGTCATCTGGGGCCATCTGATCATGGGGCTGGACCTGTCGATGCCCAGCATGATGGGCATGGCCTCGCTGTCCGGCGTCGTGGTCAACAACTCGATCCTGATGGTCGCCTTCGTCAAGCTCAACGCCGCCAAGGGGCTGGGGCTGGTCGACGCGGCCCGGCAGGCCAGCAGGGACCGCTTCCGCCCGGTGCTGCTGACCTCGGTCACCACCATCGCCGGCCTGCTGCCGCTCCTGTTCGAGCGCAGCCTGCAGGCCCAGGTGCTGATTCCGCTGGTGACCTCGATCGCCTTCGGCCTGATGGCCGCCACGGCGCTGATCCTGATCGTGGTGCCGTCGGCCTACGCCGTGCTGCACGATTTCGGATTGTCGACCATCGGCCGCGAGACGGCCGAGGACCAGGAGACGGACAGCGGCGTGCCGGCCACGGCCTGACCCGCGTCACGGGCGCCGGAACACGCCCACCAGTTCGACATGCTCCGACCACAGGAACTGGTCAACCGGGGTGACCGCCTCGAGTCGATAGCCGCCGCCGACCAGGCAGGCGGCGTCGCGGGCGAAGCTGACCGGGTTGCAGGAGACGCCGACCACCACCGGCACCCGCGACGCCGCCAGTTGTTCCGCCTGGGCGGCCGCGCCGGCACGGGGCGGGTCGAAGACCACCGCATCGAACCGCGCGAGTTCATCCGGGGTCAGCGGGTTGCGGAACAGGTTGCGCGCCTCCGCCGTGACCCGGCCGGCGAGGCCGGCGCCGTTCGCCGCCGCCCGCAGCGCCGCGATCGCCTCTTCATCGACCTCGACCGCATGCACCGGGGACCGCTCGGCCATCGGGAAGCAGAATGTCCCGATCCCCGCGAACAGATCGGCGATCCGGGCAGCCCCGTCCACCGCCGCGGCCACCAACACGACCAGGGCCCGCTCGCCGGCGACGCTGGCCTGGAGAAAGGCGCCGGGCGGAACCGCCACCGGAACGTTGCCAGGGCGCAGCGTGCAGGGTCGCCGCTGGGCCACCGGCTCTGCCGGCCGCTCCCCGGACTGCCAGGACAGGCGCGCCAGGTCACGGGCCTGCGCGAACTCCGCCAGGGCTTCCCGCGCCGCCAATCTCGGCTCGCGATCCGCGGTGATCGTCACATCGCGGCCACCATCCAGCGCCGCCAGGGCCACCGCGGCACCATCGCCGGGCTCGAGGACCCGCGCGAGCAGGTCGCGCAGCGGCGGGATCAGGGCCGCCAGGTCCGGCGACAACACCGGGCACTCGGCGAGATCGACGATCCGATGGCTGCGACGCGCGTGGAAGCCCAGGACGACACCGTTCGCCGTGCGCCGCGCCGCCAGTGCCGCGCGGCGCCGGCCGCCCGGTTCGGTCGACAGCGGCTGCGCCACCGGCACGTCGCCCAGGCCCTGATGGGCCAGCGCAAGCCGCACCCGCTCCCCGACCCAGTCGCGATAGGCGTCCGGCTTTAGGTGCTGCAGGGCACAGCCGCCGCATTGGCCGAAATGCCGGCAGACGGGCGCCTGCCGATCCGGGCCCGGGGCCAGGATTTCAGTCAGCGTTGCCGCCTGCCCGTCGCCGCGTCGCCCCTCCAGTCGGGCGCGGATTTCGTCGCCGGGCGCTGTGAAGGGCACATAGACCGGCCGGCCGCGGAAATCCGCGATTCCGTCGCCTCGACCGCCGATCCGGTCGATTGTCAGCGACACGGTCGCCCCGTCGCCGGATCGTCGCCTTGCTTGTGCCATTCCTGTGAAGTGCCATGTTCATAACAGGGCCGGCAAGCGGCACCGCCACAGAGTGGCGTCGCGACGGCCCTGATGCGGGCGGCGCGGCGACGGATGCCGGCCCGGTTGAACGGAAGACAGCACGAGACGATGGTCGACATTGCCATTACCGCCGGCCGGATCTACGGCATGGTCGTAGACCCGCAGACGACCCTGGCCCACAACAGCCAGCCGGTGCCGCCGTGGCAAATCGTCGCCAAGGAGCATGTGCTGCCGCTGATCATCACGACGGCGGTGCTGCATACCGTGCTGATCTGGCTGCTGCACCCGCTCTACGAGATGATCGCCAACAATGCGGGCCAGCAATTGCCCGAATTGATCAATCCGGCGCTGACGCTGGTGATGCGCACCATCACCCAGTTCATCGGGTTGATCGTCTGGGCCGCCGTGATCGGGTTCTTCGCCGGCATCCTGGGCGGGCGCAACGACTTCAACGCCGCCTATGTGCTCGCCGCCCTGGCATTGACGCCCTACATCGTCGCCGGCGCGCTGAATCCGATCCCGGTCGTCGGTACGCTGTTGTGGCTTTGCAGCCTGGTCTACGCGCTTGTGATCATCTACCGCGGCGTTCCGGTGCTGGTCGGCGTCCCGGAGGAGAACCGCGCCAAGCATTTCACCCTGACCCTGGTCGTCATGGTGATGGTCGCGCTGATGGTGACCCGCATCCTGTGGACGGTGACGGGCGGCTGACCGCCCCGTCACCCCATTGTCCGCCGACAATGTAACGCTGGGCCGCGCGTCTGGCGCACCCTAGCCTGATCGGACACCGGCCGCATGAACCGGACGCAGGCCGGGGAGAAGACAGGGAGGCGGACATGACCGAGAACTGGCTGCATACGCTCGCCGACGCCAAGGCGGGCCTACCCCAATTGCCCGAGCGGCAATGGCACCAGGTGATCGCCAACGGCAGCATGTATGCCGGGCTCTACGCGCCGCGGGGCGCGGACGACCAGAAGCCGCACCAGAAGGACGAGCTCTATGTGGTCGTCTCCGGCACCGGGACCTTCCGGCGCGGCGACGAGACAAAGCCGTTCGGACCGGGCGACCTGATCTTCGTGCCGGCGGAGATGGAGCACCGCTTCGAGAGCTTCAGCGACGATTTCGCGGTCTGGGCCATCTTCTGGGGACCGCCGGGCGGCGAGGGCTGAGCCGGCGGATCACGGCATCGCCACCGACTCCACCGCCTCCTTCAGGATCTCCGCGCTACGGGTCAGCGCCGCTTGTTCCGTTTCGTCCAGCTCCGGCTGCAGATCGGCGACGATCCCGCCCGCGCCGATCACCCGGGGCAGCGACAGCGCGACATCGGACACCGGCCCCACCCGGGGTGTGACGATCGACGTCGCCAGCACGGCGCGCTCATCCGCCTCGATGCATTGCGCGATGCGGGCGATGCCGCCGCCGATGCCGTAATAGGTCGCGCCCTTGCCGTCGATGATGTGATAGGCCGCGCGGCGCACGCCGGTATCGATCCCGTCCCGGACTGCCGCCGTCAGCGGACGGCCCACCGCACTGGCGAAATCGGCGACCGGCGCGTTGCCGGCGATCGCGCCGGACCAGCACAGCACCTCGCTGTCGCCGTGCTCGCCCAGGACATAGGCATGCACCGACTTCGGCGAGAGGTCGAGATGGGCGCCGAGCAAGGCCCGGAACCGGGCCGTGTCGAGCACCGTGCCGGACCCGATCACCCGGGCCGGCGGCAGCCCGGAGATGCGGGTGGCGATCTGGGTCATGACGTCGACCGGGTTGGTCGCCACCAGCAGCACGGCCTCGGGTGCGACCGCCAGGACCGGGGGGATGATCGCCGCGAAGACCGCCGCGTTGCGGGCCAGCAGGTCGAGCCGGCTCTCGCCGGGCTTCTGGCTGACGCCGGCCGCCAGCACCACGATGCCCGCACCCTCCAACGCCCCGTAGTCTCCGGCCCGGACCGGCAGCGGATAGGCGAACGGCGTGGCATGGGTGATGTCCTGGGCCTGCGCTTCCGAAAGCTTGTCGTCCAGATCGACAAGCACGATCTCCCGCCCCACGCCGCGCATGACCATCGCGTAAGCCGATGTGGCGCCGACCATTCCCGCGCCAATCACACCAATTTTCATCGCTGGCACCCCTGGGTTGCATCGCCGCCGACCGCGCCGGCGGCTTTCATAGTTTTTCGATTGACAGCAAATGGCAAAAAATGGAAAGCAATGAACCATGCCATCGCTACAAGCTACACTGCGGCACCAGGCTATCGCGGAGATATTGCAGCGCGAAGGCAATGTGCATGTGACCGAGATGGCCGAGCGGCTCGGCGTCTCCGCCGTCACCGTGCGGGCCGATCTGGACTACCTGGAATCCCAGCAGGCGCTGCGCCGGACCCGGGGCGGCGCCGTGCCGGTCCGCCCGCGCCGCTACGAAATGCCGCTGGAGCTGACCAGCCAGACCAACGCCGACGCCAAGAAGCGGATCGGCCGCATCGGCGCGGAGATGGTGCGCAATGGCGACACCGTCATCATCGATGTCGGCAGCACGACGACGGAGCTGGCCAAGGCGCTGTCCCGCGACCTGACCGATGTGGTCGTGGTGACCAACGCGCTCAACATCGCGCTGGCGCTGGAAACCCATCCCGGGGTGACGGTGGTGGTGACCGGCGGAACGTTGAGGCCGCTGCAGCATTCGCTCGTCGCGCCCTTCGCGTCGCTGCTGCTGCGCGAGGTCAACGCCGACATCGCCTTCATCGGCTGCAACGGGGTCGACCCGGACAAGGGCTTCACCAACACCAATCTGGACGAGGCCGAGGTCAAGCACGCCATGATCGCCGCCGCCCGCCGCGTCATCTTCCTGTGCGACCACAGCAAGCTGATGAACGTCGCCACGGCCCGGGTCGCCCCGCTGAACCGGGCCGACGTGCTGGTCACCGATGACGAGGCCGCCCCCGATGCGCTGCGCCGCCTGCGCAAGGCCGGCATCGAAGTCATGGTGGCCTAGACCCGGCCTCCGGCCACACGCCGGCGCGGCGTGCGAAAGAAATACAAAATCTTGACAAAAAATCGTAAAGCGAGTGACGTGAGCGCCCGCGGAGGTCCACAGTCTGGGGACGTGCAAGATCGGACCGGCGGTGGCTGGGGACGAGTCCATGCTGGGCGTTTGCTACTATCCAGAACACTGGCCCGAGGCGGACTGGGCCGATGACGCGCGCCGCATGGCGGAGATGGGCATCCGCTATGTCCGGATCGGCGAGTTCGCCTGGAGCCGGCTGGAACCCCAGCGCGATTGTTATGAGTGGGGCTGGCTGGACCGGGCCCTGGAGACCCTGGGCGCGGCCGGGCTGAAGGTGGTGCTCGGCACGCCGACGGCGACGCCGCCGAAATGGCTGGTCGACCAGTATCCCGACATCCTGCCGGTCGACGCCGACGGCCGCCTGCGGCGGTTCGGGTCGCGCCGCCATTACTGCTTCTCCAGCCCGACCTACCGGATGGAATCGACCCGGATCGTCAACGCGCTGGCCGAGCGCTATGGCCGGCACGACGCCGTCGCCGGCTGGCAGACCGACAACGAATTCGGCTGCCACGACACGGTCTTGAGCTTCTCCGACCCCGCCTGCCGGGCCTTCCGGGACTACCTGAAGGAGCGCTACGGCACGGTCGAGGCCCTGAACGAGGCCTGGGGCAACCTGTTCTGGTCCATGGAATACCGCCACTGGGACGAGATCGATCTGCCCAACCTGACCGTGACCGAGGCCAACCCGTCCCATGTGCTGGACTTCCGCCGCTTCGCCTCGGAGCAGATCGACCGCTTCAACCGGTCCCAGATCGCCATCATCCGGCGGCACTCGCCGGGGCGGTTCATCACCCACAATTTCATGGGTTTCTTCCTGGAGTTCGACCATTTCCGGGTCGGCGAACCGCTGGATTTCGCCGCCTGGGACAGCTACCCGCTGGGCTTCACCGAACGCTCGCGGCTGGATGACGAGACCAAGATCCGCTATGCGGAGTCCGGCCATCCCGACATCGCCGCCTGGAACCACGACCTGTACCGCGCCGTCGGGCGCGGCCGCTTCTGGGTGATGGAACAGCAGCCGGGCCCGGTGAACTGGGCCGCCTGGAACCCCTCGCCGGCCCCCGGAATGGTGCGGCTGTGGACCTGGGAGGCGCTGGCCCACGGCGCGGACGTCGTCTCCTATTTCCGCTGGCGGCAGGCGCCCTTCGCCCAGGAGCACATGCATACCGGCCTGCACAGGCCGGACGGCTCGCTGGATGTCGGCGGCGAGGAGGCGGGTCAGGTCGGCGAGGAACTGGCCGGTCTCGACCTGCCCGACAGCACCCAGGCGCCGGTGGCGCTGGTGTTCGACTACGAGGCCAACTGGATCTGCGAGATCCAGCCGCAGGGGCAGGATTTCGATTATCTGGCCTCGGTCTTCGAATGGTACACGGCGCTGCGACGGCGCGGGCTGGATGTCGACATGGTGCCGCCGGGCGCATCGCTGGACGGCTACGCGCTGGTCGTGGTGCCGACGCTGCCCTACGTCTCGGAAGCCGCCGCCTCGTCCTTTGCCGCGTTTGGCGGCGTGACCCTGTTCGGCGCGCGCACCGGATCGAAAACCGGGAGCTACCGGATCCCGGAGAACCTGCCGCCCGGACCTCTGGCGGAGCAGATACCGATCAAGGTCAATCGGGTGGCGAGCCTGCGGCCCGGCCTGGAGCACGGCGTGGCCTGGGGCAATCGCCGCTTCACCGCGCGGCGCTGGGCGGAGGACCTGGCCACCGAGCTTGAGGCCGTCGCCCGGTTCGAGGATGGCGGCCCGGCGCTGGTCGCGTCCGGCGGCCGGCACTACCTGGCCTGCTGGCCGGACACGGATCTGCTCGAAGCCCTCGTCGACCATCTGACGGCGGCGGCCGGGCTCGAGGCGAAGCCGCTGCCCGGCGATCTGCGTCTGCGCCGCCGTGGCGCTCTCCATTTCGCCTTCAACTACGGCGCCGAGCCGGTCGACGTGCCGGCCCCGGACGGCGCCGAATTCCGGATCGGGCAGCGGCGCCTGGCCGGCCACGACGTCGCCGCCTGGACCCTGCCATGACCGAGGCCAAGACACCGCATCGCCGCCATCACCGCAAAGCCGATGGCCGCAATCTCTACCTCTATGGCTGGGAGCCCCACACGCTCGAGCCGACCGTCGAGATCGAGCCGGTCCCGCCGCCGGACCCGCACAGCCGCTGGCATCCTTTCCGCCGCGAATGGGTGACCTACGCCGCCCATCGCCAGGCCCGCACCTTCAAGCCGCCGGCGGAATACTGCCCGCTCTGCCCGACGCAGCCCGGCGGCTTTGCCGGCGAGATCCCGTTCGCCGATTTCGAGGTGGCGGTGTTCGAGAACCGCTTTCCGGGCTTCCATGCCGAGGCGGCCAGCGCCCCGGACCTGCCGGTGGAGACGACGGCGGCGCGAGGCACCTGCGAGGTGCTGGTGTTCACGCCGGCGCATCAGGGCGATCTGGCCGGCCTGACCCAGGCGCGCCGCGAGCTGCTGGTCCATGCCTGGGCTGACCGCTACACCGACCTGCTCGGTCAGCCGCATGTGCAATGCGTCCTGCCCTTCGAGAACAAGGGCGAGGAGGTCGGCGTCACCCTGCACCACCCGCATGGCCAGATCTACGCCTTCCCCTGGGTGCCGACGGTGCAGCAGGCGGCTGCCGCGACGTTCCGCGAGGGTCCGGCGCTGGCCCGACTGCTGGACCGCATGGGCGACGCCTACACGGTCTGCGCCCGCGACAGCATGGTGGCCTTCGTGCCGCCCTTCGCGCGCTTCCCCTACGAGGTCTGGATCGCGCCGCGCCGGCCGCTGGCCGGCCCCTGGGAGATGACGGCTGAGGAGATCAGCGACTACGCCTCGCTGCTGGGCGAGCTGGTCACCCGCTATGACGGCTTGTTCGACCGCTCCTTCCCCTACATCATGTCGCTGCACGCGGCCCCGAAGGGCGAGGAGAAGACCTTCCACTTCCACACCCAGTTCTACCCGCCGCTGCGCACGGCGGAGAAGCTGAAATACCTGGCCGGCGTCGAGCAGGCCGGCGGCGCCTTCCTGGTCGACGCGCTGCCGGAGGACACGGCGGCCCGGCTGCGGGACACAGCACCGGCATGAGCGACGGCGTCTTCCGGCGCGTCTTCGACGCCGATCCCGACGTGGTGGCCGAGGCCCCGGCCCGGGCCAACCTGCTGGGCGAGCACACCGACTACAATGACGGCTTCGTGCTGCCCACGCCGCTGGCCTACCGCACCGTGGTCGAGGCCGGCGCCGACAAGGGCGCGCCCGGCGGCACGCTGACCATGCATGCGGAACAGTTCGGCGAATCCGCCGAGCGCCGGCTGGGCGAACCCCGGCGCGGCGACTGGACCGACTATGCCCTGGGCAGCGTCTCGGTGCTGGCGCAGCAGGGCATCGCGGTCCCGCCGATGCGGCTGGCCATCGACAGCGACGTGCCGATGGGGGCCGGCATCTCCTCCTCCGCCGCGCTGGAGGTCTCGGTGCTGCGGGCGGTGCGCGCGCTGCTGCAGATCGACATCGACGACGTGACGATCGCCAAGCTGGGTCAGGAGGCGGAGAACGGCTATGTCGGCATGCAATGCGGCATCATGGACCAGATGGTCTCGTCGCTGGGCACGCCGGGCATGGCCCTGTTCCTGGACACACGTGACCTGTCGACCGATCTGGTTCCGCTGCCCACCGAGGAGCGGGTGGCGATCATCCATTGCGGTGTGGCGCACAAGCTGACCGAGGGCGGCTACAACACGCGGCGCCAGGAATGCGAGGCGGCCTGCAAGGTCCTGGACGTGCCGAGCCTGCGCGCCCTAGGCCCTGACGATCTCGACCGTATCGCGGCCCTGCCGGACCCGCTCAACCGCCGCGCCCGCCACGTGGTGACCGAGAACCAGCGGGTGCTCGACGGCGTGGCGGCGCTCAGGGCCGGCGACGTCGCCACCTTCGGCACCCTGATGAACGACAGCCACCGGTCCCAGCGCGACGACTACGAGGTCTCGATCCCCGAGATCGACGCGCTGGCCGAGTCGGCACAGCGCCACGGCGCGATCGGCGCCCGCCTCACCGGCGGCGGCTTCGGCGGCTCGATCGTCGCGCTCGTGCCGAACGCGGCCTATGATGATTGGCTGGCCAGCGTCCTGGCCGACCGGCCCGCAGCCAAGCCGATTTAGAACGTTTAGCGTCGACCCGGCCGGCCTGCCGCCCTAAGACTCCAGGTGCCCGACCTTCACATACATCAGGCAGCCCTGCTCGCTGCGGACGCTGTGCCGGCTGCCAGGCGGTGAGCGCAGCCAGTCGCCCTTGCCGTACGTGCCGTCCTCGTCCTCGATGCCGCCCTCCAGGACGAAGACCTCTTCGCCGCCGGGATGGTCGTGTTCCGGCACCTCCGTGCCCGGCGCCAGGCGGACCAGCCGGATGCCCTCCGGATAGCCGTCCTCGCCATAGAGCGGCAGCACCTCGCGGCCGGGGCCGCCGATCTGCCATTCGGCGCTGTTGGTGTCGATCGTGACCTGTCGGCGTTCGGTGCCGGGGTACTGCCGCAGCTTGACGAACAGCACGCAGCCCTCGTCGGAGAAGGGCGCGTGACTGAATCCCTCGGGGTTCAGCAGATAGGTGCCGGCCGGGTAGCGGCCATGCTCGTCGCAGAACACGCCTTCCAGCACCAGGATCTCCTCGCCGTCCGGATGCGGGTGGGACGGGAACCGGCTGTCCGGCCTGTACTGCACCACCGAGGTCACGCGGCCGGCCTCCGGCGGGCCGATCAGGTCCAGGCGCTTTCGCAGCACATTGGGGCTGGGGCTTTCCTGCCAGTCCATCGTTGCCGTGCTGACCACGACGCGCTGGGACAGATCCGCGTTCAGTTCCGCCATCGCTTGCTCCATTCGACCGGGATGTGGGTCGGTACGGACCGACTATCCGGCATATGGAGCATGACCGGCAAGATGCCCGACACGGTCCCGTGAGACGGAGCTCAGGCAGCCGCCCGGTGCAACACCCGCGTCTGCATCCATGCCGCCAGAGCGGGCAGGTAGCCGGCCGGCAGGCGCGGCCAATCGAAGGCGGCCGTCGCCGGCGGCCGCTGGATCAGGCCGTGATCGGCATCCGGGAACACATGCACCGTGACGTCGCTGCCGTGGGCCCGGCGCAGGTCGACCAGCGTCTCGGCGCAGTGCAGGGCCCGCAGGCTGCGGTCCCGCTCGCCGTAGAAGGCCAGGACCGGCGTGTCGAGCGCGGCCAGGAGTGTCGCCGGCTGGAAACGCCCATCCAGGCGATCGGAAGGCGCGGCGCCCTCCTCCCAGAGGCCGTGCGGTCGGGTGAGCCGCCACGGCTCGGTTGCCGGGACCAGCGGAGCGGAGCGCAGGACGACGAAGGCCGGATCGCCCAGAAGGCAGGCGGCGACCGGCGCGGCCAGGGCGCCCGGCCCGCCGGCCACCAGGCCGATGCGGGCGGGATCGATGCCATCGGCCTGCCGCAGCAGCCGCACCCCGGCAACCGTGTCACGGGCGCACGTGTCCAGGTTGCCGCCATACCCGCTGCCGGTCGAACGCCCGACGCCCGGCGCATCGACGATCAGGGACGCAACGCCGTGACGGGCCAGGAACTGGGCCAGGAAGCGGGCCTCCTCGCGGCTCGAGGCGTCGGTCGCCGGCATGTGCAGGGCGGCCGGGTGGGGCCCAACGCCCAGCGGCCGGATCAGCGATCCGGACAGCCGTCCGGCGTCACCCGACCAGGCCATGTCCTGCACCGTGAATGGCGCAGGCTCGATGGGGCAGCGGGTCATCTCGAAGGACGCGGCCAAACCGCCGCCCTGCCATTCGCCGGCGATCCGGTCGCCGTCCACCACGCCGGACCAGGCATGCACCGCGTCCCGGCCCCCGGACATGCCGAGCACGATGGTCGGCGGCTCATAGGCGGCCACGGTGAACGGGGCGCCGACCACGCCGAGCGCCGGTACGTCCAGGGTCGCTGACAGGCCGTCGCGGTGCACCTCCAGGGTCATCGCGAAGGCAAGGTCGCGGCCGTCCTTGCAGAGCGTGCCGGCGTAGCGGCCGTGGGGGTCGTCGGGCCAGGCGCTGGTGCGGAGGCCGGCAACGGGATGGGCGGGATCGAAGACCTGGCACATGGCAAACCTCTCCTGTCGGGGCGGCCGCGGCCGGCCGCCCGGTGGTCGTAAGCCGTTCTTTGGGAACGCCGTTCCTGGCGGGGTTATTCGATGTCGCGGAAGGCGCGGTTCAGCTTGAACTCATCGGAGGTGACGTGGCGTTCCAGCCCGGCCAACCGCTCCTCCAGGGCGCGGAACCGATAGCGCAGGGTCGAGAAGGTCTGTTCCGGACGGCCGGAAACCGAGCGCCAGAACTCCTCCTCGTCTCGACTGCGATAGGGCCGGCGCTCCGGGCGCCGCGGCACGAAGATCGAGGCGGCGAGATAGCTGATCACCGCCCAGGGCGGGAAGAAGAAGAGCAACAGCACCGCCGCGGCGCGAATCTTCCAGGCCTCGATCCCGAAATAGTCCGCCAGCCCGGCACAGACCCCGAACAGGATGCCGTTTTCGGTGTCGCGGTGGAGCCGGTGCGGGTTCACCGATCGGAAGGAGTGGTCGTCCCGGGTCATTTCTGTCGCCCCCGCCAGCCCGGCGCCTCGGCGTCCAGGATGGTCTCAAGAGTCTCGATGCGGCTCTCCATGCGCTTGGCGCTCTGCCACAGATCGGCCAGCATGCGCTCATCCTCGGCCGACAGGGTCTTGGTGGACCGCCAGCGGTTGATGTAGTGCAGCAGCAGCCACAGCGGCGCCACGATCACCAGGAAGAGGATCAGCGGCACTTCCAGAAACCCCGGCATTACGACTCGTCCGTCTGCTCATCGCTGCGCTTGGACGACCGCTTGGCGATGTCGGCCTTCAGCTCGGCCGGCTCGCCGGAGCGCCGCGCCGGGCGCTTGGTCATGCGGGACTTCAGCTCCGCCAGCTCGCGCTCCACCGCCGACTCCGCCTCCAGATCCGAGAACTCCTCGGCCAGGCTCTTCTTGCCGCTGCCGAGATCGAAAGCCTCGACCTGCCCCTCGAGCTCGTCAAGCTTGCGCTCGATGTACTCGTAGCGGCCGAGCGCGTCGTCGATCCGCCCGTCATGCAGCTGGGTGCGCATGCGCAGCCGGTCGTGCGCGGATTTGCGCCGGATCTCGAGGCCCTTCTGCTTGTTTTTCGCCTCGGTCAGCTTGGCCTGGAGCTTCTCCATGTCGTCCTTGGACTTGTCCAGGGCCTCGTCGATGATGGTCAGCTCTCGCTTCAGCGCCTCGACCGTCTCCGCCGCGCGGGTCTTGGCGATCAACGCGCCCTTGGCCAGGTCCTCGCGGCCCTTGGTGATCGCCAGCTCGGCCTTGGCCTCCCAGTCGGCCTGAGCCGCCTCGAACTGACCGACCTTGCGCATCAGCTCCTTCTTCTCGGCGATCGACTTCGCCGCGGCGCTGCGCACCTCGACCAGCGTGTCCTCCATCTCCTGGATGATCAGCCGGACGATCTTCTCCGGCTCCTCCGCCCGGTCCAGCATGGCGTTCAGGTTGGAGTTGATGATGTCGGTCAGTCTGGAAAAAACACCCATGTCATAGGTCCTTGTTGTTGGGGGCGCCGTTGGGAGCGGTTGCCGCGGGTCAGCCGATGAACAGGCCGATCACCAGGCCGGCGGCGAAGAACGCCCAGCACTCCGAGGGCCGCGAGCGCAGATAGGCCCAGAACCGGCGGGCCTGCGCCTGCGCCTCGCTCCAAAGCTGGCTCAGGTCGTCCTCGCGCCGCTCGTTTCGGGATTCATCCTGCAAACTCATTGAGACCTCCTCGGAATTCGAATCATCGGTCCGACCCTGACGGCCGGCTTGCCATTCACATTGCACTCGGCGTGCCAATATCCGGATCGTCCCCAACCCATTGATTTTTCGCATACAATTCTAAGAGGGCGGCATTTGGCTGTTGAAGTGACTAGCTAAAATAGCTACTTATTTGTGTATTAGGCTATTAGCTCGCTGTTTTGACCATGGTTGATCGACAAGGCGAATTGCCCCCGCTGCTGGGCGAAGCCCGGTGCTTCGTCGACCTGCTGGAACAGGTATCGGGGGTCGCGCCGACCGAGCGCCCGGTCCTGGTGATCGGCGAGCGCGGGACGGGCAAGGAGTTGATCGCCGCCCGCCTCCACTTCCTGTCGCAGCGCTGGGAGCGCAGCTTCGTTAAAGTGAACTGTGCCAGCCTGTCGGAAGACCTGCTGGACAGCGAGTTGTTCGGCCACGAGGCCGGCGCCTTCACCGGTGCGGTGCGCCGCCATGTCGGCCGGTTCGAGCGGGCCGATGGCGGCACCCTGTTCCTGGACGAAATCGCCAACGCCTCGATGCGGGTGCAGGAGAAGATCCTCCGGGTCATCGAATATGGCGAGTTCGAGCGGGTCGGCGGCAGCGCCACCCAGACCGTCGACGTGCGGGTCATCGGCGCCACCAATCTGGACCTGCCCCGGCAGGTGGACCGTGGCCGCTTCCGGGCCGACCTGCTGGACCGGCTGGCCTTCGACGTGCTGACCCTGCCGCCGCTGCGCGCGCGGCCCGACGACATCCCGCTGCTGGCCGACCATTTCGCACTGGCCATGGCCAGCGAGATCGGCGGCAGCAGCTTCGCCGGCTTCGCGCCGGCGGCGCTGGACCGGCTGGCCGGGCACGCCTGGCCCGGCAATGTGCGCGAGCTGAAGAACGTGGTGGAGCGGGCGGTGCACCGCGCACCGCGCCTGGACGAGCCGATCACCGCGATCGTGCTGGACCCGTTCGACTCCCCGTTCCGCCCGGGCGGAGACCCGGCCCCGGACACGCCGGCCGAGCCGGCGACGCAGATTGCGTCGCCATCCGCCACGCCGGACAGGCCGTTCGATCTTGTGTCCCGGGTTCGCGCGTTCGAGCGCGGCCTGTTGGCGGAAAGCTATGAGGCGAACCGCTTCAATCAGCGCCAGACCGCGGATTTCGTCGGCATGACCTACCACCAGCTCCGCGGCTACCTGAAGAAGCACGAATTGATAAAACAATCGAATTAGTTGAACTCACTAAAATTCAATACAGTTTTCAGGCTTTTTTAAAGCAGCACGGGCTATCCCATTGGATATCGCGGGCTGGGGCTTCCCCGCGGTGTCTTGGGGAACTGACTTGCCGAACCTTGATTCCGTTCCGTGGATCATCATTGCCGCCGCGCTGGCACTGAACCTTGCCGTAACGCTTCTCCTGACACGCCGCTGGCTTCAGGGCCGCGCGACCGCGGGCGACGGCCGCACGACCGACCAGCGCCTCGCCATGGCGATCGACGGTCTGGAGAGCCTGGATTCCGGCTTTGCCCTGTTCGACCGGGATGACCGGCTGGTGCTGTGCAACGAGACCTATCGCCGCGCCAACGCGCTGACCGCCGACCTTCTGTCTCCCGGCACCCTGCGCACGGATATCCTGCGCGCCGCCGCCCGGCGCGGCCCGGGCGCGCTGTCGGACGCCGAGGCGGATGCCTGGGTCGAGGACGAGCTGCGGCGGCCATTGGCCACCGGCCTGCCGATGGACCGCCTGCACGATGACGATCGCTGGTACCGGGTCAGCGAGTTTTCCACCGTCGGCGGCGGCATGGTTCGCACCCTGACCGACATCACCGACGTCAAGCGGCACGAGGCGGCGCTGCGCCACGCCCAGAAGATCGAGGCGATCGGTCAGCTCGCCGGCGGCCTGGCGCACGAGTTCAACAACATCCTCACCGCCGTCGGCGGCTTCGCGGAGCTGGCCCGCCGACGCCTGGAGCAGCCCAAGATCGATCGCGAGCGGATCGGCAAGTTGCTGACCGAAGTGGTTCTGGGCGTGCGCCGGGGCGGCAACCTGACCCGGCAGATCCTGACCTTCAGCCGGCGCCAGACCATGGAGACCCGGGTCGTCGAGATCGGCGAGTCGGTGGACGCGGTCAAGGGCATCATCGAGTCGCTGGCCTCCACCGGCATCGAGGTCGCGTTCGACATGGATTGCGGCGACGCGCTGGTCGAGGTCGACCCGTCGCAGTTGGAGCAGGCGATCATCAACCTTGCGCTGAACGCCCGCGACGCCATGCCGGACGGCGGCCGGCTCTCGCTTGCCTGCAAGACGGTGTCCCTGGACGCCGGCTTCGTCGCCGCCCACAAGGGCTGCCGGCCGGGCCCGCATGCCGCGATCTCGCTCTCCGACACCGGCGTTGGCATGGATGCCACCGTGATGTCCCGGATCTTCGAGCCGTTCTTCACCACCAAGGAGGACGGCAACGGCACCGGGCTGGGCCTGGCGACGACCTATGGCTTCGTGCGCCAGGCCGGCGGCATCGTCACGGTGGAGAGCCTGCCCGGCAAGGGCTCGGCCTTCACCATCTATCTGCCGATCGCCGATGCGGAACAGAAGGAGGCCGATCTTCCCCTGGCACCCCGGGGCGGCGCCATCCTGGTGGTCGACGACGAGCAGACCGTGCGCGACTTCGCCACCCTGGCCCTGGAGGAGCTGGGATACGAGGTGCACTGCGCCGGCGGCGCCGACGAGGCGCTGGCGACCCTGGCCAAGGCGCGCGGCAAGATCGACGTGCTGCTGACCGACGTGATGATGCCGGGCCTGTCCGGGCCCGAGCTCGCCGGGCAGGTCGCCCAACGGCACCCGGACGTCACGGTCATCTACATGTCCGGATACGAGAACCGGCGTCTTGCCAAGGAGCGCATGGTCGCCAAGGGCGAGACCTGCCTGTTCAAGCCCTTCACCCAGGAGATGCTGGATCGCGCGATCCGGCGTGCCCTCGCCGAGCCCCCCGGCGAGAGCGCCGACGACGTCTCCGACCCGCCCGAGCCGCCCAGGAAGCTGGGCGGCATGGGGCGGTAAGGCAGCCGGGAGGCGCGGTCCGGTGCCAACTCTACTCTCGCCATCACGACGCGGCAGGTGGGCGCGATGACCAGCGTCGGCGAGAATCTGCGCGCGAGTACCGCGGGGGACGCGCTTTGCGAAGACCGGTTCCTGATGGGACGGGTCTCGTTGCTTTATGAGCAGGCGGCCTTCGGCATCATCGGCGGGACGGTCTGTGCGCTGGTCGTCGGCATCGCCTTCTCGGGCGCCGGCAACCCGCACGAGGTCGCCCTCTGGACCGCCGGCTTCGCCGCGCTCAGCGCCTTCCGCCTGTGGACCATGCGGCAGTATCGCCGGTCCGATCCGCAGGTCGAGCAGGCCCGCCAATGGAGCCGGCTGTTCGTCGGCCTGTGCCTGGTGGGCGGGCTGTGGTGGGGCTATGCCGGGGTGTTCCTGGTCGACGGCCAGCCGGAGCAGATGCGGATGTTCATCTACGTCATCGTCGGAGCGCTCTGCGCCGGATCGGTGGCGACGTATTCCGCCGTCCTGCCGGCCTTCATCGCCTTTGCCGTCGGGGCGCTCGGCCCGCTCGCGGTCGATCTCATCTTCTTCAGCGAGGACGAGGTCTCGTTCCTGGTCGGCTTCCTGATGGTGGTCTTCCTGCTGGTGCTGGCCGCCGCGGCGGTCAAGCAGAGCGAGGCGATCCGCGCCACCCTGCAGATGCAGTTCGACAATGTCGGGCTGATCGAGGTGCTGGAGACGGCGATGGACGACGCCGCCGCGCTGAACGACAGCCTGACGGCCGAGATCCGCCAGCGCGAGCGCATCGAGCAGGATCTCGCCCGCTCCCTGGCACTCTACCAGGCGACCATGGACGCCGTCGACGAGGGCATCCTGGCGCTCGACCAGGACCAGCGCATCGTCGCCGTCAACCAGCGGTTCCGGCAGCTCTGGGGCCTGCGCGTCCAGGACGCCCATCCCGGCATCAGCCACCAGGCCGCGGAGCGACACACGGAAGATCTGGAGCAATCGGTTCAGGCGGCCCCGGAGGGCGACGAGGACGGGTCGGAGCTGGTCGAGCTGGTCGACGGCCGCATCTTCGAGCGCTCGGTCGTGCCCTGCTATCTGGACAACCAAGTAATCGGCCGTGTCCGCACCATCCGCGACGTCACCCATCGCATCATCGCGGAACGGGAGCTGCGCCAAGCCAAGGAGCTGGCGGAGCAGAGCAGCCGCGCCAAGTCCGAGTTCCTGGCCCATATCAGCCACGAGCTGCGCACCCCGCTGAACGCGATCATCGGCTTCTCGGAGATCTATCTGGAAGAGATGTTCGGCCGGATGTCGAACGACCGCTATCTCGACTACGCCAAGGACATCCATGACAGCGCCAACATGCTGCTGTCGCTGATCAACGACATCCTCGACCTGTCGAAGATCGAGGCCGGCCGCATCGAGCTCACCGAGGAGCCGATCAGCGTGTTGAAGACCGCCCGTCAGTCCCTGCGCCTGGTCCGCAGCCGGGCCGCCGATGCCGGGCTGAAGCTCGATTTCGCGGTGCCGATGGACCTTCCGGTGCTGCGCGGCGACGAGCGGGCGCTGAAGCAGATGCTGGTCAACCTGCTGTCCAACGCGGTCAAGTTCACGCCCAAGGGCGGCCGCGTCTCACTGAGCGCCGAGACCATCGACAGCGGCGATATGGCCATCACCGTGTCCGACACCGGCATCGGCATGAGCGAGGAGCACATCGCCCGCGCCCTGGAGCCCTTCGGCCAGGTCGAGAACGCGCTGAACCGGCGCCATGCCGGCACCGGACTCGGTCTGCCGCTGGTCAAGGCGCTGATCGAGGCCCATGGCGGCCGGCTGGATATCGACAGCACGCCGAAGAAGGGCACGACCATGCATCTCGTGTTCCCTCAGGACCGGCTGTCCGAGGCGGCCGCCAGCGAGGACTCAGAGGAGCAGGAGGCCGCTCCCGTCCGCCGCAAGAAATCGCGGGCCCGCAAGAGCTGACACCGGCGGGGCCGGACGGTCAGTCCACCAGCTCCACCCCGGTCCGGGTGCTGAAGGCGAGCAGCCCGTCGCAGTCGGAGCGTTCGCCATCGGTGTCGCTGCAGGACAGCACCCCGTTGATCAGGAACCGGCCGATCGCGTCGCAGGCCAGGTCCCGCACGTCGAACAGCCGCACCTGGGTCTTGCCGGGCATGACCGCCCGCGTGTCCATGGCCAGCCGCCGCTCGATGATGCCGTCCTGATTGAAGATGTAGATGTCGAGCACCAGCTCGGTGATGCCGATCTGGGTGCCGTTCTGCAGCACGAAATAGGTGCGGCACGCGGCGTCCTGCGGCTCCAGCTTGTTGAGCTCGATGCTCAGCCGGTCTCCGGATTCCTGCGCCGATGCCGGTTCCGGCAGCAACCCCACCACAAGCAAGACGACACCCAGCAGGGTCGCAAGACGCATGTTTCCCTCCCCAAGACTCCGGACCCGGGCGAGACCTTGGCATCTGCCGCCGTCGAGGCCAAGCCCCGGTGAGCCATCCTCGGCTCCGACCCTTGGCCAGCCCCGGCGGTGCTGTGCTAGCCTTCCGCCATGGGTCGCATCGAGGAGTGGGGACGCCGGGCATGGCGCTGGTGAAATTCGATCACGTCAACATCCAGACCGCCAACCTGGCGGCGATGAGCGCGTTCTACAGCGAGGTGCTCGGCCTGCCGGCCGGCTACCGTCCGCCCTTCGGTTTCGACGGCGCCTGGCATTACTGCGGCGAGACGGCGGTCGTGCATCTGGTCGAGGTACCGTCGCGGCCCGACGCGGTCGGCAACCCTCAGCTCGAGCATTTCGCCTTGCAGGCCCAGGGCATGGCCGAATTCCTCGATCGGCTCAGGGGCCACGGCGTTCCCTATCGCATTGCGGTCGTCCCGCACATCGAGATCCGCCAGGTCAATATCCACGACCCGGACGGCAATCACATCCACATCGATTTCGGCCCCGACGAGGAGGCCGATCTGAGCGACTTCGACGGCTAGGCCCAGGGGGCCGGCGCGCGACAACCGGGAGGAGACAATGCCCAAGGCGATCGTGATGCAGGAGACCGGCGGACCGGAATGCCTGCTCTGGCAGGATGTCGATGTCGGCGATCCGGGGCCGGGCGAGGCCCGGATAAGGCAGACGGCGGTCGGGCTGAACTACATCGACGTCTATGTCCGCACCGGCGCCTACCCGCTGCTCCAGCTTCCGGGCACGCCGGGCATGGAGGCCGCCGGCGTGGTCGAGGCGGTGGGCGACGGCGTTACCCATATCAAGCCGGGCGACCGCGTCGCCTATGGCACGGTGCTGGGCGCCTATGCGGAGGCGCGCATCGCGCCGGCCGACCGGCTGGTGCCGGTCAGCGACGGCGTCGAGGACCAGACCGCCGCGGCGATGATGCTGAAGGGCATGACGGCGGAATACCTGCTGCACCGCACGACACAGGTGAAACCCGGCGACACCATCCTGATGCACGCCGCGGCCGGCGGCGTCGGCCTGATCCTCTGCCCCTGGGCGAAGCATATCGGCGCCACCGTGATCGGCACCGTCGGCAGCGATGAGAAGGCGGCGCTGGCCAAGGCCCATGGCTGCGACCACACCATCGTCTATTCCCGCGAGGATTTCGTCGGCAGGGTCGAGGAGATCACCGGCGGCAAGGGCGTGCAAAAGGTCTTCGACGGGGTCGGCAAGGACACCTTCCAGGGCTCGTTCGACTGCCTGGCGCCGATGGGCCATCTGGTCAGCTTCGGCCAGTCCTCCGGCCCGGTGGAGCCGGTGACCACGGCCATGCTGGGGCAGAAATCGGCGACCCTGTCGCGGCCGTCCCTGTTCCACTATTCCGCCGCGGCGGAGGATCTGCGGGCGATGGCGGCGAACCTGATGGACGTGGTGGCCAAGGGCGTCGTCAAGATCGAGATCGGCCAGACCTATCCGCTGGCCGAGGCGGCCCAGGCCCATCGCGACCTGGAGGCGCGCAAGACCACCGGCTCGACCGTGCTGCTGCCCTAGCCTTCGGAGCGGCCGCCAGGACATGAAAATCGACGGGGTTCCCTACCGCACGATCTGGGTCAATCAGGATGGCTGGTCGGTGGAGATCATCGACCAAACGGTCCTGCCGCACGCGTTCCGCACGGTCACGCTCAAGACGCTGGACGACGCGGCGGTGGCGATCCGCGACATGCTGGTGCGCGGCGCACCGCTGATCGGGGCGACGGCCGCCTATGGGGTGTGTCTCGCCCTGCGCGAGGACACCTCGGACGACGCGATCGACCGCGCCTGCGCGGTGCTGGCGGCGACCCGCCCCACGGCGGTGAATTTGCGTTGGGCGCTGGACGAGATGCGGGCGGCGTTGCGCAACCAGCCGCCTGAGGAGCGTCTCGCCATCGCCTATCGCCGGGCGGCGGAGATCTGCGACGACGACGTGGCGATCTGCTCGGCGATCGGCGATCACGGGCTGGCGCTGATCCGCGAGATCGCCGCCCGCAAACCCGCCGGCGAGCCGGTCAACGTGCTGACCCATTGCAACGCCGGCTGGCTGGCGACCGTCGATTGGGGCACGGCCACCGCACCGATCTACAAGGCCCACGATGCCGGGCTGCCGGTTCATGTCTGGGTCGACGAGACCCGGCCGCGCAACCAGGGCGCGGCGCTGACCGCCTACGAGCTGGGCCATCACGGCGTCGGCCACGCGGTCATCGCGGACAATGTCGGCGGCCATCTGATGCAGCACGGCATGGTCGATCTGTGCATCGTCGGCACTGACCGCACCACGGCCACCGGCGACGTCGCCAACAAGATCGGCACCTATCTGAAGGCCCTGGCGGCCAGGGACAACGACGTGCCGTTCTACGTCGCCCTGCCCTCCACCACCGTCGACTGGACCCTGTCCGACGGCGTCGCCGAGATCCCCATAGAGCAGCGCTCCGGCGACGAGGTCTCCCGCATCGCCGGCCGCACCGATGCCGGCGACGTGACCACCGTGACCATCACGCCCGACGGCAGCCCGGTCGCCAACTACGCGTTCGACGTGACGCCAGCCCGTCTGGTGACCGGCCTGATCACCGAGCGCGGCGTCTCCGAGGCCTCTCGCGAGGGACTGGCGGCACTGTTCCCGGACCGGGCCGGCGGCGCATGAGCCGCTACCGCATCACCGCGGAGGACCGGCAATGGGTCGACGAATTCCGCCAGCGGCCGCTCGGACCCCATAGCCCCAACCTGCAGCGGGTGTTGAACGCCATGCGCGGCGGGGCCACGGCAGGGAAGTATTGCCTGATCTGCACCAAGCCCTTCGCCGAATGGCAGCTCGCACAGATGAGCGGGCAGCGCGGCGAACCCGCGACGCCGGTCCCAGGCGAGATCTTCACCGATCTCGCCGAGGCGGAGTGGACGGTCTTTCGCCTGCGCTGGCGGGCGATGACCGGCGAGGATTTGAACTGATGGGCGTCAGGTACGGCGCACCCGTCCCAACATTCCGCGTCATTGCGAGGAGCGAAGCGACGCGGCAATCCACTGTTTACCGACAGAGTGGATTGCTTCGCCTTGGGCTCGCAATGACGCCAGTGTCCAACTGACAGAGGACCGCACATGCTGCTGCAATTATGTACCTGGCAGGAAGTCGAGAAGCGGCTGGCCGACAGCACCGGCATCATCCTGCCGATCGGCTCGACCGAGCAGCACGGGCCCAACGGGTTGATCGGCACCGACGCGCTCTGCGCCGAGGTGATCGCGCGGGAGGTCGGGGAGCGCGAGGACGCGCTGGTGGCGCCGACCATCTCCATCGGCATGGCCCAGCACCACATGGACTTCGCCGGCAGCATGACCCTGCGCCCCTCGACCCTGATCGCGGTGCTGCGCGACATGGTGCAGTCCCTGGCCCGCCACGGCTTCACCCGCTTCTATTTCATCAACGGCCATGGCGGGAACGTCGCCACCGTGACCGCGGCGTTCTCCGAGATCTATGCCGAGTCGAGCCTGGACAGCGAGCATGGCAACCGGCCGGTGCCGCGCTGCAAGCTGCAGAACTGGTACGACGCCCCGGGTGTCCGCCGCATCAGCAAGGAGGTCTACGGCGCCAATGAGGGCAGCCACGCCACCCCCTCGGAGGTGGCGGTGACGCAATACGCCTTTCCCGAGGCCATCAAGCAGGCCGACATGGAGCCGAAACGGGCGCCGAACGGCCCGATCCTCGACGCCCGCGACTACCGCCGGCGCTTCCCGGACGGCCGCATCGGCTCCGACCCGTCGCTGGCGAGCCCGGAGGTCGGGGAGCGGCTGGTGAAGGCCTCCGCCGACGACCTGGCCAGGGACTACCGGAACTTCCTGAGCGCGGAGTGAGCCGCAGGACATGCTCAAGCTGGTCGGCTACAGCGACCGTCTCAGCGTCGCGCCCGGAGAGGAGATCGCCTTCAAGGTCTCCGCCGACGGCGTGCCCGAATACGAAGCGCGCATCGTCCGGCTGATCCACGGCGACGCCAACCCGGCCGGCCCGGGCTTCAAGGCGCGGCCGGTCGAGGCGGATGCGAACGGCACCTATCCCGGCCGCCGCCAGGACATCCATGCCGGATCCTATGTCCTGGTGCCGGACCACCCGGCCCTGTCGGCATTGGAGAGCGTCACCATCGCCGCCATGGTCTGGCCGACCAGACCGGGCAAGGGCCGTCAGGCGATCGTGGCGCGGATCGGCGACCAGGGCGGCATCGCCATGGAGGTCGACGACCGGGGCTGCCTGCAGCTCAGCGTCGAGGACGGCCAGGGCGGCGTCGAGCTGGTTTCGACCGGCAAGCCCATGCTCAATCGCCATTGGTACCTGGCCGCCGCCGCCTTCGACGCTGCGACCGGATCCGTCACCGTGCTGCAGCGCCCGCTGGTCCGCTTCGCCCTGACCGACGACGCCGCCGAAATGACCGGCACGACGGCGATCCGCCCCCGCCGCGGCGACGCGCCGCTGACGATCGGCGCCGGCGTGCGGGCGGCGGCGGACGGCCGCCGGGAGACGATCCGGCCGTACAACGGCAAGGTCGACAGCCCGATGATCTTTGGCCGCGCGCTCGGCGCGGCGGAGCTTCACGATCTCTACGGTCCTTCCGCGACCCGCGAGGGCCTGGTCGCGGACTGGGATTTCAGCCGCGAGATGCGCACCACGCGGGTGATGGATGCCGGCCCGAACGGGCTGCACGGCGAGTGCATCAACCTGCCGGCGCGGGCCATGAAGGGCTGGAACTGGACCGGCGAGGAGATGAACTGGTGCCGAGCGCCGGAGCAATACGGCGCAATCCATTTCCACGACGACGATCTCTACGAGTCCGACTGGCAGACCGACTTCACCTGGCGCGTGCCTGAAGACACGCCGTCGGGCATCTACTGCGCCCATATTCGCGCGGCCGACGGCGGCCACGAGGACTACATGCCCTTCGCGGTGCGACCGCCGCGCGGGAGGGCCACCGCCGACATCGCCTTCCTGATGCCCACGGCCAGCTACCTCGCCTACGCAAACGACCACAACTCGGTCGATTCCGCCGCCTCGGAGATGGTGATCGGGCGCCTAACCCAATTGCAGCCGACCGACCTGTTCATCGACGAACATCGGGAATACGGCCTGGCCTGCTACGACACCCATTCCGACGGCAGCGGCGTCTGCTATTCCTCCCGCCACCGGCCGATTCTCAACATGCGGCCGAAATACGCCTCCTGGCTGGGCGGCGCCGGATCGGGGCTGTGGCAGTTCAACGCCGACACCCACCTGATCGACTGGCTGGAGGAACAAGGCGTCCGGTACGACGTCATCACAGACGAAGACCTGCATGCCGAGGGCGCGGACTTGCTGCGCCCCTACCGCGCGATCCTGACCGGCACCCATCCGGAATACCATTCCACGCCCATGTGGGACGCCATGCGGTCCTATCTCGATGAGAGCGGGCGGCTCATGTATCTCGGCGCCAACGGGTGGTACTGGCGCATCGCCTGGCACGACGAACTGCCGGGGGTGATGGAGGTGCGCCGGGCCGAGGACGGCATCCGCACCTGGGAGGCCGAGCCCGGCGAGTACCATCACAGCTTCACCGGCGAATTCGGCGGCCTATGGCGGCGAATCGGCCGGCCGCCCAATGTGGTGACCGGCACCGGCTTCACCGCCCAGGGCTTCGACCTCTCCTCCTACTACGTCCGCCAGCCGGACAGCTTCGACCCGCGCGCCGCCTTCATCTTCGAGGGCGTCGGCGCCGAGGAGCGGATCGGCGAATTCGGGCTGGTCGGTGGCGGTGCCGCCGGGCTGGAGCTGGACCGGGCGGAACCGCGCCTCGGCACCCCGCCCAACACCCTGGTGCTGGCCTCGTCGGAGGGCCACACCGACCTCTACCTGCTGGTCAATGAGGAGTTCACGGTCACCACGCCGGACATCACCGGCTCACAGCATCCCAATGTCCGCGCCGATCTGACCTTCTTCGAGACCCCGGCCTGCGGGGCGGTGTTCTCGGTCAGCTCGATCGCTTGGTGCGGCAGCTTGAGCCACAACGGCTACGACAACAATGTCAGCCGGATCACCGGGAATGTGTTGAGGCGGTTCCTGGACCCGGAACCTTTCGCCGCAGACGTGGAGTAGTGCAGGACAGCACCGATCGCGACGATCCCAGCGCCGTCATTGCGAGCCGGAGGCGAAGCAATCCACTCCATCGGCAATCAGTGGATTGCCGCGTCGCCAACGCTCCTCGCAATGACGATGATGTGGACGACTGCGTTCAGTCGGCCTGGAACTGGACGATCTGCGACCCTTCGTAGGTCGCCTCGGTGCCGCAGGTCGGACAGGCGACCTGGAGATGGCCGGAACCGCCCATGGACGGAGCCTTCTCGCCATTGCTCTTGTCGTCAAAGACGGCGATGAGGGCGCTGCACTGGCTGCAGTTGAACCCGTAATACCAGCTCCCGGCCTCCGCCTCCTTGGCGGAGACTACGATGGCCCGTTTGGCGCTCATCTGCGTGTCTGGCACGGCCGTCTCCCGGTAACTGACAACCTGGGTCTGATCGATCTGCTCAAGGCCCGCCGACTCTGTGGCGAGGCCGGAATTCCATTCGCAGGAGAGCCCCGGACGGCGCGTCCGACGCCTGACCCGACCGCCGGCATCGTCCCCGGGGAGGCCCCGGACACCAAACCGCTAGCAGTGGGTCCTGACGGCCGAATCTTGGGCGGGAAAACTTAAACTATGCTTAAGAACAATACCCGGCGTTTTCGATGAAACGGCCTGGGCCAGAGCGGATTCCGCCGAGTCCGCGATCGATCGCCATTCAATCGATCGATACCGACACTTTCTCCCTCATAACGGGAAATTTCGGATCTCGCCGCACAGCTCGACTCGGCATCAGCGGGCCCGCTCGACAGCCTCCATGAACCGCGCGACCCGGTCGCGATCGACCAGGTTCCAGGTATCGCCGCCGCGCTTCAGATGGGTGCCCACGACAACCCCGTCGGCGACCGCGAGGATATCGCCGACGCTGTCCGCCGTGACGCCCGTATTGGCCAGGACCGGGGTGGCGCCGACCGCCTGCTTGACCGCCGCCAGATCCGTGTGGTCGACCGGCTGACCGGTCATCGGGCCGGAGACGCAGATCACGTCGGCGGTCGACGAGAAGACCGCGCTCTTCGCCCGCTCCGCGACCGGGCGCTTGTCCAGCGGCGTGGCGAACTCTGCGTTGACGTTGAACAGCAGCTTCAAATCGCCGCGTCCGAGATTGGCCCGGAGTCGGAGCGCGGCGGCGGCGTCCGGTTCCCACAGCCCCATGTCGGAGGCGTAGACGCCGGTGAAGATCTCGCGCACGAAGGCGGCGCCGGTGGCGACCGCCAGCGCCACGCTGGCCACCGGGTCCCACAGGTAGTTCACGCCGAACGGCACCGTCAGCGCCGGCTTGACCGCGGTGATCACCGCTGCCATCGCCGCCAGCCCCTCCGGCGGCGCGGTCAGCACATAGGGCCTGTCGGCCTCGTTGCCGAACATCACCGCGTCGATGCCGCCGGCTTGCAGCGCCTCCAGATCGGCGGCGACCCAGTCGATCAGCCGCTGGATGCCGCCCTCCGGGTCGTAGCCCGGCGCCCCCGGCAGCGGCGGCAGATGCGCCATGCCGATGATCGTCTTCCCCGATTCGAACACGTTCTCGTCTCCTCAGCCGCGCCTATCGGTCGGCGACCCGCAGCAGGCTCTTCGTATCGACGACCGTGGCGTATTCACCGTCCAGGATCGACAGGGTCAGCGCGTGCACGTCCTCCGCCGGCCATAGCCTGCCATTGGCGTCGCGGCGGTCGATCGAGGCCGTCGCATCGGCCGGCAGGAGCACGCGGTAGCCGAGATTGCCGGCCATGCGCACCGTCGCCTCGACTGAATTCTCCAGCAGAACGCCGGTCACCACCAGGCATCCATGGCCGCCATCCGACAACCGGTCGCCGAGATCGGTGCCGATGAAGGCACTGTTGGTCCGCTTGACGATGACCGGCTCCCCGTCCCGCGGCATCACTTCCGGCTTGAACGCGTTGCCGGGGCTGTCCGGGCGGTAAGGCGACTCCGGTTCGATGGAATCGTGGCGGATATGCAGGACCGGCCAGCCACGCTCGCGCCATTGGGCCAGCAGGGTCGCGATATTGGCCTCCGCCTCCGGCTGCCCGCGCCGCCCCCAGACGGGATCGTCGATCGCCCGCTGCACATCGATGACCAGAAGTGCCGCGCCGGGTTCCAGGCGGGCCTCCTCGGCCGCATCGCGCGACTCAGCCACCGACCGACCGTTCCTTGCGGACCGCCCGCGCCGCCGCGGTGACGTCGCCGATGGTCCGGAAGTCGCGGGTGTTGACCATCAGGTCCCGGGCCAGGGTCAGGCAGCGCGCCTCGCAGGCGGCGCGCCGGTCGGGGTCCTCGATCCATTCCAGGTCGATGTTGTGGGCGAGGCCGAGGATGCGCCGAATCATCTTCGCCGCACCGAACCCGAGCGTGTCGGCGTACAGCCGGCGCATGAAGGCGGCCCGTTCGACCGCCAGCGCGTCGGCGGCCGCCTTGTCGGCGAACAGATCGGCGGGATAGGCGTCGCCGGCCGGGTGTTTCCCCCACAACGCCAGGAACTTCTGCTCGAACCGGGTCCACACCTCTTCGGTCGTCTGCAGCACCCAGTCCTGATAGTCGTCGCGCTGGTCGTCCGGTGTGGCGTGGCCGTCCTGGCTGAAATAGTTCAGCAGCAGGTTGCCGATCACCGCCCCGATGTCGAAGCCCATGGGGCCGAAGAAGGCGAACTCGGAATCGATGACGCGGCTGTCTTGCTCGGTGACCATCACCGAGCCGGTGTGCAGATCGCCATGCAACAGCGCCTCGGCGCTGGACAGGAACTTCAGCTTCAGGCGCGAGACGGCCAGCTTCAGCTCGGTGTCCTGACGGAACGCGCCGGCGATGCCGTCGAGCTGCGGGCTGGTCCAGCGGTTGCGCTCATGCACACGGTACGGATCGGTGAAGATCAGATCCTCGGTGATCTTGCACAGCTCGGTGTTGTCGCAGAACACCTTCATGAGCTGTTTCTTGTCGCCCGCCGGCAGGCCGAGATCGGAGGTGAAGTAGAGCGACCGGGCCATATAGGTCGAGATGTGGTCGGCGAAATTGGGGTAGCGGACCGCCTGGATCATGCCGCGGCGCATGATGATGTGCGGCGTCAGCAGCTCCATCACGATGGCGAAGCGCAGCGGGTCGTAGTGATAGACCTCCGGGATCAGGCGGCCGACATGGGCCCCGTGCTCCGACAGGCAGCGATATTCGAAGAAGGCCCGCTCCAACGGCATCGGCCAGCCTTCGCCGACCAGCCGCACATAGGGCAGCGATTGCTTCAGGCACACGCCGCCATCCGGGCCGGTCACGATGAACACCAGGTTCAGGTTGCCGTCCCCGACCTCGGTCACCGACCAGTCGGACGCCCCACCGCCCAGCCGGCCCGCGATGTCCGGAAGCCCGGCCAGATAGGCCGCCACACTGTTCTCGCCAAGGGCCTCATAGCCCTCTGGTGTCTCCAACGCCACGTCACCCCCCGTCCACGCTCATTGCTGCCGAAACCCCTGGCCTGCGACCCCTCCAAGGGCCCTGTCCGGCCGCGCCTTGGCGTGCGCTTGACTCGCCTTGGCGGTACGTTAACCTAATCAAAAATCATACCAAAGCCGGCTGGTTCCAAGGGTTCGGGTTCCGGCATCGTTAGGGGGGAGGCGGTGTTCCGAGACTTCGGGTTTAATCGTTTTACTCCGAGCCGGGCGCGCCGGTGAGCGTCGAGGGCGTGAAGGATGGCCTGCCGGTCTCTGCCGAGCGCGACCGCGCGGCGGCGGCGGCGAGCGACTCCCATCCGGATTGGTTCAAGAACAAGCGGCGGGGCCGCAACCTGATCGTCTCGCCGATCGTGCCGGCGGCGATGGTCGGGCTGCCGGTGCTGGTGATCATCGCGATCGTCATCTACCCGACGATCTGGATGTTCTATCACGCCTTCCACGACACGAACATGATGAGCCTGTTCAACCGGGACTGGCAGAATGTCGGCTTCGAGAACTTCGCCGTCGTGCTCTCCTCCGACCGATTCCAGGGCAGCGTCGGGCACATCATCCAGTACCTGTTCTTCGGCGCCTGCATGCAGGTGCTGCTGGGCACCGCGCTGGCGCTGATCCTCTATGAGCTGGTGAAGTCGAACACGCTGCGCATCGTGCTGCTGATCGTCATGGTGCTGCCGATGATGCTGCCGCCGTCGATCGTCGGCGTGCTGTGGAAGTTCCTGCTGCAGGCCGACAATGGCGCCTTCAACCACCTGCTGATCAAGATCGGCCTGCTTGCGCCGACCGACCGCATCGAATGGCTGGATGCCGATCTGGCGCTGTGGTCGCTGATCATCGCCGATGTCTGGCAATGGACCGCCCTGCCCCTGCTGATCGTCTACAGCGGCCGGGTCTCGCTGCCGCCGGCGATCTATGAGGCCGCACAGGTGGACGGCGCTTCGCGCTGGCTGGTGCTGCGCCGGATCACCCTGCCGATGCTGAAGGAGATCATCGCCATCGCCTTCATCATCCGTTTCATGGATGCCTACAAATTCGTCGACAAGGTCTATGTGATGACCGCCGGCGGGCCGGCGCAGCGCTCCGAGCTGCCGGTTTTCATCGCCTTCCAGAAGGGCATCCGCGAATTCCAGGTCGGCGAGGCCGCCGCCTACGCGATCATCATCTTCGTGGTCGCGGCCATCCTGATCACCCTGTTCCTGCAGTACCTGAAGCGGGTGCTGAAGGCGCAGGGCATCGCGTGAGGGCGCGCGCCGCATGAGCCCCGCCAACGCCAACCTGGTGAAGATCCTGTTCTGGGCCTTCCTGGCCATCTGGATCGTGTTCACCGGCTTCCCGCTGTTCTTCATGATCGTCACCTCCCTGAAGCCGGTGGAGGAGATCAACCGCATGGTGCCGACCTTCTGGCCGGAGACCCTGCGGCCGCAGAACTACGCCGGCATCTTCGCCGATCCGGGCAGCCTCAAATCCCTGATCGACAGCCTGATCGTCTCCTCGGCCAACACTGTGCTGTCGCTGTTCCTGGGCACCCTGGCCGGCTATGCCCTGGCCCGCTGGGTGCGCGGGGTGGTCGGCGAGAACTTGGCCTTCTTCATCCTGTCGAACCGGATGTTCCCGCCGGTGGCCATCCTGATCCCGATGTTCTTTTTGTTCGACGCCACCCCGTGGGGCACCGACAGCTACCTGTCGCTGATCATCCTCTACCTGGTCTTCAACATGCCGCTGGCGACCTGGCTGATGATGGTGTTCTTCCGCGACGCGCCGCGGGAACTGGAGGAGGCCGCCTATCTGGACGGCTACACGCCGCTGAAGGCGTTCTTCAAGGTGACCCTGCCGCTGGTCTTCCCGGGCATGATCTCCGTCGCCATGCTGTGCTGGATCTTCGCCTGGAACGAATACCTGTTCGCCAACCTGCTGACCGGCACCACGGTCAAGACCTTCCCGGTGCACATCCCGTCCTTCACCCTGGGCAGCCAGACCCTGTGGAACCTGGTGATGGCCTTCAGCCTGGTCGCCATGCTGCCGCCGGTGACCCTGTTCATCGTGCTGCGCCGCTACATGGTCCGCGGCCTCTCCCTCGGCGTGGTCAAGGGGTAGCGGGCATGGCGCGGCTGGAACTCCAGGGCATCTGCAAGGGTTTCGACGAGCCGGTCATCGACCGCCTCGACCTGACCGTCGAGGAGGGCGAGTTCTTCGTCGTCGTCGGCCCGTCCGGCATCGGCAAGACGACGCTACTGCGCTGCGTCGCCGGCCTGGAAGTGCTGGACGCCGGCAAAGTGCTGATCGGCGGCAAGGACGTCACGACCGTCCCGCCCTACCGGCGCAACGTCGCCATGACCTTCGAGAGCTACGCGCTCTACCCCCACCTAACGGTGTTCGAGAACATCGCCAGCCCCTTGCGGGCCCGCAAGGTCGACCGCGCCACCATCGAGGCCAAGGTGCGCGACGTGGCCAAGCTGCTGCGCATCGACCCGCTGCTGGACCGCCGTCCGCACGAGATCTCCGGCGGCCAGAAGCAGCGCACCGCGCTCGGCCGCACCCTGGTGGCGGAGCCGGACATCTTCCTGCTGGACGAGCCGATCAGCCATCTCGACGCCAAGATCCGCCATGAGTTGCGCCGCCAGTTCCACACCCTTGAGGAGCTGCGCCGGGTCGCCACCATCTACGTCACCCACGACTACGCCGAGGCGCTGTCCCTGGGCGACCGCATCGGCATCATGGGCCATGGCGGGCTGCAGCAGATCGGCACCGCGCGCGAGGTCTTCGAGCGGCCGCATTCCCTGTTCGTCGCCCGCCATATGGGCCAGCCCTCGATCAACGAGGTGGCCTGCGAGCTGGTCGCCGATGGCGATGGGCTCAGGGCGGTGGCGCTGGGCGGCGCCTTCGCCTTCCCGGTCGACGGCGCCCACAAGGACGCGCTGAACGGCGGCCGCCAGCCATCGGTGACGGTCGGCATCCGGCCGCAGCATCTGGAGGTGATCCCGGACGGCGCCGATGCGGGCGCCGCCTGGTTCGTCGACGCCAAGGTTGAGCTGTTCGAGGCGCTGGGCGTAAGCGGCGTGCTGATCGCGGAGAGCGGCGGCGTTTCCCTCACCGCGCTGACCTCGCCCGACGCCCATTTCGATCCCGGCCAGCCTGTCCGTCTCGGCATGGCCACCGACCGCTTCCTCTATTTCAGCCCGGATCACGGGCACAACATGCATCGCTGACGCCATGGCCCGGGTCACGCTGGACACTCTCAACAAGATCTACCCGTCGCGGCACGGGCCGGTGCATGCGGTGCAGGATCTCAACCTTGAGATCGCCAACGGCGAGTTTGTTGCCTTGCTTGGCCCGTCGGGCTGCGGCAAGACCTCGACCCTGCGCATGATCGTCGGACTGGAGACGATCACCTCCGGCGTCATCCGCCTGGACGACCGCGAGGTCAACGCGCTGACGCCCGAGCAGCGCAATGTCGCGATGGCATTCGAGACCTACGCCCTTTACCCGAACTTCTCCATTGCGGAAAATCTCGGCTTCCCGCTGGAGGTGCGCGGCGTCCCGCGCGAGGAGCGCGACGCGCAGGTCACGCGCATCGCGAAACTACTGCAGATCGAATCGATCCTGGAGCAGAAGCCGAACCAGCTTTCCGGCGGCCAGCAGCAGCGGGTGTCCCTGGGCCGGGCCCTGATCCGCGACCCGGCCGTCTTCATCCTGGACGAGGTGATGAGCCACCTCGACGCGCATCTGAAGTTCCAGATGATGTTCGAGCTGAAGCGCATCCACCAGTCCATGGGCAAGACCATGGTCTATGTCACCCATGACCAGGTCGAGGCCCTGGCCCTTGCGGACCGGGTGGCGGTCATGTCGGACGCCCGGCTGCAGCAATTCGGCACCCGCAACGACCTCTACCACGCCCCGGCCAACCGCTTCGTGGCTGACTTCATCGGCGAGCCGCCGACCAATTTCTTCGAGGCCGAGATCGCCGAGCTCAATGGCGAATTGCGGCTTGCGGTGCCGGGCTCCGACCTGTCCTTCCGCACCGCGCCGGAGCGCGAGGCGGCGGTGCGCGAGCGCAACGCCCGGGCGGTCATCGTCGGCATCCGGCCGCAGAACCTGTTCACCACGCCGGTCCCCGATGGCGACGCCGTCACCGCGACCCTGGCGATCAACGAATATCTCGGCGAGCAGTCGATCCTCACATTCCAGAACAACGGCACCAGCTTCCGCGCCCTGGCGCCGCCCGACGCGGCGGCGAGCGAGGGCGGCGAGATGCTGGTCAACTACCGCCCCGCCGACGTCATGGTGTTCGACGCCGAGACGGAGGAACTCGTGGCGTGAAACGGGAGGTGTTTGAGACGGAGTGACCAGGAAGCCCTCACCCGGCCTGCCTGCGGCAGTCCACCCTCTCCCAGGAGGAGAGGGTTGGTGGTGGCGACCGATAGGTTCCCTCTCCCACTGGGAGAGGGTGGCGAGCGAAGCCGAGCCGGGTGAGGGCTTCGGGCGTTCGACACCGCGAATAGTTGAACTGGCCAAGCAGAGGCCGAAACGAGGGAGGTAAGGACCATGGGAATTCTCAATGGCATGACGCGCCGCAAGTTCATGAAGGCGGCGGCGGCCGGTGCCGGGGCTGCGGCCGGAAGCAGCCTGTTCCTGCCGGAGCGCGCCCGCGCGGCGCTGGCGCCCCCGGGCGGCAAGTTCAACAATATCGAGCTGACCTACTTCCAGGATTCCAACTGGCTGCACGCGCCGCTGTGGCTGTCCGATCACTTCCAGCGCGAGGCCGGTGTGAGCATCGCCAGCCGCGAGCTCTATGACGGCGGCGACACCGTCGCCAAGGTGCTGCCGCAGCTCCTGTCGCGCCAGCCGCGCTTCGACTGGGTGCAGTTCCCCAGCCTGTTCTTCGGCGCCTTCGCCGAGACCGGGCAATTGGAGCCGCTGGACCAGTATTTTGCCGAATACGAGGACGCCGACGAGTATCTCGACTGGGTCATGCCGGCCTATGGCGAGTTCTATACCAAGTGGAACGGCCAGCGTTACGGCATCATGCTGGATGGCGACATCCACATCCTCCATTACCGCAAGAACCACTTCAACGACCCGGAGCTGCAGCGCAAGTTCTCCGCCCGCTTCCAGCGCAATCTGGAAGTGCCGAAGACCTGGCAGCATTTCCTGGAATGCACCCAGTTCTTCACCGAGGAGCTGTCGTCGCAGGGCATCTACGGCACCTCCATGGTGGTGAACCCGCCGAACTTCGGCTGGGGCTTCTGGATGGATATCGCCGCCGGCAACGGGGTGAACTATTTCGACGAGAACATGAACCCGGGCATCAACTCGGCCGCCGCGGTCGAGGCCCTGGACATGTACAAGGCGATCATCGAGTTCGGCCCGCCGGGCGGCGAGTCGATGGATCTGTCGCAGACCATCCAGCGCTGGCAGCAGGGCGCGGACGTGATGTCGGTCTGGTGGATCGACCTGGCCGAGTTCACCGTGCAGCAGCAGGGCATGGAGCTGGCCGAGCTGCAGGGTGCCGACATCGTGCCGGGCTGGGAGCAGCCTGACGGCAGCATCAACCACCGGGCCATCTCCCTGTGGTGCCGCACCGGGGCGATCCCCAAGAACGCGCCGGAGGAGTTCAAGCGGGCGGCGTTCCACTTCCTCTACCGGATGTCGCATCCGGAGATCTCCGACGAGATCGTGGCCGACGAGTATTGCGGCTCCGATCCGTTCGGCGCCTCGCACTACACCGACGCGGCGGCCCAGCTCTACCTGCAGCCGAACCCGCAGCGGGGCACCGACAACGAGCTGTGGGGCACCAATGCCGGCATCTTCTCGACCTTCGACCGGGCGCGGAACCACCTGGACGGCGGCCAGAAGAACGTCGAGGTCGGCTATCCGCAGTTCTACTGGGAAGGCACGCCGGACCTCGCCGACGCCCTGGGGCGCAACATCTCCAAGGCGGTGGTCGGCGATTTGACCTCGCAGCAGGCGCTGGACGAGGCGGCCGAGGAATGGGTCCGCATCGTGCAGCGGCTCGGCATCGACAGCCAGAAGGCGCAATACGCCAACTTCCTCAACGGCGCCCGCGCTTTGGGCTATCGGATCTGAGGAAACGGATCCGAGCCTTGCGGCTTTCACCCTCACCCTCCCACGGCTTTGCCGCGGGCCCCTCCCTCTCCCGTCAAGGGAGAGGGGTGGAAGGGGCGGCCGGTCATTCCCCTCTCCCCTCGCGGGAGAGGGTGGCCGCGCGACGATTTCGCGTGGTCGGGTGAGGGGGGTCTGTCCGCCAGAACCATCCCATGAATTGAGTAATCGGGTGCGGCGATGAAGAAGATCCTCAACGACCCTTACAGCTATGTGGACGAGATGCTGGTCGGGCTGTGCGCGGCGCATCCCGAGCATTACATGCAGACCGGCGAAGGCGGCCGGGTAATCGCCCGGGCCGGCGGCGCAGTGTCGGGCAAGGTCGGCATTGTGACCGGCGGCGGCTCCGGACACCTGCCAGTCTTCACCGGCTATGTCGGCACCGGGCTGCTGGATGCCTGCGCCATCGGCGACGTCTTCGCCTCGCCCTCCGTCGAGCAGATGGCCGACGCCATGCGGGCCGCCAATGGCGGGGCCGGCGTGCTGCGCCTCTACGGCAATTACGGCGGCGATGTCATGAACTTCGACATGGCCGGCGACATGCTGGAGATGGAGGACATCCCCTCCACCACCGTGCTGCTGGCCGACGACGTGGCCTCGGCCAAGCCGGAGGAGGCGGAGAAACGCCGTGGCGTCGCCGGAATGGTCTACGCCTTCAAGATCGCCGGTGCGGCAGCGGAGCGGAAGGGCGACCTGGCGGAAGTCACCCGCATCGCCCAGAAGGCGGCCGACCATTGCCGCTCGATCGGCGCGGCGCTGACCCCCTGCACCGTGCCCCAGGCCGGCAAGCCCACCTTCGAGATCGCCGAGGACGAGATGGAGATGGGCATGGGCATCCATGGCGAGCCCGGCGTGTGGCGCGGCAAGCTGCGCTCGGCCGACGCCATCGCCGCAGAGATGGTCGACACCCTGCTGGCCGACATGCCGCTCGGCTCCGGCGACCGGGTGTCGCCGCTGATCAACAGCCTGGGCGCCACGCCGCCGGAGGAGCTCTACATCCTCTATCGCTACGTGAAGCAGCGCTTCGACGATCTCGGTGTCAGCGTGGTGATGCCGCTGGTCGGCCGCTACGCGACCTCCATGGAGATGTCCGGCGTGTCCTTCACCTTCTGCAAGCTGGATGACGAGCTGGAGGCCCTGCTGAAGGCGCCGGCAGCCTGCGCCTTCTGGACCGTGTGATGCGATGGCGCTGACCACCGAAAGCCTGAAGGCCGGCCTCACCCGGATCGCCGCCGCCATGGAGGCGGCCGCCGACGAGCTCAACACCGCCGACGGCAAGCTCGGCGACGGCGATCTCGGCGTCACCATGGTGCGCGGCAGCCGCCTTGTGATGGAGGCACTGCCGGACCTGCCGGACGACGTCGGCATGGCGCTGATGAAATGCGCCCAGGCCTTCACCAAGACCTCCGGGTCCAGCTACGGCACGTTGCTCGCGACCGGGCTGATGAGCGCCGCCAAGGCGACACGTGGCCGGACGGAGGTGCCGTGGGGCGAGACCAGCGCCCTGCTGGCCGGGGCGCTGGACGCCATGATGCTGCGCGGCAAGGCCTCCCTGGGCGACAAGACGGTTCTGGACTCGATCGCCGCCGCCCGGGAGGAGATCGGCGCGCTGGACGAATCCGACGCCATCGCCGCCGCCGCAGACCGCGGCGCGGCATCGGCGCTGGAGGCATTTCGGGATCAGCCCAACAAGGTCGGCCGGGCGCGGATCTTCGGCGAGCGCAGCATCGGTCTCGACGATCCGGGCATGCTCGCCTTCAAGCGGGTGGTGGAGGCGCTGAAGGCCTGACCGGCGCGTCAGAGCGCCGCGTACATCTCGGCGATGGCGACCATGTCGCGATAGAGCGCGTCGCCGACACGGGCGACCCGCAGCACCTGTTCGCGGCTGGCGCGGCCGTTCTGGCTGGCCGTGGCCAGGAAGGGGCGCATCTCGTCCCATTTCCGCTGTGCCTCGGCCACATGCCCGGCGATCTCCGGGCTGGGGGCCGGCAGCAGCCGCAGCTCGGGGTCGCCGGCGGCCAGCCCGACCAGCACCCGGTCGAAGCGCTCCAGGCTCTGCTGCAGCATCTCGCCGTTCAGGTCGACATCCTGCCCATAGGCGATCAGCAGGTATTCCTTCAGCATGCGCTGCACCAGCATCGCCTGGGCCTCGCATTGCAGGGTGGTGCCGACCAGGATCGACGGGATGTTGCCGCCGGCGAAGACCGAACCGAAGGCGTCGGAGGCCTGCTCGGCCGCCAGGGTCAACGGCGGCGTCAGGGCGGCGAGCGTCCGCACCTCCTCCGCGCTCAGCGTCCGGGCGGTCGTTCCGAGATAGACGAGGTCGTCGAAATCGGGCCACAGCGCGTTGACGCGGCTGACCGCGTCGGCCACCTCCGGCTCGTCCAGCAGCGGCACTTCCATCATCGTGTCGCCATAGCGCAGGCCGTTCAGCACGGCCACGAAGCCGTTGCGGGCGTCACGCAGCTGCAGCAGCTGCGCGTCGGTGTCGATGTCCATGGCGATGAACATGAGCGCGGCGCTCATCCGTTCGGCATGGGTCGGCAGGGTATCGATGTGCCTGACGGTCTGGCTGGTGGCCTGGGTGCTGAACTGGGATGACGCCGGGGTTGCTGCGATTGCCGCCGTAGCGATGAAAAATGCGAAGAGCCTCAACTGCATCGATCCGATCCCATGCCAGTGTCCGATCGAACGAATCCCCGGCCGCGGAAAGCGGAGTTGAGTTGCGGCGGGTATTTTGACAATTAATGCGGGAGTTTATTGAAAAACTGTTAAACTTAGAGGCGTCAGCATCCGCGACAGCCGGACAGCAAAACGGGGCGGACCGTGAGGCCCGCCCCGGTGTCTCTCGGTATGCGCAGCGCTATTCGGCGGCGGACCGGGTGTTGACGATGCGCTCCGCCGGCAGATGGACGACCGCGGTGGTGCCCACGCCCGGCTGGCTTTCCAGCGTCAGGCGGCCGCCATGCAGCTCGGTCATGGCCGCGACCAGCGGCAGGCCGAGACCCGCACCCTGGCGCTCGCGCGGGACCGACTGGTTCTCCACGCGGCCGAACTGGGCCATGGCCTTGGGCAGGTCTTCCTTGGCGATGCCGATGCCGGTGTCCTTGACCTCGATCGCCAGGCCGCCCTGATCGTTCCAGCGCAGGCTCACATGGATCTGCCCGTCATCACCGGTGAACTTCACCGCGTTGGACAGCAGGTTCATGACGATCTGCTTGAGCTGGCGTTGGTCGCCCCACACCTTCGGCGCCGGCTCCGGCAGGTCCAGGCCGATCTTGCGGTGCTCGGCCCGATGGGTCTGCTGCACGACGCGCACGGCGGTGGAGACCAGCGCGCTGATGTCGACCTCGGTCTCGTTCAGCGCCAGCTTGCCGGACTCCGCCTCAGCCATGTCGAGGGCATAGCTGATGATGCCCAGAAGATGGCTGCTGCCGTTGCGGATGTTGCGGGCATGATCCATGTATTGCGGCGCGCCCAGCTCGCCATGCGCCTGCTCGATCAGGGCATTGGACGAGTTCATGATCGCGGTGATCGGCTTGCGCAGCTCACGGCTCATGGTGGCGAAGAACTGGCTCTTCGACTTGCTGGCGGTCTCCGCCGCGTCCTTGGCGATCTGCAGGGCGTCGAACGCCGCGTCGGCACGCTGTTCCAGACGGTGCTTGTCCAGGCAGCGCTCAATCACCGAGAACAGCTCGTTGGGATGCAGCGGTTTGGTCATGTAGTCGTAGGCGCCGTTGCGCAGCGCCGTGACCGCCGATTCCTTGTCCGCATTGCCGGTGATGACGATGCAGTACAGGTTCGGCCGGTACTCCTTCAGCCGCGAGATCAGGTCGAGGCCGTTGGTGTTGCCCAGCCGGATGTCGAGCAGCGCCACCTGGGCGTCGTAATCCTGGATGGTCCGGATCGCGGCGTCCTGGTCGTTGGCGGTCTTGACCTCGTAGCCATGGGCCTCGAGCACCTCGGCCAGGCCGTCGACCATGTCGACATCGTCGTCCACCGCCAGCAGCCGGCCGCGGCCGCTGGAGCTCTGGCTGCTGGAGCCATGGCCGTACTCGGTCGTCGCCGCCGACGGCGCCGGCGACGGCGCGGCGGCGGGGGACGGAGCCGGGGCATCCGACATCGACGGGGCGGCGCCCGGATCGTCGAGACCCTCGGACGGGAAGGTGTCCTGCTGCGGCGCCGACATGACCGGCGCGTCCGATACCGCGGCGGCGGCGTCCGGCATGATGTTGCCGAGCACTTCCAGGAGCTGGTTGGTGTTGAACGGCTTGGTCAGGATGCCGGCCGACAGGCTGCTCAGCTTGTCGATCGCGTCGGCCTGTTCATGGCTGTAGCCGGTGACGCAGACCGTAGGCAGCGCCCGGCCGCGCTTCTGCAGTTCCATATAGACTTCCAGGCCGCTGACGACCGGGAGCTGCAGGTCCAGCACCAGGATGTCGATGCCGCCGCCCAGAACCGTGTCCAGGGCCTGCTTGCCGGTGCGCGCGACCTGGACGCGATAGCCCTTGTCCTTCAGCACCTCGGCCATGTTGGCGGCGAAGTTCGGGTCGTCATCGGCGACCAGCACCATGCCCTGGGACTGCACCCGCTCGACCGAGTTCAGCACCTCGTCCATGGAGACCGGCTTGTGCAGCACGCCGTACGCGCCGTTCTCGATCGCCTGGTCGAGGAGCTGGGTGACGCTGTAGCCGGTCATCATCACGACCTTGGCGTCCGGCTTGATCTTGCGGATCTCCAGGAAGCTCTCGACGCCGTTCATGCCCGGCATCATCACGTCCATGAAGGCGATGTCGAAATCCTGCTCCTTGAAGATCCGGATCGCCTGCTCGCCGTTGTGCGCGACCTCGACCTCGTGGCCGTGCATGCGCAGCACGTCCGCCAGGCCCTCGGCAACATCCCGATGGTCGTCGACGATGAAAATTCTCATTGGTCTCTCCACCACGGAATGTTGGTTCAGGCCGCCGCGTCTTTCGAGCCGGGCCCGCTGGCCCGCTCGGGCGATTCGCCGGTCGGGTCCTCATCGGGGAGGCCGGCGGATGCCAGCGGATTGGCCTCGCCGGCCGGAGCGTCGCCGGCCTGGGCCGGACCGGCCGAAGCCGGAGCGGCGGGAGCCGGGCTGGCCGGAGCGGCCGCCTCGGGCGCGGCCGGTGCGGCCGCGGCCTGCTCGGGCGGCGCCGCCGGCGCGCTGGGCGGCGGTACCGGGCTGGCGGTCATGGTCAGGCTGGCCGCGGGCTTCGGCGTGGCCGGCTCCATCGCGGCCGCGGGCGCAGGCTCGGCTGCGGGCGAAGCGGCCGGGGCCGCCATGTCGGCCGCAACGATCGGCTCGGCAGGCGCGATCGGCTCCGCGGGAGCCGCCGGCGATGCGACCGGCGCGGTCGGCTGGGCCGCCTCTGCCGCTGCGGCCGGCTCGGCCGCCGGCATCGGCTCGGCCGCCGGTATCGGATCGGCCGCCGGCATCGGATCGGCCATCGGCGCCTCCTCCGCAGACATGTCGGAGGCAGCGACCGGCTCGGCCGCGAGGATCGGTTCGGGCGCCGTGTCGTCCTGGTGATCCTGATGCTCGACGGCACCGGATTCGCCAAGGTTGCGCGGCAGCCACAGCAGCACGGTGGTGCCCTGGCCCGGCGCGCTGTGCATCTCGATGTCGCCGCCATGCTGGCGCATGATCTGGCGCACCGTCGGCAGGCCGAGGCCGACGCCGAAGCTCTTGGTGCTGTACAGCGGCTCGAAGATCTTCTCCAGGATCTCCGGCGCGATGCCCGGGCCATTGTCGACGAAGCGGACTTCCAGGCGCTCGTCGTCGAGCTTGGACGTCACGGTCATCTGGTGCTGCTTGTCGGAGCCGCCCTGGGCCTCCTCCAGCATCGCCTCGCAACCGTTGTTGAAGACGTTGATGATGACCCGGCGGAAACGGTCCTGGTCGAACGCGATCTCCAGCCCCTGGGTCGAGACCTGGTTGTCGAAGGCAATGCCCTTCGGCACCGTCTGCTCGTCCAGCACCGAGGACAGCCATTCGTCGAACGGCACCGCCTCCAGCGCCAGATCGGTGGTGCGCGTGAAGTCGAGCAGCTCGGTGATGATGTTGTCGCAACGGGTGATGCTGCGGTCGGCCCGCTCCAGCGCGCCTTCCACGCCCAGCCCCGCATCCTTGGTGCGGCCGGCGACGAGGTAGACGGCGGTGCGGATCGCGCCCAGCGGGTTTCGCAGCTCGTGCGACACCGTCGCGGTCAGCTGACCAAGCGCGGCCAGTCGCTCGTTTCGCAGCAGGTCGGCCTGGGCGGCGTGCAGCTCGGAGGTCCGTTCCTCCACGCGATGCTCCAGCTCCTCGTTCAGCTTCAGAACGTCGGCGTTCGCCTTGTTCAAGGCCGAGGTACGTTCCTCAACGCGCTGCTCCAGGCTTTCGTTGAGGCGCGTCATGCTTTCGTTCAGCCGGTAGAGCTGGTCGTTCGCCTTGGAGATCTGCTCGGTCCGTTCCTCAACGCGCCGCTCCAGATCCTCGTTCAGCTTGGTCACCGCCTCGTTGGCCTTGCCCAGCTCGCCGGTCCGTTCCTCAACGCGGGCTTCAAGGTCGGCGTTCAGCCGCAGCACCTCTTCCTCGGCCAGGGCCAGGGATTGAGAGGCGGCCTGGACGGTGGACAGCTGCCGGTTACGATCGTTGATGTTGCGGGAGACGAAGAAGGTGATGATGCCGACCAGCAGCAGCATCATGCCGCCGGCGCCCAGACGGGCTTCCTCGACTTCCTCGGCCAGGTATTGGGCGAGGCCACTGGCGTCCACGTACACCTCCACGGCGCCGAGGAAGGCGCCGTCCTGGATCACCGGGACATACACCTCGGCCACGTAGGACCGCGCTTCGCGGCCCTCGCTGCTGGCGGCGAAGGCGAAGCGGCCTTCGCGCATCACGTCGCGCATCGCGCCGACCTCGACGACGATGTCGTCCGGGTGGAACTCCACGTCACGCGCGAACTCGACGTAGGTCTGACCCTGGCGGACGACGTCGAAGAAGAAGGAATCGGTCTTGCGGCGGCCGAGGTCACCGGGTCGGGACGCAACCACGATGATGCCGTCGGCATTGAAGAAGTTGTACCGGTACACGTTACCGGTCTCGGCGACCACGTTGATGAGGTCCTGGTCCTGCTCGGTGATGGCGCCGTAGGCGAAGGTCGCAGAGGGATCGCTGAGGCGCTCCATGACGAAGAAGCCCATATGCAGGGCTTCGTCCTGAGCGGTCTCCTGCAGCATCTGCTCCTGGAATTTTTCCGACACAAACCAGCCCGCGCCGCCAATGACGATCGTAATGATCGCCAACGCACCGAACAGGGTGAGGTCTCTTTTTTGCAGACTACCGATCATGACGAGCTGTCCCTCTTGGAGTCGCCGTGGGCGCACTTCGGCCAGGTTTCAAACGGTCCCGATCACGCGACGACCGGGCAATGCGAATACTGATGCGTGCTGAACGTATGCACGCGAACCTGTAAAGCGTGGGTTAATGACGCGCGAAAAGACGCCGGATTTGTCGCAAATGTCGCGCACCGTCGGGCGGCGTTTCGGTTAACGCCGGAGGTGCCTCGCAAGCGCCCGATACCGCCGGGGCGCGCTCGAATCCCCCGGCGCCGAAACGCACCATCGAACGCAACCATGTGTTGAGGTCTGCCCGGTAGCTTTTACTGCCGCCGGTGGCACCCGAATCGGCCGGGCCCGAGGTCCGGGCGACCCGGCCCGGCTAGCTGCGGCCTCCGGGCATCAGCGACGACAGCATGTCGCCGGCGCGGCCAAGTTCAGCCGTGAGCCGGGCGCCGAGCCCGGACAGCCGGTCGACATCGGCCCGACGCTGGCGCTCGCCCGCGACGGCGGCTTCCAGCATCGGCTTCATCTGCCGCCAGACCGCGTCCACGACCATCCATTGGCGCCGCAGCTCCTCGGTCGGCGCCGGGATCAGCCCCAGCTCCGGGTCGCCATATGCCAGCGCCGACAGGTGCTCCTCGAACCGGCCGATATCGTTGTCCAGTGCGATCCGGTCTTCGGCACCGGCCCTTTGGGCGACGGCGAGGAATGTCGATGTCATGCGCTGGCCGATCGCCCGCTCGCGCTCGGCGATCATCACCGCCCGGGCGAGGACCGTGACCACCCCGTAGTGGTTGGCGGCGTCGTAATAGATCACGTGGAGCCGCTCCACCGTGTCGGCGACCGCGGCGTTCAGGGCCAGCAGCTCTTCCGATTGCGCGGCGCTGACGGCGCCGGTCTCGAGAACCGGGACCAGCGCGGCGTCGAACGCGGCCCAGAGCCGCGCTTCCTCGCCCACCGTCGCAAGAATCTCGGCGGCGGCATCGGTGCCGCGGTCCCTCAGCTCTTCGCCGCCGACGCGCATGACCTGGATGGAGTCGGCCATCCGCTGGCGCGTCTCCTGCAGCCGGTCGAGGCTGCCGCGCTCGTCGATCTTCAGAGCCAGCCGCATGATGTCCGCGGCCATGCTGTGGACCCAGGTGCGCTGCGCGCCGGATTCGATGATCAGTTCGTGGATGTGCATGCGATGCGCGGAGGCCGGCGCGGCGTGCGCAAGCACCGCCGCGACCATCAACAACAACGCCGCGCAACGCGGTCTGGTCAGCATGCCCCACATGAACCCGTTCCCTTGCGAAGTGCCGGGCGGCGCAACCGGGTCGCCGCCTCCCGCGTGACCGGCCTAGAGGTCGCGATACATCCCGGTCGCCGACTCGATTTCGCGGGACAGCCGCCGGTTCGCCTCCGAAATGAGCGCGACGGTCACCGGATCGAGCGCGTCGCGGTCGATCGCCTCATAGATCAACGGACGGAACTCGTTGCGCCAGAGCCGCTCGACGCGCTGCAACTGGGAGCGGATCTCCGGAGTCGGCGCCGGCAGCAGGAGCTGGTCGAAATCGCCCTCGATGAGCCCCAGAAGCCCGAGCTCGAACTCCTCCGCCGTGCTGCGCAGCGCGAAGCGATAGCGATCCGGCTGGTAGCCATAGGCGATCAGGAGAAATTCCTTGGTCATCTGCTGGGACAAGACGTGGGAGTGGGCGACGGACCGGATGGCGTTGCCCAACATGCTGTGGGTTCCCGATGCGGCCGATTGCTCCAGCCCCGTGGCAAGCCCGCCGACGGAATCGCGCACCGACTCGCTGAGCCGGGCGACCGCCTCGACCTGGCTCTCGTTCATCGGCTGCAGGGCAACGACGTCGGCGATCGCGGCATCCAGCGCCCGCCAGAGTTCCTCGGTCTCGGCCATCTGATCGGACATCTCCGGATCGCCGGCAAGCCGCGCGCCGACTTCGCCGGCGCCGTTGCGGAACACCTGGACCGAGCTGTCGAATTGATTGCGCGTTCGGATCAGCCTGTTGACGTTGCTCTCCAGGTCGATTCCCATCGCGACGAGCATGGCTTCGGCCGCCATGCGCTCGGTCACCATGCTGTGGACCTCGATCGCGTCAATCGCCGTGTCGTATTCGAAATTCTCCGCCCGCGCGGGCGACGTCGCGCCGTCGGCGACTACCGCCATGGCGCTCATGCCGGCCAATGCCATTGTCACGGTCTTCAGCATACCAACCCCCAAATCCGACGCCCGTCAGGCCAATCCGAGGCCACGGGAACGCCATTCCCGGGCCGCGTCGGACCTGAGAATGGCTTTACAAACAAATATTAGGCGCCCTTCGCTTAAGATTATCTAAAGAGCAATCAATTCTTCCGCGCGTCCGCTCGAAAGCTGCTCTGGACGCGCCGTCAGACAGCCGGGGAAGGCCCGACGGACACCGCGAAAGGCGGACGGTGCTCAGCCCGGACGCGCACCCGGCTGGTCATCCTCCTCGAACGAAATCCACTTCAGCGCCTTGAGCAGATGGACCGGATCGAACGGCTTGGTCAGCACGCCGGTCACCGCCATGTCGCGTAGTGCGTCCAGGTCGTCGGACTCCGCGTCCGGCTCGCCGGAGATCACGACGGTGGGAAGCGCCGCGCCCCGGCGCTTGAGCTCGAGATAGACCTCGACCCCGCTGAGCACCGGCAGCCGCAGATCCAGAACCAGAACGTCGATGCCGCCATCCATGACGCGGTCCAGCGCCTCCTGGCCGGTGCTGGCCAGGCAGACGGTGTAGCCCTGCTGCTTGAGGATCGCCTCGACCCAGTCGCGAAATCGCGACTTGTTGTCGGCCAGCAGCACCATGCCCTCCGGCTTGACGCCCTCCAGCCGCGCCAGCAGGTCGTCGATGCCCACCGGCTTGTCCAGCACGCCCAGAGCACCGTGGTCGATCGCCTGGTCCAACAGTTCCTGGACGCTGTAGCCGGTCATCATGAAGACCTTGGCGTCCGGCTTGAACTTGCGGATCTCCAGGAAGCTCTCGACGCCGTTCATGCCGGGCATGACCACATCCATGAAGGCGACGTCGAAATCGCTCTGGATCAGGACCTCCAGCGCATCCTGTCCATTGAAGGCGAGCTCGACATCGTGGCCGGCCATCTCCAGGACGTCGGCCAGCCCTTCCGCGAAGTCGCGGTCGTCATCGACGACGAAGACCTTCATCGGACCCCGCGCCACATCGGGCCCGGCCCGTCACAGCCCGACATAGAGGCTCGTCAGCGTCTTCATGTGCTCCAGCAGGCGGCTGTTGGCTTCCGCCATCTGACCGGCCGATTCCACGGGCAGCGGGTCGCCGTCGAGGCCGCGACGGATGACCGGACGGAATTCGTCCTCCCAGATCCGGCGGGCCCGGCCCAGCTCCTCGGTGATCGCGTCGTTGGGCGGCGGCAGCAGGCGTTTCTCGAGATTGCCGCTGGAGAGATTCCTCAGAACCTCGTCGAACTGGGCGATCGTCGCGCCGAGATCGGCCCGGCTGGCATCGGTGTCGTGGCCGTAGACGATCAGCAGGAAATCCGTCGCCATGCGCTGGGACAGCACCGTGCCATGCAGCGACTCGAGCTGCGCGTTGACCAGCATGGAGGTCAGCCGGTTGCGATTGGACTCCTCGGCATAGCGCTTGGCCACCTCCTCGAAGGCCTCCATCAACCCGTTGCTGTGGGAGACGATGGTATCAACCTGCTCGGCGGAGATGGCGCCGGCCGTCAGACCCTCGCGATACACCGGGCCGGAGGATTGCCAATGCGCCTCCGCGACGTCGAGGCCGGCGGCGATCTCCGGCGTCGCGGCCGCCGGGAGACCCAGCAGCGCATCGCCGTCGCGCAGGCCGTTGAGCGTGCGGTCGAACATGCCATGCCAGTATTCCAGCGACTGAAGGTGGGTCTCGCGATCGACGTCGAGGGCCACCAGCAGCGCCTCCTTGGCCATGATCTGCGAGGCGGTGGCCTGCGATCCGGCGACATTCATCACATGGTTGAAGTCGATTGCCTGGGCGCCGGCCGGCTGGGCGGCGGCGGCAAGCAGGGTGGCGGCTGCGATCAGTTTGGCGGCACGATCGAGCATGGAACGACACCTCGTCTCATGGAGCGCCGCCCGACGCCCCGTCGACCGGCGTTGCCGGCGGCATGCCGGCGCAGGATGCGACCCGGTCTTGCCCGCCGGCCTGCGCACGACCCGGATGAGCCCGACCGATCTCCAATCGGTTGTATCGCTATTGCTAAACCACGTCTTTTAACGCCGTCTAAACATCTCCTATTTACTTCACGAACCCGCGGCCGAAGTCCGGCGCGGGCACAATCGGGAGCCGGGTATGTGGATCGAGGGGATCGAGCCGATTGCCAGCGAGCAACGGGCGATCGCCCTGATCGAGCGGCGCGCATGGCCGGACGGGCCGGTCTGCCCGCATTGCGGCGGCAGCGACCGCATCTACCCGCTCTCCGGCCGCACCACCCGGCCGGGCTTGCGCAAATGCGGCGATTGCCGGCGCCAGTTCACCGTCCGGGTCGGCACCTTCTTCGAAGGCTCGCACCTGCCGCTGCATAAATGGCTGCTGGCGATCTTCATGATGTGCTCGTCGCCGGCCGGCGTCAGCGCCCGGCAACTCCAGAACAGCCTTCAGGTGTCCTACAAGACGGCGTGGCTGATGTGCCAGCGCATCCGCCGGGCGAAGGCGCAGGAACCGCTGGCCTCGCTGCTGCGGGACATGGCCGCGGAGCAGGACGGGCGCTAGCGCTTGGACGCGGCTTTCGGTTGCGATTCGGAATCGCGGTCGACCGGACCGACCTGGAGCAGGGCGATGACCGCCTGCTTGAAGGACAAGGGATGGAGGCTGACCGGCTTCTCCGCCGATTTGAACGGGCGCGGCGGTCGGACGTTGTCGGATTGCGACATGAACCGGGATGCCTAGCGCCGGGTGACCGGCGCCGCTGCGCTCAGCACCCGCCGGTGCATTCGGCGCTGCACTCCGGCGCCGACCCGTTGGTGACCTCCAGCGCCGCCTTGGCGACCCTCAGGCACCCACCGTTCTTGAAGTGGACGCAGACGGTGATGCCGTTGTCCTTGCAGACGCGGCCGAGATCGGCCTTGGCATCGCCATTGGCAAACTTCACAACATCCCCGATCGAGACCGACATTGCTGGCTTCCTTCCGTGCGGCGGACCGTCTCCCCAGAGAGCCCGGTCCCATCGGAGCCCACCCATCCGCCACGAAAACGGTCGAGGCCGATGGTGCCTACACGATGGTCCAGCGCGACTTAAGGATGTCTAAAAATTGTTTATAGACTTCGCACACCCAGAACCGGCCGTGGCGATCGCGGCGCGTGCGCCGCCCGGACGGCGGGTCCTAGGGGTTACTCCGCCGCGAGGCCGCTCTGGTCGCGGAACCGCCGGCGCATATCCTTGTGTTCGTCCGACTGTTCGGCAAACCGCTTCTCCAGTTCCGCGTTGAGCGGATGCGGGGCGGCCTCGGTTCGCTGGCCGGCCAGTTGGGCGGCGCGCAGGGGCGCAAGCTCAAGGTTGCGGTCGCGGATGTTCTTGCCGATGACCAGGCCGGTCACGACGGTCATGAGGGCGACGAATCCGATCATGGCCCAGCGCGCCAGCCCCATGATCTCCTGCACCAGGCGGGCCGTCTGGGTGACGTCGACATGGACCTCGATGGCGCCGTTGAAACGGCCATCCTCCATGACCGCAGTATAGGCTTCCGCCACCGTCGACCCGGATCCCGCGTCGATCACCGATCCCGCACCGCTGTCCGGGGCCGCGGCGGCACCGCTGTGGAGATCGGGCTCCAGCTCCGAAAAGCCGCCATCCCGCTGCAGCTTGATGAAGGTGCCGCCGGCGAGCACCACGTCGGACAGGTAGGTGTTCACGTCCCGCCGCCCGACCTCGTTGGCCTCGGAGGACAGCACGATGAACCCGGCCCGATTGAAGAACCGGTAGCGCAGCACGTTGTTGGCCTGCGCCATGGCGGCGATCATCGCCTCGTCATCCTCGGTGACGCGCCCGTAGAAGAGGATCTGGTTGATGTCGGCCAGGTGCTGCTCGACGAAGCGGGCCCAATTGAAGACCTCGTTCTCCGCCTGCTTCTCGATCATGTAGGACTCGACCTGCCGGGCCCCGACCCAGGTCGACGCCAGGATGATCGCGGCGATCAGCAGCAGCGGCAGGGCAAGCAGGATGTCGTGGCGTTGGAACCTGGAAACCATAGCGGCGCATTCCTCCCGGGCCTGTCGGCCCAACCTGAAGCGTCCCGCCCCGGACAGGGTGTAGGACCGGGCACACCCTTTTCCGGGCATGCCCGCCGCTCTCCGCCTTAACCTTCGGTTGCGTGTGGTAAAATTTTAGTTAAATCCGAAGATCACGTTCCCGTCATCGTCTGCGCCCTGAACGTCAGTCGCAGGCGGCCTCCAGCGAGGCATCCGCGTCCAGCACCTGCACGTCGAACACGACCAGCTGGGCGATCGGTCCGGACCATTTCTCGAACGACCAATCCCCAGGCGCCACCGGACAGGTCCGGGTGTAGATGAGGTCCGGGGAGCCCGGCGGGTTGGCCGCCAGACGGAACTTCACCGGCTGCCGCAGCGGGTTCTCGATGCTGAAGATCATCTCGTTGCCCGCATCGGACACCATCTGTTCCAGGCTGACCGTCAGGGTCTTTTCCGGATCGGCGTCGGTGCCGGCATAACGCAGGTCGAGGAAGCCGGTCTCCGACGGCGTCGCCTCGACCTTCAGGGATTCCCCGGCCAGCACGTTGATCACCCCGTCCAGCACGTAGGGCCCCGGCGGCAGCACGCCTTCCAGCATCGCCCCGTCATTGGTCAACAGCCGCACCGTCGTCGGCGCTCGGCAGGCCACTTGGAGACAGACGTCCTGCTCCGGCGAGATCGCCGGATCGTTGCCGGCGGCGAATGCCGGCCCGCTGGCGGCGGGTGCCGCGAGCGCGGCGGCTGCTAGCAATCCCGCGCGCGCGATCCTGGGGGTGATGTTGATGGCCATGGCTACCTGCGCCTCTTGTCTTTGTTGTTGTTTCGGCCCGTCCTGGCCGATTTGCCTACAATGCACACTATCAGACCCGGGAGGTCGGTCAAACACTGTCGCCTGCCCGCCGGAGCCATGGCGGCGGTGGCCGCGCGTGGCCTATCATCGCCGGCATGAGCGACTCGCTGAGACCGGTCCGCGACGCCCACCGCTTCGACGAGGCGCGGCTGACCACCTATCTGCAGGACCACCTGCCGGGATTTGCGCCGCCCCTGTCGGTCCGGCAATTCGAGGGCGGCCAGTCCAACCCGACCTTCCTGCTGGAGACCGGCGGCGGCGCGTATGTCCTGCGCAAGAAGCCGCCCGGCAATCTGCTGCCGTCGGCCCATCTGGTCGAACGCGAGTTCCGGGTCATGACCGCGCTCGACGGCAGCGGCGTCGCGGTGCCGGTCATGCATCTGCTCTGCGAGGATGCCGGCGTCATTGGCACCAGCTTCTATGTCATGGAGCATATCCCCGGCCGGGTCTTCCGCGACCCAGCCCTGCCGGGGATGGATGGCGCCGAGCGGGCGGCGCTCTACGACGCGATGAACGACACCCTGGCGCGCCTGCACGCGGTCGACTGGCGCGCCGCCGGGCTGGCGGATTTCGGCAAGCCGGAGCGCTATCTGGCGCGGCAGACCGACCGCTGGACCCGCCAATACCAGGCGTCGAAGACCGAGGACATCGCCGCCATGGACAGCCTGATCGACTGGCTGCCGCGGCACCTGCCCGAGGATGACGACGTCGCCATCGCCCATGGCGATTTCCGGCTGGAGAACCTGATCTTCCACCCGACCGAGGCGCGAGTCCTCGCCGTGCTGGACTGGGAGCTGTCGACCCTGGGCCATCCGCTCTCCGACCTCGCCTACAACTGCATGACCTATCATTTCCCGGCCCGGGGAATCAGCTTCCCGGGCCTCGGCGGGCTGGATCTCGATGCGCTGGGAATCCCGTCGGAGGCCGACTACGTCGCCGCCTACTTCGCCCGGACCGGCCGCGATGCCATTCCCGACTGGCCGGTCTTCCTGGCCTTCTCCCTGTTCCGCATGGCGGCCATCCTGCAAGGCGTCTACGCCCGCGCCCTTCAGGGCAACGCCGCCTCGGAACGGGCGATGCAGATGGCCGGCATGCCGGCCCTGCTGGCGGGCATCGCCTGGGAGATCGCGAAGGGCGGATAATCCAGCACAGCCCTCACCCGGCCTGCCTTCGGCAGTCCACCCTCTCCCAGGGGGAGAGGGTCAACTGACGCCGCGTCGAATTCCCTCTCCCCCTGGGAGAGGGTGGCGAGCGGATGCGAGCCGGGTGAGGGCCGAGGGCCGACCTACCGGTTGCTGCCCTTGCGCAGTTCCAGCTTGGCGATGGCCTCCATGTGCACCTCGTCCGGGCCGTCGGCGAGGCGCAGGGTGCGGGCCAGGGCGTAGCCGGCGGCGAGGCCGAAATCGGCGCTGAGACCGCCGGCGCCATGGGCTTGGATGGCCCGGTCGATGACCGCCAGCGCCATGTTCGGCGCCACCACCTTGATCATGGCGATCTCCGCCCGGGCCGCCTTGTTGCCGACCTCATCCATCATCCGCGCCGCGTTCAGGGTCAGCAGCCGGGCCTGGTCGATCTCGATCCGGGAGCGGGCGATGTCCTGGCGGATGCCGCCCTGCTCGGCCAGCGGCTTGCCGAAGGCGACCCGGTCGCGGACCCGCCGGCACATATCCTCCAGCGCCCGTTCCGCCAGGCCGATCAGGCGCATGCAATGATGGATGCGGCCGGGGCCCAGGCGCCCCTGGGCGATCTCGAACCCCCGCCCCTCGCCCAGCAGCATGTTCGCCGCCGGCACCCGGACGTCGTGGAACTTCATCTCGGCATGGCCGTGCGGCGCGTCGTCATAGCCATAGACGGTGAGCGGCCGGATGATCTCCACGCCGGGCGTGTCCATCGGCACCAGGATCATCGATTGCTGCAGGTGGCGCGGCGCTTGCGGATCGGTCTTGCCCATCACGATGGCGATGCGGCAGCGCGGGTCCGGCGCGCCGGTGATCCACCATTTGTGTCCGCTGACGACGTAGTCGTCGCCGTCGCGCACGATCCGGCACTCGATATTGGTGGCGTCGGACGAGGCCACCGCCGGTTCGGTCATCGCGAAGCAGGAGCGGATCTCGCCGGCCAGCAGCGGCTCCAGCCACTCCGACTTCTGCGCCTCCGTGCCGTAGCGGACCAGCACCTCCATGTTGCCGGTGTCCGGCGCGTTGCAGTTGAACACCTCCGGCGCGATCGGCGACCGGCCCATGATCTCGCACAGCGGCGCGTAGTCGAGATTGCTCAAGCCGGCGCCGTACTCGCTCTCCGGCAGGAACAGGTTCCACAGCCCCTCGGCCCGCGCCTTGGCCTTCAGCGCCTCGATGACCGGCGGGATCGCCCAACGCTCCCCGGCGCCGTGCTGCGCGGCATAGACCGGCTCGGCCGGATAGACGTGATCGTCCATGAAGGCGCGAAGCCGTTCAGCCAATTGGGACGGCCGGGACATGGGGTTCACCTGTGGCTCCAACGAGAATGAAGTGCGTTCCGGCAGAGCTTCACACGAGGATCACAGGGCGGCAAGCGACCCCTGAGGACCGCCGCTGTTACCAACCATCCTGGTCACGGATGGGGCGGGTCACTCCGGCAGGCCGACCGAGATGAAATAGATGCCCCGGTCATGGATGTCTTCGTTGTAGGCCTCGGAGCCGGTCCGGTGGATGAGATAGCTCTCTCCCCGGTAGACCGGCATCACGATCGTCGCGGAACGATCCCGGGAGGCGTCGCTGGTTGAGAAGGAGTCGGTGGCTCTCCGCAGAACATCCGGATCTTGAGGGTCCAGGTCGATGGTCGGGTCATCGATGTCTGGATCGACCAGACCGTCAATCTTGGTCCAGGTGTCGCCGGAGACGCCTTTGTCCGTCCAAAAGGCAATGATCAGCCCATCCTCGGGAACGGGATTGATCTTTCCGAATTCAATCGGGTGCGCACCGATGGTCTCGGTGATCCGAAACTGCGCGCCCGTCGTGCTGAGACGTGCGATATCCTGCTGGAGCCGATCGATCTGCTCCTGCAAGCGATCAATCGTCCCGCTGATCTCGGAGCTGCCCTGGCTGGCGGATTTCAGCCCCTCGACATCGGTCCGGAGATCGGCAAAGCACCGGTTCACCCGCTCCACGGGGATCTGACCGCGCTCAAAGCTGCAATCGTCCTGCGCGAAGGCGGGAACGGCGTCTGCCAAGGCCATGAGGAGCGCAGGAATCGCTAGCCAAAACGCTCCCGAGATTTGCCGGTTCATGATCGTCTCCCGCGGATGTGCCTCAGTGAAAACAGTTCTCCGGACTGAGCGTGCATTCCGTGCAATGGCCGTTGTAGTGGTCGTCGCAATCGACGTACCAGGCCACGGCAAAGGCGGTTCCAACCACCGCAACAAGGGCGATGGCGGCGGCAACCATCATGCGCCCGCGCCGGCCGGAAGAAGCCGCCGGTTCGCGCGCCGGTGCCACCGGATCAGGCTCCACGGCGGCAGGCCGCAGCGTCGCCGTCATCAGCTTTTCGGCATGCTCCCGCTTGATACCGTCGAGCTGGCGGCGGTCGTCTTCGGCGAAGTACTGGCCGCGATAGCCGAGTTCCAGCATCGCCACATAGACTTCCCGGACGGCGCTCTGGTCCGCCGACAATTCACTGAGCTTCTCGAAGAACCGGACGCCGGCGTCGCTGATCTCGAACCGGGTGGTCTGCAGCCGGTAGAGCTCCTGGCCTCCCGGCTCGGGCGCCTCGGGATCTGCGAACGGGTCCTCGTCCTCGCCGGCCGCGGGTGCCGTGGGACGCAGCGCGTCGCTCAGCGCCTCGTCGATCCAGGCGACCGTCGCCAGGACCGCATCCTCGACGTCCGATCGCCGGATGCCAGCCTGCCCGGCATCCGTCTCGCACCGTTCGAGCAGGGCCGCCAGTTCGTCATGGGCGGTGTCGCCGGCGTAGCGCCCGTCGCCGGCGCGCAGGCTCTCGGCGATCTGCTCGGTGCGCTGGACCAGCGGCGACAGGATGTCGAGAAGCGATCGCGAGGCCGTCGTGGCGGCCTGACCGCGCGCCCGCTCCGCCAGGTATGCGGACAGGTCGCCGGCCGTCGGGAATGTCGTGGCTGGTCCGGACTCCGTCATGACGTTGCGCCCCCCTTCGCCGCGCCGCCAGTCGCCGGCATGATGCCTTGCGGTAGTATGAGTGGCAGACGACACACATTCAAGCCGGCCGCCAACGAACCGCCCTAACCGGCCGCCGCGCAAGCAGGCGTTTCGGTTGCAACTAGTGCCGACCGTACACCTTGGCGGCCCGGTCCGCTGTGCTAGTCTCATTGCACAAAGAGGCAGGGAGAGTGGCATGCAGCCGAGTCAGACAATCCGGGCGGCCGGCCTCGCGCTGGGCGTCCTCGTCCTGGCCGCCGGCTGCGATGAGGGGCCGGCACAGCCACAGGCGAGCCAGGCGCCGCCGCCATCGGTCGACGTCATCCACGCGCAGAGGCTCGAAGTCCTGGAGGAGTTCGAGTTCGTCGGCCGCGTCCAGGCGATCGAGCGGGTCGAGTTGCGGGCCCGGATCGAAGGCTTCCTGCAGCAGCGCAATTTCCTTGAGGGCGAGTTCGTCGAGGCCGGCGCCCTGATGTTCGAGATCGAGCCGGACACCTTCCAGGCCCAGGTCGAACTGGCGCGGGCGCGGCTGGTCGCCGCCGAGGCGCTGAAGGTCGAGGCCGACGCCAATCTGGACCGGGCGCTGCAGCTCATCGAGCGCGGCAATATCAGCCAGCAGAATGTCGACGAGGCGGAGGCGACGTCGCGCACCACGGCGGCCGACGTGCTGGCCCGGTCGGCCGAGCTGCGCCAGGCCGAGATCGACCTCAGCTATACCGAGATCCGCACGCCGATCGCCGGGCGGGCCAGCCGCGAGACCTTCAGCGCCGGCAATCTGGTGTCTCCGAACAGCGGGGTGCTGGCGACGGTGACCAGCCTGGATCCGATTTCGGTGGTATTCTCGATCAGCGAGGCGGACTTGATCAGCGTCCAGCGCGAGCGCGCCCAGCGGGGCCAGACCGGCGATATCCGCGACCAGGAAGCCGATGTGGTGCCGCGCATCGCCCTGCCCAACGGCGAGCTATACGACCACGCCGGCAAGATCGACTTCGTCGGCGCCGAGGTCGACCCGCTCACCGGCACCGTGCCGATCCGCGCCAACTTCCCCAACCCGGACGCATTGCTGCTGCACGGCCAGTTCGCAACCGTCGTGCTGTCCTCGCAGGAGCCGCAGAACAAGATCGTCATACCGGTCTCCGCAGTGCAGGAGGATCAGGCCGGACCCTATGTGCTGGTGCTGAGCGACGAGAAGCTGGCCACCATCCGGCGGATCGAGCGCGGCCGCACCCAGGACGTGAACCTGATTGTCGAGCAGGGCCTGGAGGAAGGCGAGATCGTCATCGTCGAGGGGGTGCAGAAGGTCCGACCCGGCGTGCCGGTCTCGCCGGTATTCCGCGACGGCGGGGCGCAGGAGTCCTAGACCCCCATGTTCTCCGCCTTCTTCATCGACCGGCCGAAATTCGCGCTGGTGATCTCCATCGTCATGGTGATGGTCGGCGCCCTGGCGCTGCAGGCCCTACCGGTGGCCCAGTTCCCCGAGATGGTGCCGCCGCAGGTGCAGGTCACCGCCAGCTATCCCGGCGCCAACGCCAAGGTGGTCGAGCAGACCGTCGCCCAGCAGATCGAGAGCCAGGTCAACGGCGTCGACGGCATGATCTACATGTCGTCGACCAGCACCAATGACGGCAGCTACACCCTGACCGTGACCTTCGAGGTCGGCACCGATCCCGACATCAACACCGTGCTGGTGCAGAACCGGGTCGCCCAGGCGAACGCGCAGTTGCCTGAGGAGGTGACCCGCCAGGGCGTGCGCACAGAGAAGCAGTCGACGACCCTGCTGATGGTCGTCAACCTGGTCTCGCCGAACGGCAGCTACGACAACCTGTTCCTCAACAACTATGCCCTGATCAACGTCCGCGACGCGTTGACCCGCCTGCCCGGCGTCGGCAGTGCGACGGTGATCGGCCGCCCCGACTACAGCATGCGGATCTGGATGGACCCGGACCGCATGACCGGCTTCGGTCTCACCGCCACCGACCTGGTCGGCGCGATCCAGGAGCAGAACGTCCAGGCCTCCGCCGGCCAGATCGGCGCGCCGCCGGGGCCCTCGACCCAGCAGACCCAATACACGCTGGAGGCCCGCGGCCGGCTGGAGAAGGCGGAGGAGTTCGATGAAATCATCGTGCGCGCCAATCCCGACGGCACCACGATCCGTGTAAGCGACATCAGCCGCACCGAGCTCGGCGCGGAATCCTACGGCTTCAACGCCCTGGTCGACGGCAACTCGACCGGCATGATCATGGTCTACCAGGCGCCCGGCGCGAACGCGCTGGACGTCGCCGACCGGGTGCGCGCCGAGATGGACCGGCTGGCCGAGCGCTTCCCCGACGACGTCGCCTACGAGATCTACTACGACACCACCGACTTCGTCCGCGCCTCCATCCAGGAGGTGATCATCACCTTGTTCGTCGCCGTCGCGCTGGTGATCCTGGTGGTGTTCGTCTTCCTGCAGGACTGGCGCAGCACGCTGATCCCGTCCGTGGCGATCCCGGTGTCGCTGATCGGCACCTTCGCGGTCCTGCTGGCGCTCGGGTTCTCCCTCAACACGATCTCCCTGTTCGGGCTGATCCTGGCGATCGGCATCGTGGTCGACGACGCCATCGTGGTGGTGGAGAACGTCCAGCGCATCATGACCGAGGAGGGGCTGGAGGCGAAGGCGGCGACCCGCAAGGCGATGAAGCAGATCAGCGGCGCGGTGGTGGCCACCACGCTGGTGCTGCTGGCGGTGTTCGTGCCGACCGCCTTCATCCCCGGCATCACCGGCAAGCTGTATGTGCAGTTCGCGGTGACCATCTCCGTCGCCGTGTCGCTGTCATCGATCAACGCGCTGACGTTGAGCCCGGCACTGTGCGGCCTGCTGCTGAAGCCCGGATCGGGGCTGGCCAAGCGCGGACCGCTGCACTGGTTCAACCTGGCCTTCGAGAAGACCCGCGCCGGCTACGATTCGGTCGTCCGCCTGCTGCTGCGCCGCACAGCCATTGCCCTCGTCCTGCTGGCGGCGGTGTTCGGCGGCACCTATCACCTGTTCACCACCTTGCCGACCAGCTTCATCCCCTTCGAGGACCAGGGCTACTTCATGGTCGAGGTCCAGTTGCCGCCCGGCGCATCCCTGGCGCGCACCGAGGCGGTGGTCGCCGAGGTTCGCGAGCACGTGGCGCAGCTTGACGGCGTCGACACCACTCTGACTGGCTCCGGCTACAGCCTGATCGGCGGCGCCATCGCCGCCAATTCCGGCTTCGTGATCGTGGTGCTCAAACCCTGGGACGAGCGCCCCGCCCCGTCCCAACAGGTCGATGCCCTGGTGGCCCAGGTCCGGCAGGAGCTGTCTTCGCTGCCCCAGGCCATCGTCATGGCCTACAACGTGCCGCCGATCCCGGGCCTCGGCACCACCGGCGGTCTGGAGATGGAACTCCAGGATTTGGGCGGGCAGACGCCGCAGGACCTGGCTGCCGCGCTGGGCTCCCTGGTCTTCAACGCCAACGGGACGACGGAGATCGCCGCCGCGTTCAGCACCTTCCGCGCCGACTCACCACAGCTCTTCGTCGATATCGACCGCCGCAAGGCCGAGACGCTGGGCATCCAGATCGCCGATATCTTCACCACGCTGCAGGCCAACCTCGGCTCGCTCTATGTGAACGATTTCAATATTTTCGGGCGCAATTATAAAGTGATTGTTCAGGCCGAGTCGGACTTCCGCGACCGCATCGAGGATGTCCGCCGGCTGTATGTGCGTAGCGCGGCTGGCGAGATGGTGCCGCTCTCCACCCTGGTCACCATCGACACGGTGCTCGGGGCGGAGGTGCTGCGCCGCTACAACATGTTCCGCAGCGCCTCGGTCAGCGCCACGCCGGCGCCCGGCTTCGCCACCGGCCAGGCGATCGGCGCCATCGAGGGCATCGCCGGCGGCGCCATCCCGCAGGGCTTCGCGGTGGAATGGACCGGCACCACCTTCCAGGAGCTGCAGGCGGCCGGCACCACGGCGATCATCTTCGTGCTGGCGGTGCTGTTCGCCTATCTGTTCCTGGTCGCCCAGTACGAAAGCTGGTCGATGCCCATGGCGATCATCCTGGCGGTGCCCGTGTCGCTGCTGGGCGCCCTGCTGGCGGTGGTCGTGACCGGCACCAGCGTGAGCATCTACACACAGATCGGCCTGGTGATGCTCATAGGACTGGCCAGCAAGAACGCCATCCTCATTGTCGAGTTCGCCATGCAGCGGCGCTCGGAAGGCGCGGAGATCGCCGAAGCGGCGTCGGAAGCCGCCTCGCTGCGCTTCCGGGCCGTCATGATGACCGCGCTGTCTTTCGTGCTCGGCATCCTGCCGCTGGTGGTGGCGACCGGCGCCGGCGCGGTCAGCCGGCGAGCGTTGGGCAGCGCCATCCTGGGCGGCATGCTGGCAGCCATCGTCGTCGGCATCATGCTGGTGCCGGCCATGTACCTGCTGCTGCAGAAGCTGCGCGAGCGCATCAAGGGCGAAAGCGCCGCCGGTCGCAAGATGGCCGACGCGGCGCAGGCGAAGCCGTCGCCAGCCGAACCGGCAGTTGCGGGCGCCGCGGACGACTAGCGCGCGGTCCCCGAAACGCAGCGGCAGCCCCCTTATTCGTCATTGCGAGCCGAAGGCGAAGCAATCCACTCTGTCGGCAGAGAGTGGATTGCCGCGTCGCGCCGCTCCTCGCAATGACGCCATAGCAGAGGTCTGCTCCCCATGTCCCGGCTCCTGGAAGGCATCCGAGTCCTCGACCTGACAAATGTGCTGGCGGGGCCGTTCTGCGCCTACCAGCTCGCCTGTCTGGGCGCCGACGTGATCAAGGTCGAGGTTCCGGGCTACGGCGACCTGGCCCGCCAGCTCGGCGCCGATCCGGAGTTGAATCAACGCCGCATGGGCGCCAGCTTCCTGGCCCAGAACGCCGGCAAACGTTCGGTTACCCTCAACCTCAAGAACACCCAAGGCAAGGCTGCCTTCCGCCGGTTGGTGGCGACGGCCGACGTGCTGGTGGAGAACTTCCGCCCCGGCGTGATGGACCGGCTCGGCCTCGGCCATGAGGCGCTGAAGGCCGACCGCGCCGATCTCGTCTACTGCGCCATCTCCGGCTTCGGTCAGGACGGGCCCTTGGCCGGCAATCCGGCCTACGACCAGATCATCCAGGGCCTGTCCGGCGTGATGAGCGTGACCGGCGACGCGGAGTCCGCCCCGCTCCGGGTCGGCTATCCGGTGTGCGACACCATGGGCGGCATCACCGCCGCCTTCGCCATCGCCGCCACCCTGGTGCGCCGGGGCCGCACCGGCGCGGGCGAGTTCATCGACGTGTCGATGCTGGAATCGACCCTGGTCGCCATGGGCTGGGCGGTCTCCAACTGGCTGATCGCCGGCACCGCGCCCGCCCCCATGGGCAACGAGAACATGACCGCCGCCCCCTCCGGCGCCTTTCGCACCGGCGACGGCCTGCTGAACATCGCCGCCAACAAGCAGCAGCAGTTCGAGACGCTGTGCCGGATGATCGGCCGCCCGGAGCTGATCGAGGACCCGCGCTTCGCCGAGCGCGAGGCTCGCAAGGCCAACCGCTACGTCCTGCGCGGCGAGATCGAGCAGGCCCTCGCCGCCCGCCCGGCCGCCGAATGGGCCCCGCTGCTGAACGCCGAAGGCGTGCCGGCGGGCGCGGTGCTCTCCGTGCCGGAGGTCCTCGAGGCCGAGCAGGTCGTCCACCGGTCCCTGGTGACCCGCTTCGCCGACACGCCGGATGTCGACCGCGACGTCGCGGTGGTCCGCCCCGGCTTCCGCCTCGCCACCGGCGACCCGGCCCCCGCCGCCCCGCCGCCGGCGCTTGGCGCGGACACGGACGCCATCCTCGGCGAGCTTGGCTATGCGGCGGAGGAGATCGCCAAATTGCGCGAGGCCGGCGCGGTCTGACGGGACTCATCACCCAACATACAATTGTCATTCCCGCGAAGGCGGGAATCCAGATTGCACGATCGCGACCATGTCAGCATCGTGAAGACTGGATTCCCGCCTTCGCGGGAATGACGATGAAGTTAGGGCGGGCCCAGCCGCCCGTCGCCCTCAGCCACACCGGAGTCCCACCATGACCGACAGCGACCACGCCGCCAGCGAGGAGTGGTGGTCGACCGCGATCATCGAGATGCGGCCGGGCATGATCCGCTATCGCGGCTACGCCATCGAGGAGCTGATCGGCCGGCTGAGCTTCCCCGGCATGATCTGGCTGATGCTGAAGGGCGAGCTGCCGTCCGACGGCGAGGCGGAGCTCTTGGGCACTGCCCTGATGGCCGCCGTCGACCACGGCCCCCAGGCCCCCTCCATCGCCATCGCCCGCATGGCCATCACCTGTGGCGTGGGCATCAACAACGCCATGGCCTCGGCCATCAACACCCTGGGCGACGTGCATGGCGGCGCCGGCGAGCAGGCGGTGACCCTCTACACCGCCATCGCCGCCCGCATGGACACCGGCGTGTCCCTGAACGACGCCGTCGCCGCCGAACTCGACGCCCTGGCCGCCGCCGGCACCAAATACGTCCCCGGCTTCGGCCACCGCTTCCACCCGGTCGACCCCCGCGCCCCGCGCCTGTTGGAGATCGTCGACCAGTCGGCCGCCGCCGGCACGGTCTCCGGCCGCTTCGCCGCGATCGGCCGCGCCGTCGAAACCGCCCTTGCAACTGCCAAGGGCAAGGTGATCCCGATGAACATCGACGGCGCCACCGCCGTCATCTACGCCGAGCTCGGCTTCCCGCCACCTCTGTGCCGCGGCCTCTTCGTCCTCTCCCGCTCCGTCGGCGCCCTCGCCCACGCCTGGGAACAATCCCAGCAAGGCGGCCGCAACAAGGGCCCGATCCCGCGCGACCAACTCTGGGACTACACGGGGCCGAAACCACGATCGCCCGGCGATATGTGAAGCTGGCGTCCCCGGCAGGACTCGAACCTGCGACCCTCAGATTAGGAATCTGATGCTCTATCCGGCTGAGCTACGGGGACGTCGGGCGGAGATGTAGCAAAACCGGGGGGCGGATGCCAGAGCGCGCGGGCTAGAGCGCGCCCTGCTCCTGCAGCCAGCGTTCCTGCAGGGCGTAGGCCTGGGCTTCGAGCTGCTGGGGGGTGCCGGGGGTGCCGAGCTGGTCCTGGACGTAATGCACGATCTCGTGGACCAGGATCGAGAGGTGGCGCGGGTCGTCCAGGTCCAGGCTGTCCAGCAGGTAGATCTTGTCGGCGTCGGGGATGTAGAGGCCGCCCAGGCGCAGGCCGTGGTCGCGGAGCCATTGGCGCGACTCCGGGTCGGTGGCGGCGGCGACCTGGATCATCTGGGCCTCGGATGCCAACTGCACCGTCGGGTTGGGCAGCGGGCCCGTATGTCCGAATTGGGCGGTCACCCAGATCAGGGCGGTAGAGATGAATCCATACATCGTCGGCCTCCGGCAGGGGCGTGCTCGCTGGACACCACCTTAGGGCGACGACGGTTTCCGGGCCGTTTACGCCAGGGTGTGTGGCTGCGATCACTTCGGGACTCCCGCGGAAACCGTAGGCTAGCCTGCGATTGGGACGGCCTCCGCCAGGCATAGGCAGACAAGCACCGGCCGCCCGCTTGGAGGAGGCATCATCATGACCACGCTGCTCGACCTGGCGCGCATCTCCGCGCATATCTACTACGCCGATCCCGGCCATCCCGAGGCCGTGAAGGCCAAGCAGGGGGCCGCCTTCAAGCGCCTCGCCGACGCGGCGGTGATGGAGCATTCAAGCGGCTTCCAGGGCGCCATCTACGAATGCGGCGACGAGTGGATCGTCGCCTACCGCGGCACCGAGACCGATAGCTGGGAGGACATCAAGGCCGATATCAATATCGGCCTGGGCAACGTGCCCGACCAGTTCGTCCCGGCCATGGAGCTCTTCGAGAAGGCGCAGCAGGTCAAGGGCCTGTCCAAGATCATCATCACCGGCCATTCGCTGGGCGGCGGGCTGGCGCAGCTGGTCTCGGCCAACAAGGTGGCGCTGGGCGTGACCTTCAACCCGCCCGGCATGGCCGGCATGGCCAAGAAGCTGGCCGGCAAGGGCTACAGCTTCCACTCCGCCAATGTGCTGAACGTGGTGCTGCGCTGGGACCCGGTGAGCGAGGTCGGAACGCTGGTCGGCAAGAAGCTGCGGCTGCCGAACAGCGACTTCTTCGGCGGCCATTCCATCGATACGGTCATCAAGGCGATCAAGCAGAGCCGCTACGCCGGCAAGCACCCGAACGACGTGATGAAATCGGCGAAATAGGAAGGAAAGCGGACCGGCTTCGCCGGACATCCTTCCAAGACCCCTCACCCTCCCAACGCTTCGCGTCGGGTCCCTCCCTCTCCCGCAAGGGGAGAGGGGATTGAAGCCGGCGCTGATCGCATTGCCCCTCTCCCCTTGCGGGAGAGGGAGGGACCCGCGCGTAAGCGTGGGAGGGTGAGGGGTCTGGAGAAAGCTTGTCCGAAAGGACGCTGCTAGGCCACGTCGCCGATCGGGGCCGGCGGTTCCGCGCTTGGCGCGATCGTGGTGAGCAGGCGCCAGGCCGGCATCACGACCGACGCGGTGGTGCCGATGCCGACGATGCTGTCCAGGGTGAATTCGCCGCCATGCAGGTCGACCAGGGCGTTGACGATGGGCAGGCCGAGACCCGTGCCCTGACGCCGGCGGACCAGCGAGGAGTCGACCTGCTCGAACGGCGCCATCACCCGGTCCAGGGCGGAATCGGGGATGCCGATGCCGGTGTCGCGGACCGACAGGCGCAGCCCGCCGTCGTCCAGCATCTCGGCGGAGACGGTCACCGTGTCGCCCTGATGGCTGAACTTGACCGCGTTGGACAGGAGGTTGATCAGGATCTGCTTGCAGGCCCTCAGATCGGCGCGCAGCAGCGGCAGGTCGTCGGCCAATTCGGTGCGCAGGCTCAGGCCAGCGGACACCGCCCGGCCGCCGACGATGCGCACGACGGTCTCGATCAGCTCGCCGACCACCACCCGCTGCTCGGCCAGCTCGAACTTGCCGGCCTCAATCTTCGACAGGTCCAGGATGTCGGAGATCAGGGTCAGCAGATGGCCGCCGCTCTCATGGATGTCGGCGGCGTATTCGCGGTACCGCGGGTCCCCCAGATTGCCGAAGATCTCCGTCGCCAGGATCTCCGCGAAGCCCATGATGGCGTTCAGCGGGGTGCGCAGCTCGTGGCTCATATTGGCCAGGAACTCGCTCTTCGAGCGGCTGGCGATCTCCGCCGTCTCCTTGGCCAGGCGCAGCTCGGTCTCGCGCGCCTTCAGCTCCCGGTTGGCCGCCTGCAGCGCTGCGGTGCGGGCGGCGACGTCGCGCTCCAGGCCGTCATGGGCCCGGGACAGGGCGTCGTTGGCGCGCTGCAGATCGTCCAGCACCTGGCGCTTCTGCAGCTCCAGGGCGATGACGTTGGCGATGTTCTGGAACACGGCGACATAGTCGCGGAACCGGCCGCTGCCATCCTCGGTGATCCAGATATGGCCGTACTCGGTGTCCTTGGTCTTGACCGGCAGGCACCAGTCCTGCGGCTGGCCGCGCTTGGCCGGCGGCGGCAGGGTCGCGGCGAGGCCGGTCAGAGACACCCGCACCGACTGCACGCCCGGCGTCTCCCGCAGGAAGCGCTGCAGATAGGCGGTGAGCTGATCGGGTGTCGGGAGCGTGTCGAGCACGCTCAACGCCATCAGCAGACGGGCCAGAATGTCGGCGCGTTCGGAATTGCCATCCGCCGAACGCTGCATCACCGCCGCCATGCTCTCCCGCTCATTTGCCTCGGACAGGACCTGCCGGAACCGGCAGGACCGCGGAAACCATGGCGGCAAGATCGTCAAGACTTGGTTAACGCGCCGGTAACCAATGCGGCGCTTGTGCGTCTGGCAGTTGTTGGGGACACCGCGTATCGTTCGCGCAACGCAAAGCCTCACCCGACGGGAGCGACATGTCCGACCTCAACGGCAAGACCCTGTTCATCTCCGGCGCCAGCCGCGGCATCGGCCTGGCGATCGCCCTGCGCGCCGCCCGCGACGGCGCCAACATCGCCATCGCCGCGAAATCCGCCGAGCCGCATCCGAAGCTGCCGGGGACGATCTACAGCGCCGCGGAAGAGATCGAGGCGGCCGGCGGCAAGGCCCTGCCGCTGGTGGTCGATATCCGCGACGAGAACCGGGTCGCAGAGGCGGTGGCCGAAACCGTGGCGGCCTTCGGCGGCATCGACATCTGCGTCAACAATGCCAGCGCCATCAACCTGACCGGCACGCTGGAAACGCCGATGAAGCGCTTCGACCTGATGCACGGGGTCAATGCGCGCGGCACCTTCTGCGTCAGCCAGGCCTGCCTGCCGCATCTGCTGAAGGCCGACAACCCGCACATCCTGAACCTGTCGCCGCCGCTCAGCATGCGGCCGCACTGGTTCAAGAACCATACTGCCTACACCATGGCGAAGTACGGCATGAGCATGTGCGTGCTGGGCATGGCGGCGGAGTTCGCCGAGGCCGGCGTGGCCGTCAACGCGCTGTGGCCACGCACCGTGATCGCGACGGCGGCTCTGGCGATGATCCCGGGTGTCAAGACCGACCATTGCCGCAAGCCGGAGATCGTCGCCGACGCGGCCCATGCGATCCTGACGACCCCCAGCCGCGAGCGCACCGGCCGGTTCCTGATCGACGACGAGGTGCTGGCCGAGGCCGGGATCACCGACCTGGAGGGCTATGCCGTCAAGCCCGGCATGCCGCTGCTGCCCGACTTCTTCCTGGACGACCAGCCGGCACCGCCCGGCTATGCCGGCTGACCGCACGGCGGTCGGCCGCAATGCCTCCCCGTTCCGTCGTCCCCGGGCTTGACCCGGGGACCCATGGCGCCGCCCGCTCAAGCCGGCGGACAACGGAACCCACGGAACGATGGGTCCCCGGGTCAAGCCCGGGGACGACGCGACGGGATGGTCAGCGCGAAGAACGCAAGATCGGCTGGCTGTTTGACCGCACAGAGACACCAATGCCCAGGAGATCACCATGAGCGAGACCGTCCTGCTGTCCACCGACGGCGCGATCGCGACCATCACCTTGAACCGGCCGGACAGCCTGAACGCGCTGGACCGGGCCATGGTCGAGGCGCTGCACGCCAACCTGATCCGGGTCGAGCAGGATGCGGCGATCCGCTGTGTCGTGCTGCGCGGCGCCGGCGACAACTTCATGGCCGGCGGCGATATTCGCATGTTCGCCAAGGCGCTGGCCGAGCTTCCGGCCGACGAGCGTCAGGCCAATTTCGAGGGCCTGATCGGCCAGGTGCACGCCTCCATCATCTGCCTGAGGCGCATGGAGAAGCCGGTCGTCGCCGCCGTGCACGGCGCCGTCGCCGGGTTCGGCGTCAGCTTGGCAACGGCCTGCGACCTGACGCTTGCCGCCGATGCGACGGTGTTCACGCTGGCCTATTGCCATATCGGCACCAGCCCCGATGGCGGCTCGACCTTCCATCTGCCCCGCGCCGTCGGCATGAAGCGGGCCATGGAGATCGCCCTGCTGGGCGACCGCTTCCCGGCCGAGGAGGCGGCCCGGATCGGCCTGATCAACCGGGTGGTGCCGGCGGCCGAGCTGGAGGCGGCGACCGCCAAGCTGGCCGGTCGGCTGGCGGCCGGACCGACGGCGGCCTATGCGCGGACCAAGCGGCTGCTGAACGCGTCGCTGGACAACAGCCTGGCGGCCCAGCTCTCCGCCGAGAGCGAGCTCTTCACCGCCTCGACCATGACCGACGATTTCCGTGAGGGCGTCACCGCGTTCCTGGAGAAGCGCCCGGCCGGCTTCAAGGGGCGCTGACCGCGCGGGGCGGGATCGGCCGCCCAATTCGAAAGCTTTCGAAAGATACGAAAGCCCCGCGAGACGGCATTGCCTTTTGTTTTTCAACACACAGGCTTGCGGAACGACGCCCGTTCGGCAGATTTCGGCGCGGACGCCGCGGCCGGCGTTGCGCGAGACCGATTCCCGGCCCGGACGGAAAATGATCGAAGAAAAGGAAAAATCTTGACAAGTTGTCGGGGCGCTGGACAATGCGAGCTAGTAGTGAGAGGCGCATTCGGTGCCGAATGCCGGCGTCGTCGTCTATGCTATCCGCGATCGGCCATGGGGCCGGAGCCGCCCGCAGAAGGCGGACGCCATTCATTGGGAGGACCATAAATGATCCACTTGCGTAAGCTTACCGCCCTGCCCGCTGCGGCTCTGCTGGCCACGATGGCGGCCACCAGCGCCGATGCCGGCACCCTGGTCATCAACTCCAATCAATCCGACCCGGCTCCGAAAGCCGCGTTCGAGCAGATCGTCGCCGACTTCCAGGCGGCCAACCCGGATATCGACGTCGAATTCAACACGTTCGATCACGAAAGCTACAAGACGGTCGTCCGCAACTGGCTGACCTCCGAGGCGCCGGACGTGATCTACTGGTTTGCCGGCGAGCGCATGAAGACCTTCGTCGATCGCGGCCTGCTGGAAGACGTCAGCGATATCTGGTCGGAGAACGGTTTGGCCGACGCCATGTCGTCGTCGTTCTCGGCCTTGACGGTCGACGGCAATCAGTATGGCGTGCCCTTCAGCTACTATCAGTGGGGCGTCTACTACCGCACCGACATCTTCGAGGCGAACGGGGTGACGGTGCCGCAGACCTTCGACGAGCTTGTCGCAGCCTGCGAAACCATTCGCGCCGCCGGCATCGCGCCGGTGACGATCGGCACCAAGTTCCTGTGGACCGCCGCGGGCTGGTTCGACTACCTGAACCTGCGCACCAACGGCCTCGACTTCCACCTGCAGCTGGCCGCCGGCGAGGTGCCCTACACCGACGACCGGGTGCAGAGGACCTTCGACCATTGGGAGCGCCTGATCAACGCGGGCTGCTTCATCGACGACCACGCCGCCTATTCCTGGCAGGAGGCCCAGCCGTTCCTGTATCAGGGCGATGCGGCCATGTACCTGATCGGCAACTTCATCACGCCGCAATTCCCCGCGGACGTGGAAGACAAGATGGGCTTCTTCCAGTTCCCGGTGATCGACGACAGCGTGCCGATGTATGAGGACGCGCCGATCGACACCCTGCACATCCCGGCCCGCGCCGCCAACAAAGAGGACGCCAGGCGGTTCCTGGCCTTCGTCTCCCAGCCGGACGTGCAGCGCGAACTGAACATCGCCATCAACCAGCTGCCGCCCCACAGCGGCGCCGGCGTCGGCGACAACCGCTTCCTGCAGGCCGGCTATGACATGCTGAACGAAGCCGCCGGGATCGCGCAGTTCTACGACCGCGACACCAATCCGGAGATGGCCCGTGCCGGCATGGAGGGCTTCCAGGAATTCATGATCAACCCGGACCGGCGCGACCGGATCCTGGAGCGTCTGGACCGTACGCGGCAGCGGATTTACCGCCGCTAATCTGAAGACCGAACCGGCGCCGCCAAGGTCAGGCGGCGCCGGCTCACCGACGCCCCCACAACCTGGGCTGGAGGCGAAGCGATGGCGGATATCCAAAAACACGGTGCGATGAGTGGTGTCGCGACCGCTCCGGCGGTGCCGGCGGCTCAGCCGGCCACCCTGTCCGGGCTGCTGCGGCGGCACCAGATGCGCATCGCCCCGATCGTGTTCATCGCGCCGGCGCTGGCCCTGTTCAGCGTCTACGTGATCTACCCGATCGTGAACAGCATCTGGATCAGCTTCCACGACTGGGACGGCATCGTGGAGCCCTACTTCATCGGTCTGGGCAACTACGAGGAGCTGATCGTCTGGGACGAGGCGTTCTGGAAGGCGATCGAGAACAACATCAAATGGCTGGTGCTGTTCATGCTGGCCCCGGTGTTCGGGCTGGCCATCGCGCTGTTCCTGAACCAGACCATCTTCGGCATCCGCCTGATCAAGTCGCTGTTCTTCTTCCCCTTCGTGATCTCGCAAGTGGTCGTCGGGCTGGTCTTCAGCTGGTTCTACGACCCCACCTTCGGCCTGCTGAACGTCGCCCTGCAATCGATCGGGCTGGGCTCGATCTCGCCGCTGTCGAGCGAGGGCTACGTCACCTACGCGATCATCGTCGCCGGGCTGTGGCCGCAGACCGCCTATTGCATGATCCTCTACCTGACCGGGCTGAATAACATCAATCCGGAGCAGATCGAGGCCGGCCGGCTGGACGGTGCGAAGGGCTGGACCATGCTGTGGAACGTCATCCTGCCGCAGCTCAGGCCCGCCACCTTCCTGGCGATCGTGGTGACGGTGATCGGCGCCCTGCGGAGCTTCGACCTGGTGGCCATCATGACCAATGGCGGGCCCTACGGCAGCTCCACCGTGCTGGCGTTCAAGATGGTCCGCGAGGCACTGTTCAACAATCGCGTCGGCTATGGCGCGGCGGTGGCCGTGGTCCTGTTCCTGATCATGAGCGTCTACATCGCCTACTTCCTGACCCGCATGCTGCGGGCCGAGCGCTAGAGGAGGCCGCGCGATGTTTCCTGCTCCGATCGAAACCCGCGGTACCGGCTTTCAGATCTCCTACCGCGTCGGCGTCTGGATCGCCCTGCTGCTGTGGCTGTTGCCGCTGATCGCGGTGATGGTCACCAGCATCCGCAGCCTGGCGGACATCACCCAGGGCAATTACTGGGGATGGCCGACCGACTTCAACATGATCGAGAACTACACCGAGGTGTTCACCCGGACACCGATGGGCAAGTACTTGTTGAACAGCGTCTTCATCACCATCCCGACGGCGATTGGGGCGGTGGCGCTGGCGACCATGGCCGGCTTCGCGCTGGCCAACTACAAGTTCCGTCTGGACGTGGCGGTGATCCCGCTGCTCGCCGTCTTCCTGCTGAGCATGCCGCTGCAGGGCGCGGCCGGCTGGACGATCGCGTTGCTGTCGGTGGCCGTCGCCGGTGGGCTCTGGTGGCTCCTCGCACGGGTCAATTTCAACGCCACGATCCTGCTGTTCGCGATGTTCATCGCCGGCAACTTCATCCCGTTCCAGATCCTGATGATCCCGGTCCGGAACCTGACCATCGCGACCGGCCTGTACGACACGGTCTTCGCGCTGATCATCTTCCACGTCGCCTTCCAGACCGGGTTCTGCACCCTGTTCATGCGCAACTTCATCAAGGGCCTGCCCTACGAGCTGATCGAGGCGGCGCGGATGGAGGGTGCGAACGAGTTCCAGCTGTTCTGGTACGTGGTGATGCCGCTGATGCGGCCGGCCCTGGCGGCCCTGTCGGTGCTGATCTTCACCTTCATCTGGAACGACTATTTCTGGGCCCTGGTGCTGGTGCAGAGCGACAACGCCCAGCCGATCACCGCCGGAATCCAGGCGTTGCGCGGCCAATGGGTGGGGTCGTGGAACCTGATCTCGGCCGGCTCCATCGTGGCGGCCCTGCCGCCGGTGGCGATGTTCTTCATCATGCAGCGCCACTTCATCGCCGGGCTGACCCTCGGCGGCGTCAAGGGCTGAGTTGGCTGGCAGTGGTCTGTATCGGCTGGACGGAGGCGGCGCCAGCCTGGTGATCGATGCGCGCGGGACCGGCATCCCGCGCGCATGCCATTGGGGCGCCCGGCTGCCGGACGGCATCGACCTGGCGGCCCTGGCAGACGCCGATGTCCGCCCGGTGCCCAAGAACGCGCTCGACGAGGACGTGCCGCCGAGCCTGATGCCGGAATCCGGGCTCGGCGCCTTCGGACGGCCGGCCCTGTCCGGCGCCCGCGCCGATGGCGGCGTCTGGGCCACCGCCTTCCAGCGCGACACCGTCGACGAAACGGATGACGGCCTTACCATCGTGCTGGAGGAACCGCACGCCGCCCTGCGGCTGGTGCTGACCCTCACCCTGGATCCGGCGACCGGCGTGCTGACCCGGCGCGCCAGCCTCAGCAATCTCGGCGACACGCCCTATCATCTCGGCTGGTGCGCCGCCGGCGCATTCGGCGTGCCGGCCGATGCCGGCGAGGCGGTGGTCTTCGACGGCCAGTGGAGCCGGGAGTTCCAGGAACGGCGCCTGAGCCTCGGCCAGGGCGTGTACTTGCGCGAGAACCGGCGCGGCCGCACCTCCCACGACGCCTTCCCGGGCATCATCATCGGCCGGCCCGGCTTCGGCGAGGGGGCCGGCGATGTCTGGGGGTTCCATCTCGGCTGGAGCGGCAACCATGCCCTGTCCGTCGAGACCAGCGTCGACGGCAACCGGCAGGTCCAGCTCGGCGAGTTGCTCAAGCCCGGCGAGGTCATCCTGGCGCCGGGCGCGACCTACGAGTCGCCGACCGCCTATGCCGCCTATTCCGGCGACGGCCTGACCGGGCTGATGGGCGCGTTCCAGGGCTTCGTGCGCGGGCGCATGCTGACCTGGCCCGGCGGCGCCATGGGGCCGCGCCCGGTCCATCTGAACACCTGGGAGGCGGTCTATTTCGATCACGACCTGGATCGCCTGAAGGCGCTGGCCGACCGGGCCGCCGCGCTCGGCGTGGAACGCTATGTCCTCGACGATGGCTGGTTCGGCGCCCGCAACGACGACACCACGTCGCTCGGCGACTGGACCCCGGATCCACGGAAATACCCCAACGGGCTGACGCCGCTGATCGACCACGTCCGGGGGCTGGGCATGGAATTCGGCCTGTGGGTCGAGCCGGAGATGATCAGCCCGGACAGCGAGCTGTACCGCGCCCATCCCGAGTGGGCGCTGAACCTGGACCCGCTGCCGCGGCGCACCGGGCGCAACCAGCTGGTGCTGAACCTGGCCCGGCCGGAGGCGGCGGAGCACATCTTCCGGACCCTGGACGGCCTGCTGCGCGATCATGCGATCGGCTATCTGAAATGGGACATGAACCGCGACCTGGCCCCGGCAGGGTCCGACGGCGTGGCGGCCTATCGCAAGCAGACGCTGGCGCTCTACGCCTTGCTGGAGCGATTGCGCGCCGCGCATCCGGATGTCGAGATCGAGAGTTGCGCCTCCGGCGGGGCCCGGGTCGACTACGGCATCCTGCCGCATGTCCACCGCTACTGGCCCAGCGACTGCAACGATCCGCTCGAGCGGGTCTCCATCCAGAACGGCTTCCTGCGCTTCTTCCCGCCGGAGGTCATGGGCGCGCATGTCGGCCCGTCGCCGGTGCACACCACCGGGCGGCGGGCGACGCTGGCCTTCCGTGCCGCGGTGGCGCTGTTCGGCCATTTCGGGCTGGAGCTCGACGTCACGGAACTGGATGACGACGAAGCGGAGGAGCTGGCGTCCTGGATCGCCCGGTACAAGCATTTCCGGCCCCTGCTGCACGGCCATCCGCTGCTGCGCATCGGCCATGACGACGGCACCGGCCGCACGGGGCTGGGCGTCGTCGGCCCGGGGGCCGAGGAGGCCCTGTTCGGCATCTACCAGGTCAGCGCCAGCCCGTTTCGGATTCCGCCGCCGCTGCGCCTGCCCCGGCTGGATGCCGGGCGCCGCTACCGAGTTCGGCTGGAGGCGCCGGCGCCTGAGGGCGCGCGGATGAATACGCCGGCCCTGGAGGCGATGGCCGGCGACGGCCTGGTACTGCCCGGCGCGGCCATGACGGTCGTCGGATTGCAGCTCCCCACGCTATGGCCGGAATCGGCGCTGATCCTCCACGTGACCGCAGAGCCCGGCTGACGCAGGCACACGTCAACGTCCTGAGATTGCGGCATGTTTCGGGCATGGCGGAAATTTCGCAGACCGGATAACCGCCCGTTTGTGAACAACAATTCGCAGGTCTATGTCATTTTTAATAAATGGCGCTAATAGACGGCTGAAACCCGCAGAATTCCTTTTAATTCTTGCTTAACAAATTTTACCTAGTTCTTTGCGCACCGCTTGTAACCAGTGGAGTGCGATGATGAAGGCGATCCTTGGGGCGTTTGCCGCCGTTCTGATTGCGGCGCCGGCGTTGGCCGCCGACGGCAGCGTGGCGCGTGCCCAGTTCACCGACAATGTCGTGGACCGTGAGCCGACCAACCACATTCGGACCATGGCCAACGACGAGAGTCAGGTCTATTTCTACACCGATCTTCGTGACATGGCCGGCCAGCGGGTGATCCACCGCTGGGAGTACAACGGCACCGTGTTCGCCGAGATCCCGTTCGATGTCGGCGGCCCGCGGTGGCGGGTCTGGTCGTCGAAGAACTTCGTGCCGGAGTGGGTCGGAACCTGGACGGTTTCGGTCGTTGACAGCTCGGGCGAGGTCCTGACGACCCGTACGCTGAACTACACCGGCAAGCAGCCGGCGTCGAACCGGTAACGGTACCGCCTGGACGGACCCCCCGTCCGGTGACGAAAACGCCCCGGCTCGCCGGGGCGTTTTTCTTTTGGGCGCCCGAAGCCCCTCCAACCGACCTGCTGTGGACCATCCCTCCATCGTCATCGCGAGCGAAGCGCGGCGATCCACTCTCTCCACAAACAGTGGATTGCCGCGTCGCCTTCGGCTCCTCGCAATGACGATCCGGGTCTCGGTCTGTGCTCTTCGACGCAAGCTCAGGCCGCCAGGGGCCGCAGCTCCGACACGCCGTCGGCATCGGCGACCAGCACATGGCCCTCCGGCACCGGCGACCAGCCCGCGCCATCGGCGTCCAGCGGCTCCGACACAGCGGTCACCGCCCCGTTGCCATTGCGGTAGTAGAGGCTGGGGGCCTTGCGGTCGCTGGCGCAACGGAAGGCATAGAGATTGCGGCCGTCGGACAGGGCGGCGGTGAACCGCATCGGCGCCCGGATCGCCTTGCGCCGCTGCAGCTCGGCGACCTCCGCCAGGGTCGACTGCACCGCCGCGACCGGATCGGTCTCGACGTTCCGTGCGAGCAGGATCAGGAACAGCGCCTCGCTGTCGGTGGTCCCGGTGCGGTGCTCGTAGAGCCGGTCCGGGATCAGGGCCTCCAGATCCCGGCGCAGGCGGCGATAGCCGCCAATCTGACCGTTGTGCATGAACAGCCAGGGCCCGACGGCGAAGGGGTGGCAATTGGAGCGGGTGGTCGCGGTGCCGGTGGAGGCCCGCACATGGGCGAAGAACAGCCGCGAGCGGATCAGCCGGCACAGGCTGCGCAAATTCTCGTCGCTCCAGGCCGGCAGGGTCTCGCGGAACAGGCCGGGCTCGTCGCGCTCGCCGTACCAGCCGAGCCCGAACCCGTCGCCATTGATGCCGGTCTTCGCCTCCGTCGCATGGAGGCTCTGGGAGATCAGCGAGTGCTCCGGCTGCGCGACCAGAGACTCCAGATAGGTCGGCCGGCCGCTATACGCGACCCAGCGACACATCGGCAGCCTGACTTGCGGAACGATCGGCCGCGGCCGTGCGGTTGCCGGTCCGTGCCGCCATCTCGGCGATCAGCCGGCTGGCCGTGGTCTTGAACAGGAAGGGCAGCAGGGCATGCACCAGCGCCGCCAGCCCGGCCAGGATCAGCTTGACCGAGAAACCGAGCGCGAAAGCCAGGTGCTGCCAATAGCTCTCGCCGACGGATGCGGGATGCTCGGTGAACGCGCGCAGCAGACGATCGGTCATGGGACAGCCCTTCCTTGGAACAACGGGACCATGATAAAGGCTGCTGGGCGAGATTTGGTCCCAATCGTGTGATACATTGACGCCTACTACGCGATTTCGTCCCAAGTTTCTGGAAGTTGTTGGAACAATGTTCGACCCGATCGACCGCCGTATCCTGTCGGCCCTTCAGGAAGATTCGAGCCAGTCCGTGGGCGACCTCGCCGATCGGGTCGGCCTGTCCAAGAATCCCTGCTGGCGTCGGGTCCGCCGGCTGGAGGCGGAAGGCTATATCCGCGGCCGCGTGGCACTGCTGGATGCCGACCGGCTGAATTGCGGCCTGACCGCCTTCATCGCCATCCGCACCGACCGGCACAGCCCGGAATGGTCCGAGGCCTTCTCCAAGGCGGTGGCCGACATCCCGGAGATCGTCGGCGCCTTCCGCATGACCGGCGACACGGATTACCTGCTGCACGCGGTGGTGCCGGACATGAAGGCCTTCGATGCCCTCTATCAGCGGCTGATCGCCCGCATCGACCTGTCCGACGTGTCCTCCAGCTTCGTGATGGAGGAGATCAAGCAGACCACCGCCCTGCCCCTGGACTACGCCTGATCACCGCGACGGGCTCAGTCTCTTTTCAGTCTAATATATACAATTTGATGTTAATTAGATATAAATAGGTCGGGCGCAACAGACCCGGTGGCGATGTTCCTTCGCCGCCGTCCCCGATCCATGCTGATACGAGAGGGATCATGACCATCGACATCCAGGTCCAGGACCTGCTGCGCTCCAACGCGGTCAAGGAGATCAATTTCCAGTTCGCCAGCCTTCGGGTTTCCGGCCATGGCTATTGGGAGCTGTCGAACTGCTTCGCCGATCACCCGATCCGTCATCGCATCCGGGTCACCGTGCGGCCGCAGATCGTCGGCCCAAACGCGCTCGCCATGTACGACCCGGATGGCGACAAGCTGAACCCGCGATCGTCGGACACCCTGGCGACCGCTGCCGGCCGCGCCACGGTGGTCCACGAGTGCACCCATGCCCAGATGGACCTGCGAGCGGGCCAGACCCGTATTCGCTCCGAGGAGGGCGCGGCGTTCATCGCCGAGGCCTGGTACCTGCTGGCCTCCGGCGAGCAGCCCACGCGCCCGGAATTCACCTTGACGCCGGAGTTGATCGCGATCGCAACCGACCTTCGCGCCCGGGCGATCCGGGCCAGGGGTGCCGCGGTGGCCCTGACGGCGGACCAGGTCAACACCGCCAGACGATCGATGCATCGGGACTACGGGGTCCGAGCCGGCGTCTACCGATCGGACGGCATTCGTGGACGCCGCTGGTCCGGCGACTAGGCCATCGCCGAGTGCGGTGCCCACATACTTGTCAAGATCTCCGGGACAATTCTGATACAAATCGGCCGTACCGTCGCCGGCCCCGCGACTGCTTCCGGATGATCCCGCATGACCTCGAGACTTGCCATCGCCATCCTTGCGCTTGCCGGAATGGCGGCCGGCGGCGCCTGGGCGCAATCCCCCTCGGTGCAGATCACCGTTGAAGGCGACCGGCGCTGCATCAGCTCCAACGGCGTGCCGAACCATGACATCGGCACCTTCCCCAACCGCGGCAATCCGCACAGCTTCGAAAGCCAGCAGCTGCGCTATTGCGTGGATGCCACGCCGAGCCGCAACAGCCGGCCGAACCGCAGCGCCCAGACCGTCGGCATCGGCCTGAACGGCATCCCGTTCCGTCCCGGCACGGCCGACTGGTACGACGCGTCGAGCCCGCGCGGCCACAGCCGCGACCGCTCCTCGGGCTGGAACCTGGAGGGCATGGGCAGCGCGGAGGCGCTGGGCATGGACCATCACAACGCCCATGTCGACGAGCGCGGGCTGTACCACTATCACGGCGTGCCGGTCGGCCTGCTGGCGATCTCCGCCGACACCCAGATCGGATGGGCCGCCGACGGCTTCGAAATCCACTATGTCGGCGCAGAGGCACAGCCGAGCTACGTGCTGAAATCCGGCACCCGCGCCACCGCTCCGTTCGGCGCCCATGACGGCACCTATGTGGAGGATTGGGAATACGTCGCCGGCGCGGGCAATCTCGACCAGTGCAATGGCGGCACCATCGAGGGCCGCTTCGTCTACTTCGCCACCGACACCTACCCGTTCTACCCACGCTGTTTCTGGGGCGACGTCAGCTCCGACTTCCGCGGCGGTGGCGGCCAGGGCGTCACCGGCCGCTCACCCCCGGGCCAGCGCCCACCGCCTGGCCAGCGGCCGCGGCGGTGAAGCCCTCACCCGGCGCGTCTTCGCGCGCCGCCCTCTCCCAGGGGTAGAGGGAACCAAAAATGCCGCCGCCGAAAACCCTCTCCCTTTGGGAGAGGGTGGACTGCCACAGGCAGGCCGGGTGAGGGCTTGTGCCGATGCTCTCCGCCTGCAAGACCCTCGACCGGCGCGGAAATCACCCCTAACGTATTGGATTGGCGGGCAGCCGCTGGCCGCCGACCGGTGCGGTCCTTGCGCCGGGGCCGGATGCTGAACCAGGATCGTCGACCGACCGCCGCCCGGCAGAAGGCGGCGGCAGGGCGAGTGTTGTTGCGGGGACGGGGGGTCGTTTGCCGAACGCCGTGAAGACCTATGTGCGGGTGGTCGAGGCCGTCAACCGGCGGGTCGGCCGGCTGATGATGTACATGATCTTCGTGATGATGGGGGTGATGCTGTTCTCCGCCATCTCCAAGGCGGCGGCGGGCGTTTCCTACATCTGGACGGTGGAGATCCTGCAATTCTCCCTGGCCGCCTACTACCTGGTGGGCGGCGCCCATTCCATGCAGCTGGACAGCCATGTGCGCATGGACCTGGTCTATGGCCGCTGGACGCCGCGGGGCAAGGCGATCGCCGACGCCATCACCGTGGCCATGCTGCTGTTCTATCTGGTCTGGCTGTTCATCGGCGGGCTCTCCAGCACCCAATACGCGCTGGAATACGGGCAGAAGAACTACTCCTCCTGGGCGCCGCCGCTGGCCCCGATCAAGATCATTATGTGCTTCGGCATCCTGCTGATGCTGCTGCAGACGATCGCCCTCTTCTTCAAGGATCTGGCGCGGGCGCGCGGGGAGGAGCTGACATGACGCCGGAGTTGATCGCCCTGCTCATGTTCTCCTCCATGCTGCTGACCCTTTTGACCGGCCAGCGGGTGTTCGGCGCCATCGGCTTCGTGGCCACCGCCGCGGCTCTGCTGCTCTGGGGCCAGGGCGGCTTCGAGATCCCGTTCAGCGCCAGCTTCAAGTCGCTCGGCTGGTACGCCCTCGTGACCCTGCCAATGTTCGTCTACATGGGCTACATGCTGTCGGAGTCCGGCATCGCCGGGGACCTCTACCGGCTGTTCCATGTGATCTCCGGCCCGATGCGCGGCGGCCTGGCAATCGGCACCATCGGCCTGATGGTCGCGGTCTCGGCGATGAACGGCCTCAGCGTCGCCGGTATGGCGATCGGCGCCAGCATCGCCCTGCCGGAGATGCTGCGCCGCGGCTACGACAAGGTGATGGTGACCGGCGTCATCCAGGCCGGCAGCTCGCTGGGCATCCTGATCCCGCCCAGCGTGGTCCTGGTCCTCTACGGCATGATCGCGCGCCAGCCGATCGGCCAGCTCTGGCTCGCCGGTGTCTTCCCGGGCCTGCTGCTGGCCACCCTGTTCATCGCCTATATCGCCATCCGCTGCGCCCTGCAGCCCAACCTGGGCCCGCCGCTGCCGAAGGAAGAGCGCACCCTGGAGCCGGGCGAGATCTGGCGGCTGATCGGGGCCGGCATGCTGCCGCTGTTCATCTTCTTCATGATGACCGGCCTGTTCCTGATGGGCATCACCAGCCTGGTGGAAAGCTCGGCCGTCGGGGCCGCCTCGGCGACCCTCGCGGCCTTCTTCCGCCGCCGCCTGACCTTTCAAGTGGTGGAGGACACCCTGCGCAAGACGCTGGCCATCACCTGCATGTTCATGTGGATCATTCTGGCGGCGCTGTGCTTCGCGGCGGTGTTCGACGGGCTGCGCGCGGTCGACGCGATCGAGACCCTGTTCCTGGAGAGCTGGGGGCTCGGCCCCTGGGGCGTGCTGATCATGATGCAGCTCTCCTACATCGTGATGGGCATGTTCCTGGACGACACCGCCATGCTGGTGATCGTGGCCCCACTCTACGTGCCGCTGGTCGACGCGCTGGGCTTCAGCCTGGTCTGGTACGGGGTGCTCTACACCATCACCTGCCAGATCGCCTACATGACCCCGCCCTTCGGCTACAACCTGTTCCTGATGCGCGCCATGGCGCCCAAGGAGGTCACGCTGGGCGACATCTACCGCTCCATCATTCCCTTCGTGCTGGTGATGTGCATCGGCCTCGCCGTCGTCATGGCCTTCCCCCAGATCGCCCTCTGGCTCCCGGAATGGCACTATGCGCGGTAGGGGATTCTCACCACCAAGACACCAAGTTGGTCGCGCCGAAGGCGCTTTGAATTCACCACAGAGGCACAGAGACACAGAGAACCAAAAGAAGAGATTGCCTCCGGCGGAAGACCTGGGCGCGAAACCGATAGTTGGTTCTCTGTGCCTCTGTGTCTCTGTGGTGAAAAATCTGTTTGATGCGCCAGCGGCGTGGCCAGCCGGAACACTTGGTGCCTTGGTGTCTTGGTGGTGAAATCGGGGTTGTTTGAGAAGGACGACGCAAACAGGGCGAATGCCAGCCAACATCGTCACCAAGCCGAAACGACAACAGGGAGAAGAGCAATGACCGACAGACGCAGTTTCATCAAGAAGGCGGGCGTGGCGACGGCCGGCGTGGCGGCGGCCTCGACCTTCCCCGCACCCTACGTCAAGGGCCAGTCGACCATCCGCTGGCGGTTGCAGACCTATGCCGGCCCGGCGCTGGCCGAGCACGTCATCAAGCCCTCCATCGACAGCTTCAACAAGGTCGCCAACGGCGAGATGGAGATCGAGCTCTATTTCGCCGACCAGCTGGTCCCGACCGGCGAGCTGTTCCGGGCCATGCAGCGCGGCACCATCGACGCGGTGCAGTCCGACGACGATAGCATCGCCGCCCCGGTCGACGTGTCGGTGTTCGGCGGCTATTTCCCCTTCGCCTCGCGCTACTCCCTCGACGTGCCGGTGCTGTTCAACCATTACGGCCTGAAGGAGATCTGGGAGGAGGCCTATGGCGAGGTTGAGAACGTCACCTGGCTTTCCGCCGGCGCCTGGGACCCGTGCAACTTCGTCACCGTTGACCCGATCCGCAGCCTGGCCGATCTGGAGGGCAAGCGGGTCTTCACCTTCCCGACCGCCGGCCGCTTCCTGCAGCGCTTCGGCGTGGTGCCGGTGACCCTGCCCTGGGAGGACATCGAAGTGGCGGTGCAGACGGGTGAGTTGGACGGCATCTCCTGGTCCGGCATCACCGAGGACTACACCGTCGGCTGGGCGGACGTGAACAACTACTACCTGACCAACAACATCTCCGGCGCCTGGTCCGGCTCCTATTTTGCCAATTCCGAACGCTGGAACGAGCTGCCCGGGCACCTGCAGGAGCTGTTCCGCCTGTGCATGGATTCGTCGCACTACTATCGCCAGCACTGGTACTGGTGGGGCGAGGCCTTCTACCGCACCACCGGCGGCAAGCTGGAGCTGACCTCGATCCCCGAGTCGGAATGGCAGGAGGTCGAGAACAAGGCTCTGGAGTTCTGGGAGGAGATCGCCGCGGAAAGCGACCGCAGCGCCCGCGTTATCCAGATCCTCAAGAACTACCGCGAAACCATGGTCAAGGCGGGCCCGCCCTACCGCTACGGCTGAGTCGCCTGAAGGGAGCGGCGGGGGTTTATCCCCTGCCGACCCCGATCGCACCTCGACAGGCCACTCACCCTGCGCAGCGGACAGGTGAGCGGGCCGTCGGGGGCGCGGCCGGCCGCGGTTCGCGAAAACAGGGGAGCCAGCCATGACCCTGAACCGAAAGGACCGGATCCGCGCCCTGCTGAAGGGCATCGAGACCGGCAACCCGGCGGCGGTGGAGGTCATCCACCCGGACACCTATATCCAGCACAACCCCCAGACCCATGAAGGGCGGGAGGGGCTGGCGGCGCTGTTCCAGCGCCTGTCGAAGACCAATCCCCGGGTCAACATCGTGCGCGCCTTCTCCGACGGCGACTACGTCTTCGGCCACACCGAGTACGATTTCGCCAGCCGCCGGATCGGCTTCGAGGTCTTCCGCTTCGAGGGCGACCTGGCCGTCGAGCACTGGGACAACATCCAGCCACGTCAGGGGCCCAACCCCTCCGGCCACAGCATGGTCGACGGCCCGACCGAGGCGGCCGACCATGCCCTCACCGAGGCCAACCGCGCTCTGGTCCGCAGCTTCGTTGAAGACATCCTGATCGAACGCCGCCTGGATGCCCTGCCCCAATACATCGACGCCGAGACCTTCACCCAGCACAACCCGAACCTCGCCGACGGCCTGCCGGCTCTTCGCGCCGCCCTGCAATCCCCGCCCGACCCGGCCCCCGAGACCCGCCACGACCGCCTGCACCGCGTGCTCGCCGAGGGCAATTTCGTCCTCGCCGTCAGCGAGGGTGCACGGGACGGCACCCACACCGCCTTCTACGACCTGTTCCGCGTCGCCGAGGGCAAGCTGGTGGAGCATTGGGACACCGTCGAGGCGGTTGCGCCACGTGCCGAGTGGAAGAACGACAACGGGAAGTTCTGAGGACGGGATTATCCGATCCCCACTCGGCGGCCTCCCCGACCTTGTCATTCCCGCGAAGGCGGGAATCCAGGAAGCGCCGGTCTTGACTGGATTCCCGCCTTCGCGGGAATGACACCAATGGATAGGCCCGGCGTCATTGCGTGGAGCCCGCTTCGACTGGCTCAAGACAAGGTTCGACGCGGCAATCCACCGTTGGCCGAGGGAGTGGACCGCCGCGCCCTCATCCTGAGCCCGTCGAGGGACGCTCGCGATGACGGCGTGGTGGACGTGGCCCGCCTTCTCGACGGGCTCTGAAAATCGTCCGAACCAAGCCAGAACGCACTACGGTGGGTTGGCTGTAGCCTGAACCCATGAACCCGAGGAACCCCGTTTGAATCCGCCGTCGCGCGAGGAGAGCCGCTGGCCGGCCTTCGCCATCCCCGCCTTTCGCTACTACTGGTTCGGCCGGTTCGCGTCCGTGTTCGCGGTGCAGGTCACCAGCGTGGCGGTCGGCTGGCAGGTCTATGACATCACCCGCGATCCGCTCGATCTGGGCCTGGTCGGGCTGATCCAGTTCCTGCCGTCGCCACTGCTGGTGCTGGTGACCGGGCAGGCCGCCGACCGCTTCGGCCGCCGCAACATCATGGCCGCGACGATCGCCGTCGAGGCCCTGTGCGTGGCCCTGCTGGCCTGGCTGACCTTTCGCGGGCTGGACAGCGTGGCGCCGATCTTCGCGATCCTGCTGGTCTTCGGCATCGCGCGGGCCTTCTACGGCCCGGCCGCCAATTCCCTGGTCGCCAATCTGGTGCCGAGGGAAAAGCTGGCGGGCGCGGTGGCGCTCAACACCGCATCGTGGCAGACCGCCACCATCGTCGGCCCGGTCGCCGGCGGGCTGCTCTACGGCATCGCGGCCCCGGCCGCCTATGGCGGCGCCCTTGCCCTGCTCGTGCTGGCGACGATCCTCGTCCTGCTGGTGCCGAGGCCGAAGACGCGCGACCTGCCGCCCAAGGTCGACTGGACCACCGTGCTGGCCGGCTTCCGCTACATCGGTTCCAACCGGGTGGTGCTGGGCGCGATCTCGCTCGATCTCTTCGCCGTGCTGCTGGGCGGGGCGACGGCCCTGCTGCCGGTCTACGCAAGGGACATCCTGGAGTTGGGCCCGTGGGGGCTGGGCATGCTGCGGGCCGCCCCCGGGGTCGGCGCGATCTCCGTCGCCCTCTATCTCGCCGGCCATCCGATCCGCGACCGCGCCGGCACCATCCTGTTCGTCTTCGTCGCCGCCTTCGGCCTCTCGACCGCGGTGTTCGGCCTCTCGAACATCGTCTGGCTCTCCATCGCCGCCTTGGTGCTGGTGGGCGCCACCGACATGGTCAGCGTCTATGTCCGCGAGACCCTGATCCAGGTCTGGACCCCCGACGCGGTGCGCGGCCGGGTCAACGCCGTCAACATGGTCTTCATCGGCGCCTCCAACGAACTCGGCGAATTCCGCGCCGGCGTGATGGCGGCCTGGACCAGCGCGGTGTTCGCGGTGACGTTCGGTGGGATCGGGACGATGGCGGTTGCGGGGGTTTGGGCGCGGTGGTTCCCGGAGCTAAGGCGGATACGGAGTTTGGATGGAGCGGGCCAAGGGTGAGCAAGCGTTTAGGTTGCTCGAACTGATTGAAAGGGCCGCTGAGCTTAGGAAACCTGGACGGCGTGCATGTGAGGGCCAACGCGGTCGGCAAGTTAGCTAAATCCGAGGGTTGACTCGGCGTCATGGCCGCATGGTATGCTCCCTTATAGGGAGCACTTGACATTGGTCTCAAATAGGGTATGTTGGGAATCTGGTGATGCACGTCATCTCCCGAAAGAGGCTCCGCGAGTTTGGAGACAACGAACCGAGAGCCAAGGCTGCACTAGACAGCTGGTATCACGAAGCAGCGAAGGCGGATTGGAAAACGCCGGCGGACATTAAGGAACAGTACCGGAACGCCAGCATCCTTAAGGACAACCGCGTTGTGTTCAACATAGCTGGCAACAAGTTTCGCCTGATTGTGCGGATAGATTATGAAGTCGGCGTCGTCTTCGTCCGATTCATTGGCAATCATGCCGCTTATGACAAAGTTGATGCCGGGGAGGTTTAGCATGAGCGTGGTGCGCCCTATCCGAAATGATTCGGACTATGAAGCTGCTCTTGAGCAGATTGATCGCCTCATGGGCGCGGCAGCGGGAAGTGTCGAGCGTGATGAGTTCGACGTGCTCGTAACACTAGTCGAGGCTTACGAAGATGAACACTTTGCAATCGACTTACCAACTCCAATTCAGGCGATTGAGTTCCGTATGGAACAGGCCGGCCTGGCTCAATCGGATATTGTGAAATACATCGGCAGCCGCGCGAAAGTATCCGAAGTCCTCTCCGGCAAACGGCCTTTGACACTTAAGATGATCCGAGCCTTGAACCAGCACCTTGGCATTCCGGCAGACGTGCTTATCGGAGATGGCTCGCAGGAATCCACTGCAGGCAACGAGATCCGTTGGGACAAGTTTCCAGTCTTCGAGATGGTGAAACGCGGTTGGCTGCCAAGAGTCACCAATCCAAGGCGCAAAGCTGAACAGTTGATTGGCGACTTAATTGAGCGCGCGGGCGGGTCTAAGGCGTTACCGTTTGCATTTTATAGGAAGAACAATTCGGCGCGCCTGAACGCGCGGATGGACCCCTATGCTCTTCAAGCCTGGTGTCTTCATGTGCTCGCGAGAGCGCGCGAGAATCCGCCCAAGACCATATATAGCAGCGATGCGATCGATGAGAGATTTCTGCGTTTTTTGGCCACGCTAAGTCGTCTGCCGGATGGCCCCAAGCGTGCTGTGGAAGCTCTAGGCCAAATCGGCATCGCGGTTGTCTGCGCGAAACATCTACCAAGAACGCATTTGGATGGCGCGGCGATGAGAACAGCTGAGGGCATGCCTGTTATCGGCCTGACTCTTCGATATGACCGCCTCGACAATTTCTGGTTCTGCCTTCTTCATGAGACAGCGCATGTTTGGAAACATGTATCGTCTGATAATGACCTTTACATTGATGATCTTAGCCTAGACGAATCGGATCATGAGGAAGACTGGTCGATCGAAGGAGAGGCTGACCAACTGGCTGAAGAAGCGCTAATTCCAAATGCGGCTTGGGATGCTGCCAAGCTGATTGGCCGGGCGACACCATTCAGGGTCATTTCATTCGCACAATCCGTCAACGTTCATCCGGCTATTGTGGCCGGGCGAGTTCGTAGGGAAACAAAGAATTACCGGCTACTCTCTCAATTTGTGGGCTCAAAAGAGGTCAGCAAGCATTTCTATATTTGAGAATAAACGGCGATTGAAAATCTCATTATCTAGAGTCGAAATATTTTAAGAACACAATTCGCCTTCGCATTAGTTCTACTTCATGTCCGATGGCTCGTGTATCAGGAGACTGGTTCTAATGAAACAGACCACAAATCGAAAAGTCTTTGTAGCTCTTTCGGAGAAGAGCGAGACATCTGAAATCGACGTGTTCAAGCTGCTCTCAGAGGCTGAAATCGACCTCTCCACCGTCAATTTCATTCACAGTAACGATGACAACACCTCTTTCTCCGCGGCAGACGCGTTGATCTTTGTGCTATTTGACCAGGAAACAGCTGATTCAAATGTGGAAGCAGCCGCTCTTGAAGCTGCTCGCGCCGGTATCTGTCACATAGTTGGAATTTGGGCCCCGGGGCAACAAAAATCCTCAATTCACCCTTTGGTTCTGAAATATGGCACGGCTCAGATCCCTTGGGATGCAGATCAGCTAAAGATGGAATTGGGTTCAGATTGCGCCAATGCTTTCCAAACGCCCGGCGGCGATCCGGCGGACGAAATAGAGATTGAGCCTCATGAGTGTGCACCATGAGCGGGTCAAAGAGAATTCAACGCCTCTACAGATACGTCATCGATCACGATAGAGGGTTTGCTCCGAACCCATTCTTTGGAGTTTGCACGCTTGCATGTTGTAAACCCCAAATTCGAAAACACGCAGCTATTGGAGACGTAATAGTTGGGTTTGGCCCCAAGAAATATGGTCTCGACGGTCAAATGATCTACTGGATGTCTGTCAACAAGATCACCGATTTCCAGAGTTATTGGGACAATCCAGACTTCCTAATTAAGCGGCCTCAAATGGGCGGCTCTCTTTGTCTCTGTTTTGGAGATAATATCTACCACCGCTGCCCGGACTCGGGCGCTTGGATACAGGAGAAATCTTTCCATAGTGACGCAGGTAGTCTCGTCGGACTAGGCAACTTGAAGCGCGATACAGAAACTACAGAGAGTGTATTGGTTGGACACGAATACGCGTATTGGGGCAACAAGGCGCAGGAGATACCAGACAAGTTCAAATCCCTCATCCACCGCGGAAGGGGCTTCACATACAAAGTCGATAGCGAAGCGCTGAAAATAGATTTTATTGAGTGGCTTCACAGTCTGCCTGAGAGTGGGTTTCGACATGATCCCGCAGATTGGTCTCACGACAAGAAACTGAAGGAACTTCTGTTAAACAAGGCGGCTTCCTAATGTTGATAAAACAATATGCAGCCTTTGTTGATCGAACTGATCAGTTCTCAAGGGTCCATCTGGCAAACCCCAGAGAGATTGCGACTTATGGGCTCGCCAGCGAAATTGGATCTATTGTTTCGGCAGTAAAGAAAGAAACGTTGCAAGAAGGGGGTGCGCTATCGTCGCCGTTGGCTAAAGCCGAACTCCGCGAGGAACTCGGCGATGCTATGTGGTACGCCTTTGCACTTGCGCGGATTGAGGACACAGGCGACAGCCCAGACATCCTATTGGCGAACATAGTATATCTGAAGTCCAAGCTTGGCTTTGACAGCACTCAAAACGCCGAGATTGGAAAGGGGCTCTCACCGGACGATATCAATCGGTTTCTAGAAGAAGCAATTGCTTTTGAGAAGAACCCGCGCCGAAAAATCTCTGACTATCAGAAACTGGCATTTCATACTGCCAGGACTGATGGTGGCACGCTACTTACCGTTTGCGCAGCGGTTCTCACTCAACTTGGCGCCCAGCTCATGCGCCACCTCCTACCACAGAATGAATTAGAGATTAATACCGAACTCCGAGACCGCCCAATCGAGACAATCCTGGGTGATATCGCGTGGCATCTCTGTGCCATCGCTTCGCTTTATGAACTCGATATGGACGAAGTGGCCGAGGCCAATTTTAGGAAAGCAAGTGCACGAGGCGACGGTCGGCCGACGCCCTTGCACGACCAGAATTCGCCAGCACAAGAACAATTGCCAAGGAATTTTTACATCGATTTCCAATCTGTATCGAATGACACATCGCAGATGTTCTGGAATGGAAATATGTTGGGAGATCCGCTAAAGGACCAGCACTACGAGGCGGATGGATATCGCTTTCATGATGTATTGCATCTAGCCAATGCAGCCTGTCTTGGTTGGTCGCCGGTACTACGCGATCTAATGAAAATCAAACGTGATAGTTGCCCGCGCACCAAGCAAGCTCAAGACAGTGGACGATCGGCGGTAGTGGAAGAACTAGTCATCAAATTTATCCACTGGGAAGCCTCGCGACGGGCAAAAGAACTTCGCGGCGATATTCCGGCCGACGAACGGCCACTATTCCCCAAAGACGAAGAGATCCCCTTCTCGTTGCTCAAGAAGGTTCGCGAACTAACAGTTGGCCATGAAGTCTACGACAACAAATTCTGGGAGTGGGAGCGTGCCATCCGCGAGGGCTATAGAGTGTTTCAGCAACTTCGCCATTACAAGCAAGGAAGGGTCTTTGTCGATCTCAAAAAGCGAAATCTACGTTTCGAGCCACTTGCATTGGAAACTTAGTGTCAACCGAGTTCGGCAGTGATCTTGTCATTGATGGCCCACTGCGGGGGGTACCAAGGTCGGGGAAGTCGGCCTGCTGGCTTATACTTTTGTTTGATGCGTGATCGACCAGATTGTCCTGAAATCTCAGGATAGGCAGCGCGCGAGTATTTCGATATTTCGCAGAAGATATTCTGGCAGTCAATTAACTGGAGAGGCCGCCCCCAGAGATCGATGAAACTCATTCCAAAATAATCAAAATATTCGAATTGATGTTCTGCCATATGCTCAATAATACGCTCAGGGGCGACTCGCTCTGAGTTGACGAAACATTTGGATATTCCGTCTATTGCACCCGGGCCTGCAACAACGAATTCCATTTCTGAGAAATCTGTCAGCGGACTGTAATTTAGATCGGTAGTAAACTGATAGGCTAAGAACGGCCCAATAGACGGGGCGGCGGACAAAAGCCTAAAAGCATCCGCCATAGATGCGCAGGAACACAACTTCGCTGGATAGCCCTCTCTGATCATCCACTCAAGCAGGCGCAAATGATTTGCGTGCTTCGATTTATGACCGAATACGCGACCTGCAGATGGCATGATGTACGCTGCAGAATAATTCCGATGCCCGCGCTGCTGGCGATCGGCCAAGAGTTTGTCTATTGAATTGAAGCAATAACTACCAAGACTGATTTCGCCGAATTCACTTTCGATCGCTTCCCAAGTTTCAATCCGATTGAATATCTTGAAGAGAAGGATCCTAAAGTAAAAATCTTCGTTAGACCATTTTCCAGAATTCATCCAAATTACATTGCGGATCAAGTATTGGCTTACTCGATCGGAAGCACGATATGTGTTCGTGAATCTGTGTCTTGCCAATATCAAATCGTCGCTGGCATCCACGGCATTTATACCGTTCAATCGCCTCCTAAACATATTCTGCCGTTCGTAGGCAAAGTACCAGTAGGCTGAAAATACTGGTGTCGCCTCCAGCAACTTTCCATCGATTATTACGCTAGGGGCACGACGAAGATTCTCTCGAATTTTGGCACTATTGGCACGAGCGAACAAATCGTCATTATCTACTTTCATCTCAATGTCTCACTGAAATAGATACTGGACACTAGGGACGTTTGACCTTCAGCGGTCGAGCCCACTTCCTGACAGTCTTTTCACGGTGTTTGTAGACAGCACAGCACTAATGCGCCTCCGCCCAACTATCCCCAATCCCCGACTCCGCCACCAGCGGGATCTCCAGATGCGCCGCGCCCTCCATGACCTCGCGCGCCACCGCCGCCGTCTTCTCCGCCTCGCTCTCCGGCGCTTCGAACAGCAGTTCGTCGTGCACCTGCAGGAGCATCCGGGCCCTCAGCCCGGCCCGCTTCAACGCCGTTGGCAGCCTTGTCATAGCGCGTTTGATGATGTCGGCCGCCGTTCCCTGGATCGGGGCGTTGATGGCCTGGCGTTCGGCGAAGGCGCGGCGGGCCGGGTTTGAGTCCTTGATGCCGGGCATGTGGCATTTGCGGCCGAACAGGGTCTCCACATAGCCCTTCTCGCGGGCGGAGACCTTGGTGTCCTGCATCCAGGCCTTCAGCTCCGAGAAGCGCTCCAGGTACTGGGTGATGAAGTCCCGCGCCTCGGCTTGCGGGATCTTGAGCTGGTTGGCGAGGCCGAAGGCACTGATGCCGTAGATGATGCCGAAATTGATCGCCTTGGCGCGGCGGCGGATCTCCGGCGTCATGTCGGCCATCGGCACGCCGAACACCTGGCTGGCGGTCATGGCGTGGATGTCCTGGCCCTCGCGGAAGGCCTGCTTCAGCGCCTCCACGCGTGCGATCACCGCCACCAGGCGCAGTTCGATCTGGGAATAGTCGACCGAGATCAGCTTGTGCCCCGGCTCGGCGACGAAAGCGTAGCGGATCTTGCGCCCCTCCTCGGTGCGGATCGGGATGTTCTGCAGATTGGGGTCGTTCGACGACATGCGCCCGGTATTGGTGGCGGCCAGGCTGTAAGAGGTGTGCACCCGGCCGGTGCGGGCGTTGATCTGGCCGACCAGGGCGTCGGTATAGGTGCCCTTGAGCTTGGAGAGCTGGCGCCAGTCCAGCACCTTCTCGGCGATGGTGTGGCCCTGGGCGGAGAGCGGCTCCAGCACGTCGGAATGGGTGGACCATTGGCCGGTCTTGGTCTTGCCCTTGGGCCCCGGCTCCAGACCCATCTCCTCGAACAGCACCTCGCCGAGCTGCTTGGGGGAGCCGACATTGAAGGGGTGGCCGGCGAGCTGATGGATCTCGCCTTCCAGGGTCTCCAGCCGGCCGGCGAACTCCGCCGACAGGGATTCCAGTTTCTTGCGGTCGGCCTTGATGCCGGCCAGCTCCATCTCGCCGACCACTTCGACCAGCGGCCGCTCGATGGTCTCGTAGACCGTGGTCATGCGCTCGGGCACCAGCCGGGGCTTCAGCGCGCGGTGCAGGCGCAGGGTGATGTCGGCGTCCTCGGCGGCGTAGCCCAGTGCCTTGTCCAGCGGCACCCGGTCGAAGGTGATCTGGTTCTTCCCCTTGCCGGTGATGTCGCTGTACTTGACCGTGGTGTGGCCCAGATGCAGCTCGGCCAGATCGTCCATGCCGTGGCCGTGGGCGCCGCCGTCCAGCACGTAGGAGATCAGCATGGTGTCGTCGATCGGGTCCATGCGGACGCCGTGCTTGGCCAGGATGTGATAGTCGTATTTCAGGTTTTGGCCGATCTTCAGGACCGACGGGTCCTCCAGCATCGGCTTCAGGATCTCCAGCGCGCGGTCGAAATCGATCTGCGGCGGCGCGGCATCGGCGGCGTCCAGGTCCAGGGTGCCCTCGCCGCCCGCCCCGGTATGGCCGACCGGGATGTAGCAGCCGTTCCCCGGCGCGGTGGATAGGCAGATGCCGACAAGCTTGGCGGCAGCGGCGTCCAGGGACGTGGTCTCGGTGTCGACGGCGACGGCGCCCGCCTCCACCGCCCGGTCGACCCAGGCCTGCAGCGCCGCCTCGTCCTGTACCAGCTCGTATTCCGCCTTGGCCGGTTCCGCCGCGGCGGCCGGCGCTGTCTCGCCGGCCTCGGGCGTCGGCGCCGCACCGCCCTCCATCTGGCTTTCGATGCGCGCCGACATGGTCTTGAAGCCTTGCGTCCTCGTGAAGTCGAGCAGCTTCTGGCGGTCGAAATCATGGACCTTGAGGTCATCCAGGGTCAGGGGCAGGTCGACGTGATCCTCCAGCCGGACCAGCTGGCGGGAGATGCGGGCCAGCTCGGCATTGTCGATCAGGGCCTGGCGGCGCTTGGGCTGCTTGATCTCCTCCGCCCGCTCCAGCAGGGAGTCCAAATCACCGTACTCGTTGATCAGCAGGGCAGCGGTCTTGACGCCGATGCCCGGCACGCCCGGCACGTTGTCGGTACTGTCGCCGGCCAGGGCCTGCACGTCGATCACCTTGTCCGGGGTGACGCCGAACTTCTCCTCCACCTCGGGCAGGCCGATGTCCTTGTTCTTCATCGGGTCCAGCATGGAGACGCCGGCGCCGACCAGCTGCATCAGGTCCTTGTCGGAGGAGACGATCACCGCCTTGTGCCCGCGCTCCCGCGCCAGCCGGCAATAGGTGGCGATGATGTCGTCGGCCTCGTAGCCCTCCAACTCCAGCCGCGGCAGGCTGAAGGCATCGGTCGCCTCGCGGATCAGCGGGAATTGCGGGATCAGCTCTTCCGGCGTCTCGGAGCGGTTGGCCTTGTACTCCGGATAGATGTCGTTGCGGAAGTTCTCCTGCTTGGCGTCGAAGACCACCACGATGTGGTCTGCCTGGATGTCGGCGATCAGCTTCAACAGCATGCCGGTGAAGCCGTAGACCGCATTGATCGGCACCCCGTCCGACTTGCGGTTCATCATCGGCAGCCCGTGGAAGGCGCGGAAGATGTAGGCGGAGCCGTCCACCAGATAATAGGTGCGCTCCCCGGAAGGCGTGGTCGTGTCAGCCATGGCGCGGATGGAGGTTGCGAATGCCCCCGAGACCATCGCGCAGACGGGCCGTGGTGTCGAGGGGGGAGGTCGGTCGCGCCGGCGACTGCTGACAGAAGCGCGGATTTCGCAGCGAACGCGACCCTGAAGGGCTTGATGCGCGCCAGGCCGAGGGCGACATATGCCGCAGCGGGCGCGGCGCCGGTTGGACGACCGCGCCGGAAGGAGGGCGCCATGCTGCCGCAATTCCCACGCATCACCGATGCCCGGAAGGTGAACCAGCACGAGATTTCCGACACCGTGTCTGCGGTGCTGTTGACGGACGTCGTCACCGCACCGGGACTTCCGCACGGGTTCTACACGCACATCCTGGTCGTTTTCCTGGTTGGCGAGGAGGATCCGGTGCTCTTCATCACGGCGGAGAGGAGCACGCCGCTCGACCTGGAGTTCCTGACCGAGCTCGGCGCGGACGCGGCACACGAACCGGTGCCGGAAGCCACCACGTTTCTGTGCGCATTCGACCAGACCGGACATCAGAACATGGGCGCCGACGAGGACTGGTCGGACCTGGCGCGTTTCGAGCAGGCGGCGCTAAGGCTGGTCGATGACTACATATCCCGGGGCGCGCTGGTGAGGACCCCGATCCACTAGAGGGTCGGAGTTCCAAGCGCCTCGCCCGACCGCGCGCGCACCGTCATCGCGGCGATCTCCTGCTCAAGCTCCACCGGGAAGGGCTGCAATCCGGCCGGGCGGCCGGTGCAGCCGCCGTCGAACATCCAGGCGATGCCGCGCAGCATGAGGGCGGTGTAGATCTCGAACAGGTCGCGGCCAAAATGGGCGGCGTCGCCGGCCAGGTTCAGCAGGCTGCCGCGGCCGAGCAGGAACAGGTGGCGGTCGCCGAGCTCGATGCGCTCGACATGCCGGACGATCTCGCGGTGCGGATGGCCGTAGAGCCAGTCGATGTCGATCTCCCGGTTCAAATGGCCGACGTTGAACAGCAGGGTGCCAGGGCGGGCCTGGCGCAGCTCCGCCTCGCGCAGCACGTCGGAGACGCCGGTCGCGGTGACCACGATCTGGCAGGCGGCGAGGCCGTCCTCCAGCTCCACTGTCTCGCAACCGAAATGCTGCGCCTCCAGCAGGCGCACCGGGTCGCGCTCGGCGACGAAGACCTTGGCCCCCAGGCTGACCGCACGCTGGGCCACGCCACGGCCGACCGGGCCAAAGCCGATGACCAGCACCCGGCGGCCGAACAGGCTCATGCCGGTGATCTTCGAGAAGGCCGGCCAGACCGCGTCGCCCACATGGAAGCGGTTGTGCAGCCCGTCCTTCAGACGGATGTCGTTCCAGTCGAAGACCGGGAAGCCGAGCTCGAGGCCGGACAGGCGGTGGATGCCGGTGGTCGTCGCCTCCAGGGCACCGGTGACCCGCGCACCCTTGGCTGCCACCGCCTCGATCAGCTCACCGCCCATGTCGGAGAGGAATTCCGCGCCACAGCCGCTGACGATCTCCAGATGCTGTCGATAGTCGGCATCGCTCATGCCGCTCCAGCCCAGCACCGACACGCCCATCCGGGAAAGCCGGGCGGCGGCACGGTCGTCGGTGCTGTCGACATTGCACGCGCCCATGACGATCGACGCGCCTGCCTCGGTAAGGGCCGAAGCGACGGCGATGAAATCCGGCGTGATGTGCTGCCAGCAGGCCAGCGTGCGGCCGCGCCAGTCACGCCGGGCCAGGGCGCGGCGATAGGCCTCGGTGACCGGCATGATCTCCGCCTGCCACTCCAGCTCCTCGGCCGCCAGGGCGTCGGCGAGGGCCGGATCCTTGATGCGCGATTGCGGAAGGTCCATGGCGGCGCGGTCGCTAATCCGCGACGGCGGCCGAGTCCTCCGGCTCGGGGTCCACCGCCGCCGGTTGCTCCGGCTGGGCGGCCGGGGCCGGTTCCGCCACCGCGCGCCGCTTCACGAAGCGGCGGCCGCAATAGCCGCAGACCACGGCGTCCTGTGTGCCGAAACTGTAATAGACCATCGGATGGCCAAGCGCGCCGCCGCCGCCGTCGCATCCGACGCTCTCGGTATGCGCGTCGACCTCGATGATCTCGGGCGGCTGGGTATTGGACATAGGCGTGACCGGTGCTCGGGTTGACCGTGCGGAATGCCGGATGATACCCATGGCGGCTGGCCGATCAACCGGCTTCGCTTCATCACAGCCTGGAAACCCAATGACGGCCGAGCCCCTGGCGCTCAACGACCTCGACCCCGCGACCCTGCCGACCAGCGCGGTCAGCGTCGAAAAGCTCTCCAAGGTCTACAAGGGCAGCGGCAAGGCGCCGCCGAAAGAGGCGCTGAAGGCGATCGACCTCGAGATCCCGCGCGGCTCGCTGTTCGGCCTGCTGGGCCCGAACGGCGCTGGAAAATCGACCCTGATCAACATCCTGGCCGGGCTGGTGACCAAGACCTCCGGCGAGGCCTCGATCTGGGGCTACGACATCAAGCGCCAGGCCCGCCAGGCCCGCTCCGCCATCGGCGTGGTGCCGCAGGAGCTCAACATCGACCCGTTCTTCACGCCCAAGGAACTCCTGGACCTGCAGGGTGGGCTCTACGGCGTGCCGAAGAAGCAGCGCATCACCATGGAGCTTCTGGAAGCGGTGGGTCTGGCGGACAAGGCGGAATCCTATGCCCGCACGCTGTCCGGCGGCATGCGGCGGCGGCTGATGGTGGCCAAGGCCATGGTACATTCGCCGCCAGTGCTGGTGCTGGACGAGCCGACCGCCGGCGTCGACATCGAGCTGCGCCAACAGCTCTGGGCCCAGGTGCGGGCGCTCAACAAGGCCGGCACCACGGTGCTGCTGACCACTCACTACCTGGAAGAGGCGGAGGAACTCTGCGACACCATCGCCATCATCAACCATGGCGAGGTGGTCGCCTGCGACAGCACCCGCAACCTGCTGCGCCGGTTGGACAGCAAGACCCTGACGGTGCATCTGACCGACCCGCTTGAGACGGTGCCGGAGGAATTGGCCGAGTACCAGGCAGTGCTGTGCGAACCGCACTGCCTGCAGGTGAAATACCAGCCCAGCGCGACGCGGCTCGGCGAGCTGCTCAACGCCATGGACCGGGCCGGAGTGCGCATCACCGACGTGACCACGGAGGAAACCGATCTGGAGGACATCTTCCTGCAGATCACCCGCGGCAGCCATGACGGCTGACCGCCGGAAACGCCTTCGCAAGACGGCCGGTGATACACTGCCGGCCCCGTAACGGTCGGATCGCCGGACACCGATGAGATCGCTCCCCCGGATTTCATTCGCCATTGCGCTGATGCTGCTGCTCGGCGCCTGCGCCGGCCGGCTGCAGCCGATGGGGCCGGAGATCGGGCCGCCGGCCCTGAACGGCGATGCCGTGGTGGCCAGCGACGGCTATGTGCTGCCGCTCAAATCCTGGGTGCCGGACGACGAGGTCCGGGCGGCGATCGTCGCCCTGCACGGCTTCAACGACTACGCCAATGCCTTCGCCACGCCGGGACCGGTCTGGGCGGAGGCCGGCATCGCCACCTACGCCTATGACCAGCGCGGCTTCGGCGGCACCCAGGAGATCGGCATCTGGCCGGGCACGGAAACGCTGGTCGCCGATGCCCGGGCCACGGTGGATCTGGTGCGGCGGCGCCATCCCGGCGTGCCGGTCTACCTGCTGGGCGAAAGCATGGGCGGCGCCGTCGTGCTAACCACGGTTGCCGGACCGGCCGATGACGGGCCGCCGATCGCCGTGGACGGCGTGGTCCTGGTGGCGCCGGCGGTCTGGGCGCGCGGCACCATGCCGGTCTACCAGCGCATCCCGCTTTGGCTGGGCGCCAATCTGCTGCCCTGGGTCACGCTGACCGGGCGCGGCCTGGACATCCAGCCCTCCGACAATATCGAGATGTTGATCGCCTTCTCCCAGGACCCCCTGGTGATCAAGGAGACCCGCATCGACACCATCGACGGGCTGGTCGACCTGATGAGCGCCGGCCTCGACGCGGCCCCGGCACTCGACGTTCCGGCGCTGATCCTCTACGGCGACAATGACGAGATCATCCCGCCGCCGCCGATCGAGGCCATGCTGCGCCGCCTGCCGGCCGATCGCCATGTGGTGGCGTTCTACGAGGACGGCTTCCACATGCTGCTGCGCGACCTCAACGGCAACATCCCCCAGGCCGACATCGCCCATTGGATCGCCGACCAGGCCGCCCCCCTGCCCTCCGGCGCCGACCTGCGCGGCGCCGAACGCCGCATGATGCTGGCGGAACAGGCCGCGGAGTAGCGCCGCCGAGCCCTCCGACATCCGGCTTTGCACCGCGTGCGCTTTGGCGTATTGTGCCGCCCGCGCCGCGACCGGCGCGCCTGTGCGGACCCGTAGCTCAGCTGGATAGAGTGCTGCCCTCCGAAGGCAGAGGTCACAGGTTCGAATCCTGTCGGGTCCGCCATTTCTTCAATGAGACCAATCTATTGCTGTCCTGGAATTTGCCAGGTGACACCGAGAACGTGTCACCAACGCGATGCCAGGAAGAGTTCGATTGCCCTGACCCTGGTCAGAATTGCCCCCGAAAGGACGTCACGAGAAAATCGACGAAGGCGCGCGACGACGCCTTCGCGTTATGTCCTCCGGCAAGGACGGCGTGGATATCAACCGTGCCGATGCTCCAGTCCGGAAGCAGTTGAACAAGCGCGCCGCTCTCTATTTCGGATCTACACCCCATGAGTGCGGTGGACACGATTCCCAGTCCGGCAACCGCCGCTGCTGTCGTCCCTTCATTGACGCTGACCATAAGCTGGCTTTCGACCTGCACGGACACGGCCTTGCCCTTCTTTCGAAACGTCCAGCCAGCTGTGCCTGCGCTCGAAGGCCCCAGGATAATTTGGTGGCCGGCGAGGTCTGCCGGGACCTTGGGCGTTCCTGCTTTCTCCAAATAGGTTGGCGACGCCGCAATCAGGCGCCTTGATTCTCCCAGCTTTCTTGCAGTCATCGTTGAATCGCTGAGTGGTCCGGAGCGCAGCACGACATCAATTGCCTCCTCAATCAGATCCTGGCGCGAGTCTGTCAAAACGAGATCGACCCGGAGCTCAGGGTGCTGAGCCATGAATTCTGGCAGGCGGGGGACGATTTCGCGCACCGCAAAACTCGTCGCGGAGCCGACCCGCAGATGCCCCCGCAACTCGCCGGTCCCCCGGACAAGATGGTCGGCTTCTTCGAGGGCCGCCAGGATTGGGTCCAGCCGGGCCAGATAGTCGACACCGGCTTCTGTCAGCTTCACCGCATGGGTGCTTCTGACGAGCAAGGCGGCGCCGAGATCCTTCTCGAGTTTCGAGATGATCCTGGACACGCTCGGCTGTGACAGACCGGTCTCTTTGCCCGCTGCCGTAAAACTGCCTGACCGGGCCACTCGGCTAAACAGCCGTAACGACGAGATACGATCGTTCATCCAATTTACAAATAACAGTTAGACCTTTCCTGATCGTACAAATCAAAAACCAAATGAACAAGATCTTCCCCACCGGCCGCCCACCGGCTTTGAACCCTGTGGTTCAGGTCGATCAGTAGAGGCCGGCGGCCGCGATACAGATTCTCAGGAAAGGCAAACATCATGACCACTGCAATACAGACCCAAGGCAGAGTCGCGCGCATCATGGAATCGTACCGCGCGCTGCCGACCTGGGTGAAAATCTGGATGAATCTCATCCTGGGCCCTGTGAACCTCGCAACCCTCGCTTTCCTCAGCCAACCAGGCGGCCCGCTGATCGCAGTGCTCGCCATTGGTGGCATGGCCATGACGGTTGCCATTGTTTTCGCGACTGGCGGGTTCTCGAAATTGGCTGCGGCCGGGCACATACTGCCTTGGACGCCGCTCGTAATCATGATCGCGTTTGCCAGACCCGAAGGCACGGCAATCTATGGCACGTTCCTGATCGTCCTCTTGGTCACCAACGTGATTTCCCTGGTTTTCGACTTCAACGATTTGCGCGTTTGGCTCAGATCGAGAACGCAATCCTAGTCGCCCGGTGGGGTCTTCTCACGACTCTACGTGATGAGAGAACCTCCTTCTTCCGGCTCCATGCCTCCCCACTACGGCGGTCACGATTGTGGCCGCCGCATTTCTTGCCGTCGGGCGATGATGCATTCGTTTTTCAGATAACCGTTAGTCTTTCTGTGCTCGTTCCAACCAGCGCTCGCATGACCAATCTTGAACTCGTAAGCGGCAGAACTGTTCCGAACGTCGGCATACGGATCGACTGGGGTAGCCGAACCGCTGCGAACTCTGAGATTTGGCAAAGGAATGATGCAATGAGCCTTCAAGACAAACTCGACGCTTTCAAAGCTGACTTCGAAACGAACCAGGCGCCACCCGCAGCGGTCGAGGCATTCCACCGTTCAAACAAGGAACTGATCGGCGGCGGTTATGCCGAGCGTGCTCTCAAAGCAGGCCAGATGGCTCCGGAGTTCACGCTCAAGGATTCAGACGGAAACGACGTCTCTTCTCGCGAGCTGCTCGCCAAGGGCCCGTTGGTGCTGACCTTCTATCGCGGCGTATGGTGCCCATACTGCAATCTTGAACTGCAAGCCCTGGAAGACGTCGTTGGCGACATCGAAGCCCGCGGTGCATCGCTTGTGGCGATCTCTCAGCAAAGCGCAGAGAACAGCCGCAGATCGAAACGCCAGAACAGTCTCAGCTTTCCGATCCTGACCGACCAGAACGGCGATCTCGGCGAGAAATTCGGACTGCGATGGGCGCTTCAGCCCTACCTCATCGAAGTCTTCAAGATGTTCAAGGTCGACCTGCCCGTCATCCACGATGACGACAAATGGACGCTGCCAATGCCCGCTCGATACGTCATCGATACGGACGGCACCATCGTCTATGCCGAGGTCAATCCCGATTACACCCGTCGGCCAGAGCCGAGCGATCTCTTCCCTGTCCTCGACGGTATCGCCCGCGCGGCGGCGTAGACGCGCCGATTTCCTCCCAGTCCCCTGACGTTGGATCCATCAGGCAACGTCAGGGGCAGGAGACGGACATCGGAAAACAACAGGAAGAAGGAACTGCCCTTGCGGAACGTTGGCCGGCAACGGAGTGGTTTTGCGGCCCGGCGGCTGTGCTAGGCTGACGGGCAGTGTTGGGGCCGGAACCGGGAAGCGCTGCGACCTTGCGCCTGACCGCTAATCTCCTAGCCGCTCTTGTCGTGTGCTGGCTGGCGTTTTCAGCGCCCGCCGCGGCGCAGGACGAGCCGTTGCCGTTCGACGTCCAGATGGCGATCTGGGCCTTGATGCTGGACCAGTTCGACCGCGAGGCGGGGTCGTCGGAGCTCGAGCGGCAGCGGGTCGATGCCTTGAAGGTGGATCTGGCCGAGATCCGGTCCGGGGCCGAGCGGATCAAGGCGGATCTGGAGGCCCGGTTCGAGCCGTTTCAGTCCCAGCTCGATGCGCTCGGACCGCCACCGGAGGAAGGTGCGTCGCCGGAGTCGGTCGAGATCGCCACCCAGCGTGAACGGCTGGCCGAGGACATCGCCGCCATCGACGGGCACATCAAACGGGTCGAACTGGTCATTGCCCGGGCCGACGAGTTGGACCGGCGCATCACCCGGCTGGCGCGCCGCCAGCTGCTCGACCAGCTCTCCACACGGTCCCCCTTCCCGCTGGCGCCGGACACGATCGCCGTGGCGGTGCCGGAGTTCCTGGCCGTGGTCGACGAGATCGTCAACTCGCCCTCCGTATGGTGGAAAGGGTTGGAGTCGGACGATCGCCGCACTGTCATCATCCGGTCGATCATCGTCCTCCCCCTGGCATTCGGCCTCGGCCTCTTCCTTCGGATCGTCCTGCGCCGCTGGTTCGGTCGCGATCCGGCGATCGCCGAACCGACCTATACGCGGGCCCTGACCAACGCGATCGCCGAGGCGGTGGCGACGGGCATCGTTCCGGCCCTGATCTTCGCCGGCCTGCTCTACCGCGCCACCAGCGAGGGCACCCTGGTCAGCGGCCCGTTTCAGGATTTCGTGGTGGCCTTCTGCACGGCCATGATCCTGATCATCCTGGCCTGGGCATTGCCGCGCGCGGTCCTCGCGCCGGACCATCCGAACTGGCGGCTGATCGCCGTCACGCCCAAGAACGCCCGCAAGATCAGCACGCGCATCAGCATCCTCGCGGCCATCGTGGCGGTCGACCTGCTGCTCCGCACGTTCGGCGAACACCGCGACATAACCGATGAACTGGCGTCGCTCTACGTCCTCGTCATCGGCAGCCTCGAGGCGGCGCTGCTGCTGACCCTGACGCCCAGCCGGCTATGGGCCGAGGACGGCCAGGGCACCCCGATGGAGACCGATGACGAGGAGGATGAAGACGAAGACAAACCGGATCAGCCCGGCCGGCCCTGGATGTATCTGCGCCGGGCCGTCGCGGGTGCCGCCGCGATCGCGATCCTGGCGGCCTTTCTCGGGTTCTCAAGTCTCGGCGACTACCTGTCCACGAACCTGGTCATCTCGTCGGTCGTCCTCGGTGTCCTGATCCTCGTGCGCGGGGTGCTGCGCGAACTGATCGGTGCCGCCTTCCGCTCCCGGTTCCTCATGGCCAAGCTGCGAATCCGGCACCGGATGCGCACGCTCGCCAAGTTCTGGTTCCGCATCGTGCTCGACGGGGTCCTGGCCTACGCGGCGTTGGTGGCCATCGCACCGGCCTGGGGCGTCCCCCAGGGCGATGTCTGGCGGCTGACCGGCCAGATCCTGAGCGGCTTCACGGTCGGCAACGTCACCGTCTCGGTGATCGACATCCTGATCGCGGTCTTCGCCTTCCTCGCGGCGATCGTGCTGACACGCATGGTCCAGCGCGGGCTGGAGGAGCAGATCCTGCCGAACACCCGGCTCGACACCGGCGTGCAGAATTCGATCAAGGTTGGTGTCGGTTATGCCGGGATCGCGCTGGCGGCGCTGATCGCCTTCGCCCTGATCGGCCTGGATCTCTCCAACCTGGCGATCATCGCCGGCGCCCTGTCGGTCGGAATCGGCTTCGGGCTGCAAAGCATCGTCAACAACTTCGTCTCGGGCATGATCCTGCTGGTCGAACGGCCGATCAAGGCAGGCGACTGGATCCAGATCGGCGAGCATGAGGGCTTCGTCCGGCGGATCAGCGTGCGGGCCACGGAGATCGAGACCTTCACCCGGGCCTCGGTGATCATCCCGAACAGCGAGCTGCTGTCCGGCGCGCTCACCAACATGACCCACAAGGACCAGTACGGCCGGGTCGATGTGAGTGTCGGCGTCGCCTATGGCAGCGATGTCGATCAGGTCATGAAGATCCTGCGCGAGAGCCTCGTCAGCCACCCGCAGATCCTGAACTTCCCGGAATCGAGCGTCGTCTTCCTGGGCTTCGGCGAATCTTCGCTCGACTTCCAGGCGCGCGGCTTCATCAGCAGCATCGTCTGGCGCCTCTTCGTGGCCAGCGACCTTCTGGTGGACATCTATCGTCGCTTGAACGAGGCCGGCATCGAAATCCCCTTCCCGCAACGCGATCTCCACCTGAAGGACATCGATCGCCTGGAAGCGGCCCTCGGCAACCGCGCCGAGGCTCCGAAACCGTCGCGCGAACGGCCGGCCGCCGACGGCGCCGGCCAGGAGGCCTGAGCGCGGCCGGATCCGCCCGGTGGACTTGGGAAATTCACGCGATCTCGCGCAACGTCCCGATCAGCCAGTCATGCATGGGGTTGTTCTCGTCGCGGCGGTGACGCACCGCGGACACGGGAAAGGTCCGTGTCGGAAAGGGAAGCGTGAGCGCGATCAGGCCGAAGGTTTCGGCATAGCGATCGGCAACCCGGGCCGGAAGCGTCGCGACGAGGTCGCTGTCATGCAGGATTGCCAGTGCCGGGAAGAACAGCGGCACCGCCGCACCCGCGGTGCGAGACAGTCCCAAACCCTGAAGCACGTCGTCGACGTGGCCGCGCAGCTGGCCGTCCGGCGAGACCAGGAGGTGTCTCGCCGCCGCATAACGCGCCGCCGTTAGTCCGGCCCGCTCGATCGGATGGCCTTTCCGCGCCACGAGCTTGTAGCTGTCCTCATAAAGCGTCGTGACGACAAACCGGTCCTTCGGCGCCTCGTAATAGCTCAGAACCAGATCGACTTCTCCCTCGGACAGCGCGGCCAGGGCGGAGTCGCCGCGGGCCGGCCGCGTCATGATCTGCAGGTTCCGCGACTGCCGCGCCGTCCGGGCGATCAAGGGTGGAAGCACCGTTGCGAGTTCGTAGTCATAGGCGGCGATGCGGATCGTGCGGTCGCTGTCGGTCGGGTCGAACGGCTCCTGGACCTGGAGCCCCCTCCCGAGGATGTCAACGACCCGGCGAAGCTGCGGTTCGAGTTCCTGTGCCAGGTGGGTGGGTTCGAACCCATGGGGCCGGCGAATGAACAGCGGGTCTCCGTAAATGCCGCGCAGACGTTTCAGCGCATGGCTGATGGCCGGCTGTGTCAGCCCCATGCTCTCGGCGACGACCGTCGATTTCCGGTACCGCATCAGTCCCAGAAAGACCTGGATCAGGGCCCCGTCGAGCAACCTGATATTGAGATCATCGATATCAGACATCAGTCGATTTCATGTTTCGTGATATCGACCGTGGCCTACCCTAATGTCGCGCCTATTTCAACGTCCATCCTGGCAGATGGTGAAGAGCGCCTCATTCAGGGAGGGAACCATGAAACTCAGAACACTGCTTGTCAGTGCCATGATCGCCGTTTCCAGCGGCGCGGCCCATGCGGATTGCGCTTTCGACAACCAGACCGAGGTGAAGATCCTCGCGACCGGCTTCGAAGCGTGGAAAGCGATGACCGAGGCGATGGCCGAATGCGGCAACGTCTCGGCTGAGCTCAGCCAGGAGGCCCAGGAAAAGCAGGCCCCCGGGCTTGCCGCCACGCCGCCGCTGTTCCAGCTCGCCGGCACCTACAATTCGGGCCTCGTGCCGCTGGTGGATCAGGGCCTCGTCCGTCCGCTCGACGATCTGGTTGCGGCCCATGGCCAGCACCTGTCCGCCAACCAGCTCATCAAGGTGAACGGGCAGACCATGGCGATTGCCATGATGGTGAACGCGCAACACCTGATGTATCGCGAAGACATCCTGAACGATCTCGGCATCGCGGTGCCGGCGACCTACGAAGAGGTGCTCGTCGCCGCCCAGACGATCGAGGAGGCCGGCGTCGTCCAGTATCCGCTGGGCGGATCGTGGAGCACGACCTGGCTTGAATTCGTGAACATGTATCTCGGCTATGGCGGCAGCTTCTTCGACGAGGACAAGATGCCCACCATCAACAACGAGACCGGCGTCGCCGCCCTGGAGACGATGAAGCGGCTGACCGCGTACATGGATCCGGAATACCTGGTCTCGGATTCGACCTATGTTCAGCAGCAGTTCCAGCAGGGGAAGATTGCCATGGCCAACCTCTGGGCCAGCCGGGCGGGCGCCATGAACAACGCCGACGAGAGCACCGTGGTCGGCCTGGTGAAGTTCGCGTCGGCGCCTTCTCCCGTCGAAGGCGCCATCCCCGCGTCGACGCTGTGGTGGGACGGGATCGTGATCGCCGCGAACATCTCCGATGAGGAGGCGGCCGCGGCGTTTCGCGTCGCGCTGGAGGGCATGGACGCGGAGATGGCGAATGCCAATCCGGACACGGCCATCTGGCTGATCCCCGGATACAGCCCCGGCGAGAATGCCGTTGGCGCGGCGGCAACGGCGCAGAACGGCGCGGTTCCCTACCCGGCGAGCTCCGAGATGGGCCTCATGCAGACCGCGATCCAGAACAACATCACGGATTTCCTGACCGACCGCGCCGACGCGGCCGCGACCTTGGCGGCGATCGAGTCGGACTACCTGGTCTCGGCACGGGAAGCCGGGCTGATCGAATAGCCTTTGGAAGGTGGCGGGCGTTCCAGGCGCCCGCCATTCCTTCGCACGGGACATCGCAATGGATATCCAACAGGCCAAGACCCTGGTGTGGTCCCTGTGGTCCGACCTGGCCGACCAGGCCGTGCCGTTCCGGCTGCGCGACCTCACGATGCTGGATCCGGCGGTGGCGTTCTTCGGCCCCGCGCCGATCGGTCATCTCGTCGGCGCCGACGCGGTCCAAACCGGTGTCTATGACCGCATCGCGCACAGCTTTCCGCTCATCAGACGACAGCCCTATCTGTTCCTCGGAGGGACATGGAACGGCGAAACCTGGATCGCGACGACGGGCGATTTCGTCGGGCGCATGGCGCGGCCCTTTCTCGGCATTCCGGCCGGCCCGGAGGTCCGCCAATTGCGGTTTGGAGAATTCTATAAGGTCGCCGACGGCCGCATCGTCGAGATCCGATGCCTCTTCGACATCCTCGGGCTCGCCGCCCAGGCCGGCATCCGGCTTCTGCCACCCGTCCCGGCGCGCAGCGAGGTGGCCACCCCGCCCCGGCTCGGCAACGGGCTGGCGATCACGTCGCAGGATCCGGCGGCTAGCGTGGAGACCCTGGCGCTGGTCGAGGCCATGCTCGGCGGCTGCAACGCGCTGGAGGGCAGCGACCTTGCCAGCATGAGGATGTCCCGCTTCTGGCATGAGGACATGGTCTGGCACGGCCCCTGGGGCGTCGGCTCCTACCACGGGTACCAGGAGTTCCAGGACCACGCACAGGGCCCGTCGGTCAGAAGCTTCCCCAATCGCCGCGGCGGGTTCCACCAGGCACGTATCGCCGACGGGCTCACCGCCGCCTTCACCGGCTGGCCGTCGCTGCAGGGGGATTTCACCGGTGTGCCCTTTCGCGGCATCGCCCCGACCGGCGGCCCCATCGGCCAGAACGTCATGGATTTCTACATCCGGCGCGGCGACAAGCTGCTGGAGAACTGGGTCCTGATCGACCTGATCGACTTCGCCGCGCAGTGCAGCGTCGATCTCCTGGCAGGCCTGCCGGCGCTGGAAGCGGCCTCATGACACCTTGGGGGCACCCACACCGGGCTGCTGCGGACGTGGCTGATCAGTTCGGGGCGATCAGCGACCCGTCCGCTCTTGCGAGCCCGACCAGGACGGAGGCGCCGCTCTCATCGACCTGCAGCACCCCGAAAGCGGCGACGTCGTACAGATACGCGTGGCCTTCCTGAAAGAAGAACGAGTCGGCTCCGTAGCGGACCGATCCACCGCGCCCGTCCTTCCGATAGGCGATGCGAACCTCCCCCTCCGCCAATGCCCCGCCATCATCCGGCCGGGCGAACCGGCCCGTGTCGGCCTTGCCGACGGCCAGGATCACGGTGCCCTCCCACGGGAGCGATTCCGCCACCTGCCCGTCCGGATAGATGTCCTCCTGATAGCGCAGGCGCATGAAGTCCCCTTGCATCAGCGAGCGCGGGTCGACCGGGGCGAGCGGCAGGAGTACGCGGCGGCCCTCGTCAACGATCCGCTGCTTGTCTGCGATCGTCAGGCTCGACACGCCCAGGATCAGGACCGTCCCGAGCAGGACCAGCATCGGACGCCAACGTCTCATGGCGCTGCCTGCCCGGGCTTGCGGCCCGCGACCAGCCACCAGCAGCCCAGCACGATCACGCCGACCGCGGCCAGCAGGAAGGACTTGTTCAACAGGGAAATCTGGAGGTCGTAGTAGAACTGCCAGAGGAAATAGGCCTGCAACAGCGCCCCCAGCAGGGCCAGCGTCCAGGAGCCAAGCACGAAGGCCAGGGTCAGGATCACCAGCGCACCGCTGCCCCCGGGCGGCAACAGCAGGCACACGGCCGCCGCCGCCACCGCGAAAACGGCCAGCTCGGCCCGGACGGTGCGGTCGGTCGTCCGCCGCCACAGGACCGAAATCAGCCATGCGAACAGGGCGATATGCATGGCGACGGCGCCCCAGCCGCCCGGCGGCACGTCGTGCCAGCCGGCAAACCGGTCGAAGATCGCCAGCACCGGCGCCATCAGCAGCAGCACGAGGGCGGTCGGCCGGATTTCGACCCGCGGCGGCCGGCACCACAACACCACGCCGGCCACCAGGGCCAACGCCGAAATGTCGAGGTAGTAGGGCACCCTGTCCTCGATCAGGGCGATGGCGGTCAGGACCACGGCCAGGCCGGAGACGAGCACCTGGAGGATCCAGCCCGGGACACGCGCGATCACCACGGCGCACAGGACGATGCTGGCGAATGCGGCGAACCAGAATTCCTCGGACGCGATCCCGACGCCGGCGGCGGTCATCGCCGACCCGGCGGCCGCCACAGCGGTCGCGAACGAGGTCCGGAATGCGCCTCCCGATGCCTTGCCCAGCAGCACGATGCCGCCGGCGAAGCAGAGCAGGCCCAGAACCGTGAGAATGCCCTCGAACGCGTCGCCATCATCCAGCACAAGCCCCAGGAAGACCCCGAAGAAGACGATGATGGCGATCGCCGTGATCCAGGCGCCGACCGCCAGGAACGCCCGCACGTACCACGGCGACTCCGCCTCGCCGCCGGCATCGGCGAGCGCCGCGTCGACGGCCTGCCCGTCGATCCCCAATTCGGCGCAAAAGACGTCGCGGTCGATCATGACGGCCCCTGGACCATGCGCTGCCGGAGGGCCGGCAGGATCACGGCGACGGACCCGGAGACGGCCACCAGCCAGACGATGATGACTCCGAGGCCGAACAGGGTCCGTCCGAGATCGTCGAAATCGATATCGATCACCGCGTCGATCAGACGGACCCCCAGCGCCATGGCATAGAGACCGGCAAATCCGGCGACCTGGGCGATCGCCGCGAAACTCGCCAGCACCCGGCGATAGGCAAGGCCGCCCGTCACCAGCGCCAGGGCGAACAGCGCCGTCCCGGCAACGCTGTCATGCCAGGCAAAGAGATGGCCGAACGCCGTCACATACAACATCGCAAGCGTGGCAAAGAGCACGATCTGCCGGGTCCAGTCCGGCGCAAGCCAGGTCGCGCCACGGTGCACCGCGATCTCACGGAGCGCCAATGCGATGATCAGCAAACCGGCCGGCAGCAGCGTCACCTCTTCGGACTGCAGTACACCCCTTGGAACCAGGGCCTGTCCGGTATACAGGCCGGCCGCCAGGCAGCCGACGACCAGCCAGACAAGCCAATGCGCCGCACTGCACGAGGCGACGGTCCAGGGCAGGATCAGGAACGCCCAGATGACAAACAGCTCGAAGGCATCGGCGCCGGTCTGGAAGACCTGCCCGATCACCGCCAACAGCACGCCGGTCAGGACGCTGGCGCCAATCAGCAGCGACTGGCCGACCGGCCGATCGAAACCGACGATCGAGGCGCCGACGACACAGCCGACCAGGCCTGCGTCAATGACCAGGAACTTCGTGATCGCCGGCATGTCGGCCCAGTTGTAGGCGAAGAAGAAGACGATGCCGGACAGCAGATGCGCCACGCCGGTTGCCAGAAGCGCCCAGGCCGCCCATCGCGCCCAGGCCGCATGGTCACGGACCAAATTCGCCGCGCTCAGATAGCGGGAAGGCGGAATCAGCCCTGACTGCCGCAGCGTTTCGAGCGCTTGCGGGCCGATCATGACGGCCAGCCGGGTTGGCGATCGATTCGGGTCACCACTTCAATTAAGGGTGAGCGGCCGCCTATTGCAACCTGCCGCGCGCCGTCGAGGCGAATGCGGCTTTGGCGGCGCAGCCGGCGGGGCTATGCTCGAACCGGGGCTCAAACGGAGTGGATGCAGATGGCTGAGCGCGAAACCGCAACCCTGGCCGGCGGCTGTTTCTGGTGCCTGGAGGCGGTCTACAAGGACCTGGCCGGGATCGACCAAATCGTCTCCGGCTATATGGGCGGGCATGTGGACAACCCGACCTACCGGCAGGTCTGCACCGGCGAGACCGGCCATGCGGAGGTGGTGCAGATCACCTTCGACCCGGCGGTCATCACCTATGATCAGTTGCTGGACGTGTTCTTCACCATCCACGACCCGACCCAGCTGAACCGCCAGGGCAACGATATCGGCACCCAGTACCGCTCGGCGATCTACTTTCATTCGCCGGAACAGGAGGCCGCCGCCCGGGCCGCCCTGGACCGCGCCGCCGCCCTGTGGGACGGCCGCATCGTCACCGAGGTGACGGCGGTGGAGACCTTCTGGCCGGGCGAGGATTACCACCAGGACTATTTCGCCAACAATCCGGCCCAGCCTTATTGCGCGGCGATCGTGGCGCCGAAGGTCGCGAAGGCCCGGGCCCAGTTCCGGGCGCTGCTGAAAGGTGCGGCCTGAGCGGCCATAGGGGCGGTCAGGCGTCGCCGCCGATGAACTTCACGCCGATGCGGTCGCCGTCGCGCCACGACATGCGGCAGAAATGGGATTCGCCGCTGTCGAACACCAGCATGAAGCTGCGCGGCAGCTTTTCCGGCGCGTCCACCAGCCGCAGCCCGGCCCCGGCATGGGAGATGTTGACGACGCGACAGCGGATGCCGGCGCCATAGTCGATCTTGGCCGATTTGATCGTCCTGTAGCGCCGATACTTCCGGAGTTCGCCGTCGACGGTCTGGTCGGCCGCCGGCGACTGGGCGATGACCTGCTCGCCGCCGAGGCCGTTGGCGCGCGCGATGACCGACTGGATGCGGTTGATCAGTTCCTCGCGGGAGAACGGCTTGAGCAGGTAGTCGCTGATCCCGAAGGCCAGCGTGCTGAATTCGCTGTCCCGATCGACCAGTCCGGAGAGGATGAGGATCGGCGTCTTGACCTCCCGGTCGCGGAGCTGGCCGGCGACGTCGAACCCGTCGATGTCCGGCAGCATGACGTCCATCAGGATCAGGTCGAAATCCTGCTTCTGCGCCATCTCCAGCGCGGTTTCGCCGTACTCGGTCCAGGCACACTCGTCCACCACGCCGCGCAGCATCTCGCGCACGGCGGAGGCCGAAGCCGAGTCGTTTTCGACGTGAAGTATCCGCAACGCCACACACCGTGTTCAGGGCCACAGCAGGGCCAAACCGCCATCCACTCTATGAGCGAAAGGTTAACGACCTCTGCAAGTCCGGCGTATGGCTGGCCGGCTCAATCCTCCAGCACCGAGAGAAGGACGCCTTCGATGAGCTGGCCGCTGTGCTGGTTGAAGCCGCCGCCGCCGGCCCGGGCCAGGTCCTGGAAGAACTCGCGGTCGCCCTGGCCGCCGATCATGTAGGAGCGGGTCGGCACGAACAGGGTCGAGATCGCCCGCCGCGGGCCGCTATTGGCGTATTGGTTGGCCATCCGCAGGGTGTATCCCTGGTCGGGCCGGTGCGCGGCGGCATCGCCGATCACGATGATGGTCTGCTTGGCGCCTGGGCGGAACTGCATCCTGAGCGCCTCCTCCAGCCCCAGATCGAGATCCTCGTGCACCGTGCTGCCGCCGACCCGGGAGGCGCGCAGGCCGCCCATGAATCCCTGGATGCGGTCAAGGGCGGTGTCGGTGGGCGTCAGCGGGAAGGACTGGATCACCCGGCCGGGCAGCTCGCGGTCGCGATAGGTCACGACGCCGACCCTGAGCGAGGGCACCAGCCGCTCCAGGATGCGCACGATGCCGGCCATGGAATCGCGCAGCTCGCGGATCACCTCGCCCATGCTGGCGGTGGTGTCCATGACGAAGACCAGATCCAGCTCCTTGATGATCCGCTGGTCGATTTGCGCCTGCAGCTCGTCGATCCGCTGGCGGTCGCTTCCGGAGCGGCCGTCGGCGGCGTCGGCTTCCTGGCGCAGGCTGACGGCGGCGGCGCGCAGCTCGGCGGCGGCACGCAGGATCTCCTCGGCCTCGGCGATCTTCTGCTCGGTGGCGGCGCGGTCGGCGGCGGCGGCGGCCTGCAGCGCCTCCGCCTCGGCGACCTGCTCTTCCGTCTGCGCCAGGACATCGGCCATGGCCGCGTTGGCGTCGACCGTCATGCGGTAATAGGGCATCAGGATCACCACCAGCAGCACGAAGGTGCCGGTCGCCATCGCCAGCACGTCGAGGGCCGACATGCTGAAGATGGAGACGTCGCGGCTGGGGCGTTTCATGGCTGCGCTGCCTGGTCCCGGTCCGTCCTCAGATCGGCAGCTCGTCGCCGAGCCGGGAGACGGTCAGCGTCACCCGGCCCAGGATCAGCGTGTCGCCATCGGTCAGCTCGCACGGCTCGAACGGCGTCAGCAACTTGTCGTCGACGAAGGTGCCGTTCAGGGAATGCACGTCCTCCACGAACAGGCCGCCGGCGCCGCGACCGATGCGCAGATGCCGGCGCGAGACCGACGGGTCGTCCACCATCAGGTCGCACAGTGCGGGGTGCCGGCCGATGGTGACGCCGAGATAGGTCGAGGCGAGCTGCGACTGGCCGATCAGCAGGCGCACCGGGCGCCCGTCGCCGTCTGACCCCTGCAGCCGCCAGCCGCCTTCCAGATCGTGATCCAAATCCGTCATGTCAGGTCCTCACCACCACTCGCGACGCGTCGTCCCCGGACGTGATCCGGGGACCCATCCAGCAACCGCTGCCAACCCCCGGGTGCCCGCGCCGGCGGCGCCATGGGTCCCCGGATCAAGTCCGGGGACGACGCGATTGGGTTGAGCGCGCCCGCTTGTCGGTCCGCCCGCCTCTTCACCATCACAGGCCGTCCGGGTCGAGGACGGAGAGCAGCACGCTCTCCATCATCCGGCCCTGGTGGTCGACGTAATCGCCGCCGCCGGCGGCGGCCAGATCCTGGTAGAACTGGCGCCCGATCTCACGCCGGTCCTGGGTGAAGATGGCCGAGACCGCGCGCGGCAGCTCGGCCGACGGCGCACTCTCCTGGAACCGGCGCGCGGCGGAGAAGATGCCCGGCAGCACATTGGGCCGGTCCGGCGCGTCGCCGATCACGATGATCCGGCCCTGGGCGTCGCCGCGCCAGTTCATCGCGATCGCCTCGTCGATCGCCGCGCCCACCGATTCCGGATAATCGTCGCCGCCCCGCGCGCTCAGCGCCTCCACGAAGGCCTGGATACGCGGCAGGTTGTTGCCGCTCATGGGGCTCAGCGGAAAGGCCCGGGTGACGTACTCCTCGCCGCGATCCTTGAAGGCGACGAAGCCGACCTGAAGCGATGGGGCCAGCCGGTGCAGCACCCGCACGATGCCCATCAGATTGGCCTGCAGGTCGGCGATCTCCCGCCGCATGCTGCCGGTGGTGTCCATCACGAACACCAGGTCCAGATCGGCGATGGCGATGCTGGCCAGCTCCTGGTTCAGAGAGGCGGTGAGGTCGCCGAGCTCCTCCGAGCGCGCGGCGGCCTCGGCCAGGCGCTGTTCGGCTTCCGCCTTGGAGGCCTCGGCCTGTTGCAGCTCGTCGACCGCCCGGGCCATCAGCTCGTCGGTCGACCCGCGCTCCTCCGCCGCCTCGGTGGCGGCGCGCCTGGCCTCGGTCAGCGCCATGCCGGCGGCCGACATCTGCGCCTCTGCGCCGGCCAGATCGGCCTCGACCGAGGGCTGCTTCAGGTAGAACGGGAACAGCAGCACCGCCATCAGCACGAAGACGCCGAGCGCGGAGGCGAACAGGTCGAGCGCGGAGATGCTCAGCAGGTCGAGGGTGCGCCGCGGTCGGGACAGCATTGCCGCGTCACTCCTCGTAGAGCCGGTTGATCAGGTTATCGAGGCAGTACTGGCCGACCTCGTTGAGGGCGCCTTCCTCGCGGGCCTGCACGATGTGCTGGATCAGCACCAGGATCGCCGCCATCACCAGCGCCAGCAGGGTGGTGTTGAAGGCGACGGCCAGCCGCTTGGTCAGCTCCGCCAGCAGGGTCGGATCCTGCACGTCGACCTGGCCGGCAAACGCCAGGGCAAGCGAGATGCCGATCACCGTGCCGATGAAGCCGAGCGTCGGGATCGCCCAGACCACATAACGCACCATGCTGTAGCGCAGGTCGATCTCGTGCAGGTAGAGCTCCAGGCTGGAGTTCAGCAGGGCGTTGGCCTGCTCGATCGAGCGGCTGGTGCGGAATTGCAGGATCACCCGCTGGATCAGCCGCGGCAGGAAGCCGCCCTCGCGGCCGGCCGCGTCATAGGCGGCGCGGGCCTGGGCATAGATGCGGCGCAGCTCCGGTGCCTGCAGGATGGTGGTCTCATCCTCCGGCAGGTAGGAACGGTTCAACTGCGCCCGCTCCGCGCCCGCCGCGCGGGCCCGTACGAACAGCTCGCCCAGACCGACGCCGAACACGATCCACATGGCGTTCTGAACGGTGAAGGGATAGGTGGCGCGCTCGCTGTCCAGCAGGATCACCGCCACCGCATCCGGCAGCACGAATTGCAGCAGGGCGATAGTCGCGACCGACAGCAGCAGGCTGACCAGGATCACGACCGGGTGGGAGATCAGCCGGCGCCGGACCGGCTTGTCCTCCGTGCCAACCGCACCGGGCTTGAATGTGGTGTCCGCCATGGCGCTCGCCTACAACCTCTTCGGCACGATCTCGCCGGTCTCCGGGTCCCGCTCGACCCGACCGCGCGGTGGCTCCGCCGCCTCGCCCATGCCCTCGTGCCGCCAGCGCCCCTTGCCCGGGCCGCCACGGCCCGCACCGTCCTCCGGCGCGAGCTGGTCGCCGATCAGCGCGTTGATGGTGCAGTGGTGCTCGCCCAGCCGCAGCGGCTCGTCGGCCGCCACGAAGGCCTGGCGCACCGCTTCCCAGGGACCGCCCGTGCCGGACCGTCGCCAGGTGCCGGTCTCGCTGGCGCAGTCGGTCAAATGGAAACGCCCATCGGCCGTCGCCACGATCTCCGCATGCCGGCGGGCGACGCCGGTGTCGGCCAGCACCACGTCGGCATATGGGCTGCGCCCGATGACGAAGCTCCTGCGGGTCATTCGTCGCCTCCCCCAAGCGTCGCGCCGGCCGCCGCATCCGGGCCGGAGTCCGGTCCGGTGTCCGCTTCGGCCCCGGCTTCGGTTTCCGTCTCGTCCGGGAAGGGCTGCACCACCCCGTCGAGGCGGGTCTGCGGCTCGCGGTTGCCGGACAGTTGGTTGGTCTCCGTGGAGACCGAGACATCCTTTTCCATGGCGATGCCGAAGCCGCCATTGTCCTGGATGGTGTTGGATTGCAGGGTCCCGGCCGCGCCGGTCAGGGCCAGCACGCCATGTTCCACATTGTCGGTGATCGTATTGCCGGTCAGGCTCGGCCGGCCGCCGGGCCCGATCACGACGCCGGAATAGGCGTTGCCGGTGATCGTATTGTCCTGCAGCTGGCCGCGCCCGTCGTCGAAGACGAACACGCCGGCCTGGCGGGAGGCCTCGATCCGGTTGCCGACGATCTCCGGGTTGGACTGCCCGCGGATCTCGATCCCGGAGGCCCCGGCCTGGCTGATCGTGTTGCCGGCCAGGCGGCCGGCGGCGGCGGCGTCATAGATGATGCCGGCCATGCCGGTGGCCTCGACGGCGTTGGCTTCGATGATCGGCGCCGAGGCCGACACCACGATGCCGGGCCGGTCGGGGCTGGCGATGGTGTTGTTGCGGTACTGGCCGAGCGCACCGCCTTCGATCACCAGGGTGGGGGCCGCCGTCGCGGTCAGGCTGTTGCCGGCGACCACCGGATCGGCACCGGTGCCCGCGCGCAGGGCCGGACCACCGGATGCGGTCACGACATTGCTCTCGAACACGATCCCGCCGCGCAGTTCGATACAGGCCTGACCGTCGCCATCCGGGGTCTCCGATTGCCGGAAGGCGATCCCGTTGACGGACGCTTGCGGAGCCGCTGCGGCCAGGCAGGCGCCGCTTTCCGGCGTCACGACGACGCTGGGCGTGCCGTCCTCCGCCGGGTCCAACCCGACGAGGAAGACCGGCCGCGAAATGACCAGGGATTCAGGGTAGGTGCCCGGGCGCACCTGGACCAGCGCGCCCTCCCTGGCGGTCTCCAGGGCCTCGGTGATGGTGTCGACATCGCCGCCTCCCGCCGCGTCGACCAGCCATTCCGATTTGATATTCCGCAGGTAATACGGCCAACCATAGACATAGCCGCCGGCCGCAATACCGCTCCAGACGAGGACACCCAGGGCCAGAGCGATCCAGGCCTGGCCGCCGCCGGACCCGCTGCGCTGTGCCGGCCGCGCCGGGCCCGGCGCCACCGGCAGGTCCAGCGCCACCCGGCGCGGCGTCTTGCGCGGCGGCGGCGTGACCCGGGTGATCTCCTCGGTGGGCGGATAGTCGTCGACCGGCGCCTTGCGGGCCTTGCCTTCCTTTGCCGGTGCCGGGGCATCGGACCCCGGCGCCGCCCAGGCCTTGTCCAGGGCGGACCGCCAATCCGCCACCGATTGCGGCCGGCGATGCACCGCCTGGTCCAGGGCCCAGTCGATCGCCTTCAGCACGGCCGGCGGACAGCGCCCGCGTCCGGCTTCGACGGCCGGCGCCATGTCTGTGCCCTGGGCCCGGTCGAGCGCCGGCGGCGGCGGCGCGCCGGTCACGATCCGATAGGCGATGGCGCCGACGGCGTAGAGGTCGGTCCACGGGCCTTCACGGCCATCCTCGACGCATTGCTCCAGCGCCGCATAGCCGGGCGTCGCCCGCGACACCGCCGGTCGGGGCGACAGGTCGGCCGGCTGGGCGGCGCCGAAATCGATCAGCACCGGCTGCCCGGCCTGGTTCAGCACCACATTGCCGGGCTTGATGTCGCGATGCAGGACCCCGGCGCCATGCACATGGTCCAGGGCATCCAGCAGCCCGAAGAGCAGCACCTTCAACTCCGGCACGTCGGACTCGCCCGACAGGGCGTCGGCAAGCGATCGGCCCCCGGGCTGCTCGAGCACCAGGTAAGGCGGGTCGCCGGCCTGTTCGTAGTGCCTCAGCTTCACGACGCCCGGATGCCGGAGCATCGCCAGGATCTCGGCCTCGCGCCGGAACGCCGCGGCCGCGTCGGGCTCGGCGCCGGCGTCCAATGCCTTGAGGGCAACCGCGCCGCCAGCCGCGTCATGGGCAAGATAGGTGACGCCGAACGCGCCGCGGCCGAAGACGCCGTCGATGGTGAATTCGCCCAGGCGCCGGCCGCGCGGCAGCACCGCGGCCGACGGCCGCCCATTGCCTCCTGGGCGTGGCACCTGGATCTGGTTCATGCGCGGTGTCCGACCATCAATAGACCGACGGCGTGGGCACGCTGGCGAAGAAGACGTCGGGGTCTGGCTTGTGGCCCGGCGGCGGGATCACCGGCGGCGGCTCGGTCGGCTCGGGGTCGGCCCGGGCAACCGGCGCCGGATCGGGGCCTGGCGCCGCGACGGCCGCGGATTCGGTGCGCTGCCACAGCCCCTCGCCGATGCGACAGGCGCGCCCCTGGACGATGGTGGTCGGACCGCCGAGACGCTCGGTCGTGCGCCGATAGGTACGGCAGGGCTGCGCCGGATCGCGCATATCCGTGCCGGTGATGGTGATGACCCCGCGATTTCCGGTTTCCGGGTTCCACCATGGCACATCGACACCGGTCTTCTGGGTCTCCAGCCTCTGGTTGATGACGTCGGACAAATAGTCGACATCGCCCGCATCATCCGCATGCGCGAACGAGGCGAACAGGACCGCCGCTACGCAAAGTGCCATTCCCTTGTTCATCGCCACCACCCCGGCCTGACCCCATGCGATCGGTGCACCGTCGCCGGGATCACTGTGACATGGCGCACAGGGCGCCGATGTGATCGCGCGCACACCGGCTGCACCGCTCAGCAGCGCGCCGGCAGGACGCTATCGACCATATGTGCCGATTTATGGGCCGGTCGGCCTAAACAAGCTGTAAAGCCCGGGAAACCGCCGATCCTTGGTGCCGATCAGGACTCCGGCGGATCGGGGCTGCGCATCGAATAGGACAGCCCGATCATCAGGAGCTCGTTGATCGCCTCGCCACGCTCGGTGAGGCCGAGGCTGCGGCAATACGCATCGAGGGCTTCCAGCATACCGGCATCCAGATAGACCGGCACAACCTCCCCATCCTGTGGCTGATCCAGGCAGTCGCCCCCGCCTGCCATGCGTCTTCCCCATCCTGAGTCCGCAGCGCGCCAACCACACGACAGGGCCAACCAGAAATCAAGGCGGAATCTGACCTCTCCGTGTCCGCGAATTCAAGGGCGGTTCTGCAATTAATCCATCGGAAACCGCTCCCATGCGTTGAATTCACCGCGATTCACGCCGAACCGGCTATGGCCAGTCCCCGCATTTGGGGTAGCCTGCCGTCCTATTCGGATGGCCGTCATCAAGGCCGGCCCAGATCGGCAACACCGGGAGGATGCGGTATGCCGCCCAAGGCCCATCAACAGAAAGAAGCCCTGATCGAATCCGTCGTCGCGGTGGTCCAGAAGCGGCTGCCCAAGGCGCGCGCCGGCGCGGCGGAGACCTTCATCCGGCTGTACTACCGCAACGTGCCGCCGGACGACATGGCCGGCGAGGAGGAGGACAACCTCTACGGCGCGGCGCTGGGCCTGTGGCAATTCGGCGCGACCCGCAAGGCCGGAGAGCCGAAGATCCGGGTCTACAACCCGCAATATGACGAGCATGCCTGGCACGCCAATCATACGGTCGTCGAGATCGTCAACGACGACATGCCCTTCCTGGTGGACTCGGTCACCGCGGCGCTGAACGAGCTGGGCCTGACGGTGCATCTGGTGGTGCACCCGCTGACCAAGGTGGTCCGCGACGCGTCCGGCCAGGTGACGGCACTGCACGATCCCGCCGAAGCGGCCAATGGCGCCATCACCGAGAGCTTCATGCATATCGAGGTCGACGAGCAGACCTCGACCGAGGCGCTGGAGCGCATCACCGAGCGCATCACCCACGTCCTGCGCGATACCCGCTATGCGGTCGAGGACTGGAAGGTGATGCGCGAGCGCATGGCCGACATCATCGAGAAGATGGCGTCCTGCCCGCCGATCGTCCCGCCGGAGGAATCCGACGAGGCGATGGAATTCCTGCGCTGGATGGATGACGACCACTTCACCTATCTCGGCTATCGCGAATACGCCTTCCAGAATCAGAAGGGCGGTGACCTGCAGCTCATGGCGGTGCCGGACACCGGTCTCGGCATCCTGCGCGACCCCTCTGTCTCTGTCTTCGAGGGCATGCTGCGCCAGTTCTCGGCCCTGCCGCCGGACATCCAGCAATTCGTCAAGCTGCCGCGTCTGCTGATGGTCACCAAGGGCAACCGCCGCTCCACGGTGCACCGGCCGGTGCATCTCGACGTGGTCGTTCTGAAAGTGTTCGACGACAAGGGCGAGGTGACTGGCGAGCGCATGTTCGTCGGCCTGTTCACCTCGGTCGCCTACAACCGTAGCGCCAGCGACATCCCGTTCCTGCGCCGTAAGGTGAGCCAGCTGCTGGAGCGCGCCGGGTTCGAGCCGCGCAGCCATGACGGCAAGGCGCTGACCCATATCCTGGACACCTATCCCCGCGACGAGCTGTTCCAGAGCTCCGACGACGAGCTCCTGGACACCGCCATGGGCGTGCTGCATTTGCAGGAGCGCCAGCGCACCGCCCTGTTCGTGCGCCTGGACCCCTATCAGCGCTTCGCGTCCTGCCTCGTCTACACCCCGCGCGACCGCTACAACACCGATCTCAGGAAGCGCTTCGGCAAGATCCTGGAGAACGCCTTCAACGGGCTGGTCACCGCCTTCTACACCCAGTTCGGGGAAGGCGTGCACGCCCGGGTCCAGTACATCGTCAAGACCAATCCCGGCGACATTCCGGAGATCGGCACGGCCGAGATCGAGGCCGACCTGATCCAGGCCGGGCGCACCTGGTCCGATCTGCTGCGCGACGCGCTGATCGAGGCCAAGGGCGAGGAGGCCGGGCTCACCCTGTTCCGCCGCTTCGGCGAGGCCTTCCCGACCAGCTATCGCGAGAGCACGCTGCCGCAGGCGGCGATCTTCGATATCGGCCGCATCGACGAGGTCATCCAGACCGGCCGCATCGGCCTCAACCTCTACCGGCCGATCGAGGCGGCCGAGGACGAGGTCAACTTCAAGCTCTACCACGACGGCACGCCGCTCAGGCTCTCCGACGTGCTCCCGATGATGGAGAATATGGGCCTGCACGCGATCTCCGAGCATTCCTCGGAGGTGCGGCTGTCCGACCGCGAGTCGCCGGTCTGGGTGCATGATTTCGACGCCCAGAGCCAGGACGGCGCGCCGATCGACCTGGGCGCGGTGAAGAAGGCGTTCCAGGAGGCCTTCTTCCAGGTCTGGGAAGGCGAGATGGAGGATGACGGGTTCAATCGCCTCGTCCTCAAGGCCGGCCTGCAATGGCGCGAGGTCACGGTGCTGCGCGCCTACGGCAAATACCTGCGCCAGGCGCGCTTCCCGTTCGGGCAGGATTCCCTGGAGGACACCCTGGCCGCCTACCCGTTCATCACCCGGCTGATCCTGGACCTGTTCTCGGCCCAGGCCGACCCGGGTATCGACGGCGACCGGGCCAAACGCATCAAGGCGGTCGAGAAGGATCTGCGCCTGTCGATCGACGAGGTAGCGAACCTGGACGAGGACATGATCCTGCGCCGCTACATCAATTTGGTGCGCTCGACGCTGCGGACGAATTTCTTCCAGCCGGGCGAGGATGGCGGGCCCAAGCCCTACATCTCCATGAAGCTGGACAGCGAGCGGATCGATGACCTGCCGCTGCCGCGCCCCTGGCGGGAGATCTTCGTCTACTCCCCGCGAGTGGAGGCGGTGCATCTGCGCGGCGGTCCGGTCGCCCGCGGCGGCATCCGCTGGTCCGACCGGCGGCAGGACTTCCGCACCGAGATCCTCGGCCTGATGAAGTCGCAGATGGTCAAGAACGGCGTCATCGTGCCGGTCGGCTCCAAGGGCGGCTTCGTGGTCAAGCGTCCGCCGCGTGAGGGCGGCCGGGAGGCGTTCCAGGCCGAAGGCATCGCCTGCTACCAGACCATGATGCGCGGCATGCTGGACGTCACCGACAACCTCTCCGGCGGCGACATCGTGCCGCCGAAGGACGTGGTCCGCCATGATGGCGACGACCCTTACTTGGTCGTCGCAGCCGACAAGGGGACGGCCACCTTCTCCGACATCGCCAACGGCATCTCCATCGATTACGGCCATTGGCTCGGCGACGCCTATGCCTCGGGCGGTTCCGACGGTTACGACCACAAGAAGATGGGCATCACTGCCCGCGGCGCCTGGGAATCGGTCAAGCGCCATTTCCGCGAAATGGGCACCAACACCCAGGAGGAGGAGTTCACCGTCATCGGAGTCGGCGACATGTCCGGCGACGTGTTCGGCAACGGCATGCTGCTGTCCGAGCACATCCGCCTGCTGGCGGCCTTCAACCATTTGCACATCTTCGTCGATCCGGACCCGGACGCGGCCAAGAGCTTCAAGGAGCGCCAGCGGCTGTTCGAGGTCGGACGCGGCTCCTGGGACCAGTACGACGAAAAGCTGATCTCCAAGGGCGGCGGCGTGTTCGAGCGCAGCGCCAAGTCGATCGACATCACGCCCGAGATGCGCAAGCGCTTCGGCATCGAGGAGAAGGCGCTCACCCCCAACGAGCTGCTCAAGGCGCTGCTGCTGGCGGAGACCGACCTGCTGTGGTTCGGCGGCATCGGCACCTACATCAAGGCGACCTCGGAGAGCCATGCGGAAGCCGGCGACAAGGCCAATGACGCCATCCGGATCAACGGCCGCGAGGTGCGCGCCAAGGTCATCGGCGAGGGCGCCAATCTCGGCGTGACCCAGCGCGGCCGGATCGAGTTCGCCCGCATCGGCGGCCGGATGAACACCGACTTCATCGACAACTCGGCGGGCGTCGACTGCTCCGACCACGAGGTCAACATCAAGATCCTGCTGAACAGTGTGGTCGATGCCGGCGACATGACCGTCAAGCAGCGCAACGCGCTGCTGGAGAAGATGACCGACGAGGTTGCCGCACTCTGCCTGCGCGACAACTACCTGCAGACCCAGACCCTGACCATGACCCTGGCCGAAGGGCCGGAACTGCTGGACCAGCAGGCCCGCTTCATGCGCTCGCTGGAGAAGGCGGGCCTGCTCAACCGCGCCGTCGAGATGCTGCCCGACGACGAGGAGCTGACCGACCTCCTGGGCAAGAAGGAGGGCCTGAGCCGGCCGGAGACCGCGGTGCTGCTCTCCTACGCTAAGATCACCCTCTACGACGATCTGCTGCAGAGCGACCTGCCGGACGACGAGACCCTGACCAACGATCTGCTGATCTACTTCCCGAAGCCGCTGCAGGAAAGCTACCGGGAGGAGATCCTGCGCCACCCGCTGCGGCGCGAGATCATCGCCACCTTCATCACCAATTCGATCATCAACCGCACCGGCCCGACCTTCGCGGTGGAGACGGCCGACAAGACCGGCATGGGCCCGGCCGACATCGCCCGCGCCTACATCATCATCCGTGACAGCTTCGGCCTGCGCGATCTGTGGCGGCAGATCGAGGCGCTGGACAACCAGGTCGACACCCACACCCAGACCCATCTGCAGCTGCTGACCCGGCGGCTGGTCGAGCGCACCACCAGCTGGGTGCTGCGCAACACCACCGACGTCACGGATATCGGCGAGCACATTGCCCATATGAAGCCGGCCATCGAATCGCTCTACGCCGGCCTCGACGACGTGATCTACGACGAGGCGCGCAAGGTCCTGGCCGAGCGCACCACCGGCATGGTCGAGAACGGGGTGCCGGAGGATCTGGCCCACCATGTCTCCTCACTGAACTTGGTGGCGGCGGGCTGCGACTTGATCCACATCTCCGACACCTGCCAGATCGCCCTGCCGGAAGTGGGACCGATGTACTTCGATCTCGGCCGGCGCTTCGGCATCGCCTGGCTGCGCGACAGCGCCATCCGCATGCCGGCGACCAACCACTGGCAGAAGCAGGCCGTCGCGGCGATCGTCGACGACCTCTACGGCCTCCAGTCCGAGCTGACCATCAAGGTGCTGGACGCCGCCCGCGGCGGCGGCGACGGCGTCGCCAAGCACCTGTTCGAGACCTGGGTGGAACGCCGCCAACAGCCGATCGAACGCATCGACCAGCTCATCTCCGAGCTGAAGGCCATGGACACGCTGGACCTGTCGATGCTGGCCGTCGCCAACCGCCGGCTCAGGGCGCTGATGGCAGGGTGACGGCTTCCCGCGATTTCGTCGCGTGACAGGCCGACCCGGTCGCTCTAACTCTCTGGTCGTCGCGCACCCATCGCCCCACCCATCGGAAGGACCGGCATGACCCAGCTTGCGCCGGATGCCGGCCTGCCGCCCGCCAAGGCCGCGCCGGCATCGGACCGCCTCGGCATCTTCTCCTGGTGCCTGTTCGACTGGGCCAATTCGGCCTTCAACACGGTCATCGGCACCTTCATCTTCAGCGTCTATTTCATCCGCAGCGTGCATGGCGACCCGGTCGACGGCACCGAGGAATGGGCGGACATGATCATCTGGTCGGGTGTGGCGGTCGCCGTCCTCAGCCCGATCTTCGGCGCCATCGCCGACCGGAGCGGCCGGCGCAAACCCTGGATCGCCGTCTTCGTGCTGCTGACGATCGTTCCGACGGCCCTGCTCTGGTACACCGAGCCGGACCCGCGATTCGTCCTCTACGCGCTGGTCCTCGTGGGCCTCGCCAATGTCGCCTTCGAGTTGTCCATCGTCTTCTACAACGCCATGCTGCCGGACATCGCGCCCAAGCCGGCGCTGGGTCGCATCTCCGGCTGGGCCTGGGGGCTGGGCTATGCCGGCGGCCTGACCTGCCTGGCGGTCGCCCTGGTCGGCTTCGTCGGTCTCGGCGACATGCTGCCCGCCCTATTCGATCTGCCGACCGAGCGGTCGGAGAACATCCGCGTGACCGCGCCCCTCGTGGCGCTGTGGTTCGGCCTGTTCTGCCTGCCGATGTTGCTGTTCACGCGGGACGAGCCGGCGACCGGGATCGGCGTGGGCACGGCGATCCGGCAGGGCATCGCGACCCTGGTCGAGACACTGCGGAAGGTCCGGCGCTACGGCCAGATCGTGCGCTTCCTGATCGCCAGCGCCATCTACCGGGATGGGCTCGTCGTGCTGTTCTCCCTGGGCGGCGCCTTCGCCGCCGGGGCCTTCGGCATGGACTTCACGCAGATCCTGATCTTCGCGATCGGGCTGAACGTGACCGCCGGGATCGGGGCCGCCGCCTTCGCCTGGCTCGATGACGGCATCGGCTCGAAGCCGACGATCCTGATCTCGCTCGCCGGCCTGATCGCTGTGGGCATCCCCACGCTGCTGGTGACCGACGCCACGACCTTCATCGTGATGGCCCTTTTCCTCGGCATCTTCGTCGGCCCGACGCAGGCGGCCAGCCGCTCCCTGATGGCACGGCTGTCGCCGCCGGACATGGAGACGGAGATGTTCGGGCTCTATGCCATGACCGGGAAATCCGCCGCCATCGTCGGCCCGTCCCTCTACAAGCTGTTCAGCGAGACCTTCGACAGCCAGCGCGCCGGCATGTCGTCGATCCTCCTGTTCTGGCTCATCGGCGGCGCGCTGCTGCTGACCGTCCGCGAGCCGGCCAGACCGCCTCGCAGCGGCTGAGCACGGTCCGCCGCAATATCGCCGCCAGCGCGGCAAGCCATGACCCCACGGCAACCGCATTTGCGGCCGTCCGCCTGACTAGCCTCCCGCGCCGCGCCCGCCCTGCCGGGCGCGACTTGGTGTTGGGGGAATTCGGCAGTGACGGAGACATTCGATCTGGTCGTCGTGGGCGGCGGCTTCGCCGGGCTGGTCTGTGCCAGGACGGCGGCCTTACGTGGCATGCGGGTGGCCGTCGTGGAGCGGAAATCCGATCCGGGTGCCGCGGTGCACACCACCGGCATCCTGGTCAAGGAGGCGGCGGACGCGCTCGACGTGCCGCGAGAGCTCACCCGGAAGGTGCGCGGCATCCGGCTCTACGCGCCGTCGCTGCGCAGTGTCGATCTGGATTCGCCCGGCTACTACTTCCTCGCAACCGACACGCCGAACCTGCTGCGCTGGCTGGCGGCGGAGACCGAGGCGGCCGGCGCGCGGCTGTTCCTGGGCTGCGGCTTCTCCGGCGCCCGGCGCGAGGCCGACCGGATCGTCCTGGACCGGCCGGACATCGCCGGCCGCTACCTGGTCGGCGCCGACGGCGCCCGGTCGCGGGTGGCGGAGTGCTTCGGGCTGGGACGCAACCGGCACATGCTGGTCGGGCTGGAGGCGGAGTATGAGGGCGTGCAGGGGATCGACGGCGACCGTCTGCACTGCTTCGTCGACAGCGCCATCGCGCCCGGCTACATCGGCTGGGCGGTGCCCGGCGTCGGGGTCACCCAGATCGGGCTGGCCTGCCGGCGGGCCGACAAGCCGAACCTGACCCGGCTGGTCGAGAAGCTGTCCGGCGTCTTCGACATGGACGGCGCCAGGATCGTCGCCCGGCGCAGCGGACCGATCCCGGTGGGCGGGCTGATCCGTCCCTTCGCCGGCGACCGCGTGCTGCTGATCGGCGACGCGGCCGGGCTGGTATCGCCGCTGACCGCCGGCGGCATCCATCCGGCCTTCCGCTATGGCCGCCGCGCCGCCCAGGTTATCTCCGACCATCTGTTCGACGGCGGGCCGGACCCTGCGGCGGTGCTGGCCCGGGAGGTCCCGCGTTATCGCTGGAAGGGCCTGCTGCGCCGGCTGCTCAGCCTCGGCCCGCCGAACTGGCTGTTCGACGCCACCCTGCACCTGCCGCCGACCCGCGCCGCCGCCCGGCTGATCTACTTCCACCGCAAGGGGCTTGCCTCGGGCGCGGCCTGGCGCGACCTGCTGCGCCGCTAATGCCGGAAATGCCGTATGCCGGTGAAGACCATGGCAATGCCCGCGGCGTTCGCGGCGTCGATCACCTCGTGGTCGCGGACCGAGCCGCCGGGCTGGATCACGGCGGTGGCGCCGGCCTCGATTGCGGTCACCAGCCCGTCGGCGAAGGGGAAGAAGGCGTCGGAGGCGACGACCGAACCGGCGATCGGTGACTCCGAGTCCTTGCCGGCCATGCCCGCGATCTCGGCCGCCTTGGCGACGGCGGTGCGGGCACTGTCGACCCGGCTCATCTGCCCCGCACCAATGCCGACCGTGGCGCCGTCGCGGGCATAGACGATGGCGTTGGACTTCACATGCTTGACGACCCGGAAGGCGAACAGCAGGTCCGCCAATTCCGCATCCGTCGGCGCCCGTTCGGTCACCACGTTCAGCGCATCGGCGGCGACCGCGCCGGCATCCCGGTCCTGGACCAGGAAGCCGCCGGCCACCGAACGCACGGTCGGCTGGACCGCCGCCGGATCGGGAAGGCCGCCCGTCAACACCACGCGCAGGTTCTTCTTGGCCGAGAGCGTTTCCAACGCCGAATCGTCGGCTCCGGGCGCGATGACCACCTCGGCGAACAGCTCGGCGATGGCGCCGGCCGTGGCGGCGTCCAGGTCCCGGTTCGCCGCGATGATGCCCCCGAAGGCGCTGACCGGATCGCAGGCCAGCGCCCTGGCATAGGCCTCCGCCAGGCCGTCGGCCTCCGCGACGCCGCAGGGATTGGCGTGCTTGATGATGGCGATCGCCGGCCGCTCGAACTCGGCCACCAGCTCGAAAGCGGCGTCGGAATCGTTGATGTTGTTGAAGCTGAGCGCCTTGCCCTGCACCTGGCGGCCGCTGACGATACCCGGCCGCGCGACACCGCTGCGATAGAGGGCGGCACGCTGATGCGGGTTCTCTCCATAGCGCAGCGTCTCGGCAAGCTGCCCCGCGAGGCTCATCCGGCGTGGGAACGGTGTCTCCCGTTGCTCGGCGAACCAACCGGACACCGCGACGTCATAGGCCGCGGTTCGGGCGAAGGCATCCGCGGCCAGGCGCTGCCGCAATGCCGCCGACACGCCGCCCTGCTCGGCGATCTCGGCCTGCACGGCTTTGTAATCGTCCGGGTCGGTGACGACCGCCACGAAATCATGGTTCTTGGCGGCGGCGCGGATCATGGCCGGGCCGCCGATATCGATGTTCTCCACGCAGGTCGCGAAATCCGCCCCGGCGGCGACCGTCTCCTCGAACGGGTAGAGATTGACGACCAACAGGTCGATCGGCGCGATCTCCTGTTCCGCCATCGCCACGCGGTGCGGCTCCAGATCGCGCCGGGCCAGCAGGCCGCCATGGATCTTCGGATGCAGGGTCTTGACCCGGCCGTCCATGATCTCGGGAAAGCCGGTGTGGTCGGAGACCTGGGTCACAGGGATGCCGGCCTCTTCAAGCGCCCGCGCCGTGCCACCAGTCGACAGGATCTCCGCGCCCTGCCCCGACAGGAAGCGGGCGAAGTCGACAACGCCGCGCTTGTCCGAGACGGAGATCAGGGCACGGGAAACGGCAAGCTTGGTGTCCGACATGGCTCGGCGACGTGGTTGGCAGGCGGTCGCCGGTCTTTTAGAGCCTTTCAGGCGGGTTCGCGAGACTTCATCGCGATGCCACGAAAGCCGCCATGTCGTCGAGCACCGGCGCGCGGCCTCGCTGCCCGTCCGCCAGGGCGAGCACGATGCCGATATGGCCAAGATCGGGATAGACCCGCAACTCGGCCTCGCCGCCTTCATCGCTGACGGCGCGGGCCAGGGACTCACTATTGCGCGGCCGGACGGTGGAATCGTCGGCGCCGGTGAGCAACAGCAGCGGCGGCGCGTCCGCATCGGCGAACGAGACCGGCTGGGTCGCCGGCAGGTCCGGCGCATCGCCGAAGACCCGTCGCGTGATCCGCGTATCCAGGGGCAGGAAGTCGTAGGGACCGGCGAGCCCGATCATGCCACGCACCACGTCGCGATCGACGCCAGCGCCGGCAAGGTATTCCGGGTCCAGGGCCAGCATCGCTGCGTTGTAGGCACCGGCGGAATGGCCCATCAGGAAGATGCGTTGCGGGTCGCCACCATGCTCGGCGATCGAATCCCGCACCCAGCGCACTGCCTGCGCGCCGTCGTCCAGGAAATCGGGGAATGCGACATCCGGGTAGAGCCGGTAATCCGGCAGGACCGCGACGTAGCCGCGGGAGACCAGCGCCTCGGCGGCAAACAGATAGTCTCCGCGGTCACCACCCGTCCAGCTTCCGCCGTAGAAGAAGACGATGACCGGCGCCGGCCCGGCCAGTTCGTCGGGCATGTAGACATCCAGCCGATGCCTCGGGTCCGGTCCATAGGCGTGGCCTTCGCTGACGGCGTAGCCGTCGGTCGGCACGGTCGCGTTGAGCAGGTCGACCGGGGAACAGGCGGCCAGCAGCACGGGAAGCCAGGCGGCCAGGCCAAGGCGGACCAGGATCGATTTCGACATGGTGCTCCGTGAACGGTTGCGCTGGCTTTCTACGCGCCCGCCACCGAGTCGGATTTGTCGTTCAGTCCTTGCGCTCGCGGCGCAGCCCCCACTTGACCACGGTCGCCGATCCGTCCGAGGCGGTGCGGCCGGAGAGCACGATCTGGCTGGTCCGGCGCATGTCACCGCCGGTGCCGCAATAGACGCTCTCCTCGATCGTCAGCGCCGCGCCGGAGGCCCGCAGCCGCCAGCCACCACCGCCACCCAGCCGCAGCAGCGCCGCCGCCCCGCCCTGCACCGCGGAGACCTGGACGGAGGGATGCAGATGGAAGCGCACCGCGAAGGACCGTTCGCGGCCGCCCTCGAGCCGGTCCTCCCCGCGGATGTCATCGCCGCCGACGCTGACGAACAGCCGCCGATGGTGGGTGAGGCCGAACGGTCTGCGATAGCCGTCATGGCTGGCCTCGATCAGCACCGCGCCCTCTTCCTCCTGGCGCTCGACGGTGACCTTTGCCGGCCGCCGGCCGAGCCCGCCCTCGCCAACCGCTTCGCTGGAATTGGTCTCCTCGGCGATCACCGTAGAATGCGCCGCCGTGCCCCGGAGCGCCAGGCCCCAGGCGGCGGCCTGCGCGCCGTTGGGCGCCGGCTCCAGCCCGGCCATGGAGCCGCAATTGACGATCATGCGCTCGCGCCCGACCGACAGCTCGAAGGACAGCGTGCCGGCATGGGCGCCTCGATCGAGCACAGCAGGCGGCGGGGCGCCGACATCCATCAGGATCAGGGTGCGGCCCGCCTGCACCCGCTCAAAGCCGCAATGGCGGGCGCTCTTCAACGGGCGGCCCGGCGCGTCGGCCTGGGCCAGGGCGGTGTCGACCAGGACCGGCTCGCCCTCCCGGGTGCCGTTGAACAGGGCCAGCCCGCCATCGCCGTGGCGGAAGAAGCGCAGGGCCGGCGCCATGCGGTCGATGGCGTGCTGCAACGGCTCCGGCACCTCGGCCTTGGCGGCGCGCATGACCGCCCGCAGATCGATCAGGTGACGCAGCAGGTCGAGCTGGGTCGCCGGGCTGCGCTGGACATGCCCGCCATCAGGCAGGATCTGCGCCTTCAGCGTATCGGCCAGCAGCTTGTGCGCCGGTTCCAGGCGCGTCTCCGCACCGGGCAGGCAGAGCAGGCCATAGAACAGCCCCTTCAGCGCCACCAGCAGCGGCGCGCCGTCCAGGCGCCCGGGCAGGGTGCGGGCCAGATGCCGGGTCTGCCGCGACAGGCTGGCGAAGGCGCGGGCGCGGAACCGGTCGTCGGCGCTTGCGCAGAAGAAGTCGTGGGCACCCAGCCAATTGGCGATGCGAAGACCCATCACGTCGGCGCGCCAGATCAGCGGATGCCAGGAATCATGCCGCTCGATCCAGGATTCGACCAGCACCCGGGCCTGGCGCCGCGCCGCATCGCCACCGACGGCGCGCAGATCGCGCAGCCAGTCGAACCCGTGCAGATCGGCCAGGAAGGTCTCGCCGACCCCGAGCGGCTGCCACAACGGGATGTCGGAGACCAGGGTCCGGCCGGCAAAGCGGTATTCGCCGGCGCACAGGGCGGCGCCGCGCTCGGCGTCCCCCGGCCACGGGTCGGGCGGCACCGCTTCCAGCCGGGTCGGCCCGCGGCGGCCAAGGCTGAGGGAATACAGCGGATTGCCGTAGGCGAGCGTGCGCAGCCCGTCACCGATGAATCCGACCGAGATGCGTCCCTCGACCATGCCGCGTCGGCTATCCCCTCAATCGCTGGATGTTGCCGGCATACTCTGACGGCCCGCCGGCAAACCCGGCCGTGCCGGCAACCAGGAAATCGGCCCCGGCCGCGACCGCGCGCGGCGCCGTCTCGGCATTGATCCCGCCATCGACCTGTAGATCGACGGCGCGGCCGCTGTCATCGATCATGCGGCGCAGGATCGCCAGCTTGTCGAGCACCGACTCGATGAATTTCTGGCCGCCGAAGCCGGGATTCACCGTCATCGCCAGCACCAGGTCGACATCGCCCAGCAACGGCTCCACGACGCTCGCCGGCGTGCCCGGGTTGAGTGCCAGCCCGGCGCGCTTTCCGCGCGCCTTGATCTGCTGGATCGTCCGGTGCGGATGCCAGTCAGCCTCGGGATGGAAGGTGATCGTGTCGGCCCCGGCTGCCGCGAAGGCCTCCACGAAGGGTTCCGCCGGAGCGATCATCAGATGCACGTCGAAGGGCAGGCCGACCAGCGGCCTGAGGGCTTTCACCACATCGGGCCCGATCGTCAGGTTGGGCACGAAATGCCCATCCATGATGTCGATGTGCAGGGCGTCGGCGCCGGCCGCTTCCATCGCGCGGCACTCCTCGCCCAGCCGGGCGAAATCCGCGGACAGGATGGACGGTGCGATACGGGTCGGCTGTTGCATGGATGCGATGTCCTGATTCGAAGCATTTTAGCAGTCTGTGGCGGGCCGATCATCCGTCCCGGCGCAGCCGCGCGATGTGAAATCCGCCCAGCCCGCCCCAGTCGCGCCCGTGACAGGGCAAGGTCCGAACGTCGCCGGCCGCGGTCACCGCCTCGGCCAGCCCGCCGATCTCCTCCGCGGACACCGGCACCCGCGCGACCGGCGCGCCGGACGCAAGCAGCCGGTCGATCTGCGCCTCGCCCTCCTCGGGCTGCAGCGAGCAGGTGCACCAGACGAGTGTCCCGCCCGGGCGCAGCAGCGTCACCGCATGGCGCAGCAGCCGGGCCTGAAGATCGGCCAGCTTGGCGACGTCCTCGGCGGATTTCAGGCGCTGGATATCCGGATGCCGGCGGATCGTGCCCGTGGCGCTGCAGGGGGCATCCAGCAGGATCGCATCCAGCGGCGCGTCCGGCTGCCACTCGGCGGAATCTGCCACCACCGTGTCAGCATGCAAATGCAATCTCTCAAGATTCTGGCGCAGAACATTGATTCGTCGATCCGATCGGTCGACGGCAACGACCTGCGCGCCGGCCGCGGCAAGCTGCGCGGTCTTGCCCCCGGGGGCAGCGCAGAGATCGGCGATGCGCCATCCCGAGACATGGCCGAACAACCGCGCCGGAAGCGCGGCGGCGGCGTCCTGCACCCACCAGGCGCCGGCGTCGAATCCGGCGAGCTCCGCCACCGAGCCGCCGGTCGAACGGCGCAGGCTGCCGGTCGGCAGGCGGGTCGCGTCCAGCGCCTCGGCCCATCGGTCCGGATCGGATTTGACGGTGAGGTCGAGCGGCGGCTCGTCCAGATGCGCTTCGGCGATGGCCCGCGCGGCGTCGGCTCCAAAGGCCGACGCCCAGCTTTCCCAGAGCCAGTCCGGCGTGTTCAGCCGGGCGGCATCCTGCCCGGCCAGGGCAGCCGCGCCGTCCCGGCCGAAGCGGCGCAGCACCGCATTGACCAGCCCCTTGAAGCGGCCGAGGCCGATCTCGTCGACCAGATCGACCGCCGTCGCGACGGCGGCATGGGGCGGGGTTCCGACGAACAGGAGCTGTGCCAGGCCGAGCCTCAGCACGTCGCGCACCGCGACCGCGTTGCGCGGCAGCGGCCGTCGAACGGCGTCTGCGACCAGCGCGTCTAGCTGGCCCAGGCGGCGCAGCACAACCGCCGCCAGCAATCGGGCGAAGGCGCGGTCGCGCGACTCCAGCACGGCGAGCGACGGCGCCTCCAGGGCCTCGTCCAGAGGCCGGCGCCGGCCGAGCACGGCGCGGATCAGGTCAAGCGCGGCCCGTCGCGCCGCCAGTCCGGACATCTCCATGGGCGCGGGGTGTAGCGGGTTCCGCCGGTGCTGTCGATGGCGTGACGGATCGCCCGGAATGTCGGGGCGATCAGCCCCAGGGACCGGCGCCGCCGGCCATCTCCCGCAGGCGGGCGATGCGGTTGGCGGTGTTCGGGTGGGTCGAGAACAGGCTGTCGACCTTGTTGGCGTGCAGCGGATTGATGATGAACATATGCGCCGTCGCCGGATTGCGCTCGGCGGCCATGTTGTCGATCTGCCTGGACGCGGACTCCAGCCGCTCCAGGGCGCTGGCGAGCCACATGGGATGGCCGCAGATCTCCGCGCCGATGCGGTCGGCCTCGTATTCCCGCGACCGGCTGATCGCCATCTGCACCAGCATCGCCGCCAGTGGCGCCAGGATCATCATCAGGATGGTGCCGATGATGCCCAGCGGGTTGTCGCGGTTGCCGCCGAAGAACAGCGCGAAATTGGCCAGCATGGACAACGCGCCGGCCAAGGTCGCGGTGATGGTCATGATCAGCGTGTCGCGGTTCTTCACATGGGCCAATTCATGGGCCATGACGCCGGCGACCTGTTCCGACGACATGCGCCGCAACAGGCCGGTGGTCGCCGCCACGGCGGCGTTCTGCGGGTTGCGGCCGGTCGCGAAGGCGTTCGGCTGGTCGGAGTCGATGATGTAGACCCGGGGCATGGGCAGGCCGGCGCGGTGGGCCAACTGCTCGACCATGCCGTGGAGCTCGGGCGCGGAGCGGCCATCGACCTGCCGCGCATTGTACATGCGCAGCACCATCCTGTCGGAGTTCCAGTACGCGAAGGCGTTCATGCCCAGCGCGATCATCAGGGCGATGACCATGCCGCCCTGGCCGCCCAGCATGTAGCCGGCGCCGAGGAACAGTGCCGTGATCGCGGCCAGAAGCAGGGCTGTCCGAACATACCCGGACATCGTCATGTCTCCATGCTGTCGCCCGCGCTGCCGCCCGGGCCGATTCTCTATTCGACGCTTAGGTAAGATTGCCGCCGGATCGGTCAAGACCGTTGTGCGACGGCCGAATTTCAAGCCCCGAGGGGTGAAATCCCGCCATTCCCGTCCTATCTTCCCGCCATGACCGAGACGACGACCGAATCCGTCAAGGACCGATCAAAGCCGTCCGCCGACAAGGCCCAGACACCGTCGCCGCGGGCCGTCGGCCCGAAGCAGAAGCCTGGGGAGGTCGGTGGCCCCAAGGGTCCCGAGCCGACCCGCTATGGCGACTGGGAAGTCGACGGCCGCTGCACGGACTTCTAGCGCCAGCCTTCACCAAGCCGCTGCCTCCGCGCCCCAGAGGGACTTGGCCCTGACTCCGATCTAGGATTATTTTCCTGGATCGTGCCGATCTGGACTGCTAGGTTGGACAGGCGATGAGTCGATCAGCCCATTTTGTCCTGCCGCTGCTGGCCGCGCTGTGCGCGCCAAGTGCGATGGCGGCCGAGACCCTGGCCGGCCCGGTCGACGCCAAAGTGCTCGAGGTGATCGACGGCGACACGGTGACGGTCCGGGCGCGCATCTGGCTGGGCCAGGCGATCGAGATCCGGGTCCGCCTTGCCGGTATCGACACGCCGGAACTGCGGGGCCGCTGCGACCGCGAGCGCCAATTAGCGGCAGAGGCGCGGGATGCCCTATCGGACCGGATCGCCGGAGGTGACGTGACCCTGCGCGACATCCGCTACGGCACCTATGCCGGCCGTGTCGTGGCGCGGGTGTCGACCGGCGGCGAGCCCGATCTCGGGGAGATGCTGCTCGCCTCCGGCCTGGCCCGGAGCTATGCCGGCCGCGGGCCGCGGCCGGATTGGTGCGGATAGCCCCTAGCTGCGGTTCATCCGGTTGTCGATCAGGTCGTCGACCACCGCCGGGTCGGCCAGGGTCGAGGTGTCGCCGAGCGCGTCATGCTCATTGGCGGCGATCTTGCGCAGGATGCGGCGCATGATCTTGCCCGACCGGGTCTTGGGCAGGCCCGGCGCCCATTGGATCAGGTCCGGCGAGGCGATCGGGCCGATCTCCTTGCGCACCCATTGCACCAACTCCTTGCGCAGTTCCTCGGAATGCTGCTCGCCGGCGTTGAGCGTGACATAGGCGTAGATGCCCTGGCCCTTGATGTCGTGCGGATAGCCGACCACAGCGGCCTCGGCGACCTTGTCGTGTGCGACCAGGGCGCTCTCCACCTCGGCCGTGCCCATGCGGTGGCCGGAGACGTTGATGACGTCGTCGACCCGCCCGGTGATCCAGTAATAGCCGTCCTCGTCCCGGCGGCAGCCGTCACCGGTGAAGTACTTGCCCTTGAAGGTCGAGAAATAGGTCTGCACGAAGCGTTCATGATCGCCATAGACCGTGCGCATCTGCCCCGGCCAGCTGTCGGCAAGGCAGAGATTGCCCTCGGTCGCGCCCTCCAGATGGTTTCCCTCGCCATCGACCACCACCGGCTGCACCCCGAAGAAGGGCTTTGTGGCGGAGCCGGGCTTGGTGCCGATGGCACCGACCAGCGGGGTGATCAGGATGCCGCCGGTTTCGGTCTGCCACCAGGTGTCGACGATCGGGCAGCGCTCGTCGCCGACCACGGAGTGGTACCAGAGCCAGGCCTCGGGATTGATCGGCTCGCCGACCGAGCCCAGCAGGCGCAGGCTCTTGCGGCTGGTCGTCTTGACCGGCCCCTCGCCCTCGCGCATCAGGGCCCGGATGGCGGTCGGCGCGGTGTAGAAGATGGTGACCTTGTGCTTGTCGACCACCTGCCAGAAACGCGAGGCGTCCGGGTAGTTCGGCACGCCCTCGAACATCAGGGTCTGGGCGCCGTTGGCCAGCGGGCCATAGACGATGTAGCTGTGACCGGTGACCCAACCCACATCGGCGGTACACCAATAGACGTCCCCGTCATGGTAGTCGAAGACGTATTGGTGGGTCATCGAGGCGTAGACCATGTAGCCGCCGGTGGTGTGCAGCACCCCCTTTGGCTTTCCGGTCGATCCCGAGGTGTAGAGGATGAACAGCGGGTCCTCCGCGCCCATCTCCTCGCACGGGCAGTCGGAGGAAACCTTGGCGCATTCCTCGTGGTACCAGACGTCGCGGCCGTCGACCCATTTGATCTCGCCGCTGGTGCGCTGCACGACGACGACCGTATGCACGCCCTCGCATTGCGCCACCGCCGCGTCGGTGTTGGCCTTCAAGGGGATCTTGCGGCCGCCGCGCACGCCCTCATCGGAGGTGATGACGCAGGTCGAGCCGCAATCCTGGATCCGGTCCCTCAAGCTGTCGGGGGAAAAACCGCCGAAGACGACCGAATGGATGGCGCCGATCCGCGCGCAGGCCAGCATGGCGTAGGCCGCCTCGGGGATCATCGGCATGTAGATGGTGACCACGTCGCCCTTCTTGATGCCGCGGTCCTTCAGCACGTTGGCCAGCCGGGCCACGTTCTGGTGCAGCTCGGAATAGCTGACATGCTTGTGGTCGCTGGGGCTGTCGCCTTCCCAGATGATCGCGGTCTGGTCGGCGCGGGTGTCCAGGTGACGGTCGACGCAGTTGTAGCAGGCGTTCAGCTCGCCGTCGTAGAACCAGCGGATATGGACGTCGCCGGTGTAGCTGACATCCTTGACCTGGGTGTAGGGCTTGGACCAGTGCAGCCGCTTGCCCTGCTCGGCCCAGAAGCCCTCCGGATCGGCGATCGACCGGTCGTACATCTGCTGGTAGCCGGTTTCGTCGACCCAGGCCTTCTCGGCGATCTCGTCGTTGACCGGAAAAAAGGTGCTGCTGCTCATGATGTGGCATCCCCCCGGAAGTCGTTCGGCCTGCCCGATTCCGCTGGCAGACCGGCGCGCGGCGCGGCCGCCCGATTATCCATGGAAGCGCGGAGCGGCTCAACCGGAGCGCGGGCGACGAGCCCCATTTACATGGCCTTAACGCCGGCCGGTCATAGTTGGGCCAGGGTACGTACCGGTGTATCCGGGAGGAATTCGATGTCGAGCAACGATCCGATGGATCTCGACGCGGCCGAGGTCAATGCCCTGATGGGCCGGCTGAGCGAGATCAGCAATCGCACCAACCAGATGACCCTGGATGCGCTGCTGCGCGCCGTGCCGTCGCATGATCACGGCTTCTCCGGTGCGGCCGCCGCGGCCAAGGCCCTGGCCAACCGGATCCAGGCGAGCGCCAGCGACCTTCAGGAAAAGCTGCCGCCGCGTTGATCGGCATCCGGCGTCCGGCCCGGCCGGGCGCGACTAGCGCCAATACGCATCCCACAAATCGTTGATGTCGACGAAGCCGTCCTGATTGAAATCAGTGGCGGCGCGGGCTCTGGACTCGTCTCCGTCCTGCATGATGCTTTCCAGGGCGGACACCATGGCATCGAGTTCGCTCAGGGACCGAAGCACCTCCGGGTCGTTCCAGGGGAAGCCATGCGCCTCCCAAGCCTCCTGGACCGTCTCGACGTAGTGCCGTTCCGCCGCGCTGAGCATCTCCTGAGTCACCACGCCCGAGATCGGCGGCAGATCCGACCCGTCCGCCAGCGGAGCGCCCAGATCGCGCGCGATCTCGACCATTGCCCGGGCCCGGGCGGTGCTCTCATCGGTCGGCGCGACACCCGGCTCGTCATGGCGCTGCCCCAGCGCCTGACCAGCCGGCGCGGCCGCCGGTGAATTCTGCGTGACGACATTGCGGTCTGCATCGGATCTCGAGCCGATCGTGCGCGACGATGCGCCCCGATCCTCCGGGCCGCCACGATCGTCGCTGTCGCTGCGATCGCTGCTGTCATCCCGATCACCGGCGTCGTCATCATCGCCGCTGTCGCCATCGTCGTCATCGCCGCCGCCGGCATCATCGTCGCCGCCACCGTCGTCGTCATCACCGCCGCCGGCGTCATCATCGTCGCCGCCATCGTCGTCATCACTTCCGCCGGCATCATCGTCGCCGCCGCTGCCGCTGCCGCCGTCGTCGTCATCGTCATCGTCATCGTCATCGTCGCCGCCGTCATCGTCGTCCGCATGGGCGGTTGCGAGACCGACAGCCGATCCCTCCGAGGCCTTCGGAAGTCGAATGTCTGCAGGAAAGGCGATCAGGAAGGCGGCGGCGAACAGCAGGACGATCAGCCTGCGGAAGCCCCACGCTTCAAATCGGCGCGGAATGCACACGCTCAAGCCCGTCCTGTCGTCAGGTGCCTTCATGAACCCATGTTTCCCAGGGACGGCTTTCAAGTCTTCTACTTCAGTCCACTTGCGCCCTTGTCAAACGACAGGGCCGTGTACTGGTTTTGTTGTTTGATGGTAATCTCATCAATATTTAAAAATCGTTTACGATAATTAATGGTAAACGAGACCTACTCCAATCTGGTCGGCCACCGGAACGCTCAAGGACATTGGGTGATCGGGATGACGTGAGACGGCTCGATAACCCGCCGCGGAACGGCCGGCAGGCGGCCAGGCGCTAGCGCAGATGCGCGTCCCACAGATCGTTGATGTCGACGAAGCCGTCATCGTTGATGTCAGTGACAACGGTTGCGCCGGGCGAACTGCCGTCGACGTCGCGCATGATACTCTCCAGCGCCGAGACCAGGGCGTCCAGCTCGTCCAGCGACTGCAGCACCTCGGAATCGTTCCAGGGGAAGCCATGCGCCTCCCAGGCCTCCTGCACCGCCGCGACATAGCGATCTTCCGCCTCGTCGAGCATCTCCTGGGTCACGGCGCCGGAAATGCGCGGCACCTCGGAGCGCGACGGCGTCTCGGCGCCGAGATCGCGTGCGATTTCGACCATTGCGCGCACCCGTGCCGCCCCGGCCTCGGTCGGGGCGGTGCCCGGGTCACCATCGCGCTCGCCAAGCGCGCGGCCGATCGCGGCGGCGGCCGGGGATTCCGGCGTGGTCACGCTGCGGTCGACCTCGGGGGTCCCGCCGCCGCCCCGACCGGATCTGTCGCGATCTCCGCCGGCGCCCCGCGAGGACGCGCCGCGATCTTCGGGGCCGCCGCGATCGTCGCGTTCCGGTCGGTCGCGTTCCGGGCGGTCGCGTTCCGGGCGGCTGCGCTCCCGCTCGGGGCCGCCGGATCGGCCGACAGAGCGCTCCACTCCGCCGCCACCGCCAAGGCTCTGAGCCATCGCATCGGCGACGCCCAATTCCGGCGAACCGCCAGTCGACGCGAGGTGGATATCAACGGGAACGAGGATGAGAAGTCCGGCGACGGCCAGTCCGAGCGCGGCCCGGAGGACAGCCTTGCGCCAGCGTCCGGCAAGCGGACGCAGGGCAGCGTATTTCCCCCGAGCGACAACGTTCATGAACCTGCCTTCTCGGCGCCGGCCATCCGTCAGTTCGGACGCAACAACAGCGGGCCGATCATGTGTTCATCTTGGGGAGCAAGTGAATTCCTCCCAGACTCGATCGTAAGCCCATACATATTTACAAATGGTTTAAAATTATTCCGAACGGTCACGTTTTCTTAAGTATTCGTTCACCAAGACAGGCGGCCGCGCCGCCCGGTCCGGACGGTCAAACCGCGTCTTGAATGCGGGATCGCCCCGGGGGCGTCAGTTGGGGTCGGTCTCGCCCATCCGGCAGACCAGCTGCCATTCCGCGGCCGTCACCGGCTGCACCGACAGGCGGCTGTTCTTTACCAGCGCCATTTCCGACAGGCTGGGATCCGCCTTGATCTGCTTCAGTGATACCGGCTTGACCAGCGGCCGGATCGGGCGGACGTCGACGGCGAACCACTTGCCGGTCGGGTCGGTGGAATCCGGATGCGCCTCGGCGGCGACTTCGACGATGCCGACGATCTCGGTCCCGGTGACCGAGTGATAGAAGAAGATGAGATCGCCCAGCCGCATGGCCAGGAGGTTGTTCTTGGCCTGGTGGTTGCGGATCCCGTCCCATTCCTCGACGCCGGCCGCGACCTGCTGGTCCCAGGACCACGTGTTCGGTTCTGATTTGATCAGCCAATACGCCATGATTTCGCTCGCGGGCTTGCAACCTTCGGCAGAAGGAAGAGACGGGTGTCTCAGCCGAATCAGCGAACCTTAATGCCCCGGCACCGGCGAGACCAGTCCCCGCGGAAACTTCTTCACAACTGAAACATTCGGGATGGGGACCCGCCCGCGCGGCGGGATCAGACGCCGGCGCCGTCCGGACGTGACAGCACCCGCGAGTCGGGAATGTGGACGACGGCGGTGGTTCCCCGCCCCCGGGCGCTGTCCAGCTCCAGCCATCCGCCATGCCGTTCGATCAGGGATTTCACCACCGGCAGGCCAAGATGCGTGCCGTTGGCATCGGCGATCTGCGCGCCCTTGCCGTTCTCCGCCGGCTTCATCAGCGCCGATACGATCTTGGCGGGAACGCCGCCTCCGGTATCGGCGATCGCGACCGCCAGGCCGCCATCGTCAGCGGTATCGATCGATACCTCGATCCGGCCCTTGGCCGGGGTGAACCGGACCGCATTGGACAGCAGGTTGAAGAACGCCTGCCGCAGCTTGGTCTCGTCAGCCTGGATGCGATAGCCATCGGCCGGCTTGGCGATGGTGATCGCGGGCGGTTCGCCGGCGGCGCTGTGACGGGCCAGGCGAATGCACCGGGCCAGCAGCTCGCCCAGGTCCAGCGGCTGCTCCGACAGCTCGATCTCGCCGGCGGTCAGCGTCGAGATCTCCTCGATGTCGTCGATCATGCTCATCAGGGCGTTGCCGCTGTCGCGGATCGACTTGGCGAATTGCTGATAGCGATCATCGCCCAGCGGCCCGTACACCGCTCCGGTCATCGCTTCCGAGGTGTCCACGATGGTCTCCAGCGACGCCTTCAAGGCGTGGCCGAAGGCCCGCAGGAACTCCGCCTTGCCGCGATCGGCCGACCGCGCCTCGTCGCGCGCCAGGGCGAGGGCCACCGCGCTGTCGTCGATATCCCCATCCGCCGCGGCGGAGCCGTTCGCCGGCCGCGGTTCCGCCGTCTCGGAACCGAACACCAGGGCCTGCGGGGCGTCGGCGGTCACTTCGGTGAACGTCTCCACGGCGCCGCCATCGGGCAGCGGCTGGTGGATGACCTCGATGATGCGCTTGTCCGGCAGGGTCAGGCGGTAGGTGCAGCGCGCCCGGCTGGCGGCATAGCTCAACCGGTCGTCGACCAGCGCCACGGCCTCCGCCTCGTCGGCATTGCCCTGCGCCGCCACGTGGCCGATCTGTTCGTGCAGCGCAATGCCCGGGCCGGTCAGCTCCGGCGGCAGCCGGAAGATCTTGGCGTAGCGGCGGTTGCAGAGGATGGAGCGAAGCTGCGAATCGAACAGGCACAGGCCCTGGGTCATGTTGCCCAGCGCGATGTCCAGCCGGCGGATGGTCTTCTCCAGCTCGACATTGGCCTGCTCGGACCGGTTCTTGGCGAGCTGGAGCTGCTCCTCGCGGCGCTTCAGGTCGGTGACGTCGGTGTAGAGGACGATGGTGCCGGCGTCGCTGCGCCGCTCGTTGATCAGGATCCAACGGCCATCGGCCAGCCGGCGCTCGGTACTGCTCTCCTGGCTGTCGTGCAGGGACATCCGGTCGCGCAGCATCTGCGCCTTGGGCGCCGAGCCATCGGTGTCGACGCAGCCCTCCGCCTCGGCCTGCATGATCGTGCGGTAGGTCGCGCCGGATTTGATGCTGTCGCCGAGGCCCGGGAACAGGTCGATGAGCTTGCTGTTCCAGGTGATCAGGCGGTCGCCGGGATCGAAGATGGCGATGCCCTGGGAGATGCTCTCGACGATTGCGGCGCGGGTGCGCTCCTCGGCCGCCGCCGCCGCGAACTCCGCCTCCTTCATGCGGGTGGCGTCCAGGATGACGCCGTTCCACAGCACCGACCCGTCTTCTCGCCGATGGGGCCGGGCCAGGGCGTGGGTCCATTTCTCCTTGCCGTCGGCGGTGACGATCTGCGCCTCGACGTCCCACAGGGTCATGGCCTTGGACGCCGCGATCAAACGGTCGCGGAAGGTCTTGCGGTATTCCGGGCCGTGGTGCTTGAACAGCGCGTTGGGATCGTTCAGCACGTCCTCGGGCTCGACGCCGAACAGGTCGCGCGCGCCCTCGCTGATATAGGTGTAGCGGATGTCGCCATCCGGCGTGACCAGGCGCTGATAGACCACTCCGGGGATGGTGGCGGCCAGAGAGGACAGCCGTTCGTCGGCGCTCTGCAGCTTCTCCAGCAGCTCGGCCTGCATGCGGCTGGAGGCCTCGGCCTCCTCCTTGGCGCGGCGCAGCTCGAGCTCGACCTGCTTGATGCGGGTCGCGGCGAGGATGACCCCGTTCCAGACCACGCTGCCGTCCGGCTGGCGCTCCGGCCGGGCGATGGCGTGGGTCCATTTCTGCTCGCCCTCCGGCGTGACGATCTGCGCCTCGACATCCCACAGGGAGAGCGTGCGTGAGGCCTCGAGCAGGCGATCGCGGAAGGTGTCTCGGTACTCCGGCGCATAGCGCTCGAACAGCGCCTGCGAGTCCGACAGCACCGTCTCCGGCTCGACGCCGAACAGGTCGCGGGCGCCCTCGCTGATATAGGTGTAGCGGATATCGCCGTCGGGCCGGACCACGCGCTGGTAGACAACGCCGGGGATGGTCGCGGCAAGCGAGGCGAAGCGTTCGTCGGCGGCGCGGGCGGCCATGGTGCTGCGGGTGGAATTCACCGCCACCTGGGTCAGCGGCTCCAGCAGGTCGAGCGCCTGACGAGCCTCCGCGTCCAGCTTGCGCGGCCCATCAAAGCGCAGGAACACGAAGCCGGGATCTCCGCCTTCCGGTCCGCCGATCGGCAGCGCCCAACCCACCGACTCCGAATTGCCGGTCAGCATTGCGGTGAGGCCGGACAGATCGGGTTTGCCTTCGCCGGCATCGATCCGGAGCGGCTTGCTCCACGACTTGACGGATTTGGCGACACGGCCGGCCAGCCCCGGGCATACCGCCGGTCGGTCTCCATCGGAGCTCGTGTCGCTCGGCGTGATACGGCGCCAGTCACGGCCGTCGAACACGACGAAGGTCGCGCCGGCACAGCCCAGCATGTCGGCAAACAGCCGGTCGAGCCCGCTGACGATATCGGCAAGAGCGCGATGTTCCGCGACGAGCGCGAGGACGGCGCGCTGGCCTGCGATGAAACGATCCAGGATCCCGTTCTCCGCGACCGCGCTGGTCGCCGCTGCCGCCGGCTTGCCGCGCTTCGGCGCTGAGGCGCGGCGACGGCCGCGTGTCGCCGTTGCCGGCTTGGCCGTGACCTCGTCCTTCTTCCTGGGCGGCTGCTTACGGGGCACTGCGACTCTTCCAGCTTGTCAGCCGAACGCCCGGTCCGAGGGTCCTGACGGCATTGCGTCGACCTGTCCGGTGCCGGGTTCGGGGCGTCGAAGATCGGCAAACGGTCATGCCCAAGAATTGGCCGTATACGTTAAGAATCGATTAGTTCATCGGGGTTGCGCAGACCTGAGAACCGGTCGCGCAAAGAGCACCCTTCGTCCCCGCAGGGCCGCCGACGGGCGCGGGCGCGGCCTATTGCGCGACGCGCTTGCGGGCGCGTCCGATGACCCGTTCCTTGGGGAAAATCACGGTGACCGTGGTGCCCAGGCCGAGCGCGCTGTCGAAGTTCAGATCGGCGCCATGCAGCTTGGCCATCGAGACCGCCAGCGGGACCCCGAGGCCGCTGCCGCCATAGTGCCGGCTGAGCGTGCCGTCGATCTGGCCGAACGCCTCGAAGATCTTCGGCATGTCCTCCTCGGCGATGCCGATGCCGTCGTCACGCACCGTGATCGCCAACTCGCCGCCGTCCAGCAGCTCCGCGCCGACCTCCACGCGGCCCTCCTCCGGCGTGAACTTGACGCCGTTCGACAGCAGGTGGACCAGCATGCGCCGCACCAGATCCTCGTCGCAGATCAGGATGGGCAACGCCTCGTCGGGCGATCCGACGATCTCGATCGTGGCTTCCTCGGTGAGGGTGCGCGCCTGCGACACCGCCGATCGGATCACGTCGCCGATATGCACCGAGCGGTCGTTGATGACGACGTCGAAGGTCTCGAACTTGGTGAATTCCAGGATGCTGTTGATGGTGTCCAGCAGGCCATGGGCGCTGCGATGCACGTAGCCGGCATATTGCACGTAGTCGGTATTGCCGAGCGGGCCGTAGACCTCGCTCTTGAGGATCTCGGAAAAGCCGATGATGGCGTTGAGCGGCGTGCGCAGCTCATGGCTCATGCTGGCCAGGAACTGGGTCTTGGCGCGGTTGGCCGCCTCCGCCTCCTCCTTGGCGCGGCGCAGGTCGAGCTCCGCCTGCTTGATCCGGGTGGCGTCCAGGATGACGCCGTCCCAGAGCACCGATCCGTCGGGCTGGCGATGCGGGCGGGCGATGGCGTGGGTCCACTTCTCCTCGCCATCGACGGTCACGATCTGGGCCTCGACATCCCACATGGTCAGCGAGCGGGAGGCCGCCAGCAGGCGCTGCCGGAAGGTCTTGCGGTATTCCGGACCATGGCACTCGAACAGGGCCTGCGGGTCGGCGATGATCTTCTCCGGAGCGACGCCGAACAGGTCGCGGGCGCCATCGCTGATATAGGTGTAGCGGATGTCGCCGTCGGGCGTGACGATGCGCTGATAGACGACGCCGGGAATGGTGTGGGCGAGCGAGGTGAACCGCTCGTCGGCGCTGCGCAGCTTCTCCACCAGCTCGGCCTGCGCCCGATGCGCCTGCTCGGCCTCGTCCTTGGCGCGCCGGAGCTCGATCTCGGTCTTCTTGATCCGAGTCGCGTCCAGGATGATGCCGGTCCACATGACCGCGCCGTCGGCCTGGCGGTGCGGCCTGGCGATGGCATGGGTCCATTTCTGCTGGCCATCGGTGGTGGTGATCTGCACCTGCACGTCCCACAGCTCCAGCGACCGTGACGCGGTCAGCAGCCGATCGGTCAGGGAGGCCCGGTAGTCCGGGTCATAGCAATCGAACAGCACCGTGGGGTCGGAGAGGACTTCCTCCGGCGAGACGCCGAACAGGTCGCGGACACCTTCGCTGATGTAGGTGTAGCGGATGTCGCCATCCGGGCTGACCAGGCGCTGATAGACCACGCCGGGCACGGTCGCCGCCAATGAGGCGAAGCGGCGATCGGCCGACTGCACCTGCTGCGCCGACTCCATCGCGATCCGGGTCAGGCGCACCAGCGAGTCGATTCGCGCCGAGGTCAGGCGGCCCTTCTTCGGCTTTCCATGGATGGTCAGGAAGCCGCTCAGCGCCCCCTTGGCCGACAGGATCGGGCAGGGCCGGCAATCGTCGAGGTCCAGCCCGCGTGCCAGGCGGCGGATATCGGCGGCGATCGCGTCCTGTGCCGAATCGGCACCGGCCGCCCGCCCGGACCGGCTGGACCGTCCGACCTCGGTGAGCTCGGAGATCGCTTCGGCATAGGCCGGCGGAAGTCCCGCGGAGGCGGCGGTGCGAATCAGGCTGTCGCGGCCATCGGTCAGGTCGATCGACACCGCCGCGACGTCGAGCGCGGAAAGGGCGATCTCGGCCACGCGCTTCAGGACGGTCTCGAGCGACGCACCCTTGGCGATGAGCTCGAACACGTCGAGCTGGCTGTCCGCCAGTATCGATCCCGCACCGGATTTGCCCCCGGTTTCGCGCCTGTGTGTCGCGCCCACCGCCTGCGATGCCCCGCTAGCGCGCGCGCCCGGAATTCCGGCGACCGCGTCCGCCTTGCGATCCGCGCCCAATCGATTCTGTCAGATGTCGGGGTGGCATGCTTCGCCCCCTCCAGCGGCCGGCGGGCGCCACTCGCCCCTCTTGGACCCTCGCGCAACGGAATCGCCGCCCGGCAACCGTCCCGCGCCAATGCCTTCGATACCGAACGAACATGCGAGCCATTCCTTAACAATCCGTGAGTTGCCGCGGCCGCGGCGACGGCCTGGACGGACCGCAAGCCCGCCGGCGATCGGGCCCGACCACCGTGGTGTCGTCGGCAGGCCTCATCCCGACCTGACGACAATTGGCCAAATCAACGATCGATTAAGGAGGTCCGTGCAAAGTGTAGGTCGCAGTAAATCAGGGCTGAGCGTCCGAACAGGCAGTAACAATGGTTAATAATCTTGGTTTACATAGTGTTAATGACCAAATTTTACTGTTTGTTAATTTTCATTATAGAAAATTTTCCTTAATTATAACTGGTATCTGAGCTAGCTCCGGGGGCGACATGGACGCTTTGAGACTCGCCGGCAGTGCGCCACCGTTGCGGCGCGCTGACCTCGCTGTTGAACCTGATAGGAAGCGTGTCGGTGTCGATGACCTGCAGGCCAGATTGGACAAGTTGCTGCCGCGGCTGCGCATGGCCGTCATCTATGGCGGCGACAAATCCGCCGACGGCGCCGTCATCAACCCGACGGTCAATCGTCGCCCTTGGAAGAGCTATCGCACGGTCGCGGAGGATATCGCCGGCGCCCTGGAGCGTCTGGGGGTCGGCTTCGTCGAGGTGGTCCCGGAGGACATGCGCCTCGGCACCCATCTTCAGGAGCAGGGCATCCACCTGGCCTGGCTCAACACCGGCGGCGTCCAGGGCTACCACTCCGTCTCGCATGCCGCGGCGATGCTCGAGATGATCGGAATCCCCTATGTCGGCCACGACCCGTTGACCGCCGCGATGCTGGACAACAAGGACGCGTTCAAGCGCCATCTGATCGCGCTCGGCATCCCGACGACGCCCTTCGTGACCTGGAACATGGAGCGGGGCGCCTTCATGCCGGACCTGAACAGCCGGTTCTTCGGCACATTCGGCCATTTCCGCGGCCCGTTCGTGGTCAAGCCGGTCTCCGGCCGCGCATCGCTGCATGTGCACGTGGTGGAGGACATCGACGGCCTGACCGAGAAGGTGGCAGAGGTCTTCGAGGCCACCGAGAACGACGTGATGATCGAGCCCTTCCTGGAGGGACGCGAGTTCTGCGTGGCGATCTGCGGGCCGGTGATGGCGGCGGAGCGCGGCCTGTCACGGCTGGACGAGCCCTTCGTGGTCTCCGCCGTGGAGCGGGTCCTCGACCCCGGCGAGCGGATCTTCACCTCGATGGACAAGAAGCCGATCACCGACAAGCGGGTGCGTGCGCTGGACCCCTCGCGCGACGCGGCCGAGATCAACCGGCTGCACGGGCTGGCCCGCGAGGTGTTCGTGGATTTCGGCCTGGAGACGCTGGTGCGGATCGATGTGCGGGCCGATGCCGGTGGCCGGATGTGCATCCTGGAGACCAATCCCAAGCCCGACCTGAAGCGCCCGGACGGCAAGGTCACCAGCCTGGTGTGCACCGAGTTGGGTGCCCACGGCATGGACTACGAAGACCTTATTCTCTCTCTGCTGGCCGATCGGCTGGACATGCTGATGCGGCGGCGTCCCGGCGCGGCGCAGCAGATCATCGAACTTGCGAACTGACCCCGGACGACCGGAGTAAAGGAACCTGAGCGACATGCGATCGGCCAAATCGAAAAAACGGCGCCTGATCGACGCGACGATGATGTTCCTGGTGCTGGGGCTGTCGCTGCTCCTGCTGATCTATGTCGGATACAGCGAGGCGAAGCGGACCTACCAGCAGTTCCAGCTCGAGAAGCTGGAAGCCCAGGGCAAGATCGCGCAGAACGCGATGGAGTCCTTCCTGCGCGCCGGCCTGCCGCTGCGCCAGTATGTCGGCTTCTCGACCCTGGCGGGTCCGATCCTCGAATCGGATCCGACCATCGCCGCCATGACGGTCTTCGACCGCGCCGGCCGGCCGGTCTTCGCCACCGGCGACGACACCATCCCGCTGCTGCCGATCGCCGAGAACGCCGGCAACAACACGTTCGAGCTGCGCATGACCAAGGAGTACGAGCAGGTCGTGCTGCCGCTGCGCAATCGCTTCGAGACGGTGGGAAGCCTGGCGGTCACCATGCCGACCTCGGTGGTCGACGAGACCGTGCAGTCCGCCTTCAAGCCGCTGCTGGTCGTCGCCGCGTTCCTGTCCGTCGCCTTCGCCCTGTTCGTCTCGGTCGCCGAGGCGCCGGCCGGGCGCGGGCGAACGCCCTGGCTGCAGATCGTCTATGCCTTCACCTTCCTCGGCATGGCGCTGCTGGTCATCGTGACGTTGATCAACCTGTATCAGGACGGCGCCACGTCCCGGGTGAAGGCGTTGGCCGATTCCCTGGGCCAGCGCCTGTCGATCATCATGATGATCAACGTCAACATCGACCAGATCGACGGGCTGGATGCGATCTTCGACGATTATCGCCGGCTCTATCCGGACATCAGCGCGGCCGGTCTGATCGTCAATGACGGGGTGCATGCCCATACCGACCGCGACGCGGTCGGCCGCGCCTGGGTCGAGGACACCGCCAACTACCAGTACGAGGTCGACCTGTCGCGGCCGGAGCTGGGCCGCAACGTCCGCGTCGCGGTGGCGCTGCCGGCCGACATCGTGGTCAACCGGGTGCTGCGCAGCGTCAAGAACTTCGCGGCCCTGTTCGTCGCCTCCGGCTTCCTGGCCGGGCTGTTCCTGCAGCTGGCCGGATCGGTGCAGCAGACCACCGGCGGCAACACCGATGAGCCCGATGCGCAGGACGGGTCCGAGGAGGCCGAGACGGCCAGGATGCAGCGCGACGCCGCCTTGCTCGACCTGGTCAAGCCGGTGTTCTTCGTGGCGGTCTTCCTGGAACACCTGAACTACGCCTTCCTGCCCCAGTTCATGCACGGGGTGGTGGCCGCATCGGGCCTGTCCTCCGGTTACGCGTCCGCACCGTTCACGGCGTATTACCTGTGCTTCGCGCTGGCGCTGATTCCGGCCGGCCACTACGCCCAGAACTGGAGCGCCCGGCCGTTGATGTATGGCGGGCTGGTGCTGGCGGCGATCGGCGTGTTCGCCATGGCGCTGCCGACCGACTTCTATGTCGTCACCGCGGCGCGCGCCCTGTCCGGTATCGGCCAGGGCATGCTGTTCATCGGCGTGCAGTCCTACATCCTGGCGATCGCCTCGCCGGGCGGGAAGACGCGTGGTGCTGCGATCATCGTCTTCGGATTCCAGGGCGGCATGATCTCCGGCATGGCGATCGGGTCGCTGCTGGTGACCTATATGGGCGCGGAGGGCGTGTTCACTCTCGGCGGCATGATCGCCACCGGCATGGCGCTCTACGCGATCACCGTGCTGCCCTCGACCGCGCCGCAGCGCACCGTCGAGAGCGGCATCGGCGCCACCTTCCGCCAGCTCGGCCGCGATGTCGGGCAGGTGCTGCGCAGCATGCACTTCCTGCAGACCATGTTCTTCATTGGCATCCCGGCCAAGGCGGTGCTGACCGGCATCATCATCTTCGCCCTGCCGCTGCTGCTCGCCCAGAAGAACTACGCCCAGGAGGATATCGGCCAGATCATCATGGTCTATGCCGCCGGCGTCGTGCTGGCGTCGAGCTGGGTGTCGCGCCTGGTCGACCGCACCGGCAAGACCGACACGATCCTGTTCTGGGGCGCGGTGATCAGCGGCCTCGGCCTGATGGCGATCGGCTTGATCGACTGGGAGGGCATCAACGGCCGCGACGATGGTGGCCTGTTGGTGACCCTGGTGCTGATCATCGGCGTCGCCACGGTCGGCATCGCCCACGGCTTCATCAACGCGCCGGTGGTCACCCACGTCTCCGATTCGGAGCTGGCCACCAAGATCGGCCCGACATCGGTCACCGCGACCTACCGGTTCCTGGAGCGGATCGGCCATGTCGCCGGTCCGATGATCGTCGGCCAGATGTTCCTCTACTGGGGCCAGAGCGCCCTGAACCTCATGTGGATCGGCGTCGCGATCGCCCTGCTGGGCATCCTGTTCCTGTCCCGATCGACCCAGCAATGGGCGAGCACCGCCTAGAAAGGGAGGACCCATGAGCATCCCCGGACTGTTCCTCACGCGCCGCGGCCTGATCGGGCTGCTGGCCGCGCCGTTGGCGCTTATTGCGCTGCCGAATGCGGCCCACGCCGACGTCGTGCCCAACTACGCCGACTGGTTCGGCTATGGCGACGACGCCATGCTGGAATGGGACTTCATCGAGACCCCGGGCACCCCGTGGATCGTCACCATCCAGCGCAAGGGCCGCAGCGGCCCCGCGTCGCAGCGGATCATGGTGATCTACCCGCGTCCGTCTTCGGCCTATGACATCGCCATCACCAAGGTGTTGGACGTGTTCGCCGAGAAGGACATGGACGTCGAGCTGACCGTCTACAACTTCGCCAAGTCCGACGAGCGCGGCCTCGAGGCGCTGGGCGTCGCGGAGAGCGGCGACTACGATCTGATCTTCTCCATGGGATCGGAATCGACCGCCTGGCTGTGGGACAACTACCGCGGCGGCGAGCTGCCGGTGGTCTCGGTCTGCTCCAAGGATCCGGTGCTGCTCGGCCAGGCCGAGGATTACGACACCGGCACCGGCACCAACTTCGCCTTCACCTCGCTCAACACCCCGATCGAGGTGCAGATGCAGTACCTGCTGGAGCTGAAGCCGGCCCTGCGGAACCTGGCGATCCTGGTGGACAGCCAGAACATCAGCGCCATGCAGACCCAGGCCGACCCGATCGCCCGGTTTGCCCGGCGGCGCGGCATCCAGGTCTTCGACGTCGCCCTGCGCGACCCGCAGAACGCCCGCCCGGAGCTGGCGCGGCTGGTCCGGTCGACCGTCGAGGACATGCGCCGCAACGACCCGACCCTGGACAACAGCGTGTTCTGGATCACCGGAAGCACCGCCGTGTTCCGGGAGATCCGCACCATCAACGCCCATGCCAACCGGGTGCCGGTGCTCAGCGTGGTGCCGGAGGTCGTGGCCGCCGGCGACGATAGCGCCGTGCTGTCGATCGGCGTCAGCTTCCAGTCGAACGCGCACATCGCCGCGGTCTACGGCGCCGACGTGCTGTCCGGCCGGGTCAATGTGGGCGATCTGGCTGTCGGCGTGGTGTCGCCGCCGGACATCGCGATCAACTTCCGCAAGGCCCGGTCGATCGGTCTGAACGTGCCCTTCAGCTTCCTGGAGAGCGCCAGCACCGTCTATGACTATGAGGGCCGGCCGGTCCGGATCGACGGCAAGTCCCTGGTGGCCACCAACTAACCGCCAGCAAATATGGTTGGAGAACCGCCCGGTCCCGGCCGGGCGGTTTTTCTTTGTCCTATCCGTGCTCGGCGCGGAATGGTCGCGCCAGCAGCGCCAGGATCGAATCATCGATGCCGGAGGCACCGCGCAGCACCGCATCCACAGCCGCGGAGATCGGCGCTTCGACCCCGTGCTCGGCCGCCAGCCGGACCACCGCGCCGGCGGTGTAGACGCCTTCGCTGACACTGCGCCGGCCGGCCAGGATCTCGTCCAGCGACCGGCCCTGTCCCAGCGCGTGCCCCAGTGAGGTGTTGCGCGATTCCAGGCTGGTGCAGGTCAGCAGCAGGTCGCCGAGGCCGGACAGTCCCATCAGCGTTTCCGGCCGCGCGCCCAGGGCCGCGCCCAGGCGCATCAGCTCGGCCAGCCCGCGCGTGACCAGCGCCGCACGCGTGTTTTCGCCCAGCGACCGCCCCATCACCACGCCAGAGGCGATCGCCAGCACGTTCTTCACCGCCCCGCCGATCTGCACGCCGATCAGGTCGTCGCTCCAATACGGCCGGAAGGTCTGGCCTCCCAGCGCCTGGACCAGCGATTCGCCGAGCGCCTGATCGGCGCAGGCCAGGGTGATGGCGGTCGGCTGGCCGCGGGCCACCTCGGCCGCGAAGCTGGGCCCGGACAGCACCGCGATCGGCGCGTCGGGGCACTCGGCGCCGACGACTTCTGACATCAGCGCCCCTGTCGCGGTCTCGAAGCCCTTCGAACAGATCACCAGCGGCCGGTCGGTCCCCGCCAACTGCCGGCAGGTCTCGCGCAGGTGCTGGGCCGGCGTCACCAGAAGCAGCGCATCGGCGGCCCGCGCCCGGTCCAGATCGCCGGTCGCCGCGATTCCCGGGTCCAGGGCGATGCCCGGCAGGTAGTCCGGGTTCTCCTGCCGCTGTCCGATGGCGTCGACCACGGCCGCGCTACGGGCCCACAGGATCGTCTCCCGCCCGGCCCGGCATGCCGCCTGCGCCAGGGCGGTGCCCCAGGCGCCGCCGCCGATCACCGCGATGGTGTTGATATCCGTCATGCCTTCACCCCCGCGCCGATCGCCGGCGCCGCATCGGGATCGAGCGGCCAGCGCGGCCGCGGCGCGAAATCGAGCGGATCGGTCTTGCCCAGCCGCAGCCGCTCCAGCCCCGCCCAGGCGATCATGGCCGCATTGTCGGTGCACAGAGCCGGCGGCGGCGCAATGAAGGGGAGGCCCGATTCGGCCGAAAGGTCGGCGAGCCGCGCGCGGATGGCCGCATTGGCCGCCACCCCGCCTGCGACGACCAGGCCGCTGCCCGCCGCGGACAGGGAACGGATGGCGTTGCCGGTGCGATCGGCCAGGCAGTCGCCGACGGCGTCCTGGAACGCGGCGCACAGATCGTCGACATCGCCACGCCGCAGCGGACCCGCCGGCAGGGCGTCAACATGGCGCCGCAACGCCGTCTTCAGGCCGGAGAAGGAGAAATCGCACCCCGCGCGACCGACCATCGGCCGCGGCAGCGCGAATCGCTCCGGATCGCCCTTGCCGGCCGACCGTTCGATTTCCGGGCCACCCGGATAGCCCAGCCCGAGCAGCTTCGCCGCCTTGTCGAAGGCCTCGCCGACCGCGTCGTCAATGGTCGTGCCGAGCCGGCGATAGTCGCCGACGCCCCGCACCTCCAAGAGCTGGCAGTGGCCGCCGGAGACCAGCAGCAGCAGGAACGGGAACGGCAGATCGTCGGTCAGCCGTGCGGTCAACGCATGGCCTTCCAGGTGATTGACCGCCAGGAACGGAAGGTCGTGCACCAGGGCGATCGCCTTGGCGGTCATGACCCCGACCATCACGCCGCCGATCAGGCCCGGCCCGCCGGTCGCTGCGACACCGTCCAGGTCCTCGAAACCGACGCCCGCCTCGTCCAGCGCCTGGCGGATCAGCGCGCCGAGATGGGCGAGATGGGCGCGCGCGGCGATCTCGGGCACCACGCCGCCATAGGGCCGGTGGTCGTCGAGCTGCGACAGCACCACGTTGGACAGGATCCGCCGGTCGTCCGAGACCACCGCCGCGGCGGTCTCGTCGCAGGAGGTTTCGATGCCCAGGACGATCATGTCGGTTGCCGGTTCATGGAGGTCGGTGTCATAGCAGCCGCCGGCGACCCCGGGCAACGGCGAGGACACCTCCTGCGACCCTGCTGTCCTGCCCATGGCCAATGCGGAGAATACGGGCTACACCAACCGCCATGACGGCGATGTTGAAGATCGGGACCCGCGGCAGCCCGCTGGCCCTGGCGCAGGCCCGCGAGACGGCGGAGCGCCTGGCCGCCGCCCATCCCGACCTGGCCCAGCCCGGGGCCGTGGAGACGGTGGTCATCCGCACCACCGGCGACACGATCCAGGACCGGCCGCTGGCGGAGATCGGCGGCAAGGGCCTCTTCACCAAGGAGATCGACGCGGCATTGCTGTCCGGGGCCATCGACCTGGCGGTGCATTCCATGAAGGACGTGCCGACCTGGCTGCCGGACGGCGTGTCCATTCCCTGCATCCTGCCCCGAGAGGATCCGCGCGACGCGTTCTTCGCGGCCGGATGCGACGGCCCCGACGGGCTGCCGCACGGGGCGGTGGTCGGCACGGCGGCGCTGCGGCGACAGGCCCAGATCCTGGCGCGGCGTCCCGACCTGACCGTGGTTCCCCTGCGTGGCAATGTCGGCACCCGGCTGCGCAAGCTCGCCGAGGGCCAGGTCGACGCGACGCTGCTGGCGGTTGCCGGGCTGCGCCGGCTGGGTCTGGCCGACCGGATCACCGCGACCCTGCCGAGCGACGTCATGTTGCCGGCGGTCGCCCAGGGCGCCATCGGGATCGCCTGCCGGACCGACGACGCCCCGGCGCGCGAGCGGCTTGCCGCCCTGCATTGTCCCGACAGCGGAACCTGCGTCGCGGCCGAGCGGGCCCTGCTGACGGAGCTCGAAGGGTCCTGCCGGACGCCGATCGCGGCCCTGGCGCAGCTCGACCAGGCGGGGGCACTGGCGCTCGATGCGCTGATCGCGCGACCGGACGGGAGCGAGGTCCTGCGCGCGCGGCGGGATGGCGGCCGGGACGATGCCAGGGCGATGGGCGAAGACGCCGGCGCCGAGCTCAAATCACGGGCCGGTCCGGGATTTCTCGATCCATGATCGGCCGTCGCTATCCATGAGCCGCTGGCTTGTCACGCGACCGATCGCCGATGCCCGGTCGCTGGCCGCGGCCCTGGAGGCGCGCGGCCATACCGCGGTGGTCGCGCCGATCATGGAGATCGCACCGCGCGACGCGCCGGATGTCGATCTGGGCGGCGTGCAGGCGCTGCTGTTCACCAGCCAGAACGGTGTTCGCGCCTTTGCCGCCGCCGAGTCGCGCCGCGACCTGCCGGCTCTGGCCGTCGGCCGATCCACCGCCGACGCTGCCCAGGCGGCCGGCTTCGCGCAAGTCGACTGCGCCGAGGGTGATTCGGAGGCCTTGGCCGCGCTGGCGGCGTCCCGGCTTGATCCGGCCGGCGGTGCCCTGCTGCACGTCGCCGGCAAGCAGGTGGCCGGCGACCTGCTCGGCCGGCTCGAAGGGGCCGGTTTCCACGCCCGCCGTGCGGTGCTCTACGAGGCCCGGGCCGTGGACCGGCTGCCGCAGGCCGCCGCCGACGCGCTCAAGGGGCGCAAAGTGGCGGGAGCCTTGATTTTCTCTCCACGGACGGCGGAGGTGTTTGCTAGGCTCGTCGCCGCGGCCGGCCTGTCGGATTCCCTGCGCGGGCTGGTCGCGCTCTGCCTCAGCACCGCCGTCGCCGAACGGCTGGGTGTGGGGGTCTGGGGGGCGGTCCACATTGCCGCGCGACCGGAATTGCCGGCACTCCTCGATCTCCTCGACTCCGCCGACGCACCGACCGCAGGACGACAGACCCAGGAATGACCTCCGACCCAGAGTCCCCACAGGATCCGCCGGACAGCCTCGACGGCCGCTCGGCGACCGACCGGGTCGTCGCCGCCTTCGGTGGCATCCGGCCGATGGCCAACAAGCTCGACACGCCGGTCACGACGGTGCAGGGCTGGAAGAAGCGCGGCGCCATCCCGCAGCAGCGCCACGCCGCCATCCGCGCCGCCGCCGACCAGCGCGGCATCGCCTTGGACGACGCGACGCTGGCGGCGACCGCGCCCCAGGAGGGTTCCGCGGCACCACGGCAGCCGGCGATCCAACCGCCGCCTGTTGTCGAACCGCCGGAACCCGATCAGGAGGCGCGTCCGACCACGATCATCGCCGAAGAGCCGCCCGACAACGCCGACGCTCCGCAACCGGAACCGCCTCACGAGTCCGCACCGGAGGAGCCCGCACCCGACACGACGACGGACGACAGCACCGAATCGGATCGGCCCGAGGGGCCGCTGCCTTGGGGGCCGGAGCCAGCGGAACCGGAGTCGGAGCCGGAGCCGGCCGAAGCGGAGTCGGAGCCGGAGCCGGCCGAATCGGAACCGGATCGTCCGCCGCCGCCGGTGGTAGGTGACCGACGGTCCGGTGCCGGAGCGGCGTGGCTGGCCGTTTTCGTCGCGCTGGTCTCGGTCGGGCTGGTAGTCACCGCGCCGCTGTGGATCGATTCGGCCTACCGGCTGGTCGGTCTGACGGTGCCAACCGGGACAGGGCCGGCGATCGACCCGAACCGCCTGAACGAGTTGGATACACGCCTCAGCGCCATGGAACGGCAGGTGGCGGCGCTGGAAGCGCGCACCGATCCGGACGCCGTCGCCGAATCGCTCGCTGCGGAGATCGCGGCGATCGAAGCCCGCGTCGCCGCTGTGGAGGACATCGACCCCCAGGATCTGGACAACCGGATCACCGCCATCCGCGGCGCGGTCGACGCCCTGGCCGAGGATTTGGCCCGCATGGACGGTGTCCTGGGCAACCAGCGCATCGCCCTGACCGAGGCGCGCTCGATCGTGACCCGGCTCGAGGCGCGGGCGGATTCGGCGGAGGGCAGCCTGGAGACGCTGGCCGAGATCCAGGGCCGCGACAGCCGACGCATCGACCGGCTGATCGCCTCCGACAGCGCGACCCAGGCCCTGGTGCTGGCGATTGGCCAGCTGCGGGTCGCGGTCGATGCCGGGCAGCCCTATCAGCAGCCGCTGGCGGCGCTGCGGGCGCTGGCCAACGGTGTCGACGAGATGGCCCCGGACCTGGCGGCGCTGGGGCCGACGGCGGCGACCGGCATTCCCGACCGCGACGCCCTGAAGACGGCGTTTCCGGATATGGCGGACGCTGTGCGCCAGGCGGTCCTGCTGCCGGCGGATGCGACCTGGTGGGAGCGCACCACCGCCCGGGTGGAAGGGCTGGTGACCGTCCGCCCGGCGCCGGGGGAGGTCGACGGCAATGATGCCGCGGCGGTGCTGGCGCGGGCCGAGGGCCGGTTGAACACCGGCGACCTGGCCGGTGCCGTGGCGGCGATCGAGCTGCTGAATGGGGAGGCCGCCGAGGCGGCCGCTGCCTGGCGGCGCGCGGCGCAGGCCCGCCTGTCCGCCGAAGCGGCTCTGGAGCACATGAACAGCTTCGCCATCGCACGGTTGTCCAACTCAGAGCCGAGCCGGACCGCGCAATGAGGCGATCGCTTGTTCTGATGGTGATGATCGGCATCGGCGTGTCAATCGCCGTGCTGATCGCCGACCGGCCGGGCGCGGTGCAGTTCACCTGGCAGGGCTATGTGATCGAGACATCGGTCGGCATCCTGCTGCTGTTCGTCGCGGCCCTGATGGGCGTGGCCGCGGTCTCGTACCGGTTCTGGCGCGGCATGATCCAAGCGCCGGGCAGCCTGCTGCGGGCGCGATCGGGGTCCCGCCGGGAAAGCGGCTATCGTGCGCTGACCAATGGCATGGTGGCGGTCGCCGCCGGTGACCCGGACGCCGCACGGCGCTTCGCCAAGAAGGCCGATGCGTTGCTGGATGACCCGCCGCTGACCATGCTGCTCTCCGCCCAGGCGGCGCAGCTGACCGGCGACGAGCAGGCCGCGACGCGCTATTTCGAGGCCATGCTGGAACGCCGGGAGACCGAGTTCCTGGGCCTGCGCGGGCTGATCAACCAGGCCATGAAGCGGGAGGACCGGGTGAAGGCGCTCTCCCTGGTCGACCGGGCGCGGTCGCTGCGGCCGAGCACGCCCTGGGTGCACGCCGCCGCCTTCGACCTGGAGGTGCGGCAGCGCAGATGGTCCGAAGCGCTGTCCTCGCTGGCCTCGGCCGTGAAGGCGGGCGCGATCGACCCGTCGACCGGCCGCCGGCACAAGGCGGCGATCCTGATCGAGCGCAGTCGCGAGGCCGAGGCGGCCGGCAACGCGGCGGCGGCGATGGAGCACGCGCACAAGGCCGCGGCGCTGATGCCGGGATTCACGCCGGCGGTGATCCGGGAGGCGCGGTTGCTGAACCGCGTCGGCAAGGCGAAGCAGGCCATCCGCCTGCTGGAGAAGGCCTGGACCCAGGCGCCGCAGCAGAGCGTGGCGCAGGCGTTCCTGGAGATCGCACCGTCCGATGAGTCGGCACTGGACCGGGTGCAGCGGCTCGACCGGCTGCACAAGCTGCGGCCGGAGGCGCCGGAGCTGCTGCCGGTCCTGGGCGAGGTGGCGCTGGCGGCGCAGCTCTGGGGCTCGGCCCGCGGCCATCTGATGAAGGCGCTGACAGAGATGCCGAGCCGGCGGATCTACCGGCTGCTGGGCGAGCTGGAATCCGGCGAGCACGACGACGCGGTCAAGGCGCGCAACTGGCTGACGAAGGCGGAGGATGCGCCGGATGACCCGGCCTGGGTTTGCAGCAATTGCGGCACCGGCCATGCGATCTGGACGGCGCTGTGCCGCCATTGCGGCAGCTTCGACACGTTGGCCTGGCGGACGCCGGCAGCGCCGCAGCTCGGCGAGCCAACTGCGCCGACGCCGATCGCCCTGGCGCCACCGGCTTCGGCCGAGCGATGACGGTCATCACTGCGGCGGCAAAGCGGTCGACTACGGTGCCGTCTGGCCGTGGGGGCTGTCCATTGCCGGAGGAGCAACCGAATGCCGGTCGCCAAGAACTATGACGCGCTGATCAAGCTCTCCAAATCCAACCAGTTCGGGCAGTTGGACGACTGGGGCAGCGAGAGCGTCAATTGCTACGCATTTGCGGTCAACTGCAAGAACCCGGGAACGCCCAAGCCGGTGCCGGGCGGAAGCGCACCGGTGGGCGGCATCTACACGGCCGAGTTCCTGCGCAAGGGCGCGGTGAAGGACGGGCTGAAAGAGATCTACCTGCCGAAGAACAACAAGCAGATCAACGAGCTGAAGGATTACTACCTGGTCGCCGGCTTCGTCAGGAACATCAAGGGCAATTCCGACCACCACTGGTATCGCGGGGCGCCGGGGAACATTTGGACCCACAAGCCGGGCTCGACCAGCATCGTGAACATGGACGGCTCGAACCCGCCGAAGATCCTCAACGGCGACATTGCGTCGACCACGTTCGACCACAGGGGATACGAATTCGTCGGATACTTCTTCTGTCCGAAGAAGGGCCTGTCGCTGTCCTGACCGGCGACGTCGAAAGGCGGACTCCGGAATTGACGGCAACGCCGGCTGAGCGTAGCTTCCCGTCCGCTCGCCCGGCGAGCGCCCATGATCACGGGCCCTGCCGCGCCATGCCGACGTAGCTCAGTGGTAGAGCAACTGATTCGTAATCAGTAGGTCCGCGGTTCGAATCCGCGCGTCGGCACCACGGCCCTCAGCCGTAATACTTATCAATCGCCTCGAATTCCGCGACAACGTCCTTGAAGCCCAAGGCGGACAGCAGGTCGCACAGGACCTTGTCGGCGTCGATATGGGCCTGCTCCAGATCGCCCAGCAGCTGCAGCTCTTCCAGACGTTCCTCGGCTTCGCGTCCTGCCTTGACGAGGGACTCCTTCTGATGCTTCTGGGCCGCGTCGAGCTGGAGGGCACGGATGAATCCCAAATTGCTCATCGGTCGGCTCGCCTTCCTTGCACCCGATGCCGTGAAGGCATCTGCAAACTTCCATCGAACAGGAGTGACAGCAGAATAAGGCGAAGCTGGTTAAGGTAACATTAATTTGAAACGATTTTGAGTTATTAATGAATAGTTACCGCTATACAAAAGCATTATCGCATCACGAATTTTGGCGAAAATGTGTCGTCGATTACGGTTACTTGAAATAAACCAACGAATTCTTGGCCCAAACGTACGGGCTCAAATCTAGACTTACTTCACCGAGTCGACCCAGCGCCGATGCATCCAGAACCACTGCTCCGGCCGCTCGCGCACCCAGCCCTCGATGATCTCGTTGACCCGACCCATGATCGCCTTGATGTCGGCGTGGCGGTCGCCGGACGGCACGTGCTCGAGGGCGGGATAGAAGGTGAGACGGAAGCGCGCGCCATCCAGGCGCTCGACCCGGCACGGCACCACCGCGCAATCGAAGCGCAGGGCGAAGAGGGCCAGGGCCGGCGTGGTCATCGCATCGCGGCCGAAGAACGGCACGGCGATGCCGCGATTCAGCTTCTGGTCCAGCAGCATGCCGAGGTTGTCGCCATTGGCCAGCGCCTTCATGGCCGCCTTGGTGCCTTCCGCCCCCTTGCGATACAGGATCATGCCGGCCGCCGAGCGCACCCGTCGGATCAGCCAGTCCGCCGCCCGGTTGTTCGGCGCCCGGTAGATGAAGCTGAGCCGGCCGACATACTTCGCCGCCCAGGCGCCCTGGACCTCCCAATTGCCGATATGCGCACCCATCAGGATGCGCGGCCGGCTGGCGATGTCGGCGCCGTTGACGTGTTCGAGGCCGACGACCTCCAGCCGCCCGGCCTCGCGCAGGCGCATCAGATGCGGAAATTCGCCGAAGGTCCGGCCGACATTGTCCCACATGCCGCGCACGATCCGGCGCCGCTCGGCCTCGGACAGTTCCGGCAACGCCATCGCCAGATTGTGCATCGCCCGCCGATTGGCCGAACTCAGGCGCGGCCCGATCGTCCTCCCGATCCAGCCGCCGATGGCCGAGGCCGCGTCGACCGGCAGCAGGCCGAAGAGGCCGTAGGACAGGTACATCACCGCCGATTGGAGCGGATAGTAGACCCAGCGGTCCAGGCGCCGGCGCCCAGCTGTCTTCCGTGCCACTGTCAGGGCCCCGCTATCTGATGACCTGGTCGGCCCATTCATAGGGCTCCGAATAGGGCTCGCCGTAGACCGTCTCGATCATATAGCGGCACACCCGTTCCACGCTGAAGGACCGGTGCGCCCGGCGCCAGCCGGCCTCGGCGACCCGGCGCCGGGCGGCATCGTCGCGGTGATATCGCAGCACCTGCTCCACCAGATCGTCGAGCGCGTCGAAATAGAGGATTTCGTCGGCCGCGAACAGCCGCTCCATGTCCGGAATCCGGGAACAGAACGTCAGCAGGCCGTTGCCGGTCAGCTGCCAGAGCCGCGCCGACGAGCACATGACATGGTCGTTGCGGCGGCTGTAGTTCAACCCCATGCGCGAGGCGGCCAGCTTGCGCTCGTAGTCGGCGCCGAAGACCAGCGGTGCGCCGAACAGCCCGTTCAGGTCGAATCGGATCCCGTCGAGCCTGTCGCGCAATTGGCCGATGAAGGAGGTGCGCGCATCAGCGTCCTCGCGGTTTGCGCGGCCGCAGAACAGCAGGTCGATCGGCAGGTCGGGCGACTCGAAACTGCGTAGGCGCTCGATGGCCGGGTCGACCGGCGGCGGGAAGAAACCGACGACGTTGTGGTCGGTCTTGAACTGCCGCATCGGCTCGCCGCCCGCCGAGACGAAGACCGCGTCAAGATGCGGCAGGCGGGCATGCAGATGGCCCAGCTTGTGGGTGTCCCACAGGGCGTCGTGATACCACAGGAAGATCTTCAGATCCGGAAAGCGCCGGCGGATCTCCGCCAGGGTCTCGGGCTTGATGAGCTCGCTGTGGCCCATGCAGATCGCGTCCGGCTCGACATTGACGCAGGCCTCCACCAGCCGCCGGTTCATCTTGCCGGTGCCCAGCCGCTTGGACCGGAACGGCGCCTCGAAGCGGGCAACGTCCCGATGGCTGAACGGAATGACCAGATGCCCGTTGCGGACCAGCCCGTTGGAGATCTTCGGCGCCACCGACGCGTTGAATCGCGCGCCATACATGCCGTGATTGAAGTTGGTGACATGCAGGATGCGCAGGCTGCGGGTCATGGAAGCTGTGTGACCGTGCATCAGTTTGTCGGATCCGACCATGGCGCGTTCAACAGGTGGCCTTCACGATTCGCCGGTTCCACGTCCTGTGTCCAACCTGCCCGTTTCCGCCCCTGATTTGGCCGTCATCGCGGATTCGTAGGCGGCCATGGTCATGCCGGCGACCACCCTCGGGTCGTGCCAACGCTCGACGAATCGACGGCTCTGCCGACCGATCTCGCGCAGCCAGTCCGTTCCCCGGCCCAATGCGTCCCTGAGGACCTCGTGGAGCGTGTCCGGCCTGGCGTTGATGACCGGCAAGGTGCGGCGCATGTCGTCCGGCAGGTAACGCAGATCCTCGTCCCGCAGATAGCATATGACAGGCTTTGCCATGGCCATCAATTCCACCGACAACGCCCCGTACCAGCCGAGCAGCACCTGATCGATCAACAGGTCGGCCTCCGCGTAGAGCGCCTTGGCCTCGTGGTGGGGCAGGCCCTCGACGAGGCGGAAGTCGAACGCCACGCCCTCGCGGCGCAATCGATCGACCGCATCGAGCACATGCGCGGTCCCTTTCAGATCCCGGTTGCTCGGCGCATGCAGGACGAGCGGGACGGGATTGCCCGGCCGCGGTTCGGGCGGCCTCCAGTCCTCCGGGAACACGCTCGCATAGGGTACGAACCGCGCCCGGTCCGGAAGCACGCGGCACAGATCGGGATTGACCGTGAAGATGAAGTTCGCCCAGCGGTCGAAGCCGGCGATACGGCGGCGTTTCCTGCCGTCCTTGCCATGGCTTCGGGCATAGACCGCCTCGTCGTGATACGGCGTGACGTCGAACAGCTCCCGCGATCGGTCGGCCTGCCGCGCGTCGCTTCCCTGATAGGTCACCGCGATGATCTTGCCGGCCGCCTTGAGCAGCGGCAGGTCGAGACGGCTGCGGAGGATCGACTGACCGAAATTGAAATGGACGATGTCAAACTGCCAGGCGGCCCGAGCGACCAGCGACCAGCGCTTGACGATCCGCGACAGCGCGTTGTCGCGTTCGGAGAACAGGATCTCTTCGCCGGCGATCTGGAAAGGGTGCGGCCTGAGGGCAACCGATCGGCTGTCCAGACCCAACTCCCGCTCCGCCCTGGCCAGACCGCTGGCGTTGCCAGCGACGTCTTCCGGGCAATGCAGCACACGGATCGGGCGGTCAAGCACCACGCGCCCGCCTCAGGTGTCTGAGCCTTCAAGCTCGGCGCAGACTTCCGCGACACCGCTCTCGAACCGGATCGTCGGCGCGCCGAGCAGGCGCGTCATTTTGGCGATGTCGCCGACCAGATGTCGTGGCTCCGCGTCGCGCTGCAGTTCGAACGTGGGGGTCTTGTCGAGTGCGCGGCCGATGGCCTCGCCGATCTCGCGCAGGTTCAGCACCTGGGGGCCGGCCACATTGATCTTGTGCCCGTCATCCAGCGTCAGTGCCTGGCAGATCGCGGCCACGGCATCGTCGACATGGATGGGATTGATCCTCAGACCGTCCGACCCCTGAAGCGTGATCGGCCGGCCCTCGGCGACCGAACGGACCAGGCGCGGCACCAGCATGGACCGACGCTGCTCGGGGCCATAGACGAAGAAGAAGCGCAGCATCGTCACAACGAACTGGCCGGCATAGCTTTCGGCGAGCAGCTCGGCGCAATGCTTGGATGCCAGGTAGAAGCCCAGCGGCGAGTCGCCGCCGATCAGATCGTCCTCGGTGAAGCCACGCTCGCCGGATCCATAGATGCCGCCGGACGAGGCGAGGATGAACCTGCCGATCCCATTGCTCTGGGACCAGTCCAGCAGTCGCGCGGTGGAACCGACATTGACGCCGAAGACGTCCAGGGCCTGGTCGGGAAATTCCCGGAACCGCGAAGACTGGGCAAGATGTACGACGGCGCCCACATCCTTCGGCAGCCGGTCGGTGAAGGATGGTTGTGACAGGTCGGCCTGAATCCACTCAATGCCGTCGCCCGCGTGATCCGGCACCTCGCGCACCAGCCCGTACACACGGCCTCGCGTCTTAAGAGCCCGCACCAGCCGGCTGCCGACGAGACCGGCCGCGCCCGTTACGAGAATGTTCGGCATCTGCTGATCTCTTGTGATTGACAGCCGGCCGCAATCCGCGGCCGAAGCCCTCGGACAGGCGCTGGACTACGGTCGACCAGCCGGCATCGGTGGCGCCTCTCTGCAACGGGCGTCATGCCTGCTGACTGCTTCCTGTCCGCTGGACCGATCCTGCGCCGCCCAACTCCAGGGCCTTGGGCGCAGGCACGGACGCGCTTCCGAGGTCCGGCTCCGTCGCGATGCCTACCGTCGTGCCGATCTGCGCCGACGGTGCCACCCCGATCGAACGATTGATCTCGGCGAAGACCGCGCCGACCGAATGGGTGGAATGGTGCTTCTCCACGAAGGCGCGCGATCGTTCGCCTATGGACGCCAGCTCCGCACGATCCATGCGCGCCAGGTCCTCGATCGCCTGCTTCACGGTGAGCACAGAGGCTTCGACGATCGGCAGCTCGCCCGGCTCGACGAGCCCGGCCGTTGCGTACAGGTCCTTCAGGTCCGGCCGCAGGTAGCAGATAACCGGCTTGCCGGACGCCATGGCCTCCAGCGCGAACATGGCGTACCAGCCGATGATCAGTTGATCGCAGACGGCGTCGCAATCCTCGATCGCCTTGCGGACTTCGTCATTGTGCACGCCTTCCAGGATGACGAGCTCGACCGCCACGCCGTCCTCGTTCAGCTCCCGGACCGCGCGAATGAAGTGTTCGCTGCCCTTGATGTTGCGGTGATTCGGCGCGTGCAGAAGCCGCAGTGGACGGACCGCATTGCCGGCGGCGTCGGCGGGGTTGGCCGGCGGCTGTTCCGTGTCGATCGAGAAATGGGCCAGCATGAGCGTGTCCCAGTAATACATGTAGTCGACCCACTCGCAGCCGGCGATGACGTGGTCGGCATGGCGCGTCCAGCGGTCGATCCGGTTTGCGACCTTCCGGCGCTCGTTGCGGCAGCGCGGGTAGTCGCGCGCCATAGCATGGATGAACATCGGATTGCGCGACCGGGTCAGCTCCTGCACGTCGCTGCCATAGGGCATCACCACGATGCGCGTCCCGGCCAGGTGGAACAGCATCGGCTCCAGAACGGACAACAGGGGACGCCGCCGCAATGGCCCGCCGTTGAAGTAGAAGTAGAGTATGCGGTACCGCATCAGGACCCGCAGGAACAGGACGAAGGGGCGGAAGATGCCCGACAGCCCGCGAATCTCCTGGCCGGCGTGATAGTCGAACTTGTCCGTTATGTAGTTGGACCGGTCGATGAATGTCTCGGCCGTGTACCCGTGATGCAGCAGTCCCTTCTTGTGATACACGTTATTGATCAGCGGGTCCGGACCGAGGCCGACATCGATGGGCTTGCGTGTCCGGCGCGCAAGCAGGCAACCGACCAGGAGCGCCGGAATCCAAAGCAGGTCGACCAGCGGGCGGACGATGTAGTCGCCGATTATCCTGGTCTTCATAGTGGGCCCGCCGGCGCCGGATGACCGTCGGGGTCAGAGACCCGACGCCGTTTCCCTGAGAGTGTCATGAACGGCAACATTGCCGAAATCGGACGCCGTCTCAAGATATCGCTCCGGGATCGCATTGTTCTCAAGCGGATGGTCGACGATCGGGCTACGCGCATTGAAGTCCGATTTCAACGGATGGAAGAGGTTCACCAGATCGACGCCACGGTTGTCGAGGATGTTCTCGTAAATCGAGCCAAATAGGTACTGTGCCATCTCGTAGGAATGATATTTCCGAACATAGGCGCTGCCGGCACGGCCGAGGGCCTCCCGGAGGTCGGGCGACAAGATCAGCGTCCTGAGGTTCTTTTCGAACGACTCCACCGAGCAGGAGACGGCCGGGCACTCGCCGAGAAACGAGAAACGCCGGAAGAGATTGGCGTAGTTGTCGTTTTCCAGATTGCACAGGATCGGCAGCCCAACCGCCATGCCTTCGATACCGTTGAGACCGAACCCGTAGCACAAGAGCTGCTCGGCGAGGATGTCGGACTCACGCATGATCTCACGGACCTCGTCGTTCTTGACGTTCTCCAGCAACGACAACTCCACGCGGAGACCCTGGTTCCGGAGCCGTTCCACCGCCGCGAGGACGAACTCCGTGCCCTTGAACCCACGATGGTTCGGGGCGTGAACCACGCGCACCGTGCCGTCCCTGCCGTCGGCCATGGAATAGGCCTTCTTGGCATCCCACTTGTCGGTGTCGATGACGACGAAGGACGGAAGCGTCACATCCCATCGGCCCGCGCCATCCAGCATCGAGCCGAGCAGAATGGCGTCGCCATGTCGGTTCCAGTATTCGACCCGCCGGGCGATCTCCGACTCCCGTCTCGACGATCGGTATTGCGACGTCAGCAACCCGTGCCGCAACGACGTGTCCGCAACGGTTGAGTAGCGGAAGTGATCGCGACCGTAGGACATCACAACGGTCGGGATCTTGGCGCGCCTGAGAAGCCAGCCCTCCAGCCGCCAGAGCCGCGTCCTGTTCAGGACGCCGCCGGTAAACGGGATATGGAACACCTTTGCGCGCGACAGGACGAAGAGCAACGCCAGGTACGGACCGCAATACCGTTCGAATTTCCCGCCCCGCAGCGGCTTCGGCAGGAAGTCGCCGAAGTAGCGATCGTAATCCTCCTTCTTGTTGATGTTCGCGGCATAGGCGTTCATCAGCGTTTCCGACTTCCAGCCGGCCCGGGACATCGCCGCCGAGAAGTACTTGTTGTTCAGGACGGCGTCGGGGCCCCATACGAGACGGTCGGGACGTCTGGGCAACACCCAGACCTGCAACACCACCGCGACGAACACGGACACCATGAACACCGGACGAAAGAGCGCGAAGAACAAGCCGGCGCCCAGACGCCATGCGATGTTTCGTTTCTTTGCCACGGGAAGCGGATCCTGGTTCCGAGAGGTGTCCAAATCAGTCTGACTAGTCTTCGACTTCGGCGACGGCAAGTCCTATCCCGTCTCGGCCAAAGCCGTTGCCATTGTAGAACATGTAGAATTTCTCCTTGTGTCGCACGACGGACGGGTAGGCGACGGCCTGCGAATCCCACCCACTCCGGGACAGGCCGATACCGGCGGCGGCGTCCCGGCGCGTCCAATCGAGCCCATCCCGTGACGTCGCATGACCGATTCGATAGCCGCTGCCGTCGGAGAAGGAGTACCAGGCCAAGTACCGCGCCTCGTGGCGCATGACGCAGCACCGAGCAATATTGCGCTCCTCGGGGCTTGCGTGGTCGATACACACCCTGCCCTCGCGACGCCATCCGATGCCGTCATCCGAGTCGGCATATTTGATGTGATAGGCGGACGCCGGTCTGCCATCGACCTCATCCCAGCGGTAGCCGGAAACGTACCACATCCGCCAACGCTCCTCCTCTTTCAGGACGAACGGCGACGTCACCAGGCATGGATCGTGGTCCGAACGCGCCATGATCGGCGACCGGCCCCGCTTGCGAAAGGTCACCCCGCCATCCTCGCTGATCGCAAGGCCGATCGACGCATAGAACAGGGGCGCGGAAGCCCCGGGATTCCATCCGATGGTGTAGAGGTGCACCCGGCTTCCATGACGCACGGCGGACGCGGCGTAGATGCCATGATCGTCGAACTCTCCGAGCGGGCCCGGAGCCAGGATGGGATCGCGGCTCGAGCGCTGGATGGCTGACGGGTCATCGAGATCGATTTCGAAGAAGCCGACATGGGACCGGTTCCGGTCGTCGCGGCTTGCGAAGTAGACGCGGTAAAGACTGCCGGAAAGGTGCAGCGGCACCGGCAGCGCCGCGTGCGATTGCTGCCACCAGAGCGTGGCATCCGGTGCAAAGACAAGCCCCAATTTGCGCCAGTGCATCGGCCCGAACCTATTTCCGAACCGCGATAGTCCATTCGTAGAGCGGATAGTCGTGATGCAACGTCACAAATCGCGAGAATTCCTTTTTGCAGTAGTCGAAATAGAACAATGGATCTCCGTAATAGAGATGGTCTTCCCTGTAATCGACGTAGGTACTCAGGAGGTTGAACGAAAACCCGCGCGTCGAATGGGCGTTCATGTCCGCGAGCGTCGCGATGACGTGCGCGCGCCACTCGTCCTCTGTGCTTTCCAGCCGAACGTTGAAAATGCCGGATGCGACGCTGTAGTCGGCGACATGCTCGAGCGTCGCCGACCGAATCAGGTCAATGCCGCCGGAGTCCGGCAACGACTTGCGCGCCTGCTGCAGCATCTGATCGCTGATGTCATAGCCGTGATACCGCTGGACCGTCACACCGGCGTCGATCAGATGGCCATACAGGGCCCCGTAGCCGCATCCGAGATCATTGACGCTCACCGGGACATCCCGGTCGATCAGCGAGACCAGCTTCTCAAATCGCAGCAGATGCGATGTCTCGTCGCGCCAGCCAACGCCCATAGGCGCCGCCCCATGCTTCTCCAGGCTTTCCTCGTAGAGGCGGGCGACGCCCGTCAGATCGCCATCTTCCTTGTGGGTCATCGAAAGAACCGCGCGCTGTCCTTGGGATACTTCCGGGTTCGTTCCGCAACGTAGGCTTCACCATCACCGGTGTTCTTCTGGATGAGCGTACCCGGCCCGATCAGGTTGTCGTCGGCAATGGCCGTATCGTCGGTGATCGTGGCGTTGACGCCGATGAAGCAGCGGTCGCCCACACGGCAATGCCCGGACACCACGACATGGCTGGTGATGAAGCAGTACGACCCGATCACGCTGTGATGGCCGATATGGTTGCCGCTCCAGAGGATCGTGCCGTCGCCGATCGTCACGAACGGCTGCACGGTATTGTCCTCGAAGACGAATACGTTCTCGCCCAGCTTCGTATCGCCCCAATGGCTCGCCTTGGAGCAGAGATAGCTGAGCAGGCGAAATCCCTTGTCGCGCGCCTCGCCGCAGAGTCGCTCGCGGACCTTGTTGAGCTTGGCATAGCCGACGGCGACGAACATCTCGTGCTGGCCCGGGGCAAATACGGATTCGACCGACTCGAAGGGCACCACGGGCTTGCCCAGGAACTGGTCCTCCGCAATCGCATCTGCATTGGCGGTGAATCCGACAACCTCGTATTCACTGTCGTTCTGCAGATAGAAATGGACGACTTCCGCGAAGCTGCCGGTCCCAAAGATCACGGCTTTCCTGGTCTTGGTCATGCCGCCCTCAATTGGTCAAAGGGCACGACGTAGACGTCCGGATAGGCGTTCAGCAATTCCTCGCGTCCGCGCGACAGAAGAGACTTGTCGTTCACCTTGATGAAGTAGCGGTAACGCCGGTCCTCGGCACCCCATTTGCGCTTGAAGCGATAGACGCCATCCTGGGTCAGCCAGGTACCACCCCAGTTCCAGCGGGCGTACCCGCGCCCGGCGGCGTCCATCATGGCCTGGTACACGATGAGGGCCATTGGCTGGCTGTTGCGATGAACGCCAACGGTGACCGGCGTGAAGTACTCCACCGTGCGGTTGAAGTAGAACAGCAGCAGCGCCGCCACTGGTTCGCCGTCGATGCGGGCGACATAGATCCTGAAGTCGCGGTCCGGCTCGAAATGCCTTGGAAAGGTGGAAAAGAACCGCGGCGATTTGGCCTTGCCTCCGATATCCGCCATGTTCTGCCGGTGGACCGCCTCGAGGAAATCGATGGCGGTGCAATCGACGTCGACGACGACACCAGATTTCTGCGCCTTTCGCACGTTCCGCCGCGTCGATCCGTCGATCGTTTCGAACACCGCCGCGCCCAGATCGTCACCAGCCGTCAACGGCGTGAATTGTCCGATCCGCTCATCGACCAGATCAAATGGCACCGGCGGCGGCTCATCCGATCGAAGCGGGTTTCCCACAACGGTGGCGGCGACCACGCCATCCGCCGCGGCGCTCGCATCGAACTGGCGCCAGAGCGCCTCAGCTGCGGGTTTCGAATTCGCCAGTACGCCGCCATTGCTGCCGTAGTAGGGCAGCGAATTGATCACCCGCCCGAACGGGCCGTCGACCTCCATGATCGGCAGTATGCCGGTCACACAACCTTCTTCGCGCGCGACCCAGTATTGGCAGTCGCAGCCGAGAAGATCCATGAGGAACGCCCGATAGGAACTCGAGTAATAGAGCAGCGACTCGTCCTGCTCCTCCAGGAAGGCGTCGTAGTCGGGCGTGACGCCATCCGCCAGCGGCTCAATGTGCACGGTCATGCTGCGGACCGCCCGGAAGCGGACTGAAGCAGGAACTGCTGACACCAGAGTTCCAGGCAGAGCAATGACCAGATCAGCAGCCGGCGATTCTGTTCCCCGTCAAGGTGCTCGGAGATCAGGGCGCCAACAGTGTCCCGGTCGAGGAAGTCGTAGATCTTGGCGCCGGGCTCGAGCAGCGTGTCGCGGACGTAGTCGATGCTCTCGCCGCGGAACCAGCTCGCATCCGGCCCGGAGAACCCCTGCTTCTCCGCCTCGCTGATGTCCTGCGGCACATAGCGGCCGAGGACCTTGCGCAGCAGGAGCTTGCCGTCCTGGGTCTTCTGGAAGTAGCGCCGGGTCTTGCGGCCGGGTTCGTTCTCGTTGAGGCGCACCACCTGACCGAGATTGCCCAGCTTGAGATGCACCGGAATCTGCATGGCGAAGTCGACGAGGTCGTTGTCCAGGAACGGCACCCGGGTCTCCAGCCCGTGCGCCATGCTCAGCTTGTCCTCGACCAGCAGCAAGCCGTGCAGGAAGGTCTTGGATTCCAGGTACAGCGAGTGATTGACGTAGTCTTCCGGGCGCGTCAGCTGGTCGGCGTGGGTGTCGAACACGTCGCGGAAGATGTCCCGGGTCCAGACGTCCTCGACCTCATCCCAGATCGGCTCGAACACCTGCTGGATGGTGCGGTTGGGCATCAGCCGGTGCCAATAGAGGTAGTACTTGTCGATGTACTGCTCGAAGTCGGCGTTCACCACCGCCCGGTAGTAGCGCCAGGGATAACCGCCGAACAACTCGTCGCCGCCGGCACCGGACAGGACCACCTTGACGAACTTGCTCGCCAGCCCGGCGGCGTAGAAATTCGGATAGCTCTGGCCGACCCGCAAGTCCTCAAGGTGCCAGATCAGATCCGACATGATGCGTTCCATGTCGCCGGCCTTGAGCACCATCTGGTAGTGCTCGGTCTTGAACCGGTAGGACATCTGCTCGGCCTTGCGGCGCTCGTCGAAGACCAGCTCCAGCCCTGACGCCGAATTCAGGTCGAACCCGACGGTGAAGCTGGTGAGATAGGGTAGCTGTTGCGCCGCCAGCGCGGTGATCGCGCCGGAATCGATGCCGCCGCTAAGGTAGCCGCCGACCGGCGCGTCGCTCACCAGTTGCCGGGACACCGCCTGGCGAAACAGACGATCGAGTTCCTCGGCGTACTCCTCCGCGCTCGCCGCCGCATCGGGCTCGCGAAAGGCGTAATCCCAATAGCGCACCGGCTGGGGCAGACGCTCCCAATTCGCCGGCACCTGCAAATAGCTGCCGGCGGGCAGCAGCCCCACCTTCGAGAACAGGGTGCGGTCGGTGAACAGATTCTGGAATGTCAGGTATTCAAGCAGCGCCTTGTGGTCGATCTCCGCCGTGCAGGCCGGGTGCTGCAGGATCGCCTTGACCTCCGATCCGAACAGCAACACGCCGCCGATATCCGCGTAGTAGAGCGGCTTGACCCCGTATCGGTCCCGCGCGAGGAACAGCTCGCGCGCCTGGCGATCCCATACCGCGAAGGCGAACATGCCGTTCAGCCGGTCCAGGCAGGCGATGCCCCATTCCACGAAGGCATTCAGCAGGACCTCGCTGTCGGTCCGCGACCGGAACAGGTGCCCGCGCGCCTCGAGCTCCAGGCGAAGCTCCTGGTAATTGTAGATCTCGCCATTGTAGGTCAGCGCATAGCGACCGCATTGCGAGATCATCGGCTGATGGCCGGCGGCCGTCAGGTCGATGATCGCCAGCCGGCGGTGGCCGAGCCCGACCGGACCGTCATTGTAGATCCCGTCGCCATCCGGCCCGCGATGGGCCAGGCAATCGGTCATGCGGCGCAGCACCACCGCCGATGCCGGGTCGCCGTTGGCGTTCAGGATGCCGGTTATGCCACACATGTCGTCACGCGGAGGCCAGGCTAGAGACCGGCGAGGGATTCGACCACATAGTGGAAGTCATCCTCGGTCATGCGGTTGTGGAGCGGCAGCGCCATGGATCGGGAATGCAGCATCGACGCGACGGGAAAGGCGGCCGGATCGAGCCCGAGCGCGTTGCGGTAGTACCCGAGCGTCGGAACCGCATGGGTGCCCGGCCGCGTGCTGACCCCGGCCTTCTCGAGCCGCGCCATGACCTCGTTGCGCGGAAGCGGCGCATCCGGCGCGACCACTGTGACGAAGGCCTGCCAGGCGTGGTGGTAGCCGTCGGGCACATAGGGCATCTGCAGCCATTGCAGGCGGGCAAGAGATTGCCGATACCATGCCGCCCATTCCTGGCGTTCGGCGACGAAGCGGTCCAGCTTGCCGAGCTGCACCAGGCCGACCGCGCCCTGGAGATCGGTCATCCGGTAGTTGAACCCGAGATCGTCGAACGTCGGCATGTGATAGGGCGCCGGGCCGTTGTGCCGCACCTCTTCCGGAACGCCGGCACCGTGGTTGCGCAGCCGAGTCGCGCGCTCGGCAAGCGCGCCGCTGTTGGTGGTCAGCATGCCCCCCTCGCCGGTCGTGATCGACTTGCGCGGGTGGAAGCTGAAGCAGCCGGCGTCGCCGAGACTGCCCGCCGGCCGTTCGGCAATGGCCGCGCCGGCGGCACAGGCCGCATCCTCGACAATCGCCACGGTGTCCGGCAGCGCCGCGCACAATGCCGCCATGTCGGCGCACAGGCCGAACAGGTGAACCGGGATCGCCGCCCGGGTCCGGGGCGTCACCGCGGCCGCCGCAGCCGCCGGATCGATGTTGTAGGTGTCCGGCAGCACGTCGACGAAGACCGGCGTGGCGCCGCAATACAGCACGACATTGGCGGTCGAGACCCAGGTGAAGGCGGGAACGATCACTTCGTCGCCCGGCCCGATGCCCAGCGCAACCAGCGCCAGGTGCAGCGCGGTGGTGCAGCTGGTCGTCGCAAGCGCGTGTTCCACCTGGTGGCGCGCCGCGAACGCCTCCTCGAATGCCCGGACCCGTGGCCCCTGGGTCAGCCAGCCGTCTTCGATCGGCGCGCGAAGCGCATGCCACTCCTCTTCGCCGGTCGACGGCGCAGCGATCTGGATGCGGCGGGCGCTCAAGATGCCGCCTTCAGCCGGCGCAGCTCGACCTCGCCCTTGTGGGCGTCGCGCCATTCGATCAGGGCGCGCAGGCCGTCTTCCAATCCGACATCGGCGGTGAACCCGATCTCGGCGCTCGCGCGCTCCGGGCAGCCGATGCGGTTCTTCACGAATGTCAGGCCGGCCGGTTCCTGGCGCATCCCGGCGGTCGATCCGGTCAGATGCAGCAGCATCTCCGCCAGCTCCTTGATCGAGGTCCGGGTCCCGGTGCCGACATTGTAGAACCGGTCCGTCATCTCGGCCTGCATGGCGCAGACATTGGCCTTGGCGCAGTCGTAGACGGAGACGAAATCATAGGCCTGGGAGCCGTCGCCATAGACGACCAGCGGCTCGCCGCGGTCGATGGCGTCCAGCATCTTCATGATGACCGCGATATAGGCACCGCGATAATCCTGCCGCGGCCCGTAGACGTTCATGTATCTCAGGCCGACATAGTCGAGGCCGTAGCGATGGTGGTAGGCGCGGGCCATCGCCTCGCCGGCGATCTTGGTGGAGCCATAGAAGTTCTTGTTCAGGAACGGATGGTCCTCGGTCATCGGCTCCTCGACCGCGTCGCCATAGACCGACGCCGAGGAGGAGTAGACCAGCCGCTTCACATCGTTGCGGACGCAGGCCTGCAGCACGTTGAACGTGCCCCGGACATTGACCTCGAAGGCCGATTCCGGGAAGTCGTGGCAGTGCAGCAGCCACAGCGCGGCGAAATGGAAGACGCCGTCGGCATCCTTCAGGGCCGCGTCGAGAATGTCGGTCTGGTTGATGTCGCCGCCCAGTTCGAAGAGCCGAACGCGCTTGTCCGCCAGCGCCGACTGGAGATTCTCATGGGTGCCGCGGACGAAATTGTCGTAGACGACGATTTCGCCGACATCGGTCCGTGTCAACGCATCCACGGTATGCGAGCCGATCAGGCCGGCCCCTCCGATGACCACGACTTTCTTACCGGCAAGATCCATCTTCGCTCTTCCTCGTTGCTCGGCCGATCGTGGCCGTCCGGCGGATGGGTTACGTTTGCGGGACCGCCGCCAGGACCGCCGCGATGATGCGCGCCTGGGTCGCCGCGTCCAGATAGGGATGCATGGGCAGGCTCAGCACCCGCTCCGCAAGGCGTTCGGAGACCGGCAGCCCGCCGGGCGCGGTCGGGTAGTCCCGGTAGGCGGTCTGGCGGTGCAGTGGCCGGGGATAGTAGATCGCGGTCGGGATGCCCTCGGTTTTGAGCCGGGCGGCCACCTGGTCCCGGCCCGGCAGCCGGATGGTGTATTGCGCCCAGGCGGACACCGCCTCGGCCGCCACGGTCGGCGTCTCGACGGCATCGGACAGGGCCTCGGCGTACCGGTCGGCCACCGTCTGGCGTTCGGCGATCTCGTCCTCGAAGATCTCCAGCTTCTCCAGCAGGATCGCCGCCTGCATCGTGTCCAGCCGGCCGTTCATGCCGATCCGCACATTGTCGTATTTGTCGCTGCCCTGGCCGTGTACCCGCAGCGAACGCAGGGTCGCCACAAGATCGTCGTCATCGGTGAAGATCGCGCCGCCGTCGCCATAGCAGCCCAGCGGCTTGGCGGGGAAGAAGCTGGTGGAAGCGGCGTCTCCGAAGGAGCCGGCGCGACGGCCGCGCAAGGTCGCGCCAAAGCTCTGCGCCGCGTCGGACAACAGCCTGAGGCCATGGGCATCCGCGATCGGCTGCAGCAGATCGTAGTCGGCCGGCTGGCCGAAAAGGTCGACCGGGATGACCGCCGCAGGGCGCAGTTGGCCTTCCGCCAAAACCGCCGAGATCGCCGCATCCAGGCTTGCCGGGTCGATATTGAAGCTGTCGTCCAGTATGTCGACGAAGACCGGGGTCGCACCGACCAGCGCGACCACTTCGGCGGTCGCGGCAAAGGTGAAGCTGGGCACGAAGACGGCATCGCCCGGGCCGATGCCCCAGGCCATCAGCGGCAGTTGCAGCGCATCGGTGCCGCTGGCGCAGCTGACCACGTGCTTGACGCCGGCAAAGGCGGCCAGGCGCGCCTCGAGCGCCATCACTTCCGGCCCCATGATGAAGCGCCCGTGGTTCAGCACCCGGCCGACCGCCTCGTCGATGCGGTGGCCCAGCCGTCGGCGCTGCGCCTGCAGGTCGATGAAGGCGATCGGCTCATCGGCCGCCGGCCGGACGGCCGCTACGGCTTCACTCATCTGTCACCTCCTCCAACCGGTCCGGGCCGGCTTCGCGATAGCGGCGCCCGGTTCTCGGGCAGGTCAAATCCGCGTCCAGCCGCTCGCCGGCATGGCCCACCCAGCCGATGCGCTTGGCCGGGACGCCGGCCACCAGGCCGTGCGGCACGACATCCTCCGTCACCACCGCGCCGGCCGCGACCAGGCAGTACTCGCCCAGGGTGTTGCCGCAGACGATGGTCGCATTGGCGCCGATCGTGGCACCCCGGCCGACCCGGGTCTCCTGGAACTCCTTGCGCCGGTCTATGCCCGAGCGCGGCGTGTTGACGTTGGTGAACACGCAGGACGGACCGCAGAAGACCTCGTCCTCCAGCGTCACGCCTTTGTAGATGCTGACATTGTTCTGCACCTTGCAGCGGTCGCCGATCACCACATCCGGCCCGATGCAGGCGTTCTGGCCGATCGAGCAGCCGGCGCCGATCCGCGTTCCGGCCAATATGTGGCTGAAGTGCCAGATCTTGGTGCCGGGGCCGATCTCCGTCGGCGCGTCCACATAGGCGCTCTCGTGGATGAAGACATCGGTGTCCACCGGCACCGCGTCCGGCGAGACCGGCCGACGGGATGCGATCGATGCCTCGGCGGCCTGGAGCACCCGCAGCACCCGAACCGCCTCCGCGCCATCGGTGCGCGGTGTTTCCTGTTGCGCCACGCAGTCCAGGAAGTGCCGGCATTCCAGCTTCAGCGGCTCGTCGGGCTCCAGGGGCACCGGCTGGGCGTCGGCCTTGTGCGGCTCCGGCCGGCCCTCTCGCCAGGCGATCTGATGCGGGTAGAGCGTCAGCTTGGAGTCCCAGGGCTGGCCGTCGTCGAACACGGCCATCTGCCGGTCCCCGACCACCACCAGCTTCTGTTCCTTGAAGGGGTGCAGCCAGGACACGAAGATATGCGCGTTGACCCCGCCCGGGAACGCCAGGTGGCTGGTCGTGACGTCCGCGATCCGGTCGTGCAGGTAGTTGGCGCCCGTCGCCATGACCGTCGACGGCTCCTCGCCGACCAGGCTGAGGATCATCGAGATGTCATGCGGCGCAAAGCTCCAGAGGATGTTCTCCTCGCGGCGGATCTTCCCCAGATTCAAGCGGTTGGAATAGATGTATTGCAGCCGCCCCAGCGCGCCCTCGCGCACCAGCTGCTTCAGCTGCAGGAAGACGGGATGGTATTGCAGCAGGTGGCCGACCATCAGCACCAGGCCGGCCTTCGATGCCTTCTCCCGGAGGATTTCGGCCTCCGCCGCGGTCAGCGCGAGCGGCTTCTCCACGAAGACATGCTTGCCCGCGTCGAGGACCTTGCCGGCCATGGCGAAGTGCCGCTCGGCCGGCGTCGCCAGCCCGACCGCGTCGATGGCCGGGTCGTCCAGCACCGCATCGAACGCCATCGCCGGGACACCGAATTCCCCGGCATACTTGTCGGCGACGTCGGGATCGTTGTCGGACACCGCGGCAAGGCCGCCCAGCGCGGCGAAGTTGCGGACCAGGTTGCGGCCCCAATAGCCGCATCCGACCATGGCGACCCGCGGCTGCGGGAGGGCCTGCGGCTGGGCGGCGCTGTCGGGCGAAGGCATGGTCATGTGCGGTCGGGCTTTTCCAATGCGGGTCGGTCGCGGATGCCTAGGCCTTGACGATCTTGTCCCGACCCGACACGACGTCGCGGGTCGCGTTGCGGGTGTCGACCACGATCGGGGCCGCGGCGACCAGCGCCGCGTAGTCCAGGGCGGAATGATCGGTGCAGATCAGCGCCAGATCGTACTGGGCGAAGAGCTTGGTGTCCCAGGGCGTCGACCGGCGGCCCGCCAGGTTGGGATAGGCGCGGGTCGCCGGCATCTCCGGGAAGAACGGGTCGTGGTAGTCGACCCGCGCCCCGAGCCCCTCCAGCTTGTCGATCAGCTTCAGGGCCGGGCTTTCGCGCATGTCGTCGACATCCTTCTTGTAGGCCACGCCGATCAGCAGGATGCGCGCCTGGCTGATGGCCTTGCCGGCCCGTTCGCTCAACGCCTGCACCACGCGCTCGACGACATAGCCGGGCATGCGGGTGTTGATCTCGCCGGCAAGCTCGATGAACCGGGTCGGGATCTCGTGCTCGCGCGCCTTCCACGTCAGGTAGAACGGGTCGATCGGGATGCAGTGCCCGCCCAGCCCCGGTCCGGGATAGAACGGCATGAAGCCGAACGGCTTGGTCTTGGCGGCGTCGATCACCTCCCAGACATCGATGCCCATGGCGTCGAAGATCACCTTGAGCTCGTTGACCAGGGCGATGTTGACCGAGCGGAACACGTTCTCCGTGATCTTGACCGCCTCGGCGGCCCGGCTGGACGACACCGCCACCGTAAGGCTGATCACCCGCCCGTACAGGACCTCGACCAGCATCCGGCTCGCCGGATCGTCGGCGCCGAGCACCTTGGGAATCCGGTCGGTGCTGAACTGCTCGTTGCCCGGGTCCTCGCGCTCCGGCGAGTAGGCCAGGAACAACTCCTCGCCGAGGGCCAGGCCCGAATTCGCCAGGATCGGCCGCAGCACCTCGTCCGTCGTTCCGGGATAGCTGGTGGATTCCAGGACGACCAGGGTGCCGGCCTTCAGATGGCCGACAATGGACTCCGCGGTCCGCTCGACGAATCCCAGGTCCGGTTCGCGATACTGGGTCAGCGGCGTCGGCACGCAGATGATCACCACATCGCAATCCGCCACGGCCGAGAAATCGTCGGTGGCGGAGAACCGGCCGGCCTGCACGATGGCGGCGACCGACTCCGCGTCGATGTGCTTGATATAGGATCGCCCGGCGTTGAGCTCCTCGACCTTGGCCGGGTCGATGTCGAAACCGACGGTCGAAAAACCCTCCGCGGCGAACATCCGCGCCAGCGGCAACCCGACATAGCCCATGCCGACGACGCCGATCCGCGCCTCCGTCGCTTCGATCTTCGTCCTCAGGGCGACGGCCGCGGGACTGACGGGTGTCTGTTGGGTCATGAATACGGGTCCTGGGCGTCGGGCAGGCGGCCTTGGGCGGATGCCGGCCGGACGCGCGGCGGTTCGCGCGATGCTCTAGCGCTGAAACGCCGATTTGGCAAGCGGTGGCCCCGTTCGATCCATGAATGGTTTAGAGCGGCATGCGGATCTGGCAGCGCAGCCCGCCTTGCGGCGACCGGCTCAGCCGCAGCTCACCGCCATGGCCGCGCACCACGTCGCGGGCGATGGTCAGGCCTAGGCCGGTTCCGCCGGTCTTCTGGTTGCGCGATGCGTCGATCCGGTAGAACGGCTTGAAGACGTCGCCCAGGTGCTCGTCGGCGATGCCCGGGCCGTCATCATCGATGACGATTTCCACGAAGCGCGGCCCGCTGGAACCGGCGGTGATCCAGATACGCGTGGCGTGACGCGCTGCGTTGGACATGAGGTTGGCGATGCAGCGCTTCATCGCATGCGGCCTGAGCGCCATGCGGAGGTCGTCGTCGATCACCGCCTGCACCGTCGCGCCGCCGCGCCGCGCGCTGGAGACGACCTCGTGGAGCAAGGCGCTTAGATCCGTGGAGACCGCCTGCTCGTCGCCCTCGCCGCGGGCGAACGCCAGATAGCCGTCGATCATCGTCTCCATGTCGTCGACGTCCGACTTCAAATCCTCGATCTCGGGGCCGTCGCCCAGCATGGCGAGCTGCAGCTTGATCCGGGTCAGCGGCGTCCTCAGATCGTGGCTGACGCCGGCCAGCATGTCCGTGCGCTGGGTGATCTGGCGCTGGATGCGCTCGCGCATGACCAGGAAGGCGGCGGCGGCCTGGCGCACCTCCAGGGCGCCCTCGGGCCGGAAATTGGGCACGTCGCGGCCCTTGCCGAAGCTGTCCGCCGCGGCGGCCAGACGCAGGATCGGGCCGATCTGCTTGCGCATGAACAGCAGCGCCAAGGCGAACAGGATGATGCCCGACCCCATCATCCACAGCATGAAGACCTGGCTGGTGGAGCTGAACAGGCGGCGGCGCGGCACCCGCGTGTGCAGCACGCCATCCTCCATCTGCACCTGGATCAGCGCGTAGTCGCGGGTCACCTGCGGGTCGAACACGAAGGGCTCTTCGATGCTGCGCTTCAGCGCCTCGCGCAGCTGCACCTGCAGGATGACGTTGCCGCTGATGCGCGGCTGCTCCGGCAGCTCCGCCCCGTCATGGAAGGTGATGACCAGCCCCATGTTGCGCGCCGCCTCGGCGAAGATGTCCTGGCTCTCCTGCGGCCGCGCGCCCAGCTCCTCGATGATGTAGGCGATTTCGCCCGACACGCCGTTGGCTAGGCGCCGGGTCACCTTCTTCCAGTGCTGGTCGTAGAAGTAATACGTGGCGATGGCCTGCATCAGCAGGAACGGCGTGATGATGATCAGCAGCGTCCGCCCGAACAGGGTGCGGGGCAGGAACTGCTTGATCCAGGGCCGCGGCCGCGGCCAGAGCGCCAGCCGGTCGCGCTCGGCGGGCGAGCCGTCGGCCATCGGGCCGGAAGCACTCTCGTCGATCGCCATCGAACGCGCATCCGTGTGGTCAGGGTCGTCGCCGGCCCCGGTGCGCCGCCGATAGGGTCGGCGTCACCTAAGCCCCGACGACCATCCTACCACTTTTTGCCCGAACGATGGCCAAGGCCAAAACGGGATGCGTCAGCCGGCCTCCGGCCCGCCTAGGCAGTCGACCAGCGACCCGGCCATGCCTTCCAACAGCGCGAAATACTGCCCCGGGCCGGCCGGAAGCGCCGCGCCCAGCGGATCGAGCGTGCCGGGCTTGGCATCGGTCCCTTCGGTCACCGTTTCGACCAGGCGCGGCTCGAATTGCGGCTCACTGAACACGCAGCGCGCGTCGACCTCTTCGATGGTGTGCTGGACCTCCCGCAGCCGCGCCGCGCCCGGCTGGATCTCCGGGGACACCGTGATGCTGCCGACCGCCCGTACGTCGAACCGGGTCTCGAAATACTGATAGGCGTCGTGGAACACGACGAAGGGCCGGTCATGGACGGCCTCCAACTGCTCCGCGAGGGCCTGCTCCAGATCCGCCAGATCCGCCTGAAGCTGCGCCACATTGGCGCGATAGGCCGGCGCATTGGCCGGATCGGCCGCGATCAGCGCATCGGCGATCGCCCGTGCCATGACGGCGGCGTTGCGCGGGTCGAGCCAGACATGCATGTCTGCGCCTTCATGCGCGTGATCGTGCTCCGCATGCTCTGCATGGTCGTCATGATCTGCGTGGTGCTCGGCCTCGGCGTGCTCGGCATGCTCGGCATGCTCGGCATGCTCGGCATGCTCGGCATGATCGTCGTCATGCCCGTGCTCGGCATGCTCATCGTGGTCGTCATGATGCTCAGCTTCGGCGTGCTCATCATGATCGTCGTGATGCTCGTGCTCGGCATGCTCATCGTGGTCGTCGTGATGTTCGGCCTCGGCGTGCTCATCATGATCGTCGTGATGCTCGTGCTCGGCATGCTCATCGTGATCGTCATGATGCTCGGCCTCGGCGTGGTCGCCGTGGTCATGGCTGTCCCAGGACCCGCCTTCGCGGACTTCCAGCAGCCTCAGGCCATCGGCTTCCGACAGCGTCACGACGCGGGCGTCCGACGCCAGCGTCTCCAGGGGCCGCTCAAGAAAGGTTTCCAGGGCCTCGCCGACCCAGACGACGACATCGGCCGATTCCAGCGCCCGGGCGTCCGACGGCCGCAATGCGTAGGTGTGGGGTGACCCGCCGCCGCGGACCAGCAAGACCGGCTCCGCCACGCCATCCATCACCGCGGCGGTCAGCGAGTGGACCGGCTTGATTGTGGCGACGACCTCGGGTCCCTCGGCCCGGGCCGGCTGCATGGTGGCGGCCGCGAAAAGCGCTGCCACGGTGATCGATCGAAACGGAACTGCCTGCATGGGTGACCTGCCTCTTGGCCCGGAATTTCTAGCGGCTGGGAAGTTATGTTATACTATAACATATTGCAACGCGATTTGGTCCGGGCATAGTCCGGCGACCCGGCCGTCATCGGAAGCCATCATCATGTTCCTCGACGATTTCGTCTTTCGCGCCACTCTCGGCGGGATCGGCGTCGCCCTTGTCGCCAGCCCGCTGGGCTGCTTCATCGTGTGGCGGCGGATGGCCTATTTCGGGGATTCGATGGCCCATTCGGCCCTGCTCGGCATCGCGCTCGGGGTCCTGCTGGCGATCGACCTGACCATCGGCATCTTCGCCGTCTGTGCCCTGTTCGCCATCGGCATCGTGCTGCTGCAGGAGCAGCGGCGCTTCGCGACCGACACCCTGCTCGGCCTGTTCGCCCATTCCGCCCTGGCGCTGGGCCTGGTGGTGGTGAGCTTTATGGAGACGCTGAGGATCGACCTTATGGGCTATCTGTTCGGCGACATCCTGTCGGTCGGAAAGGACGATCTGGTCTGGATCTGGAGCGGCGGGGCACTGGTGCTCGCCGGTCTCGCCGTGCTGTGGCGGCGGATGCTGGCGGTGACGGTGCATGAGGAACTGGCCCGCGCGGAGGGCATCAACGCGCTGGCGGTGCGGCTCGGCTTCACGCTGCTGCTGGCCACCACGATCGCCATCGCCATGAAGATCGTCGGCATCCTGCTGGTGACCTCGCTGATGATCATCCCGGCGGCGACGGCCCGCCGCTTCGCCGGCACCCCGGAGCGCATGGCCCTGGTCTCCGCCCTGATCGGGAGTGCGGCCGTCGGCGGCGGCGTGCTGGGATCGCTGCAGTTCGACACGCCCTCCGGCCCCTCCGTGGTGGTCGCCGCCCTGATCCTGTTCCTGGCCGGGCAGGCGATCGGCGCGCTCGCGCGGGTCAGGGCCGGCTGATCGCGCGAACAAAGCTTCCAAAGACAACGGCTTACACTATATTCACCGAAGCTGTAGGAGACTTCCGTCGGCCGCATCCTCGCCGCAATGCCGCGCCAGACTTGAAGGATCATGATCGTGACAGCGACGCGCAGACGATTGACCCGGTCTTCCCTGACAGCGGCCATCGCCGTGGCCGGCGCGCTTGCCTGGACATCGCCCGGCACGACGCACCCCCACATCTGGATCGATGCCGCGGCGACACTGGTCTTCGAACATGGTGCGCTGGTCGGCGTCGATACGCAGTGGACCCTCGATCCCTTCGTCAGCGCCCTGCTGATCGAGGATTTCGACGCAAACGACAACGGCGAGTTCGACGCGGACGAGGCGGCCGCGATAGAGCAGATGACCTTCATCGGCCTGAGCGAGTTCGGCTTCTACACCCATCTGAGGGTGGACGGGGTCGAGTCGACGCCCGAGACCGTGCAGCAATTCCGGCCGACCATCAGCGGCGACACCGTCCTTTACAGCTTCTTCGTGCCGCTGCCGGAACCCGCCGATCCGACCCGGCAGCGGGTCGACGTCGCCTTCTATGACGAGACCTATTACACCGACCTCTACGTCGAGGATGGCTGGATCGCCGTCAGCGGGGACGAGACGTCCGGCTGCGTGCCGACCCTGCGCCTGGATACCGACTCGCCGTACTATTTCGGCATCGTCTTCCCGACGCGGATCGGTCTGCGCTGTGCGGAAGGCTAGCCTTCAGGCCGGGCTCACGATCGCGGTGATCCTGGCCTCAGTGCCGGCCGCTGCGCAGTATCTGCGTGGCGCTGGAGAGGCGGCACCGGTCACCGAGCCGTCCTTCATCCAGATAATCCTGGTCAAGGTTGCGCAGATGCAGGCGCAGCTGAACGCCGAGCTGACCGAGACCATCCGGGCGGCCCAGTCCGGTGATTCGGTGGCCCCGGCGCTGGCGATCATCGGTGCCGCCTTTCTTTACGGCGTGCTGCATGCCGCCGGCCCCGGCCACGGCAAGGCGGTGGTCGCGACCTATTTCCTGGCCAATCCGGCGCGCTGGCTGCGCGGCGTGACCACGGGGTTCGCGGTCGCGATGATCCAGGCGGTGACGGCGATCGTGATCGTCTCGGTCCTGGCCATGGTCCTGGGCATCGCCCTGACCCAGGTGCTGGACCGGGCGCTCACCATCGAGCTTCTGAGCTACGGGCTGATCGTCGGTCTCGGCCTCTACATGCTCTATCGTGTGGCGACCGGGCAGTCCGCTTGCGGGCACGACCATCACCACCACGATCACCATCACCACGATACCGGCCCGCAGCGGACCGGGCTGCGCGGCTGGGTCGACCGGGTGCTGCCGGAAGACCTGGCGCCGCTGGCCATGGCGGTCGGGATCCGCCCCTGCTCCGGCGCCATCATCGTGCTGCTGTTCACCCTGGCGAACGGCATCTTCCTGATCGGCGCCCTGGCGACCTTCAGCATGGCCATCGGCACGGCGCTGGTGGTCTCTACGGCCGGCTTGCTGGCGATCGCCGTGCGGCGGTCGATCACCGCCACGGAGCGCTCGAACGCCTTCGTCGCCCGCATTCAGACCGGCGTCACGATTGCCGGCGCGCTGGTCATCACCGCGCTGGGCGGGTTGATGTTCGCCGGCGCCTTGCAGCGCGGCGGATTGCTGGGGCTCTAGCCCCGGTCCTCAGAGGAAGTCCCGCAGCATCGCCACCAACGGCTTGTCGGCCGGCGGCATCGGATAGTCGCGCATGCGCACCGGGCGCACCCAGGCCAGCGTCTGCCCTTCCTGCGCCGTCGGGGTGCCCTGCCAGACCCGGCACAGATAGAGCGGCATCAGCAGGTGGAAATCGTCATAGCGGTGCGAGGCGAAGGTGAAGGGCGCCAGGCAGCTCTCCACCGTGTCGATGGCCAGCTCCTCGCGCAGCTCCCGGATCAGGGCCGCTTCCGGCGTCTCGCCGGCGCCGACCTTGCCGCCGGGGAACTCCCACAGCCCGGCCATGCTCTTGCCCTCCGGGCGCCGGGCCAGCAGCACCCGGCCATCGGCATCGACCAGGGCGACGGCGGCTACTAGCAGGACATCCGGGCCGCTCATGCCGCGTCGTCCGGCAGACGGTATCGGTGCACGGCCAGTTCCGCCGCCCGCTGCCGGTAGTACCGCACCGCCTCGCCGTCATGGACGAACCCGGCCTTCTCCAGGACCCGGCAAGAGCCGGCATTGTCCGGCAGCACCACGGCCCAGACCGGGCCGAACCCAAGGTCCCGCGCAAGTTGGGCAAGTGCCGCCGCGATCTCCGTGGCATAGCCCCGGCCCCAATGGTCGGGGGCCAGCCAGAAACCGATCTCGGCGCCGCCATCCGCATCGGCGTGGAGCCCGGCGACGCCGATCACGGCTTCGCTCTCGCGGGCGCGTACCGTCAGCCAGAGGTCGGCGTCGGGCCGTTCGGCCAACAAGCGCGCCAAATCGCCGGCGCCGACCGGGTAGGTCAGGAAGGAGAGGTTGCGCAGGACGGCGAGGTCGTTGCAGGTCGCCGCGATGGCGGCCGCCTCTTCCGGCACCGCGGGCGTCAGCACGAGCCGATCCGTCCGGATCCGCTCAGCTGCGATAGTCGGCATTGATCGAGATGTAGCCGTGGGTCAGGTCGCAGGTCCACACCGTGGCGCGGCCGCGGCCGACGCCCAGGTCGACGGCGATGGCGATGTCCGACCCCTTCATATGGCGGGCGACCGGCGCCTCGTCGTAGCCGGCGACCAGCTGGCCGTCGCGGGTGATCTCGACGCCGCCCATGCCGATGGAGAGCCGGTCTCGGTCGGCCTTCTCGCCCGACTTGCCGACTGCCATGACGATGCGGCCCCAATTTGCGTCCTCGCCGGCGATGGCGGTCTTGACCAGCGGCGAATTGGCGATCGCGAGGCCGACCCGACGCGCCGCCCGGGCCGATTGCGCCCCGGTCACGGTGATCTCGACGAACTTGCTGGCGCCCTCGCCGTCGCGCACGACCTGCTGCGCCAGGTCGATCATCAACGCGTCGAGCGCGGCCCGGAAACCGTCGAGCCGTCGGTCGCGGTGATCGTCGACCGGCCGATGCCCGGCCCGGCCGGTGGCGCAGAGCAGCAGCGTGTCGCTGGTCGAGGTATCGCCGTCGACGGTGATGGCGTTGAAGGATCTGTCCGCCGCCGCCGCCAGCAGGGGCCGCAGAACGGCCGCCGGCAGCGCGGCGTCGGTGAAGACGAAGGCCAGCATGGTCGCCATGTCCGGCGCGATCATGCCGGACCCCTTGGCGATACCGTTGATGGTGACCGGAACCCCGTCGATGGCGGTCGTTGCGGTCGCGCCCTTGGCGAAGGTGTCGGTGGTGCAGATGGCATCTGCCGCCGGCTCCCAGCCCGCCGGCGCCAGGGCCTCCGCAAGGCCCGGCAGGGCATCGGCGATATGGTCCGGACCGACCGGCTGGCCGATCACGCCGGTCGAGGCGGGGAAGACCTCGGTCTCCTGGCAGCCGAGCAGTTCCGCCGCCGCCTCCACGGTGCGCTGCACCGCGGTGTCGCCGGCCGATCCGGTGAAGGCGTTGGCATTGCCGGAATTCACGACGATCGCCCGCGCCGACCCGTCCGGCAGTGCCTGCCGGCACCAATCGACCGGCGCCGACGGGCAGCGTGAGCGGGTCAGCACGCCGGCGATGGTCGTTCCGGGATCCAGAGCGACCAGCAGCAGGTCACGGTCGCCGGACTTCTTCAGGCCGGCAGCCGCCGAGGCCAGGCGCACCCCGGCGACCGGCGGCATGTCGGGGAACCGCTCCGGCGCCAGCGGAGACCGGGCGATCTCCATGCGTTACTGGTCCGCGGAGGCAGGCGGCTCGAGCGGCTCGCCGTCGGGGCCGAACACGACGATCTCCGCCCCGGCCTGCAGCTCCTCGATGATCTCCTGGACATACTGGTCGGCGAGGCCGCCCTCGAGCTGGCCGCGAACGTCGTCCAGGCTCGGCGGCTGGGTCATGCGCCGGTCCTCGACCAGGATGACGTGCCAGCCGAACTGGGTCTGCACCGGCGTCTCGGAGTATTCGCCCGCATCCATCGCGAAGGCCGCCTCGGCGAACTCCGGAACCATCCGCTCCTTGGTGAAATAGCCGAGATCGCCGCCATTCGGGCCGGTCGGGCCGGTGGAGGCCTCCCGCGCCAGCTCGGCGAAATCCTCGCCATCCTTCAGCCGCTCGATCAGCGCCTTTCCCTCATCCTCGGTCTCGACCAGGATGTGCCGGGCGCTCACCTCCTCGACCGGCGGGTTGGCGGTCAGGAAATCCGCATAGGCGGTCTCGATCACCTCGTCGGTCATCCGCGCGTCGATCTCCTGCTGCAGCCAGACCTCCTGGATGATGTTGCGCTCCGCCTCGGCGACCCGCAGCTTGACGGCCTCGCTGTCCTGCAGGTTTTCGGCATAGCCGCGGGCGGCCATCAGGCGGCCGGCGGCCAGCTGCTCGGCGATCGCCGGGATCAGGATTTCCGGCGGCATCTGTTGGAACTGGGCCGGCATGCGGCGGATGGCGTCAATCACCTCGTCGCGGCGGATCTCATCGCCGTTGACGGTTGCGACGACCGGATTCTCGTCCTGGGCGGCTGCGGGCAGCGGCCCGGCGGCGAATGCAAACAGCGCCAGGACGGCGCTGGCTGCGAGGCGCGTGGCCGGCATGAACATCGGTATGACCCTTTCCGGTGGCGGTCTGGCTGGGGGAATTCCGAACCGGATGCCACCGCAAAGACCGATTCGATCGCGCACGTAAAGCACAGGCCGGGAAGGCGGGCAAGCGATCCTCAGCCAAGGTTGGGTTTCGCACGATGATCGCGTATTGTGCCGGCCCGATGGCGGGGCGTGCCGTGGAACCGCCGGATTCCGCGCGTGTTGTAGGGCGCGCCGCGTTGAATCCGCCGCTTGGCGCGCCTAAGTGTCCAGTCGGAATAGCGCAGATTTTACCTATTGGTCTTGAGGCCTCGATGCTCGGAAAGATTTTCGGTACCGCGAACGACCGCACCGTCAAGCGATTGAAGAAGACGGTCGACCGGATCAACGCCCTGGAGGCGGACCTCGAAGCCCTCAGCGACGACGCCCTGAAACAGCGCACGCCCGCGTTCCGCGAGCGGCTGGAGGCCGGCGAGACCCTCGACGACATCCTGCCGGAAGCCTTCGCCACCGTGCGCGAGGCGGCCAAGCGCACCCTGGGCCAGCGTCATTTCGACGTACAGCTCATGGGCGGCCTGACGCTGCATGAAGGCAAGATCTCCGAGATGAAGACCGGCGAGGGCAAGACCCTCGTCGCCACACTCGCGGTCTACCTCAATGCCGTCTCCGGCAAGGGCGTGCATGTCGTCACCGTCAACGACTACCTGGCCCAGCGCGACGCCGCCTGGATGGGCCAGATTTACGAGTTCCTCGGCCTGAAGGTCGGCTGCATCGTGCACGGGCTGAGCGATGTCGAGCGCCGCGACGCCTATGAGGCCGACGTCACCTACGGCACCAACAACGAGTTCGGCTTCGACTATCTGCGCGACAACATGAAGTTCCGCCTGGACGACATGGTGCAGCGGGAGTTCAACTTCGCCATCGTCGACGAGGTCGACAGCATCCTGATCGACGAGGCGCGCACGCCGCTGATCATCTCCGGCCCGGCGCAGGATTCCTCCGAGCTCTACATGAAGGTCAACAAGCTCATCCCCAAGATGGGCGAAGGCGACTACGAGATCGACGAGAAGGCCCGCACGGTCACCATGACCGAGGAAGGCCAGGAGAAGATCGAGGGGTTGCTGGAGCAGGCGGGGCTGCTGGCGGAGGGCGGGCTCTACGACATCCGCAACGTCAACCTGGTACACCACGCCCAGCAGGCGCTGCGGGCCCACAAGCTGTTCCAGCGCGACCGCGACTACATCGTCAAGGATGACAAGGTCATCATTATCGACGAGTTCACCGGCCGCATGATGGAGGGCCGGCGCTTCTCCGAAGGCCTGCACCAGGCGCTGGAGGCCAAGGAAGGGGCCAACATCCAGCAGGAGAACCAGACGCTGGCCTCGATCACCTTCCAGAACTATTTCCGCATGTATCCCAAGCTGGCCGGCATGACCGGCACGGCGATGACCGAGGCGCCGGAGTTCACCGAGATCTACGGGCTGGAGGTGGTGTCGATCCCGACCCACATGGCGCTCGCCCGGGCCGACGAGGATGACGAGGTATACCGCACCGTCGAGGAGAAGACCGCCGCCATCATCGAGCAGATCGAGGACTGCCACAAACGCAAGCAGCCGGCCCTGGTCGGCACGGTCTCGATCGAGAAGTCGGAGCTGCTGGCGCGGGCGCTGAAGAAGCACAAGATCCCGCACAACGTCCTGAACGCCCGCTTCCACGAGCAGGAGGCGCATATCATCGCCCAGGCCGGCCGGCCCGGGGCTGTGACCATCGCCACCAACATGGCCGGCCGCGGCACCGACATCCAGCTCGGCGGCAACCTGGAGATGCGCATCGCCGACGAGGCGGGGGAGATCGAGGACGAGGCCAAGCGGGCCGCCAAGATCAAGCAGATCGAGGACGAGATCGCGGCGGAGAAGAAGGTCGTGCTGGAGGCCGGCGGGCTGTGCGTCATCGGCACCGAGCGGCACGAGAGCCGGCGCATCGACAACCAGCTGCGCGGCCGCTCCGGCCGCCAGGGCGATCCCGGCCTGTCGAAATTCTACCTGTCCCTGGAAGACGATCTGATGCGGATCTTCGCCTCGGACCGGCTCGACGGGATGCTGCAGAAGCTGGGCTTGAAGGATGGCGAGGCGATCATCCATCCCTGGATCAACAAGGCGCTGGAGAAAGCGCAGCAGAAGGTCGAGGCGCGCAACTTCGAGATCCGCAAGAACCTGCTGAAGTTCGACAACGTCATGAACGACCAGCGGCGCTCGATCTACGAGGACCGCCGGGAGATCATGAACGCCAACGACGTGTCGGAGATGGTCACCGACATGCGGCACGACGTTATCTCCGACATGGTCAGCGCCGCGATCCCGCCCAACAGCTATGCCGAGCAGTGGGACATGGAAGGTCTGGGAACCCAGGTCCGCCACGTGCTGGCGGTCGATGTCCCGGTCGCCGACTGGGCCCAGGAGGAGGGCATCGCCGAGCCGGAGATCGAGGAGCGGGTGCGCCAGGCCTCCGACGCCAAGATGGCCGAGAAGGCCGCGAATTACGGCCCGGAGCTGATGCGCATGGTGGAGAAGAGCCTGCTGCTGCAGCTCCTCGACCAGATCTGGAAGGACCACCTGCTGACCCTGGACCATCTGCGCCAGGGCATCTCGCTGCGCGCCTACGGCCAGCGCGACCCGCTGCGGGAATACCAGACCGAGGCCTTCGAGCTGTTCCAGACCATGCAGCACCGGTTGCGGGAGACGGTCACCCGTGCCCTGGCCGTGGTCGAGGTGCAGGCCCGCCCTTCTGACGTCGTCATGCATCCGCGCGCCCAGGAGATGCGCGAGTCTCGCCAGGATCCGGCGGCCGCCGGCGGCCAGGCCGAGGCGCAGGCGACGGGAACCTATGGCGGCGGCGCGTCCGCCGCGCCCGGCGGCCCGGCCCGCAGCGCCACCGTGCGCCGCATGCCGCCGCCCGGCGTCGCGGTCGATCCCAACAATCCGGAAACCTGGGGCAAGGTCGCCCGCAACGCCCCCTGCCCCTGCGGCTCAGGCAAGAAATACAAGCACTGCCACGGCGCGGTGTGAGAGCGCTAACAAAGTGCGGCCTATTTGGGGACAGTATACTTATCTTAATAAGGGGACAGTATACTTAACTACCGCGAATCTAGGTAGTTAGGTATACTGTCCCCTTATTAAGATAAGTATACTGTCCCCAAATAGGCCGCACTTTGTCAACCGTCCCCGAAATGCTCCAGCGTTGCCGATGAGGCCGTGCGGATCGCTTCCGATGCCCGGCGCAGCTCGTCGGCGATGTCCTCCAGGCGCGCCGCGCTGGCCTCGCGATCGTCGGAAAACTCCGGGCTGTCGATGATCTGGCGGGCCCGCTCCCGGGTCAGCCAGGCCACGTGGCGCTCGTACTCCGCGGTCACCACTTCCGGCGGATCGGCCATGCAGAGCTGGTCGTAGCGGCTGAAATCCGGATAGCGGAGGTCCCGCGGCACATAGCCGTTGACCATGGTCACCCGCTCTCCCGGCTCCCGGATGCCGCGGGCCCGGTGCACGACCATGTTGCCCTGCTGCAGAACCGCATAGCCCGGCCCCGGCAGCCGCGGCGTCACGACGCGATCCTCCGGCGGCGTCCGGCCCGCATCGTGCAGCGCGGCCATCTCGTGCTTGGTGCCGGCGAAGTACTGGAACTCGCCGCCCACCACGGCGTTCGGGTCGGTGACAAACATGACGTAGTCGACCCGCAGCGTGTCGACATGCCATTTGTCGACGCTGCGCCCGACCTCGAGCGGGTTGTAGTTCAGATGCCCGAGCTGGTGCGGGATGGTGTGCGGCGCCATGGGCGCGTCGCAGATGGCCGAGATCGTCTCGGCGATGTCCGGCGACAGGCAGAGGTCGCGCAGGAACCGGGACCGGTAGACGCCGCCACGGACATTGCGCTGGATCCGCGGGTTGCTGGTCGTGAAGCGTTCCAGGCTGCGGACGACCTCCAGCAGGCACGCGACCCCCTCGTCGCTGAGGACCCGGAAGCACGAGGTGACGCCCAGGGTCGTCGGGCACCCGGCGATCTCCTCCGCGTCGTATCCCAGCTCCGCCAGGGAGATCACGGTATCGGGCATCTCCAGCGCCAGGTGGCGCGCCGGATCGAATTCCGGCTCGCGCTCCAGCGGCGCATAGCCCGGCGGCAGGACATCCGGAAAGGCAAGCGTGTTGGCAAAGGTCATGACATCCTCAAACCCGATCCTCTGGCGGCAACGTCCATCGATGATGGCCGCGCCGACCGGATTTGGGAAGCGGTGCGGATCAGCGCCCGCCGGACCGTTTCGACCTGACCAGCGAGGCCGGCCCGGCGATGCGGTCGCGGCGGCTGAAGGCCTCGACCGCTTGCGGCGGCGCCGGCCGTTTCGGCCTGCCCGGATAGGTGTGCCCGAAATCCGGCCGTTCGCCGACCGGATAGGCGCGGAAGATCGCCCCGCCGATCAGCATGTCGACCCGGGTCCGCGACTCGCCCAGTGGAAGCAGCAAATGGTCGGCCCGCTGGAAGGCCTCCACGGGCGTCCGCAGCGCCCCGGACATCAGCACCGGCTTGCCCGAACGCACCGCCCGGGCGGATTGCTCATACAGCTCCTGCGTGGCGGAGCCGGGAAGCTCGATCAGCCGCTCGCCGGCGTTGATCGAGCCGTAGCAGGCGGTCAGGACGCCGCCGGCGAGCCGGAAGACGAGATCGAACGGGTCGCGCTGCACCGCCACCAGGAAGATGCTGGGAAGCAGGGACGGGATATCGACCGGGTCGAGGTCGCTGCGGCCGGGAAAGCGGCGCTTGCCGCGCTTGCTGTCCCAGTAGGCGTAGAGCAGCGACAGCATCGGCTCGGCAATCTGGCTGAACGCGGTGATATCCGTGGTCAACTGCGCGGTATCGGCCCGGCCGCAGCGGTCACGATTGCTCTCGGACCCAATTTCCTGCATCTGCCACCTACCTGATCCCGACACACAAGATGTAGTAGGGACTGTCTGCCGGAAGGGTTAACAAAGCGTTACCGGGAGCCCGGAATGGGCCCGGCGGACGAACATCTTTTCGGCTGGATGGGCCGATGGCCCTCAGAGGGTGCGGTCACCCATGGCGAGGAACTTCTCCCGCCGATTGCTGCGCAGGGTGCCGCCGTCGAAACCGCGCAGGTCCGACAGCGCGCGGTCGATCGCCAGGCCGACCTCCTCGATTACCTTGCTGGGGTATCGATGCGCCCCGCCGATCGGCTCGCCGATGGTCTCGTCGATCACGCCGAGCTTCAGAAGATCGTCGGCGGTCAGGCGCAGGGCCTGCGCCGCCTCGTGGCTCTGGGTCGCGCTGCGCCACAGGATCGAGGCGCAGCCCTCCGGCGAGATCACAGAATAGATCGAATGCTCCAGCATCAGCACCCGGTCGGCGGCGGCGATGGCGATGGCGCCGCCGGAGCCGCCCTCGCCGATGACCACGGCGATGATCGGCACCCGCATGTTCAGGCAGACATCGATCGACTTGGCGATCGCCTCCGCCTGTCCGCGCTCCTCCGACGCGACGCCGGGATAGGCGCCGGCGGTGTCGACGAAGGTGACGATGGGAAGCTGGAACCGGTCGGCCAGCTCCATCAGGCGCTGCGCCTTGCGATAGCCTTCAGGCTTGGCCATGCCGAAATTGTGCCGCAGGCGGCTTTCAGTGTCGGCGCCCTTCTCATGGCCGATGATCATCACCGAGCGTCCGTGCAGCCGCCCCAGACCGCCGACGATGGCACGGTCCTCGGCGAAGGCGCGGTCGCCGGCCAGCGGCGTGAAATCCTCGATCAGCGTATTGACGTAGTCGCTGAAATGCGGGCGGTTGGGGTGCCGGGCGACCTGCACCTTCTGGGCCGGGGTGAGCTTCTCGTAGGTCGTGTTGAGAAGCCGGTCGACCTTGGTCTGCAGCCGGGAGACCTCGTCGGCGATGTTGATGTCGCCGTCGTCGGACAGATGGCGCAGTTCCTCGATCTTGCCTTCGAGTTCGGCAATCGGCTTTTCGAATTCCAGGAAGGTCTGCATGCGGCGTGGAGACATGATGTGTCAGGTCTGTGACACCCGTAACATAGGGGCTGCGGGTGCCGGAGACAAAGAGCCAGTCAACCGCGTCAAAATTTGGGCGGGACGAAACGGGGACATCAGCAACGGGGACAGTATACTTATCTTGACACTGCAGGCCGGCCGATGGCGGCTCTCGTGTGTCAAGATAAGTATACTGTCCCCGTTGCTGATGTCCCCGCTTCTTCTTTCCGCGCCTACCTAGCCGGCGGCGATCTGCTTGGCCTTCAGGACCAGGTTTTCCGCCTGCTTGATGGAGGCGATGTCGATTAGCCGGCCGTCCAGCGAGACCGCGCCCTTGCCTTCCTTCTGGGCCTGGTCCATGGCCTCCAGGATCCGCGTCGCGCGATCCACTTCCGCCTCGGACGGGCTGAACACCTCGTTGGCGAGGCCGATCTGCGAGGGATGGATCGCCCATTTGCCTTCACAGCCCAGCACCGCGGCGCGATTCGCCTGCGCCTTGTAGCCGTCCGGGTCGGAGAAGTCGCCGAACGGCCCGTCCACCGGACGCAGGCCGTTGGCCCGCGCCGCGACCACCATGCGCGAGATGGCGTAGTGCCACATGTCGCCCCAGTGGTAGTCGCGCGGCGCATCGCCATCCTTGTCGGTCAGCACGCCGTACATCGGGTTCGGGCCGCCGATCACCGTGGTCCGCGCCCGGGTCGATGCGGCATAGTCGGCGACGCCGAAATGCAGGCTCTCATTGCGCTTCGAGGCGGCCGCGATCTCGTCGACATTGGCCATGCCGAGCGCGATCTCGATGATCAGCTCGAAGCCGATGCGCTTCTTGCGCTCCACGGCCGCCTCGACCTGGCTGGTCAGCATGTCGACCGCGTAGACGTCGGCGGCGGTGCCGACCTTGGGGATCATGAACATGTCGAGCCGCTCGCCGGTCTGCTCCAGCACGTCCACCACGTCGCGATACATGTAGTGCGTGTCGAGACCGTTGATCCGCACCGACAGGGTCTTGTTGCCCCAGTCGATGTCGTTGATCGCCTCGATGACGTTCTTGCGCGCCTGCTCCTTCTCGTCCGGGGCGACGGCGTCCTCAAGGTCCAGGAACACCACGTCGACGTCGGAGGCGGCCGCCTTCTCGAACAGTTTCGGGTTGCTGCCGGGTACCGCCAGCTCGCTGCGGTTCAGTCTCGGCGTGGACTGCTCGACAATGGTGAAGCTCATCGGACCCCTCCCCGGATTGCGGGACTGCGATTTCTGGAATGTAGTTCCACGATGTGGAATATGAGTGATATGCCGCTTGCGTCCGGGCTTGTCAATTGCCCTCCGGCAACGGCACCCGAAGAGCATCCGGGAGCGCGGTGAGACTGCCGTCGCGGGGCCAGCCTTGCGCCTCCGCCATGGCGGCGATCGCCGTCCTGCGCGCGTCGGTCAGCGGATGGGTCTGCAGCAATTCCGGCATGGCCGGGCCCGACGCCTCCACCTCTTCCGCCAGGATGCGATAGAGGTCGTCGGCACCGCCGATATGTCCGTAGAGCGCCGCCACGGCGGCCAGCCCGTCCCGGTCGGCGTCGCGTTCGGCGTCACGGCCGAACCGCAGCAGCACGAGAAGGCTGGTGCCGCTGGTGATGCCGTCGACGAGGCCGGAGGAACGCCCGGTCACCGCCGCCGCCACCAGCGTCAGCAAGGCGCCGCTGCCCATATTGGCGGCGACGTCCCGGTTGCGCACATGGGCGATCTCGTGGCCCAGGAGCATGGCCAGGGCGTTCTCGTGCGGCATGCGTGCCAGCAGGCCGCGGAAGATCAGGACGCGGCCGCCGATGGTCGCGGCCCCGTTGATGATCGGCTCGTCGATGTAATGCACGGTGACCGTCATTCCGTCCGGCAGGTCCATCTCCGCCGCCACCCGGTCGGCGAGTTCCTGCAGGGCCCGCTCGACCTCGGGGTCGGCCGGCGGCAGCTCGAGCACCGCGTCGGCCAGGCGTTTTTCCCAGGAGAACGGCATGTGGCGGCCGAGCACCGCGCCAAGGACCACCGCGGCCACGACCAGGAGCAGCAGCAGGACGGAGCCCTGCGCGGTCAGGACGGCGAATTCCTTCAGCGGGTGCCGGGTGCCGGCGTTTATCCCTTCCGGGATATGCGGGTTTTCGTACTTCAAGCCGGCGCGGCGGCCACCGGGATCACCGCGGTGCCGTAGGCCACCACCTCCACCGAGCCGACCGCCTGCCCGGCACCCTTGGAGATCGAGGCGGTCTCCATGCGCACATTGAAGACGTATTGCGCGCCGCGGCTGCGGGCCTGCTCGCGCATCCGCAGCATCGCCTCGCGGCGGGCGCGGTCGACCAGGCTCTCATAGGCGGTGATGCGGCCGCCGAACAGCATGCGCAAGCCCGCGAGGAAGCGCTTGAAGTAGTCGATCGAGATCACGACGTTGCCGCGCACCATCTCGGTCCGGGGCGGCGGCTCGATCCGCGGCGCTGTGCGGGCGGAGAAGATCGGCAGGTCGCGGAACTCGCCCTCCCGGGCGATGATCGACCGGTAATGGCTGCGTTCCCGATAGCTGCCGACGCCAAAGCCCAGGATCAGCAGCAGGATCGGAATGCCGATATTGATGCCGATCTGGATGACCGCTTCGATCATGGCCGGCTACTCCAATTCCACCGCCGTCCCGTAGGCCAGCAACTCGGCCGCGCCCTGGGCCACCGAGGACGTCGCGAAGCGGATGTTGAGCACCGCATTGGCGCCGACCGCCTCGGCCTGCTGCTGCATCCGCTGCAGCGCCTCCTCCCGGGCCTGGCTCAGGAGATCGGTATAGGCCTTCAGCTCACCGCCGACGATGTTCTTGAACCCGGCCAGGATGTCCTTGCCGATATGCTTGGCGCGCACGGTGCTGCCCTGCACCACGCCGAGATGGCGCGCCACGGTGCGACCGGGCACGTATTCCAGGGTACTGAGAATCATCAGGCGGTCCTTCGAGGGTCACGATCCTGTTTGCGGGATTGACGGCCCGGACGCAAGCGTCGTTGCGTGGGACCAGGGCCGGACAGGATTCCGGCGAGCTGCATGGTCGCACGGCCGCGCCTAACGAAGCGTCAACGGCGCCGTCCCGGTTTCGCCAGCGGATGGTGGTCGTTCACCAGCCGGTTCAGCCGTTCGCTGAGCACATGGGTGTAGATCTGGGTGGTGGAGATGTCTGCATGGCCGAGCATCTTCTGTACCGAGCGCAAATCCGCGCCACGGTTCAGCATGTGGGTCGCGAAGGCGTGCCGCAGCACATGCGGGCTGACGCGCTTGGGGTCGATCCCGGCATCGATCGCCAGGTCCTTCAGCAGCTGGGCGAAGCGCTGGCGGGTCAGGTGCCCCTCGCGCGAACGCCGCGACGGGAACAGGTAGGGCGCCTGCAAGGCCTGCCGCGCCGGCACCAGGAACCGGTCGCGGACGCCGAGATACTCCGCGAGCGCCGCCCGGGCCGGGTCCGACAGCGGCACCAGCCGTTCCTTGCCACCCTTGCCGCGCACTGTCAGCACCCGCGCGTCGCCGGCGATGGCCGCCAGTGGCAGCCCGACCAGCTCGGTCACCCTGAGCCCGGTGGCGTAGAGGGTTTCCAGCAGCGCGACCAGCCGGACGCCGTCCGGACCGGTTCGCCGCGCGGCGGCCGCCAGCAGCAGGTCGACATCGGCCTCGCTGAGGATCTTCGGCAGGCTGCGCCCCAGCCTGGGGCTGTCGATGGCGGCGACCGGGTCGTCCGCCCGCCGGCCTTCGGAGACCATGAAGCGATAGAACTGGCGCAGCGCCGACAGCCGCCGCGCCACTGTGCGCCCGGCTAGCGCCGGGGTGTCGCCGGGACCGCCGGCGAGGCCCTTGAGGTAGTCGCGCAGATGCTCCGTCGTCGCGGCCTCGAGCGTGCGGCCATTGGCGTGCAGATAGGCGGCAAGATCGGTGATGTCGCGGCGATAGGCGTGCAGCGTGTTGGTCGACACGCCGCGCTCGGCGATCAGCATGTCGAGGAAGGCGTCGACATGCGGGGAGACCGGCACCCTCACAGCTGGGTCGCCCAGATCGCCTCGCGGGCCAGGCGCCGGGCATCGTCCTCCAGCCCCACCGCCACCATCGCCGACAGCACCCGTTCCAGCAGCACCGGGCTGATCCGCGCCGGGCCGCCCTCGCCGATCGCCACCAGCGACAGCAGAACCACCATGCCGACCTCGCCGTCCCGGGCCGCGGCCGGCAACCGCCACCAGATGCCGGCCGAGGGCAGCGACGCGGACTCCCGGGCATCGTCGATGACGATGCGCTGCCACACCGCCGGGTCGACCGGCTCACCCAGGGCACTGAACGCCGCCAGCGCCATGGCCGCGCTGTAGGTGCCGGCCTCGCCCGAGACACCCACCTCCACCGCGATCCATTCCGACAGGCTGCGCGCATAGGACAGGCGGGCCTGCCCCGCCGGCCGCGCTTCCAGCGCCCCGGACAGGACCGCCAGCGGCCACAGCCGGATCAGCGCCGCCCGATTGTCGGCGCCGGACACATTCGTCGCCGCGACCTCGTGCCAGGCCCAGGCGCGATCCAGATCGCCAGCGGCGTAGTAGGCGCGCGCCGCATCCGGAGCGATGGCGGCACCGGCGGGCTCCGCCTGCAACGGCTCGAGCAGCGCCAGCGTGACCGCCAGCGGCGCGCCCTGGGCGCGGCTGATCTCAAGCGCGGTGGCGCGGAGCCGGTAGGCGGCGCCCGGGTCGTTGGCCCGCGCGGCAGCTCCGGCCAGATGCGCCCGCGCCATGGGCCCATCCATGTCGAGCACCAGATCCAGCAGCTCCGACATCGGCCGCGGCTCGAGCGGCAGCTCCGCATAGAGCGCCGCAAGGTCGGCCGGGTCCATGACACCGGCGGCCGTCGCCTTCTCGCCGGCGGTCAGCCGCGTCTCCACGCTGTTCGCCGGATTGGCGGCGACCGCGGCCAGGCGGCCCGGGTCGCGGATCAGGTCGACCCCCGGGATCGCCAGGTCGGCGGTCGCGAACGCCGACATCATCAAAGGCTCCGGCGCGATGTCCGGCGGCCAGCCATCCTCGGGCAGCGACGGCGGCACGTCGTCGATCACCGATTCCGCAAGGGCCACGAAGATCGGGTCGTTGGCCGGGCCATCGCGCAGCAATCCCAGGCCGAGCTGCGCCGCCGGCCGGTCCTCGCCGATGGCCTGGCAATACACCAGCGCCTGCTGCCAGAACCCACCCTGATGCAGAGACAGCAGGGGCTGAAGCGCCGCACAGCCATCGGCCTGCCGTCCCACGAGCAATTGTGCCTCGACAACCGACCGGGCGACCGGCTCGTCACGGCTGAGTGCGGGGCCGGCCCGCAGCAGGCCTAGCAGATCGTCGGCACGGCCGAGATCGAGAAGCCGCCGCGCCCGCAGGCCTGGCAGACTCGGATCGACCGGCGTCCCCTCGGGCGGCCGGGCCGCGGTCAGCAGCAGCCGGCGGGTCAGATCGTGCATGACCTGGGACGGCGCGGCCACCGGCAGACCTTCCAGCAGGCCCGCCACCTCGGCCCGCCGGGCCCCGCGCCAGGCGTTCGACCCGAAGCCACCATCGGCCGGACCCAGGGTCCCGGCACCGGCGGCATCCAGCGGCGGCAACTCGTCGATCACGATGCTGTCGCCGGGGCGACCGGCACCGGAGTCGGCGGGCGGCAGCAATTGCAGAGGCTGCCCGACCGGATCCTGCGCGACCGCGGGACACGCCGCCGCCAGCGCGGCCAACACGGCCACACCGGCAAGCCAGCGGTGACGCCTTCGCGCGCTAACGGGAGCGGCGATCACCGGGAATGACCTTTTCGACGGATTCCGGGTCCGGCGCCAGGTCGACCACGCCCAGCACGACGACACCCGCGACCAGCACGGCCACAACGATTGCGGCGGTGATCATCCAGAGCCGCGATCCCCCGCGCGGCGCTGAGCCCGATTCATAGCCGGATCGGCTGGACGGCACGTCACTCTCCCTTCCCCGGACAGCGTCCCAGATTGCCACGTGCGGCGTGCGTTGTGTTATGGCTTCGCGATGGCGAGAATAAGGTATGACGGATCGACGTCCAAATTCCGCTGCACGGTGCGGCGGCAGACACCGACCCGCCTGACATGGGCCACGTGAAGTCGGACGACACGCCAACCCTGCCGCGGTCGCTGGTCATCGTCGGGCTGATGGGCGCCGGCAAGTCGGCGGTGGGCCGCCGGTTGGCGGTGCGGCTGGGGCTGCCTTTCGCCGATGTGGATCTGGAGATCGAGCGCGCCGCCGGGCTGACCATCGAGGACATCTTCGACATGTATGGCGAGCCGGCCTTCCGCGATGTCGAGCGCCGCGTCGTCGCCCGCCTGTTGGGCGAGGCGCCGCATGTGATCTCCACCGGCGGCGGCGCCTTCATGGACCTGGACACCCGCCAGATCATCGCCGAGCAGGGCATCTCGCTGTGGCTGCGCGCCGATCTGGACCTGCTGGTGGCGCGCACCGGCCGGCGCAACAACCGGCCGCTGCTGAAGCAGGGCAACCGGCGCGAGATCCTGTCCAAGCTCATGGATGAGCGTTATCCGGTCTATGCCCGCACCGACATCACGATCGACAGCCGGGACGGTCCGCTGGACGACACCGTAGGAGTGGCCCTGGCAGCCCTCGCGGACTTCCTGCAGCGGGAAGACGCATCAGAGGAGCTGTGAGCCGGCGGCCGATTTCGCACCGGCCGATAATGCGCTAAACAGCGGAACCCAAAGCTGAGCGAAGCGATCGACCCCATGACCGAGACCGTGCGCGTCGCCCTGGGCGCGCGCAGCTACGACATTCACATCGGAACCGGCCTGATCGAGCAGGCCGAGTCCCTGCTCGGCCCGCTGATGGCGGTGCCGCGCGCCATCGTCATCACCGACGAGACCGTGGCCGCGCTGCACCTGCCGGCGCTCGCGGCATCCCTCGATGCCGCCGGCATCGGCCACGAGGACATCGTGCTGCCGGCCGGCGAGGCGACCAAATCGCTGGCGCCGCTCGGCAAGGTGCTCGACCGCATGCTGGATTGGGGGATCGAGCGTTCGGTGACGGTGATCGCGCTGGGCGGCGGCGTGGTCGGCGACCTGGGCGGGTTCGCCGCCTCGATTGCGCTCCGCGGCCTGCCATACGTCCAGATCCCCACCACGCTGCTGGCCCAGGTCGACAGCGCCGTCGGCGGCAAAACCGGGATCAACAGTCGGCAGGGCAAGAACCTGATCGGCAGCTTCTACCAGCCGCGGCTGGTGATCGCCGATGTCGGCGCGCTGGAAAGCCTGCCGGACCGCCAGCGCCGGGCCGGCTACGCGGAGGTCGTCAAATACGGCGCGCTCGGCGACCCGGACTTCTTCGCGTGGCTCGAGGAGAACGGCGCCGCCCTGCTGGCCGGTGATGCCGACAAACTGGCCTACGCCGTCCGGACGAGTTGCGAGGCCAAGGCCGCCATCGTCGCGGATGACGAGCGGGAGGCCGGCAGACGGGCGCTGCTCAATCTCGGCCACACCTTCGCCCATGCGCTGGAGGCGGAAACCGGCTATGGCGACGCCCTGCTGCATGGCGAGGCGGTTGCCATCGGGATGGTCATGGCCTTCGACCTGTCGGCGCGGCTCGGCCTCTGCCCGGCGGAGGACACCGACCGGCTGCGGCGCCATCTTGCCGCCGTCGGCCTGCCGGTGGCGTTGCCGGAAGGGGAGTGGTCGACCGACCGGCTGATGGCGCACATGGCCCGCGACAAGAAGGTTACCGACGGCCGTATCGCCTTCGTGCTTGCCCGGGGCCTTGGAAACGCCTTCGTCGCCACCGATATCGACCCTGCCGAGGCCGCCGCGGTCCTGGACGCCGCGATCGCGGCCCAGTGACCCGTCCGGCCCGCGCGCGCCGGAGGACGGCGCCTACGCCCTTGGAGTCCCTCTGATGGATCTGAACATCGCCCTCAGCCTTGCCGCCATCCTGGCGCTGCTGATCCTGTCCGGCTTCTTTTCCGGCTCGGAGACGGCCATGACAGCCGCCAGCCGCGCCCGCATGCACCAGTTGGAGCAGGACGGCAATGCCCGCGCCGTCACGGTCAATGCCCTGCGTGAGAACAAGGAGCGGTTGATCGGCGCCATCCTGCTGGGCAACAACCTGGTCAACATCCTGGCCTCGGCGCTGGCGACCAGTGCCCTGATCACCCTGGTCGGCGATGCCGCGGTGCCGGTGGCCACGGTGGTGATGACCCTGCTGGTGCTGATCTTCGCCGAGGTGCTGCCCAAGACCTACGCCATCCATCGCTCGGAAAAGATGGCGCTGAACGTGGCGCCGGCGATGCGGATCGTCGTCTTCATCCTGGCGCCCATCACCGCCGCCATCAGCTGGCTGGTCGGCGCCCTGCTGAAAATCTTCTCGTCGGATTTCCGCACCGTTGGCATGACCGACTATGTCGACGAGTTGCGCGGCGCCATCGAACTGCATGTCGGGCCGGAGGAGGAGACCAAGCAGGAGCGCGCCATGCTGCGCTCGATCCTGGACCTGGCCGATGTCGAGGTCTCCGAGATCATGACCCATCGGCGCAATGTCGAGGCGATCGACGCGGCGTTGCCGCCGGGCGAGGCGCTCGACGCGGTGCTGCAGAGTCCCTACACGCGGCTGCCGATCTGGCAGGACGACCCGGACAACGTGGTCGGCGTGCTGCATGCCAAGGACGTGCTGCGCGCCGTGAAGGCCCATGGCGACGATCCGGAGGAGCTGAACATCCGCGAGATCGCGTCGAAGCCCTGGTTCATCCCGGACACCACCAGCCTGCAGGACCAGTTGCAGGAGTTCCGCGCCCGGCGGGAGCATTTCGCGCTGGTGGTGGACGAATATGGCAGCCTGCAGGGCGTCGTGACCCTGGAGGACATCCTGGAGGAGATCGTCGGCGAGATCGATGACGAGCACGATTTGCCGGTCGCCGGCGTGCGGCGCCAGCCCAATGGCAGCTACATCGTCGACGGCACGGTGACGATTCGCGATCTGAACCGCGAGTTCGAATGGCGCCTGCCGGACGAGGAGGCCTCGACGCTCGCCGGGCTGGTGCTGCACGAGGCGCGGCGCATCCCCGAGGTCGGCCAGACCTTCACCTTCTACGGCTTCCGCTTCGAGATCCTGCGCCGCCAGCGCCACCAGATCACCTCGATCCGTGTCCTGCCGCCGGCCGCGGCCGAGCCCGAACTGGCCGGCAACGACAACGCCCAGGCTTGACCGGTCGCGAGCGCCCGGTCACATACAGGGAAACCCCGAAACCCGTGCGGCCGCCCAGTCCGGCGGCCGCGGAGCGTATTGCGATGCCTTTGTCCGCCCCCACCGAGCGTGAGCACATCCACACCCGAACCGTCGAATGCCGCGGCTTTCGCCGCGCCGACGGGCAATGGGACATCGAGGGCCACCTGACCGACGTCAAATCCTACCCGTTCACCAACGATTATCGTGGCACCATCGAGCCGGGCGAGCCGTTGCACGACATGTGGCTGAGGATCACCGTCGATGACGGCCTGACCATCACCGCGGCCGAGGCGGTGACGGATAACGGGCCCTACCATCTGTGCGGCGACATCACGCCCAACTTCCAGCGGCTGGTCGGGCTGTCGATCCGTCCCGGCTTCACCCGCAGGGTGCGCGAGGCGCTGGGCGGCGTGCATGGCTGCACCCATCTGGTGGAGCTGTTGGGGCCGCTCGCCACCACCGCCTTCCAGACCGTCTACCCGATCCTGCACCGGGAAAAGGTGGAGCGCGGCGAGGACACGCGATCGAAGCGACCGGCGCTGCTCAATACCTGCCACGCCTATGCCAGCGACGGGGAGATCGTGAAGCGGTATTGGCCGGAGGCCTATACCGGCGACCGCGCCGCGGAATAGCTCAGCCGGCGCCGCGATCCTCTGCCGGGGTCAGGGTGCGCAGCGACAGGGCGTGGACCCGGTCGGCCAGCTCCTCCGCCAGGATGCCGTAGACCCGGCGCTGGCGTTCCACCCGGGACAGGCCCTCGAACGCCTCGGAGACCACGATCAGGTTGAAATGGCTCTCGCCGCGCCCGTCATGCCCCGCATGGCCGGCATGGCTGGCGCTGTCGTCCTCCAGCTCCAGCCGGGTGGGCGCCAGCGCGGTGGTCAACTTGTCGCGAATGCGGTTGGCGACGTGCATCGATTCGCCCCTTCGAATTGGCCCGATGACCGCCAGATTGGGGGTCGCGGGCCGGCGATTCAAGCCCGTCGCCAGGGCTCTTAACGCTCCCTTGAAGCGGCCGTCCTACCCTTGCCAGTGACCAGCGCCACGACCATACTTGAGGCATGCGGGCACAGAAGCGTGAAGCCAAGCTGTCCTTCGATTTTCGGCCGAAAACCGCGGGACGGCGCTGCGACCATCCGGGCTGCCAGGAGCGCGGCGAATTCCGCGCGCCCAAATCCCGCGACCAATTGCGGGAATACTATTGGTTTTGCCTCGACCATGTTCGCGAGTACAACAAGAGCTGGAACTATTACGAAGGGCTGTCCGATCTCGAGATCGAGCGGATGGTCCGATTCGACACGGTTTGGAACCGCCAGACCTGGCCGATGGGCGGCTGGCGGGCCCATGAGGAACGGTTGCGGGCGGCGCTGGACCGGGATTTCGGACCCGGTGACGGCTACCAGTACAAGGCCCCGCCCCGGCCACCGCCCGCGACAGAGGAAGACCGGGCGCTGGCTGAGTTGGACCTGACTGCGCCGGTCGGGTTCGCTGAGATCAAAGCGCGCTACAAGGCGCTTGTGAAAGAGCACCATCCGGACGCCAATGGCGGCTCGAAGGAATCGGAGGAGAAGCTGAAATCGATCAATCGTGCCTTCGGCATCCTGAAGGCCAGCTTTGCATCCTGAAACCGCCCCAAACGGCGCACAGACTGAAACCTCTTACATTTTGGATTGACGGCCAATGCCCCTGGAAATGACGCACGAGAGCGTGCCCGACCTGCAGGTCTCCATCCGCCAGACCTTCGGGTTCGACTCCGACATGCAGGTCCCGGCCTTCAGCGACCGCAACGAATATGTGCCGGAAGTCGACGACGCCTACCGCTTCGACCACGACACCACCATGGCGATCCTGGCCGGCTTCGCCCATAACCGCCGCGTCATGATCCAGGGCTATCACGGCACCGGCAAGTCGACCCATATCGAGCAGGTCGCCGCCCGGCTGAACTGGCCCTGCGTGCGGGTCAACCTGGACAGCCACATCAGCCGCATCGACCTGGTCGGCAAGGACGCCATCGTGCTGCGCGACGGCAAGCAGGTGACCGAATACCGCGAAGGCCTGCTGCCCTGGGCGCTGCAGCACCCCTGCGCCCTGGTGTTCGACGAATACGATGCCGGCCGCCCGGACGTGATGTTCGTGATCCAGCGGGTGCTGGAGGTCGAGGGCAAGATGACCCTGCTGGACCAGAACAAGGTGATCCGGCCGCACAAGGCGTTCCGTCTGTTCTCCACTGCCAACACGGTCGGCCTCGGCGACACCACCGGCCTCTATCACGGCACCCAGCAGATCAACCAGGGCCAGATGGACCGCTGGAACATCGTTGCGACCCTGAACTATCTGCCGCATGACGAGGAATGCGAGATCGTCCTGGCCAAGACGCCGCACTACGACACCGAGGAAGGCCGCGAGATGGTCAGCGCCATGGTGCGGGTCGCCGATCTGACCCGGGCCGGCTTCGTGGCGGGCGACATCTCCACCGTCATGTCGCCGCGCACCGTGATCACCTGGGCGGAGAACACCGACATCTTCGGCGGCGACGTGGCCTTCGCCTTCCGCACGACGTTCCTGAACAAGTGCGACGAGATCGAACGGCCGGTGGTGGCGGAGTTCTACCAGCGCTGCTTCGGCACCGAGCTGCCGGAGACCGGCCTGCAGACCGCCTCGGCCTGACCCACCCATGGCCGAAGACGACAGCCCGGCCGAGACCCTCAAGCGCGCCACATCGGCCTGTCTGAGGGCCATCGCCGAGAATGGCGAGGTGACCGTCAGCTTCGGCGGCGAGCCGGCCGGCGTGGCCGGCACCCGGGCGAGGCTGCCCTCCCCGTCGCGCCTGCCGACGGCATCCGAGGTGTCGAAGCTGCGCGGCGCGGCCGATGCGGTCGCGTTGCGCCTGAGGCACCACAATGCCGAGCTGCACAATGCCCGCATGCCGACCGGCGAGACCGCCCGGGCCGCCTTCGAGGCGCTGGAACAGGCGCGCTGCGAGGCGATCGGGGCGAGCCAGATGGTCGGCGTCGCCGACAACCTCTCCGCAGCGCTGGAGGACCGCTATCGCCGCCAGGGCTTCGACCGGGTGACCGAGCGCGAGCAGGCGCCGCTGGCCGAGATCATGCGGCTGGTGGCCCGCGAGGCCCTCACCGGCCAGAAGCCGCCGCCCGCCGCCCGCGGCGCAGTCGATCTCTGGCGCCCGGTGATCGACGGCAAGGTCGGCCGCGACCTCGACCGGCTCTGCGACGTGATCGACGATCAGGACGCCTATGCCACCGCCGCCCGGCAATTGCTGGCCGACCTCGACATGGATGTCGGCCCGGAGGAGCAGCCGGAGCTCGACGAGCAGGAGGATGAGGGCGAGGACGAGAACAACGCCGACACCCCGGACAGCGGCGAGCGCCAGGGCGAGGAGGTCTCCGCCGACAGCGAGGCGATGGACAGCGAGCCGCAGCAGGGCGACGAGGCCGACACCGACGGCGAGTACGAGCAGACCGATTCCGACCTGGAACAGGAGATGGGGCTGGACGACCCGGACGCGCCGGGCCATCCCTGGCATCCCGATGCCGGCCGCCGCAACGATCCCGACTCCCAGGGCTATCGCGCCTTCACCACGGAGCATGACGAGGTCGTCGAGGCCGGCGAGCTGTGCGATCCGGACGAGCTGACCCGATTGCGGCTGATGCTGGACCACCAGCTGGTGCACATGCAGGGGGTGATCGCCAAGCTGGCCAACCGGCTGCAGCGCCGGCTGCTGGCCAAGCAGACCCGCGCCTGGGTGTTCGACCTGGAGGAGGGCCTGCTGGATTCCGGCCGTCTCGCCCGGGTCGTCGTCAACCCGCTGACGCCGCTGTCGTTCAAGCAGGAAACCGACATGGAGTTCCGCGACACGGTCGTCACCCTGCTGATCGACAATTCCGGGTCCATGCGCGGCCGGCCGATCACCATCGCGGCGATGAGCGCTGACATCCTGGCCCGGACCCTGGAGCGCTGCGGCGTCAAGGTCGAGATCCTCGGCTTCACCACCCGCGCCTGGAAAGGCGGCATCTCGCGCGAGAAATGGATCCAGTCCGGCAAGCCGCCGCGCCCCGGCCGGCTCAACGATCTGCGCCACATCGTCTACAAGCCCGCCGATGCCCCCTGGCGCCGGGCCCGCCGCAATCTGGGCCTGATGCTGCGCGAAGGAGTGCTGAAGGAGAACATCGACGGCGAGGCCCTGCTCTGGGCCCACAACCGGCTGATCGCCCGGCAGGAGCAGCGGCAGATCCTGATGGTGATCTCGGACGGCGCGCCGGTGGACGACAGCACCCTGTCGGTCAATTCCGGCAACTATCTGGAAAAGCACCTGAAGCAGGTGATCGACTGGATCGAGACCCGCTCCCCGGTCGAGCTGGTCGCCATCGGCATCGGCCACGACGTCACCCGCTACTACCGCCGCGCCGTCACCATCGTCGACGCGGAACAGCTTGGCGGCACCATGATCGACAAGCTGGCCGAGCTGTTCGACGAGGACATCCGCCCGGTCCGCACCGTCCGGCCACGCAGGCTGTCCGCCGCCGGCTGATCTTCTGCGAACAATTCGCATTTTCACTTGCGCCGGCCGCGCCGCGCTGTATGATCGCGCTCACTTGCGAATGACTCGCATTAACGATAACGAGCGACGACCATGACCCGCACGAGAGAAAGGTTCCGCCTGGCCGCGACGGCGTTGGCGATGGGGCTTGCCGCCGGCAGCGCGCAGGCGCAGGAGATCAACGTCTACTCCTCGCGCCACTACGACACCGACATCGCGCTGTATGAGAACTTCACCGACCAGACCGGCATTGCCGTCAACCTGATCGAAGGCAGCGCCGACGAGCTGATCGAGCGGATCATCGCCGAGGGGGCCAACAGCCCCGCCGACGTGCTGATCACCGTCGATGCCGGCCGGCTGTGGCGCGCCGACCAGGCCGGGCTGTTCCAGCCGGTGTCCTCCGACGTTCTGGACAGCCGGGTGCCCGAGCATCTGCGCCATCCGGACGGCCATTGGTTCGGCCTGTCGAAGCGGGCGCGGGTGATCTACTACGCGACCGAGGACGGGCCGCCGGCGGGCGTCGACAGCTACGAGGACCTCGCCCGATTTGACGGCAGCGTCTGCATCCGCAGCTCGGGCAACATCTACAACCAGTCGCTGCTGGCCTCCGTGATCGCCGCCCATGGCGAGGCGAACGCCGAGAACTGGGCCGCCGGCGTGGTCGAGCATTTCGCCCGCGACCCGGCCGGCAACGACCGGGCGCAGATCAAGGGCGTCGCCGCCGGCGAATGCGACGTGGCCGTGGCCAACACCTATTATTGGGGCCGGATGATCTCGTCCAGCGATCCCGGCGAGAGCGAGCCGGCCGGCAAGGTCTCCATCCTGTTTCCGAACCAGGACGGGCGCGGCACCCATGTGAACATCAGCGGCGGCGGCGTTGTGGCGAACGCGCCCAACCCGGACGGCGCCACGATGTTCCTGGAATACCTGACAAGCCCCGAGGCGCAGCGGCTGTTCGCCGAGGGCAACAACGAGTATCCCGTCGACCCGAGCGTTCCCGTCACCGGCCCGATCGCCGAGTGGGGGAGTTTCAAGGAAGACACCCTGAATGCGGCCCTGCTGGGCAGCGGCAACCCGACTGCCGTGCAGATCTTCGATCGCGTGGGTTGGCGCTAGCCGCCGATCCTCCACCCTGGGCGCGCCCCGCCGAAGAGGCCGGGCGCGCCTTTTTTGTCAGGAACAGAGCCCGGCCACACTGCACCCGGCGCGATTGTGCGCGCCAGATCAGCACGATAGAGTTGCAGCCACGGCGGCGCGGTCGCCAGCTCCGGCGCCCGCCGAACCTCGCGACAAGAGGAGGCAGCGGGTGCGTTACAATTATGTGCGGAGCATCCAGTTCGGCCAGTGCTGGGTGGAAACCTATCCCCTCTCTGTGGACTTCCTGAGCCTGGGGCTGTTCGACCCGGCCTACATCCAAAGCATCCCGGCCTCCGCGGGGCAGTATTGCGCGGTGCCCGAGCTCGGCGATCCGATCGGGGTCGGCCCGGATGTGAGCGCGCCCTTCGAAAGCCTCGACGACCTGGAGAGCGGGCGCAAGCCGCCGGACGCCGCCAGCCGCCGTCTCGACGCCCTGGAACGGCAATGGCGCCGGCAGCAGGAGCGCCAGCGATCGCGCTGGCAGGGCAACCGCTCCGGCCCCCCGCCGCGCCCGCTTCCGCCGATGATCCGCCCGATGACACTGCCGCCCATGGGCCGGGGCGCCACCGCGCGCGCCGGCGCGGCCGCGCTGGTCGCCACCGTGGCGCTCACCGCATTCCGCCACTCCCTGGTGGCCGATCTGCGCCACAAGCTGGACAGCCTGGGCGGCACCATCCGCGGCGTGCTGGCCAAGTCGGGCTTCAGCCAGGTGCTGTGCTCGGCGATGTATTCCTTCTATGTCTTCGAGGACGACATCGGGAACAACCGGCCCGAACTGGCGACGCTCAGCGTGCTGACGCCGCCGGATCTGCGCGGCGGCAAGAGCGGCATCAAATCGGCCTACGACCAGTTCGACTTCCTGTTCCGGCGAAAGCCGGCGCCGGGCGAGCAGTTCCTCAGCGCCGGGCCGGCCAAGCAGCTGACCTTCGGCGACATGCAACGCCACGCGGCCCCCAACCGGGCCATGGCGATCGGCTACATCTTCGCGTCGGGCTAGATCGGCCTCACAGGGCCGAGGGGTTGCCGGAGGCCGGCGGCATCGCCGGTGCGCAAGGGGCACACCCCGCACCCGGCCGTGAGCGCGCGATCGCGGCGCTCAGCAGCACGACCGGAACCACCCCGACGGCGACAATGGTCAGGGCGGCCGTCGAGGCCTCTGCCAGACGCTCGTCGGCGGCCAGGCGGAACACCCGTACAGCCAGCGTGTCGAAGTTGAACGGCCGGACGATCAGCGTCGCCGGCAGTTCCTTCATCACGTCGACGAAGACCAGAAGCCCGGCCGTCAGGAGCCCTGCGCGCATGATCGGCGCATGTACTTTCAGCAGGGTGCGCCGCGGCGTCTGTCCGAGGGCGCGCGAGGCGTGGTCCATGCTGGGGCTGATCTTGCCCAGGCTGGATTCCACCGTGTTGTAGGAGACCGCCAGGAAGCGGACCAGATAGGCGAACACCAGAGCGGCGATGGAACCGGTCAACAACAATCCGGTCGAGACACCGAATGTCTGGCGCATGAAGGCGTCCAGCCCGTTGTCAAAGGTTGCGAATGGGATCAGCACGCCGACCGCGATCACCGAGCCCGGGACCGCATAGCCCAGCCCGGCCAGCCGCACCGAGGCCCGTGTCAGCCAGGTCGGGCGCAGCCGGATGCCATAGGCCATCAGCGCTGCCAGCATCACCGCCAGCCCGGCGGTGATCGCCGCCAGGATGAAGCTGTTTCCTGCGAAACCGAGGAATCGCCGGCCCCAAAGCGGGTCGCCACCCCCGATCGCAAGATCGAGCAGAACGCCGGCCGGCAACAGGAAACCCAGCAAAACGGGCAAGCCGCAGACAAGGGCCGCTCCAAGACCCTTCCAACCGGTGAGCGGCTTCGGGGTCAACACCCGGTAGCGACCGGTCGTGTGGTAATAGCGCGCCTTGCCCCGCGACCAGCGCTCCAGCGCCACCAGGGCGGCCACGAACAGCAGCATGAAGGCGGCCAGTTGGGCGGCCGCCACCGGGGCGCCCATGCCGAACCAGGTGCGGTAGATGCCGGTGGTGAAGGTCGACACGCCGAAGAAGCTGACCGTGCCGTAATCGGCGATGGTCTCCATCAGCGCCAGCGCCAGACCGGCGGCGATCGCCGGCCGCGCTAGCGGCAGCGCCACCCCGAAGAAGCTGCGCCAGGGCCCGCGGCCCAGCGTGCGGCTGACCTCCAGCACGCAGAGCGACTGTTCCAGGAAGGCCTTGCGCGCCAGCAGGAAGACATAGGGGTAGAGCACCAGCCCGAACATCAGGATGGCGCCCTCGATCGAGCGGATACGCGGGAACCAGTAGTCCCGCGCCGAGGCCCAGCCGAACAGCTCGCGCAGCAGCGATTGCACGGGCCCGGCATAATCCAGCAGGTCGGTATAGACGTAGGCCATCACATAGGCCGGCACGGCCAGCGGCAGCAGCAGGGCCCATTCCAGCACCCGGCTGCCCGGGAAGCGGTGCATGGTCACCAGCCATGCGGTCGCGACGCCGATCACCCCGGCCAGCACCCCGACCCCGACCAGCAGGATCAAGGTGTTCACCACGTAGAGCGGCAGCACCGTTGATGCCAGGTGCTCCCACACCCCGCCGGACTCGGCGAAGACGCGGCTGAGCACCACCATCACCGGCAGCGCGACCAGCAGCGCCACCGCCACCGTGAGCACGGTCCAGCCGCCCGTCCCCCGGATGCCCAGGGAGGGCCGGCTTGTCTCGGATTGGAACGCCTCGGTCGCCACGATGCCTGAATTCCGCGTGCCCGGTCCCGTCGCCGCCATGACCTGGGTCAGGGCCCGACCCTTCTAGATAATGCGAATGACTTGCGATTGCAATTTTCCGCCGCAGGCGGAACGGCCGGTCGGGCCCGCTATTTGGTCCCGAACATGCGGTCGCCGGCGTCGCCCAGGCCCGGCATGATGTAGGCGTGGTCGTTCAGCGCGCGGTCCAGGGCGGCCGTGTAGACCGCCACGTTGGGATGCGCGGCGTGGAAGGTGCGCACGCCCTCCGGCGCGGAGACCAGGGCCATGAAACGGATCTGGGCGTCGTCGACGCCATGCTTGTTGAGCACGTCGACCGCGTGCACCGCCGAGTTGCCGGTGGCCAGCATCGGATCGACGACGATGAACAGCCGCCCCTCCGGCCCCGGCAGCTTGACCAGGTATTCCACCGGCATCTTGGTCTCCGGGTCGCGGTAGAGGCCGACATGGCCAACCCTGGCCGAGGGGATCAGCTCCGCCAGCCCCTCCACCATGCCCAGCCCGGCGCGCAGGATCGGCACCAGCGCCACCTTCTTGCCGGCGATGACCGGCGCGTCCATCGGCTCCAGCGGCGTCTCGATGGGCTCGGTGGTCAGCGGCAGGTCGCGGGTGATCTCATAGCCCATCAGCAGCGCAATCTCGCGCAGCAGGGTTCGAAAGCCCATGGTCGACCGTGTCCGGTCGCGCATATGGCTCAGCTTGTGCTGGATCAGCGGGTGGTCGACGACGAAAAGGTTGGGATGTTCGGGATGGGTCTTCATGGCCTGCGGAATGGTCGGAAGCGGAGATGCCGGACCATAGCGCGCGGCCCGTGATCGCTCAATCGGCGAGCCAGGCTTTCTCCGCCGCGTCCAGCCTGCCGGCCCGGATCGCGGCGCGGACATCCGCCATCAGCCGGTTCATGGTCGCCACATTGTGGATCGACAGCAGGGTCATGGAGAGTATCTCGCCGGCCTTCAGCAGGTGGTTGATGTAGGCCCGGCTGTAGGTGGCGCAGGTGGCGCAGCCGCAGCGCTCGTCGATCGGCGCCTCGTCGTCGCGGAAGCGGGTGTTGCGCAGGTTCACCCGCTCGTTCGGCGCGCCCTTCATCAGGGCCCAGCCATGGCGGGCGACCCGGGTCGGGTGCACGCAGTCGAAGGTGTCCATGCCCAGCCGCACCCCGGCGAAAATGTCGCCGAAGCCGCCGATGCCCAGCAGGTGCACCGGCCGGTCCGGGTGGATGTAGGGCGTGCAGTGGGACACCACCTCGTACATCTGGTCCTTATGGGCGCCGAGAGAGCCGCCGACGGCGGTGCCGAAGAACGGCCGGTCGGCGGTGTATTCCGTGCTCTCGCGCCGGAGATCCTCATAGACGCCGCCCTGGATGACGCCATAGAGGGCCTGGCGGCCGTCATCGCCACGCTTGAACTCCTCGATGCACCGGTCGCCCCAGCGATGGCTCATGGCCATGGACTTCGCGGTGTAGTCGCGCTCCACATGGAACGGGGTGCATTCGTCGAGTTGCACGATCAGATCGGCGCCCAGCTTGCGCTGGATCTGGATCGAGCCTTCGGGCGACAGGAACAGCTTGGAGCCGTCGAGATAGGACCGGAACTCCGCCCCCTCCTCGGTGATCTTGGTCAGCGACGGCGTGCGGCCGCCATTGCCATCCCCGTTCCCGGTCTTGGCCCCGGTCTTGGCGTCGCGGTTGCGGCGGCCCTTGATCTCGTCGGCAACGCCGCCATGGCCCATGGAGAAGATCTGGAAGCCGCCGCTGTCGGTCAGCATCGGCCCGTCCCAGCCCATGAAGCCGTGCAGCCCGCCCAGCTTGGCGACCCGGTCGGCGCCGGGCTGGATCATCAGATGATAGGTGTTGGCCAGCACGATGCCGGTGCCGGCGTCGCGCATCTGCTGCGGCGTCACCCCTTTGATCGCCGCCTTGGTGCCGCAGAAGATGAAGTTCGGCGTCTCGATGGACCCGTGCGGCGTGGTCAGCCGCCCGGTGCGCGCGCCGCTGTCCGGGTCGCGATGATCGATCTCGAACGCGAAGTTCGGGTAATCAGGCATATTCCTCGGGCATCCGGAAGGTCTCCGGATGGATCGCGAAGCGCGCCAGGTAGAGGAACGGCGTGTCGAGCAGCGCCACCAGCACCCGCAGCACATAGGTGCCCAGGATATAGGTGAAGATCAGCGGCTCCCAGCCCAGCGGGTCGGGCGCGAAGATCACCCAGGCCAGCACGCTGAACACGATGTTGTCGATCAGCCCGGACAGCAGGGTCGAGACGTTGTTGCGCAGCCACAGATGCCGGCCGCGGGTAAACATGCCGACCAGCCGATACATCCAGATATCGTGATACTGGCTGACCAGATAGGCGATCATGCCGGCGGCGAAGAAGGCCGGGGCCGGGGTGAACAGGGTCGCCATGGCGCCGTGATTGCCGAGCGCCCAGGACAGGCCCTCGCCCGCCTCCTCCGGCGTCAGCGGCCGGAAGCCGAGGGTCAGGACCGACAGCAGGGTCCAGATCAGATAGCCCGCGAAGCCGATCAGCACCGCCCGCCGCGCGACCTTGCGGCCGAAATGCTCGGTCAGGATGTCGGTGCACAGATAGGTCGAGGCGAACAGGATGGTGCCCAAGGCCACCGGGTCGGAGAGGAACGGCACCGAGAACTGCACGGGTTTGAGCACCTGCAGATTGGCGCCGATGATCGCCACCACGACATAGACATAGAGCCCGGCCTCGCCGAAGAAGCGCAGCATCGCCAGGATGGCGACGAAGCAGGCCAGCAACAGCAGCAGCCACATCGCCTCCGGCGGCAGGGCATTCATCTCGGCAATCAGCGATTCCGGCGACAGGCTCAGCATCGGCTATGGCTCCCGGCCCCAGGGTTCGGCGGTTCGCCCGCCATTGAAGCAAAAAAGGCCCGCGCCGGGCGCGAGCCTCCGTGTTCGCGCGGTCCGCGCGAGGTCAGGCGGCGGCTTCGGCCTTCGCCTTCTCGATCCGGCGCTTCAGCCGGCGCAAATCGGCCGGCAGCTCCGAGGATTTGGCGCCCAGCAGATAGGCATCGAGCCCGCCGCGATGCTCAACCGTGCGGATGGTGCTGGCGGCGACCTTCAGGCGGACCGTCTCGCCCAACGTCTCGGACAGCAGGGTCGTCACCTGCACGTTCGGCAGATAGCGCCGGCGCGACTTGATGTTGGAGTGGCTGACATTGTTGCCGGTCAACACGCCCTTGCCGGTCAAAGCACACCGTCGTGCCATCGGTCCGATCCTCGAAACTCGCGAAATGGATATGCGCCGGACAGCCTTCTGCCCGGCGGACGCGGTGGTATAGGCGAGCGGCCCCTCGCCGTCAAGCGCAAGGCGAGCGCCGTCCCGCCGCGACGGTCCCCGGCCGGTCGGCGGGGTCAGCCCGGCGGGGCGCGTTCAGCCAGTGCGAGCAGGAACGTGCCGATATACCGTATCGGACCAAGCTGGTCGTCGACCTGCCGATACACGACATGGTGGCGCCCGTCACGCAGGCCCTCCAGGAACCAGACCGCGCCGTCCCGCACCCTCGACTTCCGCTGCGGCCTGCCCGGCGCGGCGAAGAACGCCGCATCCTCGACCCGCCCGGCAAGCTGATCCCAATCGGCTTCCGTGATCTCGAAATGCCGCGACCGCCACACCGTCCAGGGGCCGTCGAGATTGCCGGTCGCCAGCTCCCGATAGTCGACCGTGATCCTGTCCCCGACGCGCTCGACACGGATTGCCAGCCACCGTGGCAGGACGAGCAGCCGATAGATCTCCACATCCTCGCCGGCACGCCCGCCCAGCGCACTCTCCCCCATGGCACGCAATCGCGGCGACAGCCATTCGTTGGTGAACCGGTCGGCGCGCGGGTCGCTGGAAAGGCTGCCTGGCGGGTAGATCAGGGATGCCGCCGGCGCGGCGGCCGCCACGACGCTGTCCGGCGCCGGTCCGGTGGTGCCGGAGTCCTGGGCCTGGGCCGGCAGGCACAGAAGAAGGGCCAGTCCGGCGGCCGCGATCCAGCGCATCTACCGCAGTTCCGCGCCCCAACCCAGGAGGAATTGGGAGACCTCGGCAAACCGCTCCGGCACGCCCTTCGACGGGCGCAGCAGGACGACACCGTAATCCTCCGCCATCCGGGCCTCCAGGATCCACACATCGCCGTCGTCCGGATAGGCCTCGAACGGCCGCGCAATGTCCCAGAAACCGCTGGCGCCCCAGGCGGCCTTCAGCGCCTCCCATTCGGACGTCGCCAGCACCCGCCCGGCCGACGCGGTCACCTCGCTCGCGCGCTCGTCGAAGGCCGATTGGTCGGCCGGTAGCGACTCCAGGTAGGCGGCAACGTCCACCACAAGGCGGCGATCCGAATGCCATTCGTCGCCGGAGACCTCCTTCACCGTGACGCGGGCGCGCTCGCCGTTATGCTGGACGCCGATGGACAGGGGCCGCTCGCCGTGCGCCAGGGAGATCAGGCGAACGGACTCGGCAGCGCCGTCGGCATCCTCCGGATGCAGCGGCGGCTCTCCCATCAATCGGAGAAGACGGCTCAGGTCCCGCCAGCGTCTCGGCCCGGGATCGCCAACGAAGTCCAGGGCCGGCTCACGCTCGGGGCGCATCAGGTCGGCCATGTCGCCGAGCCAGAGTCCCAAATCCGCGCTGCCCAGGGCGCGCCGCGTGATGACGTGATACCGGCCGTCCCGAACGCCCTCGATCACCCAGCTGTGCCCATCGCGGCCCAACCCATGTCGCGGCCCGAAGGTCGGCGCCTCGAAGAAGCCCGACGCAGCCCCGAGTCGCGACAGCCGGACCCAATCCTCGGTCGACAGCTCGAACTGTTCCGAGGATACCAGGGACCCTGTCTCGAAGCCCGCCAGCCCGTCCAGCGCCTTGACGACCGCATAGGCCCGGTCCCCGGACCGTTCGATGCGGATGGCGCGCGCCGGCCCCCAGGTCGGAAGGAACATCATCCGGTAGGCCTCGGCGTTTTCGCCGGTTCGCGTGAACAAGGCGCCCTCGCCCATGGCCGCGAGATGCCGCGACCACCAGTCATTGTAGAAGGCATCGGCGATGGCGTCGTCGGGCCACAGCCCGGCCGGAAAGAGCTGCGCACCGGCCGCCTCGCCCAGTCGCACCGTCTGGCCGGGTGCCTCGCTCTCCTGGGCGGCCGCGGGCAGGGCGGTCAATACCAGCAGGGCGGCTGTCAACAGGGTCCGCGTCATGGAGCCAAACCCTCGTCATGGTGGACCGCGTTGGGATGACCGGCCCGTGGGTCACCAAGGATGCATTCCTGGGGCGGACATGCAACCGCATTCGACCGCCATGCGACGTCATCCGGCGACTCAGGTCCACCCTTCAGGAGTCCGACAGCCGCCCTTCCATCCGGTCCAGATCGGACAGGCGCCGCATGGCGTCCCGGGTCGCGGGGTAGAGCGAATCGAAGATCGCCTGCATCTCGCCGTAGCGCGCCATGGCGGCCGGATCCGGGTCGACATCCGGATCATGCCGGACCCAATCCGCCGCCAGCGCCTCCGGCGCCGCTCCGGTCAGCCCGGCCATCGCGAGCGTCGCGGCGCCCAGCGCCGATGCGTCCGGCGTCACCACCGGCCGCAAGGGGCGTCCGAGGACCGAGGCGAGGATGATCGGCCAGCCCCCGCCGCGGACGCCACCGCCGGCGATCCTAATCTCCGCTGCCGGGCCGGCGGCCGACTCGATCCGTTCGACAATCTGCCGCAGGGCGAAGCAGACGCCCTCGAGGACGGCGCGGGCAAGATGCCGCTGGTCATGGCGGGCGGTGAGGCCGATCCAGCCGCCACGGGCATGCGGGTCGTTGTGCGGCGCCCGCTCACCGGTCAAGTAGGGCAGGAAGATCAGGCCGTCCGCGCCGGGCGAAACCTCCTGTGCACCGGCCAGGATCTCGTCGTATCCATTCGCCGCATCGGCGCCGGAGGGCAGCCCGTTGACCGCGATCCGCTCCCGATACCACTGCACCGCCCCGCCGGCGGCCAGCACCCCGCCCATGATCTGCCAGGCGTCCGACACCGCATGGCGGAAGGTGTGGCAGGCGCCGGTCGGATCGGTCAGCGGCGCCCGCACCGTCGCCGCCACGGTCGCCGAGGTGCCGAGATTGATGGACAAGATGCCCGGCGCCACGTTGCCGCAGCCGATCGCGGCGGCGGACTGGTCGGACGCCCCGGTCACGACGGGAATGCCGGCCGGCAGGCCCGTCTGCTCCGCCGCCGCGTCGGTGATCCGCCCACTCGCCGCCGCGGCGCCCGCGACCTCAGGCAGCCAGTGGCCAGGAATATCGAGCGCATCGAGCGTCCGCTCGGACCAGCATCCGGCCCGCACATCGAAAAGGCTCGTGCCCGAGGCGTCGCTGGAATCGGTGGCGGAGACGCCGGTCAGCCGATAGCCGATGAAATCCTTCGGCAGCAGCACCGTTTCGATGCGCGCATGGATGTCGGGCCGGTGCCGGCGCAGCCAGAGCAGCTTGCTGGCCGTGAACGCGGTCCGGGTCGGATTGCCGGTCCACTCCGCGATGCGGCCGGCGGTGAGCCGGTCGATGTCGTCGCATTCGACCGTCGAACGCTGATCGTTCCAGAGGATCGCCGGAGACAGCACGGCGCCGCCGGCGTCGAGCAGAACCGGCGCATGCATCTGGCCCGACAGGCCGACGACATCCGGTGGCGGATGATCCGCGGCCAGTATTGCCGCAACCTCCCGCAGCGCCTGCCACCAGTCGTCCGGGTCCTGCTCCGACCAGCCGGCCCGCGGGCGCCGCGTGGCATAGGGCCGGGCCGCGCGCGCCAGGGTCCTGCCGGACGCATCGACCAGCACCGCTTTCAGCCCGGAAGTGCCGAAATCGAATCCAACAGCGTGCTGCACGGGCTTCCGTTCCTCCCTGGGCCCAGAACCTTCTTGCCGAAACCGCGCGCCACCGGTCGGGCGCAGTCCGGATCGACAGCCTATCACCGCGCGCGGCCGACTCCGAAAGCCGTTCCAATGGGTCCGGCCGGGCCGCCGCGATCGACTCCGCATTGCCCGGCCTGTCGCCAAGGCGTAGGGTTGGCACATGCACAATGAGTGAGCATATGCTCAACATGCATGTGTAGAGGGATCGGCCGGACGGCCGTGGGCGAAACCGGGGACACGGCCAGGTGAACAGACAGGTCTCGGAGAAGCAGGGTCGCAGGCTCGATCTCGCGGCGCGGGCCGCCTGGCTCTACTACATCGCCCGCAACACCCAGGACGAGATCGCGACCAAGCTGAACGTCTCCCGCCAGGGCGCCCAGCGGCTCGTCTCGCTGGCCACCGAAGAGGGCCTGATCAAGTTCCGCCTCGACCATCCCATCGCCGATTGCGCGGCGTTGGCGGAACAGATCCGCGTGGCCTATTCCCTGGAATATTGCAATGTCGTCCCCACCGACCCGGCCGCCGGCGACAGCGCGACCGGCATCGCGATCGCCGCCGCCGAGCAGCTTGAGCGCTACGTCACCCCGAAAGAGCCGACCATAATCGCCTTCGGCACCGGCCGCACGTTGCGGGAGACGGTGCGGCAGGTGTCGGCCGTGTCGCGTCCCCAGCACAAGGTGGTGTCTCTGGTCGGTAACATGACCCGGGACGGCCAGGCCAATCCCTTCGACGTCGTCCTGCGCCTTGCCGAGCGCCTTGGGGCCGGATGCTTCCCGATCCCCACACCGGTGATCGCCGAGAGCGTGGACGATTGCCGGTTGCTCAAGTCCCAGAGGGCCTATCGCTACGTCGAGGCGCTGGTCGCAAAGGCGACCGTCGCCTTCGTCGGCGTCGGTGTGATCGGACCCGGATGCCCGATGCGGACCGATGGCTTCATCACCGATCCCGAGCTGGAGGAGCTGACATCGCGCGGCGCTGTCGGGGAGATCGTCGGCTGGGCCTATGACCGCGACGGTCGGCCGTTGGACAATGCCACCAACGCGCGGCTCACCGCGATCCCGCTCAGCGCGGCGTCGCGGGGCCAGACCATCGCGGTCGCCGGCGGCCGACATAAGGCCGACGCCATTGCCGCCGCCCTGCGCGGCGGGCTGATCACCGGGCTCATCACCGATGAAGGCGCGGCCCAGGCCGTCCTGGAAGCCAGCTGATCCGGATCGGAGCGGCCGGTCTCGGCCGCTGCCGCAGTTCATACGCGCAAGATCATGACTTTCCGCTCCGCGGTTCGGCAAAATTCGCCCCTATTCCGGCGATTCCTAGACAATTTCGTTGACAGATACCCAAAGGAAGGCGCTAAATGCCCAGGCAGTAAGCAATTGCCCGCATTAAGCAAGGTTCAAAGGGAGGAAGGCCTAGCCATGAACAAGGTTCGATTCACCGCCGCGCTTGCCGGTGTGCTTTTGGGCAGCACCGCGCTGGCCCAGGCCGAGACGTTGACGATCGCGACCGTCAACAACACGGACATGATCATCATGCAGAGGCTGTCGCCGCAGTGGGAAGAGGCGACCGGCCACACCCTGGATTGGGTGGTGCTGGAGGAGAACGTCCTGCGTCAGCGCGTGACGACCGACATCGCCACCTCGGGCGGCCAGTTCGACATCATCACCATCGGCGCCTACGAGGCTCCGATCTGGGGCGACCGGGATTGGCTGGTCGCATTGGACGATCTCGGAGCGGACTACGACTATGACGACATCTACGAGTCGATCCGCGCCGGCCTGTCGGCCAACGGGACGCTCTACGCGGTGCCGTTCTATGCCGAGAGCTCGTTCACCTTCTATCGCACCGACCTGTTCGACAAGGCCGGCATCGCGGCGCCGACCGAGCAGATCACCTATGACGAATTCGCCGAGATCGTCGCCCAGGTGCACGATCCCGACAATGGCGTCTACGGCACCTGCCAGCGCGGCAAGGCCGGCTGGGGCGAGAACATGGCGTTCGTCGGCCCGATGGTGAACGCCTTCGGGGGCCAGTGGTTCGATATGGACTGGAACCCGACGATCGACTCGCCGGAGTGGCGTTCCGCCATCAACTACTATGTGGACCTGATGAACAATTACGGTCCTCCGGGTGCATCGGCCAACGGCCACAATGAGAACCGGGCGCTGTTCGCGGATGGCAAGTGCGCGACCTGGGTCGACGCGACTTCGGCGGCGGGCTTCATCTACAACCCGAACGAGTCCAGCGTGTCTGACACGACCGGGTTCTTCCAGGCACCGAAGCAGGTGACCGATCGGGGGACCGGCTGGTTCTGGGCCTGGGCTCTGGCGGTTCCCGCAAGCTCGCAGAAGGCCGACATCGCCAAGGACTTCCTGGCCTGGGCGACTTCGAAAGAGTACGTCAGCCTGGTCGGCGAGACCGAAGGCTGGGTTGCCGCACCTCCGGGCACGCGGATGTCGACCTACGCCAACGAGATGTACACCTCGGCCGCGCCGTTCGCGGAAACCGTGGAGACATCGATCCTGGCCGCTGACCCGGCCAACGCGACGCTGAACCCGGTCCCGTACACCGGCGTGCAGTTCGTGGCCATCCCCGAGTTCCAGGGGATCGGCAACTATGTCGGCCAGCAGATTGCGGCGGCCCTTGCCGGCCAGCAGTCGGTCGACGAGGCCCTGTCCAACTCGCAGGCCTTCGCGGTCCGCGAAATGACCAAGGCCGGTTACATCAGGTAGTTCCTCCCGTAGCGGGGCCGGTTTCCACACCGGTCCCGCTGCACTTCGTCCCGTTACGCTCGGCTCCGCTTAGATCGGCGTCGACCGCCGTCCCGCACGCCCGGAATTCGGCTATCAGACTCGGGGGTTACGATGGCCACACAGCATTCCAGAACCGCAGCGCGCTTCATGATATCGCCAGCCGTGATCGTCCTGCTCGGCTGGATGCTGATCCCGCTGTGCATGACGATCTACTTCTCCTTCCTGTTCTACAACCTGCTGCAGCCGGGACAGGAGAGCTTCGCCGGTTGGACGAACTACCGGTTCTTCCTGACCGACCCGTCCTTCTTCGACGCCATTCGCAACACGCTGGTGCTGGTCGGCGGGGTGCTGGTCATCACGATCGTCGGGGGCATCCTGCTCGCCCTTCTGCTGGATCAGCCGATCTGGGGCCAGGGCATCGTCCGGATCCTGGTGATCGCCCCGTTCTTCGTCATGCCCACGGTCTCGGCGCTGGTCTGGAAGAACATGTTCATGAACCCGGTCAACGGGCTGTTCGCATACATCTCGCAGACCCTGGGGTTACAGCCGATCGACTTCTTCGCGCATTACCCCCTCGCCTCGATCATCGGCATCGTCAGCTGGCAGTGGCTGCCCTTCGCCACGCTCATCCTGCTGACCGCCATCCAGTCCCTGGACAGCGAGCAGCTCGAGGCGGCCGAGATGGACGGCGCCGGCGCCCTCAACCGCTTCATCTACATCATCCTGCCGCACCTCGCCCGCGCCATCACCGTGGTGATCCTGATCCAGACGATCTTCCTGCTGTCGATCTTCGCCGAGATCCTGGTGACCACCAATGGCGGTCCCGGAACCGCGACGACCAACCTGACCTTCCTCGTCTACATCCAGTCCCTGCTGCAGTTCGACGTGGGCGGCGGGTCGGCCGGCGGCGTCATCGCCATCATCCTCGCGAACATCGTGGCGATCTTCCTGATGCGGATGATCGGCAAGAACCTGGACCTCTGACCATGGCACGCGCAGTCACGAACCAACGCAAGACGATCTACACCGCGGCCGCCTGGCTCGTCGGCCTGATGATCTTCTTCCCGATCCTCTGGACCTTCCTGACCGGCTTCAAGACCGAGGGCGAGGCTATTGCGTCGCCGCCATCCTTCCTGTTCTTCGACTGGAACCTCTCGGCCTACGAAGCGGTGAACCAGCGCTCGGACTATCCCAAGCACTTCTTCAACTCGGTCATCATTTCCTTCGGATCGGTTGCCCTGGGGCTCCTCATCGCGATCCCGGCCGCCTGGTCGATGGCCTTCGTGCCGGCCAAGCGGACCAAGGACATCCTGATGTGGATGCTGTCCACCAAGATGCTGCCGCCGGTGGGCGTGCTGATCCCGATCTACCTGCTCTTCCGGGATGCCGGATTGCTCGACACGCGCCTCGGCCTGGTGATCGTGCTGACCCTGATCAACCTGCCGATCATCATCTGGATGCTGTTCACGTATTTCCGCGAGATCCCAGGCGAGATCCTGGAGGCGGCGCGCATGGACGGCGCCAGCCTGCGCAACGAGATCCTGCACGTGCTGACGCCGATGGCGGTCCCGGGCATCGCCTCGACCGTGCTGCTGAACGTCATCCTGGCGTGGAACGAGGCGTTCTGGACGCTGAACCTGACGGCGGCCAACGCGGCACCGCTCACCGCCTTCATCGCCAGCTTCTCCAGCCCCGAGGGACTGTTCTACGCCAAGCTCTCGGCGGCCTCGACGATGGCCATCGCGCCGATCCTGATCGTCGGCTGGTTCAGCCAGAAACAACTCGTGCGCGGCCTGACCTTCGGCGCGGTGAAATAGGGGGACACGACCATGGGAAGCATCACGCTCGAGCAAGTGACCAAGAGCTTCGGCGACGTCAACGTCATCCCGCCGCTCGATCTGGAGATCAACGACGGCGAGTTCGTAGTCTTCGTCGGACCCTCGGGCTGCGGCAAGTCGACCCTGCTGCGACTGATCGCCGGGCTCGAGGACGTCACGTCGGGTACCATCAACATCGACGGCAACGACGCCACTGCCCTGCCGCCGGCCAAGCGCGGGCTGGCCATGGTGTTCCAGTCTTATGCGCTCTACCCGCACATGTCGGTGCGCAAGAACATCGCCTTCCCGCTGAAGATGGCCAAGCTGGACCAGGCGGAGATCGACCGGCGGGTGAACGGCGCGGCGCGGGTGCTGAACCTGACCGACTATATCGACCGGCGGCCCGGCCAGCTCTCAGGCGGCCAGCGGCAGCGGGTCGCGATCGGCCGCGCCATCGTCCGCGAGCCGGTGGCGTTCCTGTTCGACGAGCCCCTGTCCAACCTCGACGCCGCGCTGCGCGTGGGCATGCGGCTGGAAATCTCCGAGCTGCACAACACCCTGAAGACCACGATGATCTACGTGACGCACGACCAGGTCGAGGCGATGACCATGGCCGACAAGATCGTTGTCCTCCAGGCCGGCGTGGTCGAACAGGTGGGCAGCCCGCTGGAGCTCTACCGCAATCCGCGCAACACATTCGTGGCCGGCTTCATCGGCAGCCCGAAGATGAACCTCTTCGACGGGCAGGAGGCCGCCAGGCGCGATGCCCAGACCGTCGGGGTCCGGCCCGAGCATATCCAGGTGTCGGCGGATAGCGGCGACTGGAAGGGCACCGTCGGCGTGTCCGAGCATCTCGGCTCGGATACGTTCTTCCACGTCCATGACACCGGCCTTGCCGACGCCATCACGGTCCGCGCCGGCGGCGAGGTCGACCTGCATCACGGCGACACGGTTTATCTGACGCCGGAGGCGGACAAGGTGCATCGCTTTGACGCGGATGGGCTGCGGATTGCATGACACGACGAACCCGGGATAAGGCAGGCTCGGGCTGATCGACTGGCGGCGCAGGGAGACGCGCAATGTATCTGGAGAAATACGATCTGAGCGGCCGCGTCGCCGTGGTGACCGGCGGCGGACGGGCCATCGGCCTGGCCTGCAGCCAGGCGCTTGCCGAGGCCGGCGCCAAGGTGGTGATCGCCGATATCGATCCGGCGGTCGCGTCGGAAGGTCAGGCGGCGCTCGCCAAGCTCGGGCTGGAGGCCGACACGATCCCGCTGGACGTCACCGACCCGGAGCAGGTCACATCGGTGGCCGCGGAGATCGTCGCCCGGCACGGCACGGTCGATATCCTGGTCAACAACGCCGGCATCGCCCGCAGCGGCGTTCCGGCGGAGCAGGTCGCCGACGAGCATTGGCGCAACGTCATCGACGTGAACCTGAACGGCGTCTTCTGGTGCTGCCGCGCCTTCGGCGGCCACATGCTGACCGCCGGCAAGGGCGCGGTGGTCAATATCGGCTCGATGTCCGGCTTCATCGTCAACAAGCCGCAGGAGCAGAGCTTCTACAACGCGTCCAAGGCGGCCGTGCATCACCTCACCCGCTCCCTGGCCGCGGAATGGGGCGAGCGCGGCGTTCGGGTCAACGCGGTGGCGCCGACCTATATCGAGACGCCGCTGACCAAGTTCGGCATGGACGACCCGGACATGTACCCGGTCTGGCTGGAGAGCACGCCGATGCGCCGGGTCGGACAGCCCGAGGAGATCGCCTCGGTCGTGCTGTTCCTGGCATCCGACGCCGCCAGCCTGATGACCGGCAGCATCGTGCTGGCCGACGGCGGGTATTGCTGCTGGTAGGGAATCGCGCGAGTGACCCGCCCCTTGTCAGGCTCAATGTCCTCCCTGTGCGAGCCTGATGAGGGGCGCGGTCATCTCCTATCCCGCTTCCGCCGGGTCGTAGAGTTCGGCATCGCGCAGATACCCGGCCCAGGCGAACCAATAGGCGACGTGGCCCGGCAGCCGCTCCAATGAGCGACCGTCCGGCGCGGTCAGCGCATCTTCCGTGACCGTCCACTCGACGCCGTCCTTGCTGACCAGCCGGTCCGCTGCCTGACCTTCCATGAATTCCAGGCCCTCGCGGCGATAGGCGCGCACCGTACGGGTCTCCTGGTCGCCGACCAGCACCAGCTCGGTCAGCCCGGCGCGGTCGTTGATCACGGCACCGCCGGCGAAGGCCTCCAGAGGCCAGGCCTTCGCACCGCCGGGCAGGCGCACGCCGAACACCTGGTCCTTCTGCAGCAGCGCCTCGTCCCGCAGCGCGGCCGGGAACATCAGTTCGGGGCTGGCGAAATACTCGCCATAGGGCCGGCCGGGGCGATAGTCGCGGGTGAAGCCGGTGTCCAGCGACAGCACCAGCGTGTCCGGGTGCCGCTCCAGCCAGCGCTCCCAGCTTGTGATCGCCACCGGGCGAATGCCGAGCTCGATGCCGGACCCGGTCAGGCGCCCCGTCACCGGGCGGCCGGTGAACTGGTTCCAAAGGCTCTTGGTCTGCTGGTCGTACATCAGCTTGTTGGACCGGTAGAGGAAGCCCGAAGAGCCGAACACGAAGGGCTCGTCATAGCCCTCTACCGTTGTGTCGAACAGGATGCCGGCGCCGCACAGGGTGCAATAGGCGAGCGAGACCGGCACCCCGCCGATCACGTCGTTGAACATCTCGTGCCAATCCATCATGCGCAGCGGATAGGCGCGGGCGTCGCCGTTGATCTCGACGCCGAAGACCTGCTCGTCCGGCTCCAGATAGGCGGCTTCGGGCCCGGCGACGAATTGCGGGTTGGTCAGGGCCGGGATGCCATCGACCTGAACACCGCCCCAGACGATCTCCTCCAGCCGGATCTCATGCTGCAGGTTCGGGTAGATGAAATCGCCGAAGCGGGGGTCGATCACGGAGTAGAGCCGGCGCTTGAACTCCAGGTAGCTGGCATTGGGGACGATCTCCGGATGGGTCTCCATCCAGGTCATCCAGGGGTTCCAGCCGATCCCGGCATCCTCACCGGTGAGCTCCGCCAGCGCCTGGGAAAAAGCGCCTTGGCCGAGCCGGGAATAGCGCATCGCCAGGATCAGGGTCGGCACGATGTCGGTCTCGCCGCGGGTGGACAGCGCCTGCAGGGCGAGCTGGTTCTCCTCCGGGCCGCCGAACACCAGCAGCGTGCTCATCTCCAGGATCAGCGCGTCGTCCATCTCCGGCTGCTGCGCCCGGGCGGGCGATGCCAGGATTGCGGCGGAGACGATGACAGCCAGGACCAGGCGGATCGGCGAACGGAGCATCGGAACCTCGCGGGCGGCGGAGCACTGATCAGCACATAGTCCGCTCCGCAGGTCGGCGATAGCCGGTCACACCGCAACGTGATGCCGGGTGATCCGCCGGCCGGCTCAGCTCATGACATTGCCGCCGTCGACGTTCAGGGTCTGCGCGGTGATATAGGCGGCATCGTCCGAGGCCAGGAAGGCGATCGCCGCCGCCACGTCCTCCGGCTCCCCGATGCGGCCGGCGGGAATGGCGTCGACGGCGCGGCGCTTGGGCTCGCCCGGCGGCAGCCCCTGATACTTCGCGAACAGCCCGTCGACCACCGCCCACATCGGCGTCTCGATGATGCCCGGGGCAATGGCGTTGACGGTGATGGCGTGCTCGGTCAGCGCCAGGGCGGCCGATTGGGTGATGCTGATGACGGCGGCCTTGGACGCGCAGTAATTCGCCACCAGCGCCTCGCCGCGCCGGCCGGCCTGGGAGGCCAGGTTGATGATCCGCCCTCCCTCGCCCTGCGCCACCATCTGGCGGGCAGCGGCCTGCATCACGAAGAACAGGCCTTTCACATTGACGTCGTGGATGCGGTCCCAGCTCTCCCGGGTCTGCTCCAGCAGCGGGGACAGGTCGAACACGCCGGCATTGTTGACCAGCACGTCGATGCGGCCGGCCCGCGCCACGACGGTTTCGACCAGGGCCTCGATGTCGGCCTGCTTGGTCACGTCCAGGGCGACGCCGAGGGCCTTGCCGCCACCGGCGCTGATCTCGGAGGCGGTGCGCTCCGCCTCCGCGCCGTCGATGTCGGCGACGACGGCCACGGCACCCTCGGCCGCCAGCCGCTCGCAGATCGCCCGCCCGATGCCGCGGCTGCCACCGGTCACGATGGCCACCTTGTCCTTCAGCCTCACTGGTCCCTCCCCTAGCCGGTTTGCCGCGCTCAGACTACGGAAGGCGGGCGGCGCTGCCTACGATTGTCGGATCATTGCGCAGACGCGAGTAAGGAATGAGAAATACTATTTATACAGAGTTCATTAATGTCTCTGTCCCAGTATCCGAATGCAATTTTATGTCCTGCGCCTGGTCTTGGGGGAGAGCGGCGGATGACGACATTATCCCGCCGCCAGTGTCTGAAGCTGGCGGCCGCGAGCGCCGGCTGCGGCGCACTGGCCGGCATGCCGCGCGATGCGCTGGCCCTTCACCACCAGACGCAACTGACGGTCCAAAGCCGGGTGATCGAGGTCCACGGCCGGCCGGCGACGGTCCATTGCATTCGCCAGCCCAACGGCCAGAACGGACTGGCCATGGAACTGGGCGACCGATTCCGGGTCCGGCTGAACAACCAGCTATCCACCGACACCCTGGTCTGCTGGCACGGGCTGACGCCGCCGGCCAACCAGGCCGGCGTTCCGGAGCTGTCGCGCCCCGCCCTGCCGCCCGGCGAGAGTTATGAATACGATTTCGCGCTGCGCCAGAGCGGCACCCATTGGATGTCGTCGCTGTTCGACCTGCAGCGCCAGAAGCTGACCTCCGCGCCGCTGATCGTGCGCGACCCGGCCGATCGCGGCATTGACGAGCAGGACATCGTGCTGGTGCTGTCCGACTTCACCTTCCGGGAGCCGGAAGAGATTCTGCACGACCTGAAGCGCGGCGCCTTCCGGCCCATGGCGGTCAACCACGAGGATGGCGAGACCGCCGGTCAGACCGCGATCTCCACCGGCGAACGCGGCTCGATGTTCCACTTCCACGACGTCCGCTTCGACGCCTACCTGGCCAATGACCGGACCCTGTGGGACCCGCAGGTCTATCGCATCGACCGCGGCCAGCAGATCCGCCTGCGCATCATCAACGCATCCTCGGCGACCAACTTCCTGATCGATCTCGGCCGCATCCAGGGCTCGCTGATCGCCGTCGACGGCAGCCCGATCGTGCCGCTGCGCGCGCTGCGCTTTCCGATCGCCACCGCCCAGCGGCTGGATATCCGGCTCACGCTGCCGTCGGAGGGCGGCGCCTTCCCAATCCTGGCGCAGCGTGAGAACGACATCTCCCGCACCGGCATCGTGCTGGCGTCCCACGGCGCGGCGGTGAGCCGGATCAGCGAGACCGCAGAGCGGCCGACTCCGGGACTTCCGGTCGAAAGGCCGCTGCGCGCCGCCAATCCGCTGCCCGAACGCCCGGCCGACCGCACCAACACCTACAACCTGACCGGCAGCCACGAGGGCAATGACTGGTCGGTCAACATGCGCGCTTACGACCCGCTGCAGCCGTTCTGGGTCGAGGAGGGCGAGCGGGTCGAGATCGTCATCAACAATCTGACGACCATGCCGCACCCGATGCACCTGCACGGCCACAAGTTCCAGGTCGTCTCGATCCGCGGCGACCGGTTCAGCGGGGCGCTGCGCGACACGGTGATGGTGCCACCGCACAAATCGGTCCGCATCGCCTTTGACGCCGACAATCCCGGCCAATGGGTGTTCCACAGCCAGCACCTCTATCACATGGCGCTGGGCCTCATGACGTCGGTGCGCTACCGGACCTAGTCGTCCAACTGGCGGCGCCGGCCGCGATCGGGCACTATCCCGCGTCCCGCAATCCGACGGCGCGCCCGATGAGCACCGGCACCCATGAATACCTCGACGACCCGCGCAACCGGGACATCCTGGTCTCGGTGAATGGCGACCTCGTCCCGCGCGCGGAGGCCAGCGTCTCGGTCTTCGACAGCGGTTTCGTGCTGGGCGACGGGGTCTGGGAGGGCATCCGCCTGCACAACGGCGCCTTCGCCTTCCTCGACTCCCATCTCGACCGGCTCTACGAGGGCGCCAAGGCGATCGACCTCGATATCGGGATGAGCCGGGAGGAGATGACGGCGGCGCTCCATCGCTGCGTCGAGGCGAACAACATGACCGGCGGCGTGCACATCCGGCTGATGGTCACCCGCGGCATCAAGGCGACGCCGTACCAGGACCCGCGCGTCACCATCGGCGACCCGACGGTGGTGATCATCGCCGAGCACAAGACCGCCGACCCGGCGATCTCCGAACGGGGCTTGAGCCTGTTCACCACCCATATCCGCCGCGGCCCGCCGGATGTGCAGGACCCCAAGTGGAACTCCCACAGCAAGCTGAACTGCATCGCCGCCTGCATCCAGGCCGCCAAGGCCGGTGCCGACGAGGCGCTGATGCTGGACCCGCAGGGCTTCGTGGCGACCTGCAACTCGACCCATTTCTTCATCGTGCGCAAGGGCGAGGTGTGGACCTCCACCGGGAACTACTGCCTGCTCGGCATCACCCGGCAGAACGTGATCGATCTCTGCCGCCGCCACGGTATCCCGGTCTTGGAAAAGGACTTCTCGCTGACCCAGGTCTATAGCGCCGAAGAGGCCTTCGTCACCGGCACCTTCGCGGGCGTCGTGCCGGTCACCCAGGTCGACGGGCGGACGATCGGCTCCGGCGAGCCCGGCCCAATGGTGGCCCGCCTGGCCGGGCACTACCGGGCGCTGCTGGACGAAGAGTGCCCGCCGGCATGACCGACGCCCCTTTGCGCATCGCCATGTGGTCGGGGCCGCGCAACATCTCCACCGCCATGATGCGGGCCTGGGAGAACCGGCCCGACACGGCCGTGATCGACGAGCCTTTCTACGCCCATTACCTGGCCACCACCGGCTCCGACCATCCGGGCCGCGACGAGATCGTCTCCGCCTACGAGACCGATTGGCGCCGGGTGGTCGACCAGCTCACCGGCCCGGTCCCCGGCGGCAAGCCGGTCTTCTACCAGAAGCACATGACCCACCATATGCTGCCGGGCATGGACGAGGACTGGCTGGCCGGCCTCGCCAACGTCTTCCTGATCCGAGACCCGCGCGCCGTCATCGCCTCCTATGCCAGGAAGCGCGGCACGGCCACCGCCGAAGATATCGGCATCGAACGGCAGCGCGCCCTGTTCGAAACCGTGCACCGCCTGACCGGCAAGACGCCGCCGGTCATCGATGCCGCCCGCGTGCTGGCCGACCCGGCCGGCGTGCTCGGCCGCCTCTGCGCTGTCCTGGGCCTGGATTTCGACGACCGCATGCTGGCCTGGCCGGCCGGCCCCCGCCCGACCGACGGCATCTGGGCGAAGTACTGGTACCACGCCGTGGAGCGTTCCAGCGGCTTCCAGCAGCCGGAGGCGGACGCGCCCGACCTGTCACCGGACCTCGAGGATCTGGCCGACCGGAGCCGGCCGCTTTACGAGGACCTATTGGCCCAGCATCTGGGCTAGCCCTTGATCTCCCCTGCGTCGTCCCCGGACTTGATCCGGGGACGACGCCGTGAATGATGTGAGGGTCAGCCCTTCCCGCCCTTCAGGAACCGCCCGAGAAGGTCCTGAGCCGCCGCGGTCGGCGTAAGCTTGCCGTCCGCCACCTTTTTCTCCAGCCCCGCCAACGCTGACCGGACAGAAGGATCGTCGCGGAACCGTTCCGCGAGCCCCTCCTCGATCTCGCCCCACATCCAGCTCGTGGCCTGCCGGGAGCGGCGGTTGGCCCAGGCACCGGACTTGGTCATCGCGTCGCGATAGTCGCCGACCGCCCGCCAGACATCGTCGATGCCGCGCTTCTCGGCGGCGGAGACCTGCAGTACAGGCACATGCCAGCCCTCGACCGGCGGTCGCAGCAGGGTCAGCGCGTGGCGATACTCCGCCGCCGCGTGGTTGGCGGCGGCGACCAGGTCGCCATCCGACTTGTTCACCACCACCAGGTCGGCCAGCTCGACGATGCCGCGCTTGATGCCCTGCAGCTCGTCGCCGGCGCCGGGCAACAGCAGCAGCATGAACAAATCGACCATGTCGGCGACGGCGGCCTCCGACTGGCCGACGCCGACCGTCTCAACGATCACGACGTCGAACCCGGCGGCCTCACAGGCCAGCATCGCCTCCCGCGTCCGTCGCGCGACGCCGCCCAGCGTGCCGCCGGTCGGCGACGGCCGGATGAAGGCCGCCTCGTTCCGCGCCAGCATCTCCATGCGGGTCTTGTCGCCCAGGATCGAGCCGCCGGAGCGTTTCGAGGAGGGGTCGACCGCCAGCACCGCGACCCGATGGCCACGGTCGATGGCATCCAGCCCGAACACCTCGATGAAGGTGGATTTGCCCACGCCCGGCACGCCGGAGATGCCGAGCCGGACCGAATTCCCGGCCTTCGGCACCAGATGCTCCAGCAGCGCCTCGGCGGCGCGCCGATGGTCTGTCCGGGTCGATTCGATCAGCGTGATCGCCCGCGCGAGGGCACGGCGGTCGCCGGACAGCACCTGCTCCGCAAGGGCACGCTGTTCCTTCGATTCGGCCGCTTTGGACATGGCGGCAGCCTACAGCGGTGCGCAGCAAGGGCAAGGTGCGCGGAGGGTGCAAACCGGCCCTGCCCTCACCCGGTCTGCCTGCGGCAGCCCACCCACTCCCAGCGGGAGAGGGTTTCAGCGGCGGCTTCGGCAACCCTCTCCCCCTGGGAGAGGGTGGCGAGCGAAAGCGAGCCGGGCGAGGGCAGCGCCAGGCTGGCCGCCGGCGCTGTCAGGTCGGTTCGATAGCCGGCGCCACAGCCACGGCCGCCACCCCGCGCTCCGCCGCCTCCTGCTGGCGGCGCCACAGGGCGGCATAGGCGCCGTCGCGGGCCAGCAGGTCGGCGTGGCGGCCGCGTTCGGCGATGCGGCCCTCCTCCAGCACGATGATCTCGTCGGCGTCGATCACCGTGGACAGGCGGTGGGCGATGACCAGGGTCGTGCGGCCGGTGCTGACCTCGCGCAGATTGGCCTGGATCTCGCGCTCTGTGTGGGTGTCGAGCGCCGAGGTCGCCTCGTCGAACAGCAGGATCGCGGGCTGCTTCAGGATCGTGCGGGCGATCGCCACCCGCTGCTTCTCGCCGCCGGAGAGCTTCAGCCCGCGCTCGCCGACCCGGGTCTCGTAGCCGTCCGGCAGGCCCATGACGAAATCGTGGATCCGGGCCAGCCGCGCCGCCTCCTCGATCTCCGCCGGCGAGGCCCCGGGGCGGCCATACGAGATGTTGTAGTAGATGGTGTCGTTGAACAGCACGGTGTCCTGGGGAACGATTCCGATGGTGGCGCGCAGGCTGGCCTGGGTCACCTCGGTCACGTCCTGGCCGTCGATCGTCACCCGGCCTTCATTGGCGTTGTAGAAGCGGAACAGCAGCCGGCTGATGGTCGACTTGCCGGCCCCGGTCGGTCCGACGATGGCGACGGTCTTGCCCGGCGGCACCTCGAAGGAGACGCCCTTGAGGATCGGACGCCTCGAATCATAGCCAAAATGCACCTCCTCGAATGCGACCGCTCCGCCATTCACGTCCAGCGGCGGCGCGCCCGGTGCGTCCTGGACTTCGGCGGAGACGCCCAGCAGGTCGAACATCTGCTCCATATCCGCCAGGCTCTGCTTGATCTCGCGGTAGACGAAGCCGAAGAAGTTGAGCGGCTGGTAGAGCTGCATCAGATAGGTGTTCACCAGCACGAAATCGCCGATGGTCATCTGGCCGGCAACGATGCCGCGCCCGGCCATGAACATGACCCCGGTCAGGCCGACCGAGATGATGACCGCCTGGCCGATGTTGAGCAGCGACAGCGACGACCGGCTCTTCACCGCCGCCGTCTCGTATTCCACCAGGGCGCTGTCGAAACGCCGCGCCTCGTGCGCCTCGTTGCCGAAATACTTCACAGTCTCGAAGTTCAGCAGGCTGTCGATCGCCTTTGTGTTGGCCTCCTGGTCATTCAGGTTCATCTGGCGCCTGAACTTCAGCCGCCATTCCGTCACCCACATGGTGAAGCCGATATAGAGGATGACGGTGACCAGGGTGACCAGCGAGAACCAGATGTCGAACAGCTGCCACAGGATCACCGCCACCAGGGTGATCTCCAGCAGCGTCGGCAGGATGTTGAACAGCATGAAGGACAGCAGGGTCTCGATGCCCTTGGTGCCGCGCTCGATGGCCCGGTTCAGCCCGCCGGTCTGGCGTTCCAGGTGGAAGCGCAGCGACAGCGCGTGCAGGTGCCGGAAGATCGACAGCGCGACCTTGCGGATCGCCCGCTGCGCCACCTTGGCGAACACCGCGTCGCGCAGCTCGGCGAAGGCCAGGCTCAGCACCCGTGCCAGCCCATAGGCCAGGATGATGCCCAACGGCACCGCCACGGCCAGGTTTTCGGTCGGGTTCAGCGCGTCGATCGCCTGCTTGTAGAGGATCGGCACATAGACATTCGCCAGCTTGGCGGAGACCAGGAAGGCGATGGCCACGACCACCCGGATGCGCATCTCCCACTCGCCCTTCGGCCACAGATACGGTCCGAGCGATGACAGGACGCGAAGATCGCCGGTTGGCTGCGGGCTGTCCGGGGTGATCGGCGTACGGGCCATGGCGCTAAGCTAGGGTGCGGAGGCCCCGTTGCAAAGCCCGGCGCCTAGAACGGGGCGTTCGGGTCGGACTTCAGCACATCGACGATCCGCATGATCGCCGCGAACTGGCCCGCCAGCACACGAAGTCCTGAGTACCGGTTCAGGCTGCGCGACATCGGCGGCGGCTCGAACAGGTCGAGATCGGCTGGCACCGCGACGAACAGGCCACCGCCGTGGAAGGCGGCCCGCACGCTGCCGTCGCCAAGGCCATCCGCCAGGGCCGCCAGCCATTCGGTCAACTCCGGCGTCACAAGCCGGACGGCCTCGGCATCCTCCGAAGCGTAGAGCGCAAATCCCCCATCGGCGGCCGTCTCGACGCGGCCCAGTTCGGCCGGCGGCTCGATCCCGCAATCGGCGTCGGACTCCGGTTGCCGCAGCAGCAGGACCTCGCCGTCCAAACGCTTCCAGGCGGCGATCCTGACGCACAGGCCCTGGAACACATGGACTGGATGGTTCCGCCCCGGCTGCGACAGCGTCACGTCGGCGAACTCGATGCCGACGCCGCCATACTCGCCCCTGAAATGGTCCTCGGACTGCTGGAAGCGATATTCCGGTACGACCCCCGACCGCTGCAGATCGCCCGACGCCATGTAACCATCCGGATCGTATCGGAAGTCGCCGAAATGGGCCGCGACCATCGGCATGACCAGGGCCTTGAATTCCCTGCGATAGGCGATCAGCGGCCGGCGCAGCCACAACTCCCAAAGCGCGATGCCGGCCGAGATCGCCAGGATCGGGCCGAGCACGAAGGTCAGCGCCTGACCCCATTTGTTCGAGTCCACGGCCTCCATGAGCGTCATCAGGGCGAAGATCACCAGCACGATGAGCGCGCCAAGGACCAGCAGGCGCATGGCCATCGCCATCCTGGCGGCCTTGCGGAAGGTTTCCGCGATCTGGATGACGGCGCCGAACCGCTCATCGTCGGGTTGCTCGCCGAACGGCACGCGCGGCGGCCCGACCTTCGGTCGCCGCCGCCGCTTTGGGACGATCGACATGCCGCTGTTCACCACCGGCGATTTCCCGGGCGGCACCCGGCACCCGGCAGCACCGGTTCGGCGTCGAAGGGAATGCGTGTCATCGGCCCAGGCTAGGGGCCGGGAAGCCGGCTGCAAAGGCCGGCTAGCCGATCAATGGATCGACTCTGCCCGGGTGCGCAGCAACTCAGCCATCTCGACGATCGTGCTGACGTCGCGTTCGACGCGGGTCCGCACCGCGTCCGGGTCGACGCTCCAAACGATCGACGGCGCGTCGAACAGCCGATGTTCGAGCGGCAACAGCAACAGGATCTGCGCATCAAACCATGCCAGCCGGACCTTGCCCCCGCCCAGCGCCGCCGCGCAACCCGCCAGCCGGGCGGCCAGCGGCTGATCGATCAGGGCCTTCGCCTCCGCCGCGTCCGTCGAGAAGGCCTCGAAGTTGCCGTGTCGCGTCTTCAGCCTGGGACCGACCAGATTTCCCCAGGCCGGAGCGTCGCCGAACAGCCGGAACAGCGGCCCCGGATCGGGGATCAGCGCGGTCTTGCCGGCAAACGCCCTGGGAAGCGACAGCAGCAGCACGAGGCCGCCAAAGGCCTGAGCATGGGTCGTTGCGATCCTGTACCGGCGGCTGTGCGCCTGAAATCGGGTAAGCCCCGCCTCGGCGAACTGCACGCCGGCGCGCGACCCGACGCCTGAGACCATATGCGCGGAGTCGTAGATGTTGCATGCCGGAACGATGTCGGAATCGGAGATCCACTCCAGGGGCAGCCGCCCCGACCCTTCGTACCGAAACCCATCCAGGCGCCGCAGCAATTCCGGCACGAACCGCGCCTGGTAGGACTCGCGAAACACGCCCAATGGCACATGCGCCCAAAAGGCCCAAATCAGTAGGCCGGCGACCGCCGACACGGCAAGCGTCGTCAGGATGTCCGGGGCGGCCGGGACAGTCATCATCAGCGCGGCGATCGCCCCGACGAACACGGCGCCGATCGACAACCGCACAAGGATCTTCCGCAGGCCGTCACGCCGCAACCGCTCCAAAGCGGACAGCATGTCGGCCGCATCGCCGCGACAGCTCGCCGCATTCGTAGCGCTCCCGAACATCCGGTCCGATTCGGCGGAACCCGACGGCCCGCCCGATCCGATGGATTTCATGACGTATGCCGAGGGCCGATCACAGGCCGGTCCGTTCATCCAGCTTCAGGGCGTCAACGATCGACAGCACGTCGCCGAGTTCGCCTGCCAATCGCTGCACGCCACTGTCTTCCATCAGGCTGACGCTGATCTCAGGCGGCTCGAACCGGTCGTGCACCAACGGAATCATCAACAGCAGCCGCTTGTCGTAGAACGCTGCCTGCATCGAGCCGTTGCCGAAATCGTCGGCCACGGCGGTGAGCCGTTCCATGAAGGCCGGAGTAAGCAGATAGCGGGACTCGATCTGGTCGTCGGCGAAGACTTCGAACCTTTGCTCGAAGACCGGGTCCTCCAGCCGCACCTGCTCCAGGGACGCGTACCCGTCGAGCACCCAATTCAGCAACGCACCCATATCGGTGCGAATGACGGTCCGGCCAGAAAACCGCTTGTTCATTGAGAGCAGCGCGAAGAGACCCGAGAAGACGACGATATGCCGCGTCTTGATGTTTCCCTCGTCGTCTTCATAGGTCTCGATCCTCACCAGCTCGGCCTCGGCAAGCTCGATGTCGACACCCTTGTATTCGCCGCGGAACAGGTCTTCCGACTCGTAGGTGTCATGAGCAGGGATCAGCGTCGACGGCTCAAGGCGCTCCATCGGAATCTCGCCGTCGTGGACGTATTCGAGCCCTCCGGCCGCTTCGGCAACGGCCGAAAGGATCGTGGCCTTGTAGGACGCCACGAATCCGCGGATCGGCTCATTGGCCCATAACCAGAAGATCAGTCCGAGGACCAGCGCGATGGGGAGCGCGAGAAGGAACACGTTCAGAAGCTCGAACGTCAACACGCCGAAGCCGCGCCTGAAGACGCCATAGGCGATGAGCAGGGTTGGCGGAGCCACGGTCGTGGCAAGGATCACCTTGACGGCGATACCCAGCCGCCTGGACACCAGCTGATTGCACGCATCGCGCTCCCGTTCGAGCTGCTCGATCTCCGGTCCGAGTTTGGCGCGGAGGTTCTCGCCAAAGAGGGAACTCTTGCATTGCGCTCCCGAGGACACGACCGGTTGCCTCACCTCGGGATCGTCCGGCATGCCTGGCGCCCTACAGCCCGGTCTGCTGGTCCAGCTGGAGGATGTCGATGATTGACAGGACGTCGCGCATCTCGCGGGAGATGCGGGTGACGCCGGTGTCCTTCACCACACTGGTGAAGATCGAGGGCGGCTCGAACAGGTCCTTCTTGTTGGGCACCATCACGAAGAGCTGCTCGTCATAGAAGGCGGCCTGCAGCCGGCCGTCGCCCATATGGGTAGCCAGCGCCGTCAGCCTCTCCATGAAGGCCGGGGTCAGCAGGTAGCGGGCCTCCACCTGGTCGGTGCCGTAGACCTCGAAACGCTCCTCGAAGGCCGGATCCTCCAGGGCGATGCGCTCCATGCCGCCGAATTTCTCGCCCAGCCAGTTGGCGATGGCGCCGGCGTCGCGCTTGATCACGGTCTTGCCGTTGACTGTCTTGTGGGTCGACAGCAACGCGAACAGGCCCTTGAAGACGGTCACGGTCTTGCGGTCCTTGCCGCTGCCCTGCTCGCGGGTCATCTTGACCTCGGCCAGCTCGATCCCGACGCCCTTGTAGCTGCCGGTGAACTTGTCCTCGGATTTGTAGTCGTCGAAATGCGGCAGCAGGGTCGAGCCGCGCAGCCGGCTCTCGCTGATCTTGCCGGACTCGTTGTATTCGAAGGAGCCCAGGGTGCCGGCGATGGCGGGCAGCACCTTCGATTTGTACGTCGAAATGTAGCGCTGGCGCGGCTGGATCGCCCAGATGCCGATCGCCACGGCAACGAGCACCGGCGGCAGCAGGTAGATCACGACACTGAGTTCGGCAAGCCCGGCGCCGAATGTACCGACCGCCGCCAGGGCGCAGACCACGGCCAGCGCGCCGGCTCCCAGGACCGCCGTGGCGGCGCGGAACAGCAGCTCGTTCTTCTGGGATTCGCGCTCCTTGTCCAGCTCTTCCAGGACAGGGCGCAGTTCGCTTTCGAGTCCGCCGCCGCCCGCCGGGGCGGCCGCGGGCGTCTGCGGCTGCTCGCCGTCCTGCGGCACCGGGATGTTTGCCATATCCGTCGTATCGGTCATGTCGCGGCTCCCGCTTCCGTCAGCTCAGATACTTGTCGGCATCGACCGGCTGCCGGTCGGCCTCTGCGGCCTCGAACAGCGGCATATCGCCGACTCCGGCCATGCCGGCGATCATCGAGCCGGGAAAGACCTGGATGGCGTTGCGCAGCGCGGTGACGGCCGAATTGTAGAAACGCCGGGCCGCGGCGATGTTGGCCTCGACCTCGTTGTAGCTGCGCTGGGCCTGCAGCATGGTCTGGTCGGATTTGAGGTCCGGATAGTTCTCCACCGCCACCATCAGCTGGCCCATCCGGCCCTGAAGCGCCGCCTCGATCTCGAACAGCTGCTTGGCCGCCTGCGGGTCCGGCTTGCCGCCGGCGTCCAACGCCTGGGCGCGCAGCCGCGTGATGTCCTCCAGCAGCCCGCGCTCATGCTCCATGAAACGCTTGGCGATGGTCAGGATGTTGGGAATCAGGTCGTGCCGCTTCTTCAGCTGCACGTCGATCCCGGAAAAGGCCTCCTGGGCCTTGTTGCGCCGGCCGATGATCGAGACGTACCAGACGTACCCGAAGACCAGGATGGCGCCGGCCACGGCGATCGCGATCCACACGGGCGAACCTCTCCTTGGTAACATTGATGAAAATTGTCTTAGCGAAAAAGGGTTTAGGCCCGGTTACCAACGGATTGGCGGGACGCAGGATGGCGGCGGATCAGGACAGCATCGACACGGCCGAGGCGGCAATCGCCCATCTGCGGTCCCTGGCGGCCCCGGAGGCCCGCGAGGGAATGGCGCGGTTCGGGATCAACACCGATCGCGCCCTGGGACTGTCGATGCCGGTGCTGCGGGCGACTGCCCGGCGGATCGGCCGCGACCAGGCCGTCGCCGAAGGGCTGTGGCGATCGGGCCTGCACGAGGCGCGCATCCTGGCGGCCCTGGTCGCCGACCCGAAGGCCTGCGACGCCGCCTTGCTGGAACGCTGGGTCGCCGAGCTGGATTCCTGGGACGTCACCGACCAGTTCTGCCTCAACCTGGCGCGCCGGACCGCCGATCCCTACGGCATGGTGGCGCGCTGGTGCCCGCGCGAGGAGACTTTCGTCCGCCGCGCGGGCTTCGCGCTGATCGCCTGCCTGGCGGTGCACGACAAGCGCGCGCCGGACGACCGGTTCCTGGCGCTGCTCCCAACGATCGAAGCGGCCGCCGATGACGGCCGCAACTTCGTGAAGAAAGCCGTCAATTGGGCGCTGCGCCAGATAGGCAAGCGCAACCCGTCCCTGAACCGGGCCGCCATCGCCGGCGCGGAACGCCTGGTCGCGCGGCCGGAGCTCTCGGCGCAGTGGATCGGCCGCGACGCGCTGAAGGAACTGCGGTCCGACAAGGTGCAGGCCCGGCTGGCGGGATAGGCGCCGGTATCGGACCTGGTCCCCGAACACACTTTCGCACGCGGGCCGCGCCGTGTAGGAAGAAGCCACCGGGCCGCCCATGCGGCCCGCAAACGTGACCGAGCCCCGCCATGCCGCCGATCCGCCAGCCCACCGCGATCGACACCACCCGCCTGTTCGCCCTGGGCGCGATCTGGGGATCGGCGTTCCTATGCATCGAGATCGCGCTGACCGGCTTCGCGCCGCTCAGCCTGGCGGCCGGCCGCATCCTTCTGGCCGCCATCGCCCTGGCGATCGCCGTGCGGCTGGCCGGGCTGCGGCTGCCGACGGACCCGCGCACGCTCGGCCTGCTGACGATCATCGGCTTCTTCAACACCGCCCTGCCCTTCGTTCTGATCAGCTGGGGGCAGAAGCACATCGACAGCGCCATGGCGGCGATCCTGATGGCCACCGGCCCGTTCGTGGCGCTGATCCTGTCGCACCTGTTCACCGGCGACGACCGGCTGACGCTGCCGAAGGTCGCGGGCATGCTGTTGGGCTTCGCCGGGGTCGCGGTGCTGGTCGGGCTGGATGCCATCGCCGGGGCCAGGGCCAGCGTCCTGGGCCAGCTCGCCGTCATGGGTGCCGCGGCCTGCTACGCGCTGTCGGGCGTGCTGACCCGGCGGGTCGCGCATGTGGCGCCGCTGGCCAATGCGGCCACGGTGCTGATCACCGCGACGGTCTACATGGTCCCACTGGCGCTGCTGGTCGACCGGCCGTGGCAGGCGATGCCCGGCAGCCCGGCGCTGCTGGCGCTGGTCTTCCTGGGGCTGCTGCCCACGGGTCTCGCCTACCTGTTGCGCTTCCAGATCATCACCGCGGTCGGCGCCACCTTCATGAGCCAGGTCAGCTATCTGGTACCGTTGTTCGCGGTGTTCTGGGCCTGGCTGTTCCTGGCGGAGATCCCGTCGGCCGGCGGTTGGGCGGCGCTGGCGCTGATCCTGATCGGCATCAACATCAGCCGCCTGCGCAGCGGCCGCGCAGCGGAGCCGGCCGGACCGTAGGGTCCGCCGGACCTACGCGCGGCTTGCGGCAGGGACGCGAAGCGCCAATAATCCCGCGATTCCGGGCCCCGGCCCGGAGAACGCACCGGCAGCGCTTCAACGAAGCAGCAAGAAATACAGGTTTACAGTCCCCGCCGGGGCGTAGATGCCGCAGGATCGTCGATGAGAAGTGCCAGGGAGATTGCCAAGGGCCCGGCGCCGGAAACCGAAACCGGCGGCACCGGTGCGCGGTCCACGACCCGCGTGTGCGCCTTCCTGCTTGCGGTCCTGGTCGCCACCCATCTGGTGTTCCTGTTCGAGGTGACCGGCGAATCGCCGGTCTGGCCGGCCGGCATGCTGGATTTGCAGGACCGGCTGGAAATGCCGGTTGCGGTCAGCCACGGCCCGGTCGGCCTCGCCTTCGGACTGCTCGGAATGCTGCTGGCGATCGCCATCTGGCAATGGGCCAGCCTGATCGGGGCCCTGGGCTTCGGCGCCGCCGCCGGGTGGGAGGTCTACTCTCATGCCATCCGGCTCTGGCCGCCGGTGCTGCTGGGCGAGGCGGTGCCGCCGATGGCCATGCTGGCAGCGGGATTGGCGCTGCTGGGCCTTCTGCTCAGCCTTGTGGCGCTGTTCGCCGGCATCGCCCACCGCATCGGCCGGCGCAAGGCCAAGGCGGCCCAGAGCCACCGCGCCGAGGCCATGGCCCTGCGAATCCGCGCCGGGCGCTAGCAGACCCTCGGCGGCGGGTTACCGCTGCCGCACCTGATTCCGCAGCATGTCGTAGAGCGCCACGGCCACCTCATATGTCGACGGTTCGCCGAACACCGTGATGATCTGGGCCTCATGGCCGTCGCCGGAGACCAGGACGGCGCGGAACTGCACGCCACTGTCGCCACCGCAGTCGATCACCTCCCAGACCACACTTGTCCCGCCAATGCGTTCCCCGCCCCGGCCGACGGATCGTGGATCGCCGGTGCATGTGGCCTCGGAGACCGACATTTCCCGGTTGAGCAGATCGACGATGGTCGCGCCCTGAGGGGCGACCGCGAAGTATTTTCCGAAGTAGAAACCGCCTTCAGCCTCGCCCCGGAATTCGTAATCGGCGAATCGGTTGCCGGGCTCGGTGCGCTCGACAAGCGGGTCGCCAGGCACGGCGCGTGCGACCGACGACGCGAAGACCTCGAAGGACTGCAGCGGTTCGACATGCGGAACGATGTATCGGGTCGGATTCGGCCGGTCACCGCCAACCGCAACGGGGCCTATGTCGAGCGGTTCCACAGTTGGATCGGACGGCGGCTGCCCGGTTGAGGTCCCGCCGCCATCGGCGCCCGCCGAGCGCGGGTCAGCCGGGTCATTCCAGTCGAGGCCGTGACTGCACAGGATCAGCGCCTCGATGATGTCGGCCGATCCCGTCAGGTCGAATGAGATGACGTTGCTCTGCCGGGAGATGTTGAATTGACGCCCGGCCCGCAGATGCTCCAGCACCGGATCGTCCCTGGCGAATTCCACCATGAGGTATTTCTCGGACATGATCCGGCCGAGCAGCATCTGGCCCCAGCGGTCGTCAACCGCCGCCTGCAACGGAACGACCCTGCCGATCCGATCCGTCCAACGCTCGCTGAGCACCGCCACGATGAATTGCTCTCCGAGGAAGGCGAGTTGAAGGGCGCTGTCTACGGTGGACGGGCCGGTCGCCGTGCAGAATCGGTCGCCGCCTTCAGTCACATCCGTGCTCAGGAACCAGTCGCCGATTCGCACGCGTTCCATCGCCGCGGCCGGGACCGCGGTGATCACGGCGGCCAAGGCCAGCCCACATGCAATCAGCCCCCGCAACATCTCCCAAATCCTCTTCACGAACCCGGGCCTAGCCGTTGGGCATCTGCTTCATCCGCTCCAGGATCGGCAAATAACCTTCGTCCATCAGGCGCGGGCCGGCCTGCAGCGCATAGCCCGGATCGCCCTTCAGCCCGCAGCCCTCGACAAGCCGGTTCATGAAGTTGAACAGGGCGCAGATCGACACCGCGTGGACCAACGCTGTCTCGTCCCATCCGGCGGCAAAGACCGGCTCGGCGTCGGCCTCGGTCATCCGCGACGGCGTTTCGGTCAGCTTCTTCACATAGCGCAGCAACGGCCGCATCTTCGCGTCGATGCCGGCGGCCTCGACATCCTCGACCAGCGCCTCCAGCGCCCCTTCCTCGATCCCGAACGCCTCCGCGGTGCGGGCATGGATGCCATGGCAATAGCGGCAGGCGTTCAGCCCCGAGACATAGGCCGCGATCAGCTCGCGTTCGCCGACGCTCATCGGGGACGGCCCGCGCAACAGCACCTCGTGATACTCGATCAACGGCCTGGTGAGCTCGGGGTAGCGGGTGAACACGTCGAGCAGACGGGCGCCCTCCGGCAGCGAGGGCAGATTGGGCATGGGTCAGTCCTCCGTCCGGCGGTCCGCCGCCTGCCGGCGGACCGATGCGGTGTCAGCTTATCAGCGCCCTAGCCGTCCTGGGCAAGGCCCCGCAGCAGCCGATAGAGCTCCTTGGTGACGTCGAGGACGGGGGTCTCGCCGTCGACGACGAAGATCTGGGCGCTTTCTTCGGTGTGCGAAACCACCGTCGAGCTGAACAATAGGCCGCCCGACGTGCGGCATTCGATGGTCTCCCACGCCACGCCCGTACCGCCAAAGCGCTCAAGGCCGCTTCCCATGACGCGCGAGCGACCGTCACAGGCCATTTCCGAGACCCACATGAACCGGTAAAGGGTCTCCTCCACCGTCTCGCCAAGCGGCGCGACTTCCAGATAGAGGCCGCGATAGCGGCCCTGGTCCGTCTCACCCCGGAACTGGTAATCGGCCATCCTGTCGTCCGGCGTTTCCCAGACCTCCGGCTCCCCGGGCAGAAGCAGTTCCACGGTCAGCGCAAAGGCCTCGAACGGCAGATACGGCGTGATGCGCTGGACGCCGTCGCGGGCCGGCTCGGGGCGCGGCCCGCCCGGTGTCCCGGCCGGCGCCGCGGCGATCTCGGATGGCGTTCCGGCACCACCCTGCGGCGAGGCCGGTGCGAAGGGGTTGCCGGGCGGCGCCGATTCAGGCGCCGATGGCGTCGCGCCGACCGGCGCGAAGGGATTGCTGGGTGACGGTGCGGCCGGCGCCGATGGCGGCGTGTCCGCCGGTGCAAACGGGTTCGCCGAGGCCAGGCCGGCGGGCGCCGCCGGCGCCTCGGCGATCGCCGCCGGTCGGGTGTTGCGCGTGTGACACTCCTGCAGCCCCGCGATGGCAGCGCTGCTGTCGGTCAAGCTGAATTGCAGCGTCCGATCGGGCATCTGCACCGTCAGCGATCGCCCACGGCGCAGTGCATCGACCGCCTCCGCGTCATGGCCGAGATCGATGACCAATCCGTGTGCGTTGGAGTTCGTCGCGACCGTCCGCTCGACCCATCGGTCGTCGACGATGAGGGTCGCGGCCCGGCGCCCATCGGCGGGCAGGCTCCAGGACGTGTCGACCAGAACGATCAACAGCCCATGCCCGGCAAGGCCCAGGAACAATTGGGTGCCCGATGGCCGCCTTTGCTGAACCGCGCAGCTGAGATAGAGCCCGTTCCCATCGAACCTGGCATGACCGGTCCAGTCGCCAACAGTGAAGGCCTGCTGCCTGCTGACGTCCTGGGCCCAAGCCGGGACCGGTTGGACAATCCCGATCGCAAGCACCACCAAGACCAATCCGGCGAGATGGATCAGGGGGCACGGCCAAGGCGGTGCGGGCGCCGGCCGCATGTGCAGCCCGCGCATCATTCCGCCACGGCCCGGCCCAGGGTCTGGATCGCCAGCACCAGATCGGCCATGCGATAGGTATCGGTGTAGCCGCCCTCGATGACGTAGAGCGCGCCGTCGGTCCCGATCAGCATCAGCACCAGTTCGACCTGCCGGTCCCCCGGTTCGGTGCCGCATTGTATGACGGCGTATTGCAGATCGAGTCCGGCGTACGATTCCGCCGGCAACAGGCCGGACTCGCCGCCCTCTCCGCATTCCGCCACCCTGTCGGCATACAGGGCCAGCATCGCCAGTTCGATCAGCCCGCTCGGCACGCTGACGGCGATCACCTGGCCCCAGACCGGGCCGCCATCGCGAACGCCCCGATTGCCGTAGAATTCGAAGAACGGCGGTGTCTCGTTGTTGATCCAGACCCGCCCCGACGGCGCGACCCGGCTCAGGATCAACTCCTCGACGTCAGACTGGCGCATTGCGAGGGGGCGGCGGTAGACGCCGATGGAGAGTTCCGGCCCCGGCGGCGTGCTCCCCGAAGCCTCGGCCGGCGGCGGAACCGGCGCCGCCGCAACCTCCGTCTCGCCGGTGCGGACCGCATAGCAATCCGACAGCGCGCCGATCGCCGCGCTGCTGCCCGACAGGTCGAACCGGAACACCTGTTGCGCCGCCGTGACCGTCAGCCGATTTCCGCGACGCAGATGGTCGAGGGCCGTCGGCGCGCGATCGAGCGCGATGACGACGCTGCCGGTGCCGATCGCCTGCGCCTCGAGGTCGGCTCGCCATCGATCGTCGACGGCGACTGAAACGGGATAGCGGGCACCATCCGCCAGCGCCCAATCGTCGTTCTGCAGCCCGATCTCGAACCCGAGCGGCGACCGGCTCAGCAACAGCAGCACCGGCCCGTCCTCGGGTCCGAATACCATGCAGGCCGCGAAGCGACCGTCCTCGTGGAAATAGGCTTCGCCGAGCCAGCTTCCGATCCGGAATTCGTTGCCGGGATCATCCGGCCCGGCGGGCGCGGCGGGCACGGCGGTTGCCGCCCCCGTCGGCGCGCCGACCTGGCGTCCGCATTCCCACAAAGCGGCGATCGCGGCCGATGACCCGGACAATCCCACCTTGAAGACGGCCTGCCCGGTGTCCACGCGCAGCACGTTGCCGGCCCGGAGATGGTCGATGAACGGGTCCGACAGGTCGAACTCGAATAACAGGAGGTCTTCCAGATCGACGGTCGCGGACATCCGCCGCTCCCATCGGTCGTCGATCGCCAGGGTGACGGCCAGGCTGCGGACCGAGCCGTAGCTGAACCGCGTCGAATTCGCGCTCAGATGGAAGCCGCCGCCACCGATCCCTATGGCCACATGGTTGCCCGCGACGACCGGACCGACGCCGAGGCAGATCCCGTCGGCACCGGCGATCTCCCAGCCCGCAACGCTCTCGGAATATTGCGCCGCCGCCGGTGCGGACAGGCCCGCAAGCAACAGCCCGGCGAGCAATCCGCGATATCGCCCCATCGATGTCCCCCGCCCGGATTTGTCTCATTGGGGGCGGCATCCACGTCCGGTCAGCAGCCCCGGAGCTCCGAACATATCAGGAACATGGCGTAAGGGGAATCGTTTTGCGACAAGAGGGCGCGCGCATTTCCATCTGCGCGGGCAGTAACCGTGCCGGCGCCGCGGCCCGGGCGTGCTCAGAAGCGGTACACCAGACCCAGGAACGCCCGGTATTGGTCCTCGTCCTTGACGATCGGGCTGTCTGCGGCGTCTCCGACCAGCCGCTCGTAGGCCAGCAAAGCCTGGCCGCCCCAGTTCTCGGTGAACTGGTAGAAGGTGCCCAGCGAGGCGCCGACCGACTTGATGCCCGAATCCGGGTCGAACTGGGCGAGCCCCGATCCGGCCGACTGCGCCGCCGACACGCCGAAGAACGCGTCCATGTTCTCGCCGCTGGCATAGACGGCGTTCACCGACGGCCGCAGGAACAGCCGGCGGGAGATGGGAAAGCGGTAGCCGATATCGCCGCCAAGGGTGAACCCGACATCGTCGCCGGTGAACTGGTGCTCGAACTGGGCGCCGAAGGACAGGCCGGGGAGGATCTCCTGCTCGAAGAGATTGTATTCGGCGTTCACGTTGACGACGGCGCCGCCATCGATGTCGCCGAGCCCGTTCAGGTCGCTGGAATCGTCCTCGTCCCGCCCGAACGCGTAACCGACCGCCACGCCGAGCTGGAAGGTCCGATCGTTGAACAGGAAGACGCCGGCACCCCGCACCGGGCTCAGGAAGAACCGCTCCTTGTACTCGACCTCCAGCAGTGGCAATGCGCTGAACTCGTACTCGTCCGATCCTTCGTATTCAGGGCCATAGCTCCCCGCCGCGCCGAGGCGGAACACCCAGTCGCCTTCCGGCGCGCCGGGCCGGCCGCCGGGCCGCTCCTCCGTCGGCGTGCCCTCCTGCGCATGGGCGCCCAGGCCCGGCAATATCACCAGAAGCACTGCGGCGGCGGATGCCACGGCCTTGATCCCGACCATTCCGTCACGTCTCCGATCTGGTTCCAGAGTTCCGATGAATCTTGGAGTGCCGGATACAATCTCAAGGCCTCGTAATAATTCGTTACATGATTTTCATTATGGAAAGTCGAAATCCGATCATTTTTATTTAAAATTTGTTTTGAGAATATTGTGACCGCGTATCCGAAAACGGCCATCACTGCCTTAACCGTGGATTAGCGGAATTCGTGATACAAGACCGTCGCCGCTCACCGTCCCGATCCCGACAAGAAGTCCGGAGGGTCCTCGTGCGTGTTCCTGCTGTCGCCCAATGCGGGCTGATTCTGATCGCCTGCCTCGCAGCCGGCGCCTGCGCGCCAAACCTGAAGAACGTCAAGAACACGCTGGAAGATAGCGCCATCGTCGGCGTTGCCTATGACGGCCAGAGCATCGCCGTTCTCGACACCTCCTTCGAGGGACGCTTTGGCATGCGCCCGGAACTCGACGTCCCGGAGGCCTATCAGGCGGTCGGGCGGGCGGTGCGCGACGCGCTGCGCGACCAGGCGCCGGGCGCCCGGGTCGACCTCGTCGACCGCGATTCCGACACCGCGCGTGCGGCGTCGGACGTCTATGTCCGGGTCAATGTGGACGGCGCCTATTTCTGCGATGGCGGGCTGGTCTACGAGCAGACCTGCACCCTGTCGATGCGGGCCCAGCTGCTGGTCGAGGACCGCCGCGCCGGCACCAACACGCCGCTGGAATACCGCATCGCCCGCCGCAGCGCCCCGATCCCGGGCTCGGAAAACTGGGCGACCATTTCCCCGGAACAGGCCCAGCGCGCGGTGCCGCCCGCCAGCCTGGCCAGCATCCTCGCCGACGAGGTCCGCCGCGACCTCGACGCGCTGCTCAGCGGATCGTAGCGACCGTCGTCACACCAGAAGCCGTCGACGGAAGTTCATCCGCGCGGCTGGAGCGTCAGTCTGACCTCGCCACCGTCGCTGTCGGTCCCGGTCCCGGCCCCACCCTTCGCCAGATCGCCGGCCGGGAACGAGCCCGACGCCTCGTAGCCGCTCAGGCATCTCAGGTCCCAGAGGCGGTGATCTTCCGCCAGGAAGTCGTAGGTGCCCAGGCAATAGCCGCCCATTGCGTCCTGCTCGATCGTGAACTGCCCGATGGGATGTGTCCGATTGATGAACACCGTGGCAGCCGCCGCTTCCTGACCGGGAAATTCGAACACCAGTGCCTGGGCCAGACTGCGGTTGTGGTCCTCCAGAACGTGCAATCGGCCATACGGGCTCGACACCTCGCCGCGCCAGACCACCTTGCGTTCGAAGACGACGATCGCACAGTCCAGCGCCGGAATGCGGTACAGGTAAATGCAGTCTTCGATGACCCGTTCCGCTTGATCAATGGTGCAGACACCGCCTTCGCAAGGCGCATAGGCATGCTGGCCGCCACTTGTCGTGGCAGCGAAGATGCCGGGGCGGCCGTCATTCCAGAACTCGACGAAGGCGACGCTCGGCTCCCACGCAAGTTGGAGCCGGCCGGAGCCGGCGAGTTCCGCCACCGCTGAATCCGAAGGCTGTTCCGCGGGCGCCTCGTTCGGGAAGCAGACGACGATCAGTAGAACCGCCGAAACGAGCAGCCAACCAGGGCCACTCCAGACGATCGGCCGCCGGCAGATCTTCATCGACGGGTCCGTACTGCCATCAGGCCGCCTGCCGTCGCTGGCGGATGATGCCGATGATTTCGCTGGCCGCCAGCGGGATGTTGCTGCCGGGGCCGTAGATGGCGCTGGCTCCGGCGTTCAGCAGGAAATCATAGTCCTGGGGCGGGATAACGCCGCCGCACACCACGATGATGTCGTCGGCGCCCTGGGCCTTCAGCGCCTCGGTCAGGGCCGGGACCAGGGTCTTGTGCCCGGCGGCCTGGGACGAGACGCCGATGACGTGCACGTCGTTCTCGATCGCCTGGCGGGCCGCCTCCTCCGGGGTCTGGAACAGCGGGCCGACATCGACGTCGAAGCCGATATCGGCGAAGGCGGTGGCGATCACCTTCGCACCCCGGTCGTGGCCGTCCTGGCCCAGCTTGACCACCAGCATGCGCGGCCGGCGCCCCTCCGCCTCCGCGAAGGCCTCGACCTCGCCGCGGATGCGCGCGAAGGCCTCGTCGCCCTCATAGGCCGCGCCATAGACGCCGGAGACCGAGCGGATCACCGCCCGGTGGCGGGTGAAGACGGTCTCCATGGCGTCGGAGATCTCACCCACGGTGGCGCGGCGGCGCGACGCCTCGACGGAGAGCTCCAACAGATTGCCGGTGCCGTCGGCGGCGGCCTTGGTCAGCGCCTCCAGCGCCGCCCGGCAGGCGGCCTCGTCGCGGCCCTCGCGAACCGCATTCAGCCGCTTTATCTGCGCCTCGCGCACGGCGGTGTTGTCGATGTCTAGCACGTCCACATGGTCCGGCGCGTCGGGCACGTATTTGTTGACCCCGACGATGGCCTCCTCGCCGCGATCGACCCGGGCCTGGCGCTTGGTCGCGCTTTCCTCGATGCGCAGCTTGGGCAGTCCGGATTCCACCGCCTTGGTCATGCCGCCCAGCGCCTCGACCTCCTCGATCTGCGCCCGGGCCGCGTCGGCCAGGGCGGCGGTCAGGGACTCCACGTAATAGCTGCCGCCCAGCGGGTCGACCACGTTGGCGATGCCGGTCTCCTCGGCCAGGATCAGTTGGGTGTTGCGGGCGATACGGGCCGACATCTCAGTCGGCAGGCCCAGCGCCTCATCGAAGGCGTTGGTGTGCAGGCTCTGGGTTCCGCCGAGCACGGCGGCCATCGCCTCCACCGTGGTGCGCACGACATTGTTGTACGGGTCCTGCTCGGTCAGCGAGACGCCGGAGGTCTGGCAATGGGTGCGCAGCATCAGCGAGCGCGGGTCCTTGGGCTGGAAATGCCGTTCCATCAGCTCGGCCCACAGCACCCGGGCGGCGCGCAGCTTGGCGACCTCCATGAACACGTTCATGCCGATGCCGAAGAAGAAGGAGAGACGCGGCGCGAAGGCGTCCACGTCCAGCCCCTTGGACTTGGCGGCGCGGACATATTCCAGCCCGTCGGCAAGGGTGAAGGCGAGCTCCTGAACAGCCGTCGCGCCCGCCTCCTGCATGTGATAGCCGCTGATCGAGATCGAATTGAACTTCGGCATGTGCGCCGCGGTGTACTCGATGATGTCGGCGACGATCCGCATCGAGGGTGCCGGCGGATAGATATAGGTGTTGCGGACCATGAACTCCTTGAGGATGTCGTTCTGGATGGTGCCGCCCAGCTGCTCCGGCGCCACCCCCTGCTCCTCGCCGGCGACGATGTAGCCGGCCATCACCGGCAGCACCGCGCCGTTCATGGTCATCGACACGGTCATCCGGTCGAGCGGAATGCCGTCGAACAGGATCTTCATGTCCTCGACGGAATCGATCGCCACCCCGGCCTTGCCGACATCGCCGACCACCCGCGGATGGTCGCTGTCGTAGCCGCGATGGGTCGCCAGGTCGAAGGCGACGGACAGCCCCATCTGCCCGGCCTTCAGATTGGCGCGATAGAAGGCGTTGGACTCCTCGGCGGTGGAGAACCCGGCATATTGCCGGATCGTCCACGGCCGGCCGGCATACATGGTGGCGCGCGGGCCGCGCAGGAACGGCGCGAATCCGGGCAGCGCCTCGGTCGCCGCCGAACCCTCCATGTCGTCCTTGGTGTAGAGCGGCTTGACCGGGATGCCCTCGGGCGTCTCCCAGGTCAGCTCCTCGATCGCCCGGCCCTTCAGCTCGCGCTCCGCCGCCTGGCGCCAGGCATCCACCCCTGGCTTGCCTTTTCCACCCATGATCGTGGCCCTCCGTGCCGGCGCGCAGACATTGCAATCATACAAGTGCGGTTGGTGCAGCGTCCATTCCGGCCGATCGGCCGTTCAGCCGGCCGCGGCATCCGGCTGGCACCGCGATGCCGGCTGCGCGGAGGCCATGGGCAAGCGCAGGAACCCGATCGGCGCATCGAAGCCCTTGAGCGTTGCCGTCTCGTCAGACAGTGCGTGGGGTTCGAGCAGCCCGGCCACGCCCGGATCGGCAGCCATGGCGGCGGAGATGACGATGTCGCCGCCGGCGCTCTGGCCTTCCAGGCGGGCGGCCAGGTTGGCGGTCGAGCCGAAATAGTCGATGCGGCTGTTGAGCGAGACGGCGATGCACGGGCCGGCATGCAGGCCGATCTTGATGACGATCGCCTCCGCCCCCTGCTGATCGTTGAAGCCGGCGACCTCCCGCTGGATCGCGAGCGCCGCGGCGACGGCGTCGGCCGGGTCGCTGAACGCGGCCATCACCGCGTCGCCGATGGTCTTGACGATGGCGCCGTTGCACCGGCGCACCGCGTCGGCCAGGAAGGCGAAATGGGCCCGGACCAGCGCGAAGGCGGCGGCGTCGCCGATCCGCTCGTACAGCGCCGTCGAGCCCTTCAGGTCGGTGAACATGAGCGTCACCTGGCTGACCTCGATCGAATCGCCGGACGCAATGGTCTCGCTGGAGAACAGGTCGCGGAAGGTCTGCAGCGTCGCCACCTGATGCGCCGTCAGGGCGTCGCGCACCCAATCGCGGCTCTCGACGATGAAGGTGCGCTCCGACGCCGCCCGGTTCTCCAGAACCAGCTCGCCGGGGCCGCCGGTCGGCCCGGCGGTGACGTCCGTCCCGTCCGCGATGATGCCGGGAAATCCGCCGCCCTCGTGGTCGATCTCGCACTCCCCGCCGGGCTCCAGGGTGCGCAGGCGATAGGCGCCGGGCGGCAGGTCGCAGTCCAGCGAACGGCGTTCGCCCGGCGCCAGGATCTGCTGAAGCCGCACATGCGGCGTCTTCACCGGCCCGCCGAGGCAGTACTCGCCGATCAGGATCGGCCGGATCGCGGCGGCGGGGCTGAACGTCAGTTCGATGTTGCGGTCGAAGTCGCGGTCGAAGTCGATGCTGCAGGACGGGCAATGCACCCCGGTCGGCAGCTTGTCCAGGCTCGGCACCATCGCCTTGGCGCCACGGCAGCGCGGGCACAGCAGGTCCCAATGCATCTCCAGCATGCCGCTGGCCACGGCCGCCAGGCACACCTCGACGACCTTGCGGGACGGCTCCTGCCATGACCGGGCCAGGGTCAGGGGCCGCATGTGCATCAAATCGACCTCCTGCGCTGTCCGGACGTGATCCGCCAGACGCGCAGCAAGGCCATGATGGTAAGGGCCCTTTTCGATCTCAACGACCATGCCTGCCAGCCGCTCTTCGGCGCTTGCCGTCATGATCGGCGGCTCATGGTCGTAGACTTCGGTGCGCTCGCCGGCCGCGAAGGCGGCCGCCGACAGCGCCAGCCTTTCGATATTCCTCCCGGCGCGGCGCAGGAACCCGGCTGCCAGCAGGAATTTGCCGAACAGGGTCGCCGGCTCCGCCACCAGGCCGTAGGTCATACGGGTTCCGCCATCGTCGGGCTCGAGCAGCACGGATGCGCCAAGAACGCGGAACGGGCCCAGTCGGAAGATGCGGCGATGCGTCCAGCGCCGCCCTTCGACCCATTCATAGGGCCGCTCCTCCCATTCGAGATCGAGCCGGCCCATGCGCGCCCGGGCAAGCCGCAGCACGGTCCCATCCGGCTGCGCGATCTCCTCGACCTGGAATTTCGGCGTGCCCAGCGCCTCGTTGAACCGCGGCGTGTCCGACATGACCGGCCACAGACGTTCCGGCGGCAGGTCAAAGCGCCATTGCCACTCTGCCTTCGCCATCTGGTCGCCTCGCCCCGTCGTGCCTGGGCCGATGATGACCCCTACCGGTTGCTTACGTCAAAACCGCGCCGCCGGCTCACTCCCGAGGCAATCAGGCCTCGACCTCGACGCCATGATCGGTCAGGCAATGGGCGTGGCTGTGATCGGCGACCACCTCGATCACCCGGCAATCGGCGATGCGACCGCCCTTGCACTGCTCGATCATCCGCTCCAGCTCGGCCTTGAGCGCGTTGAGCCGCAGGATACGGCGCTCGACGGCGGCCAGATGGTCCTTGGCGATGGCATCGGCCGCATCACAGGACCGGTCCCGGTCGTCGGACAGACTCAACAGCTCGCGCACCGAGTCCAGGGGGAAGCCGAGCTCGCGGGCGTGGCGGATGAAGGCCAGGCGCTGGGCATGGCGGGTGCCGTAGCGCCGCTGGTTGCCCTCTGTCCGGGCGGGTTCCGGCATCAGGCCGATCTGCTCGTAATAGCGGATCGTCTGGACCTTGCACCCTGCCTCGCGCGCCAGCCGGCCGATGGTCAGATCGTCGATCCCCATGCTTCACCCCTTGAACCTAAAGTTACTAGAGACTGTAGATATATACCATGTGAGGGCAGCGAAGCGCCGCGACAAGGAGTGTGTCCATGGCCGGGTGCTGCGGCAACGAGGTGCGGTTCAACGGGGTCTCCGAGGCCTATCGCCGCGTGCTGTGGGCGGTGATCACCATCAACGCGACCATGTTCGTGGTCGAGCTCACCGCCGGCTTCGCCGCCGGATCGATGGCGCTGAAAGCCGATTCGCTCGATTTCCTCGGCGACACCCTGACCTACGCCATCAGCCTGGCGGTGATCGGCATGCCGCTGCACCGGCGCGCGATGGCCGCCATGGTGAAAGGCCTGAGCCTCGGCGCCATGGGGCTGTGGGTGGCCGGCGCCACGATCTGGGAGGTCTTCTTCCTCGGCCTGCCGGCGGCCGGGCTGATGGGCGGCATCGGCGCACTGGCCTTCGCGGCGAACCTGGCCTGCTTCCTGCTGCTGCTGCGCTTCCGCAACGGTGACGCCAATGTGCGCTCGGTCTGGCTGTGCACCCGCAACGACGTGATCGGCAACACCGCCGTCGTGCTGGCGGCCAGCGGCGTGTGGGCCACCGGCACCGGCTGGCCGGACGTGATCGTCGCCGGCATCATGTCGGCCCTGTTCCTATGGTCGGCCCTGCAGATCATCCGCCAGGCCATGGGCGAGCTTGCCCAGCCGCGCCCCCAGCCGGCGGAGTAGCCCCGCCGATACCATCCAATTCCGGCCCGCCCTGGTATAAGGGGGCATGGACTTACCCGCACCGCTGACCCGGGCCGCGCTGGAAGCCCGGGACTCCGCCGACCCGCTGCGCGCCTTCCGCGACCGCTTCGAGTTGCCGGAAGGCGTGATCTATCTCGACGGCAACTCGCTGGGCGCGCTGCCCAAGGCGACGCCGGAGCGGATGCAACAGGTCCTGACGGAGGAATGGGGCGGCGAGCTGATCCGCGGCTGGCTGTCGCGCGATTGGATCGGCGCGCCGCACAAGGTCGGCGCCAAGATCGCCCGGCTGATCGGAGCCGAGGCCGACGAGGTTCTGGTCGCCGATACCACCGCGATCAACCTGTTCAAGCTGCTGGCGGCGGCGGTGGAAATGACGCCCGGCCGCCCGACCGTGCTCTCCGACCGGCAGAACTTCCCGACCGATCTCTACATGGTCCAGGGCCTGTCCGCCCTGATCGGCCATCGCTGCCGCCTGAGTCTGGTCGACCATGACGAGATCGCCGACGCGATCGACAGCCGGACCGGCGTGGTCATGCTGACCGAGGTGGATTACCGCACCGGCCGCCGGCACGACATGGCGCGGATCACCGAACTGGCCCATGAGAAGGGCGCGCTGGTGATCTGGGATTTGGCGCACAGCGCCGGTGCGATTCCGGTGGACCTGAACCGTCCGCTGGCGCTGGACGGCAGCCGGTCGAACGGACAGGGCGCCGATTTCGCGCTCGGCTGCGGCTACAAATACCTGAATGGAGGCCCCGGCGCGCCGGCCTTCCTCTATGTCGCCCGCCGCTGGCAGGACATCGCCATGCCGGTCCTGTCCGGCTGGCTCGGCCATGCAGAGCCTTTCGCCTTCGACCTGGACTACCGGCCAGCCCCGGACCTCCGCCGGATGATCTGCAGCACCCCGCCGGTGCTGGCGATCGCCGCGCTGGACTGCGGTGTGGACATGCTGCTGGAGGCCGACGCGGATGCACGCCACGGGAAATCCGCCGCGCTCGGCGACCTGTTCATCGCGCTGGTCGAACAGGAATGCGGCGATCACGGGTTTACCCTGGCCGCCCCCCGGGACGCGGCGCTGCGCGGCAGCCAAGTCTCCTTCGCGCATCCGGAAGGCTACGCGATCATGCGCGCCCTGATCGATCGCGGCGTGATCGGCGATTTCCGCGCCCCGGACCTGATCCGCTTCGGATTCGCGCCGCTCTACAACACCTATGCCGAGATCTGGGAAGCGGTCGCGATCCTGCGCGAGATCATGGAGACGGCCGCCTGGGACAGGCCGGATTACCGGGCCCGGGCTGCGGTGACCTGAGCCGCGCTATCCGGCGGTGCCGCGCAGCAGGAGCACCGGCAGGGCCAGGGTGGCGACGAGCAGCGCCAAATTGGCCGCCAGCGCGAAGCCGAACTTCCACGGCGTCTCGGCCCGCTCATAGACCACCTTGCGCACCTTCAGGACGGTGCCGCGCCAATAGACCGCGGTGCGGCCATGGCGCAGCCCGAACCAGACCTCGCGGCCCAGCACGTAGACGAAGACCAGGTAGCCGACCAGCAGGACCGTGTAGAACGGCCAATGGCTGGCCTGCAGCTCAGGCATCGGGCCCCCAGATCAGTCCTGTCCCGCCATAGGTCGGCCGGTGGCCGCTCTCCGCGACGGCGGCGGCGAGCTTCGCCGGATCGATGCCGCCGTCCGGGCCGGACAGCTCCTTGGCGTGGATTCCGCCGGCGACCAGCAGGCAGTCGATGCCGACCGCGTTGGCGCCGGCGATGTCGGTCCGGAAGCTGTCTCCGACCGCCAGGAACCGTGCCCGGTCGACATCCGGCATCAGCTGGAAGCAGCGCTGGTACACCGATGGGTACGGCTTGCCATGATAGGCGACCCGACCGCCCAACTCCTCGTAATGCTTGGCCAGAGCGCCGGCGCAGATCGCCGGCGTGTCGCCGACCACGACCACCAGGTCCGGATTGGCGCAGATCATCGGCAGGTCCAGCGCCGCCGCCTCGGCCAGGGGGCCGCCATAGTCCTCCACGGTATCGGCATAGTCGATGATGCCGGTGTTGAGGACGAAATCCGCCTCGTCGGCCCGGCCGACGATCTCGAAGTCGAGCCCGTCATAGATGTTGGTGTCGCGCGGCGGCCCTATGTGCAGGCAGTGCCGGCCCAGCGCCCGGTGGAAATCGTCGGGCGGCGCGGCCAGCGCCTCATGGGTGGCCTCGCCCGAGCTCATCAGGTGATCGTAGTGATCGCGCGGGACGCCGATCTCCTCCAGCCGGCCGATCAGCCCTTCGATCCGGCGCGGCGCGTTGGACAGCAGGCAGACACTCTTGCCCTCGGCGCGCAGGCGCCGCAGGCAGTCGATGACGCCGGGCAGCGGCCGCTGGCCGTTATGCACCACGCCCCACAGGTCGAGGATGAAACCGTCATAGCGCGCGGCCACGGCGCCGACACCGGGCAGGATCGGGATTTCGGGGGACATGCCGGGATCCATGGTCAAGGAGCCGCGTCTTTAGCATCGGTGACGACGGGAACCAAGACGGTTCAGGTTCGTGCGCGCGGCGGGAACCAAAAGGGGATCACCACAGAGGCACAGAGACACGGAGAACCAGCAACCACCCAATTCGTCATTCCCGCGAAGGCGGGAATCTCGAGCCGCCGGCACTTGCCCGTCGAGATTCCCGCCTTCGCGGGAATGACGATCGGTGTGTTTGGTCGCTTTGGTTCTCTGTGTCTCTGTGGTTCAACCAAGTTTGGTTGTACAGAGCCTCTAACTCGTGCGCGGCTCGCCGAACAGCAGGCCCTGGCCGAAATCGACCGGAAGGTCGAGCAGCTCGACCAGCTGCGCCTCGGTCTCGATGCGGTCGACGATCAGGTCGATGGCGCTCTCGTCCAGCCGCCGCTTGATGGCCCGCAACGCGTCCGCGGCCTCGCCGTCGCGGGTCAGGCCGATCACCGTCGCCGCGTCCACCTTCACGAAGCGCACGAAGCGCTGTTCCAGCGTCTCGACATCCAGCCCGGCCAGATCGCTGACCTTGTCGACCGAGAAGCGGAACCCCAGCGCCGCCAGCCGGTCCAGCGGCGGCCACAGGGTCTCCCCGGCCTCGCGGAAATCCTCCGCGCCGATCTCGAACACCAGCCGCGAGGCCAGCTCCGGCGCCCCGACGACGAAATCCACGAACTGGTCCATGAACTCCCTGTCGCGCAGGGTGTCCACCGAGACATTGGCGAAGAAGCCGACCAGCCGGTGACGCCGCACCGCGTCGCGGACCAGCTGCACGCAGCGGAACAGCAGCACGTTGTCGATGGCGGTGACCAGGCCGAGCCGCTCGGCCAGCTCGATGAAGCGGCCGGCCGGAATATGGGCGCCCTCATCGGTGCGGATGCGGCAAAGCCCCTCGTAGAACCGGGTCTTGCGCTGCGGCAGGCTGACGATGGGCTGCAGCGCCATGTCGATGCGGTCGCGGCCGATGGCGTCTTCCAGCAGCGCGGCGAGGTCGTCGTCGGACAGGGTGTCGTCGACCGCCTCCGCCACGATGGCGCGCTCGGAGACCGGCGGCATGGTTCTTGTGCTGCGCCGCCCGCCCAGGCGCGCCACCAGCGTCTGCAGCATCCGGACATCGTCCTGCACCTTGTCCAGGGCGCTTGCGGTGGCCGCGCCGGTGCTCAGATGGTGCTGGATCGCCTGGATTTCGGCCCGCGCCTGGGACAGCTCCGCCAGGACGGCGTCCCGGTCATCGTTCAGCCGCCCCAGCTCCAGCTTCAGGTCGCGCTCCAGCACCTGGCGCGAATAGGCCTCGTGCAGCACGGCTCCGAAGACCAGGATCAGCGCACCGATGCCGATCGCCGGCCATTTGCCGACCGCCGGCACGCTGTAAGGCAGGGTCAGGGCCACGGCGACCGCGATCACCCCGTAGGTCAGGGCCAGGATCAAGTGGCGCGGCAGCGACATCGGCGTGGCGGGAAAGGTCCAGGATCAGGGAGCCTGGATCGTTGCCCGCTTTCCTTGTTTTTCGGTTAATTTTCTCTTGCCATGGTTCAGCGGTTGTCGGCCCCGACCGCCTCGGCGACGGACGCGAAGCCGTCCGCGCGCAGCCGCTCCGCCAGGTCGCGCTTGATCGCGGCCACCAGCCCCGGCCCGCCATAGACCAGCGCGGTGTAGAGCTGGACCAGCGACGCCCCGGCGCGGATCTTGGCATAGGCGTCCGCGCCGCTGGCAACCCCGCCGACACCGATGATCGGCAATCGGCCTTCGGTCCGCCGCGCCATCTCGCCCAGCAACGCCGTTGACGGTCCCATGAGCGGCCGCCCGCTCAACCCACCGGCCTCTGCCGCCAGCGCCGGCGGCAGGCTCTCCGGCCGGGCGATGGTCGTGTTCGAGACCACCAGCCCGTCGATGCCGCTGTCGAGCGCGACGGCGGCGATGTCGGCCCGTTCCTCCTCGATCAGGTCCGGCGCGATTTTCACCAGCACCGGCGTTTGCTGCCCGGTCTCTGCCCGCGCCGCCAGGATCGCCGCCAGCAGGGCGGCGAGCGCGTCGCGGTCCTGCAGCGCCCGCAGTCCTGGCGTGTTCGGCGATGACACGTTGACGACCAGGAAATCGGCCAACCCGGCAAAGCGCGAGACGAGGACCCGGTAATCCGCCTCGGCATCGGCGCTGTCCTTGTTGCGGCCGAGATTGACGCCGACGGGGCCTGTCCGGCGGTGCCCGTCGAGATTGGCCGCGACCGCCTCCATGCCCGGGCTGTTCAGCCCAAGGCGGTTGATCAGAGCCCCCTGCTCCGGCAGCCGGAACACGCGTGGCCGCGGATTGCCCGGCTGCGGGCGCGGCGTGACGCCGCCCACCTCGACGAATCCCAGGCCGAGTCCAAGCAGCGGGGCAATGGCGACCGCGTCCTTGTCGAAGCCGGCCGCGAGACCGATCGGATTGGCGAATTGCCGTTCCCAGACGCGGGTCCGCAGGATCGGATCGTCATCCCCCGCGGCACGCGGCGCCAGGCCGGCCCGCAGGCCCCACAAGGTCAGCCGGTGCGCGGCCTCCGGCGGCAGAGCGTGCAACAACGGCCGCAGGATCGGGAACAAATCTGGCAACAAGGGTGGCGGTGCCTCACGCGGCTCGGACCGATCCGCACCCGCCCCCTATCCGGTTCTTTCCCGGCATCCCGGCGGCGCGGAGCAGGGTCTTTCATAGCACCGGGTTGTGACGGTGGGTACAGGCAGACCGTCATGTCGCTGCCATAGTGGAATCGCGTTCCGGCGCGGGAACATCGTTCCCAATGCCGATTCGCATTTTGCAAATCCGTCGCAATATTGAATCGCAAATTGCCAACTAAATTGCCCAATATCGGTTAACTTTCATTAACCCTAATCAAATGTTACTCGAGCCGATCAATTATATAACTCCCGATTTTCTAAAAATATTTCGGGATTTTTTGAGTAAATCGACTCGATTTCGTCTCGATACCTGGATTTGGCACCGCTCTTGCGTCTGTAACGCTTGGATCAGGAGTTACGGATTGTGAGCGACGAGAAGATGGATACCTCAGCCCCCACTCGCCCCGGACCCGACCAGACCATGGCCCTCTCTCTGGAAGGCCGGTCGGCCCAGAGCGAGGCAGGGTCGGTGACGGTTCCGGTCAAGCCCACCGCAGCCATGCTGGCGGCCGGCGCGCGTGCGGCCGGCGTGTCGGTCGAGGTCGCCTGGAAGATCTATCGCGCGATGGTGCTGCACGACGATTGACCTTGGCACGGCGGCGGGCGATCGGCCTGCCGTCGCACCTCCCGTTGCCCCTGCGAATACGTTCCTAGCGACGAATCCATCCCGATTATGTGAACATGTTCCTATGTTGAGGCATAGTGACGTGTGGCACGCGATCGATCTGCTGGCCAAGCGGTACGGGCTTTCCGCGTCCGGACTGGCCCGCCGGGCCGGGCTCGACCCCACCACCTTCAATCCCAGCAAGCGGGTGACGCCGCAGGGCAAGCTGCGCTGGCCGTCCACCGAGAGCCTCGCCAAGATCCTCAGCGCCACCGGCAGCAACATGGCGGAGTTCGTCAGCCTGCTGGCGGAGCCCGGCGAGGCGGCGCCGCGCATCCCGATCCTCGGCTACGCCCAGGCGGGTGCGGAAGGTTTCTTCGACGATGCCGGCTATCCAGCCGGCACCGGCTGGGACGAGGTGCTGTTCCCGGAGGTCGGCGACCCGCACGCCTACGCGCTGGAGATCGCTGGCGACAGCATGGAGCCGGTCTATCGCGATGGCGACCGGATCATCGTCTCGCCGGCCGCCAGCATCCGCCGCGGCGACCGGGTCGTGGTCCGCACCACCGGCGGCGAGGTCATGGCCAAGGAGCTGGCGCGGCAGAGCGCCAACCGATTCGAGCTGCGCTCTTTCAACCCGGCGCATCCGACCCGCACCCTGAAGAAGAGCGAACTGGCCTGGATGGCCCGCATCATCTGGGCCAGCCAGTAGACCGGCAACCGATCGCCGAGGCGTCGTTGGCAGCGCCGCGACGCTCGGGCTATGGTGCGGCGGACATCAGCGCACGGAGCGAGGCATGGCGCCGCAGACCTTCTTCAATGGCGAATGGCTTGAGGGCAATCCCGGCATCTTCGGGCCGATGACCCATGCCACCTGGCTCGGCTCCTGCGTCTTCGACGGCGCCCGCGCCTTCGAGGGCGTGGCGCCGGACCTCGACCTGCACTGCCAGAGGGTGGTCAATTCAGCCCATGTCATGGGGCTGAACCCGTCCCACGACGCCGAGGCCATCGAGGGGCTGGCGCGCGACGGCATCGCCCGCTTCCCGGAAGGCACCGCGCTCTACATCCGGCCCATGTACTGGGCCGAAAGCGGCTTCGTCGCGCCGGACCCGGACACCACCCGCTTCGCCATCTCGGTCTACGAAGCCGCACTGCCGGATCCGGCCGGGTCTTCCGCCATCGTGTCCTCGCGCCGCCGGCCGACGCCGGAGACCGCGCCCACCGAGGCCAAGGCCGCCTGCCTCTATCCGCAGTCGGGGCTGGCTCTGCGCGAGGCCATCGACCGCGGCTACCAGAACGCAATCGTGCTGGACCAGATGGGCAACGTGGCCGAATTCGCCACCGCCAACCTGTTCTACGCCCGCGACGGTGTCGTCTTCACCCCGGCGCCCAATGGCTGCTTCCTGGACGGCATCACCCGCAAGCGGATCATCGGGCTGCTGCGCGAGGACGGCTACGACGTCCGTGAGGAGCGGGTGACCGTGCCGGCGCTGATGGCGGCGGACGAGGTGTTCTCCTCCGGCAACCACGGCAAGGTCCTGCCCTTCACCCGGGTCGAGAACCGCGATCTGCAACCGGGCCCGGTCTATTCCCGGGCCCGCGAGCTCTATTGGGACTACGCCCATTCGCGCTGACGGCGTGCAGACGGCCATGACCGCGCCGCAACCGACCATCCGACCCGCCCGCGACGAGGACGAGGACGGGCTGATCACCCTGATCGGCGGCTGTTTCGCCGAATATCCAGGCTGCGTGCTGGACGTCGATGGCGAGATCCCGGAGCTGCGCGCCATCGCCACCGCTTTCGCCGCACGGGACGGCCACTTCTGGGTCGCAGAGGCCGAAGGCAGTGTCGTCGGCTGCATCGGCGTCGCCCCGGCGCCGGACAAGGCCGGCGTCGAGCTGCTGAAGCTCTATGTGGACAGCGCCATGCGCGGCCGTGGACTGGGCCGCCGGCTCGTCGGATTGGTGGAGGAAGACGCGGCCCGGCGCGATGCGGCCTTCATTGAACTGTGGACCGACACGCGCTTCGCCGACGCGCACCGGCTCTATGAGCGCCTCGGCTACGAGCGCCTGCCCGAGACCCGGGACCTGTACGACCTCTCCGATACCGTCGAGTATCACTACCGCAAGCGGCTGGTCTCGCCGTGAGCAGCGGTGCGCCGCCTTCGAAGGACAGCCGCAACCTGGCGACGCTGCTGTCCCATCACGGCATTGACCTGGTGCTCGATGTCGGCGGCAACACCGGACAATACGGCCAGCGGTTGCGGCGCGCCGGCTATGCCGGCCGGATCGTGTCCTTCGAGCCGCAGACCGCGGCGCATGCCGCTCTGGTCGAGGCGGCGGCCGGCGACACGGAGTGGACCGTGGCGCCGCGCATGGCGCTGGGCGACAGCACGGAACCGCTGACCCTGAACCTGTCGCCCACCTCCGACATGAGCTCGGCCCTGGCGATGACCGACGAGATGGCGGAGCTGCTGGACAGTGCCGCGTTCACCGGGTCCGAGTCCGTGCCGCAGGCCCGCCTCGACGCCGTCTTCGATGATTTCGCGCAAGACGGTGACCATGTGCTCCTCAAGTCGGACACCCAGGGCTACGACCGCGCCGTTCTGGACGGCGCCGGCGCAATCCTGGAACGGGTCCGCGCCATCCAGCTCGAACTGTCCATCGTGCCGGTCTATGTCGGCGAGCCGTCCTGGCAGGAGATGATCGATCATCTCGACGGCCTCGGCTTCGCCCCCGCCCTGTTCATCCCCGGATACTTCAATCGCCGCACCGCCCGCCTGATCGCCATGGACGGGGTGTTCGTGCGCCCGGCCGGATGACGGTGCCCGGCAGCCGCTGGAAGTCACGGATGGCAGCGCTGACCGTCGTCGGCCTCATCGTGCTCCCCGTGCTCGGGCTGATCGCCCTCGTGCTGCTCCTCCCGCCGCCGCCCGGCCCACAACCCGGGCCGCCGGCGGATCCGCCGGCCGCGGCGGCCAACCGGTTCGTCGAGCGGTGGACTGGCGATCTCGAGGGCATGGTGGAGCGCCACCGGATCCGCGCCCTGGTCCCCTACAGCCGCACCTTCTATTTCCTGGACGGCGGCACCCAGCGCGGCCTGACCTACGAGCTGCTGAAGGCCTTCGAGGAGCGGCTGAACGCCGATCTCGGGCTCGGCACCGTCGATGTCGAGGTGGTGGTGATCCCGGTCAGCCGCGACCGGCTGATCCCGGGCCTGATCGAAGGGCTCGGGGACATCGCCGCCGGCAACCTGACGATCACGCCGGAGCGAGAGGCCCGGGTCGACTTCTCCCGGCCGATCCTGACCGATGTCAGCGAAATCCTGATCACCGGGCCCGCGGCGCCGGAGATGGCCAGCCTCGACGATCTGTCCGGCGCGCGGGTTCATGTCCGCCCGTCCTCGAGCTACTACACCAGCCTGCTCCGCCTCAGCGCCGCCTTCGAGGCCGCCGGCAGCGCGCCCATCGACCTGGTCCCGGCGGATGAGCATCTGGAGGACGAGGACCTGCTGGAGCTGGTCAATGCCGGCCTGCTGCCGATGATCGTGATGGACAACCACAAGGCCGAGTTCTGGGCCCAGTTCTTCCCGGACATCACCCTGCATCCGGACATCGCGGTCAACACCGGTGGCGCCATCGCCTGGGCGTTCCGCGAGGACAGCCCGGGGCTGGAGGCAGCGGTCAACGCCTTCATCGCCGACAACGCCAAGGGCAGCCTGCTGGGCAACATCCTCTACGAGCGCTATCTGGGCGACCGGCGCTTCACCGAAACGGCGGTGGCCTTGGGTGACCTCGCCGCGGAGGACCGGGTGCTCGCCGCCATCATCCGCCACGCCGGCACCTATGGGATCGACTGGCCGATGGTCGCCGCTGTCGGCTACCAGGAATCCCGGCTGGACCAGGGCCGGCAGAGCGCCGCCGGCGCCGTCGGCGTCATGCAGGTCCTGCCGAGCACGGCCGGAGACCCCAATGTCGCGATATCCGCCATCGATACGGTGGACGGCAACATCCATGCCGGCGTGAAGTATCTGCGCTTCCTGCACGACCGCTATTTCACGGCGGACCAGATGGATGAGCTGGATCGCTGGCTGTTCACCTTCGCCGCCTACAATGCCGGGCCGGCGCGCGTTTCCGGCCTGCGCCGCTCGGCCGCAGACCGTGATCTCGATCCGGACCGCTGGTTCCGCAACGTGGAGCTGGTGGCCGCCGACCGCATCGGCCGGGAGACCGTCGAATACGTCCGCAACGTCTACCGGTTCTACATCGCCTACGGGCTGATCGAGGAGCGGCTGGCGCTGAAGGACAGTGCCTTGGACGCATTGCGGTCGGAGCCCGCCACGTCTAGCCGTTGACCCCCGGCACCGGGCGCCGCACCCGGTCAGGTAGTGCCGGTTGAGCGCGACTCGCGATTGGCGTTAGGCATTTCTCAATCCCGACACGCCAGTTTGCCCCTCCATTGGCGGAGCGGGCCGTTGATCGATATTCGAGACATCATCTTCAATTACGGCGAGAAGCGCGTTCTGGACCGCATCAGCGGCACCATCGACCGCGGCAGCGTGACGGCGCTGGTCGGCCCCAACGGCGCCGGCAAGACCACCTTGATCCGCTGCCTCATCGGCCTCTACGAGCCGCTGGACGGGACCGTGCTGTTCGATGGACAGGATGTGCACCGGAATTCCCATGCCGCACACCGCCGGATGGGGTACCTGACCGATTTCTTCGGTGTCTACGAGGCGTTGTCGGCGGAGCGATGCCTGATCTACGCGGCCCGCGCCCACGACATCCCGGAGACACAAGTGGCCGGTCGGGTCGCGGACGTCGCCGCGCAGCTGAGCCTGACGGACCATCTGGCGACGCTGGCCGGGGAGCTGTCGCGCGGCCTGCGTCAGCGGCTGGCGATTGGCCAGACCATCATTCACAAGCCCGATTTCGTGGTCATGGACGAGCCGGCGTCCGGGCTCGACCCGGAAGCCCGCAAGGAGCTGTCCCGGCTGCTGCGGGTCCTGAACGCCGACGGGCTGACGATCCTGGTGTCCTCGCACATCCTCGCGGAGCTTGAGGATTATTGCAGCGACATGTTGGTGATGCGGGATGGCCGCATCATCGAGACGGCATCGCTGAGCAGCCGTGACGACAGCGACCGCACCCGGTTCCGGCTGCAGCTCGCGTCTCCCGACGCTGAGATCGCGGCGAAGCTCGGCGCCATCGACGGCGTTAGCGGCGTCGAGATCGATGACCTGTCCGCGACCTTCCTCTTCGCCGGCGATGCCCTGGCCCAGCAGCAACTGCTTCGGCATCTGATCGAGGCCGGCGCGCCGATCCGGAGCTTCGCCGAGTCCGACAGCAGGTTGCAGGACGCCTATTTCAGCGCGTTGTCAGACGATCGGATGACAGGCACATGACCCGAAATCCCGAATTCATCCGCAATCTTTGGCTCGTCTACAGCCCGCGCGGGCTGGCCCTGCGAGCCATGGTGGTCATCGCCGTCTATGCGGGGATCTATTTCTTCGTATCGGCCATTCCCGACAGCCGTGCGGATATCAGCCTCTACGCCCATCCGCTCTGGATCGAATTGTGCGGCATCGCCTTCGCGTTCTTCGTCATCCTGATGGGAAGCAAGCCGGGCCATTCCATCGCCGAGGAGCTGTCCGGCCATACCTGGGACGCGCAGAGGATGTCGTCCATCTCGCCCTGGTCGATGACCTGGGGCAAGGTGTTCGGGATCAGCGTCAATGTGTGGTTCGGCGCCCTGGTCTGTATTCTCTGCTTCAGCTACATCGCCAGGTACCAGGGCTACCCGGACGACCTTCTCGTGCGGCATATCGCCGTCTGGATCCTGGCCGCCTTCCTGGCGCAGACCAGCTCCCTGATCGGCTCCCTGCTCGACCTGATCGCCGCGCCGCCCGCAGAGGAGGGCGAAAGCGGTACGATCGGCGCTCTGTTCGTCACCATGCCCGGCATATTCGCGATAGCGCTGCTCTGGGTGAACCTCCCGGTCGACATGACGCTGAACTGGTTCGGCAACCGGTTCCTTGCGATGGATATCCTCATTCTCCTCGCGGCCGGCTTCGCCGCATGGTCGCTGCTTGGCGCCCATCTCCTGATGCGGCGGGAGTTCAGATACACCCATAGTCCGCTTGCCTGGCTTGGCTTCGTCGCGTTCGTGATCCTGTTCGTCGTTGGTCTCGTGACCGGACCCAGGCTGCCCGAATCGACCGTGGAGACGCTTGCGCTCGGAGTGGGCAATATGCTGCCGTTCATCGCCGCGTCCGTACTTGTCTACGCGGCCGCCCTCACCGATCCCGCGGATTGGCGCCTGGCCCGACACCTCGGGCGCAGTATCGCCGGACGGGACTGGTCGACGCTCGCGCATCGGATACCGCGATCGGTTCCGACGCTGATCGTCCTTGCCATCGTGATGGTCTGGATCCTGGCATCCGAGCCGCAACTGGTCGTGCTGGCGAAGGCGGACTGGCATGGCCTTGCGCACGACGTGGTCCCCGCGGGGTTCTTCCTCGTGGCGCGCGATGCGGGCATCTTCCTCTATCTCGCATTCAGCTTCACAGGCGATCCGACGAAGCTGCTTGGATTGTTGACAGTCGGGCTGCTGAGCATCGTCTTGCCGATCCTGGCCGGCTTGTTCGCCGCCCCCCTGCTGCCGTTCCTCTGGCCGGTGTCGGGCGACGGCGCGATCGTCTCGTTGCTGTCGTTGCTCATCCAGGCCGGCGCGATCTGGGCCCTGCTCGCACACCGGATGCTCGGCGTCCACCGACAGGTGCTGTAGGGGACAAGCTCGCCGCGCTCTTGGCGGCCACGCCCTCCAATGCACCAACCGCCGAGAGACGAGGACCAATGACCCGACTGTTCCCGCATCTCCCGATTGCCATCGCCATGGCGCTCGCGGCCGCTACGTCGACACGCGGCGCCGCTGCGGACGACTCCGTCGCGTTGCGGTTTGCCTGGCCCGACGATCTCACCGGTCGCGCCACATACACGCAGCACCATGAGAGCGAGCAGGACGCCGGCACCGCGACCGTCTTGGAGGCGCACGGGAGCAATCGGTTTTCCGTATCGCCCGTCGACGACGATCTGGTTGTCGTCTTCGACGACACCAGCTTCGACGTCGTGCTGGATACCAGCACCGGCCTGAGCCGGCAGATCGCCGAAGTCTTCGCGCAGATCAACAGGCGGCCGCCGGATTTCCGGGTCAATCGCGCCGGTCGGTTCGTCGGGCTCGAACGATCGGATGACTTCCTGCAAACGGTCCGGGCTGCCGTCGAGCCGATCACCGCCGCGATCGGCCCGGACGATCTCGAATCCCTCGCTCCCACCATCAAGCGGGCCCTGAGCCGGGGAGAGTTCGCGCGGACGAGCGCCAATCAGTGGCGTGACTTGGTCGGCCGTTGGGCCGGCATGGAGATCGAGACCAACAGGGCGATCGTCGAGCAGGAGACGATGCACGTGCCGTTCACCGGCGGCGGACAGATCCCCGTGCGGGCCACATACCGCTTTTTGGGCCATGTCCCTTGTGGCGAGTCCGGCGGCGCCGTCTGCGTCGAATTGGAACTCCGGACGGTTGCCGAGGGACCGGCCGCGCTCCTGGCCTATGTCAGCATCCTACGGCGCAACGACAGCCAGACGGTGGTCAACAGATACCGGTTCGAATCCACGACCCGGGTCATCTCCGACCCGGACACTCTCATCCCGTATCGCCGGCATACCGACTGGATGTCGTCGCTTGAACTCGACGGCTACGAGGATCCCATATCGATCCGCCAGTCCGGCACGCTGTCGATCACCTACGAATACGACTGACCGGCATCGCGACGACCGGCGACGGGGCGAGCCGGATCGGCCCTACCCCTTCCGCCTCAGCGTCGGGAAGGCGATGACGTCGCGGATCGAGGGCGAGCCGGTCAGGATCATGGTCAGCCGGTCGAGGCCCACGCCCATGCCGCCAGTGGGCGGCATGCCGTGCTCCAGCGCGGTGACGTAATCCAGGTCCATCATCTGCGCCTCATCGTCGCCGGCCTCCCGCGCCGCCACCTGGGCCTGGAAGCGCTCATACTGGTCCTGCGGGTCGGTCAGCTCCGAGAAGGCGTTGGCCACTTCCCAGCCATTGACCAGGGTCTCGAAGCGCTCCGTCAGCCGCTCATCGGTGCGATGCACCTTGGCCAGCGGCGAGATGTCGCGCGGGAAGTTGGTCACATGCACAGGCTGGATCAGGATGTGCTCGACCTGGTGGCCGTAGACCTTCTCCAGCGATTCGCCCCATTTCTCGTGGCCGGTGATCTCGCAATCCTGGGATTCGGCGGCCTTGCGGGCCTCGGCCTCGTCCAGTCCCATGAAATCGATGCCGGTCACCTCCTCCACCAGTGCGGCCATGGGGCGCCGCGGATAGGGGCCGGCGAAGTCGATCTCGTTGCCGTCATAGGTGACCTTGGCGGAGCCGGTCGCGACCTCCGCCAGCCGCGCCATCAGACCCTCGGCCAGCGCCATCATGTCGTGATAGTCGGCATAGGCGTGGTAGAGCTCCATCATGGTGAATTCGGGGTTGTGCCGCGGCGACAGCCCCTCGTTGCGGAACGAGCGGTTGATCTCGAACACCCCATCCGCGAGCCCGCCGACGATCAGCCGCTTCAGGTACAGCTCCGGCGCGATGCGCAGGTAGAGGTCGGTCTCCAGCGCATTGTGGTGGGTGATGAAGGGCTTGGCCGACGCGCCGCCCAGGATCGGGTGCAACATCGGGGTCTCGACCTCCAGATAGCCGGCGTCGATCATGAAAGCCCGGGTTTCGGCGATGATCCGGCTGCGGGTGCGCAGCACGGCGCGGCTGTCCTCGTTCATGATCAGGTCAAGGTAGCGCTGGCGGTAGCGCGCCTCGACATCGGTCAGGCCGTGATACTTCTCCGGAAGCGGCAGCAGCGCCTTGGCCAGCACCGTCAGCCGGCTGGAATTCACCGACAACTCGCCGCGCCTGGTCCGCCGAACCCGGCCCTCGACCCCCAGCATGTCGCCGATATCCAGCAGCTTCAGCTTGGCCAGCTCGTCCGCGTCGAGGAAATCCTTGTGGCTGAAGACCTGGATCTTGCCGGTGACGTCATGCAGGTCGATGAACATGCCGTTGTTGCGCATCGCCCGGATCCGCCCGGCGATCCGCACCACATCCTCGGTCTGGGTGTCGTCCGGCAGCTCCGCATAGGCCTCCTGCAGGGTCGCGGCGCTCGTGTCCGGGTCGAAATTGTACGGGTACGGGTCGATCCCGGCCTCGCGCATGGCCGCCAGCTTCTCCAGCCGCGGCGCGCGCAGGGGATTGTCGGACGGCAGGGGAATATCGCCGGATGAATCGTCGGTCATGGCAGGGGTCGCTCTGACGGGCGGAAAGCGGCGCACTATAGGGCGGGAACAGGCGATTTGAAAGGCGGCCCGGGGTGCGGTCCGAGGCCATGGCGGGCCTGCGGCGGATCGATATAGTGGCCCCATGAACACCGCCGCCCCAACCGTGCGTATTCCGGAGGCCGACGCGCTGGTCCTCGGCGCGTCGGGCGGCGTGCTGGTGACCGCCGACGGCGAAATCGAGGAGTTGGACGGAACCGCGCTCAGGCGGCGGTTGGACGGGCCACCGCTGCTGGTCTGCCACGCCCGGTCGATCGCCCGGCGGGAGAGCCTCGACTCATTCCGGGCCTACGACCTGCTGGAGCTGTTCGCCTTCGTGCATCCGGCCCAATTCTGCGTGCCGACGCCGCGCGGCCTCGCCGAGATCCTGTCGCTGCCGGAGCCGCATGGGCTGGAGGACGCGGCGATCACCTTGCAGCGGGCGGCGGCACGACTGCTCGCCGATCTGACCGCGCCGGGCCGGGAGGAAAAGTCGGATGCCGCCGGCATCGCCTGGACCATGGCGCGGGCCGGCTGGCTGTGGGGGCCGCCGGTGCTGGCGGCGCTGGGCCGGCCCTATGGCGCGACCGACGAGAAGGCGGGGCGGTCGTTGCAGGTCTGGCACCGGCTGCCGGAGTGGCAGGGCGACCCGCCACCACCGCCACCGGGGCAGATCCCGGTGGAACCGGCTGCGGCCCGCGAGCGACTGGCGCTGCTGCTGGGCAGCGGGTCGGAGGAGCGGCCGCAGCAGGCGGATTACGCCAGCGCCGTCTGCGAGGCCTTCACGCCGCGCGCCGAGCCGGATACGCCCAACACCGTGCTGGCCGAGGCCGGCACCGGTGTCGGCAAGACCCTGGGCTACCTGGCCCCGGCCAGCCTGTGGGCCGAGCGCAACGGCGCCCCAGTCTGGATCTCCACCTACACCCGCAACCTGCAGCACCAGATCGATCGGGAACTCGACCGGCTTCACCCGCGCCCGGACCGCAAGGCGGCCAAGGTGGTGTTGCGCAAGGGACGGGAGAACTATCTCTGCCTGCTGAACCTGGAGGAAGCCACCCGCGCCCTGCCGGCCCAGCCGCAATACGGCATTGCGCTCGGCCTGATGGCGCGCTGGACGGCGGCGACCCGCGACGGCGACATGTCCGGCGGCGATTTCCCCGGCTGGCTGGCCGACCTGGTCGGGCGCGGGCGCAGCCTGGGCCTGGCCGACCGGCGCGGCGAATGCGTCTATTCCGCGTGCCCCCATTACGGCCGCTGCTTCATCGAGCGCAGCGTGCGCCGGGCCCGCAAGGCCGACATAGTGGTCGCCAACCACGCCCTGGTGATGATCCAGGCGGCCTTGGGCGGCATGGACGACACCAGCCTGCCGACCCGCTACGTCTTCGACGAGGGCCACCACCTGTTCGACGCCGCCGACAGTGCTTTCGCCGGCCACTTGACCGGGCAGGAGACGGCGGAACTGCGCCGCTGGCTGATCGGCGTGGAGAGTGGCCGCCGCGGCCGGGCCCGCGGCCTGAAGCGCCGGGTCGACGACCTGCTGGGCGATGATGACGAGGCCCGCGCGGCCCTGGACGAGGTCGACCGCGCCGCCCGCGCCCTGCCCGGCGAGGGTTGGTCCGGCCGAGTCGCCAAGGGCGAGCCGAGCGGCGCCACGGAACACTTCCTGGCCCTGGTCCGCACCCAGACCTATGCCCGCGCCCAGGGGGTCGATGGGCCCTACGATCTGGAATGCGACTCGGCGGAACCGATCGACGGCCTGATCGCGACCGCTTCGAAACTCGATGCGGCCCTTAAGAGGCTGCAGGTGCCGCTCAAGACCATCGGCAAATCCCTGCGCGCCCGGCTGGACGACGAGGCCGAGCGGCTGGACAGCGCCACCCGCCTGCGCCTCGACGCCATGGCCCGGGCGCTGGACCGGCGCGGCAAGGTGCAGATCCAGGCATGGCGGGACATGCTTGCGACCCTGGGCCAGGAGACACCGGACGCCTTCGTCGACTGGTTCGGAGTCGAGCGCATGGGCCCGGACGGCTCCAGCCGCGATGTCAATGTCGGCCATTACCGGCATTGGGTCGATCCGACCCTGCCCTTCGCCGAGGCGCTGGGCCACTACGCCCATGGCATGGTCGTGACCTCGGCGACGCTGACCGATGGCACCGGCGAGCCGGAGGCGGACTGGCAGGCGGCCGAGGCCCGGACCGGCGCCGAGCATCTGCTGCGTCCGGCGACCCGCGCCGCCGTGCCCTCGCCCTTCGACTATGCCGGACAGACCCGGGTGCTGGTGGTCCGGGATGTGCGCAAGGATGACTTCGACCAGGTGGCCGCTGCCTATCGGGAGCTGTTCGAGGCGGCCGGCGGCGGCGCGCTCGGCCTGTTCACCGCAATCAGCCGTCTGCGCGAGGTGCATCGGCGCATCGCCGGCCCGCTGGAACAGCGCGGATTGGCGCTGCACGCCCAGCATGTGGACGGGATGGACGTGGCGACGCTGGTGGATATCTTCCGCGGCGAGCCGGATTCCTGCCTGCTGGGCACCGATGCGGTGCGCGACGGCATCGACGTGCCGGGCCGCAGCCTGCGCCTGATCGTGTTCGACCGGGTGCCCTGGCCGCGGCCGACCATCCTGCACCGGGCCCGGCGGGAGCATTTCGGCAAGCGCCGCTACGACGACATGATCACCCGGCTCAGGCTCAAGCAGGCCTATGGCCGGCTGATCCGCCAGGCCGGCGACCATGGCGTCTTCGTCATGCTGGATCCGATGATGCCATCGCGGCTGGCCGGCGCGTTTCCCGAGGGCGTGGAGATCGAGCGGCTCGGCCTGGCCGAAGCGGTCGCGATTGTCGGTGAGTTCCTGGCTGTGCAACAGCCATCGGACGGGCTTCGCGCCTAGCATCGACGCCGGCGCGGGACCTCGTCCTTCGACAGGCTCAGGATGAGGTCGATAGGGTGGAGCGGCCTCAGACTCCTGAGGATCGCGTCAGTCGCGAATGTCAGATTGTGCGGTTGATTGGCGTATCCGCCGTCCAACGCTCACGACCTCATCCTGAGCCTGTCGAAGGACGAGGTCCCGCGCTGACGGCTCGGCAGGCGCCTACCCGGCCTCACCGGCCCAGCGGCGTTTCAGGCCTGTCCGGTGCCCCGCAGGGCCTGCACGGCGCGCAGCACGCCGTCCCAGGAATTGTTGCGGCAATAGCGTATGGCGCCGTCGAAACCGACCGAGTCGATCAGGCTGAGCGCCAGTCGGCACTGGTAGGCCTCGTCCGATCCCGGCTTGTGCGGGAACACCACTGCGCCCGACCCCGACGGGCTTTCGTATGCTAGGCGCATCACGACACCTGCCCGACGATCGGGCCCGGCAGTGCCGACCAGCCCTGGCCTTCGGCCATCATGCAGCTGGTGCCGTCCGGGGCGGTCAGCAGCAGGGTCCAGGTCGATCCGTCCTCGGTGCTGAAGACCTCCACCAGGCGGCCGCCCGAGGCCAGCCCCAGCGCGATCGGCGCCTCGGCATAGCGGGCGTCGAGCATCTCGACGATCTGTTCGCGCGGCATGCACAGGCCCTGCGCCGCCGCCGGCCCGGCCGACCCGACCGTGACGGCCATCGCCGCCACGGTCGATACCACCGCCACCGCCTTCTTCACCGATTGGAACCGGTGATTGGTATCCATGTCATCAAGTCTCATGGCTTGCTCCAATACGCTTTGCGGCGGTCGGCTGTACCATCTTGGTCGGGCCGGGAGCCGGGACCCCCGTCCTCTCAACATCGGACGAACCGCGTCGATGGCCCACTATTCATGGAGCTGTCACAAACAGACATGACGGCTGTCACACATCACGTTTTTTTGCGTCCGATTGAGATTTTTCTTGTCCGGGGCCGCGCTAACCTGTGAGACGAGCAGCCTTTGGACCGGAGATTTGCGATGTTTGTTTCCCAGCGACCGGGCTTCCTTTTCACGGCGATCCCGGCCTTCGCGGTTCTGCTTTTCGCACTTTCGGCCCGCGCCGACATCGTCGACGGCCTGTCCGCCTATGACCAGGGCGACTACGAGACCGCGCTGGCGGAATGGGCGCCGCTGGCCGAGGGCGGCGACGCCACCGCCCAGGCGCTGCTCGGCCTGCTCTATCGCGGCGCCCCTGGCCTGACTGCGGACGCGGAACAATCCGCCCGCTGGTACCGCGCCGCCGCCGAGCAGGGCCACGCCCACGCCCAGTACAATCTCGGCCTCGCCTACCAGTCGGGCACCGGCGTCGCCCAGGATGACGTGGCCGCATACATGTGGCTGGACGTCGCCGCCCGCGGCATCCCGCTCGGCCCCGACGGCACCAACGCCGCCTCCCAACGCCGCGACGCCCTGGCCACGCGGATGAGCGCGGCCGATCTGGCCGAGGCGACACGTCGGGCGGAAAACTGGGTGGCAGCGGCGCAGTAGTGGACCAGGGCTAGGTGAACCACAGAGGCACAGAGACACAGAGAACCAACAACTCAGAAGCAATCGTCACTCCCGCGAAAGCGGGAATCCAGCGATCCCGACTTGGCAGCGTCAGCGGCATGAAGACTGGATTCCCGCTTTCGCGGGAATGACGATGGGGTTGGATACTGTTCGCTGAGCCTCTGTGCCTCCGCGCCTCTGTGGTTTGCCCCGGTTTGATTGCCCCTTTGCACATTCCGTCGCTTTTCCGATCCATGGGGTTTAAAGAGGAAATCGCCGCTCCCACTTGAGCGCAATCGCGACCGCCAGCGGCGGCCGAAGAGGCCCACCCTTACCGGCTAACCGCCCATGAACGTGATCGTCTCGGCCACCTGGCCGCTGTTCCTCGGCATCGCGCTGATCATGCTGGCGAACGGGCTGCAGGGCACCCTGCTGGGCCTGCGCGCCTCGCTGGAGGCCTTCCCGACCACCGTCACCGGCCTGGTCATGTCGGCCTACTATGTCGGCTTCCTGGCCGGGTCACGGCTGTCGACCAGGGTGGTCACCCAGGTCGGCCATGTCCGCACATTCGCCGCCCTGGCCTCGCTGGCCTCGGTCTCGGTGCTGCTGCACTCGGTGTTCGTCGACCCGGCCTCCTGGGCCGTCATGCGGTTGTTCACCGGCTTCAGCTATGCCGGCCTCTACGTAGTGGCCGAGAGCTGGCTGAACGACCGCGCCACCAACGAGACCCGCGGCCAGCTGCTGTCGATCTACATGGTGGTGATGTATGCCGGGCTGGCGAGCGGCCAGTTCATGCTGAACCTGGCCGATCCGGCCGGATACGACCTGTTCATCCTGTCCTCGGTGATGGTGTCCCTGGCCCTGATCCCGATGCTGGTGACCGTCGGCGCGGCTCCGGAAATCAGCACGCCCAAGCCGGTCGGCGTGCGCGAGCTGTTCCGCATCTCGCCGCTCGGCGTCGTCGGCTCGGTGGCAACCGGCATGACCAATGGCGGCTTCTTCGGCATGGGCGCGGTCTACGCCGCCGCCGTCGGGCTGTCGGTCGGCGAGATTTCGTTTTTCATGGCGGCGACGGTGATCGGCGGCATCGCACTGCAATGGCCGATCGGCAGGCTCTCCGACATGATCGACCGGCGCATCGTCCTGGCCGGCGTGACCATCGCCGCGGCCGCCTGCGCCCTGGCCGCCATCCTGTTCGGGACCGTGTCGACGCCGGTGCTGCTGGCCTGCGCCGCCGCCTACGGCGCGGCGTCCTTCCCCATGTACTCGCTCAGCATCGCCCACACCAACGACCGTCTGGAGATCGACCAGATCGTCCCGGCCAGCGGCACGCTGGTGCTGCTGGGCGGCATCGGCGCCATCCTCGGCCCGGTCAGCGCGTCGGGCGCCATGGCGGTGACCGGTCCGGACGGCTTCTTCTGGTACCTGCTGGCGGGCCACGCCGCGCTCGGTGCCTTCGCCCTCTATCGGATGGTTCGGCGCCCGGCGATCCCGCTGGAGGAGCAGGGCCCGGCGGTCCCGCTCGGCCCCCGCCCCAGCCCGATCGCCGTCGCCGCCGCCCAGGAATGGGCCGTGGAGGAAGCCGAGGGCGCATCGGAACCGGAGCTGGATTTGAAGCCACAACCGGACGCCGACTAAGCACGGTCCAGCCGCCCAGGCACAAACCGACCTGCAGCGACATGCATTGCGGCGACAGTGGCACTCCACCAACATCAAGTGTCGGTGGATAAGGTTGCCACCATCGCAGATAGTGATTTCCGAAGATCACGACGGTCGGCCTCGGGCAAAAGATGCGCGGACTCCTAACGATCTGGATCGGGTTCCTCACCGCGGCGGCCGCCGGTTTCGCTTCTGCGTCCTGGGCGCAGACTGCCGAAATAGAGGAACGCATAGCGACGTGCATGGAGGCACAAGATCCGAATTGCCTTCTGGACGCGGCAATTTCGCTGGCTCCAATTGCGATGTCCGGCGGATCTGAAGCGCTCATCGGATATCGGATCGCGACTGCCCAGCTTCATGTAGGCGATCGGGCTGGAGCCCTGGCAATGCTTCGGCATGTCCATCCATTCGGCCGGTTCAGGCTCGTGTCGCCAATTGCGGACAGCTATTGGATCGACGGAGATGTCGAAGCCGCGCTGAACACCACCGAACTACTGAACAGTGCTTCCGATCGCGCGGCGCTCATGGCCGTGATTGGAGTCGCGCAGTTCCGGGCCGGCAACCATGCAGAGGGCCGACAGACGATCGACGCCGCCGAGCGAGAGGCTTGGCGCGAGACGAACATATGGGGGCAACACCAAGGTCTGCTCTCGATCGTACGCGCCCGTGCCGAAGTGGGCGATGTGTCGGCAGCCAGCAACCTGCTTACAAGGATCTATCGCACGGCTCGCAATGGTGGCGCCGACAGCATGGCTCTTGCGCCACTTGAGCGTCAGTTTGCAACGTTAGGAGATGTCGAAGGTGTGCGCGAAGTTCTGGCGCACACCGATTCCGGCAGACGCCGCGTGAGGTTCATTCTGGACCTCGCCCGTTCCCTGATGACGCAGGGAGATTTCACTTCGGCTGAAAAGTACGTCCACTTGGCATTCCCGATCGTCACGGATGCCGAACTCTATGGGGTTCGATTCCCAGCTGGGCGCGTGTTCGACCTCCAGACCATCGCACGTATTCAGAACGAAATGGGCCATCCGGACGCCGCCCTGTCCGCCCTCATGGTTTCCCTGAAGGTCGCAGAAGAGATCCGGACCGGACTTGATCCGAATTCCGAGGACGTCGAGGAAGCCTACGAGGACGCCCAAGTCATTCGGAACGTCGTCGAGTCACATATCATGATCGCTGATATTGTGGACGACCGCTCCAGCTATTCCGCTGCACTTGATGTTGCCGCTCAGGCTGTGCGTTTGGCAGATCGCATCGACCTGCAACGCCGGATCGGGCGGGCGATCGCCGACAGCGGTGATACCACGGCCGCGGAAACTGTCTTCGCCGACACGTTCTCTCTGGCACGCGACTACGCGCGTGATTCAGGGGACTACGAACGCCATCTCGAACTGGCTTGGGCCGCCGAAGCCGTCGGATTTGACGATCTGGCCGGCGAGATCATTCAGGATGCAATCGCCCTAATGCGCGATTTCACGCAAAGGGCGGAAGATCTTTCCGAAATCGACTACGTCGCTGATTTGCAGGCTTCAGTCGGTGACGTGGAGGGTGTGATTGCCACGCTGCGGCACATCCATTCTAACGCGCTCGGAGGTGCGGACAACAACCTCAACGCACAGATGACCTCGGAGATGGCCGCCTTTTTCGCATCGAGCCTCGCGTCATCCGGATATGGGGATAGCGCCTACCGTGTGGCGGAGTTCGGCCTGACAATTGCGCAATTGATCTCAACGCCGCCAGAGCGCGCTTCGGCGTTCATCGAGCTGGCGCTGTCACCGGAGAACTATTACCGCGCGATTCCGACCGAACTGCCGTTCGACGACATTGTTTCGCCGCGATAGCACACCATCTAGCGCCCATCATGGGCTGTCCAAGGTCGGGGAATGGCTTCGCGAACCCTGCATCACACGGCAAAGGGCTTCGACCGGTGGACGGTCGGTCCGATCCTGTTTGTCGCGCTCGCCCTGTTGGTCGCCGGGGTCGTGTTGCCGTCGCTGACGGTCAGCACGCTGGCGATCCTCAGCAACAGCGTGTCGATCCTGTCCGGGCTCGTCGTGCTGTGGGATGACGACCAGTATTTCCTGTTCACGGTGCTGTTCGTGTTCTCCGTGCTGTTTCCGGCGGTGAAGCTGCTGTTCGGGTTGTGGGTCTGGTTCTTCTCGGGCAATCCCAGCCATGCCGCCGTCGCGCGGCTGGAGTCGCTGGCGAAGTGGTCGATGCTGGACGTGTTCGTCATCGCCCTGGTGGTGGCGGCGCTGAACGTGACGGTGATCAGCGGCGTGCTGGTGCATGCCGGGCTCTACATGTTCACCGCCTCGGTGATCCTGTCGAAGCTGGCGCTGGCGCGGATCAAGCGGGTGGCGGTGGCGGCCGCCTAGGCCAGCATCTCGCGATAGAGCGCCTGGTAGTTGCGCGCCGCCGCCGGCCAGCCGAAATCCTGCGCCATCGCGGTCTGCTGGATGCCGGCCCAAGTCTGCTTGTCGGCATAGAGGTCGCAGGCGCGGCCGATGGCGCGGGAGAGCGCCGCCGCCGAGGCGGCCCGGAACACGAAGCCCGTGGCCTTGCCCTTGTCGATCGCTGAAGCCGTCGAATCCACCACCGTGTCCGCCAGCCCGCCGGCGCGCCGGACCAGGGGCAGCGCGCCGTAGCGCAGCGCGTAGAGCTGGGTCAGGCCGCAGGGTTCCGACCGCGAGGGCACCGCGATCACGTCGCTGCCGCCCTGGATCAGATGCGACAGCGCCTCGTCATAGCCGATGCGCACGCCGACCGAGTCCGGCGCCTTGCGCGCCATCGCCTGAAACCCCTCCTCCAGATCGGCATCGCCACTGCCCAGCAGGACCAGTTGGCCGCCGGCCCGGATCAGGGTCGGCAACGCCGCCAGCATCAGGTCGAGGCCCTTGTGCACGTTGAGCCGGCTGACGACGCCGATGACCGGCGCATCGGGCGCATCGGGAAGCCCCATCGCCTTCTGCAGCGCCGCCTTGGCGGCCGCCTTGCCCTTCAGGTCCCTTGCGGAATAGGGGCTCGGCAGATGCGGGTCGCTGGACGGGTCCCACACGCCATAATCGACGCCGTTGACGATGCCGACCAGATCCGCCGCACGGTGCCGCAACAGCGCGTCGAGGCCACATCCCTGCTCCTCGGCCTGGATCTCCTTGGCATAGGTCCGGCTGACCGTGGTGATGCGGTCGGCATAGGACAGGCCCGCCTTGAGGAACCCGAGCTGGCCGTAGAATTCCAGCGCATCATAGCGGAAGGCCTCCGCCGGCAGGCCCAGGCGCTCCACTGCCGCGTAGGGAAACAGGCCCTGATAGGCGAGGTTGTGGATGGTCAGAACGGTGCTTGGCCGCGGCCCCCCATCCAGCGCGAGATAGGCCGGCGCAAGCCCGGCCTGCCAGTCATGGGCATGCACGATGTCGGGCCGCCAGTCCGGATCGAGGCCCTGGCCGAGCCGTGCCGCGATCCAGCTCAGCGCCCCGAAGCGCTGCTCGTTGTCGGTCCAGTCCTTGCCGTCGAAGTCGAGATAGGGGTTGCCGGGCCGGTCGTAATGTCCCGGACAGTCCAGGACATAGAGCGGCACCGCCACGGCCTTTGCGCGCACGCATCTCAGCCGCGCCTCGCCGCCGCCGAACAGGAATCGGTCGGTCCAGACCGCCTTGCCGTCCCGCACCGCCGCCGTCACCGGCGGATAGCCCGGAACCAGCACCCGCGTATCGACCCCCAATTCAGCCAGCGCCGGCGGCAGCGCCCCCAGCACGTCGGCCAGGCCGCCGGTCTTGATCAGCGGGTAGAGCTCGGATGCGACATGCAAGACTTTCATGTTTCAGCCGGCCCGTGCGCTGGAGCGACCAGCCTCCACCGCGTCGTCCCCGGGCTTGACCCGGGGACCCATCGAACGGCTGGGCCGATCATAGATTTCAATGGGCGGCGCGACGGCAGGCGACTGGGTCCCCGGGTCAAGCCCGGGGACGACGCATGGAGGTGTGGTGCCATTCCTTTCTGCGGCCGGGCGATCAGCCGGCGGCTTCCAGCGCGCGGATCATCGGCCGGGTGATCAGCACCACGCCCTTGTCGGTGCGGTGGAAGCGCGCGGCATCGGACTCCGCGTCCTCGCCGACCACCAGCCCCTCGGGAATGTCGCAGCCGCGGTCGACCACCACCTTGGTCAGCCGCGCGTTGCGGCCGATATCGACACGCGGCAGCACCACCGCCTCATTCAGCTCGGCGTAGGAATTGACCCGGACCTCGGAGAACAGCAGCGAATCGCGCACGGTGGCGCCCGACACCACGCAGCCGCCGGACACCATGCTGCTGATCGCCATGCCGCGCCGCCCCTCCTCGTCGAAGACGAACTTCGCCGGCGGCAGCTGTTCCTGATAGGTGTGTACCGGCCAGCGCCGGTCGTAGAGGTCCAGCGCCGGCGTCACCCGGGTCAGGTCCAGATTGGCCTCCCAATAGGCGTCGATGGTGCCGACGTCGCGCCAATAGGCCTCTTCCTGGCCTTCGCTGAAGATCGCGCTCTGGCCCAGGCGGTGGGCGAAGACGTTCGCCCGCGACACCAGGTAGGGGATGATGTCCTTGCCGAAATCATGGGCCGAGAGCGGGTCCTGGGCGTCCCGGTTCAACTGTTCGAACAGGAATTCCGAGTTGAAGATGTAGATGCCCATGCTGGCGAGCGCGACGTCCGGCTTGCCGGGCATCGCCGGCGGGTCGGCGGGCTTCTCCAGGAACCCGGTGATGCGCTGCTCGTCATCCACCGCCATGACGCCGAAGGCGACCGCGTCCATGCGCGGCACCTCCAGGCAACCGACCGTGACGTCGGCGCCCTTGGCGACGTGGTCCTCCAGCATCGCCGCATAGTCCTGCTTGTAGATGTGGTCGCCGGCCAGGATGATGACGTGGTCGGAGCCCTCACCTTCCATGATGTCGATGTTCTGCCAGACCGCGTCGGCGGTGCCGCGATACCACATGCTCTCATCGACCCGCTGCTGCGCCGGCAGCAGGTCGACGAACTCGCCCATCTCCGCCCGGAGATAGCCCCAGCCGCGTTGCAGGTGCCTGAGCAGGCTGTGCGACTTGTACTGGGTCATCACATAGATCCGGCGGATGCCGGAGTTGAGGCAGTTGGACAGCGCGAAATCGATGATGCGGAACTTGCCGCCGAAATAGACCGCCGGCTTGGCGCGCCGGTCCGTCAATTGCTTCAACCGGCTGCCCCGGCCACCGGCCAGGATCACGGCGAGGGTCCGGCGCGGCAGTTGTCGCAGCGCGGCGTCTTCGGACATCGGCGGCCTCCCCAGGCTTTCGGGCCCGAGCCGGCCCGATTTCCGGTAGTATATGGAGCGTTCCGGCGCGCCGAAAGGGCGCGATCACTGAGCCGCGTAAATTGGTCCGTAGAAGGCCAGCAGGATCGACAGGGGCACGATCGAGGCGATGGTCGAGACCAGGATCACGGCGGAAGTGCGCTCCTCATAGACGCCCTGCGCCTGGGCCACCACGAAGGCCAGCGCGCCCGTCGGCAACGCCGCCAGGATCACAGCGCAGGCGGTCCAGAACGGGTCCATGGGAAACAGGGTGATCGCCAGCCAGTAGCAGATCAACGGCTGCCAGATCAGCTTGAGGATCGAGATCCAGGCGAGTTCCGCCAGGTTGGAGACCAGCGCGCGGCCGCCGAGGAACAGGCCGATCGCGAACAGGGCGCAGGGCCCTGCCGCCGCGCCGGTCAGCTCGAACAAGGTGACCACCGGCATCGGCAGCGGCAGCCCGATCGCGGCCCAGACGAGCCCCACCACCGGCGAGACGAGTATCGGGTTGCGCACCAGCGCCAGCGCAGCCTTGCGCAGTGCCGCCCCGGTCCCTTGCCCGCCGCCGCCCGCGATCTCCAGCGCCGCCGCGTGCACGCCGACCGCCAGCGCCATGATCACCGTCGCCAGCGTCGCAGGCGGGATCGCCGCCTCGCCGAAGGCCGCCACCAGCAGCGGGATGCCCAGATATCCTGTGTTGCCGAAGCCGGCGTTCAGCCCCTGCATGGCCAGGACCGACGGCCGGGCGCGATAGAGCACGAAACCGATCACCACGGCGGCAAGCCAGACCGCCGCCGCGCTGCCCAGGAAGGCGCCGATGAACGGCCAGTGCAGCGTCTCGCGGATGTCCGACCGCGCCATGCCCAGGAACAGCAGCGGCGGCAGGGCGATCCAGTAGACGAAGCCGTTCAGCGCCTCCGAGGAGGCCGGGCCCAGCAACCCGCCGCGCCGCACCAGGAATCCCGCCAGGATGATGGCGAAGACCGGCAACGCGACATTGAAGACGGCGGACATGGCGGCTGTGTCACCCGATCGGCATAGGGGCCGCCGCGCAAAGGCGCGGCCCGGGTTCGGTCTCGAGAAGGCGGGACGACCCGGCTTCCCTCAGGTTCGAAATGGCGAAGGAAGCGGTGTCTCGACTATGCCATGCCGGTTTGCGGCCTGTCGACCGCACCACGCCTTGACGACCGCCCCCCACTACGCCCATATCCCCGTGGTCACCGCAATCGCGGCGCCTCCTGCAACCCCCTGGAACACGCGAACATGACCGATCCCCACGGCGCGCTCATCTACACCATGGTCCTGGCCTCCGCCTCGGACGGCACGATGTCCGACAAGGAGCTGGAGACGCTCTCGGAGGTCGTGCGCTTCCTGCCGGTGTTCCGCGATTTCGATCGCGGCCGGATCGCCGACCTGTCCCGGGAATGCGCCACGATGCTGCAGGACGAGGACGGGCTGGACAGTGCCATCGACGTGATCCGCGGCGCCCTGCCAGAGCGGCTGCACGAGACCGCCTATGCGATCGCCTGCGACGTGGTCGCCGCCGACGGCACGGCCAGCCAGGAGGAGCTGCGCCTGCTGGAGATGATGCGCCACGCACTCCACATCGACCGCCTGCACGCCGCCGCCATCGAACGCGGCGCCCGCGCCCGGCACATGACGCTCTAGCGTCCCGGGGCTTAACGCCCTTTCAATCGGATCGGAGCATTAATTCGGGTCCCGCCGCTCCCTGGCAGGGAATGGAGGGTTCGAGGAATGACCGCGGCCTGCTCGGCCTCATACGAGCGATCGGCTCATCGAAAAGTCCGCAAGAGTCCGGCGCTGGGATTGGGCGTCATAGCGCTGGTGGGCGCATGCACGGCAGCCGAGCCCGAGCCGCGGCCACCCAGCCTTCCCGCCGTCCCGATTGCGGTGGTAGAAACCGCAAATCTGGACCCGCTGCCGGACAATACACAAGCTACGAACGGGCTGCGGCAGGCCCTGCCGTACCGCCCCGACCATCGCTGGTACCGCGAAATCGGTCAGGAACTGCACCGCGTCATTGAAGCCGGCGAGAGCCAGGCCGTCATCCCGGACCTGCTCGACGATCTCCGAAACGGCGGGCTGTCCGTCCGGCGCGGCGCCTCGTTCGCCCTGGCAAACCTGCGCCTCCGACCGCCGAGGGTCAGACCCGAGTTGATCGAAGCCGCCAGCGATGCCGATCCCCTGGTGCGTGAGAACGCGCTGGCCGCCATGCGTGCGTACCTGCCGTCCGAGCCCGTGGAGGCGGCATTGCTGTCCGCCCTGGACGACCCCGATCCCCGAGTCCGCTGGACGGCCACTCGGGGCCTCTTGCCGTGGCGGACATCGCGGTCGTTTCTGCCCGAGTTGGCCGACGCGCTGCAGGACAGTGACCTTCGGGTACAGATCGCCGCCGCATTCAACTTCGGCTTTGTGCCGGAAGGGCCTGACCTGGCTCTGCCGAGGATCCTGAGTCGCCTCGACGATCCCGACCCGCGAGTCCAATTGTCTGCGGCCGAACAACTCCAGTTTTTCTCCAGCACTTTCAATTCCGACTTGGTGCCGCAAGCGCTGGCGCTGCTAGACGACGAGGAGACGCGACTGCGCGAGATCGGTGCGGCATTGCTTCTCCGTATGCTCTACCGGGCAGATCCTGCCAGCGTGGACGCCGCAAGGCTCTCGGAGCCGCTTCAGCGGGCGCTGGGCGATGCGGATGCCAGGGTCCGGGAAAGCGCGGCCTGGGCATTGCGAAATCTCGGCCAATCCGCTTCGGATGCGCTGCCGGCCCTGACCGCGGCCCTTGAGATCGAATCCGACCCGGCGGCCAGGATTGCCCTGCGCCATGCCCGCCACGGGATCGGCGGCGACGGCTCGAACATCGAATGGTCCGATTGGCCGACCTGGTCGGATAACCGGCTCTGCATCGACTCCGAAACGTTCACCCTCGGCGGACTGCGTCCCTGGGACGCCGAGCAGCATGTCGGGGTCGCGCTCGGCGACCCTGACCGGATCCTCGGTGACTGGGCCGAAGGCGAAGGCGGCGTCTATCAGCAATATCGATACGAGTATCCGGGCCTTCACGTCGACATCGCCGACAGTGTGGTGGAGCGGCTGACCACCACCTCCGACGCTACTCCCGTCGGCAACACAATGCGCATCGGCATGACGCGGAGCGAGGTTCTGGTCAGCGAATTCCAGTTCGAGCCTCCGCCGGAGGCGCTTGCTGCAAGACAGTTCGAGCTGCCGGATTGCGGATACTTTGAACTGGGCAACACCGCCCTGCTCGACTTTGACGAGTCCGGCCGCCTGTGGCGGGCCAGGCTCTTCTACAACGCGCCCTGATCGCCGGGAGTCAGGCCAGGAACGCCGTCAGCGCCGCCAGCGTCTCCTCCGGTTTCTCCTCGGGCAGGAAATGCCCGCAATCCAGGCCCTGTCCCTGTACGTCGGTGCCCTTCTCGCGCCAGACGTTGAGGATGTCGTAGCGGCGGCCGACCAGGCCACGGGTCCCCCAGAGCACGAGCAACGGGCAGGCGATGCGGGCGTCCTCGTCGGCCCGGTCGTGCTCCAGGTCGATGCTGGCAGCGGCACGGTAATCCTCGCAGGAGGCATGGACCGCGGCCGGGTCGCGGAAGCAGCGCTTGTATTCGGCCACCGCCGCTTCGGTGAAGGCGTCGTCGTCGGCGCCCCAGGCGGTCAGCTTGCGCTGCAGGTAGTCGTCCGGGTCGTATCCGATCAGTTTCTCCGGCAACCCGTTGGGCTGAATCAGGAAGAACCAGTGGTAGTAGACGGTGGCCACCGTCTGGTCGACGGTCTCGAACACCGTGCGGGTCGGCGCAATGTCCAGCACCGCCACCCGCTCGACCCGCTCGGGATGGTCCAGCGCCAGGCGGTGCGACACCCGGGCGCCGCGGTCATGGCCGACAAGGGCAAAGCGCTCGAAACCCAGCGCCTCCATCACCTCGACCTGGTCGGCGGCCATCTCGCGTTTGGAATACGCCTCATGCCCCGGCCCACCCGGCGGCTTGGCGCTGTCGCCATAGCCGCGCAGATCGGCCGCCACGACAGTGAACCGCTCGGCCAGCGCCGGCGCGATCTTGTGCCAGATCACATGGGTCTGCGGATAGCCGTGCAGCAGCAGCAGGGGCGGCCCCTCCCCGCCGACAACCGCATGGATCTCGACCCCGTTGGCCTGGATGAACTCCCGCCGGAATCCTTCGAACATCGGTCATCCTCCTTCCGGGCGCTGACAAGGAATTCGGCCTTGGGGCCGGCTGCCCAGCATGCCCGACATGCGGATGTTGCGCGACGGCGTTATCCCGCTTAAGTCTCTGCCCCCATCATTTGCCACGCGCCGAAATCCCCATGTCCGACCGCAAGATCGTCAAGCCGCAGCCGGTGAGCGGCTTTCCGGAATGGCTGCCGGAGCAGAAGCTGGTCGAGCAGCGCATGCTGGACGTCATCCGCGAGGCGTTCGAGCGCTTCGGCTTCACCCCGATCGAGACCCCGGCGATCGAGCGCAAGGAGGTGCTGGCCGCCAAGGGCGTGGTCGAGAAGGAAATCTACGCCCTGTCGCGGCTGGCCGCCGGCGAGGGCGAAGACGCCGCCACCGAGATGGCGCTGCATTTCGACCTGACGGTGCCGCTGGCCCGTTATGTGGCGCAGCACTTCAACAGCCTGGTCTTCCCGTTCCGCCGCTATCAGATGCAGAAGGTGTGGCGCGGCGAGCGGCCCCAGGCGGGGCGGTTTCGCGAGTTTTATCAGTGCGACATCGACGTCATCGGAAGCGGCAAGCTGAGCCTGCTGAACGATGCCGAGATGCCACTGGTGATCCACGGCATCTTCAGCCGCCTCGGCATCGGCCGGTTCCTCATCCGGGTCAACAACCGCAAGGTCCTGCAGGGGTTCCTCGCCCATCTCGGCCTGCCAGCGGAGCGCGGTGCCGATGCCCTGCGCGTGGTCGACGCGCTGGACAAGATCGGCCGGGAAAAGGTGCTGGCGGAGCTCGAGGCGCGAGCCGGCCTCAGCGCCGATCAGGCCTCGCGGCTGGTCGACTTCATCACCGCCGCCCCGACCCTGGACGCGCTGGCGGGCCAGGCCGACGACCCGGTCTTCCAGCAGGGCGTGGCCGAACTCACCGAGGTCGCCAACGGCATGCGCGATCTCGGCCTGCCCGACGATGCCTGGGCGGTCGACCTGTCCATCGCCCGGGGCCTCGACTACTACACCGGCACCGTCTATGAGACGATCCTGGTCGACAATCCGGAGATCGGCAGCATCTGCTCCGGCGGCCGCTACGACGATCTGGCCGGCACCTTCACCAAGCAGACCCTGCCCGGCGTCGGCATCTCCATCGGCCTGACCCGCCTGCTGTCGCGCCTGTTCGATGCCGGGCTGGTCCAGACAGGCGCCGCGACCCCGGCTCAGGTGTTGATGACCGTGATGGATCCGGAGTTCCCGACGCAGTGCCTCGGGCTGGTCGACGCTCTGCGCAAGGCCGACATCAAGACGGAACTCTACACGCAGGGCCGAAAGCTGAAGGACCAGCTCAAATACGCCGACCGCAAGGGCATCCCGGTCGCCGTCATTGCCGGCGATGAAGAGATCAAGAACCTCGAGGTGATCGTTCGGGACATGAAGTCCGGCGAGCAGCAAAGGGTTTCCCGACCCGATTTTGTCGAGGCCGTCCGCGCAAGGCTCAAACAGGCACAGGACGCCCCATAGCAAAGAAAAAGGGCCGCGGAATACGTTTCCGCGGCCCCCATAGGCTGCCGACCCGAGGGCCGGCGACAGGCGTTTGGACTTAGAAGTCCATGCCGCCCATGCCGCCCATGCCACCCATGTCGGGGGCTCCCGGAGCGGCTTCCTTCTTCTCGGGCTTCTCGGCGACCATGGCCTCGGTGGTCACCAGCAGGCCGGCCACCGAGGAGGCGTCCTGCAGGGCGGTGCGCACCACCTTGGTCGGGTCGATGACGCCGTCCTTGATCAGGTCGGTGTACTCGCCGGTCTGGGCGTTGTAGCCGAAGGCCGGATCGTCCTGATCGGTCAGCTTGCCGACCACGATCGAGCCGTCAGCGCCGGCATTGGCGGCGATCAACCGGACCGGTGCCTCCAGCGCGCGGCGCACGATGTCGACGCCGACCCGCTGGTCGTCATTTCCGGGCTTCAGCTTGTCCAGCGACTTCGCGGCGTAGAGCAGCGCCACACCGCCACCGGCGATGATGCCCTCCTCGACCGCGGCCCGGGTGGCGTGCATGGCATCGTCGACCCGGTCCTTCTTCTCCTTCACCTCGATCTCGGTGGCGCCGCCGACCTTGATCACCGCGACGCCGCCGGCCAGCTTGGCCAGCCGCTCCTGCAGCTTCTCGCGATCATAGTCGGACGAGGTCTCCTCGATCTGCTGACGGATCTGGTTGCAGCGGCCCTCGATGTCGGCCTTGGCACCGGCGCCGTCGATGATGATGGACTCTTCCTTGGTGATCTCCACCCGCTTGGCGGTGCCCATCATGTCGAGGGTGACGTTCTCGAGCTTGATGCCGAGATCCTCGGAGATGACCTGGCCGCCGGTCAGGATCGCCATGTCTTCCAGCATCGCCTTCCGGCGATCGCCGAAGCCCGGCGCCTTCACGGCCGCGACCTTCAGGCCGCCGCGCAGCTTGTTGACCACCAGGGTGGCCAGCGCCTCGCCCTCGATGTCCTCGGCGACGATCAGAAGCGGCTTGCCCGACTGCACCACAGCCTCGAGGACCGGCAGCATGGACTGCAGGTTCGACAGCTTCTTCTCGTGCAGCAGGATGAACGGGCTCTCCAGCTCGGTGACCATCTTCTCGGCGTTGGTCACGAAGTACGGCGACAGGTAGCCGCGGTCGAACTGCATGCCCTCGACGACCTCGAGCTCGGTGTCGAGCGACTTGGCCTCCTCGACGGTGATGACGCCCTCGTTGCCGACCTTCTCCATGGCCTGGGCGATCATCGCGCCGATCTCCTCGGCACCGTTGGCGGAGATGGTACCGACCTGGGCGATCTCCTCATTGGTGCTGACCGGGCGGGACCGGCTCTGGATGTCCTTGACGATTGCCTCGACGGCCATGTCGATGCCGCGCTTCAGGTCCATCGGGTTCATGCCGGCGGCGACGGCCTTGACGCCTTCCTTGACGATCGACTGGGCCAGCACGGTCGCGGTGGTGGTGCCGTCACCGGCCAGGTCGGCGGTCTTGGACGCGACCTCGCGGACCATCTGGGCGCCCATGTTCTCGAACTTGTCGCTCAGCTCGATCTCCTTGGCGACGGTCACGCCGTCCTTGGAGATGCGCGGGGCGCCGAACGACTTGTCGAGCACCACGTTGCGGCCCTTCGGACCCAGCGTGACCTTGACGGCATCGGCCAGGATGTCGACACCGCGCAGCATGCGCGCGCGGGCATCACCACTGAATTTAACTTCTTTGGCAGCCATTTAAGCTTCCTCGTTGATGTATCGGTTTAATTGCGGCGATCGCTCCGCGGGTGCAGGCACGCGCCCGTCGGCAGGTCGACCGCCGGCTCCGGATTGCGGTGACCGGATGGTCAGGCGGCCTTCGCCTTCGCGTCCGCCTCGATCACGCCCAGGATGTCGGATTCCTTCATGATCAGAAGCTCTTCGCCATCCAGCTTGACCTCGGTGCCGGACCACTTGCCGAACAGGATCCGGTCGCCGGCCTGCACGTCGAGGGCGACCAGCTTGCCGGTCTCGTCGCGATTGCCGGCACCGACGGCGACGACCTCGCCTTCCTGCGGCTTTTCCTTGGCGGAATCGGGGATGATGATGCCCCCGGAGGTCTTCTCGTCCTGCTCGATGCGGCGGACCAGCACACGGTCATGGAGGGGTCGGAAACCCATCTGCAGCTCTCCCAATTGGATATAGCTCGTTGAAACACCGGCCGGTTATTCCGGCGTCGCGGAGGTGTTAGCACTCCCGGCCGGTGAGTGCCAAGCATGTAATGAGCCGCAGGAAATCTTCAAGGAGGCCCGCGACCATAGCGGGCCTGGCAGCACTGTCCAGCAGGGAGTGCTAACCCATTGACTTTACGAAACTTTTACCCTTGATCCACAGAGTGGATGGACTCAGGATTAGGCATCAAGGGGCGACGACGCCCGAGACAAGGATCAATCGCACTCCGATCACGAACGACAAGGAGACGATTGCGACGATGCGTGACCTGGGCAATTCCGAACTCGGCCTCCAGATGGCCGGCTACCGGCTGACCACGGCGGAAATCCTCTACCACATGCCGGATCATCCGGGGCTCTTGCAGACCTATGTCTGGCAGGAGCTGGACCTGGCGCCGAAATTCCCCGAGCTGCGGCGTTTCCTCGATTTCTGGACCCGCGAACTGGACGGCCCGCTGCATTCGGTCAAGGTCTGCAGCGCCGGGCTGATCGCCCCCGCCAAGCTGGAAATGTGCGACGCCGAGTTCCGGCTGCACTGACCGCGACTACCGCTTCGCCACCGGGATCACCAGCTTCAGCCCCGACCAGACCGGGTCGACGGCGCACACTTTCACGTCGACCAGATCCATCGACAGCGCGAGGGCGCGGATCACGTCCTCGGTGACATCGGTCGGCACCTTCGAGGCCTTCTTCGGCCACGACACCCAGATCATCCCGGCCGGCTGCAGCAGGACCCGCAGGCGTGGCAGTGCAACTTCAAGCGCCGCGCGTTCCTTCGTGAAGAGGTGAACGACGTCCAGCGCCGGAGGATCGTCCGGCAGGCTCCCCAGCCCGTCGATCGTCCGGCTCCAGGCGAAGTCCGGCTGGTCCAGCACCTCAAGCAGATCCTCCGGCACACCGATCAGCAGCGCGCGGTGGCCCGGCTTGTAGCCGAGCTTCTTCAGCAAGGGCGCGCCGGAATAACCGGCCTGGGGCGGTTGGGCCATGCGGTGTGGTCTTGCGAAACACGGGGGGTTGAGCGGATGGCGGGACCGCCTATCCTAGCCGCCGCCCCACCGACCCGCGAGACCCCATGCAGACGATCTATCTGGTCCGCCACGGCGAGACCGAGTGGAACCGTGCCGGCCGCATGCAGGGCGGTCTGGACTCGCCGCTGACCGAGCGCGGGCGGGATCAGGCGCGGCGCGTCGGATTGCTGCTGCGGGACCTGATCGAGCAGCCGGACGCCTGCGCCATGATCGTCAGCCCGCTTGGGCGCGCGCGCCAGACCGCCGGCATCATCGCCGACGCGATGGGCATCCCGGCCGACCGGTTCACCGCGGACCCGCTGGTGCGGGAGGTCACCTGGGGCGACTGGAACGGCATGACCCGAGAGGAGATCATCGCCGCCGACCCGGAGCACTGGCGGCGGTTCCGGGAGGATCACTGGATCGTCGCGGCGCCGGGCGGTGAGAGCTGGGCGGAGATGTCGGAGCGGGCGCGGCAATGGCTGGACACGCCGGCGGCGCAGGGCACCGTGCTGCTGGTGTCCCATGGCGCCTTCGGCCGGGCGCTGCGCGGCCGCTATCTCGGCCTCGGCCCGGATGAGACGATGGCGCTCGACGAGCCCCAGGATGCGGTCTTCCGCCTGTCCCACGGCACCGCCAGCCGCATCGACGCCCGCTGAAGCAACGACCGGCGCGACAGCAGGGCGACAGTTGAAATTTGCCCATCGGCGGGCCAGTGTAGCGAGCCGCCGGCCGATCCCGCCGCCACCCGGCCCGGCCGCGATTCCGTACCCGCCCCCGACCGCCAGAGGATCATGAGCGAGTCACCCATCATTTCCGCGCGCGGGCTGACCAAGCGCTTCGGCGCGTTCGAGGCGGTCAGGGGTATCGACTTCACCGTCGAGCCGGGCCGCTGCATCGGCCTGCTGGGGCCGAATGGCGCCGGCAAGACCACGACCATGCGCATGATCATGGGGCTGACCACGGTGACCGGCGGCGAGCTGACCGTGTTCGGCGCCCCGGTCCAGTCGATGACCCGGGCCGACAAGGCGCGCATCGGCCTGGTGCCGCAGGACAACAACCTCGACCCGGACATCACCGTGCGGGAGAACCTTGAGGTCTATGGCCGCTATTTCGGCCTCGCCTCGGATACCGTGCGCGCCCGGGTGCCGGAGCTGCTGGACTTCATGCAGCTTTCGGAGAAGACGGAAGCGAAGGTCATGCAGCTCTCCGGCGGCATGCAGCGGCGCCTGGTCATCGCCCGCGCCCTGATCGCCAATTCCGAGCTGGTGATCCTGGACGAGCCCACCACCGGGCTCGACCCGCAGGCGCGGGTGCTGATCTGGAAGCAGCTCATGGCGCTGAAGAAGAGCGGCAAGACCCTGCTGCTGACCACCCACTACATGGACGAGGCGCAGCGGCTGTGCGATCGCATCACCGTCATCGACAACGGCGTCATCCTGGATGAGGGCACGCCGCAGGAGCTGATCGACCGCCATGTGGGCGGGCATGTCTTCGAGGTGCAGAAGCCGCTGCCCAACGGCTTCGTCGACGGCCGCTGGGACAAGGAGGATGTCGGCGACGCCATCCTCTACTACGTGCAGACGCCGCGCGACATCATCGCCGAGCTGCCGGAGGAGGCGGTGTACCTGCACCGCCAGGCCAATCTGGAGGACGTCTTCCTGCGCCTGACCGGCCGCCAATTGAGGGAACACTGATGGCCTTCATGCCCCTCGCCACCGGCTATTCCATCGCCGTCACCTGGCGCCAGTATCTGGTCTGGCGCAAGCTGATCTGGTCCTCGCTGGCGACCAACGTCGCCAACCCGCTGCTGATGCTGTTCGCCTTTGGCTTCGGCCTCGGCCGCTTCATCGAGTCCATCAACGGCATCGACTACATTGCCTTCGTGGTTCCCGGCATGATCGCCTATTCGACCATGTTCGCCGCCAGCTTCGAGACCACCATCGGCTCCTTCACCCGCTACTACATGCAGCGCAACTGGAACGCCGTGCTGGCGACCCCGGTCACCCTGTCGGAGCTGCTGTTCGGCGAGGTGCTGTGGGCGGCGTTGAAGGGCATGCTGTCGGCCGTCTGCGTCTTCCTGGTCGGCTGGATGTGGGGCGGCATCCCGTCGATCGGCGGCGCGCTGATCGCCCTGCCGCTGGTCTTCGTCGCCTCGGTCGGGTTCGCCTGCTACGGGCTGGTGGCGACCTCGCTGGCCAAGGGCTACGAGTTCTTCAGCTACTTCTTCAGCTTCTGGGTCACGCCGATGTTCGTGTTCTCCGGCGTGTTCTTCGAGATCGACCGGTTCCCGGCCTTCGTGCAGTGGATCTCCTGGGCCCTGCCCCTGACCCATCTGGTCGCGGTGATCCGGCCGCTCACCGCCGGCGTGCCGCTGGACCCCGGCATGGCCGCGATTCACATCGGCTACACGCTATTGTTGACGATCACCGCCTTCGTCATCGCGTATCGCAAGACAAGACAGCGCATGTTCGATTGATGATCGTTATATGATCGCGCTTCGTTCGTATACATACGTCGAACGCAAAGAAAAAATGCCGTAGGTACGCGCACGGGTCTCACAAGGGTGTCACAGAATCGACGTCGGATCGGGAATTTCGACGGATCCTGCACACCGAACCGCACGAATCGGCGATACCAGGACCGTATTTCGCGGGCTCACTCCGCCGCCGGACGCAGTTCCAGGCGTTTCAGACAGCGGTCGATCCACTGCGCCGTCAGCTTCTCCTGCAGGGCATTCTGGCCCAACCGCTCGCGCAGGGCGGGGAAGTCGACGCAGTCGAGCAGCTGGTCCTGGTTGAAGCAGGAGAAGACGACGCTGCGCTCACCGGTCACCGGGTCGACATGCGGCTGCAGGCACTGGGCGCAAACCTCCTTCATCATGCATTGCATGGGCGAGTTGATCGAACCGATCGCCACGTGATCGGGCTTGAGATACGGCTTCAGCACCCCGTGTCGCGCCGTTGCGACCGCCGCCATCATGCCATCCGATCCGATGGCGATGATGCGGTCGACGGTGTCGAGCGGGATCTCCGGCGAATTGGTCGCGTAGTCGTGCATCGCCTCGACGATGTTTCCGACGAAGGCGCGGTCTCCGGCCCGGCCCGGCTCGAAGCCTGGCGCGGTATCGCAGCACCAGATCACCTGATCGGCCGCCGCCTCGATCTGCTCGACCTTGTAGCGGTCCTCCCGGTGCTTGTAGCCGGCGAAGTACAGCACCTTGCTGCCCTTGGCGCGCATCGCCTGTCCGATCGAGAACAGCACCGCGTTGCCCAGCCCGCCGCCGGCCAGCATCACCGTCTCACCGGCGGGAATCTCGGTCGGCGAACCGGTCGGGCCCATCAGGATCACCGGGTCGCCGGGCTTCATGAGCGCGCAGATATCCGAAGAGCCGCCCATCTCCAGCGCGATGGTCGACAACAGCCCCTTCTCCCGATCGACCCAGGCGCCGGTCATCGCCAGCCCCTCCATCGCCAGGGTGGTGCGCCGCCCCTCCTCCTCGACCCGGACCGCCAGGGTCTCGAAGTTCTGCAGCCGATAGAACTGCCCCGGATGGAACGCCCGCGTGGCGGCCGGCGCCCGCACCACGACCTCGACGATGGTCGGGGTCAGCCGCTCGACCCGCTCGACCACCGCGCGCCAGTCGCGGTTGACGGTCCCGATCAGCGCCGGGCCGGCGACCGGGGTCGGCGGCCGCTTGGCCAGCACCCGGCTGACGACCGGATAGCCCTGCTTGGCCCCGCCCATCGCCTTGACGACATTGCCGTAGAAGCTGGGATGCAGGTCGCCCCAGCAGGACACCGCCCGGCCGTCGGACTCATGCGCGATGAGGACGTGCGGCGTCTCCGGCTTGGCGAGGCGCTGCGGCGAGACCCGGTTGCCGTCCTCGTCAAAGGCCTGGAAGTACCGCCCGTCGACCGACACCTTGTCGGGCTCCTCACGGGCCAGAACCGTGTTTGGCTGGGTGCCGGCGGCGACCAGCACGGTGCGCGCCGGCAGCGTGACCGTCTCGCCGCTGTCGCCCAACGCGCCATCCTCCCCGATGGTCTGTCGGAGCAGCGTGAGAGCAGTGGCATGGCCGAAGCGGTCCAGTTCGACGGCGCGCGGCGCCAGCAATTCGGCGAACCGCGGCCCTTCCTGAAGGGCCAGCGCCACCTCCTCATGGTTCAGGGTATAGCTCGGTGCGTCGATCAGCCGGCGCCGATAGGCGATGGTCACGCCGCCCCAGCGCTGCAGCAGCGCCGCGATATCCGGTTCGCGTCCGTCGGCTTCGGCCGCCGAACGCTCGGCGCGGATCTCCTGGGCGTGGATGATGAACTCGGTGGCGATCTCCCGGTCCTGGTCGCTCCAGCCGGCCTCGACCGCCTCGCGGCCGCGCTCGGCGACCAGCGTCTCGTAGCGGCTGAGGAACTTTTCCACCTGTATCGGGTAGTAGGCGAGGCTCTCTGTCGCCGTGTCGATGGCGGTCAGGCCGCCGCCGATCACCACGATCGGCAGCCGCACCTGCAGATTGGCGACGCTGTCGGCCTTGGCCGCACCGGTGAGCTGCAGCGCCATCAGGAAGTCCGAGGCCATGCGCACGCCGCGCGCCAGCCCGTTCTTCATGCGGATGACCGTCGGCCGGCCGGCCCCGGCGGCGAGGGCGATATGGTCGAAGCCTGCGGCCAGCGCGTCGTCGATGGTGACGGTGCCGCCGAAGCGCACGCCGCCGGTCATGGCGAACGCAGCCCGCCGCTCCAGCAGCAGCCGCACCAGCTTCAGGAAATTCTTGTCCCAGCGCACGGTGATCCCGTATTCGGCCACACCGCCGAACCCCGCCATCACCCGGTCGTCCAGCCCCTCGGTGATCTCGCCGACGTCGATGATCGGGCGGAACGGCACCCGTTCGCCGGTCGGCGTGACGCCGGACAGGTCCTCCGGCAGCGGCTCGATCTTCAGCCCGTCCACCGCCACCACGGTATGGCCGTCGTTCAGCAGATGGTGCGACAGGTTGAAGCCGGCCGGCCCCAGCCCGACCACCAGCACCTTGTAGCCGCTGTCCGGCCGGGGCAGCGGGCGGCGGATGTCGAGCGGGTTCCAGCGGGTCAGCAGCCCGTATATCTCGAAGCCCCAGGGCAGGCCCAGCACGTCCTTCAAGGTACGGGTCTCGGCCTGCGGGATGTCGACCGGCTCCTGGCGCTGGTAGATGCACGACTTCATGCAGTCATTGCAGATGCGGTGACCGGTGGCGGCGCAGAGCGGGTTGTCCACGGTGATCATCGCCAGGGCGGCGACCGGATTGCCCTGGGTCTTCAGCCAATGGAACTCGCTGATCTTCTCTTCCAGCGGACAGCCGGAAAGGGTCACGCCGAACGGGCTCTTTTGGAATTCGCCGGTCTTGCGGTCGCGCAGGCCCGTGGAGCAGCTGTCCTTGCCCTGATTGTGGCACCAGATGCAGTAGTTGGCCTCGTCCAGGGCGCCGGTCAGGTCGGTGCCGGCATCCGTCAGGGCGAAGCCCTCGCGCGCCCGGTGGCTGGCCTGCGGCACGGTGATCCGGTCGATACCGCCGTCGGATTCCGCCTCGATCTCCACCAGATGCTGCGGGTCGGTCTTGTGCGGCACCTGGAACAGCACGCCCTGGCCGTGCTTTTCGCGACCGGCCGCCGTATGCAGCGCCCAGCCCGCATAGTTCAGGGCCTCGGCCAGGGCATCGGCATTGCCGTCTTCGTCCTCCAGCCAGCGCATCACCGCGGCGGCGTAGCCGAGTTCGGTCAGCGGCGCGCCGATGCGGGCCGACAGGGCCGCTTCCAGCGCCGCGCCGTCCAAGGCCGCGGCATCCTCGGGCTTGACCCGCTTGGCCGCCCGGCGCTGCACGAACAGGCGCTTGCAGGTGTAGAGCGGCGCCAGCGCATGGTGCTGCTCGGCCAGCGCCCCGAGCGCGTCGCGGACACCGAACAGCTCGGCCAGGAAATCCTCCAGATGGGGGCCGAGCGCGATCAGAAGCTCGCTTTCCGCCTTCCGGTCGAGCAGGTCCGGATCGCTCCGCGATGCCTCCATGCGGCCGCACAGCTCGGCATCGGCGGCTTTCAGATGGTCGAGGAACCGGCCGTCGATCGCCACCAGACCGTCGCGCCGATAGAGGTCCTCGAAGGCGAGGCCGAAGCCCAGTTGCCGTGCCGTCACACCCTGCTCCGCGTTTCCCGTCCGTCTAGTCGCCGCCCAGCAGATCGGCGAGACTCAGCGCCACAACCTTGGTCGCCGCGCACAGCTCGTCCAGCGGCACCCGCTCGTCGGCCCGGTGCGCATTGGCCTCCAGCAGGGTCCGGGGGCCGGCCCCGTACATGATGGTCGGCACGCCGGCGGCGGCATAGTGCCGGGCGTCCGCGTAGAGCGGCACGCCGTGGGCCGGAACCGGCTCGCCCAGCACCTCCGATGCCCGTGCACAGAAGATCTCCGCCAGCCGGTCGGCGCCGGCGACCGGGCCGAATGGCAATGCCAGGAGAATGCGCCGGACCTCGACCGTGATGCCGTCGCCAGGATCGCCGAACGCCACGGCGTCGGAAATGACCTGGCGCAACTTGGCCTCGACGGCGGCCGGGTCCTCCTCCGGGATCATCCGCCTGTCGAGGCGGAAGCGCACCCGGTCCGGCACCACATTGGTGTTCACCCCGCCCTCGATCAGCCCGACCACCAGCGACGGGCTGCCGATGCCCTCGACCGCCGAGGTCGTCCCGGCATAGTCGGCGCGGTGGGCGTAGAGGGCGTTCAGGATCGCGATCGCGGCGACCAGCGCGTCCTGGCCGCTCTCCGGCTGCGCCGCATGGGCCGATCGGCCCAGCACCTCGACCTCGAGATGCAGGCAGCCATTGTGGGCAGTGACGACGCCATGGGAAAACCCGGCGCAGACCGCGAAGTCCGGCTTGGAGACAGCCTGCGACACCAGCCATTCCGGGCCGATCGCGCCGCCCGCTTCCTCATCGTAGGTGATGTGCAGCTCGATGGTGCCGTTCAGGGGCGCGTCGGCCTGCTCCAGCGCCGCCATGGCGAAGGCGTAGGTGGCGATGTCGGATTTCGAGACCGCGACGCCGCGGCCATACATCCAGCCATCGGCGATCTCCGCGCCGTAGGGGTCCTTGGTCCAGCCATCGCCCGGCGGGACCACGTCGCCATGGGCGTTCAGCGCGATCACCGGGCCGCCGTCGCCGAAGTGCTGGCGCACGACCAGATTGGTGGCGCTGACCATGCCGTTCTCGGCCACCAGCGCCGGCGGCACCGGATGCCGCTCGACGGAAAAGCCGAGCCCTTCCAACAGGCTGGCCGTCACCTCGGCGTGGCCGTCGCAATCGCCCGGCGGGTTGTCGGAGGGTGTCCGCACCAGCGCGGACAGGAACGCAATCTCTTCCTCGAGGCGCTCTTCGATCAGAGCCGACAGAGTATTGGAAAGCTGTGCGTCCACCGCCTGAACCCCATGGCAAGGTCTCGAAACCCCGGGTCCATATACCGTCGCGCCCGGTGCGGCAAGGGCGATCGAGCATTCAGGCCAGCCCTGCCCTCACCCGGCCCTCGCTCCGCTCGGACCACCCTCTCCCAGGGGGAGAGGGTCGAACTGCCGACAGCGCGAAACCCTCTCCCCCTGGGAGAGGGTGGTGAGCGAAGCGAACCGGGTGAGGGCAGCGCTGCGGTTCCGCAGGCGCTACCGCGAGACGCGTCAGAGACGGGTCAGGATGTACTGGTCTCCGGCGTTGGGGTCGTTGACCGCGTCGCCCAGCCGGCGCTTGCAGAACATGCCGAGCAGGGTGGAGGTGGTCAGGTCGCATTCGACGAACTGGCCGTCGAACCGGGTGCCGTCGACGCAACCGGCCATCACGGTTTCCTGCACCACGATCAGCCGGGCGCCGAGGATCGCCGCCTCGCCATCCGCCTGGCAGATGATCTGGCCGAAGCCGTCTCCGCGTTCGACGCCGACGATGTTGGTGCCCTGGCCGAAGCACAGGACCTGCTTCAGCGGATCGTCGAAATCGGTCCAGCAGGCCGCGATCTGGTCCAGCTCGGTGATCGGCGTGTTGGGGTCGAGGCCCGGCGCGCCGCAGCCGGCAAGGCCCAGCAGCGCGGCAACGAGGGCGGCGCGGAGGGACCCGCGCCGCGGGGCAATCAGGGAATGGGGCTCAGGTTCCATGGACGCGCGATCGGGCGCTCCCGCCCGGCGCGGGTCAGGAGCGGCTGAAGACGAGCGGGTATTCGTAGTCGACGCCGTCGGCGGCGGTGAAGCGGTTGATGCAGAGCATCGCCTCGTTGGAGGACGAGGTCAGGTCGCACTCGAAATCCTGGGCGACGAAGTCCTCGCCATTGCCGCAGCCGCCGATCGCCATGGGCTGCTCGATGACCAGGGTGCTGCTGCCCATGCGCGCTCGCGCCTGGCCGGAGCAGGCGACGCCGCCATTGGTGTCGCGGAACGACACGGTGACGGTGGAAGAGCCGCGCGAGAAGCAGAAGGTGTCGTCGACCCCCTCGATCTCGTTGCTCCAGCAGCCGGCGAACTCGTCGAACGGGCCGGTGCCGGCGCCGAATTTCGGCGTGCCGCTGCCGGTCTCGCAGGCGGAAAGCAAGGTGGTGATGCAGAGCCCGGCGAAAGCCAGCTTCAGGAACCGCATGGGTCAAACCCTCATCAGAATAAAGCGACACCCGCCGCCCGGCGGGAGTTCCGAAGGGTCCGCGCATGCGGTCGACGGCCCGGGGGCTTGGTGCGACCTTGCGTCCAGCAGGTTGAGATATGGTTAAGGCGGCCTCAACGGCCGAGGCGGCTATTCCGGTGCCAGGGCGACCTTCAGGCCTTCCAGTTCCGGCGTGTAGATGAGCTGGCAGGAGAGGCGCGAGTTGTCGGCGACGGAGAACAGCATATCGAGCGCGTCATTCTCGTCGTCGCGCTTCTCGAACAGGCGCGCCGACCAGCCCTCATCCACATAGACGTGGCAGGTGGCGCATTCGCACGCACCGCCGCAGGCCGCCTCGACCGGCAGGCCGTGCTCGCGGATGATCTCCATCACCCGCCAGCCCTCGACCGCATCAAGGCGGTGCTCCCGACCCTCGCGGTCGGTCACGTAGATAAAGCTCATATCCGGGGTCCTTGGATGCGGCGGGCTCAGGCTTTCACGCCCAACTTCTTCTGCAGGTCGGTCGACGAGGTGGTGTAGCGGAACACCAGCTTCTCGTCCGGGAAGACGAGCCGGAAAGCCTCCTGGGCCATCAGCGCGGCCTCGTGGAAGCCGGACAGGATCAGCTTCAGCTTGCCGGGATAGGTGTTGATGTCGCCGATGGAGAAGATGCCGGGCACGCTGGTCTGGAACTTCTCCGTGTCGACCTCGATCAGGTTGCGGTCCAAGTTCAGGCCCCAATCGGCGATCGGCCCCAACTCCATCTTCAGCCCGTAGAAGGGCAGCAGGGTGTCGCAAGGCACCTCGACCTCGCCATCGGCGCCCTTGATCGTGACCCCTTCCAGCCAGCCATCGGTGCCGTGCAGGGCGCTGATCTGGCCGATATGCAAGTCCATGGCGCCGTCGGCCACCAGGGCGCGCATCTTCGAGACGCTGTCCGGCGCGGCGCGAAAGTCGTCGCGCCGGTGCACCAGGGCCGTGGTCGCGGCCAGCGGTTGAAGGTTCAAGGTCCAGTCGAGCGCGCTGTCGCCGCCGCCGGCAATCAGGATGTTGCGGTTGCGGAAATCCTCCATGCGGCGGACCGCATAGTGGACCGAGGTGCCCTCGAACGCCTCGATGCCCGGCAGCGGCGGGCGACGCGGCACGAAGCTGCCGGCCCCGGCGGCGATCACCACCACCGGCGCCACCAGCACGGTGCCGATCGAGGTGGTGAGGCGCCAGCGGCCGTCGGCGGTCTTCTCCAGGCTGTCGGCCTGCTGGTTCAGGTGGAATTCCGGCTCGAAGGGCCGCGCCTGCTCCATCAGGTCGTCGACCAGTTCCTGGCCCGTGATGCGCGGCCGGCCGGGAATGTCGTAGATCGGCTTTTCCGGATACAGCTCGGCGCATTGGCCACCGATCTTGTCGAGATTGTCGATCAGATGGGCGCGCATGTTCAGCAGGCCCAGCTCGAACACCGCGAACAGCCCGACGGGCCCGGCACCGATGATGATGACATCGGTCTCGATCGCAGCGACATCAATATTATTCAACGTTGTATCCATCGTTCTTCTCGTAATATCTCAGCCAATCGCCTGGGCCAGGCGGTCGACGATGTGGCGCTGCTCGCTCTCCGCGATGGTGGCGCCGTCGGGCGCGATCTGCTGCCAGCCCGCCAGGGTCTCGCGCAGCCGCACCACCTCGCCGACGGCGATGATGGCCGGCGACTTGGCGCCGAGGCGCACCACTTCGCGGCCCGCCCGGGCCAGCGTCGTGGTGATCGCCGATTGCCGGTTCGTGGTGGCGTCGGAGATGATCGCGACCGGGGTCATCGGCGGCCGCCCCGCCGCCATCAGGCGCTCGGCGATGGTGCCGATGGTCCCCAGCCCCATGTAGAAGACGATCACCGGCGAGGCAAGAGCCAGCGCGTCCCAATCGATCGAGTCCGGCAGGGTTCCGTCCTTGCCGCGGCCGGTCACCAGCGACACCACGCCGGTCATGCCGCGATGGGTCGCCGGGATGCCGGCATAGGCCAACCCGCCGACCCCGGCGGTCACGCCCGGCACGACCCGGAACGGGATCTCGGCGTCCGCCAGGGCCAGGGCCTCTTCGCCGCCGCGACCGAACACGAACGGGTCGCCGCCCTTCAGCCGCAACACGCGGCGCCCGGCGCGGGCATGGGCGATGAGCCGCGCGCTGATCTCCGGCTGTTTCAGCGACGGCTTTCCGGCCCGCTTGCCGGCGTATTCCAGGACCGCATCAGGCCGGGCGCCGGCAAGGATCCGGTCGCCGATCAGGGCGTCATGCACGATCACGTCCGCCTGCCGCAGCGCCTGGACCGCCAGCATGGTCAGCAACCCGGGATCGCCCGGCCCGGCCCCGACCAGCCAGACGGTTCCGGGCTCGAAATCCGGCAGGTCCCAGGGATCTACGGTCATCGGATCAGATGCCATCGCCGTGGATCCCGCATTCGGTCTTGTCGAGCCAGGACCAGCGGCCGGCGCGGGCGTCCTCGCCCGGGGCTACGGCCCGGGTGCAGGGCACGCAGCCGATCGACCGGTAGCCGTCCCGGACCAGCGGGTGCACCGGCAGGTCGTGATCGGCGAGATAGCGGGACAGCCGCTCCTCCGACCAGGGTGCGAGCGGATTGACCTTGATGCGGCCGGTTGCCGGGTCGCCCTCGACGGTGGGCAAGGCGCCGCGGGTGCCGCCATGGAAGCGCTTGCGGCCGGTGATCCAGGCATCGAAGTCCGCCAGGGCCCGGTCCAGCGGCTCGGTCTTGCGGATGTGGCAGCAGAGGTCCGGTTCCAGGCTCCACAGCGTGCCGTCCGGGTCGTGGCGCGCCAGATCGGCCGGGTCCGGCGCGACGCTGCGCACATCGGTCAGGCCGAGCCGGTTCGACAGCGCGTCGCGATAGGCCAGGGTCTCGCCGAACAGCTTGCCGGTGTCGAGGAAGATCACCGGCGTCGCCGGGTCGATCTCCGAGACCATGTGCAGCAGCACCGCGCTTTCCGCCCCGAAGGAGGAGACGAGCGCGATGCGCCCGGCCAGCGGCCCGGTGATCAGCCAGCGCAGCAGCTCCGGCCCGGCCCGGTCGCCGGCCACCGCGCGATGGGCGGCGACCCGCGAGACCAGACTGTCCGGGTCGGCGAGGATCCCGGCGGAGGTCTTCACGACAGCCACCGCCGGCTCGCGACCAGCTCATCGGTCTTGCGGGCCATCTCCGACAGCGGCAGCCCGCGCCTGCGCCACACGCTGCGCTGCCTGGCGACATCGTCGAGCCGGTCGGCCCATTCCGGACCGAACACCCGCTCCAGATAGCGGCGGATTCGCACCGCCAAGCCGGGGCTTTTGCCGCCGGTGGAGACAGTCAGCAGCAGATCGCCGCGGCGGACCACAGAGGGCGTGTGGAAATCGCAATTGGGGATGTCGTCCTCGACATTGACCAGGGTGCCGACAGCGCGCGCCGCACAGGCGATGGCGTCTGAGAGTTCGGAGCCCATATCCGCGACCCAGACCACGTCGAAATCCTGTAGTCGGTCGGCATCGGGAATGCCGAGTTCGAGCCGCTTGCCGGCCAGGGCGGCGAAGCTGTCGGTCGGGCCGTCGGAAAACACGGTCAGCCGTTCGGCCCCGCCCTCCAGCAGGCCGCGCAGGCGGTTCTGCGCCACCGGCCCGCGGCCGATCAGGGCCAGCCGCAGCCGCGCCGGGTCGAGCATGATGGGGATCATGGCGTCGGCCCTATTCCGCCGCTTCGGGGGCGTGCGCCCGCTGACGCATGCGGGCGATCCAGGGCGCGCCGTCGGTGGCGGGCTGGTAGGCGACGCTGATCTCTTCCCGAGCCTGACGCCAATGGTCGGCCGCCGTCTCGCCGTCGATGTCGCCGGAGACCTCCAGGGCATCGACGCCGCAGCGGTGCAGGAACTGGTACTGGTCGCGCAGCACATGGCCGGTGGCGCGGACCTCGCCGGTGAAGCCGTAGCGGTCGCGCAGCAGCCTTGCGTAGGAGAAGGGCCGGCCGTCCTTGAAGACCGGGAAGTCCAGGACGACGACACCGAAACGCGACAGGTCGTCGGCGATCTCCGCCGGCGACTGTCCCGGCTCCAGGCGGATGCCGAGCGCGCCGTTGTACCCGCGTAGCGTCTCGCGGTCCCGCTGCCAGCGCGCCAGGGAGAGGATCATCGGCGCGTCGGTGAGAGGCTCGTCATCACCGAGCGTGACCCAGAGGTCCTGGATGGGCCTGCCAAACTTAAGCAGCGGCATAGAGCGTCTCCTTGAAGGGGGCGAGGCCGACCCGGGCGACGGTGTCGTTGAACCGCTCGCCGTCGCTGCGGATCGCGACATAGGTGTCGACGATGGTCTCCACCGCATCGACCACGTCGTCATAGGAGAAGGCCGGCCCGACGATCTTGCCGAGCGCCGCGTCCTCGTCGGCGCTGCCGCCCAGCGTGATCTGGTAGAATTCGGTGCCTTTCTTGTCGACGCCGAGAATGCCGATATGGCCGACATGGTGGTGGCCGCAGGCGTTGATGCAGCCGGAGATCTTGATCTTCAGCTCGCCGATGTCGTGCTGCCGTTTCAGGTCGGCGAAGCGCTGTGAGATGCGCTGGGCGACGGGGATCGAGCGGGCATTGGCGAGATTGCAGTAGTCCAGCCCCGGGCAGGCGATGATGTCCGACACCAGCCCAAGGTTCGGCGTGGCAAGGCCGGCCTCGGCCAGCCGCTGCCAGACGGCATAGACGTCGCTCAGCTTCACATGCGGCAGGACCAGGTTTTGCTCGTGGCTGACCCGGGCCTCGTCGTGGCTGTAGCGCTCGGCCAGCTCGGCGACCAGGTCGATCTGGTCGGCCGTGGCGTCGCCCGGCACACCGCCGATCGGCTTCAGCGAGATGGTGACGACGCCATAGCCCGGCTGCTTGTGGGCGAACAGGTTGGTGCTGACCCATTGGGCGAAGGCCGGGTCGGAGAGCTGCTTCGCCTCGTAGTCGGGCTGCACCGGGTCCAGGGCCTCGAAGGCGGGCGGCGCGAAGTAGCGCTCGATGCGCGCGATCTCCTCGGCGGGCAGCACCAGGGCGCCGTCCCGGATGCGCTCCCACTCCTCCTCGACCATGCGGGTGAACTCTTCCGCGCCAGTCTCCTTCACCAGGATCTTGATGCGCGCCTTGAAAAGATTGTCGCGCCGGCCGAGCTGGTTGTAGACCCGGAGAATGGCCTCCAGGTAGGACAGCAGGTGCTGCTTGGGCAGGAAGTCCCGGATCGTCGTGCCGATCACCGGGGTGCGGCCCTGGCCGCCACCGACCACCACCTCGAACCCGACATCGCCGGCCTCGTCGCGGCGAACCTGCAGGCCGATGTCGTGCACCCGGATGGCGGCGCGGTCGCGCGGCGCGCCGGTCACCGCGATCTTGAACTTGCGCGGCAGGAACGAGAATTCCGGATGCAGGGTCGACCATTGCCGGATGATCTCGGCATAGATGCGCGGATCCTCGATCTCGTCGGCGGCGGCGCCGGAGTAATGGTCGGCGGTCACGTTGCGGATGCAATTGCCGCTGGTCTGGATGGCGTGCATCTCGACCTTGGCCAGATCGTCCAGGATGTCCGGGACATCTTCCAGCTTGGGCCAGTTGTACTGGATGTTCTGTCGGGTGGTGAAATGGCCGAAACCGCGGTCGTAGCGCCGGGCAATGTGGCCCAGCATGCGCAGCTGGTCCGACGAGATGGTGCCGTAGGGGATCGCCACCCGCAGCATGTAGGCGTGGAGCTGCAGGTAGAGCCCGTTCATCAGCCGCAGCGGCTTGAACTCGTCCTCGGTCAGCGCGCCGTCCAGCCGGCGCTTCACCTGATCGCGGAACTGCGCGACCCGGTCGGCGACCAGCCGGTGGTCGAACTCGTCATACCGGTACATGCGCGTCCACTCCCCGGCTGCTGCGATACTCGGTGTCCGACAGCGGGCTCGGCCCGCCCTGGGCCCGGATGGACTCGCGACGGCTCACCGCACGCAAGCCGTCGGGCGCGGCCTCGACCGGCATGGCGTAGGGGCCGACCACCCGCTGATTGCCGACATCCCGCTCCGCGGCGGCCAGCAGGGCCTGCTCTTCGTCAGGCGTCTGCACCGCGAAGGCTTCCGCCAGGTGATGCGTCCATCCGGCACCCTCGGTCAGGTAGACGACGTCGCCCTCGCGCAGGCGGTTGGCAGTGATCACGGTCCAGGTCATGGCTATTCACACCGATTTTCTGGATTAAATTCACAGAACTACAAGGTAGTGTGGGCAATTCGAATCCGCAAACAGAACGCGTGTGAATTATACTTATATTACACGATCAGATCGTTATATAGCCGGACTATTGGCCGTTTCTCTGGGCTTCCGTCGTTCCCGCGAAGGCGGGACTCTCTAGAGGCCGGCGCATCGATCCATCGAGATTCCCGCTTTCGCGGGAATGATGATCCAGGAGTGTGAAATGCCGGCATGATCGGGAGCCAATCCAATGGGCCGCGCCCTATCCGCGCCATTTGACCGCCCGGCCCGATCGCGCCATCTATGTGCCGCACCCTTCAGGAGCGGCATCCGTGACCACCGAAGCCCTGTCCCCGACCCGCACCCACGCCGACAGCGACCGGGCAATCGCCTATTGGCTGCTGGCCTGCGCGGGCATTGTGTTCGCCATGGCGGTGATCGGCGCCATCACCCGGCTGACCGGGTCGGGGCTGTCGATGGTGGAATGGCGGCCGTTGATCGGGGCGGTGCCGCCACTCAGCGAGGCGGAATGGCAGCGGGTCTTCGATCTCTACCGGGAGACGCCGGAATACCAGAAGATCAATGCCGGCATGGACCTCGCGGCCTTCAAGGAGATCTTCTTCTGGGAATGGTTCCACCGGCTGTGGGGCCGGTCCATCGGCCTGGTCTTCGCCCTGCCCTTCGCCTGGTTCTGGCTGACCGGTCGGGTATCGCGGCCCCTGCTGCCACGGCTTATCGGCCTGCTGGTGCTGGGCGGGCTGCAGGGGTTGCTCGGCTGGTTCATGGTGCGCAGCGGTCTGGTCGACCGGCCGTCGGTCAGCCATTACCGGCTGGCGGCTCATCTGGGGCTAGCGGTCTTGATCTACGGGCTGCTGGTCTGGCAGGCCTGGGCGCTGCTGGCCCGCGCGGCACCGGTCGTCGCCCCCGCCTTGCGCCGACACGCGATCATCGCAACGGTGCTGGTGTCGGTCACCATGCTGTGGGGCGCCTTCGTCGCCGGGCTGGATGCGGGGCTCGCCTACAACACCTTCCCGCTGATGGACGGCAGGCTGCTGCCGCCGGAGGCCTGGAGCCTGATCCCGGTCTGGCTCAACCCGCTGGACAACACGGCGCTGGTGCAGTTCCTGCATCGCTGGCTGGCGATCGGCACGGCCGGAGTGATCCTGGCGCTGTGGCTGCGGGCCCGCGACGCCGAACCGCCACTCCGCGCGGCCTGCGGGATCGCCGCGGCGATCGCGGTGCTGCAGGTCCTGCTGGGCATCGCCACGCTGCTGGCCCAGGTGCCCGTGGCCCTGGGCGCGGCGCACCAGGCCGGCGCGCTGATCCTCCTCACCGCCTTGCTGTGGTGCGTATACGTAACCCGGCGAAACCCCGCTGACCCCCGCATTCCGGCCGGTTGATCCTGATTCCCGTTGCCGCCATTAAGGCGAGGGACTAACGTAGCCGCCAATGATGGGTTGAGGACCACGCTCCTCCCATCGGAATCCTACCGAAACAAACACTTGCAGTGGAGGCACTCCAACATGCGAACCCTTACTTCGGTGCTTGCGCGCACTGCCCTGGCCGCGACGATCGTTGCCGGCTCGGCGCTCGCCGCGCAGGCCGAGGTCGTCTTTCATCGCGGCAATACCGGCGAGCCGGAGACGCTCGACCAGCACCGCACCTCGACGACCTACGAGGCGCATATCCTGCATGATCTCTATGAAGGCCTGGTCATCCACGACGCTTTCGCCAATGTCGTCCCCGGCGCGGCGGAGAGCTGGACCATCAGCGATGACGGACGGGTCTACACCTTCACCATCCGCGAGGATGCGAAGTGGTCGAACGGCGATCCGGTGACCGCCGACGATTTCGTCTATTCCCTGCAGCGCATCCTGGATCCGGCGACCGGCGCCAAATACGCCAACATCCTGTACCCGATCGAGAATGCGGAGCAGGTCAACACCGGCGCGCTGGCAGGTAGCAGCCTTGGCGTCGCGGCCCCGACGGACCGCACCCTGCAGATCACCCTGGAGCAGGCCACGCCGTTCTTCCTGGAGCTGCTGACCCATCAGACCGGCCTGCCGGTGCACCCGTCTTCGGTCGAGCTGCATGGCGATGATTTCGTCCGTCCCGGCAACATGGTGACCAACGGCGCCTATGTGCTGGCCGAGGTCGCGCCCCAGGCGCACATCATGTCGGTGAAGAACGAGTTCTACCACGACGCCGACAACGTCCAGGTCGACAAGGTCTACTACTATCCGACCGAGGACCGCTCCACCGCGCTGAACCGCTTCCGCGCCGGTGAACTGCACACCAACAACGACGTTCCCAGCGACCAGATCGGCTGGCTGATGGAAAACATGCCGGACGAGTTCCGCAACCCGTCGCGGCTGGGCACCTACTACTACGCGCTGGATCATCGCCATGAGGCGATCCAGGACCCGCGGGTCCGCCAGGCCCTGTCCATGACGATCGACCGTGAGTTCATCGTCGAGGAGATCACCGGCGCCGGCGAGGTTCCGGCCTACAGCTTCGTGCCGCCGGGAACCGGCAATTACGGCGAGCCGGCCTTCGCGGACTATCGCGAGATGTCGATGGTCGACCGCGAGGACCGGGCGATCGAGCTGCTGACCGAGGCCGGCTATGGCCCGGACAACCCGATCACCCTGGAGCTGCGGTACAACACCTCGGAGAACCACAAGAAGGTGGCCCTGGCCATCGCCGACATGTGGGCGCCCCTGGGCGTGTCCGTCGAGCTGTTGAACACCGACGTCGCCACCCACTACGCCTATCTGCGGGACGGCGGCGAGTTCGCGGTCGCCCGCGCCGGCTGGATCGGCGACTACAACGATCCGCAGAACTTCCTGTTCATGGTCGAGAGCGACAACACCGGGTTCAACTACGCGAAGTACGACAATTCCGAGTACGACGCGCTGATGGACCAGGCGGCGACGATCATCGATCTGGAGGAGCGGGCCGGCGTGCTGCGGCAGGCCGAGGAGCTCTTCATGCGGGACCTGCCGTTCATCCCGATCTACCACTACGTCAACCTGGAACTCGTCTCCCAGAAGGTCGAGGGATGGGAAGACAACATCCAGGGACGGCACCTGACCCAGTACATCCGTATCACGGAGTAGGGTCGTAATCAGCGGGCCCCGCTTGCAAAGGCGGGGCCCGCGCCGTTATCGCCGAGCACGTCCGCGACCGCTCCGCGATAGGCCGCCGGGCCGCACCCTCAAGACGGACGCCGCCCGGACCACGGACTTCCAGATCAGTCGCAGCGTGCCGATGACGATGGCGCCGCCGAATTGGCCCTGGCCCCATCCCGGACCCGGACTCCATCCAGCGGCTCCATCATTGGGTTGAGGAGGCCGACAAGGCCGTGCTGACCTACACCATACGCCGCCTGTTCAGCGCCATTCCCACGGTGTTCCTGATCATCGCCACCGCCTTCTTCCTGATCCGGGTGGCGCCCGGCGGACCGTTCTCGCTGGAGCGGCCGCTGCCGGAAAACATCATGCGGAACCTGCGGGCGATCTATCACTTGGACGAGCCGCTGGTGGTCCAGTTCTGGATCTACCTGAAGAACCTGTTCCAGGGGAACATGGGTCCGTCCTTCATCTACCGCGACTTCAGCGTCGCCGAGCTGATCGCCAACGGCCTGCCGGTCTCGATCCAGTTCGGCGGTTCGGCGCTGGTGATCGCGGTGGTTCTGGGCGGGTGGCTCGGCTCGCTGGCGGCGCTGAAGCAGAACACCCGCGCCGACTACTCGATCATGGCCGGAGCCATGATCGGCATCACCATCCCGAATTTCGTGATGGCGCCGGTGCTGTCCCTGGTGCTCGGTGTCTATCTCGGCTGGCTGCCGGCGGGCGGCTGGGGCGAGGGCGCGATCGCCAACAAGATCCTGCCGATCATCGCGCTGGCGCTGCCGCAGCTCGCTGTGGTGGCGCGGTTGACCCGCGGCAGCATGATCGAAGTGCTGCGCTCCAACCACATCCGCACCGCCCGCGCCAAGGGGCTGCCGGAGCGCATCGTGCTGTTCCGCCACGCGCTCAAGGCGGCGCTGCTGCCGGTTGTCTCCTATCTCGGCCCGGCGGCGGCGGCCCTGCTGACCGGCTCGGTGGTGATCGAGACCATCTTCGGCGTGCCCGGCGTCGGCCGCTATTTCGTCCAGGGCGCGCTGAACCGCGACTACACGCTGGTGATGGGCACGGTGGTGCTGATCGCCAGCTTCATCGTCCTGTTCAATCTCATCGTCGATCTGCTCTACGGGTTCCTCGACCCGAAGGTCAGATACGACTGATCGCGGAGACGGCAGACATGACGACCGCAGATTTCGATTCCGTCCAGGCCGCCACCGCGACCGGCGAGGTCAAGGGCCGCAGCCTGTGGGCCGATGCCTGGCGGCGGCTGCTGGGCAACCGCGCCGCCGTGGTGAGCGCCGTGATCCTCGGCATCGCCGCGATCTTCTCGCTGATCGGACCGTTCCTGTCGCCGCATGGGCTGGAGACGGTCTATCAGTCCTACATCAAGGTGCCGCCCAGCCTGCAGGCCTACCCATCGGCAGAGACCGTGCCCGATATCGTGCGCCGGGCCCTGCGCCGGTCCGGTGCCGAGGTCACGGCCCAGGATCTGGACGGCGAGCGCCTGACACTGACATTGACCGGATCCGAGCCGATCGACGAGCGCACGATCGTGCGTCCGCTGAGCCGTGCCGCAGATTTGACCGACGTGGTGGTGGCCGAGACCCGTGACGGCGGCCGGACCATGGTGGTCGAGATGGTTGTCGTGCAGAACTACTTCCTGTTCGGTACCGACAGCAACGGCCGCGACCTGATGACCCGCATCATGTATGGCGGCCGGATTTCGTTGATGATCGGCCTGCTGGCCACCCTGGTCAGTCTGGTGATCGGCGTCACCTACGGCGCCACCGCCGGCTTCCTGGGCGGCCGTGCCGACAACGTGATGATGCGGATCGTCGATATCCTCTATTCGATCCCCTTCATGTTCTTCGTGATCCTGCTGATGGTGCTGTTCGGGCGGAACATCATCCTGATCTTCGTCGCCGTCGGGGCCATCGAGTGGCTGGACATGGCCCGCATCGTGCGCGGCCAGACGCTCAGCGTGAAGCGCAAGGAGTTCATCGAGGCGGCGCATGCCTGCGGCGTGTCGACCGCGACGATCATCCGCCGCCACGTGGTGCCGAACACGCTGGGGCCCGTCGTCGTCTACATGACGCTGATGGTGCCGAAGGTGATCCTGCTGGAGAGCTTCCTCTCCTTCCTCGGCCTCGGCGTGCAGGAACCGATGACGAGCTGGGGCGTGCTGATCGCCGACGGCGCCAAGAACATGGTGGGCTCGCCCTGGATGCTGGTGTTCCCGGCGACCTTCCTGGCGGTGACCCTGTTCTGCCTCAACTTCATCGGCGACGGGTTGCGCGACGCCCTCGATCCGAAGGACCGCTAGCAGATGCCGGACGTGTCTCCCGCTTCCAGCGCTTCCAGCAAGGGCACCGCCGGCGGCGCCAACGGCGCCGTGCTATCGGTGGAGAACCTGGTCACCCGCTTCGACGTGCCGGATGGCGAGGTCTGCGCCGTCAACGATGTCAGCTTCTCGGTCGGCGAGGGCGAGACGGTCGGCATCGTCGGCGAGTCCGGTTCGGGCAAGAGCCAGGTCTTCATGTCGGTGATGGGGCTGCTGGCCTCGAACGGCAATGCGGCCGGGCGGGTGCGCTATCGCGGCCAGGACATCCTGGGCATGGCGCCGCAGCGGCTCAACAAGATCCGCGGCGTGAAGATGTCGATGATCTTCCAGGACCCGATGACCTCGCTGAACCCGTATCTGCGCATCTCCCGCCAGCTCAACGAGGTGCTGATGCAGCACAAGGGCATGGGCGAGGGCGAGGCCACCAAGCGCTCGGTGGAGATGCTGGATCTGGTGCGCATCCCCGAGGCGCGGCGCCGGATCACCATGTATCCGCACGAGTTCTCCGGCGGCATGCGTCAGCGGGTGATGATCGCCATGGCGCTGCTGTGCCAGCCGGACCTGCTGATCGCCGACGAGCCGACCACGGCGCTGGACGTGACGGTGCAGGCGCAGATCCTGGACCTGATGCGCGACCTGAAACGCGAGTTGAACACCGCGATCATCATGATCACCCACGACCTCGGCGTGATCGCCGGCCTGTCCGACCGGGTGATGGTGATGTATGCCGGCAACATCGTGGAGACCGGCACGGTCCGCGACATCTTCTATGGCCCACAGCACCCCTATACCGAGGGGCTGCTCAGCAGCATGCCGCGGCTGGATGAGGAGAAGCACGAGAAGCTGGTGTCCATTCCCGGCCAGCCGCCCAACCTCCAGCACCTGCCGAAGGGCTGCAATTTCCGCCCGCGCTGCCCCTACGCATTCGAGACCTGCGACCAGCAGGAGCCGGCACTGCACGTCATCGGCGACGGCCGTGCGAAGGCCTGCCACCTGGAAAGCCTATGACCGATACCGCGATTGGCGGCACCCAGCCGCTGCTCTCCGTCCGCGACCTGAAGGTGCATTTCAAGATGCCGCGCCGGCATCTGCTGTCGCGCCACCGCGACACCTTGAAGGCCGTCGACGGCATCAGCTTCGATCTCAGGCCCGGCGAGACGGTCGGCGTGGTCGGCGAATCCGGCTGCGGCAAGTCGACCCTCGGGCGCGGCATCCTGCGGCTGATCCCGCCCACCGCCGGTCAGGTCGTCTGGCTGGGCGACGATCTGTCCTCGCTGTCGCACAGGGACATGCGCGACCGCCGCCGCGACCTGCAGATCATCTTCCAGGACCCACTGGCCTCGCTCAATCCGCGCATGACCGTGGGCGACATCATCGGCGAGCCGCTGCGCACCTTCTTCCCAGAGATGCCGAAGAAGGATGTCCGGGACAAAGTCCGGGACATGATGCGCAAGGTCGGGCTGATGCCGCAGATGCTGAACCGCTACCCGCACGAGTTCTCCGGCGGCCAGTGCCAGCGCATCGGCGTCGCCCGGGCCATGGTGCTGAACCCCAAGCTGATCATCTGCGACGAGCCGGTCTCCGCGCTCGACGTCTCGATCCAGTCGCAGATCGTCAACCTGCTGATGGATTTGCAGAAGGAGTTCGGCCTGGCGCTGATCTTCATCAGCCACGACCTCAGCGTCGTGCGGCACATCAGCCACCGGATCATGGTGCTGTATCTGGGCAAGCTGGTGGAGTTCGCCGACCGCGACGAGCTCTACAGCAATCCGCGCCACCCCTATACCCAGGCGCTGATCTCCGCCGTGCCGCTGCCGGACCCGGACATGGAGCGCAGCAAGGAGCGCATCGTGTTGACCGGCGACCTGCCCTCCCCGCTCTCCCCGCCCAGTGGCTGTTATTTCCGCACCCGCTGCCCGCGGGCGACCGAGCACTGCGCCGCGGTGGCGCCGGAGCTGGTCAACGTTTCGCCCAGCCACACGGCGGCGTGCCACTATTGGGACGACGTCGCCCCCGAGCCGAGGCCCAACGGCAACGGCGAGTAGGCGACGCCGGCCCCGCCCTCACTTGGCCCGCCTTCGGCGGTCCACCCTCTCCCAGGGGGAGAGGGTGTCTCAGAAACGCGATCGGTGAGGTTCCCTCTCCCCCTGGGAGAGGGTGGCGAGTGGAGCCGAGCCGGGTGAAGGCTTGCTGCCCAATGGCGATCCGGGCCTACCCCTTCGGCCGTGCCTGGCGCAGGTACTCGCGGTAGAAGGCCCGGGCGTCCACGGCCATGTTGTGCAGCGGGTAGGGCCCGTCCACGTCCGGGTAGGTCGCCGATTCCAGGCCGATGATCCAGTAGCGGCCATCGCGCTCGATGAACAGCGGCGAGCCGCTGTCGCCCTGCAGCGTGTCGCATTGATGGAAGATGGTGTTGTCGTCGAACGCCTCGATCAGCGGGCAGGCCCGGTTGGCGGTCAGCCGTCCGTCATTGTCGGAGCTGTAGCCGGCCTGGTTGATCGGATACCAGCCGCCGCCCATCCCCTCCTCCAGGTCCTCCCGCCGCAGCGGCATCACGTCCATCATGCCGACTTCCAGGCCGATCTCCCGATCCAGCACCAGGAAGGCCCAGTCCTGGCCGTCGATGTCGGAGCCGCTGGAATGGGTGATGTTGTCGAAGCCGGGAGCCACGAAGCGCCCGACGACCCGGGCACTGGCGGCGGTGAAGCCGTCATCCAGCCCGGCATAGAAGATGGTCGGCGGATCGATCTCGTTGGAGCTGCTGTCGAGGAACAGGCAATGCGCCGCGGTCAGCAGGGTGCGCCGGCCGACCACCGTGGCAGTGCAATGGCCGCCGGACTCGAACATCACCTTGCCGATGGCGCTCCAGGGATAGGTCGAGGTGTCGACGAAGACCCGGTCGTCGGCGCCGTAGAACACGCCGCCGTAATCGCCGCGGCAATCGGCGGAATCCGTTCCCTTCTCGCAAAGATCGGTGCCTTCCGGCTCGTCGCACTCGCCGTCATAGGACCACTCGCAGGAGTTCGCCAACAGCGAGTAGCCGGTCGCGCCGCCGGTGCAGTCGGCGGTATCGGTCCCGGCCAGGCAGACGCCGGTGCCGACGCCCGGCTCGTCGCACTCGCCATCATTGGAGAACGGGCAGCTCTCCGGACCCGGCGCCGCACCCTGCTGGCGGCAGTCCCAGGCGTCGGAATTGGCCGGGCAGACGTTGGGTTCGTCACACTCGCCGTCATAGGCCCAGAAGCAATCGTTCGGTCCAGGCATCCCGGCACCGCGGCAGTCCCAGGCGTCGGTGTCCGGACCGCAGATCTTCGGCTCGTCGCATTCCCCGTCGAAGGCGTAACGGCAGGTGTTCTGCTGTGCGGTGGCGGACGGCGCCGAGAGCGCCACTGCTGCAAGCGCGGCCAGGAACAGCAGGACGGGGGTAACGCGCCGAAGCATGCACAGTCTCCATCGGACCTGTCGGAACGACACCGTCATCGAACGATGACGGCACGGCCGCGACTTTAGACCGATCGGCCGCAGCCTGAACAGGGATTGCGGCGGTTCGGCGACCGACGGCGCGGACTCAGGCGGCAAAGAAAACGCCGGCCCGGGCTTCCCCGGACCGGCGCATCAGGCACCGATATTCCGTACCGGACCCGTTATGCCGCCTCGGCCATGTCGCCGAGCCGCTCGCCGAAGACCCGCAGGACCTCTTCCTTCAGCGCGTCCGGCTCGACATCATCGCGGGCGCTGATCAGCGCGCCGTCGACGACCATCGCCTGGTCGACCGTCTCCGCGCCGGCCGTGCCGAGCGCCTCGGCGGTCGTCTCGTCGGCCGCCAGCTTGCGCCCCTTGGCGCGCTCAGCCTTCGCCAGCAGGTCGATCGATCCGCCGATCACCGCGACCGGCTTGTCGCCGTCCATGAAGCCCTTCAGGAACCGCTGGGTGTGCGGGGTTCCCAGGAGCTTCTGCACGCTGCGCTCGCCGCCCGGGACGATCAGCGCGTCGAAATCCGCGGCGAGCGCGCTCGAGAGCGGCACGTCGACCGGGAAGTAGTGGCCCCAGGCGCCGCCATGCCAGCCATTGACCAGGGCCTGTTCGGGGGAGACCAGCTTGACGACCGCGCCGGCGGCCAGAAGGCCACGCTGCGGCTCGGTCATCTCGGTTTCCTCAAAGCCGTTGGCGGCGAGGATGGCGACGGTTTTCTGTGCGAGCGGTTTATCGGTCAATGCGGGTCTCCTCTTGTCGATGTATCCCTGATGTCCGGTCCGATGGCGCTGACCGGAGCTGCCGGCCGGCGCCCGGGTCGCATTCAACACCGGCATGCCAGGGCGATCCGACCTGAGGTGGTGCCCGGGATCAATCCGGTCTGTCGGCGCTGCGCTTCCGCGAAACCCGATGCCTGACCGCGACCAATTTGCGGTGGCGCCCGCCCGTGTCTCGATGCTTCGACAGAGGGGCCGGCTTGTTGAAGAT